>NZ_VFMJ01000001.1 GCF_006715005.1 Serratia marcescens
CTTTGCTCGCTTCAATTCTGCTTTTGAAGGGTTCGCGGCGCTGGGTAAGCAGATCAAGGCGTACTACAACGGGACGTCAAAGGCCGCAGGTTATCAGAAGCTGCAATCTGTAGAGGACATCATCAGCCGCTTTGCGCCGGCCAGCGAGAACAACACCCAGGCCTATATCAACAAGCTGAGCAAAATGCTCGGCGTTGGTCGGGGTGACTCGCTGAATATTCAGGATCCACAGGTGCTGGCAACGCTGATGAATGGCATCACGCAGATTGAGAACGGCAAAAATCCTTACGCTCCAGAAATGGTGCTGAAGGCGGCTCAATCAGCCGTTGGCGCTGGCGGCTCGAATAGCTCCGTGTTCAATATCAACGTGCAGGGCGGCGGTGATCCACGAAACGGCGCGTCTTACCGGTGATGCGGTTGAGGGCGTTTACCGCCGGCAGACACGCAACATGCAAACACAGGTGGGCTGATGGATATTTTATCTGTGCTGTTCTCCCAGCAGCGGCGCCGCATCGGCATTATCGTGCCGAGCGTGGCAATCAGCGAGAAGCACATGGACGCGACGGAAATCACCGAGCACCCCGTGGAGCTCGGCGCACCGACAAGTGACCATGCTTATGATCGCCCAGCTGAGGTGACGATGGAGCTGGGGTTTGCCAGCGGCGGATCGCTGATCGATGGAATCGACACGACCGAGATTTTTAACGTCAGTACCGGTTTATCGCTGGGCACCAGCCCGGCGGACGTCTATCAGCAGCTGCTGGAGCTGAAAAAAAAGCAAAGTGCCTTTTGCCGTGACCACCGGAAAGCGGCAGTATCAGAACATGCTGATCCGCGCTATTGAGGTGCTGACCGATAAAACCAGCGAGAACGTGCTGATGACAACGCTCACCCTGCGCGAGCTCATCATCACTGAAACGCAGAAGGTGACGACCACACCGTCGGAAAAACATGCAATCACCCCAGGACACCGGCGGCGTGAGCAACACAGGGCTGAAAAACCCGACCACACCGGAAAAGCAGCAGAGCATTTTAAAGTCTGCAGGAGGCTTCCTTGGCATTGGTTGAAATCCCCCTTACGCCGGTATCTCAGCAATTTGCTATCCAACTGGCCGGCGTGCAGTACCAGCTTACGCTGATGTGGCGCGATATGGCCGGGTGGGTACTGGATATCGCGAGCAACGACAGAACGCCGATTATTCAAGGTATCCCGCTGGTGGCCGGTGCTGACCTGCTAGCGCAGTATCGCTACCTCGGGATTGGCGGCCAGTTGTTCGTGATGTCAGATCCCGCCGTGCTGGCGCCGCCGACGCAGACCAACCTGGGCATTGAATCCCACCTATACTTTCTGACCAACTGACCGCCTCCGGGCGGTTTTTATGGGGCGCCTATGACCACTAACTGGATGCGAAAATGCAGCCTTATCGTGGCGAACGATGCCGGGGAAGGGCTGGAGTTATCCGGCCTGAAAATCAGCTTCAACATCAGCAGGCCCGACATCAGCTACCCCGCCACGGCGATGTTCAAGATTTACAACCTGAGCCGGAACACCAACAGCCGGATCAGGCAGAACGAATTCACGCAGATAAAGTTTGTCGCCGGCTACCCAGGACAATTTCGGACTGATTTTTTCCGGTCAGATCCAGTATTCCTACAGCGGGCGTGAAAAACCCGACCGACACCTACGTGGTGATCCAGGCGGCCGACAGTGACCAGGCGCATAACTTCGCGGTGATGAAACACCACGCTCGCAGCCGGGTACACGCAACAGGACGTACACACCGCGCTGATGAAGCCGATTCGGGGTTTACGACATCGTCGCCGGCGCTACGCCGGAATTTGCACCACCAAGGCGCCACGCGTAAACCGATGTTCGGCATGCACCGGGATGAAGTTTCCAGCTGGCGGCGCAGTGCAAGGCAACCATGGCCGCTATGAGAACGGGCGCCTGCAGATGTGCCGGCAAAACGCCTCATCTGGCCGATGCCATCGTGCTGAACGCGCAGACGGCTGGAATCGGCATGCCTGAGCAAAACCATTAACGGCGGCATCAACGTGAAATGCCTGATTAACCCGAACATCCAGCCTCGACACGCTGATCGCCTCGACAACAAATCGATAAACCAGGTCGGCCTGTCAAACCAAGAGATCGCCACCGGCAGCACAGCGGGCGCCCTCAGTGCAGCAGCCGGCAGTTGCTGGACATGGACGGTGATTACATCGTGAAGAACATCGCCTATTACGGCGACACGCGCGGCAATGGCCTGGTATCAGACATGATCTGTATTGCCAAGGGCGCGCGGGGCTGCTTGAACCCAATCCACCATCCGGGCAGGAGCATAACGTGGTAACGAACAACGAACGCCAGGACTCCCCTGAGCTGGTGCTGAAAGCCGTGGCTGATTCGCTCAGTACCAGTCTACGGGTGGCAATGCCGGCATCATCCAGTCTTTCGACGTTGACGCGGTAACTGCCACGATCCAACCGGCTGTAAAAGCCTCTGTGCGGCAATCTGGACGGTCCTTGTCATCGGTGGCGCTGCCACTACTTGTTGATGTTCCTGTCGTGTTCCGCGCGGCGGAGGCGTCACGCTGACGTTCCAGTGACTGCCGGCGACGAGTGCCTTGTCGTGTTCGCCCGACCGCTGCATCGATTACTGGTGGCAGAACGGCGGGGTGCAGGAAACCCGTAGACCAGCGACAGCACCATCTTGCAGATGCTTTTGCGCTGTCGGGCCGCAGTCTCAGGCGAAGAAAATCATCGGCATCAGCTCCACGGCCGCGCAACTGCGCACCGATGACGGCGCCGCATTTATCGAACTCGACCCAGACAATCATGCCGTTAACGTCACCACACACGGGGAAAATGACCGCCAGCGCGCAGGGCGGCACAGAGATCCAATTCCCCAGAAATCGTGCTCAATGGCAACGTGACGAATAAACGGCAACCTGTCGCAGGGCATGGGTGCAGACGGCGGCACGGCGACGATGCTGGGGCCGGTGAGCGTGACGAACGACGTCAAGGCTGGCGGCGTCAGCCTGCAGACGCATAAACACGGCGGGCGTAGAAACTGGCAGCGGCCAGACAGGAGGCCCGGAGTGAAGTACCGCAAAGAGGACGAGAACGGCGATTACACCTTCCGGCCAGGGTGATAACACCTTTTTGGAGAACACCCCGGAGGCGGTCGCACAGGCTGTGAAAACGCGCTTTGAACTGTGGACGGGCGAATGGTTTCTCGATGTGACCGACGGCACGCCGTATCGTGAGACGATACTCGGCAAGCACAAATCAGCCGCCTACAACATGGCTGTGCGCGAGCGGATCCTCGGCACGCAGGGCGTGACCGAAATCCTCAAATTCACCACGGAATATAACCCAGATACGCGCCGCGTGACGTTCACCGCGACCATCAACACGCTGTACGGCGAAACGACTGTAACCAGCGAGGCATAATGCTCAATCTCGATACGCTAGGGCTTGCGGCCACAGTGACTGCGAGCGGGGTCAGCGCGCCCGATTATCAGACGATACTCAACACGCTGACCGGTTATTTCCAACAGATCTACGGTGACGATGTTTATCTGGGAACCTTGACAGCAAAGACGGCCAGATGCTGGCTATTTACGCGCTGGGCATCCACGACGCGAAACACACAGCGATCGCCGTCTATAACTCGTTCAGCCCGGCAACAGCGCAGGGGCGCGGTTTGGCCTCCAACGTGAAAATTAATGGCATTGCAGTAACGCCGGCGTCTCGCTCCACTGCTGATGTGCGGATCGTGGGGCAGGTCGGCACGCTGATCACCAACGGCCACAGTGCGTGACAGCAACGGCATCACCTGGTCATTACTGCCAGTGTGGTGATCGGCATAGATGCACAGTCACCGTGACAGCAACGTGCCAGGTTGATGGCCGCCGTCGTGGCACCTGCAGGTAGCATTACCGAGATCGGCACCCCTACGCGAGGTTGGCAGTCGGTAACCAACCCGGCAGCCGCAACCGCTGGGCGAAAAAGTGGAGACGGATGCGGAGTTGCGCCAGCGCCAGCTAAAATCCGTGGCTATCCATCGCTGACGGTGCTGGATGGCATTATGGGCGCTGTAGCGACCCTGGACGGCGTAGAGCGCTACCGTGGGTATGAGAACGACACCAGCGTAGAAGATGCCAACGGCTTACCGCCTCACAGCATTTTCGCTTGTTGTTGCCGGCGGTGACGCGGCGGCGATCGCCAAAACCATCGCCACCAAGAAAACGCCTGGCGGCGGCACCTACGGCACGACCACAATCGACGTTACCGACAAATACGGCATCGTGCATCCGATCAGCTTCTTCCGCCCGACCAGCGTTAATATTTACGCGCGCGTCGAGATCAAAGCGCTGCAGGGTTACACGTCGGCGGTCGGCGAGGAAATCAGAACGGCTGTTGCGGCATACATCAACGAAATCGAGATCGGCGATCCGGTATACCTGACGCGTCTATTCCTGCCTGCCAATCTGAACGGCAGCGCAGACAGCGCAACGTTCGACATTACCGACCTGCAGATAGGCACCTCACCGGGTAGCCTGGCGCCGGCAAATGTCGTGATCGGGTTCAACGCGGTAGCCGCCTGTGCGCCGGCGAATGTCGAGGTGGTGGTGATCCCATGAGTGAGACGAAATACCAAAAGCTCATCACGTCCTATCACAAGCACAAGCCGAAATTTTACGATCATATCTCCCTCATCACACAGCCCTGATCGACGTGCAGAACGCCACAGCGAAGCTGATTGACGATTTCGACCTGGACACTGCCGTAGGTAAGCAGCTGGACGCTGTCGGATTGTGGGTGGGAATAGGGCGGAAGATTGCCACGCCGATCACCGGCGTTTATTTCTCGCTGGACGATGAGGAACTCGGTTTTGATGCCGGGCTATGGCGTGGCCGATTCGATGCCGGTGGCTTCACTGAACTGGACGATGACACCTACCGAACCATCATTCGCGCGAAAATTGCGGCCAACCATTGGGACGGCACCACGGAGACGCTCAGTGATGTCTACCAGATTATTTTCCCAGACGGAAAAACGAAGATTTTCGCCGTCGATAACTTCGACATGACGATGTCGGTGTACATCACCGGCGACCGCATTACGCCGGTCATGAAAGCAGTGATCGAGCTGGGTTATCTGGACATCAAACCGTCAACCGTCCGCATCAAAAATTACACCATCACAACCGAGTCGGGGCCGCTGTTTGGCTTCGACATCGATAATGAATTTATCTCCGGCTTCGATAAGGGCGCATGGGGAACACTGCTGGGAGCATCACATGGCTAAGAACGAATTTTTACCCTTCGGCACTGCGGCAAACGCCAACGTTTTACCCAATACTGACTATCAGACGCTACCGGCACGCTCTGCGGGCTTCAGTTCGGGCGTAGCGAAGTCCGAGGAACTCAACACTGTATGGCGCCAGGGCTCGACAATGGCCGCTGTGCTGGGGCAGTTTATCGCCGATAAAACCGGTCAGGATGTGCTGGATGATGGCGATGTGAATGGCTTGCTGGATAAGCTCAAAGTGGCGATGGGCGGCTGCCTGATTGGCATTCAGCGCTTCACCGCATCAGGCACTTACACGCCAACACCTGGAACGCGATACGTGATTGTCGAGGCTGTTGGTGGCGGTGGCGGCGGAGGTGGTTGTGCCACACCTTCGTCAGGAACTGTATCTGCGGCGGCTGGTGGGAACTCAGGAACTTACGGAAAGGGAAAATATACCATAAATGGAAACGTAGCGGTCACTGTTGGAACCGGAGGGGCTGGAGGCATTGCATCAGATACTACATCAGGAGCAACGATTGGCGAGCCAGGTGGTGACACGAAATTTGGTACATTATTGACCTGTCCTGGTGGTAACTCAGGACTGGCGGCGAACTCATTTCAAATACCAAATATTTGCCAGTCAATCCCACCCAAAACCCTTCAGCCTACGGGAGCGAATATAGCATCCATTGATGGCGAGTCTGGCGGAAATGGATTTGCGTTAGGCGCAGGGATTTCAGGAAAAGGCGGGAGTAACCCACTAGGTTCTGGTGGAGCATCTGTCGGCGCAAGTGGGAGCAATTCCGTAAAAGGAAATGATGGTTCGGGGTATGGTTCAGGTGGAAGTGGTGCTTTTGCCGGCCCAAGCGCACAAGGGAAGAATGGCGGGAACGGTGCGCCGGGACTAGTCATCGTGTGGGAGTTTACTTAAATAAATCGGACTGTATAAATCGCCCATTAAACGGGCGATTTTTTAGCAATAGGCCTAACTTTGTCTCTTATCTTATTTATCTTGCGATCTATTAAATGAAGAGATAGCGAGATGGCAACAGAAAAAGCAAAGCACAAAGCAAATGTGTAATATGTTCTTGGTTGAAGGTTCAATATATTAACCAGAACAAACCCGGCAGGGATGTGTACAAGATAAAGAGGATAAGATAGCTCACCAAGCAGCCTTCCGAAAGGCGATTGCTTAATATTTATAGAGTTAGCAATAAACAGCAAAGAGAAAGCAATTGAAAGGTAAAAATGTGTATGTTGAGATATATCTCCATTCTTTATCAGTATACCCAGATAACATGAAGTATGTTGGAACCGCGTAACTAAACACCAATCCAAGGATTGATGTTACAACTGCGCCTTTAAACCTCAATCCGCCCACAGGTAAGAATCTTGCTGCGCATCCAAGAGAAAAACCAAGTGACCCGGCAAATATAGTCCCGTATCTTGAGTTCCAATCAAGCCCAGCATCTGTAGCTGTATACAAAAAATATACATGGTAAATAACAGAAATGATAACCCAGAAAGTGATGAATTTTGAACCCAGTCTGATTGCAAATGGAATTGCTGCATAAAAAAACAACTCTACAAATAGAGTCCAGCTAGGCGGGATTGTCCTTTCTTGAACATTAAAGTCAAGTCCAATTAAGGTTATGTTCATAAACCAACTTTTAATTGTTGATGGGATGGATAGGTTGGGGTCAAAAACATGTGTGTTTTTAGTGCCAAAAAAATTTATAGATAGTATAGCAATAAAAAACACTAGAAAATATATAGGGTAGATTCTAAGAATCCTGTTTATTGCATATCTTTTTATGCCATCAAAACTTGTTCCGTAGCGCTCGCATATAACCGTAGTCATAAGATAACCACTGAGGATATAGAAAGAGAAAACGGCATATCTACCCACCCCACCTATTATCCATAGATGATTAGAGCATACCAAGGCGGCAAGTATAAATCTAAAGTAACCCATGATTATTTTATCTCAGCTCCGATTTCCTGCATCTTCTTCAGCACTCGGTTTAAATCATCTTCTGACAGGACAAGCTGAGAAGCCATGAAGAACAGGATATGTGGAGACATGGCGCGCGGTTCTGCCCCGCCAGTGTATTTTCTCCACTGGCTATTACTGGCAACGCCTGCGATATCTGCCATTTGATTACCTGTGTAACCCAGCTCTGATTTTAGCCGCTCCAGGTCTTCCGGCGCGGGTGGGGTGTATTCGTTTATCAGTCTCATTGCGCACCTGCGAAAAAGCCCCTTGCGGGGCTTCTTTTAAATAAATTTGATGATGATGGTAGTTACCGTGGCGACCGCACCGATAAGACCGGTTGCGACAGCTACCGGATACCACATTGTTTCCCGGTTAATCTTCGCTGTCTCGGCCATTAGCTTGGCGATTTCAGCGTGAATCTTTTCAAGCTCTGCGGTGGTCATGTCGTTTGTCATCTCGTTCTTCCTTTCGGGTTCGGGCTGCGGCCTTTCCGCTACCTCATGTAATAAATAATAGCCCCATTGGTGCTAATTGTCAATAACCAACTCCACAACACCGGAGAAATATATGTCATCTGAAGGATTGCCAGTTGATGGCGTCGTCGGCACAGACATTGTGCTGGGAGCCCGCAGCACACAACAAGCAACTGACGAAGCAAAGAGCAGCCTGTCGGCAGATAGCGCCGCTCAGTCGGCTGATGCCGCGTTTAAGTTCAGCCGCCAGGCTAAAGAGGCTGTTTCAGGCGCTGATGATGCCGCTGAACGAGCCGAGACGGCCGCAGAAAACGCCCAGAACATCGCAGATGCCAATACCTATTACACATCATCAACCGATCCTGACGGCACGATCGCAGGTATAGCCGGGACGCCAGACGGGAAACTGTTTCGAGTAGCAATACCAGATGGTGGCGGTGTTACGGTCATCTTCAATTACTACAAAAATGCTGGCGGGGTGGCTGAGTTTATTAATTCGGAGGCCAGTGAGCGGTTTGTTACATCGGTATCGCGCCGCGTAATGCAGGCATTGCGCCGCGTTGGTGCGTTAGAAAGTAAAACGAAGCGCATTGCACAAAGCCGCGAGCACTTTTCTACGGCGCAGGATATGTCGGGCAATGTGCTGACATCATTTGAATTCGGCCGATTTGACGCGTTTGGGGCTGGTAATAGACTGGTTAAATCTATCGCTAAAAAACTACGGATAACTCAAAAAATGTTAAAGCCGATGCGTGACCTTGGGAATCTCATTGCGATAAAAGACATGTCTGATAATGTCATTCTCGGGTTTAAAGATGGAATGTTAGTTGCTAAAGGCATTCACAAAGACACATTAAAAAGTTCAGCGATAATGAGTTTTACTGATGGTAGCTCGCTGTGGCCATACCGCGCTAAAGTGGCAAAGCATGATATTGGCAGCAACCAAAACCTGAGAATTATCACTGTCGGCGATTCTTGGATGGAGTGGAAATCGATTTCTCAGGCTATCGCTAATTTGATTTACTCCAAATATGGACGCGGTGGAGATGGATGGGTTTCATTTAACATTGACGGCGGAACGGAAACGAACAATTGCCTGAATAACGTGTCAATCGTTCACAACGGATTTACTGTTTATGATGCCTCAAACGGTAGCGCGCCGAATAGTGACATTGGGTGTTCACATGATGGGTTTTCCCTGACATCTGCGAATCAGTTTGCGACGCTGCAAATTAATGGGGTTAACTGCAATACGCTGCGCATCAACTATTATGACGGTGACGGCACATTTAATTACCGAGTCGATGGCGCTGGCGACTGGGTGGCTGTTGTGGGTGGTAATACGAAAACGAAAAAATTCGTCGATATCACAGGGCTGTCGGACGGCGAGCACTCTCTGCGCATTAACACAAATGGGAACACTGGGACGGTTTCGCTTTATGGTTTTAACGCGGATAAACCAATCGGTGCCACGCTATACAAATGCGGCAATGGTGGCATGACAACGCCAATGTATAGTTATGTTTTGCCACACATTCCGCATTTCGTTGAGTACATTAATCCAGACGTAGCGATTATCATAATCGGCATTAACGATTATTGGAAAAGTGTGAGCATTGATGCATTTTATGCAGGGTACAGTGACCTGATTGATTCATACCGCTCAGTTAATAAAGATATGGGCATCATTCTCATTTCTCCGCCAATTCCAAACGCAACCGGCGCTACAAATATGTCGGTATTTAACGATGCGATCAGGAGCCTATCAGTCCAGAAAAATGCCGAGTTCTATAGCGGATATGACGTATTTCCTAAAAATTGGGCTGATGGTGATGCTGCTGGTCTTTGGTTTAACAACCTCCATCTAAACGACGTCGGCGCACAACTGCTGGCAACACAGAACGTTGAAAAATTCTTGTAAGGGGTTATAAAAATGCCATTTCCTGAGATCATTAATTGGACCATGCCAGGTGTAGGATTTCCGAAAGCGTCTGAATTCGAAACTATCGCTCTGGATGTTCCTGTCAAAGCGGGATTGCTCGGCGCGTATTTCACAACCGAATATACAGCCGACGCACTTTATAACTATGCCGATCCAACCAAGCCACTGAAGAAAGTGGGTAGTCCGCAGCTCGATGGTCCGTATGCCGTCTGTAACGCGCAAAACTGTTTTGATACGGGCATCCCCTCTCAAAATGAAATGAGCGTCATTTCAATAGCGCTTCGCTCTGATAATTCCAGTACCGGCGGACAGGGAATGGTTATCTCAAATTATGATGGCGTCGGTGGAGATTCACTGCGTCTAACTGACACTTCCGTAGTAGCGAATGCATGGGTAACTGCGGGGCTAACGAATGCGATTACGCCGATCGTGAATATCCCGAATACAGACTTCGTGATCGGCACTGGCCAGTTTAACCCAGGGCGTTCTGTCTCTGGATTCTATGACCCGACCGCAAAAAACATTGTCTCTAATTCGTCGCTAGGGGCTGGCCGCCAGGTGCAGTCGAATACACTGCTGATCGGTGGTCACAGAAGCGCAGGGCAGTTCACGGGATGGGCGCATGTTTCTGTTGTGCTTGTGTTCAATCGGCTGCTGACAGTCGATGAATACAAATCGATCTGCCTCTACCTGCGTTTCACGTTCGGCCCGCAGTTCCTGATTTGGTAATGCCATTGTGCCGGGAGGGAACCCGGCAGACTTGAAAACTCAATCGTAGCCCCTATCTAAAATCTGCTGCCCCGTCGCCGGCCTCGTAGTGTTCGAATGGTTGAACATCGGCAGGGGCAGCATCTTGGATGGTGCTGACCGCCTGGCGGAAAATGGATGGTAATTGCTAATCTTTAGTAATATTATCAAATCGTTATGCTGGTGGGGCGGTGGTGACCGATACCACCTATAACCAGTTTTTAATCAACCAGGTGCACGGCATTGTTTTCGATGCCGGCTTCGATGTAATCGACGCGCTTCTGCAGCTCGCGGATCAGCGCCTTGGCAACGTCCAGCCGAATCATCACATCCTGATCGGCAAAGGCAGTGGCCTTGTCAGCGCAAACATATGACATTGTATCCACGAAGGATGAGTGTAGCAGAACAAAACCGCCAAAAGCGCTATGGTCTGCCTGAAAGTTGGTTAGTTGCCGCATGCCGATAATTTCGTCTTGAGATTTCATGTTCTGAGCCCGATAGAAGTTTGCTGGATATTTGTACAGTCCGATCATTGTTCGGTCAACTTCGATTTCTTCAACTGCTCGAACTTCTCATGCAGTGATTTCGGGTAGAGCTCGGTGTATACCTGCCAAAGCAGATTCAAGTTGCGATGGCCGGTGACCTGGGCAACTTCCTCAATGCTAAACCCCGCCTCAAAAAGCCTACTGGCCGCCTCACGACGCATATCGTGATAGCGCAAGTCCTCTATGCCTAATCGGTCTCTGACGCGCTGGAAGCCTGAACTAACGGACTGTGGCTTGTATGGGAAGATAAGCTCGGATTTTTTCGGCTGGCGCTGAACGATATCCCATGCCTCACCGAGAAGCGGCACCATCATATGATTGCCGGCTTTCTTTCTCGGATCCTTCCTGTCTCTGACCATCACCGCCCGTTGCTGCTCGTTCACGTCCTCCCACCTTATGCGGCAGACTTCACCTATCCTCATGCATGACAGTATCGAAAAATTGAGAATATCTTCGTAGGGTATAATCGACTGGCGCTTACCTGCTCGCTCTCTCAAACCGGCGACGAGGCGTGCCAGTTCGTCGCTGGCTGGCCTGCGGGTTCTGCGCTGTGATTTCCCTATCAATCCCATTTTTAAAGCCGTAGCCCGCGCCTCTTTCGCTGGGTTGCGAGTGTAATCCAAGCCGAATATAGGTTTGGCTGTTGAGAGAACGGACGAAAGGTAACTCAGGTCTTGAGCTACTGTCGCTGGGCCAGCACCGGCGGCGTTGCGGTCGCGGCAATGCTCAATAACGTGGTGGTCTTGCAAATCCAGCAGCTTAATATTGGCAATATCACAATCGGCAAGCATGTTGAGTATATAGCCTTTACTGCGCCCGACTTTTCCTCCCAGCGCCGGATCATCCACGTACTTCCTGATAAGGTCACCTACAGTTAGATCACTTGAGCTATTTTCGCCTGGCACCCCATCAGCCTCTATCTGGGTCACCCGGTTGGCACCCCACGTTTTAGCGAGCTGGTGGCGCCCAAAGGTTTTGCTCTCGCGGTAGATGTATTTTCCGCCTTGCTTCACGCCCACAGTGCAGCGGTAGCGCGTTGTACCATCAGCGCGCGGACGTTTTTCTATGCTATAGTATGCCATCTCAATTCCTTTGCCGGTTCCGGGTCACCATGAAAATGGGGTGCTCTATGGGGTGCTGACAAAGAGAAAATATACTATTTGGTTACCGTATGCACCAAAATAAACCAAATAGGAACCCAGGCCCAGCCTGCGCTGTGCTTGAGTTCCCTTGATTTGGTTGGTAGTGATACCGAATGGTGAGTTCGATATCTGGTGGGATTGATCGCGCTTGCCCGATGAGCGCGGCTTCGCGCCGCGCCGTTTTATTGATCTAAGGTGCCTTAACGGCGCCTTTGTTTTGCCCGGAGTGTGACCGAGGTGGTAACAACATTGGATAACGCGTTGCTGGAGGAGATCCTGCAACAGGTGCGCCCGCTGATTGGTCAGGGGAAAGTGGCTGACTACATCCCGGCGTTGGCGGAAGTGCCCGCCGATCGGCTGGCGATCGCCGTCTGCACGGTGGACGGCGAACTGTTCCAAGCCGGCGACGCCGCGGAGCGCTTCTCCATTCAGTCGATCTCCAAAGTGCTGAGCCTGACGCTGGCGCTGACGCGCTATCAGGAGCCTGAGATCTGGCGGCGCGTCGGCAAAGAGCCTTCCGGCCTGCCGTTCAACTCGCTGCTGCAGCTGGAGATGGAGCAGGGCAAACCGCGCAATCCGTTTATCAACCCCGGCGCGCTGGTGGTGTGCGACATGCTGCAAACCCGGCTCAGCGCCCCCAAACAGCGCATGCTGGAGGTGGTGCGCCAGCTGGCCGGCGAAGACGACCTGGCCTATGACCTGCGGGTGGCGCGCTCCGAGTTCGAACACTCCGATCGCAATGCGGCCATCGCCTATCTGATGAAGTCGTTCGGCAACTTCGAGAACGACGTGATCACCGTGCTGCAAACCTATTTCCACTACTGTGCGCTGCGCATGAGCTGCGTGGAGCTGGCGCGCAGCTTCGTCTATCTGGCCAATCACGGCCGCGATCTCAACGGCGAGACGGTGATCAGCCCGCTGCAGGCCCGGCAGATCAATGCCCTGATGATGACCAGCGGCATGTACGACGGCGCCGGCGAATTCGCCTATCGGGTGGGGATGCCGGGCAAGTCCGGCGTGGGCGGCGGCATCGTGGCCATCGTGCCGGGCGAGCTGTCGATCGTCGTCTGGTCGCCGGAGCTGGATGCTTCCGGCAACTCGCTGGCGGGAACTGCGGCGCTGGAACTGTTGTCTCAACGTATCGGTCGTTCGATTTTTTAATCCCAATCTGGATGGGAGTCAGGAGAAGCTATGTTGAAGAAAACCGGGTTAGCCTTACTGCTGCTGGCGGCGACTGCCGCGCAGGCCCACGCCGAGTACCAATGCAGCGTTAAACCCCAGGACGATGTGATCATCAGCCCGCAGAGCGTGCAGGTGAAAGGCGCCAGCGGCGACCTGCAAATTTCGCCGGATGGCGACGTGATCCGCAACGGCCAGGCGCTGAGCCTGAGCGACAGCCAGCGGCAGAAAGCCTTCAGTTACCAGAGCGCCTTGCGCAAGCAGCTGCCGTGGATCGACGACGGCGCGCAGAAGCACCTGGAGAAAGCCCGCTCGGCGCTGGATAAGGTGATCGTCAAAGAGCTGGGCAGTAACAGCAACGTGCGTAACCGGCTGACCACCCTGAACGGCCAGCTGAAACAGCAGATGAATCGCATCATCGAACACCGCAGCGACGGTCTGACCTTCCACCACCAGGCGATTGACCAGGTGGAACAGGACGGCCGCAACATCGTGCAGCAGAGCATGGGCGGCGTGCTGCAGGACAGCCTGAACGAGATGGGCGTCAAACAGGCCGCCAACAGCGGCGGCAACCCGCTGCAGGCGATCATGGGCAACCTGGGCGGCTTGCAGAAGGCGATCCAGAACGAGTGGAACAACCAGGAGCAGGACTTCCAGAACTTCGGTCACGACGTTTGCAACCGCGTCACCGCACTGGAAACCCAGCGCAAGGATCTGCTGAAGGCGTTGAAGTAATTTAAGAATTTCCTCGGGAGAACGTTTTTTGACCTTCTGAAGCTTATCTGACAGACTGGTCAAACTACGTACAGATTTAGGGATGTTTACGGAGGACGCTATGAGCCATACACGTTACGAAACCGATGTTGTTGCCTGGGCAAATGAACAGGCCGCTCTTTTGCGCTCCGGAAAATTGTCTGAGATCGATATTGAAAAGATCGCCGAGGAGATTGAGGACGTGGGGAAGAGCGAGCAAAGGGAACTTGCTAGCCGGATGACGGTGCTGATTGCACATTTACTTAAATGGAAATATCAGCCGGCCAGGCGCGGAACCAGTTGGGAGAGAACGATTAAAGCGCAGCGCAAAGAGGTGCTTTACAGCTTGAAAGAGTCTCCCAGCCTAAAAGGTAAACTGGGCGATGCTGATTGGCTGGATGTCGTCTGGTCGAAGGCCGTTGCGCTCGCCACGGCCGAAACCGGGCTGGATGTGTATCCGGAAAACGGCATCTGGGAAACTCGGCAGATTCTGTCTCAGACGTTTTACCCGGATTAACACCAATAAAAAAGCGCTGATTATTCAGCGCTTTTTTTACTCGTCGTCTGCCAGGAACAGTTCCAGCAGCGAGTTGAGGAACAGTTTGCCCTTCTCGGTGATCTGCCAGTGCTCTGCGGTTTCTTCCAGATAGCCTTTGGCCAGCGCTTCGTCCAGCTGCGGGCGAATGACGCTTTCCGCCAGCCCGGTGTAGTTGACGAAGTCGGCGCGCGGCGCAGCTTCCAGCAGGCGGAAGCGGTTCATGAAGAACTCGAACGGCCGATCTGCCACCGCCACCTCATGCTGCTTGTCCATGTAGTCGCCGCGCATAAAGCCGCGCGGGTGCTTGGTCTTGGCGGTGCGCAGGATGCGCCCGTCGCTGAAGGTCACCTTGCCGTGCGCGCCGCAGCCGATCCCCAGGTAGTCGCCGAAGCGCCAGTAGTTGAGGTTGTGCTGGCATTGGTAGCCCGGTTTGGCATAGGCCGAGGTTTCATACTGCTGATAGCCGGCGGCGCTGAGCAGCTGGTGGCCGCGCTCGAAGATGTCCCACAGCGCGTCGTCGTCCGGCAAAACCGGCGGGCGCGAGCTGAACAGGGTGTTCGGCTCGATGGTCAGCTGATACCACGACAGGTGCGGCGGATTGAGGGCGATAGCCTGGCGCAAATCGTCCAGCGCCTCTTCCAGCGACTGATCCGGCAGGCCGTGCATCAGATCGAGGTTGAAGCTGCGCAGGCCGAGGCCGGTCGCCAGCGTTGCCGCGCGTTTGGCCTCTTCCGGGCCGTGGATGCGCCCCAGGCGGGTCAGCTTCTCGGCGCTGAAGCTTTGCACCCCGATGGAGATGCGGTTGACGCCGGCGCGCTGGTAGCCGCTGAAGCGATCGGCCTCCACGGTGCCGGGGTTGGCCTCCATGGTGATTTCGGCGTCGTCGGCGACGCGTATGCGCGCCCGCACGCCGTCCAGCAAGGCTTGCATCGCCTCTGCGCTCAGCAGGCTGGGGGTGCCGCCGCCGATGAAGATGGTGCTTATCTCCCGGCCGCCGGCCAGCGGCAGGTCGGCATCCAGATCCGCCAACAGATGATCGACATACTCCTGATGCGGCACGTCACCCTTCAGTGCATGGGAGTTGAAGTCGCAGTACGGGCATTTCTGCACGCACCACGGGATGTGAATGTAGAGACTCAGCGGGGGCAGCTTAAGCATTGCGCATGGCTTCCAACATCAGCTTCAGCGCTTTGCCGCGGTGCGAAATCGCCCGCTTCTCGTCGCGGCTCAGCTCGGCGGCGGTGCGGCCCAGCTCCGGCACGTAGAAGACAGGATCGTAACCGAAGCCGCCTTCGCCGGCGGCCTGCTCGGTGATCTCACCGGCCCAGCTGCCGTGGAACACCAGCGGCGTCGGATCTTCTGCATGGCGCAGATAGACCAGCACGCAGTGGAATTGCGCGCCGCGCCGGCCCGGCGCTACGCCTTTCAGCGCCGCCAGCAGCTTGTCGAGGTTCTGCCGATCGTCGGCGTCTTCACCGGCATAGCGTGCGGAGTAGATGCCCGGCGCGCCGCCCAGCGCGTCGACCGCCAGGCCGGAGTCGTCGGCGATCGCCGGCAGGCCGGTGACCTGTGCCGCATGGCGCGCTTTGAGAATGGCGTTTTCAATAAACGTCAGCCCGGTTTCTTCGGCGGATTCCACGCCCAGATCGGTTTGCGCGACCACGTCCAGGCCGAAATCGGCCAACAGGTCGGCAAGTTCGCGCACTTTGCCCGGGTTACCGGTGGCAAGAACGACTTTTTGCATAATGACTACCTTGAAAATTATTCGATGAGCGCCGCGACCACGGCGGGGATCTGTTGCGGATTCACGATGCGTAACTGTTTATGCCGCCCCAGTTCGCCTTTCTCGATGGTGACGTTGCTTTTCGCCACTTTGAACTGCTTGGCGATAAACTTGATCAAATGGGCGTTGGCTTGGCCGTCGACCGGCGGGGCGGTGATGGCGACTTTTAGTTCGTCGCCATGCAAGCCGATAATTTGGTCGCGGCTGGCTTTCGGCTGAATATATAGCCTGATCGCCAGCCCGTCCAGCACCGGAGTGACTGCACTCACAGCAGGAACCAGATCTCGCCGAACAGATCCATGCCCAGGTAGTTGATCAGATAGAGGATCAGGATCACCACCATGGCGGAAAAGTCGATACCGCCCATCGCCGGGATGATGCGACGGATCGGCGCCATCAAGGGTTCGGTCAGTTGGTACATCACGTAGTCGATCGGGCTGCGGCCCTGACTGATCCAGCTCATCAGCGCACGAATGATCATCACCCAGAAGATCAGGTAGCCGGCGGATTTCACCAGCGAGATCAGGCCGAACAGCAGGTTATAGGGGCTGAGCGACATCGCACCGCCCTGGATCAGCAGCAGCAGCGGGTACTTGATGGTCATCAGCAGGAACGCCAGCAGCAGCGAAGCGCTGTCGATAGGCCCCAGCGATGGGATGATGCGGCGCAGGGGGCCGACGATCGGCTGGGTGATCTTCACCACAAACTGCGAGAACGGGTTGTAAAAATCGGTGCGCGTCCATTGCATCCAAATGCGCAGCAACAGCACCATCACGTACAGATCAATAACGGTCTTGACCAGGAAAGTCAGCGTTAGCATGAAGTGGTCCTTCTCCTTAACTCATGGTTATTTAAAATAATTTTTCCATCTCTTGGGCACGAGAAACGGCGGCCTGCATCGCTTGCGCCACGGTTTCCGGCAATTGGCGCTCGTTGAACACCCGCAGCGCTTCGGCAGTGGTACCGCCTTTGGAGGTCACCTGCTCGCGCAGCGTACCCAGCGGCGTGTCCGGGTTGGCTTCCACCAGCGCGGCGGCGCCGGAAGCGGCCTGCTGCACCAGATCGCGTGCGGTCTGGCTGTCGAAGCCCATGCGTTCGGCCTCTTTTTGCATCGCTTCCATAAACAGGAAGAAATAGGCCGGGGCGCTGCCCGCGGCGGCGATCACGCCGTTGATGCCATTTTCGTCATCTACCCAGCAAACTTTACCGACCGACGCCATTAAATCGCCGGTGTAGTCGCGATCCTGTTGGCTGACCTGCGCCGGGGCGTACAGCCCGCTCATGCCCTTGCCGACCAGCGACGGGGTATTAGGCATGATGCGCACGATGTTCAGCTTGTCGCCGAGCAGCTGATAGAAGCGACTGACCTGAATGCCGGCGGCGATCGACAGCACCAGCTTGCCGCCGAAATCGACCTGTTCGCGCAGCGGCTGGCACACGTCGCCCATCATCTGTGGTTTGACCGCCAGCACCACCACCTCGGCCTCACGCGCGCAGGCGACGTTGTCGCCGCTGCTGACGATGCCGTAGTCCGCCGCCAGCGCATCGCGGTTTTTCGCCGAAGGGGCGCAGACGCTGATGGATTTGGCCGGATAGCCGCCTGCCACCAGGCCGGCGATGATTGCGCGCGCCATGTTGCCGGCGCCGATAAAGGTAATCTTGCGATGTTGCATCAAATCCCTCGTCTGTTTGTCAGGCCTGCGAGTAGTCGCGGGCGCCAAAAATTGCGGTGCCGATGCGCACCAGGGTGCTGCCTGCGGCAATCGCTGCCGCCATATCGTCCGTCATGCCCATCGATAGCGTATCGACCTGCGGATAACGCTGGCGCAGGGCGAGAAAGGCGTCGTTCATCCGGCTGAATACCGCCAACTGCCGCTGGTAATCCGCTTCCGGCGCCGGGATGGCCATCAGGCCGCGCAGCGTCAGGTTCGGCAGCGCAGCGATCGCCTCGGCCAGCGCCGGCAGTTCGCTTAACGCGATGCCGGATTTGCTCTGCTCATCGCTGATATTGATTTGAATCAGCACGTTGAGCGGCGGCAGGTCGGCCGGGCGCTGATCGCTCAGGCGCTGGGCGATGCGCAGCCGATCCACGGTATGGCACCAGGCGAAGTGTTCCGCCACCAGCCGACTCTTATTGGATTGCAGCGGGCCGATAAAGTGCCACACCAACTCGCCGCTCTGCGGCGACTCGGCGAAATGCCGGATCTTGTCTACCCCTTCCTGCACGTAGTTCTCGCCGAAGGCACGCTGGCCCGCGGCGATGGCTTCTTCGATCGCCGCCACAGGTTTGGTTTTGCTGACTGCAAGCAGAGCAACTTCTTCTGGCGCCCGCGCGCAGTTTTGCGCGGCGGCCGCAATGCGGTTTCTGACATCCTGCAGGTTCTGTTGGATAGTGCTCATTATTGACCCGGGAGAGTGATATGGATATCGATGAATTCGTGGCCCTTAGTGTAAAGCATAATGCTTCCGATCTGCACCTTTGTGCCGGTCATCCGCCGATGTTACGCATCGACGGTGAACTGCAGCCGCTGGCGGCGGCGCCAGCGCTGACGGCGCAAGGCGTGCAGACCCTCTGCGACGGATTGCTGAATGCGCAGCAGCGCGAGAACCTGCGGCGGCTGGGGCAGATCGATCTGGCGCTGCACAGGCCGGGTGGGGAGCGGCTGCGGGCCAACGTTTTTCAGCAACGCGCGGGGATGTCTCTCGCGTTGCGGCGCATCGCCGGGCAGGCGCCTTCGCTTGCCGAGCTGGCGGCGCCGGCCATCGTCCCGGCGCTGCTGCGGCGCGACGACGGGCTTCTCCTGGTCACCGGCGCCACCGGCAGCGGCAAGTCCACCACGCTGGCGGCGATGATCGACGAGATCAACCGGCACCAGCCGCGGCACATTTTGACGCTGGAGGATCCGATCGAATTTCTGCACCGCAGCCGGCGTTCGCTGATCCAGCAGCGGGAGATCGGCCGCGACAGCCACAGCTTCGATGCGGCGTTGCGCGCTGCGCTGCGTGAAGATCCGGATGTGATCCTGCTGGGCGAGCTGCGCGATATCGCCACCATTCGGCTGGCGCTCACCGCGGCGGAGACCGGCCATCTGGTGTTGGCGACGCTGCACACCCGCAGCGCGCCGCAGGCGGTGGAACGGCTGGTGGACGTGTTTCCGGCGGAAGAGAAACCCTATGTGCGTGCCCAGCTGGCCGGCAGCCTGCAGGCGGTAATCGCACAAAAGCTGATGCGGCGGCCTGGCGGCGGACGCGTGGCGATCTTTGAGGTGCTGACGGCGACAGCGGCGGTCAGCAACCTGATCCGCGAAGGGAAAACCCATCAGTTGGCGAGCGTGTTGCAAACCGGCGCGCAGTCCGGCATGCAAACCTTTGAGCAAGGTTTGCAGCAGCGGATCGACGCCGGAATGCTGGGAGAGTGTGCGGGGGAATCGGCGGGCGTTTAGCCCAGCTGCCGTTCGAACCAGCTTTCGAGGATCACTACCGCAGAGGCGGAATCCACGCTGCCTTTGTCGAGCGCGCGGAAGCCGCCGCGATCGAACAGGTTGGCGCGCGCCTCCACGGTGCTCAGGCGCTCGTCATGCAGATCGATCTGGATACCGAAGCGGCCGTGCAGGCGGTTGGCGAACTTGCGCGCCTGGGCGGTTACCGGTTGTTCGGTGCCGTCCATGTTCAGCGGCAGGCCGACCACCACCAGATCCGGCTGCCACTCCTTCAGCAGTTTTTCGATTTTCAGCCAGTCCGGTGAGCCGTCCTGTGCTTTGAAGGCCGGCAGGGCGCGAGCGCTGCCGGTTAACTCCTGGCCGACGGCCGCGCCGATGCTTTTGGTGCCGAAGTCGAAGGCGATAATGGTGCGGTTGCTCATCAGGCGTGTCCTGCGTGGTTGGCGATGCTGCGAATGTCGATACCCAGAAGGTTCCCCGCCTCGCGCCAACGGCTGGCGATCGGCGTGCGGAACAGAATGTCGGTGTTGGCTTCGATGGTCAGCCAGGCGTTTTCCAACACCTCCTGCTCCAGCTGGCCCTTTTCCCAACCTGCATAACCCAGCGCCACCAGCACGTCGTCCGGTTGTTCCGGGGTGCCGAGCGTTTCCAGCACGTCTTTCGAGGTGGTGATCATGGTGTTGGGCGAAATTTGAATGCTGGCACCGAAGCCGTGGCGCGGCGTATGCAGGATAAATCCGCGATCGTCCGCCAGCGGGCCGCCGGCGAACACCGGCTTGTCCAGGCTGATGGCCGGATCGCGCGCAGGTGGCATGATCTTCAGCTTGCTCAATACCGTGGCTACCGTGAACTGCTCCACCGGTTTATTGATCACCAAACCCATGGCGCCTTCTTCGTTGTGCTCGCAGACGTAAATCACCGAGCGCTTGAAGCGAGGATCCTGCAGGGTGGGCATGGCGATCAGAAAATGGTGCTGTAAATTCATGGCGTTAGTATAAGGTAATCAATGGGTGAGAAAATAAACAGCCGCCAGTATGCGGCTATACCCGCTGCCTTTCAAGCCGTTGCCGAAAGGCGCGCTTTGGCGGGCGCGATGCAGGTTAGCGGGCGGCAGGCCGCCCGCATGACGCATTACTTCGCCGCCAGGCGCTTTTCAATCGCGTCCATCAGCATGCCGGTAATCGAGATCGGGAATGCCGCCTCAATTTCGCGTGCGCAGGTTGGGCTGGTCACGTTGATCTCGGTCAGGCGATCGCCGATCACGTCCAGGCCGACGAAGATTAGCCCTTTCTCTTTCAGCGTCGGGGCGACGGTGCGGGCGATGTTCCAGTCGCTCTCGCTCAGCGGACGCGCTTCGCCACGGCCGCCGGCCGCCAGATTGCCGCGGGTCTCGCCCTGCGCCGGAATGCGCGCCAGGCAGTAAGGCACCGGCTCGCCGTCCACCACCAGGATGCGTTTGTCGCCGTCCTTGATCGCCGGCAGGAAGTTCTGCGCCATGCAGAAACGGCTGCCGTGTTCGGTCAGGGTTTCGATGATCACCGACAGGTTGGGATCGTCCTGCTTCACGCGGAAGATAGACGCGCCGCCCATGCCGTCCAGCGGTTTCAGGATGATGTCGCCGTGCTGCTGGTGGAATTTGCGGATGTGCGCGGCGCTGCGGCTGACCAGCGTATCCGGCGTCAGCTCAGGGAACCAGGCGGTGAACAGCTTCTCGTTGCAGTCGCGCAGGCTTTGCGGCTTGTTGACCACCAGCGTGCCTTTGACTTCGGCGCGCTCCAAAATGTAGGTCGCGTAGATGTATTCGGTATCGAACGGCGGATCCTTGCGCATCAGGATCACGTCCAGATCGTGCAGCGCCAGATCCTGCTCGCTGCCGAAGCTGAACCAGTTCTCCTTGTCTTCCTTCACGCTCAGCAGGCGGGTGCGGGCGCGCCCGTCACCGGCGTGCAGATAGAGATCGTTCATCTCCATGTAGTGCAATTCGTAACCGCGGCGCTGCGCTTCGAGCAGCATGGCGAAGCTGGTGTCTTTCTTGATGTTGATGGAATCGATAGGGTCCATCACGATGCCGAGCTTAATCATCTTTTCTCCTTTAACCCAGGTCGCCGAAGCGGACCTGCAGAGCGGTAATGGCGGTGAGCGCTGTGGTTTCGGTACGCAGAACGCGTGGTCCCAACAGAATATCAGTAAATCCGTGGTCGGTGGTCATGGCGATTTCGTCGGCGGACAAACCGCCTTCCGGGCCGATCAGCAGGCGGACGCGGTCTACCGGCTGCGGCAGCGTGTTGATGCTGTGGCTGGCGCGCGGATGCAGGTTGAGCTTCAGGCTGCCGTCCTGCTCGGCGCACCAGGCCTCCAGCGACATCGCCTCGCGGATTTCGGGAATGCGGTTGCGGCCGCACTGTTCGCAGGCGGCGATGGCGATCTTTTGCCATTGCTGGATTTTCTTCGCCAGACGCTCGCCGTCCAGTTTGACGCCGCAGCGCTCGGAAAATAGCGGGGTAATGACGTTGACGCCCAGCTCTATGGATTTCTGAATGGTGAACTCCATCTTCTCGCCGCGCGAGATCACCTGGCCCAGATGCAGGTTGAGCGGCGATTCGATGTCATCCACGCGGCCGTCGCCGAGGCGCACCAGCACGCTCTTTTTGTCCACCCGAACTATCTCGGCGTCGAACACCTGGTTGCTGCCGTCGAACAGCTGCAGCGCCTGGCCGGCGCTCATGCGCAGCACGCGGCCGACGTGGTTGGCGGCGTCCTCGCTGAGGGCGATCTCCGCCCGATCGGTCAACGGCTGTGGATGGTAAATGCGGGGTATGCGCATGGGTTGTCTGATCCTGACGAAACGGCGCCGCGGGTTGGCGGCGCCATGAAAGATAAAGGCTATAGTAGGTTAGCTTTTCCGCTGCTGACAAGCCTGTTGAATATAGGGATTGTGGTTGCCCTGCACCTTGGCGATACGTGCTTCACGCTGACATTCCCATTGGCTCACCGGATATTGCCGGTTCCACACCTCGAACAGCTGGGTTTGCTGGCGTGACAGCCGCAGCTGGTAGCGATCGCGCATGTAGAAGTAGGTGCGGGCAATGGCGCCGCGTGCGCGGGCGGGCGGCTCTGCCTGTTTATTCTTGAAGTCCACCTTCATCGGGCATTGCCCGTATTGGCCTTCGCCGCCGTTCCATTGGCTGTACATGAAGTTATTGCGATCGCCGTTCACCTCACCAATCGCCGGTTGCAGGTTGTGCAGATCGGTTTCTATCTGGCGATAGGTGGCGTCTTTGTTGCAGTTCTTGCGCCCGCCGTCCTGCCAGCACTGCAGCTGGTGGCCGAACTGCCAGGCCGGCACCACGTGTTCCCACTCGATGCGCTGCGCGCGCTGGGCGTTTTTACGCACCTGATAGCCGCAGCCGGCGAGATCCGGGATGCCCTTCTTGCCTTGCCAGTCGATGCGGCAGCCGCAGTAAAAACTGCCCGGCGCATCCTGATTAATCTTGGCCGCCGCCGCCTTGGCCTGAGAAAAGTTATTGATGCCGTGCGCCTGTACGGCGCCTGCGGCGAAAACCGCGATAAACAAAATTCTGCGAAGCATATTCCAAAACAGCTCAAAATTGGAAAAGCAGGCAGGGTAACGGAACTTGCCGGCAGTGGCAAATGGCGATATTTGCTTGTTTTAACGTATAAATCGTTTAACTAATGGTTCTCGCTAGCGAGAAATTTCAGTTTTTCGCCGCACCGGCGGCAGCGGTATTCGCTTTCGCCGCGCAGCACGCGGTTATGGCGGCGAATGGTGAGCTGGTGCTGCCCACAGCCGCAGCGGTAGGGGAAGGTTTTGCTCTGCACCGAGGCGGTTTCGAAACGGTGAGTGCGGCTGGCGGGGGTCAGCAGCACGCTTTCCATCATCCAGCGCCATTCGCGGCCGTGCGGCGCCACCCGGCCGAATTGGCGAAATACCAGCAGGTGCGCCAGCTCGTGTGGCACCACTTCATCGATAAACGGCTGTTGGTTTTCCAGCAGCAGCACCGGATTCAGGCGGATTTCCCAGCTTTGCAGCCAGGCGGTGCCCGCGCTGGTGCCGCGTTGCTGATAGACGATGCTGGGTTCGGGGAACTCGACGGCAAAATGCCGGCGTGCCAACTGCAGCTTTTCTCGCAGGCAGCGCATCACCGCTTGTTGCAGCGCGATGGGGATTCTTGGTTTGTTCATTGCGGCCTAGCTTAAGCAATGGCGCGGCGGCTGACAATATGCCCCGGCCTAAATCCGCATCTGACGCTTTCTTGGCGCTGTGCGCCGGTTTTTCGCCACATTGATAAGGCGATCGCCGCCGATGGATTGTAATCAATGTGTTAACTGCGGGATAATAAAGCGTGCATGATGAGCCTGTACCCGCAGTTCTCACCGAGCAAGGTTGAAACGCCGCCTGTGGTAATCCCTTACGCAAAGAGCGGTTATTTTGCGATTTGGCGCAATAACTGACTGATTAAAAATACGTAAGGTGGAGGCAGTTTTTTGACAAGGCGCCGAGCCGTGCGCCGCAAGTGTGAATTTAACGCAGCTGATGTTGCAAGTGAGAGATCAATGTCGAATAAACCGTTCCACTATCAAGATCCGTTCCCGCTGAAGAAAGACGATACCGAATACTATCTGCTGAGCCGCGACCACGTTTCCGTGAGCGAATTTGAAGGCCAGGAAATTCTGAAAGTTGCCCCTGAAGCGTTAACCCTGCTTGCCCAGCATGCGTTCCACGACGCCTCGTTCATGCTGCGCCCGGCGCACCAACAGCAGGTGGCCGATATCCTCGACGATCCGGACGCCAGCGAAAACGACAAGTACGTTGCGCTGCAATTTCTGCGTAACTCAGAAATCGCCGCCAAGGGTATTTTACCGACCTGCCAGGACACCGGCACGGCGATCATCGTCGGCAAAAAGGGCCAGCGCGTCTGGACCGGCGGCGGCGATGAAGCAGCGTTGTCGCGCGGGGTGTACAACACCTACATCGAAGAGAACCTGCGCTATTCGCAGAACGCCGCGCTGGATATGTACAAAGAGGTCAATACCGGCAGCAACCTGCCGGCGCAGATCGATCTCTACAGCGTGGACGGCGAAGAGTACAAGTTCCTGTGCATCGCCAAGGGCGGCGGTTCCGCCAACAAAACCTATCTGTATCAGGAAACCAAGGCGCTGCTGTCGCCGGGCAAACTGAAAAATTACCTGGTCGACAAGATGCGTACGCTGGGCACCGCGGCTTGCCCGCCGTACCACGTGGCGTTTGTCATCGGCGGCACCTCGGCGGAAGCGACGCTGAAAACCGTCAAACTGGCCTCGACCAAGTATTACGATGGCCTGCCGACCGAAGGCAACGAGCATGGCCAGGCGTTCCGCGATCTGGAACTCGAAGCGGAACTGCTGCAAGAAGCGCAGAACCTGGGTCTGGGCGCGCAGTTCGGCGGCAAATACTTCGCGCACGATATCCGCGTGGTGCGCCTGCCGCGCCACGGCGCGTCCTGCCCGGTCGGCATGGGCGTCTCCTGCTCGGCGGACCGCAACATCAAAGGCAAGATCAATCGCGACGGCATCTGGCTGGAAAAACTGGAGCACAACCCCGGTAAATTCATTCCTCAGGAACTGCGCCAGGCCGGGGAAGGCGAGGCGATCAAAGTCGATCTCAACCGTCCGATGGCCGAGATCCTCAAGCAGCTGTCGCAGTACCCGGTTTCCACCCGCCTGTCGCTGAGCGGCACCATCATCGTCGGCCGCGATATCGCGCACGCCAAGCTGAAAGAGCGTCTGGATCGCGGTGAAGGCCTGCCGCAGTACGTCAAGGATCACCCGATCTACTACGCCGGCCCGGCCAAAACGCCGGAAGGCTACGCGTCAGGTTCGCTGGGGCCGACTACCGCCGGACGTATGGATTCCTACGTCGATCTGCTGCAATCTCACGGCGGTAGCATGATCATGCTGGCGAAAGGCAACCGCAGCCAGCAGGTGACAGATGCCTGCCACAAGCACGGCGGTTTCTACCTCGGCAGCATCGGCGGCCCGGCGGCGGTGCTGGCGCAGCAGAGCATCAAGAGCCTGGAGTGTGTGGAGTACCCTGAGCTGGGTATGGAAGCGATCTGGAAAATCGAAGTGGAAGATTTCCCGGCGTTTATCCTGGTGGATGACAAAGGCAATGACTTCTTCCAGAAGATCCAGGCCGGTCAATGCTCCAGCTGCCTGAAATAAGCGTTGCCCCCTTCGCCGCCTGCGGGCGGTGAAGGGGATTGTGTAAAGTCCTGTAGCCCGCTGGACGTCGAGTTTTAACCTGTATACCCTACGCGGATAGCACTAAAATTCGACTAATGGAATATCGGCAACAGAAGGTTTCGGCAAGCACATGGGAACGCAGGAAAGTCATATCAGGGAATTGCTGGTCTGGATTGAAGACAACCTGACCAATCCACTGTCGTTGGATATCGTTTCCGCCAAGTCTGGCTATACGAAATGGTACCTGCAGCGTATGTTCAAGAAGCAGACCGGATTATCGTTAGCCTCGTATATCCGCGCTCGCCGCCTCTACCTCGCCGCCTTCGCCTTGCGTTTCACGCAGAAGAGCATCCTCGATATCTCGGTCGAATACCAATTCGATAACCAGCAGACGTTCTCGCGCTGTTTCAAGAAACACTTCGCCGAATCGCCCAGCGTGTATCGCCATGCCCGCAAGCAGGACTTCAGCAATCTGGTGCGTTCGCTGGCGGCCAGCCAGCCCGGCGATATTCAGGTTGAACGCGTCAGCATTGCCAGAGGGCAATATGCCTTTCACGGCAAACATTACGCGTACCATCTGGATATCGAGAAGCTGGACAAGTCGCACCTGCCGCAGCGCAGTGCGCTGCGTGGGCAGTTCTATACCTTGCTGGGTGAGCGCCCGGCACAAACCTATTCGTTTACCCAGCTGGTGCCGGACGGCGAGCGGGTCAGGGTCGATTATACCCTGGGCGTGACGACGGAATACCCGCTGCGCGAAGGCGTGGTGCTGGAGGCGCTGCCGGAGATCCACGGCGAATTTTGCCGTTTTCGCTATTCCGGCAAGCCGGTGGCACTCAACGATCACATCATTAAAATCTACACGCAGGTGTTGCCCGAAATGGGGCTGGCCCGCGGTGACGGGCCGGACATTACGGTGTTTAGCTATTCGCTGAGCGGGAAAGAGGAACTGCATCTGGAGCTGCAACATTTGGTGCCGGTGGTGCCGCTGCACTGATCCCGTCGGCGGCCGGCAGCCGGTTTTTTTGCTGCACGATCGCTGCCATCACCGCCAGGGCGATCTCCGCCGGGGTTTTGCTGCCCAGCGGCAGGCCGATCGGCGCATGGATGCGTTCCAGCTCCTGCGGCGTGAATTCGGCAATCTGCTGCAAACGCTGGCGCCGCCGCGCGCTGTTTCTGAGCGAGCCCATGGCGCCGATGTAAAACGCCGGGGTGTGGATCGCTTCCATCAGCGTCAGGTCGTCCATGCGCGGATCGTGGGTCAGCGCCACGACGGCGGTATTGGCGTGGCATCCCCCTTCTTCAATAAATTTGGCCGGAAACTGGCGCAGCAGCGTCACGCCCGGTTTCAGCTCGGCGGCAAAGTTATCCAGCGCCTCCGGGCGGTTCTCGCACACCAGCACCTCAAACCCCAGCGCCACGGCGAAATCGGCGCAGTACAGCGCTACGCTGGACAGCCCGGCGATCAGCAGGCGCGGCGCGGCCGCGATGTGCAGGGTGATCTGCTCGAGCCGGCGTTCGACCTGCGTAGCGCTGGTGAAGTGGCTTTGCTCGAGGCTGTGGCAGGCGTTGGGCAGCGTCAGGCGTTTGATCAACGCGTGATGCCCTTCCAGCGCGCCGGCGATGCGTTGCAGGTAAGCGATGCTGTCTTCACCCGCCGGCAGGTATTCGATCAGCACGTCCAGCACGCCGCCGCAGGGCAGCGCCACGTTGGGCGTCATGCCGCCTTCGCCGTAACGGATCACCTGGCTGGATGCCTGGTACGCCCCGCCGGCCACGCGCCGCAGAAAATCCTCCTCCACGCAGCCGCCCGACAGCGAACCGCTGTAGCGGCCGTCGCGGGTCGCCGCCATCAACGCGCCCGGCGAGCGCGGCGAAGAGCCGTAGGTGCTGAGCACGGTGCATAACCAGACCGGCTGTTGCTGCAGCCAGCTTATCGCCTGGCTGACCACGGTGACATCAAGATGTTGCATAGGTGAATTTACTCGCTGGCCGGGAGTTGCGATGGAAGATCAATATCCTGCACGACGCCGGGGTGCTCAAGCGGCAGCAGGTGTACCGCCGCGCCTTGCAGCAGTTCACGGGCGCCATTATCGCCGCGCAGTTGGCAAAGCGGTTTGCGCAATCGGGCGGAAAAGCCAACCGGGTGACCGGGCTGTTGCGCATAACAGGGGCGCACGATCGGGTGCTGCCGTAAGGCATCCGCCACCTGCCGGAAAACCTCGGCGTTGACGAACGGCATATCGGCCAGGTGGATCAGCCAGCCCTGCCAGTGCGGCGTGGCCGCAACGCCCGCGGCGATCGAGTCGCCGAGGCCCGCGCTGGCGAGCAGGGTGACCGGCACCTGCTTGGCGGCGCAGGCTGCCAGCACCGGCAGATTATCCGGTCGGGTCACCACCTGTACCGGCAGGCCGGAGGCCAGCGCCTGGCGCAGGGTGTGTTCGAACAGCGATCGCCGCTCGCCCGTCGCATCGGCAAATCCGGCGTTTAATTTGTTGCCCTGGCCGCCGGCCTGAATAAAGCGCTCCCCGCGTCCGGCGGCGGTAATGACAATGCCCGTGGTCATGGTTGAAGTCCGCGTTTGCGCAAATTATTTATTAGCCTACAAACTACCTGTGTTTTGCAAATGTTTTTTTGTTGAAAACAGCCTGTTAATCATCACATAATTTTAGTTATAAGCATATGCTTATGACGTCTACGGCAAGGTCGTCAGCGTTTGCGCAACAACACCGCGAACAAAAACCAATTACAAGAAAGACGTGAAGGACTTATTTATGAGCAATTTCAACCCGTCGCGGCGCCGCTTTATCAAAAGCGCCGTGATTGCGGGGGTGTCTGTGTATCTCGCACCCCTGTACAGCCGCGCCTATGCCGCGCTGTTCGAGCAAAAAATCCTCCAGTCACCCAACTGGGATCCGCAGACCAAACGCGTCCGTTTCCGTATCGATGGCCGCGCCAAGGTCATGGGGCAGAAGGTGTTCGCGCGCGATATCCGCGCGGTGGACATGCCGCACTGGCCGCAGAAACAGGCGCACGCCTTCATTCTGCGCGTCACCAAAGCCGACCGACTGTTCGAAGGGGTCGATCTGTCGCTGTTGGGGGACGACCTGCAGCCGGATCGCCTGGTGACGGCGGAAGATCTGGCGCGCGATGGCCTGGCCTTCCCGGCGTTCTACGGTGACGACATGCTGCTGCCGAGCGGCAAAACCCCGGCCTACCTCGGCCAGGCGGTGGCGATCCTGATCTATCACGACTTCGCCCGTTTCCGCTTCGCCAAGGACAAGCTGAAATTTCGTGAAGAAACCATCAAATACGGCGCGGTCACCGGCCCGCTGGAGCGCGATCCCTGGGGCAGCTTCCGCTATGTGCGGGTGGGGGGCGATCAACCGTTCGACGACGATCGCTTCTCCAGCCTGAAGGACACGCCAATCTTCCCGGTATCGATGAAAAAACACCTGCCGGTGTGGCCGGAAGGGCGCGAGGGCGGCAAGCTGGATCAGGAAGGCATGCGCTATGCGGGCCAGATCGCCGACGAGATGGCAAACCCGCCGGCCGATTGGCTGGTGATGTCACGCCGCTACACTACGCAGTCGATCGATACCTCGGCGCTGGAGCCGGACAACGCCAACGGCTGGTTCGACGCCGAGACGCAAACCCTGCATCTGGTGGTGCCGACCCAGTCGCCGCAGGAAGTGGCAGACGAGATGCCGCGCATGCTGGCCAAGCGCAACCCGCCGGTGAAACAGCTGATCCTGCACCCGTGCTACACCGTGGGCTACGGCTCGAAAGATCACTACAACTTCCCCTATTACGGCGCAGTGGCGGCGATGTACGGCGACGGCCACCCTGTGCGCCTGGCCAATGACCGCTTCGAGCAGTTCCAGACGGCGCTGAAGCGCCACGCGTTCGACATGAACTATCGCATCGCGGTGAATCGCCAGACCGGCGTTATGCAGTCGTTCCTCGGTGACATGACGGCGGACGGCGGCGGCCGCAGCAACTTTACCCCTTCGGTGGTGATGGTCGGCGCGACCGCCGCCCAGTCGATTTACTACTTCCCGAAAAGCGATCTGTCGTCGGTCGGGCTGGCCTCACGCGCCATCGACGCCGGTTCGGCGCGCGGTTACGGCACGCTGCAGAGCATGGCCGCCACCGAGATGATGGTGGATGAGCTGGCCGCCGAACTGAAGATCGACCCGATCGAGTTCCGCCTGCGCAACGTGCTGAAATCCGGCATGAAAAACACCCAGGGGGCGATCCCGGCCGGTGCGATCCGCGCCGATGAAGTGCTGGAGAAGGCGGCGAAGCATGAGATGTGGCTCAAGCGCGCCGAACGCAAGGCCGAGTTTGAGAGCCGCCATCCCGGCAAGCGCTATGGCGTTGGCTTCGGCTGCGTGCAGAAAGACTTCGGCACCGGGGCGGAAACCTCGTTCGCCCGGGTGGAGCTGAGTGAAGACGGCCGCATCACGCTGCATCACAGCGGCGCGGAGATGGGCACCGGCATGTCGACCTCGCAGTCGGTGCTGTGCGCGCAGTGGCTGGGCAAGCCGGCCGACGAAGCGCACTTCTCGGTCACCGACTGGTCGGTACTGCCGATGGTCACCAGCGGCGATCCTTACCTGATGTCGCAAGAAGAGCAGGACAAGCTGCAAACCAACCCCAACTGGACGCCGAGCTACTGTTCGCCGTCCAGCGCCAGCAACTCGGCCTATTACTTCTCGCACAGCACCCGCGAAGCGGCGCGCCTGATCTTCGATCACGGCCTGTGGCCGGCGGCGATGGCGCTGTGGCAGGCCGGCATCGGCGGCGGCCAGGCGGCGCCGCTGGTGGTGCGGCGTGAAGATGCGCGTTGGGTCGAAGGCGGCCTGACGGCGGCGGGCATGTCGGTGCTGAGCCTCGAGCTGTTGGCCAAGACGGCTTATCAGATGGGCGGCGTCACCGGCGCTGCGGTGCACGTGTTCAACCGCTGGCAGTGGGCGGAGGCCGATTTCACGCTGAACGGCAAAAGCGAACGCCTGCCGGTCGACGGCATGGCGCTGCGCATCGCCGGCGGCGAATTCAAACCGCTGGCGCGCGGGCAGGCCTACTACCCGCCAACCCAGCGCAACAATGCGGCGGTGACCTACTACAGCGCTGTCGGCACGCTGGCGGAAGTGGCGGTGGATATCGCCACCGGCCAGGTGGAATTGCTGAATCACCATTCGATCATGGAGTGCGGCAACCTGATCGTGCCGGAACTGGTTTCCGGTCAGCTGCAGGGCGGGCTGGCGATGGGGATCGGCCATGCGCTGCACGAATATTTACCGCTGTACGAAGACGGCCCGGGCAACGGCACCTGGAACTTCAACCGTTACCACCTGCCGCGCGCCAGCGACGTGGCGGTGTGGAAACAGAGCGGCGACATCCTGCCGGCGCTGTCGGAAACCGATCCGCCGAAAGGCATGGCGGAGGTGGTGATGATCCCGATCGTGGCCGCGCTGGTCAACGCCATCGCCGACGCCACCGGCCACCGTTTCCGTGATTTGCCCGTTCGTGCAGAAAATATTCGTGAGGTATTACAATGAGCATTAAAACCCAGCCGATCTCCCTGACCATCAACGAGAAGCAATACGGCCCGATCGAGGTGCCGGAAGGCTTGATGATGATCGATTTCCTGCACGAGTACCTTGACCTGACCGGTTCGCGCCTCGGCTGCGGGCAGGGCATTTGCCACGCCTGCGTGGCGATCGTCGATCACCCGAGCGGCACCAGCGAAGAGGTGCGCACCTGCATTACCGGCGCGCATTTCTTCAACGGCAAGAAAGTGCGTACCGTCGAAGGCCACGCCAAGGTGGACGAGCAGGGCGAGGTGGTTGAACTGTCGCCGATCCAGCAGGCGTTTCTGGAGCACTACAGCTTCCAGTGCGGCTACTGCACGCCGGGCTTCGTCAACGCCGCCACCATTTTCGTGGAAAAGCTCAAGCGTGAACCTATCGCTCGCGAACAGCTGGAAAGCGCCATCGAGCAGGCGCTGGACAGCCACATCTGCCGCTGCACCGGTTATGTGCGTTACTACGAAGCGGTGCGCGACGTGGTGCTGAAAACGCCGGGCCTGCTGAAGGAGACGGCGCAATGAAAAAACGTCTCGCAGTATTGATTGTGCTGGTGGCGATCGTGGTGATTGCGCTGCTGTGGTGGCGGGAAAACCGGCGTTACGACGGCCCGGTGCAGCAGGTGAGCGCCGGCGCCGAACAGATCGCCCGCGGCCGCTATCTGGCGCAGGCCGCCGACTGCGCCGCCTGCCATACCGCCAGCGGCGGGGCGCCGTTGGCCGGTGGCTATCCGCTGGACACGCCGTTTGGCACGATTTACGGCAGCAACCTGACGCCGTCGGCCGACCACGGCATCGGGCGCTGGACCAAGGACGACTTCTTCCTGGCGCTGACGCAGGGCGTGGCGCCGGGCGGGCGACACCTGTACCCGGCGATGCCTTACACCTCGTACAAGGGCATATCGCGTCAGGATGCCGACGACATCTACGCTTACCTGATGACGCGCCCGGCGGTGGACGTCGCCATTCCGGCCAATGAGATGCCGTTCCCGTTCAACCAGCGCATGGCGCTGATCGGCTGGAACCTGCTGTTCCGTAGCCAGGATCCGCTGCCGGCCAGTTCGCAGGGCAACTCGCCGCAATGGCAGCGCGGCCGCTATCTGGCCGACGTGCTGGGCCACTGTGGCGAATGCCACACGCCGCGCGGCGCACTGGGGCAGATGGATCTCGCTAAGCCGATGCAGGGCGGCGATCTCGGCCGCTTCATGGCGCCGGACATTACGCCGCACGGCCTGGCGCAGCGCGGCTGGACGCCGCAGGACGTCAGCCGCTTCCTCAGCACCGGCCTCGCGCCGCAGGGTTCCGCCTTCAGCGAGATGCACATGGTGGTGGATCTTAGCACCCGTCATTTGACGCCGGAAGACCATCAGGCGCTGGCGCTGTATTTGATGGGCGAGCAGCCGCCGGCGGCGGTGCCGGTGAAAATGGGCCAGGGCAGCGATAGCGGGCGTATGGTCTATCTGGATCAGTGCGCCGGCTGCCATGCGCGCGAAGGCGAGGGCAAACCGCACGTCGCACCGGCGATGCGTGATAACGCCACGCTGCGTCAGGCAGACGGCAAGAACCTGATCGTGTCGGTGCTGGATGGCCTGCCGGCCCAGCAGTTCCCGAACGATGAAAGCATGCAGAGCATGCCGGGCTTCGGCGAGCGGCTGAGCGATGCCGACGTGGCGGAACTGGTGAATTACCTGCGCGTGACCTGGGGCGGCTTGCCGGCGGACGTCACCGCCGAGCAGGTGAAGGCGCTGCGCAAGTAAGCGGCGTTCAGGCGAAAAAAATGGCCCGCATCTGCGGGCCATTTTATTTATTGTGCGGTCACGGGATTCAACGGCTGGTGACGCCGTCGACGCGTTGGCTGCGCTGTTTGATGGCGTAACCGACGGCCAGGATCGCCACCCATACCGGGATCAGCAGCACCGAGATTTGAATGCCCGGCGTCAGGTACATGATCACCAGGATGCCGGCCATGAACAGCAGGCACAGATAGTTGCTGAACGGGTACCAGAACGCTTTGAACTTCGGCACCACGCCTTCGCGGTTTTTGGCGGCGCGGAATTTCAGGTGCGCCAGGCTGATCATCGCCCAGTTGATCACCAACGCCGATACCACCAATGCCATCAGCAGTTCGAAGGCGCGGCCCGGAATCAGGTAGTTAATCAGCACGCACAGCGCGGTGGCGAGGGCGGAGATGCCGATGGCCACTACCGGTACGCCGCGGCCGTCGACCTTCAGCAGGCTTTTCGGGCCGTTGCCCTGCTGCGCCAGGCCATACAGCATGCGGCTGTTACAGTAGACGCAGCTGTTGTACACCGACAGCGCAGCGGTGAGCACCACGACGTTCAGCACGGTCGCCACCAGGTTGCTGTTCAGCGCGTGGAAGATCAGCACGAACGGGCTGCCGCCTTCAACCACTTTGCCCCACGGGTACAGCGACAGCAAAATGGCCAGCGAACCGATATAGAAGATCAGGATGCGGTAGATCACCTGATTGGTGGCTTTCGGAATGCTCTTTTGCGGGTTGTCGGCTTCGGCGGCGGTGATACCGACCAGCTCGAGGCCGCCAAAGGAGAACATGATCACCGCCATCGCCATCACCAGGCCCATGAAGCCGTTCGGGAAGAACCCGCCCTGCGCCCACAGGTTGGTGACGGTGGCTTCCGGGCCGCCCATGCCGCTGAACAGCAGGTAGGCGCCGAACACGATCATGCCGATAATCGCCACCACCTTGATGATGGCGAACCAGAACTCCATCTCGCCGTAAACTTTAACGTTGGCGAGGTTGATGGCGTTAATCGCCAGGAAGAACACTGCGGCGGAGACCCAGGTAGGGATCTCCGGCCACCAGTACTGCACGTAGATACCGACCGCGGTCAGCTCCGCCATTGCCACCAGGACATACAGCACCCAGTAGTTCCAGCCGGAGGCAAAGCCGGCGAAGTTGCCCCAGTATTTGTAGGCGAAGTGGCTGAAGGAACCGGCGACCGGCTCTTCCACCACCATTTCCCCCAGCTGGCGCATGATCAGAAACGCGATGAAGCCGCCGATGGCGTAGCCGAGAAGCACTGACGGGCCGGCCATTTTTATTGTTTGAGCGATACCGAGAAATAGCCCGGTGCCGATTGCGCCACCTAAGGCGATGAGCTGAATATGGCGGTTTTTCAGGCCGCGTTTCAGCTGGTCACCATGCTGTTGACCATCCATCAATCTAACCCTCTGTCGTTGTGAATGCCCACATGCCTGTAAAGCAGTGGTTACGATGTGTGTTTTGTTTTATTTACGGCGTTATAGCTATTAATTCCACGGCGCCGCTACCGTTTGGCAGAGAATAATGTTATGTGCGTCGGTTTGCACCTGCTTTGTCGTGTGAGTGATTAAGATTGCAGCAGTTTAGGAAACAAAATGCGGGTTGTGTGACGGCGGGGGGGATTCAGTGCATGAAATAAGCAACAAATCACATAATGCGCAAAAATAACGTAGATCCGAGCGGCGGCGTGCGTTCAAATAATGAACGAACTCCCGCTGCGCCGCTCGCCAAATAGCCATTCATTAAAGCGTCATAACCATGCAATAAAACTCGGGCAAAAAGTTTGCACTCTGCCTTGCGTAAGGTTTGGTAAAAGTTAAATCCCCAACCGGGCGCGTAAATGGTAATACCATCACGGCGTTACCGGTTTGCAGCGGGGTTTTCAGCGGGGTGTTAAAATGTGCGGGTAACCTGATTTCGATCAAGGCCCGTATGGACAGGAGGTGAATACTTTGTTACTTTACCGTCACGTTTTTGAAATTGGTATTACCAATTGACTCCGCGCCATTCGCAGAGAAGAATTCACTCATGGCCTACAGCAAAATCCGCCAACCCAAGTTGTCAGATGTTATCGAGCAACAGCTCGAATACCTGATCCTCGAGGGGACACTGCGCCCAGGCGAAAAACTGCCTCCGGAGCGCGAGCTGGCGAAACAATTTGATGTCTCCCGTCCTTCTCTGAGAGAGGCCATTCAGCGCCTGGAAGCGAAAGGGCTGCTCCTGCGCCGTCAGGGCGGCGGCACCTTCGTGCAAACTAATCTGTGGCAGAGCTTCAGCGATCCGCTGGCCGAGCTGCTGGCCGACCATCCCGAATCACAGTTCGATCTGCTGGAAACCCGTCACGCGCTGGAAGGCATTGCCGCCTATTACGCGGCGCTGCGCGGCACCGATGAAGATCTGGCGCGCATCCGCGACTGCCACATCGTGATTCAACAGGCTCAAGACAGCGGCGATCTCGACGCCGAAGCCGATGCGGTCATGCAGTATCAAATCGCCGTGACCGAAGCTGCCCACAACGTTGTGTTACTTCACCTGCTACGCTGCATGGGGCCGATGCTGGAACAGAACGTGCGTCAGAACTTTGAATTGCTCTACTCGCGCCGTGAGATGTTGGCAAAAGTGAGCAGCCACCGCGCCGGAATTTTTGAGGCGATTGTGGCACGCGAGCCGGAAAAGGCCCGTGAAGCCTCGCATCGCCACTTGGCGTTTATCGAGGAAATCTTGCTGGATCTCAGCCGGGAGCATACTCGGCGCGAGAGATCGCTACGGCGTCTCCAGCAACGCAAGGATTAAGAGCTGTCCTCTTCAGGGTACACCAGCCTGCGGGGGTTAAGTTCGAGGTACTTAGTTAAGTACTTAAGCGGCAACTAAACTGATGGGCCTGTCTTCGTGTGTTTTTGCACAGAGCACAGGAAGACAGGCTCCAAACAAACCATTAGACAGATAAGGAATACCACCATGTCAGAACGTTTAAACAATGACGTGGATCCGATCGAAACCCGCGACTGGCTGCAGGCGATCGAATCGGTCATCCGTGAAGAGGGTGTTGAGCGAGCTCAGTTTCTGATTGATCAGGTATTGGGAGAAGCCCGCAAAGGCGGCGTTAACGTTGCGGCCGGTGCTGCAGCGCACAACTACGTCAACACCATCGCGGTAGAAGACGAACCGGCCTACCCAGGCAACCTGGATCTGGAACGCCGCATTCGCTCTGCGATCCGTTGGAACGCGATCATGACCGTTCTGCGCGCATCCAAAAAAGACCTGGAGCTGGGCGGCCACATGGCTTCCTTCCAGTCTTCCGCGACCTTCTATGAAGTCTGCTTTAACCACTTCTTCCGCGCATGCAACGAGAAAGACGGCGGCGACCTGGTGTACTTCCAGGGCCACATCTCTCCGGGCGTTTACGCGCGTGCCTTCCTTGAAGGCCGCCTGACCGAAGAACAAATGAACAACTTCCGTCAGGAAGTGCACGGCAATGGCCTGTCCTCTTACCCGCATCCTAAGCTGATGCCGGAATTCTGGCAGTTCCCGACCGTTTCCATGGGCCTGGGCCCAATCAGCGCCATCTATCAGGCGAAGTTCCTGAAATACCTGGAACACCGTGGCCTGAAAGATACCTCTGAGCAGACCGTTTACGCCTTCCTGGGCGACGGTGAAATGGATGAGCCGGAATCCAAAGGCGCCATCACCATCGCGACCCGCGAGAAGCTGGACAACCTGGTGTTCGTCATCAACTGCAACCTGCAGCGCCTGGACGGCCCGGTTACCGGCAACGGCAAGATCATCAACGAACTGGAAGGCATCTTCTCCGGCGCAGGCTGGCAGGTGCTGAAAGTGATCTGGGGCGGCCGTTGGGACGAACTGCTGCGTAAAGACACCAGCGGTAAACTGGTTCAGCTGATGAACGAGACCCTGGACGGCGACTACCAGACCTTCAAATCCAAAGACGGCGCTTACGTGCGTGAGCACTTCTTTGGCCGTTACCCGGAAACCGCGGCGCTGGTCAAAGACATGACCGACGACGAAATCTGGGCGCTGAACCGTGGTGGTCACGATCCGAAGAAAATCTTCGCTGCACTGAAAAAAGCGCAGGACACCAAAGGCAAACCGACCGTTATCCTGGCCCACACCATCAAAGGTTACGGCATGGGTGAAACCGCGGAAGGTAAAAACATCGCTCACCAGGTGAAGAAAATGAACATGGAAGGGGTTCACCACTTCCGCGATCGTTTCAACGTGCCGGTTGCCGATGCTGACATCGAAAAACTGCCGTACATCACCTTCGACAAAGAGTCCGAAGAGTACAAATACCTGCACGAACGTCGCCAGGCGCTGAAAGGCTACGTGCCGACGCGTCTGCCTGAGTTCACCCAGAAGCTGGAAATGCCGGCGCTGGAAGATTTCAGCTCGCTGCTGGAAGAGCAGAACAAAGAGATCTCCACCACTATCGCCTTCGTGCGTGCCCTGAACGTGATGCTGAAGAACAAGTCGATCAAAGATCGCCTGGTACCAATCATCGCCGACGAAGCGCGTACCTTCGGTATGGAAGGTCTGTTCCGTCAGATCGGTATCTACAGCCCGAACGGCCAGCAGTACACTCCGCAGGACCGTGAGCAGGTTGCTTACTACAAAGAAGACGAGAAAGGCCAAATCCTGCAGGAAGGCATCAACGAACTGGGTGCAGCCTCTTCCTGGCTGGCCGCAGCGACTTCCTACAGCACCAACGATCTGCCGATGATTCCGTTCTACATCTACTACTCGATGTTCGGTTTCCAGCGTATCGGCGACCTGTGCTGGGCAGCGGGCGACCAACAGGCGCGCGGCTTCCTGATCGGCGGGACCTCGGGCCGTACTACCCTGAACGGCGAAGGTCTGCAGCACGAAGATGGCCACAGCCACATTCAGTCTCTGACCATCCCTAACTGCATCTCTTACGATCCGGCTTACGCGTACGAAGTGGCGGTGATCATGCACGACGGTCTGGTGCGCATGTATGGCGACAACCCGGAAAACGTGTACTACTACCTGACCACGCTGAACGAAAACTACCACATGCCTGCGATGCCGCAGGGTGCGGAAGAAGGTATCCGCAAGGGTATCTACAAGCTGGAAACGCTGGAAGGCAGCAAAGGCAAGGTACAGCTGCTGGGCTCCGGTGCCATCCTGCGCCACGTGCGCGAAGCTGCGCAGATCCTGGCGAAGGACTACGGCGTGGGTTCCGACACCTACAGCGTGACCTCGTTCACCGAACTGGCGCGCGACGGCCAGGACTGCGAGCGCTGGAACATGCTGCACCCAACCGAAACGCCACGCGTACCTTACATCGCTCAGGTGATGAGCGACGCGCCGGCGGTAGCGTCTACCGACTACATGAAACTGTTCGCCGAACAGGTTCGTACTTATGTGCCGGCCAGCGATTATCGCGTACTGGGCACCGACGGCTTCGGTCGTTCGGACAGCCGCGAAAACCTGCGTCACCACTTCGAAGTCGATGCATCTTACGTGGTGGTTGCTGCTCTGGGTGAACTGGCTAAACGCGGTGAGATCGAAGCTTCTGTGGTTGCTGATGCAATCAAGAAATTCGACATCAACCCGGAAAAAGTTAACCCGCGTCTGGCCTAAGAGGTACTGAATAATGTCTATCGAAATCAACGTACCGGACATCGGTGCAGATGAAGTCGAAATCACCGAGATTCTGGTGAAGGTCGGCGATAAAGTTGAAGCGGAACAATCGCTGATCACCGTGGAAGGCGACAAGGCTTCCATGGAAGTGCCCTCCCCGCAGGCGGGCGTGGTGAAAGAGATCAAAGTGGCGGTCGGCGATAAAACCGAAACCGGCAAACTGATCATGATCTTCGAAGCGGCAGGCGCAGCGGAAGCTGCACCGGCGGCGAAAGCGGAAGAAAAACCGGCGGCGAAAGCGGAAGAAAAACCGGCGGCAGCAGCTGCCCCGGCCGCCGCTGCGGCCAAAGACGTTGCCGTGCCGGACATCGGCGCCGACGAAGTCGAAGTGACCGAGATCCTGGTGAAAGTGGGCGACAAGGTGGAAGCCGAGCAGTCCCTGATCACCGTAGAAGGCGACAAGGCTTCCATGGAAGTGCCTGCGCCGTTCGCGGGCACCGTGAAAGAGATCAAGATCGCGACCGGCGACAAAGTGAAAACCGGTTCCCTGATCATGGTGTTCGAAGTGGCCGGCGCCGCTTCCGCTGCGGCCCCGGCTGCGGCGCAAGCCCCTGCTGCCGCTGCAGCACCTGCGGCCTCTGCAGCCAAAGACGTCGCCGTGCCGGATATCGGCGGTGACGAAGTCGAAGTGACCGAAGTGATGGTTAAGGTGGGCGATAAGGTTGCCGCCGAGCAGTCTCTGATCACCGTGGAAGGCGACAAGGCCTCCATGGAAGTGCCTGCGCCGTTCGCGGGTACCGTGAAAGAGATCAAGATCGCGAGCGGCGACAAAGTGAAAACCGGCTCTCTGATCATGGTGTTCGAAGTGGAAGGCGCTGCGCCTGCCGCTGCCGCCGCTCCAGCCGCTAAAGCGGACGCTGCGCCGGCGCCGGCCGCCGCTAAAGCCGCCGCTCCGGCTGCGAAAGCTGACGATAAAGGCGAGTTCGCCGAGAACGCGGCCTACGTGCACGCGACCCCGGTCATTCGTCGTCTGGCGCGTGAATTCGGCGTTAACCTGGCGAAAGTGAAGGGCACCGGTCGTAAAGGCCGCATCCTGCGCGAAGACGTTCAGACTTACGTGAAAGACGCGGTGAAACGCGCTGAAGCGGCTCCGGCGGCTGCCGGCGGCGGTCTGCCAGGCATGCTGCCATGGCCGAAAGTGGACTTCAGCAAGTTCGGCGAGATCGAAGAAGTCGAAATGGGCCGCATCCAGAAGATCTCTGGCGCGAACCTGAGCCGCAACTGGGTGATGATCCCGCACGTGACTCACTTCGACAAAACCGACATCACCGATCTGGAAGCTTTCCGCAAGCAACAGAACGAAGAAGCGGCCAAGCGCAAGCTGGACGTGAAGTTCACGCCTGTCGTGTTCATCATGAAAGCCGTTGCTGCCGCTCTGGAGCAGATGCCGCGCTTCAACAGCTCGCTGTCCGAAGATGGCCAGAAGCTGACGCTGAAGAAATACATCAACATCGGCGTGGCGGTAGATACCCCGAACGGCCTGGTGGTTCCCGTGTTCAAGGACGTGAACAAGAAGAGCATCACCGAGCTGTCTCGTGAACTGATGGCCATCTCCAAGAAAGCGCGCGACGGCAAGCTGACCGCGGGCGAGATGCAGGGCGGCTGCTTCACCATCTCCAGCCTGGGTGGCATCGGGACGACTCACTTCGCGCCGATCGTCAACGCGCCGGAAGTGGCTATCCTGGGCGTCTCCAAGTCTGCGATGGAGCCGGTCTGGAACGGTAAAGAGTTCATGCCGCGCCTGATGATGCCGATGTCGCTGTCCTTCGACCACCGCGTTATCGACGGTGCCGATGGGGCGCGCTTTATCACCATCATCAACAACATGTTGTCCGACATTCGCCGTCTGGTGATGTAATGCAAAAGGGGCGCAGCATGCTGCGCCCCTGACGATTCTGTAGCAGTTTTGTCGGATTTTGCACAACTCGACAAAATTGTTGAGACACGGGTCACTCGAACACGCTTTGCAGATTATTAACAATTCTGTAAACTGCTCGCGGTGTAAGCGTCCCGGTGGATGAAGGGCGTTATGAGATCGATTAGCAATAAAAATGACGTCTGACCCGCCGGACAATCAATTAAGAGGTCATGATGAGTACTGAAATTAAAACTCAGGTCGTGGTACTTGGGGCGGGCCCGGCAGGTTACTCTGCAGCCTTTCGTTGCGCTGACTTAGGTCTTGAAACCGTTCTGGTTGAACGTTATTCCACTCTGGGCGGGGTTTGCCTGAACGTGGGATGTATCCCTTCCAAAGCACTGCTGCACGTTGCCAAAGTGATCGAAGAAGCCAAAGCGCTGGCCGAACACGGCATCGTTTTCGGCGAGCCGAAAACCGACATCGACAAAGTGCGCGTCTGGAAAGAAAAAGTCATCACTCAGCTGACCGGCGGTCTGGCTGGCATGGCGAAAGGCCGTAAAGTGAAAGTGGTCAACGGCCTGGGCAAGTTCACCGGCGCTAACACCCTGGTTGTGGAAGGCGAAAACGGCCCAACCACCATCAACTTCGACAACGCCATCATCGCTGCAGGTTCTCGTCCGATCCAACTGCCATTCATTCCTCATGAAGATCCACGCGTGTGGGATTCCACCGATGCGCTGGAACTGAAAACCGTCCCAGAGCGTCTGCTGGTTATGGGCGGCGGCATCATCGGCCTGGAAATGGGCACCGTATACCATGCGCTGGGTTCACAGATCGACGTCGTTGAAATGTTCGATCAGGTTATCCCGGCGGCAGATAAAGACGTGGTGAAAGTCTTCACCAAACGTATCAGCAAGCAGTTCAACCTGATGCTGGAAACCAAAGTGACCGCAGTAGAAGCCAAAGAAGACGGCATCTACGTCACGATGGAAGGTAAAAAAGCGCCGGCAGAACCACAGCGTTACGACGCGGTGCTGGTGGCGATCGGCCGCGTGCCGAACGGCAAACTGCTGGATGCCGGTAAAGCCGGTGTTGAAGTTGACGAGCGTGGCTTCATCAACGTCGACAAACAGCTGCGCACCAACGTGCCGCACATCTTCGCTATCGGCGACATCGTCGGTCAGCCGATGCTGGCGCACAAAGGCGTGCACGAAGGCCACGTTGCCGCAGAAGTTATCGCCGGCATGAAGCACTACTTCGATCCGAAAGTGATCCCATCCATCGCTTACACCGAGCCGGAAGTGGCATGGGTGGGTCTGACCGAGAAAGAAGCGAAAGAGAAAGGCATCAGCTACGAAACCTCCACCTTCCCGTGGGCGGCTTCCGGCCGTGCGATCGCTTCCGACTGTGCAGACGGCATGACCAAACTGATCTTCGACAAAGAAACTCACCGCATCATCGGTGGCGCGATTGTCGGCACCAACGGCGGCGAGCTGCTGGGTGAAATCGGTCTGGCTATCGAGATGGGCTGCGACGCGGAAGACATCGCGCTGACCATCCACGCTCACCCGACCCTGCACGAATCCGTGGGCCTGGCGGCGGAAATCTACGAAGGCAGCATCACCGACCTGCCTAACCCGAAAGCCAAGAAGAAGTAATTCTGCTGGCTTGACCGGTTAACAAGCGGCTCCTGAGAAGGGGCCGTTTTTTTTTTGCTCAGATGCACCAAGCGGTATTTTTGTGGCCGCTGCGCCAAATTCCGATCCTCCTGCTTATATCCTTTCTAACTATATGGATATAATGCCCTGCTAGTCCGGCAGCCGATTACGCTGCGCTCAACGATTCAGCAAAGATTTAATGTTGCTTTTATGTGAACGAATTAACAACCGTTTCAAATCCTGATATGCTGGCTGAGCGGAACCGGGCACTGTACCTTACAGTCCAGGACATCGACAGCAGTGCCCCGTCAGGATAGATGGCATCAATATCGCCGTGCGCTCTACCCATCAGTCTTTCATGCTGTAACGCTGTTTGACCGTGCTTGTTTGCCCCAATCACCGTTTCGGGGCCTTTACGGGCCGATCGCCTAGCCACAGAGTGAAACCCCAAGGGTATAAACCCGGTTTGCATATACGCCAGGCACAATAAATGACAATGAGAGCGAGGAGAACGTCGTGCTAGAAGAATACCGTAAGCACGTAGCCGAGCGTGCTGCTGAGGGCATCGCCCCTAAGCCGCTAGACGCCACCCAAATGGCCGCGCTGGTCGAACTACTGAAGAATCCGCCAAAAGGCGAAGAAGAATTCCTGTTAGACCTGCTGATTAACCGTGTTCCACCGGGCGTCGACGAAGCCGCCTACGTCAAAGCAGGTTTCCTGGCGGCCATCGCCAAAGGCGAAGCGACATCCCCCCTGGTTACCCCCGAGAAAGCCATTGAACTGTTAGGCACCATGCAGGGCGGTTATAACATTCATCCGTTGATCGATGCCCTGGACAACGAAAAGCTGGCGCCTATCGCCGCTAAAGCGCTGTCCCACACGCTGCTGATGTTCGACAACTTCTACGACGTGGAAGATAAGGCTAAGGCCGGTAACCCGCACGCCAAACAGATAATGCAGTCCTGGGCCGACGCCGAATGGTATCTGTCGCGCCCTGAGCTGGCGGAAAAGATCACCGTCACCGTGTTCAAAGTCACCGGTGAAACCAACACCGATGACCTTTCTCCGGCGCCGGACGCCTGGTCGCGCCCGGACATCCCGCTGCACGCGCTGGCGATGCTGAAAAACGAACGTGAAGGCATCGTGCCGGATCAGCCGGGCAGCGTAGGCCCGATCAAACAGATCGAGCTGCTGAACAAGAAAGGCTTCCCGCTGGCCTACGTCGGCGACGTGGTCGGCACCGGTTCTTCCCGTAAATCCGCCACCAACTCCGTGCTGTGGTTTATGGGCGATGACATCCCGCATGTGCCGAACAAGCGCGGCGGCGGCGTGGTGCTGGGCGGCAAGATTGCGCCTATCTTCTTCAACACCATGGAAGATGCCGGCGCCTTGCCGATCGAAGTGGACGTGTCCGAGCTGAACATGGGTGACGTGATCGACGTTTACCCGTACAAAGGTGAAGTGCGCAACCACGAGACCGGTGCGCTGATCGCCAACTTCGAGCTGAAAACCGACGTGCTGCTGGATGAAGTGCGCGCCGGCGGCCGTATCCCGCTGATCATCGGCCGCGGTCTGACCACCAAGGCGCGCGAAGCGCTGGGTCTGCCGCACAGCGAGGTGTTCCGTATCGCCAAACCGGTTGCCGCGAGCAGCAAAGGCTTCTCGCTGGCGCAGAAAATGGTCGGCCGCGCCTGCGGCGTCGCCGGTATTCGCCCTGGCGAATACTGCGAACCGAAGATGACCTCCGTCGGTTCTCAGGACACCACCGGCCCGATGACCCGCGATGAGTTGAAAGACCTGGCCTGCCTCGGCTTCTCTGCCGATCTGGTCATGCAGTCGTTCTGCCACACCGCCGCGTATCCGAAACCGGTCGACGTGACTACGCACCATACGCTGCCTGACTTCATCATGAACCGCGGCGGCGTCTCGCTGCGTCCGGGCGACGGCGTGATCCACTCCTGGCTGAACCGCATGCTGCTGCCTGACACCGTCGGCACCGGCGGCGATTCCCACACCCGCTTCCCGATCGGTATCTCCTTCCCGGCCGGTTCCGGCCTGGTGGCATTTGCCGCCGCGACTGGCGTGATGCCGCTGGATATGCCTGAGTCGGTGCTGGTGCGCTTCAAAGGCAAAATGCAGCCGGGCATCACCCTGCGCGATCTGGTGCATGCCATCCCTTACTACGCGATCCAGCAAGGGTTGCTGACCGTCGAGAAGAAGGGCAAGAAAAACATCTTCTCCGGCCGCATTCTGGAGATCGAAGGCCTGCCGGACCTGAAGGTCGAGCAGGCGTTTGAGCTGACCGATGCGTCCGCCGAACGTTCCGCCGCCGGTTGTACCATCAAGCTGGACAAGGCGCCGATCGAAGAGTACCTGAACTCCAACATCGTGCTGCTGAAGTGGATGATCTCCGAAGGCTACGGCGATCGCCGTACGCTGGAGCGCCGTATTCAGGGCATGGAAAAATGGCTGGCGGATCCGCAGCTGCTGGAAGGCGATGCGGATGCGGAATACGCAGCGGTGATCGACATCGATCTGAACGAGATCAAAGAGCCGATCCTGTGCGCGCCGAACGATCCTGACGATGCACGCCTGCTGTCCGACGTGGCCAACAGCAAAATCGATGAAGTGTTCATCGGTTCTTGCATGACCAACATCGGCCACTTCCGTGCGGCCGGCAAACTGCTGGATCAGCACAAGGGCCAGCTGCCGACCCGTCTGTGGGTGGCGCCGCCAACCAAGATGGATGCGGCTCAGCTGACCGAAGAAGGCTACTACAGCGTCTTCGGCAAGAGCGGTGCTCGTATCGAGATCCCGGGCTGCTCGCTGTGCATGGGCAACCAGGCGCGCGTGGCGGACGGCGCGACGGTGGTCTCCACCTCGACCCGTAACTTCCCGAACCGTCTGGGCACCGGTGCCAACGTCTATCTGGCGTCTGCCGAACTGGCTGCGGTTGCGTCCCTGCTGGGCCGCCTGCCGACGCCGGACGAATACCAGACCTACATGGCGCAGGTCGACAAGACGGCGGCGGATACCTACCGTTACCTGAACTTTGACCAGTTGGGGCAGTACACCGAAAAAGCCGACGGCGTGATCTTCCAAACCGCGGTTTAATTCGAATTTGCATTAGATCAAACCATGGGGCCCTTTAAGGGCCCCATTTTTTATTGCCGCCGTATTCACCCGGACATCCTGTTGCTTAGCCACGCCCGTTGCGGATCTCATTACCCCTAAAATGATTGAAAGGGACATCCCCACGTTCAGGGAATGCGCCTCGGTAACCGTGTTTGGGATCGAAACGGTTATCCACATGGCCGCGAAATTCTCGCGGGCCGTGAAACCAAGGGCCTGCGCCGATAAATCTGCCGCCGATAAACCAATCGGGGCCGTAATAACCGTAGGGGGCGCAATAGTAAGGTGCATAATCGTAATAACCATAGGGACAGGCGGGTTCCGGGCCGATATTGACGATGACATCTGCGGCTGCTCGGGTCGTGGGCAGCAGCAGTAAGCACGCCAGTAACAACACTGGATATTTCGATAAAATAGCGTTCATTTTCAAGCCTCTGATACGAGAATTGGCCTGCATCCAGCCGCATCTTCATCGTGGTGAGACGAGGTCGGCACGCGGCTAAATGGGCTATTTTTTAAATATCTCTACATGAATATCCTTGTGATCGCTCTCTTGCCCGCTGGCGGAGACGATGCGATAGAAACAGTCTTTTCCATCCAGCCCGCTAAGCTCATTACACTTTTTATCAACCTCTGAGGAAATATATTTATGGCCGACGGTAGGCACGCCGGTCTGCTGAATGGAGAGATCGCCAAGTTTGGTGTAGTTGGCTGATTCCTCAAGCGTTATTTGTTTGGCGGCGAACGCCGATGCAGAAAACATCATGCTCAGTGCGATAATGGAGGTTATGTATTTCATGGCACACATCCTGATCGTGGTGATAGGTATGAAGGAGGTGAGAACACCTCTGGCCGCTGGTGCACATAATTAGAGCTCCTTTATTTAAAAGCTAATCGATATTGAGGGGATGTCAATAAAGCCGCGTCGCGCCAGGAATTAATAACTTGTTTATTTTAAAGGGAAAATATAATCCCGATAAAATCATGACATACATCTCCACGGTATCTACATGATTCAAATAAATAACCCGCGCTCGGCGGATTATCCGCAGACTTTCCGCATGGTGGGCAAGCGCCGCGCGGCGATGACGCACCGCTTCGCTTTCCTTGAGCGATTGCGGCCGGCGTCTTCCCATCGCCGCCGCAAGCCGCTATATTGCGCGCCGCCGAGGTTTTATTTGGCCGAGTTGCCAACTTTGCGAGCGCTCACTGAGTTAGCAATCAATTTATGTTTACACTAAGAAAAAGGGCTCAGGAGGGCATGCTATGGATTACGAATTTCTGCGTGACGTCACCGGTCAGGTGATCGTCAGATTTTCGATGGGGCATGAAGCGATTGGCCACTGGATCAACGAAGAAGTCAAAGGCGATTTCAACCTGCTGGACCGCATAGAAGCCGGTGCGGCCGAGGTCAAAGGTAGCGAGCGTCAATGGCAGCTGGAAGGCCATGAATATACGCTGTTGATGGATGGTGAAGAAGTGATGATCCGCGCCAATCAGCTGGAGTTCGAAGGCGATGAAATGGAGGAGGGCATGAACTACTACGACGAAGAAAGCCTCTCATTCTGCGGCGTTGAGGATTTCCTGCTGGTGTTGAAGGCCTATCGTTCTTTCATGCTGAAGTACTAAGCATCAGGGCGCGGCGTGCCGCGCCCTTTCCATTACAGATGCGGGATATTGCGGCCGTAATAGATTTCCTGCATCTCTTTCCATAACAGATCGGTGATCCGCTTGCGCTCGGCGGCGCTCAACGCTTCCGGCTCCGCGTTGAACAGGTAGTGCTTCAGATCGAAATCTTTCAGCAACATCTTGGTATGGAAGATATTTTCCTGGTAAACGTTCACGTCCATCATGTGGTACAGCGCTTTGATGTCTTCTGACATAAAGTTCTGGATCGAATTGATCTCATGATCGATGTAATGTTTCACGCCGTTCACGTCGCGGGTAAAACCGCGCACGCGATAGTCCATGGTGACGATGTCGGATTCCAGCTGGTGAATTAAATAGTTCAGCGCCTTGAGGGGCGAAATGACGCCGCAGGTCGAGACTTCGATATCGGCGCGAAAGGTGCACAGCCCACCTTCCGGATGGCTTTCCGGGTAGGTGTGTACGCAGATGTGGCTCTTGTCCAGGTGCGCAACGACCGTGTTCGGCAGCGGGCCTGGGTGTTCCGACGTATCGACGTCTTTTGGATCGATCGGCTCTTCGCTGACCAGGATGGTGACGCTGGCGCCCTGCGGCTCGTAGTCCTGACGTGCTATGTTCAGAATATTGGCGCCGATGATTGAGCAGGTCTCGCTCAGGATCTCGGTCAGCCGGTTGGCATTATATTGTTCGTCAATGTAGGCGATATAGCCGTCGCGATCGTCTGCGGTCTTGGCGTAACAAATATCGTAAATACAAAAACTCAGGCTCTTGGTCAGGTTGTTGAAGCCGTGCAGTTTTAGCTTATGCAATTTGGGCCACCTCCTTTATCTTCTCGCTTAACGTGTTACGTTCAGGGCATTGAGCAAATACTGCGGCAGGGCAAAACTGCCGACGTGAATTGCCGGGTTGTAATAACGGCAGTGTAGGCCGCTTTGGTTAAAGCGCTGTTGCAGAGTAGGCAGATCGCGCTGGCGCAGCGCCGGGTTCTGGCTTGCCCAGGCAAAGGTCATGATGCCGCCGTAATAGGTCGGGATCGCTGCCTGGTAGAAGCTGACGTCGTTAAAATAGCGACTCAGTTTAGTGTGGCTGTTGACCGCCTCGTCCTGTTGCAGGAAGCAGACGCCGTTTTGCGCGACGAAAATGCCGCCGTCATTCAGGCAGCGGGCGCAGCCTTCATAAAACGCCGAGGTGAACAGGCTTTCGCCGGGGCCGATCGGATCGGTGCAGTCTGAGATGATCACATCGAAGGTTTCGTCGGTTTGGTTCACGAAGTTGACGCCGTCGTCGATCACCAACTTGAAGCGCGGATCGTCATAGGCGCCGGCGCTGTGGTTGGGCAGGTATTGGCGGCAGAACTCGACGACACCGGCGTCGATCTCGACCATGGTGATCTGCTCCACGCCAGGATGCCGGCTGACTTCGCGCAGCATGCCGCCGTCGCCGCCGCCGATGATCAGCACTTTCTTCGCCTGGCCATGCGCCAGCAGCGGCACGTGGGTCAGCATTTCGTGATAGATGAACTCGTCACGCTCGGTGGTTTGCACCACGCCGTCGAGCGCCATCACGCGCCCCAGCACCGGGTTTTCGAAGATCACCAGATCCTGATGATCGGTCTGCTCGCGGTACAGCACCTGCTCTACCGAGAAGTACTGGCCGAAGCCCGTATGCAGCGTTTCGTACCAAATTTCTTTCTGGGTCATGTGCGGGAAACTCCGTAATAACAGCCATGAAAAATCGGCGCAACATCATAGCTAACTCTGCCTGGTGATGCACGGTTGAATTTCAGACAGAGAGAGCGTTAGACGGGCGGGAGAAGGGGACGAAATTAATTGGCGTAGGCCAGCAGGCTCAAGGAATCGCGCGCCAGCGATTTGCACTTTTTAGGCGTTGGAATGGCGATGCCGCTGAGATCGCGATAGCTGTCTTCGCCCAGCGCCTTCATGTTAAAGCTGTTGTAGTTGCTCAAATCCCAGCGGTTTTGTTGCGCGAAATAGACGATGGCGCGTTTGATTTGCGCATTTGGCAAATCGTTGTAGCCGCAATCATTTTTCAAATAAATAAATACCGCCGTCAGATCGGCCAGATCTTCCGCCTCGGATTCATTCAGCGCCAGACTGGCGTTGGAGAAGCCCAGCATCGCCAGCAGCAGCATCGATAACGTTGTTTTTTTCATCATGAAATAGGCCTGTTTGTCGTCTGCAGACGTTAACACACTTGCCTGTAAAGGCACCAAATTTTATTGCCGCTGGGCGCGGCATCGCGTTCGTCGATGGCGCTCTCTTGATTGTGAGGCATAGCTTAAAATACCGCCAGGAAAGGCTTGACCTTCCGCCAGGGGGAAGGTTTAGGCTGGCGGCATTGAGTTATGTCACTGAGAAAAGGGGGTCAGCGATGTTACGCCGTGATTTTATTAAATTAACTGCTGCGCTGGGCGCCGCGAGCGCATTGCCGTTATGGAGCCGGGCCGCCTGGGCGGCCGATCGGCCGGCCCTGCCGGTACCGCCGCTGTTGATGCCGGACGCGCAGGGAAAGATTGCGCTGGCGCTGCAGGCGGGGGAAACCCGCTGGTTACCCGGTGCCGCTACCAAAACCTGGGGATTCAACGGCGCGCTGCTCGGGCCGGCGGTGAAGCTGCAGCGTGGCCAGCCGGTGACGGTCGATATCAAAAACAGCCTGGCGGAGGCCAGCACCGTCCACTGGCACGGCCTGGAAATTCCCGGCGACGTCGATGGCGGCCCGCAGGCATTGATTCATCCCGGCGTGACGCGCACGGTGAATTTCACTGTCGATCAACCGGCGGCCACCTGCTGGTTCCACCCGCATACGCACGGTAAAACCGGCAGCCAGGTGATGATGGGGCTGGCGGGGCTGGTGCTGCTGGAAGACGACGAGAGCGCCAAACTGCCGCTGCCGAAAACCTGGGGGCAGGATGATATTCCGGTGATCCTGCAGGATAAGCGGCTGGGCAAAGACGCGCAGATCGAATACCGCCTGGACGTGATGAGCGCGGCGGTGGGCTGGTTTGGCGATCGCATGTTCACCAACGGCGCGCAGTATCCGCAACATCTGGCGCCGCGCGGCTGGCTGCGCCTGCGTTTCCTCAACGGTTGCAACGCCCGCTCGTTGAATCTGGCGGCCAGTGACAACCGTCCGCTGTATGTTATCGCCAGCGACGGCGGTTTCCTGGCGGAGCCGGTGAAGCTGACCGAGCTGCCGATGCTGATGGGCGAACGCTTTGAAGTGCTGGTTGATGCCTCCGACGGGAAAGCGTTCGATATCGTGACGCTGCCGGTGAAACAGATGGGCATGACGCTGGCGCCGTTCGATCGGCCGCTGCCGGTGTTGTGCATTCAGCCATCGTTGGCGCAGGGCATCAAAACCATGCCGGACAGCCTGGTGAAGCTGCCGACATTGCCTGCCACCACCGGCATCCAGGAGCGTTGGCTGCAGCTGATGATGGATCCGCAGCTGGATATGCTCGGCATGCAGGCGCTGATGGATCGCTATGGTCACCAGGCGATGGCCGGCATGAGCATGAATCATGGCGCGACGGGCGGTGGGGACATGAAAGGCATGGACCACGGCAACATGAAAGGCATGGAGAAGGGCGGCATGCAGGGCATGGACCATGGCAACATGAAGGGCATGGATCATGGCAAGATGGCCGGGATGGATCACGGCGGCGCGCAGGGCAAAGCCAAACCGTTCGATTTCAGCCACGGCAACATGATCAACGGCAAGGCCTTCGATATGACCAAGCCGATGTTCGCCGCCAAACGGGGCCAGTATGAGAAATGGACCATTTCCGGCGAGGGCGACATGATGTTGCACCCGTTCCACATTCACGGCACCCAGTTCCGCATCCTGTCGGAAAACGGCAAACCGCCGGCGGCGCATCGCAGTGGCTGGAAGGACACGGTGCGCGTCGAAGGGTGGCGCAGTGAAGTGCTGGTGCGTTTTGACCATCCGGCCAGCAGCGAACATGCGTACATGGCCCACTGCCACCTGTTGGAACATGAAGATACCGGCATGATGATGGGGTTCACCGTCGCCGATTGATGGCGGCCCGGTGCTCAAGCGGTGGCGCGCTCGCGTCGCCACCGGCGAAAGGCTATGCTAAACTCTGCGCCTTTCTTCCGGCAACTGACCTGAATACTATGAAACACACTGTAGACGTAATGATTTCCGAGCAGGAAGTTAAGACCCGTATCGCCGAACTTGGCCGTCAGATCACCGAACATTACCGCGAAAGCGGCAGTGACATGGTGCTGGTCGGGCTGCTGCGCGGCTCCTTTATGTTCATGGCCGATCTCTGCCGCGCGATCGACGTGCCGCACGAAGTCGACTTTATGACCGCCTCCAGCTACGGCAGCGGCATGTCCACCACCCGCGACGTGAAGATCCTCAAGGATCTGGACGAAGACATTCGCGGCAAAGACGTGCTGATCGTGGAAGACATCATCGATTCCGGCAACACGCTGAACAAAGTGCGCGAGATTTTGGCGCTGCGCGGGCCGAAATCGCTGGCGATTTGCACCTTGCTGGACAAACCTGAGCGCCGTGAAGTGCAGGTGCCGGTCGAATATGTCGGTTTCTCGATCCCGGATGAGTTCGTGGTGGGGTATGGCATCGACTACGCTCAGCGCTACCGTCACCTGCCGTACGTCGGCAAAGTGGTGCTGCTGGACGAGTAATCGATGTGGGGCGCGGCAAGCCGCGCCCGCGGCGGGATTATACGCCTTTATCCTGCTTCAGTTTGGCTATCGCTTTGCGGTAGCCCATCTCCAGGCTCTCGCGGCTGGTCGCCAGCACTTCCATATCGCGCAGACGGCCGTCCTGAATGCCGTACACCCAACCGTGGATCATCACCTTCTGGCCGCGCTTCCAGGCGGACTGCATGATGGTGGAGTGGCCCAGGTTGTACACCTGCTCAATGACGTTGATCTCGCACAGCATGTCGAAACGCTGTTCCGGCGGCACCTCGCCCAGCAGCGAGCTGTGCTTGTACCACAGGTCGCGAATGTGCAGCAGCCAGTTGTCGATCAATCCCAGCTCCGGGTTTTCCACCGCCGCCTGCACGCCGCCGCAGCCCAGGTGGCCGCAGATGATGATGTGTTCGACTTCCAGCACATCTACCGCATACTGCACCACCGACAGGCAGTTAAGATCGGTATGGATAACGAGGTTCGCCACGTTGCGATGGACGAACAGTTCGCCCGGCTCGAGGCCGGTCAGGCGTTCGGCGGGAACGCGGCTGTCAGAGCAACCAATCCATAAGAAACGGGGCTTTTGCGCCTGGGCTAAACGTTCAAAAAATTCCGGGTCTTCCTGACTGATATTGGCCGACCAGGCATGGTTGTTGGCGATAAGCGCTTCGATTTCTTTCATGGAGGTTATTGGCTCGTAACGAACAGATTGCGTTGGGGTAATATAGGGTAAGCGTCACAATTTGGAAATCGGAACAGTGGTGCACCCTCATTTTCCGCACGGATTCGACGCAGTGAAAACGCCGTCGATGCTAGGATTATTGTTATTTTTTCAAGCCTCGCAAACAGGGGGCGCGGCGGCATACTCATCGTCATAAGGTACTATTTTACATATGAATTATGCACTGGAATTAGCGCAGCTGACCAAGACTTACGCCGGTGGCGTCAAGGCGCTGCGCGGCATCGACCTGAGCGTCGAGGCAGGGGATTTTTATGCCCTGTTGGGGCCAAACGGCGCCGGAAAATCCACCACTATCGGCATCATCAGCTCGCTGGTGAACAAAACCGCCGGCAGCGTGCGGGTGTTCGGTTACGACATCGATAAAGACATCGTCAACGCCAAGCGCCAGCTCGGCCTGGTGCCGCAGGAGTTCAACTTCAACCCGTTCGAGACCGTGTTGCAGATCGTGGTGAACCAGGCGGGTTACTACGGCGTCACGCGCCGCGAAGCGATGGCGCGCGCCGAGAAATACCTCAATCAGCTGGATCTGTGGGGCAAGCGCAACGAGCGCGCCCGCATGCTGTCCGGCGGCATGAAGCGCCGTCTGATGATCGCCCGCGCGTTGATGCACCAACCGAAGCTGCTGATCCTCGATGAACCGACCGCCGGGGTGGATATCGAGCTGCGTCGCTCGATGTGGGGCTTCCTGAAAGAGCTGAATGCCCAGGGCACCACCATCATCCTCACCACCCACTATCTGGAAGAGGCGGAGATGCTGTGCCGCAACATCGGTATCATCCAGAACGGGGAACTGGTGGAAAACACCTCGATGAAGGGGCTGCTGGCCAAGCTGAAGTCGGAAACCTTTATCCTCGATCTGGCGGCGAAAAGCCCGCTGCCGAAGCTGGACGGTTATCACAGCCGCCTGACGGATACCTCGACGCTGGAAGTGGAGGTGATGCGCGAACAGGGGTTGAACGGCCTGTTTGCCCAGCTGAGCGCGCAGGGCGTGCAGGTGCTGAGCATGCGCAACAAGGCGAACCGCCTGGAAGAGCTGTTTGTCACCCTGGTTAACGGCAATGGAGAAAAAGCATGACGCGTTTGTATTGGGTGGCCTTACAGAGCATCTGGGCCAAAGAGGTGAACCGCTTCGCGCGCATCTGGATCCAGACCCTGGTGCCGCCGGTGATCACCATGACGCTGTACTTCATCATCTTCGGCAACCTGATCGGCTCGCGCATCGGCGATATGCACGGCTTCAGCTACATGCAGTTCATCGTGCCCGGCCTGATCATGATGGCGGTGATCACCAACTCTTACGCCAACGTCGCTTCGTCGTTCTTCAGCGCCAAGTTTCAGCGTAACATTGAAGAACTGCTGGTGGCACCGGTGCCGACCCACGTGGTGATCGCCGGCTATGTCGGCGGCGGCGTGGCGCGCGGCATCTGCGTCGGCGTGCTGGTGACCATCATCTCGCTGTTCTTCGTACCGTTGCAGGTGCACGCCTGGTGGGTGATTGCGCTGACGCTATTGCTGACGGCGATCCTGTTCTCGCTGGCGGGGCTGATCAATGCGGTGTTCGCCACCACCTTCGACGACATCAGCCTGATCCCGACCTTTGTGCTGACGCCGCTGACCTACCTGGGCGGGGTGTTCTACTCGCTGTCGCTGCTGCCGCCATTCTGGCAGGCGGTGTCCAAGCTGAATCCGATCGTCTATATGATCAGCGGCTTCCGTTACGGTTTCCTCGGCATCAACGATGTGCCGCTGGCGTTCACCATGGCGGTGCTGGTGGCGTTTATCGCGGTGTTCTACCTGCTGTCCTGGTATCTGATCGAGCGCGGCCGCGGCCTGCGCAGCTGATCGTATCGCGCCCTCGCTTTCCCGGCGGGGGCGCTTTTCTTGATTTGGCGCAGACGGCGCGTAAATCAATAGAATTGCTCAGATAACCGCTAGTTCCCCGCTGTTCAAATCGTGCTATGCTGGCGCTCCACATTTCCTTCACTTTTGTTATTACGCACTCGTAAGCAGAACATCATCATGCGGCTTCAATACACGTTAACGGCTGGGTTACTCGGCATTCTGATGTCGTTGGTTTCCCCTGTGAGCCTGGCGAATCTGCTGTCGGAAGACAGCGCGGTTAAATCTGAATACATGGAAGCGCAGCGCGACAGCGAAGTCTATGCGTTGGTGGGCGAGCATGTGATCCCGGTAGGGGAAGTGAAGCGCGGGCAGCTGATTCAGGTGTTCCCGGCGGATGCAGAATACTATGAATTCAAATTCGGGCACGGCACCGGCTTTATCGATAAAGACGACGTGCGTGAGCTGAAGAAGTCGCGCAAGGTGCAAGACGATTTGGGCGAGTTGAACAAACCGCTGACCAACCAGAATCTGATCACTCAAAAAGCGATCGACGTTTACACCGCGGCGGACAAGGACAGCGAGGTCTTCGGCACGCTGGAAGGCAACCTGCGCTATCCGATCATCGGCAAGCTGAAGGACCGGCTGAACAACACCTGGTACGAGGTCAACATCGGCGATCGGCTGGGGTTCGTCAATGAGTTGGACTGTGAGATCGATAACGGCATCCCGGTGCTGACTTACCACCACCTGCTGAAAAACGAAGAGAATAAACGCTTCCGCCACACCTCGACCACCACCTCAGACGTGGCGTTCAGCAACCAGATGACCTACCTGAAGCAGGCGGGTTACGACACCATTTCGCTGTATCAGCTGGAAGCCTACCTGAAGAACCAGATCAACCTGCCGGGCAAGGCGATCGTGCTGACCTTCGACGACGGGCTGAAGTCGGTTTATCGCTACGCTTATCCGGTGCTGAAGGATTACGGTTTCCGCGCGACGGCGTTCATCATCTCTTCGCGCATCAAGCGCCATCCGCAGAAATGGAACCCGGACTCGCTGCAGTTTATGAGCGTCTCGGAGCTGAAGCAGATTCAGGACGTGTTCGACGTGCAGTCGCACACCCACTTCCTGCACCGCACCGACGGCAATCGCCAGCCGATTTTGCTGAGCCGTTCGCTGCACAACATTGAGTTCGATTTTGAGCGCTCGCGCCGCGCGCTGTCGCAGTTCAACCCGCACGTGTTGTATCTGTCCTACCCGTTCGGCGGCTACAACCAGCGGGCGATTCAGGCGGCGCAGGACGCCGGTTTCCATCTGGCGGTGACCACGGTGCAGGGCAAGGTGAAGCCGGGGGATAACCCCTATACGCTGAAGCGGCTGTATATTCTGCGCACCGACTCGATCCAAACCATGGCGGATCGGATAGCCAACAAGCCGGGCACGGTGGTGGTGCAGTAAGGAAGAACGGGCGCGCAAGGCGCCCGTTTTAGTGTCAGGCGACCTGAACCGGCACGGCTTTCGCCTTGCGCTGCAGGTTGTTGTCACCTTCGAAATAGGCGACTTTCGGGTGGTGCTGGCGGGCGTCGGCGTCGGTCATTTGCACATAGGAGCAGATGATCAGTTTGTCGCCCACGCAGGCGCAGCGCGCGGCGGCGCCGTTGACCGAAATGATGCGCGAACCGCGCTCGGCGGCGATGGCGTAGGTGGAGAAGCGCTGGCCGTTATCCACGTTGTAAATATCGATCGCTTCATATTCCAGAATGCCGGCGGCCTCCAGGAAATCCTGGTCGATGGCGCAGGACCCTTCATAGTGCAAGTCAGCCTGAGTGACTTTGACGCGATGCAGCTTGCCTTGCAGCATAGTACGTATCATAGCTTTACCTAACTGAATATCGGCCTTCACAGGCGCTGGGGTTGAATATCTCTCCTGCATCCCTGCAATCTCTATCGTCACCGATTGCCCCGCCATTGTCTACCAATGGCCTGGGTTCAGGGTGACGATAGTATAAAAAACGGCTTACAGCGTCAGGTCGACCTGCTGGTTGTCGATAAGACGCGCCTTGCCCAGCCAGGCGGCCATCAGCACCACCGCCCGCTGGCTATCTACCGTCAGCGGCTGCAGGCTGTCGGCGTCGCGAATAAACAGCTCATCCGGCGTAAAGCCGGCGGCGCGCAGCTGCTCGGCGGTCTGCTCCAGCAGCGTTTCAACATGGCGTTCGCCATTGGCCAACTGCTGCGCCAGCGCGTTCATGATCTTGCTCAGCTGCGGCGCGATCTTGCGCTCTTCGGCGGTCAGGTAGCCATTGCGCGAACTGAGGGCCAGGCCGTCTTTGGCGCGCACGGTCGGCACGCCGATGATATCGATGTCGTAACCCATGTCCGCCACCATTTTGCGGATCAGCGCCAGCTGTTGGTAATCCTTCTCGCCGAAGCAGGCTAAATCAGGCTGCACCAGGTTGAACAGCTTGCTGACGATGGTGGAAACGCCGCGGAAGTGGCCCGGCCGGCTTGCGCCTTCCAGGATGCTGGAGATGCCGGGCACGTCGACGTAGGTCTGCTGCTCCAGCCCCTGCGGATAGACCGCGGCCGGGGCCGGGGCGAACACCAGATCGACGCCGCGGCGGGTCAGCTTCTCGCTGTCTTCCTGCAGCGTGCGCGGGTAGCGCGCCAGATCGTCCGGCCGATCGAACTGCATCGGGTTGACGAAGATGCTCACCACCACCACGTCGGCGCGGGCGCGCGCTTCATCGACCAGCGTCATGTGGCCGTCGTGCAGGTTGCCCATGGTCGGCACCAGCGCGATGCGTTTGCCTTCCTGGCGCCAGCGGCGGATCTGCTGACGCAGCATCGGCAGGGTTTCGATAATAATCATTGGGTGACTCCTGGAACCATCGCTTAGTTAAAAGAGTGTTCAGCCGCCGGGTAGAGGCCTTGCTCCACTTCCTGAATGTAGTGCTGCACCGCCGTGCGGATATCGCCGCTCTGCGCCAGGAAGTTCTTGGCGAACTTCGGCGTGTGGCCGCCGGTGATGCCGAAGGCGTCGTGCATCACCAGGATCTGGCCGTCGGTGCCGTTGCCGGCACCGATGCCGATGACCGGAATGGACAACGCTTCGGTGATCTGGCGCGCCAGCTCGGTCGGCACGCATTCCAGCACCAGCAGCTGAATGCCGGCCAGTTCCAGATTCTGCGCGTCCTGCAGCAGCTGTTTGGCGGCCAATTCGTCGCGCCCTTGCACCTTATAGCCACCGAACACGTTGACCGACTGCGGCGTCAGGCCCAGGTGGCCGCACACCGGCACGGCGCGCTCGGCGAGCATTTTCACCGTGTCGCACAGCCAGCTGCCACCTTCCAGTTTCACCATGTTGGCGCCGGCGCGCATCAGCTCGGCGGCGTTGGCGAAGGTCTGTTCCGGGGTGGCGTAACTCATGAACGGCAGATCGGCCAGCAGCAGGCAGGCCGGCGCGCCGCGGCGCACGGCGCGCGTGTGGTAGGCCACGTCGGCGACGGTGACCGGCAGCGTGGAGTCGTGGCCCTGCAGCGTCATGCCCAGCGAATCGCCCACCAACAGGACTTTGATGCCTTGCTCTTCAAACAGTTTGGCAAAGCTGGCATCGTAGGCGGTAAGGGTAGCAAACTTGCGCTGCTCCTGTTTCCACTGGCGCAAATGGGTCACGGTGGTGGGTTTCATCACAACGTCTCCTGAAACGGGCCGTGCGGCTTACGCAGGCCCAGGCTGCAAAAAAGTGCAGCCATTCTACTGTAACCCGATCGGGGTGGGTAGCGCGGATCGCCATGCTTAAGCGGTTCTTAAGAACCTTGTGGTGCAATGGTGCCATGACTGAAAAGGGATACTCATGCGAATTTTGCTGATCGAAGATGACAAACTGATCGGGGACGGCATCAAGGCCGGGCTGACCAAACTCGGCTTCAATCTGGACTGGTTCACCGACGGCGCCGTCGGCAAAAATGCGCTGGACAGTGCGCCGTACGACGCGGTGATCCTCGATCTCAGCCTGCCGGGCCTCGACGGCCTGGATCTGCTGCGCCAGTGGCGCCAGGCCGGGCAGGACGTGCCGGTCCTGATCCTCACCGCCCGCGACGCGCTGGAGCAGCGGGTCAGCGGGCTGCAAAGCGGTGCCGACGATTATCTGTGCAAGCCGTTCGCGCTGGCCGAAGTGGCGGCGCGCCTGCAGGCGCTGATCCGCCGTCGCCACGGCCAACTGATGCCGCAGCTGACGCACGGCAACGTGGTGTTCGACAGCGCCACCCGCAGCGTGAGCTGCAACGGCGAGCCGGTGACGCTGACGCCGCGCGAATTGGCGGTACTGGAGCTGTTTCTGCACAACAAGGGGCGGGTGCTGGCGCGGCCGTTAATTCAGGAGAAGCTGTACAACTGGGATGACGAGGTGAGCAGCAACGCGGTGGAGGTACATATTCACCACCTGCGGCGCAAGCTGGGCAACGGCTTCATCCGTACCATCCACGGCGTGGGTTACACGCTGGGGGATGCGCCGTGAAGCGTCTCAGCCTGCGGCTGCGCCTGATCCTGATCTTCAGCCTGCTGGCGCTGCTGACCTGGAGCACCGCCAGCGTGGTGGCCTGGGTGATGTCGCGCAACACCATCAACGAAGTGTTCGACACCCAGCAGATGCTGTTCGCCAAACGGCTGGCGACCGCCAACCTCGGCGATCTGCTGGCCGATGAAAGCGCGCGCAGCCTGCCGAAAACCAAGAAGCTGGTGCACCACGGCAAGCGCGGCGAGCAGGACGACGACGCGCTGGCGTTCGCCATCTTCGATCGCCAGGGCAAGATGCTGCTCAACGACGGGGAGAACGGCGCCGACTTTCTGTTTGACGGGGAACGTGAAGGTTTTACCGACGGTGAGCGCAAAGGCGATGACGACAGCTGGCGCCTGGTGTGGCTGACCAGCCCGGACGGGCGCTACCGCATCGTGGTCGGCCAGGAGTGGGATTACCGGCGCGATATGGCGCTGGGCATGGTGACGGGCCAACTGGTGCCCTGGCTGGCGACGCTGCCGGTGCTGATGCTGCTGATCGCGCTGATGGTGGGGCGCGAACTGCGGCCGCTGCGCACGGTGGCCGCCGGTTTGCGCCGGCGCGCACCCGATGATGCGACGCCGTTGGATGCGCGCCAGGTGCCGACCGAGGTGCGCCCGCTGGTGGATGCGCTCAATGCGCTGTTCGCCCGCATCAACGCTTTACTGGTACGGGAGAGACGCTTCACCTCCGATGCCGCACATGAGCTGCGCAGCCCGTTGGCGGCGCTGCGGGTGCAGACCGAAGTGGTGCAGCTGGCGGGGGAGGATGCGCCGATGCGCGAGCACGCGCTGGACAATCTGACGCTCGGCATCGATCGTGCGACCCGGCTGGTGGATCAGCTGCTGACGCTGTCGCGGCTGGATTCGCTGTCAGATCTGGCCGAGCTGGCGCCGATCGACTGGAACGATCTGGTGACGATGACCCTGGCGGAGCAGGATCGGCAGGCCCATGCGGCGGGCGTGACGCTGCGCTATGAACATCGGGGAACGCCACCGCCGCGTCAGGGGGAAACCTTGCTGCTGTCGCTGCTATTGCGCAATTTGCTGGACAACGCGGTGCGCTATACCCCGCAGGGCGGTGTCGTCACCGTAACGCTGAGCGAACGTTCGCTGACGGTGGAGGACGACGGTCCGGGGGTGACCACGGAGCATCTGGCGCGGCTCGGAGAACGTTTCTATCGCCCGCCGGGACAGGAACAAACCGGCAGCGGGTTGGGCTTATCGATTGTGCAGCGTATTGCCGGCTTGCATGGTCTACAGATCGGTTTCGCCAATCGCCCGGCAGGCGGATTTGTTGCGCGGTTGGCGCTGTAGGAGGGTCAGGACTTGGGTTTTGGCTGATGCCACAGCGCCATGCCGTTTTCCGGCACGCGCTTGAGGCAGCTGGCGAGCGGTTCGCCATCGGGGAAAATCAGATCGGGGGCGATTTCCGCCAGCGGGTAGAGCATGAATTCGCGCTCTTTCAGGCCGTAATGCGGTACCGTCAGGCGCTCGGTATGGATCACCTTGTCGCCGTACAGCATGATGTCCAGATCGAGCGTGCGCGGCCCCCAGCGTTCATCCTTGCGCACGCGTCCCTGATTGCGTTCTATCGCCTGGGTATGGTCGAGCAGCTGTTCGGGCGGCAACAGGGTATCCAGCGCCACCACCGCGTTGAGGAAGTCCGGCTGGTTTTGCGGCCCCAGCGGCTTGGTGCGGTAAAACGAAGAACAGGTGACCAGCCGGGTGCGCGGGAGATGCTCCAGCGCCTCCAGTGCGGCTTTAACCTGTTGCAGCGGCTGCGCCAGGTTGCTGCCCAGCGCGATATAAACGCGGATCATTATGCCCCTTCTTTACGCGGTGCCCGGCGGCGAGGACGGCGTTGACGCGCGCGGCGCGGCGCCGGATCGTCCCCCAGGGTGCTCAGCATGGCTTTCTGCCGCGCCGGCGTGGCGTCCTGAAACTCGCCCCACCACTCGGCCAGACGCAGCATTTCCTGATTGTCTTCCACTTCCGCACGCAGCGCCAGCAGATCATAAGCGGCGCGGAATTTCGGGTGCTCCATCAGTTTGTGCGCACGTTTGCCCTGGCGGCGGGACAGGCGCAGCTGCAGCTGCCAGATATCGCGCACCAGCGTGGTGATGCGTTTCGGGATGGCCAGCGAGCGGCACTGTTCGTCGAGTACGTCGTTCATCGCCAGCGCGAAGGCGTCGTAGTAGGCCAGACCGCTTTCCTGCGCCAGCTTCTGCGCATGCTCCAGCAGCGGGTACCACAGCATGGCGGCAAACAGGAAGGCCGGGTTGACGCGCATGTCGTTCTGCAGACGGTGATCGGTGTTCTTCAGCACCTGCGCCAGAATGCGCTCCATCGGCGTATCGTGGTTCGGCGTGAAGTTGCGGGCGATCAGCGGGAACAACGGTTGGAACAGCTGGTATTCGCACAGCTTCAGGTAGGTCTGGAAACCGTAACCCGCCTGCAGCAGCTTGAGGGATTCTTCGAACAGGCGCGCCGGCGGGATCTCGTGCAGCAGCGAGGCCAGGCGCGGGATCGGCTCGGCGGTCTCTTCGCTGATGCGCATATCCAGCTTGGCGGCGAAGCGCACCGCGCGCAGCATACGCACCGGATCTTCGCGGTAGCGGGTTTCCGGATCGCCAATCAGGCGGATCACGCCTTGTTTCAGATCGTTCAGCCCGCCGACGTAATCGCGCAGGGTGAAGTCCGCCACGCCGTAGTACAGGCTGTTGATGGTGAAATCACGGCGCTGGGCGTCTTCCTCGATCGAGCCGAAGATGTTGTCGCGCAGCAGCATGCCGTTTTGCGCCTGCTGTGACGAGTTTTTGTCGGATTCCTGATTCTGTTCGTGGTGGCCACGGAAGGTGGCCACTTCGATGATCTCCGGCCCGAACATCACGTGCGCCAAGCGGAAACGGCGGCCGACCAGGCGGCAGTTGCGGAACAGCTTACGCACTTGCTCCGGCGTGGCGTTGGTGGTGATGTCGAAGTCTTTCGGCTTTTTGCCGAGCAACAGATCGCGCACGCCGCCGCCGACCAGATAGGCTTCGTAGCCGGACTTGTTCAGGCGATAAAGCACTTTCAGCGCATTTTCGCTGATGTCTTTACGGGAGATCGAGTGCTGTTCGCGCGGGATCACGGTCATCGAGTCGTTGCTCTCGGCGATAGGAAAAGGCGGACGCTTGCGCGGCGTTGAGCGGCGGGCAGGGGCGTTGCTGCCGTTATCGGCGGCGCGCGGCTGCGGCGCAGGGCGGCTTGGCGCCGCGGCACGCTCTTCGCGGACTACGTTTTTATCGCCGGCCGCCGCGTCGTCGCGGGGCAGCTTGTCATCGCGGGTCAGTACCTTACGACAGAAGTTGGCTACTCGGGTAAAAATGGTACACCTCGATAGTGACTGATAAAAATGGAGCTAACAAAAAATAGCGGCTAATCATAGCTCACCATGGCTCCTTTGAGAATGCCGGCGTGTTTTCATCCAGAGGGATAGCCTCCTGACGCGGCACGTTTTCCAACCGCCAATGTGCGACCGCCCAGCTCAATAATAATGGCAGGTCAAGATCTTGCCAGCTTTCCGGCAGCGGTTGGCGCAGAAATTTCAGCGCGGCGATCAGTACCGGGCGCGGATCGCCTGCGGGCAATGCCGGCGCATGGTTTTGCTTCGACAGCTTGATGCCGTTGGCGCCCAGGGCCAGCGGCAGATGCACATAAGTGGGTACCGGCGCCTGCAGCTGGCGATAGAGGGCGATTTGGCGCACTGTCGGTTCGATCAAATCGGCGCCGCGCACAATCTCGGTCACGCCCTGAAAATGGTCGTCGATCACCACCGCCAGGTTGTAAGCGAACAGCCCGTCGCGACGGCGAATGATGAAGTCTTCCCCCGCGAGCGCCGGATCGGCGTGCAGTTCTCCCTGCAGGCGGTCGTGGAACCCGTAAACGGGCGCGGTCTGGCGCAAGCGGATGGCGGCGCCCTGCGGGCCGAGCTGTAAGTCACGACAGTGGCCGTCGTACAATCCGCCGATGTGCTGGATGCGGCTGCGGGTGCAGGTGCAGTAATAGCTGAGCCCCTGGCGCTGCAACAGATCCAGCGCGGCGCGATAGGCATCGTGACGTTGGGATTGATAGATGACCTGGCCGTCCCAGTGGAGACCATAATGTTCCAGCGCGGACAGGATGCGAGCGGCGGCGCCGGGAACTTCACGCGGCGGGTCGATATCTTCGATGCGAACCAGCCACTGCCCGCGTTGGGCGCGAGCCTGAAGGTAGCTTCCCAGAGCGGCAATCAGCGAACCGAAATGCAGATCCCCGGAAGGCGATGGGGCAAAGCGCCCCACATAATGACTTTCTTGCATATCAGAGGGGAGAGGTTCCCTTTTCTCTGTGCGGCGCACGCAGGTGCGCACGCCGCAGCGGTAACAACGGTATTAGCCGGCCATCTGCTTTTCGCGGATCTCAGCCAGCGTCTTGCAGTCGATGCACAGATCGGCGGTCGGACGCGCTTCGAGGCGACGAATGCCGATCTCCACGCCACAAGATTCGCAGTAGCCGAAATCATCGTCTTCCACTTTCTTCAGCGTTTTCTCGATCTTTTTGATCAGTTTGCGTTCACGGTTACGCAGTTCAAGGCTGAACTCTTCTTCCTGGGTAGCACGGTCGGCCGGATCAGGGAAGTTGGCTGCCTCTTCTTGCATATGCGATACAGTACGGTCCACTTCGTCCCTGAGCTGGTTGCGCCACGCTTCAAGAATGCGCTTGAAATGCGACAACTGGGCGTCGTTCATGTACTCTTCGCCCGGCTTCTCTTGGTACGGCTCCACCCCAGCGATGGCGAGAATGCTCAAGGACGAGGTTTTACGGTTTTGCCCTTCTTGCATGTTGCTTCTCCTACATACACACGCACTATCGAATCCCCAATGCGGGGGAAAAACAGGCCGCTATAAATAACAGAAGGAAGGTAGGTTGGCAATTATTCCTGTCGCCCGCTTGACAATCGTGTGAAGGAGGGCGTATTTGGCGATCGTGCTGGTCGGTTGTCTATTTATAGGGACCGACTGCGCTAATCGATAAAAAACGGCAGCTTATCGCAGAGATAAATACCGTCAGGTGATAACTTTGCCCCGTAACAAACCACTTCCACTCCCAACTGCCGGACCTGTGCCAACAGCGCCGCATAGCGCTCATCTATATGATGTGCCGGTGCGACCTGCTCAATACCGCTGTGTAACACGGCAAAGAACAACACCGCCCGTTGCCCGCTTTCAACCACGCTGAGCAACTCACGCAGGTGCTTTTGCCCTCTGAGCGTTACCGCATCAGGAAAGTAACCACGTTGTTGTTGCAGTAATGTGACTGACTTAACTTCAATATAGCAGTTAACCCGATTTTCTGCCTGTAATAACAAATCGATACGGCTGTTTTCACCACCGTATTTCACTTCGCCGCTGATTTTACTGTAACCGGATAATTCATTGATTAAATTGTGTTCGATTGCCTCGCGCACCAGCGCGTTGGCACGCAGGGTATTGACGCAGATCCAGTGCCCCTGTTGGGTATGGGTCAACTCCCAGCTGTGGGCGTATTTGCGCTTGGGATTATCCGAAGTGGAGTACCAAACGGTATCGCCGGGCGTGGCGCAGCCGGTCATGGCGCCGGTATTGGCGCAGTGCAGCGTAAAGGTTTCCCCTTCCGGGGTGATCACGTCCGCCAGAAAGCGCTTGTAACGTTTGATCAGCGTGGCGGAACGCAGCGGTGGAGAGAAAATCATGCGGATGCCTGCTTGGCCAGCGGCCACTGTTCGAGGTGTTGATAGCGGGTGCGGCCGTTTTCGAACACCGACTCATATAAGGAAAAGGCGTCGGCGCTGAACGCCCAGCCCGGCGTCGCCGGCGGGATGGCCACCGGCTGGGTGGCGGCGCGCAACAGCGTGATGTGCGGATGGAACGGCAGCGCGCTTTGATGGCAGCCGTTGCGGGCGGCCTGCGAACGCAGCAGCTCGGCCAGCTGCAGAAGCCCGCGCGGCGCGCGGCGGGTACCGAGCCAGACCACGCCGGGGCGCGGCCAATGGCCGAGATCGTCGAGCCGCATGCTGAAGCCGGGTTGAACGATGCGGCCGGCCAGTTTGCGCAGCGCCAGCTCTTTCTGCGCGGTGACCTCGCCGAGAAACGCCAGCGTCAGGTGCAAATTGGCCGCCGCCACCGGTCGGCCGGCCTCTGGCGTAAACGCCTCGGCGCGCCAGCGGATCACCTGCTGTTGCAGGGCATCAGGCAAGGACAGGGCGAAAAACAGGCGGCGCGAATTGGACATGGGGGCTCGGTAAATAATGACAAATCCGTCGGGACAGACCTGGATACGGTTTGCAGCGGTCGCGCGCGAAGCGGGACGCATGGACGAGCTCCGTACTATAGCTAACGCCGCCGCAGTTTGAAAGGCTACGGGGGCAAAGCTAATGCTACACTGTACGCCGTTTAACGTTAACCACCACGGAGAGTTCAGTGTCTTCATTGCCCGTCAGCGCGGTGCTTGATGAGTTGCTGGCTGCGTTGCAGTCCGCTCCTCAGGTGCTGTTGCACGCCCCGACCGGCGCCGGTAAATCCACCTGGCTGCCGCTGCAGATCCTGGCTAAGGCCGGGTTGCCGGGGCGCATTATCATGCTCGAGCCGCGGCGGCTGGCGGCGAAAAACGTCGCCTATCGCCTGGCGCAGCAACTGGGGGAGGAGCCCGGCCAGACCGTGGGCTACCGCATGCGCGCCGAAAGTAAAAGCGGGCCGCAGACCCGGCTGGAAGTGGTGACGGAAGGCATTCTCACCCGCATGCTGCAGCAGGATGCCGAGCTGCAGGGCGTGTCGCTGGTGATCCTCGATGAATTCCACGAACGCAGCCTGCAGGCCGATCTGGCGCTGGCGCTGCTGCTCGACGTGCAGCAAGGGCTGCGCGACGATCTGAAACTGCTGATCATGTCGGCCACCCTGGACAACGCTCGCCTGTCGCAGCTGCTGCCGGAAGCGCCGGTGGTGGTGTCCGAGGGGCGTAGCTTCCCGGTTGAGCGTCTGTATCAGCCGTTGGCCAACCATCAGCGGCTGGAGGACGGCGTAGCGGCGGCGGTGAAGCGGTTGCTGGCCGAACAGCCGGGGTCTTTGCTGCTGTTCCTGCCGGGCGTGGCGGAGATCAATCGGGTGCTGGAGCGATTGACCGGCGAGGTGGCGAGCGATACCGATCTTTGCCCGCTGTATGGCGCCCTGCCTCTGGCGCAACAGCAAAAAGCGATTCAGCCGGCGGCGCCTGGCCGCCGCAAGGTGGTGCTGGCGACCAACATCGCCGAAACCAGCCTGACGATCGAGGGCATTCGGCTGGTGGTGGACAGCGGCCTGGAGCGCGTGGCGCGTTACGACGTACGCAACGGCTTAACACGGCTAGCGACGCAGCGCATCAGTCAAGCCTCGATGGTGCAGCGTGCCGGGCGCGCCGGGCGCCTGGAGCCGGGCATTTGCTGGCATCTGTTCGCCAAAGAACAGGCGGAGCGCGCGGCGGAACATGCCGAACCGGACATTTTACAGAGCGATCTCACCGGCTTCTGGCTCGAATTGCTGCAGTGGGGGTGCCATGATCCGGCGCAGCTGACCTGGCTTGATGCGCCTTCGGCGGCGGCATTGGCAGCGGCCAGGGCGCTGTTGCACCGGCTGGGAGCCACGGATGACGGCGGCAAACTTACCGCGCCGGGGCGCCAGATGGCCGCGCTGGGGTGCGAGCCGCGACTGGCGGCGATGCTGGTCGCCGGCGCGGCACTGGGCGCCGACGGCCTGGCGACGGCGGCGTTGTTGGCGGCGTTGCTGGAAGAACCGCCGCGCGGCGGGCAGATGGATATCGGTTATTGGCTGAGCCGCCCGCAACCGAACTGGCGGCAGCGCGCCGCACAGTTGGCCAAACGCCTGCCGCAACGTGCGGGGCAAATCGACGCCGATCTGGCGCCGCGTCTGTTGGCGCAGGCGTTTACCGATCGTATCGCCCAGCGCCGTGGCCAGGACGGCCGCTACCTGCTGGCCAACGGCCTGGGGGCGGCGATGAACCAGGACGAGGCGCTGTCGCGCGCCCCCTGGCTTATCGTTCCCAGCCTGTTGCAGGGCCACAACAGCCCCGATGCGCGTATCCTGCTGGCGCTGCCGGTGGACATCGAAGCCCTGGCGGCGCAGCTGCCGGCGATTGTCATGCAGCGCACGGCAGTGGAATGGGATGAAGATAAGGGCACGTTGCGCGCCTGGAAGCGCCAGCAGATCGGTCGTCTGACGCTGCGCGCTCAGCCGCTGGCAAAACCGGCGGACGAAGAGCTGCAGCAAGCGCTGCTCGACTGGGTGCGTGCGCAGGGGCTGGCGGTGCTCAACTGGGAGGGCGCCGCTGAACAATTGCGGGTGCGCCTGCAGTGCGCGCAAGCCTGGCTGCCGGAAGCGGAGTGGCCGGCGATGGATGAAGAGCCGCTGCTGGCGGCGCTGGAGCAGTGGCTGTTGCCGTCGCTGAACGGCGTGCGCGATCTGCGCGGCTTGAAGCAGGTCAACATCGCCGAAGCGCTGTCCCGTCTGCTGGACTGGCAGCAAAAGCAGCGGCTGGATAATGCGCTACCCACTCATTACACTGTGCCGACCGGCAGCCGCCTGCCGATCCGTTATGAGGCCGGCAAACCGCCGGCGCTGGCGGTGCGTTTGCAGGAGGTGTTCGGCGAGCAGCGCAGCCCGATGTTGGCGGAGGGTCGCATCCCGGTGGTGCTTGAGTTACTCTCACCGGCGCACCGGCCGTTGCAAATCACCGGCGATCTGGCGGCCTTCTGGCAAGGCGCCTATCGCGAGGTGCAAAAAGAGATGAAGGGCCGCTACCCGAAACACGTTTGGCCGGACGATCCGGCCACGGCGGTACCGACGCGCCGAACGAAGAAATATCAGTAGGTCGCGATCATTTAAGGTTTGGAATTCAGATGTTTCTTCTGGTCAGCGCTGCGGCGTAGGCACAGATTAAGCGACTAATCATGGCCGGCAGTGTCGGCAAGCTCGGAGAACAACAGCCATGGCTGGGGATGACCGCGAGCCCATCGGGCGCAAAGGAAAACAACCAAAAAGCACTGCGTCGCGCAAGCCGCCGCGCCGTCGCCGAGACGACGATTATGACGATTACGAAGAAGACGAGTATGACGATGATGAGTATGAAGAGGAGGAGGAACGCATGCCGCGTAAGGTAAAAGCGACTCCGCCGCGTAAAAAACGCCGTTGGCTTGGCCTGTTTATCAAACTGATCCTGGTGATCGCCGTCCTGTTGGCGATCTATGGCGTCTACCTGGACTCGCAGATCCGCAGCCGCATCGACGGTAAAGTCTGGCAGCTGCCGGCGGCGGTGTACGGCCGCATGGTCAACCTGGAACCGGGCATGCCGTACAGCAAGAAGGAGATGGTCAACCTGCTGGAGGGCATGCAGTACCGTCAGGTCAGCCGCATGACGCGCCCGGGCGAGTTTACCGTGCAGGCCAACAGCATCGAAATGCTGCGCCGCCCGTTCGACTTCCCGGATGGTAAAGAAGGGCAGATCCGCGCCCGTCTCGACTTCCAGAACAACCGCCTGGCGAAGATCGAAAATCTGGACAGCGGCCGCAGCTTCGGCTTCTTCCGCCTCGATCCGCGTCTTATCACCATGCTGCAGTCGCCTAACGGTGAACAGCGCCTGTTCGTGCCGCGTTCCGGTTTCCCGGATCTGTTGGTAGACACGCTGATCGCCACGGAAGACCGCCATTTCTATGAGCATGACGGCATCAGCCCGTACTCCATCGGCCGCGCGGTGCTGGCCAACCTGACCGCCGGTCGTGCGGTGCAGGGCGGCAGTACCCTGACGCAGCAGCTGGTGAAGAACCTGTTCCTGACCAACGAACGTTCGCTGTGGCGTAAGGCCAACGAAGCCTATATGGCGCTGTTGGTGGATTACCGTTACAGCAAAGACCGCATCCTGGAGCTGTATCTGAACGAGGTGTACCTCGGCCAGAGCGGCAGCGACCAGATCCGCGGTTTCCCGTTGGCCAGCCTGTATTACTTCGGCCGTCCGGTGGACGAGCTGAGCCTCGATCAGCAGGCGTTGCTGGTCGGCATGGTCAAGGGCGCGTCGCTGTATAACCCGTGGCGCAACCCGAAACTGGCGCTGGAACGCCGCAACCTGGTGCTCAAACTGCTGCAGAACCAGGGCGTGATCGACGGCGAGCTGTATGACATGCTGAGCGCGCGTCCGCTGGGCGTGCAGCCGAAAGGCGGCGTCATTACGCCACAGCCGGCGTTTATGCAGATGGTGCGTCAGGAACTGCAAACCAAGCTGGGCGATAAGGTCAATGACCTGTCCGGCGTGAAGATCTTCACCACGCTGGATCCGGTGTCGCAAGACGCGGCGGAAAAAGCGGTCGAAGACGGCATCCCGGCGCTGCGCGCTGCGCGCCACCTGCAGGATCTGGAAGCGGCAATGGTGATCGTCGATCGCTTCAGCGGTGAAGTGCGCGCCATGGTCGGCGGCGCCAACCCGCAGTTCGCCGGCTTCAACCGCGCCATGCAGGCGCGCCGCCTGGTCGGCTCGCTGGCCAAGCCGCCGACGTACCTGACCGCGCTGTCCGAACCGGATAAATACCGCCTCAACACCTGGCTGGCGGATGCGCCGCTGTCGCTGAAACAGCCAAACGGCGCCGTCTGGCAGCCGAACAACTATGACCGTAAATTCCGCGGTCAGGTGATGCTGGTGGATGCGTTGGCCAACTCGCTGAACGTGCCGACGGTGAACCTAGGCCTGTCGGTCGGGCTGGATCAGATCAGCGCTACGCTGCAACGCCTGGGGATCCCGAAAGCGGAGATCAACCCGGTGCCGTCGATGCTGCTGGGGGCGATCGGCCTGACGCCGATGGAAGTCGCTCAGGAGTACCAGACCATCGCCAGCGGCGGTAACCGTGCGCCGCTGTCGGCGGTGCGTTCGGTGATCGCCGAAGACGGCACGGTGCTGTACCAGAGCTTCCCTCAGGCGGAACGCATGGTGCCGGCGCAGGCCGCTTACCTGACGTTGTACGCGATGCAGCAGGGCGTGGCGCGCGGGACTTCCCGCTCGCTGTCGGTGAAGTTCCCGAACTATAACCTGGCGGCGAAAACCGGTACCACCAACGATCTGCGCGACAGCTGGTTCGCCGGCATCGACGGCAAGGAAGTGGCGATCGCCTGGGTGGGGCGCGACAACAACGGCCCGGCCAAGCTGACCGGCGCCAACGGTGCGTTGACCCTCTATCGTCGCTATCTGGAAAACCAGACGCCGCTGCCGCTGATGCTGCAGCCGCCGGAAGGCATTAACCAGATGAGCATCGACTCTGCCGGCAACTTTATTTGCGGCGGCGGCAGCTGGCGCACCATCCCGGTCTGGACCGACAATCCGCAGGGATTGTGCCAGGCCAGCCAGGCGGCGGTGCAGCAACAGCAGCAACCGGCGGCGGGTGAGCAAAAAGATGGCGATGGCGTCGCCGGCTGGATCAAGGATATGTTCGGCCAGTAATCGCTACCGGGGCGTCGGCCCCGGTGAAAATTTTTTCTTTGTTATTAAGCCCGTAACCTTGGTTGCGGGCTTTTTTGTTTTTCCGCTCGTTTTATTTCCCTGTTAACCGCATGGCTAAGCGCCTAATCCTTAACCTATTTGCCCTATGAATTCGGCTTGCAGTTTAATTTGGCTTCTGCATAAAATGCGACGCTTATAATAATTATTATCGTTTACATTCGTCATTTAATAATTCATCAGAGAAATCAACTATGCCGACCAAGCGTCTTTCATCATCCGCGGCCAAGCAGGGCCGTACCCCCGTCAGCGCGTTAGCCATCACCGTCGCTGCGGCGTTGGGCACGCTGGCGATGCCGGCTTTTTCCGCCGACGCCAAGCCGGCCGCCAAGGAAGACACGATTACCGTTGTGGGCGGTAGCAATACCGCCCAGCAGGAAAGCGCCTGGGGGCCGGTCGGCACCTATGTCGCCAAGCGCAGCGCCACCGGCACCAAAACCGATACGCCGATCGAAAAGAACCCGCAGTCCGTTTCCGTAGTAACGCGTGAAGAGATGGACATGCGTCAGCCGGATACGGTGAAGGGCGCTCTGGCCTATGCGCCGGGCGTATTCGCCAGCCGCGGCAGCTCCACGACCTATGATGCGGTGGCGATCCGCGGCTTCCCGGCCACCAACACCACCCAGTATCTGGATGGCCTGCGGTTGCTGGGCGACAACTACAGCGAAGCGTCCATCGATCCTTACTTCCTTGAGCGCGCCGAGCTACTGCGCGGCCCGGTCTCGGTGCTGTACGGCAAAAGCAACCCCGGCGGCCTGGTCGCGATGGTCAGCAAACGGCCAACCACCGAGCCGCTGCGCGAAATTCAGTTCAAAATGGGCACCGATAACCTGTTCCAGACCGGTTTCGATTTCAGCGACGCGCTGGACGATCAGGGTATCTATTCTTACCGCCTGACCGGCCTGGCGAAAGACAGCGATTCGCAGCAGAACATGAGCAAAGAGAAGCGCTATGCGATCGCACCGTCCTTTAGCTGGCGTCCGGATGACAAAACCAACTTCACGCTGTTGGCCAACATTCAAAACGATCCTTATACCGGTTATTACGGCTGGCTGCCGAAGCAGGGCACGCTGATCCCGCTGCCGAACGGCGGTAAGCTGCCGACCGATTTCAACGAAGGCGAAGCCAGCAACTACACCTCCCGCAAACAGCGGATGATCGGCTACAGCTTCGAACATGCCTTCAACGATACCTGGGCGGTGCGCCAGAATCTGCGCTATATGCAGCTGGAAACCGACATGAAGAGCATCTATGGCAGCGGCGTTTCTGCGGCGACGCCGACGACGATTAATCGCGCCTATGTCCAGTCGAAAGAACACCTGAACAATTTCTCTGTGGATACCCAGGCGCAGGCGAAGGTGAAAACCGGCGATATCGACCACACGCTGTTGTTCGGCGTGGACTACATGCGCATGCGTAACGATATCAATGCCGCATTTGGCTCTGCGGACGGTCTGAGCATGACCAATCCGCAATACGGGAATGACGCGGTCAATATCAACTTCCCTTACCATTACCTGAACCGTCAGGAGCAAACCGGCCTGTATGTGCAGGAGCAAGGGGAGTGGAACCAGTGGCTATTGACGCTGGGCGGGCGCTATGACTGGGCGAAGACTTCCGCTTATAACCGCGATACGAGTTCGACGAGCCAGCAGACCGATCGCCAGTTCACCTGGCGCGGCGGCCTCAACTACCTGTTCGACAACGGCGTGACGCCGTATTTCAGCTACAGCGAATCGTTTGAACCGAATCTGGGCACGACGCAAGGGGGCAGCACATTCAAGCCGTCGATCGGCAAGCAGTATGAAGCCGGCGTGAAATACGTGCCGAAGGATCGTCCGATCGTGCTGACCGGTGCCCTGTATCAGCTGACCAAGAACAACAACCTGACGCCGGATCCGGATAACGCGCAGTTCAGCGTGCAGAGCGGCGAGATCCGTTCGCGCGGCGTGGAGCTGGAAGCCAAGGCGGCGTTGAATGCCAACGTCAACCTGATCGCCTCCTATACCTATACCGATGCGAAATACACCAAGGACAATACCTATCAGGGCAAACCGACCGTCGAAGTGCCGAAACACATGGCGTCGCTGTGGGCGGATTATACCTTCCACGAAACGGCGGTGAGCGGTTTGACGCTGGGTTCCGGGGTGCGTTACGTTGGCTCCAGCTCGAGCTTCAACAGCGATAACACCACCTTCAAGGTGCCAGACTACACGCTGGTGGACGCCACCATTAAATACGATCTGGCGCGCTTTGGCCTGCCGGGCTCGTCCGTGGGCGTCAACATCAACAACCTGTTCGACAAGACCTACGTGTCGAGCTGCTACCGCGACTACGCCTGCTACTGGGGCGCAGAACGCCAGGTGGTCGCCACCGCAACCTTCCGTTTCTAACCGGATAGCCGGGGCGGCGCCGCGTCGCCCCGGACAAAGCAGGATCTATGCAGGACAAACTTCTTAATCCCGGCGCGGCCTTCGCGCTGGATAACGCCAGCTTCGCCGTCCCCGGTCGGGTGCTGCTGCAACCGCTGTCGCTCAGTTTTCCCCAGGGCAACGTCTGCGGCCTGATCGGTCACAACGGTTCCGGTAAATCCACGCTGTTGAAACTGCTCGGGCGGCACCATGCGCCCAGCGGCGGCCAGGTCTTGCTCAATCGGCAGCCGTTGGCGCAGTGGGACAGCAAATCCTTCGCCCGCCAGGTGGCCTACCTGCCGCAGCAGTTGCCGGCGGCGGAAGGCATGACGGTGCGTGAGCTGGTGGCCGTCGGCCGCTATCCGTGGCACGGCGCGCTGGGGCGTTTTGGCGCCAACGATCGCCAGTTGGTTGAAGAGGCCATTTCACTGGTGGGGCTGAAGCCGTTCGCCAACCGCCTGGTGGACAGCCTGTCCGGCGGCGAGCGCCAACGCGCCTGGCTGGCGATGATGGTGGCGCAGGACAGCCGCTGCCTGCTGCTCGACGAACCGACGTCGGCGCTGGACATCGCGCACCAGGTCGAGGTGCTGGCGCTCATTCAGCGCTTGAGCCGCGAACGCGATCTCACGGTGATCGCCGTGCTGCACGACATCAACATGGCGGCGCGCTACTGCGATCATCTGGTGGCGCTGCGCGGCGGTGAAATGATCGCTCAGGGCGGCCCGCTGGAACTGATGCAGGGGCCGGTGCTGGAGCAAATTTACGGTATTCCTATGGGCACGTTGCCGCACCCGAGCGGCGGCGCGCCGGTGAGTTTTGTCTACTGATGTCTTCTGCATTCACTTCTTCTCACGATCCGCTGCGCCGCCGTTTGTTGATGGCGCTGGCGCTGTCACCGCTGTTGGGCTCGTTGCCCGGCCGGGCGGCGGATGCGCCGCCGGATATCGCGCGCGTTGCGGCGCTGGAATGGCTGCCGATCGAACTGCTGCTGGCATTGGGCGTGACGCCGCTGGCGGTGGCCGATGTGCATAACTACAACCTGTGGGTGGCGGAGCCGAAGCTGCCGGCGACGGTGGTCGACGTCGGTCAGCGCACCGAACCTAACCTCGAACTGCTGCAGCAGCTCCAGCCTTCGCTGGTGTTGCTGTCGCAAGGCTATGGCCCGACGCCGCGAAAAATCCAACCCATCGCGCCAACCATGAGCTTCGGCTTCAACGACGGCAGCGGCAAACCGCTGACCGTCGCCCGCCAGTCGCTGCTGGCGCTGGGCCAGCGGTTGGGCATAGAAAGCCGGGCGGTAAACCACCTGGCGCAGTTCGACGGCTTTATGCAGGACGCGCGTCAGCGCCTGCAAAGCTATACCCGGCAACCGCTGCTGTTGTTTTCGCTGATCGACACGCGCCATGCGTTGATCATCGGCCAGAAAAGCCTGTTCCAGGAAGCGATGGACCAACTGGGCATCCGCAATGCTTGGCAGGAGCAAACCGACTTTTGGGGCACGGCGGTGGTGGGGATTGAACGGTTGGCTACGGTGCGTAACGCGCGGGTCATTTATCTGGATCACGGCAATCAGGCGATGATGGACAAGGTCAGCGCGACGCCGCTGTGGCAGTCGTTGCCCTTTGTGCGGCAAAACCAGCTGCGGCAGGTGCCGGCGGTGTGGTTCTACGGCGCCACGCTGTCGACGATGCGGTTTTGCCGCCTGTTGGCGCAGGCCCAGGAGAGTGCGGCATGAATGCAGGCATCCGGAGATTACCGCTGACGCTGATCCTGCTGTTGCTGGCGGCGGCAGGCGGCCTGACGATATACAACCTGGCGCAGCAGCTGCCGCCGGCGCAATGGGTGCGGGCGCTCAGCGCGCCGGACATCGACGACGTGCGGCAAATGCTGTTCCATTACAGCCTGCTGCCGCGGTTGACGGTGTCGCTGTTGGCCGGCGCCGGTCTGGGGTTGGTCGGCGTCCTGTTCCAGCAGGTGCTGCGCAATCCGTTGGCGGAGCCGTCGACGCTCGGCGTTGCCGCCGGCGCCCAGCTCGGCCTGACCATCGCCACGCTGTGGGTGCTGCCGGGGGGCGAATTCACTCGCCAACTGGCCGCTATGGTGGGCGCGATTGTGGTGGGCGGGCTGGTGTTCGGCGTCGCCTGGGGCAAGCGGATGTCGCCGGTCACGCTGATTCTGGCCGGGCTGGTGCTGGGGCTGTACTGCGGCGCGGTCAACAGCCTGTTGGCGCTGTTTCATTACGATCAGCTGCAGGGCATGTTCCTGTGGGGCACTGGCGCGTTGAACCAACAGGACTGGAGCGCCGTGCAGTTCATTCTGCCGCGTTTGCTGGTGGCCGGCGCGCTGGCGGCGCTGTTGCTGCGCCCGCTGACGCTGCTGGGGCTGGACGACGGCGTGGCGCGCAACCTGGGGCTGGGGCTATCGATGGCGCGCTTCTGCACCCTGGGGCTGGCCATTATCTTCAGCGCCATGTTGGTGAGTGCGGTGGGCGTTATCGGCTTTATCGGCCTGTTTGCACCGCTGATGGCGAAGATGTTGGGCGCGCGCCGCCTGGCGCACCGCATGATGTTGGCGCCGTTGCTGGGGGCGCTGTTGCTGTGGTTGACCGATCAGGTGATGCTCGGGGTAACGCAGGTGTGGCGCGAGATCCCGACCGGCGCGGCCACCGCGCTGTTCGGTGCTCCGCTGCTGCTGTGGCTGCTGCCGCGTTTGCGCAGCGCCGCCACGCCGCCGCCGATGAACCTCGGCGACAAGGTGCCTGCCGAACGCGGGAATCTGCCTGCCTGGATCCTGGTGGGGGGCCTCGTACTGCTGATCGGCCTGACGCTGGCGCTGATGCTGGGCAAAAATGCCGGCGGCTGGCACTGGAGCCTGGGCGCGGAACTGGACTCCTTGCTGCCGTGGCGCTGGCCGCGGGTGCTGTCGGCGCTGGCGGCGGGCATGATGCTGGCGGTCGCTGGCACGCTGATCCAGAAATTGACCGGCAACCCGATGGCCAGCCCGGAAGTGCTGGGCATTAGTTCCGGCGCCGCTTTTGGCGTCGTGATGATGCTGTTTATGGTGCCGGGCGACGCCTTCGTTTGGCTGCTGCCCGCCGGCAGCCTGGGGGCGGCCGCGACGCTGCTTATCATCATGATCGCCGCAGGCCGCGGCGGTTTCTCGGCGGAACGTATGCTGCTCGCCGGTATCGCGCTCAGCACCGCCTTTACCACTGTCATCTTCCTGCTGTTGGCCAGCGGCGATCCGCGTATGGGGGGCTTGCTGACCTGGCTCTCCGGCTCGACCTATTCGGTGGAGCCGGCGCAGGCGCTGCGTACCGCGCTGGTGGCCGCCGGCCTGATGGTATTGGCGCCGCTGTGCCGCCGTTGGTTGACCATCCTGCCGCTCGGCGGCGCCACCGCCCGTTCGGTGGGCATTGCGCTGACGCCGGCGCGGTTGGCCATTCTTTTATTGGCTGCCGTGCTGACCGCGATGGCGACCCTGACCGTCGGGCCGTTGAGCTTTGTCGGGCTGATGGCGCCGCATATGGCGCGCATGCTGGGCTTCCGCCGCGCGCTGCCGCAGATGGTGATCGCCGCGCTGCTGGGCGGCTTGCTGATGGTGTTTGCCGACTGGTGCGGGCGGATGCTGCTGTTCCCGTATCAGATCCCCGCCGGGTTATTGGCGACCTTTATCGGTGCGCCGTACTTCGTTTATCTGCTGCGTAAGCAGACGTCGTAAGCCTCGCTCTCACCTTGTTTTCTCTGCCCTCAAGGGCCCAGCGTTGCTGGGCCTTTTTTCAACGCCTTACAAGGCGTTGCGTGCCGCTGCGCAAGAAAGACATTTAACGTGAAAAGGAACGCGGGAAGAGAGGGGGAAGTGAATATACTGCGGGCGGGTGCTCTGGATCTTTGTCTCTGGAGCCCGTGCGAAAGAGATAAAGAGAAAAGCCCCGAGTCGATATCCATCAACCCGAGGCCTACTCTAACGCGTGACAACGTTAAGTTAGCCTCTTACCCGCCGCGAGGCAAGGAGAAGAAGGCATGATGCCGAACAAACGGAGCCTGTTAAAATTGGTGGTTATTTGTGCCACGGTAATATCACTGGCATGGATAACCCGCAGCACGCTGTGTGAGCTGCGGATCCGATCGGGCACTACGGAGGTTGCGGCCATTTTGGCTTACGAATCCGAACGGTAAGGCAACCCGGCGGCGGGGGCTTTGCCTCCGCTTGCCGGCAGTCGATGCGTTGATCCAGGAGCACCCATCTGCTCAAAAAAAACGGCGAGCCCAGGCTCGCCGTTTTCATGTTGATGTCGGGGCTTATTTCAGGCCGGCGGCATCGCGCAGCAGTGCGGCTTTGTCGGTCGCTTCCCACGGGAAGTGCTCGCGGCCGAAGTGGCCGTAGGCAGCAGTTTCGCGGTAGATCGGTTGCAGCAGATCCATCATCTGGATCAGGCCATATGGGCGCAGATCGAAGAATTCGCGCACCAGTAGCGTCAGCTGCTCGGTTGGCACTTTCTCGGTACCGAAGGTTTCCACCATGATGGAGGTCGGTTCCGCTACGCCGATAGCGTAAGACACCTGAATCTCGCAGCGATCGGCCAGGCCGGCGGCGACGATGTTTTTCGCCACGTAGCGCGCCGCGTAAGCCGCGGAACGGTCAACCTTGGACGGATCCTTACCGGAGAAGGCGCCGCCGCCGTGGCGAGCCATGCCGCCGTAGGTGTCGACGATGATTTTACGGCCGGTCAGGCCGCAGTCGCCCATCGGGCCGCCGATAACGAAACGGCCGGTCGGGTTGATGTGGTATTTGGTGCCCGCCGTCAGCCATTCCGCCGGCAGGACCGGTTTGATGATCTCTTCCATCACCGCTTCTTGCAGATCTTTCAGCGAGATGTCTTCTGAGTGCTGGGTGGACAGTACCACGGCGTCGATGCCGACGATTTTGCCGTCGTCGTACTGGAAGGTCACCTGGCTCTTCGCGTCCGGACGCAGCCACGGCAGGGTGCCGTTTTTCCGCACTTCGGACTGGCGCTGCACCAGACGGTGCGCGTAGGTCACCGGGGCCGGCATCAGCACGTCGGTTTCGTTGGTGGCGTAGCCAAACATCAAGCCCTGATCGCCGGCGCCCTGCTCGAGAGGATCGGTACGGTCAACGCCCTGATTGATGTCCGGGGATTGTTTACCGATGGCGCTCAATACTGCGCAGGAGTTGGCGTCAAAGCCCATGTCCGAATGAACGTAGCCGATCTCGCGCACGGTCTTGCGGGTGATCTCTTCGATATCGACCCAGGCGCTGGTGGTGATTTCACCGCCGACCAGCACCATGCCGGTTTTCACGTAGGTTTCGCAGGCGACGCGCGCCTTCGGATCTTGTTCCAGGATGGCGTCGAGGACGGCATCGGAGATCTGATCGGCGATTTTATCGGGATGTCCTTCGGAGACGGATTCGGACGTGAAGAGGTGTTTAGCCATTGTGTTCTTTACCTTGCATAAGACGGGTTAGAAATTACTGCACAGCGCTGGAGATCCGGCATCAAAGCGAAGGGTCTTCCGCTGATGGCGCGAGATGCATCCTGCAACGCCCCTCAGGCAAAGCCGTTAAGCAGTTTATCAGTTAACCAGTATAGATGGATTAACATCTGGACGTCTATTTTAGGTCAGGGTTTAGCCAGATTGCCAGTAATTTTTTGCGCTTTCGCTCTTTTACGCAAACGGGTTGGCGCCATTTTCATCGCTTGAAACAGTTTTCGGCGAATTTTCATTTTGCTTTTTCACCTTCTTACCGGTATAAACTGCGCGCGCGGTTCATTTGCTGCACAGTACGGCGATTGGCGCTGGGGAAGATGTGATAAACTTCCGCTTTGCATTCGCCGGCGTTGCGCTATTATCCGTCGCGGGCGTTCGCCGTGGCGCCGCCGCTTCATCGAACGGTCACGTTCTTACACTATTTTAGAGGCTGGGTCGTTCACTGTGAACGGCGCGCGTGGAGGTGGTTGGATTAATGATCCGTTGTCTACCGGTTGTTGGTTCCCAACAGCAGTGCCGTTCTGGCGCACATTCTTCTGCTATTTCCCGTCTTGTCTCTCTGTCACTTACCAGGTGCGATAAACACTTGGCCGCTACTCAGGATTCTCGGGCCGGCTAACGGTCGTCTGAAGAACTGAACAAGGGTAGCCTGCAGCCTTCCTGTGGGATGTTTCTTGGCCCGATTCACGAGGTTTGAACAGGGTGTCTTACAATTATATGAGTGATAAACCGATCGCTGACCGCGAACGGCAGTTCTCTTCGCTGCCGCCGGCGCGGCTTGTTGGGTTGTTCTCGCGGGTTGTAGCTGCGATAGTGGCTGACGGTTTCGTCAGTGCGGAATGTGAGGCGAACCATGTCTGATGATCTGTTGATTCACCGCCCGCCGGTTGCGGGCGAGTCTTTATCTTTGCGCTCCATGCAGGAGGTTGCCATGAATGATCGTAATGCCAGCAAGATGCTGCGTACTTATAACGTCGCCTACTGGGGCAACAATTACTATGACGTCAACGAGCTGGGCCATATCAGCGTGTGCCCGGACCCGGATGTCCCGCAGGCGCGCGTCGATCTGGCAGAACTGGTGAAAACGCGCCAGAAAGACGGCCAACGTCTGCCGGCGCTGTTCTGCTTCCCGCAGATCCTTCAGCATCGCCTGCGCTCTATCAACGCCGCGTTCAAACGCGCGCGTGAGTCCTTCGGCTACCAGGGCGGTTATTTCCTGGTGTATCCGATCAAGGTGAACCAACACCGCCGCGTGATTGAATCGCTGGTGAACTCCGGCGAACCGCTGGGGCTGGAAGCCGGCTCCAAGGCTGAGCTGATGGCGGTGCTGGCGCATGCCGGCATGACCCGTTCGGTGATCGTCTGTAACGGCTATAAAGATCGTGAATACATTCGCCTGGCGCTGATCGGGGAAAAGCTGGGGCACAAGGTGTACCTGGTGATCGAGAAGATGTCCGAGATCAACCTGGTGCTGGAAGAAGCCGAGCGGCTGAACGTCATACCGCGCCTGGGCGTGCGTGCGCGTCTGGCGTCCCAAGGCTCCGGCAAATGGCAGTCGAGCGGCGGCGAAAAATCCAAGTTCGGCCTGGCGGCGGTGCAGGTGCTGAAGCTGGTGGAAACCCTGCGTGAAGCGGGCCGCCTCGACAGCCTGCAGCTGCTGCACTTCCACCTGGGTTCGCAACTGGCCAACATTCGCGACATCGCCACCGGCGTGCGCGAATCGGCGCGCTTCTACGTTGAGCTGCACAAGCTGGGCGTCAACATTCAGTGCTTCGACGTGGGCGGCGGCTTGGGCGTCGACTACGAAGGCACCCGCTCGCAGTCCGATTGCTCGGTGAACTACGGCCTGAACGAATATGCCAACAACGTGATTTGGGGCATCGGCGACGCCTGTAACGAACACGGCCTGCCGCACCCGACGGTGATCACCGAGTCCGGCCGCGCCGTAACCGCGCACCACACGGTGCTGGTCTCCAACGTGATCGGCGTCGAGCGCAACGAGTTCAGCGAACCGCAGCCGCCGGAAGCCGACGCGCCGCGCGCGCTGGAAAGCATGTGGGAAACCTGGCTGGAAATGAACGAGCCGGAGAACCGCCGCTCGCTGCGCGAATGGCTGCATGACAGCCAGATGGATCTGCACGACGTGCATACCCAATACGCGCACGGCATGCTGGACTTGACCAAGCGCGCCTGGGCCGAGCAGCTGTATCTGAACATCTGCAACAAGATCCAGCAGCAGCTCGATCCGAGCAACCGTGCGCACCGTCCTATCATCGACGAACTGCAAGAGCGCATGGCGGACAAGTTCTACGTCAACTTCTCGCTGTTCCAGTCGATGCCGGATGCCTGGGGCATCGATCAGCTGTTCCCGGTGCTGCCGCTGGAAGGGCTGGATAAGCCGCCGGAAGGCCGCGCGGTGCTGCTCGACATCACCTGCGACTCCGATGGCACCATCGACCATTACGTTGACGGCGACGGCGTGGCGACCACCATGCCGATGCCGCCGTACGATCCGGAGAATCCGCCGGCGTTGGGCTTCTTCATGGTCGGTGCGTACCAGGAAATCCTCGGCAACATGCACAACCTGTTCGGCGACACCGCCTCGGTTGACGTTTACGTGTTCCCGGACGGCAGCGTCGAGACCGAGCTGTCCGACGAGGGTGACACCGTGGCGGACATGCTGGAGTACGTGCAGCTCGATCCGAGCGCGTTGCTGTCCAAGTTCCGCGATCAGGTCAAAGAAACCGATCTGGACAGCGAGCTGCAGGCGCAGTTCCTGGAAGAGTTTGAGGCCGGTCTGTACGGCTACACGTATCTGGAAGACGAGTAACCGCCCTCTTCAGGGGGGGCGATGTCGGCCCCCTTGAAGCATGAACAAAATGCGGCCATAATCTGCTGCATCGGTAGCACCGAAACAAACATCGAATTACCCGTCATACTTGAAGTTGCCTCTGTGTTGGCTGCGTGCGTTCACCCCAGTTACTTACTTGAGTAAGCTCCTGGGGATTCCCGCCCTGGCCGTCTTGATGCAACTCCAATTATCCAGGGTATCAATCCCTTTCTCGTCGGGCTAACGACGCGGGAGGGATTTTTTTTTGTAACGGCTCGGCGTCTGCGCCCGGCAACTTGTTGAACTACGAGGGTTTACTATGAGCACCTTAGGCCATCAGTCCGATAATTCATTAGTGTCCAACGCCTTTGGTTTCCTGCGCTTTCCGCTGAATTTCATGCCTTACGACAGCGATGCAGAGTGGGTCATCACCGGCATTCCGTTTGACATGGCGACCTCCGGTCGCGCCGGTGGCCGTCACGGCCCGGCGGCCATCCGTCAGGTGTCCACCAACCTGGCCTGGGAAGGCAACCGTTGGCCGTGGAGCTTCGATCTGCGCGATCGGCTGAACGTGGTTGACTGCGGCGACATCGTGTTCGACTTCGGCGATGCGCAGGACATGAGCGACAAGCTGCAGGCGCACGCGGAGAAACTGCTGAAGGCCGGTAAGCGCATGCTCTCGTTCGGTGGCGACCACTTTGTCACCCTGCCGCTGCTGCGCGCGCACGCCAAGCATTTCGGCAAGCTGGCGCTGGTGCACTTTGACGCCCATACCGATACCTACGCCAACGGCAGCAAGTTCGACCACGGCACCATGTTCTACCATGCACCGAATGAAGGCCTGATCGATCCGCACCACTCGGTGCAGATCGGTATTCGTACCGAGTTCGATCATGACAACGGCTTTACCGTATTGGACGCCGCGCAGGTGAACGATCGCAGCGTGGACGACCTGCTGACCCAGATCAAAGGCATCGTCGGCGATATGCCGGTGTACCTGACCTTCGACATCGACTGCCTGGATCCGGCGTTCGCACCGGGCACCGGCACGCCGGTGATCGGCGGCCTGACTTCCGATCGCGCGCTGAAGCTGGTACGCGGCATGCAGTCGCTGAACATCGTCGGCATGGACGTGGTGGAAGTGGCGCCGGCCTATGACCAGTCCGAGATCACCGCGCTGGCCGCGGCGACCCTGGGCCTGGAGATGCTGTACCTGCAGGCGGCCAAGAAACACGCCTGACGCCAGACCACTCCTCGCTGAAAAAGCGGCTTCCATTGTATGGGGGCCGCTTTTTTTATTTCATTTGTCGCCATCCGCACTGTGATTTTCAGTCTGTTGCAACGCCTTTGCGCAATTTTGCGCAGAAATGAAACTGAGTCGGAGAAAAGGAACCGGGACAACGGAGAGGATGAATATACTGCGCGCGGGTGCTCTGGATCTTTGTATCTGGAGCCTGCGTGAAAGGTACAAAGAGAAAAGCCCCGAGTCGATATCCATCAACCCGAGGCCTACTCTAACGCCAGCAACGTTAAGTTAGCCTCTTACCCGCCGCGAGGCAAGGAGAAGAAGGCATGATGCCGAACAAACGGAGCCTGTTAAAATTGGTGGTTATTTGTGCCACGGTAATATCACTGGCATGGATAACTCGCAGCACGCTGTGTGAGCTGCGGATCCGATCGGGTAACACGGAGGTTGCGGCCATTTTGGCTTACGAATCCGAACGGTAAGGCAACCCGGCGACGGGGGATGTCCCCCGTCTGCTGATTGTTGGCGTCCAGATCCATGAGCACCCTCTCAACGCTGTCGGTTTTCCGCCGCACGGGACAGGGAAACGGGTTTATGCCCGCTTCACCTGCCGCGCCAGCAACATGCGGCCAAACAGTGCGCCGCCCGCCAGCAACGTCAGCAGCTGCGAGGCAATCAGCACCGCAAAGCCTGAAGACACCTTGCCCTGGCTGGCCATCACCATGCCCATCGCCATCGGCACAAACGCCGAGAACAGATTGCCGATGCCGTTGATCAGCCCATAGGCGCTGCCGACCGCCTCCGGCCGCGCATAATGCTGCAGCAGAGTGGGGATCGCCGCGCCCTGTGCGCCCCAACAGGCGTTGGCCGCCAGCAGGAAGAAGGCGATCCAGCCAAGCTGATGGCTGTTCATCACGCCATAAATGCACAGTGCGGTCGCCGCGCCGCCGCAAACGAAGATCAGCGGCGCCTGATAAGGGCGAATGCGATCGAGCAGCACGCCGCCGAGGTATTTGGAGGCGATGCTGACGATGAACGGCAGCGAGGCCATCCAGCCCATCTGCTTGATGGAAAAACCTTTTTCATCGGTCAGATATGCCGGAAGCCAGGCGCTGGAGCCCCACAGGTAGCTGAGCGTGGCGATCTCGATCAGCAGGATCCAGCCGAGCATCGGCGTGCGCCAGGCCAGTGCGAAGGTATGCCAGACGCGGCTCAGCCCGGGTTGCGGATCGGCAGAGCGTGAAGATGAGGGTGCGGGGAGCGGATGAACGAACAGCCGCACCAGCGCCAGGCCCAGCAGCAGGTTGATCAGCGCCAGCAGGTGAAACGACATTGCCCAACCGAAGTGCGCCATCAGAAAACTCACCAGCGGAAACCCGATCACCAGCCCCAACGAGACGCCCAGCGTGCTGACCGCGTTGGGTTTGCCGCGCTCGTCGGCGGCGAAATGATCGCCGATGTACATGGTCTTCAGCGAGAACAGGGGCCCTTCACTGACGCCCAGCAGCGCGCGCACCACGCACAGCAGCATCAGCGATCCCGCCAGCGGCGAGGCGGCGGTGAGCAGCGCCCACAGCACCACGCTCAGCGTCAGCGCGCGGCGGTAACCCATCAGCGTTTCCAGAAACGGCGTCAGCAACATGGCAGACAGGCCGTAGCCGAGCAAAAACACCGTCATCAGCGTGCCCTGGTGAGCGCGGTCGCCGCCGAGCTGGAAGTGTTGCAAGAAGTCGGGATTGACCAACATCACGGCGATATTGACCCGATCCGCATAGGCGATAACGATCAGAAACAGCAGGGCGATCACCCCAAACCAGCGTTGACGTTGTTGCACGTTGCGTTCCTCAATGCGAGCGGTTGACGAATTCAGGCAGCAGTAAACTCACCCGCGGAGGCCATTTCGCGCAAACGCGGGGGATGAGGCCGATTGATGTAAATTTATTGTTATCAAACAGGGTGTGAAAGACAGTGAGAAAACACTTTTACGCGCAATGCGTCGTCGGAATCAACGCATTTTTTGCCATAAATTAGCGGGAGAGCGCACAACTGACATAGGTTTTTCATATCGGTGCATGATTTCGTGATCCTTCCCGCATTTGTCATTTTTAAACAACCTTTCATTAACATTTGCCGCTCCGCTCGCTTGACGAAAGTTTCGCCACACTTATAGTGGCTGTATTAAATAAGAAACTGAGTTTCATATATGAAACAATCAGATAGAGGATAAAAGCAATGAGCTGGAAGAATGTGTGCGAAGTGTCTCAGGTGAAAGAAGATTTTCCTTTCTCCGGCAAAGTGGAAGGAAAAGAGATCGGGGTGTACCTGCTCGACGGTAACTACTACGCGCTGGAAGACGTTTGCCCGCATGCTTATGCCTTGCTCAGCCAGGGGTTTGTAGACGACGGCAAGGTTGAGTGCCCACTGCACGAAGCGCTGTTTGACGTGCGCACCGGCCAGTGCCTGCGCGAGCCGGGCGGCCGCGATCTGCAAACCTATCCCACCCGGGTGGTCGACAACCAAATCCAGATCACCTTTATCGCGGAGGAGTAATCATGCAGCACATCACCGATTTCAATCCCTGGCTGCCGGACACCCAACAGGTGACGCCGGCCCGCGAAGGCGGCAACGGTCAAATCCATCAGCCGGGCCAGTTCCGCAATGTCATCTGGCAAAACCGCGCCCGGGTGCCGGACGGTTTCGAAACCGCGCTGGTGGCGGCGCTGGAAACGATCTTCGAGCAGGGGGCGGAAGAGCTGGAGCAGATCGTCAGCGCGCTGAATCAGCGCCGCCTGTTCGATCGCAGCGGCCAACCGTGGAATGAGGCGACCTTCCGCGAATTCCTTCACGTTAACGGTTTCTGAGCCACATCCGGGAGAAGACAATGACAGCAAACACAACATCCTCCGAACAGAGCTTGCAGGACTATCTTGACCAGGGATTGCGCGGCATGTGGTATCCGGTGCTGGCCAGTTGGGAAGTGGGCAACAACCCGGTCGGCATCACCCGCCTTGAACAGCAAATCGTGGTGTGGCGCGACGGTGAAGGCCAGATCCACGCGCTGGAAGACCGCTGCCCGCACCGTGGCGCGCGGCTTTCCATGGGGTGGAACCTCGGCGATCGCATCGCCTGCTGGTATCACGGGGTGGAAGTCGGCGGCGATGGGACGGTGAAAGACGTGCCGGCGGTGGATCGCTGCCCGCTGGTGGGGCAAAAATGCCTGCGTTCTTACCCGGCCAAAGAAGCCTACGGCGCAGTGTTCCTCTATTTCGGCGTGACGGCGGATGAAGCGCCGGCGGAGCTGACTTTCCCGCAAGAGCTGGCGGACGAAGCGTCGTACAGCCACTTCCTGTGCACCGCCAGCTGGGACTGCAACTACCAGTACGCGTTGGAAAACGTGATGGATCCGATGCACGGCACCTATCTGCATTCCTCCTCGCACTCGATGGCGGAAGGGGATCGCAAGGCGGATATGGGGCTGGAGCCGACCGACAGCGGGTTTATCTTCAAAAAGAACGGACAGATCGGGGTTAACTTCGACTGGGTGGAATTCGGCAGCAGCGGCGCGTATTGGATGCGCCTGTCGATCCCGTACAAGAAGCGCTTTGGGCCGGGTGGTCACTTCTGGATCATCGGCATGGTGGTGCCGGAAGACAAGGATCACTGCCGGGTATTCTTCTGGCGCATCCGTAAGGTCAAGGACTGGCAGCGCGACATGTGGCGCTTCATGTACCGCAACCGCCTGGAATCATTGCATTGGGACGTGCTTGAGCAGGATCGCATCGTGCTTGAGAACATGGCACCTAACGCCCGTGGCCGCGAATACCTGTACCAGCACGACGTCGGTCTTTCACGCCTGCGCCGCCTGATGCAGAAAGAGGCGCAGAAACAGCTGGCGACGTTGCGCGAGCGGGAGGCGGCGCAGTGAACGGCCTGTTGAACGGTAAACGTATCGTGGTCACCGGTGCGGCGCGCGGCCTGGGTTACAGCTTCGCCGCCGCCATCGCCGCCGCCGGCGCGCAGGTGGTGATGTGCGACATCTTGGCGGATGAGCTGGCCGCGAGCGGTGCCGCGCTGCGCGAGCAGGGCGCTCGGGTGGAAACGCAGACGATCGACCTGGCGTCACCGGATTCGATCCGTTCGGCGTTCGAAAAGATCGCCGCTGGCGGCGGGATCGACGGCCTGGTGAACAACGCGGCGCTGGCGACCGGCATCGGTGGCAAAACCATGATGGAATACGATATCGATCTGTGGGATCGCGTGATGCAGGTCAACGTGCGCGGTACCTGGCTGGTGAGCCAGGCGGCGGTGCCGCTGCTGGCACGCAACCCGCATGCCAAAATCGTCAACGTGGCGTCGGACACTGCGCTGTGGGGCGCGCCGCGCCTGATGGCCTATGTCGCCAGTAAAGGCGCGGTGATTGCAATGACCCGTTCGATGGCGCGCGAGCTGGGCCCGCAGGGCATCTGCGTCAACGCCATCGCACCGGGCCTGACGCGGGTGGAGGCCACCGAGTATGTGCCCGCCGAGCGCCATCAGCTGTATGAGCAGGGGCGCGCGCTGGCCGGGGCGCAGCATCCGGACGATGTGAACGGTACGGTGCTTTATCTGCTGTCGTCGCTGGCGGATTTCGTCACCGGCCAACTGCTGCCGGTCAACGGCGGCTTCGTATTCAACTGAGGCCCGCAGGGCTGGCGCACAGCGCAGGAGCGAGAGATGGCGGACGAGCAAGCATGTAAGTATCTGATCCCGGGACTGGATCGCGGGTTGCAGTTGCTGCTGGCGTTTGGCGAGCAGCATAAGGAAATGACCTTCGCCGAGTTGCATCGCCTGGTCGATATGCCGAAGGCCACCGCCTACCGCGTGGTGCAGACGCTCGAGCACCTGGGCTTCCTGGAGCGCAATCCGCGCACCAACACCTTTGCGCTCGGCATCAAGGTGCTGCGCCTCGGCTTCGAATACATCGCGTCGCTGGACGTGGCACAGGCCGGCCAGCCGGTGATCGAGCAGCTGCGCGATCGCAGCCAGTGCAGCAGTCATCTGGCGATCCGCGACGGGCGCGACGTGATCTACATCGCTCGCGTCAGCGCCGCCGGTTCGCAGATCAACCAGGTCAGCGTCGGCACCCGTTTGCCGGTGCACCAAACCTCTCTGGGTCGCATGCTGTTGACCAGCGCCACCCGCAGCGAGTTCGAACAACTTTATCCGGACGCGCAGCTGCCGGGCAATGCGCCGGGCACCCCGGCGGATCGCGAAACGCTGTGGCAGATGGTGCAGCAAGACAAAGCGCGCGGCTATGTGATCGGCGAATCGTTCTTCCGCCACGGCATCTCCTCGATCGTCTACCCGATCTTCAACCGCGAGCAGCGGGTCGAGGCGGTGGTCAGCATCATGGTGCCGTCCGATGAGATCCCGAAAGCGGATCGCGAGCGGCTGCGCATGGAAGTGCGCGACGCGGCGGAGAAAATTTCCGGCTTCCTCGGCGCGCCGCCGCAGGCCAACGTCGGCTAACCGGCAGGACCGACTCTTTTACTCAGGCAGGGATAAGGCCCGTAGCAAACAGGGGCCGGGGTTCACTCATGCCTGAAAACCGTATGCAGCGAGAACGTGAGGCTGAACAATGAGCGTAATCGGAATCGAAAAACTGGAGTTTGGCGTCGAAGATCTGCCAACCTGCGAAAAATTCATGCAAGACTTCGGCCTGCAGCCCGCCACGCAACATTGGGGCGAACCGCAGCGCGAATTCACCACCCTGAGCGGGGCGCAGGTTGTCCTGCACCCGTTGCAAAGCGCGGCGCTGCCTGCGGCGTTTGAAGGCGGTTCTACCCTGCGCCGCATGACCTGGGGCGTGGGCTCACCCGCCGATCTGGCGCGCCTGCAGCCGCGTTTGGCGTTGATGCCCGGCTTCCGTCAAGTGGGAGAAGAGCTGGAATGCCTCGACCCCAACGGCATGACGCTGCGTTTCGTCGTCAGCCGCCAGCAGGCGGTTGAGGTGCCGGTCACGCCGATCAACCAATGGGGCGACGTGCGCCGCATCGATCAACCCAGCCCGGTCTATTCGCAGGCGCAACCTATCAACATCGGCCACGTAGTGTTCTTCGTTGACGACCTGGCGGCGACCGAGCGTTTCTATCGCGAGCTGTTGGATTTCCAGGTTTCCGATCGCTATATCGATCGCGCCGTCTTCCTGCGTACTCAGGCGTGCGGCGGCCACCATAACCTGTTCCTGCTGAAGCTGCCGAACCGCCCACGCGGCCTGAACCACGTGGCATTCACCGTGCGCGATATCCACGAAGTGATCGGCGGCGGCATCGCCATGAACAAAGAGCAGTGGAGCACCTTTATCGGCCCCGGCCGCCACCCGATCTCCTCGGCCTATTTCTGGTACGTCAACAGCCCGACCGGTGGCGCGTTCGAGTACTACACCAACGACGATTATCTGACGGAAAACTGGCAGCCGCGCGAGCTGGAGCATTCGTTGGTCTCCTTCACCGAATGGGCGGTAGAGGGCGGCATCGATCACGACACGCGCCGCCAGCATAAAAAGGCGCAGGCGTTATGAACCGGCCGGAACACGCGGGCATCGTCATCGTCGGTGGCGGCCAGGCCGGCGGCTGGGCGGCCAAGACGCTGCGCGATCGCGGTTACAGCGGCCGGCTGACGGTTGTCAGCGACGAACCCTACGATTTTTACGAGCGGCCGCCGCTGTCGAAAGCGGCGCTGCTGGATGCCGCGGCGCCCCTCAGCCGGCTATTCAGCGAACAGGCGGTGGAGGCGCTGAATATCGACTGGCGTCGCCCGCTGCGCGCCGAGTCCATCGATGCCGAACAGCAAATCGTCACGCTCAGCGACGGGCAACGGCTGCAGTTCGAGCAGTTGCTGATCGCCACCGGCGGACGGCCGCGTGTGCCGAGCGCCGCCTGGGCGCAGCACCCGCGCGTGATGACGCTGCGTTCCTGGGACGATGCGGCCCGGTTGCGGCAGGGCTTGCAGGGCTGCCGTCGCCTGGCGATCGTCGGCGGCGGTTGGATCGGGCTGGAGATCGCTGCTTCCGCGCGCCGTCTCGGCGCCGAGGTGACGGTGTTTGAACGCCAGCCTGCGCTGTGCATGCGTAGCGTCGGCGCCGACGTCTCACAGGCGTTGTTCGAACTGCATCGTCAGCAGGGCGTCACGGTGCTGTGTGGCTGCGGCGAGATCTCGCTGGAAGATCGCGATGGCGCCGCCTGGATCGGCAGCGAAGTCAGCGATCCGCAGGCCTTCGATCTGGTGGTGGTGGGGATCGGCGTCGAGCTGAATCTCGAACTGGCGCGCAGCGCCGGGCTGGCGATCGAGTCCGGCATCGTGGTCGACGGCCAGGGGCGCACCAGCCATCCGGCGATCTTCGCCGCCGGCGACGTGGCGCGCCATCCGACGCTCGGCCTGTGCCTGCAGTCCTGGGCCTACGCGCAAAATCAGGCCATCAGCACCGCTTGCGCGATGCTCGACGCCTTCGCCGCTCCGTATGACGACGTGGCCTGGCTTTGGTCGGATCAATACGACGCCAATATCCAGATCCTCGGCGTGCCGAGCGGCGGGGTACACCATGTGGTGCGCCGCACGCCGCAGTCGCAGGTGTTCTTCACGCTGAACGCCGATCGGCAGTTGGTGCAGATGGTAGCGTTCAACGACGCGCGCACCATCAAGCTCGGCAAGCGTTGGCTGGCGAGTGGCCGGGTGCTGGATCCGCAGCAGCTGGCGGATGCGGAGTTTTCTTTGATGGCGTTGAAATAACGCCCGAACGCTCGGGAGCGTTTTATGACTACGCAAGACATTGACGCCCGCGCTGGACGGGCGGGGGAAACCGTTGCCGAAAATCCGCAGCAGCGGGTGCGCTGGTCGGTGCCGATCGCGCTGTTTGCCTGCGTGCTGCTGGCGTTTTTCGACAAGATCAGCATCGCGGCGCTGTTTTCCGACGCCGAGTTTCAGCAGGCGTTAGGGATCGGCTTTGACCCGGCGCGGCTGGGCTTGCTGATGAGCGCGTTTCTGTTCTCCTACGGCATCTCCTCGATGCTGCTCAGCGGCATCGGCGATCGGCTTAACCCGGTAAAAGTATTGATTGGCATGATGGTGGTGTGGGGCGTGCTGATGGTGTTGATGGGGATGGTGCGTTCCTATCACGCCATGATGACGCTGCGCATTCTGCTCGGCATCGCCGAAGGGCCGCTGCTGCCGATGGCCTACGCCATTATTCGTCAGGCCTTCCCGCCGCAGCTGCAGGCGCGCGCCACCATGCTGTGGCTGCTCGGCACGCCGCTGGGCGCCGCGCTCGGCTTCCCGGTCACCCTGTACATCCTCAATACCTTCGACTGGCAAACCACCTTCTTCTTTATGGCGTTTTTGACGCTGCCGGTGATGTTGCTGGTGCTGTTCGGCATGCGTCACCTGAACGTCGCGCGCCCGGCGGCGGCGGCCAAGCCGGCGGTGTCCGAACGCAAACAGCATCGCCGCGAGCTGTTGCGCAGCCCGCACTTTTGGATGATTTGCCTGTTCAATATCGCCTTCCTGACCTACCTGTGGGGCATGAACGGCTGGTTGCCGAGCTATCTGATCAAAGGCAAAGGCATTCATCTGGAGCATGCCGGTTACCTCTCTTCGCTGCCGTTCATCGCCATGCTGCTCGGCGAAGTGCTGGGCGCCTGGCTGTCGGACAAGCTGGATCGGCGCGCGCTGGCCTGCTTCCTGTCGCTGTGCGGCGCCGGACTCGGTCTGGCGGTGGTGCTGCACCTGCAGGGTACTTACAGCGTGATCGCCGCCATGGCCTTCAGCACCTTTATGTGGGGCGCCGGCGCACCGAATATTTTCGCGCTGTTGGCGAAGGCGACCAGCAGCAAGGTCAGCGCCACCGCCGGCGGTATTTTCAACGGGTTGGGCAATTTTGCCGGCGCGCTGGCGCCGGTGCTGATGGGGGCGTTGATCGCCGCCACCGGCAATATGGATAACGGCCTGCTGTTCCTGGTGGTGATGGCGTTCGTCGGCTGCCTCATTCTGCTGCCGTTGCTGAGAAAGTACTGATTAATCAATCGATTCAACAGAGGAGTGACAACATGTCTCAGGTTGAGAATAAAGCCGGCGTCAAGCCGCAGGATCTGTCGATGGAAAACTGGGTAGAGTCGCGCATCGCCCGTTTTGAAGGCCGTAAATACGACTGGAACGCGCTGAAATTCCAGGCCGACTTTGACCCGAAATACCGCCGCGCGCAGATGCGCTACATCGGTACCGGCGCTACCGGCGTGGCCAGCGACGCCAACACCATTCCGGCGGGCAATTTCACCTTCTCCACCATGGTGCTGCCGTCGAAGTGCGAGGGCCCGTTGCACCTGCACGACGACGTGGAAGAAGTGTTCTTCATGCTGAAAGGCAGCATCACGCTGATGATTCAGGATGGGGAAGAGTATTACGAAACCAGGCTGAAAGAGCGCGATCTGATCTCGGTGCCGGCGGGCGTGTACCGCGGCCTGTTCAACCACGGCGAGGAAGAGGCGTTGATGTGCGTGATGCTCGGCACCGCCAAGCCGGAGATCCCGACCTATCCGGCGGATCATCCGCTGTCCAAAGTGAAGCGCAACTGATGAACGGCCTGGCGCAACGCCAACGGGCGCGCTGCGGGGCGTACACCCTGAGCTGGCGCGAGGCCGGGCAGGGGCGGCCGGTGGTGTTGCTGCACGGCATCAGCTCCGGATCGGCCTCGTGGATCAAGCAGTTGAACGATAACGGCCTGATGGACGGCCACCGTCTGTTGGCGTGGGACGCGCCGGGCTACGGCGGCAGTCTGCCGTTGGCGGATCCTCAGGCCGATGCCGCCGGTTATGCGGCGGCGTTGGCGGCGCTGATTGCTGAGCTGCAGCTGGCGCAGCCGCTGATCGTCGGCCATTCGCTGGGGGCGCTGATCGGCAGCGCCTATGCCGCCGGCTATCCGGACGGGTTATGTGGATTGGTGTTGGCGGATCCGGCGCAGGGCTATGCCACGGCGCCGGAGGAAAAACGTCGGCAGGTGTACGGCCAGCGCCAACAGATGATAGAGACGCTGGGGCCGGTGGGCTATGGCGAGCAGCGGGCGGCGGCCTTGCTGCGTGAAGGGGCGGATCCGCAGGATATCGCCTGGGTGCGCAACGGCATGCAGCAGCTCGATCCCGACGGTTTTCTGAGTGCCGCCTGGATGCTGGCCAATGACGATATCGCCCGCTATCTGGCGCGCTATCGCGGCCCACTGGAAGTGTGGTGCGGTGAACAGGATCGCATTACGCCACCGGAGAAGGCGGCCGAGCTGGCGCGTGAGCAGGACGCGACGCTGCGTTTGATCGCCGCCGCCGGCCATGCCAGCTACCTCGACGCGCCGGCGTGTTTCAACCGCTATCTGCGGGACTTTACGGGAGCAATCCAACGATGAATTTTCAGCTTGAGAATCGGGTGGCGGTGGTGACCGGCGGCTCGTCGGGCATCGGTTTCGAAACCCTGAAACTGCTGCTGGCCGAAGGGGCGAAGGTGGCGTTTTGCGGCCGCGATCCGGACAAACTGGCCGGCGCAGCAGCCAGCCTGCGTGCGGAGTTTCCGCAGGCGGAGATCCTGGCGCTGCGCTGCGACGTACTGGACGCGCAGCAGGTGGCGCAGTTCGCCGACCAGGTGACGGCGCATTTCGGCGGCGTGGATCTGCTGATCAACAACGCCGGTCAGGGCTTCGTCGCCTATTTTGACCAGACGCCGCGTGAAGCCTGGCTGCATGAGGCGGAGCTGAAGCTGTTCGGCGTGATCAATCCGGTGCAGGCGTTCTTACCGGCGCTGGAACGATCGGCGATCGCGTCTATCACTTGCGTGAACTCGCTGCTGGCGCTGCAGCCGGAAGAACACATGATCGCCACCTCGGCGGCGCGTGCCGCGCTGCTCAACATGACGCTGACGCTATCGAAAGAGCTGGTGGACAAAGGCATTCGCGTTAACTCGATCTTGCTGGGGATGGTGGAGTCGGGCCAGTGGCGCCGCCGTTTCGACGATCGCAGCGATAAAGAGCAAAGCTGGGAGCAGTGGACGGCGGCGATCGCCGAACGGCGCGGCATCCCGATGAAGCGCCTGGGCAAGCCGCAGGAGCCGGCGCAGGCGCTGCTGTTCCTCGCTTCGCCGCTGGCTTCCTTTACCACCGGCGCGGCGCTGGACGTTTCCGGCGGTTTTAACCGCCATGTGTAGCAGAGGCCGAAAAAGATGAAGAAGATCATGATGATTGGCTACGGCGCGATGGCGAAGGCAGTGATCGCCCGTTTGCCGGAAGGCGTGGAGGTTGGCTGGATCCTGGCGCGCGCAGCTCATCATGCGGCGATCGCCGAGGCCTTTGGCGGGCGGGTGCAGGCGTTGACCCATCCCGAGCAGTGTTTGCAGCGGCCGGATCTGGTGCTGGAGTGCGCCAGCCAGCAGGCGGTGGTGGAGTTTGGCGAAGCGGTGCTGCAGCGCGGCTGGCCGCTGGCGCTGATCTCGACCGGTGCGCTGGCGGACGCCGCATTGCAACAGCGGCTGCAGCAAGTTTGCCGCCGCCATCACGGGCAGCTGATCGTGCTGTCCGGTGCGGTGGCGGGGATGGACGGACTGGCGTCGGCGCGCGAAGGCGGGCTGGAAAGCGTGACCTATCAGGCCAGCAAAAGTCCGGCCAGCTGGCGCGGCAGCCCGGCGGAGCAACTGATCGACCTCGATGCGGTGAGCGAAGCGCAGGTATTTTTTGAAGGGTCGGCGCGCGAAGCGGCGCGTTTGTTCCCGGCCAATGCCAACGTGGCGGCCACCATTGCGCTCAACGGCCTGGGGATGGACGCCACCCGGGTGCGCCTGCAGGTCGATCCCGCCACCCGGCGCAATACCCATCGTCTGCAGGTGTGCGGCGACTTTGGCGAATTTCACATCGAGCTGAGCGGCACCCCGCTGGCGAGCAATCCCAAAACATCAACCCTGGCGGCGCTGAGCGCGGTACAAGCCTGCCGCCGTCTGGTGGACGGCGGTTTTATTGCCTGAACGGCAGGAGCGGAGCATGGAACGATTGAATATTTTTGTCGCCGGGCGCTGGCGTGAAGGGCGTGGCGAAGAGATGGCTTCGGTATTCCCGGCTGACGGCAGCGTCAACGCGCGGCTGCGTGCCGCTAGCGTCGAGGACGTGAACGAGGCGGTAGAAGCCGCGGAACGCGCCTGGCGTGCGCCGGAATGGCGTGGGTTGGTGCCGCACCAACGCGCCTCGATCCTCTACCGCGTCAGCAACCTGATTCTGGCGCAGCAGGAACAGTTGGCCGAGCTGCAGACCCGCGACAACGGCAAGCCGCTGGCGGAAACCCGCGGGCTGGTGGCCAGCGCGGCGGCGACCGCGCGCTACTTCGCGGCCGCCTGCGAGGTGTTGGAAGGTGAGCTGCCGACCCCGCGCAGCGCCGAGGTGATGACGCTCAGCCAGTATCAACCGATGGGGGTGATCGCCGCCATTACGCCGTGGAACTCGCCGATCGCCAGCGAAATGCAGAAGGTAGCGCCGGCGTTGGCAGCGGGCAACGCGGTGGTGCTCAAACCGGCCGAAGCCACGCCGCTGATGGCGCTGAAGCTGGCCGAGCTGTTCGAACAAGCGGGCCTACCGGCTGGGCTGCTCAGCGTGTTGCCGGGCAAAGGTTCGGTGATCGGCGAGGCGTTGGCGCGCCATCCGCTGGTGAAAAAGATCTCCTTTACCGGCGGGACCAGCACCGGGCGCCATTTGGCGCACATCGCCGCCGACAAGCTGATCCCCACTTCGCTGGAATTGGGCGGCAAGTCGCCGACCATCGTGCTGGAGGACGCCGATCTGGAGCAGGCGGCGCGCGGCATCTGCTACGGCATTTTCAGCTCCGCCGGCCAGGCGTGCATCGCCGGTTCGCGGCTGTTCGTGCATCGTTCGCTGTATCAGCCGCTGCTGGCGCGCTTGACCGAACTGACGGCGGGGCTGCGCATCGGCAACCCGCTGGTGCCGGGCGTGCATCTCGGCCCGCTGATCAGCGCCAAACATCGGCAAAGCGTGGCGGACTACGTGGCGCTGGCGCGGCAGGAGGGCGGCCGGGTGATCATCGGCGGCGAAGCGCCGGCCGATCCACAACTGGCGAGCGGTAGCTATTACCTGCCGACCATTATTGAAGGCTTGAACAACGACGCCCGTGTCTGCCAGGAAGAGATCTTCGGCCCGGTGCTGGTGGCGCTGCCGTTTGACGACGAGCAACAGCTGACTGAACAGGCCAATGACTCGGTTTACGGCCTGGCGGCCGGCATCTGGAGCCGTGACTTCCCTCGCGCGATGGCCCTGGCGGAGCGGCTGGAAACCGGCACCGTCTGGGTCAATACCTACAAAACGTTCTCGATTTCCACGCCGTTCGGCGGTTTCAAGGAAAGCGGGCTGGGCCGCGAAAAGGGCCTGAACGGCATCAAGGCCTACATGCAGCAGAAAAGCGTGTATCTGGCGCTGAGCCATCAGGTGAACCGCTGGAGCGACTAGGCCGACACCTCTACGCATAACCCTAATAACGAATACCCTAAGAAGGCAGATGATGAGCGATAAAATCACGGTTGGCGAGGCGATAGCCCGGACTCTGGAACAGTACGCGGTGTCGGCGATGTACGGCATCATTTCGATTCATAATCTGCCGATCGCCGATGCGGTGGGGCAGCGCGATAAAATTCGCTTCGTGCCAGCGCGCGGCGAAGCGGGCGCGGTCACCATGGCCGACGCGCACGGGCGCTTCTCCGGCCTGGGCGTAGCCTTGACCAGCACCGGCGCCGGCGCGGGCAACGCGGTGGGGGCGATGATTGAGGCGCTCAACGCCAACACGCCGCTGCTGCATATCACCGGCCAGGTGGAAAAAGCCTATCTGGACGCCGACGCCGGTTTTATTCATGAAACCCGCGATCAGCTCGGCTTCCTGCGCGCCTGCTCCAAGCGCGCTTACCGGGTCAATTCACCGGAGCAGGCGGTGGCGGTGATCCAACGGGCGATCCTGGATGCGCAAACCGTGCCCTGCGGCCCGGTGGCGGTCGAGATCCCGATCGATATTCAAAGCAGCCTGGTTTCCCGTTCGGTGCTGACCGAAGCGTTGGTGCCGGCGCCGCTGCCGAAGGCGGACGATGCGGCGGTGGAGCGGCTGCATCAGCGGCTGAAACAGGCCAAGCGTCCGCTGCTGTGGTTGGGCGGCGGCGCCTTGGCCTGCGGCGACGCGGTGCGCAAGCTGGCGGACGCCGGCGTGGCGGTGATCTCCAGCACCCACGGCCGCGGCATTCTACCGGACAGCCATCCGCGCAGCCTGCGGGCGTTCCATAACTCACCGAGCATCGAGGCGATCCTGACGCAGTGCGATCTGACGCTGGTGGCCGGTTCGCGCCTGCGCAGTAATGAAACCCGCACCTGGACGCTGCCGCTGCCGCGCCCGCTGGTGCAGATTGACATCGATCCGGCGGCGGCCAACCGCAACTATCTGGCCGATGAGCAGATCAACGGCGACTGTGCGGCGCTGCTGGCGGCGCTGGCGGCGCGGCTGGCCCCCGGCGAGAAGGTCAACGCCGAGTGGGATGCCGAGATTGCGGGGGCGGTGCGGCAGGCGGAGAGTGCGCTGCGCCAGCAGTCCGGTGAATACGCCAAACTCAATGACGCCATCGACGCCGCGCTGCCGCAGGACGGATTGCTGGTACGCGATATCACCGTTTCCGGCAGCGTCTGGGGCAGCCGGCTGTTCCGGGCGATCTCGCCGCTGTGCAACATTCACTCGCTGGCGGGCGCCATCGGTATGGGGCTGCCGATGGCCATCGGCACCGCGATCGCTAACCCGCAGCGCAAGGTGGTGGGGCTGGTGGGCGACGGTGGTCTGGCGCTGGGCCTGGGCGAGTTGGCGACCATGGCGCAGGAACAGGTGAATATCACCCTGCTGATCATGAACGACGGCGGTTATGGCGTGATGCGCGGCATTCAGGACAAGTACTTCGCCGGGCGCCAGTATTACAACGAGCTGCATACGCCGGCCTTCACCCAGATCGCCGAAGCGATGGGGCTGAAAGCCTGGAAGGTGGACGCGGCGTCGCAGTTCAACGGCGTGCTGGCCGAAGCGATCAACTACCCGGGGCCATCGGTGGTCGAGGTGGACATGAAGCAGGTCGGGCCGCTGACCTTCGCCGGGCCGCCGCAGAAAACGCTGTATTAATACGATAAAAAACGCCCGGCGGTTGCCGGGCGTTTTCGCGGTTATTTCTCTGCCGCGATGCGATCGCGAATATGTTGCGCACGCGCTTGAGAAGACGGGTGATCGTCGAACAGGCTGCTCTGGCGGCCGGCTTCCATCTGGGCCAGCTTCTCGAAGCTGGTGGCCAGGCCGTTCGGATCGATGCCGCGCTTTTTCAGCAGATCGAACGAGTAATCATCCGCTTCGCTTTCCTGCTTCTGCGAGAACTGGGCGCTGACCAGCTTCTCGCCGATATCCGCCAGCTGCGACTGCGACAGCGAGCCGATGACGCCGCCGGCGGAGGACGCCGCGGTGCGCAGCGCCACGGTGCCGTAAGCCACCTGCATCGCCTTGCGGGTGTGGCCCAGCGCCACGTGGCCCATTTCATGGCCCAGCACGCCTTCCACTTCGTTGTCGTTCATCATGTCCATCAGGCCGCTGTAGACGCGGATGCAGCCGTTGGCCATCGCCCAGGCGTTGACGTCTTTGGTCACGTAGACCTTGTAGTTGGCCGGGGTGCCGTTGATGTTGTCGCCCAGCGCCGCGGCGATTTTGTTGAGACGCTTGGCGTAGGTGCTGTCGGCCGGCGCGATTTGTGCCTTGCTGTCCATCTCGGCACAGGATTTATCACTCAGGGCCTTAACGTCGTTGTTGCTCAGGGTCGCCGCCTGGAACGCCTGTGCGCCGGACTGCATCAAGGTTTCGGTATTCAGGTTTTGACAGCCGGTTGCCAAGGTGGCAATGCCCAACGCAATCAAAGAGGTACGGATCTTCATAACGCCATCTTCCTGTGAAGGTAACAAGGTAAAAGAATCATTTTGCTTGGAGGAAATCTTGTCGCAAGAGCCTAGTGTACGCCAGACGGGGCGAGAATAGTGTTATTCCGAAAAAGCGTCCAATCGTGCTAATAAGTGGTGAACTCGCTCTCATTTGGCATTAGGGATTGCCGTTGTGATGTGGAGTCTGAGAAAATAGGGAACTTGACTGCTTTTTTTATCCGACCTGGAGTAAAACATGTCCTCTCGTAAAGAGCTTGCCAACGCCATCCGCGCACTCAGCATGGACGCCGTACAAAAAGCAAATTCCGGCCACCCGGGTGCCCCTATGGGCATGGCGGACATCGCCGAAGTCCTGTGGCGTGACTACCTCAACCACAACCCGACTAACCCGCACTGGGCTGACCGCGACCGTTTCGTGCTCTCCAACGGCCACGGCTCCATGTTGATTTACAGCCTCCTGCACCTCACCGGCTACGACCTGCCGATGCGCGAGCTGGAAAACTTCCGTCAGCTGCACTCCAAAACCCCAGGGCACCCGGAGTACGGCTACACCCCAGGCGTTGAGACCACCACCGGCCCGCTGGGCCAGGGCATCGCCAACGCCGTCGGCTTCGCCATCGCCGAACGCACCCTGGCGGCGCAGTTCAACCGCCCAGGCCACGACATCGTTGACCACCACACCTACGCCTTCATGGGCGACGGCTGCATGATGGAAGGCATCTCGCACGAAGTCTGCTCCCTGGCCGGTACCCTCAAGCTCGGCAAGCTGACCGCTTTCTACGATGACAACGGCATCTCCATCGACGGCCACGTCGACGGCTGGTTCACCGACGACACCGCCCTGCGCTTCGAAGCCTACGGCTGGCACGTGGTGCGCAACGTCGACGGCCACAACCCGGACGCCATCAAGGCCGCAATTGAAGAAGCCCGCAAGGTGACCGACAAACCGTCGCTGCTGATGTGCAAGACCGTTATCGGCTTCGGTTCACCGAACAAGGCCGGCACCCATGACGTGCACGGCGCCGCGCTGGGCGCCGCCGAAGTGGCCGCCACCCGCGAAGCGCTGGGCTGGAAATACGCCGCCTTTGAAATCCCGCAGGACATCTACGCCCAGTGGGACGCCAAAGAAGCCGGTCAGGCCAAAGAAGCAGCCTGGAACGACAAGTTCGCCGCCTACGCCAAGGCCTTCCCGGAGCAGGCTGCCGAGTTCAAGCGCCGCATGAACGGCGAGCTGCCGGCCGACTGGAAAGCCGACGCCAAGGCGTTCGTGGAAAAACTGCAGGCCAATCCGGCCAACATCGCCAGCCGCAAGGCGTCGCAGAACGCGCTGGAAGCGTTCGGCAAGGTGCTGCCGGAGTTCCTGGGCGGCTCCGCCGACCTGGCGCCGAGCAACCTGACCATGTGGTCCGGCTCGAAAGCGCTGAACGTTGACCCGGCGGGCAACTACATTCATTACGGCGTGCGCGAGTTCGGCATGACCGCCATCACCAACGGCATCGCGCTGCACGGCGGCTTCCTGCCGTACTCGGCGACCTTCCTGATGTTCGTGGAATACGCCCGCAACGCGGTGCGCATGGCGGCGCTGATGAAGCTGCGCAACGTGTTCGTCTACACCCACGACTCCATCGGTCTGGGCGAAGACGGCCCGACCCACCAGCCGGTGGAGCAGCTGGCGAGCCTGCGCGTGACCCCGAACATGAGCACCTGGCGTCCGTGTGACCAGGTGGAGTCGGCGGTGGCGTGGCAGTACGGCATCGAGCGCAACGACGGCCCGACCACCCTGGTGTTCTCGCGCCAGAACCTGACCCAGCAGCCGCGCACCGCAGAGCAGCTGGCGAACGTGTACCGCGGCGGCTACGTGCTGAAAGACTGCGCGGGCACACCGGACGTCATCCTGATTGCCACCGGCTCTGAAGTGGGCATCACGGTGGAAGCGGCGGACACGCTGACCGCAGCGGGCCGCAAGGTGCGCGTGGTGTCGATGCCGTCGACCGACGCGTTCGACAAGCAGGATGCGGCGTACCGCGAGTCGGTGTTGCCGGCGGCGGTAACGGCGCGCGTGGCGGTGGAAGCGGGCATCGCGGACTACTGGTACAAGTACGTGGGCCTGAACGGCGCCATCGTGGGCATGACCACCTTTGGTGAGTCGGCGCCGGCAGAGCAGCTGTTCGCCGAGTTCGGCTTCACCGTGGACAACGTGGTGGCGAAGGCGCAGGCGCTGCTGAAGTAAGCGGCCTGGCGCAAGCCGATAAAAAAGCCGGTCATCGTGACCGGCTTTTTTTATGGGCGTAACCCGCGCTTACGACGCGGCGTTGGCGCTTTCGGCGCTGCGCAACCGGTCGTAAGCCGCCGCCAGTAACAGCACCAGCAGCGTAGGCTGCAGCCAGACCAGACCCTGTTCGGCCAGCGGCAATTTATCGAACCAGGTCGGCAGCAGGCCGCTGAAGCTGGAGGCCTTCAGGCCGTCGGCGAGGCCAAACACCAGGCTGGTGGCGATCACCGGCGCGAACACGCGCTTGGCGCTGCGCCAGCGGTTCTGGCTGAAGCTGAGCAACACCAGCGCGATGCAGGGTGGATAGATCGCCGTCAGCACCGGCAGCGAGACGCGGATCAGGTTGGTCAGCCCCATGTTGGAGACCAGCATGGCGAAGAGCGCGAGGATAACCACCAGCGTGCGGTAAGAGAGCGGCAGGTAGCGAGAGAAGAAATCCGCGCAGGCGCAAGTCATGCCGACCGCCGTCACCAGGCAGGCGATGAACATCAGTACCGCCATAAAGACGCTGCCCAGATCGCCGAAGGTGTGTTGCACATAAGCGTGCAGGATTGCCGCGCCATCCTGAGCGCCACTCTCGACCAGGCTGCCGCTGCCGGCGCCAAGTTTGAACATGCAGATATAGACCAGCGTTAGGCCGACGCCGGCGATCAGGCTGGCCCACAGGGTGTAGCGCAGCAGCAGGCCGCTGTCGCTGACGCCACGCGAGCGGGCGGCGGTGACGATAATCGAGCCGAACATCAGCGCCGATAGCGTGTCCATGGTTTGATAACCCTGCACGAAGCCGGTGGAAAACGCCGCTGCCTGATAGCTGCCCACGGCGGAGACCGGTTCACCGGCGGGCCAAACCAGGGCGGCGATGCCGAGCGCGGCCAGCGCCAGGATTTTCAGCGGCGCCAGAATATGGCCGACGTTATCAAGCAACCTGCCGGGATACAGCGAGACGATCATCGCCAGGGTAAAGAACAGCAGGCTGTAGATGAACTGCGGCAGTGCGCCGTCGCCGGTGAAAGGCGCGATGCCGAGGGCGAAAGAGACATTGGCGGTTCGCGGCGTGGCGAACAGCGGGCCGAGCGCCAGATAGCAGACGGTCGCCAACAGCAGGCCGGCGGTGCGGCCGATGGGGCCGGTCAGCAGGCTGATGCTGCCGCCGACGCGCGCCAGCGCGATCACGGCGATCACCGGCAAGGCGACGGCGGTCACCATAAACCCGAGGGCGGCCGGCCACAAATGTTCGCCGGACTGCAGCCCCACCAGCGGAGGGAAAATGATGTTGCCGGCGCCGACAAACAGGGCGAAGGTCATAAAGCCCAGGGCGATAATGTCTTTCGGGGATAAATTCTTGGTCATAACGGTATGGCACTGCCTGTATTCATGAAATAAACGGCCTGCTGCGGAATGGGTAACTGCAAAGGGCAGGCGCAGGGGGCGGCGAGCGCCCGCAAAATTTTCGTCCGGCAGGATATAATAATTCGGCGACAAAAACCTGATTAATCCAGTGCTGTTTATCCTGGCGTGAACCGGCCGCACAGAGGGATCATGGCGGCCGGCCCGGCAGTGCGTTAGCCCGCGTGCGCCACCCTGTCTATCGACAGCGGGATTTCGACATGCGGTTTGAAGGAGTCATACGCGAAGGAAACGTGGCCGTCTTCGACCGGTTTGCGGGTGGCGTCCTCCTCGACCGAGAGCACGAAAGGCCGGCATTCCAGACGCCAGGCAAAATCTTTCGGCCGAGCGCCGGCAGGGGGCGTCGGAGGTAAAGGCTGTACGGTGTTCCTGGTACACTTTCTTAACGTTATCAAGCAGGGGGAACTGTCGCATTTCTCGGTGGCTTCACGAATGATGCGGCGGTTATAAAATCTTGCTGCCAATCTCCACGTCGACATCGGGTTTCAGCAAGACGGTGCCTTGATCCCGGGTGACTGCGGCAAGCACCAGCACTTCAGATTTAAATCCGGCAACCCGCCTGGCGGGGAAATTAACGACGGAGATGACTTTTCTGCCAAGCAGATCCTCTTCCTGATAGTTTTCGCATAATTGCGCCGAGCTGTTTTTAATGCCAATTTCTTCGCCGAAATCAATGCGCAGCTTATAGGCGGGCTTTAACGCCTTGTCGTTAAATTCCACGGAAATAATTTCGCCAATACGCATATCCAGTTTCATAAAATCAGTGATTTCGGCCATGAGTCGGTCCAGTTAATTAAGTGGCTTAGGGAAGGCTAGCAAAGGGAAATTATTCCAACAATGTCGCCAGGAGGGGAATAGTTATACCTGATGTAGCAGTTAACTTACATTATCGCGGGGTGGGGGCCGGTGTCTTGCCGCTGGTGCAGTTGGCGGGGTTTGTGCTGACGCTGCTGGGAGTCGCCATCGTACAGCGAATTCGTCTGCTGCGGCGCTCTCGCCTGGCCGAATAGTCTGCGACAGGCAGTGCCGTAAAGCCCGCGCTGCCGGGCTTTTTTATTGGCTGAAAAACGTCCAACCTCACAAAACCGAAAGATAACAAAGCAACGCCGTTGCCTCGTCACACTTATTAACTATATGTTAATTTTTGGTTTATTAAATGTGATCAGGGGATGGATGATGATGAAAAAAATCAGCGCGACCGTAGCTGCAATCACCTTACTGGGCTCCGTTTCCGCCTATGCGGCCTTCCCGGCGGGCTACCCCGCCGACTATCAGAAACGGGTCGACGGCGCGAAGAAAGAAGGCAAGGTGGTGATTTACTCGACCACCGACACCAAGGCGGCAGCGCCGCTGATCCAGGGGTTCGAGGCGTTGTACCCGGGCATTAAGGTCGAATACAACGACATGAACAGCACCGAACTGTATAACCGCTTTATCAGCGAGCAGGCGGCCGGCGGTACCAGCGGCGACGTGGTGTGGAGCTCGTCGATGGACACCATTTTGAAACTGGCGGGCGATTACGCGCAGGAATACGCCTCCCCCGAGCAGGCCCAACTGCCGAAATGGGCGGTATGGCAAGATAAGGTGTATGGCACCACCTATGAGCCGGTGGTGTTTATCTATAACAAACGCCTGATCCCGCAAGGCGATGTGCCGGATTCACACGCGGCGCTGGCTAAATTGATCGCCGGCCAGACGGACAAATTCAAGAAGAAAGTCACCACGTACGACATCGAAAAATCCGGCGTCGGCTTCATGCTGTCGGTGCAGGACTTCAAGGCCGATCCTAACTACTTCAAAACGCTGGCCGACGTGGCCAAGGGCGGGCTGGCCGTGCAATCCTCCACCGGCACCATGATGGAGCGCGTCTCCTCCGGTGAAAACCTGATCGGTTTCAATATCCTCGGTTCCTACGCCGAGGCCCGCGCCAAGAGCGATCCGTCGCTTGGCATCGTCTATCCGAAAGACTATACCCTGGTGCTGTCGCGCGTGAGTTTCATCAGTAAAGAGGCCGCCAACCCTAACGCCGCCAAGCTGTGGTTCGACTATGTGCTGTCGGAGAAAGGCCAAAATATTCTCGCCAATCAGGCGGATATCCCCTCGATCCGCAACGACATCGAAGGCAAGAACGACATCGATGGCATGACCAAGCTGTTGGGTAACGCGCTCAAGCCGATCCCGGTTGATGACAGCCTGCTGGAATATCTGCAGCCGGCCAAACGTCTCGACTACATCAAACAATGGCGCGCCGCCGCGGCGAAATAACAGGGACTGCATTCGGACGCGCGCCTGCCGCATGGGCGCGCGCCCTTTGGTCGTCGTTTACAACCATAGGGAGCATTTATGCAAGCATGGCGCAGAAAGTGGCAGAGCCTGCCGCGCGGCCTGGTGGTGTTGATAACCGCGCTGGTTATCTATGTCCCCCTGTCGTTTATCATCATTCAAAGCTTCCTCTCGGCACCGTTCTTCTCTCCCTCCAAGGTCTTCAGCCTGGAGGCCTTCGAGTTCATCTTTACCGATCCGGATTTCTACAAAGCGCTGAAAAGCGGCTTTATTCTGGCATTCGGCCTGGTGATTATCGCCATCCCGCTCGGCGGCATTTTGGCCTTCCTGATGGTGCGCACCGATCTGCCGGGGCGGCGGATCATCGAACCGCTGATTCTGGTGCCGATCTTCGTGTCGCCGATGGTGCTGGGTTTCGGTTACGTGGTGGCGGCGGGGCCGGTTGGCTTCTTCTCGCTGTGGGCGGAGGCGCTGCTGGGCTTTGTGCCGTGGAACATCTATTCGATGGCCAGCATCGTGGTGATAGCCGGATTGACGCACGTGCCCCACGCGTATCTGTACATCTCCTCGGCGCTGCGTAGCGTGGGTTCGGACGTTGAAGAGGCGGCGCGCACCGCCGGCGCCACGCCGCTGCAGGTGATGACCGCCGTCAGCCTGCCGATGGTGCGGCCGTCTATTCTGTATGCCGGGGTGTTGCTGTTCTTCCTCGGGCTGGAAGTGTTCGGCCTGATGCTGGTGCTGGGGGATCCGGAAGGCAACCTGGTGCTGGCGACCTACCTGTACCAGTTGACCAACAAGCTGGGCACGCCGTCTTACCACCTGATGGCGGCGGTGGCGGTGGTGCTGATCTGCATCACCATTCCGCTGGTGATGCTGCAGCGCCGGCTGATGCGTACCGCCAACCGCTTCGTCACCGTCAAGGGCAAAGCCTCGCAGGCCCGCGCGCTGCCGCTGGGCAAATGGCGCTGGGTGGCCGGCGCGGTGGTGATGTTCTGGCTGACCGTGACCATCGGCGTGCCGCTGATCGGCGTAGTGCTGCGCGCCTTTATCTCCAACTGGGGCGTGGGCGTGTCTGTCTGGGACGAACTGTCGATCAATACCTTCCGCACCATCTGGGCGCAACCCAACCTGCTGCGCGCCATCGTCAACTCGATGGCGATCGGGGTGATCGGTGGGGCGCTGGCGGTGGCGTGCTACCTGTTTATCGGCATTGCCATGCACCGCAAGCCAGATGGCGCCACGCGCTTCCTCGACTACAGCGTGCTGGTGCCGCGCGCGGTGCCGGGGCTGTTGGCCGGCCTGGCGTTCCTGTGGGTGTTTCTGTTCCTGCCGATGTGGCTGGACAAATCGCTCAAGGAAGGCTGGCTGTCAGTGCTGCCGATGGCCGAGTGGCTGCGCGAGAACGTGATCGTCTGGCTGCGTTCGCTGCGCAGCACCATCTTCAGCGTCTGGCTGGCGTACACCGTGGTGTGGATGGCTTACGGCCTGCGGCTGATCTCTTCTACGCTGCTGCAGGTGGGGCCGGAGCTGGAGGAGGCGGCGCGCAGCGCCGGCGCCAGCCGCGGCCAGATCACCCGCCACGTCACCATTCCGCTGTCGCGCTACGGCCTGATCGGCTCCTGGCTGCTGATGTTCCTGATCTTTGAACGCGAATATTCCACCGGGGTGTATCTGCTGTCTCCGGGCACGGAAACCATCGGCTCGATGCTGGTTTCCCTGTGGGCCGCGGGCGCTATCGATATCGTCGCCGCGCTGTCGTTCATCAATATCCTGCTGGTGGTGCTGGGGCTGGGGATTGCCTTGCGCTTTGGAGTGAAATTACATGATTGAACTTTCGGTAGAGAATCTGCATTTGACCTATGGCGACAACCCGGTGTTGAAAGGGGTGTCGATGGATCTGAAACGGGGCGAAGTGGTCTCGCTGCTGGGCCCGTCGGGCAGCGGCAAAACCACGCTGCTGCGGGCGGTGGCCGGGCTGGAGAAACCGAGCCAGGGGCGGATCGTCATCGGCAACAGCGCGGTGTACAACGGCAGCGCACGCAGTGAAATTCCCGCCGAAGAGCGTAATCTGGGGCTGGTGTTTCAGTCCTACGCCCTGTGGCCGCATAAAACGGTGTTTGAGAACGTCGCCTACCCGCTGAAGCTGCGTAAGACCGCCTCGGCGGAAATCGCCCAACGGGTACAGGCGGTGCTGGATCAGCTCGGGCTGGGGCATCTGGCCAAGCGCCATCCGCACCAGCTCTCGGGCGGCCAGCAGCAGCGCGTGGCGATCGGGCGTGCGCTGGTCTACAACCCGCCGGTGATCCTGTTGGATGAGCCGCTGTCCAACCTCGACGCCAAACTGCGCGAAGAGGCGCGGGTATTCCTGCGCGAGTTGATCATCAAGCTCGGCCTGTCGGCGCTGATGGTGACTCACGATCAGAACGAGGCGATGGCCATCTCCGATCGCATCCTGCTGCTCAATAACGGCAAAATCGAACAGCAGGGCACGCCGCAGGAGATGTACGGTTCGCCCACCACGCTGTTCACCGCCGAGTTCATGGGCAGCAACAACCGGTTGCCGGGCAAGGTCGTCGCGCTGGAAGGCGATCGGGCGCGCATCGAAGGTAAGGATTGGGCGCTGTGGGGCAAAGCGGGCGAAGGCGTGCAGGTCGGGCAGGAGGGCACGGCGGTGATCCGCGTGGAGCGCGTGCGGTTGGGCGAAGATCCGCAGGGCAACCAGCTTGAGCTGCCGTTGCTGACCAGCATGTATCTCGGCGATCGCTGGGAATACCTGTTCCGCACCGTGGCCGAAGATTTCGTGGTGCGTGCCTATGGCCACGAGGCGCGCGATCGGGCGCTGTGCCGGCTCTCCCTGCCGGCCGAGCATCTGTGGATATTCCCGAAAGCCTAATCAGGACGCCCGCAGGTGCGGGCGCTCCGTTTACAGAGTTAAACCGTTAGCGGCGATCTTTTCCGAACTGTGTACGTTTCCCGGCTGGCAACGTCGGCGAAAGTGCGGGTGACGGTCGAATTTTTGCGCGACTATTTCCGTGAGCACTACGGCGAAACGGGGCCGGCGAGCGAAAACCCACCGCGGCCTTGAGGCCAAAAATGTGCGCCAGATCATCTTATGCTCGTAAAACTCCCCTCCGTTACTTGTGGAACTGTTGCACCTGTTCCTTTTGCCAAAACTTTGGTTTATGCTCAGCTGAAGCGTTTCAGTTGAAGCACTCTTCGACAGAAATGCCGATGTGACGGCGGCGAAAAGCCGCTGAAGCGCGGGAATAATGCAAACGCGGCGATTCACAGCGGGCGGTGCGATCCACTACTCTATGCGGGTTAGTGAGACAACCAGTCAGCGCCGGCCCGGCGCCGGTGAGTCAGCCCGGCGGGGACGGCCCTTTTTCAGGAGCAGCATGACCATCCGCATAGCGATAAACGGCTTTGGCCGCATCGGCCGCAGCGTATTGCGCGCACTGTACGAATCGGGACGACGGGCGGAAATCTCCGTGGTGGCGATCAACGAGCTGGCGAACGCCGAAGGCATGGCCCATCTGTTGAAGTATGATTCCAGCCACGGCCGCTTTGCGTGGGATGTGCGGCAAGAGTGCGACACGCTGAGCGTCGGAGACGACGCGATTCGCCTGTTGCACCAGCCGGCGGTGGAGCAGTTGCCCTGGGGCGAGCTGGGCGTCGACGTGGTGCTGGACTGCAGCGGCGTGTACGGCAGCCGGGCGGATGGCGAAGCCCATCTGGCGGCAGGGGCGAAGAAAGTGCTGTTCGCCCATCCGGGCGGCAACGATCTGGACGCCACCATCGTGTTCGGCGTCAACCATCAGACGCTGCTGGCGGAACATCGCATCGTGTCCAACGCCTCGTGCACCACCAACTGCATTATTCCGGTGATCAAGCTGCTGGACGACGCCTACAGCATCGAATCCGGCACCGTGACCACCATTCACTCGGCGATGAACGATCAGCCGGTGATCGACGCGTATCACGCGGATTTGCGGCGCACCCGCGCGGCGAGCCAGTCGATCATTCCGGTCGACACCAAGCTGGCCGCGGGCATCACCCGTATCTTCCCGCAGTTTTGCGATCGCTTCGAGGCTATCTCGGTGCGCGTGCCGACCATCAACGTGACGGCTATCGATCTTAGCGTCAGCGTGAGCGCCGCGGTGAAGGTGGCAGAGGTCAACCAGCTGTTGCAAAAGGCCGCACGGGAATCATTTCGTGGTATAGTTGACTACACGGAATTACCATTGGTCTCGATCGATTTTAACCATGACCCGCACAGCGCTATCGTCGACGGTACGCAGACCCGGGTCAGCGGGCAGCACCTGATAAAAACCTTGGTCTGGTGCGATAATGAATGGGGCTTTGCCAATCGGATGTTGGATACAACACGGGCAATGGCCGCCAGCGGTTTCTAGTACGGCGGCGCCGGCGTGACGGGCGCGCTGCTCAGGCAATTTTATAGAGATTCAATAAAGAGGGTTCACCATGTCTGTAATTAAGATGACCGATCTGGATCTGGCGGGTAAATGCGTACTGATCCGCTCCGATCTGAACGTGCCGGTAAAAGACGGTAAAGTGACTTCCGACGCGCGTATCCGCGCTTCCCTGCCAACTATCGAAGCTGCGCTGAAGCAAGGCGCCCGCGTGATGGTAACCTCCCACCTGGGTCGTCCTACCGAAGGCGAGTACAACGAAGAATTCTCCCTGCTGCCTGTGGTCAACTACCTGAAAGATCACCTGAAATCTCCAGTGCGTCTGGCGAAAGATTATCTGGATGGCGTCGACGTCGCCGAAGGCGAACTGGTGGTGCTGGAAAACGTCCGTTTCAACAAGGGCGAGAAGAAAGACGACGAAACCCTGTCCAAGAAATACGCGGCGCTGTGCGACGTGTACGTGATGGACGCGTTCGGCACCGCGCACCGCGCGCAGGCTTCCACCCACGGCGTGGGCAAGTTCGCGCCTGTCGCCTGTGCCGGCCCGCTGCTGTCCGCCGAGTTGGAAGCGCTGGGCAAGGCCCTGGGCAACCCGGCCCGTCCGATGGTCGCCATCGTGGGCGGTTCTAAAGTGTCCACCAAACTGACCGTGCTGGATTCCCTGTCCAAAATCGCCGATCAGCTGATCGTCGGCGGCGGCATCGCCAACACCTTCGTGGCGGCGCAGGGCAACAACGTGGGCCAGTCCCTGTACGAACCTGACCTGATCCCGAACGCGCAAAAACTGCTGGAAACCTGCGACATCCCGGTTCCGACCGACGTGCGCGTAGCGACCGAGTTCTCCGAAACCGCGACCGCAACCGTGAAGCAGGCCAACGAGATCCAGGACAACGAGCAAATTCTGGATATGGGCGACGTCTCTGCCGAGCGTCTGGCCGTTATCCTGAAGAACGCCAAGACCATTCTGTGGAATGGCCCGGTTGGCGTATTCGAGTTCCCTAACTTCCGTAAGGGCACCGAAATTGTCGCCCGCGCGATCGCCGATAGCGACGCTTTCTCTATCGCTGGCGGCGGCGACACTCTGGCAGCCATCGATCTGTTCGGTATCGCTGACAAAATTTCCTACATCTCCACCGGCGGTGGCGCATTCCTGGAATTCGTTGAAGGGAAACCGCTGCCTGCAGTCGTGATGCTGGAAGAGCGCGCTAAGCAGTAATTCAGACAACGGGAGGCGAAAGCCGCCCGTTTGTTTTATACCGCGCGGCTAATGCTGCGCGGCGTGAAAACATCGATTTACATCCATCTACGGCCGACGAAACAGGACAAAGTAACATGTCTAAAATTTTTGATTTCGTAAAACCGGGTGTCATCACGGGTGATGACGTTCAGAAAGTCTTCGCAGTTGCTAAAGAGAACAACTTTGCGCTGCCAGCGGTAAACTGCGTGGGTACCGACTCCATCAACGCAGTGCTGGAAGCCGCGGCTAAAGTGCGCGCGCCGGTTATCGTTCAGTTCTCCAACGGCGGCGCCGCGTTTATCGCCGGCAAAGGCGTGAAGACCGATGTGCCTCAGGGCGCAGCGATTCTGGGCGCTATCTCTGGCGCACACCACGTTCACCAGATGGCTGAACACTACGGCGTGCCGGTGATCCTGCACACCGACCACTGCGCGAAGAAACTGCTGCCATGGCTGGACGGCCTGCTGGACGCCGGCGAGAAGCACTTCGCCGCTACCGGCAAACCGCTGTTCTCTTCCCACATGATCGATCTGTCTGAAGAATCTCTGGAAGAAAACATCGAGATCTGCAGCGCCTACCTGAAGCGCATGGCCAAAATCGGCATGACGCTGGAAATCGAACTGGGCTGCACCGGCGGTGAAGAAGATGGCGTGGACAACAGCCATATGGACGCTTCCGCTCTGTACACCCAGCCGGAAGACGTGGCTTACGCGTACGAAAAACTGAACGCCATCAGCCCGCGCTTCACTATCGCTGCCTCCTTCGGTAACGTGCACGGCGTGTACAAGCCAGGCAACGTCAAGCTGACCCCGACCATCCTGCGTGATTCTCAGGACTATGTATCCAAGAAATTCAACCTGCCGCACAACAGCCTGAACTTCGTGTTCCACGGCGGTTCCGGTTCTACCGACGCAGAGATCAAAGAGTCTGTGGGCTACGGCGTGATCAAGATGAACATCGACACCGATACCCAATGGGCAACCTGGGACGGCATCCTGCAGTACTACAAAGCGAACGAAGCTTACCTGCAGGGCCAGCTGGGCAACCCGAAAGGCGCCGATCAGCCGAACAAGAAATACTACGATCCACGCGTATGGCTGCGCGCAGCGCAGACCAGCATGGTGACGCGTCTGGAGCAGGCCTTCAAAGATCTGAACGCGGTAGACGTTCTGTAATCTTCGGCACCTGTTGCACGATGCAAAAGGCTCCCAGCAGGGAGCCTTTTTGTTTACGACAAGCCTGATGGCGTTGCCTGGCTTGCCGTTGGCAAAATATAAAAAATAAGGAAAATCAATTTATTGATTTTCGGCTGATGACCACAAAGGAGGAAAAACCACGTTTTTTCCTCCTTTGTTTGTGAGTTAAAGGCTCCCTGCGGGGGAGCCTTTTTCGTTTTCAGCCCAGCAGGCCGGCGCCGACGTTGATAGACAGGCCCAGGATCAGCATGTTGAACGCGAAGGAGATCACCGACTGCAGCAGGGTGACCTTCCGCACCTCCGCCGCCCCGACCGCCACATCGGCGGTCTGCGACGCCACCGCGATGGTGAAGGAGAAGTAGGCGAAATCCAGATAGGTCGGATCGGTGAGGTTGCCGGGGAACAGCAGCGGCAAAGGATCCTGCTGCGCGCCCTGGCGATAAAATTGGTGGGCATAGTGCATGGTGAAGGCGGTCGGCAGCAACAGCCAGGAGACCACCAGCGTGGCGCCGGTCAGCAGCAAATGCAGCGTCTTCAGAGAGCCGGCCACCTGTTTGGCGCTGCTCAGTTCAAACAGGATCGCCAACAAGCTGACCAGGCAACCGAGGCTGACCAGCGTCAGCACCATGCTGGCGCTTTCGTCCTGCCGCCGGGCGATCTGGCGAATGTGCTGCGGCGTGCTGATCAGCATCAGCCGCCAGAGAAACAGCAGGTAGAGCCAGGCCAGCGTATTCCAGCCGATCATCAGGCGCTGCAGTAGCGAGAGCTGGGCGGGCAGCAGCAGAAAGCACAGCAGCCCGGCGCCGACGGAAAACAGCAGCCTGGGCCGCACTTGCCAATAGTGTTTGAGCGAAGAGCGAATGTGCATGATTAACGGATCCCTTGTCGTGAAATGGCCAACGCGCTGTTCTCAGCATAGAAGAAGCGGCGGGCGGTTTCGGCTATTTTTAACGCTGATGGTTGGCATGGGCCTTTAATGTTGGTTACCCTTAGGCGGTGGTTTCCTACTGGCTGCCGAGGCCAGTGTATTTTTGCGAGTTTCTCCCGTTAGGGACTGAGTTAGGACGACACGAATGAAAGATTTGAATGTAGTAGACGGCATCAACGGTGCCGGCGACTGGTTGGTGAAGAACCAGGATCTGTTGATCCAGTACGCGGTGAATATCGTCGCCGCCATCGTTATCCTGATCATCGGTTCGATCGTGGCCCGCGTGGTCGGCAATGCGTTGAACCGCGTGATGAAACTGCGCGGCATCGACGCCACGGTGGCAGACTTCCTGTCGGCGATCGTGCGTTATGGCGTGCTGGCGTTCACCTTCATCGCCGTGCTGGGGCGCGTCGGCGTGCAGACCACCTCGGTGATCGCCGTGCTGGGTGCCGCCGGTTTGGCCGTCGGCCTGGCGCTGCAAGGCTCACTGTCCAACTTCGCCGCCGGCGTGCTGCTGGTGATCTTCCGTCCACTGCGCGTGGGTGAATATGTCGATCTGGGTGGCGTGGCCGGTACCGTCGATCAGGTGCAGATTTTCTCCACCACCCTGCGTACTTCCGACAACAAGACCATCGTGGTGCCGAACGGTAAAATCATCGCCGGCAACATCATCAACTACTCCCGTGAACCGAACCGCCGCGTGGATATCGTGGTGGGCGTGGCCTACAACGCCGACATCGACGTGGTGAAGAAGGTGCTGGGCGATGTGATCGCCGCCGACAAGCGCATCATGCACGCCAAAGGCGTGACCGTGCGTCTGAACGAGATGGCGCCGTCATCCCTGAACTTCGTGACCCGCTCCTGGACCACCAACGCGGAATACTGGAACGTGTACTTCGATCTGATGGAAAACTTCAAGCGCGCGCTGGATGCCCACAACATCGGCATTCCGTTCCCGCAGATGGACGTGCACCTGTATCGCACCGAAGACGCATCCGCCAAGGCGGAATAACAGAGAAGGGGGCCTTGGCCCCTTTTTTCATTACAGGCCGAGACGCCATCGATGGCGTCTCGGCCTTTTCTTTTCCGCGAGGTTAGGCGCCAGCGGCCGGTTCCGCGAGCGGCGCGCGACGGCGCAGACTGAGGCGATAGAGCAGGAAGATGGCGATCGCGCCCAGCAGCGCCGGCAGCGCCAGCCAGAGGAAGAACACTTCCGCCGATCCGGCGGCGGTCATCATCCAGGCGCCGAGCATCGAGCCGACGATCGAGCCGAAGCGGCCGTTGGCCATGGCCCAGCTGACGCCGGTCACCCGGGCTGCGGTCGGGTAAAGGGTGGCGGAAACCAGGTTCAGGCCGTTCTGCGCACCGGCCACGCCGAAGCCAATCAGGAACACGACGGCGGCCAGCGTGTAGGCGTCGCCCATCAGATACCCGGTCGCGCCGATCACCAGCGCGGCGCCCAGGTAGGAGACGGCCAGCACGCGGTAGGGCCCGACCCGGTCCATCAGCAGCGCCATCAGGATGGCGCCCAGGGTGCCGCCGAGCGGCACCATCGCCCCGATGCGCGAGGCGTGGGCGATATCGTAACCGGCGTCTTTGAGGATCGTCGGCAGCCAGCTGGTGAGCAGGTAGAACACGAACAGCGAGCAGAAGAACGCCGCCCACAGCAGCAGGGTGCGCACGGCGCGTCCTTCGATAAACAGGTGCGAGATCGGCGACGTGGCCTGTGCCGGGCGCTCGTCATCGACGATGGTGACCCCCGTCCAACGCTGGCCGGTGATACGCTCGACCACCCGGCGCAGCCGATCGGCATGTTTGGCGCTGGCGGCCATAAAGCGTACCGACTCGGGCATCTGCCAGGCCAACAGCGGCAGCAGTGCCAATGGCGCAATGCCGCCGACCAGCAGCACGCCGCGCCAGCCGAACGCCGGGATGATCTGCCCGGCCAGCAGGCCGCCCAGGGCCAATCCGGCGGTAAAGCCGCTCCAACTCAGGGTGACCATCAGCATGCGGCGGCGCGCCGGTGAGTACTCTGAGCTGAGGGTAATGCAAGTCGGTATCGCGCCCCCGAGGCCAATGCCGGTGATGAAGCGCAGCAGGGTCAGGGACTCGATTGAATGCGTATAGGCGGAAGCCAGGGTGCAGCCGCCAAACACCAGCACCGCGACGAGCAGCACGCGTTTGCGGCCGAGGGCGTCGGCGATCGGCCCGAACAGCAGGCTGCCGATCAGCAAGCCGAATAGCCCCGCGCCGAAGGCAGGAGAGAGCTGAGCGGGCAACAGATCCCACTCTTCGCGCAGCGCCGGGGCGATATAGCCGATGATGGCGGTATCGAAGCCATCCAGCAGGGCAATCAGGAAACACAGGGTGAGGATGAGGATTTGATAAGGCGAGATCCTGGCGCGATCGATAATTTCGCTGATGCGAGCGGTATCTGGGCTCATGAGGGTTCCACTGTTATTAAGCTGGTGTGGGCTGGCTGAGGGGCTGTTCAGGCCGCTGTGGCTGGCATCGCGTAGAGATCCGAGTATACACCAGAGGGGGGGCGTTGCGGGGAGAGGGCGTCGATGATACTCGCCCGCCGCAGGAGGGACCTGTGGCGGGCGATTGGCAAGGTTACTTGGCTAACAGTTCACGGCGCACGATCTCGGCACCCGCACTCAAGGCATTCAGCTTGCCGCTGGCGACCTGACGAGGCAGGGGAGCCATGCCGCAGTTGGTCGACGGATAGAGCTTGTCGGCATCGACAAACTGCAGCGCTTTGCGCAGCGTAGCGGCCACTTCCTCCGGCGTCTCAACGGTATGATTCGCTACATCAATGGCGCCGACCATCACTTTCTTACCGCGAATCAGTTCAAGCAGATCCATCGGCACGTGCGAGTTATGGCACTCCAGTGAGATAATATCGATAGTAGACGTTTGCAGCTTGGGGAACGCCTCTTCATATTGCCGCCACTCTGAGCCCAGCGTCTTTTTCCAGTCGGTGTTGGCCTTAATGCCGTATCCATAGCAGATATGTACGGCCGTTTCACACTTAAGCCCCTCAACGGCTCTTTCCAGGGCGGCGATGCCCCAGTCATTCACTTCGTCAAAGAACACGTTAAATGCGGGCTCATCAAACTGAATAATGTCGACGCCGGCGGCCTCGAGCTCTTTAGCTTCCTGATTGAGGATCTTGGCGAACTCCCAGGCCAATTTCTCGCGGCTTTTATAGTGGTTGTCATAAAGCGTGTCGATCATGGTCATCGGCCCCGGCAGGGCCCATTTAATCGGCTGCTTAGTCAGCTGGCGTAAAAATTTGGCGTCTTCAACGAAAACGGGTTTTTGGCGCGAGACCGCCCCCACAACGGTTGGCACGCTCGCCTCGTAGCGATTGCGGATTTTAACCACTTCGCGTTTCTCGAAATCGACGCCGCTGAGGTGCTCGATAAACGTCGTGACGAAGTGCTGGCGCGTTTGCTCGCCATCGCTGACGATATCGATGCCGGCCAGTTGTTGCTCTGCCAGCGACAAACGCAAGGCGTCCTGTTTCCCTTCGATTAATTCTTCATTCTGCAATTTCCAGGGCGACCATAGGGTTTCCGGCTGGGCCAGCCAGGAAGGTTTAGGCAAGCTGCCGGCGGTCGAGGTAGGGAGCAATATTTTCATAATAGATGACCTGTATTTGAGTGAATCAAAGCGCGTAGTGAGCAGACCATTGCTCAAGAATGGGCTTGTAGGGCTTGATAAATTGCTCTTCCGTAAATTTCCCCTGCTCAATCGCTAACTGGCTACGCTCTTCGCGATCGTAAACAATCTTGGTTAATGAATAATCCTGGTTATTCAGGCTTGGCTGATAGCATTGCCCCGCCGCCGCGTTGGCATTGTAAATTTCAGGCCGATAGATTTTCTGGAAGGTCTCCATCGTGCTGATGGTGCCGATCAGTTCCAGATCGGTGTAATCGCTCAGCAAATCCCCAGGGAAATAGAACGCCAGGGGCGCGACGCTATTTTTCGGCATGAAGTAGCGCACCTGCAGGCCCATTTTTTTAAAATACCGGTCGGTCAGCGAAGCGCCGTCTTGCCGATATTCGTCGCCCAACACCGGGTGTTGATTGCCTGTCCGATGATAGGTGTCTTTGCTGGACACGCTGAGGCAGATCACCGGCGGTTTGCTGAAATTTTCATGGTATTCGTTTGAATTGACGAAGTGTTTAAAGATATTGCCGTGCAAATCGCCGAAATCATCTGGAATGGTAAATTCCGCCGTGTTTTTATTGTGCGCCGGCAGCAAGACGCTAAAGTCGTAATCGCGCACGTAAGAGGAGAAATTGTTCCCAACGATGCCTTCAATACGCTTTTGCGTTTTTTTATCAATGATGTTGGTTTTCAGGATTTCGATCACCGGGAAGCTGGCACCCTGATCTTCAACGCGCATCTCAACCGAAATGATTTCAAGCTCAACCGAATAGCGGTCGGCCTTGGGGTTATCCCAATGCGCCAACGAATTGAAGCGATTGTTAATCATCACCAGCGTGTTGCGCAGGTTCTCCCGGCGGTTTTCCCCTCTGGCCAAATTGGCGAAGTTGGTGGTGATACGCGTACTTTCAGAAGGGTTATAGTCTTCATTGAAAGAACTGCTCTTAATCGTAAAGGCAAAGTCTCTATTCATCGTCTTATAGCATCCTGTTATATGATATGAAGGCTGGATTTATCCATTTATTTCAATTGGTTGTTTTTCTCTTTTTTTATTCAGCCGATTTCATATTGTCTGTCGTTAATGAGGTCTATTTTTGCCAGAGTCCCGCAGGGAGTGAAAGAGACTTAATTTCATTACCACATGAGCGCTGTTCATGATCTGGCGTTCGTGTCGGTTTGCCGCCGTTGCCCTGCAGCGCAAACTGCCAACTACAGGGCCGGCAACCTGGTGCAGCCTGAAAAATTACGGGTATAATCCCCCCATGACTCCACGGCTTCAGACACGAACATGACAAAACTCACCTTACAAGAGCAGATGCTCAAAGCGGGCTTGGTAACCAGCAAGAAAATGGCCAAAGTCCAAAGAACGGCTAAAAAATCACGCGTTCAGGCCCGCGAGGCCAGAGAGGCGGTGGAAGAGAATAAAAAGGCGCAGCTTGAGCGCGACAAGCAGCTGAACGAGCAGCAAAAGCAAGCCGCGCTGTCCAAAGAATACAAGGCGCAGGTGAAGCAACTGATCGAGATGAACCGCATCGTTCTGGCGAAAGGCGATATCGGTTTCAACTTCACCGACGGCAACCTGATCAAGAAAATCCTGGTGGATAAGGCGACGCAGACCCAGCTGATCAATGGGCGCCTCGCCATTGCCCGCTTGGTGGTCGAGAACCGGGAAGAGTGTGAATACGCGATTATCCCCGCGAGCGTCGCCGATAAAATCGCACAGCGCGATGCGGCCAGTATCGTGTTGCACAGCGCGCTGAGTCAGGAAGAGCAGGATGAAGACGATCCGTACGCCGACTTTAAAGTGCCCGACGATTTGATGTGGTAATACGCGTTCAGAACGGCGCGGCGTGACGAGCGGCGATCCGCTCTCCGCTGATGGGGTGCACAAAGTCCAGCTCGCTGGCGTGCAGCATCAGCCGCGGCGTCTGTTCGGTACCCGGCAGCAGGCGCCCGCCATACAGATCGCAGCCTAAAATAGGGTGGCCCAACTGCCGGCTGTGAATACGCAGCTGGTGGGTGCGCCCGGTCTCCGGGGTGAGCTGCACCCGCGTCAGCGGCAGCGAGATCCCGTCCTCCGCTTCACGATAAAAACGCTCGACGACCCGATAGCGGGAGCGGGCGGGCTTGCCGTGAAGGGCGCAAATCGACATCAGCGGGAACAGCGCCGGATCTTTGGCGATCGCCGCGTCTATGACCCCTTCGTTATCCGCCAGATGGCCGCAAAGCAGCGCGCTGTACACTTTGCTGACGGTGCGCTCGCTGAACTGCCGGCAGAGCGCGGCGTTGGCGGCTTTGTTGCGGGCCACCACCATCAACCCGGACGTGCCGAAATCCAGGCGGTGCACCAGAGCGCAGCCGGGGAAGATCTGTACCAGCCGGTGGTGTACCGAATCGAGATTCTGCGGATTCTTGCCCGAGAGGCTGAGCAGCCCGGCCGGCTTATTGATCAGCGCCAGATGATCGTCCTGATAGAGGATCTCTATTTGGTCATGGCATGGCGGGGCGATAAAGGTATCGGTGATCGTAGACATCGGGCGGCCGGCTGGAGGGTGGGTGCGGATGATAGCGAATTTCGCGTCGATGAGCGAATGCGGTTTTCGCTGCACTGCGCCTCATGCCCGTTGGCACCCGATGCGGCAAAGCATCGGGTGCCACGGTTAAGTCCCCGGCGCTCTACTGCCCGTAGTAGGCGTTTTGGCCGTGTTTGCGCAGGTAGTGTTTGTCCAGCAGCTCGCGCTGCATGCTGTGAATGCCCGGCGTCAGCTGGCGCGAGAAAATGCCCATGTAGGCAATTTCTTCCAGCACCACCGCATTATGCACCGCGTTGTGGGCATCTTTGCCCCAGGCGAAGGGGCCGTGGGCATTGACCAGTACCGCCGGGATCGCGTTGGGATTGATATCGCGCTGGCGGAAGGTTTCGATAATCACGTTGCCGGTTTCCAGTTCGTAATCGTGCTCAATTTCATCCTGGGTCATCAGGCGAGTGCAGGGGATAGCGCCATAAAAATAGTCGGCGTGGGTGGTTCCCCAGGTGGGGATGTCCAGCCCGGCCTGCGCCCAGATGGTGGCGTGGCGCGAATGGGTATGGACGATGCCGCCGATATCGGCAAATTCGCGGTACAGCGCCAGATGGGTGGCGGTGTCCGACGACGGTTTTTTTGCCCCCTCGACGGTGCGGCCGCTGGCCAGATCGACCACCACCATATCCTCCGCCGTCATATGCTCGTATTCAACGCCGGAAGGCTTGATCACCACCAGACCGCGTTCGCGATCCACCGCGCTGACGTTGCCCCAGGTAAAGGTCACCAGCTTATGGCGCGGCAGATCGAGATTGGCCTCCAGCACCTGTTGTTTTAACTGAGTCAGCATGTCATGCCCCCTTGTTGCATTTTCTGTTCGATCCAGCGGCGGGCCTGAACGATCTCGGCCACCGGCTCCTCGGCTTTTTCTGTCCACATCTCAATCAGGAATGCGCCGCGGTAATTGAGGCGCTGCAGCGTGCGAAACACCTCGACAAAGTCGACGCAGCCTTCGCCAAACGGCACGTCACGGAATTGCCCCGGCGAAGCGGCGGTGACCGGGTAGGTGTCTTTCAGGTGAATGGCGGCGATGCGATCGATGCCCAGCTCCAGCTCGCGCGGCACGTCATTGCCCCAGGCGCTGAGGTTGCCGACGTCCGGATACACCGTGAACCACGGTGAGGCCAGCAGGGTGTCCCAGGCTTTCCATTTACCGATCGAGTTCATAAAGGCGGTGTCCATAATTTCCACCGCCAGCATCACCTGGGCGGCGGCGGCACGTTCTACCGCCCACTGCATGCCTTCGCTAAAGCGCGCCAGCGTCCCCTCGTCCTGCTCTTCGTAATACACGTCGTAGCCGGCCAGTTGGATGGTGCGGATACCGACGTCTTGGGCCAGCTGAATGGCCTGTTCCATCACGTCGAAGGCGCGCTGTCGCAGCGCCGGATCGTGGCTGCCAAACGGAAAGCGCCGGTGGCCGGAGAGGCACATCGACGGGATGCGAATGCCGGTTTCCAGCATGGCGTCCACCAGCGCCAGGCGCTGCGCCTTGCTCCAGCTCAGGCGCGCCAGACGTTCATCGCTTTCGTCCACCGACATTTCGACGAAGTCGAAGCCGCAGGCCTTGGCCAGCGCCAGGCGTTCGGGCCAGCTCAGGTGTTTCGGCAGCGCTTTCTCGTAAATTCCCAACGGGTGCTGACGCATATCATGATCTCCAGATGTCATCGATGGCGGTGCGGAACTGCCTGGCGGCCGCCGGCGAATCACCGGCCTCGGCCAGCGCGCGGCCGGCGATAAAGGCGGTGACGGCGATCTCTTTAAACAGCGGCAGGTCGGCGGGCGTGATGCCGCCGGTCACCGACAGCTCGATGCCCAGATCGGACAGCGCCTTCATCCGATCCAGATCCTGCCGGCCCCAGGTTTGTCCGCTGGCCTGCGCGTCGCGGCCGCGGTGATAGATCGCCTGGCGAATGCCGAGGCCGCGCCATTGCCGCGCATCCTCCAATGTCCAGCGGCCGAACAGTTCGATCTGGATTTCACCGCCGTGACGCTCAGCGACCTCCCGCGCGCTGGCCATGGTGGCCAACGGCGCGGCGCAGATCACGGTCATCCAGTCCGCACCCTGACCGAAGGCCTGCTCGGCCAGCGTCGCACCGGCGTCGGCCACCTTGAGATCGGCCACCAGCGTGTGCTGCGGACAGCGCTCGCGCAGCGCGCTAACCGCCTGAATGCCGGCGCTGATGCACAAAATGGTACCGGCCTCGATGATGTCCACATGGGGGCTGAGGGTCTCGGCGGTGCGCAGCGCCGTATCCAAACGGGTTTGATCGAGCGCCAGCTGCAGGCGCGGTTTCGTGCTCATGGGGCCTCCTTGTTGGCGGGCTGCAGATGTTGCAATGCAGCAATCAGCGCCTGATAACGTTGGTGTTTGTTGTCGTAAGCTTCGGCGGCGGCCGCATCAGGCAGCAGCCGCTCGATACGCGGCGCCAGCCGGTGCTGGGCGGCGGTGAAATCGTTGAAGACGCCGCTGCCGACCATGGCCGCCATCGCCGCGCCCAGACAGCCGGTTTCTTCCACCTGCGGTAGCTCAACCGGCAGACCGCTGACGTCGGCGAACATTTGCATCCAGGGGAGAGATTTGGCGGGGCCGCCGGTCACGCGCAGCGCCTGCGCCTCAGGGAAACGCCGGCGCATGCGGTTAAGGTGCGTCATGTGGCAGAACACCACGCCTTCGTAGATCGCCTGCACCAGGTGCTCGCGCTGGTGGAAAGCCTGCAGACCGTAGAAGCTGGCGCTCAGCCCCAGGCCGGCGTTGGAGCCATACAGGAAAGGGGCGAACAGCAGATCGCCGGCGGCTTTCGGCAGGGCGGCGACCCAGCGGTTAAGCTGGTCGTAGTCCTGCAGCCCCCATTGGCGACAGAACCACTCCAGGTTGGCGGCGGAAGTGGGGCTGGCTTCGTGCACGATGTATTGGCCGTTTTCGGCGTGGCGGCCATAGACAAAGGGATGATCGAAACCCTCGACGATGGCGTCGGTGATGCCGCTGGTGACCGACCAGGTTCCCATCACCGCATTGAGTCGGGTTTCGTCCTGCAGGCCGGCGCACAGTGCGGTGGACACCACGTCGAACAACCCGCCGACCACCGGGGTGCCGGTTTGCAGGCCGGTGATGGCCGCGGCATTTGCCTCGACGCGCCCGGCGATCTCGGCCGAACCGACAATCGTCGGCAGGGCGGGCATGATGTCGCCGATACCCAGCAGCTGCGCCAGCGCCGGGTCATAGCGTCCGCTGCGCATCTGATACAGGTTGGATTCGGAGATATTGGTTTCTTCGCAGGCCAGCTCGCCGGTCAGGCAATAGCGCAGGTAGTCGTGCGCCATCAGCACGCTGCCGATGCGGGCGTAACGTTCCGGCTGATGCCGCTTCAGCCAGCGCAGCAGCGAGACCGGGTGCCCGGTCCACAGCGTTTGGCGCGTTTGCGGATACAGCGCCTGCGGCACGCCCTGTCGCTGCCATTCCTGCACCAGCGCCAGCGCACGCTGATCGGAAGAGAGCATGGCGTTGCCCAGCGGCTGCCCCTGCTTATCCAGCAGAAACGCCCCCTTACCCTGCGCCGAGATGCCGATGGCCTGGATGGCGCCGGCAGCGACGCCGCTGGCGGACAGCACTTCACGGATCACGTCGGCGGCGGTGCGCCACAGCGATGCCATATCGCGCTCGGCCCAGCCGGGCTGCGGCGCGACGATCGCCAGATTGCGCCGCGCAACGCCGTGTTCATGGCCGCTGCGGTCGTATAATCCCGCCTTGATGAAGGTACCGCCGCAGTCGAGTCCCAGCCAATATTCCATCATTCGCTCCTCGCGCTGTGGTCGCATTTATTGGGCAGCATCAACGCCAGCACGGAGGCGATCGCCAACGAGGCCGCCAGACTGTAGACGCCGACATCCTTGTTGAACAGGCTGATCAGGACGCCGACCATATACGGGCCGCAAAAGCCGCCGAGGTTGCCCAGCGCATTGATCACGCCACGTGCGCCGCCGGCCACTTCGGCGTTGAACAATTTGGGTGGGATGGTCCAGAACACCCCGGCCGCCGCCTGAATGAATACGCCGCAGCCGACCAGCGCAGCGTAAGACCACCAGATGTGATCCTTCAGCAGCACCGACAGCGCCATGCAGGCGGCAAAGCAGGCCAGCGGCAGGGCGACGAAGACTTTGCGTTTGCCGGTGCGATCGGAGAGGGTGGAGATGATCATCATGCCGAAGATGGCGCCGATATAGGGCAAGATAGCCAGCAGGCCCACTTGCTCCATATCGCCGTGGGTCAGCCCTTTCAAAATGGTCGGCAGCCACAGGGTGTAACCGTAGATACCGGTCTGGTAGAAGAAATTCACCAGGATCAGCTGCCACATGATCCGATCGCCCAGCACCCGGCGCAGCGAGGCGTTGCGCACCGTTTTTCCTTTGATCAGCAGCTGTTCGTCGTGCAGGGTCTTCACCAGATACTCTTTCTCCGCCTGCGAGATCCATTTGGCCTCCTGCGGCCGGTTGCTGATGGTGAAATACCACAGCGCCATGACTACCAGCGACAGAGCGCCCTCCACCAGGAACAGCATGCGCCAGTCCCAGGCGGTGATGATCCAACCCGACAGCGGGGCGGTGAGAATGCCGGCGATCGGTACGAACATGATGACGATGGCGTTGGCGCGGCCGCGCTCCTTATCCGGGAACCAGTTGCTGATCATGGTCAGCACCACCGGCAGCATGCCGCCTTCGGAAACGCCGAGGGCGAAGCGCAGGAACAGCAGCTGGTACTGGTTGGTGACCAGCCCGGTCAACACCGAGATCACCGCCCAGGCCAACAGTGACCAGCCGATGAATTTCTTGCCGTTGCCGTATACCGCCAGCTTGCCGCCGGGCACCTGCAGAAACAGGTAACCGATAAAGAAGATGCCGCCGGCCAGCCCGGCCATTGAAGCGGTGATGCCGAGTTCGTCATCCATGCCGCCGGGCATGGCGAAGGCGATGTTGACCCGATCCATGTAAGAAATGATGCAGGTGATGAGGATCGGCGGCACGATCCTCAGCCAGCGGAGCTTGGGGATAGCCTGGCTTTGGCTGACGGAAACGGAGGCTGTATTCATAAGGACCTCTTTCGATGTTCGCTTTTTTGTAGGGTCGGGCGTTATTGTTTTGCTTGATTTGGGCGCAAGGGCGCCCGCACAGGCCTCATGGACCGGTGTTGTTATCGTTACGGGTGTTGCGTTTATCAGGCGCTAAACGACGCCAGCGGTATCTTCACCACCACCTTGCGTATCGCGCAGGGGCGTTGGTTAATGCAGGCCGGGCGATGCACGTCCTGCGGAAAAAATACCGCGAAGTTGCCGGGGCGCATCGTGAGCCAGGATTCGTCGGTCACGTCCTGATAAAACAGGATGTCGCGCTGCGTCAGCAGCTCCTGATGAATGACGTTGTCGCCGTTGTCCGCCGCTACGCCGATAAGCTCGGTACCGCTGACCAGAAACTGCACGTCGACGTTTTGCCGGTGGACTTCCGGGCGTAGCGCATCCGGTGGTTGGGTATGCAGATCCAGCACTTGCACCACGTAGCCGGTGGCGGGATCTTCATAGCGCCCTGCGGGCAAGACGCTGAAATCGGTGCGCTGCAAATAGGCGACGGCGTTGGCGACCGGCGTCGGATACTGCTCGGGCGCGGTGTTGGCGATGTGGCCGAATATCATGATGATCCTCCCGTTACAGCGCCTGAATGCGCGCCCAGACTCGTTCGTCAACCGGAATGCCGTCGCGCAGGTTTTCTTCCAGAATGCGCGGGAACTTGTGGCCCGGCAGGCGAATGGCGACGTCGGGGTTGTCCCGTTCGGCGCTGGTGACGTAATCCATGATGCGCTGCAGTTTTTGATCGCGGCTGTCGCCGTCGATCAACCGGTCTATCTCAATCGCGATGAACACCTGCGAGACGCCGTATTCGTCGCGGTGATCTTCCGTCACTTCCGCCACCGAGGCGCCGCCGGACAGCAGGGTGGCGATCATGTCCAGTACGATCGACAACGCCGATCCTTTCCAGTACCCCATTGGCAAAATGCGCCGATTCTCTTCGATGGTGGCCGGATCGCGGGTCAGGCGGCCGTCGTTGTCGAAGCCGCCGTCCACCGGCAGGGTTTTGCCCGCCAGCCGGTTCAGCTCCAGCGCGCCGTAGGAAAACATCGACATCGACATGTCCACCATGGTGATCGGGTTGCCGGGCACGGCGACGATCAGCGGGTTGGTGCCGATACGGCACGTTTTGGCGCCCCACGGCGGCATCACGGCGATCGAGTTGGTCCAGCAAATGCCGATATAGCCTTTCTCCGCCGCCTGCCAGCCGTAGCCGCCGCCGCGCATCCAGTGGTTGGCGTTGCGCAGCGCCACCAGGCCGATGCCATGATCGTCGGCTAGCTGCATGGCGCGATCCATCATGCGGCGGGCGGTAAGGTTGCCGATGCCCTGGTGCGCATCCCATTGCTCGATCGCCCCCAGCGACAACAGTTTGCTGGGTTCGGCGTCCGGCACGATATCGCCGGCGTCCAACTGCTGAATAAAGCGTGGAAAGCGGTTAACGCCGTGGGAATAAACGCCGCTGGCGGTGGTGTCGGCGAACATGCCGGCGCAGTCGTCGGCGAGATGTTCCGCCACGCCGCGCGCCAGCAGCACGCGTTTGAATTGCTGTTTTAACTCGCTGTAACTCACTCTCATGCCGGTTCTCCGCCTGTGCGAATCGTCTGTTTTTGGTTCGCTAAATTTCAATATGCGAAATTGCATTTCAAATAAATGCTATCCCGGAGATTCAGGGAAGTCAAAGCAAGGGGGAGTAAAATTATTCATGAAAAACATGACGTTAAAATTGAGTGGTGATTTTGTGATCGCCGCCACGTTTTGGTGGAGATGGCGTGCTTCAGACGTGACAAAGCAGGGCGGATCGAAACCCACCCTGCGTCTTGCGAGACCCCGGCTAACCGCGGGTGTTCAGCACCATGCGGTAGAGCGAGGTGGTGGCGGTGATATAGAGCTCATCGCCGTTCGGGCCGCCGAAGGTACAATTGGAGACGCGTTCCGGCACGCTGATTTTGTCGATCTGTCGCCCCTGTGGATCAAAGACCAGCACGCCGTCGGCGCAGCTGCAAAACAGATTGCCGGCCCGATCGACGCAGAAGCCGTCCGGGAACCCGGGTTCCACGGTTGCAAAACGGCGGCCGGCTTCCAGCTCGCGACCGTTGACCGCATAGACGCGCAGCTCGCGGCGGCCCAGCGTCGGAAAATCCACGATCGACATGTCCGCAACGTACAGCCATTTTTCATCCGGTGAAAACGCCAGGCCGTTCGGGCGCTGCAGGTCGCAGGCGGCGATGGTCAGCGAACCGTCGCGCGGATCGAAGCTGTAGAGATAGCAGCCGATTACCTGGCTTTCTGATTTGTAACCCTCTTCGTCGCCGATGATGCCGTAGGGCGGATCGGTGAACCACAGGGTGCCGTCGGAACGCACCGTCACGTCGTTCGGCGAGTTAAAGCGCTTGCCGTCGACGCGATCGATCAACAGACGCACCTCGCCATCGCTTTCGGTGCGGCTGATGCCGCGCCGTCCGTGTTCACAGCTGACCACGCGGCCCTCGCCGTCGCGCGCATTGCCGTTGGCGTAGTGCGACGGCGAGCGGTATAGGCTCAGCTCACCCCGGCGCGACCAGCGGAACATGCGATTGCCTTTCACGTCGCTGAACACCACCGCATCCTCCTGCGGCAGCCAGACCGGCCCCTCGGCCCAGATCGCCGGTGAGCACAAACGCTCGAGCTGAGCGTGCGTGCGCAATGAATGCCGAATGCCGCCGTTCACTTCACGCCCCAGATCGCTTTGTAGTGGCCCTGGTAATCGTTTTGCGGGTCATACAGGTTATTGGCGCCGCCGTCGGCGGCGATATTGTCGCGGGTGACCAGATGCGCCGGGGTCACGTAGCCGGAAGGCGGCTGCTTGGCGAAGGCGCGGTTGAATTCGTCCAGCAGTTGCCAACCGTGCAGCTTCAAGGGCTCCGGCACCGTCGCCGACTGGCTGTCGCCCGACCGGATACGCTGGTAAGCGGAGATTGAACCGTCGCCGGCCGACACGTTGTAAGGCGCGTTCTTGCCGCCTTTGCCGGCGGTTTTCAGCGCCGGCGCCATAAAGTCGAAGTACAGATCGTTGATCGCCAGCGCATATTGGAATTTGTCGCCGTACTTCTGCAGCAGGCTGAAGGTCATCGCCGGCATGCGGTTGGCGGTATCGGCCAGCGGCGTGTCGATGAATTCCAGCAGCGTACAGCCGCTGCATTTGGCGATCTCTTCTTTCATGACGTTGGCCTTGTCCAAGGCGATTTGGTACAGCGAGTCGGTGAAGATCAACACGCTCGCCTTGCCGCCGGACTGCACCACCGCGTATTGCGCGGCGATGCGTGCCACTTCGTTGGAATCCGACGTGACGTTATAGAACACGTTGTATTTGGCGATGGGGCCCGGTTCCGGCACCGCATGCCAGGCGGTCAGCACGATGCCCTGCTGTACGGCCTTTTTCAGCGGGATCTTGGCGACGTTAGGGTTCCAGCCGCCGATCACGATGCCGTCCGGTTTCTGGGCGATGGCCTGATTGAGCGATGCCAGCTGATCTTTCACCGAGCCGCCGCCGTCGAGCGTTTCCAGCTTCCAGCCGGCGGCTTTTGCCGCTTCGCTCAGCCCCTGTTGCACCCCTTGCACGCCGCCGTTCTTCATGTCGGAGGCGATAAAAATGATCTTCTTGTTGGCCTGCAGCTGCGGGCCGCTGGTGGGGCCGTCCCACTGGGTGGCGCTGGCGGTAGCCTTCGCGACGGCGGCGGTGGCCTGATCGAGATAGGCGTCGGCCCAGGCCGGCGATGCGGCGAGCAAGAATGTGGTGAACCCCGGTAACAGCCAAATGCGTTTCATGGTGTGCTCCTGGTTTAAGGGTGGGTCGCTGTCTGATTGTTGTTGTCAGCCGGCGTCGCCTGGCTGCGTTGTACCGCTTTCTGATTGAGCAGCCGACGGCGTTGGGCATAGCCGGCCAGGGTGATCGACAGTAACAGCGTCGCGCCGTTGAACAGCGGCTCGACCCAGAATTCGCCGCCGAACTGCTGAATGCCGGCGATGCCGATAGCCAGAATGGCGATGCCGACCACGGTGCCCCAGACGTTGACGCGCCCTGGGCGAATGGTGGTGCTGCCGAGGAAGGCGCCGACCAGCGCCGGTAGCAGATAGTCCATGCCGACGCTGGCCTGGCCGACGCCCTGTTCGGCGGCGATCAACACGCCGCTGAAACCGGTGAGCACGCTGGAGGCGATGAAGGCGCCGATGGTAAAGCGGTTGACCGAGATGCCGTTCAGGCGCGCCGCCGCCGGGTTGCCGCCCACCGCATACATGCAGCGGCCGAGCGGGGTGTGTTCGGTGATGAGCCACAGCACCACCGCGACGATCAGCACGTAAAACGCCACGATCGGAATGCCGGCGATCTCGGTGTGGTGCAGCGCGATGAAGGCATCAGGCAAGTCGCCGACGATCTGCCGCCCGCCGGAGTGCCACAGGGCAATGGCGTACAGTACGGTGCCGGAGCCGAGGGTGGCGACGAAGCTGTCGATATCGGCCAGCGCCACCAGAATGCCGTTCAGCAACCCGTACAGCGCCGAGATCGCCAGCACCGTCAGCACCGCCATCTGCCAGGAGAAGCCGTATTCCACCTGCAGCGTGATCGCCAGAATGTGCCACAGCACAATGCCGAAACCGACGTTAAGATCGATCTTGCCCACGATCATCGGGATGGTCGCCGCCAGCGCCAACAGGGCGATTTTGGCCTTGCTCGACAAGATAGCCTGCAGCGTCAGCATCGATGCGAAGGAGGGGGTGAGCAGTGAGAACAGCACGACCAGCGCGATGCACAGCAGCAGCAGGCCATAGCGGGTGAGAACCTGCATCAGCCACGGGCCGGCGCCGTCCTGCGCCAGACTGACGCGCTGCTCCAGCGCGGTTGATTTAACGGATGTTTTAGACATGGCCTACCTCGGATTCTGACGTGATTGCGACGCTTTCCCCGGTGCTGGCAGAGGCCAGCTCCAATAAATTGGCGAATGACACCTGCTGATTTTTCAGCTCGCCGACCACTTTCCCGCGGTTGAATACCAGTGCGCGGTTGCAAATATGGGCGATCTCCTCGAAATCGTTGGAGATAACCAGCACCGCCACGCCTTCCGCCAGGGATTTATTCAGCAGGTGGTAGATTTCCGCTCGCGCGCCGACGTCCACGCCGGCGGTGGGATCTTCCAGGATCAGCAGCGGCGCCCCCAGATGCATCCAGCGCGCCATCACCACCTTTTGCTGGTTGCCGCCGGACAGTGCGCTGATATCGATATTGACGTCCTTGGGGCGTACGTCGAACAGCTGCACCTTCCACCAACTGGCGCCGATCTCCGCTCGCCGCCCGTAGCGGGAGAGCAGCCGGTGGCCGCTGGCGCAGGGGTTGATAAACAGGTTTTCACGCACGGTCATCGACATCACCAGGCTTTCGCCGGTGCGATCGCCCGCCACCAGCGAAACGCCGCAGGCCATCGCCTGCTGCGGGGTGCTCGCCTGATAGGGTCGATCGCGAAATCGAATCGCGCCGCCGTCGGCCTGGCGCAACCCGAACAGCAGCCGGCCAATTTCTTCTTGTCCGGCCCCGCGCAGGCCGGCCAGCGCCAGCATCTCGCCCGGCTGCAAGTCGAAGCTCACCGGGCCGATATCGCCCACCGTGACGCTATCGAGCTGCAGCACCGGCGGACGATGTTCCGGCAGCGGTTCGCGCTGATCGTCCGCCATCGCTTCGCCGACGATAGTTTGCACCAGATCGCGCAGCGAGTAGTCGGCGGTGCGGCCGCCGGCGACATAGCGCCCGTCGCGCATCACGCAGATCCGGTCGGCGATTTCGATCACTTCGTCCAGGCGGTGGGTGACGTAAATCATGCCGACCTTTTTGGCGCGCAGCCGGTTGATCACGGCGAACAGATGACGCACGTCGTTGGCGGGCAGGGAGGCGGTCGGTTCATCCAGCACCAGCAGCTCGGCATTGACCGCCACCGCGCGAGCGATCGCCAGCAGCGATTTTTCGGTGCGCGACAGTTCGAAAACGCGCGCATCGGGATCGAGTGCGATGCCGACGTCGTGCAGCGCCTGCGCCGCCCGGCGGCGAATGGCGCGCCAGTCGATCAACCCAAAGCGGCGGGGAAACCCCATCACCAGCGCCATGTTTTCCGCCACCGTCATCCATTCGATCAGGCCGAGATCCTGATGAATAAAAGCGATCGGCTGGCGGCTGGCGCTTTTTATCGCGGCGGCGGAGGCGATGCTTGCGCCCTGAAAGCGAATATCGCCGCCGTCGCGCGGGTAGACGCCCGCCAGCACTTTGATCAGCGTCGATTTACCGGCGCCGTTTTCGCCCAGCAACGCCAGAACCTCGCCCGGCATCACCTGTAGGCTGACGTCGTTGACCGCCACGTTGCCGCCAAATCGTTTGACGATGTGGTTGAGGGTAAGGATGGGTTGTGCCGCATTATCGATAGTCATGTGATGCGCCCCTGGTGTTGCGCCCGTGCGAAGATGCCGGGCAAATCAGCTAAACCGCTGGTGAGTATCTGGCCTTTAAATTTCAACATGCGAAATTCAATTTCAAAAATAATATGACGTTCGTTGCGCTAAATCAAAGGCGATGAGGTTTTAATTGTTGCTATTAAACAATGAGTTATTTTTTACTTTGCGGAAATGTGACCGATGGCTCACTTCAATGTGGGGGAAATATTGCGGATTTTTGGCCCGCTGCGGACAATGAAACGGCGTTCCGTCTTCACCTGATGCGGGCCTTGGGGTAACATGCCCGGCAAAGAGCCTGCTGACTTCGCCGCAGCGCCGGTTGGCGGTTCGACACTGGAGAGATTTTCGCTATGAGCCTGAAAGCCGTCGACGAGAAAGATGACAAGAAAGACAAACCGCTGGGCAGTCAAAGCCTGTTCCGCGGTTTGCAGTTGATTGAGATCCTGAGCAATTTCCCCAACGGATGTCCGCTGGCGCATCTGTCCGAGCTGGCCGGCATGAACAAGAGCACGGTGCACCGCTTGCTGCAGGGGTTGCACACCAGCGGCTATGTGACCCAGGCGCCGTCGCCGGGCAGCTACCGCCTGACCACCAAGTTCATTTCCATCGGCCAGAAGGCGCTGTCGTCACTCAACATCATTCACGTGGCCGCGCCGCATTTGGAACAGCTGAACCTGGAAGTGGGCGAGACGGTCAACTTCTCCAGCCGTGAAGACGACCACGTCATCCTGATCTACAAGCTGGAGCCGACCACCGGCATGATGCGCACCCGCGCCTATATCGGCCAGCATATGCCGCTGTACTGTTCGGCGATGGGTAAAATCTTCATGGCTTACGGCAACGATGATTACCCGGCTCACTACTGGCAGACTCACCAGCAGGAGATTCAGACGCTGACGCGCAATACCATTACCGAGCTGCCGAAGATGTATGAGGAGTTGGCCGATATTCGTCAGCGCGGCATGGCGATGGATCGCGAGGAAAACGAACTGGGGGTCTCCTGCGTGGCGGCACCGGTGTTCGATATTCAACAGCGCGTGCCTTATGCGGTGTCGGTTTCTCTGCCGACCGCCAAGCTGCAGCAGATCGGCGTCAAAAGCCTGATCAAACCGGTGCTGGCCACCGCGCAACGCATCTCTCAGGAGCTGGGGTTCGTCACGCCGATTTAAGTATTAGCGTCTCTGATACTGGATTAGAAACATCAATTTCACCTAATGATCGCTTCCTCGTATGATGCGCGTGTTGACCGACACGCGCCTTCGTCCGGCGCCTTTTATCATTCGAGGAATCTCCCATGTTAGCCGTCTTCCTGCAGGGTTTTGCCCTGAGCGCCGCCATGATCCTGCCGCTGGGCCCGCAGAACGTATTCGTGATGAACCAGGGCATTCGCCGCCAGTATCATTTGATGATTGCCTCGCTGTGTGCGCTGAGCGATATCGTGCTGATCTGCGCCGGGATTTTCGGCGGCAGCGCATTGCTGACCCGTTCGCCGCTGCTGCTGGCGCTGGTCACCTGGGGCGGGGTGGCGTTTCTGCTGTGGTACGGGTGGGGCGCGTTCCGTTCCGCCTTCAGCCCGCAACCGGCACAGGCCGCGGCGCAGGAGCTGGCGCAGAGCCGCTGGCGCCTCGTGGTCACCATGCTGGCGGTCACCTGGCTGAACCCGCACGTGTACCTGGATACCTTTGTGGTGCTCGGCAGCCTGGGCGGGCAGCTGACGGCGGACGTGCGTTCCTGGTTCGCGCTTGGCGCGGTCAGCGCGTCGGCGGTGTGGTTCTTTGGCCTGGCGCTGCTGGCCTCCTGGCTGGCGCCGTGGCTGAACACGCAGCGGGCGCAGCGCATCATCAACGCGTTGGTCGGCCTGGTGATGTGGGGCATCGCGCTGCAGCTGGCCTGGCAGGGGGCAAATTTATAAGAATTTGTCACTAATCCGAATTCAAAACGCCGTGCGATATGCTACGTTTGATGCCAGGAATCCGGCGGTTCTCACAGGGAAAAGCCGGCGATCAGAGACAGCCTGTCATTAAGGAGACACTGTGAAGCTAAAAGCATTGGCTATGGCCGCAATGGTCGGATTAGGGACGTTACCGATGGCGCTGCAGGCGGCTGAAGTGCCTGAAGGGCCGCACGTCGTCACCTCCGGCACCGCCAGCGTGGACGCCACGCCGGATATCGCCACCCTGGCGATCGAAGTGAGCGTTTCCTCCAAAGACGCCGCCCAGGCGAAGAAGCAGGTGGACGAGCGCGTGGCGCAGTACTTTGATTTCCTGCAGAAAAACAACATCGAGAAGAAAGACATCAGCGCCGCCAACCTGCGCACCCAGCCGGAATACGATTACCTGAAAACCGGTGAGTCGGTGTTGAAGGGCTACCGGGCGGTGCGCCAGGTGCAGGTGACCCTGCGTCAGCTGGACAAGCTGAACGAGCTGCTGGACGGTGCGCTGAAATCCGGCCTGAACGAGATCCGCGCGGTGGAGCTGGGCGTCGCCAAGCCGGACGTGTATCGCGAGCAGGCGCGGCAAAAAGCTATCGAGAACGCGACTCAGCAGGCCGAATCCCTGGCCAAGGGCTTCCACGCCAAGCTGGGGCCGGTGTACAGCATTCGCTATCGGGTCGCCAACTACCAGCCGATGCCGGTGGCGCGGATGTATAAGGCGGCCGGTGCGGCGGCGGAAAGCGACGCGGCGCAAACCTATGAACAGCAAAGCATTCACTTCGACGATCAGGTGGACGTGGTGTTCGAGCTGCAGCGTAACGCTGCGCAGTAAGGTTATCGTATTGAAGAAAAGGTTCGCTGCGGCGAACCTTTTTTCGTTTTAATCCTGACGCAGCACCAGGTGACCGTGTTCCAGCAGCGCGTCGGTCACTTTGCGCATCATGCGGCTTTCCGGCGCGAAGCGGTGCCAGTACAGCATGCGGCGCTGGTACAGCCCCGGCGTCAGATCGATCAGTTCACCGGATGCCAGCTCCTTTTCGATCTGCAGATGCGGGATCATACAGCAGGTGGTGCCCTGACGCGCCAGCTGCACGAAGGCTTCCGATGAGTTCACGATGTGGCAGGGCACGCTGCCCGGCGACAGATCGAAGTTCTGCTGCAGGAATGCCTGATGCATGTCGTCGAGATGATCGAAGGCCACCGCCGGCGCTTTCAGCAGCGCGGAGCGGGTGACGCCGTTCGGGAAGTAGCGCTCGGCGAAGCCGCTGGAGGCCACGAACAGGTAGTCCAGCGCTCCCAGCCGATCCACCAGGCAGCTCGGCAGCGGCTGCGGCTGAATACTCACCGCACCCACCACCTCACCGCGGCGTAGCCGCTCCTGGGTGCGGGTTTCATCTTCCACCTGAAGATTCAGGCGAATGGGGGAGTCCGCCAGCACCGGTTTCAGCGCCGGCAGCAGCCAGGTTGCCAGACTGTCGGCGTTGACCGCCAGCGACAGCAGCAGCGGCGTATCGACGCCGGTGTCGTTGCCGAGCCACTCTTCTTCCAGCAATTCCACCTGATGCAGCAACGCCAGCAGCTTTTGCCCTTGTTCGGTCGGGCGCGGCGGCACGGTACGGACCAGCAGCGGTTGGCCGAACAGGTTTTCCAGCTGTTTGATGCGTTGGGATACCGCCGATTGCGTGATACAGAGTTTTTGCGCGGCGCGCTCGAAGCCGCGCTCACGGATCACCGCGTCCAGCGCTTGCAGCGTACGATAGTCTGGGCGTTTCATCGGAAAGATATCCCTTAAATTAGAATGATACCGGCACTATGCCACATTTTGCGCACGGCGCAGGTGGAAAAATCACGCCCCCAGCTCGCCGCCAAGCGGGTAAAAATGCGGGCTGCGGTAAATAAGTGTGATCCTGCCGGCGTGAAAAACAGCGTTTTACCCTATAATACGCACACGTTTTCGTACAGAGGCAAGGGACATATTATGACGCAGGATGAACTGAAAAAAGCGGTGGGCTGGGCGGCGCTGGAATACGTGACGCCGGGCACCATCGTCGGGGTTGGCACCGGCTCTACCGCCGCCCACTTTATTGACGCGCTGGGCTCCATCAAGCACCAGATCGAAGGCGCGGTGTCCAGCTCAGACGCCTCCACCGCCAAGCTGAAAAGCCTCGGCATCCACGTGTTCGACAGCAACGAAGTGGACTCGCTCGATATCTACGTGGACGGCGCGGACGAAATCAACGGTCATATGCAGATGATTAAGGGCGGCGGCGCTGCGCTGACGCGCGAGAAGATCATCGCCGCCATCGCCAAGAAATTCATCTGCATCGTCGACGCCAGCAAGCAGGTCGACGTGCTGGGCAAGTTCCCGCTGCCGGTGGAAGTGATCCCGATGGCCCGCTCTTACGTGGCGCGCGAGCTGGTGAAACTCGGCGGCCTGCCGGAGTATCGTCAGAACGTGGTGACCGACAACGGCAACGTGATCCTCGATGTGCATAACCTGAGCATCACCGACGCCATCGCGCTGGAGAACAAGATCAACGGCATCGCCGGCGTGGTGACCGTGGGGCTGTTCGCCAATCGCGGCGCGGACGTGGCGCTGGTCGGCACCCCGGAAGGCGTGAAAGTGGTCAAATAAGCCTCCGCCGTCTGTGGCCCGGTAGCGCCGGGCCGCATAATTCTTCGGTTAAAATATCTTTTCTGAAAAACGGCAAATTTGGTGACTTATGTCACATTGTGAAACCTGACTCCCCAAAGCTTCTGCCGAAAACTTTCCCTATGGCATTTTCTGCCGTAAACCGCCATGAACGCTGCGCCTTGTCCTGCCGGGCAGGCAATCGTTTGTATTGCCGCCCGCGTTATTTTTGTTATGTTGGATGGGAGCTGTGTCGTCACAGCCGCTTCTGAAGTCTGAACATAGGGTCGGGTAAATGGCAAAAGTATCATTGGAGAAAGACAGGATTAAATTCCTGTTGGTGGAAGGGGTTCATCAGAGCACGGTCGATAATTTACGTGCCGCCGGTTATACCAACATCGAATACCACAAGGGTGCGTTAGACACCGAATCGCTGAAGGCATCCATCCGCGATGCACACTTCGTCGGCATCCGATCGCGTACGCATCTGACCGAAGAGGTGTTTGCCGCCGCAGAAAAACTGGTGGCGGTGGGCTGCTTCTGCATCGGCACCAACCAGGTTGATCTGAAAGCGGCGACCAAACGCGGTATTCCGGTCTTCAACGCCCCCTTCTCCAATACCCGATCCGTGGCCGAAATGGTGCTGGGCGAGCTGCTGTTGATGCTGCGCGGTATTCCGGCCGCCAACGCCAAGGCGCACCGCGGCGTGTGGCACAAATTGGCCGTGGGCTCTTATGAGGCGCGCGGCAAAAAGCTGGGCATCATCGGCTACGGCCACATCGGCACCCAGCTGGGCATTCTGGCCGAAGGGCTGGGCATGAAAGTGTTCTTCTACGATATCGAGAACAAGCTGCCGTTAGGTAACGCGCAGCAGGTGCGCCATCTGTCCGATCTGCTCAATATGAGCGACGTGGTGACGCTGCACGTGCCGGAAACGCTGGCCACCAAGAACATGATGGGGGCGGAAGAGCTGGCGCTGATGAAACCGGGCGCGATTCTGATCAACGCCTCGCGCGGCACCGTGGTGGATATTCCCGCGCTGTGCGACGCGCTGGCCAGCAATCACCTGGCGGGCGCGGCGATCGACGTCTTCCCGGAAGAGCCGGCGACCAACAGCGATCCGTTCAACTCGCCGCTGTGTGAGTTCGACAACGTGCTGCTGACGCCGCACATCGGCGGTTCCACGCAGGAAGCGCAGGAGAACATCGGCGACGAAGTGGCCGGCAAGCTGGCGAAATACTCCGACAACGGATCGACTCTGTCCGCCGTCAACTTCCCGGAAGTGTCGCTGCCGGCGCATGGTCCGAACGCCAGCCGCCTGCTGCACATCCACGAAAACCGTCCGGGTGTGCTGACGCAGATTAACCAGATCTTCGCCGAAGAGGGGGTTAACATCGCCGCCCAGTATCTGCAAACCGGGCCGGAAATCGGCTACGTGGTGATCGACATCGAAGCGGAAATCGCACGCGCCGACGCCGCGCTGCAGCGCATGAAGGCCATCGACGGCACCATTCGCGCCCGTCTGCTGTTCTGATTCGGCGGCTTGCCGCAACGAAAAAGGCCGGAGCGATCCGGCCTTTTGCTATTTGGGCTCGTGCCACGCCCAGCTGCAGAGCGGGGTGAGGATTTCCGGCAGCGGGATATCCCAGTGCTCGGTCGGCAGGCGCTCCACCTGCTGGCAATCATGGGCTAGACCGATGGGATAGGGGCCGCCGCTGCGCCAGTTTTGCAGGGTGCGATCGTAAAAACCGCCCCCCATGCCCAAACGCTGCCCGGTATGATCGAATGCCACCAGCGGCGTCAGCACGACGTCAAGTTCGCCCAGCGGCAACACCTGGCGCACATCGAGGCGGGGCTCGAGAATATTGAAGCGATTGCGTACCAGCGGCGTTTCCGGCGCATAGCGCAGGAACAGCAGGTGACCCGAGCTGAACGGGTGCAGCACCGGCAGGTAAACCCGTTTGCCGAGCGTCCACAGTTGCTCGATCAGCGGCCCGGTATCGAGTTCGCCGTCAAACGACAAAAATACTGCGATGCTGTGCGCCGCCTGAATGCGTGCATGTGCGGCAAGGCGCTCGGTTATCTTGTCTGCGGCAAAGCGTTGCTGATCCGGCGTAAGTTCGCGTCGGCGTTGGCGAATAAGTTGGCGAATGGCTTGGCGCTGCTGCGCGAATTGGGGTTGAAAAGACATCGTATCAGGCTTGCTCAGTGTGGCGTTCAGCACACATAAACCGCTGAGAAGGGGAATCTCCGAGATGCCGTCGCAGGCTGTAACCCTTGAACCCATGGTTCAAGGTGAACGTGCCGTCGCAATCTTAAGGCTTCTCGGCGCACCGAGCGTGCTCACCGATCGCGGAGCAACACATTCTGTTTGTACTAAATATCGGCTCAGGGGACTGGCCCGCTGGCGAACATCTCAGAGAAATTTTGTACTCGTTGCCGAAACTTTGATTTCAACAACTTAAGTTATTCGAATTGTGCATCCTGACGTTCAGAGATGCGACCTTGTTCAAGCAGCGCTTGTTCAATGGTCTGCTGCAGCATCCGTATGCGTTGTTCCATATTGGACGCATAGTCACGGGTTTTCAACCGTTCTTGAGCAAGTTCGTGACAGACGTTCAATGCCGCGATGAAAACCAGTTGCTCAGTATTGGAGACTCTAGTGCGAACTTTAAGATCTTGCAACCGTTGGTTAAGATCGTCCGCCGCCATATTCAACGCATCTTGTTGTTCTGGCGGGCAATTGACTCTTAACGAGCGGCCAAAAATTTGAATATCTACCGGTTGTGCAGACATGCCACCTTCCTGCCTAAATTTCGCGCCAGCCTTGTCCGCCCTGGCCGGGCCGTCAAAGCGGGCGCCACTATATATACCTCGGTACCAAGATACAACCCCTTTTTCAGTACCTGGTTGTAATCTACTGTGGCGCACATTGCCAGTCAAAAAAGGGTTTCAAAATGCGTATTTACCGCACTTTTGCCACCCGACGGCGCAGTGTGAAACCTGCCACATCGCGATTATAACTAGCCACTGAGGTGTCGCGCTTATCTGGTATAGCGACGGACCTTGGTGGTAGCATAACACGAACTTATCCTGCCAACGATGACGAATGCGCATGTCTATACAGAATACATTTCCAAGTTACCAATCTTTGACCGTGGCCCTCAACCAGCAGTCGGTGGCGTTGACCGCGGCAGAAATGCACGGCCTGATCAGCGGCCTGCTGTGCGGCGGCAGCCGTGACGCCGGCTGGCAGGCGCTGGTGCACGATCTGACCAACGAAGGCGTGGCCTTCCCGCAGGCGCTCAGCCAACCGCTGCAACAGCTGTATGAAGTAACGCGTGAAACGCTGGAAGACGATGAATTCCTATTCCAACTGATGCTGCCTGAAGGGGAGATCGTCAGCGTGTTCGATCGCGCCGATGCGCTGGGCGGTTGGGTCAACCACTTCCTGCTCGGGCTGGGCATGATGCAGCCGAAGCTGGCTCAGGTGAAAGACGAGGTCGGTGAAGCGATCGACGATCTGCGCAACATCGCGCAGCTGGGCTACGACGAAGACGAAGATCAGGAAGAATTGGAACAGTCGCTGGAAGAAGTGGCGGAATATGTGCGGGTCGCCGCCATCATGTGCCACGGCGAATTCACCCGTCACAAGCCGACGGCGCCGGAAAACATCAAACCGACGTTGCACTAAACGTTCTATCGCCCCTCCGCCGGCGGTGCGGATGGCATGATTTCAGGAGAAGGTAATGACTCAGCAGGAATTCAACAACCGCCGTCAGGCGCTGTTGGCGAAAATGGCGCCGGCCAGTGCGGCGGTTATTTTCTCTGCGCCGGAAACGACGCGCAGTGCAGATTCAGACTATCCCTATCGGCAGAACAGCGACTTTTGGTACCTGACCGGCTTCAATGAGCCGGAAGCGGTGCTGGTGCTGATTAAAAGCGACGAAACGCACAACCACAGCGTGTTGTTTAACCGGGTGCGCGATCTGACGGCGGAAATCTGGTTTGGCCGCCGTCTGGGGCAAGACGCCGCGCCGGCGAAGCTGGGCGTGGATCGCGCGCTGCCGTTCGATGAAATCAATGACCAGCTGCACCTGCTGCTCAACGGCCTGGACGTGGTCTACCACGCGCAGGGCGAATACGCCTATGCCGATCAGATCCTGTTCGGCGCGCTGGACAAGCTGCGCAAGGGGTTCCGCCAGAATCTGCAGGCGCCGGCCACCGTGACCGACTGGCGGCCGTGGCTGCACGACATGCGGCTGTTCAAGTCACCGGAAGAGCTGGCGGTGATGCGCCGCGCCGGTGAGATCAGCGCGTTGGCGCATACCCGCGCGATGGAAAAATGCCGCCCGGGCATGTTCGAATATCAGTTGGAAGCGGAAATTCACCATGAATTCACCCGCCTCGGCGCCCGCTACCCCTCTTACAACACCATCGTCGGCAGCGGCGAAAACGGCTGTATCCTGCACTACACCGAGAACGAGAGCCCGATGCGCGACGGCGATTTGGTGCTGATCGACGCCGGCTGCGAGTACCAGGGATATGCCGGGGATATCACCCGCACCTTCCCGGTCAACGGCAAGTTCAGCAAGCCGCAGCGCGCGGTGTACGACATCGTGCTGGCGTCGCTGCTGCGCGCTTTGGAATTGTTCAAACCCGGCACCAGCATCCGCGAAGTCAACGACGAAGTGGTGCGCATCATGGTGGTCGGGCTGGTGGAGCTGGGCGTGTTGAAAGGTGAAGTCGACCCGCTGATCGCCGAGCAGGCGCACCGTCAATTCTTCATGCATGGGCTGAGCCACTGGCTGGGCCTCGATGTGCACGACGTCGGCCACTACGGCACGCCGAGCCGCGATCGGCTGCTGGAGCCGGGCATGGTGCTGACCGTGGAGCCGGGGCTGTACATTGCGCCGGATGCGGACGTGCCGGCGGAATACCGCGGCATCGGTATCCGTATCGAGGACGACATCGTGATCACCGCCGACGGCAATGAAAACCTGACCGCCACCGTGGTGAAAGACGCCGATGCTATCGAAGCGTTGATGGCGGCGGCAAGGTCATAAAATGAGCGTAATTATCGTTGGTGGCGGTATGGCGGGCGCGACGCTGGCGCTGGCTATCTCGTCGCTTACTCAGGGAAGAATGGCGGTAGATCTGGTCGAGGCGACTCGGCCGGATGACCGCAACCACCCAGGCTTTGACGCCCGCGCCATCGCATTGGCGCAGGGCACCTGCCAACAGCTGGCGCGCATCGGCGTTTGGCCGGTGCTGCGCGACTGCGCCACACCGATCACTCAGGTGCACGTCAGCGATCGCGGCCATGCCGGTTTCGTGAATCTGCAGGCGCAGGATTATCAGGTCGATGCGCTCGGCCAGGTGATCGAACTGCACGACGCCGGGCAGCGGCTGTTCGCACTGCTGGCGAAGGCGCCGGGCGTTACGCTGCACTGCCCGGCGCGGGTGGTGGACGTGATTCGCACCGCAGAGCGGGCAGAGGTGCTGCTGGACAACGGTCAGCGCCTGTGCGGGCAGCTGCTGGTGGCGGCCGACGGTTCGCGTTCGGCGCTGGCGCAGGCCTGCAACATGCAGTGGCGGCAGGAGGACTATCCGCAGTTTGCCACCATCGCCAACGTCACCACGGCGGAAGATCCGCAGGGGCGCGCCTTCGAGCGCTTTACCCGCTATGGGCCGCTGGCGCTGTTGCCGATGTCGCAGGGGCGCAGTTCACTGGTGTGGTGCCATGCGCGCGAAGATCGCGCCCGAGTGGATGCCTGGGACGACGAGCGCTTTATCGCCGAGCTGCAACAGGCCTTCGGCTGGCGGCTGGGGAGTATCCTCAAGGCCGGTAAACGGCACAGTTATCCGCTCAGCCTGCTGACTGCCGATCGCCATGTCAGCCACCGGCTGGCGCTGGTGGGCAACGCCGCGCAGACGCTGCACCCGATCGCCGGGCAGGGGTTCAACCTTGGCCTGCGCGACGTGATGTCGTTGGCGGAAACGCTGGCGGAAGCGGTAGACAGCGGCGAAGACGCCGGCGGTTATGCACTGCTGAGCCGCTACCAGCAGCGGCGGCAAAACGATCAGCAGGCGACGATCGGCGTGACCGATGGGTTGATCCACCTGTTCGCCAACCGTTATGCCCCGCTGGTAGTCGGCCGCAGCCTGGGGCTGATGGCGATGGAACGTTTGCCGGCGGTGCGCGACGCCTTCGCCAAGCGAACGCTGGGCTGGGTGGAACGTTAGAGACATAGTCGGGCGCTTTAACGCGCCCAAAGCGCGGCGCGGCAAGGCGTCGCGCGTTATTTAAGGAAATCGAGCAGCATGCAATCATTTGACGTGATTATCGCCGGGGGTGGTATGGTGGGGCTGGCGTTGGCCTGCGGCCTGCAGGGCAGCGGGCTGCGCGTGGCGGTGCTGGAGCAGCGTCAGCCGGAGATGGCGCCGCCGTCGGAACAGCCGGCCCTGCGCGTCTCCGCCATCAATGCCGCCAGCGAGCGTTTGCTGCAGCACATCGGCGTGTGGGACGACATTCTCCAACTGCGCGCCAGCGCCTACAACGCGATGGAAGTGTGGGATCGCGACAGCTTCGGCAAGATTGCTTTCCGCGGCGACGAGTGCGGCTTCAGCCATCTCGGCCACATCATCGAAAACTCGGTGATCCAGCAGGCGCTGTGGAAACGCGCCGAAAGCCTGTCGGACATCACGCTGATTACCCCGGCCGCACTCAAGCAGGTGGCATGGGGCGAAAATGACGCCTTCGTCACGCTGGAGGACGGGCGCATGCTGACCGCCCGGCTGGTGATCGGCGCCGATGGTGCCCAGTCGTGGCTGCGTCAGCACGCCGATATTCCGCTCACCTTCTGGGATTACCGCCACCACGCGCTGGTGGCCACCATTCGCACCGAAGAACCGCATCAGGCGACGGCGCGGCAAATTTTCCACGGTGACGGCATTTTGGCGTTCCTACCGTTCAGCGATCCGCATTTGAGCTCCATCGTCTGGTCGGTGACGCCGGAAGACGCCGAACGGCTCAAACAGCTTGAACCGGAGCAATTCAACCGCGAACTGGCGATGACCTTCGACATGCGCCTGGGGGCTTGCAGCCTGGAAAGCGAACGCTTGGCGTTCCCGTTGACCGGTCGCTATGCGCGCAGTTTCGCCGCGCACCGTCTGGCGCTGGTAGGCGATGCGGCGCATACCGTGCATCCGCTGGCCGGGCAGGGCGTGAACCTGGGCTTTATGGATGCCGCCGAGCTGATTTCCGAACTGCGCCGCCTGCAGCGGCAGGGCAAGGATATCGGCCAGCACCTCTATCTGCGCCGCTATGAGCGCCGTCGCAAACATGGCGCGGCGGTGATGCTGGCCAGCATGCAGGGTTTCCGCGAACTGTTCGACGGCAACCACCCGGCCAAAAAGCTGCTGCGCGATGTGGGTCTGCGGCTGGCGGACAGCCTGCCTGGCGTCAAGCCTAAGCTGGTGCGTCAGGCGATGGGCCTGAACGATCTGCCCGAGTGGCTTGCCTGACACCCCGCCTTCTGCGAGCCCTCATCGGGCTCGCGCTTCTCGCCTTATGCCATCGCTTTTCCTTATAAAACCCTTCATTTGAAATAATCTAATTTCAGCCGCTTTTTATCATTACTTTTTCTAATCCCATGTTCGGTTATCAAAAGTCCGGATCCTATGTGAGGCCATAGGTTTGTTATATAAGTTCGGCGTTTTGCCGCTTTAATTGTTAATTTTGTGCCTTAAGGCGCATTTTTCCAGTGAAAAACTCTGCACACTAGCCCGGCATTTTACCGCCCCGGAACGGCGATGAGCCTATTTTAACTTATGGTTAATGTGGTCGTTCGGTGATAAGTTCGAGGGAAAGGTATCGTTTGCGTCACGGCGGTTGCACGCAGTTTCCGCCCGTCCCGGCGCAGCATTTGTGTTGAGCAGTCAGTGCGCCATGGCGATCGGGCCGCGAGCCAGGCTCCGCCGCATTGCGTGGTAGCACCCTAACTTCTAGCGACGAGTGGAAAGAGGGAAAAGATGGCAAAGCAAACCCCACTGTACGACCAGCACGTGGCGTGCGGTGCGCGCATGGTAGACTTTCACGGCTGGATGATGCCGCTGCACTACGGCTCGCAGCTCGATGAGCACCACGCGGTGCGTCAGGATGCCGGCATGTTCGACGTGTCTCACATGACCATCGTGGATCTGCACGGCGCCCGCAACCGCGAGTTCCTGCGCTACCTGCTGGCGAACGACGTCGCCAAACTGACCCAACCCGGTAAGGCGCTGTACACCGGCATGCTGAATGCCTCCGGCGGCGTGATCGACGACCTGATCGTTTATTTCCTCACTGAAGACTATTTCCGCCTGGTGGTGAACTCCGCCACGCGCGACAAAGACCTGGCCTGGATCGAAGAGCACGCCACGCCGTATGGCGTAGCGCTGACGGTGCGCGACGATCTGGCGCTGATCGCAGTGCAGGGCCCGCAAGCCAAAGAGCGTGCCGGCACGCTGTTCACCCCGGAACAAAAAAGTGCGGTCGAAGGCATGAAGCCGTTCTTCGGCGTGCAGGCCGGCGAGCTGTTCATCGCCACCACCGGTTACACCGGCGAGGCCGGCTATGAGATCGCGCTGCCGAAAGAGCAGGCGGCGGATTTCTGGCAAAAATTGCTGGCCGCGGGCGTCAAGCCGGCCGGTCTGGGCGCGCGCGACACGCTGCGTCTGGAAGCGGGCATGAACCTCTACGGGCAAGAGATGGACGAAGGCGTTTCACCGCTGGCCGCCAACATGGGCTGGACCATCGCCTGGCAGCCGGAAGATCGTCGTTTCATCGGCCGCGAAGCGCTGGAACAACAGCGCGAGCAGGGCACCGAGCAACTGGTCGGCTTGATCATGACGGAAAAAGGCGTATTACGTAATGAGCTGCCGGTGCGTTTCACCGACGCGGCGGGGCAAACCCATGAAGGCGTGATCACCAGCGGCTCGTTCTCTCCGACGCTGGGCTTCAGCATCGCGCTGGCACGCGTGCCTGCCGGCATCGGTGAGCAGGCCATCGTGCAGATCCGCAACCGTGAAATGCCGGTCAAAGTGACCAAGCCCGGTTTCGTTCGCGCCGGCAAGCCGCTGACAAATTGATTTTTATTGATTCTTCCCTAGGGATTTCGCGCTGCGGCCAGGCGGCGAGTGCGCGAGTCCTCGGGAGCTTACTGCGGTAAGTGACCGAGGTGAACGTATGCAGCCAACAACGCTGCAGTGTGAAAGACGACGGGAAATTATTTCTTCGAAGGAGTAACCGGCTATGAGCAATGTGCCAACAGAATTGAAATACGCATCCTCCCACGAGTGGGTTCGTTCAGAAGGTAACGGCGTTTACACCGTAGGCATCACCGAACATGCGCAGGAACTGCTGGGCGATATGGTGTTTGTCGATCTGCCGGAAGTGGGCCGCAACGTCGCCGCCGGTGAAGATTGCGCCGTGGCGGAATCCGTCAAGGCGGCGTCGGACATTTACGCGCCAATCAGCGGCGAAATCGTGGCGGTGAACAGCGAGCTGGAAAGCTCCCCGGAGCTGGTGAACAGCGAACCTTACGGTGACGGCTTCCTGTTCCAGATTAAAGCCTCCGACGAAGGCGAGCTGGCGAACCTGCTGGACGCCGCGGCTTATCAGGCCTCGATCGACGAGTAATCGTGACCGCGCCCCAGGCCTTTCGGCCGGGGCGTTTTAGTTACCGTTCAAGCTATATCCCGTATCACGCAAGCATTCAGGAATTTGTAGCAATGACTCAGACACTCAGCCAACTCGAACACAGCGAAGCGTTCATTGAACGCCACATCGGCTCTTCTGCGGAACAACGCCAGGAGTTGCTGGCAGCGGTGGGCGCTCGCTCGCTCAGCGCGCTGATCCAACAGATCGTGCCGGCGGACATTCAGCTGCCGGGGCCGCCGCCGGTCGGCGACGCGGCGACCGAACACCAGGCGCTGGCTGAGCTGAAGGCGATCGCCTCGCAAAATCAGCGCTACAAATCCTATATCGGCATGGGCTACAGCGCCGTGCTGACGCCGCCGGTGATCCTGCGCAACATGCTGGAAAACCCGGGCTGGTACACCGCTTATACCCCTTATCAGCCGGAAGTGTCGCAGGGCCGCCTGGAAGCGCTGCTGAACTTCCAGACCGTGACCCTCGATCTGACCGGCCTGGATCTGGCTTCCGCATCGCTGTTGGATGAAGCGACCGCCGCCGCCGAAGCGATGGCGTTGGCCAAACGCGCCAGCAAACTGAAAGACGCCAACCGCTTCTTCGTGGCTGACGACGTGCATCCGCAAACGCTGGACGTGGTGCGCACCCGCGCCGAAACCTTCGGCTTCGACGTCATCGTCGATAAAGCGGAAAAAGTGCTGGAGCTGGACGGCGTGTTCGGCGTGCTGCTGCAACAGGTGGGCACCACCGGTGAGCTGCACGACTACAGCGCGCTGCTGGCCGAATTGAAATCGCGCAAAATCATCACCAGCGTGGCCGCCGACATCATGGCTTTGGTGCTGTTGACCGCGCCGGGCAAGCAGGGTGCCGATGTGGTGTTCGGCTCCGCGCAGCGCTTCGGCGTGCCGATGGGCTACGGTGGCCCGCATGCCGCCTTCTTCGCCTGCCGCGACGAGTTCAAGCGTTCGATGCCGGGCCGCATTATTGGCGTTTCCCGCGATGCCGCCGGCAACACCGCGCTGCGCATGGCGATGCAGACTCGCGAGCAGCATATCCGCCGCGAGAAGGCCAACTCGAATATCTGTACCTCGCAGGTGCTGCTGGCGAACATCGCCAGCCTGTACGCGGTGTACCATGGCCCGCAAGGGCTGCAGCGCATCGCCGGGCGTATCCACCGCCTGACCGACATTCTGGCCGCCGGGCTGCAGAAGGCCGGTCTGACGCTGCGTCACAACACCTGGTTCGACACCCTGACCGTTGAAGTGAAAGACAAAGCCGCCGTGCTGGAACGTGCGCTGAGCTTCGGCATCAACCTGCGTAACGACATTCACGGCGCCGTGGGCATCACGCTGGATGAAGCCACCTCCCGTGAAGACGTGCAAACGCTGTTCGCACTGCTGGCCGGCGACAACCACGGCCTGGACATCGACGCGCTGGACGCGGCGGTGAGCAAGAACAGCGCATCGATCCCGGCCGCCATGTTGCGCCAGGACCCGATCCTGACCCACCCGGTATTCAACCGCTATCACAGCGAAACCGAGATGATGCGTTACATGCATCGCTTGGAGCGTAAGGATCTGGCGCTGAACCAGGCGATGATCCCACTGGGCTCTTGCACCATGAAATTGAACGCTGCGGCGGAAATGATCCCGATCACCTGGCCTGAATTCTCCGAACTGCACCCGTTCTGCCCGCCGGAGCAGGCTGCCGGTTACCAACAGATGATCGGCCAACTGTCTCAGTGGCTGGTGCAGCTGACCGGCTATGACGCGGTATGCATGCAGCCGAACTCCGGCGCGCAGGGCGAATACGCCGGCCTGCTGGCTATCCGTCGCTACCACGAAAGCCGCAACGAAGCGGGCCGCCACGTCTGCCTGATCCCGAGCTCGGCGCACGGCACCAACCCGGCCTCTGCCCAAATGGCGGGCATGAGCGTGGTCGTGGTCGCTTGCGACAAGAACGGCAACATCGATCTGCACGATCTGCGCGTCAAGGCAGAGCAGGCAGGTGAAGAACTCTCTTGTATCATGGTGACCTACCCGTCGACCCACGGCGTGTATGAAGAAACCATCCGTGAAGTGTGCCAGATCGTGCATCAGTTCGGCGGTCAGGTATATCTGGACGGCGCCAACATGAACGCCCAGGTGGGCATCACCACGCCAGGCTACATCGGTGCGGACGTTTCGCACCTCAACCTGCATAAAACCTTCTGCATCCCGCACGGCGGCGGCGGCCCGGGCATGGGCCCTATCGGCGTGAAAGCGCACCTGGCGCCGTTCGTACCGGGCCACAGCGTCGTGCAGATCGACGGCGTAACCACCCAGCAGGGCGCGGTCTCCGCGGCGCCGTTCGGCAGCGCCTCCATCCTGCCTATCAGCTGGATGTACATCCGCATGATGGGCGCGGAAGGCCTGAAGCAGGCCAGCCAGATGGCGATCCTGAATGCCAACTACATCGCAACTCGTCTGAAAGACGCGTATCCGATCCTGTATACCGGCCGCGATCACCGCGTGGCGCACGAATGTATCCTCGATATTCGTCCGCTGAAGGAAGAGACCGGCATCAGCGAAATGGACATCGCCAAGCGCCTGATCGACTTTGGCTTCCACGCGCCGACCATGTCGTTCCCGGTGGCGGGCACGCTGATGGTCGAGCCGACCGAGTCGGAAAGCAAAGTGGAGCTGGATCGCTTTATCGATGCCATGCTGGCGATCCGCAGCGAGATCGACCGCGTCGCCAAAGGCGAATGGCCGCTGGAAGACAACCCGCTGGTGAATGCGCCGCACGTGCAGGCGGAGCTGGTCAACGACTGGCAGCACCCGTACAGCCGCGAGCTGGCGGTGTTCCCGGTGGCCGGCGTACGCGAGAACAAGTACTGGCCGAGCGTTAAGCGTCTGGACGACGTGTACGGCGACCGTAACCTGTTCTGCTCTTGCGTGCCGATGAGCGATTACGAATAACACGTTCGGCAAAGTTTGTGTTCGGGGGACACCGCATCATGCGGTGTCCCTTTTTATTTTATAGCGGCCTATTCTTTCCTGTACGTTCCCACGATTTGAGGAGTCACCATGCAAGCGGCAATCGTAACAGCGCTGGGGCAAGCCCCGGTTTTCGGCAATTTTGAGGAGCCCCAGGTACAGGTGAATGAAGTGCCGATAGACGTTCTGGCGGCCGGCATCAAACAGCTGGATCGCGCCACCGTCGCCGGCACCCACTATTCCAGCCCGAAGCAATTGCCGATTGTGCCCGGTACCGACGGCGTGGGCCGTACGGCGGACGGAAAACGGGTGTACTTTGCCTCCTTCCGCCGTCCTTACGGTGCGATGGCTGAGCGTAGCGTCGCGTCATGGACGGTGCCGGTGCCGGAGGCGGTGGACGACGCCACGGCGGCGGCGTTGATCAACCCAGCCTTCGCCGCCTGGCTGCCGTTGCGCTGGCGAGCGGATCTGCAGCCCGGTGAAACGGTGCTGATCATCGGCGCCACCGGCACCTCGGGCAAACTGGCGGTTGCCGCAGCGCGTCAGGCAGGGGCCGGACGTATCGTTGCCGCCGGCCGTCGGCTGAGCGTGCTGGAGGCGTTGGGCGTAGACGCCACGGTGGATCTGAGCCTGCAGGGCGAGGCGCTGACGCAGGCCTTCGCGGCGGCGGCGGGGCCGGGCGGTTATCAGGTGATCGTCGATTATATCTGGGGCCCGGCGACCGAAGCGCTGCTCGCGACGCTGAACAATCACGATCTCTCGTCTTACGCCGGCGGACGCGGCATTCGCCTGGTCAACGTCGGCTCGATGGCCGCGCCGGACATCCGGCTGCCGGCGGCGGTATTGCGCAGCAATCAGCTGCAGATCCTCGGCAGCGGTACCGGCAACTTCCCGCCGATCCCGGAGATGCAGCGCTACGCGACCGAGATTTTGGCACTGGCGGCGACGGGCGCGCTCACTATCGAGACGCAGGAACACGCGTTGGCGGAGATCGCCGAGGTGTGGGATCTGAACAAGAAAAGCGACGTGCGTTCGGTGATACGCATCGCCCGTTAAGTTCCGGCCGCTAGCGACAAGGGCAGACCAGATGAATATCCTCCGGCTCACGGGCGAACAATTCCGTATCCGGGTGTTCGATGAGCCGGCACCCTTGCGCCAGATAGAAGTCTACGGTGCTTTTGTTGGGGATGGAGGAGACGTACAGCCCGGCAGCGCCTTCTTGCGCCGCCTGGCGCAGGCAGAGCTGGAACAGCTGCCTGCCCAATCCCTGGCCGCGTTTGTGCGCGCTGACGTAAAAGAACAGCAGTTGGCGCAGATCCCGCTGCGGGCCGCGCGGTTCGGTGTCCAACGCCGCCGCCGCCACGATCTCCTCGCCTTCGAACAGCGCGAAGAACGCGCCGCCGCGGTCGAAGCACGCTTCGTGGATCGGCGTATAGGTTTCCCGATCGTGCGGATCCCAGCCGCGCACATCGTAGTACTCCGCATAGGGCTGCAGCTTGCCGTCCTGCAGGCGATACAGGGTGTCGATAATTTCGCTGCGGTCGATATCCCATAGCCGGTCGAGTTGCTGCCGCTGCAGCAGAACAGGGGCGATCATGCTCGTTGTTAACTCTCAGTCTGTGGCCGGTAACTTTCCGGCAAATCGATGATGAAGCCGATGCCGCGATCGTCGAGGCCTTCGGTGACGCGCAGCTGTGCGCCGATTTTGTCGGCCAGGTTTCGGGCGATGGCCAACCCCAGTCCACTGCCGGTTTGCTGCGTGCCAGGCACGCGGTAAAAGCGCTCAAACAGGCGGGAACGGTGTTCTTCGCTCACCCCGGGGCCGTTGTCGCGCAACGTAATATAGCAGCCGAGCGGCGCCAACGAGCGGATATTGGCTTCGATGCGGCTGCCGGGTGGCGCGTACTTGAGCGCATTGTCCAGCAGGTTGGTGAAGATGGCGATCAGCGCATGGCGATCGGTACTCACCACCACGTCCTCGCTGCCGTCGAGCGAGAGTTCCACATCCTTTTCCAGCGCATAGGGGACGTGCTGCGCGATGCATTTGCCGATCTCTGCGTAGATGTCCACCGCCTCAATTTTCAGTGGGAAATCTTCCGCCTCCAGCTTGGCCAGGTTGATCAGCTGTCGCGACAGCGATGCCGCGCGATCCAGCCCCTGTTGCATGTCGGCGATGATCTCCCGGCGCTCCTGCTGCTCGCCGACCTGGGTCAGCAGGTGCAGCTGCGCCAGCACGGCGGCGATCGGCGTGCGCAGTTCGTGCGCGGCGTCGGCCATAAAGCGTTTCTCGCGCTGGTTAGCGGCGTCGATGCGCGCCATCAGCTTGTTGACTTCCACCACCACCGGCCGGATTTCCTGATACTGCGCGCGGACGTTGATCGGCGACAGGTTGCCAGGCTGACGATCGGAGATGGTGCGGGCGATCTGGCGCAGCGGCCGCAGGCTGAAATAGGCGGTAAACAGCAAGGTGACGATAATGGCTGCCAGAATGCCCAGCAGCGGTACGGCGGTGCTCTCCGCCGGATTGCCGAAGATCGTGGTGCGATCGTTGAACGACTCGCCGACAATCACCCGGTACTGGCGCTTTTCGCTCCAGCTGCCGGCAAGGTGCCAGTTGGCGCCGGCGTAATTGACGGAGCCGGACAGCACCGAAGGCGGCAGGCGCAGCGGTTCTCCCTCCGTTTGCGAACAGTAAAGCACCCGGTTATCCCGATCGTAAACGACGAACAGCGGGTGATAGTCGAATTGATCCTGCATGCCATTATTGATGGAATCAATGTACATGCTTTCGATGGTTGTGATGATGCCGCGGTAATCAATATTATCGGTGCCGGTTTCATCGAGAATATTGGCGATACCCACGGCGACGATGCGTTGCTGGTTATCGAAATATTTTTCCATGTCGGGGTAATACCAATATTTCACCCAGGCGACGAGGATCCCCCACAATAATAAAATGGCCAGGACCTGGAAAATAATGGTGCGCATAAAGAAGGATTTGAAACCGATCATTCCGCTACTCTTTCTTCAGCAAATAGCCAATGCCGCGTACGGTAATAATTCTTTCTTTACCGATCTTGCGCCGTAAATTATGCATGTGCACTTCCAGCGAGTTGCTTTCCACGCTGTCACCGTGGCCGAACAGCCGCTGTTCCAACACCGCTTTGCGCACCACGGTGCCGGCGCAGCGCATCAGCTCGTGCAGCAGGTGATACTCTTTTTTCGACAGCATCAGCAGTGCGTTATCCAGTGTCACCTGATGGTTGACCGGGTCGAGATACAGCGTGCCGAGGCTCCAGGTTTGCGAAGCGAAGCCCGCCATACGGCGGTTGACCGCCTTGACGCGCGAGATGAGTTCGGGCAGCGCAAAGGGTTTGGCCAGAAAGTCGTCCGCACCGGAGTCCAGGCTGTTCACCAGGCTTTCGATGCGGTCGCGGGCGGTCAGGATGATGATGGGGATATTTTGCCCGGCGGCGCGCCAGGCGATCAGCTTCTGCAAACCATCGCCGTCCGGCAACGTGAGATCCAACAGCATCAAATCGAACCCGCCGGGTGGAAGTTTATTTTCCGCGTCCGCGAGCAGGCGCACCCAGCACAAATTAAAGCCGGCCAGCTCCAATGCGCGGCACAGCGCCTTGCCTAATTGCAGGTCGTCTTCTACCAACAGTATGTTCACGTTTGTTCCGCTGAGATCCTCAAGTCGCGATTATCTAACTATAACCCTGCCGGGAAGACAACGGGGAAACCCACTTTGCCTGCGCGTTCTTAAGCAAACCTTAATCTGGCTTTAATCTCGCGTTAAGGGAGCTCGGGGGAATTTCAGTTATTTTGCTGCCATTCGATATCACAACAGAGGGAGCAAAACATGCAGACTGACGGTTCCCCGCTTGCGGGCTCCTCGCGGCGGTTGATGTATTCAGGCATGGCGACGCTGCTCGTTCTGTTGCTGTTGTCTTTTCGCGGCGATGCCCAGAACCATAGCCATGGCGGCCTGCATGCTGCCGGCTTGCAACGGGGGCATCAGGTGACGACGCCGGACGCCTACGGCTGCGTCAAAGCGCGCATTAAAAAGCAGCTGCGCCGCCTGGCTCAGCTTTGACGCGTTTTTTAGGGCGCTGCTCTATACTCTGACGGCAAACGGGGCGCCTGCGCGCAGACCGCTGTGTTGATATCGCTAACCAGAGAAAAAACAGTATGACGAAAGTGGCATTGGTGACCGGCGCAAGCCGGGGGATTGGCCGCGCGACCGCCTTGCTGCTGGCCCGGCAGGGCTATGCGGTGGGCGTGAATTACCTGCGTGACGAAAATGCGGCACGGCAGGTGGTGGCGGAGATCGAGGCGCAGGGCGGCAAGGCGCTGGCGCTGCAGGCCGACGTGGCCGATGAAGCGCAGGTGATGGCGATGTTCAGCGCGCTGGATGCCGGGCTGGGCACGCTCAGCGCGCTGGTCAACAACGCCGGCATTCTGTTCCAGCAGGCGAACATTGAACAGTTGACCGCCGAGCGCATCAATAAGGTGCTTAGCACCAACGTCACCGGTTACTTCCTGTGTTGCCGCGAGGCGGTGAAGCGCATGGCGCAACGTCATGGCGGGCAGGGCGGCGCTATCGTCAACGTTTCCTCCGCGGCGTCCCGGTTGGGGGCTGCGGGGGAATACGTCGATTACGCCGCCTCGAAAGGCGCCGTCGATACCCTGACCATCGGGTTATCGCGCGAGGTGGCGGCGCAGGGCATCCGCGTCAACGGCGTGCGGCCCGGATTCATCTACACCGAGATGCACGCCAGCGGCGGCGAGCCCGGGCGGGTGGATCGCGTGAAGGACAGTTTGCCGATGCAGCGCGGCGGGCAGCCGCAGGAAGTGGCGGAGGCGATCGCCTGGTTGCTGTCTGACGCCGCGTCTTACGTGACCGGCACTTTTATCGAGGCCGCAGGCGGGCGTTGAACGCATCAGGGGGTTTTGACATCCCGCCGTGCGGAGTGTATTTTGATTAAATAACAATCAAAATGTAGTTACAAAAATGTATGTTTATTTTGAATGGAATCAGGATAAAAATCACAGCAACCAGCGTAAACACCGCGTCAGTTTTGAGATTGCGCAACGGGTTTTTCTGGATCCCAACCATTTGGCCGTGCTGGAGAGGATCGAGGGCGGAGAAGAACGCTGGCAAACGCTCGGTATGGTCGGCTCCTGTTTGCTGCTGCTGGTGGCGCATACGACGATCGAAACGGATGTCGAAGGCGATACAGTAGAGATCGTGCGTATCATTTCAGCACGCAAGGCCGATGCCAAAGAGAGGGGAAGATATGAAGCGCAAAAATTCAGCCAAAAATCTGGCGCATAGCGTACTCCCTCCGTTGACGGAGGAGCAGAAAGCGCAAATTGCTTCGTTGAGTGCGCTGCCGGATGAGGAGATCGATTATGCCGATGCCCCGGCCCTGGGTGAGGAAAAGTGGCAGACTGCGGTGCAGGGGCGTTTTTATAAACCGATGAAAGTATCGAAGACCATCCGAATCGATGCGGATGTGTTGGCCTGGCTTCAGCGGCCAGGCAAAGGCTATCAGAAACGCCTGAACGCCGTGTTGCGTGAGGCGATGTTGAAAGAGCATGAGCACGAGGAATAAGTCGTGTCAGACGGGTAACGGTCCGGTGAGGTTCTCACCGGATTTTTTTGCAGTTTTTCAGGTAAAGCCTACCAGCATTAACTGCCGCTTAGCAGCGCTCGGTCAAAACCACAAAAACGGTCATTAACGGTCATGCTGCGGACCGTGGAATTGTGACCGTTTACCGTTTCTCTCCTGTCTGTCTAAGACGCACACACATCATAACTGCCTGTTACTCCACACTTTCGTAATTATTCATTTCATTTCCTTCCCGATTTTTTTGACAACTATCACATCGCGGTCGTTGACCGATCGCGGGGCGATGCGCTTTGCGTCTGCGCGCAAAACGCGGCGCGGCAAATCGATATCGTAATCATCGTCGTGGAGGAGAAAAGAAACATGCTGCCTGTAGAACGTCATCGCTTTATCACCGAAGTCTTGAGCCAGCGCGGCCGCGTGATGGTGCAGGAGGTGGCGCAGTTGTGCCACATCTCTATCGAGACGGCGCGGCGTGATCTGGCCTTGCTTGAACGGCGCGGCCTGCTGCTGCGCAGCCACGGCGGCGCGGTGTTCGTCGAGCCACCGGCGGTGGAGAAAACCTATGTGCCCGCCGAGATAGACCAGGGGGAATCTTTCCGCCAGCGCAGCAACGAGGCGCCGGAGCAGAAAACGCGTATCGCCAAACGCGCGCTGGAGTTTATCGCGCCGGGGGATTGCCTGCTGCTGGACAGCAGCTCAACCAGTTGGTTTTTGGCGCGCCAGCTGCCGGATATTTCACTGGTGGTGCTGACCAACTCGCTGCACATCATCCAGACGCTGGCCTGCAAGGCCAACGTGCGCACCATCGGACTGGGGGGCGAGTATTCCGCCAAGTACGAGGATTTTATCGGCGTGCTGGCGGAGCAGATGCTGAAGGAGTTCGTGATCAACAAGCTGTTCTTCTCCTGCCACGGCATCTGCCAGGACGGCGGTATCCGCGAGAGCAACGAGCACCATGCGCGGTTGAAGCAGCAGATGCTGCTGGCGTCGGAACGCAAGTTCCTGTTGGTGGACAGCAACAAGTTCGGCCGCCGCTCGTTCGCGCGCATCTGCCACTACCGGGAAATAGACACCCTGATCACCGACAGGCTCAGCGACGACGAATTTCGTCAGGAACTGGCCTGGAACAACGTCGACGTGATTGAAGTTTCACCCGCCGCGAAAAGGGCGGCGCGATAACAACAACGAAAACCCTTTATTACAGCCAACACTTGTGGAGAGAGAACAATGAAAAAATCCGTACTGGTCGGTCTGTTTGCCTCGCTGCTGCTTTCGGTCTCCGCGCAGGCGGCGGACAAGCTGAAAATGGGCGTGGTGGTGAAGATCGGCGGCATTCCGTGGTTCAACGCCATGGAGGCCGGCATCAAAAGCGAGGGCGCCAAACGCGGCATCGATGCCTGGATGGTCGGGCCGACGGCGGCGGACCCGGCGCTGCAGGTGCGCGCCATCGAAGATCTGATCGCGCAGAAGGTGGACATCATCGGGGTGGTGCCGAACGACGCCCGGGTGCTGGAGCCGGTGCTCAAGCGTGCGCAGGAAGCGGGCATCAAGGTGATCGTGCACGAATCTCCCGGCCAAAAGTACGCCGATTGGGACTTTGAGCTGGTTGACGCCTCGCAGCACGGCGTCAACCACATGAAAGCGCTGGCCGCCTGCATGAAAGAGCAGGGCAAGTACGCGGTGTACGTCGGCAGCCTGACGGTGCCGCTGCACATCACCTGGTCTGACTCGGCGATCAACTACCAGAAGCAGCACTACCCACACATGCAACTGGTGGGCGACAAGTTCGGCGTGGGTGAATCGCTGGATGACAGTGTGCGTACCACCAACGATCTGATGGCCAAATATCCCGATCTGAAAGGCGTGCTGGCATTCGGTTCGCAGGGGCCGATCGGCGCCGGGCGCGCGGTGCTCAACCGCGGCAAAAGCAACGATATCTGCGTCATCGGGCCGTTCAGCCCAGGACAGGGCGCTTCGCTGGTCAATCGCGGCGCCATCAAGGGCGGCTATATCTGGAATCCGATGGTGGCCGGCGAAGTGTTCGTGCGCATCGCCGACATGATGCACAAGGGAGAAAAAATCACCGATGGCATGACCATCGAAGGCATGGGCAAGGTGCAGGTGGATGCGCAGCAGCACACCATTCTCGGCAACGCCACCGAAAGCCTGGATAAGCAAAACCTGCCGAAGCTGGTGAAAATGGGGCTGTAATCATGGCGATTTCCGGCAATACGGCAACGCAGGGCGCACCGCTGATCGCGCTGCAACAGCTGTCGATGACTTTTGGCGGGCAGCGAGCGCTGAACGATATCTCACTGGCGCTGATGCCGGGGGAGGTGCACTGCCTGGCCGGCACCAACGGCTGCGGCAAGAGCACGCTGATCAAGGCGATCGCCGGCGTGTATCAACCGGATGACGGCAGTCGCATCACCCTCGATGGGCAAACCTTCGGCCGGCTGTCGCCGGATCAGGCGCGCGCCTTCGGCATTCAGGTGATCTATCAGGATCTGTCGCTGTTTCCCAACCTGACGGTGGCGGAAAACATCGCCTTCGAGCACAACCTGCGCGGGCTGTTGAGGTGGCACCGGCCGGCGCGGCTGCGGTGTACCGCCGAGGGCCTGCTGCAGGAGCTGAGTTTTAATCTGGATCTCGACAAACGGGTGGCGGAGCTGCCGATTGCCCAACGCCAGCAGGTGGCGATCTGCCGCGCGCTGGTGGCGGAAGCGCGGCTGGTGATCATGGATGAGCCGACCGCCTCGCTGACCCGCACCGAGGTCAATCAGCTGCTGCGTACGGTGAATTACCTGAAAGCGAAAGGCATCTGCGTGGTGTTCGTCAGCCACCGGCTGGACGAGGTGCTGGAGATCTCGGATCGCGTCACGGTGATCCGCGACGGCAACAAGATCGGCACCTGGCCGGCGGCGGAGATCACCGGCGATCGCCTGACCGAGCTGATGACCGGCTTGAAGCTGGATTATCGCCTGAAGTCACCGAGCATGAATAAGGATCGGGTGATGCTGGAGGCGGATCGTCTCAGCCGCGCCGGGCAGTATCAGGACGTGAGCTTCCGGCTGCATCAGGGCGAGGTGCTCGGGCTGTGCGGATTGCTCGGCTCCGGGCGCACCGAGCTGGCGCTGAGCCTGTTCGGCATGACCCGCCCGGACAGCGGCAAGCTTTATCTCGACAGCAAACCGGTGCGCTTTCGCGGCCATGAGGACGCCATCAAGGCCGGCATCGGCTACGTCTCGGAGGATCGCCTGACGCTGGGGCTGGTGCAGCAACAGTCGGTGGCGGACAACGCGGTGCTGACCATTCTCGATAAGCTGCGCGGGCGTTTTCGCCTGATCGACGACTACCGCAAGAATCGCATCGTCGCAGAGTGGATCGCCAAACTCGGCGTGCGGGTGGCGGATCCGGATCAGGCGGTTTCGACGCTGTCCGGCGGCAATCAGCAAAAGATCGTGCTGGCCAAGTGGGTGCTGACTCAGCCGCGGATCCTGATCCTCGACTCGCCAACCGTTGGCGTCGACGTTGGCGCCAAGGCCAGCATCTACCAACTGATCCATCTGCTGGCGCAAGAAGGGATCGCCATTCTGCTGATCTCCGATGAAGTGCCGGAGGTGTATTACAACTGCGATCGGGTGTTGCACATCAGCGGCGGCAGCGTGATCGGTGAATACCTGCCGGGGCAGGTGAGCCAGCAGCAGCTGGCGGAGGCGGTCAATGCGTAGATTCAGTCTGAAACCGCGCGGCAACGAAGGCTATCTGGCCTGGGTACTGCTGCTGACGGTCATCGTCTTTTCGCTGCTCAGCGATCGGTTTTTGACGGTGCAGAACCTGCTCGACCTCAGTGAAAGCTACGCGGTGAGCGGCATTTTCGCCCTCGGCCTGTTCGTGGTGCTGGTGACCGGCGGCATCGATATCTCCTTTGCCGCGGTCGCCTCGGTGGTGCAGTACCTGATCGCCACGCTGGCGACCCACTACGGCCTGGCCAGCCCGGCGGGCAGCATTCTGCTGGCGTTGGCGATTGGCGCCACGCTGGGCATGGTCAACGCGCTGCTGATCTACTGCCTGCGTATCGTCTCGATCATCGTCACCATCAGCATGCAGGCGTTCTTGTTCGGCATGCTGATGTGGCTGACCAACGGCCGCAGTGTGTACGCATTGCCGGACTGGTGGACGTTGCCGCGCAGCGTGCTGCCGTTCCAACTGGGTGAGCAGAGCTATCAGCTCGGTTTGCCGACGCTGGTGATGCTGGCGGTGGCGCTGCTGACCTGGCTGCTGTTGAACAAAACGCACCTCGGGCGCCAGCTGTTTGCCGTCGGTGGCGATGCGGAATCGGCGCGGCGCATCGGCATCCGCGTCGGCCTGCTGCATCTGTTCGCCTATGGCTATCTGGGCGCGATGGCGGCGATCGGCGGCCTGGTACAGGTGTACCGCATGGGGGAGGTGGTGCCCAACGCGCTGGTGGGCGGCGAGCTCGACGTGCTGGCGGCGGCGGTGCTGGGTGGCGCCAGCCTCAACGGCGGCAAGGGCAGCGTGATCGGCACGCTGATGGGCGTATTCCTGATCGGCGTGCTGAAAAACGGCCTCAACCTGATCGGTGTGTCCAGCTACTTCATGAACGTGGTGATCGGTCTGGTGATCGTCGCGGCGATCACCGTCACTCACTACAAGAAGCGCAAAGAAACCGACGTCGGTTTCGCCTGAGGAGCACCTGATGGGCAACTACCTGAAATTTCGTCCGGACGGTACCGCCGTCGGCCTGTTGGCGCTGTTGCTGGCGGTGGTGCTGGCCTTCAGCCTGCTGATGCCGGGGCGCTTCTTCAGCGGCGCCACCTTCACCAGCGTGGCGTTCCAGCTGCCGGAGCTGGGCCTGCTGACCCTGGCGATGTTCATTCCGATCCTCAGCGGCGGCCTGAACCTGTGCATTATCGCCAGCGCCAACCTGACCAGCCTGCTGATGGCCTGGCTGTTCATCAGCTATCTGCCGGCGGACGCCGGGCTGGGATTGCAGACGGTGTGGCTGGTGTTGGCGCTGGTGGCGGCGATGCTGCTGGCCGGGCTTATCGGCGCGGCGACCGGCGCATTGGTGGCGTACGTCGGCGCGCATCCGATTCTGGTGACGCTGGCGACCATGACCACGGTCAACGGCATCGGCATCTACCTGACGCGCGGCGCGGCCCTGAGCGGCATGCCGGATATCGTGCGGTTTATCGGCGCTGAGAGCGTGCTGGGCGTGCCGGTACCGCTGTGGATCTTCCTGGCGGTCGCCGCGTTGCTGGCGCTGTTCTTGCAGAAAACCCGGCTCGGCAAATGCATCTACATGAGCGGCAGCAACATCAACGCCACCCACTTCAGCGGCGTGAATACCCATCGGGTGCTGATCGCCATTTACACCCTCTCCAGTCTGCTGTGCGTCATTGCCGGATTGGTGATGATGGCGCGCTTCAACTCGGCGCGCATGGGCTACGGCGACTCTTACCTGCTGCTCACGGTGCTGGCGATCATTCTGGGGGGCACCGATCCGTTCGGCGGTTTTGGCCGGGTCAGCGGCGTGGTACTGGCGCTGATCGTGCTGCAGGTGATCGCGACCGGTTTGAACCTGATGAATGTCAGCCCGCATTTCAGTCTGGCGATGTGGGGCGCGGTGCTGATCGCAGTGCTGGCGCTGAAGTTTTTCCGCCATCGCTATCGGCAGCGGCGGGCGATGCGCCGCAGCGCGGCCCAGGCCAGAACCGCGACGGGCCATTGATCCTTTTCCCTTTTGCGCAGGATAACGCTAATGAAATACCAGATTTCACCTTCACTGATGTGCATGAACCTGATGGATATCCGGCAGCAATTGGCGGTGCTGAACCGCCGCGCCGATATGTTGCATATCGACATCATGGATGGGCACTACGTTAAAAACATCACGCTGTCGCCGTTCTTTATCGAACAGATCCGCCCGCACACCTCGTTGTTGCTGGATGTGCATCTGATGGTAGAGAACCCGACCGATTTCATCGACCCGATCGCCCGCGCGGGTGCCGACTTTATTTGCCCGCACGCCGAAACCATCAACCGCGATGCGTTCCGGGTGATCAACCAGATCCGCGCGCTGGGCAAAAAAGTGGGGGTGGTGCTGAACCCGGCTACGCCGGTGGAGTTTATCCGCCACTACCTTCATCTGCTGGACAAGATCACCGTGATGACGGTCGATCCGGGCTATGCCGGGCAGCCGTTCATTCCCGAAATGCTGGAAAAGATCCGCCAGTTGCGCGATCTGAAATGCCAACAAAACCTGAGCTATCTTATCGAGATCGACGGATCCTGCAATCAGCGGACCTACCGCGATCTGATGGGCGCCGGCGCGGAAGTTTTGATCGTCGGCAGCTCCGGGCTGTTCAACCTCGATCCGGATCTGGAGACGGCATGGGAAAAAATGCTGGACCAAATGCGGCAGGCGGCCTGAGGCGGGGGACATGATGCGGCATTTTCTTGGCGTTGACGTCGGCGGTACCAATACCCGCCTGTTGTTGATGAATGATGATGGCGAGTTCAGCGGGTACCGCAAGATAGCGACCGCCGACTGGGCGCAGCAGGCCGATCCGCTGGCGGCGTTGGGCCGCCTGATCGCCGGGCATGGTGAGGATCGTCAGGTGGCGCAGGTGATGCTGGGGCTGCCGGGGATCCTCAGTCGCGATCGTTCACGGGTGCTGTCGCTGCCGTTTATCCCGGCGCTGGACGCCCAGCCGGTGGCGGCGCTGTTGGCCGATGTGTTGGCGTTGCCGGTTCGAATGGATAAGGACGTCAACCATCTGCTGTGGTGGGATTTGCAGCAGCTGCCGGCGCTGCCGCAGGTGGCGGTGGGGCTGTATCTGGGCACCGGCATGGGCAACAGCCTGTGGCTGAACGGCGACTTTTATCACGGGGCGCACGGCGCCGCCGGCGAGCTGGGTCACATTCCCTGGCCCGGCCATCAGGGCGAGTGCCCGTGCGGTAAACGGGGCTGCGTCGAGAGTCTGACTTCCGGGCATTGGCTGACCGGCTGGGCGCGCGCCAACGCGGCGCAAACGCCGTTCGAACGGCTGTTCGAGCGCCACGGCGATCATCCGGATCTGCGGCGCTTCGTCGAACGATTGGCGCAGACCATCGCCATCGAAATGAACGTGCTCGATCCCCAGCGGCTGATCCTGGGCGGCGGCGTGATCGCCATGAGCGGTTTCCCGTTGGCGCACCTTGAGCAAGAGATCCGTCGTCATCTGCGCGGGCCGCAGCCGGCGCAGGGGCTGGCGATCTCCGTCAGCCGCCTGACCGATGAAACCGGCAGCAAAGGCGCCTGCCTGGCCGCCCGGCGCCACCTCCAATTGAGCAGGGAGTACCCGCAATGAAAGGCAAAGTCTGCGTGTTCGGTTCGTTCAACCTGGATATCGTTGCCGGCATGGCGCGCTTTCCGCAGCCCGGCGAATCGCTGATCGCCCGCAACAGCATGATGGGCGCGGGCGGTAAGGGCGCCAACCAGGCCACCGCCGCGCTGCGCGCCGGGGCGCGGGTGCACTATATCGGCAAGGTGGGGCGCGATGACTTCGGCACCTTCGCCCGGCGCCACCTCGCCGCCGCCGGTTTCGATGCGGTGACGCTGTTCTCGACCGGCGACTGCCCGACCGGCAATGCGCTTATCTACGTTGCCGGCGAGGAGGCGGAAAACATGATCGCCGTCGATCCCGGCGCCAACCTGACGGTCAGCGAAGACGAGGTGCGCCAGTGCCGGCCGGCGATCGCGGCGGCGGATATTTTGTTGACCCAGCTGGAGAACAACCTGTCGGCGATTGAGCAGGTGATCGCCATCGCCCGCGAGGCGCAGACGTTCATTATTCTCAACCCGGCGCCGTTTCAGCCGGTGCCGGACAGCCTGCTGGCGCAGGTCGATATGCTGACGCCCAACGCCACCGAGTGTACGTTGCTGACCGGCGTGCCGGTACGGGATGTGGTTTCGGCGCGCCAGGCGGCGCAGGTGCTGCACGCCAAAGGCATTCGCTTGCTGATCGTGACCTTGGGTACGCAGGGGGCGCTGTTCTCGGACGGGGAAAACAGCGAGCTGATCCCGGCGTTTCCGGCGCAGCCGAAAGACACCACCGGCGCGGGCGATGCGTTTAACGGCGCCTTGGCGGCGCAGCTGGCGAATCAGGTGCCGTTAGCCGAGGCGGTGCGCTTCGCCGCCGCCTACGCGGCGGTCTGCGTGGAGCGCGCCGGGGCGGCGGGGTCGATGCCGAGCTATGAGGAGGCGTTGGAACGCCAACGGGCGTTCGCGTGACGATAACGGGCTGCGGCGAAGAGGCGGCAGCCCGGTTCCCTTACTTCAACCAGCCTTTGCGCTGCGCATCCCGCAGGTGTTGCTCCATATGGCGCCACAGCTCGGGGTGTACGTCGGCGATCGACGCATTGCGCGACAGTACCTGCTCCAGGCTGATGCCGTTTTCCACCCAGCTTTGGCCTTCATTGTGCAGGTTCATCAGCATCGGCATGGTGCGATCCAGCAGCAAGGCGAAGCGTGCATCGGCGCTTTCGCCATCTTCATATTCCTGCCATAAAGCGGTGAAATACTCGCGCTGAGCCTCCGGCAACATGCCGAACAGACGACGCGCCGCCGCCACTTCCTGATCGTGGATCGCTGCGCGGGCCGCCAGATCGTAGACCAGCACGTCGCCGGCGTCGATTTCCACGATGTCATGCAGCAGCGCCATCTGGATCACGCGCTGAATGTCTACGTCATCACCGGCGTAGGGCGCCAGGCTCATGGCGGCGATGGCGAAGTGCCAACTGTGTTCGGCGGAGTTTTCCTGGCGCTGGGTGCCCAGCACTTTGGTGCGGCGTTGCACGCCTTTCAACTTATCGATTTCCATCAGGAATTGGATGACTTGGGTCATTGAGCCGAAATCTAACGCGGGTACAGCGGATGACATGGTGTAAACCTCAAGGTGGGTGGGTTGAAGCCTGACGATTGTAGACCACCGGACGGGGGATTTCGATGGTTACACGCGTTCACATTTTTATTTTAGCGTACACGTGTACACTGGAATTATTCTCAGTTAAGCTGCTTTGCGTTAATTTCGCACAAAGCAGGGCATTTTGAGGGGTTGCGCGTTATGGGGAAAACGGACGTAGTGAAAGCCGGGAGCAATAAGATTGTCGCCGCGGCTTATCCGTGGGCGGAAGAGATCGCCAACAGCATCAGCCACGGCATCGGGCTGGTGTTCGGCATCGTCGGCCTGGTGTTGCTGTTGGTGCAGGCGGTGAATACCGGTGCCGATGCGACGGCCATCACCAGTTACAGCCTGTACGGCGGCAGCATGATCCTGCTGTTTCTCGCTTCCACGCTCTACCATGCGATCCCGCATCAGAAGGCCAAGCATTGGCTGAAAAAATTTGACCACTGCGCCATTTATCTCCTGATTGCCGGGACTTACACCCCGTTTTTACTCGTGGGGCTGGATTCGCCGTTGGCGAAGGGCCTGATGGCGGTAATCTGGGGGTTGGCGCTGCTCGGCGTGCTGTTCAAACTGGCCTTCGCCCACCGTTTTGAAGCCCTGTCGCTGGTGACCTACCTGACGATGGGCTGGCTGTCGCTGATTGTGATTTATCAGCTGGTTACGCGGCTGGAGGCCGGCGGCGTCACGCTGCTGGCGATAGGCGGGGTGGTCTATACCCTGGGCGTGATTTTCTACGCTTCCAAGCGCATTCGCTTTGGCCACGCCATCTGGCACGCCTTCGTGCTCGGCGGCAGCGCCTGCCATTTCATGGCGATCTACCTGTACGTCTAAGCGTTGCCGCTACGTCGGAATGCGTATTGCACTGGCGCCTCTTTTGTTTTAAAAAAGAGGCGCTTGCTTCTTTCGGGTATCCAGCAAGCCCGTTCCTTCATTTCTGAGCCCGCATACCGTTTCTCTCACCTCTGTTCAGGACTCACTAAGATGATCGTTCGCTTATCCAAAGCGCTGCTGGTCTGCGCTATCGCTTTGTTCGCTTCGCTGGTGGCCTTCGGCAATATCACCGATTACGGCTCCAACTTCGCCTTCGTGCGCCACGTCTTTATGATGGACACCCTTTTCCCCGACGCCACCATCGGCTACCGCTCGATACAGACACCGTGGCTGCATCACGCCGGCTATATTTTCATCATTGCACTGGAGAGCCTGACCGCGCTGCTGTGCTGGATCGGCGGCCTGCGTCTGTTGGGCGGCCTGAAACTGCCCGCTAACGCTTTCAACGGCCGGAAAAAGCTGGCGGTAGTGGGGCTGACGCTGGGCTTCCTCACCTGGCAGGTCGGCTTTATGTCGATTGGGGGCGAGTGGTTCGGCATGTGGATGTCGCAGCAATGGAACGGCGTACCGAGTGCGTTTCGCTTCTTCGTCACCATCATCCTGGTGCTGATTTATCTGGTGCAGCGCGACGGGGAGTTGGACGAGTAACGAAGACGGCCGCAGGCAGGGCGCCTGCGGCCGATGGATTATTTCTCTTCGGCCAGCGAGTACGGCAAGGGTTTGATCGCCAGCTGGCTGGCGGCATCGTCGCGCACCCGCAGCTTGCTGTCGGCATCCAAATCGTTGTTCATCACCACCTGCACCCACAGCGTGCCGTCGGCCAGTTGGCTCGACGCCAATACGGTGCCGGTGCGGCGCCAGTTTTCACCCAGCTGCAGCTCCAGGTCTTCCGCCGCCTGCGGGGCGCGGGCCGCCTTACCTTCCAGCCAGTAGAGCGCACGCTTGTTGGCGCCGCGGAACTTGGCGCGCGCCACCATCTCCTGACCGGTATAGCAGCCCTTGCTGAAGCTGATGCCTTCCAGCGCCTGCAGGTTGGTGGCCTGCGGGATCAGCTGCGCGCTGTTGGCGGCGTCGATAACCGGATAGCCGGCTTCGATCTCGAGCGCCAGCCACTGGCCGCTGTCATTCAGTTCCGCCTGGTCATGCAGTTTGCCGATCAGCTGTTCGGCCACGGCGGGGCGGGTCACCAGCAGAAAACGTTCCGCCGGCGCATTGAAGTGCAGAATCGTGGTGTCGCCGTCCTGCACCACCGGATGTTCGGCGTCCGGTAATGTGGCGAACAGGCCCGTCAGCGCGGCGCGCGCCTGGAAACCGGCGACGCCCAGCAACACCGCATCGTTATCGGCGGCGATGGTGACTTTGGAGAACACCGCGTATTTTTTGATTTCAGCCAGCTGGCTGTCCAGCACGCTGCGGCGTTCCAGATAGGCGAAGCCTTCGCCACGGTGGAACAGACGCAGGTTGCTCCACATTTTGCCCTTGGCGTCGCAGTGGGCGCACAGCACGTGCTGATCGGCCGCCAGCGCGTCGATGTCCGCCGTCACCTGGCCCTGGAGATACTTCACCGTGTCCGGCCCGTTCAACGTTACCAGCGCCCACTCTTCCAGCGAGATCAGCGTCAGGGGCAGATGGGTGGAAGCGGAGGGCTGACGGGGTGGGAATGGAATGTTATGCGCCATAGTAAGTTCCTGCTCAACGTTTAGCTTACCTGAAGGGTATTGAACCCATGGTAAAAGAGGCGGCGGGCTTTGCAAACTGTTATTCGCGCTGTGGGGCCGGGGTGCGCTTTTTTTGGCATTTTGCGCTTTATTACGTTTTCCGCAGCAAAGCGCCTTCCCGGCGTGTATGTCAAATTGTTACTCTATAGGCTTGCGGCCTGGGCACCCTTGCAGACAGATCCCCGGCTGATGGAATTATATTGCGACGGCGTTGCCATACAGTGTGTCATTTGAACCCTGCGCTGGCGCTGCCGCGCTGAAAAGAGGTGAGTCATAACAACATGGATATTAACAACAAAGCACGTATTCACTGGGCTTGCCGCCGTGGCATGCGCGAGCTGGACATCTCCATCATGCCGTTCTTCGAATACGAATACGACAGCCTGAATGACGCGGACAAGGCGCTGTTTATCCGCCTGCTGGAGTGCGACGATCCCGATTTGTTCAACTGGCTGATGAATCATGGCGCGCCGCAGGACAGCGAGCTGCAGAGAATGGTGACCCTGATCCAAACGCGAAATAAAGACCGTGGCCCAGTGGCGATGTGATATCCGCATTTCCTGGCGCACCCAGCTGTTTTCCCTGTTGACCCACGGCGTTCTGATCCTGCTGATCCTGATTTCGCCCTGGCCGGAAGGCTTGGGCCCGCTCTGGCTGGTGCTGCTGACGTTGGTGGTGTTTCAGTGCATTCGCAGCCAGAAGCGCATCGCCGCCGTGCAGGGTGAGTTGCGGCTGCTGGCGGACCGGCGTTTCAGCTGGCACGGACGCGAGTGGCGGCTGTCGAAAAAACCGTGGATGCCGGGTTATGGCATGCTGTTGACGCTGCAGCCGCTGGAGGGCAAAAAGCGCCGCCGGCTGTGGCTGGCTTCCGATTGCATGAGCAAAGAGGAGTGGCGCCACCTGCGGCAGCTGTTGCTGTATCCGCCGGCGGGCGACGGCGAGGAGGCCTGATGAAACCCGTACTCTGGTTGGTGGAGGATGAACCCAGCATTGCCGATACGCTGGTTTACACGCTGGAGAGCGAAGGCTTCGAGGTGCGCTGGTTCGAACGCGCGGAACCGGCGTTGCAGGCGCTGGCGCAAGGTGCGCCTGCGCTCGCTATCCTCGATGTCGGTTTGCCGGATATCAACGGCTTTGAATTGTGTCGCCGCCTGCTGGCTCAGGCGGCCGACCTGCCGATTCTGTTTCTTACCGCCCGCAGTGATGAAGTGGACCGCCTGATCGGACTGGAGATCGGTGCCGACGACTATGTCGCCAAGCCGTTCTCCCCTCGCGAGGTCAGTGCACGGGTGCGCACCATTTTGCGCCGCCTGCATAAGCAGCAGCGCCTGCAACAGAGCGCGCGCTACCATTTCGGCGCTTTCACGCTCGACGAAGACGCGGCCACCATCTCCTACCATCAGCGGCCGCTGCCGCTGACCCGTTACGAATACCTGCTGCTGAAGACGCTGTTGTTGGCGCCGGGACGGGTGTTCTCGCGGCAGCAACTGATGGAAAGCGTTTGGGCGCAGGCGGAAGAAAGTCTGGATCGCACCGTCGATACCCACATCAAAACGCTGCGCGCCAAGCTGCGTGCGGTTGAGCCCGGTGAACCGCCCATTCACACCCACCGCGGATTGGGCTACAGCGTGAGCCGCCAGCCATGAAAATTGGCCTGCGCCTGCTGTTGGGATATTTTCTGATCGTGGCGGTGGCCGGGTACTTCGTGCTGAGCATTTTCGTCCAGGAAGTGAAGCCCGGCGTGCGGCGCGCTACCGAAGGCACGCTGGTGGACACCGCCAACCTGCTGGCGCAAATCGCCCGTCAGGACATGCAGCGCGGCGATGCGGCGCATGGCCAACTGGCGCAGGCGTTCACGCAGCTGAACCAGCGGCCGATCGGCGCCAATATCTCCGGCATCCGCAAGGATCGCAGCGAATACCACGTCTATCTGACCGATGCCCAGGGGCGGGTTATCTTCGATTCTGCCGGCCGCGCGCAGGGGCAGGACTATTCGCGCTGGAATGACGTTTATCGGACGCTACGCGGTGAGTACGGCGCTCGCAGCACCCGCAGCGATCCAGAAGATGAAAACAGTTCGGTGATGTATGTGGCCGCGCCGGTGATAGAACAAGGGCGTATTATCGGCGTGCTCACCGTGGGCAAACCCAACAGCACCATGGCGCCGGTGATCAAACGCAGCGAACGGCGCATTCTGTGGGCCGGCGCGTTGCTGCTGGGGATTGCGCTGCTGATCGGAGCGGTATTCGTCTGGTGGATCAACCGTTCGATAGGCCGGCTGGTGCGTTATGCCGATGGGGTGGCGCAAGGGGAAAGCGCGCCGCTGCCCAAAGTGGGCGGCCGGGAATTGACGCAGCTGGCGCAGGCATTGGAGAGCATGCGACTGAAGCTGGAAGGCAAAGCTTATATCGAACAATATGCACATACCCTGACGCATGAGCTGAAAAGCCCGTTGGCGGCGATCAGGGGCGCGGCGGAGCTGTTGCAGGAGCTGCCGCCGCCGGAGACCGCCCGGCGTTTTCTCACCAATATCGAGCAGCAAAGCGCACGCATCCAACAGCTGGTGGACAAACTGCTGGTGCAGGCGCGGCTGGAGAGTCGGCCAGACATGGAAACCGCGCCGATTGCGATCGCGGCGCTGGTCAGCCAGACGATGGCGGGCAAAGAGGCGCAGGCGACGCAGCGCGGCGTCAGATTGCAACTGGAGGCGTTGGCGGAGGTGACGCTGAACGGCGATGCGTTGCTGATCAGCCAGGCGCTGACCAACCTGCTGGACAATGCGATCGACTTTACCCCGCCGGGCGGTTGCGTCAGCGTGCGAGGCGAACGGCGGGAACAGCATTACTGCATCAGCGTTTGCGATGACGGCAGCGGCATTCCGGACTATGCGCTCGATAAGGTGTTCGAGCGTTTTTATTCGCTGCCGCGCGCCGAACGGCCGAAAAGCAGCGGGCTGGGACTGAACTTCGTGCAGGAGGTCGCGCGTCTGCATCATGGCGGCATTCACCTGCGCAACCGCCGGCCGCACGGGGTGGAAGCGACGTTTATGTTATCGCTGTGACTTCACCTTCCCTTCACATAACCACATTCTGATTTCACCTGCGGGTTTTATCGTGGCCTCATTACCTACGAGGAGCGAGCATGATGAAATCGGTACTTTTCTGGAAAATAACCACGCTGCTGGGATTGATGGTGGTGATGTTGATCCCCATCGCCCAACTGATGAGCGTGATCGACGAACGCAGCGGCTATCGGCAAAGCGTGGTCGGGCAGGTGAGCGAAAGCACCAGCGGGGCGCAGCGCGTGCTCGGCCCGTTGATTGTCATTCCCTATGTCGAACGCGAAGAGAAGAAAGACGAGAAAGGACAAACGGTAGTGCAGCGGGTACAGCATTACCGCTATTTGCTGCCTGAGTCGCTTCAGGTGCAGGGGGCGCCGAAAGTAGAGGTGCGCAAACTGGGTATTTATCAAACGCAGGTTTACCAGGGGCCGCTGAGCTTCAAGGTGCGTTTCGGCCAGCCGGAGCTGACGGATTTGCAACGTGCCAACGTGACCGTCGGCCAGCCGTTCCTGCTGGTGGCGCTGAGCGACTCTCGCGGCATCAAGAGCATTTCCTCGCTGGGATTGCCGCAGCCGGTGGCGTTTGAGCCGGGCACCGGCGTGGGATCGTTGCGCCAGGGGATCCACGCCCCGCTGACGCTGGCGATGCTGCAACAAAAAGAGGGGCTGAACGCCGACTTCACTCTGACGTTGGCGGGCACCAGCAGCCTGTCGCTGGTGCCGTTGGGGCGCAGCAGCGAGCTGCAACTGCAAAGCAACTGGCCGCATCCGAATTTCCTCGGCAACTTCCTGCCGGACGAACGCAAGGTGACGGAGCAAGGGTTTAGCGCTCGCTGGCGCAGCACCTGGTTTGCCAACAACATCAACAGTGCGTTCTATTACGACGATGCCATTATCGACGAGGACAAGCTGCCGGCCTTCAGCGCCAGCCTGGTCGAACCGGTCGATCACTATCAGCTGACCGAGCGCGCGGTCAAATACGCGCTGCTGTTTATCGGGCTGACGTTTATGGCGTTTTTCCTGTTCGAAACCCTGACCGGGCTGCGGGTGCACCCGATTCAGTACCTGCTGGTCGGCGCGGCGCTGGTGTTGTTCTACCTGATTCTGCTGGCCTTCTCCGAACACTTGGGATTCGCTTTCGCTTACCTGGCGGCCAGCATCGCCTGCAGCGGGCTGATCGGCTTCTATCTGAGCGCCGTACTGCGCGGCAAGCTGCGCGGTGCGCTGTTCGCTGCGAGCCTATTGCTGTTGTACGGCGTGCTCTATTTGCTGTTGCAGTCGGAGGATAATGCGTTGGTGCTGGGGGCCGGGCTGCTGTTTGCCATTCTGGCGGGCATTATGCTGTTGACGCGCAAGCTGGACTGGTACCAGGTGGCCGATCCGGCGCGTTTGACCAAGGAAACGCCGGTCGGGGAAGAGGAGCCACGCTTCCGTCTGTGGAAATAAGCGAGGGAAATCGGGCGCGTTCAGCGCCCGATAGCGGCTACAGCAGCGGTTCCATTTCCAACAGGATCTGCTCGCACCATTGCTGCAGGCGCTCTTCGCTCAGATCGTATTGGTTGACCTCATCGAGCGCCAGGCCGACGAAGTGTTTGCCGTCGGCGCTCAGCGGTTTGGGGCTGGTGAACTCGAAGCCCTTGGTTGGCCAGAAGCCGATGAACTGCACGCCCAGCGGCGCGATTTGATCGTGCAGCATACCCAGCGCGTCAAGGAACCACTCACCGTAACCGAGCTGATCGCCCATGCCGTACATGGCTACGATCTTGCCTTTCAGATCCAGCTCTGGCAGCTGCGGCCAGATCGCTTCCCAGTCTTCCTGCAGTTCGCCGAAATCCCAGGTCGGGATGCCGAGGATCAGAATGGAATAGTCCTCCATCAGCTTGGGCGAGACGTCTTTCAGGTTGTGCAGGTCGACCAGGTCTTCACCCAGAATCTCACGGATTTTTTCTGCCGCCATCTCGGTGTAGCAGGTGCTGGAGCCGTAAAACAGACCAATCTTCATGTGTAAACCGTTACGTTGCTGTTTAGAGAATTGCAGCGAGTATACCTGATTTGCGTCGGCTTAAGGCATAATGGCGCGGGTGGAAATGCAACAAAGAGAGGACCGCGTGCAACAGCAAGACAATGCGCTGATTGAACAATTCCTGGATGCGCTGTGGCTTGAGCGCAATCTGGCGGAAAATACGCTGGCCTCCTACCGGCTGGATTTGCAGGCCCTGGGCACCTGGCTTGGCCAGCAAAATACCGCCTTGCTGCAGGCGCAGGCGTTGGATCTGCAGGCGTTTCTCGCCGAGCGGGTGGACGGCGGCTACAAGGCTACCAGCTCCGCGCGCTTGCTGAGCGCGATGCGCCGCCTGTTTCAGTACCTGTACCGCGAGAAGCTGCGCGCCGACGATCCCACCGCGCAACTGGCGTCTCCCAAACTGCCGCAGCGTTTGCCTAAGGATCTGAGCGAGGCGCAGGTCGATGCGCTGCTGCAGGCGCCCTGCGTCGATCAACCGCTGGAGCTGCGCGACAAGGCGATGCTCGAAGTGTTGTACGCCACCGGGCTGCGGGTTTCCGAACTGGTGGGGCTGAGCATCAGCGACGTCAGCCTGCGCCAGGGCGTGGTGCGGGTGATCGGCAAGGGCAACAAGGAGCGGCTGGTGCCGCTGGGTGAAGAGGCGGTCTACTGGATAGAAAACTATCTGGAACACGGCCGCCCGTGGCTGGTCAACGGCCAGACGCTGGATGTGTTGTTCCCCAGCACCCGTTGCCAGCAAATGACCCGACAGACGTTCTGGCATCGCATCAAACACTATGCCATCCTTGCGGGCATCGACAGCGAACGTCTGTCGCCGCACGTGTTGCGGCACGCGTTCGCCACCCATTTGCTGAACCATGGGGCCGATCTCCGTGTCGTACAGATGTTGTTAGGGCACAGCGATCTCTCGACCACGCAAATTTATACTCATGTAGCGACCGAACGACTGAAACAGCTACATCAACAGCATCACCCGCGCGCCTGAGCGGCGGGTTCGAAAGGATTGGAACAATGAAAAAAGGTTTAATGCTGCTCTCACTGCTGGTGGCTTCGGTGACCGGTGCCGCCCATGCCGATGACGCGGCGATCAAAAAAGCGCTCGCCAGCCTGGGTATCCAGCAGGCGGACGTGCAGCCTTCGCCGGTCATTGGCCTGAAAACCGTGCTGACCGACAGCGGCGTGCTGTACGCCTCCGAAGACGGCAAGCATATCCTGCAGGGCCCGTTGTTTGACGTCAGCGGCAAAGAGCCGGTCAACGTGACCAACCAACTGCTGAGCACCAAGATGGACGCGCTGAAAGATCAGATGATCGTCTACAAGGCGCCGAAAGAGAAACATGTGATCACCGTGTTCACCGACATCACCTGCGGTTACTGCCACAAGCTGCACCAGCAGATGAAGGAGTACAACGATCTGGGCATTACCGTGCGTTACCTGGCGTTCCCGCGTCAGGGGCTGGCTTCCCAGGCTGAAAAAGACATGCAGTCGATCTGGTGTACCGCCGACAAGGCCAAGGCGTTCGACGCCGCCATGAAGGGCGATGCCGTTTCTCCGGCGACCTGCAAAACCGACATCAGCAAGCATTACCAGCTGGGCGTGCAGTTCGGCATTCAGGGCACGCCGGCCATCATTCTGGAAAACGGCATGATGATCCCGGGCTATCAGGGGCCGAAAGAGATGGCCGCCATGCTGGATGCGCACCAGGCCGCCACCAAAGCCGGTGGTTAATCGCCGGTGAGTATCAAAACGCAACTACGCCGCCGCCCGGCGGCGGACGACACGCATCTGCCCGCCAGTTTGCCGCCGCTGCTGCGTCGGCTTTACGCCCTGCGCGGCGTGCAGGCTGAGCAAGAGCTGGAACGCGGCGTCAAAGGCATGCTGCCCTGGCAACAGCTGGACGGCATCGACGACGCCGTCAGCCTGCTGCAACAGGCGCTGGCCGACGGCCGCCGCATCATGGTGGTGGGCGATTTCGACGCCGACGGCGCCACCAGCACCGCGCTGACGGTGCTGGCGTTGCGCAGCATGGGCGGCGCAGCCGTCGATTATCTGGTGCCTAACCGTTTCGAAGACGGTTACGGCCTGAGCCCCGAAGTGGTGGAGCAGGCGGCGGCGCGCGGCGCGGAGCTGATCGTCACCGTCGATAACGGCATCTCCTCCCACGCCGGCGTCGATGTGGCGCACGCCAAAGGCATGCAGGTGCTGGTGACCGATCACCACCTGCCGGGCGAGACCCTGCCGGCGGCCGAAGCGATCGTTAACCCCAACCTGCGTGGCTGCGGCTTCCCGTCCAAATCGCTGGCGGGGGTAGGCGTCGCGTTCTACCTGATGCTGGCGCTGCGCGCCCGGCTGCGGGACAGCGGCTGGTTCGAACAGCGCGCGCTGGCGATGCCCAATCTGGCGGAACTGCTAGATCTGGTGGCGCTCGGCACCGTGGCTGACGTGGTACCGCTGGACGCCAACAACCGTATTCTGGTGTATCAGGGATTAAACCGTATTCGCGCCGGCAAATGCCGACCGGGTATCCGCGCGCTGCTTGAGGTGGCCAACCGCGACGCCCGCCAACTGGCGGCCAACGATCTCGGTTTCGCCCTCGGCCCGCGCCTCAACGCCGCCGGCCGGCTGGACGACATGTCTATCGGCGTGGCGCTGCTGCTGAGCGACGACATTGCGCAGGCGCGTATGCTGGCCAACGATCTCGACGCCTTGAACCAGACGCGACGCGAGATAGAGCAGGGCATGCAGGTGGAAGCCCTGCAGCTGTGCGATCAGCTGGAGCGCACCAGCACCGAGCTGCCTTACGGGCTGGCGATGTATCACCCGGAATGGCACCAGGGCGTGGTAGGCATCCTCGCTTCGCGTATCAAAGAGCGTTTCCACCGCCCGGTGATCGCGTTCGCGCCGGCGGGTGACGGCATCCTGAAAGGCTCCGGCCGTTCGGTGCCCGGCCTGCACATGCGCGATGCGCTGGAGCGGCTGGATATGCTGAACCCCGGGCTGATGATGAAGTTCGGCGGCCACGCGATGGCGGCCGGGCTGTCGCTGGAAGAGGCCAAATTCGACGAGTTCCGCCAGCGTTTCGGCGAGCTGGTGGGCGAATGGCTCGATCCGGCGATGCTGGAAGGGGTGATCTGGTCCGACGGCGAACTGGCGATGCAGGAGCTGTCGCTGACGACGGCGGAGCTGCTGCGCGAGGGCGGCCCGTGGGGCCAGGCGTTCCCGGAACCGACCTTCGACGGCAAGTTCCGCATCCTGCAGCAGCGGCTGGTGGGCGAGAAACACCTGAAGCTGATGGTGGAGCCGCTCGGCGGCGGCCCGTTGCTCGACGGCATCGCGTTCAACGTGGACACCACGCTGTGGCCTGACAGCAGCGTGCGCGAGGTGGAACTGGCCTACAAGCTCGACGTCAACGAGTTTCGCGGCAACCGCAACGTGCAGCTGCTGATCCAACATCTTTGGCCGCGCTGAGGCGAAATTGAACACAATTCGGGGATTGGGCTCTCCAATCCCCTGCATCCTTCCCGATCGCCACAAAAACTGACCAACTCGCTATAAACTGCCGCCCGGATCCGTTAGAATTAGCGGTTCCAATGGCATTCCGCCATCGACGACATCAACGTAAAAGAACGAAACCATGTTTGAAATTAACCCGGTAAAAAACCGAATTCAGGACCTGTCCGAGCGGACTGCGGTTCTTAGGGGGTATCTTTGACTATGATGCCAAGAAGGAACGCCTAGAAGAAGTCAACGCCGAGCTGGAGCAGCCGGACGTTTGGAACGAGCCGGAGCGCGCACAGGCGCTCGGTAAAGAGCGCGCCGCGCTGGAAGCCATCGTTGAAACCATCGATCAGCTGGAGCAGGGCGGCGAAGACGTCGGCGGGCTGCTGGAACTGGCGGTGGAAGCCGACGATGAAGAGACCTTCAACGAAGCGGTCGCCGAGCTGGATCAACTGATGAGCAAGCTGGATCAGTTGGAATTCCGCCGCATGTTCTCCGGCGAATACGACAGCGCCGACTGCTACCTGGATATCCAGGCCGGTTCCGGCGGCACCGAAGCGCAAGACTGGGCCAGCATGCTGCTGCGCATGTACCTGCGCTGGGCCGAAGCCAAGGGCTTCAAGACCGAAGTGATCGAAGAATCCGACGGCGACGTCGCGGGCCTGAAATCGGCCACCATCAAGATCATCGGCGACTACGCGTTCGGCTGGTTGCGCACTGAAACCGGCGTGCATCGCCTGGTGCGCAAGAGCCCGTTCGACTCCGGCGGCCGTCGCCACACCTCGTTCAGCTCGGTGTTCATCTACCCGGAAGTAGACGACGATATCGATATCGAAATCAACCCGGCGGATCTGCGTATCGACGTGTACCGCGCCTCCGGTGCGGGCGGTCAGCACGTCAACAAAACCGAATCCGCCGTACGTATTACTCACCTGCCAACCAACATCGTGGTGCAGTGCCAGAACGACCGTTCTCAGCATAAGAACAAGGATCAAGCGTTTAAACAGCTGCGAGCCAAGCTGTACGAGTTTGAGATGCAAAAGAAAAATGCTGATAAGCAGACGATGGAAGACAACAAGTCCGACATCGGCTGGGGCAGCCAAATCCGTTCTTACGTGCTGGATGACTCCCGCATCAAGGATTTGCGCACCAACGTCGAAACGCGTAACACGCAGGCCGTACTGGATGGCGACCTGGATAAATTCATTGAGGCAAGTTTGAAAGCCGGGTTATGAGGAATAGAAATGTCTGAACAACAAGTACAGGGCGCCGATCAGGCGCTGGATCTCAATAACGAACTGCAGTCCCGCCGCGAGAAACTGGCCGGCCTGCGTGAGAACGGCATTGCGTTCCCGAATGACTTCCGTCGCGATTCCACCTCCGACAAACTGCACGCCGCGTACGGCGATAAAGACAACGAAGAGCTGGAAGCGCTGGGCGTAGAAGTGACCGTCGCCGGCCGCATGATGACCCGCCGCATTATGGGCAAGGCATCCTTCGTCACGCTGCAGGACGTGGGCGGCCGCATTCAGCTGTACGTCGCGCGCGACGATCTGGCTGAAGGCGTGTACAACGAGCAGTTCAAGAAGTGGGACCTGGGCGATATCCTCGGCGCGCGCGGCAAGCTGTTCAAAACCAAGACCGGCGAACTGTCGATCCACTGCACCGAACTGCGTCTGTTGACCAAAGCGCTGCGCCCACTGCCGGATAAATTCCACGGCCTGGCGGATCAGGAAACCCGGTACCGCCAGCGTTATCTGGATCTGATCGCCAACGAAGAATCGCGCAACACCTTCAAGGTGCGTTCGCAGGTGATGTCGGCTATCCGTAACTTCATGGTGGAACGCGGCTTCATGGAAGTCGAAACCCCGATGATGCAGGTGATCCCGGGCGGCGCATCCGCGCGTCCGTTCATCACGCACCACAATGCGCTGGATATCGACATGTACCTGCGCATCGCGCCGGAACTGTATCTGAAGCGTCTGGTGGTCGGTGGCTTCGAGCGCGTGTTCGAAATCAACCGCAACTTCCGTAACGAAGGCGTTTCTCCGCGTCACAACCCAGAGTTCACCATGATGGAACTCTACATGGCTTACGCGGATTACAAAGACCTGATCGAGCTGACCGAGACCCTGTTCCGCACCCTGACCGAGAAAGTGTTGGGCACCTCTCAGGTGCAGTACGGCGACGAAGTGTTCGACTTCGGCAAGCCGTTCGAGAAGCTGACCATGACCGAGGCGATCAAGAAATACCGTCCGGAAACCGATCTGGCTGACCTGGCCGACATGGGCAAAGCGGTAGCCATCGCCGAATCTATCGGCATCAAGGTTGAGAAGAGCTGGGGTCTGGGCCGCGTCGTGACCGAGATCTTCGAAGAAGTGGCAGAAAGCCATCTGATTCAGCCGACCTTCATCACCGAGTACCCGGCTGAAGTGTCGCCGCTGGCGCGCCGCAACGACGTGAACCCGGAAATCACCGACCGCTTCGAGTTCTTCATCGGCGGCCGTGAAATCGGCAACGGCTTCTCCGAGCTGAACGACGCCGAAGACCAGGCGCAGCGCTTTGCCGATCAGGTGAACGCTAAAGATGCCGGCGACGACGAAGCGATGTTCTACGACGAAGACTACGTCACCGCGCTGGAGCACGGCCTGCCGCCGACCGCCGGTCTGGGCATCGGTATCGATCGTATGGTGATGCTGTTCACCAACAGCCACACCATCCGCGACGTAATTCTGTTCCCGGCGATGCGCCCACAGAAATAATTCCGTTTAGCGTGAAACCACCGGTGCAGGCAACTGCGCCGGTTTTTTTTCGCCCGCCGGACCTAACCGCTTAAAACATCGACAGTTACGCGCCATCTCCGCTTGCCCGCCGCCGATAACCGGTTATAATGCCTGTCGCACACCGATGCGGGTGTAGTTCAATGGTAGAACGGCAGCTTCCCAAGCTGCATACGAGGGTTCGATTCCCTTCACCCGCTCCAGCATTCCCTCCTGAAAACATCCTGATTCTCCGAAAGATTACCCCAACCCAATCCTTTGCCCCTGTAAGCGTTATCACTGGTTGTCCGCCATCCCACCAGCATCATCAGCGCCGTGGTGAGGAAAGCAGGGCAAAAAAATGCCGCCCCTGGGGACGGCATGTCGCTCTTTAGCGCACCAGATGCAAGAAATGCAGGTGTTTCTCGTACTGGTCGAGAATATCGTTGATCAACTGCTCCTGATTCCAGCCCATGACATCGTAGTTCTGGCCGCCTTCTTTCAGGTAGATCTCCGCGCGATAATACTTGTGCTGCTCGGCTTGCTGTTCATCGTTATCCAGCCCGGCCAGAGCGAACGTCGGCGAACTGTAGCCGCGCAGTCTGACTTCATAGATAAAGTTAAGCTCATCGCCCAAATCGACCTCGAAACGAATGCGGTCTTCCGCAGTGGCGTTGATGCTGCTGAGCGTGTTTTGTTTACTCAGTTCTTCCTGCACCAGCGTCATGGCCGGTTGGATAACCTCATCCATAAAGCGCTTAACCAGCGAGCGTTTTGGCAGATAGGCGATATTGCGCAGCCTGCGCTGCCAGGGAATGGGGTTGCGGGCGGCGGTGGGGGCGATGGTGGCCATATTTTGGCTGTCGCGCTTGGTCAGGTCGCGGCGCAGCGCCTTAAGCAAACCGTAAATGGATATCAGCAAGATGGCCGAGAACGGCAATGCGCTGGCGATGGTGACGGTTTGCAGCGCGCTGAGCCCCCCGGCGATCAGCAAGGCGATGGCGACGATGCCCATCAGCGACGCCCAGAAAATGCGTTGCCAAACCGGCGTGTTGCTGGAGCCGCCCGAAGCCAGCGTATCTACGACCATGGCGCCGGAATCGGCGGACGTGACAAAAAAGACGATCACCATCGCCATGGCGATAAACGAAAGCACGCTGGAGAACGGGAAATGTTCCAGGAAGTTAAACAACGCCAACGCCACATCTTGCTGTACCGTAGTGGCGAGGTCTGTCGCGCCCTGTTCCATGATGAGGTAAATGGCGCTGTTGCCGAACACCGTCATCCACATGAGGGTGAAGCCTGCCGGGACGAACAACACGCCCGTGACAAATTCGCGGATGGTTCGGCCGCGGGAAACCCGAGCGATGAACATACCGACAAAAGGCGACCAGGAGAGCCACCACCCCCAGTAGAGCAGCGTCCATCCGCCTAACCAGTTGCTGGATTTTGGCTCGTAGGCATACAGGTTGAACGTCTTGCTGACCAGCTCGGACAGATAGCCGCCGGTATTTTCCACAAAGGATTTCAACAGCAGGACGGTTGGCCCCAACAGCAGGACCAAGGCCAGGAGCAACAGCGCCAGGCCAAGGTTCAGCTCTGACAGAAAGCGTATGCCTTTCTCCAGCCCTGAAACCACGGAAAGGGTGGCCAGCCCGGTAATCACCACGATCAAGATCACCTGAACGGTTTCGTTGATCGGCACGCCAAACAGGTGGTTAAGCCCGGCGTTGACCTGCAACACGCCATAACCCAGCGAGGTCGCGACCCCGAATACGGTGCCGATGACGGCGAAGATATCGACGGCGTGGCCGATAGGGCCATAAATGCGGTCGCCGATGATCGGATAAAGCGCAGAGCGCAGAGTCAACGGCAGGCCATGCCGATAGCTGAAGAAGGCCAGAATCAACGCCACGATGGCGTAGATCGCCCAAGCGTGCAGCCCCCAGTGGAAAAAGGTCAGGCGCATGGCCTGTTTGGCCGCCTCGACGCTCTCGGGCGTGCCGACCGGTGGCGAGAGATAGTGCATAACCGGTTCTGCCACGCCGAAGAACATCAGGCCGATGCCCATCCCCGCTGAAAACAGCATGGCAAACCATGAGTGGTAGCGAAAATCGGGTTGCGCATGATCGGGGCCAAGTTTGATGTCGCCGTAGCGGGAAAGCCCCAGAAACGTCACGCTGAGCAAAATCAGCGCCACGGCCAAAATATAAAACCAGCTGGCGTTGGTGAAAATTTGTTGCTGCAGAAGCTTGAAGTTCTTGTCAGCGATGTCGGGGAAAAAGGCGGCGAACGCGACCAGAAGAAAAATGAGGACTGCAGAGGTGAAGAATACCGCTTTGTTGATATGGCTCTGCGGCTTTTTTAGGGGGGTGTCTTTCTCACTCATAAATTGATTTATTCCATTTGTTTGATTATCGCCCTGAATGGAGGAGAGGTGTAACCTGTTATATCGTAGCAAAATAGTCAGGCTGTCGGTGCCGGTCAATAGGGCGGAATTACCGCTGCCTGAGCGCGGTAATTCCGAGTTATTCCGTGTTGCCGTTAGTTAAATAAAAATGCCAATAATCCCGTCACCTTATTTTTATTTTCCCATCCTTCCAATTTCATGCAGGCATTAACGAATTCTGTTCTGCGCATTTCATTGCTGTCCGAGGGGAAAGCGCCGCCACCGGCGTTGGGGATCTCCGTGCCGTTGATCGTCATGGAGGAGAAGGTCGGCGAGCTGGCGTGCAAAGACAGGTTCACGGGATAGCGCTGTTCGGCCTCTTGCCGGCAGTGGGTTCTGGCCGCTTCAAGGGGCGTTGGGGTTGCCGTTTGCGCTTCCCATTTCTCCGGCGTGGCACAGGAAGACATCATCAATGCGGCGGCGATAACTGCATATTTTCGCAAAGTAAAAATCCATTTCTAAAATAAAATTCCCTTGATTCTACCCCCAGCGTGCCGCGATGGCCCGCTCAATAAGGTGAGCGGGCCGATGTGGCGAGTTAACTGAGGATATCTTCGGCGATCACCTTAAACAGCGTGTCTATTTCGCCTTGGGTGTTGTAGTGCATCATGCCGATGCGCAGCACGCCGCCGTCCTGTAACCCCAACTGCTGGATCAGGCCCAGCGCATAGAAATGCCCGCTGCCGGCGCAGATGTTGTGCTGCCCGAGGTGACGGGCGATTGCGTCAGGCGTATGGCCGCTGAAGGTCAGGGCGAAGGTCGGCGTGCGGCGCGCGCTGTCCGCCTGTGAATGGCCGTAGAGCCGCACGCCGTCGAGCTGTTGCAGCCGTTGCAAAAAGTGGCGGCACAGCGCCTCTTCATGCCGGTGGTAGGCGGCGAAGCTCTCCTGCAAACGCTGCCTTAACGGCGCGCCCGGCGTCCCCCACTGCGCCAGATACTCGATAGCGGCCGCGACGCCGGCCAGCGCTTCGAAGCTCTGAGTACCGGTCTCGAAACGGCCGGGGCCGACGTCGGTGGCCGGCTCGACTTTGTACGGACGCAGGCGCTGCAGCCACTGCGGCGCGATGTAGGCCATGCCGACGTGCGGGCCGAAGAACTTGTAGGCGGAGCACACCAGGAAATCACAGCCCAGCGCCTGTACGTCAATCAGGTTGTGCGGCGCATAGTGCACGGCGTCGACATACACCTGCGCACCGACCCGATGCGCGGCTTCGACGATGGCGCTGATATCGACGATGCTGCCGGTGACGTTGGAAGCGTAGCTGACCGCCACCAGGCGGGTGTTGGCATTGATGCGCTCACACACTTTCGCGGCATCCAATGCGCAGTCGGCGCTCTCCAGCGGTATCTGATGCACCACGGCACCCTTGTCTGCGGCGGCCTGCTGCCAGCTGGAGACGTTGGCGTAGTGATCGAGCGCGGTGACGATGACCTCATCGCCGGCCTGCCAGTCGCGGCTGATGATACGGCTGAGATGAAAGGTCAGCGTGGTCATGTTCATGCCGAAGACGATGTTGTCGGGCGAAGGCGCATTTAACAAGGCGCGCACCGATTCCCGCGCCTGGCCCATCACCTCGCCGGTGACCCGGCTGGAGAAGTAGTGGCCGCCCAGGTTGGCGTTGTATGTCCCCAGGTAGTCCGTCATTTTCTCCAGCACGCCCCGTGAAACCTGTGCGCCGCCGGGGCCGTCGAAAAAGATCGCCGGTTTGCCGTCGATGTGCTGAGACAGGGCGCTGAACTGGCGTCGGGCGAGCTCGGGCGTAAAGGTCATGCTTTCTCTCCCCGCGCGGTGAGGACGAAGAGATCCAGATAGCCTTCTTCGTTCGGGCTTACGGCGTTGATCGGCGTGGCGTTGTGCCACAGTTTGCTGTCCGCCAGCAGCACGGCTTCACCGTCCGCCAGCGCTTTTTTAAAGAAGGGATCGTGGTGGCTGTCGTCGTACAGCATGATTTCACCGCCGACGATGTTGTGCCGGTGAATGGCGATCATGGCGATATGGTCGAAACCGTCCTGGTGAATGCCTTCCGGCGCCACCAGCGTATCTTTTTGGATGGCGACCACGCGCATTTGGTGGATCTCTATCTCGGCGCCTTCCGGCAGTTCGTTATTTTCGGCAAACAGGTTGCACATCTCCGCCATGCCGGCGCTCTGCAGCACGGCGCTGTCGATAGGCTCGAAGCGGCGCACCACGTTGCCCTGGAAATGGTTTATCTGATCGGATTGCATAAAGGTACGAGGACCCACTTCGGCGACGTTGGGGTTGAGGTATTTGACGACCGAATAACGGCGCAGGCGATATTTGCCGTCGGCGTGTTGCGTGTGGGGCAAGGAAGAAAACGAAGGCATCAGTTGTTGGGTGGCTTGCGGGCTTAGTACAGTCATACTTATTACGTTTTCGTGTTTCTGTAACATAATCACCTCTAATAATAATAATTTCTGATGTTGTAGGGGGTAATTCGATTGAATTGTAGACGACTCTATAACCAACGCAATTTGGCGGTGGCGAGGTGTGACGGCGGTCGTAAAGCTGGATGAACGCCCGCGCTAAAAGGGGGAGAATAAGGGGGAGATGAGAATGGTGTCGCCATGATTCGGCGCGGATGATAGCCGCGCCGATTGACGTTAAGCGATGGGCGCGCGGCCCTTATGTTCAGAACGTCTCGAAATACAGCTCGCGCAACAGCCAGGATATTTCGTTATTGGTGCGGTTCAGGGCGTCGATTCTGTGAACCCCTATCGCTTCTGCGCGCAGGTCGAGCAGCAAGTTGCGAATCTGCCGGAATAACGGGGTTTGCGGATTGGGTTTGGCTAGCTGCTGCCCACACAGTTTGATACCGGCATCGCAGCCGGTGGCGATGTCCGTCAGGCAGCACGGGCAGGTGGTTTTTTGGCGCGCCATATTGCGGCATTGTTGCCCGATTACCTGATTGAAGTGGCGTAATTGCAGGCAGACTTCCCGCGAGTTCAACGGGTTGGAATGGGTTGTCATCGGTTTCAGCTCCCTTGTCTGCGCCTATATTGGCACTTACCGATGAAGATAACCACGGACAAGCCGAGGGGGTATCGCCTCGTTGTGTTTGCAAACGGGGGAGAGGATGAGGGCCCGCCGGCGGCGGGCCGCTACGATCAGGCGCGTTTAAACAGATTCGCCGCCTGGAACAGCGCAAAGGAGCTGACCAGCATCTCGATGCCGACGATCGCCGTCACCAGCGTGACCGACGCCGCCGGGCCTGAGCCGATCAGCATCCAGGCGATGATCAAATCGAGCACGCCGATAACGAACTGCAGCCAGTTGCCCGGCAGCCCGCGGCGCATGTAGCCCGCCGCCAGGCGCGCGATGCCGCCGAGCGCGAACAGCACGGCGAGGTAGACTGCCAACGCCAGAATGCCCGCCAGCGGGCTGGTGATGAACACATAGCCGATAATCAGGTAGGCCACGCCCAGCAGAATGCCGCCGATCATCGGCCAGGTATTCTGCGCCCGGTTGGCGATCATGGCGATAATCAGCCCGGCGCCGCTCAACAGCAGCAGGATGCCGACCACGATGCTCAGCGCCGCACCGGAGGCGAAAGGATTGACCAGGCACAGTATGCCGCCCGCCAGCAGCAGGAAAGCGATGATCAGCAGGGTGGTGCGTTGCTTTTTGAGCAGTTCTTCGCTCAGGAGGGGCAGATTATTGCGGTCGAGGTTCAACATGACAGTACTCCATTTCGTCGTTGGGTAATTAATCAGTCATCCTTACCTGTTTAGCATAGACCCTCTGGGGGTTTTTGACTGATCCGGCGCAAATGTTACACTGTGCGGCTGACGGGTATCAGAACCGAAAAGACGACCGAGGACTGGATTTGAGCACAGGAAGCAAATGGGCTGGGTGGCGCCGCATCGCGGCGTGTCTGACATTGGGGCTGTTGTTGGCCGGGTGTTCGGGTAAAAATGCCTACAACCGCGACTACGACAAACTGCCGAAGGGCACCTACACCGGCAAGTCCTACACCGTCAAACGGGGCGATACGCTGTACTACATCGCCTGGATCACCGACAGCGAAGTCAGCGATCTGGCCAGAATCAACAAGATACGCCCGCCCTATAGCCTGGAAGTGGGGCAGAAACTGCGGCTGAGCGGCAGCGCGCCGACCAAAACCGCCGCCACGCGTCGTAAAACCTCTTCGTCTTCCGCTGCGATCGCCAAGCAGACGCCGCCGCCGGGCGCCGCCCGCTGTTGGCGCTGGCCGACCAGCGGCCGGATCGTGCAGGCCTACTCCAATTCAGATGGCGGCAACAAGGGCATCGACATCGCCGGCAAACGCGGCCAGCCGATTTACGCTTCCGCCAAGGGCAAAGTGGTGTACGTCGGCAACCAGCTGCGCGGCTACGGCAACCTGATCATGATTAAGCACGGCGAAGATTTTATTACCGCTTATGCGCACAACGACACTACGCTGGTGCGCAACGGTCAGGATGTGAAAACGGGGCAGAAGATCGGCACCATGGGCAGCACCGGCACCGATTCGGTGTTCCTGCACTTCCAGATCCGCTATCACGCTACCGCACTCGATCCGCAGCGTTATCTGCCGCCACAAGGTTCGTCGCCGTCCTGTTAACGTCAATCTGGCTCCTTGCGGAGCCAGATGTCAGCTATTTCAGCGGCAGGTAAAGATCGGTCACCAGTTCATATTCCGCCACCTCGTGCACGAAGTTGTGGTAGTGGAAATAGAGCGGAAAATCGCGCAGCTCCTCGCCGCTGGCCGGCAACCACTCGCGGTACAGATAGTGGGCACTTTCCGAGAGCCCATCCAGCGAGCCATGATGGCGCAGCACCGCGCAGCGCCCGGCCGGCAGCGTGCCGTTCACCACGCCAAAGGCGTTGTCCTCCGGGATCGGCGCCGTGACCTCGCCGCAAATGAAGAAGTGGAAGTCCTGCGCTTCGGTGATGGCCGGATCGTGCGGGGCGATGCCGTAAGTGCGGCTGCTTCTGACCGGCGACAGGCCGCTGGTTTTGCGCCACTCGATAAAGCGTGCGGCGGTTTCGTTGACCAGCGCGGGCGGGCCGCTATGTTCGATCATCGCCACCGGCGTGGCAGGGAAATCGACAATGTCTACCTTCATGGGTTGTTTCCTTTTGTGTTTCGGCTCGGGAAAGCGCTGCTGCCAATCGATCCAGGCCGGCTGTTTGCGAAACTGGCTCGGCGTTTGGCTGAACGCCTGTTTGAAGGCGCGGCTGAAGGACTCCGGGTTTTGAAAACCGGCGTCCAGCGCGATGTCAATCACCGGCTCCAGCGGGTTATACGCCAGGCGGTAAGAGGCGCGTTTAAGCCTCATCCACTGGATATAACGCCACACCGAGATGCCGCAATACGCGCTAAACTGGCGTTGAAAATGAAAGCGCGAAAAATGGGCCACTTCGCTCAGTTTTTCGACGGTGAGCGCCTCGTCCAGGTGGCGGTCGATATAGTCAAAGACCTGCGCAAAGCGCTTTGCATACGTGTGGGTCATGTGATTGTCTCCTCCATGCCTGAACTTTGCCCGAGTCGCCGCCGCTTCTCCTGACGGATGATGCTGAGTTGTCACCGCAGGAAAACGGGATGGCTGCGGCATTCGCTGTCGGCCAGGCCAAACTCATAACCCCCCACGCGGCCGTGCGCCGCGAGCACGACCGAGAAGATGAATATTACATGATGGATCGTTCCCGTTTGCTGAAATTCCTGCTGCCCTACCTGTGGCCGAAAGACAACCCGCGCCTGCGGGGGTATCTGGTGGTGGCCTTCGTGTTTATGGTGGCGGCCAAGGTCAGCACCACGCTGGTGCCGCTGGCCTACAAAGCAATGGTCGATGCGCTGAGCGGCGAGACGGCGAAAATGCTGGCGGTGCCGCTGGGGCTGATTATCGCCTACGGCGTGGCGCGGGTGGGCGGCGCGCTGTTTGAGGAGCTGCGCAACGTGATGTTTATCCACGTCAGCCAGAATGCCACGCGCCTGCTGGGCGTGCGGGTATTTCGCCAGCTGCATGCGCTGAGCCTGCGCTTCCATCTGGAGCGTCAGACCGGCGGGCTGTCGCTATCCATCGAGCGCGGCACCCAGGCGGTGTCCACGGTGCTGTCGCGGCTGCTGTTCTCCATCGTGCCGATCCTGTTCGAACTGACGCTGGTCACGGCAATCATGTGGCATATGCTGAACGGCTGGTTTGCGCTGGCGATCCTGACGACGGTCGGCTGCTACATTCTGTTCACCGTGCTGGCGGTGAGCTGGCGCACCCGTTTTCGCCGCGAGCTCAACAAGGCCAACGCCGACGCCAACAGCAAATCCATCGACAGCCTGCTGAACTATGAGACCGTGAAGTACTTCGGCAATGAAGAGTTCGAGGCCGAGCGTTTCGATCTGTCGCGGCGGCTGTACGAATACGCCGCCATCAAGAACCAATTCAGTTTTACCGCGATCAACCTGGGGCAAACCGCCATTATCTCGATCGGGCTGATCGTGATGATGGCCATGGCGGCACAGGGCATTACCCAGGGGACGATGACGGTCGGCGACTTCGTGCTGGTCAACGCCTACCTGCTGCAGCTGTATCAGCCGCTGAACTTCTTCGGCTTTATTTATTCCGAGGTGCGCCAGGCGCTGATCGACATGGAGAATATGTTCGATCTGCTGCAGGAAAAGCGTGAGATCGTCGATAGCCCGGATGCGCAGCCGCTGCGCCTCGATCGCGGCGAAGTGCGATTCGACGCGGTCAGCTTTGGTTACGACACGCGCCGACCAATCCTCAAGCAGGTGAGTTTTACCATTCCGGCGGGCCACACGGTGGCGGTGGTCGGCGCCTCCGGCGCGGGCAAGTCCACGCTGTCGCGCCTGCTGTTCCGCTTCTACGATGTGCAGGGCGGCGCCATTACCCTCGACGGCCAGGACATTCGCCAGCTGACCCAGGCCAGCCTGCGGCAGGCGATCGGCATCGTGCCGCAGGATACGGTGCTGTTCAACGATACGCTGCGCTACAACATCGGTTACGGCAAAACCGGCTCCAGCGATGAAGAAATCGAGCGGGCGGCGCGGCTGGCGCATATCCATGATTTTATCGTCGGCCTGCCTGACGGTTACGACACCCGGGTGGGTGAGCGCGGGCTGAAGCTGTCGGGCGGTGAAAAGCAGCGGGTGGCGATCGCGCGCACCATCCTGAAAAATCCGGCCATCCTGGTGTTCGACGAGGCGACCAGCGCGCTGGATACCCAGACCGAGCGCGAAATCCAGGGGCACCTGCGCGAGGTGAGTCGCAACCACACCACGCTGGTGATCGCCCACCGGCTCTCCACCGTGGTGGACGCCGATGAGATCATCGTGCTGGAGGCGGGGGAGATCGTCGAACGCGGGGGGCATGAGACGCTGCTGGCGGCGAACGGCCGCTACGCCGCCATGTGGCAAACCCAGTACAGCGAAGAGCAGGAACCGCAATGACGCTGCCGTTCACCCCGCCGATGGCGCGGCCTTGAGCCGTTGTATCACGTAGTCGCAGGCGATGCGGTAATCCTGCTGCAGATCGGTATCATCCCCGGCCAGGCTGCCGCGCAGCCAGAGCCCATCGATCATCGCCGCCAGCCCGCGCGCCGCGTCGCGCGCCTGCTGCAGCGGCAGCTCGCGGCGGAACTGGCTGCAAATATTGGAATAGAGTCGCCGATCGTTGGCGCGCTGCAGGCGGCGCAGCACCGGCTGATGCATGCTGGCGGCCCAGAAGTCGAGCCAGGCGCGCATGGAAATGGCGTTGGTTTGGCTGGGGTGGAAGTTGCCCTGAATGATGGCGCACAGCTGCGACTGGCTGTCGCTTGCCGCCTGAGCGCGGCACTCGGCCACCGCGTCGCGCAGATCGCGCAGGATCTTGCGCATGGTCGCGCTCAACAAACCTTCTTTATCGCCGAAATAGTGGCTGACGATGCCGGTCGACAGCCCGGCCTCTTTCGCCACCTGCGACAGGGTGACGCCAGCCAGCCCCACAACGTTGATGGTCTCGAAGGCGGCGTTAATCAGCTGCTCCTTGCGCTGCTCAGGAATGTCTCTGCGGTACATATTTTCCTCAACTGATAGGCAAATCACACTTTGAATTTGATTGATTGAACGGTCAATCAATACTCTATATGCTGCGAAAATGTCAAATAAATGACGATAAGATATTAACCAAAAGTTGCATTTAAATCGTCTGTCTTTCGCATCATGGAAGCCTGCCAATGACAATGAAAACTCCCCCATCGCTTGACGAAGAACCTGTCAGATTAAATGTCCCGGTATTTTTCGGCTCGGCGGCGGTGATCCTGCTGCTGGGATCGCTGGTCGTGCTGTTTCCCGCCGCCAGCAAACAGTGGCTGAATGTTGCGCAAAGCTGGGTGGCCGATGTGTTCGGCTGGTATTACATGCTGCTGATGGTCGCCTGCATGGCGTTCGTGTTCTGGCTGGCGCTGTCGCGCTTTGGCCATATTCGCCTGAGCCAGGATGACGAGCCGCCGCAGTTCAGCTACCCCTCGTGGGTGGCGATGCTGTTCTCGTCGGGCATCGGTATTGCGCTGGTGTATTACGGCGCCTATGAGCCGCTGGATCACTTCCTGTCGCCACCGGAAGGCAGCGGCGGCAGCGTGCAGGCGGCGCGACAGGCGATGGCGCTCACCTTTTTGCACTGGGGGCTGCACGGTTGGGCGCTGTACGCGCTGATCGCCACCGCGCTCGCCTATTTCGCCTATTGTCGCGGTTTGCCGCTGGCGCTGCGTTCGGCGCTGTACCCGATCTTCGGCGAGCGCATCCACGGCGGCGTCGGTCATCTGGTGGACAGCTTCGGTATTCTGGTGACGGTTATCTCGATGGTGACCAACCTGGGGATCGGCGCGTTGCTGGTGAACTCGGGGCTGTTTTACCTGTTCGACATCCCGCAAAGCACCGGCGTACTGCTGGCGCTGATCGTGGTGATGATGGTGGTGGCCACGCTGGCGGCGGTCACCGGCGTCGAGAAGGGCATTGCCATGCTGTCGAACATCAACGTCGGCTTCCTGTGCCTGCTGCTGCTGTTCGTGTTTCTGGCCGGGCCGACGCTGAACCTGCTCAACGGCATGTTGCAGAACCTCGGGGATTATCTGACCTCGCTCGTCAGCCGCAGCTTCGATATGTATCTGTATGGCAAGGCGCGCCAGTGGCAGGGCGCCTGGACGCTGTTCTATTGGGCCTGGTGGGTGGCGTGGGCGCCGTTCGTCGGGCTGTTTATCGCCCGCATTTCCAAAGGCCGTACCATCCGTGAGCTGATCTTCGGCGTGTTGCTGATCCCGCTCGGGTTCACGCTGGCGTGGCTGTCGATCTTCGGCAATACCGCCATCAGCCTGGTGCTGGAGGGCGGGCAGGCGATCCTGGGCCAGGTGGCGCAAAGCGATCCGCCGATGGCGGTGTTCAAGCTGTTTGAATACCTGCCCTATACCCAGCTGACTGCCGGTTTCGTGGTGGTGATAAGCTTCGTGCTGTTCCTGACGCCGGTCGATTCCGGCACGCTGATGATAGCTAACCTCTCCTGCCAGGGCGGTTCCGCGCACGATGACGCGCCGGCCTGGCTGCGGGTGTTCTGGGCGGCGGTCACCACGCTGGTGTGCGCCGGGTTGCTGTACGCCGGCAGCTTCAGCGCGATGCAGACCGCGGTGGTGCTGTGCGGCCTGCCGTTCTCGGCGGTGATCGTGCTGTACATGGTCAGCCTGCGCAAGGATCTGCGCGGTTACGCCATGACGCCGGCGATCCCCTGAGGCGGTTTATTCGTCCGCGCGCGGTCGGTGATGCACGTACTCGACAATCGTGCCGTCCGGCAGGCGAGCATTGAAACAGGCGCCGGTGGGCACTTCCACCGGGCCGAAGAAGATCTCGGCTCCGGCCGCCAGCAGCCGCTGGTGGTAGGGATAAATATCATCGACCAGCAGCGTGCCGACGGTGCTGCGAAAAGGGCGCAGGTTTTCTTCCGCGCCTTCCAGGATAAGAAACGGCCCCACCGCCGCCAGCACCAGCCGATGCTCGGGAAAGTCGAAACGCATATCCGCTTCCACGCCGTGCAGCTGCGCGTAAAACGCGATGGCGCGGTCAATCTCGCCTTCGTCGACGTAGACCCGGATCAATACGCGCGGTTCGCGCAGCGATGAAGAGTCGGCGGTTTTGCGCCAAAAGCCCGCTTCTGTCAGTTTTGCCGTCATTGCACATTCCTCATGGTGGCTCGTTTCCCCATCATCATGCCGCCGTTTGGCAGCAGGGATTAGACTGAGTTGCTATGAAATAGCAGTGGCGGAAATAAAGCCCCGGTAACGGGGCAAAGGCGCGCTCAGGTTGGAATAGCGGGTTAAAGCGGGCGTCAAGCGCGATGGAATTCCGGCAACACCAGCTGACCTATCTCCTGCATTGTCTCTTCCAGCGGCCGCTGGTTGCGGCGGAAGTGCAGGCCGATGTGGTTGACCCCGGCGTCACGCATGGCGCTCAGTTCCTGAATCAACCCATTGCGGCCGCTCTTGATGCCGAAGCGATGGCGCTGAATCGGCGCGTCGGCGTTATCGGTGAGGTCGAGATGAATAAAGCTGACGTAGGGTTTGTCACCGGCCACGTTACGCCAGAGTTTGACCCGCGAAACATGGTCCGCTGGCGTGCCGGGATACGACAGCCAGCCATCCATATTTTTCCCCACCCACTCGGGCGTTTGTTGCGCCAGCCCGGCGACCAGCAGCGGCGGTGGCGGCGTGGCCGGCAGCAGGCGCAATCCAGGCTGGAGCGCGCTGTCGGCTTCACCTTTGAGAATGCCGACGCTGGTGCGGAAGCTTTCACCGCGCGCAGCGTAATCGGCGCCGAACAGCGGGTACTCCACGGGGCGATCGCCGCTGGCGACGCCGAGCAGCAGACGATCGCCGCTCAGCGTTTGCAGCGTAGAAGCCGCTTTGCGCACCAGCCACGGCTGCCGCAGCGGCAGCACCACGGCCGCGGTGCCCAGCAGAATATTGCGTGTCAGGCTGGACAGATAACCGAGGTAGGTAAAGGTTTCAAACACCTGTGCGGCGTCGCCGAAGTCCGGATCGTACAGCGGCACGTCGCGAACCCAGGCGGCGCGAAAGCCGAGCTCATCGGCCAGCTTGATGCGCGCAGCGTGTTCGCTCATGTCCGGCACGCCGAACGGTCGCCCGTCCTGCTGGCGTTTCAGCTGCCCGCTGGTGGACCAATCATTGTCCAACGGCAGCTCAATACCGATGGAAAGCGGCTCCCGGGTTAGTTTTTCGATGCTCATGTGTCACTCCGTCTCAGGCCTTGCGGCGCGGTGTCGAACGATGGCACGAAGTGTTGCATGGCGATTAATTGAGATAAACAGCCCTAATCGCAATAGATAATTGCTGTTGCGAGCACAATGACTTTGCAGGATACGGCATGATTGCCGTGATTTACGTCACGCTCTGCGCTTTTGTTATTGTCCAGATGAAATGATGTAACCCTGCCAATAGCCTTTCCCTCGTAAGAGTTATTTTGTTGTGCGGCCATGAAACAAAACGAAATGATTCAATAGATAAAAACGAATCCGAATGTTGCCTATAGCTCACTGAAAGCGGGTAACCAATTAATAAACCTAAAGAGTGAATGATGAGATTATTCGCCGCTGGCGTGAAAATGGGCGTTTTTAACCGCGGGAAAATACCCGTTATTATTTTATTGCCTGTAAAAACAAAGGAATAAAATATCTGATTGTGATAATGCGATTTTAAAATAGTACCGGATAAAAACTTCATTCGTCTCTAAGAACGCGCCGGTTGACAGACCGTCGGCTTACGATAATTTTATGTCATTAACATGTTAATGAGTTGTTGTCGTGACGGAGGGCCAATTTCTCTCTTGGCCGAGCGCTTAACATACTTATGCCATGGCGGCTTGCCATTCATAAGTTAACTTATGGACAAATGACGCTATGAATACATCGCCAGGGCCTCGCCGCGCATTAAGTGAAGAGAACCGGTTGCTGATTATTTTATTTTTTGTCTTCGGCTGCGTGTTCGTCGATCGTCTGACCATCTCGTTTCTGTTTCCGATGATTGCCGCCGATCTCAAGCTCAGCAACGTGCATCTCGGCACGCTGTCGGCGGTGCTGGCATTGACTTGGGCGCTATCCGGCGCGGGGCTGGGGGCGATAGCCGATCGCTTTAATATCCGTAAACCGATGTTGATCCTGTCGATCCTGGTGTTTTCACTGTTCTCCGCACTGTCGTGGCTGGTCAGCGGGTTTGCCATGCTATTGATCTTCCGTGCGCTGATGGGGATCGCCGAAGGGCCGGTTTTGCCGATCGCACAGTCGTTGATGGTGGAAAAATCGCAGCCGCAGCGCCGCGGTTTCAACATGGGATTGATCCAGGGCGCGGCGCCGGGGCTGCTGGGCGGCATTATCGCGCCGCCGCTGATCATCTATCTGGCGCAGAAGTGGGGATGGAGCATGGCGTTTCACCTGACCGCCGTGCCGGGCATCATTCTGGCGTGGCTGATCTATCGCTATGTGAACGGCAAAAAAGATCCCGCCTTTATCGCCGCGCCGGCGGCCGGTAAGGCGGCGAACAAAGCCGCTTACGGCGAGCTGTTCAAAATCAAGAACGTGGCGCTGTGCATTCTGATTTCCTGCGTGTTCGTCACCTGGTTCATGATCATCATTACCTTCACCCCCAACTTTTTGGTGACCGACCGCGGCTTCGGCGAAGGCACGATGGGCGGCATCATGAGCGCCATCGGCGCCGCCTGGGTGTTCTGGGGCGTAGCGGTGCCGGCGATTTCCGATCGCCTCGGCCGCAAGCCGACGCTGATCTTCTTTTCATTGCTGGCAGTGTGCTGCCCGCTGTTCCTGAGCTACGTCGATAACCCGTGGCTGCTGGGCGTGCTGGTGTTCCTGTCTTATACCGGCCTCGGCTGCTTCACGCTGTTTATGGCCACCATCCCGTCTGAAACGGTGTCGCCGGCCCGTATCGCCACCGCGTTGGGGCTGGTGATGGGGATCGGCGAGGTGATTGGCGGCTGTCTGGCGCCGTTTATCGCCGGGCTGATCGCCGATCGCTATGGCCTGGTCAGCGTGATGTGGCTGGCGGCTGCCGGCGCGGTCTGCGCCGGCGTACTGAGCTGTTTTCTCGATGAAACTGCACCCGCGGTGGTGAGCCGCAGAGCGGTGAAACCGGCGGGCGTCGCCGACGTTTAAGACGGTTTTATCCCATTCAATCAAGGAGAGCGAAGATGTCAGCAGAACCATCCGTACTGAATCAAAATGCCGAGCCGGACTGGAAGAATTACGACGATTTTGCACGCGGTATCGACACCAACCGGCTGCCGGGCACTCAGGACTGGCGCGGCAAAACGCTGCAGATCGCCTTTGAAGACGGCGGAGAAATCACGCTGCGTTTCAGCGCCGATCGGCAGCGGGTGCTGTGGGCCTGGGGCGGGGAGAGCGGCGAGGACGCTTACGAAGAGGTGCAAACCTCCGCCGCACGCTATTTCTTCAATATTCCGCTGCAGTCGCCGGGCAACGAATGCCTGACGCTGGTGCTCAACCGCGACAGCGGCCGGGCGCTGCTGGTGCGCAGCACGCTGCTGCCCGAACATGCGGTAGAAAAGGGGTCTCGCCTCAAGCAAAGCTTCCACGTTGGGCTGATTGCAGGCGTCACGCCGGGCGGCATCGCGCCGCATCTGACCCGCGAGCTGATCGGCTATCGCACGCTGAACGTCTACAGCCCCAACCATTACTACGAGCACTTCTACGTCAACACCGAGCGCTACGCCTGGCAAAACCTGCGCGGCGAACAGTTCGGCCATGGCGACATGGACTACGCCACCTACTACAAGTTTGAGGATGAGATGTTCCTCTTCACCTTCCGGGAAAAGATTATCCCGGTGTGCTCGGTGTTCTTCTTCGATTTTATCTCCGGGCGCTGCACCGGCACCTTCCTCGGGCTGGACGCCGCCGGCCGGGTGTTGGTGTCCCCGGCCGGGGCATTCATCAGCAAGATGAGCTACAACGCCTACCCGGAGGGCGTGCAGCCGCTGTGAGTCAGGCGTTTCTGACCAGCGATCCGGCGTTGATCTCCGCGATGGATTTCGCGCCGGTGAGCGTCATGGCGACGCGCATTTCCTTGTCGATCAGATCCAGCAAGTTGGCCACCCCGGCTTCGCCCGCTGCCGCCAGCGCATAGACGAAGGCGCGCCCCAGCAGCACGCTGTCGGCGCCCAGTGCGATCATGCGCACCACGTCCAGGCCGCTGCGGATGCCGGAGTCGGCCAACAGGGTAATGTCGCCTTTCACCGCGTCGGCGATCGCCGGCATGGCGCGCGCGGTCGACAGCACGCCGTCCAGCTGGCGGCCGCCGTGGTTGGAGACGATGATGCCGTCGGCGCCGAAACGCACCGCGTCTTTGGCGTCTTCTGGATCCAGAATGCCTTTGATGATCATCGGGCCGTCCCAGAATTCGCGGATCCACTCCAGATCTTTCCAGGAAATCGACGGATCGAAGTTGGCGCCCAGCCAGCCGATGTAGTCTTCCAGGCTGGTCGGTTTGCCGCGGTAGGCCGAGACGTTGCCCAGATCGTGCGGCTTGCCGAACAGGCCGACATCCCAGGCCCACTGCGGATGGGTAAACGCCTGCAGCACGCGGCGCAGGGCGGCGTTAGGGCCGCTCATCCCCGAGTGGGCGTCGCGGTAACGGGCGCCGGGCACCGGCATGTCGACGGTAAACACCAGTGTTTTCACGCCGGCGGCCTTGGCGCGCTCCAGTGCGTTGCGCATAAAGCCGCGATCTTTCAGCACGTAGAGCTGGAACCACATCGGCCGATCGATCGCCGGCGCCACCTCTTCGATCGGGCAGACCGACACGGTGGACAGCGTGAACGGAATGCCTTTTTTGGCCGCGGCGCGCGCGGCCTGCACTTCGCCGCGGCGGGCGTACATGCCGGTCAGCCCCACCGGCCCCAGCGCCACCGGCATCGCCAGCTGCTCGCCGAACAGCGTGGTCTCCAGGCTGAGTTCGGACATATTGCGCAGCACGCGCTGGCGCAAGGCAATATCGGCCAGATCTGCGGTATTGCGCTTCAGCGTATGCTCCGCGTAGGCCCCGCCATCGATGTAGTGAAACAGAAACGGCGGCAGCTTGGCCTGGGCGGCGGCCCGGTAGTCGGTTGACGCGGAGATGATCATAGTGTTTACCTTCTTGTCTTGCTTGCGATAACGAGTGTTCAGTCAGAGCGTGAGGATCGCTGCCATACCGGCCGCAATCCCGCCGTACGCCAGCATCGGCAGTACGGTCTTTCTGATGATTTTGCCTTCGGCGTTGCCGATCCCGAGGATCGAACAGACCGCGATAATGTTGTTCAGGCAGACCATGTTGCCCATGGCGCCGCCGACGGACTGCAGGGCCAGCGTCAGATTGACGTCGAGACCGCTGCTCTGGGCGATCGATTGCTGAATGCCGCCGAACGTCAGGTTCGACACGGTATTGGAACCGGAGAAGAACGAGCCCAGCGCACCGAGGAACGACGAGAACAGCAGCCAGCTCTCACCGGTCAGCGCCGCCAGCGCTTTACCGATCAGGATCACCGGTGCGTTGTCGCCGCCTTGCATCATCAGGTTAACCATCACCAGCGCGCCGAACAGGGCGATAAAGGGCCGCGCGATGCGCCCGCCGGTTTCGCTGAACATTTGCCGCACCTGGCTGCCATTCAGACGGAACAGCGGAATACACAGCAGTACCACCAACAGGAACGGGATCAGCGCCGGGACATACAGCGTTTTGTAGCCGGCGGCGGCGGTGGTACCCAGCACCTGCTGCAGTTCGACGATCAGCGCCCGGCTGATGCGCAGCTCCCCGAGCCAGCCGAGGTTTTCCTGCCACAGCAGCGCGGTGTTGTTGAGCAGCGCCTTCAGGCCCAGCTGGTGGACGCGCGTTACTATCAGAATAGCAATCAGCAGCAGGGTCGGGGTCATGGCCTTGACCACTTGCAAGAACGGCACCGCCTGCCCGGCGTTCTGCGGTTTGTCGCTGTGGGCGAGGCCGAGGCCGCCGCGCGCCAGCAGCACCGAGAGCGCCAGGCCGATGGCGCCGCCGACCAGCGCCGGGAACTCATAGTTCACCTGGGCCAGCAGCAGATAAGGCACGGTGCAGCTCAGCACGCTGAGCAGGATAAAGGGCAGGTTGCGGCGGATATCCTGCCAGGAAACGATAAAGCGCAGCGCCAGCAGAGGAATGACGAAGCCGGCGATAAAGTGGATCAGCGCGGTTTGCCGGCCGATCTCCAGCAGGCTGGCGTCCGACAGGCCGAGATTGGCAAAGCCGAACCAGGTGGGGGTGCCCACGGCGCCGAAGGAGACCGGTACCGAGTTCATCACCAGCGTCAGCAGGGCGACGCGCAGCGGGTTGAAGCCGAGCCCGACCAGAATCGGCGCGGCGATGGCGGCCGGTGTGCCGAAGCCGCTGGCGCCCTCAATCATAAAGGCGAACGCCCAGCCGATAATCATCAGCTGGGCCACGGGATTGGGGCTGATGGTTTCCAGCCAGCGGCGCACCACGTTTTCCGCGCCGCTTACCTGCATCAGTTTATTGAGCAGGATGGCGCCGGCGATGATGGTGATCGGCGTCAGCGTCGACACCAGCGCGGTGATGATATTGGCATGCAGCAGCCGCAGCGAGGCATCGAACCACAGGAGCTGGACGGCATACACCACGGCGGCCGTCAGCGGCAGGGCGAGGTAAGAGGGCACGCCATTCCTTTTGGTCATCATCCAAATCAGTAGGACGATGGGCGCAATACTAAAAAGCAGGGGCATAAGATCCTCAGGGTTATTATTTTTATGGGCAGAGATATGTAGCTGAAAGGTTAATTACCGCAACATTTTCATTCTAATCACAACGATGGTGACGATGCCATGCGGTAATTTTTTAACACCGGAGAATGGTGCCGGCGGTGGGAAATTGGCCGACGGGAGGGGGTAGATTAACTGCTTTAAAATCAGTTTGATAGAAGGTTTTTATGTGTGATGAATGCGCGATATCACATTAATTAAGCGGTAATGTTCAATAGATTATGTCCAAAAATGCCGTAATCCCCGCGGTCTTTTGCGGCCGAGGGGAAATAATCAGAGAAGAAAACTCAAAAGTAATGGCCGATATTTTGGTAGGAACCGATGATATGTTCGATCAGCAGACGGGTTTTTAACGGCAGATTGCGGGTGTAAGGATAGACGGCGTAAATGCCCAAAACTTTGCCGCAGTGGCCGGCCAGGATCTCCGTCAGTTTGCCGTCCTGCAAATCCTCATACACCATGCAGCGCGGCACCATGGCGATGCCGTGGCCGCCGATCACCGCTTTGCGGATCGCCCGCGCATTGTTGGCCGACAGGTTGCCGTTAACCTGCAACTCGTAGATTTCGTTGCGCCCCGGCCGTTTCATCAGCCAGTTGGCGGTGCCGCTCTCCTGATAGGTGTAGGTCAGGCAGTTGTGGCCGAGCAGGTCTTCGGCGCAGCGCGGTTCCGGGTGGCTTTCCAGGTACCCCGGCGAGCAGACGATCACCCAGCGGGAATCGAAGATCGGCCGCGCAATCAGGCTCGAATCCGGCATGGTGCCGGTACGGATCGCCAGATCGATGCCTTCTTCTACCAGATCGACAAAGCGGTTTTCCAGCCGCATCTCGACCTTCAGGCTGGGGTGCAGGGCGCAAAATTCCGCCACGCTTTCGCTCAGCAGCAACTCGCCCGAAATGGTCGGTACCGACATGCGGATGGTGCCGGTTAATTCTTCGCTCTTTTCGCTGACGGCGTACAGGGCCTCCTGCACTTTGGCGCCGATCTCTTTGGCCTGTTGGTAGAGCGCCTGGCCGTTTTCAGTCAGCGTCAGGCTGCGCGTGGTGCGGTACAGCAGGCGGGCGCCCAGCGATTTCTCCAGCCGCCCGATGCGTTTACTGACCACCGAACTGGTGATGCCGGCGCTTTCCGCGGCCTTGCTGAACGAGCCGCAGTCGACAATCAGGGCGAACAGAATCAGGTCGTTGGCGTATTCGTGAGTCGCGAGCATGGGCATCCTGGAGAGTGAGAGTCCTGTTGCCCCAGTGTAAATCCGGCGCGGCAGGAAGCAATCTTTTCAGCGTGTCGCACGTCGCCTCCAACTGGTCAGAGCTGAATTTTTCTTATTTTTTCTTTCATTTTATTGAGAATTATCCTTTTTTGTTTTTCTTGATTTAATAGGCTTTGATCTATTTTTCTGGTTTTTAACCTAATTTAAATTGGAAAAGTCCCGCATTCACGGCTTACTTATTCGATTAACTTTACCTTGCAGTGTAAATAATTGTATTGATCTGCTCGTTTGAGATGGCTATGCTTTTTCACGAAGCGCTCTCATTGTTATTAATAAATGGTTTTTAAATGTATTGAAGAATTGCTCTGTCTGCCGACAGAGTAATGGGTAGTGTGTTTATATTTTAATATATATAAGGATATTGTAATGAAAAAGATCAATCTGTCCGAAGCGGAAAACATCGTCGGCGGTACTTTTGTTTGTACCAAGGAGTTTGCCTGGGTGGGCAGCGGCAATAACCGTACCTGCCAACTGGTCACCACCTGCGCCGATAAGTTTGGCGGTGTAAGAAAGACTTATCATCCTGCGCCAGTGGCGAGCTGCCCGTCTAACCCAACCACGCCAAGCTGATGCGGATTAACCCCCTGCATTTAGATTAGCGGTGGGCAGGCGGGCAGCGTTCACGCTGTCCCGCCTGATACCGGGCGAAAAAGGCGTCTTCACGTTCTCATTATTTACGGTATCAACTCTTTTTCATGTATTCACTCTGCTGGGTGAGTATTAATATATGCGCAGGATGCGTCCATTATGTATAAACGTCCCTTGCTTTTTATCAGCTACACGATTGTTATTATTTTTTCCTCTTCTTTTTTGACTGCGTTTTATTTTAAACATTACGTCATGCAATCGCCGGAGGCAGAAAGCCTGACTTTTATCTCCCCGGAAAAAATAGAACAAAGCCCGTTGCAAGACGATAATACCATTGTCGAAGTCTTCTCTTACGCCTGCCACTATTGTGAAGTCAACGAAAGCGGCGTGGCCGAACTGGAAAAAAGTTTACCGGCGGGAGCCAAATTGGTGCGCTTGCACCTTAGCGACGACAGTCAGGCTGGCATGGCGGCCTTTGCGCCCCTGTTCGCCACGCTGACGGTCATGGGGATCGAAGTACAGCATCGTCCCGCCGCTTATCGCGCCATTATCAAAGAAAACCTCAACCTGGCGGATGACAAACAGCTCAGCGCCTGGCTGACGGCCAACGGTATCGATGAGGCCGCCTATCAGCAGGCCAGAGAGTCAGAGCGGGTCAAAGAGCTGTTGGCGTATATGACGGCAGTGAGCCGTTATTACCAGGTCAACGCGACCCCCAGCTTTATCGTCAACCGTAAATGGCTGGCATTGCAAGATCGCGACTTTTCCGCTTTCAGTCAGCAGCTGTTGTCGCTGTTGCAGCACGATAAGCCGCTGGCCCCCTGATGCGCCTGCTCGCGGTTCGGGGGTACTTGGCCTGGCGCAACGGCCTGGACGCGATGGCTCGCTTATCGGCAACGGGGGCCGGGATGGGCAACCGCCTGACGTGTGCTCTGCTGCGGCGCGTGGATTATCGCCTGTGGCTGGAAGTGCGTCGGCGGTTGAGGGGAAGCAGACCGCAGCGTCGCTTTCGCCACCGGCAAGCCGTCGCTGCGGCGAATCGCCAAAGCCTGTTGGGCGACGGCAATCTGGACTTCGCCTGGCAGATGCAGCGGCGGCAGTGGCTGGATATCGCGGCGGTCCATGCCCGCAATGCATCGTTGATGAATCATTTGGCGCGCTGTTCCGCGCAGCTTAATCAGGTCGTGGAACCGCTGCATCGCGCGGGCGTGCCGGTGCTGTTGGCGCCGATGCATACGGTCTCCGACGTATTGGCGACGCTGGTCGGCGCGGATGTTTATCCCGGGCGTGCGACGGTTATCGTTTCCGGCGATGTACAGACATTTGTGCGGCGGGCGCCGGAAGGCGAATGGCGGCAGCGGCTCGACTATTGCTCGATTCACGACGATCCGCGGCACATCGCCGGCACCTTGTCGCAGGCGATGCTGGAAGCGGCGGAACATCGGCGCAACATCATCCTCTTCCCGGACATCACGCCGGATTACACCCTGAACAGCAAGCAGAATGCTTCGGCCAAATTGGCCTGTCATCTGTTCGGCCGGCCGGCGCATTTGCACAGCGGCATCGTTCGGCTGTCCCGAGCGTTACGGGCTCAGGTGGTGTGCTATTCGCTTTATTTCGATCGCGGTATCCGCATTCACATCGAAGAACCGGTCGCTGCAGATAAGGTCGGCCGCGCCATGCCGGCGTTCGTCGAGCGAACCCTCCGGCGGCATGCGGATGATTGGCTGTTATGGCATTCGCACTCTTTATTTTTCATCAACGAATAAGTCAGGGATATCACTACGTATGGAAAATACCCTTCCTACGCCGGTCTTGCAGAGCGAAATCAATGAGTGCGGGCTGGCCTGCATCGCCATGCTGGCGGAAACTCAGGGCATTCGCGCGCCGTTGACGGAGCTGCGGGAGCGTTATCCCGCCTCGCAGCACGGCACGTCGCTGGCGGCGCTGTGCACCATTTTGGGAGAACTGGCGCTACCGGCTTATCCGGTGGCATTTGAACACCGGGATCTGGCGGCGCTGCCTTTACCGGCCATTTTGCATTACGGCGCAGGCCACTATGTATTGTTGGCGTATCGCCAGGGAGGGTACGTATGCGTAATGAATCCCGCATTGGGGCAGCAACTGCTGCCGTACGCTGCCCTGAAAGCGGAAATCAGCGGTTATGCGCTGGTGCTGGATCGCGATGAGATACCGGCTGGCGCACCGGCCCAGCGTAGCGACCGCCGGAGCACTTTCGCCAGTTTAAGCCTGAAGGATACCGCCGGCATCGCCGGCATTTATCGCCTGGCAGCGATGACGTTTTTTATCTCACTGACGCTATTCATCATGCCGATGATGGTCGCCAGCGCGATCAATCAGGTGTTCGCCATGGCCGGCGAGGTCGCGTTCCCCTATGCCTACTATCTATTGGCGTTCGTGGCGTCCACGGCGTTGGCGCTGATCGCGCGAACTATCACCGAACGTTTCATCAAAAATTTCGTGTTGTTGCACGGCGCCGCCGGGTTCTCTCGCCTGCTGGAGAATTCGCTGAACTTCTTCAGTAAGCGCGCGCCCGGCGAGATTTTCAGCCGCTTCACCAGTTGGCAGATGGCCGCCGGCCAGAAGATCGAACTGGACAACGGCCTGCGCACCGACTGGATTATCGGCGCCATCGCGCTGGCAGTGATGTGCTACCTGAGTCCGATGCTGGCGCTGGTGCCGGTTGTCGGCGTGCTGCTGATGGGGGCGGTCAGCGTGTGGGCCATCTACCGCGATCGGCATTACACCCAGCAGTTGCAGGTGCGAGGCGCGGTGCAAAATGATTTCATCCTGGAAACCATCCAGGGGTTTTCGACCATCAAATCCGCCGGCCTGGCCGGTCAGCGGCAGGAAGGGTTCGCCGAACATGCCCGCTCGCTGTTCAATTGCCTGCAGCAGCAAAAGATCTATGAGCAGATAAAGGGCAGCATTTACCAGTTGATTGGCAGCCTGGAGATGGTGTTGTTCATGCTGCTGGCGCTGCCGCTGCTCAAGGAGGGCGAGCTCAGCCTGGGGGCATTCTTCGCCTACAGCTTTTTGCGTGAAATCTTTACCTCGTACAGCAGCAAGATCTTTTTTGCCGTTTTGCAGAAAAACCAGCTGCACGTCATTGATGAACGTGCGCGGGATCTGTTTCCTGCGGTATCCGTTCGCGCCCTGTCTGAGGACGAAAGCGTGAGTCATTTTGACGCGCGGCTGGCGTATCGGGGAGTGACCTTTGCTTATGACGCCGGCCAACCGGTGTTGCGTGATTTGTCGCTGACGCTGGAACGGGGGGAGTGTATTGCCATTTGCGGCGGTTCCGGCGCGGGCAAAAGCACGTTGCTGAAGGTGCTCGCCTGCCTGCTGACGCCGCAGCAGGGGGAGCTGGCGCTGGATGGGCGCGTACTGACAAATGCCGCCGCGCAGCGGTTGTTCTTCCTGCAAAGCCAGGAGGACATTCTGTTCAATGCCTCGGTGTTGCAGAACATCACGCTGTTCGCGCCGTCGTCGCCGGGCCAGCAACGGCAAGTGGAACAGGCGCTGCGCAGCTTGGGGCTGGCGGACGCGGTGGCGCAGCTGCCGGGGGGTGTGAATGCCCTGGTGCGGGAGAGCCATGCCGGACTGTCGCTGGGGCAGCGGCAGCGTCTGTTGCTGGCACGCGCCATGTACAGCCATTGCTCGGTGTTGGTGCTGGACGAGCCGACGGCGAATCTGGATGAAAAGACCGCGGCGGCGGTGATGTCGGCTCTGGTGGCACATTGTCGTGAAAATCGTAAAACCCTGGTGACGGTCACCCATAATCCGCGGCTGTTGCCGTTGTTCGATCGGGTCTTGCGCATGTCGCAGGGGCGGCTGCTGGCCGAGCTTTCCGACGACGTCAGGATGAATGATTGTGCTGCGGTGGAGTGACGTGTCCGGAAAGAGACGCTGGCGGCGAGTGGCGTTGGCGATGATCGTTTTGGTGGCGTTGGCTGGCGGACTGCCGTTGCTGAATCGGCCTCCTGACACGCAACCACCGCAAACGGCGCGCGTCGAGCGCGGTGACATCGAAAAAAGCGTGTTGGCAACCGGTATTCTAAAACCGATCCGGCAGGTGAACGTTGGCGCACAGGTCAACGGGCAGTTGAAAAAGCTGTATGTCAAACAGGGGGACAGGGTGACCCAGGGGCAGCTGTTGGCCGAGATAGATCCGACGCTGCAGCTTAACGAGTTGCGCAAGTCACAGGCCGAATTACGCAGCGCGCAGGCGCAGAAACTGGCGAGTCAGGCGCAGCTGAAGCAGTACCAGCTGGAATTGACGCGTCAAAGGGCGCTGGCGCGCGACCACGCCGGCGTGGCCAGCGATTTGGAAAAAGCGCAGGCGCAGCGCGACGCGCAACTGGCGCAGTTGAAAGTGAACGAGTCGCAGATCGTCCAGGCCGAAGTGGCGCAGGAAACCGCCAGGGCCAATCTGGCCTTTACCCGTATAACCGCCCCTATTGACGGCGAGGTGTTGGGCATTGTCACTCAGGAAGGGCAAACCATCGTCTCGTCGCAAAGCGCGCCGACCATTTTGGTGATGGCAGACGTGGATACCATGATGGTGCATACCCGTATATCGGAAAATGACATCTTGCAGGTGAAGATGGGGCAGCCGCTCTGGTTTTACGTCGCCGCCGATCCCAACCGCCGATATGAGGGGGCCATGGGCGCGATACAGCAGGCGCCGGCGGAGGCGCTGGAAACCGACCCGCTGGGCAGGAATTCAAGCCAGCAAACGGCGGCGGTGTATTACAACGGCGTGTTTGCCGTCGCCAACGGCGAACGTCGACTGCGCACCTCGATGACGGCGCAGGTATTTATCATTACCGAACGTGCGCAGGGGGTGGTGCGGGTGCCGATGGCTGCGCTGGGCGCGGCATTGGATGAAGGGAGCTATCAGGTCAAGGTGTTGGAAGGGGAGCAGACCGTGGTACGCCGAGTGCGTATCGGTACCCGCGATCGTCGCTATGCCGAAGTGCTGGAAGGGCTGAACCCAGGGGAACGGGTGCTGCTGGAGCAGCAGCCTGATGCGGAGGAAGGCCATGTCAGCTAACGCCGAGCCCATTATCGCGTTGGATAACGTCTCGCGTGAGTTTCAGGCCGGGGAGCAAAAAATTGCGGTCCTTAAGCGCGTTTCCCTGCGCATTCAGCGGGGGGAAATGGTCGCTATCGTCGGTGCCTCCGGTTCTGGAAAATCGACGCTGATGAACATCATCGGCTGTCTGGACAAGCCTTCTCAGGGCGATGTGTACATCAACGGGGTGGCAATTGGGCAAGCCGACGGCGATCGCCTGGCGCATCTTCGCAGCCGGCACATCGGCTTTATCTTCCAGCGCTATCATCTGATGCCCTATCTGACCGCCGGCGAGAATGTGGCGATCCCGGCGTTGTATACCGCCATGCCGGCCGCAGAGCGCCGCCAGCGGGCAGCGCATTTGTTGACTCGGCTCGGGTTGGCGCAGCGCGGCGGTCATCGTCCGGCGCAGCTTTCAGGTGGACAACAGCAGCGGGTCAGTATTGCCCGCGCCCTGATGAACGGTGCGGAAATCATTTTGGCCGATGAACCGACCGGCGCACTGGATAGCGCCAGCGGTCAGGCGTTGATGGCTATTTTGCACGAGCTGAACGCGGTCGGGCATACCGTCGTCATCGTGACACACGATCGGCGGATCGCCGAGCAGGCGCGGCGGATCATTGAGATCGGCGACGGCGAGATCGTCGCGGATCGTCGCCATGAGGCCTCCCGACAGCCTGCTACGTTCGAACGGCCGCTACCGCTGGCGGCCCCCCTGAAGCGCATGGCGCCGGGTATGGCGCTGAAAGAGGCTGTCGGCATGGCCTGGCGGGCATTGCTGGGGCATCGGGTCCGGGCCGTGTTGTCGATGCTCGGCATCATTATCGGCATTGCGGCGGTGGTCTCCGCCATCGCTATCGGGGAGGGCACGCGGCGTAATATTCTCAATGAAATCAGCCAGCTTGGCACCAGTACGTTGGAGATTCGCCCAGGTCTGGGGTGGGAAAAATCGCGCCCTGATTTCGCGCGTTCGCTGAGCGCGCGGGATGCTGCATTGTTGGCGGCGCTGCCTTACGTCGACAGCGTTTCGCCGGTGATCGGCACCCAACTGCTGGCCGTTCGCGAAGGCAAACAGGTGCCACTCGCCGTGATGGGCGTCGGCGAAGGGTATTTCCGCACGCAGGGCATTCGCCTGCTTTCCGGCGGCCTGTTGACCGCGCAGGATCTGAGTGAGCGCGCACCGGTAGCGGTGATTGATCCCTTGTTAAAGCAGGCGCTGTTTTCCTCTCGGCAAGATCCGTTAGGTGCGGTATTGCTGATAGCGGGCGTGCCTTATCGGGTGATTGGCGTCGCGCAGCGCCGCGGCGCCCAATACGCCGGCTCTCAACCGCTTGCCTGGCTGCCCTATACCTCCCTGACCGGCCGCATCGCCGGCGATATGCCGCTGGAATCCATTGTGATGCGAGTGAATGAGAAACTGACGCTGGGAGAGGCGGGGCGGGATGCGACCCGGCGTTTGATCCTAGAACACGGGCGGCGGGATTTCTTCACCCTGACCGACGATCAGCTGACGCAATCCATTCAACGCGCCTCAGACTCCATGCAGCTGCTGATTACCGCGATTGCCGCCATCTCGCTGCTGGTGGGCGGTGTGGGGGTAATGAACATCATGCTGGTCTCGGTGACGGAACGGACCCATGAGATCGGTATTCGATTGGCGGTGGGCGCCGCTGAGAAGGACATTATGCGGCAGTTTCTGATCGAGGCGGTGGTGATCTGCAGCCTGGGGGGCGTGTTGGGGATCGCCTGCGCCGCGCTGGTTAAAGGGGCTCTGAGCGGATTGGCGCCGCAGGTGACGATGATCTTTACCTGGCCGCCGTTGCTGCTGGCCTGCGGATTCTCGGCGTTGATCGGTGTCGGGTTCGGGTTCTTTCCCGCTCGCACCGCCGCGCGCCTGCAGCCGGTGGAGGCGCTGGCGCGAGAATGAGCCGACTTTGGGTTTGCGGGCTGGTGATGCTGTCGCTGAGCGCCTGCGGATGGCGGCCGATCGACGCTACGGCGCCACCGTCGTTACCGCCGCAGTGGCGCGTGGTCGATGAGCGCTCCGGTTCACTGCGCGCGGGCATCGCCTGGTGGGAAAACTTCAATGATCCGCAACTGTCCGCGCTGATCGACGGCGTGCTGATCGCGAATCAGGATCTGGCGCTGGCCGGATTGCAGTGGCGTGAGGCCATGTTGGAGGCCGGGTTGGCGCAGGGCAATTTGACGCCGGATCTGGCTGCCAGCCTGAGTGGCCGCAATACCCGAGCGCTACGGGGCACGACTACGCCGCAGGAAAGCTACCGTGCAGGGCTTTCTCTGAGCTATGAACTGGATTTATGGGGCAAGCTGGCGCGCATTCGTGAACAGGCCGAATGGCTGGCCGTCGCCTCGGCGTTGGATCGGCGCAATACCGCGTTGACCTTGATAGGCGCTACCGCGCGCGGGTATTGGCAGATTGCCGATTTGAATCAGCAAGTCGTCCATCAGCAACGGATGGTGACGATCGCGCGTGAAACTTTGCGGCTGGTGGCGGCACGTCACACCGCGGGCGACGTTGGCCGATTCGAGCTGTTGCAGGCGGAACAAAACCTGTTGGCGAGAGAGAATCAGCTGCATGAGCTGGAGCGGCAGCGGGAAGACGCGCGCAACTCGCTGGCGTTATTGTTTGGGCGATCGCCGCTGCTGCGCTATAGCGAACGGCGTTCGTTGCCGCTTGAAGAGGTAGCTATCGCGCAGCGCCTGCCGGCGGCGGTGATTGCACGCCGGCCGGATGTTCAGGCGGCAGAGCGCCGCCTGAGAGCGGCGCTGGCCGGTGCGGAGGCGGCCAGGTTGAGTTTTTATCCGGCGCTGACCCTGGACGCCGGGTTGGATGCCGGCAGCGGGCTTTTCCGCCGGTGGTTCAGTGAACCTTCGCGTTCGCTGGGTGCCACGCTGACGCTGCCGTTTATCGAATGGCGCAAGATGCGCTTGTCCAGCGACAAAGCGGCGTTGCAGGCGCAGCGGGCGGAGATTCAATTTCGCGATGCGGTTTATCGCGCGCTGGCCGATGTGGACAACGCCATGCGACAACGCCTGGAAGCACAGCGGCAAATCGGCAACCAGCGGCGGCATCTGGCGATGAGCCGGCAAGCCGTGGCGTTGGCGCGACATCAATATCAGGCCGGTTCCGTCGCGCTGCAAACGCTGCTGGATGCGCAAGAGACGGTGTTGATCAGCGAAAATTCGCTGTCGGCGCTGCAATACCGCTACCTGAACGCCACGATGCAGCTGTGGCTGGCGCTGGGCGGCAACGAGGCTTTCGCATCGGGGCAAGGAGAATAAGCATGGAGAAAAAAAGACGAGTGGTGGTCACCGGTTACGGTGCCGTCACCGCGCTGGGAGGCAACGCGCAGCAAAACTGGCAGGCTATCATGGCCAGCCGCTTGGCCTATCGTTATCACGATAAATCGGCGGCGGGGATCCACGCGCGCTTTTTTGCTTTGCTGGAGTCCGAACCGCTGCTGGAGGGCGTTGCCGCGCGGGTAAGCCGCCGGCTGCCCAGATTCGCCAGGTTGGCGCTTGCCGCCGCCGCGGAGGCGATCGAAATGGCGTTTTCATCCTCTTACAGGGGGCCTGCGCACTTTTATTCGTCGTTGGAGTGCGGGGCGATTATCGGCAGCGGCTGGGGAGGGCAGGATGAGATCATGCAAAACAATGCGGACTATCTGCAATCCGGATTGGGCCAGCTGTTTGGCTGTTTTCACGCGATGCCCAATATCGCGACCGCCATCTGTGGCCAGCATTGGTTGCTACGGGGTTATCAAGGCTCACCGGCGGCGGCCTGTGCGACCGGCGGCATCGCGATTGGCGATGCGTTTGAGGCGATTCGCAGCGGCCGCGCCGCAATGATGCTGGCCGGCGCGTCGGAGTCGCTGAGCGGCAACGGTGCGATCTGGAATATGGATGCGTTGCGTTTGTTGAGCCGGGAGCAGAAGGATATTACCAAAGCCAGTTGCCCGTTCAGCAGGGATCGCAACGGTTTCGTCCTGGCGGAAGGGGCCGCCGTGTTATGCCTTGAGGAACGGGAGGCGGCTTTAGCGCGTGGTGCGACGATCCTGGGGGAGATCAAAGGGTACGGCAATTTTTCAGACGCTTTCGATCTTACCGCGCCATCGAAGGATCCTCAGGCCAAGGTGAAAACGCTGCAACGGGCCTTGGAGCAGGCGGGGCTCGGCAGCCATGAAATCGACTATATCAATGCGCATGGCACCTCTACGCTGCAAAACGATGTGAGCGAAACCGAGGCGATCAAGGCGGCACTGGGGCGCGATGCTTATCGCACGCCGATTTCCAGCACGAAATCCTATACCGGGCACCTGCTTGGCGCATCCGGTAGCTTTGAGGCCATCGTCTGTCTGCAAGCATTACAGCAGCAAGTGATGCCGGCAACCTGCCATTTGCACGCCGCCGATCCCGAATGTGATCTCGATTATATTCGCGAAGGGCATCGGCACGGTCGTTTGCGTCATGTCATGAGCCTCAGCTTCGGTTTTGGCGGTGCCAATGCGGCGCTGGTATTTGGTTATCACAATGAATAACGGTAGGGCGTATGGAAAAGTATCATCGGTTATATGAAACGATTTGCGGCATGTTGCATGAAGCCAGAGGGGTGGAGAGAACGCGGCTGTCGGCAGATATGCCGCTGCAACAGCTTGGTCTGGACAGTCTGGATTATATGGAGTTGATGCTGGTGGTTCGGCGAGAATTCGGCATTACGCTCACTGCGGAAATGTTTATCGATCACCCTGAATTGACCCTCGGCGAATTGTGCCACGTAATAGTCGGCCAATAATTTCATCCCCCCAGGCGCTCGCATGTCGAGGCCAAGCCTGGGTTTTTCGTCTGTTGTTACTGCCATTTCATCCCTCATCCTTCCTGTTTCACTCTGTTATCGATATCCATAATTATTAATGCTTATCCGTCAGATGAATATGCATCCGTGGCGGTGGTTTTTTATTCGTTTTTTGGCGGTGTGATTAATGGCGAGTGTTAATGACATGGCGATGTTTTTTTAGGAGTATTCTTTGTTTTGCCGGTTAATTTATCAACCTGACTCTACATCGTGCCCGGTAGTGATAACGCAAGCTAAAGCAAACAGGGAGCTGTGCGGTGATAATACCGGGCATCTGCGGAGCCCATTCACAATAGCGCCTCACAGGAGCGGTTGACACCCGTGATAATAACGGCTGTCGCGCTGTTCGCATTGGGCAAATCCGCTATACTCCGCGCTGGATGCAGGAACCTATCCATAAGCCAGGGGCTGCCCTGAGTGTCCATTGTGGTGATGTAAAAGGAAAATGACAGCCACATTTTTCCGATCAAAGTAATGAGGTTGTATGTCTAATCGTAAACATCTGACGCCTTCCGAAGTGGAGAGACTGCTTGAGGTCACGCTGCAGGGAAAGAATCCAGAACGCGATTATTGTTTGATATATATGTGTTTTATTCATGGGTGCCGCGCCAGCGAAATAGGGGGATGGCGCTTATCGGATATCGATCTGGAAGGCGGTAATATCTATGTACATCGGTTGAAAAATGGCTTTTCCACCGTCCATCCGCTCTATCTGCGCGAAAGGCAATGTTTGCGGCGCTGGTTGGATAAGCGTCAACGACACCGCTGGGCCGATCAAGAGTGGCTGTTCCTTTCAAACCGCGGTGGCCGTCTGTCGCGCCAACGTATTTACGGATTGATTCGCCATTACAGCAAGGTGGCTAAATTGGAGGTCAACGCTCATCCACATATGCTGCGGCATGGCTGCGGATTTGCATTGGCGGACCGCGGTATCGACACCCGTTTAATTCAGGATTACCTCGGACACCGAAATATCCAAAATACGGTGATTTATACCGCCAGCAATGCACAGCGCTTTAAGGAAATTTGGTAAGTGTGATTTAAGTTAATAACGATAAGGAGTCACTTTGAACTAAACTGAAACATACTGTAAGGACGCGTAAAAACAATGTCAATATTCCCATGCTCTCTTTCCTGTTTTAAGCTTAATCCTGTTTAAAAACAGCGCATTGCGTTTTTTTCTCGTGTCACGCCCTCCCTCTTCATCTAAGTAAAATCCTAATCAAAGATCCACAGGTTTAAATCATCGAGTTTGCACCTTGGTTTTTTAGTCTGATTTATTATCCCTTTGCCAATCAGTTGGTTTTAAATTCTGTCAAATTGGTTCTTATTGGTTTTAAAAACCAAAGGAGTCACTTTAGTTCAAAATGAATCGTTTGGGTGAATAAACCCGAAGCCATTAATCAGTCTGGTTAAGGCCCATCACATTCATGGAGCTAAATAAAAGGAATGACATTAAGGATATGTCGGAAATAAACCCATGCATAATTTTAAGGAAAGTAGGATGAAAAAGAATCTGTTGGCTGTAGCTGTATTGACCGCGTCCGCATTTATCCCCTCTGCATTTGCTGCTGACGGCGCGCTGAATATCACTGGCACCATCACCGATCAGTCTTGCACCGTCGATCCAGACTCCCAGAACAAGCAGGTCGCTCTGGGTAAGATTGCCAAAGATGCATTCACCCTGTCTAAAACCGCCGGTGCCAAAGCCTTCAACCTGGTGCTGAAAAACTGCCCGGCTACCGTCACCGGCGCTACCGTGCGTTTTGACGGCACTCAGGTGCAGGGGCAGTCCGGGCTGTTGCAACTGACCGGCGCCGGCACTGCTGGGGTCGCGGGCGGTATTGGCGTACAGCTGCTGGACGACGGCAGCAACGTGCTCAATATCGGCAACGATTCCCGCGTGTATGCGCTGGAAGAGAACAAAGAAAACACCCTGGGCTTTGTCGCGCGCTATTTCGCTTATGACGACGTTTCCGTCGGTAGCGCCAACGCTACGGCCAACTTCACCATCGTTTATCAGTAAGGCTATGCCGTCACGGCGGCGAAACAGTTAGAAAAATGAGCCAGAGGGCGTGTTCTCTGGCTCTTGTTCATCGGTGATGGGAACGGGAAGAAAGAGATGAAAGCTGGATACTTTGCGCTGACGGCGGCGTTGTTGATGACGCTTTGGGCTCCGGTACAGGCCGGCGTGGTAGTGGGTGGAACGCGCCTCATCTATGACGGCGGTAAAAAAGAGTCTGCTCTGAATATCAACAATCCGGATGCGGTGCCTTATCTGATCCAATCCTGGGTCGATGCGCAAGAGGGCGATAGCGCGAAAGCGCCTTTTATTATCACGCCGCCGCTCTTTCGTTTAGACGGAGGCCAAAATAACCTGCTGCGCGTGGTACGTGCGGGCGGCAATTTACCGACGGACAGAGAGTCGCTGTATTGGCTGAATGTGAAGGCTATTCCTTCGGTGGAAAAGAAAGAAAACACGCTGCAAATTGCGATCAAGACCCGCATCAAGCTGATTTATCGCCCGCAGGGGCTCGTCGGCAATCTGGAAGAGGCGGCCGGTAAAGTGACATGGCGGCGCAATGGCGATCGTTTGCAGGTGACCAACCCTTCTCCCTACTACCTCACCTTTTTCAATTTGAAGCTGAATGGCCGCGCCATTACCGGCAACACCATGGTAGCGCCGCAGGCGAGCGCCAGTTTCCCGTTGCCGACGGCGAGTGGCACAGGTGGCAGCCTGAGCTGGCAAATCATCAACGACTATGGCGGCACCGGCCAGACCTTCACCAGCACGTTATAACCGGGCCGCGGTGCGTATTTTTTTGCTCCGTGATAACGCTGGAGCAGGCGTTCGGCTTACCGGGTTTTAGTCGGGCCGAGCCAATCGGGACAGGGAGTTAAAAGGATGAATAACCCGAATTGCATTGGTTTACCAGGAGCGCGATCGGTTCTTGCCGGCCTGATATCTTGCCAAATGGCGCTGCTGAGCTCGCTCGGCACGGCTTATGCTCGCGATTATTTCAACCCGGCGCTGCTGGAAATTGATAATCCGGCGCTGCGCGGCGCCGATCTCTCGGTGTTTGAGGAGAACAGCAGCCAGGCGCCCGGGAACTACCGGGTCGATCTTTACCTTAACGGCGAACAGATCGACAGCCTGGACGTCGAGTTTCGGCTTATGCCGGGGACCGACAGGAAGCAAACGCTGCAGCCTTGTTTCAGCACGGAAAAATTGGCGGAGCTGGGCGTGAGGGTTGCCATGTTTCCGGCGATGGTGCCTGGGGATAGCTGCGTCAACCTGGCACAGGCCATTCCGCAGGCCTCTGCGGTATTTCTGTTTAATCAGCTGAGGCTGAATTTGAGCATCCCGCAGGCGGCACTGCGCCTGAATGCGCGCGACTACGTTTCCCCGGATAAATGGGACTCCGGCATACCGGCGCTGTTGGTCAATTACAACTTCAGCGGTGCCAATAGCCAGATGCGCGACAGCGAACGGCAAAACAACAATAACTATTACCTCAATCTGCGGTCGGGCATCAACTGGGGTGCCTGGCGCCTGCGTAACTATTCGATCTGGAACCATTACACCGGCGGTTCTTCTTCCTGGCGTTCAATCAACACCTATCTGCAGCGCGATATCGTTGCGTTGCAAAGCCGCCTGACGCTGGGCGACAGCACAACGTCCAGCGATGTATTCGACAGCGTGCAGTTCCGCGGCGGGCAGTTGGCCTCTGAGGACGACATCCTGCCGGATAGCATGAAAGGTTATTCGCCGGTGGTGCGCGGGATCGCGCGTACTAATGCGCAAATCGTGATCCGGCAAAACGGCTATGTGATTTATCAAAGCTATGTGCCGCCGGGGGCGTTTGAAATTACCGATCTGTACCCCACGGGCGGCAGCGGCGATCTGAATGTGAACGTGCGTGAGGCCGACGGCCAGGAGCAGCATTTTGTGGTGCCTTATGCCGTGGTGCCGGTATTGCAGCGCGAAGGGCGTCTGAAATACAGCCTGACCAGCGGGAAATACCGTTCATACGGCGGCGGTGTTGATGAACGTCCGTTTAGCCAAGCGACCGCGATCTACGGTCTGCCGTGGGGGGCCACGCTGTATGGGGGCGTGCAGGCAGCCAGTAAATATCAGTCTCTGGCGCTGGGGTGGGGGCAGAACCTGGGGGCGGTGGGCGCCTTGTCTGCCGATGTCACTCAAGCCTGGACCAAACAGGAAACCCGGCCGAAGGAACAGGGCCAATCATGGCGACTGCGCTACGGTAAAAACTTCATTGAGACCGGCACTAACTTTAGCTTGGCCAGTTATCGCTACTCCACGCGCGGCTTTTATAACCTGCAAGAGGCGCTGGAGAGCTACGGCGGCAACAGTGCTATCTATAACGATCACAAGAAGAGCCGTGCCGAGCTGACGATGAGCCAGAGCCTGTGGGATTTGGGGGGAACGCTGTCGCTCAGCCTGTTTAATGAAGACTACTGGAATGACAATCGCCGTTCGCAGTCGGTCAGCCTCAGCTACAACAACAGCTGGGAAGCCGTCAGTTACGGGCTGAATTACACGTTCAGCCAGAACGGCTACGACAGTAACGGCAATCGCAGCAGTATTCGCGACCATATCGTGGCTTTCAACGTCAGCATACCGCTCAGCAAATGGTTACCGGGCAGCTACGCCACTTACAGCATGAACGCCAGCCGCAATGGCGCCACCAGCAACAACCTTGGGTTGAGCGGTACTGCCCTGCCGGGAAACAACCTGAACTACAGCATCAGTCAGGGCTATACCGGCAGAGATGTGGGGGCGAACGGCAATATTCAGGCGGACTATAAAGGCGCTCTCGCCGAGTGGAACCTGGGGTATGGCTACGATCGCCATCGCCAGCAGGTGAACTACGGCGTGCAGGGCGGTGTTCTGGTGCATCAAAACGGCGTCACGCTGTCGCAGCCGCTGGGCGACACGGTGGCGTTGGTGCAGGCGCCCGGCGCTTCAGGGGTGGATGTCCTGAACCAAACCGGGGTCAGCACCGACTGGCGCGGCTATGCGGTTGTCCCTTACCTGACGCCTTACCGGCGCAACATCGTTGGATTGGACGGTGAATCTTTCGCCGAGGATGTCGACATGACGCTGAGCAGCCAAACGGTGATCCCAACCCGTGGCGCCGTGGTACGCGCCCGCTTCAATCCGGACGTCGGTGCCCGCGTGTTGCTGACCTTGCTGACGCGCAGCGGCGATCCGGTGCCATTCGGCGCCACCGTCAGCACGCTCAACAGCCCTTCTGACAATGCAGCCATCGTCGGCGACGGTGGCCAGGTTTATCTGGCCGGCCTGGCGGAGAGTGGGCGGTTGCAGGTGAAGTGGGGCCATGACGCGGCTCAGCAATGTCAGGCCAACTATCAATTGGCTAATCAGCCCGAGAGCGGTGGGATTCGTCTCGTTAACGGGCAGTGTTTATAAGGTGCATATGATGGCGACAGGAATATCGATTCAACGAGGGATCATCGTCGGTGGGCTATTGGCCTGCGCAACGTTGGGCGCACCACAGGTACAGGCGGCTTTCGGGCAGTGTGTCCCTATTTCGGGGACCCACGGGTTTTCATTCCTTTTTTCCCCGGTCTTAACTGACCCGTCGCAAAACGTGGTGGGGCGGATTATTAAGAATGCTGATGGCGGTAACTGGAATTTGCCCGGTTCTTATCGGGTGAAGTGCGAATGTCAGACGCGTACGGCGTCTTATGTCACCGCCAAAATGCTGCTGAGTGAGCCGGTATTCAGCAGCGGGGGATTAACGTATTACGCGTTGAATGAATACCTGGGCGTTGCCAGCGAGGTTTTCGTGGCGGGATATCGCAATGAGTTTATTGCCGCGCCGTTCACCAATGAGTCTAATTTTAAGACCGATATGGATGGTGATGATGAATCCTGTGCCAGCACGCCCTACAACAGCGGCGCTCGCGGGCGAATTCATCTGTATTTCCGCCGCCCTTTCGTTGGCGTGACCACCATCCCCAGCACCCGCCTGGTAGACACCTACGTCTCCGTGGCGAGTGGTGTGAAAAGCGATGTGCCGGTCTCCACGATATCAATGAGCGGCACCGTTACTGTGCCGCAGAGTTGTGAAATCAGCCCGCAAACGGTCACGGTCGATTTTGGCGACATCTTGACCTCGAATATCCAAACCAAGGGCGCGATGCCGCCCCGTTTTACTCCAGAAGAGAGAACGCTGACGCTGGCCTGTCGCAATATTTCCGCCGGCGTCAAGGTCAGTCTGTCATTCCGCGGCGAGGCTGACGGCAGCATGCCAGAGGCGCTGAAGACCAGCAATCGCGACATTGGCGTGATGATTAAGGATATGCAGGGCAATGTGATTCGGCCTCAGAGCGGGCGCTTGCCAATCGATAACTTCCAATATCCCAACCAAAGTGGCAGTTCACGGATCAGCATCTATCCGATCAACACCACTGGGCAAGCTCCTTCAGTGGGGCAGTTCAATGCAACGGCGACCATTCAGGCCGAAATCCAATAAACGGATATTTCAACGGCAGCGGGCTGACGGGCCCCTGCGTTTTACGAGAAGGAACAGACGATGGTGAAAATGTTTAATCGTTTTGGCTGCAACCTGGCGCTGGCCAGCATGTTGCTTTTGACGATCCCGGCGGCGCATGCGGTATCTAAAATAGTGATTACCGGCAATATCAAAGCCGCGCCCTGTGAAATCGACGGTGCGAACGGCACGGTTTCGGTCAATCTGGGGGATGACATTTCCGCCGCTGTTCTGGCGACCTCCGGGGCCTTTAGCCCTTGGGTGGAGTTCCCTTTGACGCTAAAAAATTGCCCGAGCACCACCACCTCTGTCGTCGCGACCTTCAGCGGGACGGCCGCTGAGGAAAGCACCAGCTTATACAAAAGCACCGGCAGCTCTCGTCGGGTACAAATTGAATTGCAAAACAACCAGGGGGCAAACCTGGGTAATGGCAAGAACATGACCCAATCAGTTAATCAGGCGACGCATGAAGCCAAATTCAATTTGCGGGCGCGGGCATACAGCACCAATGGCGGTTCTACACCTGGCTCGATAGAGGGTGTCCTGCAGGTCACTTTTGTCTATCAGTAGACAAAAAGACCGTCTTCAATGGAATGCTAACGACAGATTTAAGGTGATGATATGAATAGTAATTATCCCTCTGAAACGACCTTGGCGGCCGGTAATGCAACGACGGGGGCTGTAGCCATCATGGAGCCCTGTCTCATCACGGCGTTGGGGATGAGAAATCGCTTGATTGAGTCCTGCGGCCTGCAGCCCGACAACGTTCGGCAGGTGACCAACCTGGTGGCGTTGAGAACCTTATTCACTCAGCATGCGCATCGCTTATTGGTAATGGAGCTGTGCGGTAAATCAGAATCGGTATTGGACGGTTTCCGGTTGATCGCTGAAGTGCGCGAAAGCTCACCGGACACTGCGATAGTCATTTGCACGGCACTGGATGAACCGAAGCTGCTACGGCAACTGATCGCCTCCGGCATCAGCGGCCTGATGTTGAAGCAGGAACCGGCTATTGCGTTGACTCACTGCGTCCAACAGGTTTTGACGGGCTGCAGCAGTTTCAGCCATCGAGTGCGTCAACGTCAGTTGCATGAAGCGACGGCCGACAAGCCTCTGACGGCGAAGGAGTTGGATGTGTTGACCCAGCTGTTTTCCGGTAAAAGCGTAACCAACGTGGCGTTAACGATGTGCCGTGATATACGCACCGTCAGCACCCATAAACGCAATGCGATGTTGAAGTTGGGATTTCACAGCGATGGGGAATTGTACCTTCAGGGGAAATGGATGGCTGCGCAAGGTTCATCCTTTGTTCGCTAGGCATGCGCGAACGCCCTCTCGGGTAAGCAAGCATAGGAGCAGATTATGCATTTATGGCGTCAGCAACCGCTGAACATAGCGTTAATGGACAGATGTCCATTAACGTTGGAAGGGTTGGCGAGTTTTTTAAAAACGCTGCCAACCCAGGCAAAAGTCGTCGTAAAGGAAACCAGCGTCCGCGCGGTGGCGGATAGCGTGGTCTATCAGCAGGCCGACGTGCTGATTACCGAGATGGACGGTGAAGATGAGACGGTGGCTCAAGGCAGAGAAACGTTGCTTGCCCTGAGCGCGCAACAGCCCGAATTGCGGGTAATTGTCTATACCCGTTGCCAGAATGCAGAAGAGTTGGGGCACTTATTGAACCAGCACAATGTCAGCATCGTTGCCAGAGATGACGTTTTACCGCTGGTGGCGGAGTTTTTTAATCGCGTGTTGCTGGGGGAACGTGTGTTGAGCCCGAAGATTGGGGGGGTTCTGGCACCTTCCGTTAGTGGTGAGACGGCTACCACGCGAAAATTGACCCGCTGTGAGAGCGACGTTTTGGCTTTTTTGTTTAACGGTATGAGCCTGCGGCAAATCGCCGAGTTGCAACGTCGCAGCATCAAGACGATCAGCGCGCATAAATGCAGCGCCATGCGTAAACTGCAGGTGAAGAATGACAGCGAATTGTTTTCTTTGCACGGCAATATTACGCGGCAATTGGGGGGGAAATGGTCAAAGGGTACCTAGCTTTAATGAAACGGTATGGCGTTATGTTTTATCGGCAGGTTTACCGCTAGCTTAACCAGTGCGGCGTGCGCCACGGGCGCTGAGGCATGAAAAGCAGCTCGGCGTTGAAAGTCGTGCTGGAGTTGGCCGTTGATGACGTGCCGGGCTGCATCTTCCCATCTGAGTTTTTTACCGTACTCGATGCGCTGTTTAACAGAGGACGAGATCCCGCGTAGTTATTCTCATTGTGAGATTAAATGCTGATTGCGCGGAATCGTTCTACGTTGGTCGCGGTGTAGATCACCGTATTCTGGATATTTTTGTGTCCTAAATAATCTTGAATCAAACGCGTATCGATTCCCTTATCCGCAAGGGCGTAGCCGCAGGAGTGCCGCAACATGTGAGGATGGACCTGAACGCTAATACCGGCCATTTCGCCATACATTCTCATTAATCGATACAGCTGCTGACGTGATATTTTTCCGCCGTGGCGCGACAGGAATAGCCATGGCGCTTCTGCGTCAGAATAGCTCGCCCGCTGGGCCAGCCAATTTAACAACGCCAGTCTTTCTCGCGGTTGGATCGGATGCTGAACGGAAAACCCGTTTTTCAGGCGGGATATATGAATCCGATTGGAGGTCAGATCAATATCCTCAAGGCGTAAAGCACGCAGTTCGCTAACCCGTAAACCGTGAATAAAGCACATTAATAGTAGGCAACGATCTCGAATGCTATTTTTCCCCTCATGCACGGCAGCAATCAGTTGCTCAATTTCAACCTGACTGAGAAACTTCCTTTTTTTCATTTTTCTTTCCTGCGTCTTTGATGTTGGCGATTTCTATCATGAAGTTTTATTAAAGCATTGGAGCATAATGGGCGGCAAAGGAAATAAGTAATTTCATTTGTGAATAGATGGATTTTTTCTCTTTTCTCTTTTTTCATTTTTAAAGTGAATGCATTTTTTATTTTATATGGTTATTTAATTTGTTTCGTTGGGTTATTTAATTAGCGAATATTTAGCGTCCTGTAAGAACCCTGTGGAGAGTTTGTATCCGTCAGGCAGCCATGAGATACCGTCTCTCTCAGGGCGGTGCTTGATAAACTGTGATGAGAATTCGTCTTGATCTCATTCTCACGCCGCTTACAATGCCTGCCAGATCGCGACTTCAGAGGTTTTTTCATGGAACTGCTACGGGTGGTTTATCACCAGTACCGTTGGCCATTTCTGGCTGTCATGGCGCTGACCATGGCCAGCGCCGGTTTAGGCATCGGTATCATTGCATTTATCAATCAATACCTGATGGAGGCCGGCGGCGATGCATTGGCCGTGCTGCCAATGTTTCTCGCCCTGCTGGCATTGCTGATGGCGGTCACGCTGGGCTCGCAATTGGCGTTGACGACATTGGGCCATTACTTCGTCTATCGCCTGCGTGGGCAGTTGGTGAAACGCATCCTGGATACCGATATTGAACGTCTCGAGCAGGTAGGCAGCGCCTCATTGCTGGCGAGCCTGTCCAGCGATATCCGCAATATCACCGTCGCCTTCGTTCGCTTGCCTGAACTGGTACAAGGGGTGATTTTGACCCTGGGGGCGGCAGCCTATCTGGGGTGGCTATCGCCGAAAATGCTGGCGGTGACGGCGGTCTGGGTGGCGGTGACCGTCGTGGGCAGTGGCTGCCTGGTGTCACGGGTTTATCGTCATATGGCCAGTTTGCGCGAATCGGAAGAGCGTCTCTATCACCGTTATGAGTCGGTAATTGACGGTCGTAAGGAACTGATGTTGAACCGCAAGCGGGCGCAGGCGCTGTACGAACAAACCTATCAGCCCGATGCGCAAGCTTATCGCTACCATATCATTCGCGCCGATACCTTCCATTTGAGTGCGCTCAACTGGTCAAATATCATGATGTTAGGCGCGATTGGGCTGGTGTTCTTTATGGCTAACAGTCTGGGATGGGCGGACTCGGTGGTGGCCGCCACCTATTCACTGACGCTGCTGTTCTTACGCACGCCATTACTGCAGGCGGTTGGGGCGTTTCCGACGCTGGTTAGCGCCGAAGTGGCCTTTAACAAGCTGAAGACGCTGCGCCTGGCCGAGTATCAAGCGGCGTTTCCTGCCGCCGTCGCCCGTTCCTGGCAGACGCTGGAGCTTCGCGACGTGGTTTTTCACTATGCGGATACGGAACAGCAACCCGGTTTTGCCGTCGGGCCGCTCAATCTGACGCTGCGGCGTGGTGAGTTGGTCTTTCTGATCGGCGGCAACGGCAGTGGCAAGTCAACGCTGGCGATGTTGTTGACCGGGTTGTACCAACCGGTGAGCGGTCACATCGTTCTGGATGGCGTCGCACAAACCGCGGCGGATATGCCGGACTACCGTCGGCTGTTTTCGGCGATTTTTACCGATTTTCATCAGTTCGATCGCTTGCAAGGGCCGGAAGGCGGTGAACCTGATGCGGAATTGGTCGCCGGCTGGCTCGAACGGTTGAATATGAAAAGCAAACTGCAGTTCGACGGCACCAGGGTGACTAACCCGCAGCTGTCGCAAGGGCAGCGTAAACGCCTGGCTCTGCTGTTGGCGGTGGCAGAGCAGCGCGATATCCTGCTGTTGGATGAATGGGCCGCAGATCAGGATCCGCAATTCCGGCGGATTTTCTATCGCGAGCTGTTGCCTGAATTGCGCGCGCTGGGCAAAACGGTGTTTGCGATCAGCCATGACGATCACTATTTCGAACATGCCGATCGGCTGCTTGAGATGCGCTCAGGCCATTTACGCGAGTTGACCGGCATTGAGCGTGAACACGCCAGCCGGGATTCCGTCAGCAGAATCGGTTAACTCACGCCGGCCCGGGCGAAACCAAAACGGGCCGGTGCTCCTCCGCAGGATTTCAGTACGTCGCTTCATTTTCTCTCCTCCCTTCAGCGCGGTCTGTTGCCGATTTGCCTTATGACCAGTCAAATAATTGACTGTTGAATTATTTACCAGTGGTTTAATTTTGACCATGCAAGGTGTGGCACACTGCACATTCGTTCGCCTATCAATACACGTTGTCGGCTGCCGATAACAAGGGTATCCACGGTACCGTCCTTACTGAGGCCGCAGTGCAGGTCTATGGGTAGCAGCAGTTTTTTAAAATGCCATAGGAAAAAACGACTTTATCGATCGTTAAAATAGATCGATAATCTCAATTTGAATGGTTTAATCTATTGGTTGAGGGCGCTGTGGTGAGCAAGGATGGATCAAATATCAAACGTAAAGCATGGCTGTGCGTATTTATCGGGAGTGGGCTGTTCTGGCTACTCATCGCCGCCGTGATTTATTGGTTACTGAATTAAGTAGGTTAAGCAGGAAGGCGACTTGTGAACAAAAAGCAGGCTAAAAACCGTGAGGGCGCACAGCGTCGTGCGCAGTCCAAAATTCCGCCTTCGTGGGTGTTGAGCGATGAGCAACGCGCCTTTATTGAAGACTTGTGGCAGGATAGCGCGCCTGAGCCGGTGCGGCCCATCGCCCAACGGCGCTAGCGAATCACGCGGCTGCGGCCGGCCAGTGCGCCGAACAGCATTTGCAGAATGGTCAGGCAAAGCAGGACGATAAGCGGCAAACGCCAGCCATCCGTCAGATCGTGCAGCAGGCCGAACAACGTGGGCCCCAGCGCTGCCAGCAAATAGCCGACGGATTGCGCCATACCCGACAGCAGCGTCGCCTGGTGATGATGCTGACTGCGTAAACCAAAGAACGACAGTGCCAGCACCAGTGAACTCCCCGCCCCCAACCCGGCAAATGTCAGCCACACCAGGGAACTGGCGGGTTGCACCAATAATCCTCCGACGCCGATGAAGATCAGCAGGGAACTGCCCAGCGCTATTGCCCGCTGATCGCGCGCCCGCGGCAAAATCACCACCATGACAAAGTTGGCGACGATCGCGACCACCTGATAAACAAACAGCTCGAATCCGGCCTGCTGGGCGGAAGTGCCGTGGCTGGCGGCAAAGGCGCTGAACCAGCCGATGATGGTGTAGAAGGCGATCGATTGTAGCCCCATGAACATCGCCACTTGCCAACCCAGCGCGCTGCCCCAGGGAGAACGGTAGCGCTGTTGCTCCGTCGGCTGCGGTTCTTTGGTGGCGGGGGTGGCTGAGCGCCGCAGCTGCGGCAGCCACACCAGCAGCGCCAGCAAGGCGGGCAAACCCCAACACAGCAAAGAGAACCGCCAGCCGAGGCCGGCCAGGGCAGCCAGCGGCACCGCCAGGCCGGAGGCGATGGCGGCAACCAGTGACATCACCGCCGCATAGGCGGCGATCATCGCGGCGGCGCGATGCGGAAAATCTCTTTTCACCAGCGTTGGCAGCACCACGTTGGCGAAGGCAATAGCGGCGCCGATCAGGACGCTGCCCGGCCAGAGCATGGCGTCTTGCGGCAGGGAACGTAGCACGATACCGCAGACCAGCAGCGCGAGGGCGAGGCCCAGGGTGCGTTCGATGCCGATGCGTTTCGCCAGCGCCGGAGTCAATGGCGAGAGAACGGCGAACAAGATCAGCGGCAGCGAGTTGATCAGGCCGGCGGCGGTGGCGGACAACGCCAGCTGTTGCTGGATTTGTTCCAACAGTGGGCCGACGCTGGTCAGGGCGGCGCGCAGGTTGGCCGCGATCAGCATAATGCCGACGATCAGCAGGACAGGGCGATGTAAACGGCGACGCGGGGTCGCGGTGGACGTTGGGGATGAAGCGGGTTGCGGCATGAGTTCCTCGCACCAGGGCATGCAGTCAATCAGCGCTGCATGGCGTGATGCGTTGATTGACGTTAACGCTTACGTACCGACAAGTGGTCGATATCTGATCGCAAGTGTAGGGAAGATGGCTCGTGCTGACAAGGGGATTGCCCGATAGGCTGGCGGGGGGGGCCCCCCCGCCGACCGCCGGATAATTCCCATTATGTGATCCTGGTCACTGAGCGAACTAAAAGTCATGGCACAGGGTGGGGCCCACTCCACTTTCACTTCTCCCGCTGCCCGCGCAGTTGCCCTCCGGCGCTCGTGCCCGTCATGGCGTTTCACTTTTCCCCCTTTCCGCTTTTTTGATTTTCGGTTTGTTTCGATTCGAAAGGTTTTTTGGCGATTTTTTTGCTAAAACGGGGCTGTAAGCCCGATCACAATTTCATTGCTTTCGCTTTGCTGTAATGCCAGCGCAGTAGAGCGAAAGCCATCTTCTCCCCGGCGTTGCCGGAAACCTGAGGACCGCAGCTCATGCCAGTGAATACCGCAAAGCGACGTGAACACATTATCGATCTGTTATGCGAGCACGGTAGCGTGCGCGTGGAACAGCTCAGTAAGCAGTTTGCGGTATCCACGGTGACGATCCGCAACGATCTGCGCTTTCTGGAACGAAAAGGGTGTGCGCTGCGCGCTTACGGCGGCGCAATGCTCAATCAGCAATTCGCTTTCGATCGGCCGCTGCGGGACAAAGGGCGGTTGAATCGCGACGTCAAAACGCTGATCGCCAATGCGGCGGCCGGCTATGTGCGCGACGGCGATGCGCTGATCCTCGATTCCGGCTCCACCACCGCGCAGATTGTGCCGTTCCTGAAGGGGCGGCGCGATCTGGTAGTGATGACCAATGCGCTGAACATTGCCTACGAGCTTTCGGGAAACGACGGGGTGGAGGTCATGGTGCTGGGGGGCAGCGTGCGCCGCAACTCTTACTCGCTCTACGGTCCGGCTGCCGAGCAGCAATTGCGTCAGTACCGCTTCGACAAGCTGTTTTTGGGTGTCGACGGGTTCGATCTGAGCGCCGGCATCACCACGCCTCACCCCGGTGAGGCGCACCTCAATCGCGTGATGTGCGAGGTGGCGCGCGAGATTATCGCGGTGGCAGATGCCAGCAAATTTGGTCGCAAGAGCTTTTGCATGATTCGCGAAGCCGGACAAATCCATCGGCTGATCACCGACAGCCGTCTTCCGGACGATTACGAGCGGGCGTTAACTGAGCTGGGCGTGGAGGTCATCATCGCCGATCGGTAGCAGGGCGCCTGCATGGGGGCTTCATGCAGCAGTTGTTACAGCTTGTCGAGCAGCACAAGGCCGGTATGCCGGTCGGGATCTTTTCCGTCTGTTCCGCCCATCCCTGGGTTCTGAAGGCCGCGCTGCGGCAGGCCAAAGCGCGCGGCACGCCGGTATTGGTAGAGGCGACGTCCAACCAGGTCAATCAGTTCGGCGGCTATACCGGCCAAACGGCGGCCCAGTTCCGCGATGCGCTGTGGCGCTTGGCGGATGAGGCTGGCCTGGCGCGCGAGCGCGTGTGGCTGGGCGGCGATCATCTGGGGCCCAACGCCTGGCAAGATCGCCCGGCTCAGGAGGCGATGGCGCTGGCGGAAACCTTGATCGACGATTACGTTCGCGCCGGATTTCGCAAAATTCACCTCGATTGTTCCATGTCGTGCGCCGGCGATCCCTCGCCCCTGGGGGATGCCACGGTCGCCGAGCGTGCGGCGCGCCTGTGCGCGGTGGCGGAGCGGGCCTGGGCGCAGAGCGGCGGCGAAGCGCCGGTCTATGTGATCGGCACCGAAGTGCCGGTGCCGGGCGGCGCGCAGGAGGCGCTGGCGGGTCTGCAGGTCACCACGCCGCAGGCGGTGGCGCAAACGCTGGAAACGCATCGTATCGCTTGGCAAAAAGCCGAGCTGAACGATGCCTGGCAGCGAACCATTGCGCTGGTGGTGCAGCCGGGCGTCGAGTTCGATCACCACAGCGTTGAGCATTACCAGCCGCAGCGTGCCGACGCATTGAGCCATTTCATCGAACGGCAGCCGGGCATGATCTATGAAGCGCACTCTACGGATTACCAACCGCCGCAGGCCTATCGTCAGCTGGTGCGCGATCATTTCGCCATCCTGAAGGTGGGGCCGGCGCTGACCTTCGCGCTGCGCGAAGCGCTGTTCGCCCTCGATCGCATCGAACGCGAATGGCTGGGGGAACGCCAGTCGGCGCAGCTGTGCGCCACGCTGGAGCAGGTGATGCGCGAGCAGCCACAGCAGTGGAGCCGCTATTACCACGGCACGCCGCACCAGCAGTATCTCGATCGCCACTACAGCCTGAGCGATCGGGTGCGTTACTACTGGCCGCAGCCGCAGGTGCAGCAGGCGGTCGACGGTTTGCTGGACAACCTGCGCCGCAGCCCGGTGCCGCTGGCGCTGCTCAGCCAGTACCTGCCGGATCAGGCGCGGGCGCTGAACGCCGGCGAATTGAGCGCCGATCCGCAGGAGTGGGTGCTGCATAAAGTGACGCAGGTGCTCGACGATTACCACGCCGCCTGTTACCCGGAGGGCCGCTGACATGCCGAACATTTTAATGACCCGCATCGACAATCGCCTGGTGCACGGCCAGGTGGGGGTGACCTGGACCAATACCCTCGGTGCCAACCTGGTGGTGGTGGCCAACGATGAGGCCGCCGCCGATCCGGTGCAGCAGAACCTGATGGACATGGTGGTGGCGGAAGGGGTGCAGACCCGCTACTTCACGCTGCAGAAAACCATCGACGTGATCCACAAGGCGGCGGATCGGCAGAAGATTTTTCTGGTGTGCAAAACACCGCAGGACGTGTTGACGCTGGTGCGCGGCGGGGTGCCGATCCGTTTCGTCAACGTCGGCAATATGCACTTCGCCGAGGGGAAGCGGCAGGTGCACAAAACGGTGTCGCTGGACGACGGCGACGTGGCCGCGTTTCGCGCGCTGGCGGCGCTGGGCGTGGAGTGCGAAGTGCGCCGGGTGCCGGATGAAGCGGGTGAGGCGATCGGCAAACTGCTCTTTTGAGCCTGGGGGAAAGCATGTTTACGGATGCGTTATTGATTGCGCTGTTGGCCGGGCTGGCGGGGGTTGACCTGTTCGACGGTCTGACCCACTTCCACCGGCCGGTGGTGATGGGGCCGCTGGTGGGGCTGATTTTGGGCGACGTTTACACCGGGTTGCTGGTGGGCGGCACGCTGGAGCTGGTGTGGATGGGGATGGTGCCGCTGGCGGGCGCCCAACCGCCTAACGTGGTGATTGGCGGGGTGATCGGCACCGCCTTCGCCATTCTGACCAAGGCCGATCCTAAAGTGGCGATCGGCGTGGCGGTACCGTTCTCGATTGCGGTACAGGGTTGCATCACGCTGCTGTTTACGCTGTTCTCGCCGATGATGCACCGCTGCGATCGCATGGTGAAAGAGCTGAACTGGCGCGGCATCGAACGGGTGAATTACCTCGGCATCAGCATCCTGTTCATCTTCTATTTCGTGGTGGCGTTCCTGCCGATTTACTTCGGCGCCGATGCGGCCAGCGCCATGGTGCAAAAGGCGCCAGGTTGGCTGCTGGACGGGCTGGCGGTGGCGGGCGGCATGATGCCGGCGATCGGCTTCTCGCTGCTGATGAAGGTGATGATGAAAAAAACCTACGTGGCCTATTTTATCCTTGGCTTCATCTCGGTCACGTTCCTCAAGCTGCCGATCCTGGCGGTGGCGCTGGGTGCCCTGGCGATCGCCCTGATCGACTTCTTCAACACGCAACGCGGCGCGGCAGAGGCGACGGCCCGGCCCGTTCCGCAGGAGGACGCCGAAGATGGCATTTAACGATTCTGACGATCTGCTGGCGCAAAAGGCCGAGCAACGCATGGCGCAGGCGCTGGCCACCAGCCAGGTGGAGCAGGACGACTATCTGGACAGCCAGCCCGCCGAAGCGCTGACGCGCGGCGACATCAACCGCATGGCCTGGCGTTCGCTGCTGTTGCAGGCGTCGTTCAACTATGAACGCATGCAGGCCGGCGGCTGGCTGTATCAGCTGATCCCCGGGCTGCGCAAGATCCACCGCAACCCGCAGGATCTGGCCAACTCGATGAAGATGCATATGGAATTTATCAACGTGCACCCGTTCGACGTCACCTTCCTGTCCGGTCTGGTGCTGGCGATGGAGCAGAACAAGGAGAAAATCTCCACCATTCGCGCGGTGAAAGTGGCGCTGATGGGGCCGCTCGGCGGCATCGGCGACGCGCTGTTTTGGCTGACGCTGCTGCCGATTTGCGCCGGGATAGGCGCTTCGTTGGCGCTGGAAGGGAGCCTGTTCGGGCCGATCGTCTTCCTGCTGCTGTTCAACCTGTTCCACTTCGGCCTGCGTTTTGGGCTGGCGCACTACGGCTATCAGGCCGGCACCAGCGCGCTGGCGCTGTTGAAGACCCACACCCGGCGCATTTCTCACGCCGCGTCGATCGTCGGCATGACGGTGATTGGCGCGCTGGTGGCCTCGTATGTGCACCTGTCCACGCCGTTGGTGATGCATGCCGGCAAGGCCAGCGTGGCGCTGCAGACCGACGTGCTGGACAAGTTGATGCCCAATTTATTGCCGCTGTGTTTCACGCTGCTTATTTTCTTCCTGATGAAGCGCGGATTCTCACCGGTGAAGCTGATAGGCGTCACCGTAGCGATTGGCGTAGTGGGCAAATTTATCGGCATTTTGTGAGGAGCGAGCTATGCCAGGCATTGTGATTACCGGCCACGGCGGTTTTGCCACCGGGCTGTTGCAGGCGGTGGAACAGGTGGTGGGGCCGCAGCGGTACTGCACGGCGGTTGATTTCCCCGAACAGATGAGTACCGCGCAGCTCAGGGACGCCCTACGCTCGGCGCTGGCGGCGGTGATGCAGCCGGACGGCGTGGTGTTCCTGACCGATATGCTCGGCGGTTCGCCGTTTCGCAGCGCCTGCGAACTGGCGGATGAGCAGGGCGATTGCGAAGTGCTCACCGGCGTCAATATGCAGCTGGCGGCGGAAATGATGCTGGAGCGCGACGGGTTGAGCCTGGATGAGTTTCGCGAGGTGGCGCTGGCGTGCGGCAAACGCGGCCTGACCAGCCTGTGGCATGAGCGCCGCCGAGTGAAGTGCGAAGACGTGCAGACCGACGGCATTTGAACGAACGCCGGGCGCGGTAGCGCCCGGCTCTGCGGGTTATACCGGCAGCGGGCTCAGTGCCAGGCGCGCCGGTTGATCTTCGCTGCGGCTGAAGCGCCAGCAGGTCTGGTGGTACTTCGCCACGCTGTTGCGGTGCGCCACGCTGATCAGCGTCACGTCCGGCAGTTCATCCACCAGCAGGCAGTACATCAGTTGCTCGGTTTCGTCGTCCAGCGCGCTGGTGGCTTCGTCGAGGAACAGGATGCTCGGGCGAATCAACAGGGCGCGGGCGAACGCCAGCCGCTGTTGCTCGCCCGGCGACAGGCGGTGGCTCCAGTTGGCGGCGGTATCCAGCCAGCGCTGCAGGTGTTTCAGCCGGCAGTTTTCCAGCACCCGCATCAGCTGCTCGTCGCTGTATTGTGTCGCCTGGCTCGGGTAGCTCAACGCCTCGCGCAGCGTGCCGATCGGAATGTAGCTGCGCTGCGGCAGGAACAGGGTATTGGCGTTGGCCGGCAGCCCGATGGCGCCCGCGCCGTAAGGCCAAATGCCGGCGATGGCCCGCAGCAGCGTCGACTTGCCGCAGCCGGAAGGGCCGACGATCAGCAGGCGATCGCCGCGTTGCAGCGTCATCTCGGCGCCGGCCAGCAGCGGTTGGCCGTCGGGCAAGTGCAGGCTGAGGTTATCCAGCGTTAACGGATGGACGGGCTCTTCCCGCAGCTGAATGCCGCGCGGCTGATGATGCACCTGATCGACGGCGGCGTTGAAGCCGGCCAAACGGTTGACGCAGGCTTTCCAGGTCGCCAGATCGCTGAAGGCGTCGATAAACCACGACAGCGCCCCCTGCACCTGACCGAAGGCCGAGGAGATTTGCATCAGGCCACCCATCTGAATGGCGCCGGAGAAATAGCGCGGCGCGGCCACCAACATGGGAAACACGATGGCGAACTGGCTGTAGAAGTTGGTGGCGATGTTCAGCCGCCGGGTGATGCGCATAATTGCCCACCAGTTGCTGCGAATGGTGTCAAAACGGTCGCCCAGCTGCTGTGCCTCGCGCGGTTCGCCGTGGTACAGCGCGATGGCGTCGTTGTTTTCGCGGATGCGGATCAGGCCGAAACGGAAGTTCGCCTCGTATCGTTCCTGGTTGAAGCCCAGCATGACCAGCGGTTTGCCGACCCACCAGATCAGCAGCGATCCCAGCACCGCATACAGCAGCGCGAACCACACCATATAGCCGGGCAGCGTGATGGCGTGCTGACCGAGCGCGAAGGTCATCGGCCCGCTGACGTGCCATAAAATGTCGATAAAGGAAAACAGCGTCACCAGGCTGGAGAGCAGCCCGAGCGACAGCGACAGGGTATATTGGGTCAGCACGTTGAGATCTTCCGCGATACGCTGATCGGGGTTATCGACGATCTGTTGCTGCTCGGTGTGATAATACGCCTGGTGCGCCAACCATTTCCCCATGAACTTTTCCGTCATCCAGCGCCGCCAGCGCATCTGCAGCCCCTGGGTGAGGTAGATCTTGTAGACCGCCAGCACGATGAAAATCAGTGCCAGATAGGTAAAACGCCACAGCTGCGCCTTGAATACCGGGTAATTTTTGTTCTGCAACGCATCGTAGAACACCTGGTTCCACTGGTTGATCAGCACGCTGATATAGACCAGGCCGAGTGACAGGATGACGATGGCGATCAGCATCATCCAGGCGCGCCATCGTTCCTCCGACACCCAAAAGGGTTTGATCAGCTGCCACACGGCGTGTTTCTGCAAGGGGGTTGCGTTCATAACGGCTCGATAATTGCGGTATTTCGTTCAGCATGGGCTGCGGGCCGGTAACAAACAAACCGTGACTGTAAGCAGTTTTAACTCCGCTAACCGTTTGAAATAAAGCGGCTGAATTGCCGGCAGCGTGCAGCTGGGCGCAATTGCGGCATACACTCCGCCGCCGGGCGGTTATACTGGCGCCGAATTTTTGCAGAAAGGATAAACGATGAAGGCTTGGTTTCCTCTGTTGCTGACCTGCGGCGTCTTCGCCAGCGCCCGGGCCTGGGCGCACATTGACGAGCCGGACATCGCCGCCGACTGCCAAAAGGTGGCGAGCTACGCCGAACTGGGAAAAAAGGCCTATCAGCGGCAGGATTACGCCAAAGCTGCCGACATCTTTCGCGATCAGGCGGCCTGGAGCGAGTTTTGCGGCCTGAGTGAACAGGCCGTCGCTACGGCCTACAACAACGTGGCGCTGTCGTTGATGCACGCCGGCGAATTGCTCAAGGCGCAGGCCTATCTGGCGCTGGCGCCGCACGATGACAAATCGCAGCACAACATGAGCCTGTTGCGCCAACGGCTGGCGCAGCGGCCACAGCCGCAGGGGCCGGGCGGCGTGTACTGGCAATACGCCGGGCGCGGCGTGTGGAGCGAAGTGGTGGTGAAGCCGCAGGGCGAGCGCTGGCTGATCGATTTCTCCGGCTACGCCATGCCGCAGATGGGGCTGTATTACGGCCCGAACATGGGCGACTTCTCCGCCGAGCTGCCAATTGAGCACGGCAAGGCCGTCTACCATCAGCATGACTCGGAAAGCGCGCAGGTCTGCGACGTCACGCTGGAGTTTGGCGAGCAAGCGCTGGAGATGCACACGCGGGGGGATTGTGGGTTCGGTCACAACGTGCGGGCGGAAGGGCGGTTCGTGCGGGTCGAATGACCCGCCCCGGCAGCCGGGGCGAGGGGGTTACGCCAGCGCGGCGGCGCCCAGCAGGTTTTTCCAGGCTTCCACGTTACCCAGATAGTTGCCGGCCGGCAGCAGATGCAGGCGGCCTTCGCTGTCCTGCAGCGCAAAGGTCGGGAACCCCTGGCCTTGCACTTTGGCCAGCAGCGCCCGGCTTTCCGCGATGTGTTGCGCGGTCGGCGCGCCGCTGTTGAAGCGCATTTCGGCGATAAACGCCGCCGAAGACAACCCCAGCTCTTTCGCCAACGCTTCCAGCACCGGCGTGTCGGCGATGCGCCGGCCTTCTTGATAGTGTGCCTGCTGAATGCGGTGCAGCATGTCCAGCCCGCGTCCCGCCAGTTTCTCCGCCGCCAGGATTGCGGTGATCGGCGGCTCGGAATCCATCACTGCCGTGGTGTCGCGCAGCAGTCCGTTGAAATAGGCTTCGCCGAAAGGCTGGCCCGTCATCTCGGCGATGCGTTTGTCGTGCGGAATGACGTAGTTGCGCCATTCGTCGGTGATTTGGCGGCGGTTATTACCGGTCATCATGCCGCCGGCGTGCGGCACCACCTTCAGCCCGGGGAGGCTCTGAGCCGCTTTCACCAGCGGCGCGGCGCCGTAGCACCAGCCGCACAGCGGATCGAAAATATAATGCAGAGTGGTTTCGGTCATTTTTACTCCTCGCTTGGCGCGCGGCAGTTCACCGCGGCGCCAGGGCTGGTTCAATCACGCACGGGCGCTTATTGCGGCCACTTCATCTCGCCTTTCAGCACTTTCGCGCTCAGTTCCAGGCTCGACTCGTCTTTCAGCGTCGGGTAGTGTTTTTTCATCGCTTCAATCAGCGCGGCGGAATCCTTGGCTTTCGGCAGCTCGGCTTCCAGCGTGGTCAGGTATTTTTGGGTAAAGTGCACCGATGCCAGCGTTTGCGCTGCGCCCGGCAGGAAGTGGCCCGGCACGACGACCTGTGGCTTCAGTGCTTCGATGTTTTTCAGCGTCTGCTGCCAGTGCTGGCGCGATTCTACGCTCTGGTTGTCGGCGATCCACGGATGGATGTTGTCACCGGCGACCGCGACACCGCCCACGACCGCTTTCAGCGCCGGGATCCATACGAAGGTGCGATCCGGGGTCGGGCCGTTCAGGCCTTTCACTTCCACTTTCTGGCCGTCGATGGTGAAGCTGTCGCCCTGCAGCGGCTGCGGCACGATCACGGTTTTCGGCGCGTTGTCTTTCAGGATCGGGCCCCAGTAGGCAACTTTACCGTCTTTGGTCGCATTGATGTCTTTGATGGTGCCAGGCGAAGCGATGATTTTCGCCTCCGGGAAGGCCGCCTTGATCACGTCCAGACCGAAATAGAAATCCGGGTCTGAGTGGCTGATATAAACGGTGGTCAGCTTCTTGCCGGTCGCCTTGATCTTTTTCACCAACTCTTCAGCATCGTTACGCTGGAACTGAGCGTCGATCAGTGCCACTTCGTGTTTGCCGCTGATGATTTCGGAAGACACCGGGAACACGCTTTTCTCGCCCGGGTTATACACCTCCATGGTCAGAGTGTCGGCTGCGGTGGCGTAGGTGCTCAGAGTGGCGACGCCGGTGAAGGCCAGAGTTAACAGTGATTTTTTAAACATGGGCAGAGGTCCTTAGGTATCAGTTAATGTTGTAATGATGTTAGGTTGCATAAAGCGATAGAAAAACCGGATAATAAGCAATTATTCGTTGCATAAATCGGACTAATAATGGATCGCATTACCGCCGCTGAGGTTTTTGTCACCATCGTCGATCGCGGCAGCATGATCGCCGCCGCGGAAACGCTGGAGATGTCGCGTGCGATGGTGACGCGCTATCTGGCGCAGATGGAGCAATGGGCCGGGGCACGTTTACTGCATCGCACTACCCGTAAGCTTAGTCTGACCGACGCCGGTGAGCGTACTTTGGCGCGCTGCCGACAAATGCTGGCGCTGGCGGGGGAGATCGATCTGGTGGAGGAAGGGCAGAGCGACGAGCTGCGCGGCCTGCTGCGCATCACCTGTTCGCAGTCGCTCGGGCAAACGGCGCTGGTGGGGGCCGTCGCTCAGTATCTGAAGCGTCACCCGCAGGTGGCGGTCGATCTGCAGATGAACAACCGGGCGGTGAATCTGGTGGAAGAGCGCATCGATCTGGCGCTGCGCATCACCAACGAGCTGGATCCCAACCTTATCGCCCGGCCGCTGTCCACCTGCGCATCGGTGGTGTGTGCCGCGCCGGCGTATCTGGCGGCGCACGGCACGCCGCGCCAGCCGCAGGATCTGGCGTTGCACAACTGCCTGACTTATTCCTATTTCGGCAAAAGCCTGTGGCACTTTGACGCTCAGGGGGTGAAATCGGCGGTGGCGGTCAGCGGCAACCTGAGCGCCAACGAGTCGGTGGTGCTGATGGCCGGCACGGTGCAGGGGGCGGGCATTTCCATGCAACCCTATTATTCGGCGGCGCCGCTGCTGGCCAGCGGCGAACTGGTTGAGTTGCTGCCGGGTTATCGGCCGCAGTCGATGGGCATCTACGGCATCTATACCTCGCGTCGCCAGATGCCCGCCACCTTGCGCACCATGCTGGACTTTCTGGTGGAGTGGTTCGCCAGCGATCCGCAGTGGCAGGCGACGCTGCGCTGAGGCTTCGGCAACATTCCCACGCCGTTTTCACCGCTTGACGGCGGCGGCCAGGCGAGCGGAGAAGAGTGCAGCCTGTTGATGCAAATGGTCGATAAAGGCCGTCACCAGCGCCGACGAAGGGCGGTGCAGCGGCCGGATAAGGCTGACGGTGAACGGCACGTCGATGCTGAATGGCCGCACCTGTACGCCGCTGCCGGCATAGTCGAGCGCGGTCAGCGGGTTAACGATCGACACCCCCACGCCGGCTCTCACCATGGCGCACACCGACGCCGCGCTGTGCGTTTCTATCACCATGCGGCGCTCGACGCCCTGTTCGCCGAACAGCGCATCCAGCAGGTGGCGATAGCTGTCGGTGCTCGACAGGCTGATAAAGTTCTGCCCGGCGAAGTCCTGCGGCGTCAGCCGATCTTTCACCAGCAGCGGGTGGCCCGTCGGCAGCACGCACACTTCGTTCAACGTCATCAGCGTCACCCGCTCGGTGCCCGCCGGCGTCAGGGTGGTTTCCGTCAGCCCGAGATCGTGGCGCTGGGCAGACAGCCACTCTTCCAGCAGCGGCGACTCTTGCGGGATGACGCTGAAGCTGACTTCCGGGTAACGTTCGATAAAGGGCCGGCACACCGCCGGCAGCAGCGATTGGGAAAATACCGGCAGGCACACGATCGACAGCTGCGCCTGCTGAAACTGGCGGATACCGGCGGCGGCGTTGACGATGCGATCGAGGCCGTAATAGGAACGCTGCACCTCTTCGAACAACCGCAGGCCTTGCACCGTGGGGGACAAGCGACCGCGCACCCGGTCGAACAGCTGCAGCCGGATCAGCTTCTCAAAGCGCGCCAGCTCACGGCTGACGGTCGGTTGCGAGGTTTGCAGCAGGGCTGCCGCCTCGGTCAGGTTGCCGGTGGTCATCACCGCCCGAAAGATTTCGATCTGCCGCAAAGAGATGCTGTGCATGGCAAGGCTGCTCGACTGGAAAGAAAGCCATATCATAAATGAATAGACTACGGCTAAATAGATATTTTCCACCCGATTTAGCGTACGGCACTATGGCTCTATCTGCCGTCATTTTCGAATTGGGAATATCGCCATGCCTCGCTCGTTGCACGACACCTCCACCGCGTTGAATGCCGCTAACCTGCTGGCCTTGCCGCAGCGTTTCGGTTGCCCGGTCTGGGCCTATGATGCGAACATCATCAGCCAGCGCATCGCTCAACTGCGCCACTTCGACACTATCCGTTTCGCACAGAAGGCCTGTTCGAATATTCATATTTTGCGCTTGATGCGCGAGCAGGGCGTGAAGGTGGATTCGGTGTCGCTGGGCGAGATCGAACGGGCGCTGCAGGCCGGTTTTCAACCGGGCGGCGAACCGAGTGAGATCGTGTTTACGGCAGACGTGTTGGATCACGCCACGCTGGCGCGCGTCAGCGAATTGAAAATCCCGGTCAACGCCGGTTCCATCGACATGCTGGATCAGCTCGGCCAGGTTTCCGCAGGGCATCCGGTGTGGCTGCGCATTAACCCGGGGTTTGGCCACGGCCACAGCCAGAAAACCAACACCGGCGGCGAGAACAGCAAGCACGGCATCTGGTATGCCGACCTGCCGCAGGCGGTGGAGAAGATCCGCCGCTACGGCCTAAAACTGATCGGCGTACACATGCATATCGGTTCCGGCGTCGATTATCAGCATCTGGAGCGGGTCTGCGATGCGATGGTGCAGCAGGTGATCGATCTCGGTCATGACATCAGCGCCATTTCCGCCGGCGGTGGCCTGTCTATTCCCTATCAGTACGGCGAAGAGGCGATCGATACCGAACACTATTTCGGTTTGTGGAACCGGGCGCGTGAACGCATCGCCGCGCATCTGGGGCATCCGGTACAGCTGGAGATCGAACCCGGGCGTTTCCTGATGGCGGAAGCGGGCGTCTTGGTGGCCGAGGTGCGAGCGGTAAAAGACATGGGCAGCCGCCACTTTGTGCTGGTGGATGCCGGTTTTAACGATCTGATGCGTCCGGCAATGTATGGCAGCTATCATCATATTTCGCTGTTGCCGGCCGATGGGCGAGATACTTCGGGGCAAGCGCTGCGCGAAACGGTGATCGCCGGGCCGCTGTGTGAATCCGGCGACGTGTTCACCCAGCAGGCGGGCGGCGGCGTGGAAACCCGCGAACTGCCGCCGGTCCAGATCGGCGATTATCTGGTGTTCCACGACACCGGCGCCTACGGCGCGTCGATGTCCTCCAACTACAACAGCCGTCCGCTGTTGCCGGAGGTGCTGTTCGAAAACGGCGAACCTCGCCTGATCCGCCGCCGCCAAACCATCGAAGAACTGATCGCGCTGGAGCTTATCTGAGAATCGGGCGGGCGTGCTGCGCCCGCTTTACAACGTCATGCGGCGGTGCTGGTCGGTTAGGTAATTGCACCTTTAGCGACAGCGTGTCGCCTACGGGATTGCCAGGTTTCATCATAGAGTTATCTCTCTTCATCGACGCCTTCTTGGCATAGATAAATATATTTCGCTATCTATATATTAACCAATGCTTCGTTAAGCATTGGTTAATTATTTCATACCGATTAAACTTTGGCTTTCTTTATGTTTTTTTATCATTAACAAATGCAATCAATCTGTTTGTTTTTCGAACTCCTTGGTTTTTGTTGAGTGATGAGATTAATAAAACGTTAAATTGGTATCGAAATGGTAAAAGAATTTACTTGATTTTTGTTTTGGCGGATATATTCTTCATACCACAAAAAAGTTAGCCTAAAACAATATGGAGTAAGAGCAATGTACAAAAATCGCTGCTATATGCCATTCATTCTGTACCCACCCGATATGTATGATGTCTCAGATGGCGAGTCTGAGAATAATCTTATTAAATCGCTGTCGCTTGAAAGCGATGGGACTGATTTTGTTATGTATCTTTCAGTCCCTTATTGCCGAGTGTGTTGTAAAGCGTGCCCATACTTTGTTGACCTGCTGCCGATGAATAAAGGAAAGTCGCAAGATTTATTGGACCGCTATGTTGACGCTTTGGTTCTGGATTTGAAGCGCCATGCCGCAACACGTCGCTGGGGCAATGCGCGGTTGAGAGGGGTATACATCGGAGGCGGAACTGGTTCTCTGTTGGAAATTACCCATCTCGATAAAATTCTCACAACGTTAACTCGATACTTTAATTTGGCGAAGGACTGTGAAATTACCCTGGAAGGGAATGCTAAGGATTTCACCAAAGAGAAAGCGGTTTATATTGCTGATTCGATTATTAATCGGATTTCTCTGGGGGCTCAATCTTTCCAACCTGAAGTATTACGCACCGTCGGTTCACCGCATAAAGCGCAGCAGACGATTGACTCCATCCGCATGTTGCAAGATGCCGGATTAGAACATATCCAACTCGATATGATGTATAACATGCCGGGGCATACGCTAGCGCATTGGGAAAAAGATTTTAAAGTACTCCATGAATTGGGTATTAAACATCTGACGACCTATTTGTATCGCATTACTCCGGGCACGCGGCAAGAAGCGTTGATTAAAGCCGGCAAGGTGGCGCCTGTCGCCGATGCGGAAAGCGTGTTGGTCAAGGATATGCAAGCGATGATCGGCCAGTTCGCCGCGGAGGCGGGTATGCGCAACTACATGCACGAACACTACGCGCTGCCGGGTTTTGAATCCAAATACAATCACTGGACGATGAAGGAGTGTGTCGACGCGTTGGGAATCGGCCCAGGGGCATACAGCTTTATAAACCAGCGGCGTACTGGGATTTCGAAGAGCGTGGATCGCTATATCGACGCCGTGCAGAATGGGGACAGCACCTTCACTACTGCCAGCATTCAGCTTACGCCACAGCTAAGTCGTCAGCGTTATATGATTTTCAATCTGCTGTACTATCGAATTGATAAGGCGCATTACCGCAAGGCGTGGGGAACGGAATGCCGGGAGGATTTCAACGCGATTATTAACGGCCTTATTCTGGATGGCTTCATGCAGGATAATGGGGCGGAGCTCTTGCTTACGCTAAAAGGGAAGTCATGGTTGCAAAATATCATGTTGGAATTCTTCGACGATAGCATGTGGGAAAACTCTCAGGCCTTGAGGCAACAGCAAAGCTCTTGGGCTATGAATAATCACATGATCGATATTAGTGCTGCAAAGAAAAGTTTCTGGTTAGACAAAATATAATTAACTGCTCAGGGATTAACTTATCATGTTGCATGATTGTGGTGTTCGGCGTGCCGCTTTGGACGTTACTAATACATTATTTGAATTAGGCGTTATAGACTCTAATAATGACAGTGTGGAAATGGAACAGGATATTCGTCAGGGGCTTGGTTTGGATAGCCAAGAGTTAATGACCCTGGTGGAGATTGTTTCTTCGTTAGGGCTTTCCGCGGCTCCGTTGGATGAGGATAATGTCACAACGCTTGCCGACTTGGTTAACTACCTTGCCGAACATCGGGATCGCTGGCTGCATACCGATGTTCCATTCGTATTGCAAGGCAGCACGATTATATCCCAGGATATAGAGACGGTTTTTTCTTATATTCGGGATTATCGGAAGTGGCCGGAGATGTTGGCGCACGTCACTAAAATTGAAGAAGATATGGATGATGGGCGGCTGCAAAGTTTCATTATGCATATTGAGGAGCTGGGCACTAAACAAGATTACTTTGTTAAGTCCTGGCGTTATGTCAATGACGAGCATCGAATCATCGATTTTTCCCAACCGTTGCCGCCCAAAGGATTCCGCAGCCACAAGGGCGGCTGGCGCTTCCAACCACTTGCCGATGGACGTACCCGTTTAATCAGTTATCACGGTTTCTCACTGCATGACGATATTCAGGCGGATGAAGCCATTATTTTGATTAGAAAGCACATTCATGCCGCGCTGAGCACGTGGGCGCGCCTTGGCAACGGTGAGTGCAATGTCTGAGCTTTGTCTCAATCTGCTGACCAAACAGCGGGTGCGGCACGGCGTTGAACCGCTGGCGCTCATCTGGTCGCTGGATCATTGGCTCGGCAGCCTGGAACGGGTTTGCGGCATTCAACGGATTGAAGAAAGCGCTGTCAGGCAGCGCTTTATCCTGCATTTCGATGCTGACAGACCTGAGGCGGACCGGGTCGAGGTGGAACGAACACGTACGGATTCTCGGATATCCGTGATTCACCTCATTCCACCACCGGGTATTCAGGCGCTGTCGGCCGATTGGTGGACGGAAGCGGAGCACCCGGGGATTTTGTTTGTCTGCCGGCGCATGCTGATAGATGAAGCGGCGTATACCCCCACGATGGCGCGCAAGATGTTTGGTTTGCTGCGGGAAAATGTCGGCAAATTGATGGAGCGCCCGTCATGCGACAGCGAATAGCAATTGTAGGCGGCGGGGTGACTGCCGGCATGGCCGCGCGCTTGCTCGCCCCTTTGGGCGAAACGACGTTGATTCAGCCGGGAACCCCTCACGCGAGCGGCATGCCTGAAATTGTGCCGCGTCGGCCATTTTTCAGCGCGCTGGGGGAACGCGGGGAAGATGAATGGGTTGCCGCAATGGCACCGTCTCTCACCGAGGTGAGTTGGCGTAAGGGAGCCCGCGTGCGCACAGTTCGGTTGGCCTCTACCGAGGATTTCTTGGTTTACGACAAAACGCGATTGGCGAGGTTACTGCTTGATGGCGCATCGGTGGCGCGCCGGATAACCGGAGAGGTCGGTGAGATCGCCGAATTGCAGGGGTTTGACCGGGTCTTCGATTGTCGCGGAGCCAGAGCGGTGAAAAACGATCCAGCTTATCAGCATCAGGTGGTTCATTCCGCGCGCACGGCTTGCCGTTATCTCGTCGTTTCTGTCTCACCTAAAGGTCATGACGGCGTCATGAGGTTTTGGGCGGAAACGGCGCCTGGTGGCAACAGGCGCACTTTCTTTCGGGTGCCGGTGGGTAGAGGGCGTGTATCGTTGGGGTGCTCTTGTTTCCCGGATGACTTGCTGTCCGATGACGAACTGCATGCGGCGTTAGAACAGCAAGAAGGCGCAAGGGTGTCACCTGAGGCCGTGCTGTTTAGCGGCGCTGCTGTTCCGCAACCACTCGCCATGCATTGCCGCATTCCGCATGTCACCCCGTTGGGCGACGCCGGCGCAACCCCGTGTCCGTTGACTGAATATGGCGTGTTGAAAGCGCTTTCGCAGATTATGGCTTTGGCCGGCGGCGAGTCGCTGCCGGAGGCTGCGCTGCGCCGTACCCCGAATGAAGAAGTCGATCCGCATTTACCGCAGGAGCTGTTTTCATGAAACCTTTCACCTGTATTTCCACGGCGCTCTATCCCGGTAACGGTGAACCTATCTCGATTCAGGTTGATACGTTGGATCACGTTGCCGGCGTAGCTCATCTGTGCCGTGGCTTCGACATCACACCGGAAGATTGGCCGGATGGCTACGGTATTTCTAATGAGATCGTCACGCTTTCGACCCATCAGGGCACGCATATTGATGCGCCACTGCATTACTCGCCAGATGGCTTCGACATCGCGGCGGCAGATATTGATAACTTTATGGGCCAGGCCGTTATTTTCACCGATCGCATCTCTTCGGGGCATGAAGTTGAGCTCGACTGGCGAGAGTATCTGGCGCGTCTCGACCGGTACGCAGGGCAGGCGCGTGCGGTCTTTTTCATTACCGGCGCTTACGAACGCTATGGCGAATCAAGTTATTTCACCGAGTTCAAAGGTGTGCCGGCCCCCTATGTCGAGGCGGCATTGGATCGGGGATACACCCTGATTGGCACCGATGCGTTCAGTCTCGATCCCCCTTTCGCGGTGATGTCGCGCGAATTTGTCGCGACTCGGGATCGTTCGGTCTTATGGCCTGCGCATGTGCTGGGCCGTCAACGTCCGTATTTCCAGATTGAGCGGCTGGCAAACCTCAAGGATTTTGAGGCGGCCCGGTTGGTCGAATTTATCGCATTACCCATCAAACTGCACTGCGGCGCCGCTTGGGCGCGCGCCGTTGCAAGGATCATAGAATGAGCAAGCTGTACATCACCAATGCGGCCGCGCTAAGCCCGCTCGGCGGCAGTTTAAATGAGATTTGGCGGCAGATCTTGCAAGGTACCGTCGCCTACGGCCATGCGCGCTTGCCCGGCCGGCGCGATTTTTTTGTCGCCGAAACGGTGCCAGGCAGTGGTTCTGACATCGTCGCCTACGCTTCGTTGTTTAAAGAGGCGATCCGCCGCCTCGTCGAGCAACTGGAAATTGAAGCGCCTGTTGATGCCATCTTCTTCGCCAGCGCAGTTGGCAATCTGGCTGAGGTGGAAAACGATATTTACGCCGACCGGCCGGTTTCTCTTGAGCAGTTGGATTTTTCCTCGATGGAGACGGTATTTGCGGAAACGGCAGCCTATGGTGCCGGGACAAAGTTCGTCTGCGTTCCTACCGGATGCTGCGCGGGATTGCAGGCGATCGGCTTGGCGAAAACCACCATGCCTCGTCTTGGTCTGAAGCGGGCCCTCATCATGTCACTGGATTTCGGCTTGACGCCACTGGCACTGGAGGCGTTCAACAAAATCAATGCGACGCGCACTTATGACTCCGCCATGTCGGGTAGCCCGTCACGCCCATTCTGCCATGACAGGGACGGTTTTTTATTTGCCGATGGCGGCGGCGCGATCTTGGTGACGACAGAGGAACCGACGCCGTCTGTACCGCATATTGCCGGCTATGGCTGCGTATCAAGCGCATACCATATGACCGATATTGCAACCGACGGCAGTTCCATTCGTCAGAGCATTGAACGGGCGATATGGGACGCCGACATCACGGGCGCGGCGCTCGACCATGTGAATCTGCACGCTTCAGGAACCCAGCAAAACGATCAGGCTGAATACCAAGCCCTTGTCGATGTCATTGGCCCAAATCTGCCGCCGATCACCGCTTTTAAAGGGAATCATGGCCATGCGTTAGGTGGCGCCAATATGATCGAGATCGCTTTGGCCTGGAAGATGATGACCACCGGCCTATTGCCTCCCACGGCGGAATCGCTGCCGGTTGATGCCTACGAAGCCGTTCCTCCGCGTGAGCAGGCGGTTTCCGCCCCGATGGCCTCGCTGCTGAAAACGGCCAGCGGCTTTTCGGGTATTCACGCCGCAATGATTATGGAGAACGGCAATGTCTGAGACTTTTAGCTGTGTGCTGCATCACGATGTTGTCGAACTGAGCGAGAGCGCCACTGGAACGGTAACGCATGTTGCGCGAAAGGATTTCGAGGCCCTGATCCCTCGACGGCAGCGGGGTAAGCTGCCCGCCGCGACGCGCATGGCCGGCGGGGTTTGGCAACACTATCGCCTTGACCAGCGTTTGGCTAGGTTGGATGCCGATCCGAAAGAGACGCCGCTGTTGATCCTCAACCGCTACGCCAATTGGGACTATGTGGCCGACATGATGTGCGACGACGTAGCCGTCACGCTGGAAAGCGTTAACAGCTATGTCGCCACCGCGTGGTTCCCCGCGAGCCTGCAGGGGTATCTGACGATAGAACATGGCAATCGCGCCGAAGCACTCACGTTGGCGACTAAAGACATCGATATGCAGGCCGCCGCGATTGATGGTCTGTTCCTGCGTGACTTGCAGAACAACAAGATCGGAGCGGTCGTGGTGGGGACTTTTGAAGCGATACCTGAAAAAGTCGGTCGTCATGACATTGTCCAGGGCAAACCGGCCGTTTTCGGCGCGTTCAGCATTTTCTCTTCCCAAGACAGTGAAACCGCGATTGTCGCGGCCTTAACCACTCATCAGGAGCTTTATCATCATGACAACCGCTAACGGCAACGCATTCATTTTCAACCACTCCGTCGAAATTCCCGTAACCGCAGCCCCCCATGTGTGGGCCGCCTGGAACGAATTGGCGAATTGGCACCGCTGGGATGCTTCATTGCGGGGGACTGATGCGGCGGAGAATGGCCTGGTTTTAGGAAAGCGCTTCGCGGTGCTACCGAACGGGGGCCCTGGCGCGATCGCGGTTAATGTGACCGCATTGGTTGAGGGTTCGCATTTCACTACGACGGCCAATAGCCCGATGGGATTGCTCTCTTTCGGCCATACGCTGACCCTGAGTGAGGATCGGCAAAGCGTTCAGTTGCTCCATTCAATCTGCGCTATTCCGGGGGAGAACGGGAGCGCATTGCCGCCACCCCTGTTGCAAAAATTGCGCGCCGATGTCATTGACAGCGTGCAGCGTCTCGCTGCTTTCGCCGTCCAGGAGGAGCCGCTGGCATGAAACATTGGATTGCCGTTATATCGCAGGCTCACGCTCGTATTGCCGCTGAGTCGGGATTTCTGCAAGTCTGCCATGGCAAGGCCGGGCCGCTGCGGAAAACCCGCTCCGGCGACGAGGTGTTTATTTATTGCCCCCGCAGCGAGATGGGGGGCGGGGATGTGTTGAAAACCGTCGAGTTTCACTGTGTTTTCCAAAACGACGACGTGTATCAGGTGGAACAGTTTCCCGGTTTCACCCCACACCGTAAAGACGTTGTTTTCAATAGACACTTTCAGCCAGTGGTGCTGAAAGAGGTCGCGGGACTGGAATTCACCGCAGATTCTCACTGGGGAATGTTGGCGCGTCGCGGATTTTTCGAGATCGGCCCTCATGATGCCGCCTTGCTGAGAAAGGCGATGCAGGGGGACAAATGACGGCTTCTTCATCCATCGTTGTGGTGTTCGATCAGCTCACTCGGGAGGATTTTTTTCGCCGTCTGGAGTGGCCGGCTTTAGTACGTGCTTGGTCAAAAACCATCGCCTGGCATCCCCTCTCCGCTCACAAAGTGCTGCTGGAGTTGGCCGGACTGGACGGCATTGATCGCCTGACCATTACCCGTCGGCGGCGTGGCGATCGCATTTTCATCGGTGCGCGCGACAGTAAAGGCGTGCTGCTGCAATCCGGCGTTTGGGAATATGAGCGCGAAAGCGGGTTGTGCGTGTGCTATCGCCGCGTTTATCGGCCTGAACTGGTCACGGTCTTGCGGGAGCGCCTGGCTGATTTTGTGTGTGCAACCTTTATGAAGTGAGAACGTCCGATGTCAAAAAACGCCATTTCAGCCGTGATGATGACGGTGCTTGCCGCCACGGCATTTTCTGCAGGCCTGTCCGAATTTATCGTCATTGGTCTGTTGGGACAAATGGCCGGTGAGCTGGATGCGCCACTGTCGCAGATGGGATTGCTGGTCACCGCCTATGCGGCAGGAATTGCGCTTGGCGCACCGTTGCTGACGCGAATGACGCTATCTTTACACGCGCGTTCTCTGGCCGTCGGCTTGATGTTGCTTTTTGCCGTCGTGAGCGCCGCTTCGGCGATGGCGTCCAGCCTGGCTTCTTTGTTGGCGTTACGTATTGTCGCCGGCGCGATACATGGGGTCTATTTCAGCATCGCCTCCGCCAGTTTATCGATGATCTTCGACGAGCGGCGTGCGCCGATAGCCATCGCCTTGATGTTTTCCGGTCTGACGCTGGCGATGGTGCTGGGCGTCCCCTTAGGGATGCTGGCGACGGCGGATTATGGTTGGCAGGCGCCGTTCCAGGCGATAGCGGTGGTGGCATGTGTAAGCGGCGGTTTGTTGCAGTTCGTTTTGCCGGAAAGTTTTGGGCCGGCGCTGCCGGTACCCCGAGGTAGCGCGCTGCTGCGAAGCACGCTGTTCAATCCGGCGTTAATCCGACCGTACTGTTTCACCGTATTGGCATTTGGCGGCGGTTTTGTCTTTTTCTCGTATGTCGAACCTTGGCTTGCTCATGTGGCCGCATTGGATGTCGGCTCGGTCGCGCTCGTTCTGGCGATGGTCGGAGGCGGCTCTTTAGTGGGCAACATCCTTGGGGGCATACTGCCGGGTAAGCTCGGTTTGCAAAGGGCGCTGATTATCGCCGTGTTGCTGCAGTGTGTCGGGTTGGCCGGGCTCTTTTGGAGCGCCGGCTCATTCAACCCCATCGTTTTCTTATTGCTCTGGAGTTTTGGCGCGTTCGCGACGGCACCAATGGTGCAGACCTGGGCGATTGTCGAGGCGGAGCAAGCCAATGCGCGTTTATCGGCTAGCTTTAATGTTTCGGCGTTTAATTTTGGGCTCGCTCTCAGTTCTTTTATCGCCACACGCCAGGTGGCGCTGAACGGCATGGCGTATCTACCGGTGACGGCTGCGCTGATGGTTGCATTGGCGCTGCCATTCTGTTTTCTCCGTACGCGCGGCGTGCCGGCGAAATGAGGCTTTTTTAACGTTTAACAGCAAGGAGTATGGATATGTTCACATGGACTTACAGCGAAAAAGTGGCAACCCAGGCAACGCCGGAGCAGATTTGGGCGATGTGGCAAGACGCCGCCTCTTGGCCCTGTTGGGACAGTGAGTTGGAGTGGGTGAGGTTGGAAGGAGAGTTCATTGTTGGCACCGTTGGCCGGATGAAACCCACCAGCGGCCCGGAGGTGAAATTCCTCCTCAGCGATATTGTGCCTCTGCGATCTTTCTCTGATGTGGCGCAGTTACCCCTGACGCGCCTGGCGTTCGATCATGAGTATATTTCCCCTCAGGGGAAGGACGAGACAGCGCAAATCTGCCACTCGGTGACCATGTCGGGCCTGTTGGCGCCCGTGTTTGGGCGTCTGATTGGCGGGAAGATAAAAACCCATTTGCGGCAGGCGATGCAGGAACTGAGTCAGCGGGCGTTAACCGAGGATAAGACATTGAGGTAAACTCTCCCTCTAATTTTAAGATTTAAAGGGAGATAAGACATGATGACCGAAGATGATGCAAGGCCGACATTCTCACACCGTTCGCCGATGGAAAGCCCTGGTTTCAGATTCTGGCAAACGTTCTTGCAGTGGCAAAGGCAGATTGATATTGCCCTGGCTCCCTATCATCTGACGCAGCAGAGCTTCAGCATTCTGGCGGTGATTGGCTGGTTGTCAAAGCAGAATTATCAGGCGACGCAGGATGGCACGGTCAGGCAAAAAATGATCGTTGAAAAATCCGGTGTGCAGAAGATGCAGATCTCTCTGTTATTACGCAAGTTGGAACAGGGGCAGCTGATCACGGTGCAGCCTTTTTTACTGGATCGGCGAGAGCGGTTGATAACCTTGACGCCGCACGGATTGCGAACGTTGAAAGAGGCTGTGCCGTTGGTGGAAAAGGAAGACAAGCGGTTTTTAGCCAAAGTTCATATTGAAGACTGACATAACCAGGTCAGCATGAAATCGTTCATCTGAGCATAGCTGAGTTCGAAACATTGGCCGCTGTCCAAACCGGGACCTAAATTTCGGGTCAGCTTGAGAGACAGAACGCCGTGCTGCGGTGGGGCCGGGGCTTCTGCGGCAGCATAGCCTGGGTTGACGTTCATTTTACTGCAAAGGGCTTTGAACAGCGTTTCCTTCGCGGAGAACAGCACGGTTGCGCCGAGCTGTTGCTGCGAAGCCGCCAGGTCATGCAGCCAGCGTTGCTCTGCCTGTGTCGCCACCCGGTTGATGACCGATTGCAGAGCGATCGGTGTTAACCGGCGTTCGATATCCACCCCCGTGTATGCCCCTTCCGGCCCCGCCAGCAGTAAAATATTGTCTGACGAATGCGAGAGTGAGCCGCTGACGCCGCTCGGCAAGTGCGGTGCGCCGGATGGCATTCGGCCTGGCGGTGTCTGTAGGCCGAATGCCAGCATCATCAGGTTTCGCCCAGCCCAATATTCTGCCTGGCGCTTGATCGGCCTCTTTTCTAATCCGGCGAGACGCAACGCCTCTTGCGTTTGAGCCGGGCGAAAGGAAAAGCGTCGCGGATCATACCGCGCATGCCACATGACGAGCTCAGGTGCCGGTTCGGCGTATCGAACCGTGCGGAGGATCGAACCGTCCTGAAGCGGTGTTTCGAACCAAAACAGCGTTTCTGCGGAGGAACGGCCGTCGGTTTCCATCACGTTTAATCGCCTGCTAGTCGTGCGCGTTGTTGAGGGTGGCGACCGAGTGGCGGCGCACCAGCGTCGGGCTGAACATGTTGGTGATTTCCGGCAGCGGTTGCCGGTTGGCCAGCGCCAGGGCCAGCTCTGCCGCTTGGGTGGCCATCGCTACGATAGGGTAGCGAATGGTGGTCAGGCGCGGCCGCAGGTAGCGTGAAATTAACACGTCGTCGAAACCGATCAGCGAAATTTCCCCCGGCACATCGACGCTGTTGTCGCTCAGCACCGACAGCGCGCCGGCGGCCATTGGGTCGTTGTAGCAGGTAATGGCGGAGAACGAACGGCCGCGGCCGAGCAATTCGGTCATCGCCTGTTCGCCGCCGATCTCGTCCGGTTCGCCGTAGGCGATCAGCTTTTCATCCACCGCAATGCCGTGCTCCTGCAGCGCGTCGAGATAGCCTTGCAGCCGGTCGGTGGCGTCGGAAATCTGGTGGGTGGAGCAGATGATGGCGATGCGCTGATGCCCTTGCTGGATCAGATGACGGGTCGCCAGCCAGGCGCCGTAGCGATCGTCGAGCGCCACGCAGCGCGTTTCAAAACCCGGCAGCGTGCGGTTGATCAGCACCATGCCCGGGATCTGTTGCATCCAGCCGCAAAGTTCCTGATCGCTCAGCCTTTTGGCGTGCACCACCAGCGCTTCGCAGCGATGCCGCACCAGCTGTTCAATCGCCTGGCGCTCTTTTTCCGCGTCGTGGTAACCGTTGCCAATCAGCAGAAAATTGTGGGTGGCGTAGGCTACCTGCTCGACCGCTTTGACCATCGCGCCGAAGAAGGGATCGGAAACGTCGGAGACGATCAGGCCCAGCGTCTCGGTGGATTGCTGCGCCAGCGCCCGAGCGTTGGCGTTAGGGTGATACTGCAGTTGTTCCATGGCGGCCAGCACCGCGGTGCGCGACCCTTCGCTGGCCTTGGGGGAATGGTTTATCACGCGGGATACCGTGGCCACGGAAACACCCGCCAGCCTGGCAACATCCTTTATCGTAGCCATATCAGTCAACACATCCTGGGTAATCGCTTACATCCCCCAGTTTTGCGGAAAACCACCGGGGCTGCAAGCGGTCTCGTGCGCAACTTGTGGTGGCCGTTGCAGAATCTCTTCGAGTCTGCGCGCATAACCACCGGCCGCCGAACGATAGCGCAATTTGTACGTTGGCACTGGCGACGGGCTGAGGTAACGTCTGTGCACTCCGATTTGCGCCGAGAATGCCATGTCCATTAAACGCTATCCGCAGCTCGCCCATTGGGGCGCTTATACCGCCGTGGTTGAAGACGGCCGGCTTATCCGTTGTGAACCCTTCGCCGACGATCCCGATCCTTCGCCGCTGCTCGATTCCATCGTCCCGATGGTTTACTCCGACAAACGCATCCGCAAGCCGGCGGTGCGCCGCTCGTGGCTGCAAAAGCGCGAGGGCAGCGACCGTACGCTGCGCGGCAGGGAAGATTTCGTCGAGGTGGACTGGGAGCTGGCGCTCGATTTGGTGGCGCAAGAGAATCGCCGGGTGCGCGATCGCTACGGTCCCTCCGGGCTGTTTACCGGCTCTTATGGCTGGTCGTCGGCCGGGCGTTTGCATCATGCGCGCTCGCTGGTGCGGCGGTTCTATTTCAGCGGCGGCGGCGGGGTCGACCAGCAGGGCAACTACAGCTGGGGCGCGGCGCAGTTTTTCCTGCCGTATGTGATCGGCACTTTCTCGCCGTTGACCGGGCGCGTCACCAGCTGGCCGAGCGTGGTGGAGCATTGCGAGCTGTTTGTGGCGTTTGGCGGGCTGGCGCTGAAAAACGCCCAGGTCTCTTCCGGCGGCGCGGCGGAACATGCGCTCAAGCCCTGGCTGCAAAAGTTGGCGCGCAAGGGCACGCCGGTTGTCAACATCAGCCCGATGCGCGACGACTGCCCCGAGTTCGTCAACGCGGAATGGATCCCGATCCGGCCGAATACCGACGTGGCGCTGATGCTGGCGTTGGCTTACGAAATCCAGCGGCTTGGCGCGCAGGATGAAGCTTTCCTGCACAACCACTGCGTGGGCTATCAACCGCTGGCGGATTACCTGAACGGCGTGAGCGACGGCGTGGCGAAAACCCCCGGCTGGGCCAGCGCCATTACCGGTATTCCAGCGGCGCGCATTGCGCTGCTGGCGCGGCAACTGATCGGCGTGCGCAGTTTCATCACCTGTTCTTACTCCGTGCAACGCGCACATCGGGGGGAACAACCGTATTGGATGATGATCGCGCTGTCGGCGATGCTGGGCCAGGTGGGGCTGCCGGGCGGCGGCTTCTCGTTCGGCCACGGCTCGATGAACGGCGTCGGCAACCCGCGCGTGGACACCCCCGCGCCGACCATGCCGGTAGGGGAAAACCCGGCCGGGCTGGCTATTCCGGTGGCGCGCATCTGCGACATGCTGCTGCACCCCGGCGAAGCCTATCAGTTTTGCGGCGAGACGCGGCAATACCCGGATATCCATCTGGTGCACTGGGCCGGCGGCAACCCATTCCATCACCATCAGCAGCTGAACCGGCTGGTAGAAGGCTGGCAGAAGCCGGATACGGTGATCGTCCAAGATATCTGGTGGACGGCGGCGGCCAAAATGGCGGATATCGTGTTGCCGGTCACCAGTTCGCTGGAGCGCAACGACATCGGCGGCTCCTCGCGCGATCGCTATGTGCTGGCGATGCATCAGGCGATTGCGCCGCAGCATCAGGCGCGCAACGATTTCGATATCTTCGCCGATCTGGCGGAACGCCTGGGCTATCGCGAACGCTTTACCGAAAACCGCGACGAGCGAGCCTGGATCGAAGAGATCTATCGGCAATGCGGCGCAGCGCAGCAGCGCGCCGGCGTCGCCTGGCCCGAGTTTGAGGATTTTTGGCGCCGGGGCTATGTCGAGCTGCCCGCGCCGGCCAAGGCGTTCGTCTTTTTTGACGCGTTCCGCGCCGATCCGCAGGCTAATCCGCTGCAGACGCCCAGCGGCAAGATCGAGCTGTTCAGCGAGCGGATCGCCGGTTATCGCTACGAGGATTTCGCGCCGCATCCGCAGTGGCGGCCGCCGGTGGAGTGGCTGGGCGCGCCGCAGGCCAAAACCTGGCCGCTGCATCTGATCTCCATCCAACCGAGCGATCGCCTGCACAGCCAGATGGATCCGGCGCCGCTGGCGCAGGGCAATAAGACTGCCGGCCGCGAAACCCTGTATATGCATCCGGAAGACGCGGCGCAGCGCGGCGTGGCGGACGGCGCCGAAGTGCTGGTCAGCAATGCGCGCGGCAGCTGCCTGGCGGGGGCGTCCCTCACCGACGGCGTGACGCGCGGCGTGGTGCTGATGGCGACCGGCGCCTGGTTCGAGCCGGGTTACGACGCGCAGCGCCGGCCGGTCGAGCAGGCGGGCAACCCGAATGTGCTGACGTTGGATATCGGCACCTCGCCGCTGACGCAGGGGCCGAACGCCATGAGCTGTCTGGTCGAGGTCAGCGCATTCACCGAACGTCGGGATCAAGATAGTTAGCGCTGACCAGCAATTGGGTCGACAGCGGGATGTTATCGCGTTGCTGTTGACGCAGTTGTGTCGCGGACGCGGCGAAACTGGAGACTGTTAATGACAGTGTGAAGTGTTGCCCAACCTCGTTATCCGGTACAAGGATGTGTAATGCTTCCCGATCGACGGATAGACGATAGTTGGGCAGATGTCTTTGGCGTGGTTGCCCGGGGGCAAGTGAAAAGGAAAGGGGCTCACCATCACCGTTGCGTAATTCATCAACCGTGAGGCTGAGATAGCTAGAAGCATCGGTTGCGCCGCTTCCTTCTGCCAGGTTTCTATTCTCCCGCAGAGTGAATCCCTGCAACTGCACTGGCTCATCGCAAGTCAACCGATACTGCAATGGGGCGCTGTGCAGCAGAGTGGATTGCTGAGACAGCGTCCCAATATTGTGCTCCCCCAGATAAATGCTGTTTTGTGTGGTCGTTAGCGTGCAGTTAGCGTTAGCCCCAAAACTGATGGCTATGGCTGCCAACCCATAATAAATCACTTTCATGTGTTCTCCTGATATCGATGAACGTTTAGCGACACACGGCTTCGGAGTGGCTGATGCCGGCACGATTGCGGGAAGAGGTGTCTGCAGCAATTGCGAAATAACATGCCTGTCCCGACGAGTTTTTCATGCTGAAGCGTTGTGAAGACGCATCGTTCTTCGCGCGGTGCGCTTTCTGATGTTCAATGAAGGCTGCGCCCTGATCATTGGTAAAAGCGACCACTCGTTGTTGTTCATCCAAAATCATGCTGCCGATAGCGGGTTTTGTGCCGTCTGCATAGCTAATTTGGACAATGGCCCGCAATGTATTAATGGCACCGATATTGATACGTTTAACGCTGCCACGTGCCAGATTGATCTTGCGCACGCCGTTATCGATATCGGCGTCGGGGGGCAAGGTGCTTGTGTCTACGTTAATCAGACTTGGTTGATACTCACGCAGCCTTGGGATGACCGCCTTACCTTGCTTGCCATAGGTTTTCACCTTTCCGCCTGGCGTAGACACGCTGATTCCGGCGAGGCCCGGTATCGTCAAGACGCCGAAGGTATCGCCGATTTTCTGTGGTGAGAGCGTTAGCCCGCTGCTGTCTGCCACCAGGGAGCCAGAGGCACTGTAGTAAAATGCCTGCTGATTTTCTGACAGATGGCTATAGCTGCCGGAAAGCGTTGTGAACGGACTCAAATAGTTCACATTGCCTGAATAGGTGCCGTTGTTGGATTGGGTGCCCTGTGTTGCATTGAGTCCATAAGCCAGATCGCCATTCAACGCTTGGCCGGAAAGCGAATTGCTGATGCTACGATGTCTTCCGTTGCTTATCATATTGGCGCTATAACGTCGGTTTTTTCCCAGAGGCAATGAAAGGGTGGCGAACACCCTGGTATCGTTATCGCGAACCTCGCGGCTGCGCTCTTTTTCCAGGCTAACGCCAACGGTGGCTGCGCCAAATTGACGGTTCCAGAAGGCGTAGACTCGTTGATTTTGTTGCTTATCTCCCCCTTCAGCGCGTGTAACGCCTAAAGATAGATTTCCAAGGTATTTATGGTGCCAGCCTAGACCCAGGCTGTAGCTTTGACGTTGGTGTGAAGATGATGCACCGTGCGATACAGGCCAATAAGTTCCTTCGCCGCCATCTTTACGTGGAGAACGAAGCTGTGTGGGCGAACGGTATCGCTCTGACTGGATGCTGTAACCGGCGTTCAGCTTAAGGTTTTTTATCAGGGGCAATGCGCTATTCAGCTGCAGCTTGGTGCCTTTTCCACTTGGCGACTGCGCCACGTGGCTCAAGGCTGTAAAACGATAATCGCTATTGGCAACGCTATAACCGGCGGCGATGCCGCGATAATCGCGGCTGAGGAAACTTCCCCCTCTCACCTGGTGGTGGTTGAGCCATGGCAAAGAGAATGAGCCAGTGATGAAAGGCATTTCTGTGCTTTTTTCCAGGCTGTGAGTGCGCCCGAGAGCAAGGGAGTAACTGCCCTGGCGGGGAGTAGAGCGTCCTGAGGTCGTCAGATAAGGGACGATGAATTGTTTGCGGCTACCGTTGCTTTCCGTGACGGTGACGGACAAATCGACTGCGTCGAACTGCGCAGGGATATCGGTCAGGCGGAAAGTGCCCGGTTGCACCTGCGTGGCGTAAACTAATCTGCCATTCTGAAAAATCTCAACCTTGGCTTGGCTCTCGGCGATACCTTCGACTACCGGCACATCACTGCGTTGACTCAATGACAACGACGAGTCAGGCAACCATTGCAGGCCGTCCAAGGTAATGCCGTTGTAAAGCGAATCTGATAACGTCGCTCGCCCCAAACGCATCATGGCGTCATGATGCGTCAATGTCCGCTGCAGATAACTATTATAAGGCGTGTATCCCTGATGTCGTTCGGACTTGTTATAGGTGCCATTATGGCGAAAAAGCCAATTATTGCTGTTAAAGCCGGTTTCCAGCGCCGCGTAATCACTGCTGTGGTTTTGGCTGTCGAATCGGCTCGCGGTATAATTCAGCATCAGGGCATGGCCGCCAAATTCATAGTCCGCCGGCTGTCGACGGATATAGCGCTCTGGCAACAGCAAAATCAATTGATTATTACCGGTTTCATTGTCGATGCGGCTGCCTTGATAACATTGGCTCATCAGCATATCTGCCTGAGTGTTGAGCTTGCAGGGGTGTAATCCCAGGCTTTCTACGAGTTCAGCGTCGTATTGCCATTCGCCTTGTTTGTCTATGTTGACTTCATGCCGTCCATGATTTTGTCCGTTGACGTTGATGAATAGCGATTGTTTTCCTGCGGGGAATTTCGCTCCAGAGGAAAAGTAATCAGCAATCTCACTGGGTAATCCAAGTGCACGCATCATTTCAATATCGTAGTCGGCCAGGCTGGTCGAGGCATAGCCAATAGGTAGACAAAACGCCAGCAGACGTAGCGGTATATGCAATTTCAAAGGCTGCCTCACTGGATTGGGGCAAGGTTGACCGTGATATCGGGTATGGCGCGCCCCGTGTTACTGATTGGCGTGAAGTGCAAACGGGAGGGGGGGCTGGTAAGCCTATCGCTCTTACGCGTACCGATCGTTTGCCCAGGCAGCAAATAAGGTTGTTCTAAAACAAACTGCTGGTTGCTGGGTTGTACGGTGATAGTCGGGGCTAACCTGACAACGTAAGGGCTGAGATTTTTGACTTGTATAGAATGCCCATTTTGTTGCCAATGCAAGGTTTGCCAGGGAGATTTGTTTTCCACCAGTGCGGAGGGTGTGGCGATAGCGACGACCCGATGCCGAGTATTTACCTTAAGCTGGTTGCTTTTTTCTCCCATATCGGGAATTTCCTGGAAATAGATATGACGCATTTGCTGACGGGTTTTATCAAGTCCCGAGGGATCGGCAAGCATGACGCGTACCAGCTGAGATTTACCCGGATCAATACGCGCGGCTGGCGGAGAAAGAACGAATAAGGGATCTTCTCCTTGCTTGCTTAATGCATTTTTAACAACGGATGAGAATAGCAATACAGGATAATTACCGATATTATCGACTCTTACCGTTGTCTCTCCTTTCTCTTGATTGACCAAAAGGCTTATTTTTTCCAGTTTAATGGTTGCTTGGCCATAAAATGGAGCAAGCAATATAAATATTGCGGTGAGATAATGGATGAGACCTTTCATTTTATTTCCTGAATAGCGGAGAATAACGAACTCTAGTCAAAGGACGTTAAGATATTTTGCCAAACAAACAGGCTGAAATAAGTGGGAACAGCGAAGTGTCCCCACCTGGTGATTACAGGTAGTGAACCGAAAGATTCACAGAAGCTTGCAATGCAATGCTGTCTTGCATTTGGATGCTTTTATCATCAATGTAGCTAAGCGGTGTAAGGAATGAACGGTAGTTGAATGTGCCGCTCAGGTTCTGGCCGATCGCCATATTGTCGTAATTAGCATCTGATGTAACCGCAAAGCGATTACCTGAGGCAACAGAGAATATAGCCAGTTCGTGATCTGCACCGTCAGTTACATTGGTTAAATCGAAAATATCATCGCCTTCAGGAATCAGCGCCGCACGCACGGTTTCACCATCCATAGCGATATCTGACAGTGCAAGGCCCAGCACGGCGATATCTTTATTGCTGGCATTTTTTGCCAGCGATGCGGTGAAGCTTCTGTCCATATATTGATAATCGGCATCGCCGCTGGCGCTGGTAACTTCAATACCCATGTTGGTCGGTGCCGTGCAGTTTACGGTGAACGGGATGCTGCCCATGCCGTTGCCTTCCAACTGGACAGGATTTACTTTATCAAAAGCTTCGCTGGAATGGCGGCCAAGATCAATGCTATTGGTGTTGGCAGCAATACTGCAGCTGGTGTTATTGTAAATTTCGCCTGAGAAATCTACAGACGTACTGGCTGTTTTTGCGGCCAGTACGCTCGTGCACGACAGAGGTAGCAGGGCTAAAAATAAATATTTCTTCATTCAAATTTCCTTCTGAGAATATGCCACTAAATAAAAATCGTATTGCTTGAAAATGTAAAGCAAGGATGTCGCAATTTTTTACTAGCGATTCAATGCAGGGTTATTTTATTTTTCAATCTAATTTCTTGCAATATTCTGCTAAAAATTTACATAAAAATAGATTTATATTCTGATTGTTTTGTTTTTGTTATTCAATTTTAATTATTAACTCTGTTTGGTTGTTAATGCATAGGTTTTATTGCTTGCGGTTTTTTTATTATTAATAATTAATTATCCTCGGCGCGGCACTTTTGCCGTGAGATTACGATAACAGCAAGGTCTGGAGGCGGCTCTGTTGTTAGCTGGCTCTTTTTGACTTTGTCTTTTTATTGTTGCCGTGCTTGAAAAGTAAGAAAGCGCATTGCATACGTTGATCAAAATTACACGTTGGATATCACGTCTAACTTGGCTCTTGCGTTTGAGAATAGTTTTCGTTAATTGATTTCTTTAGCGTGGATGATACAAGAGGGATTAAATAATCTGTTTTAGTTTTGTACAGGCTTACACCAATGAGCTGCGCATACCTGCGTATGCGCATGGTTTTTTGCTCACCGCCCGATCCGCTTCCTTCGGATGACGCATCATTATTGATCTTTCCACTGCGACGTTTATTTAAGTTTCATTGAGTTATTACAACAGAGCGCGGGAAATTTACAGCTGGTTGCATTTGGAGCAGAACTCTTGCGATTTGCCGGTAGTTTCCTGCACGGCATCTCTCTAGAGTAGGTGATCCCAGAGGTATTGATTGGTGAGAAATCAGCATACTCTGTATGTTGAAGCCATTTTCAATTGCACCAACCTACGCGGATGCGTAGGTTTTTTTTTGCCTGCCATATAGTATTCTTTTCCCTACAACGATTTACGCCTCCATGGCCAAGGGAGAAGGGCATGATCTTTTCACTGCTGCGCACGCTGTTTCGCCTGCTGTTTCGGGTTCGGGTCGAAGGGGACGTCCAGCACTTCGAACGGCAAAAACTGCTTATTACGCCGAACCACGTCTCTTTCCTCGACGGCGTGCTGTTGGCGCTGTTCCTGCCGATAAAACCGGTGTTTGCGGTTTACGCCAGCATCGGCGAGAGCTGGTTTATGCGCTGGCTGCGGCCTTACATCGATTTTGTCTCGCTCGATCCTACCAAGCCGATGGCCATCAAGCAGCTGGTGCGGATGGTCGAACAGGGGCGGCCGATCGTGGTGTTCCCTGAAGGGCGCATCACCGTGACCGGCGCGCTGATGAAGATCTACGACGGCGCGGCGTTTATCGCCGCCAAATCGGGTGCCACCGTGGTGCCGGTGCGGATCGACGGCCCCGAATTCAGCCCGTTCGGCCGCATGGCCGGGATATTCAAAATCCGCTGGTTCCCGCGAATCAGCATCCGCATCTTGCCGCCGACCACGCTGCCGATGCCGGAAGCGCCGCGCGCGCGCGATCGCCGGGCGTTGGCGGGCGATCGGCTGATGCAGATCATGATGCGGGCGCGGATGGATACGCGTGAACCGCAGACCCTGTTCCATGCCTTGCTGGCGGCGCAGCACCGCTACGGGCGCCGCAAGCCCTGTATCGAAGACATCGCTTTCAAAGAAGACAGTTACCAGACGCTGATCAAGAAATCGCTGGGCGTCAGCCGCATTCTGCAGCGCTTTACCGCCGAAGGGGAACACGTCGGGCTGCTGTTGCCGAACGCCACCATCACCGCGGCGGCGATCTTCGGCGCTTCGCTGCGTAACCGCATCCCGGCGATGCTCAACTACACCGCCGGCGCCAATGGCCTGAACAGCGCGATGACTGCCGCCGGCATCAAGACCATCGTCACTTCGCGCCAGTTCCTGGAAAAGGGCAAGCTGACCCACCTGCCGGAGCAGGTGACGCAGGCCAACTGGGTGTATCTGGAAGATTTGAAAGATACCGTCACGCTGGCGGATAAGCTGTGGATTTTACGGCACTTGCTGCAGCCGCAGCGTGCGGCGTTGCCGCAACGCCCGGAGGACGCGGCGCTGATCCTGTTTACTTCCGGTTCTGAAGGCCACCCCAAGGGCGTGGTGCATTCGCACGCCAGCCTGCTGGCCAACGTAGAACAAATTCGTACCATCGCCGATTTCACGCCGCGCGACCGCTTCATGTCGTCGCTGCCGCTGTTCCATTCGTTCGGCCTGACGGTGGGGCTGCTCACGCCGCTGATCACCGGTAGCCGCATTTTTCTCTACCCCAGCCCACTGCACTATCGCGTGGTGCCGGAGCTGGTGTATGACCGCAACTGCACGGTGCTGTTCGGCACGGCGACCTTCCTCAACAACTATGCGCGCTTCGCGCATCCATATGATTTTGCCCGCCTGCGCTACGTGGTGGCGGGCGCAGAGAAACTGGCGGACAGCACCAAACAGATCTATCAGGATAAATACGGCATCCGCATTCTGGAAGGCTATGGCGTGACCGAGTGCGCGCCGGTGGTTTCCATTAATGTGCCGCTGGCGACCAAGGTGGGCACCGTCGGCCGCATCATGCCGCAGATGGAGGCGCGCCTGATCGCGGTGCCGGGCATCGATAACGGCGGCCGCCTGCAGCTGAAGGGGCCGAATATCATGAAAGGCTATCTGCGGGTTGAGCGCCCCGGCGAACTGGAGCCGCCGGCGGCGGAAGATGCGAACGGCGTGCTGCAGCCGGGCTGGTATGACACCGGCGATATCGTCAGCCTGGATGAACAGGGCTACTGCACCATTCGCGGGCGCGTGAAGCGCTTCGCCAAGCTGGCGGGCGAGATGGTGTCGCTGGAGAGCGTCGAATTGCTGGCGCAGCGGCTGTCGCCGGAAAAACTGCATGCCGCCACCGCCAAAAGCGACAGCAGTAAAGGCGAGGCGCTGGTGCTGTTTACCACCGATCCTGCCATCACCCGCGAAGCATTGCTGCGGGTGGCGCGTGAACTGGGCAGCCCGGAGCTGGCGGTGCCGCGCGATATTCGCCTGTTGAAAACGCTGCCGGTGCTCGGCAGCGGTAAACCCGATTTCGTCACCCTGCGTCAAATGGCCGAACAGCCGGAGAGTGCCTGATGAATCCTTCGACCGAATCCCCTTTGTTGTCACGCGGCATGATCGCCGTCATCAGCGCGCAGTTCCTCTCGGCGTTCGGCGACAATGCGTTGCTGTTCGCCACGCTGGCGTTGATCAAGCAGCAGCTGTATCCGGACTGGAGCCAGCCGATCCTGCAGATGGCCTTTGTCGCCACCTACATCATTCTGGCACCGTTCGTCGGCCAGGTGGCCGACAGCTTTGCCAAAGGGCGGGTGATGATGTTCGCCAACGCCCTGAAGCTGGCGGGGGCGTTGGTGATTTGCTTTGGGTTCAACCCGTTTCTCGGTTACAGCCTGGTCGGCGTCGGGGCCGCCGCGTATTCACCGGCCAAATACGGCATTCTGGGCGAGATCACCAGCGGCGAGAAGCTGGTCAAGGCTAACGGCCTGATCGAGGCCTCGACCATCGCCGCCATTCTGACCGGTTCGGTGGCCGGCGGTATTCTGGCAGACTGGCATGTAGTGGCGGCGCTGGCGGCCTGCGCTTTGGTTTACGCGGGGGCGGTGGTCGCCAACCTGTATATACCGCGTTTGGCGGCGGCGCGCCCGGGGGCCTCCTGGCGCCCGCGGGCCATGACGAACAGCTTCTTTACCGCCTGCGTCACGTTATGGCGCGATGGGCAGACGCGTTTCTCCTTGATCGGCACCAGCCTGTTCTGGGGGGCCGGCGTGACGCTGCGTTTTCTGCTGGTGCTGTGGGTGCCGGTGGCGCTCGGCATCGCCGATAACGCCACGCCGACGCTGCTGAATGCCATGGTGGCCGTCGGTATCGTGGTGGGGGCCGGTGCCGCCGCGCGCTTCGTCACGCTGAAGACGGTAAAACGCTGCATGCCGGCCGGGATCCTGATCGGCGTCGCGGTCGCGGTGTTCGCGCTGCAAACCACCATGCTCAATGCCTATGTCTTGTTGGCAATCATCGGCATGCTGGGGGGCTTCTTCGTGGTGCCGCTCAATGCGTTGCTGCAGGAGCGGGGCAAGCATTCGGTCGGCGCCGGCAATGCGATCGCGGTGCAAAACCTGGGTGAAAACGCCGCCATGTTGCTGATGCTGGCGCTGTATTCGCTGGTGGTGAAACTGGGCGTGCCGGTAGTGGGTGTCGGCGTAGGGTTTGGCGTGGTGTTTGCGCTGGCGATTAGCGCGCTGTGGTGGTCGCAGCGGCGGTAAAAAACGGGGCGCAGCCTGGCTGCGCCCCGCCTGTATTAAGGTGCCGGAATGGTAAACCGGGTATGGATCTCTTCCAGCGCCTGCAGCACGTCCTCATCCAATACCACATTGAGGCTGTCGAGGTTGATTTTCAACTGCTCCACCGTGGTGGCGCCCAGCAGAGTGCTGGCGACGAACGGCTGTTGACGCACGAAGGCCAACGCCATCTGCGAAGGATCCAGCCCGTGTTTTTTGGCCAGCGCCACGTACTCGGCGATCGCCAGCTGGGTTTGCTGCCCTGAATAACGGTTGAAGCGGGTGAATAGCGTATTGCGCGCACCGGCCGGTTTAGCGCCGTTGAGGTATTTACCGCTCAGAGTACCGAACGCCAGACTGGAATAGGCCAGCAGTTCCACCCCTTCGTGCTGGCTGATCTCGGCCAGGCCAATCTCAAAGCTGCGGTTCAGCAGGCTGTACGGGTTTTGAATCGACACGATGCGCGGCAGCTCGTGTTTCTCCGCCAGCTGCAGGTAGCGCATCACGCCCCAGGGCGTTTCATTGGAAACCCCGATATAGCGAATCTTGCCGGCGCGCACCTGCTCGGTCAGCGCCTCCAGCGTTTCCAACAGCGTGACCGTGGCTTTGTCATCGGTGTATTGATAGTTGAGTTTGCCAAAGCAGTTGGTGGCGCGCTGCGGCCAGTGCAGTTGGTAAAGATCGAGGTAATCGGTGTTCAGACGCTTGAGGCTGGCGTCCAGCGCGGCGCGGATGTTTTTGCGATCGAGCGCCTGCTGCGGGCGGATACTGCTGTCGGTACCGCGCACCGGGCCCGAGACTTTGCTGGCCAGGACGATTTTTTCGCGATTGCCGCGCGCCTTGATCCAGCTGCCGATATAGCTTTCGGTCAGGCCCTGGGTTTCCGGGCGGGGCGGCACCGGGTACAGTTCTGCGGTGTCTATCAGGTTCACGCCTGCGGCCAATGCATAGTCCAGTTGCGCATGGGCGTCGGCTTCGCTGTTCTGTTCGCCAAAGGTCATGGTGCCCAGTCCCAGCACGCTCACTTCTAAAGAACTGTGGGGAATACGGTGGTATTGCATTAACGGCCTTCCTTTCTTGTTAGCGCTGACGGGCCGTGCGGCCCGGTGAAACAGGAGCCCAATGTCAGAAGACGGCGCAAAGTCCGTCGGGCGGCGATGTCGCCTTTCCTGACTATAACCAAGCGGTGAAGATGGGGGAAGCGGATTCCGTGCGGACACGAATGAGGGCTACCGCGCTCGAGCGGGCGATAGCCGGCGGGCGGTGATTAGCGTTCGATAACCTGGGAAACCTGATCGCCGTTGATCTGGCGGTGGTTGCCTTTCTCGTCTTTATAGCTGATGAGGCCGGTGTCTTTGTCGATTTCCGGTTTGCCTTGCGTCAGGATCATGTTGCCGTCTTTGGTCGCCATCACGTAGTCGCTGGAACATCCCGCCAGGCCGGCCACCATCACCAGCGCAGACACTGCCATTACCCACTTTTTCATCCTGCGGATCCTCGATTATGCAGAAAACGTTGTTATTTCAAGATTAGCAAACTCTCGGCGAGGGGGGGCTCAGATAAGTCTTTATCTGATAAGAAAAAGGGAAATGAGAGGTCAACGAAGCGATGGAAGCCGCCGATGGCGGCTTCCAGGTAGGGTTATTCCGGCGAGCGGTTTTTCTTGCTGCGCATCAGATTGAGCGCTTCTACCGACATGGAGAAGAACATGGCGAAGTAGATGTAGCCTTTCGGCACGTGCACCTGGAAACTTTCCAACATCAGCGTGAAGCCCACCAGGATCAGGAACGCCAGCGCCAGCATTTTCACCGACGGATGGCGATTGACGAACTCGCCGATCGGCCGGGCGGCGAACATCATCACGCCGACGGCGATCACCACTGCCGCCATCATGATGAACAGATGGTCGGAAAGACCCACGGCGGTAATCACCGAGTCCAGACTGAAGATAATATCCAGCAGCATGATCTGTACGATCGCGCCAAAGAAGCTGTGTACCTTGGTGTGGTGCTCTTCTTCCGTGCCTTCGATGGTTTCGTGGATCTCTTTGCTGGCTTTCCAGATCAGGAACAGCCCCCCCAGCAGCAGGATCAGATCGCGGGCGGAAATGGCGTGATCCAGCACGGTAAACAGCGGGTGCGTCAAGCGGATCACCCAGGCGATGGAGGCCAACAGCGCCAGACGCATAATCATGGCGGCGGCCAGACCGAGCCGGCGAGCTTTGTTCTGTTGCGCTTTGGGCAGCTTGGCCACCACCAGCGACAGAAAAATGATGTTATCAATACCCAGTACGATCTCAAGAATGGTTAGCGTACCTAACGCTAACCAGGCATTGGGATCCATAATCCATTCGAACATTGCCCGGTACACCTTAATACTTAATAAATGCAAAGCGTGAATTATACGCGTTTATCGCGGCGCTGACAGGGCTAGCTAAACCAGAGTTAAACGAAATCGCTTAGATTGAGAAATGTCTTGCCAGCAGCGCGCCGGTAAAACCCTTTTTCAGATAGAAACCGCGCGGCAGCGTCATGATAGGTTGCCCCTGTTCGCCGATGGCTTCGGTGAGCGCCTTGCTGTTGGCTGCTTTGGGGCGCAGCTGCAGCACTTCGCCGTGGCGCGCGGTGATGCGTTCTACGTGGCCGAGTACGATCAGATCCATCAACTCTTCCCAATCGCGGCGCAGACTCTCTTCTTCTGTGGCGCTCGGGCTCCACAGCAGCGGCGAGCCGACGCGGCGTTCGGCCAGCGGGATCTGCCGCTCGCCTTCTACCGGTATCCACAAGACGCGCGCCAACTTGTGGCGAACGTGGCTGCTGACCCAGGTGACGCCGCTGTTGCCGGTGAGCGGGGCGACGCAGACAAAAGTGGTTTCCAGCGGTTTGCCGGCGGCGTCGACAGGAATGGTTTTCAGCTCAATGCCCAGTTCGGGAAAGTCCTGCTCTGGTTTGCTGCCGGCCATGGCGCCGAGGTACAGCTCCAGCAGCATGCCCACCCAGCCCTTATCGCGTTTCAGATCCTTGGGGATCGGCAACTGCGCGCGGGCGGCCAGCTCGCCAAAGCTGGCGCCGGCCAGCGCCTGAGCGCGCTCGAACAGCTGCCGTTCATTTTCCGGCGGGGGCGGCAAAGGGGATAAAAACGCCATAAATCAAGCCTGTCGAATTTGGTTGAAAAACGTACTGCAATTATGCACGGCGAACGATAACCGTCATCGCCTGGGGAAAAGAATAATAGTAGCATGATTTTACATGACTTTTTTCCTTTCCTTGCGTGGTAGGCAATGCACTGGCGGGGCTTGTTCACCTGAAGCCACCGACAATAAACAGGATCTTACACCTATTTATCCACAGATTTATGGGATAACCCAAATTTTTACCGATCACTGGTTCAATTTACAGCCTTGACTCGGGCGGTTTTTTACGAATTTGTCCGTTTTGTGCGTAACTTGCTCGGATAATCTGTGGATAAAAACGGCATTGATGGATCTTTCGCCAGGGAAAGATCCTTACCGTGCATAGATCACATTTTTACCCTGTACATAACGGCGTGGTATTAATTAATTGTTTGTTTTTAAAGTTAATGTTGATTTTCTGGGTTGGAGGGGGATTTTGGGGTTTAAGAGTTTTACCGGCTTATCCCTCGAGTTCTGCACACACCTATCCACAGAAAAAGTGAATAAAACCGGCCTGAAAGGCTGGGGTATGTTTATAACTTTGCCTATATCTGTGAGTTATCCCAATGTTATCCGGCCCGCAGCGCCGTAAAGCAGTGGTTTACCGCCTGTAGCTTGTGTGAAACAATCAGGACATCTATGCGAATTTAAGCTTATCGAGGTAGTCCGGTGATCGATGATGATGGCTACCGCCCGAATGTTGGTATCGTAATCTGTAATCGTCAGGGGCAGGTCTTATGGGCCCGCCGTTACGGTCAGCACTCCTGGCAGTTTCCCCAAGGTGGGATTAACCCTGGCGAAACTGCGGAGCAGGCGATGTACCGTGAGCTGTTCGAAGAAGTGGGGCTGAGTAAAAAGGATGTGCGCATCCTGGCTTCGACCCGCAACTGGTTGCGCTATAAATTGCCGAAACGTTTGGTGCGTTGGGACACAAAGCCGGTTTGTATCGGCCAAAAGCAAAAATGGTTTTTGTTGCAGCTACTGTGCAATGACGCTGATATCAATATGCAGCGCAGCAGCACGCCGGAGTTCGACGGTTGGCGCTGGGTGAGCTTCTGGTATCCGGTGCGCCAGGTGGTGTCGTTTAAACGCGACGTCTACCGCCGGGTGATGAAAGAATTCGCCGTGACCGTGATGCCGATGCAAGAGCAGGCGGCACCTCGGCAGGCCCCCGCTTATCGCCGAAAGAGAGGTTAAGTTAAGCCGACTATGTTCACGCGCTTGCGAGAAATTGTAGAGAAGGTGGCCGCGGCGGCCAGTCTGACGGATGCGCTGGATCTGCTGGTCAATGAAACCTGTCTGGCGATGGATACCGAAGTGTGTTCCATCTACCTGGCGGACAACGATCGCCGCTGTTATTACCTGATGGCCACGCGCGGGCTGAAAAAGCCGCGCGGGCGCACTATCGCATTGGCGTTTGACGAAGGCGTCGTCGGGTTGGTCGGCCGCCGGGCCGAGCCTATCAACCTGGCCGATGCCCAAAGCCACCCCAGTTTCAAATACGTTCCGCAGGTGAAAGAGGATCGTTTTCGATCCTTCCTCGGGGTGCCGATCATTCATCGGCGCCAGCTGCTGGGCGTGCTGGTGGTGCAGCAGCGCGAGCTGCGCCAGTTCGACGAAAGCGAAGAGTCTTTCATGGTCACTCTGGCCACGCAGATGGCCGGGATCCTGTCACAGTCGCAGCTCAACGCCATTTTCGGCCAGTACCGCCAAACGCGCGTGCGCGCGCTGGCGGCCTCGCCCGGCGTGGCGGTGGCGGAAGGGTGGCAGGACAGCAGCCAGCCTTCGCTCGATCAGGTTTACCGCGCGTCGACGCTGGACACCGCCAGCGAGCGCGAACGCCTGACGTTGGCCTTGGAAGAGGCCGGCGCTGAATTTCGCCGCTTCAGCAAGCGTTTTGCCGCCAGTTCGCAAAAAGAGAGCGCGGCGATCTTCGATCTTTATTCTCACCTGTTAAACGATGCCCGCCTCAAGCGCGAACTGTTCGCCGAAATCGACAACGGTTCGGTGGCGGAATGGGCGGTGAAACAGGTGATAGAAGCCTTTGCCGAGCAGTTTGCCAAACTGCAGGACACCTACATGCGCGAGCGCGGCAGCGACCTGCGCGCGCTGGGCCAGCGCCTGCTGTTCCACCTCGACGATACCACCCAGGGCGCTACCCAGTGGCCGGCGCGTTTTGTGCTGGTGGCGGATGAGCTGACTGCGACATTGCTGGCCGAAGTGCCGCAGGATCGCCTGGTCGGCGTGGTGGTGCGCGACGGTGCCGCCAACTCACATGCGGCGATTTTGGTGCGGGCGATGGGGGTGCCGACGGTGATGGGCGCCGACATTCAGCCTTCTCTGCTTAGCCAGCGGCTGCTGATCGTCGACGGTTATCGCGGTGAACTGCTGGTCGATCCTGAGCCGGTACTGGTGCAGGAATATCAACGGCTGATCAGCGAAGAGCTGGAGCTGAGCAAGCTGGCGGAAGACGACGTCGAGCAGCCGGCGCAGTTGAAAAGCGGCGAGCGCATTCAGGTGATGCTGAATGCCGGCCTCAGCCCGGAACATGAACAGCTGTTGGGCGGCCGGGTGGATGGCGTGGGGCTATACCGCACCGAAATCCCGTTCATGTTGCAAAGCGGCTTCCCTTCCGAAGAAGAGCAGGTCGCGCAGTACCAGGGCATGCTGCAGCTTTACCCGAGCAAGCCGGTCACGCTGCGCACCCTGGACATCGGCGCTGACAAGCAGCTGCCCTATATGCCGATCAGCGAAGAGAACCCCTGCCTGGGCTGGCGCGGTATTCGCATCACCCTGGATCAGCCGGAGATCTTTTTGATTCAGGTGCGCGCGATGCTGCGCGCCAACGCCGGCACCGGCAACCTGGGCATTCTGCTGCCGATGGTCACCAGCCTCGAAGAGGTCGACGAGGCTAAACGCCTGATTGACCGGGCCGGGCGCGAGGTGGAAGAGGTGCTCGGCTACGCGATCCCGAAACCGAAAATCGGCGTGATGCTGGAAGTGCCGTCGATGATTTTCCTGATCCCGCATTTGACCGAGCGCGTTGATTTCATCTCGGTTGGCACTAACGACTTGACCCAGTACCTGCTGGCGGTGGATCGCAACAACACCCGGGTTGCCTCGCTGTATGACAGTTTGCATCCCGCGATGTTGCAGGTGCTGAGATTGATCGCCGAGCAGGGGAAAGCGGCCGGGTTGCAGCTTAGCCTCTGCGGTGAACTGGCCGGCGATCCCATGGGCGCGCTGTTGCTGGTGGGCATGGGCTATCGTAATCTGAGCATGAATGGCCGTAGCGTGGCACGTATCAAATACCTGCTGCGGCATATAGACCTTGCCGACGCCGAAACGTTGGCGCAGCGGGTGTTGAACACCCAGATGACCACCGAAGTGCGCCATCTGGTGGCGGCGTTTATGGAACGACGCGGCATGGGTGGGCTGATCCGCGGGGGCCGATAGCCGCCGCGCGGTGTGATTTTTTTACAGAACTTTTCCCGCCCTGCCGGACCGGACCGCGCTAAGCCTATGTTATGATGCGCAACCTCAGCGCGGCGCATGCTCGTCGCCTTGCACACCGCAGCGGCCAATGCTGCCGTTTGCAAGGCGTGGGGTAATGTCCGTCGCCGCTTGGCACCTGCCGCCCCCGCATGGGGAAAAATAACAGACATGTTGTGGTGATAGATGAGCAATAGCTATCTGGCGTTTCCTAAATTTGATCCGGTCATTTTCTCCATTGGCCCGGTTTCTTTGCATTGGTACGGCTTGATGTACCTGGTCGGCTTCGTTTTTGCTATGTGGCTGGCGGTACGCCGCGCCAACAAGCCGGGCAGCGGCTGGACCAAAGACGAAGTGGAAAACCTGCTCTACGCCGGTTTCCTGGGCGTATTCGTCGGCGGCCGCGTAGGCTATGTGCTGTTCTACAACTTGCCGCTGTTCCTGGATAACCCGCTCTATCTGTTCAAGGTCTGGGATGGCGGCATGTCGTTCCACGGTGGCTTGATGGGGGTGATTCTGGTGATGTTCTGGTTCGCTCGCCGCACCAAACGCACCTTCTTCCAGGTTTCTGATTTTATCGCGCCATTGATCCCGTTTGGTTTGGGTGCCGGCCGCCTCGGCAACTTTATCAACGGTGAACTGTGGGGCCGCGTGACCACTGACACCCCTTGGGCGATGCTGTTCCCTAGTTCGCGCAGCGAAGACGTGGCCCTCGCCGCCGCCGATCCTTCTCTGCTGCCGCTGCTGAACCAGTACGGCGTACTGCCGCGCCACCCGTCCCAGCTGTATGAACTGCTGCTGGAAGGCGTGGTGCTGTTTATCATTCTGAACCTGTTCATCCGCAAACCGCGGCCGATGGGGGCCGTATCGGGTCTGTTCCTGATCGGTTATGGCGCATTCCGCATCATCGTCGAAGCGTTCCGCCAGCCGGATGCCCAGCTTGGCCTGTTCGATGGCGTGATCAGCATGGGGCAGATCCTGTCCATCCCGATGGTGGTGGCCGGTATTATTATGATGATTTGGGCGTATCGTCGTCGCCCGCAGCAACAACTGTCGTGAGGGACAAATGAAACAGTATCTGGATTTGATGAACAAGGTGCTCGCCGAGGGCACCCCTAAAGCCGACCGTACCGGCACTGGCACGTTGTCGATTTTCGGCCACCAGATGCGTTTCAATTTGCAGGAAGGCTTCCCGTTGGTGACCACCAAAAAATGTCACCTGCGTTCGATCATTCATGAGCTGTTGTGGTTCCTGAACGGCGATACCAACATCGCCTACCTGCGTGACAACAAGGTCACCATTTGGGACGAGTGGGCCGATGAAAACGGCGATCTCGGCCCGGTATACGGCAAGCAGTGGCGTGCCTGGGGCGCGGCGGACGGTCGTCAGATCGATCAGCTGAGCAACGTGCTCCAACAGCTGAAGCAGGATCCGGATTCGCGCCGCATCATCGTTTCCGCCTGGAATGTCGGTGAGCTGGACCAGATGGCGCTGGCGCCGTGCCACGCGTTCTTCCAGTTTTACGTGGCGGACGGCAAGCTCTCTTGCCAGCTGTACCAGCGTTCCTGCGACGTCTTCCTCGGCCTGCCGTTCAACATCGCCAGCTATGCGCTGTTGGTGCACATGATGGCGCAGCAGTGCGATCTGGAAGTGGGTGATTTCGTCTGGACCGGCGGCGATACCCACCTGTACAGCAACCACATGGAACAGACGCAGCTGCAGCTGACGCGTGAACCGCGTCCGTTGCCAAAACTGGTGATCAAACGCAAGCCGGCTTCGCTGTTCGATTACCGTTTCGAAGACTTCGAGATCGAAGGTTACGATCCGCATCCGGCCATCAAGGCGCCGGTCGCGATCTGACCTTAACCGCATCACACCAGGGGCGCAGCGATTGCGCCCCTTTTTTTATCCTCATTGCGCACTGCGCCGCATTTTTTTGTCGTCGCCTGTCGTCGTAAAGAAAACATTGCGCAACTTGCCGCAGCGCTTGCGCATGCGCCTTTACCGCGTTGTTACGGCCCTTACACTGGCGGCATGAACGACAAGACTCTCTCGAACATTGATGACCGCCAGCGTGGCATGACGCTGATTGAGCTGTTGGCGGCGATATTGATCGCCGGCATGCTTACCGGCTGGGGCGTCGGGCAATGGCGCTATCATCAGCAAGCGCTGCGGTTGGAACACACGGCCCAACAGCTGCTGGCGTTTTTGCTGCGATTGCAGGCGGACGCCAACTGGCGTAACCGCACGACGCTGCTGTGGTTCAAGAACGGCACGCCCTGGTGTCTGGGCGGTGGCGTGCCGCCGCCGGATTGCGGTTCAGCCGAAGGCTCCGTTTTTTCGCCGTTTTATCGCGACGTTGCGCTGAGCGGTTATACCGACAAAGAGATCGGATTTTACGGTTTGCGCAATACCGCGCAGGCGGGGCACATTCTTCTCAGCAACGACGCAGGCAGCCTGCGGCTGGTGCTGTCCGCCCGTGGGCGGCTGCGTTTGTGCAGCGAAGGGCAGCGGCTCAGGGGCATGGCGCTATGTTGACTTTAGAACGCGGTTTTACCTTGCCGGAGGTGATGTTGGCGTTGGTGTTCGGCAGCGTGATCGCACTCGGCGCGGCGAAAACTTACCCGCTGTTGCGCCAGCAAAGCGTGGCCGTCGGTCAGCACGTTCGGCTGGAGTCAACGCTGCGGCAGTTGGCGTTCGGCATTGAGAAAGATCTACGCCGCGCCGGTTTTTGCGCCGGGCAGTGCGCCGGCCGTCCACTGCTGATCGGCCAGGCATCGGGAGAAGCGGCGGGCAGCTGCGTTATCGTCGCCTACGACATCGCTCGCAGCGGGCAATGGCTCACGTCGGGTGAGGATGCGGGCTATTTCGGGTATCGGCTGCGCAATGGCGGCTTGGAAGGGCAGCGCGGCGTGAGCCAATGCGATGGCGGTGGCTGGGAGCGGCTACTCGATCATGACGAAGTACGCATTGAGCGGTTTCATGTGGCGATAGAGCGGGGCGAGCACGGTGCGACCTTGGCTCGCCTGACGCTGGCGGGGCGCTCCGCCAGTGATACGCGTATCAGGCGCAGCCTGAGCGGGAGCGTCGAAATGGCGGCGCTGCCATGAACCGGCGAACCCAGCGAGGCGGTAGCACCCTGGCGGCGGTGATGTTGCTGTTGGCGCTGGGGCTGATGTTGCTCAATGCTCAGCATCGGCAGTTGGATAACGCGCTGTTACTGGCCGCTGATCAGCAGCGTTATCTTCAGGCTTACAATCAGGCCGCTTCGGCGCTGAGCTGGGGCATGAGCCAGCGATGGCCGCGCGCCGAGCTGAGTGCGGCGGCCTGGTTATGCAGGCAACGCGCGGAACTGACTGCCTGTGCCCGGCTGTCAGCCAGAGCGGGCGTTGTGACGGTCCGCGGCCTTGGTGAGATGCGCGGCGGTGAGCCGCTTTGGCTGTATCAATGGGGCGCGTTTGACGATGCAGAGGCCGCTGTCAAGGTGCAAGCGCAGCAGGGTGGTCGGCTGGATTTTTGCCCCGAGAAAAGGCTGGCCGATTGTGATGGCTAACGCTCGCGCAGGGCGGCTATCCCGCAACGGCTTCAGCCTGCCGGAGGTATTGGTGGCGGCCCTGCTGTTCTCGGTGTCGCTGCTTGGCTTGTTACAGTATCATCAGGTGCTGTTGCAGTCGTTTCAGCGCCAGTGGCACTACCGGCAAGCGTGGGCGCTGGCGCACCAGCAGTTGGAGGCGTTCGCCGTCACCGGGCGGCTCGAGGCTGCACCGCTGCCGGAAGATTGGCGACGCGAGACGGCGCTTGACGATGCGGAGAATGATTGCCGCCGATTGACGGTCAGAGTACAAACGCCGCAGCGGCAGTGGGCAACGCTGAGCCGCTGGTATTGCGCCCGTTTTTGATCCGGTATGTCTTTTGTTTTAAAGGAGCCTTCATGTTCACGGTTTATCATTCCAATCAGCTGGATTTATTGAAGACGCTGACCAGCACGCTGATAGCCAGAGATCCGTTGGCCGATCCTTTTCAACAGGAAGTGGTGCTGGTGCAGAGCCCCGGTATGGCGCAATGGCTGCAAATGCAGCTGGCGGAACAGTTCGGTATCGCCGCCAATGTCGCGTTTCCGCTGCCGGCGACTTTTATTTGGGACATGTTCACCCGGGTGTTGCCGGATATCCCGAAAGAGAGCGCCTTCAGCAAGGACGCCATGACCTGGAAGCTGATGTGGTTGCTGCCGGAGATGCTGACCCAGCCGGCGTTTGCGCCGCTGCAGCACTATCTGACCGATGACGGCGACAAGCGCAAGATTCATCAGCTGGCCGGCCGGGTCGCCGACCTGTTTGACCAATACTTGGTTTATCGCCCGCAGTGGCTGGAGAGTTGGCAGCGCGGTGAGCGCATCGACGGTCTGGCGGAGGCTCAGCAATGGCAGGCGCCGCTCTGGGCGCGGCTGGTTGAGTACACGCGCGAGCTGGAGCAGCCGGAATGGCACCGCGCCAATCTGTACAGCCGCTTTATCCACGCGCTGGAGCAGGCAAAAGCGTGCCCGCCCGGTTTGCCGCCGCGGGTGTTTATCTGCGGCATCTCGGCGTTGCCGCCGGTCTATTTGGAGGCGCTGCAGGCGCTGGGACGGCATATCGATATCCACCTGATGTTCACCAACCCCTGTCGTTATTACTGGGGCGACATTCAGGACTACGCTTTCCTGGCCCGCTTGCAGAGTCGCAAACGCCGTCACTACCACCAGGCTCGTGAGCAGGGGCTGTTCCGCGAGCCGGATGACGTGGCGCGCCTGTTTGACGCCGAAGGTCAGCAGCAGCTCAGCAACCCGCTGCTGGCCTCTTGGGGTAAGCTGGGGCGCGATCACCTCTATCTGCTGTCGCAGATGGAAGGGGCGCAAGAGGTCGACGCTTTTGTCGATATTCCGGCCGATACCATGCTGCACGCCGTTCAGCGCGACATGCTGGAGTTGGAAGATCATGCGGTGATCGGTATTACCGCAGAAACGCTGGAAAGCAGCGTCAGCAAACGCCCGCTTGATGAGAATGACCGTTCCCTCAGCCTGCACGCCTGTCACAGCCCGCAGCGGGAAGTGGAGGTGCTGCACGATCAACTGCTGACCATGCTGGCGCAGGATCCGTCGTTGACGCCGCGCGATATCATCGTGATGGTGGCGGATATCGACAGCTACACGCCTTACATTCAGGCGGTGTTCGGCAATGCCCCCGCCGAGCGCTACCTGCCGTTCGCCATTTCTGACCGTAAAGCGCGCCAGGCGCATCCGGCGCTGCAGGCGTTCATTTCACTGCTCGATCTGCCGCAAAGCCGCTTTACCTCGGAACAGGTGCTGGCACTGCTTGAAGTGCCGGCCCTGGCCGCCCGTTTCGCCATTGGCGAAGAGGGGCTGCGCCTGCTGCGTCACTGGGTTGGTGAATCCGGCGTGCGCTGGGGCCTGGACGACGATAACGTGCGCGAACTGGATCTGCCCGCTACCGGCCAGCATACCTGGCGCTTCGGCATTACGCGCATGTTGCTCGGCTACGCGATGGACAGCAATGCCGGCGATTGGCAGGGCATTTTACCGTACGACGAATCGAGCGGGTTGGCCGCCGAGTTGGCGGGGCAGTTGGCAGACCTGCTGGCGCAGCTCAGCCACTGGCGGCAAATCTTGAGCGAAGCGCGCCCGCTCGAGGCTTGGCTGCCGTTGTGCCGGCAACTGCTGGATGCCTTCTTCGCCGCGGATAGCGACACTGAAGTCGTGCTGGCGCTGATCGAACAGCAGTGGCAGCAGGCCATCAATTTTGGCCTGGCGGCGCGCTATCCCGACGAGGTGCCGTTGACCATTCTGCGTGACGATCTGGCGGCGCGCCTCGATCAGGAACGCATCAGTCAGCGCTTCCTCGCCGGGCAAATCAACTTCTGTACGCTGATGCCGATGCGTTCCATTCCGTTCAAGGTGGTGTGCCTGCTGGGCATGAACGACGGCGTGTATCCGCGCACGCTGCCGCCGCTGGGGTTCGATCTGATGGCGCAGCAGGTCAAACGTGGCGACCGTAGCCGTCGCGATGACGACCGCTATCTGTTCCTGGAAGCGATTTTGTCCGCTCAGCAGCGGCTGTATATCAGCTTCATCGGCCGTTCCATTCAGGACAACAGCCCGCGCTATCCTTCGGTGCTGGTCACCGAGCTGCTGGAGTACCTGGAGCAAAGCTATTGTCTGCCTGGAGATGACGAACTCAGCGCAGACGACAGCGCTCGGCGGGTTGGTGAGCACTTGCTGAAGTGGCATGCGCGCATGCCGTTCGCTGCCGAGAATTTCTTGCCGGGCTCGGAGGAGCAAAGCTATGCCGCCGAGTGGCTGCCTGCCGCCGATGGTCGCGGTGCGGCGCATCCGGCGTTCAACCAGCCGCTGCCCGTCGAAGCGCTGCAGCAAATATCGTTGGATGAGCTGCTGCGGTTTTATCGCCATCCGGTTCGCGCCTTCTTCCAGCTGCGTTTGGGCGTCAGTTTTATCCTGGAAGAAACCGAGCTGCCGGACGAAGAGCCCTTCACGCTGGATAACCTCAGCCGCTACCAGTTCAATAGCCAACTGCTGAATACCCTAATCGACGGCGACGATCCCGAACGGTTGTTCCAGCGGGTACGCGCCGCCGGCGGCTTGCCCTATGGCGCCTTCGGCGAAATCTATTGGCAAAAGCAGCAGGAAGAAATGAGCGATTTGGCCGAGCAGGTGCGCGCGGAACGTGCAGAGAGCCATAGCCTTGAGCTGGATATCGATATCGCCGGCGTACGTCTCAGCGGCTGGCTGCATCAGGTGCAGGATGACGGCCTGCTGCGCTGGCGGCCCGCTACGCTGTCGGCGGTGGACGGCATATTGCTGTGGCTGGAGCACCTGGTGTATTGCTGTGCCGGTGGCACCGGCGAGAGCCGCATGTATGGCCGCAAGAACTCCGCCTGGCGCTTTGCCGCGCTGGCGCCAGAAGAAGCACTGGCGCAGCTGGCGGAGCTGCTGGCGGGCTATCAGCGCGGTCTGAGTCAGCCGTTGCTGTTGCTGAACAAGAGCGGCTGGGCATGGTTGAGTCAGTGTTATCTGCCGGAAACGCAGCAAATCGACTGGGAGGAAGACGCGCAAATTAAGGCACGCGCCAAATTGCTGCAGGCCTGGCAGGGCGATCAGCGCATTCCCGGAGAAGGGGAAGATCCCTACGTGCAGCGGGTGTTCCGCCAATTGGATAATGAATATTTGGCGCAAATTCTGGCCGAAACAGAGCGTTATCTGTTGCCGGTGGCGCGGCATAACCTGGGGTAACAATCCCCCGGTGGTGCTGTGCGGCGGGAGGTGGTAAAAATAACAAAGGTTATATTCAACCATTGGGGTAATTCCCGGTCTTACATAACGTACAGGCATATACCCGCCGTGTTTCGGGCCGCACATTGGCGAAGAACCCGGCGAGTACCGATTTGGTTATGTGGTTTTGATGCACGTCGCCAACGTCAGGGAGTGGGCGTAGCGACGTCAGAATAGGGGTTTATTTTGGATATGCGCAGACAGTTGGCCCGTATCGCCGGGCTGGTATTATTGGCTATGTGTTGGGCACCGTTGAGTTGGGCCGCGCAAGGATGGCAACCGCTGGCGGAGAAGATCAACAAGAGCGAACACGATCCGCGTCAGTATGAGGCGATCAAGTTGGCTAACGGCATGACGGTGTTGCTGGTGTCCGATGCCCAGGCACCGAAATCGCTGGCGGCACTGGCATTACCGGTCGGGTCGCTCGAAGATCCGAACAGCCAACTGGGCTTGGCGCACTATCTGGAGCATATGGTGCTCATGGGCTCCAAACGTTACCCAGAGCCGGAGAACCTCTCCGAATTCCTGAAAAAGCACGGCGGCAGCCACAACGCCAGCACGGCCTCTTATCGCACTGCCTTCTATCTGGAAGTGGAAAATGACGCGCTGGAGCCGGCGGTCGATCGCATGGCCGACGCCATTGCCGAGCCGCTGCTGGATCCGGGCAATGCCGATCGTGAGCGCAACGCGGTGAACGCCGAATTGACGATGGCGCGTTCGCGCGACGGCATGCGCATGGCGCAGGTCGGCGCGGAAACCCTTAACCCGGCGCACCCGAGCGCGCGCTTCTCTGGCGGTAATCTCGATACGCTGAAAGACAAGCCGGACAGCAAGTTGCATGATGAACTGACCGGCTTCTATAAACGCTACTACTCCGCCAACCTGATGATGGGCGTTTTGTACGGTAATCAGCCGCTGCCGCAGCTGGCTGATATTGCGGCGAAAACCTTTGGCCGCGTGCCGAATCACGACGCCAGCGTGCCGCCGATCACCGTGCCGGCCGTGACGCCGGAACAGCAGGGCATCATCATTCACTATGTGCCGGCACAGCCGCGCAAGCAGCTGAAGGTCGAGTTCCGCATCGATAACAACAGCGCCGCGTTTCGCAGCAAAACCGATACCTACATCAGCTACCTGATCGGCAACCGCAGCAAAAACACCCTGTCTGACTGGTTGCAGAAACAAGGGCTGGCGGACGCCATCAATGCCGGCGCGGATCCGATGGTCGATCGCAACGGCGGCGTCTTCGCCATCAGCGTTTCACTGACCGACAAAGGTCTGGCCAAACGCGACGAGGTCGTCGCCGCCATTTTCAACTATCTGAAAATGCTGCGCAGCGAAGGTATTAAGCAGAGCTACTTCGACGAAATCTCGCATGTTCTGAACCTGGACTTCCGTTATCCGTCGATCACGCGCGATATGGACTACATCGAATGGCTGGTGGACACCATGCTGCGCGTGCCGGTTGAGCATGCGCTGGATGCGCCTTACCTGGCCGATCGCTATGATCCTAAGGCGATTGCCGAACGCCTGGACGCCATGACGCCGCAAAATGCGCGCATCTGGTTCGTCAGCCCCGATGAGCCGCACAACAAGACGGCCTATTTCGTCAACGCGCCTTACCAGGTCGACAAAATCACGCCGCAGCGCTTTACGCAGTGGCAGCAGCTGGGCAGCGGCATTGCCCTGTCGTTGCCGGCGCTCAATCCGTACATTCCGGATGATTTCACCCTGACCAAACCGTCGCACGAGTTCAAAAAGCCGGAAATGGTGGTGGATAAACCCGGCCTGCGCGTGCTGTACATGCCGAGCCGTTACTTCGCCGACGAGCCGAAGGCCGACGTCACCGTCGCTTTCCGCAACGCCAAGACCATGGATTCCGCGCGCAACCAGGTGCTGTTCTCGCTGACGGATTATCTGGCCGGCCTCGCACTGGATCAGCTGAGCTATCAGGCATCGGTCGGTGGGCTGAGCTTCTCGACGTCGCCGAACAACGGCCTGATGTTTAACGCCAACGGTTTTACCCAGCGCCTGCCGCAGTTGCTGACGGCGCTGATCGAGGGCTATTCCAGCTTCACGCCGACGGAAGATCAGCTGGCGCAGGCCAAGTCCTGGTACCTGGAGCAGTTGGACGCCGCCGAGAAGGGCAAGGCGTTTGAACTGGCCATTCAGCCGGTGCAGATGGTTTCCCGCGTGCCGTATTCCGAACGTAGCGAGCGCCGTGAAGTGCTGAAGACGCTGACGCTGAAAGACGTGCTGGCTTATCGCGACAGCCTGTTGGCGGAGGCCACGCCGGAGCTGTTGGTGGTGGGCAACATGAGCAAGCAGCAGGTCGACACGTTGGCGTCGACGCTGAAACATCGTCTGGGCTGTACCGGCATCGAATGGTGGCACGGCGAAGACGTGGTGGTGGACAAGAATCAGCTGGCCAACCTGCAACAGGTGGGCAGCAGCACCGACTCGGCGCTGGCGGCGGTCTATGTGCCGACCGGCTACGACGAAGTGACCGGCATGGCCTACAGCTCGCTGCTGGGGCAGATCATTCAGCCGTGGTTCTACAGCCAGCTGCGCACTCAGGAGCAATTGGGGTATGCGGTCTTCGCCTTCCCGATGTCGGTGGGGCGCCAGTGGGGCGTGGGCTTCCTGCTGCAGAGCAACAGCAAGCAGCCGGCCTACCTGTACCAGCGCTATCAGGATTTCTACCCGAAAACCGAGAAGCGCCTGCGTGAAATGAGCGAGGCCGATTTTGAGCAGTACAAACAGGCGCTCATCAATGAGCTGAAGCAGCGGCCGCAAACCCTGAGCGAAGAAGCCAGCCGGTTCGCCAACGATTTCGATCGCGGCAATTTCGCCTTCGATACCCGTCAGAAGCTGATTGCGCAGGTGCAACAGCTGACGCCGGCCAAGCTGGCGGATTATTTCCACCAGGCGGTGATCCAACCGCAGGGGCTGGCGGTGCTGTCGCAGGTGAGCGGCAGCGGGCAAGACAAGGCGGATTACGCGGCGCCTAAGGATTGGGTTACCTATCCGAACGCGTCTGCATTGCAGCAGATCCTGCCGCGCAAAGTGGCGACGCCATGACGGAAGTTGCCCCGCAGAGGCTGGAGCCGCTGACGTTACCGCTGTTCGGCGAACGCCTGATCGAGGCGTCGGCGGGCACCGGTAAAACCTTTACCATCGGCGCGCTGTATTTGCGTTTGCTGCTGGGGTTGGGCGGTGAAGCAGCGTTTCCCCGCCCGCTGACGGTCGAAGAAATCCTGGTGGTGACCTTTACCGAGGCCGCCACCGAGGAGCTGCGCGGACGTATCCGCGACAATATTCACGGGCTGCGTATCGCCTGCGTGCGGGGCGTCAGCGCCAACCCGCTTTTTTCGGCGCTGATGGCTGAAATTGACGATTTGACCGACGCCGCATCGCAGCTGCTGGCGGCGGAGCGGCAGATGGACGAAGCGGCGATCTACACCATTCACGGCTTTTGCCAACGAATGTTGACGCACAACGCCTTTGAGTCCGGCATGCTGTTTGAACAAACGCTGGTGCAGGACGAGCTGCCGCTGCGGCGGCAGGCCTGTGCCGATTTCTGGCGTCGCCACTGCTATCCGTTGCCGCTGGGCGTGGCGCGAGCGGTCAGCCAGGAGTGGAGCGGCCCTGAAGCGTTGCTGGCCGATCTTTCCGGCTATCTGCACGGTGAGGCGCCGGCGCTGCGTCGGCCGCCAAAGGACGAAGAAACCGTCCTGATGCGGCACGAGCAGATCGTCGCGCGCATCGATGCCATCAAGGCGCAATGGCGTGCGGTGGCGGGCGATCTGGAGGCGTTGATCGCCCAGTCCGGCGTCGATAAGCGCAGTTACAGCAGTAAACACCTGCCGAACTGGCTGAACAAGGTCGGCGAATGGAGCGGGCAGGAGACTCAGGACTACCAACTGCCGAAGGAACTGGATAAATTTCGCCAGTCGGTGCTGATGGAGAAGACCAAGAAAGGCGAGCCGCCGCGGCATGCGCTGTTCACGGCGATCGACGAGCTGTTTGATGAACCCTTGACGCTGCGCGACCTGATCATGGCGCGCGCGCTCAGCGAGATCCGCACTTCCATTCAGCAAGAAAAGCGCCAGCGTGCCGAGCTGGGGTTTGACGACCTGCTCAGCCGACTGGACGGCGCCTTGCAAAGCGGTGGCGGCGAACAGCTGGCACAGGCGATCCGCCAGCGTTACCCGGTGGCGATGATCGATGAATTCCAGGATACCGATCCACAGCAATACCGCATTTTCCAAAAGCTTTACGTCGGCCGGCCCGATTGCGGCCTGCTGTTGATCGGCGATCCCAAGCAGGCGATTTACGCCTTCCGCGGCGCCGACATCTTTACCTACATGCGGGCGCGCTCAGAGGTGAGCGCCCACTATACGCTGGAGACCAACTGGCGCTCGTCGCCGTCGATGGTCGCCAGCGTTAATCAGCTGTTTTCTCAGGTAGAAAAGCCTTTCCTGTTCGGCCAAATCCCCTTTATCGAGGTCAGCGCAGCGGAAAAGAACCAAGGGCTGGCGTTTGACCTGCACGGCAAGCCGCAACCGGCGATGCAGTTCTGGCTGCAGCAGGGGGAAGGCGCCGGTGTAAGTGATTACCAACAGCTGATGGCGCGCCTGTGCGCCACGCAAATTCGCGACTGGCTCAGCGCCGGGCAGCAGGGCCAGGCGTGGCTGCAGGGCGGCAAGAAGCCAAGGCCGGTACAAGCCTCCGACATCACGGTGCTGGTGCGCAGCCGCAATGAGGCGGCGTTGGTGCGCGATGCGCTGAGTGCGCTTTCTATTCCGTCGGTGTATCTGTCCAACCGCGATAGCGTGTTCGACACCCCGGAGGCCAAAGACCTGCTGTGGTTGTTGCAGGCGGTGTTGGCGCCAGAACAAGAGCGCACGCTGCGCAGCGCCATGGCCACCGGGCTGATGGGGCTGGACGCGCCGACGCTGGACGGCCTGAGCCGTGATGAACGCGCCTGGGACGCGTTGGTTAATGAATTCGACAATTACCGCACGCTCTGGCTGCGCCGCGGCGTGTTGCCGATGCTGAGCGAGGTGATGAAAGCGCGCCAGCTGGCGGAGAACCTGCTGGCCAGTGCCGGCGGCGAGCGTCGCTTGACCGACGTGCTGCATCTGGGGGAGCTGTTGCAAGAAGCGGCGGCGCAGCTCGACAGCGAGCATGCGCTGGTGCGCTGGCTGGCGCAGCAGATTGCTCAGCCTAATCGCCAGTCCGACAACCAGCAACTGAGGCTGGAGAGCGACCGGCATTTGGTGAAGGTGATCACGATTCACAAATCCAAGGGGCTGGAATTCGATCTGGTGTGGCTGCCGTTCGTCGGCAACTTCCGCCAGCAGCAACAGGCGCTGTATCACGATCGCCACAGTTTCCAGGCGTTGCTGGATCTCGACGCCAATGAAGAGAGCCAGGCCTGGGCGGAGGAGGAGCGGTTAGCGGAAGACCTGCGTCTGCTGTACGTGGCGCTGACCCGCTCGGTGTATCACTGCAGCATCGGCATTGCGCCGTTGTTCCAGGGCACGCGCAAGAAGCAGGGCGATACCGATCTGCACCGCAGCGCATTGGGTTATCTGGTGCAGGGTGGGCAGCCCGGAGACGCTGTGTATCTGCAGGAACGCCTGCAGCAATTGGTGGGCGGCGGCATTGCGCTGTCGCTGGTGGAACCGCCGGATGAGGCGCCCTGGCAGCCCCAGGCGGCGTCGGCCGAAGCGTTGGCGGCGAAAAGTTTTACCCGGCGGATCCAGGATTTTTGGCGGGTGACCAGCTATACCGGTTTACAACAGCATGGCGCGAGCCTGATGCAGGATCTGCTGCCGCGTCTGGATGTCGACGCCGCGGGCGAGCGGGGGGATGAGAGTGAGCCAGCGCTTACACCGCATACCTTCCCGCGCGGCGCAACGCCCGGCACCTTCCTGCACAGCCTGTTTGAAACGCTGGACTTCACTCAGCCGCTGGACGAACAGTGGCTACTGGCACAATTGCAACAGCACGGGTTCGCCGAACATTGGCAGCCGATTTTGCTGGCGTGGATGCGGGTATTGCTCAACACGCCGCTCGACGACAGCGGCGTGACGCTGGCGGCGCTGACGCCGCAGCACAAGCAGGCCGAGCTACAGTTCTATTTGCCGATCAACCGGCTGTTGCAGGCGAAGGCGCTCGATGCCCTGGTGAAGCGTTACGATCCGCTTTCCGCCCGCTGTCCGGCGCTGGATTTTCATCAGGTGCAGGGCATGCTGAAAGGCTTTATCGACCTGGTGTTCTGCTGGCAGGGCAAGTACTACCTGCTGGACTACAAGTCCAACTGGCTGGGGGAAGACAGCGGTGCCTATACCCGGCCGGCGATGGAGCAGGCGATGGCGGAGCATCGTTACGATCTGCAATACCAGCTGTATACGCTGGCGCTGCATCGTTATCTGCGTCATCGGTTGCCGGATTACGATTACCGACGCCATTTTGGTGGGGTGATTTACCTGTTCCTGCGCGGCGTGGATGCGGCGCACCCGGGCAATGGCATTTTCACCTGTCTCCCCGAGTTTGAGTTGGTGGAGGGGATGGATCGCTTGTTCAGCGGTGAGGCGGCGGCGGCGGAGGAAGGATCATGATCGCACTGCTGGAGCAGGCGGTGGCGCTTGGCGTGCTGCGCCCGCTGGACGTGCAGTTCGCCCGCGTGGTGGCGAACGAAGACGAGCCTGATATTTTGCTGGCCGCCGCCTGCCTGAGCGCAGAGGCGGGGGCCGGTCATGTCTGCCTGATGCTGGAGCAGCTGCAGGCGGACACGTTGTTTGAAGGGCGCCAACCGGCGCTGGCGCTGGCGGTGTGGGAGGCGGCCGGGCGGCCGGATAGCACGCGTTGGCAGCAGCGTTTGGCGGCCAGTGCGGCGGTCGGGGACGGCAGCGGCGCAACGCCGCTGGTACTGCGCGGGCCGCGCCTGTATCTGCAGCGCATGTGGCAAAACGAAGGTGAAGTGGCGGCGTTTATCGGCGGCGAAGGTGAGACGCTGGCGGTGCCGGAGGCTGAGCTTCGCACCATTCTCGACCGCTTGTTCGGCGCGGCGAGCGACGAACCCGATTGGCAGAAGATCGCCGCTGCGGTGGCCGCCACGCGGCGCATCGCGGTCATTTCCGGCGGACCGGGTACCGGTAAAACCACCACCGTCGCCAAGCTGTTGGCGGCGCTGGTGCAGCTGGATGAAGGCGAACGCTTGCGCATCCAGCTGGCGGCGCCGACCGGCAAGGCGGCGGCGCGCCTGACGGAGTCGCTTGGCAGCGCCAGCCGTCAACTGGCATTGACCCCGGCGCAGCAGGCGTTGTTCCCGACGGAGGCGGCGACGTTGCACCGTCTGTTGGGAGCGCAACCGAACAGTCAGCGCATGCGCTATCACCGTGGCAACCGGCTGCATTTGGATGTGCTGGTGGTGGATGAGGCCTCGATGGTCGATCTGCCGATGATGGCGCGCCTGATTGCCGCGCTGCCCGATCGGGCGCGGGTGATTTTCCTCGGCGACCGCGATCAGTTGGCCTCGGTGGAGGCCGGTGCGGTGCTGGGAGATATTTGCCGTTTTGCCGAGCAGGGATACAGCGATGCGCGTGCCGCAGAGCTGAGCCGCCTGACCGGCTGTTCGATCGAAGGGCGGCAGGCCGACGCGGAAGCGGCGGTGCGCGACAGCCTGTGTCTGCTGCGCAAGAGCTACCGTTTCGATGCCCGTTCCGGCATCGGCCAGCTGGCGTTGGCGGTCAACGCCGGCGCGGGGGATCGCGCGCTGGCGGCATTAAACGGCAGTTTCGGCGATGTTTCGGGTTTTGCGCTGGCGACGAGTGAAGAGTATCAGGCGCTGTTGGATGCCTGCGTGGCGGGCTATCGCGACTATTTGCGGCTGACCGCCGAAGGCGCGGACGCGGCGGCGGTGCTGGCGGCCTTTGGCCGTTTTCAGGTACTGTGCGCGCTGCGTGAAGGGCCGTTCGGCGTCGCCGGCCTGAATGATCGTATTGAGCTTGGGCTACAGCGCGCCGGTCTGATCGACCGCAAACCGGGCGTGCTCGGCCGCTGGTACCAGGGGCGGCCGGTGATGATCGGCCGCAACGACAGCGCGCTGGGGCTGTTCAATGGGGATATCGGCATTACGCTGCCGGATGAGCACGGCGATCTGCGCGTGCATTTCCAGCTGCCGGACGGCAGCATCAAGTCGGTGCAGCCGAGCCGTTTGCCGGCGCATGAAACCGCCTATGCCATGACGGTGCACAAATCTCAGGGATCGGAGTTTGACCATACGGTCCTGGTGTTGCCGAATCACTTCCTGCCGGTGCTGACGCGTGAGCTGGTCTATACCGCGATCACTCGCGCGCGTAAGCAGCTCTCGCTGTATGCCACGGAGGCGGTGTTGCTGCGGGCCATTCGCATGCCGACTCAGCGTCGTAGCGGATTGGCTGAACGGCTGCAGGCGACGGAATAAGCGTTAGCGTTGAAGGGGCGCGGCAACGGCCGCGCCGCGGGGATTACAGATCGGCCAGCAGGATTTTGGAACGGCGCTGGTAGTTGTACAGCGCCTGTTTTTGCATCGGCAGCACGTCGACTTCCGCCGGGGTGAATCCACGCTCCTGGAACCAGTGGATGCTGCGGGTGGTCAGCACGAACAGCTTCTTCAGCCCCATCTGCCGCGCCTGATTTTCCACCCGTTGCAGCAGCATCTCGCCGCGCGATGAGCTGCGGTAATCGGGATGCACCGCGACACAGGCCATCTCACCGATTTTTTCCTCTAAGAACGGGTACAGCGCCGCGCAGGCGATGGTCAGGTTGTCGCGTTCGATAATGGTGAACTTGTCGATCTCCATCTCCAGCTGTTCACGCGAACGGCGCACCAGAATACCCTGCTGCTCGAGTGGCCGAATCAGCTCCAGGATGCCGCCGATGTCGTTGATCGTCGCCCGGCGCACCTGCTCGGCGCTTTCCATCACGATTTGGGTGCCGATGCCGTCGCGCGAGAACAGCTCCTGCACCAGCGCACCGTCCTCCTGGTAGCTGATCAGGTGGCTGCGGCGCACGCCGCTGCGGCAGCCTTTCACCGCGCCGCGCAGGAAGCGCACGGTGCCGGAATGGTAGTCGCCGCCTTCCTCCAGCTCTTCAAGGCGCTTTTGCGCGTCGTTGGGGAACAGCTCGGAAAGGATGTTGCCTTCCGCGTCGGTCACGCCTTGTGAGGAGCAGAAACCGATCATTTTTTCCGCTTTCAGTTTGATCGCCAACTGGGTAGCCACTTCTTCCGAAGTCAGGTTGAAGCTCTCGCCGGTGACCGAAACTGCGACCGGGCCGATCAGCACGATGGCGTTGCTGTCGAGCTGGCGGTGGATCGCTTCTTCATCTATACGGCGAATACGGCCGCTGTGGCAGTAGTCGATGCCGTCATCGATGCCCAGCGGCTGTGCGATGATGAAGTTGCCGCTGACCACGTTAATGTGCGCGCCTTGCAGCGGCGTGTTGTTGAGGCTCATCGACAGCCGGGCGGTGATGTCGAGCTGCAATAAACCGGCGGCCTGCTTGACCAGTTCGAGCGTATGGGCGTCGGTCACGCGGATGTGCTTGTGGTAGATCGGCTCATGGTTATGTTGCGCCAGATTGGCGTCGATCTGCGGCCGTGCGCCGTAAACCACCACCAGGCGAATGCCCAGACTATGCAGCAGCCCGATATCGTTGACGATATTGGAGAAATTCTCGTGTTCGATGGCTTCCCCGCCGAGCATGATGACAAACGTTTTGCCGCGGTGGGCGTTGATATAGGGGACTGAGTGACGGAATCCTTGCACCAGCTCTGTACTACGTTCCTTCACGGCTAAACCTCTTTTGCATATTTATACGATATTTTTGTATTTTTATTCTTTTATTGCGCCAATGGCAAGTGGGAAATCGTCATGAAGAGTGCGCTAAGGGTGCTAAATCGTTAATAAATTGAAAAACCATAAAAAGATTTTCTGATGACAGGGCTGGAATGATTGGTTAAAGTTTTCGGCATCCCCATTCTATTGGTGTTTTTTTCATCTGTTGTAAACAGCTATTACTGCCGGAGCCGCATGCCAAACTCTAATCACAATCTGGGCCGCCGTCGTTTATTACAGGGCGTTGCCGCCAGCTGGTTGCTGAGTGTGAGTCGCACGGGCTTCGCCGCGTCATCGCACGTGATCGCCGTGCGCGTCTGGCCATCCTCGACTTATACCCGCGTCACGCTCGAATCCAACGTCGAACTGAAATACAAGCAGTTTGCCCTGACCAATCCCGATCGCGTGGTGGTGGATATCGAAGGCGTACACCTCAACAGCGTGCTGAAAGGCATTGCCGGGCAGGTGCGTGCCGACGATCCGTATCTCAAGCAGGCGCGCGTCGGCCAGTTCGATCAGAATACCGTGCGGCTGGTGCTGGAGCTCAAGCAGAGCGTCAGCCCGCATATTTTCACGCTGGCGCCGGTGCCGGAGTATCGCAACCGTCTGGTGATGGATCTCTACCCGACCAAGGGCGGCAGCGGCGGTGAGGAGTATGATCCGCTACTGGCGTTACTGGAAGATTACAACAAGGGCGATCTGGAGCGCACGCTGCCACCGGAAGCGCCGCAGGCCGGCAAAGCGGGGCGCGATCGGCCGATCGTCATCATGCTGGATCCTGGCCACGGCGGCGAAGATCCCGGCGCGATCGGCAAGTACAAGACGCGCGAGAAAGACATCGTGCTGCAGATTGCCCGCAAGCTGAGCGCTATGATCAAGCGCGAGCCGAACATGAAGGTGTTCATGACGCGCAACGAAGATGTGTTTATCCCGCTCAAGGTGCGTGTCGCCAAGGCCCGCAAGCAGCGCGCCGATCTGTTCGTTTCGATTCACGCCGACGCCTTTACCAGCCGTGCCGCGCGCGGTTCATCGGTGTTCGCGTTGTCCACTAAAGGCGCCACCAGCTCGGCAGCCAAGTTCCTGGCGCAGACGCAGAACGCGTCGGACCAAATCGGCGGCGTCAGCAAGAGCGGCGACCGCTATCTCGACCATACCATGTTCGATCTGATTCAGACCGCGACCATCAACGACAGCCTGAAGTTCGGCAAGGAAGTGTTGAATCGGATGGGGAAAATCAACCGGTTGCACAAGAATCGCGTCGATCAGGCCGGTTTTGCGGTGTTGAAGGCGCCGGATATCCCGTCGATCCTGGTGGAAACGGCGTTTATCAGCAACATTGAAGAGGAGCGCAAGCTGCGCACCAGCCATTTCCAGCAGCAGGTGGCGGAGTCGATTCTGGCGGGGATCAAGGCTTATTTCGCCAACGGTGGTGCGCTGGCGAGCCGATAAAAGCAGGGCCGGGCGCGAGTCCGGCTATTTTTGCGGATTGCAGATACAAAAAAACACCCGTCAGGGTGCTTATCTGTTGTCATCAAGAGTTGGTTGCGGAGGCCGGATTTGAACCGACGACCTTCGGGTTATGAGCCCGACGAGCTACCAGGCTGCTCCACCCCGCGTCCGTCTTGATGCTGTATTACTACCAAACCACCGTTCATGTTATGCCGCTGGTACGACATTCGGTTGGTTGCGGGGGCCGGATTTGAACCGACGACCTTCGGGTTATGAGCCCGACGAGCTACCAGGCTGCTCCACCCCGCGTCCGTATAATACTTTGTTATCGAAGCCAAACGCAAATACCGCCAATGCGGCATCGGTTGGTTGCGGGGGCCGGATTTGAACCGACGACCTTCGGGTTATGAGCCCGACGAGCTACCAGGCTGCTCCACCCCGCGTCCGATGGATGCGCACTATACTCTCCGTGCGTTTTGTTGCAAACCCTTTTTGCATTTTATTGGCCTAAACCCGTTTTTCTGCTGGATTTGCCCGCAATTTGCCTTCTTTTTCATCACCATCCTCCGCGCGGCTTTTTTTATTTGCAGCGATTCCTTTATCAATGAGCGTTTGTTATCGTTCAGCCGGTAGATCATATCAGTTTGAGAGTGTGCGCGATGAAAGGACGTTGGGGCAAATACCTGCTGGGCGGGTTGATGGTGGCGGTGTTGGCGGGATGTTCGTCCAAGCCGACCGATCGGGGTCAGCAATATAAAGACGGACGTCTGGATCAATCGCTGGAGCTGGTCAATCAGCCCAATGCCAAAGGTTCGCCGGTCAACGCCAGGGATTACTCGGATCAGCTGATGGAGATCAAGTACGCGTCGCCTTCGCTGTTTAACCGCAACAACAGCACCTATCAGGCGGTACAAAGCTGGATGGCGTCCGGCGCCGACACGCGCATGCTGAGCCAGTACGGCCTCAGCGCTTACCAGATGGAAGGCGTCGACAATTATGGCAACGTGCAGTTTACCGGCTACTACACGCCGGTGGTGCAGGCGCGCTATACCCAACAGGGCGAGTTCCGCTATCCGCTGTACCGCATGCCGCCGAAGGGCAGAGGCCGCTTGCCGGATCGCGCGGGCATCTATTCCGGTGCGCTCGACGATCGCTATATCATCGCTTACACCAATTCGCTGATGGACAACTTCATGATGGAAGTCCAGGGCAGTGGCTATGTCGACTACGGCAACGGCCAGCCGCTGGTGTTCTTCGGCTATGGCGGCAAGAACGGTCACGCCTATCGCAGCATCGGCAAGGTGCTGATCGATCGTGGCGAAGTGGCCAAGGCGGACATGTCGATGCAGGCGATCCGTCAGTGGGCGGATACCCACAGCGCTGCAGAGGTGCGTGAGCTGCTGGAACAGAATCCGTCGTTCGTGTTCTTCCGTCCGGAAGCTTTTGCGCCGGTGAAGGGCGCCAGCGCGGTGCCGTTGGTTGCCAAAGCCTCGGTAGCTTCCGATCGTTCGCTGATCCCGGCGGGTACCACGCTGTTGGCCGAAGTACCGCTGCTGGACAACAAGGGTAAATTCACGGGAAAATACGAGATGCGCCTGATGGTCGCGCTCGACGTGGGTGGCGCCATCAAGGGCCAGCATTTTGACATGTATCAGGGCATCGGGCCGGAAGCCGGCCACTCGGCGGGGTACTACAACCACTATGGCCGCGTCTGGGTGTTGAAGAACAACGGCGGCGGTCAGTTGTTCAGCGCCAATCAGTCAACCGGCGGCGGTGCATTGCTGGCCACTCGGTAAACGCATACGGCGTGAAAAGATTGACCCGCAAGGGCCGGATTTTCCGGCCCTTATCATTTGCATTACGAAGGTAATTAAAGCGTTATGAGCACAGCTTATTCGGAAGCCTATCTGCAGCGTTTCGGCGGCACGGCGCGGTTGTACGGCCAGCAGGCGCTGGCGGTGTTCGCGCAGGCACACGTCTGTGTGATCGGCATCGGCGGCGTGGGTTCCTGGGCGGCTGAGGCGCTGGCGCGCACCGGTATCGGCGCCATCACCCTGATCGACATGGATGATGTTTGCGTCACCAATACCAACCGCCAGATCCACGCGTTGCGCCAGCACGTCGGGCAATCGAAAACCGAGGTGATGGCGGAGCGTATCCTGGCGATCAACCCGGAATGCCGGGTGACCTGCATCGACGATTTTATCACCCCGGACAACGTCGCCGAGCTGCTGGACCATAACTTCAGCTACGTCATCGACGCGATCGACAGCGTGCGGCCGAAGGCGGCGTTGCTGTCATACTGCCGCCGCTTCAAGATCCCGGTGGTGACCACCGGCGGTGCCGGCGGGCAGACTGATCCGACCAAGATCGAAGTGGCCGATCTGGCCAAAACCATCCAGGATCCGCTGGCCGCCAAGCTGCGCGAACGGCTGAAGCACGATTTCAACGTGGTGAAAAACGGCAAGGGCAAGCTGGGTATCGACTGCGTCTTCTCCAGCGAGCCGCTGGTTTACCCACAACCGGACGGTTCGGTGTGCGCTTCGCGCAGCACGGCGGAAGGGCCGAAAAGGATGGATTGCAGCGCGGGATTCGGCGCGGCGACCATGGTCACCGCGACCTTCGGCTTCGTCGCCGTCTCGCACGCGCTGAAAAAGATGGTGGCGAAGGCGGCGCGTCAGGCGTAACGGGCGGCGATCGCCTTTACGGCGGCGGCCAACGCCGCCAGGCCGCTGGCGCGGGTGGCGCTCAGCTGCGCGCGCAGCGCTAACCGATCGAACAGCGCCAGCGGATCCAATGCGGCGATCTGCTGCGGCGTTTTCCCTTCCACTTCGGTCAGCAGCACCGCCAGCAGGCCGCGCACGATGCGGCCTTCGCTGTCGCCATAGAAGTGCAGCGTGCCGTCTTCCAGCAACTGGTGCCCCAACCAGACGCGGTTTTCACACCCGCTCAACGCCATTTCGTCACTGCGCAAGGCCTCCGGCAGCGGCGGCAGCCGCTTCGCGAGCATAATCAGCTGGCGGTAGCGGTCTTCCCACTGCTTCAGTGCGCTGAAGGTGGCAATCAACGCTTCGGCGGTGATCTCTCGGCCAAAAGGATGGGGGGCGAGCATAGCGTCTCCGGGAGTCAAGTCAGTCGGCCAGCAGATCGAGGGCGTGAGTCAACGCGCTGACCAGCGTATCGACGTCCTGTTGCGTATTGTAGGGGGCGAACGACGCGCGCAGCGTGCCGCTGACGCCTAACGCAGCCATCAGCGGCTGCGCGCAGTGCTGACCGGCGCGCAGCGCAATGCCTTGCTCCGCCAGCAGCGTGACGATGTCGCTGTGGTGTACGCCGGCGATGTCGAATGCCAGCAGGCTGGAACCGGAGCTGCGGAAGCTGCGAAAGCCCGGCAGCTGCGCCAACCGTTGTTCCGCCTGATCAGCCAGTTCGCGGCTGTAGCGCTCCGCCGCCGCCATGTCCTGTTCGCTCAGCCAGGTGACCGCCGCGGCCAACCCCAGCACGCCGGCGATGTTTGGCGTGCCGGCTTCGAAGCAGTGCGGCGGTTTTTGCGGGGTAAAGCCGTCGAACGACGCCTGGGTCAGCATCTTGCCGCCGCCTTGCCACGGCGCCATTTGCGCCAGCAGCTCGGTTTTACCGTACAGCGCGCCGATGCCGGTCGGGCCATACAGCTTGTGGCCGGAGAAGGCGTAGAAATCGATGTCGAGCCGCTGTACGTCGGCCGGGCCGTGAACCACGCCCTGCGCGCCGTCGATCATCACGCGTGCGCCGGCGGCATGCGCCAGCGCGATCGCCGGCGCCAGATCCGGGCAGCCGCCGGTGACGTTGGACATTTGCCCCAGCGCTAGCAGGCGGGTTTTGTCGTTGAGCAGGGCGGGCAGCTGCGTCAAGTCCGGCAACCGATCGGCGCCGATGGGCAGTTTCACCACCCGCGCGCCGGTTTGCTCTGCCACCATCAGCCAGGGGATCAGGTTGGCGTGGTGTTCCGCTTCGCTCACCAGGATTTCATCGCCCGGTTGCAGACGCGGGCGCAGGTAGCTCTGCGCCACCAGGTTGATCGCCTCGGTGGTGCCGCGCGTCCAGATGATATCGTCGGCCGATGGCGCGTTGATCAGCTGCGCCACCTGGCCGCGTGCCTGCTCGAAGCGGGCAGTCAGATCCTGCGCCGCCCGATGCTGGCTGCGGTGCACGGTGGCGGCGTCATCGCGATAAAATTGCAGCGTGGCGTCGATGACCGCCTGCGGTTTCAACGCGGTGGCGGCGCTGTCCAGATAGATGCCGTCCTGCGCGAGCGCGGGAAACTGTTGGCGAAAAAGGCTGGGGTTAAAAGGCGTCATACCCTGATTGTCACTGGCTTGAGTCGATGGGTGATCCTGTCCTATTTTGCCGCCGGTGACAAGCGCTCCCGCCGATTAGGACTTATCGGCTGGCAAAATTGGGAAAGTTTGTTATGCTATTAAATGTGCGCTAATTAATCGCATCTATACACATAAAAGGTATTTTTCAGCATTTAAAACTACAAAGGAGTCCTCAATGAAGAAAACAGCTGCAGTTCTCTCTGCCCTGATGCTTACGTTCACCCTGGCCGCCTGTTCCAGCAACTACGTGATGCATACCAATGACGGACGCACCATTGTCGCTGACGGCAAGCCTAAAGTGGACAACGATACCGGCATGATCAGCTATAAAGACGCCAACGGCGTCGAGCAGCAGATCAACCGCGCCGATGTGAAAGAGATGGTTGAAAGCAACCAGTAATCGTCAGGCAAAAAAAAGCACCGCAAGTTTTGCGGTGCTGCATAAAATCACTATGGACAGACAGGGTAAATGTACAGGAAGTGAAAAAACAGTAGCCTAGCTACCATGTCCGGAATCGCCGGACAATTTGCAAACACAACATCACAACCACAAGCCAAAAGTTCATCGGCGTCCTCGACACCCACTCCCTTTTCGTTCCGGCCCGGGAAGTGCCGCCACTATAGGTATTTGCTGGCGCATCCTCAACGGACAAATTATAATGGCTCGGATTAAAAAAACTAATGGCAATACGCCGTTAGCGTTTACCGATGGCTTGCCACACAAAGCCGCCCGATTTTCGGCGCCGAATCATTCGGATTAATGTTACACAAAAGTAGCTAATTTAATGTCTAAACGCTTACCTCCCCTCAATGCACTGCGTGTGTTCGATGCGGCCGCTCGCCACCTGAGTTTTACCAAGGCGGCGGAAGAGCTGTTCGTGACCCAGGCCGCGGTGAGCCACCAGATCAAGTCGCTGGAGGACTTCCTCGGGCTGAAGCTGTTTCGCCGGCGCAACCGCTCGCTGCTGCTGACCGAAGAGGGCCAAAGTTACTACCTTGATATCAAGGAGATCTTCTCTTCGATCAACGAGGCGACGCGCAAGCTGCAGGCGCGCAGCGCCAAGGGGGCATTGACCGTCAGTCTGCCGCCGAGCTTCGCCATTCAGTGGCTGGTGCCGCGCCTGTCCGGCTTTAACTCAGCTTATCCGGGGATCGACGTGCGCATCCAGGCGGTGGACCGCGAGGAGGACAAGCTGGCGGACGACGTCGACGTGGCGATTTTCTACGGCCGCGGCAACTGGCCGGGGCTGCGCGCCGAGCGCCTGTATGCGGAATATCTGCTGCCGGTGTGTTCGCCGAGCCTGCTGACCGGCGATCATCCGCTGAAAACCGCAGAGGATCTGGCTTATCATACGTTGCTGCATGACGTTTCACGCCGCGACTGGCTGGCCTATACGCGCCAGCTGGGGTTGCAGCACATCAACGTGCAGCAGGGGCCGATCTTCAGCCACAGCGCCATGGTGGTGCAGGCGGCGGTGCACGGTCAGGGCGTGGCGCTGGTGAACAACGTGATGGCGCAAACCGAGATTGAAGCCGGTCGCCTGGTGTGCCCGTTCAACGATGTGTTGGTCAGTAAAAACGCTTTTTATCTGGTATGTCATGACAGCCAGGCAGAACTGGGTAAAATAGCCGCCTTCCGGCAGTGGATCCTGGCGCGTGCCGCCAGCGAACAAGAGAAGTTCCGCTTCCGCTACGAACAATAAGGCCGGCCGCCGCCTTGCCGCGGCCGGTGATTTTTAATGGGATAGATCACGATGAGCAGCCGTTCCATGCTGGTTTTCGCCGCTATCAGCGGCTTTGTGTTTGTCGCGTTGGGCGCATTCGGCGCGCATGTGTTAAGCGGTACGCTCGGCGCCAATGAAATGGCCTGGATCCGCACCGGGCTGGAGTATCAGGGGTTCCACACCCTGGCGATCCTGGCGCTGGCGGTTGCGATGCAGCGCCGCGTGAGCCTGTGGTTTTACTGGAGCGGAGCGCTGTTGGCGCTCGGCACCGTGTTGTTCAGCGGCAGCCTCTATTGCCTGGCGCTGTCGCACCTGAAGGTCTGGGTATATATCACGCCGGTTGGCGGCGTGTGCTTCCTGATCGGCTGGATATTGATGTTGATTGGCGCTTTGCGTCTGAGGAAAAAGGCCGAGCGCCATGAATAAGATTGCGTTGTACTGCCGCCCCGGCTTTGAAAAAGAGTGTGCGGCAGAGATCACCGACAAAGCCGCCCAGTTGGAGGTTTACGGCTTTGCACGGGTAAAAGAGCACAGCGGTTACGTGCTGTTTGAATGCTATCAGCCGGACGATGCCGATCGCCTGGCGCGGGAGATTCCGTTCCGCGAACTGATTTTCGCCCGCCAGATGATCGTGGTGGGTGAGCTGCTGCGCGATCTGCCGCCGGAAGATCGGGTATCGCCGATTGTCGGCATGCTGATCGGCGTGGTTGATCGCGGCGGCGAGCTGCGGGTGGAAGTGCCGGACACCAACGAAAGCAAAGAGCTGATGAAGTTCTGTCGCAAGCTGACGGTGCCGCTGCGCGCCGCGATGCGCGAGCAGAAGGTGCTGATGGCGCGCGAGAACCCGACTCGCCCGGTGGTGCACGTGTTCTTCATCGCGCCGGGCTGCTGCTATGTCGGTTACTCCTACAGCAACAACAACTCGCCGTTCTACATGGGCATTCCGCGTCTGCGCTTCCCGGCCGATGCGCCGAGCCGTTCGACGCTGAAGCTGGAAGAAGCGTTCCACGTGTTCATCCCCGCCGACGAATGGGACGAACGCCTGGCCAGCGGCATGCACGCGGTCGATCTGGGCGCTTGCCCAGGCGGCTGGACCTATCAGCTGGTGAAACGCAGCATGATGGTGCATTCGGTGGATAACGGCCCGATGGCGCCGAGCCTGATGGAAACCGGCCAGGTGACGCACCACCGCGCCGACGGCTTCAAGTTCGAGCCGAACAGCAGCAAGATCTACTGGCTGGTGTGCGACATGGTGGAGAAACCGGCGAAGGTGACCAGCCTGATGATTCAGTGGCTGGTGAAAGGCTGGTGCCGCGAAGCGATCTTTAACCTCAAACTGCCGATGAAAAAGCGCTATGAGGAAGTGTCGCAAAACCTGATGAGCATCCGCGAAGCGCTGGGTGCCGCCGGCATCAGCGTCGAAGTGCACGCCAAGCAGCTGTATCACGACCGCGAAGAGATCACCGTACACGTGCGCCGCATGTGGTCGGCGGTGCCGGGCCGGCGCGACGAGCGCGATTAATCGCGTTAAGCCTGATGAAGGGCGCTGCTTGCAGCGCCCTTATTGTACCGGCAGGCGCAACTGCTGCAGGTTGCCGTCCAGCGACAGATCGGTGCGCAGCGTGGCGACGTGTTTGCTGACGTAGGCCAGCTCGCGGTGCTGCTCCAGCTTGCCGCGCCATTTCTCCGGCACCTGCTCCAGGTGCTGATAGAGCCCGTCCAGGCTGCCCGACTGCTGCAACAGCAGCACGGCGGTCTTCGGCCCGATGCCCGCCACGCCGGGGATCTTGCTGCTGCCGATCCCCGCCAGCCCCCAATAGTCCGGCAGTTGCTGTGGCTGCACGCCGAATTCCTGTTGCACGAAAGGCATATCCAGCCAGCGTTTCTGGAAGTAATCGCGGATCTGCACGTTCGGCGCCAGCAGCTGGCAGTAGCCTTTGTCGGTGGATACGATGGTCACCTGGTGTCCGCCGCCGGCGACCTTCGCCGCCAGCGTGGCCGCCAGATCGTCCGCCTCGTTGCCGGGCGAATGCCAGCTGGCGACGCCCAATTCGGCGAAGGCCTCGCGCAGTTGCGGCATCTCCTGCTGCAGGTTTTCCGGCATCGGCGAACGCCCGGCCTTATAGTCCGGCAGAATTTGGTGGCGCCAGCTGTCGCTGCGATCGTCCTCGTCGAATACCGCTACCGCGTGGGTCGGACGGCTGTGCTGGATCAGCTGCTGCAGCGCGTGGCGGCAGGCGTTGACGCAAGGGGAGCCCTGCACGGCGTGAATGCGGCGGATGAGGTTCAGGGCGTCGACAATCAGTAGGTGTATCATCATGGGCAATAAGGTCAGAAAAAACAGGGCGGCTGTTACGCCGCCCGGGATTGAGGGTCAGGCGACGATTTCGTAGCAGGGCACATAGGCGCTGCCCGGCAGTTTCATGCGGTGCTGGGCGACAAAGCCCTGCAACAGGCTGTCCATCTGTTTCATCATTTGCGGTTCGCCGTGCAGCTTGTACGGGCCGAACTGCTCGATGGCGTGGATGCCGTTTTCCTTCACGTTGCCGGCCACGATGCCGGAGAACGCGCGGCGCAGCGCGGCGGCCAATTGCTCCGGCGGCTGGTTCGGATAGAGGTTGAGGTTCGCCATGTTCTCGTGGGTCGGCTCGAACGGCAGCTGCAGATCCGGTGCGATGCGGATCGACCAGTTGAAGCTGTAGGCATCGCCGGTGTTGCGGCGGTTTTCCTTCACCAGCGGCATGGCTTTCTTCATCTGCCGCGCCACTTCCGCCGGATCGTCGATGATGATGGTGTAGTGACGGCGCGCCGCGTCGCCCAGCGTGTTCATGATGAACTCGTCCAGCACGCGGAAGTAGTCGGCGCTCTCTTTCGGCCCGGTCAGGATCAGCGGCAGCACCTGTTCGCTGTTCTCCGGATTCATCAGGATACCCAGCAGGTACAGCAGCTCTTCGGCGGTGCCGACGCCGCCAGGGAAGATGATGATGCCATGCGCGATGCGCACGAACGCTTCCAGACGTTTTTCGATATCCGGCATGATCACCAGCTCGTTCACCAGCGGGTTAGGCGGCTCGGCGGCGATGATCGACGGCTCGGTCATGCCGATGAAGCGGCTGTTGTGGTAACGCTGTTGCGCGTGACCGACCGCTGCGCCTTTCATCGGCGCTTCCATGGCACCCGGCCCGCAGCCGGTGCAGATGTTCAACTCGCGCAGGCCCAGCTGGCTGCCGACCTTGCGCGCATACAGGTATTCGTTCTCGTTGATCGAGTGGCCGCCCCAGCACACCACCATGTTGGGATCTTCATCCAGGTGCAGCGTGCGCGCATTGCGCAGGATCGAAAACACCAGGTTGGTGATGTGGGCCGAGTTTTCCAGGTTCAGGTGCTGGAAACGGCCGGCGCTGGCGATTTGGCCGTGCACGAACAGGATGTCGCGCAACACGGCGAACAGGTTGGCCTGCAGCGAACGGATGATGCGCCCGTCGACGAACGCCTCTTCCGGCGGGTTGACCAGCTCCAGCTTCACCCCGCGCTCGCGGCGCAGCACGTTGATGTCGAAGGTTTCATAGCGCGACAGCAGCTGTTTGCTGTTGTCGGTTTGGCTGCCGGAGTTCAACACGGCCAGCGAACAGTTGCGGAACAGGCGGTACAGGTCGCTGCTGGCGGTGCGCTTCAGCATGTCTACTTCCAGCTGCGACAATAAATCCATAGAGCCAAGCGGGCTGATGTGTGTAATCAAGGTAACTCCTTTGCACCCGGTGCGGGGCGGTAGTAATCCATACGCAGCAAAACAGCATCTCGTTATGGTTGGCGTGCTGCGGCGAAGCGGGCGCGCTGCCCGGCCGCAGCCTCGTTTTAACCTTACCGCCGTCCCTGTGCTTTTACCAACACAAACCGCTCGTTAGCTCAGTTGTTGAGCAATGTTTCGCACTTATTGGCGTGCCAGGCGGCCGTGCTCGGGAGCGAACGCGACGTTGCTGCGCCACGGGTTGATATCCAGTCCGCCGCGGCGGGTATAGCGGGCATAGACCGTCAGGCTTTGCGGCCGGCAATAGCGCATCAGATCGTTGAAGATGCGCTCGACGCACTGCTCGTGGAATTCGTTGTGGTGGCGGAAGGAAACCAGATAGCGCAGCAGCGCTTCGCGATCGATCTTGCCGCCGCGGTAGCTTATCTGCACCGAGCCCCAGTCCGGTTGATGGGTGATCAGGCAATTGGACTTCAGCAGGTGGCTGACCAATTGCTCTTCCACTACCTCTTCACCGGCGGCGTTCAGCAGGTAGTCGGCGTTGAACTCATAACTGTCGATGCGGATATCCTGCTGGTCGATGCAGTCGCCAACCAGGCGGGCGATCGGCGTGCCTTCCAGCTGCTCGACGCTGAACAGGGTGACGCTCACTTCGCCCTGGGCGCAGGCGGACAGATCGCGCTGCAGGGTGCTGCGCACCGTTTCCCAATCGGCGAACGGGGTTTGGTTGAAACTGTTGAGATACAGCTTGAAGCTTTTCGATTCGATCAGGTTCAGGCTGTCGGCGTTGAGGCTGATCTCGCCGACCGCCACCTGCGGCAAGCCGTTGGCGTTCAGCCAGGAGAGCTCGTACAGCGTCCAGATGTCCGCGCCGTGGAAGGGCAGGTTGTCGGGATACAGGCCCAGAGGCTCGCGGTTCATACTGCGCGGCACCGCCTGCAGCAGCGTGGCGTCGTAGCGATCGCGGTAGGCGGTGGGTTTGCCCAGCGTCAGCCCCGACAGGGCCTGGTGGTCTTGATATGAGGACATCTGCTGTCACCTCAGTCAGAGATAGGTACAATGGCCGTCAGTTTAACGTATGCGAGAAAGAATATGGACCATGATGTATCGCACGCTCTGCGTGAATTCACTCAACGCTATGTCGAGTTGTGGCAGCAAGAGCGCGGCCACGCGCCGGCCAGCCAGGCGCTGTACGGCGTGCCGTCGCCCTGCATCGTGGAGAACCGCGAGGACGAAGTGCTGTGGTTGCCGCAGCCTTTCGAACCTGCGGCGACGCTGGAAAAGGTAGAGACCGCGCTGGAGCTGCGTTTGCAGCCGGATGCGCATCGCTTCTACACGCAGCAATACGCCGGCGACATGAGCGCGCAGTTCGGCGAGCATCGCCTGAGCCTGCTGCAGGTCTGGAGCGAAGAGGATTTTATCCGCCTGCAGGAGAACCTGATCGGCCATCTGGTGACGCAAAAGCGCCTCAAATTGTCGCCGACCCTCTTCCTGGCGACCACCGAATCCGAGATGACGATGGTGTCGCTGTGCAACGTCAGCGGCAACGTGGTGCTGGAGCAGTTCGGCAGCGATAAGCGCACCTTGTTGGCGGCGACGCTGGGGAATTTCCTCGATGCGCTGCGTCCGGTGTTGGACTGAATCGCGACGGATTCGCCGTCGCCCGTGTGAGAGATCTCTCACACGGGCTGTGAGATATCGCTCTTAATTTTTCCCACCTTTTTCCAGGCTATGAGATTATTGTTATCCAGATCAATTGGTTAGAATTTCTTTAGGATAACTCTTAGGCTTAATTTAGTGTGAGACACCTCCCAAACCCTTGTGATTCCGGGGAATTTAAGCGATCTTATCGTTACCGGAACGGAACCGGCGGAGCAGGAAAGCATCAGGATGATGCAGCTTCAGGAAGAAGAAAGGGATGCGCTCAGGCAAGAGCGAAGGATGGCGTCAGGAGATGCCCAGGATGTTTCAGGATAGAAACCAGGGACACCTCCAGGACGGAGATTGAGAGCCGGCACAGGACTGTCGGCGGGTCAGGAAGGCTGAGGAACCGCGTCAGGACGATGCTGCAGGATGATGCAAGGACCACTTGGTCAGGATGGCCGCAGGAAAAGTTTTCAAGGATTGAGCAGGGAGCATGCTGTGTAGCGGGATAGCTATAAAACGAACCGGGGGCACTGTTAACGCAGTGCCCCCAACTTTTTGTTTGATCCCGCTGCGCGTGCGCCCCGCCTTAATCCCTCTTCAGCGTTAACCAATCGCGCCCAGCGTATCGCCAGCGCCCTGTTTTTTCGGCAGCAGGAACAGCGTGGCGTAGATATCCAACAGGTAGATCGCCGCTAACAGGCTGATCGCGGCGGTAAAGGACACCTGCGTCACCAGCGCACCGATTACCAATGGCCCCAGGCCGCCGACGCCGCGCCCCAGATTGAACAGGATGTTTTGCGCGGTGGCGCGCGCCTGTACCGGGTAGGTATCGGAAATCAATGCGCCGTAGCCGCCGATCATGCCGTTGACGAACATGCCCATCACGGCGCCGGCGAACAGCATCAGCATCGGATCGCTCAACTGGGCGTAACCGATCACCATCACTACCGCGCCTATCTGATAAAGCACGAAAATCTTCCAGCGGGCGAAGCGATCGGCCAGCACGCCAAACAGCCAGATGCCGAACGTCATGCCGACCACCGTCACCGCCGTCCACAGGCCGGACTTGGTGAGTGAGAAGCCGAAGTTTTTCGCCAGGTAAGTCGGCATCCAGATCATCAGCCCGTAGTAACCGAAGTTCTGCACTGAACAGAGAATGAAGATGCCGATGCTGGCCTTGCTGGTGGCGCGATCCTTAAACAGCAGGCGTAAACGCTGCAGGAAGGAGAGCGGTTGCCCGGCCTATTTCTGCCGCACGAATGCTTCCGGCTCACCCAGGGTACGGCGGATCAGGAATGACGCCAGCGCCGGCAGTAGGCCGACCAAAAACATGCCGCGCCAGCCGATATGCTCCAGCAGCAACGGCGTCAGGAAGGCGGCAGCCAGCACGCCCAATTGCCAGCCCATGCCGACGTAAGCCGAAGCGCGGTTGCGCTTCTCCGCCGGCCAGGCTTCCGCGATCAGCGCCATGCCGATGCCGAATTCGCCGCCCAGCCCGATGCCCGCCAGGGTGCGATAGGCCAGCAGATCCCAATACCCTTGCGCCACGGCACACAGGCCGGTGAACAGGGAAAACATCAGAATGGTGATGGTCAGCACCCGGATACGGCCGAAGCGATCGCTGAGGTGGCCGAAGATCACGCCGCCCAGCACCGCGCCGATCAGCGTCCAGGTGACCAGTGAACCGGCGGCCGATGAGGTTAATCCTAATTCGATGCTGATGGCCGGCAGCATAAAGCCGAGGATCAGCAGGTCAAACCCGTCCATGGCATACCCGGTGACCGAAGCCAGCATGGCTTTACCGGGCGTCGCGTGGTTTTTTTTCTCTGTTATTACGGACATGAATCTTTATCTGTGTGGGGAACTCGGTGGGCCTATTGTGCCGCGCGGTGGCGAACGCCACCAGATAAAAACGGCGGGCTGTCTCAGGCGCGCCGAATTTGGGCTATAAAAATGCTATGCTTTGCCGCCTTTCAGCCAGCGCGCTGAATACCATGATGAAAAGAGATCGGGAATGCAGATGAGTATACATAACCAGGTGCGCCGCAGTTTGCAGGCGATTGAACAATCCATGCGCGATCTGGCGCTGTGGCAGGCCGCGCCGCCTGAGCATGAGGCTTTCTCCAGCACCGAGCCGTTCTGCATCGACAGCATGTCGGCCGAAGCCTGGCTGCAGTGGGTGTTTCTGCCGCGTATGTATGCGCTGCTGGACGCCCAAGCGCCGCTGCCGACGCGCTTTGCCATCACGCCTTATTTCGAAGAGGCGCTGAAAGATCGTGAGCCGAGCAGCCTGCCGCTGCTGGTGCTGCTGCAACAGCTGGATTTGATGTTGAATAAAGAGCCGTAATCCGCCGGCGGCGCGCAGATTTTTGCCGCCCGGCAGTGTAGAGTACTCGCGCGGATGCCGGGCAGGAGAGCCGACGGCGTCTTTCGGCTCGGTTTAACCGCAGCGGTTGACCGGGGGCTGCATTAGGATGATGAGGTGCTGCAATAATGGATTTATTAAGGTTTATCCTGCGTTTGCCTTTTACCTTGGTTAAGGGCGTTTGTCGCCTGCTGGGTGGGGCGTTGTCGCTGTTGGGGCGGTTGCTGAGACCGCTGGTCGGCAACCTCAGCTGGCGTGCGCCGGCCTGGTGGGCTGCGCTGCCGCGCGGTTTTTTGCGGCTCGAAAGCGGCGTGGATAAACACCCGAAAGCGATCGGTCTGGGCCTGCTGCTGATGGCAGGCGCGGCGGGCGGTGCGTTTTACGGTTGGCACTGGTGGCAAAACCGGCCACAGCCCATCGAACCTGCACCAATGGTGGTTCAGGAGGTCAGCGCATCGCTTACCAACCCCGAGCCGATAGATTACGCCGCCGCCCGGCAGGCACCGCAAACGGTGAGCCTGACTTTCAGCGGGTCGGTCGCGCCGATCGCCGCGGTGGGTAAAACCGTGAGCGCCGGTATCATCCTCAAACCGACGGCGGAAGGACAATGGGCGTGGAACAATGAGTCGACGCTGGTGTTCACGCCGAAAAAGCCGTTGCCGATGGGCGCAAAATATGAGGTGACCCTCGAGCCCGCCACGTTGCTGGCGCCGCAGATCAAGCTGGCCAAAACCCGCTATGCCTTCACCGTGCCTGCGTTCGACTACCGCCTGGGGCAGGCCGAGTACTATCGCGATCCGCAGGATGCGCAGAAACGCAGCGCGATTTTCAATCTGCAGTTCAACGCGCCGGTCGACGTCGCCAGCTTTGAAAAACAGATTTCGCTGGGATTGAAAGAAGGCAGCACCGCGTCCGAGAAGAAGCTTAATTTCTCTCTGGTCTATGACGAGAAAAAACTGAACGCTTGGGTGCATTCCGAGCCGCTGCAGGCGCTGGATCAGGGCGGAGCGGTGCATCTGACCGTCGGTAAGGGGGTTAAATCGACGGCGGCCGGCAACGCGGTCGAAGAGGCGAAAAGCAACTGGGTCAAGGTACCAACCCTCTACAGCCTGGCGCTGAGTGACGCCAGCGCTCAGGTCGTGGACACCGACGGCGGCAAAGGGCAGCGTGCGCTGGTGGTCGGCTTCAGCGATGCGGTGAAGGATAAAGAGCTGGCGCGGGCTACCAAAGCCTGGCTGCTGCCGCAGCACGATCCGAGCGATGCCGAGGCCGCCAACGATGCCGAAGACTTCTATCAATGGACGGTCGATAGCGTCGGTAAAAACGTGCTGGCACAGGCGACGCCACTGCCGTTGACGCTTAACGAGGCGGAAGAGGCCTATCAACCGCAGTTCAGCTTCCGTTTCGACGCCCCGGCGCACCGCTTTGTGTTGCTCGAGATAGACAACCAGCTGGTCTCCGTCGGCGGTTACAAAATGCCGAAGAAGGTTTACCGGGTGGTCGACGTGCCGGAGTTCCCGAAATCGCTGCAGTTCATGTCGCAGGGCTCGCTGCTCTCGGTTAACGGCGACAAACAGATCAGCGTGGCGGCGCGCAACGTGGCGGGCCTGCGGCTGGACATCAAACGGGTGATCCCGAGCCAGCTGCAGCACATTGTCTCCTTCAAAAGTCGGGACTACTCGTCCACGGAATTCAACCGTCTCAACGACGAATATTTCACCGAGCATTTCAAATACCAGACGGCGCTCAACAACGAGCGGCCGGGGGAAGTGAACTATCAGGGCATCGATCTTTCCCGTTATCTCTCCACCAACGCCAGCTCCCATCGCGGAGTGTTCCTGCTGACGCTGTCTGAATGGCAGCCGAACCGGAAACCGGCGGCGGAAGAGGCGGGCGCCGAGCCAGAACAGGAACCGGACGAGAACACCGGGGATGATCAGCCCGACGTCGGCGATTCGCGCTTTGTGGTGGTGACCGATCTGGGCATCGTCGCCAAGAGCTCGCAGGATAAGACGCGCGATGTTTTTGTGCAGTCGATCCAAAGCGGCGCACCGGTCAGCGGCGCCACCGTGTCGGTAGTGGCCAAAAACGGCGTGACGCTGCTCAGCCAAACCACCGGGGCCGACGGCCACGTGCGTTTCCCGGCGCTCGACGTGTACACCAACGAGCGCCAGCCGGTGATGTTCCTGGTGGAAAAGGAAGGGGATGTCTCCTTCCTGCCGACCGGTAGCTATAACGATCGTGGGCTGGACTTCTCGCGCTTCGACGTCGCCGGTGAACAAACGCCGACCGATCCGCGCACCCTCAGCAGTTATCTATTCTCCGATCGCGGCGTTTATCGACCTGGGGATACTTTCAATATTGGCCTGATCACCCGCGCCGCCGACTGGGGCGTTGGCCTGGCCGGCGTGCCGGTGCGTGCCGAAATTCGCGATCCGCGCGACAAGCTGATGTCCACCGTACCGCTGACGCTGGGCGCCAGCGGTTTCAACGAGCTGAGCTATACCACCGATGAAAACTCACCGACCGGCGAGTGGAACGTCTATCTGTATCTGATCGGCAAAAACAACGATACCTCCACGCTGCTCGGCCATACCGCGGTCAATGTGAAGGAGTTCGAACCGGATCAGCTGAAAGTGAAGCTGGCGTTGACGCCGGACCGCCAGCAAGGCTGGGTAAAACCGTCTGAGCTGAAGGCCAGCATCGACGTGCAGAACCTGTTTGGCACCCCGGCGCAAGATCGCCGCGTGACCACCAGGCTGACGCTGCGGCCGATGTATCCGAGTTTCGATCGCTTCCCGGATTATGCGTTCTACGAAAACCGGCAAAACAGCGACGGGTTCGAAACCGAGCTGGAAGATCGCACCACCGATGAGCATGGCACGGCCGATATTCCGCTCGATCTGAAATCCTACGCCGATGCGACCTATCAGCTGCAGCTGTTGTCGGAGGCGTTCGTCGCCGGCGGCGGGCGTTCGGTGGCGGCTACCGCCCGTACGCTGGTTTCGCCTTACGATTATCTGATTGGGGTGAAGGCCGACGGCGATCTGGGCTACATCAATCGCGACGCGGAGCGGCATCTGAATGTGATCGCCATCGATCCGGCCCTGAAACAGATCGCCATGCCGAATCTGAAGCAGGTGCTGATCGAACAGAAATACATTTCGGTGCTGACCAAACAGGATTCGGGCGTTTACAAATACCAGTCGAAGATGAAGGAAGTGCAGCTGTCGGAACAGCCGCTGGCGCTGAGCGAGCAGGGCGCGGATGTGCGGCTGGCGACTGATAAGCCGGGCGACTTCGTGCTGGTGATTGAAGATGCGCAGGGTAAGACGCTCAACCGCGTCGCCTACAGCGTGGCCGGCAACGCCAACCTGAGCCGTTCGCTGGATCGCAACGCCGAACTGAAGCTGAAACTGAACCAGGCGGAATACCAGCCGGGCGAGGAGATCGAGGTGGCGATCAACGCGCCTTATACCGGCAGCGGCTTGATCACCATCGAGAAGGACAAGGTTTACGCCTGGCAGTGGTTCCACACCGACACCACCAGCTCGGTGCAGAAGATCCGCGTGCCGGCCGGCATGGAGGGTAACGGCTACATCAACGTGCAGTTCGTGCGCGACATCAACTCCAGCGAGATCTTCATGAGCCCGCTGAGCTATGGCGTGATGCCGTTCAAGATCAGCACCAAGGCGCGGCAAAACAGTCTTGAGGTGACGGCGCCGGCGGTCATCAAGCCGGGTGAAAACCTGACGATGACGGTCAAGACCGACGCGCCGCAGCAGGTGGCGCTGTTCGCCGTCGATGAGGGCATTCTGCAGGTGGCGCGCTACCGCCTGAAGGATCCGCTGGAGTTCTTCTTCAGCAAGCGCGAACTGAACGTGAGCAGCTCCCAGATCCTCGATCTGATCCTGCCGGAGTTCAGCAAGCTGATGGCGCTGACCGCGGCGCCGGGCGGCGACGCGGGCGAAGGACTGGATCTCAACCTCAACCCGTTCAAACGCAAGCGTGACAAGCCGGTGGCCTATTGGTCCGGCATTACCGAGGTCAGCGGCGAGAAGCAGTTCGTCTACCCGGTGCCGGACTACTTCAACGGCAAGATCCGCGTCATGGCGATTTCGGTGACGCCGGAGAAAATCGGCAAGGCGCAAACCGCTGCCACGGTGCGCGACAGCTTCATCATGACGCCGAACGTGCCGGCGATGGTGGCACCGGGCGACGAGTTTGACGTCAGCGTGGGCGTCAGCAACAACCTCGAAGGGCTGAACGGTCAGCCGGTGGCCATCAACGTTCTGTTGACGCCGCCGCCGCAGTTGGAGGTGGTGGGCAACGCGACGCAAAGCCTGACGCTGGCGGAAAAACGCGAAGGCGTGATCGCTTTCCGTCTGCGCGCCAAAGCCGTGCTGGGCGATGCGCCGCTGGTGTTCGACGCCCGTTACGGCGACCAGGCCAGCCGCCGCACCGTCAGCACTTCGGTGCGGCCGGCGGCGCCATACCGCACCCAATCGGTGATGGGGCGCATGAGCGGTAGCAGCCAGAACGTCGATGGCCTGCGTCAGATGTTCGACGCTTTCGCGCAGCGCCGGGCGGCGGTGTCGAATTCGCCGCTGGTGCTGACCAATGGGCTTGCGCAATACCTGGCGGATTATCCGTATTACTGTTCCGAGCAGATTGTCAGCCGTTCCATTCCGCTGATGCTGCAGAGCCGCCACCCAGAGATGAAAAGCAGCCTGAGCCAGGCGGAAGTCAGCAAGCAGCTGCGCAACCTGCTTGGCGTGCTGCGCGCGCGCCAGAACGACAGCGGGGCGATCGGCGCCTGGCGTTCATCGCCGGATGCCGATCCTTTCGTCACGCCTTATGTGGTGCAATATCTGCTTGAAGCCAAAGCGGCGGGCTACGCCCTGCCGGAAGGCATGCTGGATGAGGCCAACGGCGCGTTGCGCGAGCTGGCGGCCAGCGGTTTCGACGATCTGTATCTGCTGCGCCTGCGCAGCTGGGCGGTTTACCTGCTGACGCTGCAGGGCGAAGTGACCACCAACTCGCTGGCGGCGGTGCAGGATACGCTGCAAAAACTCTATGGCGAGGGCTGGAAAACCGACCTGAGTGCGCTGTATCTGGCCTCTTCCTATCGCCTGTTGAAGATGGACGACGAAGCCGCCGCGTTGCTGCAACCGAGCTGGCAGCAACTGAGCAAGGCGTATGACAGCGCCTGGTGGACGCAGAACTATTTCGATCCGCTGGTGCAAGATGCAACGCGTCTGTATCTGATTACCCGTCACTTCCCGGAGAAGGTGGCGTCGATTCCGCCGCAGGTGCTGGAGAACATGGTCAAGGCGCTGAAGGAAGAGCGTTACACCACCTACTCTTCCGCGATGAGCATTCTGGCGCTGGAAAGCTATTCGGCCCAGGTGGCGGCGCAATCCGCCAATGCGGACGCATTAGGCATCGTGCAGGTAGATAAAACCGGCGGTGAGCCACAGCGCATCAGTGAGCTGCAGGGGCTGTTCGTTCAGGGGCAGTTCAACGCCGATGCTACCGCCGTGCGCTTCACCAACGGCGGTAATGCGCCGGCCTGGTATGTGGTGACGCAGGCCGGTTACGACCTGAATGCGCCGCAAAAAGCGCTGTCGCGCGGCATTGAGATTGTCCGCGATTACACCGACGAGCAAGGCAAAGCGGTGACGCAGGTGACGCTGGGGCAGAAGATCAACGTCCATCTGAAGGTGCGCGCCAACTCGAAAGAGGGGCAGAGCAACCTGGCGATCGTCGATCTGCTGCCGGGCGGGTTCGAAGTGGTGCAGCAGACGCCGCCGGAACCGGCCGATGCCGGCGAGGAGAGCGACGATCGCGGCGGCTGGCAGTCGCCGCTGGCCGCCACCGGCTCCACCTGGGCGCCGGATTACAGCGATATCCGTGAGGATCGGGTGATTATCTACGGCAGCGCCGGCACCGAGGTGCAGGAGTTCGTCTATCAGATCAAGGCCACCAATACCGGCAGCTTTATTATTCCACCGGCCTATGGCGAAGCCATGTACGACCGTGAAGTGCAGGCCATGTCGGCCGGCGGCGGCAAGCTGGTAGTGGTGCCGGCGGGCAACGACTAGGCCGTATCCGGCGCCAGGCCAGCGTCTGGCGCCGGAATGCTGAGAACGTATGAAGATCCTGACCGGGCGCGTGCTGCAAAATGGCTTGATGGCGGTGTTTTTACTGGCGCTGCTGCTGGCCGCGATTCGGCTGTGGCCGCATCCGCCCCTGTGGCAGGGGCTGCCGCAGTCTTCCGTTTATTATGACAGGCACGGCGCGTTGCTGCGCATCACGCTGGCCAACGACGATCGTTATCGGCTGTGGACCCCGCTGGATCAGGTGTCGCCGCTGGCGGTGCGCGGGCTGCTGCTGCACGAGGATCGCTGGTTCTACTACAACCCCGGCTTTAACCCCGTCAGCCTGATGCGCGGCTTCTGGCGCAGCTATGTCGCCGGCGGCAAAATGCAGGGCGGATCGACCATCAGCATGCAGCTGGCGCGGATGCGCTGGCATCTCAATACCCGCACGCCGGGCGGCAAGCTGCTGCAGGTGCTGCGTGCGGTGCAGCTGGAGCTCAGCTATTCCAAGCGCGATATCCTGGAAGCCTACCTGAATTACGCCCCCTACGGCCGCAACATTGAAAGCATCGGCGCCGCCAGCCTGATCTATTTCGCCAAGTCGCCGAAGGCGCTGACCTTGCCGGAGGCGCTGACGCTGGCGGTGCTGCCGCAGTCGCCCAGCTACCGTCTGGAGCCGAAAACCGGCGTGCTCGGTGCCGCATTGACGCAGGCGCGCAACCGTCTGTTCCAGCGCTGGCAGCAGGTTTACCCGACCGACGCCAGCCAGCAAACGCTGTTCCGCCTGCCGCTGGCGCTGCGGCAGCCTGAGCAAGTACCCTATATCGCGCCGCACTTTATCGAACAGCTACGCCTGCAGACGCAGCAACTGGTGCAGCGTGATACGCGCGTCGACACTACGCTGGACGCCGGGTTGCAGCGGCTGGTCGAGCGGCAGGTCAACGCCTTTATCGCCCGCAACCGCAGCCGCGGCATTCAAAACGCCGCGGTGCTGCTGGTGGACAGCCGCGATATGGGGGTGCGTGCGCTGGTGGGATCGGCGGACTATTACCATCGGCCGATCCAGGGGCAGGTAAACGGTACCAACGCCAAGCGCTCGCCGGGTTCGACGCTGAAGCCGTTCATCTACGCGCTGGGCATGGAGCAGGGCGTGCTGCATCCGATGACTATCCTCAAAGACGTGCCTTCGTCGTTCGGCGCCTATGCGCCGGAAAACTTCGACCGGCGCTTTCTCGGCCCGGTGACCGCCACCGATGCGCTGAATTTCAGCCGCAACATTCCGGCAGTGTATGTCGCCTCGCAGCTGCGCCAGCCGACTTTTTATCAGTTCTTACGCCTGACCGGCGTCGCCAATATGGCCAATGAGAGCCACTATGGGTTGTCGCTGGTGCTGGGCGGCGGCGAGGTAACGGCGCAGGAGCTGGCGAAGCTGTATGCGCTGTTGGCGAATCGCGGCGAGCTGCGGCCGCTTCGCATGCAGCTGAACGAGACCGAACCGACGCCGATTCGGCTGTTGAGCGAGGAGGCCAGTTTCATCACGCTGGATATGCTGCGCCAGCACCGGCGGCCGGGCGATACGCTGGCACAGCGTTCTACTTCGCTGCCGGTGTACTGGAAGACCGGGACTTCGTGGGGCTTTCGCGACGCCTGGAGCGTCGGGATTTTCGGCCCTTACGTGCTGGTGGTGTGGGAAGGTAACTTCGACGGGCGCGGCAACAATGCGTTGGTCGGCGCCGAGGCGGCCGCGCCGCTGTTCTTTAATATCATCGACAGCGTCAATGCCAGCTACCCTGGCCTGCGTGAACCGAAACATCCGTTCCCCAAACGGCTGCGGCGGGTAGAGATTTGTCTCGCCAGCGGCGATTTGCCAACGCCGTGGTGCCAGCAGAAGGGCAAGACCTGGTTCATTCCCGGCAAGTCGCCGATCAAGGTAGACAGCGTCTATCGGCCGGTGGTGCTGGATATTCACAGTGGCGAGGTCGTCTGTCCGCCGTATGACGCGGCGCAGACCCGCACCGAAATTTTTGAATTCTGGCCTTCCGATTTGGCCAACGTGTTCGCCCAGGCCGGGCTGCCGAAGCGGGCACCGCCGGTCAACCGCTGCAAGGACAACGGCATCGCCGTCGGCGGCAACGCGCCGCGCATCACCTCGCCGTTGAAAAATACCACCTACACCCTGCGCCAGTCGCAGCAGGGGCGGGACAAAATTGCCTTCAATGCGGTAACGGACGCCGACAGCAAGACGGTGTACTGGTTCGTTGACGATATTTATCTCGGCAGTAGCGCCAGCAAAAAGCCGATCGACTGGCGGCCGATCAACAACGGGCGCTATCGCATTCGGGCGGTGGACGATCGCGGCCGCGCCGATACGCGTCTGGTGACCATCGAATGGGTGAATTAGCGCTGAGCCGCACGCCTGTTATACTCGCGCCCGAAACGGCTATTTATCTGGGAAAGCGATGTGATTGAGATTTTGTATCAGGATGAACACCTGGTGGCGGTGAACAAACCGTCGGGCTGGTTGGTGCACCGCAGTTGGCTGGACCGTCATGAAACTCGCTTCATGATGCAAACGGTGCGCGATCAGCTCGGGCAGCACGTCTTTACCGTGCACCGTCTCGATCGCCCGACGTCCGGCGTGCTGCTGATGGCGCTCTCCAGCGAGGTGGCGCGTCTGCTGTCGCAGCAGTTCGAGCAGCATCAGGTGCAGAAAACCTACCATGCGGTGGTGCGCGGTTACGTGCAGGAGGGGGCGACCCTCGACTACCCGCTGACGGCGGAGCTGGACAAAATCGCCGATAAACATGCCGATGCCGACAAGGGGCCGCAGCCGGCGGTGACGCACTACCGGCCGTTGGCGCAGGTAGAGATGCCGGTGGCCGTCGGCCGCTACGACAGCGCACGTTACAGTCTGGTGGAACTGCAGCCGGAAACCGGCCGCAAGCACCAACTGCGGCGCCACATGGCGCACCTTCGCCATCCGATCATCGGCGACAGCAAGCACGGCGATCTGCGGCAGAACCGCGGGATGGCACAGCATTTCGGCTGCCCGCGCCTGATGCTGCACGCCAGCCATCTGCAGCTGACGCACCCGGTGACCGGCGAGCCGCTGCAGGTGACGGCGCGCTGGGACGAAGACTGGCAAGGGGTGATGACGCAGTTCGGCTGGGCGGGGGTATTCCCTGAACTTGCCGGGGTTGAGTTTAGCGCGGCTAACGGTCAGGATAGCTGACAATTTTTAAAGGTAATGAAGGGAGTAGGAGCCATGGCTCAGGTTGGTATCTTCGTGGGAACGGTCTACGGCAATTCGCTGCTGGTGGCGGAAGAGGCGCAAAACATCCTCAGCGAGCAGGGCCATGAGGTCAAACTGTTCGAAGAGGGCACGCTGGAGGCCTGGCAGTTTTATCGTCAGCACTACGCGCTGGTGATCACCTCCACTACCGGGCAGGGCGATTTGCCGGACAGCATCGCGCCGCTGTTCCACGCCATTCGCGATCAGGTTGGCTATCAGCCGGAACTGCGCTACGGGCTGATTGCCCTCGGCGACAGCAGCTATGACAACTTCTGTGGCGCGGGGCGCACGTTCGACGCGCTGCTGCAAGAGCAGGGTGCCACCCGCGTTGGCGAAGTGCTGGAGATCGATGCGATGGAACAGCCGGAGCCGGAAGTGGCCGCTTGTCCGTGGGTCGAGCAGTGGGGCACGCTGCTGCAGTCATAATGTAAAAAGGCGCCGCGAAAGGGCGCCTTGGCGATGATGCGGGTCAACCGATCCGCATTACTTGCCGCGGGTGAGTTTTTCCAGATCGGATTCGATCTCGGCAATCTTGTGCGACACCACGCCTTCGAGATGGCGCAGATCGTCGAGGATTTTACGCTTCAGATCCACTTCCACCTGATCGCGCTGGCACAGCTGATCCAGTTCGTCGATCACGTAACGCAGGTTCGGGTTGATCTCGTGAATTTCCTTGTAGCCCTGGCCGGCGTTGTCCGCCACCACGGTTTTACGCTGGCGCGGGTACTTGAACTTCACGCTCTTGGCGAAGAACTCGCCTTTGTCCTTGCGGAAATAGATCTTGAGGATGTCGTTGTTGGCCTCTTGACGCAGGCTATAGCGATCGACGTCTTCCGGTTGATTGATGCCCAAACTCTTTAAGTTATCGTACATACTGCGCCCTCTTTAGATGTGATCGTTATATTCCACGACTGCAATTATGGCGGAAAGCGAGATCTGCGACTGTGACTGCCAGCGAAACGCAGACAAAAAAATAGCGGGTGAATCACCCGCTATTTCAATTTAGTCGATAGTACGCAATAACTCATTAATGCCGACTTTACCGCGCGTTTTGGCATCGACTTTCTTGACGATCACCGCGCAGTACAGGCTGTAAGAACCGTCTTTCGACGGCAGGTTACCGGAAACCACCACCGAACCTGCCGGCACGCGGCCGTAATGGATTTCGCCGGTCTCGCGGTCATAGATGCGGGTGCTCTGGCCGAGGTATACGCCCATCGAAATCACCGAGCCTTCTTCCACGATCACGCCTTCCACCACTTCGGAGCGCGCGCCGATGAAGCAGTTGTCTTCGATGATGGTCGGGTTGGCCTGCAGCGGCTCCAGCACGCCGCCGATGCCGACGCCGCCGGACAGGTGAACGTTTTTGCCGATCTGCGCGCAAGAACCGACGGTGGCCCAGGTATCGACCATGGTGCCTTCGTCGACGTAGGCGCCGATGTTAACGTAAGACGGCATCAGCACGGTGTTGCGCGCGATGAACGCGCCCTGGCGCACGGTGGCCGGCGGCACAACGCGGAAACCTTCCTTCTGGAAGCGCGCTTCGTCGTAGTCGGCGAACTTCATCGGCACCTTGTCGTAGTAGCGGGTTTCCGCGCCGTCCATCACCTTGTTGTCGTTGATGCGGAAAGAGAGCAGCACGGCTTTCTTCAGCCACTGATGGGTGACCCATTGACCGTCGATCTTCTCGGCGACGCGCAGGGCGCCGCTGTCCAGCAGGCCGATCACCTGGTTTACCGCTTCGCGCGTTACGGTGTCTACGTTCGCCGGGGTGATGTCCGCACGGCGCTCGAAGGCGCTTTCAATAACGTTCTGTAATTGCTGCATGCTGTTCTCTTTCCTGATGTTGTCGGTAAAAAGTTACTTGTATCACATTTTATCGTTGGGGGTGAGGGCCTCTGTCAACCGTTGCTCCAACTTTCTGCGCGTTTCTTGGTCGAGCGCGCGCCGCTCGCCGTCTGCCAGGATAAACAAATCCTCGACCCGCTCGCCGATGGTGGAAATGCGCGCGCCGTGCAGCGACAGCCCCAGGTCGGCGAACACTTCGCCCACCCGAGCCAGCAGGCCGGGCTGGTCGAGCGCGGTCAGCTCCAGGTAGCTGCGACGGTCGGTGTGGGTCGGCAGGAAAGTGACCTCGGTCGGCACGCTGAAGTGGCGCAGCTTGGAAGAGGGCCGGCGCACGCGCGGCGGCTGATACTCCCGCTGGGTGATAGCCTGCAGCAAGGCTTGACGGATCGCCGCGTGGCGATCCTGCGCCAGCGGGCTGCCGTCCGGTTCCAGCACGATAAAGGTGTCCATCGCCATACCGTCGCGGTTGGTGAAGATCTGTGCGTCGTGCACGCTGAGGTTGCGGCGATCCATCTCCCCGGCGACGGCAGCGAACAGGTAAGGGCGATCCGGGCTCCAGATGAAGATCTCGGTGCCGCCGCGCGTCGCCTGGCGGCTGACCAGCACCAGCGGCTGGGTGGAGTCGTGGGCCAGCAGATGGCGGGCGTGCCAGGCCAGCTGATTCGGCGAGTGGCGCAGGAAATAGTCGGCGCGGCAGCGGCTCCAGATGCGATGCAGCGCCTCTTCGTCGATGTTGTCCATGCGCAGCAGCGCCAGCGCCTGCAGGCGGTGATGGCGTACGCGTTCGCGCAGATCCGGGCTGTTCTGCATGCCGCGGCGCAGCTGCTTCTCGGTGGCGAAGTACAGCTCGCGCAACAGGCTCTGCTTCCAGCTGTTCCACAGGGTTTCGTTGGTGGCGCAGATGTCGGCCACCGTCAGGCACACCAGGTAACGCAGCCGGGTTTCGCTCTGCACTTCGCTGCTGAACTGCTGGATCACCGTCGGATCCTGGATGTCGCGGCGCTGCGCGGTGACCGACATCAGCAGGTGGCAGCGCACCAGCCAGGCCACCAGTTGGGTTTCTCGCGAGTTGAGGCCGTGCAGTTCGGCGAACTCCACCACGTCTTCCGCGCCGAGGATCGAGTGATCGCCGCCGCGCCCTTTGGCGATATCGTGGAACAACGCCGCCAGGAGCAGCAGTTCCGGGTGTGGCAGGCGTGGGTACAGCTCCACGCACAGCGGATGGCGTGGCCGGGTTTGCGCATCGGCGAAGCTCTCCAGCTTTTGCAGCACGCGGATGGTGTGTTCATCGACGGTATAGGCGTGGAACAGATCGAACTGCATTTGCCCGACGATCTTGCCCCACTGTGGCATATAGGCCCACAGCACGCTGTGACGGTGCATCGGCACCAGCGCGCGCGATACCGCGCCGGGGTGGCGCAGGATGGCCATAAACAGATCGCGCGCTTCCGGGATGGTGCACAGCGGCTGTTTCAGGTGACGGCGCGCGTGGCGCAGCTGCCGCACGGTGGTGGAGTAAATGCCCTTGATCTCGCGGTTGCGCACCATCAGGTAGAACATGCGCATGATGGCTTGCGGCTCGCGGATGAACAGCGTTTCGTCGCGCAGATCGATCAGATCGCCGCGCAGCTGGAAATCGTCGTTCAGCGGGCGCGGCTTCTCGGTGGCGTCCAGCGCCAGAATAGCTTCGTCGAACAGCTGCAGCAGCATGTGATTCAGCTCGCTGACGCGCCGCGTCATGCGGTAGAAGTCTTTCATCATGCGCTCGACCGGCTCGTTGCCTTCGCCTTCATAGCGCAGCAGCTGCGCCACGCTGAGCTGGCGATCGAACAGCAGACGGTTGTCGTAACGCGGCAGCACCAGATGCAGCGCAAAGCGGATGCGCCACAGGAAGCTCTGGCATTCATTCAGTTCGTTGCGCTCGGCCTGGGTGAGGAAACCGAAACCGACCATTTCGTCCAGCGAGGTGGCGCCGAAGTGGCGGCGCGCCACCCACAGCAGGGTGTGGATGTCGCGCAGGCCGCCGGGGCTGCTTTTGATATCCGGCTCCAGGTTATAGCTGGTACCGTGGTAGCGCTGGTGGCGCTCCTGCTGCTCGTTGGTCTTGGCGTGGAAAAACTGTGGCGAAGGCCAGAAGCCGTCGCTGAAGATATGTTTTTGCATCTGCAGGAACAGCGCGACGTCGCCGCAGATCATGCGCGACTCGATCAGGTTGGTGGCCACGGTCAGATCCGCCAATCCCTCCAGCAGGCACTCTTCCAGGGTGCGCACGCTGTGGCCGACCTCCAGCTTGAGATCCCACAGCAGGGTGATGAACTCGCCCACCCGCTGCGACTGGTGCTCAGTCAGCCGGCGCTGGCTGAGCACCAGCACGTCGATATCCGACAGCGGATGCAGCTCGCCGCGGCCATAGCCGCCGACCGCCACCAGCGCGGTTTCCGGGATATCTTCGAAACCGTAGAAGGTCCACAGCCGGCGCAGCAGGCGATCGATGAAGTCGCTGCGCGCCGCCACCAGGCTTTCGGCGCTGGCGCCGGCGTCGAATGCCGCCGCCAGCCACAGCTGGAACTGCTCCAGCCGCTGTTTCAGCACCGGGCAGGTGAGCTCGTCGTCGCCGTAGGCGCTGGGAGAGACGGGTGGCATCGGCACGGCCGGGGCCGCCTGTTGAAGGAGATTGTCAGACATAGTGCGCAGCCCATAAAAAAGGCCGGCAAAAGCCGGCCTGGTGATATTCTGCACGCGGCGTTCACCGCGGTGCTTACATCTCGTGCGTAATGATGTTGGGGATGGTGTCATCCTTGCGCAACGTCATTATCTCGCAGCCGTTATCAGTGACCACAATAGTATGCTCATACTGCGCCGACAAGCTGCGATCTTTGGTTTTTACCGTCCAGCCGTCTTTCATGGTGCGGATGCGGTAGTCACCGGCGTTGACCATCGGTTCGATGGTGAAGGCCATGCCAGCCTGCAGCACTACGCCGCCGTCATCGGCATCATAGTGCAGCACCTGCGGCTCTTCGTGGAACACTTCGCCGATGCCGTGGCCGCAGTACTCGCGCACCACGGAGAACTTTTCGGCCTCGACGAATTGCTGGATAGCCTTGCCCAGGGTGCGCAGGCGGATGCCCGGCTTGACCATCTTCAGCGCCAGATACAGGCTTTCCTGAGTGATGCGGCACAGGCGCTCGCCCAGAATGGTCGGTTTGCCGACGATGAACATCTTTGAGGTGTCGCCGTGGAAACCGTCTTTAATCACGGTCACGTCGATATTGACGATGTCGCCGTCTTTCAGCGTTTTGTCGTCGCTCGGGATGCCGTGGCACACCACTTCGTTCACCGAGATGCACACGGATTTCGGGAAGCCGTGGTAGCCGAGGCAGGCGGAAATGGCCTGCTGTTCGTTGGTGATGTACTCGTGACAGATACGGTCCAGTTCGCCGGTGGTCACGCCAGGTTTGACGTGCGGCTCGATGATCTCCAGCACTTCGGCGGCCAGACGGCCGGCCACGCGCATTTTTTGGATGTCATCAGGTGTTTTAATTGAGATTGCCATGAAATTTGTCCGCAGGTGTCGTTATCGTCGACAATAAGAAGCAGTGACTTATGGTATCAGCCCGGCCGGAGGCTGCCAAATTTCATTTCCCGACGCCCGGCGAAAAGCAACAAAAGTTGGTGTCGGTGACGGGTTTATGGTATAAAGCGCGCCGGCGATCCGCGACTTGGTTCTTGTGACCTGGCAGGAATTGGCCGAAAATACTTTAACTGCACTCATTTTGTGTAAATAACACACACGTATCGGCACATCCGCCGGGGTGCCCTGAGGTGACTTGTCGCCGCCAGGGTCGGCGTTATGGGATACGTGGAGGCATAACCCCAATTAATCTATAGAGGTTTAATCATGGCAACTGTTTCCATGCGCGACATGCTCAAGGCTGGTGTTCACTTTGGTCACCAGACTCGTTACTGGAACCCGAAAATGAAGCCTTTCATCTTCGGCGCTCGTAACAAGGTTCACATCATCAACCTGGAGCAGACCGTACCAATGTTCAACGCCGCTCTGGCTGAACTGAGCAAGATCTCTTCCCGTAAAGGCAAGATCCTGTTCGTTGGTACCAAACGCGCAGCAAGCGAAGCGGTAAAAGACGCTGCGAACAGCTGTGACCAGTTCTTCGTGAACCACCGCTGGTTGGGTGGCATGCTGACTAACTGGAAAACCGTTCGTCAGTCCATCAAGCGTTTGAAAGACCTGGAAATCCAGTCTCAAGACGGCACCCTGGACAAGCTGACCAAGAAAGAAGCGCTGATGCGCACTCGTGAACTGGCCAAGCTGGAAAACTCCCTGGGCGGTATCAAGGATATGGGCGGTCTGCCAGACGCACTGTTCGTTATCGATGCCGATCACGAGCACATCGCGATCAAAGAAGCCAACAACCTGGGTATCCCGGTATTCTCTATCGTTGATACCAACTCCAACCCAGACGGCGTTGACTTCATCATCCCTGGTAACGACGACGCAATCCGTGCAGTAAACCTGTACCTGACTGCTGTTGCTGCCGCTGTGCGTGAAGGTCGTTCTCAAGATCTGGCCGTTCAGGCGGAAGAAGGCTTCGTAGAAGCTGAATAATAAGGCAAGCTCGTCACTGAGCCCTTATTAACCAGGTATTGACATATGTTGGTTAGGGGGGCCTGTAAAGGCCCCCTTTGCTTATCTGAATGAGAACTGTCTCCACGCGAGATAACCGAGGAAAAATAAATGGCTGATATTACCGCTGCCCTGGTAAAAGAACTGCGCGAGCGTACCGGCGCTGGCATGATGGATTGCAAGAAGGCGCTGGTTGAATCCAACGGCGACATCGAACTGGCAATCGAAAACATGCGTAAGTCCGGTGCGATCAAAGCCGCTAAAAAAGCAGGCAACGTAGCTGCTGACGGCGTGATCAAAACCAAGATCGAAGGCAACTACGGCATCATTCTGGAAGTTAACTGCCAGACTGACTTCGTAGCAAAAGACGCCGGTTTCCAGGCGTTCGCCGACAAAGTGCTGGATGCCGCTATGGCTGGCAAAATCACCGACGTTGACGTGCTGAAAGCACAGTTCGAAGAAGAGCGCGTAGCGCTGGTGGCAAAAATCGGCGAAAACATCAACATTCGTCGCGTTGCTTCCCTGGAAGGCGACGTGCTGGGCAGCTACCTTCACGGCGCGCGTATCGGCGTTCTGGTTGCGGCTAAAGGCGCTGACGAAGAGCTGGTTAAGCAAATCGCAATGCACATTGCGGCGAGCAAGCCAGAGTTCGTGAAGCCAGAAGACGTGTCTGCTGAAGTGGTAGAAAAAGAGTACCAGGTTCAGCTGGACATCGCCATGCAGTCCGGCAAGCCAAAAGAAATCGCAGAGAAAATGGTTGAAGGCCGCATGAAGAAATTCACCGGCGAAGTTTCTCTGACTGGTCAGCCTTTCGTTATGGATCCGAGCAAATCTGTTGCTCAGGTGCTGAAAGAGCACAACGCTGACGTGACCAACTTCATTCGCTTCGAAGTGGGCGAAGGCATCGAGAAAGTCGAAACCGACTTCGCTGCTGAAGTTGCCGCGATGAGCAAACAGTCTTAATGACTGTCGATGGAACCGCCGTCTGGCGGTTCCATACTATCCAGCCAGAATTACACCGGTGGCAGGCCCTGCAGCGTGATACTCACCTCAGGCGCGTTTCATCGGCTGAAATCCCCAATACTAATACTGCTTCTTAGGACAGAACACCATGGCAACCAATGCAAAACCCGTATATCAGCGTATTCTGCTTAAACTGAGTGGCGAAGCCCTGCAAGGTGCAGAAGGTTTTGGTATCGACGCCAGCGTTTTGGATCGCATGGCTCAGGAAGTGAAAGAGCTGGTCGAACTGGGAATTCAGGTCGGTGTAGTTATTGGCGGCGGGAACTTGTTCCGCGGCGCGGGCCTGGCGCAAGCCGGCATGAACCGCGTAGTGGGCGACCACATGGGAATGCTGGCTACCGTGATGAACGGCCTGGCTATGCGTGATGCACTGCACCGTGCCTATGTGAACGCCCGCCTGATGTCAGCGATCCCGCTGAACGGCGTATGTGATAATTACAGCTGGGCAGAGGCTATCAGCCTGCTGCGCAACAACCGCGTGGTGATCTTCTCCGCCGGTACCGGCAACCCGTTCTTTACCACCGATTCTGCCGCTTGCCTGCGCGGTATCGAAATCGAAGCGGACGTGGTGCTGAAAGCCACCAAAGTGGATGGCGTATACTCCGCCGATCCGGTGAAAAACCCGGATGCGACGCTGTATGAACAATTAACCTATCAGGACGTGCTGGAGCGCGAGCTGAAAGTGATGGATCTGGCGGCGTTTACGCTGGCCCGCGATCACGGTCTGCCGATCCGCGTGTTCAACATGAACAAGCCTGGCGCACTGCGCCGCGTGGTGATGGGTGAGAACGAAGGTACGCTGATCAGCAAATAAGGCTGTTCACACCCCTTTTTCGGCGCGCGTGACGCCAGGCGCCGCGCGCTCTCCGAGTACGATTACGGGCTATACTTGAGTATCGCCTGCCAAGTAACCAGCTTCCAAGGGTTTGCAACGTGACTAATGAAATCAGAAAAGATGCTGATTCACGCATGGAAAAAAGCGTAGAAGCATTCAAAAATCAAATCAGCAAGATCCGCACCGGCCGCGCTTCTCCAAGCATTCTGGACGGCATCATGGTGGAATACTACGGCGCCGCTACGCCGCTGCGCCAGCTGGCCAACGTGACCGTGGAAGACTCCCGCACGCTGAAAATCAACGTGTTCGACCGCAGCCTGAGCCAGGCCGTTGAGAAAGCGATCATGAGCTCCGATCTGGGCCTCAACCCGTCTTCCGCCGGCTCTGACATTCGCGTTCCGCTGCCTCCGCTGACCGAAGAACGTCGTAAGGATCTGATCAAGATCGTACGCGGCGAAGCCGAGCAGGGCCGCGTAGCGGTGCGTAACGTGCGTCGCGATGCTAACGACAAGGTCAAGGCGCTGCTAAAAGACAAAGAGATCAGCGAAGACGAAGAACGTCGTTCACAAGACGAGATTCAGAAAATGACCGACGCTTACATCAAGCTGGTCGATGCCGCGCTGGCAGAGAAAGAAAAAGAGCTGATGGATTTCTAATCAGCATCGCGCAGAAAAAAAGCGTCGCCTGGGCGGCGCTTTGTTTTTTGTGGCGCAGATCCCGTTTCATCGTACTGAAAGATCATGGACAAGCGGTGTCCAAGGTTCCACACTGGAGCACCTCCGATCTCATCAGACAGTTATTCAGAGTGAACTCATGAAGCAACTGACCATTCTTGGCTCGACCGGCTCGGTAGGGACCAGCACCCTGGCCGTGGTCAGGGCGAATCCCGACCGTTTTGCGATCAAAGCACTGGTGGCCGGCCGCAACGTCGCGGTCATGGCGCAGCAATGCATGGAATTCCGGCCCGCCTTCGCCGCGATGGCAGAGGAAAGCGCCGCGCGCGAGCTGCGCGCCATTCTGGCGGAAAACGGCGTCGCTACCGAGGTCTTGGCCGGAGAACAAGCGGCCTGCGAACTGGCGGCGTTGGATGACGTCGATCAAGTGACGGCGGCCATCGTCGGTGCCGCAGGGCTGTTGCCGACGCTGGCGGCGATCCGCGCCGGCAAGCAGGTACTGCTGGCCAACAAAGAGTCGCTGGTCACCTGTGGCCGTCTGTTTATGGACGCGGTGCGGCAAAGCCAGGCGCAGCTGCTGCCGCTCGACAGCGAGCACAACGCGATTTTTCAGAGTTTGCCTGAGAACATTCAGCGTCAGTTGGGATACTCTTCACTGGGCAGTCATGGCGTTTCGCGCATCGTGCTTACCGGCTCTGGCGGCCCGTTCCGCACTACGCCGCTGGAGCAGTTCGCCGCGATGACCCCGGATCAAGCCTGTGCCCATCCGAACTGGTCGATGGGCCGCAAGATCTCGGTGGATTCTGCCACCATGATGAACAAAGGTCTGGAATACATTGAGGCCCGCTGGCTGTTTAACGCCTCGGCCGAGCAAATGGAAGTGATCCTGCATCCGCAGTCGGTGATTCACTCGATGGTGCGCTACGCCGATGGCAGCGTGCTGGCGCAACTGGGTACGCCGGATATGCGCACGCCGATCGCTCACGCGATGGCGTATCCGCAGCGCGTAAACTCCGGCGTGGAAGCGCTGGACTTCTGCCGCATCGGTTCGCTGACCTTCGCCGAACCGGAGTGCGAACGCTATCCTTGCCTGTATTTGGCAATCGAAGCGTTCGACGCCGGCCAGGCGGCGACCACCGCACTGAACGCGGCCAATGAAATTGCCGTGGCGGCATTTTTGCAGCAGCAGATTCGCTTTACCGACATTGCCGCGGTCAACCGGCAGGTCGTCGAGCGCCTCGCGCTGCAGGAACCGACGTGCATCGAAGCGGTCTTAGACATTGACCGCCAGGCGCGCGCCGTCGCCGAGCAGCGCGTTCGCGCGTTGTGCAGTTGAGCACGGCGATTATCCGATTTTGCTCGTAATTCGCGTATGCCGCAGCGGGGTCGTTTGTTCATGCCCCGCTGAGGTGGTATAGTCTGCGCCACCTGTCAGCGGTTATACCGTTGAATTATGGCCCGATTGGCGCTCTGTGCGCCAATGGCGATCCGGCGGTGTCGGGTATCGCGAGGGCTGGTTGAAAGCCGTGTCGGGCACACGGCTTTTTTTGCGCGTAAGGGCCTGATGTTCCGGAAAGGCAGTTATATTTCTATTGAGGAAATAAGTACGAGTTATGTCGTCCGCAAACCAACAAGAGGCTAATCCATCTTCCCCGGGGCCGCGCCATGTCGCCATTATCATGGACGGTAACGGACGCTGGGCCAAACGTCAGGGCAAGTTACGTGTCTTCGGTCATAAAGCAGGGGTGAAATCGGTTCGCCGCGCGGTCAGTTTTGCCGCCAGCCACCATTTAGATGCACTCACGCTTTATGCCTTCAGCAGCGAAAACTGGAACCGTCCGGTGCAGGAAGTCTCCGCACTGATGGAGCTTTTTGTCCGCGCTTTGGATAGTGAAGTAAAAAGCCTGCATAAACATAACGTCAGGCTGCGAGTGATCGGCGATATCAGCCGATTCAGCGCGCGTTTGCAGGAGCGGATCCGCCGCTCTGAAGCGCTGACGGAAAATAACGATGGCCTGACGCTCAATATCGCTGCCAACTACGGCGGCCGTTGGGATATCATTCAGGGAGTAAGGGAACTGGCCGAACGGGTACGGGTAGGGGAGTTGCACCCGGATCAGATCAGCGAGGAATTATTGAGCGAGCGGGTTTGCATGAGCGACCTGGCGCCGGTGGATCTGGTTATCCGCACCGGTGGCGAGCATCGCATCAGTAACTTCCTGCTGTGGCAAATCGCCTATGCTGAACTTTACTTTACTGATGTGCTCTGGCCTGATTTCGATGAACTTGTCTTTGAAGGTGCGCTGAATGCATTTGCACAACGTGAGCGCCGCTTCGGGGGAACAACACCTATCGGCGCCGATGCGTCCTAGGGAGAACTTTTGCTGAAGTATCGCCTCATAACTGCTCTGATTTTAATCCCGATCGTTATCGCGGCGCTGTTCCTGTTGCCGCCGCTGGCCTTTGCTCTGGTAACGCTCGTCGTGTGCATGTTAGCAGCCTGGGAGTGGGGCCAACTGGCCGGTTTTACCTCCCGTTCGCAGCGCATCTGGCTGGCGATACTGTGCGGTTTTCTGCTGGCGCTGATGATGCTCAGCGTTCCCGCGTACCATCAATCCGTGCCGCAGGTAAGCGGCTCGCTGTGGCTGTCGCTGGTCTGGTGGCTGGCAGCGCTGCTGCTGGTGCTGTTTTACCCCGGTTCGGCCGCCATCTGGCGCAACTCGCGCCCGCTGCGCTTGCTGTTCGGCCTGCTGACCATCGTGCCGTTCTTTTGGGGCATGCTGGCGCTGCGCCAGTATGGCTACGAGCAAAACCCGTTTACCGGTGCCTGGTGGCTGCTGTACGTGATGCTGCTGGTGTGGGGCGCGGATTCCGGCGCCTATCTGTTCGGCAAGCTGTTCGGCAAGCATAAGCTGGCGCCGAAGGTCTCGCCGGGCAAAACCTGGGAAGGGCTGATCGGCGGGTTGTTGACGTCGGCGGTCATTTCCTGGCTGTTCGGCCGCTATGCGCCACTGAACGTGGTGCCGACCACCCTGTTGGTCTGCTCGGTGCTCGCCGCGCTGGCTTCGGTGCTGGGCGATTTGACCGAGAGCATGTTCAAACGCGAGGCGGGCATCAAGGACAGCGGTCATTTGATCCCCGGTCATGGCGGCATACTGGATCGTATCGACAGCCTGACCGCGGCGGTGCCGGTGTTTGCCTGCCTGATGCTGTTGGTGTTTTAATCCGTCGATGACGGAAAGTGAGGGATGATGGTCAGCGTGCTTTGGAACCTGGTGGCGTTTCTGATTGCGCTCGGTATCTTGATAACCGTGCACGAGTTCGGACACTTTTGGGTTGCCCGCCGTTGCGGCGTGCGCGTTGAACGCTTCTCCATCGGCTTCGGTCGCGCGCTGTGGCGCCGCACCGATCGCCAGGGCACCGAGTACGTCATCGCCTTGATTCCGCTCGGCGGCTACGTGAAGATGCTGGACGAGCGCGTGGAGTCGGTGGCGCCGGAAATGCGCCATCAGGCCTTCAACAACAAAACCGTCTGGCAGCGCGCGGCCATCATCAGCGCCGGTCCCATCGCCAACTTCCTGTTTGCTATCCTTGCCTACTGGCTGGTGTTCATCATCGGCGTGCCGAGTTTCCGCCCGGTGATCGGCGAAATCGCGCCGCAATCGATCGCCGCCAAGGCCGAAATTTCGTCTGGCATGGAACTAAAGTCGGTTGACGGCATCGAAACGCCTGATTGGGAGTCAGTTCGTCTGGCGCTGGTGGCGAAGATTGGCGATGCGCAAACCGAAGTCGGCGTCGCGCCGTTCGGCTCTTCGCAGGTAGTGACTAAAACCCTGGATTTGCGCCAGTGGAACTTTGAGCCGGACAAGCAGGATCCCGTTGTTGCGCTGGGCATTATGCCGCGCGGCCCGCAGATTGAATCCGTGTTGGCGGAAGTGCAGCCTGACTCGGCGGCGCAAAAGGCGGGTTTACAAGCGGGGGACAGGATCGTTAAAGTCGATGGTCAGCCGTTGGGTCGTTGGCAGACGCTGGTGAAGCGTATCCACGATGGCCCGGGGCAACCGCTGGCTTTGGAGATTGAAAGAAACGGCGCCCCCTTGTCTTTGACGCTGATACCGGATACAAAGCCGGTGGGAAAAGACAAATCGGTGGGGTTTGCAGGCATCATTCCAAAGGTGTTGCCGCTGCCGGACGAGTATAAGACGATTCGCCAGTATGGACCGTTCCCGGCGCTGTATCAGGCCGGCGACAAGACCTGGCAGCTGATGCGGCTGACGGTCAACATGCTGGGCAAATTAATAACCGGTGATGTAAAGCTGAACAACCTGAGTGGCCCGATCTCGATTGCACAGGGAGCAGGGGCATCAGCCGGAGTCGGGTTCGTGTATTATCTGATGTTCCTGGCGTTGATTAGCGTCAACCTGGGGATCATCAACCTGTTCCCATTACCGGTGTTAGATGGTGGGCATCTCCTCTTCCTGGCGATAGAAAAGCTGAAGGGTGGGCCGGTTTCCGAGCGAGTACAGGACTACAGCTACCGCATAGGTTCGATCGTGCTGGTGTTGTTGATGGGTCTTGCACTTTTCAATGATTTTTCCCGCCTTTAGGGGCGGGGATAGGTTAGGAAGAACGCATAACAACGATGGCGATGAAAAAGTTGCTCATAGCGTCGCTGCTGTTTGGCAGCGCCACCGTATACGGTGCAGACGGGTTCGTAGTGAAAGATATTCATTTCGAAGGCCTGCAGCGAGTCGCCGTCGGTGCGGCGTTACTCAACATGCCGGTTCGCGTCGGCGATACCGTCACTGACGATGACATCAGTAATACTATCCGAGCCTTGTTTGCCACCGGCAACTTCGAGGACGTGCGCGTACTGCGCGATGGTAATACGTTGATCGTGCAGGTGAAGGAACGTCCTACCATCGCCAGCATCACCTTCTCCGGCAACAAGTCGGTGAAGGATGACATGCTCAAGCAGAACCTGGAAGCCTCCGGCGTCCGGGTGGGCGAGGCGCTCGACCGCACCACGATCTCCAGCATTGAAAAAGGGCTGGAAGACTTCTACTACAGCGTCGGTAAATACAGCGCCTCGGTGAAAGCCGTGGTTACGCCGCTGCCGCGCAACCGTGTCGACCTGAAGCTGGTGTTCACGGAAGGGGTCTCCGCCAAGATTCAACAAATCAACATCGTCGGCAACCATGCCTTCACCAACGACGAACTGATCTCGCGCTTCCAGCTGCGTGATGAGGTGCCGTGGTGGAACCTGGTCGGCGATCGCAAATACCAGAAGCAAAAACTGGCGGGCGATCTCGAAACCCTGCGCAGCTTCTATCTGGATCGCGGCTATGCCCGCTTCAACATCGATTCTACCCAGGTGAGCCTGACGCCGGATAAAAAAGGCATCTACATCACCATCAATATCACCGAAGGCGATCAGTACAAGCTTTCCGATGTTGTCGTGAACGGCAACCTGGCCGGCCACTCGGCGGAAGTCGCTCAGATCACCAAGATCGAACCGGGCGAGCTGTATAACGGCAGCAAGGTGACCAAAATGGAAGACAACATCAAAACGATGTTGGGCCGTTATGGTTACGCCTATCCGCGCGTCGGCACTCAGCCGGAGATCAACGACGCGGATAAAACCGTCAAGCTGCACGTCAACGTCGACGCGGGCAACCGCTTCTATGTGCGTCGCATCAAGTTTGAAGGCAACGACACCAGCAAGGATTCCGTACTGCGTCGCGAAATGCGCCAGATGGAAGGCGCCTGGCTCGGCAACGAACAGGTCGAGCAGGGTAAAGAACGCTTGAACCGCTTGGGCTACTTCGAAACGGTTGACGTGGAAACCCAGCGCGTGCCGGGCACCGCCGATCAGGTCGACGTAACCTACAAGGTGAAAGAGCGCAACACCGGTACCTTTAACTTCGGCGTCGGCTACGGCACCGAGAGCGGCGTCAGCTTCCAGGCCGGCGTGCAGCAGGACAACTGGTTGGGTACCGGCTACTCGGTCGGCATCAGCGGCACCAAGAACGACTACCAAACCTATACCGAATTCTCGGTCACCAACCCGTACTTCACCGTTGACGGTGTGAGCCTGGGCGGCCGTGTATTCTACAACGACTTTAAAGCGGATAACGCGGACCTGTCCGACTACACCAACAAGAGTTACGGTGTTGACGGCACGCTGGGCTTCCCGATCAACGAAAACAACTCGTTGCGTACCGGCCTGGGCTACGTCCACAACGGTCTGTCGAACATGCAGCCGCAGATCGCCATGTGGCGTTATCTCGACTCGATGGGCGTGGATGCGAACAAGACCGACCGCGCCAGCTACTCGACGGACGACTTTACCCTGAACCTGGGGTGGACCTACAACAACCTGGACCGCGGCTACTTCCCGACGTCGGGTAACCGCACCACGTTGAACGGCAAGGTCACCATTCCGGGCTCGGACAACGAATACTACAAGGTGACGCTGGACAGCGTACAGTACGTACCGATCAACGACGATCGCACCTGGGTGCTGTTGGGTCGCGGCCGTCTGGGTTACGCGGATGGGCTGGGCGGCAAGGAAATGCCGTTCTACGAGAACTTCTATGCCGGTGGTTCAAGCACCGTGCGTGGCTTCCAGTCCAACACCATTGGTCCGAAGGCGGTGTACTACAACTCCAATTCGTACCAGTGCCAGTTCAACGCCGGCAGCACCACCGCGCGTCAGAGCATCTGTAGCTCGGATGACGCGGTGGGCGGTAACGCCATGGCAGTTGCCAGCCTGGAGCTGATCACTCCGACGCCGTTCATCAGCGAGAAATACGCCAATTCCGTGCGGACGTCGCTGTTCATCGATGCGGGTACCGTGTGGGATACCAAGTGGAAGAATACCGACGAAACGCTGATGTACGGCGTGCCTGACTACAGCAAAGCGGGCAATATTCGTTCCTCCGCCGGTATCGCGCTGCAGTGGATGTCACCGCTGGGGCCGTTGGTGTTCTCTTACGCCAACCCGATCAAGAAATACGAAGGCGACAAGTCCGAACAGTTCCAGTTTAACATCGGTAAGACCTGGTAACGGGTCTCGCCTCTGGGCATAACAGTTATTAAGAATCGCAATGGCCAGGCGCCTACCGGCAGAGGGAGATGATTCTCATTGTGTGGTGGGATAAGTCTGGCAAATTGTGTACTTCAGTGTCATATGACACAAATGGGTGATGGTAAGGAGTTTATAGTGAAAAAGTGGTTGTGTGCCGCAGGCCTCGGTTTAGCAATGGCTGCTTCAGCTGGCGTTCAGGCAGCAGATAAGATCGCTGTCGTTAACGTCTCCAGCATTTTCCAACAGCTGCCGGCCCGCGAAGCGGTCGCTAAACAGCTGGAAAACGAGTTTAAAGGCCGTGCAAGCGAACTCCAGAACATGGAACGTAGCCTGCAGACCAAAATGCAACGTCTGCAGCGTGACGGCGCTACCATGAAAGCCAGCGACCGCAGCAAGTTGGAAAAAGACGTGATGGCGCAACGCGAGCAGTTCTCTCAGAAAGCGCAGGCTTTCGAGCAGGACAACCGTCGTCGCCAGATGGAAGAGCGTAACAAAATCCTGAGCCGTATCCAGGATGCCGTGAAATCTGTCGCCAGCAAAGGCGGTTATGACGTGGTGATCGATGCCAACGCCGTTGCCTATGCAGACTCTTCCAAAGATATCACTGCTGACGTGCTGAAACAGGTTAAATAACACATGCTTTCAATTCGACTGGCTGATTTAGCGCAGCAGTTGGATGCACAATTGCACGGTGATGGCGATCTCGTCATCACCGGCATTGCTTCTATGCATTCGGCACAGCCTGGCCAAATCACGTTTTTGTCAAACAGCCGCTATCAAGAGCAGCTGTCTTCCTGCCAGGCAAGCGCCGTGGTGCTTACCGAAGCGGATTTACCACACTGCCGTGCTGCGGCGCTGGTGGTTAAGAACCCTTACCTGACCTATGCGCGCATGGCGCAGCTGATGGACACCACGCCGTCGCCGGCCCAGGATATCGCGCCAAGTGCGGTGATCTCGCCTGAAGCGCAGCTGGGGCACAACGTCGCCATTGGGGCGAACGCGGTGATTGAGTCGGGTGCGGTGCTTGGCGATAACGTGGTTATCGGCCCGGGCTGCTTCATCGGCAAACACGCACGCATCGGCGCGGGAACGCGTCTGTGGGCGAATGTCACGATTTATCATGCGGTTGAAATCGGCCAGCGTTGCCTGATCCAGTCGGGCACCGTGATCGGCGCAGACGGTTTCGGCTATGCGAATGAGCGCGGCGAGTGGATCAAAATCCCTCAACTGGGCACGGTGATTATCGGCGATCGCGTCGAAATCGGCGCTTGCACCACCATTGACCGCGGCGCTTTGGATAACACCCAAATCGGGAATGGTGTTATCATCGACAACCAATGCCAGATTGCACATAACGTTGTGATTGGCGACAATACCGCCGTCGCCGGCGGTGTGATCATGGCCGGTAGCCTGAAAATCGGCCGCTACTGCCAGATCGGCGGTGCCAGCGTGATCAACGGTCACATGGAAATTGCCGACAAGGTTGTTGTTACCGGAATGGGAATGGTTATGCGACCAATCACCGAACCTGGGGTATACTCTTCGGGCATTCCGTTGCAGCCTAACAAGGTTTGGCGTAAAACCGCTGCGTTGGTGATGAATATCGATGAGATCAGCAAACGCTTGAAAGCTGTCGAACGTAAAGTCGGAAAAGACTAATCATTGCCGCCCGCCCTGGCGGGTACAAAACGAAACGCGTTGGTCGTGAGACCAAAAGCGCAAAGAGATGTTAATTTGCGGCCTGCATGATGATCTCCTTTTGGGGTCAGCGCAGGCCGTGTTGTTGATGCCATCAGTTTTTAGAGACAGGAAGAGTATTTTGACTACTGACACTCATACTCTGGATATTGCAGAAATTTTGGATCTGCTTCCTCACCGTTATCCATTCTTGCTGGTCGACCGCGTCCTCGAGTTTGAAGAGCACAAATATCTGCGTGCGGTGAAGAACGTATCGGTGAACGAACCGTTTTTCCAGGGCCACTTCCCTGGCAAACCGATTTTCCCAGGCGTATTGATCTTGGAAGCCATGGCGCAGGCCACCGGTATCCTGGCGTTTAAAAGCGTCGGTAAACTGGAGCCGGGCGAGCTGTATTACTTCGCCGGTATCGACGAAGCACGCTTCAAGCGCCCAGTGGTGCCAGGCGATCAGATGGTCATGGAAGTCACCTTCGAGAAAACTCGCCGCGGCCTGACTCGCTTCAAAGGCGTAGCGACCGTTGACGGTAAAATTGTCTGCGAAGCAACCATGATGTGTGCCCGCAGCCGGGAGGCTTAATCCGTGATTGACCAAACCGCCTTTATCCATCCTAGCGCGATAGTCGAAGAGGGCGCCGTGATCGGCGCCAACGTGCATATCGGCCCTTTCTGCTATGTCGGCTCCCAGGTGGAAATCAGCGCCGGCACGGTGCTGAAATCCCACGTGGTGGTGAACGGCATTACCAAGATTGGCTGCGATAACCAGATTTATCAGTTCGCTTCCATCGGTGAAGTGAATCAGGATCTGAAATACGCAGGCGAACCGACGCGCGTTGAAGTGGGCGATCGCAACCGCATCCGCGAAAGCGTCACCATTCACCGCGGCACCGCGCAGGGCACCGGCCTGACCAAAGTGGGCAACGATAACCTGCTGATGGTCAATGTGCACGTTGCCCACGACTGTGTGGTCGGCAATTCTTGCGTGTTGGCCAACAATGCCACGCTGGCGGGGCATGTGGAAATCGACGATCACGCCATCATTGGCGGCATGACGGCGATCCATCAGTTCTGCATTATCGGCGCGCATGTGATGGTAGGCGGTTGTTCCGGCGTCGCTCAGGACGTGCCTCCTTTCGTCATCGCGCAGGGCAACCACGCGACGCCGTTCGGCGTCAACGCGGTCGGCCTGAAGCGTCGCGGTTTTGACAAGGATGAAATGCAGGCGATCCGCAATGCCTACAAAATCCTGTATCGCAGCGAGAAAACGCTGGATGAAGCGAAAGCGGAAATCGAAGCCCTGGCCAAAGAGCAGCCGGTGGTGCAGCAGTACCTCGATTTCTTCACCCGTTCTACCCGCGGCATCATTCGCTGAGTTATGTCGAATCGTCCATTGACTATCGGATTGGTCGCCGGAGAAACCTCCGGTGACATTCTCGGCGCCGGTTTGATCCGCGCGCTCAAGGCGCAGATCCCCGACGCGCGTTTCGTTGGCGTCGCCGGCCCGCTGATGCAGGCCGAAGGCTGCGAAGCCTGGTACGAAATGGAAGAGCTGGCGGTCATGGGCGTGGTGGAAGTGCTCGAACGCTTGCCACGCCTGTTGAAGATCCGCAAGGATCTCACCCGCCGCTTCGGCGAACTGCGGCCGGACGTGTTTGTCGGCATCGACGCGCCGGACTTCAACATCACGCTGGAAGGTCGCCTCAAGCAGCGCGGCATCCGCACCATTCACTACGTCAGCCCTTCCGTGTGGGCCTGGCGGCAAAAGCGCGTTTTCAAAATTGGCAAAGCCACCGATCTGGTGCTGGCCTTTCTCCCTTTCGAAAAAGCGTTTTACGATCGCTTCAACGTGCCTTGCCGGTTTATCGGCCATACCATGGCGGACGCCATGCCGCTGCAGCCCGATCGGCTGGCGGCGCGCGCTCAACTGGGTATCGCTCCGCAGGCGCGCTGCCTGGCCTTGCTGCCTGGCAGCCGCGGTGCCGAAGTCGAGATGCTGAGCGCCGACTTCCTCAAAACCGCGCAGCTGCTGCGCACGCGGTATCCCGAGCTGGAAGTGGTGGTGCCGCTGGTTAACGCCAAACGGCGCGAGCAGTTTGAGCGCATCAAGGCGGAAGTGGCGCCGGATCTGACGGTACACCTGCTGAACGGCCAGGGGCGCGAGGCGATGATCGCCAGCGACGCGGCGCTGCTGGCGTCCGGCACCGCGGCGCTGGAGTGCATGCTGGCCAAGTGTCCGATGGTGGTGGGCTATCGCATGAAGCCGTTAACTTTCTGGCTGGCGCAGAAGCTGGTGAAAACGCCTTACGTTTCGCTGCCGAACCTGCTGGCGGGGCGCGAAATCGTCACCGAGCTGCTGCAGCATGACTGCGTGCCGGACAAGCTGGCCGCCGCCGTGATGCCGCTGCTGGAAGAGAGCCCGGAAACCGAAGCGCTGAAACAGACTTTCCTTACCTTGCACCAAAGCATCCGTTGCGGTGCTGACGAACAGGCCGCTCAGGCTGTGTTGGAGCTGGCGAAAGCATGATTGAACCCTTTATCTATCCCACTGCCACGCTGATTGCCGGTGTGGACGAAGTGGGCCGTGGCCCGTTGGTTGGTGCGGTGGTTACCGCCGCCGTAATCCTCGATCCGGCACAGCCGATCGTCGGGCTGGCGGACTCCAAGAAACTCAGTGAAAAACGCCGCCTGGCGCTGTATGACGAAATCGTTGCTAAGGCGCTCTCCTGGAGCCTGGGGCGCGCCGAGCCGGCGGAAATCGACCAGCTGAACATTTTGCACGCCACCATGCTGGCGATGCAGCGCGCGGTGGCCGGGTTGCATATCGCGCCGGACATGGTTTTAATCGACGGTAACCGTTGCCCGAAGCTGCCGATGCGTTCGCAGGCGGTGGTGAAGGGCGACAGCCGCGTGGCGGAGATCAGCGCGGCGTCCATTCTGGCGAAGGTCACGCGCGATCGCGAAATGGCCGAGCTGGACAGCGAGTTCCCGGACTACGGTTTCGCGCAGCATAAAGGCTACCCGACCGCCCTCCACCTGGAGCGGCTGGCCGCGCTGGGCGCCACCGAGCACCACCGCCGCAGCTTCGCGCCGGTGAAAAGGGCGCTGGCGCTGTAGTCTGCGGGCCTGGTTGACCAGGCTCGACGATAGCATTAACCCGGGCTCAGCCTGCTGAGCCCCTTCAATCAGGTATCTGGAGATGGCCGAACCTCGTTTTATTCACCTGCGCGTCCACAGTGACTACTCCATGATTGATGGATTGGCCAAGACCGCGCCGTTGGTGAAAAGAGCCGCCGCGTTAGCCATGCCTGCTCTGGCAATCACCGATTTCACCAACCTGTGCGGGCTGGTGAAGTTCTACGGCAGCGCGCACGGCGCCGGGATCAAACCGATCATCGGCGCGGATTTCCATGTGCAAAGCGAAGAGCTGGGCGACGAACTGGCTCAGCTGACGGTGCTGGCCAGCAACAACGAAGGCTACCAGAACCTGACGCTGCTGATTTCCCGCGCCTATCAGCGTGGCTACGGCGCCGCCGGCCCGACCATCGATCGCGACTGGCTGATTGAACATCGCGAAGGGCTGATTCTGCTTTCCGGCGCGCGTCAGGGCGACGTCGGCAAATTCCTGCTGCGCGGCAACCAGGCGCAGGTGGAGCAATGCCTCGACTTCTACCAGCAGCACTTTCCGGACTGTTACTACCTGGAACTGATCCGCACCGGCCGCCCGGACGAAGAGAACTATCTGCATGCGGCGGTGACGTTGGCCACCGAGCGCGGCTTGCCGGTGGTGGCCACCAACGACGTGCGCTTCCTGGTGGAAGACGATTTTGACGCCCATGAAATTCGCGTCGCCATCCACGACGGCTTTACGCTGGACGATCCCAAACGGCCGCGTAACTACAGCCCGCAGCAATACATGCGCAGCGAAGACGAGATGTGCGAGCTGTTCGCCGACATCCCGGAAGCGCTGCTGAACAGCGTCGAGATCGCCAAACGCTGTAACGTCACCATTCGCCTCGGCGAATACTTCCTGCCGCAGTTCCCGACTGGCGACATGAGCACCGAGGATTTCCTGGTACTCAAATCGAAAGAGGGGCTGGAGGAGCGTCTCGAGTTCCTGTTCCCCGATCCCGAAGTGCGTGCGCAGCGCCGCCCGGAATACGACGAGCGTCTGGACGTTGAGCTGAAGGTGATCAACCAGATGGGGTTCCCCGGCTACTTCCTGATCGTGATGGAGTTTATCCAGTGGTCGAAGGACAACAACGTGCCGGTGGGCCCGGGGCGCGGTTCCGGCGCCGGTTCTCTGGTGGCCTACGCGTTGAAAATCACCGATCTCGATCCGCTGGAGTTCGACCTGCTGTTCGAACGCTTCCTGAACCCGGAACGTGTCTCGATGCCCGACTTCGACGTCGACTTCTGCATGGAGAAGCGCGATCAGGTGATCGAGCACGTGGCGGAGATGTACGGCCGCGAAGCGGTATCGCAGATCATCACCTTCGGGACCATGGCGGCGAAAGCGGTTATCCGTGACGTAGGCCGGGTGCTGGGGCACCCGTACGGCTTCGTCGATCGCATCTCCAAACTGGTGCCGCCGGATCCGGGCATGACGCTGGAAAAAGCCTTCGCCGCCGAACCGCAGCTGCCGGAGATTTACGAGGCCGACGAAGAGGTCAAAGCGCTGATCGACATGGCGCGCAAGCTGGAAGGGGTAACGCGCAACGCCGGTAAACACGCCGGGGGCGTGGTGATCGCGCCGACCAAGATCACCGACTTCGCGCCGCTGTACTGCGATGCCGAAGGGCACCACCCGGTGACCCAGTTCGACAAGAACGACGTGGAATACGCCGGGCTGGTGAAATTCGACTTCCTCGGCCTGCGTACCCTGACCATCATTGACTGGGCGCTGGAAATGATCAACGCCCGGCGCGCCAAGACCGGGCTGGAACCGATCGACATCGCCGCCATCCCGCTCGATGACAAGAAAAGCTTCGACATGCTGCAGCGCTCGGAAACTACGGCGGTGTTCCAGCTTGAATCGCGCGGCATGAAAGATCTGATCAAACGTCTGAAGCCCGACTGCTTCGAAGACATGATCGCACTGGTGGCGCTGTTCCGTCCGGGGCCGCTGCAGTCGGGAATGGTGGATAACTTCATCGACCGCAAGCACGGTCGCGAAGAGATCTCCTACCCGGACATTCAGTGGCAGCACGAGTCGCTCAAGCCGGTGCTGGAACCGACCTACGGTATCATCCTGTATCAGGAACAGGTGATGCAGATTGCCCAGGTGTTGGCCGGCTATACCCTGGGCGGCGCGGACATGCTGCGCCGTGCGATGGGTAAAAAGAACCCGGTCGAAATGGCCAAGCAGCGCGGCGGCTTTGAAGACGGCGCGAAATCGCGCGGCATCGACGGCGAACTGTCGGTGAAAATCTTCGACCTGGTGGAGAAATTCGCCGGTTACGGCTTCAACAAATCGCACTCCGCCGCCTATGCGCTGGTGTCGTATCAGACGCTGTGGCTGAAGGCGCACTACCCGGCCGAGTTTATGGCGGCGGTCATGACTGCCGATATGGACAACACCGACAAAGTGGTGGGTCTGGTGGACGAATGCTGGCGCATGGGGCTGAAGATCCTGCCGCCGGACATCAACAGCGGCCTGTATCACTTCCACGTCAACGACGACGGCGAGATCGTTTACGGCATCGGCGCCATCAAAGGCGTGGGGGAAGGGCCGATCGAGGCCATTATCGAGGCGCGCAACAGCGGCGAACAGGGTTACTTCAAAGACCTGTTCGATCTCTGCGCGCGCTCCGACATCAAGAAACTGAACCGCCGCATTCTGGAAAAACTGATCATGTCCGGGGCGTTCGATCGCCTTGGGCCGCACCGCGCCGCGCTGATGAATTCGCTCGGCGACGCGTTGAAAGCGGCGGATCAGCATGCGAAAGCCGAAGCTATCGGCCAGGTGGATATGTTTGGCGTGCTGGCGGAGGCGCCGGAGCAGGTGGAGCAGTCCTACGCCAATATCGCCCCCTGGCAGGAGCAGGTGGTGCTGGACGGTGAACGGGAGACGCTGGGGCTATACCTGACCGGCCACCCGATCACCCAGTACCTGAAGGAAATCGAACGTTATGCCGGTGGCCAGCGTTTGAAAGACATGCACCCAACGGATCGGGGCAAAATGACTACCGCCGTCGGGCTGGTGGTCGCCGCGCGGGTGATGGTGACCAAGCGCGGCAACCGTATCGGCATCTGCACGCTGGATGACCGTTCGGGCCGTCTGGAAGTGATGCTATTCACCGAAGCGTTAGAAAAATACCAGCATTTGTTGGAAAAAGACCGTATCCTTATCGCCAGTGGACAGGTCAGCTTTGATGACTTTAGCGGTGGGCTTAAAATGATGGCCCGCGAGGTAATGGACATCAGTGAAGCCCGGGAAAAATACGCTCGCGGGCTTGCTATCTCGCTGACTGACAGGCAAATTGATGACCAGCTTTTGAACCGTCTCCGTCAGTCGTTGGAACCCCATCGATCGGGGACGATTCCAGTGCATCTCTACTATCAACGGGAAGATGCACGAGCCAAGCTGCGTTTTGGCGCAACCTGGCGCGTGACGCCCACCGACCGCTTGTTGATAGACTTGCGGACGTTGGTAGGCAATGAGCAGGTGGACTTGGAATTTGACTAAAATAGGAATGCTATGAGTCTGAATTTTCTTGATTTTGAACAGCCGATTGCAGAGCTGGAAGCGAAAATTGACTCGCTGACTGCAGTCAGCCGTCAAGACGAAAAATTGGATATTAATCTGGACGAAGAAGTTCAGCGCCTGCGTGAAAAGAGCGTTGAGCTGACGCGCAAGATTTTTGCCGATCTTGGGGCTTGGCAGATTGCCCAATTGGCACGCCACCCGCGCCGTCCTTATACCCTGGATTATATCAAACACATCTTTACCGACTTCGAAGAGTTGGCGGGCGATCGCGCTTACGCTGACGACAAAGCGATCGTCGGCGGCATTGCGCGCCTGGATGGCCGCCCGGTGATGATCATCGGGCACCAGAAAGGCCGTGAAACCAAAGAGAAGATCCGCCGCAACTTCGGCATGCCGGCGCCGGAAGGTTACCGTAAGGCGCTGCGCCTGATGGAAATGGCCGCCCGCTTCAAGATGCCGCTGATCACCTTTATCGACACCCCGGGTGCTTATCCGGGCGTGGGTGCGGAAGAACGCGGCCAGTCAGAAGCCATCGCGCGCAACCTGCGTGAGATGTCGCGTCTGAACATCCCGGTCATCTGCACCGTCATCGGCGAAGGCGGCTCCGGCGGCGCGCTGGCGATCGGCGTGGGCGATAAGGTGAACATGCTGCAGTACAGCACCTACTCGGTGATTTCGCCGGAAGGCTGTGCCTCGATCCTGTGGAAGAGCGCCGACAAGGCGCCGCTGGCCGCAGAAGCGATGGGCATTACCGCACCGCGTTTGAAAGAGCTGAAGCTGATCGACTCGGTGATCCCGGAGCCGCTGGGTTCTGCACACCGCGACGTGCCGGCGATGGCTGCCGCGCTGAAAGCGCAGCTGCTGGCCGATCTGAAAGATCTGGATGGTCTGAACGACGAAGAGTTGCTCAACCGTCGCTACCAGCGTCTGATGAACTACGGCTACTGCTGAGTTCTGTTCTTCGCTGCAAGAAACCGCCTCCGGGCGGTTTTTTTTGGCTACACACCGCCGGATTTTCGTGGTGTTATAGAGACTTGGCCGTTAACTGACAGGAGCTGCCGATGAATATCATCGCCATCATGGGCCCGACGGGCGTCTACTACAAAGATGAGCCGATCCGCGAGCTCCACGCTGCGCTGGCCACCATGGGATTCCAACTGGTGTACCCCAAAAACAGCGGTGACCTGCTGAAGCTGATCGAAGCCAATGCCCGCATCTGTGGGGTGATCTTCGACTGGGACGACTACAGCCTGGAGCTGTGCAGCGAGATCAACGAGCTGAACGAATACCTACCGCTGTACGCCTTTATCAATACCCACTCCACCTTCGACGTCAGCCTGCATGAAATGCGCATGGTGCTCTATTTCTTCGAGTATGGCCTGAATGCGGCGGACGATATCGCGCAGCGCATCCAGCAGTACACCGCAGAATATATTGATACCATTACGCCGCCGCTGACCAAGGCGCTGTTCAACTACGTGCGCGAAGGGAAGTACACCTTCTGCACGCCGGGCCACATGGCCGGCACCGCGTTCCAAAAAAGCCCGGTGGGCTGCCTGTTCTATGACTTTTTCGGCGCCAATACCCTGAAGGCCGACATTTCGATTTCGGTCACCGAGCTCGGCTCGCTGTTGGATCACACCGGGCCGCACCTCGAGGCCGAAGAGTATATCGCGCGCACCTTCAACGCCGAGCAGAGCTACCTGGTCACCAACGGCACCTCCACCGCCAACAAAATCGTCGGCATGTATTCAGCGCCGGCGGGCAGCACGGTGCTGATCGACCGCAACTGCCACAAATCGCTGTGCCACCTGCTGATGATGAGCGATATCGTACCGATCTATTTGCGCCCGCTGCGCAACGCCTACGGCATTCTCGGCGGCATTCCGCAGCGCGAGTTCACCCGCGCCAGCATCGACGCCCGGGTGCAGGAGACCCCGAACGCCACCTGGCCGGTGCATGCGGTGATCACCAATTCCACCTATGACGGCCTGCTGTACAACACCGACTACATCAAGCAGACGCTGGAGGTGCCATCGATCCACTTCGACTCCGCCTGGGTGCCTTACACCAACTTCCATCCGATTTACGACGGCAAGAGCGGCATGAGCGGCGAGCGGGTGCCCGGTAAGGTCATCTACGAAACCCAGTCGACACATAAACTGCTGGCGGCCTTCTCGCAGGCTTCGATGATTCATATCAAGGGCGACTACGACGAGAGCACCTTCAACGAAGCGTACATGATGCATACCACCACCTCGCCGCACTACGGCATCGTGGCATCGATGGAGACCGCTGCGGCCATGCTGCGCGGCAACCCGGGTCGCCGTTTGATCAACCGTTCGGTGGAGCGCGCGCTGCATTTTCGCCGTGAAGTGCAGCGGCTGCGCGAGGAGAGCGACAGTTGGTTCTTCGATATCTGGCAGCCGGAAGAGATCGATGAGGCGCAGTGCTGGCCATTGGATCCCGACGATAACTGGCACGGTTTCGGCCAGACCGATCGCGATCACATGTACCTTGATCCGATCAAAGTGACGATCCTGACGCCGGGCATGAACGAGCTGGGCGCGCTGGAGGAGGAGGGGATCCCGGCGGCGCTGGTGGCGAAGTACCTCGACGAACGCGGCATCGTAGTGGAGAAGACCGGGCCCTATAACCTGCTGTTCCTGTTCAGCATCGGCATCGACAAAACCAAGGCGATGAGCCTGTTACGCGGCCTGACTGACTTCAAGCGCGCTTACGATCTCAACCTGCGGGTGAAGAACATGCTGCCGGATCTGTACGCCGAGGATCCGGATTTTTATCGCCATATGCGTATCCAGGATCTGGCCGCCGGCATTCATCGGCTGATCCGCCAACACGATCTGCCACGCCTGATGCAGCGGGCGTTCGACGTGCTGCCTGAAATGAAGCTGACGCCGCACCAGATGTTCCAGGAACAGGTGCGCGGCAATGTGGAAACCTGCGAGCTGGATCAGCTGGTGGGCAAGGTGGCGGCCAATATGATCCTGCCTTATCCGCCGGGCGTGCCGCTGGTGATGCCGGGAGAAATGATCACCGAAGAGAGCCGGGCGGTGCTCGATTTCCTGCTGATGCTGTGCTCGATCGGCGAGCGCTATCCCGGGTTTGAAACCGACATCCACGGCGCCAAGCTGACGGAGGACGGGCACTATCTGGTGAAGGTGTTGAAAGCCCCGCAGCCATAGTGCAAGAACGCGCCCGGCGGTCTGGAGAGAGATGCCGGGCGTTCTCATTGACGTCATCGCCGCCGCCGGATACCGTGCCCCATCAGAATGAACAGGAGAAGGTTTATATGCTGGGATTACGTCAGGTACACCATATCGCGATCATTGGCGCGGACTATGCCGTCAGCAAGCGTTTTTACTGCGACATCCTCGGTTTTACCCTGTTGGGCGAAGTCTACCGCGAGGAGCGCGACTCCTGGAAAGCGGATCTGGCGCTCAACGGGCAATACACTATCGAGCTGTTTTCTTTCCCTTCGCCGCCGGCCCGCGTCAGCCGCCCGGAGGCCTGCGGTCTGCGCCATCTGGCGTTCAGCGTCGACGACATCGACCAGGCCATCGCCCATCTGCAGGCGGCCGGCGTCGCTTGCGAACCGGTGCGCGTCGATCCTTACACCCAATCCCGCTTTACCTTTTTCAGCGATCCCGATGGTTTACCGTTAGAATTATACGAGAGTTAACGGCTTAATCGCCTCCCGGCGGCCACAGCCGGGGACGGTTATGCTATGATCGCGCCCTTGCCCTACATGCCTACAGAGTTATTTCCGCCATGCAAGAGCCTGCTTTTCGCGTCGGGGAGTGGCTGGTTACCCCTGCCGACAACACCATCAGCCGCGACGGCCGCCAAAAAACGCTGGAACCGCGCCTGATCGACATGCTGTGCTATTTCGCCCGGCACCCCGACGTGGTGCTGAGCCGCGACGAGCTGATCGACAACGTCTGGAAGCGCAATATCGTCACCAACCACGTGGTGACCCAATGCATTTCAGAGCTGCGCAAATACCTGAAAGACGGCGACAGCGACAGCCCGGAATACATTATCACCGTGCCCAAGCGCGGGTATAAGCTGGCGACGTCGGTGATCTGGTGTGAAGAAGGGGAGACGCAACCCGCTCCCGCACAGGCGCCGCAGATTGCGGTGATCATGCATGAACCGGAAGACGGCAGCGAGGAAGACGACGAGACGCCGTATGTGCCGCCGCGCCGGGCAAGCGCACCGCCTGCCGCGCCCGGCGAAAAGAAGCCGCGTTTTTATCGCCGCTCGACCTTCTGGGTGTGGCTGGCGTTTCTGAGCGCACTGAGCGTCTGCGTGGCGTTTGTCGGCATCGCCACGCTGTCGCAGCGCGTGCCGGTCTCCAGCATGCCGGTGCTGCTCAACCCGCGCGATATCGATATCCGCATTCAGGGCGGCGAGAGCTGCAGCAACTGGATGCCGCAGCTCTCTTATGTGGTGGGCGTCAGCGAGCTGATTACCGATTCGTTGAACACTTACTCGACCTTCCTGGTGCACGACCAGACCAACTACAACTATTCCGGCCCCAGCAACTCGGGCAAGTCGCTGTATATCGAGTTCGTTAATCAGCGCCACTACCGCGCCCAGCAGTGTTTCCTGTCCGTGCGACTGGTGGATAACGCCGACAGTTCGATCATGTTGGACAAGCGTTACTTCATCACCGCCGATAACCAGCTGAAGATCCAAAGCGACTTCCTCTCCAGCCTGTCCGCGGCGCTGAAACAGCCCTGGCCGCCGCAGCTGGAGCAGCGTCTGGCGCAGTTGCTGCCCGACAACGGGCCGTTGCTGCAGCGTTTCTACCAGGCGCATCAGTTGTTGATCCACGGCGATGCCGATTCGTTGACCCGCGCCAGCGCCCAGCTGAGCGAGTTGATTAAAAGCGCGCCGAACTTCCACTACCTGCTGGCGGAAAAGGCGCTGGTGGATGTACTGCGCAATTCTTACCAACCGTTCGACAGCCAGGCCCTGGCGCAATTGCGCGCCGATATCAGCCATCTGGCGACGATCCCCGAATTGAAAAACACGCCAATCATGCAGCAAGTTCTGGCGGTGGATGCATTGACGCAGGGGCGCATTGACGAGGCGCACCGGGCTATCGACCTGGGGATTGAATTGCAAATGTCGTGGCTGAATTATGTGCTGCTGGGCAAGGTGTATGAAATGCAAGGGCAAAACCATTTGGCGGCGGATTCTTATATTACCGCATTCAATCTTCGCCCCGGCGAAGACACATTGCATTGGATCACCAACGGCGTATTCCAGACGTCATTGACCAACGTGGTGCCTTATTTAAATAACTATCAGCGCCAATAATTAACCGATATCACGCCGCCATTATTCTTCGGGGATCATGGCAGCGTTATTTATTGGTGAAGGCATGTTGCATGAATGTATTATTTTGCTGCGCGATATTATCTCTTTTTTGCCGTTTGTTATTCGTTTTTAACCTTTTCATCTTATTGTTTTTAAATGATGTTTATCTTTTCTTTAGCTTACCTTTTTATCTTGATGTGTTAATGAAAAACCTCAGGTTATCATTTGTATGATCATGAGCGTAATCTCACTTTATCTTTAGGACTTTATTCCCCCCGATGGTTAGCATCCTGACTATCAAGCCGGCTCATTAAAATATTTTATTTATGGGTGTGGCTTATAAGAAACGTAAATCAGGAGAAACTGACCATGGCTTCACCCAAGAAAATAGGGCTTATTGCCTGCACCGGCGTCGTCGCCGGTAATATGATGGGGAGCGGGATTGCCTTATTGCCCGCCAACCTGGCGAGTCTCGGATCCATCGCTATTTGGGGATGGGTGATCTCGATTATTGGGGCGATGTCGCTGGCCTATGTGTATGCCCGTCTCGCCACCAAAAACCCGCAGCAGGGTGGCCCCATCGCCTACGCCGGTGAAATTTCCCCGGCCTTCGGTTTCCAGACCGGCGTGCTTTATTACCATGCCAACTGGATCGGTAACCTGGCCATCGGCATTACCGCCGTTTCTTATCTCTCCACCTTCTTCCCGGCGCTGAACAACCCGGTACCTGCCGGCATCGCCTGTATCGCCATCGTGTGGGTCTTCACCTTCGTGAACATGCTGGGCGGAACCTGGGTTAGCCGTTTGACCACCCTGGGTCTGGTGCTGGTGCTGATCCCGGTGATCGTGACCGCCACCCTCGGCTGGCACTGGTTTGACGCCGCCACTTACCAGGCTAACTGGAATACCTCCGGCACCACCGACAGCCATGCGGTGATCAAAAGTATCCTGCTGTGCCTGTGGGCGTTCATCGGCGTGGAATCCGCGGCGGTCAGCACCGGCATGGTGAAAAACCCGAAACGCACCGTGCCGCTGGCAACCATGCTCGGCACCGGCCTGGCGGGCATCATCTACATCGCCGCTACCCAGGTGATCAGCGGCATGTTCCCGGCGTCTGAAATGGCCGCCAGCGGCGCGCCGTTCGCCATCAGCGCCTCGGCGATTATGGGCAACTGGGCCGCACCGATGGTTTCCGCCTTCACCGCCTTCGCCTGCCTGACCTCGCTCGGTTCGTGGATGATGCTGGTCGGCCAGGCCGGGGTACGCGCCGCCAACGACGGCAACTTCCCGAAAGTGTACGGCGAGCTGGATAAAAACGGCATTCCGAAGAAAGGCCTGCTGCTGGCCGGCTGCAAAATGACCGCGCTGATGGTGCTGATCACCCTGATGAGCTCCGCCGGCGGCAAAGCGTCCGACCTGTTCGGCGAACTGACCGGTATCGCGGTGCTGCTGACCATGCTGCCTTACTTCTACTCCTGCGTAGACCTGATCCGCTTCGAAGGGGTCAACGTGCGCAACCTGCTGAGCCTGATCGCTTCGGTGTGCGGCTGCGGCTTCTGCTTCATCGCGCTGATGGGCGCCAACTCATTCGAACTGTCCGGCACCTTTATCATCAGCCTGATTATCCTGATGTTCTACGCCCGAAAAATGAATACCCGCCAGGCTGCCAACGCAGCGGCGGTCGATGAAAACACCACGGCCAAAGCGCACTGATTCGCGTCCGCTGACCGACTGAATTTACCCAGCCCCTTTCTTTCCGACCTGTCAGCCGCGACGGGAAGGGGCTTGCTTTGCCAGGAGAAATGCATATGAACGTTATCGCCATCATGAATCACATGGGTGTCTACTTCAAAGAAGAGCCTATCCGTGAACTGCATCAGGCGCTGGAAAGTCTGGATTTCCGCATCGTTTACCCTAACGATCGCGAAGACCTGCTGAAACTGATCGAGAACAACGCCCGCCTGTGCGGGGTGATCTTCGACTGGGACAAATACAATCTGGAGCTGTGCGAAGAGATCAGCCAGCTGAACGAATACATGCCGCTGTACGCGTTCGCCAACACCTATTCGACGCTGGACGTCAGCCTGAACGATCTGCGCATGCAGGTGCGCTTCTTCGAATATGCGCTCGGCGCGGCAACCGACATCGCCGCCAAGATCAAACAGAATACCGACGAGTATATCGACACCATCCTGCCGCCGTTGACCAAGGCGCTGTTCAAATACGTGCGTGAAGGCAAATACACTTTCTGTACGCCGGGCCACATGGGCGGCACCGCGTTCCAGAAGAGCCCAGTGGGCAGCCTGTTCTACGATTTCTTCGGCCCGAACACCATGAAGTCGGATATCTCGATTTCGGTGTCTGAACTGGGATCGCTGCTGGATCACTCCGGCCCGCATAAAGAAGCGGAAGAGTACATTTCCCGGGTGTTCAACGCCGAACGCAGCTACATGGTCACCAACGGCACTTCCACCGCCAACAAGATCGTCGGCATGTACTCGGCGCCGGCGGGCAGCACGGTGCTGATTGACCGTAACTGCCACAAGTCGCTGACTCACCTGATGATGATGAGCGACATCACGCCGATCTACTTCCGTCCGACCCGCAACGCCTACGGCATCCTCGGCGGCATTCCGCAGAGCGAGTTCCAGCGCGCCACCATCGCCAAGCGCGTGAAGGACACCCCGAACGCCACCTGGCCGGTGCATGCGGTGATCACCAACTCCACCTATGACGGCCTGCTGTACAACACCGACTTTATTAAGAACACCCTGGACGTGAAGTCGATCCACTTCGATTCCGCCTGGGTGCCTTACACCAACTTCCACCCGATCTATAAAGGCAAGTGCGGCATGAGCGGCGGCCGCGTGGAGGGCAAGGTGATCTACGAAACCCAGTCCACCCACAAACTGCTGGCGGCCTTCTCGCAGGCTTCGATGATTCACGTGAAAGGTGACATCAACGAAGAAACCTTCAACGAAGCCTACATGATGCACACCACCACCTCGCCGCACTACGGCATCGTGGCGTCGACCGAAACCGCCGCGGCGATGATGAAAGGCAACGCCGGCAAGCGCCTGATCAACGGCTCTATCGAGCGCGCGATCAAGTTCCGCAAAGAGATCAAACGCCTGAAAGTCGAATCCGACGGCTGGTTCTTCGACGTCTGGCAGCCGGAGCATATTGATGAGCCGGAATGCTGGCCGCTGCGTTCCGACAGCGCCTGGCACGGCTTCAAGAACATCGATAACGAACACATGTATCTCGACCCGATCAAGGTCACCATTCTGACGCCGGGGATGAGCAAGGAAGGCGAGATGCAGCCGTTCGGTATCCCGGCCAGCATCGTGGCGAAATACCTCGACGAACGCGGCATCATCGTCGAGAAAACCGGGCCGTACAACCTACTGTTCCTGTTCAGCATCGGCATCGACAAAACCAAGGCGCTCAGCCTGCTGCGCGCGATGACCGACTTCAAACGCTCGTTCGATCTGAACCTGCGGGTGAAAAACATGCTGCCTTCGCTGTATCACGAAGCGCCTGATTTCTATGAAAACATGCGCATTCAGGATCTGGCGCAGAACATTCACCGCCTGGTGGAGCAACACAACCTGCCGGACCTGATGTACCGTGCGTTCGAAGTGCTGCCAACCATGGTGATGAATCCGTACCAGGCGTTCCAGAAAGAGCTGCACGGCGAAGTGGAAGAGGTCTATCTGGAAGAGATGGTCGGCAAGGTCAACGCCAATATGATCCTCCCATACCCACCGGGCGTGCCGCTGGTGATGCCGGGCGAAATGCTGACCGAGGAGAGCCGGCCGGTGCTGGAATTCCTGCAGATGCTGTGCGAAATCGGCGCGCATTATCCGGGCTTTGAAACCGACATTCACGGCGCCTATCGTCAGGCGGACGGACGTTATCGGGTGAAAGTGCTGAAGGCGAAATAACCGCAGCCAATAAGAGGGGAGGCGCTCGCGCTTCCCCTTTGCCGTTCACCGACTGATGGGAGACCACCATGAAAACACCCTCACAGCCGCGCGCAATCTACTATGTCGTAGCGATACAAATTTGGGAATATTTCAGCTTTTACGGCATGCGTGCGTTACTGATCCTCTATCTGACCCACCAACTCGGCTATACCGACAGCCACGCCATCGATCTCTACAGCGCCTACGCTTCGTTAGTTTACGTCACTCCTATTCTGGGCGGCTGGCTCGCCGACCGCCTGCTGGGCAATCGCGTTGCGGTGATCGCCGGTGCGGCGCTGATGACCCTGGGGCATATCGTGCTCGGCGTGAGCGCAGTCTCCGCCCAGTCGCTCTATCTGGCGCTGGCGATCATCATCTGCGGCTACGGCCTGTTCAAATCCAATATCAGCTGCCTGCTGGGCGAACTGTATCCGGCGCAGGACTCGCGCCGCGAAGGGGGCTTCTCGCTGCTGTACGCCGCCGGCAACGTCGGATCTATTTTGGCGCCGATCGCCTGCGGGTTGGCGGCCGAGCGCTATGGCTGGCACGTCGGCTTTGCGTTGGCCGGGATTGGCATGTTCGCCGGCCTGGTGATTTTCCTGCTTGGCGGGCGTCACTTCCGCCACACGCGCGGCGTGAATGCACCGCTGATGCGCGCCAGGAGCCTGGGCTTGCCGCACTGGGGTTGGCTGTTGGCGGCGCTGCTGGCGTCGCCGCTGTTCTTCACGCTGCTGTTTGTGCACGACTGGGCCGGCTATTTGCTCGGGCTGGTATGCGTGGCGGCGGTGGTGCTGGTGGCGCGCATTATGCTGCGTGCGAACGCCGGCCAGCGCCGGGGGCTGTGGCAGATCGTTGTGCTGATGCTGCTGGGCACGCTGTTCTGGGCTTTCGCCCAGCAGGGCGGCAGCTCCATCAGCCTGTTTATCGATCACTTCGTCGATCGGCGCTGGTTCGGCTGGACGGTGCCGACCGCCTTGTTCCAGTCGGTTAACGCCGGCGCGGTGATGCTGGGCGGCGTGGCGCTAGCGTGGCTGGCGAGCGGCGACGGGACGGGCGACCGGACGCTGCGCATCTGGTACAAGTTCGCCTTCGGTCTGCTGTTGATCGGCGTCGGCTTTACGCTGATGGCGCTGAATACGCGGCTGAACGGGCCGGGATCGATGGGGCTGATGATCGCCGGTCTGGCGGTGATGGGCTTTGCCGAACTGTTTATCGATCCGGTGGCGATGGCGCAGATCACCCGGCTGAATATTCCCGGCGCTACCGGCGTGTTGACCGGCATCTATATGCTGGCCACCGGTTCGATCGCCAACTATCTGGCTGGCATCATCGCCAATCAGACCGCCGAGGATCACATCGAGGGGGCGGCGATGCAGGCATATGGCCGCATTTTCGCCCAGATCGGCTGGGGGGCGGCCGGATGCGCGCTGGCGGTGATCGCGGTACTGGGCGGCTGGTGGCTGCTGACGCGGCGCCAGGCCAGGACGGTTAATGCTTGATTGATGACGGTAGGCGGGGTTAACGTGCAGCTATGTAGAAGTGACAAAGCCTACCGATGGATACTGATCAATTAACGACGCGGGTAGCGGACCAGTTGGGCGCACAGCAGCGGCTGCTGGTGGCGTTCAGCGGCGGCCTGGACTCCAGCGTGCTGCTGCATCTGCTGGCGACGTTGCGCTGCCAACGTCCGGGGATGCAGCTGCGCGCGCTGCACGTGCATCATGGCCTGAGCGCCTTTGCCGATCGCTGGGTGGAGCATTGCCACAGCCGGTGTGCCGACTGGCAGATCCCGTTGACGGTGACGCATGTGCAGGTGGACGCCCGCCAGGGCGGCATCGAGGCGGCGGCGCGTGCGGCGCGCTATGCCGCCTTCAGCGCCGCCCTCACGGAGGGCGAAGTGCTGCTCACCGCGCAACACCTCGACGATCAAAGCGAAACCTTCCTGCTGGCGCTCAAGCGCGGCAGCGGGCCGGCGGGGCTGTCGGCGATGGCGGCGCGCGCGACGCTGGGCGAGCACCTGCTGTTGCGGCCGCTGTTGGGCTGTTCGCGTCAGACGCTGGAAAGCTACGCGCAACGCCACGCCTTAACCTGGATAGATGACGACAGCAATCAGGACACGCGCTTCGATCGCAATTTCCTGCGGTTGCAGGTGTTGCCGCAGCTCAACCAGCGCTGGCCGCACTTCGCCTCGGCGGTAGCGCGCAGCGCCGGCCTGTGCGCCGAGCAGGAGCAACTGCTGGACGAACTGCTGGCAGAACCGCTGCAAAGCCTGTTGGCGGCGGATCGCTCATTGGCGATTGACGGCCTGACTGACTGTTCGCCGGTGCGGCGCTTCGCCTTGCTGCGGCGCTGGATCGCATTGTTTAACGTCACCATGCCGGCGCGTGAGCAGCTTCAGCGCCTGTGGGAAGAGGTGGCGCTCAGCCGGGAGGATGCCGAACCGCAGCTGCAGCTCGGCGCCTATCAGATTCGCCGTTTCCGCGGCCGATTGCACCTGTTGCCGCCGCTGGCGGCGCTGCGCGATGTGCATCTGCCCTGGCAGCCTGACCAGCCGCTGACGTTGCCGGACGGGCTGGGGCAGTTGATTGCCGGTGAGGGCGAGCTGGTGCTGCGCGCACCGCAGCCATCGCAACAGGTCAGCGTTCGGTTCGGCGGCGTGCAGGGTGCGGTGCGCATCGTGGGGCGCGTCCATTCGCGGCCGATAAAAAAACTGTGGCAGGAGCTGGGTATTCCTCCCTGGCAGCGTGAACGCATCCCGTTGATTTATTATGATGAGCAGTTGATCGCCGCGCTGGGCGTATTCGTCTGTGAGGCGGGGCAGGTGCCGGAAGGCGAACGCCCGTGGCGATTGCGCTGGGAAAAAAAATCATAATCGCGAGGAGCAATGATGAAGTTTATGGGGATCACGCTGTTGGCCGCCGGCCTGTTCAGCCTGCCGGCGTTGGCGGCGGGGGATGCGGCGGCCGGTCAGGCGAAAGCCGCCGCCTGTGCGGCCTGCCACGGCGCGCAGGGCAAGGTGACGGTGCCGATGTACCCGAATCTGGCCGGGCAGAACGCCATGTACCTGCAGCACGCGTTGCAGGCGTATAAGAAAGGGGAGCGCAACGGCGGCCAGGCCGAGGTGATGAAGGCCTACGTGTCGGGGCTGTCGGATGACGATATCGCCGATCTGGCGGCCTATTACGCCAGCCTGAAGCCTTAAATGACGAGGGCAGCCGTTGGGCTGCCCTGTTGGGATGGGGTTACCGCTGCTCAGTCCGACAGACTGACGACCACGGTACCGATTTCCGGATGACTGAAACTGCTGATATGGTCCAGGCGCAGGTCGCGCTGCTGGCCGTTCTGTTCGATGGTCAGATACTCAACGCGTTTCTTTTGCAGCAGGTCGATCGCCTTGGCCTCGATCACTTCTCCGTCGCGTAACTCCAGCTTCAGAATAAGTTTATGCTGACAGGCGAGTTCCAGGTTGTCGTAGTCATCGCAATTGATGGGTTGGTACTCATCATTCATCAACATAGTCGCTCACCAATAAGTTAGCGGCGGCAAAGGCCGCCTGTTCCCTAACGGAGGACGGTAGCGCATCGTTCGCTGCGACATCGTCCAATGCCTTTAACGCACAAGCCAGCGCATCAGGCACGTAGCCAAGATCTCCACTGCCAATCTCGGCGTAAGTACGGCGTACTAACTCACAGTATTGTTGCACAGTTTCCTCCCTTAAGAACCTCTGCATCATCAAGACTACTATCGCGATGAGGCGCAGGCTCTCGGAGTTTTATCCTATCCTAGACGACTATAGCACAGCTGTTATGGAGTTATCAGCACCCCGGCACGCCTTTCGCACTGCCGCGGCCTGGCCGCGCTGGCGGGGTTTGGCCCTGATCAAGTACACTGTCGCCGGATAATAACGAGGTCACCCATGGCGCTGAAAGCAACCATTTATAAAGCCGCGGTCAATATTGCTGATATGGATCGTCACTTCTACCACGACGCTACGCTGACGCTGGCGCAACACCCGTCCGAAAACGAGCAGCGTATGATGCTGCGTTTGTTGGCCTGGATCTGCCATGCCGACGAGCGGTTGGTGTTCACCAAAGGGCTGAGCGCCGACGACGAGCCGGAGATCTGGCAGCGCAACGACCACAATGGGCTGGAAATGTGGATCGAGATGGGATTGCCCGACGAGAAGCGCATTCGCAAGGCCTGCAACCAGTCGCCGCGCGTGGTGCTGTACGCCTACGGCGAGCGTGCCGCGCACGTTTGGTGGCAGGGAATGCAGGGCAAGGTGGCCGGCTACAAGAACCTGAGCGTGCGTTTCCTCGACGACGAGCAGCTGGCGCGCCTGACGGCATTGGCCAGCCGCACCATGACGCTGCAGGCAACGCTGCAGGAGGGAACTATTTGGCTGTCCGATGCTCAGAATAGTCTGGAAATCCAGTTTGCCGAGTGGCAGCAGGCACAGGTGTAACCGGTGCTGGAACTGTCAAGAAACGTAGCCATACCGGATAATGAGCTGGAATTGACGGCGATCCGCGCGCAGGGCGCGGGCGGCCAGCACGTGAACAAAACCTCAACGGCGATCCATTTGCGCTTTGACATCCGGGCATCCAGCCTGCCAGAGTATTATAAGGAAAGGCTGCTGGCGCTGAATCATCATCTTATTACCGCTGATGGCGTGGTGATTATCAAGGCGCAAGAGTATCGCAGTCAGGAATTGAATCGCGAAGCGGCGTTGGCCCGGCTGGTCGCGCTGATTCAGCAGGCGATGGTGGTGGAAAAAACGCGCAGGGCGACCAAGCCGACGAAAGGAGCGAAACTGCGTCGCCTGGAAGGCAAGACGCGTAAAGGCGCCACCAAGGCGCTGCGTGGCAAGGTTCGCACTTAGGAATACATGAACACAGTAGGAGAATAACTGTGAAGAAAATTACGATAGCCCTGTTCTTGGCGGCAGGCGCACTCTCGTTGTTGGGATGCAACAATCATTATCAGCCGAAGGAACAACCGCTGCAGGCGATGCCGCAGAGTTATCAAGGATTGTTGCCTTGCGCCGATTGCGGCGGTCTGGACACGGCGCTGTTCCTGGATGAGGACGGCACCTTTGTGCTGCAGGAAACCTACCGCGACACCAAAGACGGCGATCAGACCTTTGCCGACTACGGCAAATGGGCGCGCACTGCGGATAAGCTGGTGCTGACCGACAGCACCGGTGAAAAACGCTATTTCCGCCCGGTGGGCAAGAGCCTGGAGATGCTGGATCGCAGCGGCGTGCCGATCGAATCCAAGCTGAATTACCGCCTCGAGCCGGTTGAAAAACCGTTGCCTAAAACCCCGATGGTGATGAAAGGCAGCTACAGCTATATGGCTGACGCGGCGGTGTTCAAAGATTGTGCCACGGGCATCACGTTCCCGGTGGATAACAACATCGCGCTGGAGCAAGGTTACGCCAAAGCCAACAAAAATGCCGGCGAGCCGGTGTTCCTGACCTTCAATGCGCACTTCAGCGTGCAGCCATCGATGGAAGAAGGGCAGATAGAGAAGGCGGTGGTGCCGGACGGCAAAATCGCGTTCGACCGCAGCAAGAACTGCAGCAGCAAGTAAGCGTTTTCGGACATAAAAAAACCCGCCTAGGCGGGTTTTTTATTTTCTGGCGTTCGTCGCTTAGCGTTTGATCTGGCCCAGCAGGAAATCAACGATTTCGCCGGTTTTAATCATTTGCTTCTCGCCGACGCGGCGGTTCTTATACTCGATCTCTTCGTTGTCGAGGTTACGGTCACCGATGACGATAGAGTGCGGCACGCCGATCAGCTCCATATCCGCGAACATCACGCCCGGACGCTCTTTGCGGTCATCGAGGATCACATCGATGCCGTGGGCGCGCAGGGTGTTGTACAGCTCTTCAGCCAGCGCCTGCACGCGGAACGACTTGTGCATGTTCATCGGCAGAATCGCTACCTGGAACGGCGCGATGGCGTCCGGCCAGATGATGCCGCGTTCGTCGTGGTTCTGCTCGATGGCGGCGGCCACGACGCGCGTGACCCCGATGCCGTAGCAACCCATGGTCAGCACCTGATTGCGGCCGTCTTCGCCTTGCACGGTCGCTTTCATCGCTTCCGAATACTTGGTGCCGAGCTGGAAGATATGGCCCACTTCGATACCGCGTTTGATCAGCAGCGTGCCCTGACCGTCCGGGCTGGCGTCGCCTTCCACCACATTACGGATATCGGCCACCTGCGGCAGCGGCAAATCGCGCTCCCAGTTGATGCCGAAGTAGTGTTTGCCGTCAACGTTGGCGCCGGCGCCAAAGTCGCTCATCGCCGCCACGCTGCGGTCAGCAACCACTGGCATCGGCAGGTTGACCGGGCCGAGTGAACCCGGGCCGGCGCCGACGATGGCGCGAATTTCTTCTTCGGTGGCGAAGGTCAGCGGCGCAGCTACCTGAGCCAGCTTCTCGGCCTTGATTTCGTTCAGCTCGTGATCGCCGCGCACCAGCAGGGCAACCAGCTTGTGGCCGCTCTCTTCGGCGGCGTGCACCATCAGCGTCTTCACGGTTTTTTCCACCGGCAGCGCGAATTGCTCGACCAGCTCGGCGATAGTTTTGGCATTTGGCGTATCCACCAGGCGCAGCGCTTCGCTGGCCGCCGCGCGTGGAGCCGCCGGCGCGACCGCTTCCGCCAGCTCGATGTTGGCGGCGAAGTCGGAACCGGTGGAGAACACGATATCGTCTTCACCGCTGTCCGCCAGCACCTGGAATTCGTGCGAGGCGCTGCCGCCGATCGAGCCGGTATCGGCCTGCACCGGACGGAAATCCAGGCCCATGCGGCTGAAGATTTTGCTGTACGCTTCGTACATTGCGTCGTAAGTCTCCTGCAGAGACTCCTGCGAGGTGTGGAAGGAGTAGGCATCCTTCATCAGGAACTCGCGGGAACGCATCACGCCGAAACGCGGACGCACTTCATCACGGAATTTGGTCTGGATCTGGAAGAAGTTCAGCGGCAGCTGTTTGTACGAGCTGATCTCGTTGCGGATCAGATCGGTGATCACTTCTTCATGCGTCGGGCCCAGCACGAACGGGCGGTCGCCGCGGTCGACGAAGCGCAGCAGCTCGGGGCCGTATTGCTCCCAACGGCCGCTTTCCTGCCACAGGTCGGCAGGCTGAACCACCGGCATAGACACTTCGATCGCATTAGCATTGTTCATTTCTTCGCGAACGATGTTTTCAACCTTTTTCAGAACGCGCAGGCCGGTCGGCAGCCAGGTATAAAGACCGGAGGCCAGCTTGCGGATCATCCCGGCGCGCAGCATCAGCTGGTGGCTGATCACTTCGGCGTCGGCAGGTGTCTCCTTCAGAGTGGAGAGCAGATATTGGCTAGTACGCATGGTGTTTTGGTTCCGTTAGAACTGCAAATTGCATCGGGCTGCCAGAGTGGCGGCCAAAAGTGACAAAAGTGGTTTAGTTTACCAGCGCGAGCGGGTCGCCAAAAGAGAGGCGGCGGAATTTTAACGCGGGTCGAGCGCCAACACTTCGGTATGGCCGTCCAAGACGCGCCAGCGCACGTTGAAATCCAGCAGCCAGACGGCGTAATCCCGTTCGACGTCCTCTCCTTTACGATAGGCGGGACGGGGGTCTTGCGCCAGCACCTGGCTGATAAAACGCCGTAATTGCGGGTAACGCGCCTGATGTTGCTGCAGCTGCTGCTCGGCCTGCGGCGCGAAACGCACCGGCATATCGCCGGCGGGCGCGGCCTGAGCAAAGCCGGCGCGGGCCTGTGGTTGGCTCTCGGCGAACGGCAGATACGGCTTGATGTCCACCACCGGGGTGCCGTCGACCAGATCGAGGCTGCCCAGTTCCAGCACCACTTCGCCGTTTTTTACTCGCACATCTTTCAGCTCAATGAGCGACATGCCGAGTGGATTGGGGCGGAAGGTGGAGCGGGTCGCGAACACGCCCATGCGGGCATTGCCGCCTAAACGCGGCGGGCGCACCGTCGGCCGCCAGCCGCCCTCCAGGGTTTGATGGAAAATGAACATCACCCACAGATGGCTGAAATCGCTGAGGCCACGTACCGCCTCCGCCTGGTTGTAAGGCGGCAGCAGCAGCAGTTCGCCGCCACCGTCTTCGACCAGTCCCGGCTGGCGGGGAACGGCGAATTTTTCTTTATACGGCGAGCGGATCACGCCGATCTGCTCGAAAACGAATTCGGTCATTTGGACGAGACGTTAAGCGCCGAGCCCTGGCAGACGGCCTGCTGGTAACAACCGGCGACGCCGCTGACAATCTGGCAGTCGTGCAGCAGCACGGCGTTGGCCTTCATGTAAGACGCGCGGATTTGCATGCGTTTACGGGCGGTAGCCAGATTCGGTGGGGAGTCTTGTACGGTGGTTTGGCACGATTCGCCGGACACTTCACCCAGATCGCGGAATGGCTTGCCCACGAGCTCTTCTGCACTTTTGTACAGTTTTACCGGAGCGGGGCGGGCGGCCGGCGTGGTCTTGGCCGGGCTGGTGGTGGTCGGCTTGCTGGTGCTGCTTGTTGAGGACGGCGCGATACGTTGCGATGAACATCCGGCCAGCGCAAGCGCTAACAAACAGAGAGGTAAAACACGCATTGAGATTCCTCTGCCTTAATGAAAGTGGCGCTATTGAAGCAATCTATGGCGGAAATAACAAGACGGGCCTTGGCCCGTCTTGCAATTATAGGAATAAAATTGGCGAATAAGCGCTTACCAGCCTTTCACCGCACCGCCGTTGAAGATTTTGTTGGCGGCGGCGTCAACTTCGTCAGACTGATAGGCCTGCACGAATTTCTTCACGTTTTCCGCATCTTTGTTATCTTCACGCGCAACCAGCAGGTTGACGTAAGGCGAGTCTTTATCTTCCACGAACAGACCGTCTTTCGCCGGCGTCAGGCCGATCTGGCTGGCGTAGGTGGTATTGATCACCGCCAGCGCGATCTGCTGATCGTCCAGAGAGCGTGGCAGCTGAGGCGCTTCCAGCTCAACCAGCTTCAGGTTTTTCGGGTTCTCGGTCACGTCCAGCACGGTCGGCAGCAGGCCAACACCGTCTTTCAGTTTGATCAGGCCGACTTTCTGCAGCAGCAGCAGCGAACGGCCCAGGTTGGTCGGATCGTTAGGCAGTGCAATCTGAGAACCGTCTTTCAGCTCGTCCAGCGATTTGATTTTCTTGGAGTAACCAGCAATCGGGTAAACAAAGGTGCTGCCGACCGGCACCAGCTTGTAGCCGCGATCTTTGATTTGCTGATCCAGGTATGGCTTGTGCTGGAAGGCGTTCAGGTCGATATCGCCTTTGCTCAGCGCTTCGTTCGGCAACACGTAGTCGTTGAAGGTCACCAGCTCAACGTCCAGACCGTATTTCTCTTTCGCCACTTTCTGAGCGACTTCAGCCACTTGCTGCTCTGCGCCGACGATCACGCCGACTTTGATGTGGTTTGGATTTTTTTCATCCTGGCCGCAGCCCGCCAGAGCCAGAGTGCCGATCAGTGCGCCAATTGCCGCGATGGATTTAAATTTTAACGACATATCCCTTCCTCATTAGACTCGCATTAACATGCTGTGAAACTATTTATGGGTAACGGCTTTGACGATGCGATCGCCGCAGAACTGGATCAGATAAACCAAAACTACCAGTAATACTAATACGGTATTCATCACTGTGGCGTTATAACCGATATAACCGTATTGGTAACCGATTTGGCCCAGGCCACCGGCGCCGACCGCACCGCCCATGGCGGAGTAGCCCACCAGGGTGATCAACGTGATAGTCGCGGCGTTGACCAGGCCCGGCAGGGCTTCCGGCAGCAACACTTTCTTGATGATCTGCATCGGCGTGGCGCCCATGGCGCGCGCCGCTTCCACCAGACCGGACGGGATCTCCAGCAGGGCGTTTTCCACCATGCGCGCGATGAACGGCGCGGCGCCCACGGTCAACGGCACGATGGCCGCCTGCAGACCGATAGAGGTGCCGACGATCATGCGGGTAAACGGAATCATCCAAACCAGCAGGATAATGAACGGGATGGAACGGAAGATGTTCACCAGCCCGGACAGGATTTTATACAGCGAGTTGTTGGCGATGATCTGCCCCGGGCGGGTGACATACAGCAGCACGCCGACCGGCAGGCCGAGCACGAAACCGAAGAAGCCGGAGACAAAGGTCATCATGACGGTTTCCCACACGCCACGCGCCATCAACCACATCATTGCCTCAGACATAACCCAGAACCTCTACTTTTACCTGATTTTCTTGCAGGAACTTAATCGTCGCCAGCGCGTCTTCGTCGCTGCCGTGCAGCTCCGCCAGCATCACGCCGAATTTCACGCCGCCGGCATAATCCATCTGGGCGCTGATAATGTTGTTGTTTACGTTGAAGCGGCGAGCGGCTTCAGACAGCAGCGGCGCATCGACCGACTGGCCGGTGAATTCCAGGCGCAGCAGCGGCTGGCGGTCGCCCTGACGTTCCGGCGATAGGCGCGCGGCGTAGTCGTCCGGGATATCCAGATGCAGCGTGGACTGAATGAACTGCTGGGCCAGCGGGGTTTTCGGGTGTGAGAACACTTCGCTGACGCTGTCTTTTTCGATCAGTTGCCCCTGGCTGATGACCGCGACCTGGTCGCAGATGCGTTTCACCACGTCCATTTCGTGGGTGATGAGCAGAATGGTCAGGCCCAGACGGCGATTGATGTCTTTCAGCAGTTCCAGGATGGAACGGGTGGTGGCCGGATCCAGCGCGCTGGTGGCTTCGTCGCACAGCAGCACTTTGGGGTTACTGGCCAGCGCACGGGCGATCGCTACGCGCTGTTTCTGGCCGCCGGACAGGTTGGCCGGATAGGCGTCGTGTTTGTCCGCCAGGCCGACCAGCTCCAGCAGTTCGGTCACGCGCTTTTTGATCTCGGCGCGCGGCGTATTGTCCAGCTCCAGCGGCAGCGCGACGTTGCCGAACACCGTGCGGGAAGAGAGCAGGTTGAAGTGCTGGAAGATCATGCCGATTTGGCGACGGGCGCGCGTCAGTTCGCTTTCCGACAGCGAAGTCAGATCCTGACCATCGACCAGGACCTGGCCTGATGTTGGGCGCTCCAGCATGTTGGCGCAGCGGATCAGCGTGCTTTTGCCGGCACCGGAAGACCCGATAACGCCATAGATTTGCCCGGCAGGGACGTGAAGGGTCACGTCAGAGAGCGCGGTAATGGTGCGCGAACCCTGCTGGAACACTTTAGTGATGTTAGAAAGTTTAATCATATTCTTCTTATTTTAGCGTGGTTGCCCGTGGCTAGATAAAAGTAAACCTCGGCGTGGAACCCAGGTATGGGTCAGATGTTAAGGCGTCTAGACGTCTAAGTCAACGGACAACGACGTTCTCCGGCGTTCTCAGTGCGGGGTAAAACATGCGATACTGTCAGCGTATACAGGCCCTCAGGAGCAAAGCGGTGACACAAAGCGTTCCAGCAATTTTTCTCGATCGTGACGGTACGATTAACGTTGACCATGGCTATGTCCATGAAATCGACAACTTCCACTTTATTGACGGCGCGATTGACGCCTGTCGCGAACTCAAAAAGATGGGCTTCGCGTTGGTGATGGTGACCAACCAGTCCGGCATTGCGCGCGGCAAGTTCAGCGAAGACCAATTTATGTACCTGACCGAGTGGATGGATTGGTCGCTGGCCGATCGCGACGTCGACTTCGACGGCATCTATTTCTGCCCGCATCATCCGGAGGCAGTAATAGAAGAGTATCGTCAGGTGTGTGACTGCCGCAAACCGCAGCCGGGCATGCTGCTGCAAGCGCAGCAGGAATTGAACATCGATATGGCCGCTTCTTATATGGTGGGCGATAAACCGGAAGATATGCAGGCGGCGATCGCGGCCGGCGTCGGCACCAAAGTGCTGGTGCGTACCGGTAAGCCGGTAACCGAGCAAGGCGAAAAGCTGGCCGATTGGGTGCTAAATAGCCTGGCGGACCTGCCGGCAGCCATCAAAAAGCGGGTTTAATAGGCGTTACGAATGAATGGTGAGCGGTCAGATAAAAAATGCAGATTATCGCTTGTCATTCTGAACCGGCTCCCTATAATGCGCCTCCATCGACACGGAACATGTGAACAACTTCACAGAGTATCCGGGGGTCGCAGAGAAAAAATCCTGAAAATTAGGGTTGACTCTGAAAGAGGAAAGCGTAATATACGCCACCTCGAGTTAGCAAGCGAAAGCGCCTAACTCACTGCTCTTTAACAATTTATCAGACAATCTGTGTGGGCACTCCACAAGACGATATCCAGCATCTTCGGATGCAAAAAAATATCAAGTCTTGAAGAGTGACTAACTGAAGTAAAATTCATGCAGTAAATCTTTGAGCATCGCTTCTCGAGTGGAAGCAAATCAAGCTTTTAATTGAAGAGTTTGATCATGGCTCAGATTGAACGCTGGCGGCAGGCTTAACACATGCAAGTCGAGCGGTAGCACAGGAGAGCTTGCTCTCTGGGTGACGAGCGGCGGACGGGTGAGTAATGTCTGGGAAACTGCCTGATGGAGGGGGATAACTACTGGAAACGGTAGCTAATACCGCATAACGTCGCAAGACCAAAGAGGGGGACCTTCGGGCCTCTTGCCATCAGATGTGCCCAGATGGGATTAGCTAGTAGGTGGGGTAATGGCTCACCTAGGCGACGATCCCTAGCTGGTCTGAGAGGATGACCAGCCACACTGGAACTGAGACACGGTCCAGACTCCTACGGGAGGCAGCAGTGGGGAATATTGCACAATGGGCGCAAGCCTGATGCAGCCATGCCGCGTGTGTGAAGAAGGCCTTCGGGTTGTAAAGCACTTTCAGCGAGGAGGAAGGTGGTGAACTTAATACGTTCATCAATTGACGTTACTCGCAGAAGAAGCACCGGCTAACTCCGTGCCAGCAGCCGCGGTAATACGGAGGGTGCAAGCGTTAATCGGAATTACTGGGCGTAAAGCGCACGCAGGCGGTTTGTTAAGTCAGATGTGAAATCCCCGGGCTCAACCTGGGAACTGCATTTGAAACTGGCAAGCTAGAGTCTCGTAGAGGGGGGTAGAATTCCAGGTGTAGCGGTGAAATGCGTAGAGATCTGGAGGAATACCGGTGGCGAAGGCGGCCCCCTGGACGAAGACTGACGCTCAGGTGCGAAAGCGTGGGGAGCAAACAGGATTAGATACCCTGGTAGTCCACGCTGTAAACGATGTCGATTTGGAGGTTGTGCCCTTGAGGCGTGGCTTCCGGAGCTAACGCGTTAAATCGACCGCCTGGGGAGTACGGCCGCAAGGTTAAAACTCAAATGAATTGACGGGGGCCCGCACAAGCGGTGGAGCATGTGGTTTAATTCGATGCAACGCGAAGAACCTTACCTACTCTTGACATCCAGAGAACTTTCCAGAGATGGATTGGTGCCTTCGGGAACTCTGAGACAGGTGCTGCATGGCTGTCGTCAGCTCGTGTTGTGAAATGTTGGGTTAAGTCCCGCAACGAGCGCAACCCTTATCCTTTGTTGCCAGCGGTTCGGCCGGGAACTCAAAGGAGACTGCCAGTGATAAACTGGAGGAAGGTGGGGATGACGTCAAGTCATCATGGCCCTTACGAGTAGGGCTACACACGTGCTACAATGGCATATACAAAGAGAAGCGACCTCGCGAGAGCAAGCGGACCTCATAAAGTATGTCGTAGTCCGGATTGGAGTCTGCAACTCGACTCCATGAAGTCGGAATCGCTAGTAATCGTAGATCAGAATGCTACGGTGAATACGTTCCCGGGCCTTGTACACACCGCCCGTCACACCATGGGAGTGGGTTGCAAAAGAAGTAGGTAGCTTAACCTTCGGGAGGGCGCTTACCACTTTGTGATTCATGACTGGGGTGAAGTCGTAACAAGGTAACCGTAGGGGAACCTGCGGTTGGATCACCTCCTTACCTAAAGATATTAGTTCGAGTGGCGTGCTCACACAGATTGTCTGATAGAAAGTAACGAGCAGAAATACCTTTATAGGCTTGTAGCTCAGGTGGTTAGAGCGCACCCCTGATAAGGGTGAGGTCGGTGGTTCAAGTCCACTCAGGCCTACCACTTCTTCGAAGTGGAAAAGGTACTGCACGTGACTGTATGGGGCTATAGCTCAGCTGGGAGAGCGCCTGCCTTGCACGCAGGAGGTCAGCGGTTCGATCCCGCTTAGCTCCACCATATAGTCCGGTATTTCAATACTTCAGAGTATATTGGCGACAGTATGCTGCGAAGTATTTTGCTCTTTAACAATCTGGAACAAGCTGAAAATTGAAACATGACGGCTGAAATTTATCCCTCCGTAGATGTATTGGGATGAAGAGTAACCTGTCATAGAGTCTCTCAAATGTTTGCAGCGCGAACGATGGAAACATCTTCGGGTTGTGAGGTTAAGTGACTAAGCGTACACGGTGGATGCCTAGGCAGTCAGAGGCGATGAAGGGCGTGCTAATCTGCGAAAAGCGTCGGTAAGGTGATATGAACCGTTACAACCGGCGATACCCGAATGGGGAAACCCAGTGTGTTTCGACACACTATCATGTCATGAATACATAGTGGCATGAGGCGAACCGGGGGAACTGAAACATCTAAGTACCCCGAGGAAAAGAAATCAACCGAGATTCCCCCAGTAGCGGCGAGCGAACGGGGAGGAGCCCAGAACCTGAATCGGCTTGTGTGTTAGTGGAAGCGTCTGGAAAGTCGCGCAGCAAAGGGTGATAGCCCCGTACACTAAAATGCACAGGTCGTGAGTTCGATGAGTAGGGCGGGACACGTGACATCCTGTCTGAATATGGGGGGACCATCCTCCAAGGCTAAATACTCCTGACTGACCGATAGTGAACCAGTACCGTGAGGGAAAGGCGAAAAGAACCCCGGCGAGGGGAGTGAAATAGAACCTGAAACCGTGTACGTACAAGCAGTGGGAGCACCTTCGTGGTGTGACTGCGTACCTTTTGTATAATGGGTCAGCGACTTATATTTTGTAGCAAGGTTAACCGTATAGGGGAGCCGTAGGGAAACCGAGTCTTAACTGGGCGAATAGTTGCAAGGTATAGACCCGAAACCCGGTGATCTAGCCATGGGCAGGTTGAAGGTTGGGTAACACTAACTGGAGGACCGAACCGACTAATGTTGAAAAATTAGCGGATGACTTGTGGCTGGGGGTGAAAGGCCAATCAAACCGGGAGATAGCTGGTTCTCCCCGAAAGCTATTTAGGTAGCGCCTCGTGAACTCATCTTCGGGGGTAGAGCACTGTTTCGGCTAGGGGGCCATCCCGGCTTACCAAACCGATGCAAACTCCGAATACCGAAGAATGTTATCACGGGAGACACACGGCGGGTGCTAACGTCCGTCGTGAAGAGGGAAACAACCCAGACCGCCAGCTAAGGTCCCAAAGTCATGGTTAAGTGGGAAACGATGTGGGAAGGCATAGACAGCCAGGATGTTGGCTTAGAAGCAGCCATCATTTAAAGAAAGCGTAATAGCTCACTGGTCGAGTCGGCCTGCGCGGAAGATGTAACGGGGCTAAACCATGCACCGAAGCTGCGGCAGCGACGCTTAGGCGTTGTTGGGTAGGGGAGCGTTCTGTAAGCCGTTGAAGGTGGCCTGTGAGGGTTGCTGGAGGTATCAGAAGTGCGAATGCTGACATAAGTAACGATAAAGCGGGTGAAAAGCCCGCTCGCCGGAAGACCAAGGGTTCCTGTCCAACGTTAATCGGGGCAGGGTGAGTCGACCCCTAAGGCGAGGCTGAAAAGCGTAGTCGATGGGAAACAGGTTAATATTCCTGTACTTGGTGTTACTGCGAAGGGGGGACGGAGAAGGCTAGGCTAGCCGGGCGACGGTTGTCCCGGTTTAAGCGTGTAGGGGGTGTGACCTGGTAAATCCGGTTACATACTAACCCTGAGGCGTGATGACGATGCACTACGGTGCAGAAGTAGTTGATGCCCTGCTTCCAGGAAAAGCCTCTAAGCTCTAGGTAACATTAAATCGTACCCCAAACCGACACAGGTGGTCAGGTAGAGAATACCAAGGCGCTTGAGAGAACTCGGGTGAAGGAACTAGGCAAAATGGTGCCGTAACTTCGGGAGAAGGCACGCTGGCATGTAGGTGAAGTCCTTCGCGGATGGAGCTGAAGCCAGTCGAAGATACCAGCTGGCTGCAACTGTTTAATAAAAACACAGCACTGTGCAAACACGAAAGTGGACGTATACGGTGTGACGCCTGCCCGGTGCTGGAAGGTTAATTGATGGGGTCAGCCGCAAGGCGAAGCTCTTGATCGAAGCCCCAGTAAACGGCGGCCGTAACTATAACGGTCCTAAGGTAGCGAAATTCCTTGTCGGGTAAGTTCCGACCTGCACGAATGGCGTAATGATGGCCAGGCTGTCTCCACCCGAGACTCAGTGAAATTGAACTCGCTGTGAAGATGCAGTGTACCCGCGGCAAGACGGAAAGACCCCGTGAACCTTTACTATAGCTTGACACTGAACATTGAGCCTTGATGTGTAGGATAGGTGGGAGGCTTTGAAGCGTGGACGCCAGTCTGCGTGGAGCCATCCTTGAAATACCACCCTTTAATGTTTGATGTTCTAACTCGGCCCCATAATCTGGGGTGAGGACAGTGTCTGGTGGGTAGTTTGACTGGGGCGGTCTCCTCCCAAAGAGTAACGGAGGAGCACGAAGGTTAGCTAATCACGGTCGGACATCGTGAGGTTAGTGCAAAGGCATAAGCTAGCTTGACTGCGAGAGTGACGGCTCGAGCAGGTACGAAAGTAGGTCTTAGTGATCCGGTGGTTCTGAATGGAAGGGCCATCGCTCAACGGATAAAAGGTACTCCGGGGATAACAGGCTGATACCGCCCAAGAGTTCATATCGACGGCGGTGTTTGGCACCTCGATGTCGGCTCATCACATCCTGGGGCTGAAGTAGGTCCCAAGGGTATGGCTGTTCGCCATTTAAAGTGGTACGCGAGCTGGGTTTAGAACGTCGTGAGACAGTTCGGTCCCTATCTGCCGTGGGCGTTGGAAGATTGAGAGGGGTTGCTCCTAGTACGAGAGGACCGGAGTGAACGCACCACTGGTGTTCGGGTTGTCATGCCAATGGCATTGCCCGGTAGCTAAGTGCGGAAAAGATAAGCGCTGAAAGCATCTAAGCGCGAAACTTGCCTCAAGATGAGTCTTCCCTGGGCCTTTAAGGCCCCTGAAGGAACGTTTAAGACTAAGACGTTGATAGGCTGGGTGTGTAAGTGCAGCGATGCATTGAGCTAACCAGTACTAATGATCCGTGAGGCTTAACCTTACAACACCGAAGGTGTTTTAGAGAGACAAAATCGTCTGGAACGATTTTGAACAACGCGGAGCGTTGGCCCCGAAGGGGTGAGTATCAGGATGATACGAATAATTTTCAGCGAAGTTCCGAGATTGGTTCTGATGGCGACACGGGAGTGGCGCGGTTGGAATGAAACAGAATTTGCCTGGCGGCAATAGCGCGGTGGTCCCACCTGACCCCATGCCGAACTCAGAAGTGAAACGCCGTAGCGCCGATGGTAGTGTGGGGTCTCCCCATGCGAGAGTAGGACACTGCCAGGCATCAAATAAAGCCGAAAGCCCTGAACTGACGTTCAGGGCTTTTTGCTGTGCGTAAAATGAAAAATCCCCGTTGTAATCCACTTCAGCTTTCATCGTACTGTTTAATATTCATCACAAAACCAACGCATTGTTTCTCTGAATGTCAGATATTCTTCGTCCGCTATTAAGTTTGGCTGTTAACTTATAAGTAACAATAAAGTAACAACCAGGGCGGCAGGAAGCCGAACTTCATCATTGCTATGGCTCGGAGAAAACATCATGACAGAAACAACCTCGGCTCTTGGGGATGAGCACGGCGCCGAACAGGGAGCGCTGGATAATAAGAAACGCATTTTTGCTATCGTCGGGGCTTCGTCAGGCAATCTGGTGGAGTGGTTTGATTTTTACGTTTACTCCTTCTGTTCCATTTACTTTGCCGCCTCGTTCTTCCCGGCGGGCAACAGCACGACACAGCTGCTGCAAACCGCCGGAGTATTCGCCGCCGGCTTCTTCATGCGGCCGATCGGCGGTTGGTTATTCGGCTACATCGCTGACAAGCATGGTCGGAAAAACTCAATGCTGATTTCGGTCTGCATGATGTGCGCCGGATCGCTGGTGATTGCCTGCCTGCCGACTTATGAATCGATCGGCAGCTGGGCGCCGGCGCTGCTGTTGATCGCCCGCCTGTTCCAGGGGCTGTCGGTAGGGGGGGAATATGGCACCAGCGCTACCTATATGAGCGAGGTGGCGATCAAGGGCCGACGTGGCTTTTATGCCTCGTTCCAGTATGTCACGCTGATCGGCGGGCAACTGCTGGCGCTGCTGGTCTTGGTGATCCTGCAGCAAATATTGTCCGGCGAAGAACTGAAGGCCTGGGGATGGCGTATTCCGTTTGCCTTGGGGGCGGTGTTGGCGGTGGTGGCGCTGTACCTGCGCCGTTCGCTGAATGAAACCTCCGATGCGAAGACGCGTAACCACAAAGATGCCGGTTCGCTGACGGGACTGTGGAAGAACCGCAAAGCGTTCCTGATGGTGCTGGGCTTTACCGCCGCCGGTTCGCTGACCTTCTACACCTTCACTACCTACATGCAGAAATATCTGGTGAACACCGCCGGTATGGACGCCAAGCTGGCCAGCGCCATCATGACCGTCGCGCTGTTCGTCTTCATGCTGCTGCAGCCGGCGGTCGGCGCGTTCTCGGATAAAATCGGCCGTCGCAGCTCGATGCTGATCTTCTCGGCATTGGCCACCGTGCTGACGGTGCCGATCCTGTTCGCCCTGAAAGAGGTGACCAACCCCTTTATGGCGTTCGGCCTGATCGTGCTGGCGTTGTTCGTCGTCAGCTTTTACACCGCGATCAGCGGGCTGCTTAAAGCCGAGATGTTCCCGCCGGAGGTGCGTGCGCTAGGGGTGGGTTTGTCTTATGCGGTAGCGAATGCCATGTTCGGCGGTTCGGCGGAATATGTCGCGTTGTCGCTTAAATCGTTTGGCGTGGAAAACGCTTTCTTCTGGTACGTTTCCGGCATGTGCCTGCTGGCGTTGCTGGTCTCGCTCCGGTTGCATCGCAAAGGCAAGGAGATACAGCTGTAATAAAAACCCCGGCCTTGGCCGGGGTCAGAGTGCATCTTACAGGATACGGCTAATCAGCCGGTCGATGCGGATACGCCGCAGACGGCGAATCAGCTTACGCACCTTGATCGGATACTGCTGAATGCTTTGCAGCTCCTGATAGTGGCCGACCACGGTGGTGTGAGTGCGGATGCATTCCAGCTCTTTTTGCCGCTGCTCGCGCATTTCCTGCTTGGGATCGTGGATCAGAATGGCGTTTTCCAGATCCAACCGCCAGGCGCGTGGGTTGAGGTTATTGCCGGTGACCAGCTGCCACTCTTCGTCTACCCACATGCCTTTCAGGTGATAGCTGTTATCGCCATCCTTCCACAGACGCACGATCAGCTGGCCGGTATCGACGTAACGCTGCAACCGGCTCAGGAAGCGGCGCAGGTTGATCTCGTACAGGTAGGGCAGCGCGCCGATGATTTTGAACGGTTGGTCTTCCGGAATATAGAAGTCGTTGGCGGTCTTGTCGCCGACGATGATCTCCACCTGTTTGCCCTGGCGCAGCAGATAAATGATGTTGCGCACCAGCAGCGCCGGCAGGTTGAAATAAGGGGTACACAGCGTCAGTTTCTGGTCGGTGCACGACATCAGGTGATGAATGGTTTTATTCAGCATGCTTTGCTTGCCAAGCCCAACCAGCGGCGTCACCGCCAGCTCATCGTTGCCGGCCTTGCCGCGGAAGTGGTAACCGGCGCGGCGCAGGGCGAAACGAAACAGACGAGTCTCGTTTTTGATCTCCGGGCTTTTCGGTCGATCGCTGCGATCGAGGCGCTGTACGGCGCCGGCGGTGAGCAGATGCTGCTTGATGTAATCGATCAGGGTATCGGCCAACACCTCATTGGTGATCAGCTGGTAGCGATCGTAACGGTATTTCTCATGCTGATGCAGATAGACGTCATTGATGCTGGCGCCGCTGTAGATCACGGTATCGTCGACCACAAAGCCCTTCAGATGCAATACGCCCAGCGCTTCGCGGGTATTGACCGGCACGCCGTAGATAGGCACCGATTGCTCCGGATGCTGGCTGGCCATGGCGCAGTACCAGTCGGCGTTGGTATTGGCGGCGGCGGCGCCGATGCGCCCGCGCTGTGCGCGGTGCCAGTCAACCAGCACGCAAATTTCCAGCTCGGGGCGCCGCTGTTTGGCTTGATACAGCGCGTTGAGGACCTCACGCCCGGCGTCGTCATGCTCCAGATACAGGGCCACCAGATAGATGCGTTGGGTGGCGTTGGCGATGGAATCCAGCAGCGTGGTGCGAAAGTCGGACGGCGCGTACAGCGTACGAACATCAGCAACCGTCTGGGGGAGTTTGGGCAGTTGTGCAAGGTGTTGTTGATGTTTGCTACGTTTAAATTTTGACAACATCACAGTGCGCTTCTTCTCTCATGATTGATGGCCGGAACGCCACAGGCTTAAAAACAATAAACCGAATAATCGGGCGATAATACCATTAGTTGCCTCGATTGTGCGTATGTTTTGGCGTTAAGTGGTGGATTCGTAGCGCATTGCGACGCAGGTCACTGCGCGTCGGCGGCCTGCAGCGGCAGCGTCAGATTGACGATGCCGTCCTCAAGCTGCACCTCGATGCCAAAGCCCAGCCGCTGCGCCAGTGCGATCATGCCGCGGTTATTCGGCATGGTAATGCCGCTCAGGCGGGTCAGGCCATGAGCGCGCGCATAGGCGATCATTTTCTCCAGCAGCTGACGGCCCAAGCCCACGCCTTTCAGATCGGAACGCACCAGCACGGCGAACTCGGCGTCGGTGTTGTCCGGATCGGACAGCGCGCGGGTCACGCCGATGATCTCGTCTGCGCGCACCGCCACAAAGGCCATTTCTCGATCGTAGTCGATCTGCGTCATGTTGGCCAAATCGTCATGGGTAAACTCGTTGATCTCGCTGAAGTAGCGATAATAGAGGTCTTCCTTGGTCACTCGGTCGATGAAATGCTTCAGCGCCGGCTCGTCTTCCGGCAGGATCGGGCGGAACAGGCATTGGCTGCCGTCTTTCAGCGCGATGGTCTCTTCCAACTCGTGCGGATAAGGGCGGATCGCCAGCCGCGCCTGAGGATCGCCGCTGAACGGCGCGAGCTGCATCGAAACGTCCAGCAGGGTAAATTCGCTGCCGGAGGCCAACACCGGGTGAATATCCAGCCGGGCGATCTCCGGGCAGTCGAGGATCAGGTTGGAGACCTGCACCAGCAGGCGGCTTAGTCCAGGGATATCCAAAGGCCGCAGCGCGCTGCGCCCGCGGATCTTGCCGCCTTTCACCGCCTGCAGCACCAGATAACGCGCCAGCGCCATGTTCAGCGGCGGCAGCGCGACCGCCACCTGATTTTCCTGGCGCCACTCTACGCCGCCTTCGCCCAACATGATCAGCGGGCCAAAAATCGCATCCTGCTCTACCGCGATGCGCAGCTCCTGGGCGCCGGCACGGTTGGCCATGCTCTGCACCAACAGGCCATGGATGCGTGCCTGAGGGTAGGTGCGCTTCACGCGATCGAGGATCGCTTCCGCCGCGCGCTGTACTTCGGTCGCGGTGCGCAGGTAGAGCATGACGCCCTGAACTTCCGATTTGTGCGGGATATCCGGCGAACGCAGCTTCAGCGCCACCGGGTAGCCGATCTGTTCGGCGATATGTACCGCTTCGGCGCTGTCTTCAGCGATCCAGGTTGGCAGGGTGCTCAGGTCATAGGCCTGAAGAATGGATTGCACCTCGTGGGTATCCAACTGGGTGGCGCCTTCGGCCAGAGCCTGATGGATCAACCGGTGGGCATCGGCGGTGTTGGCGGTCAGGCCGATCGGCAGCGCCGGCGTCTCCTTCAGCTGCTTCTGGTTACGGCGGTATTCCACCATATGCATAAAGGCGGTCACCGCGCCTTCCGGCGTGCGGTAGGTGGGAATGGCGGCCTCGGTAAACAGCCGGCGCGCCTCTTGCGAAGAGTATTCGCCGCACCAGTTGGTCAGCAGCGTGATGCGCTTGCCGCGCGCATGGCGGTGCAGCGCGTCGATCAGCCGTTCCGCCGTGGCGGTGCCCGGTGCCGCCGCGCTCGGCGCATGGATCAGCAGCAGCGCGTCATAGTCGTGGCTGTCGAGCAGCGCTTCGATAGCCGCCAGGAAGCGCTGCGGCGTGGCATCATCGCGCAGGTCGAGCGGGTTGCCGGCGCGGATGAAATCCGGCAGCGCATCGGTCAGTTTCGCCAGGCTCTCATCGCTCAGCGTCGCCAGTTTGCCGTTGCGCCCGAGCAGTTCGTCCAGCGCCATCGCCGCCGGCGCCGCCCCGTTGCTGACGATCATCAACCGTTCCCCTCGCAGCGGATGCATATGGCTGAGGGTTTCCACTGCCGAGAACAGTTCATGGGTATCCTGCACGCGCAGCAGGCCGGCGCGCTGGATGGCGGCGTCATAGGCGGCGTCCAGCCCCAGCTGGCTATTGAGCAAGAGTTGCGCCTGTTGGCTGCGGCCGCTTTTGATCACCAGAATGGGCTTGTTGCGTGAGGCGCTGCGCGAGGCGGAGAGAAAGCGCCGTGCGTCGCTGATGTTTTCCAGATACAGCAGGATGGCGCTGGTCTTGCTGTCGCGCGCCAAAAAGTCGAGCAGGTCGTCGACGTCGATGTCCAGGCTGTCGCCCAGCGCGATGAAGTAGGAGAAGCCGACTTCGCGCTGCTGCGCCCAGTCGAGAATGGTGTTGGCCACGGCGGCGGACTGCGAGATAAACGCCAGCTTGCCCTTTTGGATCGGCACCGGCGAGAAGCTGGCGTTGATGCCCTGCCACGGTGCCAGCAGCCCCAGGCTGTTGGGGCCCAACAGCCGCATGGCGTAGCGCTGCGCGCAGGCCTTCAGCTCGGCGAACTGTTCCGGCGGCGAAGAGAGTACGATGGCGGCTTTGCAGCCGCGTTGGCCCAGCGCTTCAATCAGCGCCAAATTGCGTTTGGCGTGGGTGCAGATGATCGCCAGATCCGGCGTCAGCGGCAGGCTGGCGACGTCGGGGTAGGCCATCACGCCGCATACCGCCTTGTAGCGCGGCGTGACCGGCAAGATGGGCCCGCCGAAACCGCCTGCCAGCAGGTTGCTCATCATCAGGTTGCCGGCGCGGCCGGGCTGCTGCGAAGCACCCAGCACGGCGATCGATTTTGGACGTAGTAGCGCTTCTAACCCTCGCTGGCTCATGCACGGCTCCTTTATATCCGTCATCCTTCAAAAGACAGGGGTGTTGGCTGCCCTCTCTCACCCAGGTCACTTAGTTAACTAAGCTCCCAGGGATTCGTTCAGTTGCCGCCTACCTGTCTTTTGAATGCTATTGGCTATAGGCAACGTTACGCCTGATTTTAGGCGCTTTATGGCTACATTGCTGTGACCGGTGCCTCCGGCCGGGTCGGTTTTCCCGCCAGATACTGTTGACGGAAATAGCGGAAATGCTGATTCAATCCGTCGGCGGCCGGCAGATCGCCCGCCTGTTGCAGCAGAGCGGCGGCCACTTCCGCCGTGCAGTGTTGCTCGGCGCGGCTGGCTTCACGCAGCTGGTAGTCCGATGCGGCGTCGACGTTGAGGGAAAACACCGGGAATTGATTGAGATACGGGCTTTTACGGAACATTTTGCGCGCCTCCGCCCAGGTGCCGTCCAGCATGATGAACAGCGGCGGTTTACCGCCGACGGGCAGTTCGCTGAACACCGGCCGTTCGGCGTCGGCGTAGGACGCGGGGAACACTACATAAGGCTGCCGCGTCGGATCGTTGATGGCCGCCAGCAGGGCGGGATCGACCTCGGTACGCGACCAGAGGAACGCCTGGGTGTCCGGCAGGATATCGGCGATCAGGCGGCCGGTGTTGCTGGGCTTGAGCGGCTCAGCGCCGAACATGATCAGGCAGAAACGGCTGCCGGCCTGCTGCGGGCGAATGGTGTCGCACAGGCAGTTTTTATGCGGCAGCAGGCAACCCTGACAACGCGCCACCCGGCAACCGCGCGCCAGAAAGGGGCGGGTGGCGCGGTCTAAACGGAACTGGCGCAGGCGAAGTACGGCGTTGTCGGTCATAACGATCCTGGGGAAAAACCGCCATTGTAACGCAGAAAAAAGCCCGCCGGGAGGGGCGGGCTCGATCGGGGCGCGTTCGCGCGCGATGGCGGGATACGGCCTATACTTGCCGAATCACACTAACTCGTTGAGCCAGTTGTCAAACGGCGCTTTTGGCATCGCGCCGTTGAGCATGTCGACCATCTTGCCCTGACGGAACACCATGATGGTCGGGATGCTGCGGATGCGGAAACGGGCGCTCAGCTCCGGCTCGGCTTCGGTATTCACTTTCACGAAGCGCACTTTGCCGGCGCGCTCTTCGGCCACGTCTTCAAAGATCGGCGCAAAGCTGCGGCATGGGCCGCACCACGGCGCCCAGAAATCGACCACGACCGGCAGATCGTCCTGCAGCAACTGGTCCAGCGTGGCGGCGGTGGCGTTGATCACTTCACCGTCGAAGAGCTCATGGCCGCAGCGGCCGCATTTCGCGTTGTCCGCCAGACGTTCTTCCGGTACGCGGTTGGTGGCATTGCAAGCTGCACAAACTGTATTCATGTTGACCTCGGGTACAGAGAAAGCATGGTCCCCGCAACGCGGTTGCGGAGATGTTTCTTTAATGCTGACAATTATCGGCAAAACCCGGCGCGTGAACAATGAGGTTTGTTCAATGGATGTGATAGTTGGGAGCTTTTAGCGCAAGTTGGTGGCTTCGTGCACCAACATCAGGTAATCTTCGCGCCCTGCGCGTTGGTGGAGAAGACAATGAACGATTCATTTAGTGGCAAGAACGGTAAAGTCAAAGTGATGTACGTCCGCAATGACGACGACAATGGCGATGACCGCAACAAGAATAAACGTCCGGCCGGCAAAGGCCGTCCGGCTGACGGTGCGCGCTCGGGCCGCGCTGGTCAAGACAAGGCGCGTGGCGGCAACGATCGCCGCGGCGCCGACTCCCGCCGCAGTGAAAGCGATCGTCCTCGCCGTCCGGCGCGCACTGAAGATCGCGGTGGCAACGAGTCACCGTGGAGAACCGTCTCGCGTGCGCCGAATGAAGAGCCGGCGTTCGATCACGGCGGTATCAGCGGCAAAAGCTTTATCGATCCGGAACAGCTGCGCCGTCAGCGCGCGGAAGAAACCCGCGTTTACGGTGAAAACGCCTGTCAGGCGCTGTTCGCCAGCCGCCCGGAAGCGATCGTGCGCGCCTGGTTCGTGCAGTCGGTCACCCCACGCTTCCGTGAAGCGCTGCGCTGGATGGCGGCTAACCGCAAAGCCTACCACGTGGTGGATGAGGAAGAGCTGGCCAAGGCTTCCGGTACCGAGCACCACGGCGGCGTCTGCTTCCTGATCAAAAAGCGTCAGGGCCTGGATGCGCAGACCTACCTGAAAACCGCACCGGCGACCGACTGCGTATTGGCGCTGGAAGAAGTGGGCAACCCGCATAACCTGGGTGCCATCGTCCGTTCGTGCGCCCACTTCGGCGTCAACGGCGTGCTGCTGCAGGATCCGGCGCTGCTGGAATCCGGCGCGGCGGTGCGTACCGCAGAAGGCGGCGCGGAGCATATCAAGGCGATCAACGCCGATGACTTCCTGTCGGTGCTGGATACCTTCCGCAAGGCGGGTTACACCATCGTCACGACCTCGAGCCACAAAGGCACCGCGCTGGCGCAGGCCAAGCTGCCAGCCAAGATGGTGCTGGTGCTGGGCCAGGAACGCGACGGTCTGAGCGACAGCGCCTGGCAGCAGGGCGACATGAGCGTCTCGATCGGCGGCACCGGTAAAGTGGAAAGCCTGAACGTTTCCGTGGCGACCGGCATTCTGCTGGCGGACTGGTGGCGTCAGAATCAGGCGTAATCTGTTCTACGTCGGATAAAAAAACGGGCGCCTCAGGGCGCCCGTTTCGTTTATTGAAGCTTAGTGGGCGCCACCGCCCCCACCGCCGCCGGAGCTGAACGGCGGTTTCGCCACCCATACCAGCACCAGCAGCACCAGGAACACCCCGGCCGACAGCCAGAAGATCTCGTTGGCGGAGATGATCAGGCCCTGCGCGGTGATCTCGTTGGCGATATACGCCGACGCCTGCTGCTTGCTCATGCCAAGCTGCTCCAACTGCCGGTACATCTCCTGCGACTGCGGGTTGTACGGATTGACGAACTCCGTGAGTTGCGAATGGTGCTGTGATTCGCGCTGCGTCCACAGGGTGGTGGTGATCGAGGTACCGATCGAACCCGCCAGCGTTCGCGTAAAGTTCGACAGGCTCGATGCCGCCGCCATGCGTTCCGGCGGCAGGCCGGACAGCGTGATGGTGGTCAACGGCATGAAGAAGCAGGCGATGGCGAACCCCTGGACGAACTGCGGCCAGGCCGAAGCGCCGAAGTCCATGCCCGGTTCAAACGTATAGGCGCGCCAGTAGAAGCACACGGCATACATGATGAAGCTGAAGGTCACCAGCTTGCGCATGTCGAGCCGGTTGCCGAACTTACCGATGATCGGCGACAGCAGCACCGGGATCAGCCCGACCGGCGCCGACGCCAGCCCCGCCCAGGTGGCGGTATAGCCGTACACCTCTTGCAGCAGCTGCGGCAACAGCACGATGGCGCCGAAGTACAGCATGTAGGCCAGGCTGATGCACAGGCAGCCGATGGTGAAGTTGCGCGACTTGAACAGCGACAGATCCACCACCGGGTGGTCGTCCGTCAGCTCCCAGACCACCAGGAACAGCAACGCCACGACCGCCACGACGGTCAGGGTGATGATCTCGGTCGAGTTGAACCAGTCCAGCTCCTTGCCCTGATCGAGCATCACCTGCAGCGAACCGATGCCGACGATCAGCAGCACCAGGCCGACCGTATCGATCGGTTTGATCTCGGTTTTGGTTTCTCGCCCCTTCAGCGTCGCCATCGCCGCCATAATAACGAAGGCGCCGATCGGGATGTTGATGAAGAAGATCCAACCCCAATGGTAGTTGTCGCTGATGTAACCGCCGAGGATCGGCCCGAAGATCGGCGCGACGATAACGGTCATCGACCAGAGCGCCAGGGCCATCGCTCGCTTGGCGGGCGGGTAGTTGTTCAGCAACAGGCTCTGCGACAGCGGGATCAGCGGCCCGGCCACCACGCCCTGGATCACGCGGAAGAAGATCAGCATGCCGAGGCTGTTGGAGATGCCGCACAGCCAGGAGGCAATGACGAACAGCGCGGTGGACCAGAGGAACAGCCGCACTTCACCGATGCGCTTCGCCAGCCAGCCGGTGATCGGGATCGAGATGGCGTTTGCCACGCCGAACGAGGTGATCACCCAGGTGCCCTGCGAGTTGGAAGACCCGAGGTTACCGGCAATGGTGGGGATCGCCACGTTGGCGATGGTAGAGTCCAGCACCTGCATGAAGGTCGCCATGGCGAGCGCGACCGTCATCCAGGCGAGCTGGGCGCCTTCAAGCGGTTTCTGTGGCAAGATGGCCTCCCGCGCGCTTAGCCGGCGTTCGCATGGATCACGTCGGCGATCAGCTGGTTAACCGGCGCCAGATTCAACGCCAGCGCGTCGCTCTGGTACAGCGGTTTGTCGCGCACCACGTCGGCCAGCACGCGGCCGTCCAGGTTGGCGGTGTCGACGGTCACCAGCGTAGAAAGACCGATGCGCAGCGGATGATCCGCCACTTGCTTGGCGTCGAGCTCAATACGCACCGGCAGACGTTGCACCACTTTGATCCAGTTACCGGTGGCGTTCTGGGCCGGCAGCAGCGAGAAGGCGCTGCCGGTGCCCATGTCGATACCGGCCACTTTGCCCTGATACACCACGTCGTCGCCGTAGACGTCGCTGACCACCGTCGCCGACTGGCCGATACGCATGTTGGCGATCTGGGTTTCCTTGAAGTTGGCGTCAACCCAGATGTGATCGGCCGGCACCACCGCCATCAGCGGCGAACCGGCGGCGATCTGCGCGCCGACCTGCACGCTGCGGCGTGAGACATAACCGGTAATGGGGCTGATCACTTTGGTTCGTTGCAGCGCCAGCCAGGCATCGCGCATCTGCGCGGCGGCCTGTTGGATCGCCGGCTGCTGTTCCAGCGGGGTATTCAGTACCATCGCCTGGTTGGCGTTGTATTGCTGCACCGCCACTTCCAGCGCGGCCTTGGCGCTGTCGACTGCATCGCGAGCGTGTTGCAGCTCTTCGCGGCCGATGGCGTCAACGCTGCCCAGCACCACGCGGCGTTTCAGATCGTTCTCGGCCTTGCTCAGATCGGTCTTGCGCAGGGCGATGTTGGCCTGATACTGCTTGCTGTTGATGATCAGCTGGTGGGTCTGACGCACGCTGTTGGCCAGGCCGGTTTTGGCGCGTTCAAACGCCTGCTCGGCATCGGTCGGATCGAGCGTCAGCAGCACGTCGCCCTGCTTGACGTAGTCGGTGTTGTCAAAATTGACGCTGTTCACGCTGCCGGACACCTGAGCCATGATCTGCACCTGGTTGCCGGAGACGTAGGCGTCGTCGGTTTCCTGGTGATGACGCAGCACCAGGAACCAATACACTAAGTAAGCCACCCCTATAACAATGAAAATAACCGTCAGCAACAGCAGCCAAAATTTACGCTGCTTCTTTTTGCCGCTCGGCTGCTGCGGGTTTTGGATTTCCGCGCTTGCGCTCATGGTGTTCTCCAAGCCTTATATTATTATGCTTTCGAATCCGCTGCGGCCGGGGCCTGATAGCCACCCCCCAGCGCGCGGATCAGTCCTATCTTCGCCTGCAGTAAATTACTGCTGGCATTCAACTCCGCCTGTTGCTGCTGCAATAGCTGCGTCTGGCTGGTCAACAGATCGTCGCGCCCGATAATCCCTGCCTGGTAACGGGCGTTGGCGACCTGATACACCTGTTGCATCGACTGGGCCGCGGACGCCGCCTGCAGCTGCTGTTGCGCAGAACTCTGCTGGATGGTGATGGCGTCGGCGGTTTCCTGTACCGCATTCAGGATGGTTTGGTTATAGGATTCCACCGCTTCGTCATACAGCGCGGATTCCTCGCCCAGCTTGCTGCGCAGCGCCCCGGCGTGGAAGATCGGCAGCGAAATCGCCGGCATCACGTTCCAGGCCTGGCTGGCCGCTTCAAACAGGTTCGGGTTGGTGCCACCGACATTGGTGGTCATCAGACCGGCGAAGGCTGAAATGGTCAGGCTGGGGTAAAACTCTTTGCGTGCGGCGCTGACGCGCTGGCTGTAGGACTCCACCAGCTGGCGTTGCGCGGCGATGTCCGGGCGTTTGCCCAGCAGATCCGCCGTCAGCTCGCCCTGCGGCGCCATCAGGTTGTCTGCGGGCAGCGGCACCTGACGCAGGTGCTGCATGGCGTTTGGCCCCTGGCCCGCCAGCGCGGCGAGCTGGTGTCTGAGCTGCTCGATCTGCGATTGCAGCTGCAGGATCTGCTGCTTGGCGACGTCGGACTGCGCCTGAGTTTGTTGCGGCACGTCGACGCCGGTCAGACCGGCCTGATAGCGCTGTTGGCGCAGCGCGGTCAGGCGCTCATTGTTGTTCACTTCCTGCTGCAGCAGCTTCTCGAGCGCCAGATTGCTCTGCAGCTGGTAGTAGGCGGACGCCACAGAACTGGTCAGCGTCAGCGCCGCCTGTTCCTGCTCGGCGCGCGCGGCGTTGACCTGCGCCTTGGCGGCGTTCACCTGGTTGCGGTATTTACCCCACCAGTCGAATTCATACGCCAAATTTAACCCCAGTGAGTTGGAGCTTTCATAGATAGGTTTTTGTGGATACCCCAGCCCCATATTGACGTTTTGCGGTATGCGCTGGCGCTGGGTGCTGGCGTTCAGATCCAGGTTCGGCCCGTTGGCGGCGTTGGCTTCGCCCACCACGCTCTGCGCTTCGCGCACGCGGGCGGCGGCCTGACGCAGGGTCGGCGAGCTTTGCAGCGTCTGCGTCATCAACGTGTCCAACTGCGGATCCTTGAGGGCGCGCCACCACTGCGGGCTGACGGCCAGCGAACTGACCTTCGGCTGAGCCAACTGCAGGCTCTGCGGATCCATCAGCGTGGATTGCGGGGCAATATTATCGGTCGAAGCACACCCGGCCAGCAGCAACACGGCGAACAGCGGGGTGAATCTCCAGTTGAATGGGGATCGCATAAGTAGGTACCTGAACAGAAATTGTGAATTAGGATAACTGTTCTGTGATTTCCATTTGATCCAGACGTGCCAGCAATTTGCGCGTCAGCTGTTCCAGCTGTTTTTGCTCATCGTCGGTCAGCGTGGACCACAGGAAATGCAGACATTGGTGCTGCGGCGGCAGCAGTTGACTGAGAAATTCTTCCCCCTGCGGCGTCAGATGCAGATGCAGGCAGCGGCGATCGTTGTCGCTTTCCCGGCGCTCGATCCAACCGCGTTTCTCCAGCTCGTCGGCGATGCGGGTTGCATTGGTGCGCGAGGAGCCTAAGGCAGAGCTTAGCTCAGAAGGTTGGATGCTGTGGCTTTCCTGCGCATCCAGGGTGATCAGCGCCATAAACAGTGTTTCGTTAATCCCCTGCGCCTTCAGCATCTTGTTGCGGTTTTCCAGCAGCTTGCCTTGCATGTGCATGCACAGGCGGGTCAGCAGGATTTCCTGATACGGGAAATCTTTCTGCCGGGTGGCGCGGAAATTCAGCATTTGTTCTATGGGGGCAAACGAGCTTTCCATAATTTAGGGCCTCATTAATTTCGTTCGAGATAGTAACGACGGTGACTAATAATGTAAATGTTCAGCCGTGTGGATAATTTAGCAATTCGTGTCATTTGTCAGTGTTTGTAAAGATGTGGCGCATAAAAACGCCGAAGTGAAGCCAAACGATCGGGAGCGGCGTCAGCCCGGACCGAAAAGCATTAACAGCTTTAATGTGATGCCAAAGGCTGCCGCGCCGAGCAGCGTCGACAGAATGATGCTTTTGCTGCGGTAGAAGCACAGCGCCAGCGCGGCGAAGCCTGCCAACGTGGGCAGCAGCTTATCCGGTTCGCGCATCACCACCGGCGTGCTGGAGACCACCAGCAGGGCGCAGATCGAGGCGATGCCGATGCTGTCGAGCAATAGGGCGGCTCTACCGCGTTTGAGGCCGGGCTGGGCGCGCGCCGGCGCCAGCCGCAGCGGCAGATAACGGAACAGGTAATTGGCGCACCCCACCACCAGACCGATCACCAGCACATCAGTGTTCATGGTTGGCCTCCGCAGGCGCGGGCTGGAACAGGGCGGCGACGCAACCGGCGCCGATGCCGGCCAAAATGGCGGCCGGGATGGAGAACAGCACCACACCGAGCAGCGCGCCGGCCAATGAGGCAGCAATGGTCAGGCTCTGCGGACGCCGGAAGGCGGCCAACAGGAAGCTGAGAAACAGCGCCGGCAGCATGAAGGCCAGCGAGGCCTCGATCACCGGGAACTGCTCCAGCGGGCCGTTGCCGAACAGCGCGCCGAGCGCGGTGCCGGCTACCCAGGAAAGCCAGGAACAGAGCGCGATGCCCAGCATCCAGTTTTCGCTCCAGCTGCGGTTATTGCGCATCAGCTTGGCGGTCGCGGCGGCGAAGACCTCATCGGTCAGGCCAAAGGCCCATATCGCCGTTTTGCCGGGCGACATGCGCGAGACGATACGGTGACGCAGCGCCGGGCCGTACAGCAGGTGGCGCACGTCCATCGCCATCACCGTCAGCGCGGAGACCCACAGCGACATGCCAGCACTCAGCAGGGCGGTGATCACGAATTGGCTGGCGCCGGCGTAGATGATGCAGGAGAAGAAAATGCTTTCCAGCGGGGAAAAGCCCAGCTTGACGGCGCTGAGGCCGAAGGCGAACGCCACCGGGACATACCCGATGACGATCGGCAAACTGTCGACGACGCCGTTGGCGAAGGTGGCGCTGACGGCGGGCGGATTGAGGCTGTCTGCAGCTTGGCTTTGCATGGTTGTGGGTCGCAGGGTAGATAGGACTTCAATAGTTTATGCCCAGAACATTACCAGAGAGTAAGTAATGTTTATACCCTGCACCGCTAATAAATTTCTTAAGTTACTATTTGCACGATAATCAGATTGTCGCCGGCCCCTGCGGATCGTGGTGCTTGCCGAGCCACCAGGTCAGCAGGTTGAGCAGGCATAGCACCCCGCCGGCGGTGGCCACGCCGTACCAGCCGGCATGCTGATAGGCCGAGGCGGAGAGCAGTGAACCGAGGGCGCCGCCGATAAAGTAGCTGGTCATGTAGCCGGCGGTCAGGCGGTTGCGCGCGTCCGGCATGATGCGGTACATCACGCTCTGGTTGGTGACGTGCACCGCCTGCACCGCCAGATCGAGGATCAGAATGCCGGCGATCAGCGCCCACAGCGATTGTTTGGCCAATGCGATAGGGATCCAGGACAGCAGCAGCAGCACCAGGCCGACGGTGGTGGTCAACCCGGCCTTGCCTTTGTCCGCCAGATGACCGGCGCGCGAAGCGGCCAGCGCACCGGCGGCGCCCACCAGGCCGAACAGCCCGATCACCCCCTCGGAATAGTTGAATGGCGGCGCGGCGAGCAGGAAGGCCATTGAGGTCCAGAGCACGCTGAAGTTGGCGAACGACAGGGCCCCGAGGATGGCGCGGGTGCGCAGCAGCGGCGTGCGGCAGAACAGGCTGAAAATCGAGGCCAGCAGCTGCGGATAGTTCAGCCCGGAGTGTTGCTTATAGCGCGGCAGTGCGCGCCACAGGATCAGCGCCATCAGGATCATCAGCACGCTGGCGACCCAGTAGATGGTGCGCCAGCCGCCGAACGATGCCAGCGCGCCCGCGACGGTTCGCGCCAGCAGGATGCCGAGCAGCAGGCCACTCATAATGATGCCGACGGTCTTGCCGCGCTTTTCCGGGTGGGCCAGCGTGGCGGCCAGCGGCACCAGGATCTGCGCCACCACCGAGAACAGCCCGGTGAGCGCGGTGCCGAGGATCATCATCGGCAGCGTGGCGGAAGTGGCGGTGATCAGCATGCCTCCGGCGGCCAGCAGCGTCATGAAAACGATCAGGCCGCGGCGTTCGAACATGTCGCCGAGCGGCACCAGCAGCAGCAGGCCGGTGGCGTAACCGAGCTGCGCGGCGGTGACGATAAAGCCGGCCTGGTTGACCGACAGGTTGAAACCGGTGGCGATGGTTTCCAGCAGCGGTTGCGCGTAATAGTTGCTGGCGACCGCCAGACCGGTTGCGATGGCAATCAGCACGGTCAGCGCCGGACTGAGGCCCGGATGGGCGTTTTGTTGGTTCATGTTTTTTTCATCACGGGAAGAAGATAGCGCGCAGTATCCGGCAACGCGTCTGCGGAAACCAATGTATAATTTTCATTTGATTTATCTCATTTCAAGATAGATGCCATGAACCTGAAACAGATCCGCTATGCGCTGGCGGTGGCGGAAGAACAGAGTTTCACCCGGGCGGCGCAGCGTTGCCATACGGTGCAGTCGGCGCTCAGCCACCAGATCGCCAAACTGGAAGAAGAGCTGGGCTGTACGCTGTTTGAGCGCACCTCGCGCCGGGTGCGGTTGACCCCCGCCGGCCAGGCTTTCATTCCGTCGGCGCAGCGCCTGTTGGCGGCGCAGCAGGCGCTGGTGGAAGAGGTGACCGCCGCCGGCGATGCGGTGTCCGGCACCCTGACCATCGGCACGATTTCAACCATAAACGCGATTGATCTGACCGAAAAGCTCGACAAGTTTCATCGCCACTATCCGGCGGTGAACATCCGCCTGTACGTTGGCATGAGCGAAGCCCTGCTGGAGGATGTGCGTCAGCAGAAGTGCGATATGGCGTTCGTCGGCATCTGGCCCGGCGATGTCGATCTGCTGCCGATGTCGCACCGGCAGTTGACCGATGAGCCACTGGTGGCGCTGGTGGCGCCGCAGCACCCGCTGGCCAACCGCGAGCGGGTTAACCTGCAGGCGCTGGCGGAAGTGCCGCTGGTGGATTTCTACAGCGGCACCGGTGCGCGACGCCAAACCGATCGCGCCTTCCAGGCGGCGGGTATCCGCCGGCACGTCAGTTTTGAAATCGATCATATCGAATGGCTGGAGAATCTGGTGCGGCGCGGATTGGCGGCGGGTATCGTACCTGTTTCGACCGCGCAACGCTTAAGCGCGCTGGTGTCGATTCCGATTGAAGACGGGCCGCGGCGCCAGGTGTACTGCATCTGGCCGCAGCCCTTGTCGAATGCCGCCGCACGTTTTTTACAGTTCAGCGGCATCGATATGGCGGGGTAGGGGCGCGGCAAAGGCGGCGCCCCGAACGATTACGACTTCGCCGCTTCGGCGGCGGTTTTCACCCAGCCGTCGAAGGTCGCCTGGTGCGCCTTGATCCAGCCGTTAACGTGGTTCTGGATATCGGCTTCCGAAGCCTGGCCTTCATGCATGCGCAGGTTTTGCGCGTTGATGTCGGCGATCGGCAGCTTCATGATGGCGAACAGCTTGGCGGCCGCCGGATTGGCTTCGGCCCACTGCTTGTTGGCGGTGATGCGCATGGTGTTGACCGGGAAGCCGTAGTTGGCGCCGTTAGGCAGCTTGGTGTCGACGTTCTTCTGCTCGCCCGGCAGCGAAGAGAATGGCACCTGCAGCCAGACCACGTCGCGGCCCGGCACCATCACATCGCTGACCCAGTACGGTGTCCAGGTGTAATACAGCACCGGTTTGCCCTCTTTGTAGCGGGTGATGGTGTCGGCGATCATCGCCGCGTAGTTGCCCTGGTTGTGCTCGACGGTATTGCTCAGGCCATAGGCCTTGATGTGGTGGTTGATCACCGCTTCGCAGCCCCAACCCGGGGTGCAGCCAGTCAGATCGGCCTTGCCGTCGCCGTTGGTGTCGAACAGCTTGGCGATCTTGGGATCCTTGAGCTGCTCGACGTTGGTGATGTGATACTGCTCGGCGGTTTTCTTGTCGATCAGGTAACCCTGCGCGGCGCCGTTGACGTAGACGCCTTCGCGGTAGAACTTGGCGTCGCCGCCGGCGGCCTTGTACTGATCGGCGTGCAGCGGGTCCCAGTTGACCGCGATAAAGGTCGCGTCGCCGGAGGCGATCGAGGTGTAGGCAACGTTGTAATCCACTTCACGCGGTTCCTTCACGTCGTAACCCAATTTCTCCAGCGCCTTGCTGACCAGCAGCGTCTGGAAAGTCTCTTCGGAAATGGTGCTTTGCACCGGCTGAACCGTGATCCCCTTGCCGGGTAAATCTGCTGCGCTCACGCTCTGTGAGCCAATCAGCGTCGTCAGGGCGAGAGCCCAGATGCCCGTAGTGCGCATAGTGTTTCCCCTTTTTTCGATGTGGTGGTGTCATAGCCCGCCGGGGCCGCAGCCGCCGGCGGGAAAAGCGTCAGGCTTGTTTGATGAACGGGCGAGTCAGCAACCCGATGGGGCCGCGGCGATACCAGCGGCCGATGCCCTTGCTGCGGCGATCGCGCCCCAGCGATTGGGTGAGGCGATCGAGAATGATCGCCAGGATCACGATGCCGACCCCGCCGACGGCGGCCAGGCCCATGTCCAGCCGGCCGATGCCGCGCAGCACCATCTGCCCCAGACCGCCGACGGCGATCATCGAGGCAATGACGACCATCGACAGCGCCAACATCAGCGTCTGGTTCACGCCGGCCATGATGGTCGGCATCGCCAGCGGCAGCTGCACCTTGAACAACAGCTGGCGCGGGCTGGCGCCGAAGGATTCGGCGGCCTCGATCAGATCTTCTGGCACCTGCTTGATGCCCAGAATGGTCAGGCGCACGATCGGCGGCAGCGCGAAGATAATGGTCACCACCACGCCCGGCACGTTGCCGATGCCGAACAGCATGACGATCGGCACCAGATAGACGAAGGCCGGGGTGGTTTGCATCGCGTCGAGCAGCGGCCTTATCACCTTGGCGGCGTGTTTGCTGCGCGCCAGCCAGATGCCGAGCGGCAGGCCGATAAGGATGCAGAAGAACAGCGCGGTCAGCACCAGCGCCAGCGTGACCATGGCCTGCGACCAGGCACCGATGGCGCCGATGGCGACCAGGGAGAGCAGCGTCGCGGCGCCCATGCCGAGGCCCGAGACCTGCCAGGCGAGCAGCGAGAACACCAAAATGGCGATCGGGGCCGGCATGCCCAGCAGCAATTGCTGGAAACCGCTCAGGATCATGTCGACCGGCACGCGGATGCCCTGGAACAGCGGGCGGAAGTGCAGCACCAGCCAGTCGATGCCTTGCGTGACCCAGGTATCGAACGGCACCCAGGCTTTGTGGAACGGATCGAGCAGGCTGAAGTGCTCCGGCTGTGCCGGGGCACTGCTGAGCCAATCGGCGCCTGACGCGGCGGCGTCATGGGCGGCCGGCGGCGGCGCGCTGGACCAGGCGTCGCCGGCGTTGGCGGCGGCATCGTGAGCGGGTGCGGCGCCGGTATCGGCCGGTGCGGTAGCCCAGGGATCTTGGGTTTGCGTGGTATCACTCATTGGCGGAGCCCTCCTTGTCCAACGCCTGCAGCAGCATGGCCTTGGAGATGATGCCGAGATAGTTATGTTCTTCGCATACCACCGGCACCGCGCACGGAGCCTGGGCGACCAGGGAGATCAGATCGCTGAGCGGCGTGTCGGCCGGCACGGCGGCGGGGGCCTCGAGCAGGGCATCGTCCAGCGTTTGATTGGCGGACAGCGCCTTTTTCAGCGACTCTATCGACACCACGCCGATAAATTTCTTCCCGCGTTCAACCACATAACCATAATCACGGTCCTCATCGCGCAGCAGCTGCAGCGCCGATCGGGGGCCAAAACCGGGGGTTTTGCGGATCAGCGTTACCGGGCGCCGTTGGGCGATATCCTTGGCGCTGAACACATGGCTGATGTCCACGCCGCGGAAGAAGGTGCGCACATAGTCATTGGCCGGGTTGTTCAGGATTTCGTCCGGCGTGCCGACCTGGATCACTTCACCGCCCTGCATGATGGCAATGCGATCGCCGATGCGCATCGCCTCATCCAGATCGTGGGAAATAAATACGATGGTGCGCTGATGCTGGGCCTGTAATTTCACCAGCTCATCCTGCATTTCGGTGCGAATTAACGGATCGAGCGCCGAGAAGGCTTCGTCCATCAATAATATATCCGGATCGTTGGCCATCGCGCGGGCTAATCCTACGCGCTGACGCATGCCGCCGGATAATTCATCCGGATAAGACAGCGCGTAATTCTCCAGTCCGACCTGACGCAGGGCATCCAGCGCTTTTTCCTGGCGCTCCTGCAGCGGTATGCCGGCTAATTCCATACCGAAAGCGGTATTATTCAGGACATTCATGTGCGGCATTAGCGCGAATGACTGAAATACCATGCTGATCTTATTTCGCCGCACGGTGCGCAGCGCGGCGTCGGATATTTTGGCGATGTCCTCACCGTCGATCAGAACCTGACCGCGAGTGGGTTCTATCAGACGATTGAGAAGGCGTACCAGGGTGGACTTGCCGGAACCGGAGAGCCCCATGATGACAAATATCTCGCCTTCTTCAATGGCCAGAGTGGCGTCTTTTACGCCGAGCGATAAGCCGGTTTTTTCAAACAGCCGATCTTTTGTCAGGCCTTTATCCAGCAGTTTGAATGCGCGTTCCGGGTGTTCGCCAAATATCTTATACAGGTTCTTTACTTCGAGTTTAATTGCCATGCAATTTGCTGTTTCCTCTGGTTTAATTAACGCGATATGAGCTGTCCTTAGCAAAATAAAAGAGCTTTTTACCCTAACACAGTGAATATCTGAGACAACCCTGAATGTCGTTTAAATGGGATATTAGTGGTTTACATCAAGGTTTTAATTGGTTATGGTAATTTGGCCCGTGACTCAAAATTGACGACCGTTATTCGCCGTCATGAGTGGGTTTTCGGTGAAAATAATGTGGCATAAAGCAGTGGGATATTTCGACTCTGCATCTGCCGTTCGGATAATAAAAAACCCGACCAGAGGCCGGGTAAAAGTCATCAGTATTTCATCAGTTTTAACGACAGGTGCCGATATCGAGGGGATATCGTCGGGCGTTATATTATCGCCGTAATATGACAGCCAGATGGCAGCCTCAGGCTTTGCGATACAGCCTGCGCGGATGGCCGATATTGCCGTACAACATCTCTACCCGCACGAACTGGGTGGCGACGCAATATTCCAGATAACGGCGGGCGGTGGTCTTGCTGATGCCGACCTGTTCAACCACGTCTTCCACCGCATGCGCCACCGTCGGCTGGGCGATAAACAGCGCCTGCACCAGCTCGAGGGTGTTGGTTTCGATACCCTTGGCGCTCGGCTCGCTGGAAAACTGCTTCGACTGCAGGTTATACAGCGCATCGACGTTGTCCTGATCGATGATCTTGAAGGTGCGCTGGGTCTGCACGAACTGCATGAAGCGCTCGAGCGAATTGCGCAGCCGCTTGTAGGACACCGGCTTGATGATGTAATCGAAGGCGCCGTTGCGGATCGCCTGGCTGCAGGTATGCATGTCGCTGGCGGCGGTGATGAAGATCACCGAACAGGCGGGGTTCTTCACCGCCGGTTCTTCCATCAGCTCGATGCCCTGGCCGTCCGGCAGGAAGTTATCCAGCAGGATCAGCCGTGGCTGATGCGCGTTGGCTTTGGCCCGCGCTTCGGCCAGCGTGGCGGCGTAAGCCACCACCCGCAGGTTGAAATTTTTCTCGATGAACTCCGCGTGCAGCGTCGCCAGTTGCGGCTCGTCTTCCACGATCAGAACGTCCAGTGCTTGGTGTGACATAATCGGGTGCTCAAAAAATCGGGTTATGGGTTTTATTTAGGGATAAATATAGAGAATATCGCGCCGTGCGGCTCGTTGTCCGACACTTCTATGCTGCCGTGCGCCTGCGCCACGTGGCTGGCGACCAGATGCAGGCCGATGCCGTGGTCGCTTTTATCCGCTTTGGTGGTGACGCCCTGTTCAAACAGCGTATCACGAATCTCCTCGGCGATGCCGGTGCCGCGATCCGCCACCTCGATCACCAGCTCGTCGCTGCCGTCGCTGATATAAAGCTCGATCGCTTCGTGCGGGGCCGGGTAGTGCAGCGTCGCCTCCACCGCATTATCCAGCAGGTTGCCGACGATCGACATCAGTTCGGTCTCATTCAGCGCCGCCGGGATCTGCCGCAGCTGGCAGGCCGGATCGAAGCGCAGCTCAATGCCTTTTTCTCTGGCGCTGGAGTATTTGCCCAGCAGCAGGCCGCACAGCGCCGCCGAACTGAAGCGCTGCGAGATGAAATCGAGGATCTCCTGCGCGCCCTCCGACTGGGCCTCCACGTAGCGGATGGCCTCGTCGTAGCGCTGCATATGCAGCAGCCCGGCCAGCGTGGCGGTCCAGTTCAGCTGCTCGTGGCGCATGATACGCAGGTTGTCGGCATAGCGTTTCACCTGGCTGAGCTGGCTGCTCAGGGTATTGATATCGTTCTTGTCGCGGAAGCTGATCACCCAGCCTTGCAGCTCCTGTTCCTGCATGATGCGCACCCGGCTGGCGATCACCCGCACGTGGTTGAAGCGGCACACCTCGTCATGCGTATCCTGGCCCAGCTGCGCGGCGGCGAAGAAGTTCGGCTGCGCCTGGATCACGTCGCCGATCGGCCGGCCCAGCAAGCCGGCGGCGGGCTGGTGCAGATCCAGCAGCTCGCGCGCCGCATGGTTGATGGTGATGATCCGCAGCTGCGGATCGATGGCGATCACCCCTTCATAGATGGCTTCCAGCAGCGCTTTTTGCTGGCGCACCAATAGCGCGATCTCTTTCGGCTCCAGCCAGAACATCTGGCGTTTGAGGTTTTTCGACAGCAGCCAGGAAAACACGAACAGGGCGATCAGCAGCAGGACGATGGAGCCGATAATTTGCGTCAACGTCCTGGCATTTAAATTATCGATGTGCGATTTCAAGTAGCCGACGGAAACGATGCCGATCACGCGATTATTTTCATCCAGGATCGGCGCCTTGCTGCGCAATGAAACACCGATGCCGCCCTTGCGAATGGAAATAATGCTTTTTCCTTCCAGCACCTCTTTATTATCGCCGCCGATCATCGGCGTGCCCAAGCGGCCTTCGTATTCGGAATGATAAAGATGGCGGGCATGATTATCGCCGATGACAATATAGCTGGCGTCGCTGCTGGCGCGGATTTTTTTCATCAGCGCGGCAATTCTGGCGGCATCGTTGTTTTCGACCGCGTCCACCAGCGAAGGGATGAGGGCGATTTCCCGCGCCTGCACCTGGGCGCGGGCACCAAGATCGCGGTGCAGCTGCGCATCCAACTGGTAATAGGTATAGGCGCCGATGCAGGTCAGCAACAGGCAGGAGAAGGCCACCAGGCACAGAAACAGCTTGATTTGAAATGAAAGTTTGAGGCGCATGGCGGTGCTTCACCGTAAAGAGATCCTGAAACCTTACCCTATCACGAGAAGCGGGGTCTGTAATATTGCGCCCGATCAACTTGTGATCCCTCACACGGGATTAGAGTGAACCGGACGAGAATTGTTCGCCTGCGATAAAGTTGATAAGCTTTAAAATAAAAGCGGTATTAACACCATTAAAACCACGCCGGTTTTTACATAATCTTAATTAACCCCATAGAAACCATAACCACCATTAAAAACCCTTTTTAACTTTGAACATAATCACAGCAGATAATCTGTGCGCTTCTCTATGATGGCTGAACAAACTAATAAGAGGCCAGATTATGAGCACAACAGATGATTCTTACCTCGTAGCCAAAGACAAGGCCGCCGATATTCCTCTGCGTGAGAAATGGTGGCGGATACTGGACAATTATAAAGTAGGGATTATTCCGTTACCGTTCTTTATTCTGGCCGGCGTATTGATTCTGCTCGACTGCCTGGAAGGCAAATTGCCGAGCGATATCGTGGTGATGGTGGCTACCCTGGCGTTCTTCGGTTTCGCCTGCGGCGAATTCGGCAAGCGCCTGCCGCTGATCGGCAAAATGGGCGCGGCGGCGATCTGCGCCACCTTCATTCCTTCCGCGCTGGTGCACTATGGCCTGCTGCCGGACGTGGTGGTGGAGTCGACCACCAAGTTCTACAAATCGACCAACATTCTTTATCTCTACATCTGCTGCATTATCGTCGGCAGCATCATGAGCATGAACCGCCAGGTGCTGATCCAGGGCTTCCTGCGCATCTTCATTCCGATGCTATGCGGCGAGATCGTCGGCATGCTGGTGGGGATGGGCGTCGGCATGGCGCTGGGCCTGGAGCCGTTCCAGATCTTCTTCTTCCTGATCCTGCCGATCATGGCCGGCGGCGTGGGTGAAGGGGCGATCCCGCTGTCGATGGGCTACGCGGCGATCCTGCACATGGAGCAGGGCGTGGCGTTGGGGCGCATTCTGCCGATCGTGATGCTCGGCAGCCTGACCGCCATCGTCATCGCCGGCCTGCTCAACCAATTGGGCAAGCGTTATCCGCACCTGACCGGCGAAGGCAGCCTGATGCCGAGCAAGCAGGGCGACAGCGACATGAACGCGGTGGAAAAAATCAGCGGCAAGGTGGACGTCAGCACCATCGCCTGCGGCGCGCTGCTGGCCATCCTGCTGTATATGGTAGGCATGCTGCTGCACCGCCTGATCGGTCTGCCGGCGCCGGTGGGCATGCTGTTCGCCGCCGTAGCGGTGAAGCTGGCGCACGGGGTGTCGCCGCGCATTCAGGAAGGCTCGCAGGTGGTGTACAAATTCTTCCGCACCGCCGTGACTTATCCGATCCTGTTCGCGGTCGGGGTGGCCATCACGCCGTGGCAGGAGCTGGTGGACGCGTTCACCGTACAGAATCTGATCGTGATCGTCACAACCGTCAGCGCGCTGGTGGCGACCGGTTTCTTCGTCGGCAAGAAAATCGGCATGCACCCTATCGACGTGGCGATTGTCTCCTGCTGCCAAAGCGGGCAGGGCGGCACCGGCGACGTCGCGATCCTCACCGCCGGCAACCGCATGTCGCTGATGCCGTTCGCCCAGATCGCGACGCGTATCGGGGGCGCTATCAACGTCTCGCTGTCGCTGCTGGTATTAGCCAAGTTCTTCGTATAACTCCTATAAATCCTTAGCGTTACTTTGCCTTTCCCCGCCCCCGCGGGGATTTTTTTTGCCCGCGCGCCGGCCGTACGCGCGGGCAGGGATAATACCGGTTACGCGGCCTGTTTCATGGCGGCGTCGTACCAGGCGAAGTAGCGCTCTACGCCGCGGCGGCCGGATTCGATCAGCGCGCGTTTCTTCTCCTCGCTGATGCCGAACTCCAGCGTGCCGACGTCGAGCGTATCGACATACACGGTGCGCTTCCAGTCGTCGCTGTCCAGATGCACCTTGGTTTGGATGTCCAGCATCACGTTGGCCACCGCCAGGGTGAAATCAAACAGGTTGTTGACCGGCGTGCGCGGGCCGGCCTGCCCGGCGGCCTGGGCGATTTCGCCGGCGGAGTCCAGGCGAAGCCCCAGTGTGCGGGTGTTGATGCGCTGGCTGGAACTGTCGATGTAAGGCGGCGTGGCGGAGAAGTCATAGTCGAACAGCCGCACCGGGTAGTTGTCGATCATGCCGCCGTCGATGCACAGGTCGCCCAGGGTATTGTTCTTCGCCACGAAGGCGAAGGGGAACGACATCGAAATGCGCAGGCCGTCCGCCACTTTCATGCGCGGCGTAGTGCGATGCGAATAGACCTCGCGCTGGCCACTGTTGAGGTTGGCGCCGATAAAGTAAATCGACTTGAACCCTTTCGCCGCCTTCATCGCTTCGAACTGCTCGAAGGTAATATCCGGCTTGCCGGTATACTGCTTGATAATATCGCGCGACCATTGATAGAAATAATCGCCGGGTGCGATGCCGTATTGATTGAACAGGCGATAGGCGTCCTGAAGCGTACCGAAAAAGCCGCCGTTATAATCGAGGAATTTTTTAAAATCCATCGCCGACAGGATTTTGGTGACGTCTGCCGAGCTGCAGCCCAGGCCGACCAGCAGCGCGGCAATGGCGCCCGCCGAGGCGCCGGAGGTTTGTTTGATCTGCGGCATGATGCCTTTGGCTTCCAGCAATTCCAGCGCGCCGCCATAGGCGATGCCTTTTACGCCGCCGCCTTCAAAGACCAGGTTTTCGAATTGGTAGTTCATGATATTTCCTTACTCGTGGTTTAGGGAGTAAGAAAAATAACCAAGTGGCGAGCGAGAAAATATGGATTGGGATTGTGTGGCTCGGCAAACAAAATTATTCATAATAAATATATTATTTATATATTTATCAAAGGCATTTATTAAACAGGCGCATTGGGCTTTTTGCGTCAATACTTAGCGCTGTTCAATTCTCGCAAGGAGTCATCATGTTCTGGAAACGTTGTCTGCTGGGCGCGGCGCTGGCCGTTATGTCATTACAGGCCGGGGCCGCCGCGCCGCAGGCCAAAACCCCGACGCCGGGATTTTACCGCATCATGCTGGGCAATTTTGAAGTGACCGCGTTGTCCGACGGCATCATTCGTTTGCCGGCGGACAAGCTGTTGCTGAACACCACGCCGCAGCAGATCGCCGCCGGGTTGGCCGAGCGGCATCAAAGCCTGCCGGTGGTCACCTCGGTCAATGCCTATCTGATCAATACCGGCGATAAGCTGGTGATGATCGACAGCGGCGCCGGCCAACTGCTGGGCGACGGCCTGGGCAAGCTGGTGGATAACCTGCGTGCGGCGGGCTACCAGCCGGAGCAGGTGGATGAGATCTACCTGACCCACATGCACCCGGACCACCTCGGCGGCCTGACGCACGACGGCAAGGCGGTATTCCCCAATGCGGTGGTGCGCGCCGCCAGTCAGGACGCGGACTTCTGGCTAAGCGCGGACAAACTGAAACAGGCCAGCGCGGGCAGTAAAAGCAACTTCGAACGGGCCCAGGCGGTGATCAAGCCGTACCAGGCGCTGGGCCACTTTAAGCCGTTCAGCGGCGACGGTGAACTGTCGCCGGGTATTGCCGCCTTCGCCGCCCACGGCCATACGCCGGGGCACAGCGTGTATCAGGTGACCAGCCAGGGCAAGAAGCTGTTGCTGTTGGGGGATCTTATCCACGTGGCAGCGGTGCAGTTGCCGCATCCGAAGGTGGCTATCAGCTTTGACAGCGACGCCAAGGCGGCGGTCGCTCAACGGCTGCGGATATTTGGCGACAGCGCGCGGCAGAGCGAACTGGTCGGCGGCGCACACCTGTCGTTCCCGGGATTGGGGTATTTGAACCGCCAGGGCGATGGTTACACCTGGGTGCCGTTGAACTACGGCACGCTGTAATAGTGATGGCCGCCCGTTGGGCGGCCATCGAACGAGCCCAGACGCATTGTTCGATAATTTGGGATTATGATGCCAGAGAATCGGGGCTTATTCGCCGTGATAAAGAGTGCATGATTAACGTCATGCCTGTCGTTTTCTTTAAGGAGCTCCCGATGAACCAGAAAACTCACTCCGTCGCCATCGTCACTGGCGCCTCGCGCGGTATCGGCGCCGCCATTGCTGAGCGTCTGGCCGCCGACGGCTTTGCCGTCATCATCAACTATTCGGGCAACCCGGCGCCGGCCGATGAGCTGGTGGGCAAGATAGAACAGCGCGGCGGCCGCGCCTTGAGCATCAAGGCCGACGTCAGCGATGCGGCTGCGGTCGCCCAGCTGTTCGACAGCGCCGAACAGGCGTTTGGTGGCGTCGACGTGCTGGTCAATAACGCCGGGGTGATCGCGCTGGCGCCGGTGGCGGACATGCGTGATGAAGACGTGGATCGCCTGCTCGATATCAACCTGAAAGGCAGCTTCAATGCGATGCGCGAGGCGGCGAAGCGCCTGCGCGACAACGGCCGCATCATCAACTTCTCTTCCAGCGTGGTGGGGTTGCTGCAGCCGGGTTACGGTATGTATGCCGCCAGTAAGGCGGCGATCGAGGCGCTGACCAGCGTGCTGGCGAAAGAACTGCGCGGCCGCAATATCACGGTGAACGCCGTCGCGCCGGGGCCAACCGCCACCGGCTTGTTCCTCGACGGTAAAACCCCGGAGCTTATTGAGCGGCTGGCGAAGATGGCGCCGCTGGAGCGCCTGGGCACGCCGGAAGATATCGCCGCGGCGGTGGCGTTCCTTGCCGGGGCTGACGGCGGCTGGATCAACGGACAAACCCTGCGCGCCAACGGCGGCATCGTCTGATTGACGACGCGCCGCCACAGGATCGGGTATCCTGTGGCGGTACACATCACATCAAGGGCAGTTTATGGCGGGCGACACTCAGCAATCCCATCCTGGCGTCAGATCGCCCTGCGTCAGCCTGTGCCGCATCGACGACGAAACCCAGCGGTGCCGGGGATGCCGGCGCACGCGGGCGGAGATCGCCGCCTGGCCGACCGCCAGCGACGCGGAGAAACGCGCCATCTGGCGGCGGCTTGAGCTGCGTGCGGACTTCAAGCAAAACACATAGTCGCGGGAGCACGACACGTCACACTCCCGCGAAAGCCTTTTCCTGATACGGCCAGCCAGTCCTCAGAAATCCCAGTCCTCATCCTCGGTGTTGACCGCCTTGCCGATGACGTAAGACGAACCTGAACCGGAGAAGAAGTCGTGGTTTTCATCGGCGTTCGGCGACAGCGCCGACAGGATCGCCGGGTTGACCTCCGCCATCGCCGGTGGGAACAGCGCTTCATACCCCAGGTTCATCAGCGCTTTGTTGGCGTTGTAGTGCAGGAAGGTCTTCACGTCTTCCGTCCAGCCGACGCCGTCGTACAGCTCCTCGGTGTAACGCACCTCGTTGTCGTACAGATCCTGCATCAGGTCGAAGGCAAAGTTTTTCACCTGCTGGCGCCGTGCGGCGTCCACTTTCTCCAGCCCTTTCTGGAACTTATAGCCGATATAGTAGCCGTGCACCGCCTCGTCGCGAATGATCAGGCGGATCAGATCGGCGGTGTTGGTCAGCTTGGCGCGGCTGGACCAGTACATCGGCAGATAAAAGCCCGAATAGAACAGGAACGACTCGAGAAACACGCTGGCGACCTTTTTCAGCAGCGGATCGTCGCTGCGGTAGTGCGCCAGAATGATGCCGGCTTTCTTCTGCAGCGCGCGGTTTTCCTCGCTCCAGCGATAGGCGTCATCCACGTCCGGCGTTTGGCACAGGGTGGAGAAGATTGAGCTGTAAGAGCGGGCGTGCACCGCCTCCATAAAGCTGATGTTGGAGTACACCGCCTCTTCGTGCGGCGTCAGCGCATCGGCGATCAGGGCCGGCGCGCCGACGGTGTTCTGGATGGTGTCCAGCAGCGTCAGCCCGGTAAACACCCGAATGGTCAGCTGCTGCTCCTTCGGCGTCAGCGTGGCCCAGGACGGGATATCGTTGGACAGCGGCACCTTCTCCGGCAGCCAGAAGTTGGAGGTCAGGCGGTTCCACACCTCCAGATCCTTGTCGTCTTCGATGATGTTCCAGTTGATGGCGCGCACCAGCGGCGCCGATGTTAGGGTTGTCATAAGTTGCCTCACAGCGCGCAGGACACGCAGCCCTGCACCTCGGTGCCTTCCAGCGCCATCTGGCGCAGGCGGATGTAGTAAATGGTCTTGATGCCTTTGCGCCAGGCGTAGATCTGCGCGCGGTTGATGTCGCGGGTGGTGGCGGTATCGCGGAAGAACAACGTCAGCGACAGCCCCTGATCGACGTGCTGCGTCGCGGCGGCATAGGTATCGATGATTTTTTCCGGGCCAATCTCGTAGGCATCCTGGTAATACGCCAGGTTGTCGTTGGTCATGTACGGCGCCGGGTAGTAAACGCGGCCGATCTTGCCTTCCTTGCGGATCTCGATGCGCGAGACGATCGGATGGATGCTGGAGGTGGCGTTGTTGATGTACGAGATGGAACCGGTCGGCGGCACCGCCTGCAGGTTCTGATTGTACAGCCCGTGCATCATCACCGACTGGCGCAGCGCGCGCCACTCGTCGCGGCCCGGAATGGCGATGTTGGCGGCGGCGAACAGCTCGCGCACCCGCTCGGTCTGCGGTAGCCAGTCGCGCTCGGTGTACTTGTCGAAGTACTCGCCGCTGGCATAGCGAGAGTGCTCAAAGCCGTCGAACGTGCCGCCGCGTTCGATCGCCAGCCGGTTCGAGGCGCGGATGGCGTGATAGGCCACGGTATAGAAATAGAGATTGGTGAAGTCGATGCCTTCTTCCGAGCCGTAGAAGATGCGCTCGCGCGCCAGGTAACCGTGCAGGTTCATCTGGCCGAGGCCGATGGCGCGGGCGCTGCGGTTGCCTTCGGCGATCGACGGCACCGAGCGGATATCGCTCATGTCGGCCACCGCGGTCAGCGCGCGGATCGCGGTCTCGATCGCCTTGCCGAAGTCCGGCGCGTCCATGGTTTTGGCGATGTTCAGCGAGCCGAGGTTGCAGGAGATGTCCTTGCCGATGCGATCGTAGCTCAGATCTTCGTGATACGTACTGGCGCGGTTGACCTGCAGGATCTCCGAACACAGATTGCTCATGTTGATGCGCCCGGCGATCGGATTCTCGCGGTTGACCGTGTCCTCGAACATCACGTAGGGATAGCCGGATTCGAACTGGATCTCCGCCAGCACCTGGAAGAATTCGCGTGCGTTGATGCGCGACTTGCGGATACGCTTGTCGTCCACCATCTCGCGGTATTTTTCACTGACGCTGATTTCAGACAGCGGCGTGCCATACACCCGTTCGACGTCGTAGGGCGAGAACAGGTACATCTCTTCGTTGTTCTTCGCCAGCTCGAAGGTGATATCCGGGATCACTACCCCCAGCGACAGCGTCTTGATGCGGATCTTCTCGTCGGCGTTTTCCCGCTTGGTGTCGAGAAAACGCAGAATGTCCGGGTGGTGGGCGTTGAGATACACCGCGCCGGCCCCCTGGCGCGCGCCGAGCTGGTTGGCGTAGGAGAAGGCGTCTTCGAGCATTTTCATGATCGGAATGACGCCGGAGGACTGGTTCTCGATGCGCTTGATCGGCGCGCCCACTTCGCGAATATTGCTCAGCATGAAAGCCACGCCGCCGCCGCGTTTCGACAGCTGCAGCGCGGAGTTCACCGCCCGGCCGATCGACTCCATATTGTCTTCGATGCGCAGCAGGAAGCAGGAGACCAGCTCACCGCGCTGGCGTTTGCCGCAGTTGAGGAAAGTCGGCGTGGCCGGCTGGAAGCGGCCCGAAATCATCTCCTCCACCAGATCCTGTGCCAGGGCGGTGTCGCCCGCCGCCAGCGTCAGCGCCACCATGCACACCCGATCTTCGTAACGCTCCAGATAGCGCTTGCCGTCGAAGGTTTTGAGCGTATAGCTGGTGTAGTACTTGAAGGCGCCGAGGAAGGTCTCGAAGCGGAATTTCTTGGCGTAGGCCTGCTGGAACAGCTGCTTGATAAACGGGAATTCATACTGCGCCAGCACCTGCGGCTCGTAGTAGCCTTCCTCCACCAGATAGCGCAGCTTTTCCTCCAGGTTATGGAAGAACACGGTGTTTTGGTTGACGTGCTGCAGGAAGTAGTGCCGCGCCGCCAGCCGATCTTTATCGAACTGGATCCGGCCTTCCGCATCGTAAAGATTGAGCATCGCGTTGAGCGAATGGTAATCCAGCGCGCCCGTCTCGGGCCTGGTCAGTTCTGTCGTTGCCAAAATGCGGTTACTCCCTGTCTAACGTTTTCAACGTCTTGCGTCGTGCCGAGCAGCTCGAAGCGGTACAAAAAAGGCACCTGGCATTTTTTGGCGATGATGTCGCCGGCGATGCCGTACGCTGCGCCGAAGTTGGTGTTCCCGGCGGCGATGACGCCGCGCAGGTATGAACGGTTTTGCGGAACGTTGAGAAAGCGGATCACCTGGATCGGCACCGCGCCGACGGCGCTGCCGCCGCCATAGCTGGGTACGATCAAGATATAGGGTTGTTCCATCAGCAATTTGCTGCGGGCGCCGGCGATCGGAATGCGGATCGCCGGCAGGCCCAGTTTCTCAACGAATCGATGGGTGTTCTCCGAACTGCTGGAGAAATAGACCAGCGGATTCATCGTCGAGCCTCAGCAGGTGAGCGCCAGCGCGCCGATTTTGTCCGGCCGGAAACCGGACCAGTGGTCGTCACCGGCGATAATCACCGGAACCTGCTGATAACCTAAGGATTTAACGTGGTTCAGCGCCTGCTGATCCTGGGTGAGGTCGATCACCTGATAATCAATCCCCTGTTTATCAAATGCGCGATAAGTGGCGTTGCACTGGACACAGTCCGGCTTACTGTAAATAATAATGCTCATGATTCGCATTTACCTTTAGGCTGAAGGAAAGGCGGGCAAGTCAGATAACGGAGCATCGTTCCTGGCGTTTCTGACGGCGTTATCAACCGAACGACATTCCCTGCGGCTGACCCATAAAATACTATATGTAGATATTTGTTTTATCAACCACGCTATATATGGTGTTTTGTGGGGTTGGGTGCGCAGGCCGCGCCGGGGCTGGAAAAGGCGAGGGAAAAATTTTTTGCGGGTGAGAAATTCCCCCTCTCAGTGAAGAGGGGGAGTCGAGCGCATTACTGACGCATGCTGACGGCCAGACGATTGAAGGCGTTCATGATGCTGATGGCGAAAGTCAGATCGGCGATCTCGGTATCGCTGAAGTGCGCTTTCAGCGCCTCGAAAGCGCTGTCCGGCGCGCCGGTGGCGGCGATCAGCGTCACCGACTCGGCCCATTCCAGCGCGACGCGCTCGCGCTCGCTGAATTCATGGCTGACGCGCCAGCCCGCCAGCGTATCCAGCTTGGCATGACTGAAGCCGCTTTCACGCAGCGCTTTGCCGTGCATGTCCAGGCAGTAGGCGCAGCCGTTGATCTGCGAAACGCGCATAAACATCAACTCGATGGTCGCCTTGTCCAGGGCACCTTTCTCCAGCGCCATCAGCGCGCTCACCATATTTTTGTACGGGGCGGGCGCCAGCTCGGCATAGTTCAAACGTTGCTTAATCATGGTCAACCTCAATCGGTAGTAACGAAATCATGCCGCTACTTTAGCGGCCTTATGGTCTATGCTATAGGGCCATAAAATGATTATTTAACCGGGCCATGATGCCAACTTTCCTGACCTCGCTGCGGCTGGACAGCCGGCTTGCCGAGCCGCTGTACCGGCAGATTTACCAGCGGATTAAAGACGCCATTACCCAGGGCAGCCTGGCGGCAGGCAGCCGGTTGCCCTCAGTGCGCGGGTTGGCGAGCGATTTGGGCGTGGCGCGCGCTACGGTGGAAAGCGCCTACGCGCAACTTATTGCCGAAGGTTTCTTGCAGAGCCGCGGGCAGGCGGGCACCTACGTCTCGCCGCAGCTGCCACACATGCCGCCGGGCGCGGTCTCCGCTGTGCCACCGCTGGTGGCAATGGCGCCCGATCCGCTGCAGCCGCAGGGCATGCTGCAGCCTTTCCAACTGGGGGTACCGGCGCTGGACGCGTTTCCACGGGCGCTGTGGCAGCGCATTGTCGCCCGCCAGCTGCGCGGTTCCACGGTGGCTTCTCTGGCGCTGCCGCCGGCCGGCGGCCTGTCTGAGCTGCGTGAGGCGATCGCCCATTACCTGCATTTGTCGCGCGGCATCAGCTGCCGGCCGGAGCAGATTTTCCTCTGCGCCGGTTATCCGGCGTTGTTGGACTGGGTGACGGAGACGCTGTTACATGCCGGCGACGCGGTATGGATCGAAGATCCTGGCTATCCGGTCACGCGTCCGCTGCTGCTGGCCGCCGGCGTCAGGCCGGTCGCCGTGCCGGTGGATGAACAGGGCATGGACGTGGCCGCGGGTATGCTGACGGCGCCTGAGGCGCGGCTGGCGGTGGTGACGCCAACCCATCAAAGCCCGCTCGGCGTCTCGCTCAGCCTGGCGCGGCGCATGGCGCTGCTCGACTGGGCGCAGCAGCGCAGGGCCTGGATCCTCGAGGATGACTACGACAGCGAGTTTCGCTATCACGGGCGGCCATTGCCGCCGCTGAAAAGCCTCGATGTTCAGGGGCGGGTGTTGTACGCCGGCACCTTCAGCAAAACGCTGTTCCCGGCGCTGCGCATGGCTTATCTGGTGGTGCCCGCCGGTCTGACGGAGACATTCGCACGCAGCAGTCGGCTGCGTGGCTGCGGTTGCCCACCGCTGCTGCAGGCCGGCGTGGCGGACTTTATCCGGCAAGGGCATTTCTACCGCCACCTGAAACGCATGCGGCCGTTGTACCGCCAGCGGCGCGAGTGGCTGACGCAGGCGTTGGAACGGCAACTGGGGGCGTGGCTGACGGTGGTGCCGCAGCAGGGCGGCATTCAGCTGTTGGCCCGGCTGCACGACGGCACAGCGGATGCGCTGTTGGCGGCGCAGGCATGGCAACAAGGGCTGGCGGCGCAGGCGTTGTCGGACTGGCGAATCGACCATCCCGCGGGGCAAGGGTTACTGCTGGGGTTCGCCAATTTCAGCCGGCGAGAGGAAACGGAGCGGGCGGTGCAGGGGCTGGCGCAGCTGTTCAAACGCACAAATTAAACGGCCCGCGATTTCCGCGGGCCAGACGCACATCTGTTTTATCTTTATGACTGCAGGGGTGTTAACGCCGGGCCAGCAGCACGCCGAGCACGATACCGACGGCGGCACCGATCCCTACGCCCTGCCAAGGTTTGTCACGCACATAGCTGTCGGCTTGATCGACCGCGTCGCGCGCATGCTGTGTCAGACTGGTGGAGCCATTGAACCGAGCTCGCGCGTCGCGCAGCACGCCTTTCGCCTTGCTGTGCAGCTCTTTCAGTTCCTCTTTGGTCTTGTCACCGGACTCGCGTAACACTTCATCCAGCGTATCGGCCAACAGAGTCACATCCTGATCGATATCGCGTTCTGTTCTTTCCGCTTTCTTAAACATTCAGCTCTCCATTTCGACACATGTCTTCTAAGTGTAGACCATGCCGATATTTGTGTGGCCGATCACGCAAAAAAACGACGATTTACCGGCGTTAGTTAGCAGCCGGCGGCGATAAAATCGCCGTTGGCGCTGACCGGGATCACCGAATTGAACAGCACCAGCGCGAACAGGATCAGGATCACGCCGCCGAGCATCACGGCGATGCGCGACGCCTGTGCCAGATAATAGCCCGTCAGGCCGGGTTGATGAGCCAGAAAGCGCTCGCGTGCGTGGTGCACCAGCGTGGCGAGGATCATGATCGACAGCCCGGTGCCCAGCGCCATGCTCATGGCGGAGATCACCCCCCAGGTGAACATGCCGATGGCGTTGGCGAACACCAGAATCAGGATGGCGCCGCTGCATGGACGAATACCGATGGAGACGATCAGCCACAGCGCGTTACGCCAGCCGCCGGTCAGTTCGGTCGCGCCGGGCTGATGCCGGTGGCCGCACTCGCACGCCGCGCTATGCGCGTGGTCCGCCGGGTGCAGCGCCTGAATGACCGGTGAGCGACGTCGACGCCAGCGCCAGCCACCGGCGCGCAGGATCACCACCAGGCCGAAGGCGGCGATGAATACCGCGCTGCCTTTTTCCACCCAGTAACGGCTGAGGCTGAGATCGCCCATCGACAGGTTGAGCACCACCGCCAGCACCACCACGAACACAATGGCGACCACGCCTTGCATCAGGCTGCCCAGCAGGGTGATCGCCCGGCTGGCGTTCAGCCGTTCGCGGTGGGTGGCCAGATAAGTGGTGATGACGAACTTGCCGTGGCCGGGGCCGATGGAGTGCAGGAAGCCGTAAGCGAAACTGGCCAGCGTCAGCATCAGCCCGCCGCTGTATTGCTGGTTGCGCTGCTGCAGCAGATAGAGCACCAGATAGCGGTGCATGTAAATCTGGAAGTTGATGCAGTACTGTACAAACTCGGCCCAGTGCCGCACGAACAGATAGAGCAGCGTCAGCAGCAGCAGACCGGCGAGGGCCAGGCCGGCGTAGCGGCCCGGCGCGTGTTTCAGTGAGACGGTTTTCATAGCGTGAGCGAGCCTGTACCGAGGGGCGTCTTCCTTCAGCATATACCCGCCGATGCGGTTCACAAGCGCCGTTCACAAACGTTGTACATTTGGTTACTCGGCGAAACCAATCACTCACGGAAACGGCAGTTTGATTCCACTAGTATCTGTTTCAACGGCTCCACCGGAGCTTACCGAAACAACACTCTGAGGATTTAAAGATGAAAAAAGTATTAGCGCTGATCGTTGCTGCCACTATGGGTCTGTCTTCTGTTGCTTTCGCTGCTGATACTGCAGCTACTGCTCCGGCTACCACCACCGCGCCAGCTGCGACCACCACTACCGCTGCGCCAGCGGCTGCTGAAAAAGCGCCAGCTAAAGCAACGCACCACAAGAAAGCTAAGCACCACAAAAAAGCGCCAGCCCAGAAAGCTCAGGCCGCTAAAAAGCACCACAAAAAAGCGCCAGCTCAGAAAGCCCAGGCTGCTAAAAAACACCACAAAAAAGCGCCAGTGCAGAAAGCTCAGGCCGCTAAAAAACACCACAAAAAAGCCGGTAAAAAAGCTTAATTAAGTGATGTTTGCGGAACCGAAAGGTTCCGCACTCTCCAGCCCGTACTCCAGACACCCGGTTCTTCCGGGTGTCTTCTTTTGAGGCGACGAACGATGATCAATCGCTATCTGTTTGAAGTCATTTTCAGTGCGGTAACCCTGTGCGGGGTGATCGTCGGTTGGGAACTGTTTTTGGCCGGCAGCTTTTTGTAATTATTGCGCCGCGGCGGTTTCGTGCAAATGCCGCCAACTGAGTAAGTTGGGCTGACGTTCAAAGACCACCGTGGAATAGCGCAGCGTAGCGCTTTGTCCCGGCAGGCTCTGTTTTTCCCGGTAGCTGACTACCGCGCCCGTCGGCCATTCGGCCACCAGTTTCATCTCTTCTATCTCGATTTCCAATCCCGGTTTGGCGGCGCGATGCGCGCGGAAAAAGGTGCACAGCGCGGCCAAATCCAGCGGAGCGCCGTTCAGCGCGATCATGCTGAAATCCGGCGTAAAGCGCGCCAGCAGCGCCTGCTCTTCTCCGGCGCCTTTGCCTAACCAGCGTTCAATGGCGATGTGGGCGTCGATCACTTCGGTAAAATACGGGTTCATAAAGCATCCTGTTGAGCGTTAAGTTGGCGCACGATGGCGCGGTTGGCGAGGCGCAGACACAGCAGCAGCGGGATAAATACGCTGGCGCCCGCCAGAATGAAGCAGGTACGGTAGGCCGCCGCGGGTGGCAACACGGTCAGCAGCAAATTCAGCAGCAGGCTGAGCAGCGCCACGCCGAGGCAAAAACTGAGCTGGCGGTTGATGTTCCACAGCGCGCTGGCATCCGCTAACTGAGCGTCGGGGATCTGCAGGAACGCGCTGCTCTGCGCGGTGCTGCTGCACAGGCTGCCGCCAAACCCCATCAGGGCGAAGGCGGCGATCTGCAATGCGTGCTGCCCGGCCTGATCGGTTTGTGCCAGCGTCAGCATGCCGGCGCCTTGTAACAGGCAGCCGGCGATCAGCAGCGGCCGTGGGCCGAGCCGGTTAAAGGTTTTGCCGGTCAGCGTGATGGCCAGGAACGACGCCAGTGCCCAGGGCAGCATCAGGCCGCCGACCTGGGCGGCGGGCATCCCCAGCTGGTTTTGCAGATACAGCATTGCCACCAGACTGACGCCGATGAACAGGCCGGGAATGCACAAATAAACCGCCATGGCGTTGCGCAGCAGCGGATCGGAGACCAGTCGCAGGTTCAGCAGCGGCTGCGGGGTGCGCAGGCTATGGCGCAGATAATAGGCCAGCACCAGCAGACCGGCGGCCAGCAGCGCCGCGCCGGAAGTCTGATGACCGGCCTCGCTCAGCCGGGTCAGGCCGAGCAGCAGCAGCGTCAACGCCGTGCAGGCGCTCAGCAGTCCTTTGCCGTCGAGCGGTTTACGCACCGCCGTCGAGGTTTCCGCGCGCAGCCACAGCGCCGCCAGCGCCAGGGCCAGGGCCGCCAGCGGCAGGTTAGCGAAAAACACCCAGCGCCAGTCCAGCCGATCGACGAGCCAGCCGCCCAGCGCCGGTGACAGCGCCGGCGCCAGCAGCCCCACCAGCATGATGGCCGCAGACAGTCCGGCGCGTTCATGGCTGCGGTACAGCTGGTAGGTCAGCGTCTGGCCGATAGGGATCAGCAAGCCGCCGCCCATGCCCTGCAGGGTGCGCCAGCCGATCAGCGCGCCGATGCTGTCGGCGTTGCCCGCGCCGAGGGTAGCCAGCATGAACAGCGCCAGCGACAGCAGGAACACTCGCCGCCCGCCGATGCGCTGTGCCAGCCAGGCGCTGAGCGGGATCACCAGCGTCAGGCCGAGAATATAGCCGTTGCTGACCCACGCCAGTTGGCTGACCGACGCCTGCATCGCCTGGCCGATGGCGGGGTAGGCGACGTTGGCGATAAACATATTGATCAGATCGACGAAAAAGCCGAGCAGATAGACGATTGCCACTTTACTGCGATAAGACATGGTGCCTCCGGTTGAAGGCGAGCAGTGTATCGGGGGGAAAAGTGCGGATAAATCGGCGGCGGGCGATTACACTGTCAAAATGATTTTGACAATAAGGGCGGCGAAATGCTGAATTTGCAGCGCCTGGCGATCTTCGCGGCGGTGGTGGAAGCGGGCAGCTTTACCGCGGCGGCGGCGGCGCTGGGGCAAACCAAGGCGGTGGTGAGCTTTAACGTCAAGCAGCTGGAGAACGAGTTGGGGGTGTCACTGCTGGCGCGCAGCACCCGACGGCTGTCGCTGACCGATGCCGGCGAACGCTTCTACCAGCGCAGCCTGCAGCTGCTGCAGGAGGCGGAAAACGTGCTGGACGACGTGCGTCGCGATCATCACGGGCTGAGCGGCGTGCTGCGCATCACCAGCACGCCGGAATACGGCGCGCAGGTGGTGGTGCCGGCGCTGGCGGCATTTTCGCGACAGCATCCGCGGCTGCGCATCCAGCATGTCTCTTCTTCTTATCATGCCGATCTGATCTCTGAGCGCTTCGACGTGGCGATCCGTCTGGGCCAACTGGCGGATTCCAGCCACCGCGCGGCGCTGATCGACAGCTTTGCCATTTTTCCGGTGGCGTCGCCGGATTATCTGGCCGACCGGCCGATTCATTCGCTGACGGATCTGGCGCAGGCGCAGTGGATCGCCCACAGCCGGCTCAGTTCGCCGCTGAGCTGGCAGGTGGTCACGCCGCAGCGCGAAGCGGTGCTGTTCAAGGTCGCGGACGCCGCTACGCTCACCGGCGACAGCGCCGCGGCATTGCTGGCGTTCACCCTGCATGGCGCCGGGGTGGCGCTGCTGCCGGCGTGGCTGGCGCAGCCCGACATCGACGCCGGCCGGCTGCAGCGGTTGCTGTCGGATCACCGTTTCCCCGAGCAGAGCATCTATGCCCTCTACCCGAACACCCGTCACGTGCCGGAGAAGGTACGAGCCTTTATCGATTTTCTGCGCGCGCGGGTAGCCAGGGGCGAATGAACGGCAATATGGCCGCCACCGTTTGCTGATGTACCCATTCCCGTTGGGCAGGCGTGGTTGCGCACAGGACTTCCGCGTCTTTTTCTTCGGACGCCAAAATGTGGCGGCCGTTGGGTTGGCAAATGGGCAAAAAATCGAAATGATTGCCGTGGGTTAATCGCTGCGCATGGATAGGCTGTTCACCGCCATTAGCTGCCAGAGACGCGCCACCCAAACGCGTGCCTTTCTCGTCTGGCAGATAGTCTTTCGGTTCAATAATCAATAACGGGGCGTTTAGGTGGCGCAGACTCTCCGGCTGCAGATAGGGCACCATGCCGGGATCGAGGGCGACGGCAAAGCGGATGCGCGGGTCGGTATAATCGGCATCGAACCGATCGGCGGCGACCTGCGTCAGGTCAACCCTGGCCTGGGTATAGAACCGGCAGTTGGGTGACTGCGGCCGTTGCCGGCAACCGGCGATGAAATCTGCCAGCCTGACTCTGCCGCCGATGGCCGCGATGGCGCTGTAACCGCCCTTGGAGTGGCCGACAACGCCGATGGCATCGGGGTTAACGAGCGCAGCCCAGCGAGGAGAGGCGCGGATAGCGTCAATCAGCGTGGAGATATCTTCGGTTTGCCGCCAAAGATTGACGGACTGCGCCGGGATAGAGTCGCCGGTGGTGCTGCCGGGTGAGTTGGCGGCGATCACCACCACGCCATGGCGAACCAGCGCTGCCGCCAGCCAGGCCTGGCTGGCATGGTTCCCTCCGCTGCCGTGACTGAACACCACCAACGGAAAGGTGCCCTTGGCCGGTGGTGCGTCAACTTGGCCGGCAATACCGGTGAATACCGGATTGGCTCCGACACTTTGTCGTGGGCCTTCGGCATCCGTGGGATAATAAATACGGCTGGCGAGCGTGCGTGAACCCCGGGAGAACGCTTCATCATGTATGGCGATCTGATAAGGCGATGCGCTGACCGTCGTGCACAGCAGCAGCCACAGAGACAGTAATTTTTTCATCCTCACATCCTCATTACGACAAAAGCGCAAAGGTGACATCGGCGGTGCCTCTCGGCGACCTCGATCGCGATCAAGGTCGTTAAATTATTGTTTTAATAGACTTCACACCCTACACTTTTCCGCTTCGTCTCTTTGGATAAGGCGTAATGCATGCCGCTCATTCCCGTTACCTTTTTGTTCAGCTTGCTGTGCTGCGGGCTGTTGCTTCGCCTTGGCCGGCCCAGCGCCCGGCGTTGGGTTTTCCAGCTGTTACTGCTGCTGTGCGCATGGCAAAGCCTGCTGGTGGGGTTGCGTTACGGTTACGACTTAACGCAGTTCAACCGGTTGCAGCCGATTGGCGCCGTCATGATCCCGGTGCTGGTCTGGCTGACTTTCCGGATGAGCACACAGGGGCGCTTGCGGCTGGCTGATGTTTGGCATCTGACGCCCTTGTGTCTGACGTTGTTGGCCAGTCGGTATGCGCCATTTTGGTTGGATGCGTTGATTATTGTCGCCGATGCGGGTTACGGCGTGGCCTTGTGGTATGCACTGCGTGGCGGTGAGAATAGTTTGAAGCAGGTGGCGTTGGCGGAAAGCTGGCTCTGCTGCCGGCTGTGGCGTGGGTTAGCCATTTTATTGTTCACCGTCGCGATAGCGGAGCTGATCATTACCCTCGATTTTGCCTGGTTTGGCGGGCGACATGCCGGCCTGTTGGTGACGGTCGACACTTTCCTGCTTACGTTGGGCGTGTACCTGGTCTTGTCCCGCACCCGGCCGGCGGAGCAACCGGTCGAGGAAACGCCGGAGCCTGTTAAAGCCGGCGTGGTGAACGATGACCTGATCCACCACTGGTTTGTTCAGGTGCAACAGCGATTGCTGAAAGACGATCTTTATTTGCAACCGGAGCTGAATTTGGCGCTGTTGGCGCGCAAAAGCGGATTACCGGCACGCCGGGTGTCGCAGGCCATCAATCAGTATGCCGGGATGAATGTCTCGCAATACGTGAACCAATTACGTATCCGTGAGGCGGCGCGAAGGCTGCTTGTCGGCGACCGCCCGATAACCGAAATCATGCATGAGTCGGGATTTACCACCAAATCGAATTTTAATCGCGAATTCTTGCGCGTATACGGTGCCAACCCCAGCGAATGGCGCAGGCAGCAAACGCTTAGTTAAATAATAATTCGTTATCACTCTCTCATTTATCATCAAATCTCATCGGGGTATGCTGGAACGCTTCGTCTACCCCGTCCGATGCGAGCCACCTTCGATGACCGCAGAAAATAACCTCCAGCTGAACCGACGCATTCTGTCCGTGGTGATGTTCACCTTCGTTTGCTACCTGACCATCGGCCTACCGCTGGCGGTGCTGCCGGGATTTGTGCATGAGCATCTGGGCTACAACTCGGTGCTGGCGGGCCTTATCATCAGCGCGCAGTACTTCGCCACGCTGTTCAGCCGCCCGCACGCTGGGCGCTATGCCGATCAGCTGGGGCCGAAGAAGGTGGTGCTGTTCGGCCTGGCGTGCTGCGGCACCAGCGGCCTGTTTTACGCGCTGGCATTCGGCGTTGACGGTTACCCGTGGCTCAGCCTGCTGTTGCTGTGCGTGGGGCGGGTGTTTCTCGGCGTCGGCGAAAGCTTCGCCAGCACCGGTTCCACGCTGTGGGGTATCGGCCGGGTCGGAGCGATGCATACCGCGCGGGTGATTTCCTGGAACGGCGTTGCCACCTACGGGGCGATGGCGGCCGGGGCGCCGCTCGGCGTGTACCTGAATCAACAGTGGGGATTGGCCGGGGTGGCGGCGCTGATCGTGCTGGCGGTCGCGGTGGCGCTGCTGTTGGCGAGCGGCAAGCCGGACGTCTCGATCGCCGCCGGGCAGCGCATCGCCTTTTGCGCGGTGTTCGGTCGCATTTGGGCCTATGGTCTCGGGCTGGCGATGGGTACCGTCGGCTTCGGCGTGATCGCCACGTTCATCACGCTTTACTATGCCGACAAAGATTGGAGCGGCGCGGCGTTTTCGCTGACGCTGTTCAGCTGCGCCTTCGTCGGCATCCGCCTGATCTTCAGCAACGTCATCAACCGCCACGGCGGTCTGAAGGTGACGCTGGCGTCGTTTCTGGTCGAGATCGTCGGGCTGCTGTTGATCTGGCAGGCCGGCGAGCCCTGGATGGTGCAAACCGGCGCGTTGCTGGCCGGCGCCGGTTTCTCGCTGGTGTTCCCGGCGCTGGGCGTCGAGGCAGTGAAACAGGTGCCGCCGCAGAATCAGGGCACGGCGCTCGGCACCTATTCGGCGTTCCTCGACCTGGCGCTGGGCATCACCGGCCCGCTGGCCGGACTGCTGATTGGGCAAGCGGGCGTGCCGTCGATCTATCTGGCGGCGGCGCTGCTGGTGGCGCTCGGGGTGTTGCTCACTCTGCGCCTGCTGCAGCGCAGCCGGAGCTGATTCAGGAATAGTCCGAAACCCGGATTCCTCCCCAGAAAATCATTGTTTCGGTGAATGATTACGGTAAGGTCGCTCAGCGGTCCAGAATGATAGGAGGAATCGATGTATTTACGGCCGGATGAAGTGGCTAAAGTGTTGGAGAATACCGGCTTTGAGCGTGATTATGTCACCGATCAGGCCTATGGCTACCGCAAGGGTGCACACTACGTGTATGTGAATCGCGAAGCGCGGATGGGCAGAACCGCGTTGGTGATCCACCCGGCGTTGAAAGAGAGAAGCGTGCATTTCGCCACGCCAACCTCCCCGGTGCGCACCAGCGAGCAGTATCTGGAGTTTCCCCTGGATTTAAGCGGCGACGCCCCGAACCTGCGTTACGGCATCGCACACGGCTTCAGCTCGCGCGAAGCGCTGTCGCGCTACCTCTTCAGCATGTTCCTGTAATCGGTCCCCCGCCTTGGGGGACGCGATCAGCCGTGGGCCAACGCTTCGCGGTTGAAACGCTCGTTGTAGGCGCGACGGAACTGCGCCAGTTCAAACGCATCGATATCCAGTTCGGCGAAGTAAAACAGCGCCGCTTCGGTGTGCTCGGCGTGCAGCTCCGGCGATAGCCCGGCGCGCAGCAGCACGTCGCGCCACAGGGCAATCTGTTCGTCGTCCGCCTGTTTGATGAACGTCAGGTAGATGAACAGCAGATAAGCCGCCTGGTGCATCTCTTCGGTGTAGCCGTTGTTCAGCATGCGAATAAAGGTCTGGCTTTGGCGGCCGCCCATTTCCTGGATCATCGATTCGATCAGCATTGGTTTGACCCTCAGCAGATGGGCCAGCGAATCGATGGCTTTGCGGGTGTCGGACGTCAGGATGCGGTAACCGATAATGAATACGACGATCAGGGCGGCGAGGATGATCCAGGTCATTTAGGCTTTATTACACTCTCAATACGCCAGAAGAGGGGCGGGAGGCGCTGTGCGACAGCGCCCGCTATCAATGCTGCTCGCCGCTGAAATTACCGACCGCGCTCTGTTGGCGCAGGTGGTGATTGAAGGTGGCCGCGTCTTTGGCCAGCGCGTCCAGATGAGCGCCGAGCATTTTGATCTGCTTCACCAGCGCATGCTGTTCCGGTACCGAGCTGGCGGTGCTCAGCTTGCGCGCCAGTTGTTCATTCTGCGCCCGCAGCGCGGCTTCGCGCTGTTTGGCTTCTTCCAGCAGTTGCTGCAGCGCCTGGTAGCTCTGCTGCCATTCGCGGTGTTGCCGTTCGAAGCTGCTCTGCAACTCATTCATCGCATTTTGAAACTGGATTTCCAGCTCGCGCATTGTCATGGGCTCGATCCTTTGCGGCACTCAATGATGGCTTAGCAGTATAGCGAAAACTGTTCGCAAGCTCACCCGTTGACGACAAATGAGACAAATGCCGCTGACAATTCCCGGCTTGCAACCGCGCCAAGGCGACTTACAATCGACCCCATTCCCAGCCGTAAAGGCTGCCGTTCAAGAGAGGTGGAACATGAGCGAGCAGGAAAAAGACTTTTTTGAACAGGCGATGGCGGACGTGGTGCCGCTGGAGAGCGGACGGCAGACGCTGTACCTCAAGCCGCAGGAGGCGGTGGACAAAAGCGCGCGGCGCGAAGCGCAGCGGCTGCGGCAGGAAAACTTCCTCAGCACCGATTTTCTCGAGGTGATCCCCTGCGAACAGCCGCTGGAGTTCAAAGGGGAAGGCATTCAGCAGGGCGTGCTGGACAAGCTGCGCAACGGCCGTTACCCGCCGCAGGCGTCGCTGAACCTGCTGCGCCAGTCGGTCGAAGCCAGCCGGCAGGCGCTGTTTCGTTTCATTATGCAGGCGGAGGCGCAAAACCTGCGTTCGCTGCTGATCGTGCACGGTCGCGGGCGGCAGAACGAAAGCCATCCGAATATCGTGCGCAGTTACCTCGCCAAGTGGCTGGCACAGTTTGAACAGGTACAGGCATTTTGCCGCGCCTTACCGCGCGACGGCGGCGAGGGCGCCTGTTATGTCACGCTGCGCAAATCGGCGCAGGCCAAGGCAGAAAACTTTGAGCGCCACGCCAAGCGCAGCCGTTGAAAGGATAGCCGAAATAAAATGGCCGGCGAATATCGCCGGCCATCGATGAATTATTTATTAAATATTTTATAGTCCAGCGAATAACGGCCGGCGCCGGTTACCGCCAGCAACAGCAAGCCGCCAATGATGCTGATGTTTTTAAAGAAGTTGATTTCATTGCCCATCATTTCCATGCCGGTCATTTTCCAGAACGGATGGCCGATAAACGCGGTGCCCAACACGTATAGGGCGAAAATGACCGCGATAGGGCGAGTAAACAGACCGAGAATAAGCGCGATGCCGAAAATAAACTCCACCACCACGGCAACGATCGCCGCCAAATAAGGCATCGGCGTGCCATAGCCTTCCATCGCCGTGACGGTCGCACCGAAGTTGACCAGTTTCATCCAGCCGAAAATGATAAACAGAACCATCAGTAATATGCGGGACAGCAGAATTACGCCGTCTTTTGAGCTATCACCCATTTCGAACTCCTTAGCCACTGTCGGAATGATGTTGTCTTGCTGATTAAAGATTAGAACAATTTACGGTTTTTTCTAGCGGTGACGGGCGGTTGCGCCACTTTTTTCGGTGAGCGAGACGCGTGGTGAAGCCGGTGGCATTGCCTATACTTGAGCCTGGAGCAAAAACAATAAAACAGGCAATGTGAGGCCAAGATGGACGAGGAATTGACTGCCGCCGGTTACCGCCGTTATTCCGGCGACAAGATTGACGTTTATTTTAACAGCGCGCTATGCCGCCATTCCGCCAACTGCGTGCGCGGCAACGCGGCTATTTTTACCCTGAACCGCCGCCCGTGGATTATTCCGGACAATGCCGACGCGGCGGAGGTGAAACGCGTTATCGACACCTGCCCCAGCGGCGCACTTAAATATAGGGAGAAATAATATGGAACATAAAATACTGGCAGACGACAAGCGTTTTTATATCAATGACGAGCAGGGCAAGCTGATCGCCGAGATCTCTTTCGTGCCGAGCGGCGACAAGCTGACCATTATCGATCACACCTGGGTGGATGAGTCATTGAAGGGGCAGGGCGTCGGCAAAAAGCTGGTGGCGCTGGTGGTGGAGAAGATGCGCGCGGAGCAGCGTAAAATCATTCCGCTATGCCCGTTCGCCAAGCATGAGTTTGATACCACGCCGGCTTATCAGGACATTCGCGCCTGAAGCGATAACGGGGCGCGGCGCGCCCCGGTCATTCAGCAGACGCCGAAATCGCCGTCTTCGTGGTACAGCGCCACGTCGCTGGCCTGCACCTCTGTGCGCTGCTCTTTGCCCAGTTCATTCCAGCTGCAAACCAGGGTTTCACCGTCGATCGCCACCACGGTCATCTTTGGGCCGCCGGTGGTGCGTTGAACAAAATCACCGATATTGAATGCCATGCGTTCCTCCACAACAGATTAAACCTCACCTATTGATAACACAGAACGGCGCTGCCGTTGGCAGAAGTTTCGTTATGTATTAATTTATACAGCGATTATCACTAAGGAGAGCAGACTAACATGCCGGGATTATTGATGTTTTATGTGGGCGGTACGGCGCCGGGCGCCAATATTGAGTTGCACGACGTGCAGTTTGCGGCGGCGGATCGGCCGGAAGAGGCGTATCCGCTGCTGCGTGAAAAGTGGTTCGGCGATAAGCGCAAGGTGCATGTCGACGGCTATGCGCGCATCGACTGGGCGGACGGTTACGACGTGAGCCTGGAGCCTACGCCATTCGCCGGTGAAGAGAAGCTGTTTTTCGTCAACGTGGGCGGGTACCGCAGCGATGAGCTGGCGGAATTGCACCAGTTCGGCCTGTTTGTGGCGCGTTCCGCCGACGAGGCGAAGGAGAAAGCCAAACGGGTGCTGCTAACGGGCAGCGCACAGCAGCACAAGGATGACCTGGCCGAGGTGGACGACTGCCTGCTGCTGCAGGCGCTGCAGGGCTACCATGTGCATCTGCGGGCCAACCCGCACGGCAAACCGGCCCGGCCGCTGTGGCAGGGGTATCTGCCGATCGGCGAACCCGCGTTATAACGCCGCCAGCGCCTGCAATTGTTGCCGCAACCAGCGGCAGGCCTCCGGCCGGCCGTTCTTGCGGTGCAGGTAGATTTTAATCTGATACGGCGGCACCGGAAACGGCAGGGGGTGGATATCCAGCGCCGCCACCTGCCGCAATTTTTGCGCGGCGTAGCGCGGCATGCTCATCACCAGTTCGCTGTCGGCGACGATGAACGGTGCCCCCAGCAGCGAAGGCGTGCGGATGGCGATATCGCGCTGCAGCCCCAGCTTATCGAGCTGGTAGTCAATGACGCCGCGCTGTTCGTTCCACGGCGTCACCACCAGATGGCGCGCCCGCAGGTAGTTTTCCAGCGTCAGTTCGCCGTATTTTACGCTGAAGGCGGGTGAACAAATCGCCACATACTCATCCTCCAGCCAGCTCACCTCGTCGATATCCGGGTAGCTTTCGCCGTCGGTTTCGGTAAAGCCCAGTGCAAAGTCGATATGCCCCGCCAGCAGATCGTTCAGCGCCACCTTTCGCTCGGAATAGCGCAGCTGGAACGACAGCCCTGGCGCCAGGCGCTGCATCTGCGCCATCAGCGCGGGAAACACCGCGAAGGCGGTGTAATCGGTAATGGCGAAGGTGAAGCTCTCCCGGCTTTCGGCGGGGACGAAGCGCGGGCGCGGATGCAGCCCTTTGGCCAGCAGCGCCAGACTTTCGCTGACGGTCGGGGCCAGGCTGTCGGCATACACCGTCGGATGCATGTCGTTACCGACCCGGTAGAACAGCTCGTCCGCCAGCGCCTTGCGCAGCCGGATCAGCGCGTGGCTCAGCGCCGACGCGCTGAGGGCCAGCTCCGCCGCGGCGCGCGTCACCGATCGCAGCCGATAGACCGCTTCGAACACCAGCAGCAGGTTGAGATCGAGACGCTTCAAATCCAGATGCATGATATTCATTACCTGTTGATGAAAATGCAGTTCATACAGTATTGGAGTCGCGATATGCTGGCAAGCACAGTCATTAACACACTCAGGATTTGCCATGACCATCGAGATTTACCCGGCGCAAAAAAGCGACGCCAAACTGATTCTGGATATGATTATCGAGCTGGCAGTGTACGAAAAGGCGCGCGAGCAGGTGCTGGCCAGCGTGGAAGATATCGAACGCAGCCTGTTTGGGCCGGGCGCCTGTTCCGAAGCGCTGATTTGTACGGTGAACGGCGAGCCGGCGGGTTATGCGGTGTTCTTTATGAGTTACTCCACCTGGCTGGGTAAAAACGGCATCTATCTGGAAGACCTGTACGTGGCGCCGAAGCATCGCGGCGCGGGCGCCGGTAAAAAGCTGCTGCGGCACATCGCCCAGCTGGCGTGCGAACGGCAGTGCGGTCGCCTGGAGTGGAGCGTGCTGGACTGGAACCAACCGGCCATCGATTTCTACCTCAGCATCGGCGCGCAGCCGCAGGGCGAGTGGGTGCGCTATCGTATGGAAGGCGAGGCGCTGACGCACTTCGCGGCGCACGGGGTGGCGTTGCCGGCATAATAGCCGTTGGGGGGAGGCGGCCTCCCCAACTGTGGTGGTGTGAACGGTTTACTGCGGATCAATCAGGCGGGTTTGCGGGCGGCGAGAATGAAGATCATCGGGCGCTCCTGCTCTTCGTCCAGCGCCGGATTAGCGGCGATTTGCTGCGCGCTGGGGCCCCATTCGTTCAAATGCTGGATGATAAACCCTTGCTGCGCCAGCGGGTTGATATAGCCGCCAAGCGTGCGGTGCTGCTTGATGACGCCTTCCGCCAGCCAGTTGGAAACGCGCTGGCCTTCTCGCTGGTAACCGTTGACCGGCCAGGATTTCTGCCCGTTGCCGTCGGTCAACCAGCCCTGCTGCGCCGGGGCGGTGTAGATCGGGTGCTCGGCGGTGAAGATGAACTGCCCGCCGGGTTTCAGCGCGGCATACACCGTGGCGAATAGGGTGGACAAATCCTCGAGGTAGTGCAGCGTCAGCGAGCTGTAGACCAGATCGTAACGGTTTACAGGCAGCTGCAGCTGCGCCAAATCCTGCCGACGATACTCAATGCCCGCGTCGGCGGTCATCTCCCGCGCCTTGGCCAGCATCTTTTCCGAGACGTCCAATCCCAGCACGTCGGCGGCGCCCTGTTCGCGCGCGCTGCGGCAGAACCAGCCGTAGCCGCAGCCGAGATCGACCACGATTTTGTCCTGCAAATCCGGCAGGATGCGGCGGATGGCGGGCCATTCCGGCGCGCCGTCCAGGCCGTGCTGCGAGCGGCTGAGCTGCGCATAGCCGTCGAAGAAAGCCTGATTGTCATAGATGTTTTGCGTCATGATGACTCCTTAGTGAATGACGGCGGCGGAATGCCGCTGCCATACCCTGCATATTGCTGCATAATTCTACGCTGACAACATGGATAACGGGAATGACGATGGACATGATTTCGGTGCGGCAAGCGCCCGAGCTGGCGCCGCGCGCCATTGCGTATTTTCAGCGGCACTGGGCCACGGCAGAGACGTTGATGATGTATGAAGACGCCATCAACTGCAGCCTCGGCGCCGCCAACCCGCTGCCGCAGTGGTACCTGCTGATGGAAAATGACCAGATCCTCGGCTGTGCGGGGCTCATCACCAACGACTTTATCAGCCGTGGCGAGCTGTATCCCTGGCTGTGTGCGCTCTACGTAGAGGAAACGCAGCGCGGCCGGGGCTACGGCGCCAAACTGATTGAGCATGTGGCGGCGGAAACCCGCCGGTTGGGCTTCCCGCAGCTGCACCTGTGCACCGATCTGGAGGGCTACTACGAGCGCAACGGTTTCGTTTATAACGGGCTCGGTTATCACCCCTGGGGCGAAGCCTCGCGGGTCTATTCGCGGGTGCTGTGATCGCCGCCGCCGGGGGCGCGTAAGACAAACCTGACTTTTCTTTCACCTCATCGCGCATCGCGGGTTACACTGGCCGCTTGTTCGCCACCGACCGAGTTAATTCGCCGCCGCGATGAGAGTGCCACGCCAGCTACAGCAACGCTTTACCGCCTGCATCGCCATTATGGCGGTGCTGTTGCTGTTTGTGGCGCCGGTGGTGTCGAAATCGCTGATGCACCACCCGATGATGGGCGGCATGATGCAAACGGACGCCGCCATGCCTCACGACATGCACGCGATGGCGATGCCCGCCGCCGAGCATGCCGGCCACCACGGCATGGACCCGGCGGAGATGATTTTCTGCGGCTATTGCGAGCTGCTGATCCACGTGCCGCTGCTGCTGTGGGCATTCGTCCCGCTGCTGTGGCTGATGGCGCGCATCGCGCGCCTGCCTTGCGCGCCGCGCATCGTTTCTCCGCCCCTTCGGCGCCTGACTCTGCGGCCGAGCCCGCGCGGGCCGCCCGGCCAACCGTTTTTCCCTATTGCTTGATCATGGGTAACGCCGTCCGTATCGCTGCGGACGGTTTGCCTGCGCGCACAGTTTGAAAAACGAGAAAGGCCATGTCTTCAATAACTAAAACTCCACCTGCCGCATCGCCGCGTGGCGCGATGCTGAACCTGATCAGACGGCTGCATTTTTATATCGGCCTGCTGGTCGCTCCTTTTATTCTGGTCGCTGCACTGACCGGCACGCTGTATGTGCTGACGCCGCAGCTTGAAGAGGCGCTGTATCGCGATGCGCTTTTCACCGAACCACACGGGCAGGCGAGATCGCTGGCTGACCAGATCGCCGCCGCCCGCCGCGCGGTGGGTGACGAGGCACGCATTTACGCCGTGCGCCCGGCACCCGGCGTAATGGACACCACGCGAGTGCAGTTCGCGGGCGCCGATCTGGGCGCTTCCGAGTCGCGCGCGCTATTTGTCGACCCTTACACTCTGGCGATCAAGGGCGATATGACGGTGTACGGCACCTCCGGCGTGCTGCCGCTGCGCACCTGGCTGGACAAGCTTCACAGCAGCCTGCTGCTTGGCGATCTGGGGCGCAACTACAGCGAGCTGGCGGCGTCCTGGCTGTGGGTGGCCGCGCTGGGGGGCGTGGCGCTGTGGCTGGCGACGCGGCCGAAGCGCAGGCTGAAAAAGGCAAAAGGGGGCTTCGCCGCCAGCCGCCATTGGCATATCACGCTGGGCGTGGCGCTGCTGGCCGGGCTGCTGTTCTTCTCGGCTACCGGGCTGACCTGGTCGCAGTGGGCCGGTGGCAACATCGACGCGCTGCGGGCCAACCTGGGCTGGCTGACGCCGCAGGTCAACACCAGCCTGCAGGCCGATGCGCCGCAGATGCCGGCCGATCCGCACGCCGAGCACCGCGGGATGATGCCGGGCATGAAGATGAACCCTGCCGTGCAGGCCAATGCGCTGAACGGCGACTGGGATCGGGCGCTGCACGCTGCGCGCGCCGCCGGGATCGACGCCGCCAAGATCGAGCTGCGCCAGCCGAAAGGCGAGGGCAAAGCCTGGACGGTAACCGAAGTGGATCGCAGCTGGCCGACGCAGGTGGACGCGGTTGCCATCGCGCCGCAAAGCTTCGCCGTCATCGATCAGGTGCGGTTCGACACCTTCCCGCTCATCGCCAAGCTGACCCGCTGGGGCATCGACGCCCACATGGGCATTCTGTTCGGCTTGCCGAATCAGCTGCTGCTGGCGGCGTTTGGCCTTGGGCTGTGCTTGATGATCGTGCTGGGTTACCGCATGTGGTGGAGTCGCCGCCCGGCGGCGGGGGCGCAGCATCCGGTGCATACGCTGATTGCCGCCTGGCTGGCGCTTTCCCTGCCGGCGCGCGCCGCCACGCTGCTGGTGGCTTCCGCACTGGGGTATTGCCTGCCGGTGATGGGCGTGAGCCTCGCGGCGTTGCTGCTGGTGGACGTATGGCGCTGGCGCGGCCAGCGGCAAGGCCTTCAGAACGAAACGCCGGAAGCGGCCGCCCGCCGCGCCGAGGTGCGCAAGTTCCGCGCGGCGGTGGCGACGGTGGCGCTGGCGGTCGGCTGCGTGATGGGCCGAGCGATCCTCGGCGGCACCGTCGAGCAATTCCAGCTGCCGATCGGCGCCTGGAGCGCCCAGATGGTGATCATGCAGAGCCTGATGGTGCTGCTGTATACGCTGGTGTTCACCCTGCTGCTTTCCATTCCGCTGTGGTATTTCTTCCTGGGGGAGAAAGAGGGGCGGTGAGGAGCGTCCGGCATGCCTGCGGGCATGCCGGATATTTGGGAATGGGGCTTAAGCGCGTATCATCTCACCAAAGGGTAATCTCCACTGAAAGGAAGCGAACGATGACGTTTGAACAACAAAGGGATAAGGCGATAGCGCTGATGGAGGAAAAGAAGATGTGGCGGAGCAACTATGCGCCGCCAATCTTGCGTCTGCTGTGGCGAATGGACGTGAATATGCCACCGCCGCCGTTTGCGCCTTTCTGGCTGAATATGCTGTTCTTCGGTATTTGGTTTGGCCCGCTGTGGGGCGTGCTGATGTGGTTCATGGTATGGAAAAGTCAGGGATATACCGGTGAAGAGGCCCTGACATTAAGCCTCGCCGCCGGCCTGTTGTTTGGCTTTTTTATGGCGCTTTTCCACTACAGGCGGAAAAAGGCGAACAGGCTGCCGGACTGGAACGATCTTTGACACGTTGGTGACGAACAGACACAAAAAAGCCCGCAACCGAAGTTGCGGGCTTTTTCGCTATTATCGCCGGGTCTATCTGGTTCACTGGCGACGTATTTGGTGGAGCTGGGGGGATTTGAACCCCCGTCCGAAATTACTACACCGTCGGCACTACATGCTTAGTCCAATCTTTACATTCGCCGGCCAGCTGCGGATGGACACGCTACTGACAGACTAGCCTGATTGAGTTTAACGCTTCAGCCCCAGGCAGGACATCCACGCGATCTCTTTTGGGTTTGACCTCTCTTGATCCCCGTCCTAAGAGCGGAGGCTAGGGAGAGAGGGCTCTAAGCAGGGTATTAAGCTGCTAAAGCGTAGTTTTCGTCGTTTGCGACTATTTTTTTGCGGCTTTTTACGAGGCCAACCGCCCCTCGGCATGCTCCTAGGGCTTCGCAAATCCCGTCGAATCCAGAATCAGCCCCAAGTAACTTTGTGCAGTATACCAGAAGTTTACCTCGATAAGCCAGCGGCTTAACGATTGGCGTGCTTCATGATACGGGCTTTCGCCGTCTGCCATTCGCGATCTTTGATGTCATCGCGTTTGTCGTGCTCTTTCTTGCCTTTGGCTACGCCGATCTTGATCTTGCTCCAGGCATTTTTCCAATACAGGGACAAGGCCACCACGGTGTAACCGTCGCGGTTGACGCGGCCGAGCAGGGTGTCCAGCTCGCGTCGGTTCAGCAGCAGTTTACGGGTACGCGTCGGATCGCACACCACATGCGACGAAGCCACGTTGAGCGGGGTGATGGTGGCGCCAAACAGATAGGCTTCACCGTCACGGAACGTCACGTAGCTGTCGCTGAGGTTGGCTTTGCCTGCACGCAGCGATTTAACTTCCCACCCTTGCAGCGACAGGCCCGCCTCGAACTCTTCTTCAATGAAGTATTCGAAACGCGCGCGCTTGTTTTGAGCAATGGTGGCGGAACCGGGTTTGTGTGCTTTTTTCTTTGTCATAGTGCGTTCATTATACTGGATGCTTCAGCGAAAGAAATCCTTTCCCGTTCAGCACCTGCGCAATTTTTCGCATTTTTGGTGCCCTCATCCCTTAGCAGATTTTTTGTTTGCCGCCAGATAAATGGTATTATCTGTACGTTTTATGTCTTACAGGAAATGATATGCCCCAGATCAGTCGGTCTGCATTAGTGCCGTTCAGCGCCGAGCAGATGTATCAGTTGGTTAACGATGTTCATTCTTACCCCGATTTTCTGCCAGGCTGCACCGGCAGCCGGGTGCTTAACGCTACCTCCAACGAAATGACCGCCGCGGTGGACGTCGCCAAGGCCGGTATCAGCAAGACTTTCACCACGCGCAATACGCTGCTGGATAACCAGAGCATCAATATGCAACTGGTCGATGGCCCGTTCCGCAAGCTGATGGGCGGCTGGCACTTCACGCCGCTGAGCGAAGAGGCCTGCAAGGTGGAGCTGCACCTGGACTTCGAGTTCACCAACAAACTGATTGAGCTGGCGTTCGGCAAGGTGTTCAAAGAGCTGGCGGGCAACATGGTGCAGGCATTCACCCAGCGGGCGAAAGAGGTCTACAGTGTCTGATATCCAGGTCGAGGTGGTGTACGCCTTGCCGGAGCGTCAGTACCTGCGCAAGGTGAAGCTGGCCGTGGGTAGCAGCGTCGAGCAGGCGATCCAAGCTTCCGGCCTGCTGGAGCTGCGACAGGATATCGATCTCAAGAGCAACAAAATCGGCATCTACAGCCGCCCGGCCAAGCTGGGCGATACGCTGAACGACGGCGACCGGGTGGAGATCTACCGGCCGTTGCTCGCCGATCCAAAAGAGCTGCGCCGGCAACGGGCAGAAAAGGCAAAAAAATAAGGCGCTTATAGCGCCTTATTTTTTATCTGGAACCGATTTTCTCTTCCGCGTTGCAGCCTGCGACTGTCATGAGGAACACCATGCCCCCTCATGGGCCGGAAGAGCGGGCGGCGCCGATTACTTGGTCAGCGCCGGTTTGTTTTGGATATCGGTCAACACGCCTGCGCTGTCGAAGGTCAGCGTCAGCGTCTGCTGGGTGATGTCTTCATGGCCAGGCTGCTGGCGGAACACATAGAACCACGTCTGAGTTCCGAACGGGTCTTGCAGCATTGGGGTGCCCAATGTGTAAGCGACCTGTTGTTGGGTCATCCCTTTCTGAATTTTCGCCACGTCGGTCGACGTCAGGTAGTTCCCCTGGTTGATGTCAGGACGATAAACCACCTTTTCAAAAGTAGAACAGCCTGCAGTCAGCATCACAAGAACTACAGCGGCGGCAGTCAGCGTTTTACAGCGCATAGTAATCACATTCCTTTAGGGCATAGGATGCCGATGATAATAGACCTTGCGGCAGTTGGAAACCTTTATACCCTTCATCTTTCACGTTGCGACGCATTGGCTTTCTTTCAGCACCTCAAGCGCTTGGCCTGTTTCAGGCCGTTGAGGGGGCTTAAGATCACCGCCGCGCCGCACTTTAGATATCTTTCGGGTCAACAGCGTCACTGTCAGACCGCAGGAAAGTGAAAAAGTTGAGCTTTTTTATGCCGCCAGCAGTTCTTTGGCGTTCGCCAACGTATTGCGGGTGACTTCGCTGCCGCCGAGCAGGCGCGCCAGCTCCTGCAGCCGGGCGCGTTTATCCAGCGGCGCCATCTGGGTTTCGGTGACCGTGCCGTCGGTCTGTTTGCTGACGAACAGATGCTGATGCCCGCATCCGGCCACCTGCGGCAGGTGAGTGACGCACATCACCTGGGTGGATTCGCCGAGCTGGCGCAGCAGACGGCCGACGATGGCGGCGGTCGGGCCGCTGATGCCCACGTCCACCTCATCGAAGATCAGCGCCGGGGTTTCCATCTTGCGGGCGGTGATCACCTGAATGGCCAGCGCGATGCGCGACAGCTCACCGCCGGAGGCGACCTTCGCCAGCGGCTGCAGCGGCTGCCCCGGGTTGGTGGAGACGCAGAACTCGGTGCGGCTGGCCCCTTCGGCGCTCAGATGCTGCGGTTCGAAACGCACGTCGATGTGGAACTTGCCGTGCGGCATGGAGAGCGCCTGCATGCTGTCGGTAATGAGCGTGGTCAGCTCGGCGGCGTAGTGCAGGCGTTTCTGATGCAGCTGCTCCGCCAGCGCCAGCGCCTGCTGGTGATGCAGGGTGACCGCCTCGTTCAGATGTTCATGGTCGCTTTCCTGCTGTGAAAGCAGCTGCTGTTCATCCAGCAACTGCTGATGCAGCTGCGGCAGCTCTTCCGGCGTGACCTGGTGTTTGCGCGCCAGGCTGATTTGGCGCGACAGGCGCTGTTCCAGCTCGTGCAGGCGGTTGGGATCGAGATCCATGCGATCGGCGTAGTGGCGCAGCTCGTCGCTGGCTTCGCTGATCTGGATAGAAGCCTCTTCCAGCATGTCCAGCAGGCCGCCGAGCTTGTCGTCCAGCCCGGCCAGTTCAAGCAGCAGGTGCTTGGCGCTGTAGAGCTGGCTGAGCATGTTGTTCTCGTCGCTGTCGGCGAGCAGATGCAGCGTCTGCTGGCTGAGGGTCAGCAGCTGGCCGCTGTTGGCCAGGCGCTTGTACTCGGCGTCAGTCTGCTCGAACTCGCCGGCCTGCGGCGCGAATTCGTTCAGCTCTTTCAACTGGTATTGCAGCAGCTGCTTGCGCGCTTCGCGCTCGATGGACTGCTGCTGATGATGCGCCAGCTCGCGGCAGCTCTGGTGCCAGCGTTGGTAGGCCTGGCTCATCGCCGCCAGCAGGGCGGGTTCGTCGGCGTAGGCGTCGAGTAGCGCTTTCTGGTGCTCCGGCTTGAGCAGCAGCTGATGGGCGTGTTGGCCGTGGATCTGGATCAGGCGTTGCCCCAGCTCGCGCAGCTGCGACAGCGGCACGGCGGTGCCGTTGATAAAGCCGCGCGAACGGCCGTCGGCGTTGATCACCCGGCGCAGCAGGCATTCGTTGCTGTCGTCCAGCTGGTTCTGTTCCAGCCATTCGCGCGCGGACGGGGTGTCCGCCAGCGAGAAGCGGGCGCAGAGGTCGGCGCGGGCGGCTCCCAGGCGCACCACGTTGCCGTCGGCGCGGTTGCCGAGGCACAGCCCCAGCGCATCGATGGCGATGGATTTGCCGGCGCCGGTTTCACCGGTGATCGCCGTCATACCCGGTTGAAAATCGATTTCCAACTCACGAACGATAGCAAAGTTGCTGATGGTTAATTGCGCCAGCATGGGAACCTTCCTGTGTATAAACACATAACTGTAGTTTCATACAGTATAAACTGGTTTTATATACAGTAAAGTGGCCGGCGCAGATTTTAGAACAATTTTTTCGACCAGCCCAGCTTGGTGCTTAACGTGTTGAAATAGCTGTAGTCCTTCGGGTGAATCAAATTCAGGTGGAAATCGCTGCGGCGGATCAGCACTTCTTCGCCTTCCTGGATAGGCAGCGCGATCTGGCTGTCGCAGCTGATCTCCAGATCGCTGCCGATCTGCGAAAACTTCAGGCGGATGGTGCTGTCGCCGTTGATCACCAGCGGCCGGGCGGAAAGGGTGTGCGGGAACATTGGCACCAGCGCGATCGCCTCCAGCGATGGGGTGAGGATCGGCCCGCCGGCGGAGAGCGAGTAGGCGGTGGAGCCGGTCGGCGTGGCGATGATCAGGCCGTCGGAGCGCTGCGAGAAGGCGAAGCGATCGTCGATGTACACTTCGAATTCGATCATGTGCGCCACTTTGCCGGGGTGCAGCACCACTTCGTTGATGGCGGTGCTGATGCGGCACTGCTGGTGCTCTTTATGCACGATGGTTTCCAGCAGGAAACGCTGTTCGTCGATGTACTCGCCTTCCAGCACGTCCGCCAGCTGCTGCAGGGCGTTGTCGGGATCGAGATCGGTGAGGAAGCCGAGGTTGCCGCGGTTGACCCCGATCACCTTGATGTCGTAGCGTGCCAGCACGCGCGCGGCGCCGAGCATGTTGCCGTCGCCGCCGACCACCACCGCCAGATCGGCGCGCTGGCCGATATCCGCCAGGCTGCCGGTCACGGCGTCTTTCAGCCCCAAATCATGGGCGATTTGGCGTTCGACCATCACTGAATAGCCGCGGGCGACCAGCCAGTGGAACAGCATCTCGTGGGTTGCCAGCGCTGAAGGGTGACGCGGGTGGCCAACAATGCCAATACAGGCGAATTTTTTATTCATTTGTTGTGATTTTCCTCACCGGGACCCGTTTATGCCCCACATTGTGACCGGTTGACTTGAAACCCCGGTTTTGATCCCCATAATAAGCCAAGTTGCGAGATTAATGCTAAAACGCGGAGATATTCATGAGTAGTAAAGAACAGAAGACGCCAAACGAGCAAGTCTCGGAAGAAATGGAACAACACGCTCATCACGATGATACGCTGCCGGAAGCGGCGGAAGGCGTCGATCTGCGCGATGCGCGTATCGCCGAACTGGAAGCCCAACTGGCGGAAGCGCAGCAGCACGAGCGCGACAGCCTGCTGCGCGCCAAAGCGGAAGCGGAAAACATCCGCCGCCGCGCCGAACTGGACGTCGAGAAAGCGCACAAGTTCGCCCTGGAGAAATTCTCCGGCGATCTGCTGCCGGTGATCGACAACCTGGAGCGCGCGCTGGATCTGGCGGATAAAAACAATCCTGAACTGGCCGCGATGATCGAAGGCATCGAGCTGACGCTGAAATCGCTGCTGGACGTGGTGCGCAAGTATGGCATCGAAATCGTCGGCGACGTCAACGTGCCGTTCAACCCGGAAGTGCATCAGGCGATGAGCATGATGGAATCCGCCGAGCACCAGCCGAACCACGTGATGATGGTGATGCAGAAAGGCTATACGCTGAACGGTCGCCTGCTGCGTCCGGCGATGGTCGCGGTCTCCAAAGCCAAGGCGTAATCGCCCCGGCAACGGCATAAAGAAAGGCACCCGAGGGTGCCTTTTTTGTCTCTGGACTATGCCTGCGGCAGGCGCGGCATCCAATCGATCGGCGTGAGCCCTTGCTGCTCCAGCAGCTGATTGGCCTGCGAGAAGTGGCGGCAGCCGAGGAAACCGCGGTGCGCGGAGAGCGGCGACGGGTGCGGCGCCTTCAGCACATGGTGGCGGTTGCGGTCGATAAAGTTGCCTTTCTTCTGCGCGTGCGAGCCCCACAGCAGGAACACCACGCCTTCGCGGTTCTCATTCAGGGCGGCGATCACCTTATCGGTAAAGGTTTCCCAGCCCAGGTTGGCGTGCGAGTGCGCGCGGCCGCCTTCCACCGTCAGCACGGTGTTGAGCAGCAGCACCCCCTGTTCAGCCCAGCTTTGCAGGTAGCCGTGATCCGGGCGTTCGAAGCCGGGAATGTCGGTCGCCAGCTCTTTATACATGTTCACCAGCGACGGCGGCGCCGGCACGCCGGGGCGCACCGAGAAAGAGAGGCCGTGTGCCTGATTGGGGCCGTGGTAGGGATCCTGGCCGAGGATGACGACCTTGACGTCCGCCAGCTCGGTAAAGCGGAAAGCGTTGAACACGTCCTTCTGCGGTGGATAAATGGTCTTACCGGCTTGACGCTCAGCGGCAACAAAGGCGAGCGTTTCAACAAAATAGGGCTGCTCTTTCTCTTTGCCGATCACGTCATGCCAGGTGAGGGAGGTGGCCATAAACGCTCTCCTTTGTTTTCTTTAGCAATTCATGGGCTATAGCTTACCGTTTCGGCACGCGCAGTGAAACCCGCTTTTCATTTCTCGCCGCCGTGTCGTGTGCAATTATTTTTGAAAATTTACAAAAATAATTGGTTTTTGCCGCAGCGGGAAAATTGATATAAAACATAAATTTGCCCCTTCACGCTCTGTGCCTACCCGGTAAAAATTGACTTTAATCAAGGAACTGGCCCGGTCAGGCTGGTATACAGAACAACAAGACAACAATGGTTTTACCAAATGGCCGAAACCTGAATTGGGTTTTCTCACGACGTGAATTTTTACGCCCTTGTACGGAGGCAACATAATGATTACCGGTATTCAAATTACCAAAGCGAACGACCAGGCGCTGGTGAATTCTTTCTGGCTGCTGGATGATGAAAAAGCGGAAGCTCGCTGCGTGTGCGCCAAGGCCAACTACGCGGAAGATCAGGTTGTCGCGGTGAGCGACCTGGGCCAGATCGAATACCGTGAAGTGCCGCTGGAAATGCAGCCGACCGTGCGCGTGGAAGGCGGTCAGCACCTGAACGTCAACGTGCTGCGTCGCGAAACTCTGGAAGACGCGGTCAAGCACCCGGAAAAATACCCGCAGCTGACCATCCGCGTGTCCGGTTATGCAGTGCGCTTCAACTCTCTGACGCCGGAACAGCAGCGCGACGTTATCGCCCGCACCTTTACCGAAAGCCTGTAATTTGCGGCGCAGTCAATCAGGGAGCTTCGGCTCCCTTTTCTGCGTTTGGCGGCCGAAAACCGAACGCGGATCACATTCTGTACAAAGATAAGCATTTCTAATACAGAACTCATCCGACCTGCCGATAGCTAAATCAGCACCTATTCAGGTGCTCAATAAAAAGTCTATCGACAAGGAGTCGGCATGAGTATGCCTTTAAGTTTTACCTCTGCAGTATCCCCGGTGGCCGCGATCCCTACACCTCGCGCCGCTGCCGAGACGGCGACGGCGGCGCAGCCTGCGGCAGCGCCGGCAAATCCGGCGCCGGTGGCCACCCCTTCTCAGAACACGCTCAATGCGCAGAATCTGTTGAATACGCTGGTCGGCGATATTTCAGCGGCGGCCCCGACGGCGGCGGCAGCGCCGGGCGTGACCCGGGGGCAACAATCGCAGGAAGGTGATTATGCGTTGGCGCTGTTGGCCAAGGACGTTTATTCACTGAACGGCCAGGGCGCTGCCGGGTTCAACCGCCTGAGCGACAGCGCGCTGCTCGGTTTCGGCATCGATCCCGCCAGCCTGCACGACGCGGGCAGCGGTTTCCAGGCCGGGGTTTACAGCAACGACAAGCAGTATGTGTTGGCGTTCGCCGGCACCAACGACTGGCGCGACTGGCTGAGCAACGTGCGGCAGGCGACGGGCTATGACGATGTGCAGTACAATCAGGCGGTTGCCGCTGCCAAAAGCGCCAAGGCGGCCTTCGGCGATGCGCTGGTGATCGCCGGTCATTCGCTTGGCGGTGGCCTGGCGGCCACGGCTGCGCTGGCGACTGGTACCGTCGCGGTCACCTTCAACGCGGCTGGGGTCTCGGATTACACCCTGAATCGCCTGGGTATCGATCCGGCGGCGGCGAAGAAAGATGCCGAAGCCGGCGGCATTCGCCGCTACAGCGAGCAATATGACATGCTGACCAGCACCCAGGAGTCGACCTCGCTGATCCCGGACGCCATCGGCCACAACATCACCCTGGCCAACAACGATACCCTGACCGGCATCGATGACTGGCGGCCGAGCAAGCATCTGGATCGCAGCCTGACGGCGCACGGCATCGACAAGGTGATAAGCTCGATGGCGGAACAAAAGCCGTGGGAGGCGAAGGCCAATGCCTGAAGGGCGTCGCTTGCGGCGGGCGCTGGCGATAGCCTTACTGGCGCTGGTCGCGGTGACCGGTTTACTGATGATGGCTAAGGAGCAACAGATGGGGCAGGAGATTTCGCCGTTTGACGGCCGCAGCAATCTGGCGCTGGCTCAGGCGGTGGCGCGTGGCGATACGCAGGGTATCCGTGCACAGGCCACGCAGGATCGCTTGCGCGAACGGGGCGATCGGCAGGTCACGCTGTTGCAGTGGGCGGTGCTTTCGCTGCAGCCGGGTAGCGTGCAGGCGTTGCTGGATCTCGGCGCCGACCCGGCGGCGGCGGGGCTGGACGGCAACAGTGCGCTGCACACCGCGGCGATGCTGCAAGACGCGCAGTACCTGCGGCTGTTGCTGGCCGAAGGGGCGCAGGTGAACGTGCGTAATGCCGTTACCGGCGCCACGCCGCTTGCGGCGGCGGTGCTGGCCGGGCGCGAAGAGCAACTGCGGCTGTTGCTGGCGGCCGGGGCGGACACCACCTTGAGCGATCGGCTGGGGGATACCCCGCTGCATCTGGCGGCGAAGATTAACGCGCCGCACCTGGCGCTGCTGCTGTTGCAGGCCGGGGCCGATGCCCGGGCACGCAACCAGCAGGGCGTCGTGTTCCAGTTTTACTTCTCGCAAACGCCGGCGCATTTGCAGAATGACGAGCTGAAGGTGCAGTTCCGCGAGCTGGACAAATGGCTGCAGGGGCATCGCCTGGCCACGCACTACGCGCAGCAGTAAACGCCCATAAAAAAACCGCCTGTAAAGGCGGTTTTTCTTAGGCAGCGGTGGTTATTCCGCGTCGCCGGCCGGTTTGGCCTTCGCCTGACGGCGTTTGCCGACGTTTTTGGCGTCGCGATGGCGCACTTTCACCTTGGCCTTTTCTTTGTTCTTCGCTTTATCTTCCGCGCGTTTGGCCAGCACTTTCTTCGATGGCTTGCCGTTGCTCTTCTCGTTCGGCACCTTGGTTTTCGGCCGCAGCTCGTCGATCACGCGCGCTTTCAGCGGCTCGTTCAGGTAACGGCCCACTTTGCCCAGCAGCAGATGGTCGTGCGCTTCCACCAGTGAAATGGCGGTGCCTTTGCGCCCGGCGCGGCCGGTACGGCCGATGCGGTGCAGGTAGGTGTCCGCCGTGCGCGGCATGTCGAAGTTGAACACGTGGGTGATATCGAGGATATCCAGGCCGCGTGCGGCAACGTCGGTGGCGACCAGCACGTTAACCCGGCCATCCATCATGCGTTTGACCGCCTCGTTGCGTTTGGCCTGCACCATTTCGCCTTCGAGATAGCAGGTGTTGATGCCCGCTTCGCGCAGCCAGGTGGCCAGCTCGTGCACGCGCTCGCGTTTGCGCACGAAGATCACCGATTTCTGCACGTCCGGCTGCTGCAGCAGGTGGATCAGCAGCGCGGTTTTGTGCTGCACGTCATCGGCGCGGTAGTACCACTGCAGGATCTTTTTGCGTTCGCGGCGCGACGGATCGGCTTCCACTTCCACCGGCTCTTTCAGGATGCGCTCGGCGAATTCGCGGATCGCTTCGCCTTCCAGCGTGGCGGAGAACAGCAGCGTCTGGTTGCGCCAGCGGGTTTCGGCGGAGATGGTTTCGATGTCCTGCGCGAAGCCCATGTCGAGCATGCGGTCGGCTTCGTCGAGGATCAGGGTTTCCACCGCGCGGCAGTCGAAGTTCTCTTCTTTAATGTATTGCAGCAAACGGCCGGTGGTGGCGACCACCACGTCCTGGTTTTCGCTGAACACTTCCGCGTGGTTCATGTAAGCGACGCCGCCGGTGATGGTGGCGATATCCAGCGAGGTATGAGCAGCCAGTTCACGCGCCTGGTCGGCGACCTGCATCGCCAGTTCCCGCGTTGGCGTCAGGATCAGTACGCGCGGCGGGCCGGATTTTTTGCGTGGAAAGTCCAGCAGGTGCTGCAACACGGGCAGCAGGAAGGCGGCGGTTTTGCCGGTGCCGGTCGGAGCCGAACCTAAGACGTCGCGCCCGTCCATTGCCGGCGGGATCGCTTCGGCCTGAATAGCGGTGGGGCGATCGTAGCCTTTGTCGCGCAGCGCGTCGATCAGGCGATCATCGAGTTCGAGTTCGGAAAAAGTGGTTGCTGTCATGGTCTACCTCTACTTGGGGCGCCGATTATAGACGGGTTGGCCGCGATCTTCACCTATTTAAGCGGAAAGCCGCTCTTTTCCCGCCGATCAGATTGCCTTATGCTACGCCAGTTTTATAGCCAGGTGGTGAGTGTGAGCAAGCGATCGAAAGCCGATTTTACCCCGCGTCGCGGGGGTTTTACCTTTAAACAATTCTTTGTCGCCCACGATCGTTGCGCCATGAAAGTGGGCACCGACGGGGTGTTGCTCGGCGCCTGGGCGCCGCTGGGGCAGGCGCGCCGGGTGCTGGATATCGGCAGCGGCAGCGGGCTCATCGCGCTGATGCTGGCACAGCGCAGCGGCGACGAAGTGACCATTGACGCGGTGGAGCTGGACGAGGCCGCCGCCGGCCAGGCGCGCGAAAACGCGGCGGAATCGCCGTGGCCACAGCGCATCCGCGTGCATGCGCAGGATATTCATCATTATGCGCAGCGGCATGCCGCTGAGTATGATCTGATCGTCAGCAATCCGCCGTATTTCGAGCCGGCGGTAGCCTGCCGCGACCAGGCGCGCCACAACGCGCGCTACACCGAAACCCTGACGCACGGCGCGCTGTTGGCCTGCGCGGCGCAGCTGCTGGCGGAACAGGGGACGTTCTGCGTGGTGCTGCCGCACGACGTTGGCGCCGAATTCGAACGCCTGGCGCTGCAAAGCGGCTGGCATACGGCGGCGAAAGTGAACGTCAGCGACCGGGCCGATACGCCGCTGCACCGGGTGCTGCTGGCGCTGACGCGGCGGGAAACGCCGCTGCAGGAGCAGGCGCTGGCGATCAAACAGGCCGATGGCAGCTATACCGACGATTTCCGCCGATTGATCACCGACTTCTACCTGTTTTACTGAAAAGAAAAGGGCGCCGATAAGGCGCCCTGTTGCAGAATTTAAGGCTGCAAAATGGTCGGCAGCGCTTCCGGCAGCAAATCCGGGTAGTCCAGCGTGTAGTGCAGGCCGCGACTCTCTTTGCGCGCCATGGCGCTGCGCACGATAAGCTCGGCCACCTGCACCAGATTGCGCAGCTCCAGCAGGTTGTTGGAGATGCGGAAGTGCGCGTAGTACTCGTCGATTTCCGCCTGCAGCGTGTTGATGCGGCGCAGGGCGCGCTCCAGCCGCTTGGTGGTGCGCACGATGCCGACGTAATCCCACATGAACAGCCGCAGCTCGTGCCAGTTGTGCTGAATCACCACCCGTTCGTCCGCATCATCCACCCGGCTTTCATCCCAGTGCGGCACCAGTTTGGCCTGCTGAATGAATGGCAGGCGCTGCAGAATGTCTTCCGCCGCCGACCAACCGTACACCAGGCACTCCAGCAGCGAATTCGACGCCATGCGGTTGGCGCCGTGCAGGCCGGTATAGCTGACTTCGCCGATGGCGTACAGCCCGTCGAGATCGGTGCGGCCGTGCTGATCGACCATCACGCCGCCGCAGGTGTAGTGCGCCGCCGGGACGATCGGGATCGGCTGCCGGGTCAGATCGAAGCCCAGCGTCAGCAGCTTTTCGTGGATCATCGGGAAGTGCTGGGTGATGAATTCCGCCGGCTTGTGACTGATATCCAGATACATGCAGTCGGCACCCAGGCGCTTCATTTCATGGTCGATGGCGCGGGCGACGATATCGCGCGGGGCCAGTTCGCCGCGCGGGTCGACATCCGGCATAAAGCGGCTGCCGTCCGGGCGCTTCAGGTAAGCCCCTTCGCCGCGCAGCGCTTCGGTCAGCAAAAAGTTGCGCGCCTGCGGATGGAACAGGCAGGTCGGGTGGAACTGGTTGAACTCCAGGTTGGCGACCCGGCAGCCGGCACGCCAGGCCATGGCGATGCCGTCGCCGGAGGAGATATCGGGGTTGGTGGTGTATTGATACACCTTGGCCGCGCCGCCGGTCGCCAGCACCACCGTTTTGGCGCGGTAGGTTTCCACCCGCTCCAGCTCGCGGTTCCAGACGTAAGCGCCCACTACTCGGCGGGTGCCCGGCAGGCCGATTTTATTCGAGGTGATAAGGTCAACCGCGTTGCGGCGCTCCATCACGCAAATATTGGGGTGAGCGCTTGCTTTCCCCACCAACGTGGTCTCTACTTCCTTACCGGTCGCGTCCGCGGCGTGCAGGATGCGGCGATGGCTGTGGCCGCCTTCGCGCGTGAGGTGATAATGCGCCTCGCCCTGCGCGTTGATCTCGGTGTCGAACAGCACGCCCTGATCGATCAGCCACTGCACGCAGTGGCGCGCGTTGCCGGCGATGAATTCGACGGCCTCTTTGTCACACAGGCCGGCACCGGCAATCAAAGTGTCATCAACGTGTGAGGCAATGCTGTCCGTCTCATCGAACACCGCGGCGATCCCGCCCTGGGCGTAAAAGGTGGCGCCCTCGCTGAGCGGCCCCTTGCTGAGAACGGTAACCTTGCAATGCTGCGCCAGGCGCAGCGCCAGTGACAGGCCCGCAGCGCCGCTGCCGACGATCAGTACATCGCTAACATGTTCAGATGATGGTTGCATAACGTATGATGTGTGCAGAAGAAGAGTGAATTTCATGTTAGCCTAACTGTCCGGGCAAAAGCCACGGATAGGGTGACATCAACAGAAAAAACAATGGCGATATGGAACTTCGTGTTCTATATGAACTCCAAGCGAGTGCTTGCTCAGGAAAATAATGTATGGCTGGCAGTACAATTTTACGCGTGGAGACGGATTTGGGGAGAGTTTACCTCGGATGAGCGAGCAGTTAACGGATCAAGTTCTGGTCGAGCGGGTCCAAAAGGGCGATCAGAAATCGTTTAACCTACTGGTAGTGCGCTATCAGCATAAGGTGGCGAGTCTCGTTTCCCGCTATGTGCCGCAGGGCGATGTGCCCGATGTGGTGCAGGAGTCGTTTATCAAGGCCTATCGCGCACTGGAATCGTTCCGTGGCGACAGCGCTTTTTATACCTGGTTGTATCGAATCGCCGTGAACACGGCAAAGAATTATCTGGTTGCTCAGGGGCGCCGTCCGCCATCCAGTGATGTGGACGCCAACGATGCGGAAAATTACGAAAGTGCGGGCGCACTGAAAGAAATTTCGAACCCTGAGAACTTAATGTTGTCAGAAGAGCTGAGACAGATAGTTTTCCGTACCATTGAGTCGCTCCCTGAGGATCTTCGCATGGCGATTACTCTGCGGGAGTTGGATGGGCTAAGCTACGAAGAGATAGCCGCCATCATGGATTGCCCGGTCGGAACCGTACGTTCGCGTATTTTCCGCGCCCGGGAAGCTATCGATAATAAAGTTCAACCGCTGATCCAGCGTTAGCAATGGCGGGCACAGGAAGGGTACTTAGGCATGCAGAAAGAAAAGCTTTCCGCTCTGATGGATGGTGAATCGTTCGACAGCGAGCTGTTGAGTTCTCTGTCGCAAGATCGAACGCTTCAACAAAGCTGGCAGAGCTATCACCTGATACGTGACACACTGCGAGGTGATGTCGGGCAAGTGATGCATCTCGACATCGCCGATCGCGTAGCCGCTGCACTTGAGAAAGAACCTGCCCGGTTGGTGCCTTCTGCCGTTCAGGAATCTCAGCCGCAGCCTCACACCTGGCAGAAAATGCCGTTCTGGGACAAAGTGCGTCCTTGGGCGAGCCAGATTACGCAAATCGGTATGGCGGCCTGCGTGTCGCTGGCGGTGATCGTCGGCGTACAGCACTACAACCAGCCCGCTGCGCAATTGAATGCCTCCGAATCGCCGGCCTTTACCACGCTGCCGATCATGGGCCAGGCCTCACCGGTCAGCCTGGGCGTTCCGGCCGACAGCTTCTCCACCGGCAGCGGCCAACAGCAGCAGGTACAGGAACAGCGCAAGCGTATCAACGCCATGCTGCAGGACTATGAACTGCAACGTCGCCTGCATTCGGATCAGCTGCAGCTTGAACAAAGCAACCCGCAACAGGCTGCCATTCAGGTTCCCGGAACTCAGTCTTTAGGAATGCAACAGCAGTAATGAAGCCAATCTGGTTCTCCGTTTGTTTATTGACGGGCAGCCTGCTCTATTCCAGCATCGCCCCGGCGCAGCCAACTGCGTCCGGGGCGTTATTGCAACAGATGAGCAGCGCCAGCCGTTCTCTCAATTACGAGCTCGCCTACATCAGCATCAGCAAGCAGGGAATCGAGTCGTTGCGCTATCGCCATGCGGTGATCGGCAACGTGCCGCTCGGCCAGCTGTTGCATATGGACGGCCCGCGCCGCGAAGTGTTGCAGCGCGGCGGCGGGATCAGCTACTTCGAGCCTGGCCTGGAGCCGTTCACGCTTACCGGCGATCACATCGTCGATGCGCTGCCGGCGATCGTCTATGCCGATTTCACCCGTCTGGCCAAGTATTACGACTTCATCTCCGTGGGCAGCACCCGCATTGCCGATCGGCCGTGTGAAGTGCTGCGCGTGGTGGCGCGCGACGGTTCACGCTACAGCTACATCGTCTGGATGGACGAGGACACCAAGCTGCCGCTGCGGGTGGATCTGCTCGATCGCGACGGTGAAACGCTGGAGCAGTATCGGGTGATCTCCTTCGCGGTCGGTGCCGACGTGCAGGGCGCGATGCAGGGGCTGCTCAAAGCCAACCTGCCGCCGCTGCTGTCGCTGCCGGCGGTGGAAAACGTCCAGCTGAGCTGGAGCACCGGCTGGCTGCCGGCCGGGGTGGACGAGGTGGCGCGCAATCGCCGCAAATTGCCAAACGTTGCCGTGCCGGTCGAATCCCGGCTCTACAGCGACGGCCTGTTCAGCTTCTCGGTCAACGTTAGCCCGGCGGGCAGCGGAGCCGGGCAGCAGTACTACCGTCAGGGGCGCCGCACCATTCAGACCGAAGTGCGCGCGGGCAACGAAATCACTATTGTGGGCGAATTGCCGCCGGCTACGGCCAAGCGCATCGCCGACAGCATTTCTTTCAAGGTATCGCCGTAATGATGAAAGAGTGGGCCACGGTGGTTTCGTGGCAACAGGGCGTAGCGCTGCTGCGCTGTGAACCCAAGGCCGGCTGCGGCAGCTGCACTGCACGCTCCGGCTGCGGCGCACGCGCGTTGAACGAACTGGTGCCGGAAACCGAGCATCAGCTGCAGGTGCATATCGATCAGCCGCTCGAACCGGGGCAGCGCGTCGAGGTCGGCATCGCGGAAGGCAGCCTGCTGCGCTCCGCCATGCTGGTTTACCTGACGCCGCTGCTGGGCATGATGTTGGGCGGCACCTTGCTGCAATATTGTTTCGGCAGCGACGCCTCGGCGGCGATCGGCGCCGTGCTGGGCGGCGGGGTGGCCTTTATGCTGGCGCGCCGGTTGGCCCGGCATTTGGGCGAGCAGGCCGATTACCAGCCGGTGGTGCTGCAGATTGGGTTGCCGCCTACCGCGATGCGCATGCAGGCGGAAAATTCCCCGCTGATTTAAACCGACGGCCGCGTCATCGCCGGGTTGTGATAGGCGGGGATGCGGTTGTGGATCATATGTTCCAGCAGCGCGATGAACAGATCGGCGCTGAGCAGCGAATCGTCGCTGATGGCGAACAGCACATTTCCCTGGCCGTCGAGCAAGCGGATGCCGCGCTGTGGATGATTTTCCAATGCGCGGATCTGTTCGATGGGCACGTTTCCCCGTTCAGTGGTCAGCAAGGTGGCGCTCAGCCGCAGCGTTTCCGTCGGCGTGCCTTGCCGCTTGCCCAGCAGCAGCTGCCAGAGCCAGCGTGCATTGCCCTCAACGGTGTGAAACGACACCGTTTCCCCTTGATAGAGTGCATTCAACGCCAATGGCCCGCGTTGCTGCAGCTGTTGATCGACGATCACGTCCGCCAGCCGCCAGGAATGGGCGACATTGCTGAAAACCGTGCACCAGGGCTGATCTGCGCCGGCGCGGAACGCCGTAACGTCAAACAGTCCGCCAAAAGCCTTACCGCCACGAAAGCGATAGATATCGCCAATTTTCTCAAACGGGATGAAACGCTCTTTGTGATGATGGTCGTCAAAGACCCGCACGCCGTGCTCGTACAGGCGATAGGTTAGCGTCGGGCGCAGATAATGCCGCAGCGCCAGCAGCGTACAGCCGAGTAAAATCGTGCCTGCGCCGGCCTGCAACAGCGTGATGACCTCGCTCTCGTCAATGCTGCTCAGCAGCGGCAGCACCAACAGCGCGGCCCCCACGCTAAACAGCAGCGCCGCCGCCGCCAGAATGCCCCAGTTGACCTTCGAAAAATCGTGCCGGCTCAGCATTTGCCCTTTATCGATCATAATGCACCTTCCAATCAACGTACGCAGATATGCTGGTGAACTCCGGTGGGCTGCCGATGTCGTGCCCGGAATCATGTTTTGTCGCGGAGTTCACGCCCTTTCTATCCGAGGGGCGGTGGTGGCGTATATGGGGTTTTTCCTAAAGGCAGAGGGGCGAAATGGAATTCTAAGAGGTTGATCCAAATATTCTTTTCTTATAATTTCGGAGAGGGTTTATTGCGCTGCGGCCGGTTATGTATTAGCACCGGAGTTTGACGGCCAGGGAGCACCGGCAAGCCTTGGGTTCAGGCCGTATTGCCCGTGTTAACATCTGTTTTCACCCGCCGGGGTGCCCTGTAACATTTAGCGGCGCATAATAGAATGCCTTCACTGCACCGATCGCTAGGTTTTCAGTGGTGTGGCATGTAGAATGCAGCGATTCAGGTGCAAGACGGCCTAACCCATTCACTGTCGCTTTAGGTCCATGCGGGTTTCTATAGGCGAGTAATTCAGAAATACCAAGGCAGAAAAACTTTTATAATGAAGCATATACGAAATTTCTCCATTATTGCCCATATTGACCACGGTAAGTCGACGCTGTCTGACCGCATTATCCAAATCTGCGGTGGCTTGTCCGACCGTGAAATGGCTGCGCAGGTGCTCGACTCGATGGATCTGGAGCGCGAGCGCGGCATCACCATCAAGGCGCAGAGCGTGACGCTGGATTATAAAGCGCTGGATGGGCAGACCTATCAGCTTAACTTTATCGACACCCCTGGCCACGTTGACTTCTCCTACGAAGTTTCCCGTTCGCTGGCGGCCTGCGAAGGCGCGCTGCTGGTGGTGGACGCCGGTCAGGGCGTAGAAGCCCAGACGCTGGCCAACTGCTACACCGCGATCGAAATGGATCTGGAAGTGGTGCCGGTACTGAACAAAATCGACCTGCCGGCCGCCGATCCGGATCGCGCCGCGCAGGAAATTGAAGACATCGTCGGCATCGACGCCACCGATGCGGTGCGCTGCTCGGCCAAAACCGGCGTCGGCGTGCCCGAGGTACTGGAGCGCCTGGTGCGCGACATTCCTGCGCCGCAGGGCGATCCGGATGCGCCGCTGCAGGCACTGATCATCGACTCCTGGTTCGATAACTACCTGGGCGTCGTGTCTCTGGTGCGCGTCAAAAACGGCACGCTGCGCAAGGGCGACAAGATCAAGGTCATGAGCACCGGCCAGGTGTACAACGCCGATCGTTTGGGCATCTTCACGCCGAAGCAGGTCGATCGCGATGTGCTGAACTGCGGCGAAGTGGGCTGGCTGGTCTGTGCGATCAAAGACATCCTCGGCGCGCCGGTGGGCGATACCCTGACGCAGGCGCGTCAGCCGGCGGATAAAGCACTGCCGGGCTTCAAGAAAGTGAAGCCGCAGGTGTACGCCGGTCTGTTCCCAATCAGCTCCGACGACTATGAATCCTTCCGCGATGCGCTGGGCAAGCTCAGCCTTAACGACGCCTCCCTGTTCTACGAACCGGAAAGCTCCACCGCGTTGGGCTTCGGCTTCCGCTGTGGCTTCCTCGGCCTGCTGCACATGGAGATCATTCAGGAGCGTCTGGAGCGTGAATACGATCTGGATCTGATCACCACCGCGCCGACGGTAGTCTACGAAGTGGAAACCACCGGCAAAGAAGTGATCTACGTCGACAGCCCATCCAAGCTGCCGCCGTTGAACAATATCCAGGAACTGCGCGAGCCGATTGCCGAATGCCACATGCTGATGCCGCAGGAATACCTGGGCAACGTCATCACCCTGTGCGTTGAGAAACGCGGCGTGCAGACCAACATGGTCTACCACGGCAACCAGGTGGCGTTGACCTATGAAATCCCGATGGCGGAAGTGGTGCTCGACTTCTTCGACCGCCTGAAGTCCACGTCGCGCGGCTATGCGTCGCTGGATTACAACTTCAAGCGCTTCCAGGCTTCCGACATGGTGCGCGTGGACGTGCTGATCAACAACGAGCGCGTGGATGCGCTGGCGCTGATCACCCACCGCGATAATTCGCAGTACCGCGGCCGTGAGCTGGTGGAGAAGATGAAAGAGCTGATCCCGCGTCAGCAGTTCGACATCGCGATTCAGGCGGCGATCGGCACGCACATCATCGCGCGTTCCACCGTGAAGCAATTGCGTAAAAACGTGCTGGCGAAATGCTACGGCGGTGACGTCAGCCGTAAGAAAAAGCTGCTGCAGAAACAGAAAGACGGTAAGAAACGCATGAAGCAGGTCGGCAACGTCGAGCTGCCGCAGGAAGCGTTCCTGGCCATTCTGCACGTCGGTAAAGACGGCAAGTAACCGCGACGAGTTCGCGAAACGAGGGAGTTTGCATGGCGAATATGTTTGCCCTGATCCTGGCGTTGGCCACCCTGGTCACCGGGATCATCTGGTGCTTCGAGCGCTTTAAATGGGCGCCGGCCCGCCGCGCGAAGATCGCGGCGGTCAACGAGCAGACCGCGGGCGCCGTAGACGATAAAACGCTGGCGAAAGTGGCGAAGCAGCCTGGTTGGGTAGAGACTGGCGCATCGGTGTTCCCGGTGCTGTTGCTGGTCTTTGTGGTGCGTTCGTTTATTTACGAACCGTTCCAGATCCCGTCCGGCTCAATGATGCCGACGCTGTTGATTGGCGATTTCATTCTGGTGGAGAAATATGCCTACGGCATTAAAGATCCGATTACCCAGACCACGCTCATTGAAACCGGCCATCCGAAGCGCGGCGATATTGCGGTATTTAAATATCCGCTGGATCCGAAGCTCGATTATATCAAGCGCGTGATTGGCCTGCCGGGCGATCGAATTACTTACGATCCGGTGAATAAGCGCGTTACGGTGCAGCCGTCCTGCAACAGCGGGCAGTCCTGCGATACCGCGTTGGCGGTGACCTACGCCGACGCGCAGCCGAGCGACTTCGTGCAGCTGTTCAGCCGTAGCGGCATGGGCGAGGCCAGCAACGGCTTCTACCAGATCCCGCTGAACGACAACGTGCCTCAAGGCGGCATTCGTCTGCGTGAGCGTCAGGAGAGCCTGGGCAACGTGACGCACCGTATCCTGACCGTGCCGGGCACGCAGGATCAGGTGGGCGCTTACTACCAACAGCCGGGCAAACCGCTGGCGGAGTGGGTGGTGCCGGCCGGGCATTACTTCATGATGGGCGACAACCGCGACAACAGCGCGGACAGCCGTTACTGGGGCTTTGTGCCGGAGAAGAATCTGGTGGGTAAAGCCACGGCCATCTGGATGAGCTTTGAAAAGCAGGAAGGTGAGTGGCCTACCGGCGTACGTTTCAGCCGGATCGGCGGCATTCATTAATCGCTGACTTATTCTCTGTCTATTTCACGCCGCAGCCTACTGCGGCGTGAAAGATTAAGGGGATATAAACACAGCATTATGTTTCCACTCGTTGTAGAATACTTTCTCGAGCGATAAAAAGTTGGCTCCTGCTGGGAGCCACTGCAAACGAAACAGCTTTGGATCGGCTTTCGGCGAAGCAGGCCTGTTCCGTATGCTGCAAGTTTTTGACGCATTCTTGATCTATTGGTAACTCATGAACCCCATCGTAATAAACAGGCTGCAGCGGAAGCTGGGCTACACTTTTCAACAGCAGGAGCTTTTACTGCAGGCTTTGACTCACCGCAGCGCCAGCAGTAAACACAATGAACGTCTTGAGTTTCTGGGTGACTCGATTCTGAGCTTTGTCATCGCCAATGCGCTCTATCATCGCTTTCCTCGCGTAGACGAGGGCGATATGAGCCGCATGCGCGCCACGCTGGTGCGCGGCAACACGCTGGCGGAGATGGCGCGCGAGTTTGACCTGGGCGAATGTCTGCGGCTTGGGCCAGGCGAATTGAAAAGTGGTGGGTTCCGCCGCGAGTCAATCCTGGCGGATACGGTGGAGGCATTGATCGGCGGCGTGTTCCTGGATAGCGACATCCAGACCGTCGAGCGACTGATTTTGGACTGGTATCGCAGCCGGTTGGACGAAATCAGCCCCGGTGATAAGCAGAAAGACCCGAAAACCCGTTTGCAGGAATTTTTGCAGGGGCGTCATCTGCCGTTGCCTTCTTATTTGGTTGTGCAGGTTCGCGGTGAAGCGCACGACCAAGAGTTTACCATCCACTGCCAGGTGAGTGGTTTGAGCGAGCCCGTGGTGGGCACCGGCTCGAGCCGCCGTAAAGCCGAGCAGGCGGCAGCGGAACAAGCGCTGAAAAAGCTGGAGCTTGAATGAGTGAAGTAAAACAACACTGCGGTTTTATCGCCATCGTCGGCCGCCCGAACGTGGGCAAATCGACGTTGCTGAACCAACTGCTGGGGCAGAAGGTTTCCATTACGTCGCGTAAGCCGCAGACGACCCGTCACCGCATCATGGGCATCGACACCGATGGCGCTTATCAGGCGATCTACGTCGACACCCCTGGGCTGCACATCGAAGAAAAACGCGCCATCAACCGTTTGATGAACCGCGCGGCCAGCAGCTCGATCGGCGACGTCGAACTGGTGATCTTCGTGGTCGAAGGCACCAACTGGACCGCCGACGACGAAATGGTGGTCAACAAGCTGCGCAGCCTGCGCTGCCCGGTATTGCTGGCGATCAACAAGGTCGATAACGTCACCGACAAATCCAAGCTGTTGCCGCACATCGCGTTCCTCAGCCAGCAGATGAATTTCCTCGACGTGGTGCCTATCTCCGCCGAGAAAGGGATGAACGTTGACACCATCGCCGGCATCGTGCGCAAGCTGCTGCCGGAAGCTGAGCACCACTTCCCGGAAGACTACATCACCGATCGCTCCCAGCGCTTTATGGCCTCCGAGATCATCCGTGAGAAGCTGATGCGTTTCCTGGGTGAAGAGCTGCCCTATTCGGTGACGGTAGAAATCGAACAGTTCGTGGCTAACGATCGCGGTGGCTACGATGTGCACGGACTGATCCTGGTCGAACGCGAAGGCCAGAAGAAAATGGTCATCGGCAACAAAGGCGCCAAGATCAAAACCATCGGTATTGAAGCGCGCCAGGACATGGAAAAAATGTTCGACGCCAAAGTGCATCTGGAGCTGTGGGTGAAAGTGAAATCCGGTTGGGCGGACGACGAACGTGCGCTGCGCAGCCTGGGCTATGTTGACGATCTGAAGTAACGATCCGTGGACGGCTGGGAGCGCGCTTTCGTCCTGCATGGGCGGCCGTACAGTGAAACCAGTCTGATGCTGGATCTGTTTACCGAAGGTCATGGGCGGGTGCGCTTGCTGGCGAAAGGCGCGCGCAGCCGCCGCTCCAATCTGAAGGGTTGCCTGCAGCCCTTTACCCCCCTGTTAGTGCGCTGGGGCGGCCGCGGCGAAGTGAAAACGCTGCGCAACGCCGAAGCGGTCTCTCTCGGTTTACCCCTCAGCGGCATGATGCTTTACAGCGGCCTGTACGTGAACGAACTGCTGGCGCGCGTGCTGGAGCAGGAAACCAACTACTCGGTGCTGTTCTTCGACTATCTGCAATGCCTGCAGGCGCTGGCGGCGGAAGACAGCTCGCCGGAACAGGCGCTGCGTCAGTTCGAGCTGGCCTTGCTGCACCACCTGGGTTACGGCCTCGATTTCCTGCACTGCGCCGGCAGCGGCCTGCCGGTGGATGATGCCATGACCTATCGTTACCGCGAAGAGAAAGGCTTTATCGCCAGCCTGGTGGTGGATCACTACAGCTTCACCGGGCGCGAACTGCGCGCGCTGGCGGAGCGGCAGTTTTCCGATGCCGAGACGCTGCGCGCCGCCAAGCGTTTCACCCGCATGGCGCTGAAACCCTACCTCGGCGGCAAGCCGTTGAAGAGCCGCGAACTGTTCCGCCAGTTCGTGCGCAAACAGCCGAATACGCCGGTCGACGACGCCTGACCTTTTCCCCTTTTGCCGCCCTGCGCCCACGTGTAAACTGCTGGCACTGAAAATCGTATTTAGAGGTTGTCATGGCTGATTTGCTGCTGGGCGTCAATATCGATCACATCGCCACGTTACGTAACGCGCGCGGAACCCAATACCCGGATCCGGTTCAGGCGGCATTCATTGCCGAACAGGCGGGGGCCGACGGCATTACCGTGCATCTGCGCGAAGACCGCCGCCACATCACCGACCGCGACGTGCGCCTGCTGCGCCAGACCATCCAGACGCGCATGAATCTGGAGATGGCGGTGACCGACGAGATGCTGGACATCGCCATTGAGCTGAAGCCGCATTTCTGCTGCCTGGTGCCGGAAAAGCGCGAAGAAGTGACCACCGAAGGCGGCCTGGACGTCGCCGGCCAGCTGGACAAAATGAGCGTGGCGGTTGAGCGCCTGGCGCAGGCGGGCATTCTGGTCTCGCTGTTCATCGATCCCGATCATCGCCAGATCGACGCGGCGGTGGCGGTGGGCGCCCCTTATATCGAGATCCACACCGGTGCCTACGCCGAAGCGCAGGGCGAGCTGGCGGTACAGGCCGAGCTGCGCCGCATCGCGGTAGCCGCCGCCTACGCGGCCGAGAAGGGGCTGAAGGTCAACGCCGGCCACGGCCTGACCTACCACAACGTGCAGCCGATTGCCGCGCTGCCGGAAATGCACGAGCTGAACATCGGCCATGCGATTATCGGCCAGGCGGTGATGAGCGGGCTGCCGGCCGCGGTTGCCGACATGAAAGTGCTGATGCGGGAAGCGCGCCGGTAATGGCGGTGCTCGGGCTGGGTACTGACATCGTCGAGATGGCGCGTATCGAAGCGGTGGTTGAGCGCAGCGGCGATCGTCTGGCGCGCCGCGTGCTGAGCGACGCCGAGTGGGCGCTGTATCAGCAGCACCAGCAGCCGATTCGCTTTCTGGCCAAACGTTTCGCCGTGAAAGAGGCCGCCGCCAAGGCGTTCGGCACCGGCATTCGCAACGGCCTGGCGTTCAATCAGTTCGAAGTGTTCAACGATGCGCTGGGCAAGCCGAATATTCGTTTGCACGGCCGCGCCGCCGAGCTGGCGGGAGAGATGGGGGTCACCGCGATCCACGTTTCGCTGGCCGACGAACGGCGCTATGCCTGCGCGACGGTGATCGTCGAAAGTTGAAAATAGAAAGGGCGCCTGTGGCGCCCTTGTCAGTCCTGCGGCGGATTAAATGCGATCGGCGTGGTGCAGCACCACAAACTTGTCCCACAGCTGTTCGTTGGTCTCGCGATGCTGCGGATCGGTGATGATGGTGTTGTCGATCGGGCAAACCTGCTGGCAGGTCGGCGTATCGTAATGGCCGATGCATTCGGTGCAGCGATCGGTATCGATCTGATAAATCTCATCGCCCATCGAAATCGCCTGGTTCGGGCATTCCGGCTCGCACATGTCGCAGTTGATACACCGCTTTGTTATTAGTAATGCCATATCAATCACTTACGAGTTTAATCTATTTAAATCATGCATTTATAGGCTTTAGTTATTGCGCACGATTCCGCACTATGTGTATATTTATACAGTGTTTGAAACATTGAAAAACCATGTTCAGCAACACAGAATGGCAACACATGCCTTTTTTAGCCCCCAGATTTAACCTCATGTGTGAGCTTAGTGCTGGTGGCCTCTGATACAAGGAAATATCAATGCCGCGCACTGTAACACAGATGCAGGATATCCCCAAAAATGATGAGTTCGTGGCCGCATCTGCGCGTTGGGAAGACTGCAAGCCACCTTATGCAAGCTCACACATGAGAATCTGTGTTGCTGCCGCCAAAATCATTTTGGCGCACCTCGGCCAAGCTCGGCGATCGAAGTACGAAAAAGACAACTACCTGCGCATAGATTTTAGCAAAGCAGGAAAGGTTACGTTCTACGCTGAGTTCCCAAAGAAGATGGGGCTTAAAGGTAAAAAACTGGGGGAGTGGCCAGAAATGGCTATTCAGATCGCCAGGGAAAAAGCTCAGGACATCGCCGATAATGGCTTGAAGGCTGAGTCAGTTCAGCAGGCTATCAGAGAGTATGAAGAGGACTTATACGCTAAGGTTCAGCGTAAAAAGCTGGGGGAGGATAGCTTTAAAACCTACTGCACACGGACGAAACAAATAGCTGCCGCGTTCGGTGAACGTGAGGTTTTCAGCGATGTGACGTATAACCGCCTGCTTGAAGTTTTCGATCTCTGGATAGAAACCAAATCCAATAATCAGGCGTTAGAGCTATCAGCAGAACTGCGACGGCTATGGAAGTTTGGCGCGCCACGTTACTGTAACGGGCGCAACGTTGCCGCCAGTCTGCCGAGTGATTACATATCATCGCGAGTCCAGAAGCCAACGCCGACACGCCTGTTTACCGATATTGAGTCTATCGCGGGATTGTGGCTTAACATCGCTGCGGCCAAATCAGTGCATCAGAAAAACGCGATGCGGTATATGATCCTCACCGGCGTCAGGCCGATCAACGTCAGTAACTTGCGCTGGAGTTTTATCAATGAGCAGGCTGGGGAAATAGTGTATCCGGCTGGGGTAATTGGCATGCGCGGGGCTATGAAAACTCAGAAAGAATTCCGGCTACCGATAACACCAGGCATCCGGCAGATTCTGGAGGAGCAGAAAGTCTGGAGGGATTCTGTAGAAGGGTGCAACAAAGATTACGTGTTCCTCCAGCCGCGTGATCCATCACAGCCATTTTCTAAGCGTTCCCTGGACAAGCTAATAAAAATTTATAGCCCAGAGAACGCCGTGAAAGGTATTAGGCATGATGGTACTGTGAAGGGGAAAGAAGGTGCATTTAATACAATGTGCCGAAAATTCCTGAAGAGTAATGTTATCGCCACGATGAGAGATAAAGGTTATTCACGAAGTGATTCGAAGGAAATAAGCATATTGTGTATGCATCACTCTGACAAAGAATCAGACCCTATGGGCGAGTTTTATGATTTCTCCGACGAAATATTAAATGAAGAGATGGCACTGAAGCGGCTGGCCTTTGAGGCACATGAGACTAGTATACTCGCTCAGGTTGCGTTATTAAGAAAGAAACGTTAATAAACGCTTCTGCATTTAGCAATAAAAGCCAAAACATTTTTGCGCTCATACCGGACTACTTTATGTGTAAACCGAATGGGCGCTAAAATCTGCCGGTGACGGTGATTGTTATTCCAATCCCTCAAAGTTTTAGTAGTAACCCCTCCAATAAGTTTGCACACCTCTTCTGGGGTTAGCAAATCCAGCTCTGTACCTTCTTTTTTATTATTCATGACCCCCCCTTGATTTAATCTTGCTGGTGGCCTGAAAACAGGCGCTGATAAATTGCGGAAACATACTTCGCCTGATGGATAGCATCGGCTAATGCGTTGTGGCGCTCGCCGTCAAACGGCATATCACGCTTGGGATCAAAGCCAACTACGCGGCCAAGCTCAACGATAGTGCGCACGTCCCTGTCGTTGTACCACTCCCACGGCAACGGAACGCATTCACGCTGGTAAGACTCACGCAGGATCACGTTATCGAATACAGCTCCGTTCCCCCACACGCGCAGGCTACGAGGATTGGCGACATTGGCCCGGATAAACTTATTCAGGTCATATAACGCAGACAGCAACGACGGCGCACCGTCAACGCAGATAGCCGCGCGGGCTTCGCTGCTTTGCTTCATCCACCAAATAATCGTATCGGCTTCAGGTGTCGCCTTACCGGCCATGACGCTTTGCAGGTCTACGGCGGTGTAGAACTGCTCGCCAAGCTCTCCGCTGTGCGGGTTAAAAAGCACAGCGCCGATAGTCAAGATAGGGGCGCTGGGATTCTTACCCAGCGTTTCAATGTCAAGCATCAAATGGTTCATCAATATTTATCCTGGCTGTGAGTCGTGAGTGTCATGCATCCTCCCTCAGTCCCAGCACAATGTTGATGCGAAATAGGCACCACGGCACGGCGTATCGCGTGGGTAGTGCCAGCTACCGTAACCATCCTGGCCGCCAGTCGGGCTTACCTTGTACCAGGATTGGTAATATCGAGCGGTGCGCGCCCAGGTCTCAGCAATGTCGCTATCGATTTGGTCTTGATTTACCGCTGCCTGGATAATTTCGGCTTCGGTATAGTCACCGCGCATTACCAGAAATCGGCAATCATCTGAAGTCAGATATTCAACAGTGCCATCGTTCAGACCTTTCTTCGTTGGCTTGATTAATTCAGTCATCCTACGCATCCCCCCTCTACAGTGACCGCAAACCCGCTGGCACGGATTACATCGGCTGTCGCTCCTTCCAGCAGCCAGCGATTGCCTGCTTTGTCCACCCACGGCGATTGCAACCGCACCGGCGTAGCCAGCTTGGGCGCGCCTCATCGCGTTCGTTCGTGAGGTCTGCAACCTCGTCTGTCGCCGATATCAGCGTTGCCTCGATGTCTTTGACATGACGCTCAATCCCGATAATGCGCTTATCCTTCGCCTCCAGCTCTGCCAGCAGGGCGGAGACGTACTCTTGCGAGTAGAGCGGCTCAACGATAGGGTCTTGTGCTGGGTCACGAACGCTAACTATCTTACCGTCGTCTTGAGTTACATACCGGCTACCCAGACCATATGCCTTGGCTTTCTCCAGCGTAGAGAAAGTGGTGTTAGCGTTGATTTTTTTATCAGGCTCGCCGGTATGCATATTCCGAAATCGCAGTGAATACGCCACCGGCTTGTTCAGTTCGCTCAAATTAGTCATTGCGGATTTACCTCAATGTCAATGTCGTTGATTTCCACAATGGTAAGGCAATGCTCAAGCTCGACCTGTTGAGCTGCCAAATCGTGGTTGTTGATAATCTCTCTGGTTTCAGCGTTATCGAGCCCGCTGATTACTCGGCGAAATTCAACGAATGCACGACCTGTAATTACGATATTGTTTTTCATAATGCTTTCTCCTGGGCCTCGGCCCACAGCTTCCATCCGTAGTTTTGGTGAACCCAGCGACGAACGATTCGGTCATCGCCAAACGAACCAAGGCGCAGCGTTGCCTGATTTCCATCAACAGCCATCACCTTGTAGAGAGTCCCGCGAGGGGACTGCCACACTTCGCCAACCTTAAAGATGTCATCGCGCTTAGCCATGCTGGGCCTCCTGATAGCGTTCAAACCAAAAAACGACTGGAGCATCCTTAACTTCAACGAGGCCGAAGCGCTCAGCGGTGCGGAAGTTGACGCTATATGCTCGAGCTCTCTCCGCCTGGGCTGCTATCTGCTCGCGGAACGTTTCGAGGCTGTAGGTCGTTTTGAACAGGTTGCACGGCGCGCACGCCGGGTTGAGGTTCTCTATGCAGTCGCGGCTTTCGTGCCATACCTTGCCTGTGGCCTTCAGCTTGAACAGGCCTTTAGCCGCTGCCGCCATGTCCTGCTCCGATTCACGCATCACCGGTTCGACGTGGTCGGCGTGCCAGCCTTTTTCTGGCAGTACGCAACCGCAGTAAGCGCACCGGCCGCCGAACTTCTCCCGCAATTCTGCGCGCTGTTCCTTAGTCAGCTTAGCCACGCTCCACCTCCCTCTATTTATCGATCACGCAGTTGTAATCATTGTGGGTAAGCAACAGCCAATTATGGCCGTCGTCTTTTGAACGTAAGCGCCAGCGTTTATTTACACGAAAGGTCAGGTATTTTTTGCCATAGGTTCTTTTGGGGAATAATCGACCGGCGCGGAACTGTTTTAATTTTTCCAGCGCCTTCGCAGTAATCCACAAAGGCGCATTATTCAGATTGATGCTCATTGCTGGTGGCCTTCATTGCGATAATCATTAATTATCTGCATGACCTCGTCTTTAACACCTTTGGCTAACATCAGTGAATCGGTATCGCCTTGCACGATTGGCACAGCATCAAACAGCAGCTCCAGCATTCGACGGGCTTTCTTGGCGCTGAATTGTGGCTGGGCGACGCTCTTAGTGATTTTTTTCTTACCGGATTCTTCGGCCTTTTTCATCAAGCGCGCGGCTTCACGGTCGGCATATACGCCATGCTCGCGGTTAATTTGAATAGCCAGGGCATAGTTAATGGAACCAGAGCGCACCAGGCTCTTGATATAGGGGCTGCATTCCTGCAATTGCAGATGCTGGAGGATATCGGACTCAGAACGCTTAACTTTCTTTGCGATCTCCGCGTTAGTCCAGCCTTGATTTACCAGCCGTTGATAGGCCGCACCACGTTCGATAGGAGTAAGTGCCAGACCTTGCGAACTGGTGACCATGAAGGCGATTTTATCGGCCTCAGTACCCACAAAATCCTTACACTCAAGACGCATTACCTCATGGCCAGCTTCACTTGCCAACAGCGCACCGTGGAAGCGGTGGTGGCCGTCGATAACCTTCACGCCTTGCTCAGTCACTTCAACTGCCAGCGGTGGTATATATTCCCCCGCAATAAACGCATCCCTAAACTCTTCAACGTGCGCCTGATTTAATTCGCGAACGTTATAGCCGTCTTCAGCATAAATTTCACTGAGTGGAACCAGAAACGTTTTGCGAGTAGTGATATCCGAACCGATGCTTTCTTTTGCAGAATAACGCTGACTTAAAGTTGCCATAATTATCTTCCATTCTTAGAGGGTGAAAATGCTTCACTATGCGCCACACACGGTGGCGCATAAGACTGCACTTTATTTAATTGAGCCTTCATAAACCGGGATGTTTTCGAGCTGGTTTTCCAGGTCTACGACGATCTCAGTAAAAGCGTGCTCAACGATTTTTTTCGGTTCGATAAGTTCGTACCAAAGAGCTAAGCCGCCGTCTTTCAGGCGGTAGCGGATACGGGCCTCAACCTGGTAAGGCGCGCCGTTGTGGAATGGTGCGATAGCCAGACTGATTTTTTCAGGCAGGGAAGTATTACCAGAGCCATCCTTTTCATCGCTGTAGGACATCTGGAACGTACCGTCCTGCAGGCGACGCACAGACTTGAACTCAGCTTTACGCGTCTCTTGGAAAGCCAGCACCATTTCGAGCAGTTCTGTACCGGATGGGCCTTTATAGTTATCACTGACCGGCGCGATATCTTGGATGTGGTTTTCCAGGAACTCTGCAAAATCGGTCTGGTTCATGGGGCGCTTGTCACGGGATTCCCACTCCTGCCATTCATCGGAATAGGGGCAGTCGTACACAGCGCGATGCTTTGCCCACTCTGGTGAGTTTGCCGCAGAGTGGTAATCCAAAACGGCCTCAATGCGGGTTTCAGATTTGTCGGCGAAGATTGCAGTACGCGGATCAGCGAACTTTTTAACGTAGGCGATCAGCGAGGACACCGAAATAAGACGTACCGCCTGACGAATCAGCGAAGGTTGAAGCTGAAAATGCTCGAGCGTTTTTACTTCATGGTTGTCAGGAACCACTGCTACCGGGATATCAGTTTTCGGCGTGAACGCGGTCAGTGCCAATTCCTGAATTTCGCGTACTGAGCCATTAGCGAGGCTTGCAAGTTCTTGCATGCTATTTTCCTTAATTAATATTAACGTTGCTGGCTAAATTAATTAGCCGTGGGCTTGCAGCTTAATAGGTGCTGCGGCGGGGGCTGTATCAATGACTTTCAAATCCATTTGCACTTGAGATGGATCATCACGCATTAAATCGCCATCGGCGGTTGAGAACATAATGGTGTCAGCCCGATCCAGTTCAGGAATGGATTTCTTGACGTTCGGGGTGATTTTCATCGTGTTTTCGTCGCGGCTGTTCAACATCTGGCAATTCAGCGTCAAAGTAACAGCGCCTTTCTTGCCGGTTTCGCGAACCATTTTAATAACCTCGGCCTGCGCTTCGGTAAGCTCCTGGTCTAAGGTGCCTTTGTTGATATAAGCCAGCTGCTGGCTAAAGGGAGTGCATTTGCTTTCAGACATACTATTTCTCCTCGTCACATACAGAGAAGAACTCGGGCCGGGTGACGCCCTCCACGGTTAAATGGATGCCTGAATTCTTCTCTCTATGAAAAAGGGCGGCTCGCCTACGAACATTATCTTCATCCTCCTTTGGGTTGGTTGAAGCTCGGCGGCCGCCAAAGACTACATACAGCAGAGATTTAGAGCGGGTGACCTTTCTGGCAGAGGATTTTGCGCAGACGGGCAAAGAAGGTGAGGCGAACGGCCTGCACGGATGGGACAACGCGCATACCGTCTACAACGATTGTGTTAGCATTGTGGTTGATCATGTTGAATCTCCGTTCTACTGGTCAGGCCCCGGCAAAGATTGGCGTCTGCAGCCGGGGCTATTTATTTCAGAAGTACCAACGCGCCAGGCGGTTCAGGTAGCTGGTAACATCGCAATTACCGAATTTTCGGATAGCAACGCGGCGGAAGGTTCGGAATTCCCGGCGTGCTTTACGGCGCTCACGCTTTGTTAAGATGTTCTGCATGGCGAGTCCTGCTGTTGCGCCACGAATGGCGCGATAGAGTTAGAAATACCAGCGCGCGTAGCTATTCAGCAGGCTGGCTTGATTGCAATGGCCATAAGCCTTGAATGCTCGGCGACGCTGTGAGCGCAATTCCCGGCGTGCTCGGCGGCGAATGCGGTTAGTCAAAACAATTTTGCGCATAGGAAGTCCTGCTATTGCGCCCCGTAGGGCGCGGTGGGTGTTAATAGCCGCGTTTTGCTTTGCGGGCGTAGAACAGCGCTGCTATGGCTGCAAATCCATCTGCACGAAGTTCACGGTAGAGAACCATGTCGTAACTTTTCATCGTGTAACCCTCTGCTGTAGTGGTTTTATGCCTACCGCCCCACACTGGCAGCGGCAGGGTAAATCCGCTATTTCCTTAAAGAACGTTACCGGTCGATCCCTCTCGGGGCCGGGGAGTGATTGCATCGCTCACCCCTTGGCGTGTTGCCTGTTGGCTTCCTGCCGTTCCCGTAACGTTTGCGGCGGTGTTTTGCTGGTGGCGTTCCGGGTTGATGGGTGAAATATACCTTTGAGTAATTTATAAGTAAATACCTGTGGGTATATTTTCATCTGAAAAGTTATCAATACACTGATTTATATGATTGTTTTATTTACTTGCAATGAGTGTTAAGCTCGGATTTTGAACAGGTGACGGAGGGGTGAATGGAAAACGATTGGGAAAATGAACGGCCAGCGTTCATTGCTGGAGAGGTCGGTGAAGCTGCTATTCACTTGATATTAAAAGGGGAAGAAGTCAGCCGCGCGGCAATGTCAGAGTATCTTGAAAAAAAACGTAGGGAAGTTGGCAATACAATCCACAAAGGCGTTTTACGTGATGCGGCGAAATTGGTTAGAGAAGGAAAGTTTTGAGGATGTAGCCCGGACAATGCACCGGGCTAATCATAACTTGCTGTATTGGATGGATTCCTGCAAAAGAGCTTTTCCCATAACGTAAAACTGATCTTGGTTGTCTTCGCGGATATACCACTTTTCAAGCATCGGATTATCAGATAGTACCGCTAACTCTAGCCCTTGCATTTGCAGGCGCTTAACATGAAAGGTTTTACCAAAAACAAAAGCATAGACACCATCAGTCTTGAATTCTCTAACGGATACATCGAAGAAAAGTCGATCACCTGATTTGATGGTGGGGTACATGCTATCCCCGTCAACGGTCATAACCTTAATGTCTTTTGAAGCTCGACTGCCGAACAATGCTCTGGCGTGTTCTGTCGTGAACTCAATAGCAGAAAGTACCTCTATCATATCCGATAGCATGAATGACCCAGGGCCTGCGCTGACCGTGAGGTCTAACACCTCAACACGGTAAATGTCACGATTCGGAAGTGAAACTTCAAGCCCCGTCATAGAAGTTTGACCCAAACCATCCATCCACCCTCTGGAAACTCCCAACGCATCTTCAATTTGCCTGGCGGATTGCTCCCCAATGTTTCGCTTATGCTGCTTACCAGCCGGGTAAAGCATACGAGAAACCACAGTTGGGTTTAGTCCCGCTGCGTCAGCGAACTCCCTCTGTGTCTTAAAAGTAGCTACGAGTTCCTGAAGTTTCAGGCGGCGCAGCTCGAATATGTCAGGCGTCTCAGTTTTCATTCTTCCATCTTACGCAAAGTTACTTTCAGGTAAATGACCTAAAGGTATTGATAAAAAATTACTCATGGGTATACTTCGTTTCCAGATACAGGAGGCGTTATGGAAACGTTGAGAGCATACCTAAACGCTTTACAGCTTGATAAACAAAGAGAATTTGCATCCAAGTGCGAAACCTCACTTGAATACTTGCGTAAAGCAATAAGTAAAAAACAAAAGCTAGGAGCCGCGTTGTCAGTTTCTATTGAAATTAACTCCGGTGGCTCCGTTAGCAGGAAAGACCTTCACCCGTATGACTGGGAAAAGATTTGGCCTGAACTCGATCATAAAAAATCAGCAGCTTAAAAGTAACCACAGCCCGAGGAGTACAACTGTGTCACAGCAAAAAGCGCCGGACTGGCAGGCAGAAAAACAGCCTGAATGGGTGGTCAGTGTCGCCCGCAAAATTATCACTGGTCTGCCTGGTGGCTATGCTGAGGCTGCACAGTGGCTGGGGGTTACGGAAGACGCGCTGTTTAACCGTCTTCGCCCAAACAGCAACCAAATTTTCCCGATCGGCTGGCTCATGGTTTTACAGCAGGCTGGTGGCAATACCCACTTTGCTGACGCTGTATCCCGCCAGTCTCGCAGCGTGAACGTGCGACTGCCCGAAGTTGAAGACGTCGATCGAGACGACATCAACGCCAAGCTGATGGAAGCGATTGAGTACATCGGCAAGCACTCCGAACTTGTCCGCAAATTTACCGAAGACGGCGAGATAGACGCCGCTGAGCGTAAAGCGCTGGACGCCAATACCTACCGCCTGATCGCGACGTTCCAGGAGCACATCCTGTTGCTCTATAGCGTGTTCTGCCCGGCGGAAGTCACCCCAATCCACACAGCGAAGTGGCGCGATCCTATGCCGTAGGGACTCTGTATTTCACAACCGGAGGGTAAGCGTATGCAGCCTGCATCGTTTGTTCGAACCGCCATGCCTGCGGTGTATTGCCGCGAGGATGCCGCATGGATTCAAGACCAGCTCGGTAAGTTACCGCACGGGCAGCGCGGGAAGATTGCGCACACCTACGAGGAGGCTTACCGCACAGCGTTTGACGCCGAGGAGGTTTCTTACCGCCAGGAGAACGCAGGCCGCAAAGCGGCTAACACGCGCCTGCGGCTGTACGTCGAGCGGTATTCACGGGCAGGCCAGGGCATGACAACCGCGCCACCGCTGGTGGGGCAAAACAGGGTAGCGGCATGAATTTTTTAGCCGGTGTTTTTTTAAACGGGGGAGAGGGGAAGGGTAAGAGGGGGGAAAGGGGGGTGATCGGGTTGGGGTGTGGGGGAAGGAACGGGCTTTACCAGAGAGAAGATCTTTAAGGGATCGAGTGTTTAAAAACGCCAAACGGACATTTAGACGGCTAGACGATTAAACGAGGAGATAACGATGACGCTTACAATCCAGCCACGCGAAAAACAGATAGTTGCACTGAACATGCTGCGCGCGGCGTGGAAGCAATACGCCTCGTTCATGATGTACGCCCCGGTCGGGTTCGGCAAAACCGCAATCGCGGCGCTGATCGCCAGCGGGTTCATCAGCCGCAACATGCGCATAATGTTTGTGGCCCCGTATACCGTCCTGCTCGACCAGACCGCAACGCGTTTTATTGAGTACGGCTTGCCTGCCGAGGAGATCGGCTACATCTGGCGCGACCATCCAGCCTATGACCCAAGCCGCCTTATTCAAATCGCATCAGCCGACACGCTGATCCGCCGTGACTTCCCCGACAACATCGATCTGCTGATCATCGACGAAGCCCACCTGAAGCGCAAAAAAATGCTGGAGTTCATCGACGAGCTGACCGCTAAAGGCGTGAAAGTGATCGGGTTGTCCGGTACTCCGTTCTCGGCTTGGCTGGGGACGTATTACCAGAAGCTGATCAAGCCGACGACGATGAAAGAGCTGATCGCTATCGGCGCGCTGAGCAAATACGAATTTTATGCCCCTTCGCACCCAGACCTGAGCGAAGTGGAGACGTCAGAGCAAGCAGGCTATGGCCGAGACTACAAAGAACAGCAGGCTGCAGATGTGATGAGCGACCCGACGCTGGTGGGCGATATCGTTAAGAACTGGCTGGAGAACGGGGAAGACCGCCCGACCATTTGTTTTTGCGTCAACGTGGCCCACGCAAATTACGTGACCGTTGAATTCAGCAGAGTGGGTGTGACCGTTGAAGTGATGACGGCGGCGACGCCACACGAAGACCGCCAGATGACGATCCGCCGGTTTGAGCAGGGCATCACGAAGATCATCGTCAACGTCGGCGTGCTGGTGGCCGGTTTTGATAGCGATGTCCGCTGCATCATCTACGCCCGCCCGACGAAATCAGAAATCCGCTGGCTGCAATGCCTTGGCCGTGGCCTGCGCACTGCGCCCGGTAAAGACCACTGCCTCATCTTCGACCACACAGGCACCGTGCATAAGCTCGGCTATCCCGACGATATCGAATATGACTACCTGCCCGCCAGTTCTGACGGGATGGAGAAAACGCCCGCGCGCGTGGTTAAGACTGACCAGCCTGAGCGCCTGCCGAAAGAATGCACCCAATGCCACTACGTGAAGCCGGTCGGCGTCTACATCTGCCCGAAATGTGGCTTCAAGCCGATCGCCGGTGAGGACGTAGAAACCGATAAGTCACGCGGCCTGAAAAAAGTGAAGCAAGCCAAGGAGGTTGTCACCAAAGAAGTGAAACAAGCCTGGTGGAGTCAAATCATCTACTACCAACGCATGCGCGCCGCCCAGGGCAAACCGGTAAGTGACGGCTGGTGCTCGCATGTCTACCGCAAAAAATTCGGGGTATGGCCGCAAGGGCTGTATCACGCACCGATGGCCATCACACCAGTGGTGAGCAACTTCATCAAATCAACACAGATTGCCTACGCAAAATCTAAGCAAAACGAAGGGAAAGCCGCATGAATACCAAACAGGCAGCTATCGGCCATTGGCCGAAAATATTCGGGTTTTACGGCCTCCCCCCGGTAACTGGGAAAAAACATTTTAAGGGTGAATGCCCGCTGTGTGGCCGCAAGGGCAAATATCGTTGCGACGACAAGAACGGCACCGGCTCTTACATCTGCGCATGCGGCGCGGGGGACGGTTGGGCGCTACTGACCGGGGCAACCGGCAAGGACTTTAAAACGCTGGCGGCAGAGGTCGATAAGCTGATTGGCCGCGTCTACTCGCCGGAAGAGGGTTATCAAGCTGGTGGCCCTTCATCTGGCATAGCCTCGCAACGCCAGCGCGTGAGCTGCAAGTTTGCATCGCTGACCAGCCTGAAAGGCACCGGCGCAGACCGTTACCTTAAGCTGCGCGGCATCACCAGCCTGCCACAAGACAACGTCCGCTACTGCGACCGGCAACGCGCAGCGGGTGGCGAATACCAATCCATCTATGCGCTGGCAACGGACGACAAAGGCGAGCTGTGTTACCTGCACCGCACCCTGCTCGACGGCGATAAGAAAGCCACGGTAGCTGGCGCGCCGAAAAAGATGATGAAGCTGCAAGAGGACAGCTATCTGGAGCACGCCAGTTCGGTCGCTATCCGCATGTTCCCGCCGTCCACCACGCTGGGCATCGCTGAGGGCATCGAAACCGCGCTGTCCTGCCATCAAATCACGCAATGCAACACATGGGCGACGCTGAACACCACCTTCATGAAGAAGTTCCGCGTACCGCGTGGAGTGCAACGCCTGATCATCTTTGCTGACGCAGACAAGAACGCATCCGGCCACGCTGCGGCGTTTGAGTGCGCCCGCGCCAATCTGCTGGCAAAGAACGATCTGCAACAAGTCTCAGTGCGCTGGCCGAAATCCGGCGACTTTAACGATCTGCTGCTTAACGGCTCAGAGGTCTACGAGTGGGTATTCCACCGCGAGGAAAACAATGAAAAAACCAACTAAGCCGAAGCAGTACAAGGCGAAAAAGTGCGCCCAATGCGGTGAAACGTTCACGCCGGTGAAGTACCTGCAAAAGGTCTGTGGCCCGCTCTGCGCTATCGCATACCAGCGTGACGCACGTAAGCGTCTTGAGGAAAGGGAACGTAAGGACAAGCTGAAAATTCGCAAGCTGGCCGTTAAGCCGCTGCGCTACTTCATCAACCAGGCGCAGACCGAATTTAACGCCTACATCCGCGAGCGCGATGCCGACGAGCCATGCATCAGCTGTGGACGCTATCACACCGGCCAATATCACGCCGGGCATTACCGAACCGTCGGGAGCCATCCGGAGCTGCGCTTTGATGAAGATAACTGCCACAAGCAGTGCTCGGTCTGCAACAACTTCAAATCCGCGAACCTGAGCGAGTACCGTCCTAACCTGATAGCCAAGATAGGCCAGGCACGTTTTGACCGGTTAATGGGGCCACCGCCGAAAGTCGGCAAGCTGGGCCGCAGTGACTATGAGCGCATCCGCGACACGTATAAAGCCAAACGCAAAGCATTGAAGCAGGAGAAGGCAGCATGATGACCCCAAAACAGAAACGAGAAATCAAACACAACGCATGGGCGACTGTTGCCGGTGTTCCTCGCAAGAAGTACCTGGGTAAGTACCAGCGCCTGACCCGGCTGCAAACATTGTGGATCACCTCGCTGTTGAACGCCTGGGGCGATATGTACGGCGGCAACACCGACGGGAAGTTGAAGTGCAGCGGCGGCAGCGGTGTATGGGGGCAAATCGTGCCTGAGCAGTGGGACGACGAAAGCGCGGCGCGAATTGTGAAGGTGCTGGGCGACCTGCGCAAACTCGGGTATCGCGGGGAAGAGCAGTTGAAGAAGGCGACCACAATTCTTTGGCCGCACCGCTCGCTTGAGTCGATGCTGGTGGCTGCTGACGCTGGCGAGGAATGCGACTTCATGGAAAAAGCGGTGCTGGCGTCGATGAAGCACGATAACCCGGTCTACATCATCGGCAAGCTGTTCTACACGGGCCGGAACAACACGGTGTCGGTGCTGGGGCGCTACATGCAAAATCATTACGCCCCCTGGCTGACACGCGATCAGGTTGATGACCGGGTGCGCTGGTGCATTGAAATATTTAATTCTGCGGTGTTCGTCGCCGTTCGTGCGGCTATCTGCATCGAAAATGAAGAAAAATGCAAAAACAGCTTGAAAATAGCCAAAGAAACTGCATAATACAGGTATGCTTTCGCGAAGCTGTACCATCAAGCGATGCAACAAAATGACCCGCCTCGAGCGGGTTTTTTTATGTAAAAATTAAAGCGAAGCCTCATCTAACATTAACCGGTGTACCCACTGAGGGGGTGCGTCAGCATCGGGGTGATGGGGCTTCGCTCTGATACTCATAATCATTATTTCAAAGGCCACTTGCTAACGCTGGTGGCCTTTGTCGTTTCTAACGCCCGGCATCGGCTGAGCTAACACAGGAGATAACTCATGTCCGAACCGGTAACCAGTACCGCCGCAGGGACTTACATGATTGGCGGTATCACTATTGCTGGGCTGGTGGCGGGAGCAGATACGGGCGTAATCATCGGTGCTTTCGCTGGTGCTGTGATTTATGTCCTGTCGGCAGCTGATCTTTCAATCTGGCATCGTCTGGCGTCGTTCCTGGCATCGTTCATGATTGGCACGCTGGCGGCTGGGTTCGTCACTGACGCCATCAACTACCTGACCCCGGATGCTATTCACGCTGAAAGGCCGCTGGGTGCTGTAGTTGCTGCTGCTGTGGCGGTTCGCATCTTCATGTACATCAGCAAGCAGTCGGAAAATCCGGGGCAGTGGTTTAAGCGGCTACGGGGAGGTAGTGGTGATGGCCAGTGAAATTATCTTGATTGTGAATGCGGTGGCCTGCACGGCTATTGCGTTGCGTCTGATGACATTTCGCAGGGCTGGTGGCACTCATCGGCCATTAGCCGCATGGGCGGCATATTTCCTCATTATCGCGGCGGCGTCCGTACCAATCCGCATCCTGACCGGTGAGTACGTTTGTGCCGATTGGTCGGAGACATTCATCAATATCGCGTTTTGCGTCACGGTGCTGGCGGCACGCGGGAATGTCATGCACCTGGCTAAACCTTTCTTGAGATAGACCTATGACACAAAACGACTTTCAACGGGCGGCAGGTATCAGCGCCGGGTTAGCTGCGCGCTGGTATCCGCATCTGCTCGTAACGTTTGCAGAATTCGGCATCAACAAGCCGTTAGAGCAGGCGATGTTTATCGCGCAAATCGGCCATGAGTCGAACGGCTTCACGGCCAAGGTCGAATCATTCAACTACAGCGTTGATGGCTTGATCGCTACATTCGGCCCTAAATCGAAAGCCAAGCGGCTGACTGACTATCAGTGCCGGATGTTGGGGCGTACAGCCCAGCAGCCAGCCAAGCAGGAAGCTATTGCCAATCTGGTCTACGGCGGACGAATGGGTAACAGCGCCAGCGGTGATGGTTGGAAGTATCGCGGACGCGGGCCTATGCAAACGACCGGCCTGAAAAACTACATGGCTTGCGGCCCGGCGCTGAAGCTTGACCTGGTTGGTCATCCAGAACTGCTGGAAGAAGACCTGAACGGCATGCGTTCGGCTGGCTGGTACTGGAAAGCTAACGACTGTGGTCGCAACGCTGGTGATGTCGAGTTTACCACGCGGCGCATTAACGGCGGGACTAACGGCCTGCAGGACAGGCGCGAACGCTTCGAGCGTGCTTGCAAGGTGCTGTTATGAGCTGGCGCTGGTGGTGGGATGTAATGATCAAAGCGTGGCCTCTGCTGGTGGCGCTGCTGGCCGCTGTGCTGGTGCTCTACACGCTTTCTCTGCGCGATGACCTGGATAAATCCAAAAGGGATAACGGCGCGCTGATGGAAAAGATGGGAACCAAAGACGCGGCACTGGTGGCGATGAAACAGGCTTCCGACGCTGACAGGCAAGCTAGCGCCGCGCAGTTGGAAAAAGAGCGGAAACTGAGGGGAAAGGCTGATGCAGAAAACAAAGCGTTGCGCGAGGCTCTGGACGCGAGCGGCTGTAGCAACAAGCCTCTGCCTGGTGCTGCTCTCAACATCCTGCGCGGACAGGCCAAAGCCGCAGAGCACGCAGATGATTTACGTCCTGCCGCCAGCGGTGCTGCTGCAACAGTGCGATGACGCGCCGTTCACTGGCACAACGTTCGGTGATGCAGTGACAGCGCTGCACGCCAAACAAGGCGAAATGAAGGTGTGCGCCTCACGCATGGAGGCGTTAATCAAGTGGGCGCAGAGCGCCGGGAGAGAACAATGAGCAAGCAGTTTTACGAGCGCCGTAAGCGCTATTTAGAAGAGAAGCGCCGCCGCATGGAAGAGATGGAGGTCAGCAAGATTGTGCTGACTCAAGAGCAAATCAAAGAGCTGGCACGGTTCGCGGCTGAAGACGGTCAGCCATCATACACCATTACGCATGGGCTTATTGATGCGTTCGAGGCGGATGATGGTAAGCACGTGCCGGAGTACAGCGGCCTGATCGCCTACTCGGAGTCGAAAGAGCACGGCGTTCTGCAGTTGACCTAAATTTATAAAATTCTGCAAAAGGCATTCAATGAGTGCCTTTGACAGAATAAACGCACTGAATTCTCGTGAGGTGTTCAACTGCATCGCCGAGGTTATATCCAACGAACTAGCAGGAAATTCTATATGAGCGAATCTAAACCGCAAGATGGCAGCACTGTGAAGGGATACCGCACGTTGACCGCCGACGACATCGCGCAAATGAACGATCTGAAAGACATCAGCCGTAATTTTTGCGAACAACTCGACCTTGAACGCACACACCTCATGCTGGAGACGGTAGAGGCTGGCTCCCCGGAGGAGAACAACCGCATGGAAGCCATGCGCTGTCTGGCTATCGCCCGCACCAAGATGCAGGAAGCCTGCATGTGGGCTTGCCGAGCAGTGGCCCGACCGGACGCGGATTGCTAACCATAGGCATTACAGGTGGCCTTTGCGAGGGCCATCGATAATGCAAAATAACCAAAGCCATTTACCTGCACCTACCGCGCACCCTGCGCATCGGCAGGCTGGTGGCTTTTCTATTTGGAGATTCTGAATGAAACAGTTACCTCTGCGAGAAGTGATGCGCAACCTCGGCATAACCGCTATCAAAGACGGCTATGAGTTAAGCAACCCAGCCGGCACTGCACGTTATGACCTTCATGGCGTGCGCACTATGGTAAACGGTATCCCGGAATACTTCCCGATCACGCTGTCGGTAAAAGGCGGCCATATGCCTGTCTTCGATGACCAGGATAATATTGATGCCATTCTTGGACTCAATCAGTCTAAGACAGCCGAGAGTATCGGCACCATGACCCTCGGCATCAATGTTGATAGCGCATCCCTGACTGTGCTGGAGAGCCAGCTTACGCGCATTGCCGATCTGTACGAACGCATCCAGAAGGCACGGCACCAGGATAAGCCAGTAAGTAACTTCTATGACGACAAGGGCGTCCTGCGTTTGCGGATTGGCAAGTTTGGTATCAAAACAGCTAATCCTCCGCGCACGGCCTTCACAGTTAGTGATGGTCAAGTGTTCATCAGCGATGCACAAGTTTCCCATCTCATGAAACAAGTTAGCAAACAGGCAATGAAAGCGGCTCAGAAGACAATCGAAAGCGAGCTGCAGACTGGAGGGAGGCTTTGGACTGAGGTTCACGGCCGGCGATAAGCCAAAACAACAAGTTTCCGCCTGAATGCCATTCTTAAATGATAATTATTATCAAAAGGTACTCCCGAGGGGGTACCCCAGCCACGGGGCGGCGACCTCGCGGAAAACGGCTAGTTTTTGAGTTTTCATGCTGTCAGCAGCAGGTGTAATAACTATTTGATATATAGTGATAAAAACGTAAATCAGGTGACAAAATCGAAAAGGCACTGTCATCTGACCAGCTTGCAACCCTTTGAGTTAACGAAATAAATCGTGACTTCACCTGACAACGTGAGGTGTCAATGTCCAACATCAGCAATCTGAGGGACACCTACAACTGGAGCGTAGCGAAGATTGCTGAAGCTTTTGGGCTGAACCGCGGCACGGTGCGAAAGCGGCTGCTTGAGGCTAATACGCCGATCGCCGGCACGGTGAAAGGCAACCCTGTTTATGCCCTTAAAGACGTGGGGCCAGTGTTGTTTGGCGCGCCCGAGCCCGCCGATATTGAAGATCTTCAGAATCCGAACAAGATGGGGCCGAAAGACCGCAAGGACTGGTACCAGTCGGAAAATGAACGAATCAAGCTTGAGGAGTCGCTTAAACAGCTGCTCCCGGCATCAGAGGCACACCGGGAAATGGCGTTATTGGTTAAGGCCATTTCGCAGGTGCTGGATACCTGGCCAGATAAGCTGGAGCGTGACCGGGGCTGGCGCCCGGATCAGATAGCTGAAGCTCAGGCCGCGATAGACGAAATGCGGGAAATGTTGGCTGCGGAAGTCGTGACAGTGGAGGGGGAAAACGATGATAGCTAACTGTTACGCATCGGCCAGCGCCCTGCGTCGTGAAGTGGCCACATTACTAAAACCGCCGCGGCGCATGCCGGTGGCGCAGGCTGTTGCCAAGTATATGCGGGTACCAATGGGCGCCGGGAGTTCGCTTCCATGGGATGCGACGCTCACCCCGTATATTATTGAGCCGATGAATTGCCTGGCATCGCGCGAGTATGACGCAGTGGTCTTTGTCGGCCCGGCGCGGACAGGGAAAACGGTAGGGCTTATTGACGGCTGGATCGTCTATACCATCGTCTGCGACCCGGCTGATTTTCTGCTTATTCAGATGACCGAAGAGAAAGCCCGCGAACATTCCAAAAAGCGCCTCGACAGGACGTTTCGTGTCAGCAAGGAAGTGGCACAGCGCCTTAGTCCCCGAACCAACGACAATAACGTCCACGATAAAACATTCCGGGCAGGCAACTACCTGAAGATCGGGTGGCCATCGGTCAACATCATGTCATCATCGGATTATCGGTTTGTAGCCCTGACGGACTATGACCGCTGGCCGGATGATATTGATGGAGAAGGGGATGGTTTCTCACTGGCATCGAAGCGAACTACCACGTTTATGTCTTCGGGCATGACTCTGGTGGAAAGCTCACCAGGGCGAGAGATCACCGATGGGAAATGGCGGCCGAGTTCGTTGCATGAAGCGCCGCCGACAACCGGTATCTTGTCGCTGTTTAATCGTGGCGATCGCCGCCGCTGGTATTGGCCATGCCCACACTGTGGTGAATTCTTCCAGCCTGTTAAAGCGAATATGACGGGGTTCCGCGAACATACCGATCCGGTCGTGGCCAGCGAGGCAGCTTATATGGAATGCCCTCACTGTGCCGGGCGGATAACCGCAAATCAAAAGCGTGAACTGAACGGCCGCGGTGTGTGGCTGAAAGATGGGGAGAAAATCAGGGCAAACGGTGAACGTTATGGCGAGCCGCGGCGATCGCGCATCGCCTCATTCTGGATGGAAGGGCCGGCGGCGGCGTATCAAACCTGGGCACAGCTGGTTTATAAGCTGCTGACGGCTGAACAAGACTTTGAAGCCAATGGCAGCGAGGAAACGCTGAAAGCGATCATCAATACCGACTGGGGCTTGCCATATCTGCCGCAGTCGGCAACCGAACAGCGAAAATCGGATGCACTGATGGCACGGGCGGAGCCTGTCACGAAGCGCGCGGTTCCCGAAGGGGTACGCTTCCTTGTGGCAACGGTGGATGTTCAGGGCGGGAAAAATCGTCGTTTTGTCGTGCAGGTCATGGGATATGGCGCTCATGGCGAGCGCTGGCTGGTGGATCGCTACAACATCAGGCAGTCGATGCGTTTTGATAAGAACGGCGAAAGTTTGCCGGTTGATCCGGCCGCCTATCTTGAAGACTGGGACTTATTGCGTACGGATGTTCTGGATAAATGTTGGCCGTTGGATAAAGACCCCAGCGTAAAAATGCCTGTGCTGGCGATGGCCGTTGACTCCGGCGGTGAGGACGGTGTAACGGGTAATGCGTACGAATTCTGGCGCAAATGCCGCCGGGATGGGGTGCAGAAGAGAGTCTATCTCTTCAAGGGTGACAGCCAGGCACGCAGCAAGCTAATCAGTAAAACATTCCCCGATAATACAGAACGTTCAAACCGACGCGCGCAAGCACGTGGGGATGTGCCGCTTTATCTTCTGCAAACCAACGCGTTGAAAGACCGGATTAATAACGCGCTGCTGCGCGGTACGCCAGGGGCTAACTTTGTGCATTTCCCCGACTGGATCGGCGAATGGTTTTATGACGAGCTGACGTACGAAGAGCGCAGTCCAGATGGAAAGTGGAAGAAGCCGGGCCGCGGTGCCAACGAAGCATTCGACTTGATGGTTTACGCACAGGCGCTGGTGATCTTGCGAGGTTACGAGAAGATCAAATGGGAGAAACCGCCACCGTGGGCAGAACCCTTTGAATATTCAACCTCCCCGTTACCAGCAACAAAACCAGTATCCCGCCCAAAAGCAGTACGTGAAACCGAACCAAAAGATCCCGCTGGCGCTGAAAATAAAACTTCGGCGTGGGCGCCTATTAATTCTTCAGGAGGGTGGCTATGAATCAGGCCGATATCGAAAACATGATCCAGGGCTACGTGGCTGCGGAAAAGGCGGTTCTGGAGGGGAAGTCGATCACGTTTAACGGCCAATCAATGACGATGGAAAGCCTGTCAGAAATCCGCAAAGGGCGGGCTTATTGGGAGCGAAGGCTAGGCGATCTGATCGCATCGCGTCGTGGGCGGCCGATGTACAAAGTGGCGAGGTTCCCATGAGTTTTATCGATGATGTGATCGGCATTCTCTCGCCGGCATGGAAAGCTGGTCGGCTGCAGGCCCGCTATAAGATTGCTGCCTATGAGGCGGTAATGCCGACTCGAACCCATAAGGCTCGCAGAGAAAACCGTAACGCTAACCAGTTGACGCAGTTTGGTGGACGCTCATTGCGTGAGCAGGCGCGCTGGCTGGATAACAACCACGATCTGGTGATCGGCTTACTGGACAAGATGGAGGAACGCATTGTCGGTGCGCGCGGGATCATCGTTGAGCCTCAGCCGCTTCTACGAACTGGAGAGGTGGCGGATGATCTGGCCAAGGAGATTCGAGCCGCATGGGCGGAGTGGTCTGTGGCACCGGAAGTTACTGGGCAATATACCCGCCCGGTAATGGAGCGGTTGTTGGCGCGCACCTGGCTGCGGGATGGCGAGGTGTTCTGCCAGATGGTTCAGGGAAAAGTGGCCGGGTTGACCCCGCAGGCCGGCGTGCCGTTTTGGCTGGAAGCCCTGGAGCCTGATTTTGTGCCACTGGACAGCAATGACAGTGGCGCCGGGCTTTGTCAGGGGATTTTCCTTAATGACTGGGGGCGGCCAAAAAAATATCAGGTTTACAAATCTCTGATCACGTCGGGAATTGCTCTGGGAAATGTCAAAGAGATCGCAGCAGAGAACATGCTGCACCTGAAATTTGTGCGTCGCTTGCATCAGGTCAGGGGTAACAGCTTGCTTTCCGGGATCCTTATCCGACTCAGTGCGCTGAAGGATTACGAGGATGCTGAATTGACCGCAGCCCGTATTGCCGCTGCGCTCGGCATGTACGTAAAAAAAGGTGATGGGCAGTCTTACGATGGGGATAACTCACCAGATGATGATCGTGAAATGGATATCGTCCCTGGCATGCTCTTTGATGGGCTTCAGCCGGGTGAAGAAATCGGCATGATTAAGTCGGATCGTCCTAATCCTAACCTTGAAAACTTCCGTAATGGGCAGTTACGGGCAGTATCCGCCGGTAGTCGTGGCAGCTACTCCAGCATCGCGCGGGATTATAACGGCACCTATTCCTCCCAACGCCAAGAGCTGGTGGAGTCATTCGAGGGGTACAACATCCTGCAAGATTCGTTTGTGGCCGCGATTTCTCGCCCGAATTACCGAAACTGGCTGCAGATGGCGATCACCTCTGGCGTGATAAAAACCCCGGCTGATCTCGATCAGAAATCGCTGTTTAACGCTGTGTATAGCGGCCCGGTGATGCCGTGGATTGACCCGCTGAAAGAGGCCAATGGCTGGAAAGTTCAGGTGAGAGGCGGCGCTGCCACTGAAAGTGATTGGATCCGTTCTCGCGGCGCCAATCCGGCGGAGGTGAAGCGCCGGCGCAAAGCTGAAATTGACGAAAACAACAAGCTGGGGCTGGTGTTTGATACCGATCCCGCCAACGACAAAGGAGGCACCAGTGCCGAAGCAACGAAACAGGACGAGTCTTCGTCCCAAAGCGAACGCCGGAAGAAATAACTCTTGGTTTCGCATGCAGGCCAAGGCCAACAGCTCTGCTGATATCTACATCTATGACGAGATCGGCTACTGGGGGATCACGGCCAAGCAGTTTGTTAATGAGTTGCAGGCACTGGGTGACATTACCCAGATTAACCTGCATATCAACTCTCCGGGTGGCGATGTTTTTGATGGCATCGCCATTTTTAATGCCCTGCGCAATCATGGCGCTGCGATCACAGTACATATTGACGGCCTGGCGGCTTCCATGGCGTCAGTGATCGCGATGGTTGGCAATCCCGTCATCATGCCTGAAAACACCATGATGATGATCCATAAGCCATGGGGCTTCGCCGGCGGCGACGCCAACGACATGCGGGACTACGCAGACTTGTTGGATAAGGTCGAGAACGTGTTGATCCCGGCCTATGTCGCCAAAACAGGAAAGTCGGCGGATGAAATCGCCGCCATGCTTGACGATGAAACCTGGATGGATGGCAAAGAATGCCTCGCTTTAGGTTTCGCTGATCAGGTCATCCCCTCTCTGCAGGCCATGGCCTGTATTCATTCCAAACGCATTGAGGATTTTGAAAAAATGCCAAATGATATCCGTAACCTGATCACCCCGCCGCGTAATAGCACGACTCCTGCACCGCAGCCTAAGCCACAACCAGCCCCGACGGTACCCGAAAATACCGTGGATGTTGCTACGATCCGCGCGCAGGTGGTGGCAGAGCAAAAGGCCCGTGTGACCGACATCAATAACCTGTTTGCCATGTTTGGCGGCAAGCATCAGGAACTTCAGGCCAGCTGCATTGCTGATCTGGATTGCACCGTCTCTGCGGCAAAAGATAAGCTGCTGGAAATGCTGGGTAAAGATACGACCCCGTCAGACAAAACCACGGGCGGCGCAAAAGCACATATCGGTAACGGTAACATTGTTGGCGATAGTGTCCGTCAGATGTTGATGGCGCGCGCCGGCTATGAAGAGCGCGACAACAGCAACGCGTATAACGGTATGACGATGCGTGAGTTGGCGCGTATGTCGCTGACTGAACGTGGCATCAGCGTTTCGACGTTAAACCCGGTTCAAATGGTTGGTTTGGCGTTGACCCACAGCACGTCCGACTTCGGCAATATTCTGCTGGATGTGGCTAACAAGTCGATTTTGCAGGGTTGGGAAGAAGCCGCCGAAACGTTTGAACAGTGGACGAAGAAAGGCCAGCTTTCCGACTTTAAAACTGCAACCCGCGTGGGACTGGGCGGTTTCCCATCGTTGCGCCAGGTGCGTGAAGGTGCCGAATATAAGTACGTTACCACCGGTGATCGTGGCGAAAAAATTGCGCTGGCGACCTATGGTGAGATCTTCTCTATCACCCGCCAGGCCATCATCAACGACGATCTCAATCAGCTGACCGATGTACCGATGAAGATGGGCCGGGCGGCGAAAGCAACGATCGGCGATCTGGTCTATGCCGTGCTGGTGGACAACAAAGTCATGTCGGACGGTAAAAAGCTCTTCAGTGCCGACCACAAAAACATGACCACCGGCGCCATTGATGTGGCAAACCTGGATAAAGCCCGTCAGCTGATGCGTACGCAAAAAGAACCGACTACCGGCCGTTCGCTGAATATTCGTCCTGCGTTCCTGCTGGTGCCGACGGCGCTGGAGACAGTTGCCAACCAGACTATCAAGTCGGCCAGTGTGAAAGGGGCCGATATTAACGCCGGCATTATCAACCCAATCCAAAACTTTGCCTCTGTGATTGGCGAGGCGCGCCTTGACGACGCGGATCCGGCCGCATGGTATCTGGCATCGGCCAAGGGCAGCGACACCATTGAGGTTGCGTATCTCAATGGCGTTGACGTGCCATATATCGATCAGCAAGAGGGTTTCAACACTGACGGTATCGCGACCAAGGTACGCATTGACGCTGGCGTGGCCCCGATCGATCACCGCGGCCTGACGTATTCGTCCGGCAAATAAGCCAACCGCGCAATCATTATGGCCCTGACGGGCTTTTTTTATACCTGAAATTCGGCCCCTCTGGGGCCGTATGGAGAGTTTCAAATGGCTAAGAATTTTGTGCAGAACGGTAACACCATCGCTATTACCGCGGCCGCCGCGGATATTGCCAGCGGCGATCCTGTTGTCGTGGGTGATCTGGTCGCCGTAGCGATTACGGACATCGCTACCGGCCGCACCGGTGATGGCTTCGTTTCCGGGGTATTCCAACTGCCTAAATTGGCGGCGGATGCCATTCCGGCCGGCAAAAAGGTATTCATCAAGGATGGCGTCGTGCAGTTGGCCGCCACAGACGCTGTGGCTGCTGGCTTTGCCTGGGAGACGGCGGCGAAAGACGTCACTGTGGTTGCGGTAAAACTCAATGGCTAACCCGTTTGACAGGATGGCCGCGCGGATGGATCGCGTCACGCAATCCCGGTTCGGCAAGCCTGTCATGTTGAGTGGGGCGCCTCATATTGTCGTGGAGGCGCATTTTTTACCCGAACTGCAGGCGGTCAGCGGGGATGGCATCTCGTTGGTGGTATTTACAGCGGGCTACCGCCCCCGGCGTAATGATCCGGTGGAGTTCGACGGTAAATCCTACATCGTGACGCGGTATCAGCAGTTTAACGGTAAGCCTCACATCTGGATCGAATAGGGGAATGATGATGAAAGGTATCGAGCAGGCCATTCGTAATCTGAACACCCTCAGTAAATCCATGGTGCCGCGCGCCACTGCCCAGTCGTTAAACCGCGTGGCAGGCCGAGCTATCAGCCGGAGTACCAAGCTGGTGGCTGAGGATGTGCGGGTACAGCAGAAGCTGATCCGGCAACGTGCCAGGCTGCGAAGAGCGAGCGCTGAGCAAAATCCACCACGGGCGACGCTTTCAATCAACCGCGGTAATCTGCCGGCGATCAAACTTGGGGCGGCCAGGGTACAGCTTTCTCGCCGGGTAGGTTTTGTTGGCAAACAGGGAAGCGTATTGAAGATCGGTCGTTATACCTTTCGTCATGCGTTTATTCAGCAGTTGGCTAATGGCCGCTGGCATGTCATGCGGCGTGTCGGTCGGTCACGTTATCCGATCGAAGTCGTCAAAATACCGTTGGTGACACCTCTGACCAAAGCCTACCAGGAAGAGACTCGGCGTTTGCTGGAAACCGATATGGGCAAGGAAATGGGCTATGCCCTGAAAAACCAGCTGCGGCTTTATCTTGTGAGGAAAATTGGATGATTAAGCACACAGCGATCCGCAACGCAGTGCTCGAGCGCTGTCGCTCTACGATCACTGATGACGTGACGTATTTTGACGGCCGCCCGGCTTTCATCGATGAGAACGATTTGCCGGCAGTCGCCGTTTTCCTCGATGACGCGCGTTATACGGGGAATGAACTGGATACGGACAGCTGGCGAGCGATGCTGCACATTGTGGTGTATCTGAAAGCTACTCAACCCGACGCAACGCTCGATCAGTGGGTAGAAGAGAAGATCTACCCCGTTCTGAACGATATCCCCGCACTGTCCCCCTTGATTGAAACCATGAGCCCCGTTGGCTACGACTACCAGCGAGACGATGAAATGGCCACCTGGGGCGCTGCCGACCTTTCCTATCAACTGACTTATACCATGTAAGGAGCCTGATAATGGCAACTCCAAATCCTTTGGCGCCGGTTAAAGGCGCTGGGACGACTTTTTGGCTGTATACGGGGAATAACGATCCCTTCTATAACCCACTCAGCGATGATGGGTGGACGCGATTAGCAAAAATTAAAGACCTGCAACCCGGTGAGATCACAGCAGATTCATACGACGACAATTATCTCGACGATGAAAATGCTGACTGGAATGCGACAGCGCAGGGTGAGAAATCGGCAGGGGAAGCCAATATCACGTTGGCTTGGAAACCCGGAGAAAGCGGCCAAAAAGGGCTGGTTCAATGGTTCCATTCTGGTGAAGTCCGCGGTTACAAAATCAAGTACCCGAACGGCACCGTGGATGTTTTCAAGGGGTGGGTGAGCAGCCTTGGTAAGACGGTGACGGCCAAAGAGGTTATCACTCGCACCATTAAGGTAACCAACTCGGGCCGACCATTTATCGCAGAGGATGGTGATTCTCCGATTGTTCCTGTGACAGGGCTCACTGTTTCACCGACTACCGCTAATGTTGCGGTTGGGGCAACCGTTGACCTGACCTTCAGCGTTTTACCGGCGAATGCCACGGATGCAACGCTACGAGTTTCCTCTTCAGCGCCAGCAACGGCAACTGTGACGCTTAATGGCAAAGTGGCCAAAGTGAAAGGGGTAAAAGCCGGTAGCGTTGATGTTGTTGGCATGACGAATGACGGACTGTTTGTGGCGCTGGCCAAAGTCGCCGTTGCTTAATTTTACAACTACGCCCCGAAAGGGGCGCTTTTATGGGCGGATTTATGCTGAAAAAAGACACTTTCGAATATGCCGATCAGAAGATCGACATCAGCGAGCTTTCAGGTTTACAACGTATTGATTATCTGGATTTTATCAAGAAAGAGGCCGACCAGTTTGATGCGATGCCTGATGAAACCAGTGATTCCGACAAGAATATCGCATTTACCACCATGCGCCTGCGGATTAACGCCTGGCTGATTGCACGCTCTTTGTGGCATAGCGATAAAAAACAAGATGTTGAAAATATTCAGCAGGATATTTTGGCTGACTGGTCTGGCGCCGCTATCGCCGGCTGCAGCCACAAAATTTTGACGTTGAGCGATATGATCCCAACGGAAATTGAACCTGCAGCGGATGCTACCGTAGGCGATGAACCTAAGCACGATCAGGAAATCACCCCGGAAAAGCCCTAGCCTCCGAAATCCAGTTCGCCATGCGGTTGGCGCGCGAATTCAAGCGCCCAGACTGGAGGCGAATGCTTTCAGAGATCAGCGCATCTGAGCTGGGGGAGTGGGCCGCTTTTTATCGGGAAAATCATTTTTCTGATGGCCTGCTTGATGCCGAATTTTCGTCACTCAAGGCTATGCTGGTGGCGCTGAACACTACCGGCGATGACCCTATTTATCCAAGTGACTACAGCTTACTGACCCCGCCAGAGCCGGAAATAGAGCAGACGGACGATGATCTTATGTTGATCGGAGAGGGGATTTTCGGAGGGGTTCGCTATGGCTGAGCAGATTGCTGATCTCGTCGTCAATCTGGATGCAAATACAGTTTCGTTTCAGGAGCAGATGGGACGTGTTGAACGTCAACTGCTCGAGTCTAGCCGAAAAGCTGATGTGTCTACTGAACGCATGCGACGCCTGGCTGAGCGTCAGGCATCTGCGATCGGCGGAATAGCAGAAAACAGCGCCAGCGCAACCACAAAGATGCTGGCCAGCCAATCCACTGCCGTAGATGGCATGAAGGGTAAGTGGGCTGAGGCATCGCGCGCCGTTGATGAAACGCACCAGCGAATCGCAGAGCTTAGCGCCAGACTGAGAGAGGAGCAGCAGCAAACCCAGGTTACTGGTGACGCTCAGGATCGTCTGACTGCATCATTTTTCCGCCAAATCGATGCGATTAAGGGTGAGGAAAACAGCCTCAGAAATCTTCGGGTGATCCAGCAGCAGATCAGGGCTGCGAGGGCTGCAGGTAATATAACGCAGGGCGATTATCTTTCTCTGGTTACGGAAACTGCTACCAAAGAGCGGGCATTAGCTCAGGCTGAGCATGCAGCTGAGCAGGCCAAAGAGCGTTATCTGCAAAAATTGCGTGAGCAGGTTGCCCTGCAGGGAAAAACTTCATCTCAGATTCAGGAGTACAAGGCTGCGCAATTAGGCGTGTCGCAGCAGGCGGCGCCGCTGATTGCCAAAATCCGTGAACAGGAGGACGCCTGGAAACGTGGTGCGATCTCCGCAGGCCAATATCGTATGGCTATGCGCCAGCTGCCGATGCAGATTACTGATATCACCACATCACTCGCCGCGGGAGCGCCAGTGTGGTTAGTGGCCATTCAGCAAGGTGGCCAGATCAAAGATAGCTTTGGCGGTATGGGTAACGCGCTGCGTGCCATGTTAGGGCTACTTACCCCGGCACGGTTGCTGTTTGGTGGATCCGCAGTGGCATTGGGGTTACTTGCCTATGGTGCATATGACAGCAGCACACGAATTGCCGATCTCAACAGAGAGCTAGCAAGAACCAATGGCGTGTCTGGGCTGACAAAACAGGGGCTGCAGGGGCTGGTTGAGCAGGGGATGGCTACAGGCCAATCGTTCACCGCGGCCACCGACTCTCTGAAAGCCTTATTAGCAGCTGGCGCGCCGGCCGGAACAAATTTTTCTCAGGTAAGCCAGGCGATCGCTGCATTCTCGAAAGAAAGTGGTGAGGGCTTGGACGTCTTGGCCGGAAAATTCACTGCTATTGCCAAGGATCCCAGCCAGGGGATTCTGGCGCTGAATGAAAGCCTGCATTTCCTGACCGCTGAACAGTACGCCAACATTCGATCCCTTGAAGAGCAAGGGCGGCACATGGACGCGGTGAAGCTGGCATCTGATTTGGCGGCACAAGCCATGCATGGCGCTGCCGAAAAAATGAAAACCGAGCTTTCTTCTGTTGAGTCTTACATGCGCACGCTGAAAGATATGGCCGGGGGTATGTGGGATGCCATCACGGGTGTTTTTCGTGAAAAAACTGCCGGCGATGCTGCAGCTGAATTGGCGTCACGTGCTGCCAGTCTGCAGGCGCAGATCGAAAATTCGGAACGGACAGGTTACAACCAGAAGAACGGGAAACTTCAGGCGTGGCGTGAAGAGCTTGCTTCTCTCAACTCCCAGCTTGACGCCCTGAATCTGCAGCGCGGTGTTCAACAAGGCCTCGCAAATATTGCGCAGCAGCAAAAAGCGGAAGAGCAGGATCGGTTGCGCCTAGCACAGCAGCAGGATGCGCTGGCAACCACGCTGCAAACCAAGGAAGAAAAGCGTGCGAAGTTGATCCGGCAAACGAACGAAGCTTTTGAAAAAGGGCTGATCAAGTCAGAAGCTGAGCGTGACAAGCAGATCCAGCGCATTAACGAGCAATTCAAGGATCCGAAAAAACCAAAGGGGCCACAATACCGCACGCCGGCAGGTGAAAAGGCATCGGATAGCGCAGAGTCGGAACTGCTGGCGCTTCAGGCGCAATTGCAGGTGCTGCGTCAGCACACGGGCCTGAATGACACGATCAGCCAGCAGCGCAAAGATCTGTGGAAGACGCAGGCGCAATTCACAGTGCTTGAAGAGGCTTCCGGCAAGCGTCAACTCTCTGTTCAGGAAAAATCACTGCTATCCAGCAAGGACAAGGTGCTGGCTCTGGCAGAGCAAAAAGCCGAACTCGGTGATCAAATTGCTCATCAGGAACGGCTGAACAAATTGCAGGATGCCTCGACAAAATATGTCATCCAAATGGCAGAAAAGCAGCAGGCGCTGCAGCGCAGTGCCGGTTTGGGGGATCGAGCCGCACAGCGAGAAAGCACTTTCGCTCAGCTTCGACAGGGTTGGCAAAATCAGGGCGGGGATCTGAACGATGTCGGTTATCAGCGGCAGCTGCAAGCTGCTCAGGATTACTATGCCGCTGAGGATAAGTTGCGCAGTGACTGGATGGCCGGCGCTTCCAGTGCCTGGAGCAACTATCAGGATCAGGCATCGGATGCTGCCGGCATGACAAAGTCCCTGTTCACTTCAGCATTCTCAGGCATGGAAAACGCATTGGCATCATTTGTAACGACAGGGAAGGCCGGGTTTAGAGAGTTCACTACGTCAATTCTCTCTGACCTTGCCAAAATAGCGTTGCGTATGGCAATGAGCCAGGGATTACAGAGCCTTTTCGGCGCCATGGGTGGTGGCGGCAATAACCCCGGTCAGGTTCCAATGTTTGCGAACGCCAAAGGAGGCGTTTATTCGTCACCATCATTGAGCGCATATAGCGGACAGGTAGTGAACCAGCCTACGTTCTTCGCTTTCGCCAAAGGGGCCGGCGTGATGGGTGAGGCTGGCGCAGAGGGCATATTGCCATTGAAGCGTGGCCCAGATGGCCGTTTGGGCGTAAGTGCGTATAACACCGCCTCGGCAGGTGTGACCGGGTCGGCGCCACAGGTGAATATCACCATAGACGGCAATGGACAGGCATCACAACAGCAAACTATGCCTGGGCTGGAGTCGTTTGGATCTGATATCGGCAATTATGTAGCGAAAAAATACCGTGAGTTGAGAGATAAAGATCTCAGCCAAAACGGGGTGTTGAATCGAGCTATTCGCGGCAGGAGGGGTTAATGGCGCAACTTAAGACATTCGGATTCCCACCCCGTTATGGTACAGCGGGGGAGTTTGAACCAGTTATCAGGGAGGTTCAGTTTGGTGATGGGTATAAACAGCTGACCGGTGATGGCATCAACAGCGAAAAGGAGAGCTGGCCATTAACGTTTACCGGCCCCGGGTCATTCATTGAGCCGATTGTAGAGTTTTTGCGGGAGCATAAAGGGTATCGCTCATTCCGGTGGCGTAATCCGCTACATAAATTGGGGCTATACAATGCGGGGGCCTTTACCTTAACTCCCACATTCACCAATGCTCGGGGCCGTAATTACACCCTGACAGTTACCTTCACCCGAGCCTATCATCCATAGGACAAATTATGTCGATAAACACCGATCACCAGCGCCTTGAGCCTGGGAGTAAAGTGCGTCTATTCGTCGTGGACGGAACGAAGTTTAACGGACCAGAGCTGTATTTCCACAACCATGCAATCCCCTATTCTGAAAGTGAACTGGAAGCCGCCGGTGATGACCCCGGTAAGCTGCTGGCGAAGTCTATTTGGTGGCAGGGGCAGGAATACAAACCGTGGCCGGTGAAGATTGAAGGGCTTGAGGTGACCAGCGATGGATCAGCGCCAAGCCCTACACTGACCGTCAGTAACATCGACGGCACGATCGCCTCACTTTGCCTGTACTACCAGAACATGGCCAAGGCAAAGGTAACGATCAGGGACACTTACGCGCATTATCTTGATGCACGCAATTTTCCCGAGGGCAACCTGGAGGCCGATCCTTCTCAGGAAGATATTGACGTTTGGTATATCGATCACAAGCTCAACGGCAACAACAAAGAAATTCAGTTTGCGCTGTCCTCACCCGCTGACCTTGAAGGGCTAATGATCCCGACGCGGCAAATCCACGGCCTCTGCACCTGGTGCATGCGTGGTCAGTATCGCGGTGCGTCGTGCGGGTATGCCGGCAACAAGTATTTTGATGCTGACGGCAACCCGACCGATGACCCGTCTAAGGATGAATGCTCTGGCCTGCTCTCTACTGGGTGTGAGCCGCGTTGGGGGAAAGGTAATCCGCTGCCGTTCGGCGGGTTCCCTGGCTCCGCCTTGCTGAAGAGGTGATCATGCGAAAGCACATTATCAGTGCGATCATGGCGCACGCAGAAGCGGAGTATCCACGGGAGTGCTGCGGGCTGGTGGTGCAGAACGGCAGGCGACAGCGTTATGTGCCTTGCCGTAATTTGGCTCCTGAACCAACGGAACAATTCAGCCTGGCGCCGGAGGACTATGCCGAGGCAGAGGATAGCGGCGATATTGTCGCTATCGTTCATAGCCACCCGGATGCAACGACGCAACCGAGTCACCTAGATCTTGCACAATGTGACCTGTCACAGCTGCCGTGGATTATAGCCAGTTGGCCGGAGGGAGACATTCGGCAGGTGATGCCTACAGAGGGTATAAAACCGCTGCTGGGCCGCCCGTTCGTGCATGGGTTCTGGGACTGTTACGCAATAGTGCGGGACTGGTATGCACTGGAGCGTAATATATCTCTCCCCAATTTTGAACGGGATGATGGCTGGTGGGAACGGGGTGAAAACCTCTACATGAAACATTACGCCGAAGCCGGGTTTGTACCGGCATCCGGTGAAATACAGGTCGGCGACGTAATCATTATGCAGGTGCGCGCTGATGAACCGAATCACGCTGCGGTTTACCTGGGGGATGGCGTAATGATCCACCACATGTACGGACACATGAGCCAGCGCGTGCCGTATGGCGGTTACTGGCTGGCGCGGACGATCATCACTCTGCGGTACGACGCTAATCTGCTATCATCTTGAATCCTACATAAGAAGGGATTTCAAAATGCGGAAAATCATTTTAGCCATTGCTGCCACAGCTATTTTGTCTGGTTGTTCTACTGACGTTGTGCCACTTAGCCAGGCTATTAATGCACCATCAGAACGCGTGTTTAAATATCAAGATACGGCTAAAACTAACGCCTTAATTACGGTTGTTCGAGATAGCGGTTTTGGTGGCAGTGGGTGCCTCACAACAGTATTTATAAATGGTGAAAGAGCTGCTCGACTTGACCCAAAAGAAAAAGTCACTTTTCATATAAATAGTGGTGAATGGGTAATTGGTGCTGCTTATGAAGGAAAGGCCTTGTGTTCTAGTGGAAAAGAGAGGCAAGAGCGTGATTTTAACATCTCCCCTGGCGAAGAAAAAGTTTTAAGGGTTTATACTGATAGCAACGGTAATGTTGATATAAAGCCAACAACTATCAGATGAATGTAATTGAATTGTCATGAGGCCGCAAAGCGGCCTTTTTTTATGGGGGCGAATGATGGAAATGATACAGAGATATAGAACTGTAAGATTGTATGGTTCCCTTGGTGCGAATTTCGGCCGCGTTCATAATTTAGTGATTGACACTCCAAGAGAAGCAATTAAAGCGTTATCGGTAACCATTCCGGGATTTGAACGCTTCTTACAAACAGCGAAGGGGCGTGGGCTGACATTCGCTATTTTTAATGGAAAAAATAATATTGGCATAGATGAAATAAAGTTCTCAGGCTGTGAGGATATAAGAATAGCGCCATTGATTATTGGAAGTAAGAAGGCAGGGGTATTTCAAACTATTTTAGGTGCCGTGATTGTTGCTGCCAGTGCAGTATACGGTTTTTACACTGGTGACTGGAGCAACGCAGCTTATGGTTTCCAAGTAGGCGGAGCAATGATGCTAGGTGGCGTTGTTCAGATGCTTTCCCCCATGCAAAATGGATTAGCTCGAAGGGAAGACCCGGACAATAAACCCAGCTACGCATTCGGAGGGCCGGTTAACACCATTGCCCAAGGAAACCCCGTTCCAATTGGCTACGGGAAGCGCCGCATCGGTGGGGCAATTATTTCCGCTGGTATCTATGCCGAAGATCAACAGTAAGCCGAGAGGCAGGAGGAAGTTATGAATCGAAAAGTTTATTCAGATGAAAAGTCCACAGAAAAGAAGACCGACACACCGATCTTCTTATATTCATATATTAAAAATGGAACTATCGAGTTACGGTTACTTTGCCTAAAAGATTAGATACAATGTTTTTTTCTACATTTGCAATATCTGGTGAGTTGAAGGCGCTGAGGTCAGCATCTTGTATTAGCTCAAGAACACCATCTTTTTTAACAACGCCAGCACCAATCATTGCGGATATTACATAAAGAGTCAGCTCACTTCGAATATGAAGATGTGTAAGCTTCCCTTCTAATTCTGCGACTTTTTTCTCAAGATCTAGCATTGAACCCATTTTGATATCCTTTTCAGAGTTAATCAGCCATCCCTCTGATTTCAAACGTCCATGCCTCTACATGGGCGGGCTGAGTCACTACAAGATAGTGCCTTAATTTTATCCGTAAACCCTGATATTTGATCAGTGTATTCACTACGCCGCTTATCGCGGCTCTTTTCATTGGTGCAATATGAGAAATGTAACGATAAAAGGTCGAAAAGGCGGAAGTAGTAACACCACAACCCCAACTGAATCGCCCGATTCCTTGCAATCCACCTCTTACGCAAAAATCCTTTTGGCGTTGGGTGAGGGGGAATGGGAGGGAGGACTGGACGGCACAAACATTTTTCTTGATGGCACGCCAATTGTTGCCGCTGATGGTACTCAAAACTTTCCAGGCGTGAAGTGGGAATTTCGCCCTGGCACACCCGATCAGGAATACATTCAAGGCATGCCTGATGTAGAGAATGAAATCACTGTCGGCACAGAGTTAACCAGTCAGACCCCGTGGGTTCGCTCATTGACGAACACCCAGCTGTCCGCTTTTCGTTTGCGCTTCTCATGGCAGCAGTTGCAGCAGCAGTTAGATAACGGTGATGTAGTCGGCTACCGGATTGAATATGCGATCGACGTGGCGACGGATGGCGGCGCGTATCAGGAAATGTTGAAGACCGCTATCGACGGCAAGACAACAACGAAATATGAGCGTAGTCATCGGATTGACCTGCCAAAAGCGACGACCGGCTGGCAGGTGCGTGTGCGGCGTCTCACACCGAACAGCACCAGTAACCGCATCGCCGATAAAATGGTTACGGAGTCTATTACCGAGCTGATTGATGTGAAGTTGCGTTATCCAGAAACCGCATTGCTGTTTGTGCAGTTTGACGCAAAACAGTTCCAGAATATCCCAGCGGTATCGTGTGAGCCAAAAATGGGCATCGTTCGTGTACCGACAACCTACGACCCGATAACCCGCTCATATACTGGCACATGGGACGGCTCGTTTAAGTGGGCCTGGACAAATAATCCGGCGTGGGTTTTCTACGATCTTCTGATTAACGACCGATACAGCATCGGCGAGCGTATCAAAGCCGAAAATCTGGTGATGACGAAATTCGACTTGTACGCCATTGCTCAGTATTGCGATCAGCTGGTGCCGGATGGGCGGGGCGGTGATGGGCTGGAGCCGCGTTTCTTGTGTGATGCCTATATCCAGTCACAGGAAGAAGCCTGGACGGTTCTGCGCGACTTCGCCAACATCTTTCGTGGCATGACTTATTGGGCAAAGAACAGCATGAACGCGCTGGCTGATATGCCTCGCGATCTGGATTACACCTACACCCGCGCCAACGTGAAGGATGGGGAGTTTCGAGACTCCAGCGCCAGCGAGAAAACGCACTACAGCATGGCGATGGTCAGCTGGGCGGACCCGGCAAACGGCTATCAGGACGCAGTGGCGCCGGTGTTTGAAAATGCACTTATCCGCCGCTACAACATCAAGCAGGCTGACATTACGGCGATCGGTTGCACCCGCGAAACCGAAGCTATCCGCCGTGGTCGCTGGTTGCTGCTGACCAATGATAAAGATCGGGTGATTAATTTTACCGTAGGTATGGACGGTAACATTCCGCTGCCTGGTTATATCATCGGTGTGGCAGATGAAACGCTGGCGGGTAGGCCATTGGGTGGCCGCATCAGTGCCGTTTCTGGCCGCAATATTACCCTTGATCGTGAGTCATCGGCGGCAGTGGGTGAGCGCCTGATCGTTAACCTACCATCGGGTAAGTCGCAAGCTCGCACGATTCAATCGGTAAATGGCCGTATTGTTACGGTCACTACTGAATACAGCGAAGTGCCTGTGGCGGAATGCGTCTGGGCTGTTGATGCCTCCGATCTGGCGATTCAGCTATTCCGTGTTACCGGTGTTACAGAAAATGAAGATGGCGTGTCGTTTGATATTACAGCCATAGAGCATGACCCGAACAAATATGCGCGTATCGATACCGGCGCTCGCATCGAGGATCGCCCGATCACGGTTATTCCTCCGGGCGTGCAACCTCCGCCGAAGAATGTGGCGATCAGCAGCTTCTCAACTATCAACCAGAATATCGCGGTAACCACCCTACGTGTAACTTGGGAACCGGCTGAGAGCGCTATTGCCTACGAGGCTGAATGGCGGAGAGATAACGGAAATTGGATACCAGCGGCAAGAACATCAACGCAGGGCTTCGAAGTGCCTGGTATCTACGCTGGCCGATATCAGGCCCGTGTGCGCGCCATAAACGCGGCAGAGATTTCCAGTATCTGGGCGAATGCCCCGGAAACCTACCTGAAGGGGAAAGAAGGCAAGCCGCCGGTGCCGGTCGGCTTCAAGGCATCTCCGTTACTGTGGGGTATCCAGCTCGATTGGGGATTCCCAGACGGGGCCGAAGACACGCTGAAAACCGAAATTCAGTATGCGGACAACGCCGCCGGGAATAACGCGATGTTGCTGGCCGATATCCCGTACCCGCTGCACACGCACACCATGACCGGGTTGAAGGCGGGGCAGGAGTTCTGGTTCCGCGCGCGGTTGCAAGACCGTACCGGCAATCAGGGCGACTGGACAGGCTGGATTAAAGGGCAATCCAATGCTAATGCCGGAGACTACCTGGAGAGCATCGGCGATGGGTTCCTTACCGACAAGGACGGCGACCGCCTCACTGGCGACATTGACACAAACATTGAGGCTATCATCCAGAACGCGCTGGCCAACAACGCGACGGTTGAGCACCAGTGGGCGCAGTACGGCACGGTGCGGGCTGATATTCTGGTGGTGAAAACCACGATAGCGGAAGTCGATCACGCCTTGGCCGAACTGTCTACGCAGGTGCAGGCGCAGATTGACGACGTGACAGCGGTACTTGAGGACAAGCTGACGGCAACCGTTGATGCTGACGGCGCAACGGCCATCCACACACTGAAAGCCGGTGTGAGGGTAAACGGCGTGTTCTACAACGCGGGCATGTCGATCGCCGTGCTGGCGGAAACCGGCAAACCCGTTATCACTCGCATCGGTTTCAACGCCAATCAGTTCGTGCTGATGAGCGGCAGCGGCGACACGCAATACTCGCCGTTCGCTGTGGTTAACGGCCAGGTGTTTATCAGCGATGCTTTCATTCAGAACGCCTCTATCACGTCGGCGAAAATAGCGGATGCAGCAATCACAAACGCCAAAATCAGTGGATTTATTCAGTCCGACAATTTCAGCGCGACCAGCGGTTGGCGTATGGATAAAAGCGGTGCAGGGGCCGGGCAAATCCAGATTAACGGCGGCGACGGTAATGGGCGCATGGAGATACGCGGCGACCAGATTAATGTTTATGACGCTGGCGGTAATCTGCGGGTGAGAATGGGGAGGTTGTAACGTGGCGTATGGCCTGTGGATGAATGGCAAAGAGCTGGCGGCGGTTAATAGCATTTCACTGTTAGCCAACGATAAAGAACCCTGGGCGGATGGCAATAAACAAAAGATTTATACTCCGCCTGATTACGTCGCTGGGAACCCGGTTTTTCTGGTTGGTCAGACCGGGTATATATTCGGCAGCCAGACAAATCCCCCGTCTTACGGCGGGGTTACTGGATGGCGAACCGATGGGGGGAGGATAATTGTTGATTTTACCAATGCAAATCAGCAGGCGTTCTTTACCGAGTTCAGCATATACCAGGTTCAACCGCCGCAATCAGTTTCCGGCACGTATGGAATAATGATTCAAAACTCGGTGGACTGGATGAGCATTAACAGTTCGTCCAGGCTGGGCTTTGTTGCGTGGAAAGGGGAAGTGACGATTAACGGCAAATGGACATTGCCAGTCGTTCAAAACGATAACACCAAGGTTGTCTTTGTACGGTGCGATGACCCCGGCGTTTCTATTTACCATGCTGTGCAATATAACGAATTAACGGTATCGCGTGATAATGGTTCCGGTGAAGCAGTGTTAACCACAGCCAATGTGAAAGTGGTCATTATGAACAGCGGTTATTACCCACCGACGCCAAGCGGCTACGGAATGGTGATAAAGAACGCTGCCGGTAATAACACATTCACCAGCGATACAGAGCCGTTAGTTTGGGATGGTCGTTCGGTGAATGTCGGCAGGAACCCCGAAGATTTAATCGATACAGGGATAGCTAGGCCAATGATTCCCCTTGCCGTTAATGCGTTTATGCGTGGTGACTCTCAAGGTAGCGGCGGGGTTTATAACTACTACAGCTGCGGCTATCGGTTTAACGGCAGCGCCGTCCAATTCTGGCGTTCTGAATCAGGGAGAAGAATACAGACCCAGTGGAATACGTCAAACCGATGGTACTCGTCACAGATGCCGCTCATGGTGATTAACGCAGACCATTATTTCTAACAACCGGCCACTGAGCCGGTTTTTTCATGCAACGATTTAGGAGAGCATCATGCCCGCAGGCACTCTTACCCTAACGAACAACTCCGCCATAGTGAAAGGTACGGGAACGGCGTTCAATACCGAGCTGAAAGCCGGTGATTTCATCGTGAGCGTTGTCGGCGGCGTCACGTATACGCTACCGGTGAAAACCGTTGATAGCGCCACACAGGCGACGCTGATTAAAGCCTATGACGGCCCAACGCAGGCGGGCGCGGCATGGTATGCCGTACCGCGTGACGCGATGAACACCATTACCGCACAGCTGGCCGCAGAGACAGCCAAAGCCCTACGCGGGCTGAACCTCGATAAAAACAACTGGCAACAGGTATTCAGCGGCACCGGAAACATTACGGTGACATTGCCTGACGGCAGCACTTACACCGGCCCGGCCTGGAATAGTTTTACCGCTGCATTGAATTTGAAGGCGGATAAAACAGAAGTCGATAAAAAGGCCAATAAAAGCGACCTCGGCAACTCGGCGTCTCGTGATGTCGGAACTACTGCGGGGACAGTGGCAGCTGGCAATGACTCTCGTATAACTAATGCTCTACAAGTAGATAAATTTAACGACATTAATCTGAGGAATCAAGGGGCTAAAGTCGCTCAAACTATTGGGTTTTGGCAAGCAGAGAGTGGTTCCAATCAGTTAAAATCTAGAATTTCTGTTGCTGTTGGTGATACTGGTTTTTCATATTTATCTTTTATGTCAAATCGTCCATCAGCAGGTTCTGTGCTGGATATTTCATTCTCAATAAATGGCAATAACAAAGCCGTGACAACAGAGTCTGGATATCTGCTTCAGGAGAATGGTGTTAGAGTTTATTCGGCGAGTAACCCAGGCGGTTCTTGCGATATAAAATTCAAGGAAAATATTGCACCTGCCCCGGATAATTACGCACTTTCCATTGTGGAAAAAATGAATTTTGTCAGTTTTGACTATACGCAAGATGCTCCGAACGCGCCTGATAAAATGAGTTCAAGCTGTGGCCTTATTGCGCAAGAACTGGAGTTAATCTCTGATGAACTTATAAGAAAGACAATTGGTGAGGATTCATACAAATATCCAGACATCCAAAACCTATTGAATCTTGCACTTAAGGCTATTCAAGAGCAGGGGCGGTTAATCTCCCGCCTTGATACCGAATTGAATTTACTGAAGGAGAAATAAATAATGGTATTAATCAGCGGCGTACTAAAGGGACCTTACGGCGATTCTCGTTCTGGCGTAACGATTACGATGCGCTCGATGAAAACTTCTTCCACGGTGTTGAATTTAGCGAAGTCGCAATCTGTCACCGATGATACGGGCCGGTATTCGCTAAATGTTGAGCCAGGTGCCTACGAGGTGATTGTGTCAGTTTATGGCGCACAGCCGGAACGAGTGGGCACTATAGAGGTTTATACCGACTCCCTACCCGGTACACTCAATGATTTCCTGCGTCGTTCAGGTGAAAGTGATATCACGCCAGAGATAGTGCAAACTGTCGATCGCCTGCGAGCTGAGGCGGCTTTGTCTGCCGACAAATCAGCGGCTTCGGCAGCGGCGGCAAAAATCAGTGAAAACAATGCGGCTGGCACTCTGGCATCCGCAATAAAAAACGGACAGTATGGGCAAGTTGTACCTCCACGTATTCAGGGCCCCACTGGAGCGAGACGCTATTGTAAAATCGCTACCAGTATTATCACAGCAACAGGTTCGATAGGCGTTCATTTTGCAATTGTTGGTGGTCGTAACTATGGCTTGCCGGGGATGGATGTAAAATATGTTTACTTCAGCGGGCGTGGAGCGACAACGACGGCATTGCATGCCCGTGGGCTAGAAATTCTTTCTCTCGGCGTAACTCCGGGAGCTTCGGATATCGAGGTTGGTGCTGCATTCAATGAAACTACCGCGCAATGGGAACTGTGGATTTCAGGTCCGGCATTTAACGTGCCGAGTGTTACATTGATTGGCAACGTTGATGGGCAGGTAATGGGGGGCGTTGTGCCGATGGCCGAATACAAATGGCAGGCAAGCCAGCCAGCAGGTTATAAAGCCTACGCAATAAAAAACACTTACTCAGATTATAACGTTACAGTTGACGGGAATGGGTTCCTGAAGGCAGCCTCGCCGATCGCCAGGTTGTCCGGCTCCCCAGAATCAATGCAAGACGACTATCTCTCTGGCGGTTTTTCACTCTCTGGTTGCGCGGCGGTGAACGGTGAAGCGGCAGGAGTATCAGCTGAGCGGGTTTCCACTGGCGTTTACAAAGTCACCGGCGCATTAGGTTTTGCGGAAGAGGGCTGGAACATCGAAGTACCTCAGGACGTGAACGGCAACCGCCTATGCTTCGTATCAGCCGACACCGGCAAGGATGGCATAATCTATGTGAAGGTCAGCAAACGCCGCTTTGACATCGACACAGCCGCGATTGTGGTCGGTGAACCGATGGATATTCCGGCCGGGCGTTGGATTGATCTGCGCCTGGAAATGCCTGTACGCGAAGTTGAAGTAACACCTGAACCCGGGGAGGAAACCGCGGCCCTTGAAAATGGGAACGTTGACCCTATCTAAAATCGGCTGCCCCGTCGCCGGCCTCGTAGTGTTCAGTAAGGTTGAACATCGGCAGGGGCAGCACCTATCACTTGTAAAGCACATCAAAATTAAACGCTATGGCCGCATCAACGGCTTTACCTTGAGTCTGAAACGGTACATCTGACACGAGCGGCCAGCCCCCCTTATGCCAAACATAAAGCCAGTGCTGCTGCTCCTCGTCTTCGCGGATTGCGAACATCGGAGGGCTGTTCTGCTGAGGTTCTGGGTATCTGTCGTTTTCGTTGAGAATGAATATCTGTCGGCCGGCGAGGGTAATGCTACCCATAGATGTCACCTTTTATATCTGGGTACATATACAGAATTATCTGGATGGATTATGCGTTTTGGCAAGTTGGGCAACACAATGATTAAGCGATTTTGTGTTGCGGGGTAGGTATCGATAGGAGGATGACGATGAAATTAAAGGAACGCAAAAAATAACACATGAAGACAACTTGCTGATTAACAAGTAAATTAAATCAATGCTCGCACATGTCGCAGTTGATGCATTTGCGTGTGATTAGCAGGGCCATGGCGTATCTCTCATTATTAACAGGGGTATTTTTCGCAGCGGCATTATACCGGTTAAACCAACTTTTTCATTAACTGTTCGCTGTGCTTGATGCGGTCGCGGGCATGATCGAGATCGTGTTGGATCAGCGCCATAAACAGCAGATCGGTGAGAGCGTACTGGGCCGTGCTGGAGGAGATGGCCGCGCTGCGGGTGTGGGGCTCTTCGGCGATGGTATAGAGGCAGTGGTCCGCGCGCTGCTGCAGGCCGTTGGGAGAGAAGCTGGTCAGCGCCAGCACTCTGGCGCCGGCCTGGCGCGCCTCTTCCGCCGCCAGATTGATTTCACGCCGTTCGCCGCTGAAGGAGATAGCCAGCAGCAGATCGCGCTTATCCAGCGCCTGTACCGCCGCCAGCTGGACGTGCATGTCCGCTTCGGCCACTGCCATCACGCCGATTTTCAGCAGTTTGAAGGAAAAATCCTTGGCCACCAACCCGGAAGCGCCGATGCCGATCAGCATCACCCGGCGCGCCTGACGCAGCATGTCCAGCGCCTGATGCAGCCGCTCTTCGCTGTTGATGTCCAGCGTCGCGCGCAGCGCCGCCTGCTTTTCCGCCAGCAGTTTTTCACCGACGATTTTCAGCGTGTCGCTGCTGAGGATGTGGTTGTGAACGGTCACTACCGGTTCGGCCTGCGGCTGGGCCAGCGTCTCGCTCAGCGCCAGCTTCAGCGCCGGGAAACCTTTATAGCCCAGCTTTTGGGCGAACTTGACCACGCTCGACTGGCTGATGCCTGCCAGCTGGGCCAGCTTTTGTGAGCTGAGATGGCGCGCCTGCTCGGCGTTATTCAGCAGAAAATCCGCCAGTTTGCGGTCGTTTTGCGCCAGTGTCGGATACATCTGGCGAATGCGCAGAAGGGTACTCATTGTTCTTTCCCTGGAAACCAGCGGCTATTTTGCCACGCAGAGGGCGAAAACGCGCGGTGAAAATTTTTGTGAGCTCGTCGTTAAAATAACAAATAGCGCTCGCTTTGTTGAATAAAATATTCAAATATTGATTTAATTTTGTGAATTAAAAATTCAAAGGTGAACAGATGAACTTAGGCGCACTGGTATCGGAAACCCGCAACCCGGCCACCATGGGGCTGGATGAGATGTCGACGCTGGACATGGTCCGCTGCTTTAACCAGGAAGACCGCAAGGTGCCGGAGGCGATTGAAAAGGTGCTGCCGGCGATTGCGCAGGCGGTCGATTTGGCTGCGGCGGCGTTGAAGGCCGGTGGGCGGCTGATTTATCTGGGCGCCGGTACCAGCGGCCGCCTGGGCGTGCTGGATGCCTCCGAGTGCCCGCCGACCTTCGGCGTGCCGCACGGCGTGGTGGTGGGGCTGATCGCCGGCGGGCCGGGCGCGCTGCTCAAAGCGGTGGAGGGGGCGGAAGACGACGATGCCCTGGGCGAAGCCGATCTCCGTGCGCTGAACCTCACCGCCGTCGATATGGTGGTGGGGCTGGCGGCCTCCGGGCGCACGCCTTATGTGATTGGCGCACTGCGCTATGCGCGTGGGCTGGGCTGCCCGACGGCGGCCATCTCCTGCAACCCGGATTCGCCGATCGCGCATGAAGCGCAGGTGGCGATCTCGCCAGTGGTGGGGCCGGAGGCCCTGACCGGCTCGACGCGCCTGAAATCCGGCACCGCACAGAAACTGGTGCTCAACATGCTGTCGACCGGCGCGATGGTCAAGCTGGGCAAGGTCTACCAGAACCTGATGGTGGACGTGAAGGCCACCAACGTCAAACTGGTGGATCGCGCCTGCCGCATCGTGGTGGAGGCCACCGGCGCCGAACGCGCTCAGGCGGAGGCGGCGCTGGCGCAGACCGACTTTGAGGTTAAACCGGCGATCCTGATGATTTTGGCCGGCGTCAGCGCCGAAGAGGCGCTGCAGCGACTGCAGCAGCACGACGGTTACCTGCGCGCGGCGCTGGCGCGTTAATTCACGGTGGGGGCGGCGATGGACAAGACAACGGCATTGGCGACACAGATCCTGGCGGGCGTGGGGGGCGAGGGCAATATCCTCAAACTGGAGAACTGCATGACGCGGGTGCGCGTCGAGGTCAGCGACGAGCAGCGTCTGGACTTGGCCGCCCTCAAGCAGCTGCCCGGCGTGAAAGGCTATATCAAACAGGGTGAGCAGCATCAGTTTATCGTCGGCCCAGGCGCCGCTGCCAAGGTGGTGGACGCCATGCGCGCCTTGCTGAGCGGCAGCGCGCAGCCCGTCGTCGCCGTCGGTGATGCGGCGCGCACCAAGGCGCAGGCCAAGCAAAAATACGCTGCGCCGATGAGCGGCGCGCTGAAAAAGCTGGCCGATGTCTTTATTCCGCTGATCCCGGCGTTTATCGCCTCGGGTTTGATCACCGGCATCATCAACCTGCTGAAACGGCCTGACATCGCCGGCCAGCTGGCGGTGGACTACCCGAACGTGCTGGGGCTGTTGGCGATCTTCGGCAGCGCGGTGTTCGCCATCATGAACATTTTGGTCGGGGTCAACGCCGCGCGGGTATTCGGCGGTTCTCAGGCGATGGGCGGCGTGATGGCCGGCATTCTCTCCAGCCCGGCGCTGGCGCAGATTACCTTGTTCGGCGAGGCGTTGCAGCCGGGGCGCGGCGGAGTGATCGCCGTGCTGCTGGTGGTGGCGTTGATGTGCTGGGTGGAGAAACGCCTGCGCACGCTGCTGCCGGAGTCGGTCGAACTGATCCTTAACCCTTTGCTGACCACGCTGGTCACCGCCTCGTTGGCGATCCTGATTCTGCAGCCGATCGGGGGGATTATTTCCGACGCCATCGCCCACGGCGCCAATCTGGCTATCGACAAGGGCGGGCTGCTGGTGGGAGCGCTGCTCTCGGGGCTGTTCCTGCCGCTGGTGCTCTCCGGCCTGCATCAGGGGCTGGTGCCGATCCACGTCGAGCTGGTGCAGGCGCACGGTTCCAACCCGCTGCTGCCGATCCTGGCGATGGCCGGCGTCGGTCAGGTGGGGGCGGCGCTGGCGGTGCTGTTGAAAACCCGCAACGCGCGGCTGAAGAAGGTGATCAAAGGGGCGTTGCCGGTCGGCATTCTCGGCATCGGCGAGCCGCTGATCTTCGGGGTGACGCTGCCGCTGGGCCGGCCGTTTATCGGCGCCTGCCTCGGCGGCGCGGTCGGCGGTGCGCTCATCAGCTACTGGAAGGTGGCGACGGTCATCACCTTCGGCATTTCGGGACTGCCTTTGGCGTTGACCATCGTCTCAGGTAAGGTGATGTTGTATCTGGCGGGGATGCTGATTACGATTATCGCCGGTTTTCTCTTCACCTGGATGATGGGGTTCAACGATCCCGAGGAGTAGCGTTTGAGCGTCAAGCAGCAACCATCGGCCTCAGAGGGGCGCCGCGTGGTCTTTTTCGATCTGGACGGCACCTTGCATCAGGAGGATATGTTCGGCAGTTTCTTGCGCTTTCTGCTGCGCCGTTTGCCGCTGAACCTGTTGCTGGTGATACCGCTGCTGCTGCCGATCGGTCTGGCGCTGCTGCTGCTGGGGCGCGCCGCGCGTTGGCCGATGAGCCTGCTGCTGTGGGCGATCACTTTCGGGCGTTCCGAAGCGACGCTGAAGGCGCTGGAGCGGCAGTTTATCGAGGCCTTTCGCCAGAAGGTGACCGCATTTCCGGTGGTGCAAATGCGGTTGCGGCAGTACCTGGAAGAGCACGATGCCGAAGTGTGGCTGATTACCGGCTCGCCGGAACGGCTGGTGGAGCAGGTGTATCGCGATTCGGCGTTTCTGCCGCAGGTGCGGTTGATCGGCAGCCGCATCACGCGCCGCTGCGGCGGCTGGGTCTTGACCCTGCGCTGCTTGGGAGCGCAGAAAGTGGTGCAACTGGAGCAACGGCTCGGGGCGCCGCTGAAGCTATACAGCGGTTACAGCGACAGTAAGCAGGATAATCCGCTGCTGTTCTTTTGCGAGCACCGCTGGCGGGTAAGCAAGCAGGGCGAGCTGCAACAGCTGGAATAAATCAAGGGCGGGGGATCCCGCCCTTATTGCTTTTTGTCGGTACCGCGATCAGTCGTCGGTCACGTCGTGCGGCTTGCGCCCCAGCTGCCAAATCTTCTCCGCATAATGCCCCAGCGCCCACAGGCTCAGGCCGAGCAGCACGAAGAAAATCGCCTTCGGCATGCTGTCCCAGAAAAACTCGAACAGACGGGTATACAGGTTGATGCCGAGGAAGGTTAGCCCGAAGCCGCGCAGCATGGCGTCGTCATGCTTCAGCCCCAGCCAAATGGCGGCGAGGGCGACCAGCCCGAACAGCAGGCTCCAGTGGAACAGCTCGATCTGGCGTGCGCTGTACCAGCTGTCGAGATCGCCGTAGTTGCCGAAGATAGACAGCAGCCACAGGGCGATAAACAGGTACAGCAGGCCCATCGCCAGCGACACCCGCTGCAGACCGCGCTGCGCCAACAGCGGCCGCAGCAGCAACGCGGCGGCGATCAGCACTGCACCAAAGGCGATAAAGCGAATCGGGTAGCTCATGCCGAGCCAGTAGGCCCCCCAACCGGACAGGTAACCGGTCTCGGCGCCGAAGGCGTTGCCGAGCGACAGCAGGGCGAACCACCACACCAGCCCGGAGCGGCTGAACCAGCCGATCGCGCCGTACAGCAGCGCGGCGAACAGCAGCAGCACGGAAACCCGGCCGCTGCCGTTATCCAGCCAGACCCCCAGCTGCCATAAGGCGCAGGCGGTAAGCAACACGGCGACAAACAGCGCCGCCTCGTTGCCGTAGCGTTTTTCCGGGTGGCGCCGGCGGCGACGCAGCGCCCAGACGTAGGCCAGCGCCGCCAGTACGCCGGCGATCGCCATGCGCACCGGCGCGTCGAAGCGGAACAGTCCGCTGAGCCATGCAAGCAGTTCGCTGTCGGCGAACAGGCTGGTGACGGCGATCAGCAGCGAGGCCAGCGCGGCGAGAAACGCATAGCGCGCCAGCCGCCGCCAGTCGAAAGGCTGCACGTCCACATGCTGCAGCAGTTGCTGCCGTTGTTCGGGCGTCAAGGCGCCTTCCCCAACCCAGCCGTCCAGCGCCTTACGCACCACGGTGGCGTTCTTTTTACTGAGTTTCATGCTTCTTGTCCCTGAATCACACGCTGATTTGGCCAGTATAGCCATTGGCGGGCGGCTACGACAAAGGGAGGCTAGTGTGTATAATGCCCGCCGCAAAAGCGCACGAGGAATTATGCGATGACTGAATATAATGATGAGTACTGGATGCGTCAGGCATTGCAGCTGGCCCTGCGCGCGCAGGAAGAGGGCGAGGTGCCGGTGGGTGCGCTGCTGGTGCTGGACAATCAGGTCATCGGCGAGGGCTGGAACCGCCCGATCGGCCGACACGATCCTACCGCACATGCCGAGATCATGGCGCTGCGCCAGGGCGGCGCGGTGCTGCAAAATTACCGCCTGCTGAACGCCACGCTGTACGTCACGCTGGAGCCCTGCGTGATGTGCGCCGGTGCGATGGTGCACAGCCGTATCCGTCGGTTGGTGTATGGCGCCGCCGACGAGAAAACCGGCGCGGCCGGTTCGCTGGTGGACATTCTGCGCCATCCGGGCATGAACCATCAGGTGGAGATCGTCTCGGGCGTGTTGGCGGACGAATGCGCCGCCACCCTGAGCAATTTCTTCCGCCTGCGCCGCGAACAAAAAAAAGCGCTCAGGCTGGCGCAGCGGGCGGCGGATAAGCCGGAATAATCAGTAGTTGAGCGCCAGTTCCGGCATCACCGTCGGATAGCCTTTCCCCAACGCCTCCTGCTCGGCGGCCGCTTGCGCCGCCTTTCTCTCTTTTTCCTGCAGATAGCCCACCAGGCTGACCTGGTAGCGGCGGATATTTTCTACATAGTTGTAGGCTTCACGCCCGCGCGCATAGCCGTAGGTCAACTGCGGGTAGTAGCGTTTTTGGCTGAGCATCGGCAGGCGCTGTTTGACGTCGACCCAACTGTCCGGATTGCCCTTTTGCGTCTTGGTCAGCTTGCGCGCGTCCAGCATGTGGCCCCAGCCCATGTTGTAGGCCGCCAGCGAGAACCAGATGCGCTCGTCTTCCGGCACGCTGTCCGGCACCTTGGCCATCAGCCGCTGCAGGTAAAGGGCGCCGCCCTGAACGCTCTCTTCCGGATCGAGGCGGTCGTTGACCCCCAGGCCGTCGGCGGTGGCGCGGGTCAGCATCATCAGGCCGCGCACGCCGGTGGGCGAGGTGGCCTGCGGATTCCAGTGCGATTCCTGATAGGCGATGGCCGCCAGCAGCTTCCAGTCGATCTCGTTGGCGTGCTTCTCGAACAGCGGGCGGAAGTTGGGCAGCACCGAATCGATGGCCGACAGGAAGGTTTTGGTGTCCACATAGTCGAAGCTGCCGACGTGGCCAAGGTACTTCTCTTCCAGCCGTGCCAGGGTGCCGTCGTCTACCATCTGGCTGTAGAAGTCCAGCATCGCCGCGTACAGGCTGTCGTCGCCGTCGCGTTTCAGATACCAGGTGACCGGCTCTTCGTCGGTGACGTCGAACGCCACCGCCAACTGCGGATGGATGCGCTGCAGCAGCGCGATGGTCACCGAATCGCCGAGGGTGTAGTCCAGCTTGCCGTCGGCAACCCGCTCCAGCAGCTCTTTGGAGGTGAGATCGCTGGAGGCTTCCCAGGCGAGATCCGGGTATTTATCCTGTTTGAGCTGCTTTAGCGTGCTGACGTGCGCAGAACCGGAGGCGACCGCCAGCTTGCCTTTAATGTCGGCGAAGCCTTTTGGCCGCGGGGTGCCCAGCCGGTACACCAGCTGTTGGGAAACGGAGTAGTAGGCGGGGCCGGTGCGTGCGCGGCTGAGGCGCTCCTGGTTGTAGATCAGGCCTGCAGCCAGCAGGTCGGCGTCGTCGTCGTCCAGATCGTCGAACAGGTCATTGATGTTCTGATGGGGGATCACCACCAGCTTTACCCCGAGGTAGTTGGCGAAGCGCTTGGCCAGTTCGTAGTCGAGCCCACCCGGCCCTTGCTTGGTGTTGAAATAGGTCAGCGGTGAATTCAGCGTGCTGATACGCAACTCGCCGCGGGAGATGATCTCCTGGAGTTGCCCGCCCTGGCCGCTGCGCCAGGTAATATTGGGCCACAGCGCGAGAGCCAGAAGCAGGGTGACAACGCCGATGAGGATGTAGTTTATTTTAAGACGTTTCAAATAGTTATCCAGTGGTGGCACAGGTACACCGGCGACGACAACCGCGACTTTTCTCATGGTTAAATCACCAGTGCGGGGGGCATTTTGCGCAACAAAACGCCAGTGTGCAACTTTATTGACACGTTATGACAATTCGACGGTGCGGCACGCTTTTATCAATAATCCCTACGCAAACGGTTTCGTCGGCGGCGAGGATTCTCTATAATGACGCGCGTTTTCCCCTGTTGCGCCCAATGAAGCGTCTTATCCGTCGCTTCGAAGACGAGAGAACTTTGATTATGGAAATTCTGCGTGGTTCGCCCGCTTTATCGGCTTTTCGCATTACCAAACTGCTGTCCCGCTGCCAGGACGCTCACCTGCCCGTCAGTGATATCTACGCCGAGTACGTCCACTTTGCCGATGTCAGCGCACCGCTGAGTGCCGAAGAACATGCCAAACTTCAGCGGCTGCTCAAGTACGGTCCTTCTCTCGCCGAACACGCTCCCGAAGGCCGGTTGTTGCTGGTCACGCCGCGTCCGGGCACCATTTCTCCCTGGTCTTCCAAAGCCACCGACATCGCCCACAACTGCGGTCTGCAGCAGGTGGTGCGCCTGGAGCGCGGCCTGGCGTTCTACGTCAAGGCACCCGAGCTGACGGAAACCCAGTGGCACCAGCTTGCCGCGCTGCTGCACGATCGCATGATGGAAACCGTCTTCAGCGAGCTGCAACAGGCCGAACAGCTGTTCGCGCACCATCAGCCGGCACCGTATCAGTCGGTCGACGTGCTGGGTGCAGGGCGCACCGCGCTGGAGCAGGCCAACGTCCGGCTCGGCCTGGCGCTGGCTCAGGACGAGATCGACTACCTGCTGAATGCCTTTACCGGTTTGGGGCGCAACCCGACGGATATCGAACTTTATATGTTCGCGCAGGCCAACTCTGAGCACTGCCGCCACAAGATTTTCAATGCCGATTGGATCATCGACGGCGAACAGCAGCCTAAATCGTTGTTCAAGATGATCAAGAACACCTATGAGCAGACGCCGGACTATGTGCTGTCGGCGTATAAAGACAACGCCGCCGTGATGGAAGGTTCGCAGGTCGGTCGCTTCTTCGCCGCGCCGGACAACGGCACGTATGATTACCATCAGGAAGACGCGCACATCCTGATGAAAGTGGAAACCCACAACCACCCGACGGCGATCTCACCGTGGCCGGGCGCCGCGACCGGCTCCGGCGGCGAGATCCGCGACGAGGGGGCTACCGGCCGCGGCGCCAAGCCGAAGGCCGGCCTGGTCGGCTTCTCGGTGTCCAACCTGCGCATTCCCGGCTTTGAACAGCCGTGGGAGCAGGATTTCGGCAAGCCGGAACGCATCGTCACCGCGCTGGATATCATGACCGAAGGCCCGCTGGGCGGCGCGGCGTTCAACAACGAATTCGGTCGTCCGGCGCTGCTGGGCTACTTCCGTACCTATGAAGAGCGCGTCAACAGCCACAACGGCGTTGAGCTGCGCGGCTACCACAAACCGATCATGCTGGCGGGCGGCATCGGCAACATCCGTGCCGATCACGTGCAGAAAGGGGAAATCACCGTCGGCGCCAAGCTGGTGGTGCTGGGCGGCCCGGCGATGAATATCGGCCTGGGCGGCGGCGCGGCCTCGTCGATGGCGTCAGGTCAGTCCGATGCCGATCTGGACTTCGCTTCGGTGCAGCGCGACAACCCGGAAATGGAGCGCCGCTGTCAGGAAGTGATCGACCGCTGCTGGCAGCTGGGCGACCAGAACCCGATCCTGTTTATCCATGACGTCGGCGCCGGCGGCCTGTCCAACGCCATGCCGGAGCTGGTGAGCGACGGCGGCCGCGGCGGCCGCTTCGAGCTGCGCGATATCCTCAACGACGAGCCGGGCATGAGCCCGCTGGAAGTGTGGTGCAACGAATCGCAGGAACGTTACGTGATGGCGATTGCCCCGGCGCAGATGGCGCAGTTCGACGAGATCTGCCGCCGCGAGCGCGCACCTTATGCGGTGATCGGCGAAGCGACCGAAGAACAGCACCTGACGCTGAACGACCGCCACTTCGACAACCAGCCGATCGACATGCCGCTGGACGTGCTGCTCGGCAAGACGCCGAAAATGACCCGCGACGTTACCCGCCTGCAGGCGCATGGCGAGGCGGTGCAGCGTGAGAACATCACGCTGGCCGACGCGGTGAAACGCGTGCTGCATCTGCCGGCCGTTGCGGAGAAAACCTTCCTGATCACCATCGGCGATCGCACCGTTACCGGCATGGTGGCGCGTGACCAGATGGTCGGCCCGTGGCAGATCCCGGTAGCCGACTGCGCGGTGACCACCGCCAGTCTGGACAGCTACTACGGCGAAGCGATGTCGCTCGGCGAACGCGCGCCGGTGGCGCTGCTGGACTTCGCCGCCTCCGGCCGCCTGGCGGTCGGGGAAGCGCTGACCAACCTGGCCGCCACGGAAATCGGCAGCCTGAAGCGCGTGAAGCTGTCCGCCAACTGGATGGCCGCCGCCGGCCACCCGGGCGAAGACGCCGGCCTGTACGAAGCGGTGAAAGCGGTGGGCGAAGAGCTGTGCCCGGCGCTGGGCATCACCATTCCGGTGGGTAAAGACTCAATGTCGATGAAAACCCGCTGGCAGGAAGGCAATGAACAGCGCGAAATGACATCGCCGCTGTCGCTGGTCATCACCGCCTTCGCCCGCGTGGAGGACGTGCGCCACACCGTGACGCCGCAGCTGCGCACCGATAAGGGTGACAGCGCGCTGCTGTTGATCGACCTGGGCAACGGCCATAACGCGCTGGGCGCCACCGCGCTGGCGCAGGTTTATCGCCAGCTGGGCGACAAACCGGCCGACGTGCGCAACGTTGCGCAACTGGCGGGCTTCTTCAACGCCATGCAGCAGCTGGTGGCCGATCAAGCGCTGCTGGCTTACCACGACCGCGCCGACGGTGGTCTGCTGGTGACGCTGGCGGAGATGGCCTTCGCCGGTCACTGCGGCGTAGACGTCAATCTCGACGGCCTCGGCGGCGATGCGCTGGCGGTACTGTTCAACGAAGAGCTGGGCGCGGTGATCCAGGTGAGCGCTGAACGTCTCGACGACGTGAAGCAGGCGTTCGCGCAGCACGGTCTGACCGACAACGTGCATCACATCGGCAGCGTGCAGGCCGGCGATCGTTTCGTCATCACCCAACACGGCAAGGCGCTGTACAGCGAAAGCCGCAATACGCTGCGCACCTGGTGGGCGGAAACCACCTGGCAGATGCAGCGGCTGCGCGACAACCCGGCGTGTGCCGATCAGGAACATCAGGCCAAACAGGATGAACAAGATCCCGGCCTGAACGTGAAGCTGACCTTCGCACCGGAGGAAGACATCGCCGCGCCGTACATCGCCAAGGGCGCTCGCCCGAAAGTGGCGGTGCTGCGCGAGCAGGGGGTGAACTCCCACGTTGAAATGGCGGCGGCGTTCCACCGTGCCGGCTTTGACGCGGTGGACGTGCACATGAGCGATCTGCTGGCAGGGCGCCGCGATCTGCAGGATTTCCATACGCTGGTGGCCTGCGGCGGTTTCTCTTACGGTGACGTACTGGGCGCCGGCGAAGGCTGGGCGAAGTCTATCCTGTTCAACGAGCGGGTGCGCGACGAGTTCGAAGCGTTCTTCCACCGTCCACAGACGCTGGCGCTGGGCGTATGCAACGGCTGCCAGATGATGTCCAACCTGCGCGAGCTGATCCCGGGCGCCGAACACTGGCCGCGCTTTGTGCGCAATCTGTCGGATCGCTTCGAGGCGCGCTTCAGCCTGGTGGAAGTGGCGGCCAGCCCGTCGCTGTTCCTGCAGGGTATGACCGGTTCGCGCATGCCGATCGCCGTTTCCCACGGTGAAGGGCATGTCGAAGTGCGCGATGCGGCGCATCTGGCGGCGCTGGAAAGCCACGGTTTGGTGGCGCTGCGTTTCGTCAACAACGCCGGTCAGGTGACGGAAGCTTACCCGGCTAACCCGAACGGTTCGCCGAACGGCATTACCGCCGTGACCAGCGCCAACGGACGTGCCACGGTGATGATGCCGCACCCGGAACGCGTGTTCCGCACGGTGAGCAACTCCTGGCACCCGGAAGAGTGGGGCGAGGACAGCCCGTGGATGCGCATGTTCCGCAACGCCCGTAAGCAGCTGGGCTAAAAACGGCCACCACCGTACAGAGGGCGCAAGCAATTGCGCCCTTTTTTTATGGCCGGCGCTCGCCGACTGGCGGCAGTGTCTGCATTTTGCGACAGGCGCTATTTTCCCTGTCGCTAAATGGAGACATTTAACCTTTTGATTTTATTGGTGGTAAGCGGGTTTGGCTTTAGTTGTCTGCATTTGGCGACAGCGCGGCGTTTTTTTCATCGCTCATCGGGGCGTGATGCGCAAAGAAATTTGCTGATGTAATTTTAATTTTTAATAAAATCATAAATTTATAATTTTAATTGCAAAGTTGGCACGCAACGTGCATTATTCTCGTCAGTTGCTCATTCAACTTTTTATGACGGCGCCGTAATTAGACGGCAAATCGCCTCATAAGCCTCCGAATGATGCCAAAGAAATGGTGCCTATCGTCCAACCAAACCGATAACAGACCGTGCAAACGGCTTTATCAAGCATCGGGCGACACGTGGAGTGAGGCACCGCCTGTATCCAACTGTGATGAAGGGTTCATCAATCCTGGATACTTACGGATGCTATTCGTCCTGTTCGATGCCAGCCGCTGCGCTACATCACCCTGGGGACGAGGTTCAAGGGCATCCACACTTTCCTTGCGTTGGGGCAAGTTTCTTGCCCCGATGTCAATTCTCAACGCTGCGCTTATCCCTGTTTCGTTGCCTATGCCCTCGAACGCAGACGTTCTCCCTATACTCTCGCTTTCGCACCGGTTGATGCTGCCGGGGCCGCATGTCGTCGGCAGGCCAGGCCTATGGGCGCGGTTCACCGATCCCACGGTTTTTTCCTGGCGCGCAGGATTCTCCCTTGCCGGGCTTTTCTCTTTCCGGCGAGTCAGTTAGCATCGTGACAGAGCTGAGAGAATGAGATGATTTCGTTGAAAAAATGGCGTTTATTCCCCCGTTCGCTGCGGCAATTGGTGCTGCTGGCCTTTCTGTTGGTGCTGCTGCCGCTGCTGGTACTGGCCTATCAGGCCTACCAGAGTCTGGATCACCTCAGCGCGCAGGCGGCGGACATCAACCGCACCACGCTGGTGGACGCGCGGCGCAGCGAGGCGATGACCAGCGTGGCGCTGGAGATGGAGCGCAGCTACCGTCAGTACTGCGTGCTGGTCGATCCTACGCTGCAGAAGCTGTACCAGAACCAGCGCAAGCAGTATTCGCAGATGCTGGACGCCCACGCGCCGATCCTGCCGGACGAGCGCTACTACCAAACGCTGCGCCAGTTGCTGACCCAGCTGGCCGCGATCAAATGCCATAACAGCGGGCCGGACCAAGAGGCTTCCGCCTTGCTCGAGTCGTTCTCCCGTTCCAACGCCGAAATGGTGCAGGCCACGCGCGCGGTGGTGTTCTCGCGCGGCCAGCAGCTGCAGCAGGCCATTGCCGAGCGGGGCCAGTTCTTCGGCTGGCAGGCGCTGCTGCTGTTCCTGGTCAGCGTGCTGCTGGTGGTGCTGTTCACCCGCATGATCATCGGGCCGGTCAAGGCCGTAGAGCGAATGATCAACCGCCTGGGAGAAGGGCGTGCGCTGGGCAGCACCGCGTCGTTCAAGGGGCCGCGCGAGCTGCGTTCGCTGGCGCAGCGCATCATCTGGCTGAGCGAGCGGCTGGCGTGGCTGGAGTCGCAGCGCCACGAGTTCCTGCGCCATATTTCGCACGAGCTGAAAACGCCGCTGGCCAGCATGCGTGAAGGCACCGAACTGCTGGCCGACGAGGTGGCGGGGCCGCTGACTTCCGATCAGAAAGAGGTGGTGGCGATCCTCGACAACAGCAGCCGCCATCTGCAGCAGCTGATTGAACAGCTGTTGGATTACAACCGCAAACTGGCCGATGGCCCGGCGGAACACGAGAACGTCGAGCTGCGCGAAATGGTCGATTTGGTGGTCGCCGCGCACAGTTTGCCGGCGCGGGCGAAGATGATTTCCACCGAAATTACGCTGGAGGCGGAAATCTGCTGGGCAGAGCCTACGCTATTAATGCGCGTGCTGGATAATCTCTACTCCAATGCGGTGCACTACGGCAAGGAATCCGGTAACATTTGGATCCGCAGCCGTCAGGTTGGACAACGGGTGCAAATCGACGTCGCCAATACCGGCACGCCGATCCCCGAGGCTGAAAGAGCCATGATTTTCGAGCCTTTTTTCCAGGGTAGTCACCAGCGAAAAGGGGCGGTAAAAGGAAGCGGACTGGGGTTGAGCATCGCTCAGGACTGTATCCGTCGCATGCGCGGTGAGCTGCAACTGGCGACGGTCGCCGGTGCAGACGTCTGCTTCCGCATTGAACTGCCGTTAACCGCCGAGAATGAATAAATAATGTACACATGGTCTAAACGCCTTCGTCTTTCACAGACCGAACGTTCACCGCGTGCCACGCACAGAGCGCCGCTCGGCAAACGTCCGATCAGCTGGTTGGGCGCCGTCTTCTTTATGCCGCTGTTGCTGGCGGGCTGCGTCGATCGCGCCGTCAGCGGTGGCCTGAACCCTCAGCAGCAAGAGGCGATCCCGGATACCAAGGTGATCGATTACCGCACCGCGGCTTGCGATACCCTGTGGCAGTTGGACGACAAGGACGCGCTGGATAACTCGCTCTACTGGCTGCGCGCGATGGACTGCGCCGATCGCATCGGGTCGACCCAGGCGCGTGCGCTGGCGAAAACGGTGCCTGGAGACAGCTGGTCCGGCGTTTTCAAACAGAGCATCCTGCTGGGCAGCGCACAGCCGACCTCCGGCGAACGCCGCCAGATCATCGACAGGATCAACAGCTATCGGATGGAATTCCCCGGTTCACTGCGTCCGCTGACGCAGCTGTGGCGCCAGCAGCAATTGCTGCAGATCACGCTGTTCGATGAGAAAGCGCGCTATCAGCATCTGCAGGAGAGCAGCGACAGCCAGATCGATTCGCTGCGCCAGAGCCAGGCGCGGCTGCAATCGCAACTGCAGGACACCTCGCGCAAGCTGGAAAACCTGACCGATATCGAGCGCCAGCTCTCTTCGCGCAAGCAGCTGCAAGGGGAAATCCCGGACAACAGCGCAGGCTCGCAAAAGGGCGAATCCGCCGGTAAAAACGGTGTGGCCACCAAAGGGGCTGAGTCCCAGGACGAACCGGAAAAGGGCACCGCGCTGCCGGTTGAACCGGAAGACACCTATACGCCGCACCCTGCCAATAAGGAGTCCCACGCGCAATGACCGCACGCAAACCGGCCAACCTGTTATTGGTTGATGACGATCCCAGCCTGCTGAAGCTGCTGGGCATGCGCCTGACCAGCGAAGGTTTTCACGTCACCACCGCCGAAAGCGGCCAGGAAGCGCTGCGCCTGCTGGTACGCGAGCAGATCGATCTGGTGATCAGCGATCTGCGAATGGACGAGATGGACGGCATGGCGCTGTTTGCCGAGATCCAAAAGCATCAGCCGGGCATGCCGGTGATCATCCTCACCGCGCACGGTTCGATTCCCGACGCGGTGGCCGCCACCCAGCAAGGGGTATTCAGCTTCCTCACCAAACCGGTGGATCGCGATGCGCTGTACAAGGCCATCGACGAGGCGCTCGCGCTGTCGGCCACCCCGGCCGGCGACGAGGCCTGGCGCGAAGACATCGTCACCCGCAGCCCGCTGATGTTGCGCCTGCTGGAGCAGGTGAAAATGGTGGCGCAGTCCGACGTCAGCGTCTTGATCAACGGCCAGAGCGGCACCGGCAAAGAGGTGGTGGCGCAGGCGATCCACGCCGCCAGCCCGCGCGCCGGCAAGGCGTTCATCGCCATCAACTGCGGCGCGCTGCCGGAGCAGCTGCTGGAGTCCGAACTGTTCGGCCATGCCAAGGGCGCCTTTACCGGCGCGGTCAGCAGCCGCGAAGGGCTGTTCCAGGCGGCGGCGGGCGGCACGCTTTTCCTCGACGAAATCGGCGATATGCCGCTGTCGCTGCAGGTGAAGTTGCTGCGCGTGCTGCAGGAGCGCAAGGTGCGGCCGCTGGGCAGCAACCGCGATCTGGACATTGACGTGCGCATCATCTCCGCCACCCACCGCGATCTGCAAAAGGCGATGGCGAAGAACGAGTTCCGCGAAGACCTTTACTACCGCCTCAACGTGGTGAACCTGAAGATCCCGGCGCTCAACGAGCGGGCCGAAGATATCCCGCTGCTGGCCAACCACCTGTTGCGCGAGGCGGCTCAGCGGCACAAGCCGTTCGTGCGCAGCTTCTCGACCGACGCCATGAAGCGGCTGATGACCGCCAGCTGGCCGGGCAACGTGCGTCAGCTGGTCAACGTCATCGAGCAGTGCGTGGCGCTGACCTCGGCGCCGGTGATCAGCGAAGCGCTGGTGGAGCAGGCGCTGGAAGGGGAAAACACCGCGCTGCCGACCTTTGCCGAAGCGCGCAACCAGTTCGAGTTGCACTACCTGCGCAAGCTGCTGCAGATCACCAAGGGCAACGTGACCCAGGCCGCGCGCATGGCGGGCCGCAACCGCACCGAGTTTTACAAATTGCTGTCGCGCCATGAGCTGGACGCCAACGATTTTAAAGAATGACAGTTTGCCGCCGGCGCCTGCCACGCAGGTTATCAACAAATCCGGCGGAATGATTTACACTCCGTTCTCTTTGCCGCGGCGCGCCCCGGCGTAGAGCACCATGGAACGTATTAAGCGGGATCGTACACAAATGAGCAGATCACTTTCCATCGCCCTGGCCCAGTTGAACCTGCTGGTCGGCGACATTGAAGGCAACACCGAACGCATGTTGCAAATCGTGCAGGAGCAGCAGAAGGCGGGAGCCGATCTGGTCATGTTCAGCGAACTGGCGCTGTCCGGCTACCCGCCGGAAGATCTGCTGTATCGCAATGACTTCTATCAGCGCTGCGACGCGCAGCTGCTGCGCCTGCAGCAGGCCTCCGCCGAGACGGCGATCCTGGTCGGCCACCCGTGGCGCGAAGGCGACAAGCTGTACAACGCGCTGTCGCTGTTTGCCGAAGGCCGCCTGCTGACCCGCTACTTCAAGCAGCAGCTGCCGAACTACGGCGTGTTTGATGAGAAGCGCTATTTCCACGCCGGCAACGACACCTGCGTGGTGGAGCTGAAAGGCTACCGTCTGGGGCTGCTGATTTGCGAAGATCTGTGGTTCCCTGAGCCGATCGACGCCGCCAAGGCGGCCGGCGCGGAAATTATCCTGTCGATCAACGCCTCCCCGTATAACCGCGAAAAGCCGTATATCCGCAAAACGCTGATGGCCGGCCACTGCCAGCGTACCCAGCTGCCGCTGGTGTACCTCAATCAGGTCGGCGGCCAGGATGAGCTGATTTTCGACGGCTGCTCCAAGGTCTTCGATGCCGCCGGCACCATGACCCACCGTCTGGCGGCCTTCGACGAGCAGGTGACTCGTCTGGAATTCAACGAGCTGGCCGTGGTGCCGATGGCCGATCCGGCCGCTGAACTGCCGCAGCTGGCGCAGGTGTATCAGGCGCTGGTGTTGGCGGTGCGCGACTACGTGACCAAAAACGGCTTTAAAGGCGCGGTGCTGGGGCTGTCCGGCGGCATCGACTCGGCGCTGACGCTGGCGATCGCCGTGGATGCGTTGGGTAAAGACAAGGTGCAGGCGCTGATGATGCCGTTCCGCTATACCGCGGATATCAGCATCGCCGACGCCAAGGAAGAGGCGGAAATCCTCGGCGTGGAGTTCGATATTGTCTCCATCGAACCGATGTTCGACGCCTTTATGGGCCAGCTGTCGCCGATGTTCGCCGGCACCGAGCGTGACACCACCGAAGAAAACCTGCAGGCGCGTTGCCGCGGGGTGGTGCTGATGGCGCTGTCCAACAAACGCCGCAGCATCGTGCTGACCACCGGTAACAAGAGCGAAATGGCGGTGGGTTACGCCACGCTGTACGGCGATATGGCCGGCGGTTTCGACGTGCTGAAGGACGTGCCGAAAACGCTGGTGTTCAAGCTGTCCGAATACCGTAACACCGTCTCCTACGTGATCCCGCAGCGGGTGATCGATCGTCCGCCGTCCGCCGAGCTGGCGCCGGATCAGGTCGATCAGGACAGCCTGCCGCCGTACGATATCCTGGATGCGATCCTGGAAGGCTACGTTGAGCGCGACAAGTCGGTTGCCGATCTGGTGGCCGACGGGTTCGACGAAGCGATCGTGCGCAAGGTGATCCGCCTGGTGGACATCAACGAATACAAGCGGCGTCAGGCCGCCGTCGGGCCGCGCATCACCGCCCGTAACTTCGGCAAAGACCGCCGCTACCCCATCACATCCGGTTTTGGCCGCAAAAATTGGTAAAAGGAAAGAAGATGAAAAAGATCGACGCGATTATCAAGCCGTTCAAACTGGATGACGTCCGCGAAGCGCTGGCCGAAGTGGGCATCACCGGCATGACGGTCACCGAAGTGAAAGGCTTCGGCCGCCAGAAGGGCCACACCGAGCTATACCGCGGTGCCGAGTACATGGTCGACTTTTTGCCTAAGGTGAAGATCGAGATCGTGGTTGCCGACGACATCGTTGACACCTGCGTGGAAACCATCATGCAGACCGCGCAGACCGGCAAGATCGGCGACGGCAAGATCTTCGTCTTCGACGTGGCACGCGTGGTGCGCATCCGTACCGGTGAGCAGGACGAAGAAGCGATCTGATCCTCCGCAGGATCATCGGCCATCAGGGCGCAGCGTGCTGCGCCCTTGTCATTTCTGTCCCCCGCGCATCATGCTTCTTCGCCTCGCCGTTTCCCCCTTTTTGCCTGTCAGCATTCTAAAAAAGCGAACGCTATCGCGTTTTTGATACTTTTCCCGATCGCTTTTCTCGCGGGATCTACAATCAATCTAACTATCTTGATTGAGGTGATCCCCAATGAATTTCAAGTTGCGGCTAGGCGGCAAGGGCGTGCATCCCCAGGAGCTTACTCAAGTAAGTGACTGGGGGGACAAATCTGCCGGGAGCAGATTTGAACGCTGCTCGCAGCGGCCCGTTAGGGCGTGGCCTACGGATGGGCCACGTAATAGCACGCAGACAACAACGCAGCGGCTTGAAAGGCGATGGGGATGATGACGTTACGCCAAATCCGCCACTTCATCGCGGTGGCGGAAACCGGGTCGATCTCCGCCGGCGCCCAGGCGGTGTTTGTCTCCCAGTCTTCGCTGACGCTGGCGATCCAGCAGTTGGAAACCGAGATCGGCGTGCGGCTGTTCGATCGCCACGCCAAGGGCATGACGCTGACCCATCAGGGGCATCAGTTCCTGCGCCAGTCGTATCTGATCCTGGCGACGGTGGACAACGCCAAGCGCAGCCTGCAGATCGGCACCGAAAGCCTGACCGGCAAGCTGACCGTCGGCGTCACCAGCCTGGTAGCCGGCTACTTCCTGGTGGAGTTGCTCACGCGCTTTAAATCGGCCTATCCCAACGTCACCGTGCAGGTGGTTGAAGACGAGCGCCCGTATATCGAGCATCTGCTGGTCAGCGGCGAGATCGACATCGGCGTGCTGATCCTGTCGAACATCGAAGACCGCGACGCGCTGCAGACCGAGGTGCTGATGCACTCGCCGTATCGCCTGTGGCTGCCGCCGCTGCACCCGCTGCTGGAGCACGAGAGCATCAGCCTGGCGGACGTGGCCAAACAGCCGCTGATCCAGCTCAACGCCGATGAAATGGACGTGCATGCGCGGCGCATCTGGTCGCGCGCCGGGCTGAAGCCGGAGATCGCCATGAAGACCGCCTCGACTGAGGCGGTGCGCAGCCTGGTGGCGGCGGGGATGGGGGTGTCTATCCAGCCGGACATGGCGTACCGCGCCTGGTCGCTGGAGGGCAACATGATCGAGGCGCGCAAGCTGGACGATCTGCTGGAGCCGCTGGACATCGGGTTGGCGTGGCGGCGCGGCAGCGCACGGCCGGAGCTGGTGACGCCGTTCCTTACCATCGCGCGCGAGAACGGCAGCAAACACGCCGCCGGGCTTAAGCATTCGATTTAATCGAACGCGGCGTTCAGTATTTAGAATTTGTTGCCCGCCAGAGGCTCGCTTAGGCTGATTAAAACTAACTTATTCACATTTGGTTAACGTTTTTGTCACTTAGGGGCGTCAGGCGATGGCAGATGTGCAGTTTCTCTCGGGTTTGTCCTGTCAGCAGTTCATTAACGGTCAGCTTATCGACGGCGAAGGCCAGCAGGAATGCATCGTCAATCCGGCTAACGGCGAGACGCTGATCGCCCTGACCGAAGCCTCTTCGGCGCAGGTCGGCGGCGCGGTGAAAGCCGCGCAGCAGGCGTTCGGCCACTGGTCGCGCACCACGCCGGCCCAGCGCGCCGCTCTGTTGCTGCGCATCGCCGACGCCATCGAGCGGCAGGCGCCGCAGCTGGCGCAGCTGGAAGCCCTCAACTGCGGTAAACCGCTGCATCAGGCGCTCAATGACGATCTGCCGGCGGCGGTTGACGTGTTCCGCTTCTTCGCCGGCGCGGTGCGCACGCAGCAAGGGCAGCTGGCCGGCGAGTATGTGCCCGGCCACACCTCGATGATCCGCCGCGATCCCATTGGCGTGGTGGCCTCGATCGCCCCCTGGAACTATCCGCTGATGATGGCGGCGTGGAAAATCGCGCCGGCGCTGGCGGCGGGCAATACCGTGGTGTTCAAACCGTCCGAACATACGCCGCTGACCATTTTGGCGCTGGTGCCGGCGCTGCAGGAGATCCTGCCGCCGGGCGTGCTGAATATCGTCTACGGCGGCGGGGAGGGGGTCGGCAGCCAGCTGGTGGGGCACCCGCAGGTGCGGCTGGTGTCGGTCACCGGCGATATCGTCACTGGGCAAAAAATTCTTCAGGCAGCGGCCAAAAGCGTCAAGCGCACCCACCTGGAACTGGGGGGCAAGGCGCCGGTGATCGTCTGCGACGACGCCGATCTCGACGAGGTGGTCAACGGCATTCGTACCTACGGCTATTACAACGCCGGCCAGGACTGCACCGCCGCCTGCCGCATCTACGCGCAGGCGGGCATCTATCCCAAACTGGTGGACGCGCTGGGCGAGGCGGTCGCCAGCCTGCGCTTCGCCCGCAAGCGCGATCAGGACAACGAGATCGGCCCGTTGATAAGTAGCCGCCAGCGCGATCGCGTCGCCAGCTTCGTCGAGCGCGCGCTCAGCCAACCGCATATCGAATTGATCACCGGCGCCGCGGCCCACTCCGGGCCGGGGTTCTACTACCAGCCGACCCTGCTGGCGGGCTGCCTGCAAAGCGACGAAATCGTGCAGCGCGAGGTGTTTGGCCCGGTGGTCAGCGTCACGCGCTTCGAGCATCTGGAGCAGGCGGTCGAGTGGGCCAACGACTCGGAATACGGGCTGGCTTCGTCGGTGTGGACGCAAAATATCGATCGGGCGCTGCACATTGCCGCCCATCTGCAGTACGGCAGCACCTGGATCAACACCCATTTCACATTGGCGAGCGAGATGCCGCACGGCGGCCTGAAACGCTCCGGCTACGGCAAGGATCTGTCCAGCGATTCGCTGCAGGATTACAGCGTTGTCAGGCACGTAATGGCGAAGTTCAAAGCCAGCTTCTAGCGGTTCTATAAAGCAAAATCAGGCGGCAGCCGTTCCCTGCCGCACACAGATACGCAACACAGGGGTAATTACGATGAGAAAAACTACCGCAGTCACCACCACCGTCTCCGCGCTCTGTCTCACCGTGCTGTGCGGCCTGGCCCAGGCGGCCGATCTGCCGCAGTCGCTGGGCAAAGGCGAAGGCCGGCTGGATATCATCGCCTGGCCCGGCTACATCGAACGCGGCCAGTCCGACAAAAACTACGACTGGGTCACCCAGTTTGAAAAGCAAACCGGCTGCGCGGTGAACGTGAAGACCGCCGCCACCTCCGATGAAATGGTCAGCCTGATGGCCAAGGGCGGCTACGATCTGGTGACCGCCTCCGGCGACGCCTCGCTGCGCCTGATCTTCGGCAAGCGGGTGCAACCGATCAACACCGCGCTGATCCCGAACTGGAAGAACATCGATCCGCGCCTGCTGAACGGCGCCTGGTACACCGTGGACGGCAAAACCTACGGCACGCCGTACCAGTGGGGGCCGAACCTGCTGATGTACAATACCAAAACCTTCCCGACGCCGCCGGACAGCTGGGCGGTGATCTTCCAGCAGCAGAACCTGCCGGACGGCAAGAGCAACCAAGGGCGGGTGCAGGCTTACGACGGCCCGATCTACATCGCCGACGCGGCGCTGTTCCTGAAGGCCACCCAGCCGCAGCTCGGCATCAGCGATCCTTATCAGCTCAACGAAGAGCAGTATCAGGCGGCGCTGAAGCTGCTGCGCAGCCAGCACGCGCTGATCCACCGCTACTGGCACGACACCTCGGTGCAGATGAGCGACTTTAAAAACGAAGGTGTGGTGGCCTCCAGCGCCTGGCCGTATCAGGCCAACGCCCTGAAGGGCGAGGGGCAGCCGATCGCCACCGTATTCCCGAAAGAGGGCGTGACCGGCTGGGCAGACACCACCATGCTGCATGCTGACGCCAAGCACCCGAGCTGCGCCTACCAGTGGATGAACTGGTCGCTGGAGCCGAAGGTGCAGGGCGACGTGGCGGCCTGGTTCGGGTCGGTGCCGGCTTCACCGGCGGGCTGCAAGGCCAGCGCACTGCTGGGTGAGAAGGGCTGCGAAACCAACGGCTTCAACCAGTTCGACAAAATCGCCTTCTGGAAAACGCCGCAGGCGCAGGGTGGCAAGTTCGTGCCGTACAGCCGCTGGACCCAGGATTACATCGCCATCATGGGCGGCCGCTAAGCCGCGGGGCGCAGCCCGCTGCGCCCGAATTACATCAGTATGGAGCACAGAAAATGACCATTGCCGTGCAATTCATCGATGTTTCGCGGACTTTCGGCGATGTTCGCGCCGTGGATCGGGTATCCATCGACATTCAGGACGGGGAATTCTTCTCCATGCTCGGGCCGTCCGGCTCGGGCAAAACCACCTGCCTGCGCCTGATCGCCGGCTTTGAACAGCTCACTTCCGGCTCGATTCGCATCCATGGCCAGGAAGCCGCCAACCTGCCGCCGTATCAGCGCGACGTGAACACCGTGTTTCAGGATTACGCGCTGTTCCCGCACATGTCGGTGCTGGAAAACGTCGCCTACGGCCTGATGGTGAAGGGCGTCGCCAAACGCGAGCGGCTGGCGCGGGCGCAAGAGGCGCTGGAGAGCGTGGCGCTCGGTTTCGTCGCCGAACGCAAGCCGGCGCACCTGTCGGGTGGCCAGCGGCAGCGCGTGGCGTTGGCGCGCGCGCTGGTCAATCGGCCGCGGGTGCTGCTGCTGGACGAACCGCTCGGCGCGCTGGATCTCAAGCTGCGCGAGCAGATGCAGGGTGAGCTGAAGAAGCTGCAGCGCCAGTTGGGCATCACCTTTATCTTCGTCACCCACGATCAAAGCGAAGCGCTGTCGATGTCCGATCGGGTGGCGGTGTTCAATAACGGCCGCATCGAACAGGTGGATACGCCGCGCGAGCTTTACATGCGGCCGAAGACGCCGTTCGTCGCCGAGTTCGTCGGCACCTCCAACGTGGTGCGTAGCGAACTGGCGCAGCGCCTGCTCGGCGAAAGCCGAACCTTCTCGATCCGGCCGGAGCATATTCGCCTGCTGGAGCAAGGCGGCCCGGCGCAGGACGAGATCCAGGTGCAGGGCACGCTGCAGGAAATCCATTACCAGGGTGCGGCCACGCGGTATGAAATCGCGCTGAGCGGCGGCGAAAAGCTGCTGGTCAGCCAGGCTAATCCGCAGTGGATCGCCGCAGGGCAACAGCGGCAGATCGGCCAGCCGATCGTCGCCTGCTGGCCGCGCACGGCGATGGTGCCGCTGCTGGAGGAGAGGTGAGATGGACATGAGCATCGATTCCCCCTCGGCGCGCGGCGGTACCGTGCGCGCGCTGTCGACCTGGCTTTATCGCCGGCCGACGCTGTATCTGCTTTTGCTGCTGGTGCCGCCGCTGCTGTGGTTCGGCGCGGTGTACCTCGGTTCGCTGCTGACGCTGCTGTGGCAAGGTTTTTACACCTTCGACGACTTCACCATGGCGGTGACGCCGGATCTGACCTTCGCCAACCTCGCGGCGCTGTTCAACCCGGCCAACTACGACATCATCCTGCGCACGCTGACCATGGCGGTGCTGGTGTCGCTGGCCAGCGCGGCGCTGGCGTTCCCGATCGCCTATTACATGGCGCGTTACACCAGCGGCCGCGTCAAGGCGTTCTTTTATATCGCGGTGATGATGCCGATGTGGGCCAGCTATATCGTTAAAGCCTATGCCTGGACCCTGCTGCTGGCGAAAGACGGCGTGGCGCAGTGGTTCCTGCAGCACCTGGGGCTGGAACCGCTGTTGGCTTCGCTGCTGACGGTGCCCGGCGTCGGCGGCAACACGCTGTCGACCTCGGGGCTGGGGCGTTTTCTGGTGTTCGTCTATATCTGGCTGCCGTTCATGATCCTGCCGATCCAGGCGGCGCTGGAGCGCCTGCCGCCCTCGCTGCTGCATGCCTCGGCGGATCTGGGCGCGCGACCGGCGCAGACCTTCCGCCACGTCATTTTGCCGCTGGCGGTGCCGGGCATCGCCGCCGGATCGATCTTCACCTTCTCGCTGACGCTGGGCGACTTTATCGTGCCGCAGCTGGTGGGGCCGCCGGGCTATTTCATCGGCAGCATGGTGTACGCCCAGCAGGGTGCGATCGGCAATATGCCGATGGCCGCGGCCTTTACGCTGGTGCCGATCGTCCTGATCGCCATCTACCTTTCTATTGTCAAACGTCTGGGGGCTTTCGATGCACTCTGAACGCGCGCCCTTAGGGCTGAAGCTGGCCGCCTGGGGCGGACTTGTCTTCCTGCATTTCCCGTTGGCGATCATCGCCATCTACGCCTTCAACACCGAGGATGCGGCCTTCAGCTTCCCGCCGAAGGGCTTCACGCTGCACTGGTTCAACGTTGCCGCCGGGCGGCAGGACATCATCGATGCGGTGCTGCTGTCGGCGCAGATCGCCTGTCTGGCGACCGCCATTGCGCTGGTGCTCGGCACGCTGGCGGCGGCGGCGCTGTATCGGCGCGATTTCTTCGGCAAGGACAGCATTTCGCTGCTGCTGCTGCTGCCGATCGCGCTGCCGGGGATCGTCACCGGTCTGGCGCTGCTGGCGGCGTTCAAGGCGCTGAACATCGAACCGGGCATCCTGACTATCGTCGTCGGCCATGCGACGTTCTGCGTGGTGATCGTGTTCAACAACGTTATCGCCCGGTTCCGCCGAACCTCGTACAGCCTGATCGAAGCGTCGATGGATCTCGGCGCCGACGGCTGGCAAACCTTCCGTTACGTGATCCTGCCGAACCTCGGCTCGGCGCTGCTGGCCGGGGGCATGCTGGCGTTCGCGCTGTCGTTCGATGAAATCATCGTGACCACCTTTACCGCCGGCCACGAGCGCACGCTGCCGCTGTGGCTGCTGAACCAGCTCGGTCGCCCACGCGACGTGCCGATCACCAACGTGGTGGCGCTGTCGGTGATGCTGTTGACCATGCTGCCGATCCTCGGCGCTTACTACCTGACCAAAGGTGGAGAAAGCGTCGCCGGCAGCGGCAAATAATTTCCTTACCCGACCTCTGATAAAAGGATAACCCTATGCAAAGCCAACTGTTGATTGACGGCCAACTGGTGAACGGCCAGGGCGCGACCCAGCCGGTGTATAACCCGGCGACCGGCGAAGTGATTGCGCAGGTGGCGGAGGCCAGCCCGGAGCAGGTCGATCGCGCGGTGCTGGCGGCGGATGCCGCGTTCACCGCCTGGGGGCAGACCACGCCGAAGGAGCGCGCCGAGCATCTGCTCAAGCTGGCGGATCTGATCGATGAGCATGCCGAGACCTTCGCCAAGCTGGAGTCGCTCAACTGCGGCAAGCCTTATCACTGCGTGTTGAACGACGAGCTGCCGGCGGTGGCCGACGTGTTTCGCTTCTTCGCCGGAGCCAGCCGCTGCCTGACCGGCATGGCGGCCGGCGAGTATCTGGCCGGGCATACCTCGATGATCCGTCGCGATCCGCTCGGGGTGGTGGCCTCGATCGCGCCGTGGAACTACCCGCTGATGATGGCGGCCTGGAAACTGGCGCCGGCGTTGGCGGCGGGCAACTGCGTGGTGATTAAGCCCTCGGAGCAAACGCCGCTGACCACTTTCAAACTGGCCGAACTGGCCGCCGGGCTGTTCCCGCCGGGCGTGCTCAACGTGCTGTTCGGCCGCGGCGCCGGCGTCGGCGATCGGCTGACCGGGCATGACAAGGTGCGAATGGTGTCGCTGACCGGCTCGATCGCCACCGGCGAGCACATCATCGCCCACACCGCCGCCGGCATTAAGCGTACCCATATGGAGCTGGGCGGCAAGGCGCCGGTGCTGGTGTTCGACGACGCCGATCTGCAGCAGGTGGTGGACGGCATTCGCGGCTTCGGTTTCTACAACGCCGGGCAGGATTGCACCGCCGCCTGCCGCATCTACGCGCAGAAAAGCATTTATCCCGAGCTGGTAAAGCGGCTGGGCGAGGCGGTGGCCAGCCTGAAGATCGGTGCGCCGGACGACGAGAGCACCGAACTGGGGCCGTTGATTACCGCCCAGCATCTGGAGCGGGTCGCCGGTTTTGTCGAGCGCGCCAAAGCGTTGCCGCACGTGCAGGTGGTGACCGGCGGCGAGAAGGTGAAAGGGCCGGGTTACTATTTCCAGCCGACGCTGTTGGCCGGCGCGCGCCAGGACGATGAGATCGTGCAGCGCGAAGTGTTCGGCCCGGTGGTGACGGTGACGCCGTTTGACGACGAAGAGCAGGTGCTGGCCTGGGCGAATGAATCCAACTACGGGCTGGCGTCATCCGTGTGGACCCGCGACGTGGGCCGCGCGCATCGCTTAAGCGCTCGCCTGCAATACGGCTGCACCTGGGTGAACACCCACTTCATGCTGGTGAGCGAAATGCCGCACGGCGGCCAGAAACTGTCCGGCTACGGCAAGGATATGTCGATGTACGGGCTGGAGGATTACACCGCCATTCGTCATGTGATGTTCAAACATTGATTTTACAATAATTATCCGCACAATAGCGCGGCCTTCGGGCCGGCCCCGGCCGGCCGATGATAATAAAAATTGAAAGGAAGCCTATATGGGTATTACCCGACGCGATTTTCTCAACGGGGTGGCGATCACCATCGCCGCCGGGTTGACGCCGCTGCAAATCTTGCGCGCGTCGCCGCAAACTGCCAATCAAACCCTGTACTACCCGCCGGCGCTGACCGGGCTGCGGGGTAACCATCCGGGCTCGTTCGAGCATGCGCATCAACTGGGGCGCGACGGCAAAACCTTTGATTTCGGCAGCGTACCCGCCGTTGAAGAGTTCGATCTGGTGGTGGTCGGTGCCGGCATCAGCGGGTTGGCGGCCGCCTGTTTCTGGCAGCAGCTGAAAGGCGAGCAGCAGCGCATTCTGCTGATCGACAACCATGACGACTTCGGCGGCCACGCCAAGCGCAACGAATTCAACACCGACGACGGCATGCTGCTCGGCTACGGCGGCAGCGAATCGCTGCAGTCGCCGCGCTCCAACTTCAGCCCGGTGGCGATGGGGCTGCTGCACAAGCTCGGCGTCGATATCGACCAACTGGAGCAGGCGTTTGACACCATCTTCTACCCGGATCTTAACCTGAGCCGCGGGGTTTACTTCGATCGCAAGAACTTCGGCGTCGACAAGGTGGTGAGCGGCGATCCGGGCCGCACAGTGGCGGACGACATTCCGCGCGATCGCCTCAACGGCCGTTCGTATGAAGCGTTCATCGGCGATTTCCCGCTGCCGGAAAGCGATCGCCAGGCGCTGATCGCACTGCATACGGTGGAGAAAGATTATCTGCCGGAGATGACGCTGGAGCAGAAGGTCGAGTGGCTCGATACCCACAGCTACACCCAGTTCCTGCGTGAAAAAGTGGGCCTGAGCGAGCTGGCGATCCGTTATTTCCAACAGACCACCAACGACTTCCAGGCGGTGGGCATCGACGGCACGTCGTGCAGCGATGCGCGCATCTGCGATCTGCCGGGCCTCGGCGGCATGAATCTGCCGCCGCTGGACGAAGAGTCGCAGGCGGATCTCGACGATCCTTACGTGTTCCACTTCCCGGACGGCAATGCCACGCTGACGCGCCTGATGGTGCGCAAGCTGATCCCGGCGGTGGCGCCGGCCGGCAAAGACATGAATGACGTGGTGCTGGCCAAATTCGACTACAGCCAGCTCGATCGGCCGGAGTCGCCGGTGAAGCTGCGTTTGAACAGCACCGGGCTGCACGCGGCCAACGTTGGCGACAAGGTGGAAGTCACCTATATGACCGGCGAGAAGATGACCAAGGTGCGCGCCGGGCAGGTAGTGATGGCCGGCTACAACATGATGATCCCGTACCTGGTGCCGGAGATGTCGCACGAGCAGCAGGAGGCGCTGAAGCAGAACGTCAAGGCGCCGCTGGTGTACAGCAAGGTGGTGATCCGCAACTGGCAGCCGTTCATCAAGCTGGGCGTGCACGAAATTTATTCGCCGGCCGCACCGTACAGCCGCGTGAAGCTGGACTACCCGGTGAGCATGGGTGGATACCAGCACCCGCGCGATCCGGATCGGCCAATCGGCCTGCACATGGTCTACGTGCCGACGCTGCCGGGCAGCGGCCTCAGCCCGCGCGAGCAGTCGCGCAAAGGGCGCGCGCTGCTGCTGGGCACGCCGTTCGAGGTGCACGAGCAGATGATCCGCGAGCAGCTGCAGGGCATGCTGGGCGCGGCCGGTTTCGACCATCAGCGCGACATTCAGGCGATCACCGTCAACCGCTGGTCGCACGGTTACTCCTACTTCCTCAACGGACTGTTCGACGACGAAGACGAAGCCAAGAAAATCATCGAAACGGCGCGGCAGCCGATCGGCAAGATCGTTATCGCCAACTCCGATGCCGACTGGAGCCCGTACGCCAACTCGGCGATCGATCAGGCGTGGCGCGCGGTGAACGAACTGGCCTACGGCAAGGTTGCCGCCAAGGAGGGAGCATGAGTCTGCGTTCGCTGTACCTGTTGAGCCTGCTGGCGGCCGGCGGCTCGGCCCAGGCGATGTCGGCCGGGGAATACGTCGCCAAAGCCGGCGACTGCACCGCCTGCCACACCGCGCCGGGCGGCGCTGAACTGGCGGGCGGCATGAAGTTTCCGACGCCGCTCGGGGCTATCTACGCCACCAACATCACGCCGGACAAGCTGCACGGCATCGGCGCCTATTCGTTCGAGGAGTTCGATCGCGCCATGCGCCAGGGGGTAGCCAAAGACGGCCACCGGCTCTACCCGGCGATGCCGTACACCTCCTACGCCAAAATGAGCGCGGAAGACATGCGCGCGCTGTATGACTACCTGATGAATGAGGTGCCGGCGCAGAACGTCGCCAACCGGGACAGCGACATCAGCTGGCCGCTGTCGATGCGCTGGCCGCTGGCGGTGTGGAACTCGCTGTTCCACGACGACCAGCCGTATCAGGCAGATCCGCAGCAAAGTGCCGAGTGGAACCGCGGCGCCTATCTGGTGCAGGGCGCGGGCCATTGCGGCAGCTGCCATACGCCGCGCGGCTGGGCGATGCAGGAGAAGGGCCTGGACGGTAAGGAATCGGTATTCCTGAGCGGCGCCGAGCTGGACGGCTGGTACGCCTCCAATCTGCGCGGCCTGCCGCCGGAAGAGGTGACGGCGCTGCTGAAAACCGGCCGCAGCCGCCATGCGGCAGTCGCCGGGCCGATGAGCGAGGTGGTGACCCACAGCACGCAGTATCTCAGCGACGGCGATCTGAACGCCATCGCGGTGTACCTGCGCAGTCTGGCGCCGGAAACCGCCGCCAAAGCCGCTGCGCCAGCCTCGCAGGTGGATAACCCGGGCGGCAAGGCGACCTATGCGATGTACTGCTCGACCTGCCACGGCAATAAGGGGGAGGGCACTGACTTCGCCATTCCGGCGCTGGCGGGCAATGCCACGGTAACGGCGGACAATCCGCTGACCGCGCTGCGGGTGGTGCTGGAGGGGGCGCATACGCCGATCACGCAGCAGGCGATGGCGTTTGACATGCCGGCTTATGGCTGGGCGTTGAACGATCGGCAGGCGGCCGATCTGATGAGCTACCTGCGGGGAAGCTGGGGCAACCAGGCGGCGCCGGTGACGGTGCAGCAGGTGCAGGACGCGCGCCAACTGCAGGCGAAATAAAGAGGGAGCGCGGTCTGACGGCCGCGCTCCGCAAGCATTACAGCACCTTATGCGGGCCGAAGCATTCGTAGTGAATGCGTTCGGCCTCTACGCCCATCTCCAGCAGCTGTTTGCCCACGAACTGCATGAAGGCCACCGGGCCGCAGAAGTAATAGTGCATCTGCGGATCGGCCAGGCTGCCTTGCAGCGCGCTCAAATCCATCAATCCGCGGCTGTGGTAGTCGCGGCCTTCCACGTCATCGGCACCCGGCTCGCGGTACCACACATGGCGGCTCAGATTCGGCATACGCCCGGCAATATCCGCTACCTCATCGGCAAAGGCGTGTACGCTGCCGTTTTCCGCCGCGTGCAGCCAGTGGACCTGCGCCTGATGTTGGTTGTCGTGCAGGCTGTTGAGCATGCCGAGCATCGGGGTTTGGCCGACGCCGGCGGAGATCAGCGCCACCGGCGTGGTCGGCGCCACGTCGAGGAAGAAGTCGCCGTGCGGCGGGGCGATGTAGATCACGTCGCCTTCCTGCGCCTGCTGGTGCAGGTAGTTGGAGACTTTCCCCTGATCTTCGCGCTTCACCGCGATGCGGTAGAACTCGCCGTTTGGCGAGGTGGTCAGCGAGTACTGGCGAATTTCCTGATGCTCCAGGCTGTCGTGCTTGATGTAGACCGCCAGGTATTGCCCCGGTTTGAAGTCCGCCACCCGGCCGCCGTCCACCGGCGCCAGCACGAAACTGCAGATCACGTCGCTCTGCGGCTGTTTCTTCAGGATGCGGAATGCGCGCAGATCGCGCCAGCCGCCGTTGTCGGTTTCGCTCTGCTGATAAATCTGCTCTTCACGCTGGATAAATACGTTGGCCAGCACGCCGTAGGCCTTGCCCCAGGCGTCCAGGACTTCCTGGCCCGGGCTGAACATTTCGTCCAGGGTCGCCAGCAGGTGACCGCCGACGATGTTGTACTGCTCCGGCTGGATATTGAAGCTGGTGTGCTTCTGCGCGATGCGCTCCACCGCCGGCAGCAGCGCCGCCAGGTTCTCGATGTTGGCAGCATAGGCGCAGATGGCGTCGAACAGCGCCTGACGCTGATCGCCGTTGCGCTGGTTGCTCATGTTGAAAATGTCTTTCAATTCTGGGTTGTGCGCGAACATGCGATCGTAAAAGTGGGCGGTCAGCTTCGGCCCGGTCGCAGCCAGCAGGGGAATGGTGGATTTCACGGTGGCGATGGTTTGGCTATCCAGCATGGAAGCGCTCCTTGGGTTGGGATCTTGACGATAATTGTAATGATGTATTTTAAATGCATCTTATTGGGTTCCGCGTCGCTTGTAAATACCCTTGTTTTCGTTGCGGTGTTCTTCGGGCGTCGATCGTGCTCACAGAACATGAAAAAAGCGCATCGTTCGCATGAGGAAATGTCCGTTGATAAACGACGGTATTTAGCGGATCAAAGCCTTGCGCCACCTTATGCCAATCGTTTGCGTAAAAACCTCTGTCAAGACCTATCTTCGGTGGGGTGAAACGGTTTACACTGTGGCCCAGAACCCAAACGGGTAGTTATTTGGTGATTTTTTAGTTAGCTGATTTAAGTCAGGAGATGCCGGATGTTAAAGCGTGAAATGAACATTGCCGATTACGATGCGGAACTGTGGCGTGCCATGGAGCAGGAAGTGGTGCGTCAGGAAGAGCACATCGAGCTGATCGCGTCTGAGAACTACACCAGCCCGCGCGTGATGCAGGCTCAGGGTTCCCAGCTGACCAACAAATACGCTGAAGGCTATCCGGGCAAGCGTTACTACGGCGGCTGCGAATACGTGGATATCGTTGAGCAGCTGGCTATCGATCGTGCCAAAGAATTGTTCGGCGCCGATTACGCCAACGTGCAGCCGCACTCCGGCTCCCAGGCTAACTTCGCCGTGTACACCGCGCTGCTGCAGCCGGGCGACACCATTCTGGGCATGAACCTGGCGCACGGTGGCCACCTGACCCACGGTTCCCCGGTTAACTTGTCCGGCAAACTGTATAACGTGGTGCCTTATGGCATCGACGACAAAGGTCAAATCGACTATGACGATCTGGCCAAACAGGCGCAAACCCACAAGCCGAAAATGATCATCGGCGGCTTCTCCGCATATTCCGGCGTGGTTGACTGGGCCAAAATGCGCGAAATCGCCGACAGCATCGGCGCTTACCTGTTCGTCGACATGGCGCACGTGGCGGGCCTGATCGCCGCCGGCGTGTACCCGAACCCGGTACCGCACGCGCACATCGTCACCACCACCACCCACAAAACCCTGGCGGGTCCGCGCGGCGGCCTGATCTTGGCGAAGGGCGGCGACGAAGAGCTGTACAAGAAGCTGAACTCCGCCGTGTTCCCAGGCGGCCAGGGCGGCCCGCTGATGCACGTGATCGCCGGCAAGGCGGTGGCGTTGAAAGAAGCGATGGAGCCTGAGTTCAAGGTTTACCAGCAGCAAGTGGCGGTCAACGCCAAGGCGATGGTGGATGTGTTCCTGCAGCGCGGCTACAAAGTGGTCTCCGGCGGCACCCATAACCACCTGTTCCTGCTGGATCTGGTCGATAAAAACCTGACCGGTAAAGAAGCGGACGCCGCCCTGGGCCGCGCCAACATCACCGTCAACAAAAACAGCGTGCCGAACGATCCGAAGAGCCCGTTCGTCACCTCCGGCGTGCGTATCGGCACCCCGGCCGTGACCCGTCGCGGCTTCAAAGAAGCCGACGTGCGCGAACTGGCCGGTTGGATCTGCGATGTGCTGGACAACATCAACGATGAAGCCACCATCGAACGCACCAAGAAGAAAGTGCTGGATATCTGCGCCCGCCTGCCGGTTTACGCATAATCCCGCTTTTGCCTGATAAAACCCGCTGCGGCGGGTTTTTTTGTGGCCGCTCGCGGTAAACTGTGAGCTGTCTGGCACTCTAACGCATTGAAGCGGAATGAAGATTGCGGGGCGGTGTGAGCTCTGTCAAAGTATTGCCCTCACTCCGGAGGGATCATGGTTCTGCAATCCACGCGTTGGCTCGCGCTCAGCTATTTCACCTACTTCTTTTCCTATGGCATCTTCTTACCGTTCTGGGGCGTGTGGCTGAAAGGCGAAGGTATCGCGCCGGAAACCATCGGCATATTGCTCGGCGCCGGTTTGGTGGCCCGCTTCCTCGGCAGTTTACTGATTGCACCCCGCGTTAAAGATCCCTCTCATTTAGTCTCCGCCCTGCGCCTGCTGGCGCTGCTGACACTGGCTTTCGCGGTTGGCTTCTGTTTCGGCAACGGTTGGGGCTGGCTGATGCTGGTGATAGCGGGGTTCAACCTGTTCTTCTCGCCGCTGGTGCCGCTGACCGACGCGCTGGCCGGCACCTGGCAAAAGCAGATCCGTATGGACTACGGCCGGGTAAGGCTGTGGGGCTCGCTGGCGTTCGTCATCGGCTCGGCGCTGACCGGGCAGCTGGTGGCGGTGTGGGGCCATAACGCCATTCTCTACAGCCTGATCTTCAGCGTGCTGGCGATGCTGCTGGGCATGTTGCTGAAGCCGAGCGTCATGCCGCAGGGCGAAGCACGCACCCACAGCGATACCGAACGTTCGCTGTGGGCACTGCTGAAAGAAGGGCCGGTCTGGCGCTTCCTGCTGTGCGTCACGCTGCTGCAGGGGGCGCACGCCGGCTACTACAGCTTCGGCTCCATTTACTGGCAGGAGGCGGGCTATTCGGCCTCGACCATCGGCTATCTGTGGTCGCTGGGCGTGGTGGCGGAGGTGATTATTTTCGCCAGCAGCAACGTGCTGTTCCGCCGCTGGAATGCGCGCAACCTGCTGTTGCTCTCCGCCTGCTGCGGCGTGTTGCGCTGGAGCCTGATGGCCTACAGCACCGAGTTGGGCTGGCTGCTGCTGATCCAGATCCTGCATTGCGGCACCTTCACCGTCTGCCATCTGGCGGCGATGCGCTTTATCGCCGCGCGCCAGGGGCAAGAGGTGATCCGGCTGCAGGCGGTGTATTCGGCGCTGGCGATGGGCGGCGGTATCGCCGTCATGACGGTCATTGCCGGGTTCCTGTTCGAACATTGGCAGGGCGGGGTATTCTGGGTGATGGCGGCGGTCGCGGTGCCGGCCTTGTTCATCCGGCCGCCGGCGGTCAGCGTCAGCCGCTGATTAAGGCGCTTCCAGCAGCGCGCGGATGGCCTGGCGCTGCCGAGTTTCTAGCGGCAATTCGGTATAGATCAGCGGCGGGTGCGGATCGCTGTGCACCGCCGCATAAGGGGTGATCACCAGCATGACGCCCTGCGGCGCCCCGCCGCGCAGATAGTCGCTCAGCGGCAGGTACTTGATGTTCAGCGGCAGCAGCGTGAGCTCGCGGATCTGGTATTCCACTTCCTCTTCCAACTGCGGGTTATCCAGCGTCAGCAGCAGCACCTGTTTTTCCTGCAGCGCGTTGTCCTGCATCAGCCAGGCGCCGAAGCTGATGGCCATCAGGCCCGCCTCCTCGTTGGAAAAATGCACGCCGTATTCCTGTTCCAGCGGTTTCAACGCTTCCTGCGTGGTGCGCATTAGCCGCGGGTATTTGCGCACCACTTCTTCCAGCAGCATATTGTCGATGCCGATGGCGAAACGGCAGCGCTCCAGCGCCGGCGCCAGGTGGGCGAACAGTTGGCTGACCAGCTCCGTCTTGCTGCTGAAGGCCATGCCGGAAAGCTGCTGGAAACGCTCGACCATGCTGTCGATCGCCGCCATCAATCTCTGCTCTTGCGCCGAGTCATTGCTGTGGTAGCTGTGATTTTTCAACATGGTGAAGGTCAGCGCCAAAAAATCGCGCTCGTCTGCCTGCGGCGGCTGGTTAAACAGCCGGTTGCAGGCCTGATGCAGCCAGGCGGCGGCCTGTTGCTCCGGCTTTTGCCGCAGCCAGTCGCGTTGAACGGCGTCGAAATGCGGATGGCGCTGCAGGCGATTTTGCCAGGCGCAGTAGAGCAGATAATGCTGCAGGAATTGGCGGTCGCGCGCATCGAAGCGGCGGTTGAGCAGCGGCTCGCAGGCGTCGATCGCCTCTGTCAGTGCAGACGCCGGGGCGGCGTCGGCCGCCAGCGCGTGCCGCAGGCGCGGGGCGAAATCACCTTCAACAAACTGCGGGCTGCAGCGCAGTGCCCGCCGCAGCCAATGGATCAGGCACAGACGCTGGTTGAGCGCGCTGCCCCGCAGGTGGTAGCCATGGTCGGGATCGACGGCGATCTCCAGGTGATGGAAACGCTGGATTTCACTGGCCACCTCGGCTATATCTTGCCGGGTTATCGGGGGGGCAACGCCGTTGATTCGGCTTAGGGTCTCCAGCTGTAACTCGGGCTCCGGCGTGTACAGCATCAGCAGCAGATGGCAGCGCCGTTGTTGTCCGGAGAGCGCGGGCACGGGAGAGGTGTCCAGGCTCATTATCACCTTCCGGCATAAAAGGTTGCGATTATGCCTAAGCATAGCAAAAGGCTTTGTGACGGCAGGGTTACCGCGCAGCTTTTACTTCGGCTTACAACTTTCGTCACAAATATCGCCGGGAGAGGCGGGCCGTTCGGTATTTATTTGTGTTACGTTATAACAAATACAGGTAAGGCAGGATAATGATGAAGTTACGTCGTCTTTTGGTTGCTTTCGGCGCCGTGTTCAGCGCCGGTGCGATCGCGCATCCGCACAGCTTTATCGACATGAATACCACCTTCGTCGCCAAAGACCAGCGGCTGGTCGGCCTGAAAATGGTGTGGGTGATGGATGAAATCACCTCGGCGGATCTGCTTTACGATGCGAAAAACGCCAAGAGCGATTCGGAAGTGTGGAAAAAGCTGGCGGCGGAAGTGATGGCCAACGTGCTGGGGCAGCACTATTTCACCGATCTTTACCGCGACGGCAAGCCGGTGAAATATCTGAACTTGCCCAGCGAATATCACCTGTCGCGCCAGGGCAATCAGGCGGTGCTGGAGTTCGTGCTGCCGTTGGCCGAACCGCAGCCGCTGGCGGGCAAGCCGTTCGAACTTTCTACTTACGATCCGACTTATTTCGTGGATATGACCTATAAAGACCAAAATGCACTGCATCTGCCGCCGGAGATGGCGCCGCTGTGCAGTTACAAGCTGATGACGCCGAAGCCGAATGCGTCGCTGCAGGCCTATGCGCTGTCGCTCGACAAGAACGACTCGCCCGGCGAAGACCTGGCGCTGGGGCAACAGTTCGCCCAGCGGGTGACGCTGCAATGTCGTTAAATCTCTCGCAACCGACGACGAGCCGGCGTCACTGGGCCTTCGGCCTGTGGCCGCTGCTGCCGTTCACACTGGTGCTGGCGGCCGCCGCGCTGCTGGCGTGGCACTATTGGCCGCAGCTGCTGATGCAGAGCGTGGTGTGGCAAAAAGCGCTGCACCAGCAGATGGCGGGGATGTTGCAGCAGGTGAAGGCCGCGCCGCAGCAGGCCGGGCTGGCGCTGATGCTGTTCAGCCTCGGCTATGGCGTCTTGCATGCGCTCGGCCCCGGCCACGGCAAAGTGGTGATCGCCACCTATCTGGCTACCCATCCGGCGCGGCTGAAAAGCAGCCTGAAGCTGACCTTTGCGGCTTCGCTGGTGCAGGGCGGGGTGGCGATCGCGCTGGTGACGCTGATGCTGGTGGTATTGCAGCTCTCTTCGCGCCAGCTGCACCAAAGCAGTTTCTGGCTGGAGAAGGGCAGCTTTATTCTGGTGATGCTGCTTGGCGTGCTGCTGAGTTGGCGCGCGCTGAAACGCCTGTTTGCGGCGATTAAGGCGATGCGCCCGGCGCCGGCGCTGCGCATCAACAGCCTGACGCCATTGACGGCGGATCATGTGCACAGCGCCAATTGCGGCTGCGGCCACCGGCATCTGCCGAGCGACAGCGAGCTGCAGGCGGGAAGCGACTGGCGCACTCAGGCCGCCATCGTGCTGGCGATGGGCATGCGTCCCTGTTCGGGGGCGATTTTAGTGCTGCTGTTCTCCAAGGTGATCGGCGTGTTCGGCTGGGGAGTGATCTCCGCGCTGGCGATGGCGTTCGGCACCTCGTTGACCATCTCGATGCTGGCGCTGCTGGTGCATTACAGCCGCCGGCTGGCGGTGCGCCTCAGCCGTTCGCGTGCCCCCGCCGCCTGGAGCGCGGTGGCCTGGGGGGCGCTGGCGTTGGCCGGCGGCCTGATCCTGTTGGCCGCCGGGCTGTTGCTGTACGTCAGCGCGCAGCCGGAATTCGGCGGCGGCATCCGCCCCTTCTCCCGCTAACGGGCATAAAAAAAGCGCTGCATCGGCAGCGCTTTTTTTCGATTCGCTTCTGGCGATTAACGCTTCAGCGCTTCGCTCAGTTCTTCACGCATGGTGGCCAGCATGGCTTTCACCACGCGTGGGTTGCCTGCGACCAGGTTACCTGAGCTGAAGTGGTTGTGGCCGCCGACGAAGTCGGTCACCAGGCCGCCGGCTTCACGCACCAGCAGCTCGCCCGCGGCGAAGTCCCACGGCTTCAGGCCGATTTCGAAGAAACCGTCTACGCGGCCGGCGGCCACATAGGCCAGATCCAGCGCGGCGGAACCGGTGCGACGGAAGTCTGCGCACTGGGTGAACAGCTTGCCGACGATGTTGATGTAAGGCGTTGCGTGCTGTTTGACTTTGAACGGGAAGCCGGTCGCCAGGATGGTGCCATCCAGATCTTTGGCGTTGGTACCGCGCAGGCGGTAGCCGTTGAGCTGTGCGCCCTGACCGCGAGTGGCGGTGAACAGTTCGTTGCGCATCGGATCGTAAACCACGGCCACTTCAGTACGGCCTTTGATGCGTACGGCGATGGAAACGGAGAAATGAGGGAAACGTTTGATGAAGTTTGCAGTGCCATCCAGTGGATCGATCACCCATTGCACATCGCGATCTTCGCCGATCAGCTCACCGCGTTCTTCGCTCACGATACTGTGTTGCGGATAAGACTTGCGGATGACGTCGATGATCAGATGCTCTGCATCGCGATCGACGTTGGTGACGAAGTCATTGGTCCCTTTCTGGCTCGCTTCTACAGCGTCCGGGGTTTCGTAGTTTTTGGCAATCAGGTTACCGGCCTTGCGCGCAGCGCGCACGGCGATAGTCAGCATCGGATGCATGGGTATCTTCCAACTAGGATGTTAAAGAACAGGAAACGGCGCGAAGTATAGCAGCTGTTCGGCAAATTGCCTACGGCTGTGTTAAGATGCTGCGATTTTCCGCCACGCTCAGAGTTTGTATGCTGCACAATATCCGCATTGTTCTGGTAGAGACTTCACATACCGGCAACATGGGCTCGACCGCCAGAGCCATGAAAACCATGGGTTTAACCAACCTTTATCTGGTTAATCCGCTGATCAAACCCGATTCTCAGGCCATCGCCCTGGCCGCCGGCGCCAGCGACGTGATCGGCAACGCCACTATCGTCGATACCCTCGATGACGCCATCGCCGGCTGTAGCCTGGTGGTGGGCACCAGCGCACGTTCTCGCACCTTGCCGTGGCCGATGCTGGAGCCGCGTGAATGCGGCGTGCGCGCGGTACACGAAGGCGAACACGCGCCGGTGGCGCTGGTGTTCGGCCGCGAACGCGTCGGGCTGACCAACGATGAATTGCAGAAGTGTCACTACCACGTCGCCATTCCGGCCAACCCGGACTACAGCTCGCTGAACCTGGCGATGGCGGTGCAGATCCTGGCGTATGAAGTGCGCGTGGCTTACCTCGATCGCCAACAGGCGGGCGCGCCGCAGCTGGAAGAGACGCCGTATCCGCTGGTGGATGACCTCGAGCGTTTCTATCAGCACCTGGAGCAGACGCTGCAGCGCACCGGCTTTATTCGCCCGTCCCATCCGGGCCAGGTGATGAGCCGCCTGCGCCGGCTGTTCACCCGCGCGCGCCCGGAAGGGCAGGAGCTGAATATCCTGCGCGGCATGCTGACGTCGATCGAGAAACAGGATAAACATCAAGGTAATTAATTGATGTGGCATAACGGTGGGCGACAATAGTATTAGTTATCCAAAGGTTATAACATGTATTTTATATACCTTTGTTCTTGCTAAGTTCAAAACGTGCTAATACTTGAGTCAATTACTAGGTTAAATAGTTGACTGTTTTACTCAGGAATGTCAGACTTTCGGCCATATTTGACCAACAGGTAACCATTGAGCTATGAGACTGACATCCAAAGGCCGTTATGCCGTAACCGCTATGCTTGACGTAGCGCTGCATTCCCAGGAAGGGCCGGTGCCACTGGCGGACATTTCCGAACGCCAGGGTATTTCGCTCTCTTATCTGGAACAATTATTCTCCCGTCTGCGCAAGAATGGCCTGGTGGCCAGCGTGCGCGGTCCGGGCGGTGGTTATCTGCTGGGTAAAGACGCGGGTGAGATCGCCGTTGGCGCTGTCATCACTGCCGTCGATGAATCGGTAGATGCAACCCGTTGCCAGGGCAAAGAAGGCTGTCAGGGCGGCGATCGCTGCTTGACCCACGCCCTGTGGCGCGATCTGAGCGAGCGCATCAGCGGGTTCCTGAACAACATTACGCTGGCAGAACTGGTCAACAACCAGGAAGTGCTGGTGGTGGCGGATCGTCAAAACAACGATACGCGCCGCACGGCCAACGGTCGTCCGCAAGAAACTATCAACGTTAATCTGCGCGCATAAGCAGCTGGCGAAATTATTTTAGTTTTTGGAAGTGATGTACGGAGCACAAGAGCAATGAAATTACCGATTTATCTGGATTACTCAGCAACGACGCCGGTTGACCCGCGCGTTGCTGAGAAGATGATGCAGTTTTTGACCCTGGACGGCACTTTTGGCAACCCGGCTTCCCGTTCCCACCGTTTCGGTTGGCAGGCGGAAGAGGCGGTAGACATCGCCCGTAACCAAATCGCCGAACTGGTGGGCGCCGACCCACGCGAAATCGTCTTCACCTCCGGGGCGACCGAATCCGACAACCTGGCGATTAAAGGTGCTGCCAATTTCTACCAGAAAAAAGGCAAGCACATCATCACCAGCAAAACCGAACACAAAGCCGTGCTGGACACCTGCCGTCAGCTGGAGCGCGAAGGGTTTGAAGTGACCTACCTGGCGCCGCAGAGCAACGGCATCATCAGCCTGCAGGATCTCGAAGCGGCGATGCGCGATGACACCATCCTGGTCTCCATCATGCACGTCAACAACGAGATCGGCGTGGTGCAGGACATCGAAGCGATCGGTGAAATGTGCCGTGCGCGCGGTATCATCTACCACGTTGACGCCACCCAGAGCGTGGGCAAACTGCCTATCGATCTGAGCAAGCTGAAAGTCGACCTGATGTCGTTCTCCGGCCACAAAATCTATGGCCCGAAAGGCATCGGTGCGCTGTACGTGCGTCGCAAGCCGCGCATCCGCATCGAAGCGCAGGTACACGGCGGCGGTCACGAGCGCGGCATGCGTTCCGGCACCCTGCCTGTCCACCAGATCGTCGGCATGGGCGAAGCTTACCGCATCGCCAAAGAAGAGATGACCGAAGAGATGGCGCGTCTGCGCACCCTGCGCGATCGTCTGTGGAACGGCGTGAAAGATATGGAAGAAGTTTATCTGAACGGCGATCTGGAGCACGGCGCACCGAACATCCTGAACGTCAGCTTCAACTACGTTGAAGGCGAGTCGCTGATCATGGCGCTGAAAGACCTGGCCGTTTCTTCCGGTTCAGCCTGTACCTCCGCCAGCCTCGAGCCGTCCTACGTGCTGCGCGCGCTGGGCATGAGCGATGAATTGGCGCACAGCTCGATCCGTTTCTCCCTGGGGCGTTTCACCACGGAAGAAGAGATCGACTACACCATTCAACTGGTGCGTAAATCCATCGGCCGTCTGCGCGATCTGTCCCCACTGTGGGAGATGTTCAAGCAGGGCGTGGACATCAACAGCATCGAATGGGCGCATCATTAATTCTCAGGTTTCAGGAGCAAGGTCATGGCTTACAGCGAAAAAGTAATCGATCATTATGAAAACCCGCGTAACGTGGGTTCTTTCGACAACGAAGATCCTACCGTCGGCAGCGGCATGGTAGGGGCACCGGCTTGCGGCGACGTGATGAAGCTGCAAATCAAGGTTAACGATGAAGGCATCATCGAAGACGCGCGCTTTAAAACTTACGGCTGCGGTTCCGCCATCGCCTCCAGCTCGCTGGTGACCGAATGGATGAAAGGCAAGTCGCTCGATCAGGCTGAAGCGATCAAAAACACCCAGATCGCCGAAGAGCTGGAATTGCCGCCGGTCAAAATTCACTGCTCGATCCTGGCTGAAGACGCCATCAAAGCAGCGATTGCCGACTATAAGAGCAAGCATAGCGCCGAGTAATTTGTCTGAGTCGGCCCGGCCGCGCCGGGCTTTGATTTGAAGTGTGAGGTTGTGATGTCTATTACCATGAGCGACAGCGCTGCGCAGCGTGTTCAGGCGTTTTTGACGAACCGCGGCAAGGGTCTCGGCCTGCGTCTGGGAGTGCGAACTTCCGGCTGCTCCGGGATGGCCTACGTGCTGGAATTTGTTGACGAAGCCAACGATGACGACATCGTGTTTGAAGACAAAGGCATCAAGGTGATCATCGACGGCAAGAGCCTGGTCTACCTTGACGGCACCGAGCTTGATTTCGTTAAGGAAGGCCTGAACGAAGGCTTCAAGTTCAACAACCCGAACGTCTCAAGCGAATGCGGCTGCGGCGAGAGTTTCAACGTCTGACAGTCCATCGTGCTCCCCCGTTTCGGCGGGGGAACTTCATCCGCTAACGCCCAGAGCACGCTATGGATTACTTTACTTTATTCGGGCTGCCAGTTCGCTACACCGTGGACGGCAGCCTGCTTGCGTCCCGCTTCCAGGATCTGCAGCGCCAATTTCACCCCGATCGTTTCGCCAACCAGCCGGAGCGCGAACGCCTGATGGCGTTGCAGCAGGCGGCGACCATCAATGAAGCTTACCAGTCGCTGAAGCACCCGTTAAAACGCGCGGAGTATATGCTATCTTTGCACGGCTTCGATCTGGGCAACGAACAGCATACGATGCGCGACACCGCCTTTCTGATGGAACAGCTGGAGCTGCGCGAAGAGCTCGATGCCATTGAGCGCAAACCGGAAGCGGAAAGCCTGCTGGCCGATTTCGGCGCGCGGCTGGCCACCTCCATCAAGCAGCGCAGCGCGCTGATGCTGCAGCAGTTGGACAGTGAACAGTGGGCGGATGCCGCTGACACCGTGCGCAAGCTGCGCTTTTTGGACAAACTCCAGCAACAGGTTGAACAACTCGAAGAAAAACTGCTGGGTTTTGAGTAACACCTTCTGATTCTGATTGTGGAAGCTTCAACATGGCCTTATTACAAATTAGTGAGCCTGGCCTCAGCGCCGCGCCGCACCAGCGACGTCTGGCCGCCGGCATCGACTTAGGCACCACCAACTCGCTGGTCGCCACGGTGCGCAGCGGGCAAGCGGAAACGCTGGCCGACGATCAGGGACGCCATTTGCTGCCTTCGGTGGTGCATTATCAGGCGGACGCGCAGCGCGTCGGCTGGGATGCGCGCCAACAGGCGGCGCAGGATCCGGCCAATACCGTCAGCTCCATCAAACGCATGATGGGCCGTTCGTTGGCGGACGTCCAGCAACGTTACCCGAACCTGCCGTATCAATTTCAGGCCAGCGACAACGGCCTGCCGCTGATCGTCACCGCCGCCGGCCCGGTTAACCCGGTTGGCGTCTCCGCCGATATCCTGCGGGCTCTGTCCGCGCGCGCGCAAGCGGCGCTGGAAGGCGAGCTGGATGGCGTCGTGATTACCGTTCCCGCTTACTTCGACGACGCGCAGCGCCAGGGCACCAAAGACGCGGCGCGTCTGGCCGGCCTGCACGTCCTGCGCCTGCTGAATGAACCGACCGCGGCGGCGATTGCCTACGGGCTGGATTCCGGCCAGGAAGGGGTGATCGCGGTTTACGATCTGGGCGGCGGCACCTTTGATATCTCCATTCTGCGCCTCAGCCGCGGCGTGTTCGAAGTGCTGGCCACCGGCGGCGATTCCGCGCTGGGCGGCGACGATTTCGATCACCTGCTGGCCGACTGGTTGCGCGAGCAGGCCGGCGTGGCCGATCGCAGCGATCACGGTGTGCAGCGCCAACTGCTGGACGCCGCCATCGCCGCCAAAATCGCGTTGAGCGATGCCGACAGCGTGTGCGTTGAGGTAGCCGGCTGGCAGGGCGAGGTGACCCGCGCCCAGTTCGAAGCGCTGATCGCTCCGCTGGTGAAACGTACGCTGATGGCCTGCCGCCGCGCGCTGAAAGATGCTGGCGTCGCCGCGGACGAGGTGCTGGAAGCGGTGATGGTCGGCGGTTCCACCCGCGTGCCGCTGGTGCGTGAGCAGGTGGGCGCCTTCTTCGGCCGCACGCCGCTGACGTCTATCGATCCGGATAAAGTGGTCGCCATCGGCGCCGCGATCCAGGCCGACATCCTGGTGGGCAACAAGCCGGACAGCGACATGCTGCTGCTGGACGTGATCCCGCTGTCGCTGGGCCTCGAAACCATGGGCGGCCTGGTGGAGAAAGTTATCCCGCGCAACACCACCATTCCGGTGGCGCGCGCGCAGGAGTTCACCACCTTTAAAGATGGCCAGAGCGCGATGATGATCCACGTGCTGCAGGGCGAGCGCGAGCTGGTGCAGGATTGCCGTTCGCTGGCGCGCTTCACGCTGCGCGGCCTGCCGCCATTGCCTGCCGGGGGCGCGCATATTCGCGTCACCTTCCAGGTGGATGCCGATGGTCTGCTGAGCGTCACCGCGATGGAGAAATCCACCGGCGTTGAGGCCTCGATCCAGGTCAAGCCGTCATACGGTCTGTCGGACAGCGAAATCGCCGGCATGATCAAGGATTCGATGGCCAACGCGCAAAGCGACGTGGGCGCGCGCAAACTGGCGGAGCAACGCGTGGAAGCCGCGAGGGTGCTGGAAAGCCTGCAGGGCGCGCTGGCCACCGACGCCGCGCTGCTGAGCGAGGCGGAAAGCCAGGCGATCGCCGCCGCGACTCAGGCGTTGCAGCAGGCGGCGCAGGGTGAAGATCCCGCCGCTATCGAAGACGCCATCAAAACATTAGATGCACAAACGCAAGATTTTGCCGCGCGCCGCATGGACGCTTCCATTCGCCGCGCGCTGGCTGGCCATTCTGTGGATGAGGTTTAACCATGCCTAAAATTGTTTTCCTGCCCCATCAAGACCTTTGCCCGGAAGGGGCGGTTCTGGAAGCCGAAAAAGGGGAGTCGATCCTCAACGTTGCGCTGCGCAACGGCATTGAAATCGAGCATGCCTGCGAGAAATCCTGCGCCTGCACCACCTGCCACTGCATCGTGCGTGAAGGCTTCGATTCGCTGGAAGAGAGCAGCGAGCTGGAAGACGACATGCTGGACAAAGCCTGGGGGCTGGAGCCGGAAAGCCGTCTGAGCTGCCAGGCGCTGGTCGCCGACGAAGATCTGGTGGTCGAAATGCCGCGCTACACCGTCAACCACGCGCGTGAGCATTAATTGTTAGCCGCAGCGTCAACCCGGAGATCATAATGGGACTGAAATGGACCGACAGCCGTGAAATCGGCGAAGCCCTGTACGACCAATACCCGGATACCGATCCGAAAACCGTGCGTTTTACCGACCTGCATCAGTGGATCTGCGATCTGGAAGAGTTCGATGACGATCCGCAGGCTTCCAACGAAAAAATACTGGAAGCGATCCTGCTGGTCTGGTTAGATGAAGCGGAGTAAATAGCGTAACGGGCTGCCATGGGCGGCCCGTTTATTTTGTATCCGACAAGATTAATAAAAGAATAATCCGGAGTAAGAAGGCTATGACAACAGAATTCATGCAGGTTACGCTGTCGCAACAACCTGCCGACGCCCGCTGGGGCGAAAAAGCGCTGCTCAGCACCAACGGCGAAGGGATGACCATCCACCTGACCGGCGCCGACAAGCTGGGCGCGATCCAGCGTGCGGGCCGCAAAATTGACGGTCAGGGCATCAAAAACGTCAGGCTGGCCGGCGACGGTTGGGATTTGGAAAACAGCTGGGCGTTTTGGCAGGGTTACCGCGGGCCGAAAGGGCAACGCAACGTCGAATGGGCCGAACTGCCGGAAGCCGCGCGTCAGGAGCTGGATCAGCGCCTGAAGATCGTCGACTGGGTGCGTGACACCATCAACATGCCGGCGGAAGAGCTGGGGCCGGAGCAACTGGCGACCCGCGCCGTCGATCTGATGTGCGACGTCGGCTGCGATGCCGTCAGCTACCGCATCACCAAGGGCGAAGATCTGCGTGAGCAGAACTATGCCGGCATCCACACCGTCGGCCGCGGCTCCGAGCGCCCGCCGGTGCTGCTGGCGCTGGACTTCAACCCGACCGGTAACCCGGACGCGCCGGTGTTCGCTTGCCTGGTCGGCAAGGGCATCACCTTCGATACCGGCGGTTATAGCCTGAAACAGAGCGCCTTTATGGATTCGATGAAGGCTGACATGGGCGGTGCGGCCACCATCACCGGCGCCCTGGCGCTGGCGGCGGCGCGTGGTCTGAAGCAGCGCGTGAAGCTGTACCTGTGCTGCGCCGACAACATGGTCAGCGGCAACGCCTTCAAACTGGGTGACATCATTCGCTACCGCAACGGCAAAACCGTCGAGGTGATGAACACCGATGCGGAAGGGCGCCTGGTACTGGCCGACGGCCTGATCGACGCTTCTGAGCAGAATCCGCAGCTGATTATCGACTGCGCGACCCTGACCGGCGCGGCCAAAACCGCGGTAGGCAACGACTACCACGCCCTGTTCAGCTTCGACGATGCGCTGGCGCAGGAACTGCTGAGCAGCGCCGCCGCCGAGCAAGAGCCGTTCTGGCGTCTGCCGTTGGCCGAGTTCCACCGCAGCCAGCTGCCGTCCAACTTTGCCGAGCTGAACAACGTGGCCGGCCCGGCTTACACCGCTGGCGCCAGCACCGCGGCGGCCTTCCTGTCGCACTTCGTCAAGAACTACCAGCAAGGCTGGCTGCACATCGACTGTTCCGCCACCTACCGCAAAGGCGCGGTGGATCAGTGGTCGGCCGGCGCGACCGGTCTGGGCGTGCGTACCCTGGCCAATCTGCTGCTGAGCAAAGCCAAATAATTGAACGCCCGCCGCGTCGGGCGCTAGAATGCGCATTATCTTCGGGGCCCAGCATGCTGGGCCTCGCTATTTGATCCTGGAGTTTGCCATGAGTTCCCATCATCACGATGCCGCCCCGAGCGAGAACGAACTTGAACGCCTGCTGAAGCTGGCGGTGACGGAGCCGGCCCACCGCCCGGCGTTCTTCCGTGAACTGCTCGAGGCCACGGTGCTGATCCTCGGCGACAGCGAACAGGTGCAGCAGGACGGCGACATCACGCTGAACGCGGATACGCCGGTCAATATCCAGCATTGGGAAAAGCAGGACGGCGGCAGCATCATTCCGTTCTTCACCTCGCTGGAAGCACTGCAGAAGGCCGTTGAGGACGAACAGCCATTCATCGCCATGCCGGCGCGGGTGCTGTTCGAAATCACCCAGGGCGCGGATCTGTTCCTCAACCCGAAGGCGGAGTACGGCAAAGAGTTCTATCCGGAAGAGGTGGCGATGCTGCTGGCGACCGGCGGCGTCGTCAAACCGGTGGAGCATTACGTCGATAAAGAGACCCAGATCCTGCTGGGGCAGCCCGAGGAATATCCGTCGGCGATGGTGGATGCGTTGACCACGCTGTTCAGCCAGCGCAAACCGGTGCGCCGCGCGTTTCTGGCGCTGATGCATGACCAGGCGGCGGACGAGAAGCCGAATCTGCTGGTCGGACTGGAAGTGGACGCCGAGCCGGCGGAGATCGAGGCGCTGATCAACGAGGCCGGCAGCGTCGCCAGCGAAACGGCGCCGAACGACGAACCGGTGGATTTCTGCCTGGTGTCGGAGAACGAGCGCGGCATCAGCCACTATCTGATCTCCCATACGCAGCCGTTTTATCAGCGCCGCTGGGGCAGTTGGCTACGCAATTTGATCCCGTCTACCGACAAGACCCAGTAGCGCCGCCGCGTGGTCGAAAATGACCCATGAAGATCATATTTTTTTAATGAAATGTTGATTTTCCCGTAGGCAAGCGTTAACGGCGCACATATAATCTGCGCCACTTGAGAAGGCCGGCAACATTGCAGACCGGCCTGTTTTGGAAGTCATACAGAGGCCATCATGACCGTAGAACGTACCTTTTCCATCGTTAAACCAAACGCTGTAGCCAACAACGACATCGGCGCTATCTACGCGCGTTTCGAGCGCGCCGGTTTCAAAATCATCGCCGCTAAAATGCTGCGTCTGACTCGCGAACAAGCTGAAGGCTTCTACGCTGAGCACAAAGGCCGCCCATTCTTCGACGGTCTGGTTGAGTTCATGACCTCCGGCCCAATCATGGTGCAGGTTCTGGAATCTGAAAACGCCGTGCAGCGCAACCGTGACATCATGGGCGCAACCAACCCGGACAACGCACTGGCCGGTACCCTGCGTGCCGACTACGCGGACAGCTTCACCGCTAACGCCGTTCACGGTTCCGACTCCGTTGAATCCGCACAGCGCGAAATCGCTTACTTCTTCAACGAAAGCGAAATCTGCGCACGTTAATCGTGCCGTTTCTTGGCTGAGAACCCAGCATTCACCGGCTGAAACAATAAAAATGCCCTGAATGCCTTTCAGCCGTAGCCACCCGCTACTAAAATTTGTACAATGCCGCGCCCCTGATAAGACGACTTGTCAGGGGCGTGTTTTTAGTGCCGCCACCCGAATCATGCGGGCTGAAATGCACAACTTACTGTCCATTCTTTAGCGCCATAACGTGTAATAACGAGGCCAGAGATCATTATGTTAGAACCCATCACGTCCGAGCACACCGTGTCTGAAAATAATTCGCTGACTACCCCCTCCGTTAACGTGGAGCAACCGGCTGCGGCCAAAATCAACCTGCTGGATCTGAACCGCCAGCAAATGCGCGAGTTCTTCGCCGAAATGGGCGAGAAACCGTTTCGCGCCGATCAGGTGATGAAGTGGATTTACCACTACTGCTGCGACGATTTCGAGCAGATGACCGACATCAACAAAGTCCTGCGCGGCAAGCTGCAGCGCGTGGCGGAGATCCGCGCGCCGGAAGTGGCGGAAGAACAGCGTTCGGCCGACGGCACCATCAAGTGGGCGATTAAAGTCGGCGATCAGCAGGTTGAAACCGTGTACATCCCTGAAGCCGACCGTGCGACGCTGTGCGTCTCCTCGCAGGTAGGCTGCGCGCTGGAGTGCAAATTCTGTTCGACGGCGCAGCAGGGCTTCAACCGCAACCTGCGCGTGTCGGAAATCATTGGCCAGGTGTGGCGCGCGGCGAAAATCATCGGTGCGCTGAAGGTGACCGGCCAACGCCCGATCACCAACGTGGTGATGATGGGCATGGGCGAGCCGCTGCTCAACCTGAACAACGTGGTGCCGGCGATGGAAATCATGCTGGACGACTTCGGCTTTGGCCTGTCCAAACGCCGCGTGACCCTGTCCACCTCCGGCGTGGTGCCGGCGCTGGACAAGCTGGGCGACATGATCGACGTGGCGCTGGCGATTTCGCTGCACGCGCCGAACGACACCATCCGCGATGAGATCGTGCCGATCAACCGCAAGTACAACATCGAGACCTTCCTGTCTGCGGTGCGTCGCTATCTGGAGAAATCCAACGCCAACCAGGGCCGCGTGACCGTCGAGTACGTGATGCTGGATCATATCAACGATAGCACCGACGATGCGCATCAGCTGGCGGAAGTGCTGAAAGACACGCCGTGCAAGATCAACCTGATCCCATGGAACCCGTTCCCGGGCGCTCCGTACGGCCGCAGCTCCAACAGCCGGGTGGATCGTTTCTCCAAGGTGTTGATGGAATACGGCTTTACGACTATTGTTCGTAAAACCCGTGGTGACGATATCGACGCCGCCTGCGGGCAACTGGCGGGTGAAGTGATCGACCGTACCAAGCGTACCCTGAAAAAGAAAATGGCCGGGGAACCTATCAACGTACGGGCGGTCTGAACCCTATAGCACCATTTTTTTGTTATCTAACAGCCTGTTATGCGAAAAATTGACGCTAATGGGCGTTAGCTGACGGCCGATAAGGAAATGAATGCGGGCATGAAGCTGAAACTGTGGGGAGTGTGGCTGGCGGCCGGGTTGTTGGCCGGGTGTTCCGGTTCAGCGCCGGAAAAGGAAGCACAAGTCTCTGAGGCGGGCCAGACGCGCTTGCAACTGGGCCTGGAGTACCTGCAGCAAGGCGACATGGACGCCGCGCGCCAGAACCTGGAAAAGGCGCTGGACGCGGCCCCACAGGATTACCGCACGCAGTTGGGCATGGCGCTCTACGCGCAGCGTATCGGTGAAAATGCCGCGGCCGAACAGCGTTATCGGCAAGCGCTCAAACTTGCGCCAGGCAATGGCACCGTGTTGAATAATTACGGTGCGTTTCTTTGCGGTTTAGGGCAGTATGTACCGGCGCAACAGCAGTTTAGCGCTGCGGCGCTGGCGCCCGATTTTGGCCAGGTCGCCGACAGCCTGGAAAACGCAGGTTACTGTTTTCTCAAGGCCGGACAAAACGATGAGGCGCGCACGCTGTTGAGCCGCGCGCTGAAGGTTGATCCGGACAAAGGCACTCCGCTGTTGGCGGAGGCCGAAAAGCAATTTGGAGAAGGGAAGCGCGCCCAGTCGCAACTTTTATTGGATGTTTATCAGCATGTTCTGCCGGCTAGCGCCAGCAGCTTATGGTTACAGATTCGTTTCGCCGCGTTAGCCGGCCGCCAGGATAGCGTTCAACGCTATGGCAAGCAGCTAGCGCGAAGTTTTCCACAATCCAAACAGTACCAGCAGTTCTTAGCTAATGAATACTGAAGCCTCCCAAGATAAAACCGTATCCATGACGACGGGCCAGCGCCTGCGTCAGGCCCGTGAGCAACTCGGGCTGAGCCAACAGACCGTTGCAGAACGCCTGTGTCTCAAAATGTCCACCGTGCGCGATATCGAGGAAGACAGCGTGTCTGCTGACCTCGCGTCCACCTTCGTGCGCGGCTACATCCGTTCCTACGCCAAGCTGGTGCATTTGCCGGAAGACGAACTGCTGCCGATGCTGGCCAAGCAGGCGCCGTTGAAGATGGCGAAAGTGGCGCCGATGCAAAGCTTCTCGCTGGGCAAGCGCCGCAAGAAACGCGACGGCTGGCTGATGAGCTTCACCTGGCTTATCGTGTTCGTGGTGATCGGCCTGACCGGCGCCTGGTGGTGGCAAAACCACAAGGCGCAGCAGGAAGAGATCGCCACCATGGCCGATCAATCCTCGGCGCAGCTTTCACAGAATAACGAAGGGCAGTCCGTGCCGCTGACCGACGGCAATGCCGACGCCGGCACCAACGTGCCGTTGGTCGACAACAGCGCTACGCCGGCCGATACCGGCGCAGCGGCTCAGGCACCGGCGGCTACCGCCCAGGCGCCGAGCGCGGCTCAGCAGCAGCCTGCCGTGGTGTCGCCAAGCCAGACTACCCTGCCGGAAACCGCGCCGGCGGCACAAGCGCCGTTGCCGACCGCCGATGCGGGCGTGGCTGCGCCGGCGGCCGATCCGAACGCGCTGGTGATGGATTTCTCCGCCGACTGCTGGCTGCAGGTGAGCGACGCGAGCGGTAAAACGCTGTTCAGCGGCACTCAGAAGAAGGGCGGCAAGCTGAACCTGACCGGCACTGCACCGTATAAACTGACCATCGGCGCGCCGGCGGCAGTACAGATCCAGTATCAGGGTAAGCCGGTTGATTTAAGCCGGTTCGTTAAGTCAAACCGTGTTGCTCGCCTGACCGTCGCCGCGCAGTAATCGCGCGGCTGGTCGTGATGTCAGAGCAGCAATGGAGAGTAAGTAATGCATAACCAAGCGCCCATCAACCGTCGAAAATCTACACGCATTTACGTCGGCAAGGTGCCTATTGGTGATGGCGCGCCGATTGCCGTGCAGTCGATGACCAACACCCGTACCACCGATGTTGAAGCAACGGTTAATCAGATCAAAGCGCTGGAGCGCGTGGGCGTCGACATCGTCCGCGTTTCGGTTCCTACCATGGACGCCGCCGAGGCGTTCAAGCTGATCAAGCAGCAGGTCAACGTGCCGCTGGTCGCCGATATCCACTTCGATTATCGCATCGCGCTGCAGGTTGCCGAATACGGCGTAGACTGCCTGCGCATCAACCCGGGCAACATCGGCAACGAATCGCGCATTCGCTCGGTGGTGGACTGCGCCCGGGACAAGAACATCCCGATTCGCATCGGCGTCAACGGCGGCTCGCTGGAGAAAGACCTGCAGGAAAAGTACGGCGAACCTACGCCGGAAGCGCTGCTGGAATCCGCCATGCGCCACGTGGACATTCTCGATCGCCTCAACTTCGACCAGTTCAAGGTCAGCGTCAAGGCGTCGGACGTGTTCCTGGCGGTGCAATCCTACCGTCTGCTGGCGTCGCGCATCGATCAGCCGCTGCATCTGGGCATCACCGAAGCCGGCGGCGCACGCAGCGGGTCGGTCAAATCGGCCATCGGCCTGGGCATGCTGCTGTCTGAAGGCATCGGCGACACCCTGCGCATCTCGCTGGCGGCGGACCCGGTTGAAGAGGTGAAGGTCGGTTTCGATATCCTGAAGTCGCTGCGCATTCGCGCGCGCGGCATCAACTTCATCGCCTGCCCGACCTGTTCGCGTCAGGAATTCGACGTGATCGGCACGGTGAACGCGCTGGAGCAGCGCCTGGAAGACATCATCACGCCGATGGATGTTTCGATCATCGGCTGCGTGGTGAACGGCCCGGGCGAAGCGCTGGTGTCCACCATGGGGGTGACCGGCGGCCATAAGAAGAGCGGCTTCTATGAAGACGGCGTGCGCCAGAAAGAGCGTTTCGACAACGAACAGATGATCGACCAGCTGGAAGCGAAAATTCGCGCCAAGGCCGCGATGATGGACGAAAGCAACCGCATCACGGTCAACCTGCTGGAAAAATAAGCGTTATTGCTACACGGCGGGCCTGTTGGCCCGCTTGTTTATGAACCTGAAGGGCAGAAAACCGCATCCGCGTTGAATACCGGGCGGCAAAGTCCCTATAATCAGGTTCATTTTTACAGACAACGGACAGAGAACTCACGTGGCAAAGAACATTCAAGCCATTCGCGGCATGAACGACTACCTGCCGGAAGAAACGGCATTATGGCAGCGTATTGAAGGCACCCTCAAGCAGGTGCTGGGCAGCTACGGTTACAGCGAAATCCGGTTGCCGATTGTAGAGCAGACCCCGTTATTCAAACGCGCGATCGGCGAAGTGACCGACGTCGTGGAAAAAGAGATGTATACCTTCGAAGACCGCAACGGCGAAAGCCTGACGCTGCGTCCGGAAGGGACGGCCGGCTGCGTGCGCGCCGGCATCGAGCATGGTCTGCTGTACAATCAGGAACAGCGTCTGTGGTACATCGGCCCGATGTTCCGCTACGAGCGCCCGCAGAAGGGCCGCTACCGTCAGTTCCATCAGCTGGGCGCGGAAGTGTTCGGTCTGCAAGGCCCGGACATCGACGCCGAGCTGATCTTGCTGACCGCCCGCTGGTGGAAAGCGCTGGGCATCGCCGAGCACGTCAAGCTGGAGCTGAACTCCATCGGTTCGCTGGAGGCGCGCGCCAATTACCGCGACGCGCTGGTGGCGTTCCTGGAGCAGCACGTCGAGGTGCTGGACGAAGACTGTAAACGCCGCATGTACAGCAACCCGCTGCGCGTGCTGGACTCCAAGAATCCTGAGGTGCAGGCGCTGTTGAACGACGCGCCGCGCCTGTCCGAGTACCTGGACGAAGAATCCCGTGCTCACTTCGCCGGTCTGTGTGAACTTTTGGCGCAGGCAGGTATCCCATATACCGTTAACGAGCGCCTGGTGCGCGGTCTGGATTACTACAACCGCACCGTGTTTGAGTGGGTGACCACCAGCCTGGGCGCGCAGGGCACCGTCTGTGCGGGCGGCCGTTACGACGGCTTGGTCGAGCAATTGGGCGGCCGTGCCACCCCGGCGGTCGGTTTCGCCATGGGCCTCGAGCGCCTGGTGTTGCTGGTGCAGGCGGTTAACCCGGAATTCAAGGCGCCGTCGGCTATCGACGTGTACGTCATCTCTTCCGGCGCGGGCACCCAGAGCGCGGCGATGCAGCTGGCTGAACAGGTGCGCGATGCGGCGCCGCAGCTGAAGCTGATGACCAATTACGGCGGTGGCAACTTCAAGAAGCAAATCACTCGTGCGGATAAATGGGGCGCGCGTATCGCGCTGATCCTGGGTGAGAGCGAAGTGGCGGCGCAGCAGGTGGTGGTGAAAGACCTGCGCAGTGGTGAACAAGAAACGCTGGCGCAAAGCGAAGTCGCTGCGCGTCTGGCTTTGATGTTAGGTTAAGGAGAAGGACACCGTGGAAGTCTATACCACTGAAAACGAACAAGTCGACGCACTGCGTCGGTTCTTTGCCGAGAACGGCAAAGCGCTGGCGGTGGGCGTGGTGCTCGGAATTGGTGCCCTGGTTGGCTGGCGTTACTGGCAGAGCCATGAAAACTCCAACATGATGGCGGCATCGCAATCCTATCAGGAAGCCAGCGATCGGCTGGCGGCCGGCAAGCCCGATGACGTGGCTGCCGCGGAGAAATTTGTCCAGGCTAACAGCAACAGCTACGGCGTATTGGCCGCGCTGCAGTTGGCCAAGCACTTTGTCGAACAGAATGATTTCGCCAAGGCGGAACAACAACTGGCGCTGGCGCAGGGCCAGACCAAAGACGACAACCTGTTGGCGATGATCGACCTGCGTCTGGCGCGCGTCCAGCTGCAGGAGAAAAAGCTGGATGAAGCGCTGAAAACGCTGGATGGCGTGAAAGGCGAAGGCTGGGCGGCGATGATGCAGGATGTGCGCGGCGATGTGCTGCTGGCGAAGGGCGACGCCAAGGGCGCGCGCGAAGCTTACAGCAAAGGCATTGAGTCCAACGCTTCTCAGGCGCTGCAGGTTCTGCTGCGCATGAAATTGAATAACTTGTCCAGCTAAGGGGAATTCCCATGCAATTGCGTAAAACACTCTTGGTCGGACTGGTTTCCGCTGCCTTGCTGAGTGGTTGCTCGCTGTTCAACAGCGAAGAAGACGTGGTTACCATGTCGCCGTTGCCGAAAGTTGAAAATCAGTTTACGCCGAACAAGGCGTGGAGCACTTCTGTGGGCGACGGCATCGGTGAGTATTACTCCCACCTGCGTCCGGCCTATCAGGACAGCACCATTTACGCCGCCGATCGCTTCGGCATCGTGAAAGCGATGGACGCCGACAGCGGCAACGAAAAGTGGAAGGTCAATCTCTCCGAGAAGACCGGCTTCTTCTCCAGCAATCTGTCTGCGCTGCTGTCGGGCGGCCTGACGGTCGCGGGTGACAAGGTTTACGTCGGCAGCGAAAAAGCGGTGGTTTACGCATTGAATACCGCCGACGGCGCCATCGCCTGGCAGACCAAAGTGGCCGGCGAAGCGATTTCACGTCCGGTTATCAGCGATGGCATGGTGTTGGTGCATACCTCCAACGGCATGCTGCAGGCGCTGAACGAGGCCGACGGCGCGGTAAAATGGACGGTTAACCTGGACATGCCTTCGCTGTCGCTGCGCGGTGAATCCGCGCCGGCCGTCGCCTTTGGCGCCGCCATCGTCGGCGGTGACAACGGCCGCGTCAGCGCCGTGCTGATGCAGCAGGGCCAGATTATCTGGCAACAGCGCATTTCTCAGCCGAGCGGCGCGACCGAAATCGATCGTCTGAACGACGTGGACACGACGCCGGTGATCGTTGACGGCGTGGTCTACGCGCTGGGTTACAACGGCAACCTGACGGCGCTGGATCTGCGTTCCGGCCAGATTATCTGGAAACGCGAGCTGGGGTCGGTGAATGATTTCATCGTCGACGCGGGCCGCATCTACCTGATCGACCAGAACGATCGCGTAGTCGCGCTCAGCACCGAAGGCGGCGTGACCGTGTGGACGCAGAGCGATCTGCTGCACCGCAACCTGACGCCGCCGGTGATGTATAATGGTTATCTGGTGACCGGTGACGCCGAAGGCTATCTGCACTGGATCAACACCACCGATGGCCGTTTTGTCGCCCAGCAGGAAGTGGACAGCTCCGGCTTCCTGTCTGCGCCGATGGTGGCCAGTGACAAGCTGGTCATCCAGGCTCGCGGCGGGAAAGTTTACGCTTTCACCCGCTAACGCCGCTCGTCGTGACCCTTCTTGCGCCCGAAAGATTTCGGGTTGCAGCCAGGCGGCAAGTGCATGAGTCCTCGGGAGCTTAGTGAGCTAAGTGACCGAGGCGAAGGTGCGCAGACAACGCCGCTGTGGCGCGAAAAATGAAGGGGAAAACGGCTCCTGAATGTTCAGGGGCCGTTTCGTATTTTATAAGCTGCACCGCTGGTGTCTATCCACAGTGCAGTAACGCATTGATTATTAAGTAATGAGGCTTCAACAATGATACCTGTCGTCGCGCTGGTCGGGCGCCCGAATGTGGGTAAATCCACCTTATTCAACCGTTTAACCCATACGCGTGATGCGCTGGTGGCGGATTTCCCGGGGCTGACGCGTGACCGCAAGTATGGTCGTGCTGAAATCGAAGGCAATGAATTCATCATCGTCGATACCGGCGGTATTGACGGTACCGAAGACGGCGTTGAAACGCGCATGGCCGGTCAGTCGCTGCTGGCGATCGAAGAGGCGGACATCGTGCTGTTCATGGTCGACGCCCGCGCAGGCCTGATGCCGGCGGATCAGGGCATCGCCCAGCACCTGCGTAGCCGCCAGAAGGCGACCTTCCTGGTGGCCAACAAGACCGACGGCCTGGATCCGGACACCGCCACCGCCGATTTCTACTCGCTCGGCCTGGGTGAAGTGTTCGCTATCGCCGCTTCTCACGGCCGCGGTGTGACTCAGCTGATTGAACACGTGCTGGTGCCGTTCGTGCCGGAAAAACCGGAAGACGTCGAGCTGACCGAGGAAGAGGCCAATGCCGCTTACTGGGCCGAGCAAAACGGTGAAATGCTGGAAGGCGAAGAAGACGAAGAGCCGGAAGAAGAGTTCAACCCGCAGGACCTGCCGATCAAACTGGCGATCGTCGGCCGCCCGAACGTTGGTAAGTCTACGCTGACTAACCGCATCCTCGGCGAGGAGCGCGTGGTGGTGTATGACATGCCGGGCACCACCCGCGACAGCATCTACATTCCGATGGTGCGCGACGAACGCGAATATGTGCTGATCGACACCGCCGGGGTGCGTAAACGCGGCAAGGTGACCGAAACCGTCGAGAAATTCTCGGTGATCAAGACCCTGCAGGCGATTGAAGACGCCAACGTGGTGCTGCTGGTGATCGACGCGCGTGAAGGCATCTCCGATCAGGATCTCTCGCTGCTCGGCTTTATCCTCAATAGTGGGCGCTCACTGGTGATTGCGGTCAACAAGTGGGACGGCATGAGCGAAGAAGATCGCGAGCACGTGAAAGAGATGCTCGACCTGCGTCTGGGCTTCGTCGACTTCGCGCGCGTGCACTTCATTTCCGCGCTGCACGGCAGCGGCGTCGGCAACCTGTTCGAATCGGTACAGGAAGCCTATGAGTGCGCAACCCGTCGCGTAAACACCTCGATGCTGACCAAAATCATGCAGATGGCGGTTGACGATCACCAGCCGCCGTTGGTGCGCGGCCGCCGCGTGAAGCTGAAATACGCCCACGCCGGTGGTTACAACCCGCCGATCGTGGTGATCCACGGCAACCAGGTCAGCGATCTGGCCGATTCCTACAAGCGCTACCTGATGAACTACTTCCGCCGCTCGCTGAACGTGATGGGGACGCCGATCCGTATCCAGTTCAAAGAGGGCGACAACCCGTTCGCCGGCAAACGCAACCTGCTGACGCCGACCCAGATGCGTAAGCGCAAACGCTTGATGAGCCACCTGAAAAAGAGCAAGTAATTGCTCATGAGGGGCGCGGCAGTGATGCCGCGCCCTTTTTTATTGGCCCGAAATCGTTTTATTATCTGAAGATTACTTCGCCTGTCTGAAGGAACACCATGTCCTGGGAAACCTGGAGTTTTGCGTTCAACGTCACCGTGCCGAATCTGCTGATGATGCTGCTGGGGATCCTGCTGCGCCATTGGCGCCTGATGGATGACCGCTTTGTCGACGGCGCGACCCGCCTGGTGTTCAATCTGGCGCTGCCGTGCCTGCTGTTTTTCAGCATCGCCACCAACCACCCGCAGCTGCTCGGCAACCTGCCGCTGGTGCTGTTCGGCGCGGTAGGCACGCTGGCGACCTTCCTACTCTTGGAGCTGGCGGCCAAGTGGCTGGTGAAAGAACCGCGTGAGCGCGGGGTGTTCGTGCAGGGCGGTTTCCGCGCCAATACCGCCATCGTCGGCCTGGCCTACGCCATGACCGCCTATGGCAGCGAAGGCATTGCGCTCGCCTCGCTGTACCTGACGGTGACGGTGATCCTGTTCAACATACTGTCGGTTATCACCCTCACGCGCAGCCTGCAGGGTGGGCAGGGCAAGAAAATCAGCCACCTGTCGCTGCTGCGCAGCATCGTCACCAACCCGCTGATCATCGGCCTGGTGTGCGGGCTGCTGTATGCGCAAACCGGGCTGGGCATCCCGACCGTGATCCGCCAGACCGGCAGCTATATCTCCGCGCTGTCGCTGCCGCTGGCGCTGCTGTGCACCGGTGCCAGCCTGGATTTTCGCGCCATGTTCCGCTCGTCCAACGTGGCGGCGCTGTCGTCGGCGGCCAAGCTGTTTCTGGTGCCGTGTCTGATGACGCTGGCCGGCTGGCTGTGCGGGTTTCAGGGGGCGGCGCTGGGCATTATTTTCCTGTTTTCCGCCACGCCGACCGCTTCAGGCAGCTATGTGATGACGCGCGCTATGGGCGGCAACGCCACGCTGGCGGCCAACATTATCGCCATCACCACCGTCGGTTCGTTTTTCACCACCGCGTTGGGGATCTATTTCTTGCGCTCATGGGGCGCGATTTAATCAGGAGTCGTTATGGAAGCGCACTGTCCGCAATGCAGTCAGACCATGAAGTGGGTAGCGGGTCACTACCATTGTGAAGTCTGTCAGCGCGATTACCAGCAGCTGGCGAGCTGCCCGGAGTGCGGGCAGCCGCTGCAAGAATTGAAAGCCTGCGGGGCGGTGGATTACCTGTGCCAGAACGGGCACGGGCTGATCTCCAAAAAACGGGTTCATTTCAGCTATCAGCCGCTGTAAGCCCTCACTCATCCACCTGGCCGGTTTTCCACAGATCCACCAGCGCCTGCGGCGCGCTGCTTTCCGGGATTAACAGCACGATCTCAGTGCTCAGGGTGGGGCTGGTGTAGTTGATTTGCACGCGGTAGTAGCGCTGGTCGCCGCAGCCGGGGGAGGAGGGCTGGCCTTCTTCCTGCGCATAGGGCAGCGTCTGGTTCAGCAACTGATTCAGGCGTTGCCGCTGCTCCGGCGTGATATCGGCCAGCGCGATGCGGCGCTGGCCCGCCAGTTTGGGAATGTAGGCGAAGCCTCCCTCGCGCGCCAGCTCAATGACCGTATCCTGATTGAGCGTCGGCAGCGGTTTCATTATTCCACCCCCACCTGATGCCAGGCTTGCTGCACCTTGTCCGCCACGCTCTGGTCGAAACGCGCTAGCGCATGTTTCACCGTGGTGCGGGCGAAGGTGGCGAAGTCGGCGTTTTGCGGCAGCGCTTTGTCGCACACCGTGTCATACCAGACGTAGCCGGCTTTCTCCCAGGCGAAGCCGCCCAGCGCCGTCGCCGCCAGGTAGAAGGCGCGGTTGGGGATACCAGAGTTGAGATGCACGCCGCCGTTGTCTTCCTTGGTCTGGATATAATCCTTCATGCTGGCGGGCTGCGGGTCTTTGCCCAGCAGCGGATCGTCATAGGCGGTGCCGGGTGCCGACATCGAGCGCAGCCCTTTGCCTTTGATGCCCTTGGCGAGCAGCCCGGCGCCGATCAGCCAGTCGGCTTTATCCGCGGTTTGCTGCAGGTGGAACTGCTTGACCAACGAGCCGAATACGTCAGACAGCGACTCATTGAGCGCCCCGGACTGCTGGTAGTAGATCAGTCCGGCTTCGCTCTCGGTCACGCCGTGCGCCAGCTCGTGGCCGACCACGTCGATGGCGATGGTGAAACGGTTGAAGATCTCGCCGTCGCCGTCGCCAAACACCATCTGCTGGCCGTTCCAGAAGGCGTTTTGGTACTCCTTGCCGTAATGTACGCTGCCGACCAGCGGCAGCCCCTGGTTATCCAGTGAGTTGCGGCGGTAGGCCTGCCAGAAGAAATCGTAGGTGACGCCGAGGTAGTCGTAGGCTTCGTCCACCGCCACGTCGTGGCTGCTGGGCTGGCCCTCGTTACGCACCTGTTTGCCGGGCAGTTGGGTGCCGTTCTGCGCGTCGTAGATATCGCGGAGCGCTTCGCCGGCTCGGGCGTTTTTCTCGGTCGGCGAACGCAGCGGCTTATTGCCGAGCAGGCTTTGCACGTGGTTCAGGGTGTGCAGCGCGCAGTCGCGCTGCGGGGCGTTGCCGTGTTCAATGATGCGGCGCAGCATGTAGGGAGGAATGACGGAACGCATGCGCTGGGCTGGCATAGTGGCTCTCCTTAGGCAAAAATTTTACCTCATCGAATGAATGCACTGTGCCTAAGTGTAGCCTACTCGTCATAAAGCCTGTGGTCATGCGTGCTCACCGCCGGCGCGGTCTTGTGCGGGCTGATGCGCCGCACCGAGGCGCGCACTGCCAGCCGGCCGTGCAGCAGCAGATTGCACGGCGGCGCGTCGGCACGCAGCATGCGCCGCTGCAGCAGTTGGATCGCCTCGTAGCCCAGCTCGTCGCGCGGCACCTGCACCGAGGTCAGCGGCACATCGTGAATTTCCGCCAGATTGAAGCCGTCGGTGCTCATCACCGAGACGTCGCCCGGCACGCTCAGGCCCCGTTTGTTGAGCGCCTTGACCGCCCCGACCGCCATGTAGTCGCCGCCGGCCAGGATCGCCGTCGGCAGCGGGGAGTGGCCGTGGATGCCGTCGAGATAGGTGGTCAGCGCCTGCTCGGCCTCTTCGCTGCCGAAGCCGGAGGTGGTGACCAGATGGCGGCCGTCATCGAACGGCAGATGATGCCGGGCGTAGGCCTGCCGAATGCCCGCCAGCCGCAGCTCCATGGTGTGGCGGCGCAGACACTGCAGATTGAGGATATGGCTGTGCCCCTGCTGGAGCAGGTAGCTGGCGGAGTAGTCGCCGATCAGCTGATGATCCGGCGAGACGCTGTCCAGCCGCATTTGCCGATCGCTGCAGTTGATCAGCACACAGGGCTTGTGCTGATCGGCGGCCAGAGTGTGGATATGTTCGTCGTCGATGCCGATGATCAGCGCCGCTTCGGTGTGCGGGTCGCTCATCTTTTCCAGAAACAGCGCGCCGTCGCTGTGCTGCTCTTCCAGCCCGCAGTAGCGGATGCGCACCTCGTGCTCCATCAGCGCGGCGGCGATACCCTGAATGACCTTGTAGTAGAAGATGTCGGTGCGCACGTCGAACGCGCGCTGCGGCGCGAACACCATCACGTTGTTCAGCATCAGCCGGCCGCTGGAAATACCCTGCAGAATGCCGTTTTGCTGCGCACAGTCCAGCACCTTGCGGCGCGCCTCGGCGCTGGTGTTGGCCTTGCCCGCCAGCACGCGGGAAACCGTGCTGATCGACAACCCGGTTTGGCGAGCGATCTCCTGAATTTTCAGTTTTCCGTTCATTCTGTGATCTCCTTCAAATTCGTCCATGAGAATATTTTCACCGAAGATTTTCAGCGTCTTGACCGGCTTTCATGCCCATTATGACTATTTTTTCACCCGCCTGTGAAAATCTTTGCAAAAAACCCCGTTTCGCTGCGCGCTATCGCTGAGTAGTCTGCATTGGTACACCAATTTAAGCGACCTGTCAGTCCAATTTTAACGGTGTGCGAAAAAGAAAACAAAAAATAAATCATGGGGTTGTGATTGTCTGTCGGTCAATGATAGGGCGCCGACCTGGTTTCACCGTCCCGTGTTTGATGGCACAACGTACCCTACCAAAACGCACGCGCCGTAGCCGGCGGCTGCGGGGAGAGAACCGATGAGTGTGGAGATCAATCAGGCGGTCGCGCAGAGCGGCCGGCGCAAGTTCAAATCGCTGCGCTGGTGGATGCTGGCGCTGTTCTTGCTGGGCGTCACGGTCAACTACATCACCCGCAACTCGCTGGGCATTCTGGCGCCGGAGCTGAAAACCAGCTTGAACATGAGCACCGAGCAATATGCCTGGGTGGTGGCGTCGTTCCAGCTGGCCTACACGGTGTTTCAGCCGATCTGCGGCTGGCTGATCGACGTTATCGGCCTGAAGATGGGCTTTCTGATCTGCGCCGGCATTTGGGCGGTGGTATGCATGCTGCACGCCGGTGCCGGCAGCTGGCTGCAACTGGCCATTCTGCGCTTCTTCATGGGGGGCGCGGAGGCGGCGGCCACCCCGGCCAACGCCAAGGCGATCTCCGATTGGTTCCCGAAGAAGGAGCGGCCGATCGCTGCCGGCTGGGCGGGCGTCGGTTTCTCCATCGGCGCCATGCTGGCCCCGCCGATCATCGTCATCGCTCACGTCTCCTTCGGCTGGCAAGGCGCCTTCCTGTTCTCCGGCGGGCTGGCGCTGATCTGGGTGGTGCTGTGGTGGCTGTTCTACCACTCGCCGCAGCAGCACCCGAACCTCAGCCAGCAAGAGCTGGATCTGATCCGCGAAGACAACGAGCCGGTGCTGCCGAAGCTGCCGTTCCTCACCTCGCTGGCCAGCCTGTGCAAGAACAAGAAGTTTTACGGCATCGCCATCCCGGCCTTTCTCGCCGAGCCGGCCTGGGCGGTCTTCAGTTTCTGGGTGCCGCTGTACCTGGCCACCGAACGCGGTATGGATCTGAAACAGATCGCGATGTTTGCCTGGCTGCCGTTCCTGGCGGCGGATATCGGCAGCGTCGCCAGCGGCTATCTCACCACCCTGTACCGCAAATGGTTCGGCTGCAGCCGCGTTAACTCGGTGGTCGCCAGCTCGGTGACCGGCGCTTTCCTGATGGTGTCGCTGGCGTTTGTCGCGATCACCCAGGATCCCTATGTGGCGATCGCGCTGATCTCGATCGGCGGCTTCGGCCATCAGGTGATCTCCTGCATGCTCAGCGCGCTGGTGGTGGAGTCGTTCGATAAAAACCAGATGGCGACGGTGAACGGCATGCGCGGCTCCAGCGCCTGGATCGCCAGCTTCCTGTTCACGCTCCTGATCGGCGCAGTGTCCGACACCCTCGGCTTCAACCCGCTGTTTATCGCCATGGGCTTCTTCGACCTGATCGGCGCTGTGTTCCTGATTGCCCTGATCGCCGAGCGCGGCGGTAAGAAAACACCTTCACACAGCTAAGTGGGATATTTATGAAAACCTTGAAAAATTGGACGCTGGCGGCGCAGCATGCCGACCACGTTGAGCTGCTGGTCGATGAACGCCACCGTTTCTGCCTGTACGTACTGGAAAACGATCTGTTCCGCGTGCTGATCAAACGTGAGGGCGAGCTGGCGCTGGATCGCACCTGGAGCATCGCGCCGCAGGAGGATGTGCCCTGGGAGGGGCGCGATCGGCTCAGCGTCGCCGGTTTCAGCCTGCCGGGCTATCAGCTGCGCCAGGAGGGCGATCGGCTGGTGGTCAGCACGCCGTGGCTGCGCGTGACGGTGCATCAGCCGCTGTGGTTGGCGTGGGAGTATTGCAATGCCGCCGGCGAGTGGCGGCCGCTGGCGGCGGATCGGCCGACCAGCGCCTACCTGCTCAATGCACACGGCGACGGCGTGGCGCACTACCAGCGGCGTTTTGCCGATGAACGCTATTACGGCCTGGGGGAGAAAGCCGGCGATCTGGAACGCACCGGCCGCCGCTTCGAGATGCGCAATCTGGACGCCATGGGCTACAACGCCGCCAGCACCGATCCGCTGTACAAACACATTCCGTTCACCATTACCCGTGGGCCGGAGGCGAGTTTCGGCCTGTTCTACGATAACCTGAGCAGCTGCTGGCTGGATCTGGGCAACGAGATCGACAACTACCATACGGCCTATCGCCGCTATCAGGCCGAAGCGGGCGATCTGGATTACTACCTGTTCCTCGGGCCGAAGGTTTTGGACGTCACCAAGGCCTTCGTGCGCCTGACCGGCCGCACCCACTTCGGGCCGAAGTGGAGCCTGGGCTACAGCGGTTCGACCATGCACTACACCGACGCGCCGGACGCCCAGCAGCAGCTGCAGCAGTTCATTGCGCTGTGCCGTCAACACGCCATTCCCTGCGACTCTTTCCAGCTGTCGTCGGGCTACACCTCGATCAACAACAAGCGCTACGTGTTCAACTGGAACTACGACAAGGTGCCGCAGCCCAAGCTGCTCAGCCAGGCGTTTCACGACGCCGGCCTCAGGCTGGCTGCCAACATCAAGCCGTGCCTGCTGCAGGATCACCCGCAGTATCAGGCGGTGGCGGCACAGGGGCTGTTTATCCGCGATTCGCAAAGCGACGCGCCCGAGCGCTCCAGCTTCTGGGACGACGAAGGATCGCACCTCGACTTCACTAACCCGGCGGCGGTGCGCTGGTGGCAGCAGGGCGTCACACAGCAGCTGCTGGAGATGGGCATCGACTCGACCTGGAACGACAACAACGAGTACGAAGTGTGGGACGGCGAAGCGCGCTGCCACGGCTTCGGGCGGCCGATCGCCATCAAGCACATCCGCCCGGTGATGCCGCTGCTGATGATGCGCGCCTCGATGGAGGCCCAGCAGCGCTTCGCGCCGCAGAAGCGGCCGTACCAGATCTCGCGCTCCGGCTGCGCCGGCATGCAGCGCTACGTGCAGACCTGGAGCGGCGACAACCGCACCAGCTGGCAGACGCTGCGCTATAACATCCGCATGGGGCTGGGCATGAGCCTGTCCGGGCTGTATAACCTCGGCCACGACGTCGGCGGCTTCTCCGGCGACAAACCGGACGCGGAGCTGCTGGTGCGCTGGGTGCAAAACGGCGTGATGCATCCGCGTTTCACTATCCACTCCTGGAACGACGACGCCACGGTCAACGAGCCCTGGATGTACCCGGCCGCCACCCCGGCGGTGCGCGAGGCGATCAACCTGCGTTACCGGCTGCTGCCGTATTTCTACACCCTGCTGTGGCAGGCCTGCGCGGACGACGAGCCGATGCTGCGCCCGACCTTCCTCGACCATGAACTGGATGCGCGCACCTTCGGCGAGAACGACGATTTTCTGATTGGCCGCGATCTGCTGGTGGCCAGCGTGGTGGAACCGGGGCAGCGCCGGCGTTCGGTGTATCTGCCGGACAACGGCGAAGGCTGGTACTGCTTCTACAGCGGCCAGTGGTTCGGTGGCGGCCAGACGGTAACGCTGGCGGCGCCGCTGGAGCGTCTGCCGCTGCTGGTGCGTGCCGGGGCGGCGCTGCCGCTGTCGCAGCGGCTGGCGCATGTGGACGTGGCCGCCGACGATCGGCGCGAGCTGCGGCTGTTTCCGCTCAAGGGCTGCGGTGCAAGCAGTGGGCTGCTGTTTGAGGACGACGGTGAAAGCGACGGCTGGCGTCAGGGTGATGCGCTGTGGCTGCACTGGGAAATGCGCTGCGACAATCAGCGCATAATGCTGGATATCACGACGGAAGGGCGTTTCCGCCCGGCCTGGCGCACGTTGGCGCTCAGCCTGCCGGAAGGCGAAACGCGCGCGCTGTGGGTGAACGGCGAACCGGGCGAGCGTTTTACGCTGGAGTAGGGGTTACTCAGCCGCGCGTTTCTTGCGCGGCTTCTTGGCGACGGTGATGGTTTTCACCTCGCTTTCCACCCAGCCATCCTGCAGGCGGGTTTTCAGCAGTTCGCCGACCTGCGCCTGCTTGGTGGTTTTCAGCAGCTCGCCGCGCGGGGTTTGCGTCACGCTGTAGCCGCGCGCCAGCGTCGCCAGCGGGCTGACGGTCTCCAGCTGGCTGCAGGCCACGCCGAAGCGCTGGCGGTAGGCGTTGAGCTGCCGCTCCATCGCCTGCTGCAGGCGGTATTCCTGCTGCTGCACGCGCTGTTGGTAGCGGTGAATGCGGCCCTGTGGCTGCACCTGCGCCAACCGCTGCTGGGCGCGTTCGCTGCGGCGGGCGGCCAGGCGCAGCTGTTGCTGCATGCCGTCTTCCATCCGGCGCTGCAGCTTGAACAGCAGCGTCTGCTGGCGCGCCAGGCGCAGATGCGGATGCTGCTGCTGTAAACGGTGGTGAATGCGGGTGAACTGCTGCTGGCGCTGCGCCAGGTAGTAATCCATCGCCATCTCCAGCCGCTGCTGCTGCGACTGCAGCTGGCGCAACAGCTCAAGCTGATTGCGGCTGACCAGTTCGGCGGCGGCGGAAGGGGTCGGCGCGCGCAGATCGGCGACGAAGTCGGCGATGGTGACGTCGGTTTCATGGCCGACGGCGCTGACGATCGGAATACGGCTGGCGAAGATCGCCCGCGCCACGCGTTCGTCGTTGAAGCTCCACAGATCTTCCAGCGAACCGCCGCCGCGGCCGACGATCAGCACGTCGCATTCATCGCGGCGGTTGGCGGTCTCGATGGCGCGCACGATCTGCATCGGCGCTTCCGCGCCCTGCACCGAGGTGGGGTAGATGACGATCGGCAGCGACGGATCGCGCCGCTGCAAGACCTGTAGAATATCGTGCAGCGCCGCGCCGCTGGCGGAGGTGATCACCCCGACGCGTTTGGCCGGGGCGGGCAGCGGCTGCTTGAATTGCTGATCGAACAGTCCTTCGGCGCTCAGGCGTTGTTTCAGCTGCTCGAACTGTTGCTGCAGCAGGCCGTCGCCGGCGGGCTGCATGCTCTCGGCGATCAGCTGGTAGTCGCCGCGCGGTTCATACAGCGTGATGCTGGCGCGCACCAGGACCTGCTGGCCGTTTTGCGGCCGGAAGGTGACGCGGCGGTTGCTGTTGCGGAACATCGCGCAGCGCACCTGGGCGCGGTCGTCTTTCAGCGTGAAATACCAGTGGCCGGAGGCGGGCTGGGAGAGGTTGGAGATCTCGGCGGAGAGCCAAATCTGCCCCATTTCCATTTCCAGCAGTTGGCGAACCGTCTGATTCAGGCGGCTTACGGTAAAAATGGAAGGCGAAACAGGTAGCGACATGTGACCCAGATCAAATTTCAAAACAATCACTTAATTGGTCGATACTACATGGCTGAAAAAGGTAATCAAGACTTTTTGTAAGAAAGTGCTGGAGGCAACCGATTCCGCTCTGTATAATGCCTCGGCAATATTTTATCTTTTTCACAGCCCACCCTGGTGAGATATTGCCCATGCTACGTATCGCTAAAGAAGCTCTGACGTTTGACGACGTCCTCCTGGTTCCAGCCCACTCCACGGTTCTGCCTAACACCGCAGAGCTCGGCACTCAACTGACCAAAACCATCCGCCTGAACATCCCTATGCTGTCCGCAGCCATGGATACCGTTACCGAATCCGGCCTGGCCATCGCGCTGGCACAGGAAGGCGGCCTGGGCTTCATCCACAAAAACATGTCTATCGAGCGCCAGGCTGAAGAAGTCAGCCGCGTGAAGAAGCATGAAAGCGGCGTAGTTACCGACCCGCAGACCGTTACCCCGTCCACCACGCTGCAGGAAGTGAAAGAGCTGACCGCGCGCAACGGCTTCGCCGGTTACCCGGTCGTTACCGAAGACAACGAGCTGGTCGGCATCATCACCGGCCGCGACGTGCGCTTCGTGACCGATCTGACCCAGCCGGTCACCGCGGTCATGACGCCGAAAGATCGCTTGGTCACCGTGAAAGAAGGTGAAGCGCGCGACGTGGTGCTGCAGAAGATGCACGAAAAGCGCGTAGAAAAAGCGCTGGTGGTGGACGACAGCTTCCACCTGCTGGGCATGATCACCGTTAAAGACTTCCAGAAAGCGGAACGTAAGCCGAACGCCTGTAAAGACGAGCACGGCCGTCTGCGCGTGGGCGCGGCGGTCGGCGCCGGCGCCGGCAACGAAGAGCGCGTTGACGCGCTGGTGGCGGCAGGCGTTGACGTCCTGCTGATCGACTCCTCGCACGGCCACTCCGAAGGCGTGCTGCAGCGCATCCGCGAAACCCGCGCCAAATACCCGGATCTGCAGATCGTCGGCGGCAACGTCGCGACCGCAGCGGGCGCCAAAGCACTGGCTGAAGCCGGCGTGAGCGCGGTGAAAGTGGGTATCGGCCCTGGCTCTATCTGTACCACCCGCATCGTGACCGGCGTGGGCGTACCGCAGATCACCGCCATCGCCGACGCGGTGGAAGCGCTGGAAGGCACTGGCATCCCGGTTATCGCCGACGGCGGCATCCGCTTCTCCGGCGACATCGCCAAAGCGATCGCCGCGGGCGCATCCTGCGTGATGGTCGGCTCCATGCTGGCGGGCACCGAAGAATCCCCGGGCGAAATCGAGCTGTATCAGGGCCGTTCGTTCAAATCTTACCGCGGCATGGGCTCGCTGGGCGCGATGTCCAAAGGCTCTTCCGACCGTTACTTCCAGACCGATAACGCCGCCGACAAACTGGTGCCGGAAGGTATCGAAGGCCGCGTGGCCTATAAAGGCATGCTGAAAGCCATCGTGCACCAGCAGATGGGCGGCTTGCGCTCCTGCATGGGCCTGACCGGCTGCGCCACCATCGACGATCTGCGCACCAAGGCGGAGTTCGTGCGCATCAGCGGCGCCGGCATTCAGGAAAGCCACGTGCACGACGTGACCATCACCAAAGAGTCGCCGAACTACCGCATGGGCTGATGCCTTAACCTCTCCTGAGTGAGAGGCCGGGGTGGGGCGCCAAGCCCCATCCCGAAACACACATTTTCGCTCTTTTTCTCTTGTTGCTGGAATTCGCCTCAATGACACAAAATATCCATAAGCATCGCATCCTGATACTGGACTTCGGTTCGCAATACACCCAACTGGTCGCCCGCCGCGTGCGCGAAATCGGCGTTTACTGCGAACTGTGGGCCTGGGACGTTAGCGAAGAGCAGATCCGCGAATTCAACCCAAGCGGCATCATCCTGTCCGGCGGCCCGGAAAGCACCACCGAAGCCGGCAGCCCGCGCGCCCCTGACTACGTGTTCAATGCCGGTGTGCCGGTGCTGGGTGTGTGCTACGGCATGCAGACCATGGCGATGCAGCTGGGTGGCCATGTGCAGGGTTCCAACGAACGCGAGTTCGGCTACGCGCAGGTGGAAATCGTCAAAGAGAGCGCGCTGCTGCGTGACATCGAAGACGCCATCAGCCCGGCCGGCAAACCGCTGCTGGACGTGTGGATGAGCCACGGCGACAAAGTGACCGCGATCCCGTCCGACTTCGTGACCATCGCCAGCACCGATACCTGCCCGTTCGCCATTATGGCCAACGAAGAAAAACGCTTCTACGGCGTGCAGTTCCACCCGGAAGTGACCCACACCCGCCAGGGCCAGCGCATGCTGGAGCGTTTCGTACTGGACATCTGCCAGTGTGAAGCCCTGTGGACCCCGGCCACCATCATCGAAGATGCGGTCGAGCGCATCCGCGAGCAGGTGGGTGAAGACCACGTGATCCTCGGCCTGTCCGGCGGCGTTGACTCCTCCGTGACCGCGATGCTGCTGCACCGCGCCATCGGCAAACGCCTGACCTGCGTGTTCGTCGACAACGGCCTGCTGCGCCTGAACGAAGCCAAGCAGGTGATGGAAATGTTCGGTGACCACTTCGGCCTGAACATCGTGCACGTCGAGGCGGAAAACCGCTTCCTGACCGCACTGGCGGGCGTGGACGAGCCGGAAGCCAAGCGCAAGATCATCGGCCGCGTGTTCGTTGAAGTGTTCGACGAAGAAGCCTGCAAGCAAGAGCAGGTGAAATGGCTGGCACAGGGCACCATCTACCCGGACGTGATCGAATCCGCCGCTTCCGCCACCGGCAAAGCGCACGTGATCAAATCGCACCACAACGTGGGCGGCCTGCCGAAAGAGATGAAGCTGGGCCTGGTCGAGCCGCTGAAAGAGCTGTTCAAAGACGAAGTGCGCAAGATCGGCCTGGAACTGGGCCTGCCGTACGACATGCTGTTCCGTCACCCGTTCCCGGGCCCGGGTCTGGGCGTGCGCGTGCTGGGCGAAGTGAAGAAAGAGTACTGCGATCTGCTGCGCCGCGCCGACGCCATCTTCATCGAAGAGCTGCACAAAGCCGACCTGTACAACAAAGTCAGCCAGGCGTTCACCGTGTTCCTGCCGGTGCGTTCGGTCGGCGTGATGGGCGACGGCCGCAAATACGACTGGGTGGTCTCCCTGCGTGCGGTAGAAACCATCGACTTCATGACCGCGCACTGGGCGCACCTGCCGTATGACTTCCTCGGCCGTGTCTCCAACCGCATCATCAACGAAGTGAACGGCATCTCCCGCGTGGTGTACGACATCAGCGGCAAGCCGCCAGCGACGATTGAGTGGGAATGATTTGACACTTCCCGCAGCCTGTTCGTAACTAGGCCGAAGTGACTGAAACCCTCTGTTTTTACAGAGGGTTTTTCTTTATATGGCCATATCTTTTCCGCCATGTCTCCAGCCTTGGGTAAAGCCGAACATTGTTTGTGGTCTAAATATGGTCTATATTCAAACCTTGGTATGATTGATAGCGCCTGGGGGCACGATGAAAGTAGAGACCATCAGCTACGTTAAAAAAAACGCGGCCACGCTCGATCTCTCTGAGCCTATCTTGGTCACGCAAAATGGGGTTCCCGCCTACGTGATAGAATCCTATGAGCAGCAGCAGGAGCGGGAGAACGCCATTGCTCTGCTGAAATTGCTGACGCTGTCAGAGAAAGATAAAGCGGAAGGGCGCGTGTTCTCGAAGGAACAGCTGTTGAATGGGCTTTAAGCATTACAGTGCTCAACATTAAGGGATTGCAATGGAACAGCAGGTGACCTTTGAGTACACGCTTACGGTAAAGCACTGCATCGATACAATAGTGAACCATCTCCGTCGCGTTGATGTCGAACCGCGCCCGGTTATCGCAGATATTCTCACTCAATTTGAGAGCATCATTGGCCAGTTCCCGCAGGGATGCCAGATTTGCCCTGAGCTGCTCAAAATCGGCTGCGCAAAGTACCGGGAGTTTAATCATGCTGGCGGTTACCGGGTTTTGTATTCCGTAGACGGAAGGTTGGTAACAGCACATGCGATTTTGTCACATCGGCAGGATATCCAGCAGCTGCTGTTTAAGCGTCTGATCATGCCCTGATAGCCCGTTCGATTGCCTAATTCCTGTTTTCCGACAATGATGCGGCCTTCAATAATTGGAACAGGAGGAACCGCATCACTCGCCCTGCTCATCATACTTACGTTGGCACTCCTGAATCGCCTCAATATTCCCTAACGTCCAGTCGAACAGTATAGAGAACGGCCCCTGCAGGGATTTGCCGAGCGGCGTCAGCGAATACTCGACGCCAAGCACCCGCCCGTCCAACACTTTGCGATGCACCATGCCGTTGCGTTCCAGCTTGCGCAGGGTCTGGGTCAGCACGCGTTGTGTGACGCCATCCAAACGGCGCTTGATGGCGTTGAAGCGCTGCGGTTCACGCAGCACTTCCAGCACCATCATGGACCATTTATCGGCAATCTGATCGAGGACGATGCGGCTTGGGCAGTCGGCGCGGTAAACAAGGTCGGTCTTATCCATCGGTATCCTCCTGCATCCCTGGGATGCTTAAGGTGCGTAATTGACGCCAGGTATGCAAAGTATACCATTCGACACACGGCGTGAAAAACCCGCACTTGTACCCCAGGTAAAAGGACATTGAGATGACAGATACAGATTTCAGCAAGCTCAGGCTGTCTCATGCGCACGGCGTGATGACGATCGCTATCGATAACCCACCGGTAAACGTGCTTGATGTGGCGCTGATGTCGGAAATCAGCCGTTTATTGCTCGCGGTGCGTGACGATCCGGATACGCGGGTGTTGGTATTCCAGAGCGCGAACCCAGCGTTCTTTATTGCTCACGTCGATATGACCTTGATCGATGATCCGCACGCTTTCGACGAACTGGCGAGCAACGCGCCGGAGGGGCTAAATCCGTTCCAGGCGTTTGGCGAGCTGCTGCGCAGCCAGCCGCAGGTCACTCTCGTTAAGCTGGCCGGGCTGGCACGCGGCGGCGGCGCCGAGTTTGTGGCGGCGGCCGATATGGCTTTCGCTGCAAGGGAAGCTGCGGGACTGGCCCAGTGCGAGGCCTTGATGGGCATTACGCCCGGCGGCGGTGCGACGCAGTATCTGACCAGCCGAATGACGCGTGGCCGCGCTCTGGAGGTGATCCTGGGCGCCGATCTCATCGATGCCGCTACCGCAGAACGTTATGGCTGGATTAACCGCGCCTTGCCTGCTGCCGAGCTGGATGATTTCGTCGATCGGTTAGCACGCAATATCGCGGCATTACCTGTGGGCGTGATTGCGGCGGCCAAGCAGGCGATGCCTGCACCGGATCTGCAGGCCGGTTTTTATCGCGAGCACGACGCCTGGGCGGGATTGTTCGCACGCCCGGCCGCGGAGCGGTTGATCCGCGGTGGGCTGAAGGCCGGTGCGCAAACCCCGGAAGGGGAGCGCAACCTTGAAGGCCTGCTGCGGCATCTTGCCCGCTAAGGCACCGCCTCGCGCTAGCCGGCCCCCCACTGCGTCAGCAGCGCGTGCAGCCTGGCCGGCTCCAGCGGCTTGCGCAGCACCAGATAGCCTTCCTGCTCGGCCTCTTGCAATATCTGCGAGTTGAACTCGCCGCTGACCATCGCGCCGCTCACGTCCGGCAGGCGTTCGAACAGCGCTTTCAGGATGTCGAAACCGCTCTCGCCGGAGCGCAGGCGCTGGTCGCACAGCACGGCGAACGGCGTAAAACCGTCCTCGACAATGGCGAAGGCTTCCTCGGCGGAGGCCGCGCAGCGCACGGTGATGCCCCAGGTGCTCATCAGGCTCTCCCAGGCGGAGGTCACCAAGGGATCGTCGTCCACCACCAGGCAGGCGCCGCGCAGCGGCGCATAGCGGATAGGCGTGGCGGTGTTGTCGTAGGCGGCCGCGGTGTCCGGCGCTTTGTCTTCGCCGATGTATTGTGTGAAGCGCATCCAGAAGCGCGAACCTTTGCCTTCGACGGAGTGCATGCCGTACTTCACCTTCATCAGTTTGGCGCAGCGCGCCACCACCGCCAGCCCCAGCCCGTGGCCGGCGCTGTCGATTTTCCACGCCAGTTCGGGGCGGTAGTAAGGGGAGAAGATTTTGCTTTTCTCTTCATCGGCGATGCCCACGCCGGTATCCCACACTTCCACCAGGCACTCGGCGCCGCGCGGGCGGATGGCGATCAGCACGCCGCCCCGTTGCGTGTAGCGCAGGGCGTTTTGGATCAGGTTGATCAGCGATTGCCGCACCAGCAGCGGATCGCCCATCACGCTGATACGCCGTCTGGGCCGCCAGGTGCGCAGCGCCAGGGCGCGGCTGTTGGCCTCTTCGCGGAACAGGGTGATCACCGAGTCGAGCAGGGCGCTGATATCCACATGGGTGGCGGCGGTGCGCACGTTGCCGGATTCGATCTTGCTGAGATCGAGCAGCGAATTGAACATCAAATGCACCGAACGCACGCTTTGTTGCAGATCCAGCAACTGCGGCATCAGGCTGTCGTCCCGGTTTTTGTGGATGATGGCTTCGATCAGAAAGCCCATGGCGTGCACCGGCTGGCGCAGATCGTGGCTGGCGGTGGTCAGGAACTGGTTCTTGTCCAGCAGCGCCTGTTCCGCCTCCTCTTTAGCCTGGCGGAACTGCTCCGCCAGGCGCGAGCTTTGTTCTTCGAGCAGCGCCTGCTGAATAAAGAACGCATGCGAGGTTAATGCGTGGCGATAAATGGCGAAGCCGTACAGCAAGTTCAGCATCAGCACGATGAACATCACGTCTTCCAGCCGCCAGATGATGCCGATGTTCAGCAGCCCCCAGGAGGCGAAGAAAAAGCGGGTAAAGGTGCTGATGACGGGCGTCAGGTGCGTTGCGTTGGCGGCGACGATCGCGGCGATGCTGATATTGAGCAGCAGAAAAAAGTCAAAGTTATGGGTCTGTGGGGTAATTAAATAGAGTGATGAGATCCCCAGCCCGTGAATAAAGGCCACCTTATTAATGCGCGGCAGCCAGCGGCGCAGCACGGTGTCTTCATCATTTTCCTTGGCCTCATGCAGGTAGCGACGATGTCCTATTCGGATCGCCACGGCGCATAGCAGGTAAACGATGATCCAGGTAATGGTTGGGCCGAGTTCATCACCCAGCAAATAAATCCAGATGGCGAACGGGATGCCGACGAAAGGCACGGCGGTGAAGCTGAACACCAGCCGCATGAAGGTGTTGTCCAGCAGGCGGATCTGCGCGCGTGGAGAGATGCCATCATTTTGTAAATGCTGGAAAAACCTCATGATGATGGATCCCGTTTACCGTGCAACAGCGTGATGGCTTCCACCCGGCTGTTGACGCCGATCTTTTTCAATATATTGCTGATATGCTCTTTGACGGTGGGTTCGGAAATAGACAGTTGCGTCGCAATTCTTTTATTTGGCAGGCCGCGCAGCATCATGGTTAATACGTCTAATTGCCTTGGCGTTAAATTAAATTTATTTAAATGTTCATGGTTGTTTTTTATGACGGATTCATTCCCTTCAGGGAACCATTCCTGATTATTATTCAGCGCAAAAACCGCCCTGGCGAATAATTCTGGCGGTTCATTTTTCAAAACGAACCCATGCCCTCCGGCATTGTTCACTTTCTGCCAGATATCGTTATTCTCGTCGCCGCTGACCACCAAAAGGCGCACCTGCGGATAACGTTGTTTTACTTCTTTTAGTAATTTCAACGCAGTACCGGAAGAGAGCCAAAAATCAATCACCAGTAAACGCGGTGGGCCATTTTCCCTAATATGGCGGTAGCAATTCTCTTCATTGGTCACCACATGCGCCTGTTTGAATCGGCAATGCGTGCTGAGAAAATTGGCGATGCCGCTAGCTACCAATGGATGGTCATCAACGACCAACGCATAATCCTGCCCCAAAGGATTCTCCTTTCGCCTTCAAATATCAGATAGGTCTGATGAATTATTATCAACCCTCCCTACTTTAGGAGGGTTTTTTCGTTTAGGAAAGGGAAATATATTATTCGAGGATTTGGATAAGAGAAAACATAAAGCCAATCGGTAATTTTAACTGATTGGTTATAAAGGATAATTTATGAAGAAACCACTTATCGCTTTAACCGTTACGATGATGATAGCCGGTTGTTCCACCCTGAAAACCGATCAGGCCATTCCATTACTGCAGGCGGAAACCGCCAAAATGTTGGGCCTGGGTTCATCGGACGAAATTACCGTGACCAATGTGAATGGTGCACAGCCGGATGCGCTGGGCGGCCAAAAACTTTCTTATCGCGCCACCACGGAAAAAGGCCGTATTTTTGATTGCTCGTCGCTGATGATGCCGGGAATTTTAGGTTCCTCACCGTCGCTGAGTGCGCCGACCTGTACGCCGGTAGTCACGCATAAATAATTCGCTTTGGGGGCGGTATTACCGCTTCCTGGTTTTCCATCGTCGGAGCGCCAGCGCCGGGGGGCAATAAGCTTTTGCTTCGACGATCACTAAACCGGCGTGCGCGGAATAACGCCTCACACCTCCTCTAGCGCAGTGAGTTTCCCTATAACAAGACATTCCGCGACATCACGCTAACGAGTACGGAGATAGCCCGTGAATGACAAGACATCGCACCCTTTAGCGGTTAAAACACCGCTTTCCAAACTTTACCTCGCTCTATTTTCTGCGCCGCTGTTGATGCTGGCGCCCGCCGATATTGCTCGTGCAGACGATGCCATTTTTGACGGCGACTCAAAAATTACCGAATCATTGGCCTACACCGGGGACGTTTACGTCGGCCGCAATCAAAGCGGCAACCTGCTGATCGAGAATGGCAAGATCAGCGCCTATAACATCAATATCGGCCGGATGTTCAACGGCCAAATTCATGAGAGCGTAGTCACGGTCCGCGGGCCGAACGCCGAGCTGAACGCGGTGAACGATCAGTTCGTGCTGCGTGGCGGCCTGAATCTGGGGCGGGGCACCTTGCGGGTTGAAGACGGCGCGCTGGCCAGCGCGAAAGAGATCGTGGTCGGCACCACCCGCGGCTACGACAGCCACCTGATCGCCACCGGCGCCGGTTCTCGCGTCACCAGCAATTTTCTCAGCGTCGGCACCGACTTAGGGGCACGATCCACGCTGGCGATTGAAGACGGCGCGGTGCTGAACACCGCCTTTGACGCGCGCATCGGTAATGGCAGCGGGCCGGGCGAGACCGATACGCTGAGCCCGAAAGCCACGGTCACGGGGGCCAATTCCCAATGGAACGTTGGCCGCGCGCTCACGCTTTACGGCGATCTGGACGTGCTGAACGGCGGCGCGGTCAACGTCGGTAATATTCAGGTGGCGGGCGTCTCCGGCGCGCGTAAAACCGCCGAGCTGACGATCGCCGGCAACGGTTCACGGTTTACCAGCGGCAGCAGCGTCAACGTCGGCGATTACGGCAATGGCGTGTTGGCGGTCATGGACGGCGGCACATTCTCCGCCGGCGGCAACGACGTGGTGCTGGGCGAGACCGGTTCCGGTTCTAACCGCGGCGCGCTGATTATCGGCAGCCGCGGCAACATGGATACCGGCACCGGGTTGACCGAGCCGACGCTCGGCGCGGCGGGCGCTGCAGGCACTATCGATGCCCAGACGGCGATCGCCCTGCGGGGCGGATTGTTCCGCAGCTATGTGTACTTTAACCATACCGACGGCAATTACGTCTTCAGCAACAAGATGAGCGGCGAAGGCGAGGTGATCAACACCGCCGGGCACACGACGCTGAACGGCGATCTCACTGGCCTGCAGGCAAACGTCACCGCGCGCGGCGGTAAGCTCATCATCGCCAGCGACATCAATACCCAGAAAGAAGACGATATCTTCGAGATCCAAACCCTCAGCGCCGAGAACGGCGGCACGCTGATCCTCAATGCGACGGCGGGTGCCGACGTCAATAACGGGCAGGGCTACAGCAGCGCCGCGTCGATCAAGGCCGGCGGCACGCTGGGCGGCAACGGCACGCTGGGCCAGACCGAGATCCAGTCCGGCGGCCATATCTCGCCCGGCGACGGCAATATCGGCACGCTGACGCTGAAACGCTACCTGAATTTTATCGGCGAATCCTTCTATGACGTCGATATCGCCGGCGATGGCCGCAGCGACCAACTGCTGGTGGCGGGCAAAACCACCATCAGCGATCGGGCCAAGGTGCAGGTGACGGCGCTGGATCCGCAAACCAGCTATAAAACCGGCCAAAGCTACCGCATTCTGACCTCGGACGGCGGCATTGACGGCCAGTTCGCGGCGGCGGTCTCCAAGTCTGCCTTCCTCGATGTGGCGTTGAACCACAGCGCCAACGCCGTGGATCTGACCATTGCGCAGAAAGACACGGGCGGTGAAAACCCTGGCGGCGAGAATCCGGGTGGAGAAAATCCAGGCGGTGAAAACCCGGGCGGCGAGAATCCGGGTGGGGAAAACCCAGGCGGTGAGAATCCAGGGGGCGAGAATCCGGGTGGGGAAAACCCAGGCGGTGAAAATCCGGGCGGAGAGAACCCGGGCAGCGGCAAGCCGGGCATTTTCCAAACGGTGGCCGAGAGCAGCAACCAGTGGAATACCGCCGGTGCGCTCTCGACTCTGGTGCAGAGCGGCCCTTCGCTGGCTCTGTATAACTCGCTGCTGCTGCTGAGTGCGCCGGAAGCGCGCGAGGCGTTCAATCAGCTGTCCGGCGAAGTCTATCCGTCGATGCAGTCTAACCTGATCGCCGGCAGCACCCAGCTGTTCAACGTGCTGAACCAGCGCATGCTGCGCCTGTTCGACAATGACAGCCTGCCGGTACCGCCGTTGGCGATGTCGCTGGTGCAACCGGCGCAGGCGCAAAACAGCGGCGTCTGGGGACAGACCTTCAGTTCCTGGGGCAAAAACAGCGGCAACGGCAACGTGGGCAAGCTGGATGGCAACACCACCGGCTTCCTGTTGGGGGCGGATCGCAAGCTGGCGGACCATAACGTGCGCATCGGCGGCTACTTCGGTTACAGCCGCGGCGACTACGACGTCGACAGCCGCCGTTCCAAGGCCGATACCGACAACTACCACCTCGGCCTGTATGCGGCGGGGCAGCAGGATGCGTTCTCGCTGCGCGGCGCGCTGGGTTACACCTGGCACAAGATTGAAGGCAAGCGCAACGTCGATTTCAGCGGCTTCTCGGATCGGCTGAAGTCGGACTACGACGCCAACTCGCTGCTGGCGTTCACTGAAGCGGGTTACCGTTTTGGCCAGCCGGAGATGAACGTCGAACCGTTCATCAACCTGAGCTATATCCGCCTGCATACCGACAGCTTCCAGGAGTCGGGTGGCGCGGCGGCGCTGAGCGTGCGCAATGAAACGATGAATACCTTCTACTCTACGCTCGGGGTGCGCGGCGTGACCGAGCTGCCGAAGAATGTCAGCCTTTACGGCTCGCTCGGCTGGCAGCACGCCTACGGCGATAAGAACACCTCATCGCGCATGGCGTTTGCCGGCAGCGACGCGTTCGTCACTCAGGGCCAGGCCGTGGATGACAACGTAATGGTGGGCGATATCGGCGTGAGCGTGAAGCTGTCGCGCGCCGCGACGCTGGATGTCGGCTATCAGGGGCAATTCGGCGCCGATACCCGCGTCAATTCGGTCAACGCCAACCTGCGCTGGTCGTTCTGATTTTTCCTCTAGACTTCTCTGGTACTTGCAGGCCCGCTTGATGCGGGCCTTTTTTATGGTGAGAACTCAGTGGCGGCCTGCGACTGACTTTTATGATAAAAAAGCCCGCGCAACGGCGCAATGCCGCTCACTTAAGCCTGAGTGGCATTTTTTTATCCAGCCTCTGGGCGTTCTGTGCAGGGGGAATTGCCGTAAATGTCCCGCATTTCTCTGCGGCCAATATGAACGGCAATTGGAGGGGCCGATGGCGCGGCCCCTCCACCCGCGCCTTCGCTTAACACCATCTGTCCGCTACGCGGAAATTACTCGGCCCATCCTGGGCCTCGCCCCTTCGGGGCCGCTGCAAGCAGCGTTCAAATCTGCTCCCGGCAGATTTGTCCTCGCCGCGTCTGCGTTGTCGGGCGGGTCGGCTGCGACAAACGTCCCTGTTAGTCTCGCCTCAACCGGCCTTCCCTGGCCGGTTGACCCTGACAACGCCGTCTTGCTCGGCAGACGGTGATGCGCGCTAAAGGTCAACACCTGAGCTGGCTGCTACCGGGAAATCTGTCGCTTATGAGCTTCTGGTAGAGAAGTTGGAGATGAGCGCGGTGTTGGGCGCCCTTGAAGACGCCGAACGCAGGCATAGCGCATTAGGCGAAACCGCCATGGACGGCGGTTTCAGGTGAGACAGGCAGGGACGCCTGTCGCAACCGGCCTCAATGCGGTATGGCGGAGGGAGGGGAGTTGGCAAAGCCAACCGTCTGATAGGGCAAAGGCGCGGGTTGCCAGGGGGCGCGCCTTCGGCCCCTGGCTCGGTCGAGGTGCGTGAGCCACATGGGGCATCTCACTTTTATCGACCGAAAATGTCACGAACGCCTGCAGAAAAACGCTAACTGATCAGCATTGCGCACAACGGCGGGCTTGCGAGAAGCGCGAGCGGGGGTTAACGCCCTTTTTTCTTGCGCCCTGGCTGGGCAAAGCGCTTGCGGCCGGCCGGTGCAGCGGCTTTGTCGGCGCTTTTGGGGCCGCCGGCGCTCGGTTTTTTCGCCGCGGCGGATTTGGCCGGGGCCTTCTTCGCCGGCTTTGCCTCGGACGAGGAGCCTTCAATCAGTTTGAACAGCTCGATCAGCTCGTCATCGGTCAGATCGCGCCATTCGCCCAGCGGCAAGCCTTTCAGGCCGACGTTCATGATGCGCGTGCGTTCCAGCTTGGTGACCTCGTAGCCGAAGTGTTCGCACATGCGGCGGATCTGGCGGTTCAGCCCCTGTACCAGCGTGATGCGGAACACGAAAGGCGCCTCTTTCTTCACCTTGCACTTTTTGGTCACCGTGCCCAGCATCGGCACGCCGGCGCCCATGCCGCGAATAAACTCGTCGGTCACCGGCTTGTTGACCGTCACCAGATACTCTTTCTCGTGATTGTTGCCGGCGCGCAGGATCTTGTTGACCAGGTCACCGTGATTGGTCAGAAAGATCAGCCCCTGCGAATCCTTGTCCAAACGGCCGATCGGGAAGATGCGTTTGCTGTGGTTGACGAAGTCGGCGATGTTGTCGCGCTCGCCGTCTTCGGTGGTGGTGACGATGCCGACCGGCTTGTTCAGCGCGATCAGCACCAGATCTTCTTCATTGCGCGGTTCGATCAGCTGACCGTTAACCTTCACCACATCGCCGGCAAATACCTGAGCGCCCACGGTGGCGCGTTTACCGTTGATGAAAACGTTGCCCTGTTCGATGTATCGATCGGCGTCGCGGCGTGAGCAGATACCGCTCTCGCTAATGTATTTGTTCAGACGAATGGATGAGTTAGTCAGCATGGGATCTCCGTAAAACGCGGACTATACATTACCCGGATGACGCTGCGAAGCGAATCGTTAAGGCTTCCGGACGTGATTCACGTTAGACGTTAAGGTATAGATTCTTTTTTTAAGCAGGTTAGGATAATAAAACAATTCAGACAGCGATGAGTGAGCATTAGTCGATAGGGAGCCTCTGCGGTATACAGAGCCGCGTATAAGGAATGGGTAGCATGAAAAAATATGTGGTTCTATTCACGGCCTGCTTCCTGGTCGGCTGTCCGGGGCCTGGCGATAAGCTGACTCCGCGCTTCTCCGCCGTCGTCACTGCCAAAGATAACCATGTCTGCATTCTTTCTTCTATGAAGGCGGGGGATAATATTCGCTTCGTTCAGATTTATAGCGAATCAGGCGATAAGCTCATTAAAGCTATCGATAATGACGTTTTCTTCGTTGAGCCGGGGAGGTGCATGCCGGTATTCGACTATGCTTTTCGGCCAGGGAAGTGTTATTCCGTCGCCTACGATATACAGACACCCGAAGGTTCGCATTTGATTACCGCCGCATTCATGGTTGTCTCCGACGAACGGGGCAACCTGAGGGTTAACGATTAACGTATTTCCTCATGATGGCAGGCGGTCTGGTTCTTCACATTATTAATGGGTATTCCCTATAATCTACCGTTCCTCCACCTTCACCACCCGGGTATTCAGCGGGGTGAGCGTTTGCCCGGCGTTGCCGATCGGCGTCAGGCGCGGGACGGGGCGGCCGCTGTCGCTTTCCACCAGCGTTGAGTGCGCTTCTCCCTCGGCGAACAGATGATCTTCCCCCCACTGGCGCAGGCCGACGATCACCGGAAACAGCGCGCGGCCTTTCTCGGTCAGTACATATTCCTGATAGGCGCTGCCGTCTGCGGCGGGCACGATCTCCAGCACGCCGTGCGTCACCAGCGCGCGCAGGCGGGTGGCAAGGATGTTCTTCGCCATCCCCAGCCCTTTTTGAAATTCGCTGAAGCGGGTGACGCCGTCGAAGGCGTCGCGCACGATCAGCAGCGACCACCAGTCGCCAATCACATCCAGCGTGCGCGCCACCGGGCAGGGCGCGTCTTCCAGGCTTTTACGTTTCACGGCGGTTATCTCCAGCTGCATATTCTGGTTGCATTATAAAACCTCTGCACCTAAAGTTCATTGGGTTTAATAATGAAACCAGATTGAGGTGTGCAATGAGCGACAAACTGCTGGATCCTCCTTGTGCGGCGCTGGGGCGCTTACCGGCCACCCTGGTGCTGCTGTTGGCCGGTGCCAGCGCGTTCAGCGTGGCCAACGTTTACTATGCGCAGCCGTTGCTGGATGCCATTGCCCGTGATTTTTCCATCAGCCTGGCGGCGGTCGGCATGGTGATCTCCGTGACTCAGTTGGGCTGCGCGCTGGCGCTGCTGTTGGTGGTGCCGCTGGGGGATCGGTTGAACCGACATCGGTTGCTGGCGTGGCAGCAACTGGGGCTGATTGGCGCGCTGCTATTGGTGGGCTGGGCGCACAGCGCATCCGGGCTGCTGGTAGGGATGTTGCTGGTGGGGCTACTCGGCACCGCCATGACGCAGGGGCTGATCGCTTTTGCCGCGGCACTGGCGGCGCCGCAGGAGCGCGGGCGGGTGGTTGGTGCGGCGCAGGGAGGAGTGGTGCTGGGATTGCTGTTGGCGCGCACATTGTCCGGTGCGCTGGCGGACGTTGGCGGCTGGCGCACGGTGTATTTTTTCTCCGCCGGGGTGACGCTGGTATTGCTGCCGATCCTGTTGCGCCTGCTGCCTGCGCCGCGCACCGCTCCCAGTACGCTGAGTTATCCCGCGCTGCTGCGTTCAATGCTGACCCTGTTGCTGCATGACCGCACGCTGCAAATTCGCGGCATGTTGGCGCTGCTGATGTTTGGCGCTTTCAGCCTCTTTTGGAGTTCGCTGGTGTTGCCGCTGAGCCAGGCGCCGTTCAGCTTCAGCCATGCCGCGGTGGGGGCGTTCGGCCTGGTCGGCGCGGTGGGCGCACTGGCGGCGGTGCGCGCCGGGCATCTGGCGGATCGCGGGTTGGGGCAGGCGGCCAGCGGCGTGTGTTTGCTGCTGCTGACGCTGGCCTGGCTGCCGCTCGGTTTGCTCGGCAGCGGCCTGGTTTGGCTGGTGGCGGGCATCGTGCTGCTGGATCTGGCGGGCCAGGCGATCCACGTGCTGAACCAGAGCATGATCTTCCGCGCGCACCCGCAGTCGCACAGCCGGCTAGTGGGCTGCTATATGCTGTTTTACGCCGTCGGCAGTGGGCTGGGCGCCTTTGCCGGCACCCATATGTACGCCTGGGCGGGCTGGAGCGGCGTCTGCTGGCTGGGGGCGGGCGTCAGCCTGAGCGCGTTGCTGTTTTGGCGGCTGACGCTGCGCGGCATGCCGCCCTCAGCGACGGCGGTGGAGCAGTGAAAGCTGGAAGCCCAGCGCACCGCACAACTGCTGAGGCGCAGTGAAGCCGCTTTCCGCAAAAAGAAGACGGCTGCGCGCCGCTGCCATCGGGTGCCAGTTGCGGTGGGTGCGTTCGATCACCTCCTGCGCCTGCGCCGCCGAATGCCCGGCGCTTTGCAGCCAATGTTGGTAGTGGCTGGCGGGCAGGCCATCCGGTTGATAGTCGAACAGCAGCAGCGGTGCGGCGGGGGAGAGGCGCTGCGCCAACTGCTGCAGGAAATCCAGTTTGGCGCCATCGTCGGCGATAAAGTGCAGCACCAATGAGCACACCGCCGCATCGTGGCGGGTTTGCGGCGCTAGTTGCAGCAAGGTGGGTTGGAAACTCACCCGTTGTGCATAACCCGCGGCTTCGGCCTTGGCGCGTGCGGCCGCCAGCATGCCGGCGGAGGGTTCCACGGCGCTGAAACGCCAGCTGGCGTTGGCGGCGGCCAGCGCCGTCAGTTCGCTGCCGGTGCCGCAACCGGCCAGCAACAGCGTGGTGTCATTCGGCAGCGTCTGCGCGAGCGTCGCCGTCAGCAGCGCCTGGGCAAACTGATAGCCGGGCACCAGGGTCAGAATGCGGCGATCGTAGTCCGCCGCCGCGGCATCGGGGAAGCGTGTATCCGTTTGGTATTGCATAACCTTCCTTGCCAAGTTCATTGAGAGAGACAAGGAAGGGTATGCTTAAATGATAATGAAATCCATTATCATTAATGAGTTATGTGACGGGAAAGGCGGCGTTAGCGGGCCGGCGAATGCATCAGGTAATAATCTTCTTCGCCGTCGTTGCCGGTAGAGATGATGCGCCAGCCGTGTTTGCGGTAGAACGCCAGCGCCTTTTCATTCTTCACCAGGCATTTCAGCGAGCCGGTAGCGGTGAAGGTAGCTTCCGCCACCTGCAGCAGCGCACTGCCGACGCCGCGCGGCGGCTGATGGGGATCGACATACAGGTTATGAATGAAGTTGTCTTCGCGGTAGACGGAGACGAATCCCAGCAGCGTGCCGCCGTCTTCCGCCACCCAAATCGCTTCGCCCAGCGTCGCGCCGTCGAAATCTTCCAACTGATAGTTTGAGGTATCGCGCCAGCCGAACGCCGCCTTGCGCGACGCCAGGTACAGCGTGCGCAGGAAGGGGCGATCGGTCTCTTGGTAGGGTCTTATCTGCATGGCATCTCCCGGTGGTTTGTGCTCACTATAGCGCATTGTGCAGCGTATGCCCGCTGAGCCTATTTATTCGCTTGTTTGTCCGCGCCGCCGCTGGCATGATCCCCTGCAGGGATTAACGCAACGTTGATCACAACCTATTGATTTTCATGACTCGGGGTGCCCTTCTACGTGAAGGCTGAGAAATACCCGTATTACCTGATCTGGATAATGCCAGCGTAGGGAAGTCACGGCCGCCCAGCCGGCGCCGCCTTCTTGAACGCCGGTTGGGAGGAATATGATCGCTCGACCTGATGCTCTACCCGGCGCACGCGCCGCGGCCTGTCTGACCCAATTCCAACAGCGGCCTCCGCTGATCCACTGCCTGACCAACGAAGTGGTGCAATCGCTGACCGCCAACGTGTTGCTGGCGCTCGGCGCTTCCCCGGCGATGGTAGTGGAGCCGCAAGAGGCGGCGCAGTTCAGCGCGCTGGCCGACGGTCTGCTGATCAACGTCGGTACCCTCAATGCGCTGCGCGCCGAATCGATGCGGGCGGCGGTGGCCGCTGCCAATCGGGCCGGCAAGCCCTGGACACTGGATCCGGTGGCGGTCGGCGCGCTCTCCTACCGCACCGCCTTCGCCAAACAGCTGCTGGACGAGAAACCGGCGGCGATACGCGGCAACGCCTCGGAAATCATGGCGCTCAGCGGGTTGCTGGCCAGCGGCCGCGGCGTGGACAGTGGCGACGATTCGCTGGCGGCCTTGCCCGCCGCGCGTGAGCTGGCGCAGAGCAGCGGCGCGGTAGTCGCGGTCACCGGCGCGGTGGATTACGTCACCGACGGCCAGCGCGACTGGGCGATCGAAGGCGGTTCCCCGCTGATGACGCGGGTAGTGGGCACCGGCTGCGCGCTGTCGGCGGTGGCGGCGGCGTTTTGCGCCCTGCCGGGCGATCGCCTGGATAACGTGGCGACCGCCTGCCGAGTGATGTCTCACTGCGGTGGCCTCGCGGCCAGGCAGGCCGCCGGGCCGGGTAGCTTTACGCCGGCGTTCCTTGACGCGCTGTATCAGCTGCGTGGGGAGGATCTGTGATGAAACGCATTAACGCCCTGACCATCGCCGGCACCGATCCCAGCGGCGGCGCCGGCATTCAGGCCGATTTGAAGGCTTTCTCGGCGCTTGGTGCCTACGGCACCTCGGTGATCACCGCGCTGGTAGCGCAGAATACCCGCGGCGTACAGTCGGTGTATTACATCGATCCGGCGTTCGTCGCCGCGCAGCTGGACTCTGTGTTCAGCGACGTGCGCATCGACAGCGTCAAGATCGGCATGCTGGCCAACGCCGACATCGTGCAGGCGGTAGCCGAACGGCTGCGCCATTACCGGCCGGAATTCGTGGTGTTGGACACCGTGATGCTGGCGAAAAGCGGCGATCCGTTGCTGGCGCCGGAGGCGGTGGCGTCTATCCGGCGCGAGCTGTTGCCGCTGGTATCGATCATTACGCCGAACCTGCCGGAAGCGGCGGCGCTGCTGGCGTGCGCGCCGGCGGAAGATGAAGCGCAGATGCGCGAGCAGGGGCGGGCGCTGCTGGCGATGGGCTGCCGGGCGGTGCTGATGAAGGGCGGCCACCTGAGCGAAAGCGAGAGCCCGGACTGGCTGTTTACCGCAGAAGGCGAGCAGCGCTTTACCGCGCCGCGCGTCGCCACCCGCCACACCCACGGCACAGGTTGCACGCTCTCGGCCGCGCTGGCGGCGCTGCGCCCGCGCCATGCCGATTGGGCGGCCACGGTGGCCGCCGCCAAGGACTACCTGCAACAAGCGCTGCAACAGGCGGACACGCTGGAAGTGGGGCACGGCATCGGGCCGGTGCATCATTTTCACGCTTGGTGGTGAGTCAACTTTTTGCCGCAGCCGTGGTCTGACTAGTTCAGGCCCGGTTTGACGGGCGAAACCTGATTTAACCTAGGGAGAAGGACTATGACGGGACACCAGGCGCTGCGTTGCGCCCTCTTCGGCGCACTGCTCAGCTTCAGCGCGGGCAGCTTTGCCCAGCAGATCGTCACCACGTCGGATTTGATTCAGCAGCCGGGGTACCAGGCCAGCTGGCAAAACATGGTGAAAGGCCAGGCGCGGATGCCGGGCTGGGCGCGCAAGGGCGTCGGCACCTCTACGCCGGCGCAAAACTTGAGCTGGAAGGGCAAAGAGTATCTGGTCGGCAATCTGTGCAAACCGCACGACTGCGGCAACAACTTTTTGATCGTGGCGTTCAGCGCAGATAAATCCCAGGCCTGGGGCGTGCGGGTGGAAGTGGAAGATCGGCCGGAAGCCGTCGATCATCCGAAGAAGTATGCCAAGTACCAGTGGCTCGGCAAGCCGAATGACGACATGAAGGCGCTGCTGAAGCAGCAGTTCGAGAACAATCCTGACTGGAAATGATCTGACCGGGGGCGCCGGTGATGGCGCCCCCGGCGTTGATCAGCCGATGCCGGCCTGATGCAGATCGTGCAGGTTGAGCGCCCCCACCAGCACGCCGTCCATATCGACCACCGGGGCCGCGCTGATGTGCTGTTCGTGCAGCGCTTCCAGCGCCTCGCCGGCGCGCCATTGCTCCGGCAGCCGATAGCCGGGGCGGGTGATCGCCGGGCTGAGCGGATCCTGCAGGCTGTTGCCCTTCACCAGCCAGCGGCGCAGGTCGCCGTCGGTAAACACGCCCACCACCCGCTGCTGCGCGTCGCAGACCGCCACTAACCCGAGCCCGGTGCGGCTCAGCTCCAGCATCGCTTCCATCACGTTGGCGCTTTCGCTCACGCGCGGCAGGCGATCGCCGGTGCGCATCAGGTGATGCACGCGGTTCAGCAGGCGCGCCCCCAGGCTGCCGCCCGGGTGCGAGCGGGCGAAGTCTTCCGCGTTGAAACCGCGCTGGCGCATCAGCGCCATCGCCAGGGCGTCGCCCATCATCAGCGTGTTGACCGCGCTGGAGGTGGGCGCCAGCCCCATCGGGCAGGCTTCGCGCTCGACGCCGATATCCAGCACGCAGGCGGCGGCCAGCGCCAGCGGCGACTCTTTGCCGCCGGTGACGGCGATCACCGGAATGCCGTTCTCCGCCAGCAGCGGCAGGATCAGATCCAGCTCTTTGGCGCGACCGGAGTAGGAGATGAACACCACCACGTCGTCGGCGCCGATCATACCGAGATCGCCGTGCAGCGCCTCGGCCGGGTGCACGAAGAACGACGGCGTGCCGGTACTGGCCAGCGACGCGGCGATCTTCTTGCCGATATGGCCGGATTTGCCGATGCCGGAAATCACCGCCTTGCCACGGCAGTTCAGCAGCAGTTCGCAGGCGCAGACGAAGTTGTCGTCCAGGCGCGCCAGCAGGCGTTGCGCTTCGGTCAGCTCGATCTCCAGCGTTTCGCGGGCGAAGGCGAGCAGGGCGTTGGCGTTACTCATCGGGGTCTCCTACCAGAAGGATATTGATGCCTTTCGCCTGCAGGGCGGCGAGGTAATCGGGGTTGATGTCTCGGTCGGTGATCAGCGTGTCGACGGCGCTGAGTTCGCACACCACGTTCGGGCTCTTACGGCCGAATTTCGAGGAGTCTACCAACAGAATAATGCGGCCGGCGGCTTCGCACATCGCTTTGCTGACGTTGTGCACTTCGTTGAAGGTGGTGACGCCGGCGTTGAGATCGACGCCGTCCGCGCCGATAAACAGCTTGTCGAAGCTGAACTGCTGGAACGCCGATTCGGCCAGGCTGCCGTGGAACGAGGCCGATTTTTTGCGGTAGGTGCCGCCGGGCATCAGGATGGTCTGATCGTTGTCCAGCTCCACCAGCGCGTTGACGATGGTCAGGCTGTTGGTCATCACCGTGATGTTATTGAACTGCGCCAGGTGCGGCACCATCTGCAGCACCGTGCTGCCGGCGTCGAAGATCAGCGAGTCCCCGTCGGCGATCAGCGCCACAGCGGCGCTGGCGATGTGGCGCTTTTTCTCGGTATTGATATGGGTTTTGCGGTCGATCGGCTGATCGCCGTCGTCGCGGCTGAGCACCACGCCGCCGTAGGTGCGGATCACCTCGCCTTCTTCTTCCAGCAGGGTGAGATCCTTGCGGATGGTGGTGCCGGTGGTGGAGAAATGCTCGGCCAGGGCGTCCACTGCCGTTTTGCCATGCCGCTGCAGATATTCAAGGATAGCGGCCTGCCGCTGCTTTGGTTTCATCGCGATTCCCGTTCACAAGAGTGGGGCATTTTCCCTCGCTGAATAATTCACTATGAAAGGTAATGCCTTTTAATGTGAAAATATCACGATTTGGGTTCAATCGCTAACGATAGTGCAGACTGGCATGCGCGATCCTCGGGGAAGATCACATCCGGGCGCAAATCCCGCTGATGCAAACCGTGCAATCGAGGCAGCGGGCGGGGCCGGGCGAAAACGGTCAGGCCGCGCAGCAACAGGCTGCCGCACACCCGCCGATCGGCATCGAAGGCCAGCGCCAGCACCACCCGCGGGCGGAAACGGCCGCCGGAACGGCCGACGCCGACGGCGCCCAGTTGGCACAGGCCGTCGAAGGCGCGATTGAAGCGCTGCAGTTGCCACCAGCCGAAGGCGATTTGCAGCAGCCAGGCCAGCAGCGCGAAGGCGATCAGAGCTTGAGTCATGGGATTCTCCTTAGGCCCCCTTCGGCGGAAGGGGGCGTCGATGGCGTCAGAACATCACCTGGCCGCCGGTGATGTTGATCGACTGGCCGGTGCAGTAAGAGGCCTTGTCGCTGGCGTAGAACAGCAGGGTGTTCAGCACGTCCTGGTAGTCGCAGCCGCGTTTCAGCGGCACCTTGTCGATGTAGTACTGCTCCACCTGTTCCGGCGCGATGCCCAGTTTTTGCGCGTACTGCGGCAGCAGCGACTGGAACATCGGCGATTTCAGCAGGTTGCCGAGCATCAGCGAATGCACGGTGATGCCGTACTCCGCCAGATCGAGCGCCAGCGACTGCGTCAGCCCCACGCCGCCGAACTTGGCGGCGCTGTAGCCGGAGTTGTGCTTGCTGCCGACCTTGCCGGACTTGGAGTTGATCTGAATGATGCGCCCGGCGATGCCGTCACGGATCATCAGGCGCGAGAATTCGCGGGCGCAGAGGAAATAACCCACCAGGTTCACCTGCAGCGAGCGGTCGAAGTCGCCCAGCGGGAAGTCGGTGATCGGCGCCGCCTTGGCGATGCCGGCGCTGTACACCAGCAGGTTGGCCTGGCCGAATGTCCGGTCAACCGCCGCCGCCAGCGCGATCACGCTTTGTTCGTCGGTGGCGTCGACCTGAAAACCGCAGGCGCTGCCTGCGCCAAACGCTTCGTTGATCTGCTGTGCCACCTGATTGGCATTGTCGGCGTTCAGATCGGCCACCGCCACCCGATAACCGGCCTGCGCCAGCCCGTGGGACAAAAAGGCGCCTAACGTTTGGCCGCCGCCAATCACTACAGCTACTTCAGACATGGTCTACTCCTTATGCGATAAATGACAGCGTGCTGCCCAACGGGATATCGGTCGGCGTCGGGCCGGATACGTGGATCGAGCCGGGGAATTCGGCTTCGGCTTCGCCGTCGAAGCGCACGGTGATGTGGCCCAGCTCGCGCAGATTCTGCGTGGCAACGCTGCCGACGGCGGTGATGGCGTAGCGCTGCTGCGCCAGTTCCATCACGCCGCCGACCTGCAGCTCACCGGCGGTCGCGCCGTGGCGGTGGATGAAGCAGAACTCTTCGATATCCGCCGGCGCGCCTTCACGGAAGGTGATCAGCATGTTGTCCAGCAACGCGTCGCGGGCGCAGCCGCCGATCTGCGTGATGGTGGTATGAAAAATGGTGTGCATAAACGTCTCCCTGGGAATCAAATTATTGATAAATAAAGGCCGAGGCGGCCCAGGCGATCAACACCGTCGGCGCGCCGGTCAGGAAGCGGCCGACCAGCACCGAGGGTACGCCGACCCGCACGGTGTCCTGCTTGGCTTCCGCCAGCGACAGGCCGACCGGAATGAAGTCGCAGGCGGCCTGCGCGTTGATGGCGAACAGCGCGGGCAGCGCCAGCTGCGGCGGAATATGGCCGAGGCCGATCTGCACCCCGACCAGCACGCCGATCACCTGGGCGATAACCGCGCCGGGGCCGAGGAACGGCGACAGCAGCGGGAATGAGCAGATCAGCGCCAGCGTCACCAGGCCGATCGGGCTGTTGGCGAGCGGCGTCAGGCCGTGAGCGATAAAGTCCCCGAGGCCGGAGGCCATGATGATGCCGATCAAGGCCGAGACGAACGCCATAAACGGCAGGATGGTCTTCAGCACGGTGTCGATGGTGTCGCGCCCGGCCTGGAAGAACACCGCCACCACCGATCCCATGCCCATGCCGACCTTCGCCAGCAGCCCGTCGCTTTGCTCGGTGATCTTCTTGCTGGTGTCGTAGTCGCGCGCCTTGGGCGGTGCTGCAACGGCGGCGGATTGGCTATCTGCCGCTTCGATTCGGCTGATGTTGTGGTCGCGCACGCCGGAGACATAGATGTCTTCGAGGATAAACTGCGCCAGCGGGCCGGACTGGCCGGTGGCGTGGATGTTGACCGTCGGAATGCGGCGTTTCGGGTACAGGCCGCAGCGCAGGGTGCCACCGCAGTCGATCACCGCCACGCCGATCTCTTCCGCCGGCGGCTCGCCCTCTTTGAAACCGTCGACGGCCGGCCAGCCGGTCAATTCGCTGAGGCGATCGACGATCGAAGGCCGGGTGCCGGCGGTGATGTACACCACTTTCTTGCCGGGCTCTATCGGCAGCTCCAGGGGGCCACCCCAGCCGCTGGCGCCTTTTTCAATACGGATATAAGCACTCATGCTGCACTCCACGAATTAAAGTTGCACCTGGCGATCCAGACGGATGCCCATCTTGCGTTCGAACAGGCTGGTGGTCAGATCGGTGACCCAGCCGCGGAAGAAGTTGGTGAACAGCCCCACTAGGAAATAGCTCACCGCCAGCGGGCCGAGCGGCAGGCCGAGGGTGGTCAGGCCGCTGGCGATACCGAGGTAAACGAACAGCTCGCCGGGGTTGATGTGCGGGAACAGGCCGTTCATCGAGTGGCAGCTGTAGGAGGCCGCCGCGTAGTAGCTCGGCTTGTATTTCTCCGGCATGAAGCGCCCCAGGCTGAGGGTCATCGGGTTGCAGAAGACAAAGGTGCCGATCAGCGGCAGCAGCAGATAGCGCGAGACGGGGTTGCCCGCGCAGCGCTGCGCCAATCGTTCGATACGTTCCTGGCCAACAAATTTGATCAGCGCGTTCATGATTACCAACAGGCTGATCAACAAAGGTAAAATGCCGGTCACCATGCCGACAAACACTTCACCGCCTTTCTGAAACAGGCCGATAAACCACTCGGCGCCGTGGGTGATTAGCTCAATCATTATGTTCTCCTGTAATGGACTGATATGGCCTGGAGCGAACGGCGGCTCTGTCGCCATGGGCCTTACAGTAGTCACTTTGTTGGGTTATTTGTTTTAAATAGATCACAATTTGAAAGATAAATATTTTATTTTGAAAGTTTAAAGTGAAAGAAAGAGAAGTTCTGTGGCAGGAGGGGGAGAAAGCGGGCACAAAAAAGCCCGGCGAGCCGGGCTTTGGGACAGACGGTCCGTCACATCAGGCGATAGTGACCTTCTTGTCCAGGTAGGCGTCTTGCACGGCGTTGATCAGCGCCACGCCGTCTTTCATCGATTTCTTGAACGCCTTGCGCCCCAGGATCAGGCCCATGCCGCCGGCGCGTTTGTTGATCACCGCGGTGCGCACCGATTCCTGCAGGTCGTTCTCACCGGCGGCGCCGCCGGAGTTGATCAGCCCAGCGCGGCCCATGTAGCAGTTGGCCAGCTGGTAGCGCACCAGATCGATAGGGTGATCGGTGGTCAGTTTGTTGTAGACGCGATCGTCGGTATAGCCGAATTTCACCGCACGGTAGCCGCCGTTGTTTTCCGCCATTTTCTGTTTGACGATGTCGGCGCCGATGGTGGCGGCGATGTGGTTAGCCTGGCCGGTCAGATCGGCGCTGGAGTGGTAGTCCACGCCGTCCTTGGTGAACGCCGGGTTACGCAGATAGGCCCACAACACGGTGACCATGCCCAGCTCATGCGCGCGCTCGAAGGCGATCGAGATCTCTTCGATCTGGCGGCGCGACTGCTCGGAGCCGAAGTAAATGGTGGCGCCGACCGCCACCGCGCCCATGTTGAACGCCTGCTCGACGCTGGCGTACAGGGTCTGGTCGTACTGGGTCGGGTAGCTCAGCGTTTCGTTGTGGTTGAGTTTGACCAGGAACGGGATCTTGTGCGCGTAGCGGCGCGATACCGACGCCAGCACGCCGTAAGTGGAGGCGACGCAGTTACAGCCAGCTTCAATCGCCAGCTCGACGATGTTCTTCGGATCGAAATACAGCGGGTTGGCGGCGAACGAGGCGGCGGCGGAGTGCTCGATGCCCTGATCGACCGGCAGGATCGACAGGTAGCCGGTGCCGGCCAGGCGGCCGTGGTTGAACAGGGTTTGCATCGAACGCAGCACGCTGTTGGGACGGTTGTTATCGATCATTACGCGGTCGACGAAGTCGGCGCCCGGCAGGTAGAGATTCTCGGCGGGGATAGTGGTACAGCGGTGTTGCAGCAGATCTTCCGCTTCCTTTCCTAGCAACTGCACAATATCAGTCATGATTCACTCCCGATTAAGCTTCTTCATACACCGGCAATGCAAGGGTTTTTGACCACCGGCGAAGTAAAAAAGCGGTGATTGAAGCTGTAAAGCGATACTACCGAACTTGATCCGGCAAGGACAAACAATAGATGCGATTGAGAGGAAATGCCATTTGCGAGGCCAAATACGCGGGGACGATCGCCCCCGGCGCGCTAAACGATTGATTATTCGATCTCGAACCACTCGGTGTTCTGCAGGGCGATCGGGGTGATGGAGTAGATCATCTCCTGCAGGTGATCGTGGATGGCGCGCTCCGCCGCCTCGGCATCGCGCGCTTTCAGCGCCTCGTAGATGCGGTAGTGCTGCTTGATCAGGCTCTCCGGCGGCGAGACTTCGCTCAGGCTGAGGAAACGCACCCGATCCATGGTGGCCTTGATGGTTTCGATGGTCTCCCACGCCAGCGGGCAGTCGGCGAACTGGGTCAGCAGCTGGTGGAATTCATCGTCCAGCGCCAGAAACTCGCGCGTCTGCCCATTCTGCGCCGCCAGCGCCTGACGGTGCAGGTTATGCTCCAGCGTCATCAGCTGCGCCGGGGTGGCGCGCTCCGCTGCGCGGCGCACGATGGCGCATTCCACCGCCTGACGAATAAAGCGCCCGTCGGCCACGCGCTTGGCGGAGATTTTCATCACGAAGGTGCCGCGCTGCGGCAGGATCTGCACCAGGCCGGCCTCCGCCAGCTTGATGAAGGCTTCGCGCACCGGCTGGCGCGAAACGCAAAAGCGCGTGGAAATCTCTTTCTCGGACAACAGGGTGCCGGGGGGGATGGTGCAGTCGACGATATCCTTGCGCAGGAAGCGATAGATCTGCTGGTTGACCGGGACGTTATTGGTGAGACTGTACGTTTCAGACATGGCGACAATCAGGCATCTGGCTGGAATTCGAATGCCACCATACTAGCAGATTATTGGTTGAGGGCGGGGGGATAAATCCACCCGCCGGGTAGGGTAACTCAGTGATGCCAATCCTGATATTCCTGCTTGCGCCGCCCCGGCGCGGTTTCCGGCATCAGGCTCAGGCCGATGGCCGACACCACGCCCAGCACCATCATGTACCCCGCCAGCCCGTAGTAGTGGCCGCCGGTCACCTGCAGGATCTTCACCGCCAGCAGCCCCAGAATGCCGCTGCCGATCAGCGATCCTATCTGCCAGATCAGCGCGATGCCGCTGCAGCGCACGCGGGTGGGGAACAGCTCCGGGAAGTAGGAGGCCTGTGGCGCGTAGCACATGCTGTGGCCGAAGGTCAGCACCACGATCATGGCGATCTGCGTCACCCAGAAACTATCGAGGTTGATCGCCATAAAGAACGGCACGATGCACACCACCTGCAGCAGCGCGCCGGCGATGTACACCGGTTTGCGCCCCAGCCGATCGGAGAGGCGGCCCATCAGCGGAATGGCGAAAATCTCCAGCAGCACCGCCACGATCATCGCCTCCAGCAGAATGCTTTCGTTGAGGTGGTTGGCCTTGCCATAGGCCAGCACGATCACCGTGAACATGGCGAAGGCGCAGGCTTCAATCAGCTTGGCGCACACCCCTTTGCCGATAAGGCCGGGGTAGCGGCGGGCTACTTCCACCACTGGCCGGCTCTCCACCGCCTTGGTGGCGCGGATCTGGGTAAACACCGGCGACTCGTCGATCTTCAGGCGAATAAACAGCCCGACGATCACCAGCAGCAGGCTGAGCAGGAACGGAATGCGCCAGCCCCAGTCCAGCATCTGCGCCGGCGACAGCACGGCGGTCAGCAGCGCGAACAGCCCCGATGGCAGCAGGAAACCGGCGGGCGCGCCGATCTGTACCCAGCTGGCGTAGAAACCGCGCCGCGGCGCCGGTGCGTATTCGGCGGTCATCAGCACCGCGCCGGCCTGTTCGCCGCCGACGCCGAAGCCCTGCAGCACGCGGATAAAGATCAGCGCGAGCGGCGCCCAGATGCCGATCTGCTCATAGGTGGGCAGCAGGCCGATGCAGAAGGTGCCGAGGCCGACGATCAGGATGGTGATCACCAGTGCCTTCTTGCGGCCGACCTTGTCGCCGATGTGGCCGAACACGATGCCGCCCAGCGGGCGCGCCAGGAAACCGACCGCGTAGGTGGCGAAGGCCGCCAGCGTGCTGATCAGCGGATCGGCGCTGGGGAAAAACAGCTGGCCGAAGAACAGCACCGCGGCGGTGCCGTAAGCGAAGAAATCATAATATTCGGCGGCGGTGCCGATGGCCGAAGCGCTGGCGACTCGCCGCAGCAGCGGTTGATTGCCGGTATTGACGGCGTTATGCGTGGTGACGGTCATCGGAAACCTCCCGGTCGGTAAGCGGCAGAGCGGCGACGGCGGCTTTGGCCCCCAGGCTCAGCAGTTGATGATAAGCGTGGCTGACGGCGCGGACGAAGTCAGGCGAATCGGGCAGATCCTGGCCGAAGACGCTGTCGAGCTGCAGCAGCGCCAGGACGCGGGGCCGGCCTTCCTCGCTGCCGGCGACCAACGCGGCGAGGCGCTCGCGCAGCGGATCGCTGATGTCGATCGGCGCGCCTTGCTCATCGCGGCCGCCGACGTAGCGCATCCAGCCGGCGACGCCCAGCGCCAGGCAGTCGAAGCGGCTGCCGCGCGCCAGATGCCAGCGGATCGCATCCAGCAGCCGCTGGGGCAGCTTCTGCGTGCCGTCCATGGCGATCTGCGCGGTGCGGTGCTTCAGCACGCGGTTGCGGTAACGCTGCAGCAGCGAGTCGGCATACTGCGCCAAATCGACGTTCGGCACCTGCAGAGTCGGCGCCTGTTCCGCCAGCATCAGGTGACGGGCGGCGCGGACAAAATCCGCATCCAGCATACAGTCGCCGACGTGCTGATAACCGGCCAGATAGCCGAGGTAGGCGAGGAACGAATGGCTGCCGTTCAGCATGCGCAGCTTCATCTCCTCATACGGCAGCACGTCGCTCACCAGCTCGGCGCCGACCTTTTCCCAGGCCGGTCGCCCCTGGGGAAAGCAGTCCTCAATGACCCACTGGCTGAACGGCTCGCAGGCCACGCCGACCTCATCCTCGACGCCGCCCAGCCAGGCGTGCAACTGCCGGCGGGTCTCCGGCGTTACTGCCGGCACAATGCGATCCACCATGGTGGAAGGGAAGGCGACCTCTTGACGCACCCAGTCGGCCAGCGCCGGATCCTGCCGCTGCGCCAGGTCGAGCAGCACCTGGCGCGTGACCCGGCCGTTGGCCGGCATATTGTCGCAGGACATCACGGCGAAGGGCGGCAGCCCGCGTTCGCGGCGCAGGCGCAGCGCCGCCAGCAGCAGCCCCGGCGCCGACTGTGGCTGTGCCGGGTGGGCGATATCATGCGCGATCGCCGGATGTTCCGCCATCAGCCGGCCGCTGGCGGGGTGGTGGCAATAGCCCTTTTCGCTGATGGTCAGCGAGACGATGGCGATCTCAGGCTGCGTCAGGGCCGCCAGCACCGCCGCCAGCCCGTCGGTTTGCAGGTGCAGCGCCTGGCGCACCACGCCGATGATCCGGCCCCGCCAGCCGTCGTCGTCCATCTCCGCCACCGAGAACAGCAGGTCCTGTTGCCGTAGATCGGCGATCTTTTGCTGGCCGTGCTGTATGCTGATTTCGCAGTAGCCCCAGTCGCTGCCATGCTCGCTGGCCAGCCTGTCGGCGTACACCGCCTGGTGCGCGCGGTGAAACGCGCCGAAGCCGATATGCACCATGCGCGGTTTCACGCGCTCACGTGCGTAGCCGGGCCGGATAACGGCGGCCGGCAGCCCGCTGTGGTCGGAAAGTCTCATGTTCAATGTCCCTGGAGAGGTAAGCAAAGGGGCGAAGCCGCCCCGTCTGGCGTTAGGGTTTTAAGATTTGCACGCCCGCCGTTGCGCGCGGCGCCTTGATCACCAGCAGCACCAGCAGCGCGCCCAGCGCGGCGACGCCGCCCGCCAGCATAAAGGCGCTGTCGAATTTGCCGGTGTTCTGTACGATGTAGCCGGTGACGATCGGCCCGATGATGCCGGAGACGCTGCCGATCAAATGAATGAACCCGCTGGCGCCGCCGACCCGGGATTTATGCACCACGTCCTGGATGATCGCCCAGTAGAGGGCGCCGGTGATGTAAAGGAAGAAGATCGACACCGACATCAGCATCACCGCCGGCACCACGCTGCTGACGGTGCCTGCCAACGCCACGCACACCGCCGCCGCCAGCAGGCTGGTGACCAGCACGATCTTGCGCGACAGCAGCAATTTGCCGGTGATGTTAAAGATTTTGTCGGAAATATAGCCGCCGAGTGCCAGCCCGACGAAGCCGACGATCCACGGGATCATCGTGGTCAGGCTCATCTCTTTGATGTTCAGGTTGTGCGCCTGCACCAGATACGAAGGGAACCAGCTCAGGAAGAAGAACAGAATGTAGTTGTAGCAGAAGAAGGCGAAGGCGGTGACCAGAATGATCGGCTGCTTCAGGTAGTAACCCAGCCCGTGAGCGGCGTCGCTCAGCGCGCTTTCCTCGCCGAGATTTTCCTGTTTCAACTGTGCGATCAGCGCCCGTTCTTCGTTGCTGACGCGTTGGCTTTTCGCCGGGTTATCCGCCACCACGAAGAACCACACCAGCATCCAGACGATGCCGATGGCGCAGATGATCATAAACGCCGGCCGCCAGCCGAACGCCAGCGCCAGATAGCCGACGATCGGCCCGGCCACCGCGCCGCCTAATGGCGAACCTGCGCTGAGCAGGCCCATGGCGGTCGCCGCCTGCTTCTTCGGGAACCAGCCGTTGATCATCTTGTTGGCCGAGGCGCAGATCGGCCCTTCGGCCATGCCGAACAGGACGCGCAGGATCAGCATCGAGTAAAAACCGGTGGCGATCGCCGTCATGCCGCAGAAGAGAGACCACAGGCCGACCGCCACGCCCAGCACCAGCGTCGGGCCGAAACGGTCGACCGCCAGCCCGCCGACGAAGTTGAAGATGGCGTAGCCGAAGAAGAAGCTGCCGAAGATCAGGCCGAACTGTTCGGCGTTCAGCATCAGATCCTGTTCGATCATCGGCACGGTGATCGACAGCGCCACGCGATCGAGGTAGTTGATCATGTAGACCATGAACAGCAGGAACACGATGGTCCAACGCAGGTTTTTAAACATAAAGCACTCCACTGGGTGTTGTTTTAATCGTGATGCTTCGTTGTTTGCACGGGCGGCGGGGGCCGCCCAATGCCCCGATGCTGCCGTGACGTTACTCGAACTGCAGCAGTACCTTGCAGCAGGTGCGCTGATCCCGCTCGAACATCAGCATCGCCCGTTCGACGTCGTCGGCGGGCACGCAGTGGGTGAGCAGCCGCTCCGGGTCTAGCTTGCCGTCCGCCATCCAGGCGATCACCTGCGGGAAGCGCGCGCTGTTCAGGCGCGAGGAGAAGATCGACAGCTCCTTGCTGGTAATACTCTGCTGGGTCAGGGTGCAGGCCTCGCCGGAAAAGCCCATGATGCCGATGCGCGCCGCCGGCGACGCCAGCGCGATCGCCTCCGGTAAAATGGCGGGGTGGCAGGCGGCATCGACGATCAGCGTCGGCTGAATGCCGCGCTGCTGCAGCGCCTGCGGCAATGCGGCCTCGGCGTTGTTGAACACTTCATCAGCACCGTTGGCGCGCGCCATGTCCAACCGCTCGGCGATGCGATCGACGACCCACACCTGCTTGACGCCGTACACGCCTTTCAGCGTCTGGATCACCGTGAGCCCCATCGGCCCGGCGCCGTAGATCAGCGCGATGTCGTCGGGGCGCGGTTGCAGATGGGCGGTGATGTTGGCGGCGATGCTGAACGGTTCGATCATCGCGGCGTGGCGATCGCTGATGGCGGGTGGAACCGGGTAGGCGTTGCGCGCCGGCACGCAGGCGTAGTCGCTGAAGCCGCCGTCGCGGTGCACGCCGATCACCTGCAGCGAGGTGCAGACGTTGGGGCGGCCGACCGAACAGGGATAGCAGTGGCCGCAGCTCACCACCGGGTCTACCGAGACGCGTTCGCCGAGGCGGGCCGGATCGACGCCTTCGCCCAGCGCCTCGATCAGGCCGAAGAACTCGTGGCCGATCACCCGTGGGTAGCGGGCGAACGGGTTATGGCCGTGATAGATGTGGACGTCGGAGCCGCAGATGCCGGCGAATTTCACCTTGACCCGCACCTCGCCGGCCGTCGGCTGCGGCAGCGCGCGCGTCTGCAGCGCCAGGCGCCCGGGCTGTTCGATCACGACGCTGCGCATGGTGTTTACCAATTCCATAAGGTGCCATCCTCCAGACGTGCGACCGGCAGGTAGGCCGGTTCATACGGGTAACGGGCCGCCAGCTTCTCATCGAATTCGATGCCGATGCCCGGCTTGTCGCCCGGATGCATATAGCCGTCGTCGAACGTCCAGCTGTGCGGAAACACCTCGAGCATCTGCTCGGAATAGCCCATGTATTCCTGCACGCCGAAGTTCGGCACCCACAGATCGAAATGCAGCGCCGCCGCCATGCAGATCGGCGACAGATCGGAAGGGCCGTGGGAGCCGGTACGCACCTGATACAGCGAGGCGAAGTCGGCGATGCGCCGCATGCCGGTAATGCCGCCCGCGTGCGTCAGGGTGGTGCGGATATAGTCGATCAGATGCTCTTCAATCAGCTGTTTGCAGTCCCAGATGCTGTTGAACACCTCGCCGACGGCGATCGGCGTGACGGTATGCTGGCGGATCAGGCGGAAACAGGCCTGATTTTCCGCCGGCGTCGGATCTTCCATCCAGAACAGGCGATACGGTTCGGCGCTTTTGCCGAAGCGCGCCGCTTCAATTGGCGTCAGGCGATGGTGCATGTCGTGCAGCAGATGCTCGTTGAAGCCGAACTTGTTGCGCACCGCGTCGAACAGTTTGGGGGTGAAATCGAGGTATTTTTCCGTCGACCATAGCTGTTCTTCCGGCCAGTCACCCTTGGTGGCCGGCTCATAGGCCTGGCCTTTGCCCTTGGCCATGCCGTAGGTGGTTTTCATGCCCGGCACGCCGCATTGAACGCGGATCGCCTTGAAGCCTTGCTCTTTATGTTTGGCGTAGTCGTCGAGCACCTCGTCGATCGAGTGGCCGGTAGTGTGGCAATACACCATCACCCCCGAACGCGATGCGCCGCCCAGCAACTGATACAGCGGCATGTTGGCGGCCTTGGCCTTGATGTCCCACAGCGCCATGTCGACGGCAGAAATGGCCGACATGGTCACCGGGCCGCGCCGCCAGTAAGCGCCTTTGTAGAAGAATTGCCAGAGGTCTTCGATCCGCTGTGCGTCGCGGCCGATCAGCTGCGGGCAGAGATGATCTTTCAGGTAAGAGGCCACCGGCAATTCACGCCCGTTCAGCGTGGCGTCACCGAGGCCGATGATGCCCTCATCGGTGGTGATCTTCAGCGTGACAAAATTGCGCCCCGGGCAGGTGACGAACACCTCGGCGTTGACGATTTTCATAACCTTCACATCCTGTAGCTGCGGAGAGATAGCGCGAAAATACGCCATGAACAAACTACCATACAAGTATGAATTAATGGATTTGCCGGAGAGGATCACATTTGATCGCGAGCGGAAGCAGATAAACGGGGGGAAGATGCGGGGCGCAGCGGCTGCGCCCGACAGAATTAGCCCAGCAGAGCGCAGTTAGGCGGCAGGCGACATTCGATGGCCTGCGGCAACACTTCGATGCGGAAATGACGGCCTTTGAGCGGTTCGCCGTCGAGGTTGAAGGTGATCTCATGCGGCGCGTCGATCTCGAGCCACGGCAGCGCCGCGCTGAGGATGCTGTTGCTCTCTTCGTCGTTGAACAGGGCAGCGACCAGCGCCGGCAGCAGCTCATCGGCGATCAGCAGGCGCAGCTGCAGCAGGCCGTCGTTGATCAGCGCTGTGGGGCACAGTTCCTGGCCGCCGCCGGCCTGTTTGCCGTTGCCGATACCGATCACCAGCGCGTCGCCGGCCCAGTGGAAGTTCGGCCCGCGGATTTCACAGCGGTCGGCCTGCAGCGTATCCATGCGCAGCAAGCCGTGAACGAAGTAGGACACGCCGCCCAACGCCGCCTTCAGCTTCTCCGGCGTTTCGGTGGTGATGCGGGTGCCGAAGCCGCCGGTGGCCATGTTGATGAAGTAGCGCTCGCCGTTGACCTTGGCCAGATCGATCGGCACCGAGCGGCCCTTGATCGCCAGCTGTAGCGCCTGTTCCGGCGACGGGGGAATATTGCAGGCCATGGCGAAATCGTTGGCGGTGCCGAGCGGCAGGATGCCCAGCGCCGGCCGGTTATGCGCCGGCAGCTGCACCAGCGCGGCGGCCACTTCGTTGATGGTGCCGTCACCGCCGCCGGCGACGACGGTGCCGACGCCAAGCTGTGCGGCTTCCGCGACGTAGCGCGCGGCGTCGCCGTGCTCCCAGGTGACGCGTACGTGCAGCGTTACCTGCTCTTCGCGCAGCCGTGTGACCGCCTGACGCAGTTCTTCGTTGCCGGCGCCCTTGCCGTTGAGAATAAGCAGGGCGGCTGCATGTGAGTGTTGAGGCATTGCCGATCTCCTCCGGCGGAAAACCAAGAATGCCTCAAGATAAACCAGCTGCCGCCGTCAGGCCATCAGAATATTCAGCTAATTCCGCTTATATCCCGCATCGCAGTGAATAGGGTGATGGTACGAATTTATCTGAATTTTGCAGGATAATAAGAGAAGTTTTTATGACGGAGGGATTATTCGCTGTAGCGTTATTTATATATCGATGTGACGTTATTATTCTTATTTAAATGGATAACGGGAAAAGATAATGGAAATAGGCGCAGCGAAAAAATAGGCGCACCCATAAAGAAAAAGCCAGCCCAAGGGAGATTGGGCCGGCTAAGGAGGTGGTTCCTAGTATTGCTATGCAAATATTTTCGTTGTTCGTTTTAAGCAGCGTGATAGTAACCAAGCTGCGCGCACATTGATGTGATCCAATTCTAATATTTGCTAAAAATCGCCGCCGAATGACGGCGATTCGTTTTTATGCCACGACGCTATTTTCTTCCGCCAAATTGCGGATCAGCAACGCATAATTGAGATCGATATCCTGCGGGATCGGCAAATAAACGATATGGCCGTTGCCCGGCGCCACCTCAATCGGCTCGCCTTTCTTATTTTGCATGCTTTCGAGGGTGAAGACCACGTTGCCGCCCGGCGTCATCATTTCGACGCTGTCACCGAGTGCGAACTTATTCTTCACGTCGACTTCCGCCCAGCCATCACGGCGCACGCCGGTGAATTCGCCGACGAACTGCTGGCGTTCGGAGAGCGAGGAACCGTAGTCGTAATTCTGCTGCGCTTCGTGCACGTGGCGGCGCAGGAAGCCTTCGGTATAGCCGCGGTGTGCCAGGCCTTCCAGCGTGGTGAGCAGGGTCGCATCGAACGGTTTGCCGGCGGCCGCGTCGTCGATGGCGCGACGGTAGACCTGGGCGGTGCGGGCGCAGTAGTAGAAGGACTTGGTGCGGCCTTCGATCTTCAGCGAGTGCACGCCGAGCTGTGTCAGACGCTCCACGTGCTGGATGGCGCGCAGATCCTTGGAGTTCATGATATAGGTGCCGTGCTCGTCTTCGAAGGCGCTCATATATTCGCCTGGTTTTTGCGCTTCAGACAGCATGAACACCTTGTCAGTCGGCGCGCCGATGCCCAGCGTCGGCTCGACGGTTTGCACCGGGATCGGCTCGTGCAGGTGCACGATATTGCCGGTGTCGTCCTCTTTGCCTTCTTCAGCCTTATACTGCCAGCGGCAGGCATTGGTGCAGGTACCCTGGTTAGGATCGCGCTTGTTGATATAGCCCGACAGCAGGCAGCGGCCGGAGTAGGCCATGCACAGTGCGCCGTGGACGAAGATTTCCAGCTCCATGTCCGGCACTTCGGCGCGGATCTCGGCGATCTCTTCCAGCGACAGCTCGCGCGAGAGGATCACGCGGGTCAGGCCCATTTGCTTCCAGAACTTCACCGTCGCCCAGTTAACGGCGTTGGCCTGCACCGACAGGTGGATGTCCATCTGCGGGAAGGCTTCGCGCACCATCATGATAAGGCCGGGATCGGACATGATCAGCGCATCCGGGCCCATATCGATAACCGGCTTCAGATCGCGCAGAAAGGTTTTCAGCTTGGCGTTGTGCGGGGCGATGTTCACCACCACGTAGAATTTTTTGCCCAGCGCATGCGCTTCGTTGATGCCCTGCGCCAGGTTCTCGTGGTTGAACTCGTTGTTGCGCACCCGCAGGCTGTAGCGCGGCTGGCCGGCGTAAACCGCATCGGCGCCATAGGCGAAGGCGTAACGCATGTTTTTCAGCGTTCCGGCCGGGGAGAGAAGTTCCGGTGTAAACATAGTGTGTCTCGGTCTGATTTCAGGTCAGCACCGCGCCACCTGATGGCGCAGTAAAAGCGGGGGATTGTAGCCGCAGCGCGGCAAGAAATCAGCAGTTAACCGGATTTATTCAAGGGAGATTGATCCCGGTCAAACGGGAAACGCGCGATGGCGGCCACCGCGCGGGCGAAACGAGGGGTCAGGCGCTCAAATCGCGGATATCGGTGGTCGGGCCGTTTTTTATCACCGACTGGATACCGTTTTTGGCGGCGCTTTCGGAGCTATACATTTCGCTGACGCCGATCACCTGATGGTTCTTGGCCTTCAGCACAAAATAGGGCTGATTGCTGGTGCTGTGTTTCAGTTCAAACTGCGCTTCGTGCGGCGAGTTGGTCTGCACCGAAGCGATACCGTTCTCCGCCGACGCTTTGCTGGCGTACATCTCGCTGGCCAGAATGATCTCGCCGTTACTGGCTTTCAGGTTGAAGTGGTACTGTCCGTTCTTTGCTTTTTTCAGCTCGTAATGACCGATTGCCATGGTTCTTCTCCTGTAGGTTCCGATTCGTGATGTAAGTGTAGCCAATCGCTTGAAAATCGGCGGCTAAACCTCACAGCAGCTTAGTCTAAAAAATGCGCAGTTTTTTTGCGCCGGCGCGGAGTTTTCATCCGAGCCGCCCGGCGCCGCACGGGAAGCTAAGGGAAGGCGTGGTGATTGCGCAGTGCGCCGCATAATGACAATTACGTGGTTTCATCGAGCAGCATTGCGCGTTACCGTTTGCCCGCTACGTAAAGGTGAGTGAAAAGTGAGCGATAGATCTTGGCATCGACACGCTGCAGGCATATGCTTTGGCCTATGCCTGCTGTGGAGTGTCGAGATGGAAAGAATCGCCAAGCTGTTTAAAAACGGTAGAAATCAGGCGGTGAGGTTACCGGTGGAGTTTGAATTTGATACGGATCGTGTGTATATCCGTCGCGATCGGGAGGGAAACGTGATTTTATCCAAATATCCGGCAAAGCCGGACAGCTGGGCACCGCTGCTGAGCATTATCGCCCAAACGCCGGTGCCGCAAGAGTTTCTTGGCGCGGAAGATCGTCAGCAAGGGGTTGCAGAGCGCGATCCTTTCTCAGAGGAAGAGTAGGCGATGTACATGTTTGATACCAATACCGTCAGCCACCTGTTTCGGCAGCATCCGCAGGTGCTAAGCATCATGGAAAAGCTTCCGCCTTCTGCCGTGTGCATTTCCAGCGTAACGGAAGCGGAACTGCTTTACGGTGTGGCTAAACGGCGGAACAAGGGGTTGCAAAGCATGGTCGAGGCCTTTCTGGCCGCAGTGACGGTCTATGCATGGGATAGCGAGGCCGCCCGCTGCTACGGTGAAATGCGCGCGAACATGGAGAGAAAGGGCAAAATCATGGGCGCGCTGGATCAACTGATCGCCGCTCACGCGCAGAGCCGTGGCGCGACGCTGGTGACCAACGATCGCGCATTTGCCATGGTGCCCGGGTTGGCGGTCGAAGACTGGACGCGCTGATTTCCCCCCTAAACCCCATTCACCAGCCGGCAGGGCTCGGCCTCCCAGCGGTAGCCCACGCCATATACCGAGCGGATAAAAGATTTTTCCCCGTCGATCAGTTCCAGCTTGCGGCGCAGGTTTTTGATGTGGCTGTCTATGGTGCGATCGGTGACCACCCGGTAGTCGTCATACAGGTTGTTCAGCAGCTGCTCGCGTGAAAACACGTTGCCCGGCTGGCTGGCCAGCGTTTTCAGCAGGCGGAATTCCGCCGGCGTCAGATCCAGCAACTGCCCCTGATAGCTGGCCTGGAAACGCGGCTCATCGATGTGCAGCAGGTCATCTTCCCGCGCGCTCTCCTGCGGCCGATAGCTGCGACGCAGGATGGTTTTCACTCGCGCCACCACTTCGCGCGGGCTGTAGGGTTTGCAGATGTAATCGTCGGCGCCGATCTCCAGCCCCAGCAGGCGATCGATCTCTTCGATTTTCGCCGTCACCATGACGATAGGCACGTCGCTGAAGCGGCGCAGCTCGCGGCACACCGTCAGACCGTCGGCACCCGGCAACATCAGGTCGAGCAAGATCAGCGCCGGCGGATGCTGGTGCACGGTCGGCACCACCTCGTTGCCGTTGGTCAGCCAGCGGGTGGCGTAACCCGCCGCCTGCAGATAATCCACCAGCAGCTGGCCCAGTTTGGGCTCATCTTCAACAATCATGATCTGCACGGGGTGATTCTGAATGTCCATCAGGGCGCCTTATTTTTTATCGGGGTAGCAAATTCTACTGTAATGCGCACGCCGCCTAAAGGCGAATGCTCGGCGCGGATTTTCCCGTCGTGGGCTTCCACGATGTTGTGGCAGATCGCCAGCCCCAGCCCGGAACCGCCGCTGGCACGGTTACGCGAGCCTTCCGCCCGGTAGAAACGTTCGAAAATGCGCGTCAGCTGCTGATCGCTGATGCCCGGCGCGCTGTCCTGCCAGTAGAGGAACAGCCGCCCCGGCTGCAGCTCGGCGCTGATTTCCAGCCGGCCGCCGGCGTCGGTGTAGCGCAGGCTGTTTTCCAGCAGGTTATTGAACAGCTGGTTCAGGCGATCGGGATCGCCGAACAGCGGCGCCTGGGCCGGCAGTTGCGTAACGATCTCCAGCCCTTTGGCGCGGAAGCGTTCGCGGAAGGCGGCGACGGCGATCTGCAGCAGGTGCACGCAGTCCACTGACGATTTGCGATAGGCCAGCGCACCGAGATCGGAAAGCGACAGCTGGTGCAGATCGTCGACCAGTTTAGTCAGGGTAGACACCTCGGCCTGCAGAGAACTGAGCGATGCCGGCGTCGGCTGGCGCACGCCGTCCTGCAGCGCCTCCAGCTCGCCGCGTAGCACCGCCAGCGGCGTGCGCAGCTCGTGCGATACGTCGGCCATAAAGGCGCGGCGCATCTGCTCGTTTTTTTCCAGCGAGGTGGCCAGCTGGTTGAAGTCGTGCGCCAGCCGGCCCAGTTCATCCTGGCTGCTGACCGCCACGCGGGTGGTGAAATCCCCCGCCGCCAGGCGGTGGGTGCCCGCCACCAGGCGCTTGACCGGGGCCAGCATGCCGCGTGACAGCAGCCAGGTCACCGCCGCCGCCAACAGGGTGGAGAGCGCAACGATAATCCAGCTGGTGCGCCGCTGCTGGCGATCGAAGTTGATGTCGGTATTGCGCGTCAGGCGCTCGACCGGGGTGGTGAGCACCCAGCCGACGATCTCGTTGTTGTAGCGGATCGGGTGGCGAGGCCCCTCTTTCGGCAAGGGACCCGAATGCCCGACCAGCCGATTGAACTGGCTGTCCACCACCCAAAACTGGGTGCGCCAACCCTTGGGCGGCAGGTTGTGGCTGCTGTCGCTGTTCTGCTCGAACGAACGCATGATTTGGTAGACCACCTGATCGTTGTTGCGCAGGAATACCCAGTTGCCGTGGTGGCTGTACTGTTCCTCCAGCGCTTCGCTCAGCATGTTGATGCGCTGTTCGTTACTGCTCTTGATGTAGTCGATAAAGCCGCGCTCAAAGCTGACGCGCACCCCCCAATGCATGGTGATTAACACCAGCATACAGGCGGCGAAAATGGCCAGGAACAGCTTCCCGGTAATGCCTATCTTCATTGCAACCTCGTTGAGCCGGTTCCCGGCTCTTTGGTCAGCGTGCGGTTGGGCGCGCTATCGGCCGGCACGCGCGCGAAGGCCAGCGCGGGCAGGGCGATAATCAACGCCATACAGCAGTAGCTGTAAATAAATGCGCTGTGGATGGCCGGGCTGTCGGCCACCACCTGGTGATGGGCGAAGCTGCCGATCAAAATGCCGGCAACGCTGACGCCGAGGCTCATCGACAGTTGCATGACCATCGACAGCAGGCTGTTGCCGCTGCTGGCCAGCCGGTCCGGCAGATCTTTCAGCGTCAGGGTGTTCATCGCCGAGAAGCGCAGCGAGTTGACCATCCCCTGGAAGAACAGCACCACCGGCAGCAGCCACAGCCAGCCGAGCATCGCCACCAGCAGGAAGCTCAGGCTGACCAGCGCCAGCAGCAGCGTGGCGGCCACCAGCACGTTGCGGTAGCCGAAGCGATTGACCACCTGCACCACGATGCGTTTCATGCCCATGCTGCCGATGATCATCGGGATCATCATCAGCCCGGCGTGGAATGGCGTGAAACCCATGCCCACCTGCAGGAACAGCGGCGTCATGAACGGCAGCATGCCGCTGCCGATGCGCCCCAGCAGGCTGGCCAGCAGCCCGATCTTGTAAGTCGGGGTGCGCAACAGCCGCAGTGAGAACAGGGCGCGGCTATTGCCGTAGGCATGCCAAACATACCCCAACAGCGCCGCTACGCCCAGCGCCACCAGGCCGGCGATGGCGCTGCCGGACAGCCCCATGCCTTTGTGGCCGTCGAGCGCCAGCGTCAGCGACGCCATGCCGATCGCCAACAGGATAAAGCCGCTGACGTCGAAGCGTCGGGTCTGCATTTGGTAGTTGGGCATCAGCAGCAGCGTGGCGATGGCGCCCACGATGCCTACCGGAATATTGATCAGGAAAATCCAGTGCCAGCTGGCGTATTGCACCAGAAAGCCGCCCAGCGCCGGCCCCATCAGCGGGCCGATCTGGCCCGGCAGCGTCACGAAGGTCATCGCTGCCATGTACTGTTCGCGCGGCACGATCTTCATCACCGTCAGACGGCCGACCGGCACCATCATCGCGCCGCCGACGCCCTGAAGCACGCGCGAGGCGATCAGTTCGTTCAGGGTTTCCGAACGGGCGCAGAGAATGGAGCCGAGGGTGAACAGCACGATGGCGCTGAAAAACACCCGCTGTACGCCGACCTTGTCCGCCAGCCAGCCGCTGGCCGGCAGCGTTACCGCCACCGTCAGCACATAGGAGACGATCACCGACTGCATGCGCAGCGGGTTCTCCCCCAGGCTGGCGGCCATCGAGGGCAGGGCGGTGTTGACGATAGTGGTATCCAGCGTCTGCATAAAGAAGCCGAACGCCACTATCCAGAGTTGCCAGCGTACCGTGGCGGTGTGTTTCATCAGCATCGGTCGGCCATTAATGGGGCAGTGGGGCCAGTTGCTTACTGCGGCGGAACTTCGCCTGCAGCCGGTCGAAGTAAAGATAGACCACCGGCGTGGTGTACAGCGTCAGCAGCTGGCTCATCACCAGACCGCCGGCGATGGTGATGCCGAGCGGCTGGCGCAGCTCGGCGCCATCGCCGCTGGCCAGCACCAGCGGCAGCGCGCCGAACAACGCCGCCAGCGTGGTCATCATGATCGGCCGGAAACGCAGCAGGCTGGCCTGGAAAATCGCCTCGCGGGCGCTGATGCCGCCGTTGCGCTGCGCTTCGAGCGCGAAGTCGACCATCATGATGGCGTTTTTCTTCACGATACCGATCAACAGCATGATGCCGATCAGCGCGATCAGGCTGAACGGCGCGCCGAACAGCTCGAGCGCCAGCAGCGCGCCCACGCCCGCGGAAGGCAGCGTGGAGAGGATGGTCAGCGGATGGATATAGCTCTCGTACAGCACGCCGAGCACGATGTACACCGTGGCGATCGCCGCCAGGATCAGGATCACCTGCGATTTCAGGGTATCCTGGAACACTTGGGCGGTGCCGGCGAAAGCGCCGCGTACCGCGGGCGGCACGCCGAGCTGGGTCATGGTGCGGGTGACGGCGTCAGTGGCGTCTCCCAGGCTGACACCGAGCGGCAGGTTGAACGAGATGGTGGAGGCGGCGGACAGACCCTGGTGATTCACCGCCAGCGGCGTATTGGCCGGCTGCCAGTGCGCGAAGTAGGAGAGCGGTATCGCCTTGCCTTCGCTGTTGATGATGAACATTTTGTCCAGTGAACTCACGTCCTGGGTGTAGGGCGGCGCCACTTCCATCACCACCTTATATTGGTTGAGTGGCTGATAGATGGTCGAGATCTGGCGCTGACCGAAGGCGTTGTTCAACAGGTTGTTGGCGTCGGACACCGAGATGCCGAGGCGGGACATGGTGTCGCGATCGTAAATCAGATCCATCTCCGAGCCTTTATCCTGCTGATCCGAGTTGACGTCTGCCAGCTCCGGCAGGGCGGCCAGCGCGGTGCGGATTTTCGGTTCCCAGGTGCGCAGGGCGCTCAAATCGTCCGACAGCAGCGTGTACTGGTAGCTGGCGTTGGCCTGCCGGCCGCCGACGCGGATATCTTGCACCGCCATCAGGAACAGACTGGCACCGGGCTCTTTTGCCAGCTTGGTGCGCAGGCGGGCGATCACCTGCTGCGCGCTGTCCTTACGTTCGGACAGCGGCTTGAGCGAGATGAACATCGAGCCGCTGTTGGTGCGCGAGCCGCCGGTAAAGCCGGTGACGTTATCCACCGCCGGATCGTCGCGCACGATGGTCATGAAATCCTGCAGCTTTTGGCGCATCGCCTGGAACGAGATGCTCTGATCGGCCTGAATGGAGCCCATCAGGCGGCCGGTATCCTGTTCCGGGAAGAAGGTTTTCGGGACGCTGATATACAGCCAGACGTTCAGCGCTACCGTCGCCAGCAGGATCGCCAGCACCCAGCGGGCATGATCGAGCACCCAGTGCAGCGAGCGGCCATAGCCCTGCTGCAGTTTCAGCAACAGCTTGCCGAAGCCGCGCACGCGCTGCTGCGCGCGTTCCGTTTGCGGGCGCAGCAGGTAGGCGCACATCATTGGCGTGAGCGTCAGCGAGATGATCAGCGACAGCCCGATAGACACCGACAGGGTAACGGCGAACTCGCGGAACAGGCGCCCCGGCAGCCCCTCCATCAGCAGCAGCGGAATGAACACCGCCACCAGCGACATGCTCATCGAAAGCACGGTAAAGCCGACCTCGCGTATCCCTTGCAGCGCCGCCTGCAGCGGCTTGATGCCGGCTTCCACGTGGCGGGAAATGTTTTCCAGCACCACGATGGCGTCGTCCACCACGAAGCCGGTGGCGATGGTCAGCGCCATCAGCGACAGGTTGTTGAGGCTAAAGCCGCACAGATACATGGCGGCAAAGGTGCCGATCAACGACACCGGCACCGCGACGGCGGGGATCAGCGTGGCGCGGCCGGAGCGCAGGAAGGCGAACACCACCAGGATCACCAGCGCGATGGCGATGACCAGCGATTGCTCCACTTCCGCCAGCGAGGCGCGAATGGTCGGCGAACGATCCTGCGCGATGTTCAGCTTGATCGAGGCCGGAATGCTGGCCTGCAGATCGGGCAGTTCGGCGCGGATGCGATCGACGGTGGCGATGATGTTGGCGTCCGGCGAACGGCTGACCACCAGCAGGATCGCCGGTTGGGCGTTGGTCATCCCGGCGTTGCGCACGTCCTGCACCGAGTCGATGACGTTGGCGACGTCGCTCAGCCGGACGGCGGAGCCGTTGTTGTAATGCACGATCAGCGGCTTGTAGCCCTCGGCCTTCTTGATCTGGTCGTTGCTCTGGATCTGCCAGCGCTTGTCCTGGCTTTCGGTCGAGCCGAGCGGCGTGCGCAGGTTGGCGTTGCTGATGGCCTGGCGCACGCTGTCCAGCGAGACGCCCTGGTTAAACAGCGCGGAAGGGTTCAGCTCCACCCGCACCGCAGGCAGCGAGCTGCCGCCGACGGTGACGTCGCCGACGCCCTCGGTTTGAGCGATCTTCTGCGCCAGCTGGGTGGAGGCGAAGTCGTAAAGTTGCCCCTGGCTGTAGGTGTCGGAGGTGAGCGTCAGGATCATGATCGGCGCGTCCGACGGGTTCATCTGCCGATAGGTGGGTCGGCTCGGCATGCCGGAAGGCAACAGGCTTTGCGCGGCGTTGATCGCCGCCTGCACGTCGCGCGCGGCGCCGTTGATGTCGCGGCTGAGATCGAACTGCAGGACAACGCGGGTGCTGCCGAGCGAGCTCATCGAGGTCATTTCGTTAACCCCGGCGATGCGGCTGAGCGCGCGCTCCAGCGGGGTGGCGACCGAGGTCGCCATGGTTTCCGGATCGGCGCCCGGCAAAGTTGCGGTGACGGAGATTACCGGGTAGTCCACCTGTGGCAGCGGCGCGACGGGCAGCAGGCTGAAGCCCAACGCGCCCGCCAGCGCAATCGCCAGCGTCAGCAGGGTGGTGGCCACCGGCCGGAAGATAAACAGCGAGAAGAATTTCACGGTGTCTCCCGCGCTTCGTCTTTTTTGGCGTGGGTATTGCGCGCCAGTTTATCGAACAGCAGGTAGATCACCGGGGTGGTGAACAGCGTCAGCATCTGACTCATGATCAGGCCGCCGACCATGCAGATGCCGAGCGGCCGGCGCAGCTCCGCGCCGACGCCGGTGCTGAGCATCAGGGGCAGCGCGCCGAGCAGGGCGGCCAGCGTGGTCATCAGGATCGGCCTAAAACGCAGCAGGCAGGCCTGATAGATGGCGTCATAGGGCTTCATGCCCTGCTCGCGTTCGGCGGCCAGGGCGAAGTCGATCATCATGATGGCGTTTTTCTTCACGATGCCGATCAGCAGGATGATGCCGATGATGGCGATCACGTCCAGTTCGCTGCCTGCCAGCATCAGCGCCAGCAGCGCGCCGACCCCGGCGGTCGGCAGGGTGGAGAGGATGGTCACCGGATGAATGAAGCTTTCATACAGCACGCCCAGCACGATATACATCGCCACCACCGCCGCCAGGATCAGCCACAGCGTGCTGCCGAGCGCCGCCTGGAAGGCCAGGGTCGCGCCCTGGAATTTGGTGGTGATGTCTTTCGGCATCGCCAGGGTCTTCTCGACCTGGGTGATGGCGTTGACCGCTTCTTCCAGCGAATAGCCCTCCGCCACGTTGAAGGAGACCGTGGTCGACGGGAATTGGTCGAGATGGTTGATCGCCAGCGGCCCGTTGCGCTGTTCTATTTTGGCGATGGTATTCAGCGGCACCACGGCGCCGCTGCTGCTGGTCAGCCGGATGTCGTTCAGCGCCGCCAGCCCCGGCGTCGCCTGCACGTCATGCTCAAGCACCACGCGGTACTGGTTGGCCTGGGTATAGATGGTGGAGATCAGGCGCTGGCCGAAGGCGTTGTATAGCGCGCTGTCCACGTCGCTCATCTGGATACCGAGGCGCGAAGCCGAGTCGCGATCGACGTTGATATAGGCCTCCAGCCCCTGATCCTGCCAGTCGCTGCTGACGTCCTGCAGTTCAGGCGTCTGTTGCAGTTCGTCGACCAGCTGCGGCACCCATTGGCTGAGCTGCTCGAGGGACATCGCCTGCAGGGTGAACTGGTACTGCGTGCGGCTGACCTGGGTATCGATGGTCAGATCCTGCACCGGCTGCAGGTAGAGCTTCAGGCCGGGCAGCGTCGCCGCTTTTTCCTGCATCCGGTCGATGATGCTTTGCAGGCTGCCGCTGCGTTCGCTCAACGGTTTCAGGTTGATCTGCAGCCGGCCGCTGTTGAGCGCGGCGTTAGTGCCGTCGACGCCGATAAACGAGGTCAGGCTCTCTACCGCCGGATCTTGCAGCACCTGCGCGGCGACCTGCTGTTGCAGTGCCGCCATTTTGCTGAACGATACCGACTGCGGCGCTTCCAGCGTGCCCTGGATCAGGCCGTTATCCTGGATCGGGAAGAAGCCCTTGGGGATGAACAAATAGAGCAGCACGGTGATCGCCAGGGTGCTCAACGCCACGCACAGCGTCAGCCACTGGTGGGCGAGCACCACTTTCAGCCAGCGGCCGTAGCCGGCGATCACGCGTTCGAAGAAGCGCTCGGAGGCAGCGGAGAAACGGTTCTGTTTGCGCAGCGACTCGTGGCTCAACAGGCGGGCGCACATCATCGGCGTCAGCGTCAGCGACACCACGGCGGAGATCAGAATCGCCACCGCCAACGTCACGGCGAACTCGCGGAACAGGCGGCCGACGATGTCGCCCATGAACAGCAGCGGGATCAGCACCGCCACCAGCGAGAAGGTCAGCGAGATGATGGTGAAGCCGATTTCGCCGGCCCCTTTCAGCGCGGCGTCGAGCGGTTTTTCGCCTTTCTCGATGTAACGCGAGATGTTCTCGATCACCACGATGGCGTCGTCCACCACGAAGCCGGTGGCGATGGTCAGCGCCATCAGCGTCAGGTTGTTGATGGAGAAACCGAGGAAGTACATGGCGGCGAAGGTGCCGACCAGCGACAGCGGCACCGCCACGCTGGGGATAATGGTTGCCGGCACGTTGCGCAGGAACACGTAAATCACCATCACCACCAGCGCGATCGCCAGCAGCAGCTCGAACTGCACGTCGCTGACCGAGGCGCGAATGGTGGTGGTGCGGTCGGTCAGCACCTTGACGTCGACCGACTTGGGCAGGCTTTTAATCAGTGTCGGCAGCATTTCGCGAATGCTGTCGGCGGTGGTGATGACGTTGACGCCGGGCTGGCGCTGAATGTTCAGCACGATCGCCGGCTGCTTGTTGGCCCAGGCCGCCAGCCGGGTGTTTTCCGCACCCTGTTCGACGGTGGCGATGTCCTGCAGGCGGATCGGCGCGCCGTTTTTGTAGGCGACGATCAGCCGCCGGTACTCATCGGCAGATTTCATCTGATCGTTGGCGGACAGGGTGACCGAGTGGGTCGGGCCGTCCAGGCTGCCTTTGGCGGAGTTGACGTTGGCGGCCGTGATGGCGGTGCGCACGGTTTCGCTGTCGAGTCCGTTGGCCGCCATCGCCGGCGCGTTGAGCTTCACGCGCACCGCCGGGCGCTGGCCGCCGGAAAGGGTAACCAGGCCGACGCCGGTCACCTGGGAAATCTTCTGCGCCACGCGCGTTTCCACCATGTCTTCCACCTGCGTCATCGGCATGGCGGTGGAGGTGACGGCCAGCGTCAGGATCGGTGGATCGGCGGGGTTAACCTTGCTGTAGATCGGCGGGTAGGGCAGATCGGTCGGCAGCAGGTTGGTGGCGGAGTTGATCGCCGCCTGCACCTCCTGCTCGGCGACATCCAGCGACAGCGCCAGCTGAAACTGCAGGGTGATCACCGAGGCGCCGCCGGAGTTTTGCGACAGCATCTGTTTGAGGCCGGACATTTGCCCGAACTGGCGCTCCAGCGGCGCGGTGATGGCAGAGGTCACCACGTCCGGGCTGGCGCCGGGGTACAGCGTCACCACCTGAATGGTCGGATAATCGACCTCCGGCAGGGCGGAAACAGGCAGCGCGCGGTAGCCGATGATCCCCGCCAGCAGGATCGCCACCATCAGCAGCGTAGTGGCGACCGGGCGCAGGATAAACAGGCGGGACGGCCCGCCGCCGGGGTTCGGCGTCATCACCTGCATCAGGCTTTCTCCCGCTTGGCGTGCGGTGTGGCGTTGCCGCCGGCCGCCGGGGTCTGCGGCGTCACCACCTCGACCTTCATGCCCTCCGTCAGTTGATCGATGCCGTCGGTCACCACACGCTGCCCGGCGTTCAGGCCGCTGGCGATGACCACGTTCTGGCTGTCTTCAATGCCGATGGTGACCAGGCGTTTGCTGACCTTGTTCTCATCGTCCATCGTCCAGACGAAGTTGCCTTCGTTACCCATTTGCACCGCGGCGGTCGGCACCACGATGGCGTTTTGCAACGTGGCGACTTTCAGCCGCGCATTGACGAACTGATTGGGGAACAGCGCATCGTCCTGGTTGGCGTACTGCGCCTTCAGCTTGATGGTGCCGGTGGTGGTGTCTATCTGGTTGTCCAGGCTGAGCAGGTTGCCCTGCGCCAGCAGGGTCTTGTTGGTGCGCCCCCAGGCTTCGACGCTGACCGGCCCTGTTTTCTGTGCCTTCATGATTTCGCTGATGTTGCCTTCCGGCAGGGTGAACACCACCTCGATCGGGTGCGTTTGCGTGATCACCACGATGGCCGTGGTGCCGCTGGTGATGTAGTTGCCCATATCGACCTGCTTGAGACCCACGCGACCGGAGATCGGCGCGATGATTTTGCTGTAGGTCAGCTGCAGCTGAGCGCTGTCCACCGCGCCCTGATCGGCCTTGATTGACCCTTCGGTCTGCTGCACCAGTGAGGCCTGCGTATCCAGCTCCTGGCGGGAAACCAGGTTGGTTTTCACCAGTTGCTGATAGCGCGCCAGATCGCGCCGGGCGTTGGCCAGCGTTGCCTGGTCTTTTGCCAGCTGCCCTTGCGCCTGTGTCAGCTGCACCTGGAAGGGCCGCGGATCGATCTCTGCCAGCAGATCGCCGGCTTTCACCTGTTGCCCTTCGGTGAAGTGCAGCGTCATCAATTGGCCATCGACCCGGCTGGTGACGGTAACGGTATTGGCAGCGGTGACGGTACCCAGCCCGATCAGATAGCTTGGCACCGATTGCTGCGTGGCCGTGGCCACCTGAACCGGCGACAGATTGCCGCGTCGTTTGCCACCGGCCGCCCCTTTGCCTCCACCGGCAGGACGGGCAGCCGCCGGTGTTTCAGCGGCCGGCGGTGCGGTATTGAAATGGCGCCAAATCAGTACGGCGGCAATGGCCACGATGGCGACAACCAGCAGGCGCAGCATCAGGGAACGACGTTGGGGTTTTGCATTCATGGCGGCGAAAATTCTCTCCAAAGGACAAGCGTGCGGGCACGCGTTGCCACAAAAATAGCACTCCTTACAGAATACTAGTTTAGCTAGCCAAAGCGGCATAAAAATGAAGGAAATAAGGAGGAACCGTCAGCATTTTCCGAATAAGTTAACGATTGTTGCCTGCTATGTTTATAAGCGTTGGCTTTTAACTTATAGCCAATGTGTTTTAACGACTTTCTGCATTCAGCGCTAATAATTAACGAGCAAATCATTTAACCCATGGAGCCTTATAATGAGCAAGAAACAACTGGGCCGTTCGGGCATCCAGGTGCCGGCGTTGACCTTCGGCGGCAACGTGTTCGGCTGGACGGCGGATCAAGCGACCTCTTTCAGCCTGCTGGATGCGCTGGTGGACAATCAGCTCAACTTTATCGACACCGCCGATGTCTATTCCAGCTGGGCGCCGGGCAACCGGGGCGGCGAATCGGAAACCGTCATCGGCGAATGGCTCAAGAAGAGCGGCAAGCGCGACCAGGTGATCATCGCCACCAAGGTGGGCAAACCGATGGGCGAAGGCAAACAGGGGCTGTCGCCGCGCTATATTCAGCAGGCGGTGGAAGATTCGCTGCGCCGCCTGCAAACGGATTATATCGATCTTTATCAGTCGCACGATGATGACCGCGATACGCCGTTGGAAGAGACGCTGGCGGCGTTCGATGCGCTGATCAAGGCCGGCAAGGTGCGGGCGATCGGCGCCTCCAACTATCAGGCGGATCGCCTGGAAGAAGCGCTGCGGGTGAGCGAAAGCAACGGGCTGGCGCGTTATGAAACCCTGCAGCCGGAGTACAACCTGTATGCGCGTGAAGGGTATGAAGCCGAGCTGGAAGGTGTGGCGCAGCGCCATGGCCTCGGGGTGATCAATTTCTTCGCGCTGGCCAGCGGCTTCCTGACCGGCAAATATCGCAGCAAAGCGGACGAGGGCAAAAGCCAGCGTGGCGATCGCATCGTCGAACGCTACCTTAATCCGCGCGGCTTCCGCATTCTGGCGGCGCTGGATCAGGTGGCGGGCAAGCACGGCAGCTCCCCGGCGCAGGTCTCGCTGGCCTGGCTGATAGCGCGCCCGAGCATCACCGCGCCGATCGTCAGCGCGACCTCGTTGCCGCAGCTGGATGAGTTGGTCAGCGCCACCCAGCTGACGCTGGATGCGGACGACATTCAGGCGCTGAACGACGCCAGCGCCGAGTAGGGGGCGTTACCCGGCGGCGATTTTGCTCTATGCTGAAGGGGTCAACATGGCCCATTCAGGAAACCGCAATGTCTGGTGATACCATCAACGACCTCGCGACGCTGGAACAGCTGTACGGCAAACCCGCCGCGCCCTCGGTTTTTAAAGAAGTCAGCTATATCCACCCGGCGTACCGCCCGTTTATCGAGGCGGCGCCGTTTGCCGCTCTCTCGACGGTCGGGCCGGACGGCATGGATGTCTCGCCACGCGGCGATCCGGCCGGTTTTATCCATATCGAAGACGAGAAAACCTTGCTGCTGCCGGACCGGCGCGGCAATAACCGCATCGATAGCCTGCGCAATATCCTGCACGACAACCGGGTAGCGCTGCTGTTGCTGATCCCCGGCATCGGTGAAACGCTGCGGATTAACGGGCGGGCGGAGATCGTGGTGGCGCCGGCGGTGCTGCAACGCTTCGCCCACCGCAATCAGCTGCCGCGTTCGGTGCTGCGGATTCGGGTGGAGGCGGTGTTCTTCCAGTGCAGCCGGGCGATCTTGCGTTCGGGACTCTGGGAAGAGGGCAGCCGCCTCGAACGTTCGGCGCTGCCCAGCCCCGGCCATATTTTGGCCGCGGTGAGCCAAACGCGCTTCGACGGTGAGGAGTATGACAGCGCGTTGCCGCAGCGACTGAAGGATACGCTGTATTAATCGCCGTGGCGTTCGCGCCACGTTTGCCGGTTCAGCCGGTACAAGACGTGCTTTTGCAGCGGATGGCCCGTCGGCAGGCGCGGGTGCAGGAAGGTTTCGCCGTCAAACTGCATACCGATGCGCGTCATTACCCGGCGCGACGGCTGGTTATTTTCGGCGGTGAAGGACACCACTTCCGGCAAGTGCAGCGTGTCGAAGGCGCACGCCAGCACAGCGCGTGCCGCTTCAGCGGCGTAGCCGTTGCCCCAGTGGGCCGCCGCCAGCCGCCAGCCAATCTCTACGCAGGGGGAGCAAGGCAGATCGTCGCCCGGCCGCGCCAGCCCGACAAAACCGATAAAAGGCGCGCCGCCTTTCACTTCCACCGCCCATAGCCCCCAGCCATGTTGTTGCATGAAGGCGCGGATGCGTTCGGCCTGCGCGTGGCTTTCCTCGGCCGTCATCGTCGCCGGGAAATAGCGCATCACCTGCGGATCGGCGTTAAGCGCGGCGAAGGCCGGCAGATCGTCGTCGCGCCAGGCGCGCAGCCGCAGCCTGGTGCTGTCGAGGGTAAGGATGGTTGACATGATGCATAGCCTCCAATGAGCAAGGGCGCGGCGAACCGCGCCCTTGGGCTGTCAACGGAACAGCGTTTGCGCCCAGCGCGCCAGCCCGGCGGTGACCGAGCCGAAGTCGTTGCCGCCGACGATCGGAATGCCCGGCAGCTGCTGTTGCAGCGCGGCGCGCAGCAGCGGTGAGCGCGCGCTGCCGCCGGTCAGGTAGATTACCTGCGGTGCGGTCTGGCTGCTGGCCAGCGCGGCGCTGACCTGCTCCTGAATGCGCATCAACGGCTGCGAGATGGCGTCGGCGAGCTGGGCCTGGCTGATGCTCTCCGCCAGATCGGCCTGCACGAAGCTGAGCGGCGCGCTGATGGCCGTTTGGCCGGACAGGGCTATCTTACTCTCTTCGGCCGCGCGCACCAGTCGGTAGCTCAGGCGCTGCTGGTACACTTTCAGCAGGCGTTTGACCTTTTCCGGCTCCGCCGCGTCGAGGATCAGATCGCGCAGCACGCGGCCGTTGGCGGCGCTGTAGAAGTCGTTTTGCGCCGGCACGTCGTTGGTCGCCACCGCGTTCCAGTAAGGCAGCGCTGGCAGGGCGATGCCTTTCCCGGTTTCGCCGCCCAGGCCGAACAGCGGCATCAGCTGTTTGAAGGCCAGCATGATGTCCAGATCGTTACCGCCGACCCGGCAGCCGCTGTGGCCCAGCAGGCTCTGCTGACGATCGGCGCGGTCGCGCCACTGCGGCCCCATCAGCAGCACCGAGCAGTCGGTGGTGCCGCCGCCGATGTCCACTACCAGCACGGTTTGTTCTTCGCTCAGCGTCGCCTCGAAGTCCAGCCCGGCTGCCACCGGCTCGAACTGGAATTCAATGGCTTTGAAACCGGCGCGTTCGGCGGCGCGCTGCAAAATGCCCTGCGCCTGCCGGTTGGCTTCGTCGCCGCCGATGCCCTGGAAGTTGATCGGCCGGCCGATCACCGCCTGATCGATGCCGGTCTGCAGCACGTTTTCCGCCTGGCGCTTGATGTGGAACATCATGGCGCACACCAGGTCTTCGAACAGCGCGATCTGCTGCGGTTTCAGGCCGTTGGCGCCGAGAAAGGACTTCGGCGAGCGCACGAAGTACACTTCTTCCGGATCTTCCATGTAGTGCGCCAGCGCCTGCAGGCCGAACAGCACGCTGTCGCCGTTGACCGGGATGTCTTCTTCGCGGTTGTAACTGATGGCGCGGCGCAGCAGCTGCTGGTTTTCTTCGCTGCCGGTCGGCACCTGCCAATGGCGGTGCAGGCATTCGCTCACCGCTTCGCGGGTCGGCGCGCACAGCATCGAAGGCAGATACGGTTCGTTGTTTTCCAGCGTCAGCAGCTCGGGGCCGTGGTCGCGCATCACCGCGACGGAACAGTTGGCTGTCCCATAGTCGAATCCAATAAACATCTCTTTTTTATCCCCATGCCAATGAAGGGGGGCGACTTTACCCGAGACGGGGCCGGTGGGCAATGCGCCGATGCGCGAGTGTCGAAAAATTTAGCGGGCGTGGCATCGGCATGCTTAACTTAATGTCCGAATTCCGCACGTCAGCGCGCCAGCCGAGCCTCATAATGCAGAAAAAACCGAACCCGAGCGTTGCCATGAATACTCAACAGCAAGCGTTGTACGACGCGCTGCGCGCGCGTGACCGCAAATTCGACGGCCGCTTTTTCGTCGGCGTCTCCTCCACCGGCATTTATTGCCGCCCGGTGTGCAGCGCCCGCACGCCAAAGCTGGAAAATTGCACCTTCTATCCGAGCGCGGCGGCGGCCGAACTGGCGGGCTTTCGCCCCTGCCTTAAATGCCGGCCGGAACTGGCGCCCGGTCTGGCGCTGATCGATCTGGGCAACCGCTATGCGCAGGTGGCGGTGCAGCTCATCGAGCAGGGCTATCTGTCCGAACACAGTTGCGAAGCGCTGGCGGCGCGGCTCGGCATTTCCGATCGCCACCTGCGGCGTATCTTCGCCGAGCAGTTTGGCGCTTCGCCGATCGATTACGCGCAGTCGCACCGGCTGCTGCAGGCCAAGCGCCTGTTGGCGGATACCGACCTGCCGCTCAGCGAGGTGGCGTTCGCCGCCGGTTTCGGCAGCCTGCGGCGTTTCAACGAGCTGTTCAAGGCGCGCTACCGCCTGATCCCGTCGGCGCTGCGCAGCGGCGGCGCGCGTGGTGAACGGGCGGCCGCCAGCGGCCTGGTGTTCCACCTGGGCTATCGGCCGCCCTATGACTGGGATCGCATGCTGAACTTCTTGCAGGCGCGCGCCGTGCAGGGCGTAGAGCGGGTCGAGGGACGCCGCTACCTGCGCTCGATCGCCGTCAGCCAGGCCGGCACGGAGTATTGCGGCTGGGTCAGCGTACAGCCGGAAGAAGCGCGCAACCGGGTCAGGGTCGAGATCGCGCCTGCGCTCAGTCTGGTGACGACGGAGGTGTTGCGCCGCGTACGCTTGCTGTTCGATTTGGACGCCGCGCCGGATCGCATCAACGAGGCGCTGGGTTCGCTGGCGGCCGATGCGCCGGGATTGCGCCTGCCGGGCTGCGTGAACAGTTTCGAGCAGGCGGCGCGTGCGGTGCTGGGCCAGTTGGTCAGCGTGAAAATGGCGGCGACCTTCGCCGGGCGGATGGCCGAACGCTGGGGGGAAGCCCTGGCAACGCCGCATGAGGGCATCACCCATGTCTTCCCCACCGCAGAACGGGTGGCGCAGCTGCAGCCCGAAGAACTGCGCCCGCTCGGGGTGCAGGTGAAGCGTGCGGCGGCGCTGATCGAGATCGCCCGCGCACTGGGCGAAGGACGGCTGCAGCTCGATAACGTGCTGGATATTGAACAGGGCATCAAGGCGCTGACCGCGCTGCCGGGCATCGGCAGCTGGACCGCCAGCTATATCGCCATGCGCGCCTGGTCGTGGCCGGACGTGTTCCTGGCGGGCGATTACCTGATCAAACAGCGTTTCCCCGGCATGACGCCGCGCCAGATCGAACGCTATGCCGAGCGTTGGCGCCCGTGGCGCTCTTACGCCACGCTGCACCTGTGGCATAACGACGGTTGGGCGCCGGAAGGGGAGGATTAAGGTTTCGGGCTAGCGGGGGGCGTCGATTAGCTGCAGCAGGCGGCTCATGCCTTCGCGCATCAGGAACGCCAGCAGCTTTTCCCGCTCGGCCGGCGTCAGATGGTAGTAATATTCGATCCAGACCCGAACCGGATCCTGGCGTTTGATGTCGTAGTCCGGATGGTCGGCCTCGCGCAAGGCCGACAGGCTGCGCGCGCCGAACGGCAGGCTGTCGATATGGTATTCCAGCGCTTTACCCTGCACGCCGCTGCGGCGGCGGCTGACCCAGCCTTCGCGCCGGGCCATCAGATTGACCCCTTGCGGGGTCGAGGGCAACCCTGCTTTCCCCATCAGTTCCCTGGCGGAAAACCATTTCTTTTCCATAGTCCCTTATCCCTGAGCTATCACATGTCGAGGAAAATCAACGGATACGTCGATGTCCGCATGGGAGCTTCATCTTACTTAATCGTTTAAGCTTCAGGTGTTATTTATATCACTAATCTCGTATGGGTTAACATAATGTGAAAGACGAGACGTGCGGCGCCGCCCGGGAGACGGCGCCGGCGAGGGAAGGCGTTAGCGGATGCCGAAGTAGCCGTCGCTGAGTAGAACCGCCAACGGCTGCTCCAGCGCCACCTGGTCGCCGTCTGCCAGATCGACGCCGACATCGCGCAGCGCCTGCAGCGTCACCGGCTGGTGGGCCGGCCCGGCGAGCGTCTGCGCCTTGATCCGATGCGCCGCGCCGTTGAGCATCGAGACCATCAGTTCATCCATCTGGTTGCAGTGCACGTTGGTGATAAAGCGTTCATCGATGCGAATGATGTCTATCTTCTGATCGCCCAACTCATCGAAGGCATTGATGTTATGCCCAAAGCCGTTGACGATCAGTCGGCAGCCCAGCTGCTGCAGCTCGCGGAGAAATGCCCGGCACTGCGCGGCATGTTCCAGCACCGCAGCCTCATCGACGCTAAACAGCAGTGCCTGCGGCGGCAGCGAGGAGGCGCGCACCGTTTCCGTCAGGTAGCGCTGGAAGTCGGTGCTTAGCAGGCTGTCGGTGGCCAGCGGCAACGCGAGCGACAGCCCCTTGCGCTTGATGTCGTCGGCGCACGATACCAGCAGCTGCGCCACCGCCCAGCGGTCGATATCCGGCATCAGGCCGTACAGCTGCGCGGCGGCGATGAACGCCTCGTGCGGCAGCGGCCGATCGTCCGGTGCCATCACCTGCAGCTTCACCTGGTGGAACGCGGCCGACAGCGGCGTCGCCGGCGGCGCGACCGCGTGGGTCAGCAGCCGCAGTTGCCCCTCGCTGATGATGGCCTGTACCTCCTGCGAGTTCAGCAATTCATGCTGCCGTTCCAGCAGCTGTTTTTGCCGCGTTTCGTATAGATAAACCTGGCCGCGCCCGTGGTGTTTGGCGGTGTAGCAGGCGATGTCGGCCTGCGCCAACAGTTCGCTGCTTTTGGCGTCGCCGCTGATGCGCGTGATGCCGGCGCTGGCGCCGACGCGGTAAATTTTTCCTTCCCAATAGAACGGATGCTGGCTGATTTGGTTGACCACCTGCTGTACCAGCGATTTGGCCTGTTCCAGCCGGCAGTCGAACAGGATCAGACCGAACTCGTCGCCACCCAACCGAGCCAGGCAGTCGCTATTGCGCAGCTGGTGCCGCATCAACTGAGCGATGTCGCGCAGCAAGGCATCGCCCGCCGCATGGCCGGCGGTGTCGTTCACCGCCTTGAACCGATCCAGATCGAGGAATACCAGCGAATGCGGCGGCGACGGTTCCCCGGTGGCGGCGATCGCCGCCTTCAGCTGCTTCTCGAAGCGGGTGCGGTTCGGCAACCCGGTCAGCGCGTCGTGTGAGGCGCTATAGCTGAGCTTTTTCATCAGTTCGCGCGAGGCGGTGACGTCCTGCAGCACCATGACTGCGCCCATGGTTTCGCCGTCGAGAGTTTTCAGCGGTGAGACCGACTGCTGCACGTCGAAATAACGCCCGTCACGGCTGTGCAGCACCAGCGCATAGTCCGCCGGCCATTGCCGCGGGTATTGCGTGAGGTTTTCGATTTCCGGGCCGTCTTTGCCGTTGGTCAGGCGCACCACGCCGGCGACCGGCATGCCGATCGCCAGGTCGAGCGGCCAGCCGCACATTTGCTCGGCCACCGGGTTCATAAAGGTGATGCGCAGGTGGCCGTCGGTGGAGATCACCCCTTCGCCGATGGCGTCGAGAGTGATGTGCAGACGCTCTTTTTCTTCGTGCAGCGCCTCGGCGAGGATCTTGAGCTCGGTCATGTCGATATTGGTGCCGATCATACGTAGCGGCCGGCCGTGGTCGTCGAGGATCACGTTGCCCTGGCCGCGAATATGGCGCAATTTGCCGGCGCGCGTGGTAATGCGAAATTCCATGATGAACGGCCGCGGCTGCGCCAGGATCTCGGCCAGTTCGCGATCGGTGCGCTCGCGATCTTCCGGCACCAGCAGGCTGCGCCACAGCGCCAGCGTCGGCGTTTGGTCGGGATTGAGATCGTAGAGTTCGAACATACGCTGATCCCAGGTGAAGTTTTCCTGGTTCATCACCCATTCCCAGATGCCGACGCCGCCCACCTGGTTGGCCAGTGTAATGCGCTCCACCAGCCGGTTGTTCTCCGCCTCGCTGCGTTTGAGGCCGCTGATGTCCTCGACCTGAGAGATGAAGTACAGCGGTTGCCCTTCGGCGTCGCGCACCAGCGAGACGGCCAATAGCGCCCAAACGGTCTGGCCGTCGCTGCGGATATAGCGTTTCTCCATGGTGTAGCTGCTGATGTGGCCGTCGAGCAGATCGTGCAGCTGGCTGAGATCGGCGTTGAGGTCGTCCGGGTGGGTGATCGCCTGGAACGTCAGGCGATGCAGCCCTTCCGGCGTATAGCCGAGCAGTTTGCACAGCGCCTGATTGACCTGTAGCCATTTGCCCTCCGGCGACACCAGCGCCATGCCGATGGCGGAATACTCCAGCGCGCTGCGAAACCGGCTCTCGCTCTCGACGATGTGCTGTTTCTCCACCCGGAAGGTGTGCATCACCATCGCCATCGCGTGCGCCGGGATCAGGATCAGCAGCATCGGCAAGTACAGGCCGAGCTCACCGAAGACGTGTGCAGAGGCCTGCAGGTGCAGCACGCCCAGCGAGATCAGCACCGTGATCAGCAGCAGGGTGCAGAAACAGACGGCGAAGGCTTCGAAGCGCGGCAGCGCGATGGCGGCCCACAGCAGCGGCAGGATGACGAAGGTGAACGGGAACGGCAGATAGGTCAGCGCCAGGTAGCTGAAGGCCAGGGAGCCCATCAGCGTGAGCAGCAGCGGGTAGGGGTTCAGCGCCGCCAATGTGCGGCGGTGATAGGTGAGGCCGAGCGGCGCCAGCGACAGCACCCCTATCGCTTCGGAGATGAACCAGATGCCGAACGATTGCCAGAACGTTTGATCCGGCGTGGGCGAGAGCCCGGCGGCCAGCAGCGCGCTGAACAGCGGGGTGAAGATCACCGCGCACACCACAAAGCGCAGCCAGCAGCCCAGATCGCTCAGCGGATCGTTCACCGGCAGTGTGCGGCGCAGCAGCAGGGCGCAAACCGCCGCTTCCAGCAGGTTGATGGCGGCCAGCTTGACGGGAGTGGCGCTGACGCCGAACAGCAAGAAACTGGCGAGCACGATGCCGAGGCCGCTGGCCAGCAGCGGCAGGCCCCAGTGGCGCGGGGCGTGGCGGAACAGCACGGCGATCGCGGCGGCGGTCGGGAACCACAGCGGCGTGAAGTGGCGGGCTTCGCTGGACAGCGACAGGCTCAGCAAGGCGAGCAGAAACGTCGCCAACGCCACGAACAGGGAATGCGTCAGCATGACGCCTTTGTGGGTGCCGAACGTGTTCGGCGCGCTGATCTCCATAGACACCCTTACCGATGGCCTCTGTCAGTGATTGGATTCATGACGTGGATGAATTAAGACGATTTATTGGCAAAGGGTAGTACAGCGCGAGAGGAAAACCTACCGGGAAGGCCGACTTTACTGCGTTAACGCCAGCCCGGCGGCAGAATGACGAAAAAGCCGGCGCGAGGCCGGCTTTTGGCGTATTACAGCAGGAACAGGGTGGCGAGGCCGAGGAAGATGAAAAAGCCGCCGGTGTCGGTCAGCGCGGTGATGAGCACGCTCGAGCCGACCGCCGGATCGCGGCCCAGTTTGAGCATGGTCATCGGGATTACCACGCCCATCAGCGCCGCCAGCAGCAGGTTGAGCAGCATCGCCAGCGTCATCACGCCGCCCATCGCCGCGTCGCCGTACAGCAGCCAGGTGATCACGCCCATGATGCCGCCCCACACCACGCCGTTGATGATGGCGACGCCCAGCTCCCTGAGCATCAGGCGCGAGATGTTGCCGACTTCAATCTGGTGCAGCGCCAGTGCGCGCACAATCATGGTGATGGTTTGGTTGCCGGTGTTGCCGCCGATGCCGGCGACGATCGGCATCAGCGCCGCCAGCGCCACCAGCTGGGAAATGGTGTGTTCGAACAGGCCAATCACGCGCGAGGCGACGAACGCGGTGCAGAGGTTGATCGCCAGCCAGGCCCAGCGGGTCTTGACCGCCTTGCTGACCGGGGCGAACACGTCTTCTTCCGGGCTCAAACCGCCCATGCGGCGCAGGTTGGTGTCGCTCTCTTCGTTGACGGCGTCGACGATCTCTTCGATGGTCAGGCGGCCCATCAGTTTGCCCTTGGCGTCAACCACCGGGGCGCTGATCAGGTCGTAACGTTCGAACGCGCCGGCCGCTTCATCGGCCTTGTCTTCGGGCTGAAAGGTGGCGGGATCGCTGTCCATCACGTCGCGCACCGGGATCTCCGGATCGTTCAGCAGCACTGCGGTCAGCGGCAGCTCGCCCAGCAGGGTGTTTTTGCGGTCGGTGACGAACAGTTTATCGGTGGCGTCGGGAATGGTTTTGCGCATGCGCAAGAAACGATGCACCGCGCCGAGCGTGACGTCCGGCCGCACCGTCACCAGTTCGAAATCCATCATCCAGCCGACGCTGTCTTTGGCGTACTGGCTCATCTCGCGCACCTGGGCGCGCTGCTCCGGTTCCAGCGAGGTCAGCAGCCGGCCCATCAGGTTACGCGGCAGGTATTGCGCCAGATAGGCCTGTTCGTCGACGTCCAGCGTTTTGATCGCTTTGAGCAGGTCTTTGTCGCTCATTTCCTCGATCAGGCTGTCCCAGACCGGCTCGGCGACTTCCACCAGCGTCTGGCCGCGCTTGCTGTTGCCCACCAGCCGCCACAGCGCCATACGTTCGTCCTGCGGCAGCGCTTCCAGCAGGTCCGCCAGGTCGGCGGCGTGCATATCGTCCAACAGGCCGGTGATTTCCGCCGTTTGGTTCAGCCGTTCGCTTTGGCTGAGAGCGTGTTCATCGCCTGGCCGGCCGAGAATGCCGTCGACCAATTCCTTATTGTTCAACAGCAGAGTGAGAATGCGCTGGCGGTGTTCAGCGACTTTTTTGACGTTATGGGTTGCGGCTGACATGGTGTTCCTTAACGGGCGCTCGGCGTTCCTGACGCAGGCTCATTAAAAGATAGAGCATAGCGGGTGCCGGAGTCATTTTTATGAAACGGACGGGGCGCGGCGGTTATTCAGAGGAGGCGTCCTGTTGCGGCGCGCTGACTTCGGCGGCGTTTTGCGCAGCGGCCTGCTTTTTTTCCTGATGATGAGGCACCGCCACCACGGCGGCGTACAGCAGTCGGCCGACTAAAATGATAAAGCTGATAAACAACACTATCTTCGTCATCTGTCCGGTGGTTTTCTTGCGCATATATCACCCGGTATGCCGGTGTCCTGTGTTATTCGCTCGAGAATTTGTAACCGGATTTTAGGCGCTGATGACAAAAGTTGTCCATTTTTTTCCGGCGTGCGGCACGGCGCATTAGGGTTTCGTTTAGGTTGACGGGGCGAAGGCGGAAAGAAAAACCCCCTGTCTGGCAGGGGGCGGGGGATCAGGCGGAGCGCTGTTCGTCTTGCGAGCCTTCTTCGTCTATCAGCAGCTTCCAGCCGACGACGTCGTTCCAGTAGGCCTGCTCGCGTTCGAAATCCAGCTGCACCAGGTTGTTCTGCGCCAGGTAGCCGGCCGGGAAGCGCAGCGTCCAGTGGTTGTCGTCGGTGGTCAGGCGCAGCGTTTCCGGCGTGGTGGTCGACTGACGCTGGTTGTTGAGCAGGGTGCTCAGACGCAGCAGCTGGATCAGCGGCAGGTAGTGTTTCTTCTTGAACAGGTTAAGGCGCGGCAGCTCTTCCAGCTTGATCGCCTTGCGGTGGAAGCGTACCAGCGCCGCCAGCAGCAGCTGCTGTTCCTGGTTGAAGCCAGGCAGGTTGGAGTTTTGCAGAATGTAGGCCGAATGGCGGTGCATGCCGCTGTGGTTGATGCTCAGCCCCACCTCGTGCAGCATGGCGGCCCATTTCAGCAGGGCCTCCAGCTGCGGATGCGCCAGCTTGGTGTTTTGCGCCATCCACTGCGAGTAGAGCAACTCGGTGGTTTCCAGCACTCGTTTGGCCTGCTCGCGGTCGATGTTGTAGTGATCGGCCAGGCTCTTGGCGGTGCGGCTGCGGATGTCCTGGTGGCGGAAACGGCCTTCCATTTCATACAGCACGCCTTCGCGCAGCGCGCCGTCGGACAGGCGCAGATCGCGGATCGCCAGCGCATCGAACACGCCGCACAGGATAGCCAGCCCCGGCACGAATACCGATTGGCGGTCTTCCGACAGCCCCGGCAGGCTCAGCGAGCCGAAGCTTTTGAACTGCAGCACCTGTTCGGTGAGCATTTCCAGACGTTCCAGGGTGATGAGACCGTCTTTTTCTCCCATCGCCACCAGCACTTCGTGGGCGGCCTTGATGGTGCCCGAGGCGCCCAGCGCATACTGCCAACCTTGAATGCGGTACTGCCAGGCCAGCGTTTCCAGCTTCTGCGCCGCCGCCAGCCGCGCGCGGCGGAAGTTGTTTTTGCTGATCTCGCCACCCGGGAAGAACAGCTGGGCGAAGCTGACGCAGCCCATGCGGCGGCTTTCCGCCAGCAGCGGCTCGAAGTCTTCGCCGATCACCAGCTCGGTGGAGCCGCCGCCGATGTCGATCACCAGCTTGCGGCCTTTCTCTGGCTGGGTGTGTTCCACGCCCATGAAGATCAGACGCGCTTCTTCCTGACCTGCGATGATTTCGATCGGGTAGGGGATCACTTTGGCGGCGCGCTTGAGGAATACTTCGGCGTTCACCGCCTGGCGCAGGGTGTGTGTCCCAACGATGGTGACGTTATCCGCCGGGAAGCCCTGCAGCCGTTCGGCAAACAGCGCCAGGCAGGCCAGGCCGCGTTCTATTGCCTCTTCACTGAGTACGTTGTTGCTGTCCAATCCGTCGGCGAGATGCACCCGTTGTTTTAAACGGCCCAATACCTGTAAGGCGCCGTTGACGACGCGGGCGATCACCATGTGGAAACTGTTCGACCCGAGGTCGATGGCGGCGATTTCCTGCGGTTTGTTCGTTGCAGTGTTTTTTAGCGGCATAGTTGCTGGCCTACTGTCCTGGTTGTTCCAGAGCTTTTAAGTACTCGTAAATAGCCACCTGGGCACGCACTTTGCGACGGTTGCCGCGCGGCACGTACTGGTTGCTCAGTTCTTTATCCACATAACGGGCCTTGACCGTGTCGCTGAACAGGATCTCCAGAATATCCAGAACGCGCTGTTTCAGCGCCGGATCCAGCAGCGATACCGCCACTTCGATACGGTAATCTATGTTGCGGGTCATCCAGTCGGCGGAGGACAGATACACCCGTTTGTCACCTTTATTGTCGAAAACGTAAACCCGATCGTGTTCCAAAAAGCGATCGACGATGCTGATCACCTGAATATTGTCGCTGATCCCCGGCAGGTTGGGAATCAGGGAACACATGCCCCGCACCAGCAGGCGGATCTTCACGCCAGCGCCGGACGCGGTATATAACCGATCTACCAGCCCTTTATCCACCAGATTATTTATTTTCAACATAATGCCGGCCTGTTCCCCGGCCTGCGCGTTGGCGATTTCGTTGTCGATCAGCTCATACAGCTTCAGGCGCGAGTTCTGCGGCGACACCATCAGGTTGTCGAAGGTGACCGGCCGGTAGGGGTTCTCGATAAAGTTGAATACCCGGCGCACCTCGTTGGTGATGCGTGAATCGGCGGTCAACAGCGAATAGTCGGTGTAGATGCGCGCGGTTTTTTCGTTAAAGTTGCCGGTGCCGATATGAGCATAGCGCACAATGTCATCGCCTTCACGGCGTGAAATCAGGAACAGCTTGGCGTGGATTTTCAGGCCCGGCGCGGAGAAGATCACGTGTACGCCGGCTTCGGTCAGGCGCTTCGCCCAGTGAATGTTGGCCTCTTCGTCGAAGCGCGCCTGCAGCTCGACCACCACCGTGACCTTTTTACCGTTGTGCGCGGCGTGGATCATCGATTCGATGATGCGCGAATCTTTCGCCACTCGGTAGATGTTGATTTTGATCGCCAACACGCTCGGATCGAACGACGCCTGGCGCAGCAGCTCCAGCACGTGCTCGAAGGTGTGGTACGGGTAGTAGAGCAGCACGTCTTTTTCACGAATGGCGTCGAAGCCGTTGCGGAAACCGTCGAACCAGATGTGGCGCAGGCGCGGCAGCGGCTTGTTGACCAGGTTGGCTTTGCCGACGTTCGGGAAGCTGATGAAATCTTTAAAGTTGTGGTAGCGGCCGCCGGCGATCACCGAATCGTAGTTGGAGATGCCCAGCTTGCCGCGCAGCAGCTCCACCATTTCGTTCGGCATGTCACGCTGATACACGAAGCGCACCGGCTCGGCGGTCAGGCGCTGTTTCAGGCTGGAGGACATCAGTTCCAGCAGGCTGGATTCCATTTCGGTGACCAGATCGTACTCCGCGTCGCGGGTCATTTTCATCGAGTAGGCGTTGAGCGCGTCGTAGTCGAAGAAGCCCTTGAAGATATCGTCCAGGCAGTAACGCAGAATGTTGTCCAGCAGGATCATCGGCTTACGGCGGCGCGGCGCTTCCGGCGGCAGATTGACGAAGCGCGGCACCTTGTCGGACGGGATCTCCAGCAGCGCATAGTCGATGCGCGCGCCGCGGATGATCTCCACCGCCAGATAGGTGTAATCGTCTTTCAGGAACTGCACCAGGTTGGTGTCGTGGTTGATCAGGATCGGTGTGATGTGCTGGCGCAGATGCTGTTTGAAATATTGCCGCAGCCAGATTTGCTGGTTCTCGGACACCTGGCGCTCGTTGATCAGGAAGATCTGGTTACGCGCCATTTCCAGCAGCAGATCGTTGTACAGGCCGTCGAACTCCTGATCGGTTTTCAGCACCTTGGCCTGGATCTTTTTCAGCAAATGGCGCGAGGAACCGGCGGAGCCTTGCTCTTCGCTGATCAGGATGCGCCGTTTGAGATCGGCGAAGCGGACCTTATAGAACTCGTCGAGGTTGTTGGAGTAAATGCCCAGAAAACGCATACGTTCAATCAGGGGATTGCTCTTATCTGCGGCTTCCTGCAACACACGTTCATTAAAGGATAACCAGCTTAGTTCTTTTTCGATGTAGAGCTTTTCCTGACCCATTGCCACTCCAGTTCAAATTTAGAATAGGATCCGGGACGCAGCGCCCGGATGCCGCTCTAGTGTCCTTCATCATTATTGCGAGAGATTGACAGGAAAGTCCAACATATCCACTGCGTTGGCGCGCGGCGTTTTTCGGCGGCAATAAATTTTCGCCGAGGCGGGATGTTCGGCAGTGAAGTGATTAGCATGAAATGACGGTTAGCAGGCTTATTTTTGGCATTATAAAGCGTGTTTGTGGTCATTTTTCAGCAATATATCAACTTCATATTGTCTGTTTGTAGCGTAAAAAACCTGGGTTAGGGTGGGTAACTTTGTCATGCAAACGTCATAAAACTGACATAAGATGCCCGGTTATCTTACGGCGCAAGCCCGATTACATCAGCGACAGCGAGACACATGACTCAGACGACGGCAAATCAACATCCCCGAGATCGCCTGCGCGGGCGCATCGACCGTGGCGTGCAGGCGGCAGTGACCGCCAGCGGGCTGATGGTGCTGATGACGTTGATGCTGATCTTCGTTTATCTGCTGTTTGCAGTGCTGCCGCTGTTCAAACCGGCCTCGCTCGGCCAGGCGCAGCCGCTGCCGATCGCGGTGTCGGCCCCGGCGCTGGCGTTGGGCATGGACGTGCAGCAGCGCGTCGGTTACCGCATCGACGCGCAGGGCGCGGGGCAATTTTATCGCCTGACGCCGGCGCCGAACGGCCAGCCACAGACGCCGCTGGCACAGCAGACGCTGCTGGCCAAACCGGCACTGCTCGCGCAGGCCGCCGGAGAGCGCGATCTGTTCGCACTGGCGCAGGCCGATGGCCGGCTGGTGGTGGCGCGCGCGGATTTCGCCACGGCGGAAAACGGCCGGCCGCAGTGGCTGTTCCCGCTTGGGCAACAGCCGTTGGCGCTGGAGCCGCAGCGCAAGCCGCTGAAGCTGCTGTCGCTGGCGGATGCGCATCGCGGGCAGTATCTGCTGGCCGGGGTGACCGACGATCGGCGGCTGGTGTTCGGCCGTTTCAGCCCTGACCGGCCGCCGCAGTTCAGCGAGCGGCCGCTGGAGCACGACGCAGAACAACTGGTGCTGACGCCAGATGGCCGGCAGCTTTACCTGCTGACCGGCAACCGGCTGGCGCGTTATGAAATCGACGGCGCACAGCTGCAACTGCGTGAAACGCGTACCCTTGGCGAACACGCCCCGTATCAGATGACGGCGCTGCCCGGCGGCAGCGCGCTGCTGATCAAGGGCGCCGACGGCAATCTGCGCGAGTGGTTCGAAGTAGAAAAAGAGCAGCGCTGGCGCCTGACGCCGGTGCAGCATTTCGACCACGGCGCTGACGGGCAAGAGCTGACGGTGGCGGAGCCCTATCGCCGGGTGTTCGCCACCCTACGGCCCGATGGTGGCTTCTCGTTATTCTCCACTATTCAACCGCAGCCGCTGCTGAATACCCGTTTGGGCGCCGAGGTGCGGCAGATGGCGTTCGCGCCGCGCGGCGATGGTCTGCTGCTGGAGAGTGCACAGGGCTGGCAGCGCTATGCGCTCGACAACCCGTATCCGGACGTTACCTGGCGTTCGCTGTGGGGCAAGGTGTGGTATGAAAACTACCCGCAGCCGGCCTACGTCTGGCAGTCCACCTCTGGTGAAGACAGCTACCAACCCAAATTCAGCCTGATGCCGGTGATCTTCGGCACCTTCAAGGCGGCGGCTTACGCGATGCTGTTCGCCATTCCCTTGGCCTTGGCCGGCGCCATCTATACCGCTTACTTTATGACGCCGGGGCTACGGCGGGTGATCAAACCGGCTATCGAAGTGATGGGCGCGCTGCCGACGGTGGTGATCGGGCTGGTGGCCGGCATTTGGCTGGCGCCGATCATCGAGCAGTATCTGTTGGCGGTGCTGGCGTTGCCGCTGTTGCTGGCGGCGGCGGTGCTGCTGTGCGGCGCGTTGACCCATCGCTTTATGCCGCGCTGCCGGCCGGGCGTCGATCTGCTGTTGCTGTTGCCGCTGCTGGCGTTGACGGTGTGGCTGGCGCTCAGCCTGGGGCCGCGGCTGGAAGTGGTGCTGTTCGGTGAGCCGCTGCATTTCTGGCTGGGGGATAATTACGACCAGCGCAATGCGCTGGTGGTGGGCGTGGCGATGGGCTTCGCGCTGGTGCCGATCATCTTCTCGCTGGCGGAGGACGCGCTGTTCAGCGTGCCGGCCACCCTGAGTCAGGGTTCGTTGGCGCTGGGCGCCACCCAATGGCAGACGGTGGTCAAGGTGTTGCTGCCTTCCGCCAGCGCCGGCATTTTCTCCGCGCTGATGATCGGCTTTGGCCGTGCGGTGGGGGAAACCATGATCGTGCTGATGGCCACCGGCAACACGCCGATTATCGACGGCAGCCTGTTCCAGGGGCTGCGGGCGCTGGCGGCCAACATCGCCATTGAAATGCCGGAGGCGGTCTCCGGCAGCAGCCATTACCGCGTGCTGTTCTTGACCGCACTGGTGCTGTTTGTCTTCACCTTCGTGTTCAACACGCTGGCGGAGGCGGTGCGCCTGCGGCTGCGCAAGCGTTACACGCCGAATCAGGAGGCGCCATGAAGAACTGGGTGAAGAGCGGATCGCCGTGGATATGGCTGACCGCCGGTTCGGTGGCCGTCAGCCTGTTGGCGCTGGTCGGCATTCTGTTGCTGCTGGCCGGGCAGGGGATGCGCTATTTCTGGCCGAGCCCGGTTTATCAGTTCGAGCTGAATCAGAACGGCGCCGGGGCGGTGACGGTGATCGGCGAGCTGTATCAACAGCAAAGCATTTCACGTCGCCAGCTGACGGAGGCGGGCGTGGCGCCGCCGGGCGAGGCGCAGAGCGTCGAACGTTATCTGATTAAGGTCGGCAACCGCGAGCGCGAGGGGCAGGATTTCCGCACGCTGCTGGCCAGCGACATCCGCAGCCAAAGCGCGCCGCGCAGCCTGCTGGTGCTGGAGCGGAACAGCCACGGCACCGCCTACGGATATCTGGCGGGCATGCTGGAAGACGGGCAACCGCTGACCGGCCGCAATCTGGGGCAGGCGTTGCAGCAGCGGCTGCCGCAAATCGCTGCGCTCTCGCGCCAGGCGCACGACATCCAATTCCGCGATATGGCGCGCATTAATCAGCAGTTTGACGCGCTGCGGCTGCGGGAAAAGCGCCTGCAGCGCGACGCTAAGCTGGACGCCCGCGCGCAGGACGCCATCAAGGCCGAGCGGCTGGCGTTGCAGCGGCAATACCAGCTGCTGTCCGAACGCCTGGCGGGGCTGAATCGCGATCGCCAGCGCGATGCGCTGCTGCTGCGCGACATGCACGGCCAAACGTTGACCATTCCGCTCAGCCAGGTGCGCGATGCCTGGTACCCGAACGCCATGAGCACCACCGAGAAACTGACGCACTGGGGCGAGCAGGTGAAGAAGTTCCTCACCGACAGCCCGCGCGAGGCGAATACCGAAGGCGGGGTGTTCCCGGCCATTTTCGGCACGGTGTTGATGGTGATCCTGATGTCGATCGTGGTGATGCCGTTTGGCGTGATTGCGGCGGTGTACCTGCACGAGTATGCCGGCAACAATCTGCTGACGCGGGTGATCCGCATTGCGGTGGTCAACCTGGCCGGCGTGCCCTCGATCGTCTACGGCGTCTTCGGCCTCGGCTTTTTCGTTTATATGATAGGCGGCACGCTCGACCAGCTGTTCTACCCTGAATCCCTGCCTAACCCGACCTTCGGCACGCCTGGCGTGCTGTGGGCGGCGCTGACGCTGGCGCTGCTGACGCTGCCGGTGGTGATCGTCGCCACCGAGGAAGGGCTGTCGCGCATTCCCACTTCGCTGCGGCAGGGCTCGATGGCGCTGGGCGCCAGCCGGGCCGAGACGCTGTGGCGCATCGTGCTGCCGATGGCTGCGCCGGCGATGATGACCGGCCTGATCCTGGCGGTGGCGCGCGCCGCCGGGGAGACCGCGCCGCTGATGCTGGTGGGGGTAGTGAAATCGGTGCCGGTGCTGCCGGTGGACGAGATTTTCCCGTATCTGCACCTGGAACGGAAGTTTATGCATTTGAGCTTCCAGATCTACGATATGGCATTCCAGAGCCCGAGCGTAGAGGCGGCCCGGCCGCTGGTGTTCGCCACCGCCTTCCTGCTGGTGACGATCGTGGTGAGTTTGAATCTGGCGGCGATGGGTATCCGCCATTCGTTGAGGGAGCGGTACCGAGCATGGTCGCAGTAACAATGACGCTATTTTTGGGGAGTGCGTAATGGGTTTGATGACGCCAGGCAGTTTGCCCCGGCTGGATGTCCAGCATCTCGACGATGAACAGACCGCGCTGGCGGTCAACGGCCTGAACCTGTTTTATGGCGACAAACAGGTGCTGCATGATATTTCGCTGCGCATTCCGAAACACCGGGTGACGGCCCTGATCGGCCCTTCGGGCTGCGGTAAATCGACGCTGCTGCGCTGTTTCAACCGCATGAACGATCTGGTGGACAACTGCCGCATCGAGGGCGATCTGCAGCTGAACGGCGCGGCGATCTCCGGCGCGCAGATCGACGTGGCGGCGCTGCGGCGGCGGGTGGGCATGGTGTTCCAGCGGCCGAACCCGTTCCCGAAATCGATCTATGAAAACGTGGTGTACGGCCTGCGGCTGCAGGGCGTGCGCGACCGGCGTTTGCTGGATGAAGCGGTGGAGCGTTCGCTGCGCGCCGCCGCTCTGTGGCATGAGGTGAAGGACCGGCTGCGCGAAAATGCGTTCCGCTTGTCCAGCGGCCAGCAGCAGCGCCTGGTGATCGCGCGCGCCATCGCCATCGAACCGGAAGTATTGCTGCTCGACGAGCCGACCTCGGCGCTCGATCCGATTTCCACGCTGACCATCGAAGAGCTGATTTCCGCGCTGAAGCAGCGTTACAGCGTGGTGCTGGTGACGCACAACATGCAGCAGGCGGCGCGCGTCTCCGACTACACCGCCTTTATTCATCAGGGCCGGCTGGTGGAGTACAACGACACCGACGCCATTTTCACGTCGCCGCGCCAGCGCCGCACCGAGGATTATATTACCGGGCGGTATGGGTGAGTTCTGGGGGGCGTTGCATACGGCGCCCCTTTTCCCGTCTTTGTGTTTCCTCCGATTATTCTCGCTAACACGCCAAGCACGTCTTTTCACTGGCTACATTAATAAAAATAATTCTCATTTGCATGGACGGAGCCAGCGAATTGTTTATAATTCGCCAATCTGTGTAAATCAGTGTAAATGGATGTGTTTGAATGTGTGCATGGAGGCTTGGCGCCTGGTCGCTATTATTAGCGTTTTGCAGCTCGGCGTGGTGCGCGGAAATCACCAGCCCTGCCGATCGCGACAGCATTACCCAACAGCAGAAAACGTTGCTGGAACAGGCCCAGCAGCAACGCGAGGCGCTGCAAAATAACGTTGAACTGCCGGCGTTACCGCTGCCTGAGCCGGCCGCCGCAGGGGCGGTTTGCCAACCGGTGCGGCAGATCGTTTTTCAGGGCGCCGAACATCTTTCCTGGTCGGTAAAAGAAAGCCTGGCCCGCCCGTATCAGGGGCGCTGCCTGACGCTGGAGCACATCAACCGTCTGGTGCGCGAAACCACCAATGCTTATCTGCAACGCGGCTATGTCACTTCGCAGGCCTGGCTGCAGGAGCAGGATATCTCCCGCGGCGTGTTGACCGTCAGCGCCAGCGAAGGGCGAATCGAGTCCATCACGCAAAACGGTGAGCAGACGCTGGCGTTGAAGATGGCGTTTCCCGATCGGGTTGGTGACGTATTGAATCTGCGCGATATCGAGCAGGGCATGGAGCAGCTCAACCGCCTGCCGTCGCAACAGGTGACTATCGATATTCAACCTGGCGAGCAACCCGGCTTTTCCAAAGTGGTTTTGCTGCGCGGCGCCACGCGCGCACCGGTCTCTTTCTCTTTTGGGGCCGATAACAGCGGCCAGAAAAGCACTGGCACCGGGCAGATGAACGCCGCCTTCTCGCTGGATAATCCGCTGCGTCTCGCCGATCAATGGTCGCTTTCCGCAGCGCGCAATAACGATTTCAGCCCGCATCATCGCAGCCGTAGCCTGAACGGCAGCGTCACCTTACCCTATGGCTATTGGCTGTTCAGCTACCAGTATGCCTGGAACGACTTTTTCCAGCAGGTGCCGTTCAACGGTGCCGCTTACCGCTATCAGGGCAACAACCAGACCCAGCGTTTGGGCGCCAACCGCACGTTGCTGCGGGATAGCAAACGTAAGCTGGCCGTCGATATCGGGCTGGCGCGGCGCACCACGGAAAATAGGCTGGCGGGGGAACGGTTGGGTGTCAGCAGCCCGACGCTCAGCATCGCCAGCCTGGGCCTCAATTACAGTGCGGTCGCGGGCGGCGGCTATATGACGCTGAACCCGACGGTAAGCCGCGGGCTGCACATGCTGGGCGCTACCGTCGACGATCCTGAGCGCAACGGGGCGCCGCGCAGCGAGTTCCGCAAGCTTGGCCTCAGCGCCAGTTATTTCTATCCGCTCGCACCCTCTCTCTACTACCTGACCTCGGCCTACGGACAAACCAGCGCAGACAACCTGTATGCCGGCGAGCGCATTTCCATCGGCGGGCAATACTCGGTGCGTGGCTTTAAAGAGCAGTACCTGACCGGTAATCGCGGCGCCTACTGGCGCAATGAACTCAACTGGCAATGGCGGACGTTGCCGGGGTTGGGGGCGCTTTCTTTGACCGGCGCGTTAGACGCCGGCTGGCTGCAGGGGCGCGCCGGGCAGATAGACGGCGGCAGCGTCGTTGGTGCGGCGCTGGGCACCACGTTAAGCGGCCGTTGGTTCAATCAGGCGATCACCGTTGGTAAATCGCTGACGCACCCAGACAGCCTGCAACCGGATCGTTGGGTGGCCTACTGGCAAGCCACCGTCACCTTATAACGCCAGCACACAGCAGGAGCGCCTCGGCGTTCAAAACAACATCCTTTCGAAGGAATGAATATGGATAAGCTCAACCCTCCGTTGGCGCGCGGCGCCAGCTATTTGCTGATCTACCTGACGGCTTTCCAGCCGTTGCACCCGGCGTTCGCCGCCGGCATTACCGCCGCCAACGGCAATACGCAGGTGGTTATCAAGCCGGGCGACGTGCCGGTGGTGAATATTGCCACGCCGAACGGTGCGGGCATCTCCCACAACACCTATAAAGATTTCAACGTTGGGCCACAGGGCGCCGTGTTGAATAACGCCACTCACGGCGGCAAAACGCAGCTGGGCGTGGAGATCTACAGCGCGCAGGGCAACACCTACCTGAAGGGAAAACCGGCGGAGTTGATCATCAACGAGGTGATCGGCGGCAGTCGTTCCGAGCTGCAGGGCAAGCTCGAGGTGTTCGGCAACAAGGCCAATGTGATGATCGCCAACCCGAATGGCATCACCTGCGACGGCTGCGGCTTTATCAACGCGCCGGGCGTGACGCTGACCACCGGCAAACCGCAGTTCGACAAGCAGGGCGCGCTGGAAGCGCTGGAGGTGAAAAAAGGCGGCGTCACCATCGGCGGCAAAGGGCTGGACGGCAGCGGCGCCGACTATGTCGATATCATCAGCCGCGCCACCGAGCTGAACGGCAAAATCAACGCACAAAATCTGTCGCTGACCCAGGGCGCCAACCGCATTAGCTTCAAGGACGCCAGCATCAAACCGATCGCCGGTGAAGGCGCAAAACCTGTGCTGGCGGTGGATACCAAGGCGCTGGGCGGCATGTACGCCAACAAAATCCGCCTGGTGGCCAATGAGGATGGGGTGGGGGTGAACCTGAAAGACCTCACCAGCAAACAGCGGGATATTACGCTGAGCGTTAACGGTAACCTGGTGCTTAACGGCACCACGCACAGCAAAGGTGACCTCAATGTCAGCGCCAAGGAATTGCACATTACGCCAGGCGCTGTCGTGCAGGCGGACGGCAACGCCACGCTGGCAGCAACGACGCTAGTGAATGACGGGCAAACCAGCACCAGTGGCGATATGCGTATCTTTGGCGACCATATCCGCAACGCCGGGGAAAATGCCAAGCTGCACGCCAATAAAAATATGTGGATCCAAAAGGATGCGCAGGGCAACAAGGCTAAATCCGTCGAGAACCGTTCGGCGAAAATCCTGACCAACAGCGGCGATTTGGTGATACGTGCCGAACAGGTTCGCAATAAAAGAGATGTCGAGAGTATTAGTAAAACCAAGCTAATACCGACATCAACTGATAAAAATATGCAAGTGGCGAATGTCATGGCAGAAACCGGTGATTATCCGGTAATTATTACCGCTGAGTTGACGTCGCCATTACCTGAAAAATGGTTTGGAAAAGCGGATTTTAGCAATATTGAGCGGGGGGTATTGGTTAACGACCAGCAGACTCGGTTTGATGTGGAGGGAAGTTCAGCACCTGCAGAGATCTCTTCTGGTAAGCACCTTTATATCTATGGAGATGAATTAGATAATAATAACAGTGTGTTGAGTGCTAATTTAGACCTTATTTTGACGGGTCAGCGCTTTGTCAATACGCAAACTTCCACAGGCACGTTATTGAATTACATTCGCTATATTCCTGATGAAAAAGCCAATAAAGAAAATGGGGGAGTGACATTTAATCCATTAACGGCAAAAGAGTTACGTATAACCAATTACTTTACCCGAGGTGATAGTGTTCAAGCTTGGCATTCTGTAGGCTACGTTTTACAGCGTATCAGTTTAAGTGCTGGAAAAAGTTTGGTGGCGGATTTCAAAGATAAAATAGAGATAAAAAACCAAACGCCAGAAGAAAATAAACCCTATGAAGTGAGAGCATTACAACGTCCTGAAACCTTAAAGGCGCAGAACATTTTTCTGCATGCTGCGAATATCATCAATACTGACATAATTCGTGCTGACGGCAATATCACCGCGATTGCCGAAGATCGGATTGTTCTTGGGCAAGGCATTTTGGCCGCCGGAAAAGAACTGTCTCTGACGGCAGTCAACGCTATCGACGCATGGCAAAGTGAGCTGAAAGGGCAGGACGTCACGTTAAACGCCAAAAACGGTGATATAAAAATACATTCCAGTGAGAAACCTCATTACTTCCGCCCTGACGGCTCTCGCTGGTTGGGCAGCCTTGAGGCTTCACGCGATTTGTCTCTCACGGCTGGCAGCACCATTACGTTGCTGAATACGCTGTTGGCGCCGCAAAGCCGCAATATCGCTATGACGGCTAACGGCAGCATTGCCATCGTCAAAAACAGCGCGTTGTTGGAGGGGCCGCTATTAGGGGGGCCGGTTTCTCCGGCTAAACGGCAAGAATATTTCAACCAACTGTTGGCCAGTGGCCAAATGAGGGCAACGGGTTCGGTGCTGCTTAATAGCGGTGGCTATCTGGCGCTACGCGGCACCAAGATTAATGCGGACAAGGACGTTACGCTGTTAGCCGCCCATAACGCCGATCTTAATTACCGTGAACTTGACGGCCGATTCAATGCGCTTTTCCCTGTGTCCCGCACGCCTGAACTGGGCAGCCGGGTACACGCCGGCGGCAATTTGCTGATTAACTCGGCTCGCGACATCGGCACCCAGGGCGGCGCGCTTTCCGCTAACGGCAACATCACGTTGCTGGCCGGGCAGAATCTATGGTTATCGAATCTGGCCTATTCCGCCATTGATGCCGCCAACGACAACAATAAAGACGACCGCCATGTGGTCACTACTCTCAGCGCCGGGAAAAACCTGACCGCGGCGGCGAATAACCAACTGCTGACTTACGGCGCCAGGTTGACTTCGGGCGCCAATATGACGCTATCCTCCGGCGGTGATATGCGCTTCGAGGCGGTGCAAAACCACACTTACCGAGAAGGTGGCAACGAATTTACCGAAACTCGCACCCAGCAAGGGACCGAGCTGAATGCCGGCGGCCTTATGGCGGTGATTTCCGGCGGCAGCATTCTCTTTCAGGCCACCAAACTCCTGTCTAAGGGACAACTTGGACAGATAGGTATTTCTATTGACCTTTCTGGGGTTGACTCTGCATTTTCAATGGCTGAACGCCGGGTTCAGGAGGCTAGGCAGCGACTTGAACAGACGATAAATAATAGGTCTAAGACCGAAAACCAACTAAATGCAAGTAAACACGCATTGGGTAGCGCACGTCAGCACCCTGATACCTTGTCGTTATTTGATGCTGCCGCACATCCAATTACGTCATCATCATCCCGGTTCGTTTCAGTGCCGGTTTATAGCGGAGGGGGCGTTCACTTTGACGCTTCGGCATTGATTGATAATCAGGCACACCTCGAGCGGTTATTACGAGAAGGGGGCCGGGCGTTTGTTAATAATGTCCTTCAATGGGGAGATGTCACTGCACCGACTCAAGACGGCGTCAAAGTCGGTAACGCGATAAAAGAAGCGACCATAGAAGAATATGACAAGATTCGTCAGCGTTTAATAGACCGCCAGAATGCGATAAATAACGCGCAAAGTGCGCTAAATGCATCCCAACATGCATTTGACCAGGCCCAGCAGCAGACTCTACAACAGACGAAAGAAAAAAATGATGCCGAAAATCAACTTAACGTGGCTCTGGCAGCAAAACAGCGCCAACATGATGCGGAAAGACAACGTAAAGAGCAGGAAGATGCTCGAAATCGTGAACTGGCGATCCGCACCGGTTCCTTGGATATCGCCGCCAAGGGCGGCTATCTCTACGCCCAGGCGATGGAAGAGTCCAGCCACTACGAGAAAAAGGAAACCAAGCGCAAATGGTGGGGCAAGAAAACCGAGGTTAAGCAGACCCGCCATGACGTGACCAACAAGGTTACCGAGTTTACCGCCGCCGGCAATATCACGCTGATGAGCCGCGACGACAGCACCTATGAAGCCAGCAAAATCGCCGCCGGGCAAAACGCGCGCCTGACCAGCTCCCGTGGACAGGTTAACTTCCGCGCGGTGAAAAACACCTCTTTCGAACAGACCGTCAGCAATTCGAAAGGCTTCTTTATCAAGCAGGCCAATAAAGGGTACGAAGACAATAAGTGGGTGCTGCCGAGCATCCATACCGGTGGCGCCTTGACCGTAGAGGCCGCCAAGGGTGTTAACGCCGATGTGAAGGTGAAAAACGGCCAGGCGCTGCAAAGCGCCATCGATGCCCTGGGCAATACGCCGGGCACCACCTGGGTCAAAGATCTGAACAAGCGCAACGACGTGCAGTGGAGCAAGGTCAAAGACGCTTACGACAGCTGGGATTACAAGAGCCAGCACCTGAACCCGGCGGTGGCGGCGGTGATCGCCATTGCGGCCGCGGCGGTGACCGCAGGCAGTTCACTGGCGGCCACGGCGGCCTCCAGCGTTTCCGGCGCCGTGGGCGGCGGGGTGGTAACCAGCGGCGCGGTCACGGCCGGGATGTCTTCTCTGGCCTCCCAGGCGGCGGTCGCGCTGGTTGAGAATCAAGGCAACCTGTCGAAAACGCTGCAGGCGCTGGGCAGCAATGAAAACGTCAGGGCGACCGCCACGGCGATGGCGATCGGCGGAGCGCTCAACGGCTTCGACAGCGCGATGGGCTGGAGCAAGGATGCGGCGGGCAAACCGCTCAATCCAAATAACGTCAAACTGCCGCAGCTGAGCAACGGCGACTGGAGCAAAGTGGCGCAGCGGGTGGCCGGGCAATCGGTCATCAGCTCCAGCCTGAATACCGCCATCAATGGCGGCAGCTTCAAGGACAACCTGACCAATGCGCTGCTGGCGAACATCGGCAGCCAGGTTCAGGCCGAGGGCGCCAACCTGATTGGGGATAACGGTCAGGTTCTTGATATACCGGGCCGGGCCGTAAGCCATGCCGTTCTGGCGGGCATCAGCGCGGAAATCGGCAAGGGGAATGCCAAAGGCGCGGCGGCAGGGGCGCTGGCGGCGGAGCTGGCCGGGGTGATCATCAATGATAATCTGGTCAGAAGTGAAGGCTGGCAAGAGCGTCAGGCTCAAATCAGCCGCGTAGCGGGCGCCTTTGCAGGGGCCATCGTAACCGCCAAAGCCGCAGGTGCCACCAGCGGTGCAAATGCGGGTGAGTTTGTCGAGCGTTTCAATCGACAGCTGCACCAGGAAGAACTCAACGCCATTAAAGCGTTGGCTAAGGGCGACAAGGAAAAAGAAGCGCGTCTGATGGCCGCATCCTGCCGAAAAGTCGCCTGCACCACGCAGGAAGCGCTAAACTCAGATGAGCGCAAGCAGTTTGAAGCCCTGATGAATAAGTATCCGTCAACGCGGGATGAAGACGGCCTTATTGCCAACTACTGGGTACAAAAAGAGCGTCAGCGCTTCGGCAACTATCCGGTGTTTGCCGGCTATGACAGCGAAAAGTTATTCACGTATGATTTGGGCGACCAGATAACCGACGGCCAGCTGTTTGCTCGCAACCAGCAGATAGAACAAATCAGCAAGTTGACCGGGTGGTCGCCGGACTGGGTGAATGCCTCGGTGATGGCGGTCTCTATTGCCAACACATTTGCCGGTATGGGTAAAGCAAACGTCGGCAACCAATACCTGTCATCCAAATTGGTAGGCCCAACCAGCGCCTGGAAAGGGTATCTGGTCAATGAGAAGACGGTTCAGCAGGCTGCTGCATTCAAAAACCAGGTTACAGAACTGAGGGCTGGTCTACCATCAGACTGGAAACGTGGTGGCAACGTTGCCGTGGCCAATATTGATATATCTGGAATGCCAAAGACACTTGCGGGTCACAATCTCATAAATGTTGAAGGGAAAGGTTTTGTTGGAAAGGGAAAAGAAAATTTCAAATATGAGACTTTGCTTACTGATGATGGTAGACCAGTACCAAGACGTATAGACTCTGAATATAAAATATTGGATAACTTAGCTGATAAATTAGGAAGTAATTATTCTGCTAAAGGTTCTGTTACTATTTTTACAGAAAAACCTGCCTGCGACAGTTGCTTGGGCGTTGTTAAACAATTCGAGAGTAGGTACCCTGGGGTGAAAATTAACGTTTTGGACAATAACGGAGTGCGTTTGATTCCGGGAAGAGGTAAATAACAATGAGTGTGATGAATTATGATGAGATAAGAAATAGCTTTGCCCATTCAAGTTACGTTTATTGCAGGGAGATAATTGACCTATTGAAAGATGGGGATAACCATGGGGTTTGTGATACATCTGATCAGGCGTTTGCGTATGAGTCATTAGAAGGTTCGTTTGAAGAACCTATAGAATGCCTCATGCTTGAGCTAGTGACGCTCATCTTTATGGCTGGTCGATGTAGTGATAAAACAGTAAAGTTCCACACAGATATCATATTAAAAATTTTATCCGAAAATGATTTATTCGAAATGCTTAAGGATGTAACTGAAGATGAAAAAAACGAAATTTTAAACGATCTTCGATTGCTTGGCTTTATCGATATGCCTGAATAAAAGGATGCTCGTGTGGATTTATGTGTTTTGTCTATCGTCTGGATCCATGACAGCGGCTATGAAGATTGGATCTAACCCGCACACAGAAACGGCTCTTCGGAGCCGTTTTCTCTTTATGTTGTATTCCATATAAACGCCGATAGGACGCGGCGGGCAAACCGTTCAATCCAAACAACGTCAAACTGCCGCAGCTGAGCAACGGCGACTGGAGCAAGGTGGCGCAGGGGTGGCTGGGCAATCGGTCATCAGCTCCAGCCTGAATACCGCCATCAATGGCGGCAGCTTCAAAGACAACCTGACCAATGCACTGCTGGCGAACATCGGCAGCCAGGTTCAGGCCGAGGGAGCTAATTTGATTGCGGATAACGGTCAGGTTCTCGATAAAAACAGTTGATGGACGCCAATACGCACGTATAGGTGATCGTCTTTACTCTCAACATGCCGTTGACAGAATGCAACCAACAAGCTTAGGTTCCCCAGCAGGAACCATTGGACCTGGAAAAAACATTTCGCCAAATATAGTTGAACATGTAATTAAAACAGGTGTTACTGAAACAAGCATATCCAATGGTATTCAAAGGACAATTTATCGGGCTGGTGACATTGGTGTGGTTACTGAAAACAATGGTAACATCATAATCACAATTCTTCGTAGGAGTGAGAAATGAGTGAGTGGATTTATCCCGATGTAATTAAAAAACTTAGGTTTTCCTGTGCGGCCTTTTTAGAGGGAAAACTATCTGTGGCTGAAGTTCAATCAGAAATAGATAACGCAGGTAACAGTATTGTAGCGATAGAGGAAAAATGGTTACGGCAGGTGCTACTTGATGCGGAAAGCGATATTGAACTTTTGATCTTCACTATTGACAATGAAAAATTGACAGAGGCTGTCACACCTATCGTACAGAATATTATCAAGGCAATAAGTTAGGATATGGCTTTGCCCCTATTTCAGCAACGTGTTATGCATCATAAATAGGCACATAATACCGTTTATGGAGGCTGCTGACCCACGCATGGAAACGGCTCTTCGGAGCCGTTTTACTCGGTTAGAGGGAGTGTGGAGCTTTCATATACAGATACCTAAAATAATAAAAATGATAAATTACTCTATAAATACATCAGGGTGTGTGTATCGGTGTTCTATTGATGTTATTGGGAATAAGGATATAAAAAAGTATCGAATCTCTCCGATAGCAAGTTTAAAATCAAGTTTAGATAGGTGATCTATATGCTTACAATAGAGCAATATGAAAATAGGAAGGAAGCTCTTGTGGGAGCATCGATGGTGACTATTTGGGAAAATATTCATCCGGATAGTCTATCAGGTAAGATCTGCCTTTCTTTTTATGAGGAAAAAGAGTTATTCCTCTGGTTTATCGAGCATTTGATGAATGAGGGGATAGTAAAACTTGGCAACGGGGGCGAGTTCTTGAAGGGAACAGTGAAAGAGCAGGTCGATAAATTTAGAGCCAGTTTTCCTAATACTCCTGAAGAGATGGAGTATGGCGCTTTTAATGGATACTGGTTTTTATCTGATGCATGCCCCGCTGGCCTTGTCTGGATTCACGAAAACGGTTATCAAGATTGGACTTAGATGCTGTTATTATAAATAGTGTGTAATATTATTGTTTAACTGCTAAAAACCCGCTGTTGCGGGTTTTTAGTTTTTTTTAAACTTATATCTATTCCCTCTCGGTTGCTATAAGTGATTCTGTTAGAGTACATATGCGTTACAAAGTACTCTTTTTGATAATACGTCTCGCGCATAACTTGTTCTACGATATCTGTGATGAAAGTTGGCCTTTAACGTCCCCGCCCCGAAATTCGCAGCACCACCCCCACCAGCAGCAGTGCAGCCCCCGAGGCATAGAGCGGGAACCAGCGCGTCCACCAGAGCGGGGAAAACAGCGGGGTGCTATTGGGATCTGCAGGCGCGTAGCCGCTATAGGTATTCAGGCCGGCGGCGATGGCGAGCATCGTCAGGCCGATAAAAAGCAGCAGGTTTGAGACGGTTGTCATGGCATTTTTCCTTTGTAGAGGCAGAGGGTAACTCTCACTATCACTATTAATTATTGTTCGATTAATTATCTCGGATGAATATTATTTATTTCCGCATTCATCAGGCTATTTCCTGACGATAAAATAGCATCCATTAATACTAGTCGCTTATTTTCCAATAAAAAACCCGCTTTCGCGGGTTTTCTCTTTTTCTTGCCGATCGTCACTTCACCAGCGGCTTATCATTGGGCGTTTTGAACTTCGCCAGATATTGCGGCTGGAAGATGCACATGCGCAGCACGGTGCGGTATTCGCCGTTGACGAAGAACTCGTCGATCAGTTCGCCTTCCACGTTGAAGCCCAGCTTGCTGTAGATGTGGATCGCCTTCGGGTTCTCCTTGTCGACGATCAGGTACAGCTTGTACAGGTTCAACACCGAGAAACCGTAGTCCATCGCCAGACGGGCGGCGGTGCTGGCGTAGCCTTTGCCCTGGTGGGCGGGATCGATGATGATCTGGAACTCAGCGCGACGGTGGATGTGATCGATCTCCACCAGCTCCACCAGGCCGACCTTGGCGCCTTCGTGCTCGATGATAAAGCGGCGCTCGCTCTGATCGTGGATGTGTTTGTCGTAAAGATCGGAAAGCTCGACAAAGGCTTCGTAGGGTTCTTCAAACCAATAGCGCATGACGCTGGCGTTGTTGTCCATCTGGTGGACGAACGACAGATCGTCCCGTTCCAATGGGCGTAACCTGACGCTGGCAGTGCTGGACATGTGGGCTCCTCTGTGCCGTGAAATTGTGCAAAGTATAACTTCACAGAATGGATGAAGGCGAAAAAAAAACGGCGCCGCGTGGGCGCCGTTTAGGCAAGGTTCAGGCTGCGCGCATCAGTCGGCGGCGTGACCTTGCTCAGGCAGGCGTTCGCCGTCCAGCCAGGCGGCGCCATCGCGCATTGCCAGGCGGCCATCGACGAACCAGCTCACCACCAGCGGGTAGATCGTGTGTTCCTGGGTTTGCACCCGTTCAATCACGTCATCTTCTTCGTCGTCAGCGAAAATTGGCACCTTGGCCTGCAAAATCACCGGGCCGCCGTCGAGCTGTTCGGTCACGAAGTGCACCGAGGTGCCGTGTTCGCTGTCGCCGTTGTCGATGGCCTGACGGTGGGTATGCAGACCCGGGTATTTCGGCAGCAGGGAAGGGTGGATGTTCAGCATGCGGCCGGCATAGCGCTGCACGAACTGCGGGCTGAGGATGCGCATGTAGCCGGCCAGCACCACCAGATCGGGCTGGTACTGGTCGATGGCGTCCGCCAACGCGGCGTCGAACGCCGCGCGATCGGCGTAAGCCTTGGCATCCAGCGCCTGGGCGGCGATGCCCGCCGCTTCGGCGCGTTGCAGGCCGTAAGCCTGCGCCTTGTTGCTGAACACCGCCACGATCTCGGCGGCGATGCGGCCCTGCTGGCAGGCGTCAATCAGCGCCTGGAGATTGCTCCCCTGGCCGGAGACCAACACCACGATCTTTTTCATCAGTTGATGACCACTTGTTGTTCGGCGGAAGAGGCGGTCAGTTTACCGATTTTCCACGCTTTTTCACCTGCCGCGGTCAGCAGCGCGATGGCCGCTTCCACTTCGGCTTCCGGCAGGGCGATGACCATGCCTACGCCGCAGTTGAAGGTGCGGTACATTTCATGACGGCTGACGTTGCCGGCCTGCTGCAGCCAGGTGAACACTGCCGGCCACTGCCAGCTGGCTTCGTCGATCACCGCCTGCATGCCTTCCGGCAGCACGCGTGGAATGTTTTCCCAGAAGCCGCCGCCGGTGAGGTGAGCGATGGCGTGTACGTCCGCCTTCTCGATCAGCTCCAGCACGGACTTCACGTAAATTTTGGTCGGCGCCAGCAGGTGGTCGGCCAGCGGTTTGCCTTCCAGCTGGGTGGCGGTCGGATCGGTGTTGCTCACTTCCAGGATTTTGCGCACCAGCGAGTAGCCGTTGGAGTGCGGGCCGGAAGCGCCCAGGGCGATCAGCGCGTCGCCGGACTGCACTTTGCTGCCGTCGATGATCTCGGATTTTTCGACCACGCCGACGCAGAAACCGGCCACGTCGTAGTCTTCGCCGTGGTACATGCCTGGCATTTCAGCGGTTTCGCCACCCACCAGCGCACAACCGGACTGTTTGCAGCCTTCGGCGATGCCGGTGATCACGCTGGCCGCGGTGTCCACATCTAGCTTGCCGGTGGCGTAGTAGTCGAGGAAGAACAGCGGCTCGGCGCCCTGAACCACCAGATCGTTGACGCACATCGCCACCAGATCGATGCCGATGGTGTCGTGGCGTTTCAGATCCATCGCCAGACGCAGCTTGGTGCCCACGCCGTCGGTACCGGAAACCAGCACCGGCTCGCGGTATTTCTGCGGCAACGCACACAGGGCGCCAAACCCGCCCAGACCGCCCATCACTTCCGGGCGACGGGTCTGTTTAACTACACCTTTGATGCGATCTACCAATGCGTTGCCTGCATCGATATCGACACCTGCGTCTTTATAGCTGAGAGAGGTTTTGTCGGTCACTGCGCGATTCCCCACGACGATTTGCGGTTTGAAAACTGTGCTTCCGATGTTGATTCCGGAATAAGGCGCGGCAATTCTAACAGCGCAGGCAAACGTTTGCGAGCGGCTTGTGAACCGGCTCTGCTTTTTCGTCATCTATACTGATATTCAAACTTTTGTTGATCCCGATCGGGCTATTGTGGGTGGCGCGGCGAAAAAAAGGAGGTATAATCCCGCGATTTTTTTGGCCGCAACCACCTTAATAGGAGAAAAATGATGAAGATCGTTGAGGTGAAACACCCGCTGGTAAAACACAAGCTTGGCCTGATGCGCGAAAATGACATCAGCACCAAACGCTTCCGTGAGCTGGCCTCAGAAGTGGGTAGTTTACTGACCTATGAAGCGACCGCCGATCTGGAGACGGAAAAAGTCACCATCGAAGGCTGGTGCGGGCCAGTTGAAGTGGAACAGATCAAAGGGAAAAAGATTACCGTGGTGCCGATCCTGCGTGCAGGCCTGGGCATGATGGAAGGGGTGCTGGAGCACGTGCCGAGCGCGCGCATCAGCGTGGTGGGCGTTTACCGCGACGAAGAAACCCTGGAGCCGGTGCCGTACTTCCAGAAATTGGTTTCCAACATCGAAGAGCGCATGGCGCTGGTTGTCGACCCGATGCTGGCCACCGGCGGTTCGATGATCGCCACTATCGATCTGCTGAAGAAAGCCGGCTGCCACAGCATCAAGGTGCTGGTCCTGGTGGCGGCGCCGGAAGGCATCGCCGCGCTGGAGAAAGCGCACCCGGACGTTGAGCTGTACACCGCCTCCATCGATCAGTGCCTGAACGACAAGGGCTACATCGTGCCTGGCCTGGGCGACGCGGGCGACAAGATATTTGGTACTAAGTAAACATTTGAGCCGACTTAACGAGTCGGCTTTTTTTTGACTAAAACCTATAAAACCAATAAACCGAGGAAAAGCACACATGACCCGTCGCGCCATCGGCGTCAGCGAGCGCCCGCCGCTGCTCCAGACCATTCCGCTCAGCTTCCAGCACCTGTTCGCCATGTTCGGCGCCACCGTGCTGGTGCCTATCCTGTTCAAGATCAACCCGGCGACCGTGCTGCTGTTCAACGGCATCGGCACGTTGCTGTATCTGTTCATCTGTAAAGGCAAGATCCCGGCCTACCTCGGTTCCAGCTTCGCGTTTATCTCGCCGGTGCTGCTGCTGTTGCCGCTCGGTTACGAAGTGGCGTTGAGCGGTTTCATCATGTGCGGCGTGCTGTTCTGCCTGGTGGCGCTGATCGTGAAAAAGGCCGGCACCGGCTGGCTGGACGTGATGTTCCCGCCGGCGGCGATGGGGGCGATCGTCGCCGTCATCGGGCTGGAGCTGGCGGGCGTGGCGGCCAACATGGCGGGGCTGCTGCCGGCGGAAGGCACCAGCGCCGACTCGACCACCATCACCATTTCGCTGGTGACGCTGGCGGTCACAGTGCTCGGCTCGGTGCTGTTCCGCGGTTTTCTGGCAATTATCCCGATCCTGATCGGCGTGCTGGTGGGCTATGCGCTGTCGTTCTTCATGGGCGTGGTGGATTTGACCCCGATCCGCGAGGCGCACTGGTTCGCGCTGCCGACCTTCTACACCCCGCGCTTTGAGTGGTTCGCCATCTTCACCATTCTGCCGGCGGCGCTGGTGGTGATCGCCGAGCATGTCGGCCACCTGGTGGTGACCGCCAACATCGTGAAAAAAGACCTGATCCGCGATCCGGGGCTGCACCGCTCGATGTTCGCCAACGGTATCTCGACGGTGTTCTCCGGCTTCTTCGGTTCCACGCCGAACACCACCTACGGCGAGAACATCGGCGTGATGGCCATCACCAAGGTCTACAGCACCTGGGTGATCGGCGGCGCGGCGGTGCTGGCGATCCTGCTGTCCTGCATCGGCAAGCTGGCGGCGGCGATCCAGGCGGTGCCGGTGCCGGTGATGGGCGGCGTTTCCCTGCTGCTGTACGGCGTGATCGGCGCCTCGGGCATTCGCGTGCTGATCGAATCCAAAGTGGATTACAACAAGGCGCAAAACCTGATTCTGACCTCGGTGATCCTGATCATCGGCGTGAGCGGCGCCAAGGTACATATCGGCGCGGCGGAGCTGAAAGGCATGGCGCTGGCGACCATCGTCGGCATTGGCCTGAGCCTGCTGTTCAAGGTCATCAGCCTGTTCCGCAAGGAAGAAGAGGTGCTCGACGCGCCGGACGAACCGGCGGAGCAGAAGTAACGAAAAGGGCAGCCCAGGGGCTGCCCTTTTTATTCGTGTTTCTGCATTTATATCCGTTGGGATAAAGTAGCTGATAGCATTAACAACATCGGTTAAAAGGAAAGAGGGCATGGAGTACTACGGCTATATTTTGCTCAAATTTGTGATTGGCTTTGTCATTGTTATCACCCACCTGAACCTGTCGGGAAAGACCCAGCTATCGCAGATGACCCCAGTAGATTTTATCGGTAACTTTGTGCTCGGGGGCATTATTGGGGGCGTTATCTATAGCGACAGCATCCCCTTGTACCAGTATGTCGTTGTATTACTTATCGGTGTAGGGCTAATTTCTCTGTTGAATGCAATCAGTAAACATTGCAACTTCTTTCGTTCGGTCACTATAGGCAACCCGATACCAATTATAAAAAACGGCCGCTTTTTGATGGAAAATATTTTAGCCAAGAAAAATAAAATCGACATCTTGAACGTTTCCTCACAGCTGCATGCGCAGGGGATTCACGCCTTTCAGGAGATTGTCTATGCGCAAATTGAGCCGGGCGGCCAGATCACTGCGGTATGCGAGGGAAATGAACTGCCTTCAGTTATCATTATGAAAAATGGCAGGGCCAGGCCTTATGAGCTGCAGGAGATTAGTAAAGATGAGGAGTGGTTGAACCAAACTATCCGTGAACATGGCATAGAGCCGAAAGATATTTTTATTGCTGAGTTTTGGGACGGTAGGACAGCATTCATTCTTAATGACGGACGTATAGTTAAATAGTGAAAAAGGGGAGCCTCAGCTCCCCAATGTCATATTAGCTGCGAATTTTGCGGTACACGAACAGCACCACGATGGCGCCGATAACCGCTACCACGAAGCTGCCGAAGTTGAAGCCGTCAACCTTGCCGTAGCCGAAGAAGGTGCTGATATAGCCGCCGACTACGGCGCCGATGATCCCCAGCACAACGGTCAGGATAAAGCCGCCGCCGTCTTTGCCGGGCATGATCCACTTAGCCAAAATACCGGCGATTAGGCCGAAGATAATCCAGGAAATAATCCCCATTTACTGCTCCTTTCTTTTGTGGCTGAGAATAGCTTACTGCTGGGTGGCCGGCTGCTTGTTGCCGTTCACCGCCGCATCGGTCTCTTGTTTCAACTCTTGCGCTTTGTTTTCGGCGCTGTTCTTGATGGCTTCGGTCTTCGCCTTGGCCTGCTCGGTTAGATCGTTAGCGCCGTTGATGGCGTCGTTTTTGATGGCCTTGGCCTGATCCACCAGCTGCTGGCTTTGTTTGCCGGCGTCATCCTTGATCGCGGCGGCCTTGGCCTTGGCGTCGTTGGTGATGGCGTCGGCCTGCTTGGCGGCTTCATCTTTAATCGCCGAGGCTTTGTCCTTCAGCTGGTCAGCCTGCGTGGCGGCCTCTTTTTTGATTTCATCCGCCGTCGCTTTCGCCTTGTCCGTCAGATCGTCCGCTTTTTTCTGGGCGGCGTCTTTCATCTGCTCGGCGCTGTCTTTGGCTTTATCCAGGTTGGCGTCAACCTTGGAAGAGTCATCACAGCCGGCAACCAACAACCCGATAAAGGAGGCTAACAGCACTTTATTCCATACTTTCATCGTCTATATCCTTGCAGAAACCTTGTTGATGGTGATTGCGTTTTGCCTACCTATACTAGGTCAGGTTTTACTTAAATTACAAATTTAACCTGCTTAGGCATGGGGTTAGGGTTTGATATCAGACTATTCTTGCCGGTGAGGGAGCCGCAATCGATTAAACGGCGCTAAGGCATTGCTCACTATTGCGGCATAAGATCCTGCCGGTTCAACAGCGCCCGTTTTCTGTGTTAAACTGCCCGCGTTTTTCTGCCAGTTTTGGTTGAGGTGCTTCTCTGAATACGCCGGCACAGCTTTCACTGCCACTTTATCTTCCCGATGATGAAACTTTCGCCAGTTTTTATCCGGGCGAGAACCCATCCCTATTAGCCGCGATCCAATCCGCCGTCCGTCAGGAACATGGCAGCTATATCTATTTTTGGTCGCGTGAAGGCGGCGGGCGCAGCCATCTGCTGCATGCGGCCTGCGCCGAGCTTTCGCAGAAGGGGGAAGCGGTGGGCTATGTGCCGCTCGACAAACGCGCTTACTTCGTGCCCGAAGTGTTGGACGGCATGGAGCAGCTGGCGCTGGTTTGCATCGACAATATCGAATGCATCGCCGGCGACGAAGAGTGGGAGATGGCGATCTTCAACCTCTACAACCGCATCTTGGAAACCGGCCGCACCCGTTTGTTCATCACCGGAGATCGTCCGCCGCGTCAGCTGAACCTGCGCTTACCGGATCTGGCTTCGCGCCTGGACTGGGGACAAATCTACAAGCTGCAGCCGCTGTCGGACGAAGAGAAACTGCTGGCGCTGCAGCTGCGCGGCAAACTGCGCGGCTTCGAGTTGCCGGAAGACGTGGGCCGCTTCCTGTTGAAACGGCTGGATCGCGAGATGCGCACGCTGTTTATGACACTCGATCAGCTCGATCGCGCCTCGATCACCGCCCAGCGCAAGCTGACCATCCCGTTCGTTAAAGAGATCCTGGGGCTGTAGCGAGCCATCAAGTCTGTTTTTCCGCGTGTTCCAGCAGGGAGCAGTAGTGCTCAACCTGCTGGCGTTGCCGATCGCTTCGCAGTTGCAAAGCGAGATTGATATGTTCCAGACACTGCGCATTGTCTGCAAGACGTGGGTCGATTTTCCCCTGCTGTGCCAACCAGGCCGCCACGTCAGCCCAGCGCCATAACGGTGAGGTGCCGCCGAGCCGTTGAATAGGGGAAGGGAAGCCGCCGGGGCCGCGAGTCCCGTCTTTTAGCATGGCGATCGCCTGACGCGACAGTTCAGTGAGCTCGGCAATATCACTTAATCCCACCAGGCTGGAGTCTACTGATATCACCTTGGCGCCAATATTTGCAGACTCAATATCGCTGATGGCGCTGCAAATTGCGTGGGCAAAGTTTTCGCTTTCTCGATCAAACTCGAGGTAGACGGCTTTACCGTAGAAACAGATCAGTGCGTCATCGCATCCCGCCGCATACAGCGCATCCTCCAACCCGGTGGTATCGGCGGTGACCCCACCCAGCGTCAATGCGAAATGATAGAGCGTCATGGTGATTCTCCGGTTATTTTTTCTGCGACAGCGCCAGGCAGTGATCGACTTTGCGCCGGATCTGTTTGGCATGCAGCTCGGGATTTTTCGGCGTGCTCCAGATGCTCATCATATGTTCTTGATGACCGACAAAGGCGCAATGCAATCGGCCAAAAGCATGCCCCTTGCTGGGACGAAAATGCCAGCCCTGAGAAAGGGCGTAATCTAACGCCGCCTGGATATGCTTGTCTGGGTGTTTTTTCATCGCTCGTCCAGTGATGCGATCAGAGTAGATGGGGTGTTGACGGTTGTCAACGCTTGTCTTGCCGTAAGGCTCGACATTTGTGCAGCATAGCAGCAGGAGAAGCGGGGGATGGTGAAAAGTATTTATATAACAACCAATTAAAAATAGCCCTATTCAGGGCTATTGGTATTTTGCGGTTCAATAAGAGACTTGCCGGACGATTACAAAATCTCCAGCACCTGCTCCGGCGGCCGGCCGATGCGCGCCTTGCTGCCTTTCACCACGATCGGGCGTTCGATCAGTTTCGGGTTCGCCGTCATCGCCGCCAGCAGCTGCTCTTCGCTCAGGCTGTCGTCCGCCAGCTTCAATTCCTTGTACAGATCTTCTTTCTTGCGCATCAGGTCGCGCGCGGATGTGAAGCCTAATTCTTTCAACAGTTTTTTCAGCTCATCGGCCGACGGGGGCGTTTCAAGATACAGCACCACCTTGGGATCGACACCGTGCTGCTCCAGCAGCGCCAGGGTTTCACGGCTCTTGGAGCAGCGCGGGTTGTGGTAAATCGTGACGTTTTTCATGGCGTTCATTCCTTGTTGAATCAGCTGCGCTGGTATTGGCGGAAGCGCTGTTGCAGTTGGCGCAGCTGGTCGATGCGCGCATCGTAGCGCGCCTGTTTCAGGCTGCCGAGTTTCTGCAGCGAGCTGGCATTGCTGAGCAGGCCGATGGCCTGATCGAGCCGGCCGGTCAGCGCCAGGCTTTCGGCGCGGGCCGACAGCTCTTCATCGCGCAGCCCCTGGGCGGCGCTGGCCTGCGCCAGCAGATCCCAGCCGTTCGGATCGTCCGGATGGGCAAAGGTATAGCGGTTCAGGATCTTCGAGGCCTGCGCCGGCTGGTTGCCTTCGACATAGGCATTGGCCAGGTTGAGCTGCAGCACTGGGTTATTGTTCTGGGCGGCGTTGGCCGCCTGCAGGCGGGCGATGGCCTGTGGCGCGCGTTTCTGGCCGAGATCGATGTCGGTCATCAGGTCGATCAGCCAGACGTTTTTCGCATCCTGCGCCAGCATCGGCTGAATGATGTTGCGCGCGTCGTCGTATTTTTTCGCTTCATAGAACAGGATGGCGCGGCCGTATTTGGCGGCCGCCTGTTCGCGCACGTTGCCCTTGCTGAGCGAGCCGAGCAGCTCTTCGTTCAGGCCATAGCCTTCCGAGCTGTACATACCCAGTGCGCGTACCTTGGCCATCAGGTAGTCCTGTGAAGACTGCACGATGTGTTTCGGCATCTGGTTGGCGCGGTTGCGCGCGTCGGAGAGGCGGCTGTCCGGCAAGGGGTGCGTCAGCAGCATTTCCGGCGGTTTGGAGGCATAGCGCGACTGATCCGAGAGTTTTTGCAGGAAGTCGGGCATCGCTTCGGGATCAAAACCGGCGCGCTGCAGCACCTGAATGCCGATGCGGTCGGCTTCCTGTTCGTTCGACTGGGTAAAGCTGATCATGCCCTGCTGGGTGCCGGCCAGGGTGCCGCTCAGCGCCGCCATGCCCATGGTCGGGTTGGCCATCGCCAGCAGGATCGAGCCGAGTGCGCCCACCCAGGTTAGCGGGGCGTTGCGCTGCTGATCTTCCATGGCGCGCGCCAGGTGGCGCTGGGTGACGTGCGAGATTTCGTGTGCCAGCACCGAAGCCAGCTGGCTTTCGTTGTCGCTGACGCGGAACAGCGCGGAGTGCAGCACCACGTTGCCGCCGAAGAAGGCGAAGGCGTTGATCTCGTCGTTGCGCACCAGATAGAAATGGAACGGCGTGCGCACTGAATAGGCGCTGGCCACCAGGCGGTTGCCCAGCTGGTTGATGTACTGGCTCAGCAGCGGATCGTTGATCAGCGGGGCGCTGGCGCGCAACTGGCGCACGTAGAAATCGCCCATCGCCAGCTCTTGTCCGATGCTCAGGGTGCCGCCGGCGGAGGTGCCCATGTCCGGCAACTGGTCCTGGCTTTCCGCCTGTGCTGGCGCCAGGGCGGTGGCGTTCAGCGTGCCGAGCAGCAGCACCGCTAACGCGGTTTTGGTCAACCGGTTGGTCATAGTCAGGCGTTTCCCTTAAATAATCATTTCTAAGACGTCAGCAGCAGACAAGAGTTCTTTATTCCCACGGCGCAAGCCGCGTGAAAGTGCGGCGGCTCACAAACCGCGGCGGCGGCACCCATCACATCATAGTCAGCCGCAGGCGACAAGGAAACGTTAGCCGGGCGCGGATCGGGCAAAAAAGTTTTATTTTTCATTTTGAAGGGCGCTTTCTGCGTCGCCGGCGGCCTGCATTGTCAATAAAACACGGACAAAGTTGATCCGCGTTTTATTGACAAGATAAACGCAGACTCATATAGTCTGCGTTATTGAAGGTTCATTGACGGTCGAAAACGGACATATGGCGTACATCACAACCAGCGTTGAATATGGCATCCACTGCCTGCTGTGGCTGGTCGGCGATAACCAGCGCGCGCTCAGCAGCCGCGAACTCGCCGAGTTGCAGGGCATCTCCCCCAGCTTTCTGGCCAAGATTTTCCCCAAGCTGGAAAAGGCGGGGATCGTCGCCGCCAGCGAAGGGGTGCGTGGCGGCTACCGGCTGGCCCGCCCGGCGGACGAGATCAGTTTTCTGGCAATCATCGACGCCATCGAGGGGCACAAGCCGCTGTTCGATTGCCAGGAGGTGCGCGGGCGCTGCGCGGTGTTCGATGACTCCCCGCCGGATTGGGCGATCTCCGGCAAATGCGCTATCCATGCGGTGATGCTGCAGGCGGAGAAGGCGATGCGCGATGCGCTGGCGGCGCAGACCCTCGGCGCCGTCGCCGCCCGCTTTGGCCGCAAGGCGCCGCAGGGCTTCTTCGGCGAGGTCAACCTCTGGCTCGACGAGCGCATGACGGAACGCACCGCGCGCAGCGGCAAAACGGCGCGCGCCAAGACCTAATCGCCGCCTTTCCTTAAAAAAGCGAAATACACTTTTTCCCGCCTCTTCGGAAGGGGCGGGCGGGCCTTCTGCACCCTGTTACGGGAGCGGAACGGCATCGTTCATCCGAAAAAACTGCGGGCAGCCTTGTCGCCCGGTTAACCCTGTATGAAGGAGTCATCCCATGACGCAGAAAATAGTGATTGCCGGTTCCGGTTTTGCCGGTTTTTGGGCCGCCGTGTCCGCCATGCGCGCCATTACCCTTGCCGGTAAGCATGAGGATATCGAGGTGCTCATGGTCTCACCGACCCCAACGGTCACCATCCGGCCACGCCTGTATGAAGCGGTGCTGGAAAACATGAACCCGGACATTTCCGCGCAGCTCGCCGCCGTCGGCGTACGGCACCTGGCCGGGACGGTAGAGGGCATCGATGCCGCCGCCAAAACGCTCACGGTGGCGCAGGTGACGGGGGAAGCCCTTGAATTGGTTTACGACCGCTTGGTGTGGGCCACCGGCAGTCGGCTGTCTGTCCCGCCGGTACCGGGTTTTGCCGAATACGGTTTCAACGTCGATACGCTGGAAAGCGCGCAGCGTCTGGATGCTCATATTAAAGCGCTGGCGGCTAAACCGTCGACGCCGGCGCGCAACACCGCCGTGGTGGTGGGGGCGGGGCTGACCGGGCTGGAGAGCGCGGCAGAGATGCCGCAGCGGCTGCGCGATGCGCTGGGGCAAGAAGAGAACGTGCGCGTGGTGATCGTCGATACCGCGCCGGAAGTGGGTGCAGGAATGGGGGCCGAGCCGGGGGCGGTGATACGCCAGGCGCTGGCGGAGTGCGGCGTGGAAGCGCGGGCCGGCCTGCGCGTTTCGGCTATCGATGCCGAGGGAGTGATGCTGTCGAACGGTGAACGCATCGCTGCCAACACGGTGATCCTGGCGGCGGGCGTGCGGGCTCACCCGCTGACCGAACAGATCCCCGGCGAGCGTGACGGCAGTGGCCGAGTGATCGGCGACGCCTTCCTGCGCGCGCCGGCGGCGGCGGGCATTTTCGTGACCGGCGATACGGTGAAGGCGGCGACCGACGATCTCGGTAACCACAACCTGATGACCTGCCAGCATGCACTGAGCCTTGGCCGCGTGGCCGGCCACAATGCGGCGGCGGAGCTGACGGGCTTGCCGACGCACCCTTACAGCCAGCCGAAGTATGTGACCTGCCTGGACCTGGGCCCCTGGGGCGCGCTGTATACCGAAGGCTGGCAGCGTCAGGTGCGCTTTACCCGTGAGGAAGGCAAAAAGATTAAGCAGGAGATCAACACGCAGTGGATTTACCCACCGGCGGCGGATCGCGAGGCGCTGTTTGCCGTCGCCAATCCGGATTTCGTGATTGTGCCTTAAAGAAAAGAGAAAACGGGAGCGGCAACGCTCCCGTCGTCATTGGCCCAGCGGCAGGAACGAGCGCTCCGGCACCACGGTTTTCATCACCAGCGTGGAGCTCAGGCGCTGCACGCCCGGCAGAGCGGAGAGTTTCTCGTCGTAAAGCTGCTGGAAGGCGGGCAGATCGCGGGCGATCACGTGCAGCAGATAGTCGGGATCGCCAAACAGCCGCTGTGCCTGCACCACCTGCGGAATGTCCACCATGGCGTTTTCGAAGGTTTCAACGGCGCGGCGATCGCCTTCGCGCATGGTGACGAACACCAGGGCGGAAAAGTTATAGCCCAGGCTGCCGGGATCGAGCTGGGCGCGGTAACCCCTGATCACCCCGGACTCCTCTAATGCGCGCACTCGGCGGTGGCAGGGGGACACGCTCAAACCGATCCGCTCGGCAAGCTCGGTCACCGACAAACGGCCGTCAACCTGCAGTTCAGCAAGAATCTTGCGATCAATCTTATCCATTTGGAAAAATTTCCCCGCTTATGCCAGTTTCAGGCAAGTAATTGAAAGCACATTTTAACGCCTTGAGGATATTCTTGCCATCTGTTGAACGGTTTTGACGGCCAGCATGGCAGGCGGAGGCCGTTCTTCTTCCAAGAGGAAAGCGCAATGGTTCTTTGTTCGGAATGGCGCGGCGCGTTTGAGCGGGTGCCGGCATGACGCTCGCTCTGTTCGCCGCTTTTTGGGCGGTGTCGATTTTGTTGGTGATCACGCCGGGTATGGATTGGGCCTATGTGATCTCGGCGGGCATTCGCGGCCGGGTGGTGGTGCCCGCCGTCGCCGGTTTGCTGTTCGGCCACCTGCTGATGATTGCGATCGTGGTGGCGGGCGTCGGTGCGCTGCTGGTCGGCAACCCGCTGGCGCTGACGGCGCTCACCTTGCTGGGAGCGGCTTATCTGTTGTGGATCGGTTTCAACATGCTGCTGCACCCGCCGGTGCCCGGCGCCGGTGAAGATCAGCGTTCCGATTCCTGGCTGCGCTGGGCCGGCAAGGGCGTGTGCGTCAGCGGCCTGAATCCCAAGGTGTTTCTGCTGTTTCTGGCGCTGCTGCCGCAGTTTACCGACGCCAGGGCCGAATGGTCGGTGCCGATGCAGATGCTGGCGTTGGGCGTGGTGCATTTGATCAGCTGCGGCCTGGTGTATCTGCTGGTGGGATTCGGTTCGCAGTCGGTGCTGCGCACGCGCCCGCAGGCTGCGAAGGTGGTGGGGCGCATCTCCGGCGCGGCGATGATCGTCATCGCCCTCGGGCTGCTGGCCGAGCAGGCGCTGAAATAGTGGTTCGAAAGGCCCGCTGGCGCGGGCCAGGCGGTATCAGGCTCTGACGGCGAGCAGCACCGATGAGGCTTTGATCAGGGCAATGGCGCGCGAACCGTTCTTCAGCGCCATCTCCTGCAGGCTTTCATTGGTGATCACCGACGTCAGCACAAAACCGGCATCCGCTTTGAGGTGTACGGTGCTGTTGACTGCGCCGTGCTCAACCGCAATCACTTCCCCGGCAAACTGGTTGCGGGCGGAAAAACGCAAACCGCAATCCTCTGTCGCCAGGATCACCCACGGCGCTTTAATCAGCGCGACGGCCTCTTTGCCGACGCTTAACCCCAGCGACTGTTGGCTTTGTACCGTGACGATGGCCACCAGTTTTTCACCGCCCTGCAATGCGATCTCCACTTCGTCATTGACGGCGCCTTTGGCGACGGCGGACACGGTACCGGTGAATTGGTTACGGGCTGAAACGGGCATAGACTCTCCTTGAAAGGGGCAAACGGTAAAATTTTTCGCCAGCATGCACCCTAACCGCCGCGATTGCCAATGCCGCGGGGAAAGAGTGTGAGCAGAGCGAGCTTACTTAAAAATTAACGCCGATAGATGTCCGGCCGGGCGATCTGCCAAACAAAATCGGGACGATTGATGGCGCTATAGCCCACTTTTTCATAGAGCCAGGGGGCGGTGCTGGTGACCAGCATGATTCGCCGCAGCGTCGCCATCAGCGGATGGGCCTGGCAACATTCCGCCAGCCACAGACCCAGCCCGCTTTTTTGGTACGTTTCCAGCACGTACACGTCGCACAGATAGCCGAAGGTGGCGTAATCGGTGACCAGCCGGGCGAAACCGATTTGTCTGGTGCCGTGATACAAACCGAAGCACAGGCTGTGGGCGAGGGACTGGCGAACGGTCTCTTTATCAATGCCTTCCGCCCATGACGAACGGGTCAGAAATGCATGGATGGCGTCAAGATCCAGCAGGGCGGGCTCGGTGCTGACGAGATAGTCAGCACGCCGCCACTCCCGTGGGTCAGAGGTTGTCATGAGGGGGCTTCTCCTGTTGTCTGCTTGTTTGCCGTTAAGTGTCTGTACGCAGGGTGAGGCAGTCTCTCGACGGTGTAAGGCGAGATAATCATGCCCGGCACCGCGGTCGATAGCTGACGTATTGGCTTTGATAATACGAGATACCGCCATGACTTTTAGAGAGCGAAGGAAAATAATTACGCTTGATTGCGTAAATAATAATGAGTATGTTTCTCATTCTCTTTGTTGTTCGCGGGCGCATGAAGGAGTTATTAGCCTGCATTAGCGTGATAGTTGATTCACAGGGAAACACTGAGACGCGCGGTGGCGCTCATTTCTCGTTATGAGAAAGCTCAAAACTAAACTGCAGAGCCCCCGTTAACGCCGTTTTAAATGGTCAAGGATTTCCCCGATGAAAATGAAAATCTCTGTGCTCGCCCTGCTGACGGGTATGGCGCTAAGCGGCTGCGCGCCGCACCAAACCACTTCCTCTTCCCCTGCCGTGCAACCTCTCGCGCCAGCGGCGCAATCCGACAGCGTCGTCAAACGCCAACTGGCTTATGGTTTGTATGAAATGGCGCTGACGCCAGGGGGAGATGCGCTGTACGTCGCCAGCGCCGAAAGTTTTAAAGATGTACAGGGGGGCGTGGTCTATAAGCTGGACGCCAAGACCCTGAAAACCCTTGGCACGACGCATACCGATCTGAAAAATTTCGCCATGCAGGCCTCTGCGGATGGAAAAACCCTTTATGTCAGCAATTCGCTGGACGGCGGTATCAGCGCAATCGGCGCCGCCGACGGTAAGGTGAAAGGACGTTTGTTGTTCAGCGAGCGCAATGAGAAAGGGTTGCCGTATGGTGCGCGCCAAATTCTGGCTCACAACAATACGCTGTATGTGGGGGCGGTGGCCGATCCGGCGCAAATTTGGGTGGTTGACGCCGAAACGCTCAAGCTGAAAACGCGCATTAAAAATACCGGCAAATGGATGACCGGCCTGCATTACTCCGAACAGACCCAACGTGTGTATGCCGCCAATGGCAGCGGCGAGATCCTGGTGATCAACCCGCGTTCCAATCGCATCGAGAAACGCTGGAAACCGTTGGGAGACCAACCGGCACTGCTGCTTAATATGGCTGAAGACGAGGCTACCGGTCGTTTGTTCGTCACTGACAACTCCAAGGCGAAGACCACGCTGGTCTTGGATATTCATACCGGAAAATTATTGAAGCGGCTTGATGTGGGCGACTCTTTGGCTGTCGTTTTCAATTCACGGCGCAATGAAATTTATATCTCGCAGCGTGAATCCGGCAATGTACTGAGCCTGGATGCGACGACCTATGCGGTGAAACAGCGCTGGGCGCTGCCGCCGAATCCAAACAGCTTGCTGTTGTCGGCAGATGGCCAGACATTGTTCGTTACTGTCAAACAACCGTTTAACAAAGATCATTCCACTCAGGGGCCGGACAGCGTGGTTCGCATCGCGTTGAATCAATAAGCCCCATCGGCTCGGCGACGGGCCATTTAACTTTTTATCCTCATTCATGAGTGAATTATGCACAACACCAGTACAACGAATTCCCCTTTACGCAAAACGCTGCTGGCGCTGGCTATCGGCGCGCTGAGCCAAGGCGCGCTGGCCGCAGACGGCGACGCCAAGAAAAACCAGGAGGACACCCTGGTCGTCCGGGCCGAAAAACACGCCGATTTCAACTCCGGCGGCAATGATTTGGTTCCCGCCTACCTGGATGGACAGGTTGCCCACGGCGGCCGCCTGGGAATGTTGGGCGAACAGAAAGCGATGGACGTCCCGTTCAACGTCATAGGTTATACCGCGAAGCTGGTACAGGATCAGCAGGCGAAGACCATCGCCGACGTGGTCAGCAACGACGCGGGTGTGCAGGCGGTGCAGGGATACGGTAACTTCGCCGAAACCTATCGCATCCGCGGTTTCTCACTGGACGGCGACGACATGACGATGGGCGGGCTGCCGGGCGTGGTGCCGCGTCAGGTGATGGATACCCAGATGCTGGAGCGGGTAGAGATCTTCAAAGGGGCGAACGCCTTGCTGAACGGCCTGGCTTCCAGCGGCGTTGGCGGCATGATCAATCTTGAACCGAAACGGGCGGAAGAAACGCCGACCACTCAGATCGGCCTCGACTACACCTCCGATTCTCAGGTGGGCGGCAAGCTGGATCTGGGCCGCCGTTTTGGTGACGACAACCAGTTTGGCGCTCGCGTCAACCTGGTACACCGAGAGGGGGAAACGGCGGTTGAGGATGATAAGCGGCGCACCACGCTGGCATCGGTCGGGCTGGACTATCGCGGCGATCGTTTCCGTTCATCGTTGGACTTCGGTTATCAGAAAAAGACCTTCCATGGCGGAACGATGGGGGTCAACATCAGCGGCATCGATGTGATACCCGCAGTGCCTGACACCCATAAAAATTACAGTCAGCAGTGGGGCTACAGCGATATCGAGAACGAATTCGGCATGGCGAAAGCGGAATATGATTTAACCCGCGACTGGAAGGCCTATGCCGGGTTGGGTGCGCAGCACGGCCATGAAACCGGCGTTTACAGCGCACCGAAGCTCATCAACGCCAACGGCGATGCCACGGTTGGGCGTCTGGACACCAATCGCATCATCGACGCTTTCAGCGGCATGGCGGGGCTTGAGGGCAAGTTCACGACCTGGGCGGTTTCGCATCGGGTCAACGTCGGTTATTCCGCGCAGATTAAACGCGACAAAACCGCGTGGCGCATGTCTGCCAACAATCCGACGACCAATATCTACGATAACCATGATGTCGCAATACCGGACAACGCCTATTTCGGTGGCAACTACAGCGATCCGCTGACCACGGCGCGCAACCGGACGCAGGGCTGGTTGTTCAGCGATACGCTGGGCTTTTTCGGCGACCGGGTGTTGTTAACGGCGGCCGCGCGCCATCAGAAAGTGGTGGTGCGTAATTACAGCAACGCCACCGGTCTGGAGGATACCGCCTCTCGTTATACGCAAAGCCGTTGGATGCCGACGTTCGGGCTGGTCTACAAGCCGTGGGAAACGGTGTCGCTTTATGCCAACCATACCGAGGCCTTGCAGCCTGGCGGCATCGCGCCGAAAGAGGCGGCCAACTTCGGGCAAAGTACCGGTATCGCCCGTTCCAAGCAAAATGAAGTGGGGGTGAAAGTTGATTTCGAACGCGTGGGCGGCTCGTTGGCGCTGTTTGAAATCAAAAAGCCGGCCACCATGATCGACAGCAACAACTACTACACGTTGAACGGCGAACAACGCAACCGCGGCGTGGAGTTGAATGTGTTCGGCGAACCGGCATTCGGCCTGCGCCTTAACGGCAGCGCTACCTGGCTTTCGCCTGAGTTGACCAAAACCCAGGGCGGTCGTAACGATGGCAAAGACGCTATCGGCGTAGCGCACTTCTACGCGGTACTGGGAGCGGAATACGATATCAAGCCAATCGATGGCCTGACGGCAACGGCGAAAGTGCGGCATACCGGTTCGCAATATGCCGACTCTGCCAATACCAAAAAGCTCGATAGTTTCACGACCCTGGATCTCGGCCTTCGCTATCGCATGCGTTTGAATGAGGATCAAAACACGCTGGTATGGCGTGTGGGGTTGGACAACGTCACGAATGAGAAGTATTGGTCCGGCGTAGAAAGCAATGGCACTTACGTCTTCCAGGGACAGGCGAGGACGCTGAAAGCGTCGGTAACTTACGACTTCTAATCGATACAGAAACGACGGCGTCCCACATGCGATGGGACGCCGGTTCCTTTGCCACCGGGAGGGCGTTTTTCAGCATGACCGGTGGGTGAGTACGCTGATCAAATCCAGCGCGTCGTCCGCCGCCGCGATTTCGCTTTCGCTGAGCGCCTGTCGTTCGATGAAGCATTCGATAGCTTCCAACAGGGAGAAGACGCTGATTTCATCCCCTATCTTCACGACTTCGCAAACGCCACGCCCGATTGCCAGACAGATGGCTTCATCAAATTCACACGGTTTGCTGTTCATCTTTCCCCCTTACGGCATTTGGGATGATATCGGCCATGCTACCGGTTTTTGCTCGACGGCTGTCTGACGAAAATCCCATTTTTTCGTTGATGCTGACTGGCGCGCGATCGCGTGCATTGGCGAAATTCTGATTTCCTCACGGTGGTCAAATTTCCCTTGTGACCGCCATGGCGGCGCGGTATTGTCGCCAAATGACGACAATACCGCCTCATTGTCCGCATAAAAAATTTATGACGTTATCATCCCTTCATCCCGCTGCCGTGCGGGATTTTTTTATGAGGTTTATCTCAAAGTGCGGATAACCTCGACGCGATCGCTTGCCATGTTCTGGGAATAATCCTAGCTTGAAATAGTCATTTAGGGTTAGCAATCCCTCATGACCTCCTTGTAATACTTGATGCACCAGAACGTCTTCTCCCCCGCTTAGGCGGGGGTTTTTAATGATGTGCATCGGCAAAGGCCGTCAACGTAGAACCGACAGAGTTCGTGACGATAATCACTTCAAGCATCAAGGGACGGGACAATGAAAAATGATTTGGCGGCGGCGATCGCGATTGGCTGTGTGCTGTTGTTCGCACTGGCGGTTGGTTCGCCCCTCTCCATCAGCGCCTCGCTGTAATCTTCCACGGCCCCGTCCGGGGCCGTTCACCCAGTCTGTCGCCGCGTCTGCGGATTTTTGCGCCAATCGCTCGCCGGCGCGATAAAATCAGCCAAATCGCTGTTGATGTATGGCCAACTTTGAGTACTCTGAGTGCTTTTCACACCTCGAGTGCGCCCGTTCTATCTATGCTTTAATCAGGCCCATCACAGGAATCGCTATGCCCGCCCGCCAAATCTCGAGGAGCCCGCTCTGATGCTGGAGATGTTATTACAGTGGTACCGCCGCCGCTTCACCGATCCGCAGGCTATCGCGCTGCTGGTGATCCTGGTCGCCGGCTTCCTCATTCTCTATTTTCTGCACGGCATTCTGACCCCGTTGCTGGTCGCCATCGTGCTGGCCTATCTGCTGGAGTGGCCGACCGCGCGCCTGCAGCGCATCGGCTGTTCGCGCACCTGGGCGGCGAGTATCATGCTGCTGGTGTTCGCGGGCGTTGCCATGCTGCTGGTGTTCGTCGTCGCGCCAACCGCCTGGCAGCAGGGCATCAATCTGATGAGCGATCTGCCGGGCATGCTCAACCAGTTCTATAACTTTGCCGCGACGCTGCCGAAGCGTTACCCGGCGCTGGTGGATGCCGGCATCATCGACATGATGGCGGAAAACCTGCGCAGCCGGCTGTCCGGCATGGGCGAGTCGGTGGTGAAATTCTCGCTGGCGTCGCTGGTCGGCCTGCTGACGTTGGCTATCTACCTGATTCTGGTGCCGATGATGATGTTCTTCCTGTTGAAGGACAAAGAACAGCTGCTGAACGCGGTGCGCCGCGTGCTGCCGCGCAATCGCGGCCTGGCGGGGCAGGTCTGGAACGAGATGAATCAGCAGATCACCAACTACATTCGCGGCAAGGTGCTGGAGATGGTGATTGTCGGCGTGGCGACCTACCTGGTGTTCGCCGTGCTGGACATGCGCTACTCGCTGCTGCTGGCGGTGCTGGTGGGCTTCTCGGTGTTGATCCCCTACATCGGTGCGGTGCTGGTCACCATTCCTGTGGTGGTGGTGGCGCTGTTTCAGTGGGGCGTCGGCGCCGATTTCTGGACGCTGATCGTCGCCTATCTGGTGGTACAGGGGCTGGACGGCAACCTGCTGGTGCCCATTTTGTTCTCCGAAGCGGTCAACCTGCATCCGCTGGTGATTATCCTGTCGGTGATCGTGTTCGGCGGGATGTGGGGCTTTTGGGGCGTGTTTTTCGCCATACCGCTGGCGACGCTGGTGAAGGCGGTGATCCATGCCTGGCCGGATGAACTGCGGGTCGAAGTGGAAAACAAGGCCGACTGACAGGGAAGAAACGAAGCGCAGCAGGCCGCTGCGCTTCGTGAGAATTACTGCTGCAGGTAGCTCAGAACGATGTCGTGGTGATTGGTGGTTTTGAAATCATCAAACACTTTTTCAATCTTGCCGTTGGCATCGATCAGGAAACTGATGCGGTGAATGCCGTCGTAGGTCTTGCCCATGAAGGTTTTTTCGCCCCACACGCCAAACTGTTGCGATACCTGATGATCTTCATCAGACAACAGCGTGAAGTTGAGCAGCTCCTTTTCGGCGAAGCGCGACAGTTTTTCCGGTTTGTCGGTGCTGATGCCCAGCACTTCGACGCCGACCTTTTTCAATTCGTCCATGTTGTCCCGCAGGCCGCAGGCTTGCACGGTGCAGCCCGGCGTCATCGCCTTCGGATAGAAATAGACCAATACTCGCTGTCCCTGGAAGTCGGCCAAATTAATTTCCTCACCGTCCTGGTCAGGCAAACTAAATTTCGGCGCTGTGTCACCGGCTTTCAATGGGCTCATCACTACTCTCCATCTTTCTCATCATGCTGTGGATAGTTCACCACGCTAATACTGCCTTGCGCGTTCAATTCTGTACATAGGCGATGGAAGGCTTGCTCAATATTTGAGGCGTCCCGATCGCCGGAGCTGTGGGCGGTGATTTGGATATACAGCTGCGGCGGCAGGTCGCCGTCCGCCGGCTGCGTGCGCGAGACCAGTTCGGCGATATTCATCTGGCTGGAGTCGAACAGATCGGTAAAGCGTTCGATGATGTGCGGCGAGTCCTTCACTTCCACCTGTACCCACACCGTGGCCGGCATCGGCGGCCTTTCGTGCGAGTTTGTGCGCTTCATCACGATCAGCAGATCCAGCTCCGCGCCTTTTTGCGGCAGGGTGGATTCGATCAGGGTGATGGCGTTCCAGCTGCCGGACAGCAGCATGATGAACGTGAACTCCTCCCCCAGCATGGCCAGACGGCTATCTTCGATATTGCATCCGCAACTGCTGACGTGGCGGGTGATGGTATTGACGATTCCGGGGCGGTCGGCGCCGAGCGCGGTAATCACGAGATAGTGTTCGTCTGACTGAGGCAAAATAGCGCTTCCTGTCGTGCTTAATGGGGTTACCATGGTAAACATAAAAAAAACCGCCTGCCAAGCGCTTACAACGCGGTTGTGCGCTTGCTTTTGGATAGGCAGCAAAAGTACCATGAGTGACTTGTTTGTGGAGGGGACGGCCAATGTTTACGGGAAGTATTGTTGCACTGGTTACGCCGATGGACGACAAAGGTGCTGTCGATCGCGCGAGCCTAAAAAAATTGATCGATTATCATGTAGCCAGTGGCACCGCGGCGATCGTTTCCGTAGGGACCACCGGCGAGTCCGCAACGCTTGCCCATGACGAGCACGTTGACGTGGTGCTGCAGACGCTGGAGTTGGCCGACGGCCGCATCCCGGTGATCGCCGGCACCGGCGCCAACGCCACCGCCGAAGCCATCGCGCTCACCACCCGCTTCGCCAATACCGGCGTAGTGGGCTGCCTGACGGTGACGCCGTACTACAATAAGCCGACGCAGGAAGGGCTGTACCAGCACTTCAAGGCGATCGCCGAGAGCACCGAGCTGCCGCAGATCCTGTATAACGTGCCTTCGCGCACCGGCTGCGACATGCTGCCGCCGACCATCGCTCGGCTGGCGAAAATCAAGAATATTGTTGCTGTAAAAGAAGCGACGGGGAACTTAAGTCGCGTTAGTCAGATCCAAGTGCTGGTTGACGATGAAGACTTCATTTTGCTGAGCGGCGACGACGCCAGCGGGCTGGACTTCATGCAACTGGGCGGCAAAGGGGTGATTTCCGTGACGGCCAACGTGGCCGCGCGCGAGATGGCGGAACTTTGCGCGCTGGCGGCGCAGGGCAAGTTTGCCGAAGCGCGCCGCTTAAATCAGCGCTTGATGCCGTTGCATCAGGATCTATTTGTAGAAGCAAACCCAATTCCGGTGAAGTGGGCCTGTAAGGCGTTGGGATTGATGGCAACCGATACGCTGCGTCTGCCGATGACGCCGTTGAGCGAAGCCGCCCGCCCGGTGGTGGAGCGCGCGCTGAAAAGCGTCGGTTTGCTGTAACTCTAAGGGAAATTTGATGGCTTATTCATTGCAAAAGTCGACGGTAGCAAAAGTAGTGGGCATCTCATTGGTGATGATGCTGGCAGCCTGCAGCAGCGATCAGCGCTACAAGCGCCAGGTCAGCGGCGACGAGGCTTACCTCGACGCGGCTCCGCTCAAGGCGCTGAACGCGCCGTCCGGCATGATCCTGCCGGTGCAGAGCGGCAACTATGACGTTCCCGCCACGACGCTGCAAGGCAACGTCGGCAAGCAGCTGGACATTCGTCCGCCGGTGCAGCCGTTGGCGCTGCTGAGCGGTTCACGCGCGCAATACGCCGGCGACAGCGGCACGCTGCTGCTGGAAAACAGCCCGCAGAACCAGAACCTGTGGTCGCGCGTGGTCAGCCTGCTGCAGGCGAAGAACATCGCGATCGCTTCCCGCCAGGACGCCGGTCAGACCCTGACCACCGACTGGGTGAAGTGGAACCGTCTGGACGAAGACAACCAGTACGAAGGCCGTTATCAGATCAGCGTGCAGCAACAGGGCTACCAGCAGGCGCTGGTGGTGAAAAGCGTTGGCCTGCAGCAGCAGGGCAAGACCGAGCAGGTGACCGACCAGTCTGAGATTCAGCGCTACAACGGCATGATGATCAACACCCTGATCGAAGGCCTGGACAAGCAGGACAACCTGGCGAGCAGCCAGACCGCCAGCCGCTTCGGCGCGCTGGATGTGCAGAGCGGCGCCGATGACACCGGCCTGCCGATGCTGGTGGTACGCGGCCCGTACACCGTGGTGTGGGATCGCCTGCCGCCGGCGCTCGAAAAACTGGGGATGAAAGTGGGTGACCGCAGCCGTCCGCAGGGCACCGTCGCCGTGACCTACAAGTCCCTGAGCAGCAGCGATTGGGATGCGTTGGGCGTCAAGGACCCTGAACTGGCAGAAGGGGATTACAAGCTGCAGGTCGGCGATCTCAACAACCGCACCAGCCTGCAATTTATCGATCCGAAAGGCAAACCGCTCACCCAGTCGAAAAACGACGCACTGGTGGCGGCATTCCAGTCTGCCTTCAGTAAAACCAGCGTTAAATAATCAAAAAGGGGCCTCGGCCCCTTTTTGTTTTGTCTATACGGTATCGTTTGCGTCGCAGGTTTGGCACAATAGTGTCCGGCACGCCAAAGAATTCATTAGGTCAATTCTATACCCCCTAATTTCGGGCCGCGCTCGGGAGACAACGGGGATACATCACTGGAGTAAGTAAGATGCAAAAGCTAGCTGAGCTGTATCGCGGAAAGGCAAAAACCGTTTACACCACCGAGAATCCCGATCTGTTGGTGTTGGAGTTCCGCAACGATACGTCAGCACTGGATGGTCAGCGCATTGAGCAGTTCGATCGCAAAGGCATGGTGAACAACAAGTTCAACCATTTCATCATGAGCAAACTGGAAGAAGCCGGCATCCCGACCCAGATGGAGCGTCTGCTGTCCGACAACGAAGTGCTGGTGAAGAAACTGGACATGGTGCCGGTGGAGTGCGTGATCCGCAACCGCGCCGCCGGTTCGCTGGTGAAGCGTCTGGGTATCGAAGAAGGCCTGGTGCTGAACCCGCCGCTGTTCGATCTGTTCCTGAAAAACGACGCCATGCACGATCCGATGGTGAACGAATCCTACTGCGAAACCTTTGGCTGGGTGAGCAAAGCACATCTGGCACGCATGCGCGAGCTGAGCTACCGCGCCAACGACGTGTTGACCCAGCTGTTCGACGACGCCGGCCTGATCCTGGTGGACTTCAAACTGGAGTTCGGCCTGTTCAACGGCGAAGTGGTACTGGGCGATGAGTTCTCGCCGGACGGCAGCCGCCTGTGGGACAAAAACACCCTGGACAAGATGGACAAAGACCGTTTCCGTCAAAGCCTGGGCGGCCTGATCGAAGCCTATGAAGAAGTGGCGCGCCGCATCGGCGTGAAGCTCGACTAAGCGTTGGCACCGCCATTCGGGGCGATCCGGCCGGATCGTCCCGCTATTCTGCGTTTTTCCAGAAAATTTCTACATTTCCTCCGCGGCAGACCATTTATAATGATGGATGCGAGATGACTAAAACCTATCCCACTCAGGCTTGAAGCTGCCTTTGCGCTTACGATCGCGGCGCAACTTCAACGAGCAGGGGAAATATCTGGAGTATATTTATGCGTTGGCAAGGGCGTCGGGAAAGTGACAATGTTGAGGATCGTCGCGGGCAATCTTCAGGTTTGGGCGGCGGTGGCGGCGGCTTTCGCGTGCCGCGTGGCAAGGGCGGCATTGTCATTCTGGTAGTGGTGCTGGTGGCCGGCTATTACGGTATCGATCTGTCGCCGCTATTGAACGGCGGTAACGTCGCACCGCAGGGTCAACAGCAGAGCGCCAACATCAGCCCGAAAGACGATGAGCTGGCCAAATTCACCTCTGTGGTACTGGCCTCAACCGAGGATAACTGGAAAGAGATTTTCCAGCGCATGGGCAAAACCTATCAACCGCCGAAGCTGGTGATGTATCGCGGCGTCACGCGCACCAGCTGCGGCACCGGCCAGGCGGCGATGGGGCCGTTCTACTGCCCGGGTGACAGAACGGTATATATCGATCTGTCTTTCTATCAGGACATGAAAACCAAGCTGGGTGCCGGCGGTGATTTCGCCCAGGCCTATGTGGTGGCGCACGAAGTCGGCCATCACGTGCAGAACCTGCTGGGCATCGAGCCGAAGGTGCGCCAGATGCAACAGGGTGCCAGCCAGGCGGAAGTGAACCGCCTGTCGGTGAAAATGGAGCTGCAGGCGGACTGCTTCGCCGGTGTGTGGGGCAAATACGCCGAGAAGCAGCAGATGCTGGAAGAGGGCGATCTGCAGGCGGCGCTGAACGCCGCGCAGGCGATTGGCGACGATCGGTTGCAGCAGCAGAGCCAGGGCCGCGTCGTGCCGGACAGCTTCACCCACGGTACCTCGCAGCAGCGCTACACCTGGTTTAAACAGGGCTTCGACAGCGGCGATCCCAATACCTGCAACACCTTCGCATCCCGTTAACGCCTCAAGTGCCGGAGCCTGACTCCGGCATTTTTTTCGGATTGAGATACAGCCTTATGTTACAGGCAGCGCAACAACTCATGCGGCGGCAGGGCATTCGGCGTTTGCTGGTGCTCAGCGGTGAGCCCGACTGGTGCCGCGAACAGGCGCAGCGGCTGGCGGCGACGCTGCCGGGCGACTGGCCGTGGGTGGGGGAAAACCCGCCGCCCGGCCTGACGGCGTTGGCGAGCGGCGCAGTGCGCCAATTGCTGGGGCAGGAACGGTTGCACGCGGTGTTCGACGCCGGTCAGTCGCTGGACGTGGAGGCGTTGGCGGCGCTGTGCGGCGCATTGCGCGCCGGCAGCTGGCTGCTGTTGCTGACACCGCCCTGGCGGCAATGGCCGCAGCAGCCGGACGGCGACAGCCTGCGCTGGAGCGATTGCCCGCAGCCAATTACCACCCCGCATTTCATCCACCATCTGCAGCATCATCTGGCCGACGACCGAGAAGTGACGATCTGGCGGCAGGATGAACCCCTGACGCTGGCCGCGCTGCCGGCGCGTGAAGGATGGCAGCCGCCGGATGGCCGGCCGACCGAGGAACAACAGGCGATCTTGACGACGCTGCTGCAGGCCGAATCCGGCGTGTGGGTGTTGACCGCCGCCCGCGGCCGCGGCAAATCGACGCTGGCCGGCATGCTGGTGGCGCAGTCGCCGCTGACCTGTTGGATAACCGGGCCGAGCCGCGCCGCCACTGAGGTGGCCGGGGAATGGGCGCAGGGGCGCGCGCAGTTCTGGGCGCCCGATGCCCTGCTGGCGCAGTGCCGGGAGGGGGACGTCAGCGCCGTGGGGTGGCTGCTGGTGGATGAGGCGGCGGCGATCCCCGCGCCGCTGTTGCAGCAGTTGATCGGTTATTTCCCTCGCGTGCTGCTGACCACCACGGTGCAGGGCTATGAAGGCACCGGCCGCGGTTTTCTGCTGAAGTTTTGCGCCGGGCTGCCGTCCTATCAGGCACTGAGCCTGCAACAGCCGATGCGTTGGGCGCAGGGGGATGCGCTGGAACGGATAACGGACAATGCCCTGTTGTTCAACGAGCTGCCCGCCTGGCCGGCGGACGGCCAGGCGATCGATTACAGCCAGGCGGAGCAGCGTGAACTGTGCGCCGACCCGCAGCGGCTGGCGCGTTTCTATGCTCTGCTGAGCAGCGCGCATTACCGCACCTCGCCGCTGGATTTGCGCAGGTTGATGGATGCGCCCGGCATGCATTTCGGGCTGGCGCAGGCCGAACAGGAGGTGGTCGGCGCCGTGTGGCTGGTGGACGAAGGCGGGTTGAGCGCCGAGTTGGCGCACGACGTGTGGGCCGGACGCCGTCGGCCGCGCGGCAACCTGGTGGCGCAGTCGTTGGCGGCGCATGGCGGCCAATGGTGGGCGCCGACGCTGCATTCACGGCGCATTACCCGCATCGCGACGTTGCCGGCGTTGCGGCGGCAGGGCATCGCGCGTCAGCTGGTCGAACGGCAACGCCGTCAGGCGCAAGGGTTGGATTTCCTGTCGGTCAGCTTCGGCTATACCGAGCCGCTGTGGCGCTTTTGGCAATCCTGCGGTTTCGAGCTGGTGCGCATCGGCAGCAAACCGGAGGCCAGCAGCGGCTGTTATACCGCGATGGCTATCTTACCCTTGAGCGAGCAAGGAGAGGCGCTGCGGCACGCGGCGCACAAGCATCTGGCGCGCGACTGGCCCTGGCTGCGGCAGCGCATCGAGCTCGCGCTGGCGATCCCGGGCGACGACGGCGACACGCCGCTCGGCGAAGAGGACTGGCGTGAGCTGGCCGGGTTCGCTTTCGCCCATCGGCCGCTGGAGGCCAGCCTGGGAGCATTGCAGCGTTTGCTGTTGGCCAGCAATTTGCCGCTGCCCGCGCTGCGCGGCCATCTGCAACGGCGGCAATCCCCGGCGGTCTGCGCGGAGCTGGCGGGCGTCAGCGGTCAGAAAGCCTTGCTGCGGCATTGGCGACACGAAGCGGCGCAGGCGCTGGAACAGTTGAATGCGCAGCACTGCCGCTACTGGCGCGACTGGGCGCAGTCGTTGCAATAAATTGAATAACTCGCTCAATAAAACCCGATTTTCCCGATTTCTCAATGGCGTATAGTCACTGTCAGCGGTGTGGCGGCGAGCGTCGCCGCACCAGGTTTGGTTACTATTAAGGAGTCATCGATGAAACATGAGCATTTCGTTGTCCAAAGCCCGGCGACCCCGGCGGCGCAGCTGATCTTGCTGTTTCACGGTGTCGGCGACAACCCGGTGGCGATGGGAGAGATCGGCAGTTACTTCGCCAAAGACTTTCCTCAGGCCCAGGTGGTGAGCATAGGTGGCCCTGAAGCGTTTGGCAACGGCGCCGGGCGCCAGTGGTTTTCGGTGCAGGACGTGACCGAAGAGAACCGTATGGCCCGCATCGCAGACGTGATGCCGCAGTTTGTGGCGGTGGTGCGTCATTGGCAGCAGCTGAGCGGCGTGGGTTATGCCAGCACTGCCCTGGTGGGATTCTCGCAGGGGGCGATCATGGCGCTGGAGGCGTTAAAAGCGGAAACCCGGCTGGCCGGGCGTGTGGTCGCGTTCAGCGGGCGTTTCGCCCAGCTGCCTGAGCAGGCTTTCGGCGACAGCGTGGTGCATTTGATCCACGGTGAAAAGGACGCGGTGATCGCGGTGCAACATGCTCACGCGGCGGCGGAAGCGCTACGGGCCGGCGGCGCCGATTTCACGCTGGACGTGGAGGAAAACGTCGGGCACGCCATCAACCAGGGCATGATGAACGCCGCGCTGGAAAGGCTGCATTATTATGTGCCGCAGCGCTACTGGGATGAGGCGTTGTCCGGCAAGCACGGCGAGATGATCGCCTTTCGCTAAAAACTCAGGGCGCCGATGAGCGCCCTGATATCATTTCTTTTTCGGCCAGTCGTCTTCGTCATCCCACTGGGCGTTATTGTCGCGGTGCGGCGGTATCTCCGGCTTGTTGGCCAGATAGCTTTTCACGTCAACGCGGCGCAGTTCCTTGATGCCGCTGACGACCATTCCCACCAGAACCAGCAGGATAATCCACCAGTAATCAGCTAACCATTGCATAGCTACTCCTTTCCTTCACTGCGTATAAAACGCGAAAAAATCGATGGCAGATGGCGTTCGAGCCATTCGGCACCGGCGACCTCCTTATCTTGCCAGGCCGCCAGCAACAGGGCCGGGGTCAGCAAATGCTCGGCTTCTTGCGCCAGCGGCCGGTAGCTCAGATGCCACGGCTCTACCGCCACGCCACCGCTGTCTTCGGTAAAGGGGCGATAGAAACCGAATTCGGCCATATGCGCCGTCAGCCACTGGTTGAGCGGCGCAAAGTAACCGCCTTCTTCGTATTCCCACGGCTCCAGCTGCAGCTTTTGCCCTTCCGGCAGCAGCGACGGGTCATACACGTCGAGATCGCTGCCCCAGTGATGGCGGCTGGCGCCCGGCAGGGCCGACCAGCGCAGGATCGCTTCACAGCGCTCGGCGGCGGACAGCGGCGCAACGTCTATCGGGCGGCTGTCCTTATCTAATACTGGCCGCTGGCCGCAGAATTTGCCATTCCAGATAGCCAACTGCCGGTCGAAATCGCGGAAGGTGCTGGCGGGCTGGAGATCGAATCCCGCCTCACGCGCCGCCTGCTGCATCGCCAGGAAGGCGTTGACCGCCTGCGGCTGCAGGCGGTGGTTCGCGCTCAGCGGCGCCAGGTGTTCGGTTGAGCGGCCGGTGAGCATCTCTGCGTTGATCATGCGACCAATTGCTCCATGATGCGTTGATACATGCGGCTCAGCAGCTGCAGATCCGCGGCGTTGACACATTCGTTGACCTTGTGGATGGTGGCGTTGACCGGCCCCAGTTCCACCACCTGCGCGCCCATCTGCGCGATGAAGCGGCCGTCGGAGGTGCCGCCGGTGGTCAGCAGCTGCGGCGTCAATTCAGAATAGTGCTCGACGGCGTTGACCACCGCATCCACCAGCGCGCCGCGCGAGGTGAGGAACGGTTGGCCGGACAGTCGCCACTCGATGCTGTAATTCAACTGGTGGCGCTCCAGCAGCTCTTCTACGCGCTGTTTAATCATCGCGTCGGTGAGTTCGGTGCTGAAACGGAAGTTGAACTGGACGTAAAAATCGCCCGGGATCACGTTGTTGCTGCCAGTGCCGGCCTGTACGTTGGCGATCTGCATGCTGGTCGGCGGGAAAAACTCGTTGCCGCGATCCCATTCGATCGCCACCAGTTCATTCAGCGCCGGCATGGCGCGGTGCACCGGGTTGTCCGCCAGGTGCGGATAGGCAACGTGCCCCTGCACGCCGTGAATGTGCAGGTTGGCGGTGATGGAGCCGCGTCGGCCGTTTTTCACCACGTCGCCGACGCGCTCGGTGCTGGACGGCTCGCCGACCAGGCAGTAATCCAGGCGCTCGTTGCGCGCCATCAGCGTTTCGACCACTTTAACCGTGCCGTGGGTGGCGCTGGCCTCTTCGTCGGAGGTGATCAGAAAAGCCAGGCGGCCCTGGTGATTCGGGTTGGCGGCGACAAAGCGTTCTGCGGCCACCACCATTGCGGCCAACGAGCCTTTCATGTCTGCCGCACCGCGGCCATACAGCATGCCGTCGCGGATCGCCGGTTCAAACGGCGGGTTATCCCAACGCTTTTCATCGCCGGTCGGCACCACGTCGGTATGCCCGGCAAACGCCAGGGTTTGCCCTTCGCCGCGCCAGGCCCAGAAGTTTTGGGTGTCTTCGAAGTCCATCGCCTCGACGGTGAAACCGATCGCCTGCAGGCGATCGATCATCAGCTGCTGGCAACCTTCGTCATTTGGGCTGAGGGAAGGGCGTTTAATCAGCTGCTGGGCCAGTTCGATAACCGGGCAAGTCATACGGCAACCTCGGCGATAAATTGCTGGTAAGCGTCGGCGTTGAAACCGAGCAGGGCGTGGCCGTTGCCGTCGTCCAGCAGCGGGCGTTTGATGATCGCCGGCTGCGCCAGCATCAGCGCGATGGCGGCATCGGCGTTATCGCAGGCGTTGCGTTGCGCTTCATCCAACTTGCGCCAGGTGGTGCCGCGAGTATTGAGTAGCGGTTCCCAACCCAGTTGCGCGACGAAACCGCGCAGCTGCTGTTCGGTCAGGCCGTCGGCGCGGTAGTCGTGAAAATGATAGGCCACGCCCTGATCTTCCAGCCAGCGGCGGGCTTTTTTGATGGTGTCGCAGTTTTTGATGCCGTACATCGTCAGCGTTGTCTGTTGCGGTTTGTTTGCCATGGCGTAAAGCTACCTGTCTCGTCGAGTCGATACTGAGCGGCGGGCGCGATCTTTGGCCCTCTCGCCGCCCGGCGATAGCAGAGATAATGCCAGTAAAGCGGCGGCGAGATCCAGACAACGATGCGGGTGAGGTGCGATTGGGTGCCTGGGAGAGGGGAGGCAACGTGGCGGAGCCGCTGCCTTCGCCGGCGGTGCTCTCGAAGAGATACCGGCGAATGCGTCCAGCCGCAAATGCGGATCTGAAGAAGAGGACGTTACTCTTTATTTATTCTTATGTTTAAACGATCGGTTAAACAGCGCACGCGGGTAATGTGCAATAGCGGTTTTATCCGGCTGGCGCCGAGTTTTTTCATTATTCGTGACTTGTAATGATTGGCGGTTTTATTTCTGATATTCATGGCGCTGCTGATGTCGGCCAGCGATTTTCCCGTCGACCATTCCGAAAGGAAAAGCGACTCGCGCTGGGACAGTTGCGGCGGCTCGGTATAGTGGCTGTAACGTTTATATAAGTCGCCGATCAGGTGGCTAAAACGACTCAATGATATAAGGTTTGATAATATAATGGTCTTTCTGTCAACAATCACCATTTCATGCGGGCAGTCGGTGATAATGACTATTTTGTAGGTGTTGGGGTTGGCATATTCATCGCGGTAACGTGCTTCAAAATTGGCGATGGTGACATCGATAAAGCAGACTCTTTTGCGGCTAAAGCCGGCCGGTGCGCGTTTTTCCGCCCAAGTTTGCTTAATGAGTTGTCGGATGCCGACGGTGGTATAGGCACACTCGCTGAAAATATCAATTTCCATTTTATTATAGTCCTTTACTTTCTATTTCCCGGTGAGGAGCGATATCTTAAAACATAAAAAAAGAAATAATATAAATAATTTCATGTTGAACTTATCTTGCACCGCAAACGAATGAGCGTTATCTGGGCGCGAGCTTTGCAGGGAGGGCTACATACTAGCATGATTTATAAAGAGTAAATCTTTTTTTCAACCGAATTTTTAAGTAAGGCAAGATTCATAGAATAGACATCTTCTATTAATACCCCGGCGATTGAAAGGAATTAACATAGATGCAGGCTATCAAAATTATAAAAACGATCGTTTTTGACGATCATTTGATGGCGATGATTTTAATTTAACGAATTAATAACTAAGATTTTTCTTGGATTTATCACGATGCGTGGCTTTACTTTAATCGTCAGTAAAGTCGGCGCTGAGGTCGTGCAAAAATTAACGTAGAAATTGAGATAAAGATAATTCTAAACAAAGAAAACGCGATGTTTTAAGCTGTGGTCAGAGTGCGTTCGTGGGTGATTCATACGGAGAGTTAGCGTGAAAGAATGTCATATCGAAATTTCCGAACGGATAACGCAGGAAATAACCTCCTGTATCGCGGACGGGTTGGACCGTTTTAACGATGAATATATCGGCTACGGCGATCGCCGGCCGCTGGCAGTGGTGGTAAAGGAACCCGATAGCGGGAAAGTTCTGGGGGGAATTACCGGGCGCTCATCATTAGGCCTGCTGTTTCTCGATCTCTTTTATCTGCCGGAAGCACTGCGCGGCGCGGGGCTGGGCAGCGAACTGTTGCGCCGTTTCGAACAGGAAGGCCGCCGGCGCGGTTGCCTTTCCGCCGTGTTGTACACCATCAGCTTTCAGGCGCCGGACTTTTATCAACGGCATGGCTGGCAACGCATGGGTGAAGTGCCTTGCTTGCCGCCGGGAACCAGCCGCATCTTTATGAGCAAAACCTTGTGATGCGCGTTTAACGCACGTAGCCTCCCTGTTGCAGGCGCTGCAGGGCTGCGCCGTCCGCATACACCATGCCGGTGGTCAAATCGTGAAAGCCGTATTTTTTATAAAAGGCCAGTTTTTCCGGCACCGAATAGATGAAAATCTTGCCGAGCGGCGCCAGATCTTGCATTACCTTATCCATCAGCCGGCGCCCCAACCCCTGTCCCTGAAAGCGCGGATCGATCGCCACGTCAGCCAGGTAGGCTACCGAGGTCAGATCGCTAATGGCGTGCGCGGTGGCGATCAGCTCGTCGCCGATAAATCCCCAGTAGCAAAACTGGCTGTGTTGGTAAACGCGCCGCAAGGTGTGCGGATCGCGCTTGCCCAGCCCGGCGGCCTCCAGCAATTCGCACAGCCGCTGCCAGTCGATGGCGCGGCGGTTCAGGTCGGTGACAATTTCCATCGTTTTCCTCTAACCAATAAGATTGAGATCGGCGGCATAGTGCCGAATGGCGCACTGATAGCCGCGGATGTCGGGGTCTGACGAGGTGTCCGCCAACAGCAACAACAGATCGGCCACGGCCCGTTTATTTTCACCCAGGTTGTACAGCGCCATGGCGCGAAACAGCATCAGCTCGTTGGCCTGCGGGAACTCGGTCAGGCCGTCGTCGAAAGCCCGCAGCGAAGCCGGGTATTCTCCCAAGGCGCGGTAGGTGCTGCCGAGGCCCAGCCAGGCCTCGCGGCGCTGGGCGGGCGGCAAATCGCGGGCCAGCGCCGCGAGGTAACAGGGAATGGCCTGTTGCTCCAGACCCTGTACGTCATACAGACAGGCCAGCTGAAAGTGCAGCATCGCTGCTTCCGGCTCTGTCGCCAGCTGCCGTAGCGCCAGTGCAGTGGCTTCCTGATAGCGGCCCTGCGTTTTCAGCTGTGAAAGAGACAAAGAGGTGGGCATGATCGGCGCTCCATTGGCGTATTTTTATACCTTTTACACGCTATCGTGGAGAAATTGATATCACAAGGGAATAGCTGCACTGAGTATTGATCAGATAAATACGAAAATGTGCGCTAGCCCCGGTTTCCGGGCCCGGCATCGTTCCCGTTTCCCTTCACATGGTCAAAAAACAGGCGTAGAATCCGCTTCGTCAAATAATTGAGGTTGTAAAGTATTATGGTTGATCGTGAATTAGGAAACTGGAAAGACTTCATTGATGAGATGTTGGGCAACTGACACAGCGTTGAAGCAGATGGCAAGGTTGAGTCATTGGAACGTCACTGAAACACCTTGGGAACGAAAATTATCGTTCAGAAAAAGCAGCATCGGCTACCCGACGCTGCTTTTTTTATCCCCTGCGATTCAGTCCCCGGCGCCCGTCGTATTGCCTGCCGGATGCGCGTTACCCGGGAAACGGCGGCGCACCAGCACGAAGAACAGCGGCACGAAGAAAATGGCCAGCAGGGTGGCGGAGATCATGCCGCCCATGACCCCGGTGCCGACCGCATGCTGACTGCCGGAACCGGCGCCGCTGCTGGTGGCCATCGGCAGCACGCCGAAGATAAACGCCAACGAGGTCATCAGGATCGGCCGCAGACGCATGCGTGAGGCGTCGAGCGTCGCGGACATCAGATCCTGCCCTTTATGGTTCAACTCATTGGCGAACTCGACGATCAGAATGGCGTTTTTCGCCGACAGCCCAATGATGGTCAACAGGCCGACCTGGAAATAAACGTCGTTCTCCAGCCCGCGCAGCCAGGTGGCGGCGACCGCGCCGATCACCCCCAGCGGCACCACCAGCATCACCGAGAACGGAATCGACCAGCTCTCATACAGCGCCGCCAGGCACAGGAACACCACCAGCAGCGAGATGGCGTACAGCGCCGGCGCCTGCGAACCGGACAGCCGTTCCTGATAGGACATCGCGGTCCATTCCAGGCCAAAGCCGGTCGGCAATTGGCTGACCAGCTTCTCCATTTCCGCCATGGCGGTGCCGGTGCTGACGCCGTTGGCCGCCTCGCCGACGATCTCCAGCGCCGAGCTGCCGTTATAGCGCTCCAGCCGCGGTGAGCCGTATTCCCAGTGCGAGGTGGCGAAGGCCGAGAACGGCACCATGCCGCCTGCGCTGTTGCGTACATACCATTTGTTGATGTCATCCGGCAGCATGCGGAACGGCGCTGCGGCCTGCACGTAGACTTTTTTCACCCGGCCGCGGTCGACGAAATCATTGACGTAGGTCGAGCCCCAGGCGGTAGAGAGGGTATTGTTGATGTCGTCGATCGACACGCCCAGCGCCTGAGCCTTGCGCTGATCGATATCGATTTGCAGCTGTGGGCTGTCGTCCAGGCCGTTGTGGCGCACGCGCGACAGCAGCGGGTTTTGCCCGGCCAGCTGCAGCAGTTGATCGCGCGCTGCCATCAGTTTGGCGTGGCCGAGCCCGGCGTGGTCTTCCAACTCCATATCGAAGCCGGAGGCGTTGCCGAGGCCGGTGATCGCCGGCGGGCTGCTGGCGATCACCCGCGCTTCGTTAATCTTGTTGAACGCCAGGGTGGCGCGATCGATGATGTCGAACGAACTGTTGGCGCCCGAGGTGCGCAGATCCCAGTCTTTCAATCGCACGAACAGACGCGCCACGTTTTGGCCGTTGCCGCCCGGGCCGGAGCCGATGATGGCGAACACCGACACCACATCCTGTTTCTCTTCGGTGAGGAAGTACTGCTCAACCTTTTCCACCACTTTAGAGGTTTGCTGCAGGGTCGAGCCCGACGGCAGCTGCACCTGAACGGTGAAGATACCGCGGTCTTCCTGCGGCAGGAACGAGGTCGGCAGCTTGATGAACAGTAGCGCCATGCCGCCGAGCAACAGCAAATAAATCACCATGTAGCGGCCGCTGGCGTGCAGGATCCGCCCCACGCCGCGCTCATAGCGTTCGGCGTTGCGGTTGAACATGCGGTTGAACCAGCCGAAGAAGCCGCGCTTGCCGTGATGGTGCCCCTTGGCGATCGGTTTTAGCAGCGTGGCGCACAGAGCCGGGGTCAGGATCATCGCCACCAGCACCGACAGCACCATGGCGGAGACGATGGTGATGGAGAACTGGCGATAGATGGCGCCGGTGGTGCCGCCGAAGAACGCCATCGGCACGAACACCGCCGACAGCACCAGCGCGATGCCGACCAGCGCGCTCTGGATTTGCCCCATGGATTTGCGCGTGGCTTCACGCGGCGGCAGGCCTTCCTCGCTCATCACGCGTTCGACGTTTTCCACCACCACGATGGCGTCGTCCACCAGCAGGCCGATCGCCAGCACCATGGCGAACATGGTGAGGGTGTTGATGCTGAAGCCGCAGGCGGAAAGGATGGCGAAGGTGCCCATCAGCACCACCGGCACGGCGATGGTGGGGATCAGCGTGGCGCGGAAATTCTGCAGGAACAGGTACATCACCAGAAACACCAGCAGGATGGCTTCCAGCAGCGTTTTCACCACGTCCTTGATCGAGGCTTTGACGAACGGGGTGGTTTCATAGGCCACTTTGGCCTCCAGCCCGTGCGGGAAGTACTGCGACAGCTCTGCGATCTTGTCCTTCACCAACTGGTCGGTCTGCAGCTCGTTGGCGCCGGAGGCCAACTTGATATTCATGCCCGCGGCCTGCATGCCGTTGTAGCGGCTGAGGTAGTTGTAGTTCTCGCCGCCCAGTTCGACGGTGGCGACGTTGCCCAGCGTCACCAGCGAGCCGTCCTGATTGACCCGAAGGGTGATCTGGCGGAACTGTTCCGGCGTCTGGAGCTGCGACTGGGCGTTAATGGTGGCGTTCAGCGCTTGCTTGTCGACCGACGGCGTGCCGCCCAGCTGGCCGACCGCCACCTGGGCGTTCTGCGACTGAATGGCCTTGACCACGTCCTGGGTCGTGAGCTGGTAGCTGTTGAGCTTGTTGGGATCGAGCCAGATGCGCATGGCGTATTGCGAGCCGTACACGTCCATGCTGCCGACGCCGTTGATGCGGCTGAGCGGATCCTGCAGGTTGGAGACGATGTAATCGGCGATGTCCTGCTTGTCCATGCTGTTGTCGGTGGAGACGAACGCCACCATCATCAGCGTGGTGTCGCCGGATTTCGACACCGTGACCCCCTGATTCTGCACCGCCTGCGGCAGTCGTTTGATCGCCGCCTGCAGCTGGTTTTGCACCTGCTGCATCGCCTCGTTGGGATCGGTGCCGGCTTCGAACGTCAGCGTGACGGTGGCCTGGCCGGTATTGGTGCTCTGCGACGACATATACATCATGTTGTCGAGGCCGGTCATATTCTGTTCAATGATTTGGGTAACGGTGTTTTCCAGCGTTTGCGCCGAAGCACCTGGGTAAGTTGCGCTGATGCGCACGTTCGGCGGCGCCAAATTCGGGTATTGTTCTACCGGTAGGGAAGAAATCGCCAACGCCCCGGTCAGGCAAAGAATAATTGCCAGCACCCAGGCGAAAATCGGGCGATCAATAAAAAAATTGGCCATGCAGCGCGAACCTCGTTATGACTTGTTCTATCTTTAAAACGCATCAGAATTATGCATTTCAGCGGCAGGGAAGGATTCCGGCGCTATTGCACTTTACTCGGGATAGCCGAGGAAAGCGTGGAGAAAAAAAGGAGATAGTGTAAATAACGGTAGCGGAAAACGGCGCGGGTGCATTGGCGTCGGTAATTGTACGCTATTAAGACATTTTTATTACTATCAAAGGCCTTGCGTATCTCTTCGCCGCAGGGAACCGGAAAGTAAAAACTGGACTTACCTTACAGCAGGAGCTTGGCATGGGAATTAACCCGGTATTTGCCCGTCGGCTTTATTTGTGCTGGCTGATCAGCCACAGTGAGCGGCCCAATGTGCCGCGGTTGATGGCGCTGACCGGCTGGCCGCGCCGCACGTTGCAGGATGTGCTGAAAGCGCTGCCCGGCATGGGGGTCGAGCTGCAGTTCGTGCAGCAGGGCGTGCGCAACAACGACGGTTTTTATCAGTTGGAAAGCTGGGGGCCGTTCAACAAGAGCTGGGTGCACCAGCATCATCAGGCGCTGCTCAGCGCCATCGAGTAAGCTGCCCCGGCGCATCGGCCGGGGCGGGGCGATCATTGACTTTTGTGCTCCAGGTACATCACCGTCGCCGCCACGCGCGAACGCACGTCCAGCTTGCGCAGTATGTTGCGGATGTGCACCTTCACGGTTTCTTCAGAGATATGCAACTGCGCCGCCACCTGCTTGTTGGACAGGCCGCGCGCCACCTCTTGCAAGACGTCCAATTCGCGTTCGGTCAAGGCGGCGAAGGGATCGCGTTGCTCGCCGCGCGCCAGCAAATAGTCGGCTATGGCGTCGCTTATCACGTTCTGCCCTTCGGCGGCGGCGCTGATGTGTTCCAGCAGCTGTTCCGGTTCGCTGTCTTTCAGCAGGTAGCCGTCGGCGCCGGCGTCGATCAGCGCATACAGATCGCTGCGGGCGTCGGAAACCGTCAGCACGATGATGCGTGCGTCCACGCCCTCGTCGCGCAGAGCCCGCAGCGTATCCAGCCCGGACATGCCCTTCATGTTCAGATCCAACAAGATCACGTCCGGCGTGTGCTGCAGTGCCAGCGCAACCGCCTCACTGCCGTTGCCGGCCTCTGCCACCACGCCAAATCGCGCATCCAGTCCCAGCAGTTGTTTGATGCCGCGCCGCATCAACGGATGATCGTCAACGATCATGACTCGGTATTGCTTCATCACCATGAAATATGCTCCCTGTAGCAAGTAAAGCCACTCAAACGCGCCCTGGGGCGTGCTTCACAGTGGGACTGTCTCTTCAAAAATAGCGGCAATCTTCGCCGCAAACCTCCCCGGGCGGCCTTCTGCCCGGCGGCAGCCGTAACGCAAAGTGAACAGCCGCGAGGTCAGGGCGGGAATGTCAGGCAGACCGCCGTGCCGCCGCCGCTTCTGCGCCGAATGTGCAGCGTTCCTCCCAATCGCGCCGCGCGTTCGCTCATGATGGTCAAACCGTAGTGCCCTTCCGGTTCCTCCAGACTGGCGATGCCGCAACCGTCATCGATAATGCTGAATACGTTGTCGCCTGCGGCGTTGACTTCGCAACACAGGATTATTTCGTTCGCCCCGGCGTGCTTGACGGCATTGAGCACCGCCTCGCGCACGATCTGTAGCGCGTGCACCTGCTGCTGGGCATTGAGCGCCTGCGAGGGCAGCCGACAGTGTAACTGAATCCGCGCGGTGGTTAGCGCCTTTAATGGCTGCAACAGCTGCTCCAGCGCGGCGTTCAGGTCCGCCTCCTGAATATTGAGACGGAAGGTGGCCAGTAATTCCCTCAGTTGGCGATAGGCATCGGCCAGCGTGCGATCGAAATCGTCGATAATCGCCTGCGCCGCCGGGGCATCGGTGGCGCGCCTGAGCAGCGTAAGCTGAATGCGCAGGAACGACAGCGTCTGCGCCAGCGAATCGTGCAGCTCGCGGGCGATGGTCGCGCGCTCCTCCATCAACAGCAAATATTGGTGCTGCTTTTGCGCCCGGTTGAAGTAGACGCCGCGGCCCAACATGTTGGCCAGGCTCTGCATCAGATGAGGATGCGGCGGGTGTGCCTCGGGTTGCCAACGCAGCTCGCCCAGCGGTTTGTCGCTCTGGGTGATCGGCAGCGTGTTCCAGGCCTGCGTCGGCGCCGCTTCCCCTTCGCTCAGTTGCCACTGGCCGTGGTCGTCCGCCACGTTCAGCCGAATGCAGCGCAGCCGTTCGCTTTGGCGCACGATGCGCAGCACATTTTCGAACGCCTGCTGATCGATCTGGCGCTCGCTCAGCGCCTGCGAACAGCGATAAAGCACTTCCAGCGTTTCGTTGGCCTGCTGCAGGCGCTGGGTCTTCTCCTGCACTTTCAGCTCCAGCGACTGATAGAGCCGGGCCAGCTCGTCCGACATGGCGCTGAAGGTTTGCGACAGCACGCCGAGCTCGTTCGGCAGCGCCACGTCCAGCTGCGGGTGGCGAAAATCACGCTGTTGCACGCGCTGGCTGGCGTCGACCAGATGCTGCAGCGGCGTGACCACCTGGCGGCGCATAAAACGAATGCAAAACAGCACCAGACCGATGATGGCGGCGTAACCGAGCACGCTGACGGCGGCCACCAGGGTGAGTTTCAACTCGGAATAGCGCTGCAGGGCGGAAACGAAATGATCGACGCGGTTGACGTAACCGGCGACCTCCGCCCGGTAGGCGGCCGCCTGCCCGTCGCGGATCTGCCGCTCCATCGTTTGCCATGCCCGTTGCAGCGCCAGATAGTGATTCCGCACCTCGGCCGGTACGTAAAACCGCGCCAGGTTTTGCAGCGCAGGCGCCTGTAAAGAGTGCCGGTACTGCTGCAGGTGCAGCTCCGGGCTCTGCTGGTCGAGATCGAAAGCCAGCCGGTAGCTTTGCATGCGCAGCGAACCGGCGATATTGATCGCTTCGGCGTCGCTCTGGCTGCCGGCGACGGTGGTCAACGCCAGCCCGGTGGCGAGCACCGACAGTATCACGATGCCGAACAGCGCTCTAGCCAGGCTGCCGGTCACGGAACGTTTAACAAGCAATCACGGATCCTTCTCTCAGGTGAGGCGCTTCGCCAGTTTCATTCGAAAGCAAAACTATAACTTTTGCAACTAAAATGCACCGCGATTTGTATCAAGTTGTCAACAAAACGGGAACAATTGTCGTCGTGTAATCAAATGAATAGCGAAACGCTCGTCGATTTTCAGCGGCGGGCCGGTTTCCTCTGACGATTTGTCTTTGGGTGGCGAATCGCACTGGGTTTTATGCAATGTCATGCGCCTGAGCGCGACTTATTTTTCATTATTTTAAGCAATATTAAGTCCCGGCTTGTCCGGCTGGGAGCGATGATGTTTTGTTGCAAATCGTCTGCCGCAGCGCGGCGTAATCGCGGTATGATCTTCAGGTTGTAACTCAAGGGAAAAGGGTCATGTCGTCGAAAATTGAGAATGTGAAGAAAGAGCTGCTGTCGAACAACTGGTATGTGCTGCACAAGTACACGTTCGATCTGAAACGCAAAAACGGCGGTTCGGTGCAACAGGTGCGCGAGGTCTACGATCGCGGCAACGGCGCCACCATTTTGCTGTACAACCGCGCCAAGGGCACGGTGGTGCTGACCAATCAGTTCCGTATGCCGACCTATGTCAACGGCAACGAAAGCGGCATGCTGCTCGAGGCCTGCGCCGGCCTGCTGGACGCCGATTCCCCGGAGCAGTGCGCGCGCCGCGAAGCGGTGGAAGAGACCGGTTTTCAGGTGGGCGAGGTCAAGAAAATCTTCGAAGCCTACATGTCGCCGGGCGGCGTGACCGAGATCGTGCACTTCTTTATCGCCGAATACCATGACGATGAGCGGCGCGCGGCCGGCGGCGGCATTGAAGATGAAGATATCGAAGTGATCGAACTGCCGTTCAGTGAAGCGGTGGCGATGATCGCCGACGGCCGCATTAAAGACGGCAAGACCATCATGCTGCTGCAATATTTGCAGATTCATCGGGTGATGGCATAAAAAAAGCCGGTCACGATGACCGGCTTTTTTATCGGCTTGCGCCAGGCCGCTTACTTCAGCAGCGCCTGCGCCTTCGCCACCACGTTGTCCACGGTGAAGCCGAACTCGGCGAACAGCTGCTCCGCCGGCGCCGACTCACCAAAGGTGGTCATGCCCACGATGGCGCCGTTCAGGCCCACGTACTTGTACCAGTAGTCCGCGATGCCCGCTTCCACCGCCACGCGCGCCGTTACCGCCGCCGGCAACACCGACTCGCGGTACGCCGCATCCTGCTTGTCGAACGCGTCGGTCGACGGCATCGACACCACGCGCACCTTGCGGCCCGCTGCGGTCAGCGTGTCCGCCGCTTCCACCGTGATGCCCACTTCAGAGCCGGTGGCAATCAGGATGACGTCCGGCGTGCCCGCGCAGTCTTTCAGCACGTAGCCGCCGCGGTACACGTTCGCCAGCTGCTCTGCGGTGCGCGGCTGCTGGGTCAGGTTCTGGCGCGAGAACACCAGGGTGGTCGGGCCGTCGTTGCGCTCGATGCCGTACTGCCACGCCACCGCCGACTCCACCTGGTCACACGGACGCCAGGTGCTCATGTTCGGGGTCACGCGCAGGCTCGCCAGCTGCTCCACCGGCTGGTGGGTCGGGCCGTCTTCGCCCAGACCGATGGAGTCATGGGTGTAGACGAACACGTTGCGCAGCTTCATCAGCGCCGCCATGCGCACCGCGTTGCGGGCGTATTCCACGAACATCAGGAAGGTCGCCGAATACGGCAGGAAGCCGCCGTGCAGCGCGATGCCGTTGGTGATGGCGGTCATGCCGAACTCGCGCACGCCGTAATGAATGTAGTTGCCCGCCGGGTCAACGTTCAGCGCTTTCGAGCCGGACCACATGGTCAGGTTGCTCGGCGCCAGGTCGGCGGAGCCGCCCAGGAACTCCGGCAGCACCTTGCCGAACGCTTCCAGCGCGTTCTGCGACGCCTTGCGGCTGGCGATGTTGGCCGGATTGGCCTGCAGTTTTTCCACGAACGCCCTGGCGTCGGCTTTCCAGTCGGCCGGCAGCTCGCCGTTCATGCGGCGCTTGAACTCGGCAGCCTGCTCCGGGAAGGCCCTGGCGTAGGCGGCGAACTTGTCGTTCCAGGCCGCTTCTTTGGCCTGACCGGCTTCTTTGGCGTCCCACTGGGCGTAGATGTCCTGCGGGATTTCAAAGGCGGCGTATTTCCAGCCCAGCGCTTCGCGGGTGGCGGCCACTTCGGCGGCGCCCAGCGCGGCGCCGTGCACGTCATGGGTGCCGGCCTTGTTCGGCGAACCGAAGCCGATAACGGTCTTGCACATCAGCAGCGATGGCTTGTCGGTCACCTTGCGGGCTTCTTCAATCGCGGCCTTGATGGCGTCCGGGTTGTGGCCGTCGACGTTGCGCACCACGTGCCAGCCGTAGGCTTCGAAGCGCAGGGCGGTGTCGTCGGTGAACCAGCCGTCGACGTGGCCGTCGATGGAGATGCCGTTGTCATCGTAGAAAGCGGTCAGCTTGCCGAGCTTGAGGGTACCGGCCAGGGAGCAGACTTCGTGCGAGATGCCTTCCATCATGCAGCCGTCGCCCATGAAGGCGTAGGTGTGGTGGTCAACGATGTCGTGGCCCGGGCGGTTGAACTGCGCCGCCAGGGTGCGTTCGGCGATGGCGAAGCCGACGGCGTTGGCGATGCCCTGGCCCAGCGGGCCGGTGGTGGTCTCAACGCCTGGGGTGTAGCCGTACTCTGGGTGCCCTGGGGTTTTGGAGTGCAGCTGACGGAAGTTTTCCAGCTCGCGCATCGGCAGGTCGTAGCCGGTGAGGTGCAGGAGGCTGTAAATCAACATGGAGCCGTGGCCGTTGGAGAGCACGAAACGGTCGCGGTCAGCCCAGTGCGGGTTAGTCGGGTTGTGGTTGAGGTAGTCACGCCACAGGACTTCGGCGATGTCCGCCATGCCCATAGGGGCACCCGGGTGGCCGGAATTTGCTTTTTGTACGGCGTCCATGCTGAGTGCGCGGATGGCGTTGGCAAGCTCTTTACGAGAAGACATAACGAAACTCCAGTGCGATTACAGTTGAGCGGCCAACATGTCTTCCAGCTTCTGCTGGTCGACGGCGAACAGGCGGATGCCTTCGGCGAGTTTTTCCACCGCCATGGCGTCCTGGTTGTGCAGCCAGCGGAACTCCGCTTCAGCCAGCGGGGCAGGTTGATGGAAGCCCTCGGTAGACGGGGTCAGCTTGCGCTCGACCGGCTGGTCGCTGTTTTTCAGCTGTTCCAAAAGGTTTGGTGCGATGGTCAGGCGATCGCAGCCGGCCAGCGCCAAAATCTGCTCAACCTTACGGAAGCTGGCGCCCATGATCACCGTCTGGTAACGATGACGCTTGTAGTATTCATAGATGGTACGCACCGACTTCACGCCCGGATCCTGATCGGCATCGTAGTCGGCGGCAGGCTGTTTGGCCTGGTACCAGTCATAGATGCGGCCGACGAACGGCGAGATCAGATACACGCCGGCTTCGGCGCAGGCGCGGGCCTGGGCGAAGGAGAACAGCAGCGTCAGGTTGGTGTTGATGCCTTCTTTTTCCAGCTCTTCGGCGGCTTTGATGCCTTCCCAGGTGGAAGCCAGTTTGATCAGGATGCGCGATTTGTCGATGCCTTGTTCCTGATACATGGCGATCAGCTTGCGCGCTTTGGCGACGCACATGCCGCGATCGAACGACAGGCGGGCGTCCACTTCGGTGGAGATGCGGCCCGGCACGCTTTTGAGGATCTCGACGCCGATATTGACCGCCAGCTTATCGCTGGCGTTGATCAGCTGGGTTTCCTTGCTGCCGCCCTGACGACGGGCGTAATCCAGCGCTTCGGCGATCAGCGCCTTGTACTGCGGCAGCGCGGCGGCTTTCAGGATCAGCGAAGGGTTGGTGGTGGCGTCCTGGGGTTCGAACTGGCGGATGGATTCGATATCGCCGCTGTCGGCGACCACCGTGGTCAGCTGCTTGAGTGCGTCTAATTGATTCATTAATAAGCTCCTTGACCAAGCTCAACGTAGGGAAATGAGAACCTTTTTCATCATAGGGGGAACACACTGCATCATCGGGTCGGGAATGAAAATGCGCTTTTTCTGATTGTTGCGATGGATAATAACAATGAATGCCGAATAAACCCAGGCGGGGCGCGGCTTGCGGCGAGGGGGCAGTAGAGTGAGAGCCAAAAAAAGAAGGGTTCAGCGCCAGGCTGAACCCTCAAAGATCGCCTCACTTTGCCGATTATTTACTCAGGTTGACATCGATCGCCTGGTAGAAAGCGTTGGCGGTGTCGGCTATATCCCACACGGCAAGGATCACGTGCGAACCGCTGCGATCTGCCGGTATATTGCACTGGTGGGTCACCTGTGCGGCAGGGATGGCGCCGCCGTCGTTGAACTGGCAGAACGGCGTCAGGTCAAAGGAAGCGCGGGTCAGCGGCTGGGAAGCGTCCCAGTTCGGCTTGGTGATGAAATAGCGCCAACTGGTGGTGCTGTGACGCGCGGTCAGCTTCCAGGTAAAGGAGTTCGGGCCGGTTTTCAGGTTGAGCTTATTCCAGCGCGTCGGCGTTTGCTGATCCAGTTCGAAGAAGGTGGATTTGTCGGCGCTGGCGATATGGCCGTCAGCCGGGCCGGCCTGCGGGAAGCCTTTCAGGCCTTCGACGCTCTGTGGTTCATACTGCACGCTGCCGCACTGGGTGTTGAGCTGCAGTTTGCACTGATAGGCGCGGCTGGCCGGCGATTCGACATAACCGTGGGCATTCGCCTGTTGCGAAACGCCGAACATGGCCGCGCTCAGCAGGCCCAGAGAGAGCAGGGTACGGGAAGTTTTGTTCATAAGTCACTCCTGACTGAAATTATGTTGTAAGTTGAGCGTATTTCACCGACAAAATGAGAGGCTAATAACGCAATTAGAAATACCCCTTCTTGTCGGCTTGTTTTATTTTTATCATTCTGGTTGTGCGGTAGAGCGGAATGTTTTAACGGCTATTAACTAAAATTATTATGATGACGATCTTTGATCGTTAGGCTGAATTTATTTTACTGTCACAGTGTAAAAGCACGGCGCTATGATGAAATTTATATCATCTAGTGATGAATAGTATTTAAGATAGCGCTCTCATTTATGACGTATATTGCTTGTTGCGTTGAGTACCCTTGTTCGATTTGATCGATTTTTGTGCGCCACCACCGTGGGAATTTAGTGTCATTTTTCTTATTTTATTTTAAAGAGGAATTTGTATGACTAGATTATCCCTGGACGCGATTAAAATAATCAGTACCATCAAGAGCACCGGCTCTTTCTCTATGGCGGCGGAGGCGCTGCATAAAACGCCTTCGGCGATCTCTTATCGGGTTTCCAATATTGAAAGCAAACTCTGCGTGAAACTTTTTCATCGCAATGGCCCCATGATTACCCTGACGGATGAAGGGGAATTTCTCCTGCAGGAAGGCGGCTGGATATTAAATGCGGTACAGGATCTGGAAAGCCGGGTGCGTAACATCCCCAAGCTGGACAATAATATCCGCCTGGCGGTAGACACCTTCTTCCCACTGGAGACCCTGACGCAGGATATCCGCGATTATATTCAGCATTGCCCGAACGCCAATATCTCAGTGCAGCGGGAAGCGTTGAACGGCACCTGGGATGCGCTGAAGAACAACCGGGCGGATCTGATCATCGCTATCGGCCAAATCCCCGACAGCGTGCAGGCCAAAACCCTGATGCTCGGCAAGCTCAACTTTGTGCTGTGCGTGTCGCCCTCGCACCCGTTCGCGGCGCAGAGAAAGCCGGTGTGCAAGAAGCAGCGCTTGAACGACATCGTGGTGGTGATCGCCGACAGCAGCCATGAGCTGCCCAAACGCAATCACGGCACGCTGCCTTTGCAGCGCCAGCTGGTGGTGTGCGACGTGGAAAGCAACCTGGCGCTGCTCAAACGCGGCATCGGCCACGCTTTTCTGCCGCCTGCGCTGATCGAAAAGGAATTGGCCAGCGGCGAACTGGTGACGGTGCCGGTGGAAATGCAAAAGGGCGACGAAATGATTTGGCTGGCGTGGCACCCGGCCAGCAAGGGCGCCGGATTTAGCTGGTGGCATGAGCGGCTGACGCGCAAAAGCGATGTTTACAGCCTGATGGGCCGGGAAGTGGTGCGGGATGGCGGGTATCCTTGGTGCCACAACTGAAGGAATAGAGACGAAGGGACGCGAAAATCAAACGGTTAACTCAATGAAAACCCCGCAGCGTTCGGCTACGGGGTTTTTTTATGGCTTACGCCACGCGGCCCACCTTCAGCCAGGCGCTGTCGGAACCCGGCGTGGAGGTGATGTAACCCCACTTGGTCTGCCAGACGTAACCCTGATAGGACACCAGCGCGCCCTGCGCATAAGTGGTGCCCGGCACATAAGCCGGCGCGGTCATGATCGGCAGGTTGCCGGGGCCGACGCCGGTGTAGCGCAGGCCGGTACCCATATCCAGCTGGCTGTCGTCATAGTCTGCGGCGTTGAAATAGCGATCCAGCGCGGCCAGCAGATCGCCGTTGCGGTTGTCCTGCCCCAGATGCCAGAACATCACGCCGCCCAGCTGCTGTTGCTTGATGTACTTCGCTTTGTATTTGAAGCTTTCGGCATCGTCATAGGTGACGAACAGCCCTTTTTGCGCATGGTACAGGTAAGGGGTTTTGGTCTTGTCGTTCCACAACCGCTGATAGCCGTAGTTGCCCAGCAGCATCTGCTCCAGCTGGCGATAGGAAGCGATGCGCGGATCCTTGTCGCGCACGCACTCTTCGCAACCCACCAGCCAGTAATCGGTGTTCGGATACGGATCTTCACCCGGTGTGCTGTGGCTGCTGTACTGGCCGCCGTTACTGCCGCTGACGCCCTTGAAGGCGCGGCCGTAGAAGGGGACGCCCATCACGATTTTGGCGCTCGGCACGCCTTCCATCATCAGGTGTTGCTGCACCGCGGCGTCGACCGTCAGGCTGAACGGGCTGGGGAAGGCTCGGGTCAGCTCTTCCCAGCTCCAGCCCAGATTGGCTTCGCGCAGCGCGTTGTAGAAGGTCGGCCCGGCCGCGTCGCCGAACAGCGCCGCCTGGTGGTTGGTGATCTTCTCCCAGGGGCCGGCCAGATCGTAGGTCATCAGGTTGATGTAATCGAGCGGCGCGACGATCTGCGCCAGCTTGCTGTAATAGCGCGACAGGAAGAAAGCGCCGCCGGCACCGGCGATGGTCAATTGATACGGCAGCGTCTGGCGGCCGTCGGCGACGGTTTGCTGGTTCAGCAGGGTGCGGATCTCCTGCAGCGCGGCAATGAAACCGTCCACTTCTGAGGCTTGCGGATACTCCCAGTCGATGTCCACGCCGTCGAAGCCGTAATCCTTCATGATGCGCACGCAGGATTGGGCAAACTTGGTGCGCGACGCCGGGGTCTTCACCGCGTTGACGTAGTTGGCGTGCGACACGCCCAAATCGTTGGAGTAGTACCAGCCGCCGATGGAGAACATGATGCGCAGGCTGGGGTTGTGCGCTTTGAGCGCGGTCAGACGGTTGACCACATCGCGCGCTTTGGCATCGTTGGTGGCCGGATCCCAGGCGCATTCCAGATTGCTGTTGATATCCAGGAACGAGAAGTTGATGTGCGTCAGCTGTTTGGCTTTGGCCGGCGTGATGTTGGAAACCGGGAACGGCACGACAGACGTATCGGTCTCGGTGTAATTATTGATTTGGTTGGTCGGAATAAAATAATACCCAATAACGGCTTTGCGTGTGGACATGGTATTTCTCCAGGGTGGCTGTTTTTATGTTGGGGAACTATTTCCCGCAGACATTAATGTTTATTTTTCGTGAAAACGAAAGTCGAAATAAATCACGATAACAGTGAATTTTTATTCACTGCCGCATAAATTGGCGCTGATGAGTTGTGTCAGCGCTCAGCATGAATGAATTCGACCATAGGGCCTGTATTTATTCATTTGCTTTGTAATAGCATCCTTAACTAGATTCTGATTATCCGATGTCCCACCGGCCGTGATTGGCATTTAATTAAAAATAAAAAAGGAGATGAGCTATGTCCAGCATAGAGCCTGACGCTGTTGGCTTAATAGTCCAGCGAGTATGTGAATATCTTCAGCCGGTATTGAACGCCATTTTGGCCGGCGTGATGGCGCTATTGCACGGTGCCTATCGCAACGTGGGTATTCGGCGCCGTTTATTGAATGCGGCGATGTGTGCGTTATTAGCCTGGACGGTGCGCGATGCGCTGGCGTTGATGGGCCTGGAATTAAATTGGGCGAATTTGGCCAGCGTACTGATTGGTTTTATGGGGGCGGATTACATCAACGCCTTAATTAAAAAATTCATCGGCAAAAAGACGGGGTTTAAAAATGTTAAATGACATCGAAGAGATTCGCTTTACCGCCCGCAGCGAAGATAACCTGCGCGGCGTGCACCCGGATCTGGTGCGCGTGATTCGTCTGGCGCTGCGTTATTCGCTGGTGCCGTTTTCCGTCAGCGAGGGGCTGCGCAGCATGGCGCGCCAGCGGGAAATGGTGCGCGCCGGCAGCAGCCAAACGCTGCGCAGCCGCCACCTGACCGGCCACGCGGTGGACGTGGTGGCGATGCCGGCGGGCGTGGTCTCCTGGGAGTGGGATTACTACGCGCAGATCGCGGTAGCGGTGCGGCGCGCGGCGCGTGAATGCGGCATCAACGTCGAATGGGGCGGCGAATGGAAAACCCTCAAGGATGGCCCGCACTTCCAACTGCCGTTCCGGGACTACCCGGCATGAGCGGTTGGCTGCAAAAACTGATGCAGGGCGGCTTGCTGCTGTTGTTGCTGGCGGCAATCTGCCTGGGTGGCTATAGCTCGCTGCTGTCGCACCAGTTGGCGTCTGCGCGGCAACAGGCGGCAGAGCTACAGAAAAGCCTGGCGCAGCAGGCCGGACTAATCGCCACCCTGCAGACTCAGGATGCGCAAAACCGTGCGCTGATGGCGGCGCAGCAGCGGCAGGAACAGCAGCTGCGCCAACAACACGAGGCTTATCAGAGGAAATACCGTGAAGCGATTAAAAACGATCCCTGCGCTGCTCAGCCTCTGCCTCGCGCTGTGCTTGAGCTCCTGCGCCCGGCCACCGCCGCAGCAGGCCGTGCCGCTGTTGCCCCCTGAGTCGGTGTTTGCGCCTTGTGAGCAACCGCAGCTGCAAGGGGAGACCTGGGGCGATGCGGTAAGCTATACCCTGGCGTTACAAACCTCGTTACACATTTGCGCCGGTCAGGTAGAGACGCTCAACGCCTGGCGCGCCACGCTGCCGCCATACTGATGGCGGCGCTTCTCCGACTCGTCTTGCGATCCTTTTTTTACTTTTAAAACGGTCTTTCGGCCAAGGTTATGGTCCGCTTCAAAGTTTGTGATGTTTCTCTCACTATACTTCAAGGCTGTGCCCTGTCATTGTACTTGGGCGCCATGGCCCACGGCAGGGCGCAGCCTCAAAGCCTTACCTCAACATAAAAGCAAAAAACAAAGGAATCCATAATGGACGAACAGCTCAAACAGAGTGCCCTTGATTTCCATCAGTTTCCTGTCCCAGGGAAGATCCAGGTTTCCCCTACCAAACCGTTGGCGACCCAGCGCGATCTGGCGCTGGCCTATTCGCCGGGCGTCGCCGCGCCTTGCCTCGAGATCGCCGAAGATCCGCTGGCGGCCTACAAATACACCGCGCGCGGCAACCTGGTGGCGGTGATTTCCAACGGCACGGCGGTACTGGGTCTGGGCAATATCGGCGCGTTGGCCGGTAAGCCGGTGATGGAAGGCAAGGGCGTTTTGTTCAAGAAGTTTTCCGGTATCGACGTGTTTGATATCGAAGTGGATGAGCATAACCCTGACAAATTAATCGACATTATCGCCGCGCTGGAACCGACCTTCGGCGGCATCAACCTGGAAGATATCAAGGCGCCGGAGTGTTTCTACATCGAACAGAAACTGCGTGAGCGCATGAAGATCCCGGTGTTCCACGACGACCAGCACGGCACGGCGATCATCACCACTGCGGCGGTGCTCAACGGCCTGCGCGTGGTGAAGAAGAATATCTCCGATGTGCGGCTGGTGGTGTCCGGCGCCGGTGCGGCCTCTATCGCCTGTCTGAACCTGCTGGTGGCGCTGGGGCTGCGTCAACAGAACATCACCGTCTGCGATTCCAAGGGCGTCATCTATAAAGGCCGCGACGCCAACATGGAGCAGACCAAAGCCGCCTATGCCATCGAGGATAACGGTCAGCGCACGCTGGGCGACGCCATCCCGAACGCCGACATCTTCCTCGGCTGCTCCGGCCCGGGCGTCCTGACGCAGGATATGGTGAAAACCATGGCGCGCGATCCGCTGATCATGGCGCTGGCCAACCCGGAACCGGAAATTCTGCCGCCGCTGGCCAAAGCGGTGCGCCCGGACGCCATCATCTGTACCGGCCGTTCCGACTACCCGAACCAGGTGAACAACGTCCTGTGCTTCCCGTTCATTTTCCGCGGCGCGCTGGACGTGGGCGCCACCACTATCAACGAAGAGATGAAACTGGCCTGCGTGCATGCCATCGCCGATCTGGCGCTGGCGGAGCAGAGCGACGTGGTGGCTTCCGCCTATGATGACCAGGATCTCTCCTTCGGCCCGGAATACATCATTCCGAAACCGTTCGATCCGCGCCTGATCGTCAAGATCGCGCCGGCGGTGGCCAAGGCGGCGATGGATTCCGGCGTGGCGACGCGCCCGATCGAAGACTTCGACGCCTACGTCGAGAAGCTGGCGGAGTTCGTCTACAAAACCAACCTGTTCATGAAACCGATCTTCTCGCAGGCGCGCAAAGAGGTGAAGCGGGTGGTGCTGGCGGAAGGCGAGGAAGAGCGCGTGCTGCACGCCACGCAAGAGCTGGTGTCGCAGGGGCTGGCCTTCCCGATCCTGGTCGGCCGCCCGAGCGTGATCGAGATGCGCCTGAAAAAGCTGGGCCTGCAGCTGACGCCGGGCAAAGATTTCGAAGTGGTGAACAACGAGTCGGATCCGCGTTTCAACGAATACTGGGGCGAGTACTACCAGATCATGAAACGCCGCGGCGTTTCGCAGGAACAGGCGCGGCGCGCGGTGATCGGTAACCCGACGCTGATCGCCGCCATCATGCTGCACCGCGGCGAAGCGGACGCGATGATCTGCGGCACCATCGGCAGCTATCACGAGCATTACGACGTGGTGAAGAACGTGTTCGGCTTCCGTGAAGGCGCGCACGTCGCCGGCGCGATGAACGCGCTGTTGCTGCCGAGCGGCAACACCTTTATCGCCGACACCTACGTTAACGACGATCCGACGCCGGAGCAGCTGGCGGAGATCACCCTGATGGCGGCGGAAACCGTGCGCCGCTTCGGCATCGAGCCGAAGGTGGCGCTGCTGTCTCACTCCAGCTTCGGCTCTTCCGACTGCCCGGCGGCGCGCAAGATGCGCAAAACGCTGGAGTTGGTGAACGAGCTGGCGCCGGAGCTGGAGATCGACGGCGAAATGCACGGTGACGCCGCATTGGTGGAAAGCATCCGTCACGATCTGATGCCGGACAGCCCGCTGAAAGGCTCGGCCAACCTGCTGATCATGCCGAACATGGAAGCGGCGCGCATCAGCTACAACCTGCTGCGCGTCTCCTGCTCGGAAGGGGTGACCGTCGGGCCGGTGCTGATGGGGGTCGCCAAGCCGGTGCACATCCTGACGCCGATCGCCTCGGTGCGCCGCATCGTCAACATGGTGGCGCTGGCGGTAGTGGAAGCCCAGACCGAACCACTGTAAGCCCGGGTTGAGTGACTGGCCCCCTGCGCCGTTGGCGCCGGGGGCTTTTTTATACCTTACAGCGCGCGGCGATGGCGCGGATATCCTGCGGGGTGGTGCGGCAACAGCCGCCGATCAATTGTGCGCCGAGCGTGCTCCACTCCGTCGCCTGATCCGCCAGGCTGCCGTGCTCGCCGCCGCAGGCGTGCCAGGTTTTGCTCACCGCATCGTAGTGCTCGCCGGAGTTCGGATAAACCAGCAGCGGTTTGTCGGCCAGCGCGCCCAGTTGGCGCAGCGCCGGAGCGACCTTGTCCAGCGCGATGCAGTTGATGCCGATCGCCAGCACCTGCGGGTTGCCGCGCAGCGCGGACAGGACCTCCGTCAGCGGCGTGCCGTCGCTGAGATGTTGGCTGTCGCGTAGGGTGAAGGCGAACCAGGCACCGAGCGTCGGGAACTCCTGCAGCAGCGTCAGCAGCGCCTGCAGTTCGGTGAACGACGGCAGCGTTTCGCAGGCCAGCAGATCGACGCCGGCGGCGGCCAGGGCTGCGAGGCGCGGCCGGTGGAAGGCAATCATGTCATCCTGCGCCAGCCGGTAGTCGCCGCGGTATTCCGAGCCGTCGGCCAGATAGGCGCCGTAAGGGCCCACCGAACCGGCGATCAGCAGCGGCGCCGCCTGCGGGTGCGCGGCCAGATAATCGCGGCGCGCGCGTTGCGCCAGCTGCACGCTTTTGGCGATCAACGCCAGCGATTGCTCCTGATCCAGGCCGCGGCGCGAGAAGCCCTGCGGCGTGGCCTGATAGCTGGCGGTGATGGCGCAGTGGGCGCCGGCGTTGAAATAATCGAGATGCACCTGATAGATAAGCTCGGGATTTTCAATCAGCACCTTGGCCGACCACAGCGGATCGGTCAGATCGCAGCCGCGCGCTTCCAGTTCGGTAGCCAGCGCACCGTCCAGGATCAGCGTGGGGTGTTCGGCCAGCAGGCGGGCGACGGGGTTATTAACCGACATGTTGTTCTCCCAAAGCGGTTTTTTGCCCGGCGCGCCGGGTCAGGAAATAGGTGAGGTAGCACAAGGCGACGAACGGCAGCCCGCAGTAGAGCGCAATGCGCTGCTCCGGATCGAACGCCAGCCCGATGCAGGCCAGCAGGCATAGTGCGAAGCCGAGGATCGGTGTCAATGGGTAGCCGGGCGCACGGTATTTCAGGCCGCTTATCGGCTGGCCGCTGCGCAGGTAGGCGCGGCGGAAAGCAAAGTGGGCCGCGCAGATGCTCAGCCACACCGCCACCACCGCAAAACCGGAGGTCGCCGACAGGGCGACAAACACCGTGTCCGGCGCGATCACGCTGGTCAGCAGCGCCAGCACGCCGCCGAGCATGCTGAAGGTCAGGGCGTTGATCGGAATGCCGCGCGCATTGACGCGCGCAAAGTAGGCCGGCAGGGTGCGCTGGTGGGCCAGCGACCACAGCATGCGCCCTGAAGCGTACAGGCCGGAGTTGGCCGCCGAGAGGATGGCGGTCAGGATCACGAAGTTGAAGATATCGGCGGCGTAAGGCACGCCGATGCGTTCAAACACCAGCACGAACGGGCTTTTGACGATCCCCGCCTGATCCATCGGGATCAACGCCGCCAGCACGAAGACCGTGCCGATAAAGAACAGCATCAGGCGGATCACCGTGGTGCGGATCGCCAGCGGCACGACTTTTTCCGGGTTCTCGGTTTCACCGGCGGCGATGCCGATCAGTTCCGTGCCGGAGAAGGCAAAGTTCACCGCCACCATGGTCATCAGGATCGGCAGCGTGCCGTGCGGCAGCCAGCCGGAAGCGGTCAGGTTATGCAGGAACGGCGCCGGCGTGCCGTCTTTCATCGGCAGCAGGCCGAACATGGCGGCGCCGCCCAGAATGATAAACGCCAGAATGGTCACCACTTTGATCAGCGAAAACCAGAATTCGCTTTCGGCGAAAAAGCGGGTGGTCACCACGTTAAGCAGGAAAATGGCCGCGCAGAAGATCAGGCACCACAGCCACACCGGCGACTGCGGGAACCAGTACTGCATGCAGAATCCGGCGGCGGTGAGGCTGGAGCCGAGCGCCACCGTCCAGGTGAGCCAATACAGCCAGGCGACGGCATAGCCGGTGGCCGGCCCCAGATAGCGTGAAGCATAGACGTGAAAGGCGCCGGTTTCCGGCATCGCCACCGACAGCTCGCCCAGGCACAGCATCACCAGATACACCACCAGCGCGCCGATCAGGTAGGCCAGCAGCGTGCCGAGCGCGCCGGTGGTGGAGATGATGTAGCCGGTGTTGAAAAACAGCCCGGTGCCGATCACGCCGCCCAGCGATAGCATCACCAGGTGCCGGGCCTTCATGCTGCGTTTGAACTGTCCTGCGGCGGGTGCCGATGGTTGCATAATAATCTATCCGTATAGACGTCTAAATATCTGAATGGCTATTGGTTATACCCGCAATGCTTTTTCAACGCAATGCGCAGCCGGCGATCGCCACGTAAAAAAATCGTTAAGCCAGATCTATATGCAAATGATAATTATTATCTATAATGTCGCCATTTTCGATAATGGGGCAACATGATGAGATATCTGATTTTATTGGCGGCGTTGGCGCTTGGCGCCTGCAGCCAAACGCCGGTTAAGACGCCGGCCAGCGACGTCGCGAGTCTGGGTAGCATCACCGATCTGCACAGCGGCGCGACCCTGACACCGGAGCAGCTGTTGACGCGATTGGCGCAGCAGCCGCGGGTGATCCTGGGGGAGAAGCATGACAATCCTTACCACCATCAGATTGAGCAATGGCTGGTGCAGCAGCTGCCGCAACGGCGGCCGCAGGGCAGCGTGCTGATGGAGATGATCAACCCAAACCAGCAGGCGCAGGTCGACAAGGTCAAACAGTGGCTGCAGAGCGATCCCACGGTGCGTGACGGCCGCGTAGCGGAACTGATCGCCTGGCAGCCGGGCTGGAAGTGGGAGCTGTATGGCGGGGTGACGATGGCGGCGATGCGTGCGCCTTACCCGCTGTGGTCGGCCAACCTGGATCGCAGCGAGATTACGGCGTTCTATCAGCAGCCGCAGTTCCCGGCGGGGCAGCTATCGGCGCAGCCGGCGGTGCGCAAGGCGCTGGAAGAGACCATCCGCACTTCGCACGGCGGCAAGATTGAGGCCGACCAGCTGCATGCGATGTTGGCGATCCAGCAGCAGCGCGACCGGCGCATGGCGGAACGTCTGCTGGCGGCGCCGACGCCCGCGCTGTTGATCGCCGGTGGCTATCACGCCGCTAAATCGGTGGGGGTGCCGCTGCACGTGCGGGATCTGCAACCGGCGGCGGCGCCGACGGTGCTGATGCTGGCGGAACCGGGCGTACAGGTCGATGCGAACACCGCAGACTATCTGTGGATCACACCATCAGTGAAATGAATACGTTAAGAGAGTGAAAAGGGGTGTTAATTATATTTGCAAATGATTATCATTAGTAAATGTGATCTGCAATCATTCGCAATTAAGCAAGCTAATGCCCCTATGTTAAGTCAGTCTTACTCCCTCCTGGCCTTTGAACTGCCGCAGCCGCGCTGGGCGCGCGGCCTGCTGCTCGCCCTGGCGGCGCATGTGGCGTTGGTGCTGCTGTTTTACTGGCCGCAGACGGCGCTGGAGCCGGTGGCGCTGCCGCCGCCGGCGGTAATGATGAGCTGGGCGGCGCAGATTGAAGCGCCGGAAAGCAAGCCGCTGCCGCTGGGCGTGCAGCAGGCGGAGTCCGCCGCGGCGCAGCCGGCGGAGCAGCAGCAACAGCCGGATCTGCCCAAGCTGGCGCGCGCCGATAAAGCAAAAATCGTGACGGCGCAGAAGAAGCGCGTCGAACACCGCCCCCCGCAAAAAGCGCAGCCGAAGCCGCAGGAACAGGCCAAAGAGACGCGCAACGCCGCCGCGTCCAGCGCCGCCGCGCCGCAGGCGCAGACGATCTCCCACCAGACCGCCGCCCCAATCAACAGCGACGCCAACAGCAACGCGCAGGCCAAACTGTCGTGGGAGAGCCTGGTAAAAGGCAAACTGAACCGCATCAAGGATTACCCTTTGGATGCCCGCAGCCGCCGGCGCAGCGGCATGCCGCAGGTCAGTTTCAGCGTTGACGCGCAGGGGCGGGTCTCGAACGTCGTGCTGCAGGTGCGTTCCGGCACCGCGTCGCTGGATCGGGAAGCGGTGGCGGTGGTGTCGCGCGCCCAGCCGTTGCCGCCGCCGCCGCCGGAGATGCTGCAGCAGGGAGCCGTCAAAGTGACGATGCCGATCGATTTCAATCTGGCGGAGCTGAATGCCCGCCGTTAATGCCCGCAGGCGCCGCATCGTCGTCGTGCGCCTCTTCAAACTTCGTGAGGGATTATGAATCCGCTGTTATCTACCTCGCGCCGTCGCATCGCGGCCGCGCTTTGGCTTTATTTAGGCGTCGCCGGCGGTGCGTTAGCGCAACCGCAGCCGCCGTTGGCGGAACGCGCGCCGAAAGCGCTGACGGCCCACGGCGAGACGCGCACCGACGATTACTACTGGCTGCGCGACGACAGCCGAAAAGAACCGAAGGTGCTGGACTACCTGAAGGCGGAGAACCGTTATACCGAGCAGATGATGGCGCCGTACCAGAAGCTGCGCGCCACGCTGTATCAGGAGATGCTGGGCCGCATGAGCCCTGACGATCGTTCGGTGCCGTATCAGCTCAACGGCTATCGCTACCAGGAAAGCTACGCCGCCGGTAAAGATTTCGCACTGTATCAGCGCCAGGCGCTCACCGCCGACGCGCCGTGGCAAACCTTGCTGGACGCCAATCAGCGCGCGGCCGGCCACGCCTATTACCGCCTGGGGGCGATGGACGTCAGCCTGGACAACCGCCGCCTGGCGGTAGCCGAAGATCTGCAGGGCCGTCGCCAATACCGCATCTCCCTGCGCGAGATAGACAGTGAACGCTGGTCGCCGGAAACGCTGGAAAACACCTCCGGCAATATGGTGTGGGCCAACGACAACCAAACCCTGTTCTACGTGCGCAACCACCCGCAAACGCTGTTGCCATACCAGGTCTATCGCCATCAGTACGGGACGCCGACGGCGGAAGATAAGCTGGTGTACCAGGAGAACGATCCGGCGTTCTACCTCAGCCTCGGCCGCTCGTCCTCGCGCGATTACCTGATTCTGACCATCAGCGGCAACACCACCTCCGAAGTGCGCCTGATCGACGCCAACCAGCCGCAGCGCGAGCCGCAGCTGTTCGCCGCCCGGCAGAACGGCCGCGAGTATTACCTCGATCACTACCGGGGCGAGTTCTATCTGCGTTCCAACCATCAGGATCCGAACTTCGGCCTGTACCGCACGGCGGCGGCGGGCAAACCGTGGCAGACGCTGATCGCACCGCAGGCGCAGCACGAGGTGGAAAGCTTCAGCCTGTTCCGCGACTGGCTGGTGGTGCAGGAGCGCGCCAACGGGCTGGTGCAGCTGCGGCAAATCAGCTGGGACGGCAAAACCGAGCGCGCCATCCCGTTCGACGACGCCAGCTACATGGCCTGGCTGGGCTATAACCCCGAGCCGGACAGCGATCGCTTGCGCTACGGCTATTCGGCGATGACCACGCCGACCCGCACCTATGAGTGGGATCTGAACAAGGGCGAGCGCACCCTGCTGAAGCAGCAGGAGGTGAAAGGCGTCGATCCCAGCCTGTATCACAGCGAGCGTATCTGGGTCACGGCGCGCGATGGCGTGAAGGTGCCTGTCTCGCTGGTGTACCGCACATCGCTGTTCAAAAACGGGCATAACCCGCTGCTGGTGTACGGCTATGGCGCTTACGGCATGAGCATGGATCCGGCGTTCAGCGCCAACCGCATCAGCCTGCTGGATCGCGGCTTCGTCTATGCGCTGATCCACGTGCGCGGCGGCGGCGAGCTGGGGCAGAGCTGGTACAAACAGGGCAAGCTGACGCACAAACCGAACAGTTTCAACGACTTCATCGATGCTACCCAGGCGCTGATCAAAGACGGCTACGGCCAACCGGGGCGCATCTACGCCATGGGTGGCAGCGCCGGCGGCTTGCTGATGGGGGCGGTGATCAATCAGGCGCCGCAGCTGTACAACGCGGTGGTGGCGCAGGTGCCGTTCGTCGACGTGGTGACCACCATGCTGGACGACAGCATTCCGCTGACCACCGGCGAATACGAGGAGTGGGGCAACCCGCACCAGCCGGCCGCCTATGCGCTGATGAAATCCTACAGCCCGTACGACAACGTGCGCCGACAGCATTACCCGAACCTGCTGGTCACCAGCGGTCTGTACGACTCGCAGGTGCAGTATTGGGAGCCGGCCAAATGGGTGGCGAAGCTGCGGCGTTTCAAGCAGGGCGATTCGCTGCTGCTGCTCTCCACCGACATGACCGCCGGCCACGGCGGCAAATCAGGCCGCCTGGCGCGGCTGGAAAACGGCGCGCTGGAGTACGCCTTTATTCTGGCGGCGGACCGGCAGGCGAAGAAATAACCTTTAGCGCCGCAGCACGCTGCGGCGCAATAAAACAATAACAACCTTTTACCGCGCTTTCGGCGGGCTTTTTGCTGGGCATTGTCGGCCATCAAACCTTATTGGCTATTTCTGGGGATATATGAAAATCAAAATGATAGCGAGCCTGATCGGCGCGGGACTGGCGCTGTACGGGCCGGCTGCGGCCGCGCAGGAACAGGCGGGAAATAATAAAGGCAGCGTGGCGTTCAGCCCGCTCAACGTCTCGGCCGCCGACAGCGGCAAGAGCAGCGAAAAAGAGGCGTTGGCGAGGCCAGGCGCGTTCAGCTCGCGCGATGAAAACAAAAATCTGGAGTCGGTGGACAGCATTCTGCGCAGCATGCCGGGCACCTATACCCAGATCGATCCCGGCCAGGGATCGGTCAGCGTCAATATTCGCGGCCTGAGCGGTTTCGGCCGGGTCAACACCATGGTCGACGGCATCACGCAAAACTACTACGGCAACTCGCCGAGCGATGCAGCGCACGGGGGATTGCCCACCAGCCAGTTCGGAGCGCTGATTGATCCTAACTTTATCGTCGGCGTCGACGTGGCGCGCGGCAACGCCACCGGATCCGCTGGGGTGAACGCCCTGGCGGGCAGCGCCAATTTCCGCACCATCGGCGTGGATGACGTGGTATTTTCCGACAACCCGTTCGGCGTGCGCACCAAATTCTCGGTGGGCAATAACGGCATCGGCCGCAGCGGCATGATCGCCGTGGGTGCCAAAACCGCCGCCTTTGCCGACGGCGGCAGCCTGGGGGCGATGGCGGCGATCAGCGGCAGTTCCATCACCTCCAACTACAAAAACGGCGCCGGTTTCGACAGCGAGATGTTCAACGTCGATAAGACCTACCGCCAGAACCCGAAATCCCAGCTGTTCAAGGTGGACATCAAGCCGGATGCCTTCAACAGCATCGAACTGTCGGCGCGCAGCTACCAGAATAAAATCACTCGCCGGCACATCGACAGCGACGATTTCTACCTTAAATACCACTACGCGCCGTTCTCGGAGCTGATCGATTTCAACCTGACCGCCAGCACCAGCCGCGGCGAGCAAAAGTTCATGTCCGACAACATGGCGGGGTTCAGCGACAGCACGGCGAAAAACATCTCCGATGCGCTGGATATCAACAACACCAGCCGTTTCAGCCTGCAGGACGTCGATTTCGCCTTCAGCTACGGCGGCAAGCTGGTGCGCAACGAGTATAAGAAAAAGGCCTCCGGTTTGGTGACGGATGACAGTCAGGCGGAAAGCATGCCGGTGGGCATTGCCGGCAAACAAGATATCTCCAGCCTGTACAGCGGGTTGCAAGCTAACTACGGTATCTGGCAGGGGAATTTCGATCTGAACTACACCGCCTATCGCCTCTCCGGCTATAAGCCGGCCTGCGACGAGCGCGTAGAGTGCTTCCCGCAGGGCGCCGGCAATATCACCCGCAACGAACACGGCTTCAACCCGTCGGTCATGCTGTCGGCGCAGGTGACGCCGTGGCTGCAGCCGTTCGTCAGCTACAGCAAGTCGATGCGCGGGCCGAATATCCAGGAAGTGTTCTTCGCCAACAGCGGCGGCCAGTCGATGAACCCGTTCCTGAAGGGGGAAAAAGCGGAGATCTGGCAGGGCGGGTTCAACGCCAATGCCCACGATCTGTTGTTCAAGCAGGACAGCTTCCAGCTGAAAGCGGTCTATTTCGAAACCAGGATCAAAAACTACATATCCAGTCAAACCTACCTGGTGTGTAAAAACCGTCAGAAGTGCAACCGTTCGCAGGCGACGCAGGAAGAGTGGGATGACGCGGACGTCAACGTCAGCATGACCATGTACAGCAACGCCCCCGAACCGGTCAAAATGCGCGGGGTGGAGATCGAAGCGCTGTACGACGCCGGTTTCGCCTTCACCAAGCTGTCGTTAAGCAAGGAGCATACCTCCCAGCCGACCAACCAGGCCAGCAACGTATTCGGCGCGGGCGATGTCAGCGAACTGCCGGAGTTCTACTTCACGCTGGACAGCGGGGTACGCCTGCTGGACGAGAAACTGACGCTGGGCGGGGTAGTGAAATACACCGGCAAAGCGGTGCGCCTGTCGCCGGACTCTGATTACGATGAGAATGAGCAGTTGTTGAAAGAGCCGGCGCCGCATATTCCGACCATTATCGATCTGTACGGCACCTATCAGGTGAATCGCAATCTGCTGCTGAAGCTCAGCGTGCAAAACCTGATGGACAAAGACTACTCGGACGCGCTGAACAAGATGAACTCGCTGCCGTCGCAGTCGCAGTATGAGACGCCGACCAACACCGCCCGTGGGCGGACTTATATCTTCGGCGGGGAGGTGCGCTTCTAAACCGCAGCGGAGCAGGGCGCAGTCACTGCGCCCGTTTCGCCTGCAGCAGCCATTTGTCCAGCTCGTTGGCGAACTGCTGGCGGTCGCGCTGGTTCAGGGCGTTCGGGCCGCCGGTCTGAATGCCGCTGGCGCGCAGGGTATCCATAAAATCGCGCATGTTGAGACGCTCGCGGATGGTGTCCGGCGTATAGCGTTCGCCGCGCGGGTTCAGCGCCACCGCGCCTTTCTCTATCACCTCCGCCGCCAGCGGGATATCGGCGGTGATCACCAGATCGCCCGCTTCGCAGCGGCGCACGATCTCGTTGTCGGCTACGTCGAAGCCGGCCGCCACCTGCAGCGAACGGATGTACTTCGACGGCGGCGTGCGCAATGGTTGGTTCGCCACCAGCGTCACGGTGATGGCGGTACGATCGGCGGCGCGGAACAGCACCTCTTTGATCACGTTCGGACAGGCGTCCGCATCGACCCAAATCTGCATCATTTCGGCTCCTGCAGCCAGTCACGCACCGGCAGGAAATCGCGCGCCAGCGCCGCTTCCGGACTGTCGCCTTCCGGCTGGTAGTTATATTCCCAACGCACCAGCGGCGGCATCGACATCAGGATGGACTCGGTGCGCCCGCCGGTTTGCAGCCCGAACAGCGTGCCGCGATCCCACACCAGGTTGAACTCCACGTAGCGGCCGCGGCGGTACAGCTGGAACTGGCGCTCACGCTCGCCCCAGGTCAAGGCCTTGCGTTTTTCGACGATCGGCAGATAGGCGTCGAGGAAGCCCTGGCCCACCGCGCGGGTGAAGGCGAAGCAGTGGTCGAAGTCCGGGGTGTTCAGATCGTCGTAGAACAGGCCGCCGATGCCGCGCGCTTCGTTGCGGTGCTTGATGAAGAAGTAATCGTCGCACCATTGCTTGTATTTCGGGTAGACCTCGTCGCCGAACGGCGCACACAGATCGGCCGCGGTGCGGTGCCAGTGCACGGCATCCTCTTCGAAGCCGTAGAACGGCGTCAGATCAAAGCCGCCGCCGAACCACCACACCGGCGCTTCGCCCGGTTTTTCGGCGATGAAGAAACGCACGTTGGCGTGGCTGGTGGGCACGTAGGGGCTGAGCGGATGGATAACCAATGAGACGCCCATCGCCTGAAAGCTGCGCCCGGCCAGTTCCGGACGGTGCGCGGTCGCCGAGGCCGGCAGGGTGGCGCCGGAGACGTGCGAGAAGTTAACCCCCGCCTGTTCGAACACCGCGCCGTTGGTCAGCACGCGGCTGCGGCCACCGCCGCCTTCTTCACGCGTCCATTGGTCTTCGGTGAACACGGCGCCGCCGTCGGCCTGGGCGAGCTGCGCGCAGATATGATCCTGCAGCGCCAGCAGGAAGGATTTTACTTCAGCGATGTTAGGTAAACTCATGCGGGGTCTTTATAGCGTCTGGCTGAACAAGGCGCTGAGTATACTCTTATTCGCCGCCCGCGGCATCAGCGGGGTTTGCGCTGGTGGGTATCGAAGTAATTGAAGAAATTGATGATGCCGTCCGCGATGGCGCGGGCGATTTTCTCGCGAAACGCGGTGGTGCCCAGCAACCGCTCTTCGTTCGGGTTGGTGATGAACGAGGTTTCCACCAGCACTGAGGGAATGGACGGAGATTTCAGTACCGCGAACGCCGCCTGTTCCGTGCTGTCGCTGTGCAGGTGGTGGACCGGGCGAATTTGGCCGAGCACGTGGCGGCCGAGCGTCAGGCTGTTGTTGATGGTGTCGGTTTGCACCAGATCGAACAGCACCTGCTGCAGGTAGTTGTCCTGATCCTTATATTTGCCGCCCGCCACGTCGTCGGCGGCGTTTTCACGGTTGGACAGGTAGCGCGCCATGGCGCTGCTGGCGCCGCGGTTGGAGAGGGCGAACACCGAAGCGCCGGAGGCCGATGGGCTGGTGAAGCCGTCGGCGTGAATCGAAATAAACAGATCGGCCTGGTGCTGGTGGGCGATCTCCACCCGCTGGAACAGCGGAATGAACTCGTCTTCTTCGCGCGTCAGGCGCGCCTCGACATGATCGTGCTCATGCAGGAAACGGCGCACGTGGTTGGCGATTTCCAGCACGATGTGTTTTTCCTGCGAACCTTCGTGGCCGACCGCGCCGGAGTCAATGCCGCCGTGGCCGGGATCGATCATCACCAGCTTTTTGCTGCCGGCCGGTTTCGCCGCCGGTTTGCTGTGCTGATTGCGCAGCAGGCCTTCCGCCCTGGCGCTTGGGTTTTTCACGCCGAACAGCGCCACCGCCAGGCCGGAAAGCAAAAGTTGGCGTCGCGTCGGGGAAACGGCAAGCGGTTTAAAATTGAGGAATTGTTTACCCTGCTTTTTCATTACGCAACGCTCCATCGACGTTTCTATTTTGCGACGTTATATCGTATTGATAATCATTAATCGACCCGATAACTATTTCCATTTATTACGCCTGTTACCGGCGATTTCCGGGTAAATAGCGCGGTAAATCGCAGTTTGATATTGCGTAAGTGAATAATCACGCGATAATCAGATAAACACCTTAATTAACAGCGGCCAACATCGATGGAAATTCGCGTATTTCGACAAGACGACTTTGAAGAAGTCATTACCCTGTGGGAGCGCTGCGATCTGCTGCGGCCCTGGAACGATCCGGAAATGGACATCGAGCGCAAGCTGAACCACGACCCGGAGCTGTTCCTGGTGGCGGAAGTCGGCGGCGAAGTGGTCGGTTCGGTGATGGGCGGCTATGACGGCCACCGAGGGTCGGCGTATTACCTCGGGGTGCATCCCGACTATCGCGGGCGCGGCATCGCCAATGCATTGATCAACCGTCTGGAGAAGAAGTTGATCGCCCGCGGCTGCCCGAAGATCCAGATTATGGTGCGCGAAGACAACGACACGGTGGTCGAGATGTACGAGAAGCTCGGCTACGAGATCCAGGGCATCACCAGCCTGGGCAAGCGGCTGATCGAAGATCAGGAATATTGAGCAGGCAGCGGGCGGCGGCGTTGCACCGCCCGCCGCAGCGCATTACGGCAGCTTTTTGACGGTTTTCACGTCCACTTCGAGGCTGTTCCAGTCTTTATCCACTTTACCTTCCAACTGCACCTTGTCTTTCGGCGTAACGGTCTGGCCGTTCCAGCGTTTGCGATCGATATCGACCGTCAGGGTGCCGGTGGCGTCGCGGAAGGTATAGGTTTCGTCGCCGATGCGCTGCTCGATGTTGCCCTGCAGCATCACCCAGGCGTCGTCGCTCAGCGATTTCACCTTGTCCACGGTGGTCAGCGCCGCGCTGGGGCCGGAGAAACCGCCCTGTGCGGTGGTTTGCGTTTGAGCCTGCGGCGCAGCCGGGTCGAGGAACCCGCCTTGTTGTGCCAGTACCGGTGCGCTGCACAGCGCGATCAGAGCGGCCAGAGTCAGTTTTTTCATGTTGCGCTTCCTTATCGTTATCGAAAATCACATCCCGCTGATATCGGGTGCTTGCTAGGTGATAAGGATTAAAACACGCCGATCTTAAGAGCTTCTTAAGCCGGCGCATTGAAATTCACGCCGGCTGCGCCCATCTGTAGCCATAGTCTTTATTCTGTTGGCAAGGAACGATCGTTGAAGCCATTCTCACCCCGGTTTTCCCCGGATGATTACGACCAGCACGGCGCGCTGCGGCTGCCGCTGGGATTTTGGGCCGTGCTGATTCTGCAGGCGCGCACCTGGCTGCTGTTCGTGATGGCCGGCGCTTCGCGTGAGCAGGGCGAAAGCTTGCTGGCGCTGTTTTATCCGGATACCCAACGTTTTTGGTACGGCATGCTGCTCGGCTTGCCGGCGGCGCTGGCGTTTTTGCTGAGCGGCCGTCGCCATCAATGGCCGCGGCTATGGCGGGGCTGGCGTTGGGGGCTGGCTGTCTCCCTGCTGGCGTCGCTCGGCGGCGCGTTGTTCAGCCTGTGGCGCCAAGACGGCGATGCGCCGGGGCTGGAACTGACGCTGGCGCTGCTCGATGCGCTGGCGCTGAGCTATCTGCTGTTGAATGCGCGTCTGAAAGACTGTTTCACGCCGGCGGAGCATGCCGACTAATTGCCGAGAAGTGCGGCACTTTTCGCATTTTCCGCACTCCAAGCTGGCAACCGTTGGCGTAGTGCGGGCCGTTGTGAGAGGCTGGCACGCAGCAAAACGCCGAGTGCGGCAGGGGCGGGTTACCGCCCCGTGCCATTGATGTTTAAGGAGCTAGAGATGAATATTCGCCCCCTGCTGTTAGGGCTTCCGCTGTTATTGACCGGCTGTTCGAGCATGTCCAATTTCTCCTGGTCCAGCCTGTCGCCGTTCAACTGGTTCGGCAGCAGCCTGGAGGTCGGCGCCAAGGGCGTCGGCAAGCTCAACGCCGGCACGCCGATGTCGGAAAGCGCCATCAACGACGGGCTGGACGGCAACTATCGCCTGCGCGGCGGCATGGCGACCAACAACGGCCAGATCGTCTCTTACTACCAGGCGCTGTCCGGCGACGAGGTGAAGCTGGTGATCACCGGCGAACCGAAGGGGCGTCTGCAGCGGGTGGACGTGCTGGATCCGAAAGTGGCGACGGAGTGGGGCAACAAGCTCGGCACACCGTTCGGCGATATGTACAGCAAGGCGTTCGGCTCCTGTAAACCGGGCAGCGGCGAAGACGCCGGTAAAGTGGAGTGCGTGGCGGAGCAGAGCAAGTACGTTACCTACATCTTCAGCGGCAAGTGGGCCGGGGCGCAGGATATCATTCCGCCGGACGACACCCTGAAAAGTTGGACGGTCAGCAAAATCATCTGGCACGCCAAGCCGCAGCAGTAATATGTTCAACGGGCGCCGGTTCGCGGCGCCTGCCTTTTCAAGCCATTACCCCTATTTTCTTTGCGCTGCTGCAAGGCAATCGCCCGTGCTTGCGGTATGATAGCGCGCGTTTGTAACAGGGAACCCGCGCGTCAACCGCCATACCTTACCTGTTGCCGGATTCTGGTATTGAGGATAACAACATGACACAGGTTCAGAGCGGTATTCTGCTGGAGCATTGCCGTTTCGCCATTTTTATGGAAGCCACCGTACAGGGCGAATTCGCCGACTTGCGCCAGGGCTGCAAGCAGTTTTGTCAGACGCTGAGCGAGCTGCAGCAGCAGTTTCCCGATGCGCCCCTCGGCGCGGTGATCGCTTTCGGCTACGACGTTTGGCACGATCTCTCCAGCGGCCAGGGGGCGAAAGAGCTGAAGCCGTTCACGCCGCTCGGCAAAGGGCTGGCGCCGGCCACCCAACGCGATATGCTGATCCACATCCAGTCGCTGCGTCACGACGTCAACTTCACGCTGGCGCAGGCTGCGTTGGCGGCGTTCGGCAACGCCATCAAGATTGAAGAGGAAACCCACGGTTTCCGTTGGGTGGAAGAGCGCGATCTGAGCGGCTTCATCGACGGCACCGAAAACCCGCAGGGCGAGCAGCGCCCGGCAGTGGCGACGATCGCCGAAGGCGAAGAGGACGCAGGCGGCAGCTACGTGCTGGTGCAACGCTACGAGCACAATCTGCGCCAGTGGCAGCGTTTTACCACCGAGCAACAGGAGCAGATCATCGGCCGTACCAAGCACGACAGCGAAGAACTGCCGGCCGATCAGCGCCCGGATACTTCGCACGTCAGCCGCGTCGATCTGAAAGAGAATGGCAAGGGCCTGAAAATTCTGCGCCAGAGCCTGCCTTACGGCACCGCCAGCGGCAAGCATGGCCTGTTCTTCATTGCCTATTGCGCGCGCCTGCACAATATCGAGCAGCAGCTGTTGAGCATGTTCGGCGATCTGGACGGTAAACGCGACGCGATGCTGCGTTTCAGCCGTGCGGTCACCGGCAGCTACTACTTTGCGCCATCGCTGACGCGCCTGCTGTCACTTTGACGCCGTTGCTGAAGCCGGTGCGCCCGGCTTCGGCCCGTTTTTCCGCCCCTAAAACGCCTCGCATTCCCTGCCTTATAGCGTTTGATGCTTGTAAATCACTAAACGGTATATAAAAGCGTTACAGCTCCGCACCGAGTTATAAATACACTGGTCGTCAATAAGGCGAAAGCCTGAAGGAATGACTCAGTGATAAGGTGCAGAATGAAACAAAACCGGGTTAAAAATCTCGTGCTGAAAGGTTGGCTGGCGGCTGCGCTGTTGGCGAACGGCGCCGCGTCGGCGGCGGAATTGCTGAACAGCTCTTATGACGTTTCCCGTGAATTGTTCGTCGCGCTGAATCCCGGCTTTGAACAGCAGTGGAATCAGCAGCATCCGAACGACAAGCTGACCATCAAACAATCGCACGCCGGCTCGTCGAAGCAGGCGCTGGCGATCCTGCAGGGCCTGCGTGCCGACGTGGTGACGTACAACCAGGTGACCGACGTGCAGATCCTGCACGATCGCGGGCAGCTGATCCCGGCGGACTGGCAGGCGCGTCTGCCGAACAACAGCTCGCCGTTCTATTCCACCATGGCGTTTCTGGTGCGCAAGGACAACCCGAAGGGGATCCACACCTGGAACGATCTGGTGCGCGACGACGTGAAGCTGGTGTTCCCGAACCCGAAAACCTCCGGTAACGGCCGTTACACCTATCTGGCCGCCTGGGGCGCCGCCAATCAGGCCGACGGCAACGATCCGGCCAAGACCCGCGCCTTCATGACCCGCTTCCTGAAAAACGTGCTGGTGTTCGATACCGGCGGCCGCGGCGCGACCACCACCTTCGTCGAGCGCGGCTTGGGCGACGTGCTGATCAGCTTCGAGTCCGAAGTGAACAACATCCGCAAGCAGTACGGTGAGGACAAGTACGACGTGATCGTGCCGCCGGTCGATATTCTGGCGGAGTTCCCGGTGGCCTGGGTCGACAAAAACGTCGAGCGCAACGGTACCGAACAGGCGGCCAAAGCCTATCTGAACTATCTCTACAGCCCGGCGGCGCAGCAGGTGATCACCAGCTTCTACTACCGGGTGTATGACCAGAAAGCGATGGCGGCGGCGAAGGGGCAATTCCCGGACACCCAACTGTTCCGCGTGGAAGATCAATTCGGCGGCTGGCCGCAGGTGATGAAAACCCACTTCGCCACCGGCGGCGAGCTGGATCAGCTGTTAGCGGCAGGGCGCAAGTAAATGTTGGCGTTGTCGTCCAGTAAGCGGGTGCTGCCCGGATTTGGCCTCAGCCTCGGCAGCAGCCTGTTTTATACCTGTTTGATCCTGCTGCTGCCGCTCACCGCGCTGGTGATGCAGCTGGCACAGATGAGCCTGGCGCAATACTGGGAAGTGATTTCCAACCCGCAGGTGGTGGCGGCGTATAAAGTGACGCTGCTGGCGGCCGGTGTCGCCAGCCTGTTCAACGCGGTGTTCGGCATGCTGATGGCCTGGATCCTGACGCGCTACCGTTTTCCCGGCCGTTCGCTGCTGGATGGCCTGATCGATCTGCCGTTCGCACTGCCGACCGCAGTGGCCGGCCTGACGCTGGCGGGGCTGTTTTCCACCACTGGCTGGTACGGTCAGTGGCTGGCGCACTTCGACATCAAGGTTACCTTTACCTGGCTTGGGATCGCGGTAGCGATGGCGTTCACCAGCCTGCCGTTTGTGGTGCGCACCGTGCAGCCGGTGCTGGAAGAGCTGGGGCCGGAATACGAAGAGGCGGCCGAGACGCTGGGCGCTACGCGCTGGCAGAGTTTTCGCCGCGTGGTGCTGCCCGAGGTGGCGCCGGCACTGCTGGCCGGCACCGCCATCTCCTTTACCCGCAGCCTGGGCGAGTTCGGCGCGGTGATTTTCATCGCCGGTAACATCGCCTGGAAGACGGAAGTGACCTCGCTGATGATTTTTGTGCGTTTGCAGGAGTTCGATTACCCGGCGGCCAGCGCCATCGCCTCGGTGATCCTGGCGGCGTCGCTGCTGCTGCTGTTCAGCATTAACGTATTGCAAAGCCGCTTCGGCAGGCGTTTGGGAGGAGGGCACTGATGGCTGATGTTTCCGCCTTCAACGGCGCCGAGCGCCCGCGCGTCAACTGGGGCAAGTGGACGCTGATCGCCATCGGCGCGCTGTTCTCGGTGCTGCTGCTGGTGGTGCCGATGATGTCGATTTTCGCCGAGGCCTTTTCCAAAGGATTCGGCGCGATGTGGAGCAACTTGCTCGATCCGGACATGCTGCACGCCATTTGGCTGACGGTTTTGATCGCGCTGATCACCGTGCCGTTCAACCTGGTGTTCGGCACGTTGCTGGCGTGGTTGGTGACGCGCTTCACCTTCCGCGGCCGCCAGCTGCTGCTGACGCTGATCGATATCCCGTTCGCCGTTTCACCGGTGGTGGCGGGGCTGATTTACCTGCTGTTTTACGGCAGCAACGGCCTGCTGGGCGGCTGGCTGGATGCGCATAACATCCAGATCATGTTCTCCTGGCCGGGCATGGTGTTGGTGACCATTTTCGTTACCTGCCCCTTCGTGGTGCGCGAGCTGGTGCCGATGATGCTCAGCCAGGGCAGCCAGGAAGACGAGGCCGCTATTCTGCTGGGGGCGTCCGGCTGGCAGATGTTCCGCCGCGTGACGCTGCCCAACATTCGCTGGGCGCTGCTGTACGGCGTGGTGCTGACCAACGCGCGCGCCATCGGCGAGTTCGGCGCGGTGTCAGTGGTGTCCGGTTCGATTCGCGGCGAAACCTACAGCCTGCCGCTGCAGGTCGAGCTGTTGCAGCAGGATTACAACACCGTCGGCTCCTTTACCGCCGCCGCGCTGTTGACCCTGATGGCGATCGTTACCCTATTTTTGAAGAGCGCGCTGCAGTGGCGTCTGGAACGTCAAAACGCGCGTCTCGAGCGGGAGGAAAATCATGAGCATTGAGATTAACGGCATCAACAAGTACTTCGGTCGCACCAAGGTATTGAACGATATCTCGCTCGATATTGCTTCCGGCGAGATGGTGGCGCTGCTCGGGCCGTCCGGTTCCGGCAAGACCACGCTGCTGCGCATCATCGCCGGGCTGGAAAGCCAGAGCGGCGGCAAGCTGGGCTTCCACGGCACCGACGTCAGCCACATGCACGCGCGCGACAGGCGCGTGGGCTTCGTGTTTCAGCACTATGCACTGTTCCGCCACATGACGGTATTCGACAACATCGCCTTCGGCCTGACCGTGCTGCCGCGCCGCGAGCGCCCGAACGCCGCGGCGATCAAACAGAAAGTCACCCAGCTGCTGGAAATGGTGCAGCTGGGTCACCTGGCCAACCGCTATCCATCGCAGCTGTCCGGCGGGCAGAAACAGCGCGTGGCGCTGGCGCGCGCCCTGGCGGTGGAGCCGCAAATTCTGCTGCTGGACGAACCGTTCGGCGCGCTGGATGCGCAGGTGCGCAAAGAGCTGCGCCGCTGGCTGCGTCAGCTGCATGAAGAACTGAAATTCACCAGCGTGTTCGTCACCCACGATCAGGAAGAGGCGATGGAAGTGGCCGACCGCATCGTGGTGATGAGCCAGGGCAATATCGAACAGGTCGGGTCGCCGGTCGACATCATGCGCGAACCGGCGAGCCGCTTCGTGCTGGAATTCATGGGGGAAGTGAACCGCCTGAACGGCGAAATTCGCGGATCCCAGCTGTTCGTCGGCGCGCACCAGTGGCCGTTGTCGTTCCAGCCGATGCACCAGGGTAGCGTCGATCTGTTCCTGCGCCCGTGGGAAATGGAAGTGGCGACCGAGAGCAGCGAGCGCTGTCCGCTGCCGGTTCAGGTGTTGGAAGTCAGCCCGCGCGGCCATTTCTGGCAGCTGACGGTGCAGCCGATCGGCTGGCATCAGGAACCGATAAGCATAGTGCTGCCGGAAGGCAACGCCACGCCGGTGCGCGGCGGCCGTTATTACGTCGGCAGCCTCAATGCGCGGCTGTATGCCGGCGATCAACTGCTGCAACCTGTTGCGTTAGCCAAAAGCGCCTGATAGGTTTTAGCAGCCCTTTTCTTCAAGGCAACCCCAGGGTTGCCTTTTTACTTTACGCACACCAACACACAGGCAAAGATCGTGACAACGCTCGAACAATGCATCGGGAATACCCCGCTGGTAAAACTGCAACGGCTGGCCGCCCAGGCGGGCAGCGAAGTATGGGTCAAACTGGAAGGCAATAACCCGGCGGGATCGGTGAAGGATCGCGCCGCGTTGGCGATGATCCAGCAGGCGGAGCTGCGCGGTGAGATCAAGCCCGGCGACGTGCTGATTGAGGCCACCAGCGGCAACACCGGCATTGCGCTGGCGATGATCGCTGCATTGAAAGGCTATACGCTGAGGCTGCTGATGCCGGAGAACATGAGCCTGGAGCGGCAGGCGGCGATGCGCGCCTACGGTGCGGAACTGATCCTGGTCAGCCGTGAGCAGGGAATGGAAGGGGCGCGCGATCTGGCGCTGGAGATGCAGCGCCAGGGGCAGGGTAAAGTGTTGGATCAGTTCAACAACCTGGATAATCCCTATGCCCATTTCACCACCACCGGCCCGGAGATCTGGCGCCAGACCGAAGGGCACATCACGCACTTCGTTTCCAGCATGGGCACCACCGGTACCATTACCGGCGTGGGCGGTTATCTGAAAAGCCAGAATCCGCAGGTGCAGATCATCGGCCTGCAGCCGGCGGAGGGCAGCAGCATCCCCGGCATTCGCCGTTGGTCGCCCGCTTATCTGCCGGGTATTTTCCGCCCGGAGCTGGTGGATCAGGTGCTGGACATCGAGCAGCGCGATGCCGAGCAGACCATGCGCCAGCTGGCGCAGCGTGAAGGCATTTTCTGCGGCGTCAGCTCCGGCGGCGCGGTAGCCGGTGCCTTGCGCGTCGCGGCGGCTAATCCCGGCAGCGTCGTGGTGGCGATCGTCTGCGATCGTGGCGACCGTTACCTCTCCACCGGCGTGTTCGACTGATCGTTCCTTCCCGGCGGTGTGTGCCGTCGGGAGAACCTTTCCCACTTTCCTTTCGACAGACGGCGGCCCCGCTTACGTGGTGGCTGCCGCTTGCTCGTGCGCCAATGCCATGACTGAAGTAGAGAAATCGCGCGACAGCAGCCACAATAACGGTGGCGAGATGCGAACCGCGATGTGTAAGGATTGAGTAAAACCGGCTGCGGGCCGGCGGAATTGGCGGGAAAATAACGAAAATCGGTGAAGGAGCAAGGCATGAAAATTTTACTGGTCGACGATGACCTGGAGCTTGGCACCATGCTGAGCGAATACCTGACCGGCGAAGGCTTCGACGCCACGCTGGTGCTGACCGGCAAGGCGGGGGTTGAGGGCGCGCTGTCGGGCGACTATACCGCGATGATCCTCGACATCATGCTGCCGGACATGAGCGGCATCGACGTGCTGCGCGATGTGCGTAAAAAGAGCCGGCTGCCGATCATCATGCTGACCGCCAAAGGTGACAACATCGATCGGGTGATTGGCCTGGAGATGGGCGCTGACGATTACATGCCCAAACCGTGCTACCCGCGCGAATTGGTGGCGCGCCTGCGCGCGGTGCTGCGTCGTTTCGAAGAGCGGCCGCAAGAGGCGGACGACGAAGCCGCCATCAGCTTCGGCGAGCTGACGCTGAATCCTTCAACCCGCAGCAGCGAATGGCGCGGTAAGGCGTTTGATCTGACCGCTTCGGAATTCAATCTGCTGGAGCTGTTGCTGCGCGCGCCGGATCGCGTGGTGTCGAAGGATGAATTGTCCGAGAAGGGGCTGGGGCGCCCGCGCGAGGCCTATGATCGCAGCGTGGACGTGCATATCAGCAATATCCGCCAGAAGCTGAGCGCGCTGGCCGGCAATACGCTGAGCATCGAGACGGTGCGCAGCATCGGCTATCGCATTCGGTAACCTGACATGCGCGGAAGACTGTTCTGGAAAATTTTGCTCGGCTTTTGGCTGACCTTCATCATCATGACGCAGGCCCTGTGGGTGGCGTTTTCTTTATATGGCGATCGTTATGTGCCGCCGGAGAACGCCATGGCGCGGCGGGTGATAGGCCTGCAGCTAACCTCCGCCGCCACCCAATTGCGTAGCGGCGGCATGCCGGCGCTGGAAGCCCTGATGCGCGACTGGCCCGAGGACGACAGGCGCCTGCTGTCCGTCACGCCGATGACCCAACCGCCGCCGCCCGCGCCGGAAGAACCGGTGTTTGAAGGGCGGCGCATGCCGAAAGAGATTTCCGCCTGGGTACAGACCGGCGAAGGGCAGGGTTACTGGCTGAGCTATGACGTGCGCGGGCTGCGGGAAGAGTATCGGCCGGAGCGGCGCTCCCATTTCTTCAACATTCCTGCGCCGATGCTGTGGGTCGGCGGGCTGGGCGGTTTGCTGTTCAGCGCCGTGCTGGCCTGGAACCTGACCCGGCCGATGCGTCAGCTGCGCGGCGGCCTGGATCGGGTGGCGCAGGGCGATCTGTCGGTGCGGCTGTACCCGAAGATGCGGCGGCGCCATGACGAACTGTCCGACGTGGCGCGCGATTTTGACACCATGGCCGAGCGGCTGGAGCTGCTGGTCAGCGCCCGCGAGCAGTTGCTGCATGACGTTTCGCACGAGCTGCGTTCGCCGCTGGCGCGCCTGCAGCTGGCGATCGGCCTGGCGCGGCAGAATGCCGGCAATGTCGAAACCTCGCTCAAGCGCATCGAACACGAGTCGGGGCGGCTGGACAAAATGATCGGTGAGCTACTGGCGCTGTCGCGCGCCGAACACAGTAGCCTACCTGACGAAGAGTATTTCGATCTGTACGGCCTGGTGGACGCGGTGGTGAGCGATGCACGCTACGAGGCGCAGGTGCCCGGCGTGGATATCGTGCTGCAGGCCGAGTCGGACGTGGAGTACACCGTCAAAGGCAATGCGGAGCTGATGCGGCGAGCGGTGGACAACATCGTGCGCAATGCGCTGCGCTTTTCCAGCCACGGCCAGCGGGTGACGGTGGCATTGACGCGCGTCGATAACCAGTTCCAGATCGCGGTCAGCGATCAGGGGCCGGGGGTTGAGGAGGCGAAGCTGTCGAGCATTTTCGATCCGTTCGTACGCGTGAAGTCGGCCCTGTCGGGCAAGGGTTACGGCCTGGGGCTGGCGATTACCCGCAAGGTGGTGCTGGCGCACGGCGGCCAGGTTGAGGCGCGCAATGGCGACAAAGAGGGGCTGGTCATTACCCTGCGCATCCCGCGCTGGCAATAATAGACTATCTTACTTGCCATTTTGAACTAGGGCAGTGCTCGCCTTCGTCACGTACTGTGTGTACGTTCCGAAGGTTGCGCGCTGTCCATGTTCAAACTGCCTGCGCCGATAACGTCTATTATCCGCGGCATACCCAAAGGATTTCGAATTGCAGCTAGGCGGCAAGCGGGGGAATCTCCGGGAGCTTACTCCGGTAAGTGACCGGGGTGAGCACGTGCGGCCAACAACGCTGCGGTTCGAAAGACGAAGGGGATAAAAAAACGGCGCCGAGGGCGCCGTTTTTCTTGCTCATCCGCGCTTACTTCTTGATGCGGATGATCGGGGTTTCGCCAACGGTCACGCTGCCGGACAGTTTGATCAGCTCTTTGATCTCGTCCATGTTGGAGATAACGACCGGCGTCAGGGTAGACTTGGCTTTCTCTTCCAGCAGTGGCAGGTTGAACTCGATAACGACGTCGCCTTTCTTGACGCGCTGACCTTCTTCGGCGATGCGTTTGAAGCCTTCGCCTTTCAGTTCTACGGTATCGATGCCGAAGTGGACGAACAGCTCAATGCCGCTGTCGGATTCGATAGAGAATGCATGGTTGGTTTCGAAAATCTTGCCGATGGTGCCGTCAACCGGAGCAACCATTTTGTTGCCGGCCGGTTTGATGGCGATACCGTCGCCAACGATTTTTTCAGCGAACACTACGTCCGGCACATCTTCGATATTGACGATTTCGCCAGAAAGGGGAGCGACGATCTCGATAGTGCCCGTGTCTTTCTTGTCATCAGAAACCAGAGATTTCAGTTTATCGAACAAACCCATGATCTTCTCCTAAGCATTAAATTGGGCGGCGTTCCAGTGTCGTGGAAGTTTAGCAGAGCGTTTTTTCTTCGATGAATTTATTGACGCAATTCATCAGGTCTTGTGCCGTTGGCTGTGCCAAGGCTTGCGCTGCCAACGCCTTCACATCTTCGAAATTCGTGTTACGAATAATTTTCTTGATGCGCGGGATTGAAATCGCACTCATGCTGAACTCATCCAGCCCCATGCCCAATAACAACAGTGTAGCACGCTCATCGCCAGCCAGTTCGCCGCACATGCCGGTCCACTTGCCTTCTGCGTGAGATGCATCAATAACCTGTTTGATCAGGCTAAGTACTGATGGGGACATCGGGTTATAGAGATGAGAAATCAGCTCGTTGCCGCGATCTACCGCCAGAGTATACTGGGTTAGATCGTTTGTCCCAATACTAAAGAAGTCGACTTCTTTCGCCAGGTGGTGAGCGATGACCGCCGCAGCCGGTGTTTCCACCATCACGCCCACCTCGATGCTCTCGTCAAACGCTTTGCCTTCTTCGCGCAGCTGCGCCTTCAGCGTCTCGATTTCGCCTTTCAGATCGCGCACTTCTTCCACGGAGATGATCATCGGGAACATGATGCGCAGTTTGCCGAACGCCGAGGCGCGCAGGATGGCGCGCAGCTGGGCGTGCAGGATTTCACGGCGGTCCATCGCGATGCGGATGGCGCGCCAGCCGAGGAACGGGTTCTCTTCCTTCGGCAGGTTCATGTACGGCAGGTCTTTGTCGCCGCCGATGTCCATGGTGCGGACGATCACGGCCTGCGAGCCCATGGCTTCCGCCACGGCTTTATAAGCCTGGAACTGCTCGTCTTCGGTCGGCAGCGAGTCACGGTCCATGAACAGGAATTCGGTACGATACAGGCCGACGCCTTCCGCGCCGTTGCGCTCTGCACCCGCGACGTCGCGCACGGTGCCGATGTTGGCGCAGACTTCAACCTGATGGCCGTCCAGCGTAATCGCCGGCAGGTCCTTCAGCTTGGCCAGATCGTTTTTCTCGGTGATGTATTGGTTCTGGGCGGCTTTCAGCTGATCGATAACGTCAGCGGTCGGGTTAACGTAAATTTTGTTGTTAACCGCATCCAGAATCAGGTAGTCGTCGTTTTTCACCTGCTTGGTCACGTCGCTGGTACCGACGATCGCCGGCAGCTCCAGGGAGCGCGCCATGATAGAGGTGTGGGAGGTGCGGCCGCCGAGATCGGTAATGAAGCCCAGCACTTTGTCCAGGTTCAGCTGCGCGGTCTCTGACGGGGTCAGATCGGTGGCCACCAGGATCACTTCGTCCTGAATGGAGCCCAGATCGACGATCGGCATGCCCAGAATGTTCTGCAGCAGGCGCTTGCCGATGTCGCGCACGTCGGCGGCGCGCTCTTTCAGGTATTCGTCGTCCAGCTCTTCCAGCGCTTTCGCCTGACCTTCGATCACGGTGTAGGCGGCGGCGTCTGCGGAGGCCAGATCGTCTTTGATTAGGGCTATGATTTCCTGCTCAAGCTCTTCGTCTTCCAGCAACATGATGTGGCCTTCGAAGATAGCTTCCTTCTCTTCGCCGAAGGTTTCGCCAGCTTTGGTCTTGATCGCTTCCAGCTGTTCGGACGCTTTCGCGCGGCCGGCCAGAAAACGCGAGACTTCCTGCTCTACTTGATCAGCAGAGATTTTTTTCCGGTTGATGACGATGTCGTCTTCTTTCAGCAAGAGAGCCTTACCAAAAGCGATGCCCGGTGATACTAAAATGCCTGAAATCATAACCCTACCTTACTCTTGACTGGTGTTAACTAAAAAGACGGGCCGATTACTCAAGCTCTGCCATCAGTTTTACCAAGTGCTCAACGGCTTTCTGCTCGTCTTCACCTTCAGCTGAGATGGTCACTACGGTCCCTTGAGTCAGCCCCAGAGTTTGCAGTTTGAACAGGCTTTTAGCGCTGGCGCTTTTGCCGTTGGAGGTCACGGTGATGTCAGACGTGAAGCCTTTGGCTTCTTTAACGAACTGAGCGGCAGGGCGAGTATGCAGACCATTCGGAGCGGTAATAGTAACTTCTTGCTGGAACATTGATGTTTCCCCAACTTATTGGATTAATGTTGTGGAGCTAAAGTTTAGCCCAGGGGCCTGACTTTAGCTTGTCTGGTTATAGCGCCTGACTATGGACAGGGGCGAACGTTGATGCAACAGAAAACGACGCGTTAGGCACTTCAGATCAAAAAACTCGGCTTTAGACGTCGTTCCAATCCGCTCCCCATTATGCCCGATTCGACGCGTCGGCGACAGATGAGTAAATCGATTCAGCCTTGACCGGGCTCGGGGGGTTATTAATTTTGCGCATCGAAATAATGCACCGTTAAATACTAAAGCCGACGGGCAAAAGCAATCTTGGACTGCTATAAAGTTTGATCCAGTCCACAAAAAAGCACCCCGCAGGGTGCTTTTTTAGCGATTTGTGCAGTGGCGGAATTACTGCTGCAATTCTTGCTCAGTGAACAGATCCGCGAACAGCGCGGTGCTCAGATAACGCTCACCGGAAGAGGGCAGGATCACCACGATGGTCTTGTCGGCGAACGCCGGTTCTTCGGCCAGTTTCACCGCCGCCACGACCGCAGCGCCGGAGGAGATGCCTGCCAGGATGCCTTCTTCGTCCATCAGGCGACGCGCCATGCTGATGGCTTCGTCGTTGGACACTTTCTCGACGCGATCCACCAGGTCCAGATCGAGGTTGCCTGGAATGAAGCCGGCGCCGATGCCCTGGATCTTGTGCGGACCCGGTTTCAGCTCTTCACCGGCCAGCGCCTGGCTGATGACCGGCGAGTCGGTCGGCTCGACCGCCACGGTGGTGATGGCCTTGCCTTTGGTGTTCTTGATGTAGCGGCTGACCCCGGTCAGGGTGCCGCCGGTGCCAACGCCGGAGATGAACACGTCGACGTCGCCGTCGGTGTCTTCCCAGATTTCCGGGCCGGTGGTTTTTTCATGGATGGCCGGGTTGGCCGGGTTGCTGAACTGCTGCAGGATCAGATAACGGTTCGGATCGGTGGCGACGATCTCTTCGGCTTTGGCGATGGCGCCTTTCATGCCTTTCGCCCCTTCGGTCAGCACCAGATTGGCGCCCAGCGCCTTGAGCAGCTTGCGGCGCTCGATGCTCATGGTTTCCGGCATGGTCAGCGTCAGCTTGTAACCGCGCGCGGCGGCAACGAAGGCCAGCGCGATGCCGGTGTTGCCGCTGGTCGGCTCCACCAGTTCTTTGCCGGCGGTCAGCACGCCGCGTTGTTCCGCATCCCAAATCATATTGGCACCGATGCGACATTTGACGCTGAAGCTCGGGTTGCGTGATTCAACCTTGGCCAGAATGCGTCCGTTGCCGATACGGTTCAGACGAACCAGCGGCGTATGGCCGATTGTTAATGAGTTGTCTTCATATATCTTGCTCATAGCCCGTCCTTTAACTCTATGAAAATGTGGGGAACATCGAAAGCATACGCTAACAGTACCGGCAGGGAAGTAAAGAATTGGTATATCTATATGTTATTAGGAAATAAGTTTTAAGCACAATGATAAGGGCGCGAAATGCGCGCCCTGTCGAAAATTCCCGCGCTATCAGCGGTAAAAAACGGCGGTTATCGGACGAATTGCGAGCGGTAGCGATCGACCCACATCGCGGTGGCGCCGCAGACGGCGACCGGCAGGATCACCAGATTGAGGATCGGGATCATGGTGAACAGGCTGACCAGCGCGCCGAACTGCAGGTTGTCGGTTTTGTGCTGGCGCAAGGCGCGGCGCATGTCGGCAAAGCTCACCTTGTGGTTGTCGAACGGGTAGTCGCAATACTGGATCGCCAGCATCCAGGCGCTGAACAGGAACCACAGCACCGGCGCCACCGTTTGGCCGATGCCGGGCACGAAGTACAGCGCCAGCAGCAGCAGCGCGCGCGGCAGGTAATACATCAGCTTGCGCCATTCGCGCGCCATGATGCGCGGCAGATCTTTGGCGATGCCGAGCAGGCCGGTGTCCGGCAGCGGTTTGCCGGTCAGGCTGCCTTCGAGCTGCTCGGCCAGCAGGCCGCAGAACGGCGCGGCGATGAGGTTGGTGAGGGTGCTGAACAGATAGCTGAACACCAGCAGCACCGAAATGACCGCCAGCGGCCACAGCAGGTAGCTCAACCATTGCAGCCAGTCGGGAACGTGGCTCATCATCGCCGGGATCCAATCGCCGAGCCGGCTGAACAGCCACCAGAAAGCGGAACCCATCAGCAGCACGTTGACCAGCAACGGCAGGACCACATAGCGTTTAATCCCCGGGCGCGAAATCAGGCGCCAGCCTTCGGCGAAATAGTGAATGCCGCTGGTTGAGCGGGCAGGGGGCTGCGTATAGGACATATCTTAAGTTATCTCGTTGTCTGAACAGGCATCATTATCATATAGGGATGATTTTCCACTGGCTAGGGTAGGGTTGGCTGAAAAACCAGCAGAAAAAGGCAGTATAATCATCTTTATTGGCATAAAGTTCAGCACGGACTTGCACTTGTGTGCGCGGGCAAATAGAGTTAAAGAGTGAATGTTTGCCGCGGTGGCAATGTATTGGAACAACAGAGATAGCAATGATGCAGGATTTGCGTCTGATATTAATCGTTGTTGGCGCGATCGCCATAATAGCGCTGTTATTGCACGGTCTGTGGACCAGTCGCAAAGAACGGTCAGCGCTCTTCCGCGATCGCCCAGCCAAACGTTCCCAAAAGGAACGTGAACAAACTCCGATCGACGATCTCGAAGAAGGCGTCGGTGAGGTGCGCGTACGCGCCGCTCACCCGCAAGACGAGCCGTCATTCGGCCATTTCGATGCCGCACGCGAAGAACCCGTGGCCGCGCCGAAGCCCGCTCCGGCGGCTGCGCCAGCGCCCCACGCCGTTCAGCCGGCTGCCCATCAGACGCCGCCTCCGCTGTCTCAGCGGCCGGAGTATGATGACATCCTGCTGAACAACTACGCGCCGGACGAAGAACAGGCCGAACCGCAGCAACCGCAACCGGCCGTGCGCCGTGAGCCGCGCGTCGACGATCTGCCGCATGAACATGAGGCGCCGCAGGGGGCGGAACCGGCATTCCACGCCGAGCCAGCCCCAGTGCAGCAAACGCCGGAAGTGAAGCCTGCGCCGGAACCTGCACCGCAGCCGGCGGCCGCGCCAATTCAGGCTAAACTGAAAGAGACTGTGCTGGTGCTGCACGTCACGGCCCACCAGGGCGGCGTGATCGGCGGCGAAGTGCTGCTGCAGAGCGTGTTGCAGGCCGGCTTCCAGTTTGGCGAGATGGGCATCTTCCACCGTCATATCAGCCCGGCCGGCAGCGGCCCGGTGCTGTTCAGCCTGGCGAACATGGTCAAGCCGGGATCGTTCGATCCTGACATGATGTCCGATTTCTCCACGCCGGGCGTGTCGATGTTCATGATGGTGCCGTCTTACGGCGACGCCAATCAGAACTTCAAGCTGATGCTGCAGTCGGCACAGCGTATCGCCGACGACGTGGGCGGCGTGGTGCTGGACGACGAGCGCCGCATGATGACGCCGCAGAAGCTGGAAACCTACAAAGCGCGTATCCGTGAAGTGTTGGAAAACAACGCCTGACCGGGTTGCCGCGCGCACTGAACATCCGTAACAACAAAGCCCCCGCTAGCCGGGGGTTTTTTATCTTTGATGGTGAGCCATGGAATCGATAATCCAACAAATCAATCAACTACGAGCCACACTGCGCCATCATGAATACCAGTATCATGTGCTGGATGCGCCGGAAGTGCCGGATGCGGAATATGACCGCCTGATGCGCGAACTGCGCGAGCTGGAGAGCGCGCATCCGGAGTGGGTCACCGCCGATTCACCGACCCAGCGAGTGGGCGCGGCGCCGCTGGCGGCGTTCGACCAGGTGCGTCACGAAGTGCCGATGCTGTCGCTGGATAACGTGTTCGACGAAGAAAGCTTCCTGGCGTTTTACAAGCGCGTGCAGGATCGGCTCAAGAGCAGCGATCCGCTGATCTTCTGCTGCGAGCTGAAGCTGGACGGCCTGGCGGTCAGCCTGCTGTACGAAGACGGCGAGCTGGTGCGCGCGGCGACGCGCGGCGACGGTACCACCGGCGAGAACATCACCACCAACGTGCGCACCATTCGCGCCATCCCGCTGCGCCTGACCGGCGACAACATCCCGCGCCGGCTGGAAGTGCGCGGTGAAGTGTTCATGCCGCAGGCCGGTTTTGAACAGATGAACGAAGAGGCGAGGCGCAAAGACGGCAAGGTGTTCGCCAACCCGCGCAACGCCGCCGCCGGTTCGCTGCGCCAGCTCGATCCGCGCATTGCCGCCAAACGCCCGCTGACCTTCTTCTGTTACGGCGTCGGCCTGCTGGAAGGCGGTGAGTTGCCGCGCAGCCATTTTGAGCGCCTGATGCAGTTCAAGGCCTGGGGCCTGCCGGTCAGCGATCGCGCCCAGCGCCGCACCGGCAGCGAAGAAGTGCTGGCGTTTTATCGCCAGGTCGAGCAGGACCGGGCACAGCTCGGCTTCGACATCGACGGCGTGGTGATCAAGATTGACGACATCGATCTGCAGGAAACGCTGGGCTTTGTGGCGCGTGCGCCGCGTTGGGCGACGGCATTCAAATTCCCGGCGCAGGAGCAGATCACCGTGGTGCGCGAAGTAGAGTTTCAGGTTGGCCGCACCGGCGCGATTACCCCGGTGGCGCGCCTTGAGCCGGTGCTGGTAGCCGGGGTGACCGTCAGCAACGCCACCTTGCACAACGCCGATGAAATTGAGCGTCTGGGGCTGCGCATCGGCGATACGGTGATCGTGCGCCGCGCCGGCGACGTCATCCCGCAGGTGGTGGGGGTGCTGGAAGACCGCCGGCCACAGGATGCGCGCGAAGTGGTGTTCCCGCTGCACTGCCCGGTGTGCGGCTCCGACGTTGAGCGCGTGGAAGGCGAGGCGGTAGCGCGCTGCACCGGCGGTCTTATCTGCGGCGCGCAGCGCAAAGAGGCGTTGAAGCACTTCGTTTCCCGCCGCGCGCTGGACGTCGAAGGCATGGGCGACAAGATCATCGAGCAGTTGGTGGACAAAGAGTACGTGAAGAATCCGGCCGATCTGTTCCGCTTGTCCGCCGGCATGCTGACCGGTCTGGATCGCATGGGGCCGAAATCGGCGCAGAACCTGGTCAACGCGCTGGAGAAATCCAAGCAGACCACCTTTGCCCGTTTCCTGTATGCGCTCGGCATTCGCGAGGTCGGCGAGGCGACCGCCGCCAACCTGGCGGCGCATTTCGGATCGCTCGAGAAGCTGTTCGCCGCCGATATCGAAGCGCTGAAAGAGGTGCCGGACGTCGGCGAAGTGGTGGCCAAACACACCCGCAATTTCCTCGATGAAGCGCTCAATCAGCAGGTGATCAACGAGCTGGTGGGCGCCGAGATCGGCATCCACTGGCCGGCGCCGGTGGTGGTGGTCGCCGAAGAGATAGACAGCCCGTTCGCCGGCAAAACCGTGGTACTGACCGGCTCGCTGAGTCAGCTGTCGCGCGACGAGGCCAAAGATCGCCTGACGGCGCTGGGCGCCAAGGTCAGCGGCAGCGTGTCGAAGAAAACCGATTTGGTGATCGCCGGCGAAGCGGCCGGCTCCAAGCTGGTGAAGGCGCAGGAGCTGGGTATCGCCGTGATCGACGAAGCGGAAATGATCCGCCTGCTGGGTGACTGATGGAAAAGGAAAACCTGCTGGAGATCGCCAATACCGTGATGCCGTTCGGCAAGTACCAGGGGCGGGTGCTGATCGATCTGCCCGAAGAGTACCTGCTGTGGTTCGCCCGCAAGGGCGAATTCCCCAAAGGCAAGCTCGGCATGCTGATGGAGATGACGCTGGCGATTAAAATCGAAGGGCTTGACCACCTGGTCAAGCCGCTGAAGAAAAGCTGAACTGACGGGCCTTGGCCCGTCTTTTTTTTACCCGCGCGACGCCTGCGCGTTGGCGTTGGGCACCGCCTGTTGCGCCCGCTGCTTACGCTGATACCTTTTCGCCAGCACCGCACAGGTCATCAGTTGCACCTGATGGAACACCATCAGCGGCAGCACCATGATCCCTACCGTCGCCGCCGGGAACAGGATATTGGCCATCGGAATGCCGTTCGCCAGGCTTTTCTTCGAACCGCAGAACACGATGGTGATCTCGTCCGCCTTGCTGAACCCCAGCCAGCGCGCCATGTAGGTGTTCACCACCAGCACGATCGCCAGCAGCACGATGCTGCCGCCGACGATAAACGCCAGCGAACCGATCCCCACCTGATGCCAGATGCCGTGCGTGACCGCCTCGCTGAAGGCGGCGTACACCACCAGCAGAATCGAGGTCTGGTCGGTTTTGCCGATCAGCGGGCGATGGCGCTCGATCCAGCCGCCGATCAGCGGCCGCAGCAGGTGGCCGGCGACGAACGGCACCAGCAGCTGCAGCACGATCGAGCCCACCTGCCGCAGGCTACCGGTATCGCCGTGCACGTTCATCAGCAGGCCGACCAACAGCGGCGACACGAAGATCCCCAGCAGGCTGGATGCAGACGCGCTGCACACCGCTGCCGCCACGTTGCCGCCCGCCAGCGAGGTGAAGGCGATGGCCGACTGCACGGTGGCGGGCAGGATGCACAGGTAGATGAAACCGGCGTACAGCTCGGGGCTGACGTCGATCGGCGCCCACCAGGCGAACAGCATCCCCAGCGCCGGAAAAATGATGAAGGTGCTGAACATCACCCACAGATGCAGCCGCCAGTTATTGCTGCCGGCCAGGATGGCCTCGCGCGACAGCTTGGCGCCGTGCATGAAAAACAGCAGGGCGATGGCGGCGATGGTCAGGGCGTTGAGCCAGCCGACGAACTCGCCGCGAGCCGGCAGGAACGACGCCAGCAGCACGGTGGCGATCAGCGTCAGGGTAAAACGATCGGGCAGGAATCTCATGGCGATGCGCTCGGGTAGAAAATCGATGGGGCTATTCTCCCGCGTGAGCATATAATAATTAAATTGATTTATTTAATTCATCTATGAATAAAACACATGAATTACTCACTCAAACAGCTGCGGGTGTTCGTCGCCATCGCCCGCCACGGCAGCTTCAGCCGCGCCGGCGAGGCGATCGGCCTGACGCAATCGGCGGTCAGCCACAGCGTGAAAGAGCTGGAGGCGGAGGTCGGCGTGCGCCTGCTGGATCGCACCACGCGTGAAGTGGTGTTGACCGACGCCGGCCTGCGGCTGGCCAACCGGGTCGAACGGCTGCTGGACGAGCTGCAGGCCGCTTTGCTGGATGCGCGCAGCTTTGGCGTACAGCGCAGCGGCACGGTGCGGGTGGCGACGAGCCAGACCATTTCCGCCCATCTGATGCCGCAGTGCATCGCCGCCGGCGAACGCGAATACCCGGAGATCCGCATCATGCTGCGCGATCAGGCGCAGCAGCAGGTGTTGCACAGCGTGCGCAACGCCGAGGTGGATTTCGGCATCGTGGTCGATCCGGTGCAGGCGGTGGATCTGGAGTGCGAAGCGGTGCTGCATGAACCGTTCCTGCTGCTGTGCCGCGACGATCACCCGTTTGCTGCGCAGCAAGAGGTGCGTTGGTCGGCGTTAAACGGCTGCCGTCTGGTGTTGCAGGATTACGCGTCGGGCAGCCGGCCGCTGATCGACAGCGCGCTGAGACAGCAGGGCGTCGAGGCGCAGGTGGTGCAGGAAATCGGCCATCCGGCGACGCTGTTCCCGATGGTGGCGGAGGGGATCGGCATCAGCATTTTCCCGGCGTTGGCGCTGCCGTTGCCGGAAGGGGGGCGGCTTCGGGTACGGCGGCTGGTGCCGGAGATCAACCGCGCACTGATGCTGGTACGGCGCAAGAATCGCTCGCTGACGCCGGCGGCGGAGGCCATCTGGCAGGTGGCGCGTCAGCAGGCGGCGCTGCTGCACCAGCGCCGGCAGGAAAACGCGGAATATTGAGTCAGATATAGACGTCCACCGCGTTGAGCGGCGTTGGGCGGTTTACGCCGTCGCCGGCTTGCGCTGCGGCTTTTGCCATCTGCTCCTGCTGCTGCTTTTCCATTTCTTCTTTCTGGATGCGCGCGATCTCGGCCTGCAACATCTTGATCTGCGCTTCGATCAGCTGTTTCTGTTTTTCGATCTCTTTGGGGTCGGCGCTGGAGTCCTTCAGCTCCACCAGCTTTTGCTGCAGCGCCTGAATCTGCCGGTTCAGCGCCTTGATGCGCACCGAGGCGCGGCTTTCGTTGAGGTTAGCCGGTTCTTCATTGCCGTTGGCGCGTTCGTTTTTCTCCATCTTGCCGCCTTGCGGCTGGTTGTTGACCGGTTTGGCCATCAGCAATTCGCCCTGATGGCCCGGCGCGCTGAAGACGTTGCTTACGCCGGGAACGGTATTTTTGATCGGTACTATCATGGTGATGGTGGTCGACATGGATGCTCTCCCTGAGTCGGTATATCGCTGATCAGGGTATCGGCAGCGGCGGCTAAATCTTTACCTGCCGCAGACGCGGCCAGCGCAACAGCCAGCCTTTGTCGAGCACGCGCTGGGCATAGGCCGCGCGATCGCCGTTCTTCACGTTGAAGGTAATGGTGTCGTCGAACAGCGCCGCGAGCCCGAAGGGGGCCACCAGGGTGATGCTGTCGTCGGCGTTCAGGCGCGCGCCGATCGCCGTTTCCACTTCGGTCCAGAAGCTGATGGCCTCTTCGCTGTTGCGGTAGGGCGCCCGGCCGCCGCGCAGGTGCATACGCGCCTGGTTCTTGACCGACCACGGCTGCGGCAGCCACTGTTGCAGCCGCGCCTCCAGCATGCGATCGCGTTCGGCGTCCGCGCGCTGCGCATCGAAGTGGATCACGTCGATATCGTTGAGCGGCGTGGGCTCCCTATAGCCGTGGCGCCGATCCCACACCAGGTTGCGTACGAAGCCGGCGCCGAGGCACCAGTCATTCAGGCCGAGCCGGCGCACGGTGCGCAGGGCGGCCATGCGCGCGTTATCTTGTTGCAGCCAGTCGATAATTTGCCGTTGCGGATCCATCACCCCTCCTGTTTTCGCGGCTACTGTAACCCGAAGCGACGGCGGGTGAAATGGGGAGAGGCGTGATGGCGGCGATCGCGTGCAAAATAATTTTCTTTTCCCACTGACTACACTTGATGCAGGGCTGTTATCTCGTCACTCGGGGCAAGGGAGGGGGCTATGTATCAGGCAACGGTGGGCCAACGCGGCTATCGCTTTGGCGATCTGCGTCAGCTGATGGCGAAGGCTTCGCCTGCGCGTTCCGGCGATTATCTGGCGGAGGTGGCGGCGCAAAGCGCCGAAGAGCGTATGGCGGCGCGCATCGCGCTGGCGGATTTGCCGCTCAAGGCGTTCCTGCAGCAGGCGCTGGTGCCGTATGAGCAGGACGAGGTGACGCGCCTGATTATCGACGGCCACGATGCCGCCGCTTTTGAGCCCATCTCGCACCTCACGGTCGGCGATTTTCGCGACTGGCTGCTGAGCGAGCAGGCCGACAGCGCCATGCTGGCGCAGGTGGCGGCCGGCATCACGCCGGAGATGGCGGCGGCGGTGAGCAAGATCATGCGCAATCAGGATCTGATCCTGGTGGCGAAGAAGTGCCGGGTAGTGACGCGCTTTCGTAATACGATTGGTCTGCCGGGCCACCTCAGCGTGCGGCTGCAGCCCAATCACCCGACCGACAGTCTGCAGGGTATCGCCGCCAGCATGCTGGACGGTCTGCTGTACGGCAGCGGCGACGCGGTGGTCGGCATCAACCCGGCCAGCGACAGCTTGCCGCTGCTGGAAAAGCTCAACTACATGCTGGACGACGTGATCCAGCGTTTCGCCATTCCCACTCAATCCTGCGTGCTGACCCACGTGACCAACACGCTGCGGCTGATGGAGCGCGGCGCGCCGGTGGATCTGGTGTTTCAGTCGATCGCCGGCACTGAAGCGGCCAATCGCGGTTTCGGCATTAATCTGGCGCTGCTGACGGAGGCGCAGCAGGCGGCGCTGAGCCTCAAGCGCGGCACGCTGGGCGACAACGTGATGTATTTCGAAACCGGGCAGGGCAGCTGCCTGTCGGCCAACGCCCATCACGGCGTCGATCAGCAAACCTGCGAGGCGCGCGCTTATGCGGTGGCGCGCCATTTTTCACCGCTGCTGATCAACACCGTGGTGGGGTTTATCGGCCCCGAATACCTGTATGACGGCAAACAAATTATCCGCGCCGGGCTGGAGGACCACTTCTGCGGCAAGCTGCTTGGCCTGCCGCTGGGTTGCGACGTCTGCTACACCAACCATGCCGAAGCCGATCAGGACGATATGGACACGCTGCTGACGCTGTTGGCCGCCGCCGGGTTGACGTTCCTGATCGGCGTGCCGGGCGCGGACGACATCATGCTCAACTACCAAAGCACCTCGTTCCATGACGCGCTCTATATCCGCGAGCTGCTGGGGCTGAAGCATGCGCCGGAGTTCGCCGCCTGGCTGGCGGCGATGAACATTACCGACGAACGCGGGCGGCTGCGCGACGCTGCCGCCAATCATCCGCTGTTGCTGGCGCTGCAGGGAGAACGCACATGAGCAAATCGGTTCACGTCAACAGCTGGGACGCGCTGCGCGCCTTTACCGATGCGCGCATCGCGCTGGGGCGCACCGGCGCCAGCCTGCCGACCGACGAGCTGCTGCGCTTCGGCCTGGCTCACGCCCAGGCGCGCGACGCGGTGCATCAGCCTTTCGACAGCGAGCGGCTGGCGGCGGATCTGCACGATGCCGGTTGGCCCACGCTGGCGGTACACAGCCAGGCCGCCGACCGCGCCGCCTACCTGCGTCGACCGGATTTGGGGCGGCGATTGGCGCCGGATAGCCGCAGCCTGCTGCTTGGTTTACCGCCGCGCCGCGTCGATCTGCTGCTGGCGGTGGCGGACGGCCTCTCCTCCAAGGCGGTGCACCGCCAGGCGCTGCCGCTGCTGCAGGCGCTGCGGCCCTATCTCGATGCGCTGGGGCTGACCGTGGCACCGGTGGTGCTGGCGCATCAGGCGCGGGTGGCGCTGGGGGATGAGATCGGTGAATGCCTGCAGGCTCGGGCGGTGGCAGTTCTGATCGGCGAACGGCCGGGGCTGTCGTCGCCGGACAGCCTGGGCGTCTATTTGACCTGGGGACCGAACGCGCGCAGAACGGACGCCGAGCGCAACTGTATTTCCAACGTGCGGCCCGAGGGGCTGGATTACCCGCAGGCAGCGTTCCGCCTGGCCTGGCTGCTGGAACAGGCGTTCCAGCGGCGGCTGAGCGGCATCGAGCTGAAGGACGAGAGCGACAACCCGGCCCTGCACGGCCGGGTGACGCCGCTTTACCCCCAGTTGGGCGGCTGACCGATGGTTTGCTGCAGCAGGGCGGTGAAGGCCGCCAGCCGGGCGGACACCTTCGCCATCGGGCGCAGCAGATAGATGCCTTGCTGCTCATGGCGCGGATCTTCCAGCATCTGCACTAGCTGCCCGTGCTGCACGTCCGGCCCCACTACCCAGTTGGGCAGAAAGGCGATGCCGAGCCCGAGCAGCGCGGCCTGACGCTGCGCGGTGAAGTCGTCGCAGCGCAGCGCCATGGTGCAGCGGCTCATCAGCGCCGCGTCGAGGATTTGCGCCCAGCAGGCCGGCTGCTGCTTGTGGTAGCGGGCGATCAGCCGATGCTGTGGCAGCGCTTCCAGATCGGCCGGCAGGCCATAGCGGGCGACGTAGGCGGGGCTGGCGCACATTACCCAGCGTTGGGTGGCGATGCGGCTGGCGTACAGCGCACTGTCCTTCTGCTCGCCGATGCGGATGGCGGCGTCGAGCCGTTCCTGCGTCGGATCGGTCAGGCGTTCGGTCAGATCGAGGTCGACCCACAGCTGCGGATAGCGTTCTGCCAGCGTCGGCAGCAGCGGCAGCACATAGGTTTTGCCGAACGTTGGCAGGCAGCTGATGCGCAGCGTGCCCTGCGGCGTTTCGTTCAGCGCGCTCAGCTCGGCGCGAAGGCCGGTAATGTCCGTCATCAGCGCGGTGGCGCGCGTCAGCAGCAGCTCGCCGGCGTCGGTCAGCAGCAGGCCACGGGTGGAGCGCACGAACAGTGCGGCGCCGAGCGCGCTTTCCAAGGCGTCGATGTGGCGCACCAGCGAGGAGGGCACCATGCCCAGCCGGCGCGCGGCGGCGGAAAAGCTGCCCAGGCGGGCCACGTCGAGAAAAATTGGCAGATGTTCTACATAGCGGGCGTCATTCATTTTTGCATTATATGCAAAAGCGTTTCTTATGAATACCCGCTTCTCTGCCGACGGCGCGGCGGCTACTCTGGCTGCGGGTTGACGACGGGCTTCAACGCCGCCTTATCCCGGCCGTATAGAGAGAAAACGCATAAACCTCGCGGCGCTTAGCACTAAATAACAGATGTTTTTCCCAGGCTGCGCGAGCCGCCTGCGGAGTTGATTGTCGCTCCAACACCAGATTAACCGTTCAATTTGATATCCGACCCAGCATTAATGATTAGTGAGTCTTTACTTTTGCTCATCATGCTGTTGACTCTGGATATCGGCCGGCCAGCCGTGCCGGTTTTTTTGTCGCCTCAGGCTGAATCGTTCCAACTGATGAACGTGCCTTGGGGGGCATCTTGGCCCGCCGTCGGTGGGTCTTTTGAACGCGCGGAACCGCGATCCCGCGCTGGTGGAGGAGTTAGTCATGAACGAAAAACACGGGTGTTCCTGTGCGCGCCATTTGGCGCAGGGTTTTGCCAGGCAGTCGATCAACGCCGGGGAGGGCGAAATCTATCAAATCTCGCTGATGAGCGCGCTCATCGACGGGGTCTACGAGGGCGAAACCACCATTGCCGAGTTGCTCAAACACGGCAACTTCGGCCTCGGCACCTTCAATCATCTGGACGGTGAACTGATCGCTTTCGATCGGGAAATACACCAGCTGCGCGCCGACGGCAGCGCCCGGCCGGCCGGCCTGCAACAGAAAACCCCCTTTGCCGTCGTCACCTTTTTCCAGCCCAGCGTCAGCCAGCAATTCGACCGGCCGATCACCAAGGCACAGCTGCACCAGTGCATCGACGAACAGGTCGCCTCGCCGAACCTGTTTTGCGCGGTACGGGTTGACGGCGAGTTCAGCCATGTGGAAACCCGCACCGTGCCGCGCCAGGAGCGGCCCTACCGCCCGATGCTGGAAGCGATAGAAGAGCAGCCGACCTTCTCGTTCCACCAGCGGCGCGGCACGCTGGTCGGCTTCCGCTCGCCGGATTACATGCAGGGCATCGGCGTGGCCGGCTATCACGAACACTTCGTTACTGACGACCGCAGCGGCGGCGGCCACGTACTGGACTACCAGCTCGATCATGGCCGTTTGCAGTTCGGCGTCATCACGCGTCTCAATCTTCAGTTGCCGCATGATGCGGATTTCTTGCGCGCCAACCTCTGCCCAGAGGATTTGGACCGCGCGATTCGTTCCGCCGAGGGCTAACCCCGGCGATTGTTTTCTTAGGAGGTGGAACCATGGCACAGGAAAAAACAGGCAATGACTGGCAATGCGGCGCCGATTTGGTGGTGAAAAACCTGGAAGCGCAGGGCGTCAAACACGTTTTCGGCATTCCGGGCGCCAAGATCGACCGGGTGTTCGACTCGCTGGAGGACGCGCCATCGATCGAAACGGTGGTGGTGCGGCATGAGGCCAACGCGGCCTTTATGGCGGCGGCGGTCGGCCGCCTGACCGGCAAGGCCGGGGTGGCGCTGGTCACCTCCGGGCCGGGCAGCTCCAACCTGATCACCGGGCTGGCTACCGCCACCTCGGAAGGGGACGCGGTGGTGGCCTTCGGCGGGGCGGTGAAGCGCGCCGACAGCCTGAAGCAGACGCACCAGAGCATGGATACCGTCAGCATGTTCCGGCCGGTGACCAAGTATTGCGCCGAAGTGCATGCCGGTTCGGCGATTTCCGAGGTGATCGCCAACGCCTTTCGACGCGCCGAGTTCGGCCGGCCGGGGGCGTCGTTCGTCAGCCTGCCGATGGATATCGTCAATGAACCGGTCAGCGCGCCGGTGCTGGCCGGCTGCCGCTTGCCACGCATGGGAGCCGCCGCGGCAGACGACATTCAGGCGGCGGTGAAACTGATCCGCCAGGCCAAATGCCCGGTCTTGCTGCTCGGCCTGCAGGCCAGCCGGCCGGAGAACAGCGAGGCGGTGCGCCATCTGCTGTACCGCACCCATATGCCGGTGGTCGGCACCTATCAGGCGGCGGGGGTGATCGACGTCAACCACTTCGCCCGTTTCGCCGGCCGCGTCGGCCTGTTCAACAACCAGCCGGCCGATCAGCTGCTGCAGAAGGCCGATCTGGTGGTGAGCGTCGGCTATGATCCGATCGAATACGATCCCTGCATGTGGAACAGCCACGGGCGACTGAAGTTGGTGCACATCGACGTGCTGCCGGCGGATATCGATACCTGCTATCGGCCGGACGTCGAGCTGGTGGGCAATATCAGCGCCACGCTGAACATGATGACCGAAGCATTCAATGAGGCGGTCTGTGTGCCGCCGGAGGTGGAGCTGATCCTCTCCGATCTCGGCCGCCAGCGCACTGAGCTGGCGGAGCGCGCCGCCCGCCGCGGCGGCATGCCGATCCACCCGCTGCGCATCGTCAAGGAGCTGCAGGACATCGTCAGCGACGACGTGACGCTGTGCGTGGACATGGGCAGTTTCCATATCTGGATCGCCCGCTATCTTTACAGCTTCCGTGCCCGTCAGCTGTTGATCTCCAACGGCCAGCAAACCATGGGGGTGGCATTGCCGTGGGCCATCGGTGCGGCGCTGGTGCGCCCCGGCGACAAGGTGGTGTCTATCTCCGGTGACGGTGGCTTCATGCAGTCGAGCATGGAGCTGGAGACCGCGGTGCGGCTGAAAAACAACATCGTGCACGTCATCTGGGTCGATAACGCCTACAACATGGTGGAAATGCAGGAAGTGAACAAATACCAGCGCAAGTCCGGCGTGGAGTTCGGGCCGATTGACTTCAAGGCCTACGCGGAATCCTGCGGCGCGGTCGGTTTCGCCGTGCAGTCGGTGGACGATCTGCGGCCGATGCTGCGCAAGGCGATGGCGATCCAGGGGCCGGTAGTGGTGGCCATCCCGGTCGACTATGCCGACAACTATAAGCTGATGGCGCAGATGAACTTCAGCCAGATGATTTAATTTCATCATCATCGTGCCGTTTCACCGGGGCAGGCCGCTTGCGCGCCTGCCCGTTTTTATGCGCGGAATTTGTCCTTTACTTCGCTAACTGCATGATTTATTGCTATCCGTTGGGCTGTTTTTTCACCACTGGGGATAGCGCAATGAAAAGAAAAGCAATAACGATCGGGCTGCTGGCGTTGGCGATTGCCGGCGGCGCGCGAGCCAATACGCTGGTCTACTGTTCCGAAGGATCGCCGGAAGGCTTCAACCCGCAGCTGTTCACCTCCGGCACCACGGTAGACGCCAGTTCGGCGGCGATCTACAACCGGCTGGTGGATTTCAAACCCGGCACCGTCGAGCTGCAACCCAGCCTAGCGGAGAGCTGGGAAGTGAGCGAAGACGGCAAGCGCTATACCTTCCACCTGCGCAAGGGCGTGGCATTCCAGAGCAATAAATATTTCACGCCCACCCGCGATTTCAACGCCGATGACGTCATCTTCTCGTTTATGCGCCAGAAGGACGCCGACAACCCGTATCACAAGGTCTCCAACGGTGCCTACACCAACTTCGAGTCGATGGAGTTCGGCACGCTGATCGACCGGATCGTCAAGGTGGACGATCAGACCGTGCGCTTTGAACTCTCCCGCGCCGAGGCGCCGTTCGTCGCCGATCTGGGCATGTACTTCGCCACCATATTATCGGCGGAATATGCCGACGCGATGCTGAAGGCCGGCACGCCGCAGCGGGTGGACAACGATCCGATCGGCACCGGGCCGTTCCAGCTGGTGCAGTACCAGAAAGACGCGAAAATCCTCTACAAGGCGTTCGATCGTTACTGGGAAGGCAAACCGAAGATCGACCGGCTGGTGTTTTCGATCACGCCGGATGCGACGGTGCGTTACGCTAAGCTGCAAAAGAACGAGTGCCAGGTGATGCCGTTCCCCAACCCGGCGGATCTGGCGCGCATGCGGCAGGACGGCAACCTTCAGGTGATGGAAAAATCCGGCCTAAATATCGGCTTCCTGGCGTTCAACACCCAGAAGAAACCGTTGGATAACGTCAAGGTACGCCAGGCATTGGCGCTGGCGGTCAACAAGCCGGCGATCATCGAGGCGGTGTTCCACGGCGCCGGCCAACCGGCCAAGAACCTGCTGCCGCCGGCCCAATGGGGCAGCAACGCGCAGCTTGAAGACTACCCGTATTCGCCGGAGCGGGCGAAGCAGCTGTTGCAGGAGGCCGGGCTGGGGCAGGGGTTTGACATCGATCTGTGGGCGATGCCGGTGCAGCGGCCCTACAACCCCAACGCCAAGCGCATGGCGGAGATGATCCAGGCCGACTGGGCTAAAATCGGTGTGCGCGCCAAAATCGTCACCTTCGAGTGGGGCGAATATTTGCTGCGGATTAAAAACGGCGAGCACCAGGCCGCGCTGATGGGCTGGACCACCGCCAACGGCGATCCGGACAACTTCTTCGGCCCGCTGTTCACCTGCGCGTCGCTCGGCGGCTCCAACTCGGCGAAATGGTGCTACAAACCGTTCGACCAGCTGATCCTGCAGGCGCGCGAAGAGAACGATCATGCCAAGCGGGTGGCGATGTACCAACAGGCGCAGGTGATGATGCACGATCAGATGCCGGCGCTGATGATCGCGCACTCGACCATCTTCGAACCGGTGCGCAAGGAAGTGAAAGGCTACGAAATAGACCCGTTCGGCAAACACATCTTCAAGCAGGTGTCGCTGGAGAAATAAAGCGGGGCGCCGCATTGCCGCGGCGCCCAAAACGTTACCAGCTGTAGCTGACCGTCGCGGTGACGGTACGGCCACTGCCGTAGAAACAAGCGTCCACGCCGCCACAGGACGAAACGTAATGCTTGTCGGTCAGGTTGTTGACGTTAACCTGCAGCGCGGCGCCTGCCAGGCTCGGAGCCACTTCTCCCAATTCGTATCGCGCCATCCAGTCATACAGCGTAAAGGCCGGCACTTTGTAGGTGTTGGTCGCATCGCCTTGGCTGGCGCCGCTGTAGCGTACCCCAGCGCCGGTGGAGAGGCCTTTCAGCGGCCCTTGCAGGAAGCTGTAGGTTCCCCAGGCGGAGGCGGCGTGCGTCGGCACCATCACCAGCGTCTTGCCGCGCTGATCGTCGACATAGGTTTCTTTGGTAACGATGTCGGTATAGGTATAGGCCGCCATGAGCTCAATGGCCGGGGTGAGCTGTGAATGTACTTCGGCTTCCAGTCCTTTGGAGCGCACCTTGCCGATCTGCTCCTTATACTTGGTGACCGGGTTGGTGGAGCTGACGTTTTTCTGCGTCAGATCGAACAGCGCCAGTGTCACCAGCGTGTTGCCGTTTTTCGGCTGGAATTTCACGCCGATTTCGGTTTGTTCACCGGTGGTGGGCTTGAACGGATCGGTGCCCGGCGCGCCGGTATCGAGGTTGGGTTCAAACGATGTGCTGTAGCTGATGTACGGGGCAATGCCGTTGTCAAAGGCGTACAGCAGGCCGCTGCGGCCAGTCAGCTTGGTGTCGTTTTGCTGACTGTCGCTGGATCTCAACATGTCCTGAGTGCGTAGCTCGGTCCAATCATTGCGCAGCGACAACAATAAATTCCAACCGCCGTAGCTCATCTGATCCTGCAGATAAACGCCGAGTTGATCCAGCACCTTGCGGTTATCGGTGACCTTCGGCAATGCGCTTTCGTTGACCGGCATGCCGTAAACCGGCCGAGTCCAGTCGAGGAAATAGCCAGCGCTGTCGCCGCGCCAGTTTTGGGTATTGACCTTGCTCCACTTGTAGTCAAGGCCGGTCAACACGCTGTGCTCGACGTCGCCGGTGCTGAATTGCGCTTTCAGTTGGTTATCCAACCCCAGCTCATGGGATTTGACGATATCTTTTTGCGGACGGCGCTGCAGCAGCGTGCTGTTTTTGGCTTGCGACATGAACACCAGATATTTGTAACGTTCATCCACCGTGGTGTAACGCATGTTCTGCTGGAAAGAGAAAACGTCGTTGATATAGTGCTCGAAGATATAGCCGAACGAGGTTTGTTCGCGGCGAGCCTGATTGAAACCGGGATCGCTGACGTTGAAATCATACGGCAGATAGCCGGCGCTGCTTTTGATCGCCACGCCGGAGGTCGGCAGGAAGTTGCGGTAGCCGTTCTCCGGTTCTTTCTGGTAGCTGGTCAACAGGGTGAACGTCGTGTCTTCATTGGCGATATAGGTCAGCGCCGGTGCGATGGCGAAGCGTTTTTCCTTGTGATCTTTGATACCGGTCTCTTTGGTGCCGGCGATGCCGTTAAGGCGGTACAGCAGTTTGGCGTCCTCGTCCAATGCGCCGCCGAAGTCGAAAGCGGCCTCTCCTTGATGCAGATTGCCCGCGCTCAATTGAAGTTTGCGAATAGCCTGGACGACGGGGCGCTTGCTGGTCATCGCCACCAGCCCACCCGGGTTAGCCTGGCCGTACAGCACAGAAGCCGGGCCGCGCACCACCTCAACGCGTTCAAGCAACCAGGGATCGATCTGGCCGCTTTGATAGCTCAGGCCGTCCAGATATTTTGGGGCGTAACGAAAGCCGCGTACGATCACTTCGTCGCTGCGGTTAGAGGTGCCGCGGTATTCCGCCACGACGCCGCTGGAGTATCGCAGCGCCTGAGCAACGGAAGCCGCATCCTGTTGATCCATTTGATCGCGCGTGACGACGGTGATGGCCTGCGGCGTTTTTACCAACGGCGCGGCGCTTTTGGTTCCCGCCGCGCTTTCTTTGGCGACGATGCCCTGCAGCGGCGCGGTGACGCTTTCCTGTACGCCGGCGACGACGGTGATATCACGCTCAACGTTGTCGGTTTCGGCCTGTGCGCCCGGCACCAACAGCATGGCTGAGGTCAGCAAGAGTGTGGATGCATGTGCCTTGGCTGGGTGACGCAGAGGTTGATTAGCGGTATTTTTGGGTTGTTCTGACATTTTTCATCCCTTAAAAAACAATTTTATATCAAGCTATTGCTGTCTTTTTCTCATTTGGCGCCGCCGAGAAGGGCTGCGCAGTTCCTTGCCATAATGAACGGTGGGCGAATGGCTTACCGTTTTGCAGAGCCACGCTTCGAAGTGGCCTTGTTGACCTCAGGCGCGTTGATTTATAATTGGTTACATTTTATTGAAAATACAAATGATTCTCAATGCCATTTGCATTGTCAAGAAAGCAAAAACCGCCGGGTGCGGTAAACAGGGAAAAAGGAAAAATGCATTCGCTTCATGCTGATGGCCTGGTGCTCAACCTGCTGCAAAGGCCCGATCTCGGCGGGGAAGATTGGTGGCGTCAGGTCGCGGAGTTGGGAACACCTCTCGTTGAACCGCTGCCTGCAGCTCAGGTGCGCGTTACCTTTTTCTGGCGCGACCCATGGGGCGATGAACGGCGCTCGCCGATTAAAAAGGTGTATGTCGATATCAACTGCGTGACCGACCATCACAGCCCCTCGCCACAGAGTCTGGAACGCTGGCCGGGTAGCGATATTTGGTGGTGGCAGTTCACTATTCGCGGAGATTGGCGAGGCAGTTACAGTTTTATACCCATTGAGACGGCGCAACTGCCGCCCGCTTTTACCGGCGATGCAGCTCAGCGCCGGCAGCAACAGCGTCAGTGGTGGTGTTCGTTGTTTCCGTTGATGCGCCATGATCCGCTCAATCCAGTGGCGCCGCACTGCAGCAGCCGCGGTTTCCCGTTGTCTGCGATACATTTGCCGGCGGCGCCGGATCAATCAGCGTGGCGGGCGTTGGACGCCGGGCAAGTATTGCCCGCCGCGTCTGAGCGTTTGCAGCACTTCTTTTGGCACAGCGAACGATTGGCTAACCGACGCAACATCTGGCTGTACGCCACCGGCGCAGGGGAAGATCGCCCGTTAGTCGTACTGCTGGACGGGCAATTTTGGCTGCATGGCATACCGATTTTTTCCGCACTGGACGCCGAGACACTCAACGGAAGGCTGCCGCCTGCGCTTTATCTGTTTATCGACGTGATAGACATGGCGCGGCGTGCGGAAGAATTGGCCTGCAATGCGGCTTTTTGGCGGGCGGTGCAAGAGGAGCTGCTGCCGCAGGTGGCGACGCGTGAGTCTTACAGCGACGATCCGCAGCGTACGGTGGTGGTGGGGCAGAGTTACGGCGGGTTGGCGGCATTGTATGCCGGGTTGCATTGGCCGCAGCGTTTCGGCTGCGTATTGACCCAGTCAGGCTCTTTTTGGTGGCCGCATATCGAAGCGATGATGAACCCTGCCGAGGAATATACCGCGGACGTCGGTTGGCTGACTGAGCAGGTGCGTGGGGGCTTGTGCGCCGCAACGCCGCTGCGCGTCTTTCAAGAGGCTGGTGAAGGGGAGAGGGACATCCATCAGGTCAATCGCCAAATGCATCGGGCGCTGGTGGAGGCGGGACATCGGGTCGATTATCGCGTGTTCGCCGGCGGACATGACGCCGTCTGCTGGCGCGGCGGTTTGATCGATGGGCTGCGGGTGCTGTTGGCCCCCTGTCATGGCTAAGCGAAGGCCGGGGTAACCCGGCCTTTTTCATGCCTGCGGCGCGTCGCAGTGGTAGCGGCCGCGCGGGATCACCAGCGGCGTGTGGGACAGCGGATCGTCGATGATCATGCACGGCATGCCGAACACCCGTTCCACCAGCTCGGCGGTGATGATTTCCGCCGGGTTCCCCTCCGCCACGATCTTGCCGTCGCGCATGGCGATGATGTGATCGGCATAGCGACAGGCGTGGTTGAGATCGTGCAGCACCGCGATGAGGGTTTGGCCGTGCTCGCGGTTGAGCTGACGGAATAGATCCAGCAGCTCGATTTGGTGCGCGATGTCCAGATAGGTGGTCGGTTCATCCAGCAGCAGCAGCGGCGTTTGCTGCGCCAACGCCATCGCCACCCAGACGCGCTGGCGCTGCCCGCCGGACAGCTCGTCGACGCTGCGGTCCGCCAACTGGCTGACGTTGGTGGCCGCCATGGCGGCTTCCACCGCCTGCTTGTCGGCCTGCGTCCACTGTTTCAGCAGGCTCTGGTGCGGATAGCGGCCGCGCGACACCAGATCCGCCACGGTAATGCTGTCCGGTGCGATCGAGGTTTGCGGCAGCAGGCCAAGTTCGCGCGCCAGTGCCTTGGTGGCGAAACTGCTGATGTTTTTGCCGTCCAACATCACCTCGCCGGCACTGGGTTTCAGCAGACGGCACAGGGCGCGCAGCAGCGTCGATTTGCCGCAGGCGTTCGGCCCGACGATCACCGTGAAGGCGCCGTCGGGGATCGCCACGCTCAGATCGTCAGCGATGATTTTATTGTCGTAGCCCAGCTTCAGGTGCGAGGCGTGCAGGCGGTGGCTCATGGTGTTATCACTTTTCATTATCTGCGGGCCTCACGGATGAGCAGCCAAATCAGGTACAGGCCGCCGATGCAGACGGTCACGACCCCGACCGGCAGTTGGATCGGCGCAAAAAGATGTTGGGACACCACGTCGGCGCCGAGTAGCAGCGTCGCGCCCATCAGCGCCGAGGACGTCAGGGTGACCGAGGATTGTCCGGCCAGGCGGCGGGCGATCTGCGGCGCCGCCAGCGCGATAAAGGAAATCGGCCCGGCGGTGGCGGTGACGGCGGCGGTGAGGGTGACGCCGAACAACATCAGCCACAGCCGGCTGCCTTCGGCGTTCACGCCCAGCGCGCGCGCCGTGTCGTCGCCCATTTCCAGCAGCTGCAGCCGTTTGCCCATCAGCAGCGCGGCCGCGGCCGCCAACACGATGAACGCCGTAGCGGGCTGGGCTTTCTGCCAGGTCATGCCGTTGAGTGAACCGGCCTGCCACATGGCGGCGTCCATGGCGCGCTCCAGCGAGGCGGTGATGATCAGCCAGGTATTGGTGGAGACCAGCACCGCGCTGATGGCGATGCCGACGATGATCAGCCGGAAGCCGGCGATACCCTGGCGCCAGGCCAGCAGGTAGATGGCCAGCGCGGAGAGAATGCCGCCGGCCAGCGCACCGCCGGCGATGTAGTAATAGCCGCCGTTGAACAGGGTGATGGCGATCAGCGCGCCAGTGTAAGCCCCCATGTTAAAGCCAATCACGTCCGGGCTGCCGAGCGGGTTGCGGATAATCGACTGGAAGATGGCGCCGCTCATGCCGAGTGCGCCGCCTAACAGCAGCGCCATGGCGATACGCGGCAAGCGCCATTGGGTGACCACGGTGACCAGATTTTTCGGCGCCTCGCCGCTGAGCGCGGCAAAGACCTGTTCCAGCGAAAGCTGCAGCGTGCCGTAGCACAGCGCGGCAACGGCCATCGCCAGACACAACGCCAGCAGCGAAAGATTGACCAGCAGCAGGCGCAGCGGCATGCGCCAGTTGATGACGCCGTCCGGGCGGCCGATATGCAACGTGTGGGGCAGACTCATCACAGACCCCCCAGCGTTTTCTTGCGGCGCACCAGCCAGATCAGCACCGGCGCGCCGATGAAGGCCGCCACGATGGAAACCCGCAGTTCACCGGCCGCCAGCAAGCGGCCGACCACGTCGGCGCACAGCAGTAAAATCGGCGCCAGCAGCATGGAGTAGGGCAGGATCCAGCGCTGGTCGGGGCCGACCCACCAGCGGGCGATATGCGGCACCATCAGGCCGATGAAACTGATTGGGCCGACGGTGGCGGTCGCCGCGCCGCACAGCAGCGTGATGGCGACCACCGCGACAATCTGAGTCAGCACGACGCGCGCGCCGAGCGCGATAGCCAAATCTTCCCCCATGCCGATGGTATTCAGCGGCCGGGCGATGAGCAGCGTCAGCAGGCAGCCGAGCAAAATGGCGGGGGCGGTGACCGGCAGCGTGGACAGCGTGCGGATATCCAGCGTGCCGGCCTGCCAGAAGCGCAGTTGGTCGAAGGTTTGCGGATCGATCAGCGACAGCCCGGTGGTGATGCCGATCAAAACCGCGCCGATCGCCACGCCGGCCAGCGTCAGCCGCACCGGGTTGATGCGCCCGCCTGCCAGCGTGCCGATCAGGTAGACCAGCAGGGTGGTGAGGGCAGCGCCGACGAAGGCATAGGCCATATAGCTTTCAGTGGTGGCGGCGCCGAAAAACATGATGCCGATGACCACGGCGAAGCTGGCGCCGGCGTTGATGCCGAGCACGCCAGGATCGGCCAGCGGATTGCGCGTCAACGCCTGAATCAGCGCGCCGGCGGCGCCGAGCGCCATGCCGGCTAAAATGCCCGCCAGCGTACGGGGCACCCGGGCGTTGAGAATGATGGTGCTGTCGGAACCGCTCGCGGCGCCCTGCAGGCTGAGCCAGACGGTATGGAAGGGGATGGCCTTGGAACCCAGCATCAGGCTGGCAATGATGCACAGCAGCAACAGCACCAAACCGATACCGAACCCGGCGATGCGTTTGAAGCCACTGGCGTAAGCTGCGTGCGGTGCGGACGAAAGCGTCCGCTCAGTCGGAGTGGGTACGTTCACACCGGTAACTCCTGTATGATTTTTATTCTCATTGTTATTTGCGTTCATGCGGGGTGGCAATAGTAGCACGAGTTTACGCCCGCATGCACCCGCCGGTTGGTGGCAAAGGTGCGTTGACGATGTTAATAACTATTGATATTTCAATTGATTGAATGTGAACGGTCGCCCCGCTTGCGGAAAGCGTCGGCAGGAGCCCGGCCTGCCGACGGCGTGGTTCAGGGCTTTTTGAACAGCCGTTCGATTTGGTTCAGCATGTTGGTGGCACTGTAATAATCGAGGCGGAAGGTGTCGTTGCCGACGGCGTAGACGTGCCGCTGTTCCACCGGCTCCAGATGTTTAAGGAACGGGTTGGTCAGCACCTCTTGCACTTTGCGCTCATTGGTGGCGAACAGGATCAGGGTTTTGCCGTTCAGGCCTTCGGCCATTTTTTCGCCGGAGATCTGGATGATGTCATGGCGTTTACCCATGCTGGCGTTGCCTTTGGCGCTTTCCGGCGGGATGGCCAATTGGAAGCCAAGCTGGGTGAGCAGCTTGCCCTGGGCGGAGCCCGGTGTCCACAGCATGGCCTCGCGGCCGTTGTCGGCATACACCAGCGGCGTGGTCGGCTGTGGCGGCAGCGCGATCGCCTGCTTCACTTGCTCCACGCGCTGTTCGAAACGATCTTCCGCCTGTTTGGCGCCGGCTTCGTGACCGGTGATCTCACCGAGCTCGCTGGCCAGCTGTTGCCAGCTTTTGTCGCCATAATCGAGCACCAGCGTCGGCGCAATGGCGGACAGCTGATCGTACAGCTTCAGCGCTGAATCCCCGCCGGTGGCGGCGACGACGATCAAATCCGGCGCGGCGGCGGCGACGGCTTCGGCATTGGGCTCCACCTGATACAACCGTTCGACGTGGCGCTGTTTGGCCACTTCGCTCCACTGGGTAAAGAAGCCTTGTTTATCGGCCACCAGGGGATTTGGGCTGGTGGCGGCGCTGGCGACCACCGGGGCGTCGATCGCCAGCAGCGTACCGGTGATGGTGACGCTGGTGGACACGATGCGCAGCGGCGGTTTTTCCAGCGTGAATTTCCCTTTGGCGCTGTCGATGGTGCGCGGCCAACTGCTGTCGGCTGCAGGGGCGGACGGTTTTTTCTCGTCGCTCTTGTCGTCCGGGCCGCAGCCGCTGAGCAACAGGCTGGAAGTGGCGATAAATGCAATGAACAGCTGGCGTAAGGATAGGGTCATGAGCGGGCTCTTTCTTTCCTTGAACTAAGGCGTATCAATCCGGCGGCGGATTGGCTGCGTGGTGGATGCCCGCTAATTTACCATTCAAGCCGGCAAAATGATAACCATTCGTATCTCAGCGCGTGGTGAATAAAGAAAGAATACGAAGAAAAGGGAAGTGGGTGGGACAGAAACGAAAAAAGCGCCAAAAGGCGCTTTTTTCTGAATGGGTGGGTCGTGCAGGATTGATTCGGCCTGTGGCCTCACCCTGCGGGCAACGCTGCGCGATGCTCGAACCTGAACGCAGGATCTCACCCGCACGACTCAGTGGGCCATGTCAGTAAGAAGATAAAGGCAGAGTCAGGTGGCGCAGAAACGAAAAAAGCGCCAAAAGGCGCTTTTTCCTGAATTGGTGGGTCGTGCAGGATTCGAACCTGCGACCAATTGATTAAAAGTCAACTGCTCTACCAACTGAGCTAACGACCCGCAGAAGTGGTGGGTGATGACGGGCTCGAACCGCCGACCCCCTCCGTGTAAAGGAGATGCTCTACCAACTGAGCTAATCACCCACTTCAGGACTTCCAGGTACTGCTAAACGAGAGAATGATGGTGGGTGATGACGGGCTCGAACCGCCGACCCCCTCCGTGTAAAGGAGATGCTCTACCAACTGAGCTAATCACCCTCATTCGTTCTCATTTTTCTCAACAAGATGGTGGGCGATGACGGGCTCGAACCGCCGACCCCCTCCGTGTAAAGGAGATGCTCTACCAACTGAGCTAATCGCCCCGTCTTGTTGGAGTCGCATTATAGGGATAGTTCAAAGTGAGTCAACGGTTTTTAAAATGATTTCAATCGTTCGCCGCAAATTTAGGCAGGGCGCGATAATTATCGCCAATGGCGCCGATTCTTTGCGCAACGCTCTGCGAAACTCGCCGCAAAACGCGCGAAATCGACCGGCGCAATATCGTGTCGGCGTTGAGGAATTAGCGCGTGGTGATACAATGTCGTCCACTCTTTTTTCAATTCCGAGCAATCGTCGGCCATCGCCGACACGCGTTGCGTAATAAGGCAGTGAACCCAATGAAAATCAAAACCCGTTTTGCACCGAGCCCGACCGGCTATCTCCACGTCGGCGGCGCGCGTACCGCACTTTACTCCTGGCTGTTCAGCCGCCATGCGGGCGGTGAGTTCGTTCTGCGTATCGAAGATACCGATCTGGAACGTTCTACCCAGGACGCGATCGACGCAATTATGGATGGCATGAACTGGTTGAACCTGGATTGGGATGAAGGCCCGTATTTCCAGACCAAGCGTTTCGATCGTTACAACGCGGTCATCGACGAGATGCTGGAGCAGGGCACGGCCTATAAATGCTATTGCTCCAAGGAACGTCTGGAAGCGCTGCGCGAGAAGCAGATGGAAAACGGCGAGAAGCCGCGTTACGACGGCCACTGCCGCGACAGCCAGTGCAGCCACACCGACGACGAGCCGCACGTGGTGCGCTTCCGCAACCCGCAGGAAGGCTCGGTGATCTTCGACGACAAAATTCGCGGCCCGATCGAATTCAGCAACCAGGAGCTGGACGATCTGATCATCCGCCGCACCGACGGTTCGCCAACCTATAACTTCTGCGTCGTCGTCGATGACTGGGACATGGAAATCACCCATGTGATCCGCGGCGAAGACCACATCAACAACACCCCGCGCCAGATCAACATTCTCAAAGCGCTGGGCGCGCCGGTGCCGGAATACGCGCACGTGTCGATGATCCTCGGCGACGACGGTAAAAAGCTGTCCAAGCGTCACGGCGCCGTGGGCGTTATGCAGTACCGCGACGACGGCTATCTGCCGCAGGCGCTGCTGAACTACCTGGTGCGTCTGGGCTGGTCCCACGGCGATCAGGAGATCTTCTCCATCGATGAGATGAAAGAGTTCTTCACGCTGGAAGCGATCAACAAATCTGCCAGCGCGTTCAACACCGAGAAGCTGCAGTGGCTGAACCACCACTACATCAACCATATGCCGGCGGAAGAAGTGGCGGTGCATCTGGCATGGCACGTTGAGCAACTGGGCATTGAAACCCGCAACGGCCCGGAACTGAAAGACATCGTCAAGCTGCTGGGCGAGCGTTGCAAAACGCTGAAAGAGATGGCGGAGTCTTGCCGTTACTTCTACGCAGATTTCAGCGAGTTCGACGCCGATGCCGCCAAGAAGCACCTGCGCCCGGTCGCGCGTCAGCCGCTGGAAGCGGTGCGCGCCAAGCTGGCCGCCATCACCGTCTGGACGCCGGAAAATGTGCACGATGCCATTCAAGGCACGGCGGATGAGCTGGGTGTCGGCATGGGCAAAGTCGGCATGCCGCTGCGCGTCGCGGTGACCGGCGCCGGCCAGTCACCGGGCATGGACGTGACCGTGCATGCGATCGGCCAGAAGCGTTCGCTGCAGCGTATCGACATGGCGCTGGCTTACATCGCCGAGCGCGAAGCGCAAGCCTGATACGCCATAAATGAAAAAGCCCCGTGGAGCGATCCCGGGGCTTTTTTTATTGCTTGCTGTCAGGCTTGCTCACCGGCCGGCAAACCTGGGCGATAGGCGAGGAAATACATCAACCCGACAAAGCCGGCGCCGCCCAGCGCGTTGCCGAGAAATACCGCAACGAAGTTGGGCAGGTAGTGCTCCCAGCCCATGCCGCCGGCAAAGATAGCCGCCGGAATGATGAACATATTTGCCACCACGTGCTGGAAGCCGATGGCGACAAAAGCCATGACCGGGAACCACATGCCGATCACTTTACCCGGCACATCCTTGCTGGCGAAGGCTAACCACACCGCCAGGCACACCAGCCAGTTGCAGCCGACGCCGGAAATGAAGGTGTGCAGGAAGTCCGCATCCACTTTGGCCTGCGCGATCGCCAGCGTCTTATGCAAGAACGCACCTTCGGTCAGGCCCAGCAAATGACCGAAGAAGTAGGCGACGGCCAGGCTGCCGGCCAGGTTGGCCAGGGTGACCCAAAACCAGTTACGCAGCACGGCGATGGCGGGGATTTCGCGGGCAAACCAGGCCATCGGCAAGGTCATCATGTTGCCGGTCAGCAGTTCACCGCCGGCCAAAATAGTCAGGATCAAACCGATAGGAAAGACCGCGGCACCCAACAGGGCGCCGAAAGAGCCCCATTCGGCCGGCAGGGTGCCGATGACGTGAATATCCAGCAGAAAGCCGGTGGCAATAAAAGCGCCGGCGAGAAAGCCCAGAATCAACAGATTAGCGAGAGGGGCGCGGCTTTTGTTTACCCCGGCCTGAACGGCGAGGGTGGCGATTTCTTTTGGTGAATGCAAAGACATGACGGACTCGGTTTATAGTAGTGAAGTTTATGGCGCGGGCAGTCTATGCCGCTCGGGAGTCCGACTCAAGCGCATTTCGCTAACATTCTGTTAATTAAAAATCAACGTGATATGCAGGGTCTTTTGCCATTTTGAGATGTAGCGCGCAAAATGGATGAACTCTGCACAAAGTGATGATTTTTTGGCGCCAAACATGCTGATTTGGCGGCTTTTTCAACGCTTGATTCAGGAATTCAATTTAGCCGTTGACAGCTTTGAGCGGGTTTCATATTATGCGCCCCGTTCACAGCACAAAGTGATTGTGGAACGGGGCTATAGCTCAGCTGGGAGAGCGCTTGCATGGCATGCAAGAGGTCGACGGTTCGATCCCGTCTAGCTCCACCAACCTTCTTCTCAGAGCGGTTGGGGAATACCGTAACGCCGGTCAACGCGTGCCACTTTTGTGGGGCTATAGCTCAGCTGGGAGAGCGCTTGCATGGCATGCAAGAGGTCGACGGTTCGATCCCGTCTAGCTCCACCACCATTTAAAAAGCCGACCTTAGGGTCGGCTTTTTGCTTTTAACGCGGCGAATGCCCGCCTGTCGTCTGGATTAACCAGAGGCCGAGTGGCTCTGGCTTTCCATAGGTTATGCTTCCGGTTTATCAAGACTAGCGATAAGAAACGGTGAACTGTGCGACGGCATTGACTTCACCCGGCGTGACGTTTTCTCTCGTTTGATAGTATTGCACGCTGAGTGGGATCTCATTGATGCCCACTAATGTCTGGTTCAACATACCGGCCTTAGAACCCAGTTCAAAGGGAATGCCGTTGCGCAGTATCTGCAGGCCGACGCCGGTGGCCGCATCTTTCGATGGCGTAGTCGCCAATACCTGGCGATTGCCGTTAGCCATTTCACCACGTATTTCCAGATCGACCTTGGTATTGGCATTACATTCCATCGCGATGCTAAAAGGGGTATTCCCCGACACGCTCCCTATTCCCGTGAGCGCCCGCCGATTGATTTTTCCCAGAAAAACCTGTTTCGACGGCGTGCTGAGGCGGCAACCTTCCACCGCGATGTTGACGGCAGGAAAATAGGTATCACCCAGCCGCCTGGCGTTGGTTGCTCTCAAACAGGTGTAGTTATAGGTGAAAGGGGAAAATGCGGGCATGGCGCCAGGCGGTATGTCACCGGTCTTGATCAGATAATATTTGAAGTTGCCGCCAAGAACATAGCCCACGGGGGTACTACGCGGCGCATAAATATCCCAAAGCCCCGGTTGATCATTGAGCGACATGGCGATGCCGACCCCCTGCCAGCCGGTCTGATAGACGGGGATGTTATAGTATCTTAACGCTGTTGCTGCCAATCGGGTGTAGGCTTGCAACACCAGATCGCCGGGCTCGCCAAAGGAGAACTGTATGGCATTAGCCAACAGCCTGACGGAAAAATAAGATTCACCATGGCCGATAAGATCGCCGACTTTAGCGCCTGCCGGGACGGTGATGCTGGATTGCTCAATTCTTAGCGGATTATGCCATATCGCATAGCAATCGCCCTCACTTTGGGCGGAAAAGGAAAATAATAAGGCCAGGATGCCAGCGATCCTGGCTATAGCTGTTGTTTTAAATAGCGTTGGCATATTCACTTTTCCTATTAGATATTGCTCGAACTTTGCATAGTGTTATTTTTACCATGTTATATGGCGGTATTGGCCGGAAAAACTCTGCGATTTTTATCCTGCATGTTACGCAATGTGCTTTTATCGATAATTCAATGTTATTTACATATCATATTGAGCATTTTTATTTTTGATTCAGACTCTTTAGCTTTAATAGCATAATTTCCTTGGCAGCGTTGCTTCCCCTCCCAATGAACCAACACTGTTCCTGAGTCAGGCATGCCGCTCATATAAACGCTATTATCATTTCCGACGATCCCCGTTGTTTCGCTTTCACCCTGCAACGTAGCGACAGCGCCGAATGGGATTGCATTGGTGCTGTGTTGCAGCTTTAAGATGATCCTGTTGCCGATGTTAGACTTAAAGTGAACGGTGACAACGGCGCCTTTGGTCGGGATGACGATCTTGCTGTTTTTGGCTATTTCAACGTCATCGCCAAAGCTTTGCGGGTTCAAGGTAATCCGGTTCTTATGATAGCTGTTGATGTAAGGTACTACCGCATAGCCTCGAGAGTCGGTTTTGACGCCGGTACTGTTAATCACTTCAATATTGCGGGCATTGGGTACTTTAACTAAAGCGACGGTATCACCCAGCGATTGCGATAATGTAATGCCGTTGCCATGGGCGATGGCACTGCCGCGTAGGCTGTAATTAACCCGCTGCAGATTTTGATCAAAGCTGTATCCGGCGCCGATCTCGCCATACCCACCGCGATAATAAGCGGAGCCGTTGCCGGATGGCCCGGATCTGGTACCGCTTTGTGAGGCAGAGACGTTGTAACTGAGCTGGTTATTTTCCAGCGCCGTTCCGCTCAGACCTAACTGCTGATTGAACTTGCCTTTGCTGTTCTTGCTGGCGGTGTAGTTAGCCCAGCTGTTCGATTGCCATTTGCTCAACGGAATTTGAACGTTAAGCGTGGCGATCTTGTCGGGTTTATCCGTATAGGGGCCGCTATTGTAGCTCAGTGCAAGGTTATAGCTGATGCCATGCTGGTTGGTTGAGAACCCCAGCAGAAAATTTCTCTCAACGCTGCTGTTATGCCAGTAGTTCTGCTGATAACCGTTGAGGTAGAAACTGCCGAGATCGCGAACGGGCTGGTTAATATTAAGTACCAGCTTGCTTCTTTTCACGTCGCGCGCCAGCCATTTTTTCTCCAGGTTGGCGTTCATATCGTTCAATTCTGAAAAATTTAAATAGCCCGATGTCGAGTATCGATACCCGGCCAGCGTGAAGTTAGTGCCCGTGGTTTCAAGGTTTTTAGCGTACTGAATACGGTATTGCTGGCCCGTACGATCGTTACCCGTAATGAGCCGGCTTTTAGTATGGGTGACATCGGCAGAAAACGAACCGAGATGGTTCAGGCTGCTGCCGATGCCGAAAGAGATCCCCTGGTGTTGTTCTGAAAGAATGGCGCCACCGTAGAGCGTTTTATCGTCCCGTAGGCCATAAATTAATGATTGTTGGAGAAATTTATATTTTTTGCGATCGTTTTGTGCCGCACGATATTCACCCAGCGTTAATTCATTTTTTTTCATGCCTTCCCGCAGCATGATGGGTACAGCGGAAAAGGGTTGATAGAAGCTGCGTTCTGAACCATCTGCCTCCTTGATGATGACTTGTAGCCCACCGCTGGAGGTGGTGGGATAGATGTCTGTGATTTCAAAATTGCCTGCGGGCACGTGAGTTTGGTAAATGATGTAGCCATTCTGCTTTACAATGACTTCGGCACTGCTTTGCGCCACCCCTCGCACCGTGGGGGCGAAGCCCCGCTGGCTGTCAGGGATCATGGAGGGATCGCTCGCAAGTTTCAGGCCGCGAAATTGAAAGCTGTCAAAGACGTCGCCAGAGGTCGAGCTGTCGCCCATCACCAGCACATTTTGGCTGTCCCGAAAGCTGCGCTCAGCATAGGAATTGATGCTTTTCCATTTGGTGCTGTTTTGGCTTGAGTAGGTGGCGTAGTTTCTCAATCGCCAGGCGCCGAAGTTTGCGCCGCTGCGCAGGTTCAAATATTGATTGTCACCCGTTTTCGCCTTCCTATGTTGCCGTGACTCGGTGCCGCTGAAGCTGTAATCCATCAGGAAGGCGTTGATGCCATCATCCCAAAGCGTCGGGTTTACCCAATCCCGCGGCTGGTTTTTAAGATAAGCCTGAGGAATGTTGAAGTCTAGGCGTTGGCGATTGAAGTCAAACTTTGCATAGCTGCCAGGAATAATCTCATTGATGGGACGGGTGGCTATGCTGTTTTCGCTCGTCGTTGCTTTCAATGCGTCTAGTTGGATGCCGAAATTTTCAAGATCATTTCGATGGAGGCGAGGCTGCAAAGCACCGGCAACGCGGAAAAACTCCACTTTTTGATTAGCAAAAAAAGCGTTGTTTAGATAGATATCCACCCAATACTCACCGGGCAATTGATCGCTCGGATTGTTGAAATGGGACAAGTCAGCAACGTCTTGATAATTTCTGTTTAATGCAGAAGGCTCAAAGTAGTCCTCTGCCAGTGCAACCGGCGAGGATAAAAAACAGAAAAACAGCACCGACTTTTTGTTGTTGGCGATACTTGGCATAATCATTTTTGCATCCCTTTACATGTTGTTATAACGATGCCTTCACTTCCTGGGTTACGCCTCCATAGTCGTTGATGGCTTGCCATTTTATTTCAGAGCTGCGCGTTCCGTTTGGCATGGCCCATTGTTTTTTACTTTTTGGTGCGACCATGTCGGCTTCTTTAAGCTCTTTTTCGCCAACAGAGAGAGAATAAAAAGAGACATAAAACGGCGTTGGATTACTCACAATCAACATGTTTTTTTCTTGCGAAAACTTTATTTTCTTGTATGCGTCACTCGCCTCTTTTTTTGACAGGGAACTGGGGCGATAGATTATTTTTATTCTGTTTTGTACGGTAATGAGTAGTTTGTTTTCCCTGGTTTTTTTTGTTGATGGTATCGATCTTACGCTGAGCCAATATACGGATTCTTCATGCTGAGGCAAAATTTTTCCGGCATGGATGATTCTAATAATATTATCCTGCTCTGGCTCCAACCTGAACAATGGTGGGGTAACAATGAATGGGACTTCACCGTTGTCTCCGGGAAGGAAATTTTCGGCCCAGGTTTGAATGAGTACCGGCGAGCTGCTGTCCTGATTACTTACTGAAATATTTGATTCTTTTTTGCTTTCTTCATAAATAACTCGCGTTCCTCCCAGTATTACGCTGGCGGCAGTATTGAAAGAAAAAGCAAATAGTAGCAGAAAGTAAAAGCTGCTTTTTTTATTCATAGTTATTCCCGAGGCGGCTTTAACTATCCGGCCGGCGCTGTTACCGGCCAGATAAGAGAACCTGATTAATTATATGAGATGCTGAATTGCGTCGTGGCATTTGCCGGCCCGACGGTAACCGTGCCGGATGTAGACATATATTTAGCGACATAAGTAAAGACGTTCCTGATGTCTTTTTGCACGCTTTGCGCATTAGAGAATGACGCCATCGGGATTTGTGTTGTGCCATCGGCCTCATAGAGCGCAACGCCGATGCCTGTAGCGGCGCCAGCCTCTTTATTGAGCGACAGCAGGGTTGTGTTGCCGTCGGCGTAAATGCCATCAAACTTGATAGACGCTTTTTTGACCGTGTCCGGGCAACTGACTAAGGCGATATTGAATTTTGTCGGTAGCGCAGTATCGCCAACGCTTCTAAACGCTTTGGCGCTCACATTGCCCATGGGGATTGTCTGGCTGGCGCTGCCCGCTTCAACCGTGCAGGTTTGGTCGGTCACCGTGCCAGTAAAGTTTATCGTACCGTCTGCGGCGAAGGCTGTAGACGATATGACTAGAGAAGCTCCGGCCAGTAGCATGGTTTTCTGGATGCGTAATTTCATATTCTCTATCCTTTTATAACTGTATGTAAATCATAGTTTTTTAAATCAACCCCTATGGTTCTTGAATACGCGATAAAACGCCATTTTTCAGGTGATTGATGCTTTTGAATGTGTGTTAGTTTAAATTTGAAAGCTGAAATTCTCACTTTTACTGGTTTTTAATGCTGCCAAATAATTTCTCTTCGGCCGCAATTTGTTAACGAAATTTAGTCTATATGAAAAAAAATTCCTCAGTGTCAAAGGTCATAAAAAGTGATATTTTCAGAGTAAAATTCTATGCTTGTGGTTTTTTATGCTGTTAATTTGTGCGTGCATCCTAAATTTCAGCAATCCTAATAGTTTTATCCTCTGATTAATCTTGTGATTGTTAATGTGCTAATTAATGTTAGTGATGGTTATGTGTTGACATTGATATTGTTTTCTTGATGAAACTATTGTCATTGTTTCAGCATCATCGGATGAGGTTATCCATGAAAAAAAATAAAAATATCGCAATTGTTGGTGGCGGTGGGGTAACGGCGGTGATGACGGCGTTGGCCTGTGCGAGGAAAGGGATCTCCGTTGATTTTTTTCTCGATGACTTGGATTACGATGAGTTCAAGACCTCTCTGGGGAGCCATTGTCTATGGCGAAGCGTGCATGAAGATAACCCGCGCCTGAGTCGATTTGCTGCCCAGTCTCAATGGATATGGGAAAAATTTATTCTGGCCTCTAGCGGTGAGTTTGGCCGCAAAGAAAGGGTGGTACGTGTGGTTGAGCGTGCGGAACTCAACCAGCTGATAAAGCTGTATGAGCTGTATAATTTGCCTTATGAAGTGAAAAACTGTGGTGATGACGAATCGATTGTATTGCCGCCTTTCCTTGATTATAAAAATAAATTTGTCTTTGTAAGTTACGACTCTATTTTGCTTAACGTCGCTGAAATATTTTCATATTTTAGTGATGAGCTGGCGTTTTTCACGCGAGTGAATGTTTTTAGAAATAAAAATATTGGGGGATTAGGCAGGATTGAAGACGGTGTGATTTTTGTTGACGAAAAAAAACATCTGTATGATATCGTGGTTAAGTTTACAAATGATTTTAAAATCAATCAAATATTTTCATTTAATGCCGTGGATGTCGAGGCGAAAACGGTTTTTAAAGACTTTTACCTGTCAGACACTATCAGCCACTTAACGCAGCCCATATGGATTTCTGAAAATGAGTTCAATATATGGCTGACACCCTCTGTCGATGGGCGTGTTATCAGGGTTGGCATGGATGTTCACTTTCCCCAATCGGTAGAGGTATTGGCGAGAAACTTAAACATTGATGCTTATTTATCAAGAAGTAAAATTGACGTAATGTCCAGTTCGATATTCTCAATTGGTTCACGTGGCGTCTCTTCTGAAGATGCCAAATCGGTGATTCCATGCTGGACAGTCAGTGATGACAATAAAAAGATAGTCGTCGTTGAAAGTGTGGACTCTTACTACAATGCCTCGCCCGCCGTTGCGGAAGAGATCACGACACTGTTAACGCTGATTATCAACTGATTGTTTGTTCTAAGGGTAACGGCTTGCGCAGTTGAATGCAGCGCCGTATGGCGTGGCAAAAACGTTCTGTTATCAGGACAGCATCGCCCTGTCCTGGCTAAGCAGAGGGTTGCCTCCACCATTCCATTGTATGCCGAAGCATTATGGCAGGGGGAGGGTTAGCCGAGCGGCGCGGGCTTGTTTTCTGTCAGCATGCGCCATTGTCGGCGGCCAGAATGCAGTCATAAAAAAGGCGCCCGCAGGCGCCTTTGTCTGTGTATGGCGGCGCTGAACTTAGCCCAGCACCAGACCCGCGATGGAAGCGGACAGGATGCTGACCAGCGTAGAGCCGTACACCAGCTTCAGACCAAAGCGCGACACCACGTTGCCCTGGTGTTCGTTCAGGCCCTTGATGGCACCGGCCACGATGCCGATGGAAGAGAAGTTGGCGAAGGACACCAGGAACACCGACAGGATCCCCAGGCTGCGCGGCGACAGTTCGGCAGACACTTTCTGCAGCTCCATCATTGCCACGAACTCGTTGGAAACCAGCTTGGTGGCCATGATGCTGCCGACCTGCAGGGCTTCGTGCTTAGGAATGCCCATGATCCAGGCGAACGGATAGAAGAAGTAGCCAAGGATTTCCTGGAAGCTCAGGCCGAAGATAGCGCTGAACACACCGTTGAGCGCGGCGATCAGGGCGATGAAGCCAATCAGCATCGCGGCGACGATAATCGCTACTTTGAAGCCGGCCAGGATATATTCACCCAGCATTTCGAAGAAGCTCTGGCCTTCGTGCAGGTTGCCGAGGTGCAGCTCTTCTTCTTTATTGGTGTCGTACGGGTTGACCAGCGACAGCACGATAAAGGTGCTGAACATGTTCAATACCAGCGCCGCCACCACGAACTTGGCGTCCAGCATGGTCATGTAGGCGCCGACGATGGACATGGAGACCGTAGACATCGCGGTCGCCGCCATGGTGTACATACGCTTTTCCGACATCTTGCCCAGGATATCCTTGTAGGCGATGAAGTTTTCGGATTGGCCCAGGATCAGCGAGCTGACGGCGTTGAACGACTCCAGCTTGCCCATGCCGTTCACTTTCGACAGCACGGTACCGATAATGCGGATGATGAACGGCAGCACCTTGATGTACTGCAGAATACCGATCAGCGCCGAAATGAAGACGATCGGGCACAGCACCTTCAGGAAGAAGAACGCCAGGCCTTTGTCGCCCATGCCGCCGAATACGAAATCAGTCCCTTGTCCCGCAAACCCGAGCAGTTTGTCAAACAGCGCGGCAAATCCTTTTACGAAGCCCAAACCCGCTTCCGAATGCAGGAAAAAGTAGGCCAGCAGTACTTCGATAACCAGTAGTTGAATAACATAGCGAATGCGGATGCTTTTACGATCGCGGCACACCAACAGGGCCAGGATCGCCACCACCACTATCGCCAACGCAAAGTGCGCAATATGGGACATGTTTGCTCCAAATTTGAGGCAGGCTGAATTTCGGCTGTCATTTTATGTAACGCTACGTTTAAAAACGAGACTTCTATTGCAAATATGGAAAATCATAGCGGGAATTCTCCTAAAGTGTTGCGCAAAAGCATAAAAAATCAAGATGTTAAAGCAGAAATAGGAAATTCGTATTCTTGTGCTAACCTTTCTTTCAGGGGTATTGCAGCCAAAATCCCATCAGAAAAGCACGGAAATCGGCAAGCTCCGCGCTGAACCCTTCGATAAAACCATTAATGTTGGCTATTACAGAGATAAGTTTTACCGCTCTAAATGCGCTTGATAATTATTATCATTTATATAGAGTGGAGATAAACGTAATTTCAGTAAGGGTTCAACATATGCTGAACAGTCGCGTGGTTGAAACCACCTCCGGTCGCTCCGCCAGAAAAATCAAACTCTCGCTGATGGGGCCCGCCTTCATCGCCGCTATCGGCTATATCGACCCCGGCAACTTCGCCACCAACATCCAGGCCGGCGCCTCGTTCGGCTACAGTTTGCTGTGGGTCGTGGTCTGGGCCAACGTGATGGCGATGCTGATCCAACTGCTGTCTGCCAAGCTGGGCATCGCCACCGGGAAAAACCTGGCCGAGCATATTCGCGATCGTTTCCCGCGGCCGGCGGTATGGGCCTATTGGGTGCAGGCGGAGATCATCGCCATGGCGACCGATCTGGCCGAATTTATCGGCGCGGCGATCGGCTTCAAGCTGCTGCTCGGCGTGTCCCTGTTGCAGGGCGCGGTGCTGACCGGCATCGCCACCTTTTTAATTTTGATGCTGCAAAAACGCGGGCAAAAGCCGCTGGAACTGGTGATTGGTGGCCTGCTGCTGTTCGTCGCCGCCGCTTATATCGTCGAGTTGGCATTCTCCCAGCCGCAGCTCGCGCCGCTGCTGAAGGGCATGGCGCTGCCCGATCTGCCTAACGGCGATGCGGTATTTCTCGCCGCCGGGGTATTGGGCGCCACCATCATGCCGCACGTGATCTACCTGCATTCGTCGCTCACCCAAATCGGCGGCGAGCACGACAAGGCGGAGCGCTATGCCGCCACCAAAGTCGATGTCGCCGTGGCCATGACCATCGCCGGCTTCGTCAACCTGGCGATGATGGCCACCGCCGCCGCCGCGTTTCATTTCAGCGGCCACAGCGGCATCGCCGATCTCGACGTGGCTTACCTGACGCTGCAACCGCTGCTCGGGCAAGCCGCCGCCACCGTGTTTGGTCTGAGCCTGGTGGCCGCCGGCCTCTCTTCTACCGTCGTGGGCACGCTGGCGGGGCAGGTGGTGATGCAGGGGTTCGTGCATTTCCATATTCCGCTGTGGCTGCGGCGCGCGGTGACCATGCTGCCGTCGTTTATCGTCATCATGCTCGGGATGGACGCGACGCGGATTCTGGTGTTGAGCCAGGTGCTGCTCAGCTTCGGCATTGCGTTGGCGCTGGTGCCGCTGCTGGCTTTCACCGGCAATCGGGCGCTGATGGGGGAGATGGTTAACGGCCCTGTGGTGCAAAACCTGGGCAAGCTGATCGTGCTGGTGGTGGTGGGATTGAACGGCTACCTGCTGATCGGCAGCGTGCTGTAGGCAAAAAAAACGCGGGCCGGCATGGTGCCGGCCCGTCGTCGTTAATCGCGGTCGTCATCGCCGTGGCGGCGCCAGCGATCGCGATCATGATCGTGGTGGTGCTTTTTCTCTTTCTTCCAGTAATGCTTGTCGCAACGGCGGTCGCACTTGTAATAACGGCCATCGCGCGAGTAGTAGTATTTGCGCCAATAGTCGCGGTCGCGCCAGCGATAGCCGTCCCAGTAATAACCACGCGGGCTGCGGTCGCCGAGATAGCGGCCCTGATGGCCTTGCCACCAGTCGCGATCGCGCCAGTCGTAACCGTCCCAGTAACGGCCGCGATTGTCCTGATCGCCGATGCGCAATGAAACGCCCGGCATCAGATCGATGCTGAGCCCTTCGGCGTGAGCCTGCTGTGCGGCGGGCAGCACCGTCGCCGCCAAGATGGCGGCCAAGAGCAGAGGTTTAAACATGACTTCTCCTTTCCGCTTGCGCGGCCTGGCCGTTGATCACTTTATGAAGCGCGTTCATCAGTTTAAAAAGCGGCCTTATCGTTATTTTTGCTGCAATATCGGCATCATAGCGCCGGCGCATAGGGTTGAATCTGAGAGCCATTCTGAAAACGGTGCGGGAGTTCAAGATTTGAGATTTTTCTGGAGTATCGCCGCTCGATTGAGCGGCGGAATTTGTAAACGATTACAATAAGATTTTCTCGATCTGCGCGAGTTCTTCTTCACTGAAGTGACGATTGGCCAGCATGCCCACCGCGTCTTCTATCTGCGCATTCTTGCTGGCGCCGATCAGCACCGAGGTAACGCGATCGCCGCGCAGCACCCAGGCCAGCGCCATCTGCGACAGCTTCTGCCCGCGTTGCCGCGCCAGCGCATCGAGGCGGCGCACCTTGTCCAGCCGCTCGTCGGTCAGTTGCTCCGGCTGCAGGAAGCGGCTGCCGCTGGCGGCGCGGGAATCTTGCGGAACGCCGTGCAGGTAGCGGTCGGTCAGCAGGCCGCCCGCCAGCGGCGAGAAGGCGATCGACCCCACGCCATGCTCCGCCAATGTATCCAGCAATCCCGCCTCCGGCGTGCGTTCCAACATCGAATACTTGGGCTGGTGGATCACGCACGGCGTACCGAGCCGCTGCAGAATGTCGAACGCCTGCCGCGCGCGCTCGGCCGGGTAGTTGGACAGGCCGACATACAGCGCTTTGCCCTGGCGCACCAACAAATCCAGCGCCGCCATGGTTTCTTCCAGCGGCGTATCCGGATCCGGCCGGTGGTGATAAAAGATATCCACATACTCCAACCCCATGCGCTTCAGGCTCTGATCGAGGCTGGCGACCAGGTACTTTTTCGAACCCCAGTCACCATAGGGGCCGGGCCACATGGTGTAACCGGCTTTGGATGAGACGATCAGCTCATCGCGCCAGGCCCGCAGATCGGCGTTGAGAATGCGGCCAAAGTTCTCCTCGGCGGCGCCGGGCGGTGGGCCGTAGTTGTTGGCCAAATCGAAATGGGTTATGCCGCGATCGAAGGCGCAGCGGATCAGGCCGCGGGCGTTGTCGTACAGCGTGGCGTCGCCGAAGTTGTGCCACAGCCCGAGCGAGACGGCGGGCAGCTTCAGCCCGCTGCGGCCACAGCGCCGGTATTCCATATCTTGATAACGCGTAGGAGAGGCTTGGTAGGACATAGTTATCCTTGTCGGCGAGAGGTGAAGTGCTTTGAGTGTATACGTTTCCACACCGTGCTGCCGGGGGAGCGATCACAGCGCCGGCATGTAACGCCAGGTTGCCGATCGATGCAGAAGCATTTGTTCGAAATTTGAACGGCATCTTCGATACTTAAGATAATCGCTCCAGTGCAGACAGGTGATGATCATGACTCAGACCTATACGGTGGCCGATTATCTGCTCGATCGTCTGGCCCAAATCGGCATCCGTCATTTCTTCGGTGTGCCGGGGGATTACAACCTGCAATTCCTCGACCACGTCCTCGCTCATCCGCAAATCACCTGGGTAGGCTGCGCCAACGAGCTGAACGCCGCCTACGCCGCCGACGGCTATGCGCGCTGCAAACCGGCGGCGGCGCTGCTCACCACCTTTGGCGTGGGGGAACTGAGCGCGTTGAATGGGGTGGCCGGCAGCTACGCCGAATACCTGCCGGTGATCCACGTGGTCGGCACGCCGGCGCAGCGAGCCCAGCGCGCCGGTGATTTGCTGCACCATTCATTGGGGGATGGCGACTTTACCCACTTCGCCCGGATAGCCAAAGAGGTGACCGTCGCACAGGCTAACCTGACCGCCGATAACGCCGCCGTGGAGATAGACCGCCTGATGGGCGTCGCCTTGCTGGAACATCGCCCGGTTTACCTGATGTTGCCCAGCGACGTCGCACAAGCGCCGCTGTCGGCCAAACCGGCGCCGTTGATGTTGCGTCAGGCCAGACTGTCGCGCAGCGCATTGCAGGCATTTATCGCCGCAGCGCGCGAAAAGCTGCTGTCGGCGCGGCGGGTATCGCTGCTGGCGGACTTCCTGGCCGATCGCTTCGGCGCCGAAGCGGCGCTGGACGAGTGGATGCAGGAGGTCGACATTCCGCATGCTACGCTGCTGCTCGGCAAAGGCGTGCTGGATGAGAACCGAGCCGGATTTGTCGGGACTTACTGCGGCGGCGCCAGCGATCCGGCGGTGAAACAGCTTATCGAAAACGCCGATGTGGTGATCAACGTCGGCGTGCGTTTGACCGACACCATCACTGCCGGTTTCACGCATCATTTGCCGGTGGAAAAATGCATCGATATTCAGCCGTTCGAAGCCTGGGTTGGGCGGCAGCGCTTTAGCCGCATTCCAATGCGCGAGGCGGTGCAGGCGCTGCACCGCCTGAGCCTGTCGCTGGCGTCACGCTGGCCGTTGCCGCCGATCGTCCGCCCAACGCTGCCGGAAGCCGATGGGGAAGGGCTGGTTCAGCACGCCTTCTGGCGGCAGATACAGGATTTCCTGCGGCCCGGGGATATCGTGCTGGCCGATCAGGGCACCGCCTGTTTCGGCGCGGCGGCGCTGACGTTGCCGCGTGGCTGCCGCCTGATCGTGCAGGCGCTCTGGGGATCGATCGGCTATACCCTGCCGGCGACGTTTGGCGTACAGATCGCCGAACCGCAGCGGCGGGCAGTATTGCTGATCGGCGACGGCGCCGCGCAGCTGACCGTACAGGAATTGGGATCGATGCTGCGCGACGGGCTTAAGCCGGTGATCTTCGTGCTGAATAATCAGGGCTACACGATCGAGCGTGCGATCCACGGGCCGGAGCAAAGTTATAACGACATCGCGCACTGGAACTGGACGCAGTTGCCGCCGGCGCTGGCCGGTGAGCGGCCGGTGAAGGCGTTGCGGGTTAGCGATCCGGACGGATTGCGCCAGGCGCTGCGTGAGGTAGCGGACGATGATCGGCTGGCCTTTATTGAAGTGATGCTGCCGAAGATGGACATGCCGGAACTGCTCGATACCGTCTCACGCGCCATTCAGGCACGCAACGCCGCCGCTTAAGGCAGGGTATCGCCCAGCAGGCGCTCCAGCATCCAGAACCCCGCCGGGCCCGGCGGGGTCAGTTTGGACCATACCGCATCCACCGAAATCAGTTTTGGCCAGCCGCGCGGGCGCAGCTGGGTGAGTCTGCCGTGGCCGTATTGCTGCACCAGCCAGTGCGGCAACACCGCCCAACCGAATCCTTGTTCCGCCATCTCCAGCAACAGCAGATAGCTGGGCGCCGACCAGACCAGGCCACCCTGTCTGGCCGCTTCGGCGCCGGTGTAGGTATTCAGGATCAGCTGGCGGGTGCTGGACAACTGCTCCGGCGTCGGCGCGGCGACCTGCGCCAGCGGATGCTGATGGGCGACGAACAGCCCCATTTCGGTCTGCTCAGGCAGCCGGGAGAAGGCGATATCCGGCGGATAACTTTTTTGCACTTCCACCATGCCCAAATGCGCGCGGCCGCTTTGCAGCAGATCGATAACGTCGCCTTCCTCGGCGATCATCCATTCCAGCTCAATTTCCGGGTAGCGCTGTTCGAACAGTTGCATCAACCGATCGTGATGTTTGGGCTGGTAGGTATCGGAAAACACCATGCTCAGGCGCGGTTCAACCTCGCCCGCCAGTTGAATGCTCAGGGCGTCGAGCCGTTCGCTGGCCGCGAGGATCGCCTGTACATGCCCCAGCACTTTGCGGCCGGCGGCGGTGAGCACCGGCTGGCGCGCACTGCGATCGAACAGCGTCAATGCCAGGTCGGCCTCCAGATTGGCGATGGCGGTGCTGACGGTGGATTGGCTTTTACGCAGCTTGCGCGCGGCGGCGGAAAATGAGCCGAGGGCGGCGGCTTCCACGAACGCCTGTAACGCTTCCGGTGAATAGTGCATATGTATCTACTTTATCGATGGAACCTATTTTTAATCTACCCAAAAAAACGATGATAATCACCTGGCTTTCGCAACAACTGTTGAAAAAAAGGTGATGTATGCAACTGCAAAACAAGTCTCTCATTGAACGTATCGTCCACGCCGTCGGTTTCGAGGCCATCGCCGTGATGGTTTGCGCCCCGCTGGGCGCGTGGTTGTTGAACCGCTCAATGGTGCAGGTCGGTGCGTTGGCGGTGATGCTCTCCACCGTCGCGATGCTGTGGAACATGGTTTATAACACGGTGTTCGACCGCCTGTGGCCGGTCAGCCGGGTGGTGCGTAACCTGAAAGTGCGTGCGCTGCACGCCGTCGGCTTTGAAGCCGGTTTTATCCTGATCGGCGTGCCGATCGCCGCCTGGATGCTGAGCATTTCCTGGGCGCAGGCGTTTATGCTGGAAATCGGTTTCTTCCTGTTCTTCCTGCCGTACACCATGGCCTATAACTGGCTGTACGACACGCTGCGCCAGCGCTGGTTCGAAGCGCGCCAGCCGATCAACTCCGGCGCCAAATAAGGCGTCGTCAGCCCGGCGATTCTCAGGTAATGTCAGAGGATCGTCGGAAATGCTGAGGAACGAAGGATGAAAGTGTTGGGTTTGCTGGGCGGCATGAGTTGGGAATCCACCATTCCGTATTACCGCACCATCAACGAGCAGGTAAAGGCGCGCCTCGGCGGGCTACATTCGGCCAAAATCGTGCTCTACAGCGTCGATTTTCAGGAGGTTGAACGCTTGCAGCACCAGGGCGATTGGGACGGCGCCGGCCGGCTGCTGGCCGCCGCCGCGGTGGCTTTGCGCGCCGCCGGCGCCGAAGCTATCGTGATCTGCACCAACACCATGCACAAGGTGGCGGAGGCGGTCGAGCAGGCCAGCGGCCTGCCGTTGATTCACATCGCCGACGCCACGGCGCTGCAGGTGCGGGAAAAAAACATTCGCCGCGTCGGGCTGCTGGGCACGCGCTTTACCATGGAGCAGACCTTCTATCGCGGCCGCCTGCAGGAATTGCACGGCATCGACGTGGTGACGCCGGTCAGCGCCGATCGCGACATCGTACACCGCATCATCTATGATGAACTGTGCCTCGGTAACATTCGCGACGCCTCGCGCGATGAGTATCGCCGGATCATCAGCGATCTGGAGCAGCAGGGAGCGCAGGGGATTATTTTCGGCTGCACCGAGATAGGCTTGCTGGTGAGCGAGCGGGATGCGTCGGTGCCGGTGTTCGACACCACCGCGATCCACGCCCGCGCCGCTGCGGCGTTCGCGCTGGCCTAATCGTCGTGCGGCGGTTGCCGGCGGTTCACCAGCATCAGCGGTTTGCCCGCCAGCGTCAGCCAGGCGGGCAGCATCACGATGCACAGCACCGGCAGCAGGTGCAGATCCGGCACTACCGCTACCGCCATGAACAGGCTGAGCCAGCCGTCGCGCGTGACCACCAGCACCAGCCCCATGATGGCGCAGGAGACGGTGATCGCTGCCGGCACCGCCGGAACGTGCTGGTGCAGCATCAGCCCCAGCGCCACGCCGACGAACACTGCCGGGAAGATGCGCCCGCCGCGAAAGCCGCTGGCGGCGGCGATCACCAGCGCTGCCAGCTTGGACAGGGTAATGGTCAACAGCGCGGGCACCGAATAGCTGCCGTCTGCCGCGAGGCGCTTCATTTCATCCAACCCATTGAACAGGGTAATCTCTCCGCCCACCAGCGCCAGCAGGCCCAGTACAAAGCCCCCCAGTCCTAGCATCAACACCGGATTCTTCATCGAATGGAACAGGCGGTGAACGTGCGGGAAGCACCACAGCGCCACCATGCCGAGCGCGATGGCGATCAGCGCCACAATGGCGCCGCTGAAGATGTCCGGCAGCCGCGTCACGTCATAGGCGTCGAGCTGCAGGGCGAAGTTGGGCACGAAGAATATCTGGGTGGTGACCGCGCCGGCAGCGGCGGCCACCAGCGGGGCGAACAGCCGATCCCACAACGGCGTTTCGTTATTGCCTGCCAGGGTTTGCGAGAAGATCAGCGCGGCGGCGACCGGTGTGCCGAACATCGCGCCGATGGTGCCCGCCGCCGCCAGGATAATCCAGTCCATGCGCGGCACTTTCGGCAGCAGGCGAGCCCCAGCCGCCGCTACCAGCGCGATATTGATGGCGGTGATCGGGTTTTCCGGCCCCAGGCTGACGCCGCCGGCCAGGCCGACGATCAGCGCCAACCCCAGCCCCGGCAGGGCGGAGAGCGGCAGGGGCATGCCGATCAGCGATTCCGTCGCCGGATCCGGCCCGGCATGGCCCGGCATATAGCGCACGATAAGGCCAACCGTCACACCGGTCAGCGTCAGCATCGCGACCGGCCACCAGGGCGACTGGGCGTCCAGGCTCAGCGCATCGGGCAGCGTTACCCACAGTAACTGCTGCAGTGCGGCGGCGATTTTCATCACCAACAACAGCACCAGACTGGAGGCGGAACCGATAATCAGCGCAGGCAAAGCAAAGGCCAACATGGCATTGGCGCGCGGATGCAGCATGGATAATCCCTTGTCGATGCCTCCCGGCAGGGCAGGGAGAGCGGGTGGTTGGACAGTGGCCACAGCTTGCCAGACTATCGGCGCGCAGGCACGCATTGATATTGCCCGGCGTCGATGACGGTTAACAGTCGCCGAGGGGCGTTTTTTGCCGCAATTTGTTTCAAAGCGCGGCGTCGCGGGCCAGCTGAAACGTTTTTTGTGATCCGGATCGCTATTGGGGTGCAGATACGAGGCGGGTGATTGTTGTTTTTGCAGCAGGATTTTACAGTGTGGGCAGCGTTTTATTTTTCATTTTGCGGAGACGAAATCAATGACCTATGCCCTCGTGGGTGATGTTGGCGGCACCAATGCCCGCCTGGCGTTGTGCACTGTTGCGACGGGTGAGATTACCCAGGCGAAAACCTATTCCGGCCTGGAGTTCGACAGCCTGGAGGCGGTGATCCGCCACTACCTGAAAGCGTGCGATATCGAGGTGCAGGACGCCTGTATCGCGATCGCCTGCCCGGTGACCGAAGACTGGGTGGCGATGACCAACCACAGCTGGGCGTTCTCGATCAAAGAAATGAAGGCCAGCCTGGGGCTGAGCCATCTGGAAGTGATCAACGATTTCACCGCCGTATCGATGGCGATCCCGATGCTCTCGCCGGAAGACGTGCTGCAGTTTGGCGGCGGCGATGCGCAACCGGGCAAGCCGATCGCGGTGTACGGCGCCGGCACCGGGCTGGGCGTCGCCCACCTGGTGCACGTCGATCGCCGCTGGGTCAGCCTGCCGGGCGAGGGCGGCCATGTCGATTTCGCGCCGAACAGCGAAGAAGAGGACATTATTCTGGAGGTGCTGCGCGGTGAAGTGGGGCACGTTTCCGCCGAGCGCGTGCTGTCCGGGCCGGGCCTGGTCAACCTGTATCGCGCTATCGTCAAGGCGGACAATCGCCTGCCGGAGAAATGGGAGCCGAAGGACATCACCGAGCGGGCGCTGGCTGACAGCTGCATCGATTGCCGCCGCGCGCTGTCGCTGTTTTGCGTGATCATGGGGCGCTTCGGCGGTAACCTGGCGTTGAATCTGGGCACCTTCGGCGGCGTGTACATCGCCGGCGGCATCGTGCCGCGCTTTATGGAATTCTTCAAAGCCTCGGGCTTCCGCGCCGCTTTCGAAGACAAGGGGCGCTTCCGCGACTATGTGCGCGAAATCCCGGTATTCATGATAACCCATGGCCAACCGGGCCTGTTGGGGGCCGGCGCGCATCTGCGCCAGACGCTGGGCATGCATCTGTAAGCTCAGTGGCGGGGCAATAAAAAAGGGGCGCAACCCGCAGGTTGCGCCCCTTGTCGTTTCCGCGGGGTATCAGGCTTTGGCCAGCTCCGCCGTCTGGGCGGTTTCCGCCGTTTCCGCTTCCACCGCTTTCGGCGCTTTGATGAACAGCGTAATCAGCAGAGAGGCGGCGGACAGGACGCCAATCACCATGAAGGTGGCGTGGAAGCCGCCGAAGTATTTGGCGACGAACGAACCGGCCAGCGCGCCCAGGCCGAAACCCTGGTAGATGATGCCGTAGTTCTTGCTGTGGTTTTTCAGGCCGAAGAAGTCGCCGACAATCGCCGGGAACACGGTGATGTTACCGCCGAAGCAGAAGGCCACCGCACCGACGCAGATGAAGAACAGCGTGTGGTTCAGAGTCATGAAGCTCAGGGCGACAATCGCCAGCACGGTAACCAGCATGGTGAAGCTGATGACGCGCATGCGGCCCACTTTATCGGACAGCGTACCCAGGATGATGCGGCCGGCGGTGTTGAAGATGGCGACGGCGGACACGGTGTTGGCGGCGGTGGCCAAATCCATCCCGGCCAGTTGAACGCCCATGTCTTTCACGATGCCAATCAGGTACAGACCGCTCATGCAGGCAGCGAAGAAGATGGTGAACAGCAGGTAGGCTTCTTTGGTGGCCAGCATCTGACGCACGCTGTAGTCGTTGCCCAGACCGTTGGCGCCTTGCTGCGCGGCGTTGGTCGCCAGCACCGGCTCTTTCAGCAACAGGGAGCCGACGACGATCAGACCCATCACGATGGCACCCCAGTAGAAGAAGGCGCCGGAAACGCCGACGTCGGCGATCAGGGCGGCGTTGACGTATTTGAACAGCAGGCTGCCGCTGCCGAAGGCGCCGACGGAGATGCCGGAAATCAGGCCTTTGTTGGCGGGGAACCACTTAATCAGGTTGGACAGGGTGGAGATGTAGGCGATACCGACCGCAAAGCCCACCACCACGCCGGCCAGCAGGTAGATCATGTCGAGCGAGCTGACGTGGGCGCTGGCGATGAGACCCAGGCCGACCAGGATGCCGGAACACAGCGTCAGATTGCGGATGCCGAAGCGTTCTTGCAGCTTGCCGGCGAACAGCGTGGCGAAGGCCAGGAAGAAGCTGGTGATGGAGAAGGTGGTGGCAACGTCCGCCAGCCCCCAGTGGAACTTGTCGACCAGCGGCTGGTTGAACAGGCTCCAGGTGTAGATGGTGCCCAGACCCATCTGGCAGATGATGGTGCCGAGAACGACTAAGCTGCGATTTGCCGGTTTGGTGTTCATGGCCGGTCTCCTTCCTGTGTGTGCGTTGCCGGGCGTGAGCCGCTGGCTGAAATTTGCGGGGTGAATCTGTGTTCCCGCGGTATGGGCTTATTATATGGCCGGCACCCCCGGCGGGCGGCGGATCGGGAATGAGTTGCACGACGGAAGGAATGAAATGCATGTTATGCGGCGTGAGTTGCCGTTTTTGCGCCGAAAAGCGCGTGAAATGCCGGGGGTGATACGTGATCTACATCAAAGATATCAACGATTTATTGTTAATCGGCGGTGAACGATTGTGGTGAAATTGTGAAGGATGCGTCTGAAAGGCGTAAATCGGCATTGCGCCTATAGAGCGGCGATGAGCGCGGGACTATGTTATCTGCGATCGGACGAGGTCCGCTCTGCAGGAGTCCATGAAATGAAAAAAACGCTGTTGTTACTGGCCGCGCTGCTGGCGCTGCCGCTGGCGAGCCAGGCCGACGTGTCCATCGGCGTGAACGTGCCGGGCCTGTCGTTGCATATCGGCGATCGCGACAATCGCGGCCACTACTGGGACGGCTATCGCTGGCGCGATCCGCGCTGGTGGGCCGATCACCACCGGTATGAACGCCCGCGCGGGTACTACTACGGCCCGCCGCCACGGGTGATTTACTACGGGCCACCGCCGCGCGACTGGCGCGACCGGCCGCATTACCGTATGCCGCCACCGCCGCCGCCCGGCTATTACTACCGTCCAGGCCCGCGCTGGTAAGTGCTTACAGGCGCATCAGCTGGCGAAACTCTTTCACCTTGCTGCGGCTGACCGGCACTTCAAACTCAAGATCGCTCAGCCGCAGAATGTAGGTATTGTTGAACCAGGGCACGATCTCGCGGATCTTCGCCAGGTTTACGCAGTAAGAGCGGTGGCAGCGGAAGAAGTGCGCTTCCGGCAGCCGGCCGTAAAACTCGGTGATGTTCATCGGCATCACGAACTCTTCCCGGCGGGTATAGACCCGCGTCACCTTTTCATCGGCGGCGGCGTAGTAGATGTCGTTGATGTCGGTAACGATGATCCGCTCGTCTTTGATCAGGTTGATGCTGTGGCTGCCGCGGCTCGGCGCGCTGGTCGGTTCCGCCGCGCCGGCGGGACGCTGATGCAGCGCCTCCAGCTTTTGCAGCATGGTGACGATGCGCGCCTCGTGATAGGGCTTGAGGATATAGTCGAACGCCTCGATCTCGAACGCTTCCACCGCGTGCTCTTTATAGGCGGTGATGAACACGATCGACGGGCGATGCGCAAACTTGCTGATGTTTTGCGCCAGCAGCACGCCGTCCAACGACGGGATGTTGATGTCGAGGAAAATGGCGTCGACCTGGTGGGTTTGCAGGTATTTCAGGACGTCGAGACCGTCCTCGAAGGTGGCGACGATATCGATATTGCTGTGTTTCTTGATCAGGTAGCTGAGTTCTTCCTGCGCGAGGAATTCGTCTTCCACGATGATGGCTTTCATGAGGCCTCCCCGACCGGCGGCGCGCTCGGTTCCTGATGCAGTTTGCCGCCGTTTTTGCTGATGTAGAACGCGATTTCGGTGCCCGGCTCTAGGCGGCGGATATGCAACCCCTCACCGTACAGCAGCGACACGCGGTGATGCACGTTGAGCAGGCCGATATTGTGGCCCGGCATTTCGTTGCGCGCCACCCGGTCGATGGTGTCCTGGTTGATGCCGTTACCGGTATCCTTCACCGAAATTTTCACCCGATCACCCTGATCCTTCACCGCGATCACCACCACCCCTTTCCCCTTACAGGGCTGGATGCCGTGCACGATGGCGTTCTCCACCAGCGGCTGGATCAGCAGGCTCGGAATGCGCACCGAGACATCGTCGTCGATGTCGTAGATCACCGTCAGCTTGGCGCCGAAGCGGGCCTGTTCGATGGCGATATAGTCCTGAATCTGATGTAACTCCTTGCGGATATCGATCAGTTCGTCGTTCAGCTCCAGGTTGTAGCGCAGGTAGCGTGACAGGTTAATGATCAGCTGGCGCGCGGTGTCCGGATTCAGGCGAATAGAGGAAGAGATGGCGTTCAGCGCGTTGAACAGGAAGTGCGGGTTAATCTTGCTCTGCAGCGCGCGCATTTCGGCCTTGTCCGCCATCTGGCGCAGGTGCTCGATGCGGGACACCTCCATCTGCGTGGAGATGATCTGCGACAGCCCGACCGCCATCACCTTCAGCGTGTTGGTGATCTGGTGGGCGTGGCAGTAGTAGATTTTCAGCGCGCCGGTCACTTCGCCTTTTTCCCACAGCGGCACCACCAGCTGCGAATGGATCTGCGGCGCCGCCGGGTTTTCCAGGTTGTTCTTGATGATGATTTTGCCGTGGCGAATGCTTTCGCGGGTGACGCGGCTCAGCCCTTCGCGGCCGATCGGGTAGGCTTCGCGCCCTACGCCGACGTAGGCCAGCACCTGATGGGTATCGGTGATCGCTACCGCGTCGGCGCGGATGTCTTGGCGAATGATATCGCAGATGGTGGCCAGCGATTCGCTGTTGATGTTGCGGAAATAGGGCAGCGTCTTGTGGGCGATATCCAGCGCCAGCTTGGCCTGGCGCGCGGCGATCACTTCTTTCTCATCCTCGACGCTCTGCACCAGCAGCACGATCAGGCCGATGCACACCGTGCCGAGGATCATCGGCAGGGCGATCTGCGACACGATGTCCAGCCCAAGCTCGGTCGGCTTGGCCCACAGCACGATCAGCAGCATGGTGAGGGATTCGCACAGCATGCCGCCGACGATGCCGGCACGCCAGCGCTGCTCTTTTTTCACCTTGAGGTTGATGTAACCGGCGCTGATGCCGGCGATGATGCTGGTGATAAGACAGGGCACCGACGTGATGCCGCCGATATCGATCAGATAGCGGTGCACGCCGGCGACGATGCCGGTGACGATCCCCACCCAGGGGCCGAACAGGATGCCGCCGGCCATGATGGCGATGACGCGCACGTTAACCAGCGATCCTTCGACGTTGATGCCGGAGTAGGTGCTGAACAGCGCGAACAGCGAGAAGATCGCCGTGACGATGCCGAGCTCGAGCGGCGTATGGTCTTCTTTTTGCAGCAGTTGGCGGAACAGCCGGGTGCGGGTCAGGAAAAACAGACAGATCAACATCAGCGCGGCGCGATCAAACACCGCCAACAGCATTTCAAAAAAAGGGTGCACGACGGGTTCTCGCTGCGGCCTACGGATGGCGGCAGTATACCACAGCGAAAGGGGCCCGTGGCGTGCGCCACGGGCGGGGGATCAGCCTATGCCGAGCTGCGCTTTGCCCAGCGGCGTCAGCAGGTCGACGGTGGCGCGGCCGTCGAAATCCACCTCGAAGTCGTCGGGGGCGAAGTCCGGCGGCGTTCTGCCGTCGATAAAGCTCGGCAGCTGGCGCTGCAGATAGGCGTCGTTTTTCGCGCAGCCCGGTGCGGCGGCGATGTACATCACGTTGCTGTCGAACTCGCCGTTATGCTCGTTCTCCACCGCGTGGATCACGTCGCAGTGCCAAAAGACCGTGTCGCCCGGCTCCAGATCGGGAATAGGGGAAATCCCACTTAATAAAAGGGGATGCCACTTTTCTGAGATCGACAGCGCGCGGCCCGGCGCCGCATCGCACAGATCGTCGTCGGCGACGTCGTCCTGCAGCGCGCGCAGCAGCACATAGGCCATGGCGTTGGCGATCGGCACCAGGTTCAGCGTGCCGGCGTTGGTGCGCTGCGGCGTCAGCGCCGTCCAGCCCTGGAAGGTGCGGAACATCGAGCAGACCGCCGGGGAGGCTATCTCACGCACCTCGGTGCGGCCGTCGGCGGCAAAGGGATCGTACTGCTGCCAGTCGCCGGAGAAAACGTGGCGATACACATAGCGGAAGTTTTCGTCCAGCCAGCGCTCGATGGTGCCGCTGTCGACGTGCGGCGACAGGCCCAGCGACGAGGAGTTCGGCGGGCGGCGGCGGGTCCGATCGGCGTAGGTGGCGACGCGGGTCGGATCGAAATGCTGTTTGCCGTTGCTCTCGGTGGCCCACAGGCTGTTGAGGAACACCTGTACCGCATGCATGCGCGCATCCTGCCGCGCCTCGACCTGCGGTTTCGACCAATAGATGCCGTAGATCTGCGGTTTGCTGGCGGCCAGCTTGCCGAAATAGTTGTCTTCAGCGGCGTTTTTCAACCGCTCGACGAAGTTGTTACGCTCAAGGTAGTCGCCGATTTCCCGGTTCCAGTCCTCGGCCTTGGCGCGGGGAAACACGCCGCGAATGGCGCAGGCGCCGCGCTGTTTGATCAGCGCTATTTGCTGTTCGCTGACGCGCTGCTGCAGGATATCTTCCGCGTCGATCTGCGGCACCGGATTGTGGCCGGCGGCCAGCTCGCGGCGGATCTGTTCGACCTGGCCGCGGATGTTCTCTTCCAGCGCCAGAAATACGTCGCGGTAGTTCGGCAATGCCTGGCGCAGCTGGCGTTTGACGTTAACGATCGCCTGCGGAATATCGTCGATGACTAAAGAGGCCATGGTGTTCTCCTGGTGCCGCGTGGATAACGGCGGCGGGCAGTTGTAGGGAATCGGGCAAGACGTTATGGTTTTGTGGTTTTAACGTGAATGATTATCGGCAACCCATCGGGGAAAATAAAGAGATATCTTTCATTCGTAAGTTCCTCTTTTTCGTTTTTCGGAGATTTTATGAAGCTGGTCACTGAATGCCTGATCTTGCAGTCGATAACCGCCGAGGACTGGCCGATGTTTCTGCGCCTTTACCAGGATCCTGATGTGATCCGCTATATCGCCGATCCGCTCAGCGAAGCGGCGATCCGCGAGCGGTTTGAGGCTCGGCTGCCGGCCTGGGACAAACACGGCGAGCAGTGGTTGTGTCTGGTGATGCGTGAGAAGCACAGCGGAGAGGCGGTGGGCATTACCGGTTTTCGCCCGCAGTGGGTGCCGTATCGGCAGGCGGAAGTGGGATACGGGAGTCTGCCTGCCGGGCAGGGCAAGGGCTATGGCAAGGAGTCGCTGCGGGCGGTGCTGGATTTTGCGGTGAACGCCTGCGGCTTTCATAAGCTGACCGCCACCGTGACCGCGGGTAACCTCGCTTCGCGCGGGCTGCTGGAATCGTGCGGCTTTCAGCTGGAAGGCACGCTGCGCGACAACTACCGTCTGGCGGGGCAGTGGTGCGACGACTGGCTGTTCGGGCTATTGGCGGCGGAGTTTCAGGGCGGCAAATAAAAATATCGCGCCGGGTATCGACAAGCTCGTCGGCGCTGCGCTATGTTCGATATTCGGTCAGTTCGCTGGCCAGCGTCGCTCGGACGGTCCGGGCGCTAACGTCTATCGAGGAATCCCCTATGGCTGATAACAGTCCACAGCGCCGTTTCACGCGCATTGAACGCCTTCCCCCTTATGTATTCAACATCACCGCCGAACTGAAGATGGCCGCACGTCGTCGCGGCGAGGATATTATCGACTTCAGCATGGGTAACCCCGACGGCCCGACGCCGCCGCACATCGTGGAAAAACTGTGCGCCGTCGCCCAGCGCGACGACACCCACGGTTACTCCACCTCGCGCGGCATTCCGCGCCTGCGCCGCGCGATTTCGCGCTGGTATGCCGATCGTTATCAGGTGGATATCGATCCGGAAAGCGAAGCCATCGTCACTATCGGTTCGAAAGAGGGGCTGGCGCATCTGATGCTGGCGACCCTCGATCACGGCGACACCGTGTTGGTGCCGAACCCCAGCTACCCGATCCACATTTACGGCGCGGTGATCGCCGGCGCCCAGGTGCGCTCGGTGCCGCTGGTGGACGGCGTGGATTTCTTCGGTGAGCTGGAGCGCGCCATTCGGGAAACCATTCCGCGTCCGAAAATGATGATCCTCGGCTTCCCGTCCAACCCGACCGCCCAGTGCGTAGAGCTGGACTTCTTCGAGCGGGTAGTGGCACTGGCCAAGCAGTACAACGTGCTGGTGATCCACGATCTGGCCTATGCCGATATCGTCTATGACGGCTGGAAAGCGCCGTCGATCATGCAGGTGCCGGGGGCGAAAGACATTGCAGTGGAGTTCTTCACCCTGTCGAAAAGCTACAACATGGCCGGCTGGCGCATCGGTTTCATGGTCGGTAACCCTGAACTGGTCAGCGCGCTGGCGCGCATCAAGAGTTATCACGATTACGGCACCTTTACGCCGCTGCAGGTGGCGGCCATCGCCGCGCTGGAAGGCGATCAGCAGTGCGTGCGCGATATCGCCGAGCAGTATCGGCAGCGCCGCAACGTGTTGGTGAAGGGGCTGCACGAGGCCGGCTGGATGGTGGAAAACCCGAAGGCGTCGATGTACGTATGGGCGAAAATTCCTGAGCCTTATGCCCACCTCGGTTCGCTGGAGTTTGCCAAACGCCTGCTGGCGGAAGCCAAGGTCTGCGTCTCGCCGGGCATCGGCTTCGGCGACTACGGCGATACCCATGTGCGTTTCGCGCTGATCGAGAATCAGGATCGCATCCGCCAGGCGGTGCGCGGCATCAAGGCGATGTTCCGCGCGGACGGGCTGCTGAAACCGGGCAAGGCCGGCAGCGCCAAATAATCCTGTCAGGCCGGGCGTTCGCCCGGCCTTATTTTTTCCGTCCCAAGGTTTTCTTCATCATTTCCCCATTATGCTCAATTACGCTGAATTTTATTTTTTGGATAGAGTGTATGAGCAACCGCTACGCGCGATCGCAAATCGTTTTACATTGGCTGACTTTGCTGATGGTGATCCTCACCTATGCGGCGATGTTGCTGAAAGATTCGGTGCCGGAAGCGTGGGCGCCGATGGTCAAAAATCTGCACTTTAATTTTGGGGCTTCGGTTTTTGCCCTGATGCTGATTCGGTTGGCGGTGCGCGCTTTCCACGCGACGCCGCCGACCACGCCGTCGCTGGAGGAGTGGCAGGAGGTAGGCGCCAAGATCTTCCATTGGCTGCTGTACGTGGTCTTCCTGATGTTGCCGCTGCTGGGCATGTTAACCCTGGCCTACGGCGGGAAATCGTGGTCTTTGCTGGGCTGGCCGGTGCCGCAATGGGTGACGCCGGATCCGGTGATGCGCAAGCTGGTTAAAACGGTTCATGAGACGCTGGCGAACATCGGCTACTTTATCATTGGCGCACATGCGCTGGCGGCGCTGTATCATCACTACCTGCGTAAAGACGACACCCTGCGCCGCATGATGCCGGGCAAATGATCGTCAGCAGAAACGACAAAGGGACGCTTGCGCGTCCCTTTGGCTGTGTTCCTGGTCTGGCTACCGTCAGGCAACCATCAACATGAAGGTGCCAACCCAGGCAACCAGCATGAATGACACGCCCATCAAAAAATATTTCACTGAACAACTCCTGTCTGGAGTCCTCGCCAGCAATGATCCCGATTGTTGTGCTGAGTATTTTATGGGCAACCTGCTTGTCGGGCGGATTCTTCCAAATGAAAGAACAACGGCCCTACGTACGGGTTGTCCGGTTGTCGCGCCTCATGCTCCGTGAGGTAAAATCCGAACCGCGACAGGATCGGCGCTAATGTACTCTCAATACTGGTCTGATTTCAATACTGTGTTTTTGATCACAATTTTCGGCTGTTTTTTGCACAGCGCGGACTGTTTTATAACGCTTTTTATGGGCAAGCGACAGGAAGGAGCCTGCCGCTGCGGGGTTTTAAAATCGGGGTATTCAATGCGGTGCCGGCGCTCAAGCGACGGCGTTGATGCCGGTCGCCAAAATGACCCAAAAAACGAGACAAGACAGCAGAATAACGGCCCAGATATGACGGCGACTCCACTCCATTTTTAGCCTTCGTTGTTGCGACAAGTGATTAGGTAACGATCATATCGGCGCAAAATGGGGAAGATTTAGCCCCATCGGATAATATTTCGCTTACCTGCCGCTAACTTATTGGCAAACTTCACTTATTGTCACGCGCACTTCGTAGCCCAGCAGATACAGCGCCTGCTCCAACGCTTCAACCTTCGAGGCGTAGCCGATATCCAGCAACCGCTCCATTTGCCCGCCGTTGAATCCCAGCTTGCGTGCCAGCTCTGCTTTGCCGGTGTTTTTGCGCAGCATGGCGTTGTGCAGCTCGATCTTCAGCGCCACCAGCGCCGGCAGGTGTACTTTCAAGTCATCGGTTTGCGCAGGAGAAGGGGCGGGCAAAGGCAGACCTTCATCCATCGTGGCGGCGATGGCGGCCAGCAGGCTTTCCTGCGCTTCCAGCTCGATGTCTTCGCGTTTATAGCAGGCAGATTGCCACTCGGGGAAGTCGTGGAAACCGATCTGCCAGGCGTCGCTGTCGCTGTCGAAGGTGTAATGGGCGGGGTAGTGGCTGTACATGGCAATCCCTGATTGAAACCTGAATGAGGCGCTATTGTGACGGCATGCCCGAGAGATAGCCAGCATGAACGTAGCCGTGGGGGAATTTAAATTGAAAGTAATAATTATTAGCAGGCAAATTTAATTTTATTGTGAGCAATATTCTTATTATTTTTTCCGGGAAGAAAGATTATTTAATTAGGCGCTTGGATTAATATCTCTGTTGATGGGTGATAATGAGAATTAAAATCAAATATCACCCCGGTTTTTATACAATTTCACATGGAAGGGGAGGGATAAGAATATTGATCATGATAAAAATGCATATAATTGATTTTTATTGATTTAATTTTTGTTATTTCACTTATTAACAATTGTGAAATTACAGTTTTAGGCAGATATCACCTGGCTGCGGTATTCATTGTCAGCTTTATAAAATACTCTTTTTAGGCAAAGGCGCATTCGATTCTATTTAAGCGTGCGCCAGACTGAAATATTCATTACTCCATGCTTATTACCCGACGGCCTTAGCCGATTTTTCGGGTGCCTGCTCGCATTTCCACTTTGCCAGGACAGCTGCTCACGGATTAAAGGAATACCTCGTGCCTAAAGTTAACTCGCGTTCATTACGCTTTACCGAACGCCGCGCTATCAAATATGCAGCGTCATTGCTGCTTATCGGTTTATCCCTGCCGGCCGCCGCGCTGGCGGATGAACGCTATGACGCGCTGATCCGTCAGGCCAGATCGGGCGATACCGCGCCGGTGCTGGCGTATTTATCGCAGCGGCGTGCTCAGGAGGGGTTGAGCCTGCAGCAGCGAGCCGATTATATCCAGGTGGCCGGTTGGGCCGGCCACGACGAAGAGGTGGTCGCGCTTTGGCGTGCTGACGGCGCCGCGCTGCAGCGGGATAGCGCCAGTCTGGCGACGGCGGCTCGCGCCTATCGCAACCTGAAACAGTGGCAGCCATCGCTGCGCCTGTGGCGTGCGGCGTTGCAGCTCGCTCCCGCCGACGGCGGTCTGCAGCGCGGCTATGTGATGACGCTGGCGGATGCCGGACGGGATGCGCAGGCGCAAACGGAAGTGGCCAAAGCGGAGAAGCTGCTGGAGCCGGCGACGTGGTATCTGACGCGCGCCTATGTGGACCAGGCCGCCGGCCGCAGCTGGGCGGCGCTGGAAAACGTTACCCACGCCCGTGCGCTGGCGCCGTCTGACACCGGTATTCAGGCTTATTACGTGACGCTGCTGGCGGCGAATCGGGTCGCGGATCCGGCGCTGCGTGAAAGCCAAGGGCTGGCATTGCCGCCCGCGCAGCAGCGGCGCCTGCAGGCGGATGAAGCCGCCGAGCTGGTGCGGCTGTCGTTTATCGATGCTCGCGGCGAACAGGAACGCTTCGTCATTGCCGACCGCGCGCTGGCGCGCTATGACCAACTGCTGACGCAGTGGCGGCCGCTGCCGGAGGCGCAGGACAGCTACCAACAGGCACGTATCGATCGCCTGGGTGCGCTGCTGGCGCGTTATCGAATGGCCGACGTGGTGAGCGAGTATCAAACCTTGCAGGCGGAAGGGCGTACGGTGCCGGATTATGCCCAGCGCTGGGCGGCGTCCGCCTACCTCTATCTGCAGCAGCCGGACAAGGCGCAGGCCATTTTCGGCCGGCTGAACGCCGCCGCGCCGAAAGCGGTGACTGCCGAAGACGAAACCGATCTGTTTTACGCGCAGGCGGAGAACGAACGCATCGATCAGGCGGCGTTGCTGGCGCAGCGCGTCAGCCAGCGCTATCCCTACGCGACCCGCCTGTACCAGCTGCCGACGCTGGCCTACAACGATGACTGGCTGGTCGGCCAATCGCTGTTGGCGCAGTCGCGGGTTTATCAACGCGATCTGGCCGAGGCCGAACGGCAACTGACCCCTCTGGCGCGCACGGCGCCGGGCAATCAGGGGCTGCGCATCTCCTTGGCCAGCGTTTATTTGGCGCGTGGCTGGCCGCGCCGTGCCGAGGATGAGTTGAAGCAGGTGGAAGGGCTGGAGCCGCGCAGCCTGCCGTTGGAGATCCAACAGGGCTATGTCGCGCAGGAGTTGCAGGAGTGGCGTCAGCTGGATTTGCTGGCCGACGACGTCATCCAGCGCGCGCCGGAAAGCGTCGCCGCTCAGCAGCTTGAACGTTCGCGCCGCATTCACCACATGTCTGAACTGCGCATCAGCGGCAATCAGGGCATCGACTCCGACGGGCCGGTCAGTGGCAGCCACGATTTCGGTATCCACACCGCGCTTTATTCACCGCCGATCGACGACAACTGGCGACTGTTCACCGGCTGGGGATTCAGCACCGGCCAGTTCGAGGAGGGCAAGGGCATCAACCGCGATCTCAGCGCCGGCGCCGAGTGGCGGTCGCGCGATCTGTGGCTGGAGGCCGAGGTGGCCAACCGCAACTACGGCCACGGCAATGAGCTCGGCCTGCGCCTCTCATCCTGGTATGACCTGAATGATCAATGGCGCCTCGGCGGTTCGGTGGCGCGGCTGTCGGCCGAGACGCCGCTGCGTGCGTTGACCAACGGCATCAGCGCCAACGGCGGCAACCTGTGGCTGCGTTGGCAGCAGAACGAAAGCCGCGAGCTGCGCGCCAGCGTGGCGCCTTCCCACTTTTCGGACGGCAACAACCGGCTGGAATACGGCCTGGAAGGGCGGCAGCGGCTGCTCGCCGGCGCCCGTTATCGGCTGGACATGAACCTGACGCTGTCCGGCAGCCGCAACAGCCAGGAGAACGTGCCGTATTACAACCCGAAGCGCGACTTCACGCTGCTGCCATCGTTAACGCTCGATCACACCCTGTATCGCCATTATCAGACCGAGTGGAGCCAGCAGTTTCAGGCCGGTGCCGGCAGCTATTGGCAGCGGGACTATGCGCGCAAGCCGATCACTCAGCTGGGTTACGGCCAGCGTGTCAGCTGGAACGGGGTGTTGGACGCCGGCGCGATGCTGCAGTTTGAGAAGCATCCTTACGACGGCAAACGCGAGCGAAACATCGGCGTGACGTTTGATCTGAATTATCGTTTTTAAAGGAATCATCATGCTTATTCGATCCTCGCTTTTAGTGCTGGCCGCGTTGCTGACCACCGCCTGCAGCCAGGCGGATGTGCCGCGCTTCACGCCACCGGCGGAGCGCCCCGTGGGGCCGATGGAACGCCCGTGGCCGGCCAACCGTTACGCGGTGCTGGCGTATCACGACGTGGAAGACGGCGCGGCGGACCAGCGCTACATGTCGGTGCGCACCAGCGCGCTTAACGAACAGTTCGCCTGGCTGAAGCAAAACGGCTACCAGCCGGTGTCGGTCGAGCAGATCCTGCAGGCGCAAAACGGCGGACCGGCGTTGCCGAACAAGGCGGTGCTGCTGACCTTCGACGACGGCTACCGCAGCTTCTACAGCCGGGTCTTCCCGCTGCTGAAGGCTTACAACTGGCCGGCGGTGCTGGCGCCGGTCGGCGTCTGGCTGGATGCACCGGCCGGCAAGCCGGTCGATTTCGGCGGCCTGATGACGCCTCGCGATCGCTTCCTCACTTGGCAGCAGGTGCGGGAAGTGTCGGACTCCGGATTGGTGGAGATCGGCGCGCACACCTACGCTTCGCATTACGGCGGCATCGCCAACCCGCAGGGCAATACCGAACCGGCGGTCGCCAATCGGCTGTACGACGCCAAACAGGGCCGCTACGAAAGTGAGGCGGAATACCGCCAACGCATCGAGAAAGACGTGGCGCTGATCACCCAGCGCATCACCGCCACCACCGGCAAGGCGCCGCGCGTGTGGGTCTGGCCGTACGGTGCGGCCGGCGGTGTGGCGCTGGACATCGCGCGCAAGCACGGTTACCGCATGGCGCTGACGCTGGAGAACGGGCTGGGAGACGTCAACGCGCCTGAGAACGTGCCGCGCATGCTGGTGGCCGGCAACCCGTCGTTGACGAGCTTCGCTCAGCAACTGACGCAAATACAGAATCGGCAGATCATGCGGGTGGCGCACGTCGATCTCGACTACCTCTACGATCCCGATCCGCAGCAGCAGGCCAAAAACCTCGACAAGCTGATCCAGCGCATCTACGACCTGCGCATCAATACCGTTTTCTTGCAGGCGTTCGCCGATCCAAAAGGCGACGGCAACGTGCGTGAGCTCTATTTCCCCAACCGCTGGCTGCCGATGAAGGCCGATCTGTTTAACCGGGTCTCCTGGCAGCTCTCTTCGCGCACCGGCGTGGCCGTATATGCCTGGATGCCGGTGCTGGCGTTCGAACTGGGATCTGACGTGCCGCGCGTACAGCGCCTCGATCCGCAAAGCGGGCAGCTGTCGATAGACGACAAGCAGTACCGCCGCCTGTCGCCGTTCAGCCCGGTGGCGCGCCAGCGCATCGGTGAGATCTACGAGGATCTGGCGGCCCACGCCACCTTCAAAGGGATCCTGTTCCACGACGATGCCCTGCTGTCGGACTTCGAAGACGCCGGCCCCGACGCCGTTGCGGCCTACCGCCAGGCCGGCTTCGCCGATTCGGTGGCGGCGATACGTCAGGATCCGCAGGCGATGGCGCGCTGGACACGCTTCAAGAGCCGGGCACTGATCGCGTTTACCCAGTCGCTGACCGAGCGAGTGCGGGCGATCCGCGGCCCGCAGGTGCAAACCGCGCGCAACATCTATGCGATGCCGGTCCTCGATCCCGCCAGCGAAGCCTGGTTCGGCCAGAATTTAGCGGATTTCCTGCAGGCCTACGACTGGGTAGCACCGATGGCGATGCCGCTGATGGAAAACGTGCCGCGCGCCGACAGCGGTCGCTGGCTGGATCAACTGGTGGGTAAAGTGGCCGCTTACCCCGGCGCGCTCGATAAAACGGTGTTTGAGTTGCAGGCTGTCGACTGGCGCAAGGAGCGCCGGATCAGCCTGGATGACGGTCAACTGCTGGCCGAATGGATGCGTCGCCTGCAGCGCAATGGCGCTCAGAGCTTTGGTTATTACCCCGACAACTTCCTCGACGATCGGCCTAAGCTGGATGCCGTTCGCCCGGTGTTGTCCTCAGCCTGGTTCCCACTGCCATGACCGATCGTTTAATTGCCTTATTTATCCTGTGTCTGGTGTTGAGCGTGCCTTTCGGCATCGTCCTGCTGTTTACCGGCGAAATGCTGCTCAACTTTGTGTTCTTCTGGCCGCTGTTCATGTCCGGTATCTGGATCGCCGGCGGCATCTATTTCTGGCTGCACCGCGAGCGCCACTGGCGCTGGAGCCCGGACATGCCCGCGCCGGCGCTGCCGGGCAACCCGTCGATCAGCGTGCTGATCCCCTGTTTCAACGAAGGGTTGAACGCGCGTGAAACCATTTCGGCGGCGATGGCGCAGCGCTATGAAAATATCGAAGTGATCGCCATCAATGACGGCTCCAGCGATGACACCGCCGAGGTGCTGGACCAGTTGACGCTGGAGTTCCCCCGTCTGCGGGTGATCCATCTGGCGCAAAATCAGGGCAAGGCGATCGCGCTGCAGGCGGGCGCGGCGGCGGCGCGCAGCGAGTATCTGGTGTGCATCGACGGCGATGCGCTGCTGGATCGCGATGCGGCAGCCTATTTGGTGGCGCCGCTGTTGGCCAATCCGCACGTCGGCGCCGTGACCGGCAACCCGCGCATCCGCACGCGCTCCACGCTGATCGGCCGCATCCAGGTCGGTGAGTTCTCGTCGATCATCGGCCTTATCAAGCGCACGCAGCGCGTCTATGGGCGCCTGTTCACCATCTCCGGCGTGGTGGCCGCGTTTCGTAAGCAAGCGCTTACCGATGTCGGCTACTGGAGCCAGGACATGATCACCGAAGACATCGACATCAGCTGGAAGCTGCAGCTCAAGCACTGGGCTATTTTCTTCGAACCGCGGGCGCTGTGCTGGATCCTGATGCCGGAGACCCTGCGCGGGTTGTGGAAGCAGCGCCTGCGCTGGGCGCAGGGCGGCGCCGAGGTGTTTTTAAAGAATCTGCGCAACCTGTGGGCCTGGGAGCACCGGCATATGTGGCTGCTGTTCGCCGAGTATTGCCTCTCCACGTTGTGGGCGTTCACTTACCTGGTCAGCGTGCTTATTTTCCTGGTCGGGCTGGCGGTGCCGCTGCCGGAGGGCATCCGCATTCACTCGTTGCTGACGCCGGCGTTTACCGGCCTGGTGCTGGGCGTGGTGTGCTTGCTGCAGTTCACCGTCAGCCTGCTGCTGGAGAAGCGTTATGAGAAGGGCTTCGGCCGCTCGCTGTTCTGGATCATCTGGTATCCGCTGGTGTATTGGCTGCTCAGCCTGCTGACCACGCTGGTGGCGTTTTCCAAAGTGATGTTGAAAGCTCGGCGCGGGCGTGCGCGCTGGATCAGCCCCGATCGGGGCATTGGGAGGATCAAAGAATGACGGACGTCCTGATTTATTCCGAACGCGGCCTGCTGCCGCGCGTGGTAGACAGCCTGCTGACGCTTTTCGCCTGGTGCGGCTTCCTTTATCTGTTCAGCCGCGGCTTGATGTCGGTGCTGGATCAGCACGGGGTGGGTTCCGCCCTGTCGCTGCTGGAGGTGATCTCGCTGTATATCATTGTGGCGTTGTTCAATGCCGTCACGTTGATCGCCTGGGCCAAATACAACCAGTATTTCTCCCGCCGCAGGGCGGCCGGCCGCTGGCGGAAACAGCAACAGAACACCCACATCGGCTATATCACACCGGAGCTGACCCGGCAGCTGCGGCGTTTGCCGATCGCCGTGGTGTCCCATAACAGCGGCGGCGGCATCAGCCAGGTCAGCGGCAGGCTGACGGCGGCCGAACCGGCAGCGAACAAGGTGGTGCAGCTGCGTTAATCGCCAGCGTTGCCGTCCGGCTTGCGGCGCAGCCCGCCCGGCGGCAACAGCAGGGCGCAGATCATGACGGCCAGGCTGAACAGCGGCAGCCAGCGCGCCACCGGGCCGGGGGAGTAGTTGTTGAGCACCGAGCACACATAGCACGCCACGGCCAGCGCCCAACCGGGCAGACCGATATCGTTGAGCCGAAACGCGGTTTTGGCCATAAACCACGTCACCAGGCCAAAACAGAACAGCGCCCACACCATGATGCACAGCAGGTACAGCAACACCGAGACGAATTCTTCGGTATCGCCGTGCGCATGGGCGCGAAAATGGTTTTTATCCAGGTAGGTCGACAGAAACGACAGCAACACGATGCCGACGGCGAAGATCGCCAGCGAGAAAACAAAGGGTTTGCGCGAGATGCGCCCATGGTATAGGTCTTTGGCGAGTTGTCCGAGAGATTCCATCACAGTCCGTTGTCGTCATCATTGGCCGCCCGGCGGTGGCCGAATGGCAAGCAGCCGGGCATTTTAGCGGGGTAAACGGGGGCGTCAAGGTGATAATTTTTCTCATTTAGTTGCGGTTAAGATTCCGCGTGGCCGCACCGGGCGTCCTTTCACCGTGCAAAACGTCACAATTTGGCACGTTTGGCTACCTGACGCGGTAATTGGCGGCATAATCCTGTTTGTTCGCATTGAACAATGCATTAACATAACTCCCACTTATCTCTTGCATGGCTATATGGATATCCGATGCGTCACCTGGTTGCGCTTTTACCGCTGATTACCTTGCTTGCTGCCTGTAGCAGCACGCCGAAACCCAGTCCCACCGCTACGCCGCAGGGCACCTCGGTAAAGGGCGGCTTTTTGCTGAGCCCGGCGCACAGCGGCGCGCCGCTGGGAGGGGATTTCGCCAATAACCCGAATACCGCACGCTTTATCGATAAGATGGTGCAGGAACACGGGTTTGACCGGCAGCAGCTGCACGACGTGCTGGCGCAGGCTCGGCGATTGGATTCGGTGCTGCGGCTGATGGACAGGCAGGCGCCGACGCCGTCTACCCAGGGGCCAACCGGGCCGAACGGCTCCTGGCTGCGCTACCGCAACAAGTTCATCACCCCGGATAACGTGCAAAACGGCGTGGTGTTCTGGAATCAATATCAGGATGCGCTGCAGCGTGCCTGGCAGGTGTACGGCGTGCCGCCGGAGATCATTGTGGGGATTATCGGCGTGGAGACCCGCTGGGGCCGCGTAATGGGTAAAACCCGTATTATCGACGCATTGGCGACGCTGGCCTTCGACTACCCGCGCCGCGCCGATTACTTCGCCGGTGAGCTGGAAACCTTCCTGCTGATGTCGCGCACCGAAGGTGACGATCCGCTCGAGCTGCGCGGCTCTTTCGCCGGTGCAATGGGCTATGGGCAGTTCATGCCTTCTTCCTTCAAAAGCTATGCGGTAGACTTCAACGGCGATGGGCATATCAACCTGTGGGATCCGGTCGATGCCATCGGCAGCGTGGCCAATTACTTCAAGGCGCACGGCTGGTCTAAAGGCGAGCCGGTCGCCATTCAGGCCAACGGCCAGGCGCCGGGATTGGAAAACGGCTTCAAGACTCGCTACTCGGTCGCCGCACTGGCTGAAGCCGGCCTAAGCCCGCAGGGATCGCTCGGTGATAATCAGGAAGCCAGTCTGCTGCGGCTGGACGTCGGCACCGGCTACCAGTATTGGTACGGCCTGCCGAACTTCTACACCATCACCCGCTACAACCACAGTACCCACTACGCCATGGCGGTGTGGCAACTGGGCGAAGCGGTAGGGCGCTCGGCGCGCGGCGGCTTCTGACGCTGCTTCAATCAACGAAAAAGGCCGCTTACGCGGCCTTTTTTACGTTCTGAGCAATCAGAAATCGTAACGCAGACGCACCACGGTCATATCACCGAGGTTGTCGGTGCTCGATGTCAGCACGTGCTCTACGTCAACGCGGAAGCCGTAGTCAAACTGTACGGTAACCCCGAGGCCGTTGTCGATGCGCTGATAGTTGCGGCCGCTGATGTATTCTAGGCGGTCGCCCATGAAGTACGGCATCACCGATTTCACGGCATACTGACCCACCGGCACGGTATAACCGGCCAGGTATTCGATACCCCACGCATCGCCGGCGAAGTAATTATTGACGTCGGCTTTCTTGGTGGTCAGGAAGTCGTTGTAGTAACCGCCGCCGAAGGTGAGCGTCCAGTTGTCCGGTTTCCAGCTGATGGCGGTACCGAAAATGTTCTGGTCATAACTCTTGCTGCCGCTGGTGGACGGGTTGCGCATTTCGGCGCGGGTGTAGTTCCAGGCGGTACCCCAGGTCAGATCCTGCGTAATGTGGTAATCCACGCCCAGTGAGCCGCCGCCTTTGCGCTTATAACGCAGGCCGTTGCCCGGCAGGTAGTCGCTGTCGCTGAACAGGTACGAGGCGTAAACGTCCGCATCGCCGAAGCGGTTCTTGTACTTCAGCATTTTGCGTGAACGGTAAGAGCCGTCGTAGTCGCCGTTGATGCCGTTGCCCGGTGCCTGGGCCAGCATGTCGTAGTCCCAGATATCGGTCTTGGCGCCAACCACGTCATAGTAAACGCTGTTTTGCTGACCGAAGGTCATCTGGCCCCAGGTGTTGCTTTTCAGGCCGGTATACAGCATACGGCGGCTGGTGTTTCTCGCGCCGTCGGCATAGTGGTGATCCCAGTCAAACAGCGCCGGAATGTTCACACCCAGCTCGTAGTAGCTGATCCAGCTGATATCGTCGAACAGGTAGTAGTCCGCTGCGAAACGGAAACGGGTGCCGCCATCGAAGCCGTTACGCTTGTAGGAGCCCTTGTCACCGTCGCCCGTCATGTTGTTGAACTGCGGACGGATGCTGCCGCCAACGGTGAAGTTCAGGCGGCTGAGCGGATCGCCGGCCTGTGGATCTTGCTTCAGCAGAGTGATTTCTGCCTGAGCGGCGAACGACGCGCTGCCGATCGCCAGACCCAGCGCCACCGCTTGAGTCACTACGCGCAATTTCATTGCCATATGTTATCCCTGTTTTATGTATGACCGTCCCATCAGCGCCGCCATGCCGATGTTTTGCGCAGAACGCTGCGTTTTCACGCATTTTGACGGTTTTTTTTGGTGTTTTAGCGGCGGGCGGCATTTGTAACATAAACGGTGAGATAAATAATTACTTTTCTTGCTAATTATTGGCCGGTTTTTGACCATTTCGTGCGGTGAAAAGGGGCATTATTTATGTCTTTCGATTCGGATGAATTCATTTAACGCCAAGGTTTATATTTTTCATTTGTCAGTCACCGGCACCTGCCTGTAATTTCAGTCTTGCAAGAGATAATTAATTTCAACCTGTCACCACCGTATTAACGTTAGCCATTTCTGCGTAATCGGCCGGCAGGAATAAGCGATTGGGAGGTCGCCATGAGAAACCTGTTAATGTTGTTAGTGGGGCTATTTTCACTGCCGGCGATGGCGGCGGAGTCGCACGTTTGCCATTCTCAAGCCTATGATTATGCGGAGGTTAGTAAACTCAGGCTATCTGACGACACCCTGTTTACCTGCCGCGGCGTGGGGCGCCTGACGATGCCGGAACTGGCGCGTAAAGGATGGAGGGTGATTCATTTAGCGCAGCAAACTGAATATACCGACTCCGTAGACAGCGATGGTGAGGTTATTAAGCTTTATCAGGAAATCGTGGTGTATAAAGAATAATTCGACGGTAGCCTGTTATTATTTCAACGACGGCGAGAATCCTATTATGAATGCAAGAGTCGGTATTGACGGCAGGGCCGCCGCCGCCATGGTGATGCTTTGCGCCATCTGGGGGATGCAGCAGGTGGCGATCAAGGCCGCCGAGCAGGATGTGTCGGCGGTGCTGCAAATTGCCATTCGCTCGGGCCTTGCCGCGCTGGGGGTATACCTGTTGGCGCGTTGCCGCGGTGAGTGTTTCACCTGGGATCGCGCCACGCTGAGCGCCGGTTTGAGCGTAGGGGCATTGTTCGCGCTGGAGTTCTTTTTTGTCTCCGAAGGGCTGCGCTACACCAGCGCCTCGCATATGGCGGTGTTTTTGTACACCGCGCCGCTGTTTTCTGCCCTCGGCCTGCATTTTCGCCTTCCTCAGGAGCGCCTGTCACCGGTGCAGTGGCTGGGCATGCTCATCGCCTTTGGCGGCGTGGTGCTGGCCATATCGGGCATGGCTGAGGGAAGCGGCGGAGCCGATCGGCTGAAAGGCGATTTCTATGGCCTGTTGGCGGGGATCGCCTGGGGTGGTTCTACCCTGGTGATCCGTACCACGCGCCTGGCGGAGTGCCCGGCCAAACAGACGCTGCTGTTCCAGTTGATGGGCGCCAGTGTACTGCTGTCGCTGTTGGCGATAGCGACGGACAATTTGCACGTCGTCCTGAGCCCGGTGGCCTGGAGCAGCCTGCTGTTCCAAACGGTGATCGTGTCGTTTTTCAGCTACCTGATCTGGTTTTCACTGCTGCGCCGTTATCAGGCCTCCTCGCTGGGCATTCTCACCTTTATGACGCCGGTATTCGGCATCCTGGCGGGGGTCGTCATTCTCGGCGAACCGCTGCAAATTGAGTTTGTATTGGGGGCCGTGCTGATCGTGCTGGGGTTAATCGTGGTGAGTTGTTCATATCTTATTTATTTTGACCGAAGGGTGGCACCAAAAATATAAATTATGGATGTTGATGTACAGAACTACCAAATAAGCTGCGAAAGCCAATTCATTATTCAGTTGCAAATATCCCGCTATGCCTGGGGCGTGCCGCTGATTACGCTCAGCGATAACGGTGATTTTACCGTGATAAGAAGCCGAGGCTGGTCGAGGTTGGCGAATGGGATGCAATTGGAGGTTTATTATTTTGCCAATAACTCCCTGCTGGCTTGGGATAAAAGCCGCAAATACATCTCTTATTCAAAGGCCGGCCGGCTCTACGCCTGCGCGCTGCATTTTTCTTATTCCCCCAAAGTAGAGCGCTAACCCTCTGGCCATCAGACCAGAGGGGAGATTTTCATGATCCACTGCTTAAATGCGAGGATCTTGGGCCACTGCCGCTCGGAAATGGTCGAGGTAAAATAGCAGTGCTCGCAGGGCACGGTCATATCGGTGAACGGAATGATCAGCTCGCCGCTTTTGATCCAGTCCTGCACCAGATTAAGCCGCCCCATGGCGACGCCAAGGTGCCGCGTGGCGGCCAGCACCGCGAGATCGGAACGGTCGAACTCCATGCTTTTACTGTCGGTATCCAGCCCCAGCGCAAAGTGTTGCGACCAGGTTTGCCACTCATCTTCGCCGGAGTTGTAGCGATCGTGCAGCAGCGTGCAGTGGACCAGGTTTTCCGGCGCATCGTACAGGTTATGTGCGGCGGCGTACTGCGGCGTGCAAATCGGCACCATCGATTCCTGCATAAAGGCCTCGTCCAGATGCCGCCCCGAGGGCAGTTTGCCGAAGTACATCGCCAGATCCACGCCGCGGTTGGCCAGGTTGATGATTTCCTGCCCGGTCAAAATGTTGAGGTGAATGGTGGGGTGCTGGGCGATAAAGTCGCCGATGCGCGGCAACAACAGACATTGCACCAGAGACGGGTGCGAGTAGAGGGTCAATGTCCCCGTCAACTCGCGATTTTTGATGTCCAGAATTTCCTGGTTCAAGGTGTTGAACGAGCTGTTCAGCGCCCATTGCATGCGCTCGCCCTCCGGCGTCAGGGTAATTCTGCGATGAAAGCGCTGGAATAGCAGAAAGCCCAATTCTTTTTCGAGCAAATTAATGCGGTGGCTTACGGCGCTCGGGGTGATCGACAATTCTTGCGCCGCCAGCGCAAAAGATAAATGGCGGGCGACGCATTCGAAAGTATGCAGCCGGGAAAATTGATAGCTGGTGAGCGGGGTGGCCCGCTGTGAATGTTTTTTACTGGGGAACATGCTATTTCTCCGTGCGCGCAATGCGCCAATATTAACATCTAATGAAGAGAGGGATAAACCCAGATTGACTGATAGAGTCGGTTTTTAAACTGACGGTTTTAGCGATGTTGATGATAGGCCGATGAAGCGTATAAAAACCGGAAATAACAGCCGGTGGGCGCTTTGATTGAGACGCTGATGATAATCAGGAATAGGATGAATATAATAAAATGACGCGTTGTTAAACGGCGAGTAATGACGGTATGCGACAGCCTGAACGATAAAGGCTCGTATTTAATAAGGGATATAACGGCTTAGTCACAATAATTCTCCGTCGTGACGACGCGGAGTACCCGTTAGTCATCATTGCCGGCGCAACGGATGAATAAATCGATAAGATCGCATGTTCGCTCTTTGGCCGAAAAGAACCGCGCCCGGTGGTGACCTGCCGGGCGCGACATTCAGTGAAAAGCGGTGTGCTGGTCGGCGCGCATCAACGGCGGCGCAGCAGCAGGCCGGTCAACAGACCTGCGCCGGCAATGAGGGCTAATGCGGCGAGGGGGTTTTTCTTCATCATGCTGCCGGCGCAGCCCAGGGCGTCACCGAATTTTTCTTGCAGCGCGCCCGCTGCATAGCGCGTGGCGCCTTCGGCCTGCAAACGTTCGTTTCCGGTGACATCGCCCGCCATTTCCTGCGCTTTGCCTGCCACTTTTTCCATCATGCCATTGGCTTTTTCGCTGTTCATTATGATGCGCTCCTAAGGTTCGATCCGTTTGGCTCTCGCACAGGGCGAAAGCCTGCATTTGCACCTCCATGTTATGCACTTCACTCTGCGCTCATAAGGGGCGTTTGCATTGGTGCGGATAGTGCATTTGCAGGTTATTTGCCGTTCCTGGAGGCCGCTCCGCCGGTAAACAGCCCGCGCTCTCTGGCCCAGACGATGGCTTCGCTGCGGCTGTGCACGCCGAGTTTGGAATAGACCGTCGCGACATGATTGCGGATGGTGTTGAGCGCCAGATTGAGACGCGCCGCGATTTTCTTGTCCGGCAGCCCCTCGCAAATCAATTCCAGCACATCGCGCTCGCGCGGCGTGAGATCGCTGGCGGCAAACCCGGCCTGGTCGGGCCGGTTGATGCTTTTCACGTTGGCCAGTTTTTCGATCAGGGTTTGGCTGAACCACGAGGCATCCTGCATCACTTCTTCGATGGCATTGACCAGCTCCAGCTCCGAGCGTTTGCGTTCGGTAATGTCCATGAGCACCAGCAGGTAGCAGGGCGCATTATGGATACTGACGGCATCCGCCGAGGCCACGCAGTCGATTAACTCGTTCCCTTTCTTTCGCACCTGGATGTCCAGCCCTTCAACGTTGCCGCTTTTTTCCAGTGCGGCAAACAAACGGCGGTTCGCCTCGGGATCGTCAATAAACTGGATCTCATCGACCGTTTTGCCGATTAACGCTTCGGCGTCGTACTCGGTAGTGCGGGTGAATGCTTCGTTGACGTCCAGCACGCGCCGCTCGTGCGCGGTACACACCAGCGTCGGCACCGGGCTCAGGCGAAATGCCTTGGCGAACCGCTCTTCACTTTCTCGCAGCGCCGATTCCGCCAGGCGCCGGGGCTCGAGATCGGTAAAAGTGAACAGCATGCAGTCGTCTTCATTGATATCCAGCGGTTGACCGGCAACCACCACCAGCTTGCTTCCTCCGCCGGGCAGTTTCAGCTCGGCCTCCATCTGCGGGATGGTGGCGCCTTCCCCCAGGCGCTGAACCGCCAGCTCTTTGCGCTCTGCCTGTTCCAAAACGTCGAGTTCATAAACCGAACGTCCCATAACCTGTTCACGCTGGTAACCGGTCATATCAAGGAACCCTTGGTTGACCTTGACGTAACGCAGATCGCTGAGCCGACAAATGACCGCCGGCGCCGGATTGGCGTTGAAGGTTTTTTCAAAGCGCTGTTCGGCGCTGGCCCACTCCGTCGCGTCGCTCAGGATCAGCGCCAGCAGCTCCGGCTGCCCCTGCGCATCGGTGATAATCAGGCTCCGCAGGCGGTGCACCCAGAAACTCTCCGGATCGTCGACCTGCCGAACCTCCACCACCACGTCGGTGAAGGTTTCGCCATCGGCAACCCGGTTCAGCGGGTACTGTTTCAGCGCCAGCGGGTGATTGTTGCGATAACGCAGGGCAAAACGCGCCGCGTACTCGTCGGCATTGGCCCCCAGGGCTTTCTGGTGGCTCACGCCGTGCATCGCCAACGCGGCCTCGTTGGCCCAGAGCAGCGTTTGATCGGTATCCGTCAGGATCACGCCGTCGGACAAGCCGGAGATGATTTGCTGCAGGTGGCCGCGGTGGGTTTCGCTGGCCAGGACGGATGGGTTCATGTGCTCTCCGCTAGACAGAAGGGGAGCGACCTCTGACGGGGCCGCGGGTTACGCTACTCGCTGAGCAGCTTAGTGCATAACGTGCGTATTCGCAGGGTGTGAATGCACTAGTCATTCTGGCGCAAATGAACCGGGACGGCCGATGACGCCGCGCGGCAGACTGAATTTGTCTGCGCGGTGATCCACCGTGCGTGCAATCACTTGTCCAGAAAATATAAGGAACAACGATGACCACTGTCTATGAATCAAATCGCTTTGCGTTTCAGGTGTCATGGGGCTCGATATTGGCCGGGAGTGCCGTGGCGCTGGTGACTTATCTGATCTTCAGCGTGCTGGGCACGGCTATTGGCGCCCAGGCCGTGGATATGATGCAAAAGGGCAATCCGCTGAGCGGCTTTGGCACCGGCACCGGGATCTGGCTGCTGGTTTCCTCGTTGGCATCGCTGGCCGCCGGCGCGTTCGTCGCCGGACGCACCGCGCCGAACCGCGGCGGTTTGCATGGCCTGTTGAGCTGGGCGATCACCACCTTGCTGACCACCTGGCTGATGGTTTCATTGGCGAGTGGTGTGGTGGGGCTGGCGGGCAGCGCGGTGGGCAAAGGGCTTTCGCTGGCGGGCAGCGGCCTGGCGGCGGCAGCGCCAAACGTGGGTGAAGGCCTCAAGCAACAGCTGGATAAAAAGGGCATTAGCCTTGACTGGGAAAGCCTGGAAAATCAGTTGAACGCCACGCTCAAGCAGACCGGTAAGCCGGAACTGGATCCGGCTCGGTTAGAACAGAAGGCCGATAGAGCGACCGCCGACGGCAAACAATCAGCCATGGACGCGGCTGCCGATCCGGTGCAGGCCGCCTCCGAGCTTAAGCAGTGGTTCGACCGCGTCAAGCAGTCCGGTGAGCCGACGCTGAGCGCGGCCGACAAGGATGCGTTGGTGAATATCGTTGCGGCGCGTACCGGCAAGAGCCGCGATGAAGCGAGCCAAATCGTCGATAACTACGCTCAGGCTTACCAGCAGGCGGTGCAGAAAGTGGAAAAACTCAAGGCCGAGGCCGAGCAGAAAGCGCGTGAAGCGGCCGATGAAGCGGCCAGACAGCTGTCTCGCGCCGCGTGGGGTTCACTGTTGGTGCTGCTGTTGGGCGCCGCGCTGAGCGCCGGCGTGGGGCGGATTGCCGAATCAACCCGCCGCACTGTCGCGGTGAGTTGAGATGAAAAAAAATCTGTCGTGTATCTCGCTGAATTATCGAAAAGTGGCGGGAGCCTCTGCTCCCGTGCTCGTCATCGATTTTTGCAATGAGAACAACGAGCGCTATACCCTGCGCTACAACCTGCCGCCGGATACCCCGGAACGCACCGAGCGGCGGGTGTCTTTGCTGCTGTATCTGTTGCGTAAGCACAGGTCCGCAGAGATCGACAACCTGGCGGATTAATCAGTCCGTTGATGAAAAGCCCGGCTTTACGAGCCGGGCTTTTTGCTGTGCTGTGGCAACAAAGCACAGCGCAATCAGACACGGCACTGTTACGAGGGAAGAGCGGGGCATAAGTGGCGCTCCCAATTGGCGTGGAGGGTAAAATAGGGCATTGAGCAAGATATGTTAAAATATCGGTCCCTCGCAGTGTTGGAAAAGAGATAAAAGCAACGCGCCATTACGAACTGTGATTATCTGGCCTGATGTTCAGGCAATGGGTCTACCTCTATCTTTTTTCAACCACGGCGCATGTTTTTACTCATTAGTCTCAATAAATTTCATCAATCGGTCTGATTATAAAATGCATTTTAATTTGTAATGATGAAATTCCTATTTGGTCATGCCGCGGGGGTGTGAAAAAACACTTTAAGATAAAACAATTAACATAAAGTGTGATTCGCCTTGGCCGAGCAAGTGCATCTTTAATGGATGCACTTTGCATGAGGCATTTTTTATTTACGGGTTTTTCGCAAGCGCATTTATATAACATGATCATTTTCAGTTATTTATATGATGACTTTTCCTATGCCGAAAAAATTGCATTGACAAGGTGGTTTTTTTTAGGATTAATCTTAATGACTTGATTTGAGAGGTTGCCGATTTTAATAAAAAGGACACGACTTTTATAAAGACAGGGAGCGCTCATGGATTATAGAAAAGATATTCTTGTACAGGTCTTGGAGTATATGGAGAAAAATATTATAGAGGGGCTTTCCGTTGAGAAGGTTTCCATAATCTCAGGTTACTCTAAATGGCATTTGCAACGGTTGTTTAAACACTATTTTGGCATTACGTTAGGGACGTATATCAGGAATAGAAAACTGAGCCGGTCCGCTGTCTTGCTCAAACAGCATCAAGGTAACATATTGGATGTCGCTCTGGCATCGGGCTTTGCTTCTCAGCAGTGCTACACGCGGGCATTCAAACGTTTTTTTGGCGAAACGCCCAACAGCTTTAGAAACAGCCGGGGATGGGATTTCTCCACCCAGATCCCACCGTATGGCAGCGACAATAAACCCTATTTTTATCATACGGTCATGCCGGATGATATCGAGATGTTGAAGCAGTACAAAGCATTGATTTTCCACTCCGTAAGGAAGTACAGAGATGCCAGTGACATTACCCAGACGAATGATAAATGGCTAGGCAAAAATGGAAGGGCTTATAGCGTAGAAAAAAGAAAAGGAGGGAGAGCATATGCCTCCAGCAAGGAGCAAGAGGTTTTTCATTCCATATTTAACTTCTATATACCTATGGGGAAGTATATTGTTATTCCCTTTATAGGGGAGCTTCCTGAGTATATTGCCTTTTTTGAGGGTATCTATGACGCCCATCTGCCGGCTATTAATGTCAAAATGAGGGAGAGCTTTTTTATCGAATTATACAGGCCCGAGCATTTAAACAGTAAGATCATCAATGTCGATATACTTATTCCTGTGGCGTAGTGTTGAGGAAAGGAGGCATCATGAGTATAGATAAACCCTCTGGCTCGATTAATAAACACCACCGTGCGCTCTTTATGCTACCTTTAACGTTGCCTGCCTTTGGCAGAGTGAACGTTAAAGGTTTAGGCAGGCAGGCTATTCAATTAGCGCTGGCATTAACGCTCCTCATGTTTTCAGGAAATGCGATGGCAAATAATCGGGAACCTCATCAAATAGCGTTAGTCGGCACCTGGACCCATATTCCGGATGCGCCTGCGGTGCAGAAACCGGCGCACCCCAGTGAAGGGCTCTATCGTCTGAGGGTAAATGGCGACGGCACGTTAACGTTGCTCAATGTGATTAAGATGAAAAGCCCGTCATGGGTCGTAACATCCCGCGATGGCCGTTTCGCCTATGTCACCAATGAAGAGGATGCGGGAACGGTCACTGCGTTGGCGATAGACAAAGACGGCAGCCTGCGGGTGCTGAATACGGTGATCAGCGCGGGTCGGCAGCCGACGCATGCCACACTCAGCCCGGACGGCAAGTTTCTGTTTGTCGCCAACTACTCCGTTGCTAAAGGCGGCGCGGGGGTGACGGTATTGCCGATTCGCAGCGACGGCAAACTGGGTGAACGCGTGCAGCATTACCCGTTTATACCCGGCTCCGGCATCGTGCAGGGGCGCCAGGAAGGCGGGCATGCGCACTCCACCACCTTCAGCCGCGATGGCCAATACCTGTACGCGGCGGATCTCGGCGGCGATAAGCTGCACGCCTACCGTTATCGCCCGGATAACGCGCAGCCGCTGCAGGCGGATGCTTCGCGCGATGTTGGCTTTGCGCCCGGCACCGGTCCACGGCACATGGTGTTCTCGCCAGAAGGCGAATATGCGTATGTCATCACTGAAATGGCGGGTGAGATCGAGGCGTTTGCCGTTAACGACAATCGATTGACTCTGAGAGGGAAAGTGAAACTGAACGGCGGCCTCGATTCGGCGGAGGCGAAAAGCGGTGGGGCCATTATCCTGAGCCCGAGCGGCAGATATCTTATTGCCACCCATCGCGGTACCGATAACCACCTGCTGGTATTAAAAATAGGCAGGGACGGTCTGCCAGGCGTGCCTACGCGTTATGAGGCCGGCGGCATTGAGCCGCGTGCGCTCGCTTTCGATGGCGGCGGCCGCTACCTCTATGTCACGAATGTGTTCACCAACACCGTTATGCTGTTCGATTTCGATGATGAGAAGGGCGAATTGCAGGCCAGAGGTGAAGCGGCGGCGATTTCAACGCCGACGGATATTAAGTTTTTTAATTAGTGCCCATCATAAGGCGCGGGAGAAACCGGGTCTGAACAGGGGAAAAGGGGAATTGCGGGTGCAGATGATGGGGAATGGCTTGATGAGAAAGAATGGTGTCCCCGACTGGAATCGAACCAGTAACTAGCCCTTAGGAGGGGCTTGTTATATCCGTTTAACTACGGGGACGCTGCGGACCGGCAACCGAAGCTGCCGGCGCATTATACCTTTTTTTACCCGCAGAATAAGCGCTTAGCGGCGCGTTTGCTCAATACCTCGCCAGTTCGCGCCGAAATTTCCTCGGCTAACCGACGGCGATCACGGTTTTTCCCCGCCGTGGCGCCGTTTTTCCTCTTGCCGGTGCGCCGCCCGGTTTTTGGCGCTCAAATCGTTGCGGATCTGCGCGTGGCTGATCAGCGCAAAGATAAAGGTGCCGCCGATGATGTTGCCCGCCAGCGTCGGCAGGGCGAAAGGATAAAAGAATTCCTGCCACCCAATCGCGCCGTTGAACACCAAATACAGGATCTCTACCGAACCGACCACGATATGGGTCAGATCGCAAATCGCCACCAGGTAGGTCATCAGCACGATCACCCAGATTTTTGCCGCGCCGGCGGCCGGGATCATCCACACCATGGTGGCGATGATCCAGCCGGCCAGGATGCCGTTGGCGAACATTTCGCCCGGCGTATGGCGTATGACCTCTTCGCCCAGGCTGATGAAGGCGCGGCGCGTTTCGGCGTCAAACAGCGGCATATGGGTAAACGCCAGCGCGGCCAGCCCGGTGCCGATCAGGTTACCGAGCAGCACCACGCCCCACAGGCGAAGCAGGATCAGCAGATTGCGCGGCGTGGGTTTATGCATGATAGGCAATACCGCCGTGACGGTGTTTTCGGTAAACAGCTGCTGGCGCGCCATGATGACAATGATGAAACCGAAGGTGTAGCCGAGGTTCTCGATGAAAAAACGGCTGGGATCGTCCGGCAGGCGGGCGTGGAAAATGCCTTTCGCCGCCAGCGAGGCACCCATCGACAGCCCGGCGGCGATCGCCGACCACAGCAGCGCCAGCCCGTCGCGCTCCAGCTCTTTTTCGCCTTCCATCCGGATCTGTTCATGCACCGCCGCCGCGCGCGACGGCAGATTCTCTTCCCTGACTTCGATTTCGCGTTTGCCCTGTTCCTGCTCCTCGCTCTCTACCCGCATCGTCTCATCCGGCTCGTGATCCTGGTGCTGCTGTTCGTTCATGCTGTCGCTCCTGCTTAATAAGGGTGAGGTCACGTCATTAAGCGTAGTTGCCCGGCCTAAATGCGGCGAAATACAGAAAAAGGTAACAAGAGTTAAAATCCGCCGATTTTTTCCACGCATTCTTGATCCTGCTCGCCATATTGGCCCCCCGGCGCGCCCGCCGCGGGCTGCGTGTGGGGAAAGGCTTATGCTATGATTCGCTATCCCAAAGAAAAATATGAGTTCCCCGATGCTGGAAGCCAAAAGTCTGAGTTGCGTGCGCGATGAGCGCATCCTGTTTAGCGAGCTAAGCTTTTCAGTTCAGCCGGGCGATATCATTCAGGTAGAAGGGCCGAACGGTGCGGGCAAGACCAGTTTGCTGCGCATTCTCGCCGGCCTGGCGCGGCCGGACGGCGGCGAGGTGTCCTGGCACGGGCGCAACACGCTGCGCGATCGTGCGGGTTACCAGCAAGATTTGTTGTTTATCGGCCATCAGCCCGGCATCAAAGCCGTATTGACGCCCTTCGAAAATCTGCAGTTTTATCAAGCGGTGCGCGGTACAACCGATCATCCGGCCATCTGGCGCGCCCTGGAGCAAGTGGGGCTGGTGGGTTACGAAGATCTGCCGGTGGCGCAGCTTTCCGCCGGGCAGCAGCGGCGCGTGGCGCTGGCGCGGCTGTGGCTCAGCGCGGCGCCGCTGTGGATCCTCGATGAGCCGCTGACGGCGATCGACAAACAGGGCGTAGCCGAGTTGATTAGCCTTTTTGAACAACATGCACAGCGAGGCGGCATGGTATTGTTGACCACCCATCAGGATTTGGCCGGCGTCAGCCAAACGGTGGGGAAAGTTCGTTTGGCGGAACATGACGCGGGGAGCCTGTGATGTTTTTGACCCTGGTGCGCCGCGAACTGAAGATCGCCTGCCGTAAAGGTTCGGAGATCGTCAACCCGCTGTGGTTTTTCCTGATTGTGATCACGCTGTTCCCGTTGGGGATTGGCCCGGAGCCGCAGTTGCTGGCGCGCATTGCGCCGGGCATCGTGTGGGTGGCGGCGCTGTTGGCCTCGCTGCTGTCGCTGGAGCGGCTGTTTCGCGACGACTTCCTCGATGGTTCGCTGGAGCAGCTGTTGCTGCTGCCGACGCCGCTGCCGATGACGGTGCTGGGCAAAGTGTGTGCTCACTGGGTCGTGACGGGATTGCCGCTGCTGATCCTGTCGCCGCTGGTGGCGCTGCTGCTGTCGCTCGATATGCCAACCTGGCTGGCGGTGGCGGGGACGCTGCTGCTCGGTACGCCGACGCTGAGCCTGATCGGCGCCATCGGCGTGGGGTTGACCGTCGGCCTGCGCAAAGGGGGCGTGCTGCTCAGCCTGTTGGTGCTGCCGCTGTATATCCCGGTGCTGATCTTTGCCACCGGCGCGATCGACGCTGCCTCGATGGGCATGCCGATCGACGGCTACCTGGCGATACTCGGCGCGATGCTGGCGGGCAGCGTGACATTGGCGCCGTTTGCCACCGCAGCGGCGCTGCGGGTGAGCGTGCACTAGCTAACGTATTGAATGAACCGACGGGGCAAGGCCGACAAGAGCGTACCCCGTAGAAGATTTGCGCCGTTTCGATCGCTCGGAGTGGCCGACGCATAAAAATTACCGTGAGCACTGACGACAATGTGGAAATGGTTACATCAACTGGCGCGGCCTGAACGGCTGTATCACGTCTGCGGCCGCTTTATCCCCTGGCTGGGGCTGGCGGCGGCGGTCTGCCTGCTGCTTGGCTGGGCATGGGGCTTTGGTTTCGCACCGAAGGATTATCAGCAGGGCGACAGCTTCCGCATCATTTATATTCACGTGCCGGCGGCCATGTGGTCGATGGGCATCTATGCCTCGATGGCGGTGGCGGCGTTTATCGGCCTGGTGTGGCAGATGAAAATGTCCGATACCGTGGTGGCGGCGATGGCGCCGATCGGCGCGGTGTTCACCTTTATCGCGCTGGTGACCGGCTCCGCCTGGGGCAAGCCGATGTGGGGCACCTGGTGGGTGTGGGATGCGCGTCTGACCTCCGAGTTGGTGCTGCTGTTCCTCTATATGGGCGTCATCGCGCTGTATAACGCCTTTGAAGACCGCCGCCTGGCGGGCCGCGCCGCCGGGATTCTGGTGCTGGTGGGCGTGGTGAATATCCCGATCATCCATTTCTCCGTTGAATGGTGGAATACGCTGCATCAGGGCTCGACCAATATGCAGCAGTCTATCGCGCCCAGCATGCGCACCCCGCTGCGCTGGGCGATCCTCGGTTACCTGCTGCTGTTCGTCACGCTGACGCTGATGCGCCTGCGCAATCTGATCCTGTTCCAGGAGCGCCAGCGCCCGTGGGTCGCCGGGCTGGTGAATAAGGAGCGTCAGTCATGAATGCCGCCTTCGATTCCTGGACGGCGTTTTTCGCCATGGGCGGTTACGCCTTCTATGTTTGGCTGGCGGTCGCCGCCACGCTGATTTCGCTGTTGGGGCTGGTGGCGCACACCGTCTGGCAGCGGCGGCAGTTGCTCGCCGAGATCGGCCGCCGTCAGGCGCGCGAGCGGCGCATTCGCCATGCGCAACAATCAAAACAAAAATCCGCCGCACCGCGGGAGAAATCATTGTGAATCCACGTCGTAAAAGCCGCCTTTATCTGGCGATCGTTGTGCTGATCGGCATCGCGCTGACCGCGACTCTGATGCTGTACGCGCTGCGCTCCAACATCGATCTGTTCTATACCCCGGGTGAAATCCTGCAGGGCAAGGGCGAAAATCATGAGAAGCCCGAGGTCGGCCAGCGGCTGCGCATCGGCGGCATGGTGATGCCCGGCTCGGTGAAACGCGATCCCAATACGCTGCAGGTCAGCTTCAAGATTTACGACGCGCGCGGCGCGATCGGCGTGACCTACACCGGCATTCTGCCGGACCTGTTCCGCGAAGGGCAGGGCGTGGTAGCGCAGGGCGTGCTGGGCGAGGGCAACGTGGTCAATGCGCGCGAAGTGCTGGCCAAACACGACGAGAAATACACGCCGCCGGAAGTGGCCGACGCGATGAAAGAGAATCACCAAGGGCCGGCGGAAGCGTATAACGCGCCGCAGGCGGAGGGCGCCAAGTCATGATGCCGGAACTGGGCAGTTTTTTGCTGTGCCTGGCGCTGGCGATTGCGCTGCTGCTGAGCATTTACCCGCAGTGGGGCGCGGCGCGGCAGGACAGCCGCATGATGGCGGTGGCCCGGCCGCTGACCTACGGCATGTTCGCCGCGATTGCGCTGGCGTTCCTGTGCCTGGTGCATGCCTTCGTGGTCAACGACTTTACCGTCGCCTACGTGGCCACCAACTCCAATACCCAACTGCCGGTGTATTACCGCATCGCCGCCACCTGGGGCGCGCATGAGGGGTCGCTGCTGCTGTGGGTGCTGCTGCTGAGCTGTTGGTCGCTGGCGGTGGCGTTGTGCAGCCGGGCGATGCCGCAGGATGCGGTGGCGCGGGTGCTGTCGGTGATGGGCATGATCACCGCCGGTTTCCTGCTGTTCATCATCATGACCTCCAACCCGTTCACCCGCACGCTGCCGAATTTCCCGATCGACGGCAGCGATCTCAACCCGCTGTTGCAGGATATCGGCCTGATCTTCCACCCGCCGCTGCTGTATATGGGCTACGTCGGCTTCTCGGTCGCCTTTGCGTTCGCCATTGCCTCGCTGATGGCCGGCCGGCTCGACACCGCCTGGGCGCGCTGGTCACGCCCGTGGACCACCGCCGCCTGGGTGTTCCTCACGCTCGGCATCGTGCTCGGATCGGCCTGGGCCTACTATGAGTTAGGCTGGGGCGGTTGGTGGTTCTGGGATCCGGTAGAAAACGCCTCCTTTATGCCGTGGTTGGCCGGCACCGCGCTGATGCATTCGCTGGCGGTGACCGAGAAACGCGGCACGTTCAAAGCCTGGACGGTGCTGCTGGCGATCACCGCCTTCTCGCTTTGCCTGCTCGGCACCTTCCTGGTGCGCTCCGGCGTGCTGGTCTCGGTGCACTCCTTCGCCTCCGATCCGGCGCGCGGCATGTTTATTCTCGCCTATCTGGTGATCGTGATCGGCGGTTCGCTGCTGCTGTACGCGGTCAAGGGCGGCCAGGTGCGCAGCCGGGTGCAGCACGAAACCTTCTCGCGCGAGACCTTCCTGCTCGGCAACAACGTGTTGCTGATCGCCGCCATGCTGGTGGTGCTGTTGGGCACGCTGCTGCCGCTGGTGCACAAACAGCTGGGGCTGGGCAGCATCTCGATCGGCGAGCCGTTCTTCAATACCATGTTCACCTGGCTGATGGCGCCGCTGGCGCTGCTGTTGGGCATCGGGCCGCTGGTGCGCTGGCGCCGCGATGAGCCGAGCAAGCTGTGGCGGCGCCTCGGCGTGGCGCTGCTGGCGACGCTGGTGCTGTCGATTCTGCTGCCGTGGTTGCTGCAGGACAGCATCGCCGGCATGACGGTGGTGGGCCTGATCATGGCGCTGTGGGTGATCATCCTGACGCTGATGGAGTTGCATGAGCGCGCCACCCACCGGCACGGCTTCTGGCGCGGCCTGCGACAGCTGTCCCGCAGCCACTGGGGCATGGTGCTCGGCCACCTCGGCGTGGCGGTGACGGTGATCGGCATCGCCTTCAGCCAGAACTACAGCGTGGAGCGCGACGTGCGGATGAAGGCCGGCGACAGCGTGGATATCCACAACTATCATTTCGTGTTCCGCGACGTGCACGACATCCGCGGCCCGAACTACAGCGGCGGCGTCGGCATCATCGACGTCACGCGCAACGGCAAGCCGGAGGCGACGCTGCACGCGGAGAAACGCTACTACAGCGTGGCGCGCAGCATGATGACCGAAGCGGCGATCGACGGCGGGTTCAGCCGCGATCTGTACGCGGCGCTGGGCGAGGAGCTGGAGGACGGCTCCTGGGCGGTGCGCCTGTATTACAAACCCTTCGTGCGCTGGATTTGGTTCGGCGGCGTCTTTATGGCGATCGGCGGCCTGCTGTGCATCCTCGACCCGCGTTACCGCATGAGCAAAAAACTCAAGCGCGAAGGCAAGCTGGAGGCGCAACCATGAAGCGTAAACTGCTGTTTATCCCGTTGGTCCTCTTCCTGCTGCTGGTGGCGGCGCTGATGGTGCAACTGACGCGCAACGCCGGCGGCGAAGATCCGACCATGCTGGAGTCGGCGCTGATCGGCAAACCGGTGCCGACCTTCAGGCTGGAATCGCTGGATCAGCCCGGCAAAACCTACGATCAGGCGGTGCTGCGCGACGGCAAGCCGATCTTGCTCAACGTCTGGGCCACCTGGTGCCCGACCTGCCGCGCGGAACACCAGTATCTCAATACGCTGGCGGCACGCGGCGTGCGGGTGGTTGGCCTGAACTATAAAGACGATCGCGCCAAGGCGGTGACCTGGCTCAATTCCCTCGGCAATCCCTATGCCCTCAGCCTGTACGACGGCGACGGCATGCTGGGGTTGGATCTCGGGGTCTACGGCGCGCCCGAGACCTTCCTTATCGACGGCCAGGGGATTATCCGCTATCGCCACGCCGGCGACATGAATGAGCGGGTCTGGCAGCAGGAAGTGCTGCCGCTGTATAAAAAGTACGGGGGTGAGGCATGAGGCTGATTGTCCTGCTGTGCGCCGCGCTGCTGAGCTGGAGCGCCGCCGCGGCGATCGATACCTATCGCTTCAACTCCGTCGAGCAGGAGCAGCAGTATCGCGAGTTGACCGAACAGCTGCGCTGCCCGAAATGCCAAAACGACAGCATTGCCGATTCCAACGCCATCATCGCCGCCGACATGCGCACCAAGGTGTACGAGCTGATGATGCAGGGGCAAAGCAAGCAGCAGATCATCGATTACATGGTGGCGCGTTACGGCAACTTCGTCACCTACGAGCCGCCGGTAACGCCGGCGACGCTGATCTTGTGGATCGGCCCGCTGCTGTTCGTGCTGATCGGCGGGGCGGTGGTGATCCTGCGTACCCGTCGGCGGCCCGATGCGGCGGCGGATGATGAATTCTCCGAACGGGAACGGCAGCGCCTGGCGGCGCTGTTGCAAGAGACTGACAGGAAGAAACCCTAATGGCTTTTTGGCTGATTATTTGCATGTTGCTGGCCGGCGCCGCCGCGTTGCTGGTGGTGCCGGCGATGCGCCACGGCAAGCAGAGCGCCGCCACGCGCGATGCGTTGAACAAGGCTTTTTATCAGGATCGCCTCAGCGAGCTGGAGCAGGACGAACAACAAGGCGTGGTGGCCGAGCGCCCCGAGCTGGTGAAAGAGCTGCAACAGAACCTGCTGAACGACATTCCCGTCGAGCAGGCGGCGCAGGCGAAGCCGATCAACCGCTGGGCGCTGGTGCCGGGCGTGCTGTTATTGCTGGCGGTGACCGTTGGCTTTTATCTGAAAACCGGCGGGCTGGCGCAGGTGCTGGATTGGCGTCTGGTGCAGGCGCAAATGCCGGAATTGCGCGAGCGCGTCGCCAATGAGCGCGCCAAACCGCTGAGTATGGAAGAGATCGCCCGTCTCGGGCTGGGGCTGCGTACCGCGCTGCAGCAGGACGATCGCAATATCAACGACTGGATGATGTTGGGGCGCGTCGGCATGGCGTTGAACAATGCCACTACCGCCACGCAGGCGTTTGCTCATGCTTATCAATTGGATCCGAATAGTCTGGAAGTGCGGCTCGGCTATGCCGAGGTCTTGACGCGCTCCAACGATCCGGAGGATAACAAGCAGGCGACGCAGCTGTTGCGGCGCATGATCGCGGAAAATCACGGCGATCCGCGGGTGCTGAGCCTGCTGGCGTTCAATGCCTTCGAACAGGGCGATTTCAAGCAGGCGATCGGCGCCTGGCAGGTGATGTTGCAACTTTTGCCGGCCAACGATCCGCGTGCGGAAGTGATAAAGCGCAGCATTGCACAAGCAAAAGCCCAGGCCGGCGGAGAAACTGTTAAACTCAATGTGACCGTTTCGCTGTCACCGCAGGCGGCGAAAGCCCTGCCGCCGCAGGGGACGCTGGTCATCTCGGTCACCGACGGCGCCAGCCCGGTGCCGGTGGCGGTAAAACAATTGCCGCTGAGCCGTTTTCCGCTGTCTTTCTCGCTGGATGACAGCAACGCCATGATGCCCGAGCGTTTACTCTCGGCACAGCATCAGGTGCAGGTGCGTGTGCGCCTCTCACAGGACGGATTGGCCACGCCGCAGCCGGGGGACTGGTTCGGCGAAAGCTCGCTGCAGACATTCAGCGGTAAAGAGCAGGTTAGCGTTCAGATAAACAAGCAGGTCACTGAAAAATAAGACCGAACGTGTTTTTATGGAGAAAAATATGAACTTTCGCCTGACTGGGGTGGCATTCGCAACGGTATTACTGGTGGGCTGTGCCAGCGCGCCAGACAATGATCCGCAAGGGCGTTCCGATCCTCTGGAGGGATTTAACCGGACGATGTTCGATTTCAACTACAACGTCCTGGATCCTTATATCCTGCGCCCGGTCGCGGTGGCCTGGCGCGACTACGTGCCGATGCCGGCGCGTAACGGCATCAGCAACTTCACCTCCAACCTGGAAGAACCGGCCAGCATGGTCAACGCCTTCCTGAAGGGCGATCCTTACCGCGGGATGATCCACTTTAACCGTTTCTTCCTGAACACCCTGCTCGGGATGGGCGGCCTAATCGACGTGGCCGGTATGGCCAACCCGAAACTGGCGCGCGAAGAACCGAATCGCTTCGGCAGCACATTGGGGCATTACGATGTGGGTTACGGCCCGTACGTGATGCTGCCGGGCTACGGCAGCTTTACCCTGCGTGAAGACGGCGGCGACTTTGCGGATACGCTGTATCCGATGCTGAGTTACCTGACCTTCTGGATGTCGGCGGGCAAATGGGTGGTCGAGGGTATCGAAACCCGCGCTCAGCTGCTGGATTCCGACGGCCTGCTGCGCAACTCGTCCGATCCTTATGTCATGGTGCGCGAGGCCTACTTCCAGCGCCACGATTTCATCGCCAACGGCGGCTCGCTCAAGCCGGAAGAGAACCCGAACGCCAAGGCGATTCAGGGCGAATTGGACGAGATCGACTCGCAGTAATCACGGGCGTTACGCCAATGAAAACCCGCCGTCAGGCGGGTTTTTTTATGCCGGCGGCAAGCGCCGGGCAAAAAAAGCGCCCCGAGGGGCGCTTTGGCTTCTTTCTCAAGCGAGATTAGAAGCGGTAGTTGAAGTTGGCACCGTACAGCCAGGCCTTGCCCACCGAGTTGAAGGTGTAAGGGCCTTCGTTGATGGTGACTTTCTGGCCGTGCATGTAGGACACACCGACGTCGACCGACGCGTCTTTGTTGAACGCGTAAGAGGTACCTGCGCTGACCCAGAAGCGGTCCTGATCAGGAATGGAGATAGAGCGGTTCTGTGCCGGCACCGGGCTGTCATCGAAGGCGACACCGCCGCGGAAGGTCCAGTTGTCGTCGTAGAAGTAAGTGGTACCCAGCGCAATGCGGTAGGCATCGCGGAAGCCTTCATGCTTCTGGAACAGGGTCTGGCCGTTGCTGCCGGTGGCTCTCAGCTCCTGGAACTGACTCCAGCTGGTGTACGCCAGGCTGTAGTGGATGGCCCACTGCGGCGCCACTTTGTTGTAGCCGGACAGTTCCCACATTTCCGGCAGGTTCAGATCCAGAGAGCCCGGGATGGTGCTGCCGCTGGTGCCCCACGGCAGACCAACGCCCAGCGCCTGGGTAATTGGGTTGTACTGTGCAGGCAGGCTGCTTTTGTAGTCGCCGTCGAACTTGATTTTCACTTCAGAACGGTAGGTGAAGCCGTAACGGTTGTTTTCGTCCACTTCGTACAGCAGGCCGGCATTCCAACCGAAGCCCCACTTATCGCCTTTCAGGTGAGAAATCTGAGTATCGCCAGGAATTTGAGCGATCATCCCGGCTTGCTGAGGCGTTAATTGACCGGTTTGCAGGCCTTGACCGGCAAGCAGCTTCGGCAATTCGCCGGCGTAGCGTTCCAGTTTGGCTCTGGCGTATACGGCGTCGAAGCCCAGACCGAAGCTGAAGTGTTGATCCAGGCGGTAAGCGCCGCTCAGATTCAGGTTCAGGGTTTCCAGATCGGTTTTGCCGCCATAAGCGCCTGCGGTGTAGCCGTCGTTGAATTCGGTCGCCAGACCGTAGTTGCTGGTGACCGATCCGCCTACGGCGAACTGATCGTTAATCGGGTGAACATAATGCAGGTTCGGCACCCAGGCGGTTGGCGCGATGTTTTTCGCATCCAGGCTGGCGCCGGAAGGGGATTTGCCGGTGATGTCTACATCCGGGTCGATAAAGACCGCGCCGATGGAAAGTTCCGGGCGGGTGTACATCATCAACAATGCCGGGTTGCGGCTCGCGGAGGCCGCCGTATCCGCCATGGCGCCTTCGCCAGAATACGAACGTCCTAAACCAGCTGCTGAGAACTCATTCAGCTGGAATCCTGCGGCAGACACGTTTGATGAAATAATTGCCACTGCAGCTGCGAGAGCTGATTTAGTCAATAGGTTTTTCTGGCTCATGACCAAAACCTCATTATGTGTTTATTATTTAAACTATGTTACGCAAGGTAACAAGGAGCGCGGGATTGTAGGGTCCGTTATCATTCAGACAAATCAGACCAGTGGCTGAAGTATAGGTCTGACCTGTGAAAATGTTGCAAGTTTGTTTTTGAAATATTTCCAACCTGATATCAAAAAAGAGATCTGCTTAACAAAAAGCCAGCGGTAAATAACAAAATTCTTACCATTCCTTAGCAGGCGCTCATTTTTATTTGTGATTTCCATCACTTAAAACACACAGTAAAAGTAAGTGCTAGTGATTGCCGGCGCGGAAGCGTAAAATACCTGCAGAATTTTGTGGCTTTGTGCCGGTGAGTGAAACGGCAATTTGGGCTGATAACCGAGGCCCTTGAGGAGAACCAATCATGTCAGATGCAATTAATAAATGCAGCGCCCAGGAAACCGCCGCGTGTTGCTGCGTGGATGTCGGCACCGTGATGGATAACACCGATTGCACCGCGTCCTACAGCCAGGTGTTCAGCAATCAACAAGATGCGGAAGCCATGCTGGCCGCCCTGAGCGAAAAGGCGCGCGCGGTAGAATCCGACCCTTGTGACATCAGCAGTAGCATTAAACCGGTTGACGGCGGCGTGCAGTTGGAGGCCGATTTCACCTTCGCCTGCCAGGCGGAAACCCTGATCTTCCAGCTCGGCCTGCGTTAATCCCCGCTTTACCCCCGGCGCTGCCTGCTGCGCGCCGGGGATTTCCTTCCCCGTGCCGCCCCGATAGAAAGTGCGCCTGCTCGCAGTTTTGATCTCTGCCGGTTTGCCAAATGTAACCGTTTGGTTAACAATGACCTCATCAGGTCAGACCTCTTTCTGCCCATTGCGCTGACGTTATTTTCTTCAGGAGCATTTATGAGTAAGGCACTGCCGTTGGTGACCCGTCATGGTGACCGCATTGCGATTGTGAATGGACTGCGTACCCCCTTTGCCAAACAGGCGACTGCCTATCACGGCATTCCGGCGGTGGATTTAGGGAAAACGGCGGTGAGCGAGCTGTTGGCGCGTAGCGGCATCGATCCGCAGCTTATCGAACAACTGGTGTTTGGCCAGGTGGTGCAAATGCCCGAGGCGCCGAACATTGCGCGTGAAATCGTGCTCGGCACCGGCATGAGCGTCCATACCGACGCCTACAGCGTGTCGCGCGCCTGCGCCACCAGCTTCCAGGCGATCGCCAACGTGGCGGAGAGCATCATGGCCGGCAGCATCAGCGTCGGCATCGCCGGCGGGGCGGACTCTTCTTCCGTCTTGCCGATCGGCGTCAGCAAGGCGCTGGCACGCACGCTGGTGGACGTCAACAAGGCGCGTACGCTGTCGCAGCGTCTCAAATTGTTCAGCCGGCTGAAATTCCGCGATCTGATGCCGGTGCCACCGGCGGTGGCGGAGTATTCCACCGGTTTGCGCATGGGCGATACGGCCGAACAGATGGCGAAAAGCCACGGCATCACCCGTGAGGCGCAGGATGCGCTGGCGCACCGTTCCCACGAGTTGGCGGCCAAGGCCTGGCAGGAGGGGTGGCTGCGCGATGAGGTGATGACCGCCTACGTACCACCGTACCGTGCACAGCTTTCTGAAGACAACAACATCCGCAAAGACTCCAGCCTGGCTTCCTATGCCAAGCTGAAACCGGCGTTCGATCGCAAGCACGGCAGCGTCACCGCGGCCAACAGCACGCCGTTGACCGACGGCGCGGCGGCGGTATTGATGATGAGCGAGTCGCGCGCCAAAGAGCTGGGGCTGCAGCCGCTGGGCTATTTGCGCAGCTTTGCCTTCGCCGCCATCGACGTGTGGGAAGACATGCTGCTGGGGCCTTCCTACGCGACGCCGCTGGCGCTGGATCGCGCCGGCATCGGTCTGGCCGATCTGACGCTCATCGACATGCATGAAGCCTTCGCCGCGCAAACGCTGGCTAACCTGAAGATGTTCGCCAGCGAAGAGTTCGCCCGCGAGAAGCTTGGCCGCAGCCAGGCGATCGGCGAGGTGGACATGGCAAAATTCAACGTCCTGGGCGGTTCCATCGCCTATGGCCACCCGTTTGCCGCCACCGGCGCGCGCATGATCACCCAGACGCTGCGTGAGCTGAAACGCCGCGGTGGCGGGCTGGGCCTGACCACCGCCTGCGCCGCCGGCGGGTTAGGGGCCGCGATGATCGTGGAGGTGGAATGATGAGTGCCGAAAACGCATTGCACGAACAGCGTGCCAAACCGTCGGCCTTTCAGCTGACGATTCGCCCCGACAACATCGGCGTGATCACCATCGACGTACCGGGCGACAAGGTCAATACGCTCAAGGCCGAGTTCGTCGAACAGGTGAACGATGTGCTAATCCGGGCGCAGCAGCATACCGCGCTGGAAGGGCTGGTGATCGTTTCCGGCAAGCCGGACTCGTTTATCGCCGGTGCCGACATCACTATGATTGCCGCCTGTACCAGTGCCAAAGAGGCGGAAACGCTGGCCAAAAAAGGGCAGAGCACGCTGGCGCAGATCGCCGCCTTCCCGGTGCCGGTGGTGGCCGCCATCCATGGCGCCTGCCTCGGCGGCGGCCTGGAATTGGCGCTGGCCTGCCACGGCCGCGTCTGTTCATTGGATGACAAAACCGCGCTCGGTCTGCCGGAAGTGCAACTGGGCCTGCTGCCGGGCTCCGGCGGCACTCAGCGCCTGCCGCGCCTGATCGGCGCCGCCAAGGCGCTGGACATGATCCTGACCGGCAAGCATATTCGCGCCCGCCAGGCGCTGCGCATGGGGCTGGTGGATGACGCCGTGCCGCAGCCGATCCTGTTGCAGACCGCCATTGAGCGGGTGAAGCAGGGCTGGAAGCATCAGCGCGAGCTGCCGTGGCAGGATCGCCTGCTCAACGGCCCGCTGGGCAGAAATCTGCTGTTCAGCATCGTGCGCAAGAAAACGATGGCGAAAACGCACGGCAACTACCCGGCGGCGGAACGCATCATTCAGGTCGTGCGCACCGGGCTGGATCACGGCAGCGCCAGCGGCTATGAGGCTGAAGCGCGCGCCTTTGGCGAACTGGCGATGACGCCGCAGTCGGCGGCGCTGCGCAGTCTGTTCTTCGCCTCCACCGCGCTGAAAAAAGAGCGGGGCGGCAATGCCAAGCCGCATGCCCTGCACCGCGTCGGCATTCTCGGCGGCGGCCTGATGGGCGGCGGCATCGCCTGCGTCACCGCCACGCGCGGCGGTTTGCCGGTTCGTATCAAAGATATTAATGAAACCGGCATCAATCACGCGCTGAAATACAGCTGGGACGTGCTTGGCAAACGGGTACGCAGCAAGCGCATGCGCCCGGCGGAACGGCAAAAACAGATGATGCTGATCTCCGGCTCTACCGATTACACCGGCTTTGAGCAGGTGGATATCGTGGTCGAGGCGGTGTTTGAGGATCTGGCGCTGAAGCAGAAGATGGTGGCCGAGGTCGAAGCGAACTGTGCGCCGCATACCGTTTTTGCCTCCAATACTTCCTCGTTGCCTATCGGTCACATCGCCGAAAAAGCCCAGCGGCCGCAGCAGGTGATCGGCCTGCACTACTTTAGCCCGGTGGACAAGATGCCGCTGGTGGAAGTGATCCCGCACGCCGGCACCAGCGAAGAGACCATCGCCACCACCGTGGCGCTGGCGCACAAGCAGGGCAAGACCGCCATCGTGGTGGGCGACAGCGCCGGTTTTTATGTCAACCGCATCCTGGCGCCGTACATCAACGAAGCGGCCCGTTGCCTGCTGGAAGGCGAGCCGATGGAGTCGCTGGACAAGGCGCTGGTGGACTTCGGTTTCCCGGTCGGTCCGATCACCCTACTGGATGAAGTGGGCATCGACGTCGGCACCAAAATCATCCCGGTACTGGTCGAGGCGCTGGGGCCGCGCTTCGCCGCGCCGGCCGCGTTCGATGCGGTGCTGAAAGACGGGCGCAAAGGGCGTAAGAACGGCCGCGGCTTCTATCTCTACCCGAGTGAAGGCCAGCAGCGGCAGCGGCGTAAACGTGCGGATACCTCATTGTATACGTTGCTCGGCGTCACGCCGAAGGCGCACATGCTGCCGGCGACCATCGCCCAGCGCTGCGTGATGATGATGCTGAACGAAGCGGCGCGCTGCCTGGATGAAGGCGTAATCCGCAGCGCGCGCGACGGCGACATCGGCGCGGTGTTCGGCATCGGCTTCCCGCCGTTCCTCGGCGGCCCGTTCCGCTATATGGACGAACTCGGCGCCGAGAAAGTGGTGAAGACGCTGGACTACCTGCGCCAGCAGCACGGCGAGCACTTCGCGCCGTGCGAACGCTTGCAGCGCATGGCGCAGCAGGGCGAGCGCTTTTACCCGCTGGGGAGCTGAGCGCAGGGCGGCCCGATTTGCACTATAGTTGCAACAGGGCCGCGTTGTGATCGCCATCACTCCTTGCAACAGCGTCAGCCGGTGAGGCTGTACAGCAAGGCGCAGGCAGCGGTAAGTTAGCTTGACCGCCATCAATAAATTTCATGGCGGCAAGGTTAAAATTTAACCCGTTGAATTGATTGTTCTGTGAGCAATCGAGGTTTGCCCGGGGAGGGTTGCTGTAAAAAACAGCGTTTTCTTTAGGCAAACTTTCAGGCAAAATGCCCGGCCGCCATAAAGAGACGGCGCGTTATCGTTTTAAAGCTTTGGCTTTGGGTTGTAAAACTCGGCGGTACAGCACGCACGGCGTTTCTGTATAGCGTTACTTTGTCAACAACAGCGGTGCAATATGCAAGTTTTGATTATGCGTCACGGAGAGGCGGCGCTCGAGGCAGCCAGCGATGCGGTAAGGCCCCTTACCCTATGCGGCCGCGATGAGTCCCGTCAGATGGCGGCCTGGTTGAACACCAAGTCTGTGGATATTGAACGCGTGCTGGTCAGCCCTTATCTGCGGGCAGAACAGACGCTGGCGACGGTGCGTGAAGCCTTGACGCTGCCGGAGGGCGAAGAAGTGCTGCCCGAGCTGACGCCGGGCGGCAACGCCGAACAGGTCGGCAGCTATCTGCAGGCGCTGGCGATGCAAGGGGTGAGCTCGGTGCTGATCGTGTCACACCTGCCGCTGGTAGGCTATCTGGTGGCCGAACTGTGCCCGGGCGAGTGCCCGCCGATGTTCGCGACCTCGGCGATTGCCAACGTCGATCTGCCGGCGGACGGCAGCTACGGCAAGTTTGAATGGCAGGTCAGCCCGTCGCAGGTGATGGCCAAAGTGTGAGCCGCGGATGCGGTGCGGAATAAACTCAGGGCGATGTCTGACATCGCCCTGAGTCGTTTCTGCAGGGTTACTCGGCCAGCTCCACCAACAGCAGGATGGCGGCGTTGCCGCCCCATTCCTTCGGCGCCTGGTGGAACGCCAGCACGTCGGGATGCTGTGCCAGCCACAGCGGGGTTTGCTGTTTGAGAATGTGCTTGCCGTGTCCGTGCATCACGCAGGCGCAGTGCACGTGCTCGCGTTTGCAGGCGGCGATCAGCGCTCCCAGCTCTTGCTTGGCCTGCAGCTGGGTCAGGCCGTGCAAATCGAGAAACAGCTCCGGCGAATAATCGCCGCGTCGCAGCTTCTTCAACTCATACGGGCTGCTGCCGGGGCGCACGTAGCGCGTCGGGCCTTCCTCTTCCAGCTGCGGCTGGTACTCATCTGAAAAATAATAGCTGGCATCGACCTGCTCCTGCAGCAGCCGCTGCGGCGCAATCTGTTTGACCTTGGGCTTCGGCGGGCGGTGGACGATGGTGTCCTGGCGCAGCTTTTTCGCGCCCGCCACCGACTCTCTGAAGAGCTGTTGTTCGTCTTTGCTCAGAGGAGGCTTGTTCTTCATGCTTCATTCACCGGAAATCGTTTATTTCGCTAGTTTACCTTGTGAATGAGCGCTGTCGACGCAAAACTCGGGCCAGAGTGAAAAGCGCGAGGGGCAAGCGTGATTTGTCGCGGGCTTCATGGCAAACTATGCGGCTAAATCATGAAACACAGCGCCTGCCGGAGGGCAAATTGGACAAAATTTTCGTCGACGAAGCAGTGAACGAACTGCACACCATTCAAGATATGCTGCGCTGGACGGTAAGCCGCTTCAACGCTGCCAATATCTACTATGGTCACGGAACCGATAATCCGTGGGACGAAGCGGTGCAATTGGTGCTGCCAAGCCTGTTCCTGCCGTTGGACATTCCGGAGGACATGCACACCGCCCGTCTGACCTCCAGCGAGCGTCATCGCATCGTTGAGCGCGTGATCCGCCGCGTCAACGAACGCATCCCGGTCGCTTACCTGACCAACAAGGCCTGGTTCTGCGGCATGGAATTCTACGTCGACGAGCGCGTGCTGGTGCCGCGTTCGCCGATCGGCGAGTTGATCAACGATCGCTTCAGCGCGCTGATCCCACACCCGCCTCGTCATATCCTCGACATGTGCACCGGCAGCGGCTGCATCGCCATCGCCTGCGGCTACGCTTTCCCGGAAGCGGAAGTGGACGCGGTGGACATCTCCAGCGAAGTGCTGGCGGTAACCGAGCGCAATATTCAGGCGCACGGCGTCGAACACCAGGTGATCCCGATCCGTTCCGATCTGTTCCGCGACGTTCCCGCGATCCAGTACGATCTGATCGTCACCAACCCGCCGTACGTCGATGCGGAAGACATGTCCGATCTGCCGCAGGAGTTCCGCTTTGAGCCGGAACTGGGCCTGGCGGCGGGCAGCGACGGCCTGAAGCTGGTGCGCCGCATCCTGGCCTGCGCGCCGGACTACCTGACCGACGACGGCGTGCTGATTTGTGAAGTGGGTAACAGCATGGTACACCTGATGGAACAATATCCGGATATTCCGTTCACCTGGCTGGAGTTCGAAAACGGCGGTGACGGCGTGTTCATGCTGACCAAACAGCAGCTGGTGGATTGCAAGGAACACTTCAGCCTCTATCGCAGCTAAACCGCATTTCCAGGGCCCGCACGGCGGGCCTGATAACGATAAAAGACTAACGGTAAGGAGCCGTGATGGCAGGAAACAGTATTGGGCAGATTTTCCGCGTCACCACCTTCGGTGAATCTCACGGGGTGGCGCTGGGTTGTATCGTCGACGGCGTGCCGCCCGGCATTCCGCTCACCGAAGCCGATTTGCAACACGATCTGGACCGCCGTCGTCCGGGCACCTCGCGTTACACCACCCAGCGTCGTGAACCGGATCAGGTGCGCATTCTCTCCGGCGTATTCGAAGGCGTGACCACCGGCACCAGCATCGGTTTGATCATTGAGAACACCGATCAGCGTTCGCAAGACTACAGCGCCATCAAAGACGTGTTCCGTCCGGGGCATGCAGACTACACCTACGAACAGAAATACGGGCTGCGCGACTATCGCGGCGGCGGCCGTTCTTCGGCGCGTGAAACCGCCATGCGCGTTGCGGCGGGCGCCATCGCCAAGAAATACCTGCAGCAGAAGTTCGGTGTGCAGGTGCGCGGCTATCTGGCGCAGATCGGCGACGTGACCTGTGAGCTGAAAGATTGGGATCAGGTCGAGCAGAACCCGTTCTTCTGCCCGGATCCGGACAAGCTGGAAGCGCTGGACGAACTGATGCGCGCGCTGAAAAAAGAGGGCGACTCCATTGGCGCCAAGGTCAGCGTGATCGCTGAAAACGTGCCGGTTGGCCTGGGCGAGCCGGTGTTTGATCGCCTCGACGCCGATCTGGCGCACGCGCTGATGAGCATCAACGCGGTGAAAGGCGTGGAGATCGGTGACGGATTTGCTGTCGTGACCAAGCGCGGCAGCGAAAACCGCGATGAAATCACCCCGGAAGGCTTCCAAAGCAACCATGCCGGCGGCATTCTCGGCGGCATCAGCAGCGGCCAACCGGTGATCGCGCATCTGGCGCTGAAGCCGACCTCCAGCATTATGGTGCCGGGGCGCACCATCAATCGCCAGGGCGAAGCGGTGGAGATGGTCACCCGCGGTCGCCACGATCCATGCGTGGGCATCCGCGCCGTGCCGATCGCCGAAGCGATGATGGCAATCGTGTTGATGGATCACCTGCTGCGCCAGCGTGCGCAAAACGGTGATGTGGTTTCCGACGTGCCTCGCTGGTAATCGCCATGAAAAACTGGATGTTGGGCCTGGTGGCCCTGACGGCCTCCGCTTCCGCCATGGCGCTGACGCCGTGGCAGAAAATCGACCATCCGGTGGCCGGCGCGCCACAGGCGGTGGGCGGTTTTGCCAACGGCTGCGTCATTGGCGCCCAGCCGTTGCCGCTGAATTCACCGAACTACCAGGTGATGCGTACCGACCAGCGCCGCTATTTCGGCCACCCGGATCTGCTGGCGTTCATTCAGCGCCTCAGCAGCCAAGCGAACCAGAAAGCGCTGGGCACGGTGCTGATCGGCGATATGGCGATGCCGGCCGGTGGGCGCTTCAGCAGCGGCCACGCCAGCCACCAGTCGGGACTGGACGTCGACATCTGGCTGCAGTTGCCGCGCCAACGCTGGAGCGCGCAGCAATTGCTGAAACCGCAGCCGATCGACCTGGTGTCAGGGGATGGCAAGCAGGTGGTGGCGAGCCAATGGCAGCCGCAAATTGAGTCGCTGATCAAACTGGCGGCGCAGGACGCGGACGTGACGCGCATCTTCGTCAACCCGGCGATCAAGCAGCGCCTGTGCCTGGACGCCGGTGCCGATCGCGCCTGGTTGCACAAGGTGCGGCCGTGGTTCGGCCACCGTGCGCATATGCACGTGCGCCTGCGTTGTCCGGCCGGCAGCCTGGAGTGCCAGGAGCAGGATACGCCGCCGCCGGGCGACGGTTGCGGCGCCGAACTGGCGAGCTGGTTCGTACCGCATCAGCCTAACGCGAAACCGGGCAAATCTGTGCCGCCGCCGTTACCGCCGACCTGTCAGGCATTGCTGGATCACCATTTCTCAGCGGAATAACACATGGATTGGTTCGTCCTTGGCCCCGAGATGCTCGGGGTGTTGTTTGCGGTAGCGCTGCTGGCGGGGTTTATCGACTCCATTGCCGGCGGCGGTGGGTTGCTGACGGTGCCGGCCTTGCTGGCGGTGGGGGTTCCCCCGGCGCAGGCGCTGGCGACCAATAAACTACAGTCGGTAGGGGGTTCCTTCTCCGCCAGCCTGTACTTTATTCGTCGGCGTGCGGTGAATCTCAACGACCAGAAGCTGACGATCTTTCTGACGCTGATCGGCTCGATCGCCGGCGCCATTCTGGTGCAGCATATGCGCGCCGATTTGCTGCGGCAGATGCTGCCGCTGCTAGTGATCGGCATCGGTCTCTATTTCTTGCTGATGCCACGATTGGGTGAGGAAGATCGTCAACGTCGCCTCGGTGCCTTGCCGTTCGGGTTGGTGGCCGGCGGTTGCGTCGGGTTTTACGACGGTTTCTTCGGCCCCGGCGCTGGATCGTTCTACGCGCTGGCCTATGTGACGCTGTGCGGTTTCAACCTCGCCAAGTCTACGGCGCACGCCAAGGTGCTGAACTTCACCTCCAACGTCGGCGGATTGGCGCTGTTCATCATCGGCGGCAAGGTGGTGTGGAGCATCGGTCTGGTGATGCTGGTGGGGCAGGTACTGGGGGCGCGTTTGGGCGCGCACATGGTGCTGACCCGCGGGCAGAAGCTGATTCGGCCGATGATCGTGATCGTTTCACTGGTGATGAGCCTCAAGCTGCTGTACGACAATCACGGCGCGGAAATTCAGCAGTGGTTGACCGCCCTGGTGCACGGTTAAAGATGAAGAGGGGGCGTTGCTTACGCGCCCTGTCTTATCGGGTATAATGGCCTCTTTATTTTTGTGGTTATAGAGTTTTTATGTCAGACATGCAGACCCGTCATCGCTATGAACAGTTGATCGAGATCTTCAATCAGTGCTTCAGCGATGACTACAACACCCGCCTGGTGAAAGGCGATGACGAACCTATCTACCTGCCGGCCGACGACGAATTGCCGTATCACCGCATCGTGTTCGCCCACGGCTTCTACGCCAGCGGCCTGCATGAAATCTCGCACTGGTGCATCGCCGGCGAAGCGCGCCGCCAACTGGTGGACTTCGGTTACTGGTATTGCCCGGACGGGCGCGACGCGCAAACCCAGAGTGAATTCGAAGCGGTGGAGATCAAACCGCAGGCGCTGGAATGGATGTTCTGCGTGGCGGCCGGTTTCCCGTTCAACGTCAGCTGCGACAACCTGAACGGCGACTGCGAACCGGATCGCATCGCGTTCCAGCGCAAGGTGCGTGCCCGGGTATTGATGCTGCTGGAGCAGAGAATACCCACACGGCCTGCGCGCTTTATTCAGGCGTTGCAATCGTTCTACAATACGCCACCGTTGGCGGCCGAGCATTTTCCGTATCCGGAAGATCTCAACTGACGCCACAGCCCGCTATTTAATGAGGAAATTTGATGATCGCAGAATTTGAAGCGCGCATTTTGGCGCTGATTGATGACATGGTAGAGCACGCCAGCGATGATGAACTGTTTGCCGGTGGCTACCTGCGCGGTCATTTGACGCTGGCGGTAGCCGAAGCGGAAGAACAGGGCGAGCATACTGCCGAAGCGCTGAAAGCGCGGGTGGAAGAGAGCTTGCACAAGGCAATCGCCGCAGGGGAACTCTCGCCGCCGGATCAGATCCTGGTACGCGGCATGTGGGAAAACCTCTATCAGGCCGCAACGCCTGCTGCCTGACCGCCATGCCGGGGCGCGTCACCGCGCCCCTCATTCATGAATTAAACCGCACGCCCTTTCAGTAACTTCCGCACCCACATCCGATTCGGATTCAACGCCGCCAGCAGGCGCGCGTCGCCCGGCAACGGTTCGCCGAACAGCTGCGCCGCCAGAATTTCCGCCGCCAACGGCGCCGAACACAGGCCACGCGATCCCAACCCACCGATAGCGAACAGGCCGGGATAGACCGGCGCATCGGCAACGGTTTCGCCGCGCTGATGCTGCCGCTGCAAATCCTGATACTGCGCCAGCGTGGCCTGATAGTCTGGCAGCGCGCCGACCATGGGCAGATGATCGCGGGTGGCGCTGCGCACGCCGCAGCGCGCCTGATGAGCGCTGACGTCCACCTGCTGCGGCCAGGCCTGTTCCGGCAGGCAGCGCAGCAGGCGCTCGCGGTTCTCCTGTTGCTCCTGCTCGCGGTAGTCGGTGGCGATGTCGCCGCGCTGGTAGCTGGCGCCGATGCAGTGTTGGCCGTTGTTGGCGTTGATCGGCGTCAGGTAGCCGTCGTAACACAACACCTGTTTCAACTGACCGAGGGCCGGCGAGCTTGGGATATGCGACACCTGCCCGCGCACCGAGTACAGCGGCAGGGCTTCCGTCGGCGCCAGTTCGGCCAACCGGTGGCCGTTGGCCAGGATCACCGTCGCATGGCGGTGGCTTTCACCGTTGGCGAAATCGATGCGCCAGCCGTTTTCTTCACGCGCCAGCGCCAACGCATCGTGCCGGTAGCGGCAAATCAGGCCCTGACGCTGCGCCAGCGCAATCGCGCCGCGCGTCAGCTCGGCCGGGCAGAGCCAGCCGCCCTGCGGATAGGTGATGCCGCCAAAGCCGGTATCGACGCCGCACAGTTCACTGAGCGTCTCCCGGTCGGCCGCCATCGCCAGCGCCGGTGGCCAGTCGGTTTTCAGCATATTGGCGATCTTGGCGCCACTCTTTTCGTCGTAGGCTAACTGGCTGACGCCGCACCACTGGTGATCAAAGGCGATGCCTTGTTGCAACAGCGCGTCGTACTGGCGACGGGCGAAGGGAAACGCGGCGCTGAAGAAGCTCTCCAGCGCGTCGCCGCTGCCGTTCAGCAGAGGATAAATCGCCCCCTGGCGATTGCCGGATGCCCCCTCCGCCGCCTGCTCATCGGCGCAGTAGAGCGTGACGGTAGCACCGCGCCGCAGCAAGGCCAGCGCGGTGAGCGCGCTGGCGACGCCGCCGCCGATCAGGGCGATGTCGGCGGTGTTGTCCGCCGCCGGACGTCGATACCAGGGGGCCGGGTGGGGAGCGGGCTGCGCATCGGCCGGGAGCTCGCCGGCGAGCATCTCACGCTTTTGGCCGAAGCCTTTGCAACGGTTGACCTGAAAACCGGCCTGTTGCAAGCCGCGGCGCACAAAGCCGGCGGCGGTAAAGGTGGCGAAGCTGCCTCCCGGCCGGGCGAAACGCGCCATGGCGGCGAACAGTTGATCGGTCCACATGTCGGGATTTTTTGCCGGCGCAAAGCCGTCGAGGAACCAGGCATCGACCTGGTTATTCATGCTGGCGTCAAACTGCGGCAGCAGGTCGTTGACGTCGCCGAACCACAGATCGAGCGTAATGCGGCCTTCGGCCAGCAGCAGGCGATGGCAGCCCGGCAGCGGCAGCGGCCATTGAGCGCGCAGTTCGTCGGCATAAGGCGCCAGCTCCGGCCAGCGCGCATGCGCCGCCGCCAGATCGGCCTGCTGCAGGGGGAATTTTTCGAAGCTGATAAAGTGCAGGCGTTGCAGCGCGGCGTCCGGCTCGGCCTGGCGGAAGCCGGCGAAGGCCTGCCACAGCGTGAGGAAATTGAGCCCGGTGCCGAATCCGGTTTCCGCCACCACCAACAACGGGCGCGGATGGGTGGCGAAACGCTGCGGCAGTTGGTTGCCCTGCAGGAAGACGTAGCGGGTTTCTTCCAGCCCATCCTGATTGGAAAAATAGACGTCATCAAACTGTTTCGAAACAGGTGTACCCTGTTCGTTCCAGGTTAGCGTTGCGGTTTGGATGGGGGCGTGGTTCACGGTCAATGGCTCGAAATTCAAGGGATGCCGCGAATTCTAACGGCGCTGGCGCCCCGGCGCAAACTGGACAACAATAAAGCTGAAAAACGCTGATCGGACTTGTTCGGCTTACATCTGTACGCTAAAGTGCGATGCAAAATCCCGTAGGTAAATAGTGGAAGAGGTATTGAATGAAACGTGCAGTGATTACTGGCCTGGGAGTTGTCTCCAGCATTGGTAATAACCAGCAGGAGGTCCTGGCAAGCCTGCAGGAAGGACGTTCTGGGATCACTTTCTCCCAGGAACTGAAAGATTCCGGCATGCGTAGTCACGTATGGGGGCAAGTTAAGCTCGACACGACCGGCCTGATCGACCGCAAGGCGGTGCGTTTCATGAGCGATGCTTCCATTTATGCCTTCCTGGCGATGCAAGAAGCGATCGCTTCTTCCGGCCTGAAGGACGAAGAGTATCAAAACAACCCGCGTGTGGGCCTGATTGCCGGTTCCGGCGGTGGTTCTCCGCGCTTCCAGGTATTCGGCGCCGATGCGATGCGCAGCCCGCGCGGCCTGAAAGCGGTTGGCCCGTACGTGGTGACCAAAGCCATGGCTTCCGGCGTTTCCGCCTGCCTGGCAACGCCGTTCAAAATCCACGGCGTAAACTACTCCATCAGCTCCGCTTGCGCGACCTCCGCGCACTGCATCGGCAACGCGGTTGAGCAAATTCAGTTGGGCAAACAGGACATCGTGTTCGCCGGCGGCGGTGAAGAGCTATGCTGGGAAATGGCCTGCGAGTTCGACGCGATGGGCGCGCTGTCCACCAAGTACAACGACACGCCGGAAAAAGCCTCCCGCACCTACGACGCCGATCGTGACGGTTTCGTCATCGCCGGCGGCGGCGGCATGGTGGTGGTTGAAGAACTGGAGCACGCGCTGGCGCGCGGTGCGCACATCTATGCAGAAATCGTTGGCTACGGCGCGACTTCAGACGGTGCCGACATGGTTGCCCCTTCGGGCGAAGGCGCAGTACGCTGCATGAAGATGGCGATGCAGGATCTGGATGCGCCGATCGACTACATCAACGTGCACGGCACTTCTACGCCGGTGGGCGATGTGAAAGAACTGGGCGCTATTCGCGAAGTGTTCGGCGACAATACCCCGGCTATCTCCTCCACCAAGGCGATGACCGGTCACTCGCTGGGCGCCGCGGGCGTGCAGGAAGCGATCTACAGCCTGCTGATGCTGGAGCACGGCTTTATCGCGCCGAGCATCAACATTGAAACCCTGGATGAGCAGGCGGCCGGCATGAACATCGTGACTCAGCCGACTCAGCGTGAGCTGACCACCGTGATGTCCAACAGCTTCGGCTTCGGCGGCACCAACGCCACCCTGGTGATGCGCAAACTGGCGAAATAATTCCGCCTGAGCTTCATCTCGCCATCAAGCCCGCGTTTTCGCGGGCTTTTTACTGCTCAAAGCCCGCTGGGCGAGCGCTCGGAGTTTTCCCAAATCACATCCCCTGACACATCATTACCTCGCCATTACACGCGTTGGGCATACAATAGCCAGGTAGCGTGATCAGCGCTCGGTGTGGCTTTTTAAAGTGATCGAACATTGAGGCAAGAAGTATGAAAAAGTTAATTGCGGTTGGGTTACTGTCGGCCGTGTTGGCCGGATGCGCCACCGATTCTCCCTGCGTTCCGGTCTACGATGACCAGGGGCGTCTGGTGCACACCAACACCTGTATGAAGGGCACCACTCAGGATAACTGGGAAACCGCGGGCGCGATCGCCGGCGGTGCGGCGGCGGTTGCCGGTCTGACCCTCGGTATAATCGCGCTGACCAAGTGATCGGCGCGGCGCCTGTGGGCGCATGCAACCAGCCCGGCCGCTGTGCGCCGGGCTTTTTTTATCTCACTGCACCAAAAACGCCTTGAACTGCGGCGTCATCACGGCGCTAAAGCCCTCGTCGGTTTTGCTGATCAGGTAGACCGCCAGCCCTTTCTCTTCGGCGAGCTTCAACGCTTTCTCCGTGCCCAGCACCATCAGGCCGGTATCCCAGCCGTCGGCCTCGAGTGCGGTGGGGGCGATCACCGTGGCGGAAACCAACCGGTGATTGATCGGCCTGCCGGTGGTCGGATCGATGACATGGGAGTAGCGCTGGCCGTTTTGTTCAAAGTAGTTGCGGTAGCTGCCGGCGGTGCTGATGCCGTAACCGTGCAGATCCACCAGCGCCTGCACCGCATTTTCACGGTCGGTCGGCTTTTGGATTGCCACCCGCCAGGGTTTGCCCTGGCCGTTGACGCCGCGTGAAGAGACTGCGCCACCGACCGAGACCAGGTAGTTGGTAATGCCGTTGCGGTTCATCAGGCGCACCAGCTCGTCGGCGCCGTAGCCTTCGCCCAGCGTCGAGAGATCGACATACATGTCCGGCAGATCTTTTTGCAGCCACTCTCCGCGATTGTCGCTGATCAGCTTCAGGTGCTGCAGGCCGATGCGCTGCTTCGCCGCGTCGATCTGCGCCTGTTCCGGCACCTTGACCGGATGCTTGTCGGGGCCGAATCCCCACAGGTTCACCAGTGGGCCGACGGTGATGTCCATGGCACCGCCGGTATCGCGGCCGATGCGCTGGGCCATCAGCACGATATCCGCCATGCCGCGCGGGATCGGCTGCGGTTCGAGGCTGGCGCTACGGTTAAACTGCGACAGCACCGAGTCGGCGCGGTAGGTTGAGATATCGTCGTTGGCCCGTTCGAGCACCGCGTCGATCTGCCGCTGCAGTTCTTGCTTGCCGATCGCGACATCACCGCTGACTTTAACGCTGTAGAAGGTGCCCATGGTCTTGCCGTCGATATCGATTTGCGGGCGGGAGGAGGCATCGTCGCAGGCGGCGAGCAGGGCGCATAAGGCGCTGAGCAACGCCCCTTTGGCGAACAGGGAAGCCATAACATGTCCTTTGAAAACGAGAAAGCCGCTACAAATAAAGTAAAGCGCGGCAAATGGAAAGCGGATAAAGGTAAAATAGCATTTTGCTGGCGTTGCGGCTGTGCCTGAGCTAACGTCTCGCTCATGCTTTTCGCTGAGGTTTCAAGCTGCCACCATGAGTGCAACCGCCATTTCCCGGCTTATCCATCCCTTTGTCAAAGACCGTTTCCTGCATGTATTGCTGCTGGCCGGCGTGGCGATGTTCGTCTTTCATCCGCAGCCATTGGCGGCGTTGGGCGGCTTTATTGACGGCCGCACTCTCATTACCCTGCTGGGGCTGATGCTGCTGACCAAAGGCGTTGAGGTCAGCGGCTACTTCGACTTCGTTGGCCGCAAGATTATCAACCGGTTGCACAGCGAACGGCGGCTGGCGCTGTTCCTGGTGTTTTCCGCCGCGCTGCTGTCGTCGTTTCTGACCAACGACGTGGCGCTGTTTATCGTCATTCCGCTCACCATCACGCTGAAAAAGCTGTCGTCGCTGCCGGTTGGCCGTTTGATCATCTTTCAGGCGCTGGCGGTGAACGCCGGCTCGCTGCTGACGCCGATCGGCAACCCGCAAAATATCCTGCTGTGGAGCCGCTCCGGCCTTTCTTTCCTCGGCTTCATCGGCCAGATGGCGCCGTTTGGCGCCGCGATGATGCTGAGCCTGTTGGCGTTGACCTGGTTCAGCTTCCCGGCGCGCGACATCGTGAAAACGCCGAATACTGAGGGCTACCCCTATCAACGGCCGCTGTTGCTGAGCTGCGTAGGGCTGTATGCGATTTTCCTGCTGTGCCTGGATATCGGTCTGCCGCTGTATGGGCTGCTGGTGGTGTTCGCCGGCTTTTTGTTGCTGGCGCGCCGGGTACTGCTGCAGATCGACTGGAGCCTGATTTTCGTGTTCGCCGCCATGTTTATCGATGTTGGCCTGTTTACCCGCCTGCCGCCGCTTCAGCCGGCGTTTGCCGCCATAACCGGGCTGAGCGACGGCGGGGTGTATGCGCTGGGCGTCGGGCTGTCGCAGATCGTCAGCAACGTGCCGGCCACCATTTTGCTGCTCAACTATGTGCCCTCCAGCGCACAGCTGGCGTATGCGGTTAACGCCGGTGGCTTCGGGTTGGCCATCGGATCGCTCGCCAACCTGATTGCGCTGCGCATGGCGGGGGAGCGCAAGATCTGGTTGCGCTTCCACTATTACTCGCTGCCGCTGCTGGCGTGGGCCGCGCTGGTCGGCTGGCTGTTGAGCTAACTCTGATTACCGCTCTGCCGGGCGGCCAACAGGCAAATGCTGCGGGTCACCTGGTAGGATTTCACGAAGGCGCTGACGGGTAAAAACTCGAAGCGCGAGTGGAAGTTATGCGCGCCGGTGAAGTAATTGGGCGTCAGGATGCCGCGGCTGGAGAGCGCCGCGCCGTCGGTGCCGCCGCGCATCGGGATCACCTTCGGCGGGATGCCGTGGGCGGCAAGGGCGCCGAAGATCAGATCGATGGCGCGCCGATCTTCGCCGATGGCGTTGCTGATGTTGCTGTAAATGTCGCTGATGCTGCAGCTGACGTTGGCGCGCGGATAGTTGGCCGCCACCTGACGCACCGTCTCCTCAAGGCGAGCTTTACGCGCCTCGAAGGTTGCGCTATCGAAGTCGCGAATCGACACCTTCAGCGTCGCCTGATTGGCATTGGCGGCCAGATCCGTGAACCAGAAATAGCCCTCGCGCCCGTCGGTGTGTTCCGGAGTATCCTGCACGTCGAATCGGTTGATGATGTCGTTGGCGATGCGTATCGGGTTGATTAACACGTTTTTCGCCGACATCGGGTGGGCAGTCACCCCCTCGATGCGGATCTCCGCCGACGCCGCGTTGAAATTCTCGTACACCACTTCGCCCAGCTCGCAGCAGTCGATGGTGTAGGCGAAATCGACGGCGAAACGCTGCAGATCCAGCGCCTTGGCGCCGCGCAGGCCGATCTCTTCATCCGGCACGAACGCCACCACGATATCACCGTGGCGATCGGCCGCGGTCAGGTTGGCCAGCAGCGTCATCACCACGGTGACCGCCGCCTTGTTGTCGGCACCCAGCACGCTGGTGCCGTCGCTGAACAGGATCTCTTCGTTGCGGTAGGGCAGGATCTCCGGGTGCTCGGCGGTGCGCAGCCAGATGTCTTGCTCGGCGTTCAGACATAAATCTTCGCCGGTGAAGCGCAGGCGCTGCGGGCGAATCTCGGGCGACAGGCCGACGTCCACGGTGTCGATATGGGTGATAAAGCCGATGCGCGGCGCGCCGGGTTGGGTGCCGGGCTTGCGGGCGGTGACGGTGGCGTGTTCGTCTATCTGCACCTCGGCCAGGCCGAGCCGGCGCAGCTCTTCCGCCAGCAGTTGCGCCATCTCATGCTGCCCCGGCGTGCTGGGCAGGGTGGTTGCGGCGGCGTCGCTCTGGCTGGTGACCGCCAGGTAGCGGAAGAAACGTTCGGTGAGCTGTTCGGCAATCGGGCTGGTCATCGGAACTCCTCGCGGTTGGCAATCTACCGGTTTTAAAACGAAATCAGCCGTTTGTCCAACGATGCAATGCGTAAACCGCCAGAATGCGAAGCATCGCGCAGAAACGAAAAATAGCGGTGAAACTAGGAAATCGTCGCAGGTTTCTGCGGCAAAATCGGTGTTAGCTGTGGGCCGGGAAGCGCCCGCATAACACTTATCTGTCCCTCAAGGAGAATTCATGCACACCGGTCACGCTCTGCTTATCACCTTATTGTCCCTTGGCCTTTCTCACAGCGCCTGGGCGTCTGCCGATACCGGGCATGCCAACAGCAACGCCAACAGCCGCGAAGTGGCCAGCGCGCTGGGCGGCCTGAAAAACAAAACCTACGAGCTGGAGCAGGCGCCGAAGATCCGCGTCGCCAGCTTCAATATCGCCGCCGGCAAGGTCAGCGACATGACCGCCATCGCCAAGGCGATTCGCGCGATGAACGTCGACGTGGTGGCGCTGCAAGAGGTGGATAAACTCACCGCCCGCAGCGGCCGGGTCGATCAGGCGGCAGAGCTGGCGAAGCTGACCGGCATGCAGGCGGTGTTCGGCCGGGCGATCGATTTCGACGGCGGTGAATATGGCCTGGCGTTTCTCTCGAAATATCCGCTGCACGATGCGGTGATCTATCCGCTGCCGTCCGGCCAGCGTGAACAGCGCATCGCCTTTAGCGCCAAGGTCGACGTGCCGGAGTTCCCGGCACCGATCACCCTGTTCAACGCTCACCTCGATACCAAGGAAGATCCGACGATGCGTCTGGATCAGGTGCGGGAGCTGAACGATCGCGCCATCGAAGTGCGGGGCATCAAGCTGCTGTTCGGCGACATGAACGACGTGCCGGGCAGCGTGACCTGGCTGGAGCTGAGCCGCTATTGGAACGACATCATGCCTAACGGGCAAGATGGCCGCAGCTGGCCGGCGGAAAACGCCGAGATCAAGGTGGATTACATCTTCACCGGCAACGCGCAGCGCTGGCATCTGGACAGCCTGACGGTGCCGAACGCCAGCGGCGAGTGGAACGGTGTGCATTGGCCGGCGGTGAGCGACCACCTGCCGCTGGTGGCGGAGATGCGCCTGACCGAGCAATAAATCGATCGGCATCCCATTGGGGCCGGGTTAAGCCGCCACAATCTGCGCCAGCCGCTCTACAGCGCTGCGGATCTCGCCCGGCGTCAGGGCCGAAAAGCCCAGCAGCCAGCCGTCGCGCTGCGCCTGCGCCGTCTGGTATTGCGCCGTCAATCCGGGCGTGAGGATGCCGAGCCGCCGCGCCTGCCGGCTGAGCGCCGCCTCCTGGCCGGTCGGCAGCCAGACGCTGAGCTGCAGGCCGCCGGCGGCGGGAGCGGGCGTGGCGAAGTGGCCGAGTTTTTCGCGTACTTCCGTCAGCAACACATCGCGCCGGCTGCGGTAGAGCTGGCGCATGTAGCGAATATGTGCGGCGAAGTGCCCCTGGTGGATGAATTCGGCGGTGACCGCCTGCATCAGCTGCGCGCTGTGGCCGTCATAGACCGTGCGCGCGGTGACGAACGCGTCAACCAGCGTGGGCGGGACGATCAGGTACGCTAACCGCAGCGAGGGGAACAGCGATTTGGAGAAGGTGCCGAGGTACAGCACCCGGCCACGGCGATCCAGGCCCTGCATCGCCGGTATCGGCAGGCCGTCGTAATGAAACTCGCTGTCGTAATCGTCCTCGATGATCCAGGCCTGCTGCCTTTCCGCCAGCGCCAGCAACGCCAATCGGCGTGCCAGGCTGAGTGCTGCGCCGGTCGGATATTGGTGCGAGGGGGTCAGATAAATCAAACGTGGGTCGGGCAAGGAGGGGCGAGCACGCAGGCCGTCGCCGTCCACTGCGACCGGCGTCAGGGCGGCACCGGCGCTGATAAAGGCGTTTCTTGCCCCCGTGTAACCCGGTTCTTCCATCCAGACGCTGTCGCCGCCGTCCAGCAGCAGCGTGGCGATCAGCTGCAGCGCCTGCTGCGAACTGGTCAGCACGATAACCTGCCGTGCATCGCAGATCACGCCGCGCGTTTGATTGACGTGGGCGGCAATCGCTTCACGCAGCGGTAAATAGCCCTGCGGATCGCCGTAGCGCAGCAGGCTTTCTCCCTGTAGCCGCAGGCGCTGTGCGGTCAGTTGCTTCCACAAGGCCAGCGGAAACGCCCGCAGATCCGGCGAGCCGGCGGCAAACGCCTGTGGCTGCTGCGGATCGCGGCAGCCGCCCGTTTGCACGATCTGTTGGCCGCGCTGCGAAAGACGCGGCATGCCGGAGCTGGTCGCCGGCGGCGGTGATTTGGCGATGGTAATCGCCACAAACGTGCCCTGGCCGACGCGGCGCTGCAAATATCCCTCTGACTCCAGCCGACCGTAGGCCGCTTCGACGGTCACCCGCGAGAGGCCCAGATCGCTGGCTAGCACCCGGCTGGAAGGCAGGCGTTGCCCAACGCTCAATGCACCTTGGTGAATGGCCTGCCGCAATGCACCGCACAGGCGATCGCGCAGCGTGCCGAGGGCGTGGGGCGATTGCTGAAACAACGTGACCAGCGAGTGCCGCATAATGGGCCTTATTACGGTTGGGAAATGGGTATCAATCATAAGACCAAAATGGGGCACTATTGTCATCTGTCTTGATGCACGGGAGTGGGCGGTATGTCGAAAGAATCATTGGTGCTGGCTTTTCCTCCGGCGGCACCGGAAGAGAGCCTGGCCTACCTGGCGGCCAAACTGAGCCGCTATGCGGATGCCTGGGACGTGGCGGAAGATCTGCGCAATGGCGTGGACGGGATGGTAGTGATCGACACCCGCGCGGAGGCGCTGTACGCCGCCGGGCATATTCCCGGTGCGCTCAGTTTGCCGCATCGCCTGATGGATGAAGCCGGCACGGCGCAGCTGGATCGCCAAAAGGTGTATGTGACCTACTGCGACGGCATCGGCTGCAACGGTTCTACCAAAGGCGCTTACAAGCTGGCGAAGCTGGGATTCAGGGTGAAGGAGCTGATTGGCGGGCTGGACTTCTGGCTGCGCGACGGCCATCCGTTGGCCATCGGCGAACAGCCGGGATCGCTGCGCGATCGGGCGGCTGTGGTGGACTGCGGCTGCGCCTGAGGCGTTAAAACACCAGCGCCAGCACGACCGCCAGCGCCAACAGCAACAGGATCAGCGCCACGGCCGGCTTGCTGAGCGCTTTCTGCAGCGTCAGAGGCAGGGCGGCGATCAGCGGGTTGAGCAGCGGCTGCGGCTCGACAGCGTGGCTGACGATAGGCTGGGCCTGGCCGGCTTTTTCCAGGCGGCGGGCAAACAGCTGATGAATGGCGTCGCTCATTTGCGGATGCGTCAGCGGCGCATTGGCGCCGCAGTTGAAGCGCGCCTGGCAGTAGTCGTTCATCTGCTGCAGCTCTTGCTCGTCCGCCGGTTGTTTGAGCGTCGCCAGTAGGTTGTTCAGCGTCGGCGCGCTCTGTGGGCTGAGCGCCACCTTCACCTGTAAAAACTGGTTCAGCAGCTGGAAGTGGCGCGCCGGCAGCGGATCGTTGGTTTTCACGCCCGCCAGATCAAACAGCGTTTGCCAGATTTTAGCCGGCGCTTCGCCGGTGGCAGCGCTGAGTTTGGTAACCTGCTGCTGCAGGCTTTGATGCTCTGCGGGCAGCAGCGGGCGATCGCTGGTGGCGGTTTGCTGCGGCTGAGGAATGGTCAGGCCGCCGGTCTGCAACAGATTGAGCACCTGCTGCAGCTGCGGTGGGCTCAGCTGGCTCAGTACCGTGTGGCCGAACTGCTGGCGAATAAAGTCGCTGACCGCCTGGCGGTTGTTGCCCTGCGGCAGCAATTCGGCCAGCTGTTGCAACAGTTGGCGCCCGGCGTGGTTTTGCTGGGCCTGCGTCAGGCGCGTTTGCAGCAGCTGTTCCGCCGGTTGAAAATGACGCGCCAGCAGTTCACCGCCGTTGTCGGCGCCGAGATCGTGACGCAGAGACGCCCAGATCTCCGCCGATTTTGCCGGGCTGAGCGTCATGATTTTCACGATCAGTTTTTCCAGCGTCGTGCGCTGCGCTGGAGAGAGGGGTTGATCGTCAGTGGCCGCCGTTTTGCCCGGGGAGGGAGGGCGTTCGCCGGCGATTGGGGTGCCCGGCCCACTCAAAGGTTGCATATCACCTGTCCTTCGCTGTGTATCCCCGCAGTGTGCCTGGAGGAGAGAATCGTCATCGTACCCGGCGAAAAGCGCAGGTTTACCCACTATGATACCTGTAAATCGCCGCCATCAATACCGCCGCTCAGACATTTCTTTACCGACAAAACGTTGCTAATCGCGCCCGCGTCGCTAAGATAACCCCAGACCCGAACATGAGGATGGCATGGTTAAACGGCAGCGGATTGCAAAATGGTTTTTATGCCTGGCTTGCCTGGTGGTGCTGACGTGCATGACCCAGCGCATGGCGGGCCTGCATGCGCTGCAGCAAACGCTGGGGATCCCGGCGGCCATCGCCGTTCAATCCGGTGACGTCGCCGCCGAAGCGCAGCCGACGCCCTGTGAACTGAGCGCCAAATCATTGCTGGCCGCGCCGCCGGTGATGTTCGAAACCGCGCTGTTCGGGCTGGGTCTGCTGCTGGCGCTGTTGGCGCCGACCATCGCCGCGCGCCTGCGCATCCCTCCTCCTCGTGCCATTTCACCGCCCACCCTCAGGGTGCACCTTCGATTATGCGTTTTCCGTGAATGAGTTAATCGCCCGTTTTTCGCGGTGAATTAATCATTTATGGAGAATTAACATGTTGAAAATTATCAGGCTGGCCTGCGCTTGCCTGTTTATGCTGTGGCTGCCTGCCTTGCAGGCGGCGGACAGCGGCTGGCTGCAAAATCCGGCCAACGATCATGCCAAGGTGCGGCTGCGTGCCGACACGTCACAGCCGGGGGAGACCCGCTTGCTGCTGTCGGTCGAGCTGCAAAAGGGCTGGAAAACCTACTGGCGTTCCCCAGGCGAAGGCGGCATCGCGCCGGCTATCGTCTGGCAGGGCAACCCGCCGCCGGCGACCTGGCACTGGCCGACGCCGCAGCGTTTCGAGGTGGCCGGTATTTCCACCCAGGGCTATCACGATCGGGTCACGCTGCCGATCGTGATGCCAGGCCAGGTATCCGGCCCGCTGGCGGGCACCCTGACGCTATCCACCTGCAGCAACGTCTGCATTCTGACCGACTATCCGTTCAGCCTGGATCTGACGACGCCGAACGATCCGCAGTTTAACCACGACTTCGCGCAGGCGATGGGGCAGGTGCCGATCGCCGCCGGGGTGGCGGAGAGCGTCAAGGCCGGTTACCGCAACGGCGAGCTGCAGATTGCCGCCGAACGCGCCGATGGCTGGCAACAGCCCGCGCTGTTCTTCGATACGCTGGCGGATGCCGATCTCGGCAAACCGCAGGTCGAGACCGACGGTGCTCAGCTGCTGGCGCGAGTGCCGGTCAGCGATGGCTGGGGCGATGCAGCGCCGGATCTGCGCGGCAAAACGCTGACGCTGGTGATCGACGACGGCGGCATGGCGCAGCAGATTACGCTACCGATTGGCGATCCGCTGGCCGCGCCCGCCGGTGCGGCGTTCCCGTTATGGCAGGCGGTATTGATGGCGCTGGCGGGCGGGTTGATCCTCAACCTGATGCCGTGCGTCCTGCCGGTATTGGGTATCAAGCTCGGCTCCATCCTGCAGGTGGAGCGGCGCGATCGGCGCAGCGTACGGCTGCAGTTCCTGGCATCGTCGCTGGGTATCGTCGCCTCGTTTATGGCGTTGGCCCTGTTGATGACGCTGCTGCGCCTCGGCAATCACGCGCTCGGCTGGGGCATTCAGTTCCAGAATCCGTGGTTTATCGGCTTTATGGTGTTGGTGACGCTGCTGTTCAGCGCCAACCTGTTCGGCCTGTTCCACCTGCGCCTCTCGTCCGATCTGAACACGTCGCTGGCCACCCATAACGGGCACGGGCTGAGCGGCCATTTCTGGCAGGGCGCGTTCGCCACGCTGCTGGCGACGCCGTGCTCGGCGCCGTTTCTCGGCACGGCGGTGGCCTTCGCGCTGGCGGCGTCGCTGCCGGTGCTGTGGGGCATGTTCATCGCACTCGGCATCGGCATGAGCCTGCCGTGGCTGCTGATCGCCGCCTGGCCTTCGCTGGCGCTGCGCTTGCCGCGCCCCGGCCGCTGGATGAATACCGTCAAGCTGGCGATGGGGTTGTTGATGCTGGCGTCGTCGCTGTGGCTGCTGAGCCTGCTGAGCAATCATATCGGCGTGCAGGCCACGCTGTGGCTGGGGGCGCTGGCGCTGCTGGCGTTGCTGCTGGCAGTATGGCGTCAGCAGGGAGCACGGTTAGCGGCCAAGCTGGCGGCGGGCACGTTGGTGCTGGCAGGCGTGGCCTTGTTGGCCGGCTCGCTGACCGCCGGCCTGTGGCGCCAACCGTTACAGGATCGGGTGCAGTGGCAACCGCTGAGCGAACAGGCGATTGCCGAGGCGCTGGCCCAGCATAAGCGGGTGTTCGTCGACGTGACCGCAGACTGGTGCGTGACCTGTAAAGCCAACAAATTCAATGTGCTGCTGCGCGATGACGTACAGCGCGCGCTGAGCGCCGACGACGTGGTCGCGCTGCGCGGCGACTGGAGCCGCCCGTCGGCCGACATCAGCGCCTTCCTGCAAAAGCGCGGCAGCGTCGCCGTGCCTTTCAACCAAATCTATGGCCCCGGCAGCCCGGACGGCGAGGTGTTATCCCCGCTGTTGACCCGTGACGCCGTGCTGCAAACGCTTTCCCATGCCAAAGGAACCGAACAATGAAAAAGCTACTGATTTTACTGATGATCATCGCCGCCCCGGTGTGGGCCGCCGAGCCTTTCACCCCGGCACAAGAGGCGCGTATCAAAGAGATGATCCGCGAAACGCTGGTGTCCAACCCGGACATTCTGGCGCAGGCGGTGGACGCCTGGCAGCAGCAAACCGCCGGCCAGCAAATCAGCCAGGCTATCAAGCAGAACGCCAAAACGCTGTACCAGGATCCGGCCAGCCCGCGCCTGGGCGCCGCCAACGCCAAACTGACGCTGGTGACCTTTACCGACTATAACTGCCCGTACTGCAAACGTTTTGATCCGATGCTGGAGAAGATCGTCAAGCAATACCCGGACGTGGCGCTGGTGGTGAAGCTGCTGCCGTTCAAGGGCGAAAGCTCGGTCAGTTCGGCGCGCGTAGCGCTCACCACCTGGCAACAGCACCCGGATCAATTCTGGGCCCTGCACCAGCGGCTGATGGCGAAAAAGGGCTTCCACGACAACGCCAGCATCGCCGCCGCGCAAGAAAAAACCGGCGTCAAGGCGGTGGCGCCCAGCGAACAGAGCATGAGCACGCTGCGCACCAATATGGAGCTGGCGGAACAGCTGGGCGTGCAGGGGACGCCGGCGACGCTGATCGGCGATCGGATGCTGCCGGGGGCGGTGTCGTATGAAGAGCTGGAAGCGATGGTAAAACAGCAGCTGGCGAAGGCCAACCATGGCTAAGCTCAAGCGCTGGGGGCGCGAGTTGTTGTTGCTGGCGCTGATCGCGCTGGCGGTGGTGACGGTGATGGATTGGCTGAACGCGCCGCAGGCGCCGCCGGCCTTCGATGCCCAGACACTGGCCACGTTGGACGGCGAGCAGGTGTCGTTGGCGCAGCTCAGCCATGAGCGGCCGCTGCTGGTTTACTTCTGGGCCAGCTGGTGCGGCGTCTGCCGCTTCACTACGCCGGACGTCGCCCGTTTGCAGGCGGCGGGCGGCAACGTGCTGACCGTCGCGCTGCGTTCGGGCGACGATACCCAGGTGAAACACTGGCTGGCGCGCAAACGGCTGGCGCTGCCGGTGGTCAACGATCCGGCTGGTACGCTCTCGGCGCAGTGGCAGATTGGCGTGACGCCGACCTTCGTGGTGGTCTCGCAGGGCAAGGTGGTGCAGAGCACCACCGGCTGGACCAGCTACTGGGGGATGAAGCTGCGGCTGTGGTGGGCCGCCGTCTAACCGGCGTTTTTCTCCGTTATCACCTCCTCAATCGCCCGGCATAGCCGGGCGATACCTTCTTCAATCTGCGGCGGCGAGTTGGCGGCGAAGTTCAGCCGCAGGCCGTGCGCGCCCAGCTGTTCCTGCGCATAAAAGCATTCGCCGCGCGCGAAAGTGACGCCGTGTCGCCAGGCCACCGGCATCAGTTCGGTGGTGGTTACCGTCGCGGGCAGCGTCAGCCAGATAAACAAGCCGCCTTGTGGCGTTTCGAAACGGCACCCCGGCGGCAACCGCCGTTGCAACGCGTCGATCATCACTTCCAGATGGCGGCGGTAGACGCGCCCGGCGCGCCGCAGCTGCTTGTCGTAACGGCCGACGGTGACGAACGCGTCCAGCGCGCGCTGGATCAGACTGGAGCTGGTGAAGCTGTCGACGTGTTTCAGCCTGGCGAAACGCTGATAGTGTTCGCTGTCCGCCACCAGATAGCCGATGCGCATGCTGGGCAGCAGCATCTTGGAGAAGGTGCTGACGTAGATCACCGCGCCCGGCTGTGCCAGCGCGCGCAGCGACGGCAGCTGCTTGCCCTGGTAACGCAGATCGCCGACGAAATCGTCCTCCAGGATCACCACGCCGGCCTGTTGGGCGATCGCCAGCAGGCGTCGCCGACGCGCCTCGCTCAGGCAGCGGCCGGTCGGGTTGTGGAAATTGGGGATGGTGTAGATCAGTTTGGGGCGGTGGCGTTCTAACAATTCCGGCAGCAAATCCACCCGCATGCCGTGGCGGTCGCCCGGTACGGTGACGATATTGATGCGGTGCTGGCGCAGCAGGCCCAGCACTTCGGCGTAGGTCGGTTCTTCGACGATCACCGTATCGCCCGGCGCCAGCAGGCTTTGCACCACCAGGCTGATGGCATGCTGCGAGCCGTTGGTGATCAGCACCTGTTCCGCCTGCGTGGGGATGCCCTGCGCGCTGAGAATGCGGCTCAGCGTATCGCGCAGCGGGTAGTAGCCGCAGTATTCCCCGTAGCTGAAGGCCTCTTCCGCATGGCGGCTGAGCACCGACAGCAGCACTTTGCGAAACGCCTCCAGCGGAAACACCTTAGGGCTGCCGACGCCGGCGGCGAAGTTGATCAGCCCCTCCGGCAGCGGGGCGTCGGCGTAGCCGTCCAGCCGCGAGGTGAGGGTGGTGAAGCTCTCCAGCGGGAATGGGGCATCGCTGCTCGGCCGGGCCGGGCGCGTTTGCGCCTGCGGGTGCGCAACATAGGCGCCGCTGCCGCGCCGCTGATGCAAAAAGCCCTTGGCCGCCAGTTCGGCGTAGGCGTTGTCCACCGTTAAACGGCTGACCGCCAGTTCGGCCGCCAGCGTGCGCGTCGAGGGCAGTTTGTCGCCATCGACGAACACGCCGGTGAGGATGGCGCGCCGCAGCGCTTCTTCGATCTGTAAATAGAGCGGAACGTCCTGCTCGCGATCCAACGGGATATGCATGCGAAATTGGCCCGGTTATGGAGAGAGATTTTTACTATACCCCATGTCAACAGGGCTTCAAGCGCAGAAAAGTGGCCTGCATGACAACGCCGCAAAGTGGCTATAGTGAGAAAAAATAGCCGCGTTACACTGTCCGCCTGAGCATTTACGTCGCCATTTTTCCGAGGATCTCATGTCATTACCGTCAGGCGTTTCCGCCCGGCCGGCGCTGCCCGGCGCGCGCCTCTTTCAGGGCAGCCACCAGGGGTACGTCATCGCCATGATCAGCGCCATGCTGCTGGCCTTTACCGCCATCATCATCCGCGCGCTGACCGAGTACTATCACCTGCCGACCTTCGTGCTGGCGTTCTGGCGCGCGGCGCTGGTGGCGCTGGTGCTGTTGCCGCTGCTGTTGCTGGTGAAACCGCAGTGGGCGCGCCTGCGCCGTGAACAGGTGGTGTTCTACGCGCTTTACGGGCTGCTGCTGGCGCTGTTCAACAGCCTGTGGACGCTGTCGGTGGCGCTGAACGGCGCGTCGGTGGCGACCATTCTGACCTACTGCTCGGTGGGCTTTACCGTGTTCCTCGGCTGGGTGATGTACAGCGAACGCCTGACGCTGCGCCAATTGCTGGTGATCGCCATCAGCCTGGGCGGCTGCTTCCTGGTCAGCAACGGCGACAGCATGGGGAACAGCCACTTCGACCTGCTGGGGCTGCTGGTCGGGATGCTGTCGGGCATCGGTTATACCCTGTATACCCTCGGCGGGCGGGTGGCCAGCGAACGCGGCTATCCGGTGTGGAACACCATCCTGTACGTGTTCGGGTTTTCGGCGCTGTACCAGCTGGTGTTCAACGCGGCGCTGACGGCGTTCCCGCTGGCGGCGTTCCACGGCATGGCCGGCTCTCTGTGGTTCCTGTCGCACGGCGCACAGGGCATCCAGTGGAGCGGCTGGCTGTTGCTGCTGGCGCTGGCCGCCGGGCCGACGCTGCTGGGCTTCGGGCTGTACAATATCAGCCTGAAAACGCTGCCGCTGGCGGTGGCCAACCTGATCCTGTCGCTGGAACTGGTGTTCACCGCGGTGATCGCCTATTTCCTGCTGGGGGAGAGCATGAATCAGCTGCAGCTGCTGGGCAGCGCGCTGGTGATGGGCGGGGTGCTGCTGTTGAAAAGCAAGACCGCCGAGGCGTGATCGGCTACCATTACGCCTCGCAAGAGAGGTCGTAATGATGAATAACCCGAGATTGAAACGAGCGCTTATCGCTTGAATGGCCGTGTTGAGTGAACGACAACACGGCCACAGACATTCCGTTCCGTGGCTTTATTCCCGTAACAAGAGAATACGCCATGTCCGAAAAACACTGGTCCAAAACCGAGCTGCTGCATCAGACGGTGACCAACCCGAATATCATCGTCAAAGGCACCCACAGCTACTACAGCGACTGCTGGGATAACGGCTTCGAACGCTCGGTAGTGCGCTATCTGCACGGCGACGCGGTCAGCCGGCAATGGCAGCCGCTGGGCGAAATAGACCGCCTGCTGATCGGCGATTACGTGTGCATCGCGGCCGAAGCGGTGATCCTGATGGGCGGCAACCATACCCATCGCATCGACTGGCTGAGCCTGTATCCGTTTATGGCAACCATCAAACAGGCGTACCGCCCCAAAGGCGATACCCGGCTGGGCGACGGTTGTTGGATTGGCATGCGGGCGATGTTGATGCCAGGGGTCTCGATAGGCGAGGGGGCGATCGTCGCCGCCGGCAGCGTGGTGGCCGGCGATGTTGAACCCTATGCTATCGTCGGCGGTAATCCGGCGAAGTTTATCCGTTGGCGATTCGCGCCGGAAATCATCGCGCGTTTGCTTGCCCTGCGCCTCTATGACTTGTCCGAGGCGGACTTTGCGGTGATTCAACCTCTGCTCGCCGATGACGATATCGGGGCGCTGGAAAAGGGAGTGGCGGCGCTACGCCGTTAAAAATAAACGGGCGGGAACTCCCCGCCCGTTTTGCGTTACTCGGCCTTGGCCTCGGCCGCCGGTTGGCGGCGTTTGCGCATCAGGCGCAGCAGCGGCGGCAGCGCCAGTACCGCGACCGCCAGCACCAGCAGCGTTTGCGCGATGCTGCTGCTCCACAGAATGCCGAATTCGCCGTTGCTGATCGACAGCGCGCGACGCAGATTCTGCTCCAGCATCTCACCCAGCACAAAGCCCAGAATCAGCGGCGACATCGGGAAGTGCATTTTGCGCAGGATGTAGCCGAACACGCCCAACCCGACCATCAGCAGCAGGTCGAAGGTGGTGCTGTGCACCGCATAAACCCCCACCGCCGATACCGCGGCGATCGCCGGCACCAGGAACCACAGCGGGATGGTCAGCATGCGGGTGAACAGGCCGACCAGCGGCAGGTTCATGATCAGCAAAATGACGTTGGCGATCAGCAACGCGGCGATCAGCCCCCAGACGATATCCGGCTGTTCGGTGAACATCGCCGGGCCAGGGGTGATGTTGTACAGCGTCAGCGCGCCCATCATCACCGCCGTGGTGCCGGAACCCGGCACCCCCAGCGTCAGCATCGGAATGAACGAGCCGCAGGCCGAGGCATTGTTGGCCGCTTCCGGCGCCGCTACGCCGCGGATGTCGCCCTTGCCGAAGGTGTCGCTGTTGCCGCTGATTTTCTTCTCGGTCATGTAGGTCAGCGCACTGGCGATAGTGGCGCCGGCGCCTGGCAGAATGCCGACGAAGAAGCCGATCACCGACGAGCGCAGAGTAGGGCCTGCGCACTGCGCCGCCTCTTTGCGGTTGAACAGCAACCGGCCGGTTTTACGCACCAGCTTTTGCCCGGCGCTGGTGCTTTCCAGCATCAGCAGGATCTCGCTGACCGAGAACAGGCCGATCACCACCACGATAAACTGCACGCCGTCGGAGAGGTGCACGCTGTCAAAAGTAAAGCGGTAAACGCCGGTGTTGGCGTCGACGCCCACCGTCGCCAGCCCCAGGCCGATCAGCGCCGCCAGCAGGGATTTCAGCGGGTTTTGGCTCATCATGCTGCCGAGGCAGGCGATGGCGAACACCATCAGGGCGAAATACTCCGCCGGGCCGAAGGCCAGCGACCAGCGGGCCAGCAGCGGCGCGAACAGGATGATGCCGCCGATGGCGATCATCGATCCGACGAACGAACTGACCGCCGAGATGGACAGTGCCACGCCGGCGCGCCCCTGCTGTGCCATCGGGTAGCCGTCCAGCGCGGTCATGATCGCCGCCGCGTCGCCCGGCACGTTGAGCAGAATCGATGAGATGCGCCCGCCGTACTCGCAGCCGATATACACCGTCGCCAGCAGGATCAGCGCCGATTCGGCTGGCAGCTTGAGGGCAAACGCCAGCGGCAGCAGGATCGCTACGCCGTTGATCGGCCCGAGGCCCGGCAGCAGGCCGACGATGGTGCCGACGAAGCAGCCGATCAGGGCGATAATCAGGTTCTGCGGCACCAGTGCCACTTCGAACCCTTGGGTCAAATACATCCAGGTATCCATCATCGCTCCCGTTAGCTCAGCCAGGCGCCGAGCGGCAGTGTGACATCGAGAAGTTGGTCAAAGGCGTAATACAGCGCTGCGCCCATGACGACGCCGGAAATGGCCGCCGCCGGCAGGCTGGCCTGAAACAGCAGGCCGATGCTGAACGTCAGCAGCGCGGTCGCCAGCGGGAAGCCCAGCCATTCAAAGCCCCAGGCATACAGCACCAGGGTGATCACCAGCACCAGCAGCCGCTGCAGCACCTTGTTGTGCGGCCACTCCACCGCCTGCGGGCGGCGCAGCAACAGCAGGGCCGCGCACAGCGCCATCAGGCTGAGGATCGCCAGCGGGAACGGGCGCGGCCCCAGCGGTTCATAGCTGTATTCACTTTGGATGCCCCAGCCGATGAACAGCCCGCCGATACACAGCAGCAGCCAGAAGCCGGCAAAAATACGATCGCTCATGGTTTTCCCCTGCGGTTATTTGGCCAGGCCGAACACTTTCGCCTGCTCACGGTATTGGGCAACCTGATTCTTCACGTAGGCGTCCAGCTCTTTGCCGGTCATGTTGAACTCGAACAGGCCGCGCAGATCGCGCTGCTGCTTGAATTCGTCGGTCGCCATCATTTTCTGGAAGGTGTCGATCCACCACTGATACTCTTCATCGCTGACTTTCGGCCCGACGTAGAAGCCGCGAATGATCGGCCACACCAGGCTGTATCCCTGCTCTTTGGCGGTGGGAATATCGGCCAACTGACCCGGCAGACGTTGCTCGGCATATACCGCCAGCACGCGGATCTTGTCGCCCTGCAAATAAGGCACCATCTCGCTCAGGTCACCGGAGACCGCCTGGATATGGTTGCCCAGCAGCGCGGTTACCGGTTCGCCGCCGCCTTCGAATGCCACATAGCGCATCTTGCGTGGATCCACGCCGACTTCGCGCGCCAGCAGCGCAGTTTTCATCCAGTCCTGGCTGCCGATGGAGGCGCCGGCGCCGAACACTACGCTGTTGGGATCTTTTTGGAAGGCGTCCATCAGGTCTTTCAGGGTCTTGTAAGGCGAATCGGCGCGCACCGCGATCATGCCGTAGTCGGTACCGACCGCCGCCAGCCATTTCACGTCGTCCACGTTGTAGCGGCCGAACTTGCCCTGGGCCAGGTTGAGCAGCGAGCCGCCGGAGAAGGCCACCACGGTGCCGAACTCCGCCGGCCGCTGCGCGACGATGGCGTTATAGGCCACCGCACCGACGCCGCCGGGCATATAGGTGACGCGCATCGGCTTATCGATGGCCTTGGTGTCCTGTAGTGACACCTGAATCAGCTTGCAGGTCAGATCGAAGCCGCCGCCGGGCTTGGCCGGCGCGATACATTCGGTGCGTTTGGGCGCTTCCACGGCAAAGGCCTGATTGGCCGCCAGCAGCAGGGCGGCGGCGGTAAAGGTACGGGTCATTATTTTTTTCATTGTGATTTGCCCTCGGTATTGTTCTGGTTGTGAAATCCCGCTGGATGCGGTTGCAGGATTGTTAAAACAACAACCTTTCATTTACCTTTCAGCGGCCGGAAAAGTTTCCAGTCTGTGATTGGGGTCGCTTGTCGCCAGCGAATCACGGGTGCGCTACCATAGAAAGGAAGAGAAGAACAGGGGGCAAAACCGGCAAAAATCCTGCGTAATATCAGGTTTGCGGTTCTGCTTTCGCGATAAAATCATGAGCAATGAAATGAATAGAGACGCAGCAATATGTTTTCGTTAGGGAAATTGTTTGGTGGCAGGGACAGCGCCAAAGTGTGCGCGATTAAACGGCTGCCAAAGGTCTATGCAGAGATGACCGGTGAAACCGGGCAGTGCCGTTTAAAGCGGCTGCGTGCCGATATTGGCGTGTTTGAGCTGCATTTCGTTAACGCCGACGGTGAAAAGTATGCTTGCCAGATGACCGCCTGCGTGACCGGCATCGATCTGATGTTTGCCGCCAACAATCGCTCCGTGCTGGTTTCTTCGCCGTTTACCGCCGACCAGCTGCGCCCGGTGCTGGACATTGCCGTTGCCGATAGCCCCATTCCGCTGATCTGATACCGTCCTGCGATCGCGCTCCATACGCATAATTGTGTGCCAGCTCCCAAAACTGGCGGCGCGGCGCTCTTTTATCCCCTTATTTTCCATGCCATTCTCTGTTATCGACCTGTTAACAAGCGCGCTGTTGGCGCCAGGTTGTTCAGGTAAATCAATGGAATGGAAACATGCGACTGTTATTGGTTGAAGATCACCCCGAGCTGTCTCACTGGTTGCAAAAGGCGCTGACCGGCGCCGGCTTTGCCGTCGACGTCGCCCCGGACGGCGTGGCGGCCGATCATCTGTTGCTCAACGAACGCTATGCGCTGGCGGTGTTGGATGTGGCGCTGCCACGTTTGAACGGCCTGGATTTGCTGGCGCGCCTGCGCAAGCGCGGGCAGGATCTGCCGGTACTGCTGCTGACGGCGCGCACCGACGTGGCCGATCGGGTGAAGGGCCTGAATTTGGGGGCGGACGATTACCTCACCAAGCCGTTCGAACTGGACGAGCTGGAAGCGCGCATTCGGGCGCTGCTGCGCCGCAGCGTCGGCGCCGCGCAGCCGGCGTTGCAGTACGGTGCGTTGACCTATCACGACGAAGGCTATTTCCTGCTGGAGGGCAAGCCGCTGGCGCTGACGCCGCGCGAGCTGGCGGTGTTGACCGCGTTGATGCACCGGCGCGGCCGCCCGGTGGCCAAGCAGCAGCTGTTTGAGCAGGTGTTTACGCTGTCTGACGAGGCCAATCCGGAGAGCATCGAGCTTTACGTACACCGTTTGCGGAAAAAGCTGCAGGGCAGCGACGTGGCAATCATCACGCTGCGCGGTCTGGGTTACAGCCTGGAGCTGTGCAATGCGGTGGTTTAACGCGCCGCGTTCGTTGTTCTATCAACTGCTGCTGTTTTTTGGCCTGCCGCTGGTGGCGTTGGGCGGCATCTCGATCTACACCCACTATTTTAGCGCCATGAGCGCCGCTACCCTGGCTTACGATCGCACGCTGCTGGCGTCGGCGCGCACCGTAGCGGAGCGGCTGGTGGTGCGTGAAGGCAAGTTGGCGGTCGATGTGCCCTATGTGGTGCTCGACAGCTTCGAGCGCAACATGAACGATCAGCTCTATTACGAGGTGATCTCGCCGCAGGGGAAAAGCATCTCGGGCTATGACGATTTGCCGCCTTTGCCGCCCCATATCCCGCGTTCCACGCTCTACCCGGCGCTGGTGCATTTTTACGATGCGGAATACCTCGGCAGGCCGATCCGCGTGGCGGCGCTGTTTCAACCGGTCAACGAGTCGGGCGTGAGCGGCATGGCGACCATTCTGGTGGCGGAAACCCTGGAGTCGCGCCGTTACCTGGCGCGGCAGATGATGATCGCGGCGCTGCTGAGTCAGGGCACGGTGGTGGCGTTAACCCTGATCCTGGCGTTCGCATTGCTCAAGCGGGTGTTGAAGCCGATGCGTAAGCTCTCCGGCATCATGCTGCGGCGCGATCCGGGCGAGCTGACGCCCTTGCCGCGGGTATTGCCATGGTCGGAGATGCAGCCGCTGCTGGTGGCGTTCAATCGCTATATCGAACGGCTGCGGCTGATGGTGGCGCGTCAGGAGCGCTTCAGCGCCGACGCTTCGCACCAACTGCGCACGCCGCTGGCGGTGTTGAAGACTCAGGTTGGGGTAGCGCTGGCCAGTGACCGGCCACAGCAGTGGCGCGAAAGCCTGCAGGCGATGAGCGCGACGCTGGATAATACCGTGGCGTTGACCGACCGCCTGCTGCATCTTTCACGCCTGAAGGCCAGCGAGCACCAGGCCGATCGTAAGTTGCAACCGGTCAACCTGACGCAGGTGCTGCGCGATGCCTGCTTTTCCCGCTTGCCGCAGGCGCGCAGTAAACAGATCGATCTCGGGTTCGAAGGCGAGGCGGCGTGTCAGGTGGCAGGGGAGCCGCTGCTGTTGGCCGAGCTGTGCGCCAACCTGCTGGACAACGCGCTAAAATACACGCCGCGTCAGGGCGTGGTGACCGCGCGCCTCACTCAGGATAAGGCGGCAGGGGAAGGCGTGCTGGAGATAGAAGACAGCGGCCCCGGCATCGCCTTGCAGGACAAGGCGCTGGCGCTGCAGCCGTTTCACCGCCTGGACAACGTGGGCGATCAGCCGGGCGCCGGATTGGGACTGGCGTTGGTGAAAGACATCACCGCGTATCACGGCACCCGCCCGGAGCTGCTGAGCTCCGCCGCGCTGGGCGGCCTGTTGGTGCGGGTGCGTTTCAGGCTGCTGCCTTAAGCCTGTTCTTTGCAGGACTCTGCGTTGGCCGCCGGGGCTTTGGCTTTACGCGTCAGCGGCGTGCGCAGCCGCTGCGACAGGATCACGCCCAGCAAGGTGATGCCGCCGCCGATCAGGTGGTAACCGTGCAGCTGTTCATGCAGGAACAGCACGGCGATAGCGGCGGTAAACACCGGCGCCAGGTTCATGAAGATCGAGGCGGTGTTGGCACCCAGGCGCATCACGCCCTGGATCCACAGGAACGGGGCGATGATCGAAGCCGGAATGCCGGCGAACAGCACCAGCGGCAGGTTATGGCCGTTCAATCCGACATCCTCCGCCATCAGGAAATTAGGCAGCAGCAACAGCACGCCGAACAGGATCTGCACATACAGCGATTGCCAGTTCGGCAGCGCGATGGCCCAGCGTTTGGTCAACACGCCATACAGCGCGTAAGAGGCAGTGGCGAGCAGCATCATCAATTCCCCCTTGCCAATACCATGCTGCAGCAGCACGCCGGGCTGACCGCCGCTGACCAGCCAGATCAGGCCGCAGAAGGAGAGTATGCTGCCGAGCAGCACGCCGACGGTCGGCGCAATGCGCAGCAGTACGATGCTGATCAGGATGGTCAGCAGCGGGATCAGCGACACGATGATGCCCATAAACAGCGCGCTGACGCTGTGCGCGGCGTAATACGCCAGGCTTTGGTACAGCACCATGCCCAGCAAACCGAGGATCATCAATTTCCACCAGTTGGCGCGCACCTGCGCCCAGTTGCGCAGCACGCCCGGCAGCACGAACGGCGTGAGGGCAATCAGCGCCAACAGCCAGCGGTAGAGCGAGATGGCCGCCGGATCGATGGCGGTGGCGGAGAGTTTGCTGACGACGGCGTTAATCGACCAAATCAGCACGGCCAACAGTGGGAAGAGCATATTCATGATAATTATTCTCAATAACGTCCAACATGCTGGCTAGTCTACGCGTGTCCGGTTTATCATATATAGCGATATCCAGACAAAAATCGGCGTAAACAAGACAAATCACGGGACGAAACCATGCCAGAAATCCGCCATTTCCCTGAGTCGTTGATCCCGGCGCCCAACCCGGTGCAGTTCCGCTGCGAGGAGTTCAACGCGCGCACCGAATTTCAGCCGCACAGCCACACCTGGGGCCAGTTGATGTGGGTCAAAGCCGGGGTGATGGTGCTGCGCATCGGCGGGCAGCGCTTTCTGGCGCCGCCGGAGTTCGTGCTGTGGGCGCCGGCCGGCATCGAACACTCCTGTTATAACCAGCGGCTGGCGCAGTGCCGCATGGTGGACATCACGCCGGCGCTGTGCACCGGCATGCCGGCCGACCCCTGTCTGGTGAGCGTAACGCCGATCTTCCGCGCCATCGCCGAGGATTTCTATGCGCGCAAGCAGTACATTCCGCAGGCGGAGGAGGATTTGCGTCTGTGTCAGGTGCTGATCGACCAGCTGCGCCTGTCGCCGCGCCAGCAAACCTATCTGCCGTCGTCGGACGACAAATTTTTGGCGCCGGTGCTGGAAGCGCTGGAGCACTGCCCGGCGGACAACACCTCGCTGGCGGCGTGGGCGGCTCGGGTCTACACCACCGAGCGCACGCTGTCGCGCCGCTGTCAGCAGGATCTGGGCATGTCGTTCAGCGAATGGCGCCAGCGCCTGCGTTTTCTGCATGCCGTGTCGCTGCTCGAGCAGGGCAAGACCGTGCAGGACGTGGCGCTGGACGTCGGCTACAGCTCCGCGTCGGCGTTTATCGTCATGTTCCAGCAGATCGCCGGCACCACCCCTGAGCGCTTTCGCCGTGCCTGATTCAGTGGCACACTATTTCGCAGACAAATAGCCGTAAACCGTCGGAGAACGCAGTGAAAATTCTGGTTGATGAAAATATGCCGTACGCGGCCGAGCTGTTCAGCCGCCTGGGCGACGTGCAGGCGGTGCCGGGCCGCCCGATCCCGCGTGAGGCGCTGGCGGATGCCGATGCGCTGATGGTGCGTTCGGTCACCAAGGTCAATGAAGCGTTGCTGGCCGGCAGCCGCATCGGCTTTGTCGGTACCGCCACCGCCGGCACCGATCACGTCGATGACGCCTGGCTTCAACGGCAGGGCATTGGCTTTTCCGCCGCGCCGGGCTGCAACGCCATTGCGGTGGTCGAGTATGTGTTCTCTGCCTTGATGCTGCTGGCCGAACGCGATGGCTTCCATCTGCGGGATAAAACCGTCGGCATCATCGGCGTGGGCAACGTCGGTTCCCGCCTGGACGCGCGCCTCAAAGCGCTGGGTGTGCGCACGCTGCTGTGCGATCCGCCGCGCGCCGATCGCGGCGACGCCGGGGAGTTCTGGCCTTTGGAGAAGCTGGTGGCCGAGGCCGACGTGCTGACCTTCCATACGCCGTTGAATAAATCCGGCCCATACCATTCGCTGCATCTGGCGGACGCCGAGCTGTTGGCGGCGCTGCCGGACAACCGCATTCTGATCAACGCCTGCCGCGGGCCGGTGGTGGATAACGCCGCCTTGCTGCAGGCGCTGGAAAAGGGCAAAAAGCTGAGCACGGTGCTGGACGTGTGGGAACCGGAGCCGGATCTCTCCTTGCCGCTGCTGGCGCGGGTGGATATCGGTACCGCGCACATCGCCGGGTATACGCTGGAAGGCAAGGCGCGCGGCACCACTCAGGTGTTCGAAGCGTTCAGCCGCCATCTGGGGCAGCCGCAGCAGGTGGCGTTGGCCTCGCTGCTGCCGGTGCCGGAGTTCAGCCAGATTCGCCTCAACGGACCGCTGGATGAAGCGCGGTTAAAACGATTGATGCACTTGGTGTATGATGTGCGCCGCGATGATGCGCCGCTGCGCAAAGTCGCCGGGCAACCGGGCGAATTCGATCGCCTGCGCAAGCACTACCAGGAACGCCGCGAGTGGTCTTCGCTGGCCGTGCAATGCGATGACAGTGCCAGCGCCGAGCTGCTCGGCAAACTGGGCTTCAGCCTGGCGTAGCGCGTAAGGTTGTCTTAAGCCAACGTCGCTACAGTGAGCGGCAAAGATTATCGGGCGGTGGCTGCACTGCCCGTCTGCTTTTATGAATGAAATACTCTGGAGAAAACCCAATGTCTGACGGCTGGAATATCGCGCTGCTCGGCGCCACTGGCGCGGTAGGTGAAGCGTTGCTGGAATTGTTGCAGGAACGCCAGTTCCCGGTGGGTGAGCTCTATCCTCTGGCAAGCGAACGCAGCGCGGGTGCCAATGTGCGCTTCAACGGCAAGTCTCTTCTGGTGCAAAACGCCGAAGAGTTCGACTGGTCGCAGGCGCAGCTGGCCTTCTTCGTCGCCGGCAGCGAAGCTTCCGCACGCTATGCCGAAGAGGCCGGCAACATGGGCTGCCTGGTGATCGACACCAGCGGCCTGCTCGCCATGGAGCCGGATGTGCCGCTGGTGGTACCGGGCGTTAACCCGCAGGTGCTGGCGGATTACCGCAACCGCAATATCGTGGCGGTGGCTGACAGCATGGTCAGCCAGCTGCTGACGGCGATCAAACCGCTGACCGAACAGGCGGGGCTGTCGCGCCTGCACGTCACCACGCTGATGTCGGTATCGTCGCGCGGCAAGGTGGCGGTGGACGACTTGGCCGGCCAGAGCGCGCGTCTGCTGAACGGCATCCCGGCCGAGGAGGGCGTTTTCGGCAAGCAGCTGGCGTTCAACCTGTTGCCGCTTGTCGCCGACGAGCAGGGCAGCGTGCGCGAAGAACGCCTGATCGTCGATCAGGTGCGCAAGGTGCTGCAGGATGAAGGGCTGCCGATTTCGGTGAGCTGCGTTCAGTCGCCGGTGTTTTACGGCCACGCGCAGGTGGTGCACCTGGAAGCGCTGCGCCCGCTATCCGCCGAAGAGGCGCGCAGCGAGCTCGAAGAGGCCGAGGACATTCAGCTGAGCGAAGAGGACGATTACCCGACTCAGGTCACCGAAGCCTCCGGCAGCGATGTGCTCAGCATCGGGTGTCTGCGTAACGATTACGGCATCCCTGAGCTGCTGCAGTTCTGGACGGTGGCGGACAACGTGCGCTTCGGCGGCGCGCTGATGGCTATCGAAACCGCCGAGCGTCTGGTGCAGGAGCAGATGTACTGATGTCTGAGGTGGTCTCGCCCGCTCAGCCGACGCTGAAGATCGCGCTGGGCATCGAATATGACGGCAGCCGGTACTACGGCTGGCAGCGGCAGCAAGAAGTGGCCAGCGTGCAGGAACGCCTGGAGCAGGCGTTGAGCAAGGTGGCGGATGCGCCGATTACCGTGCTGTGCGCCGGGCGCACCGACGCCGGCGTCCACGCCACCGGGCAGGTGGTGCATTTCGAAACCACCGCGCGCCGCAAGGACGCCGCCTGGACGATGGGGGTGAACACCCATCTGCCGCCGGACATCGCGGTGCGCTGGGTGAGCCCCGTCGCCGACGATTTTCACGCGCGTTTCAGCGCCACCGCGCGCCGTTATCGCTATATTATTTTCAACCATCGCTACCGGCCGGCGGTGCTGCAACAGGGGGTGACGCACTTTTATCACCCGCTGGACGCCGAACGCATGCATCGGGCGGCGCAGGCGCTGCTGGGCGAGAATGACTTCACTTCGTTCCGCGCGGTGCAATGTCAGTCGCGCACCCCGTGGCGCTGCGTAAAACACGTTAAGGTTACGCGCTACGGCGAATATATTGTGGTAGATATCAAGGCGAATGCCTTCGTGCATCACATGGTTCGCAACATCGTCGGCAGCCTGATGGAGATCGGCTGCGGCAATCAGGATGAGAACTGGATGGCCGAGTTGCTGGCGCTGAAAGATCGCAATCTGGCGGCGGCGACGGCGCGAGCCGAGGGGCTGTATCTGGTTGCCGTGGATTATCCCGACCACTTTGGTCTGCCGCGGCCGCCGATGGGGCCGCTGTTTTTGCCCGACGATTAAACGCCGGCACGCCTGAAAGCGTCGCTCCCTTGTGCTTCTGCCGGGTGATTGAAACACCCGGCATCAATGAGAGAATTTATGGACATCATCAAGTTTATTATTGATTTCATTCTGCATATTGATGTGCACCTGGCCGAACTGGTCGCACAATACGGCATGTGGGTCTACGCTATTCTGTTCCTGATCCTGTTTTGCGAAACCGGTCTGGTGGTGACGCCGTTCCTGCCGGGGGATTCTTTGCTGTTTGTCGCCGGTGCGCTGGCGGCGTTGCCGACCAACGATCTGAACGTGCATACCATGGTGGCGTTGATGGTGGTGGCAGCGATCCTCGGCGATGCGGTGAACTATACTATCGGGCGGTTGTTCGGCGAAAAGCTGTTCAGCAACCCGAATTCGAAAATTTTCCGCCGCAGCTATCTGGACAAGACGCACCAGTTCTATGAGAAACACGGTGGGAAAACGATTATTCTGGCGCGATTCGTGCCGATCGTGCGTACTTTTGCGCCGTTCGTCGCCGGTATGGGGCATATGTCCTATCGCCACTTCGCCGCCTACAACGTGATTGGCGCACTGGTTTGGGTGCTGCTCTTCACTTATGCTGGCTACCTGTTCGGCGATCTGCCGGTGGTGCAGGAGAACCTGAAACTGCTGATCGTCGGGATCATCATCGTTTCGATTCTGCCGGGTGTGATTGAAATTTGGCGCCACAAGCGCGCGGCTGCCCGCCAGCAAAAACAGTAAAAACATCGCTTAACCTGTCGGTTCGACCAGTTTTTTGTCCACAGCGTCGGGCCGATATGGTTTAATGAGCGACATTATGGTCTGTTCCTGCGAACAACCCTGAAGCCGATGCCTCAGTCGCCGCGCTTGCCGCGCCGCGAACGGGCATTTTTTCATTGGGGTGTTTTCGGGGGGATTGTTAAAGCATGAACAGCGGACTGGCGTGTGCCAGGTTCAAACAGAAAGGTCATCGATGAGCTGGATTGAACGAATTCTTAACAAGAGCAATATCACACAAACCCGTAAGGCGAGCATTCCTGAAGGGGTCTGGACCAAATGCGACAGCTGCGGCCAGGTTCTCTACCGCGCCGAGCTGGAGCGTAATCTGGAAGTGTGTCCGAAGTGCGACCACCACATGCGTATGGGCGCGCGCGCGCGTCTGCATACCCTGCTGGACGAAGGCAGCGAAGTGGAGCTGGGCAGCGATCTGGAGCCGAAGGACGTTCTGAAATTCAAGGATTCCAAGCGCTATAAAGATCGCCTGGTCGCCGCACAGAAAGCGACCGGCGAGAAAGATGCGCTGGTGGTGATGAAGGGCACGCTGTACGGCATGCCGATCGTCGCGGCCTCCTTCGAATTCGCTTTCATCGGCGGCTCGATGTCTTCCGTGGTCGGCGCACGTTTCGTGCGTGCGGTTGAGCAGGCGCTGGAGGACAACTGTCCGCTGGTGTGCTTCTCCGCCAGCGGCGGCGCACGCATGCAGGAAGCGCTGATGTCGCTGATGCAGATGGCGAAAACCAGCGCGGCGTTGGCTAAGATGCAGGAGCGCGGCTTGCCGTACATCTCCGTGCTGACCGATCCGACCATGGGCGGCGTCTCCGCCAGCCTGGCGATGCTGGGCGACATCAACATCGCCGAGCCGAAAGCGCTGATCGGCTTTGCCGGCCCGCGCGTCATCGAGCAGACCGTGCGCGAGAAATTGCCACCGGGCTTCCAGCGCAGCGAGTTCCTGATCGAAAAAGGCGCGATCGACATGATCGTTCGCCGTCCGGAAATGCGCCAGACGTTGGCGAGCATTCTGTCCAAGCTGACCAACCAGCCGCAGCCGCATTTCGATGAGGTCGCGCCGGTCATTGAGCCGGAGCAGCAGGCCGACGCCTGAGGCAAAGACAGATCCCGCCCGGGTTCAGCCGCCACTTTGTGGCTAAGTGACGGCTGATGCCCGTTCCCTGCCAGCCGTAGCCTATCTCGCTGCGGTTTGCAGGCTGGCGGCGGTAACGAAGCGCATCGCCTTTACCGCGGTGAGGGTGGTGCCCTGATGGATTAATGAACCCAAGTTCAGTGATGGGACTCATGCAAAACCACCAAATTCCCCAAGCCACGTCGCCATTGAGCTCGTGGCTTTACTATCTGGAACGTCTGCACAGCCAGGCGATCGAACTCGGCCTTGAGCGCGTACAGCGCGTCGCGGCGCATCTGGATTTACTGACCCCCGCTCCCACGGTGTTCACCGTTGCCGGCACCAACGGCAAAGGCACCACCTGTCGCACCCTCGAAGCCATTCTGCTGGCCGCCGGCCTGCGCGTCGGTGTCTACAGTTCGCCGCATCTGGTGCGCTACACCGAACGCGTACGCATTCAGGGGGAAGAACTGAGCGAAGCGGAGCACAGCCGCTCGTTCGCTGCCATTGAAGCCGGCCGCGGCGAAACGTCGCTGACCTATTTCGAATTTGGCACCCTGTCGGCGCTGCAGCTGTTTAAACAGGCGCGGCTCGACGTGGTGATCCTGGAAGTGGGGCTGGGCGGGCGTCTTGACGCTACCAACATCGTCGAGCCGAGCGTGGCGGTGATCACCAGCATCGCGCTCGATCACACCGACTGGCTGGGTAACGATCGCGAAAGCATCGGCCGTGAAAAGGCCGGCATTTTCCGCAGCGGCAAGCCGGCGGTGGTGGGCGAACCCGACATGCCGGACAGCATTCGCCAGGTCGCCGAAACGCTGGGCGCGCCGCTGTATCGCCGCGGCGAAGTCTGGAGCTTCAGCGAGCAGGGCGATCGCTGGCAGTGGCAGGGCGGCGACACGCTGCTGACCGATCTGCCGACGCCGAACGTACCGCTGGCCAATGCCGCTACCGCGTTGGCGGCGCTGAACTGCTCCCCGCTGGAGATTGACGAACGCGCGATCTTCACCGGGCTGCAGCAGGCGACGCTGCCGGGGCGCTTCCAGATCGTGCGGCGGGAGCCGACGCTGATCCTCGACGTAGCGCACAACCCACACGCCGCCGGCTATCTGGCCGGGCGTCTGGCCAGGCTGCCGCGCGACGGCGGCAAGGTGCGCGCGGTGGTGGGCATGCTGTCGGACAAGGACATCGCCGGTACGCTGGCCTGCCTCAGCGAGCAGGTGGATGAATGGTACTGTGCGCCGCTTGACGGGCCGCGCGGCGCCAGCGTCGAACAGCTGGCGCAGCATCTGACGGAACCGCGCCGCTTTAATGATGTCGAAACTGCCTGGCGGCAGGCTATGCAGGATGCTGATAAACAGGATATTGTGATCGTCTGTGGATCGTTCCACACCGTGGCGCAGGTGATGGCGGCGTTAGACGAGATGCGGGGAGTGTGAGTGGCGAGTAAATTTCAGAACCGACTGGTCGGAACCGTGATTCTGGTGGCGCTGGGGGTAATCATCCTGCCAGGGCTGCTGGACGGCAAAAAGAAGCATTACGAGGATGAATTCGCGGCCATTCCTTTGGTGCCAAAGGCGGGCGACGTCGAAGAGAACGACGTGCTGCCACCGGTGACGCAGCCGTTGCCGGCGCAGCCGCCGGAAGGGGCGGGCGCGCTGGTCGAGCAGCAGGCGGCCAACGAAGCGGCAGCGCAACAGGCGGTGCAGCAGACTGCTCAGCAACCGACGCAGGTGGCACCGCCGCCGGTTGAAACGCGTCCTCAGCCGGTGCCGCAGCCCAAGCCGAAACCGGTGGAAACCAAACCGGCAGAAGTAAAACCGAAACCGGCACCGCAGCCGAAGCCAGTGGAAGTGAAACCGGTGCCGAAGCCAGAGCCGAAACCGGAACCGACGCCGAAACCTGAACCGGCACCGCAGCCGAAACCGGCGGAAGAAAAAGCGCCGGCCGGGCAAGCTTATGTCGTGCAGCTCGGGGCGTTGAAAAACGCCGCCAAGGCGAATGAGATTGTCGCCTCGCTGCGCCTCTCGGGCTATCGCGCCTTTACCGTGCCGTCAACGCCGGTGCAGGGGCAGATCACCCGCATCTACGTCGGCCCGGACGCGTCCAAGCAGAAGCTGCAGGCGGCGCTGCCGTCGCTGAACTCGATCAGCGGGCTGAGCGGGCAGGTGAAGCCGTACGGCCGTTAAACCCCGCAGGGGCGCAGCAGGATGCGCCCCTGAATTAAGGAGTGGTGGAGAGAAAGCGAGAAAAACCGCGCCTTTTACAGGCTAAATCACCTATGTAGGCGCGGCGATTGGGAATTTTTTAATCGCCGCTTTTTATTTGTAACGTGGTAGGAAATCCCCTACGCAAACGTTTTCTTTTTCTGTTAGAATTCGCCGCGAATTGGATGCAGGGGCGATTCATCATTGGAATAGTTCATGGTCTGGATTGATTACGTCATTATAGCGGTGATTGGATTTTCGGCTCTGGTGAGCCTGATCCGAGGGTTTGTTCGCGAAGCATTGTCACTTGTGACATGGGGATGTGCGTTTTTTGTTGCCAGCCATTTCTACTCTTACCTTGCGGTCTATTTCACTCGTTTTGAAGATGAACTGGTGCGAAATGGCATCGCGATCGCGATTTTGTTCATCGCGACCTTGATCGTAGGGGCTATTGTTAACTATGTGATTAGCTCACTGGTAGAGAAAACCGGGTTGTCGGGTACCGACCGCGTGTTGGGCATCTGCTTCGGCGCGCTGCGCGGCGTGTTGATCGTCGCGGCGATCCTGTTCTTCCTGGACACCTTTACCGGCTTCTCACAAAGCGCCGACTGGAAACAGTCGCAGCTCATTCCCCAGTTCAGTTACGTCATCAGGTGGTTCTTTGACTACCTGCAGAGCACGTCGAGTTTCTTGCCGACCCAATTGCCGGGGCGGTAGCGCTGATGAGGAAAAGACAACATGTGCGGTATTGTCGGTATCGCCGGTTTCATGCCGGTAAACCAGTCGATTTATGATGCGCTGACGGTGCTTCAGCACCGTGGCCAGGATGCCGCAGGCATCGTCACCATTGACGCCCACAACGGGTTCCGTTTGCGTAAAGCCAACGGCCTGGTGAAAGATGTGTTTGAGGCGCGCCATATGCAACGCTTGCAGGGCAACATGGGCATTGGCCATGTGCGTTACCCGACGGCCGGCAGCTCGAGCGCCTCTGAGGCCCAGCCGTTCTACGTCAACTCGCCGTTCGGCATTACGCTGGCCCACAACGGTAACCTGACCAACGCCCATGAGCTGCGCCAAAATCTGTTCGAAAGCGGCCGTCGCCATGTCAACACCACCTCCGACTCGGAAATCCTGCTGAACGTGCTGGCCAGCGAACTGGATCGCTTCCCGCACTATCCGCTGGAGGCCGACAACATCTTTACCGCGGTCGCTGCCATGCATCAGCAACTGCGCGGCGCTTACGCCTGCGTGGCGATGATCATCGGCCACGGCCTGCTGGCGTTCCGCGACCCGAACGGCATTCGCCCGCTGGTGATCGGCAAGCGCACGCTGGAGGATGGCCGCAGCGAGTACATGGTGGCTTCCGAGAGCGTGGCGCTGGATACCCTGGGCTTTGAGTTCCTGCGCGACGTGGCGCCGGGCGAAGCGGTGTACATCACCACCAAGGGCCAGCTGTTCACCCGCCAGTGCGCAGAGAACCCGAAAACCAACCCGTGCCTGTTCGAATACGTTTATTTCGCGCGCCCGGACTCCTTTATGGACAAAATCTCGGTCTACAGCGCCCGCGTGCGCATGGGCCAGAAGCTGGGCGAGAAGATCGCCCGCGAGTGGGAAGATCTGGACATCGACGTGGTGATCCCGATTCCTGAAACCTCCTGCGATATCGCGCTGGAGATCGCGCGTATTCTCGAGAAGCCATACCGCCAGGGCTTCGTGAAAAACCGCTACGTTGGCCGCACCTTTATCATGCCGGGCCAGCAGGCGCGTCGTCAGTCGGTACGTCGCAAGCTGAACGCCAACCGTGCCGAGTTCCGCGACAAGAACGTGTTGCTGGTGGATGACTCCATCGTGCGCGGCACGACCTCTGAGCAAATCGTCGAGATGGCGCGCGAAGCGGGCGCCAAACGTGTGTATCTGGCTTCTGCCGCGCCGGAAGTGCGTTTCCCTAACGTCTACGGCATCGACATGCCGAGCGCCAACGAACTGATCGCCCACGGGCGTGAAGTGGATGAAATCCGTCAGATCATCGGCGCCGACGGGCTGATTTTCCAGGACCTGGACGATCTGATCGAGGCGGTGCGCGAAGAGAACCCGGACATCGTCCAGTTCGAATGCTCGGTATTCAACGGCATCTACGTGACCAAAGACGTCGACCAAAGCTATCTGGAATACCTGGAGTCGTTGCGCAGCGACGATGCCAAGGCGATGCGGGTGCAAACCGAAGCGGAAAATCTGGAACTGCACAACGAAGGCTAACGGTCTGCGTTGATCCCTCAAGGTGCATCGCCGCGTCTGCGGCGGTGCACCTTGTTCCTCTGACTTGCTTATCCCTCGCCATTGCGGCAAAGTCTGCCTGATCTTACTTTTTACGGCAGAGGCCATTCTTCATGAAACGACTCATCATCGGCATTTCCGGCGCCAGCGGCGCCATCTACGGCGTGCGCCTGTTACAGGTTTTGCGCGACGTCGCAGAGGTGGAAACCCATCTGGTGATGAGTAATGCTGCAAGACAGACGCTGGCGCTGGAAACGCCGTACAGCCTACGGGAAGTGCAGGCGCTGGCCGACGTGGTACACGATGCGCGCGACATCGCCGCCGGCATCTCCTCGGGCTCCTTCAAAACGTTGGGCATGGCGATCCTGCCTTGTTCGATCAAAACCCTGTCCGGCATCGTTAACAGCTACAGTGACGGATTGCTGACCCGCGCCGCCGATGTGGTGCTCAAAGAGCGCCGCCGTTTGGTCTTGTGCGTGCGTGAAACGCCGTTGCATCTTGGTCATTTGCGGCTGATGACGCAGGCGGCGGAGATGGGCGCGGTGATCATGCCGCCGGTGCCGGCGTTTTACCACCAACCGAAAAGCGTGGAAGACATCATCGATCAAACCGTCAATCGGGTGATCGACCAGTTTGATATCGAGCTGCCTACCGATCTGTTCACCCGTTGGCAGGGTGCTAATTAACAGTTTTATCCCTAAATTGGTACATTTGTGCAACACCGCACTGAATTGGGGCGGTGTATGCGCCATAATGATCCCACTTCATCACGTTCACTGTTTCATGGCGCCGTCCTGTTGCGGCAGCCAGTGGCGCGGCCCCGATCGGCCGATTTAATTTTGCGGTTATCGTCCCAGGAAACAGTATTGTGAAGGCCGGAGCCGTTCCCTCCGCCCGTAGCACCTAATGTGGCACGATTACTGCAAATTGATTTGGTGGGGAAAGTAATGCCCGTAGTGGCATCAAAAAAATCAATTTGAGGGTAATTTATGAAAAAGCGGGTTTTGATTTTGCCGTTAGTTCTGGCTTTGAGCGCCGCCAGCAGCGCCTTTGCCGCCATTCCTTCCACGCTGAAGATTGGCACCGATCCGACATACGCACCGTTTGAATCTAAAAATGCCAAAGGCGAATTGGTCGGCTTTGACATCGATTTGGCCAAAGAGCTGTGCAAACGCATCAATACCCAATGCACCTTCGTGGAGAGCGACTTCGACGCGCTGATCCCATCCCTCAAGGCGAAGAAAATCGACGCCATCATCTCTTCGCTGTCCATCACTGACAAACGCCAGCAGGAAATTGCTTTTACCGACAAGCTGTATGCCGCCAACGCGCGTCTGATCGCACCGAAGGGCTCCAAGCTGTTGCCGACCGCCGAAGCGCTGAAAGGCAAGAGCGTGGGCGTGCTGCAGGGCACCACTCAGGAAGCCTATGCCAACGCTATGTGGCAGCCGAAGGGGGTCACCGTCGTGCCTTACCAGAACCAGGATCTGGCCTATGCTGACCTGGCCTCCGGCCGCATCGACGCCGCTTTCCAGGATGAAGTGGCGGGCAGCGACGGCTTCCTGAAACAGCCGCCGGGCAAAGACTATGCGTTCGCCGGCGAATCGGTGAAGGATGACAAGTTCTTCGGCGTCGGCACCGGCATGGGGCTGCGCAAGACCGATACCGAGCTGAAAGCGGCGCTGGACAAGGCCTTCGCCGAGATGCGTAAAGACGGCACCTACGATAAATACGCGAAAAAGTACTTCGACTTTGACGTCTACGGCGGGTAATCCGCTTCCCGTTCCATGTTGTGACTGCGGGGCCGGTGCGCCGGCCCCGATGGTTCGGATCCTAGACCACAGGGTGAAGTAGATGCTGCAAGGCTATTCCCAACTGATTTTCGAGGGGGCTCTGGTGACGCTGGAGCTGGCCCTCAGTTCCGTGGTGCTGGCGGTGGTGATCGGTTTGATCGGCGCCGGTGGCAAACTGTCTCATAACCCCTTTATCTCCGGTCTGTTCGGCGCTTATACCACGCTGATCCGCGGCGTGCCCGATCTGGTGCTGATGCTGCTCATCTTTTACGGCCTGCAAATCGCGCTGAACAACATCACCACGCTGCTGGGCTTCTCGCAGATTGATATCGATCCGCTCGGCGCCGGTATCATGACCCTTGGCTTTATCTACGGCGCTTACTTCACTGAGACCTTCCGCGGCGCCTATCTGGCGGTGCCGAAAGGGCAGATCGAAGCGGCAACGGCCTATGGCTTCAGCGGCGCGCAGATCTTCCGGCGCATTCTGTTCCCGGCGATGATGCGCTTTGCCTTGCCGGGTATCGGCAATAACTGGCAGGTGATCCTGAAGGCGACGGCGCTGGTGTCGATCCTTGGCCTGAACGACGTGGTGAAAGCCACGCAGTTGGCGGGGAAAGGCACCTATCAGCCGTTCTTCTTCGCCATTGTGGCCGGCGTGGTGTACCTGATCTTCACTACCGTTTCCAACGGCGTGCTGCTGTGGCTCGAACGGCGTTACTCGCTGGGCGTCAAGAGGGCTGAGTTATGATCGATATCCTGCAACAGTATTGGCAGTCGCTGCTGTGGAGCGACGGCTACCGTTTCACCGGCGTGGCGGTCACGCTGTGGCTGCTGATCGCCTCGGTGGTGATGGGCGGGCTGCTGGCGATCCCGATGGCGGTGGCACGCGTCTCTTCCATTCGTTGGGTGCGTTTCCCGGTGTGGCTCTATACCTACGTGTTTCGCGGTACGCCGCTGTACGTGCAGCTGCTGGTGTTCTACTCCGGCATGTACAGCCTTGAGATCGTGCGCGGCAGCGAGTTTCTCAACGCGTTTTTCCGCAGCGGGCTCAACTGCACCATCCTGGCGCTGACGCTCAACACCTGCGCCTACACCACCGAGATCTTCGCCGGGGCCATCCGCTCGGTGCCGCACGGTGAAATTGAGGCCGCCAACGCCTACGGTTTCTCGCGCTTCAAGATGTATCGCTGCATCATTTTACCTTCGGCGCTGCGCACCGCGCTGCCGGCTTACAGCAACGAAGTGATCCTGATGTTGCACTCCACCGCGCTGGCGTTTACCGCCACCGTGCCGGATCTGCTGAAAATCGCACGCGACATCAACGCCGCGACCTATCAGCCTTTCTACGCCTTCGGCATCGCGGCGGTGCTGTACCTGATCATCTCCTACGTGTTAATCAGCCTGTTCCGCAAGGCTGAAAGACGCTGGATGGCACACGTTAGTCACTGATAAATGACGGGAAGAAAAACCATGTCTGAGAATAAATTAGCCGTCACGGAACTGCACAAACGCTATGGCGACCACGAAGTGCTGAAGGGCGTCTCGCTGGCGGCCAACGCCGGGGATGTGATCAGCATCATCGGCTCCTCCGGCTCCGGCAAAAGCACCTTTCTGCGCTGCATCAACTTCCTCGAGAAGCCGAGCGAAGGTTCGATCAGCCTGAACAACGAAGACATTCGCATGGTGCGTGACAAAGACGGCCAGCTGAAGGTGTTCGACAAGAAGCAGCTGCAGCTGCTGCGCACCCGCCTGACCATGGTGTTCCAGCATTTCAACCTGTGGAGCCACATGACGGTGCTGGAGAACGTGATGGAGGCGCCGGTGCAGGTGCTGGGGCTGAGCAAGGCCGAAGCGCACGATCGCGCGGTGCGCTATCTGGATAAGGTGGGCATCGATGAGCGGGCGCGCGGCAAATACCCGGTGCACCTGTCGGGCGGGCAGCAGCAGCGCGTCTCCATTGCCCGCGCGCTGGCGATGGAGCCGGAAGTGCTGCTGTTTGACGAACCGACGTCGGCGCTGGATCCCGAGCTGGTGGGCGAGGTGCTGCGCATCATGCAGAAGCTGGCGGAAGAGGGAAAAACCATGGTGGTGGTGACGCATGAAATGGAATTTGCGCGCCACGTTTCCAACCACGTGATCTTCCTGCACAAAGGGTTGATCGAAGAGCAGGGGCCGCCGGCCGAGCTGTTCGGCAACCCCAAAAGCCCGCGCCTGCAGCAGTTCCTGTCCGGCGCGTTGAAGTAACGTCAGATCAGCGGGCTTCGGCCCGCTGATTAATCACGTCATCCAGCGCCTGTTCCAATTCCAGATAGCGGAAGTGGAAGCCGGCTTCTTCCAGCCGCTTCGGCACTGCCCGCTGGCCGCCGAGCACCAGCACCGCCGCTTCCCCCATCAACAAACGCATGACGAACGCCGGCACCCGCAGAAACGCCGGGCGATCGAGCACGTTGGCCAATTGGGCGGCGAACTGCTCGTTATGCACCGGGTAGGGAGCGACCATGTTGAACGGGCCGGTCAGCGTGGCGTGATCCAGCAGATAAATAATGCCGTTGACCATGTCGTCGAGATGGATCCACGGCAGATATTGGCGGCCGTCGCCGATCGGGCCGCCCAGCCCGAAGCGGAACGGCGGCAGCATTTTGGCCAGTGCGCCGCCTTGTGGCGCCAGCACCACGCCGGTGCGCAGCAGGCAGACGCGGGTGGCATCGCTCTGCGCCTGCAGCGCCAGCGCTTCCCAGCGTTGGCACAGCTGGTGGGTGAATTCGTCATGCGGCGGCTCCTCTTCGGTGACCACCGCCTGTCCCTGATCGCCGTAGTAGCCGACGGCGGAACCGGAAATCAGCACGCCGGGCGGCGTACTGCCGGCCTTGATAAGCTGCGCCAACCGTTCGGTCAGATCCAAACGGCTGCGGCACAGGCGCTCTTTCTGCTGCGCGCTCCAGCGCTTGTCGGCGATAGGTTCGCCGGCCAAATTGATCACCGCATCGAAGTCATCCAGCGACTGCCGGTCGTCCAGGGTTTGCCAATAGCTTGGCTGGTCGCCCAGCCTGGCCCGGGCTCGCCGTTCGTCTCGCGTCAGCACCGTAATGTGGTGAGAAAGCGCCAGCAGCCTGGCCGTCAGGCTGCTGCCTATCAATCCCGTTGCGCCGGTGATCAGGATCCGCATGGTCGACCTCCCTGAGTTAGTCCCGGCGGTAGCTCATGGTCATGGAAACCGAGTCGGCGTAGCGCAGGGCCAGAAGTTTATCTATCTCCACTTCAGCATAGGTCACCCAGGCGTGTTCTTTTACGATGTCGAGCACATCCTGCGTTAATTTTTCCAGCAACGCGAAACGGTTATCTTCCACATGGCGGATGATCGCTTTGGTGATAGTGCGGTAGTTGAGGGCATCGGCGATGTCTTCGCTGTTGCGCGCCTTGTCCGCCGGGTAATGGATCGCCACGTTGATCAGAACGTCCTGTCGGTTGTTGATTTCTTCTTCCTTGATACCGATGAACGTGCGCAGCCGCAGATTTTTAATGCGAATAACGGCGTCGGGTTGACTGAAAGACATCAGAGATTCTCCATAGGTCTGATTATTAGCGTTCAGAATACACGGAAAGTAAGGAAAAGATAACGTGGGGACGATGTGACTCCCCGGCCGACGGGGAGTCGGGGAAGGCGCTTAGCCTTGTTCGGCCACTTTGTAGGCGCGCTCGGTCGCCGGGCGGTTGCTGATACGCTCGAACCAGTTGCGCACCGCCGGGTAATCTGCCAGATCGATGCGTTGGCGCGGATGTGACACCACCCACGGGTAGGTGGCGATATCGGCGATGCTGTAGTTGTCGCCGCCCAGGTACGGGTGTTTTTGCAGTTCAGCTTCCAGCACGCCGTACAGCCGCTTGGTTTCCAGATGGTAACGCTCGATGGCGTAAGGCACCGGCTGCGGCGCGTAGTGGTTAAAGTGGTGATTCTGCCCGAGCATCGGCCCGAAACCGGCCACCTGCCAGAACAGCCACTGCAGGGTGGCGGCGCGTTCGCGCAGGCCCTTGCTCAACAGCTTGCCGGTTTTCTCCGCCAGATACAGCAGAATTTCCCCGGACTCGAACAGGCTGATTGGCGCGCCGCCGTCCACCGGTTGCTGATCGACGATCGCCGGGATTTTGTTGTTGGGAGAAATGCTCAGAAAGTCCGGTTTGAACTGCTCGCCGGCGCTGATGTTTACGCGATGGATACGGTAGGGTAAGCCGACCTCTTCCAAAAACAAGGTGATCTTGTGACCATTGGGAGTAGGCGCGTAATACAGGTCAATCATGTTGCCTCCTGCGGTAAGGTGATCTGTAATTCATTACACGTTGCTGCGGTCTTCGCCGCGCACAAAGGTATATCAGAGATCCAACAATAGCAGCTAAGGATAGCAGGCTATGTGGGATTCGTCCGATGCTATCTGCTCGGTTGGATCACAATTCTCCACCGGGGCGGGCGGCGGTTTGCCGCACGGCGTCGGCGCGGTAAAATGGCGCTTATTTCCCTCTATAGGACAAGGTTATGAAGCTGATGTTCGCCTCAGATATTCACGGATCGCTGCCTGCTACCGAACGCGTGCTGGAATTGTTCGCACAAAACGGCGCCGACTGGTTGATTCTTCTGGGTGATTTGCTGAATCACGGCCCGCGCAACGCGCTGCCGGCCGGGTATCAGCCCGCTCAGGTTGCCGAACGATTGAATCGCTATAGCGACAAGATCATCGCCGTTCGCGGCAATTGCGACAGCGAGGTCGATCAGATGCTGTTGACGTTTCCCATCGAGGCGCCCTGGCAACAGGTTTTACTGCAAAAAAGACGATTGTTTTTGACCCACGGTCACCTTTATCATCCCTCGGCACTGCCGCCGTTATCCCGCGGTGACGTCCTGGCCTACGGCCATACGCATCTGCCGCAGGCGGAGCGGCAGGGTGAGATCTATTGCTTCAATCCGGGCTCGGTCAGCATCCCCAAAGGGGGCTTTCCGGCCAGCTACGGCATGTTGGATAGGGGCACTTTGAGCGTGCTGACGCTCGACGACGGCAAGGTCGTCGCGGAGGTGGCGTTAACACGCTAAACGCACTAATTTATACACACACAATAAAAATCTTTGAAAAACACTCATTGATTAACCAGCGCGCGGGATGCATCGCGCCAAAATAGAAGGTTTTAGAGGATGGCGGAACAGGGTCAGGCTGCAGATACCGAATGGGTTGATATCGTCGACGAGCAAAACGAGGTGATTGCTCAATCCAGTCGTCAACAGATGCGGGCGGAGCGGCTGCGCCATCGTGCTACCTATATTGTGGTGCATGATGGGATGGGAAAAATTCTGGTGCAGCGTCGCACCGAGATCAAGGACTTCTACCCGGGCTGGCTGGACGCGACGGCGGGTGGCGTAGTGCAAAGCGGTGAAAACGTGCTGGATTCGGCGCGTCGCGAGGCGGAAGAGGAGCTGGGCATCGCCGGCGTGCCTTTCGCCGAGCACGGTCTGTTCTACTTCGAAGAAGATCAGTGCCGGGTGTGGGGGGCGCTGTTCAGCTGCGTATCGCACGGCCCGTTCGCGCTGCAGGAAGAAGAAGTGGCCGAGGTATGCTGGCTGACGCCGGAAGAGATCACTGCGCGTTGCGACGAGTTTACCCCGGATTCGCTGAAGGCGCTGTCGCTGTGGCTGACGCGCAACAACGAACAGGATTACGGTAAGCCGCTCGATAACCACTGAGACGCCAACGCGTGAGAAAGCCGGTCATTGACCGGCTTTTTTTATGGCGCGGATTCAGCAGCTGTCGCGGCGGCACAGCGTGGCGGGCAGGGTGCCTTCCGGCAGCCAGGGCTGCTCGTTCAGGCGCGCCAGCAGCGCCTGGCCGGCCTGAATGCCGATATCGCGATGCGGAATGGTCATGGTGGTCAGCGGCGGCTGGCACACCCGGCTGAACTCGCTGTTGCCGAACCCCACCACCGCCAGATTGTCCGGCACCTTGATGCGCCGCCGCTGGCATTCATACAGCGCGCCGCCGGCCAGTTCGTCCGAGGCGCACACCAGCGCGTCCAGCTCCGGCCAGGCGAGCAAGAATTCCGGCAGCTGCTGCGCGCCGGTGCTGAAGCTGGCGGTCTGCGCGGCGTTGATGACCCGATGCGGCGACATATGGTTGCGCAGCAGCGCTTTGTGCCAGCCCTGCAGGTGCTGCTGGAAAATCCACTGTTCCTGGTTGGCGCACAGCAGCCCGATATTCTGGTAGCCGCTGGCGATCACCGTTTGCGTCAGCTGATACATCGCCGCCACGTAATCGATGCCGATGCTCATGTCGATCGGATCGGCGCGCACGGCACCGATCTCCACCACCGGAATGTTGGCGGCGATGAGCGCGTTGCGGGCATTTTGCGAATGCTCGACGCTGAGCAGCACCGCCGCCGCCAGGTTGTAAGAAAGCAGGGTCTCCAGCAGTTTTTCTTCGCGTTCGAGGTGATGCTGCGATTCCGCCAGCATGATGTGATAACCGGCCGGCTGCAGCACTTTCTGCAGGCCGGCGAACATCTCGGCGCAGCCGGATTCGGACAGGCTGGGCACCACCATGGCGATGGTGTAAGAGGACGCTGACGCCAGCGAGCTGGCGGCCAGATTGGGCAGGTAACCCAGTTCGTTTACCGCCGCGTCGATCTTCTCGCGCAGTTTGTCTGAAACCTGCTCCGGCGTGCGCAGCGCGCGCGACACCGTCATGGTGCCGACGCCCGCCAGCTGCGCTACGTCAGCCAACGTCACCCTGCCTGTGCTGCGTCGTTTTTTACCGATCGACATGCCTAATCCCGACTGAAATGCGCGAGCGGCGCATAAAAATGGTGAGGGTGGGAAGCCGACGGCGCGGCTTCGACGATCCCCGTATGCGGCACATTCTACCCCGTTACCCGAAAGAGCGAGAAAAAATTGTGGTTAACGCCATGCCGCCACGCGGTGTTTTGATAGCGCTATCACAGATCCGCATGATAGCGCTTTGGTAGCGCTATCTTTGTGATATCCATCACTGTGTCGCCGAGAGGGGTTGATTAAAGTTTTACCGTCGTCGGTGAATTAATCACCGGCCGAAACCATCAACGTTTGAGAGGGTAATGTGCTGAAAGAGTGGCTGACCGCCGATCATATACAGCTGTGCGAACGGGTGGAGGACTGGCGCCAGGCGGTCACGCTGAGCGCGCAGCCGCTGCTGCAAGGCGGCGTGATTACGCCGAATTACCTGACGGCTATCTTTCATCAGCAGGAGAAGCTCGGCCCTTACTTCGTCCTGGCGCCGGGCATCGCGATGCCGCACGCCAGGCCGGAGGAGGGCGCCAACGCGCTGGGGCTGTCGCTGTTGAAGATCCATCAGGGCGTGAATTTCCATTCCGCGGATAACGATCCGGTTCAGGTGGTGGTGATGCTTTCGGCGCCCGACGGCAACAGCCACATTGAAATGATTTCGCAATTGGCGGAATTATTTTCAGATAACTCGGCGATGGAGGCGTTATTTCACGCCACAGATAAACGGCAAATTGAGGATATTATCGCCCGCTATTAACGTTTAATCACCAGGAACACGATTAATGCTAACAACGCCGGGAATATGACCGGCGGCGCTACCCTACACGCTAAATTCAACAGGTGGATATTATGAAAATCATGGCGATTTGCGGTTCCGGTCTCGGCAGCAGTTTTATGGTGGAAATGAACATTAAAAAAGTGCTGAAAAAGATGGGGGTGGAGGCCGAGGTCGAACACTCCGATCTGTCGTCTGCTACCCCCGGCGCTGCTGACGTGTTCGTAATGGCGAAAGACATCGCCGACAGCGCCAGCGTACCGGCCGAGCAGCTGGTAGTGATCAGCAACATCATCGACATCAATGAGCTGGAAGCCAAGCTGCGCGCTTACTTCGAAGCCCACTCAATCATCTGAATAAAACGATTGGCGAGGTGGATATGTTTATCCAGGAAACGCTTAAGTTTGTGGTGGATATATTAAAGGTGCCTTCGGTACTGGTCGGGCTTATTGCGCTGATCGGTTTGCTGGCGCAAAAGAAATCGTTTTCCGACGTGGTGAAAGGCACGGTAAAAACCATTCTCGGCTTTATCGTCTTGGGCGGTGGCGCCACGGTATTGGTCGGGTCGCTCAATCCGCTGGGCGGCATGTTCGAACATGCGTTTAATATTCAAGGCATCATTCCGAACAACGAGGCGATCGTCTCCATCGCGCTGGAGAAATATGGCGCCTCCACTGCGCTGATCATGGCGTTCGGCATGGTGGCGAATATCGTGGTGGCGCGCTTTACCCGGCTGAAATACATCTTTCTCACCGGCCACCACACCTTCTACATGGCCTGCATGATCGGCATCATCCTGACGGTGGCGGGCTTTGAGGGCGTGCAGCTGGTGTTTACCGGTGCGCTGACCCTGGGGCTGGTGATGGCGTTCTTCCCGGCGATCGCCCAGCGTTATATGCGTCGCATCACCGGCAACGACGATATCGCCTTCGGCCACTTTGGCACCCTGGGCTACGTGCTGTCCGGCTGGATCGGCTCGAAGGTGGGTAAAAATTCGCGCTCGACCGAGGAGATGAACCTGCCGAAAAACCTCAGCTTCCTGCGCGACAGTTCCATTTCGATCTCGATGACCATGATCGTCATCTACCTGATCCTGGCGATCTGCGCCGGGCGGGCCTATGTGGAGAGCGAGCTCAGCGGCGGCCAGAATTACCTGGTGTATTCGATCATTCAGGCCATCACCTTCGCCGCCGGGGTGTTCATCATCCTGCAGGGCGTGCGCCTGATTCTGGCGGAAATCGTGCCGGCGTTCACCGGCTTCTCGGAAAAACTGGTGCCTAACGCGCGGCCGGCGCTGGATTGCCCGGTGGTCTATCCCTATGCCCCCAACGCGGTGCTGATCGGCTTCCTGTTCAGCTTCCTCGGCGGATTGGCCGGGCTGTTCCTGCTGGGACAGCTGAAGATGGTGCTGATCCTGCCTGGCGTGGTGCCGCACTTCTTCACCGGCGCTACCGCCGGGGTGTTCGGCAACGCCACCGGCGGGCGGCGCGGCGCAATGCTGGGCGCCTTCGCCAACGGGCTGCTGATCACCTTCCTGCCGGTATTGCTGCTGCCGGTGCTGGGGGCGCTGGGCTTTGCCAACACCACCTTCTCCGACGCCGACTTCGGCGCGATCGGCATCTTGCTGGGCAACATGGCGCGCTTTATGTCGAAGGAGATGATCATGCTGGCGATCGTCGCCGTGTTCGCGCTGCTGGTGGCGCATAACTTCCTGGGAAAACGCAAAGGCGCACCGGCCGCTGACCGCGTCGAGAAATAACGAGGGCAGACTGATGAACTACATAACGAGCGAAACGGAAATTGAAGAGCTGCACGCCCTGGCGCGGGCGATCCGCTTGGAAACGCTGAAAGCGCTGACCGGGCTGGGCTTCGGTCACTACGGCGGCTGCATGTCGGTGGTGGAGACGCTGGCGGTACTGTACGGCAGCGTGATGCGTATCGATCCGGCGGATCCGGACTGGCCGGAGCGCGATGACTTCGTGCTGTCGAAAGGGCACGCCGGCCCGGCGCTGTACAGCACGCTGGCGATCAAGGGCTACTTCCCGGTGGCGGAGCTGAAGACCCTCAACCAGAACGGCACGCGTCTGCCTAGCCACCCGGACCGATTGCGCACGCGCGGCGTGGACGCCACCACCGGCTCGCTGGGGCAGGGCGTGTCGATCGCCGCCGGCATGGCGTTATCCCATCGGCTGGCGGGGCGTCGTAACCGGGTGTTCAGCATCCTCGGCGACGGTGAGTTGAACGAAGGGCAGTGCTGGGAGGCGTTCCAGTTTATCGCCCACCACAACCTGAACAACCTGACGCTGTTCATCGATTACAACAAGCAACAGCTGGACGGCGCGCTGGACGAGGTGATCCAACCGTTCGATCTGGCCGCCAAGTTCCGCGCTTTCGGCTTTGAGGTGCAGACCATCAAGGGCGACGACATCGCGGCGCTGCTGGCGGCGGTGGCGCCGGCGCGCGGCGGTGAACAGCGGCCGCTGGCGATCGTGCTCGACAGCATCAAGGGACAGGGGGTGACCTATCTGGAAAACCTGTCGAACTCACACCACCTGCGCCTGACGCCGGACGTGCAGCTGGAAATCGAAAAAGCCATCGCCGAACTGGAGGCTGCCCATGTTTAACGTAGTGACGCAGTTGGAAAACGACGCCGTCGAAATGCGCAAAGTCTATGCCGGCGCGGTGCGTCGGCAGATTGAAGCGGGCGCGCCGATCATCGCGCTGGAGGCGGATTTGATGAGCTCGATGGCGATGGACGGCGTACACAAGGATCACCCGCAGCACGTGATCAACTGCGGCATCATGGAGGCCAACGTGATTGGCGTCGCCGCCGGGCTGTCGCTCACCGGCCGGGTGCCGTTCGTGCATACCTTTACCGCTTTCGCCAGCCGCCGCTGTTTCGATCAGCTGTTCATGTCGCTGGATTATCAGCGCAACAACGTCAAGGTGATCGCCTCCGATGCGGGGGTGAGCGCCTGCCACAACGGCGGTACCCACATGTCGTTCGAGGACATGGGCATCGTACGCGGGCTGGCGCATTCGGTGGTGCTGGAAGTGACCGACGCCACCATGTTCGCCGACATTCTGCGCCAGTTGATGGATCTGCGCGGTTTCTACTGGGTGCGCACCATCCGCAAGCAGGCGACGCGCATCTACCAGGAAGGCTCACGCTTTACCATCGGCAAGGGCAACCTGCTGCGCGACGGCGAAGACGTCACGCTGATCGCCAACGGCATCATGGTGGCGGAGGCGCTGAAGGCGGCGCAGATGCTGGCGCAGCAGGGCGTCAGCGCGGCGGTGATCGATATGTTCACCCTCAAGCCTATCGACCGTGAACTGATCAAAACCTACGCGGCCAAGACCGGACGCATCGTCACCTGTGAAAACCACAGCATTCATAACGGGCTGGGATCCGCAGTGGCGGAGGTGCTGGCCGAAGAGTGCCCGACGCCGATGCGGCGCGTGGGGGTGAAGGAGCGTTACGGCCAGGTGGGCACCCAGGCGTTTTTACAGCAGGAGTACGGCCTGACCGCCGAGCATATTCTGGAGGCCGCCGGGCAGCTGTTGTAAAGCAGAATAGGAATTACCTGCATTCTCTTCGGTAATCGAATCGGTTATTACCCGCGAGGTGTTCTGCCCTGAGACGTTGATCAACATGTTACCCATTGCAAAGTCCCCTAGGGGACTTTTTCTTTTTTTATTGATAATAACTGGCCAATATAGGAATAAAACATGATAATTGAAAAATAGATCAATAAATACAATTAGTTATATTTATTTCGTGAATGACATCCAACTCTCAAGGAGGAGATTATGGCCGTAGTTCCATTACTGCCGCCAGGCGGTTTTACTGTTCTTGCCAGAAACTTGCGCGAGGCGCGCAGGCAGGGGCAACCGCGTAACATGGCGTTGCCTGGTACTTACTATTGGTTCTACCATCAGGTAAAAAATCGGGGCCCTTGGGATTACAAACAGCAAAATCGCGCATTGGCTAACTTTGGTAATTTCAATTATGGTGCAACCGGTACCGCGGCTGGAATTCCCGCAGATATTTTGTTGATGGGCGCTGGATTTGCTCAGTCACGGGCAGGAACATCGCGGTCAGAATGGAGTCATTGGTATCAACGTCCGCCGTATGGTGATGACCCTCAGGATCAATATTGGATCAAACAAGGAATTGATTATGCAACTCGGCATGGTTACTAAATGGGCTCATCGGCTATTGACGACGGTTTTGTTGGTTATTGTCGTTGGCTTTGCGGGGTATTGGTATGCCACCCGCGATACTTATGACGATAAGCTCTACAGCAAAAAGCAGTTGACCGACGAGATTTGGCTCTATGTCACCGAGTACCAGAATGCGGGGGCCACTGACACGGATGTGTATCGTTACTATTTGAACAGAAGCCTGGATGGGGACCCTATCAACGTGCTGAGTCAAAGCGCGCCAATTTTGACGGCAGATCGGGCTGATGCAACTATCCTTGGTGAGGGTAACCGCATCACCATCAATTTTTCCGGGAAGGTGTATTCCTTTACGAATTCGGCATTTTTCTATGCCACGAACAGCCAAACACCCATCATGCCTACCATTGATTTTTCTGCAAGGGGTGTCAGTGCCTGGCGATGATGATGGGCGCAGCTGATTTGGCGGGTATTGTCTAAAACAGCATAATCACAAGAATATCAGGCATAAAAAAGCCAGTCAGGTAATCCTGACTGGCTTTTTTTAACGGTTTATTACGCCTTGGCGGCAGCGTCAGCCTGGGAAGACTGGATCGCCGTCAGCGCGACGGTGTAGACGATATCGTCAACCAGTGCGCCGCGCGACAGGTCGTTCACCGGCTTGCGCATGCCTTGCAGCATCGGGCCGATGGAAACCAGGTCAGCGGAGCGCTGTACCGCTTTGTAGGTGGTGTTGCCGGTGTTCAAATCCGGGAAGATGAACACGGTCGCCTGGCCGGCCACCGGTGAGTTCGGCGCCTTGGACTTGGCAACGTCGGCCATGATGGCGGCGTCGTACTGCAGCGGGCCGTCGATGATCAGATCCGGGCGTTTTTCCTGCGCCAGACGGGTCGCTTCGCGCACTTTCTCAACGTCGCTGCCCGCACCGGAGTTACCGGTGGAGTAGGAGATCATCGCTACGCGCGGCTCGATGCCGAAGGCCGCGGCGGAATCCGCAGACTGGATGGCGATTTCAGACAGCTGCTCGGCGGTCGGATCCGGGTTGATCGCGCAGTCGCCGTAGACCAGTACCTGGTCAGGCAGCAGCATGAAGAACACGGAGGACACCAGCGAGCTGCCCGGCGCGGTTTTGATCAGCTGCAACGGCGGACGAATGGTGTTGGCGGTGGTGTGAACCGCGCCGGAGACCAGGCCGTCGACTTCGCCCTGTTCCAGCATCAGGGTGCCGAGCACCACGTTGTCTTCCAGCTGCTCGCGCGCGACCACTTCGGTCATGCCCTTGCTCTTGCGCAGCTCAACCAGACGCGGCACGTAGTTTTCACGTACGGCGACCGGATCGACGATTTCGATGCCTTTGCCCAACTCAACGCCCTGTGCTGCCGCTACGCGCTGGATCTCGTCCGGGTTGCCGAGCAGCACGCATTCCGCGATGCCGCGTTCGGCACAGATGGCCGCCGCTTTCACGGTACGCGGCTCGTCGCCTTCCGGCAGCACGATGCGTTTGCCGGCTTTACGCGCCAGCTCGGTCAGCTCGTAACGGAACGCCGGTGGAGACAGGCGGCGTGAACGCTCGGAGGTGGCGGTCAGCGAGTCGATCCACTCGGTGTTGATGTGGCTGGCCACGTAGTTCTGCACTTTCTCGATGCGCTGGTGGTCGTCCGCCGGCACTTCGAGGTTGAAGCTCTGCAGGCTCAGCGAGGTCTGCCAGGTGTTGGTGTCGACCATGAACACCGGCAGGCCGGTCTGGAAGGCACGTTCGCACAGCTTTCTGATCGGTTCGTCGATAGCATAGCCGCCGGTCAGCAGGATAGCGCCGATTTCCACGCCGTTCATCGCCGCCAGGCAGGCGGAGACCAGCACGTCAGGACGGTCTGCGGAGGTCACCAGCAGAGAGCCTGGGCGGAAGTGTTCCAGCATGTGCGGGATGCTGCGCGCACAGAAGGTCACGGACTTCACGCGGCGAGTCATGATGTCGCCTTCGTTGACCACGCGGGCCTTCAGGTGGCGAGCCATGTCGATGGCGCGGGTGGCGATCAGATCGAAGCTCCACGGCACGCAGCCCAGAACTGGCAGCGGGCTGTTGGCGAACAGCTGCGCAGGATCGACGTGGGCGATGCTGGCTTTGGTGGAGTCGTCGAAGATTTCGGACAGGTCAGGACGGGTACGGCCCTGATCGTCGACCGGTGCGTTCAGCTTGTTGATGATAACGCCGGTGATGTTTTTGTTCTTGCTGCCGCCGAAGCTGGTGCGCGCCAGTTCGATGCGCTCTTTCAGCTGCGCCGGGGAGTCGTTGCCCAGCGCCAGCACGAAGACGATCTCGGCGTTCAGGGTTTTGGCGATCTCGTAGTTCAGCGCGTTGGCGAACTGGTGTTTGCGAGTCGGCACCAGGCCTTCGATCAGCACCACTTCCGCGTCTTTGGTGTTCTCGTGGTAACGCGCCACGATCTCTTCCATCAGCACGTCTTGCTGGTTGGAGCTCAGCAGGCCCTCAACGTAGTCCATGCGCAGCGGTTCGGCCGCCGTAATGGTGGAGTTGCTGCTGCGGATGATGGTGGTGGTCTGGTCGAGCGCGTTGTCGCCGGTGCGCGGTTGAGCGATAGGTTTGAACACGCTCAGACGAACGCCTTTTTGCTCCATGGAGCGGATGACACCCAGGCTGACGCTGGTCAGGCCGACGCTGGTGCCGGTGGGGATCAACATAATAGTACGTGACACAGAATAGTCCTCTTCACGATTAACATGAGGCTAAAACAACACCGTCAGCCTGGGCTGACGGTGTTTTGAGAGCATTACGCGGTCAGGCGGGATGCGTCCTGCGCGATGACCAACTCTTCGTTGGTCGGGATCACCAGCGCCAGGCGGCTGCCGTCTTTGGTGATGGCGCCGGATTTGCCGAAGCGAGCGGCCATGTTGCGGTCGTGGTCGATTTCGAAGCCCAGCAGGCCCAGTTTGTTCAGGGTCAGCTCACGCACCATGCCGGCGTTCTCGCCGATGCCGCCGGTGAAGATCACCGCGTCCAGACGGCCTTCCATCAGCGCGCTGTAGGCGCCGACGTATTTGGCCAGACGGTGGCAGAACACGTCCATGGCGCGTTTGGCGTCGGCTTTGCTGTCGTAGTTGTCTTCAACGTAACGGCAGTCGCTGGTGACTTCGGTCAGGCCCAGCAGGCCGGATTCTTTGGTCAGCATCTTGTTGATCTGGTCAACGCTCATGCCCAGAGAATCGTGCAGGTGGAAGATGATAGCCGGATCGATGTCACCGCTGCGGGTGCCCATCACCAGGCCTTCCAGCGGGGTCAGACCCATGGAGGTATCAACGCACTGGCCGTTGCGCACTGCGGTAACGGAGCCGCCGTTGCCCAGGTGGCAAGTGATCACGTTCACTTCTTCTACCGGCTTGTTCAGCATCTTCGCGGCTTCTTGAGTCACGTAGAAGTGGCTGGTGCCGTGCGCGCCGTAGCGGCGAACGCCGTGGTCGCGGTACAGGCTGTACGGCAGGGCGTACAGGTAAGATTCTTCCGGCATGGTCTGGTGGAACGCGGTGTCGAACACGGCAACGTTCTTGTCAGCCAGGTTAGGGAAGGATTTCAGCGCTTCCGCGATGCCGATCAGGTGAGCTGGGTTGTGCAGTGGTGCAAACGGCACGGAATCTTTGATACCCTGCAGAACTTCGTCGTTGATCACGGCGGAAGCGGTAAACTTCTCGCCGCCGTGCACGATGCGGTGGCCGATAGCGGTCAGCTGCGCAGAAAGCTCTGGTTTTTGTGCCAGAATAGTATTAACAATGAAATTCAGCGCTTCGCTGTGTGCAGCGCCGGCCCCCAGGGCAGCTTCGTGTTTGGCGCCGTCCATTTTCCACTTGATGCGGGCTTCAGGCAGGTGGAAACACTCGGCCAAACCGGAGAGGAATTCGTCGCCGTTAACGGCATCGATGATGGCGAATTTCAGAGAAGAACTGCCGCAGTTAAGAACCAGTACTAGCTTACTCGACATGGAAGTACCTACTTAAATAGTCGTGTTGTTAAAAGAAAATCGAAAACACGTGGTGAATTAATCGTCAATCAGACAACAAGCGTAGCGCATAGTGCCGATGACATTTATGATTAACATCATGTGAAGTGCACAAATCACAGGATGATGGAAAAACCGATGATTTCTCTGCGGTTTAAATAATCTTGATTTTTATAGGGCTAAAAGTTGACAAAATTTGCGTCATCTTCTACCGGCCACAAGGCCGGCTTAGGATACCGATAGCCCGGTGCAAACACAAAATAAATTTAAAGCTTCAAATTTTTTAGTATGGTCTCTGGCAGCACGCTTTTAGTTTCTTTACGTGACGTTGAGGTACGCAATGACGAGCAAACCGTCCGGTTCCGTAAGCTGGTTTCAGGTCTTCCAGCGCGGGCAGCATTATATGAAAACCTGGCCGTCGGACAAACGTCTGGCACCGGTCTTTCCGGAGAACCGCGTTGCGCGTGCCACCCGTTTCGCTATCCGTTTTATGCCGCCGTTGGCGATTTTCACGCTGACCTGGCAGATCGCGCTCGGCGGCCAGCTTGGCCCGGCGATCGCCACCGCGCTGTTCGCCTGCAGCCTGCCGATGCAGGGCTTGTGGTGGCTGGGGCGCCGTTCGGTCACGCCGCTGCCGCCGACGCTGCTGCAATGGTTCCATGAGGTGCGCAACAAGCTGACGGAAGCCGGGCAGGCGGTGGCGCCGCTCGAAGGCACGCCGACCTATCAGACGTTGGCCGATCTGCTCAAGCGTGCTTTCAAGCAGCTGGACAAAACCTTCCTCGACGATCTGTAAATGAAAAAAGGCCGCGCTGATGCGGCCTTTCTCGTCAAAGCGCCAATAACCCCGGTTTAAATCAAAGAACGGTCGAGTTGTGATTTCCTGCGTTCTTGCGCTGTGCGATGCTCCCGCCATCACACAGAAATGAGGAAATCCTGATGGAAATGACCAACGCCCAGCGGCTGATCCTGTCGAACCAGTACAAGATGATGACCCTGCTCGATCCGGACAACGGCGACCGTTATCGCCGGTTGCAAACCATCGTCGAACGCGGCTTCGGTTTGCAAATGCGCGAACTGGATCGCGACTTCGGCGAACTGAGCGAAGAGGTGTGCCGCACCATCATCAACGTGATGGAGATGCACCATGCGCTGCAGGTTTCCTGGGGCAACCTGAAAGAGAAGCAGGATCTGGACGAGCGCCGCCTGGCGTTTCTCGGCTTCGACGCCGCCACCGAAGCGCGCTACCTGAGCTACGTGCGTTTCCTGGTCAGCACCGAGGGGCGTTATACTCACTTCGATTCCGGCAGCCACGGTTTCAACGCCCAGACCAAAATGTGGGAAAAGTACCAGCGTATGCTGGCGATCTGGCTGGCCTGTCCGCGCCAGTATCACTTGAGCGCCGTTGAGATAGCGCAAATCATCAATGCTTGATTAAGAAGAGGTTTTCTGTGGAGTGTAAGGGTTTTCTGTTCGATCTTGATGGCACCCTGGTGGATTCATTGCCGGCGGTAGAGCGCGCCTGGACGCACTGGGCCGAGCGCCGCGGCGTCGATCCGCACGCGGTGCTGGACTTCATTCACGGTAAACAGGCCATTACTTCTCTGCGCCACTTTATGCCGGGCGAAAGCGAAGCGGAAATTCAGCGCGAGTTCGAGTTGCTGGAGCAGGCCGAAGCGCAGGATACCGACGGCGTTCGCGCGCTGCCGGGCGCCATCGCGCTGCTGGAGCGCCTGAACGCGCTCGGCATCCCTTGGGCGATCGTCACCTCCGGTTCGGTCCCGGTGGCCGGCGCTCGCCGCCAGGCCGGTGGTTTGCCATTGCCGGCGGTGTTCATCACCGCCGAACAGGTTAAACACGGTAAGCCACAGCCCGATGCCTATCTGCTGGGCGCCGAGCGCCTGGGGCTCGCGCCGCACGAGTGCGTGGTGGTTGAAGACGCGCCGGCCGGCATTCTCTCCGGCCTGGCGGCGGGCTGCCAGGTGATTGCGGTCAACGCGCCGGCGGATGCGCCGAAGCTGGAGCAGGTCGACCTGCGGCTGGATTCGCTGGCGCAGATTGCCGTTGATAAAACGGCGCAGGGTGCGATCGTTCGCCGGCTGGCCTGAGCGGCATTATCTTCACCCTAATTGATTAGACCCCGCTTCGGCGGGGTTTTTTTATGCTATTTTTTAGACCCTTGGACATTTGTCGGATGAGGCCGTTTTGAACAGCGAATTACTGTGGGTGCTGAGTTTACTGCTGATTGCCATCGTGCTGTTTACCACCAACAAGCTGCGGATGGATGTGGTGGCGCTGTTGGTGATCATCGCCTTCGTGCTGAGCGGCACGCTCAGCCTGCAAGAAGCGACGGTCGGTTTCAGCGATCCCAACGTGATTTTGATCGCCGCGCTGTTCGTGATCGGCGAAGGGTTGGTGCGTACCGGCGTGGCCTATCAGGTGGGCGACTGGCTGGTGAAAGTGGCCGGCAGCAGCGAAACCAAAATGTTGATGCTGCTGATGGTCACGGTCGCCGGGCTGGGCGCGTTCATGAGCTCGACCGGCGTGGTGGCGATCTTTATCCCGGTGGTGCTCAGCGTGACGGCCAGAATGAAGATTGCGCCGGGGCGGCTGATGATGCCGCTCAGCTTCGCTGGGCTTATCAGCGGCATGATGACGCTGGTGGCCACGCCGCCCAACATGGTGGTCAACAGCGAACTGGTGCGGGAAGGCATCCATGGTTTCGGTTTCTTCAGCGTGACGCCCATTGGCCTGGTGGTGTTGGCGCTGGGCGTCGGCTACATGCTGATCGCCCGGCGTTGGCTGGGCAGCGGCGACACGGGCAAAGCCGGCGATGATTGGCAGCGCCGCACCTTCCGCGATTTGATCCGCGACTACAAGCTGACCGGCCGCGCGCGGCGGCTGGCTGTCCGCAGCGCTTCGCCGCTGATCGGGCGTTCGCTGGATGAACTGCACCTGCGTGCGCGCTATGGCGCCAACGTGGTGGGCATCGAGCGCTGGAAACGCTTCCGGCGGGTGATGGTCAGCGCCTCCGGCAGCACCGAGCTGCGCGAGGGCGACGTCCTCTTGATCGACATGTCGGACAGCCAGGTCGATCTGCGCGAATTCTGCGGCGAGCAGCGGCTGGAGCCGATGGTGCTGCGCGGTGATTACTTCTCTGAACAGTCGCGCAACGTCGGCATGGCCGAAGTGTCGCTGATCCCGGACTCGGCGCTGCTGGGCAAAAGCCTGCGCGAAGCGGCGTTCCGCAGCCGCTACGATCTGAATGTGGTGGGCATCCGCCGCCACGGCGAGACCCTGAGCGGCAAGCTGGTGGACGAGCCGCTGGAGCTGGGCGACATTTTGCTGGTGATCGGCGACTGGAAGGCGATTCGTCAGCTGCAGGCCAAAACCCACGACTTTATCGTGCTCAACCTGCCGGCCGAAGTGGACGAAGTGGCGCCGGCGATCACCCAGGCGCCGCACGCACTGTTTTGCCTGGCGTTGATGGTGGCGATGATGCTGACCGACGAAATTCCCAACCCGATCGCGGCGCTGATCGCCTGCCTGCTGATGGGCAAGTTCCGCTGTATCGACATGGAGAGCGCCTATAAGTCGATCCATTGGCCGAGCATCATTTTGATCGTCGGCATGATGCCGTTCGCGCAGGCGCTGCAAAAGACCGGCGGCGTGGATCTGATCGTCCGCGGGCTGATGGACGTCGCCGGCGGCGCGGGGCCGCGCGTGATGCTGCTGTGCCTGTTTGTCTTGTGCGCCACCATTGGCCTGTTTATTTCCAATACCGCGACGGCGGTGCTGATGGCGCCGATCGCCATTGCCGCCGCGCGCGAAATGGGCGTCTCGCCATACCCGTTCGCGATGATCATCGCCATCGCTGCGTCCGCCGCCTTTATGACGCCGGTCTCTTCACCGGTCAACACGCTGGTGCTGGGGCCGGGCAATTACAAGTTCGGCGATTTCGTGCGTCTCGGCGTGCCGTTCACCCTGTTGGTGATGGCGGTCAGCGTGATTGTGGTGCCATGGCTCTACGGCTTTTAGCGGCGCAGCGAGGCTGCGCCCGCGGGGTTACAGCGAGCTGTCGAGGCTGATTTCGTCCAATGACAGGCTGAAGCTGGGAATGAACACGTCCATGAAGTAGTCCATTTCCGGGCTGCGGCGCTGTTCCAGGGTTTTATCCAGCCGCGCCTTGGCCAGGGTGAATTCGTTGTTGCCGGCAGAGAGTTCCTCCAGGCATTTCAGGTAGGCACACAGCGCGTCCGCCTGCTTGACCACCTGCTTTTCATCTTCACTGTAGTAGTGCTCATCGAGAATGGTGCGAAAATCGTTGCGCAGCTCCGCAGGGATCATGTCCAGCAGCTTTTGCTGGGCGATCTTTTCGATCTTCTTGTATTCGTGGGCGATCTGCGGATTGTAGTACTTGATCGGCGTCGGCATGTCGCCGGTGATCACTTCGCTGGCGTCGTGATACATCGCCAACAGCGCAACGCGGTCGGCATTGAGGTTGCCGTTGAATTTGCGGTTCTTGATCACTGCCAACGCATGGGCGACAAAGGCCACCTGCAGACTGTGTTCGGAGACGTTCTCGGTACGCACGTTGCGCATCAGTGGCCAGCGGTTGATCAGTTTCAGGCGGGACAGATGGGCGAAGAAATGGCTCTGGCTCATGGTGCTCTCTTTAACGGCAAGTGAGGGCCCCATTGTGAAGCAGTGACGGCGAATTTTGCAACCGGGCAATGAGAGAAGGGCGCAGCAAGGCGCTGCGCCCCAGGCGATTACTGGTGGTAACCTTCCAGGAAGCGGCCCAGCTTGCCGACCGCCATTTCCAGTTCGTCTACGCGCGGCAGGGTGACGATACGCACGTGATCCGGGTAAGGCCAGTTGAACGCGGAGCCTTGCACCAGCAGCACTTTTTCCTGCAGCAGCAGATCCAGCACCAGCTTCTGGTCGTCGTGGATGTTGAAGCGCTTGGCGTCGATGCGCGGGAACATATACAGCGCGCCCTGTGGCTTCACGCAAGAGACGCCCGGGATATCGTTGAGCAGTTCCCAGGTGCGATTGCGCTGTTCGTACAAACGGCCGCCGGGCTGAATGAATTCGCTGATGCTCTGATAACCGCCCAGCGCGGTTTGAATGGCGTGCTGCATCGGCACGTTGGCGCACAGGCGCATCGAAGCCAGCATCTCCAGCCCTTCGATATAGCCTTTGGCGTGCTTCTTCGGCCCGTTCAGCACCATCCAGCCCTGACGGAAGCCCGCCACGCGGTAGGTTTTCGATAGGCCGTTGAAGGTCACGGTCAGCAGATCCGGCGCCAGTGCGGCGATCGAGTGGTGCTCGGCGTCGTCGTACAGGATCTTGTCGTAGATCTCGTCGGCGAAGATGATCAGGTTGTGTTGACGGGCGATCTCGACGATCTGTTCCAGCAACGCTTTGCTGTAAACCGCGCCGGTCGGGTTGTTCGGGTTGATGATCACGATGCCGCGAGTGCGCGGGGTGATCTTGCTGATGATGTCGTCCAGATCCGGGAACCAGCCGGCCTGCTCATCGCACAGGTAGTGCACGGCCTTGCCGCCGGACAGCGATACCGCGGCGGTCCACAGCGGGTAGTCCGGCGCCGGCACCAGCATTTCGTCGCCGCTGTTGAGCAACGCCTGCATGGATTGGACGATCAGCTCCGAGACGCCGTTGCCAATGTAGATATCCTCAACGGTCACGTCACGCATGTTGCGCGCCTGGTAGTGCTGCATGATCGCTTTACGCGCCGAGAAGAGGCCTTTGGAATCGGAGTAGCCTTGCGCCGTGGGCAGATTGCGGATCACGTCGACCAGGATTTCGTCCGGGGCGTCGAAACCGAACGGGGCAGGGTTGCCGATGTTCAGTTTCAGGACTTTGTTGCCTTCTTCTTCAAGACGTTTAGCTTCTTTAAGCACCGGGCCGCGAATGTCATAGCAGACGTTGTCCAGTTTGCTGGATTTCTCAATGGGGGACATAAAAAGTTGAGCCTTTTGCTGGGATAGGGGCGCTCCTACCGTGGGACGCCGCAACTCGCCCAATGTACTCCTGGCGTAGTTGCTTTTGAAGGGTTTTGCACGCCTTTGGTGCAAATGTATGTCGTAACGGGGGATTTTAGTTATGATAAGCAAAGGTAAAGTTATTTTGTGGTTCATAATTTCATGAACTATAATTTTACTAGGGTTTTGTTCTGATAAATCCCGCATCGATAAACGCGACGTGCCGGCGATCGCGGCCGGCAGCAGTGAACTGATAAGCCGAAAGGGAGAATAGGCTTCAATAAACTGTAAAGGAACGATAATACCGGAGTAGTCTGATAGCGGGGTGCCGGTTCGCGCACCACACTAAGGAAAATGACATATTTACATTAGCTTTACTTTATATTTTACCTTAAGCATTGTTTATGTGGTTATAAGATTATTATTTAAAGCAAAAATCTTACTGATTGAATTTATTAAATTCATTGAGTGGTAACACGAAGTCGGTACCGTTAATTATTTATCTTTTTTGCTCTGGAATGCAGTCTGAAGGCCGGTTGATAAGGGTTCTCAGTAGCACGAATGGAGTGGAAATTAGGCAGTATGAATGAGTAAAATCTCAGGTTCGGTGGGGGTTTTCCCTTTTCACCGGTATTCAGTCCCCCGCGTTCTATAAGCAGCATCGATAGATCGCATTTTAAAAAGCGATAGAGGTAACGAATCATAAGTAATTTTTTTGCCCTCCACTTATGAGTGGGGTACTGTCATAACAGGCTCCGTCCTTTTCAACGGCGTCTGAGAAACACACCAGGGTAGTAGTTCGTAAATTAGAATTTAAAAAAGTGAAGAATACACTATGACAACTGCAAATCGTCCGATACTTAATCTCGACCTCGATCTGCTAAGAACCTTTGTTGCGGTTGCTGATTTGAATACCTTTGCGGCGGCGGCTGTCGCCGTATGCCGTACTCAATCAGCCGTCAGTCAACAAATGCAGCGATTAGAGCAACTGGTCGGCAAAGAACTGTTTGCCCGCCATGGGCGTAACAAACTCCTGACTGAGCATGGTATTCAGCTTCTCGGTTATGCCAGGAAGATCCTGCGCTTTAACGACGAAGCCTGTACCTCGCTGATGTACAACAATATTAAAGGTGTTCTGACCATCGGCGCTTCCGACGACACCGCCGATACCATTCTGCCTTTCCTGTTGAACCGCGTGACCGCCATCTATCCAAAGTTGGCCATTGACGTGCGCGTAAAGCGCAGCTCGACGATGGTCGATCTGCTGGAAGAGGGCGAGATCGATCTGGCGGTGACCACGGCCGATCCGGCCGGACATCCTCATATCGTGCTGCGCACATCGCCGACGCTGTGGTACTGCGCCGCCGATTACCACTATCAGGCGGGCGAACCGATCCCGTTGGTGGTGATGGATGAGCCAAGCCCGTTCCGCGCGCTGGCGATCAAACAGTTGGACGAAGCCGGTATCCCGTGGCGCATCGCCTACGTCGCCTCCACGCTGTCCGCGGTGCGGGCGGCCTGTAAGGCCGGCCTGGGCGTGACCGCGCGGCCGATCGAGATGATGAGCCCCGATCTGCGAGTGCTGGGGGCGGTGGAAGGTTTGCCGCCGCTGCCGGATACCCAGTATGCGCTGTGCAAAAACGCGCAGTGCAGCAATGAGCTGGCGATGGCCATCTTCAGCGCAATGCAGGGCGGCAATGACGGTTATGGCTTCAACGGCGCGGAAACCGGTCTCCAGGGCGATCAGGATGACGCCAGCCTGGTGGACGAAGAAGAATAACGCCGCGGCGTTAGATCTGATGAAAACCTCTGCTTCGGCGGAGGTTTTTTTTGCCCTTTTTTTGACTGTTTTTACTGTTATAGGGGTTTAATGACAATTTTGTTATGAGTTGGCTGTTTTGATAACTTTTAAGCGTTACTGAAAAGAGAGTTTGGCCGGGTTTAATACGCTGCGTTTATTTTTTGAGCAATAAGATTGAATGGGTTAAAGGCATGGTAATGGTATGGGTATTTTGATAGCTTATAGCGGCCGTTTTTGCGGCTTAATTTGAGGAAAATTGTTAAAGGGCCACACTTTTTTTGAGGATTTATGCTGAAAACGTGTCCTGGATCAAAAAAATACCCCTAGGTAGTGAGTGGAAGAACAGGGAATTCCTGAGACAATGGTATAGTAAAACTGAAATGTGCATGTTGGTTTATATCTATCTGTTTCTACACAAAAATTAACTGACACGATTTAGCCTGTCCCTGGCGCATCAAATGTTAATCAAATGATACGTATGTAAACTAGTGTGTAGATACTTTTGTCAAAGTTGACAAAAGGTTATAGAAAGGAGTAAAAAGCCCACAGAAAAACGCTGCCTAACTCGCTGTAAAAGCAGTTTGTTTGTGTGGTTATTTATCCTTCCCTTAAATCGATGTGGCGCACTAACTGCCGGTGACAAGAGCAGTGCGATCGACGCCACTTTTGATGAGTAAGCATAGAGTATGTCAACAACCACTGAAGTTATCGCTCATCACTGGGCGCTCGCCGTATTTCTCGTCGTGGCTATCGGGCTCTGCGGCTTAATGCTGCTGGGTGCGTTCTTCTTGGGCGGGAGAGCCCGGGCGCGCGCCAAACACACCCCGTTTGAATCAGGCATCGACTCGGTCGGTACGGCGCGCATGCGCTTGTCCGCCAAGTTCTACCTGGTGGCCATGTTCTTCGTTATTTTCGACGTTGAAGCCTTATACCTGTATGCCTGGTCGGTCTCGGTTCGCGAGAGCGGTTGGGTAGGCTTTATCGAAGCCGCCATTTTCATTTTGGTGCTATTGGCCGGTCTGGTTTATCTGGTGCGCATCGGCGCGTTGGATTGGACTCCGGCGCGTTCCCAACGCCGCAGCAAACCGAGCACGATCACTAACACCAACAGTCATCCGCAGTAACAGCGAGGCATTAAGATGGACTATACGCTCACCCGCATAGACCCGAACGGTGAGAACGACCGTTATCCCCTGCAAAAACAGGAGATCGTCGCCGATCCCCTGGAACAACAGGTCCACCGCACGGTTTACATGGGTAAACTCGAACATGCGCTGCATGACATGGTGAACTGGGGGCGTAAAAACTCTATTTGGCCGTATAACTTCGGCCTTTCGTGCTGTTACGTGGAGATGGTGACGTCGTTTACCGCCGTTCACGACGTGGCGCGTTTCGGTGCGGAAGTACTGCGCGCCTCCCCGCGTCAGGCTGACCTGATGGTGGTGGCCGGTACCTGTTTCACCAAGATGGCCCCGGTCATCCAACGCCTGTACGAGCAGATGCTGGAGCCTAAGTGGGTGATCTCGATGGGCGCCTGCGCCAACTCCGGCGGCATGTACGACATCTATTCCGTGGTGCAGGGCGTGGACAAGTTCCTGCCGGTCGATGTGTACATTCCCGGCTGTCCGCCGCGTCCGGAAGCCTACATGCAAGCGCTGATGCTGCTGCAGGAATCCATCGGCAAAGAACGTCGCCCGCTGTCGTGGGTTGTCGGCGATCAGGGCGTTTACCGCGCCAATATGCAGTCTGAAAGAGAGCGTAAACACGGCGAGCGCATCGCGGTGACCAACCTCCGGACGCCTGACGAGATTTAAGACGTTCATTTAACGTCCATCTTAGTGCGCTATTGGTTAACACAGCGAAAAGTGAAACTTGCGGCGAATAACCCTTTAGTGTGGTGAAAAAAAATTATGACAGATTTGACGACGCACGACGCCTTGCCTGCCTGGCAGACCCGAGATCACCTTGACGACCCGGTGATCGGCGAACTGCGCAACCGTTTTGGGCCGGAAGCCTTTACTGTTCAGGCTACCCGTACCGGCATGCCCGTGGTATGGGTTAAACCTGACCAGTTGCTGGAAGTAATGACGTTCCTGAGAAAACAGCCGAAGCCGTATGTCATGCTGTTCGATCTGCATGGCGTGGACGAACGTCTTCGCACCCACCGCGACGGCCTGCCCGCTGCGGATTTCTCCGTTTTCTACCATCTGATTTCCATCGAACGCAACCGCGACATCATGCTGAAGGTGGCGCTGTCTGAAAAAGACCTGCACGTGCCGACGGCGACCAAGGTGTTCCCTAACGCCAACTGGTATGAGCGCGAAACCTGGGAGATGTTCGGCATCACCTTCGACGGCCACCCGCACCTGTCGCGCATCATGATGCCGCAGACCTGGGAAGGGCACCCGCTGCGCAAGGACTACCCGGCGCGTGCCACCGAATTCGATCCTTTCGTGCTGACCAAGCAGAAAGAAGATCTGGAGATGGAAGCGCTGACCTTCAAGCCGGAAGACTGGGGCATGAAGCGCGGCACCGAGAACGAAGACTTCATGTTCCTCAACCTCGGCCCGAACCACCCGTCCGCGCACGGTGCGTTCCGCATCATTCTGCAGCTGGACGGCGAAGAGATCGTCGACTGCGTGCCGGATATAGGCTATCACCACCGTGGCGCCGAGAAGATGGGCGAGCGTCAATCCTGGCACAGCTACATTCCGTACACCGACCGTATCGAGTACCTCGGCGGCTGTGTGAACGAAATGCCTTACGTGCTGGCGGTCGAGAAGCTGGCCGGCATCAAGGTGCCTGAGCGCGTCGACACCATCCGCGTGATGCTGTCCGAGTTGTTCCGCATCAACAGCCACCTGCTGTACATCTCCACCTTCATTCAGGACGTCGGCGCGATGACCCCGGTGTTCTTCGCCTTTACCGACCGTCAGAAAATCTACGATCTGGTGGAAGCGATCACCGGTTTCCGTATGCACCCGGCCTGGTTCCGCATCGGCGGCGTCGCGCACGATCTGCCGCGCGGCTGGGATCGTCTGCTGCGTGAATTCCTCGACTGGATGCCGAAGCGTCTGGACTCCTACGTGAAAGCGGCGCTGAAGAACAGCATCCTGAAAGGCCGTTCCATCGGCGTAGCGTCTTACAACGCCAAAGAAGCGCTGGAGTGGGGCGTGACCGGTGCCGGCTTGCGTGCCACCGGCGTCGAGTTCGATGTGCGTAAATGGCGTCCTTACTCCGGCTATGAGAACTTCGACTTCGAAGTGCCGGTGGGCGATGGCAACAGCGACTGCTACACCCGCGTGATGCTGAAGGTGGAAGAGCTGCGCCAGAGCCTGCGCATCCTCGAACAGTGCCTGAACAACATGCCGGAAGGCCCGTTCAAGGCCGATCACCCGCTGACCACGCCGCCGCCGAAAGAGCGTACGCTGCAGCACATTGAAACGCTGATCACCCACTTCCTGCAGGTTTCCTGGGGCCCGGTGATGCCAGCCAACGAATCATTCCAGATGATTGAAGCCACCAAAGGGATCAACAGCTACTACCTGACCAGCGACGGCAGCACCATGAGCTACCGCACACGGGTACGTACGCCGAGCTTTGCGCACCTGCAGCAGATCCCATCGGTCATCCGAGGCAGCCTGGTTTCCGACCTGATCGTCTATCTGGGTAGTATCGATTTTGTAATGTCAGATGTGGACCGCTAACTATGCACTCTCAAAAAGACAATCACGCAGTCAATGATGCGCTCGAGCCCATCAATGCAGCCGCTCCTCAGAGCGGCGTTGATGCATTTGTTCTGAGCGCGGAAGAACGTGATGCGATCGAGCACGAAAAGCACCATTACGAGGATCCGCGCGCCGCTTCCATCGAAGCACTGAAAATTGTGCAGAAGCAGCGCGGCTGGGTTCCGGACGGTGCGATTTACGCCATCGCGGAAGTGCTGGGCATCCCCGCCAGCGACGTAGAAGGCGTGGCCACGTTCTACAGCCAGATTTTCCGTCAGCCAGTAGGACGTCACGTGATCCGTTATTGTGACAGCGTTGTTTGTCACATCACCGGTTACCAGGGCATTCAGGCCGCTATCGAGAAGAAGCTGAACATCAAACCGGGTCAAACCACCTTTGATGGCCGCTTCACGCTGCTGCCGACCTGCTGTCTGGGCAACTGCGATAAAGGGCCGACCATGATGATTGATGAGGACACTCACAGTCAGCTGAAGCCTGAAGATATCGAGACGCTACTGGAGCAGTATCAATGACCAAGCACATTGTACGCACTCCCGAAACGCATCCGCTGACCTGGCGTCTGCGCGATGACAAGCAGCCGCTGTGGCTGGACGAATACCGCAGTAAAAACGGCTATGCCGGCGCAGAAAAGGCCCTCAAAGGCCTGGCCCCGGACGAGATCGTCGGCCTGGTGAAAGACTCCGGGCTGAAGGGCCGCGGCGGCGCGGGCTTCTCCACCGGTTTGAAGTGGAGCCTGATGCCGAAGGACGAATCCATGAACATCCGTTACCTGCTGTGTAACGCCGATGAGATGGAGCCGGGCACCTATAAAGACCGTCTGCTGATGGAGCAGCTGCCGCACCTGCTGGTGGAAGGCATGCTGATCTCCGCGTTCGCGCTGAAAGCCTACCGCGGCTACATCTTCCTGCGCGGCGAGTACATCGAAGCGGCAGCGCACCTGCGTCGCGCCATCGCGGAAGCCACCGAAGCCGGCTATCTGGGCAAGAACATTCTCGGCACCGGATTTGATTTCGAGCTGATCGTGCACACCGGCGCTGGCCGTTACATCTGCGGCGAAGAAACTGCGCTGATCAACTCGCTGGAAGGCCGCCGCGCCAACCCGCGTTCCAAGCCGCCATTCCCGGCCAGCGCCGGCGTCTGGGGCAAGCCGACCTGCGTTAACAACGTCGAAACCCTGTGCAACGTGCCGGCCATTCTGGCGAACGGCGTGGAGTGGTACACCGGCATCTCCGGCAGTGAAGACAAAGGCACCAAGCTGATGGGCTTCTCCGGCCGGGTGAAAAATCCGGGCGTCTGGGAACTGCCATTCGGCACCACCGCGCGCGAGATCCTGGAAGACTACGCCGGCGGCATGCGCGACGGTCTGCGTTTCAAAGCCTGGCAGCCGGGCGGTGCGGGGACCGACTTCCTGACCGCCGATCACCTCGACCTGCCGATGGAATACGGCGCGATCGGCAAAGCCGGCAGCCGTCTCGGCACCGCGCTGGCGATGGCGGTAGACCACGAGATTGGCATGGTGCCGCTGGTGCGCAACCTGGAAGAGTTCTTCGCTCGCGAGTCCTGCGGCTGGTGTACGCCATGCCGCGACGGCCTGCCGTGGAGCGTGAAGATCCTGCGTGCGTTGGAGAACGGCGAAGGGCAGCCGGGGGATATCGAAACCCTCGAACAGCTGTGCCGTTCCCTCGGCCCGGGCAAAACCTTCTGCGCCCACGCGCCAGGTGCCGTAGAGCCACTGCAAAGCGCGATTAAATATTTCCGTGAAGAGTTCGAGGCGGGTATCGCCGTGCAGCACTTCGGCAACGCCCATGCGATTGGCGGCATTCAGCCGAACAATCTGCTGAAGCAGCGCTGGTAAGCCGAACTCGCCCGAACACGGCCAGAATTTTTGATTAACGCCTGCCGCAAGGCAGGCCACTTGGAAGCATGCTGACTATGGCTACGATTCATGTAGACGGCAAAGAGTATGAGGTAGACGGAGCGGACAACCTGCTGCAGGCTTGTCTTTCCCTCGGGCTTGATATTCCTTACTTTTGCTGGCATCCGGCGCTGGGAAGCGTCGGCGCTTGCCGCCAATGTGCGGTAAAGCAATACCAAAACGCGGAAGATACGCGCGGCCGTTTGGTGATGTCCTGTATGACCCCGGCATCCGATGGCACCTTCATCTCCATCGATGACGGCGAAGCGAAGCAGTTCCGTGAAAGCGTGGTCGAGTGGTTGATGACCAACCACCCGCACGACTGCCCGGTTTGTGAAGAAGGCGGTAACTGTCACCTGCAGGATATGACGGTAATGACCGGCCACAGCTTCCGCCGCTACCGCTTCACCAAGCGTACCCACAACAACCAGGAGCTGGGGCCGTTTATCTCGCACGAGATGAACCGCTGCATCGCCTGCTACCGCTGCGTGCGTTACTACAAAGACTATGCGGACGGCACCGACTTCGGCGTGTACGGCGCGCACGACAACGTCTACTTCGGTCGCCCGGAAAGCGGCACGCTGGAAAGCGAGTTCTCCGGCAACCTGGTGGAAGTGTGCCCGACCGGCGTATTCACCGACAAAACGCACTCCGAACGCTACAACCGTAAATGGGACATGCAGTTCGCGCCGAGCATTTGCCAGCAGTGCAGCATCGGCTGTAACACCAGCCCGGGCGAACGCTATGGCGAGCTGCGCCGTATCGAAAACCGTTACAACGGCAGCGTGAACCACTACTTCCTGTGCGACCGCGGTCGTTTCGGTTACGGCTACGTCAACCAGAAAGATCGTCCGCGTCAACCGCAGCAGCTGCGCGGCGATGACTGGATCACCCTGAACGCCGAGCAGGCGATGCAGGGCGCGGCGGACATCCTGCGTCAGGCGAAGAAAACCATCGGCATCGGCTCCCCGCGCGCCAGCCTGGAAAGCAACTTCGCACTGCGCGAGCTGGTCGGCGCCGAGAACTACTACACCGGTATCGCTCAGGCAGAGCAATCACGCCTGGCGCTGATGCTGAACGTGCTGAAAAACGGCGGCGTCCATACGCCGGCGCTGCGTGAGATCGAAGATTACGACGCAGTGCTGGTGCTGGGCGAAGACCTGACGCAAACCGGTGCGCGTATCGCGCTGTCCGTGCGCCAGGCCGTCAAGGGGAAAGCTCGCGCGATGGCGGCGGCGCAACGCGTGGCCGACTGGCAGATCGCGGCGGTGCAGAACATCGGTCAGCACGCCAAGTACCCGCTGTTCACCACCAACGTCGATAACACCCGCCTGGACGACATCGCCGCCTGGAACTACCGCGCGCCGGTAGATGAGCAGGCACGCTTCGGCTTTGCCATCGCGCACGCGCTGGATAGCGCAGCGCCGGCGGTGAACGATCTGGCCGACGGCCTGAACAAGAAAGTCGATATCATCGTGCAGGCGCTGACCGGCGCACGCAAACCGCTGATCGTGACCGGCAGCAACGCCGGCAGCGAAGCCATCATCGAAGCGGCGGCCAACATCGCCAAAGCGTTGAAGGGCCGCGGTTCCGATGTCGGCATCACCTTTGTGGCGGGGGCCGCCAACAGCATGGGCCTGGCGATGATCGGCGGCGGTTCGCTCGATCAGGCGCTGGAACAGCTGGCGAGCGGCGCAGCCGACACCGCCATCGTGATGGAAAACGATCTCTATCGTCATGCGCCGGCGGCGCAGGTGGATGCAGCGTTGGCCAAGGTCAATAACCTGATCGTCGCCGACCACCAGCGCACCGCGATCATGGACAAAGCCAACCTGATCCTCTCCTCGGCCAGCTTCGCCGAGAGCGACGGTACGCTGATCAACCAGGAAGGCCGCGCGCAGCGCTTCTTCCAGGTGTACGATCCGGCTTACTACGACGACGCCAAGAAGAATCAGTTCACCGTGATGCTGGAAAGCTGGCGCTGGATGCACTCGCTGCACTCTACCTACACCAGCCGCCACGTGGACTGGACCCAGCTCGATGACGTGATCGCCGCTTGCGTTGCCGCGTTGCCGCAGCTGCAGGGCATCGTCGACGCCGCGCCGGACGCGACTTTCCGCATCCGCGGTCAGAAGCTGGCGCGTTCGCCGCACCGCTCCAGCGGCCGTACCGCCATGCGCGCCAACATCAGCGTGCACGAGCCGCGTCAGCCGCAGGATAAAGACACCATGTTCGCCTTCTCGATGGAAGGGAACAACAGCCCGCTGGCCGATCGTCAGCAGATCCCGTTCGCTTGGGCGCCAGGCTGGAACTCACCGCAGGCATGGAACAAGTTCCAGGCCGAAGTGGGCGGCAAACTGCGCCACGGCGATCCGGGTGTGCGCCTGATCGAAGCGGGGGAGGGCAGCCTCGGTTACTTCGACCGCGTGCCGGCCGCGTTCAACCCGGTCGACGGCTGGCGTGTCGCGCCGTACTACCACCTGTTCGGCAGCGATGAAATGTCGCAGCGCTCTCACGTGATCCAGCAGCGCATGCCGGAAGCTTACGTGATGGTCAACCCGGCCGACGCGGCGACGCTTGGCGTCAACGCGGGCAGCCTGGTGGAGTTCAGCTGTGCGGGCCAGACCCTGCGTCTGCCGGTGCGTCTGAGTGAAACCCTGACCCAAGGCCAGGTTGGTTTGCCGCTCGGCTTGCCAGGGATCCCGCCGATCTTGGTGGGTGCTAAGGTAGACAATCTGCGGGAGGCGGCACGATGAGCTGGTTTACCCCTGAGGTGATCGACATTCTGATCGCCATTCTTAAAGCGGTCGTGATCCTGTTGGTGGTCGTGGCGTGCGGGGCATTCATGAGCTTCGGCGAACGCCGCCTGCTCGGCCTGTTCCAGAACCGCTACGGACCGAACCGCGTAGGCTGGGGCGGCTCGCTGCAGCTGGTCGCCGACATGATCAAAATGTTCTTCAAGGAAGACTGGGTACCGAGATTCTCCGACCGGGTGATCTTCACCCTGGCGCCGATGATCGCCTTTACTTCCCTGTTGCTGGCATTTGCCATCGTTCCGGTCAGCCCGACCTGGGCGGTGTCCGATCTCAACATCGGTATTCTGTTCTTCCTGATGATGGCCGGCCTGGCGGTGTACGCCGTGCTGTTCGCCGGATGGTCGAGCAACAACAAATACTCGCTGTTGGGCGCGATGCGCGCCTCCGCGCAAACCCTGAGCTACGAAGTGTTCATTGGCCTGTCGCTGATGGGCGTGGTGATGCAGGCGGACTCGTTCAACATGCAGGCCATCGTTGAATCCCAGGCGCACGTCTGGAACGTCATTCCGCAGTTCTTCGGCTTCGTGACCTTCGCGATCGCCGGCGTGGCGGTGTGTCACCGTCACCCGTTCGACCAGCCGGAAGCCGAGCAGGAACTGGCCGACGGTTACCACATCGAATATTCCGGCATGAAGTTCGGTCTGTTCTTCGTGGGGGAATACATCGGTATCGTCACCGTGTCCGCCCTGATTGTGACGTTGTTCTTCGGCGGTTGGCAGGGTCCGTTCCTGCCGCCATTCATCTGGTTCGCGTTGAAAACGGCCTTCTTCATGATGATGTTCATCCTGATCCGTGCCGCGCTGCCGCGCCCGCGTTATGACCAGGTGATGTCCTTCGGCTGGAAAGTGTGCCTGCCGTTGACGCTGCTGAACCTGCTGGCAACCGCCGCGGTCATTTTGTACAACGCTCAATAAGGGGTGAATAAACCATGACATTGAAAGAGTTAGTGGTTGGTTTCGGCACCCAGGTGCGCAGCATTTGGATGATTGGCATGCATGCCTTCGCCAAGCGCGAAACCCAGATGTATCCGGAAGAACCGGTTTACCTGCCGCCGCGCTACCGCGGCCGCATCGTGCTGACGCGCGATCCGGACGGCGAAGAGCGCTGCGTCGCCTGTAACCTGTGTGCGGTTGCCTGCCCGGTCGGCTGTATCTCGCTGCAAAAAGCAGAGCAGAAAGACGGCCGTTGGTATCCGGAGTTCTTCCGCATCAACTTCTCGCGCTGCATTTTCTGTGGCCTGTGCGAAGAGGCTTGCCCGACTACCGCTATCCAGCTGACGCCGGATTTCGAACTGGGTGAGTACAAGCGTCAGGATCTGGTGTACGAAAAAGAAGATCTGTTGATCTCGGGGCCGGGTAAATATCCGGAATATAACTTCTACCGGATGGCCGGTATGGCGATTGACGGCAAAGCCAAAGGCGAAGCCGAAAACGAAGCCAAACCGATCGACGTCAAAGGTCTGTTGCCCTAAGGAGCCAGCAAGCATGGAAATTGCATTTTACCTGGCAGGTTTGATTGCGGTGGCCGCGACGATTCGCGTGATCACCCATACCAACCCTGTGCATGCGCTGCTGTATCTGATCGTCTCGTTATTGGCGATCTCGGCAGTCTTCTTCTCTCTCGGCGCCTACTTTGCCGCCGCGTTGGAAATCATCGTCTATGCGGGCGCCATCATGGTGCTGTTCGTATTCGTGGTGATGATGCTGAACCTCGGCAACGTGCAGCAGCAAGAGCGCGACTGGATGAAGCCGACGGTGTGGATCGGACCTGGCCTGTTATCGCTGGCGCTGCTGGTGGTATTGATCGTCGCGATCCGCAGCGTATCCGACCAGGGTATCAGCGGCGAGATGGTCGACGCGAAGGCGGTGGGCATCAGCCTGTTCGGGCCTTACGTACTGGCGGTTGAGCTGGCCTCAATGCTGCTGTTGGCGGGTCTGGTTGTCGCCTTCCATATCGGCCGCGAGCACAAGCCTGGCGAGGTGCTGAGCAACGCGCCGGCGAGTGGCGAAATGGCGAGAAGAAAATCGGAGGAGCAAGCATGATCCCTCTTCAACACGGCCTGATCCTGGCGGCTATCCTGTTTGTGCTCGGGCTGACCGGGCTGCTGGTGCGCCGCAACCTGCTGTTTATGCTGATCAGCCTGGAAGTGATGATCAACGCTGCGGCGTTGGCGTTTATCGTGGCGGGAAGCTACTGGGGCCAGGCGGACGGGCAGGTGATGTACATCCTGGCGATCAGCCTGGCGGCAGCCGAGGCCAGTATCGGCCTGGCGCTGCTGCTGCAGCTCTACCGTCGTCGTCATACCCTGAATATTGATACTGTCAGTGAGATGCGCGGATGAACCTATTATATTTAACAATTCTGCTACCGCTGATCGGGTTCCTGCTGTTGGCATTTTCCCGCGGTCGTTGGTCTGAGAACACGGCGGCCACCGTCGGCGTGGGCTCTATCGGCCTGGCTGCGCTGGTCACGGTGTATGTGGCGATGGATTTCCTCGCCCAGAAAGCCGCCGGCGTGCAGCTGTTCGAGCAAAGCCTGTGGACCTGGATGGCCGTCGGCAACTTCAATATCGGCGTGACCCTGGTGCTGGACGGCCTGTCGCTGACCATGCTGTCGGTGGTCACCGGCGTCGGCTTCTTCATCCACATGTTCGCTTCCTGGTACATGCGCGGTGAAGAGGGCTATTCGCGCTTCTTCGCTTACACCAACCTGTTTATCGCCAGCATGGTGGTATTGGTGCTGGCGGACAACCTGCTGCTGATGTATCTGGGTTGGGAAGGCGTGGGCCTGTGCAGCTACCTGTTGATCGGTTTCTACTACAAAGATCCGGCCAACGGGGCGGCGGCGATGAAAGCCTTTATCGTCACCCGCGTGGGCGACGTGTTCCTGGCGTTCGCGCTGTTCATCCTCTACAACGAGCTGGGCACGCTGAATATCCGCGAGCTGATGATCCTGGCGCCGCAGAAACTGGCGGTGGGCGACACGGCCATCACCTGGGCGACCCTGATGCTGCTGGGCGGCGCGGTCGGTAAATCGGCGCAGCTGCCGTTGCAAACCTGGTTGGCGGACGCGATGGCGGGCCCAACCCCGGTTTCCGCACTGATCCACGCGGCGACCATGGTGACCGCGGGCGTCTATCTGATCGCCCGTACGCACGGCCTGTTCCTGATGGCGCCGGAAGTGCTGCACCTGGTGGGCATCGTCGGTGCGGTCACTCTGCTGCTGGCCGGCTTCGCCGCGCTGGTGCAGACCGACATCAAGCGCGTGCTCGCTTACTCCACCATGAGCCAGATCGGTTACATGTTCCTGGCGCTGGGCGTGCAGGCATGGGACGCGGCGATCTTCCACCTGATGACCCACGCGTTCTTCAAGGCGCTGTTGTTCCTGTCGTCTGGTTCGGTGATCCTGGCTTGCCACCACGAGCAAAACATCTTCAAGATGGGCGGCCTGCGCAAGAGCATCCCGCTGGTGTACGTCTGCTTCCTGGTGGGTGGCGCTGCGCTGTCTGCGTTGCCGCTGGTCACGGCCGGCTTCTTCAGTAAGGACGAGATCCTGGCGGGCGCGATGGCCAACGGCCACATCAACCTGATGGTTGCGGGCCTGGTCGGTGCGTTCATGACCTCGCTGTACACCTTCCGTATGATTTTCATCGTGTTCCATGGCGAAGAGAAAATCAAAGCGCATGCCGGTAAAGGCATCACTCACCACCTGCCACTGCTGGTTCTGCTGGTGCTGTCCACCTTCGTCGGGGCGATGATCGTGCCGCCGTTGCAGGGCGTGCTGCCGGATACGACCGAATTGGCGCACGGCAGCGTGCTGACGCTTGAAATCACCTCCGGCGTGGTGGCTATCGTCGGCATTCTGCTGGCGGCCGCGCTGTGGCTGGGCAAACGCAGCCTGGTCAACAGCATCGCCAACAGCGCGCCGGGTCGTTTCTTCTCGACCTGGTGGTTCCATGCCTGGGGCTTCGACTGGCTGTATGACAAAGTATTCGTCAAGCCGTACCTGGGCATTGCGAAGCTGCTGCAGCGCGATCCGCTGAACTCGCTGATGAACCTGCCGGCCGTCTTCTCCCGCTGGGGGAACCGCGGTCTGACGGTGAGCGAGAACGGTCAGGTGCGTTGGTATATAGCGTCTATGGGTGTGGGTGCAGTGGTCGTATTGGCTCTGTTGATTTTGGTTTAATTGAATAATTTAAACAGACGCATTTTTCGGGCGTAGCGCCGGGCAGGCGCTACGTACAAAGTTTGAAATTATTCGTATAAGGGACACAAAACGCCATGCTATTACCTTGGCTAATTCTTATCCCCTTTATCGGCGGTCTGCTGTGCTGGCAGCTTGAGCGCTTCGGTACTAAGGTGCCGCGCTGGATAGCGCTGATCGCAATGGGGCTGACGTTGGCGCTCTCTCTGCAGCTGTGGATGCAGGGCGGCTATACATTGACCACGCCGAAAGGCATTCCGCAGTGGCAGAGCGAATTCCTGCTGCCGTGGATCCCGCGCTTCGGCATCTCCATCCACCTGGCGCTGGACGGTCTGTCGCTGCTGATGGTGGTGTTGACCGGTCTGCTGGGCGTGCTGGCGATCCTCTGTTCCTGGCGTGAAATCCAGAAGTATCAGGGCTTCTTCCACCTCAACCTGCTGTGGATCCTGGGCGGCGTTATCGGCGTGTTCCTCGCCATCGACATGTTCCTGTTCTTCTTCTTCTGGGAAATGATGTTGGTGCCGATGTACTTCCTGATCGCGCTGTGGGGGCACAAAGCATCGGACGGTAAAACCCGTATCACCGCGGCGACCAAGTTCTTCATCTACACCCAGGCCAGCGGTCTGGTGATGCTGATTGCGATCCTGGGCCTGGTGTTCGTGCACTACAACGCCACCGGCGTGTGGACCTTCGATTACGAAGACCTGCTGCAAACGCCGATGTCCCACAACGTGCAATATCTGCTGATGCTGGGCTTCTTCATCGCCTTCGCGGTGAAAATGCCGGTGGTGCCGCTGCACGGCTGGTTGCCGGATGCGCACAGCCAGGCACCGACAGCAGGTTCCGTCGACCTGGCGGGCATCTTGCTGAAAACCGCGGCCTACGGCCTGCTGCGTTTCAGCCTGCCGCTGTTCCCTGAGGCTTCGCACGAGTTTGCGCCAATCGCCATGTGGCTGGGCGTGATCGGCATCTTCTACGGCGCCTGGATGGCGTTCGCGCAGACCGACATCAAGCGTCTTATCGCCTACACCTCGGTATCGCACATGGGCTTCGTGCTGATCGCCATCTACACCGGCAGCCAGCTGGCTTACCAGGGTGCGGTGATCCAGATGATCGCGCACGGCCTGTCCGCCGCCGGTATGTTTATCATCTGCGGCCAGCTGTATGAGCGTCTGCATACCCGTGACATGCGTCAGATGGGCGGCCTGTGGGGGCGGATCAAGTTCATTCCTGCGCTGTCGCTGTTCTTCGCCGTGGCTACGCTGGGGATGCCGGGTACCGGTAACTTCGTCGGCGAATTCATGATTCTGTTCGGCAGCTACCAGGTGGTACCGGTGATCACCGTGATCTCCACCTTCGGTCTGGTGTTCGCTTCGGTTTACTCGCTGATCATGATGCAGCGCGCTTACTACGGTGCGCCTAAATCCGACCAGCCGCTGCAGGGCATGACCGCGCGCGAGCTGTTCATCATTCTGCTGCTGGTGGTGTTGCTGGTTCTGCTGGGGGTTTACCCGCAGCCGATTCTGGATACTTCCAACGCGGCGATGAGCAACGTGCAACACTGGTTTGGTTCGTCAGTTTCAGCAATTTCAACAACAAGGCCGTAATTCGCCATGACAATAACTCCTCAACAACTGATCGCACTGCTGCCGCTGTTGATCGTCGGATTGACGGTGGTGGTTGTGATGCTAGGCATTGCGTGGCGACGCGACCACTTTATCAACGCCACCCTGACCGTGATCGGTCTCAACCTGGCGCTGCTTTCGCTGTACTTTGTCGGCCAGGCAGGCCCAATGGACGTCACCCCGCTGCTGCGGGTTGACGGTTACTCGATGTTCTACACCGGGCTGGTGCTGCTGGCGAGCCTGGCGACCTGCACCTTCGCCTATCCGTGGCTGGTCGGCTATCCGGATAACCGCGAAGAGTTCTACCTGCTGGTGCTGATCGCCGCCATGGGGGGCATCCTGCTGGCGAGCGCCAACCATCTGGCTTCGCTGTTCATCGGTATCGAGCTGATCTCGCTGCCGCTGTTCGGCCTGGTGGGCTACGCCTACCGCCAGAAGCGCCCGCTGGAAGCCGCCATCAAGTACATGCTGCTGTCCGCCGCCGCGTCGTCGTTCCTGCTGTTCGGCATGGCGCTGCTGTACGCTGAATCCGGCGATCTGTCGCTGGCCGGCCTCGGCAAGAGCCTGCAGGAAAACATGATGCACCAGCCGCTGATCCTGGCCGGTATGGGCATGATGATCGTCGGTCTGGGCTTCAAGCTGTCGCTGGTGCCGTTCCAACTGTGGACGCCGGACGTGTATCAGGGCGCGCCTGCGCCGGTCTCGACCTTCCTGGCGACCGCCAGCAAGATCGCGATCTTCGCGGTCGTGATGCGTCTGTTCCTGTATGCCCCGGCCGCCGACAACGAAGCGCTGCGCATGGTGCTGTCGATCATCGCGTTCTGCTCTATCTTGTTCGGTAACCTGATGGCCATCAGCCAGACCAACATCAAGCGTCTGCTGGGCTACTCGTCAATCGCTCACCTGGGCTACCTGCTGGTGGCGCTGATTGCGGTGCAAACCCATCAGCTGTCGCTGGAAACCGCCGGCGTTTACCTGGCCGGTTACCTGTTCAGCAGCCTGGGCGCCTTCGGCGTGGTCAGCCTGATGTCCAGCCCGTACCGCGGCCCGGATGCGGATTCGCTGTTCTCTTACCGTGGTCTGTTCTGGCACAAGCCAATCTTGTCCGCGGTGATGACGGTGATGATGCTGTCGCTGGCCGGTATCCCGATGACGCTGGGCTTTATCGGTAAGTTCTTCGTGATCGCGATGGGCGTCAGCGCACACCTGTGGTGGCTGACCGGCGCAGTCGTGGTAGGCAGCGCCATCGGCCTGTACTACTACCTGCGCGTGACCGTCAGCCTGTTCCTCAGCGCGCCGGAATCGCTGCAGCGCGATACCCCGAACAACTGGGCGTTGACCGCCGGTGGCGTCGTTGTGCTGATTTCCGCCGCGCTGGTGCTGCTGTTGGGTGTCTATCCGCAGCCGCTGATTTCGCTGGTGCAGATGGCACAGCCGACGTTCTGATAACGCTTCAGACGGTAAAAAGGTCGCTTCGGCGACCTTTTTTTATGGGGAAGCGGCACTCAGCCGTAATGGGCGCTAAACGATGTTTCCAGCGCCTGCACCACCGCGCGCACGCGGGCGGCGCGTTGCAAATCGGGGTGCAACACCAGCCAGATATCCACCCAGTCTTTGTTCTCCGGGAACAGGCGCACCAGCTCCGGGTCTTTGTCCGCCAAAAAAACGGAGAGCAGGCCGATGCCCAGCCCGCTGCGGGTGGCGGAACGTAACAACAGCTGCGAATTGCATTGCAGCACGACATTGGGCTCGTGCAGAGTCTCGCCGCAGAAATTACTCCAGTGGCGCGGCACCAGTTCGCGCGGGAACATCAACAGATCGTGGCCGCGCAGCTGCTCGCCCCTGACCGGCATGCCGCGCCGCGCCAAATAGTGCCGGGTGGCGTACAGGCCCATTTCGATGGTGGCTAAGCGTTTGATGATCAGCGCATCGTCATCGGGGCGGGCGCCGCGGATCGCCAGATCCGCACTGTGGTAAGCGATATCGGTGATGTCCAGTGCCGTCAGCAGCGTGACGGTGATGGCCGGATAGCGTTCCCGCAGATCTTGCAGTGCGGGCATCACGAAGGCTTCAGCCAGGGTATCGGTGGTGGCGATGCGCACGTGGCCGTGCAGGCTGTCATCGCCGCTGGCGGCTTTACGGTTGATCGCCTGCACCGCATTTTCCATCCTCATCACGTCCGCCAGCATTTCTTCCCCCAACGGGCTGAGTGCGAAGGATTTCGGCGTGCGGATAAACAGCTTGGAGCCGAGCGCATCTTCGAAAGCGGAGAGCCGTCGACCGACGGTCGCCTGATCGACATTCAGCTGGCTGGCGGCTTTGCGTAGCGTGCCACAGCGCGCAACGGCCAAAAAGAAGCGCGCGTCGTCCCAATTCATCATGCCATTTCCTCTCTGCAGATTTGTCGGCGCCGTGGGGCACAGGCCGAGCCAGGCGAACAATAACGGCTTCTATCATAAAGCGTTGTTCAGCCTGGGGGGAGAGAAAGACGGTTAACGACCTAGCCATCGGCGGTTATTTCTCCGGTGATGCAAGAATGCATCAGGGTGATTCATTCTTGACGATACTTCGCTCGTCGCCGTAACGCTATGATAAGCGCCGTTCCCGGTCCGCCGGGTGAGGAAAGATGTCGATGGCAGGCTACCGTCTGCCGACTTTGGGAGTTGAAACATGTCAGAAAATACCGGCAGCCAGATCGCGGCGCCGCAAAATGCTCAGGCGTCGCACAGGGCCATTTTATGGTTCCTGGCGCTGGCTTTGATGTCGGCATTGCTGAACAGCAGCGCGCCGACGCCGCTTTATCCGCTGTATCAGCAGCAGTTTGCGCTGAGCTCCGTCAGCCTGACCGTCGTTTACGGCGCCTACGCCGCCGGCGTGCTGATCTCTTTGTTCGGCGTCGGTAATCTGGTCGGCAAAGTGAAGGATTTGCGCAGCATGATCGTGCCGGCATTGCTGGTGGTGTTGAGCGGTGCGCTGCTGTTCGCGCGGGCCGATACCTTTGTCATGATGCTCATGGCGCGGCTGCTGGCCGGGGTAGGTACCGGGGCGCTGACCGGTGCGGCGAACATTGCGTTGGTGCGGTATGGGCCGCGGGAAGGCGGCAAAAATGCGGCGTTGATCGCGACGCTGTCCTTTACCACAGGGTTGGCGCTGGGCCCGATCTTCAGCGGCATCGCCTTGCAGACCGGCTTCCATCCCACGACGCTGCCATTCGTTTTCATCATGGTCATTGCCGCCGTGGGTGCGTTGGGCGTGATGTTCTCGTGGCCGCGTGGCGTGGTTACGGCGCCGAGCCATGTTGCGTCGGTCGAGACAGAAAAAAGCTCGCTGCTCGATGGCTTGCGCACCACCGGCGGTAAATTCTTTGTGTGTGCAGGGGCTTTATTTATCTGTTGGGCCCTGGCCGCCAGCATTTTGGCTATCGGTCCCAGCGTGGCGGAAACGCTGTTAGGCCTGCACGCTCGTGGCGTCTTTGGCTATGCGATTGCGGTGTATCTGTTGATCGCCGGTATCAGCCAGATCCTTAGCCGCCGCCTTAACGCCCGCCATTCGCTGTTGTTCGGTTGCCTGGCGCAGGTGCTGGCGGCGGTGGTATTCGCCACAGCGATCCAATGGCATTCACTGTGGCTGGCGGCTGTGGGGCTGGTGGTGGCCGGCTATGCTTACGGCGCCATTTTCGTCGGCAGCGCGACCCTGGTAAACCTGATTTCACCGCCGGCCAGCCATGCGCGTTTGCTTTCGCTGTTTTACGTTATCGCTTATATCGCCAACTGGGTGCCTATCGTGCTGGGCGTGGTGGTCGATCGCGTCGATCTGCGTCAGGCAACCCATTTGCTGTTCCTGGGCAGCACCGTGGTGTGCCTGTTGTTGGCATGGAAGACGGCTCGTGTAGGGTTCCCACGTTAATGATTTTGTGATTGAAGTCTCTTTTATTTAATTAATTATTCTTTAATTGCATTTATATTGTGATTTTAATCACATGAAATGACCGCCTTTCGGGTAAACTGCGCGCTTTCTTTTTGCCGCGGGTCACTTTATGAACGTTCTTTTCGCCATTGCCGTTACTACCGGGATCCTCTCCGGCGTTTGGGGCTGGGTTGCCGTCAGCCTGGGGCTGATCGGTTGGGCCGGTTTTCTCGGCTGCACGGCGTATTTCGCCTGCCCGCAGGGCGGGCTGAAAGGGCTGCTGATCGGCGCGTTGACCTGCTGCAGCGGCGTCTTCTGGGCAATGGCGATCATCCACGGCAGCGAACTGGCGCCGCAGTGGAATCTGCTGGGGTATCTGCTGACCGGCATCGTGGCGTTCCTGATGTGCATTCAGGCTAAACAACGGTGGCTGGGGTTTGTGCCCGGCACCTTTATCGGCGCCTGTGCGACCTTCGCCGGCGGCGGCGATTGGCCGCTGGTGACGCTTTCCCTGCTGGTGGGCCTGCTGTTCGGCTATACGATGAAAAACAGCGGTCTATGGTGGGCGGCGCGCAGCGAAAAAGCCCGCGCTACGCCGCCGATGGGCCCGAATGCCGGCTCAAACGGTGCCGCCGAGTGAGAGGCGGTAATGCAGATCGTGGCGCTCGGCGCAAGGTTCGCCCGCGATCCGCAACAGCAGCATTTCGGCGGCGGTTTTCCCCATGTCAAAGCGCGGCGTGATCACGCTGGCGATGCTCGGCGTGGTCGCCTGGCCAATATCCAGGCCGTGAAATCCCGATAACGCAACCTCCTGCGGCACGCGCACGCCGAGACGCAGGCAGGCCTGCAACACGCCCACCGCCAGATCGTCGTTGGTGCACAGGATACCGTCGAGCTGCGGGTAGCGTTCGCGCGCCATCGCCAGCATGTCGGCGCCGATCGAAACCGAAGAGACCCGATGCGGCGCGATCTGACGCGGCGTTTGCCCCTGAGCCGCCATGGCGCGGCAGTACCCCCGATAGCGTTTATTGTCGCGGGCGTCCGACATGGCGCCAAAGTAAACGATATGCCGTTTGCCGCTGGCGAGCAGCGCTTCGGTCATGTCATATCCCGCCTGTTCATTATCGAACCCCACCGCAATCCGCCCCGGCGGCGCGTCGAGATCCATCACCTGCGCGAGGGGGATTTTGGCGGCGCCGAGGTAGGTCTCTGCGCGCAAGGTATGCGCAGAATCGGTGAGGATCAGCCCGGCGATCGGGTAGCTCAACAGCTGTGCGATCTGCTCTTCTTCCCGTTGTGGGCTGTAATCGTAGTTCATCACCAGCGTTTGGTAACCCCGCGCTTGGGTAACGGATTCGATGCCGGCCAGCAGATCGGCGAAGATCTGGTTGTTGAAGGAGGGGACCAGCACGCCGAGACGCGGTTTTCTGCCGGCCTGTGCGGCATCGGCGCCGGTGACGTTCAGCTCCCGCATGACCTGCGCAATGCGTTCGGCGGTGCCGGCCGCCACTTTTTCCGGCGTGCGCAGGAAGCGGCTGACGGTCATTTTGGTCACGCCGGCCAATTGTGCGATGTCCTGTAGCGTAACGCGGGGGTGTTTCATTCGGTGGCCTTCACGGGCGGCGCGGCAAGGGCGGATAGCGGTATGTTAACAAATCGATTTGGCGATAACAATGAATGCACCTCTATTGAAAATAGCCATTTTTCAATCGGATAGCTGATTTTTACCCGCGTGCTGCCTGCGTGAGATCACGTTAAGGGTAACAGGGTTTCGTAACATGATTTTCAGTGATTTCCATCACGTTTTTACCGGTAACAATCGGCTGAGATAGAGGCCTGTCCGATTGGAGGCCTGATGGCCGGGAATCACCATGAACAATCTGTTTTCACTGGATAATAAAATCGTCTTGATCACCGGCGCCTCGCGCGGCATCGGTTTTCTGCTGGCACGCGGCCTGGCGCAGCAAGGCGCACATATTCTGGTCAACGCCACCACCGAAGAACATGCCCGGCACGCCGCCGAGCGCCTGCGCGAAGAGGGCCTGCGTGCCGATGCGGCGGCGTTCGACGTCACCGATTCCCAGGCGGTGCATGCCGCCATCGACCGTATCGAAGCGGATATCGGTGCGATTGACGTCTTGATCAACAACGCCGGCATCCAGCGCCGCCACCCGTTCACCGAGTTTCCGGAGCAAGACTGGGACGACATCATCGCCGTCAACCAGAAGGCGGTCTTCATTGTGTCGCAAACCGTGGCGCGTTACATGGTGCCGCGCCGGCGCGGCAAGATAGTCAACATCGGCTCGATGCAAAGCGAGCTGGGGCGGGACACCATCACCCCTTATGCGGCGTCCAAAGGGGCGGTGAAAATGCTGACGCGCGGCATGTGCGTGGAGCTGGCACGCTACAACATTCAGGTCAACGGCATTGCCCCCGGCTATTTCAAAACCGAGATGACGCAGGCGCTGGCCGACGATCCGGCCTTCACCGCCTGGCTGACACAACGCACACCCGCCGCGCGCTGGGGCGATCCGCAGGAGCTGATCGGCGCGGCGGTGTTCCTGGCCGCCGACGCCTCCGCCTTCGTCAACGGGCAGCTGCTGTTTGTCGATGGCGGCATGTCGGCGGCGGTGTAACCTTTTTTCGTGGAGTCTTGAGATGAAAATTCAAACCCAGTCCTGCGTGGTCAATGGCAAACGAGACGTGGCGGTGATCGCGCAAAAAGTGGATTACCGGGGGCAGGGAACGCTGGTGAAAATCAGCCGTGGCGGTATCTGCGGCTCGGATCTGCATTACTTTCAGGAAGGCAAGGTCGGCAATTTTCAGGTGCGTCAGCCGATGGTGCTGGGCCATGAGGTGATCGGCGAGGTGGTCGCCAGCGATTCACCGCGGCTGCCGGTCGGGCAGAAGGTGGCGCTCAATCCCAGCAAACCCTGCGGGCAGTGCAAATACTGTCTGGCGCAGCAAAGCAATCAATGCGTCGAGATGCGTTTTTTCGGCAGCGCGATGTATTTTCCGCACGTTGACGGCGCTTTTACCCAATACAAAGTGGTGGATAGCGCGCAGTGTGTCCCTTACGGCGCCGATCGCGACGACAGGGTGATGGTGTTCGCCGAACCGCTGGCGGTGGCGATACACGCAGCGAAACAGCCCGGCGACGTGACGGGAAAAAAGGTCTTCGTGTCCGGCGTTGGCCCGATCGGCTGCCTGCTGGTGGCGGCGCTGAAAGCGCTGGGCGCCGCCGAGATTGTCTGTGCCGATCTCAGCCCGCGCTGCCTGGCGATCGCCAGGCAAATGGGGGCCGGTCGGTGCCTGTATGCCGCGGACGACGATGTTAGCGATTATCAGCAGGACAAGGGGTATTTCGACGTCGCCTTCGAAGTGGCGGGGCACCCGCAGTCGCTGCAGCGCTGCCTGGAGATCACCCGCGCCAAAGGCACCGTGGTGCAGGTGGGCATGGGCGGCAGCTTCCCCGATTTCCCGCTGATGTTGTTGATCGCCAAGGAGTTGAACCTGCTCGGATCCTTCCGCTTCGTGGCGGAGTTTGCGCTGGCGGTGGCGTGGCTGGCCGACGGCGTGGTCGATCCGCTGCCGTTGCTGTCGGCGGAGTTCGCCAGCGGGCAGCTGGCGCAGGCGCTGGAGTTTGCCGGCGATAAGCGCCAGGCCGCCAAGGTGCAATTGGTGTTTTAGGGTAAAAGTCCGATGGCCGCAGGCGGCGATCCTTGTCTATAGTGTAGGAACGCTTAATTTTTCAACCACGGAGATCTCACGATGGCAAGACATACGGATGCTGAGCAAACTACCCTGGATGACGATCTGAGAATGCTGACCGAGACGCTGGAAGAAGTGCTGCAATACACCGGCGACCGCGCAGATCAGGCTTACGTCGACATCAAGTCGCACGCCGAGCAGGCGCTGAGTGAGGTCAAGGCGCGCTGGGCGAACACTGGTGAATCCTACTACGCGCGCGCCAAAGACGCGGTGCACCGCACCGACGACTACGTGCGGGATAAACCCTGGCACAGCGTAGGCATCGGCGCCACCGTCGGGTTGGTGCTGGGGCTGCTGCTGGCCCGCAAGTAAATCACGGCATCGGGGCGGCGCAGGCCGCCTCGTGCTTTTCTGCAGACTGTGTTGTTCCTCTCGCTGTTTCCCCGCTGGCTTTTCCTTATCCCGCCTATACTTCCCGCTAGCCGTCGTCGGAGCGCCTCTATTTCCCTTGTTTTTATATGGGCGGATTGAGCCGGCGCCGCCGCAAGTGTAAAGTATTTGTGTGTTTATTGTTTATTTTTTGTTATAAATCAAATAATTATCTGGTGTAAACACCCAGGGATATACGGCGTTCTTGCGCTGGCGCAAAAGCCGTGAAAATAACACCTCATATAATACAGAGCGTAACTACAGGCGCGGCGTCCGTCGGCTGCGTCGGGGACGATCTCTGCTAACTGACTTGTGAGCGAACTATGTCGACAAGTGTTTTTAATCGCCGGTGGGCGGCTGTGCTGCTCGAGGCGCTGGCCCGCCATGGGGTGCGGCATGTTTGTATCGCTCCGGGATCGCGCTCCACGCCGCTGACGCTGGCCGCCGCGGCCAACCGATCGTTTATCTGCCATACCCATTTTGATGAGCGCGGGCTCGGCCATCTGGCACTCGGGCTGGCGAAGGCGGCGCGTGAGCCGGTGGCGGTGATCGTCACGTCCGGCACCGCGGCGGCGAACCTTTATCCCGCGTTGATCGAAGCCGGCCTGACCGGTGAGCGGCTGGTGTTTCTCACCGCCGATCGGCCGCCGGAACTGATCGACTGCGGCGCCAATCAGGCGATCCGTCAAAACGGCCTCTACAGCAGCCACCCGACGCTGGCGATCGATCTGCCGCGTCCTACGCCGGATATTCCGGCCGCGTGGCTGGCCTCCAGCGTCGACAGCGCGATGGCGCGCCTGCAGCACGGCGCTTTGCATATCAACTGCCCGTTCGCCGAACCGCTGTATGGCGGCGACGAACGTCACTATGCCGATTGGTCCGCCGCGCTGGGCGACTGGTGGCAGAGCGATCGTCCGTGGCTGCAGGAAAGCGAGACGCATGCGGCGCCAGTGCCGCAGCCGGACTGGTTCTTCTGGCGGCAAAAGCGCGGCGTGGTGCTGGCCGGGCGCATGAGCGCGCAAGAGGGCGCACAGGTGGCTGAATGGGCCGCAATGCTGGGCTGGCCGCTGATTGGCGACGTGCTGTCGCAGACCGGGCAACCGCTGCCCTGCGCCGATTTGTGGCTCGCGCATCCGCAGGCGCAGCGCGTACTGCAAGATGCGCAACTGGTGGTGCAGTTCGGCGGCAGCCTGACCGGCAAGCGCCTGCTGCAGTGGCAGGCACAGTGCCGGCCGGAAGAGTATTGGGTCATCGACGAGCTGCCGGGGCGGCTCGATCCGGCCCAGCACCGGGGGCGGCGCCTGCGCGCTAGCGTGGCGCAGTGGTTGGCGCAGCACCCGGCGCAGCCGCGCGCGCCGTGGGCCGCCGGGCTGGCGGCGTTGGCGGATAAGGCGCTGACGGCGGCATCCACGCATCTGCACGATAACTTTGGCGAAGCGCAGCTGGCGCACCGTCTGCCGGAACTGCTGCCGGAGAACGGCCAGCTGTTTCTCGGCAACAGCCTGGTGGTGCGACTGATCGACGCGTTAACGCCATTGCCCGTCGCCTACCCGGTATTCAGCAACCGCGGCGCCAGCGGTATCGACGGCTTGATCTCCACTGCTGCCGGCGTACAGCGTGCCACCGCCAGGCCAACGTTGGCGGTGGTGGGCGACCTTTCCGCACTGTATGACCTCAATGCGCTGGCGCTGCTGCGCCAGAGCTCGGCGCCGACGGTGTTGATCGTCGTCAATAACAACGGCGGCCAAATTTTCTCGCTGTTGCCGACGCCGGAAGAAGATCGTCAGCGCTTTTACTGCATGCCGCAGAACGTCGAGTTCAGCCACGCGGCGGCGATGTTCCAACTGGGCTACGCGCGGCCGGAAAACTGGAGCCAGCTGCAACAGGCGGTTGAGCAAGGCTGGCGGCGCGGCGGCGCCACGCTGATAGAACTGCAGGTGCCGCCGAGCGCAGGAGCAGAGAGTCTGCAATTCCTGGTGCAACAGATGGCGGTGCAATGATGCTGGCGACGCGAATTTTGCAACAGGGCGAAGCGGGCCGCCCGTGGCTGGTGTGGCTGCACGGCCTGCTCGGCAACAACAATGAATGGCGGGTGATCGCCGCGCGCTGCCCGGAATGGCCATCGCTGGCCATCGATCTGCCCGGCCACGGCGACTCCGTGGCGGTGACCTGCCGCGGCTTCGACGACATCAGCGCGCAAATCGCCGCTACGCTGCAGCTGCGCAATATCGAACGTTATTGGCTGGTGGGCTACTCGCTTGGCGGGCGCATCGCCATGTATCACGCTTGCTACGGCCGCCATGCCGGACTGCAAGGGGTGATCGTCGAGGGTGGCAACCCGGGGCTGGAGGACGAAGAACAGCGCCGCCGACGCTGCGAGCAGGATGCGCTGTGGGCGGCGCGTTTTCGCAGTGAGCCGATCGCCGAAGTCCTGGCGGACTGGTATCAGCAGCCGGTATTCAAAGAACTCAGCCACGTGCACCGTCAGGCGCTGATCGCCGCGCGCTCGGTCAACAGCGGCCCGGCGATCGCCGACATGCTCGAAGCCACGTCGCTCGGGCGGCAGCCTTATCTGGCGCCGCAGCTGAGCCAACTGACTGTGCCGCTGCAGGTGCTGTGCGGTGAGAACGACCCCAAATTTCAACGGCTGGCGCGCGACGCCGGGTTGCCGTTGCGCATCGTGCCGCAGGCCGGTCATAACGCGCATCTGGCCAATCCGCAGGATTTCGTCGCCGAGCTGCAGACCTTTCTCGTTAACCCTGGTTAAAGGAACCGAACATGCTTTATCCGAATGAAGAACACCTGTATGCCGCCATTGCCTGGCAGGATTGCACCGGCGATTTCGAAGACATTCTGTATCACAAGTCCGCCGACGGCATCGCCAAAATCACCATTAACCGGCCGCAGGTGCGCAATGCGTTTCGCCCGCAAACGGTCAAAGAGATGATCGACGCGCTGGCCAACGCCCGTTACGACGACGGCATCGGCGTCATTATTCTGACCGGCGCCGGCGATAAGGCCTTTTGCTCCGGCGGCGATCAGAAAGTGCGCGGCGACTACGGCGGCTATCGCGACGACAGCGGCGTGCATCACCTCAACGTGCTGGACTTCCAGCGCCAGATCCGCACCTGCCCGAAACCGGTGGTGGCGATGGTGGCGGGCTATTCGATCGGCGGCGGCCACGTGTTGCACATGATGTGCGATCTGACCATCGCGGCGGATAACGCCATCTTCGGCCAGACCGGCCCGAAAGTAGGCTCGTTCGACGGCGGCTGGGGCGCGTCTTACATGGCGCGCATCGTTGGCCAGAAGAAGGCGCGCGAAATCTGGTTCCTGTGCCGCCAGTACGACGCAGCCGCCGCGCTGGACATGGGGCTGGTTAATACCGTGGTGCCGCTGGCCGATCTGGAAAAAGAGACGGTGCGCTGGTGCCGCGAAATGCTGCAGAACAGCCCGATGGCGCTGCGCTGCCTGAAGGCGGCGCTGAACGCAGACTGCGACGGTCAGGCCGGTTTGCAGGAGCTGGCGGGCAACGCCACCATGCTGTTCTACATGACCGACGAAGGGCAGGAAGGGCGTAACGCGTTTAACGAGAAGCGCCAGCCGGACTTCAGCAAATTCAAGCGTAACCCGTAATGAGCGGGGTAAACCGCAGCGCGGCACTTTACCGTTACAGCCTGCCGATGGAGGCGGGCGTGGTGCTGCGCAATCAGCGGTTGAAAACGCGTGACGGATGGGTGGTGCAGCTGCGTCAGGGCGAGCGTGAAGGCTGGGGCGAGATCGCGCCGCTGCCGGAATTCAGCCGGGAAACGCTGGAGCAGGCCGAACAGGCCGCGCTGGCGTGGCTGCAGGCGTGGTTGGCGGGCAACGAACCGGATGACAGCTCGCTGCCCTCGGTGGCCTTTGGGCTCAGCTGCGCGCAGGCCGAGTTGGATCAGCGCTTGCCGACGCAGGCGGATTTTCGCAAGGCGCCGCTGTGCACCGGCGATCCGGACGAGCTGTTCGAGATATTGAGCGCCTTGCCGGGCGAGAAAGTCGCGAAAGTGAAGGTGGGGCTGTATGAAGCGGTGCGCGACGGCATGATCGTCAACGTGCTGCTGGAGGCGCTGCCGGATCTGCGGCTGCGGCTGGACGCCAACCGCAGCTGGACCCGCGCCAAAGCCGACGGCTTCGCCAAATACGTCAACCCCGCTTGGCGCGATCGCATCGCCTTTTTGGAAGAGCCCTGCAAGACCCGTGATGAATCGCGCGATTTCGCCCGGGCGACCGGCATTGCTATCGCCTGGGATGAGAGCGTGCGTGAGGCGGACTTTGTGGTGCAGGCCGAGCCGGGCGTGGCGGCCATCGTGATCAAGCCGACGCTGGTCGGCAGCCTGGCGCGCTGTCGGGCGCTGGTGGCACAGGCGCACGCGGCGGGGCTGACGGCGGTGATCAGTTCCAGCATCGAGTCCAGCCTGGGGTTGACCCAGCTGGCGCGCATCGCCCGCTGGCTGACGCCGGACACCGTGCCGGGGCTGGATACGCTGGGGTTGATGCAGGCGCAGGTGCTGCGGCCTTGGCCGGGCAGCGCGTTGCCGCTGCTGGATGTTTCGGCGCTGGAGTGCCTGTGGCGCCGTTAAGCGATTGGCCGTGGCGACACTGGGCGCGCCTTCAGCCGCAGGCGACGGCGCTGCTGCTCGGCGAACGGCCGCTGAGCTGGCTGGCGTTGCAAGAGCAGGTGGATGAGCTGGCGGCGGATTTTCAGCACCAGGGCGTGGAGCCGGGCTGCGGTGTGGTGCTGTGCGGCAGAAACAGCTATCCGCTGTTGTTGGGCTATCTGGCGCTGCTGCAATGCGGCGCGCGCCTGTTGCCGCTCAATCCCGCCTTACCGACGCCGCTGCTGGCGCAGCTGGTGCCCGAATTGGACATCACCTTTGCCTTCGGCCCGGATCCTTTGCCGGCGCTGCCGGAAGAGGTGATTCGATTGACGCCGCCCTCGACCGAGCCGCGCTGGCCGAACCTGCCTGCGTGGGATGTGCAGCGTCTGGCGACGCTGACGCTGACCTCGGGCTCCAGCGGCATGCCGAAGGCGGCCGCACACAGCTACGCCAACCATCTGGCCAGCGCCGCCGGGGTGTTGCGGCTGATGGATTTTCAGCGCGAAGATTGCTGGCTGCTGTCACTGCCGCTGTTTCACGTCTCCGGCCAGGGCATCGTCTGGCGCTGGCTGGCAGCGGGCGCCCGATTGGCGGTGCGCGAGATGCACCCGCTGGCCGAGGCATTGGTAGGCTGCACGCACGCCTCGCTGGTGCCGACGCAGCTCTGGCGGCTGTTGGCGCAACCGCTGACGGGCATGACGCTGAAAGAGGTGCTGCTCGGCGGCGCGATGATCCCGGTGGCGCTGACCGAACGGGCTGAAGCGGCGGGGATCCGCTGCTGGTGCGGCTACGGGCTGACCGAATTGGCCTCCACAGTCTGCGCCAAGCGCGCCGATGCGCGGCCGGGCGTCGGCCTGCCGCTCGGCGGCCGTGAGGTAAAACTGGTGGATGAAGAGGTCTGGATCCGCGCCGACAGCCTGGCACTCGGCTACTGGCGTCATGGTCATCTACAGCCGCTGGCCGATGAACAGGGCTGGTTTGCGACCCGCGATCGCGGCGCGATGGCCGAGGGGGAACTGCGTATTCTCGGCCGGCTGGACAACCTGTTTTTCAGCGGCGGTGAAGGGGTGCAGCCGGAGGATATCGAACGCGTGCTGGCGGCGCACCCGCAGATATCGCAGGCGTTTGTGGTGCCGGTGGCGGACGCCGAGTTCGGCCAGCGGCCGGTGGCGGTAATCGATGGCGATCCTTCGCTGTCGTTGGCGGCGTTGCTTGCCTGGTCGCAGGATAAGCTGGCCAATTTCCAACGCCCGGCGGCGTTGCTCCCGCTGCCTGACGAGCTGAAAAACGGCGGCATCAAGATTTCGCGCCGCCAGTTGCAGCAGTGGGTGGCGCAGCGTCTCTCTGAGGCATAAAAAAGCCGCCCGTAAGGGCGGCTGAGTGAATGATGGCAGGGGGATTATTTCAGCCCCAACGCCTTGGCGACGCCGGCGCCGTAGTCCGGGTGCACCTTGGTGAACAGCTCGACCTGACGGCGCTGGATGTGTTCCGGCACCTGCGACAGTTCGCCGGCGATGCGGGTGAACATGCGCTGGTGCTCTTCGGCGCTCAGCAGGTTGAACAGCGCGCGCGGCTGGCTGTAGTAATCGTCGTCTTCACGATGATTCCAGTGGTCGGCCGCGCCCTCAATGCTCAGCGGCGGCTCGCTGAAGTCCGGCTGCTCCTGGAACAGGCCGAAGCTGTTCGGTTCGTAGGTGGCGCCGTTGCCGCTGTTGCCGTCCACGCGCATCGCGCCGTCGCGATGGTAGTTGTGGAACGGGCATTTGGCGCCGTTAACCGGGATTTGGTGGTGGTTGACGCCCAGGCGGTAGCGGTGCGCATCGCCATAGGAGAACAGGCGGCCCTGCAGCATTTTATCCGGCGAGAAACTGATGCCCGGCACTACGTTGGCGGGGTTCATCGCCACCTGCTCAACTTCTGAGAAGTAGTTGTCGGGGTTGCGGTTCAGCTCGAAATAGCCGACGTCGATCAGCGGGTAGTCGCCGTGCGGCCACACCTTGGTCAGATCGAACGGGTTATACGGCGTCTGCGAGGCTTCGTGTTCCGGCATGATTTGAATTTGCAGCTTCCAGCGCGGGAAGTCGCCGCGTTTGATCGCGTCGAACAGATCGCGCTGTGAGCTTTCGCGATCCTTGGCGATGATCGCTTCCGCTTCTTCATCCATCAGGTTTTCAATGCCTTGTTCGCAGCGGAAGTGGAATTTCACCCAGAAACGTTCGTTGGCGGCATTGATAAAGCTGAAGGTGTGGCTGCCGAAACCGTGCATGTGACGGTAGGATTTCGGAATGCCGCGATCGCTGAAGTCGATGGTCAGCTGGTGCAGCGACTCCGGCAGGTGGGAGAAGAAGTCCCACTTGTAGACTGGGTTGCGCAGGTTGGTATGCGGATCGCGTTTCACCACGTGGTTGAGATCGGGGAATTTCAGCGGATCGCGCAGATAAAACACCGGCGTATCGTTACCCACCAAATCCCAGTTGCCTTCTTCGGTATAGAACTTCATGGCGAAGCCGCGAATATCGCGCTCGGCGTCGGCGGCGCCGCGCTCACCGGCGACGGTGGAGAAGCGGATAAACATGTCGGTCTGTTTGCCGACCTCGGAGAAGATTTTGGCGCGCGTGTAGCGGGTGATGTCGTGGGTAACGGTAAAGGTGCCGTAGGCGCCGGATCCTTTGGCATGCATGCGGCGTTCGGGGATAACTTCACGGTCGAAGTGGGCCAGTTTTTCCAGGAACCACACGTCCTGCAACAGCATTGGGCCGCGTTTGCCTGCGGTGATCACGTTATTGTTATCGACAACCGGGGCGCCGGCTGCGGTGGTCAGTCCTTTCTTGCTCATCACTTGCTCCTTATCGTAGTGCAGTTAAGTAAAGACTCGGGCGGTTTAAGCGTTCATCAGCATAGTCCTTTGGCGGGGCTTCTTCCCCTGACCTTGGTCAAAGCCACTACTAGTTGTAGCTCTATTGCCGAGCGGCGGCAAATAGGTCTCGGTTATCGTTGGCATCGCCTTGACGAATATAGAGCCTTGTTTGCAAACATTTACATTTATTTGATTATTGAAGAATTTTTTCGCTTTTATCCCTTAAATACTCATTGCGCTTTGGTATAGACTCGGGACGTTATTATTATGCGTTGATTCGATCATTCGGTACGGATGACAAACCAGAGGGAAAGATGATGAAAAAGACTTGGGTCGCGTGCGCGGCAGGATTGCTGTTTGTGACCGGCGCGGCGAACGCCATCAGCGTGTCGGGCGAAGCCGGGCAACACTACACCAACCTGGGCGTCGGCATGAGCACCGGCTCTTCAGGTCTGGGCCTGACCGGCAACTGGGCGCGCAGCGACCACGACGGCAACGTCGGTAGCGTGGGCCTGAACTTCGGCGTGCCGCTGGGGCCGTTGACGGCGACCGTGGGCGCCAAAGCGCTGTACCTCAGCCCGAAAGACGGGAAGAGCGGCGGGGCGGTCGCGCTGGGCGGCGGCCTGGAGTGGGAAATTAACCGTTACTTCAGCCTGCACGGCGAAGGGTACTTTGCGCCTGACTCTTTCACCAGCGGCGTGAAAGCCTATAACGAAGCCAGCGGCGGCCTGCGCTGGAAGTTCCGTCCGCTGAGCGTGGACGTGGGCTACCGTTACATGAAGATGGAAGGCAAAGACGGGCGTCGCGACAATACGCTGGCCGATGGCCCTTATGTCGGTGTCGGCCTGAGCTTCTAAGGCCGGCTGACGGGCTGCGGCCCATCGCGTTTTCCGAATCCCTCGGTCATTGGCCGGGGGATTTTTATTTGCGCCATCAACGGGAAATCCATCCGGACTCTGAATGGCAAAAGATTAAATAATTTAAAGACTCGACGATCGGCATCGCCATAGGCGAGCACATGCCGTAAAATGCGTAATATAAATATTTATATAACGATATGGACGTCATGACTTACCGAAATCCACTGGCGGCGCTGATGCCGCTGCTTGCCTCACTCTTTCCTTATACCGCTGCGGCGCAGGCCGATCGTGACGAGGTGTTGACCGTCACCGGCAGCGCGTTAACCCCCGCGACGGAAAGCGCATCCGGCGCCGGTTTTAAAACGCCGGAGATTGAACTTGGGCCGCTGGGCACCAGGGCGTGGATCGATACGCCTTATTCTTCCACCACCGTGACCCAACCGATGATCAAAAATCAGCAGGCGAAAAGCGTCGCCGAATTGCTGAAATATTCACCGAGCACGCAGATGCAGGCTCGCGGCGGCATGGACGTCGGGCGGCCTCAAAGCCGCGGTATGCAGGGCAGTGTGGTGGCGAACAGCCGCCTGGATGGGTTGAACATTGTCTCCACCACGGCCTTTCCCGTTGAAATGCTGGAACGGCTGGACGTGCTCAACAGCTTGACCGGTGCGTTGTATGGCCCTGCGAGCCCGGCCGGGCAGTTCAACTTTGTGGCGAAACGCCCGACGCCGCAACCGTTACGCGAGGTGACGCTCGGGTATCAGAGCCGCAGCGCCTTCAGCGGCCACGTCGATCTCGGCGGCCATCTCGACGACGACAATACGTTTGGCTATCGCATCAATGCCCTCAACGAAGAGGGCGAAGGCAGCGTTGACGACAGTACCCTGCGCCGACGGCTGTTGGCCGTGGCGTTCGACTGGAATATCAAGCCGGGCACGCAGCTGCAGCTGGACGCCAGCCATTACGAGTTCCTGCAAAAGGGCTACCCCGGCGGCTTCAGCTATGGGCCGAATGTTCCGTTGCCCTCCGCCCCTAATCCGCAAAATAAACACCTGGCGCTCGAGACGGCGGGCAACGATTTAACCACCGACACCCTCAGTACGCGCCTGATTCATTACTTCAATGACGATTGGTCAGTCACGGGCGGCATAGGGTGGCAACAGGCAGATCGCGCCATGCGTTCGGTATCCAGCACTCTGCTCAACGGCAGCGGCGATATCAAACGGTCGATGAGCGACTCCAGCGCCTCGGGGCGATTTCGGGTGTTGAGCAATACGCTGGCGCTGAACGGCCATGTCGATACCGGTTCGGTGGGGCATGAGTTGGCGCTCGCTACGACGGGCTACGTCTGGTCTATCTACAGCGGCAAGGGGGCCAGCCGACGCTACGATTTGGGCATCGACAATATGTACCATCCGTCGGCGCTGCATGAGCCGGGCGACGGAAAAATCCCCAAGAACGGCGCGCGCTATAAATCCAGCGAGAACAGCCAGCAGAGCGTGATGTTCGGCGATACGCTGACATTCAATCCGCAGTGGTCGGCGATGCTGTATTTAAGCGAAAGCTGGTTGCAAACGCGGAATTACAGCGCTGACGGCAAGAAAATCGAAGAAGACAATCAGCAGGGTTTGAGCCCGAATGCGGCGTTGATGTATAAAATCACCCCGACGCTGATGGCCTATGTCAGCTATGCCGACTCGTTGGAGCAAGGCGGTACGGCCCCGTTGGGGGAAGGCGTGAAGAACGAAGGGCAGACGCTCAAACCCTACCGCAGCCGGCAGTATGAGGTTGGCCTGAAAGCCGACGTCGGGGAAATGAACCTCGGCGCCGCGTTGTTCCGCCTCAAGCGGCCGTTCGCTTATGTTGACGCCGAAGACCGTGTGTACAAGGAGCAAGGCGAACAGGTGAACAATGGCCTGGAGCTGACGGCCGCTGGGCGCGTGGGTGACGGGCTGAGCCTTTTTGGCGGCGTCACTCTGCTCGATCCGCAACTGAAAGAGACGGTTTCCGACAGCACACGCGACAAACGCGTGGTCGGTGTGCCGAAGGTGCAGGCCAATATGCTGGTGGAGTACAACTTGCCGTCGATGCCGCAATGGGTCTATAGCGCCAACGTGCACTATACCGGCAAGCGAGCGGCGAACGACACCAACAGCACCTGGGCTGACAGTTACACCACGCTGGACCTGGGGGCCCGCTACGTTACCCGGATTCATTCTGTGCCTGCGACCTGGCGGCTGGCGGTCAATAACGTCACTAACGAACATTACTGGGCCTCTATTTTCCCGTCGGGCACGGATGGCAATGGCGGTTCGTCGAGCGCCTTTCTCGGCAACGGCCGTGAAGTGCGCGCATCTGTCACGTTCGACTTCTGAGGGCGCTATGAGGATCGTATCGTTGTCTGCATGGGCACTGTTGGTTGGCGTGTTGTTGCACGGCAGTTTGTGGGCTGCGCCGCCTGCGAGCGAAATGCGCATTGCCTCGCCGTGGCCCGCGCAAAACGCCATCATCGCGATGCTGGGTTATGGCGATAACATCGTCGGCACCTCGAATGTCGCGAAACAGATCCCGCTGTTTCGCCAAAGCCTGCCGCGCATTGACGCCGTTCCGGTAGTGAGTGTGAATAGTGGGCAAGCGTTGAATCCGGAACAAATCATCGCGTTTGGCACTCGGCTGCTGTTTGTGCCTGACAGCATGAAAGTGCCGCAATTGGATTTACTCGAGCGGGCTGGGGTGCGCGTATTGGCGTTTAAAGCCAATTCGATGGCGGCGCTGCGCGAACGAGTGTTAAAAACGGGGGCCGCGCTGGGGCCGGATGCGCAGGAAAAAGCGTTGGCTTACGAGCGCTATTTTTCTCGTAATGTGGCGCGCGTCGCCGAGCGGCTGAAGGATTTGCCGCCAGGGCAGCGCATTCGCGTTTATCACAGCATGGGCAATCCGCTGACCACCTCAGGGCGGCCGTCACTTAACCAGGATTGGATGGATCTGGCCGGCGCCGCTAACGTGGCGGAAACGTGGTTTGGCCTGAAAAAAGAGGGGGCGGGCGAAGTGGCGCTGGAGCAGATCGTGGCCGCCAATCCGCAGGTGATCGTGGCGATGAACAGGCGCGATGCCGAAGAGATACGCACGTCTGCGCAATGGCAGGGCATCGATGCCGTTTTGCGGCATCGGGTCGTGGTCAATCCCAAGGGGATGTTCTGGTGGTGTCGCGAGACCAGCGAAGAGGCGCTGCAGTTTTTATGGTTGGCGAAAACGCTGTACCCGGCGCGTTTTGCCGACATTGACATGCGGGAAGAGACGAGAGGTTTTTATCGGGACTTTTTCGGTCTGTCGCTCACTGCGGCGCAGATTGACGCTATTCTTAATCCACCCGCTTGAACAGATTCGGGGGCCGAAACGGCCCCCGAATCTGTTACCCCACCGCCGGCAGCATGCCGCTGGCGATGCCCAGTTGAATGGCGATCACCGTTACCCCGCAGACAAACACCAACGCCAGCGCCGGCGTACCGCCCCAGACACGGTACTGCGCCTGATGTTTTTGGCGGGTTTTCCACACCAGCAAGGAAGGCAGCAGCAGCGCCAGCACCGACAGGGCGATGGCGGCGAAACCCAGCGCCAGCACGAAACCGCGCGGGTAGAACAGCGCGAAGGCCAGCGGCGGCAGGAAGGTGATGGCGCCGGTTTGCAGGCGGCCACGCACGTTATCTTGACGCTTGAACAGGTCGGCCAGGAAATCGAACAGCCCGAGCGCGACGCCGAGGAACGAGGTCGCCAGCGCCAGATCGGCGAACAGGTGCACCGCCAGTTCAACGTGCGGTGAAGCTACTGCATCACGCACCGCCTGCAACAGGCCGTTTAGCCCGGCCTGCTGAGCCAGGATGCCGACGAAGGTGTCGGAGCTGATGCTGCCCAACGTCGCCAGCTGCCAGAAGATATAGGCGATCAGTGGGATCGCGCTGCCGATGATAAACACCCAACGCAGTTTGCGAATGTTGCCGCCCATGTAGTTGACGATGCTCGGCACGCTGCCGTGGAAGCCGAAGGAGGTGAAGATCACCGGAATGGCCGACAGCGCCAGGCCTTGCTCCAGCGGCAACGTCATCAGATTGGTCTGGTGGATATTCGGCAACATCAGGCCGAGCATCACTACCAGAAACACCACTTTGGCGCTGAACAGGATGCGGTTGAACAAATCGACCGAGTGGGTGCCGATGCACACCACGCCGCCGGCCACCAGGGTGAACAGCAGGACGCCGAGCGACACCGGGAAGTCCTGCGACGTCCATTGGCTGATGCTGGTGGCGAGCAATTCGCCGGCGCCGCTGATATAGGCGGCGGTGAGGGCATACATCAGGAACATCATGCTAAAGCTGGTCAGCCACTGGCCGCCGCCGCCGAGATAACGTTTGGCGAGCGTGCCCAGACCGGTATCCGCCTGCTCATGCTGGTAAACCTCCACCAGCAACAGCGCGGTGTAACACATCAACAGCCACAGCCCGACCAGTAAGGCCAGCGTGACGCCGAAACCGACGCCGGCTGCCGCCAGCGGCATCGCCAGCATTCCGGCGCCAATGGTGGTGCCCGCCACGATAAAAACACTGCCAAGAGTGCGATTCTTCACGTTTTTTCTCTACCAGCCGAAAGATTTTGAAAATTATAGGTAACGATTTATGAGGATGGCAGGATAGTGGAAGCCCTAATTTGTGTCAAACCGACGTTACGCGCGCCGTACACTAATGTTTACATCTCGCGGACCGGCATGGCACATGAGAAACGGAGCCATGGCTGAAATTATCCGCAGGCGGCTAGTGAAAAGTTATTTACGGGCTTCTATAGTGGAATGACCAAAAAATGTGGGAGAGATCAATGTTAAGGGTGGAGATGCTCAGCACCGGCGATGAGGTGCTGCACGGGCAAATTATTGATACCAACGCCGCCTGGCTGGCGGACTACCTGTTCCAGCAGGGGGTGCCGATGAGCGGGCGTGAAACGGTCGGGGACAGCCTCTCTGCGTTGATCGAGATCCTGCAGGAACGAAGCCATATTGCCGATGTGCTGATCGTCAACGGCGGCCTGGGGCCGACCAGTGACGATCTCAGCGCGCTGGCCGCCGCGAAAGCCTGTGGCGTAGAGCTGGTCGAACGGGCCGACTGGCTGGCGCGCATGGAAGCCTATTTCGCCGAGCGTGGGCGGCCGATGGCCCCTTCCAATCGCAAGCAGGCGCAGATCCCGGCCAACGCGGAAATGCTGGATAACCCGGTGGGTACCGCCTGCGGTTTCGCATTGCAACTGAACAAATGTCAGATGTTCTTCACCCCCGGCGTGCCGTCGGAATTCAAAGTGATGGTCGAACAGCAGATCGTGCCGCGCCTGCGCCAGCGCTTCACTTTACCGCCGCCGCCGCTGTGCCTGCGCCTGACGACGTTCGGCACCTCCGAGAGCGATCTGGCCGCCGAACTGGATGGCATGCCGCTGCCGCCGGAAGTGGTGCTGGGTTACCGCTCATCCAGCCCGATTATCGAACTGAAGCTGACCGGGCCGGAAAGCCGGCGTGCGGAAATGGAGCAGGCATGGCGGCGCGTGCGCGAAGTGGCGGGGGACAACTGCATTTTTGAAGGCACCGTCGGGTTGCCGGCGTTGTTAACGCAGCGGCTGAGTCAGCAAGGGCTGAAGCTGGCGTTGAGCGAGCAATTCAGCGGCGGGTTGATCAATCTGCAGCTGCAAAGCGAGGGCGCGCCACTGGCGGGGGGCGAGCTGCTGCCGGCGCACTGTATCGAAACGCTGGAAACGACGCTGGCCCGCGCCCGCTCGCTGGCGGAGTTGACCGGTGCGCCGTTGGCGTTGGCGGTCAGCGCCATGCGCGATGAGCAGGTGAGCATTGCGCTGCACACGCCGCGCGGCGGTATTGGCCAGACCGTGCGTTATCGTGCGTCGCGCCACGGCCTGTGGCTGCGTCAGGAGTCGGTGGCGATGCTGGCGCTGGATATGCTGCGCCGCTGGCTGAATGGGGGCCAGGCGTGCGGTAAAAACGCCTGGCTGGAGGTAGTGGAAATTATCGAGTGACGGTCATGGCGCCGAGTTGCCGGCGTCACGGCTTTGCTGCAGCCGTTCGGACGCCAGCCGTGACAGGCGTATCGCCGCGGCGCCCCGCACGTGCAGTTCCAGACCGTAGTCCCTGAGCGCCTGCGCGGCGCTGCCGGCTTGCGCCAGATGCGTCGCCAGGCTGGCGGCGTCCGCCAAGGCGGTGTTGGCGCCAAGCCCGCCCGCCGGGCTCATGGCGTGCACGGCGTCGCCGAGAAAGGCGATGCGTTCGCTGTGCCACACCGGCATCGCCTTCGTGACCTGCACCGCCCGCACGCTGAGTGACTGGGGATCCGCCAGCGCTAACGCCGTTTGCAAGGCGGGCGCCCATCCCTGCGAGATATGCCGTACACGCGTCTGCAGCGCAGCGCTGCCCTCCGCCCGTGCCGGCCCGCCGAGCCGTTCAGCCGATCCAATACAGGCCCAATAGAGATAGTCGTCGACCGGGGTGAGGCGGCAATCGGGCGCGTAGTCGGCCGCCAACTGCGCCATGGGCGCCTGAAAGCGCATCGGTTCAATCACCAGCGACAAGCCGTCGGCGAAGACGACCGACACGCCGCGCAGCAATTCGGGGGCCAATTGGGCCCGGGTCGCCGCGTCGAGCGGCGTTTTGCCGTAGAGGGTGACCGCGCCGCTGTCTTCGGGCCCCGCCTCGGGCAGGCAGCGCCGCCGCACCAGCGAGTTGACGCCGTCGGCGGCGATCAGCACATCGACCTGCACTTGCTCGCCGTTGGCGAACTGAAGTTCCACACCCTGTGACGTTTGTGCAAACTCACGCAGGGTATAGCCGAAGCGCACCCGATCTTGCAGACCGGCGAGCAGGATTTCGCGCAGCGTTTGCCGATGAACGCCGAGATCGCCGCTTGGCTCCTGTGCCTGCCGCGGGCTGGAGGGCAGCCAGTGCTCAGGGCGTCGGGCGTTGAGCGGGGCAAGCTGCGGATCCCAGAGATTGCTCTCACCGCTGTTTTGCGCGCTGCCGGCGCAGAGCAACCGGAAGTGCGCCGGCGGCTGACAGGCGGCCAGCGCCTGCTGGCCCGTCGGATCGATGCGTAGCCGGTAGCCCTGATCGCGCGCTTGCGGTGTGGTGTCGCGTTCAAACACCGTGGCGTGGATGCCGAAGCGGCGCAGCCCCTGAGCCAGACACAGACCGCCGGGGCCGGCGCCGATAATGCCAATGCTGAGTGTTGTCATCATGTTCCCTCGTGAGTCAGTGGCCACAAACGGGAGCGGCCGGAAGCATTTCATTATGTCGGCGCAGGAAAAGGTTGATATAACGGTATCTGGACTAAAAATAGTGATAAGTGGCCAATATGAACGATAACCCTCACTTCGCCGATGCTGACTGCAGCGAATGGCGGGCGGGCCCCTGGCTGATCGCCCTTGGCGGCCGCGACGCGGCAGGCCGGGAGTATCGGTTGGGCACGCGCGAATACGACTGGCATCAGCATGTGCGCGGGCAGCTGCTGTGCGTCGAAAGCGGCTTGCTGCATGTACGCACGGCGCACGGCGATTGGGTGCTGCCGCCGCAGCGGGCGGGTTGGATCCCACCGGCGACGCAGCACCGGGTGCAGGTCTGCGGCGCGCTGAGCGGCTGGAGTTTGCTGCTGGCGCCGGAGGCCTGCAACGATCTGTCGAATGTACCCTGCGTCATCGGCATTAGCGCCGTGCTGCAGGCGCTGGCTCAGCGAGCAGAAGGCTGGGACAAGCGCAGCGCGCTCACCCTGGAGCAGGATCGCATGGCGCAGGTGATGCGGGACGAGATACGTTTGGCGCCGACGGAACCACTGCATTTGCCGATGTCGTCCCATCCGCGCCTGGCCGGCGTTCTGCAGGCCTTGCTGGCGCAGCCGGGGAGCGAGCGTTCGCTGGAGGCGTGGGCTGAATGGGGGGCGATGTCGCCGCGTACCCTGCGGCGGCTGATGATCGGCGAGACGGGGTTGAGTTTTGCCCAGTGGCGCCAGCAGGCCCGGTTGTCGTATGCGTTAGCGAAGCTGGCCGAAGGCGAGACGGTGCTGCAGATCGCGGAAACGCTGGGATATGCCTCGCCGAGTAATTTTATCGCCATGTTTCGCAAAGCCTTTGGCGATTCTCCGGCACGTTATTTTTCCGCATCGGCAGGCAAGGGGCGCTAAGCGAAATACTTTGAGGATAGTTATATATTCCTAATTAATCATAAGGTTATAGGGGATATTCGCGACGAGGGAATGCTGTTACTCTTTTGGCGGGTGCTTGAGACTGTTCGTCTTGGGCATTGTGTGACAAGGCGGATAGATGAAAGCCCCAGACTGACTCTCAATCAGAATGGGGCTGCACATACCGCCTAGACACCGGTATGGTAGCCCCTTCACAGCAAGGAGGCAAGCATGCGCTTAAGGCATGTGTTCCACTCGCTAACCGTTGTATGTATTACGGTTTTGTTATTTATCTGGATGATAAGAGACTCGCTGTGCGAGCTAAAAATCTACCAGGAAAATATCACTATCCTGATCAGGTTGGCGTGTGAGGTGAAGCGGTAATCATAGGGCGGGGGCAACCCCGCCTTCTGGTCTCCAGGCGCGGTTTCCGGCACCCGACTTTACATTTCCAGCTCGATATCCGTCAGCGGCATGCAGCAGCAGGGCAGGATCTCGCCGGCGTTGATAAACGCCAGCGGCTGCTGGCGGTAGGTCACTTCACCTTTCACCAGCTTCAGGCGGCAGGCGCCGCAATAGCCGGAGCGGCATTGGTACTCCACCTGCACGTCGTGCAGTTCCAGCACGTCGAGCAGGCAGTTTTCACTGTTGGGGCAGGAGAGCTGCGTGCCGGCGGCGCGCAGCGTTACGATTGGCGTCGCCATCGCTTACAGTTCGAAGTCGCTCAGGTCGTCGGCGTTGATCTCCGAGTCGATCTGGCCAACCAGGTAGGAGCTCACTTCCACTTCCTGCGGCGCCACCTGCACGTTGTCGGACACCAACCAGGCATTGATCCACGGGATCGGGTTGGAACGAGTTTCGAACGGCAGACCGAGGCCGACCGCCTGCATGCGGATATTGGTGATGTATTCCACATACTGGCACAGGATGTCTTTGTTCAGGCCGATCATCGAGCCGTCGCGGAACAGGTATTCCGCCCACTCTTTTTCCTGCTGGGCGGCCAGCACGAACAGATCGTAGCACTGCTGCTGACATTCTTCGGCGATCTCCGCCATTTCCGGATCGTCGGCGCCGGAACGCATCAGGTTCAGCATGTGCTGGGTGCCGGTCAGGTGCAGCGCTTCGTCGCGGGCGATCAGCTTGATGATTTTGGCGTTGCCTTCCATCAGTTCGCGCTCGGCGAACGCGAAGGAGCAGGCAAAGCTGACGTAGAAGCGGATCGCTTCCAGCGCGTTCACGCTCATCAGGCACAGGTACAGCTGCTTTTTCAGCGCACGCAGATTGACGGTGACGGTTTTACCGTTCACCTGGTGGGTGCCTTCACCCAGCAGGTGATAGTAGCTGGTCATCTCGATCAGATCGTCGTAGTAGCCGGAAATGTCTTTCGCGCGCTTCTTGATCTCTTCGTTGGTGACGATGTCGTCGAACACCAGCGCCGGATCGTTGACGATATTGCGGATGATGTGAGTGTAGGAACGGGAGTGGATGGTCTCGGAGAACGACCAGGTTTCCACCCAGGTTTCCAGCTCAGGGATCGAGATCAGCGGCAGCAGGGCGACGTTCGGGCTGCGACCCTGGATGGAATCCAGCAGCGTCTGATACTTCAGGTTGCTGATGAAGATGTGCTTCTCGTGCTCCGGCAGCGCCTGGTAATCGATGCGATCGCGGGAGACGTCAACTTCTTCCGGGCGCCAGAAGAAGGAGAGCTGTTTTTCGATCAGCTTTTCGAAGATTTCATGCTTTTGCTGGTCGAAACGCGCAACGTTTACCGACTGGCCGAAGAACATCGGCTCTTGCAGCTGGTCGTTTTTGGTCTGAGAAAAAGTGGTGTAAGCCATAAGCCTGAATCCATCGTAACGTGGCTAAATGAAGGGGCCGGAAAATTCCGGCCCGCTAGGTCAAACTTTAGATCTTGCAGGCGCCGCTTTCGCAGTCGTCATCGCCGGCCTTGGCAGGCTGCAAATCTTCCTGGGCGTCTTCCGCACCGTCGCGGGTGTTTTGGTAGTACAGCGTTTTCACACCGAACTTGTAGGTGGTGAGCAGGTCTTTCAACAGCTGCTTCATCGGCACCTTGCCGCCCGGGAAGCGGGTCGGATCGTAGTTGGTGTTGGCCGAAATCGACTGGTCGATGAATTTCTGCATCAACCCCACCAGCTGCAGATAGCCATCGTTGCTCGGCATTTCCCACAGCAGCTCGTAGTTGTCTTTCAGACGCTCATACTCCGGCACCACCTGGCGCAGGATGCCGTCTTTCGACGCCTTGATGCTGATGTGGCCGCGCGGCGGCTCAATGCCGTTGGTGGCGTTGGAAATCTGCGAAGAGGTTTCCGATGGCATCAGGGCAGATAGCGTCGAGTTGCGCAGACCGGTTTCCTGGATCTCTTTACGCAGGGTTTCCCAGTCGTAGTGCAGCGGCTCGTTGCAGACAGCATCCAGGTCTTTCTTATAGGTGTCGATCGGCAGGATACCCTGCGAATAAGTGGTCTCTTTGAACCACGGGCAAGCGCCTTGTTCCTGAGCCAGACGGTTGGAGGCTTTCAGCAGGTAGTACTGAATGGCTTCGAACGTTTTGTGCGTCAGGTTGTTGGCGCTGCCGTCGGAGTAGCGTACGCCGTTCTTCGCCAGGTAATAAGCGAAGTTGATGACGCCGATGCCCAGGGTGCGGCGGCCCATCGCGCCACGGTGCGCAGCCTTGATCGGATAATCCTGGTAATCCAGCAGGGCATCGAGTGAACGCACCGCCAGGGTTGCCAACTCTTCCAGATCGTCCAGGCTGTCGATCGCGCCCAGGTTGAAGGCGGACAGGGTGCACAGCGCAATCTCGCCGTTTTCGTCGTTGACGTCTTCCAGCGGCTTGGTCGGCAGGGCGATTTCCAGGCACAGGTTGGACTGGCGAACCGGCGCGATCTGCGGGTCGAACGGGCTGTGGGTGTTGCAGTGGTCGACGTTCTGGATGTAGATACGACCGGTAGAGGCGCGCTCTTGCATCATCAGAGAGAACAGCTCAACCGCTTTCACACGCTTCTGGCGAATGCTGTCGTCTTTCTCGTACTGGGTGTACAGACGCTCGAATTCGTCCTGATCGGCGAAGAACGCGTCATACAGCCCCGGCACGTCGGACGGGCTGAACAGGGTGATGTCTTCGCCCTTGATCAGACGCTGGTACATCAGACGGTTCAGCTGCACGCCGTAGTCCATGTGACGCACGCGGTTGCCTTCAACGCCACGGTTGTTTTTCAACACCAGCAGGCTTTCCACTTCCAGGTGCCACATCGGGTAGAACAGCGTTGCCGCGCCACCGCGCACGCCGCCCTGCGAGCAGGATTTGACGGCGGTCTGGAAGTGTTTGTAGAACGGGATACAGCCGGTATGGAAGGCTTCACCGCCACGGATCGGGCTGCCCAGCGCGCGGATGCGGCCGGCGTTGATGCCGATGCCGGCGCGTTGCGAAACGTATTTCACAATGGCGCTGGAGGTGGCGTTGATGGAGTCCAGGCTGTCACCGCACTCGATCAGCACGCAGGAGCTGAACTGGCGGGTTGGGGTGCGCACGCCGGACATGATTGGCGTAGGCAGCGAAATCTTGAAGGTGGAAATCGCGTCGTAGAAGCGTTTGACGTAGTCCAGACGGGTTTCACGTGGGTAGTTGGAAAACAGGCACGCGGACACCAGCATGTACAGAAACTGGGCGCTTTCGTAGATCTCGCCGCTGACGCGGTTCTGCACCAGATACTTGCCTTCCAGCTGCTTGACGGCGGCATAAGAGAAGTTCATGTCGCGCCAATGATCGATAAAGGAATCCATCTGCTCGAACTCTTCAGCGCTGTAGTCTTCCAGCAGATGTTTATCGTATTTGCCCATCTCGACCATGCGGCTCACGTGCGCGAGCAGCTTCGGCGGCTCGAATTGGCCATAGGCCTTTTTACGCAGGTGGAAGATCGCTAGGCGAGCGGCCAGGTACTGATAGTCCGGCGCGTCGCGGGAGATCAGATCGGCTGCGGCTTTGATGATGGTTTCGTGAATGTCGGCGGTTTTGATGCCGTCATAAAACTGAATGTGTGAACGCAACTCTACTTGAGAAACCGAGACGTTGTGTAATCCCTCTGCGGCCCAATCGATGACCCGGTGGATTTTGTCGAGATTGATGCGCTCTTTACGGCCATCGCGTTTAGTTACAAGCAGACTTTGGTTCATGTGGTGTTTTACCTGTCCGTATGGTGCCCCTAAGCAGAAGTGTAGTCGCTCTGCTCAGTATGTAAACACTATATATAGGGGTTATATGTCGGTGAGGTAACAAGATAGTGAGAAAAAACGGCGTTTGCAAGTGAACAAAACCGGCCTAATTTGTGGATAACTTGGGGGTGAAATGTCACTTGCCGTTCGCAGTGCGCGCCGTGACTGGTGCGACAAGCTTGTCAATAAGCGCGATCAGATTTTACTGAAAAACTGAAAAAACCGATCGTTTGGCGCTTTATTAAACGTTAGAAAAAAACGGCATATTGATCTGATTTAATATTCTAAAAAACTGTTTACAACGGCTATTTTGATCGAAGTCGCGGAAATTAGGTATTTTTCCTAATGCCGCGTGGGCGCCGCACCCCGATAATGCAGGGGCGGCGCGGTTTACAGCGCTTAGCCTTCGTGCTGGGTGTGTACCATGTAGTTCACGTCAACGTTGCGCCCAAGCTTGAAATGATCGGTGATCGGGTTGTAATGCAGGCCGATCATATGCTTTTCGCGCAGCGGCGTGCCGTCGACCCAGCCGATCAGTTCGGACGGGCGAATGAACTTCTTATGATCGTGGGTGCCCTGCGGCACCATTTTCAATACGTACTCTGCGCCGATCACCGCCATCAGCCAGGCTTTGGTATTGCGGTTGATGGTGGAGAAGAACACGTGGCCGCCCGGTTTCACCAGATGAGCGCAGGCGCGCACCACCGAGGCCGGATCGGGCACGTGCTCCAGCATCTCCATACAGGTGACCACGTCGTAGCGCTGTGGATTGGCCTGAGCGTGGCTTTCCACCGTTTCCTGCACGTAAGTCACATTGACGCCGCTTTCCAGCGCGTGCAGCCGGGCGACCTGCAGCGGCTCCGCACCCATGTCGAGGCCGGTCACCTGCGCCCCTTCGCGCGCCATGCTTTCCGCCAGAATGCCGCCGCCGCAGCCCACGTCGAGCACCTGCTTGTCAAAAATGCCGCCGGCGCGCTGCATGATGTAGTTCAGGCGCAGCGGGTTGATGCGGTGCAGCGGTTTGAACTCGCCTTCCAGATCCCACCAGCGGGAGGCGACGGCCTCGAACTTGGCGATTTCCTGGTGGTCAACGTTTTGCACTCGGCTGGATGATTCTGCGTTCATGGGCGGGTCTGGCTCCTTGTTCTCGTTGCGCGGATTATACATGTTCCGGCGCGGCATCGTCTGCGCCGATGCGTTTTTAGCGCACTTATCTGCACAATTTCCGTGAAACAGCGGCGGTTATTTTCCCGTAAAGCGTGCTTTGTGATATAGTTTTACACCTTTGCCACTATGGCAGCGGGCAGATGAATCATTAGTAGAGGGATAGCAGCTCCATGAGCGACCTTGCCAGAGAAATCACACCGGTAAACATCGAAGACGAGTTGAAAAACTCGTATCTGGACTATGCGATGTCCGTTATTGTCGGACGTGCGCTGCCAGATGTTCGTGATGGACTGAAGCCGGTTCACCGCCGCGTTCTGTACGCGATGAGCGTATTGGGTAACGACTGGAATAAACCATACAAGAAATCGGCCCGTGTCGTCGGGGACGTGATCGGTAAATATCACCCGCACGGTGACAGCGCGGTTTATGACACTATCGTGCGTATGGCTCAGCCGTTTTCACTGCGCTACATGCTGGTGGACGGTCAGGGTAACTTCGGTTCCGTCGACGGCGACTCCGCCGCGGCGATGCGTTATACCGAAGTGCGCATGTCCAAGATTGCTCACGAACTGTTGGCGGATCTGGAAAAAGAAACCGTCGATTTCGTGCCTAACTATGATGGCACCGAGCAGATCCCGGCCGTCATGCCGACCAAGATCCCGAACCTGCTGGTCAACGGCGCATCGGGCATTGCCGTGGGCATGGCCACCAATATTCCGCCGCACAACCTGGCGGAAGTCGTCAACGGCTGCCTGGCCTATATCGACGATGAAAACATCAGTATCGAAGGGCTGATGGAGCACATTCCGGGGCCGGACTTCCCGACGGCGGCGATCATCAACGGCCGTCGCGGCATTGAAGAGGCCTACCGCACCGGGCGCGGCAAAATCTACCTGCGCGCGCGCGCGGAAGTGGAAGCCGACGCTAAAACCGGCCGCGAAACCATCATCGTTCACGAGATCCCGTATCAGGTGAACAAGGCGCGTTTGATCGAGAAGATCGCCGAGCTGGTGAAAGAAAAACGCGTGGAAGGCATCAGCGCGCTGCGCGACGAGTCCGATAAAGACGGCATGCGCATCGTCATCGAAGTCAAACGCGACGCGGTCGGCGAAGTGGTGCTGAACAACCTGTATGCGCTGACGCAACTGCAGGTCACCTTCGGCATCAACATGGTCGCGCTGCATCAGGGCCAGCCTAAACTGCTGAACCTGAAAGACATCCTCGTAGCCTTCGTGCGCCACCGTCGCGAAGTGGTTACCCGCCGCACCATCTTCGAACTGCGCAAGGCCCGCGACCGCGCCCATATCCTGGAAGCGCTGGCTATCGCGCTCGCCAACATCGACCCGATCATCGAGCTGATTCGCCGTGCGCCGACCCCGGCGGAAGCGAAAGTCGCGTTGGTGGCTCAGCCGTGGGATCTGGGCAACGTCAGCGCCATGCTGGAACGCGCCGGTGACGACGCCGCCCGCCCTGAGTGGCTGGAGCCGGAGTTCGGCATCCGCGATGGCAAGTACTACCTGACCGAGCAGCAGGCTCAGGCGATTCTGGATCTGCGTCTGCAGAAACTGACCGGCCTGGAGCACGAAAAGCTGCTGGAAGAATATAAAGAGCTGCTCAACTTCATCGCCGAGCTGATCTTTATTCTGGAAAGCCCAGAGCGCCTGATGGAAGTGATCCGCGAAGAGCTGGTGGCGGTCAAAGAGCTGTACAACGACGGCCGTCGCACCGAGATCACCGCCAATACTTCCGACATCAACATCGAAGACTTGATCAACCAGGAAGACGTGGTGGTGACCCTGTCTCACCAGGGCTACGTGAAGTACCAGCCGCTGTCCGACTATGAGGCGCAGCGCCGCGGCGGCAAAGGCAAGTCCGCCGCGCGTATTAAAGAAGAAGACTTTATCGATCGCCTGCTGGTGGCCAACACCCACGATACGATCCTGTGCTTCTCCAGCCGTGGCCGCCTGTACTGGATGAAGGTGTACCAACTGCCTGAAGCCAGCCGTGGCGCGCGTGGTCGCCCAATCGTCAACCTGCTGCCGCTGGAAGCCGATGAGCGTATCACCGCCATCCTGCCGGTGCGCGAGTATGAAGAAGGGCGCCATGTGTTCATGGCCACCGCCAGCGGTACCGTGAAGAAAACCGCGTTGACCGAGTTCAGCCGTCCGCGCAGCGCCGGCATCATCGCCGTCAACCTCAACGAGGGCGACGAGCTGATCGGTGTCGATCTGACCGACGGCAGCAACGAAGTCATGCTGTTCTCGGCTAACGGTAAAGTGGTGCGATTCCCGGAAACGCAGGTGCGTTCGATGGGCCGTACCGCGACCGGCGTACGCGGCATCAACCTCGGCGAAGGCGACAGCGTGATCTCGCTGATCGTGCCGCGCGGCGAAGGCGACATTCTGACCGTCACGCAAAACGGCTTCGGTAAACGTACTGCAGTGACCGAGTACCCGACCAAGTCACGCGCCACCCAGGGGGTTATCTCCATCAAGGTGAGCGAGCGTAACGGCCAGGTGGTTGGTGCCGTGCAGGTGGAAACCAGCGACCAGATCATGATGATCACCGATGCCGGCACGCTGGTGCGTACCCGCGTTTCGGAAGTCAGCGTGGTGGGCCGTAACACCCAGGGCGTGACGTTGATCCGCACGGCGGAAGACGAAAACGTCGTCGGCCTGCAGCGGGTGGCTGAGCCGGTGGAAGACGAAGAGCTGGATAGCCTGGAACCGGGCGCGGAAGCGGTGGAAGAAGACACCACGCCGCTGGACGATGGCGACGACGCGGCTGAGCCGATGGACGACGACAACGTTTAAGCAAGGTGAGGGCGTCGGCATACCGACACCGTAATGCACTGAGACAAAAGGGCCTGGCAGCGATGCTAGGCCCTTTTTCAGTTATATGGTTTAATTGGCGCACCGAGCCGCCGGCCGTCGCGCCGGCGACAACGCGCGCAGTCACTGACTTTCGTATGGTATCCGATTGAAATACTTAGCCTCTTTTCGAACTACGCTGAAGATATCCCGCTATCTGTTCCGGGTGCTGGCGATTTTGCTGTGGTCGTTGGGAGCGCTGCTCACCACCTTTTATATTCTGAATATTCTGCATCAGAAAGAATCGGACATCCGGCAGGAGTACAACCTCAATTTTGATCAGGCGCAGGGCTATATCCGCCATTCGGCCGACATTATCCGCGATATCAAGTATATGGCGGAGAACCGCCTCAACGGGTCGGTCAGCAGCCTGGACATGTTCAGCGGCGTGTTTCCCGGCAAAGGCAGCCCACCGCAATTCTTCCCGCTGTACCCGGAGTCCAACTGTGCGCTGAGCACCACCTACCGCAGTTCGCTCGATTCACTGAGTGGCCTGATCCAGTATTGGAAAGAGAACTTCGTGGCGGCCTACGATCTCAACCGGGTGTTCTTCATCGGCGGCGACAGCCTGTGTCTGGCTGAGTTCGGCGGCGGCAACGCGGTCGCCAATCGGGAAAACATGCTGAAGTTGCTGCACGAGCGCATTCTGAAATACCGCAATGCCAAGAGCCTGGATAAAGACAACAACCTGTATTGGATCAGCCCCAGCGCGCAGCGGCCGGACGTCGGTTATCTGTATGTGCTGGCGCCTATCTATATCGGCAACAAGCTGGAGGCGCTGTTGGGGATCGAGCAAACCGTCCGGCTGGAAGATTTCGTCACCGCCGGCAACCTGCCGATCGGCGTCACGCTGCTGGATGAAAACAACGAGCCGGTGCTGCGCCTGGCGGACGGCGATCGCTATGCCGCTTCGCTCAACAGCTACCCCGAAGAGCATGCCTACTTCGGTTATGTCGACAACTACCGCGATCTGATCCTGAAGAAAGCGCTGCCGCCGTCTTCGCTGAGCATCGTTTATGCGCTGCCGGTGAAAAGCGTGGTGGAACGCTTCAAGATGCTGATCCTCAATGCGCTGTTGCTGAATCTGCTGTCGGCTATCGTGCTGTTCACGCTGGCATGGCTGTTTGAGCGCAAGATGTTCCTGCCGGCGGAGGACAACGCTTTCCGCCTGGAAGAGCACGAGCAGTTCAACCGCAAGATTGTCGCCTCGGCGCCGGTGGGCATCTGTATCCTGCGCATCAGCGACGGCACCAATATTCTGAGTAACGAGCTGGCGCACAACTATATCAATTTGTTGACCCACGAAGATCGCGATCGCATTACGCGCATCATTTGCGAGCAGCAGGCAAATTTCGTCGATGTGATGACCAGCAATAACAACAACCTGCAGATCAGCTTTGTCCACTCGCGCTACCGTAACGAAGAGGTGGCGATTTGCGTGCTGGTGGACGTCAGCGCACGCGTGAAGATGGAAGAGTCGCTGCAAGAGATGGCGGCGGCGGCGGAGCAGGCCAGCCAGTCCAAATCGATGTTCCTGGCCACCGTCAGCCATGAGCTGCGCACGCCGCTGTACGGCATTATCGGCAACCTCGATTTGCTGCAAACCAAGGCGCTGCCGCAAGGGGTCGACCGGTTGGTCAACGCGATGAACAACTCTTCCGGCCTGCTGCTGAAAATCATCAGCGATATTCTCGATTTCTCCAAAATCGAGTCCGAGCAGTTGAAGATAGAACCGCGCGAGTTCTCCTGCCTGGAGGTAATCACCCATATCGCCGGCAACTATTTGCCGTTGGTGGTGAAGAAACGTCTGGGGCTGTACTGCTTTATCGAACAGAATGTGCCAGAGCGTATCTTTGGCGATCCGGTGCGGCTGCAGCAGGTGCTCTCCAACCTGGTGAACAACGCCATCAAGTTCACCGATACCGGCTGTATCGTGCTGCAGGTCTGCACCCGCGGCAGCTATCTGGAGTTCAGCGTACGCGATACCGGCGTCGGTATTCCGGAGAAGGAAATTTCGCGCCTGTTCGATCCGTTCTTCCAGGTGGGCACCGGCGTGCAGCGTCATTTCCAGGGAACCGGACTGGGGTTGGCGATCTGTGAAAAACTGATCAACCTGATGGACGGTGATATCGCCGTCGAGTCTGAACCAGGGCTGGGTAGCTTGTTCAGCATCCGCATCCCGCTGTTCAACGCTCAGTTCCCCATCCCGCAGGCCAGCGATACCTGGCAGGGGCGTCGGCTGTGGCTGGATATTCGCAATCAGCGGCTGGAAAGTTACCTGATGGCGATTCTGGGTGGCTATGGCGCCGATATCCAGCGCTATGACGGCCAAGAGACCGCCGCCGGCGAGGTGATGCTCAGCGATCATCCGCTGATGCTGGACACGCCGCTGCTGGCTCAGATCCAATTCTCCACCGAGCATATCGGCCCATCGCTGGAAACCCGGCCGGGTTATTGGATGCACAGCACTTCCACGCCGCGAGAAACGCTGACCTTGCTCAACCGCTTGTTCGGCGTCGGCAACGGCGCGGCAGAGGCGCTGGTGCAACTGCCGGTGCCCGCCAAGGCCAGCGCGGCGGACAACGGCGATATTCATCTGCTGGTGGTTGACGATCATCCGATCAACCGTCGCCTGTTGTCCGATCAGCTGGGGTCGTTGGGGTATCAGGTGGTGACCGCCAACGACGGCGTCGACGCGCTCGGCGTACTGAAACAGCATCACGTCGATATTGTGCTGACCGACGTCAATATGCCGAACATGGACGGTTATCGCCTGACGCAGGAACTGCGACAGATGCAGTTCAGCGCGCCGGTAATCGGCGTGACGGCGAACGCGCTGGCGGAAGAGAAGCAGCGCTGTCTCGAGGCGGGTATGGATAACTGCCTGTCGAAACCGGTTACGCTGGAGACGCTGGAGCAGACGCTGGCTTATTACAGCCAACAGGTCCGCTACAACCGCAGCGAGGCCTGAAAAGCAAACAGGCACGGCGGATGCCGTGCCTGTTTGGCGTTAACCTGCCGTGAGGCGGGCTTTAGTCTTTGTCCAACGGGGTCATGCTGACGGACGAGAGATAGTTGAGCAGGGCGATGTCGTTCTCGACGCCCAGCTTCATCATCGCCGATTTTTTCTGGCTGCTGATGGTTTTGATGCTACGGTTGAGCTTCTTGGCGATTTCGGTCACCAGGAAACCTTCGGCGAACAGACGCAGCACTTCGCTCTCTTTCGGCGACAGACGTTTGTCGCCATAGCCGCTGGCGCTGATTTTTTCCAGCAGTTTAGAGACGCTTTCCGGCGTGAACTTCTTGCCTTTCTGCAGGGCGGCCAGCGCCTTCGGCAGATCGGTCGGCGCGCCTTGTTTCAGCACGATGCCTTCGATATCCAGATCCAATACCGCGCTCAGGATCGCCGGGTTGTTGTTCATGGTCAGCACGATGATCGACAACTGCGGATAGTGGCGCTTGATGTACTTAATCAGCGTGATGCCGTCGCCATACTTGTCACCCGGCATCGACAGATCGGTGATCAGTACGTTGGCGTCCAGCTTGGACAGATTGTTGATCAGTGCGGTTGAGTCTTCGAACTCCCCAACGACATTCACCCATTCAATTTGCTCAAGTGACTTCCGGATGCCAAACAGTACGATAGGATGGTCATCAGCAATAATTACGTTCAGGTTATTCATGTTGTTGGCTACCTTGCTTCAGCAGTCTGCTGACGAAAAAATCAATCTGACTGATGTTATTCTCGATCTCGGGCGCATCACCTTCTGCGATGCGCTGTTCTAACGATTCGCACAGCTGCTTGCCGGGAAGCAGATTTAACATGGCAAACACGCCTTTCAGGCGGTGTGCGGTTTGTGACAGCGCATTGAAATCACTGCTGCCCGCCTCAGTATACAGTTTTTTGACATCGTCGGGTACTGTATCGACAAACAGCCCATAGTAATCACTTGATTTCAATTGTTTTTCATAGAGTTGGATATCTTCTGAGCTCAATGAAAGCGGGCTTTCTTCCTGTTCCAGTGCGGCCATTTGCTGTTCGATCAGCATCAGCACGGCGTCGATTAATGCGCCGTTCAGATTATAGTTCACCCGAATGTAGCGTTTATCCAGCGCTTGCCAGCCCGGCTCATCGGTCGCCAGCAACAGGGTATAATCATCGGCGCGCTGCGGGTTATCGGTCAGCAGCACGTCATAATCGCGGTTGACCGCGCGATCTTCGGCGACGAGACAGTCGGCGCCGTAGGCCTGCAGCAAACGGGTCACGATGCCGCGCACTTCATCCGACGTGACGTCCAACAGGGCGGTGACGCCGTCGAGCAACTTTTCCTGCTCCTGCGGCTCTTTTTTCTCCATCTCCATGGCGACGCGAATGGTATAGCGAGTGCCGATATCCACCTTGCTGCGAATGTCCAACTGGCCGTTAAGCTTCTTGCACAGCTGATTGCACAGGAAGAAAGTGAGCCCGGAACCGTGGTTGAAGCGGTCCACCAGCGTCTGGCTGAGGAACGGATAATTGAGGTTGCTGATCTCTTCGTTGGAGATACCTGAACCGGTGTCGTTGATTTGGAAAATCAGGCGGTCCGGATGTTCGGGCTCGTGGTCGACAACCAGGGAAATCTTGCCGCAGGCGGTGGTGATAATGGCGTAATGCACCAGCAGCGCGATCACTTTGCGCAGCGCGTTGGCGTCGCCGATATAGTTCTGCTCGACGTCCAGCTGGAAATGCTTGAACAGCGCCAGCCCCTTCTGGTTAAGGGCAGGCAGGGCCTCCAGCAGCAACTCGTCGACCATCGCCGCCGGGTTGAACGGTTCGCGCGTAGGCTGCCAGTCCTGGGTTTCCAGCCGGGTCAGCAGGGTAATGTTATCGATCAAACCCAGCACCGAAGCCGACTCCGCGGTCAACTGGCCCAGCAGTGCCTGTTGCTGCTCCTCATCCGGCCGGTTGCGCAGGCGATCGACCAGATCGTGCATCTGACGCACCGGCTGATTGAGCTCGATGCCCAAATTGTGCAGCATCAGTTTGCGCGCCTGAACGTTCTTGTCGTATTCGCGCCGAGCCTGCTGCAACCGTTTGTTCACCATCACTTCTTTATCCTGATCGTGCATCAGGAACAGATAGGTGTCCGGCGACAGCTGGCTGCGGAAAATGCGAATTTCATACACCTCGTTGTTGACCGTTGCCTGGATGACACCGTGGTGCTGTTCGGCCATATGGGCGATCTTTTGCAGGCTGAGGTGCGGCAGCAGGTGCTCGGCGATTTTGTTGCTGGCGATCACCGTATTGTTGGCGAAGCTATAGACCAGCAGGCCGGAAGGCAGGCTGGAGACGATCTCCTGATTCAGCGCGCGCTCGGCTTCCAGCTCCACCGCCATGTTCTCGCTCGGGCGAATGTACTGGCGGCGGATAAAGTAGATGCTCAGCATCGACAGCGCCAGCAGTAGCAGGTTGATCGCGATCAGCCAGATGTTGTTGCGCAGCAGATCGATAGCCAGATTGATGGCCGAAACGCGATATACCACTTTCAGAGGCGCATTGGGCAGGGCGGCGCTGAACTCGACCCAACCGCCGCTCATCGTCGCATGGGTACCGAGAGCCGTTTCCGCCGGGATGGCGCTGTCGTCGAGATCGACATCGTCCGGCAGCAGCAGGAAATTGGCGCGGGCCAGATTGGCCGGAATGATGTCGTTGATCGGTAAGTCGAAGGCGATCACCGTCGCCAGATGCCCCGGTTGATTAAAGGTGGTGCGAATCGAGAACGAATAGGCGTTCTGGAAACGCTGCTTGCGCAGATCGGAAAAGCTTTCGCGCTCGTCGAGCATGTTGGCCTGTTGCAGCATCTCTGCGCGGCGTTCGTCCGCCGAGGTGGTCAGGTAGCTCTCTCGAAAGCGCGAAGCCAGCTCTTTGAGCGGCTGGGTGGTGATCAGACTGAGGCTGTTGTCCTGACCATTGAGGTAATACATGGCGTAGTTCTCGGTCTTGGCACCCCAGCGGGTGTCCAGATAATCCGAGATGTTGGCGATCATCGCCAGCGTGTTCTCGTCATGGCTGCCGAAGATCACCGCGTCGGTTTTCTTGTGCGGCTTCTCGACATAATAGACGTCGGGCCGCAGGCGGGTTTCCTGCAAGCTGGGATCGCCATTCTGCGCCGGCGCATTGCCGAATTTGTCATAGACCTGGTAGGTCATATAGCGGTAGGTATCGATACGCTTTTGCAGCGAACCGGCAATGCTGTTCAGCGTGTACTTCTTTTCCGCCAGCCAGGCGTTGGTGTAGTTGTAACCATACAGGCCAATGCCGATCGTCAGCAGCACGATAAACAGCAGGAAGCAGCGGGTAATGTTGCTGGAGCTGATGGTCAGTTGTTTATTTTGCATAGTGGCTGCACATTCCTGAATCAGCGAGTGACGGCCTTGGCGCTGGCGGTTACCGCCAACAGCAGAGCGGCTACGCAGGCGAAAGCCACCGTCAGGCTGGAAAACTGAGCGATAAAGCCGATCAGCGCCGGGCCGGCCAGAATACCGGCATAGCCGACGGTGGTGACGGAAGCAATCGCCAAATTGGCCGGCATGTCGCGCTGGTTGCCCGCCGCGCTGAACAGGATCGGCACGACGTTCGAGGCGCCCAGGCCGACCAGCATGAAACCGACCAGCGACACGGTGGCGTGATTGAAGGCGATGGCCAGGCTCAGACCGAGAGCGGCGCACAGGCTGCCCAGCAGCAGCACCCGGTAGCGGCCCAGCGAGTTCACCACCCGATCGCCATTGAGCCGGCCGAGCGTCATGGTGATGGAAAACAGCGCATAGCCCAGGCCGGCCTGGCTATGCTCGACGCCGCGCAGCGTGGTGAGGAACAGCGCGCTCCAGTCGAGCATCGATCCTTCCGCCAGAAACATGATAAAGCACAGGATGCCGATGAACATCACCCAGCCGCGCGGCAAGACGAACATCGGCCCGCCGTCGTCGGCGCCGCTCTCACGCAGCAGATGGCGGCTGGCGAGCGCCAGCAGCGCCATCACCGCCAGTACGGTGAGCAGGATGGATTGCAGCGGCGTCAGCCCCAGCCACAGCAGCGCGCTGACGCCACCTGCGCCGGCAATGCCGCCGATGCTGAAGAAACCGTGAAAACCGGACATCATCGCCTTGCCGCTGGCGCGTTCGACGATCACCGCCTGAACGTTCATCGCCACGTCGATCATGCCGATCGCCGCCCCGAACAGCAGCAGCGCCACGGCCATGCCGCCGAGGGAATCCATCAGCGCCAGCAGCGGCAGATCGATGCATAACCCGAGCCCCGCCATCAGGATCACCGCGCGGCAGCCCAATTTGCCGGTCAGGAAACCGGTCAGCGGCATCGCCAGCATGGAACCGGCGCCGATACAGAGCAGCAACAGGCCGAGCGAGCCGTCATCGATACCGATGCGCGTTTTGGCGAAGGGGACCAGCGGCGCCCAGGCGGCCATGCCGAGGCCGGCGACGAAAAAGGCCAGGCGGGTGGCGATCTGTTGAGGAACGCCGGGCGTTTGCTGTTCATTGCACAAGGTGGCTGTCATGTAAGCGTCAGGATCTTGGGTCAAAAGAGTGGTGAAAGTTACTGACAGTTTTTATCACAATCCGCGATCCGGGTCGAAAAGATTCGCGCCTGGCTCCTCCCTGGCACCGCCTCTGCGCACCAGCCATAGGGCGATCGCCTGGACTATATAGGCCTTTTGTTGCTGGTCGAGCGCGATACCCTGCGGTATGTCGTGCCATTTTTCCAGACAGCCGCGGCAGCAGGTGGCGGTGGCGTGCTGGGCGACGAACACCGGGTGGCCGCGCATCGGCGTTTGCTTGCCGTCATTCTTGGGATGGGCGGCGGCCAGGCGGCGGTCGATGAAATCGCGGGCATGGCTGAGGATCAGCGGCAGGCCTTTGTCATCGAGATAGGTTTGGTCTTTGGGATTCAAACGGAAGCGGGCGCGGAAGGGGGAGCTTTGCAGCCGCCGCCAGAGCGCGTCAGGGTGAAATGGCATCATGACTTTACTCGCTGAAGATGAGCTTTTTTTCAGGCTACCAGAAGTGAAACTCCACGGCTAATTATGCCTGCGGCAAGAAATAACGGATGGGATAAAGCACGAAATGAAAAACAAGCTCAATTTGTAGACTAAAATAAGGAAAAAGATTAGCAATTAGTGCGGAAGTGAATTAGTGAAACTATATCATGAGGTTATTTATTTGTGTGCTATTTGTACGAGTTGAAATTGTGAGGAGAGTGTGAAGAAAAATAAAAAACCGGCCATAAGCCGGTTAAAGGAATGCTGAAATTATCTTCGGATAATGAAGGTAATAATGAAAATAATGATGATAGCGAGGTGATTATAGCGACTGAGTGCGGACAGCGTTTTGGCACAATGTGCTTATTGCCCGGTTCAATTGTATGGTTGCCTTTTTTTTCTTAAAGATATGTATAACTACATGATTTTTTATCAATTAATCTATTCTTTGTCTTTAAGTGCTTTATTTTGTTTGTCTGTAAGGTTTTGTGAAAGTTCGCGCGTACTTACATTTTGAAACCTTTATTAATTACAATGAAACACTATCGGATACTTGGTATCATTTTCTTTCTGGATTAATATAACCCTTGTTACCAGAATGGTAATGCACAGTCGTGCTAATAATGCTCGAAAAGGGCAGTGGCCGTAGCTCGACATAATTAACGAGGATAATAACGATGAAACTTCGAGTACTCTCTCTGATGGTACCCGCACTGCTGGTTGCAGGCACAGCAGGCGCGGCGGAAATCTACAACAAAGACGGTAATAAACTGGATTTGTACGGTAAAGTCGACGGTCTTCACTATTTCTCCGGCAATGATGGCGCGGACGGCGATCAGTCTTATATGCGTTTTGGCCTGCGCGGCGAAACGCAAATCAGCGATCAGCTGACCGGTTACGGCCAGTGGGAATATCAGGCCAACCTGAACCACGCTGAAAACCAGGACAACAAGAACTTCACCCGTTACGGCTTCGCCGGTCTGAAATTCGGCGACTACGGTTCCTTCGACTACGGTCGTAACACCGGCGTGCTGTACGACGTCGCGGCTTACACCGACTTGCAGCCTGAGTTCGACGGCTCGACCTACGGCGCTGACCAGTTCATGTTCCAGCGTTCCAGCGGCCTGGCGACCTACCGTAACAACGGTTTCTTCGGCCTGGTAGACGGCCTGAACTTTGCCCTGCAGTACCAGGGTAAGAACGGCAGCCCAGAAGAAACCAACAACGGCCGTGACGTTCTGGGTCAGAACGGCGAAGGCTATGGCATGTCGATGAGCTACGACCTGGGCTACGGTATCAGTGCCGCCGGTGCCTTCTTCAACTCTCGTCGTACCAGCGAGCAGAACGGCGGTGGCGGCTACCAGAACATAATGGGCCGCGGCGATAAAGCAGAAGGGTATTCCGGCGGCCTGAAATATGACGCCAACGACACCTATCTGGCCGTGATGTTCACCCAGTCCTACAATGCGGCGCGCTTCGGTAGTTCTACCAGCGATGCTTTCGGTTACGCCAACAAGGCGCAGAGCTTCGAAGCCTACGCGCACTACCAGTTCGACTTCGGTCTGCGTCCGTTCGTAGGCTATAACCAGACCAAAGGTAAAGACCTGGGCCTCGCCGGTAACGGCAAGGACTACGGCGATGAAGATCTGGTCAAATTCGTCGACCTGGGTGCGACCTACTTCTTCAACAAAAACATGTCCACCTATGTTGACTACAAAATCAACCTGCTGGACAACAACGACTTCACCCAAGCTGCCGGTATCAACACCGACAACGTGGTTGCCGTGGGCCTGGTTTACCAGTTCTAAGCACCTCAGTGTGAACGTCATCGCGCGGCCTTCGGGCCGCGTTTTTTTTGCCTGTAAAGCACGGATTGATCCGTTGTCGGCACGGGAAGCGCTTCGGCTCGCCCTCGCTCGGCCTACGCTGTCAGTACAGCAAACAGAGCGGAGGTGATATGGAGCTCAAGATCGGCAAGGTGATCGAAACGGTGCTGTACGTCAGCGATATTGAACGCGCGGACGCTTTTTATCGAGAGGTGCTGCAACTGTCGGCGATGGTCGCCAACGAACGGTTTCGCGCCTATAACGTCGGCGATCGAAGCGTATTGTTGCTGTTTATTGAGGGCGATTCGCTGCGCGGGGCGCACTATCCGACCGGGTTTATTCCCGCGCACGATGGCGTGGGGCCGGCGCATATCGGGCTGGCGGTAGCGAAAGACCAACTGCCGCATTGGGAACGGCATCTGATGGCCAACGGTGTGGAGATAGAGGGGCGGATGCGCTGGGAACACGGTGGGGAGAGCATTTATTTTCGCGATCCCGACGCTCACCTGCTGGAGTTGGTGACGCCGGGCATCTGGGCCAATTACTGATCGAACCCGCCTTGCGCCAACATGCCCAACGCGGCATTCAGCACCTGCAGCGCGGCCTGCGGTTGCCGCTCTATCTGCACTCTGACGGTGGCGCCGTCGATCAGCATCGCCAACATCGCTGCATGCTGTTCCCGCTGTGGGCCGGCGGGCAGGTGGCGCGCCAGCTCGTCCGCCATCTGCCGCTTATGCTGGCCGGCGATATGCAGGCTTTCCGGCAGCAGGTCGGCAAGCTCCACCGCCGTATTGATAAACGCGCAGCCGCGAAAGCGCGGGTCGTCGAACCATTCCGCCAGGCAGGGCGCCAGCGCCGCCAGCAACCCGCCGGTTTGCGCCACATGCCTGGCCAACGCTGTGCTGAACCAGGCTAGCCACTGCTGGTGGCGATAGGCCAAAAACGCCGTAATCAGGTCGTTCTTGCTGGGAAAGTGGCGATAAAACGTCACCTTGGTTACGCCAGATTCCTTGATGATGCGATCGATACCGGTGGCGCGGATCCCCTCCTGATAAAACAGATCGTGTGCCGTCAGCAGGATGCGCTGGCGGGCGGGCAAGGCGTTGAGATCGGCGGTCATCATTTTCTCCCGGGCTATTTTCGAGTGATTGTAGACAACTCTGTCTACATGCGCTAGCGTAATGATGTAGACAGAGTTGTCTACATGCCTTCACTCAGGAGATGAACATGAGCATTAAACCCCCATTGCCGCCTTTTACCCGCGAATCCGCCATCGAGAAGGTGCGGCTGGCGGAGGATGCCTGGAACAGCCGCGATCCCGAACGCGTATCGCAGGTATATTCCCTCGATACCCATTGGCGTAACCGCGCGGAGTTTGTCGACGGCCGCGCAGCGGTGGTTGGTTTTTTACAACGCAAATGGGCGAAAGAACTGGAGTATCGATTGATTAAGGAGCTGTGGGCGTTTGATGGGGCGCGCATCGCGGTGCGTTTTGCCTATGAATGGCGCGACGATTCCGGCAACTGGTATCGCAGTTTCGGCAACGAAAACTGGGAGTTCAATCAGGAGGGGCTGATGATCAATCGCCATGCTTGCATCAACGACATGCCGATCCGCGAACAGGATCGGCGTTTTCATTGGCCGCTCGGCCGGCGCCCGGACGATGTCCCGGCCCTGAGCGATTTCGGTTTCTGAATCTGACGTTGCACCCGCGATGGTCGCTCGTGAGAAAAAGCGCACCGATCGACAAAGGGGAATTTGTAGAAAAGCCTTTCCACTTCTAGACTTAGGGGACAACAAACGCACTCCAAGAGGACAAGCTATGACGAAGAAGTTGGTTTTGGCCGTCGGCACTGCGGCGGTATTTTCCATTCTTGCCGGCTGTACCACCTATGATCGTGCAGCCAGCTATGTCAATGAGCCGGTGGTCAGCGATGTCAAAGTAGGGATGACCAAGCAACAGGTGCGGGCTATCGCGGGTCCGCCGTCGACCACCGCCACGCTGGTTCATGCGCAGGGCACCTGCGACACCTATGCGGTGGCGCCGCGCGACGGCAAGGTGCAAACCTATTTTGTCAGCTACAACGACACGGGCCATGTCATGAACAAGGGCTATCAAACCTGTTCAGACTACGATTCTCAGCCGAAATAATCGCGTTTCGGCCGACCAAAAAAGCCTCGCTTGCGCGGGGCTTTTCATTTTTTAAGCGTTTAAGGCCTGAAGTTTAGGCAACTGCGTCGGTTGTGCCATTTTTTTGCATCAAAACGATAGACATTTCATAACGGTATCGCTAATATCAGCGCCCATTGGAAGGATGGCCGAGTGGTTTAAGGCAACGGTCTTGAAAACCGTCGAGTGTAACAGCTCCCAGAGTTCGAATCTCTGTCCTTCCGCCAAATTCAGCCGGCTTAGCTCAGTAGGTAGAGCAACTGACTTGTAATCAGTAGGTCACCAGTTCGATTCCGGTAGCCGGCACCATGACAGAGGCCCCAGCAGCGATGCTGGGGCTTTTTGTTATGGATTTTTTACTGGGAGCGCCACGAGAAGGAGTTTCTCAGGTGGCGCTGAAGTTAACCGATAAGCAGCTATCAGATTGAGTGTCGATAGGCAATTACCTTAGCGCGACAGCTTTCGTTTGGCTGCGACTAATAAGCATTTTGCCGAGTTTGATACCTGGTTTCTCAACAAAGTGGTACAGCAACGTTGCGATACCATAAGTGATCGGGAGAATGATTCCTGATGCAACAATGAACCGCATCACTGAAGAAAGTTCAGCAAATGATGTGGTCGAGAGCAAATAGGCGATGACCGGTAGGACTATCAATAGGTGGAGCAAATAAACTGAGTATGAGACATCTCCCAGAAATACGCTGAAACGGTTTGTCAGGCACCAGCGCGGCAAGCACAGCACGCGCGACCACTTGCTCTCTTCACTCCTAGCCCAAAGCATCGTGACCATCATTAAGATCAGACCTATTTGAGCGAGCAAATGGTATTTATTCAATTCGTTTGGCAGATACGCGCTACCCAGTACGGTCAATAAAGCAAAAACGACATAGCGAACACTCTTTCTGCGGATTGATTCAGCCATCAGCATGCCACCAATAAATAAGTTCAGCTTTATGAGGATCATGGAGGGCATGGGGAATGCAGCAAAGTAGTTCGGTACTAAAAATTTGGCGAGCCCGCAGAGCAAGACAACCGCGAGGCATGCTCGGGCAAATCCCAGTTTCAAGACTGTCAACATGATGAATGGGAAAAGTAAATAGAACTGCATTTCCAAACCGATGCTCCAGTCGGGGAGCACCGTATTGAAGGAATAATCAGGCAGAAAGCCAAACATAAAGGTGACGTGCGTAAATACATTCAAGAATGAATGATCGCTATAGCGTGAGCTGTTGGTTTGCGTTTCGCTGTAGAAGTGGCCAATGATGTCTCTGGCCTCACCGAAGTAGCTACCAAATACAATTGCCACAGCCAATAAGACGTAGTAAAGCGGCGCGATGCGAAAGAACCGCCGAGTCCAAAACTTTTTGAAAGTCGACGCGTCGGTCCAGGGTTCCTGTTCCTTACGCTCAACATAATTTTTGGCCATTAAGTAGCCAGAAAGCAGGATGAAAAGATCTACACCGATTGCAGGATCAGAAAGAATGGGGGGGCGGAAGCGGGTTAGAATGCAGATATGACCTAAAACAACCCAAAGTGATGCCAGGCCGCGTAACCCCTCAAGTTCCTGTGACCACTTTTTAGCGGGTTGCATAAAGAGATACCTCTAAGTGATTTTTCATTAATTATTCCAATGAGTTGACGATTTTTCGACAGTATAGCATGGGATATCTTATGAGGTTAGTTGGCAAATTCTGAATGTAAACCGCATAGACTCTAGTTTTTTGCTATATCATAAGCTCTGAAATTCTTTAATTAGGCGAGCGAAAGTCGTCGTGCGGCATATATGAGAGTTGCATACGCAGCAGTAAGCCGCGAATCTTGAAAGTTTTTATTTCCCGGAGGGAGCAGGGCGGTAGCACCAGCAGAGAAGGTGTCACCATACTGCCTTGCTCGTATAAAATCCTGCTGGTGCTAGGCTCAGGTTGGGTTTTTAGTCGGGAGTTAGGGTTAAGAGCATTTATAAAATATCAGTGACCAGCCACTGATCCACTTCTTCGAACATCTCTTCCAACATTCGGTTCAGCTTCTCACGATCGCTTTTGCTGGCGTCGGAGTTCAGGCCGTTGGCCTGCATCGGCTTCACGCGCACCTCCGCCTCCGGGAACAGCGCATGCACGCGTTTTTCCAGCTCGTTGCGAATAATCTCGGCGGCGTTGGGCAGCCCAGCGACGTTGCGCTTGTCGTACACTAATTCTACAAACATGACTCACCTGTAAACACTGATTTAATGTACAGTATTTTGGCCTGAGGAAGGCGGGTTGGCAAGAGGGGGGCACAATTTTGCATAAGGCGTTTATTCTTACTTGCGCAGCGGGCGGCCAAGCCTGCCACGGCATCATTTCTTTACGTCTGGCCAGTGGTCTGCATTTTCCCCGCTCACTTCGGGCGTGAATATTCAAAGGGCACGATTATCCCCCGCAGTCTACATTTTTCTCCCTTACAAATCAGTACGTAAGGCGGTGGCGTCGGGCTGGGGCTCCCTGGTGTTGGGGGCCCGGCGCCACCTTTCTGGTCGCCGTTCTTGGCATAATATCGATCAACGCAGGTACACGTCGGAACTCGGCGCTACGGGTGCTGACGCAGCTTCTTCGCGTTCTGACAGAGAAAAAATCCCGAGTGTTGGGCAATGGTCGCTCTATGAGCGCTGAATAAAGCATTCATCTTATTTCCTTTAAAATTATTAAACCGGGATGCGGTTTGCTCTCCAGGTTGGCTTCTGTACGTTAAATTGCTGCGGGGTTAATGATCAGCATTTTGGGTTTCTCCCGCGTCAGCTATGGCGTGAATGCGATGAAGTTATCCCGGGCGTTGTAAAGCGCCTTTGATGTTTGATGAACGGGATATGAGTTAGCCTGCTCAGACAGCCATTTTATAAGTAAATTGAATCATTTAAAAAGCAACCAATCACGTTCGGTAATAACGGCGATTAACGATAAAATAGTTATATTACAATGCATTATATTTATATTTCGTATACCAAAGGCCCCGAGCCATTGTCATGTCCACCCTGTAAGTGGTTTAATGTTTTTGATTCACTTTAATGACGCTAAAGTATAGGTTTAAAACATTATAATGCAACCAAACAACATTAAAATATCAGAAGAAAATGGTATGTCATTGAAAATGATAGGTGAAAACCTCACTTACCTCATGCGCATGCACGGGATTGACGCCAGTCGGTTGAGCAGCGAAACAGGGATAGGTATTGCCACGATCAATAATCTGAGGAAAGGCGTGGGGAATCCCACGATCGCCACGCTTGCGTCCATTGGTGAATTTTTCAGCGTAAAAGTAGGGGAGCTGACTGACAAGGATTTAAGCGTCACGGGAGAGGCTAAGCACAATGTGAGGTCGCTGCCGCTCATTAGCTACAGCGATGTAGAGCGTTTTCTGGCCAACACGATCAGAACGGCAGATACCTATACGACAGAAGTCGATGACATGACGGACGATTCGCTGTTTGTGGTAGAGATAACGAATAATTCACTGTCGCCTGAATTAGACCGTGGAACGTATTGTGTGATCTCCCTCAAGGAGCCATTTTGCGATGGCGATATCGTCCTGGTTAAGCTGAAAAATTACCCAATATGCTTAAGGCGAGTTTTTGTTTCCGACGACGACTTGTTGTTTACAAACATCTCATTAGATGCAGATAGCAGCGTGAAGTCCTATAGCGATTATGCGATCGTCGGTGTTCTGGTGAAAACGATAAAGAGGCTGAAATAAATGGATTTATTTAACATAATGAGAAGGCTAAGAAAAATATACTCTCCCAGTTACCTCTATACGTTAGATCGCAGCGTGATCCGAACGGCGGATGGATATTGGCTTTTCAAAGAGTTTGGCACCCATACTTTCGTGAAAAAAAACTGGGGGCAACTCATCGAGGGCGATTTTCTCAGGCACGTTAACCCGAAAGACATCGCTTTTATCGCCGAGACCGAGTCTAAAATAAAAATTGCCTCGGCCAAACTGTCGATTCATGAAGAAAAACGAAACTGTATGTGGACGTTGAAAAATGACGTTGACTCGATATCAATATCAGGGGCGGATTTCCTAAAGGATCGCGATCTTGTCGACAAAACCGAGTCCTTGGATGCGACGAAAATAGCCTTTTATGCCGGGGTAAAAGAAGGCAGAGCACTCTCTGCCTCTTTGAAAAATGCAAAGAAAAGCGACAAGCCTAAAAAAACAATACTGACGTTGATTAAATAAACCAGGGTTCGACGTGAATATGCTCATCGAACGTAATTACGCTGAAAGCCGAGTTGTCTATGCTGCTGACATCGCTTGTGCCGTTTTTCCATTGCGAACAAATTGCCGGAGAAACAGAGATTAAGGTTTCCCCCAGCTTTCTTTGGAATAACGTATGTGCATGGCCTGAGCCGATAAACTTAACGTTTAATCGTTGGCAGAGGCTCAAAAGCTCCTCGGCATTGTTTAACATACAGCTATCAACAATCGGGGTGCCTACAGGAATAGGGTGATGATGCAAGAAGACGGCGACCTTTTTATTGTCACTTGCGACGATGGCTTTTTCAAGCGTGTCGAGCGATTGCGTTGAGATCCTGCCGAAATCTTCGTTATCGACCACCGAGTCGATGCTGAGCATGCGCCATTCGTCATCTTCAAACGAGTTTATATCATAGCTTCCGCCCTGCTTACTGGCTGCATCGTCCAGGTTCTTTTTGTTGTCGTGGTTGCCTGGGAAAAAATAGAAAGGTAAGGAAGTGCGGTTCATTATCTTAAAGAAGCGCTCATAAGAGGGGATATCGCCATCATGAGAGATGTCTCCCGTCACAATGATTAAGTCGGCATTGATTTTATCGGCATTGGCATTAATGAAGTCAATGGCCCTGTCGAAATTAGCAAGATGCTTCGAAGCCAGCGCGCTTTCATTAGGCATAATATGTATGTCGCTAATCTGAATTACTTTCATGCGAGACCCTGTTGATATTACTTAAATGGATTGTATGAGGTGCCCCAATCATAATGATCGGTGTTTTCTATCTTCTTCACCCACTCGACTAAGGCGATGGCGAGCGGCAGCAAGACAATAGAGACGACAACTTTATAAGACCACGTCGTGCCTATGATGTTAACCAACTCCATGAAGGTATATTTTCCTGAAAGACTGATCGGATAGGCTGTCAGCAACAGGGCGGCCTGTGTAGACATGGAGCCAACAATATATCGGATAAAGAAGTATTTTCCGGAGAAGATAATCTTCATCTTTGAAATAATAAAACCATTGACGAAATAAGCGACCGGAACGGACACCCAGGTGCCGATCATGACTCGCCAGAATTCATGGTATAAAGAATAATAGTGCGTGGCGATATCATTGTTTTCTGGCTGAATAACAGCTGAGAGATTAAGTATTATGACATATAAGCTTTGGCAGAACACCATGATCCATATTGCTCTTACCGACAATTTATAGCCGTAAACCTCAGTCAGCAATGTGGATATCAAGAAACATAGGGAGAATACAATGCCGCTGGCCGTTATTTTAAAACCATAGATATCAAAGACCTTATAAACCAACGTGTCGCAGGTGATCATAATGGTCACCGTCAGGCCAACAAAAAGGCCATAGAGCTTGAGATTTCCTTGCATTTTTATTCCTTATTTAGTCCGTGTTCTTCTGTTATTCATAATCCATACTTATTTAAAACGTCAAACGGGCGGCCAGATAGTGGCGTAATGATGCTCGAGCCATGTTGCATGGTCATCATTTCTCTTCATTCAAGGCAACGCCCCTTCTTTCCCACACGGGGTTCCTGAAGGCGAAAGCGCTACGCTGGGTTTTGCGGAGAATGCTGATGGCCTGTTGATTGAGAAAAGATGATCTTACCGTAATTCATTAATATTTCTAATGAATATATTACCTGGATCGCGCTGTGTCAATCATGGGAAGAGGAATACGGGACGTTAGCTTGATGAGGGTCTTATGTGTTCACTCCTGGGGCGTGGGCGGCAGAGCCTGCAGCTGAATCACCAATTCCGCCAGGCTAGCGGCCTGCATTTTCTCCATCACTTTCGCCCGGTGAACCTCCACGGTGCGCAGCGCGATATTCAGCCGCTCCGCCATTTCCCGATTCATCATGCCTCGCACTACCAGCTGTGCGATGTCGCGTTCTTTCGGCGTGAGCGTGCGGTAACGGCCGAGGGTTTCATGGCGTTGCCAGGCTGCGGCCGAAACCCGGTGCGCGCGTTCGAGGGCGGCGATCAGCGGTTCAGTGGCGATCGGTTTTTGCAGGAAGTCCACCGCGCCGTACTTCATCTGCTCCACCGCCATCGGCACGTCGCCATGGCCGGACAGGAACACCACCGCCAGCGTGCTGCCGAGGCGGCGCAGCTCAGCGTAGGCCTGGTGCCCATCGAGTTTCGGCATCCTCATGTCCAGCAAGACGATCCCGGTCTGAAACAGGTCGGCCTGCGCCAAAAAGTCGGCGCTGTCATTCCAGCACTGCACGTCGTGGCCGAGGCTGGTCAGCAAAAAATGGCAGGCGTCGGTGACGGCGGCGTCATCGTCCACCAGATGAATTAGCGACATGGTTTTCCTCATCGTTCAATATGAAATGCAGCGTTATGCACAGCCCATTGCGGCTGTCGGGGGCGGGGCGGTTCGCCAGGCGGATTTCGCCGCCGCCGTAGCGGGCCAGGCGCCGGCAAATGGCTAACCCCAGCCCCATGCCGCCGGCTTTGGTGGTGTTGAAGGGGCGAAAAGCCTGTTCCAGCCCGGCCGTTGTCATGCCGCCCGCGTTGTCCTGCAGATGCAACTCGATCGCCCGTTCACTCTGGACCGCGGAAAGCCAGACGGCATTGGCCCCGGCCTGCGCCGCGTTCAGCAGCAGGTTCGCCAGCAGCTGTTCCAGCAGCGCCGGCGGCAGGGTTAGCGTCAGCGAAGGCGCCACGTTGTTGAACAGTTTCAGGTCGGGATAGCGCTGCGTCAGGCGCAGCAGCGTCCACACCCGCTCGGCGGTTTCGCTTACCGCCGTGGGTTGCCAGCGCGTTTGGTCTATCGCCTCAACGGTGGGCTGCACCCACTGGCGCAGGTTATGAATCGTCTCGCCGCCGCGCTGCGCCTGTCGGTCGATATTTTCCAACGGCCCCAGCAACGGATGCCCGGCGTCCGTTTTGCGCAGTTGGATCAGGCATCCTTGCGCATAGAGGCGAATCGCCGCCAGCGGTTGATTGAGCTCGTGCGCGAAGCCGGAGGCCATTTCCCCCAGCACGTTCAGCTGCCTGGCGTTCTCCAGCGCCTGCTCCTGCCGCCGCAGTTGCTCTTCGGCGTGGAGCAGCTGTCGCCCGCGCCGGCGTACCAGCAGCGCGATCCAGATATGGTTGACGATCAACAGCGCCAGTACCGCCAGCGACAGGCCGACGGCCGTCTGATGCTGGATCAGCCAGCTCTTGATATCCAGCCACAGCCGCCGCTGTTCCGGGTGCTGATTGACGGCGCGCAGCAGCGCTTCCACCTCGCTGGTCGAGGCCGGTGCGCCCCACAGGAAGGGCGACTGCGGCGGCGCGGTCAGCAAGGCTCTTGCCACCGCATCCACCAGTGAGTTCTCCAGGCCGGGCAGGGCGGCGAACGACCAGTTGGGGTAAAGCGGCGTGCTGGTGACGCAGGGTACCGACGTGGCCTGTTGCAGCAGCGGGCGAAAATCCGCCGGGTTGATCAGACCTTCCCGATCCATTTTCTCCAGCAGACAGACGGGGACGATGGCGGCCTGAATGGCGCGCTCGCGCAACAGATAGAGCAGGGCATCGGCAGGAAAGCCGGTAAAGCGCAGGTGAAAATCGCGCTCAGGCCGTATGCCGGCGTCGCTGAGCGCCTTATAGCCGGTCAGATAGCCGCCGAAGGCCTGCGGATCGATGGCGCCCACCGTTTTGCCCATCAGCGCCTGCGGCGTCGTGATGCCGCTGTCGCGCCGCACCAGAATCACGCTGCCGATGATGTTGCCCGTTGCCCGATCGCCGTTGGCGGCGCGCAACGACGCCAGCCAGCGCAGATGATAGTGGCTGTTCAACTGCACGAACTGCGCCGGATTAGTGACCACGAACTGCACGCTGCCCCGATTGACCGCCTCGCGCATCTGCGCCAGATCGAGCGGCTGCAGGCGGAAGCGTTCACCGCTGAGGCTGCCGTTGAGACTGTCGATCAGCGGCTGCCAGTCACGCGCGGTCGCCGCATCGCCGCGCATCGCCAGCACGCCGACCGACCACTCGCCTGCCTGTGCCGCCATCCCCCAACCGAGACTGAACAGCAGTAATAACACGACCCTCACGGCCCCTCCTGATGGGAAATTTGCCTGTTGTCACTTGTTTTAGATCAACGTTAGGTCCGGTATGTGGTTAACCACAATAGAGCGCCATCGATGCCATTTTTACACTGTAAATCATCGACATTGTTTATTCATCTAACGGGCATCGATAGCGTGATCGGGGTGATGCCCAGGGCGTGGGAGAGGCGCATGGACTTCAGTAAACGGCAATTTTTGCAGCGGCTGGGCGTGTTGACGGCGGGGGCTTCGCTGATCCCCGTGGCGGAAGCCGGGCTGACGTTAGCGCCGACGCGGCGCGAGGGGGATGCTCGCCGCCGCTACGCGATGCTGATCGATCTGCGGCGCTGCGTCGGGTGCCAGGCCTGTACCGTGAGCTGTGCCATTGAAAACCAGACGCCGCACGGCGAGTTTCGCACCACGGTAAACCAGTATCAGGTCAGCCTCGAAGGCGAAGCGATCGCGACCAACGTACTGCTGCCCAGGCTGTGTAACCACTGCGACAATCCACCCTGCGTGCCGGTGTGCCCGGTGCAGGCCACCTTCCAACGCGAGGACGGGATCGTAGTGGTCGACAACACGCGCTGCGTGGGATGTGCCTATTGCGTGCAGGCCTGCCCGTACGATGCCCGCTTTATCAATCACGCCACCCAAACGGCGGACAAATGTACCTTCTGCGTACACCGGCTGGAGGCGGGATTGTTGCCGGCGTGCGTGGAGTCGTGCGTGGGCGGGGCGCGCATCATTGGTGACATGCGCGATCCGCACAGCACGCTGAGCAAAATGCTGCGGCGCCATGAGGCCGAGATCAAAGTCCTCAAGCCGGAGAACCAAACCGCGCCCCATGTGTTCTATCTGGGGCTGGATGACGCCTTCGTCACGCCGCTGCCGGGGCGGGCGCAGGTCGCCTTATGGGGGGAGGGACGATGAGTCGCCAACTGATGATCGCAGAAGTGCTGAGCCAACCGCAGGCGGTGAGCTGGCTGCCGTGGGCCGTACAATATTTCTTCTTTATCGGCATCGCCGCCTGCGCCGCGCTGCTGGCCTGCGTGTGGCGCTGGCGCGGTGGAGATAACGCCGCGCATCTGGAGCGCATGGCGCTGTTTATCGGGCTGACGTGCGCCATCACCGCGCCGCTGGCGCTGACCGCCGACCTGCATCAAACCGCCCGCTTCTGGCATTTCTACGCCTACCCGACGCCCTGGTCGTGGATGCCGTGGGGCGCGCTGTTCTTGCCGCTGTTTACCCTGCTGATCGGCCTGTGGTTTCTCGCACTCGAATTTACGCGGCTGACGGGCAGACCGGTTGCGCTGCTGCGTGGGATTGCGCCCGCCTGCGCGCTGGTGGCTATCGGCCTGCTGTTGTACACCGGGCGTGAGGTTTCCGTGGTGCGCGCCCGCCCCATCTGGTTTAGCTACGCATTTCCGATCGTGATGTTCCTCAGCGCGCTGCAGGCGCTCTTGGCCTTGCTGCTGCTGACATTGCGCGAACGGCCCGGCCTGCAAGCGCCGCTGGCGCGCGGGATGCTGCTGACGTTACTGCTGCTCGGCGGGGCGATCCTGTTGTGGGTATGCGGCGATACGTTATCTGGCGCGGCGGTACGCCACTGGCTGCAGACGCAGGCGATGGCGCGCCGGTATGCCGCAGGATGGGTTGTGCTGTGGGGGCTGACGCTGGCGTGCGCCGCCTGGGCCGGCTATCGGCGCTTGCCGCGCGGCGGTGCACCGCTGTTGGTGGCCGGCGCACTGGGGCTGAGCTGGCTGATGCGCTGGACGCTGTTGATCGAGGTGCAAACCATCCCGAAATACAACGCGTCTTATTCCCCCTATAGCCTGCCGCTCGGCACCGATGGCTTGCTGGCGATCGTCGGCACTTTCGGGTTGTGGCTGGCGTTAATGATCATGGTGCGTGAAGCACAGGCGTTTTTACTGCGGAGAAAACAACATGGCTAAACTCACCCGGCGTCAGTGGTTGAAAGTGGGCCTGGCCTTCGGCGGATTGTCCGCCTTTGGCCTGAGCTATCGCGAGGTCGCCAAACGGGCGATCGACGGCTTGATTAACGGCACCTCAGGGCGGGTGACCCTGGATCGCATCAACGGCAACTCCCTGCCACCCGAAGGGCGGGCAATGCCGGAATGGCAAGGCAATCCGCAGCAGGCCATCTCGATGACCCAGTGTTTCGGCTGCTGGACGCAATGCGGCGTGCGGGTTCGGGTGGACAGGCAGACCGACCGGGTATTGCGCATTGCCGGCAACCCTTATCATCCGTTATCTCAGGAACGGCACGTCGACTCGGCCTTGCCGCTGCAGGAGGCGTTGGCGCAGCTGGGTGGCGAAAGCGGCCTCGATGCCCGTTCCACCGCCTGCGCCCGCGGCGCCACGCTGTTGGAGGGGCTTTACAGCCCGCTGCGCGTGCTGGAGCCGATGAAGCGCGTCGGCAAACGCGGCGAGGGCAAGTGGCAGCGCATCAGCTTTGAGCAGCTGATCGCCGAAGTGGTCGAGGGCGGCGATCTGTTCGGCGAGGGGTATGTGGAGGGCCTGCGGGCGATCCGCGATCTGGAGACGCCGATCGATGCCCGGCAGCCGGGGCTGGGGCCGAAAGCCAATCAGCTGTTGGTGACCAACGCCGGTGACGACGGGCGCGACGGCTTCCTGCGGCGCTTCGCCCAGAACAGTTTCGGCAGCAAAAACTTCGGCGCGCACGGCGCATACTGCGGGCTGGCCTACCGTGCCGGTTCCGGCGCGTTGATGAACGATCTGGACAAGAATCCGCACGTAAAACCCGACTGGGAACAGGTCGAATTCGCGCTGTTTATGGGGACCTCGCCGGCGCAGTCCGGCAACCCGTTCAAGCGGCAGGCCCGGCAGCTGGCCAGCGCCAGATTGCGCAGCGAGTTCCGCTACGCGGTAGTGGCGCCGGCGCTGCCGCTGACTACCACATTGGCGGACGATCATGGTCATTGGATCCCGATATTGCCGGGTACCGACTCGGCGCTGGCGATGGCGATGATCCGTTGGATCCTCGACCACCGGCGTTATCAGGCCGGTTATCTCGCCATCCCGTCGGAGGCTGCCATGCAACGCGCCGGCGAGAAGAGCTGGACCAACGCCACGCATCTGGTGATCGCCGAGAGCGAGCATCCGCGGGCGGGGCAGCATCTGACGCTGGCCGATCTGAACGGCGCCGAGTCGGCGTCGCCGCTGGTGGTCAACGGCGCGGGTGAGCTGGTGGCGGCCGAGACGTGCGACAGCGCCGAGCTGTGGGTAACCCGTACGGTGACGCTGCACGACGGTGCGCAGGTAGCGGTGAAAAGCGGCTTCCAGTGTTTGAAAGAGGCCGCCGACAAGCTGTCGCCGGAGGCGTACAGCCGGCAATGCGGCGTGCCGGTGGCACGCATCGCAGCGCTGGCCGAGGCTTTTACCGCCCACGGGCGCAAGGCGGCGGTGATCGCCCATGGCGGGATGATGGCGGCGAACGGGTTTTACAATACCTGGTCGGTGATGATGCTCAACGTGTTGATCGGCAACCTGAGCCTGGCGGGGGGCGTGTTCGTCGGCGGCGGAAAATTCAACGGCTTCGCCGAGGGGCCGCGCTATAACCTGGTCGAGTTTCCCGGCCTGGTAAAACCGAAGGGGCTGAATATCGCGCGCAGCAAGGCCGCCTATGAAGCCTCCGACGAATACCGCGAAAAAGTGGCGGCGGGTGTTTCCCCCTGGCCGGCCAGGGCGCCCTGGTATCCGTTCGTCGCCGGGCAACTGACCGAACTGCTGACATCGGCACTGGCGGGGTATCCGTACGGGCTGAAAGCCTGGATCTCGAACATGACCAACCCCCTGTACGGTATCGCCGGGTTACGCGGCGTGGCGGAGGAGCGATTGAAGGATCCGGCGCGTTTGCCGCTGTTTATCGCTATCGATGCGTTTATCAACGAAACGACGGCGCTGGCCGACTATATCGTCCCGGACACCCATAACTTTGAGAGTTGGGGATTCAGCGCCCCCTGGGGCGGCGTCGCCAGCAAGGCCACTACCGCACGCTGGCCGATAGTGACGCCGGCGACCGCGCAAACGGCGCTAGGGCAGCCGATCTCCATGGAGGCATTTTGCATCGCCGTCGCCAAACGCCTGGCGCTGCCGGGGTTCGGCGATCGCGCTATCGGCGACGGCCAGGGCGGGCTACTGCCGCTCAACCGAGCTGAGGATTATTATCTACGCGCCGCCGCCAACGTGGCGTTTGCCGGCAAGGCGCCGGTGCCGGCTGCGAGGGCGGACGAACTGACGCTGAGCGGCGTCGATCGCTTGTTGCCGCAGCTTGCTCAGACGCTGCGCGCCGATGAAATCGACCGCGTGGCGTTTATCTACAGCCGCGGCGGCCGGTTCGCCGATCATGACAGCGGCCGCCGCGACGGCAGCGTGGGCAACCGTTGGGAGAAACCGCTGCAGATCTGGAATGCGGAAGTGGCGAAGCACCGGCATGCGATCACCGGCGAGCGTTTCAGCGGCTGCCCCACCTGCTACCCGGCGCGTTTGTCGGATGGCCGCGCGGTGGAAGAGCTCTACCCTGAGCGGCAGTGGCCGCTGCGGCTGATGTCCTTCAAATCCAATGTGATGAGCAGCTCCACCGCGGTGATTCGGCGCCTGCACGACGTGAAACCGGTGAACCTGGTGGCGCTAAACCCGGCAGACGGAGCGCGTTTCGGCATTCAACACGGCGACCGGGTGCGCATCAGCACGCCGGGCGGCAGCCGAGAGGTGCAGATCAGTTTACTGGCGGGCGTGATGCCCGGCGTGATCGCGGTGGAACACGGCTACGGCCACCGGGAGATGGGGGCCAGTCAGCACTACCTGGACGGCGAACCGTTGGCGATGGATGAGCGCATCGCCGCCGGCATCAACCTCAACGATTTGGGCTTTGCCGATCCGACGCGTGAAGTGCCGAATACCTGGCTGGATTGGGTGACCGGTGCGGCGGTGCGTCAGGGAATTCCGGCGACCATCGTCAAGCTTTCCGCGTCGGCGCAGCCGTAATGGCCTGCTGTGGCAGCAGGTTTACGGCGCGGGGGGTTAAGCCTGCGTCAGCAGGTGCAAAAAGCGGCTCAGCGCGGCAAAAGGGGGTTCGCTGTTGCGCCAGAAGACGCCCACGCTGCCTTTCTGCTCAATCTTCGGCAGATTCAGGATCGCCAACTGCCCCTGGCTGGCATAACGCTGCGCCAGCCGTAGGGAAAGAATGGAGATCATATCGCTGCTTTGCAGCAGGTTGGTACTGACGTTCATGGATGCCGATTCGATCGTGTTTTCAGGCAGCATCACGCCGTTATCTGCCAGCGCATTATCAATGCTGATGCGGATTGGCGTGCCGGTCGGCCAGACAATCCAGCGCCAGTGGGTGAGATCGTGCCAGGTGAGGGAGGCAGATTTTGCCAGCGGATGGTGAGGGCGGGCAACAAAGCACACCGGTTCGGTGTAGAGCACTTGATAGTTGAGCGGCAGTTGCAGCGCCCGCCCGCCAACGCGGCCCACGACGACATCCACGGAGCCCGCGAGCAGATCGTGCAGCAGCGGGGTCATCACTTTTTCCTCAATATTGAGATGCAGCGTCGGCATTTCCTGCAGCAGGCTCAATATGGCCTGCGAAACGCAGTCGGTCGCGACCGGCGAACAGCCGATTTTCAGGCTCCCCACCAGCCCACCTTGCTTAAAGCGGGCGATTTCAGACTGCGAACGTTCCAGATCATTGACCAAGCGCTGCGCATGCTGAAGCAGTAGTTTCCCCCCCTCGGAGGGGCGCAGCCCTTTGCTATGCCGCTCAAACAGCGTGATCCCAATCTCATCTTCGAGCTGTGACAACCATTTTGACAGAGCGGGTTGGGAGATGTTCATCATCCGGGCAACGTGGGTCAGATTTCCCTGTTCGCCCAGTGCCACCAACATTTGCAGATGGTGCAGCTTCATTTTCTGCGCCCAGTTCGCCATTTGTTATAACCCTCCGGTTATGTCTCTGCCTGAAAAGCCATTGTACATTTTATCGCTAAGGATACAAATTCGTAACATACCTAAAACAAGACAGACATCTCCCTACCTGCACCGAGGCGCTCACTATGACTCAACGGCGTGATTTACAAGCACTGATCGATGCTGCTCCCATCGGTAAGACGCAGTGGCGCGTTATCATCTGCTGCTTTTTGGTGGTGATGTTCGATGGTTTTGACACCGCTGCCATTGGTTTCATCGCACCCGACATCCGTACCCAATGGCAACTGACCGCCGGCGAACTGGCACCGCTGTTTGGCGCGGGGTTGTTGGGATTGACGGCGGGCGCACTGCTTTGCGGCCCGCTTTCTGACCGCTTTGGCCGCAAGCGCGTCATCGAACTTTGCGTGGCGCTGTTTGGCGCGCTGAGCCTGATTTCGGCCTTCTCCCCCGATATGCCAACGCTGGTCATTTTACGTTTTCTCACCGGCCTTGGGTTGGGGGGCGCGATGCCGAACACCATCACGATGACCTCTGAATATCTGCCTGCTCGCCGCCGTGGTGCGCTGGTCACGCTGATGTTCTGCGGTTTCACGCTCGGTTCAGCCCTGGGCGGGATCGTCAGCGCCCAACTGGTGCCGGTGATGGGGTGGCACGGCATTTTGGTGCTCGGAGGCGTTTTGCCGCTGATGCTCTTTGTGGTGCTGCTGTTTGCCCTGCCGGAATCCCCGCGCTGGCAGGTCCGCCGCCAACTGCCGCACAAGGTGATTGCCAAAACGGTCAGCGGCATTACCCGAGAGTGCGATGAAGAGACCCATTTTTACCTCAACGAAGCCGCTACGGCGGCCAAAGGGAGCATCAGCCCGCTGTTTGCCGGCCGCCAGCTGCGCATTACTCTCATGCTCTGGGCGGTTTTTTTTATGAGCCTGTTGATTATCTATCTGCTCTCCAGTTGGATGCCGACGCTGCTTAACCATCGCGGTATAGATCTGCAGCATGCCTCTTGGGTGACCGCCGCTTTCCAGATGGGCGGAACGCTGGGGGCGCTGGGGCTGGGCGCGTTGATGGACAAATACAATCCCTTCCGGGTGTTGGCGGCGAGCTACGCCCTGGGCGCCGCGTGTATCGTCATGATTGGTCTGAGTGAGAACGGCCTGTGGCTGATGGCGCTGGCCATCTTCGGCACCGGCATCGGCATCAGCGGTTCGCAGGTTGGGCTGAATGCCTTGACCGCCACGCTCTATCCGACGCAAAGCCGGGCGACCGGCGTCAGCTGGTCCAATGCCATTGGCCGCTGCGGCGCGATTGTCGGCTCGCTTGCCGGCGGCGTGATGATGGCGATGAATTTCTCATTCGATACGCTATTTTTCATTATTGCCGTGCCGGCGGCGATCAGTACGGTGATGTTAATTCTGCTGACGGCTGTTGTTCGCCAGTCTGCTCCAGCCCCTGATACGTTGCCTCGCGCAGCGTCGTGAATGAAAAGGAGAATCCCTATGCCTGAACGCAATCAGGATGTTAATCCCAGCCGCCAGCAGTTCTACCGGCATATTTCCGGGCAGAACCTGACCCCATTGTGGGAGTCGCTGCACCATTTGGTGCCGCAAACGCCGAATGCAAACTGCGCTCCGGCTTACTGGAACTATCAGGCGATTCGCCCGCACCTGCTGGCCAGCGGCGAGTTGATTGGCGCCAAAGAGGCGGTTCGCCGCGTGCTGGTGCTGGAAAACCCGATGCTGCGCGGACACTCCTCCATCACCCCGACGCTGTATGCCGGATTGCAGTTGATCATGCCGGGCGAAGTCGCGCCGAGCCATCGCCATAATCAGTCGGCATTGCGTTTTATCGTCGAAGGGAAAGGGGCATTTACCGCCGTTGACGGTGAACGTACGCAAATGCATGAAGGCGACTTCATTTTGACGCCGCAGTGGCGCTGGCACGATCACGGTAATCCCGGCGAGGAGCCGGTGGTATGGCTGGACGGGCTGGATCTGCCGCTGGTGAACCTGCTGGGTTGCGGTTTCGCGGAGGACTATCCGCAAGAGCAGCAGCCCGTGACGCGCCAGGAGGGGGATTATTTACCGCGCTATGCGGCCAATATGCTGCCGCTGCGTCATCAGAAAGGCAACTCATCGCCCATTTTCAACTACCGCTACGATCGCAGCCGGGAAGCGCTGCACGACCTCACCCGCATGAGGGACGCCGACGAGTGGGACGGCTACAAGATGCGCTACGCCAACCCGGTGACCGGCGGCTATCCCATGCCCTCGATGGGCGCCTTCCTGCAGCTGCTGCCGAAAGGCTTTTCCTCACGGAAGGCGCGCACCACGGACAGCACCATTTACCACGTGGTGGAAGGGCGCGGCCAGGTCAGCATCGGCAGCGAAACCATCCACTTTTCAGCAAAAGATATCTTCGTGGCGCCGACCTGGTTCGACGTGTCGTTTCAGGCGGACGAAGACACCGTGTTATTCAGTTTTTCGGACAGGCCGGTTCAGGAAGCCCTGGGACTGTTCCGCGAAGCACGTTATTAATTTGGGAGAGACAAAATGACGCAATACGTATTTGCACCGCAAGCCCCTGTGACGGTTCCTGTTGTGGGGAGTGATAAACAGTTTCCCGTGCGCCGTGTCTACTGCGTCGGGCGTAACTATGCTGCGCATGCTCGTGAAATGGGCTTTGACCCGGATCGTGAGCCACCGTTCTTCTTCTGCAAGCCTGCCGATGCGGTGGTGCCGGTGGCGGCCGGAGAAACGCTGGCGTTGCCGTATCCGTCGCAAACGGATAACTATCACTACGAAATCGAACTGGTGGTGGCGATTGGTAAACGGGGGAGCGATATTCCGTTGGACAAGGCGCATGAATACATCTGGGGATATGCCACGGGCCTGGACATGACCCGCCGCGATCGGCAGATGGACATGCGTCAGATGGGGCGCCCATGGGAAATCGGTAAGTCGTTCGATCTTTCTGCGCCCATCGCGCCATTGCATAAAGCCGGCGACAGCGCAGACGTGAACAACGCGCCTATCTGGCTGCAGGTCAACGGCAGCGATCGCCAGCGCAGCGACATCCGCCATCTGATCTGGTCGGTAAATGAAACCATCAGCTATCTGTCCGGCTTTTTTGAGCTGCAGCCCGGCGATCTGATTTTTACCGGGACGCCGGAAGGGGTGGGCGCGGTGGTGAAAGGCGATGTGATTACCGGCAATGTAGAGGGGCTAACCCCTATCGCCGTGAAGATTGTCTGAGCCGATTCAGAGGTGAATGATGAAGCTGTACAGTTTCTTTAATAGCTCAGCATCCTACCGCGTGCGCATTGCGCTGGCGCTGAAAGGCATCCATTACCAGACGGTGGGGGTCAATATTCGTATCGGGCAGCAGAATGAGCTGGCATATCGGCGAATGAACCCGGTCGGGCTGGTGCCGACGCTGCTTACGGACGACGGTGAGTCTCTCAGCCAGTCGCTGGCGATTATCGACTGGCTGGATCGCCATTTTCCTCAGTCGCCGCTGTTACCGACGGCCGATCCGGCACGCAGCCGGATACTGGAAATCGTTTATGTTATTGCCTGCGATATTCATCCGGTAAATAACCTGCGGGTTTTACGCTACCTGAGTGAAGAGCTGAAGGTGAGTGAGGAAGAGAAAAAACGCTGGTATGCGCACTGGATCCGGCAAGGGCTGAGCGCCGTAGAACAGCTGTTGCTCCAGAGGCCGTCAGGACCCTTCTGCGTTGGCGATACCCCGACGTTGGCGGATTGCTGCCTGATCCCTCAGTGGGCGAATGCCCTGCGGATGGGGTGCGATCTGAGCGGGTACCCGCGCTGTAAAGCGGTTTACGACGCCTGTACTCGTCTCCCGGCGTTCATCGCCGCGGCGCCCGAAAACCAACAAGACAAAATCTCAGCCTGAGCCCGAAAGGAGGAAAACAATGGCTAAAGTGATGCGCGCAATTATCGTCGGGGGAGGCATTGGCGGCGCAGCGACTGCGCTCTCGCTGGCTCGCCAGGGCATTAAAGTGATGTTGTTGGAAAAGGCGCACGAGATTGGTGAGATTGGGGCGGGTATTCAGCTCGGCCCCAACGCCTTTTCCGCGCTGGATAGCCTGGGTGTGGGCGGCGTAGCGCGTCAGCGCGCCGTCTTTACCGATCACATTACCCTGATGGATGCGGTCAATGCCCAGGAGGTGGTGCATATTGAGACCGGGCAAGCATTTCGCGATCACTTTGGCGGTCCCTATGCGGTTATCCATCGGGCGGATATCCACGCCTCTGTTTGGGAAGCGGTATTGACCCATCCGGATGTGGAATACCGTACCTCAACGCAGGTGGCGGGTATCAGCCAAACGGTGGACGATGTGACGGTATTTGATGAGCAGGGTAATCGCTGGACGGCGGATATTCTTATCGGCTGCGATGGCGTGAGGTCGGTGGTGCGGCAGTACCTGCTGGGCGATGCGCCGCGGGTGACCGGACATGTGGTTTACCGCGCCGTGATTAATTGCGATGAGATGCCGGAGGATTTACGCATTAACGCGCCGGTACTGTGGGCGGGGCCGCACTGCCATCTGGTGCATTACCCGCTGCGCGGCGGGAAGCAGTATAACCTGGTGGTGACGTTCCATAGCCGTCAGCAGGAGGAATGGGGTGTGAAGGAGGGCAGTAAAGAGGAGGTGCTTTCCTATTTTTCCGGTATTCACCCGCGTCCGCGCCAGATGCTGGATAAGCCGACCTCGTGGCGCCGCTGGTCAACCGCCGATCGTGAACCGGTGGAGAAATGGGGCAACGACCGTATCACGCTGGTGGGAGACGCAGCGCACCCGGTGGCACAGTATATGGCGCAGGGAGCCTGCATGGCGCTGGAGGATGCGGTAACGCTGGGTAAAGCGCTGGAAGAGCATGGAGGGGATGCGGCAAAAGCGCTTGCCCTGTACGAGTCGGTACGTATTCCGCGCACGGCGCGCATCGTCTGGTCAACCCGTGAGATGGGCCGTGTTTATCACGCCGCAGGCGTTGAGCGCCAGGTGCGTAATCTGTTATGGAAAGGCAAATCTCAGGCGGAATTTTATCGCGGAATGGAATGGCTGTACGGCTGGAAAGAAGAAAACTGCCTGCAGCCGCGCTGAGATAGAGGCCCTGCCCAGGCCTCCGCTAGCGCATGGGCCAAACCGGTGCGGCCTAATCCTCTCAATATGCAGACGAAAAAAAACCTGCTGTAACAGCAGGTTTTCTTAAATTTGGTCGGCATGAGAGGATTCGAACCTCCGACCCCCGACACCCCATGACGGTGCGCTACCAGGCTGCGCTACATGCCGACGCTATGAAAAATCATACTACCGATTCCCGATGTTAATGCAAGCGCCTCGCCACTTGATTGCTTTAGTTTTAAGCAGTTAGTTGGCGATAAAGCGTTTTACATCGGTCAGCACCTGCAGCAGCAGAGCAAGCTGCGGTTTCTCGTCTTTTATTTCATCGCCGTTCTGATCGTAGACGCGATAGTTACCGCTGTTGTCCAGCATCAGCGTTTGCGTTGGCGTGGTGATCACCAGCTGATTGCCATCGCCGGTGGCGATCCAGTCGTTGCGGCGCTGGGCGGTGAACAGATCTTCGCCCTGCGAATAGTCTTTCGGCGCGGTTTTCACGTGCAGCAACCGTTGCATCAAGGTGCGCATCACGTCGTTATGGCCGGTCAGCTTGCTGATGGTCTGCGCCGGGGTGCCCGGCCAGTGGATCACCAATGGCACCTGCAGTTGCGCCTGGTTGAAGGCAGTGCCGGCGCCCCATTGGCCTTTGCCGCTGTCGTTGAATTCGACGCCGTGTTCGGCGGTGATCACCACCACGGTTTTGTCCAGCAGGCCACGCTGTTTCAGGGTATCCAGTACCTGGGCTATCTGGGCATCCACGTCTTGCGCGCCGGTGCGATAGCGTTGGATAAAGTCGGCCGGCGCCGGGTTTTTGTCGCCTTCGGCCGACTCGGCGCCGCTGAAGTTGATATAGGAGAACCACGGCTCTTTGCCGCCCTGATCCGTCAGCCAGCGCTGCCATTGCTGCGTGGTTTGCGCGTCGTTTTGCGGCGCCGGCGTCGGCAGCGAGAAGTCGGTCAGCAGGGCCTGACGATACAGGCTGGCATTGAAGCCGTCGGAAGAGAACAGCCCCAATTGGTAGCCCTGATCGCTGAGCGCATTGATCAGCGCCGACGGCTTGCGCCCGGCGAGCACGCTGTCCAGATAGGTCGGGGAAATGCCGTAGAACAGGCCGAACAGCCCGGTATCGGCATGGTTGCCCGAGCTGTAGTGATCGTTGAAACGCACGTTTTCCTGGGCGAAGCGCGTCAGCGCCGGCATGTCCTGCGCCACGTCTTTGGCGCGAATGCCATCCACCACGATCATCAGCAGGTTATAGCCGCTGCCTTTGTCGCCGTAGCTGAGATCGCTGAGCGGATATTCCACCGCGACCGCTTCCGGATTGCCCTGTTGCACCAGGCGGCGCTCATACTCTTGCTGGTCGAGCAGGCCGTGTTTTTCGAGGAACTTGCGCGCGGTCATCGGGTACGAGAGCGGCAGGTTGGCCCGCTGCATGGTGATTGGGCGATAGAAGTTGGCGTCAGCCCAAATGTAAATCAGGTGCGACGCGAAAAAGGCGCTGATAAACAGCGCCGCCAGCGGTTTGCCGAAGCGGCGGCGGTTCAGGCTGCGCAGCTTCTGCCAGCTCCAGGTGCCGAACAGCATCTCCACCAGGAAGATCACCGGCACGCAGATAAACATCAGCTGCCAGTCGCGCGAAAGCTCGCTTTGGTCCGGGTTGACCACCAGATCCCACACCACCGGATTGAGGTGCAGGTGGAAATGAGAGAACACTTCGCTGTCGACCAGCAACAGCGTGAGCCCGGCGGTGGCCAGCGCGGCGGAAATAAATCGCAGCAGCCGCTGCGACATCACCACGAAGGTGAGCGGGAAGATCACCAGCAAATAGCCGGCGAACACGATAAAGCTGAAATGCCCCAGCAGGCTGACCAGGGCATAAACCCGGCCCAGCAGGGAAGCGGGCCAGTCGGTGACAAACAGGTAGCGGCTGCCCAGCCCAAGGGCGAGCAGAATGTTGAACAAGGCGAACCAGTGCCCCCAACTGATCATCTGGGAGACTTTTTCACGATAACGCTGACGGTTTGTCACCATAAGTAAATATTAATGCGCTTTATCTTCACGGACAGAAGCCTGAAGGGCTTCCGCGAACGATCTCGCCAGGGTTTTCCGCTGCGCGGGGGCAACGCTGGTGTTGATCAAATTAGTGACCATGTTGCCCAGCACCATCAGGGAAAGATCGGTGGGGGTATGGTGTTTTTCCAGAACATTGACCAGCTCTGAGAGCAGTTGTTCAACGTGTTCGTCACTGTAACGGGATGATTGTGGCATAAAATTGCGCTTAGTAATCTGCAAAGTGCCCTATCTTACCGTATAGGGCAGTGATTTTCCGCTCTTTTATCACTTCCTGTCATTCGGGAAATTGTTCACCTGCGCCGGGGCAGGCCCTCGCTGCGCCTTTGCGGTTTCCCGCGGTTTTTTAGTATTGCAGGGCGGGGCCTTCAGTGTTTGAATACGCGCCTAAAGAACAGGAGGATTTACCATGAGTCTGGATATCGACCAGATTGCTCTGCACCAGTTGGTGAAACGCGACGAGCAAACGCTGGACGTGGTGCTGCGCGATTCCTTGCTTCCCACCAACTCGGCGGTGGAAGAAATGATGGCGGAACTGCATCGCGTCTACAGCGCCAAGAGCAAGGCCTTAGGCCTGTTCAACGAAGGCAGCGAACTGGCGGAAGCGCTGCGCACCTGCCGCAAGGACGATAAAGACTTTCTGGCCTTCAGCCGCGCGGCCACCGGTCGCCTGCGCGACGAACTGGCGAAGTATCCGTTCGCCGAAGGCGGCGTGGTACTGTTCGGCCAATACCGCTATCTGGCGGTGGAGTACCTGCTGATCGCTGTGTTGAACAGCCGTAACAGCATGCGCGTCAACGAAGAGCTGGATATCAACACCACGCACTATCTGGACATCAACAACGCCGATATCGTTGCGCGCATCGATCTGACCGAGTGGGAAACCAACCCGGAATCGACCCGCTACCTGACCTTCCTGCGCGGGCGCGTGGGCCGCAAGGTCGCCGACTTCTTCATGGACTTCCTGGCGGCGTCCGAAGGGTTGGACACCAAGGCGCAAAACCGCGGGCTGCTGCAGGCGGTAGACGACTATTGCGCCGATGCGCAGCTGGACAAGAACGAGCGCCAGTCGGTGCGCCAGCAGGTGTACAGCTACTGCAACGAACAGCTGCAGGCGGGCGAAGAGATTGAACTGCAGGCGCTGTCGCAGGAGCTGTCGCCGGTCGGCGAGAAAGACTTCATGCAGTTCTCCAGCGAGCAAGGGTATGAGCTGGAAGAGAGCTTCCCGGCGGATCGCGGCACGCTGCGTCAGCTGACCAAATTCGCCGGCAGCGGCGGCGGCATCAGCCTGAACTTCGACGCCATGCTGCTGGGCGAGCGCATTTTCTGGGATGCGGCCACCGACACGCTGACCATCAAAGGCACGCCGCCGAACCTGCGCGATCAGCTGCAGCGCCGGACCGGCGGCGGCAAGTAAGCGTGCCGAAGTGCAGACAATAAAAAACGCCGCAATTGCGGCGTTCTTTATTTCGGCGTCCCGAAAGGTTCGAAAACGTAGCGATTAAACGCGAACGAAGTCGATGTGAGCCAGTTTTGGCTTGAACGGGTGACGCTGTACAGCCTGAACCTTAACTTTGGTTTCTTTACCGTCGATAACCAGAGTTACTGCTTCGCTGTAGAATTCTGGTTTAGCTTCCATGTTCTTAACAGAATCATGGTCCAATTCGATGGAAACTGCAGCTTCTTTGCCACCGTAAACGATAGCTGGGAATTTGTTTGCTGCACGCAGGCGGCGGCTCGCACCTTTACCCTGATCTTTACGTACTTCTACATTGATAGTGAACATTGTTTTTTCTCTTAAAAGAAAATTTACCCTGCTACAGGCGACCCAAGTAGCAAGTTCGGAAACCCGCTTTAACGCTGGGCTGACCCAGGTAAAGCGCGCGGCATTTTAACGGAAAGCCGCCCGCAGGGCAACGAAAACCTGCCCAGATTGGGGGCCGCTCGCTCAGGCCAATTGATTGGCGCGGCGGAAACGGCCTTGATAATCGAACACTTTCTCGCGCACCTGCCAAAACTGCCCGCGTTTGCGTGCCACCACGAAATCCGGATGGCGCAGCGCCTGCTGTTGCGCCAGCACGTCGGCGGCGGTGTGCCAGGCGAACGGCACGCCCGGCGCGCGCTGATGCGGGCGCAGGAACAGCATCTCGAACGCTTTGCGCTGCGCCGGCGTCTGCAGGCGGAAGCGCTCGCTGGTGCTGGTGCCGTCCTCGTCGTAATAGGTGGCCTTCAGCCATTCGCCCTTGTCATCGCGGCCGCTCTGCAGTTCCATGCCGCCGCAGCGCAGCACCAGCGCGTCTTTCAGCTTCAGCGCCGCCTTCAGCATGTCGTCGGGATCGACCAGCACTTCCTGGCACTGATGGCAGCGGCGCGCGGCGATATCGTTCTCCGCGCCGCAGTGCGGGCAGCTCTTGAACCGGAAGCGGTAATCGCACTGCTCGCGGTGGCCGTCGTCGTCCTCCAGCCAGCCCTGACAGCGGCGGCCGTAGTGCTCGATGATGTCGCCATTTTCGGTGCACTTGCCCCAGAACAGGTTGGCGAAGCCGCAGGCCGGGCAGAACACCTGCACCGGCTGGCTGTCGCCGTGCGGCTTGCTGACGCCGACCTCCGGCGTAAACAGGTCGTGCGGGTTGCCGGCGTAGTCGAGGATCAGGCAATCCTCCTTGCCGGGCGCCAGTCGCAGCCCGCGCCCGACGATCTGCTGATACAGGCTGACGGACTCGGTCGGGCGCAGGATAGCGATCAGATCGACGTGCGGCGCATCGAAGCCGGTGGTCAATACCGCGACGTTGACCAGATAGCGCAGCCGCTGCTGTTTGAACGCGTCGATCAGCGCATCGCGCTCGGCGGGCGGCGTTTCGGCGCTGACCAGCGCGGCTTCGCCGTTCGGCAACAGGCCGTGGATCTCGCGGGCGTGCTCCACGGTGGCGGCGAAGATCATCACGCCTTTGCGATCCTCTGCGTATTCCACGATCTGGCTGATGATATGTGGCGTGACGCGGTTTTGCCGCTTCAGCTCGCGGTTCAGATCCGCTTCGCTGAACAGGCCGTTGCTTCTGGCTTCCAACCGGCTGAAATCGTACTGCACGATCGGCATATCCAGCCGCTCAGGCGGTACCAGGAAGCCGTTCTTAATCATATAGCGCAGCGGCAGCTCGTAGATGCAGTCGCGAAACAGGCTGGCGCCGTCGCCGCGGGTAAAGCCATAGTAGTGATACTGGTAAATCCAGCCCTTGCCCAGGCGATAGGGCGTGGCGGTCAGCCCCAGCAGCCGCAGCTGCGGGTTGGTTTTCTGCAAATGCTGGATGATTTGCTGGTACTGGCTGTCGTCGTCATCGCTGATACGGTGGCATTCATCGACGATCAGCAGCGAAAAGGCGCCGTCGAACAGCGGCAGGTTGCGCGCCACCGATTGCACGCTGCCGAACACCACCTTGCCGGCGCTCTCTTTCTGCTGCAGGCCGGCGGCGAAGATGTCCGCTTCCAGGCCGTAGGCGCAGTACTTGGCGTGGTTTTGCGCCACCAGTTCCTTGACGTGCGCCAACACCAGCACCCGCCCGCGGGCGCGCTTCGCCAGTTCGGCAATCACCAGGCTTTTGCCGGCGCCGGTCGGCAGCACGATCAGCGCCGGTTCGGGATGCCGCCGGAAATGGTTGATGGTGGCTTCGACCGCTTCCAGTTGGTAGGGGCGTAGGGTAAAGGCCATAAATGAACGCCGTGGGTTGAGATGGGCCGTCGGGAAGCGGTTGTGTCACCTCGGTTCCCACAGAAACCGTGACACTCTGCTCCCCGGACAGCCGAAAAATTTCTATTATTATGCCTTCTGAGCGCGCGCGGTGCGAGGAGCGTGAAAATTACCTCTGTCGGGCAACGCGTTGTGCCGCTATACTCGTGTGACAGCAATCGCTGTTCCCCCACGCGATTCCCCCCCTGAACCTGCCATTTGCACCCGGTGCAACGGCGGGCGTCATATTTTGGCAATACGATCAATGCGATCATAACAACGACAGGCAAAGCAGATCCCATGCGATTGGACAAGTTTTTATCTCAGCAGTTAGGCATTAGCCGTGCGCTGGTTGCGCGCGAACTTCGGGCTAAACGCGTCACCGTGGACGGTGAGGTAGTGAAGAGCGGGGCGATCAAACTGACCCCGGAGCAAGAAGTGGCGTTCGACGGCAATCCGCTGCAGCAGCAGAACGGCCCGCGCTATTTCATGCTCAACAAACCGCAGGGCTACGTTTGCTCTACCGACGACCCCGATCATCCGACGGTGCTGTATTTTCTCGATGAGCCGGTCGCGTACAAGCTGCACGCCGCCGGGCGGCTGGATATCGACACCACCGGGCTGGTGTTGATGACCGACGACGGCCAGTGGTCGCACCGCGTCACGTCGCCGCGCCACCACTGCGAGAAAACCTATCTGGTGACGCTGGAGCATCCGTTGGCGGAAGACACCGCGCAGCGTTTCGCCGAAGGGGTGCAACTGCACAACGAGAAAGACCTGACGCGCCCGGCGACGCTGGAGCAGGTTGACGAGCGCCTGGTACGCCTGACCCTCAGCGAAGGGCGCTACCACCAGGTGAAGCGGATGTTCGCTGCCGTCGGCAACCGGGTGATCGAGCTGCACCGTGAGCGCATCGGCGCCATCGTGCTGGATGACGATCTGGCGCCGGGCGAATACCGCCCATTGACCGAAGAAGAGATCGCCAGCGTGGGCGCGCCGCACCTGCAGGACTGAAAACCGATCATTGATTGCGGCCGATTAAGGAGTCGTGGAACGTGCAACAGAACCGAACCTCTCATCTCGGTTTGATTTTCATTCTGGGCCTGCTGTCCATGTTGATGCCGTTGGCCATCGACATGTACCTGCCCAGCATGCCGGTGATCGCCGCCCAGTTTGGCGTCGAGTCCGGCAGCGTGCAGATGACCCTCAGCGCCTATATGCTCGGCTTTGCCTTCGGGCAGCTGTTCTATGGGCCGATGTCGGACAGCATCGGCCGCAAGCCGGTGATCCTGTGGGGAACGCTGATCTTCGCCATCGCCGGCTGCGCCTGCGCCATGGCGCAATCGATCGATCAGCTGATCGGACTGCGTTTCCTGCACGGCCTGGCGGCGGCCGCCGCTAGCGTGGTGATCAATGCCCTGATGCGCGATATGTTCACCAAGGATGAGTTCTCGCGCATGATGTCGTTCGTCATTCTGGTGATGACCATCGCGCCGCTGCTGGCGCCGATGATCGGCGGTGCGTTGCTGCTGTGGTTCAGCTGGCACGCCATCTTTTGGACCATGGGCGCCGCGGCGCTGATCGGTTCACTGCTGGTGGCCCTGTTCATCAAGGAGACGCTGCCGAAAGAGCGGCGACAGCGGTTCCACCTGCGCACCACGCTGGGCAACTTCGGTTCGCTGTTCCGCCACAAACGGGTGCTGAGCTACATGCTGGCCAGCGCCTTCTCGTTTGCGGGCATGTTTTCGTTCCTCAGCGCCGGGCCGTTCGTCTACATCGAACTGAACCACGTTTCGCCGCAGCACTTCGGCTACTATTTTGCGCTGAACATCGTCTTTCTGTTCCTGACGACGCTGATCAACAGCCGCAACGTGCGGCGGTTCGGTGCGGTCAAGATGTTCAAACTGGGGCTGCTGGTGCAGCTGGCAATGGGGCTGTGGCTGGTGGCTGTGAGCGCCGTCGGCCTGGGCTTCTGGGCGCTGGTGATCGGTGTTGCGGTCTATTTGGGGTGCATCGCGATGATCTCCTCCAACGCCATGGCGGTGATCCTGGATGATTTCCCACATATGGCGGGCACTGCGTCTTCCCTGGCCGGCACGTTGCGCTTCAGCATCGGCGCGCTGGTGGGGGCGGTCCTGTCGATGGCGCCGGGCAAAAGCGCGTGGCCCATGGTCACCTCAATGGCGCTGTGCAGCATCGTGGCGGTGCTATTTTATTTTTACGCCAGCCGGCCGCGCAATCGCGCGGCCTGACGTTCTCCCGATTCGGGGCGTGTCGCCCCGCATCGTCATGGGGTTGCGCCTTGCCATTTCAGGGTGCAACTGGCAATAGAAATTTTGTTGCTAAATATACGCAAGCTAATCAACTGGCCGTTTTCCCCTCTGTGTGTTTTTTGTTAAAAAATTCCACCGCCGCATCGCCTAATATTCCTCGGGAGGCGCAGCGTTCTGCCGGCTGAGCGCTGCGGAGGGTTTGGATTAGGATTGATGTAAATCAAGGCATTAGCAGGGGAGGCTGCGCTAACGTGGTGGGCTAAATGTTTCTTCATTGTAAAAATATGGCGACGGAAAAGTAGTCGCATTGCAAGAAAAAAGAGTTGAGATCGCTGCGGGAAAGGGTTACATATAACGCAAAAATGCGAGCTGAGTCGCAAAATGCCGTGAAATAACACCGCACGGCGCGCCAAAAAATGGCACGGCATCGGCAAGCACGGGGTCAAGTTAATGGCTAGCGGCAAAATTTACATTTAAATAACATTTGTGCGCGGCAGAGTCGGGAGTCAGCGGCTATAACTTAGTAACCCTGTCAGGTAAAAGTGTTTCACCTTTTCAATCTAGGGATTTCATGTGGAGAGTATCCAACTTTCGGTAGTGCATCGCTTGCCGCAAAGTTATCGTTGGCTATCTGGTTTCACCGGCGTGAAGGTTGAACCGATTCCGTTTAACGGAATAGACGAAGATAACAACCTGATTGGGCTGAAGTTACTCAGCCATGAAGGGGCCGAGGCCTGGCAGGTAATGCAACAGCTCAATCTGTCGCTGCAGGAGATTCAGGTCGATTGCGCGATCGTCGAATGGGAAGGCGAGCCTTGCCTGTTCGTGCAGCGCAGCGACGAGAGCGCCACCATGTGCCGCCTGAAAAACGTCGGCGCCGCGATCGCCGAACCGCTCAGCGCGCAGTACCCCTTCTAGAATTCGCCGCTAATCCGCCAACTGCAGCAGTTGACGGGTATAGTCGGCGGCGGGCGCCGCGAAAATCGCCCGGCAGTCTCCCTGTTCAACCACTTCTCCCTGTCGCAACACGATGACCTGGTGGCATAGCGAACGCACCACCTGCAGGTCATGGCTGATGAACAGATAAGCCAGCCGGTGGCGTTGCTGCAGCGATTTCAGCAGCGTCAGGATCTGCGCCTGCACCGATTTATCCAGCGAAGAGGTCGGCTCGTCGAGGATCAGCAGCTGCGGCTGCAGGATCAGCGCGCGCGCGATGGCGATACGCTGGCGTTGCCCGCCGGAAAACTCGGTGGGATAGCGGTGGCGCAGCTGCGGATCCAGGCCGACTTCCTGCAACACCGCGATCACGCGCTGTTCCCGTTGCTCGGCGCTAAGCCGCTGGTGCACTTCCAGCCCTTCGGCGATGATTTGCTGTACGTTCAGGCGCGGGTTCAGGGCGGAATAGGGATCCTGGAAGACGATTTGCATCCGGCTGCGGTAGGGCAGCATCTGCTTCATCGTGAGCGGGTGCAGCGGTTCGCCGTCGAACCAGATGGCGCCTTGTGAGGCCAGCAGGCGCAGGAGCGCCAGCCCGGTGGTGCTTTTGCCCGAGCCGGATTCCCCCACCAGCCCCACGCTTTCCCCGGCGCGCAGCTCGAAACTCAATGATTTCAAGGCATAGTGATAATCCACCGTGCGGCGCAGCAGGCCGCGGCGAATGGGGAAGCGCACCTGCAGATTTTCCACCTTGAGCAGCGGCCGCTCGTCGCCGGGGCGCCCGTTGGCTGCGGCAGGCAGCGGCAGCGGTTCACCGACGTCCTCGGCGGCCAGCAGCTGCTGCGTGTAAGGATGTTGCGGCCGGCTGAACAGCTGCGCGCGGGCGTTTTGCTCTACGCAGCGCCCCTGACGCATTACCGCCACGTTATCCGCCAGGCGGCGCACGATATTCAGGTTATGGGTGATAAACAGCAGCCCCATGCCCATCTCTTGCTTCAGTTCTTGCAGCAGCGTCAAGATCTGCGCCTGGATAGTGACGTCGAGCGCGGTGGTGGGCTCGTCGGCGATCAGCAGTTTCGGGCGGGTCAGCACCGCCATGGCGATCATCACCCGCTGGCGTTCGCCGCCGGACAGCTGATGCGGGTAATCCTGCAGCCGGCTCTTGGCCTGACGGATGCCGACGCGCTCCAGGCATTCGACGATCTCTGCGCGCGCGGCATCGCGCCGCAGGCCGCGGTGCAGCATCAGCACTTCCGCCAGCTGTTTTTCGATGGTGTGCAGCGGGTTAAGCGACACCATCGGTTCCTGAAAGATCATCGCGATCTGATTGCCGCGCACCTTGCGCAGCGCCGCTTCCGGCGCATGCAGCAACGAGTCGCCGTTGAACAGGATATCGCCGGCAGGGTAAACCACCGGCGGCGCGGGCAGCAGGCGCAGTATCGACAGGGCGGTGACGCTTTTGCCGGAGCCGGATTCTCCTACCAGCGCCAGCGTTTCCGCCGGCGCGATTTGCAGCGAGAGTGCGTTGACCACCGGCGTGACGGTGTCGCCCTGGCGGAAGGCGATGCTGAGATCCTGAATAGCGAGCAAAGGAGTGGCCATATCAATGCGCCTTGCTGGGGTCAAAGGCGTCGCGCACCGCTTCGCCGATAAAGATTAATAACGACAGCAGCACCGCCAAGACCAGGAAGGCGGTGATGCCGAGCCACGGCGCCTGCAGATTGTTTTTGCCCTGCAGCAGTAATTCGCCGAGCGATGGCGAACCGATCGGCAGACCGAAACCGAGGAAGTCGAGCGACGTCAGGGTGGTGATCGAGCCGCAGAGGATAAACGGCAGGAAGGTCAGCGTCGCCACCATGGCGTTGGGCAGCATATGGCGGGACATGATCACCCGATCCGGCACGCCCATGGCGCGCGCGGCGCGGATGTAGTCAAAATTGTGGGTGCGCAGGAATTCGGCGCGCACCACGCCGACCAGGCTCATCCAGCCGAACAGGATGGTGATGCCGAGCAGCCACCAGAAATTGGGTTGGACGATGCTCGACAGCAGAATGATCAGAAACAGCGTCGGCATGCCCGACCACACTTCGATAAAGCGCTGCCCCCACAGATCGAAACGCCCGCCGTAATACCCCTGGGTCGCGCCGACGCACACGCCGATCAGGCTGGAAAACAGCGTCAACGCCAGGCCGAACAGCATCGAGATGCGAAAACCGTACAGAACACGAGCGAGCACGTCGCCGCCGTTGCTGTCGGTGCCGAGCAGGTTGTGGCGCGAAGGCGGCGAGGGGAAGGGCACCTCGGTGGCGAAGTTGATGGTGTCGTAGCTGAAACGGATCGGTGCCCAAACCGCCCAGCCGTGCCGTTCGATCTGCCGTTGGACGAACGGATCCTGATAGTCGGCTTCGGTGTTCAGCTCGCCGCCGAAGGCGGTTTCGCTGTAGTTAATCATAAACGGCAGGTACAAGCGGCCTTCATAACGCACCAACAGCGGTTTGTCGTTGGCGATCAGATCGGCGGCCAGGCTCAGCGTGAACAGCACCAAAAAGATCCACAACGACCAGTAGCCGCGGCGATTGCGGCGAAAACGCGCCCAGCGCGCCTGGTTGATCGGGCTAAGGCAGCTCATTGGCGGGCCTCGAAGTCAATGCGCGGATCGACCAGGGTGTAAGTGATATCGCTGAGGATATTCAACAGCAGGCCGATCAGGGTGAAGATATACAGCGTGCCGAACATCACCGGGTAGTCGCGCTGCAGCGTGGCGTCGTAGCCCAGCAGCCCCAGGCCGTTGAGCGAGAACATCACCTCAATCAGCAGCGAGCCGGTGAAGAACATGCTGATAAAGGTGGCCGGAAAACCGGCGATCACCAACAGCATGGCGTTGCGGAACACGTGGCGGTACAGGATCTTTTTCTCATCCAACCCCTTGGCGCGGGCGGTGGTGACGTACTGCTTGCGGATCTCGTCGAGGAACGAGTTCTTGGTCAGCATGGTCAGGGTAGCGAAGCCGCCGATCACCGTCGCCAGCACCGGTAGAGTGATGTGCCACAGATAGTCGGCGATCTTCGCCGGCCACGAGAGGGTGTCGAAGTTGCTGGACACCAGGCCGCGCAGCGGGAACCAGTCGAGGTAGCTGCCGCCGGCGAACAGCACGATCATCAGGATGGCGAACAGGAAAGCCGGAATGGCGTAGCCGATGATGATCAGCGTGCTGCTCCAGGTATCGAACGCGCTGCCGTTGTGGACGGCTTTGCGGATGCCGAGCGGAATCGACACCAGGTAGATGATCAGCGTGCTCCAAAGGCCCAGCGTGATGGAGACCGGCAGGCTCTGGCCGATCAGCTGCATCACCGAAGCGCCGCGAAACAGGCTGTCGCCGAAGTCGAAGCGCATATAGTTCCACAGCATGGTGAAGTAGCGTTCGTGCAGCGGTTTGTCGAAGCCGTAACGTTGGGTGATCTCGGCGATCACCTCCGGATCCAGGCCGCGTGAACCGCGATACTGGCCGTCGCCTGCCGCGATGCCCGCCCGGGCATGGCCCAGGCCTTCGCCGACACCGCCGCTGCCAAACCCGCTGCCGTGCCCGAGTTCAATGGCGGCGATGGCCTGATCGACCGGGCCGCCAGGGGCGATTTGCACGATAAAAAAGTTGATGGTGATGATCGCCCACAGCGTGGGGATCACCAATAACAGTCTGCGTATCAGATAGGCTGCCATTCCGACTCCTTATTGCCGCTGAGCCGGTAAACGCGCCGCCTTGTTGACGTCGTACCACCAGTTGTCGAAGCCAATCGCATAGGCCGGGCGGATTGGCGGCGTGGAGAATTTGTCCCAATAGGCGTAGCGATCGTGGTTGGAGTACCACATCGGCAGCATGTAGTTGTTCCAGATCAGCACCCGGTCCAGCGCGCGGCCGAGCGGCAGCAGGGCTTTTTCGTCGCCTTGATGGGCGGCGATTTGTCTCACCAGGCTGTCGACCGCCGGGTCTTTGACGCCGGCCGTGTTGTAACTGGAATCGATGTACTGCGAATCCCACAGGATTTGCAGATCGGCGCTGGGGAACGGCATCGCCATGTACACCGTCGACATCATGTCGAAATCGCGCTCGCGCATGCGGCGCGTATATTGCGAGGCGTCGACCTCGCGGATTTGCATCTCGATGCCCAACCGCTGCAGGTTGTGGCGGAACGGCAGCACATATTGGAAGTTGCTGCCGCTCAGCAGCATCAATTCAAAGGTGAACGGCTGGCCGGTTTTGGCGTTGACTAACTTTTGATTTTTGACCACCCAACCGGCTTCTTTCAGCAGTTGGGTCGCTTTCAGCAGATTTTGCCGATCGTTGCCGCTGCCGTCGGAGGAGGGCGGCTGGTAGATGCTGGTGAACACCTCCGGCGGCACCTGGCCTTTGAGCGGTGCCAGCAAGGCCAGTTCGGCGGCGTCCGGGTAGCTACGGGCGGCGTAGGCGGTGTTTTGGAAATAGCTGTCGGCGCGCTGATAGGCGTTGTAATACAACGCCTTGTTCATCCAGTTGAAGTCGAAAGCCAGGCCGATCGCTTCCCGTACCCGACGATCGGCGAACAGCGGTTTTTGCAGGTTGAACGCCAGCCAACGGGTATTCTGCGCCGCCTGGTTGGTCTCGTCCTGCTTGATGATGTAGTTGCGCGCGAAGTTGCCGCCCTGATACTGGGTGGCCCAGCTTTTGGGCGACGGCTCGATGCGGAAATCGTAAGCCCCGGCCTTGAAGGCTTCCAGCGCCACTTTATCGTCCAGGTAATAATCGTAGCGAATGCTGTCGAAGTTATAACGGCCGCGATTCACCGGCAGGTTGGCGGCCCAGTAGTCGCGTACTCGCTGATAGGTGATGTACTGACCGAGGCGGTAATCGCTGATTTTATACGGGCCGCTGGCGAGTGGCGGCGTGTTGAGCGGTTCATTGAGCTTATGGTTCTTCCAGAAGCTTTCCGGCAATACGCGCAGGCTGAGCAGGCTGAGGATTTGATCCCGATTCGCCTTAGGCAGTTCGATGCGCACGGTCAACCGGGAAATGGCCTTGACCGTGACGCCTTTGTAATAGGAGCGAAACTGCGGCACGCCTTCGGTCATGAATTTATTGAAGGTGAAGGCCACGTCGGCGGCGGTGATCGGGCTGCCGTCCTGGAAGCGGGCGCGGGCGTTGATATCCAATTCCATCCAGCGCATGTCGGCCGGGAAACGGGCCGATTCGGCAATCAACGGGTAATAGCTGCCGGGTTCGTCGTCGGAGTTGGTGAACAGCGTATCGTACAGCTCCATCGTGCGCTCGCCGGGCACGCCGCGGGTGGCGAAGCGGTTGAAGTTGTCGTAGGTGCCGATGGCCGCCAGCCGTACGTCTCCGCCCTTGGGCGCCGCCGGGTTGACGTAGTCGAAATGGCTGAAGTCGGTGGCGTATTTCGGTTCACCGAGAAGGGCGAAAGCGTAGCTTTCGTTGAGGGCTTCGGCCTGCAGACCGAAGCTCAGTGCCGAGAGCACCAGAGCAGCGAAAATGCGCACGGACATCGGACGGTAAGCTCCTGCTGTGGAATAAAGTACAACCTGCGCCCAGCATAACATTCTTCGGGCGGGCGCAGGGTAAAGATGCTTAAAGATTAACTATTTTTTTGCCTGATAATCAAAGACCTGATGAGCATTGCAGTAGGCGACGAAATCATCGATGCTCAGCGGCTTGCTGAAGTAGTATCCCTGCATGAAGTTGACGCCGTGTTCTTGCAGGAACTGCATCTGCTCGGCGGTTTCGACGCCTTCGGCCACCGTCAGCATTTTCAGCTTTTTCGCCAGCGAGATCACCGCATCCAGCACCGGCGCGGTGACCGTGTCCTGGCCGATGGTGTTGACGAAGCCACGGTCGATCTTCAGGTAATCCATGGTGAAGCGCTCAAGATAGATCAACGCGCTGTGGCCGGTGCCAAAATCGTCTACCGCGATCTCGATGCCCTGTTTGTGCAGCCAGTCAAACTCCGCCAGCGCGCTCTCTTCTTCCACCATGCCGCGCTCGGTGATTTCAAACACCAGCGTAAAGTAATCGCCCGGCAGCTGCGCCAACAGTTCATACACGTCCTGATGGAACGACGGCGCGCTAAGGTGGGCGGGGGAAATATTGAGACCGACTTTGCCTCCCCGTGGCAGCGCTTTGGCGAGCTGCGGTGCATCTTCGGCGATCAGCCTGAACAGATGGCGGGTAAGCGGCACGATCAGCCCGTTGCTTTCGGCGTAGGGGATAAAGACATCGGGCGGGATGCGGCCCTCGATCGGATGCTGCCAGCGGATCAGCGCTTCCAGCCCGCCGATGCTGTTGCTGTCGGTATGGAATACCGGCTGGTATTCGATAAAGAACTCGTTGCGCTTGATGCCGCGCAGCAGCGCGCGCTCCGGGCTTTGCCGCAGCAACAGCATGTAGTAGCAGAGTACGCCGATCATCAATGACAGCACCAGGCTGCCCAGCAGCGTCAGGCGAATGTCGTTGGGCGTCAGCTTCTCGTTGTAGAACAGGATGGTCAGCGGCAGATTGGGCAGCGGCAGGGTATCCGCCTTGCCTTTCGGTAGCTGATCGACCGGCATCAGGTTTGGGCTAAAAGTGGTCAGCGCGCGGTTGCCCATCACGATGGCGATGCCCGGCGCCTGTTCATCGTGCGAGGTGAACAGCAGATAGGGCATCAGATCGATGTCCAGCGTAGCGAGGATGCCGGTCGCCTGCTTGCCGGGATGCCGCAGCCAAACCGCAACCGCCGGCTTGTTTGGCACGATCGGCGTGCCCTGCTGCAGCTTCAGGTCCAGGGGCAGATTCCAGTCGATTTCCTGATAAAGGCTTTTCATCGGCAACATCATGTCGCCGGTGGCGGAGGAGCAATAGGCGTAGCCCTCCTTCACTAACAGGAAGGTGCGCACGCCGCTGGTAAAGGCCGCCTGGTAGGTAATGTCCGACTGGCTGGAGAGGCAAGGCTTGTCCAGCAGCGGCATCATTTGCTGCATCACTGCAGTCAGGTGTGAGATATAACCCAGCGTGAACTTTTGCGTACGCGCTTCGACTTTATGTTGATATTGCGTGCGCTGGTGGTTGATCAAAGAAAGCGTGACCGCGGTGAATAGCGTAAAAAATACCAGAGCGGCGACGCCGCTTTTAGCCAGGCTGCGCTGTCGGTGAGATACGCTGCGGGCGAAAGCCCGTTTCAAGCCCATAACCGAGTCCTCTGCAACAGGGCGTCAGGGGGGGCGCACTGCCAGTTAATGGATTGTACCAAGGGCTTTTTTTTCATTTTTGCCTTTTTATCCCGTACCAACCGGCGGCGCCGTTTAAATACGCGGCGTCGCCGACATAAATAGAGTGCGCTTATTTTAAGCGGAAACGTTTTAAATAACGCCGGGGTGCCGTTACCGTCATCTGACGATAATAGGCGAGTTTTTCCTCGACGGCGCGATTTCCTGCCAACAGTTTATCAAAATAATGGCGTGCGGCGGAGTTAAGGGGGAGAGGTGACGATAACCCAGGGATCAATTTCGATGGCACCTGTTTGACCGCCAAAAAAAAACGCCGCCCGTAGGCGGCGCTTATCGCTCGTTTGGTATTCAGAATCTTCAAGGCGATGCGCCGTCAGCCGCTGGTCAGCACCCGGCGCGCTTCTCGATAACGTTTGTCCCAATAGTTATCGGTCAGCTTGGAAATCATGACACCACTGCTGGTGGAGGCGTGAACGAACTGATCGTTGCCTAAATAGATGCCGACATGGCGCCCGGTAGAGCCGGCGCGGAACAGCACCAAATCGCCGGCACGCAGCTTAGTGCGCTGGATTTTCTTGCCGAGATCTTCCTGTTCATAGGTAGAGCGCGGTAAATCCATACCGAATTGTTCGCGGAAGGTGCGCTGCACAAACGCCGAGCAATCGATGCCGCGCTTGGTGTCACCGCCTAAGCGGTAGCGAACGCCTTTCCAATCCGCGTACTGATCCATAATCTTTGACTTGACGTCAACGTTGCGGACCATCGCTTCGAATTCATCCTGAGAGGCTTGCAGTAAAAGACCGTCTTTGTCATTAACTGCACGCATCTCAGTTTGTGCGTTATTCAAGTTCGAAGTGTGAGTCGAGCTGCACGCTGACAGCATAACCGCAGCGGCAATTGCAGGGACTACCCGCAAAAAATATCTCAGAAACGGTTGAGATTTGACCATTGTTGTTGTTTTCCCTTGAAGTCCTTAACGACGAAAGTCGCTACCTGAAAAATGCCAAACGGAACGAGCCTAGTCCGCACCTGCTGCATCGACAATCAGTTACCGCTGAAAACGTGCGGGAACGCACATTTTTATCGGATTCCATACTGATTCGACTTAAACCAGGCACAAACGCATCTGAGATTACCGGAACAAATAGGGGATTGCGAGCCTTTTTCCCGTCTTTTTTATATGAATTTGTGATGTAACATAATGTAAATCTTCATATAAAAAACGCCAATTGTCCGATGTATGAATCTGGCGTGAAATCAGGTTGCAAACCGTTAACGGACGGCGGAGACATTTTGCGCGCTGCGCGGGGGGAGAGCACGGGAGACGCGGGCCTCCCGGTATGAGTCATAGATACAAGTTATGGTTGGCTGGCGCGGTGCTTGCCGGGCAACAGGCGATTCAACCGTTCAATAATCCAGTCGCTGCATGGCGTCATCAGCACCCAACTGGCGCCAACCAGCACCACGGACAGCGAGCCGACGGCGATATCGGTAAACCAGTGGGCGCCAATCATCACGCGTGGCAATGAGAAGACCAGCGTAATCAGCAGGGCGATGGCGAAGGCGCCGCGGCCGAAATAGCGCAGCATAAAGCAGGAAAAAATAATCAGCATCATGCCGTGGTCGCCGGGGAAGCTGTCGCCGGAGGCGTCCTTGGTGGGGATGCCGGTCAATGCGCTGACGCGATTGATATTGTCGAAGGTCAGGGTTGGGCTCGGATGTTTCACCGGCAGCAGGTGACCAAACTGGTTCAGCACCACGGCGGTCAGCAGCATCACCACGCCGGTGATCACCAGGCGGCGTCGGCCGGCGGCGTCCTGCTTCAGGTAGAAGTACAGATACAGCAGACCCATGGCGAGCAGCGAAATGACATCAAACGCGCGGTTATTGGTGATGGCGACCAGATGCAAAAATGTCGGGTCGGTGGCCAGATGGCGATTAAAGAAGAAGAAGATCGCCGAATCCAGGGTAAACCAGCCGCCGTGATTGGCCGGCAAGAACCAGGACAGAAACAGCGCAACGCCCAGTAAGTTAAAGAAGAGAATGAAGGGTAAATTGCGGCGTGTCATGACATAAACCTGTTGGAAAAATGAAAACGAAACCAAACCCGGCCGCCCTGCGGAAACCGGGGGGGCAACGGTACGGGGTTTAACTTAAACGAATCTTAAACAAGGCGGATTGCAGGGCGTTCCAGTCGGTATTTTCGCTGTGGATCAGTTCAATCCGGCTATCGAGCGGCGCGAGCGGGCGGGTTTCGATGTTGAGATCCTGCCCCTGACGATTGATCAGCAATGTGCCTTCGGGGATGCGTACCACGCCTTTGGCGCGTTCGACCGGCGCCAGCCGCACCCACTCCATAAAGCCGACGGTGTCGAACTGGGTGTCGGCGTCAAAAATCCAGCCGCAGCTGGTGAAACCTTGTCCCTCGTTCAACGCTCGCCGCCAGCGGGCGTGCTCCGGCAATCGCAGCGCCGCCAGCCCCTGCGTTTTCGCCTGACCATGATGATGCTGCGCGTCCGGTAATTCTGCACGATTCGTGCGAGGAAGTGACAACAACGCGACATCCGCCTCGCCTTGCTCGATGGCGTAGCAGGGCCGCTGCAGCGGATCTTGTGCCCTCCAGGCTTCCAGCGCCAATCGATCTTCCGGCTGATAGGTATCGCTTTTGCTGGCCAGAATAACGTCGGCCGCGGCCAGCTGATCGCGGAAGTTTTCGTTGTCGCGGTAGCGGGGTTGGCTGAGCTGGCGGGCATCCAGCAGGCACAGCGTGGCCTGCAGATCGATCCAGCCGGCATAGCTCTCCTGGGTCAGCAGCGACAGGATTTGCTTCGGGTGTCCGAGCCCGGTCGGCTCAATCAGCAGCCGATCCGGTTTGGCCTGCTGCAGCAGCATATTCAAGCCCACCTGCATCGGCAGGCCGTTGACGCAGCACATGCAGCCGCCGGGGATCTCTTTGAGCACCGCGCCGCTGTCCGCCAGCAGCGCGCCGTCGATGCCTATTTCGCCGAATTCATTGACCAATACCGCCCAGCGTTCCTGTTCGGGCTTATGAGCCAGCAAATGGCGGATGGTGGTGGTTTTACCGCTGCCGAGAAAGCCGGTAATCAAATTGGTTTTGGTCATTAATCATTCCTGGTGCAAAAATTAACTTGCTTAATAAATGAGTTAGGCTGCCGGGGCGGCGATTTAATTTGTGCTCTATCTCGCAAATTTTGCACGTCACCCTGCGCTTTTCAACCGGTAAAATCCACCTTTCTTTGCAAGAAAATTCTTAGATAAAACCCTGTATTAGATGCGGTTAACTTTTGTTAGTAGCTTGTTTTTACATTGTTAATGACGCGATTAACGATCAAATCCTGTCCCTTTCCTTGCGATTATTCCTAACAAGATCCTCTATGGTTAAATTGGCTTAACTAAAAATGAGGTTGCCATGAATACCTTTCGGTTATTTTTGATCGTAGGAATGTTGTTTTCATGGACGGCAGTGAGTCATGCAGGAGTGGCCGGCGGGGTAATTCGCTTCGTCGGTTCTATCGTTGAAAGTCCTTGCACGGTCAAGATTGCAGATTCTAAGGCGAATACGCAATGTTACCGCAACGGCCAGCGTTATCAGGCCCAGCAAGCGTTGTCAGGTTTTGATGCTACACGCAAAGAACTTCCGCTAAATCTAGGCACAACCGAAATGAAGTGGGTAGACCAACAGAAAAAACTTGCTGTTATGACGGTCGTTTATCGTTAAGTCGTTCCGCCATGCCGGCGTAACGTTACGCCGGCATGGTTATTCTCACTCCTGCAGGCTCCTCACCGCATCACCCACTCCTTCACCGTTTCACGCGCCCCGCGATCGCGCAGCGACAAATAGGCTTGCGTCACCGTTTCTATAAACGCCGCATGCGCCGCCAGCGTTTCGCCGAACACCGATTTCAGCGCCAACAGCGCCGTTACGCGCTGCCGATCGTCCGGCGTGGCGGCGATAGTCTGTTGCAGCACGTCTGCCAGCGGATCGCGAATGTCGATCGGCTGACCGGCGTCATCGACGCCGCCGACGTAACGCATCCAGCCCGCCACGCCCAGCGCCAGCCCGCTATAGTCGCCGCCGTGCCGCAGATGCCAGCGAACGGCGTCCAGCAGGCGCTGCGGCAGCTTCTGCGAGCCGTCCATGGCGATCTGCCAGGTGAGGTGTTGCAGCGCGGGGTTGCTGAAGCGTGCGATAAGCTGTGCGGCGTAGTCGGGCAGGCTGATGCCGGTGACGCTCAGCGTCGGGGCCTGTTCGTCCAGCATTAACCGCAGGGCGGCGCGGCGGTAGTGCTCATCCGCCATGCACTCGTTGATGTAACGGTAGCCGCCCAGGTAGCCGAGGTAAGCCAGGAATGAGTGGCTGCCGTTCAGCATGCGCAGCTTCATGTGTTCAAACGGCAGCACATCGCTGACCAGTTGGACGCCGGCCTGCTCCCACGCTGGGCGTCCGGCGGCGAAGTTGTCTTCCACCACCCATTGGATGAAGGGCTCGCAGGCGATGGCGCATTCGTCGCGCACGCCGCCCAGCGCGGCGGCAATCTCATCCAGCGTGGCCGGCGTGGCGGCCGGCACGATGCGATCCACCATGGTGCAGGGGAAGGTGGCGGCGGTGGCGATCCAGTCGGCGAGCGCCGGATCCCGCACCTGCGCCAGATCGAGCACCGCCCGGCGCAGCACGTGGCCGTTCTCCGGAATATTATCGCAGGAGAGCAGGGAGAAGGCGGGCAGGCCGCGTTCGCGCCGCAGCCGCAGCGCTTCCACCAAAATGCCGGGCACGGTCTGCGGCTGGTGCGGCCACGCCAGATCGGCGACGATCCCCGAATGCTGTCGATCCAGCCGTCCGCTGCCGGGCTCGATGCAATAGCCTTTTTCGGTGATGGTCATCGAGACGATCGCCACCTGCGGCTCGGCCAGTTTCTCCAGCACCGCGGCAATGCCTTCCAGCTTGCGATGCAGGCTTTCATGCACCGCACCGACCACGATGGCCTGATGGCCGTCTGCGCCTTTCTCCAGCACGCTGTACAGATGATCCTGCTGCCGTAGCGCCTCAAACAGCGGCACGCCGCCGGAAAGACTGATTTCGCAAATGCCCCAATCGCCGCCGTGGGCGTTCAGCACCCGATCGGTCAGCAGCGCCTGATGCGCGCGGTGAAACGCGCCGAAGCCAAGGTGCACGATGCGGCTGCGCAGGGCCCGGCGGTCATAGTCCGGCTGCCGGACGGTGCTCGGCAGCGGGGTGTTGGCGATCGTTTTCATCTCATCTCCAAAACGGGTAAGACAGCTGGCGGGCCACTTGCGCCAAGTTAGCAGACCAGTTTTCCGCCGCGCAGGCAGGGTGGCACCGGTGATAAAAAACTGCGACCAGTGTAAGGATGTCGGCCAGCCAAAGGAATTGGTCAGTCCAAAATAAGCCAGAATCGTGAAGTGGATCAACCAATGAGGGGTTCGGTTTTGACAGCGCAGGGCGAAAGAGTACCTTAAAGATAACTGACATCTAAATTAAACTGGTATAACAGCATCGCGGTGCGAGACAGGCATAAGGACAAAACATGGAACAAACATGGCGTTGGTATGGCCCGAACGATCCGGTTTCTTTGGATGATGTGCGTCAGGCTGGGGCGACCGGAGTCGTGACGGCGCTGCATCATATCGCGAACGGCGAAGTCTGGCCGATCGACGAAATCCGCGCGCGGCAGGCGCTATTGGCGGAAAAGGGGCTGGTGTGGTCGGTGGTGGAGAGCGTGCCGGTGCATGAGGAGATCAAAACCCACAGCGGGGACTGGCAGCGGCATATCGCCCATTACCAGCAGACGCTGCGCAACCTGGCGGCCTGCGGCATCGATACCGTCTGCTACAACTTCATGCCGATCCTCGACTGGACGCGTACCGATCTGACCTATTTGCTGCCGGACGGCGCCAAGGCGCTGCGTTTCGATCAGATCGCCTTCGCCGCGTTCGAGCTGCATATCCTGCAGCGCGCCGGCGCTGAGGCGGACTATACGCCGCAAGAGCGCAGCCAGGCGGCGGCCTATTTCGCCGCCATGAGCGAGGAGGAGAAGGCCACGCTGACCGGCAATATCATCGCCGGGCTGCCGGGAGCGGAAGAGGGCTACACGCTGGAGCAGTTCCGCCGCCGCTTGGCGGAATATGACGGCATCGATAAGGCGCAACTGCGCGAAAACATGGCGGTCTTTCTGCGTGCCATCGTGCCGGTGGCGGAAGAGGCCGGCATCCGGCTGGCGGTGCACCCGGACGATCCGCCGCGGCCGATCCTCGGCCTGCCGCGCATCGTCTCCACGATTGAAGACATGCAGTGGCTGAAGCAGACCGTCGACAGCATTTATAACGGTTTCACCCTGTGCACCGGTTCATACGGCGTGCGCGCCGACAACGATCTGGTGCGGATGATTGAAACCTTCGGCGATCGCATTCACTTTACCCACCTGCGCGCCACCTGCCGCGAGGAGAACCCGAAAAGCTTCCACGAGGGGGCGCACCTGCAGGGCGATGTGGACATGGTGGCGGTGATCGAAGCGATCCTGACCGAAGAGCTGCGTCGGCAGCGGGCCGGCGATCGGCGGCCGATCCCGATGCGCCCCGATCATGGGCATCAGATGCTGGACGACTTGAAAAAGAAAACCAATCCGGGCTATTCGGCCATCGGGCGGTTGAAAGGGCTGGCGGAGTTGCGCGGCGTCGAGCTGGCGCTCAAGCGGCGCTTTTTCCCGGCGTTGCCGTAGCGGAAAATGAAACGGGGCCGAGCATCGGCCCCGTTGGCGTCGACTAGTCGGCGCGGCTCATGTAGCGGCGTTCGGCGATATGAATGCGAATTTTTTCGCCGGCGCTGAGGTATTCCGGCACGTGGATCACCAGACCGGTCGCCATGGTGGCCGGTTTGTTGCGGGCGCTGGCGGAGGCGCCTTTGATGCCCGGCGCGGTCTCGACGATTTCCATATCTACGGTCTGCGGCAGCTCCAGCGCCAGCACCTGACCATCCAGCGTCAGCACCTGCATGCCCGGCAGGCCGCCTTCCGGAATGAACAGCAGCTCGTCTTCGATCTGGTCTTTCTTGAAGATGTACGGCGTGTAATCCTCGTCATCCATGAACACGTATTCTTCGCCGTCGATATAGGAGAAGTTCACCTTGCGGCGCGACAGGGAAATGGTGTCCAGGATATCGTCGCCCTTGAAGCGTTCTTCCACTTTCAGGCCGGTGCGCACGTCGGAGAAGCGCATTTTGTACAGGGTGCTGGCGCCGCGGGCGCTCGGGCTCTGCACGTCGATATCTTTTACCAGCAGCAGCTTGCCGTTGTAGCTGATCGCCATGCCGCGCTTAATTTCGTTAGCTCTTGCCATTTCAATTCATCCGCAATGAAGAGTATTAGAGAAGTTGCGACAAGGTACTCGCGCCGCCGATTTCAGGCAATAGCCCGGCGTAAAAACAGTGCGGGAAAGGGAGAGCAGGCGCTCTCCCTTCGCGGATTAGTGGAAGACCGGCAGCAGACCGAACAGCGACAGGATATGTGCGGCGGCGTTGATCAAGCCGAACAGGATGACGAACAGGATCACGCCGTTGCCGCCCGGTGCGCGGTAACCCGCCTGCGGATAGCGGCGGCGGCTGGCGCGCGCCATCAGCGCCGGCACGATCACTGCCCAAATGGTGGCCGCCAGCCCGGCGAAGCCGATGGCGTACAGGAAACCGTTCGGGAACAGCAGCGCGGCCAGGGTCGGCGGCACAAAGGTCACCAGCGCGGTCTTGCTGCGCCCGACGGCGTCGTCCTTGAACTTGCAGAAGTCCGCCAGGTAGTCGAACAGGCCCAGCGACACGCCGAGGAACGAGCTGGCCAGCGCCATATAGGAGAAGGCGTTCAGCAGTTGGCTGACGGTCTGGCTGCTGGAGACGTTGCCCATTTGCTTGAGCAGGCTGCCGATATTGCCGCCTTCGGCGATCACCTGCTTAAAGGCGTCGCGCGCGATATTGCCCTGAATCACATACTGCCACAGGATGTAGATAGCCAATGCCAGCAGGGTGCCGTACACCAGGCTGCGCACCACGGAGCTGCTGTCCTTGTGGTAGTACTTCACCAGCCCGGGAATGTTGCCGTGGTAGCCGAACGAGGTCAGCAGGTAAGGCAGCGCCGCCAGGGCGTAAGGCAGATAGCTGGCCTGGTCATCGCCGGTGTTGAACAGCACCGCGGGCTGCACGTGGGTGAACATGTCGCCCACGGACATCACGAAGGTGATCACCATGCCGCCGATCAGAATGGTGCTCAGGCGGTCGACCGCGCGGGTGGAGAGCCAGACGATAAACGCCACGACCAGTGCGAATACCAGGCCGGCGGTGGTCTGGCCGACGCCGACGATGCCCTCCAGCGTATGCGCGATAATCGAGCCGCCGGCGGAGATATAGGCGTAGGTCAGGATGTAGAGTACGAACGCCACCGACAGGCCGTTCACGGCGTTCCAGCCCTTACCCAGCAGATCTTTGACCATGGTGTTGAAGCTGGCGCCGCTCGGGTAGTGCAGCGTGGCTTCGAGGATCATCAAGCCAGAAAGCAACATGCAGGCCCAGGTATACACCAGCAGCGCGACGGAGCCGCTGAACCAGACACCGGAAGTGACGATCGGAATGGAAAACATGCCGGCGCCAACGGCGGTTCCGGCAATGATCATCGCGCCGCCGAGGACGGAAGGGCGGGCCAGCTTCTGGATGGTGTCCGTAGACATGCGTGCTCCTGATGGAAGAGGTTCTTTTGTACTAGCTCAATGGTACATGGGTGTATGGCGCATGTAAAGTGGGGTAATTGCACGTTTCACGCATTTTCGCGTTTAAATAAAGGTTTATTGAGCGTTTATTCGCCATGGATGAGCCGGCCGGCGCAGGGCGATGAGTGTAAAGATCGCCGGGGCGCAGGGATTCTGCTGGCGGCCACCGCGCGCGGCTGCTATTGTCGCGCTTCTTTTCCCCAGCCCACCAGGAGTAGCGCTGATGGACTGTCGCAGCGACTGCGGCGCCTGCTGTATCGCGCCGTCAATATCCAGCCCGATCCCCGGCATGCCGAACGGCAAGCCCGCCAATACCCGCTGCATTCATCTGGATGAACAACTGCGCTGCGGCCTGTTTCATTCGCCGCTGCGGCCGAAAGTGTGCGGCAGCCTGCAGCCGAGCCGCGATATGTGCCACGATCACCGCGATCAGGCGCTGATCTACCTCGCCAGACTGGAAGCGGACACCGCGCCCTAAACTTCCCTCAGCTTCCACAGACACAGCGTCGCACCTGCCGCCATCGCCAGCGCGGCGTAAAATACCGCATGGTAGTTCCAGATTTCCGCCACCGCACCGGCGATGGCGCCGGCGATGACCCAGCCGACCCGAATGGTGTTGGTGAACAGCGTGGTGGCCGTGCCGGCCTGGCCGGGCATCAAATCCTGGAAGTAGAGCATGCCGATCCCCGCCAGCACGCCGATAAACGCCGCATTCAGCAGCTGCAGGGCGATGAGTTGGCCACTGCCGGTGATAAACAGCAGGCCGCAATAGAACAACGCGCCGGCGACGGCGGCGCCGCGCATCAAGCAACGCTTGCCGCAGCGTTTCGCCACCAGACCGGCGATCAGCATGATCGGGATTTCCAGCCCGGCGGCGGTGCCCATCAGCACGCCGACCAGCCGCTCCGGCAGCCGCAGTTCGTGCACCATATACAGCGGCATATTGATCAGGTACATACTGTTGGCGGTCCACATCAAGGTGCTGGCGCCAAACAGCAGCAGCGCATCACGGCGATGCTGGCGCGGTGCGGCCAGGGGCGCACTCGCTGCCGCGGTTTTCGGCATGGAAGGCAGCCGTTTCCACACCAGCAGGCCGCACAGCACAAAGGCCGCCGCGCCCGCCAGGTACATGGCCTTGAAGCCGAAGCCCAGCGCCAGCGCGAAGGCGATCGGCGGGCCAATGACCCAGGCGAGCGAGACCTGGGCGCGCATGATGGAGGTGAACATGACCGCCTCGCGGCCGGTGCGATCGGCGTGTTCGCGCGCCAGAGCGAACATTTGCGGGTTAGCGGTGGAACCGAAGCTGGTGAGCAGTACGCCGACGAGCAGCAGCAGGTAATAGTTGCGGCTCCAGGCGAACAGCGTGAACCCCAGCGCCCCCAGCATACAGCAGAGGAAGATCAGTGATTTGCGGTCGCCTTTTTTATCCGAGCGGCCGGCGAGAAACTGGCTGACCAGAATGCCGATCACCGCGCTGCCGGTAAAGAACAGCCCAACCAGCGCCGGCCGCACCTTGACTTCGGTTTCCAAAAACAGGCTCAGCGTCGGGGTTTGCAACGCACCGGCGATGCCGGTCAGGAACGCCACCGCCAAAAAGGCCAGCGAAGTGAGATCGGGCGTGCGTCGCGTTACTGCGGATGAAGTCGGCATGGCGGTTGAGAATTCGTCGAAAAAGGGAGGTCGCGCGCATCATACGCCCGTTGAAAAGAAACGCAAACCGCTATCCATTGGCGCAGGGTAAGCGAATATGTCGCGCGGCGACGTGAAAAAAGGGGCGCGTTGCGCCCCCCTTGCTTGCCGGTAAATCAGGCGCCTTGCGGCACCGCGTGCGCGGTATTTTTCAGCGCCGGCCCCTGATATTTCTCGATCTGCAGCTGCGCCATCTGCCCGCAGTTGCCCTGCGCCAGGCTGGAAGAGCCGATATCGAAGGTCAGGCAGTTGACGTTGCCGTTCTTGCACAGCGAGCCGGGCTGCGCCGGATCGGCCGGATCGAACCAGGCGCCTTCACTGATGCGCACCACGCCAGGCCGCACGTCTTCGCTGACCACCGCGCCCACCAGGATCTGGCCGCGATCGTTGAACGCCCGCACCAGATCGCCGCCGCTGATGCCGCGCGGCTGCGCGTCCTGCGGGTGGATCAGGATCGCTTCACGATCCGCTACCGCGTATTTCTCGCGCAGCGGCGTGTTGTCGAGCTGAGAATGCAGCCGGTTGGTCGGGTGGGCGGTATTGAGCGACAGCGGATATTTGGCCGCTTCCGGTCCGCGGTACCACTCGTGCGGTGGCATCCAGGTCGGGATGCCGGGGCAATCCGCATAATGCATTTTGGCAATCGCATCGGAGTAGATTTCAATCTTGCCCGACGGCGTGCCCAGCGGGTTCAGCAGCGGGTTGTCACGATAATCGGCGAAGCGCACCCACTGCGTGTTGGCCTCCGGCACCGGGAAGCGCACGTAGTTGTTGGATTGCCAGAACATGTCGAACGGCGGCAGCGCCACCCGCGCGGCGCGCGCCTGGTTCTTCATGTCGTCGTACATGCCTTTCAGCCACTGGGTTTCGTCCTTGCCCTCGGTAAAGGCTTCCTGTACGCCCAGCCTGGCCGCCATCGCCGAGAAGATGTCGAAGTCGCTGCGCGACTCGTGCTGCGGCGGCACGCATTGATGCATCGGGAACACGTAGAGCTGCGAATAGTCGCCCCCCATCTCCAGATCGTTGCGCTCGTAGCTGGTGGTGGCCGGCAGCACGATGTCGGCATGCTTGGCGGTGGCGGTCCAGTAAGGCTCGTTGACCACGATGGTGTCCGGCCGCTGCCAGGCTTTGACCAGGTTATTGGTGTCCTGATGCTGGTGGAAGGTGTTGCCGCCCGCCACATACACCATTTTCACCTCAGGGTAGGTGACCTTGGCTCCGTTGAAGTCGATGGTTTTGCCCGGGTTGCTCAGGCATTCGGCGATGCGCGCCACCGGGATCGGCGCCGGGGAGTTCTTCGGCGCGTTGCCGGCGGAGATGCCGGCGATGATGCCGCCCTTGGCGGTCGGGCTGCCGCCGGAGGAATAGTGGTAGCTGAAGCCGAAGCCGCCGCCCGGCAGGCCGATCTGGCCGAGCATCGCCGCCACCGTCACCAGCAGCCAGTGCTGCTGTTCGCCGTGGTGCTGGCGCTGAATGCCCCAGCCGCCCATGATCATGGTGCGATGCTTCGCCATCTCGCGCGCCAGACCGCGCAGCGTGTCGGCATCGACGCCGCTGATGTCGGCCGCCCATTCGGCGGTTTTCGCCACGCCGTCGCTCTCGCCCAGCAGGTAGGCCTGGAACTTGTCGAAGCCGACGGTGTAGGTTTTCAGGAAGTCCGGGTTATGCAGCTTCTCGGTCAGCAGCGTGTGGGCGATGCCGATCAGCATGGCGCCGTCGGTATAAGGACGCGGGGCGATCCACTGCGCATTGACGAACTTGGCGCTGTCGCTGTGCACCGGATCGATGCTGATCACCCGGGTGCCTTTCTTCTTCAGCGCCTCGAAGCCGGTCTGGCCGACGTGATCCGGCACGTTCCAGCTGTTTTTCAGCGTGACCATCGGGTTGCAGCCCCACAGGATCACCAGCTCGCTGTTCTCGATCACGTTCGGCCAGGCGGTCTGCTGTTCGTAGACCTCCATTGAGCCGACCACGTGCGACATGATCACCTGTGCCGCGCCGGTGGAGTAGTCGCCGGCGTAGCCGAGGAAACCGCCGGTCAGGTTCATCAGGCGCTGCAGCAGCGTGCGGCTGTTGTGCAGCATGCCGACGCTTTTCCAGCCGTAGGAACCGGCGTAGATCGACTGCGGCCCGTAATCTTTTTGCAGGCGAGTGATCTCATTGCACACCAGCTCGGTCGCTTTGTCCCAGCTGACGCGCACCCACTCGTCACGGCCGCGCAGCTCGGTGCGGCTGCCGGGGCCGCCTTCCAGCCAGCTTTTACGCACCATCGGGTATTTGATGCGGTTCTCGGCGTGCACCTGATAAGGCGCCATGGTGATCAGCTCATTGGGATACGGATCGTCCTGCACCGGCTGCACGCCGACCATCTTGCCGTCCTGCACGATGGCCTCAAACGCGCCCCAGTGGGCGCCGGTCAGGATGCCTTTTTGCGCCTGACGCAAGACGATGAACTGCGGCAGCGCTTCGCTGATGGCCTGCGCCAGCGCCGCTTTGGGCCATAAGCCTGCCAGCAGCGGGGCGGTGGCCAGCGCGGCGGCGCCGGTCAGGAAGCGGCGGCGGCTCATTGTTAACGGTTGTTGGTTGCTCATTGCGCTTCTCCCTTAAAGCTTGGCCGGTGCGGCAGGTGGCATGTCGCTGGCGTGTTTTTGTACGTATTGTGTCAGCACGCGCAGCTGTTCCTGCGTCAGCGAGGTGCGCGGCGCCATGCCTTTGATGACGCCGATCCATTGGTTGGCGTTGAAGCGATCGAGCGCGGTCAGCCCGTGGCAGCCGGTACAGTTGGCCGACATCATGTCCGCGGCGTAACGCCAGATTTTTTGCTGGTCGTCGATCAACTGTTTACGCGGCAACCACACTTGCAAAGAGACCTGATGCCAGACCAGACCGGTTTCCGCATCGGTCTGGGTGGATGCGGTCTTCAGCTGTTTGCGCGCGTCTTCACCCAGCAGCACGCTGAGGATGCGTTTGCCCTGCGCGGCGTAGAACACTTCGCTGACCCCGTCCTGCTGCCAGCCGCTCACGGTGGCCAGCACCTTGTCGCCCTCCTGCTTCACCACCTGCACTTCGGTGGATGGCATCAGGTTGCCGGCGTTATGGCTGTCGTCCGCGCTGAGGAAGAACGGCTCGGTGGCGATGGTGTAGAGGGTGGTGGCGTCCGGGGCGGTCAACGCCGCGGCCTTCGCCAGCTCGGCGGCGCCGGCCTGGGTTTCGCCGCTCATGTCCGGCAGGATGTGGGCCACGCCCTTATGGCAGTCGATGCAGGTCTCGCCCTGTTTGATCGCCACCGGGTGCTGCAGGCGCGCCTCAGGGCGCTGGGCGGTGATCTCCATGGCGTCGTAGCTGTGGCAGGAGCGGCAGGTGGCCGAGTCGTTCTCTTTCAGCGTCTTCCAGACCGATTGCGCCATCGCCAGCTTGTGCGCTTCGTATTTTTCCGGTGTGTCGATGGTGCCGACCATTTCGCCGTAAATGTCTTTCACCGCGCGGATTTTGGTCCACAGGTAATCGATCGGCTGATGGGGGACGTGGCAGTCGGCGCACTCGGCGCGGATGCCTTTGGTGTTCTGGAAGTGGACGCTGCCCTGATATTCGGCCAGCGGTTGTTGCATGGTGTGGCAGGAAACGCAGAAGGCGGTATCGCTGGTTTTATGGAATACGGTGGCGGTCCCGGCCAACAGCGCCGCGCCGAGGATAATCCCCAGCAGCAAAAGCCATAGCCATCCCCACCGGCGCTTTTTTTCAAAGCCAGTCAGTTTTTTGCTCATGGTAAACCCGCTTATAATTATGAATTTAAAATAAAATCTTGCCAAAAGGCCACCGACCGAAGGTCAGAATGCCACGTCGATTGCAGGGGTAATAATAGAAGAGGGTTAACCCCATAGGGTTATCCGTAGTCAAAAAAATGGCGTATATCGCAAAAAATAGCGTTATATTCTAAATTATATAGCGGTGGGGCGGTGCAGCAGGGAAAGCGAGCGCAGCACGCGCTCGCGATGGGTCAGGCCGTGGGCAGATAGGCCTGGCCGCTCAACCACAGGCGGATGGCGGTGAGGCTGGCTTCGAAATGCGGTTCCGGCAGGGCGTCCGGCGCGCACCAGCGCCACTCGGCGCATTTTTCGGGTTCTTTCAGCTCGGCGTTGCCACCGGGGTGATCCACCTGCAGGCAGATGGACACCGTGTGTTTGCCTTCGGCGCGCCAGGTTTGCAGATTGTTGCTGACGCCAACGAAGCGCGGCGGAGCGATGAGCAACCCGGTTTCTTCGGCGATTTCGCGCTGGGCGCACTGCTCGAAGGTTTCGCCGGCATCCAGATGCCCGCCGGGGATAGACCAAAAGGGCGCATGTGAGCCGCAGCGTTTGCCCAACAAAATCTCACCTTGTGGGTTGACGATGATCACCCCGACGCCCGTCACTACGTTCATGCTTTTCTCCGTCAGCAAAGTTTCAGCACAGTATGTCATTTTGCCCTGGCGCTGACCAATGCGCCGGCAAAAGTGTGCGTAAGCTCAAAAATCTGCAATGGCGAAAGGGAGAAAACTTGCTTTCACCTTGCGCTGCTTACACACTCCTTGAAACGTTTCAGCGTTATCCGGCCGTTTGTGGCCAGCGGGTAGCGCTCCTTTTTCCCAATGAGGCTGAAACGATTCAATTCAGCAGGAGAGGAGAATCATGTTCCAGTTGTCACCGCAAGACATTCATCTGGGCGCCGCTGCCGCCGGTAAGCAGGAGGCCATCCGTCAGGTGGCCGCCGCCCTGACCGACGCCGGCTGCGTCAGCGCCGGTTACGTGGACGGCATGTTGCAGCGCGAACTGCAGACGTCCACCTACCTGGGCAACGGCATCGCCATTCCGCACGGCACCACCGATACCCGCGATCTGGTGTTGAAAACCGGCGTGCAGGTGTTCCAGTTCCCGCAGGGCATTGCGTGGGGCGAAGGCCAAACCGCCTATGTGGCGATCGGCATTGCCGCCCGTTCCGACGAGCATTTGGCGCTGCTGCGCCAGCTCACGCACGTGCTGAGTGATGACAGCGTGGCGGAGCTGCTGGCGAAAACCACCTCCGCGGAAGAGCTGCGCAGCTTGCTGATGGGCGAACAGCAGAGCGCCGAATTCCAGTTCGACGTTTCGCTGATTACGCTCGACGTCGCGGCCGACAGCCTGATGACGCTGCAGGCGCTGAACGCCGGCCGGTTGCAAAAGGCCGGCGCGGTCAACGCGCAGTTCGTCAGCGATGTCATCACCCGCAAGCCGCTGAACCTGGGGCAGGGCATCTGGCTGAGCGACAGCGTCGAAGGCAACCTGGCCAGCGCGGCTACCGTCAGCCGCCCGGCGCAGGCTTTCGTGGAAGACGGCGAGCCGGTGGCGCTGCTGCTGACGGTGTCGGTTGCCGACGCGCAGCCGCTGGCGGTGCTCAACTACCTCAGCGACCTGCTGCTGACCAACAAAGCTGAACGCTTGCTGAAAGCGGATGCCGCCGGGGTGCTGGCGCTGCTGACCAGCGAAGTGGCCGAGGAGAGCAGCGTGCTGAGCGCCGAATTCGTGATCCGCAACGAGCATGGTCTGCACGCGCGGCCGGGCACGGCGTTGGTCAACGTGATCAAAAGTTTCAACAGCGACATCACCGTCACTAACCTGGACGGCAGCGGCAAGCCGGCCAACGGGCGCAGCCTGATGAAGGTGGTGGCGCTGGGCGTGAAGAAAGGGCATCACCTGCGCTTTACCGCCAATGGAGAAGATGCTGAAGCCGCGCTGAAGGCGATTGGCGAAGCGATTAATGAAGGACTGGGCGAGGGCGCAGCATGAGCAGAAGAGTAGCAACAATCACCCTGAACCCGGCGTACGATCTGGTGGGTTTCTGCCCGCAGATCGAGCGCGGGGAAGTCAACCGGGTAAAAACCGCCGGCCTGCACGCCGCCGGTAAGGGCATCAACGTCGCCAAAGTGTTGAAGGATTTGGGCATCGACGTCACCGTCGGCGGTTTCCTGGGCAAAGACAATCAGGACGGTTTCCAGCTGCTGTTCAGCGATCTGGGGATCGCCAACCGCTTCCAGGTGGTGCCGGGCCGCACCCGCATCAACGTCAAGCTGACGGAAAAAGACGGTGAAGTGACCGACTTCAACTTCTCCGGTTTTGAAGTGACGCCGCAGGACTGGGATCGCTTCGTCAGCGACTCGCTGAGCTGGCTGGGCCAGTTCGACATGGTGGCGGTGAGCGGCAGCCTGCCGGCCGGCGTCGATCCCGATGCCTTTACCGACTGGATGACCCAGCTGCGCGCCAAGTGCCCGTGCATCATTTTCGACAGCAGCCGCGAAGCGCTGGTCGCCGGGCTGAAGGCCTCGCCGTGGCTGGTGAAGCCGAACCGCCGCGAGCTGGAAATCTGGGCCGGCCGCCCGCTGCCGACGCTGGCGGACGTGGTCGACGCCGCGCATGCGCTGCGTGAACAGGGCATCGCCCACGTGGTGATCTCCCTCGGCGCGGAAGGCGCGCTGTGGGTTAACGCGTCCGGCGCCTGGATCGCCAAACCGCCGTCCTGTGAGGTGGTCAGCACCGTGGGCGCCGGCGATTCGATGGTCGGGGGCCTGATTTACGGCCTGCTGATGCGCGAATCCAGCGAACACACCCTGCGTCTGGCCACGGCGGTAGCGGCGCTGGCGGTCAGCCAGAGCAACGTCGGCGTGACCGATCGTCCCCAGTTGGCCGCGATGATGGCGCGCGTCGATCTGAAACCTTTCAATCAATAGCAGGAGGCAGAATGAAAACGCTGCTGATGGTAGACAGTTCGCTGGGGCAGGCCCGTGGCCACCTGGCGAAACGCATGCTGGAGGCTGCCGCGGCCAAAACCGGCCTGACGCTGGTCGAGTCGCTGCAGGACGCCGAACTGGTGGCGGTGGCGGGGCAGTCTGCCCCTGCTGACGCCGGGCTGAACGGCAAATTGGTGTATGTGGGCGACGTAGAGCAGGCGGTGCGTGAACCGGAGGCTTTTCTGGCGCGCGCCAAGGCCGAAGCTGAAACCTATCAGGCGCCGCAGGCGGCGGCGCCGGTGAAAGCCGATGGGCAAAAACGCATCGTGGCGATCACCGCTTGCCCAACCGGCGTGGCGCACACCTTTATGGCGGCCGAAGCCATTGAAAGCGAAGCCAAAAAACGCGGCTGGTGGGTGAAAGTGGAAACGCGCGGCTCCGTCGGCGCCGGCAATGCCATCACCCCGGAAGAAGTGGCGGCGGCGGATCTGGTGATCGTCGCGGCGGACATCGAGGTGGATCTGGACAAGTTTGCCGGTAAGCCGATGTATCGTACTTCCACCGGTCTGGCGCTGAAGAAAACCGCCCAGGAACTGGACAAGGCGCTGGCCGAGGCGGAGGTGTTCCAGCCGCAGCAGCGAGGTAGCGCGGCGCCGGCGGCGAAAAAGAAAGAGGGCAGCGGCCCGTATCGCCACCTGCTGACCGGCGTGTCCTACATGCTGCCGATGGTGGTGGCCGGCGGTCTGTGCATCGCGCTGTCGTTCGTGTTCGGCATCAAGGCGTTTGAAGTCAAAGGTACGTTGGCGGCGGCGCTGATGCAGATCGGCGGCGGCTCCGCCTTTGCACTGATGGTGCCGGTGTTGGCCGGTTTCATCGCCTTCTCCATCGCGGATCGTCCGGGCCTGACGCCGGGCCTGATCGGCGGCATGTTGGCGGTGAGCACCGGCGCCGGGTTCCTCGGCGGCATCATCGCCGGCTTCCTGGCGGGTTATGTCGCCAAGGCGATCAGCGGCAAGCTGCGCCTGCCGCAAAGTATGGAAGCGCTGAAGCCAATCCTGATCATTCCGCTGGTCGCCAGCTTGATCACCGGCCTCATCATGATTTACGTGGTCGGCACGCCGGTGGCGAAAATCATGGAAGGTCTGACCCATTGGCTGCAATCGCTGGGCACCGCCAACGCCGTACTGCTGGGGGCAATCCTCGGCGGCATGATGTGTACCGACATGGGCGGCCCGGTGAACAAAGCGGCCTACGCGTTCGGCGTCGCGCTGCTCAGTTCCTCGGTGTATGCGCCGATGGCGGCGATCATGGCGGCGGGCATGGTACCACCGCTGGCGATGGGTCTGGCGACGCTGCTGGCGCGCCGCAAGTTCCCGAAATCCGAACAGGAAGGCGGCAAGGCGGCGTTGGTGCTGGGGCTGTGCTTCATCACCGAAGGGGCGATTCCGTTCGCCGCCCGCGACCCGATGCGCGTGCTACCGTGCTGCATTGCCGGCGGGGCGCTGACCGGCGCGCTGTCGATGGCCTTCGGCGCCAAGCTGATGGCACCGCACGGCGGGCTGTTCGTGTTGCTGATCCCGGGCGCGATTTCGCCGGTGTTGCTGTACCTGGTGGCGATCGCCGCCGGTACGCTGCTGGCGGGCGTAGCTTATGCCCTGCTGAAACGTGCTGAGGTACCGGTTACCGCCGCGGCGTAAGCCTCGTCGATAACGCAAAACGCGCAGCCTCGAGCTGCGCGTTTTTGTTTGTGCCTTAGGCAGTTAGCACGATTTACCCCTAGCCAAAAGTCACAACGCTTTCTAAGCTGATGGCGCGACTTTGTTCATGCGAACAAGAAATGACTCAAGGAGATTCATCCGTGGCTAAAAAAGTGGCGATCGTACTGGCATCCGGTTTCGCCGATTGGGAATACGCGCTGATTGCCGGCGTTGGCGGCCCGTTTTATGGGCTGGAGGTGGCGTTTTTTGCGCCGCAGGCCGGAACGTTTCGCTCACAGGGCGGGCTGACGGTAGAGGTTGAAAAAGGCGTGGCTGAATTGGCGGATTGGCGCCCCGAGGTGCTGGTGGTGGTCGGCGGCACCCTTTGGGAAACCGAACGGGCACCGGATATCAGCGCGTTGCTCAACGAGCAGTTTCAACGCGGCGCAACCCTGGCGGGCATTTGCGGCGGGACATTGGCGTTGGCGCGGGCCGGCCTGTTGAACGGCAGGACACATACTTCCAACGCTGCCGAGTTCTTGACGCGCCATGTTGAGGGCTACACCGGGCAGCGCCATTTCGCGACGAGCGCCGCCGCCGTCGTGGATGACCGTGTCATTACGGCACCGGGCTCGGCGCCGGTCAGCTTTACCACCGCGGTGTTTAGGGCGGCGGGCCTGGATGAAGAGACGCTGCGCCAGTTCAGCGCCATGCTGGCGGCGGAGCACACGGTGGGGGAAACCGCTCGCGCATAGGCGAGCGGCCAAGGGAGGGTTACTGCTGTGCTTTCAGCCAGGCGATCTCTTCCGCCCAGATATCCGGGTTTACCGTTTCCAGAATCAGCGGAATATTGTCGAAGCGCGGATCGCGCATGATGTAGCTGAACACCGTTTTGCCGATGTTGCCTTCCCCCAGGCTGTGGTGGCGGTCGACGCGGCTGTTGAACTCGCTCTTGGCGTCGTTCAGGTGCATGCCGCGCAGGTAGTTGAAGCCGACGATGTCGCCCAACTGCTTGAAAGTGCGCTCGCATTCTTCTTCGGTACGCAGGTCGTACCCGGCGGCGAAGGCGTGGCAGGTGTCGATGCAAACGCCGACGCGGCTCTTATCTTCCACGCCGTCGATGATCGCCGCCAGGTGTTCGAATTTGAAGCCCAGGTTGCTGCCCTGGCCGGCGGTGTTCTCGATCACCGCCGTCACGCCGGCGGTTTTATCCAGCGCGATGTTGATCGATTCGGCGATGCGCGCCAGGCACTTGTCTTCATCGATTTGCAGCAGGTGGCTGCCGGGATGGAAGTTCAGCAGCGTCAGCCCCAGCTGTTCGCAGCGCTGCAGCTCGTCGATAAACGCCTCGCGTGATTTTTCCAATGCTTCGGCCACCGGGTGGCCCAGATTGATCAGGTAGCTGTCGTGCGGCAGGATCTGCCCCGGCCCGAAGCCGTACTGGGCACATGCGCTCTTGAACTTATCGATCACGTCGGCGGCCAGCGGTGCGGCCTTCCATTGACGCTGATTTTTGGTGAACAGGGCGAACGCGGTCGCCTCCAATTCGTGCGCGCGGATAACCGCCTGATCCACGCCGCCTGACGCGCTGACATGTGCACCGACAAACTTCATCTTCATTCTCCTGTGTTATCGGTGACATTATGGCATTGATGGCGGGCGGATTGAATGGCGAAAAGCGGCGGCCCGCCGAAGCGGGCCGCCGAGGGGGATTACAGCAGGTGTTGCACCAGTTGGTTTATCGCGCCGCCGCCGACCAGCAGCCAGACGAACAGCAGCGTGGCCAACAGAATCGGTTTCATCCCGGCCTGACGCACGGCGCTGATGTGAGTGGTCAGCCCCAGTGCCGCCATCGCCATCGCCAGCATCCAGGTGTCGGCGGTGATCAGATGGCGCACCAGCGTGGCCGGCAGCAGGTTGAAAGAGTTCAGCCCGGCGACGGCGATAAACAGCACGGCAAACCACGGAATGGTGATGGCAGATTTTTCCGCCTTGCCTGCGCTGCCGCGGCTGATGTAGCCCGACAGCAGCAGCAGGAACGGCGCCAGCATCATCACGCGGATCATCTTGGCGATCACTGCCGCATTTTCGGCGTCAGGCCCGATGGCGTGCCCGGCGGCGACCACCTGAGCCACTTCGTGGATGGTGGAGCCGGCGTAGATGCCGAAGGTTTCCTGGCTGAACGGCAGCCACTGGAAGTGTTCATTCAACTGATACAGCCAGGGGTAAACGAAGATAGCCAGGGTGCCGAATACCACCACGGTCGAGACCGCTACCGCCACTTTGCTGGAATCGGCCTTGAGCACCGGCTCGGTGGCCATTACCGCCGCCGCGCCGCAAATGCTGCTGCCGGCGCCGATCAGTATCGCGGTCTGGCTGTCGATGCCGAACACTTTCTTGCCGAGCCAACAGGCCAGCAGGAAGGTGGTGATCAGGGTCAGCGCGTCGATGATGATGCCGCTGGCGCCCACGTCGGCGATCTGCTGAAAGGTCAGCCGGAAGCCGTAAAGGATAATCCCCAAACGCAGCAGGCGCTGTTTGGCTAACTGCACGCCGCTGTGACAAACGGTTTGCCAGCGGGGGTATAGCGTGTTGCCCACCAGAATGCCGAGCAGGATCGCCAGCGTCAGCGCTCCCAGCCCCAGCTCCGCCACCCAGGGAATGTCGCCGGCCCAGACGGCCAGCGCAGTGAGCGCGCCGGTCAGTACCAGCCCCGGCACCAGGCGCGGCAGGCCGAACAGCGGAAAGCGTCGCTCGGGATAAGTGTGAGTGGTATCAGTCGCCATAAAAGTCAGTCCTTCAGTCTGTTTCTTGCTGCTAAGAGTACGTTTGGGCTGAATAAAAGAGAAATTGATTATATATTTATAACCTATCTGAATAAGTGGTATTGAGCCAGGCATTGGCATAAAGCCGCATTGCGGCTAGGGTGAGGAGGAGCGGCAAGCCGCCGTCAACTTTCCAACTGAACAGGAGCAGGCGATGGATACCGACGATCAACGCAGAGAGCAGATAGATCAAGAAGTGGGGCGCGCGGTGCGGCGTTTGATTGAAGAAAACAAGGCGGTCGATCGCGATCACCTGGTGGCGATGCTGCAATTAATACAGCGGGACGAAACCGGCACGCCGCGCGAGGCGGTGCTGGCCGCGGCGGCGCAGCTGGTCGCCTTGGGCAGGTAGCGCGCCGAATTGGCCGCAAACAGGGTAGCCTCGCCGGGCTACCCACTTCATTTTGTGGTTCTCTTGCAGAACCCTTTTTCAATACCGGGACGGCTATGCATATCACGTTGCGTCAACTGGAAGTCTTCACCGAAGTGCTGAAAAGCGGTTCGACCACTCAGGCCTCGGTGGTGCTGGCGCTGTCGCAGTCGGCGGTCAGCGCGGCGCTGGCGGATCTGGAGGGGCAGCTGGGCGTGCAGCTGTTTGACCGCGTCGGCAAACGACTGGTGATCAACGAGCACGGCCGATTGTTGTATCCCAAGGCGCTGGCGCTGCTGGAGCAGGCGGGGGAGATCGAGCAGCTGTTTCGTCATGACGGCGGGGCGTTGCGCATCGCCGCCAGCAGCACCATCGGCAACTACATGCTACCGGAGATGATCGCCCGTTACCGCCGGGACTTTCCGGCCACGCCGCTGGAGCTGAACGTTGGCAACAGCCAGGACGTGATCGTGGCGGTGGCGGATTTCCGCGTCGATCTGGGGCTGATCGAAGGGCCTTGCCATATGCCGGAGCTGGTGACGCAGCCGTGGCTGGAGGATGAGCTGGTGGTGTTCGCCGCGCCGGACAATCCTTTGACCCGCCAGCCGCCGACGCTGGAGGCGTTGGCCAATGCCTCGTGGATCCTGCGCGAGCGCGGTTCGGGCACCCGCGAGGTGCTGGATCATCTGCTGTTGGCGCACCTGCCGCACTTCCAGCTGGTGATGGAGCTCGGCAACTCGGAGGCGATCAAGCACGCGGTGCGGCACGGCATCGGCATCAGCTGCCTGTCGCGGCGGGTGGTAGCGGAACAGTTGGCCAGCGGCGCACTGGTGGAACTGCCGGTACCGCTGCCGCCGCTGCGGCGCACCCTGTACCTGATCCGCCATCGGCAAAAGCACATTTCCAACGCATTGCAGCGTTTTCTCAGCTATTGCGCGCTGTAATCGACAGCGCGTCACACCCTCTGCTGCCGCGCAGGCCCGAAAAAGCATAAAAACCTGCGCGCGCTCACATTAATGAGAGTAAGTAAGGCCATAAGGGCCGCGGCTAATAATTGCCTCTGAATTATGAAGCTATCTTATATCAGTGCAATGTTGCTAGTTCACCGGCGGGTATTTGTTACAATCCGCCCTCATTTTTTCAAAGAGCAGATAGGGTACGAATGGCTCAGCAGGATATAAAAACATCGGGGCAGCAAGCACCCGGATTGCGCCGCGAGCTGAAAGCCCGGCATTTGACCATGATCGCCATCGGCGGCTCCATCGGCACCGGCCTGTTCGTGGCCTCGGGGGCCACGGTTTCTCAGGCAGGCCCCGGCGGGGCGCTGTTGTCTTACGCTCTGATCGGTTTGATGGTGTACTTCCTGATGACCAGCCTGGGCGAGCTGGCGGCCTTTATGCCGGTCTCCGGTTCATTCTCCACTTACGGCGCCAAATACGTGGAAGAAGGCTTCGGCTTCGCGCTGGGCTGGAACTACTGGTACAACTGGGCGGTGACCATCGCCGTTGACCTGGTGGCCTCGCAGTTGGTGATGAACTATTGGTTCCCGGACACCCCAGGTTGGATCTGGAGCGCCCTGTTCCTCGGTCTGATGTTCCTGCTGAACTACATTTCGGTGAAAGGGTTCGGCGAGGCGGAATACTGGTTCGCGTTGATCAAGGTCAGCACCGTGATTATCTTCATCGCCGTCGGCGTGTTGATGATCGTCGGCATTCTGAAGGGCGGCGAGCACGCCGGCTGGCAGAACTGGACGGTAGGAGACGCGCCGTTTGCCGGAGGCTTCTCGGCGATGATCGGCGTGGCCATGATCGTCGGCTTCTCGTTCCAGGGCACTGAGCTCATCGGCATCGCTGCCGGCGAATCGGAGAATCCGGGTAAAAACATCCCGCGCGCAGTGCGTCAGGTGTTCTGGCGTATCCTGCTGTTCTATATCTTCGCCATTCTGATCATCAGCCTGATCATTCCGTACACCGATCCGAGCCTGCTGCGCAACGACGTGAAAGACATCAGCGTCAGCCCGTTCACCCTGGTGTTCCAGCACGCCGGGCTGTTGTCGGCGGCGGCGGTCATGAACGCGGTGATCCTGACGGCGGTGCTGTCGGCCGGTAACTCGGGCATGTACGCATCGACCCGCATGTTGTACACCCTGGCGTCGGAAGGCAAGGCGCCGCGCATTTTCGCCAAGCTGTCGAAAGGCGGCGTGCCGCGTAACGCGCTGTATGCGACCTGCGTGGTGGCCGGGCTGTGCTTCCTGACCTCGATGTTCGGCAACCAGTCGGTTTACCTGTGGCTGCTGAATACCTCGGGCATGACCGGTTTCATCGCCTGGTTGGGCATCGCCATCAGCCACTATCGCTTCCGTCGCGGTTACATGCTGCAGGGGCGCGATCTGAATGACTTGCCGTACCGTTCCGGGTTCTTCCCGCTGGGGCCGATCTTCGCCTTCGTGCTGTGCCTGATCATTACCCTGGGCCAGAACTACCAGGCCTTCCTGCAAGACAAGATCGACTGGTACGGCGTGACCGCGACCTACATCGGCATTCCGCTGTTCCTGCTGATCTGGTTCGGTTACAAGCTGTCGCGCGGCACCCGCGTCGTGAAGTACAGCGAAATGGAATTCCCGAAGATGGACGTGAAGTAATTTTCGGTGAGTGAGACGCGGCGGGGGTTCCCGCCGCGTGTGGTTTTACTTTTTCCCGCCTTTGGCTTCCGCCAGCGCCTGCTGCGCCGAGCTCATCAAATCTTCCACCGTCGCATAATCTTGCGTCAGCGCCAAAATGCCGGCGTTGAGCTGCATGTTCACCTCGCCGAACGCGCCAAAATCGTAGGGCGCCTCCAGCGGCGGCACGATGCGCGCCAGGAACTCGCTTTCCGCGCCGTAGGGCAGATCGTGCACCAGAATCAAAAACAGGCCGCCGGTGTAGCGGCAGACGTAGTCGCTGGGGCGGATCAGCGTCTTGAGGCGTTCGCCGACGGTGCGCAGCACGTCATCGCCAATCTGGACGCCGTGGCTTTGGTAGAGCGCTGCCAACGGACCGAACTCAAGAATGAACAGGTGCGAGATCGTCTGCGCCGCTGCGGGGCGGCAGATGCTGCGCATCACCACCTCGCCGCCCGCTCGGTTGAGAAAGCCGGTCAGGCGATCGCGGTGCGACGCCTGCTGCTTCTCCCAAGCCAGCGTGACGTGCTGTACCCGCTGACGGTGGTAGCGCGCGATCATGCCATGGGCCAGCACCAGCCACAGCGGCGCGAGGTCCGCCAGGACAAACAGATTTTGCACGCGCGACAGCGGTGCCGCCAGCAGGTAAGGCAGCGTCAGCGCGATCACCTCAAGCAGCGCGAAGCGCGGCGCGGCGGCGTGGCGCTGCATCAGCCAGCAGGCCAGGGCGGTGATGGTGAGGCCGGCGAACAGGATTAAAACGAAGCGGCCCGACAGCATCGCCAGCGCGGCGCTGGCGCCGACCAGCAGCGTCCACAGCAACACAGCCACCAGCATGGCGTCCGGCCAGGCGGGTTGACGCCGGCGCGCCAGCCAGGCTCGCCCGGCGGTCAACAGCAGCAGGAGCAACAACAGACCGATGCCGAGCGGCCGCTGGCCCAGCCAGGCGTACCCCACCAACAGCGCGGCCGGCCCTGCGGCATTCAGCCAGGGGGTGAGAGGAGAGGGCGTCAGCGTGAGACGCAGCTGGCGTTGAAACGGCTCGTCATCGGCCTGCAGCGGGCTGTATAACAGCCAGTTCAGCAGCGCCGGGCGTTTGGGCGTTACCGCCGGAGATGGACTTCTCATTACTGCCTCGTCAATAAGGCCGCTCTTGCGGCGGCCTGAAGTTTTTTTTGCACGCGCGGTGCTGTGATTTTGGATTCTATGTGGTTTTGCCGTTATTTGTCAGAGTCTGGTCGGATCAGGAATAATTTTCAGAATAATTAACCTAATGGCCGTTGGCGGGGGGAACGCGGCGGTTTGAAAAATGGCGATAAAAAACAAATTATTACATTTCGACAACGCCGTTTTCACCTATTGATATGATTGATAAGTATTATCGTTTGTTTTATTGTTAACGGCTGTGCGCAGGCTGCTGCCGCACACTTTCCGGTTCACGGCGGCCGCTTTCGCGCCGCTGTCATGATGGTTGCAACAGGTATCTTAACTAATGAGCGTATCCACCGATCCCATGACTGAAGCCAAGGGGAAACCCGACGCCGGCGTGATGGGGCGCTATCAGCATATTCTTCGCCATCGCCTGTTGATGATGGGCGTGTTGGCACTGGCAATCCTGGGCTCGCTGCTGCTGGATTTCACCATGGGGCCGTCCGGCCTGTCGTTGTCATCCTTATGGCAAACGCTGCTTGACCCCGCCGCGGCCGATGCCGGCACGCGGGTGATCGTCTGGGACATCCGCTTGCCTTACGCGCTGATGGCGGTGGTGGTGGGCTTTGCGCTCGGCCTGGCCGGGGCAGAAATGCAGACCATCCTGAATAATCCGCTGGCCAGCCCCTTTACTCTCGGGGTGTCTTCCGCCGCGGCCTTTGGCGCCGCGCTGGCTATCGTGCTCGGCATCGGCATTCCGGGCATTCCCGATCAGTGGTTCATCTCCGCCAACGCTTTTATCTTCGCGCTGTTCGCCGCGCTGATGCTCGACGGCATCACGCGCTGGACGCGGGTCGCCACCTCCGGCGTGGTGCTGTTCGGCATCGCGCTGGTGTTTACCTTCAATGCGCTGGTATCGATGATGCAGTTCATCGCCAGCGAGGACACGCTGCAGGGGTTGGTGTTCTGGACCATGGGCAGCCTGGCGCGCGCCTCGTGGGACAAGCTGGGCATTCTGTTCGGGGTGTTCGCCGTGCTGCTGCCGCTGTCGATGATGAGCTCGTGGAAACTGACCGCGCTGCGCCTGGGCGAAGACCGGGCGGTGAGCTTCGGCATCGACGTGCGCCGCTTGCGGCTGACCACGCTGCTGCGCATCAGCATACTCTCGGCGCTGGCGGTGGCGTTCGTCGGGCCGATCGGCTTTATCGGCCTGGTGGCGCCGCACATCGCCCGCATGATCTTCGGCGAAGATCACCGTTTCTATCTGCCGGCCAGTGCGCTGATCGGTGCGCTGGTGCTGTCGATGGCCTCGGTGGCCTCGAAAAACCTGGTGCCTGGGGTGATTATTCCGGTGGGCATCGTCACGTCGCTGGTCGGGGTGCCGTTCTTCCTGAGCATTATTCTGCGCCATCGGGGGAACGTATGACCCAGGGATTACGGATAGAAAACTTCTCGGCGGGCTACCCGAAGCGCCAGGTGATCGACGATCTCTCGGTGCCGATGTTGCCGCGCGGGCAAATTACCGTACTGCTGGGGCCGAACGGCAGCGGCAAATCGACGCTGCTGCGCTCGCTGGCCGGGCTGAACCCGGCGCAGGGCAAGCTGTGGCTGGACGACGGCGATCTGATGCAGATGCCGTTCGCCCGTCGGGCGGAGAAAGTGGTGTATCTGCCGCAGTCGCTGCCCGCCGGGGTGCATCTGCACGTGCTGGAGTCGATTATCGTGGCGCAGCGCGCTTCGGGCGGCCGCAGTAACGCCGGCAGCGAAGCGGAAGTGATGGCCTTGCTGGAACAGCTGGGCATCGCCCACCTGGCGCTGAGCTACCTCGATCAACTGTCCGGCGGCCAGAAACAGCTGGTGGGATTGGCGCAGTCGCTGATCCGTCAGCCCTCGCTGCTGCTGCTGGATGAACCGCTGAGCGCGCTCGATCTCAACTATCAGTTCCACGTGATGGATTTGGTGCGCCGCGAAACCCGCAAGCGCAATATCGTGACGGTGGTGGTGGTGCATGACATCAACATCGCGCTGCGCCACGGCGACCACGTGCTGATGCTGCAGGATGGCGATCTGATCGCCGACGGCGCGCCGGATCAGGTGATTACGCCGCAGAGCCTGGCGCGGGTCTACGGCGTGCGCGGGCGCATCGAACGCTGCTCGCAGGGCACGCCGCAGGTGCTGATAGACGGCCTGGTAAACCAGCCGACGATTTAACCCAAGAAAAAGCCCGGCATCGCCGCAATGCCGCTCACTTAAGCCTGAGTGGCATTTTTTTATCCAGCCTCTGGGCGTTCTGTGCAGGGGGAATTGCCGTAAATGTCCCGCATTTCTCTGCGGCCAATATGAACGGCAATTGGAGGGGCCGATGGCGCGGCCCCTCCACCCGCGCCTTCGCTTAACACCATCTGTCCGCTACGCGGAAATTACTCGGCCCATCCTGGGCCTCGCCCCTTCGGGGCCGCTGCAAGCAGCGTTCAAATCTGCTCCCGGCAGATTTGTCCTCGCCGCGTCTGCGTTGTCGGGCGGGTCGGCTGCGACAAACGTACCTGTTAGTCTCGCCTCAACCGGCCTTCCCTGGCCGGTTGCCCCTGACAACGTCGTCTTGCTCGGCAGCCGGTGATGCGCGCTAAAGGTCAACACCTGAGCTGGCTGCTACCGGGAAATCTGTCGCTTATGAGCTTCTGGTAGAGAAGTTGGAGATGAGCGCGGTGCTGGGCGCCCTTGAAGACGCCGAACGCAGACATAGCGCATTAGGCGAAACCGCCATGGACGGCGGTTTCAGGTGAGACAGGCAGGGACGCCTGTCGCAACCGGCCTCAATGCGGTATGGCGGAGGGAGGGGAGTTGGCAAAGCCAACCGTCTGATAGGGCAAAGGCGCGGGTTGCCAGGGGGCGCGCCTTCGGCCCCAGGCTCGGTCGAGGTGCGTGAGCCACATGGGGCATCTCACTTTTATCGACCGAAAATGTCACTAACGCCTGCAGAAAAACGCTAACTGATCAGCATTGCGGCATCGCCGGGCTTTTTTTATCGTGCAGCGTGGTTCAGGGCCTCGCTCACGCGTTCGACGACGTGCTGGGCGGTGACGATGCCGCCGGACAGATACACCTCGGCCGCCGGCAGGTAAACCACCTGGCCTTTTTTCACCGCCGTGGTTTTCTTCAGCGCGGTGCCGGTGAGGATTTTCTGCGGTGCCACCGCGTTCGGCCGCCCGGTCGCGGCGTCTCTGTCGATGACGAACAGCCAGTCCGGATTCAGTTTGGCGACCTGCTCAGGCGTCAGCTTGTTGCCGCGCACGTCTTTTTCGTCGGACTGCAGCGCGGACGAGAAGCCGAGGGCGTCATAGACGAAGCTGAAACGGCTCTTGGGCGCGTAAGCGCTGATCTTGCCGCCGGAGAACAGCACAACCAGCCCGCGTCCGGCTTGGGCGGCCTGCGGTTTGACCACGGCGATCTGCGCATCCAGCTTATCGACCGCCGCCTGCGCCTGTTGCTGCTTATCGAACAGCTCGCCCAGCTGCAGGGTGCGCTGCTTCAGACTGCCCAACTGATCCTGCGGATCGACGGACATGTTCAGCGTCGGCGCCAGCGCGTTCAGCTCGTCATAGGCTTTGGACGCCCGGCCGGCGATCAGGATCAGATCCGGCTTGGCGGCGCGCAGCACGGCCATATCCGGCTCGAACAGGGTGCCGGCATTGAGGTATTTGTCATCCTGATAGCGCTTCAGGCTATCCGGCAAGTTCTTGCGGTTGCCGGGCAGCGCCAGCGGTTCGACGCCCAGCAGCTGCAGCGTTTCCAACGACGCGTAATCCAGCACCACGATGCGCTGCGGGTGCTTCTTCACCTCGGTGCTGCCGTTCAGGTGCTGGACGTTGACGGTGGCCGGGGTAGCGGCTACCGGCGTATCGGTTTTGCTGTGGCAACCCGCCAGCGCCATTGCGGCCAGCAGGGCGATCATCAGGGGGGAGCGGCGTAATCTCATGGAGCTTCCTCACGGTGATGGAATGAAAAGGGCGCGCAGCGCGCGCCCAGGGGCATCAGAAGTTGTAGGTCATGCCGACGGTGTAACGGCGGCCGTCCAGCGTGGTACGGTAGTGATCGTAATCCACGGTTTTGTCGAGGATGTTGTAAACCCCGCCGGTCAGCTGCAGGTTTTTCGCCGCCTGGTAGCTCAGGCCCGCATCGACGAAGGTGTAGGATGGCGTGCTGGTCGCCATCGAGGTGCGGCTCAGATATTGTGAGGTTTTGCTGCGGAAGTTAACGCGCGACCACAGGCTGAGGTCCTGCGTGGCACGCCAGTCCAGCACGGTATTCAGCATGTGCTTAGGCATCTGGTTGAGCGCCTTGCCCTGGAACTCGCCGCTCTTCTGCTCGGAAGAGGTGTAGGTGTAGTTGGTGTTCCACTTCCAGTCTTTGTTGATCTGCCAGCCGAAGGTGGCCTCTACGCCGCGCATATTGGCTTTGTCGACGTTGACGCGATCGCTGATAAAGTCGTAGGACGTGCCGCCGATGGTGCAATCCGGCGTGTCTTCACAGCGGCGCACTTCGGTGATTTTGTCTTTAAAGTCGGTGTTGAAGACCGTCACGCCGGCGTTAACGCCTTTCAGGCTATCCCACATCAGGCCGATTTCTTCGCTCAGGCTCTTCTCTGGCTGCAGATCCGGGTTGCCGACGATGATGCCTTTACGCACGCCGCCGCCGGTGACCTGCCCCCAGTTAGGGGAGGATTGGCGCAGATCCGGCGATTTGTAACCGGCGGAGACGCCGCCTTTCAGCGTCCACTGTTCGGTCAGGTGCCAGACACCGTACATGCGTGGGGTCCAGTGGCTGCCGAAGTTTTCATCACGGTCCATACGGATGCCGCTGGTCAGACTAAAGTCGTTGGTCAGCGCCCATTCGTCTTCAGCGAACAATGCCCAGCTCCAGCGCGTCAGCTTGCTGAGACCTTGAGCCGATTCAAGCTGGTTGCCGCCGTCGCCCAGTTTTTCATAGCGGTATTGGCCGCCGAGGTTCAGCATGTGGGAACCCAGCTCGAACTGGTTCTGGGTGTTGAAGATGGTGTTGTAGGCCTTCATGTTACGGCCCGGGTTACCGGTTTCTTCGCGCTGCACGTAGCTGGTGGAGTTGCCGAAGTCGTAATAGCCGTTGTGGGTCAGCGCGTAGTTGGTGCGAGTGTATAGGCTTTCGCTGACCTCGGTTGGTGTGCACTTGCCTTTGCTGCAGCGCTCCGCCACTACCGATTTGCCCGGCGTGCTGTTGCGATCCTGCAGCGAGCGGCCGATTTCGAAATCGAATTCGTTTTTCTCGTCCGGCGTCAGGGTGAACACCGCGGTGCCGCTGCGCATGCGCTGTTCGTTGTAACCGTTGACGATTTTATCTTCCGCGCGGCGCGACAGCAGGCCGTTGACCCGCAGGCCGAGCAGGCCTTCAACCAGCGGGCCGGAGGCGTAGGCGTTGGTCTGGAACAGATCGCCGGAATCGCGGTTTTCCTGAACGGTGGCGTCACCGTGCAGCGAGCCTTTCCACTCGGTGCGTGAGGTTTTGCGGGTGATGACGTTGATCACGCCGCCCATGGCGTCGGAACCGTACAGCGAAGACATCGGCCCGCGCACCACTTCGATGCGTTCGATGGCTTCCAGCGGCGGCAGCCAGCCCTGTTCGATGCCGGCGTTGTCGCTGTTCGGGCGGGTGCTGCGGGTGTCGACGCGCTTGCCGTCCACCAGGATCAGCGTGTACTTGGAGGACATGCCGCGGATGCTGATGTCACTGCTGCTGGCGCCGCCGGTGACCACCACGCCCGGCACGTCTTTCAGTGCATCGGTCACGTCGCGATAGGCCTTATCTTCGATCTGCTGGCGCGGGATCACCGAGATGGACGCGGCGGAGTCCTGAATTTTTTGCTGGAAGCCGGAGGCGGTGACGACCATGGTGTCCTGGGTGTCGTTCTGCGGCGCGGCCAGCGCGGCGGTGGCGCTGAGTGAGGCGACAACCAGAGCGGCGAGCTTGCTGTAACGTGGCGTTTCCATGAGGTGAACCTTTCCTGGGTTGAAGTGAAAGTAATTAACCAATTGAATTTCTAATGAAATTATTCATCGTTCGCTGAGAAATACTTCGCTTCATCAGCGTTGCGTGAGGGTATTGTAAGGATTTTTTACTGAATGTAAACGCTAATGATAATTCATATCATTTGTATGCGGGTTCTGCTGACGGAAAAGAGTAACCGGATGAATTAAAGGGGAAAAGCGGCGCAGCGGGCGTGCGCCGGGGAGGATCAGCGTTTCTGGATGTAGGTGATGGCCAGCGCCAGCGCCAGCACCAGGCCTTTGATAATGTCCATGGCGTAGTAGGGCACCGACAGCATCACCAGGCCGTTTTGCAGCACGCCGAGGATCACCGCGCCGATCAGGGTGCCGAGCGCATTGGGTTTGCCGGAGCCCGCCAGCGAGAAGCCGATATAGGCCGCCGCCACCGCGTCCATCAGATAACCGCCGCCGGCGTTGACCTGCGAAGAGCCGATACGTGACGCCAGCAGGATGCCGCCAAGCGCCGCCAGCCAGGAAGAAATAACGTAAGCGGCAACCCTGTAACGTACGGTGCGGATACCCGACAGACGCGCCGCTTCGGGGTTGCCGCCGATGGCATACATGCGGCGGCCATGCTTGGTCAACGACAGGAACAGCTGCACCGCCACGGTGACCGCCAGCATGATCAGCACGATCACCGGCACCTGGCCGAGGGCGGAAAACACCTCCGGGATCAGGCCTTCCGCCATGTCGCCATTCGGCAGCACCATGTTTTGGGTGATGGAACCGCCGTAGCTGTAGGTCATCGCCACGCCCTGGATCACGAACAGGCTGGCCAGCGTCGCCAGCATGTCGGGGATTTTGAGCACCACGATCAGCAGGGCGTTGAACAGGCCGACCAGCGTGCAGAGCAGCAGCGTTACCACGATGGCGCCGGTGGTGCCGAACCCGTGCCAGACGAACAGTGAAATCACCAGCGTGTTGGCCAGCGAGGCGGTCGAGCCGACCGACAGATCGAAACCGCCGACCGACAGCGAGATGGAGACGCCGATGGCGATCACCGTCACGATGGCGATCGAACGCAGGATGTTGATGATGTTATTGGCATCGAGAAAGTTGTCCGACGCCAGGCCAAACAGGGCGATCAGCGCCGCGACGGTCAGCAACATGCCCCATTTGTAGAGGAAATCAAACAGCTGTTGGCGCCAGGGCAGCGCAGGCCGCAGGGCAAATTCTTTACTCACGCAGGGGTTCCTCCGGTGGAATAGAACAATAAGGTTTCTTCGTCGATGTCGGCGGCGTTCAACTCTGCCACGATGCGGCCGTCCCACAGTACGCAGATACGATCGCACAGGCCAATCAGCTCGGCGAACTCGCCGGAGGCGTAAATCACGCCTTTACCGGCGCGGGCCAGGCCGTCGATCAGGCTGAACAGCTCCTGCTTGGCCTTGATGTCCACGCCCTTGGTCGGCTCATCGAAGATCAGCACCTCGGCGTCGCCGCGCAGCCACTTCCCGATCGCCACTTTTTGTTGATTGCCGCCGGACAGGCGCGCCAGCCGCTGTTGCGGGCCGGAGGCGCGAATGTTCAGACGCTGCATGATCTCGCGCGCCCAACGCAGCTCTTGCCGCCGGTTGAACAGGCTCCAGCGCGAGAAGCTGTCGTCGGCGCTGACGCTCAGGTTCATTGGGATCGCCTCGTCGATGAAAATGCCCTCTTTGCGGCGCTCTTCCGGCACCAGCGCCAATCCCTGTTCAACCGACAGGTGCGGCGCGCGTGGCGCCCAGAGCTGCCCGCGGAGTTCGCCGCGCTCAAGCTGCACGGGGCCGGCGCCGAACAATGCCTTACACAGTTCGGTTTTGCCCGCCCCGGCCAGCCCGGCGATGCCGAGGATTTCGCCTTCATGCAGCCGCAGCGAAACGTCGCGCAGCTTGTGGCGATCGCGCAAGCCTTGCACCTGCAGCAGCGTTCGCTCAGGGTGCGGCGGGCGCGGCGGCGGGAAAATGTCGTCCAGCCGATGGCCGAGCATCTTCTCGACGATCTGTTCGCCGCTCAGCCCGCGCATGGCGTCTTCGCTGACGCGCCGGCCGTCGCGCAGCACCGTCAGCCGATCGCAAATGTCGCTCAGTTCGTGGATGCGGTGAGAAATGAACACAATGCCGATGCCTTCGGATTGCAGGCGGCGCACCACGTTAAACAGGCGCTCGCTCTCGGCGCGATCGAGCGGCGCGGTCGGTTCGTCGAGCACCAGAAAACGGCAGCGGTGCGACAGCGCGCGCGCCAGCAGCACCTGCTGTTTTTCCGCCAGAGTGCAGTCCGCCAGGCGTCTGCGCGGATTGAGCGGCAGCGCCCATTGCTGCAGCAGCTGCGCGGCGCGGCGGTGCAGCTCCGCCCAGTTCAGCCAGTGGCCCGGCTCGTTCAGCCAGTCCAGCATGATGTTTTCCGCCACCGACAGCGTGGGGATCAGCGCGACGTCCACCTCTTGTTGCACCACGTGAATACCGTGGCGGCGCGCCTGCAGCGGGGAGTGGATCGCCACCGCCTGGCCGTCGATCAGGATCTCGCCGCGATAATGGTCGTGGGCGCCGGAGAGGATCGCCATCAGCGTCGACTTGCCCGCGCCGTTGGCGCCGACCAGCGCGTGGATTGAGCCGCCCTGCAGCGTGAAGTCCACGTCCTGCAGCGCGTTGAAGCCGGCGAAGGCGATCGAGATATTGCGCATCTCGAGGCGCGAAGGCGTTGCGGTTGACATTGCGTAGTAAGGCCGTTTAGATGTTTAGATGGCTGTTTTGTTCTGTTGTAACACAGATTACGCCGTTGGCAACCAACAAAATGGCATAACGGCGATGAAAAACGTCGAGAGGCAGGGGGCGCAACCCTGTCAGGCTGCGCCGGAGCGATAAGCGGTCAGAAGGTGGTGGGGGTATGTGCGCTGACGATGCGGCAGATGCGCGCCGAAGTATTGCTGAAGCTGTGCGGGATGCCGGTGTTGATGGCGTAACTCTGGCCGGCGGTCAGGCAGTAGCTCTGGCCGTTGATGGTCAACACGATCTCGCCCTCCAGCAGGGTGCCGATCTCTTCGCCCTGGTGCTTGATCTTTTCACCGGTGGTGGTGCCGGGCTGGTAGGTTTCCAGCATCATCGCCAGGTTGCGCGTGGGGCTGCCGTTGTGCACCAGCTTCATCGACACCCCCTGGCTGCCGATCTCAATCAGGTCCTCGGCGTCGATCACCACGCGCGGTTCGTCGGCGGCTTCCGGTTCGGCAAAGAATTCAGACAGCGACAGGCCATACACCTTCAGCAGCTTTTGCAGCGTGCTGATGGCCGGGCTGACCTTGTCCTGTTCGATGGTGCTGATCGCACTGTGGGTTAACCCGGACAGTTCGGCGACCCGGCGCTGCGACAAACCCAATTGCTGACGGATCTGCGACAGGCGTTTGCCCGGTGCCAAGCTGACTTCGCTCATAGCGGTACTTCCTTCTGGTAAGGGCGACAGGCAGAAATGAAGATCGCTATCGGGTGCCTGTCTGGTCGATAACGATGCTGCATGATATCGGTAGTTAGGGTGGGTTTGGAAAATATATTGCCCATGTTCACTCTCGGTGCGTTGGACAAAATAGTTGACGTGAAAATGGCAGCAAGGCCTTTTCGGTCAATATTTTATCAATTTAGCAGCCAGTGGCGAATAATCAAACAGGATTGTAACATTTGCAAACCCATTCTGTTAATACTATGTTTCATATTGTGGATGTTATTTTGAGCGCCCTGCAGCGGCGCGGCCTGACGAGAAATCCAATCATGTGTTGAATCGAACGGCGGACGGGCGCCAACGCGCCTTCAGAGCATAATGGCGGGTGACGTATGCAAACCAATAGCGCAGCAGTTGAACATTTTGCACAGCATCATGAAGAGAGGCGAAGTAGCGCGTTCCAAAATGAGGTCGCTCATTATTTGGAACGCCATCCCGCCACGCAGTATGTCGATATCCTTCTCACCGATCTTAATGGTTCCTTCCGCGGCAAACGCATACCCGTCTCTGGGTTGAAAAAACTGGAAAAAGGCAGCTACTTCCCCGCGTCGGTATTCGCCATGGACATCCTCGGCAACGTGGTGGAGGAGACCGGCCTTGGGCAGGAGCTCGGCGAACCGGACCGCGTATGCCTGCCGGTGCCCGGTTCGCTGACGCCGTCGGCCGCCGATCCGGAGCATATCGGCCAGGTGTTGCTGACCATGCTGGATGAAGATGGCACTCCCTTTGACGTTGAACCCCGTAATGTGCTGAACCGCGTGTGGCAGGCGCTGCGCCAGCGCGGTTTGTTCCCGGTGGCAGCGGTAGAGCTGGAGTTTTATCTCATCGATAGGCTGCGCGATGCGGAAGGCGATCTGCAGCCGCCGTGTGCGCCCGGCACTCAGGAGCGCAACACCCAAAGCCAGGTGTATTCCGTCGATAATCTGAACCATTTCGCCGAGGTGCTGAACGATATCGACGCGCTGGCGAAGCTGCAGGGGCTGCCGGCGGACGGCGCGGTGGCGGAGGCGTCGCCGGGGCAGTTCGAGGTCAACCTGCGTCATACCGACGACATCCTGCTGGCCTGCGACCACGCGCTGGCGCTGAAGCGGCTGGTGCGGCTGGTGGCCGAGAACCACGACATGCACGCCACCTTTATGGCCAAACCCTATGAGGATTACGCCGGCAGCGGCATGCATGTGCATGTCAGCATGCAGGACGGGGCGGGCAACAACCTGTTCGCCGACGCCGAAGGCGAGGATTCGCCGCTATTGAAACAGGCATTGGCCGGGATGATCACCCTGATGCCGGCGTCGATGGCGCTGCTGGCGCCGAACGTCAACGCCTACCGGCGCTTCCAGCCGGGGATGTATGTGCCGATCCAGGCCGCCTGGGGCCACAACAACCGCACCGTGGCGCTGCGTATTCCCTGCGGCGAACCGGAGAACCACCGGGTGGAGTACCGCGTGGCCGGCGCCGACGCCAATCCGTATCTGGTGATGGCGGCGATCCTGGCCGGCATGCTGTACGGGCTGGACAACGTGCTGCCGCTGCCTGAGGCGGTGACCGGCAACGGGCTGGAGCAGGAGGGGCTGCCGCTGCCGATCCGCCAGAGCGACGCGTTGTACGAGTTTGAACATCAGCACGCGCTGACGCACTATCTGGGCGAGCGTTTCACCCAGGTGTATCACGCCTGCAAGACGGACGAGCTGCTGCAGTTTGAACGGCGGGTGACGGAAACCGAGATCGACTGGATGTTGAAAAATGCCTGAATGGGCGTATAAAGTAAGAGGTATGTGCGGGTGACGGGCCTGCCGGTAGCGGATTAATTCGCCTGCCGGGCTGGTTTTCCGCGCGATCGACAAAAAGAATTTGTATTTGAGGGTTTCCGGATCTTGTCATCCGGAGGCATTCTGGTGCAAAATATCTCAAATGCAGATAGCCGACGTTTTGAAAGCGTCGGTTATTTTTTTTGCATTAAGTTTTACCAACGTAGCGTTTCATACACCAAGCGAGGCCGGACACCGATCCGGATAGATAAATAGTTTCGTGCACGATCAAACAAAACTTTATGGTCGTGACTCATGAGGATTAGAAAGATGGGGCAATTTTTCACTTTAGCACCGGTGCCCGCCGGTTTCCGCTGTGGCCGCAGCGACTATGGAGCAGCCGAGGTTACCTCGACCCGTTATCCAGCTTACAATCCCCTTCTTTTAGAATTAAGTCGCTCGTTGCGAAGTTTCCCCGCAACCTTAAGTCTTGGCGTGTCCGCCATCCGCAAGGCTCAAGGTAAGGGGGGGCTGACCAATGTCCGATAACACCATCAACGCCGCTCCGGCTCAGCGCACTCAGCTGCGTAAAACCCTGACATTAGTTCCGGTAGTGATGATGGGCTTGGCTTACCTGCAGCCAATGACCATTTTCGATACCTTCGGCATCGTATCCGGCCTGACCGATGGTCACGTCGCGACCGCGTACGCCTTCGCTCTGCTGGCGATCCTGTTTACCGCCCTGAGCTATGGCAAGCTGGTGAAGAAATTCCCTTCCGCCGGTTCCGCCTACACCTACGCCCAGAAAGCCATCAGCCCGCACGTCGGCTTTATGGTGGGCTGGTCATCGCTGCTGGACTACCTGTTCATGCCGATGATCAACATTTTGCTGGCCAAGATTTACCTGGAAGCGATCTTCCCGGGCGTACCGTCCTGGATCTTCGTGGCGGTGCTGGTCGGTTTGATGACGATTTTCAACCTGCGCGGCATCAAGCTGGTGGCCAACCTGAACTCCATCATCGTGGTGGTGCAGGTGGCGATCATGATCGTGTTCCTCGGCCTGGTGATCAACGGCATTTACCACGGCGAAGGCGCCGGTACGCTGGTCAGCAGCCGCCCGTTCTGGTCCGATAACGCCCACGTGGTGCCGATGATTACCGGCGCGACCATCCTGTGCTTCTCGTTCCTGGGCTTCGACGGCATCAGCTCGCTGTCCGAAGAGACCAAAGACGCAGAGAAAGTGATCCCGAAAGCCATTTTCCTGACGGCGCTGATCGGCGGCATCATCTTTATCGTGGTGTCTTACTTCGTGCAGCTGTACTTCCCGGACATCTCGCGCTTCAAGGATCCTGACGCGTCGCAGCCTGAAATCATGCTGTACGTGGCGGGCAAATTCTTCCAGTCGGTGATCCTGGTGTTCTCCTGCGTGACGGTATTGGCGTCAGGCATGGCGGCGCACGCGGGCGTTTCGCGCCTGATGTACGTGATGGGCCGCGACGGCGTGTTCCCGACTCGCTTCTTCGGCTATGTGCATCCGAAGTGGCGTACCCCGGCGCTGAACGTGCTGCTGGTTGGCGCCATCGCGCTGTCCGCGGTGTCGTTTGACCTGGTGACCGCGACCGCGCTAATCAACTTCGGTGCGTTGGTGGCCTTCACCTTCGTCAACCTGTCGGTAATTTCGCAGTTCTATATTCGCGACAAGATGAACCGCACCGTGAAGGATACGTTTAACTACCTGATCCTGCCGGTGATGGGCGCACTGACCGTCGGCGCGCTGTGGATCAACCTGGAAGCCAGCTCGATGACGCTGGGCCTGGTTTGGGCGACCATCGGCCTGATCTACCTGGCCGTCGTCACCCGCAGCTTCCGCCTGCCGGTGCCGCAAGCGAGCGAAGACGCCGCCTAAGCGCGAGCCGTCTCCTCAGCCACAAAAAAGGCCGCTTTCGCGGCCTTTTCCTTTTCTGCTGCTGCGGGTTTTATCCCACCAACTCTTTGCCGTAATCGAACAGCGCTTTCAGCAGGGCCGTTTTCTCTTTGTCGCCTTCGTGCAGGTTATACAGCGATTCGAGCTGCAGCAGATAACTCTGCACGCGTTCAGCGCTCAACGCTTCCTGACGGTGTTGCAGCCAGCGGCGCTGCTCGGCATCGTCCAGCGTATTCGGGTAGTTGCGCGCGCGGAAGCGGAACAGCAGCTCTTTCATGCGGCCGTCACTGAAGGCCAGATCCAGCGCCGGCAGGTTCTGTGGCTTGGTCTGCTGGATAATCCTCATCGCCGCTTTGTCGGCGTCGCTGAAGAAACCGTCGTACAACCGGGCGTCGACGTCGTCGGAGCCTTTGAACGGTGCGGCTTCGGCGAACAGCGCCACCACTTTCTCGCGCACTTCCGGGTGCTGTTTCAGCAGCTGCAGGTTCTGCAGGCAGGCCTGGCGATCGATGCCCAGCCGCTCGGCGTTCTCCGGCAGCAGGGTTTTGGCCGGTGCCAGCACCGGGCATTTGTTGATGTGCACCAGCTTGATCGGCACCGGTGCCTGATCCGGCGCCAGGTCGTCGCGGCGCGTATACAGCCGTTCACGCAGCTGCTCGGCGCTCAGCGTCAGCAGCGGCGTCATATCGCCGGCGAGATCGCACATGATCACCGCATTCTTGTTGTCCGGGTGCCAGGCCAGCGGCGACACCCAGCTGGTGTTACCGCGCGCCGCGCCGAACATGCCGGAGACGTGCACCAGCGGCGCCATGTCGGCGACGTCGATCAGGGCGTTCAGCTTGTGCTTATTGCGGTGCTGCAACAGGAAATCGAACAGCCGCGGCTGTGCCTGTTTGACCAGTTTGGCCATCGCGATGGTGGCGTAAACGTCCGACATCGCATCGTGAGCCTGCGTGTGCTCGACGCCGTTGGCGCGCGTCAGATGTTCCAGGCGGAAGCTGGGGAAGCCGTCTTCGTTTTCCGGCCAGACGATGCCGTCCGGGCGCAGGGCATAGCAGGCGCGCATCACATCCAGCAGATCCCAGCGCGAGTTGCCGTTTTGCCAGCTGTAGGCATAGGGATCGTAGAAGTTGCGATAGAAGATATTGCGGCTCACTTCGTCATCGAAGCGGATGTTGTTGTAACCGAGAATGCAGGTGCCGGCCACGCTGAAGGCCTGATGGATTTGGCGGGTGAACTCGGCTTCGTTAACCCCTTTGGCACGTGCCACCTGCGGCGTGATGCCGGTGATCATCACCGCCTCGGGTTCCGGCAGGTAATCGTCGGCCGGGGCGCAGTAGATGACCAGCGGCTCTTCGATAATGTTGAAATCCATATCGGTGCGCACGCCGGCGAACTGCGCCGGGCGATCCAGCGACGGGCTCTTGCCGAAGGTTTCGTAATCGTGAATATAAAATGTGGCCGTTGCCTTGCTGCTCAAAATCGCGTCTCTTCAGTGGCGGATACAATATGCCCCTATTGTAACGGCGTGGGGAGCGATGCCAAGCGGCGGTTAGCGAAATGCGCGCAATTACGCACGGCGATAATAATCCAGCCGTTGATGAAAGTAGGGGAGCAGGTGGTCGGGGACCTGTTGTTCCGTTTCCGCCTGGGTCGAGGCGATGCCGTAGCGTTCGTTGTAGATCACGCTGATGGCCAGCAAATCGGTTTCTATTTTCTCGCGTTGTGCCTGCGGTAAGCTATCCAGCTTTCGAGCCATCGTTATCTCCCTGTGAACCTTAGGGCATAATAGGATCGTTAGCGGGTCTTGTCCCTACCCATTCCGGGGGGCGGTGGATGCCTGAGCGCCTTGCTGCGAGCAGGGGGCCAGACTGTGGCGGGCGGCGAACTCGCTCTCCTGCGTATGGGTATTGAGGCGATCCGCCCGGTTATACAGCGAGCAGGCGCCGCCGATCACCGCCACCCAAAACAGGGTGCACAGCAGTAAAACCCCCAACCAGGCTTTTTGGTTATAGGTCATAAGTCCTCCACGGACGAGAAGAGAAATAACATTGACCGTTTAATTAAATCAGGGGTTACATCAATGGTATTTAAACAGTAGGGATTAATCGCAAAGCGTGCCCGACTCTTTTGTTACTAAATCCATGATGGATGTTTCAAAAGATTCCTTAAGATAATATTAAGAAAAGTGAATCAAGGTGCCGTAATTCTATTTAATATTTGTTTAATTATCCGCAGATACAATCTTCCACATTCAATACCAATGTGGGTGACAATTATGAAAACGCTACTGTTGACCGGCGCTACCGGCTTTCTCGGTGGTGCAGTTCTTGAAAAATTACTGATTGAAAATCAGTCTATTAATTATCTTTTACTGGTGCGCGCCGATGATGCACAGCAAGGGTTGGCCCGTATTCGCACGAATATGGAAAAGTTTAATATCGACGCGAACCTGCTGTCTAAAATTACGATAGAAAATATATTGTTGGGCGACCTTTCCGAGCCGGCCGACTTTTTAACTGACGCACGTATTAACAATGTCACGCACGTTATTAACTGCGCGGCCGTTGCTTCATTTGGTAATAACCCGCTCATTTGGAAGGTAAACGTAGAAGGCACCCTGGCCTTTGCCGAAAGAATGGCGCAGGTGCCGGGATTAAAACGCTTCCTGCACGTCGGTACCGCCATGTCCTGTTCGCCGGAACCGGGTTCGCTGGTGGCTGAGAGCGGCGAGTTTGAGGAAGATGCCGAGCACCTGGTGGAATATACGCGTTCCAAATCCACCATCGAACAACTGATGCGCCAACGCTGCCCGCAAATGCCGCTGACCATCGCTCGTCCGTCGATCGTGGTGGGGCACACCCGCCTGGGCTGCCAGCCTTCGAGCAGCATTTTCTGGGTGTTTGGCATGGCGCTGATGCTGCGCAAGTTTATGTGCTCGCTGCAGGACAATATCGACGTGATCCCGGTGGATTACTGCGCGGATGCGCTGGTAATGCTGATGAACAGCGAAACGCTGGAGAACGACGTTTATCACATCTCTGCCGGTGAGGAGAGCAGCGTCAGCTTTGCTGAAATTGACAACGCCATGGCGGTGGCCCTGGAAAAGGCGCCGGTGGGTGATGAGTATGCGCAGGTAACCTATGACGCGCTGGTCAAAATGCGCCGTCAGCTGAAAGACATTTTCGGCCCGTGCAACGAGCGGCTGATGCTGAAGGCGATGCGCCTGTACGGATCGTTCGCCATGCTCAACGTGCGTTTCAGCAACGAGAAAATCCTCAAGCTGGGCATGCCGAAGCCGCCGCGTTTCACCGACTACATCGCCGGTTGCGTGCAGTCGACCCGCGGGCTGTCTATCCAGCAGCAGATGGTGGTGGACTTCAAATAACCGCCGGGCGCAGCGGGCGCCCGACGTTGTCGTCCGTTACCAGGACGAAGAGGACCAGAAGACGCGGCCGAGCACCACCAGTTGCTCTTTGCGCTGCTGATAGCTGAGGTGCTCGTCCTGGTACTCTTCCCGGTTGAGGGAGCGGATGATGACGCCGCCGTCCGGCTGCTCGATCAGCACCTTCACCCGCAGCAAATTGCCGTGGCGGATGGCATAGGTCTTGCCTTCGCGGATGCGCGTGTCGTCGGTGTTGATGCCGACCACGTCGCCGTCCTGCAGACGCGGCTCCATGCTGGAGCCGGAGATGCGAATAATGCGCGCGGCGTTGACCGCCACCCCCATCTTGTGCAGATAGTAACGGCGGAAGATCAGCGAAAATTCCTCGCGATCGACGATTTCGTAGCAGCCGTCGCCGGCGGAAAAATCAATATCCAGCAGCGGGATCTCCACAAACTCTTCCTTGTCCTGTTCGGTATCTTCCCATACCACCGGTTTTAAACGGGCGGGCTGGAAGTCCGACTCCGCCGCCACGTTGTCAAACGGGCGCACCAGCTGCTTTTCATGAAACACGTCGAACCAGCCCTTGGGCAAATTCAGCCTGGCCTCGATCCGCCTGGCCAGATTGTCGCCAAGATTGCGGGAGGATTTTTCCCCGATGATTTGGCTCAGCGTTGGCGCGGAAGACTCAACCAGCGTGGCGAACTCATTCTGGTTGACGCCTTGCCGGGCGTAGCGGGCCATCAATTCGCGCAGATTGTTGCGCCTGATTTCTTTAGTTTCCATCGTGCAATGATCGCACTCTTTAGCAAAAAGGTAAATAACGATTTTGCTAAAAAACACTTGCGCATGATTTAGCAATTAGCTAAAACAAAAAGGGTGAGCCAAGGGTTCACCTGTGCGGGGCGGCCTGTCATGATGAGGGGCCGCTCAGTGAAATCAAACGAGAGAGGGACTTTACGATGTACAAGATTGATTACAATAGCTACCGATCGGTCGCCAGCTTCGGCCACCGCGTGCGTTTTCTGGTGCTGCACTACACGGCACAAAACTTCGCCGACTCGGTGAAGTCGTTGACCGGAAAATCGGTCAGCGCGCACTATCTGGTGCCGGATCCGACCGAGGCCACCTATCAGGCCGCCGGCTTCAGCGGCGTGCGCATTTTCAACCTGGTGGACGAGAACGAGCGCGCCTGGCATGCCGGCACCAGCCAATGGGGCACCCGCAGCAATATCAACGACACCTCGATCGGCATCGAGATCGTTAACCTGGCGAGCGGTGACGGTGAAAACATCACCTTCCCGCCGTTCAATCCGCAGCAGATCGAGGCGGTCACCCAGCTGGCGCAGAATATCCTGCAGCGTTATCCGGACATCTCGCCGGTGAACGTGGTGGCGCACTCCGACATTGCGCCGGGCCGCAAGAGCGATCCGGGCCCGCAGTTCCCGTGGCAGCAGCTGTATCAGGCCGGCGTCGGCGCCTGGTATGACGAAACGACCAAGCAGCAGCGCCAGCAGGAATACTGCAGCCAGGGTCTGCCGGCGCAGGCCGAGCTGCTGAAGCTGTTCGCCCAATACGGCTACGACACCTCGGCGGCGAACACCGCAGAGGGCTATCGCCAACTGGTGCGCGCGTTCCAGCTGCACTTCCGTCAGCAGAAGTATGACGGCGTGATGGATGTCGAAACCGCCGCCGTTCTGCGCGCGCTGGTCGACAAGTACGCCGCCTGAGCCTGACCGCGAATGGGGGACGCCTCATTCGCCTTTTCCTTGCCGGGCTTCCTCCGCTAAAATGGCGGCCTGGATGGTCTTTATCGGAGGCATCGTGCGCCTCGATCGAAAAATCTCTTCCCTTGAATTGCTGACCTATCGCCACTATCGCATCGTTCACGGCGTGCGTATTGGGCTGGCGTTTATTCTGACCTTTCTGCTGATCCGCTTGCTGGCGGTGCCCGAAGGCACCTGGCCGCTGATCACCCTGGTGGTGGTGATGGGGCCGATCTCGTTTTGGGGCAACGTGCTGCAGCGGGCGCTGCAACGCATTGCCGGCACGGTTTTCGGCGCCGCGTCCGGCCTGATTGCCCTGTATCTGGAGCTCTATTCGCTGCCGTTGATGTTGGTCTGGTGCGGCGTGGTAATGTTCGTCTGCGGCTACCTGACGCTCGGCAAACGGCCGTATATGGCGCTGCTGGTGGGGATCACGCTGGCGGTGGTGTGCGGCGCGGGCGCCGGTGACATGCATACCGCGCTGTGGCGCAGCGGCGACGTGATCTTCGGCTCGTTGCTGGCGCTGCTGTTCACCAGCATCTACCCACAGCGCGCCTATATTCTGTGGCGCATGCACATGGCGGACTGCCTGCAAACCGCCGCCCGCCTCTACGGCGCCTATTTTTCGCCGAACGTCATTGAGCGGCCGCGGCTGGAGCCGCAGCTCAAGGATCTGTTGAATCAGGTGGTGAAGCTGCGCAGCCTGATCGTGCCCGCCAGCAAGGAAACCCGCATTCCCAAAGCGGTGTTCGAAGCGGTGCAAACCCTCAGCCGCAATCTGGTGTGTACGCTGGAGCTGATGGCCGACGCCTACTGGGCCTCGCGCGAAACGCACTTCATCATGTTGAACGCCCGCACGCTGCGCAGTACCCAGCTGCTGACGCTGAGCTCGCTGGAATCGCTGGCGGTGCTGATGCGCGAAGGGCCGCAGGCGCAGCGGCAGGCGGCGGCGGGGCAGCTGGTGGAGATCGCCGGCGAGCTGAAAACGCTGATGCAGGAGGTGAGCCTCGGCCAGCACGGCGAAGCGCCGATTTACGGCTATGTCTGGCTCAGCATGGAGCTGGCGCAACAGCTGGAGGAGTTGGGGGATTTGCTCCAGGTGTGCACCGCCGCCGGGCGTGAATAAGGGGTCAGATCATGAAGGCGGCGCTTTGGGTTTTGGCCGCCGGGGCAAAGTGGGTAAGATAAGGCAATCACTGTTGTGCCGGACCGCCACAAACCTGTATCTTGGTGCCATGTGGCCGTAAGCAAATGAATCTGTGTATTACTAAAGCAAGGGTATAAAGATGGATAATGCAAATAAGCCAAGTTTCCAGGACGTGCTGGAGTTTGTGCGTATGTTCCGCCGCAAGAACAAGCTGCAACGCGAGATCGTCGACAACGAAAAGAAAATTCGTGATAACCAGAAGCGCGTGCTGCTGCTCGACAACCTGAGCGAGTACATCAAACCCGGCATGAGCATTGAAGACATTCAGGGCATCATCGCCAACATGCGCAGCGACTACGAAGATCGCGTTGATGACTACATCATCAAAAATGCCGATCTGTCCAAAGAGCGCCGCGAGCTGTCCAAAAAGCTGAAGGCGATGGGCGAAGTGAAGTAACCCGCTTTATCGGGCCGGGCGTCCTGCCTGGCCCGTCTCCTTATCCCGCCTGATTTCCCGTTCTTGCTGACACTGCCGTTTCCGTTGGGGCGTTCCCCGGCGGCCGAAGGCGCCTCCCCATCCTGCCCGGTCTGCAGGTGACCGCCGGGGTACGCTTGTTACTGCTCCGCGCCGTACATGTCGAAGTCGAAATACCTGTCGTTGATTTTCTTGTAAGTGCCGTTGGCACGGATCGCCTGCAGCGCGTCGTTGAAGGCGTTAAGCAGCGCGGTATCCTCTTTGCGCACCCCGATACCGTCGCCGACGCCGAAGTATTTGCTGTCGGTCAGTTCGGCGCCGATAAAGGCAAAGTCTTTGCCGCCGGGCGTTTTGAAAAACTCGCTGGCGCTGACGCTGGCCAGCAGCGACGCATCCAGCCGGCCGTTGGCCAAATCCTCATTCACTTCCTGCTGGCTTTGGTAGGCGACCACGTTAACGCCGGCCGGGCGCCACAGCGCGTTGGCGTAGGCCTCCTGGCTGGAGCCTTGCTGCACGCCGACCGATTTGCCCTTCAGCGAGGCGGCGGTCGGTTGCAGGCTGCTGCCCTTATGCGCCACCAGCCGCGCCGGGGCGTTGGAGACCTTGCTGGAGAAAGCGATCTGCTGCCGGCGCTGCGGCGTGATGGTCATCGACGAGGCGATGGCGTCGAACTTCTTCGCCTGTAGGCCGGGGATCATGCCGTCCCAACTGCTTTCCACCCACACGCATTTGGCCTGCATCTGGTCGCACAGCGCCTGGGCGATATCGACGCCGAAGCCGGTCAGCTTGCCCTGCGGGTTTTTATACTCCAGCGGCGGAAAGGTGGGATCGATGCCCAGCTTGATCATTTTGCCGCTAAATTCACCGCTCAGCGCGGGAAAACTCGCGGCCAGCGGCAGCAACAACAACAGCCCTTTGATGGTTTTCATGTCATTTCCTCAGCGTTGGCGATTAAACCGCGGGGCGAGCCAAAAAACGCTCGACCAATTTGACCCAGTAGGTGGCGCCCAGCGACAGACTGTCGTCATTGAAGTCATAACCGGGGTTGTGCAGGGAATTGCCCGGCGTAGCGGGGCCGTTGCCGATCGAGATGTAGCTGCCCGGGCACTTTTCCAGCATAAAGGCGAAATCTTCGCTGGCGGTAAACGGCCGCAGCGTGGGGATAACCCGGCTCTCTCCGGCCCATTCCAGGGCTACGGCGCGCGCCAGCTCGGTTTCTGCCGGGTGGTTCACCAGCACCGGGTAGCCGTGCTGATAGTCGATCTCCGCGCGGGCGCCGAAGCTGGCGGCCTGAGCCGTGACCAGCTCGGTAATGCGCTGCTCCAGCCGCTCACGCACAGCCGCCGTCAGCGCGCGCACGCTGAGCGTCAGGGTGGCGGTCGCTGGGATCACGTTGGCGGCCTGGCCGGCCTGCATCGCCCCCACGGTGACGATCGCCGTTTCCTGCGGATCGATATTGCGCGCCACGATGGTTTGCAGGCTCATGACGATGGCCGCGCAGGCCACCACCGGATCGACGGTGCTCTGCGGCACCGCGCCGTGGCCGCCGTGGCCGTGCAGGGTGATGTGTACCGTATCGGCCGAGCACATAAAGGGGCCGCTGGCGAAGCCCAGGTGGCCGGTAGGGAAACCGGGCACGTTGTGCATGGCGAACACCGCATCGCAGGGGAAGCGCTCAAACAGGCCGTCTTCGATCATCACTCTGCCGCCGCCGCCGCCGCCGCCTTCTTCCGCTGGCTGAAAGATCAGGTGCAGGGTGCCGCTGAAGTTCGGCTGCCGCGCCAGATAGCGCGCCGCCGCCAACAGCATGGCGGTGTGCCCGTCGTGGCCGCAGGCGTGCATCACCCCGGCATGGGTGCTGGCGTGCGGCAAGCCGGTTGTTTCGGCAATCGGTAGGGCGTCCATGTCGGCGCGAATGCCGAGCGATTTTCCCGGCCCACGTTGCAATGTAGCGACAACACCGGTTTGTCCTACGCCGCGCGTGACGCGGTAACCCCATTCCTCCAGCCGCCGCGCCACCAGATCCGAGGTGGCGAACTCTTGGAAGCCCAATTCCGGATGGGCGTGAAGGTGGCGGCGAAGGGCGACCATCTCATCATGAACGGCGGCGATATCAGGCAGTACCAGTGAATGCATCATCACGATCTCCGGCAAAGGGCCCCGGCTAACGGGCACGGAACGGGGCAGAGGGGTAGGCATCGAGACTAGCAAACTCCGTTTTTGCCGGGTAGCCGCCGTTCGGTTATGCTGACAACCGATGATTGTCAGGAGGTGAACATGAAACTGCACCAACTGCAGGCGCTGGTGGCCAGCGCCGACAGCGGCAGCATTCGCGCGGCGGCGCGGCATCTGGGGCTGTCGCAGGCGGCGGTGACCCGCGCGCTGCGCGAACTGGAGCAGGAGCAGGCGCTGCCGCTGCTGATCCGCACCCCGACCGGGCTGGGCTTTACCCCCTACGGCAAAACCCTGTTGGCGCACGCCCGGCTGGTGTTGAACCAGCTGGAGCAGGCGCAGGGCGAAATGGCGGCGCTGCGCGGGCGAACGGCGGATCTGGTCAAGGCGGCGATCACCCCGTGGCTGATGTTGACGGTGCTGCCGCCGGCGGTGATAGCGTTTCGCAGCAAGGTGCCGGCGGTGCGGCTGGAACTGTCTGAAAGCCTGATGGCCAATGCCCAGTCGCAGCTGCGCGAGGGCACAATGGACTTTGCCATTACGCCGCTGCCGGCGTCGTCGGCGCCGCAGGAGTTCCACTGCGAGCCGCTGCTGGAGTATGAAACGGCGTACATGGTGCGGCGCGGCCACCCGCTGGCGCACAGCACCTCGCTGCATCAGCTGCTGGAGCAGGATTGGGTGATGAGCTATACCCAGGAAAGTTTCGATGCGCTGCTCGACGAGGTGTTCCACCGCCACGGCGCGTGCCTGCCGCGCCAGCGCATTATCCAGGCGCATTCGTTCGGCATGCTGCAGGCGCTGGTGGAGTCCGCCGAGATGTGCACCTGGTGCCCGCGGCCGATCGCCGCGCTGCCGCAGTTCGCCTCCCGCGTGCAGCCGCTGGCGCTGCGGGAGGGTTGCCAACCGGCGCAGCTGAATATCGTCACCCGGCGCAACAGCATTCTGAGCGCCGCCGCCCATACGTTTATCGATACGCTGGTGCGCACCCTGCGCCAGCAGGTGCGATCGTCGCGGCCGGAAGATCGTCAGATCTACGATCGCGTGAGGCTGCTGATTTAGCGGATCCCCCCGGATCGCCGATCCCGTAAATGGGATCGCGATCCGCATTTGTAGCATTTTTAGCCGCAATGTTAACGAACTGTGATTTTGCTCAAATAATTATTTTTGCAGCTTTGGTTATATGTCGCTCTATGTTCACGTTGTCATTTTGAGTTTTCCTGGGTGTTTAATGGTTAATTTATTGAAATGTATCATTTTATAACGCTGGTTGTTTTTTATTAGACAAAAATGACAACGTCAACATTAAGAGAATTCAAGCGTTTAACGAGTGTATTGGAGGAAGAGATGAGCCAGTTGCCGGAAAAAATGCGCGCGGTCGTTTGCCATGGCCCGCAGGATTATCGTTTCGAACAGGTGCCCACGCCGCTGCCGAAGGCACGCGAGCTGGTGATCAAGGTGGAAGGCTGCGGCATCTGCGCCGGCGACTGCAAATGCAAGAACGGCGCGCAGATGTTTTGGGGGGAGAACCCGTGGGTCAAACCGCCGGTGGTGCCGGGGCATGAGTTCTACGGCCGCATCGCCGCGCTGGGCGAGGGCGCGGAAGGCAAATACCGGCTCGGCGAGCGGGTGATCGCCGAGCAGATCGTGCCGTGCTGGGAGTGCCGCTACTGCAAATCCGGCAGCTACTGGATGTGTGAGACGCATAACATTTACGGCTTCCAGAAAGACGTGGCGGAGGGCGGCATGGCGGAGTACATGCGTTTTTCCGAGAACGCCATCGTGCACAAGATCCCGGAAAGCCTGAGCCATGAAGACGCGGTATTGATTGAGCCGATGGCCTGCGCCATTCACACCGTGGCGCGCGGCGACATCCAGCTGGACGACGTGGTGGTGTTGGCCGGCGCCGGGCCGCTGGGGCTGTGCATGGTGCAGGTGGCGCGCCTGAAAACGCCGAAGAAACTGATCGTGATCGACGCGATCGACGAGCGGCTGGCGCTGGCGAAGGAATTTGGCGCCGACGTGGTGATCAACCCGCTGAAGGAAGACGCCGACCAGATCGTCAAATCGCTGACCGGCGGCTACGGCTGCGACGTGTACATCGAGGCCACCGGCGCGCCGATCGGCGTCACCCAGGGGCTGCAGATGATCCGCAAGCTGGGCCGCTTCGTGGAGTTCAGCGTGTTCGGCAAGGAAACCACCGTCGATTGGTCCATCATCGGCGATCGCAAGGAGCTGGACATTCGCGGCGCGCACCTGGCGCCCTACAGCTATGAAATCGCCATCGATCTGTTCGAACGCGGGCTGGTGACTTCCAACGGCGTGGTCACCCACAGCTATTCATTGAACGACTGGGACGAAGCCTTCGCCCTGGCGGACTCGACCGACTCCATCAAGGTGATCCTGGTTCCCTGACCCTCCCGCCGTACCGCTGTTGCAGTCACGACCGCCGGCCCATCCGCAACGGGGGGGCCGCCCGGTCGGCCAAACGTAAAGACATGCTGTTGCTCTGATAACCACAACAAGAAGCTTCCCTACAGGAGAATTGGCTATGTTTTCATTATTCAAAAAGACCCTGCCTTTTATCGTCGCCGGTGGAATGTTGGCGGCCAGCCATGTGGCGCTGGCCAAGCAAATCACTATCGGCATGTCGTTCCAGGAAATGAACAACGACTACTTCGTCACCATGAAGCAGGCGCTGGATCAGGCGGCGGCGGATATCAGCGCCAAGGTGTACGTGGCCGATGCGCGCCATGACGTCGCCAAACAGATCGGCGACGTGGAAGACATGCTGCAGAAGAAGGTGGATATCCTGCTGATCAACCCGACCGACTCGGTGGGGGTACAGTCGGCGGTGATCTCCGCCCATAAGGCCGGCGCGGTGGTGGTGGCGATCGACGCCCAGGCCGAAGGGCCGCTCGATTCGTTCGTCGGCTCGGAAAACTACGACGCCGGCTTCCAGGCTGGCGAGTACTTGGCGAAAGCGCTGGGCGGCAAAGGCAAGGTGGCGATCCTCGACGGCATCCCGGTGGTGCCGATCCTGGAGCGCGTGCGCGGCTTTGAAGCGGCGATGAAGAAATACCCCGACATCAAGATCGTCACCAAGCAAAACGGCAAGCAGGAGCGTGACACCGCGCTGACCGTGACCGAAAACATGCTGCAGTCGGCGCCGGATCTGGCGGGCATCTTCAGCGTCAACGACGTCGGCGCGCTCGGCGCCCTGGCGGCGATCGAAAGCAACGGCGCCAAGGTCAAGCTGGTGAGCGTCGATGGCCAGCCGGAAGCCATCAAAGAGATCCTCAAGCCGAATTCGCCGTTCATCGCCACCTCGGCGCAGTTCCCGCGCGACCAGCTGCGCATCGCGCTCGGCATTGCGCTGGCCCGCTACTGGGGCGCCACGGTGCCGAAAACCGTGCCGGTCAAAGTGAAGCTGATCGACCGCAGCAATGCGGCCGGCTTTAGCTGGTAACAGCGGCCGGGTTCGCCCCGCTGCGGCGGGGCGTTCGGCGCGGAGGGCAATGCGGTGACACCTTTACTGGAACTGAAGCGAATAAAAAAGAGCTTTCCCGGCGTGAAGGCGCTGGACGGCATCGATCTGGCCATTCAACGCGGCGAGGTGCACGCCCTGCTGGGCGAAAACGGCGCCGGCAAATCGACGCTGGTGAAAATCATGTGCGGTATCTATCAGCCGGACGAGGGCGATATTTTTATCGACGGCGAGCAGCGCCGCTTTAACAACTATCGCCAGGCGATCGAGGCCGGGGTCGGCATTATTTTTCAGGAATTCTCGTTGATTCCCTACATGAGCGCCATCGACAACATCTTCCTCAACCGGGAGATCAGGAACCGCTGGGGCCTGCTGGATCGGCGTGCGATGCGGCGCAAGGCCGAGGCGATTTTCAAGCGGCTGACGGTGGCTATCGATCTCGATTGCCCGGTGGAGCAGCTGAGCGTGGCGCAGCAGCAGTTCGTTGAGATCGCCAAGGCGCTGTCGCTGGAGGCGCGGGTGCTGGTGTTGGATGAGCCGACCGCCACGCTGACGCCGGGCGAGGCCGAGCACCTGTTCAGCGTGATGAACGATCTGCGGCTGCTGGGCGTCGGCATGGTGTTTATCTCGCACCACCTGGACGAGATCTTCACCATCTGCGATCGCATCACCGTGCTGCGCGACGGCACCTACATCGAAACGCTGGCCACCGGCGACACCAACGTGGAAGAGCTGGTGCGGCTGATGGTCGGGCGCAAAATCGAAAACGCCTTCCCGGTGAAACAGCACCCGGTCGATACCGCGACGGTGCTGCTGGAGGCGGAGATCCAGCGCGAGAAGCACGGCACGACGGACCGTTTCCGGCTGCACAAGGGCGAGATCCTCGGCTTCGCCGGGCTGGTAGGCTCCGGGCGCACCGAGACCGTCTCCGCGCTGATCGGCGCCAGCCGCTGCCACCGCAAACGCGTCAGCCTCGGCGGCCAACCGGCGGCGCTGCGCTCTCCGGCGCAGGCGCTGGCGCAGGGTATCGGCCTGCTGCCGGAGAGCCGCAAAACCGAGGGCCTGGTGCTGCCGTTCTCGGTGGCGCAGAACATCACCCTCAACCGGCACCACCGGCGCGGCAAGATCTTCGTCAGCGCCCGCAAGGATCGCGACGTGGTGCAGCGGCTGATTCGCGCCGTGGGGGTGAAAACCCCGGACGCCGAGACCGCCGTCAGCACCCTGAGCGGCGGCAACCAGCAGAAGGTGGTGATCGCCCGCTGGCTCAACAACGACTGCAACATCCTGATCTTCGACGAGCCGACGCGCGGCATCGACGTGGGCGCCAAGGCCGAGATCTACCAGCTGATGCAGCAACTGACCCAGCAGGGCATCTCCATCATCATGATTTCTTCCGAACTGCCGGAGATCATCGGCGTGTGCGACCGCGTGCTGGTGTTTCGCGGCGGCCACATCGTTGCCGAGCTGACCGGCGACGACATCGAATCCAACCACATCATGCTTCACGCGACCGGGAGTGCCTTATGATCGGAATTGAACAACCCGCCGTGGCGCGCCGCGCCGCCGGCCCCAGCCTCGGCAAGCGCTGGGAAAAACTGCTGCATCACCCGGCGGTCTTGCCGTTTATCGGCTTCGTAATTTTGTTCGTATTGATGAGCCTGCTGAACGACAGCTTCCTCAGCGTCAACAACCTGACCAACGTGGCGCGCCAGGTGTCGATCAATGCCATCATCGCGGTGGGCATGACCTGCGCCATCCTGACCGGCGGCATCGATCTCTCGGTGGGGCCGGTGATGGCGCTGGCCGGCTCGGTCGCCGCCGGGCTGATGCTGGCAGCGGTGCCGATCCCGCTGGCGATGGTGGCGGCGCTGGCGGTCGGCGCGCTGTTCGGCCTGGCCAACGGCGCCTGCATCGCCTACCTGCGCATGCCGCCGATCATCGTCACCCTGGCGTCGATGGGCATCGCCCGCGGCCTGGCGCTGCTCTATACCGGCGGCTACCCGATCTCCGGCCTGCCCGACGTCTTCTCCTTCTTCGGCCGCGGCACGGTGCTGGGCATTCAGGTGCCGATCCTGATCATGCTCGGCGTGTATGTGCTGGCCTGGCTGATGCTCAACCAGCTGCCGTTCGGCCGCTACGTCTACGCAATGGGCGGCAACGAAGAGGCGGCGCGCCTGAGCGGCATCCGCGTGCCGCGCTACAAGATGCTGGTGTACGTGATCAGCGGCCTGACCGCCGCGCTGGCCGGGCTGGTGCTGACCTCGCGCCTGATGAGCGGGCAGCCCAACGCCGGCGAAGGCTTCGAGCTGGATGCCATCGCCGCGGTGGTGCTGGGCGGGGCGGCGATCTCCGGCGGGCGCGGCGCCATCGTCGGCACGCTGGTGGGGGCGATGATGCTCGGGGTGCTCAACAACGGCCTCAATCTGATGAACGTGTCGCCATATATCCAGAACGTGGTGAAGGGCGGCATCATCCTGGCCGCCATCTACCTCAGCTCCGTGCGGCGCAAATAGGAGGCGCGATGTCAGTCTTTCTTGGCATAGACGTCGGCGGCACGGTGATCAAGGCCGGGCTGTACCGGGCAAGTGGTGAAGAGTTGGCGATCGCCGAGCGCGACGGCGCGGCGATTGCCGCCCAGCCGGGCTTCAGCGAACGCAATATGGACGCGCTGTGGGATGACGTCTGCGCGGCGATCCGCCAGACGCTGCACGCGGCGGGGCTGGAGGCCGGGCAGGTGCGCGGCGTCAGCTTCTCGGCGCACGGCAAAGGGCTGTACGCCATCGATCGCCACGGCAAACCGGTCGGCAACGGCATCCTCTCTTCGGACAACCGCGCGGCGGCAACAGTGGCTGAGCTGCGCCGCGCCGGCGTGGACGCGCAGACCTACCCGCGCAGCCTGCAGCCGCTGTGGCCCAGCCACCCGGCGCTGCTGCTGCGCTGGCTGAAGCAGCGGCAACCGGCGCAGTATGCCGCTGTCGATCGCATCCTGATGGCGCACGACTACCTGCGCTTTCGCCTCACCGGCGAGGCGGCGGCCGAGGTGACCAACATCTCCGGCAGCAACCTGTTCAATCAGCACAGCGGCGCTTACGATCCGGCGCTGATGGCGGCCTTCGGCATCGAAGAGGCGCAGGAGAAGGCCGCGCCAACGATCGGCTCGGCGCAGCTGGCCGGGCGGGTGACGGCCGCTGCGGCGGCGCAGTGTGGCCTGCGCGCGGGCACTGCGGTGTACGGCGGCCTGTTCGACGTGGTGGGCGCGGCGCTCAGCTCCGGCGTGGCCGACGCTCGCACGCTCAGCGCGGTGGCGGGCACCTGGTCGATCGCCACCTGCGTGACCGAGCGCATCATTCCCGCCGATTACCCCTATGCCTGGGGGCGCTACTGCATCGACGGCCGCTATTTCGTGCACGAAGGCAGCCCGACCTCGGCCGGCAACCTGGCCTGGTTTCTGCGCCAGTTCTGCGCCGACGACCGGCAGCGCTACGCCCAGTTCAACGCCTGGGTGGCGGAGCGCCGCGAGCAGCCGAGCGGGCTGCTGTTCCTGCCTTATCTGTACGGTTCCAACCTCGGCGGCAACACGCCGGGCGGGCTGATCGGCTTGAGCGCCCACCACGAGATGGCGGACGTGGTGCAGGCGATCTACCAGGGCATCGTGTTCTCGCACCTGATCCATCAGGAGCGCATGGTGCAGCTGAATCCGCGCATCGAGCGGGTGCGCATGACCGGCGGGCCGACGCAGTCCGAGGTCTGGATGCAGATGTACGCCGACGCCGGCAACCTGCCGCTCGAGGTGGTGGAAACGCGCCAAAGCGGCTGCCGTGCCGCCGCCCTGTGCGCCGCCGTCGGCGCCGGGGAGTACGCCGGGTTCGCCGAAGCGATCGCCGCCGCGCCGCCCAAGCTGCGCTGTTATTATCCCGCGACCGCCGCCCACCGGCGCCTGCGCGCCCAGCAGGCACGCTATCTGGCGGTCGCCCAGGCTTTGAGTGAGGTGACTGATGCAAACGACTAACGCCGCCTGTCTGGGGCTGTATGAAAAGGCGCTGCCCGCCGATCTGAGCTGGCCGCAGCGGCTGGCCACCGCCGCCGAGCTGGGCTTTGAGTTCGTGGAGATGTCTATAGACGAGCAGCCGGCGCGCCAGCAGCGGCTGGACTGGGATCGCCGCCAGCGGCTGGCGTTTATCCAGGCGCGGCTCGACAGCGGGGTGACGGTGCCGAGCCTGTGCCTGTCGGCGCACCGGCGCGATCCGTTCGGCAGCGCCGACGCCGCCACCCGCGAACGGGCGCGGGTGCTGATGAGCAAGGCGCTGGAACTGGCGACGGATCTCGGCATCCGCAACATCCAGCTGGCGGGCTACGACGTCTATTACGAACCGGCCGATCGCCACAGCCGCGAGCGCTTTATCGAGGGCATGCAGTGGGCGGCGGCGCAGGCCGCCAGGGCGCAGGTGATGCTGTCGGTGGAGGTGATGGACACGCCGTTCATCAACAGCATCAGCAAATGGCGCGACATCGCCCGCCACGTCAACAGCCCGTGGTTCACGGTGTATCCCGATCTCGGCAACCTCAGCGCCTGGGGCAACGACGTCGCCGCCGAGCTGGCGCTGGGCATCGGCAGCATCACCGCCGTGCACCTAAAAGACACCGTCGCAGTGGGGCCGGGCAGCGCCGGGCAGTTCCGCGACGTGCCGTTCGGCGAGGGCTGCGTGGATTTCGCCCACGCCTTTTCCGTGCTCAACGCGCTCGGCTATCGCGGCCCCTACCTGCTGGAGATGTGGGCGCGCGAAGACGGGCAGGACAAGCAACGCATCGCCCAGGCCAAGGCCTGGATCGAACAACAGATGAATGAGGGAGGCATCGCATGCTGAACGAACTCAAGCGGCAGGTGCTGGCCGCCAACCTCAGCCTGCCGGCATACGGGCTGGTGACCTTTACCTGGGGCAACGTCTCGGCGATCGACCGCCAGAGCGGGCTGGTGGTGATCAAGCCTTCGGGCATCGCCTACGAGGCGATGACGCTGGAGGATCTGGTGGTGGTGGATCTGGAGGGCAAGGTGCGCGAAGGGCACCGCAAACCTTCATCCGACACCGCCACCCACCTGGCGCTGTACCGCGCCTTCGCCGATATCGGCGGCGTGGTGCACACCCACAGCCGCAACGCCACCATCTGGGCGCAGGCCGGACAGCCGATCCCGGCGCTGGGCACCACCCACGCCGACTACTTTTACGGCGACATTCCCTGCACCCGGCCGATGAGCGAGGCGGAGATCGCCGGCGATTACGAGGGGGAAACCGGCAAGGTGATTATCGAGACCTTCAATCAGGCGGGGCGCGATCCGCAGCAGGTACCGGGAGTGCTGGTCTATTCCCACGGCCCGTTCGCCTGGGGCAAGGACGCGGCGGATGCGGTGCACAACGCGGTGGTGCTGGAAGAGGTGGCGATCATGGCGATGGCGACGCGCCAGCTGGCGCCGGCCATCGCCCCGATGCAGCCGGAGCTATTGGACAAACATTTCCTGCGCAAGCACGGTAAACACGCCTACTACGGGCAATAGCGCCCGTCAGCGATTCAACAGCGAGCCGGTGAAGAATTCTCTGCGCACCGGCAACTCGCCGCGCGGGCTGTGAATGGCGCTGAACAGCAGCTCCGCGGCGATCTCCCCCAGTTTCTGCGTATCGTGATACACCCCCGGAATGTGCAGGCCGTAAGCGCCGGCGCGCGGCGGCTCGTCTATCGAGAAGAACTTCACCTGCTGATAAAGCCCCATCTCGTGGCAAATGGCGATGGCGCCCAGCGTGATGATGCCGTTCAGGCCGATGATGTAATCCGGGCGGTTCTCCGGTTGCGCCAGATAGGCGCGCACTTCGCTCTCTTGCGAGGTGAAATCATAGTCGCCGTTGATGATATGAATCTCACGGCCGCTGCCCTGCAGCGCCGCGACGATGCCGGCAGTGCGCGTTAAGGTGATCTCCGAATCCGCCGGGCCGCCGATAATCAGCAGCTTCTGCTCCGGCTGCTCCGCCAGATAACGCCCGGCCAAAACGCCAATCTCGCGGTTATCGAGGAACACGCCGCTCAGCTGCTGATCGTAAAGATCGCGGTCGATAAGGATCAGCGGCACGCCGTACACCTCGGCCAGCTCGAGATAGGCGGGGCGGTAGCGCTTGTCGTCGCGCACCGCCGACAGCAAGATGCCGCGCGCCTTGTAGCCGAACAGCGCCTGAATGGCGCGCATTTCCGCCTCTTCGCTGCCGTCGGTGTCGAACAGCATGATCTGGTAGCCCTGCTGACGCGCAATGCGCGACACGGTCTTGATCAGGCCGGAATAGAACGGGTTGTACATGCTGCTGGTGACGATGCCGATAATCTGGCTGCTGCTGCTTTTCAGCCCCTGCGCGAACGCGTTGGGTACATAGTTCAGCTCTTTGGCGATGGCGTGAATGCGCTCGCGGGTTTCCGGCTTGACCAGCTCGGGCTTATTGAAGGCGCGGGAAACGGTGATATTGGTCACCCTGGCGCGGCGGGCGATATCCACGATAGTGGCATTGGGATTGGCTTTCGACACCGTCTTTCCTTGCGTTATGCCTCAACAGATCCCTTATTGTAGGGAAAGGGCGGGGCCGGTGCTAGGGGGGAGTTGGGGGGGGGAGTAAAAATGGAACATAGTTAATAATGTAATTTGTGTATTAGTTTTCAATTAAATCATTTGATGTGGTTTTATTGCTATTGACGAATGGTTCGATAAGTTTATTTCAGTTACTGGTAGGTTTGTCATTGTATATCCCTATCAGACACTAAACTACAGCCGCATTTTTCGTGGGGGATAGTAATACGTGGCTTAGTAATTTATCTGAAATATTATTTTCATAGGAAGGAAAAGGTTCCTTATATCACTATATACGATGAGCGAGAGTTTTAATATGTTGCAACTTATTCTCATTTGTAAAATTTGAAGAGCGTAGTTTGTTAAATTTCTATTTAGGTTGAACATTCTTTGGAGGTATTCTGGGTAATTGAAATCTGAGCCTGTCAGGGTCGTTGAGACAACCCTGTGCTAGAAAATAACTCTGTGGTTCCCTATGGTCTCATTGTGGTTGGTGATTTATTAAATCAATTTCAATAATATAAATAAAAGCCTATCTTATGCTACCATCATTCATAATCCATTTTTTCTTTCCGGATTGGAAATCTTCAACAATAGCTTTAATTTGCTTGGAGAAGTCTATTATTGAAGTGCTTTCTATGGGTTTGTTGTAAATATAACTGCAATTATAGTTGTTAATTTTTATTCGTACTTTCTGATCGACGCTCTCTAACCAACCATCTTTGAGTTCTTCTGTGAGTGTCCCTGTTCCATATTCTAAACTGGAATTCTTACTAAGGATTAGTTGAGGTATGTCATAAATTGTATATTTAAAATTATTATGGATGTCATTGATAATAACTTCATTGTTCAAATTTTTCTTAAACAACTCAGAGAAATCATCTTCTGTGTATTCGTTCTGAGATTGAAACCATGCAGAATCAACATTGACATTAAATTCGGTAATTTTCGGCAGTGTATGAGCTACTATGTTAAAATGAATTGTTTTTAATAATGGTTCACCATCTTCATTAACCCAATCGGATTCTTGCTGTCCGCGAATTATGAGTAATTGAATGTTGTGTTGTTCGGCTTTTATCTTTGCGCCATTCTGATAACCTGTTCGCGTAGCGTAAATTAATTTAAGGCCCGGTATATCTGATGTTTTACCAATAAATGCATCTATTTTCTCAATAGATATAGGGGTTGAGTAGTCTTTGCACTCAATGACGGAGCGATAGATACTGCCTCCTATTTCGAACTCCCAATAAATGTCAAACTCTCGCTCAATGCCCGAACGATCTTTAATTTTCTTGTTTTTCTCGATGTTAATGTTACTTAGACTCGAAATGTTCTCTGCTGCGAACAATGAACGTTGAATATCTCGCACTAGCTCTTCATATTCCTTTCCTGAGTTATACATGTTGATTTTTCTCATAAATTAATTGCATCTGAAATGATGGTGTTATTATTCCATAATCATGGTTCATTAGTAAAGTGAGCGTCTGTCTCATTTTGGTTGCAACTTTTACTCATAGTCAATTTGCATCATGCCAGTAGATGATTTTGTTCGGATTCCCTACTGCAGAAGGGCCTAGCATCGGTAAAATATATGTTATGCCGAAACAGTGTCTATACGCTCAAAGATTCTAACTTCCGCTTCTCGCTAATAGTTGCCCATCAACTAATACTGTCTTCAAAGTGATAAACCAGAGTCAGCAGCGGTGGGCGAGAATGACCTGATAATCAACCCAGATGTGTAGTCCCACGCTTTGCTCTCGATACAGCACAGCTAACCCTATCAACTCCTTTTCATTTACCGCTAAGATATCGCTCATCTAACCCAACTTTTGGCAAAGATAACCCACTGTCACCCCCCAACCCCTCGCCACAACCCCGGCAACAACCCCAGCGTCTCATCAATCAGCGCCCGTCGGTCATTGCCCGGTTTCCAGATAGTCACCATGGTTTGGCTGATCCCCTGGCTACCCACTTCGGTGCGCAGCGTGTTGACGTTTTTCCACTGTTCCGCATGCATGTGCGTCGGCAAGAATCCCCAGCCGCAGCCCTGTTCGAGCAGGGCGCGCAGCATCTCCAGCTCGTTGGTGAAAATGGTATGCCCTGAAATTTGCAGGCGGCGCGCCACGGGTTCGTCAGAATCCGGGTGCATGATCACTTGCGGCGTGAGCGAAAGTTCCAGCAGCGAGAGCGGCTGTTCCGCGCTGGGGAAAAGCGCTTTGGCGGCGTAGAAATCCATCTCTATCGCCCCTAAGGCGCGCCACTCCATGGCGTCGCCCACGCTGCGATGGCGCGCCTGGCAGATGCCCAGATCGGCCTGGCCGTTTGCCAGCAGGCTTTCCGCTTCTTCGCGCGAGGCATTAATCAGGCTCAGGCGCGTATTGCGCTGGGCCATGGCGGCTATCAGCGCTTGCAGCAGCGCGCGGGGCGTGAAGGGATCGTAGACCAGTGAGATTTCCTGCACCGCGCTCTTGGGCACGTCTTTGGCAAACGCCTCAAACGCTTTCACCTGGCGCATCAGCAGGTGCGCCTGGCGTTGCAGCTGTTCGCCCTCCGGCGTCAGGTGCAGGCTGCGTCCCTCGCGCAGGAACAGCGCATAGCCCAAGCCATCCTCGAGAAAATCAATCAAATCGCGCAGCGTCGTGCGGTCTTTGCCCAGCTTGAGCGCGGCTTTCGCCAGGCTGCCGTGCTCGGCCACGGCGGTGAAGGCTTCCAGTTGGGCAAAGGAATAAATCAGGCTCGGCACGCGGTTCCCCCGTCGATTTTTCGGGGGATTTTCCCCCATCAGGCGTTTTTTATTATAGGCCGCGTTTTTTTAAGCTGAACGCCTTCCTGAGCTAAGCGAGAAAAAATATGAAAAGCAAAGTGTTTAACCGCAGCCTGCTGGCGGGCGTTGTCATCAGTCTCTGCAGCGGCCTGTTGGCGCCCGCCGCGCTGGCCGCCTGTGCGGGCACCGAACTCAGCGTCTGTCCCGCGCCTTTCGATGCGCAATTGCCGGATACGCACAAGATGCTCACCTGGAGCCAGAGCGATCGGGTGGTCGGTTTTCGTAACGACTACCGCAACTATGCCGGGGATGTATTTCACCACGGTAATGCCACGCCGCTGCCGGCGGCCGCTAAACCGTTAAAGGACGCCAGTTATCGGGTGAATGGCAAAACCTACAGCCTGCAGGACTATCTGCAGCGCCAGAACGTCAGCGGCATGCTGGTATTGAAAGACGGCAAAATCGCCTGGAAATATCTTGGGGAGGGCAATACCGACGCCACGCTGTGGACGTCGCGCTCGGTGGGCAAATCCGTGGTCGCCACGCTGGTGGGCGTGGCGATTAAACAGGGCAAAATCCGCTCGCTCGACGATCTCATCACGCAATACGAACCCGATCTGAAAGGCACCGCGTGGGACGGCGTGACCCTCAGGCAGCTGATCACCCACACCTCCGGCGTGGCGTGGAATGAGGATTACACCAACCCGAAATCGGACTTCGCGCAGCTGACCGAGTGTGAAGCCAGGCCCGGCACCTACGCCTGCGTGCGCAAGCTGGTGGCCGGCTTGCAGCGTGCGCACCCTGCCGGGCAGAACTGGTCTTACTCCTCCGGCGGCGCGTGGCTGCTGGGCGACGTGCTGGAGCGCGCCACCGGCATGCCGCTGGCGGCCTATCTGCAGCAAAGCATCTGGCAGCCGTACGGCATGGCGAGCGACGGCGTGTGGCATGCCTACGCCAAAGGCCAGCACGACGTGGGCGCGCACGGCTTCAACGCCACGCTGGAAGATTGGGGGCGCTTCGGCGAGTTCATTCTGCATAATGGGACGTTGCCGAACGGCAAACAGATCTTGCCGGAAGATTGGGTAGCCCAGTCGTCCAATTGGACTCAGGCGGTGGGCTCGGTGTCGGCGGCGCATCCCAACGGCATTTACGGATTCCAATGGTGGAACAACGAAGTGCCGGTGAATGCGACCAACGTTGAGCCTGTTCCGCAGGCCTCCCTCAAGCATTCCCTGTGGGCGCTGGGGATCTTCGGCCAGATGATTATGGTCAATCAGGCGGAGAATCTGGTGATCGTCCAGTGGTCCACCTGGCCGCAGGCGGAGCCTTCTTTCAGCGCGCAACCGCTGGAGGCGTCGCTGATGTTTAGCGCGATAGCGAAGGAACTGCGTTAACTCTATGTAGCAAGCAGGGGCGGTTGCCATTCCGCCCCTGTTATAAATGTGCCCGTGCATATAACAGCGCGGAAACGGCGATCTGGGCTATGCTTTTCACCACATCCACTTTGCGCCAAACGGGCGTGACAAAAGTGCGACATGTCAGGCCAGGTTGAAGCTCTATATCGAACGGCTCTTCACAGGAGTGGCTAAATTGAAAATCGATTGGCATAGCGCATTGCTAACACGCGCCACGATCGTGGACAAAAGCTACAAAAATACGCAAAACGTTCGTCGTTTCATGGTTGAGGCGTGCGGAGAAGATTTTCGCTTCGATCGTGAGTTTATGGCATGGATACGCAATGACATGCCAAAGACGTTAGGTGATGTCGTCGATGAGTGGCGGCGCAGGCACTCATAGTCGTTCATAAACCCTAGCCGGTTAGGGGACGGTACGGGCAGCGCCTTATTGTTGGGTACCAGAACGGCCATTCATTTTGCTCAAGTCTTCAAATGGTTCTCTATCATAAAGTCCGGCAAGGTGTGAAATTTCAGGGCGCCTTATTGGAATGAGGCATAGCGATAAAATCCAGAGGGCGGAAGAAGTAAGTACTTGGCCATTAATCCAGAACCAGATATTGACCAGTGGCGGTCGCATGAGCTGATGTTGATTATTTAAACAATAATCAACTTTCTCATGTTTGCATTAATATCAGAAGGCCTACCAACTGTTTTTCCAAGAGAAAAATTCCTTCCGTCGTGATAGATTAAATTCATGAAATATTGTTTTCAAACTTAAACTATTTAAGATTTAATAATGAGGGAGTCATGGGTTTATTCACTTTGGAAGATCAAGAATTCAAAAAGGTTGCTAAAACCACATTTATGCGCGAATCGATCCTTGAACGCAGGGATATTCAGTCAGCAATAGCCAAGAATATGAGCGATTTTTTGCCCGATTGCCTGGTAATCCAGGAAGAGTTTAACAATTGGGAAAATAGTCAACGTAGAATTGATTTACTCTGTATCGACAAGGCATTTAATCTGGTTGTCGTTGAGCTGAAGCGGGATGAACAAGGTGCGCATATGGAGCTTCAGGCGGTAAGGTATGCCGCCATGGTTTCACAAATGACGTTTAATGATGCTGCGGAGTGCTACCAAAAACATCTTGATAAAGAAGGTGTTGCTAAGAACGCAGAGCAGGAGATACTCAAGTTTTGTGAGCGAGACGAAAGTGAGATTGCTGACTTCAATACTCAGGTAAGGATCGTTCTGATCTCGGCTGATTTCTCTACGGAAGTGACTAATACGGTACTTTGGCTGAACAACAACGGGTTAAATGTCAGCTGTTTCAAGTTAAGCCCTTATCTACACCTTGATAAGATATTGGTCAATTTTGAACAGATAATACCACTGCCCGAAGCAAAAGATTTCTTGGTTAGACAGAAACGAAAAGAAACGGAGGCCAGGGATGCCAAAGAAAAAGGAGAGAGAGATTACTCGAAATTTATCTATAAGGGTGTGGTTTATAATAAAAGAAATCTGGCCTATGAGCTGATGAACGAATGGATTATGGATACTAATCCGTATGGTATGCAGGCGATAGCGTCCGTGTTTGGCGATGATATCCATCGCAGCCTTATTAAAGCTGAACAGGATGTGATTGCGTCACGGCGTAAGCGATTTCATGATGAAACCATTGAGCTTGCCTCCGGTGAGATAGTGCTAGTGACTAATCAATGGAGTATTGGCTCTATTCAAAAGCTGATAAATAAGTTTGCCAGCCTTGGCTATAACATTGAGATGCACCAGCAAGATTGATGCCAGGCGGCCAATCAGATGAGTCTCAGCACGCAAAGCGGAACCTTGCCCCTGTATGTGATGGCATTGTTCCGCTTGATACTCTCTCCGTTGTCCGCAAGCATGCCAGGCACGCCTCTGCATCAGCGCTTTCCCTAACCCCGCCGATCAAACCGATAAACCAGCGCCAACGCCAGCGCCAGGATCAAAAGCGGCGGGGCGAGGGCGGTGAAAGGCGCATTGAGGGCGAACAGCAACCCCAGGTTGAGGACAATCTGATAAGCGATGTAGGTCAACAGCCCGACGATCACGCCGAGCGCTAACCGGCTGCCCATGCCGGGCGCACGCGGGGCGGTGAAGGTAAACGGGATGGCCAGCAAAATCATCGCCAGCACCAGCAGGGGCTGGCCGAGTTTTTTCCACAGCGCCAGGCGGTATTCGGTGCTGGGCTGGCCCGAGCCCTGCAGGTAATCGATATAGCGATCCAGCTGTTGGAGCGAGAAGCTGCCGGCCGGCAGGGTCAGCTCTTTCAGGCTCGGCACGGTGAACAGCGAGCGCCACGGCAGGCTGCTCTGCCGCTCAATCGTCTCCTTGCCGCCTTGCCAACTTTTCTGCATCACGTTGTGCAGCAGCCAGCTGCCGTCGGCGGCGGTGCTGGCGCTTTCGGCGTAAAGGTAAGATTCCAGCGCGCGGTTGGCCTGATAACGGAAGATCTCAATGCCGTGGGGCTGGTCGTTCTCATCGACGGTTTTTACCGTCGCAAACTCGTTGCCGCGCCGCGCCCACAGCGGGTTCACGGTGACGTCGTTATCGTTCGACTGCGCCAGGGCGTTGTTCTTCATTTGCAGCGCGCGTTGCTGCAGCGGCGAGGCGGCCCATTCATCGAGGGCGCCGAGCGAGAGGTTCATCAGCAGCCCGGCGGCGAGCATCACCAGCGCAATGCGGAATATCGACATCCCGGCGGAGCGGATCGCGGTCAGCTCCAGGGTTTTAGACAGCTGCCCCAGCCCGACGATGCCGCCGAGCAGCGCGATAAACGGCCCCAGATCGACCAGGCTGCGCGGCAGGGTCAGCACGGTCACCAGCAGCGCCTGCTGCCAGCGGTAGCCGCCCGGGGTCACGTCCTCCAGCTCGTTGATCAGCGTGAAGGTGGTGAACAGCGGGATGAGCAGCCCGGCCGCGGCGGCGAAGCCGATGAACACGTTGCGGATCAGGTAACGGCTAAAAATAGTCATCGGGAGGGTGTCCGCAGCAGGGATAAGTCGCGCGCCAGCAGCAGGGCGATGCCGACAGCCATCGCCAGCGGCACCAGCCAAACGCCGGGGATCGTCGGCAGAGAGCCGTTGGCCACCAGCGTGCGGCAAATGTTGCCGCCGTAGAAAATCACGGTAAACAGCACCGTCAGGGGCAGCAGCGCGGCGTAGCGTCCCTGTCGCGGCTTGATGCGGCTAAAGGGGATCGCCAGCAGCACCATCAGCACGGTGGTCAGCCCGCGGCTTTCGCGCCATTGCAGTTCGGCGGCGTCACCCGGATCGGCGGAGCGCGCCAGCTCCGCCGGCGAGGCCGATTTGTGCCGGCTCTCGGCGCTGGGCACGAACGGTTTAAGCGCGATGTCAAAGTTGTCGTAGTTCTGCCCGTTGTCGTCGGTGCCCTGGCGATCCAGCACATAGGCGGTGCCGGTTTTCAGCCGCACGGCGGGGCTGGCGGGAGAGGCGTCGAGCACCTCCACCGACTGCGCGCGGTACAGGTTGGTGTGATGGCCGCCGCGCACATAAATCAGGGCGTCCGTCAGGTGGTTGGCCGTTTTGTCGACGTGATTGGCGAGGATCATGCGGCCGTTGCCGCTGACGTTGAATTTGTCGGCCTGCAGGTGGCTCACGTCCAGCACCGACTGCGACTCTTGCTGCAGCTGATAAATATTGGCGTACGCCCAGGGCCTGCCATACAGCGACAGCAGCGTGACCGCGATCGCCAGCGGCACGGCCAGTATCAGCACCGCTTTGTACAGCCGCAGCGGGCTGGCGCCGGCGGCCAGCATGGCGGTGATCTCCGCATCGCTGTACAGCTGGCTCAGCGCCACCGCCACCGAGACATACAGCGCGACGGGCAATATCATCTCCAGCGCGATCAGCGATTTATAGAAAACCACCTCGGCCACCACCCGCAGCGCCAGCGTGCCGTTGGCGGCGTCGGTCAGGTAGCGCTGGGCGGAGTAGCTGGCGAACATAAAGATCAGAAACCCGGCGATCATCATCACCAGGCGTCGGATCTCAACCGTGATATAGCGTTCAATCAAAGACATGCGTCATCGGCTCCCGGCGGCGTGCGCGTCATGGCGTCTCCCGGTCGATCAGGGTGCGCAGCAGGGCGATCACCTGGTCAACTTCCTGCGGGGTGAGTGCGCCGTCCTTCGCCCACTGCACGCGCCCGGCCTTATCCAGCACCACGATGGTGGAGCTCTCCTCCGGCAGCCGCCAGGCCATGCGCCCCAGCCCGTCGCTGTCGACGATGAACTGCGCCCAGGGGTAATGCCGCTTGTTTTTCTCGATCTTGCCGCGCACGAAGAAGCCGGAGCCCGGTATCGCGTCGTCGGTGTTGACGATGGTGGTCGGCTGGAAGCGATCGCCCGGCAGGTTAGCGTCCTTGACGGCGTTGATCAGCAACGAGTTCTTCTTTTTGGCGGAGGTGCGCCCGGCGATGTACTGGATCACCCGCACCTTGCCCGCCAGTTTTGCGCTGTTCCACGGCCGGTAGCTGAAATCGCCGTTGCGCAGCAGCAGCTCGCCGCGATCGGCGATGGCTATTGGCGCCACCGGCCGGCCATGCATGAAGTTATGCGCGGATGCCGCCAGCGGCGACAGCAGCAGGGCGAGGGTCAGCAAGCGACGTAACGTCATCATGGCTACGCGCAACGCGCTTATCTGCCCGCCGCGATGGCCGGCTGGGAATACGACAGCGGAAAGCGCGCCAGCAGCAGCTCCAGGCGCTGGCGGATGTCGATATCCAGGATCGCCGGCCTATCATAGATATCGCCGCCGGCCAGCTTGTCCGCCACCATCACGTCGTGTCGGTCGCCCATCAGGCCGTTAATCGCCGCCAGGAAGCGCGAGATCTGCCGGGCCTCGCGGTTGTCGGGATCGATCGATCTCAGCGTGTCGTAAAACGACACCTGGCGGCTGACGATTTTGCGCACGTCGTGGAACTGATGTCCGGTCAGCGCCGGGCTGGCGATCAGCGTCTGCAGCTGGCGCATCTGCTCCTGGCGGTAGGTGATAAAGCCCTGTGCGCTTTCCAGCCGGGTGTGGCGCAGCGCATAGCGCACAGATGACCACACCGGCTTGCTGAGCAGCAGCCGCAGCAGGTTGCCGTACAGCGTCAGGTTCTTCTGGTTGCCGTTGCGAAACGCGTCCTGAAAATGGCCGAGCACCACGGTGGTGATGTGGAACAGGCGGTTAGCGCGATGGGGCGCGCCGTACAGCTGCTGGGCGAAGCGCAGGTGCTTATAGCGGGCGCGGATATATTTGTAGCGCATGCGGGTAGCCGCCGCCAACTGCGGGTCTTGCAGGAAACCGTTCACCAACTGCAGCAGCTCGCGGCGGGAAAAGCCGTCTTCCCAAAACTGCAGGCACAGCGCGTAGTTGTCCCGAATGCTCTCGGGAGAGCATTCCAGATCGATCTGCTGCGGCAGGCTGATATTCGCCTCAACCAGGTCGTCCTCTTCCACCGCGACAAACAGCGCCTGGGTGGTTTCGGCGGAGAACTTCTTCCAATTCGTGTTAGCGGTCATTGATTACTCTCTTTGGGCACATTCAGCCCCAACATAAAGCGATTGCGGTAGGCGCCGATCGTCGGTATCAGGGATAACAGAACGTCTAAACATTGCCCCAGTAAATAAGCGAAGGCGGCGCCCTGCACGCCGAAGGCATACGCCATCGACACCAGCAGCGCAATGTAGGCCGCCGAGGCCGTCGCCTGCGCGATCAGGAAAGCGCGCTGCTTGCCTGCCATAAACAGTAAAGATTCCTGCGGGAAGCCCATCATGGAAACGATGATCGCGCCCAGCATGATTTGAATCAGGTCATAGGCTTCCAGGTATTGCTGCCCGAACACCGCGGAAATAAGCGGTTTGCCCACCAGCAACATCAACACCGCGACGGCCAGGCCGATGCCGCCGGCCAGCAGCGAGGAGCGCAGGCCCAGCAGCCACGGGGTCTTGGTGCGCGGATCCAGGCGCATGATCTCGGGATAGAAGCTTTTCTCCAGCAGCTTGGCCGGGGTGCCCGTCGCATCGAAGAAGGTCATGGCGATCTTGAACAGCCCGGCGGCGGCCGGCCCGAGCACCACGCCCACCAGCACGGTGGTGCAGGAGTTGCGCGCGGCCCAGATGGTATGGGCGATGTTGGTGGTCCAGACGAAGTTCCAGGCGCCCTCGATGCGGCGCGCGACGTTGAACAGGCGCGGCCTCAGCGCGCCGTGGATATCGCGGCGGCGCAGTTCGCGCGCGGTGAACCACCAAAACAGCGTGCCGCCGATCAGGTTAGAGGCGTACCAGGTGACGATAAAGCCGGGGAACCCCAGATCGAAATAATAGGAGATGACGCTGCCCACCGCCTGCAGGAACGGCTTGATCGCCTGCTGGATGGCGATGAGATCGAAACGGTTGAAGGCGCGCAGCACGCCGGTCGGCGTGGACGAGGTCATCGACGGGATCAGGGTGCAGTACAGCATGGCGAGCCAGAAGCTTTCGCTGTCCAGCCCCAGGGCGTGAGACAAGAACGGCAGCATGATCATGCCGCCCAGCACGGCGATGACGCCGCTGGCGATATCCAGCCCGAAGGAGAAGGCGACGACGTCGCGGAAGCGCCCGGTGTTTTGATGCTCCAGCGCCGGGGTGCCGAATTGCACCACAAACTGCCAGGTCTGGAATTTGATGAAATCGCTGACCGCTTTGGTGTAGGCCTGGATCACCACCAGCACGCCGAACATTTCAGGCGACATGCCTTTACCGGCGCAGGAGAGCGCCAGCAGGCCAAGCAGCGCGCTGGCGACGCTGCCGGAGCCTAAGTAGGCGGCATTACGTAAAATGGAGCGAAACGCACCATCGGAAAACCACCGTTTCATAACCCAAACCAGCCGTTATCGTTATTTTTCTGCATCTTGTGTTCCGCTGTCATGCGCTTGCCCTGTATGCGTTTAATAAACCTGAGTTTCTTTGCCGGCGTTTTCGCCGGGTTGCCCGATGTCGCTCTGTGGGCGCTTCGCGGGGTTCACCACGGCGGAAATGGCGTTGAGCGCGTTGCTCAGCACCTCGTCGTAAGGGGCTCTGGCGTCAAGCTCGATGATGCGCGTGCCGTTATATTGCAGGCGCACCATGGCGGAAATCTTGTCTTTCAGCTCTTCATAGCTGTGATCGGGCTTGCGCGAAAACGCCGTATCGACGTCGATATCAAGGCGAATGATCAACTCCGGCCGATAGACGGCCATGCGTTGATATAAACGGCGTTCGCGCGCCGCCAGGCGGCTCAATAGCCAGCCTTTTGCGCGTTCTACGCCGATGCCGGGCCCATCGTAGTAAAAACCTGAAATTTCCGCCTGCGGGTAGCGATCGCTGATCACCAGCACGCCGCTCTGCGCCAGCTGCCGCACCTTGCGCAGGTTGGCAGCGCGCCACAGCGAAAAGCCGTACATGATCAGCGCCGCCCACAGCGCCGGCGGCCTGTTGCTCATGCGCTGGGTTTTATCGGATTTGGCCGCCAGGCGCCGTTCCAGCCACACGCCGATGAACGGCAATTTCTTGATTTTGTCGCCGTCTTCGCCGGAGATCAGCCCCAAATAGCGCCGCTCCGTGGGGCGATGTTGCTGCAGATTTTTCACCAGATCGGCGGTCAGCGTGGACTTGCCCGTGCCGTCGCTGCCCACTACGGCAATCAGCCCGGTGATGCAGGCGGAAGAGGTATCCTGTTCGGCGGTGAGTTTATTTTTTTTCATCTGTTTCGGTACGAAAGGGTTATTTGTCGGCTAGGCATTGGCGGCCCTCAGCGATATTTTAACGGCGCGCAGCGATTCATCGAAAATACGGTTGGCCGGTTCGCGGCCGTCTAAATCCAATATGTTAGCGCCGTTAAACGTCAGGTGCGGGATAACGGCGATCTTTTCACGCAACGCCGCCAGCGAGTGGTCGGGTTTGCGTGAATAGGCCGTTTGCTCGTCAATATCCAGCCGAATTAATAATAAGGGCTGATAAGACGCCATCCACTGGTACAGGTGTTGTTCGCGCTTTCTTAGCCAGCGTACCCAGCGATTGCCGCCGGCGGTTTTTGCCAGCTGCGGGCCATCAAAACGAAATCCCGCCACTTCGGCCTGCGGATAACGATCGGTAATTAGCAATGCGCCACGGCGACTTTTCTTCAGCATGCGGCGGAATTTATAAACGCGCCAATAGGAGAGTAAGAAAATCACCAGCGCCGTGGCATTATCCGGCGGCGTGGAAGGGCGATCGTGCACGCGCTCCGACTTCTTCAGCAAATAACGCCCGAAGGGGGCGCCAATAATCGGCAGCGAACTGATCCATTCACCGATACGCCCGGAAGACTGGCCGAGATAAAGCAGTTCGGCAGGTTCTTTTGCCGATAAGGCGTTGACCAGGCTGGCGGCCAAGGTGGATTTTCCCGAGCCGTCACAGCCGGTTATCGCTATGACGCGCACGGGCGAGCGATCAGACGAAGATCTTATCTGCTGACTCACAATAATTGATCCAATGCGAAAAAAACTATTGTATTCCAATACGCCTTGGGTTCAAGATATTTATTGTGCTTTGCTGCGATAAAATAATGATGGCTGTATTTCTTTTCGTTATTTGAATTGATATTTATGGCGCTCGTTCTTGTTATTTTGTGCTAATTGGCTGTGCGTGTGCCGGTTTCGCTTTTTATGTTAATTCCGGCATGTGGCACGGCGAAAAAAGAGCAGAGGTTTTCAATTTTCGCTTAATCTTTTGTGCTGTTTGATGCGGCGTTGAGTGATATTTCGCTACAAGCCTGGCACGCCATTTCTGGTGTATTGAAAGAGAGTCTGATTATGAGTGCAAAACTTCCGCCGCTGATTGCGGTTATCGGCAGCGACGGATCGGGTAAGTCCACCGTTTGTGAACATCTGATCGAATATGTGAAACATTATGGCCCGGCGGTGCAGGTGCATCTGGGCAAACAGGCGGGCAACGTCGGGCGCGCGGCGGCGAAACTGCCGCTGCTCGGGCGCTCGGTGGGCAAGGCTATCGAGAGCAATACCAAAAAAGTCAAAACGAAAAAATCCCGGATCGGCCTGTTGCCGTCGGCGGTGATCATCGCCTTCGTCGGGCGGCGGCTGCTGCGGTTTCGCCGCATGCTGGCGTATCGTCGGCAAGGGCTCATCGTGTTGACCGACCGTTTTCCGCAGGCGCAAATCCCCGGCGCTTACGACGGTACGGTTTTTCCCGTCGACGTTGAAGGGAGCCGTTTCGTCCGTTGGCTGGCGGCGCGCGAGCGGGCGGCGTTCCAATGGATGGCGGGGCAAAAACCGGATCTGGTGCTCAAGCTGAATGTCAGTCTGGACGTGGCCTGCGCGCGCAAACCCGATCACCGCAAAGCGGCGCTGGAGAAGAAGATCGCCGCCACGCCGTTATTGACGTTTGAAGGCGCCGACATCGTGGATCTCGATGCCGATCGACCGATCGAGGAGGTGCTTTCGGCGGCGGAAAAAGCCATCGCGGAATTTATGACGGCGCAGGGCTATCGCTATTCGGCTGATGGGGCATCAACGGCTGCGCACTGAGGCGCGCAGCGATTCGGCAGGGCGGCGATGCTGTTTTGGCACCGTCGCCGCGGCCGAGAGGGAAAGACTTTATTTTTTCAGCGCCGCAAAGGCGCGCACGATGGCGTCGATCTCTTCATCGCTGTGCGCGGCATTGACGCTGCAGCGCAACAGGGTGACGCCCGCCGGCGCGGCCGGTGGCAGCACCAGGTTTACATATACGCCGTGGGCGATCAGCTCGCGCCAGAAACGCAATCCTTCTTCCTTCGAACCGATCATCACCGGCACCACCGGGCTGATGCGCGGCCCCAGGGTATACCCCAGTTCAGCGAGGCCGTGGTACAGACGGTGCGCGTTGCTCCACAGCTTTTCCCGCAGCTCGGGATGGCGCGCGATTTTTTGCAGCGCCGTGCGCACCGACGCGATGCTGGACGGCGACGGCGAAGCGGTAAAGATATACGGCCGGCTGCTGTAGCGCAGCACGTCCATCCCCTTGCCACCGACGGCGAAACCGCCGATCGAAGCCAGGCTTTTGCTGAAGGTGCCCAGGATAATATCCACGTCTTGCTCGACGCCCAGCGCTTCGGCCAGGCCGCGGCCGTGCTCGCCCATCACGCCGAAGGAGTGCGCTTCGTCGACCAGCAGATAGCCGCCCAGCCGCCGCTTGATGTCGACGATTTCCACCAGCGGGGCGACGTCGCCCAGCATGCTGTAGATGCCTTCCACGATAATGATCGCCTCGCGGGCGCGTTCGCCCAGGCGCACCATGCGGCGCTCCAGATCGGCGGCGTCATTGTGGCGGAAGCGAATAATCTCCGCGCCGCCGAGGGCGCAGGCGTCGTAAATGCTCGCGTGGCTGTCCGCGTCGATCAACACCACGGAGCCCGGCCCCGCCAGCGTGCTGATGACGCCCAGGTTGGCGGTATAGCCGGTGGAGAACACGATGGCGCTGGGGCGATCGAAGAATTCCGCCAGCTCCCGTTCCAGCGTCAGGTGCGATCCGTAACTGCCGTTTGCCATGCGCGAGCCGGTGGTGCCGGTGCCGAGCGCCGCCAGGGCTGCCTGGCCGGCGGCGATCGCCTGCGCATCGAACGTCAGGCCAAGGTAGTTATTGGTGCCGGCGAGGACAATCTTTTGATTGCCGATGCGGCCCTGGGTGGCGGAATAGACTTCGTCGATACAGGTGCCGAACGGATTTAGACCGGACGTTTGAAATTGTTCACGGTCATTGGCGAGCCGCGCAAACTTATCATACAGTCCCATGGCTTTTCTCCAGATAAGGGCGCAGCGCATCAAGCAGTTGCTCAGGCGTTCTGACATCAAGCAATATATTGATAGGAATGGAGATATCTAATTCATCTTCCAGCATCATCAGCAGATCCAAGACTCTGATGGATTCCAGGCCAAGATCATTGACGAGATCGCTATCAGGTTTTATTTCCACTCCGCCTTCGACGATACCTTGCAAACACGTCAGGATATAATCCATTACAGCATCGCGATTTAGCATAAGAATGTTGACACACCTCTATTTGGAATAATTAAAACAGCCCTTCACGCAGTGCGCGCTCCAAACTCACCTGTGGAAACCAATTAATCTGTTGCGACAGCGCGTGATTACTGGCGGACCAGTCGTGATGCGTTAATTCGCGTATTTTGCTGCGCGTCAGCATCGGCTCTTGTTTGACCAGGCGGTTCCACACCACGCTGATATCCGCCATGGCTTTCAGCAGCGGCAGCGGAATGCCCACCAGACGTACCGGCCCGTGCCGAACGGCGGCGCCGATGTCCCGCAGGCGCAGCCAGTTATAGCCTTCGGCCACGCCGTCGCACAGTTCGTAAATATTCGGCTGCGCGGGTTCGGCCTGCACCCATTGGCTGACCGCCTTGGCCAAATCGCTCACGTGCAGAAAAGAGAGCCTGGCGTCAGGCGCGCCCAGCCGGGGCAGTACGCCGCGCAGCAGACCGTTGAACAGCGGTTTCAGCTCTTTATCGCCGGGCCCGTAAACCGCCGTGGGGCGGAAAATCCCCAGCGCGACATCGCCGCTGGCGGCGATGAGTTGCTGTTCGGCGGCCTGTTTTGAATGAGCGTACCAGGACAGCGTCGGATGGCGGGCCGCCAGCGACGACATGAACAGGAAGCGATGACAGCGGCCGTTTTGCCTGGCCGCCTGCATCAAATTCAGGCTGCCGGTGACGTTGCAGCGGGTAAAAACCGTTTCCGCATGCCCGCGCACCTGGCCCGCACAATGCACCACGCATTCCGCGCCGCGCACCAGTTCGGTGAGCGAGGGCCGATCTTCCAGCTCGCCGGGGATCCATTGCAGGTTGTCGGCGGCGGCTTTTCCGGCGCGCCGCGTCAGGGCGCGCACGCTAAATCCTTGCGCCAGCAGTTCCTGGACGATGTGCCGGCCGATAAAGCCGGTCGCGCCCGTCACCGCCACGGTGCCGCTCATTGCGCGAAACCGGCCAGCTGCGGCATTTGCGGGTAGAGCGAAGCGCTCAGCCAGCGTTTTTTGGCCTCGGCACGGGCGGGTTTGCCCGACGACGTACGGGGAATGCTGTGCGGCGGCAGCAGCTCGATGTCCACCGCAATGCCGAACTCGCTTTGAATGCGCGCGCTCAGCGAATGCACGATTTGTTCCCGGCGTTCTTCCGAACTGACTCGGCACTGGATTTGCAAAATGATCCTGGCCGCTTCGTCGTGTTCTTCGGTCACGAAGGCGATCGCATCGCCGGAACGGATTTCCGGTTCGGATTCCGCGACGTACTCGATATCCTGCGGCCAGATATTGCGGCCACGAATGATGATCAAATCCTTCTTGCGGCCGGTGACGTACAGATAACCGTCCAGCAGGTAGCCCAGATCGCCGGTATCCATCCAGCCGGTCACCTGAATTTGCTTCTGAGATTCATCGTCGCAGAAATAGCCGTTCATCAGGCTGGGGCCGGAAATCGTGATGTGGCCGACCTGGCGTTCCGGCAGCGGTTGCCCGGTTTCGCTGCGGATCTCGATGCGGTGGCCGGGCAGCGCTCGGCCGCAGTTGACGAAGGTCGAGACGGCGCGGGTCTTCTTGCCGGGCGCGACCGCCTTACCCTCGTACTCCAAAATATCGCGGTCGACGGCGTTGGTTTGCGGGCCGGAGCAAGGGTCGGAAAAACTGACCGCCAGAGTGTTCTCGGCCAGGCCGTAGCAGGGCATGAAGGCTTTACTGTCGAAGTTGATGCTGCTGAAGTGGTCGCCGAACTGGCCGAGCAGCTCGGCCGGGATCGGCTCGGCGCCCACGCCCGCGACCCGCCAGCTGGAGAGATCCAGATCGGCCAGCTCTTTGGCGTTGCTGCGGCGCAGGCACAGATCGTAGCCGAACGGCGGGGCGACGGAGACCGTGCCGCGATTCTTGGCGATCAGTTTCAGCCACTGCATCGGACGCATGGCGAAATCTTGCGTGCGCAGGTAATCGACGGACAGCTGGGTCGCTACCGGGGTCAGCAGGAAACCGACCAGGCCCATATCGTGATAGAAGGGCAGCCAGGAGACGCAGCGGTCGCCCGCGCGCAGCTTGATGCCGTCGCGACTGATCGCGTTCAGGTTCGCCATGGCCGCCCGCTGGGTAATGATCACGCCGCGCGGGAAGCGGGTGCTGCCCGAGGTGTATTGCAGATAGGCGATGTCGTCGGGCGAGGGCGCCGGCAACGCGATTTCCGGCTCCGGCAAGGCGTTAAAATCCTCGTCGCTGAGGATGTGCAGCGACGGCGCCTTTTCCGTGGCCGACGCGATCAGCGGCGTCCATTCTTCGCTACTGATGATTGCCGCGGGGTTGCAGCTGGCAATCAGCCCCTTCAGCTTGGCGGTGTAAGAGTCGCGCTGGCCCACGCCCATCGGGATCGCCAACGGCACCGCCACCAGGCCGGCATATTGGCAGGCGAAAAAGGCTTCAACGAATCCCGCGCTGGTTTCAGCGATCAGCGCCACGCGATCGCCTTTCTTGAGCTTCAGGGACAATAAACGCCGCGCGCCCGAGATCGCTTTTTGCTGCAGCGTGCGATATTCGAGAACGGTCACGAGTTGATTGCGACGGTCGTAAAAATTCATTCCCGTATTACCGAGTGCCGCGTAATCCAACGCGTCCACTAAAGTGGGGAAGTCCGCATAGCGCATGGGAAGAGAATGAACGGAACTTGTTTCAGACATAGACAAACTTAGCCATAGATTAAAAATCACCAAAAGAGATAAATCACTCTTGGCGAGGTAATTGATGTTTTACTATGAATAGGTTTCGAATAAGTTTGTTATTCAACCATCTTCATTCCGCGAACAGCGTATATTGTCGTGCTTGAGTAGCACGCAGGTTATTAACCGGATAGCGCGTTATTGACTCGCGTTATCAGCCTTGAACAGCGCCCTGGAGATATACGAGAGGCTAGGGTAATACCCGGGTTTTGCCGTTCTTTCATCTGCATATGTTGAGCAGGAAATAACTGTCGGCTCATAGGTTATGACCTCATGCATGGCAATCTTGGAACTTAAACACTTCCTAAACAGTATGCCGCAAGAAATCAAAAAGTGAATGCCTGATTTAACCTGAATCTTAAAAAGAGCATTAAGTGGTAAAAATGGCGGCGCACCTCCTGATTAAAGTCGGTACACTAAAAGCGGCGGGTTTCTTTTGCCTGAACAGCACGAAATAATAAAAGAGCACCATTAGCGTAGCATGCCTGCGCCGCTTTTTGTTTTTCTTTTTTGAGCAATCACGAAAATCACAGGGTGAATGTCGAGCCAATAATGCGCTGATTCATAGGGGGTAATATTCGGTTTTTCTTATCGTTAAACCGGAGGCAATACACTAATCCAATAAAAGAGAACAGCATAAAAAATGCTAAAGGCATTGTCGCGCGCATAGTTAATTATTTTATTAAAACCTAAGGCTATTTATGATCCGTGTTGAGAAAGTTCTGGATAAACGCGAGCTTAAAGAATTTATTGCTTTCCCCTCGTTACTGTTTCGCGATGATCCGAACTGGATTGAGCCGCTGTATTTAGAGCGCGAAGAGCACCTGTCAAAGAAGAATCCCGGCACCGACCATATTGAATGGCAGGCGTGGGTGGCCAAAAAACAGGGGAAGGTCGTTGGGCGCATCACCGCACAAATTGATTCCCTGCACCGCGAGCTGCACGGCGAGGATACCGGCCACTTCGGCATGATTGATGCCGTTGACGATCCTGCCGTGTTCAGCGCGTTATTCACGGTAGCGGAGGAGTGGTTGAGGGCGAAAGGCGCGCGCAAAATCACCGGGCCATTCAGTCTCAATATCAATCAGGAAAGCGGCATGCTGGTCGAAGGGTTCGACACCCCGCCGTCGGCGCTGATGACGCACGCCAAGCCTTATTACGCGCCCCAGATAGCGCAGCAGGGTTATACCGAAGGCATTGATTTACTTGCCTATTGGATGAAGAGAACCGACCTGCACTTTTCGCCGTCGTTAACCCGGATGATGGACCAGGTACGCAAAAAGGTGACCGTTCGCCGCCTCAACCGCAAGCGCTTTCGCGAGGAGATGCAGGTGCTGCGCGAGGTGTTCAATTCCGGATGGCAGCATAACTGGGGGTTTGTCCCGTTCACCGAGCACGAGTTCGCCACCATGGGGGATCAGCTGAAGTTCCTGGTGCCCGACGATATGATCCATATCGCCGAGGTGGATGGCGCACCCTGCGCCTTTATCGTCGGCTTGCCGAACATTAACGAAGCCATTGCCGATCTGCAGGGGCGGCTATTGCCGTTCGGCTGGGCGAAGTTATTGTGGCGGCTGAAGGTCAGCGGCGTGCGCACCGCGCGCGTGCCGTTGATGGGCGTGCGCCAGGAATATCAATTCAGCCGCATCGGGCCGATTATTGCGCTGCTGCTGATTGAGGCGCTGCGCGAGCCTTTCGCCAAGCGCAATATCGACGCGCTGGAAATGTCGTGGATCCTGGAAACCAATACCGGCATGCGGACGATTTTAGAACGCATCGGGGCGGTCCCTTATAAGCGCTACCGCTTGTACGAGAAAACGCTTTAACCGGCTGATAACGTATCGTCTTTTAACGTCCTCAGGATAATCATCCCGCCGGGGCATTTTTCTCGCTGGTCGCTTCACGGTTGTGCGGGCGCCGCGTAAGCGAATGAATCCTCTCCTGAGGGCGAACGGTTAAGGTCTTTAATTAATAAACCCGAGATAAATTCACGGCGCGTGATTTATTTGAAGGGGGTGTCGTCATGTTGATGAGAGCAGAAGGTATGCCTGAAAAAAAGAAAAAGGGAATAAGCCGATTAACGTATAGCATAAGGAATTCCTGGGCCGGTGTTATTGATGCCGTGCTGACCGAAGATGCGTTTCGCCAATTATTGGTTATTAACGCCATTTTACTGGTTGTTACATTTGGTTTAGATATTACAAAAATGGAGCGACTGTTATTAATCATCTGCAGTTTTCTGCTATTGGTGGTAGAACTGCTTAATACGGCGATTGAAACCGTGGTCGATCGCATTTCGCTGGAATTGCATCCGTTATCCAAACGCGCCAAAGATCTGGGCGGCGCAGCGCAGCTGGTGGCCGTGGTGCTGACCATTGTGGTTTGGGCAACGGTGCTGCTGGGGCGATAGGGGCTTTGGTGGCTGAACCACCAAGCCGGTTACCGTGGCGATATCGGCGGTTATCATCGTTGTTTTGCGTTTTCTGCCCTTTCAGCAAGGAGAGTTGGCCGTTATGCCCGTGAATTTTGATCTCAACGATCTCTATGCGTTTCGCGCGCTGGTGGAGTACGGCAATTTTCGGCTGGCCGCAGAGTCTATCTGCCTGTCGCAATCGGCGCTGAGCCGCAGGATTGAGAAGCTGGAAAACGCGCTGGGCATCAAACTGTTCGATCGCACCACCCGGCGCGTGACTTTGACGCTGTACGGGCAGGCCTTTGCCGAACGTTCGGATCAGCTGCTGATGAACGTCGAAGCGGTGATGGCCGATATCGATAAGGTCAGCCAAGAGCGGGTGGGGTTGATCACCGTCGCCACGGTGCCGTCGGCGGCCTACTATTTCATGCCCGACGTGATACGCCGTTTCCGGCTTCGCTATCCCCGCGTGCGCGTTAAGCTGATCGACGGCAGCGCCGGCAATGTCATCGAGGCGGTCACCGGCGGCCAGGCCGATTTTGGCATCTGCTTCGCCGGGCGGCTGCAGCCTAATCTTGAGTTTGTGCCGTTGGTGGGGGACGTCTACGTGGCCGCCTGTCGGCGCGACCACCCGCTCGCCGGTAAAAAGAGCCTTACCTGGCGGGAATTTTATCAGCAGGACTACGTGTCGCTGGATAAAACCTCCGGCAATCGTAATCTGCTCGATCAACGCCTGGAACACCTCGTGCCGGAACGCCCCAGCGTGTGCGAAACTCGCCATGTGACGACCATGCTGGGCATGGTTGAGGCGGGCATCGGCATTGCCGCCGTGCCCGCCATGTCGATGCCTGCTTCAGAGCATTCGGTGCTGACGTCGGTGCCGCTGGTCGATCCGGTGGTAAAACGCACCGTAGGCCTCATCAGACGCGGCGGCCGCATGCAGTCTTTCGTCGCCGCCGAGCTGGAAAAGCTGATTACTGAACGGTATCACTCTGACTGACCGGCTGCTGTGCCGGCACGGTTCGCATACCGGTCGCGCGAATGGTCGGCTGCGCCTGAGAGGAGGCGAGGAAGTCCAGCAGCGCTTTGCCTTCGCGGCGGTGCTCCGCCTTGGCGGTCACCGCGCCGGCGAAGCGGGTGATGTACTGCACGTTTTCCGGCAGCTCGCCGATAAAGGTGACGCCCGCCACGGGCAGCAATTCGCTGACCTGCTGGAAGCCCAGCGCGTATTTCCCTTGCGCCACTTCAGAGGCCACCGGGATGCGCTCAATCTTATGCGCCTTTCCTTTCACCTGTTCCTCGATGCCCAGCTTTTTGAACAGTTGGCCGCTGACGTAGCGGCCGCTGGCACTGTCGGAATAGGCGAAAGAGTCGGCTTGCAGCAAAACATTGCGCAGCTCGGCATCCGTTTTTATCGCCGGTTTGGGCGCGCCCTGTTTCACCACCATGCCGATCGGCGAATCGGCCAGCTCCACGCGTGAGCCCGGCTGGGTCCAGCCACTTTTGTCCAGTTGGGACAGCGCGTCGCCTACCATGATCACCACATCGGCTTTCTCTCCGCGCGCCAGCCGCGCGGGGATCGCCTGCGGCGTTTTCCCCATGGAGGGGCCGGACACCAGAATGATGTTATCGCCGCTTTGGGCTTCATATTCCGGGGCCAGCTTCTCCAGCGCGGCTTTGAAGCCGCCGGAGATCATCACGGTCACGTCTTTGGCCAGTGCCGCCGTACTGAAGGAGGCGCACACCAGCGTGGCGAGGATCGAACGAGTGAGTTTCTGCATGACATGATTCCCTATTGCGATTACGGGTTAGCGTGCGGTTTGCAGCGGTATGGCGATGCGGCGATACAGATACAGCGTTGCCAGCAGGGCGCACAGCGCGGCGAAGCTCATCCAGTAGCCCGGTGAAGCCTTATCGCCGGTGTATTCGATCAGGGCAGTGGAGATCACCGGCGTAAAGCCGCCGAACACCGCCGTCGCTAGGCTGTAGGCCAGCGAGAAGCCGGCGACCCGCACTTCCGTTGGCATGATCTCGGTTAAGGCCGGGATCATCGCGCCGTTGTAGAGGCCGTAAATGAAGGACAACCACAGCAGCACGGCCAGCATCATGCTGAAGCTGGGGGCGGCGGCGAGCAGGCTCAGCGCCGGGTAGGCGCTGGCCAGCGTCAGCAGCGCCATGGTGACCAGCACCGGTTTGCGGCCGAAACGGTCCGACAGCGCGCCGCCGATGGGCAGCCAGATGAAGTTGGAGATCGCCACCAGCAGAGTGACCAGCAAGCTGTCGGAAGCGCTGAGCAACAGCACCTTTTTGCCGAAGGTCGGCGCATAGACGGTGATCAGGTAAAACGCGGTGGTGGTCATGGCGACCATCAGCATGCCGGCGATCACCACCGGCCAGTTTTTCAGCAGGGTTTTAAACACGTCGTGCATCGCCAGGTGGTGACGTCGGGCGGTAAATTCCTGCGTCTCTTCCAGCTTGTGGCGCAGGAGGAAGATGAAGGGAACGATCAGGCAGCCGAACAGGAAAGGCAGGCGCCAGCCCCATTCGCGAATGGCGCCTTCTTCCAGCGCCGCATTGAGCGCGAAGCCCATGGCCGCCGCCACCATGATAGCCACCTGCTGGCTGCCGGACTGCCAGCTGGTGTAGAAGCCCTTACGGCCCGGCGTGGCGATCTCGGCCAGATAGACGGACACGCCGCCCAGCTCCGCGCCCGCCGAGAAGCCTTGCAACAGGCGTCCGCACAGCACCAGCAGCGGCGCCCAAAGCCCGATGCTCTGGTAAGAGGGGATCAATACGATCAGGAAGGTGCCCGTAGCCATAATCGACAGGGTCACGATCAGCCCTTTGCGGCGGCCGACTTTATCGATGTAAGCGCCCAGCACGATGGCGCCAATGGGGCGCATCAGAAAACCGGCGCCGAATACCGCGAAGGTCATCATCAGCGAGGCAAATTCGCTGCTGGCCGGGAAAAAGGTGTGTGCGATGTAGGTGGCGTAAAAGCCGAACAGAAAGAAGTCGAACTGTTCCAGAAAGTTGCCGGATGTGACGCGCAGGATCGCGCCGGATCTGGCCCGGATGGTCATGGGTGAGGAAGAGGAATGCATCTTTATCTCCAGTTTGCTATTGGCGCCTGACGCCGCGCCTGTTGCTGAAGATTCGCTCAGGAAAATAAAGTAAATAAGCGCAATAAACGCATGGCGCGATGCGTGTGGCGCATCAATCTGCGTTAACAACTTTGCGCGACCGGTTGTAACGCGCTGTTAACAAGTATGAGGGGTATCGCCTGCGGCGGCGGGCGTCGAAAACGGCATGCGCGTTTTGTGACAGGGTTCATAAAGGGGCGGCAGGGAAACGCTCCGTGGCTCTGAACGATTGTTCGATACCGCTCGTAAAAAGGTGAATGCCTCGTACTGCGTTTGCAAAATGCTCGGATGTACGTTCAGCCTTGCAGTAACAACGCATGCCTTTGCATGTCATCCCTGCACCTCTCTTCTATAGCTTTAAATCTATATAGTTTTTGATCTATATTTCAGGGAGGTCCCGTGTGGGAAATTAAAACAACGGATGCATTTGATCATGGGTTCAGATCACTCAGCGATGCCGATCGGGCCGGCGTGCTTGCCGCTTTGATGGTCCTGCGGGAAAAGGGGCCGGGTCTGCCCAGACCCTATGCCGATACGGTGAAAGGCTCACGTTACAGCAATATGCAAGAGCTGCGCATTCAGTGCCGAGGCGAACCGTTGCGGGCATTCTTCGCCTTCGATCCGTACCGTATTGGCATTGTGCTTTGCGCGGACAATAAAGCCGGCAATGAAAAACGCTTTTACGATCGAATGCTTCAGATTGCCGATCGGGAATTCACCTGTTGGCTGAACACATTAAACGAGAAGGAGTGACGCGATGGGCAGAACGCTGGAACAGCTTATTGCGGATGAAAAGCCCGAGGTCGTGGCCAACGCGCAGGCGCTGGCGGCGGACATCATGCTGAACATTCACCTTGCCGAGCTGCGCGAAAAAGTACAGAAAACGCAGGTTGAAATGGCGCAGGCGCTGGGGATCCGGCAGCCGACCGTGGCCGTGATGGAAAAACCGGGCCGCGATCTGAAACTGTCTTCGCTCAAACGTTATGTTGAGGCGGCCGGTGGCAAACTGCGGCTGGATGTTGAACTGCCGGACGGCTCTCACTACGAAGTGGTGCTGTAGACGCCGTTGCCCGGTTAACGGCAGAAAGCAAAAAGCCCGCTCGGGTTTCCCTGAGCGGGCTTCTCTAAATATGGCTCCTCTGACTGGACTCGAACCAGTGACATACGGATTAACAGTCCGCCGTTCTACCGACTGAACTACAGAGGAATCGTGTGAACGGGGCGAATAATAGCGGGGCGCCTGGGGTTTGTCAAAGCGCTAAACTGCAAAAAAAGTGCGTTTGCTGAGGGAATGAGCACCTTGCGCTGTTTTTCGGCATTTTACATCGCCAGGCGGTGATGTTTGCCGCCGGTCTCGTTATCGCGTCGCTTGCACATGCCCTTGCACAGCGATGGTGCAGGGTCACTCTCGCTATCCTGCACCTTCCCATCTTAGCCGTACGGCTCACCCCCGTTATCCCCGCCACACGCCGTGCCGCAACTGATATGTAGGATGAATAAGCAAACAATATGTATTCGTCGTCACAATGGCTGGATTTTTGCTTACCCATTTTTGGGGAATGCGACTGCGCTCTCAAGAAAATTATTTTCCCCGTCTACACATAAAGTGAAAGTTCCGCGCCCCCGGGCGTTCCGCTATACCCGTCATACTTGACGCTGCCTCGGTGTTGGCTGCGAGCATTTACCCCGGTCACTGACCTTGAGTCAGCTCTCGGGGCTCATGCTCTTGCCGCCTGGATGCAACGCCAATTATCTAGGGTATGAAAACAGTGCTGAGGAAGATAACAATGTCATCGAAATTGATAAAAAGTCCGCTCGCTGCTTTGCTCATCGGTTGTTTAGGTACGGCGTTTTCCGCGCAGGCCGATATCGTCATTGGCGTCGCCGGGCCGTTCTCCGGGCCGAACGCCACCTACGGCGATCAGTATTGGCGCGGTGCTTCTCAGGCGGCGGCGGACATCAACGCCGCCGGCGGCATCAAAGGGGAAAAAATCAAGCTGGTGCAGGGGGATGACGCCTGCGAACCGAAACAGGCGGTCGCGGTCGCCAACCGGCTGGTGGATCAGGACAAGGTCTCGGCGGTGGTCGGCCACTTCTGCTCCTCTTCCACCATGCCGGCCTCCGAGGTGTATGACGAGGCCGGCATCATCGCCATCACCCCTGGCTCCACCAACCCGCAGATCACCGAGCGCGGCATGAAGACCATGTTCCGCATGTGCGGGCGCGACGATCAGCAGGGGGTGATCGCCACCAACTACATGCTGGATACCCTGAAGGCCAAACGCATCGCGGTGATCCACGATAAAGACACCTACGGCCAAGGGCTGGCGGATGCAGCGAAGGCGGCGATGAACAAGCGCGGGGTCAAGGAAGTGCTGTATGAGGGGCTGTCGCGCGGCGAGAAAGACTTTAACGCGCTGGTGACCAAGATCGCCTCGGTCAAGCCGGACGTGGTCTACTTCGGCGGCTGCCATCCGGAAGCCGGGCCGCTGGTGCGCCAGATGCGCGAACAGGGCGTGACCGCCAAGTTCTTCTCCGGCGACTGCGTGGTGACCGAAGAGCTGGTGACCGCCGCCGGCGGGCCGCAGTACACCAACGGCGTGCTGATGACCTTCGGCAACGATCCGCGCCTGATCCCGGAAGGCAAGGCGGTGATCGCCAAGTTCCGCGCCAGCGGCTTTGAGCCGGAAGGGTACACCCTCTACTCCTACGCCTCGATCCAGGCGATCGCCGCCGCCTTCAACGCCACCGGCGGCAAAGACAGCGCCAAGGCCGCCGAATGGCTGAAGTCGCACGACGTCGACACCGTGATGGGCAAGAAAGCCTGGGACCAGAAGGGCGACCTGAAGGTGTCGGACTACGTGGTCTATCAGTGGGATGACAAGGGCAAATATCACCAGCTTTGAACAACCCAATACTGACGTTGTGACTTTATGACAGACGGGCTCGCCGCCCTGGCGTGCCCGTTCCGCGATGACCTTTGGGCCGCGTCGGACTGCGTTGGCGGCCTTACCAGGCGAGACTGCTCATTATGGATGTATTCTTTCTGCAACAGCTGATCAACGGCCTGACCCTCGGTGCGGTGTATGGCCTGATCGCCATCGGCTACACCATGGTTTACGGCATCATCGGCATGATCAACTTCGCCCACGGCGAGGTGTACATGATCTCCGCCTACCTGTGCGCCATCGGTTTGGCGCTGCTGTCGTTCTTCGGGCTGCACTCGTTCCCGCTGCTGATCTTGGGCACGCTGGTGTTCACCATCGTTATCACCGGGGTGTACGGCTGGGTGATCGAGCGCATCGCCTACAAGCCGCTGCGCAACTCTACCCGCCTGGCACCGCTGATCTCCGCCATCGGCATGTCGTTAATCCTGCAAAACTACGCGCAGATAAGCCAAGGGCCGCGCCAGCAGGGCATCCCGACGCTGCTGAGCGGCGTGTTCCGCCTGGAGTTCGACGGCGGCGTGGTGCAGATCACCTACACCAAGGTGTTCATTCTGGTGGCGTCACTGCTCGGCATGGCGATCCTCACCTACATCATTCAGCGTACCCGGCTGGGGCGCATCTGCCGCGCCACCCAGCAGGATCGTAAAATGGCCTCGATTCTCGGCATCAATACCGATCGGGTGATCTCGCTGGTGTTTGTGATCGGCGCCGCCATGGCCGGGCTGGCCGGAGTGCTGATCACCATGAACTACGGTACCTTCGATTTTTACGTCGGCTTTATCATCGGCATCAAGGCCTTCACCGCCGCGGTGCTGGGCGGCATCGGCTCGCTGCCGGGCGCCATGCTGGGCGGGCTGCTGCTCGGGGTGGCGGAGGCGCAGTTCGCCGGCATGGTGAACTCGGATTACAAGGACGTGTTCTCCTTCGGGTTGCTGGTGGCGATCCTGATCTTCCGTCCGCAGGGCCTGCTCGGCCGGCCGCTGATCGCCAAGGTTTAAGGAGAACGCCATGTCGCAATCCGTGATCAACGGCGGGCTGGACGTTAAACGCAGCCTGCTGGACGCCGTCTTGGCCGGGCTGATCGCCCTGATCGTGTTCGGGCCGATCGTCGGCATCGTGCTGAACGGCTACAGTTTCAACTTCGAACCGCACCGGCTGGTGTGGATTATCGTCGCGGTGATGGTCGGGCGGCTGCTGCTGAGCCTGTTCCTGCAAACCGCGCCGGGGCGCAGGGTGTTGGCGCGCTTCGACGGCGGCAACGACGGCGTCTACGTACGGCCGCTGGGTTATAAATCCAACCTGCGCTGGATCTTGCCGCTGATGGCGGCGATCGCGCTGCTGTTTCCGTTCGTCGCCACCAAATACCTGCTGACGGTGGCGATCCTCGGCCTGATCTATGTGTTGCTCGGCCTGGGGCTGAACATCGTGGTTGGGCTGGCGGGGCTGCTCGATCTGGGGTACGTGGCGTTTTACGCCATCGGCGCCTACGGATTGGCGCTGGGCTATCAGTACCTCGGTCTGGGGTTTTGGGCGATGTTGCCGCTGGGGGCGCTGATGGCGGCGCTGGCCGGTGCACTGCTGGGTTTTCCGGTGCTGCGCATGCACGGCGACTACCTGGCGATCGTCACGCTGGGATTCGGCGAGATCATCCGGCTGGTGCTTAACAACTGGATGTCGCTTACCGGCGGGCCGAACGGCGTCTCGGTGCCGGCGCCGACGGTGTTCGGCCTGGAATTCGGCCGCCGCGCCAAAGAGGGCGGCGTGCCGATCCACGAGTTTCTCGGCATCGATTACAACCCGAATCTCAAGTTCATTTTCATCTACGCGGTGTTGTTTTTGGTGGTGCTGCTGGTGCTGTATATCAAGCACCGGCTGACGCGCATGCCGATCGGCCGCGCCTGGGAGGCGCTGCGCGAGGATGAGATCGCCTGCCGCTCTCTCGGGCTGAATCACGTGCTGGTGAAGCTGTCGGCGTTTATGCTGGGCGCCTCCACCGCCGGGCTGGCGGGGGTGTTTTTCGCCACCTATCAGGGCTTCGTCAATCCGACCTCGTTCACCTTCTTCGAGTCGGCGCTGATCCTGGCGATCGTGGTGCTGGGCGGCATGGGCTCCACCCTCGGCGTGGTGCTGGCGGCCTTCGTGCTGACGGTGGCGCCGGAGCTGCTGCGCAGCTTCGCGGAATACCGGGTGCTGCTGTTTGGCGTGCTAATGGTGGCGATGATGATCTGGCGGCCGCGCGGGCTGGTGCGCATCAGCCGCGCCAGCTTCGCCGAACGCAAGGGGGTGGCGCCATGAGCGACGCCATTTTGCGGGTGGAGCACCTGATGATGCGCTTTGGCGGCATCAAAGCGCTGAACGACGTCAATCTGGAGGTGGAGCGCGGCTCCATCACTGCCCTGATTGGCCCCAACGGCGCCGGCAAGACCACGGTGTTCAACTGCCTGACTGGTTTTTACCGCGCCACCGGCGGCGCGATCCTGCTCAATACCCACAAGCGGCCGACCGACGTGATCCAGGTGCTGGGGCAGAAGTTTCGCGCCGGCGATTGGATTCGCCCGAAGCGGCTCGGCTCGCGCCTCTATTACAAGATGTTCGGCGGCACCCACCTGGTCAACCGCGCCGGGCTGGCGCGCACCTTCCAGAATATCCGTCTGTTCCGCGAAATGTCGGTGGTGGAGAACCTGCTGGTGGCGCAGCACATGCAGAGCAACCGCAACCTGATCGCCGGGGTGCTGAATACGCCGGGCTACCGCCGTGCGGAAAGCGCCGTGCTGGATCACGCCTTCTACTGGCTGGAGGTGGTGGATCTGGTGGACTGCGCCAACCGGCTGGCGGGGGAGATGTCCTACGGCCAGCAGCGGCGGCTGGAGATCGCTCGCGCCATGTGCACCGCGCCGGAAATGATCTGCCTCGACGAGCCGGCCGCCGGGCTGAACCCGGTGGAGACGGCCACGCTGAGCCGCATCATCCGTTTTCTGCGCCAGCATCACGGCATCACGGTGCTGCTGATCGAGCATGACATGGGCATGGTGATGGAGATCTCCGATCGGGTGATCGTGCTCGATCACGGCGACGTGATCGCCCGCGGCACGCCGCAGGAGATCCAGCACAACGAGGCGGTGATCGCCGCCTACCTGGGCGCGGACGAAGAGGAGCTGGCGGGATGAGCGAGGCGATGCTGGAATTTCGCGAAGTGGACGTGTTTTACGGGCCGATCCAGGCGCTGCGTCAGGTGTCGCTGCAGGTTAACGCCGGGGAGACGGTGGCGCTGATCGGCGCCAACGGCGCGGGCAAATCCACGCTGTTGATGTCGATCTTCGGCCAGCCGCGTATCGCCGGCGGGCAGATCCTGTTTAGCGGCGAGGACATCAGCCGCCGCTCCACGCACTACGTGGCGGCCGGCGGCATCGCGCAGGCGCCGGAAGGGCGGCGCATCTTTCCGGACATGAGCGTGGAGGAGAACCTGCTGATGGGCACCATCACCGTCGGCAATCGCTACCTGGACGAGGATTTGCCGCGCATGTTCGAGCTGTTTCCGCGCCTCAAGGAGCGGCGCAATCAGCGGGCGATGACCCTGTCCGGCGGCGAGCAGCAGATGCTGGCGATCGCCCGCGCGCTGATGAGCCGGCCGAAGCTGCTACTGTTGGACGAGCCGAGCCTGGGACTGGCGCCGATCGTGGTGCGGCAGATCTTCGGCGTACTACGTGAGCTGACCCGCAGCGGCATGACGCTGTTTCTGGTGGAGCAGAACGCTAACCACGCGCTGAAGCTGTCCGATCGCGGCTATGTGATGGTCAACGGCCAGATCCGCCTCAGCGGCAGCGGCCAGGAACTGTTGAACGATCCGGAGGTGAGAAAGGCCTATCTGGGCGGCGGCTGAGCGCCGCCCTTGGGCAGGGATGCCCGTGTTCAGAACTGGCGCTGCATCCAGCGCACGTTCAGCCGCACCAGGGCGATGATGGCGCTGGAGAGCAGCCGCAACCCGCCGGGCATATCGCGGCGGCGGATGTCCAGCAGCAGCACGGTGCGCACCTGCGCGCTGTCGTTCCACACCTCGTGTTCGAAGGTATCGTCCCACAGCATGAACTCCCCCTCGTGCAGCCGGTATTCGCGGCCGTCCACTTTCAGCACCGCCGCCGGCACGCCGTCGGCGCGTTTGGGCATGTCCAGCACCAGATAGCCGCGCAGAATGCCGCGGAACGGCCCGCGGTGGGGTGGCACCTGTTTGCCGGGCGCCAGGAAGGAGAGCGAGGCGGACAGCACGTCCGGCGACGAAGCGATCAGCGCCGCCAGCGTCGGGCAACGCGCCAGGTTGCGGGCGATCGGCTGGCCGTAGGCCTTCATGATGAACATGCGCCAGTCGCGCGCGTCGTTGGCGGAGATCGACGCCTGCTGGATCATGATCTCGTGGAAGCGCGGAATATTGTGCAGATCGTGGGCGACGGTCAGCGCCTCTTCGCGGATCTGCCGCCATTGGGCGGTGAAACGTTCGGCGTCGGGGAACAGCGCGGCGCTGTCGAGCACCGGTTTGCCCTGAATGCGGCGATCGTAAACATTGCGCAATGCGAGCACGGACCAATCATAAATCGCGGACATAATGACCTCGCCTCAGAAAACGCCAAATGGACACTGCGCGCGGTTCTTCGGCGTGGCGCGTCGTCTGCGGGGGCCGGAAGGGAAGAGCGGCAGGAAAAATTGGTACGCTTCAAGAGATTAGCACAGCATTTGTGCAACCGTGTGTCTGCGAATGTGTCGAAATGCGGCGAAAAAAACCACACAATTAAAGTGTGACGCGTATCGCATTTAGCTGGCCGGTTGGTTAAAATATCGCTACTTGCCCGCACCTGTCCGGATTTTGTTTACCATGGAACACGCTCCCGTTTCGCGCTCAACCGCCTGGTTGCGCGTGGTTATCCTCGCCGTCTCGGCCTTTATCTTCAACACCACCGAATTTATCCCGGTCGGCCTGCTGAGCGATATCGCCGCCAGCTTCTCGATGCAAACCGAACAGGTCGGCCTGATCATCACCATTTACGCCTGGATTGTCGCCGCCGCCTCGTTGGCGTGCATGCTGCTGACCAGCAAAATCGAGCGCCGCAAGCTGCTGATCGGCGTGTTCATGCTGTTTATCGCCAGTCACATCCTGACCGCCGTGGCCTGGAACTTCACCACGCTGGTTATCTCGCGCGCCGGCGTGGCGCTGGCGCACTCGGTGTTCTGGTCGATCACCGCCTCGCTGGCGATCCGCGTGGCGCCGCCGGGCAAGAAAGCCCAGGCGTTGAGCCTGCTGGCGGGCGGCACCGCGCTGGCGATGGTGCTCGGGCTGCCGCTTGGGCGGGTGGTGGGGCAGCTGCTCGGTTGGCGCATGACCTTTATCGGCATCGCGGTGTGCGCCACCCTGGCGCTGGTGCTGCTGTGGCGCCTGCTGCCGGTGCTGAAAAGCGAGCACTCCGGTTCGCTGGCCAGCGTGCCGCTGCTGTTCAAACGCCCGGCGCTGCTGGCGCTGTACATGCTGACCGTCATCGTGGTGACGGCGCACTTCACCGCCTACAGCTACATCGAGCCGTTTATCCAGACCGTGGCCGGGCTCTCGGAGAACTTCACCACGCTGATGCTGCTGCTGTTCGGCGCCGCCGGCATCGTCGGCAGCCTGCTGTTCAGCCGCTACAGCGAGCGTTTCCCTTCCGGCTTCTTTATCGGCGCCATCGCGCTGCTGACGTTGAGCCTGCTGCTGCTGTTGCCGGCCGCCGGCAGTGAAAGCCACCTGACCGTGCTGTGCATCTTCTGGGGTATGGCGATCATGGCCATCGGCCTGTCGATGCAGGCCAAAGTGCTGAGCCTGGCGCCGGACGCCACCGACGTGGCGATGGCGATCTTCTCCGGCCTGTACAACTTCGGCATCGGCAGCGGGGCGCTGCTGGGCAACCAGGTGAGCCTGCATCTGGGCATGGGCAATATCGGCTTCGTCGCCGCGCCGCTGGCGCTGATCGCCCTCGGCTGGTGCCTGCTGAGCGTCTACCGCAGCGAACGGCTGCAGCAGCACCCCAGCCGTTAAGCCACCGATTCGGGATGCCGCTGCGGCATCCCAGGTTGCATTTTCCTGCTATAAAACAGGCTGCTGCAGCGTTTTATGCTTAACTTTTTTTCATAGTCTGCTAATTAAAAATTTAACTCCGACGCCGCTTCGCTAGCATAGAAAGTCATCAAAAATGTTAATGCGAGGTTAACGGTGAGTGACTCTGTAGCGGCGTCGCCGATCCATGCGCGGGATTTGGCGGCCAGAATCGACGCCTTGCCCGCGTCGGCCGGCCTGTGGTGCTTTATCATTCTGCTGTCGCTGGGCGGCTTTTTCGAACTCTACGATCTGTTCCAGACCGGCTATATCAGCACCGGCCTTATCGCCGACGGCATTTTCCACACCGGCGCGCTGGGTGTCTTCGGCGTGTCGGATCAGGCGGCCTTCGCCTCCGCCACCTTTCTCGGCCTGTTCGTCGGCGCCAGCCTGCTGAGCCCGTACGCCGATCGCTTCGGCCGGCGTGCCACCTTTATGTTCGCCCTGATCTGGTACGGCGCCTTCTCGCTGCTGTTGGCGTTTCAACAGCAGGCGGAATGGGTGATCTTTCTGCGCTTTCTGGTGGGCGTCGGGCTCGGCATCGAGCTGGTGACCATCGACACCTACCTGACGGAGTGGGTGCCCGCGCATCTGCGTACCCGGGCTTTTGCCTTCGCGTTCTTCGTGCAGTTCCTGTCGGTACCGGCGGTGGCGCTGATGTCCTGGTGGCTGGTGCCGAAGACGATTTGGGGCCTGAGCGGCTGGCGCTACGTGGTGATCGCCGGCGCGCTGGCTTCGCTGGTGATCTGGCTGGTGCGCAAGGGGCTGCCGGAGTCGCCGCGCTGGCTGGTGCAGCAGCGGCGCTATGCGCAGGCCCGGCAGGTGATGCGGGATATGGAACGGCGCTGCGGCGTGGCGGCCACGGACTTCCCGTCGCGCCCGGTAGACGATGCCGAGGGGGCGCCGCCGCGCGGCCGCTTTCGCGACATCTGGGCGCCGCAGTACCGCGATCGCACGCTGATGCTGGTGGTGATGAATTTCTTTCAGGCCATCGGCTTCTTCGGCTTCGGCAACTGGCTGCCGGCGCTGCTGTCGGGCAAGGGCGCCTCGGTTACCCACAGCCTGCTGTACGCTTTCTTCATCACGCTGGCCTACCCGCTCGGCTCGCTGCTGTGCAGCTTCTACGCCGACAAGATGGAGAACAAGTGGCAGATCGTGTTGTCTTGCCTGGTGACGGTGATCTTCGGCTCGCTGTTCGCGCTGCAGAACAACCCGCTGTGGCTGATCCTGTGCGGCTTCTTCATCACCTGGTCCAACGCCTGGCTGACCTACAGCTACCACTCCTATCAATCCGAGATCTTCCCGACCCATATCCGCGCCCGCGCCGTCGGTTTCTGTTACTCCTTTAGCCGGCTGTCGACGGTATTCAGCAGCATCATTATCGGCATTATCTTGCAGTACGGCGGCTCGCTGGGGGTGATCGCGTTTATCGTCGCCAGCATGCTGATCGTGATGCTGGTGATCGGGCTGTTCGGCCCGAAAACGCGCGGCATCGATCTGGAAAACATCTGACGTTTTGCGCCGGCGGCGACGCCGGCCTCTTCAGCAAAAAAACTCGCGATCATGCGAAAATTATTCCGTTATCACTGCCTTTGCGCCTGCCGTACTGTTACCCGGTACAAAATCCAATTCAATACCGAGCGGGGAACACGTCATGAGCATCCTCACCGCGCCCGATGGCGCGCGCATTTTCTATAAGGATTGGGGCCGCGGCCAGCCGATCCTGTTCTCCCACGGTTGGCCGCTGTCCGCCGACGCCTGGGACAACCAGCTGCTGTTTTTCGGCCAGAGCGGGTTCCGCGTGATTGCCCACGATCGTCGCGGCCACGGCCGTTCGGATCAGACTTGGCACGGCAACGACATCAACCAATACGCCGACGATCTGGCCTTGCTGATCGAAACGCTGGATCTGCGCGATCTGATCCTGGTCGGCCATTCCACCGGCGGCGGCGAAGTGGCGCGCTATATCGGCCGTCACGGCAGCGAGCGGGTGGCGAAGGTGGTGCTGGTGGGGGCCGTACCGCCGCTGATGCTGCAAACGCCGGTCAACCCTGAGGGCTCGCCGATGGCGGCCTTCGACGGCATTCGCAGCGGCGTGGCGGGCAACCGTTCGCAGTTCTTCAAAGATTTGGCGGTGCCCTTCTACGGCTTCCACTGCGACGAGGTGGAGAGCAATGCGGGGCTGATCGACCACTTCTGGCTGATGGGCATGCAGGGCGGCGTGAAAGGGCAGTACGACGGCGTGCGCGCGTTCTCCGAAGTGGATTACACCGCCGATTTGCTGGCGATCGACAAGCCGACGCTGCTGGTGCACGGCGACGCCGATCAGATCGTGCCGATCGGTGCCTCGGCGCTGAAAGCCGCTAAGCTTATGCAACAGGCGGAGCTGAACGTATACGCTGGCGGTGCTCACGGCTTGGCGCAGGTCGATCCCGATCGCTTCAACGCCGATTTGCTGGCCTTTATCCAGAATTCGCCGTTCTAAGGGGGCGCGATGAACCTGACTGTTATCGCCGCCCGCTGCGCGCAGCGGCTGCATGCGCCCATGCTGCGCTGGCTGCTGCTGCTCGCCATTTGCGCCGCCTACATCCAGGGCGGGTTGGTCAAGGCGCTGAACGTCGAAGGCGCGGTTGCTGAGATGACCCACTTCGGCCTGCAGCCGGCGGCGCTGTTCGCCGTGCTGGTGACGCTGCTGGAACTGGCGGCGTCGGCGCTGATCCTGAGCGGCTTTTATCGCTGGCTCGGCGCGTTGGCGCTGGCCGGTTTTACCCTGATGGCGACGCTGATGGCCAATCCGTTCTGGCAGTTCGACGGGGCGGAGCGCGGCCAGATGATGAACGGATTTTTTGAACACCTCGGGCTGGCCGGCGCGCTGTTGCTGGTGGCATTTAACGATTTGAAGGAGCGAACGGATGGCTGAACAGACGGAAAACAAGGCGGCGGCGGGCGGCTTCGCGCCGCTGAAAATCCCATTATTTGCGGTGCTGTGGGGTGCCACGGTGCTCGGCAACGTCGGCAGCTTTATGCGCGACGTCGCCAGCTCGTGGCTGATCACCGACCTGTCGAGCAACCCTTCGGCGGTGGCGCTGATGCAGACCGCCGCCACGCTGCCGGTGTTCCTGCTGGCGATCCCGGCCGGGGTATTGTCGGACATCCTCGATCGGCGACGCTTTCTGATCTTCGTGCAAATTCTGCTGGCCTGCGTCAGCGGCAGCCTGCTGGTGCTGTCGCAGACCGGCGCGCTGACGGTGGAATACCTGCTGGCGCTGACCTTCGTCGGCGGCATCGGCGCGGCGCTGATGGGGCCGACCTGGCAGGCGATCGTGCCGGAGCTGGTACCGCGCACCGAGCTGAAAAACGCCGTGGCGCTGAACTCGCTGGGCATCAACATCGCCCGTTCCATCGGCCCGGCGGCCGGCGGCCTGCTGCTGGCCAGCTTCGGCGCCGGCGCGGCCTACGGCGCGGACGTGATGAGCTATGTGCTGGTGATCGCGGCGCTGCTGTGGTGGAAGCGGCCGAAGGCCGAGGACAGCGGCCTGTCGGAACACTTCTTCGGCGCCTTCCGCGCCGGCCTGCGCTATGCCCGTTCCAGCCGCGAGCTGCACGTGGTGCTGCTGCGGGCGGCGGTGTTCTTCGCCTTCTCCAGCTCGGTCTGGGCGCTGCTGCCGCTGGTGGCGCGCCGCATGCTGGGCGGCAGCGCCGGTTTTTATGGCGTGCTGCTGGGGGCGGTAGGCGCCGGGGCGATCCTCGGGGCGATTGCGCTGCCGCGCCTGCGCCAGCGGCTGAATGCCGACGGGCTGGTGCTGCTGGCGGCGGTGCTCACCGCCGTGGTGATGGCGGCCCTGTCTCTGGCGCCGCCGCAGTGGCTGGCGGTGGTGCTGCTGCTGGTGCTGGGCGCCGGCTGGATTATCGCGTTGACCACGCTCAACGGCGCGGCGCAGGGCGTGCTGCCCAACTGGGTGCGCGGCCGCGGCCTGGCCATCTACCTGATGGTGTTCAACGGCGCGATGGCGGCGGGCAGCCTGCTGTGGGGGCTGGTGGCGCAGGAGCTGGGCGTGGCCGCCACGCTGCTGGTCGGCGGCGTCGGCCTGTTGGCGGCGGGGCTGCTGTTCCACCGCCTGCGTCTGCCGACCGGCGAAGCCGATCTGCAGCCGTCGAACCATTGGCCGGAGCCGTTGGTCAACACGCCAGTTGAAAACGATCGCGGCCCGGTGATGATTCAGGTGGAGTACCGCATCCGCGAACAGGATCGGCCGCAGTTCTTGCGCACGCTGCTGATGCTGGAGCGCGCGCGTCGCCGCGATGGCGCTTACGCCTGGGGCATCACCGAGCATACCGGCGATCCGGAATGCATCATGGAGTGGTTCCTGGTGGAATCCTGGGCGGAGCACCTGCGGCAGCACCAGCGGGTGTCGCACGCCGACGCCGATCTGCAGCAGGAGGCGCTGCGCTTCCACATCGGCCCGGAGAAACCGGTGGTGCATCACTTCCTGTCGCTCGACCGGCATCAGGTGAAGCATTAACTGCACGGCCAGGCGGCGAGAAGGTGCTATGCTTTTGGTCGGTTCGGCGGCGCGGCCGCCGTAAGACGAATGTAGTCAGCACAGGGAGACACATTGATGACGGCACCTTCTGCTTTTGCCCGCGAGCTTGGGCTGCGCTATCCGATCGTTCAGGGGCCGATGAACGGCGCGTCGCCGCCGGCGTTGGCGGTGGCGGTGAGCAACGCCGGGGCGCTGGGCTCGTGCGCGGCGGCGCTGTTTTCACCGGCGGTGATCCTCGAGCGCGTGCAGCAGATCCGCGCGCAGACCGCCGCGCCGTTCAACATCAATCTGTTTCTGCTCGATGAGCAGCACCCGGATCTCGCCGAGCTCAAGCGCGCCCAGCACCTGCTGCGGCCGTTCCGCGAAGCGCTGGGGCTGAGCGAGCCGCCGATCCCCACCCAATTCGCCGAAAACAACCGCGACCAGATCGCGGCCTTGCTGGAGGCGGCGCCGCCGGTGGCCAGCTTCACCTTCGGCGTGCTGCCGCGCGCCACGGTCACACAGTTCAAGAAGGCCGGCTCGCGGGTGATCGGCACCGCCACCACGGTGGCGGAAGCCCGCACCTGGGAAGAGGCGGGCGCCGACTTCGTTTGCGTCTCGGGCTCGGAGGCGGGCGGCCACCGCCCGACCTTCCTCGGCGACATTGAGCAATCCTGCGTCGGCCTGATGGCCCTGCTGCCGCAGGTGGTGGCGGCGGTGAAGATCCCGGTGATCGCCGCGGGCGGCATCATGAACGGGCGCGGCATCGCGGCGGCGCGCTTGTTGGGCGCACAGGCGGCGCAGTTGGGCACCGCGTTCCTGTGCAGCCCGGAGTCGGGCATCGCCGAAGCTTGGCGGGCGGCGCTGCGTAACGCCGGCGATGACAGCACGCGCCTGACGCGCGCCTTCAGCGGCCGCCCGGCGCGCGGCATCGTCAATGATTTCATGCGGCAGATGCGCGCGGAAGAGGCGCAGATCCTGCCTTATCCGGTGCAGAACGCGCTCACCGGCGATATCCGCCAGGCGGCGGCCAAGGCCGGGCGCGGGGAATTTATGTCGCTGTGGGCCGGGCAAGGCGTGGGCCTGGCGCGGCCGATGCCGGCGGCGGAGCTGGTCGCCACCCTGGCGGCGGAGCTGGAAGCGCTGTAAGGCAGACGGGGCGCCAGATTTGGCGCCCTTTTTCTTGGCCTGGCGTTAAAAACTGTAGGTGCCCTGCGCCAGCACGAAGTTCATGTTTTTAAGCCCGGCATGCTGCTGCAGGCTGTGGCCGACGTCGAAGTAGACATAGGCCACTTTGAACTGGAGATCGCTGCGTGGCGTCCAGGTGGTTTCGACCTGATACTGATTGCCGATAAAGCGCGAGCCTTGCTCGCTGCCTTTCACCGGGCGCATCGGCCCGAGGTAGAAGGCATCCTCGCGGCGTTGCCGCCACAACGCGTCCCAGCTGAAATCGATGGTCAGGGTTTGCCACGGCGTCATCGTGACCGAAGGGTGGATGGCGATCAGGTTAGCCGGCGCCACCAGCCCGTTCTCGGTCAGGTAGGGCAGCTTGGGGTACATGGCGTTAAAGGTGTTGAGCTGCCCATCGTGACCGTTTTTATCGCCGCTGGCGATGCCAATCTTGCCGCCGAAGCGCGGTTGCCAGCGCCAGTCGCTCACCGTATAGCCGGCGTGCGCCGACGCCGACCAGGCGCGGATGTCGCGCTGTCCTGCGCTGCCGAACTGCCAGGCGGCTTCATTATCCCAGTCGAACCCCTGCGTCGCGCCGAAAATGCGCGCGCCGACGGTATAGCGCCGCTCTTGCCCGCTGAGCTGCGCGTAGTGGGCGTCGCTATCCTCAAAGCCGAAGGTGTAGAGATCGAGCGCGGAAGCCAGCGCGGCCAGCGGCGTGGTGCCGTACAGCCCCCACACCTTTTGGCTGTTGTCGGTATCGTCGTCGAAACTGCCGGTTTTGAGGGTGACGGGATGGCCGATAAAGGCGTCGAGGCGGTTTTTATCCTTGGCCCAGCTGGCGCGGATGGCATCGAAGGAACGGCGCACGTTGGGGCCGTCGCGGGTGCCCAGCAGGTGCAGCGAGCCCAGCGCAATTTCCTGGCGGCCGACCCGCAGGGTGCCGAGGCCGTAGGCGGTGGGCAGTTTCATATCCACATAGCCCTGGCCGAGATAGGCATGATCTTCGTCGGTCGGCTTGCGCCCGCGATCGCGTGGGGTGGCCAGCGACGATCCCAACTGAACATAGGCGCCAAAGTTGTCGCCATAGTCGAGGCGCGCGCCAATCAGCAGGCGCTGCATGAAGGTGTCGTCGCGTCCGCCGCTCAGATCCCGTTGATCCGTCCATTCATAGCGCTCGCGCAGTGAACCGTCGAAAGACAGGGTGGCCGCATCGCCCAACGGGATGTTTTTCCAGGGGGACGCGGCAGGCTCCGCCGCCAGCGCGGGGAGCGTGGAGAACAGCAACAGTGCGGGAAGCGTGCGTTTCATCATGGATATCCGAAGAAAAAAGCGCGCCGCAGCGCGCCTTGGGTTTATTTAGCCGTCTGGTGAATTTCGGCGATGTAGCCGCCGGGGAAACGCACCAGCGCCGAGGCGCGGCGTTCCGCCGCCGTCGAACGCCACAGCACCTGCGCGCCGCTGGCCGTCGCTTTGGCCAGCGTGGCCGGCAGATCGTCGACGCCATAGCCGGTGCGCTCATGGCCGAACGGATAAGGCAGATGCCCGTCGGTGACGAAAATGCGCGTTTTGCCGAAGTGGGAATCCAGCGCGATCTGGCGGATCTTGCCGTTGTCGCTGCGGCCGATCGCCGTATCGCTGACCAGTTCGTCGCTCACGACCTTGCCGTGCGAGAACGCCTGGTAGCTTTTCAGGAAATCGTCGACGCGGTAGGCGGAGAGATACAGGCGGTTTTCCGGCACGCTCAGCAGCGGCTTGTAGTTGGGCGCCTTGGTGTGCCAATAGAGCTGCATGTTGACGCCGCCGGGCCACTGGATCACCGCGTCGCGGCCGATCGGATCGTCGAAAGGCGCAACCTGCACATCGGCACCGGCGGCCCTGGCCTGGCGGATGGCGGCGTCCATATCCCTGACCAGAAAACCGTTGCGCTCGGTGCCAAACGGATGCGGGATCGGCGTTTTGAAATCGAACACCGAGAAGCTGCCGGCCGGCGTCAGTATCAGCTGGGAGTAGGTTTCGCTCGGCGTGGGCGTGACGTTGACCAGCACGCGTTCGGTGCTGGTGCCGCCGAAGGTTTTCAGGATGCTGTCGACAAAGGCATCCATCTTGCCGCGTTCGACGTAGACATGGGTGGTGTCATATTGCAGCCCCACGGCGAGAGACGCCGTATCGGCCGCCCATGACATCGCCGGGAGCAGCAGCGCAAGGGCCGATATCCTCAGCCGACGAGAAGAAATGCCGATAATATGTTGCATGTTGACCTCCAGGTAGCGGTTATTGTCCTGAGTGATGCGTAATTTCCTATGAGCTTTCCCGTCGGCTGAAAAATAAAAACGAAAAACGCAATGCGCGTCGTGAAACATTAAATAAGGGCGAGGTCCTGGCGCCTAAGCGAATATCGCGCAGGTGCAAAATATCTCTTTTTATGGGCTTGGAAAGGTGGGGCGCCTTTGCCGGCTCAGCCCGCTGCCGCTAAGGCATGGCGATGGTCATGAGGCCTGCCTCGCCGCGTGTTGAGGTGAATTGAGGATAATCCATAATGGTGTTCTCCTTGATGGGATATATCGCATTAGCCAGCTGAGTTTACGGTCTTCATTGCCGTCTAAATATAAATACAGCATTAAAAGAATTGCCGCCCATCAAATTTTTATATGACTTGTTGAGTAAATACGAATAAGCGGGTAAATGAAATATAACGACGGGCGTTGCGGCTGGCGTTGAGTGGAGGCGGTGTTGATCTCGGGAGAAAAAACGGCCTGCCAAAGCAGGCCGTTGGGGGGAGTTTACGCCAGATCGAAACGATCGAGGTTCATCACTTTGTTCCAGGCGGCGACGAAGTCGTGGGCGAACTTCTCCTGCGCGTCGGCGCTGCCGTAGACTTCGGTCAGCGCGCGCAGCTGCGCGTGTGAACCGAACACCAGATCGACGCGGCTGCCGGTCCATTTGACCGCGCCGCTGCGGCGATCGCGCCCTTCGAACAGGCCGTCTTCACCGACCGGGTGCCAGGTGGTGCCCATGTCGAGCAGGTTGACGAAGAAGTCGTTGGTCAGCGCCTGCGGCCGCTGGGTGAACACGCCGTGCTGCGTGCCGCCGACGTTGGCGCCGAGCACCCGCAGCCCGCCGACCAGCACCGTCATTTCCGGTGCGGTCAGGGTCAGCAGCTGCGCCTTGTCGACCAGCAGCGTTTCGGCCGGCACGCGGTATTTGCCCTTCAGGAAGTTGCGGAAACCGTCGGCGAGCGGTTCCATCGCCTCGAAAGAGTCCACGTCGGTCTGTTCCTGCGAAGCGTCCATGCGGCCCGGCGCGAACGGCACCGTCAGGGCCAAACCGGCGTTCTTCGCCGCCTGTTCCACGCCCGCGGCGCCGGCCAGTACGATCAGATCTGCCAGCGAGACGCGCTTGCCGCCGGTCTGGGCATCGTTGAAGGTGCGTTGGATGCTCTCCAGCTTGGCCAGCGTCGTGGCGAGCTGCGCAGGCTGGTTGACCGCCCAGTCTTTTTGCGGCGCCAGGCGAATGCGCGCGCCGTTGGCGCCGCCGCGTTTGTCGGAACCGCGGAAGCTCGAAGCGGAAGCCCAGGCGGTGGAGACCAGCGCCGACACCGGCAGGCCGGAAGCCAGCACGGCGTTTTTCAGCGCGGCGATATCCTGCTCGTCGATCAGCGGATGATCGACCGCCGGGATCGGATCCTGCCAAATCAGCTCTTCCTGCGGCACTTCCGGGCCGAGGTAGCGCGCACGCGGCCCCATGTCGCGGTGGGTCAGCTTGAACCAGGCGCGGGCGAAGGCGTCGGCCAGCTCCTCCGGGTGCTCATAGAAGCGGCGCGAAATCTTCTCGTAGGCCGGATCGAAGCGCAGCGACAGATCGGTGGTCAGCATGGTCGGGCGGCGTTTTTTGTTCGGATCGAAGGCGTCGGGAATGGTTTCACCGATGTCTTTCGCCACCCACTGATGCGCGCCGGCCGGGCTTTGGCTCAGCTCCCATTCGTATTCGAACAGGTGGCGGAAGAAGTCGTGGTTCCACTGGGTTGGGGTGGTGGTCCAGGTGACTTCCAGGCCGCTGGTGATGGCGTCTTTGCCGACGCCGGTGCCGAAGGTGCTGTGCCAGCCGAGGCCCTGCGCTTCCAGTCCGGCGGCTTCCGGATCGGCGCCGACGTTAGACGCCGGGCCGGCGCCGTGGGTCTTGCCGAAGGTGTGACCGCCGGCGATCAACGCCACGGTTTCTTCGTCGTTCATCGCCATGCGGGCGAAGGTTTCACGGATGTCGCGCGCGGCGGCCACCGGATCGGGATTACCGTCCGGGCCTTCCGGGTTGACGTAGATCAGGCCCATCTGCACCGCCGCCAGCGGGTCCTCCAGATCGCGGTCGCCCGAGTAACGGCTGTTTGGCCCGCCGCTCAGCTCCAGCCAGATCTTCTCCGAACCCCAGTAGACGTCGTCCGGCTCCCAGGTGTCGGCGCGGCCGCCGGCATAGCCGAAGGTTTTGAAGCCCATCGATTCCAGCGCCACGTTGCCGGTCAGGATAATCAGGTCGGCCCAGGAGATATTGCGGCCGTATTTCTGTTTGATTGGCCACAGCAGGCGGCGCGCCTTGTCGAGGCTGACGTTGTCCGGCCAGCTGTTGAGCGGGGCGAAGCGCTGCTGGCCTTCGCCCGCGCCGCCGCGGCCGTCGCCGATGCGGTAGGTGCCGGCGCTGTGCCAGGCCATGCGGATGAACAGGCCGCCGTAGTGGCCGAAGTCCGCCGGCCACCATGCCTGCGAGTCGGTCATCAGGGCGTGCAGATCCTGTTTGACCGCCGCCAGATCGAGGCTGTTGAAGGCATCGGCGTAGTTGAAGTCTTTGTCCATCGGATCGGACAGGGGGGAGTGCTGATGCAGCGGTTTCAGGCTGAGCTGATTAGGCCACCAATCCTGATTGGTGGGGCCGTCTTGCGGTGCGGGCTGCTTGCCGCCCGAAAACGGGCATTTGCTTTCAGTTGTCATAATGCGCTCTCTGCTTCCGTAAGGGTGCTCCAGCCGCCGGGCGTGGAGCGGTTAACAAGGCATGCGGGTCAGGCTTGCGTCGGGTGTTGCGCTAAATAACTGAACTCAATGGAATCACATCGCCCTGGCCGCTAACGGGCACAGGGCGACTCATGGCTAAGCTTAGTCAGCGGCGGCGGAGAGATAAAATAGGAATGAGTGAATATTGCGATAGCTTGCGGCGATTCATGGCTGTGTTATTGATAGCCGGCACGCCGCCTTATCGACGCCGCAGCATCACCTTGAGCACCGCGTCTGCCAGCTTGCCGAACGGTGCGCGCAGCAGATCGGTGAAGTGCCAGCGGCTTTGGATGAAGACGCCCTTGGCGTGGCTCAGCGCCCGGAATCCTTCAATGCCGTGATAGGCCCCCATGCCGCTGGGGCCGATGCCGCCGAACGGCAGATCGTCCTGGGCAAAATGCAGTAGGGTGGCGTTGACGCTGACGTTGCCGGAGGTGGTGCGCGCCAGCAGTCTGTCCTGCAGCGTGCCGCCTGGGCCAAAGTAGTACAGCGCCAGCGGGCGCGGCCCGGCGTTGATAACGTCGATCGCTTCATCAAAGGCGGCGTAGGTGCGTATCGGCAGCAGCGGCCCGAAGATCTCCTCGTGCATGATCCGGCTGTCGTCGGGGGCGCCGACGATCAGCGTGGGGGCGAGGGTTTTCGGCCGTTCCGCCGCCGAGTTCGGGCGATGGCCGACCGGATGGATTTGCGCGCCGCGCGCCTGTGCGTCGGTGAGCAGATCCTGCAAGCGGTGGTAGTGCCTGTCGTTGATGATGGCGCCGTAGTCATGGCTCGTCGGCCCGTCGGGGTAAAACGCTTTGACCGCCGCATCGTAGAGCGTGATGAAGTTTTCCACATCGTCCTGATGGATCAACAGGTAATCGGGCGCGATGCAGGTTTGGCCCGCGTTCGACAGCTTGCCGAACGCCAGGCTGTTAACGGTTCTGGCGGTGAGCGCGCCGGGCGCCACGACGGCGGGGCTTTTGCCGCCCAGCTCGAGCGTCAAGGGCACCAGATGTTTGCCGGCCGCCTGCATGACCTGACGGCCGATCGCCGTGCTGCCGGTGAACACCAGATGGTCGAACGCCAGTGCGCTGAACCCGGCCCCGACGTCCGGCCCGCCGGTCACCACCGCGACTTCATCGGCGGGAAACAGCGCCGCCAGCATCGTGTCGATGAGCTGACTGGTATGCGGCGTGAGCTCCGAAGGTTTCAGCATCACGCGGTTGCCGGCGGCCAGGGCGGTGGCCAGCGGGATGAAGGTCAACGAAAACGGGTAGTTCCACGGCGCCATGACGCCAATCACACCCTTAGGTTGGTATTGCACGTAGGCGCGCCCGGCCTGGTACGGCAGGGCGACGTGGCGGCGTTCCGGCTGCATGAAGCGTTTCAGATTGCGCAGCAGGTAATCGATCGCCTGCACGGTGACCAGGATCTCCAGGATGTCGGTTTCGTAAGGCGAGCGGTGGCCGAAGTCCGCGCTGACGGCCGCCGCCAGCGCACCGCGCTGGGCCAGAATGGCGCTCCGCAGGCGGCGCAGGGCGGCCTTGCGCTGATCCATCGTCGGCGCGCCGTCGCGCAGGAAGGCGTGGCGCTGGGCGGCAAGCCGTTGCTCCATCATTGTGGCGGTGTCATTTCCTTGCACTTGAATACTCCTGATGCCGAACGCGTTACTGAGGGAAATACCGCTTGCCGGGCCGCCATTGACCTTAAAGTGAACTTTAAACCTATACTCGTTAAACGATCAACGCAAGATCGTCGGCCAACCGGGATGAGGGAGCCAGAGATCCCGGCGCCGCGCGCAGTATAAACCTTCTTTTTTAACCATAGTGTAAACGGGAGAAACGACATGGGTTATGTAACGACCAGCGATGGCGTCGAGATTTTCTACAAGGATTGGGGCCCCAAAAACGGCAAGGTTATCTATTTCCACCACGGCTGGCCGCTGTCCAGCGATGACTGGGATGCCCAGATGCTGTTCTTCGTGAACCAAGGGTTCCGCGTGGTGGCGCACGATCGCCGTGGCCACGGCCGCTCCAGCCAGGTTTGGGAAGGGCACGACATGGATCACTACGCCGATGACGTCGCCGCGGTGGTAAAACACCTCGGCGTACAGGGCGCCATGCACGTGGGCCACTCGACGGGCGGCGGTGAGGTGGTGCGCTACATCGTGCGTCACGGCGAGGACAAAGTATCCAAAGCGGTGCTGATCAGCGCAGTGCCGCCGCTGATGGTAAAAACCGACGCCAATCCGCAGGGCACCCCCAAAGCGGTATTCGATGATTTCCAGGCGCAGCTGGCCGCCAACCGGGCGCAGTTCTATTACGACGTGCCGGCCGGCCCGTTCTATGGCTATAACCGCCCGGGTGCCAAACCGTCGGAGGCGATTATCTGGAACTGGTGGCGGCAGGGCATGATGGGCGGCGCCAAGGCGCACTACGATGGCATCGTCGCCTTCTCGCAGACCGATTTCACCGAGGATCTCAAGAAGATCGCCATTCCGGTGCTGGTGATCCACGGCGACGACGATCAGGTGGTGCCTTATCAGGACTCCGGCGTGCTCTCGGCCAAGCTGGTGCAAAACGGCACGCTCCATACCTATAAGGGCGCGCCGCACGGCATACCGACCACCCATGCCGAGCAGGTCAACGCCGATCTGCTGGCGTTCGTGAACAGCTAAGCGCGAGAAATAGGTGCTTGCTCCGCCCGGTTGGGCGGGGCCTCTTTTCATTACGATGAGGAACGGAAATGCAAACGATCCTGGGCGCCAGTGGCCAGATCGCCCAAGAGCTGGCGCGTGAACTGAAGCGCGCGTACACCGATGATTTAAGATTGGTCAGCCGCAACCCAAAGAAGGTCAACGACAGCGATACGCTGGTTGCGGCCAACCTGCTCGACGCGCAGCAGACCCTGGCGGCGGTGAAGGGCAGCGACGTGGTGTATTTCGCCGCCGGCCTGCCGCCGGATTCGGCGCTGTGGGAGCGGCAATTTCCGACCATGCTGCAGAATGCGCTGGACGCCAGCCGTACCGCAGGCGTGCCCTTCGTCTATTTCGACAATACGTACATGTATCCGCAGAACGGCGAACCGCAGACGGAATCGACGCCGTTCGCGCCGCAGGGGCGCAAGGGACGGGTACGCGCCCTGATGGCCGATAAGGTACTCGACGAGATGAAGCGCAAGCAGATCCCCGTGCTGATCGGCCGTGCGCCCGAGTTTTATGGGCCGGGAAAAACGCAGAGCTTCACCAATGCGCTGATCGTCGACAGGTTGAAAGCGGGGGAAAAACCGCGCGTGCCGGTTCGCGATGACAGACTGCGCACGCTGATCTGGACGCCCGACGCCAGCCGTGGGTTAGCCCGGCTTGGCAATACGCCCGACGCGTTCGGCCAGACGTGGCATTTGCCGTGCTGCGACGAACGGCTCACCTACGCGCAGTTCGCCGCCTTGGCCTGCGAGGTGTTTGGTAAGGACATTTCATATTCCGTCATCGGCAAATGGGCGTTGATCGCCGCAGGGCTGGTTTCATCCGGCGCGCGTGAGATGCGCGAGCTGCTGCCGCGCTACGAGCACGACAACCTGTTCGACTCGACCAAGTTCAAGCAGCGCTTTCCCGACTTCGCCGTCACGACGTATCGCGCGGGGCTGGAAACGATTTGGCGGGAGTGGAAGAACGCGCAAGCGCGGCGTTAAGATGCCCGCCGCGCCAGGGCTAGCCATAGCGCGTTACGCTGGGCTGCAGGCCCACTCGAGCCATTAAGCGAGCCTCGCCCCTCACCGGGCGGGGCTTTTTATTGGCTGCGGGAAAGCGGATCACCAGTGATAGCTGATGCCCATATCGAGCTTGTCCGACGCATCGACGCCGGCCGCGTGCTGGGAAAGGTTATTGAATTCATAGTTAATAAACACCTGCATGTTGCTATTGAGCAACCAGGTCACCCCCAGCTCCTCGTAGTTCAATAAGTCGGTGTTGCGGCCTGCCCGGGCCTGTATCAAGCGGGTATAGCCGATGTTGGGCTGAATATGGTCCGTCAGCCGGTATTTGACGAGCGCTTCATAACTTGACGCCGAGCCGCGGTTAGCGGTTTGTTGCGGGCTGATGGCGTTATCGCTTTGGGTGAACACGGCCGCAAGATAGATTTTTTTCGACGCATAGAGAACCCCTTCGGCCAGCGTATCGATGCGTCGGCGATAGCCGGCGGCGTGTTGCTGCCGCTGCGTGGTTTGAGACGCCGAGGCGGCGGCGATGAGGCTGAGCGTCGGCGTCAGCGCATAACGGAACGAGGCGCCGAAGCCGTTGCCGTTTTGTTTGCCCGGCGCTTGCCGATCGTCGCCGTCTTTGAACTGATATTGCAACGCGAGGGCGGCGCGCCGCTGAAACAGGCTGAAAGTTTGGCGGTAAGTGAGCAGGTTATGCGCCCGGCCGCGCATAAAGTTATCGATGTAGTTGTAGGCCATTTCCCTAAACAGCGGGGAGCGATCGGTCAGGGCGGTCACATCATAAAGCACGCCCCAGTTGCGGCCGATATCGAGGCTGCCCAGGGTGGCGTTTTGCACGCCGATATAGGCGAGCCGGGTGCTGTTGCGAGTCGCGTCGGCGAAGCTGACGGTATATTCCCAGTGGGCGTAGGCCTGCCAGCACGGCGCGATCTTTTTTTTGCCTATCAGGCCGAAATAGAGGTAGCTGCGGTCGCCGTCGTCGCGTTCGTTTTGGCCGCTGTAGCGTCTGGCGATAATCGTGCCGTAGAAATTCAGGCTGTTTTGCTGCGATCCCGTCAACGACACGGCGAAGGCGCCGCGCGGCAACAGAGCCAGCAGAGGGAAAAGCATGCCCGCCGAAAAATAACGAGGATTGCGTTTTATCATGATGGCACCATCCCTGTGCGCGGCAAGCCCGTGAGCTTGCCGCCCTGGCGAAGCTTAAGCGTACGTTTCGCGTTTAAAGTAACTGACGATCCCCTGAGCGATCGCCGTGGCAATTTTATTTCGGAAGGCGGGGGTGCCGAGCAGCCTTTCTTCCTCAGGGTTGGTGATGAAAGAGGTTTCCACCAAGACGGAAGGAATATACGGGGACTTCAAGACCACGAAGGCCGCCTGTTCGGTATTTTTGGCATGCAAGTGATGGATGGGCGCAATATGCTGAATCAGGTGCGAGCCCAGCGCCAGGCTCTCTTTGATCGTTTCCGTCTGCTCCAAATCAAACAGTATCTTCTGCAAATAGCGGTCTTTCTTGATGACGTTAGGGCCGGCGAGATCGTCCGCCGCGTTTTCACTGTTCGATAAGTATTTCGCCATCGCGCTGCTGGCGCCTTTATTGGAAAGCGCAAAGACCGACGCGCCGCAGGCGCTGGGGCAGGTAAAGCCGTCGGCGTGGATGGACATGAAAAGATCCGCGCCATGCCGGTGCGCGATCTCCACCCGATCGTAAAGCGGGATAAAAACGTCGCTGTCGCGCGTCAGGCGGGCATCGATGCCGTGTCGATCAAGCTGTGCACGCACATTTCTGGCGATCTCCAGAACGACATGTTTTTCCAGCGAACCGGTGTGGCCAATGGCGCCGGAGTCGATGCCGCCATGACCGGGATCCAACATGACCAGGAATCTTTTTCGCGCCCCGTGAGGGCCGTTCTGCTTTTTGGGACGTGGCAGGCCGTGCGCGTGAGCCAGCGGGGAAACGGCGCCGTTCAGCGCCAGGGCCGCCAACCCTGCCAACATCATTCTGCGGCGAGATAACCGGGTGTTCAAAAGGTCCGTCTTAGCCATAAGGGTAACCAGCATAAAAGGAAAGGGTGTTTTTGTTATAACATAACAATTTCACTCACCGGCGGGGTTGTCTGTTAGCGGCTGTTACTTTTAATGTCATTCCTTAAATTCACTGGTTTTTTATACTGCATTTATTTTGTTTATTGAATGTTTGTATTGATATTAATTTGTTTTGTGTTTGTTAATTCTTATTTTGACACACTATGTAATCCAATATTTCAAATGAGATTTATTACCATCTTTAATTGATATGTTATAACGTAATTATTAAACGGATAAAAAACGGGGTCTTTGCCGCCGGCATGAAACGACTCACGTTTTTGGAGAGTTAACATGACTTTTAAACACCAGCAAAAAGAGACGCTTAATGTATTCGCCGTTCTCGCCGTCTCGTTAAGCACGGTCATCGCCATGCTCGACAGTACTATCGCCAACGTGGCGCTGCCGGTGATCGCCAAAGATTTCGGCGTTTCCGAATCGGCCTCCATCATGATTATTAATGCTTACCAGTTTGCCGTTGTCGCCTCTTTGATGCCCTTCGCGGCGCTGGGCCGCGCGGTGGGCAATAAAAAGATCTTTATAGCCGGGGTGGTGCTGTTCGCTTTTTCATCCTTGGGCTGCGCGCTGTCCACGACGTTGTCGATGCTGACGGCATTCAGGGTGATACAGGGCTTCGGCGCGGCGGCGGTGCTCAGCGTCAATGCGGCGCTGATCAAGGAGATATACCCGGAAAGGCTGCTGGGGCGCGGTCTGGGGATTAATGTGATGGTGGTGTCGGTTTCCGCCGCCGCCGGGCCGTCCATCGCCTCGGCGATACTTTCTCAGACGAGCTGGAACTGGCTGTTTACCATCAATGTTCCCATCGCCTGCCTGTCGCTGCTGCTGAGCCTGATCTTCCTGGCCCCCCGCGAGCGGCGCAGCGGTGGATTCGACAGCGGCGGGGCTCTGTTGGTGTTTGTGCTGTTCATCGCTTTCTCGCTCAGCACGATGAGTATGACCACCCACCATCTGCCGGCGGCGGCGCTCAGCTTTGTGGTATTCGCCGGGCTGGCCGGGTTGCTGTACATCAATCAGAAAAGAAAGGCCAACGCTGCGCTGATCCCGATCGCGATGCTGCATAACCCGACGCTGTCATTGTCTTTGCTGATGTCGATGCTGTCCTACAGCACCCAGCTTTTGGCTTTTGTATCGCTGCCTTTCTATTTCCACAATGTCCTGCAAAGAAACGTGGTGGACATCGGCCTGCTGCTGACCGCCTGGCCGCTGGCCACCATGGCGTCTTCGCTGATTTCCGGCGATTTGGCCAAGAAATACGATCCCAATCTTGTTGCCCTCTCGGGCCTCGCCTGTCTGCTGGCAGGCATGCTGCTGATGGCCAATTTGCCGAGCGATCCGTCGAATGGGGCGATCGTATGGCGCGTGGCGCTGTGCGGCATCGGTTTCGGCCTGTTTCAATCACCGAACAACCTGCTGATCATGACCTCTGTGTCCCATGAAAACAGCAGCATCGCCAGCGGCCTGTTGGGCAGCTCCCGATTGATCGGGCAAATCGTCGGTTCGGCGTTAGTGGCGATTTTCTTCAATATGCGCGGCGCGCAAGCGACGAATATCAGTTTAATGGCGGGGGCGGCATTCTCGTTCCTTTCTCTGGTCGTGAGCTATATGCGCTTCAAGTCCGCCGTTACGTTAAAAACCAGCAAATAGAAGCACGAGGTTTCCCATGCGATTTATCCCATTAGTGCCGTTGGTTATCGGGATGGCGGCGTTTTCCCTTGCCGGCTGCACGACCTACCACGACGTGGCGTTGCAACAACAAGAGGCGGGGCTCAATAGCCCGTATTACCTGCTGCAGCCGCCGGTCTATGTCGGCGACCAGTTGAAATATGGCCTGAAGGACGGCAGCGGCGGCGAGCTGACGGTGGCGAAGGTTGAACCTAAAGACATCGTCGCCGACAGCGGAAAAATCATTCCCCTGGCAGAGCTTTCTTTCCTGCAACGCAAAGACCTTTCCACGGGAAAAACCGCCGCGTTGGTTGGTGGCGGCGCGGTCGCCACCACGGCAATCGTGTTTGTGGCCGGGATCACCATTATGGCAGCAGGCATCGCCGCGTCGGCCTAATACAGCCCATCGACGCACGCCGCCGAGCGTGCGCACAGGAGGCACCATGTGCGTCACAGTGAAATTTATCGCCACCGCGCTGCTGGCTCTATTCGCCTTGCCGACCGCGCCTTGCGCCGGCGCCAGCCTGCCGGCGGCGGCCGAGCCGTTGCAAAGCGCGGCGACGCAAACCCTGCCCGGCAGCTACCCGCGGATCGTCATCACCGGCAACTGCCCCTTCGGCGTGATCCTGGCGAACGAGGCGGCCTATCGGCATGTCGTCGGCGTGGGGCCCTGGGCGTTCATGCATGCCGATAGGCATGTGTTGAAGGACATGAAGCCGGATATCGGCAGGATCACGTCCGATTTCATCAATAAGGACTATCGGGTCAACATGGAGTCGTTAATGAATCTCCGGCCCGACATCATTTATTACTACGGCAAAAGCCAGGACGATCGGCTGGAAAGGGCGGGCGTGATGACCGTCGATCTGGATGCCGGTGGGAAGACCAAATACCAGCCGATGGTCACCCAGGTGTATTGGGAAAATACCTTCGCCGACACCCTCGGCCTGCCGCGCACGCATAAATTCAAAGACGCCTGGGAAAAGACCCTGAAGCAGATCCGCCCCTATGCCGCCGCCATCCGCGCGCAGCACGTCAGGGCGTTGTATCTCGAAGAAAGCGACGGCAGGCAGCTGAAGGTGAGCGGCCCGCATACCTACGGCGACACCTACCTGAAAATGGCCGGCATGGACAACGTCGCCGGGGATTTGCCGGTGAAGGGGGATGCCGGCAGGTACATCAACGTTTCGATGGAGCAGATCATGGCCTGGGACCCGGATGTGATTTTCGTGGTGTTCGGCAGCGCCAAAGCGCTGCTGCACGGGGGGATCCCCGGCCAGGCGTGGGAGACGCTCAGGGCGGTAAAAAACGGCAAGGTTTTCTCGACGCCGGTGGGCATTCATAACTGGGGGGGCCTGTCGGCGGAAACGTCACTGCTGCCGCTGTTTATGATCAACCGGTATGCCCCTGAAGACATTAGCGACAAAACGCTGCGGGAGGAGACGCGCCGCTATTATCAGACGATGTTCTCTTATGCGATCCCGGACCGGTTGCTGGATGAGGTGCTGGCACAGCGCTAGTGCCACGGTTGAATAGCGTGAGTTCGTTGGAGGAGCTTGGGGATGCCGGGCAGAGGAAAATATGTGGCGATCATGGCGGGATTGTTTATTTCGCTCTGTGTGGTCGCCTTCGCATCACTGTTTGCCGGCCGCTATGCCTTGTCGGCCCATGATGTGGTGCAGATTTTATGGCGGGGGAACATGGCGGGGGAAAACCAGGCCCGCTATTCGGTGATTTTTAACCTGCGCGCGCCGCGGGTGGTGGCGGTGATGCTGGTGGGCGGCGGGTTGGCGGTCGCCGGCGCGACCTTTCAGGCGGTGCTGAAAAACGCGTTGGCCAGTCCGGACGTGCTGGGCACCTCTTCCGCCTCCGCCTTTGGCGCGGCGCTGGGCATTCTCTTGAGTTTGCCTTTTGCCCTGAGTTCCCTGCTGTCGTTTCTTTTCGGCGTGGTGAGTTTGTTGCTGGTGCTGGGCATTTGCCGCCTCAAACGCCGACAGGATGCGCTCACCACGATTTTGTCCGGCATGATTATCGCGTCGCTGTTTATCGCGTTTGTCTCGGTCATAAAATATGTCGCCGATCCGCAGGATACCTTGCCGGCGATCGTCTTCTGGCTGATGGGCAGCTTCGCTTCGGTAGCGAAAGCGCAGGTTTATTGGCTTATCCCACTGTTTGCGACGTGTTACCTGACTATCTACCGGCTCAGGTGGAACATGAACATTCTTTCGCTGGGGGACGACGAGGCGCGCATCGCCGGCCTGAATCCACCCCGGCTGAAGATCCTGCTGCTGATCGCCGCCTCCCTGCTGGTTTCCGCCTCGGTGAGCTTGGCCGGCGTGGTGGGGTGGGTCGGCTTGGTGATCCCGCATTTGGTGAGAAGCGTGCTGGGATATAACCACGGCCGCCTGATCCCGGCTTCGGCGCTGAGCGGGGCGCTGTTTTTGCTGGCGATCGACAATATCGCCAGAGGTGCCACCTATGCTGAAATCCCGATCGGCATCCTGACCGCGCTGATCGGCGCGCCGCTTTTCGCTCTCCTTTTTATTATGAGCAGCAAACATGATCACAGTTAACCAGCTGACCCTGGGTTTCAAGGGGCGAGAACCCCTTCTCGACAACGTCAGTTTTCATCTGGCGCGGGGCGAGATCCTTAGCGTGCTCGGGCCGAACGGCGCCGGTAAAACCACGTTGCTGAGACACATCGCGGGCCTGTGCCGGCCCCTGTCTGGCGGGTGCAAGATCGGCCTGGTCGACAATCGGCCCGCCCGGTTGGCCTATGTGCCGCAGGCGAAAACGCCGCATTTCGCTTATGGGGTACTCGATTTTGTCACTTTCGGCTGTGCTCGCCAGGCGGGATGGTTCGCCAGGCCGCGGCGGCAAGATGTCGCCAGGGCGCAGGCGGTGTTGCATGCGCTGGAGATCGCGCCGCTGGCGCAGAAAAATATCAACCAGATCAGCGGTGGAGAACTGCAGATGTGTTATTTCGCCAAGGCCCTGGCGGCGGATCCCGACGTCATGATCCTCGACGAACCGGAATCGAATCTGGATTTTTACAATCAGGCTAAAATGATCGAGATGCTTTGGCGCCTCGCCAAAGAGCGGCAGATGACGATCGTGCTGAATACGCATTTTCTGCACTACGCCGATCGCATCTCTGACAAGTGCCTGCTGATGAACCAGCGGCAGTGCATGTTTGGCGATAAAAATGCACTGCTGCAAGAGGACATCCTGGAGCGTTATTTCCAGGTGCCGGTGAGAAAGTGCCGGTATGAATATGCCGGCGTCAGCGAAGAAACGTTCATTGTCGCGCTACGGCATCATGCTTGAGTGCCGACGTCGCGAGGGTGATTGAGGGATATCCCTCATTGCGGCCCCGCCGGCGGTTATTTAAGCTGAAAGGGCAATGTAACGGTGAATATGGAGATAATCATGACTGATTCAGTGTCCAACGATCGTAATCCCACCCCGGATGTGGCGGAAGACAACGCGTTCTTCCCATCGCCTTACTCCCTCAGCCAGTACACCTCATCCAAAACCGACTTTACGGGCGCCAGCTACCCGAACGCCTATCGCGGCGGCAAGTGGAAGGTGCTGATGATCGCCTCGCAGGAGCGCTACCTGCTGATGCAAAACGGCAAGTTCTTCTCGACCGGCAACCACCCGGTCGAGATGCTGTTGCCGATGTATCACCTGGATCTGGCCGGTTTCGAGATCGACATCGCCACGCCGTCCGGCGATCCGGTGAAGCTGGAGATGTGGGCGTTCCCGCATGAAGATGAAGCAGTCAAGGCCACCTACGAGAAGTACCGCAGCCAGCTCAAGCAGCCGAAAAAGCTGACGGAAGTGGTGAAGGATCTGGATGGCGGCAACTACCTCGGCGTTTTCATTCCCGGCGGCCACGGCGTGCTCAATGATATCCCGTTCAGCGAAGAGGTGAAAAAGACCCTGCACTGGGCGCATGACAACGATCGCTATGTGATTTCGCTGTGCCACGGGCCGGCCGGTTTGCTGGCGGCGGGCATTGGCGAGAACAAAGAGGATTTCCTCTATCGCGGCTATGAGATGTGCGTGTTCCCGGACTCGCTCGATACCGGCGCCAACATCGACATCGGCTATATCCCCGGCCCGATGCCTTGGCTGGTGGGCGAACGCCTGCGCGAGCGGGGCGTTAAGATCGTCAACGCCGACATCACCGGCAAGGTGCATAAAGATCGGCGCTTGCTGACCGGCGACAGCCCGCTGGCTTCCAACAACCTCGGCAAACTGGCGGCAGAGACGCTGCTGGCCGACGTCGCCGCGCGATGAGCGACGAGATCGCGCAGCGCGCTTTCCAGACGGCGCTGGCGATGGACCACGAGCGAACCCTGTCCGCCATTCAGGGGCGGGTTCGCGCCTTCGCCGCGCCGTTCGGCTTCGATCGCTTTGTGCTGTTTTCCGCTTCCGCCACGGCGGAGGCGGGGATCGAGCATATCTATTGGGTCGAGGGCGACTGGTTCGGCGACGGCGAGGCCGTCGATGCGTTGACCTACGTGCGGCACTGCCCGGTGACCCGGCACATGCTGCGGGCCAGCGAGCCGTTCTTCTGGACTAAAACCCGGGCGCAGCAGGGCGAGCGCTACCGGATTGTGCGCACGCCGCGCGGCGCCGGCCTGCACGGCGTGCAGATCCCGGTGTTTGGCCCGGCCGGTTTGGAGGGGGCCGTCAGCCTGGGGGGCGAGCGCATCGATGCCTCGCCGCCGGTGCGGCTGGCGCTGTCGCTGGTGGGCACGGCGGCCTTTCTGGCGGCGCGGCGGTTGTTTGAACCGGCGGCTGGCGAGGGAGAGGGCCGGCTGTCGGCGCGCGAGCGCGAGGTGCTAAGCTGGACCGCCATCGGCCGGCGGCAGGCGGATATCGCTGCGATGCTCGGCCTGTCTGAACGCACGGTGGAAAACCACCTGCGCCGCATTCGCCAACGCCTCGGCGCCGCCACCACCGCGCAGGCGATCAGCGTGGCGATTCGCCTGGGGGAGATCGCCCCCAAGCGCCGTTAGCCCGCCGCCATTTGCCGCAGCAGCCACTCGCGCAGCGCAATGATATCGGGGCGCTGCGCAGTTTCTTCGGTGGCCACCAGATAGTAGTTGGCGCCGGGTAACGACATCTCGAACGGCGCGGCCAGCACGCCGCGCTGCAACAAATCGCGCGCCAGCAGCCGGCTGGCGATCACCACCCCCTGGCCCGCCACCGCCGCCTGCAGCGCATGGGTTTCGTCGCTGAAGGTCAGCCCGGCTTCCACGTTCAACCCTTCCGGCCCGTAGCGCCGTCGCCAGTTTTCCCAGGTCGGCGCGTCGGCGGGCACCTGCCGATGTTCCACGTGAAACAGCGTTACCCGCTGCAAATCTTCGATGCGCTCCAGCGCCAGCGCCGGGCTGGCCACCACGATAAAACGATCCTCATGCAGCAAGGTGCAGTGCAGATCGCTTTCCGGCGTTTCGCGGTAGCGAATGGCGACGTCCACGGTGCGCTGGCTGAGATCGACGCGCTCGACGCTGGTGTGCAGGCGCAGATCGATGGTGGGAAACTCCGCCTTGAAATCCGCCAGGCGCGGTACCAGCCAGTGGGTGAGAAAATTGGAGGTGGTGGTGACGGTCAGCGCCGGCGGCTGCTGGGCGCGGGTGATTTGGGCGACGGACTGCTCCAGAGCGGCGAAGGCGCGCTGGGTGCCGGCATACAGGATCTCGCCGGTCTCGGTCAGGCTGACGCCCTGCGCGCTGCGCTCGCACACCCGGCATTCCAACACCGATTCCAGCAGCTTGATCTGATGGCTGATCGCCGTTGCGCTGACGCCCAACTCTTCGGCGGCCAGCTTGAAGCTACGGCAGCCGGCCACGGCGTGGAAGGCGCGCAGCGCGCCCAGCGGCGGCAAACGGGGTTTTCTCATGGCTGAGTTATTCTCATCTAAGGCTGAAAACTATGAGTTTGTCTGACCGATTATACAAGAGATAGGCTACTGGCATGTGAACAGGGAAATGAATTTATTTCATCATTTCCATCATGTCGGGAGTGAACGATGAGCCTTTATATCAACAACGGTGCCCTGGGCGCCATGGAACACACGGTAACGGCGGCGAGCGCCCTGGCGCTCAGCGTGCCGGTCGCGGCGGGCGCTTTGCTGCTGGGGGCGGAGAGCCTGCAGGGCATCGGCGCAACGCTGATGCTGCTAACGGCATTGGCGCTGGCGTTTCTCGGCGGCGCCGCGCTGGCCCGCCGGCAGCCGCTGCGGAACCGGCCTGCGCTGGCTATGCTCCGCTACGGTTTTTTGCTGGCGGCGGCGGGGTGGCTATTGACGCTGCTGATGCTGTTCGGCGGCCATGATTGGCCGGCCTTGCTGGCGGGCATTGCCCTCGGCGGCCTGGGCCAAGGCGTCGCCTACCGCACGGCGGTGGGAGAGAAAGCGGCGTTCGCCGTGGCGTGCGGGCTGACGACGGTGGTGACTATCGTGGCCGTAGTGGTTGCCGTTTCGCTGGTGCAAACCTATGCCGCGCCGGGGATAAAGGGAGCCTGTTTCGCGCTGGCGCTGCTGGTCGATTTGGCGTTGCTGGGGGCGTTGATGGCGCGGATTGCGGAGCGGGACAGGGAGTGAGTCACCACGTTGAAGATAAACAGCCCGCCCGGGGGAACGGGCGGGCTTCGCTTAGGCGGCCGCCAGCTCTTGCGGCGTAACGGTTTGCAAGCCGACGAGCTGAATGGCCGGCTGCTCCAGCGTGATGCCGAAGTCGCCTTGATCCCAATTGTAGATATTGACGATGTGCTGATTGAGCGCGCTTTCGCCTTGCATGAATATCGACAGATCCTGCGTATGGGTTTGCGCGTTGTAGTTCAGCGAGAAGCTGCTGTTTGAGCCTTCGGCGCCGAAGGCCAGCAGGTGATTATCGATAGACAGGGAAGAGGCCTGTAAAAAGCCCAGCTCGAAGCTGTCGTCGATGTAGATATTGTGGGTCTGCTTCACGGGAATATTCAGCAGGCTGTTGGGGAAAGGCACATCGTTGGACAACATGCTCAGGTTCACGCCGAGATAATCCTGCGGCGCACTCCCACCCGGCGCAGTGGTATAGCCGTGCTCGAAGCGAATCTCGCTGGAGCCTTTGCCCAGGTTAACCTCCAGGCCGTTGGCCGGCGTCAGCACCCGATCGTTAAAGGTGACGTTATCCTTAAAGTCCGTCAGCTTCACCGCCTCGATGTTGTACAGCCCGTCCTTAAAACCGTACAGCCCGATGCCGTTTTTCTCGACCACCCCGCGCCCGCCGTAGCTGCCCTGGGCGTCAAACTTCAGGTTTACCCCGTGCGACAGGCTGGAATAATCGACCGTATCATGACCGCTGCCGCCGTCGATGACCGTCCAGCCGTAGTTGCCGGCGTTGTTTTGCCAGCCGCGCGGCACGCTGATGGTGTCGTCGCCGCTGCCGGTGTTAACGGCGATATTGCCGAACGCCAGCGTGAAATCATCGTCATACAGCGTACCGACGCGGTACAGATTCGGCGTGGACAGCACGTCGGCAATGTCGTTGAAAATCGCCGAGCCGATATCCAGCTTGCCGGGAATGAGGCTGCCGCCGCCGGTCACGCTGCTGCCGTAGGATTCGGTGTAGAAATCACGCGCCGCTTCGGCGGCGAGGCGGATGGTCTCGTGGCCAATGCCGAGGGTGGTCAAATAGGTGGGCACTTCGCCCGCCAGCAGCGTTTCAACCACGTAGCTGAGGTTTTTCATCTGCATGGAGACCTGCGCCGCCGCAATCAAATCGTAGGTGCCGCTTTCGACCTTAAAAGGCGAGGTGTCGTTGGTGGCCACCCATTCGGTAAAGAACGAGGTATCGCCTAAATAAGAGAACAGCGTGGTGCCGGCCCAGGGGGAATAGTTGGGGGCGCCGGTCGAGGAGGCATCGGTGAACACCTCGGATGCCGCCGCGCCCGCGTCGATCAGGCCGACCTCGTGAATGTCCGGCACTTTGGCGCTGGTGGGCGGGGCATCCGGCAGCGGCGCGTTGGGATCGCTGCTCAGATCGACGCCAAACAGCGTCTTGGCAAAGTTTTTGGCGATGTTGTCGGAGGCATTTTGAATGCGCGTTTCCCAGTCATCGGGAACATGCCCGGTGCGCAGCTCATACTGCAGCTTGGTTTGGTCGCGAATGTAATGGGCAAACGCCCCCTGATTCGAGTTCACGCCATAGGCGCCTTTGATCCAGGTATAGACCGCGATATCCACGCCTTGAATAGGTTGGTTGGCATGGTTGGGATCGGTGAGCGCATTGACGGATGCGGCATACACGGCCGGCCAGTCGCCGGCTTTGGCGGCCTCCCAAATCGCTTGCAGTTTTTCTCGGTCGGTAATGACGTAAGCCATATAAACACTCCTTGTTGCTGAGAGATTGCTGTGAAATTCAACATGATGAATGGAGGCGCGCGATGGAATAAACCGAAACCCGTACAGCCAGAAACGCGCATGCCGCGAGCCGCAGCGAACGATGGGCGGCAGGCGCCCATACGAAAGGATAGACGCAACTTACCGAGTGCGAACAATTCTCTTATCGATTGTTTTTACAGGATTATTTCTGTAAATCTGCGGGTTAACCTGCGTATTGGCGTCAGGAAGGGATATCCGTCAGCTGGGTTAGGAATCTTCTTAGATAAAAGAGCGGGTTTCGCTGGTAGGGGTTGGCCAAGCGTTGGCGTTATGGTGGTGGTTGTGGCTGCCGCTTTGCGGATTCACACCGAAGGCAACGCAGGGGGGCGCTCCAACGCTGCTGGGGTGTGGAATGGGGTGAGGAAATGCCGGAGTGGGGACTCTGGCGGTCGGTTTTGTGCCAGGAGCGGACGTATAAACTGCTTGTACTAATTATTAGGTAATAAATTGCAGTCTCTTCCCCGCTTCTACATATTCAGAAAGATCATTCGAAACATCTAGTTGATGTAGATAATTAGTGGTTGAAAGGTGCCAGGAATGACGGAAGAATAGGCCTATATTGCTGAGTTTAAATGGGTTGAGGGGCAAAAAGTGGGCTCGCCTGAAACAGTAAAGAAAATCGTTATGCTGGCCATTTTGGCTAGTCTTACTGCGGGTTGCGCACCGTTACATCCTTCCGGCTGTCATAAGACCACGGCAACGGGTAGTTGCAGTTCAGGACGTTGGGATGATCAGGATGAATGGGGCGTGCAAGCGAGGGCAATCAGGGCGGCAATAAATGCTGAACTTGATGAGCCGCAAAACTGGAAGGGGAAAAAATGCAGGTTGCATATTGAATTTGCTCAGGATGGCACGGCTTTAAACGTATCAACCAGCAATGGCAATACAGCCTATTGCGAAGCGATAAAGTCAGCAGCCCATAAAGCCAAATTTCCAGCCTTCAACAATCCAGAAGTCTATAGAGATTTTCAAAAATCGGGCTTCGATATGCGCGGTTAGCCCGATAATAGCCCTTTCAGTACCCGCTACTCGCTCAAAGCAGGCCCAATGACCACGTAGCCTGTCCGTTGCGTGCCAGAAACGGACATTGATGATGTGAGGATATATAGTGGTAGATTGCCTATCGATAGTTGATATTACCCGAGATTGTCTCCGAAAATTATGATTAACGGATTGCTGATCAGTCGGATCCTAGCAAAAGACTCATATCAAAACCAGTTATCCGAAAACCAAACTCTTTATATAATTTCAAAGCCCTTTGATTGTCCGGTGACACTCTGAGTTCCACCTCATATGCGCCCTGTTGAGTCAGCTCATTCAGGAATGCACGGATAAAATCCCGACCCATTCCCTTACCCTGAAATTCTGGGAGAAGCATTATATCTGACAAAAAGGCTGAGTTATCTTCCAGGCTGAACCACAGATATCCCGCAGCCTGACTGTCATGTTCATAAGTTCTAAAATGGTTATTTTGAGTATTGATACCCGCTGGCAAGGCTGCTTTAAATGATTTCGACGCCTCTATCTGGGCTTTTTTACAACTGTACCGATGATTTGCCATCAGGTCTTCAACATAGTCATTTAAAGAGAGGCCCCCCCAGAGGTCAAACTCGTCGTCATGCATGGGCCTATAAATTGATTTGGGGATTTTTGACTGTTTTGTTTTCAATTTACTGTCTCATTCTTAATAGCAACGTAACGCATACTTAGTACTACTCTACCGAATTATCCGCCGATTTAGCATGATAAAATTATATCATATAGCTTTGTCAACTGAGCGTAATTTTGCTCACGCCGAAGTCTGCACTTCGCTCATAGCGAACTATCGTTTCGCCTTACCAACTAAGCCTCAGTGCGATGAAACAAATGCCGAGGCAGGCTGCGCGGGCGGAATGGCGAAGTGACGCTGCATGCGTTTTATCTCCTCTGCCGGTGGCAGGCCAAACAGACGCTTGAATTCGCGGTTAAATTGCGATGGGCTTTCATAGCCAACGGCGTAACTCGCGGCGGCGGCGGTGATTTGTTGGCGCACCATCAGCATCCGTGCCTGGTGCAGGCGTACCGATTTCACATACTGCATTGGCGGCATCTGCGTTATCGCCTTGAAATGGCTATGAAAGGTCGGCACGCTCATGCCGGCCATCATCGCCAGCTGCGTCAGCGTTAACGGCTCCGCGTAAGCGGCATGGATGTGCTGCAACGCTTTACCGATTTTGCCAAACTGGCCCTGCAAGGCCAACGCGGCACGCATTGCGTTGCCCTGTGCGCCTGTCAGCACGCGGAAATAAAGCTCACGCACCCGCGCCGGGCCGAGGATCGCCGCCTCAAGCGGGTTAGCCAGGATTTCAAGTAAGCGAAGTACGGCCATTTTTATCGCGCCGTCCATGGGGCTCGACATCATGCTTTGTGGCGCGACGGGAGGATGCGGGGCGCCATGCTGTTCAATCTGCAACATCAGTTCCGCGGCAAGCTGAAAATCCAGATGCATATAAATCGCCAGCAGCGGATGTGCTGCCGACGCGTCGGTTTCCATCACAAACGGCACCGGCACCGAAACCGCCAGGTAGTGCTGCTCATCATATAAATAGGTCTGTTGACCGAAATAGCCGCGTTTGCTGCCCTGGCAGACGATCACGATCCCCGGATCGTAAAGCACCGGCGTTCTGGCAAGCGGGCGATCGGAACGCAAAATTCGCACATCAGGTAGGGCAGTGAGGTTGTATCCCTCTTGCACCGCAAGTCTATTCATCAGGGCAATCATGTCGGACATCCCACCACCTCATAAAATCAGGCAAGAAAAAGAGAAAATACGGCCTAAAAATGCGGCAGAACAGAGAATACCATGCAACCTTCTTGGTTCATGGGAGTTCTTTTTATGGCATCTGCAAAAACGATTTTAATTACCGGCGTCAGCAGTGGCTTTGGTCAGGCGCTGGCGCGAGAAGCCCTCGCCGTAGGGCATCGGGTTGTAGGGACAGTGCGCAACAGCGAAGCACTGCAGGCTTTCGCCGCGCTCGATACGCAGCGGGCTTTTGGCTATCTGCTTGATGTCACGGACGATGAACGTATTGATGAGGTGGTTGGAGAGATAGAGTCCGCCGTCGGTCCGATAGATGTGCTGGTGAACAATGCCGGTTACGGCCATGAAGGCATTCTGGAAGAATCCCCGCTTGCAGAGCTGCGCCGCCAGTTTGACGTCAATGTGTTTGGCGCGGTGGCGATGATCAAAGCCGTGCTACCGGGCATGCGCCAGCGCCGTCGGGGCCACATTATCAATATCACCTCAATGGGCAGTTTCATTACCTTGCCCGGTATCAGCTATTACTGCGGCAGCAAATTTGCACTGGAAGGAATATCAGAAACCTTAAGTAAAGAGCTTGCCCCGTTCAACCTACACGTGACCGCCGTGGCGCCCGGCTCGTTTCGAACGGACTGGGCCGGGCGTTCAATGGTGCGCAGCCCTCGTCGTCTTCCGGACTATGACGCGTTATTTGAACCTGTTCGTCAGGCGCGTCAGGAAAAAAGCGGCAAGCAACTCGGCGATCCGGTTAAGGCGGCTCACGCCATGCTGGCATTGATCGAGAGCGGGAACCCACCCACGCATCTGTTGTTAGGCAGTGACGCATTAAGTTTGGTGCGGCAAAAGCTCGAGGCGTTAGGTCAGGAAATTGAACAATGGGAGAAGCTCACCCGTTCAACGGATGGCTGAACGGTTTGGGGTAGGGAGAGTGCAGGGGATCACCGATTATGATCCGCCTAACAGCAAAAAGCCCGCTCAGGTTTCCCTGAGCGGGCTTCTCTAAATATGGCTCCTCTGACTGGACTCGAACCAGTGACATACGGATTAACAGTCCGCCGTTCTACCGACTGAACTACAGAGGAATCGTTTGAACGGGGCGAATAATAGCGAGGCGCCGTCGGCATGTCAAAGGCGGATTACACATTCTGTGACTGTTTGCTTACAGAATGCGCAACCCGTTGAGTTTTTTGGCAGATTTAGCCCTCGGGCGCCCGCTGCAGGCGCAGCTGATAGCGGTAAACGCCGGCGGTGAGCAGGTAATCCCGGTGCACGCTCGGGCTCCAGGAATCGTCGCCGCCCACCCCCATGTGGAAGCCGTCCAGATGCAGCCAGGTGCCTGTTTCCGGCTGCAGCAGGTGCTGGTGGCTGCAGGCCATCAGCTGTTGCAGGCCGTAGCGGCTGAGCGAGAAGTGGAAGCGGCCGTCGATGCGCCAGCCGCCGTAGCGCAAGCTGCGGGCGTCGCAGCGCAGGCCGTTCTCGCCGGGGAAAATATACGGCGTGTGCAGTTCCGCCAGCGGCAGGCGCCAGCGCCCTTGCTGCGCGGCCAGGCGGCGATCGGGGTAGTTCTCGTGCGGGCCCAGGCCCAGCCATTCCGCCTGCGGCTGCACCGTCGCCAATTGGCAGTGCAGGCCGATGCGCGCCGGCGGCGGCAGGACGTCGGCCACCTCGACCTCCACGCTCACGTTCACCGCGCCCAGCGCATCGAACAGCCACTGTTTGCGGCTGAGCAGTAAAATCTGCCCGTCCACGCCGAACTGGTGTTCGCTCACCACCCGCACGCCGTTTTGCAGCGCATCGGCCTGCAGCCGCGTGCAGCGTTCCTCCAGCCGGTACAGGCCCGCCAGCTTCCAGCGTTCGACCCAGGCGTTGGGATCGATATGGTCCGCCTCGCTGACGCCGATGTCGTTATCGATCGGCGCGCGCGCAAAGCCGTCGCGCAGCGGCGTCAGCAGCTGCGGCTGCTCATTCTGCCACCACTGCGTCAGGTGGCCGCTGCTACGCTCGAAGCGCCAGCGCTGGTCGCCGTGGGTGAGCGTCAGCCCCTGATCGTCTTCAGTCAGCGTGGGCGGCACGCCCTGCGCCGGCGGCGGTGCGGGATGCAGCGCGCGCGGCACCCGCCACTGATCCCAGGCGCAGCGGTGGTGCGCTTCGGACCAGTCGGTGGCCTGCGGTTGTACCACCTCCACGTTCAGCCACAGCTCGCCGGGCTGATGCAGCATCGGCAGGCGATCGAGCAGGGTGAAGCTAGCGCTGCCCTGCGGCGGCAGCGCCAGATCGAAGCTGCCGCTGGCGCGCTCCACGCCGTCCAGCTCCAGCCGCCAGTTGAGCTGCTCGTTGTCGGTGTGGCGGAACAGGTAATCGCTGGTGACGGTCAGCTTCAGCGAGGCGGCGTCGAAGGCGAAGCGGAACAGCTGCTGCGCCCGCTGCGCTTCGAACAGCGCTGGGTGCGGGGTGCGATCCGCGAACACCAGCCCGTTCAGGCAGAATTGGCGATCGTTGGGGGTGTCGCCGAAGTCGCCGCCGTAGGCCCAGAACTCTTCGCCGCGCTCGTCGCGTTTGATCAGCGCCTGATCGACCCAGTCCCAGATAAAGCCGCCCTGCAGGCGCGGATAGTGGTGGAATGCGCGCCAGTAGCGCTCGAAACCGCCGAAACTGTTGCCCATCGCATGGGCGTATTCGCACAGGATCAGCGGGCGCTGTTCCTCCGGCAGGCCGATCCACTTGCCGAGCGCCCATTTGGGCACCGCCGGGAACGGCTGATCCTGATCCACTCTGGCATACATCGGGCAGATGATGTCGGTAGCGGCGGTGTCAGCGCCGCCGCCTTCATATTGCACCGGGCGGGTCGGATCCTGGCTTTTCACCCAGCGGTACAGCGCATCGTGGTTCACGCTGTGGCCGGACTCGTTGCCCAGCGACCAGATAATGATGCAGGGGTGGTTGCGATCGCGCTGCACCATGCGGGTGACGCGCTCGCTCATCGCCGGCAGCCACAGCGGATCGTCAGCCAGGCGGTTCATCGGCTGCATGCCGTGGGTCTCGATATTGGCTTCGTCCACCACGTACAGCCCGTAACGGTCGCACAGCCGGTACCACAGCGGGTGATTGGGGTAATGCGAGCAGCGCACCGCGTTGAAGTTGTGCTGTTTCATCAACAGGATGTCGTGGCGCATCGTCGCCTCGTCCATCACCTGGCCGTGGCGCGGGTGATGCTCGTGGCGGTTAACGCCGCGGATCAGCAGCGGCTGCCCGTTGAGCTTCAGCAACCCGCCGCTGATCTCCACCTGGCGGAAGCCGACGTCATAGGCCTCCACCTCGATAATCTCCCCCTCGGGCGAGAGCAGGGCGACGGTGGCGCGATACAGCGTGGGCGTTTCGGCGCTCCACAGCGCCGGGCGTTCCACCGGCAGGCGAAGCGTGACGCGATCGTTATAGGCGCCGCGCTCGTCCACGATCTCGCTGCCGAGCGGCTGGATGCGTTCGGCCACCCGCGCGCCATCGCGCCACAGCTGAACCTGCACCTGCAGCGGGCCGGGCCGATTGGCGCGCGCGGTCACCACCAGTTCGCCGCGGGTAAAGCTGTCATGCAGCGGTGTGGTGATGTGCACATCGCTCAGGTGCGCGGCGGGTTTGTGCAGCAGGCTGACGTCGCGGAAGATGCCGCTCATGCGCCACATGTCCTGATCTTCCAGATAGCTGCCGTCGCACCAGCGCAGCACCATCACCGCCAGCCGGTTTTCTCCCGGCTGCAGCCACGGGCTGAGATCGAACTCTGCCGGCAGGCGGCTGTCCTGCGAATAGCCGACCCAGTGGCCGTTGCACCACAAATAGAATGCCGAGTTAACGCCGTCGAAGATGACGCGCGTCTGGCCGGCGGCCAGCCAGGCCGGATCGACGCTGAAGGTGCGTGAATAGCAGCCGGTGGGGTTGTCTGCCGGCACGCGCGGCGGATCGACCGGGAACGGGTAGCGCACATTGGTGTAGATCGGCGCATCGTAGCCGGCGAGCTGCCAGTTGCCCGGCACCGCCAGCGGGGCGGCGTCCGGCAGATCCTGCTGCAGCCAGCCTTCCGGCGCCGCGTCTGGGCGCGGGAAATAGCTGAAGCGCCACTCGCCGTTCAGAGACCGGCGGCTGGCGCTGGGGGCATCGTCGCGCGCGTCTTCCACCGTGCGCCAGCTGGCGAACGGCGGGTGAGCGTCCAGCCGGCGGTAGTGGGTGCAGGCCGGGTTTTGCCAGTCACGGCGGGCGAGGATCTCGGTCAGGGAAGCAAGGGGCACAGCGGGCATCGGCGATCGTCCAGTCGGCTAGGTGATGCTCACCAAGATGCTGACCGGCGCATAAAAAGTAAAGCGGTTACACGCAACCTTGCAAGGGCGATCAAATAACCGTTAATGCGGTTCGCCAGCGCGGTAGATCCGCTGTGGGCGGCCGACCTTGCCGTAAATGATCTCGGCGCGCAGCTGCTGCGCGGCGGTGCAAAACTCCAGGTAACGGCGCGCGGTGGTGCGGCTGAGCCCCATTTTTTGCGCAACGCTTTCAGCGGTGTGGCGCGCGGCGGGTTCGGCAAACAGTGCGCGGACCTTGCCCAGCGTCAGCTCGTCGATGCCGGCGGGCAGTGCCGCCTGCTGTTCGCCGCGGGCGTAGGTGTTGAACATCTCGTCGATGCGGCGCTGGTTGAGGCGCGCTTTGTCCTTCAGCGCTTCGCGGCGCTGGCTGAAGCGCTGCAGGGTCTGGCTCAACCGGTCATAGGCCAGCGGTTTGATCAGGTAGTCGAACACGCCGTAACGCAACGCCTCGGCCACGGTGGCCATGTCGCTGGCGGCGGTGATGAACACGATGCCGCCGCGATACCCGCTCAGCGTCAGTTCGCGCAGCAGGGTGATGCCCTGGCCGTCGGGCAGAAAGTTGTCCAGCAGGATCAGGTCCGGCTTGAAGCGCTCGGTCATGGCGCGCGCCTGCGCCAGAGTGCCGGCCAGCCAAATCTGGCGGCAGCCGCCGTTCTGGCGGATAAACTCCGCGTGCATTTCCGCCAGCGGCGTTTCGTCTTCAACGATCAGGATGTTCAGCCATTCCATAATGAAACCTACTATTGCAATCAAGATGCTAAATGAATGTAAGTAAATTGCGGCGACAAATAAAGATTATCTCAATAATAAACACCATAAGATTAATTAAGCAAATAAAGAACATTAAATAACTTATTAACCGGGAACGGTTTGTGAAATAGGTCAATAATCGGCGTTTTTTTTCTGTTTACCATTGATTTATCGAACGCGAGATGGCGTTTATCTCCATGGTTTTTAAGGTTTTAATTATCCTTGTTGATGTTAATTAAAATGCTTTTTTGTATTTAATTTGTTGTTTGTCAGTTAACCCAGAGAGCGTGTTATGTTAGGCGATGCCGTATTTAATCGGGTAAAGCGATCGGATCATAAAGCGATTTCGGAAATAAGCGCCTTCTTGCGCAGTAACGATCTGAATATCGACACCACGGTTGAAATATTTATTACCGTTACCCAGCACGACAAATTGGTCGCCTGCGGCGGCATCGCCGACAATATTATCAAATGCGTCGCCATCAGTCCGCTGATGCGCGGCGAAGGGTTGGCGCTGGCGCTGGCGACCGAGCTGGTGAACCTGGCCTACGAGCGCCATCACACCCAGCTGTTTATTTACACCAAGGTGCAGAACGAGCCGCTGTTCCGCCAGTGCGGTTTCTACCCGATCGCCACCGTGCCGGGCATCGTGGTGCTGATGGAAAACAGCCCGTGCCGCCTGAAGCGCTACGCCGCCCAGCTGGCGAGCCAGCGCCGGCCGGGCGAGACCATCGGCAGTATCGTGATGAACGCCAACCCCTTCACCCGCGGGCATCAGTATCTGGTGCGTCAGGCGGCCAAACGCTGCGACTGGCTGCACCTGTTTCTGGTGAAGGAAAACACCTCGCGCTTCAGCTATGAAGACCGGCGCCGGCTGGTGCTGGCCGGCACCGCCGATATCCCCAACCTTACGGTACACGAAGGCTCGCAGTACGTGATCTCGCGCGCCACCTTCCCCTGTTACTTCATCAAGGATCAGGGCGTGGCCGACGACTGTTACACCGAAATCGATCTGAAGATCTTCCGCCAGTATCTGGCGCCCGCGCTGGGCATTACCCACCGCTTCGTCGGCAACGAGCCGTTCTGCGCGGTAACCGCGAAATACAACCGCGACATGCGTTACTGGCTGGAAACGCCGGCGCTGCCCAGCCCGCCGATCGCGCTGGTGGAAATCGAGCGTTTGCAATATCAGGGCACGGCGATCTCCGCCTCCTGGGTGCGCAAGCTGCTGGCGGCGGGGGACTTCCACGCCGCCGCGCCGCTGGTGCCGCCGGACACCCTGTACTACCTGCAGGATCTGCAAACGCAGCGCCGGGCCAAGGCGGCCCCGCATCCTTTTGAGTCCGCACAATCAGGTGAATGATGAAAATTATCCGAGAAGCAATGGCCGGCACGCTGGAATCCAGCGATGTCATGGTGCGCATCGCGCCCGCTGAGGGGCCGCAGCACGATCTGTTGATCGCCAGCAGCGTGGAAAAACAGTTCGGCACGGCGATCCGCCACACCCTGCTGGAGGTGCTGCAGCGCTATGAGGTGGAGCCGGTGCAGGTGATCGTCGACGACAAGGGGGCGCTGGACTGCGTGCTGCGCGCCCGGCTGGAAACCGCGCTGATGCGCGCCTGCGAGGGCGGCCAACTGCCGTGGGAGGCGAAAGATGAAGACGCTGAATAAAACCCGGCTGCGCCGCAGCATGCTGTTCGTTCCCGGCGCCAACGCGGCGATGGTCAGCAACGCCTTTATCTACCAGGCCGATGCCCTGATGTTCGATCTGGAAGACTCGGTGATCCTGCGTGAAAAAGACGCGGCGCGCCGGCTGGTGTACCACGCGCTGCAGCATCCGCTGTACCAGGAGGTGGAAACCATCGTGCGCGTCAATGCGCTCGACTCCGCCTACGGCCTGGCGGACCTGCAGGCGGTGGTGCGCGGCGGCGCGGACATCGTGCGCCTGCCGAAGACCGACAGCGCGCAGGACGTTGTCGACATGGAGCGCGAGATCGCCGCCATCGAGGCGGCCTGCGGGCGGGCGGTCGGCAGCACCGGGCTGCTGGCGGCGATCGAATCGGCGCAGGGCATCACCCACGCGGTGGCGATCGCGCACGCTTCGCCGCGGCTTATCGGCATCGCGCTGGGGGCGGAAGACTACGTGCGCAACCTGCGCACCGAGCGCTCGCCGGAGGGCATCGAGCTGCTGTTCGCCCGCTGCTCGCTGCTGCAGGCGGCGCGCGCCGCCGGCATTCAGGCGTTCGACACCGTCTACTCCGACGCCAACAACGAAGCCGGCTTCCTGCAGGAAGCGGCGCTGATCAAACAGCTCGGCTTCGACGGCAAATCGCTGATCAACCCGCGCCAGATTGAGCTGCTGCACAACCTGTACGCGCCGAGCGCCAAAGAGGTGGCGCACGCGCAGCGGGTGGTGGACGCCGCCGAAGCGGCGGAGCGGGAAGGGCGCGGCGTGGTGTCGCTCAACGGAAAAATGGTCGACAGCCCGGTGATTGAACGCGCCCGGCTGGTGCTGGAGCGCGCCGCGCTGTCCGGCTTACGGGAAGAACCGGCGCAGCACGGGGAGGAAGCATGATGAACCGCCAACAACGATTGATGACCTTCGCCAACCCGGCGGATCTGCCGGGCTATCAGGACGTGTCCAAAGCCAACCTGCAGGCGCGCAAACCGCGCGATCTCAAGCTGTGCGACTCCTTGCAGGAAGCGGTGCGCCGCAGCGGGCTGCAGGACGGCATGACCATTTCCTTCCACCATGCGTTTCGCGGTGGCGATTTGACCCTCAATCAGGTGATGGAGACGCTGGCGGCGATGGGGTTCCGCAACCTGACGCTGGCGTCCAGCTCGCTGACCGACTGCCATGCGCCGCTGGTTGAGCATATCCGCCACGGTGTGGTGAGCCGCATTTACACCTCCGGGCTGCGCGGCCCGCTGGCGGACGCGGTTTCGCGCGGCCTGCTGGCGGAGCCGGTGCAAATTCACTCGCACGGCGGCCGGGTCAACCTGATCGAATCCGGCGAGCTGAAGATAGACGTGGCCTTCCTCGGCGTGCCGGCCTGCGATGAGTTCGGCAACGCCAACGGCTACAGCGGTGAAGCCTGCTGCGGCTCGCTCGGCTATGCGCGGGTGGACGCCGAAGCGGCGGGCACCGTGGTGCTGCTGACCGAGCAGCTGGTGCCGTATCCGCATCATCCCGCCAGCCTGGCGCAGGATCGGGTGGATCTGATCGTGCAGCTGGAGCGGGTGGGCGACGCCGACAAGATCGGCGCCGACGCCACGCGCATGACCTCGAACCCGCGCGAGCTGCTGATCGCCCGCCGCGCCGCCGAGGTGATCGCCGGTTCCGGCTACTTCACCGAAGGGTTCTCGCTGCAAACCGGCACCGGCGGCGCCTCGTTGGCGGTGACCCGGTTCCTGGAAGACAAGATGCGCGCCCGCGGCATTCGCGCCGCGTTCGCCCTCGGCGGCATCACTTCGACCATGGTGGATCTGCACGAGAAAGGGCTGATCGGCAAGCTGCTGGACGTGCAGAGCTTCGATCGGGCGGCGGCGACCTCGCTGGCGCGCAACCCGCGCCATATCGAAATCAGCGCCAACCAGTACGCCAACTTCAGCTCCAAGGGCGCGTCGGTCGATCGGCTCGACGTGGTGGTGCTGAGCGCGCTGGAAATCGACACCGGCTTCAACGTTAACGTGCTGACCGGCTCCGACGGCGTGCTGCGCGGCGCGTCCGGCGGCCACTGCGACACCGCCGCCGCCGCGCGGCTGGCGATCATCGTTGCGCCGTTGGTGCGCGGGCGCATCCCGACGCTGGTGGAGCAGGTGACTACCTGCGTCACGCCGGGCTCCAGCATCGACATTCTGGTGACCGACCACGGCATCGCCGTCAATCCGGCGCGGCCGGATCTGGCGCAGCGCCTGCGCGAGGCCGGGCTCGAGGTGGTGAGCATCGACTGGCTGCGCGCCCGTGCGCTGCAGCTGACCGGCGAACCGCAGCCGATCGCCTTTACCGACAAGGTGGTGGCGGTGGTGCGCTACCGCGACGGCTCGGTGATCGACGTGGTGCATCAGGTGGCGGAGTAAACGATGGCCGCCGTCGATCCCCAGCTGGCCGCCGAACGTGCGGTCAGTCTGCCGGAGCTGCTCACCAGCCGCGAATGCCGCCAGGCGCGCCAGCAGGCGTGGCTGGCGCAGCACGAGTGCACGCTGCTGGTGCTGACGCTGGTGGTGCCCGGTCCGGTGAAGGACAGCGCGTTGACGCGCGGCATCTTCAACCTGGGGTGGGCGGCGCTGCTGCGGCTGTGCGCCGAACAGGGTTGGCCCAGCCCGCAGGCCGAGGCGCTGGCGCTCGCCACCGGCTGCGAAGGGTTTGTGGCGCTGCGCGCCGATGCCCAGCGGGTGAAAGACTGCGCCATGCAGCTGGAGGTGAGCCGCCCGATCGGCCGGCTGTGGGATATCGACGTGCTGGATACGCGGGGGCGCATTTTGTCGCGCCGCGACATCGGCCTGCCGGAACGGCGCTGCCTGCTGTGCGGCCAACCGGCCAAGATCTGCGCCCGCCAACGGAGGCACAGCAGCGAGCAGCTGCTGCATGAAATGGAAAGGATGTTCAACGATGCGATCTCTGCCGATTAATCTGCCTGCCCGCCGCACCGAGCCGGCCTGCGACTTCGCCCGCGCCGCTTTCCGCGCGCTGCTGGTGGAGGTCAACCTCACGCCCAAACCGGGGCTGGTGGATCGCCATAATACCGGCGCACACCGCGACATGGATCTCGGGCACTTCTACCGCAGCGCCCGCGCCATCGGCGTGTGGCTGCCGCGCTTTATCCAACGCGGGCGCGAAGACGCCGTTTTGCCGGCAGAGCAGCAGCTGGCGCGGCTGCGGCCGCTTGGCCTGGCCTGCGAAAACCAGATGTTTCGCGCCACCGGCGGCATTAACACCCACAAGGGCAGCGTGTTCTCGCTCGGCTTGCTGTGCACCGCCTTCGGCCGCCTGCAGCAGCAGGGCCGCGCCATCGGCGCCGAAGCGCTGTGCGCCGAGGTGGCGGCGATGTGCCGGGGGCTGGTGGAGCGCGAGCTGCGGCGCAACAACGCCGGGCAGACCGCCGGCCAGCGGCTGTTCGCCGCGCACGAGCTGAGCGGCGCACGCGGCGAGGCGGAGGCGGGTTTCCGGCTGGTCATTGACGGCGCGCTGCCGCTGTATCGGCAACGGCTGGCCGCCGATGGCGACGAACAGCGGGCGCTGCTGGACAGCCTGCTGTGGCTGATGGCCCACAACGACGACACCAACGTCGCCTCGCGCGGCGGCCTGCACGGGCTGCGCTGGCTGCGGCGCCGGGCGGCCTGGCTGCTGGCGCAGGGCGGCTCGGCCGGGGAAGCGGGCCTGGCGCGTCTGCAACGCTTCGATGCCGACTGCATCGCCCGTAACCTCAGCCCCGGCGGCAGCGCCGACCTGTTGATAGTGACCTGGCTGCTGGCGCAGCTGGGTGCCCAAGAATAATAACCAAGCCTTCAGGAGAGTCCCAATGTCCCAAACCCAGGAAAAGGTCTGGAAAGCGATAGCGCCACTGGCGGTGCTCGCGATCCTGTTATTGATACCGGTGCCCGACGGCATGCCGCCGCAGGCCTGGCACTACTTCGCCATCTTCGTGGCGATGATCGTCGGCATGATTCTGGAGCCGATCCCGGCCACCGCCATCAGCTTTATCGCGGTGACCGTCAGCGTGCTCAGCGCCAACTGGGTGCTGTTCGGCGCGCAGGAGCTGGCGGAACCGGGCTTCAAGGCCGGTAAAGAGGCGCTGAAATGGGGGCTGGCGGGCTTCTCCAGCACCACCGTCTGGCTGGTGTTCGGCGCCTTTATCTTCGCGCTGGGCTATGAGGCCACCGGGCTGGGGCGGCGCATCGCGCTGTTCCTGGTGAAGTTCATGGGCAAGCGCACGCTGACGCTGGGCTATGCGGTGGTGATCATCGATATCCTGCTGGCGCCGTTCACGCCGTCCAACACCGCGCGCACTGGCGGCACGGTGTTCCCGGTGGTGAAAAACCTGCCGCCGCTGTTCGATTCTTTCCCTAACGACCCCTCTTCACGCCGCATCGGCGGTTACCTGATGTGGATGATGGTGGTCGGCACCAGCATCAGCTCCTCGATGTTCGTCACCGGCGCCGCGCCGAACGTGCTGGGCATCGAGTTCGTCGGCAAGATTGCCGGGGTGCACATCAGCTGGATGCAGTGGTTCCTGGCGTTCCTGCCGGTCGGCCTGCTGCTGCTGATCATCGCGCCGCTGATCTCCTACTACCTGTACAAACCGGGTGTGACCCACAGCAGCGAAGTGGCCGCCTGGGCGGATACCGCGCTGGGGGAAATGGGCAAGCTGACGCGCAAGGAATACACCCTGATCGGCCTGGTGCTGCTCAGCCTGTGCCTGTGGGTGTTCGGCGGCAAAATGCTGGACGCCACCGCAGTGTGTCTGCTGGCGGTGTCGCTGATGCTGGCGCTGCACGTGGTGTCGTGGAAAGAGATCACCAAATATTCCAGCGCCTGGAACACGCTGGTTAACCTGGCGACGCTGGTGGTGATGGCCAACGGCCTGACGCGCTCCGGCTTTATCGACTGGTTCGCCCAGACCATGAGCACCCACCTGGACGGCTTCTCGCCGAACATGACGGTGGTGGCGCTGGTGCTGGTGTTCTACTTCGCCCACTACCTGTTCGCCAGCCTGTCGGCGCACACCGCCACCATGCTGCCGGTGATCCTGGCGGTCGGCAAAGGGCTGCCGGGCGTGCCGATGGAGCAACTGTCTATGCTGCTGGTGCTGTCGATCGGTATCATGGGCGTGCTGACGCCGTACGCCACCGGGCCGGGGGTGATCATCTACGGCTGCGGCTATGTGAAGTCGAAAGACTACTGGCGCCTGGGCGGCATTCTCGGCGTGGTGTACATCGCCGCGCTGCTGCTGATCGGCTGGCCGATCATGAGCCTGTGGTACTGAGTTGAAGCCACGCGGCCACCGCCCGGTGGCCGCGGTTACGATCCTTTCCCGTGAACCCTGTCACACACTTGTCACACTAACCCCGCCATCATACGCAGGCAAACGCTAACACCTTAAAAATAATCATTTTCCGGGAGCCTCTGCGGATGAGAAAAAAAACGTTATTGCTGTGCCTGCCTTTGTTATTCACCGGGAACGCGCTGGCGGACGCCGGCGGTTATCAGCTGGAGCAGGTGCTGGTGATGAGCCGCCATAACCTGCGTGCGCCGCTGGCCAACAACGGCAGCGTGCTGGCGCAGTCCACGCCGAAGGCCTGGCCGGCCTGGGAAACGCCGGGCGGCCAGCTGACCACCAAGGGCGGGGTGCTGGAAGTGTATATGGGGCACTATTTCAACGCCTGGCTGAAGCAGACGGGCCTGTTGCCGCAAGAGGGCTGCCCGACCGCCGGCAGCGTGTACGTCTATGCCAACAGCCTGCAGCGCACGGTCGCCACCGCGCAGTTCTTCAGCAACGGCGCGTTCCCTGGCTGCGACGTCAGCGTGCACCATCAGGACAAGATGGGCGAGATGGATCCGACCTTCAACCCGATCATCACCGACACCAGCGAAGCCTTCAACCAGCAGGCGCTGGCGGCGATGAACGCCGCGCTGGGCTCGCTGAAGCTGGACGCGGCTTACCAACAGCTGGCGAAGATCATCGACTACAAGGATTCCGCCGCCTGCAAGACCGACAAACACTGCGACCTGACCAAAGAAGCCAGCGTGATGAGCGCGGTGCCGGGCAAAGAGCCGGGCGTCTCCGGCCCGCTGCGGGTGGGCAACTCGCTGGTGGACGCCTTTATGCTGCAGTATTACGAAGGTTTCCCGATGAAAGAGGTGGCCTGGGGCAAAATCGCCACCCCGCACCAGTGGCAGCAGCTGGCGCAGCTGAAAGACGGCTATCAGGACTCGCTGTTCACCTCGCAGGTGGTGGCGCAGAACGTCGCCAAACCGCTGCTGACCTACATCAACAACGCGCTGCTCGGCGAGCGCAAACCGGACGCGCCGAAGCTGACGGTGCTGGTCGGCCACGATTCCAATATTGCCTCGTTGCTGTCGGCCATGCAGTTCCAGCCTTATCAGCTGCCGCAGCAGTATGAGAAAACGCCGATCGGCGGCAAACTGGTGTTCCAGCGCTGGCGCGACGCGCAGAACGACCGTGAATTGCTGAAGATCGAGTACGTCTATCAGTCCACCGAACAGCTGCGCAAGGCGACGCCGCTGACGCTGCAAACCCCGCCGCAGCGGGTGACGCTGGCGCTGAAAGGCTGCCCGATCGACAAAGACGGCTTCTGCGCCTGGAGCGATTTCGAGAAGACCATGAAAGGCATCTTGTAATGCCCACCCTCTCTCCCGTGCGCGGGGGAGAGGCCTCTCCCCATCCCGGCTAACGCGCCGCCGTGCCGGTCTTAACGCCATTTATTTTGCCCAGGGTCATTGTTGCAGGCCGTTTCGGGGGCTAACATCATCAGCCTGCCTGCTTATCATGGATATCGCCGTTGCCCACTTTTATCCGCAATATCGAATTTTTCACGCCGGACGGCTATCCGGGCCAGGTGGCGCGCTGCCAGTTTGCGCTGGCGGAGTATCGCGACGAGAATTTTCCCGAGGCGGGCTTTGCGCTGCCGGAGCATCTGGCGCGCGCGGTGCCGAAGCGCCGCGCGGAGTATCTGGCCGGGCGTGTTCTGGCGCGGCAGCTGTTGGCGCCGCTCGGTTTTGCCGATTTCACCCTGGCGCGCGGCGAAGATCGCGCGCCGCAGTGGCCGCCGGGCATCGCCGGGGCGCTGAGCCATAATTCGGATACCGCGCTGTGCGCCGTGCACCGCGAGAGCGGGCTGGGCGGCGTTGGGCTGGATGTGGAGACGCTGCTCTCCGACGTGCGGGCGGAGGAGCTGTGGGGGGCGATCGTTTCCCCGGCGGAGCGCGAGACATTGCTGCGCGAGGCGCTGCCGTTCAATGAGCTGCTGACGCTGACGTTTTCCGCCAAAGAGAGCCTGTTCAAGGCGCTTTATCCGCAGGTGCGCTGTTACTTCGATTTTCTCGATGCGCGCATGGTCGCCGTGGATACGCAGCGGCAGACGTTTGTATTAGCGTTGCTTAAGACCTTGACGCCAAATTGCCCCGCCGGCCGCCGGTTTAACGGGCGTTTTTGGCGTGAAGGTGACGACGTCACGACTTTTATTTTCTGCTAAAACACAATAATAACAGTGTGTTATTTCTTACTTTGCCGTAACGCGGATTTGCCGCAGCGGGCGGAAAGATTCATTCATCGGAGATTGACCCACGGTGGGGATCCGGTGTAATTTATCCTCCTTTTATAGCTAATGATAATTATTCGCATAAACATTATCATTGGTAAGGCGCAACAAAGGAGTGGTCTAGTGGCGACACTGACGACAGAAAACCAAACCTTCCCCGGGTTTGTGTACGCCGAACAATCGACCTTTTTGTACCGGTCCGAATTCCGTTCCCTCTCCGCCAGCGGCGTGTTCGAGCGTATCGAGACGCCGGCGTTCGGCGGCGAGCAGGAAGATAGCGCGCTGGCGCAGCATATCCGCCAGGCGCTGGCGCGCGCCAAAGCCGCCGGCCAGGAGACGCCGGTGGTGGTGGGCGCCATTCCGTTCGATACGCGCCGGCCTTCCAGCCTGTACGTGCCTGAAAACTGCCAGTTTGTCGCCAACGACAGCTTTACCCGCGCCGCGCGCCCGATACTGCAACAGCCGCATCGCCTGGCCGCCTGCACCAGCATTCCGGACGAGCCGCGCTTCAAGCATGCGGTGGCGGAAGCGGTCAGCCGCTTTAAACAGGGCAAGCTGGACAAGGCGGTGCTGTCGCGCGTCCTCGACATCGAGCTGGAGCAGCCGGTGGCGGGCCACCAGATCCTCAATAACCTGATGGTGCAGAACCCGACCGGTTACCACTTTTCCCTGCCGCTGGCCGATGGCGGCGTGCTGATCGGCGCCAGCCCGGAGCTGCTGATCCGCAAGCAGGGCGGCGAGATCCACACCAACCCGCTGGCGGGTTCGGCACGCCGTCAGGACGATCCGCAGCAGGATCGCCTCGGCAGCGAACGCCTGATGCGCTCGACCAAAGACAAATACGAACACAAGCTGGTGATCGACGACATTCGCCGCCACCTGGCGCCGCTGTGCGCCAGCCTGAGCGTGCCCAGCGGCCCGTCGCTGCTCAGCACCGGCACCATGTGGCACCTGTCCACCCGCATTCGCGGCGAGCTGCTGAACCCGAATCTCAACGTGATGCAGCTGGCCTGCCTGCTGCATCCGACGCCGGCGCTGTGCGGCTTCCCGACCGAGAGTGCCCGCCAGCTGATCGCCGATCTGGAACCGCACGATCGCGGCCTGTTCAGCGGTATCGTCGGTTGGTGCGACGTCAACGGCGACGGCGAGTGGGCGATCGTCATCCGCAGCGGCCTGCTGCGCGGCAACCGGGTGCAGCTGTTCGCCGGCGCGGGTATCGTCGCCGCCTCGACGCCGCAGTCCGAGTGGATGGAAACCGCCGCCAAACTGGGCACCATGCTCAACGCTTTCGGCCTGAACAGCGGCGCGCTGTAGGGCCTCTTTGCGGCGCAGTGCGCGCCGCATCCTATCCTTTTCGCAGGAGATAACGATGAACAACAACATGACCCGGCTGTGCGCCCGGATGGCGGTGTGCGCATGAGCATTCAGATGGATTTCACCGGCAAACGCGTGTGGGTGACCGGCGCGGCGCGCGGCATCGGCGAGCAGATCGCCCGGCATTTTTTGACGCAGGGCGCCGAGGTGGTGGGGTTTGATCGCGAGTTCGCCAATCCGGATCTGCCTTACCCTTGCGTGACGCTGGACATCAGCCGGCCGGAGCAGGTGGAGGCGGTGTGCCGCCAACAGCTGGCGGAGAACCCGCGACTGGACGTGTTGGTCAACGCCGCCGGCATTCTGCGCATGGGCAATACCGAAGATCTGAGCGTGGATGACTGGCATCAGTGCATCAACGTCAACGCTTCGGGGGCGTTTTACCTGTTCCGCGCCGTGCTGCCGCACTTCAAGGCGCAGCGCAGCGGGGCGATCGTCAGCATCGGCTCCAACGCCGCGCATGTACCGCGCGCGCAGATGGCGGCCTACTGCGCCTCCAAGGCGGCGCTGACCAGCCTGAACCACTGCGTGGGGCTGGAAATGGCGCCGTTCGGCGTGCGGTGCAATCTGGTGTCGCCGGGCTCGACCGACACGCCGATGCAGCGCGGCATGTGGCAGACCGACGATGCGCAGCAACGCACCATCGCCGGCTTCCCCGAGATGTTCAAGCTGGGGATCCCGCTGGGCAAAATCGCCCGTCCGGACGAGATTGCCAACGCGGTGTTGTTCCTGGCCTCCGACCTGGCCAGCCACATCACCATGCAGGACATCGTGATCGACGGCGGCGCGACGCTGGCCGCCTGAGTCAGACCCGCTGGCGGCGCAGCAGGTGCTGCGCGCCTTCCGCCGCCAGCAGCAGCACCGCCAGCCAGATCGCCAGATAGGTTGGCCATTCGCTTTGGCTGATGCTCTCGCCGAGCAGCAGCGCGACGATCACCAGCAGCACCGGCTCCACATAGCTCAGCAGGCCGAACAGGCTGAACGGCAGCAGGCGGCTGGCGAGGATGTAACACACCAGCGCCACGGCGCTGATGACGCCGAGCAGCGGAATGCGCCAATACAGCTCGGCATTGATCGACAGCGCCGCCGCGCCGCCGTCGCCGAAGGCGAACCAGGCCGCCGCCGGCAGCATCAGCGCCAGTTCGCACCACAGCCCGCCGAGATTGTCGGTGCCGAAACGCCGCCGCAAAATAAAGTAGAGCGGATAGCCCAGCGCCACCACCAGCGTCGGCCACGAGACGCCGCCCGCCTGATACAGCTCATTGCCTACCCCCACCATGGCGCACGCCACCGCCAGCGTTTGCAGCAGCGACAGCCGATCGCGGTAGATCAAACGGCCCGCCAGCACCATGGTCAGCGGCAGCAGAAAATAGCCGAGCGACACGTCGAGCGCCTTGCCGTGCAGTGGCGCCCACAGGAACAGCCACAGCTGCACCCCCAGCAGCGCCGAGGTGAGCAGGAGGCCCAGCAGGCGCTGCGGCCGTTGGCCGATCCAGGCCAGCGTGTCGCCCACTTTGCGCCAATCGCCGGACAGCGCCATGAACAGCGTCAGGAACGGCAGCGTCAGCAGCGTGCGCCAGCCGTAGACCTGCTCGCCGTTCAGCGGGGTGAGGGTAGAGGTGAAGTAATACATCGCGCCGAACAAGATGGAGGCGACGACCGAAAGAGTAATGCCCTTAATCACACGCATTCCTGGTGAGTGATTGATTTTATGGCGGCTACTGTAGAGAAATTTGCCGCCAACGACAATGGCGTTGCCGGGCGCTGGACAATCGGCGGCGGCGGGTTACAATGACTACTGTGTATTCATACAGGTTATGGCGATGACAATCGATCTTTTTGAAGACGCGCTGCCGCCGCCGTGGCGCGAAGAGATCGCCCCCGGCGCGGTGGTGATGCACGGTTTTGTGCGCGATCACGGGCCGGAGCTGCTGGCGGCGGTGCAGGGCGTCGTGGCCCAGGTGCCGTGGCAGCATTTGACCACGCCCGGTGGGCACGTGATGTCGGTGGCGATGAGCTGGTGCGGCAACGGCTGGACCAGCGACAGCCGCGGCTACCGTTACTCGGAACGCGACGCGCGCAGCGGCAAACGCTGGCCGCCGATCCCGCCTATCCTGATGGCGCTGGCGGACGAAGCCGCGCAGCAGGCGGGCTTCGGCCCCTTCGTGCCGGACTCTTGCCTGATGAACCGTTACGATCCGGGCAGCAAGCTGTCGCTGCATCAGGATAAAGACGAACACGACTTCGGTGCGCCGATCGTCTCGGTGTCGCTCGGGCTGCCGGCGGTATTTCAGTTCGGCGGGCTGCAACGCAGCGACCGGGCGCGGCGCATCCCCTTGGCGCACGGCGACGTGGTGGTGTGGGGCGGCCCATCGCGGCTCTGTTTTCACGGCATCCTGCCGGTCAAAGAAGGCTACCACTCGCTGGTGGGGCCGCACCGCATCAACATCACGCTACGCAAGGCGCTTTAGCTGCGGCTCTTGCGCCAGGCAGGCGACGAGATAGTCGATAAACACCCGCAGTTTGGGCGGCAGATACTGGTTAGGCGCGTAAAGCAACCACAGGCCACCGTGATAGCTGCTGAGGAAATCCCATTCCGGCAATACCTGCACGATCTCGCCGTCGTCGAGCGCCTGGCGGGCGGTAAAATACGGCAGGCTGCCGATGCCGATATGCTGTTTCACCGCGTCCAGCCGCACGCCGGTGTGGTTGGCGGCGTAGCGGCCGCGCACGTTGACCGTCACCGTTTTGCCGCTGCGGCGGAACTTCCATTGCGCGTCGCTCGGCGTTTCTCCCAGATAGATGCAGCTGTGCGCCGCCAGATCGTGCGGGTGCTGCGGTGTGCCGTGCTGCGCCAGGTAGTGCGGCGTGGCGCACAGCAGATGGTCTATTCTCATCAACTGGCGGCCGATCAATCCGGGCGACGGGCGATCGGTAATGCGCAGCGCCAGATCGACCCGATCGTCGATCAAATCCATGTAGCGATCTTCCAGCCGCAGCCTCACGTCCACCTTCGGGTAGCGGCGCAGGAACTCCGGTATGTGCGGATGCAGCACGAAGCGGCCCACCGCCTTGGGCACGCTGACGCTGACCAGTCCTTCGGGCTCCGCGGCGCCGCGCCCGCCGATCGCCATGACCGCGTCGGCCGCCGCCAGCAGGGTGCGGCAGTGCGCAAACGCCTCTTCGCCGCTTTCGCTCAGCCGCAGTTTGCGGGTGGTGCGGTGCAGCAGCTGCAGCGCCAGCGCCTGTTCGAGCTTCGCCACGCTGCGGCTGACGGCGGAAGGCGAAGCGCCCAGCTTCCGGGCGGCGGCGGAAAAGCTGCCGCTCTCTACCACCTGAACGAAAATGGCCATTTCGGGCAACAGCGCGTAAGAAAGATTTGTGCTCATGACGCAAAGGTCCATTGTGATGGTGGCGGATTATGCTCCGATTATGACATGAATATAATGGCTCTTCGAACCGAGGAGAAAAATGATGACCGAACGACGTTATTACTACAGCGACGATTTACAGGGCCAGGCGCAGGTGTTGAGCTGCGTGCCGGCAGAGGCGGGCGCTTACGCCGTGGAGTTGGACGCTACGCTGTTTCATCCACAGGGCGGTGGCCAGCCGTTCGACTTAGGGGTGTTAGGCGGCGTCGCCGTGCTGCGGGTGCAACAGCAGGGGGATTCCGTGGTGCATTTTACCGCCGCGCCGCTGCCGATCGGGCCGGTCACGATGCAAATCGATGAAGCGCAGCGTCGGCTGCATGCCCGCTGGCACTCCGGCGGGCATCTGATCGGCTGGCTGGGCGAAACCCGGGGGTGGCGGCCGGTCAAGGCGCATCATTGGCCGGGGGAAGGGCGCGTCACTTTCGCGCCGGGACCGGATGCGCAGACGATAGAAGCGGACTTTTTGCAGGCGGAGCTGGCGCGCTTGATAGCCGCCGATTTACCGCGCCGCCAGCAGGCGGTGGACGGTATGCGCCAGGTCGGTTTCGGCGAGCTGCCCGCTTACGGCTGCGGCGGCACCCATGTGGCCACGCTGGGCGAGGTGGGCGCGATCGTTATCACCGGCCTAAAAATGAAGAAAGGGCAGCTGAGCGTGCAGTATGAGCTGGGTTGAATAAGGGGGAGCGGCTCAACGCCCGGCCTGTCGCAGCTGGGTGCAGAATGCGCATTGGCATCCCGCTACCGGCACTGCCGCGCAGCTGCCGATGTTCACCGGCTGGGCGTCCATGGCGTGAAAGCCGTAAAACAGATTTTCGATGTTTTGTTCCGCCGCGCGCGCCTGTTCCGGGCGCGGTTCGGGCACTTTCGACTGAAACGCCGCGGCCTTGCCGGCCAACAGGCTGAGAAACAGCAGCGACAGCTGGATTTTCATCGTCGTCTTCCTTACGTTAACTCATGATACATTATAACAGAATGAGTGCGCTGCCAAGCGTCACCTGGAAAGCTTATCGGGTGATGAAAAGGAAGGCGCAGGATCGTGACTGGGGCTCTCCCCATCTTCATCTCCTTGACGCGACGGCGGCCATGGGCGGCCGCCGTCAACATTACCGCATGCCGCCCTCTGACCGGTTTGAAAGGCCAGGGGGCTAAGCTTGGTGGTCAAGGGAGCGCAAACGCCATGACGTAATCGCCGGTTTCTGATGAATGCGCCGCGCCGCCGACCACAATGACGATGTATTGCTTGCCGGTTTTAGGTGAAACGTAACTCATCGGCGTCGCGCTTGCGCCGACCGGCAGCGCATATTTCCAGACCTCCTTGCCGGTGCTGCTGTTGTAGGCTCGCAGATAGTAGTCCTGGAAGCCGGCGAAGAAGACCAGGCCGCCGGACGTCGTCATGGTGCCCGCGTAGGTGGGCATGCCAACCGGCATCGGCAGGTGCGATCTGATGCCCAACGGCCCCATTTTTTCGGCGGTGCCGGCAGGGATCTGCCAGGCTATTTTTTTGTTTTTGTAATCGACGGCGGTGATCGTGCCGTAAGGTGGTTGGTTGCAAGGCACGTCGAGCGGCGACATCCACATCAACGTGATCATGCCGTATGGCGTGCCGATCATGGGCGAAGGCCCATGGCCATCAATCACCTTTTGCGGATACCGTTTCGCGACGCGCTCATAGTTGTCTCGTGCCACTAACCAGAAGACATTCGGGATCCGCACATCGTTCATGTAAGCCATATGGTTCACGGGATCAATCGATAGGCTCCCCCAGTTGAGGCCGCCTAAATTGCCGGGCTGTTCGAGCGTGGGGCGCGTACCGATCGGCGTCATGTCGCCTTGATAGTTCAGCTTTTTGAACAGGATCCGGCATGCCATTTGGTCAAACAGGGTGGTTCCCCACATTTTGGCTTCGGTCAGGCGCTCGGCGCCGATGGTCGGCATGCCGACGGAAAATGGTTGGGTGGGCGAGAGCTTTTCTTCCACCGCTGCGCCCTGGGTCGGTACGGCTTTTTCTTCAACCTGCGCCAGCGGTTTGCCTGTCTCACGGTTCAGGTAAAAAATTTGCCCGCGTTTGGTGGCGAGCAAGAGGGCGGGCACCGGGTTGTGTTGCTCATCGAAACCGTCCACCAGGGCGGGTTGGGAGGCAAGGTCATAATCCCAGATGTCGTGGTGCGTGGTTTGGAACTTCCAGCGTTCGCGGCCGGTTTCAATATCAATGGCGACCAGGGAAGAGTTGTAGTCGTCCGAGTTTTTAGGGCGATTCATGCCGTAATAGTCGGGCGTGGCATTGCCCAGCGGCGCATACAGCAGGCCTAATTGGTCATCATAGGCGGCGGTAGTCCACATATTAGGCGTGCCGCGGGTATAGGTGCTTCCGGCCGGCGGGGCTTTGGTGATGCCCGGGTTGCCTAAATCCCACGCCCAGTCCAGCTCGCCGGTTTTGGCGTCAAAGGCCCTGATAACGCCAGAGGGTTCACCGGTCATCACATTATCGATGACCCAACCGCCGACGATAATTTTCCCTCTGGCAATAGTGGGCGCTGAGGTTTGGAAGTAATAACCTGGTTTGACCTCCCCCATATGCTGGCCAAGGTTTACCTCGCCGTTTTGACCGAACGCGGGGCATTTCTGGCCCGTTTTGGCATCCAGCGCAATGATGCGGGCATCGATCGTGGTGTGAATGATCGCTTTTTCGCACAAAGAGCCTGGTGCGACATCATCATTCTTGTAGTAACCCAGACCGCGGCAGCGTTGCCAAACGGGGGAAGTGGAATGCGAGTCAAATGCCCAGCGCGCTTTGCCCGTATCGGCATCGAGGGCGGTGATAAGACCGTTGGGGGTGCAGTTATACACCAAATCATCAATCGCGAGCGGGGTGTTTTGATCCACGCCCGGCCTGAAATCGCCGGTTCGATAAACCCAGGCGAGTCTCAGGTCTTTGATGGTTGAGCGGTTCACCTGATTGAACGGCGCGTAGCGCGTTCCTTCCGTCGTGCGGCCATAGGCGCTCCAATCGGCAGGGGCATTATCGCTTTTGCTCTCGATAAAGGTTGCGTTGCCAGAAGGTGTAATTTCGCCATGGGGAAAGAAGGCGCCGATAAAGAAAACCACAAACGCCAAAGATAATACCGTACCTGCAATGTAAGCCCTTTTTATACTCTTGGCGCTGTGCAGGTATGCGGGGAGTAAAAACGCGGCAATGATAGCGAGGCCAGCGGGAACCAGCAGGCGGGGGAACAATGCCCAGTAGTTAAGTCCTGATTCCCAAAGCGCCCACAGTGCCGTCATGAGAAACAATAGGCCGGTTAAGTAATAAGCACATTTGCTGCGCTTGAGCACCAGTAGCGCGGCAGCGATATAGCCTATCCCGGCAAGGGCATAGTAAAACGATCCTCCGAGGGCGATAAGCCAAATGCCGCCCACGGCTAACGCCACGCCAGAAAAAACCAGCAAGCAGAAGAACGTGATTACTGAGGCTCTCTTGCCAAACGATGTTTTAATCATATGTTTTCCTTTGACTTTTAAATCCGATGAGGATCGCTGTCCATCGTTACCCAAGCGCGAAATTGTCGGCCTGAAAGGCATGCCTTTCTCCGCCTTGAGACTTGCCATTCTTTAACGCTTTAAGGGCATGGGGTTGCCGTTTTAATTTCCATTTCATAGGGTGGGGGGCGGGATCGGTTACCCAATCAAGATAAAAGCCTTGTATTGAGTAATGACAGAGCGTGCGTGATATAAGATATTCATCACCGCTTCATTAAATATTGGGTTGTAACAGTCTCTTCTCGTTATAGTTTTAGCATGAAAAAGAATCTAAATACTCTCTTTCGGTGATGTGTGCGATTAATGAGGGCGCCGCTCCAGGCTAATTATTTAGAGTGATAACATGATTCGGGGTTATTTTTTTAAATAACAGGGTTTCACACCCCTTGGGGTCAGGGGTAACGTCATTCTTTATCAAGTCGGTGTCGATAAAAACGGCGAAAAAAATGGTTCAACGCCATTCTTTCTCCATCGACATAGACTATATACCCTTTTCCGCGATCGCCGACGGTGACCTTTTCCACATTAACGTCTGGGTAATGTTTTTTTAAGTTTTTTGACCATACTTGAATGCTCATGGTTCCATTTTCCTGACAGATTTCATTCACGTTTAAGGCATGTTGATAGCACCCGTAGAAATAAATCTCATGGAAATAAAATATCGTCACTATCTGGGGATGTCTACCGGATGGCGGGTGGGATAAAGAGAAAATCGGCAGGTATGACCAGATAAGGGGGGTTTAAATAAACCAAATAAAAACAAATAGTTAAAAGAATAATCGCACAAAAAGCAAATTATCATAACTCATTGATATGTAAGGTATTGGTACGTTAATCATATTGATGCGGCCGATCAGTGGCTAAGCGACTCTCCTCTCGGCGGCTCTGCCGACGCCACCCGGACTCGATTTTTCAGGAATCATTATGGGGTTTTCCAATTGGATAAATCTCAAAGTAGATGTTTTATGGGTGAGTGGATAATGAGTGACTTTGATCGCTGAGCTATCATGGATGCTTATTGATTAATAGAAGTTATTTCCTTCTTCAATAAATAGTAATGCCGATGTGTGCATGGCTCTCATTCTGGTGCTTACGCCTCATTTCTCTCTCTTCTTGATCGGGAACACGATAGGGATGTAGGTTTTCATCTCTACTCTATTGTCACCTTTTGGCGTGACTATTTCGATGAGAAAGCGGTCGACCATACCCACTTTATTGATAGGGAAGGATTTGGTGTAAATGCTTTGTGTGAATTTTTGTGCCTCATCGCTTGCGCCATCAAAACTGAATTCTGCAAACAGTTGCATGTCTTTTTTTCCCTGCGCATCATCGGCCAGCGAGGCAAGAACAGTGCTAATGTCAGCGTCTTCAGAAACATAGATTGTCTTTAAATATATGCTAACGTGGTTCTCTTTCTTGACGCTGGCTTTAAAATTGAAAAAATTAATTATGCCGCCGTCTGTTTTTTGCATGCCACCAATTGCCGCCAACCGTAGCGCCGAGGCAGCAGGGTGGAAGTGATAGATCTCGGCATCAACACAATCACCTGATTCGTCAAAAAATTTCGGCAGGTGTACATAGCGATGTTCGGGTATGCCATCGAGAAACAGTAAGGGGATGGAAGAGGACACGTCCCACGATTTACTCTTGCGATACTGCATCGGCGACGTTCTGAACTGCTTGCGAAATGCTCGACCAAATGATTGGTATGACTGGAATTTTAGCTCTTTGACGATATGGGAAATGGAGAGGCTCGTCGCTTTCAACATAAATGCGGCGCGAGTGAGTTTTCTGCCTCTCACATAGTTGCCGAAAGTCATTCCTGTTTCATCTTTAAATGCTTTCTGGATATGCCCACGCGAATATCCGCTTTTTTCTGAAAGCATCTCAATAGTGAGCTTCTCATTGAACCCACTTTCCTCGACCCAGGCGAGCAGCTCCTCAATGACTTTTGTTATAAACATGCAGGAGCTCCCTTTTAGTTATCTGCCTAATGGTTGCGTCAGGTAAAATAACGCACTATCGATAGTCAACGATAATGACCTGATTGATCCGATCTTTTAGGCAATATCCTGAGTATAGAACGCGCGCCATATTAACGTGGTGAATTAAAAAAAATGTATTCAAAAGTGTCATTTGCAAAATAACAGCACCAGGCGCGCGGCCGTAACATGATGTGATGATCTACTTTGTGTTTAATTTATTGATTTTCATTTGATTTGTTGAAATTTTCAACAGGGGATGCAAAGCGGGGAGGTGCGCAATTTTTACTCATTGATAGATAAAAACTTTATATGCCTTCCAATTTATTGACAGTAACATCTTTTCGAATCGAAATAATTAACTATTCTATGTTTAAGGGTGGATGGTTAAGGTGCAAATACACGGATGATTGCACAATAAAAGAATGGCTAATCCAAATGGTGTATCCAGGCTAATGACATTCAGGGAGGCGTATGGGGGCTTCATTTTCGCAAAAAATAGCGAGCTATTTACCCTCTGACCGGAGGATTTATTTTTGATGACAAATAAACGCTGAGAGTGTTTCTGTTCGCCTGCGCTTTATCAGCGTTTTTCCACACGGCTTTTCTGTGAGTCTCATCTTGTGCGAGAGGTGAATCGACACCCTTTACCCTGAAAAGGGTTTTGTACAGTTTGGTGCTTTAATGGGTATGTGAATGCTATTTTCAATATAAAGCAAGTTGAACGGCTTTTTATATGAAGAAGAGAAGTGCATTCAATAATAAAGATAGCAAGATGACAGGCTTTACTATGGATTGTTCTAACGAGTTCAGACGCAATATTTTAGATGAGATAATCTGTATCATTGAAAAGGCTATTGATACCCAAAGTAATGTTTCAATAAGAGCGTTATCCATCAAGTCAGGGTATTCCATCGGGCATTTACAGCGGATGTTCTATCTGTATCAAGGGATGAAGATAGGGACCTATATCAGAAAGCGAAGGCTGAGTCGTTCGACGTTGTTGCTGAAACGTACGGATATGAAGATTTATGAAATTGCTTTACTGTCTGGATTCAGTTCTCAGCAATCATTTAGCCGTGCTTTTTCAAATCAATTTGGCTGCCCTCCGAGAACATTTAGAACCCTGAGCCATTGGCCTTTTTTAAATTATCAACCGATTATTGGCTTCGACAAAGCGCCTTTTCCCAGCAGCATGGTATACCTGAATTTGCATGAGTATTATGAGAAAAAAAGGCGGGTGCAACTGCTTTCCCCGGTAATGAGCCGGGGACAAATAAAGATAATCGCTAAGAGTCCACTGAGTTGTGGACTGTACAATTCATCGGCAAAATACATGGCGATCAGGCGCAATGAAGAAAAGATGGATGAAAGCGAGTTTATCCTGTCAGTTTATGAAGGGATTTTGGCTTCACAGGATATTGCCATTGTTGAAAATGTGATGTTTAAAATCCATGATCCTGCTCCAGGAGAAAAGGAAGACATCAGCATGTGGTATTTTATTCCGATTAAATAACCCTTTCTCATTGGCCTTATCAGAGGTAAAAGTACGCCTGTGGCTTTTCTATGTGATTGATAAATATTTAGTTTAACGACAACCGCAGGCTCTCTTTCATAAGCGAATGGAAGGAGCCCGGTTCGTCGGCTGGCGAGAAAGAAAAAAAACCGACCGCGAGGGCCGGTAAGCATGGGGTATTCAATAGGTATGACAGAACTACAGTTGGAATAATAGCGGGTGTTTGCCTTTCTTCTTTACCGAAAAGTGTTCTCTACCCTCACGAATAGGTAAAAATGTGGATGCCTTATCTTGCGATAAGGCGGTGGGGGCATGTCACACGGTGGCGCCATCAAGTAAAAGATTCAGCGTACGACATCGGGAGGCTGACACGGTATAAAATCGGGTATTTTTCGCCGTTGTTGATACCGATGATGAAATTAAAAAAAAGCCGGCTTGGGCACCGGCGAATGAAACATCAATAATCTCTCTGGGACGCACACCTATGCACAGAAGAATAAAGGCATGCAGTGGGTATGTAACCCTAACGGCTCCAAAGCTTCTTACCAAAAAGTGATATTTTGGATGGCGTGCGCGGGGAATAAAAAAGCCGATCGTGAAGATCGGCGAATGCGAAAATAACAGGGTAACGTTAATTGAAAGTGCACATAAAATGATAGCGAGTTAATCCTAGCACTGACGGCGGCTGTATATTTTACCTAAAAATGTGTTCGCGGAGTTCTCCCTGGTCGGATATCGCCTTTTGCTTCAGGCTGGCAGTCAATGGCTATTCTGCTCGTGCCAAAATCCGGCAGGCGTTACCGGGTCATCATGGCGTGAATGTCATGCTTTGCCGACGAAACGGCGGGAAACGCAGTGAGCTTTTCTTTTTTATGATACTTACGCACTGCAACATTTTTTCACCTGATTAACGTTTGGACATATCTCTTGGTGATATGTTGACGAATAATTCAAATTACAAAAATTGCCTCACTAAACGAATATTTAGATACTCGCTGTACGGCCTGGCCAGTGCTGACATGTTTTTAAATTCTGAGCATACAGAAAGATGCCTCGGTAGGTATCGCCACGCACTCTGGACAGGACACCGCCACATGGGCTCTTTTTTTAAGCAGGTCTATCGCTATTCCCACGCGCGCCCTTATCGGCATAACGAAAATCTCTGGCCCTACGTGAAGATCGCGCGCGGCGAAGGCGGTGAAATCACCGCCTTATGGTACAAGCACCGGCCGGTGCCGATCGTCCCGCTGAGCGAACTGCGCAACAGCTGCCGGGGTGAGGTGCTGTTGACGGCCTCCGGCCCGTCGGTGAAGACGCTGCGCTTCGAAAATATTCCCGCCATGCCCGCCATCGGAGTCAACGGCGCCTATTTTCTGCATCGGCAAGTGGATTTTCGCTTCTACGTCATCGTGGACATGGGCTTTATCGACAGCCGCCCAGAGATCGTGCGCGACGTCATTCAACGGCCTGAGCTGACGCTGTTCACCACCGTGCACGGCGTGGCGCGGATCCTTGACCGATTTGGCCAGGCGGCGGTCGGCTGCAGTTTGGCGATCGTCGAAGACGCGGCCTGCAAGATTTACCGCCCCCGGATTGACAGCGGCGCGCTGTGGGATCATTACTGCCGGGAAAACGGCGTGGTCTTTGCCGCCATGTGCCGCACGCTCGGCTTCAGCCAGGATATCCGCTGCGGCATTTTCGATGCCGGTACCGTGGTCTACTGGGCGCTGCAAATCATCGCCTATCTCGGCTTCAAGCAGCTGTTTATCGCCGGGCTGGACATGAACAACTTCCACCAGCCGCGTTTTTACGAGACCGAGCAGGATCGGTTGCCGACGTTCCTGGCGGACAAGGTGGCGTCGCTGGTGATCCCCGCTTTCCGGCACGCCGGTGCGATCATGAAAAAGCAGCAGATCGCGATAAGAAACCTTTCCCTGCACAGCGCTATCGGCAGCGACATCTTCGAGAAGGTGGACGGCAATGTTTACTTTCAGCAAGCCTGAGCGGTGTTATCGCTTCGGCAGCGCGCTGTTTTTAGCCTTCGCGTTTTTCAGCGCGATCTTTTGCGGGCAGACCCGCGTCAACAACCTGTTTCATCTGGCGGCGCTGCTGTGGCTGGCCGCCGTGTTCACCTGGCCGCCGCTGCGGCGGCAGTTGCTGAGCAACCGCAAGGCGCTGTGGGGCGCCGGATTGGCGCTGATGTTTCTACTTTATTATTCCCTCAGCGCACTGTGGGGCGAGACGCCTGGTGATCTGCCGTCGGCCCTGACCCACAGCGCCTATATCCTGCTCTATCTCGCCTGGCTGGTGACGCTGCTCGACGGTGAGCGGCGTCACCAGCTGCAGTGGGCGATGCTGAGCGGTATGACGGCGCTGTGCCTGTATCTGACGCTGGTCGACACCCCATCGATTTATCATCTGCGGGAGACCACCGCCCGCAACCCGGGGCCGAGCAACGTGATCGATCTGGCCGGTTACGCCGCCCTCGCCATTTTGTTGAGCCTGATGATTTTCCGCGATACCGGGCAAAAAGTGGCGCTGTGCTTTATCCCGCCGCTGCTGGCTTTCATGGTGCTGACGCAAAGCCGCGGCCCGCTGATCGCGCTGGCGCTTGCGGTGGTGGTGGCGATGCCTTATCGACAGCGACCGAGACGGTGGCTGTGGATCTTGCTCCCAGGCGTGCTGACTGTGTTTTTCGCCGTCGTTTACAGCGCAGTCGGCGAGATGTTGCTCACCCGCTTTGGCGAGCTGTATCAACAGAGCTTTGTTCGCATCAGCATCTGGCAGCATAGCCTGGCGTTGATTGAGCAGGCACCTTTCTTCGGCTACGGTTTTGATAAGCAGCTTAACTTTCTCAATTACACCGGCGAGCTGAACCACACTACGCACAGCCTGTACCTTGGCGCGTTGCTGAAGGGCGGTTGCGTGGGTTTCCTGCTGTTGCTCGCGCTGCTGGGATATGGCGTGCGGCTCGCCATCGCACACTGGCGCGCAGGGCGGCGCTGGGAGGCGGGCCTGTTTCTGTTTATGCTGGTGTTCTACAGTTCGCAGGGCATGTTTGTGATCGCCAATCCGGCGGAGTTTTGGTACCTGTTTTGGCTGCCGCTGGCGCTGCTGCTGTCGCAGCCTAAACGGCGGCCGATCGGGACTGTGCAGACGACAGCGCCGCCAGCGTCTTCTCCAGCACCTGTTCCGCCGCGATAATACTAAGCGGCTGGCGGCGCTCAGCGGCACTCAGCGCGGCGCTGTCAACCGGCACGTGCATCACCTGATGTCGTTCGCTGTCCTGATAGGGGCCGGTATGCCGCGGGTTAGCGGTGACGAACAGGCTGACGGTGGCGGTTTTCAACGCCACGGCGAGGTGAAGCGGCCCGGTATCGCCGGTCACCAGCACCTGCAGATTGGCGATCGTCGCCAGCAGTTGCGGTAACGTGGTCGCGCCGATATGGCTTACCACCCGCTGTTGCTGTTCCTCGCTCAAACCCGCCATAAATTCCCGCTCGAGGCTGCGCTCCGCCTTGCTGCCAATCAACTCGATCTGACAGTCGGGGGAGTGCGCCAGCAGCCGTTGTGCCAGCTCAACAAAGCGGTCGACCGGCCAGCGGCGCAGCGTTTCGGAGGCGCCCATCTGAAAGCCGATCGGGATCTTGCCCGCCGGTTTCTCAAGCGCGGGAAAAGCGACCGGGATGAACATGTCAGGATTGTCGGTACGGCACCCCAATTGCCCCACCATATCCAGCTTGCGCTGAATCAAATGGCCGTCGCTGCTGTGGCTGACGCCGGTCAGCCAGCGCTCCATGCCGCTCGGTTTGTTGCCATAAACGTCTTTGAACAGGTATTGGCAATCGGCGGCGATGGCGACCAGCACGTCGTAAGGGGCCTTCGAGTGCAGGATGACCGCCAGCTGTGGCCGGTTTTTTCGCAGGCGCCGGATAACGCCCAACATGTCTTTAGCCTTGTGATCCCAGTAAATCACGTCATGAAAGCAGGGGCTGCCTTCGACCAGCTGCCGGTTTTTGTGGCTGGAGACCAACGTGATTTGCGCGCCGGGATAGCGCTCACACAGTGCGCGGATGGCGGGCGTATTGAACATCAGATCGCCGAGGGCGCTGGTGGAGAAAATCACGATGCGTTCAAAGGATTGCTGCGGATCGAAGCTCGCTGCGGGCCGGAAATTGCCCGCGATGCGGGTATAGAGACGCAAACCGGCGTTGGCCGCCGCTATTTTCCACTGTTTAGACATTGCCGTTCGCTTCCGCTTGAGTTCGGTGGCCACCGTCTGGCGCCGCGTCGTATCATACAAGCGCGGCCACGGCAGGCCAATGGCCCGCAACAGATTGCGACAGATGCTAACGTTATGCTTGCAATTGCCTTCGGGCGCCGCGCTTACTCCTCCCAGACCTGCGTACTGCGCGGGCTGTCCATCTGATAATCCGAATAGGGGCGAGTGAAGAACTCGCGCCCCAGCGCGCGGGCGGCCTGCAGCGGATTGCGCGGATCACGGGCGATCTCGCCGCGCTGGTTGCCGGCGCCGTGCACCACGCCGACGAAGGCGGAATGGGTGTAGCGGCTGAACTCCTGGAGCTGATGCACGATGCCCAGCGCCGCGCCGGGGTAGGTTTCTTCCGACGCCACCGCCAGCCCGATGCGCTTGCCGCTCATGCGCTGGTGCACCTGTTCCGCCTGAGGGTAGGCGTTGGAATAGAAGCTGAACGAGCGATCGAAAAAGGCCTTGGTTTGCGCCGACATGCCGTACCAGTAAATTGGCGTGCAAAAGACCGCGCCGTCGGCCGGCAGGAAGTGCTCCAGGAACAGCTCGGCGTAGCGATCGCCCGGTGGCGGCGTATGGCGTTCATCGCTCAGAAAACCGCTCAGGTAATCATCGAGAAAGTGCAGGCTGGCGGACGTGCCGGTTTCGGCGGCGCCCGCCAGGATCGCCTGCGCCAGCGTGGCGCTGTTGCCGTCGCGGCGCGGGCTGCCGACCAGCACCACCAGACGTTTGGATTGATGAGTTGCATTCATGTCATATTCCTCGGTGTGAAGTGGATTCAGTCCTACTCTAGAAACAAGCACCGGCAGGCGACAAATGACGGCTTTTCTGCCAGGATGAACTCAACTCATCTCAAGAGGTTTCGCCATGTTCGCCACGCTGCCCGTCAACGCACTGCGCACCTTTGAATCCGCCGCTCGCCTGCGCAGTTTCAAGCTGGCGGCGGCCGAACTGGCGGTGACGCCGACGGCGATTTCGCACCAGATCAAAGCGCTGGAGCAACAGTTGGGGTTTGCGCTGTTCGAGCGGGTGCCGCGCGGCGTGCGGCTGACACCGAAGGGAGAAACGCTGTTCGCCGGGGTGCACGGCGCGCTGCTGGACGTCGCCGCCACGCTCGAGGGTCTGCGGCCGCAGCCCAGCACCGGATCGCTGTGCGTCTCGGTCACGCACTCTTTCGCGGCGCTGTGGCTGGTGCCGCGCCTGGGGCGTTTCTACCAGGCGTACCCGCACTATCTGGTGCGCCTGGAGGCCTGCGCCGAGGTGATCGACCTGCAGCAGGACGCCAGCGTGGACGTGGCGGTGCGTTACAGCCGCGCACACTATCCCGCGCTGCATCAGACGGCGCGGCTGGAGGAAAGCTTTGGCGTTTACGCCGCGCCGGAGCTGGCCGCCGCCGAACCGGAAAATCCGGTGCTGATCACCGTCAAATGGGGAGATTCGGCGCTGTACGACAGCGGCTGGCATGACTGGTGCCAGGCTGCCGGCGTAGACTGGTGGCAGAGTCATGCGGCGATGCGCAGCTATCATGAGGAGCATTACGCCCTGCAGGCGGCGGTGGCCGGGCAGGGGCTGGTGCTCGCCAGTTCGGTGATGGTGTCCGATATGGTGGACAACGGTCTGTTGGTTGCGTATCGGCCGGAGGTGCGCGTACCGGGCGCCGCGTACAGCGTGCTGTGCGCGCCGGGGCGCGAACGGCATCCGCCGGTCAGGGCATTCCTCGCCTGGCTGCAGCAGGAGCTGCCGCAGGGCAATGGCACGAAATAAAAGTTTTACCGTCCTAAGCTGTGGGAATATCAGCGAACTTTTGTTTTTACTTCACTGCGAGAACCTATCATGAGCCAGCCAAGAACCTCCGATTACCCGATTGATGCGCAATTTATCGAACGCTGGTCGCCGCGCGCGATGGCCAACGACGCCATCGACGATCAAACGCTGCTGAGCTTTTTTGAAGCGGCGCGCTGGTCGCCATCGGCCTACAACATTCAGCCGTGGCGCTTTGCCTACAGCAAGCACGGTTCCGACAGCTGGGAGAACTACCTGGAATTCCTGATCGACTTCAACCGCGGCTGGGCACAGCACGCCTCGGCGCTGGTGGTGATCGTCTCCAAAACCACCAGCCTGAACGGCGAGCGGCTGGTGGACAACCCGACCCATGCGTTCGACACCGGCGCTGCCTGGGCCAGCCTGGCGCATCAGGCGCACCTGAAAGGCTGGTTGACCCACTGCATGAGCGGCATTCACCACGACAAGATCAAAGCGGCGCTGCAGCTGCCGGACGACTATGCGGTGCACGCCATGGTGGCGATCGGCAAGCCGGGCGACAAAGCCCGCCTGCCGGATTTCCTGCAGGAAAAAGAGGCGCCGTCGGGCCGCCTGCCGCTGGGCAAGACCGTCAGCGAAGGGCTGAATTTCACGCTGTGATTGCCCGCTTTCCCTCAGGCCCGCTTGGCGGGCCTTTTTAATGCGGCGAGTAAAACTTAGGGAGTATGTTCTCGTTCGCTCATTCGCTGTATATTTTGTTATATAGCGATTGCGTGATGAGGAGAAAACCGTGGGGGATCATTTTGGCAAAGGGCTGTTGGCGGGGTTAAAGGCGGAGAACCTGAAGCCGGAGGCGGAGCTGTCGCGCTTTTGCTCCGACTACAAACGAGGCTTTGTGCTCGGCTATGCGCACCATTTGGCGCAGCGCTGCGGCGACGAGAACCGGGCGGCGTTCGAGGCCGGGCAGCTGAGCCGCGCCTATGGCCTTGGCAGTGAGCCGATGAGCGAGTTCTTTTCCGGCGGCGACAGCCGGCTGGCGGAGAAGTTTTTCCGCGCCGGCTATAACCGACCGGCGCAGGGCTAGCGCGGGCGGGGCGTCAGGCGGCGCTCAGCACCGCCACCATATACACGCACGGTTGGTCGCTCTGGTTTTCAAAGCGGCAGTCCGCCGGTGGGCCGAGCTCCAGACAGTCTCCCTCGGCCATCTCATGGCGCGCCTCACCCTCAAGAAAGACCAGCTCACCGGATAACACCCAGATCAGCTGGCGCTTAAAGGCATACACCGAAGCCGGCATCGGGATCGTCGCGCCGGCCGGCAGTTCGATACGCACCAGATCGAGCGGCAGATCGGTGCGCGGCGACACGTGGCGCCGCACGTAGCCGCTCTCCGGATCGACCCAGACCGGTTGATCTTCCCGGCGCAGCAGCCGGCCTTCCTGCGTTTCCGCCCGGGCGATCAGCTTGGACATGCTGAGACCGAACGCTCCCGCCAGCCTGCCCAGCAGCATCGCCGTCGGGCTGCTCTCGCCGCGCTCGATTTTGTGCACCATCGCCCGTGAAACGCCCGCCCGTTCGGCCAGATCGGACAGCGACCAGTGGCGCGCCTCGCGTTCAATGCGAATGCGTGCGCCGATCAGCTGATTTAGATTGTCTAATTTAATATTCATATCGTAGTATTATAGTGGACAATTGGCTGGGGTAAACCATGATTATACGAAATGCGACGCTCAACGATAGCGCGGCGATTGCCGCCATCTATAACGACGCGGTGTTGAACAGCACCGCCATCTGGAATGAACAAACCGTGGATGCGGCCAATCGCGCGGCGTGGATCGGCGAACGGCAGGCGGCGGGCTACCCGGTGCTGGTGGCGGTGAACGGCGCGGACGAGGCGATCGGCTACGCGTCGTTCGGCGACTGGCGCGCCTGGGACGGCTATCGCCATACCGTAGAACACTCGGTGTATGTCCATCAGGCGCATCGCGGCGCCGGGATTGGCAAGGCGCTGTTGATCGCCTTGATTGCACGGGCGCGGGAGATCGGCAAGCATGTGATGGTGGCCGGCATCGAATCCGGCAATCAGGCCTCCATTCAGCTGCACCTGGCGCTCGGGTTCCGCGAGGTGGGGCGCATGGAGCAGGTGGGCGCCAAATTTGGCCAATGGCTGGATCTGACTTTCCTGCAGCTGACGCTCGACGAGCGGGCGGCGCCGCCGGCGCGCTGATCCCGGGAGACAGAGCGATGAATATGCTATTGCTGCTGATCGCGGCGGGGATGGGGTTGGTGGTGCAGAATCTGCTGATGGTGCGCATTACCGAAAGCGTCTCGACCATCCTTATCACGCTGGTGATCAACTCCAGCGTCGGTTTGCTGTTGCTGGTGGGGTTGCTGCTGGCCAAAAACGGCCTCGGCGCGGTGGCGGAAGTGACCGGCGCCGCCAGGTGGTGGATGCTGTTGCCGGGGCTGCTGGGATCGCTGTTCGTGTTCGCCGGCATCCTGGGCTACCAAAAACTGGGCGCGGCGGCCACCATCTCGATCCTGGTCGCCAGCCAGCTGTGCATGGGGCTGCTGGTGGACGTCTACCGCGCCGGCCCGGCGGCGCTGCGCGAGAATCTGCCGGCGCTGTTCGGCGCCCTACTGCTGGTGGCGGGCGCCTATCTGGTGGCGAAACGCAGCTTTTGACGACGGCTGAAATGCAAAAAGCCCGCTCGGGTTTCCCTGAGCGGGCTTCTCTAAATATGGCTCCTCTGACTGGGATCGCCTTTGCCAGTAACTGGCTAATAAGTAAGCTAAACCTGAATATTCATCCTGTCAAGACCACCAGAATGACCACCAATAGTTGTAGGTTACATAAATCTGGTATTAAGTAGTCTACTGCATGGAGTGATCATGGTAATGATGTTTCATATAGTAGTAAGCGCCGTCAGAACGAGTAACTAGGGGGTTAACCCTAGTGCTGCTTTTGTAGTTCTACGATAATGCTTTGATAAAATTGAATAATATATGGCACCATGAGGCAGAGAACTTTAGGGGTGTAGTTGTTCATAGGAAAGATGCATGAGAGAAAAAATGTTACGTGGTTAATGAGCAGCGGAAGGACGATCGTGAAACTTTATGAAAACGTGGTCATTGGTAATTTCCTTTATGGATTGGGCGTTTCTATAGGGGGGCGGCTCAAATCAGGATATATTCCTGGGGCTGTCAGTTTGTTGCAGCAGACTCCGGAAGATAAGGCGCTAGGTGATGTTCTGCTCGATTTTCCAGGGACATTGCGTCTAATCGAGTTCAAGGCACAGGGGAACCGTTCTAAAAAGGAACTTACTCGGTACAGGAAACTATTACCGACTATACAAGAGCAGCAGGGAATGCTGGCTATCTCCCGCAGAGTTCACTGGTACGTGGAAACGACACCACTTCCTTTGAAAGGGATAGAAGCATTTTTTTCTCCTTATATTGATGCATTCGACGCAGAGAAACCTGCGAAAAAGCCATTTGCTCTAGAGGGGTTCATTGAATCCGTGGCGGATAATGTTATTTCGTCGAGAAGCGATGAACGGGATATACTGGAGAAGGATTATCTGAAGCTTGTGCGCTGGTGTCAGGGTTCGGGAGAAACAGGTTCTGGCGCGCTTGTCGTGGTTGTGAGCACAGGTGGTGACATGGAATTTGTTGCTTTGGAGGATCTAATGGCGCTGAACATGTCCTATCAAAAATGGATATCTTACAGACAGGAAAGGGAATTGAAAATGGAAAGAGTACTGGAACGCGAGCTTGAGAAAAAAGAGCAGCGAAGGGAGCGAGGATGGGAATATGAGAGATAACGTGGACATACGCTTGACGGATCGTGATGTTCAGTTGTTCTTTGACGCAGCAGAAAAACTGCGCGAGGCAGCAGAGCGTGATGGTGAGAAAGCTAGAGAAGCAACAATGGTTTTGGCTTCTTTTGCTAACAAGATTAGCGCCCGTCTACAGAAGCTGGAAGACGATGTTTCCCACAAAATAAATATTTCAGCGGAAACAACCGCCAACCGAGCGGCCGATCTGCTGAGTGTCAAATTTCAACAGGCAAATAATGCGGCTAAAATTGCAACAGAACAGTATCAGAAAGCGGCAGAAAACATCAATTTAAAATGTTGGTGCTATATTCTTGGCACTCAGTGCATATTGATACTGGTTTTTATCGCATCATTTTTATTTCTGATGCCTTCGCTGGACGAGATTCAGCAACGCCGGGCAGAACTGTCATCTCTTAATGAGCAGATCCATAATTCCAGTCTGAAATGGGCCTTCTGCGAAGATGGTAAAAGATGTTTCCGGACAGATGAACATGAGAATGGCGGTAGGCCATATATAGACAAGCAAGATGGCAGTACTTGGCGTGTTCCTTGGAAAGAGTAACCGTACTCGCAAGTAATTTTGATGCTATCTACTACTAGGTTTAATGCTCGTCTAAGAAGCTGGTTATTACTGATTATGTATGGATCACATATGAGGAGCGGGTCAGGTTCAACACTGCTATCTGAGTATCGTATCTAATACTGGGAACTGGCAAAGTAGGACATTAAATCCCATAGATTAAGACAATAAATCAAGATTATTTTGGTAAGATATAAAAAAACAGACTTGGCTTAAAGGAGCTTTAAATGGCTTTTGATGCGTCCCCCTCTTGGAGTGGCTTCAACTATCAAGGAAAGGTTGCTCTCTATCATACTTTAAAAGTTATAAATGAACATCCCGCGGATACTGACCATTCTGGTAGACGCCTAATGCTTGAAAATATAGAGGATTTTGAAATTCTCAATGCTGGAGTATATCAGTCTTTACATCAAGTGAAAGCATACAATTCGGCAAGTTATAGTAATTATTCCAATGCGCTTTTAGAAATCACTTTAGCATTGTACAAAAAACATGATTCGAAAGGTTTTATTCACACATGGAAAAAAATAGGCTTCAAAAAGTCATTCACCACTTTAATTGACTCGATAAAAGATGATCTTTGTATATTGTTGTCTCAATATGAACCTATGCCTCGAAACGGAAATTCATTGATTGAGAAAGCAGTGTCAGGGGATAGTGGTATTCCAAAGGTTGCCTCTATCCTACGTGAAGCCTTAAGTAATAAAACAGCTGATGAAATTCATTCAATTATTGACTCTATATATAATGGAACAAATAACGCTCTAGTAAGGCTCGAAACATATTTATATGATGATGGAAACGATTTTTGTGACTTAGATTCAATAGGTGTTAAAATTAAAAATGAAATAAAAATTTTTTTGGAATCTCGGGGAAGAGCAACCACGGATGTGCAGACTGACAGAACTTTTCATTACCTTCTTGGGATGATAGATGAGTATGTTATCAAGCGTCACGAACAAAAACAAGAAGATGAAAAAATATTCATTCCATTTTCAAATGTTATTCAATTAATCCTTGAAGACCGTGAGAATATAAGTAAGCGATATTTGGCCTTTAAATTTAAAAATTATTTCTCAAGTAAAATAGATGAATTCATAGCTGATGAAGATGATTATAAATCCCCATCGGAGGATAAAGTTTGTAATCTTATTGTTGCACGTGACTACTTGCTTTCATTAACTGCTATGGATTTATGGTCATATTATAGAAGTTTTTCCCCACATACATATTTAGAGCATGCGTCTAATATTGAAAATGCATTTGATGTAGATGGCCAAGGGATTCGCAATGTTTTAACTAAAATATTTTATTTGATAGATCACACTCGCGCAGTTCATGATATCGAAAGGCATAAATTTACGTATAGAATATCCGCTGCGCCTGAAGGTAATTATTTGCCTACAACAATATTCGATATAACGTCTCCCGAAAAAATAGCGAATCAGATAATTAAAAATCCGGGCGTGAATGAACTGCTTTATGAAGTTGGAAACGTGATATACCATGGAAATAAACACCATCAATTCTCTCCAGTATTGAGTTCTAATGCCGAAGCACCAGTAGAAGTAGGAGATGACCCAAGAGGAAAGCAAAATGAAACTTTGCGGATAATAAATTTAGTACCAATTTCAATAGCGAAGGATTCTTTATTATGATTATTGATATCATAGGTAATATTTTCGAAAGCAATAGATTTATAAAGTTAGAGATGAAGCCTCTTCTGGAAAGAGAGCTTTGTTACGTATTTTATCCTGAACGTCCAACTGAAAAAGAAGAATATTTTGTCGTACTTCAATCAACGGAACAGTTGATGGAAAAAACACACCAAAATTTAGAAGAAAAAGCACAATTTATTTTTGATGAAATTAACAACTCTGGAAAAGTAGAACAATACTTTGAAAAAAATTGTACTTTAATTATTTGTCAAAATGAAAAGGGCATTGATCGATTGACCGCTCTGACTATTGAAGAGGATCTTTATAATTTTAAAAAAAATATGATTATTTATTCAGATAATGAATTGAATGAATTAAAAAGGCACCTCTCTGGTAATGGTATCGAGAAACTGACAAATGCCTCATTGAAAAGTATAATCAATGAGAACAATGGTGAGTCGTTTATAAAGTTTAAAAATGAGAGTGTAAACAACCATAGCTATTACTCTCTTTTAATGAAAGTTTTTCTTAAACTACCATTTCTAACGTATAGCACTGAAGAAAAGGAATTGGTTAATTTAAGGAAGGAAATTGAAACAAATCTTTCTCCGGATCAGCAACTTTTATTTGATAAATTGGTTTCTGTTGAAGAATGGACAAGTGATAATCTTTATGATTTTTTTTCCAAACTATGGGATAAAGATAATGATCAAATTGAATAAGTTAACACTTAAGAATTTTAAAATATTCGATCATAGTCCATACGTTATTAATTTTAACGATAGTAATCTAGTTTTACTTGATGGCCCAAATGGATATGGAAAAACATCTGTATTTGATGCCATTGAACTTGGATTAACGGGTAATATTTCTAGATTAATTTCTCTAGAAAACAGACAGAATCCTAATGATGTTGTTGTTGCTCATAATGGAGCTCATGCTGTTGAGATTATTCTTGAGTTTATTGATTCTAATGGGATTATAAGAACTTTCCAAAGAAAGCTTAAAAATAAAATTTTAAATGGCTCAAAGAAAATATCAAGGTTTACTGAACTATGGGAGTTGCACGAAATCATAAATGGAGAATTAACTCCGATTTCTGAAACAATTTTAAATGATTATTTTGATAGTATTGATTTTTCTCGAGATTTTCTGCTATTTCATTATGTACAGCAAGAGGAAAGCTCTAGTTTTCTCAAAAATAACAATGAGGTACAAAGAGCTGAAGAGTTGTCGAGATTATTTGGAGATACAAGAGAGTCAGATCAGCATTTAGAAAGGTTGAATGAAGTTTCGAATAAGCTAAGCTCTGTGAAGAGGGAGGTTTCAGCAAAAATATCTAGTATTAAAGAACTATACAAAATTGATGATGGTACGAGTGCATTGATTGGAAATGCTGAACCCTATTTCGAAATTTTTCCATGGTTAGTCAATGAGTCTAAAACCCCATTCTGGGATGCGAGCACAATTCCAGATCTAACCGAAGAAAAACTCAATAGCATTTTGCGAGAAGTAAATAACATAAAGAATTTAGCTAAGTATCGAGTTTTTTTTGCAAGAAGTCGTTCAATCGAAAATACTGCACATCAAAAAGATTTGATAAATTTATATATAGGGTATTATCATTCGCAAAAAAACTATGAAAAACTAACTGAAAAATATAAAATTCATGAACAGGTAAGAGGATGTTTAGATATATTAAGTAGTTATGATGTCTTAAAAATAAAAGAATTTGTTGATATCAAAACTCTTTATTCAAATTTATCAATGGAAAATCATAATTTATTTCTGGAGGCATTATCCTCACTGGAAACGAAATTGTCTAAGGTAGTCGGTATAAATACTGTTTACTCTGAGATTATTAAACACCATGATCTTATGTATAGAGACATAATTAGAATTCCTAGTGAAAGCGCATGCCCATTATGCGGGCATGACTATCTAATCCATGACTCTCTTATTCATGCCATCTCAGAACATGCCCAGTTAATTAGAATGGAGCTTTCCGGGAATGAAAAGGATCTCATGGAATCTCGTGATGTATTCAATAAAACATATTTGGATCCATTAATTTATGCATGCAGAGATTATATTTCGAAGCAAAAATATTATACACAGGAGGAAATGCATAATCTTCATAAGGCATTCTTAGCAAAGGATCGATTAGAAAAACTTAGAAACTGGTTTGATTCAGAGGGAATAGAGTATAATGATCTTTTAATAACAGATTTTCCTGTTGAAACAGGAACAGCTCATGTTTCATCCTCTGCAGAAAATTTGATATCACGGATAATCTCAGCCACTGGAAATGTACCTGAAGGTTATTATGAAGCAGATGCTGCTAAAGTTTTTGAAAGGATGTTTGTAGACTATTTTAACGGTAACCAAGATCTTTTGAATCAGATAAAAATGGATGATTTAGAGAAAAAAGAAAACTATATAAAAGGTTTGTACTTTGATTCATTACGAAATGTTATAGATGAACTTGGAATACTGAAAGTAAAAGAGAAAAAGTTAGAGCGTGCATTGCATGCTACTGGTAATATTATTGATGTTGTAAGAACACAAATAAGACGTTATAGGAAGAAATTAATTACAGATATCGAAATTCCTTTTTATATATATTCGGGGAAAATATTACAAACACATCAGGCTGGCCTTGGTAAGGGGATATTTATTAAAGACCCAACCGGAGTAGATGAACTGAAGAATGTTAGGTTAGTGTCTAATTGGAAAAGTGATCATGATGTTCTTAACACAATGAGTTCTGGCCAAATATCTGCTATTGTAATATCCCTAACCTTAGCGCTAAATAAAGTATACTGTAATAGGCTATCTAGTATATTTATTGATGATCCAGTTCAAACAATGGATGATATAAATATGACATCATTAATAGAGTTGCTAAGGAATGACTTCAAAGGGAAACAGTTAGTACTTTCCACTCATGAAGATAAAGTGTCAAGATACTTTGCTTACAAATATCTTAAACATGGTGAAAGTGTTAAAATTGTCAATCTAATGCAGAGAAAAGAATACATTCCAAGTAATAGATACATCTATAGAAATAGCATCGAAACCAACAATTAAAGGATTGGAAATAAAATTAAATGAGTGACCTCAGTCGGTCACTCATTATGTCAGAAATTTCTGGGGAATAACGGAGTTACCAGCCCATTCGAACAAATATTAGTGCAATTAGAGTCTTTCTTCCATCTCGTAAATCTTAGTTTTGCTACAATGCTACTCTCAATCTACCTTAGCTCCTGGCGACGGATCGTGTTAAGAAAAAGCAGAATGCTTTTTTGATTGTCATCCCTAAACCACCTCCTAGGGATGTGGTGATTGATCCTGTAAGGCTATAGCCTGAAGAATGCCCATGTCGGAATATCTCTGCTTACTCTCCACAAGTAAAAGGAGACAAACTGACATGGTACTTTACAGGAGTTCATCACATGTATATTGGCGTTGCAAATACCACATAGTCTGGACGCCCAAGTACCGATTCAGGATCTTGAAAGATAAGCTGGGTAAGGAGCTGTACAGGACGATCTATATTCTCTGTGGAATAAAGGATTGTGAGGTGACCTGCCCCTAGGATTAGATATTACCTTCAGTTAGTAATGTCGGTTGGTGACCCTGACCCCGAATATGCTCCAGTCATAATCATGAATAACCGGCTTCATGTTGGCTGCATATTCAGGCAACCGGCAGACTTTTCAGCAAATTCAGATGGCGTCATCCAGCCCAGTGCAGAATGGGGACGTCTCTGGTTATAGTGTATGCGCCAGGCCTCGATTTTGCACCGTGCATCCTCCAGGGACATGAACCAGTTTTCGTTCAGGCATTCCTGCCGTAACCTGCCGTTGAAGGACTCCACCGTCGCATTGTCCGTCGGTGTTCCCGGCGTGAGAAGTCGATTCTGATGCCTCTTTCGTACACCCATCTGTCCAGCATTTTCCCTGCAAATTCAGAACCATTATCGGTTTTCAGCAACTGAGGTAAAGGACGTCTGAGCGCTATGCTGTTCAGCATTTCTGCCACTTCTGTTGAACGCAAATTCTGCCCCACGCAGATCCCCAGGCATTCGCGGGTGTACAGGTCGATGACCGTCAGCAGGCGCAGCCGTCGCCCGTCAAACAACGCATCAGAGACAAAATCCATGCCCCAGACGTGATTCGGATACAGACCCTGAGGCTGCGGTTGTCGGCGCTGGGCCGATTTATTGCGGCCTGGCCGTTTGAGGCGCAGCGACAGACCCTGCTCACAGTAGAGGCGGTAGATTCTTTTGTGATTATCGCGCCAGCCTTCCCGCCTGAGCATCACATGTACCCGGCGGTACCCGTAATGAACCCGGATTTCGGTTATCTCACGGATGTGTAGCCGCAGTGCGCTGTCGTCGGCGGCCACAGAACGATATCGAAACGAGCTGCGGCTGACCCGCAGCGCAAAACAGACCTGTCTCTCACTGGCCCCGTAGCGGGCTTGCAAATCCCTGACCCATTCGCGCAGGCGTGCCAGCGTCAGCTCTTTTTTGCCAGCACGTCCTGCAGCATCGCCTTGCCGAGGCTCAGATCGGCAACCAGCCTCTTCAGTCGTAGATTTTCCTCTTCCAGTTGCCGCATATGCTTCAGTTCAGAAGGAGAAATGCCGCCGTATTTTTACGCCACGTATAGAAAGTGGCATCCGAAATGCCCAGCTTGCGACAGACGTCCGGCACTGACGTACCCAGTTCAGCCTGCCTCAGGGCAAAAACAATCTGCTCTTCGGTGAATCGTGACTTTTTCATCGGTACATCCTCCGTTCAGGGGAGTCATTATCATGCCGGAATTCTGTTTCTGAATGGAGCAGGATTTTGGGTCAGGGTCACAAGCAGATTATCCTGCCAAAGCTATGGGAGAAATATCGAAGATATAGCTCGTGCATTGTTTGCCGCAGAGTGAAGGTCTCCCCTTACGCAAAAGAATTGTCGGGCTGGACAAAAACAGCACGGTGTTGATGCCTTTGGATCGTCAGAGGCTATATCGCTTCTAAGGCTATCCAACAACTGACTTGGAACGTATTGATCAACGTATTTTGTCTTAAAATGCTTCATTTTTTGTGTGAAAAGTTCGAAAAAATGTGAGATTCTATGCGAGAATAGTGATTAATTTTTTTTAAAATCGACATATTTTATATGAATAAAGATAAACAATACGAATTGTATACGCAAAGGCTCTATCAAACTTTAACTAAAGCATACCCAAATGTAGAGGTGTTGCATAACCAAACCATTTGTGGGAATCAGATTGACGTTTGCTGGAGGCATAATGTTGCTGGTGTGAGTTTTCTAACTCTAGTTGAATGTAAGAACTATAATAAGGCAGCAGACTTAAATTGTTTCAGGCAACTTGTTTATAATATGGATGCTTTAAAAGCAAGGGGAGTACTTGTAACAACTGTAGGCTTCCAGTCCGGAGTAATTGAAGCTGCAAAAAGTAGACCAGATGTGAAATTATTAAAAGTCACGTTTGAAGCATCACCTGGGGAAACACTTGAGTTTGGTATTACTCGAGTTAATGATATTCTGATTTGTCCTGATCCTGTCATCACAACGGATGAGCAATTACGTGAGTGGAAATATATTTTAAAGAATGGGCAAGCTGGTGATTTAATACTACATCAAGCGAATGGTGATTATATTAGTACGGTTGATGAATTTGTTAGGGAGGTTACTTCCTGTCACGAAGGTGAAGGGTGGGTAAGCAAAGTGATAGACGATGCTTATATTCGAATCAATTCAGATGTGTCAATTAAATTACACGAAATTCATTATGAAATACTGACTAAGTCATTTGAATTTGGCGGTATTCTTCAAGCTACAAAAGTAATGGCTAATGTTCAGGATATCTTAACTGGTGCTACCTTTACTTACCGTGTAGAAGATTTTTTCTAGATTCTTTGATCTCAATCTTTGCCAATTTGTTGATGCGCACCCCTATTATATGGGTGTTTGAAAAAAGAAAGTCATTTTACATTAAACATGTATCTTAAGAGGATTTTTTAGGCTGCAGAGTGCAAAAAATAAGTTTGCTTTAAATTAAAAAACATGCCAGTAAGTAACAAGCCAGAATTAGTTAACGAGATGTGATTGAATATAGCTTAGCCTGTTTAATTACTCTGTTGTATTAAGTTTTTTGGGTGGATGTAACTGGCAATGAATTAATTTGCTATTAGCAGGTTATTTTCAATAAGGAGATACTATCTCTTCCTTGTGTTCAATTTGTATAAATATAGTTGAAATAACAGGGCCGGAGTAACGTCTCGTCCACCAATAGAGCATACGCACACCTACACCAGTGCAAATCCCCATTCAACACCACCAATCTACTTACCACTGCGAAGTAAGGGGCGCTACGCCCGGCTATGCAGGAGCTGGTCATAGGATTTTTCTCCTGTGAGTTTTTCTTTCCTGTATCGGCTTCCGGTTAATCGTTTCCCAACACAACCCGTCCCGCAAGGGTAAATGGCACGCATGCTGCGCCCTTGCAGGACAGAACGATGCCGGGAAAGCGAACCGTCAGGCGATACGAAGACGAAAAAAACACACTGACGGAGAAAAAACCATGACAATTTGCCTTTCAGCAGGTCGATAAAGTGACGAGGTTTCAGTTCAGCTACTGGCAAGTGTCCAATCACAGGAAAAATATGATTGTTCATGCTGGCAAGCAGACGGGAGGCGTGGTTCTCTGACCATGTTCTGTTGCTTATATGCCAGCTCATTGCAACGTGCTTAAGTGTTTTTTCCGGTGAGCGGGCAGCTTTCTCTGCGATACGTTGCTGTGATGGATTGATATTCTGCGTTAGCAGCTTGCGTATACCATCACGTTGCTGACGAGCGTAAGCCAGAGAAACATCGGGATAGGCACCTAAGCCGAGGCGGGATTCTTTACCATTGAAACGATATTTGAGATACCAGAGACGTGAACCGCCTGGATTGACTAAAAGGTACAGTCCATGAGAATCGGAAACTTTGAAAGGTTTAGCGGATGGTTTTAAACTACGGATTTTAGTGTCGTTCAGAGACATATGGTGGTCACTCCATAATCGAACTGAAATGACCCCAAATCAGACCACCAATCTTGCCCGATGCGGAGGGGGAAATGAAAATGCATCGGGAAGACTTTTCACGCTAACTTGTTGAATCTAAATCGTATAAAGATTCGTGAAGATGCATGAAAACATAAATATGGCTCCTCTGACTGGACTCGAACCAGTGACATACGGATTAACAGTCCGCCGTTCTACCGACTGAACTACAGAGGAATCGTGTGAACGGGGCGAATAATAGCGGGGCGGTTGCGGCTTGTAAAGCGCGAAAACGCCCGACGCGTCCGTTTGCTGCAAGATTGCCCAACCTGCTGCTTTTTCTCGCTTTTGTCGCTTATCCCGCGCGCAGCGCCCCCGGATGGCCCGTTGTTTGGCGCATTTGCCTGCCGATGGTGCAACGCCTGCCCTGCACGGTGGCGCGCGCCGCCCGGCGAACGGCCATTTACCGCCTTGTACCCCGCTTCCACGGCCGTTTACCGACTCTGGCCTGGATCTTGCTGTGATTGCATGACCGGATTTCGGCATTCTCAATTTAGCGGCTCGCTGGAGGCACTATGAATTTCAGACGTCTGAAGTACTTCGTGAAAATCGTCGATATCGGCAGCCTGACCCAGGCGGCGGAGGTGTTGCACATCGCCCAGCCGGCGCTCAGCCAGCAGCTGGCGACGCTGGAGGGGGAGCTGAAACAACAGCTGCTGATCCGCACCAAGCGCGGCGTACAGCCGACCGAGGCCGGCAATATTCTCTATGCCCACGCGCAGACCATTCTGCGCCAGTGCGAGCAGGCGCAGAGCGCGGTCAACAGTGCCGGGCAGGCGATGAGTGGCCAGGTGTCTCTCGGGCTGGCGTCGGGCAGCACCGCGGCGCAGCTGGCGCTGCCGCTGCTGCAGAGCCTGCGCGATCAGCAACCGGGCATCCTGCTTAGCCTGCATGAAAACAGCGGTGCGGCGCTGGCCGGGCAGGTGGCTAACCAGACGCTGGACATGGCGATGGTCTACGGCGCCAAAATGCCCGCCGGTCTACACGCCATCGCATTGATGCGGGAAGATCTCTATCTGGTGGCGACGCGCGCGGTGCCGCATCCCGGCAACAGCGTCGATCTGCTGGACGTGGCGCGGCTGAACCTGTTCCTGCCGCGCGAGGGCGATGCAGTGCGTAACCAGCTGGAGGAGGCGATGGCGCTGCGCAAGCTGGCTGTCAACGTGGTGGGAGAGATCGAATCCTCGGGCGCGCTGAGCGCCGCGATCGCCGGCGGGCTGGGGGCGACCGTGCTGCCGGAGTCGGTGGCGCGCGCGATGATCGGCCCGGCCAAGGCCTGGATGGCGCGCATCAATGCGCCGACGATGTCGGTGCCGCTGGCGCTGTGCATGTCGGGCCAACAGGCGCTGTCCGCCCCGGCGCTGCTGGTGAAAGACCTGCTGCTGTCGATCGCCGGCGGCCGCAGCCAGGAGAAACGCGCGCTGGCGCTGGTGCGTTGAGGAAAAAACGGCCCGCCGCAGCGGGCCTGAGCACCGTTACCGGAACGGCGGTTCGTTGAAGGTGCGCAGCTTGCGCGAGTGCAGGCGATCGCCCTCGGCGCGCAGCAGATCGATGGCGCAGATGCCGATCTGCAGGTGCTCGGAGATCGCCCCTTCGTAGAAGCGGTTGGCCTGGCCCGGCAGTTTTATTTCGCCGTGCAGCGGTTTGTCGGAGACGCACAGCAGCGTGCCGTACGGCACCCGGAAGCGGTAACCCTGGGCGGCGATGGTGGCGCTCTCCATGTCGACCGCCACCGCGCGGCTAAGGTTGAAACGCCGCGCCGAAGCGGAATAGCGCAGCTCCCAGTTGCGATCGTCGGTGGTGACCACGGTGCCGGTGCGCAAACGCTGTTTGACTTCTTCACCAGGCATGCCGCTGACCATCTTGGTGGCGTCGTACAGGGCGCGCTGCACCTCGGCGATGCTCGGGATCGGGATATCCGGCGGCAGCACCGCATCCAGCACGTGATCGTCGCGCAGATAGGCGTGGGCCAGCACATAGTCGCCGATCTTCTGGCTTTCGCGCAGGCCGCCGCAGTGGCCGATCATCAGCCAGGCGCTCGGGCGCAGCACCGCCAGGTGATCGCAGATGGTTTTGGCGTTGGACGGGCCGACGCCGATGTTAATCAGCGTGATGCCCTGGCCGGTACGCGAGATCAGGTGATAGGCCGGCATCTGGTGGTTTTTCCACGCCAGATCGGACACCGCCTGCTCGGGCGCGCTGGTTTCCGGCGTGATGTAGGTGCCGCCGGCGCTGGAGAGTGCGATATACGGGCTGGCCGGATCGGCGATCTGCGCGCAGGCCCAGCGCACGAACTCATCCACATAGCGGGTGTAGTTGGTGAACAGCACGAACGGCTGGAAATGCTCCACCGGCGTGCCGGTGTAGTGCCGCAGACGCGCCAGCGAGAAATCCGCGCGCAGCGCATCGAAATGCGACAGCGGGAAATGGTTGTCGGTGGCGTGATACAGGCCGTCGGCGGTCTCGTCACCGATCTGCGCCAGCTCGGTGGTGGGGAAATGCTGCGCGATGCCGGCGCTCATTGAGCGATCGAGCGCCAGGCTGGAACCGTCGATCACGTAAGGGAACGGGATCTCCTGCTGCGACGGCGCCACTTCGATATGGGCGGCGTAATCGTGCTCCAGCATCGCCAGCTGTTCGGCCAGATAGTGGCGGAACAGCTGCGGCCGGGTCACGGTGGTGCTGTAGCTGCCGGGATGGGTAAAGCGGCCGAAGGCGCGGGTTTTGTTCGGGCCGGATTGCTGCCCGTCCCAGCTGACACGCAGCTCGGGATACACGAACAGCCCGGCGGCGCGCGCCTGCGCATCCGGCAACGTGCCGTGGCTGATAAAGTCGCTGACCGCCTGACGCAGCGCGTCTACCGCGGCGTCATACAGGGCTTCCAGTTGATCGAGTGCCTGATCGGCGCTGAGGCCGCTGCGAGGTGGGGCATAGCTCATACTTTCTCCTTGGATGTCCCGGCTCTGTGGCGGGGCTGCGGCGTTTTACCGTCACAGGTTAGCCGAAGAAGGGCGTAAAAGCTTGGTCGAAATGACGGGCGCGGCAAAGAAAACGCCGCGCCCGTAGCGTGCCGGGGGTCAGGAGGCGGGGCTTGCCGCTTCGACCTTCAGCGACACCAGCCCGATGCCCAGCTTCTTCGGCGTGAAGCCGCCGCTGGCGCTCTCTTTCGGCTCGGTGGGGGCCGGCGGGGTAATGCTGATCTTCTGCGCGCCGTGCGGGTTGTCGAAGCGCAGGGTGACGGTGCTGTCCTGTTCGCCGAGCGACACGAAACGCTCTTCGTCGCCGACGCGCACCGAAATCGGTTCGCCGACGTTGTTGCCGTAGGCGCGGGCGCGCAGCACCAGAACGAAGGTCTTCGGCAGCGGGTCGACGTAATCGATGTCGACCGCCGGCGCCAGGTTGGCGTCGGACCAGCGGCCCCACTCCTCGACGCCGGAAACGCCGGTGATGGCCTTCACCTGCTCCGGCAGGCCGGGCAGCATGAACTCGATGCTGTCCGCCTGGTACTTCATCGCCGCGTCGTCCACCTGCAGGCGAGCGACGGCGTTTTGGTAATCGGCGACGCTGTCCGCCGCCGGGGCGGTAAAGTTCACCTTACCGCGGAAGCGTTCGCCGCTGGCCTGCACGATCTGCGGCGGCGAGGCCAGGGTGCCGGAGGCCACGCAGATGTCGGTGCTCAGCGCCAGTTTCGGCGCCCAGACCCGGCCGATCTCGTAGCATTTATCGACCCAGACGAATTTCTCTCCCGCCCCCAGTCCGGCCAGCTGCTTGCGCAGCGGGGTGGAGAGGTAGACGTTGAACATCGGTTCGATACGGTTATCGCCCACCCGCAGGATGAACGGCACCTTGTAGGTGACGCCGGAGAAGCTGAAGCTACGCTGGCGCGTATCCACGCTGTAGTCGCTGATGCGGTTCGGCAGGCCCCACTGGTTGATCACCGCCGGTTTCCAGCCGTTGATTTTCTCTTCGATGTTCAGGAACACCGTAGACAGCGACGGCGCCGACAGGCTGCTGCGGCCGAGGCCGATGTAGTTGTCGCCGCCCATCACGTCCAGCACCGTGGCGCCGTTGTCCAGCGTGCTGCGTTTCTCGTTGCGCTGTTCCGCCAGTGGCCGGGTGCCGTCGATGATAAAGAACAGGTTGCGGCGCTTCTGTTTGGTCAGGATATCGTAGGCGGTGTTGTTCATCGCCAGATGATCGGAGGACACCACGATCACGGTGTTGTTGAAATAGGGCGAGCGTTTGATCTTGTCGATCAGCGCGGCGATGTGTTGCTGGCTGCAGGCCACCGCGCTCAGCGAGCGGTTTTCCTTGTTCTGCCAGGCGTAACTTCTCTTGCTGCAGCCGGCGGAGATAAAGCCGTCCGGGTGATGGGTATCGACGGTCAGGGTAAACAGCGAGAAGGGTTGGCGCTGTTTGGACAGCTCGACGAACTTGCCGTATACCACGTCCAGCACGCTGTCGTCGTACCAGCCCCAGTCGTTTTTGTAGCTCGGATCGGCGACCCGATCGCGCAGCTCTTTGAAGCCATAAACGTGGTCGAAGCCGTGGGATTTCAGGAAGGTGTCTTTACCGGCGAACGCCAGCTCGGCGCCCTGATAGAAATAGTTGCTGTAGCCGGCGGCCTTCAGCACGTCGCCCAGGCAGACGTTCTCCGGGTAGAAGGTGGAGACCGCGCTGGAGGCGTTGCCGTCGAAGGGGGCGAACAGCGGAATGCCGCACTGCGAGGCGACCATGCCGGCGATGGTGTACCCGGTGCCCGGCAACTGCTGGGTGTTGCTGAAATCGATGCTGTCCGTGCGCAGGGCGTTCAGCTCGTCGGCCAGGCCGGGAAACAGCTCGGTGTTGAAGTAGGTGCGCTCCAGGCTCTCGGCATAGATGTACACCAGGTTCGGCCGTTTGCCCTGCACGGTCTTTTTCGGCGCCTTGTAGTAGGTGGTGAAATCGGCGGTATCGCCGACGATCTGGCTCTTGACCAGCAGCGAGATGTCCTGAAACGCCGGGGTGGTGCCGACCGAAAACAGCGCCAGCAGCACGGCGACGACGCTGTAGGCCACGCTGCTGCCTTTGGCCTTGCGGCGCAGCAGGCTGCGGGCCAGCACCGCGAAGATAAGCCCCAACCCCGCCAGCAGGCCGATAAACGGCAGCACGTATTTGCTGATGCCCGCACCTTTGAGGCTGCTGGTGACGGTGTAAATCACCGCGTCGGTGATGCCGTCGCCGGTGAAGTAGTTGCTGGCGATCAGGATGACGTTCAGCACCAGATAGCTGCCGAGCAGCGTCAGCAAAATGGCGAACCACCAGCGGTTGGCGGCGGCCCGGGTGCGATAAATCAAAATCGATGCGAAGAAAAGCACAAACGACACTACTGCAGAAACCATCCGTCGAACCTTGTCTGGAGGGGAGAAAAACGTGACCGTCATGACGGCTTGCACCGTCAGATAACGCTATATAGCGTGTTGAATGCGACAGGGTCAATGCGACGACGCCGCGATATGCGCCGGGAATGCCTTGCTCTATGACGATATTGTGACATTGCCCCCATTATAGAGGCTTCGCGGGGTAAAAAAAGCGAAAAGCCCGCCAGAGCGTGCTCTGCGGGCTGGCGGCCGCTTTACGAAGGTAAAGGCGGCGAGTGCGATTTTATTAGACGCGGCGCGGGCCGTCGCCGATCAGGACGCTGAGCACTTCTGCGGCTTCGGCGTTTTTAGCGGCGGGTTTGGCCAACTGGGCCGTCGTCAGCGCCTGGATGCGGCAGGAGTAGGATTCTTTGTCTGTTAAGGTGATAAAGAGCACCCGCTCATATTCTTTATTGACTTCAATGGTTAACCCCATCGGGCAGGTTAACAGCACCAGCCCGGTCGGGCCGGCTTCGACAGAGAAAGTAATATTGTATTGGTAAGTGGTTTTCGTGTCTTTTTTCTTCTCCCAGAAGATCCAGGCGCTGTCTTTGGTTTCGTCCAGCCCGACGTAGGCGCCCTCAATGGCTGATTGAAGCTGTTGGGCCGGGGCGGGAGCCAATACGATGCCCAGAACCGTTTTGATCGTCGACAGCACCATGTCGGTCATGACGGAGGTTCTTGAGTCAGACGTTTCTTTTTTAATGTCGGTATAATTAGTGACTGAAAGCTCTGGGTTTTGGTTGACCAGCTCCATGGCTTTCTGCACATCGAATCGTAGCGAGTTGTTTTCGGCGGGAACCAGCGCGCCCTGGAAAAGGGCCGCCGTTTTCAATGCCAGAATTAAAACGGACGGGTCGGTAATTGAAATGATATTGTCGAAATTATTATCATCGGCAACCAACCGAATAAACAGGTTTTTGGTTATTACCGGGCTGCTGATTGAGGCTTTCTTTTTATCCAACATGTTGATTTCCTCTCGTATAGGGTTGATGGTTTCACGAAATATTTCGTGAAACGGATACTCTCTATTTTCAACTTCACGGATTTATTGATTTTTCAGCATCGGAGCGGGAGATGGCGTTATGAAATAATTATTGTTGCGCATAAGCGCGAAAACCGTGCCGCGTATATCTCTGCGGGCGTTGAAATAATGACGTGAAATCTCCTTGCTCGGACACTAAGTATTAATTGTCGGTGCGAGTTTATTCAATGTTAGCGGGTATTATATTTTGGTATATAAGAGTGTGGTTTCTCTGAGGGATATTATTAGTAGATAAAACAATCGTGGTTTTTTAATCGAAATTAATTATTAGCGTGGATGGTTTTTTGCGGGTAATTATTTTAACGGATACCGTTTTGACGATAACGTTTAATCGTCGAATGCTGAGAGAATCATTTTTCGAGGCGGGTATTTTCAGGTGAGCGCATGTGGCCGTGAAACGGCGTTTTACGGGCGCCTGGCCCCGTCGCTCGATTTTCGCGGAGCGATGGGGTCACCGCCGGCGGGCAGCGCGCGCCGGCGGTGACAATCTCAACGTAATTCGACGGCGTATGCCTCGAGCGGGGTGATTTTCTTGATCAGCTTGTTGTCGAACAGGAACTGTTCGTAAGCCTGGTAGCGCGCGCGATCCAACTTGGCCGGATCGCGGGCGAACAGCGGCAGGCTGGCTTGCCACGCCTGTTTGTTCAACTCGGTATTCAGCTCCGGGTGCGCTTTGGCGAACGCCAGCCAGGTGTCCTGCGGGTGCGCATGCAGGTAGTCGCTGCCTTGCTTCAACGCGGCGAGGAACTTGCGGATTTTCGGCTCGTTCACCGCATCGCGGTTGGCGACGATGATCAGCTCGTCGTAGGCCGGCACGCCGTAATCTTCGACGTTGAACACCACCGGCGTCTTGCCCTGCAGTTTCAGCTCCAGCGCTTCGATGTTGCGGTAGCCGCCGATCACCGCATCGACCTGGCCCGCCAGCAGGGCGCTGGTCAGCTGGAAGTTGACGTTGATGAGCTTGATGTCCTGCGGCTTGAGGTGCTCGTGTTCGACCATGGTGGCCAGCGTCGCCTGTTCGATGCCGCTGACCGAGTAACCCACCGTTTTGCCCTTGAGATCCGCCGGCGACGTGATGTTTTTATCCAGCGCGATCACCGTATTCAACGGCGTGTTGATCAGCGTGCCGACGCGCATCAGCGGCAGGCCCTGATCGGCGAAGAAATGCAGCTGCGGCTGATAGGTGATGGCGAGGTCGGCCTGTTTGGCGGCCACCAGCCGCGGCGGCAGCGCCGGATCGGACGGCGGCACGATCTTGACGTCCAGCCCTGCGGCCTTGAAGGCGCCGATCTGCTCGGCCACCATAATCGGCGCGTGATCGGGGTTGATGTACCAGTCGAGCACCAGCGTCAGCTTTTCGGCCGCGCCGGCCTGGCCGGTGATGGCGGCGCCCAGCAGCAGCCCGCAGAGGGTTTGTTTGATCATGGTCGTTCCTTTATCCCTGGTTATGGTTGCAATCATCAGTCGTTTTCCGGCGCCCAGGCGATCAGGCGCCGCAGCAGCGCATCCACCGCGGCCCACAGCAGCACGGTCATCAGCACCAAAATAAACAGCGCGGCGAAGCAGACGTCGGTCTGCATGCGCGCGTTGGCGTTCAGCATCACGTAGCCCAGACCTTCGGCCGAGCCGACCCATTCGCCGATGATGGCGCCGATCGGCGCGACGGCGGCGGCCATGCGCAGGCCGGAGCCGAAGGCCGGCAGCGCCGCCATCAGCCGCACGTGCCGCAGCTGCGCCCAGCGCGAAGCGCGCATCGTGCGCGCCAGATCGAGATAGTCGTTGTTGACCCGGCGCAGCCCGTCGAAAAAGGCCGACACCACCGGGAAGAAAATCACCAGCACCGCCATCGCCACCTTGGCGCTCATGCCGAAGCCGAACCACAGCACCAGCAGCGGCGCCAGGGCGAACACCGGTATCGCCTGGCTGGTGAGCACCAGCGGCATCAGCCAGCGCTGCAGCCGCGGCGAGAAGATCATGCACAGCGCCAGCGCCGCGCCGAGCATCACGCCCAGCACCAGCCCGCTGACGATCTCCGAAGCCGTGACCAGCGTGTGCCAGGCGAGATAGCCGCGCCCGTCCCACAGCGCCTGCGCCACCGCGCTCGGCGTGGGCAGCAGAAAGGCCGGAATGCCGCTTTGCGCCGCCAGCCACCACAGCAGCAGCAGCCCGGCAAACACCGTCAGCCCACGCCGCAGGCGGGTAAGCCCACGCTCTTTGGCAATCTTCATTGCGCGGCCCTCACCAGCTGTTGCAGCAGCTCGGCCTGGCTTTTCAGCAGGTCGGCGTCATCCGGCGCGCGTGGCGGTTGCCCGCTGATGCGGTGGGTATCGTCGAGGCCCAGCGGCCAGGGCGACAGCACCAGCAGCCGGTGGCTCAGGCGGCAGGCTTCCATCGGGTCGTGGGTGATCAGCAGTACGGTGTTTTGCGCCAGCAGCTCGGCGGCCAGGCTTTGGATCTCGGCGCGGGTAATGGCGTCCAGCGCGGAAAAGGGTTCGTCCATCAGCACGATCGGCTGGCGTTCGTAGAGCGTGCGGGCGATGGCGGCGCGCTGGCGCATGCCGCCGGACAGCGCGGCGGGCAGGCTGCGGCCATGCGCGACCAGGCCTACGCGCTCCAGCAGATGCGCCACCCACGCCCGATCCGTCACTTCGCCGCGCAGCCGCGAGCCGAGGGCGACGTTCTCTTCGACGGTCAGCCACGGGTAGAGCAGGTCTTTTTGCCCCATGTAGGCGATGCGCCCGGCGATCGGCAAACCGTCGCTGCCGGTCACCGTGCCCGAACTGGCCTGCGCCAGGCCGGCGATGATCTTCAGCAGGCTGGTTTTGCCGGCGCCGCTGGCGCCGAGCAGGGCGACGAAGCTGCCGCCGGCGATGTCGAAGCTCAGCCGGTCGAAGACGATTTGCTGACCGAAACGCAGGCTGAGATCCCGCACCTGGATGCCGGGCGGGAGAAGCGGGGAGGTCATGAAGCGTTCAGCCCCATCTGCCAAAATGCCGATTCCAGCTGGGTGGCGGTGGTGAAAATCTGCGCCAGCTCGGTGAGGCGGCTTTGCGCGCCGCGCTGGTGGCCGACGGTCTCGAGCAGCTCGATGGCGGCACGCACGCCGGCCAGATAGCCCTCGTCGCCGTAGTTGCGGATCCAGGAGGCGTAAGGATTGCCCTCCATCTTGGTGGCGGGATCGTGCAGCAGCCGCAGGCCGATTTCGGCATAGCCGGCCACGCAGGGCAGCAGGCCGGCCAGCAGGTCGAGGGCGTCGCCGGCATGGCCGATATCCAGCACGTAACGGGTGTAGTTCATGGTCTCCGCCGCTTCCGGCTGGGCGGCGATCTGCGCTTCGCTCAACCCCCATTCGGCGCAGTAGGCCACGTGCAGCGGCAGTTCGGCGACGATGCCGTTGAGCGAGGCGGTGGCGGCGCGCATCTCCGGCAGGGTGCGCAGCTTGCTGACCAGCAGCGCGTAGGCGCGGGCGAAGTGCAGCAGGAACAGATAGTCCTGCGTCAGGTAGCGGCGAAAAGCGCGTTCAGGCAAGGTGCCGGCGGCCAGCTGCTGCAGAAACGGGTGATCGACGTAATCTTGCCAGTGGCTGCCGGCATGGTGGCGCAGCCGGCCGTAAAGACCGCTTTCGAACAGGGTAGTGATGGACATGGGACCTCCTTGAGTCAGTGGAGATCCGGGCACGCTGGGGTATGAACAGGCAACGGGTGAGAGCGTTGTTGCCTAACCGTCCCTTCGCTGGCATGACCCAGATCAGGTTCAAAGGGTTCGGCTTGCGCCATCTCAGCCCGTAACAGGACACCCCTCGGAGCTGCTTGTTATACGACATTTGTTTTTTGATTACAATCGCCGGGCGGCGCGGCGGCAATCGGTTCGTTTAGTGCGATCGGGGGCGATTTTGCTGGCGCAGAGCGCGCGATTTTTGTCACTGTAGGCCGATGATTTTGCCTTTGAGGACGATTCCCGATGAAAAAAATTGGTTTTCTCTCGTTTGGCCACTGGTCGCCTTCCGCCCAGTCCGGCACCCGTTCCGCGGCGGATGCGCTGCTGCAGTCTATCGATCTGGCGGTCGCCGCCGAAGATCTGGGGGCGGACGGCGCCTATTTTCGCGTACACCACTTCGCGCGCCAGCTGGGGTCGCCGTTCCCACTGCTGGCCGCCATCGGCGCCAAAACCCAACGCATCGAGATCGGCACCGGCGTGATCGACATGCGTTATGAAAATCCGCTGTACATGGTGGAAGACGCCGGCGCGGCGGATCTGATCGCCGGCGGGCGGCTGCAGCTCGGCATCAGCCGCGGCTCGCCGGAGCAGGTGATCGATGGCTGGCGCTATTTCGGCTATGCCCCGGCCGACGGCGAGACCGACGCAGACATGGCCCGCCGCCATACCGAAGTGTTCCTGGAAGCGCTGCGCGGCGAAGGGTTCGCCGAACCCAATCCGCAGCCGATGTTCCCGAATCCGCCCGGGCTGCTGCGGCCGGAGCCGTTTTCCGCCGGGCTGCGCGACCGCATCTGGTGGGGCGCCGGTTCCAATGCCACCGCCGTCTGGGCGGCGAAGCTCGGCATGCACCTGCAAAGCTCGACGCTCAAGAACGACGAGACCGGCGAACCCTTCCACATCCAGCAGGCCAAGCAGATCCGCGCCTACCGCGCCGCCTGGCAAGAGGCCGGCCACGCGCACGAGCCACGGGTTTCCGTGAGCCGCAGCATCTTCGCGCTGGTGGACCAGCGGGATCGCAACTACTTCGGCGGCGGTGGCAAGGAGGGCGATCAACTGGGGTATATCGACGCGCAGACCCGAGCGATTTTCGGCCGCAGCTATGCCGCCGAGCCGGACGTGCTGATCAAGCAACTGGCACAGGACGAGGCCATCGCCGAAGCGGATACGCTGCTGCTGACCGTGCCTAACCAGCTGGGCGTGGATTACAACGCCCACGTCATCGAATCGATTTTAACCCATGTCGCGCCGGCGCTCGGCTGGCGCTAAACGGAGGAGTGACATGTCACGCATTTTCATTACCGGTTCGGTAGACGGGCTGGGCCGCGCCGCCGCACAAACGCTGTTGGACGAAGGGCATCAGGTGATTCTGCATGCGCGTGAGCCCGGCCGTCTGGACGCGGTGCGCGATCTGTTGGATCGCGGCGCTCAGGCGACGATCGGCGATCTGTCCGATGTACAGCAGATCCGGCAGCTTGCCGAGCTGGTCAATCGCCTCGGTCGCCCGGACGCGGTGATCCACAATGCCGGCATGTTTACCGGGCCGCAGGTGATGCCGGTGAACGTCATAGCGCCCTATCTGCTGACGGCCCTGATCGAACGCCCCACGCGTATCGTCTACCTGAGCAGCAGCATGCACTTTGACGGCGTGGCGGAACTGAACGGCGTGGATTGGCTTGGCGGCGCCGCAGGCTCTTATTCGGACAGCAAACTGTTCGTCACCGCGCTGGCCGCCGCCGTGGCGCGCCTGTGGCCTGACGTGATCAGCAGCGCGGTCGATCCCGGTTGGGTGCCGACAAAAATGGGCGGCGCGGACGCGCCCGACGATCTGGCGCTGGGGCATGTGACGCAGGCGTGGCTGGTGAGCAGCGATGAACCGCAGGCTCTGGCGTCCGGCGGTTATTGGCACCATCAGCAGCGCCTCGAACCCCACGCGGCGGTACACGACGAGGCGTTTCAAACGGCGCTGTTGGCGCAATTGGCGCGCGCTGGCGGGGTGAGCTTGCCGCAGGTTTGAATGGTTATTCCTTCCTGGCCCGTCGAGGTTATCGGCGGGCTTTTTTATGCCCGCAGGGTGAACCCGCGGCGCTTTTCTTATACAGTGGTTGTCTGGCCTGTTTTGACTGTTTTCTCTATTTTTGCCATGCACACATTCCTGATTATCGTCCCTGAAGGGGGCATGCTGTTCGAAGCGGCGGGCATCGCGGATATCCTGATGCAGGCTAACCGTCTGAGCCCTGCCGAGACGCCGCTGTATCAGATCGCGGTCGCCACCACGCAATCCCATCGGGTGGTGCACGGCCTGTCCGGGCTGAGCCTGTTGGCCGATCATCGCCTGGTGGATCTCGATCCGGCCCTGCCGCGCGATACCGTCATTGTTGCCGGCAAGGGGGCGACGGAAGAAGAGGGCGCCCTGGTGGCGGATTGGCTGCGCCGCGCGGCGCCACAGACGCGCCGTATCGCTTCCGTTTGCGGCGGGGCTCTGCTGCTGGCCGAAGCCGGATTGCTGGACGGGCGGCGGGCGACCACTCACTGGCGGCTGGCGGAAACGCTGCAGGCACGCTTCCCGCGGGTGCAGGTCGAAAACGGCCCGATCTACGTGCAGGACGGGCCGATTTGGACCTCCGGCGGCGTCAGTTCCGGCTTTGATCTGACGCTGGCGCTGGTGGAGGACGATTACGGCTTCGTGCAGGCGCGCGAAGTGGCGCAGGATCTGGTTATGTTTCTGCGTCGCCCCGGCGGGCAGGCGCAGTTCAGCCGCTACCCGCTCAACCAGGCCAAATCGCCGGGCCCGATCCGCGACCTGCAATCCTGGATCCTGGAAAACCTCGCCGACGATCTCAGCGTCGATCGGTTGGCCGAACGCGTGGCGATGAGTCCGCGCAACTTTACCCGCGTGTTCACCCGCGAGACGGGCATTTCTCCCGCCAAATTCGTCGAAGAAGGGCGGTTGCATACCGCCAGACAGCGTCTGGAGCAAAGTGTGGAAGGCATCGAGCAGATCGCCCTGGCCACCGGCTTTGGCAACGGCCTTAACCTGCGGCGGGTGTTTGAGCGCAAACTGCAGCTGACCCCGAGCGAATACCGCGAACGCTTTCATGCGCGCAATTTGGCGTAAATTGATCGGTAAACGTCATTTACGCCGCCTCGGGGCAGGGCTAGATTTGAGGCAAAGCCCAAAACGAGGAGTGCATCATGGTGAGAGTAGGCATTAATGGATTTGGCAGGATCGGACGCAACGTGCTGCGCGCGGCGCTGGGGCGCAGCGATTTTGAAGTGGTGGCGATCAACGATCTGACGGACAGCAAAACGCTGGCGCACCTGCTGAAATACGACACGCTTTCCGGCACGTTGGCGGCCAGGGTGGAAGCCGGCGACAACCAGCTGCTGCTGGACGGCCGGCCGATTCAGGTGTTTTCGCAGCGCGATCCCGCCGAGATCCCCTGGAGCAGCGTGGGCGTAGACGTGGTGATCGAAGCGACGGGCTTCTTTACCGACAAGGCCAAGGCGGAAGTGCACATCACGCACGGCGGCGCCAAGCGGGTGATTATCTCGGCGCCGGCCAAGAATGACGACATCACTATCGTCATGGGGGTTAACGACCAGCTCTACGATCCGGCGCTGCATAAAGTGGTCAGCAACGGCAGCTGTACCACTAACGGGTTGGCGCCCGCCGCGCAGGTGCTGCATCAGGCGTTCGGCATCGAATACGGGCTGATGAACACTACTCACGCCTATACCAACAGCCAGGCGCTGCACGATCAGCCGGAAAAAGATCTGCGCGGCGCGCGGGCGGCGGCGGAATCGATCGTGCCTTATTCCAGCGGCGCGGCCAAGGCGCTCGGCAAGGTGATCCCGGATCTGGACGGCAGGTTGACCGGTTACTCGCTGCGAGTGCCGGTGCCGGTCGTCTCGATCGTCGATCTGACGGTGACGCTGAAACGCCCGGCGACGGTGGAGGAAATCAACGCCGCTTTCCGCGCGGCGGCGGCGTCCGGCCCGCTGAAAGGGATCCTGGGCTACAGCGATGAACCGCTGGTGTCGAGCGACTACCGGGGCGATGCGCGTTCGTCGATTATCGACGGTTTGTCTACGCTGGTCATCGGCGGCAACCTGGTGAAAGTGCTCGCCTGGTATGACAACGAATGGGGCTTCTCCAATCGGTTGGTCGATCTGGCGCTGCTGATGGAAAAACGCGGGCTGTAAACGCCCCATAGCAAAAAGCCCGCTTAAGTTTCCTTAAGCGGGCTTCTCTAAATATGGCTCCTCTGACTGGACTCGAACCAGTGACATACGGATTAACAGTCCGCCGTTCTACCGACTGAACTACAGAGGAATCGTGTGAACGGGGCGCATGATATCCAGCGGCCCCGGGTGTGTCAACGCTAAATTGCCTGGAGTGGTGCGACTGCTCGGTATCTGAGCAATGCGCCCGTCAATCAGCCCATTGCGCGTCGTTTTCCGCCTGGGCGCGCAGCAGGCGCGCCAGCGGATCCTGGCGGTAGAAGCGGCAAAAGTGCTGATACAGCGCCGGAAAGCGTTCGGCCAGCAGCTCGGGGGCACTGAAAAAATACTCCGACAGCACGGCGAAGCACTCGGCCGCATCGGTGGCGGCGTAGGCATCCATGCTGGCGGCCTCATCACCGACCATGTCTATCTCGTCCTGCAGGCTTTCCATCGCGGCGTGCAGATCGTGCTCCCAGGCGGCCACTTCGCGCAGCGGGATCGGCGGCACGCCGGTGGCGACGCCGCCGTTGCGCATATCCAGCTTGTGCACCGCTTCGTGGATCACCAGATTGAAACCGGAAAGATCGAAAGAGTCCTGCACGTCTTGCCAGTTGAGCACGATGGGCCCCTGTTCCCAGCTCTGGCCGGACTGCACCACCGGCCCCGAGTGCACCAGGCCAATTTCGTCCTGCCATTCGTCTTCCACCACGAACGGGGTGGGGTAGAGCAGAATTTCGTTGAAGCCGTCGAGGCACTCCGCGCCGAGTTCCAGCACCGGTAAGGCGAACAGCAGGGCGATGCGCGCCTGCATTTGCGAGGTGAGCTGCAGCCCCTGCAGCGGCACGATGCGCTTTTGCTGCAAGATCTGCCCGGCAACGGCCACCAGCCGCTGCTGCTCCTGCTCATTCAGCGGCGAGAGCAGCGGGATCGCCAACGCGTCCTGCCACTGGGCCTGAGTGTCTGCCTGGGGTTGAGAGGGTTGAGTCGCTTTCCACGGCCATTTAATCATCAGGTTGCTCGTAAAGTCGTCACTTGAACGTTCAGCGGTGTGCTAATGCTGTAAAAATGCCGTAAAAGCGGGCATGATAGCAAGCGTTGTTAGGAGAGATGCCGGAGCGGCTGAACGGACCAGTCTCGAAAACTGGAGTAGGGGCAACTCTACCGGGGGTTCAAATCCCCCTCTCTCCGCCACTATTCAATCACTTACGAATAAATCTTTCAACGATCCCCATCACAGATAGCGCTGGCCTGGCGCCAAATCACTGAACCACAATCCATTGCCTGATGCCGATTTTCTCCGCGTATTCGCGCGCCATAGTGGTATTCCGTCACCTGAAGTTCCCCTGACTCTCATACTTCCAGCGCGCTTTGAATATAGCGTTGCGGCGACACGCCCAGTTTTTTGCGAAACATGGCGATGAACGCGCTAGGGCTGGCATAACCCAGTTCGTGGGCCAGTTGACCCACGGCCACGCCGCGCGCCAGATTGCATACCGCCTCCAACAGGCGAATTTGCTGGCGCCATTCGGAAAAACTCAACGCGGTCTCTTCGCGGAACAGCCGTGCCAGGGTGCGTTCGCTGGCGCCGACCTTTTTTCCCCACCAGGCGAGCGTCTCGCCATGACCCAACTCGCGGCATAAAGCATCGCATACCTGGCGCAGGCGCCGGTCGTTCGGCAGGGCCACGTGACACAGTTGGCCACTTTGCATGCGTTGAAACTCATCGCTCAGCAGATTTTGAATGAGCGTAAGCCGTTCGGCGGAAATGGCGTTTTCAAGCCCGGCGGCAATCAGGGGATACAACAGGGGAGTGGCGCTCAGCCCCTGAGGCCGTGCGCCATAGCGGCGAGAAAAGGGCGGCGTAAAGTAGATGTTGTACGTCACGACGTCATTGATGGCTTCCAGACCGTGCGGCGTGCCGCTGGGGAGCCAAATGGCGCGGCCCGGCGAGAGCAGCCAGATATGCTGCGCGGTGGCGATTTTCGCCACGCCGCGCAGCGGCAAAATCAGCTGCCCCTGCTCATGCTGATGGACGGGCTCTTGGCTGCCGGGGCTGTAGCGCAGCTGACGCAGGCCTTCAATAGCGTGATGGGATGTCATGTTTACCTGCCTCTGTCCGGTTCTCACCATTTGTGCCTATTGCTGCGATAACGGACAACGTTTGTCCGTCTGGCGACATCCTGACTGTCGGTAGCGCCATTCTGCCATGAACGGGCTTCTCTTTTAAAGTTGAATAATTATCATTTCCATCAAATTCTACTAACAGTCGGAAAGGCGATGAGACAGATGGGCAAATTTTTCAGGGAAAAACCGTTGAAAGTGCTGGTATATACGATAATCGCAGGCTATAGCGGGCAAGCCTTTACCGCGGATGGCGGGCAGCATACCACAAAAGAAGAGACGCTGGTGGTGAGCGCGGCGGCGTCTCAGGATCAGGATGACGAGAGCACGCTGGTGGCGCACGGCGCCGCCTCCGCGACGAAGTCAAACCAGCCAATTAGCCGCACTTCACAGAGCATCTCGGTGGTGACGCAAGCGGAGATTGACGCGCAAGCGGCGAAAAACGTCCCGCAAGCGCTGCGCTATGTTTCCGGCGTCAACTCGGAGAGCGCCGGACCGGATACCCGTTTCGACACCATCATCGTGCGCGGTTTTGAAGCCGACGAATACCTTGATGGCCTGCGGCTGCCGCGCGAAGCGTGGTGGAGCCGTCCGGCGTGGGATCCGTTCCTGCTGTCGCGTATCGAAGTGGTCAAAGGCCCTTCCTCGGTACTGTATGGCCAGGCGAATCCCGGCGGGATCGTCAACCTGGTCAGCAAAACGCCGCAGGCGACCCCGTCCGGTGAGGTGTATGTCAGCGCGGGCAACGAAAACCAGTTTGGCGCCGGCGTCGACGCCACCGGGCCGCTGAACGATAACGGCACGCTGTTGGGGCGCGTGGCGGGGACCTTTTTTGATACCGAAACCCAGGTCGATCACACCCGCTATCAGCATTATGACATCGCGCCGTCGCTGACGTGGCAGCCGGATGCGCACACCAGCCTGACGATTATTTCGCAGCTGCGCAAAGATCCGGACAGCGGATTCTACAACCAGATGCCGCTTTCCGGCACCTTGACGCCCAACCCGTACGGCCACATCTCGACCCGTTTTTATGGTGGCCAGCCGGGCTTCGACAAGTACGAACGCCAGCAGGGCAGCATTGGTTACCAGTTCCGGCACGATTTCAACGATACGGTGACTTTCCGCCAGAATCTGCGTTACCTCAGCAGCACCGGCGACTATCTGATGGTCTATCCATGGGGTGTGCATGCGGATGCGCCGCTCATCGATCGCTATTCGATGAACCTGAAGGAGAGCATGACCAACTTCGCGGTGGATAACCAGGCTGAATTCCACTTTGATACCGGTCGGGTGAAACATACGTTGCTGACCGGGATTGATCGCATGCATACCTCGGTGCGCAGCCAGTCGGGCTACGGCGACGCCAGCCCGATTAACTTCCTCAACCCGGACTATAGCGTGCCGGTGGCCATACCGCCGCTCGATAGCAGTACGCACAATACGCTCGATCAAACCGGGCTCTATCTCCAGGACCAACTCGAACTGGGGAGCTGGATCCTGAACCTGGCCGGCCGTTACGACGCGGCGAAAACCAAAAGTATCGATCTGCTGAACGACGCTCGTACCGAGCGCAATGACTATGCAACGACCGGGCGCGCCGGGCTGCTGTACCACTTCGATAACGGATTGGCGCCTTACATCAGCTATTCCACGTCGTTTGTGCCGAGCAGCAGCAATGACTTTTACGGCCACGCCTTTAAACCGACCGAAGGCAAGCAGACGGAAGTGGGGTTGAAATACGATCCGGTCGGGCTGGATGCCTTGTTTACCCTGGCGTTGTACGACCTGCGGGAAACCAACGTGGCGACCGCCGATCCCGATCACCCGAACTTCAGCGTGCAGACCGGCGAAGTGCGCTCGCGCGGGGTTGAGCTTGATGGCCGCATCAATATCACGCCGGCGTGGTCGGTGCTGGCGTCGTACAACCTGACCGATCCGAAAGTACTGAGTGCCAACGACGATACGCAGGGCAAGCGTCCGGTGGGCATTGCGCGCAATACCGCCAAGCTCTGGAGCCAGTATGCCTTCGACGGTGCGCTTGACGGTGTGACGCTGGGCGGCGGCGTGCGCTATGTCGGCACCAGCTACGCCACCACGGACAACGGCCTGAAGGTGCCGGCGGCCACGGTCTACGATGCGCGCGTCGGCTATCAGTGGCGCCAATGGCAGCTGGCGCTGAATGCCGCCAATCTCGGCAACAAAACCTACCTGGCTTCCTGCTCCAACAATGGCTGCGAGTATGCGCTGAAACGCCAGTACATCGCGACCCTCAGCTATAAGTGGTGACCGATGCTGTCACGACGCAGGTTGTTGACCGCTCTCCTGTTGGCCCCGCTTTATGCGCGGGCCGACGCCGGCCGGCCGCCGCAAAAGCTGGCCGTGTTGGATTGGGGACTGACGGAAATTCTGTTGGCGCTGGGGGTGACTCCGGCGGGCGTCTCGGCGCCGGATTGGTATCGCAAGCTGATCCCGACGCCTGCGCTGCCTGCATCGGCGTTGGATCTTGGCCTGCTGTTCCAGCCCAATCTGGAAACGCTGTACGCACTGCGGCCGGACGCGATTGTCATCACGCCGCAGCATGCGTTGCTGAAGCCGGCGCTTGAACGCATCGCGCCGACGATCGCGCTACCGGCTCATGGGCTGGCGGAACTCATCAGCGCCGCCCGGCAATTGGGCGAACGGCTTCAGCGGCAGCCTCAGGCCGCGCAGATATTGGCCAGCCTGAACGACAAGCTGAGCCGCGCCTCGCTGCTGGCGCGGCAGGTTGAACGTCCGGCGCTGCTCGCCGCCCCGGTAGATGCGCTGCACCTGCGGGTATACACCGCAGGCAGCCTTCCCGGTGACGTATTGGCCGCCTGCGGGCTGCGCAACGGATGGCAGGGCGGCGCGGGAGCCGAAGGTAGCGTGCTGGTGGAGCTGACCCGCATCGCCGATCTGAATGCGCGGCTGATGCTGTTGACGCCTGACGAACAGCGGGAGTTGGTGTCTCAATGGCGCCAAAGCCCGCTGTGGCAACGTCTGCCGCTGACCTCTGCGCGCAACCTGAACCTGATAGAAGAAAACATCAGCGATGCCGGCGCCCTGATTACCGCCGGGCGCTTTGCCGATATTTTTACCGGGATGATGATGAGGTGGCGTGATGCATGAATCTTTTTCCCGCCGTCTTTCCTGGGGGGTAATCGCCGCGTTGTGGCTGATGTCGTTGCCGTTGGCGCTGGCCGATATTCATCGGCAGGGCGGCATTGTCGCGTTGTTCTCCGAGCATAATCTCGATCCGACGGCCATTATCCTGCATAGCATGTGGTTGCCGCGTCAGGGTATGGCGATGGTGGGGGGCGCGACGCTGGGGCTGTGCGGCTGGTTAATGCAGCGTGCGTTGCGCAACCCGTTGGCGGAGCCGATGACGCTCGGCATGACCGCCGGGGCGACGTTGGCGATGGGGCTGGCGTCGTTGTGGTTGCCGTCGCTGCTGGTCGGCGCGCGCACCGCCGTGGTGATTGCCGGTGAGATTGCGGCGCTGGCGTGCGTGCTGGCGCTCAGCTGGCGTCAGCGTATGTCGCCGCTGGCGATGGTGCAGGCGGGCATCATGATCAATTTGTGGTGCGGGGCGCTGACCTTGCTGATCGCCATTATCAACGATCGCTTTTTACTTCAGGTGCTGATGTGGGGAGGCGGTTCGCTGGCGGTGGAAGACGGGCAAATTCTGCTGCGGATGTTGCCGTGGCTCGCCGTCTGCGTAGTGGGCCTGTTGTTCTTGCTACGCCCGCTTGAACTGCTGCAACTGCCGGAAACCGTGGTCAGCAGCCTCGGCGCATCGCCGGTGCGCATCCGCGCCGCCGCGGTGCTGCTGGCGCTGACCATGAGCGCCCTCATCATTAACGCAGTCGGCGTCATCGGTTTTTTGGGGCTCGCAGCGCCTCATCTGGCGCGCTTTGGCGGCGCGCGAACATCCCGGCAAATGGTGTTGCATACGGCGCTCATCGGTGCGGGTCTCCTGTGGCTGACCGATCTTTGCGTCTCTCGCGTGTCGCTGGAGAGCGGCCAGCTGCTGCCCGTCGGCATGCTGACCGCCCTTACCGGCGGCCCGTTGCTGATGCTGCTGGCGCGTTTTGCACGACAGCAAAGCATCGATCTTGCGCCGCCGTTGCCGGTGTCGCAGACCTCGCATCAACAACGGTTCATCTGGTTGTCGGCCGGCATTCTGGCTGCGGGGATCGGGGTCTCTTTATGTTTCGGTCATGGACTGCAGCATTGGCACTGGGCGGAAAGAGGGGAGCTGGCGAACCTGCTGCCATTGCGGTTGCCACGACTGCTGGCGGCGATGAGCGCCGGTGCGCTGCTGGCGGGGGCCGGCGTGTTGATGCAGCGGGTGAGCGGGAACCCGCTCGCCAGCCCAGAAGTGCTGGGTATTGGCGGTGGCGCGGCCATGGGCGTTACGGCCTTTGTGTTTTTGCTTCCCGCTGGCGGCAGTGGCTGGCTGTTGGTGAGTAGCCTGGGGGGCGCGTTGATAAGCCTGTTGCTGACGTTGTGGAACAGCCGTCGAAGTGACTTTAATCCGCAGCGGGTATTGCTCAATGGTTTGGCGCTGAATGCGCTATGCCAGGCAGCGGTCAGCATCGTGATGCTCAACAATCTTGCCGCAAGTGCGGTGTTGTTGCCGCTGATGACGGGCAGTACCTATTACGTCGGCGCGTCGTTGGCCGAAGGCGTGTTTGTCATCACGCTGGTTCTCCTGGCGCTGATGCCGCTGTTCCGCCGCTGGCTGGTGCTGTTGCCGATGGGCAACGTCGCCGGCGCGCTCGGTGTGCCCTTGCCGCGCGCACGTTTCAGCGTGCTGGCTATGGCGGCCGTCATGACCGGGCTGGCGACGTTACTGGTCGGCCCGGTGTCTTTCATCGGCCTACTGGGGCCGCATCTGGCGCGCAAGATGGGCGCGAAAGGGCCGCTGATGCAGCTCTACACCGCCGCGCTGTTGTCATCCGCCATCATGACCGTTGCCGACTGGCTGGGGCGCAATGCGCTCTACCCGCGCCAGCTGCCGGTCGGGTTGGTGGCGTCGCTGATCGGTGTCCCTCTGCTGGTATGGCCGTTAATTCGTAATAAGACAGCCCGGTCAAAACCATAAAAAGTGTGAGTATGAGCAAGGAATTCGGCATGTCGGTATTAATGATGTTGTTTCGTATGGTGCGCGGTTGGCTACTGCTCGCCGTGGTCGCCGGTGTCGTCAGCGGGCTGTGCAATGCCTCTTTGCTGGCGATGATCAATCATGGTCTGACGCAATCCAATGAGGCGTCATGGCTGAGTCCGGGAGGCGATTTTGCGTTACTGACGCTGTTGATGCTGGCGACGCGCGTGGTTTCTCAAACCACGTTTATGGCGCTGGGACAAAAGGTGAAGGCGCGCTTGCGCAGCGAGCTGGTGCAAGACGTCAGCGAAACGCGCTGGCTGCTGTTGGAGAAAGCGGGGATGGCAAGAACGCTGTCGGTGCTGACACAGGATCTCGATACGCTGGTGGTGTTTTTCGTCAATCTGCCCAATCTGCTGATTTTCGGCGCCGTTATCGTTGGCTGCCTGGTTTACCTTGGCAGCCTGTCATTGAGCGTACTGGCGCTGGCATTGGCGGTGATTGTCTGCGGCAGCCTGGGCTACCGCGCCGCGCACGGCCCCGCGATGCGTTTGTTGCGCCGATCGCGTCAGCGCGAAGATACGCTGATTCAGCAATGCAAAAAATTGTTTGACGGTGCGAGGGAGTTTCGGCTGAACGCGGTGCGCCGTCGTCAATTCGTCAGCGGTGAACTGGCGCAGAATATTGACGCGGTTCGCCGGGAGAGAACCCGCGGTTACGTGTTGTACGGTTTGGCGAGCAGTTGGGGAAGCGCGCTGTTTTTCGCTTTCATCGGCCTGGTGTTGTTCAGCTTGCGTGACGGGCTGGCTTTGGACGAACGGGCGCTTACCGGCTATATCATGGTGTTTCTGTATATGATTGTGCCGGTCGAAGGGCTGTTATCCGCGCTGCCCACCCTGGCCGGCGCGCGGGTGGCCATGCAGCGGGTACAGTCGCTGCGCGCGCAACTCAGGCCCGAAGTTCCACAGCGCCATTTTACGCCACCCCCTTTTGCTTCGTTGGCGTTGGATAATGTCCGTTACCAATATCAGAACGAAGAAGGGGAGCATTTCACCCTTGGCCCGCTGAATATGCACATTGCGCCCGGTGAACTCATTTTTATCGTCGGTGGCAACGGCAGCGGCAAGACGACGTTGGCGAATCTGCTGGTGGGAATTTACCCGCCTGATAACGGCGCGATTTTGCTTAACGGCGAGCCGGTCAGCGACGATCTTCTGGAAATATACCGTCGGCATTTTTCGGTGGTGTTCAACGACTTCTTTCTTTTTGACGATGTGGCGTTCGTCACTGAGCGCACGCAAAAGCAGGTCGAACATCTGCTGCGCCTGCTGAAGTTAAGCCATAAAGTCAGTTTTGCCCACGGCCGTTTTTCAACAATCGCGCTCTCTCAGGGGCAGCGAAAACGGCTGGCTTTACTGCAGGCGTGGTTGGAAGAGCGCCCGGTTTATCTGTTTGATGAGTGGGCCGCCGATCAGGATCCTGAGTTTAAGGCGGTGTTTTACCTTGAACTCTTGCCGATGCTGAAGGCCGAAGGCAAAACGGTCATCGCGATTACTCACGACGATCGCTATTTCTACCTGGCGGATCGCATCATCAAGCTGGAATCGGGGCAGGTGGTCCCATCGACGCGTGGCGTGCCGTCATGATGCTCATCGTTTTCACCCAGCACGATATTTGGCTTTTTTCCCTCATGCTTGATGATTCGCCCCGGCTTTCCTCAGGAAAGTGAATGCGGTGATAGTGTACTGTTGCCCGCAGGTAAGGTAATTTGCTGATGGCAATGATGACTGACGCGGGGGCCAACGGACATGAACGAAAAAATCGACTATCACATCGAGAAATACCATTTCGCGCCGCTGGATGAGGCCCCGCGGCTCGCGCACCAGTGGAGCGAGGTGCTGAACGAGTGCCGCGAGACGCAGGCCGGGGCGGAGGAGCGGCTGCGCATTGCGCTGCTCAACGTAGACTACGTAACCAGTTTCGAATTGCCTTTCCGGTTATTGTTGGTCAGGGCGCCGCAGCTGATCGCCGGAATTCGGGATGAGCTGCCGCTCAGCCAGAAGAATGTGGTGTTCAACGGCAAGCGTTTCGGCTGCGTCTACAGCTTGAAAAGCGATTTGAGCGGCGTGCCGGAGGCCTTTCAGTACAGCATGTCGACCCGTATTCACCGAACATCTGCGTCGGGCGTGGATGCGCTGCCTTACCGGGAAATCGCCAAAACGCTCAAGGCACCGCGGGAGCGGCTTAAGCTGGCGCTGGAGCAAGGGCTGCGGATCACGGCGCTGGACGGTCTGTTCTGGTTCGGCATCCAGCGCATTGCCGCCGAGGTGCGCAGGCTAAGAAAATCCGGCATGGCGATCGTGACGGCGGAAACGGAGATCTTCGACACCCTGACCGGCACGACGCGCAAGGTTCCGGTGTACCGCCTGGCCGAGAGTTAAACGCCGTTTCCGCACCGAGGAGGTTCAAACCAAGAACCTCCTTATTAATGCTACCGCTTATCGATAGGCTTCATTGCGCGCAATCGCGTATTTCCCGCTGCCCAGCAGCAGGATAGCGAGCCCCCCCATAAAGAACACCAGTTCGTTTTCAATGCCCCAGGCGCCGACGTCGGTGACGGTGAATACCTTGCCGGTGCCCACCATCAGGAATGCCACCACCAGCGTAATGGCGTAAACCAGTGCGGCGGGGCGGGTGAACAGCCCCAAAATGATCAGTATCGGCGCCAGGATCTCGCCCACATACACGCCATAGGCGATAAAGGCGGGCAGCCCCTGTTCCTGCAGCGCGTCGGCGATCCAGCCGACGCCATGCTGAATTTTCGCTACGCCGTGAAACAACATCAGCCCGCCGAAGGTCAATCTGAGCGCCAACTTGCCGGCGTCCGGGCGATCAAAAAGACGAATGAATGCCGCATTCAGTGACTTAACCATGGCCTTTTCTCCTGAATAGGAATGATTTTCAATCAATGTACCAGCCAGGTGAATGCGAAAGATGTCCTGGATCAGTAAAACGGTGGGCTTCGCACCGACTTTTCGCGTGAGGTGGAGGCATAGCTGAAAGGCGGCGGCTCTCTCAGGGAACGCACGTTCAAGGAGGGAGGGGAGGTTGCGTTCAGCTTTTTCACCCGGAATAACATTCTCACACCGGCTGAACGTAGGGTAAAAAAAGTCTCTGGGTCGTTTTCATGCGTTACCTGGTTATGCTGCTGCACATTCCTTTTATGCCTGTTTTTGCCCCCGGAGTTGCGGCTGCATCACTGTGTGAGGATGGCGGCAACATAAAGATCAATAAGGTTTTTTTCCTTAATAAAAATCGACGACGCGCGTGTGGTGTAACTCTATAGGGTTAATGTTGTTTTTATTTTGAACCGCTAACTAATTAGCGGTTCTTTTTCGCCATCTTATTGGGAATTATCTTGCTTATTTTGTTTTGCGAAAGTTGATCCTGTGGGAAGGAATGCCGCATGCTGCTTTTATTTCCGGTTTTTCCCTTTTTTTTTGATGTGAATTCAACGGTGAAGAGATTCCGACTGATTTTATGAGTGGCATTATGATCGGCTGTAAACTTTGGTGAACTATTTTTATCAGACCAAAAATAATAGAATTACTGATTTTTCAAGTTGCTGAATTGTTTGGTGTTTGTATATTAATTTGTTAATTTTTTATTAAAAAAATAATAATTTACCTTGATATTGGTTTTGGCTTTGCTAGTATCAAATTAGTGGTCTTATCAGTTAGGAAAACATCCTTTGAGCATGGAGTGGATCGCTGGCCATAACGGGGTTGTCGCTGCCGTAAGGTTGAAGTGGTTATTTTGCCGGCAGGTGAAGTGATATTATTTATACCACTTTATCGAACCCAGCGATTTTTTAGATGCTGACTCAGTGCTGGCCGGACGTAAAAGAATACGTCGGTGAATGGGGGGGATGAATCTTAAGTTAATCTGATCATTACCCTGGGTTAACTATAAAAAATGTGCTTTATCAACCCAGCTGTTTGCGCGTCAATACCGCGTTAGGTGCGCCACGGCGGAATGTTAACGCAGAACCTAAGCTTTAAAATTAATAATCAAAACTCTCGCCAAATTGTTTATTTTCACACCAGGTTTCGCATTTGTAAGTACTGAGTGCTGGAAATGAAAGTCACACTGTCATCGTGTTCTCATGATCATTGCGTGCTGCCCGCTCGCAAGAAACGAATGACTGTCATGGTTTTATGAAAAAATTTCACTATTTACTGTAGTTATCATTTGTTTAATAAATTATTTATATTCGGGTGTTTTATTGGAATTGTCCTACCAACAGAGAAACGTTGTTTTTACGGCATTTTTTGATTTTTTTCCTATTATTAGCTTGCATAATTATTGTTTGCAAGTTATTGATTTTAAAATGAAAAAATAAATATGTAAATGTAAAATAGTTTAAACCGATCACTGGGTTTTTATTGATAGGTTTAATCTATTATTGTTGTTAATATTAATACATCTAAACAATTTGCGGGCTTGGTGACGACTAATTACGCTAAAAGGACTCTGGGAAAGACTGGCGAATGTAAAAGCCCATGTTTATAGGCTTTATGTTTGTAGTGCTGATGAAAAGGATATCAGGCCATGAATGAAGTCATCTCAATAGCAGTTAACGGCGTCGAATTTGACCCTCGATACAGTGAAATTGAATTCACGTTATCGGAATTCGATAGCCAAACCGATCCGCTGAATGCCGTGGACAATGCACGCGATATCAATTGGCATGCTATTCGCGAGCAATCTGCCGCCTTGCTTGAACAGTGCTTCGATTTGCATGTCGTGCTGTGGTTTATGCGCGCTAATCTTCATATCGATGGTTTTTCGGCTGTCTATCAAGGCATCACGACTATCGACGGCAAATATGCCGAAGAGGGGAGCACTATATTCCCTCAGGCCGATATGGAGCCGGCGGCGGACAGTTTTCACGCTGCCGCATTAGGCTGGCTCGCCACCTCGTCCTGCCTGCACGAAATCAAAAACAGCAAGATCTTCCCCGACACGCCGTTAACCACCGATGAACTGCTCAATATGCGAATTGACGAGCAGGAAGGCAAAAGCCTGCACTTTTCGGAAGTGGTGAAGGTGTTGGGGCAGGCTGACAGCTATTTTGCCGGCAGAAATATGCCGTCATTAAAAGAACAGCTGTCGCAGGGAATCGACGCCCTGGAGCGCGTGGAAAACTACGCCAACCTGCAGGCTGAAGATTACCGGCTGGACTGCCGCCAGGTACGCGACTATTTAGCGCTCTTCAGCCGCCAATTGCTCTCTCTCGAACAGCAGGAATTGCCGGAGGAGATCGGCGCTGCGCCGGCCGACGCGGAAGCGGCGGAGGCGCCGGCCACGCTGCCTGGCAAATATATCCGTTCCCGGCAGGATGTCATCTTGCTGTTGGACCAGGTTTTGGACTACTTCCAAAACTATGAGCCCAGCCATCCGGCCCCCATTCTTATTCGACGTTCGCAAAAAATGATCGGTATGGACTTCGCGACGATTGTTGAGGAGCTTTTGCCGGAATCTCTGGCCTCGTTAAATCAATTGTCCGGGAAGTAATTTTTCTCACAAAGGAGTTTTCCAATGGCTAAGGACTCAAGCTCTCAGAAATTTATCGGTAAAAATAACGCGCCCCGCGTGCAAATTGAATATGACGTAGAGCTCTACGGTTCACAAAAGAAAGTAGAGTTACCTTTCGTCACGGGGGTCATGTCCGATCTCTCTGGGCATCGGAAAAAGCCTTTGCTGCCGATCGAAGAGCGGAAATTCCTGACGTTTGATCAGGACAATTTCAACGACCGCATGCGCGCCATTAAACCTCGTCTTCAATTTTACGTGGAGAATACGCTGAGTGAGGACGATGCGCTGTTGGATGTGGAATTAGAGTTTGAATCGATGGAGGATTTTTCGCCCGGCGCCATCGCCAAACGGGTTCCGCAGATGCAACGCCTGCTGGAGGCCCGGGAACATCTCACGGAACTCATCACGTATATGGACGGTAAATCCAGCGCGGAAGAGGTGGTGAAGAATCTGCTGGAGAAGCCCGATTTTCTGCATCGTTTGGTGACGGATGCACGTAAAACGGTCGCGGATGCGGAACAGGATGTGCAGGATTCGGGCAATAAAGGAGATGAGGAATGAGAGCGAGGCAACGACGCTATTCAGCTAAACAGCAGGCAACGGCAGTCGCTGAAGTTGAAACGCAGGAAACGGAAAACGAGCTTGACGGTCTGCTCAAGCGTTCGTTCCGGCCCAGAACGAACGAGGCCTCAGAAGCGGTTCGTCGGGCCATCGGCACGCTGTCCGAATATGCCAACCAGGGCAAGGTCAAGGTCAGCCAGGATGTCGTATTGACCATTGAATCGCTGATCGCCCAGATCGATGAGCAGCTTTCGCAGCAGATGAACAATATCTTGCACCATAAGGAGTTCCAGAAGTTGGAGTCCGCCTGGCAAGGTCTGAGTTATTTGGTCGACAATACCAACGTCAGCGAAACGCTGAAGATTCGGGTATTGAACATCAGTCAGGATGAGCTGACGCGCAATTTGCGACGCTATCGAGGATCGGCCTGGGATCAAAGCCCGGTGTTCAAACAAATTTATGAACAAGAGTATGGCCAGTTTGGTGGCGAGCCGTTCGGCTGCATCATCGGCGATTTTGAGTTTGATCACAGCCCGATGAGCGTGACGCTGCTGACGGAGCTGGCGAAAATTTCCGCCGCCTCGCACTGTCCGTTCATCTCCGCCGCTTCGCCGTCGCTGCTGCAAATGAGCAAGTGGAACGAACTGGGCAACCCGCGGGATATCGGCAAGATTTTCACCACGCCGGAATACGCTTCCTGGCGCCGCCTGCGCGAAAGCAACGATTCGCGTTATCTGGTGCTGACCATGCCGCGTTTCCTGTCGCGTTTGCCTTACGGCGCAAAGACCAACCCGATCGAAGAGTTCGCTTTCGAGGAGGCCGTCAGGCCGGATATGGATGATGATTTCTCCTGGGCCAACTCGGCGTATGCGATGGGCGTCAACATCAACCGCGCCTTCCATGAGTACGGCTGGTGTTCGAAAATCCGCGGCATCGAATCCGGCGGCTCGGTGGAGGAACTGCCCGCCTATGCGTTCCCTTCCGATGAGGGCGGTTATGAGCTGACGTGCCCGACGGAGGTCGCCATTTCCGATCGGCGCGAGCAAGAGCTGTCAGACGCCGGGTTCTTGCCTTTGGTGTATCGCAAACATTCTGATTTCGCTGCCTTTATCGGTTCTTGCACCATGCATGCCCCGGCGAAATATGAAGATCCGGATGCGACGGCCAACGCCAAGCTTTCCTCCCGGTTGCCGTATATTTTCGCCACGTGCCGCTTTGCGCACTATTTGAAATGTATCGTACGCGACAAAATCGGTTCTTTCCGTTCCAGAGACGATATGCAGCTGTGGCTGAATGACTGGCTGATGAATTACGTGGATGGCGATCCTTCCGTGTCGACGGAAGCGACGAAAGCGCGCCGCCCATTGGCCGCCGCCGAAGTTCGCGTTGAGGATGTTGAAGACGATCCGGGTTATTACCGCGCACATTTCTATTTGCGCCCGCATTACCAATTGGAAGGCATGACCGTGTCCTTGCGATTGGTATCAAAACTTCCGTCAGCCAAAAAAGATGGGAGCAGATAAGTCACGGCTGGTCATTGGTTTGGATATTGCCGACGTTAATTATGAAATGGCGTGGGTGAGAATTGATATTTCATTGAAATTTAGCGGCGTTATTCTCTGCGTCATGGCTATTTATTAATGGCTAACGGGTTCCCATTGTCGCTATTTCAATGATTGCGTAGGCAATATAACGACTTATCTGAGTAGACATTTCAATTAACGTAGTAGGACCTATCAGTCAAGGAGACAAAAATGAGCACTAAAGCTTTAGTAGACTATTTTTTGAAGATTGAAGGTGTTGACGGTGAATCCCCTGACCAAACTTATCCGGGATGGATTCAGCTGCAAGCCTGGCAATGGGCGGAGGAAAATGCCGGGCGCTGGGGATTCGGCAGCGGCGGTGGTTCCGGCAAAGTCGAAATGAAAGACTTTGAATTCCGTATGGTAAGCAATAAGGCTTCGCCGAAGCTGTTTCTGATGTGCGCCACCGGCGAGCATATTCCTCAGGCAAAACTTGTTTGCCGTAAATCAGGCCAGGGTCAGCAAGATTTTATTGCCGTGACCTTCAGTAACTGCCTGGTTTCCTCATTCAAGACCGTGGGTAATATGCCGCTGAACTCCACCATCGGTACTGAAATCGATACCGTGCTGCCCACCGATGTTATCAAGCTGAATTTCGCACGTATCGAAGTTGAGTACAAAGAGCAAAACAACGATGGCTCCATGGGTGCGGTGATTAAGACGGGGTATGACCTCAAGCTTAACGCTCGCATCTGATCATTGATGTCGTAACACTTATTGCAGGCCGTCTGCCCGCAGATCTTGCGGGCAGACACAATCATTACCGCGAGGTGTTAAATGAAAACGTCATTACCCATGTTATTCGATAAGCTCAGCGTGAGAAATCAAAGCGGCAGCGCCGATAATTGGCGGCGCGTCCTGGTGCGCGATATCGAATTTTTATTGAATGACGCATCGCGCAGCGCAGATTTAAAACTTCACGATTATGCGCACAGCGAAAGCTCGGTATTGAATTATGGCCTGCCGTCGCTGAGCCAACGAATACCGATTAATACCGATCCGCTAACGCTGGCGAGACATATACAAAGAATTATTACGTCTTTTGAGCCGCGGCTGGATCCGAAAACGATTCGCGTGGTGCCGGTAGTGAATGAGCGTCAATCGTATGTATTGGCGATCTTATTCGATATCTATGGCACCTGCTCATTACCGGGTGACGAAATGCTGGTGAATTTGCGCATAGCTCTTGATTATTCCTGTGGCGCCGTACACGTATTTGATTAATAGAGGTGACTATGTTCAGTGAGCGTTTTCTCCAATTATATAATGATGAGCTGCGTTATTTTCGCGAGGCCGGCCGCCAGTTCGCCTCTTCGCATCCCCAGGTCGCTCAGCATTTAGGCATGCATATCGACGGCGTGCTGGATCCTTTCGTCGAGCGCCTGTTGGAGGGCTCTGCTTTTCTTTGCACCCGCATCCAGGAAAAGCTGAACAACGAGCAGCCGGAATTCGCCTTGCAAATGCTTTCGCGCCTGGCGCCCTTGTGGTACACGCCGGTTCCCGCGATCGCCACCGTCGCGATTAAGCCCGATCTCTCTTTCCCTCAGTGGCACAGCCAGGTCGATCTGCCGCGTGGGAGCCGCATGACCCTCAACGATATCTCGCTGAACAACAAACCCGCCACCTTCACCACGGCGCGGCATATTAAAGTGCAGCCCGTTGAGATTGCACTGGCGGAATGCGAAATTTTGCCGCCACATCATTTGCCCGACGGCGCTGCCAGGCATATGCAAGACTGTTCGGCCTACGTCAGAATCGGCCTGACCACGCACGGCGTGTTGCCCGTCTCGGAACTGGATCTCGAGCCGCTGCACCTGACGTTGGCGGAAGATACGGTGCGGGCCAATCAGCTGATGGCCGCGCTGCTTAATCGCACCTTGCGCATCGTGCTATGGGCGAAAAACGACGACCGGCCGATCGTCAAAGTCTTGCAACCGAACAGCCTGCGTCTGGGTGGCGTCGGCGATGAAGAGGCGTTGTTGCCCACCGCGGTGGGGGAATTGCCCGGCAACCGGCTGATGCGCGAGTACTTTGCGGCACCGAGCCGCTTCTTCAGCCTCGAGCTGCATGGCGTGCAGGATTTTCTGCGTCAATGCGAACGCGTCCATGAGTTCGAAATCTTGTTCGCGCTTGAGCAACGCCCGCTAACGCTGATCGGTCGCGTCAACGCCAGGGATTTTCATCTTTTCGCGACCCCGGTCATCAACCTGTATCGCCGCCATTGCTCACCGGTGCTGCTGACGGGAGAGCGCACGGAGCATCAGCTGGTGGTCGATCGTTTGAACACCTCGCTGTATGAGATTCATAGCGTCAAACAGGTGAAGGGCATGCTGCCAGACGGCAACCCGGTGATTTTCTCTTCGCTGCGGGCCGACGTGCATTACGACTGCGAGCGGGAGCCGGCGGGTTATACGCTGCACCGCCGTCGCGAGCCGTCGCCATCCAAATACAACAACCCGCACCTGCCCAACGAAGATACCTTTATCGCCATCTCGCCGGGCAAAAGCGGCATCGACATCGACGACATCACCTCACTCAGCGTCGAGGCGCTGGTCTGCGAACGGCATCTGGTGCCTGCGCACCTGCAGCAACCGCATTTCCAGCTGGAAACGGCGATGCCGATCCACCAGGTGGAGATCGTCCGCTACCCGAGCAACCCCGTCGCGGTGCCGAACATCAGCCAGGCGTGGCAAGCGATCCAGATGTTGGCTTCCAATCCTTTGCGCCATGCGCGCCCTGACGTGCAGGATTGCTCGGCGCTGTTGCGCGACTGGCTGTCGTTGTTCTGCCATCAGGACGACTCCAGCCAGCGCAAACGCATCGCCAGCATCAAAAATGCCTGGGTGGAACACCACTTCGAACGCAATCAGGGGCCGGGGCCGCTCGCCTGGATCCGTGGGGCCGAGATCGCCGTCAACTTAAGCGCCAACCATCATGCCGACCACGGCGCCTATTTGTTCGGCAAAATCTTGCACCACGCGCTGAGCCAATACGGCGATTTGAACCAAACGTTGAGCATGAAGCTGTTGCTGGATGGGGAAACCCACGCCGACTGGGGGGCGCTCTACTATGGCTGATATGTCGCTGATGCGCGAAACGGCGCTGTCATTGGAGCCGGCGCCAGCGCCGGGGGCACAAGGCGAAAGCGTGGGCCAGGCCGAAATTCGCGGGCTGTCCAATCGACAGGATTTCTTCGAGCTGCTGCGGCGCATCGAACGCGCGCAGCCGGATGCGCCGCGGCTCGGCGTCTCCAACGATCGCAGCCGCGAAAGGCTTTGCATCACCCAGCCGGCGGATATGGGCTTCGCCTCGCGTGAAATCGCCTCCATCGTACAACGCCCTACGCAGGTGCTGATTCAGGCGCGGCATTTCGGCATGTTTGCCCCATACGGCCCGCTGCCGATCCACGTGACCGAGCACGCGCGCACCGAAGTCATCGCCAGGCGCAATCAGGCGTTCCAGCAGTTCGTCGGCATCGTCAGCCAGCGCTTCGCCGTACTGCATTACCGGGCCTGGGCGCAGCTGAAGGCGATGATCGGGCATGACCATGACGATGACAAAAACCCGTTTTTGCATCATTTGCGTCAGACGGTGGGCGTCGACACGACGTTGGCCGTGAACCCGCATATCCAGCGCCTGCGCGAAGCCTACCCCGGCATTTATCTGCCGGGCCGCCGCTCGCTGCGCCAGCTTAACAAGATGCTGGCGGCGTACTTCGCCGTTCCCATCGAAATTACGCCGCGCTACGCCAAATGGATCGACGACGGCAAAAAAAACGGCAGCCAAAAGCTGGGCAAGCTGGGGAGCACGCGCATCGGTAGCCGCTTTTTCGATGCCCAGTACGGCGCGCATATTCAAATCGGGCCGCTGGGAGCCCCGCATTATCAGCAGTATCAGCGCGGCAGCCGGCGGCTGCAGGCGCTGGTGAGTATCTGCCATGACTTCACGAGCCATCAGCTGATGCTGGACGTCAGCCTGCTGATCGCCACGGAGCCCGGCATGGCGGCGCAGCTGGGCGGCAAGTCGCTGAGTAAAGACAGCTGGCTGAAACCTAAGACAGGGACGTTTAGGCAGCTGGTTTATCAATCAACAACTTAATATAAGGAAATTTAAGGTGTATCAACGAGAACGTCTTTTTTCGCGATTGGGCCACTTTGCTTATCAGTCCTTCGTTGAAGCGACCAAGCTGTGCCGGACCTTCAGGCACGAATACGTGGAGCTTGAACACTGGCTGAAAGTTCTGGTGGACAAGGAACGCGGCGACTTGCCGCTGATCCTGGCGCACTACGCCATCAATAGCCAGCGCATCAGCGATGCGTTGGATCGCATTCTGCATACCTTGCCAAACCGCACGAATGCGGTGGTGGATCTGTCGACGCAGCTGGAAACGGTGGTGGAAAGGGGGCTGCTGATGAGCCAGCTCGCCGAAACGCCGTCCGGCGGCGTGCGCACCATCCATATTCTGGTCGGCATTCTGCAGGATCCCACGCTGCAGCGCAGCCTGTACCGGCTGAGCGACGAGTTCAAAAAGCTGCCGATCCCGCAGCTGTTCGACGATTACCCGGCGATTCTGGCGGAGTCCGTCGAGCATGAGGAAGAGGAAGAGGAAGTCTACAGCGTCCACGGCGAGGCGCCGGATGCGTCCGAGACGGTCGAAATACTCGATAAATGGTGCGCGGACCTGACCCGCCAGGCGCGCGACGGTGAAATCGACCCGGTGATTGGCCGCGAAGCGGAGCTGCGCCAGGTGATCGACATTTTGCTGCGCCGTCGGCAGAACAACCCGATTTTGGTGGGCGAAGCCGGGGTCGGCAAAACGGCCGTGGCGGAAGCGCTGGCCTGCAAGATAGCGCAAGGACAGGTGCCGCCGCTGCTGCAGGGGGCCCGGCTGCTGTCTTTGGATCTGGGGCGCATGCAGGCCGGGGCGAGCATGAGAGGGGAGTTCGAATCGCGCCTGAAAGCGCTGATCGACGCCATTGCGCATTCGTCTGTGCCGGTGATCCTGTTCTGCGATGAAGCGCATACGCTGGTGGGCGCCGGCGGGCAGGCCGGCACCGGCGATGCCGTCAACCTGTTGAAGCCGATGCTGGCCAGGGGCGCGCTGCGCATGGTGGCGGCGACCACCTGGTCGGAATACAAACAGTTCATCGAGCCGGATGCCGCGCTGACGCGCCGCTTCCAGTACGTGTTGGTTTCAGAGCCGGACGAAGAGAATGCGGTGAACATGATGCGCGCCATCGCCCCGCATTTTGCGCAGCACCACAGCGTCAAGATCCGCGAATCGGCGCTGCAGGCGTCGGTGCATTTGTCGCTGCGCCATCTGCCGTCGCGGCAGCTGCCGGACAAGGCCATCAGCCTGCTGGACACCGCCTGCGCGCGGGTGGCGCTGAGCCAGCATGCGCAGCCTGAAAAAATCGAGTCGCTCGAGGCCGGGCTGGCAGTGAAGCGTACCGAAATGAGCGGCCTGCAGGAAGAAAGCAAATTCGACGATCTGGCGCTCACCCGCATCAGCGAATTGCAGCAGACGCTCAGCGAGATGGAAGGGGAGCTGGATGCGCTGCGTCGGCGACAAGAACAGGAACAGCAGGCGGTCACCACCTTGCTCGATGCGGAGCGGCAGTCGCCGGAGCGTTTGCCACAGCTGGCCACCGAATTGGGCGAGCTGCAAGACGGCGGCCTGCCGTTGGTCTATCCGTGGGTGGACGACCGCGTCGTGGCGGAGGTGCTGTCGGATTGGACCGGCATCCCCACCGGCCGCATGCTGCAAAGCGATCTGGACAATGCGCTCAACCTCAACCAGCTGTTGAGCCGCCAGATTTTCGGCCAGCAGACGGCGATCGATGAAATCGCGCAGGCGGTGAGGATCTCCCGCGCCGGCATCCAAGCGCACGATCGGCCGTTGGGCGTTTTCATGCTGTCCGGCCCGAGCGGCGTCGGTAAAACGGAAACCGCGTTCGCCCTGGCGGAGGCGATGTACGGCGGCGCGCATAACCTGATCGTCTTCAATATGAGCGAGTTTCAGGAGTCGCACACCGTCTCCACGCTGAAGGGGGCGCCGCCGGGCTATGTCGGCTATGGCAAGGGCGGCAAATTGACGGAGGCGGTGCGGCGCAAACCCTATTCCATCGTGCTGCTCGACGAATTCGACAAGGCGCATCCCGACATCCATGAGGCGTTTTATCAAGTCTTTGACAAGGGCGTGATGGAAGACGGCGAAGGCCGCATGATCAGCTTCCGCCAGTGCTTTATTTTGATGACCAGCAACATCGGCGCCGGCGAAATAGAAGCGACGCTGGCGGAAACGCCGGAGCTGAAAACCGAGGCGCTGCGCCCGATGCTGCACGACGTCTTGGCGCGCTTTTTCCCGGCGGCGCTGTTGGCGCGCATGAACGTCATTCCTTACGTGCCGCTTTCCACCGAAGCGATAACCCATATCGCCACCAAACAGATTTCACGTTTACAGCAACGTTTGCACAAAGAAGTGGGCGTGTCGCTGGTGCTGGAAGGCGACATCCCAGGCTGGATCGCCAAACGCATCAGCGCCCATCCATCGCGCGGAAGAGCGGTCGAGTCGCTGCTGCAGCAGGCGATCCTGCCGCCTATCAGCAATGAAGTGCTGCAGCGCAAACGGACGGGACAGGAACTGCAGAATATCCAACTCATGGTCGAGAACGATAGCTTAAGTGTTTATTTCGACTGATTTTTAATTTACCGCCGGCCCGCAAACGCGGGGCGGGGTTCGATATCGGATCAGAGAGGTTGTTATGCCTTTAATCGAAATTGATAACCCGGTGTTAGCCGAATTAAATGCGTTTCCACTCAGCTTCACCACCCAAGAAGGGTTGTCGAGCAACTCGCAGTATTCGCTCGAATTTGAATGCGAACAGGCGGACGTGGATTATGAATCCTTGCTGGGTGAAGGGATCCGCATCCAGATAGAAAGGCCGGATTTCGGCTCGCGGCCTTTCTACGCTTACGTGATCGGCGCGTCCGATGCAGGGCAGCATCAGGATAAGTTCGTGTACAAACTGGAGCTGAGCACCTGGCTGTGGTTTTTGATGCAGAACCGCAACAGCCGTATTTTCCAGGATCTGAACGTGCTCGACATCATCGAGCAAATCTTCTCTCGCTACGGCTTTGCCGACTACCGTCTGGATATTCAAGGCACCTATCCGACGCGTGAGTATTGCGTGCAATTTTCCGAAACGGATTTCGCGTTTATCAGCCGCCTGCTGGAAGACGAAGGCATCTGGTATTACTTCGATCACGCCGAGGATAAACACACGCTGGTGATCACCGACCGGCAGGATTTCGACGATCTGGATTTCGGTTACGCCGTGTTGCCGTTCATGCCGGACAGCGAAGAAAACCGCGCCATCCGCGAAGGGATCCAGCGCATCCAGCGTTCCCGCAAAGTGCGTCCGAATGAAATCGTGCTGCGCGACTTCGACTTCCAGAACCCGCGCAAGAACCTGCAAACCAAGGTGGAAGAGAGCCGCCTCGGCCTGCAGAACACGCCGCTGGAGTGGTACGACTACGCTGCGGGCTATGTGGATACCGAACGCGGCGAGAATCTGGCGCGTTTGCGCCTGGAAGAAATGCAAAGCGACGGCCACCTGCTGTTTGGCGAGAGCAACGCCGTCGGGTTGATGGCCGGCAAGGATTTCTCCTTGATTTTGCACCCGGACGCCAACCGCAACCGCCGCTTCAAACTGACCCGCTGCGACTATGTGTTCGTGCAAGATGGCCCCGACAGCAGCAGCGACGGCCGCAACGTGACCTGCCGTTTCAACGCCTTGAACGACGACGTGGCGTTCCGCCCGCTGCGCGAGACGCCCAAGCCACAGATGCCGGGCATCCAGAGCGCCACCGTGGTCGGCGCGCCCAATTCCGAAGTGCATACCGACAAGTTTGCGCGCATTCGCGTGCACTTCCACTGGGATCGCTACAAAACCACCGAGGAAGACAGCTCGTGCTGGATCCGCGTGGTGCAGGCCTGGGCGGGGAAAGGTTGGGGCGTGATCGCCATGCCGCGCGTTGGCCAGGAAGTGTTGGTGACCTATGTCGACGGCGATCTCGATCGTCCGATGGTCACGGGTATTGTCTACAACGGTGATAACCCGCCGCCTTATCAGTTGCCTGAATACATCAACTACTCGGGGATGGTGTCGCGTTCGCTGCGCTTCGGCAAGCCGCAGCACGCCAGCCAGCTGACCTTCGATGACAACCGCAACAACGAACGCGTCATGCTGCACGCCGAGCGCGATCTGCAAACCACGGTGGAGCGTAACCAGGCCACCGAGGTGGGGATGGACAAGTTCGACATCATTCGCCGCACCTTTACGGACTGGTTCACCAACCACGTCTCTTACAAAGATTACGTTTTCAGCATTACCGGGTTTGACGCGTCGATTAAAGGCGTCAGCGCCTCGATGACCGGCGTCAGCCTTACCGCTACCGGCGTCAGCACCTCGTTTACCGGCGTCAGCACCTCGTTCACCGGCGTGAGCACCTCGTTTACCGGCGTGAGCACCTCGTTCACCGGGTTGAGTACCTCGTTTACCGGGCAAAGCACCAGCTGCACCGGCGTCTCGAACTCGATGACCGGCGAAAGCAACTCCTTTACCAGCATCAGCAACAGCATGACCGGCGAAAGCAACAGCTACACCACGGTCAGCACCAGCCAGACCGGCAGCAGCACCAGCTTTACCGGCGTAAGCGTGAGCACCACCGGCTCATCGACCAGCACCACCGGCTGCAGTATCAGCACCACCGGTTCGTCGACCAGCACCACCGGTTGCAGCATCAGCACCACCGGCAGCAGCGTGAGCACCACCGGCAGCAGCGTCGGCACTACCGGCAGCAGCGTCAGCAGCACCGGCAGCAGCGTCAGCAATACCGGCAGCAGCGTCAGCAATACCGGCAGCAGCACCAGCACGACGGGGGTGTCCATCAGCTACACCGGCGCCTCACTGTCCGAGACCGGCGTCGATTTGAAAAAAGTCGGGATGCAAAGCAAAAACTAACGAGGCGCGGCAATGAGAATCATACGGCCACAGCAATTGGTGGCGATTAAAGGAAGTTACCAGATCGGTACAGACAGCCGGCTCGGCATCAGCGCCGTGGCCGGATGCTACCTGTCCCGACCGGAACACTTCGTGAACGAAGCCGAAATCTGGGAGGCGTGGAAGCGCGCGCCGCTCAGCCTGCCGGTGCTGGATGTGGCCGAGCCGAAGCCGTTCGCCGAATACCTGATCGCCGGCCATGCCGGCGTCGGTCAGCCGGTAAAAACGCTGGACGTCAGCGCCGACATCGGCGGGCTTAAGCGCCGTTGGCGGGTCGAGGGCGAGGGCCGACGCGGCGCGATGGGGGCGGAACCTTTCCTCAGCGTGCCGCTGGATCACACCTCGGCCTGGGGCGGGAAAGACAACAAGGAGAATCCGCTGGGGCGCGGCTGTAATGATGGGCTGCGACCGCTGCTGATGACCTTGTCCGCCGAGGGCTCCGCACAGGAGCGCTCCCCGCTGGCGGCGCCGGCGCCGGTGCCGCACGAGTTTTTGCTGCGTAAGGCGCACATCGACAAGGTGGCGGGCCAGATCGCGAGCAAAGCGTATCTGGAAACGGCTTTCCCCGGGCTGCCGGCCGATATCGATCGACGCTACTACCAGATGGCGCCGCCTGCGCAGTGGCTGCCGGAAGCGGCGTGGCCGGATAGGGTGCCCTTCGAACTGCAGGGCGTCGGCGCGCAAAGCCAGGCGATTCGCGGCGAGCTGCCGGCGGTGCGCGGGCGGGCATTCATCCGCCGCCACGATAGCGAAGGCCTCGAGGAAATCGAACTGCAGCGCAAAACGCTGTGGTTCCTGCCCGACAGCGACATCGCGCTGATTATTTTCACCGGCGATGCGCCGTTGACGCATCTGCTGGATGAGTCCATCGAGTCCCTGATGCTGGCGTTGGATCGCTGCGATGCGCCGCGCTCGTTCGATTATTTTCGGCAGGTGCACCATAAACGCAGCGACGACGACGCTTCCCCCTTTGAGTTTCTGTTCGACCCGGATCTGATGCCGGCGGAGATGGGCCTGAACGTCATCCAGGCGGTGTCGGATCACCCCAGCGATTTGCGCTATGACCCGTCGCCGACCTCGTTGGGCGACTCCGCCGTGTTCTATCAACGCATCCGCGAGGCGATTGCCTTGCACCAGCAACAGACGACGGCGGAGCCTGCTGCCGTGACGCTGCCCGATTTGCCGGAGCTTCCCGCCGAAGACGGCAATGACGCGTTTTTTCCCGCTAGCGCGACCGTGGAAGGGAAGACGTTCAGCGGATTGCGCAGCCCTGCGCTGTCAGACCAGCATTTTCTGCAATGCCGTTTTGAGCGCTGCGATTTTTCCCAGGCGATCCTGGAGAACTGCACCTTCGAAAACTGTGTTTTTGATGCGGTTGACCTGACGCAGGCGGCGCTGCGCCGGATCCGCATGGTGTCGTGCACCCTGCAAAAGCCGCTGATGGCGGAAAGCGTATGGCAGGAGGCGGTTCTCGAAAAAGTGACGCTGGAAGAGCCGCAGGGGCAAGGCATGCGCGCCGAGGGGGTGAAGCTGGATTACTGCGTCTTTGAGCGGGGGGATTTCACGGCGATGCGCTTTGAACGCGGGACGATCGGCAACGGCATGTTCAACGGCTCGACGCTGATTCGCGCGCAATTGCTGCAAGGGGAACTGGATGCCTGCGTTTTCAACCGCTGTCTGGCCGAAGGCACGGTGGTGTTGGATATGACGTTAACCAAAAATTCGTTCCTCGGCGGCAATTGGCGCGGCGTGCGCTTCGAGCGTTGCCGTGTCGAGAGCATGACGGCGGGGATGCAGGTGAATTTTTCGCACGGCGTGTTCAGCGATTGCTGCTTCACCAAAGTGGGGCTGAAAGCGGCGCGTATGGAGAGGAGCCAACTGCTGTACAGCGTTTTCACCGAATGCAATTTCGACGAGGCCGATTTGACGGCTTGCACGGTAGCCGGCTGCGACATGGCCGGCGTGCGGTTCAAAGACAGCGTGCTGACGCACGCTCGCTGGCAAAACAGCAGCGCCCAGCAAGGCCTGTTTTATAACGCCGATTTGCGCGACGCGGGATTTGACCAGTGCAACCTGGCGGCGGCGAATCTGGCGATGAGCTGGCAGGACGCCGGTACCCGTTTCAGCGGGTGTTTGCTTGAACGGGCGTGCTGGGTGCCGCGCAGAATTATTCAGGGGGACTATGCGCATGAAAACTGAGAGCCGCGTGATTCAGCAGGCCCTGCCTGACACGGAGGTGATTGAGCTGGAGGTCGCTCAGGCGGTGGCGCAGACGCCGCCCATGCCGCGCACCTTCAAAAAGCGGCGCTTCCACAATCGTGAGCTGAAAGGGTTGACGCTGAGCGACTGTTTTTTCATCGACTGCCATTTCGAACGCGTCACGTTTGAAGGGTGCGATTTGCGAGCGGTGCGCTTTGAGGGCTGCACCCTGAACCAGGTCAACGTGGTCGGCGGCAGCTTGATGCGCCTGGCGTTCAACGAATGCCGGTTTGACAACCTGACGTTGCAGCAGGGGCTGCTGTGCAATGTGGCGTGCAACGACACCACGCTGCAGGGGGGCTACGTCGGCGATTGTCTGCTGGATGACTGCAGTTTGATCCGGTGCGAGGTCAACGGGGCGGAAGTTGAACGCAGCAGCCTGGGGCATCTGGCCGTGCAGGCCAGCACCCTGACCAACCTGATGTTTCACCAGGACGTGATACAGGACGCCAACTGGTATGCCTGCCAACTCACGCAGTGCCTGTGGCAGGCGTCAACCCTCGAGCGCCACATCATGGGGGGCTGTCAGTTGGAGAAGTGCAGCTGGCAAACGATCGCCGGACAGGCGCGCATCTGGTTCACCTGCCGCCTGTCGGGCTGCAATTTGGCGCAGCTGCAGCTACAGGGCGCCAGTTTTCACCGCAGCGAGCTGGAGGGGTGTTCGTTCGCCGACAGCGATCTGACCTCGGCGATCTTCGCCGAAGCGCAGGCGCTGCGCTGCGATTTCGAACGCGCGACGCTGACCCTGGTGCAGGGGCAGAAGGCCCGGTTCAGCGAATGCGCGATGAACGGCGCCCACTGGGGGCGCGCCATGCTGGCGCAGGCGGAGTTCAGGGCGTGCGATCTGGCGTTGGCCAACCTTGAACAGGCCGAGCTGCGGGAGGCGAACCTGATCGAACAGCCGTTGACCGCCGCCCAGCAACAGAGCGCCCGCCTGCATGGGGCGCAGCGTCATCGCGCCGAAAACGTGCCGCTTACCGCCGATCCGTTCTTGAATGCGATCGACGCCTGGTATGCGCATCAACAACCGGGACCGCGGCAACCGTCGTATCAACGGCCAACAGGAGTAAGCAGATATGTATAAGTCCAGAAGAGAGCATCAGAAGGTCTATGCCAACGCCAAGGTGACGCCTTTGCAGTTGGTGCGCAGCGCTCCGCTTGCCGAACAAGGGGGGCGCAAGGTGGTGACGCTGGCGGCCGACGCCAATGGCGGCCTGTATGTCGACGGCATGCGCGCCCATTGTCTGGCAGTCGCCACCAGCTGCCTGGTTCAGCCGCTGGCGGGCGATCGCGTTTGCGTCATCGTCGACGGAGACAAATTGGTCATTACCGAGATCCTGTCGCGGCAACAGGCGCACGCCGTCATGACGCTGGACAGCCGCAGCGCCAACTTGCGCATCGTGGCGCCGGAGATCGAACTGCAGGGCGGCAAGCGGCTGACGTTGCGCAGCCCGCACTTCACGCTGCTGACGCGCAGCAGCCGCTGGGTGGCCGAAACGCTGCACCAAATCTCTCAACGCCTGTTTGTGCGCAGCAAGCACGCAAGCCGACGGGTGGAGGAAACCGACGAGGTACTGGCGAAGCACATTATTCAGGATGCCCGGCAATCCCTCGTCATCAACAGTGAAATTGGTTCCCTGAAGTCTTCGGCGGTGCTGAAGATCGACGGCGGCCAGATACATATGGGGTAAGTCATCATGACCGCAGCCAACAACAACACGGCCGGGATCAGCTTCGCCGGCTGTGACCCGATGATCCCGGCGCCGGGCCCGAATACCGCGCCTAACAATACCGGCATACCGAACGTGCCTAACTATTTCCTTTGCGGCGGCAATGAACAGAACCTCGGCAGCATTCGCGCGGCCACCGTCGATTCTGGCGGGGTGATCGGCGCCGCCTCGGGGACGCATTCGGCGCAGATGCAGCCGATGCAGGGGTCGGGGAAGTATTTCACCGGCGGCATGCCGGTCACGCGGTTAGGTGATTCCAGCACGACGAACAACAACAACATGGTCGCCACTCAGGTCGCGCCGAGCCAGACCAAATGTTTCGTTAATGCATAGGAGTTCAGCATGGTGAAAACGCTCCGGGGGATCGCAGCAGGGGGACTGTTGGCGGTGGGGATGCTCGGCGGGTGCAGCTGGTTCTCTCACGATGAGGCTGCGGATGCGGGGCGTCGGTTGCGGTTTATCGACGTCGAGGTGACCGCCAACGACAACGTGAACCCGAATGCCGCCGGGGAAGCGCAGCCGGTCAAGGTGTGTGTCATCGAAACCAATCGTTCGGGGTGGATGCCCGACGGGATTGGCGATGGCGCCCCTTGCCGCGAGACGGCGCCGTCGGAAGGGGCGCTGAGCCGGCACCAGAGCATTTTGCAACCGAGGGAGACGTTGCGTTATCGCTTTGAGGTGCCGGCGGGGCAAGAGCGATGGGTCGTCGTCGGGGCGGAGTTTCAGCAAATCAGCGGCGTGTTGCCGCTCGCCGAGCAAAAGTCCCCTGCACAGGCTGATTCGCAAATGAAGGTGATGGTGGGGATGACGTCACTCAGCATAGTGACTAACGACAAAATGGATGAATGACATGTTACCTAAACAACGCGTCGCCTGGGTAGAAGGCATGTTGATGGAACCGCAGCACTTCCAGCAGCAGGAACGTTTTTTCGAGCACTTGATTGAAGCGCGCTTGCGCAGCGTCGAAACCTTCACCTGGGGGTTCCTGACGCTGGAGATCGACAATGGGCTATTGGAACAGGGCAAGTTTGCGCTGAAGAAAGCCAAGGGCGTTTTCCCCGACGGCACGGCGTTCAGCATGCCTGAGGATATTCCGCTGCCGCCGCCGCTGGTGCTGGGAGAAGGCTGCCAGGGGAAAGTGGTGTGCCTGTCCGTGCTGATGGACATTGCCGGCAATGCCCAGATCGATCTTATCCAGGATGCGCGGAAAAGCAGCCGTTTTCGCACCATGGACGCCGAGGTGCCGGATCGCAACCACGGCGTCAGCCTGGAAGGGACCCCGCGTGTGTGCACGATGCAGCTGGGGAGCCTGGTGACGCGGCTAAGCCTGGAGGATGCGGTCAGCAGCGCGGAAAGCGTGCTGCCGGTCGGTTTCGTGCGCGAGCTCACCAGCGATCGTCGGGTGCTGCTGGATGAGCGCGCCTTGCCGCCGATGCTGGATTTCCGCGCCATCGGCTGGCTGCCCGCGTTCACCACCGAGTTGCTTGGGCTGATCAGCCAACGTCTGGAGTCGGTGTTCCGCCCGGACGTGCACATGACGATCGGCGGGCTGTCCGAGCTGCTGGAGTTGCTGCTGCTGCAAACCCTGAGCGAATTCAATTTACGCATCAGCCAACTGTTGGCCAGCCCGCAGGTGCATCCTGAAACCCTGTTCGACACGCTGCTGAGTCTGTTGGGGCGGCTCAGCATCATTCCCGGTGGCGAGCGGCTCTGGGACCGGGCCGATTTGGTGTATCTGCACGATGAACCGCACAACTGCTATTTCCAGCTGTTCGCCTCGATTCGCCGCGCGCTGTCGCTGGTGATCGAAGCGCCGGCGGTGGCGCTGCCGTTTATCGATCGCGGCGACAGCATCTACCTGTGCCCGAACGACTCGCAGCTGCGGCTGGAAAAACTGGTGTTTGCCGTCAGCTGCGGTTTATCCATCGAGCATCTGCGCTCGTATTTCCCCGCGCAGGTCAAACTGGGGCCGGTCGAGAAAATCATTCAGCTGATCGATCTTCAATTACCGGGCGCTCGCTTGTTGCCTATGGCTTCGCCGCCGCGGCACATACCGTATTACCCGAACAGCATCTATTTCGAGGTTGATCATGCCGACCCGATTTACAAGGAAATGATGGGCGGCTCGGCGATGGCGCTCAGCATCGTGGGTGATTTCCCGGACCTGCGTTTTGACGTCTGGGGATTAAGGCAAGGGAGGGTGGGATGAACGAATTCGAGAGAAAAATACGCGAGGCGATGGCGGTAACGCGCAACAACGCGAACCCGCGTCTCCCCACGTCCGGCTCGGTGGGCAAAACGACGGCGGAAATCGCCGCGCTGTCCTTCGGCGCGCGGGCGTTGGCCGCCAAGCTGCGGCCGGGCAACGCCGGGGTGGCGGCGCCCACTGAACCCAAACCTTATGAAGCGGAAAGCGCCGCGCCGGAAAACGTCGAACCCGCGCCTGGCGACCGCCCGGCAGACGCGGCGCCGACCTCGAGCGGGTTGTTTGGCCGCGCCGCGCTGAGCAAGCCCGGCGTGATGATGGGCCACTGGGACAACCCGCTGATCGCCGCCGCCATTCCGGTATTGCTGCAGGTGGAGCGGGTGCGCGATCAGAAGCAGCTGAACCCGGCGGCGGTGCGTGCGCAGATCGTGCGCGAGATCCAACAATTCCAACAGACGTTGCTGGCGGATCACATTGCGCCGGGCGATGTGGACAAGCTGGCCTATCTGCTGTGTTCCTATGTGGACGAGTGCTGCATGAGCACGCTGGAGTCCGGCGAACTGAACCTCAGCCTGCTGGTGGAGTTTTATCGCGATGCCTGGGGCGGGGAAAAATGCTTCGAGCACCTGCAAGACTATCTGGCCGCCTCGCCGCGCAACAAGGAGATCCTGGCGTTTTACGATCTGATCCTGTCGCTGGGGTTTGAGGGGCAGTTCCACGTGATGGAGCGCGGCGCGGTGCTGTTGGCCGACGTGCGCAATCGTCTCGACGGTTATCTGTACAGCCAGAATCCGACGCAGACGCTGGCCGATGCTGAACCGAGCAACGTGGTGCGCAAGGCCACCCGCATCACGCCGCTCAAACTGCTGTGCTACGGCCTGGCGATAGCGCTGCTGGCGTATGCCTCGGCCGCCTGGTATCTGCATGACCAGTCCCGCGCGCTGCGCAATGCCATTCTTGCCTGGACGCCGCCGCAGCCGCGCAAAATCAACATCATGGAGACACTGCCGCAGCCGTTGCCGCAAATCCTCAGCGAAGGGTGGTTGGAAGTGCGCGCCGATCCGCGCGGCTGGCTGCTGATCTTCACCTCCGACGGCGCTTTCGCCACCGGGCAGTCGAAGCTGTCGGAAGAGTTTAAAAAGAAACGCAACATTGAGCGTTTGGGGGAAGCGCTGGCGCCGTGGCCGGGCGATCTGGAGGTGATCGGGCATACCGACAACAAACCGTATCGCAACACCTCCAGCAATTCCAACCTGAAACTCTCGGAAGCCCGCGCGCAGACGGTGGCCGACAAGCTGCGCGAATCGTTGGCCAACAGTAAATACAACCGCACCGTGACGTCGGTCGGTAAGGGCGATCAGGAGCCGCTGGACGACAACGCGACGGAAGAAGGGCGCCGCCGCAACCGCCGGGTGGACATCCTTTGGAAAATCGGCGAGAGGGAGATGGCTTCACCGTCTGCCACGTTGAATCAGGCTGGGGTAGCCGCCGAGGTCCCCGAGGATAACTAAGACATCCGTCGGCGTAGAGATAATAAGGAAATTATATGATACGTAGATCATTCATATTGGTGATTGCCTTGCTGCTGTGTGCGGTGGTGTGGTGGATTGGGCCGTTGATCGCCATCGGCACCTACCGCCCGCTGCTGTCGGTCTGGGTCAGAGGCATCATCATCGCCCTGATCCTGTGCTGGGCGCTGTGGCCGTTCGTGGCGACGTTTTTGTCCTGGGTGTTCCGCCACGCGCGGGCACCGGCCCCGGCTAAAAGAAAAACCGCCCAGCGAGATCGCGTGACTTCGCGTTTTCACGACGCCTTGCGCACCTTGCAATACGTCGGCACGTCGAAGCAGCGTACCCCCTGGCAGCGCTTCAAGTACCGCCTGACGCGTCGTTACATCAGCGAAAAACCCTGGTTTCTGGTCATCGGGCCGCCGGGCAGCGGCAAAACCTCGCTGATCGGCGAAAGCGGCGAACGTTTCTTGCTGGCCGAACACTACGGCCTGCAGCAGACGGTGGATATCGGGCCAACCCAGGATTGCAACTGGTGGCTGGCGGAGAATTCGGTGTATGTGGACACCTCCGGTGAATGGCTGCAGCTGAACGGCCTCGGCGAAGAAGGCGCCAGGGCGCGCGATACCCTGTTCAAACTGATCCGGCGCCATCGCCGCCATCCGGGTATCGACGGCATCATGCTGTGTCTGGATGCACGCTGGCTGCTGCACGCTTCGCTGACGGAAAGAAAGTCGGTCGCCGACGCGCTGCGCGTGCGTCTGCTGGAAATGGCCTCATGGTTCCGCAGCGAGCTGCCGGTCTATCTCACCATCAGCCACCTCGATCAGCTGGTCGGCGGCGAGACCTTCCTGTCCATGCTGGGCGACGACCTGTTGCAAAAAGGGATGGGGTTCAGCCTGAACCGGGCCGAACAGGGAGAAACCCCGTTCGAGCAGTATGAGGCCCTCTACCGGGAGATGGTGGCGCGCGTCAGCCATCATGTGCTCGAACTGCTGCACGATGCGCCGGACGGGCAAAACCGCCAACAGTTGCTGTTCTTCACCGAGTCGCTGGGATCGCTGGGCAACCCGCTGTATTCCCTCTTAGAGCAGATCTTCCCGCAAACGCCGGTGGGCTACGCCTGCCATTTGCAGCAGGTATGGCTGGGCAGCACCACCGCCTTGCCGCCGCAGGGCGCGATTTATAACGCGGAAGCGGCGGATATCTACGAAGCTCGCCCCACCGGGCGTATTTATCACCCTGAGCTGAATTACGCCAGACAGGAACGCGGGGTGCTGCAGCAGTCCTCTCACGCCAGGCCGCTCGGCAGCCGCATGAGCTCCCTGGGCCGCTATGTGCTGGTGCTCATTCTGCTGGCGGTCTCTTTTAACCTGCTGGCGATGCGTTACCTGTGGGAGAGCGATTACATCTCCTACATTGCGGCGCGCTTTGACGAAACGAAGCGCATCGTGCGCGAAATACCGGTCACTAACCGCGTCAGCGACGACGTCATTTCCGCGTACGAACAGCTGGGCTACATGAACGCGCAGCTGGGCGGCGAGGTTTCGCCGGTGCCGAATCCCTATTTCGAGCACAAGCTGATCAACAGTGCGGCGCAAAAGACCTATCAGCGCCATTTGCTGCAGATCTTCTGGCCGGCGGTGGAAAACTATATCGCGGACGAACTCAAGAATGACGTTTCGGCGTCCAACAAGGACGTCTACGGCACGCTGAAAGTGTATCTGATGATGGGCGAGCCCTCGCACCGCTCCGCCGAGGCGCTGGTCGACTGGTTCATGACGCGCTGGGATAGCTTCATGCCGCAAGGCTACACCGACATGAACAAAGGCATTTTCGCTTACCACCTGCGGGAAATGTTCTCTCTGCCGAATGCGCCGGTCATGAAAATGAACGGTGACTTGCTGCGCCTGGCGCGGGTGAAAGCGATGAATATTCCGATGCAGGTCAGGGTGGTGCGCCGCATCGAAGAGAAACCGCTGCCGGCGGCGATCAACGACATTTCGCTGGCCGATGCCGCAGGGCCGAACGTGTCATTGATGCTGCGCCGCAAGAGCCAGGCGACGGTCACCGATACCGCCGTGCCGGGGTTCTATACCCGCGCCAGCTATCGCGATGTTTTCCTGGCACAGCTCGATGACGCCGCCAAAGACATGATCGAAGAAGAGTCCTGGGTGCTGCGCGACAGCGCGGAAGGGAAAAACGCGGTGAATTCGTTGGCCTCGGCGCAGAAGCTGGCCGACGAGGCGAGAAAGCTTTACCTCATCGAGTATGCCGATAAATGGGATGCCTTTATGCGCGACGTGCGCGCCCGGCCGGTCAACGGGCTGGAGGATGCGGCGATATTGGCGCGCCAACTGTCCGATCCTTCTTCTCCGCTGGCCAACCTGGTGCGTTTCGCCGCGCGTGAAACCAGCATGACCGGCACCAACCAGGGCGATGCGGCGAGCTGGTTCGATCGCCAGCGCAATCGTATTGAACAGCAGCGGCGTGACATCCTCGGCGAGATTTCCGGCGAGCGCGCGCGTTTTCGTCTCACGCCGGAACGCGCGGTGGAAGACCGTTTTGAGCTGCTTCGCCGCCTGGGGTATCAGCTGTTGCAGACCACCAACGCGAGCAACGATCCGCTGAGCCGCAGTTTCGAAGCGCTGTACAGCCAGCTGACCACGCTCTCCACCTCATTGCGCGGTGGCCAGGTGGTGCCCGCCGGCGGCACGCTGAAGCGGCTGCAGCTGGATGCGGCGCGTCAGCCGGAACCGGTGCGCAGCGTCATGATGGATCTGTTGCAGGTCGGAGACAGCCAAACGATCCAGCAGAGCCAGAAGAACCTGAGCAAAGGGGCTTCGTCGCTGGCTTCCGGATTATGCAAAGGCAGCATCAGCGGACGCTATCCGTTCTCGCGCAACGCCAGAGCGGAGGTCGGCATCGAGGACTTCTCGCGCATGTTTGGGCAGAACGGCGCCATGCAGCAGTTCTTCGATGAAAACCTGGCCGCTTACGTGGATGTCAATGCACAGAAATGGAATGCCAAACCGGGGTCTGAAGGGATCGTCAATGCGAGCACGCTGGGCGCGTTTGAAAATGCCCGCTTGATTCGCGACACCTTCTTCACCGCCGGCGACAAACTCTCGTTTTCCATGTTCATCAGGCCGCTGTCCCTGACGCCGACCATCACGGAAGCGACCCTGGACATCGATGGGCAGGTGATTAACTACAGCCATGGTTTTAGTCAGCCCACGCGTATCGATTGGCCCGGCCCGAAAGGCGGCAGCTATGTTCGGCTGACCTTCCGCACCGGCACCGGCCAGATCCAGGTCGCCAGTTTCGACGGGCCTTGGGCCTTATTCCGGATGTTCGATGCCAGCAATCCCGTGCCGCTTTCCAGCGACAGGCGAGAGCTGACGATGTCGATGTCGTCGGTGGTGGGCGTACTCAAACTGGAATTGCGCTCGACGATGAAAGATTTCCCACTTTGGTCACGGGCGTTGCGAGGATTCTCGTGCCCGAAAGCGATGTAAACACAACCGTAAAGAGGTGATAAACATGTTAGATCCAGCCAAAATTTTAGAAACCATGAAGGCCGGCGGCAATTTGGGCACCAACTCCCAATCGTCGCTGAGCCAGCCGTTTATGCAAGGCGTCAGCAATATTCAAATGTCGGGGCCGGATGCGGCCAAGTCGGTCATGAGTAACGTGACAAAATCTTGCGATGATATGTTCGGCAATATGAAGGGCATTTTTAATGGGCTGCAGTCGAATGTGAACGCACACCAAAAAATGCAAACGGGCGAACAGCCGAAAGATTTTAATGTTTCTATGGACGATCTTCGCCCGGCGATTGCGAAAGGGTTCCCGCATGAAATGGCGGACTTCTTTTCCAAAGTGCCGAAACTGTAATCTGCGACTCGGTGGGTAATTTACCGGGGGGCCGAAATGCCCCCTGGTATTCACAAGGAGAAGTGAGATGATCAACGAATGGATGTTAAAAAATGCCAATAAACGCATGGGCTTTTTTATTGTGGTGATCCCCAGCCTGTTTTTTTGGATGATGGTTTTTCTGACCTTTTATCTTTTTTGATTCTTTGAGGTAAAAAAAAGCACCCGCTAAGGTGCTTAAAGTGAAACGAATTAAAAAAATAGGAAGGGATGAAAATGCGTTATTACAGTTTTGAAATGATCTGCAATCCGCTGGAGATCAGCGCATCGACGGCCAGACCAATACCTTTACCGATGGTGCCGACAACGGTTTTGGCATCCGGGTTAACACCGGCAATCGCGGAAATGGTATCAATACCGGTTCCCACTGCACTGCCAATCAGTGTCCCTACGTCACCAAAAAAACCAGCACCGTTCACTTGTTCAATTTCAATTGCGGATAATTCTTTCATGATTGAAACTCCTTTTTCAGTTAGCCCTTTACTTCAGGCAATTTCATTATTGCAAATCAGGTCTTTTTTTCAACAGAAGTATTGCTATTTCTTATACTATTCTGTTGTTTGTTATTTTAATTTCGTATCGTTAGAGTATATATTGCCGAAACCTGATTTTCGTCTCCCCCGTTCGTGCTGAATGAGGGATGCCGGTTTTTATTTTCAATCTGAAGGAAATATATCCGAAGGGGAGTTTATGAAGGTATTAACGACACCGGAAAGACCTTTCCGCTATGAAGATCTGGCGGAAAAAATTGTCACCGAGGCCAGAAGCCGCTTGGGCTGCGCCGCCCTGCGGTTTTTAGACTGCCTGATCCAGGGGTATGGCCCGCCGGTGATTGTCTTTGATATCTATAATAATCACGGTAAGTTGCAAACGGTCAAACTGATTCTCCCCATCGGAAGTCATAAGCAGTTAAAAAAAGATCACCTCGGGCTGATCGCCTGCCTGGAGGCTAAAAAACTGGAGAGGTTAAAAAAGATATAAACAATGTTCCGCGTCGGCAACGCCGATTGCGTTCTTCTTGTTTTTCGCCATACCGCTGAATAATCTCTTTCCCTGCCTGGATTCTCTTATATCCGCGGACGATGCGTTCGCCTTTTTCAACCCATCAACGCATTTTTTTTGGAATCACTTATCGTCATAAAGTGTAGCTTTTCTTTATGCATTTTTTTCACAATAGGATTAATATGGTTATAGCGAGTTTTTTAATATGGCCTGCCAGGATGACGGCACATCTCGAGATAAAGCATTATCCCGCCTTTCTTCTAAGTAAAGTCCTAATACATAATCGGATGCTCTTAACAATCAATATAGAGCCGTGTTATGTTCTATATTATGTTTTTTTTCGATATTTATCTGGATATATTGCGCTCTTGGAGTAAAATTAACTTATCAGAGAAAATTCTTGGCACCGTATCACGGATGGCAATGATGCACTATAAATATATCTTACGGTAACCCTTTACCTTGTAAAACGCGGTACTTCCTCCGCGTCTTGCTTTTGTGTGCTCTCCAGGGCTGATAAGTTTATATCACTATATATAAAATATACTTTTTGCGAAGCGAAGACGTTTCCGTATCGCATATAACGCTTTTTTATTAAAAAGCATCTCAAAACTAAAAAATAATCACAGCAATCATATTGCAGTAAGGAGAGTGGGCAAGCGTAGTCAAAAGGGAGGTTTGTTAATGGAGCGCGTCAATATTGCTATCGTCGATCAAAATCAGTTTTTCAAGCTTGGGTTGGGGCTCGCCTTGCAAGAGGGTTTTCTCCAGAATGGTGTCAAGGCCAAGCTCACGGGAGAGGAAAGGGCCAACATTATATTCAGGGCGCCGGATAAGCGGGTGTCCATCAATTTTTGCCATACCCAGCTTTTGCAGGGCAATTTTTCTTCTATTCCGCTCTATTTTTCAATACTGGAGCATAAAACGATTTTTCCAAAAATTCATTGCAATTTAGAGGCCGGAAGCATTACGCGCAAAGACGGCGTGGCGGCGATCGTGGATAAGGTCATGTTTTGCTATCGCAAGAAAAACAGTTTGGTTTCAAGCTATTGCCCGCGTTGCCGCACCCAGTTGACCTTTAGCGAAGGGAAGGTGTGCCGTCTGATTCATCTGGGATACTCGCAAAATCAAACTGCGATGTTGCTCGGCATCAGCCCGAAAACGGTCAGCATTCATAAACGCTCTGCGATGAGAAAACTGAATATCGATAACAATATTGAATTCTTGCGCTGGTTAAAAATGCACAGCGACTCTTGTTAATGGAGAAGGGGAAAGTGACGATCTGATTCGGTATTTTTACCGGCACAGGCGGCGATCGTTCATGGTTGCCGCCTGGCATGGAATAGGTTTTATAGGGAGATAAAACATGGCTGATTTTGTAAGGGAAACGGTTTCCAAAAATCATTTCAAGTTATTGCAGGATCTTTATGGCAGAGATCTGGGCGGGGAGCGTTTCCTGCACTGGAAGCATCTGCTCGATCCGCATTGTGGCGCGCCAAGGGAGAAGACGGGCATATTCTACAAGGATCGCGAGCGTTATCTCGGGATGTTCGTGTCAAGCTTTTACCCCTTTAAGATCAACGGGATTAATGTCAATGTCAATATGCTTGGCGATCTTGGCATCCATCGTCAGGTAAAGTCCTCCACGGTGTTGAAAGACTTTTTCCTGCAGGCAAGACGGTCGGATGTGGCGGCGGATATCTGCTTTTCCGATGACAGGAAGATCCGGGTTTACGAAAAAATTTTTAGAAAGTATTTAACAACCAATACCCAAATCTATCCGTATGTCGAATTAACCTTAAAGCCTGACAAGTTTATGGCATTTCGTTTTGCTGAAAGTGGGCTCGCACAGCAGGCAAGCTTCATCAATAATTTAGGGCGGGAAAAAGATCGCCGCGCCTTTGAGTATATTGAAAAACACCCCCTGTACCATAAAATTCATTATATCAACAAAGGCAGCCACTACGCCGTGATTGGCTGTTCCCATGAATGTGCCGAACTTTTGGATATTTCCAACCCTTCCAGGGAGTGTTTTTCCTGGGCCATCGGTGTTTGTCGACATCTGCATAGCCGTTGCAAGGTAATGATCCCCCTCGCTTTTTATAAGTCGGTTTGCGCTCAGGCGGCGGAGGTCATTTCAGAAAAACGCATCAACATGCTTATCGGCTATTACTCACAAAAGATAAGCGATCTGATGCCGAAAGAGGTTTGGGTATGCCGCATGGATCGCCGTTAAGCAGGGCTCGTGTATTCTAAATGGAGTGTTTGTCATGGAAGAGATTCCGGTATCACCCTACTCAAAAGTTTTTATCGATGAATATGATCGCCATCCAGAGGGGTGCAATTACAACGTATTGGTGCTGCAGCGTATTGAGGGCGCGCTGGATCCCATCCGATTGCAAGCCGCGCTGAATGCGCTGGTGCAAGATCATGTACTGCTGAACAGCCATATTCATGAACAGGATGGCGAGCTGTATTGGCGCCGCAATGACGCAATCCATCCGTTGCAGCATTACACGGACCGCACGCTGCTGACGCAAGTGATTCGCCGGCCCTTCGATATTTACCGCGGGCCGCTTTATCGTTGGGCGCTATTCGCCGAGGGGGAGCGGCGCTATACCTTGGCGTTGGTCGGCCACCATCTGGTGATTGACGGCGCCTCTTCCGACGAGTTTTTCTCCCTGGTGAGCCAGTACTATCGCCAGCAGCGGCTGGCGACGCGCGTCGAGGCGGCCGAGATCGCCGCCATTAACCGGCAACTGCAGGAGGAGGTGAAGCAACTGGCCGCCGAAGGGGCGCAGGCGCATTGGCGCGGCGAAGCGGCAAATTTGGGCGCGCTCGAGGTGCCGTTTGAGCGAAGCGGCGCCGGCCGTGAAGACGACGCGGGCGAGCTGCGCTTCCACTTTCCCAAAGCGCAATGGAAAGCGCTGAAACAGGCCTCGGGGATACGGCGAGTTAATGACTTTCTGGCGCTGCTGGTGCTGTGGGGCATCTTGATGGCGCGCAGCGGCAATCAGGAAACGGTCTACATCAGCTATCCGGTGTCGATAAAGAGGGGGCAAAAGTTTGCGCTGGGCGGGCATGTGAACACCAGCGTGTTGCCCATTTCTTTGCGTGACGGCGCGGGTTTTTCCGACGTGTATCGACGGGCGCTGGCATTTATTACCGCCGCGCCGCCGCAGTCGCGCCAACGTTTTAACCAGCTGCCCACGCAAGAGGTGGTGCGGGCGTTGGGGATCCGCGCGTTGCCGATCTCCTTTGCCCAAACCAACCTGCGCGATGCGGCATTGCCGCTGGCCGATTGCGTCACCTGGCCGCTATTCGAAGCCAATCACGATATGGCCAGCGCGGCGCTCTCTCTGGAATACGAAGATCGGGCCGATATTGATGCGTTGCAGTTCCGATTGCGCTTTCGCCAGGGCATGTTTGACGAGGACGAAATGCGCGACTGCGCGGCGCATTTTACTCGCCTGATGCAACAGGCGATGAGTGCGCCCGACGCCCCGTTAAGCCATATGGCCTTCTATCCCACAGCCGACAGGTCGCCGCCGGATAATGAAAGCCTCCCGCTGCCAGGGGAAACCCTCAGCGCCCGTTTTGAAGCGATCGCGCAACGCTATCCGGAAAACATCGCGCTGGAGTATGAGGGGCTGCGCGTCAGCTACCGTGAGTTGAACGGCATGGCGAATAGCCTGGCGCGCGAGATCGTGCTTCGCTATGCGTCGCTGACCGGGACCGAGCCCCAGGCCGACACGCCGATCGCGCTGTACAGCGAGAAAAGTCTGGAAATGGTCGTAGCGCTGCTGGCGGTGCTGAAAACCGGCGCGGCCTATGTGCCGATCTCCTGCCATTATCCCCAGGCGCGCATTCAACATATTCTTGAGGAAACGCGGGCGGCCTTGGTGATTGCCGGGCCGTCTATGCAGACGGCGGCGGAAGCGTTGGCGGCGATGATGCCGCATCCCCAGGCCGTGCTGACATTGGGCGACCTGAGCCGCCTGCCGCATGAACGGCATAATCTGCCGGTGGTCACCGCCGCCGAACGGCTTGGCGCGATCATTTATACCTCGGGATCGACGGGAGTGCCGAAAGGCGTGATGCTCGAGCAACAGGCGATGTGCGGGTTGGCGACCGCGTCCGGCATCGCGATTACGCCCGAAGATGTCTTGTTGTTCCTGTCCAGCCCGGCGTTCGACGCGGCGACGTTCGAAGTGTGGGGCGCCTTGCTCAACGGCGCCAAACTGGTGGTTATCCGCGACACGGAAGATATCGCCGGCGATGTGCCGCAGCTGGAAGCGCTGCTCCGTCGGCAGCAGGTGTCGATTCTCTGGGCCACGCGCAGCCTGTTCGATCACCTTTATCTCAGCAATGCGGAGCTGTTTGCCGGGCTGCGCTGTCTGCTGGTGGGCGGGGAGGCGCTGACCGCCACGCTGATGCAGCGCCTGGTGCGACAAGCTCGCCGTCCGCAACAGGTGATCAATGGCTATGGCCCCACTGAATGCACCACGTTCACCACGATGTACGCTATCGCTCCAGACGAAGCGCGCAGCAGCATTCCCATCGGCAGAGCGATACCGGGGCGCGAGCTCTATGTGCTGGATCGCTGGCTGCAGCCGCTGCCGCCGGGTTTGGCCGGCGAATTGTATATCGGCGGTTCAGCGCTGGCGCGCGGCTATCTCAACCAGCCGCAGCAAACCCAGGCGAGTTTTATCGAATTGAATGGCCGGCGCTTATATAAAACCGGCGATCGGGTGCGTTGGCTGCGCGACGGCAACCTGGAATATCTCGGCAGAAATGATTGCCAGGTGAAAATTCGCGGATTCAGGATTGAACTCAGCGAGATAGAAAATGCGATCAATGCCCTGGATGGCGTCGAAAAATGTGTCGTGGTGGATGTCGCCCATCGCGACAGCAAGCGCCTTGCCGCTTATTTGCTGATGGCGCGGGGCGTGGCCTTGGATCCTGCCGAGCTGCGCGCCCGACTTGAGCGCGGTTTGCCGGATTATATGGTGCCGTCCAGCTATGTCGAGATCGAGGAGATCCGGCTGACGGTTAACGGCAAGTTGGATCGCTCGGCCTTGCCTGCGCCGCAATTCGCGCAAAACGAGCGTTATGCCGCGCCGGAGAACCCGCTGGAGGCGCTGATTTGCTCCCTGTGGTCGAGCATTCTTGGCGTGGAGACCGTGGGTATCGACGACGACTTTTTCCGATTGGGCGGCGATTCGATCCAAAGCATTGTGTTCACCAGCGAATTGAGCAAGTCGGGTTACCACAGCAACTCGCGTGCGGTGTTCGAAACCAGAAATGCGCGGGCTCTGGCCCAGCGCATTCTGCGGCAGCAAGACGCGGTTACCGCGCTCAATGAACAGGGCGAGCTGCAGGGCGAATTCGAGCTGCTGCCGATTCAGCGCTGGTACCGTGAGCTGGCGCCGAACCGCGGCGCCTTCTTCAACCAGACTTTTTTGGTGCGGGTACCGCCGATGTCCGCCGAACAGGTCGCCGATCTGGTGGCCGCGCTGGCGGATCAGCATGACATGCTGCGCGCGCGTTTTAGCGTCGACGACGCCGGCGCCATCGTGGCGCAGCGCTACCTGTCAGCGGCCGACGGCGGCCCTTCATGGGGCTACTATGACCTGGCGCTTTGTCGCCAAAGCCGCGCCGAGCTGCTGCGTCAATGGCAATCGGGGTTTGATCCGGCGGCAGGGCCGATGTGCCGCTTCGTTTATATCTTTGACAGCCGCGCCCCCGGCTACGCGCTGATGTTCTGCGCGTTTCATCATCTGATCGTCGATGTGGTTTCCTGGCGCATCATCGTCAGCGACCTGCAGCGGTTGCATCAGGGGGGATCGCTGCCGGCAAAAGGCACCAGTTACCGTCAATGGGGAGAACGGTTAAGGCAATACGCGGCAACCCGGCAAGACCAATGCGCTTACTGGCTGGCGATGGTCGCCGGGCAGCCCGATTACGCCCGGCTTGGCGGCGAGGTGCCGGCCCCCGAATTTTGCCGCTTCGAGTGCGATGTGGCGTTGACCGCGCTGCTGATGGACGGTTGTCATCAGGCCTACAACACCTCGGTGCGCGAAGTGCTGTTAGCGGCCCTGGCGCCGGCGCTGCAGGCATGGCACGGCAGTGCGGACAGTTACCTCACGCTGGAGCACCATGGCCGTGATATCAATGACGATAAGATCCGGCTTGAGGGCACCGTCGGCTGGTTCACCGCCTTGATGCCTTTGCGCATTACCGCGCACGAGTGCCAAAAAACCACGCTGCGCGCCATCAAGGACAGGCTGAGAAAGATGCCTGACCACGGTATCGGTTATTCGGCGCTGAAATACGCTTCAGCGCCGGGCGATGAGGTGACGGCTTGTCTGCGGCGCCACCGCCTGCCGGCCATTTCGTTCAATTATCTCGGGGTGTTCAACGAGCAGGCCGACGACGCGTTATGGGCCTTGATCGACCAAACGGCAGATTTGGAAAATGGCGCGATGCCGGTCAGCGGCAACGTATTGGATCTGGTGCTTTATGTTCACGACGATCGCTTGAGCATCGTCATGTCAGGTTTGCTGCCGCATGAAACGCTGTCGCGGATCGGTTCGCATTATGTCGACAGCCTGTCGGCGCTGGTCGAGCACTGTTGCCACGAGGCCAGCAACGGCGTTTGTCTCGCCAGCCCGGGGGACTTCCCCCATGCCGACGTCAGCCTCGCCGAATTGGATCGCTGGCAGCAAAAGCATCGCCTCGCCGCCGTTTTCGAAGCTACGGTTACCCAGCGAGAGTTGATGTATTTCAACCGACTTAACCGCGAGTATCAGATTGATCAGGCGGTTTATGAGATCGCGGGGCCGTTGCAGCCCGAGGTGTTGGATCGGGCGTGGGCGCTGGCGCTGCAGCGGTTTGAAATGCTGCGCGCCGGATTCGACGATCAAACCCGCCGCGGCCGGCCCAACGTCTTTGTCTGCGAGACGCTTCAGGCGCCGATCGCGATGGACGATTGGTCGGATGCCGCGCCAGGCTCTCTGGAGGAACGGATGGAGGCGCTGCTGGCCCGGGAGCGGGAAACCGCGTTTGAGCTGGATGCGCCGCCGTTGATTCGCTGGCGCCTCATCAGGTTGCATGCGGACGAGCACTATCTGGTACAGACCTTTAACCATATTTTGTTTGATGGTTGGTCGCTGGGGGTGTTGTTCGGCCAGTGGTTCAACGATTACCTCGCCCTGTCGGCGGGCAGGGTGCCAACGCCGGAGATTAACCGATTCGAACCTTTCGCCGCCCATGTGCGCACGCACGGCAATGACCCCGAGGCGCGGGCCTTCTGGGCAGACTATCTGCGGGATGCGCCGGTCAATCAACGCTTGCCGCTGTCTGCCGCACCGCCGCTCGTACCGCAGGGGCGCCGGATGCGTCAGCATGGCGACGAATTCTCCAGCGCGCAGATGGCGCGCCTCACCGCGTTTTGTCGGCGGCAGGGGATCACGGTCAACCAACTGACGCAGCTGGCCTGGATGCTGGCGCTGGCCGAGGCGCTGGCTTGCGATGATATCGCCATCGGCACGACCATGAGCGAGCGCCCGGCCGACATTGAGCAGGTGCAGACGCTGTTTGGCCTGTGTGTCGCAAGCCCGGTGCTGCGGCTGCAGGCGATTCGCCGCCGCCCCCTGTATGACCTGCTGGATGACATCGCGGATTCACAAACCTCCAGGCAGAAATACGCCTTTTCCGAACTGAATCGATACGACGAGAATTGGGTGCCCACCTCGCCGTTCGGCAGCCTGTTCGTGTTTGAAAATATGCCGAAACCGGCGGTGGATCCGCGGCTGCCGTTTCAGTGCCGCGTGATGGATATCGTCAGCGGCAGCAATCACCAAACGGTGCTGTGCCTGTTCCCCGAGGCGGAACGGCTCGCCATTTCACTGTTTTATGATTCTCACGAGATCGCTCGGGAAAACATCGTCGAATTGGGCCGACGTTTTCTGATTATTGCGCTCGCGATCGCCAATCTCCCGCCCGACAGCGACATCTGCGCTGAGGACGGGATTATCCAGGCTGAGGAGGCATGATATGTGGCTGGCCATCGACGGCAAAATAAAGTACCGGGCGATCGTGAGCGATCTTGACGGCACCTTGCTCGATCCGTCCGGGAATCTATCCGATGTGACGGTGGAAACGCTCAACATTTTACAGCGTCGTGGGCTGGAAATCGTCATTGCAACGGGGCGCTGCGACGCGGATGCGCGCGGGATCGTGGACGGGCTGGGGTTCTCGCCGGTGATCGTTTCTTGCAACGGCGCGATGGTCAACATCGAAGGGCAGGCCGTGGCGGATAGAAGCTATTTTTTGCCTGCAGAGCTGCAAACCGGGCTGATCGATTTTTTATTCGCCAGCCCGTTCCACGTGACCCTGTTCACCCGAGAGGGCTGGATGATGGCCGAAGAGAACCCGCATTTTTCTGACTACGTCAAAACGTCGGGCGTGGCCTGCCGCTATGTCGAGCCTGAGGCCATGAAGCGGCAGCGGATATTGAAAGTGCTGGTGCATGGCGACGCGGCGCCGATCGAGACGCTCTTTGACCAGGTCAACCAGGCCTTCGGCAAAACGCTGTCCATCTGTAAGTCCTCCACGGAAACGATAGACATCATGGATAAGCATATTTCCAAGGCCAGAAGCGTGGCCGACTATTTGAATTCCAAACAGATAGCGATGCGCGATTGCCTCTCTTTCGGCGATGCGATGAACGATCTGGACATGCTGCGCTGGGCCGGCACGGGCGTGGTCATGGGCAATGCCATGAGCGAATTGAAACGCGCGCTGCCGTTGAATCCGGTGGCGTTGCCCAACAGCCGCAATGGCGTCGCCGACTATCTCTGTCGTGAATTCGGTCTGTTCTGACGTTTTCACCGGGCGAGTTTTATTGGCAGACAAAAGGAGGTGAACGAAGAGTGAGGGTTTCATTTTCTCAATACGGAACACTTTAGATTAATGCAAAGGAGCGAGTATGAAAGAACTGACTGAAGTAGAAGTTATGGCGGTATCCGGCGCGGGCATCGCTTCCGACGCCGGCAAAATCCTGGGTACGGGCATTGGCGCCATCGTGGATGCCGGCACCGGTCTTTTCGGTATCCATGCGGATGCGTCAAACGCCGGCGCAAAACTCGGTGAAGGCATTGGCGCCGTCATCGATGCCGGGATTAGCGCGTTCTCGCAGTTGTTTGGCCGCAAATCCTCTTGAGCCTCTAAGGAAAAGTGCCCGCAAGGGCACTTTTAAGTCAACCGCGAGCGCGGTACAGGGAACGGGGCGGGAGGATGAATGGCAAATAAAATCATGCTGATTATGGTTATCAATCTTTTTGTGGCGCTGGCATTGGCGGTGTTTAACGTCATCTATATCCAAAAGAAGATGGATATCCGCTACCCCAGCGACGCCACCCCCTTTCAGGTTGCGGAGAAAGCGCAGGCCAGAATCCTGTCCATGAGACAGACCGCGGTGTTTTTAAACAACAATCCCGTGGTGGCGTTTACGTTGGAAATTACTGCCAAGCGCAGACAGTTCACCCTGACGGATCATCGCGAGGTCGTGCTCTACGTCGCCATGAGTCGTTATAAGGAGAACAACATTTATAGCGTGCTGGTGGGGGAAAACGAGAAAGAGGTGATGTTCGAAAAAGACAGCTTCGGCTACCCGATATTATTTCATCACGCCTCGTGAGGCTGTTGATGCCCGTTTGCCGCCGCGCCGGCCTGAGAGGGCGGGGCAACGTCAACTATCGTGGGGGAAAAATGTTAAAGATCTCCGCTTATATTACCTTGATTTGGCTGGCTTTGGCCGTCTGCCGGTACGCCGCGGCCAAGGAGGAAGACACCTGCTTCGCCGATGAGCACCCAGCATTACAGACGGTGATCCCTTGCTATAACCAGCAACTGGCCACGCTGCCCCTGTCATTTTCATTAAAAAGCGTGGAGAGCGGTCAAGACACGGAAATTCGTCATTATCGGCTGATGTCGCAATCCTGGTCGCCGCAAGACGCGATCCGGCCGACGCAGTGGTGGCACGACGTGGACATTTATATTCCCAACGGGGCATTCACCGGTAAAGCGTTGCTGGTGATGAGCGAAGACTGCGCGTGCAGCGCCGCCGGCCCGGGAACGTCGGGCAATCAAAAGCCGGCGTTTTCCGCCGAGGCGCTGGCGGCGCAGAGCAAAACGGTGGTGGTGGTGGTCAATCGGCTGCCTTACCCGTACCTGGAATACCAAAATGAGGGGCGGCGCCGCTCAGGGGCGGAAAGCCGGGCCAGAGGATGGCGATTGTTCCTGGATGATGCCGATGAATATTTGATGATGCCGCTCCATATCCCGATGACGGCGGCGTTGTCGCAAACCATGACGTTGGCGCAGCGCGAATTGCGCCAGTGGGGGATAGACAAATTTATCGTCGCGGGCGTGTCTGAAGGAGGAACCACGGCCATGTTGACGGCGCTTTCAGATGAGCGCATCGATGCCGTGGCCGCCATTTTCCCTGACGGGATCGCGGCGCGGCAGGTGATGAAGCATACCTATCGCACGTATGGCGGGCGTTGGCCTTTGGCATTTCACCCTTATTACCAACTGGGCATCGATCGGCGCATAGAGACCCCGGCGTTTGACAAGCTGATGCAGATTGAAGATCCCATCGAATACCCCCCTCTGGCCGAGCGCGGGCGGTCTCCGGCGCCGAAGTATTTCATCGTCGCCGGCGGCGACGAACGTTATCCACCCGACAGCACGCGGTTTTATTTGAATAAGTTGCCGGGGGAGGTCTCGATGCGAGCCATCGCCGGCGACGAACGCACGGTCCCCGAACGCGCGGTTCTGGCCTTGGTCAACCGTCGTCAACGTGATATTGCGCTACCGACGATCGAGGTGCAGAGCAACGGCTCAGAGACGGCGCAGCGCACGCTGCGCTTTTCCGAGCCGCCGATCAGGGTGTTGCGCTGGACTGCGCATAACCGCACGGCCCGAGATTTTCGCTACTCGTGCGGCGTGCGTTATACCTCGGCGCCGCTGGAGGCGAACCGCGGCGAATTTCGGCTGAACGCCCCTGCACAGGGTTGGGAGGCCACCTTTATCGAAGCCGAGTTTAGCGACGGGTATATCGCGACCTCGCAGGTATTTATCACCCCTGACGATCGCTACCCGATCGTCGCACCGGCGGGCGATGGCCTGGCGTGTGAAACCTTACCGGGCCGAGGGCTGGGGGAGGATTATCGCCATGACGATTAATCCCGCTGAAAATAAGACGGAGAAGTGTTTGTTATGAATTGAGCATCAAGAGAACGCGGCCACATCGCTGAATTAACCTGCGCCGGAATGGAATCGCTGATGATCGAGGGCGGTTCCCTTCCCGCAGCATGATTACGCTGATTTTATTGTCGGCGTTTTCTTATTTAAGAGAAAGCACGCCCCCATGTTTTACCGCTTCTGAACGCCTAACTTTCGCTGCATCCTCTGGTTTCTCCGTCGGCTCGTCATTTCCCCTTGCAAGAATAAAAAACCTCTCCGGTTATTCGCGCTCGTGCGGTGTCTTTCATATTTGTGACGATTAATCCTTGCGCGCATTCATTGAAGGGGGAATGAGTGGATTATCTTGTGGGTGGTGTGTGAAGTACGCTGATAAACCTTTCCTTTTCGGCCAGATGAATGAATCAAGAAACGCCTTTTTTTTGGTTTTTTTAAAATAAAAATAAGAATGATGCCAATTCAATTCGGGGTAATTATCTTTTCTCATCTTTACATTGATTTTATGTATTGCTAAAGAGGGAAAGCCAAGCATAATTAACTGTGAAAGGGGCGGAGCTCCTATTCGCCTTATCACGGATTAGCCGTGGTAGGGATATTTTAAAGTTTGTCCAATCAAAAGGAGAAGTACCCATGATGGAAAAAAAAGTGATTATGTTGGCATTGGTTGCGGCGAGTTTTTCGAGTGCTTTGCCGGCCCTGGCGGCGGACGGGCAGGTTAATTTTACCGGGAATATTGTTGATGCCGCGTGCAAGGTCACAAATGACTTGAGTAATCCATTAAATGTTGTTCTGGGCGATGTGGCCCGAACGGCATTTGCGGGGGGCAAGGGATCCACGTCCTCGGCGACTAAATTTACGCTGGAAGTGACGGATTGTCCGGATACGGTAAAAAGCGCCACCGTTAAGTTCGACGGCGCGGCCGATAATGGTGACAGCAACGTATTGCAGCTGACCCAGGAAACGGATGTCGCCACGGGCGTAGGCATCCAGCTGTCTGATATTTCTAACAATGTTCTTCCGCTTTACACGGCCTCAACGGCCTATCCGCTGGCTTCCGGCAGCGGCGTGAAAAACAATCTTGATTTTACCGCGCGTTATATTTCCACGCTTGCAGATGTGACTGCCGGTAAAGCCAATAGCGTCGCGACCTTCACGCTGAATTACAACTGATAATATTTTCTTGCCCGCTGGTTTCCAGCGGGCCGTATTGCCTCGGAGATAATATTATGCGGTTTAATCGCTGCAGTGCCCTAATGGGATTAATTTTATTATTATTTTTTTCTACGGCGCAGGCCGGTGTGGTTGTCGGCGGAACGCGAGTAATTTTTAACGGTGAAAAAAAAGAAGCTTCAATCAGCGTCGACAACCCGGACAACGAACCCTATTTAATTCAGTCCTGGCTGGATAATCAACAGAGCGGCGTGGATAAGATAGCCTTTATCATTACGCCGCCTTTATTTCGGCTGGATGGGCATCAGGAGAATATGCTGCGTATCGTCCGCGTCGGCGATGACTTGCCGCAGGATAAAGAGAGTTTGTATTGGATGAATATAAAGTCCATTCCCTCGACAGAACACATGGGTAAGTCGAACACCTTGCAAATTGCGGTAAAAACGCGCCTCAAACTGATTTATCGTCCTGCGGCGCTGCTCAAACAGGTTCCCGAGGATGTGACCCAACGGTTGACGTGGCAGCGCGTCGGCAAGGAATTAAAACTCACCAATCCCACGCCGTATTATATGAATTTTCATTATGTTCGCATTGGCGGGCGCGAAATGAAAGAGGTGACTTATATCGCGCCGATGAGCAGTGAAATGTTTTCATTACCGGTTTCAGGCGCGTCGTCGGTCAGTTGGAAATTAATTAACGACTACGGCGGCACCGGCAAGGAGCATCAGTCAGGTATTTAACCGCCAGGGGATGGGGGGCGGAAAGGAATAACGAATTCAATAATGGAGCTAATGAATGATAACTCGTCAGCGTAGAGCAGCGAAGCGGGATGCTTGGCTGAAACGCATCGTCTTATTCACGGCAACCACGGCGGTATGCGGCAACATGCCCAACCCCGCTTTTTCCCGTGACTATTTCAATCCGGCGTTGCTGGAAACGGGGCGGTCGGGCCAACAGCATATTGACCTGTCGGTGTTTGAAAACGGCAACCAGGTGCCCGGCAAGTATCGGGTGGATATTTGGGTGAATGACATGCTGATGGAAACGCGTGAGATACGGTTTGTCATCAAGCCCGGCGGCGGCGATAAAGCCGGCCTGCAGCCCTGCCTGACGGGAGAAGATTTACAACGGCTCGGCGTGAAGATCGAGCTGTTTCCCGCATTGAACCGCGCTGAAGAGTGCGCGAATTTGGCCGCCATCCCGCAGGCCTCGGCGCAATTTCAATTCAATCGCCAGCGGCTGGTGCTGAGCATCCCCCAGGCGGCGTTGGAAAATCGGGTACGCGGCTATGTGCCGCCCGAACTGTGGGATGAAGGGATGCCGGCGATGCTGCTCAACTACGGTTTCACCGGCAGCAACAGCAAGGGGCGCGACCGTTTTACCCAGAGCGCGAGCAGCTACTACCTCAACCTGCGGCCGGGTTTCAATCTGGGCGCCTGGCGGGTGCGGAATTACACCACCTGGAGTTACAACAGCGGCGGCGGCGGGCGTCAGTCTGAAGATCGCTGGGATACCGTCTATACCTACGCCCAGCGCAATATCATCAGCCTGAAGAGCTTGCTCACGCTGGGTGAAAGCAGCAGTCCGTCCGATGTGTTTGACAGCGTGTCGTTTCGCGGCGCGCAGCTGGCCTCCGATGACGATATGTTGCCGGAAAGCCTGCGCGGCTATGCGCCGGTGGTGCGCGGCATCGCGCGCAGCAACGCGCAGGTGGTCATTCGCCAAAACGGTTATGTCATCTACCAGAGTTACGTCGCGCCGGGCGCGTTCGAGATTTCTGACATGTATCCGACCGGCGGCAGCGGCGATTTGGACGTGACCATCAAAGAGGCGGACGGCAGCGAACAGCATATGACCGTGCCTTTTGCCAGCTTGCCGGTATTGCAACGCGAAGGACGCCTGAAATACGCGCTGACGTCCGGTCAATACCGCACCTACGATCACAGCGTGGAGAAAAAGGTTTTCTCGCAGGGCAGCCTGATTTATGGCTTGCCGGCCGGCTTTACCCTCTATGGCGGCGGACAATTCGCCGGCCCGTATCAATCCTTGGCCTTGGGGGTGGGTAAAAACCTGGGCGAGTTCGGTGCCCTGTCGGTGGACGCGACTCAGGCCTGGGCGAAACAGGAACATCAGCCGAAAAGCGACGGCCAGTCGTGGCGGGTGCGCTACAGCAAAAACATCGTAGCGACCGGCACGAACTTTGCCATTGCCGGCTACCGCTATTCGACCAGCGGCTATTATGGGTTGCAGGAAGTGCTGGACACCTACCGCAGCGGCAATCGCTATGCCCTGACTGACCGCCGTAAGAATCGCGCCGAGATCACGCTCAACCAGAATTTATGGGAGGGAGCCGGTTCGCTTTCCCTCAGCGCGGTCAGCGAAGATTACTGGAATTCCGAGCGCAACATGCAATCGCTGAGCGCGGGTTACAACAATAGCTGGAATGGCATCAGTTACGGTTTTAACTACAGCTATAACCGTAATTCACAGGCGATTTACGGTGACTCAGACCGGGGGCAACGGCGTATTTACGATCGTGACCAACTGTTTGCCTTCAATATCAGCGTGCCATTGGAAAAATGGCTGAGCAACACCTACGCCACCTATAGCCTCAATACCAGCCAAAAAGGCAATACCAGCCATACGGCGGGGCTTAACGGCACGGCGCTGGCCGGCAACAACCTTAACTGGAGCGTACAGGAAGGGTATGGCAATCAGGGCCAGGATAACAGCGGCAATGCCAACCTTGACTGGCGCGCCACCTACGGCGAACTCGTCGCGGGGTACGCTTACGATCGCAGCCAACAGCGCGTCAACTATGGCGTGAAAGGGGGGGTGATTGCCCACGAAGACGGCGTCACCTTCGGCCAGCCCTTTGGTGAGACGGCCGCGCTGGTGACGGCGGCCGGCGCCAGCGATGTGGCGGTCGGCAACCAGGTTGGGGTGAAAACCGACTGGCGCGGCTATGCCATCGTTCCTTACGCCACGCCTTATCGCAACAACTCGATTCGTCTTGATGTGGAAAGTTTGCCGGATGATGTCGATCTCGCGCTGACCAACCAGTCGGTCACGCCCACCCGCGGCGCGGTAAGCCGGGCGAATTTCAAGGCGCACGTCGGCAAAAGGATCCTGATGAGAGTCACGGATCCACATGGGGTGCCTCTCCCTCTGGGGGCCAGCGTCCGCGATGCGGATCATTCGGCGCAGCCGTTCCTGATTGGTGGTGATGGGTTGGTTTATCTGTCCGGCATGGCGGAACAAGGCCGGCTCATCGTGCAGTGGGGGAGAAATACCGAGCATCAGTGCCGCATCAGCTATCAACTGCCGGCGGAGAAACCCGCCGCAGGGATCCAAACCCTCAATGGCGTTTGCCAATAGATCTCGCTCCGTATCCATCATGACTTGTTAAGTGAGAGTGAAAATGAACGTTTTTATCAGGATATTCGGTTACGGCGCTCTGCTATGGCTGGCGACGCTAACGACGGTGGCGTATGCCGGCACCTGTACCACCAACGCGAAAACCATCCGCATGGGGTTGCTGACGCTGGCCGTGGATCCGCGTATTGAAATCGGCGAACAGTTGGCTGTCCGTACGGAAAACAGCATCAGCGGCACCACGTTTTCTTTTCTTTGCTCGGGCTCGGTGGCCTATCGCTCCCTGTCGCCGCTGACGCCGAGTGCGCTGCCCGGCGTATTTGAAACGGGCATCGACGGCGTAGGCGTGACGATTTCGGACCTGTGGCAGAGCAATAAGAACGTGCCTTTCAATACGGCGATTTCGCCCAACCTGCTGACGCCGTGGATCAACCGCAATGATGTCAGGCTGACGTTTATCAAAACCGGCCCGATTAAAACCGGCGGAGATATGGGGGGGAAGATTATCGCCAGATATTATCTGGACTCGACCTCGGTATTGGACTTGAGTATTTCCGGCATGAAGGTCATTCAGAAAAGCTGCCTGGTGGATTTGAATTATAAAAATCAAACGGTGGACTTAGGCAGCCCAAAACGCAGTGAGTTTAATGGAGTCGGCAGCAGCGCCGTGTCTTCCGAACGTAACTTCTTCGTGGTCCTGCAATGCCAGGAAGACAATATTCCGGTACAGGTGACGTTTGAAGCGGCCGGAAATTCGCCGGGCGTAGGCATGATCGCTATTGCCGACGGTTCTGATGCGGCAAAGGGCGTTGCCGTGGAGATCCTGGACGAGAACCGTAATCCGCTCACGTTTTCCCGGCCGATTAACTATCACACCGCTGCCGAAAAAGAGATCAGAATTCCCTTAATGGCGCGTTATAAGCAGACGGGGGATATTAGCCCCGGGCAGGCCGATGCCGTCATGACATTCACCATTACGCAGAATTAAGGGAGCCGCATCAAAAATATAATGCCGTCTTTTCCCGCGGCATTATTGGTGGCATCCGGCGCTGCAGGCCGATGCCAATGTAATGACAACACGCATGTATGGCTGTGTTTGTCCGTTTAAATATGGAGATTAACCAATGAAAGAACTGTCTGTTATCGAAATGAATGAAGTGTCAGGCGCCTATTCCTGGGATATGAGCAATGGGCTGGCCGGTCTGATTGGCAGTGCCGTCACGAATGCCGCAGAAGCCGTGTCGTCCGTTGCTCTGGGCGCCTCCGTTGGCAGCATGGCGGGCGCCGTTATCGGCGGTAAGCACGGCGGCGACGGTGGTGGCCTGTTGGGCATCGGCTCCATTGGCCAGGGCGTCGGCATGGTTGCCGGCGGCATCCTGGGCGGGGTGGCCAGCGGCGTAGCCGCAGCTGTTATCGGCTGGGACACCACCCTGGAATACTCCAAAAAAGGCCTCGATGGGCTGATTAACGGCACCATCAGCTAAATCAATATCGTTGTCCAAGGCCGCAGCGCTCTTGCTGCGGCTGTCTTTCGGTCAGGCATGCGCAGGCTCTCCCTATGAGTGAGAATAAGAGCAGAAATATTTTCCGCCAGGAGGCGGTCAATTATCAACGTCAACGATGGACCGGCAGAGCGCTGTTAATTTCCGGCGCGTCGAGCTCTGTGATTACCGTTACGTGCTTTATTTTTATTCTTATTTTAGCGGGCGCACTCTATTTTTGTGAGTATACGCGCAGGGTTGATGTCGAGGGCGAAGTGATCAGCATTCCGCATTCGACGAACGTATTTTCCTCCCAATATGGTTACGTGAATCGATCTTTTCACCAGGCCGGTGACGTGGTGGAAAAAGACGAGCCGCTCTATATCATTGATGTTTCCAGAAGTACGGCATCAGGTAATGTCAGCCATATTGCCGCGAGTGAAATCAACAAACAGATTGGCAATCTGGATTCGATCATCAGCAAGCTGAAAAAAAACAAAGACGCGATGCTGGAGAACCTGAGAAAACAGATCGATAGCTATGAGATAGCGTATAAAGAAACGGAAAAACTGAACCTCAGTGCCAGAGACGGCATGGAAAAAATGAGGGAGAGTTTGAAAAACTACGAGCATTACCTGACGAAAGGGCTGATTACCAAAGATCAGCTAAATTATCAGCGTTCGCTCTTTCAGCAACAGCAGAGCTCCTATCAGGCGCTCAACAGCCAAAAGATTCAGCAAAATATCCAGCTGTCGCAGCTGCGTAGCGATCTGCTGATTCGCGCCGCCGATTACGACAATCAAATATCGCAAAGCGAATCGCAACGCAGCGAGCTGCAACGCCAATTGGCGGAATCCAACGCCGGCGACCAGGTGATTATCAAAGCGCCGCTGAAGGGGAAAATCGAGTCGCTGAGCGTGACCGCCGGGCAGGTGGTCGAGAGCGGCAGCAGTCTGGCGCAGATCAAGCCGATTGAAAACATCAAATATTACCTGGTGCTGTGGCTGCCGAATAACAGTTTGCCCTACGTGAAAATCGGCGATGGCATCAACATTCGCTACGAGGCTTTTCCCTCGGACAAGTTCGGCCAGTTTCCGGGGCGCATTGAATCCATCTCTTCGGTTCCGGCTTCCCCGCAGGAGATGGCGGAATACAGCAGCGGCAATAAAAGGGAGCGGAACGCCTACTACAAAGTGTTGGCGTCCATCAGCGATACGCAATTCAGCGACAAAGGAAAATATCTGGAGATCAGCAGTGGGCTGCAGGCCAGGGTGATTGTTTTCCTGGATAAGAAACCGCTTTATCAATGGGCGGTCGCGCCTTTGTATGACATAAAAAACAGCGTGGTGGGGAGAGTCGATGAAGGATCATAATCTTTTTGAGCGGATCAACGAAAAGTTAACGTTCTCTCTGCGTAAACGGGTGCCGAGCATCTTGCAGTCGGAGTCATCGGAGTGCGGCCTGGCCTGCCTCGCGATGATCTCTTCTTATTACGGATTTAATGTGGATATGCTGAGCCTGCGGCAGCGGTTCGGCATTTCCACCCAGGGCGCGACCCTGGGCACTCTGTCACAAATCGCGGCGCAAATTCAGCTGAAGACGCGGGCCTTGTCGCTGGACATCGATGAAATCAATCAGCTGAAAACGCCCTGCGTATTGCATTGGAACATGAACCATTTCGTGGTGCTGGTTAAGGTTCAGCGCGCGGGCTTTGTGATTCACGATCCTGCCTTCGGGCGCCGAGTGATTGGCCTGCAAGAGATGTCGAACCATTTTACCGGCATTGCGCTGGAGCTGTGGCCCGACAAGGCTTTTCAGCAAGAGACCTTAAAGACCCGTTTACGCCTGCTGGATTTGATGAAAAACATCGAGGGGCTGCCGGGGACGCTGCTCAAGATTTTTGCGTTATCGCTCGTCATTGAGTCGGTCAACCTGCTGCTGCCCGTGGGGACCCAGCTTGTGACCGACCATGTCATTCAGGCGCATGACTACAGCTTGCTGACGGTCATCTGTTTGGGGCTGATCTTCTTCACCCTGTTCCGCGCCGTGGTCAGCATCGCCAGGGCCTGGATTTCCATCGTGCTGGGGACGCTGACCGATATCCAGTGGAAGACGACGCTGTTCGAACATCTGCTGAAGCTGCCGCTGGACTTTTTCGAGAAACGGCACCTGGGGGATATCCAATCGCGGTTTTCCTCATTGGATGCGATCAGAACCACCTTTACCAATAATATCGTCGGCGGGATCATCGACGGCATCATGACAGTCGGCTTGTTCGTGATGATGATGGTCTATGGCGGCTGGCTGGTCTGGGTGGTGTCAGGCTTCACCCTGGTCTACATCCTCATCAGGATGATGACCTACCGCACCTACCGCCAATTCTCGGAGGAACAAATCGTCAAGGCGGCCAAGGCCAACTCGCATTTCATGGAGACGCTGTACGGTATTTCCACGGTCAAAGCGCTGGGCATCAAGGAAACGCGCTCCAGCTATTGGCTCAATTTGAATGTCGATGCCGCCAATACCAATATCAAAATTACCCGTTTCAATATGATGTTCGGTGGGATCAATACCTTTATCACCACGCTCGATCAGGTGGCGATACTTTGGCTCGGCGCCATGATGGTCATCGACAATTCTATGACGCTCGGCATGTTCATGGCGTTCAACGCCTATCGCGGCCAGTTCTCGCAGCGGGCTTCCAGCCTGATCGATCTGGCGATCGGCCTGCGCATGCTGTCGCTGCACAATGAGAGGATATCCGACATCGTCTTTACCGATGCGGAGGCGGAGTCCGCGCCACGGCGGGTATTCGAACCGGGCAAGGGGGTTGCCGTGGAGGTTAAAAACCTCACCTATCAATATGACGCGCTGTCCCGGCCGATCTTTAAAGACCTGGATATCCGCATCGCCGCCGGCGAGAGCGTCGCCATCGTCGGGGCGTCAGGCGTGGGGAAAACCACCTTGCTGAAGGTCATGTGCGGCTTGCTCAACCCGACCTCGGGAGAGATCCTGGCCGACATGATGGATATCCATAAAATCGGCGTGAATAACTACCGCAATGCGATCGCCTGCGTGTTGCAGGACGACCGGTTATTCTCCGGCTCAATCGCGGAAAACATCAGCGGCTTCGAGGTCAACGCCAATAAAGAGTGGATTGTGGCCTGTGCGATGCACAGCAACATTCACGAAGAAATCATGCAGATGCCGATGGGTTACGAAACCCTGATCGGAGAGCTGGGGAACGGCATCTCCGGCGGGCAAAAGCAACGTTTGTTTATTGCACGCGCCCTCTACCGGCGACCAAGCGTGCTGTTTATGGATGAAGCGACCAGCCATCTGGACGTTGAGAATGAATTGGCGATCAACCGGGCGATATCTTCGCTGAATATCACGCGGGTGATTGTCGCCCACAGAAAATCGACGATCGACTCGGCGGATAGGGTGGTGGCGCTGGGGGCCGCGAGCGGCGGGTAACGCTCGCCGGCAACCCGGGCTGTCCCCGCAGCCCAAATCGCGGTAAAATGCAGCAGTTAACCTTATCGCACGCCATCAGGCCGCCGTACTCGCTATGAAAATGCGCAAACCGCGCCGTCCGCCCGGGCGGTGGATCTATTACATCCTGCATGAAGACATGCTGTGGCCCTGCCCGGTCAAATGGGAGTGGGAGAGCGGCTATAACGCCTGGCTGCCGTTTTACTATTCCCCCACGCTGGAATTCGTCGCCGGCAACCCCGCCCGCGCCACCAAGGTCAGCAGCGGTCGCCGTTAAGCGTGCTGCCCGCCTTGCCGCCCGGCATTCGCTCACCTAAGATCATCTCATCACCCACAGGTTTTTCCGGGAGCTCCCATGTCTACTCTGTTTCGCACGTCTCTTTGCGGCGCGGTGGCGTTGCTGTTGCTTGCGGGTTGTCAGCAGACGGCGCATAAACCAACGCCGCCGCTGCAGGCACAGTTGGATCACATCGCTTCGATGCTGGCCGGCGGGCACTTCCTGCGCGTGGACTGCGGGCGCAGTGAGGTACCGGACGATGTTAAATTGCAACGCACCGCGATGCGAGCGGCGCAGCATCGCGGCTGGAATACGCAGGCGGCGGGGTATCGGCAGTTGCCGGCGCTCACCCAGGCGCGCTACCTGACTCTGCAGCAGGACAATCAGCTGCTGACGGATAAGTGCACCACGCTCAGCCGCAGCACCGCGCGCTTTATCGCGGCGGCGCAGGCCGATCAGGAAGATTACATGGAGTAGCGCGACGGTGTGCCTTTCGGGCGCTCGTCGCGGGCGCCCAAAAATTCTTTGCAGGATAACGATTTATCGCTCATCATTTGAAATGATGTTTCACTTTTATCCATCGAGCCCACCTTGAACCTGTATGCCGCCCTGCGTCAGCGCGTGGAAAATACGCCCTGGTACGCCAAACGGAAAAGCTACCGCGTGCTGTTCTGGCGCGAAATCACGCCGCTGGCGGTGCCCATTTTTCTGGAGAACGCCTGCGTTCTGTTGATGGGGGTGCTGAGCACCTTTCTGGTGAGCTGGCTCGGTAAAGAGGCGATGGCCGGGGTGGGGCTGGCGGACAGCTTCAACATGGTGATCATCGCCTTTTTTGCCGCGGTGGATCTCGGCACCACCGTGGTGGTGGCCTTCAGCCTCGGCAAGCGCGATCGCCGGCGAGCGCGGGCGGCAGCGCGTCAGTCCCTGGTCTTGATGACCGGCGTGGCGCTGCTGTTGGCGGCAGGCATTCATCTGGCGGGTGAACCGATCATCGATGTGATCGCCGGGGCGGCCTCGCCGGAGGTGAAGGCGCTGGCGCTTTCTTACTTGCAGACCACGGTGTGGAGCTACCCGGCGGCGGCGATTGCGCTGATTGGCAGCGGCGCCCTGCGCGGCGCGGGCAACACCAAGATCCCGCTGCTGATCAACGGCGGCATGAATATCCTCAATATCATCATCAGCAGTATCCTGATTTACGGCATGCTGGGTTGGCACGGACTGGGTTTCGTCGGCGCCGGGCTGGGGCTGACGATTTCCCGCTATATCGGCGCCATCGCCATTCTCTATGTGTTGGCGATCGGTTTTAACCCGGCGCTGCACATCACGCTGAAAAGCTATTTCACGCCGCTGAAGATGAGCATCCTGTGGGAAGTGTTGGGGATCGGCATTCCCGCCAGCGTCGAATCGGTGCTGTTCAACGGCGGCAAGCTGTTGACGCAGATGTTCGTCGCCGGCATGGGCACCAACGTGATCGCCGGTAACTTCATCGCCTTCTCCATCGCTTCGTTGATCAACTTGCCGGGCAACGCGCTGGGCTCGGCCTCGACCATCATCGTGGGCCGGCGGCTCGGCAAAGGTGAGATCGGCCAGGCGGAGCGGCAGCTGCGCCATATTTTTTGGCTGTCGACCCTTGGGCTCACCGCCATCGCCTGGGGCACGGCGCCACTGGCCGGGGTGTTCGCCGCGTTTTATACCTCGCAGGATGATGTTAAAACGGTGGTGAAAACCCTGATTTGGCTCAATGCTGCCTTTATGCCGATCTGGGCCGCTTCCTGGGTATTGCCCGCCGGGCTGAAAGGCGCGCGCGACGCCCGCTTCGCCATGTGGGTGACGATGCTCGGCATGTGGGGCTGTCGCGTGGTGGCCGGCTATGTGCTCGGCATCGAACTCGGCATGGGCGTAGTGGGCGTCTGGTTGGGGATGTTCTTCGATTGGGCGGTGCGCGGCGCCCTGTTCTACTGGCGCATGGTCAGCGGGCGTTGGCTATGGAAATATCCGCGCGTCAGGCGCACGGACGCCGGATAGTCTCGCTCGCGCGAAGCCTGCCGGTAACCTGGGGGACACCGGCAGAAAAAATGCGTTCAGAGGGAAGGGTACCAGCGCAACGATTTATTGACCGGCCCCGGTGTGACCAAAACTTTGCCCCTGCCGGCCAGATTCAACAGCAGGTTGCGCGCCTGATAGATCGTGATGTCGTTAGACTCCGCCAGCTGGCGGGTAGTGGGCCACTCGCCGGGGGGCGGGGGCGCCGCGCCGTTGGACACAGGGCAGAGGCGGTGCAGCGTGGTTAATAAATGCTGCTGCAGGTTTTGTAATTCTTGTTGTTTTGGCGTGTGTTTTATCATGTCAGCCTTCCTTAAGCTTCCGCCGAGTTTTGATATAACGGTAAGCGTCCCCCGGGAAATAATGCCCTGTTCCGGCAATACCCTTCTTGAACCGGTCGCGAACGCCTGCCTGAACCCGATATTTCCGCTGCAATAATCCCGCGGCGTTCACCTATCGGAAGCGGTAACGGGGGGGCTAAATGCTCATTATGCTGTATGTAATGGCTGCAATTCATATCTTTTCTCCATTGTTTACTGCCCGGTGCCGGTTTTTACCAGACCGAATTGATAAGCCTCCCTTTCCTTTTCCGAATCATTATAACGCAAATAGAAAAAAGGCGATCAATAATGTCGCATGATATATATTTTACGAGATAATTGACTGACGTTGTTAATTTTACGATCTGTTGTTTCGCAAAAATATATTTGCTATGCGGTTTTTGGGCTTATATCTCGTATTTATTGCTTTTGCCGGAAATGACTTTTCAAATTGTCGCGGTTTTTGTAACAATATTTGGGCCAAGACAAGCGAATAAGTTAAATCTTAGTGTAATTTCCATGATGGGTAGTAAATTTTTGTGGGAATTTGCAGGTTTGATTTTTTTCTTTCTCGTCAGCGTGAGTTTTGCTGAATACCTAAAATGGGTAATGATGAAATAAAATACGCGATTTAATTATCGTGAGGGTTTGCTTTGTCTGCGGATAATACCGTTTTCATTCTGGATTATATAAATAACTGTTAAAGGAACGGGAGCGATCCTGCACTTTTTACATAAATTAAAGGAATAAGTGAATTATGAAACTGAACAAAATCATGCTGGCAGCGGCTCTGGCGTTTGGCGTTTCTTCTCTGGCGCATGCCGGCGATCAGGGGCATGGCAAAGTGACGTTTACCGGTTCCATTATTGATGCGCCTTGCTCCATTTCTCCTGAGACCGTGGATCAGACCGTGGATATGGGCCAGGTTTCCAACGTTGCGTTGAAAAATGGCGGCAAATCAGCGCCACGCCAGTTCGATATCAAACTGGAGCAGTGTGACAACTCGACGCTGAAAACCGTCACGACCACTTTCGAAGGCAAAGCCTCTGCCGCCAACAAGGATCTGCTGGGCATCGTCGGCACCGCCAGCGGCGCCAGCATCGCCATCACCGACACCGCCAGCAATCCGATCAAGCTGGGTACCGCCACGGCTCCGCATAACCTGGGCGCCGGCACCAACACGCTGCGCTTTGCGGCTTACCTGCAGGGCGACGGCGCTTCCGCCAGCGTGGTTCCGGGCGATTTCACCGCCGTAGCCGACTTCAAGCTGGCTTACCAGTAAGCCTGCGCCATTGGCGTGACTTTTTGCATGCGGGGGCTCCCCGCATGCATTTTTCCAAGATGGAAGGGCAGTTGTCAGGAGGTTCAGTGCGCCGATTTATTCACCCTTTAGTGTCTCCTTGCATATTGATGGCCACGCTGATGAGCCCGGCGGTGCCGGCGGCGCCCAGCTCTCAAGGATGGGGACGCGTAAATATGCAAGGAGCCATTATTGATACCGCTTGCGCGATCGCCGCCGGCAGCCGCGAACAAACTATCGATATGGCCGTGATGCCGACGGGAAATATGATGCGCGACGGCTTAGGCAATACACATGCCTTCACCATTGAATTAATCAACTGCACGCTTGAACGCCCGAAGCCGAATTTACCGGACTGGCGGCAGTTTCAGGTGGTTTTCGACGGTGATGCCGAGGGCGATTTATTCGGCGTGCACGGCGAAGCGAAAGGCATCGCGTTGCAAATATCCGATGGCCTGGGGAATATTGCCGCGCCAGGTCGGCCGTTGCCGCTTGGCGATATAACGCCAGGCAGTATGTCGCTTAATTATTCCATAAAGCTGGTTGCCAATAATCAACCGATGCGTGCCGGGAATTATTTTTCCGCCGTGCGTTTTAAGCTGGATTATTACTGAGCGCTGCGATTGCGGCGAGCCGCAACGCCAGAATTATACGATATAAGGTTAGGGATATGATGTTGTCGCCTGCTGGGAAGCTATTTCGTTTTCAGGTGCTGGGGTTATGTATCACGCTGGCGCTGGGAAGTTCATCAACGTGGGTATATGCCGAAGGCGGCATTCAGTTTAATGCCGACATTTTGGACGTGAACGATCGAAAAAATATCGACCTAAGCCAATTTTCCCGCAGTGGATACATTATGCCGGGAAGTTACAGCATGGTGGTTCATCTCAATAGAAGTGAGTTACCCGAGCAGAAAATCCCTTTTTATCCGCCGGACAACGAACCTGACGGCAGCCGCGCCTGCGTCGGCAAAGCGCTGGTCGATCAGCTGGGGCTGAAATCGGCGGCGATGCAAACGCTCACCTGGTGGCATCAGGGAGAGTGTCTGGATGAGTCCAGCCTGAAAGGCATGGTGTCGCGCGGCGATCTGGCGACGGGCGCGCTGTATTTAAGCATGCCGCAGGCCTACCTGGAATACAGCTCGGAAGACTGGGATCCGCCGTCGCGTTGGGATGAAGGCATTCCGGGCCTGCTGTTCGATTACAACGTCAACGCCCAGAGCCGGCAGCAGCAGCAGGGCGGCTCGCGGGGGTACAGCGTCAGCGGTAACGGCACCGCCGGCGCCAACCTCGGCGCTTGGCGCCTGCGCGCCGACTGGCAGGGGCAGGTCAATCACCAGACCGGCAGCGGGCAATCCACCGACAAACGGTTGGACTGGAGCCGTTACTACGCCTATCGGGCCGTTTCTGCGCTGCGCTCGCGCCTGACGCTGGGTGAAGATTATCTGGATTCGGGCATTTTCGACAGCTTCCGCTTCTCCGGCGCGAGCCTGGTGTCGGACGACAACATGCTGCCGCCTAACCTGCGTGGCTATGCGCCAGAGGTGGTCGGGGTCGCCAAGACCAACGCCAAGGTGACGATCAGCCAGCAGGGACGTGTGATCTATGAAACCCAGGTGGCGGCGGGGCCGTTTCGCATTCAGGACATCAACGACGCCATCAGCGGCGAATTGGACGTGCGGGTGGAGGAGCAGGACGGCAGCGTGCAGGCCTTCAAGGTCAACACTGCCAGCATTCCCTACCTGACGCGGCCCGGATCGTGGCGCTTCAAGCTGGCCGCCGGCAAACCGTCGGACTGGCAGCACCATTCGCGCGGGCCGCTGTTCGGCACCGGCGAGTTCTCCTGGGGCGTCAGCAACGGGTGGTCGCTGTATGGCGGCGCGCTGCTGGGCGGCGACTATAACGCGCTGTCGCTGGGGATAGGCCGCGATCTGATGATGTTCGGCGCACTGTCGTTCGACGCCACCCAGTCGCGGGCGCGGTTGCCGCAGCGGGATGAGACGCTGAGCGGTGGCTCTTATCGCGTGAGCTATTCGAAAACCTTCGACGAGTTGGACAGCCAGGTCACCTTCGCCGGCTATCGCTTCTCGGAAGAGGACTTCATGAGCATGAGCGAATACCTCGACGCGCGCTATTACGGCAGCCGGGTCGGCAACAACAAGGAGATGTACACCATCACCTTCAACAAGCAGTTCCGCGACTGGGGGCTGAGCAGCTATCTCAACTACAGCCACCAGACCTATTGGGATCGTCCGTCCAACGATCGTTACAACCTGACGCTGTCGCGCTATTTCGATCTCGGCGAGATAAAAAACCTGAATCTGTCGCTGTCGGCCTACCGCAACCGCTACAACGAAACCAACGACGACGGCATGTACCTGTCGCTGTCGATGCCGTGGGGCAACGGCGCCACGCTCAGCTACAACAGCACGGTGAACCGCAACGACAACACGAACCGGGTGGGGTACTACCAGCGAGTCGATGAGCACAACAACTATCAGCTGAGCGCCGGCAGCTCGCGCCGCGGGGCCAACCTGAGCGGCTACTACAACCACGAGGGCGATGCGGCGCGTCTGAGCGCCAACGCCAGCTATCAGGAAGGGCGCTACAGCGCCGTGGGGCTGTCCGCGCAGGGCGGCATGACGCTGACGCCGGAAGGCGGCGCGTTGCACCGCGTCGGCATGATTGGCGGCACGCGCCTGCTGCTGGACACCAACGGCGTGGCCGGGGTACCGGTGCGCGGCTACGGCAGCACCGTCAGCACCAACCGCTTCGGCAAGGCGGTGGTGGCGGACGTCAACAGCTACTACCGCAACAAGGCCAGCATCGATCTGGACAAGCTGGGCGACAACGCTGAAGCCACCCGCTCGGTGGTGCAGGCCACTCTGACCGAAGGCGCGATCGGCTACCGTCAGTTTGACGTCATCGCCGGCGAGAAGGCAATGGCGATCGTCAAACTGGCGGACGGCAGCACGCCGCCGTTCGGCGCCACGGTGCTGAACGCCCGTAAACAAGAAACCGGCATCGTCAACGACGGCGGGAGCGTGTACCTGAGCGGCATCAACGCCGGCGAGATTATGACGCTTCACTGGAGCGGCGCGGCGCAGTGTCAGGTGCAGCTGCCTGCCACGCTGCCGGCCGACATGCTCACGCGTACGCTGCTGCTGCCTTGCCGGCCGATCGCCGCGGCGCCGGCGGAGCCGGTTGAATAAATTCATCATCCTGACTTTGGAGTTATCGACAACATGCAAACTTTTTCTCTGAAAACCGCGGCGGCGCTCGTGCTGCTGGGCGTCACGGTGTCGCAGCATGCGCAGGCGGCGATCGCGCTCGACCGCACCCGGGTGATCTTCGACGGCGGCCAGAATTCGGTCAGCCTCAATCTCAGCAACCAGAACAAGCAGCTGCCGTACCTGGCGCAGGGCTGGCTGGAGGACGAGCAGGGCAACAAGATCCAGAGCCCGCTGGTGGTGTTGCCGCCGGTGCAGCGCATCGAGCCGGGCAAACCGAGCCAGATCAAGATCCAGGCGCTGCCGGCGGCCAAACAGCTGCCGCAGGACCGCGAGACGCTGTACTACTTCAACCTGCGCGAGATACCGCCGAAGAGCAACAAGCCCAATACGCTGCAGATTGCGCTGCAGACGCGCATCAAGCTGTTCTACCGCCCGGCGGCGATCGTGCCGAGCCGTACCGACATGGCGACGCCGTGGCAGGAGCAGTTGACGCTGACGAGGCAAGGAGAGCGTTACCAGGTCAATAACCCGACGCCGTACTACATCACCATCGTCGATGCGGGCAGCAAAAAGGGCGGCGAGGGTGTGAAGGGGTTTGAGCCTTTCATGATCGCGCCGAAAAGCCAGGCGAGCCTGACCGTCAGCGCAGCGGCGCTGGGCGGCAGCCCGGTGCTGACCTACATCAATGATTACGGCGGCCGGCCGCAGCTGAGCTTCAGCTGCAGCGGCACGAGCTGCAAGGTGGTGCCGGAGAAACGGACGGCGTCATAACCCGCGCTGTGAGCCATTCAGGGGTAAAGGATGAAACGAGAACGGAAAAAAATCGGCGCAGGCGCGTTGCTGCTGGCGCTCAGTCTGGGCGTGATAGCGATGCCGCCGGCGCAGGCCGACGAGGTGGACAACTGGCAGGTAGAGGGCGCCAATGGCGTGCTGCAGGTGTATGGCGCGCTGACGGAGAGCGCCTGCCGGCTGGAGATGACCAGCGCGCGGCAGGACATCTGGCTGGGTGAGACCGGCACCGCACGGTTGCGGCAGGTCGGCGATCGCGGGCAGCCGGTGGCGTTCGAGCTGCGCTTGCAGGATTGTCTGCGCACCCCGGGCGGCCAGCGTGATGCGCGCACCGGCGCGTTGACCTGGGCGCCGAATCAGCCGGCGGTGACGGTCAGCTTCGGCTCGACGGCGGACAGCGACAACCCGCAGCTGGTGAAAGCGCAGGGCACCTCCGGGCTGGGGCTGCGCCTGCTGGACGGCCGCGGCCGTGACGTTCGTCTGGGCAGCCGCGGGGAACCGCTGCTGTTGACGCCGGGGCAAGATGCGTTGAGCTACAGCGTGACGCCGGAGCGAACCGCAGCGCCGCTGATGGCCGGCGCGTATCGGGCGACGGTGGATTTTAGGCTGAGTTATGACTGAGGCGAGGCGATGGCACAGAAGATAACGCGTTGCCGGGCACCGTTCTGGCTGGCGGGGATGCTGGCGCTGGGCCAACTGCCGGCGCAGGCGACCACGGTGAACGTGCGGGTCACCGTGCTTTCGCCTCCCTGCATCATCAACGGCGGGCGCCCGATCGAAGTGGACTTTGGCGATGAGGTGATGACCACCCGCATCGACGGCGCCAATTATCGGCGGGCGGTGAATTACACGCTGACGTGCAGCGGGCAGAGCAGCAACGGACTCAAGCTGCAGGTGCAGGGGGCGGCGAGCGGTTTCGACGGCCAGCTGCTGCGCACCAGCAAGGACGGGTTAGGCATTGCGCTGCTGAACGGCGGCCGCCGCTGGCCGGTCAATCAATGGCTGAGCTTTACCTATCCGGCCGCGCCGACGCTTGAGGCGGTGCCGGTGAAATCGGCCTCCGCCAAGCTGACGGCGGGCGAGTTTACCGCCGGCGCAACCATGAAGGTGGATTACCAGTAACGCGGGAGCGAGAGCATGAAACAACGTTTTACGGCGAGCGTGCTGCTGTGCGCCGCGATGGCGTGCCCTTCCGCCTGGGCGGAAAAAACGGCCGACATGCAGTTTCGCGGCACGCTGATCGCGCCGCCGCCCTGCACCCTTAACGACGATGGGATCATCGACGTGGACTTCGGCGATCGCGTCGGCATCAACAAGGTTGATGGCGTGAACTACCGGCAAACCATCAGCTACCGCATTCGCTGCGAACCGGGGATCGGTAAATGGGACATGCTGCTGAGCCTGACCGGCACCGCCGCGACGTTCGACGAAGCGGCGGTGCAAACCAATCGGCGCTCTCTGGGGATCCGCATTTACCAGAACGCCCAGCCGTTCAAAGTGGGCAGCGCACTGCCCGTCGATCCCGCCAAACCGCCGGTGCTGGAAGCGGTGCCGATCGGCAAACCGGGTGAAGCTTTGACGGAAGGCGCATTCGAGGCCGCGGCGACGCTGCGGGCCGACTACCAATGAACAAGGAGGCGCGCGTGAAGACAATACAAGCCCGCCGCCGGCCAGGCGGCCACGGAGCCATCGGCCTGCTGTTGCTGACGCTGGGCGTGAACGGCGCGGCGCACGCGGTGGACAACCTGCGCATGCACGGAGCGCTGGTGGCGGAGCCTTGCGTCATCCAGCCGGGCGACGAGGACGTCGAGCTGGATTTCGGCACGCTGGTCGACAAATACCTGTACCTGAACCAGCGCACGCAGGGGCAACCGTTCGAGCTGCGGCTGACGGAGTGCGATCTCAGCCTGGGCAAGACGGTCTCGATCACCTTCAAAGGCACGGAGAATGCGCAGCTGCCGGGGCTTCTGGCTCTGGCCGCGAGCAGCCAGGCGCGCGGGATCGCCATCGGCATGGAGACGCCGCAGGGGCAGCCGTTACCGCTCAACAGCGCCGGCGGCAAGTACCCGTTGCAGAACGGCAGCACGGTAATCGGCGTACAGGCTTATGTGCGCGGCGAACCGGAAGCGATCGCGAAGCGAACCATCGGTCGTGGCGCTTTTAGCGCCATTGCGACTTTCAGTCTGGATTACCAATGAGCGCCGGGCTCCGGCACCACAGAATAAGGATATGACGCGATGCAGCGTGTTCACTTCAGATGGATGTACTTACTGCTTGGCCTGCTGCCGGGGCTGTGCTCGGCGCAAATATACTCGTACGTGACCAAGAGCACCGGCTCCCCCAGCAGCGCGTCCTATGAGTTTGTGCTCGAGAGTTGGGATACGGACGATGCGTCGCCCAACCCTTGTTTCCAGCAGGCTCAGTGCGCGATTGGGATTAACCACCGGCATACCAGTTCTAACACCGGCGGTAATGCAGGCGTGTCGCCATCCGCTTATGTCGTCGGTTCGGCACGTTATCCGCAAATTACCAAATTGGCGACGATGGGCGAGCTCAGTCGCTTTTACCAGAGCATCAATGCGCTGCCAATAAAAGGCTCGACTTTCCACAATGGCGAAGCCATTACCCAAGAGTGTGTTGGGCTGTTTTACAACACTCGTTCAGGCTCTGGGGTCGGTGACAGCAATGCGATCCTGATGCCCGGTAGCATCTGCGGCATCGTACCGCCGCCGGTCGGCGTGTGCGGCATCGATGAGCAACAGCTCGATCTGAACCACGGCGTGTTGTCGGACACCGAACTGACGGGCAACACGGCGCGCGGCAGCCTGCGCGTGGTGTGTTCGCAGAAGATGACTATCGTCATGTATATCCGCGTCGGCAGCAATGGCCGCTTGGAGCTGGGGAATTCCGGTGTCTACAGCACGCTACGGGTCAATGGCGCTCTGGGTAACCAAGGTTACCAGTTCACTGCGGATCCGCGTGGCGTCACGGTGCCAATTACGTCCACGCTCGGCGTGACCGGAACGGTCAAGGCCGGCGATTACTCGGGGCAATCGGTCGCCATTCTGGCGCTGCCGTAGCCGCATTACCTGCGCCGTCGCGATACCACGTTATGCCGTTGAGCTGCCCGCCATCGGGGGGGATGGCTCACGCCCGATGGCGACCGGAAAGGATTATTTCAAAGGGAGCGTGCCGATGGAAAGCACCATCACTCTGGCGTTTATCGATAATGACCGTTTCTTTATTGAAGGATTGCAGCGGCTGCTGCTGGCGTATTTCTCGCGCCGCGGCGTGCAGGTTCAGCTGCTGGACGCCGCACAGGCGCATCGGGCGGATATGGTGTTCCAGTCCGTGGAGCGAGACTGGCAGGCGCGTTTCTGCCGGTGTTCAGTGAGCGGCAGCCGACCGATCAATTTTGCGCTGCGTGAGCCGGGCGATATTCGCTGGCGCGATAAGCCGCGTTGCATCAGCGAAACGGGGGTGATCTTCCGCAATGACTCGCCGGACAGCGTAGTCAGACAGCTGGACCTGGCGCTGGCGGCACGGGTGCAAAGCGGGGCAGCGCACCGGTGCCATTGGTGCGAACGGCAGCGCATTACCCGCCGTGAGCAGGACGTGATGCGCTATCTGGCCTGTGAATTGCCGCAGACTACCATCGCGCGCAACTTGCACCTGAGCGTGAAAACCGTCAGCAACCACAAACAGGCGGCGATGAGAAAACTGGGTTTCAAACGCAACGCGGATCTCTACCACTGGCTGAGAATGGGCGGGTTGAAAACCGTAGAGCGGCCGTGAGGGTAAGGGCGTGGCTCAGGCGCCAGACCCTAAGCCTGAGCCGCTGTGGCGTTAATACAGCAGGGTCATCGCGCTGAAGAACAGTAGCGTCAACGCGATGATGATGACGTTTTGCGTGGCTTTGCGCACCAGCTTACCGGCGCTCATACGGCTGTCGATGACGTAGAGCAGCGGCACCATCAGCAGCACGTAGGCGAACATCAGCATGGCGGTAAAAGGCTGTACATTCATTCCGGCGGCTCCTGTGAGTCATCATGGCCGATCAGGTGCACCAGCACGGCCTCTGTTTGATGGGGAAGCCCAACAAAGGGCGAATTGACGGGGGGAACCGGCTCGAACGGCAGGCCGGCACGCCGCGTCTTCACCGCCGCTTGCAGGATCTTCTTTTGGTGTCTTTGCGTGTGGTCGACCATGCGCCTCCGAATAGGGCCGCCCGTAGGCGGCCGACTGCCGTATTGCCCATTAAGGTGGAGAAGGATTGTGGGCCACTGCCGGAACCACGCATTTATAATATTGCGAATGATAACCATTATCAACAATGAAAGTGAAAAAATTAAGGGTATTGCGGGCGGCGCATTAGGCGGGGCGTAAAAAGAAAAAGCACGCCTTGCGGCGTGCTTTGCAGGGTATTACCGGTGGCGGTTACTTCTGATCGGGCAGTGCGTAAGCGACCACATAGTCGCCCAGCTTGGTGCCGAAGGAACCGTGGCCGCCGGCGAAGATCAGGACGTACTGCTTACCGTTGACCTCATAGGTCATCGGCGTCGCCTGGCCGCCGGCCGGCAAACGCGCTTCCCACAGTTTCTCACCGTTGGTCACGCTGAAGGCGCGCAGGTAGTTGTCTGCGGTGGCACCGATGAAGAACACGTTACCGGCGGTGGTCACCGGGCCGCCCAGCATCGGCATGCCCATTTTGAACGGCAGCGGCAGCGGGGAGCTGTCGCGCACGGTACCGATGCGTTTTTTCCACACGATGTCGTTGGTTTTCAGATCAACGGCGGAAATGTAACCCCAGGCCGGCTGTTTGCACGGCAGGCCGAACGGCGACAGGAACGGGTTCAGCGTGACGCCGAACGGCACGCCATACTGCGGCTGTACGCCGGACTCGGTGCCGCTGCCGCCTTTGTCGCCTTCCGGCGGCTCAATCGGGTTGCCTGGGCCGCGTGGGATCAGTTTGGAGACGAACGGCAGCGCGATCGGGTTGGCGATGGCGATTTCGCGATCTGTATCGACGGCCAGGCCGCCCCACTCGAACATGCCGAGGTTACCCGGGAACACCAGCGTGCCCTGCTCGGAAGGCGGGGTGAAGGTGCCTTCATAACGCAGGCTGTGGAACATGACGCGGCAGACCAGCTGGTCGTAAATGGTCGCGCCCCACATGTCCGCACCGGTCAGTTTCTTCTCAGGGCGGAAGGTCAGCTCGGAGAACGGCTGGGTCGGTGACAGGCGATCGCCTTTGGCCGGGCCCTGCGGTACCGGTTTCTCCGGCGCCGGTACAACCAGCTCACCGTTGGTGCGGTTCAGCACGAAGATGTTGCCGGTTTTGGTCGGCACATAGATGACCGGCACTTTTTTACCGCTCTTGTCGGTAATGTCTGCCAGGGTCGGCTGCGCCGGCACGTCCATATCCCACAGGTCGTGGTGAACCGTCTGATAGAACCAGACCAGCTTGCCGGTGGAGGCATTCAGCGCCAACAGGCCGCTGGCGTAGCGCTCCATTTCCGGGGTCCGGTTACCGCCCCAGATGTCCGGCGTGGCGACGCCCATCGGCAGATAGACGATGTCCAGCTTGGCGTCATAGGCGGCCGGTGCCCAGGAGTTCGGCGAGTTCGGCACGAAGTGATGCTCGTCCGCCGGGATGGCGTTCGGATCTTTCGCGCCCGGATCGAAGGCCCACAGCAGCTTGCCGCTGTTGACGTCGAAGCCGCGGATCACGCCGGAAGGCTCGCGGGTGGAGTAGTTGTCGGTCACGGCACCGGCGACGACGATCACGTTATCGGTGATCACCGGCGGCGAGGTCGGCTCGTAGTGGCCCGGCGTCGCATACGGCATGTTGCTCTGCAGGTTCAGCTCACCGTTGTTGGCGAAGTCCGGGCACGGTTTGCCGGTTTCGGCATCCAGCGCGAACAGACGGCCGTCGTTGACCGGCAGAATGATGCGGCGTGCGCACATTGCCGGTGCAGCGTTGCCGGCAGCCTCTGCGGCGGCAGCGGTTTCGTGGTAAGACACGCCGCGGCAGGTGATGTGCTGGAAGGTTGGGTTGTATTTCAGCTGCGGATCAAACTTCCATTTTTCTTTACCGGTGGCGGCATCCAGCGCAAACAGTTTCTGGTGTGGCGTACACATGTAAAGGGTATCGCGGATCTTGATCGGCGTGACTTCGTTGGTGATCTCACCCGGATCGTTGGCGGTTTTCAGATCGCCGGTCTGGAAACGCCAAACCTCTTGCAGCTGGCCAACGTTTTTGTCGTTGATCTGGCTCAGCGGCGAGTAACGGGTGCCTTCCTGGGTGCGGCCATAGGCCGGCCAGTCGGCGCCGGTGGCGTCTTTAGGCTGTACCTGCGCAGCGTCGAGGGTGCCGTTGATCTCTTGCGGATCGTTGAACACGGCATAGGCGAGCGCGATGACGGTGATAACCAGCGCCGCGCTCAGCGCACCGTAGGCGAACTTGCCGTTGGCGACCAGCTTACGGTAGATAAACGGCAGCACCAGCCACAGGCCGAAGAAGAAGGTGACGTCCAGACGCGGCGTCAGTGCCCAGAAGTCCGGGCCGACTTCCCACAGGGCCCAAAGGGTGGTGCCCAGCAGGAATACCGCGTACAGCAGCAGCGCGGTGGCGCGGCGGCGGAACAGCAGCCAGGAGGTCGCCAGCAGCACCAGCCCGGCGATGATGTAATACAGCGAACCGCCCAACTTGGCCAGCCAGATGCCGCCGCCGAGCAGATAGAGCCCGCTCAGCGCGGCAAACAGCGCCGTTATGACGATAAGCGGCGATAGTGACGCTTTATTTTGCATAGCAATACCCTTACCAAAAATGAAAGTCCCCGATTTAGAGATTAAGCCAAATCAGAAAAAACACGCGATTTCTCCCTACTATTTCAGCGAGAAGCCGCTAGGGTGACGTAAAACCCATCCCGTTTTTTAACCTTAAGGTGCTTTGCCTTATTCAAAGCGATAAGACAAGGTGGCGCCGCCACCCCAGTTGCGCCCCGGCGCCGGCTCGAAGTAGCGGCCGTTGCCTTCGTTGACGATCACCGAACCGACGTATCGGCGATCGAAAACATTGTCCACCCGGCTGAACACGTCCAGCGCCCAGCGGTTCCAGGTAAAGCGATAACCGGCGTTTACGCCGGCCACGGTGTAAGAGGGAGCCTGCGCGCTGTTGGCGTCGTTGGCCTGAATGTCACTCATGTAGCGCAGCTCCGCGCCGGCGTGCCAGCCCTCCGGCGGCGCAAAGGCCAGCGAGGCGTAGCCCATGTTGCGCGCGATGCCCGGCAGGCGATTGCCGGCGGGAATGGTCTGGGCCGGGGTACAAACGGCTTTGCCGCACATATCGCTGCGGTAGGTGGCGTCCAGCAGCGTCCAGGCCATATGCAGGCGCCAGTCCAGCGCAAACTCTTGATCCAGCGCCAGCTCCAGGCCGCGTCGCCGGGTTTTGCCGGCGTTGGCGTAGCTGGTGCGTCCGCCGCTGCTTTCCGCTACCACCAGCTCGTTGTCGGTATCGGTCTGGAACAGCGCCGCGCTCACCAACCCATTGCCGAGGCGCAGCTTGCTGCCCAGTTCGACGGTATCGCTGGTGGAAGGCTGCAGGCCGATGTTGAGGCCCGTCTGGCCATCGGGGCGGTAGGAGAGTTCGTTGATGGTGGGGGTTTCAAAGCCGCGGCCGGCGGAGAGATAGACGTTCCACGCCGGATTGATCTTGTAGTTGAGCGAGCCCATCGGCAGCCACTGGTGGTAGCGTTTGCTGCCGCTGTCGTCGCTGTTGCGCGGCGTGATGTAATAGTCGGTCGAGTCGAAGCTGACCGTGCTGTAGCGCAGGCCGGCGTCCAGCGTCCAGTGCGGCGTCAGTTGCCAGGAGGTTTGCAGGTAAGGATCCAGGTTCCAGATGCGGTTCTTCTCGTTGCGCCGCTGGTCGCCTTTCTCGCCGTAGTCCACTGTGCCGTCTCGCAGAATAAAGTTTTCGAACCCCTGGCGGCGTTCGGTCATGGTTTCATAATCCAGACCGCCGATCAGTGTTACCGGTAACGATGCGAGAGTATCCTCATGCTTCCAGCGAGTGTCAATGCCCTGATATTTTCTTTCCAGCACGATCACCCCGCCTGCGTGGGTGGGGTTGAGTTGCGGCCCCATCGGGATGGATTGGTACTGCGTGGTGTGGCGCTCGCCGTGGTAGGCGGTCAGCGTCAGTTCGTCGCGTTCGCTCATCTGGCGCTGATAGCGCAGGCCGGCCTGGGTCTGGTCGAGCGATTTACGGGTATTGAATTGATCCGCGCGTGGCGCCTGGCGCGGGTTGGCTTTCCATTCCGCCTCGGTCAGGCCGCCCGGATCGCCGGCGTCTATCGAGACGCTGTTGAACATCAGCGTCAGGGTGCTGACGTCGTCCAGCCGCACGCCGAGCTTGCCGTTGCCGAGGTTTTTCCGCGCGGCGCTGTGATCGCGGTAGCCCTGGGTGGTAAAGCGGGTGCCGGAGAGGGCGTAGTTGACGTCGCCGGCCTGGGTGCCATCGCCGGTGGCGCCGGTCGCTTTCACCGCGTAGCGCCAGGTGTTGTCGCTGCCGAAATAGCCGCCGGCTTCCAGCGTCGGCGGCTGGGTGCCGGTTATCGTGTCAACGTTGATGACCCCGCCCGAGGCGTTGCCGTACAGCGCGGAATAGGGGCCGCGCAGTACCTCGATGCGTTCGACGGAATTGATGTCGATGTTGGAGGTTTGCCCCTGGCCGTCGGGCATGGTGGCGGGAATGCCGTCGACGTACATGCGCACCCCGCGCACGCCGAACATCGAGCGGCTGCCGAACCCGCGTATCGACAGCTGCAGATCCTGCGCATAGTTTTGCCGGTTTTGGAGCTGCAGGCCCGGCACGCTGCCGAGGTTTTCCGACAGGTTAATCTGCGGCGCGGCATTGCGCAGGGCTTCGCCGTCGATCACGCTGACGGAGACCGGCGAGCCCAGCTCGGTCAATCCGGTAGGTTGCGCCATCACCACCAGGGTGTCGCTGTCTTTTTGCTCCGCCGCCAGGGCCGAGCCGATACAGATCGGCTGCAGCAATAACAGGGTTGCCGGGGTCAAGACGGGACGTTTTTTATTCATCAGATAATTCTGCCAATAATGCTGAAAAGAGTTGCCCGCAAAGGGGCGAAAATAGCCATTTTTGACTCCCTGTACTGGCATTCAATGGGAAGGAAACTGCATCCTGCAACGAGTATAGGATATTCCGACATCGTTCGCTTTGGAATAGCGCAGCAGAAAGATACGTGTTTTTAATTAAGAGAATTCTCTATTAAATAGGGGTTTTCTGAGAGTCTTTAAATTACCTCTCCTTATCTTAAATATAATCTTATTCATTTTTTTAATTTGTTGCTGTCATTTATTTCATTAATGAATGCAATGTGGAAAATTCATTTAATCACAACTAATGTTAACTCTACCTATTTGTTTTTAATTGAGTTTATTTATTTTTGTTTTTGTGGCTTTATTTTCCATAAAAATAAAATAATATTCGCACTTATGTTTTTAGTTTTTCAACTAACAGCTCAATCGCATAACGGCCACGCTATTTATGCCATGCATAAGTAGTGGTTGATATATTTTTGGAATATATTAAAAGGGAATTGATTTATGAACGCGCTCATCGCTTCACCCTATACCCACACGTTTTGGAATGAGTACGTGCTCAATCCACGCTCCTGCGAGTACAACCTGGTGCTGGATCAGACGATTGAGGGGGAACTGGACGTCGGACGATTGCGCGCGGCGATCGACGGGGTTTGCCGGGACTATATTCTGTTTCACCACGTTTTGGATGACAGTTCCGCACAACTTCGCTGGGTAAAGACGGCGAAAAAAATTGCGCTGGAAACGCTCGATGCCGATTGTGATGTCGGTAAGTTAATCAACACGCCGTTCGATCTCCGGGAAGGGCCGCTGTGCCGCTTCTACCTGATTGAGCTGGCCCCTCAGCGCTATAACCTGATCATTGTCGTTCATCACATCCTGATCGACGGCCTGTCCGGACAGGAGTTCTACGGCGCCGTTTCCGCTTACTACAATCGCGGTGCGGCGGTGACGCCGCCGCAGGCGAATGAAACGGACATCTGTACACTGTACCGGCGCTATGAGGCGGATGTCGCAACGTTGAAGCACGAGTTCGGTTCTGCGTCATTCTGGGGCAACCTGCTGGCTGAATGCGCTCCGCGCGTGGCGTTGCCTTATCTCCCCGGCGCAGCCCCCGAAGCGCCGGGCGCCGGCGAAGTGCGTTTCAGGTTACCGTTCACCGAGTGGCAAGCGCTGAAATCCGGTGTCAGGTATGCCAACCCTTTCCTGATATTCAAAACGCTGTGGGCGTTGCTGATCGCCCGGCAATCCGCGCAGGAAACGGTGCATGTCGGTTATCCCATCGCGCCGGAGGGGGGCGAGGCGCTGTTCTTCGGCGCACAGGTCAATACCGCCGTGTTTCCCTTGACCCTCGCCCCGGGGGCCACGTTCAATCAGCTGTACCGCGCGACGCTGGCCTACAGCAAAGCGCTCAAGGTGGCAGGCAAATTGCGGCACAGCCAGTTACCGGTTTATGACATGCTGAGCCTCAGCCCGGTGCGCGAGTTGAACGTCAACTTTACCCAGGCTTACCTGAAAGATGCGCCGTTGGCGCTTGACGGTTGTCGCATCGGCGTCAATCACCGGTTCAACGTCGATCTGGCCGGTTCGGAACTGCTCCTGGAGTATCAGCCTACCGAGCAGGCCTTTGAGTTTCGCCTGCGCTACCGCCCCGATCTGTTCGATGCGACCCAAATGACGGAGATGGCGGAGCAGTATCTCTGGCTGTTGCAGCGCGCGTTAACCGAACCGGAGGCGCCGATTGCCGCTTGGCCGCAGCTGACGGGGCAACAGGTTTTACGCTGCCGCGACGGTTGGGAGAGCGGGCCTGCCACGGCCGATGCGGAAGCGACGCTGCTTGAGGGCGTGGCCAGGCAGGCGCGCCGTCACCCGGAACGCATCGCCTTGACCGATGCCAAAGGATCGCTCAGTTACCGGCAGTTGGCGCAGCGCAGCGATCGTCTGGCGCTGCGGCTGCGGGCGGAGTATCAGCGGCTGTGCGGCGTGGCCATGCCGCCGGAGACGCTGATCCCGCTGTACCTGCAGCGCAGCGCGGAGGCGGTGGTGGCGATGCTGGCCATCATGAAGGCGGGCGGTGCCTATGTGCCGCTGGATCCCGCCGCGCCGGCGCAGCGGCTGGATTATATCCTGCAAGAGGTGAACAGCCCGATCGTCTTGACCGAAAACGCGTTGCAGGCTGCGGCGCAGCGGTTGACGCCGGGCGGTCTTTGCCTGTCGGCGGATGAGCCGCTCGCCGACGTGGATGCCGCAGCCTTGCCGAGCGTGGACGCTCGGCAGTTGGCCTACGTGATTTACACCTCCGGCACCAGCGGGCGGCCAAAAGGCACGCAGTGCGAACACCGGGGCGCAGCCAATATGGTGCGGGGGCATACGCAGCGTTTGTTGTGCAATGAGCCGGATGCGCTCAACTGCCTGCAGTTCGCGTCGCTGGCGTTTGACGCGCACGTCTTCGAAGTGTTCGTGGCCCTGGACAATGGCCATCGGCTGTTCATCGCGAGCGACGCGCAGCGGCGGGATCCGGCGCTGTTGTGCGAACAGATGGCGGTCTGGTGCATCGAGGCCTGCTTCCTGCCGCCGGCGCTGCTGGGAACCTTGCCTGAACTTCCGGCTTCGGTGCGCTATCTCGCGACCGGCGGTGAGGCGACCGCGCAGGAAGCGCTCGACCATTACCTGGCCAGCGGTATGCAGGTCGCCAACATGTATGGCCCGACCGAGGCTTCGGTCAGCGTCAGTGTGAATATCTATCGCCGCAACGGCGCGCGCAATATCGGCCACGCCATCGCCAACATGCGTTGCTATGTGGTTGACGAGAAATACAATTTGTTGCCGCTTGGCGTTGAAGGCGAGCTGTGCCTGGCCGGCGTGGGGGTGGCGCGGGGGTACCTGAACCTGCCGGCGCTGACGGCGTCTACGTTCGTCGCCAACCCATTTGAACTGCATGAGCCGTACCGGCGGCTGTATCGCACCGGCGACCGGGTACGGCGGTTGGCCGACGGCAGTCTGGAGTATCTCGGGCGGCACGATCAGCAAATCAAGATCAACGGCTATCGCATCGAGTTGGGCGAAATAGAAATGCAGCTGCGTGCGCTGCCTGAGGTGGCCGAAGCGGTGGTGACTCTGCGTCCCGGCACTACGGACCAACTGGCGGCCTGGTATGTGCCGCAACCTGGCGCGGCGCCGGAGGCCGGCGACATCTTGCAACGCCTGGCGGCGCAGCTGCCGCACTACATGTTGCCTTCGGCGATGCGGGTGCTGGCGGCGCTGCCGCTGACGGTGAGCCGCAAGGTCGATTACCGGGCATTGCCGGAACCGCTGCCGGTCGAGCCGCAAACGGCGTTTCGCCGGCCGGGCACGCCGCTGGAGACTCATCTGTCGGCGCTGTTCAATCGGCTGCTGGGTGGCGATGTCGGCGTGGACGACAACTTCTTCCGCCTCGGCGGCAACTCCATTATGGCCATCAGGCTGTGCCACGAAGTGAATAAACTGCCGGGGGCAAAGATCTCGGTACTGACGTTGAATCAGCATCCGACGGTGGCCGCATTGAGCGAGCACATCGCCGCCCAACGGCAGGCGCCACCGGATGAGCTGCCCATCCTCTCCGGCGGGCGGCGGGAGGCGCCGCTATCGCTTCAGCAGTCGCGGCTGTGGTTCGTTCAGCAACTGTCGGTGAATGCCACGCATTATCTGTCGCCTGTGCTGCTGCGGCTGTCGCCGGATATCGATGACGAACGCTTTGCGGATTGTCTGCAGGCGATCGTCGAGCGCCACCAGATCTTGCGTAGCCTGATCCGCCAGAATGATCGGGGCGAAGCCAGTCAGTGGGTCAGCGACACCGTGCTGCCGGTACCTTTGCTGGCGTTGAGCGCCGATGAATTTGACGCTGCGCTGTCGCAAGCCTGCCGCCAACCGATGGATTTGACGCTTGAGCTGCCGCTGCGCGCCACGCGCTACCGTTACCGCGATGCGGCGGAGCGGGAAACGACCGTTTGTCTGTTGGTGTTCCATCACATCGTCTTTGACGGCTGGTCGCTTGAAGTGCTGCTGCAGGAGCTGGACGCGCGCTATCGGGGAACGTGGCGTGAGGCGACAGAGCCGGCGTTGCAATACCTCGACTATGCGTGCTGGCAACAGGCGCCGGAAAATGTGCAGCGCCGGGCGGACGAATTGGCCTTTTGGCGGCAAGCGCTGGAAGGTTGCCAGCAACTCGATCTGCCGTTGGACTTTTTGCGGCCGGCGGTCTTCGACGAGCGCGGCGACAACAGCGAGGTGCCGTTGCCGGCGGCGCTGGTGAAGGCGCTGGATGCGCTGGCGCGCAGAGAGGGGGTGACGCTGCATGCGGTGATGCTGGCGGGCTTCATGTTGCTGCTGTCCCGCTACAGCGGCCAGAACGATGTCATGGTCGGTACGCCGCTGGCGAACCGCAACCGCCCTGAACTGGAGAATCTGATTGGGTTCTTCGTCAATACGCTGCCTTTACGCCGGCAGATTGACCCGCGTCATCGCGTTGCCGAGTTTGTACGGCAGGTCGCGGCCACGACGCTGCAGGCGCAGCAGCATCAGACGCTGTCGCTGGAAGCGCTGGTGGACGACCTGGCGCTGCCGCGCGATTTTTCGCGTCATCCGCTGTTCCAGGTCATGTTCGCGCTGGAGAGCGCGGGCGGCGCACAGGCACGCCCGGACTGGCTGTCGGTGGTCGATCTGAGCGCTCATGAGCGCACCGCCAAGTTCGACCTGACGCTCACGCTGACGCCGCAGGGGGAGCAGATGCGCGCGCGCTTCAACTTCGCTTCGGCGTTGTTCAGCAAAGCGTCGATGGATCGGCTGGCCGGCTACTATCTCGCCGTATTGCAGCAGATGGCTCACCACGACGACTGGCCGCTGGAAAATATTCGTCTGCAACCGCAGAGCCAGGTGTTGCCGGTGGGATCCGCCTTCGGCTATGCGTTTGAGCGCAGCCTGCAACAGGATTTCGTGCAGCATGCGCGGCGCGAGCCGCAGGCCGTGGCGGTTGTCGACGATCAGGGGGAGATGACTTACGGCGAGCTGCACGAGGCGGCGTTGACGCTGGCCACTCAGCTGCGCGTGCAAGGACGGATGACCGGCGACGCCATCGCCGTCATCGCCGATAAGGGGCGTCGGCAGCCGGTAGCCCTGCTGGCGGCGCTGATGTGCGGTAAGGCGTTCTTGCCGATGGAGGCGGCATGGCCGCCGCAGCGGCGGCTGAAAGTGATGGCGCAGGCCGGCATCAACACGCTGCTCAGCGATGCGCCCTGGGCCTGCGCCGAGATCAACCTGATCGAACTGAATGCTTCAGGATTGGCGGCGCAGCTGCCGCTGCCGCAACAGCGCCTGCCGGCGCTGGATGCCGGGCCTGACAGCCTGGCCTATATCATTTTCACCTCGGGATCGACCGGCACACCGAAAGGCGTGGCGATCGAACATCGCAGCGCGGTGAACATGCTGGAAGGCGTGCGGCGGTATTTCGGCCTCAATGAGCGGGATCGCAGCCTGGCCCTCAGCGCGTTGAGCTTCGATCTGGCGATATTCGACATTTTCAGCCCGCTGAGCGCCGGCGGAGCGGTCGTGATGCCGGCCGAGCGGGACAGGAGCAATCCGCAGGCCTGGTATCAATTGATGATGGCCCATCGGGTGACGCAATGGCTGAGCGCACCGGCGCTGATGGAGCTGTTGCTGGATTATGTGAACGGCGCGGGGTTGACGGCAGGGCCCGCACCGGCGCTGCGGGCGGTGATGGTGGGGGGCGACTGGATCGCCACCTCGCTGCCGGAACGCTGCCTGGCCTGGGCGCCGCACGGCCGTTTTTGCAGCGCCGGCGGCGCGACGGAGGCGGCGATCTTCACCATGCTGTACGAGGTCCCGCGCGGTCAGAAAATTCGGTCGGTCAGCATTCCTTACGGCAAACCGTTGCCGCACCAGCGCTGTTATATCCTGGATGCCGGGCGACGGCCCGCCGCGCCGGGGGTGCGAGGGGAAATCTATCTGGCGGGTGAGGGCCTGGCGCGCGGGTATTACGGCGATCCGCAACGCACCGCCGAGAGTTTCTTCTGGCATGACGAGCTGCAGGAGCGGGTGTATCGCACCGGGGACGCGGGCCGATGGCTGGAGGATGGCAACGTGGAGTTCATGGGGCGCCTCGATCAGCAGATCAAGCTGAACGGCTATCGCATCGAACTGGGCGAAATAGAACATGCCGTGCTCGCCTATCCGGGCGTGACCGCCTGTTGCTGCGTACTGGTCACTCAACCGCAGCCTTGCCTGGCCGCGTACTACGTTGCCGATGAGACGATCGCCCCTCAGGCGCTGGCTCAGCATTTGAGCAGCCAACTGCCTCCGTACATGGTGCCGCAGGCGCTGATGCAGCTGGCGCAGCTGCCGCTGACCGAAAACGGCAAGATAGCCCGGCAGGCGTTGCCGCAGCCGGAAAGGGCGGCGCGTGAGCTCGTTGCGGCGCAGAGCGAATGGGAGAACGTTTGTCTGGCGGTGTGGCGCGATTTGCTGCAGCGGCAGGATTTCGGTGTGGAGGACAATTTCTTCTCGCTGGGGGGCAACTCTCTTCTGGCTATCCAGGCCTGTTATCAGATCGGCCGGCGGCTGGCGTGTGAGGTAACGCTGAGCGAACTGGGGCGATTCCCGACTATACGTTCGCTGTGTCGTGCGTTGCCGCAACAGGAGCAGGGCGCCGCGCCGGTGTCGATCCCGCCGCTGCGGCAACGCGAGTATCCGCTCTCTGCTTCACAGCTGCAGCTGTGGTTTATCGAGAATTTGAACGGCGGCGGCAATCTTTATCATGTGCCGATGCTGTTCCGTCTCGGCGACGAGGTGTGTCTGGCGGCTTATGAGCGCAGTTTGCAGGCGGTCGTCGCCCGGCATCAGGTTTTACGCAGCCTGATTGTCCAGATGCCATCCCAAAGCGCCGTCGCCCGAGCCTGTGAACTGACGCTTTCGCTGGAGCGCGTGACGCTGGAGGCGGTGCACTGGCCGGACAGGCTGCGGCAGGATATCGACCGGCCGTTCGCGCTGGGGGCGGAATTGCCGATCAGGGCGGCCGTTTACCGGGTTACGCAGCCGGATGGCGGGTGGGTGAATTACAGCCTGATTCTGGTGCACCACCTGGCGTTTGACGGCTGGTCGCAGCCGGTGCTGCTGCAGGAGCTGGACGTGCTGTATCAGGCGCAGCGGCAAGGGCAAGAGGCCGGGCTGGCGGCGTTGCCGTTGCACTATGGCGACTACGCCGTCTGGCAGCGGCGCTGGCTGGATTCCGCTCAGGCGGATGAGGCAAAAGCGTATTGGCGCCATGCCCTGGCGGGGTGGCAGGCGCTGGAAATGCCGCTCGACTTCGTGCGGCCGGCTCGCTTCGATCATCGTGGCGCCAACCACGTCATCGCGCTGCCGGAGGCGCTGGCGGCGCAGGCGACGCAGTTCGCCCGGCGGCAAGGCGTCACGCCGTTTGCGCTGTATCTTGCGGCCTTTAATCTGCTGCTTGGTTACTTCAGCGGCCAGCAAGACATTCTGGTCGGCACACCGGTCGCCAACCGGCCGGTGGCGGAGACTCGCTCGGCGATCGGTTTCTTCGTCAATACGCTGCCGCTGCGCTCGCAAATAGACGATGCGGTGTCGCTGAACGATTATGTGCATCGGGTCTTTGACGGCGTGCTGCAGGCGCAACGGCATCAGAACTTGCCGTTGGATCAGCTGATCGAACTGCTGCAGGTGCCGCGCGACCTGTCGCGCCATCCGCTGTTCCAGGCGCTGTTCGCGCTGGAGGAGGTGGGGGACGCGCCGGCCTGGCTGGTGCCGCAGGATCTGCTGGCACACTACCAGGCGGCCAAATTCGATTTGACGCTGAGCATACAACCGGCGCCGCAGGGCGGGCGGGCGATCTTCAACTATGCTACCGCCTTGTTTGCACCGACTACGCTAGCGCTGCTGGGGAAGTATTATCTGACGATCCTCACGCAGATCGTCAATCACGGGGAGCAGCGCGTCAGCCAGTTAGCGCTGGTCTCGGAGAGTGAAATGGCGCGGCAGCGCGCCTTCCATCAATCCTGTCCGCCGGCCTACGATTTCGAGCGCGCCATCCATCATGATTTTATCCGTCAGGCCGAGCGCGATCCGCAGCGGGTGGCGATCGTCGATGAATGGGGCGAACTGAACTACGGTGAGCTGTATCGGCGGGCGCTGACGCTGTCGTTGCAGCTGCGTCAGCACGCGGACATGCGCGCCGAGACCATCGCGGTGATGGTGGATAAAGGGCGGGCGCAAATCATTGCGGTGCTGGCGATTCTGATGGCCGGCAAGGCCTATTTGCCGCTGGATGGCGCCTGGCCGGAACGCCGCCGCCTGGATATCGTCGCGCAGTCGCAGACTCGGGTTATCCTGAGCAGCCGCGAGTGGGGGGCCAGCGGCGAGGCCAGGCTGTTAACGATCGATCCGCAGGGGGCCGTCATGGGGTTACCGCCGGCTCCGCCGGGGGAGCCTGTCTTACCGGCACCTTCCGCGCTGGCCTATGTGATCTTCACCTCCGGGTCTACCGGCGCGCCAAAAGGGGTGGCGATAGAACATCGCGGCGCGGTGAACAGCATCATCGATACGTTGCACCAGCTGGAACTCGGCGCGGACGATCGCGGGTTGGCGCTCAGCGCGTTGAGCTTCGACATTTCGGTGTTCGATATTTTCGGCCTGCTGTCGGTGGGTGGCGCCATCGTAATGCCGTCCGAAACCGAACGCTACCAGCCTGAGGCCTGGCATCGGCTGTTGATGACCCAGAGCGTGACCTTCTGGAACTCCGCGCCTTCGGTGATGACGCTGCTGGTGGAGCTGTTGGAGTCCGCCGCGTCGCAGGCGCAGTGGCCGCAGCTGCGTAACGTGGTGCTGGTGGGCGAGGTGATCTCCCGCCAACTGCCGGCGCGTATTCGCCAATGGCGGCCAGGGTGCCGGGTCGTCAGCGCCGGGGGCGCGACCGAGAGCTCCATTTGGTCGATCCTGTACGACATCCCGGAAACGCCGATCCTGGCGCCCAGCGTGCCTTACGGTCAGGCGATGGCACATCAGCGTTTTTACGTGCTGGATCGTCATCAGCGCGTGCTGCCGCCTGGCTTGCCGGGAGAACAATACATCGGAGGGATCGGCGTGGCGCGCGGCTATTACCGCAATCCGTCGCTGACCGAAGAGAAGTTCATCTACCATCCGGCGCTGGGAGAGCGTCTTTATCGCACCGGCGATGCCGGCCGCTATTTGCCGGACGGTAATCTGGAGTTCCTCGGCCGTATGGATTTTCAGGTGAAAATCAACGGCTACCGGGTTGAGCTGGGGGAGGTCGAGCAATGTGCGCTGGCATTCGGCACGATCAAATCCTGCTGCGCCATCGTGCTGTCGGAGGAGAATCGGCAGCGCCTGGCGCTGTATTACGTCAGCGAGGCGCCGCTGGATGAATCGGCGCTGCTGGCCTTTATGAGTGGGCAATTACCGTTGTACATGCTGCCTGCGGCGCTGATGCGGCTGGAAGCACTGCCGTATAACTCCAGCGGCAAACTGGATCGCAAGGCGTTGCCTGCGCCGGCGGTGAGCGAGCCACAGGCCTATGTCGCTCCCGCGACCGAGCTGGAACAGCAGCTGTGCGCGCTGTGGCAGGCGGCGTTGCAGTGCGGGCAGGTCGGCATGACGGATGATTTCTTCCTGCTGGGCGGCACCTCGATCAAGGCCATTTCCCTTTGCGTCGGCATGGGCGAACTGATGGCCGCGCCGGTGCCGGTGGTGCAGCTGCTGCAAAGCCGCACCCTAAAAAATCTGCTGGCCGCCAACGAACGCCGCCTGGTCTTGCCGCTTAACCGTTGGGCTGAGGGCGCGCCCGTGGTATGGATGATCCACCCGGCGCTGGTGGGAGCGGAAGCGTTTCACGCTTTCGCTCAGCCGTTGCAGGGGCGATTCAACTGCTATGGCGTCGACAACCATAACCTTTACCATCAACCGGCCATCGACTCGCTCGGCGATCTGGCCGAACGGTATCTGAACGACATGATCGCCGCCGGTCTGCTGCAAGGCGCCGGGCCGGTGCGCATTCTCGGTTGGTCGCTGGGGGGGATCATCGCGCTGGAGATTGCCGCCCGTCTGGAAGCGCGCGGCTGCCGTAACGTGCAACTGTATCTGCTGGACAGCTTCTACCGGCAGGCCACGGCGGAGTTGCCTCTGGAGCAGCTGTTGCCGGCGTTGGGTATCGAGGGCGAGGCGGCGACACGCGCCATGGCCGCAGGGCAGGCGGAGCGGCGGCTGTCGGAAGGGAGGCTGAGCCGCCGGCTGCAGACCACTAGGGTGACGCTGTTTAAGGCGACGGAGGGTAACCCGCAGTTGCCGGAGGCGGTCACGGCGCCGCTGTTGGCGGTGGACGATAATGGGCTTGGCGCCGTCTGCGAGCGGCTGCAGGTCATCCCGTTGGCTTGCCATCACCATAACATCTTGCTGTGTGAGGCGGAGATCGGGCAAGCGCTCAACGAAGGGATCTGATTCATGAGCCTGGCTCATAAGCTCAAGCGTATTTCGCCCCATAGTCATGGCGGCAGTCGCGTTTTACAGTCATCACACCGGAACGGCTCCGCGTCAGGCGGGGCCGGTATCAATCAGTGGGGGAGTGAAGATGCAAACACGCAAGTTGGGGCGCGAAGGGCTGGAAGTCTCGGCGTTGGGGTTGGGCTGTATGGGACTGAGCTTTGGCTACGGCCCGGCCACCGACAAACGGCAGGCGGTCGATCTGATCCGCGCCGCGGTTGACGAGGGCGTGACGTTCTTCGATACCGCCGAGATTTATGGTCCATTCACGAACGAGGAATTGTTGGGCGAAGCGCTGGCGCCGGTGCGCGATCGGGTCGTCATCGCCACCAAGTTCGGTTTCGATCTGCCGCAGCCGGCGGGGCAGCAGGTGTTGAACAGCCGTCCGGAGCATATTCGCCAGGCGGTGGAAGGCTCGTTGAAGCGCCTGCGGATAGAGACGATCGATTTGCTGTATCAGCACCGTGTCGATCCTGAGGTGCCTATCGAGGAGGTGGCCGGTACGGTGCAGCAACTGATTCGCGAAGGGAAAGTGAAGTATTTCGGCCTGTCGGAAGCCGGTGCGCAAACCATTCGGCGAGCTCACGCGGTGCAGCCGGTCACGGCGCTGCAAAGCGAATATTCGCTGTGGTGGCGCGAGCCGGAGCGTGAAATCTTGCCGACGCTGGCAGAGCTGGGCATCGGTCTGGTGCCGTTCAGCCCGCTCGGCAAGGGCTTTCTCACCGGTGCCATTACCGAGGACACCACCTTTGACAGCGGCGATTTTCGCAACGTGGTGCCGCGCTTCAGCGCCGAAGCGCGCCGGGCCAATCAGGCGCTGGTGAGCGTGCTGGGGCAGATAGCGCAGCGCAAAGGCGTGACGCCGGCGCAGATCGCCCTGGCCTGGCTGCTGGCCCAGCAGCCGTGGATCGTGCCGATCCCGGGAACTACCAAGCGTCACCGGCTGGAAGAAAACCTTGCGGCGGCGTCGGTGGTGTTGGCGGCGGACGAACTGGGCGAGATCGAGCGTACGCTCTCCGCTATCGACGTGATCGGCGATCGTTACCCGGCGCATCTGCAGAAGAACGTCGGGCGTTAAGCCCCGCGTCGCAGCGCCTCAATCAGCAGCGCAAAGGCGGTAGTGTGTTGCCTGCGGCTTGGATAATAGAGGTAATAACCGGGAAACGGCGGGCACCAGTCGTCCAGCGCCATCAGCAACCGACCGTCGGCCAGCGGCTCGGCGACGGTATCTTCCGGCACAAAGGCGATGCCGAGGCCGAGCTGCGCGGCGTCGATTCGCTGGCGCAGGCTGTTGAAGGTCAGTTGCCCCTCCACCCGCACTTTAATCTCCCGGCCATCGCGGGCAAATTCCCAGGCGTACAGCCCGCCGAGGGTGGGCAGGCGCATGTTGATGCAGCGATGGTTTTGCAGCGCTTGCGGCGTAGCGGGGAGGCCGTAACGGGCGAAATAGTCAGGGGAGGCGACGGGCACCATGCGCATATCCGGCCCGATGCGCACCGCGACCATGTCCTTCGCCACCTGTTCCCCCAGGCGGATTCCGGCGTCGAATCGCCCGGCGACGATGTCGGTCAGGCTGTTGTCGACGGTGATTTCCACGTTGATATCCGGGTAATCGACGAGAAAAGTGCGCAGCACCGGCCACAGTACCGCATCCACCGCGTGTTCGCCGGCGGTGATGCGGATGTTGCCGGCGGGCCGATCGCGCATTTCACCCAGCGCGTTCAGCTCGCTTTCAATCTCCGCCAAGCGCGGGCCAATGCTGTTGAGCAGCCGCTCACCGGCCTCGGTGGGGGCGACGCTGCGAGTGGTGCGCGTGAGCAAACGCAGCGCCAGGCGTTCTTCCAGGCCGCGAATAGCGTGGCTGAGTGCCGATTGGGAAACGCCAAGCTGCGCCGCCGCTTTGGTGAAGCTGCGTTCCCTGGCGACCATCAGGAAAGCGATCAGATCGTTAAAGTTTTCTTTCAACATACCGGCACCGGAGAGCAAGGTTGGGGCGCTGTCGCGCGTAGATTTATGAATTGAGCTCATAGCTCCTTGCGCATTTTACCCGCTAGTCGCCGGAAAAACACGGCGCTATCTTGGCATCACTGACTCATAACTATCAGCGTAGGTTGGAAAGCCGACGTGGAGGACACGACAGATGAAAATACAACGCAGCGGTTCTATCCCATCACAGCGCGGTTCGGCGGATTACTTTACCGGGCAGGTACGCATCGATGCCCCCTTCGCAGGTGACGCGCCGGCCAGGGTGGGCGGCGCGACCGTCACCTTCGAACCCGGCGCCCGCACGGCATGGCATACGCATCCGCTCGGCCAGACGCTGATCGTCACTCAGGGGCGCGGGTGGATCCAGATGTGGGGCGAGAAGACGCAGGAGATGCATCCCGGCGATATCGTTTGGATACCGGCCGACGTCAAACACTGGCACGGTGCGACGCCGGACACCGCCATGACCCATATCGCCATCGCCGAAGCGGTGGACGGCAGCCCGGTGACCTGGCTGGAGCCGGTCAGCGAGGCGGAATACCGGCCATAACGCCGATCAGGCCGGGGGGCTCTGTTCGCAAAACCGCAGCCGGTTGCCGAACGGATCGGTCAGGTTGAGTTCTTTGCCCCAGTCGACAACCTCCAGCCCCGGCCGGGCATAGCGGTAGTTTTTAGCCGTGAGCTCCCGGTGCAGCGCGTCGATATCGTGCACCGGAATGAAAATGGCGGCGCCGGGCGTGCTGTCGCCGTAGTGTTCGCTCAGGTGCAGCGTCAGCCCGGCGCGGGTCACCTGCATGTACAGCGGCAGGTCTTCGCTGAAACGGTGCTCCCACGCCAGCGTGAAACCGAGAAAATCCAGATAAAACTCTTTGGCCTTGTCGACTGAAAAGATACGCAGAATCGGAATAGCGGGGGAGAGCGTCATCATTGTTGACCTCACTGTCGCGTTAGCGGCAGCCGATATGGATATCGACCGCGTCGGGGCCGGTATAGGCTTCGAAGTCGGTCAGGAAGCGACGTTCGATTTCCGGGTGCTGCTCGAAGTAGGCCCAGATGGCTTGCCAGCCTTCGATGACCGCCGCCGGCATGGCGCCTCGGGCCTGGAACACCAGATAGCGGCCAGGTTGGATGTGCAAACCGCTCTGTGCCTCACTGCCGGCGGTGACATAAAACGGCCCGCTGGCATCGGAGGCGTAGTTGGAGTAGACCCCGTAAACCGGCATGGCGGGCGAGGTGGCGAAAAAGTCTGACCACAACGCCGGGATTTTAGCCGTCTCGGGCCGGGTTTCGTCCTGATTGGTGGTTCTGATTGTCTGGCCGGCGACGTAAAAACCGGGCAGGTGTACCGAGAGGGGCTGCATAGAGGCAATTCCTTTTAACCGCTGAAAAGATGCCTAAAGGTAGCAAAGGCTCCCCAAAACCGCCAGACAGGGCCCCCGCAGGCGCGGAGGCCCCTCACATCAGGCGCCCAAACCGCCGAGGCACAGGTATTTGATTTCGAGATAGTCCTCGATGCCGTATTTTGAGCCTTCGCGGCCCAAACCGGAGTGCTTCATGCCGCCGAACGGCGCCACCTCGGTGGAAATCAGCCCTTCGTTGATGCCGACAATGCCGTACTCCAGCGCTTCGGCCACGCGCATCACCCGGCCGATGTCGCGGCTGTAGAAGTAAGCGGCCAGGCCGAACGGCGTGTCGTTGGCCAGTTCGACGGCGTCGGCCTCCTGGCTGAAGCGGATCAGGGGCGCCACCGGGCCGAACGTCTCCTCACGGAAGATTTTCGCCGTGCGCGGCACATCGGTCAGGATGGTCGGGGTGAAGAAATTGCCGCCCAGCGCGTCAGGCTTGCCGCCCAGCAGCACCGAGGCGCCGTGCTCGACGGCGTCGGCGATATGCTCGCGCACTTTCTCCACCGCGTCCGGGTTAATCAACGGGCCGATGGTGACGCCGTCATCCAGGCCGTTGCCGACTTTCAGCTTGGCGACGGCGGCTTTCAGCTTGGCAGCGAAGGCGTCGTACACGCCGTCCTGCACCAGAAAACGGTTGGTGCAGACACAGGTCTGGCCGGCGTTGCGGTATTTCGAGGCGACCGCGCCGGCCACGGCGGCGTCCAGATCGGCGTCGTCGAAGACGATAAACGGCGCGTTGCCGCCCAACTCCATGCTGGTTTTCTTGATGGTGGGCGCACACTGGGCCAGCAGCTGCGCGCCGACTTCGGTGCTGCCGGTGAAGGAGAGTTTACGCACATCCGGGTTGGCGGTGAGTTCGCCGCCGATGCCTTTGCTGGGGCCTGTTATCACGTTGCACACCCCGGCGGGCAGCCCGGCGCGCTCTGCCAACACGGCGATCGCCAGCGCCGAGAACGGGGTCTGGCTGGCGGGGCGGATCACCCCGGTGCAACCCGCCGCCCAGCCGGGGCCGGCTTTGCGGGTGATCATCGCCGCCGGGAAGTTCCACGGGGTGATGGCGGCGAACACGCCGATCGGCTCTTTCTGCACGATGATGCGGCGACCGGCCTGGGGCTGCGGAATGGTGTCGCCGTAGACCCGCTTGCCTTCCTCGGCGAACCATTCGATAAAGGAGGCGGCATAGGCGATTTCACCGCGGCTTTCGGCCAGCGGTTTACCCTGTTCCGCCGTCATGATGCGCGCCAGATCCTCCTGATTTTCCATAATCAGCTCAAACAGCCGCCGCAGTTTGCCTGCGCGCTCTTTGGCGGTCAGCGCCCGCCAGGCGGGCAGCGCTTTTTTGGCGGCGGCGATGGCGCGCGCGGTTTCTTCGGCGCCGAAGGCCGGCACATGGCCGACCAGCTCACCGTTGGCGGGGTTATGAATGGCGATCGCGTGGCCTGCTTTGGCCGGCAACCATTGCCCGTCGATGTAATTGGCCTCGCGGAACAGCGTGGGATCCTTGAGGGTAGCGCTGATGCTGGTGCTCATTGGTCTCTTCCTTTGCTGAGTTCAACAGAATGGTCTATCCCATACGGCTACCCTTTACCCTAGCAAACTTTGCCGCCGCCGTTTGCCACCGTGGCGACAAGATGAGCGTTTTCTTCATGCGCACCTTCTGTACAAAAAACATCCGCCGGCGGGCCGATACTGAAAGAGCAGGCATATGACCCTTTTCGATGTGATTAAAAGGAGTGTGCGAATGATGAAATCAGTGGACAGACATCTCGCGGCTTACGGCAGCGAAATGGATTTTTTGGCGTCGAGCATCGCCTTGATGGAATGGCAAGGGCGGCAGATTGACGCCGGGCAGGTGGCCGGCAATATGTCGGAGCAGCAAAGCCGCCTGTTCTTTGCGCGGTTGAGTTATTTTCGTCAGCTTTATCAGGCCGCAGCGGCGGCCGAACACAGCCTGTAATTTCCCGATTCAGCCCCGCCGCAGCGGGGCTTTTCATTTCAGCGGCGCCACACTCCGGTCGCCAGCGTCGCCGGCGAATACTCCAGATCGCGTCCCCGCCACGGCAACGCCGCCGCAAAGCGCCAGGCGCGGTGAACGTCAAACCGCCAATAACGTTCCGCCCCTTCAACGCCGGGATTCCCTTCCGCCTGCCAGAGGATCTGCGTTTTTCCTTGCAGATGCAGTACGTCACCGCGCTCGAAATCGATGAACAGCAGCGCCGCCCGCGGTTCGGCCAGCAGGTTGCCCAACGTATTCATATAGCGGTTGCCGCGAAAGTCCGGCATCCACAGCGTGTCGCCTTCCAGATGGATAAAGCCGGGGCGCCCGCCGCGATGGGAAATATCGACGCCGCCCTGCGCCAGTGCCAGGTGCGCGCCGCTTGCGACGAAGCTGGTGTCCGCGGTGCGGATCAGCGCCTGCGCCGCCGCATCGAGCGACGTTAAATGCACAACCGGCTGTGGCCGGCTCTCCACCGGGTAGAGTTCGCGGCGCTGAATGTACTGCGGGCAGTTGCCGAAGCTTTGGTGAACGACGATCTCCACCCGGTTTTTATCGGTGCGGCCGACGGTGCCGTTGGCGCGGTTACGCCGCCGGTTGCTGAAGTCGAGCCCGAGCGCGCCGACCGGTTTGCCGGGCAGCAACAGCGCCTGGGCGGGATCGTCGCTGCGGCGCGGCGCGCTGATGCGCAGGTGCGTGTCGTCCGGCGTGCGTAAAAATCCGGGCGGGCCGCTGAACAGGGTAGCGATGGGCCAGCCCTGGTCGTCCAGCGTAGCGACGAACAGGTAGGGCAGCGCGGCGAAAAACGCGCGGTGCTGATCCGGCATCGCGGGGTAGATGCCGCCGCCCACGCGATCGAATCCGGCCAGCGTCTGCGCGCGCAGCTCATCGGGGTGGAACCGTTGCGGGATCATGGCGTCAGCTCGCCGCCGGTTCCGGCAGGGCCGGCATGGCGAAGAAGCCGGGAAGCGCCGCGATGCGCGCCACCCAGCGCCGTATCGCGGGGTAAGGCGCCAGCGAAATGCCGCCTTCGCCTGCGACCGCCACATAGCTGTAGCAGGCCAGATCGGCGATGGTCGCCTGTTCGCCGGCCAGGTAGCCGCGCTCGCTCAGGTGCTGCTCCATCTGCGGCAGAAAACGATCGCTGATTGCCCGCGCCGCCTGGTAATCCTCCGGCACCGCGAACTGGGCGATCAATCGGCAGGAGGCCGGGCCGTAGCGGACTTCGCCGGCGGCTTTGGAAAGCCAGGCCTGCACCTGCGCCGCCGCCGCCGGCTGTTCCGGCAGCCAGTGGCTGTCCGGCGCGTAGCGTTTCACCAGATAGACCAGTATGGCGTTGCTGTCGGCCAGCGTCAGATCGCCGTCCTGCAAGACCGGGATCTGGCCGAACGGGTTGAGCCGGCGAAAGGCCGCGCTCTGCCGCACGTCTGCCGAGGCCTCTACCCATTCATAGGGCAGCGCCAGCATGCGCAGCAGCAAGGCCACGCGGTGAACGTGGCCGGAAAGCGGGGTGCCGTAGAGGGTGATGGTGGACATGGCGTTTCTCCTCAGTGTTTTTTTCAGGATACTCTTGCGGTGAATGAGCGGAATCCGGCAATGTGGAAATTGATAATTTCACTTATCGGAAGAGTCTATGGATCGGTTAGACGAGTTGGCCATCTTCGTGGCGGTGGTGCAGCAGGGCAGCCTGGCTGCCGCCGGGCGCAAACTGCGGCGTTCGGCGCCGGCGATCACCCGGGCGATCGCCGCGCTGGAACAGCGTTTCGGCACCCGGCTGGTGGAACGTACCACCCGGCGGCTGGCGCCTACCGAGGCGGGCGTGCGGCTGCTGGAGCGCGCGCAACAGCTGCTGCAGGATTATCAGGCGGTGGTGCAGGATACCGCCGAAGCGCAGCTGAGCGGCTTGCTGCGCGTCACTTCGCCGGTGCAGTTCGGTCGCCGTTACGTGGCGCCGGTGGTGACGGCGTTTCTCGATGACTACCCGCAGATGCAGATCGAAATGGTGTTGAACGATCGCAATCTCGATCTGATTGACGAAGGATTGGATATCGCGGTGCGCATCGGTCATCTGCAGGACTCTTCGCGCGTGGCGCGGCGGTTGGGGCAGGTCAGCCGGGTGACGGTCGCCAGCCCGGATTATCTGGCGCGTTGGGGGGAACCGCGCTCACCGGCGCAGCTGGCGGAGCATGCCACCATCGTTGGCACCCAGCGGCCGTCGCTGCGCGAATGGCGCTTCGGCCCGCAGGAAAACGGCGAGCGGGTGCGATTGGCCCCCCGGCTGTTGCTCAACGACGTGGAAGCGCAACTGCTGGCGGTGCGCGCCGGCAAAGGCATCGCCCGCCTGCTCTCGTATCAGGTGGCGGACGATTTGGCCGCCGGTACGCTGGTGCGGCTGCTGGTGGATCATGAGCCGTTGCCGATGCCGGTACAGCTGGTGGCGCAGCAGGCGCAGCGCATGCCGCTGAAGGTGCGCGCCTTCTGGGATTATGCGTTTGAACGGCTCAGCGCATTGCCGCAAATTCAGCCGAACGAGCGGGGGAAATAAGCGCAAAAAGTTTCATGGGCTAAACTTTTTCGCCGCCGGCGTTATTTTATTTTACCGGACGCGCATTGCTGATGCGCCCGTCTTGACAATAATGTTACCGGTGCTAATAGTTAATTCATATCTTAAATAATAAACGAAGTTTAATATATGAAACAACTTGCGGGGAGTTATGATAATGGCGCTACGGTGGATAATGAAGACGCTATTTTGGCTTCATTCCAAACCCGCAGCGCGGCTATTTATTATCAGGTAAAACATGAAAAGAATATTGCGTATGGCGAAAGTGAACGCGAAACATTGGATTGGCTCTATTCTGCAAAGCAGCACCAGGGGACGTTAATTTTTATTCACGGCGGCTATTGGCAATTTTGCGATAAGGCGGATTTCGCCTTTATCGCCGCCGGGCCGTTGGCGTTGGGTTTTGACGTGGTGCTGGTGGAATATGCGCTGGCACCGGCGGTTAATCTTGACGCTATTTGCCGCCAGGTGGGGGCGGCGCTTGATGCCATTCAGCGCCGTCTGCCGCTGCACTATGCCCATCCGGTGCATCTGTGTGGCCATTCCGCCGGCGGCCATCTGGCGGCATTTTGGCAGCAGCATGCGCTGGTGGATGCGGTCTTTCCCATCAGCGGCCTGTTCGAACTGGCGCCGCTGCAAGAAAGCTATGTCAATCGGGCGCTGCAGCTGACCGCGCGGCAGATTGAAACGCTAAGCCCGGCGCGCCGGCCCCCGGTGCGCGGCAAGCCGCTCACGCTGTATTACGGCGCATTGGAGCTGCCGGAGCTGATCGGCCAGTCGCAACACTATCACGCGGCGCTCCGCCAACGCGGGTTGTCTGCAGAACTGGTCGCGGTGCCCGGCGCCAATCATTTCACCATTCTGGATGCGTTGTTCGCCGCCGACGGCGCGCTGCTTCGCCAACTTGACCACCACGGAAACCACTGACATGCGCGAGATCGTAGAGACCGGGCTGCCGGACATCGGCCAGCCTTTTTCCTGGGCCACCCGGGGCGGCGGTATGCTGTTTACCGCCCACGGCCCGGTGCGGGCGGACGGCAGCATCGAGACCGGCGCGCCGGAGCGACAGATTGCGTTAACCTTCGATAACCTGGCGCAGACGTTGAAGGCGGCGGGCAGCCACAGCGATAAGGTGCTGCAGGTGATCGTGTATCTTACCGACGTCAACGACGTTAAATGTCTCGATGAGATTTACCGGAAATACTTTAATTATCCTTATCCCAACCGCTCCACGGTTATTGTCGAAAAATTGGTGGTGCCGGGAATGAAAATAGAAATTACCGTCAGCGCCATCGCTTGATTTAATTTCTTCTTAAGTTCGTCTTTATATTAATTCAATAACGAGTTAAGGATGCGTCATGTTTAAACAGATTGCACCTTCCGCGGCCGATCCTATTATGTCGCTGATGGAAGCTTATTTGCAGGACCCCAATCCGCAGAAAGTGAATTTAGGCATCGGTCTGTATTACGACCGGCAGGGAAATATTCCGCTGATGCAGGCGGTCGAGGCCGCCGAGCAGCGGTTGCTGGCGCTGCGTCGCCCGCACGGTTATCCGCCGATCGAAGGTTCGCCGCAGTTCGCTCGCCAGGTGCAGGCGCTGCTGTTCGGCGAGCAACAGGCGGCCGAGATCGCCACGGTGCAGACCGTCGGCGGCTCCGGCGCGCTGAAGCTGGCGGCGGATTTTTTGCGCCACTTCCTGGCGCGCGGTGACATTTGGGTGTCCGATCCCACCTGGGCCAATCACTGGGCGATTTTCGAAGGCGCCGGGCTGCGGGTGAATACCTATCCCTACTTTGACGAAACGGCGGGCGGCCTGCGTTTCGCCGCCATGCTCGACGCGCTGGACAGCCTGCCGCCCGGCAGCGTAGTCCTGTTGCATCCTTGCTGTCATAACCCGACCGGCACCGACCTGACGCCGGAGCAGTGGCGCGCCACGCTCGCCGTGCTGCAGCGGCGTAAGCTGCTGCCGCTGTTCGATATCGCCTATCAGGGCTTCGGCGATGGGCTGGAGGAGGACTGCTTTGCGTTGCGTGAAGCGCTGAAAACCGATCTGCCGTTTTTGGTCTGCAACTCGTTTTCCAAAAACGTGGCGCTGTACGGCCAGCGGCTGGGCGCGCTGTCGGTGCGCTGCGCCGATGCGCAAAACGCCGCCAACGTCAAAGGCGCGTTAAAAACGCTGATCCGCCGCAGCTACTCCTGCCCGCCGACGCACGGCAGCCAGATCGTGGAAACCCTGCTCGGCGACGCCGAACTGGGTGAACGTTGGCGCAATGAGCTGGCGGAAATGCGCGTGCGCATCAAGCAGATGCGTGAGCAGCTGGCTGCCGGCCTGGCGCAGGGCGGCTCTTCGCTGGATCACCGGCGCATACGCGATCAGCGTGGCATGTTCAGCTATACCGGCCTGAACGAAGCGCAGCTGCAGACCCTGCGGCAACGCTACGCCATCTATCTGGTGGCGCCCGGCCGCATGTGTCTGCCGGGGCTCAACCCCGGCAATATCGACTATGTGACCGCCGCCATTCTCGACGTCACCCGTACCGCCTAACTTCGCTCGGGAACACCGCCATGCCACAGATGAATGATTTTGAGCATATCGCCCGCCGCCAGGGCGGGTTGAACAAGCATCTTACCGCCGGGCAGATGTCGATGCTGGCGATCGGCGGCGCCATCGGCACCGGGCTGTTTCTCGGCAGCGCCTACGCCATTCAGATGGCGGGGCCGTCGGTATTGCTGAGCTACCTGATCGGCGGCGTTATTGCGCTGTTGTTGATGGGCAGCCTGGCGGAAATGACCTCCGAACACCCGACGCCCGGCTCGTTCGGCGACTACGCCGAATTCTATCTCGGCCCGCTATTCGGTTTTCTGGTGCGTTATTCCTACTGGTCTTGCGTGGTGCTGGCGGTGGGCACCGAAGTTACCGCCATCGGCATGTACATGCAGTTCTGGTTCCCGGCGACGCCGACCTGGCCGTGGGTGCTGCTGTTCTCGGCGGCGGTGATCGTGGTCAACGTGATCGGCGTGAAGTCGTTCGGCCAGGTGGAATACGCGCTGTCCACCGTCAAAGTGACGGCGATCGTGGCGTTTATTCTGATCGGCATCGGCATTCTGGCGTTCTCGGGCAACCCGGCCTACGGCTTGCGCAACCTGACCGCCGGCGGCTTCATGCCGTTTGGCGTCAAGGGCATGTGGTTCGCGGTGATCGTGTCCATCTTCAGCTATCTGAGCATTGAAATGATCGCGGTGGCCGCCGGCGAGGCGAAAAATCCGGTGATTGCGGTGAAGGCAGCGTTCAAGGGCACCATCGTGCGGCTGTTCATCTTCTACATGCTGTCGATCGCCCTGATGCTGGCCATCGTGCCCTGGCGCCAGTCCGGCACCGGCGAAAGCCCGTTCCTGATGGCGATGAACGTGATTCATCTGCCCGCCGCCGCCGGTATTTTCAACTTTATCGTGCTGGTGGCGGCGCTGTCGGCGATGAACAGCCAGCTGTACATCACCACCCGCATGATGTTCTCGCTGTCGCGTGCCGGGCAGGCGCCGGCGGCATTGGGGCGCGTCAGCCGGCGCGGCATTCCGGTCAATGCGTTGGCGATGTCGTGCATCGGTATCGTGGTGTCTATCGTGCTGAGTCTGGTGGCGCCGGAAACGTCGTTCGCCGCCATGATGTCTATCTCGGTGTATGGCGCCTGCTTTACCTGGCTGATGATTTTCGTCACCCATCTGTTCTTCCGCCGCCGGCACCGGCAGACCCACCTGAAATTCCGCATGTGGGGGTTCCCCTATACCACCTTGCTGGGCGCCGGGCTGATGGCGGCGCTGATGATCTCGACGGCGTTTACCGAATTCTTCCGCATGACGCTGTGGTTCGGTATTCCGTTCACCTTGCTGCTGGTGGTGGCTTATCACTGCCAGAGCCGCCGCGCGGCTGCGCCGTCGCCGTTCAAGGCGCCGGAGGCGGAGTAATAAGGGAAGGGGCTGAGGCGTGCCTCAGCCCCGGGGATTACAGCTGGCTTTTTGGGATCAGGTGGTCGCCGAAGCTCAGGCGCTGGCGGCCCGGTTCGATTTCGGTTAGCGGCGCCACTTCGTGCAGCGAGGATTTGCAGCGCTGTACCAGATCCTGATACTCGCGGGTGCCGGCGATCTTCCAGGCCAATTCCTGTTCGGTCAGATCGCGCAGCACGCGCGCCGGGCTGCCGACCACCAGCTTGTTGGCTTCGATCACCGCCGCGGCTTTGACGAACGCCATCGCGCCGACGATGGTGTTTTCGCCGATCTCCGCACCGTCCATCACCACTGCGTTCATGCCCACCATCGCGTTGCGGCGAATGCGGCAGCCGTGCAGGATGGCGCCGTGGCCGATATGGCCGTCTTCTTCCACCACCGTGTCCTGCTGCGGGAAGCCGTGCATCACGCAGTTGTCCTGAATGTTGGCGCCGTCGCAGATCACCAGGCGGCCAAAATCGCCGCGCAGGCTGGCATTCGGGCCGATATACACCTGCTTGCCGACGATCACGTCGCCGATCAGCACCGCCGTCGGGTGCACGTAACTGCTGGGGTCGACGACCGGCGTCAGGCCGTCAATCTGATACACAGGCATAGCGTGAGTTCCTTAAAATGTAGGGTCGCGCGGCAGGCCGCCGAAGCGCCGATAGTAGCCGGCGGCCGGTGCGGGCAGGGCGCCGATGGTGGTCTCCGCCAGCGCGCTGACGTACTCCGTCGCGGCGCGATCGACCTGCTGATAAAGATTGATGCACAGGTTGCGGGCGATCTGGCCCTCCCACTGCGCGGGCAGCAGCGCGTCCGGCAGCAGCGGATCTTTCAACACCACGCGACGGAAGAAGTGAATCAATAATAGCTTAATCTGGAAACCGCGCAGCGGCGTCAGCGCCGCCGGGTCAACTTCGCGCAGCAGCGCCATCAGCGGCCGGAAGGAGACGATAAACTCGTGATAGCCGGCCGCCACGTCGCTTAGCGACCAGCAGTCGGCCACCAATTTTTGCAGGGTTTGCTCGGAGCGATTGTAGGGGTAATCGGCGCGAAAGTAGATCACCTGCTCGCTGGCGTTCAGTTCGCCGAGCAGCGCCGTCACGTCGGTTTGTGCATGGGTGGGGGCGGCCATCAGGTTGTTGGCGATCTGCCCGAACCCGAGCCAGCCCAGCTCTTTTTTCAGCCGTGCGCGCGCGTTTTTTTCGGCGCTTTCCAGCAGCAACAGCTCCCACTTGCCGTCCCAGGCGGGCTGCTCGCGCAGATAGATTTTCGACTCGGCGTGGCGGAACTGGCGCATTCCCTGCTCGGTCACGCGGTAGAAGCTGCGGCGGCCTATTTTCTCCACCGCCAGCCAACCCTCTTTCTGCAGGCGGAACACCGAGGTGCGCACGAAGCGATCGCCGAAACCGAAGGCCTCCAGCAGCGCGCTCAGGCTGCCGAGCCACACTTCGCCGCCGCGATGGCTGAGCGCGTCGCCGTACAGCGAAATGATCAGCGAGGTACCGCTGATCGGCTGCGCGTCGACGGCATGGCGAATGAACTCATCCAGTTTATGTTCCATATTTTTCCATGGGTTAGCCTTCGATGAGCCATAACATTACCATAATTTAAGGCGGCGTCATCCGTGACGCCGTGCGCTTCAGCGCGGCCGCAAATCGACCACGCGCTGCGCCTTGCCTTCTGAGCGCGGGATATCGCCGCAGTTGGCGATGCTGACGTCGGTGCTGACGCCCACGATCGATTTGATGTGGTGGCGCAGCTGGTGGCAGATGTCGCAACGCTGCTGGTGGCTGAGGCTGAGCGCCGACTCCTTGAGCTCGACGCGCACCGCCAGCGTGTCCAGATGCCCGCTGCGGCTGACCTGCAGCTGGTAGTGCGGCGACAGCTGCTCGAACTGCATGATCTGCTCTTCCACCTGCGACGGGAAGACGTTGACGCCGCGGATGATCAGCATGTCGTCGGAGCGGCCGGTGATCTTGCCCATGCGGCGCATCTGGCGTGCGTCGCCCGGCAGCAGCCGAGTGAGATCGCGGGTGCGGTAGCGGATCACCGGCAGCGCCTCTTTGGTCAGGGTGGTGAACACCAGTTCGCCGTGCTCGCCGTCCGGCAGGGCGATGCCGGTCTCCGGGCAGATGATCTCCGGCAGGAAGTGATCTTCCCAAATGGTAGGGCCGCCGCCGCTTTCCAGACACTCCATCGCCACGCCCGGCCCCATCACTTCCGACAGGCCGTAAATATCCAGCGCCTTGATGCCCATGCGGGTTTCGATTTCGTGGCGCAGGGCTTCGGTCCAGGGTTCGGCGCCGAACACGCCGAGCCGCAGCGAGCAGCCGCGCGCGTCGCCGCCCATTTTGCGCTCCAGCTCGTCGATCAGCGTCAGGCAATAGGACGGCGTCACCATGATGACGTCAGGTTTGAAGTCGAGGATCAGCTGCGCCTGGCGTTCCGTCTGGCCGCCGGACATTGGGATCACCGTCGCGCCGAGCCGTTCTGCGCCGTAGTGCGCCCCCAGACCGCCGGTGAACAGGCCGTAGCCGTAGGCGACGTGCACCTTGTCTTTGGCGGTGGCGCCGCCGGCGCGCAGACAGCGGGCGACGATGTCGGCCCAGTTATCGATATCGCGCTGGGTGTAACCCACCACCGTCGGGCGGCCGGTGGTGCCCGAGGAGGCGTGGATGCGCACCACCTGTTCCATCGGCACCGCGAAGGTGTCGAACGGGTAGTTGTCGCGCAGATCCTGCTTGGTGGTGTAGGGGAAGCGCGCCAGATCGCTCAGCTGCTTAAGATCGTCGGGGTGTACGCCGGCCTGGTCGAATTTGCGCTTGTACATCGGCACATTGTCGTAGGCGTGGTGCAGCGTCCACTTCAGACGCGCCAACTGCAACGCTTCAATCTCATCGCGCGAGGCGAATTCAATCGTTTCGAGGGGCTGTGGATTTATTGTCATGATTAGCCTCAGGGGTCAGACACGCTCAATGATCATGGCGATGCCCTGGCCGACGCCGATGCACATGGTGCAAAGCGCGTAGCGGCCGGCTCGCCGTTCCAGTTCAAACAGGGCGGCCAGCGCCAGGCGCGCGCCGCTCATGCCCAGCGGATGCCCCAGGGCGATCGCGCCGCCGTTGGGGTTGACCTGCGGGGCATCGTCCGGCAGGCCAAGCTGGCGCATCACCGCCAACGTCTGGGCGGCGAACGCTTCGTTCAGTTCGATAACGTCCATCTGCGCCAGGCTCAGCCCGGCGATCTCCAGCACCTTGCGGGTGGCCGGCAGCGGGCCGATGCCCATTAGTCGCGGCTCCACGCCGCAGGTGGCGGTGGCAACGATGCGCGCGCGCGGCGTCAGCCCCTGGCGCACCGCCATCGCTTCGGAGGCGACGATCAGCGCCGCCGCACCGTCGTTCAGGCCCGAGGCGTTGCCGGCGGTGACGCTGCCGGGCTGACGGAACGGGGTTTTCAGCGCCTGCAGCTGATCAAAGGTGGTGTCGGGGCGTGGGTGTTCATCCTGGCTGAACAGCGTCACCGCGCCTTTTTTGCCGGTGAGGCTGACCGGGGCTATCTCCTGCGCCAGGTGGCCCAGCGCCTGCGCCCGGGCGGCGCGCTGCTGGCTGCGCAGCGCAAAGGCGTCCTGATCGGCGCGGCTGATATTGAACTGCGCCGCGACGTTTTCGGCGGTCTCTGGCATCGAATCGGTGCCGAACTCGGCCTGCATGCGCGGGTTGACGAAGCGCCAGCCGAGGGTGGTGTCGTACAGCTGCGCCTGGCGGCTGAAGGCGCTGTCGGCCTTGCCCATCACCAGCGGCGCACGGGTCATCGATTCCGCGCCGCCCGCCAGCAGCAGCCCGGCGTCACCGGCTTTGATGCTGCGCGCCGCCATCGCCAGCGCATCCAGGCCCGAACCGCACAGGCGGTTCACCGTGGTGCCGGACACGCCGACCGGCACGCCGGCCAGCAGCAGCGCCATACGCGCCAGGTTGCGGTTGTCTTCCCCGGCCTGGTTGGCGCAGCCGAGGATCACGTCGTCCAGCTGCGCCCAATCGACCTGCGGATGGCGTTCCAGCAGCACGCGCAGCGGCAGGGCGGCGAGGTCGTCGGCGCGCACCTGGGCCAGCGCGCCGCCATAGCGGCCGATCGGGGTACGCACGCCGTCGCAGATAAATGCCTGATTCATGCCTGATCTCCTAAAATGCTGTGGCCGAGGCGGTGCGCGCGGCCGCGGAACCAGGCGACGGTTTTGCCCCGTTGATTAACGATTTCGACGTCATACAGCCCGGTAGCTTTGCCCTGATGGCGCACCGCCGCGCTGGCGGTGAGGCGATCGCCGGCCAGCGCCGGGCGGACGAAGTCGATGCTGCAGCCGGAGGCCACCGCCGCCAATCCCTGGCTGTTGCAGGCGTAGGCGAAGGCGGTGTCCGCCAGGCTGAACAGCTGGCCGCCGTGGCAGGTCTGGTGGCCGTTGAGCATCTGCGGGCCGACGGTCATGCTGACCTGAGCGTACCCGGCGTCGACGGCATCAATATGCATCCCCATCGCCTGAGCGCAGGTATCTTGCTGAAACATCTGTTCGGCGCAGCGCTGAGCCAGCGCGCGCGGCGTATTGGCGTTCATCGTTCGGCTCCTGGGAAAGTGGCGGGGGAAGCATAGCGGCGCAGCAGCGGCATCGGGCGATAGCGCGCCTCGCCGTAATAGCGTTGCAGGTTTTCCAGCGTCGCCAGAATGTGGGACCAGCCGAGCGCAGCGCCCCAGGCCAGCGGGCCGCGCGGATAGTTGACGCCGCGCAGCATCGCCAGATCGGTATCTTCGGCACCGGCGACGCCTTTGTTCACCACGTCGAGCGCTTCGTTGGCCAGCATGGCCAGGGTGCGCATCGTCAGCAGGCCGGGGTAATCCGGCAACGGAATGACCTGCTTGCCGAGGGACTGCAGCAGGCGTATTGCTTTGGCATTGTGTTGCGCATCGTTTTGCGCCGCGCAGCTGATGGCGATGGCGGAGGCACGCGCATAGTCGGCACAGAGATCGAACAGCACCACGGGCGTTCCACGTTCGTCAGCCAGTTGGCCGGCGGTTTTACCATTGGTTAACATCAGTGTAACGTCGTCGATCGTGACGTGTGGGCTGGTCTGGCCAGGTTGTTTGATCGCCCCCGCATTTTCGCTTAGCAGCTGCGCTAAATCGGCCAGCGAAGACCAGTCGCCGTGCAGCGTGACGCGTTGTGGCAGTGCGGCCTGCGCCGGTAGCGCAAAGGCGATCGCGGCGGCGGATCGCGGCGCGTCGTAGCGGTAGAAACCGCGGCCGGATTTACGGCCGAGGCGCCCGGCGGCCACCAGCTCCTGCTGCACCAGTGAGGGGGTGAAACGCGGATCCTGATAGAAGGCCTGATATACCGATTCGGTCACGGCGTAATTGACGTCCTGGCCGATCAGATCGGTCAACTGCAGCGGGCCCATGGCGAAACCGCCGGCGTCGCGCAATACCGCGTCCAGCGTGGCGGCGTCGGCTACCCGTTCCTCCAGCGCGCGCAGGGTTTCGGCATAGAACGGCCGCGCCACGCGGTTGACGATAAATCCCGGCGTCGAGCGGCACACGACGCTCTGCTTACCCCAGCGCTGCGCCAGGGCCTGCAGCGCGGCGAGGGTCTCGGCGCCGGTCTCCAGACCGCTGACGATCTCCACCAGCTTCATCAGCGGCGCCGGGTTGAAGAAGTGCAGCCCGGCCATGCGTTCCGGGTGTTGCAGTGCCCCGGCGATGGCGGTGATCGACAGCGAAGAGGTATTGCTGGCGAACAGCGTCGTGGGCGAGCAGAGCGCCTCCAGATCGCGGAACAGGCCCTGTTTGATGGCCAGATTTTCCGCCACCGCTTCAATCACCAGCGCGCAGTCGGCCAGCTGCTCGAGGGAGTCGGCGCGTTCGAGGCGCGCCAGCAGCGCTTCGGTGGTCGCGGCGTCGGCCTTGCCGCCGTCTACCCGCTGGCGCAGGCGGCGAGCGAGATCGTCGATCGCGCGCTGGGCGGCGGCGGGCGCGATGTCGAACAGCCGCACCGGATGGCCGGCGGCGGCGGCCACCTGGGCGATGCCGATGCCCATGGTGCCGGCGCCGATCACCGCCACCTGGCCGTTAAGAAGGGGCGCGTTCATGGCTATTTCCCGCTGAAGTTTGGCGTGCGTTTGGCAAAGAACGCGCTGACGCCTTCGCGGTAGTCGTCGCTGCGGCCGCCCAATCGCTGCAGATCGCGCTCCAGATCGAGCTGCTGATCGAGGCTGTTGGTGGCCGAGCTGTAGAGGGCTTTCTTGATCAGTCCCAGGCCGTAGGTCGGCTGGGTGGCCAGATGGCGCGCCAGCGTTTGCGTGCGGTCGGCCAGCTCGTCCGCCGGCACCACCTGCCAGATCATGCCCCATTCCAGCGCCTGCTGGGCGCTGATTTTGTCACCCAGCAAGGCCATGCCCATCGCGCGGGCGTGGCCGGCCAGCCGCGGCAGGAACCAGCTGCCGCCGGAGTCAGGCACCAACCCCAGACGGCAGAACGACTGAATAAAGCTGGCGTTGTCGGCGGCGATGACGATATCGCACGCCAGGGCCAACGCGGCACCGGCACCGGCCGCCACGCCGTTGACCGCGCACACCACCGGCTTTGGCAGGGCGGTCAGGCGACGGATCAGGGGATTGTAGAAACGTTCGACCGACAGGCCGAGATCCGGCGCCTGTTGGTCGGCGCTGACGTTGCGATCGTTGAGATCTTGCCCGGCGCAGAAACCGCGCCCGGCGCCGGCGATCAGCAGGCTGCGCACGCTGTCGTCGCGCTCGGCTTGCGTCAATGCTTCGCTCAGTTGGCGATGCATCTCGTCGTTAAAGCTGTTGAGCCGATCCGGTCGGTTGAGGGTCAGCGTCAACACGCCGGCGTCGAGATGGCTGAGAACCAATGCGTTATCCATAAATCAGCGCCCCTGATAGTTTGGCGTACGTTTTTCGAAAAAGGCGGCGATGCCTTCGCGGCGATCGTCGGTAGCGGCCAGGGTGACGAACTGCTGGCGTTCCATCGCCAGTCCCTGGCTAAGGCCGATCTCCTCGGCCTGTTTCAGCGCCTGTTTGGCGGCGCGCAGCGCCAGCGGCGCCTGACGGCTGATGCGATCGGCAATCTGCTGCGTGCGTTCCAGCGTCAGGGCATCGACGCACACTTCGCTGATAAGGCCGGCCTGCAGCGCGGTGCGGGCGTCGATGGGCTCGCCGGTCAGCACCATCTGGCTGGCGCGCGCCTTGCCGACGCAGCGGATCAGGCGCTGGGTGCCCCCGGCGCCCGGCATCAGGCCGAGGGTGATCTCCGGCAGGCCGAAGCGGGCGCTTTCGCCGCCGATGACGATGTCGCAGGCCAGCGCCAGCTCGCAGCCGGCGCCCAGGGCATAACCGTTCACCGCCGCCAGCAGCGGCTTGCTGAACTGGGCCAGACGCTGCCACAGCTGCGGACGGCGATCCGCCAGCGCGGCCGGCAGATCCTGCTGTTGCAGTTCGTGCAGATCGGCGCCGGCGGCGAAAAAGCGCGCCGCGCCGGCGATCACCACGGCGCCTACGCCGCTGTCGGCGTCGGCCTGCTCCAGGCGGGCAACCAGCTGTTCCAGGCACGGCGTGCTCAGGGCATTACGCGCCTCCGGGCGGTGCAGCGTCAGCGTAACCACGCGGTGCTGCTGTTGATGCAAAATAAACGGGGTGTCCATCGCGGCTCCTAGACGTCGAAGTCCAATACCACGCCGTCGCCTTTCGGCCACGACTGGCAGCTCAATACGTAGCCCGCCGCCAGCTGATCCGGCTCCAGGCTGTAGTTGACGCCCATCTCCACCTGGCCGGCCTTCAGACGGCATTTGCAGGTGGCGCAGACGCCGCCTTTGCAGGCGTAGGGCAGGTCGGCGCCCTGGCGCAGCGCGGCGTCGAGAATGCTGTCGTCCTGTTCGCCGACCTCGATATCCAACCGGCGCCCGTCGAGCAGGATCGCCACCCGGGTAGCGTTGCGATCGCCGCTGTGGCGCGGGCGGGCGACCAGGCCGCTGGTGTTGAAGCGTTCACTGTGGATGTGGTTGGCCGGGACGCCGGCCTGTTCCAGCACGGTTTGCGCGTCGTCCATCATCGATTCCGGCCCGCAGATAAAGGCGTGGTCATAGTCGCGGAAATCCAGCAGCGTGCCGCCGATCGCCGTCAGGCGTTCACGGTCGATGCGGCCGCTGAGCAGCGGGCTGTCGAGACTTTCCTGGCTGAACAGGTACAGCTGCTGAAAACGCTGCGGGTAGCGGTTTTTCAGATCCGACAGCGCCTCTTTGAACATCATCGAACGGCTGTTGCGGTTGCCGTAGATCAGGGTGAAGCTGCTGCCCGGTTCGAGCAGCAGCGTCGCCTTGATGATCGACAGCATCGGCGTGATGCCGGAGCCGGCGGCGATCGCCAGGTAGTTGTCGTGGCGCTCTGCCTGCGGCTGGTAGCCGAAGCGCCCCTGCGGCACCATCACCTCCAGCGCGTCGCCGACCTTCAACATGCGGTTGACGAAGCTGGAGAATCGCCCCTGATCGAGAGCCTTCACGCCGATCTGCAGCAGGCCTTCCTGCGGCGAGCTGCAGATCGAGTAGCAACGCCGCAGTTCTTCGCCGTTGACCAACGCCTTGAGCGTCAGGTGCTGGCCGGGGGTATAGCGGTATTGGTTTTGCAGCTCTTCGGGCACCCGCAGGGTGATGGCTACGGCGTCCGGCGTTTCGCGCTCGATGGCGGCGACGTTCAGGCGATGAAAGACCGTCATGGTGTCAGCGCTCCTATATGCATTTGAAATAATCGAACGGTTCCCGGCAGTCGCAGCAGCGGTACAGCGCTTTACAGGCGGTGGAGCCGAACTCGCTGATCTTCTCGCTGTGGGTACTGCCGCAGCGCGGACAGGCTACCGGGCCGTGGGCGTGCGGCCGATCGCAGGTGTGGCCCTGCGGGGGCGCTACGCCGTATTGCCGCAGCCGCTCGCGGGCGTCGGCGTTCATCCAGTCGGTGGTCCAGGCCGGGCTGAGGCGAATGTCCACCTGCACCGGGCTGAAACCGGCGGCCGCCAGCCGCTGCTCGATGGCGTTGAGCAAAAATTCGGTGGCCGGGCAGCCGGAATAGGTTGGGGTGAAGGTCACGCGCCAGCCGGCGCCGTCGCGCACCACGTCGCGCACCATGCCCAAATCGGTGATCGACAGCACCGGTAGCTCGGGATCGCTGATCTGCTGCAGACAGTGCCAAATCTGTGGGATTTCGGCGGGTTGCAAACGAGTGATGTTCATCCCGGCCTCCTACCACTGACCGTTTGGATAGGCGCGCTGCAGGAACTGCATCTCTGCCAGCAGCGGGCCGAGGTGTTCGCTGTGCCGGCCTTGCTTGCCGCCGTGACGAAACGCCTGCTCGGCGGGCAGCGCCAGCGTCGCCTGCCGCAGCGTCTCTTCCACCTGTGCCAACCAGGGGGCCTGCAGCGTGCGCGGATCGACGGCGATGCCTTGCTCCGCCAACGCCAGCTCCAGCGCGTCGGCGTGGAACAGTTCGGCGGTGAAGCGCCACAGGTTATCCAGCGACTGTTGGATCTTGCCGTGGCTGATGTCATTGCCGTCACCCAGGCGGATCATCCAGCCGTGGCTGAAGCGCAGGTGGTAATCGGCCTCCTTCAACGACTTGGCGGCGATGGCGGCAATCTGCGCATCGCGGCTGCGGCTCAGCGCCTGGTGCAGCTGCACGTGGTAGGCATCGAGCAGGAACTGACGCACCAGCGTGTCGTTGAAACCGCCGTTCGGCTGTTCCGCCAGCAGCAGGTTATGGAACTGGCGCTCGTCGCGCCCGAAGGCCAGGCTGTCTTCGCTGCAGGGCGGCCCGGCCAGTTCGGCGGCGTAACCCAGAAAGTTGCGCGCCTGGCCGAGCAGATCGAGCCCGATGTTGGCCAACGCCAGATCGATTTCCAGCTCGGGCGCGTGGCCGCACCAGGCACACAGGCGCTGGGCGAGGATCAGAGGCGTGTCGCCCTGGCGGAGCAAATAGCTGATGCGCGGATCGTTAACCGTCATGGTCGCCTCTACATGTTCTTGATGCCGTCGGGAATGGTGTAAAACGTCGGATGACGATAGATCTTGTCTTCGGACGGATCGAAGAACGCGCCGCGATCTTCCGGCTGCGAGGCGATCAGATGGCGCGATTGCACCACCCAGATCGAGCAGCCTTCGTTGCGGCGCGTGTAGGCGTCGCGGGCGTTTTCCAGCGCCATTTGGTCGTCGGCGGCGTGCAGGCTGCCGACGTGGCGATGCGCCAACCCTTGTTTGCTGCGGATAAACACTTCATACAGCGGCCATTCAGCGTGGCTCATGATTTCGGTTCCTTATGTTGGCTATGCGGCGGAGGCGGCGTTTTTCGCGGCGTGGGCCATGGCACCGTCGCGTACCCAGGCGCCGTCCTCCCAGGCGCGGCGTTTGGCCTGCAGGCGTTCGTGGTTGCATTGACCGCGCCCTTTGATCACCTCATGCAGTTCGCTCCAGTCGATCTCGCCGAAGCGATAGTGGCCGGCGGCCTCGTCCCAGGTAAGGCTCGGGTCCGGCGCCGTCATGCCCAGCGCCTCAAGCTGCGGCACGGTGTTGTCGACGAATTTCTGCCGCAGCTCATCGTTGCTGTGGCGTTTGATTTTCCACGCCATGCTCTGGGCGCTGTGAGGGGAGTCGGCGTCGCTCGGGCCGAACATCATCAGCACCGGCCACCAGAAGCGATCGATAGCGTCCTGCAACATGGCGCGTTGCGTGTCGCTGCCGTTGGCCATCGCCATCACCGCCTCGTAGCCCTGGCGCTGGTGGAAGCTTTCCTCTTTGCAGATTTTCACCATTGCTCGCGCATAGGGGCCGTAGGAGGCGCGGCACAGAGCTACCTGGTTGACGATGGCGGCGCCGTCGACCAGCCAGCCGATCACGCCGATATCCGCCCAGTTGAGCGTGGGGTAATTGAAGATGGAGGAGTACTTCATCTTGCCGTCGAGCATCTTTTGGTAGATGTCCTGGCGCGAACAGCCGAGGGTCTCGGCGGCGCTGTAGAGGTACAGACCGTGGCCGGCTTCGTCCTGCACCTTGGCCAGCAACACCGCCTTGCGCCGCAGCGTGGGGGCGCGTGTCAGCCAGTTGGCTTCCGGCAGCATGCCGATGACTTCCGAGTGGGCGTGTTGGCCGATCTGCCGAATCAGGTTCTGACGGTAGGCGTCCGGCATCCAGTCTTTGGCCTCAATGGCGATGTCTGCCGCGATCTTGTCGTCGAAATGCTGCTGATACTGTGCGTCAGTTGTCATGCTTGCCTCTTGGTGATTCGTATTTTTCACATTAAACACAAAAATGTGAATCACTTTAACTAACCATAATGCTACAAACTGATAACAAAAAGATCAAACGAGATTCATGTGGTTTTGCGAGCTTACTCACAAGGAGTTTAATTATTTGGTTGATTTTATTTAACAAATAAAATCACTTATTCCGTATTAATGGCAGGGGAATCGGCTTGAAAGCGTCTTTTGTTCTCTTTTTGTTAAAATTTGATTTGGCGCTGACTGGCATTTATGTGATACGTAATTAAGCTGTATGGTGAAAATTTATGAATTTTGGAGGGCACATGCAGCAGTTACACAGTTATCTTTCTGGCGCCTGGGTATATGGGCAGGGAGAGGGCCGCGAGATCCGTCACGCCGTGACCGGTGAAGCGTTGTACCAGGTCTGCTCCGACGGTTTGGCGTTAGCGGAGAGCCTGAACTATGCCCGCAGCCGCGGCGGCCCGGCGCTGGCGCACATGACATTCCAGCAGCGCGCCCAGATGCTGAAAGCGGTGGCCAAACACCTGCTGGCGCATAAAGAGGCGCTGTATCAGATTTCCTATCAAACCGGGGCGACGCGCAGCGACGGCTGGGTTGATATTGAGGGTGGCATCGCCACGCTGTTCGCCTATGCCGGCATGGCCGGCCGCGATCTGCCTGATGATACCCTGTGGCCGGAGGATGAGCTGATCCCGCTGTCGAAACAGGCGCAGTTTGCCGCCCGCCACGTACTGACCTCACGTCCGGGCGTGGCGCTGCACATCAACGCCTTCAACTTCCCGTGCTGGGGCATGCTGGAAAAACTGGCGCCGACCTGGCTGGCGGGCATGCCGGCCATCATCAAGCCGGCCACCGCCACCGCGCAGCTGACGCAGGCGATGGTCAGGCTGATCGTCGACAGTGGGCTGGTGCCGGAAGGGGCGCTGCAGTTGGTTTGCGGTGGCGTCGGCGACATGTTTGCGCACCTGGATTATCAGGATGCGGTGACTTTCACCGGCTCGGCGCAGACCGGACAGCGGCTGCGTGCGCATCCGCGCCTGCTGGAAAAATCGATCGCGTTCACCATGGAGGCGGATTCGCTCAACTGCTGCGTGCTGGCGGAGGACGTGACGCCGGAGATGCCCGAGTTTGCGCTGTTCATCAAAGAAGTGTGCCGTGAAATGACCGCCAAGGCGGGGCAGAAATGCACCGCGATCCGCCGCATCATCGTGCCGGCGGCGCAGGTGGCGGCGGTGCGTCAGGCCTTGTTGCAGCGCCTGGCGGGGGTGACGGTGGGCGATCCGCAGCTGGAACAGGTGCGCATGGGGGCGTTGGTCAGTCACGAGCAGCGTGATGATGTGCAAAGCAAGGTGGATTTCCTGCTGCGCAACGGCTGCGAGCCGCTCTGTGGCGCGGCGCTGGATAAGCTGGACGTGCTGGGCGACGGCGCGCGCGGCGGGGCGTTTTATCCGCCGACCCTGCTGTATTGCGCCGATCCGTTCACCCATCAGGCGGTGCACGGTACCGAGGCCTTTGGCCCGGTGGCGACGCTGATGCCGTATGCGGATACCGAGCAGGCGATCGCATTGGCGTTGCTGGGGCAGGGCAGCCTGGCGGGATCGCTGGTCACTGCCGATCCGGCATTGGCCAAGCGCTTCATTCGCGCGGCGGCCTGCGCCCACGGCCGCATGCTGATTTTGGATGAGCAGGCGGCGGCGGAGTCCACCGGCCACGGTTCGCCGTTGCCGATGCTGGTGCACGGCGGCCCGGGGCGCGCCGGCGGTGGCGAAGAGTTGGGCGGATTGCGCGCGGTGAAGCACTATATGCAGCGCACGGCGATCCAGGGCAGCCCGGCGATGCTGGCGGCCATCGGCGGCGAATGGGTGCGCGGCGCACCGGTCGCCGAGCATCCGGTACATCCGTTCCGTAAATACTTCGAGCAGCTGCAGCTGGGCGACAGCCTGCTGACCGCGCGCCGCACCGTGACCGAAGCGGATATCGTCAACTTCGCCTGCCTGAGCGGCGACCATTTTTACGCGCACATGGACAAGATCGGCGCCGCCGATTCGTTGTTCGGCGAGCGAGTGGCGCACGGTTACTTTGTGGTGTCCGCCGCGGCCGGGCTGTTTGTCGACGCTGCCGTCGGGCCGGTGATCGCCAACTACGGCATGGAGAATCTGCGCTTTATCGAACCGGTGAAGATCGGCGACACCATTCAGGTGCGGTTAACCTGCAAGAAGAAGATCCGCAAGCCGCAGAAAACCGCCGAAGATCGGCCGCACGGTGTGGTGGTGTGGGATGTCCAGGTGTTGAATCAGGAGCAGCAGCCGGTGGCGCTGTACAGCATTCTGACGCTGGTGGCGCGCCAACAGGGGGACTTCGAGGCGTGATATGCGTTTACCGCCGCCGGTAACGCCGGCGGCGGCAAACTCTTTAGATCAGTGGCTGGCCACGCAACTGCTCCAGCACTTTCAGCGGTGAACGCTGCGGATCTTGCATCTTGTCCACCGGCAGCAGGAAGGTCTGTTCCAGCATAAACTGGCCGCCCATCGCGGCGTGCGGCGTTTGGTCCGAGAAGCAAATCCAGCTGCTGCCCGGCGGGAACGCCAGCGCCAGCTGTGGCCCCTGTTGCTGATAATCGCCGTCGGCTTTCATGGCGTCATGCAACTGCAGCATCAGGTGGTCATAATGGCTGCGGCGGGTTTTGGTGATTCGCACCTGGTGCTGCAGCCAACTGCTGAAGGCGGAGTAGCGAGCGAGGCGCGGCATAAAGCGTTCCGCCAGCTCAGGGAACGGTTCGCCGACGCGCCATTGGCGGTGCTCACCGTGCGGATTGATGTTGGTGAAAATGCGCAGAATGCGCTCGCCGTAGTTCGGGCGCGACGGGAAGGCGTCGACGTGCAGCCGGCTATCGTCTTTGCGCCAGGAGCTGTTTGCACGCCAGGCTGAAACCGGATGCAAACGCAGGCTGCCGGTTGGGTGGTGCAGCGCTTCCTGATACTCGGGCAACAGCCCGGCGATCAGCTGGCGGCACGACTGGTAATAGCGCTCCAGCAGTTGCTGAACCTGCTGCCGGCGTTCCGCGACGGCGACGCCGGTCAGCTTGCCGGACAGCGGCTGATAGCTGATGTTTTTGCGCTTCGGATCGACCAACGCCGGATCCAGCAGCGGCATTTCCTGCTCAGACAGGGTGAACGCCAGCTCGGGCAGAAACAGCACCTTGCCCTGTTCTAATTCGCTGACCGCGCTGGATGCTTCTTGCGCCGCCCATTGTCGCAACGGCAGCGTCAGGACGGCCTGTTCACGCATAATATCGCCAGTAGGCATGAGATCTCCTCGCAAATCTATATCGCTTTATTCCCGTCTTTCAGGTTGCCGCGTGGTTGGCTGCACTGGCTTGCGCAGTGGCTGGCTGGAGCGGCGCCAGAAATTTTTGCGCCGGTCGCCCAATTGCAACGTGAAATTTGCGGGTTCTATTATGGATGTATCAGCAGGGCGCAGTGCGCCGAAGCGTGCGATGGCTTCCTGATATATAGAATAGTCCTGATAAGGTTATCACCGGCAACGCCAATGAAAAGTAAACGGGGGCTAAACGAAGCGGGGTGTGGGCACGAATAATCAAAAATGGCACGAATTGTTTGCTGAATGACGTATTTTTTATCTTATTGAATTGTAATGGAAATAAATATGCTGCTTATTTATTGGCGTTATTTCATTCAAAGAGCAGGGCAAACCGGGGAAATAATGTTTCGGAGGGGAATTATTTCATTTTGTCGGGAATAAATCGGGCCGCCAAATTTTGGTGACCCGATTATTGATTAAGCGCCGTAAATGCAGTTTTTGCCTTTTTTCTTGGCTTGATACAGCGCGCTGTCTGCCTCATTGATAAAGCTGATCGGCGTATCGTTATACATATGCGGCACTTTGGCGCAGATGCCGATGCTGATGGTGACGATGCCGTGCGGGTTGCCCTGATGCGGGATCTTCAGATCGCGTACCGCCTGGATGACGCGCTCGGCGAAAATCAGCGCGCCCTGCACGTCGGTATCCGGCAGGATAATCCCCATCTCTTCGCCGCCGTAGCGCGCCAGGATATCGTTGCTGCGGCACGCCAGCCCTTTCAGCGTCTGGCCGATCTGCTGCAGGCACTGGTCGCCGGCAACGTGGCCATAACTGTCGTTGTACTGCTTGAAGTAGTCGATATCGAGCATCAGCAGCGCCACGCTGCGGTAGTTGCGAGAGGCACGCGCCAGCTCGTTCTTCAGCGCGATATCAAACTGGCGGCGGTTGGCCAGCCCGGTCAGGCCGTCCAGCAGCGCCAGCTCTTCAAGCATCTGGTTGATGCTGGTCAGCTGATCGCGGGTGCGCATCAGCTCGGCTTCGGTTTGCATGCTGTGCTTGATTTGCCGCAGCAGCACCATGCCCATCGCCAGCAGGATCATCAGCAGAGAGAGGCCGCCGGCGGCGAACAGGCCTGCGTCGGTGCGCCAGTCTGCCAGCGCGTCGCGCTTCGACAGCCCGGCGGCGATCACCAATGGAAAGCGGTTGACCCGCGAATAGCCGTAGATACGCTCCACTTTGTCGTACAGCGAGGTGATGGTGGCGTTGCCGAATTCCGAATGCGGCAATATTTCGCTGAACAGCACGCCCTTGGCGATGTTTTTCCCGATCGAGGCCGCTGAGTAAGGGCGCCGGTAGAGGATGGTGCCGTCTGCCAGCAGCAGGTTCAACGAGGCGTCGGTATTGAGGGCGAAGCTGTCGTAAAACTGGCGGAAATAATCGACGTACAGCGTCGCCAGCACCACGCCGCCAAAGCTGCCGTCCGGGTTGTTGAAGCGCCGCGACACGGGGATGATCAGATCGCCGGTCGTGCGGCTGCGGATCACCTTGCCGATGTACAGGCCGCCGCCATCGCGGTTTTGATGGTATTTGAAGTAATCGCGATCGGCGTTGTTGGCGTTCTTGATGAACTTGCCCGAGGAGGTCGCCAGCCAGCGGCCGCGCGCATCGTAGATGAACAGCCCATGCAGCTGCGGCAGATAGCCGACCTGCGTTTGCATTACCCGCTGCAGCCGCGTCAGCTGCGATGGACCCAGCCCGTCGGTCTGGAGACGTTCGGTCAGATCGAGCAGATTGCCGTCCACCTGCATGAAGGTATCGTCGGCGTGCTGCGCCAGCGAGCGGGCGAGGTTGGCGGATTCATGCTCGGCGCTGCGCAGATCGCGCTGGTGCGCGCTCCAGATTTGCCAGCTGTTAAAGAGGATCAGCGTGGCGGCAACGATGATGACAAACACGCCGGCCTGAAATAATAATGGGGAGCTTTTAACGCTGCGCGGCGGCACGGCATCCTGTATGGGTTGCTGCTGAGTCATGTCACCCTTGTTGTTTGATTACTATTCAATTTGAGTTAAGAGCAATCCTATATTTTATGCATAAATGCGCCAGACCTCTAGCCCTTAACGAGGCGATACGAAGAAAGGCGGGCGCAATCTGCCTCTGCGGCGGTGCGGACAAGACGGAGTGGGAGAGTCAATGTCGGATTACATCATTATCGCTTTACTGACGCTGGCGGTGTATTACCCCCTTACGCTGGGGGCGCTGGCGGTGATGATGTTCTTTGCCTGGCGTCGGCGCCGGTCGCCCTATTGGCGGTTGGGGTTGGTGCTGCTGACGCTGCTGTTCGTGTTGTTCGCCAAGGCGGCGTATGACTGGCACCGCTATAGCTAGCGGTGCCATGGCGAGTTATTCGACGTTGATCATCCAGTTGACGCCGAATTTGTCGGTCAGCATGCCGAAACCTTTGGCCCAAAAGGTGGCTTGGTAAGGCATCGTCACCAGACCGCCCTGCGCCAGATTATCGAACAGCTTGCGCCCCTGTTCCGCATCGCTGGGGTTAAGCGACAGTGAAAAACCTTTGTGAGAAGCGCCGCCGCTTTCATCCTGCGGACAGCCGTCGGAGGCCATCAGCACGCCGTCGCCAATCAGCAGACGTGCATGCATGATCGCCTCCGGGTTAACGTCCTGCGGGCCGCCTTGGCGGGCTTCTTCGGGCATATCTTTGAAGCGCATAACCATTTCAATTTTGGCATTCAACTGCTGCACGTAGAAGTTAATCGCTTGCTCACAGTTACCGCTGAAAAACAGATAGGGTTGTACCAGCATGACATTGACCTCGGTTGTGGCCCGACAGGCAACGACCGGCCCTCGGGCAGGAAGAAATGGTTGCTGGCGGCAATGATTGCCGTCGGTGACTTATTAGTGTAGTTCCCTTGGCGCGGAATGCTTGTGCGAGGCGAGCGTGCCTTCGCCACCGGAATGACGGGCGAAGGCGTGAGGGTGTTAATACAGCGAAGGTTCGCCGGGGGGACGGGTTTTAAACCGGCGGTGCAGCCACATGTACTGATCGGGCGCCAGCAGCACCTGTTCTTCCACCACGCGATTCATCATGGCCGCCGCGCGCGTTTCATCATCCAACGGGAAGTCCGTCAACGGCGGCTGTACGATCAGCTCATAACCCTGCGCATGCGGCAAGCGGCGCGGCACGAAGGGCACGATCGACGGCCGCCCCATGCGCGCCAGGATAAAGGTACCGGTGGTCGTGGCGGCGTTTTCGACGGCGAAGAACGGCGCGAACACGCTGCTTTGCGGGCCGTAATCGTGATCCGGCGCGTACCACAGGATTTCGCCCTGTTTCAGGTTGCGGACCATGCCCTTGATATCTTTACGATCGATCATGAATTTATTCGAGCGCAGCCGACCGCGGGTCTGTACCCATTCCATCAGCTTGTTGTTGTGCGGGCGGTGCACGCCGATGCCGGGGTTTTGCATGCCGAAAATGCGTGCGCCCAGTTCCAGCGTCAGGAAATGCAGACCGATCAGCAGAACGCCTTTGCCGTCCTGGCGTGCCAGCCGCATGTTTTCCATGCCGCTCACCTTGAACCAGCGGGCGATGCGCCAGTCGGGCCAGAACCAGGCCATGCCAACTTCGAACAGGCCCATGCCGACGGACTCAAAATTTTTGATGATCAGCGCCTCGCGCTCGGCGGCGGGCATGGTGGGGAAGCAGAGTTCTATATTGCGGCGCGCTATTTTTACCCGGCGTTTCATCAGGCGCATGGCTATTCTGCCGAGGCCGTGTCCAAGCCGATATATGAGCGGGTAGGGCAGTAACACCAAGAGATAGAGTATTCCCAACCCTATCCACAGCAACCAATAACGAGGGCGCAAGAATTCACGCTCAAAGCGTTGGTTTGAAAGCATTTTCCTGTTATTCCTTTTCTTTCCCGATGGGACCTTAACCCAAATTTTTATACGACGAATGATAGAACATTTTGTGCTAAATAGGGTTTTCCATTAATGCTTTTTTTACGCTTTATTTAATAACGGGCGGAATACGGGGCGAGTTAGGATTTTTACCGAGGAAAATGAGGATATTTACCGCTATTTCAACCGGCTGGCGAAATTGAAAAATAAAGACACAATTAAGCGCATCGCAAAAGTGACAACTGCTATGTAACCTTAGAGAAACAGTAACGCGGCGGAACCATCCCAAACGGCGGCCAGCGCGTACAGCAGTGCGAGAATCATGACGAACGGTGCATTGAACATGGGCGTTTTCTCCCGGAGGTTTGTTTAAAGTTTAGTCTGCCGAGATGACGATAGGATGAAATCAGATCGTTTTTTGTACGGTAAAATTCAGACGGACGGAAATGGGTAAACCGCTGATTTTTTACTATAGTCATAGTGTGAAGTTGTGCGTTTGTCGCCGTACGCCCTGCATTGAGCGGCCGCGGGCAGATTGCCCGGAGCAAGATCGCGGGGCGGGCGGTGCCGGGCGTGAAACATGTGACGAGATTCTCAGAGGGTTGGTCTGTAAGGATTTGACATGTCATATGAAAATGACGATCTAAACGGTGTTGAGCAACCGAGCGACTACGTGAAAACCCCCGCCTGCGAAGTGCGCAGCGGTGTAAAAGCGGCGCTCGAGCAATCATGTGCCTGCATCAAGGATAATCCTTGGGCGGGGATAGGCGCCGGCGCCGTCGTGGGCCTGGTAATAGGATTTCTGTTAGGCAAAAGGTAATAGGGAGAGTAAAGATGGGCATCATTTCCTGGATCATTTTTGGTTTAATCGCCGGTATCCTGGCCAAGTGGATTATGCCGGGCAAAGACGGCGGCGGCTTTATTGTGACCGTTATATTGGGGATCGTGGGCGCCGTGGTCGGCGGCTATATCAGCACCTTCTTCGGTATGGGCCGCGTTGACGGTTTTAACCTGGGCAGCTTTGTGGTGGCGGTAATCGGTGCCCTGGTGGTGCTTTTTGTCTACAGGAAGATCAAAGGCTAAGCAGCCGTTGCTCAACAGGGTCGCCGCGGCGGCCCTTTTTCGTGAAATCAATCCGGCTGTGCGGCGCGGGCCGTACCGGCTGAAAGGGGAATATCATGGGTCTGTTTGATAGCGTACTGGGTAACATTCTGGGCGGCGGCGCCAACGGTAAAGGCATCGATTACATCGCCATTATGCAGTGGGTTGAGCAACAAGGTGGCCTGCAGGCCATTTTGGACAAGTTCCGTCAGGGGCAGTTCGGCGACATCGTCGGCTCCTGGCTCGGCAATGGTGAAAACCAACCGATTACCGGCGATCACGTACAGCAGGCTCTGGGTAGCGATGCGATCAATCAACTGGCTGAAAAGCTGGGTGTCGATCCGGCTCAGGCCTCCAGCACCATTGCACAGTTCTTGCCAACGGTCGCGGATGCCGCTTCGCCAAATGGCGAAGTGCAGCAAGACAGCAACGAACTGGGCGACATGGTCGGCAAACTGTTCAAATAAGGCTTATGCCTCCGGCGCCTGGCCGGGGGCATTCACTCCGCTAATACCCTCGATCGCCGTCAACGCCTGTTGCAGATGCGCCACCCAGGCGCGCACTTTCTCCGGAATAAATCGTAATGCAGGATAGACCGCGTGCAGCGCCATGGGCGGGTAGCGGTATTCCGGCAACACGTGAACCAATGCCCCCGTTGCCAACTGTTCACCGATCAACGGCCGCTGAGCACCGCCGATACCGAGCCCTGCCTCGATGGCCATCAGCAGCGATAGCGTATTGTTGGCGCGGAACGTGGGCCGCAGCGCCACTACCTCGGGGCCGTGCGGACCGATCAGGGTGAGCGTATCGCCGTCGTTCAAGCCGCTGTAGCGAATGTGCGCATGTTTTGCCAGCTCCGCCGGCGAGCGTGGAACGCCATGCCTGGTCAGATACGCCGGTGACGCTACCAGCAGGCGTTGCAGCTCACCCAGCCGTTTCGCCACCATGCCGGGCGCGTGCAGTTCGCCGAAGCGCAGCGCCACGTCGATGCCTTCGCCGATCACGTCGGCGCGGCGATCGTCCAGCAGCAGCTCGAGGGTGAGATCCGGATGGCGCTGCTGGAACGCGATGGCCAGCGGCGTGACGTGCCGTTGGCCGAATCCGGTCGGTGCATGAAGGCGCAGGTTGCCCTGCAGCCGGTGGCGCTGGCCGTGCAGCGCCTCTTCCGCTTCGTCGACCGCCGCCAGAATCGGTTTGAGGCGCTGATAATAACCGCTGCCGGCCTCGGTCAGGGTGACCGCCCGGGTGCTGCGAAACAGCAGCTGCGCCCCCAGTTCCTGCTCCAGCCCGGCGATTTGCTGACTGACCGCCGGCTGCGTCAAGCGCAGGTCGCGAGCGGCGGCCGACAGGTTGCCCAGCTCCGCCACCCGCAGAAAGGTTTTCATTGCGTTCAGCTTATCCATGTCGATCTTGCCTATAGGTTTTTCTTATTAGTGTTAGTGGAAAACCTCATCTACCGCAAGCAATGCTAATCAATAACACTCAGGGCATCGACAACCCGAGGAGTGACAAGATGAACGCAAAGCGACAGGCATTAGTGATCGGCGCCAATGGCGTAATAGGGCGCCGATTAATTGAGGAACTGACCGGCCAGGGCTGGCCCGTGGTGGGCGTCTCGCGCCGGGGTGGGGAACCGGCACTTGGTGTGCGCCACCTGCAGGTGGATCTGCTGGATGCGGCGGCAACGCGCGACGCGCTGCGGCCGCTGAGCGCGATTAGCCACGTTTTCTATGCCGCCTATCAGGATGCGCCGGATTGGGCGGGCCTGGTGGCGCCCAATCTGCAGATGTTGCAACACGTCGTCGAGGGACTGGAGCCGATCGCGCCGGCGCTGGAACATATCAGCCTGATGCAGGGTTACAAGGTGTACGGCGCCCATTTGGGGCCGTTTAAAACACCGGCGCGCGAAAGCGACGCCGGGCATATGCCGCCGGAGTTTAACGTGGCGCAACAGCAGTATCTGGTGCAGCGTCAGGCCGGCAAACGTTGGCTCTGGAGCGCCATTCGCCCGAGCGTGGTGGGGGGCTTCTCCCTCGGCAATCCGATGAACCTGGCGTTAAGCATCGCGGTTTACGCGTCGATCAGTAAAGCGCTTGGGCTGCCGTTACGTTTCCCCGGTAAACCGGGCGCTTACCACCGCCTGCTGGAAATGACCGATGCCGGGCTGTTGGCGCGTGCCACGCTCTGGGCGGCGACCGAACCGGCGGCGGCCAATCAGGCGTTTAATATCAACAATGGCGATCTGTTTCGCTGGAGCGAGATGTGGCCGAAAATCGCCGCTTACTTCGGGTTGGAATGCGCGCCGCCGCTGCCGATGCCGTTGGAGAGCATGATGGCGGATAAAGCGCCGCTGTGGCGGGAGCTGGCGCAGCGGCACTCATTGGCCGAATCGGACTATCGTGCGGTGGCGGGCTGGCGTTTCGCCGACTTCGTCTTTTCCTGGGACTACGACATGTTCGCGGACGGCAGCAAGGCGCGGCGTTTCGGTTTCCATCAGTTTGTCGAAACCGAAGCCATGTTTTTCTCGCTGTTCGATGAGTTTCGCCGCTGCGGCATCATTCCCTGAGCGCGGCATCGGTTTCCCCGCAGCAGAGGCCGCGGGGAATGGCTTCAGAACGTCAGCATGATCTTGCCGATGTGCTCGCTGGACTCCATCAGCGCATGCGCGGCGGCGGCCTGCTCGAGCGGGAAAGTTTTAAAAATTTGCGGCTTCAGCACGCCGCGCTCCAGCAGCGGCCAAACCTTCTCGTGCAGCTCGGCGGCAATCTGCGCTTTGTCCGCCACGCTGCGCGAGCGCAGCGTTGAACCGGTATGGGTCAGGCGCTTTAACAGCAGCGGCATCAGATTGAGCTCTTTTACCACGCCGTTTTGCGTGCCGATTTGTACGATACGGCCTTCCATCGCTGCGGCCTGATAGTTCTTGGCCACATAGTCGCCGGCGATCAGATCGACGATCACGTCGGCACCTTTGCCGTCGGTGACGTCTTTGGTGCGTGCGACGAAATCTTCGCTGCGGTAGTTAATCGCCACGTCGGCGCCCAGCGCCAGGCTGGCCTGGCGCTTCTCTTCGGAGCCAACGGTGGTGATCACCTGCGCGCAGAAGGCTTTTGCCAACATGGTAGCGACCGTGCCGATGCCGGAGGTGCCACCGTGGATCAACACGGTTTCGCCGGCTTTGAGGTGGCCACGCTGGAACACGTTGACCCAGACGGTAAAGAAGGTTTCCGGTAGTGCGGCGGCCTCGGTCAGGCTCAGGCCCGCCGGCACCGGCAGCGCATTGCTTTCATGCACGCTGCAGTATTCGGCATAGCCGCCGCCGGCGATGAGGGCACAAACCCGGTCGCCGAGCGCGAAGTGGGTCACGCCTTCACCGATGGCCACCACTTCGCCGGCGATTTCCAGGCCGGGGATATCCGAAGCGCCGGGCGGTGGCGCATAGTTCCCCTGGCGCTGCAGCACGTCGGGGCGGTTAACGCCGGCGGCGGCGATTTTCACCAGGAGTTCGCCCGCTTGCGGAACGGGCACCGGGCGTTCGGTGACGACCAGAACCTCGGGGGCGCCCGGTTGGCTGATCTCAATCGCTTTCATCGTGCCGGGCTGCGCTGCATTTGTTGACATGGTCACTCTCCTCATCGTGGCGGACGTGGTTATCAGGCGGAACGCCCGCAATAAAGTCTGCTGTTAGCTTAGCGAAATCGAAGGAGGTGCGCGTGGTCGAATAGAGCGGTTTTACGAGGAGGGGAGGACGCCGCCGCGATGGGCGGCTGGATATCAATCGTTAGGGGGGATGCGGAACCCTTTCAACGAGACGATAAAGTGTTCTTTCCCTTTGGAGATCTTGGCGCCTTTATCGCACCACAGGCTGGCAAGCTGGAAGAAGTCATCGCTGCCGATATCGTAGGCCAGTTCGATTTTCTTGGCTGTGCCGGCGCGGATGAGTTTTTCTGCTTCCTGATGGTTTGCAGCTTTAATTATGGTCATGGGCGAAATCCTTGGTGTTAAGCCAGAGCGGATAATCGCGAATCATCATATGGCCATATTGTGACAATTTTGTGATGAAAACATGACGGTCCACGAAGGCGCGGCGTGCGGCGTGCCGCGCCTTCGCGGTGAAAATACGTTATCGACTACCGATCGTGCGGGCGAACGAATGTACTTTTCTTCTGAGATTTGAAATGCTTATAGAGCGAATAGCCCGCAATGCCGGCCAAGACAGCCAAGAGGGCAAGGGATCCTGTGGCCATGAACATCACCTCCGAATAAGAATGGCAAGGAGGCGTATTTGTGACATTCATCACTTTACGGGGCAATGGGAGCAATCTGTAATCGGGAAACGGGCATGAGGGAGGAGCAAAAAAAAAGCGCCTATAGGGAGGCGCATAAAGATTTGCAACACAGCTTGTTGTGTTCAACACCAGGAGGAGTGGTGAACTGGCGCTATTCTATGCAGCGGCGAGGGCGGCTGATATAGGTATTACTCCGAAAGCGCCGCTACCACTCATAGCCCAACTGGATGTTGTAATCGGGATCCTGGTTGGTGGAGTAAGGATCGGATTGGCGGCGGCGATCGGTTTTCTTCACCGGGCCTTCATACGCGGGATAAGGTTTGGCGCGCGGTTTGCTGCAGCCCGGATGATCGCATTCGATATCGACGCGAAAGCCGTTCTTGTCGCGTGCTTCTGCCCAGGTAATCGGTGGTTTCGCCGCCTTAGGGGCTGGCCCTGACGGTGCTGTCGGCTTGGGGGCGGGAGCCACGCTGGGTTCGGGAGCTTGATAATTCAGCTCCAGTGCACTCTGCGGAGCGCTGTAAGCGGCAAAGGCCAGCAGGGCGGCGGCACTGGCAGTTGGTAAGGTAAGCCATCTCGGCATGGTGAATCTCCCTGAATGATTTCTGTAGGCAACTATAAAACAGCAGAACGAGAATTACTATCATTTACCTTGGCTGTTACGGGGGCGCCAGGCGGTGATTCCATCGACAGACAGGGTCAAATCCTGTGCGTTTAGCCGAGATTCACGTCCCATCACGGCGAAAAAGGTTGCTATTGCCGCTCGCTCATGAGTTAATGATGTCGGCCTGTGGTACAGACCTATTTATGCACGACATTTTGAGTAAAGTAGTTCAAATTTAAAGCGTTATCCCGGATAGCCCTTCTCTGACGAATTTCCTTTCCAGTGCCTCCATAAGTAACTGATGACCGGCTATCTCGCCCATGGCGGCTAATATTATTATTGAAGGAAATTAGACATGTCCAACATGATCAAAGGTCAAGTGAAGTGGTTCAACGAAGCTAAAGGTTTTGGTTTCATCACCCCAGCAGACGGCAGCAAAGACGTATTCGTACACTTCTCTGCTATCCAGGATCAAGGCTTCAAGACCCTGGCTGAAGGCCAGAACGTACAGTTCTCTATCGAGAACGGTGCGAAAGGTCCATCTGCGGCTAACGTTACCGCTATCTAATTGGCGTCTACCGCCGATTGAAAAAAACCCGCCGCGGCGGGTTTTTTTATGCCTGAAATTCGGTGGTGCGCAAAAAAAAGCCCGCAAGTCAGCGGGCAAAAGTTCCTTGTTACTTCTTCATTTGCGAGCGCTTCTCTGGGGGGGAAACGCCTGAAGACAGGCTACGCGAGGCCGGCTTAAGATTCTGCGGCCAAACCGTTAAGAAAGTGAAAATTTGGGCGGCTGTTACGCTGAGAGCGAGGCCGGATTGGCGCGGGGCGGTGTCCTTCCCCCTGGGTTTTGTCATACACTGATGCCAATCGCAAATGATGGGGAACGGTATGCAGGTTAACGATCGAGTGACGGTAAAAACAGACGGCGGCCCGCGGCGCGAGGGCGTCATTCTGGCCGTAGAGGTGTTCAACGAAGGGACTATGTATCTGGTTTCTCTTGAAGACTATCCGGCGGGCGTATGGTTTTTTAATGAAATCGACAGCCGTGACGGGACGTTTGTGGAGCCATGTCGCGAGCATGGGCAGTAACGTCGGTTAATCTCATTAATTTGCTAATGAAATTGTCCATTTTGAGATTATTTCATTACGGTAAGATTTTTTTTATCGACGGCAAAAAAATACCCGCTGCGCTAGCGGGGGATAGCGCAGCAGGTATTCTTTTGGTGGTTCCAGTATCCGATATCCAGGTGACTTTATCACCGGATATTTAACGGCCGACAAAACAGAGTGGGGGCATTCTCTGCGGCTCAACGGCTATTGACAAATATTCCACTGGTCAGCGTATCGGTCAAACGAACAACGTGGTAAATGATCTGCTTGTTGTGCGTCTTTATTTTCCGCTTGATGTTTCCCTTGTGGGAGGAGACCGTTTTGGCCTTTATTTGCATCTGGTCTGATATCTGGATGGTGCCTTGACCGGACATCCACATGCGTAACATGTTCGATTCGGTCTGGCTCAGCGTTACCGGCGTTTGGTCCAGAGAGGATTTCTCCGCCCGTAGGGACGTTCTCTCGAGATAGTGACTAAGTAGCTGATTCATAGTCTCTGGTTTGATGGATTTTGACGATATGATGACGTTCTTGCGAACATATAAATAATCGTCGAAATGTACATTGGTAATAGCCATGAAGATGAAGAATAACGTATCCGGGTGCAGTGAAATCACCCGTTTTATTCGCTCAGTGGCGTTTGCTTCGTGGATGAAGCAGTCCTCGTTAATAAACACCAGGCTCGGATTCAACTTGCTGCATTTTTCATGCAGGCTGTCAATATCCTCGATGGCATTAATATGGCGTTTTTTCACGCCATGCGAAGTCAGATAGTCGGTTAATCCCAATCTGGTATAGCTACATGAATCCATGATGATCGTTGGCATATCGCACCCCCACTTAAATCCGTTTTACTGCGGTAATATGAGAAAAAGCCTAAAAAGCCGAAAGGCAAAAATGGAGCAATAATTCAGTGTAGCGAGTGTTCTATCAATAAACACGACGGCACTCAATGATATTTTCATACTAAACTTATTAATCACATGAATCTATAAGTTTGGCTTAAGTCAGAGAGATTTGCTGCTCGCTCGGCGTCGACGCGAGCTACCTGATTTGCGCTTGGCACCCGTGCTTGCTGGCATTGCTTGCCGAGATTCTGTTCATCATGTCACGAAACAAAATTTTAGTTTGCTAGGAAAAGTCTTAAAAAAAATTCATGTGTTGGTTTTTTGAAGTTTTCCAGTGCGATTCTTGAGCGCTCAAAAAGTGTTCTCTTGATTATTTTGTCTTTTTAATCATAAAAATCATTATGTTGAGTCTTTTATCCCCTCGACTGCTAATGATAATCACTTCTTTTTTTATCATAACAACCAACAAAAGTTAACGTCATGGCTGAAATGTGTAGCTTAATTGTTGCTATAAATCACCGTTTTACAATGGGTTATCTGGATATTTATTTCGCTTGAAATAATTTTGGTGAATATTTACCGGTGATTGAGTTGTTTTTCTAAACTATCATCCTGTTGCTCGCGCCAGCGGGGTGGGGGGCAGGTCGGAGTTGTCTCCGGCCCGCGTTGGTTTTAATTTGCCTTTCCACCTTTCAAAAACAGGATGTCGCGGTGAGACAGAATCAGTATGGGCAGCCGATAGGCGACGCCCTCCCTCATTGGCAGCCGGCAGGCATGCCCGGACACACGTTACTGCCAGGACGGTTTTGCCGCCTCGAACCGCTGGACCTCGAGCGCTGGGGTGACGAACTCTATCGGGCTTATCAAACCGCCGAGGACGATCGCGACTGGACCTATCTGTTTTGGCAGCGGCCGCAGACGCGCGAGGATTTCCAGCATTACCTTCAGGCACAGGTGTCCGGCGCCGACAGAAACACGATGGTGGTGATCGATCAGGCGAACGGGCGCGCGGTGGGAACCTGCGCTTTTTTACGCATCGATCCCGCCAACGGCGCGGCCGAACTGGGGACCATCAACTGGTCTCCGCTGATGAAGCGCAGCGCGCTGGGCAGTGAGGCGATTTTCCTGATGCTGCGGCATCTGTTTGACGATCTTGGCTACCGGCGCTGTGAATGGAAGTGCGATAGCCTCAATTTGCCTTCGCGCCAAGCCGCCGAGCGTTTGGGCTTCCGTTACGAAGGCACGTTCCGCCAGGCGGTCGTCGTCAAAGGACGCACGCGCGACACCGATTGGCTGTCGATCATCGACGCGGAATGGCCGGCGCGACACGCCGCCTTTGCCGCCTGGCTATCGCCGGGCAACATCGGCAATGACGGTCGGCAAGAGCGGCGTTTGCAGGCTTTCCAACTCGGGTAGCGCCGCGCGCGTTAGGCCGTCTCTGGCAGGCAGTGGCGCAGCGAGTCCAGCGCCAGCCGGATGTCCTGTTCCTCCGTCATCCAGTTGACCAGCGCGGCGCGGATCCCCGGTTGATGGTTATAGGTCGTCGGGGTGCAACGCACCACGCCGTGCCGGTTAAGGCGCTCGAGAAAGCGATCGCGCGCCGCCTCGCTGTCGCCCTGCGGATAGCTGAGCGCGAAGCACACCACGTTCAAATTCACCGGCGCCAGCAGATGGAAGCCGTCATCGGCCGCTAACGCCGCCCCCAGCGTCTGCGCCAATCGGACGTTGCGCTCAACGATATCCCGTATGCCGCTGCGGCCATAGGCTTTCAACGTCAGCCAGAGCGGCAGGGCGCGAAAGCGCCGCGAATTTTCCGGCGTCAGATGCAGATAGTTGTCCGGCCGCGGCGTCGGTGCTTCCAGGTAGGCCGAATGGTTCTGAAATACCTGCATTTGCAGATCCAGGTGGCGGGTAAATTGGATCGCGCTGTCATAAGGCACGTTCAGCCATTTGTGCGCATCGACGGTGATGGAGTCGGCATGCTGCCAGCCCTCAAGCCTTGGGGCGTACAGCGGCGAACTGGCCGCCACGCCGCCGAATGCGGCATCGACATGCAGCCAAAACGGATAACGTTCCCGCAGCGCCAGCAGACGCGGCAGATCGTCGAAAGCGACGGTGTTGACTGTGCCGGCGCTGGCCAGCACCAACGTGGGGCGGCCTTCGCCGGCGGCGAGCTGCCGCTCCAGCGCCACCATATCCATGGCTTCAGACTCCGGCAGGCTGGCGACGGTCGTCAGCGCGTCGCGGCCGATGCCGAGCATGCTGAGCGCCTTTACGCTGCTGGCGTGCGGATTGGCGGCCAGCACCCGGATGGGCCCCAGCGCCGCCAGGCCCCGTTGGGCAATATCCACGCCATGCTGTTGGCCTAGCCACTGCCGGCCAATGGCCAGCCCGGCGAAATTGGCCATGGTAGCGCCGCTGACCAGGCTACCGCTGAACGCTTCCGGCAGGCCCAGCAGGGATTTCAACTGCGTCACGGCCGCCAACTCGATCGCCGCGGCGATCGTATCATGGCTGAGCTGGCTATTTTGGTCTGTCACGCTAACCAGCCAGTCCGCCGCGACCGCCGCCGGGGTGCCACCGCCGGTGACGAAGCCGAAATAACGCGGGCCGGCGCTGGCGGAAATGCCCGCCTGATAACGTTGCCAAAAGTCATCCAGCGCTGCCAGAGCGCCTTCACCGTTTTCTGCCAGCCGATCGTCACCGGGTTGCAGCTGCTGTTGCGCGAGCGGTGGGCAGACCGAGCGCTGCTGCAGCCCGGCCAGAAAGTCTTCCGCCAACTGGCGGGTGTGGTCGAGGATCTGCGGAAACTGGGTAAGATCCTGTTGTAAACGTGGGTGCATGGCGGCTCCGAAAGCATTAGGGATAGATGACATAAACATAGAACAGTTGCCTGCGGGCCAAAATCGATGAAAAATAACCTTTTTGGATAATTTGGCTAACCAGTGATGAGCGAACGCCTTCCCCTGCATGTCTTGCCGACCTTTGTTATCGCTGCCCGGTTGGAAAATTTGCGCGCCACGGCGCAGCAGGTGCATTTGACGCACGGCGCGGTCAGCCAGCAAATTCAGCTGCTGGAGCAGGCGGTCGGCTACCCGCTGTTTGAACGGCGTGGGCGCGGTGTGCGTCTGAATGCGGCCGGGAAAGAGATGCTGGCGGCGGTAGAACCGGCGCTGCAGGCGCTGCAGCAGGGCGTTGCCCGCGCCCGGCGCGCCGCGGCGAACCAGACGCTGCGCATCAGCGTGCTGCCGTCTTTTGCCCACTACTGGCTGTTGCCGCGTCTGCCGGCTTTTCATGAAGCCTGCGCCGATATTGCGTTGGATATCGATGCCTCGCTGACATTGCAGGATCTGTCGCAGCGCGGGTTCGATGCGGCGATCCGCATTGGTAACGGCCAGTGGACGGGGCTGCAGGCGCAGCGCATCGCGTCGGGCGACGTGCTGCCGGTCGCCTCGCCGGACATGGCGCGTCAGTGGGGAACGGCATTCGAGAACGGCGGCGACGTTCCCTTGCTGGAGCACGACGTCAGCCCCTGGCGCGACTGGTTCAATGCGCAAGGGCGCCCACTGTGCGGACGGCAACAGGCGTTGTTCAACGATGCCGGATTGTTGATTCGCGCGGCCGAGCAGGGGTTTGGCATCGCGCTGGCGAAAAAGCTGCTGGTGCAGGATGCGATTGACGCCGGTAGGCTGGTGGCGCTGGCTGCGCCCTGTCGCCTGAGCGATGACGACGTTTATCTGGTGTGGCCGCAGACCGCCGGGTTGACGCCGGCGGTGTTACGTTTGCTGCAGTGGCTGCAGCAACAGTTGGCGGCTATTTAACGGCGCAGCCACACCGGCTGCGAGGTGCCGAGGGGAGTCGCCGGCAGCGCCCATTGCAGCGCCGTGCCCTGCAGGCTTAGCGGGGCGCGCAGACGTTGTGCGGTGCCCCAGTCAGTCAGTTCCGTTTCCGGGTTTTCGTCGGCGGGGCCGGCCGGTGCCAGCGGTTCCGGCCGATAATCTGCCGAACAGGGGTGCGCCAGCAGCAGTTGCGCCGTGCGCGCCAGCGACAGCCGCGCGTGGTAGCCGGTGCCGCGGCTCAGGCGCTGTGCCATACCGGTCAGTACCGCCGCTGCCATCAAATAGCCGGTGGCGTGGTCCAGAGCCTGTACCGGCAGCGGCACCGGCAAACTGGCGCTGCGCCAAACCATGCCTGCTTCCGCCAACCCGCAGCTCATCTGAACCAGGCTGTCGAAACCGCGTCGGGTGCGCCACGGCCCGCTCCAGCCGTAGTCATTCAGGCAGACGTCGATCAGGCCCGGCGCCAGCGCGCGTCTTTCCTCCGCGCCATAGCCCAACTTCTCCAGCGCACCGGCACGGTAGCCGTGCACGATCACGTCGGTGTTTCTCAGCAGATGTTCAAACGTATGGCGATCGTGCGCATTGGTCAGGTTGAGGCGTGCGCTGCGCTTGCCCAGCATCACCTCGTGCTCGACGCCGGGTTCATCCCAACCGTAAGGATCGATGCGCAGCACGTCGGCACCCAAACCGGCGAGAAAACGGGTGGCGATCGGTCCGGCGAGAATGCGCGTCAGATCCAGCACCCGCACGCCGTGCAGTGGCCGGGCTATGGGCAGCGCCCAGCCCGGCGGCGGTGCCTCCGGCTGCAACGAGGTGTGGATCAAGGGTTCGAGCGCCACGCTCTTGCCCTGAATATGTTGCCGCCACGCGGCCGCCGAGCGCATTTGGGCCGCGCAGCCGCCGGCCTCGATCACTGCCTGCTCCAGCTCGCTTTTTTTCCAGCTCAGCACGCGTGCCGCCAGCGTGCCATTATCCGATGCCGGGCCCAGCACCTGTTCCACCGCCCGCCGATGGTGCGGCGCATTGGTATGCAGGCGTATCCAGCCGTCTGCCGTCTCGTAGTCGCCGGCCAGGGCGTCCCAGGCGGCTGGCAGCGTCCAACCGAGCGGACGCAGCGTCCAGCCAAACCAGAGCGAGGCCAGGCGTTGATCGATCCAGACCTGCGGCGCCTCTGCAGCCTCGCGGCCAAGCAATTCGGCGCAGGCCAAACCGGCGGCGCTCCAGGCGGCGGTCGCCAATTCGGTGACGGGAAAAGCCGAAGGCAATGCGCCGACGCCGCTAACGGTTAACCGGTCGGTAGGGGCGGGGCGCTGCCCCAGGCTTTGCCAAATCTCGTCGAGCAGAGTGTGGATCAGAGGCGTCATCGGCCACTCCTTGCGGGTCGTCGGAAATATAGCCTAGCGTAGCCCACCGTCGGCGACCTTGCTAAGGCGCAACGTCTAACGTGCGGCCGTCGGCCAGTTTGGCGCGCAGGCTGTGGGCCGCGATGCCGGCGAATGGCTGCGCGCTGAAGTTGGCGGTCAGCGTCGACCCGTCGCTGAACGTCGTCTGCTGCACCCAGCCGTCCCGATCGAGCCAGCGGAAGTCGATCAATGCTTTATCCCACAGGGCCTGATGCAGCGGCCGGAAGGCGGCGTCGGCGCGTTTGATCGCCGGCAGACGGGCCGCCAGAGTGGCGCGGCTCAGGTGGAACATCGGCGCGGTATTGTACAGCTGGCTGAGCAGACTGCGGGTGGTCTGAACGTCGCTGAACTTCAGATTGTCGTAATTCCAGTGGTGGCTGCTGACGATCGCATCGTGGAAAACGGCCTGGTACAGCGGCAGGCGATAACGCGGATCGAATTCGACGGTGCGGTAGGGCTGTTTCACCTTGGCGGGGTGGAAGAAAAACGCCGGTTGGGCGTTGGGCCACCAGGCGCCGAGATAATAGGGCGAGGATTTATCCTGATTCATCTGTTTATCGCCCCAGCCGAATCCCCAGGTTTCCATACCGTGGGCGAACATCAGACTGCGGGCGGTCACCGCATTACCGTCCTCCGAGCCGAGCGGCAGCTTAAGGGTGGCGCTGAACCAGGCCAGCCGGGCGTTGCGCGCCTCGGCCATCTGCGCCGCGCCGGTCGGGTGGTCGGGTTGATAGTCGTCGGAGACCATGCCGGTGCCGTCCACGTCGAGGAACAGGCTGTTCAATCCGGCCAGTTGCATCAGCTCGCGCATGCGCTGTTGAGAATAGGGCAGAACGCAGCCCGGATTGAGGTAGTAACCCTGTTTGCCGAAGCCGGGTTTCTTGCTGCCGTCGGCGCGCACAATGGCGCAGGTTTCCCGCAGCGCCGTCGGCAGTTGCGCGGTGAGCCAGCTGTCGTTCACACCGCGTGGAATGGCGGTATCGTAGGAGTCGTAGCTGGCGATCAGATAGCCGGCCGCTTTGGCGGCGGTTACCGCCTGCGGGTGCAGGAAGGCAGCGGTCCAGTTATCGGTGCCCAACCACAGGCGCGGCAAACCCGCCTGGCGCAGCGCATCGATCAGCGGTTTGGCCAGCCCCTGCCCCCAACGGTCCACCGGGGTTAACCAACGCCCCAGCTCTCGCTGTGCCCGCTCCCGCACCGCAGCGGCCTGGCGCTGCTGTGCCTGCAGAAAATCGGCGTCATCCGGCGTGGCGCCCAGCGGAATTTGCGCCGTCAACGCCTGGTTGATGCCGTCGATCAGGGGCTGTTGCTGCCAGCCCTCCGGTGTTTTGCCCGCCAGCTGCAGCAGGAGCTTTCTGCTCTCGGCATCCATTTGTTGCCGCAGCCCGGCGGCGGCCGGAGAGGCAAGGTAGTGCAGCAACCCCGGCCAATCTTTGGCGTCTTCCGCCGCCAGCAGTTTGTCGCCCCACAGGTAGACATGGGTGGCACCGATCAGCTTTTCGCCTTCGGGCGCCTGCTTTATCTTCTCGCGCAGGCTGCTGAACTGGCCGCTTTGTTGCAAATAGTCGCGGTAGCGGCGGGCGCCGGACAGCGGGGTGTCGCCGACGTGCAGCAGCACCTCGAATGCCTGCTGTTGGTTGAAGCGGTTGAACTGATGCCCGGCGCGCATCTCCAGCTTTTCCTGCGCGGCGGCGAAGGTGACCCGGTTGCTGAACGGCGTCAATATCAGCCAGCTGTAGACCTTGCCCTGGTATTGCTGGCTCCACAGCGGCAGCTTCAGATCCCAGTTGGTATCCAGCGGTGTCATTTCCGTCGTCAGGTAATGGCGCCAGACCGCGTTGTCGAGCGGAATGCGGCTGCCTTCGCCGATCGGTAACAGCAGCGTTCCCGCCTGCGGCGGCAGGCGATACCAGTTTAGGGTTTGCGGTCGGTCGCTGCTGAAGCTCAGACGCAGATCGCCGTCTTCCAGCCGGGCGTTAACCTTGATCGCACTCTGCGGCCAGCGCCAGCTGGCGCGTTGTGGCGATGCAGTAAGATCCGCCACCTGTTGCGCGGGCTGCGCCAGATTGACCGGTACAGCGCCGGCGGCAACGCGCAGCGTGGCGGGATCGAGTTCAAACTGCACGTCGCCTTGCTGCAGCAGCAGGGCATCGGCGGGAAAGCTGACGAGCAGCGCGAGCGCGAGCGGGGAAAGCCGGTGTTTCATCGGGGGCGTCCTTGAAAGATGAAGGAGGGCAGTTTATCGATAAGCGCACTGGCGCCCAACATTGTCGCTGCCTATTTGTGACATCGAAATATGATCGCGGTATTCCAGTTTATTTTTCGTTTAATAATTTAGCCTTTACTTCATTACCCGACGTCACTATACTCAGCCAAAATTTCGGTGGAGAAACCCAATTGGACAGTTGTAGTTGTAATAAAACAAATAAGGCAAGCTGACCAATTCTCTTCTGATTTGTTGCTTGCCGTAATCGGCGGGCAGCACCCCTCTCAAGTTATTCCTGAGCTGTGCATACCCGAATAAAAAGCGTTTCCTGATGCCTGAGGGTTTCAGGTGAATTGAGTTGGACGTTATTATGGTATTCTGCAGCCACAGCCTTTTCCCTCCAGGCACAGCACGCTGATTCGCTGATTTATTTTCGGCGCGATTTTGCGTGTGCTAAACAGCACATGATTTTATCTCCTGCGGTTAATTAAGGGGACAGTCATGGCTATGACTCCTTTCGTTTTAAATTTATTGCTGGCAATGTGCCTGGGCGCGGTGATTGGCGCCGAGCGCCAGTGGCGCCAGCGTATGGCCGGCCTGCGCACCAATGCGCTGGTGGCGACCGGCGCGGCGGTCTTTATTCTCAGCTCCATGTCCACCGATCCGGCCAGCGCCGGCCGCGTGGCCGCGCAGATCGTCTCGGGTATCGGCTTCCTCGGCGCCGGCGTTATCATGCGTGAAGGGCTTAATATTCGCGGTCTCAACACCGCCGCCACGCTGTGGTGTTCGGCGGGGATCGGCGTCCTGTGCGGCCTGGGCCAGCATTGGGATGCGGTGGTCGCCACGCTGGTGATCCTGTGCGCCAATATCCTGCTGCGCGAGGCCGCCCAGCGCATTAATCTGCAGCCGCACCAGCAGGCAACCGATCTGGAACTGTGCTATCGCATTCAGGTGACCTGCGGTGAACAGGATGAAATTCTGGTGCGCACCCTGATTCTGCAGGCGCTGAACGGCGTGGCCTTGCGGCTGCAATCCTTGCGCAGCGCCGATATCTCCAGCCCGGGGCAATTGGAAGTGTGCGCGGAAATTACCGCCACGCCGGCCGCGCAAAAAGAAATTGAGGGTATTGTCTGCCGCGTCAGCCTGGAAAAAAGCGTGAGTGCCGTTCGCTGGCGCGTCGCGTCCGAATTACCGGTCTGATTAATTATATAAATATTTATTAACTTGATTATATGCTCAGGTTATTCGGGCTCGCCTGAATAACGCGGAGCATTAAGGAGGCGTTATGGACGATGACCCCGGAAGGGAAATGATTTCTGCGTGGCTGACAGGGTAATCACGCTATTCAGTCACGCTAATTAAAAAATTCCACTCTGCGCAGAGTCACCTGTTTATCGGGCGGGATATCCCTGTGCGCAGAACGAAAATAAGAGAATAGCGTTATGACTCAGATTAATGAAAGAACGCGTCGCCGTGATAAAGACGCGGTGACCTACGCCATTGCGCAAGAGGCGACCAACAGCATCGCCCAAACGCTGGCGAACCTTAAGTGCAACCGCAACGGGTTGACCCAGGACGACGCCGATGAGCGGCTGGAACAGTTCGGCGCCAACCAGGTCGCCCACGACAAGGCGCCGCATGCCTTGATTCAGCTGATCAAGGCTTTCAACAACCCGTTTATCTTCGTGCTGATGGTGCTGGCTGCGATCAGTTTCTTTACCGATTATTGGCTGCCGCGCCAGAGCGGTGAAGAAACTGAACTCACCGGCGTTATTATCATTCTTACCATGGTCACGCTGAGCGGGCTGCTGCGTTTTTGGCAAGAATATCGCACCAACAAAGCGGCGGAAGCGCTGAAGTCGATGGTGCGCACCACCGCCACGGTGCTGCGCCGCAGCAGCTACAGCGCACATCCGCTGACGCTGGAAGTGCCGATCCGCGAACTGGTGCCGGGGGATATCATTCAGCTCTCCGCCGGTGACATGGTGCCGGCCGACGTGCGTCTCATCGCCTCGCGCGATCTGTTCATCAGCCAGGCGATTTTGACCGGCGAAGCGATCCCTATCGAGAAATACGATGCCATGGGCAACGTGGCGCAGAAGTCGAGCGACGGGGAGGTATCCAGCGAGAACGCGCTGCTTGAGCTGTCCAACATTTGCCTGATGGGCACCAACGTCGCCAGCGGCACCGCCACGGCGGTGGTGGTGGCGACCGGCGGCCGCACTTACTTCGGCTCGTTGGCCAAGTCGATCGTCGGTTCGCGGGCGCAAACCGCGTTCGATCGCGGGGTGAACAGCGTCAGTTGGCTGCTGATTCGCTTCATGCTGGTGATGGTGCCGGTGGTGTTGCTGATCAACGGTTTCACCAAAGGCGACTGGAGCGAGGCGGCGCTGTTCGCACTGGCGGTGGCGGTTGGCCTGACGCCGGAAATGCTGCCGATGATCGTCAGCTCCAACCTGGCGAAAGGGGCGATCGCCATGTCACGCCGCAAGGTGGTGGTGAAACGCCTGAACGCCATTCAAAACTTCGGCGCCATGGATGTACTCTGCACCGACAAGACCGGCACCCTGACCCAGGACCGCATCATTCTCGAGCACCATATCGACGTCAATGGTGCCAGGGATAATGAGGTGCTGCACCTGGCCTGGCTGAACAGCTTCCATCAGAGCGGCATGAAGAACCTGATGGATCAGGCGGTGATCCGTTTCGGTCGCGGCAAACCGGGGATCGAAGCCCTGGGCCGTTTCAGCAAGGTGGATGAGCTGCCGTTCGATTTCGTGCGCCGCCGTCTGTCGATCGTGGTGGCGGATGAGAATGGCAAGCAGCAGCTGATCTGTAAGGGCGCGGTAGAGGAGATGCTGGAGATCGCCACTCACGTGCGTGAAGGCGACAAAACGCTGGAACTGGACGACGCACGCCGTGCGGCGCTGCAGGCGCTGGCCCGCGAGTATAACGAAGACGGTTTCCGCGTGCTGGTGCTGGCGACGCGCGAGTTGGATGCGCAACGCCCGGCCGAACCGCTGAGCGTGGCCGACGAGCGCGACATGGTGGTGCAAGGGCTGCTGACCTTCCTCGATCCGCCGAAGGAGAGCGCGCAGCAGGCGATCGCCGCGTTGCAGGAAAACGGCGTGACGGTGAAGGTGCTGACCGGCGACAACCCGGTGATCACCTGCAAGATTTGCCGTGACGTTGGGCTGGAGCCGGGTGAACCGCTCTCCGGGCTGCAGATTGAACAGATGGATGACGAAGAGCTGGCGCGCGAAGTGGAACAGCGCACGGTCTTCACCAAGCTGACGCCGCTGCAAAAATCGCGGGTGCTGAAAATGCTGCAGAGCAACGGCCATACTGTCGGTTTCCTCGGCGACGGCATCAACGATGCGCCGGCGCTGCGCGACGCCGACGTCGGCATCTCGGTCGACACCGGCACCGACATCGCCAAGGAATCGGCGGACATCATCCTGTTGGAAAAGAACCTGATGGTGCTGGAAGAGGGGGTGATCAAAGGGCGCGAGACCTTCGGCAATATCATCAAGTACCTGAACATGACCGCCAGCTCCAACTTCGGCAACGTGTTCTCGGTGCTGGTGGCCAGCGCCTTCATCCCGTTCCTGCCGATGCTGGCGATCCACCTGCTGATTCAAAACCTGATGTACGACATTTCCCAGCTGTCGCTGCCGTGGGACAAGATGGACAAAGAGTTCCTGCGCAAGCCGCGCAAGTGGGACTCCAAAAACATCGGGCGTTTTATGCTGTGGATTGGGCCGACCTCGTCGATCTTCGATATTACGACGTATGCGCTGATGTGGTACGTGTTTGCCGCCAACAGCGTGGAACACCAGGCGCTGTTCCAGTCCGGCTGGTTCATTGAGGGGCTGCTGTCGCAAACGTTGGTGGTGCACATGCTGCGCACCCAGAAGATCCCGTTCATTCAGAGCACCGCGGCGCTGCCGGTGTTGCTGACCACCGGGTTGGTGATGGCGCTCGGCATCTACATTCCGTTCTCGCCGCTCGGCGCCCTGGTTGGCCTGCAGCCGCTGCCGTGGGAATACTTCCCGTGGTTGGCCGCTACGCTGGTCAGCTACTGCGTGGTCGCACAGTTGATGAAGCGTTTCTATATCCGCCGCTTCGGCGAGTGGCTCTAAGCCGCCTCGGCGTTCACTTCGGGGGCGAAATTCTTCGCCCCCGCACCCCTACAGCAGTTTGTTGACCAGCAGGCCGAGCATGATGGTCAGCGTGAAGGAAAACAGCGTGCCGAGCAGCACATACTCGGTGCGCATCTTATCGTCACTCTGGCGCAGATCCCCGAAACGGAAGATAGATTTGGCCGCCAGCAAAAAGCCGATCGCCGGGATTTGCCCCAGCAGCACAAAGGTCAGGATCAGCGTTCTTTCCAGATAGCCAATCTGTTTGCCCGCGCGCAGCAGCGAGTCGTTGTCGGCCTTGGCCGAAGGCGGCATTTGCGGCGTCCAGCGCGCCAGCAGCTGCCCGATCAACAGGCTCATCGGCAGATAGATCAGGCTGTAGGCCACCAGCACCAGGCCGGTTTGCCAACGCCCCAGTTGCCGCCCCAGTGCGGCGAGCAGTTCACCGGCATTCGGCGTCAGCCCCAGCCACAGCAAGGCGATCACCGCCAGATGCAATCCCTGATCGAGCAGGAAACTGCGGGCCGGGCTCAGACGGCTCATCGCGGTGACTTTCAGCAAATCGATCAGGTAGTGGCTGACGGCGATGACCAACAGGCTGGCCAGCACCTGACGTGAAGAAAGCCCGCCGTGCAACAGGCCGAAACCGGCCACCACCCAGGCGGCCAGCACCCCGTGCAGCGACGCGTGCAACACCAGAAAACGTGAACGCGCGCGATGTTGGATTTTATCTTCCACCCAACTCAGCGGCTGCAGCGGAAAATCCGCCAGCAGATGGACGAGCAACAGCCAGGCCAGCAAAGGCGCATAGGTCAGATCCATAGTCAGACGATCCTGTTAATGGCGTGAATAAACCGCATGATTTCCTCGTAGGCCGCGCGTTTCAGCGCGGCGGAGACCGTGGAGGCGGCTTTCTGCAGCTGGTCCGCCACGGCGGCGCCGCTGTCGGCGAATATTCTCGCCTGAACGATGCGCGCTTCGGCCTGTGACAGGCGGCCAATCACATGATCTAACATCGGCAGCAGATCGCTGACAATGGTGTTTGTCCGATCGTTGTCGGTTTTCAGAGCCAGCCGGCAATTTTTTGCCATGGCGTCCAGCGCGCTGCCGGAGTTGATAAAGGCGCTGCCGTAACCGGCGGCGTCGGGCCGTTGGCTGCCCAACCCGATGGCGATGCGCGCATCCCAGTGCGCGGCGCCCATCGCCCGCAGCGCAAGGCGAATGTACACCGCCAGCAGCAGTCCGTTCTCCGGGGCGGCCTGCGCCTGGAAGGCATCGCCGCGAAAGATTTCCACCTGATGCAGCCGCCCGTCGCGCCGCAGCCGATCGAGCAGGCTATGCAGCCCATTGAGGTAGTTGGCGGTGTCTGACCGGCGGGAATCGACCAGATCGCCGCTGATTACGCTGATTGGCGTCGGCATGGCGTGTTCCGTTGTTTGCAAAAGGATGACTATAAATTCGCACCTGGATACGAATATGTCAATAATTCGCCTGTAGATGCGAATTTATCGAATTTTCGCCGGTGAGGACGAAACGAGGTAGGGCGAGGGGGGGATGAACGGCCGGGAATGCGCGGGCCTGTCAGGCTCGCCACCGGCGACGTAGACGGAAAGTGGCCGGCAACCGGCCGCTCAGAAGCTTTTAACCAGCACGTCACGCGGCATTTCGCTGCCGTGTTTCAGCAGGTGCTCAAACGATCGTTCGCTGCTTTTCAGCTGCTGCAAAAACTCTTGTGGCGACAGATCGTGTTTTTTGCCGCTCATGTAAGCCAGCGCCAGTTCTTTTGCCTGATAGCGGGAGAAGTTGTACATGGTGTCCTCGATACGGTGAATGTCAGTGCTCACGATTGTAGCGAAAGAGCACATAATGAACAGTGGCTTTGGCGTATGGAATCGATAGCCGAAACTTAACTTGCCGGTTGCAACAGCTCATCGCACAGGCGTTTGATCACCTGAGCCTGCGGCAGGCCGTTGTGCAACATCTGACGGATATGCTCCGAATCGCTGATGCCCTGGCGGACATGGCGCTCGACGGCCTGTAGCACGGCCCGATCCTCCCGCCGCTCGGCGACATCGCTCAGCGCCTCCAGGGTGTGCAGGATGTGGGCGGTCAGGCTGCAGCGGCGCAGCGTCGCGGGATCGACGTATTCGGCGGCGAAACCGCTGCGATAGGCGTTGATCTTGTTGTAGTGGGTGAAGGCATCGTATTCCGGCGCGATCGGCGTCCGGCGTTGCAACAGAAAATCAGCCAGCAGACGGCAGTAACCGACCAGCAGCACGGCGTGCGCGAGGCGCAGTGGCGTATCGCAGATGCGGATTTCCACCGTGCCCAGCTCCGGTTTCGGCCGCGCATCCCAGTAAATATCCTTTACGCTTTCAATCACGCCGGCGGCGTTAAGCCGTTCGTAGTAGGCGGTGAATTCGTGCCAGCTATAGATGTGTTCCAGGCAGCCGTAGTTGGGGAAGGAATTCTGGGCGCTGAAGCGGGAGCTGGCAAAGCGCGTGTCGACGCCCTGATACAGCGGCGACGAGGCGCTGAGCGCGATCAGCTGTGGAAAATAGGGCGTCAGCGCATGGCACAGGTACATCGCCTCGTCCCCATCGTTGACGCCGAGGTGAATGTGTTGACCGAATACGCAGGCCAGCTTGGAGAGATAGCCAAAGCGGCTGGCCAACTGCCTGTAGCGCGCGTTGTCGCTGATGACCTGCTTGCGCCAGTCGTTGCTCAGATGGCGGCCGCCGCCGCAGACGTCGCAGCCCAGGCGCTGCGCGCTGTGCCGGACGGTTGCGGTCAGGGCGCGCAGCTCGACGTGCAGTTCATCGAGGTCGCGGTGCACCGAGCTGTTCAGCTCCACCATCGATTGGGTGAGCTCGTGTTTGACGCGCCGGCGGTCGCCGATCTCGCTGACCACCCGGTCGGCCCGATCCGTAAGATCGTAGTGTTCGGCATCGACCAGCTGCAGCTCTATTTCGGTGCCGATAGAGAGCCTTTCCGAACGTTTGAATGTGAGTGACATGGTGCCTCCCCCTCAATACGCAACGTTAATTCAGTATACGTCGCGGGGGGAGGCTTTGCCGCCGAAGGGACGTTAGTGCAGTTCGGCCCCGCTGCGGTCGGCCAGCGCTTCCAGCAGCGGGGCGGAAGGCACGAAGAACAGGGTGCCGGTCACCGCGTGGCTAAAATCGAGCAGCCGATCGTAGTTGCCGGCCGGGCGGCCGATAAACATGTTTTCCAGCATCTGCTCGATCGGCTGCGGGGAGCGCGCATAGCCGATAAAGTAGGTGCCGAATTCGCGCAGGCCGGGGCGGCCGAACGGCATGTTGTCGCGCAGAATTTTCACCTCGTTGCCTTGCTCGTCGGTGATGGTGGTCAGCGAACTGTGCGATGACGACGGTTTGACCGCTTCATCCAGCTCGATGTTGGACTGCTTATGGCGGCCGATGATCTTCTCCTGCGTTTCCACGCTGAGCGAGTTCCAGCCCTGCATATCGTGCAGGTATTTTTGTACCAGCACGTAGCTGCCGCCGCTGAACGCCGCGTCTTCGTCGCCAATCACTGTATAGTCGAAGGCTTCGTGCCCCTCCGGGTTCTCCGTGCCGTCGACGAAGCCGATCATGGCGCGCTGATCGAAGTAACGGAAGCCGTGCACCTCTTCGATCACCGTCACGGCGTCGCCGAGCTTGGCGGTCAACTGAGAGGCCAGTTCGAAACACAGGTCCATTTCATCGGCGCGGATATGCAGCAGGATATCGCCAGGCGTGGCGACGGCGATGCGTTCCCCGCTGCCGATCGGGCTGAACGGATGCAGCTGGCGAGGGCGCGGCGCACCAAACAGCGTATCCCAGGCTTCGGAGCCGAAGCCGCAGACGCAGGTGAGGTTGCCCGCCGGCGCGCGTTTGCCGACCGAACGCACCACGGCGGCAATGTCGCCGCACCAGGCGCGCACCGCCGCCAGATGGGCGGGAACGGGCGACAGGGTGGCGACGATGAAGATGGCATGGCGCGTCACCGGCGTGAATACGGCTTGCGGCAGAGGGTTATTTGCATTCATTGCATTCGGCTCCAGTGTGTTCGGGTGAAATCGTCAGATCAAATTAAAGTGCTCGTCGGGTTTCATCGGCGGCGGCAGCGGGCTTTGGTCGTTCATTTCCAGCAGGTTGCGCTCGATGGTGTTGCAGATGGCATTTAACGGCAGATGGTTGGCCGACACGCCAAACGGATCCTCCAGCTCTTCGGCCAGTGAGTCCCAGGATAAGAAGGTATAGGAAATGAACACCGAAACAAACGGTGTCATGTAATGCAGGTCGGTCACCAGGGCAAAAGGCAACAGGCTGCAGAACAGGTAAACGGTGCGCTGCAGGATCAGGGTATAGGCGAACGGTACCGGCGTGCTGGCGAGCCGTTCGCAGCCGCCGAGGGTGTGCGACAGTTCGCTCAACTTATCGTCGATCAGCCCGTAGGTAATGTCGCTCAGCAGCCCCTGACGGCGCAGCTTGCCGATTTCCTGGCCCAACATCAGCAGGATGCGGTTGGTCGGCATCGGGCTGGCGATCACTTCGGCCAGCTCTTTGCTGCTGAGGTTGTGATACAGATCGGCGGTGGGATCGGTGGCGCGCAGCTGATGTTTCAGGCTCCAGCTGAAGGCGATCAGCAGTTTGGCGACCTTTTGCTGCACCGCCGGTTCGTCCGGCAGCAGGCTTTTGATCTGGCGCAGCAGCGATCGCTCGGTAATCAGCAGCGAGCCCCACAGGTTGCGCGCTTCGACAAAGCGGCTGTAGCCGGCATTATTGCGAAAGCCGAGAAAAATCGCGATGGCAATGCCCAGCAGGCTGAACGGCGCAATGGTTAAATGCACGCCGAGCTGTTCGTACCATTGGTAGCTGATCACCGCCACTATCGACATCAGCACGTTCAGCGACAGGCGAAAGGTGATCTTTGACAGCACGGAACCGTGCCAGGCGAACAGGCGAAAAAACCAGTTCTGGTTCGGGCGAATTATCATGACGTGGGTGCTTCCTGGTGTCCTGCTATTGAGAATAGTCGATTCTTATCCGGCGGCGTTAGGCCGCCGTTGTCGATTGCCAGAGCCGCTGCGGATGCGTATAGACGGTGGCGCGCCCCGGTTTGCTGAAGCCCACCAGCGTCAGGTTGCTGCGCTCGGCCACTTCCACCGCCAGGCGTGTGGCGGCGGAAACGGCGAACAGGATCTCGACGCCGCACATGGCGGATTTTTGCACCATTTCATAGCTGGCGCGGCTCGACACCAGCGCCGCACCCTGCAGCCACGCCTGTTGGCTGCGGTAGCCCAGCAGCTTGTCGAGCGCCACGTGGCGGCCGACGTCTTCACACCCGCCGCTGAGCGCGCCGTCCGGCTGGATCCAGGCCGCCGCGTGGGTGCAGCCGGTCAGTTTTCCTACCGTTTGCACCTCCTGCAGCTGCGCTAACGCCCGGTCGAGCAGCGCCAAATCGAAACGTTGCGTGAAAGGCAGCGGCGCGATGGGCTGAGCAACCTCCTGCAGCTGTTCCACCCCGCAGACGCCGCAGCCGGTACGGCCGGCCAGGCTGCGGCGCTTCTCTTTCAGCTGCATAAAGCGGCGGCTCGAGAGTTCTACATGCACTTCGATGCCGTTGCAGGCCGGTTGTTGGCGGATGTCGTAGATATCGTCAGGGGAGGCGATGATGCCTTCGGACAGCGAAAAACCGATGGCGAAGGCCGCCAGATCTTTCGGCGTCGCCATCATCACCACGTGGGAAATGCCGTTGTACACCAGGGCGACCGGCACTTCTTCCGCCAGCCAATCCTGCTGCGCCAGGGCCAGATCGTTACGCTGCCAAACCGCGTGGCGCGACAGGCATTCCTGTTTGATATCGTCGGTTTCTGCGAGGAGTAGGTGCTTGTTCATAACGTTCTCGTGACTGTCGGTGACGAGGCGCCGACGGGGATGAATTCTTATTAGCAGGTGTGGGGATTATACAGGATTCTGATCCCGCTCGCGTAGGGAATCACGCCCTGCAGGTTATCCACAGTTTTAGTGGATAACGTGTGTGCAAGGCGGAGTGAAACCGTTAGCAGGCGTAAAAAAAAATCGCTCAGAAAATTATTATATTACGCGACAAAGCGCGATCCGCAGGGGGATTGGGGGTTGCACGCGTTCGCGTTTTGTTTATGCCAAACTGTATAAATATACAGTTTCGTTATGATTATGCTGAGCAATTCAAGATTGTATGCTTTTTCACCAGGTGAACCCCTGACGTTACCGCTGTTTGCCGATCGCGTGGCCTGCGGTTTTCCCTCCCCGGCGCAGGACTATGTCGAGAGCCGGCTGGATATCGGCAAACTGCTGGTGCGGCATCCTAATGCCACTTATTTCGTGCGCGCCAGCGGTGAGATGGAGCGAGGCAGGATGGATCAGGCACTGAATTTTTCACTCAGCTATGCGCAGCTGACCCGGGAAGCAGAAGATGTGATTAAAAAATGCAATCTGAACCAGGGCGGGATGGGTTACACCCTAGAGTTGGGTAAGGCTTCTGTCATTCTGAGTTTCTGGTACGGTCTGGCGCTGCAGGGCTATCCGGGCACAATAATGGATGAACGTGTTGATGCCGACCGGCTGCGCCTGCATGTCCTCATCTAGATGCGGAAGTATGCCGCCCCCAAACGGTAACTGATATTTTGCTGGTTGAGCAGATAGACCGCCTGACCCGTCTCAGCAACAGTGACTGGATGACGTTGAAAAAGCAGATTGAGCAGCATGAGTTACGGATTGTCAGCCTGCATGTCCCTACCTCATGGCAGGCGCTGTCAGAGAAAGATCCTTCACAGGCGGACCCGATCACCCGTGCAGTAATAACCGCCATCAATAACATGCTAATCGACCTGATGGCCGCGATGTCACATAAGGACTGGTTGAGTCGCCGCCAACGGCAAAAGCAGGGAATTGAACGGGCGCATACGTTGGGTAGATACCGGGGAAAGCAGGCAGATCAGGAACGACATCAGAAAGTCCTGTACTACCGACAGATTAAGAAACTGAGCATCCGAGAAACAGCAGACGCGACAGGCTACAGTACCTCCCAAGTTTGTCGCATTCAGGCCTTCTATAAAGAAGTTGAGACTGATTAAAAAGCAGCCTTAATGTACAATAATTTTCGATATCCAAACTTACCCCATGAACAATCAATGAGTTAGAGGTGAAAGATGATTTCATACAAAAAAATCATACCTGCTCTTGTCATATTCGCTCTATCTAATGCTGTGGCATATGCGAATGATTTCGACAAATCAAATGAAGCGATGGCAATTTCAGCAATAGGTTTTTCTGGCTCAAATGCTCGTGTTGCACATGATGTTTGTGGGGCAACCAATGAGAAAATTGATAAATATAAAAAACAAATAAAAGACTCATTAACTAGAACATTAAAGTATGAACAGTCAGGATTCGATACGCATTGGGATAATGGTTGGAAAAATGCTGATTTTTTGGTTAAGTCATTAAGTAATGATGAAGCCTATAAAAAAGAATATTGCCGAGAGGTTTTAGATGGAATTAATAATCCTGAAATGAATTAAGGATTATTCCTTATTCGGGGTTCTACGCCGGAACCCCAGATTTTTCCGTCCGCTAAAATTATCCCGGTTGAGCAGCTTTATACCGTCAGCTCGCAGTGGACCATCAGGGGAAATGTGGCGGTACAGCGTTTGTCGGGTTATCCCAAGCTCCTGGCATAACGTACTGACTTTCGTCTCTGGCCGTCCCATTGATGCCATTACCAGTCGCAATTTTATTGGCGTCATTTTGTAAGGCCGTCCGCCGTTCCTCCCGTGGGCTCTTGCTGAGGCAAGGCCTGCCGCTGTTCTTTGCGGCGCTGTACGCAGCAGAGACCGACGGCCGCGCGCGACTGGCTCGACACCCGCTTAGTCCCGCCCTCTGGTCAAATGCAGGCTGACGTGTACAGCCTGCAGGCAGAGGATTTCGTCTGGCAACCGGTATCGCCCGCCGTCGGCGCCGTTCGCAATGACAATCCCTCACTCATCCTGCCCATCGATACGCCAACGGTCTGAGTGCCGCATTATCCACAGTTTTAGTGGATAACGTGTGTGCAAGGCGGAGTGAAACCGTTAGCAGGCGTAAAAAAAATCGCTCAGAAAATTATTATATTACGCGGGAAAGCGCGATCCGCAGGGGGATTGGGGGTTGCACGCGTTCGCGTTTTGTTTATGCTTAACTGTATAAATATACAGTTTGGTTATGATTATGCTGAGCAATTCAAGGTTGTATGCTTTTTCACCAGGTGAACCCCTAACGTTACCGCTGTTTGCCGATCGCGTGGCCTGCGGTTTTCCCTCCCCGGCGCAGGACTATGTCGAGAGCCGGCTGGATATCGGCAAGCTGCTGGTACGGCACCCCAATGCCACCTACTTCGTGCGCGCCAGCGGCGAGTCGATGATCGACGGCAATATTCGGGACGGCGATCTGTTGATTGTCGACAGCGCCCTGACGCCGGAGCACGGCAATATCGTGATCGCCGCGGTGGATGGCGAATTCACCGTCAAAAAACTGCAGCGTCACCCCGATGTGCGGCTGTTGCCGATGAACCCCGCCTACGCGCCGATCGTGTTCGACGACGAGGCGCAGCTGGAGATCTTCGGCGTGGTGACCTTTATCGTCTACGCGGCGCGGTGACTTCGGCATTTTTTTTCACTTTTTTCTGCCCGATCTTTTTATTGGCGTGACCTCTCTACTGAGTTTCCAGTTCATTACACTCAGGGGAATCCTTCATGGCCATAAAAAACAAGAACGGCGCAGGGCGTACGTTCACATCAGCCAAACGTACCGCCGGGAAGCGGGTCGCTATCGGGGTAGGGTGCGCATTATCGGGCATGCTCACCTCCGCGATGGCGGCGCCCGGTGCGTCGGTGCCACCGGCGGCGGTCGAGCAGTCCGCTATCCTGTCCTTCGCCATTCCCGCCGGTGACCTGGCGCCCGCCTTGCAGACGGCGGCCGCTAAGGCCGGCGTGATAGTGATTTTCACGCCCGAACAGACGCGTGGAAAAAACACTGCGGGCCTGCAGGGGCATTATCGCCTCACCGACGCGTTCGATACGCTGTTGGCGGGCAGCGGATTGCGCGCTCAGCAAACCGCACAGGGATATCGGTTGGTCGACGCCGGGCCGGTTCAGCCGTTGACGATACCGGAACTGTCGGTGGTCGGCGGTTTGTCCGACAGCGTCGCCGCCGGCCGTTCGGTGTTGGATAAAGAAGACATCGAACGCGTGCAGGCAGACAATATCGCCAGTTTGCTTGATCGCTTGCCTGGCGTAGGGATGGCGGGCTCGCCACGCCCGGGCGGCCAAAGCCTGAATATCTGGGGCATGGGGGACATGGAAGATGTGAAGGTGGTGCTGGACGGGGCGCCGAAGGGATTTGAGAAATATCGGCAGGGCTCGGTATTCATCGAACCCGAACTGCTGAAAAAGGTTGAGGTCGATAAGGGGCCGCATAACCTGTTGAACGGCAATGGCGGCTTTGGCGGGACCATTACGCTGGAGACCAAAGATGCTGGGGACATGCTGCTGCCGGGCGAAGATTTTGGCGGCTTGCTGAAGTACAGCTACCATACCAACGATCGCCAGGGTATTTACAGCGGTGCGTTGTACGGCCGTACGCCGGAAGGATCCGCCGACGGTTTGATCTACATGAGCAAGCGTGACGGCGGCAACCTGAAGCGGCCGGACGGCACGCGCTTTGCCTATTCCGCCAACGATCAGGCTTCCTACCTGTTAAAAACCAATATTTATCTGAGCGAGGCGCAAACGCTGACGCTGTCGGCGATGCGATCCGATTCCGATGGCTGGCAGCCTTTTGCCGCCAAGCGGGACGATATCGCCGCGCCCAGCCAGGCGGATATCGATAAATATGGTCGGGAAGAAGCGTGGCGCCGCATTCTGGTGTATCGCGACCAGACAGACACCAATTACTCGGTGAAATGGAATCTGGCGCCGGAAGCGCAGCCGTTGCTGAATCTGACGCTGTCTTACGCCTATTCGAAGACCGAGCAGCATGACAAGCGGCCGGATTCCGCTTCAAAGTTCAGCTATCTCGGTACGCTGGGCAATGAAAGTTGGGTGAACTATACCGATCGGCAGTTTGACGTCAGCAATGAAAGCCGTTTCGCCAGCGGTCCGCTGGAGCACAAGCTGTTGCTCGGTGCGCGTTGGCATAAACATCAGCGCGATACCCTGATGTATTACCCTTCGCAGGTGAAAAACGCCAGTTACAACTACGGCTATTTCCAGCCGTACTACATGCCGGCGGGCGAACAGGAAACCCGCAGCGTTTATCTGCAGGATGCGGTCAGCTTCGGCAGCCTGACCGTGACGCCGGGCGTGCGTTACGATCATGTGACCAATACCGGGCAACCGAACCGGGCGCCGCGCTATAACGACAGCGATCCGCTCGTGGGCCATGATTACAGCAGCGTGACCTATACCGGCTGGTCGCCGCACTTGGGCGTGATGTGGAAAGCGACGTCGAATCTGTCCCTGTTTGCCGACGTCAGCCGCACCTGGCGCGCCCCGGTGATCGACGAACAGTACGAAGTGCAATACGCCGCTTCCAGCGTGCCCGGTACCAGCCGCGGCCTGCAGGTGGAACGCATGACGGGCGTTCGTCTCGGTGCGGTGCTGGACTTCAACGATGTGTTGATGGCGCGGGACAGCCTGCAGATCCGCACTACGTTGTTCCGCAATCGCGGCAAGGACGAGATTTTCTATCGTCGCGGCGTAGTGTGTGACGCCGCACGGCACGGGGGACAATGTGGGCAACCGTTGTCGAACTATCGCAACTTGCCGGGCTATACCATTGAGGGCGTGGAGCTCGAATCGTTTTATGACAGCGAAAGCCTGTTCGGCAGCCTGTCGTTCTCCTCGATTCGCGGCAAACGCGACGCTTCACCGCGCGATCCCTGGGGCAACGAAACCTGGATTGCCGAAATTCCACCCGTTACGGCACACGCGATGCTGGGCATGAAAGTGCCGCAGTGGGATATGGCCTTCGGCTGGACCGGCGATTTCGTACGTAAACAGGATCGTTCACCGGCCGACGGCGATCCGATGGCCGTTGTCTGGGCCCTGCCGAAAACCTCGGGTTATGCATTACACGGCCTGTTCGCCTCGTGGCAGCCCAGCGGCTTGCACGGCTTCGAAGCCCGCGTGGCGGTGGACAACCTGTTCAACCGCGATTATTACCCTTACCTGGGCGAATCGGTGTCCGGCGTAGGGCGCAACATCAAGTTCAGCGTCAGTCAGCGTTTTTGACGCTCCTGTCTGCAGGGGCCATTTAGGCCCCTTTTCACGTTTCCTCCCCCCGTATTTCCCTACTTTTTCGCCGTTTATAAATCATCAGCAATCGCTTGACACAGAAGTTACAATTTTAAAATAATAATAATTATCATTTTCAATCTCATTATCAATTGGTGTCACCGAATGGCGAGGAAAGAGGCCGCGGCAGCCAACGGGTTTGCTCAACAGCTTTATCTTGAGCATCACAGTTGGCTATGCCATTGGCTGCGACAGAAGGTTGGGTGTGCGCATCACGCCGAAGACCTGGCGCAGGATACTTTCATCAGTATTTTACTGAGCCCGCAGTTGCTCGCCATTCGGCAACCACGCCCCTTCCTGGCGACCGTAGCGCGCCGGCTGGTGGCGAATTATTACCGACGTAAAACAATCGAAGAGAGCTATCTGCAGGCCTTGAGCGAGTTGCCGGCGATCGAGGCACCCTCGCCGGAAGTCCGTCAACAAACCCTCGAAATGCTCGAACAGTTGGATCAGGCGTTGGACGGATTGCCGGCGCACGTCCGCGAGGCCTTCCTGTTGGCGCATCTGCAGGGCATGCGTTATTGCGACATCGCTGAGCGTTTGCGGGTGTCGACCAGCTCGGTGAAACAATATCTGCAGCGTGCCAATTTGCACTGTTTCTTTGCATTGGCGGCGTAACGGCAGGTGCGGAACCCATGATGGAATCGGATATCGATCGGCAGAGCGCGCGTGAGGCCGCCGCGTGGTTAACGCAGCTGATGTCGGAAGAGGCAAGCGACGCGGATAGGGAAAACTGGCGGCGTTGGTATCAGGCGAAACCGGAAAATGAACGCGCCTGGCGGCATATCGCCGCGTTTTCATCCCGTTTTTCTCTGCTTAACGGGGCGGCGGCGCAGCGTAGTCTGTCGCAGTTGCCAAACCCACAGCGCCGTCGGTTGTTGAGAAGCCTGGCGGCCATCGGCGTGGTGGGGACGGTTGGTGTCGGTTCGGGCGCGCTGCCATGGCGCCCCTGGCTGGCGGATTACCGTACGGCGGTGGGGGAGCAGCAAACCGTCGCGTTGGCGGATGGCGCGCAGTTGATGTTGAACACGCAAACGGCGGTCAACGTCAGCCGTCAGCAGGCCACATTGCTGGAAGGCGAAATGATGGTGAATCTGCCGCCGGAAAGCAGCGCGTTGACGGTGAGGCTGCCGCAGGGCGAGATCGTGGCGCAGGCTGCTCGCTTCAGCATTCGCCTGTGGGAAACTTACAGTGATATCGCCGTTTATCTTGGCCGGATCACGATCCTTTCACCGGCGCATCGCAACGCGGTGCTCAACGCCGGTCAGGGCGGCAGATTAAGCCGGCAAGGCATTGGCGAACCGTATCGCGTGACGCAAGAGCCCGGTTGGCGGCAAGGCATGCTGTTGGCCGACAACATGCGGCTGGACGACTTCCTGATGGAGCTGGGGCGTTATCGTCAGGGCGTTATTCGCTGCCGGCCGGAGGTCGCCGGCCTGCGGCTCTCCGGTGCGTTCCCGCTGGCTGACCCCGAGCGCGTCATCGCGGCACTGCCCGGCGCGTTGCCGGTTAGGGTAAATATGCTGTCAAAATACTTCATCACCGTATCTTAAAGTTTTTTACTCTGCTATTTGTGTTTTTCCTTCTGGATTGACCTGTTTTTTTCTCGTTTCCTGCCCGGTGCCGCGTGCCTAAACGACTTTTCTGACATGCCCCGACTGCCGTTGACCGCTGCGTACGTTGGTCGGTTTCACGATTAACCTGAGTATCGTTTTCCATGTTCAATCACAACGTATTATCTGGCGATTTCTCTTTACCCCCTACAGGCGGGCGATGGCGCTGGGCTACCGCCAATGTGTTGGCGTTGGGTCTGCATGGTGCGTTGTTGCTTGGCCTTGGTTATCACCTGGTGCCACCGTTGCTGCCCGCGGCGCAACCGATGGTGTTGATGATGGTTGCCGAGCAGGCGGAATCGACCCCCAACGCAGAGCCGATGCCAACCGGCGTGCGCCAGGTGCAGGCGGTGGCGCAACGGCAGGTAAATCAGGAACCGGAGGCCGCGATGCCTCCGCTGATTCATGCGCCGCGTGCGACGGAGCGGCAGAGCAAGGCTAAAGGACAACGGAACGACCCCATCAGACCGAAAACGGAACCGCCGCGCCCAAGGCAGGAGGAACAGGAAAAAATGGCGTCTGCAAGCTCAAGAGCATCAAGCACCAGCGCGCCGCCGTCTCTGGATGGAAAGCGTGTTGCCGCGCCGCAAACCAGCGTGGCGTCGCAGCTTAGCCAGGATGCCTCGGTCTGGAGCGGCCTGCTGTTGGCGCATTTGAGCCGCTTCAAACGCTATCCCGCCCTGGCGGTACGCCAACAGCGCCAAGGTGTGGTTCAGGTTGCCGTGACGCTGGATCGGCAGGGAAACGTGCTGGGCGTGAAGCTATTGCGATCGAGTGGCGTTACTTCGCTCGATCGGGAGGCGCTTCAGTTACCGCAGCGCGCTTCTCCACTTCCCGCACCCGGCAATGAGATTGCAGCGGGGCAGCGGGAATTCAGCGTGACCATTCCGATTCGTTTCGATCTGCGTGAAGTTCGCCGTTAATGAAAAACTCGGCTCCAGGTAAACGGAGGGCTGGGTTAAAAGCCAAAGTGCATCAAACGGATAGCAGCGATGAGGTGGTTTCTACTTGATCGTCGCCAGAAAAATACAAATACTGTATGCATGAACAGTAATCTGGTGCCGTTATGAATAACAACCCACTGACGATGAAAGGTCGGTAACCATGTTCGCCCTGGTAGACGTCAACAGCTTCTATGCTTCCTGCGAGACCATCTTTCGGCCCGATCTGCGCGGGCGGCCGGTGATCGTGCTGTCCAACAACGACGGCTGCGTGATCGCCCGTAGCGCTGAGGCGAAGGCGCTGGGCGTGCCGATGGGGGCGCCTTATTTCAAAATCAAAGAGGAGATGCGCCGCCGCAACGTTGCGGTGTTCTCCTCCAACTATGCGCTGTACGCCGACATGTCCCGCCGGGTGATGGACACGCTGGAAGAGATGGCGCCAGCGGTGGAGATTTATTCGCTGGACGAAGCCTTTCTGCGGCTGGACGGCGTGGCGCACTGCGAGGCGCTGGAGCCATTCGGCCAGCGGGTGCGCGATCGCATCCGGCGCGAGCTGCATTTGACGGTCGGGGTTGGCATTGCGCCGAGCAAAACGCTGGCCAAGCTGGCCAACTTCGCCGCCAAGAAATGGCGCGGTACCGGCGGCGTGGTGGATTTATCCGATCCGGCGCGCCAGCGCAAACTGCTGGCGTTGCTCCCGGTGGAAGAGGTGTGGGGCGTGGGCCGCCGCCTGACTCGCCAGCTGCAGGCGATGGGCATTCACACCGCGCTGCAGCTGGCGGACTGCGATACCCGGCTGGCGCGTAAAACCTTCAGCGTGGTGCTGGAGCGCACGATACGCGAGCTGCGCGGCGAATCGTGCCTGAAGTGGGAAGATGAGGCGGCCGCCAAAGAGCAGATCATCTGTTCCCGTTCGTTCGGCCAGCGGCTGACTCACTACCCACACATGCGCGAGGCCATCTGCAGCTACGCCGAGCGCGCCGCCGAAAAGCTGCGGCAGGAAAAGCGCTATTGCCGCAACGTGTCGGTGTTTATCAAAACCAGCCCGCATTCGGCGGGTGAAGGGTATTACAGCAATATGGGCACCGCCCGGCTGCAAACCCCGAGTAACGACAGCCGCGACATCATCGCCATGGCGGTGCGTGCGCTGGAAAGCATCTGGCAGGAGGGGCGACGTTACCTGAAGGGCGGCGTGGTGCTGGGGGATTTCAGCGCCGCCGCCATGGCGCAGATCGATCTGTTCGATGACTGCCCGCCGCGCCGCAACAGCGAACGGCTGATGGCGACCCTCGATCGCCTGAATCAGGAAGGGCGCGGGCGCGTGTGGTTCGCCGGGCAGGGGATCGTCAAGCCGTGGCAAATGAAGCGTGAAATGCTGTCGCCGGCCTACACCACCCGGCTGGCGGACATTCCGGTGGTGCGGCTGGGAGAGCGGGCGCCGCGCGCCGCCGAGCCGAAGGAAGAAAAACGCCGCGGGTGACAACCGGCGGCGTGGGTAGGCTGAGTGTTACTTCACCGCCGCCGGATCCGGCTTATCGGGGGCGATGCCGTACAGCACCATGGCGCGGTTGACCTCGCTGCGGGCGATACGGCCTTCGTCTGCCAGCAGTTTCAACGCGGCGAGCGCGATGAAATGGCGGTTGACCTCGAAGAACTCACGCAGCGCCTCGCGGGTGTCCGATCGGCCAAAGCCGTCGGTGCCCAAGGCGATAAAGGTACGGTCGGGCAAGAACGGCTTGATCTGATCGCCGACGATCTTCATATAGTCCGTCACCACCACCACCGGGCCGGGATGCGCCGCCAGCAGGCTCTGGATATAAGGAGCTTTCGGCGGATCTTCCGGATGCAACAGGTTCCAGCGTTCGGCCGCCATGCCGTTGCGGCGCAGCTCGCTCAGGCTGGTGGCGCTCCAGATATCGCTGGCGACGCCAAAGTCCGCCGCCAACAGCTCTGCCGCCGCCAGCGCCTTGCGCATGATGGCGCCGCTGGCGACCAGCTGAGCACGCGGGCTCTCTTGGTTTGCCGTTTCGCTCTGCTTGAGCAAATACGCCCCCTGGATAATCCCGTCTTCAACGTCCGCCGGGATCGGCGGCTGCGGGTAGCCTTCGTTGAGCAAGGTGATGTAGTAGTAAATATCCTCTTGTTCAACGAACATCCTGCGCATGCCGCTCTGGACGATCACCGCGAGTTCATAGGCATAGGTCGGATCGTAGGAGACGCAGCTGGGGATGACGGAAGACAGCACGTGGCTGTGGCCGTCGTCATGCTGCAAGCCTTCGCCCATCAGGGTGGTTCTGCCGGAGGTGGCACCGAGCAGGAAGCCCTTGGTGCGCGCGTCGGCCGCCGCCCAGGCGAGATCGCCCACCCGCTGCAGCCCGAACATGGAGTAGAAGATATAGAACGGGATCGTCGCGACATCGTGGTTGCTGTAGGCGGTGCCGGCGGCGATCCAGGTCGATATCGCGCCGGATTCGTTGATGCCTTCCTGCAAAATCTGGCCGTCTTTGGCCTCTTTGTAGTAGCTGAGCTGCCCGGCGTCTTGCGGGGTATACAGCTGGCCGAGCCAGGAGTGGATGCCAATCTGGCGGAACAGGCCTTCCATGCCGAACGTGCGCGACTCGTCCGGTACGATGGGCACGATCAGTTTGCCGATGTTGGCGTCTTTGAGCAGCGTGCCGAGGATATTAACGAAGGCCATGGTGGTCGACATGTTACGTTCGCCGCTGCCTTTCAGGAGGCCGTCGAAGCGCGATAGCTCCGGTATCGCCAGCGGGGCGGATTGGCCGAAACGGGCAGGGATGTGGCCGCCCAGCGCGGTGCGCGTCGCGGTGATGTACTTCGCCGCCGCGCTGTCGGGCTCGGGCTTCAGGTAAGGGATCTCTGCCAGTTGGGCGTCGGAGATCGTCAGCCCTAAACGGTCGCGGAAGGCTTTCACCGCATCCTGGCTCATTTTTTTCAGCTGGTGGTTGATGTTCTGCCCTTCACCGGCTTCCCCCATGCCAAACCCTTTGACGGTTTTGGCCAGCACCACCGTCGGCCTGCCCGTGGTATGCACCGCCTGATGGTAGGCGGCGTACACCTTTTGCGGATCGTGGCCGCCGCGGTGCAGCGCCCAGATCTCATCGTCGCTCAGGTCGGCGACCAGCTCGAGCAATTCCGGGTACTTGCCGAAGAAGTGCTCCCGCACATAGTCGCCGCTTTGCGACTTGAAGGTTTGGTAATCGCCGTCGACGCACTCCATCATGCGCTGCATCAGCAGCCCGGAGCGGTCTTTTTGCAGCAATTTGTCCCAGCCGCTGCCCCAGATCACCTTGATCACCTGCCAGCCGGCGGCTTTGAAGGTGCCTTCCAGCTCCTGAATAATCTTGCCGTTACCGCGCACGGGGCCATCCAGCCGTTGCAGGTTGCAGTTCACGACGAAGATCAGGTTATCGAGTTTTTCTCGTCCGCCCAGCGCAATCGCCGCCAGCGATTCCGGCTGATCCATCTCGCCGTCGCCAAGAAACGCCCACACCTTTCTCCCCTGGTGCGGTTTCAGTTCGCGGTATTCCAGATAGCGCATGTAACGCGCCTGGTAGGCGGCGGTCAGCGGCCCCAACCCCATCGAAACGGTGGGATATTGCCAGAAATCCGGCATCAGCCGCGGGTGCGGGTAGGAGGAGAGGCCGCGGCGCGCGGATTCGCGGCGAAAGTTGTCGAGCAGCTCCTCGTCGATGCGGCCTTCAAGATAGGCGCGGCCGTATATGCCGGGGGCGGAGTGGCCCTGGATATACACCATGTCGCCGGCGAAATCATCGGTGCGCCCACGGAAGAAGTGCGTGAATCCCACATCGTAAAGCACCGCGGCCGACTGATAGGTGGCGATATGCCCGCCGACATTGGAATGTTTGCCGGCGCGCAGCACCATCGCCATGGCGTTCCAGCGAATAAACGCATTGATGCGCGCTTCAGCGGTCAGATCGCCGGGATACGCCGGTTGCTTATAGGCCGGGATCGTATTCACGTAGGGCGTGGTGACCATGCTGAAGAAATCACCGTGCTTACGCTGATCGGCTTCGGCCATCCTTTCCAATAAAAAATGCGCGCGTTCACGGCCGTCGATGTCAGTGACACCTTCAAATGCCTCAAGCCATTCAGCCGTCTCTTGTGGGTCAAGATCTGCTTTTACCGCGGGTTGGTTCATAAAAGCTCCAAATGTACTTACCTGATAAGGCGCTGAGCGATACAGGAATTCAGTGAATTGCAAGTGCAAGAGTTGCAAATGCAACAATGGCGAAAGCCACTCTATCCCTTTACAATTGCAATTGCAACTCACCGGCTTTGACGAGAAAAATGACATGACAGATAAACAACCCGACCTGTGGTTCTCCTTTGTGCGCGCGCATCGGGCGATTATCAGAAAGATAGAGACGAAGTTGTCGGAAGCGGGACTGCCGGTTTACGCCTGGTATGACGTGTTATGGGGATTGGAAAGCGGAGAAAACGGCACACGCCGCATGCATGAGCTGGCGGACGTGTTGGTGATTGAGCGTTACAACCTGACCCGCCTGATGGATCGTCTGGAAAAAGAGCGGCTGGTCACGCGTTTCCGATCGGATGACGATCGCCGGGCCTCCTTCGCGACTATCACCGAGGAAGGCAAGGCCCTGCGGAAAAAGATGTGGGAGATCTACCGCACGGTGGTCAAAACCCACTTTCTCAACCAGTTCAGCGATGAAGAGATCGCACGCTTCTCCGACGCGTTGAACAATGCGATGCAGCTGGCCAGAGAGTGATCAGGCATCGGGCGTGATGTGCAGAACGCGCAGCGCATCGGCGATCAGCGCCGAAGGGATTTTCTGCTCGTCGGCCAGCAGTTTGAGGGCGCAGAGCGCAATCCATTCCGCCTGCGGGTAGTGGATTTCGCCGCGCACCCGTGAATCTGAGCCCACCGCGGCAAAGCGTGCGGGAATGAATCGCCTGAGCTGGTTGGCAATCAGGTGCGAGTAGTCGGTGACGGCGACGACGGGGGCATTCCCGGCGCCCAGGCACGTTTTCAGATGGCATGCGCCGCCGCTGTCCTGGCGCTGCATGTCGGCGAGTTCGGCGTCCTGCGCCAACCGCGTGTAGCTGGGGCAGCTCCAGATTTCAGACGCAATCCCCCAGTTTTTCAACACCTCGGCCGCCTGCTGAACGCGGGCGAGCGCTCGGCCGGCGCCGCACAGACGAACCTGCAACGGTGAGTCTGTCGCCGCGGCGACGCGATACATTCCCCTGAACGCCTGCTCCCCGGCAAACGGTTCCGCTGAGGTGGGGGCCGCTGTGTCTGCGTTGGTCGCGAGATACACCATCTTCCTCGCGCCCTCCACATAGAGTGTGCGCAGGGCGTGATGGAGTATCGCGCCTGTTTCCCGGGCATTGGCCGGATCGAAAGGCAACCAGCCCGGCATGGCCGTGAGCTGAAGCGGGAACCAGGCCTGTACGCCTTTCGGCAAATCGGCACTGCCGGTATCCGCATCGCTGATGAAAATCCCCTTGCGATTGGTTTCCGGCTCAAGCCCGCGCAACATATCCACCGAGGGCGTGTTGACGACGTAAAACAGCGGTTTTTCATAACGCCCGGATTGATGACCAAACCAGAGCGGCCAGGCCGTGGCGTAATGGGAACTCGGCGGCTCGGCGCGCCTTCTGCCGTCAATTAACCAGATGTCGCCACTGGCGTTAAGTTCGCCCAGGGCTTGCGCCGTCCAGGCGGTGGAAGAGGGACACGCGGCGCCGATTTGCTGATAGGCGGTGGCCATCCTGCGGATACAGGCCTCGGCCAGCGTTAGGGTACCGGCTGCGGCGGCGGGCATTTTTATTGGTTGAGGCGACATGCACAGCTCTCTTTTTTGAATTGCAAGTGCAATGATTGTAATTGCAATTCAGTGCGTGTGCCAACGGCTTTCTTTGGGTAAATCGCAGCGTAAGTGTGAGGCGGCGAAGTATGAGGGGGGGGATGCATCCCCCTCGCGCCTTTCACACCACCGGCGCCACCGTCAGCAGCAGGTTGGCGAAGCGGCGCTGTTCGCCGGAGGCGATCACCAGCAGCGTCCGATCCGATTTGACCGCGGCGTAAAACGCCTCACGCGGCAGGTGTTCGACCGGGCACTGCGCCGGCAGCAGCTGTCGGTATTCGGCTTCGATGGTATTGGTGAAGTCCGGCGGGCAGGCCATCAGCGTGGCGCTTTCCACGTTGATGCAGGCCAGCAGTTTTTCCAGGATCGGCGGGGCGGCGAGCGTGCCGGGCGCCAGGTTCAGATAGACCACGGTGGCGTCTTTCGGCGCGTGGGTCACGCAGGCGTAGTTGCCGTCGGCGATCAGCACCTGGGTTTTATGCCCGCATTGCGCCAGCGCGGCGAGCAGCGGCGGGTGGGTGATGGCGGATTTAATCATAAGGCGATACCTGAATAGGGGGCGGCAGCCGTGCCGCCCGCAGCTGAATTACATGCGGTAGATGCCGCCGTTGATGTCGAGGGTGGCGCCGGAGATGAAGCCGTCGTATTCCGCCGCCAGAAAGGTGATGGCGCGCGCTACGTCGTCCGGCGTGCCTGCGCGGCCCAGCGGGATGGCGCGAACGGTTTCCTCCGCCGATTCTTGGGTGGTGTGGCGATTGTGGAAGCGGGTGCCGAGGATCAGGCCGGGCGCGACCGCGTTCACCCGGATGCCGTATTCGCCCAGCTCCGCCGCCAGTGAGCGCGTCCAGGTGAGCACCGCACCCTTGGTGGCGGAATAGACCAGCGAGCCGGAGTGCCCGCCGGCGCGGCCAGCCTGCGAGGCCAGGTTGACGATGCTGGCGCCGTTTGCCGCCGCCTTCAGGAACGGCAGCGCGCTCTGCGTCACGTTCAGCATGGTGGTCATGTTCACGTCGATCACGGTTTGCCAGAAGGCGCGGTCGATCTCGCCCAGCCATTTGCGCCCGACGATGCCGCCGACGTTATTGACCAGAATATCGATGCCGCCGAGAAACTCGGCGCCGGCCGAGACGCAGCGCAGCGTTTCGTCGGTGTCGATGAGATCGGCGTAGCCGTAAGCGGCTTTTTGCCCCAGAGAATGGGCCAGTGCCACCAGCGCCTTGGGGCCGCTTTCGTCGCTGTGATAGTGAAAATAGATGTCGCAACCGGCCTTGATCAGCCGCTCCGCAGTGGCGCGGCCAATGCCCTGTTCCGCTCCGGTGATAAAGACCTTTTTGCCCGCAAGATCGCCCATGATTGACTCCTTATTGGTTCGTTAAGAATTAATGACGCCTTCACGCTGTTTGGCGCAGTAGAAAATGCAGATCAGCCCGGTGGCCAGCAGACACGAGGCCAGGAAAAACAGCCCCGGCGCGCTGCTGCCGGTCAGATCGTTCAGCACGCCCACCGCATAGGGGGCGACAAAACCGCCGATATTGCCGATGCAGCTGACCACCGCCAGCCCGGCGGCCGCGGCCGCGCCGGTGGAAATGTTGGCGGGCATGGATAAAAACGGCGGCACGGCGGTGTAGATGCCGATGGCGGCGATGCACAGGAACGACAGCGCGACGAGCGGATCGTATTTAAAAAACGTCACCGCCCCCATCAGGCCGATAGCGGCGACCACCATGCTGAGGCCGGCGAACACGCCGAGCTTTTTGGTTTTGCTGGCCCACAGGCTCCACGGATACACCAGCAGCGCAGCCAGGCCGTAGGGAATGAGCGCCAGTAGGCTGACGCGGAAGATATCGCCGCCGGAGAGGGCGCTGATGATCGACGGCAGCCAGGTGCCGAAGCCATAAATGCCGCACACCATGCCGAAGTTGAGCAGCGCGTAGAGCAGGTATTTCTTGTTTTTAATCCCCTTCAGGAAGTCAGCCAGCGTGATTTTAGAGCCGGATTTGGAGCGGCCGGCGTTGCTCATCAGCCAGGCTTTTTCCTCCACGTTCAGATAGCCGACGTCCTTGGGCGAGTTCTTGATCAGGAACGGGATCAGCAGGCCGATGACGATCGGCGGCAGCCCTTCGAGGATAAACAGCAGCTGCCAGGGGGCGAACCCGAACCAGTCATGCTGAATATTGAGAATAAAGCCGGAAATCGGCGAGCCGACCGCGTTGGACAGTGGTTGGACGATGATAAACATGCCGAGAATTTTGGTGCGGTATTTCTCCGGAAAGAAAACCGTGAAGTAATACACCACGGAGGGAAAGAAACCGGCTTCGCACACGCCCAACATAAAACGGCAAATATACAGCTCCAGCGGCGTGCGCACAAAACCGAGCAGGGTCGCGAAGATGCCCCAGGAAATTAATATTCTGGCGAACCAGATGCGTGGGCCGAATTTAATGGTGCCGGCGTTGCTGGGTATTTCAAACAGGAAATAGCCGATAAAGAAAATCCCGGAGGCGAAGCCGAAGGCCGAGGCGGTAAGGCCCAGGTTATCTTCCAGCGCTTTGGCGGCGTAGGCCATGTTATTGCGATCGAGAAAGGCCAGGAAATACAATAAAATCATGAGGGGGACGATATGCAGCGTCAACTTCCTGATAGCGCTGCGTTCAATATCCGTTGGCATTGTTTTTTTCATCATGGTTTTTCCCATGTGGTTAATCGGAATAATAGCGGCCCGGCCCAAAGTCATGAGCGGCGTGCTGAATAACGACGTTGCGTGCATAAAAGCGTCGCGCCGTTTATTTATTGCGACGATTCTATTTTTTCTGATTTTGGCTGCGACGATCCGGACGATGCCGGCTGCGCATCGTCTGGGAAAGTCGTTTTTATCGTATTAACCGGCGGCTTTGACCGAGCGCCGGCTGATGACCGACGGCGGGAAGAGAAACTCGCCGGGCGGTTGCGAATCATTGTTGATGCTGCCGATCAGGCGTTCGACCATCAGCTGCGCCATCTCCGCCAGCGGCGGGCCAATCGACGTCAACCCCGGTTCGGCCAGGCCGGCCAGCGCGATATTATCGATGCCGATCACCGAGATGTCTGCGGGCACCTGGACGCCGGCGGCGCGCAGGCCCACCATCAGCCCGATGCCGAGCGCATCATTAATCGCCACGATGCCGTCCGGGCGTGGCGCCAACGCGAGAACGCGCGGCGCCAGCGTCAGCCCCAATTCGAACATTTCCGTGTCGCCGTAGGCGCTGTTGGCTTTGCCTTCGATCACCCGTTGGCGTTCGCTCAGGCTGTGCCCCAGCGCGCTCAGAAAACCGTCGATCTTGTGGCTGCGCCCGACGGTCAGCGTCGCTTCGGTGGCGAACACGATGTGTCGGCAGCCGCGCTCGAGCAGGTGCTGCGCGGCCAGGTGCCCGGCGGCGATATTGTCCATCGACACGCTGTCGAACAGCCGGGTATCGGTGGCCATCGGCTCGGCGAACGGGCTGTCGTAGCTGACAATCTTCATGCCTCGCTCGGCGGCCCGAACAAAATGAGTCTGGCGAATATCGCTCGCCGCCACGATGATGCCGCGCACGCCGTGCAGGAACATATCGTCGATAAACGCGGCTTCTTCCTGTTCCTGGCGGTAGGCGTTGCCGAGCAAGACGCGGTAACGGTGAGCCCGCGCCGCGCCGTCGACGGCATGCGCCAGCGCCGAAAAACTCGGGTTAACGATCGACGGCAGCAGCAGGCCGATGATCTTCGCCTGCGGTGCGGGCGCCGCCGCTCGGGCCGGTGGGTATCCTAGGGTTTCCATCGCCCGTTCGATGCGTTCACGGGTCTGCGCGCTCATCTGGTGGCTGCGATTGTTCAGCAGGTTCGACACGCTGCTGATGGACACGCCGGCCAACCGCGCCACATCACGAATATTTGCCATTTGCCGATACCTTGCTGCCTGCCGTTAGCCTGCAATCTATAAGGGAAGCCGGCCGCAGGCAAGCCGCAACCGGGGCACCGCGCGCATGGGATTGCGCATTTGTGAGAGTCGTCAGGCGGCAGCCGTGTTGTTTACTAAACAACAAGGGGGAGGGGCAATGTGTTAACGCAGATGAGTGAGATCTGCGAAGCACCTCTCGTTTATCGCCCTTCGGGGCGGCGGGTTCTGTACTATTGTTTTCTCTTTGCGGCACGTTCCAGGCCGATGGGGCGCTGGGCGCAACGGAGAGAACAGATGAACAAACGGGAATTAGAAAGCGCGATTGTCACCGATTTTTCCAAACGCATGAGCTATGGCGACTACCTGTGCCTGGACTCGCTGCTGGACTGCCAGCACCCGCTCTCCAACCCGCCGCATCATGACGAAATGCTGTTCGTGATACAGCACCAAACCTCCGAACTGTGGATGAAGCTGATGCTGCACGAGCTGCAGGCGGCGGTGCGGCTGGTGCAGCAGGACAAACTCAGCCACTGTTTCAAAATCCTCGCGCGCGTCAAACAGATCCAGCGGCTGCTGTTCGAACAGTGGGCGGTGCTGGAAACGCTGACGCCGTCGGAATACGTCGAGTTTCGCGACGTGCTGGGCAGCTCGTCGGGCTTCCAGTCGCACCAATACCGGTCGATCGAGTTCCTGCTCGGCAACAAGAATGCGGCGATGCTGGCGGTGTTCAGCAGCGATGCGGAAAAGCACGCTGCGCTGAAGGCGATCCTCGAAGCGCCGAGCCTGTACGACGAATACTTACTGTACCTGGCGCGCCACGGCCTGCCGATCCCGCAGGAGTGCCTCGAGCGCGACTGGACGCAGCCCTACCAGCGTAACCCGGATCTGCTGCCGGCGTTTAAAGTGATCTACGATAACCCGCAGACCTACTGGGAAGCCTATGAAATGGCGGAGAAGCTGGTGGATATCGAGGAGAGTTTCCATCTGTGGCGTTTCCGCCATATGAAAACGGTGGAGCGGATCATCGGCTTTAAGTCGGGCACCGGCGGTTCCAGCGGCGTCAGCTTCCTGAAAAAGGCGTTGGATCTGACCTTTTTCCCCGAGCTGCTGGACGTGCGCACCGAAATCGGCGCCTGAGATAATGAGAGAGGATAAGGGCGATGAGCGTGAGGATTATCGATAAGGCGGCGGAGAAGGTGGTGGGAGTGAGAGTCGTGGGGCCGTATCCGCAGACCATCCCGCAGGGCTCGCAGCAACTGCGGGCATGGCGGAAACGCCACGGCGTGCCGTTTGGCAAATGGCTGGTGCTGTATTGGGACGATCCGGCGGAAGTGGCGCCGGAAAAGCTGCGCGCCGACGTGGTGATGACCGTGGCGGACGATTTCGCGCTGCCGGCGGGTAGCGAGGGCGTTGCGGTACAGACGCTGCCCGCCGGGCAGTATGCGGTCTACCGCGTACGCATCAGCGATGGCGACTTCGAGCGGGTGTGGGGCGAGTTCTATCAGAAGCTGCTGCCGGCCAGCGGCCATCAGCCGGTTGAGGGGGTGAGCTACGAACACTATCTCAACGACTGCGAGGCCGACGGCTATTTCGACCTCGAGATTTACCAGACGGTGAAGAAGTGGTGAGGAAGGCGTGAGCTACGCAAAACGCCCTTAGGTGCGTTTTGCGTGCCGTTCGGAACGATTCTATTCTTAGGTCTATTTCCCTCCCGGGAACAGCTGATCGACGGCGCTCTGGATCGCCGCCTGATGGCCGCCGCCCGGTGCCGCGGTGCGTGCGGCGCCGCCAGGCTGGTTGAGATCCAGCTGGCCGCCGGTATTGATCTCCCCGTCCTCTTTCACCGTGATATTGAAACTGGTGCCGGTGATATTGATTTGGCCGTTCGCCAGCAGCTCGATCACGCTTTCGCCGCATTCCAGCCGCAGCGATTCGCCTGAGCCGAGGGTAAAGGCGTTGACCGCGGCGTCGCTGCGGGTCTTGCCGGTCAGCGTGGAGGCGTCGCCTTTGACCCCGCTGGCCTGGTTGAGCACCACCCGATTGATCTGGTTGCCGCCTACCAGGTGGGTGTGGTCGTTAGCGATGGTGTGGCTCTCATCGTTTTTGACCTGGGTGTCCATGTTGCGCTCCGCCTGGATCCACACCTGTTCGGCGCCGGCCTTGTCTTCGAAGCGCAGGGCGTTGGCGTTGTCGGCGGTGCCGTCCTTGGTGCGGCTCATAAAGCCCATCTGGGTGGCGGCGGCCGGCAGCGCCCACGGCGGCATGCTGGCTTCGTTATAAACGCGCCCGGTGACGATCGGCCGATCCGGATCGCCGTTGATAAAGTCCACCACCACTTCGTCGTTGACGCGCGGGATCTGCACGCCGCCGTACCCCTGACCGGCCCAGGCGCTGGAGACGCGCACCCAGCAGGAGCTGCCGTCGTCCTTCGGCCCGAAGCGGTCCCAGTGGAACTTCACCTTGATGCGGCCGTATTTGTCGGTCCAAATCGATTCGCCGGCCGGGCCGACCACCCGGGCGGTCTGCGGCCCGTGGGTTTTCGGCCAGGTGGCCTGCTGCGGCGGGTGCCAGGGCACGTCCGCCGGCAGCACGATGAAGTCGATACGGTGTTCGCTGCTCTGATCGTCGCCGCTGGCATAGCGGTTCTCTTTCAGATGGTAGTTGGCCTGCAGCGTCAGGTACTCGCGGTTGTCGTCGGCGTGCGGGGCGTTATACAGCGCAAAGGTGCTGCCGGGGGCGATGCCCAGCGCAGTGGCGGTACCGCGGATCTGCTGATGCTCGGCCTGCCAGGCCTCCTGGCGCACGCGGGCGTAGAACTCCCCCTGCTGATGCTCGGTGTAGCGGCCCGGCCAGTCGTAGACGTCGATCTGCCCCGGCGTCGGCGAGACCGGGTTTTGCCGCGCCTGGAACAGCCAGGCGTTCGGCTTGCGGAAATCGTAGTCGTCCAGGCTGTAGATGCCCGGCGTGACGCGATCGGACAACGTCCACTGGCTGATGCCTTCCTCGCTGGTGCTGCCGCCGGACGGCGTCAGGTGGTAGGGGATCATCTCGTAGCCGGGATAGGGCTGGTGATGGTGGGGGGTGTCCCCGAGCACCAGCGTGTGTTTGCCCATCTCGTGTTTGAAATAGTAATAGATGCCCTCCAGCTCCATCAGGCGGCTGATGAAGTTGAAGCTGCTTTCGTTGTACTGCACGCAGTAGCCCCACAGGCGATAGTCGCCGGTCAGCTGATCTTCCAGCTGCACGTTGTGCTCCGTCAGCAGGGTCTTGACGATCTGCGGCACCGTCTGTTCCTGAAAGATGCGGAAATTGCGGTCTTTGATCATCGGCCACAGATCCGGCTGCACGTGCAGGTTATACACCGCGTAACGGGTGCCGCCGATTTCTTCGCTGCTGACGGCGATGGCGGTGATCTTGCCGTTCAGGTAGCGCGGGGCGCTGAGGAAGCCCTGGGTTGGGATCTCCAGCGTCAGCGGTTGACCGAGCAGCGCTTTGCGATCGAGCCGCGCGTCGGTGCTCAGCAATTCAATAGAGAAGTCAAAAGGGGTGGAAAGCGCTTCGATGCCGTCCAGTGAGCGGAACAGCAGCTGCTCCTGGCCCAGCGGCGTGTGCGCAATAATGCGGTCCAACATGAGAACGTCCTCTGTGATTGACGTCATGCCCTGCATACTCCGGCGTTGCAGCGGCCTTGCCGCGCGGCCAATGAGGATGGGCAGCGGTGCGTCAGTCTCATGAAATAGGGAAACCCCGCCGAGGCGGAGTTTCAGAACGGGATTAACCGGCGGTGGCCGGATTGACCAGCCAGGTGCCGGCGGTGTCGATGCTGAGTTGCTGCCGGCGGAGCCGATCGTTGTGGCGGATCTCCAGCTGATAACGGCCCGGCGCCAGATTCAGGCTGGCGAAGCCGTTTTCGCCCGGCGTTACCTGCTGCGGCTTGCCGTCGAGGCTGACCTGCTCGCCCGGCTGCAGTTTGAAGTACACCAACGCCACTGGCTGCGCGGTCGGCGGCGCTTTTTCTGGTTCCGCCGGCACAGGTTGTGCGGTTTGCGGCGCGCTCGGCTGCTCCGTCAGGGTTTTCTGCGCCGGTGACGCCTCGGTATTTTGGGCCACGGCCTGGGTATCGTCCTTGCCGCCGCTCAGCCAGGCGACGGCGCCGATCACCAGCAGCGCCGCGACGCCGGCGCCGGCCATCATCGGCCGCGAGAATTGGGTGCTGCGCGCGGTAACGGCACCGGCGGCCGCGGCGGCGGCTGCCGGGTTGGCGGCCACCAGCAGGCTCTCCGGCGCGGCGGCCGGGGTGCTGATGATTTCGTTTTCATCGGCGATCGGCAGATGCAACAGCTCGGCCATTTCATCGATGGTCTGCGGGCGGTCTTCCGGCTTCAGCGCCAGCGCGCGGTCGACGGTGCGCAGCAGCTCCGGCGAGTAACCGGCGGGGCGGCGCTCGGCCAGCGGCTGATAGCTGTCTTCGATGCTGCGCACCACGCTGACCGGCGGCGGCGAACCGACGATCAACGTGTGCAGCACGGCGCCCAGCGCGTAGATATCGGTCCACGGCCCCTGTTCGCCGTCGCTGTTTTCGGTGTACTGCTCGATCGGCGCGAAGCCCGGTTTGAGCATGATCTCCGTTTCGTCCGACAGGTTGCCGATCTCTTTACGCGCCGACCCGAAGTCCAGCAGCACCGGCAGCTGGCTCTCCTGGATTTGGATGTTATCCAGCGAAATGTCGCGGTGCAGATAGCCTTCCTGATGGATGGTGTTGATGGCGCTGAACAGCGGCGGCAGCAACCGGCGGATCCACGCCTCGTCGATCTTCTCCGGCTGCTGCGCCTGCAGGTTCTTCAGCGTGGTGCCGCTGTAAAACTGGGTGCCCATGTAGGCGGTGCCGTTCTCTTCCCAGAAGCGCAGTACGTGCAACAGGCCGGGGTGTGAGAAGCGAGCCAGCAGGCGCGCCTCCTGAATAAAGCTGTTCAGCCCGGCCTGGAAGGTTTTGCCGAAGCGCTCGCCGCGCAGCCCGATGCTGAGATCGTCGTTGCGTTTCGCCAGCGAGGTTGGCATGTACTCCTTGATGGCGATGGTGCGTTCCAGTTGATGATCGTAGGCGCGGTAGACGATGCCGAAGCCGCCTTCGCCGATCGCTTCCTGGATCTCGAATTCATTGAATCGATAGCCGCTCGGCAGGCTGTTCGAATTCGGTTTGGTTATCCCGGTTCCCGACATAGTGATGACTCTCTGTGTTCAAAGGGCCGCCGTCTCGGCGGCCGCGGCGTTATGCCTGAAATTGACAAATGAATTCGTGGTTCTGCAGCGCGATATGCAGCTGGCGATAGCGCTGGTCGTTGGCGCTGCCGGTCAGCAGGGTGTGGCTGATCTGCGGCAGCAGGGTGTTGGTCAGGATGGCGTCGACCATGCGGCCACCGGACTCCACCTCGGTGCAGCGGCTGACGATCTGCTCGATGACCGCGTCGTCGAAGGTGCAGACGATGTCGTGATTCTCCGCCAGGCGACGCTGGATGCGCCCCAGCTGCAGGCGCACGATGTTGCCCAGCGTGGCGTCGGTCAGCGGGTAATACGGCACCACCAGCAGGCGGCCGAGCAAGGCGGCCGGGAACACCGACAGCAGCGGCTGGCGCAGCGCGCCGCTCAGCGCCTCCGGTTCCGGCAGCAGCTCCGGATCGCTGCACAGCCCGGCAATCAGATCGGTGCCGACGTTGGAGGTCAGGATGATGATGGTGTTGCGGAAATCGATATGGCGGCCTTCGCCGTCCTCCATCCAGCCCTTGTCGAACACCTGGAAGAAGATTTCATGCACGTCCGGGTGCGCCTTCTCGATTTCGTCCAGCAGCACCACGCTGTATGGGCGGCGGCGCACCGCCTCGGTCAGCACGCCGCCCTCACCGTAGCCGACATAGCCGGGGGGCGCCCCTTTCAGCGTCGAAACGGTGTGCGACTCCTGGAATTCGCTCATGTTGATGGTGATGACGTTCTGCTCGCCGCCGTACAGGGTTTCCGCCAGCGCCAGCGCGGTTTCGGTCTTGCCGACGCCGGACGGCCCGGCCAGCAGGAACACCCCAACCGGCTTGTTCGGATCGTCCAGCCGCGCCCGTGAGGTGCGCACCCGGCGGGCGATCAGATCCAGCGCATGGCGTTGGCCGATCACGCGCTGGTTCAGGGTGTCGGAGAGTTGCAGCACCGCCTCAATCTCGTTTTTCACCATGCGGCCCAGCGGGATGCCGGTCCAGTCGGCCACTACCGCCGCCACGATGTTGGCGTCGACGGCGGCGAAGATCAGCGGCGCTTCGCCCTGCAGCGCGCTCAGCTGCTGCTGCAGTTCGCCCAGTTGGGCGCGCAGCGCGTCGGCGTCAGGGGGCGCCTGCGTTTCTTCGCCGGTAGGCTCCGCTTCCTGCTGGTGCAACTGGGCGCGCAGTGTGATGATCTCTTGGATCAGCGCCAGCTCCTGCTGCCAGCGGTCGGTCAGCTGTTCCAGCTCCTGGCGCAGCGCGGCCAGCTGAGTTTCAATCTCCTGCGGGCGCTGGGGATCGCCGATGCCGACCTTGGCCTCGCGGCGGGCGATATCCAACTCTATCTGCAGCGCATCGATGCGATGGCGGCAGTCTTCGACCTGGGCAGGCTCGGCATGTTGGCTGACCGCCACGCGCGCGCAGGCGGTATCCAACAGCGCCACCGCTTTGTCCGGCAGCTGGCGGGCCGGAATATAGCGATGCGACAGCCGCACTGCAGCGTCCACCGCTTCATCCAGCAGCAGCACGCGGTGGTGTTGTTCCAGCGGGCTGACGGTGCTGCGCAGCATCAGCAGCGCTTTGTCTTCGCTCGGCTCCTGTACCTGGACCACCTGGAAACGTCGGGTGAGCGCCGGGTCTTTCTCGATGTATTTCTTGTATTCCGACCAGGTGGTGGCGCCGATAGTGCGCAGCTGGCCGCGCGCCAGCGCCGGTTTCAGCAGGTTGGCGGCGTCGCCGGTGCCCTGGGCGCCGCCGGCGCCGATCAGGGTGTGAATTTCGTCGATAAACAGAATGATCGGCGTCGGGCTGGACTGCACTTCGTCGATCACCGCCTGCAGCCGTTTTTCAAACTCGCCTTTGACGCCGGCGCCGGCCTGCAGCATGCCGATGTCCAGCAGGCACAGTTTCACGTCGCGCAGCTGCGGCGGCACGTCACCGGCCACGATGCGCAGCGCCAGGCCTTCCACCACCGCGGTTTTTCCGACGCCGGCCTCGCCGGTCAGCAGCGGGTTGTTTTGGCGGCGGCGCATCAGGATATCGATGATTTGCCGGATCTCTTCATCGCGGCCGGCCACCGGGTCGATCTCGCCGTTGCGCGCTCTGGCGGTCAGATCCTGGGCATACTGCGCCAGCACGCTTTCACCGCTGCGCGGCGCGCCGGGCATGGATTCGGCGCTGTTTTCCGCCGGCGCATCCTGGGCGTTTTCCGCCGAGTGAGCGGTGATGACGGCGAACTGCTCCATCAACAGATCGGCGTTGATGCGTTCGAACTGCGGGGAAATGGCCTTCAGCAGATGGCGCAGGCTGTAGGTTTTCAGGATGCCGAGCAGCAGGTGGCCGCCGCGGATGCGCGCCGCGCCGAATTTCAATGAGCCATAGACCCAGGCGCGTTCTACCGCGCTGTCGATGTGCTCGGACAGATCGGAGATGGCGCTGGCGCCGCGCGGCAGGCGATCGAGCGCCTCGACGATGTCGCGCGCCAACTGCGCCTCGTCCAGCGCGAAGTGGCGGACGATCTGCTGCAGATCGCCGTCCGGCGATTGCATCAGCTGATGCAGCCAGTGCGCCAGTTCGACGTAGGGGTTACCGCGCAGCTTGCAAAACGCCGTCGCACTTTCCAGAGAGGTGAATAACAGGCTATCCAGTTTGCCAAATAATACCGAGCGGCTGATTTCAGACATGGTTTTCCTCAGGTCTCAGAGTGGCCTGGCGCCGCAGGGCGCCGGCCGAAATAGGGTCAGAACGGATTTTCCAGCGGTTCAGGGCTGAAGATCAGATCGTCGAGATCGCGTTGCCGCCGATCGTCGGCCAGCCAGCTGCTCAGGCCCAATCGCTGCGCGCCGCCGAGCTGGAGGCCGTGCGCCTGTTCCTTCTCCAGGATCAGGCGCACTTCCCAGACGAACTCGATGCCCAGGTATTGGCGCACCCAGTCGCGCAGCTGCCGGCACAGGTCGGCGCCGGGCAGGAAGCGGTCATAGTCCCGCTGCGGCATCGGCCCCAGCTCGATGCGGAATTTGTGCTGGATATCGCGCACCGCGATGCCGAGAAAAGCCGACTCGCCGAGCCGCGGTGCACCGCGCCCGGCCTTGAGGCGCGCCTGCTCGCGCGGCTCCACCCGCAGCCAGTGCGGCACGTTCTCGACGATGCGCACCGGCACCTTGAAATACTGCTGCAAAATCTTGCTCAGGCCTTCCGGATCGCGACTGTGGCGAATCAGATGACCGGCCATAAAATGTTTGGCGTGGGCGTTGATGCTGTCGCGTTCCTGCTGCGCCGGCTGGCCGATGCCGATCAGGCTCGACAGGTACTCGTCGAAGCGCCGGTTGTCCGGGCGATCCAGCGATACCGTCGGCTGCGCGTCGGCCCAGGCGCGGTAAAACAGCAGCGTCAGCCGGTGATGGAACAGGTTGGTGAACGCCAGCAGGGTGGTGTCCTGGTGGTGATACACCCGTTCGCGCACGTATTCGGTCAGGTGCAGCGGCAGCGGCCCGTTGGGGCCGAACAGACCGAAGCTGAAGATCGAGACGTCGTGCAGCGGGCTGTTGGCGCGCGGCGTCACCTGCGCCAGCGTGGAGGGCGCGAACGACAGCGACGGCTCCTGGCCCAGGCGCAGCATCTCGTGGCGCGGCAGCGGCGCGCGCCCCAGCTGGTAGGGTTGGCCGCCCTGGGCGTCGATACGGCGCAGCAGCTGAAACAGATCGTGCTTGTAAGGCGCGCTGCGCAGCCGCGGCCAGAAGTCGTCCGGCAGGCGATACAGCGCGTTGATCTGCGGCGGCGCCAGTTCGGTGGCGATCATCTCCGCGTTCATATCAGCGTCCTTTTGCCCATGCGCGCCTGCCAGTGGGCGATTTCGCCGCGCTGCTGGCTGGAGAGCGTCATCTCGGTGAAGGTGTTCATCGCCACCAGGCGCGAGAACAGGCGCTCCAGCACGCTGCCGAGCAGATAAGGGCTGTTGCCGGAGAACGCCTGCTCATCGACCGTCAGATCGATGGCGATGCCGCGTGCGAACACGATCGGGCCCGGCTCCGGCACACGCCGATAGACCGGCCGCAGGTTGCAGTGGCGCACGCCCTGGATCTGTTTGGCGATCGCCGGTTCGCTCAGGTTGCCGTACAGCCCCAGCAGCTGGCGCAGGCTGGCGGCGCCCTGTTCCGGATCGCCGTCCATCATGCTGAGGTAGTTCAGCTGCAGCTGACTGATCAGCCGCCAGGTGATCATGCCTTCGGCCAGTGCCGGGCGCGGCGGAGTGGGGCCTTTGCGCAGCGAAACCTGCTTGATCGGGATCGAATCGGGCATCACGAAATTGCCCTGATCCTGTTGCAACAGCATCAACGGCAGGTCGCGGCTGGTGCACAGCACGTCGGCGGTGAGGTATTTCAGATCGCTGTGCCACGGCGATTGCCGCTCGTCCACCAGCGACACGAACACTTCCGAACCGGCATAGCCGGTGCGGGTGCCGTAGCGGCGGGCGTGCTCCGACAGCGTGCGCTGTTCGCGCCGCAGCGAGAAGTAGGCGCCATAGTTGCCGTCGTCCGCGCTCAGGGTGCTGTAAAACGGCCGAAACTCTTGCTCGTAGCGTTTTTCGCTGGCGCTGCCGCCGAGCCGCTGCACCGAGAATACTTCGTAATCCAGCGGCCGGATATTGTCGACCACCAGATGGTATTCGTGGTTTTTTTCGTTGATCGCGATGCGTTCGGCGACCTTCGGAAACAGGTTGATCACCGGCGTGCAGTGCAGCGCCAAATGGGCGGCGTCGACCACCCGCTCCAGCGCGGCGTCGTGCCGATCCAGCAGCACCACGATCTCGAACTGGCGCAGCGCTTTTTTCCCTTCGCGCACGCTCTGCAGCAGCGGGCGCAGGCCGTTGACGCTGAAAAACTGGAAGCGCGCCGGGAAGGCGAAGTACTCCTGCAGCAGCCGGTAGCCTTCAAAGTTGCGCAGGTCGTTGGGCAGCAGCGCCTGTTCGGCGGCGAAGCCCTCCTGCCGCAGCCCGTCCAGCGCCAGCGCCCGCCGCTGCGGCTGCGGTTCCACCGTTTGGCAGACAAGCCCGACGCTGTGCTGCATCAGCAACTCCAGCAGCTGCTGCGCCTGCATGTCCGGCCCGGCCAGGTAAAACATCAGCTGATCCAGCCGCAGGTTGTTGAGCGTTACGCTTTCGTAGCACTCAAGACGAATGCGCAGCGCGCTGACGCAGCCGCTGTGCTGCAGCCCCAGCGAGGCCAGCGGGATATCGGCCGGAATGCCCCCCAGCTCGACGCCGGCGATGCGCACCGGCTGTAGCGTGACGTCATGCGCCGTGGTGTAACTGCAGGTAATGCCGCTTTTCTTCAGCGTCTGGCTGTCCATCATGGTGCCGCGCGGCACCACGAAGCCGTTGCTGATGTCGCCTTTGCTGCTGTCCGGCTGCAGCTCGGCGATCGCCATCGACGGCGTCGGCGACAGGTAGTTGGGGTAGATGATCTCCAGCAAGCGCTGAGAAAAGCGCGGGAACTCGGCGTCCATTTTCAGCTGCACGCGGGAGGTGAGGAAGGCGAAGCCCTCCATCAGACGCTCGATATAAGGGTCCGCCACGTCGATGCCGCGCATGCCGAGACGGCCCGCGACCTTCGGGTACTGTTCGGCGAACTCGGCGCCCATCTCACGCAGATAAGCCAGCTCGCGGTTGTAATAGTCTAACAGTTTACTGTCCATCGCCTTACCCTATGTCTTTCAGATCGAAGTGGCCGTTTTCCAGATCCACGTCGGTACGGAACAGAAACTCCAGCGGATAGGGCACGCACCACAGGCGGCCCTTGATTTCGATCGACAGCACGTTGTGCAGCTCCAGCGAGCCGGTGTCCGAGATGCAGCGCACCTGCAGCCCCTCGGGCAAAATACGCGGTTCGAAATGGAGAATGGACTCGGTCAGCGCGCGCTGAATGTCGAGCCATTCGATATCCGACATGCGCTTGCCCGCCAGCGAGGCGATGCCGTAATTCAGCGTGGAGCGCCGTACCTGCGGAAAGTCGCCGAGATCCAGATTGGACTCGCTGTTGACGCAGTTGAACAGCCACTGCAGATCGCGCAGCACCCGGCGGCGCAGCTCGCTGTGTGACACCAGGTTGCGCACCTGCGCCTCCTGTTTTTTCTGCGGTTCGTCATCGGTCAGCATGTCGAGCAACACCGGCTGCATTTTGTCGCGCGACGTCAGGCGTTCGCTGTCCTGACGATAGCGATAGCCCTGGCGGCGCAGATCGCCGCCGTCGTAGTGGGGTGGGCGCTTATCGTTCATGTTCAGGCGCTCGCGTCGAAGCTCAGCTGCCGCAGGCTGTGCAGCGGGAATTCGTCGCTTTCGCTGAGCCAGGTCTTCAGGCCCAGCCCCGCATAGTGGATGCCGTCGCCCAGCGGTTGCCATTCGGTGCGTTTGCCGAGCAGCAGCGCGTCGTCGCTGCCTTCGGCCAGCGGATAACGGGCGGGCAGTTGGCACACCTGTTCGCGGCCGTCGGTGAGGCGCACCAGCGCGTGGCTCCACACCAGATCGATGGCGCTCTGTGGCGCCTGGAACTGGATCGCGGCGATGTCGGCAAACGGCAGCCAGTAGTAAACGCCGTTCAGCGCCAGCTCGCACACTGGCCCGAGGCGGCCGTCACCGTCGGTCAGCCAGTCGAAGCTCAACTGCCGTTCTTGGTCGCCTTCGGCCAGCGTTAACCGCCCGGTGCCGGCCGGGGCGGCCTCCAGCGCTTCGTCACGCAGCGCCTGGGCCTGTTCGGCCGCGCCTTGCGCATCCTGATGCAGCGCCTGCACCATCAGTTTCAGCCAGGGCTGATCCTGCCGCAGCAGCGCCGGCGCAGCCGTACCGGCGAACACCGCCTGGCGTTGCAGCTCGGCGTTGACCGACTGCATCAGCAGCAGCGTGGTCGGTTGGGCGATCGGTTTCAGCGCCTGCCAGGATTTCAGCTGCGCGTTTGCGCGCGTCCAGTTGCCGCTCAGGCACAGCAGTTGCACCAGCGCGGCGCGCAGGTCGGCATCCGCCGGTTTTCCCTTGATCTCGTTTTCGACGGCGGTGATGGCCGCGCCGATCGACTGGCCTTGCAGCATGCTTGCTAATGATTTCACAGGCTTTCCTTATAATCAGTGAGTGGCGCCGTTAACCGACAGGTAGCTGCCGCTGGCGGGATCGACCCGGTCTGCGGCCAGCTTTTCCACCAGCTTGAAGGTCAGCGGAGCGGGGGCGCTCAGCAGCGGTTGCCAGGCGGTTTGCGCCTGCTGCAGGCGCTGTTTGACCTTGTTCTCGTCGGCGGCGTCGATGCGCGGCATTTCAACGATCGCTTCGCCATTGAACGCCCAAGCGTGCAGCTTCGGTTCGAAGCTCAGCAGCAGGAAGCTGCCCGGTGCCTGCGGGTTACCGCCCAGAACCAGCCGTTGGGCGTTGGCGCTGACGACGGTCAGCGCGCGATCGCCGCCGTTGATCTGCGCCAGCGGATAGCCCTGCAGGAACCACAATGTCGGCGAGAGGGTTTGGCCGCCCTGTTGTAGCGTGACCGCGCCGCCGCCCTGCAGCCAGCCGTCCTCGCCGCAGCGCAGCGCGTCGCCGGCGGGAATGAACAGCGCGCCGCCGTTGGCGTCGTCATGCCAGAAGGTGCGGAAGTGGCAGCCCTGCGGCAGGTTGAAACGCTGAGGCGGCGCGGTGTCCGCCTGTGGAGAGGTCACGGCGACCGCCGCAGGGATCGCCGGCTGCGGCGGGGCTTCCGGCTGCTCGACGGCCTCCTGTTTGACCACCGGTTTCCAGCCGCGCGCTTTGGCGGCTTCGCCGCTGGCCAGCTTTTCACCGCGCTTGTCGGTCAGCGTCCAGGGCAGGTGGCCGGCTTTCGGGCACTGCTTTTCCAACAGATTGCCGACGCGCGGCAGAAAGTCGTTCAGCACCGCCGGATCTTTGCCTTGCGCCGAGACGATGCGCAGCGGAATGCTCTTGCCGCACCAGCTTTCGGGATTGCTGTTTTTGACGTCATCGATAAACACTTCCAGCTTCTGGCTGGGGGAGTAAACCAGGCGATAGTTCATCGCCTGCGCGGTCGGTACCGCCATCAGGGCGACGAGCCCCGGCATCCAATATTTCATAGTGAACCTTGCTGTGAATGTGCGCTGCTCAGTCGCGGCTCAGAAACCGCTCCGCATCCGCCAGCGAATGCAGCAGGGTGGTTTCCTGCGGTGAGCCAATCCAGACGGCGATAGCGCTGTAGTTATCGCTGTTATTGTTTTTCTTCCATGCCTGCTGCATCAGGGCGATCCACTCGCTGGGGGAGTTGACCATGTGCAGCGACTGTTCCAGTTCGGCCTGGCTGAAGCTGTGCCAGAAGCCGTCGGTGCACAGCAGGAAAACGTCGCCGTCTTCCAGCTGCAGCACGTCACTGTAGGTGGCGTCGCGCTCTTCGTTCAGCCCCAGCGCGAAATACAATAGGTTGCTGTTGATGCCGTTGGTCTGATAGCCGGCGTCCTGCATCTGCTGGATCAGGCTGTGGTCGGTGGTGACGGCATGCAGGTAGCCGCGGCGGAACAGGTACAGGCGGCTGTCGCCGGCGTGCGCCCAGTAGGCCAGCTGGTAATCGCGATCGATAAACAGGCTGACCAGCGTGGTGCCCATCTTGCTGTATTCGTCCGACTGCCGCTGCTGCTGGTGGATGGCGGCGTTGGCGCGCGTAATGTGCTGGCGAATACTTTGGGCGTTCAGGTGCTTTTCGCCGTCGAAGTTATGCAAAATGGTGTCGCGCGCCAGTTTGGCGGCGATATCGCCGCCCGGAAAGCCGGCGATGCCGTCGCACACCACGAAGCAGGCGGCGCGGTTGCCGAGCACCTCGCCGGTCTGATCCTGGTTGGAGGCGCGGCCGCCCTGGTTGGAGGTAGAGGCTATGGTGATATTCATTACGCGTCCGGTTTGGTCTGTGAGTCTTTGTATTGATTCACTTCAACGTCATAGGCGTGCAGGAAGGCTTCGCCGAACAGGGTGTGGAAATCGTCCTCGATCTCGCCGGAGGTTTGCTGATAGTTCTTCACGAAGTAGTCCCACAGCGCAGCCTTGCGGTTGGCGGGCAGCGACAGGCGCGGCGCCACGCCTTCCTTGCGCGCTTCCTCTTCGAGGCGCTCCGGGTTGAACGACTGCAGCATGGCGGCAATGATGGCGCGAATACCGGCGATCATCCCCAACTGGTGCGCCTGCAGGTCGATCAGTGCGTCGCGCACCGCCTGCTCCGGCGGCATAAAGCCCGGCATCTGGCTGCCGAACATCTGCATCAGCACCGTTTTGCCCGAAGGCAGCAGCTTGAACGGGTTGTTGGCCTCGTCGAGGATCATGGTCATCTCGGCCTTCACGCCGCGCTTGAGGATCGAGCGGGATGAAAGCAGGGCGACGGTGCCTTGCGAGAACAGGCTCAGCAGGCGGCCGGCCTGGCGGATCTGCCGTTCGTCGAAATGCGGCTGCGGCTGCAGATCGTCGAGGCCGATGCCTTGCAACAGCGCCGTCAGCAACGGCCCTTCCAATGCGTCGCCATTCGGCGCGGCGGCGTGTTGCCGCTGGGCGGACTGGTAGGCGATCGGATCGATGCCCAGGCGGTTGCCCTGGCGCGGGCGCGGCGGCTGCGCGGGCGGTTCCGGCTGGCTGAACTGCGGCGCGGGTTGGGGGGGCGGCTCGGGCATCTGCACGGGCGGCGGCGTCGGCTGTGGGCGCGGCGCTTGCGGTTGTGCGGCGATCGGCGGCGGAGACGGCGGTGTGGGCAGCTGTACCGGCTCCTCCGGCTGAGCCAGCGGCACGGCGCCGCCCATCAGCAGCCCCAGCGGATCGTTGCTGTTTAGCGTCTCGGGCGAAGCGGGCGCAGATGAACCGCCGAACAGCGCCAGCGGGTCCAGCTCCTGCTCCGGTTGCTGCGCATTCTGAGCCGGGGTTGCCGGCCGCGCTGGCGCAGCCTGTTCCGCCAGCAGCGCGCTGGGGGTGGTGTCGGCCAGAATGTGTTCGCGCTCAAAGGTGGTGTCGGTGTTGAACAGCGCCGCCGGATCGGTTTGCTGCTGCTGCAGCTGGCGCAGATCGACCTCGCCTGCCAGCTGCGCCAGCGGATCGGCCGGGTTCAGCTCGTGAGCAGGGGTATCCAGCAGCGGGTGGCTGCCTGGATTGGCGACCGGCGGCGGGGTGACGGCGGCCGGCGCATTCGGGGTAAATTCTTCCACCAGGCTGTCCCAGATTTCGTTGGGGATGGGCGCGGCGGATTTTTCTTTGGCGGCGGCTGCAGGGGCCGCAGCAGCGGCAACGGCGGCGGCCTTGGCCACCGGTTGAGCCTGTGGCGCGGCGTGCTGCTGCAGCGCGCTGACTTCAATCTGGTAATCGTCGATGCCGAGCACGTCGCCGTCCTGCAGTTCAACCTGGCGGCCGCGTTCCAGCGGAATGTCATTCAGCAGCACACGGGTAACGTTGCCGCGGTTGGTGATGCGGCATTCGCCGTCAGCGGAAATATGCACAATCGCCTGCAGGCGGGAAATGGCGCGCTCTTCGTCCGGCAGCACCAGGTTGTTGTCCACGCTGCGGCCGATGGTGCCGCCCGGCGGCAGAAAATCGCAACTGCTCTGCGGCGGAACCTGGCCGCTTTTATTTTTTACAATGGAAAATCGCATAAGGCATTCCTGCTGATAAGATCTTATGGCTAGACAGTGGAACTCAATAACGGGATGAATTCGACTTTATTTCTTTCCTAAGAGAGATCTTTGAACGTGAGTGACTAAATTTTTTTGGTTAACGCATTATATGGTCGAAAACTTCAATGTAATAACGTGAGGCTGTATGTGTCAGGTGATGCCTTTGCTATTGCTCTCATTATTCTTACCCTTTCTCTTGTAATAGAGATTAGTCGGTAGTTGAGACAAGTAAATTAGGGCGAAGATAATACTGGCGTACCATACCTCGTCATAATCTTGGAATTTTATATTGAGCATTGAATCCAGTATCTCAGAGCCATAGTTAAATATTAAACCTTGGGTGATGCTTGCAAATAAATTTACTATGGTAACTACTACAAAAAGAGAGTAAGACTTTTTATTGTTAACTTTTTGTTTTAGGTGATACAGCCCGACAAAAACTATGACTGACAGTAAAAAGTATAAAAATACAAATGAGTAAGAGTAGGTGGAAAGCGTGACGTCATTGATCACTGTTTTTCCCTTATCCCAATGCTCTAAAATCCCATATGGTTTGTACTGAGTAATAGAAAGCCAAGAAATATTTTCCCAATGACTGATGGTTAATGGTGCTGGTATATTTTCAAGCAATAAATTATAAGTGATAAAAATGTAGTTAATTTGAGGCTGATGGCTACAAAAAAATGAATTCTATCACTGCGACTACTACTTTGAGTAACGTTTAAAAATGGCTTTAGCTTCACTGGCGTTCTGCAGTGAAAGACAATCTAAAGTGTGGTAAGTCCCTTGAACTGAGCCTTGGCTATTTTTATTTGCGTACTGTTCAGCCAGTTTTTCACCTTGTTCGAATGCATCCATCGGCAGTTTACTCAACTCTAAATAGGCGGAAGCGGAACGGAAGGCGTCTTGCTTGGTTCTTTCTGAGTCAGTGGACTTCCCAATGCAGCGGCTGGTTAACCAATTTTTATATAGTGCCTCTTGCGATAAAGCATTGAGCGAGTTTTCAGCAAGGACTACATGGCTTCCGAGCAGCAGAGACATTAAAAAGTACGTGTATCTTCTCATCCGAGATAACCTTTGATATGAGCCGTCGTTTGAGCAACTCTGATATCAGTTGTCGTCTTTCCCTTGGTACTTCTTGATGATGGCTTGCAAAGCTTGGCTATGTACAAGATCGATGCACTTGGCCATCGTCATCGGCTCCCCAGACATGCTGTCATAGTGCTTTGCCAGAAATTCTTTTGCCAGCGCCCTGACAGCGGTATGCGCTTCCAGAGAATAATCGCCGAACTCCATGTAACCCCTGGCGGCGGCGGCGGCATCGTTTTTGACTTCTTTTGCGGAGTACCCCTCGGCGATACAAACGCTAAGCGCGTAGTTTTTGAGGTACTCTTCGGGGGTATAGGTTTCTTTGGCTTGAGCCGATTGAATACATACCAAAAATATCATGCTTGCAACACACAGGGGTTTTATTTTAGTAACCATATAGATGCCTCGCTGGATTTTGGAAAGTAACAATGATCTGAGCAGGTTGTACCGTTCCATAATGTTGCGTGTCCGCTGGCATCATTCCATCCTGGAACAGTGAAAACCAATATCCCTTTGTCTTTTGAAAAGTCACTGGGGGTAGGGTTTTTTATCGTTTTATCAGGTTTACCGAATTTATAGCTCAAGAAGTTAATAATATCTCTGACACGATAAATGTACCAATTTTTATCTTTGCCTGAAACGGTCTTCCATGCTCCTCGTTCAACTTTAAAACCAGAGTAATTGAGCGTGTAACTCATGCGTATTGCGCAGGCATTGGTGAATCCTTGCAATGGATCATTGACGCCAAGCTCAATATTAACACCTACATTTCCACCGATCTTTTTGCCAACATCAGTAATATCTACGTTTATTTCGCTAAATCGTTGCCACGCTTGCTGGAATGAAGGGCGACTCATTATAACGTCCTCTGTTGATAGATGCCCCTAATCAGGGGCATCTTTGCGGGAAGATTAAGCTTCGCGGTTTTCCTTGATGTTCCAACCTGCGCTGCTTTCGGCGCCTTTGCCGCCTTTGTCGCTCTGCTCCCAGTATTGCTGTTTCACTTTCGCCGCCTGGAAGGAGTAGGTGACGCCCACGGTATCTTCGCCGCCTGCACCGGTGTACTGCACGGCGGTGACCAGCACGTCTTCCAGGGTGATTTTTGCGTATTCCACCTGGCTACCACCCGCCTTACAAACCGACAGCTCAATCTTGGTCAGGTGTTTGCCGCTTGAGCAGTGTTTCAGCAAGGCCGGGGTTGACTTGTCGATCAGCGCGTTGACGTGCAGATCGTTGAAGCACACTTTGCCGGCGCCACCGCCGCCGCCAACGCCCATATTGCCCGGTTGAGAAGCGCCCCAGGAGAAAGAAGTAATGTCGGTCCAGCCTTTGTGATTCGAATCTTTGGATTCGCCGCTGGCACCTTCAACTTTCAGGAACATATCAATAGCCATAGTTTCTTCACTCTTTATTAAGGGTTAACAGTAGTATTAACGTTACGTTGAAAAACTCAGGTAATAGCAGCAGGAATTGCAAGTGTGGTAATGCATTACCAATTTATATCCTTGTGCCATGCACCTTCTTAAATACCGAAAACTATCGGTACGGGTTACCGAGCCATTATTAAAGTGATAATGGCTCAATGCTTAATTATTTCGCGTTATCTTGATTCCACGTGCGATCTGGGTTGCCTGCTATGAGCTGTCGGGAAAGCTTGTCCAATTCAGGGCTATGGTACAACCGCAGGCAGTTTAAGGTGACACCTTGACTCTTGTCTTTAGTTTCGCTGTGAAACTCATTGATTCTGGATTTATATTTGTCGATGAGAACATTGATTTTCTCATCACCTGATTCGATATCGAATGGCATCCATTCTCTCATCGCATTCGCCGTTCTGGCCGCATCAAGAGAGAATGCTTTATCCGAATCGGAGACCTGTGCCAGGCAGCGTGACAATGCCAGTTCTTTTACGACCAGGTGATAAGGCATCTGTTTGATAAATGCCACCGGATCTTGAATGTCCTTGGCGAGCGATGACTGCGAGAGCCCCAACAGGGTAGTTGCCAATCCGATTGTGATTAACTTATTCATGGCAACTCCCAAAAATTGGCTCGCGGAGTAGAGTAATTGGTTCCGGGCTCATTGAAATAGCAATGATCTGAACAACTGGTTCCGTTCCAGAAAGTGGCGTGCCCGCCCGCGTTTCCCCAACCTGATACTTCAAAAAGTATTAATCCTTTTTTGTTGGCCAGTTGCGTAACAGGTAATTGAGGGTAATTAACAATCATGTCAGGTTTTCCCCACGTTTTAGTCAGGTAGGGAATCAAATCCCGCACGCGGAAAAAGTACCATTTTTTATCTGCGCCTGAGACGGTTAACTGACCTATTCTGGGAACCGGATGGCCTGTGTAATTGAGCACGTAACTCATCCTTACGGCACAGCTGTTTTCCCAGCCACCTGATTCGACGGGTATCTCAAAGTTTCGTTTTACGGCACCGCCAATCGTATTTTTAACTTTTCCCAGAGGATCGTTTGGGTCGTAAATATTTTTAGCTGCAGTCCAGGCAGCCAGAAAACGGGGTCTTGTTCCCATGATTTACCTCCATGTTTTATTTATCAGGCCGCACTATCGCGGCCTGACTGCAGTCCATCAGGACGCGTCGTTTTGCTTCAGCGAAGGCAGCTTCGACACCAGGCGCAGGGAGACGGTCAGGCCTTCCAGCTGGTAGTGCGGGCGCAGGAAGAACTTGGCGCTGTAATAGCCCGGGTTGTCTTCGATCTCTTCCACCTGCACTTCCGCCGCGGCCAGCGGTTTGCGTGACTTGGTTTCCTGCGAGGAGTTGGCCGGATCGCCGTCCACGTAGTTCATGATCCAGTCGTTCAGCCAGCGTTCCATGTCGTCGCGCTCGCGGAAGGAGCCAATTTTGTCGCGCACGATGCACTTCAGGTAGTGCGCGAAGCGACAGCAGGCGAACAGGTACGGCAGGCGCGCGGAAAGCTGGGCGTTGGCGGAGGCGTCGGCATCGTAGTATTCCGCCGGCTTCTGCAGCGACTGTGCGCCGATAAAGGCAGCGAAGTCGGAGTTTTTGCGGTGCACCAGCGGCATAAAGCCGTTTTTGGCCAGCTCGGCTTCGCGGCGATCGCTGATGGCGATCTCGGTCGGGCACTTCATGTCCACGCCGCCGTCGTCGCTCGGGAAGGTGTGGCACGGCAGGTTTTCCACCGCGCCGCCGGATTCGACCCCGCGAATGGCGGTGCACCAGCCGAACTCTTTGAACGAACGGTTGATGTTGGCGGCCATGGCGTAGGCGGCGTTGGTCCAGGTGTAATTGCCGTGGGTCGCGCCGTCGGTTTCTTCTTCGAAGTCAAACTCGTCCACCGGGTTGGTGCGGATGCCGTAGGGCAGGCGCGCCAGGAAGCGCGGCATCACCAGGCCCAGGTAGCGCGCATCTTCCGACTCGCGCAGGCTGCGCCAGGCGGCGTACTCGGTGTTCTGGAAGATCTTGGTCAGATCGCGCGGGTTGGACAGCTCCTGCCAGGACTCCATCTGCATCACGCTCGGCGCGGTGCCGGCGATGAACGGGCAGTGCGAGGCGGCGCCGATCTTGGCCATTTCCCCCAGCAGCTCCACGTCCTGCGGGCTGTGATCGAAGTAGTAGTCGCCCACTAGGCAGCCGAACGGCTCGCCGCCGAACTGGCCATACTCTTCTTCGTAGACTTTCTTGAAGATCGGGCTCTGGTCCCAGCCCACGCCTTTATAGCGCTTCAGCGTGCGGCCCAGCTCCTGCTTGGAAATGCTCATAAAGCGGATCTTCAGCATCTCGTCGGTTTCGGAGTTGTTGACCAGATAATGCAGGCCGTGCCAGGCGCCTTCCAGCTTCTGGAAGTCGTCGTGGTGAATGATCTGGTTGATCTGCTGCGACAGCTTTTCGTCGATTTCCGCGATCAGCGCCTGAATGGTGCGGTAGGCGTCGGAAGAGACGGTGACGGTGTTTTCCAGCGCCTGTTGCGCCAGGGTTTTCACCGCGTTCTCGACCGCTTCTTTGGCCTGATCGGTCTTCGGCCGGAACTCTTTGTTCAACAGCGCGCTGAATTCATCGCTGGAAAAAGTCTCGGTGGTCTGCAACGCATTGTGTTGCTGAGGCGAGTTGCTCATCGATTAATCCTCACGCTCGTTGTTGTCATCGTTAACCGCCGGCTTCGGCGCGTCGGTCAGGGATTGCAGCAGCGCCGGGTTTTGCAGGATCTTGGAGATCAGTTCTTCGGCGCCGTTCTTGCCGTCCATATAAGACAGCAGGTTGGAAAGCTGGGTGCGGGCGTCCAGCAGATTGCCCAGCGAGTCGACCTTGCGGGCGATAGCGGCGGGGGAGAAGTCTTCCATGCTTTCGAAGGTCAGATCGATGTTCAGCTTGCCTTCGCCGGTCAGGGTGTTATCGACCTGATAAGCGACGCGCGGCTTCAGTGATTTCATGCGCTCGTCGAAGTTGTCGACGTCGATCTCCATGAATTTGCGTTCTTCCACGCTGGCTTGCGGATCGACCGCTTTCCCCACCAGATCCGCCATCACGCCCATCACGAACGGCAGCTGGATTTTGCGCTCTGCGCCATAAATTTCGACATCGTATTCAATCTGTACGCGCGGCGCGCGGTTGCGGGCGATGAATTTCTGCCCGCTGCGGGATTTCGAGTTTGACATGATTTACTCCATCTAATGGCGATTGGGAACGCGCCTCGTCCGGCTGGGAGAGTCAGGTTCTGATTCGAGTCTGCGCCGGGGCAGACGGTATCGGGTGTCGTCAAGAGAACAAAAGTCGGCGGCTAGCTGTTCTCCTCGTTGTTGGGGCGACCGAGAATGGTCTCCAGTTGGTTAAGCCCATCGGGCGCCAAATCGCGGACGATTTGCATAAAGTCCAGCGTAATCAGCCGCTGGACCCGATCGATCATCAGCGGCGCCGGGTGGCTCGGCTCATGAAGACGAAAATAATTTTTCACCTTGTCCAGCATCAGCTGGGCGTCGTCGCGCGACTGGATCTGCGCGCTGCGCCAGTTGAGCGGTGCCGTGGCGCTTTGCATCGCAGCCGGTTGCTGCAGGATGGCGGCGTCTGGCGGGGCTTCGGGTTCGGCGGCGGTCGGGGCATCGCTCTGGCCGGCGAGCGCCACCAGAGAAAATACCTTGGTCAGCGCGCTCATTTCCGGCAGGGCGCTTTCCCCCAGATGGCGGGTCACTTCACTGCGAATGGCGCCCAGGGTGTTGGCGATGTGGATCACCAGTGCGCCTTCGGGGCGGCCCTGCTGCGCCAGCTCATCCTGCAGCCGTGCGCGGCCGCCGGGAAAGTTGGGGCACTCTTGCTTGCTGCCGTCGAGCAGGGCGCCGGCGTCGCGCAGCGAGATTTCACCGGCGGCGCTTTTCAGCAGCGGCGCAGTGCGCACGCTGGCGGCCAACGCGGCTTTGTCGCCGAGGTCGGCCAACGCATTGATGCGAAACAGCGGGTCGGCTTCGCCGTCGAACGTCAATGCCGGCTGCAGGGCATCCCAGTAACGGAGTATCGACTGGTGGATCAGCGTCAGCCCGTCGGCGTAGCCCGGCAACCCGCGCAGCTGGGTCCAGGCGCGGGTGAGGTACAGCATGACGCGCAGGTCTTTGGTGCGCGCCAGCAGCGAGGTCGCGAGGCGTTCGACCTGCACCCAATCCGGCGCTTCTTCCGGAATGATGGTGCTGCCGAACTGCTGTTCGGCCTTGCCGGTGGCGGCGCGCGCCATGGCCAGAAAGTCGGCGTCGTATTCCAGGTTGTCGCCGCAGGGATTGTCCGCGTCAACCGGGGCCAGCAGGGTATCGGTGTCGATAGCCATAGAATTTCCTTCAACGAACGATGTTAATCAAACATTTGCGGGTACTGGCCACCGCGGCCGGGGCGCGCCCAACCGTTGGGCTCGAACAGCAGTGAAAACAGCTGCACGGTGAGGTTGCCGCTGTGCACGTGAGTGTAGAGCGGGTGTCCGTCGGCCTGATTGGTCCACCAGAAGCTGGTGTACTGCGCCGGGTCGAAACAGTCGGCGGCCTGTTGCCAGCCGAGACCCGGCACGTCCGGATGCTGAAAACCGATAATCGACAATATCTCGGAATCCGCTTCCGCCGGCGGGCTGGGCAGCGCCGGGATTGCCTGCAGCGTGCGGTCGATCTGTTCGGCGGAGAAGCCGTTGCGCACGCCGTTCAGCAGGGTATGGCCGAGCTGCTGGTACCAGCTCGCCGCCATGTTCAGCTGTTGCGGGCGCCATTCTTGCAGGCTGAACAGGCGCAGCGCGCAGATCGGGTAGCGCCGCCCGACGCGATCGCGCGCCGGCAACAGGCAGCCCATCTGCACGTACGGGCTGCCGAGCGTGGCGGGGATCACGAAGTTCCACACCGGCGCGTTGCTGAACGGGTGGCCGTTTGGCCCCTGCGCATCGCGCTGCAAATTCACCAGCCCGTTATGGAACCAGTGGGCCCAGTTATTGACCACCGGATCGGGCAGGCGGCGCTGCAGAAAATCGCCGGCGGAAGGAAGTTTGCCGTACCAGCCGAGGCTCGTCGGGGCGCTTGAATCAGTGCTCATGGTCATGTCCTTTCGGGGCTACGGGCACGAGAAGGCCGGCAGTTGGAACGGATTGCGGATGCTGTTGGGCGTGAACTCCAGCGTGACGCGATGGCCGTCGAGATTAAACGTCGCCTGGCGGCCGAGGCCGCCGGTGCCCGAGGATTGCGCCATGTCCACCAGGCGGTTCAGCGCCCATGGCCCGCTGGTCACCAGACTGGCGGTGGTGCCGTTGGCCAGCGCCAGCTGCAAATGCACCTGGTTGGTATTGCGTGTGCCCGGCCAACTGACCACCAGCGGCACCTGTGGGCCGTGGCTGTATTTGAACAGCTGCCCGTCGATATCCAACGTCAGGTTGAGGATGTCGTTATCCATCCGCACCGGCCGCACGGTCACGCGGTAGGAGGGCGTTGCCGTGCCGTTGGCGAAGAAGGCGTCGCGGATGCGCTGCGCCTGCTGGAACGAACGCAGGATGCCTTCGCCGCCGGGCAGCGTTTTACCGTCCACGCCGGGGGTGAAACGCCAGTTGGCGCGGGTGGTATCGACCTTGCCCTGCAGGTTGTCGCGGAAGAAGCTGTCCATCAGCCCGCTGTTCGGCGCGAACATGCGTGCCAGATCGTCCGGCGTCACGTCCTGGCGCGCCCGGGCCACCAGCGGATAGCGGCCGGCGATCGCCTGGCGGCAGAAGCTGCCGACCTCGAAGCTGATACGCTTTTTCACGTTCTCCATCTCTTTGCGCTGGGTGTCGCTGCTGGCGCCGATCGCCAGCGACAGCAGCATCTGTTTGAACGGCACCGGCAGACGGCCGGATTCGGCCTGCAGGCGCGGGATGATGTCGCTCGGCGGCGCCGACATGCCGCTGTTGGCCGCACCCTGCACCGCGGTCAGATAGCTGTACAGCTCATCGACCTGCTTCAGCACGCTGTCGAAAGGGATCGCCTTATTGCCTTCGCCCTGGCTTTGCGCCAGCTCCAGCAGCGGCGCGAAGTGCGCCATCACCAGCTGTTCCGGCTGGGCCGACACGTCACCGTCGGCGTTGGCCGGTCGGTTAGTGAACAGTGCTTCCAGCGTGCGGTTGGCGTTTTGATTCAGCCTGTCTTCGGTTTTGGCCAGCAGCGAGCGGGAGTCGCCGTCGCTTTTCTCGTCGCGCAGGGTGACGTTTTTGCTGACGTTGACCAGCAGGTTGCGCATCGGCGACGGGTTGCCGGACAGCAGGCGCGCGCTGCTGATGCGCTGGGTCAGGTTGCCGATGTTGGCCAGTTGGATATCTCCCAGCAGCGCATCCCAGGCGCTGATGAAGTCCTGCATGTACAGCTGGCGGATGGTCTTGGTCAGATCGGCGCTTTTCTGCTCCGGCGTCTGGCTGTTCAACACCCAGACGTCTTCCTTGCGCAGGGTGTCGGTCACCGGGTCGATGTTGTCGTTGAACGCTTTCCAGTACCCTTGTGAGGTGAACAGACCCGGCACGCCGTCGGTCACCGGTTTGCCGCTTTTGCGGCTGAACGCCAGTTCGGTCTGCGGGCCGGCCAAATCGACCAGGCTGACCGGCTTGATGTCGGTCTGTTTCAGCAGCAGGCGCTTGAGGCGGCCATAGACGCGCTGCGACAGCGGCGCCCGATTGATGGCGGCCTGCGCTTGCGCCACCAGCTGTTCATCTTTGGCGTAAGGCGAGGCCTGGATCTGCGCATCCAGCAGCTGGCTCAGGTGCCATTCGATCTGCTGCAGCTGTTTCTGCGTGCTGCCCTGCGGCAGGTTGCGTTGCAGGTTGAGCATCACCCAGGCGCGCAGGAATTTGCCGTCGTACTGCTTTGGCAGATACAGCATCTGATAGGCCTTCAGCGCTTCGTAGCTGAAGTCCGCGTCGCCGTGGTTGTCGTTGCGCAGCGTGGTGGCGATCTGCTGCGCCACCTGCGGCAGCAGCAGTTCTTTCAGCGCTTTTTGGTACAACGCATTGCCGGCGTCGCCCACCTGATCGCCGCGGAACAGCCCCATGCGGTAGGTGAACGGCGGATCGTCCAGTGAAAAGTTCTGGCTGTCCGGCAGATGCAGCAGGCTGTTGAGGAACGGCAGCAGCGAGAACATGTCGCCGTTGCCCAATTGCGTCAGGCTTTGCCCCTGGCGCTCGACGCCGGGCACCTTGGCGGCCACTTCCGCCAGATAGGCCTTGTTGTTGCCGTAGCTGGTGAACCAGAGCATCGCCAGCACCGCCAGGATCACCGCCAGCGCGATGTACCCCGCCCAGTGCAGGGCGCGATTGCGGTATTCCCACCAGCGGTTGCTGCCCGCCAGCCCGGATTCCTGGAAGACCACCGATTCCAGCGTCTCTTTCAGGAAGAAGCTCTGGCCTTTGGCCGCCGGGATCGGCGCTTCCTGGCCCACGCTGTCCCAGGCCGCGTTGGCCTGCGCCCCTGAGTTGGCCGTCGGCAGCTGCAGGTAGCGGTTCAGCTCGCCCATCACCCGGTCGAACGGCAGGCCTTCCTGCGTGCCGCTGGTGAAATAGATGCCGCGCGGGGTAAAGCGGGTTTCAAAACTGGAGGTGGCGAACACCTGTTCCAGGTATTGGCTCAGCAGCGGGCGCAGCGCGGCGAACTCCTGCGGGAACAGGTAGCTTTCGGCGCGCTGGCGCGCGTCGTGCTCCATCAGCAGCGTATCCGGCAGCGCCGCGTCCAGCCGCTGTTGCAGCAGGGCGTATTGCTGTTCGAAGGCGGCGTTCAGATTGAAGTCCGGCTGCCGCGAGCGCTCGTAAGGGAAGGTGAATCCCCAGATCTGGTCGCGCTGCGCTTTGTCGAAGCTGCCGAAGTAGGCCATAAAGCCGTTGAGCAGGTCGGTTTTGGTCACCAGCACATAGACCGGGAAGTGAATGCCCAGCTGTTCGTGCAGTTCGATCAGGCGTTTGCGCAGTGCGCTGGCCTGAGCGCTGCGTGCTTCGGCGCTGTCGCTCAGCAGATCGGCGACGCTGATGGTCACCATCACGCCGTTGATCGGCTGGCGGGTGCGGTATTTTTTCAGCAGCGCGACGAAGCTTTGCCACTCGCCGGCATCTTCTTCGCGCTGGCTTTCCTGGGTGGTGTAGCGGCCGGCGGTGTCGAGCAGCACGGCGTCGTTGGTAAACCACCAGTCGCAGTTGCGGGTGCCGCCCACGCCGCGCAGCGCGGCTTTGCCGAAGCGATCCGCCAGCGGGAAGTGCAGGCCGGAGTTGACCAGCGCGGTGGTTTTACCGGCGCCGGGCGCGCCGATGATCACATACCACGGCAGCTGGTACAGATATTGGCGGCTGAAGCGGGTCATCCAGCGATGTTTGCCGTCGCCCTGGCCCGGTGCGAAGCGCGCCTTTTTCAGCAGCTGCGCCGCTTCGTCGAAGCGCTGCGCCAGCTGATCGTCTTGTTTGATCTCGGGCTTGCCGTCTTCCGCCGGCACCGCTTCGGCGGCGCGCAGATTGCTCAGCAGGCGACTGTTGAACCAGGCGCTGTAGAGGCGCGGGATCAGGCGGCACAGGAACCAGATCAGGTAGATAACGCCGATGGCGATCTGGCGGTTGAGTTCCGGCTCCAGCGGGCGATAGTCGCCGATGGCCACCAGCGGGCCGATCGTCCAGATGATGAACGCCAGCGCGGTGATGCCGACAAAGCCCCACAGCAGGCGGCTGGTGATGATGGAGAATAACGTACTGAGCATTACTTTCCGGTTCCTTGCGGCAAGCCGTTGATTTCCGCCTGGGTGTTTTCCGGGGCGACCAACAGCGTAATTTCTACCCGGCGGTTCAACGCACGGTTCACTTTGTTATCGTTCGACGCAACGGGGTTGCTATCGCCGCGGCCCTCGGCCTTGACCCGCTGCGGGTTGGCGAGGTGTTTTTGCAAGCGGGCGCTGACCGCTTCGGCGCGCGCCAGCGACAGCTCCCAGTTGGAGGCGAAACGGGCGCTGCGGATCGGCACGTTGTCGCTGTAGCCGGTGACCAGGATCTTGCCGCTGACGCCGTTCATGGCGGCGGCGATGCGGTCGATGACCGGAATATAGTTGGCGCGCACCGTGGTGGCCGCGGAGTCGAACAGCCCGTCGCCTTTGAGGATCACCACGCTTTGCTGCGCTTCATCCCGCACCACCACCAACCCTTCGGCGATCTCTTTGCGCAGGAAACTTTTCAGGCTCAGCGTCGGCGGTGCGGCCGGCGCCGGGTTACCGATCGCCACCTGCGGCAGATTGGTTTGGTAAATTGCCGCCAGCACCGGGCTGGTGTTATCGCCCAGCCGCCAGTTGAGGGCGATGAACAGCAGCGAAGCCAGGAAGCCGGTCAGCGCCACGCAGGCCCACAGCGGCACCAGCGGCCGCCACAGCTTCTGCTGCACCGGCAGATCCAGCGCATGAGGCGACAGGGGCGGGGCGTAGCCGCCGCGCACCGTCCGGATCAGCTGCAGCAGGCGCTGCTTCATGGTTTCCAGCTGCGATCGGCCGTTTTCCATCACCCGGTAGCGGCCTTCAAAGCCCAGCAGCAGGCAATAATTGATCAGCTCCAGCAGGTTGATGTGCTCGCGCGGGCTTTGCGACAGCTTGGCCAGCAGCTGGAAAAACTTCTCGCCGCCCCAGGTTTCGTTATGGAAGGTCACCAGCAGCCCGCTGCCGGACCACACGCTGTTGCTGCCCCACGGGGTCAGCGCCGCCGCTTCATCCAGCGCGGTGCACAGGCAATAACGCGCGCCGATGATCACTTCGTACGGCAGGTTGGCGCGTTGGCCACGGATCTCGAAGCGGCGCATTTCGTCGATCAGCTGTTGGCGCAGCTGCGCCGGGTTGGCGTGCGTGGCCGACTGGCGGATCTGCGAAATGGCGTTCAGCAGCGGGTTGGCGGCATCTACCAGCGGGTTGGCCGCCGGCGCCGTGCTATTTTCCTGAGTCATAGGTTACCGGTCCGTATGGCTGCGAATCGCCCAAAATTCCATGTCCAGCCCCGGGAATTCGCCGGCCAGGTGCAGGGCGAAGGCGCTGGATTTTTCCATCTGTTTCCACAGGTCGCCGCCTTTTTCCAGCTCGAAGTAGGTGTAGCCGGCGTGATAGGGGATCTGGCGCGGCGCAGCGGGCATGGTGCGCAGACCGATGCCCGGCAGCTGCAGCTGCACCAGATCGCGGATGCGCGTGACCGGGGCGATCTTCATCTGCGCCGGGAAATGGGTCAGCAACACCTCGGCGGCCACGTCGGCGCGCACCGCCAGCACGAAGCCGAAATCGCGCATCATTTTGGCGTCCTGCACGGTGGCGACGTTCAGCCCGTGGGAGCGTTCGACCAGCGTCAGCTGAATGGCGTTGTCTTCCAGCACCACCGACAGCCCCTGACGCAGCAACAGCATCAGCTTGCCGAAGCACAGCGCCAGATTGTCGTGGTCATACACCGGCAGGCGGCCTTCCGGGGTGCGCTGCGCCGAGAAGCTGGCGAGCTCGGTGGCGAACTGCAGCCAATCGGCGAACAGGCGCTCCGGGTGCAGATGGTCGAGGTGGTAGGCGTGGCTCACCTGGCCAAGATGGCGATTGATCAGCTGCAGCAGCATGAAATCGACCATTTCGGAACTGCCGCCGCGGCCCGGCTGCAGCAGGCGCTGGCTCATCTGCTGGCTGCGCTGTTGCAGCAGGCCCTGCAGATCGTTGATGAAGGTCTTCAGTACCGGGTTGCCCTGGCAGTTCAGCATCGGCGGGATCTGCGCGGTATCGAGGCGCAGGCTGTTGTCGCCGCGTTTTTCCAGCACGCGGGTCACGCCGAGCGCGGTCCATTCGGCGTTGAGTTCGCTCTCCAGCATCAGCCGCAGGCGCAGGCGGCCGAACTGCAGCGCCGCGCTGCCCACCGAGACGGCGTTGAGATCGTCGACTTCGTTCTCGTAAGCCAGATAGCGCGCCAGCGCCTCCGGGCTTTCCTGAAAGATCACGTCTTCACGCCCCGCGCGATAGGTCGGCAGGGCCAGCACCACGTTTTCACCGGTCTTGTTTTCGGCGATGGTCAGCGGCGCGGGTGCCTGCTGGGCGCCGGCGAAGCGAAACGGCGTGCCGTCCGGCATGATGCCGCTGGCGGCGTTGAGCGCAATCTTGCCCTGGCGCAGCAGCGTTTGGTCCAGATCCAGGGTCAGGAACCCCCAGAAACAGCCGCTGTGGGCCTGGCCCCAGTTGCGCATATAGCCTTCGAGATAGTTTTCCGCCTGCTGGAAATGGTGAGGGCGCAAAAACATCCCCTCAGTCCAGACAACCTTATGAGCATCTTTCATCATCACACCTATAGTTACTTCGCTTCAGCGCAGCGGTAGGTCAGTCGACCTTTTTTACGGGGCGCAGGCCACTCACGCCCGCGACGATATGCGCTTCCAGCTCATCCGGCGAGAATTGCCATACCTTGTAGAAATTGGTTTCGGTGGGTTCCGGCAGCGGCAGTGAAATGCGCCAGGTCTTGCCGTCCAGATTTTGATATTCGGCGATCACGCCGATGTAACGTGCGTCCAATGCGCTTTGCCCGCCGAGCTTCTTACCGGTCTGGCCCGGCGTCAGGAAGAACTGATCGCTGTCCAGCAGGCTGTTGCCGAGCACGCTTTTGGCGTCGTTTTGCAGACTGAAGAAGTCGGCATCCATGAATTCCGCATCCGAACGCAGCAGCAACACGCGAATTTTGATCGGCGCCGGTTGCGCGCCGGCGGCGGCGTTGACCTGGCGATCGGCATCGAACACCAGGCTGTAACGCGACGGCACGCTTTTGGCGGAAGACATGCAGCCGCCGAGCGCCAGCGCGCCCAGCAGCAGAAACAGCATCCCGCACCAGCGGGAAGCGATAGGGGTCGTCATCATGGGAATCTCGTCGCCCGCAGGCGTGCTGACTACTGGAGGATCCAGGTGGCTGAGCCGGCGTTTTTACACGCCTTGCTGTCGCCGCCGACTTTGACGCAGTCCTGTTTGGCGGCGCGTGCGCGGCGCGGCAGATCTTTGCGCAGCGTCGATTTGTAGCGCGCTTCCGGCACGCCGGCGTTGGCCTGGATATATCCCATCAGGTCGCCCCCGCGGATGGCGGAGATCGCCAGCCAGTTGTTCTCCACTTCGCCCAGCGCGTAGAACGCGGCGGCGTTGTCCAGGCTGCCGACGGCGGTGCCGGTATAATTTGGGCTGCTCATGATGCTGGCGGCATACAGGCTGCGGTATTCTTCACCGATCGGCTTGAACTGCTTCGGCGCGCTTACCGCGGCGCGGTGCTGCAGCGTGACGCCGTTGACTTCACTGCTGACGAGGGCGTCGTTATTGAGCGCCGGCGGCGGCGGCGGCGGGGTGGAACAACCGGCAAGCGTCAGGGCGGTCAGCAGCGTCAGGGTAATCCGTGTTTTCACAATGTCCTCTTTTCTTGATTGAATGGCTGTGTAATAAGGCGCCGTCATCAGGGCGCAAGCAGCAACACTTTTAATTGGCTCGGCACGATGCGCATGCCGAGCGCGTTGGTGGAATTCTGCAGGCTGAGGCTGGTCAGCCGGGTGGCCGGGGTGCCTTTGAGCAATACGGTAAAGGCGCCGGTCAGGTGGCGGGACGGCCCCATCACCGTCCCGGAAGCGACGCCGGTGGCCACGCCGGGGTTGTCGCCGTTGGTCAGCGGCGTCACCGTCGCCATGTTGTGCGCCGGGGTGCCGACGAACAGAATGTTGAACGCGTTCGGGATAGCGGTCGGCGCCAGGGCGATATCCGGGTAGGGCACGGGCACCGGCGCCGGGCTTGGCGTCAGACAGACGTCGGGAAACGCCAGGTCCACACCGATCATTTGGCTGTTGGCAAACATAAAAGGCCTCCGCAGGTTATCCGACGTGGATTTGTTCCGAATCCAGCTTGGTGATGTCTTTTGAGGTAATGAGCGTGTTGCGGGCATGAATGCGGGCGTAATCTTCCGCCTGATAATCCAGTTGCCCGGCGCGCACGTGCTCGGTTTGGCGCACTTTGCGGAACAGCGAATGGCTGATCTGGCTGACCGAATGCCACAGCGACTCGCAGCGTTTGCCGACCAAACGGCTGACGCTGACGAAGGCCGACAGCTCCTCGCCGCTGTATTTCATCTTGTCGACGTGGCAGTCGCCGCTGTTGGCCTGCAGCGTCATGGCATCGCCGCGCAGTTGCAATGCCTGCGCACTGTGCAGCGACAGCGAGCCGTTCGGCGTTTCAATCTGCAGATCGCCTGCGACGCAGAGCCGCGTCGCGCTTTGCGGTTCCGCACGTTCGAGGACGGCGATCGCCCACAGCTGGTGGCCGCAGCCGGCGACCAGCACGCTATCGCCGATAGCCGGCGTCAGCAGGCAGCTCGCCGCCCGGCGGCAATGCCAGCCGCGGCCTTCGCACTCCACTACCAGGCTGCCGTCCGGCAACAGGTTGACGACCTGGCCGGCGGCCTGCTGGGGCGGTGCGATGTTGACGGCGCGAGTTGTGTTGGCAACGCTCATGGTGATCCCCTCGTGAAGTGGTCAATGCATTCAGATTCGGCTCTGGCGCTGTGCGCTCCAGGTTTCGGCGGCGTACAGCTCTTCGTCGCGTTCGAGGATCCCGCTGCGATCGCCCCAGCGCGTTTGCTGCTGGTGGGCGCGGTGCATGCGGGTGCGCATAAAACGCGCGCGCCGGAAATCGGCGGCGCCGATGTCGGCATAACAGAAATCGGCGTAGGTCAGGTCGCTGTCGCTGAAATCACAACGCGCCGCGCGGCTGTGCTGGAATACGCTTTGATACAGGCGCGCCTGGCTGAAGTTGGCGGCATCCAGCGTCGCTTCGCTGAAGATAGCCTGATCGAACTGCCCGCCGCGGCACTGTGCCTGAGTCAGATTGGCCTCCAGCCACAGCGACTGCTGCGCCTGTACGCTGGTCAGGTTGGCGCGCCGCAGCGAAGCGCCCTTGAAATTGCTCTGGCGCAGCGTCGCCTGGCTGAAGTCGACGTCGTCCAATTGGTTATCGGTAAACTGGCAGGCGATCAGGCGCTGCCCGGCGTAACTTTTGCCGCGATGGTCACATTCGAAAAACGTGACACGGTCGAAATCCGCACATTCAAACCGTGTTTCACACAGGTTTAATCGAAAGAACGTGACAAGTGAGAGTCGCGTATGGCTCAAATCAGCGGCGTCGAGCGGGCTTTCGTAAAAGGTGGTGCGATCGTGCTGAGTGGCGGAAAAATTCGCGCCGGCTAATTGGCATGACATCCAGTGGCTTTGGTTGAGCGAGAGCCGGCTGAAGTCGCTCTGTTCAAGCCGGCAGTCGTTGAACATCGTCAGTTCGATATGGCTCTCGCTGAAGCGGCTGGCTGACATGGCGCACTGATTGAAGGCCGTTTGCTTCAGGTTCGCCCGTACAAATTGTGCGTGTTCGAGCCGGCAATCGCTGAAGACGCTGTCGCGCAGATCGCAATCGGAGAAGTTCACGCCGTTCAGGTTCAACTCGTTGAACATGCCGCCGGCCAAATCCATACCGGCGAATGACAGACCGTGCAAATCCTCACCGGCAATCAGCTCGCCGCGTTTCACGCGCTGGCGTATCTGCTCAGGTTTTGAGGTCATACTTCCTTCCCGTTGTGGCGAGGCAATGTTTTCACCCTGGCGGTATAGGCACCGTCGAGCCGGGTCGCCTGATCCACTTGCGACTGCGACAAGTCGGCCCGGAACAGATTGGTGCCCTGCAGGTCGGCGCCTGACAGCACGCATTTTTGCAGGATCGCCGCGATGAAATTGGCGTCGCGAAGGTTGGCCAGGGATAGATCGCTGCGAATGAACAAGCTGCCGCTGCCGTTGGCCTGGCGAAAATCGGCCTCGTTCAGCCGGGTTTCTGACAGGTCGCAGTTGTCGAGGCGCGCACGGCTGAAATTCGCCCGCTGCAGCGGCATCTGGCGCAAATTGCACTGCTTTAGCGTCGCGTCGCTGAAATCCGCCTGCGGCAACAGCGTCTTTGCCGCAAAGGCGCAGGCGGTGAGGCGTGCGGCGCTGAAGCTGAGGTTTTGCGTCTCGGTATCAACCCAGGCGCAACTTTCCAGCCGCGCCTGACTGAAGTTCACCGCCAGCAGCCGGCATTTGACGAAGCTGACTTTGTCGAGCCGGGCGTGGCTGAATGTCAGCTGCTCCAGCTGCAGTTCCATCAACGTAATGTTGGCCAGCGTGGCGCGGTTGAAGTCACACTGCCCGAGCAAGGTTTCGTATCCCAGCAAATCGCGTAATGACGCCATCGTGAAATCGCAGCGTTGAAACAACGTTTGCTGAATGTTGGTTTCGTGCAGCTGCGCGCCGCCGAAATCCGTCGCTTCGCATTTCGCCAGGGCCAAAGAGGCGTGGCTCAGATTGGCCTGTTGCAAGACGGCGCCGCTGAGATCGGCGCGTGCCAACATCGCCTCGCGAAGATCGCTGCCCACCAGTTGGGTTTGGCGCAGATTGGCGTTTTCCAGCAAAGCGCCGCGCAGGTTAGCCTGGCAGAGATCCATGCCGGACAGATCGGCGCCCGTGAGATCAAGGCCGCTGAGATCTTTATCGCGCAGCATGGCTGCGGTGACGCGTTGGCGAATGATCTGCGCCAGATCGCCGCTTAAACGCAACGCCGGGCTTTGCGCCTGTGCCGACATTAAATACATTTTGTGCAGCGCGCGCTCGCTTTCCCCCAGCTGCTTGTCGCTAAACGCGTCGGGATGCTGGCGCGCCTCCTGGAACAGCAGATCGCGCTGCTGCTGGTAGCTTTCTGCACCGGAGGGCGGCACGTGATCCCCTCCGGGGTTAAGCGGGTCGATACCCTCGGCTTGTGCCAGCTTGAGCATGTCCTGATACTGCGTCTCGGCCTGGCTTTCCAAACGCTCGACGAATTCGGCGAGTTGGTCCAGTTTCGGCGGCGCGTCTTGCGACGGCAGCGGGAACAGTTCATCGATATCCTGGCCTTCACGCCGCAGGCGCTGGCGGTGCGCTTCGCGTTGCTGGTGCTCGTAGGCGGCGATATTTTCCGCCATCGGGCTTTGCAGCGTCGGCGTTTCCGTATCCAGCCAGGCACCGATGCAGGTTTCCGGCAACAACTCCTGTTCACGGAAAGCGTGCAGGGCACCCCGCTCTTTATCCAGCCGCTGGGCCAACACCTGCCGATAATGCGCGGTGGAGCGGGGCTCGCCTTCGATTTCCAGGGCCGGCATCAGCTGCATCACGTCGGCGGCATCGTCTTCATTGATGCGCGCGCTGCCCTGATAAATCAGCAGCATCTGTTCCCAATGAGGGAAGAACCAGACGGTGGTGTGGCGCATGGCGATCTCTTCGAAATGCGCTTCGCCGCCGCGCAGCCGGTTGATGAAGCAGCGTGTGCGCCACGGCGGTAAATGCCCTTGCTGCATTGGCTCCGACGGGTGCATGTTCCATATCCGGTAGGCGGCCTGGGGCGGCAGGCTGTCGCGTTGGGGAAACTGCTGATCGTCGTCCGCCATGTTGAACAGGCGCCAGTCGATGTCGTTGGCGAAGCCGGGAAAGCCGTTTTTCAACCAGTCGGCGTCGTAGTTTTTACCGATGCGGGAGAAGCGGCGCGGCCAGGTGATATCCAACGCGTCAAAGCTTGCCGGTTGCGCGCTTTGCCGAGGGGACGTAAGGCGCCCCTGCAGCGGTTCGACATTGGGTAGGCGATGGATACGGCCTTGCGGAAATGTTTCTGGAGTGGCGCCGATGCCGTGCGGATTATCGGCGAACTGGGTGCCGCCGTAAGCCCGGCGCCAGTCCAGACGCATTTCTGCAAAAGGAAGGGGAGTGGAGGGACGATCGTTGATCCAATGGCGATCGCCGAAAACCACCAGCGTTTTCTCCAGCGAATCCAGCTGGATCTTCACGGCGCAGGCGGTTTTGTCTTGTTGATGGTGGGTGTAGGCGTTGCCGGTGGCGAGAAACTCCGCACAGGCTTTCGGGATGGCCAGATCGAGCACGCCGCCGCTCAACGTGAGTTCTTCGGCAGCCAGCTGCCACAGCTCCGGTTCGGGGCGCAGGCGCGGGGAAGCCCCCATATCGGCCAAGGCCAAAACGGAAACGCCCAGATGATTTTGCCCTTGCCAAGAGAAGGGGCGATGAAGCGCGCTGAGGCGCAGAGGTTTTACGACTTTCATTGTGTGTGTAAAGCTTCCTGTGGATATCAGCCGGCAGCCAGGCTGCTTGCTCAAAAACAATCCGTTTTTCGGTTTAATAGATATCAGGCTATGTCACAACAGATGAAGAAAACGATGCGGCGCTCAGCGCCGATCGTTAATGCGAGGGGCGTGCCCCGCTTCGAAATGGATGGTCAAGAGGACAGCGCGCTGTCCTTCCCGTTGATTCCGCGAACCAGCAGCACGGCGGCCACGGACAACGCGGCGGCGATCGTCTTGGCGATAAATTGGCCGGCGCTCTCCAGGTGGTAGGGCGCAAAAAAGCCGATGCCGGCGGTGCCCAGAATCAACAGCACGGCGAGCGCTGCAAAACAGCCAAGCTCTATCGCCAGCGCCAGTCTGCCGGGTGCCGCCGCACCCAGGTAACCCATCAAAAAACCGGGCAGGATCAGGAATCCGATCAGTTCTGCGGGGGCATTCACCGCAGACATCACTTGTTGGTTGTATTTCAGGATCGCCAGCATCAGCGCGACAAAAATCAGCAGCCGCACCGGTAACGCCGCTGCCCGACTGGCCGACAAAAAGATTTTGCCGATCGCGGCGAGCAAGACGCAGCCAACCAGGATGCCAAAGAAGGTAAACAGGATTTGTCCCCCGAGGCTGTCCTGCGTCGAAAAGGCAATAAACGCGCCCATCGTGACACTTCCTTATGCAAGGTGATTTAGCGAACTGATGGACGATAAGTCGCTTTCAGCACGTAGAAACCGGATCGCGCGGATTGAAAGGTTTATTTTTGCTCAAAGCCGAGAAAGCTCTTCGATCACCGCTTTTTTGGGGTTCTTCGGGTCGTACTTTATCGCGGTGAAATGACCCGGCTGATATCGCGGCAGATCCACGACGCTGATCGGACCTTTCGCCACCGCCGTATGGTTTTTTCCGTCTTGGGCGATGTACTTGATTTCGACTTCGCAGACCGGTCGGTTACCGTCCCACAGATTGGTCTGGCGAATGCTGACGATTTGTCCGGAGGCGGAAATGCCGTTTTCCATCACGCTGAGAGAAGAACCGATATGTTTGAAATAGCCCCAGATATCGACCGTGATGAATTTGAAAAATCCCACCAGGCTGAGAATAGGAGCCAATAAAATCAACCCGATAACGGTGAAAATATTTTTGGCCTTCGACATGGGAGTCCCTTTATAAAAAGATCGCCAGCGCCTTGGTGCTCAGTCGTAAGGCACCGTTGGTGACCAGCGCGCCAAGCTGAGTGAACGTCATGGGATCATTACTGAGCTTGAAATTGGTTTTGCTGATCGACATCGGGTTATGCGAGATATCCAGCATCGTGTGTTTAAGGCTGGTCGCCGTCAACGAAAGATTGGAGCCGTAGAAGGCAAAATTGGCCCCGGTCGCCACCCATTTCCAGCCGTGGCAGTTATCTTTCCAGCTCGGCGTTTGCACCGAGACGCCGTCCGCGCTGGTGATATCGATGGTTTTCGCCTTGATGGTCAGCGTGCCGGTTATCGTCGTGTTCTGGTTGTTATTATAGGTTTCGGTGACATCCCCGGTCACGGTAGCGGTCTGCCCGCCCGCTTCAATCGTCAGGACTTGCCCGCCGGCAGTAATGGTGGTGTGCTGGCCGCCGGCGGTGATGTTGACGGTCTGCCCCTGCTTGATGGTGCTGGTCTGTTGCCCTTCGGTAATGTCGAGGGTCTGGTTGCCTTTCACCGTCACATGTTGAGTCTGCGTGATGTTTTGCGTCTGCGCGCCGTCAAGCTTGAAGGACTGATTGCCGGTGATGTCGATTTTATCGCCGCCGTCGATGATCGTCAGGTCGCGCCCACCTTTGATGTTCACCGTCTGATGCGCGTTCAGGTTGGCGGTTTCGAGCCCATTGACGGTGGTGGTGCGTTTCGCTTTGTACAGGAACGTGGCGTCGCCGGTGACGGTGTCTTCCTGCTGGCGGCCGATGGTGGTGGTGCGGCTGCCGTCAATATTGACGTTCTTGTCGTTTTCCACCGTCATGTTCATGTTACGTTCGGCGTGCATGTCGAAAGATTCGTTGCCGGGCGCGTCTTCCAGGAACAGGAAGCTGGCGTTGTCGGCACCGCCGCCTTTGCTGCGGCTCATAAAGCCCATTTTGGTGGCGTCACCCGGCAAATCCCACGGTGGCATGCTGTCTTCGTTATAAACGCGACCGGTGATGATTGGGCGATCCGGATCGCCGTTGATAAAGTCGACCACCACTTCCTCACCTACGCGCGGGATCTGGATCCCGCCGTATTTCCAGCCGGCCCAGGCGCTGGAAACGCGCACCCAGCAGGAGCTGGTTTCATTGCCGCTGCCGTGGCGGTCCCAACGGAACTTGAGCTTCACCCGGCCATATTTATCGGTCCAGATGCTTTCGCCTTCCGGGCCAACCACTTCGGCGGTTTGCGGGCCATGGGTTTTCGGCCAGGGCGTGGTGCGCGCCGGGCGCCAATTGATGCCCGCCGGGACGACCTGAAATTCGGTACGCTGCTCGCTAACGTCGTTATCATTGCTGGCGTAGCTGTTTTCCTGCATGAAGTAATGCGCGCTGACGACCAGGTAGGGCTGGTTGTCTTCCGTACGCGGCGCCTGGGTCAGTTGGAAACGGTAGCCGGGGGCAATGCCCTGAGAACTGCCTTCGCCGCTCATCTGCTCATGCTGCGCTTCGAACTCCTGTTGGCGAACCTTGACGTAAAACTGGCCGTGGGCGTGATCGGTGTATCGCCCGGGCCAGTCGAACACCTCGGCTTTGTCCTGCGCGAACGAGGCGGGATTCTGCCGGGCCTCCAGCAACCGCGCGCGCGGTTTGCGAAAATCGTAGTCATCCAGGCTATACAGGCTGGGCGTGATGGCGTCCGAGACGCTCCAGCTGTTGATGCTGTCTTTATTTTCCACCAGGCCGCCTTCCGCGAGCTGATAGGGAATGCTGGCGTAGCCGGCGAGTTCCTGATGCGCCGCCGGTGCGTCAGCCAGCACCAGCGTATGACCGTCTTGCTGGTGCGTGAAATAGTAATAGATGCCTTCGTGTTCCATCAGGCGGCTGATGAAGTCGAAATCGCTCTCCTGATACTGCACGCAGTATCCCCAGATGCGGTAGTCGTAACTCAGGCGGTTATCGATTTTCACCTGATACTGCCCCAGCACCTGAGTCAGGATGTCGGGAACGGTCTTTTCCTGGTAGATGCGGAAGTCGCGGTTTTGCGTCAGATACCACAGCGTGGGGCGCAGCACGGCGCGGTAGATATAGTAACGGTTGCCGCCGGCTTCTCGTCCGGAGAGGGTCATGCGCGTGATATTGCCGTTGAGATAACGCGGCGCCAACGGATTGCCCCGCAGCTCCAGCGTGATTTTTTGTCCCAGCAGTGCTTTCAGATCGAGCCGATTGTCAGGGCTGAGCAGCTCGACGTCGAACTCGAACAGCCCGGCCAGTTTTTCCTCGCCGGAAAGGCTTCGGAACAGCAGCTGATGGGCGGGCAAAGGCGTGTGCGCAATGATAAGGCGATCCATACTATCCCCCGGTTTAGGCATAGCTACCGCACGAGAATTGACGCGCGATCCCGATGGCGTATCTGTCACGAATTGAGACAGGAACTGACGAAAGATTTAACAAAGTTTACACAAAGGCACGATTTGTGCAGTCTACAATAGAGATCTGCATTTGCAAAATAGCCTTGTGGATCAATGCTCAATTCGTTAACTCGCTCACGATCTTGTTTTTTATTATCTAAAACATATAGATATGAGTAGATCATTTTTTATCTCAAATTATTGGATAATTGGTAATACCAAGAAATAAATATGTAACACTTAAGCCAACGTGTTTATAAAACAACTCTTTTTTTTCGTAAAAAAAGTCACTGATTCTTTTTTATCCTTACCATTCGTCAGTTAAAGATGATCAAATATATAAATTTAACGAATGTTAATTCGGATGATTCCTATTTGGTGGGCGCGAAAAGGCCCCTCAGCGGGCCTTGGGTCGTGGGTTTTAGTGGTTAATAATGCAGCAGTTACTGCGAGCGGGAAGTGAACGCGATTTGGCCTATCAAGTCGCAAAGCCAGATTAAGGCTGGGTCGGATTGTGCCTGCCGACCGGCGATCAGCTCGATGGGAAAAGGTGCAATGCCCAACTCGTCAGGCAATGGGAGAAGGCGTACGCGTTGCGGATCGGCAAAACGCCGGGCCACGCTGGCGGCTAAGGTGGCGATCAGATCGCTGTCGGCGATCACGGCCGGCAGGGCGACAATATGTGAAAAGGTCACGGCGACGCGCCGATGGCCGCCGATTTCCGCCAGGCGTCGGTCGACTAATCCTCTGGCAGAACCGTCGTCAGCCGGTGCATACAGCCCATGCGGCAGGCTCAGGTAGCGCGCCAGATCCCAGCGGCCATCCGCCAGTTGCGGGTGCGAACGGCTGGCAATACACACCAGATGCTCTTCAAACAACGTGCGCACATAGTGGCTTTCCGTACCGGAAAGATGTCCCCCCAGTGCGATGTCCACCTCGCCACTTTCCAACTGCCGGTAAATATTGCGGCGATCCAGGCGTGAAACGCGAATATCGATGCCGGGTGCTGCCTGACGCAACCGACTGATGATGGCGGGCAGCAGCAATATATCGGCATAGTCGCCGGCCGCCAGCGTAAAGCGCCGTTGCCCGGCGGTGGCGGGATCGAAACGGGCAGGGGGCGCCAACGCCAGATGGATCTGTTCAAGCACCCGCCGTATCTGCGGCATAAGCTGATGGGCGCGCGGCGTGGGCGCCATGCCGCCGCCGCTGCGAACAAACAGCGGATCGTTCAGCAGCGTGCGCAGCCGCGCCAAGGCATTGCTGACGGAGGGCTGGGCGCGGTTGAGACGCCGGCCTGCGGCGGTCACGTTGCGTGTCTGATACAACGCCTCGAACACCACCAGCAAGTTGAGATCGACGTTGGCTAAATTCATTTTATGAATACTCTATATACAGATAATCCATTTCCAGAATCATACTGCGTTCTCTAGGCTGGTAGCACACGAATTTAGCCTTCAGTCAGGGGAAATGATGAACAAAGTGTTGATTACCGGCATTGAGCCGTTCGATGGTGACGCGGTGAACCCTTCCTGGCAGGTTGCTCAGGCATTGGTCGGTGAGCATATCGCCGGCGCGGAGATCGCGGTGCTCGAGTTGCCCTGCGTATTGGGCGTGGCCAATTCACAGCTGGCCGCGGCCATTGATGCATTGCAGCCGCTGGCGGTGATATGTCTGGGGCTGGCCGGCGGCCGGGCTGAGATATCGCTGGAACGGGTGGCCATTAATCTGATCGATGCCCGCATTCCCGACAATGCCGGTAAGCAGCCGATCGACGTGCCGGTGGTTGCCGGCGGGCCGGTGGGGTATTTCAGCACGTTGCCGGTTAAGGCCGCGGTGCAGCAGCTGCGCCGACAGGGGATCCCGGCGGCGGTCTCTTATACGGCAGGTACCTATAACTGCAACCATATTTTTTACGGTCTGCGTCACTATCTGGAAACGCATCATTCGCGGGTCAGGGGCGGGTTCGTGCATATCCCGTACAGCCATGAACTGGCGGCGGCGCATCCGGGCAAGCCGAGTATGGCGCTGACCACGATGGTAGAGGCGGTGCGCACTATCGTGCAGGTGACGCTCACGGTAGAGGAAGATGTGCGATTCGGTGACGGAGCGGTACATTGAAAGACAGGGCGTGGCATGCCACGCCCTGATGCACATTATTCGTCAATCGTCATTCGTCGGCGACGCGGATCACCAGCTTGCCGAAGTTCTTGCCCTGCAGCAGGCCGATAAATGCCTGCGGCGCCTGCTCCAGCCCATCGACGATATCCTCGCGGAACTTGATTTTCCCCTGCTCGACCCAGCTGCTCATCTGTTGCAGGAACTCATCAAAGCGTGAGCCGTAGTCGTCGAAGATGATAAAGCCTTGCATACGGATGCGTTTACGCAGGATCAGCCCCTCCAGCAGCGGTAAACGGTCCGGCCCGGCGGGTAATCCGGTGGCGTTGTAATGGGCGATGATGCCGCAGACCGGAATGCGCGCCTTGGCGTTCAGCAGCGGCAACACGGCGTCGAATACGGCACCGCCGACGTTCTCATAATAGATGTCGATGCCCTGTGGACAGGCGGCGGCCAGTTGCTCGGCAAAGTCGGGGGCGCGGTGATCGATGCAGGCGTCGAAACCCAATTCTTCCACCACATAGCGGCATTTTTCCGCCCCGCCGGCAACGCCGACGACGCGGCAGCCTTTCAACTTCCCGATTTGGCCGACCACTGAACCGACTGCCCCGCTGGCGGCGGCCACCACCAGCGTTTCACCCGCCTGCGGTTGGCCGATATCGAGCAATCCCATGTAAGCGGTAAACCCCGGCATGCCCAGCACGCCCAGCAGGCGGGAAGGTCGCGGCAGGTGCGGGCCGAGGTTGCGCAGACCGCTGCCGTCGGACAGGGCATAATCCTGCCAGCCGTCATAACCCAACACCCAATCGCCGACGTTGAAGTCGGGATGCTGTGAGACCGCGACGCGCGATACCGTGCCGCCCACCATCACCTGACCGATCTCGACCGGCGGCGCATAGGAAGGGGCATCGCTCATGCGCCCGCGCATATAAGGATCCAGCGACAGATAAACGGTACGCAGCAACAGCTGTCCCGCGCCGGGCTGTGGCACGGGGGCGGTGTCGAGACGGAAGTTCGCCGCCGTCGGTTCGCCATGGGGGCGCGAGGCCAGCAGGAAGCGGCGGTTCTGTTGAGAAGGGGACATCGAAAGCTCCTTTGCATTGCGACAAACAAGGTTCGTTAAGCCTAGTTCAGGGGCGGCAAGGCAACGTTACCGAATGTGCTTAGCCTTAGAGCGGGACGATCAGCACGTCAATATGACTGATATTGATGAAGCGGGCGGCGGAGCAGGAGACTTTGTTCATCATGCCGTCGCGGTGATTGCCGCAGAGCAGCAGGTCGAACGGCCTGCTGCGGCTGGCGTATTCCAGGCTGTCACCCAGTTCGCCGTGCACGATCAGCATATCGGCAATCGGGTAACCGGCGCGTTGACGCAGCTCTTCCATAAACAGCCGGGTTTCCTCCTCCATCAGCGCGCGTAAATCGCCCAACATCGGCCCAGCGAAATTGTTGTACATTTCCGGGTTGGCGAGGGTGCTTAACAGGGTGATGTTACCGGCATAGGGGCGGACGATAGAGACGGCCTTTTCCACCAGGCGGTGGCTGTCAGGCGCGACGGCGACGGTGACCAGAACGTTTTGATACCCCATATCCCACTCCTTGTTGTATCCGTCGTGTTTCAGGCTGCCGCGTCGGTGGCCTTAGAGAAAATGCTGCGCTCGGATAAGGGTAGAACCTGGTGGGCGTAATAAATGTGTTTCGCATCACGCGCGGCAATAAAAGCTGAGCTTGCCCGGTTATATAGCAATAAAAGATAAAACCGTTGCCGCACGTAATTTCGCTGAATTAAAGCACCTGCGCCCACAGCGTTTTCGGCACTTTGCCCAGATCGAACAATTTACCGGCAACCAGCTCGGCGCGACGGTGGTCGGCAGCGCGGTACATGTTGCTCATTTCTGTATCGTTTTCAATGGAATAGTTCAGTTTGTCGTACACCTTTTCCAGGCTGTCCAAAGAGGAGCATTTACGGAATGTCAGCAAATATTCGAGCGTATCGGTCATGATTAAAATATAGCCTGTTAATAGTTAGAGCCGGGTGAATAACACATCACCGGCTCACGGCGATGCCGCCAAGGCAGTGATGTACGACCTGACAAAAATCATTTCAAGTAGATAAATTGCACTGGGTAATAATGAGGCGTCGCCAGCGGCGGCGCTTCGATAAATCATAATATGCCCGTGCGCCATCAGCAATCTCATCCTGCTGATAAATGAAGAAATAGGGAAAGTCTCAGAGCGAGGCTGCTCGGGATGAGGGCAGAAGCACCGCTGCTCCTGCTACGCGCAAGTTCGCGCTACCGCTTTTGCGGCGTTTTTTTCACCTGCCGAGAGGTACATCGGCCTTACGCGGTGTTTTTCATTGCCGCTTGCGTTGAGGTTACGTCTCTCTGTCACTGAAGATTGAGGAGAGTAAAACAAAACTGCGTTTTATTTTATCGCCATGAAAGGATGGAAACGGGGGCGGGTTAATAATCTATTCACCTGCGGAATAATTATGACGGCGACAGAAAAGAAATAAAAAAGCATTAAAGTTTTAGGGTGTGCTGCCGATATGCCGTTTTAGGGGTGATTTAACGTAAAAAGACCATTCTTTCGCCGTGCTGATACGGAAACATATCGTTACGTCTGTTTGCTTGTTCACTACGCCAGCGAATCATTGATAAGCCTTAATCACCTGATGTTGAAAATTAGAACAGCCTTCAGTAGCGGGTTTAAGTCAAATCCGATAGCTAATAACCTTATAGTTTACGATGGTTATTTTTCAGCTTGGATATTTTTTAGCGGCTCAACTGGTTATTTATACTGAGATTGTTGCCTATATGCAGATTTTTGTTCTGTTATTTTGGTTTGGTGATGGTTTTGTTCGAATTGATCTAAAAAAGATAATTTTTTGGCTGATAAACATTGTTTTTAAGACGTTTTTTTACCTGTGTCTGTTTTGTGAGCAAAATGTCGGTCAATAAATGTGCGTATTTGGGGGTATTTGGCTTAAATATTTTTTATTTTTGTGATCTATGTCACATTGTATTTAAAATTGCCTCTCACTTACATTGTGTGTGCTAATGGTTCGGGGGTAGAGTTGCGCTGCTTTAGGAATAATCTTATTAAATTTGTAAAAATAGTTTCATGGTGGCTAAACACTATCGAAGCAGAATGCTGTACATCCATACACGTTGGTTTACGCTCGTAGCAAATACTGAACAGTGGTCGAATTTAGCGATTGGCGAAAATTATAGCAGTCGTTTTTGAGAGATTAATTTGCCAACTTTGGGAAACAACCCAGGTCACGGGCGATAAAATTTATCACCCAGCGTATGTTTTTAAACATAGTCTGTCGGGATGGGGAATATGGGTACGTCTGAATTACTTAAGCATATTTATGACATCAATTTGTCATATTTACTTTTAGCACAGCGTTTGATCAACGATGAAAAAGCGTCCGCGATGTTCCGCCTTGGTATTGATGAAACCATGGCCGATGCGTTGGCGCAGCTGACTTTGCCGCAAATGGTCAAACTGGCCGAGACCAACCAGCTGGTTTGCCACTTCCGCTTTAACGAAAGCCAGACCATCGAACGCCTGACCAAAGAGTCGCGCGTCGACGATCTGCAACAAATCCATACCGGCATTTTGCTATCAAGCCATTTACTGCAAGAGCTATCGAGTAAAGACGCTAGCCCGACGAAGAAAAGAGCCTGATGATGGTTGAGAAAAGTATTGTTCAAGAAGCCAAGGACATTCAGCTTGCCATGGAGCTGATTTCACTGGGAGCCCGTTTGCAGATGCTGGAGAGTGAAACCCAGCTCAGCCGCGGGCGCTTGATTAAACTTTATAAGGAGTTGCGCGGTAGCCCGCCGCCAAAAGGGATGTTGCCGTTCTCAACCGACTGGTTTATGACCTGGGAACAAAATATTCACTCGTCGATGTTTTACAACGCCTACCTGTTCCTGATGAAAAGCGGACAGTGCAGCGGGGTGGAGGCGGTGATCAAAGCCTATCGCCTCTACTTGGAACAGTGCCCGCAGCAGGCCGGCGAGGCGCCGCTGCTGGCGCTGACCCGTGCCTGGACGCTGGTGCGTTTCGTCGATAGCGGCATGTTGCAGCTCTCTGCCTGCAGCTGCTGCGGCGGCGCATTTATCACTCATGCGCATCAGCCGCTGAATGGTTTCATCTGCAGTTTATGCCAACCTCCATCCCGCGCCGTAAAAAGACGTAAACTTTCGCCGCAACTGGCCGATATTATTCCTCAACTGCTGGACGAGCAGGTCAAACGCGCCATTTGAGCCGCCACATTGCCGGCTCTCGGCAATGAATACCGACGTGTGATACGCAGGGGCGGCATGCCGCCCCCAGACACGCAGCCTGGTCTGTCGCGCCAGGGCGCGTTTGCCCCACCTTCCATCCACATTGTTAATTTAAGGAATGCGTGTGCTAGTTATTTTGGGTTATCTCGTGGTATTGGGTGCGGTGTTTGGCGGCTATCTGATCGTGGGCGGTCATCTCGGTGCGTTATATCAACCGGCGGAGTTTCTGATTATCGGCGGGGCGGGTGTCGGCGCTTTCATCGTCGGCAACAACGGCAAGGCGATCAAGGCCACGCTGCGCGCGCTGCCGCGACTGATGCGCCGTTCCAAATACAACAAAGATCTGTACATGGATCTGATGGCGCTGTTGTTCCGCCTGCTGGCCAAATCGCGTCAGCAAGGCATGCTGTCGCTCGAGTTCGACATCGATAATCCGCAAGAAAGTGAAATTTTCTCTAATTATCCGCGCATCCTTGCCGATAACACCCTGGTGGAGTTCATTACCGACTATTTACGGCTGATGGTGAGCGGCAATATGAATGCGTTCGAGATCGAAGCGCTGATGGACGAAGAGATCGAAACCTACGAGCAGGAAAGCGAAGTGCCCGCCGGCAGCCTGGCGATGGTGGGTGACTCCTTGCCTGCGTTCGGTATCGTCGCGGCGGTGATGGGGGTGGTGCACGCCCTGGCTTCGGCCGATCGGCCGGCTGCGGAACTGGGGGCGCTCATCGCTAACGCCATGGTCGGTACTTTCCTCGGTATTCTGCTGGCCTACGGTTTTATCTCGCCGCTGGCCACGTTGCTGCGCCAGAAGAGCGCCGAAAACGTCAAGATGATGCAGTGCATCAAGGTCACGCTGCTGTCGAGCCTGAACGGATACGCGCCGCAGATCGCGGTCGAGTTTGGCCGCAAAACGCTGTATACCACCGAACGTCCTTCTTTCGTTGAGCTGGAAGAACACGTGCGCCGCGTGAAAGCGCCGGCGCAGCAGGCGACGGAAGAAGAAGAAGCATGAAACAGAATCATCCGGTCGTTCTGGTCAGAAAGCGCAAGTCGCATCATGCCGCCCATCACGGCGGCTCCTGGAAGATCGCTTATGCCGACTTTATGACGGCGATGATGGCGTTCTTTCTGGTGATGTGGCTGCTGGCGATCGCCAGCCCGCAGGAGCTGACGCAAATCGCCGAATATTTCCGCACGCCGCTCAAGGTTGCCTTGACCAGCGGCGACAAAAGCAGCTCCGAAAGCAGCCCTATTCCAGGCGGCGGCGACGATCCGACGCAACAGCATGGTCTGGTGAGAAAGCAGGTCGACTCGCCGGACTCGCGCGCCGAAGAGCTGCGCCTGAACAAACTGCGTGAAAAGCTGGATGAGCTGATTGAGTCCGATCCGCGCCTGAAGGCGCTGCGCCCGCATCTGTTGATCAACATGATGGATGAGGGGCTGCGCATTCAGATCATCGATAGCCAGAACCGGCCGATGTTCAAAACCGGCAGCGCGCAGGTCGAGAGTTATATGCGCGATATTCTGCGGGCGATAGCGCCGATCCTCAACGACCTGCCGAACAAGATCAGCCTGTCCGGCCACACCGATGATATCCCTTATGCCACCGGCGAGCGCGGTTACAGCAACTGGGAACTGTCGGCCGATCGCGCCAACGCCTCCCGACGCGAGCTGATCGCCGGCGGCCTGGCGGAAGGCAAGGTGCTGCGGGTGGTGGGCATGGCAGCCACCATGAGCCTGAAACAGCACGGTGCCGATGACGCAATTAACCGCCGCATCACCGTGCTGGTGTTGAATAAGCAAACGCAAGAAGGCATCGAACACGAAAATGCCGAAAGCAACGCGATGGATATCGCCCAGCCGGATAGCCTGAAACAGCTGGCGCCGTCGGCGACTGCGCCGGCCAGCCAAACGCCGGAACCCCAGGCGGTAACGCCGACCGATCAAGCGACGCCGCCTGCGACGGACCCTGTCGCCCAATCGCAGGCATCCCCGGCGATAGCTCCGGCCGGTCAAACGCCGGAACAACCGGCGGCCACACCCGCACCGACTAACCGCGACTCACAGCCAGAGGTGACCCCGTGAGCATGGACATTAGCGATTTTTATCAGACCTTCTTTGATGAAGCGGACGAGTTGCTGGCCGACATGGAGCAACACCTGCTGGAGCTGGATCCGCTGGCCCCCGATATCGAGCCGTTGAACGCCATCTTCCGCGCGGCGCACTCGATCAAGGGCGGTGCGGCGACCTTTGGCTTTTCGGTGCTGCAGGAAACCACCCACCTGCTGGAGAACCTGCTGGACGGTGCAAGACGCCAGGAAATGAGCCTGAGCACCGAGATTATCAACCTGTTTCTGGAAACCAAAGACATTATGCAGGAGCAACTGGACGCCTATAAAACTTCGCAACAGCCTGACGCCGAAAGCTTTGAATACATTTGCCAGGCGCTGCGCCAGCTGGCGTTGGAGGCGCAGCAGCAGCAGGATACGCCTGCGGCTGAACCGGCCGTTCAGCAGCCTGTCGTGAAGCCGGCGGCCGCACCGGCGGCGATCGAAGGCGGTATGCGCATCAGCCTGAACGGGTTGAAAGCCAGTGAAATCCCCTTGATGTTGGAAGAGCTGGGCAACCTCGGCGAGGTTAAAGACCCGCATCAGACGGAACACAGTCTGGACGTGACGTTGCTCACCTCCGCCAGCGAAGACGACATCAGCGCCGTGCTGTGCTTCGTGCTGGAACCGGAACAAATCAGCTTCTCGACGCCGACGCAGAGCGAACCGGCCGCCGTGGAAGCGAGCTTACCGGAGGCGGTCGCCGTGCCGGAACCTGCGCCAGCGCCGGTCGCCAGCGCCGTGCCGCCTGCCTCTAAACCGGCCGCCGCAGCGGCGGAAGCGCCAAAAGCGCGCGCCAAGGCGAGCGAATCCACCAGCATTCGCGTGGCGGTGGAAAAAGTGGATCAGCTGATCAACCTGGTGGGCGAACTGGTGATCACCCAGTCGATGCTGGCGCAACGCTCCGGCACGCTGGATCCGGTGAACCACGGCGATCTGCTGAACAGCATGAGCCAGCTGGAGCGTAACGCGCGCGATCTTCAAGAGTCGGTCATGTCGATCCGCATGATGCCGATGGAATATGTCTTCAGCCGCTACCCGCGCCTGGTGCGCGATTTGGCCGGCAAGCTGAACAAACAGGTGGAACTGACGCTGCAGGGCAGCTCCACCGAACTGGACAAGAGCCTGATCGAACGCATTATCGATCCGCTGACGCACCTGGTGCGCAACAGCCTCGATCACGGTATCGAAGAGCCGGCCACCCGCATCGCCGCCGGTAAGTCGGCGGTGGGCAATCTGGTGCTGTCGGCCGAACACCAGGGTGGCAACATCTGTATTGAGGTCATCGACGACGGCGCCGGCCTGAACCGCGAAAAAATTCTCGCCAAGGCCGCGTCGCAAGGGCTGGCGGTGAGCGACAGCATGAGCGACGAAGAAGTCGGCATGCTGATCTTTGCTCCGGGCTTCTCTACCGCCGAGCAGGTGACCGACGTTTCCGGCCGTGGCGTCGGCATGGACGTGGTGAAACGAAATATTCAGGAGATGGGCGGCCACGTCGAGATCCGTTCACAGGCCGGTAAAGGCACCACCATCCGCATCCTGCTGCCGCTGACGCTGGCGATCCTTGACGGCATGTCGGTCAAGGTGAACGACGAAGTCTTCATTCTGCCGCTGAACGCGGTGATGGAATCGCTGCAGCCGCAGGCGGAAGATCTTCATCCGTTGGCCGGCGGCGAACGCGTGCTGCAGGTGCGCGGCGAATATCTGCCGCTGGTAGAACTGTATCGGGTATTCGAAGTGGAAGGCGCCAAAACCGACGCCACGCAGGGCATCGTCGTTATCCTGCAAAGTGCCGGTCGCCGCTATGCGTTGCTGGTGGATCAGCTGATCGGCCAGCATCAGGTGGTGGTGAAGAATCTGGAAAGCAACTACCGCAAAGTGCCGGGCATTTCCGCCGCGACCATTTTGGGCGACGGCAGCGTGGCCTTGATCGTCGATGTCTCGGCGTTGCAAACCTTGAACCGTGAAAAGCGTCTGACGGGCGCCGCCGCATAATAATGAGTTTATTGATTTAAAAGGTGAATGATATGGCAGGATTGGCAGCCGTCAGCAAGTTGGCTGGCGAAACGGTAGGGCAAGAGTTTCTGATTTTCACCCTGGGCAACGAGGAGTACGGCATCGATATCCTCAAGGTGCAGGAAATTCGCGGCTACGACCAGGTGACTCGTATCGCCAACACACCGGCGTTCATCAAGGGCGTCACTAACCTGCGCGGCGTGATCGTCCCGATCATCGATCTGCGGGTGAAATTCTCGCAGCAAAGCGTGTCTTACGATGAGAACACCGTGGTGATCGTGCTGAACTTTGGCCAGCGCGTGGTGGGCATCGTGGTCGACGGCGTTTCCGATGTGCTGTCGCTGACCGCCGAGCAGATTCGCCCGGCGCCGGAGTTTGCGGTGACGCTGGCGACCGAATACCTGACCGGCCTCGGTTCGCTGGGCGAGCGCATGCTGATCCTGGTGGATATCGAAAAGCTGCTGAGCAGCGAAGAGATGTCGCTGGTCGACAGCGTGGCGAAAAGCGTCTGATTCATGACCTCAGGGGGCAGGGCGCTGCCCCCTTCATCCATCACTCTTCCTGACCTGTCGCGATGCCGCAGACCGAGCCCGTAACCCCCACTAAAAATAGTTACTTTCCCGCATAAAGTTTTGCCGCACGGCGCCGATAACTCTCACATTCAACGTCATCAGAGCCTGTCTGCGCGGGCTTCAACAAGGGAAATCATGTTAAATCGTATGAAGGTGGTCACCAGCCTGTTGCTGGTGTTGGTGCTGTTTGGCGCCTTGCAGTTGATTTCGGGCGGACTCTTTTTCTCCTCGCTGAAAAGCGATAAGGAAAACTTTACCGTCCTGCAAACTATCCGCCAGCAGCAGCTGCAGCTGAGTGAAAGCCGCGTTGACCTGCTGCAGGCGCGCAACTCCCTGAACCGTGCCGGTATTCGCTACATGATGGATACCAATAAGATCGGCAGCGGCGCCACCATTGATGAACTGCTGGGCAAAGCGAAAGAAGAGCTGGCCGAGGCGGAAAGACACTATGCCGCTTACGAAAAAATCCCGCAGGATCCGCGTCAGGATCCCCAGTCGGCGGAACGCGTTAAACAGCAATACGACATTCTGTACGGCGCGCTCTCCGAACTGATCCAACTGCTGGGCGAAGGCAAGATCAACGCCTTCTTCGATCAGCCTACGCAGAGCTACCAGGACAACTTTGAGCAGAGCTACAACGTTTATCTGGAGCAAAACGGCAAGCTGTACCAGATCGCGGTCGACGGCAGCAACAGCTCTTACAACTCGGCCATCTGGACGCTGATCGTGATTCTGGTCGTGGTGCTGGCGGTGATCGTACTGGTCTGGACCGGTATCCATCACATCCTGGTGCGCCCGCTGAACCGCATGATCGATCACATCAAACAGATCGCCGCCGGCGACCTGACTCAGCAGATCGTCGTCAACAGCCGCAACGAAATGGGCGTGCTGGCGGCCAGCCTGAAACACATGCAAGGCGAACTGATTGAAACCGTCAGCGGCGTACGTCAGGGCGCGGACGCCATCTACAGCGGTGCGTCAGAAATCGCCGCGGGCAACAACGATCTCTCCTCCCGTACCGAGCAACAGGCCGCTTCGCTGGAAGAAACCGCCGCCAGCATGGAACAGCTGACCGCGACGGTGAAACAGAACGCCGAAAACGCCCGTCAGGCTTCACAGCTGGCGTTGAGCGCCTCCGAAACCGCACAGAAAGGCGGCAAGGTCGTGGCCAACGTGGTGCAGACCATGCATGACATCGCCGGCAGCTCGCAGAAAATTGCCGATATCACCGGCGTGATCGACGGTATCGCCTTCCAGACCAACATCCTGGCGTTAAACGCCGCGGTGGAAGCGGCGCGTGCCGGCGAGCAGGGCCGCGGCTTCGCGGTGGTGGCCGGCGAAGTGCGTAACCTGGCGCAGCGCAGCGCGCAGGCGGCGAAAGAGATCAAAGGCCTGATCGAAGATTCGGTCAGCCGCGTCGATATGGGCTCCGTGTTGGTCGAAAGCGCCGGTGAAACCATGGGCGACATCGTCAACGCCGTTACCCGCGTGACCGACATCATGGGCGAAATCGCCTCGGCGTCGGACGAGCAGAGCCGCGGTATCGATCAGGTTGGCCAGGCGGTAGCGGAAATGGACCGCGTCACCCAGCAGAACGCCTCGTTGGTGGAAGAATCCGCCTCGGCGGCGGCGGCGCTGGAAGAACAGGCCAGCATGCTGACCCAGTCGGTGGCGGTATTCCGCCTGAGGCAGGAAGGCCAGGAAGAGTTTAAAGCGCCTGTCACCAGCAAGGCGACGGTAACACCGGTAATCAATCATAAGAAAATGAACGCCAGCGATCTGCAGGATAACTGGGAAACGTTCTAACCGGTATCGGGCCTCTCTCGCAGAGGCCCTTTCCCCTACGTAGGCCGGTCGCCGGCCGGCTGCAAGGAGGTTCACAGTGTTTAACCGAATCCGTATCTCTACCAGCTTGTTCCTGTTGTTGATGACCTTCTGCGTTCTGCAGTTGGCCAGCAGCGGCCTGTCGTATTCCGCGTTTCGCTCCGATAACCACAACCTCGACATCATCACCCTCGGCAGCCAGCAGCGCGATTCGCTCAGCCTGAGCTGGGTGTCGCTGTTGCAGGCGCGCAATACGCTGAACCGCGCCGGCACCCGCGCGGCGCTGAAGCTGCCGCAGCAGCAGGTGAACGAACTGATGAGCAGCGCCCGCAGTTCGCTGCAGAAGGCCGACCTCTATTTCAATCAGTTTATGGCGGTTGAACGCAGCAGTGAACAGCAGAGCCAGCAGACGGCCACCACCAAGGCCAGCTACGAGCGGCTGCGCGGCGCGCTGCGTGAACTGATCGGTTTCCTGGAAAAGGGCGAGCTGCAGGCGTTTATGGATCAGCCGACGCAGAAAACCCAGGACCTGTTCGAGGCCGACTTCGTGCAGTACCTGCAACTGGTCAACGGCGACATCAGTGAAGCCAGGGACGCCAACCAGTTCTCCTTCACGCTGGCGGGCCTGATGCTGGCGGGGGCGGTATTGATGCTGATCGTGGTGACCGGCAGCGCCATGTGGTGGTTGCGCACCATGTTGGTACAACCGTTGAACCAAATCCGCAGCCACTTTGAACGCATCGCCGCCGGCGATTTGGCGACGCCGATTCAGGTGTATGGCCGCAATGAAATCAGCATGCTGTTCGCCAGTCTGCAACGCACGCAGCAGTCGCTGATCGGCACCGTCGGCGCGGTGCGCGACGGGGCGGAGTCAATACTGATCGGCCTGCAGGAGATCTCCGAAGGCAATAACGATCTTTCTTCCCGCACCGAGCAGCAGGCCGCTTCGCTGGAAGAGACCGCCGCCAGCATGGAACAGCTGACCGCGACGGTGAAGCAGAACGCCGACAATGCGCGACAGGCCTCACAGTTGGCGCGCGATGCCTCGGCCACCGCGGCCAAGGGCGGCGAACTGGCCGGTGACGTTGTGACCACCATGCACGATATCGCCAACAGCTCGCAGAAAATCGGCGCTATCACCAGCGTGATTGACGGCATCGCTTTCCAGACCAACATTCTGGCGCTCAATGCGGCGGTGGAAGCGGCGCGCGCCGGTGAACAGGGGCGTGGTTTCGCCGTGGTCGCCGGTGAAGTGCGCAACCTGGCGAGCCGCAGCGCGCAGGCGGCGAAAGAGATCAAGGTGCTGATCGACGAATCGGTCAGCCGCGTCAAACACGGCTCGGTGCTGGTGGAAAACTCCGGTGCCACCATGCAGGACATCGTGCGTTCGGTGACCCGCGTGACCGACATCATGGGCGAGATCGCCTCGGCTTCGGATGAACAGAGCCGCGGCATCGAGCAGGTGACGCAGGCGGTGACCCAGATGGATCAGGTCACTCAGCAGAACGCCGCGCTGGTGGAAGAATCCGCTTCTGCCGCCACCGCGCTGGAAGAGCAGGCCATTACCTTGGCCGACGCGGTCGCGGTATTCCGTCTGGCGGACGATAACTTCGTCGCGCCAGGTAACAGCAACAACGCAGTTTCACCCGTGGTAAAGGAAGCCCAAGATTGTTAAACCGCATAAGCAGCACGTTTTTCTCCGGTGAGGTGGCATGAAACAGACGCCGTCAACTTCTAACCGGGATACTGCGTCGATGTTGACGCAAATGGTGCAGCGCCTGCCGCTGTCGGACGTGCATTTTCGCCGTATCAGCCAGTTGATTTATCAACGCGCCGGCATCGTGCTGGCGGAGCATAAGCGCGAGATGGTTTACAACCGCCTGGTGCGCCGGTTGCGGCTGTTGGGATTGCACGATTTCGGTGACTACCTGGCGCTGCTGGAAAGCGACCCGAACAGCGCAGAGTGGCAGGCGTTCATCAACGCGCTGACCACCAACCTGACGGCCTTTTTCCGCGAGGCGCATCACTTCCCGATCCTGGCGGAACACGCGCGCTCGCGGCCGAACGGCTACAGCGTCTGGAGCACCGCGGCCTCGACCGGCGAAGAACCGTATTCGATCGCCATCACGCTGAGCGATGCATTGGGTCAGCGGGCCGGCAGTTGCCAGGTCTGGGCCAGCGACATCGATACGCAGGTGCTGGAAAAAGCGGAGGCGGGCGTATACCGCCAGGAAGATCTGCGTACCCTGACGCCGACCCAAATGCAGCGCTATTTCCTGCGCGGCACCGGGCCGCATCAGGGGCTGGTGCGCGTGCGGCCGGAGCTGGCGGCGCGGGTCAACTTCCAGCCGCTGAACCTGCTGGCGCCGGAGTGGGCGCTGCCGGGGCAATTCGACGCCATTTTTTGCCGCAACGTCATGATCTATTTCGATAAGGCGACGCAGGAGCGCATCCTGCGCCGCTTCGTTCCCTTGCTTAAGCCGGGGGGGCTGATGTTTGCCGGCCACTCCGAGAATTTCAGCCAGATCAGCCGGGATTTCTACTTGCGTGGGCAGACCGTGTATGGGCTGACCAAGGAGAGGTAATGAGTAAAATCAGAGTGTTATGCGTAGACGATTCGGCACTGATGCGCCAGCTGATGACGGAAATCGTGAACGGCCACGCCGACATGGAAATGGTAGCGACCGCGCCGGATCCGCTGGTGGCGCGCGATCTGATCAAAAAGTTTAATCCCCAGGTGCTGACGCTGGACGTCGAGATGCCGCGCATGGACGGGCTGGATTTCCTCGAAAAGCTGATGCGCCTGCGGCCGATGCCGGTGGTGATGGTCTCTTCGCTGACCGGTAAAGGGTCTGAGATTACGCTGCGCGCGCTGGAGTTGGGCGCGGTGGATTTCGTCACCAAACCGCAACTCGGCATCCGCGAGGGCATGTTGGCCTACAGCGAACTGATTGCCGAGAAGATCCGCACCGCCGCCAGAGCGCGCCTGCCGCAGCGTTCCAACAGCCCGGCGCCGGCGATCCTCAGCCATGCGCCGCTGCTGAGCAGTGAAAAACTGATCGCCATCGGCGCCTCCACCGGCGGCACCGAAGCGATCCGCCAGGTACTGCAGCCGCTGCCGGCCACCAGTCCGGCGCTGCTGATCACCCAGCACATGCCGCCCGGTTTCACCCGTTCGTTCGCCGAGCGGCTGAACAAACTGTGCCAGATCACGGTGAAAGAAGCGGAGGACGGTGAGCGTGTGTTGCCGGGCCACGCCTACATCGCACCGGGGGACCGCCACCTGGAGCTGGCGCGCAGCGGCGCCAACTATCAGGTGAAGCTGCATGACGGCCCGGCGGTCAACCGCCATCGTCCGTCTGTCGATGTGCTGTTCCGTTCGGTGGCGCAATATGCCGGCCGCAATGCGGTGGGGGTGATCCTCACCGGCATGGGGAACGACGGTGCGGCGGGGATGCTGGAGATGCACCGCGCCGGGGCGTATACCCTGGCGCAGAACGAGGCGAGCTGCGTGGTGTTCGGCATGCCGCGCGAGGCGATCGCCAGCGGCGGCGTCAGCGAAGTGGTCGAGTTGGACAGGATGAGCCAGCGCATGTTGGCGCAGATTTCCGGCGGCCAGGCATTGCGTATTTGATTTTAGTCCGCAGGGTTTACCCGGCGGCGATATGACCCTGGTTCGCCGCGCGGCGGCCTGCGGTTTTGCATCATTAAACGGTTAACTATTTCAGGAGTAACAATGGCAGACAAGAACCTCAGATTTCTGGTTGTGGACGACTTTTCCACCATGCGCCGCATCGTCAGAAATCTGCTCAAAGAGCTGGGCTTCAACAACGTCGAAGAAGCTGAAGACGGCGCAGATGCGCTGAACAAGCTGCGCGCCGGCGGTTTCGACTTCGTGGTGTCCGACTGGAACATGCCGAACATGGACGGGCTGGAGCTGTTGCAAACCATCCGCGCCGATGGCGCGCTGGCCGCGATGCCGGTGCTGATGGTGACGGCGGAAGCCAAGAAAGAAAATATCATCGCGGCGGCGCAGGCCGGCGCCAGCGGTTATGTAGTGAAACCTTTTACGGCGGCGACGCTGGAAGAAAAGCTCAACAAGATTTTTGAAAAATTGGGCATGTAAGGAGAGGGCGATGAGAGACATTCCAATGCCTGCCAGCGATGCAGCGACCGCGGGAGAGATTATCTCCCGCATCGGCCAACTGACCCGAATGCTGCGCGACAGCATGCGCGAACTGGGGCTCGATCAGGCGATCGCCCAGGCGGCAGAGGCGATCCCGGATGCGCGCGACCGTCTTGACTATGTCGTAACCATGACGGCGCAGGCGGCGGAACGGGCGTTGAACTGCGTGGAGGCGGCGCAACCGCGCCAGGCGGAGCTGGAATCCGGCGCCAACGCGTTGAAAGGGCGCTGGGACGAGTGGTTCGCCAATCCCATCGAATTGGACGATGCGCGTTCTCTGGTCAACGACACGCGCCAGTATCTGGATCAGGTGCCGGGCCATACGGCCTTCACCAATGCCCAGCTACTGGAAATCATGATGGCGCAGGACTTCCAGGATCTGACCGGTCAGGTGATCAAGCGCATGATGGACGTGGTGCAGGAGATCGAAAAGCAGCTGCTGATGGTGCTGATGGAAAACATGCCGGAGCAGCCGGTGAAGGAAAAACGGCCGAACGACAGCCTGCTGAACGGCCCGCAGCTCGACCAGAACGGCGTCGGCGTCATCGCCAACCAGGCGCAGGTCGACGATCTGCTCGACAGCCTCGGTTTCTAAGGCTTTTCGGGGCGCGCGACGGCGCGCCCCGACAACATTCCGCGCAGTTTTCGTCTCATCCCCTAAATAACCCGCCTTTTTCCCCGTTGTTCCGCCAATGACATCGCCAATTTTTTGGCATGCTGACCGCCATTCTTTACCCTCCCGACACAGGAACGGCGTTTCGTGGCTGAAGACAGCGATCTGGAAAAAAGCGAGGCCCCCACGCCCCACAGGCTGGAGAAGGCGCGTGAAGACGGCCAGATCCCGCGTTCCCGCGAATTGACCTCGGTGCTGATGCTGCTCTCGGGCCTCGCGATCATCCTGATGTCCGGCAGCAACATGGCGCAACAGCTGGCGGCGATGCTCACGCAGGGGTTGAACTTCGACCACGGCATGGTCAGCAACGATAAACAGATGGTGCGCCAACTCGGCATGCTGCTGCGCCAGGCGGTGCTGGCGCTGTTGCCGATCATGGCGGGGCTGGTACTGGTGGCGCTCGCCGCGCCGATGCTGCTGGGGGGCATTCTGTTCAGCGGCAAGTCGATTAAATTCGACTTGAAGCGGTTGAACCCGTTGTCCGGGTTGAAGCGCATCTTTTCCACCCAGGTGCTGGCCGAGCTGCTGAAAGGGATCCTGAAAGCGACGCTGGTCGGCTGGGTGACCGGTCTTTATCTGTGGCACAACTGGGCGGCAATGCTGCATCTGATGACCCAGCAGCCGCTCGATGCGCTGGGCAATGCGTTGCAGATGATCCTGTTCTGCGGTTTTCTGGTGGTGTTGGGATTGACGCCGATGGTGGCGTTCGACGTGTTCTACCAGCTGTGGAGCCACTTCAAAAAGCTGAAGATGACCAAGCAGGATATTCGCGACGAATTCAAAGACCAGGAAGGGGACCCGCACGTTAAGGGGCGTATTCGTCAGCAGCAGCGGGCGATCGCCCGGCGCCGCATGATGGCCGATGTGCCCAAGGCGGACGTGATCGTCACCAACCCGACGCACTACGCCGTCGCGTTGCAGTACAACGACAAGAAAATGAGCGCGCCGAAGGTGCTGGCCAAAGGGGCCGGCGAAATCGCCTTGCGCATTCGCGAGCTCGGTGCGGAGCACCGCATCCCGATGCTGGAAGCGCCGCCGCTGGCGCGTGCGCTGTATCGACACAGCGAGATTGGACAACATATTCCGGCCACCCTGTATGCCGCCGTCGCCGAAGTGCTGGCCTGGGTGTACCAGCTGCGCCGCTGGCGGCGCGAGGGCGGCCTGATCCCGAAAAAACCTGAACGTTTACCGGTGCCGGAAGCACTGGATTTTGCAAGAGAGAGTGACTCTGATGGCTAATTTGGCCTCCCTGCTTCGTTTGCCGGGCAATTTTAAAGATACGCAGTGGCAGGTGTTGGCCGGCCCGGTGTTGATCCTGCTGATCCTGTCGATGATGGTGCTGCCGTTGCCGGCGTTTATCCTCGACCTGCTGTTTACCTTCAACATCGCGCTGTCGATCATGGTGCTGCTGGTGGCGATGTTCACCCAGCGCACGCTCGAATTCGCCGCCTTCCCGACCATTCTGCTGTTCTCCACGCTGCTGCGTTTGTCGCTCAACGTCGCGTCGACGCGCATCATCTTGCTGGAAGGGCATACCGGCTCCGCCGCTGCCGGCCGCGTGGTGGAGGCCTTCGGCCACTTCCTGGTGGGGGGCAACTTCGCCATCGGTATCGTGGTGTTCATCATCCTGGTGTTGATCAACTTCATGGTCATCACCAAGGGGGCCGGGCGTATCGCCGAAGTGGGCGCGCGTTTCGTCCTGGACGGCATGCCGGGTAAACAGATGGCGATCGACGCCGATCTGAACGCCGGGTTGATCGGCGAAGACGAAGCGAAGAAACGCCGTGCCGAAGTGACCCAGGAGGCCGATTTCTACGGCTCGATGGACGGTGCCAGTAAATTCGTGCGTGGCGATGCCATTGCCGGCCTGATGATCATGGTGCTGAACGTCGTCGGCGGCCTGTTGGTCGGTGTCGTGCAGCATGGTATGGAGCTGGGGGCGGCGGCGGAAAGCTATACGCTGCTGACCATCGGTGACGGTCTGGTGGCGCAGATCCCGGCGCTGGTAATCTCCACCGCCGCCGGCGTTATCGTCACCCGCGTCGCGACCGATCAGGACGTCGGTGAGCAGATGGTGGGCCAGCTGTTCAACAATCCGCGCGTGATGTTGCTGAGCGCCGGGGTACTGGGGCTGTTGGGCCTGGTGCCGGGCATGCCGAACCTGGTGTTCCTGCTGTTTACCGCCGCTTTGCTGGGCCTGGCCTGGTGGCTGCGCGGCCGTGAACAACAGGCACCGAAAACGGTGGAGGCGCCGGTGATGCCGGAGAATCCGCAGGCCGCCGAGGCCAGCTGGGCCGATGTCCAGTTGGAAGATCCGCTGGGGATGGAAGTAGGCTATCGGTTGATTCCGATGGTCGATTTTCAACAGAACGGCGAGCTGCTGGGCCGTATTCGCGGTATCCGCAAGAAATTCGCGCAGGACATGGGCTATCTGCCGCCGGTGGTGCACATTCGCGACAATCTGGAGCTGCCGCCAGCCAGTTACCGCATCCTGATGAAAGGCGTCGAGATCGGCAGTGGCGAAGCGCAGCCGGGCCGCTGGTTGGCGATCAACCCCGGCAATGCCGTGGGTGAGCTGGCGGGAGACAAAACCATTGATCCGGCCTTTGGGCTCGAGGCGGTATGGATCGACAGCGCCTTGCGCGAGCAGGCGCAGATCCAGGGCTTTACCGTGGTGGAAGCCAGCACCGTAGTAGCGACGCACCTTAATCACCTGATCGGCCAGTTCGCCAGCGAGCTGTTTGGCCGCCAGGAAACTCAGCAGCTGCTGGACCGTGTTTCACAAGAGATGCCGAAGCTGACCGAAGACTTCGTGCCGGGCGTGGTGTCGCTGACCACGCTGCACAAAGTGCTGCAAAACCTGCTGGCCGAGCGTGTTTCTATCCGCGATATGCGCACCATCGTCGAAACGCTGGCGGAACATGCCCCGGCGCAAAGCGATCCTTATGAGCTGACCACCGTGGTACGGGTGGCGCTGGGCCGGGCGATCACACAGCAGTGGTTCCCCGGCAACGGCGAGATTCAGGTCATCGGTCTGGATACCCAACTGGAGCGCCTGTTGTTGCAGGCGTTGCAGGGCGGAGGCGGTCTGGAACCGGGGCTGGCCGATCGCCTGCTGGATCAGGCGCGCCAGGCGCTGCAGCGGCAAGAGATGCTCAGCGCGCCGCCGGTGCTGCTGGTCAACCATGCGCTGCGTGCCTTGCTGGCGCGCTTCCTGCGCCGCAGTCTGCCGCAGATCGTGGTGTTGTCCAACCTCGAAATCAACGACGATCGCCAGATTCGCATGACCTCGACCATTGGAGCCGCCTGATGAAACGTTGTCTGTTCGTGCTGTGTTTGCTGGCGCCGTTAACCGCCGGTGCGGTGTCCGGCTCCTGGGTGGCCGAAGGGGCGGGCGTGACGTTGGAACAGGGCGGCATGCGCGGTGAGTCCGCCGGTTTGCGGCCGCCGAACGCGCTGCCGGATGCCAATGCGCGCATCACCCGCGTCAGCTGGCGCTACCGTTTACTGGGGCCGGAGCCGGCCGGGCTGCAGGCCCAGCTGTGTACGGTGAACCGCTGCATTCCGCTCGGCGGCGGCAGCGGCAGCAGCAACGGCCTGCAGGGCGAACCGGCCAATGCGGAATTGCGCTTTGTCTATTACGTGCAGTCGCAAGGCGGGCTGAACCCGCCGCTGCGGGTGATTGGCAATCAGGTGATCGTCAATTATCAGTAGGATCAGGCCAGAATTTGCAGGCCGTTGCGTTCGACCAGTGACAGCAGCTTCATTGCGGCGGAGTTCGGTTGTGCTTCGCCGCGCTCCCATTTCTGCACCGCCTTTTTACTGACGTTGAGATACAGCGCAAACACCGGCTGACTGACGTTTTCCCGTTCGCGCAGCGCGCGGATCTCGGCCGGCCCGAACTGTTTCACCGGCCGCAGGCACAGCATGTCGAAGGTGCGCATGGTCACGTCGTCGACGAAACCGGCGCGGTGCAGGCCCTGAACTTCCTGGTGGATCTCGGCAAGAATTTTACTCATCGCTTAGCCTCCGTAATTCCTTGTTGTTGACCAGCTGGTAGAGTCTGAAGGGCGAATAATCCAGATACAGCGCAGCCAGATGTTTCAATCCTTGTAACTCGTCCGTACTGATGTTTTCTCTCTCGCTTTTGGCAAAGCCGCGCATAAAAAACAGGCGTTCTTCATCGCGAAAAACGATCAGTACCCGATAACCGCCCCGTTTGCCCGCACCAGCCCGAGCGATTCGCTTCTTGTACACGTAACCGCCAAGACTGGCGTCGTACAGCTGACGTTGCATTTCTCGCGCCGCTTTCACTATCGTGGCGTCGCTGATGCGCTCGCGCGCGGCAAAACCCTGAAAGGTTTTGGTGAGATAAATGTCGGCCATTCGCTCTCCCTGCGAATCTATACCCGTAAAGGGTATATTTCAAGTGGTTTAAAAATCACCACAGGGTGACAAGCGGCCAAAGGGAAAGAAACAGCCAAATTCACGCCATGCGCAGCCTGGCGCAAAGCCTTAAGTGAATTCAAAGAGTGATAGGGAGAAAATGCGAGGGGATGTGCAAAAGCCGGTTAACGCGTACCCGGTGATAGGCTCACCGGGCGAAATCAGACAGGTCAGACGCCGATTTTTCTGCCGAGCAGGCTGCCGGCGTGCGACTGGCCGTCCGGGCCATACAGCGATTTGTTGTTCTTGCTGAGGATCGCCAGCGCCTGAGCGTTATGGTCGATCTGCTGATTGAGCAGCAGGCCATTGTGCTGATTCTTCTCGCGCAGCGTTTGGCTCAGCAGTTGAACGCGTTGCCAGCGATCGGCCAGGGGCGCATGGCTGGAATAGGGGGCGCGTTGCCCGCAGGCTTTCTCCTGCCCCAGGCGCTGTTGCTCGAGGTAAGCGACCGTCGCCAGCAGTTGGCTTTTGGCATCGGTGACGCGCTGCAATGCCACGCCGGGCAACTGGCCGGAGCACAGCAAGTCGTGCTCTTCCTCCAGCACGCCATTGAGTGCCTGCAGCGTTTCCAACAGTTTGTCCAGCAGTTGTGCCAGGTTTTCCATAGTGATGACTTATCCTTTACCGCTACTCGCCGCGCGCTGTCAGTCGCGTCCGGCGATCCATTGAATATCGCTCTGCGCGTCTTGCAGCAGCGCGTCGGCGATTTTGCCGGCGTCCATCTTCAGCTCGCCGTTGCGGATCGCCTGCTTGATGGCCTCGACCCGGCCCATATCGATATCCTGGGTGCCCGGCTGCATCAGGCGCGCCTGCGCCTCGCTCAGTTTGACCTGCGTGCCGCTGACGGCGGTTTCGGCCACGGCGGCCTTGCGCGGTTGGAGCGGGTTGTCGGCCGGGGTTTCACGCGGTTGCACAGTGGAAACCGGCTGTAACCGCTGGGTGCGATCGATACTCATGGTCCATCTCCGTTTACGCCGTGGCCGCTCGGGGGCGACGACGCTGCAATGAAAGTTTTGCGGCCCTGGTGGCCAATAAAATGCTGCTTGATTTGTCTTATCGGCAAGGTTTGCGGAACCTTTACTTTTTTATAACGTAATGCGAATCGCGCCGTCGTCTCCGACCACGCCGCTGACGATCTGCCCAGACGCCATGCGCACGCGCACGCTGTCTTCGGCGGCGGCGTTGTTCATCGCCTTACCCGCACCGCTGATGTTGAATCCTTCGCCCTGCGCGGTGACCTGCACCGGTTGCCCGGCCTTGATAATCCAGGCGCGGCGCAGCATGGCGAGGGTTAGCGGTTGGCCAGGACTGATATTGCGCAGACTGACTGCGCCTAACGCTTTGCCCGCTTCGGTCAGCGCGCGCGGCGGCAGGGTATCGAGCCGGCCTTCCTTCAACGTCAGATCCGCCGCCGTCAACCGGCTGCCGGCGCTGATGCCGCGCGCCGAAACCAGATAGCGCCCGAATACCTGCACCTGCGTCTGGATAAAACGCCGCTCCTGGCCACAGCGCGCCGAAATGCTGACGTTGCCGCCGATCCGCGCATTGGGCGGCAGCGACAGCTGCGGCAGTTCGCAGGCGGGCCATTGGGCCGGCGGCGTGCGCACCCGCACTTTCACCTGCACCGGCTCGCCGGTGAACTTGCCTTTGATGAAGCTTTCGATTTGCGTCGCCAGATCGTCGGCGCGCGCGTTCAGACTGCACAGCAGGCCGATAAGCAGCAGCATTTTACCTTTCATCGTCATCTTCTCAAGCTTCATCGGGATACGCGTAAGTGTACCCGCAGCGCGCGCAGGCTAAGCAGATAAATAGCGCCCCATTTTGCGTCTATTCCCGCGATAGGGTGGCGCAGGGGACGTTTATCCTGTCGACTCCAAATTCTAACCTCGCGGAGGGAGCATGCTCGACAAACTGGACGCGGCTCTGCGCTTTGGCCAAGAGGCGCTGAACTTGCGCGCCCAGCGGCAGGAAATTCTGGCCGCCAACATCGCCAACGCAGACACACCGGGTTATCAGGCGCGGGATATCGATTTCGCCAGCCAATTGAACAAAGTGCTGGAACAAGGGCGCGTCAACGGCAACGGCATGTCGCTGAACCTGACGGCGGCGCGCCACATCCCGGCGCAGACCCTGCAGCCGCCGCAGCTCGATCTGTTGTACCGGGTACCGGATCAGCCGTCGATGGACGGCAACACGGTGGACATGGATCGCGAACGCACCAACTTTGCCGATAACAGCCTGAAATATCAGACCGACCTGACGCTGCTCAGCGGGCAGATCAAAGGGATGATGTCCGTGCTGCAACAAGGATAAGGCGCATGTCTTTACTGAACATTTTTGATATCTCCGGCTCGGCGTTATCGGCGCAATCCCAGCGCATGAACGTCAGCGCCAGCAACATGGCCAACGCCGACAGCGTGACCGGCCCGGACGGCGAGCCTTACCGCGCCAAGCAGGTGGTGTTCCAGGTCGCGGCGGCCCCTGGTCAGCCGACCGGCGGCGTGCGCGTCGCCCAGGTGGTGGACGATCCGGCGCCAGAGCGTCTGGTCTATCAGCCGGGCAACCCGCTGGCGGACGCCAAGGGCTACGTGCGCATGCCGAACGTCGACGTGGTGGGCGAAATGGTTAACACCATCTCCGCCTCGCGCAGCTACCAGGCCAACGTCGAGGTGCTCAACACCACCAAGTCGATGATGATGAAAACCCTGACGCTGGGTCAGTAACCGGAGGTTCCCATGGCTATCGCCGCAACCACTAACGAGCCGTTGGACAACACCGTCATCGGTAACAACAGCAAAAATACCAACAGCCAGGATCTGCACAACAGCTTCCTGACGCTGCTGGTGGCGCAGTTGAAAAACCAGGATCCGACCAATCCGATGCAGAACAACGAACTGACCTCGCAGCTGGCGCAGATCAACACCGTTCAGGGCATCGAAAAACTCAACACCACGCTGGGCTCGATCTCCGGCCAGATCAACAGCAACCAGTCGCTGCAGGCGACGGCGCTGATCGGTCACGGCGTGATGGTGCCGGGCAACAACATTCTGGTCGGCAGCAAGGATGGCAAGGTCAGCACCACGCCGTTCGGCGTGGAACTGGAGCGCGCCGCCGATCAGGTGACCGCCACCATTACCAACGCCAGCGGGCAGGTGGTGCGCACCATCGAAATCGGCGGTCTGACCGCCGGCGTACACGCCTTCACCTGGGACGGTTCGCTGGATGACGGCTCCACCGCGCCCGACGGCGCCTACAAAGTGGCGATTAACGCCAAAGGCAACGGCGAGCAGTTGGTGGCGCGCAGCCTGCACTTCGGGCTGGTGAACGGCGTGATCCGCGACGGTAACGGCGCCAAGCTGGATCTCGGCCTGGCGGGCAACGCCACCCTGGAAGACGTGCGACAGATCTTATAACCCTCAGCATCAGGCTCAATCGGACGATAGCCTGACCACTATTCGGAGAATAACATGGCCTTTTCTCAGGCAGTCAGCGGCTTGAACGCGGCAGCAACCAACCTGGACGTGATCGGTAACAACATCGCCAACTCCGCGACCGCGGGCTTCAAATCCGGCAGCGTGTCCTTCGCCGACATGTTCGCCGGTTCGCAGGTTGGTCTGGGCGTTAAAGTGTCCGGCATCACCCAGAACTTCAAGGGCGGCACCACCACCGGCACCAGCCGTGCGCTGGATGTGGCCATCAACGGCAACGGCTTTTTCCGCATGCAGGATAAAGACGGCGGCATCTTCTATACCCGCAACGGCCAGTTCAAGCTGGACGAGAACCGCAACCTGACCAACATGCAGGGCCTGCAGCTGACCGGCTACCCGGCGGCCGGTTCCCCTCCGACCATCCAGCAGGGTGCCAACCCCGTGCCGCTGAGCATTCCTGAAGGCATGATGAATGCCAAGGCGTCCACCTCCGGTGAGATGGTGGCCAACCTGAAGTCCACCCATAAAGTGCCGGAGAACAAGACGTTCGATCCGACCAAACAGGACAGCTACAACTACGTCAACACCATCACCGCCTACGACTCGCTGGGTAACGCGCACAACATCAACGCCTACTTCGTGAAGACGGAAGATAACAAGTGGCAGGTCTACACTCAGGACGGCAGCGCAGCGCCAGTGAACGCCGGCACCATGGAGTTCAGCACCAGCGGCAACCTGGTGAAAACCACCAGCACCAACGGTGCGCCGGGGGAGTTCAGCATGGTGATCCCGATGACCGCCAAAGACGGCGCACCGGCGCAAAACTTCACCCTGAGCTTCGCCGGCAGCATGCAGCAGAACGTGGGCAGCGACTCGGTGAGCAAAGTGGCGCAGGACGGCTATGCCGCCGGTGAATACACCAACTTCCAGATCAACAACGACGGCACAGTGGTGGGCATCTACTCCAACCAGCAGACTCAGGTGCTGGGCCAGATCGTCATGGCCAACTTCTCCAACCCGGAAGGGCTGGCGTCGCAGGGCGATAACGTGTGGCAGGAAACCGGTGCGTCCGGTCAGCCGCGCGTTGGTCTGTCGGGCGGCGGCGGCTTCGGTAAGCTGACCAGCGGCGCGCTGGAATCTTCCAACGTCGATCTGAGCCAGGAGCTGGTGAACATGATCGTCGCACAGCGTAACTACCAGTCCAACGCCCAGACCATCAAGACGCAGGACTCCATCCTGCAGACGCTGGTTAGCCTGCGCTAATAAGGTCGAGTTATGGATCACGCGATTTATACCGCGATGGGCGCGGCGCGCCAAACGCTGGAACAGCAGTCCATTACCGCCAACAACCTGGCGAATGCGTCGACGCCGGGCTTTCGCGCCCAGCTCGCCGCATTGCGCGCGGTGCCGGTCGACGGGCCGAGCATGGCGACGCGCACCTTGGTGACCGCGTCGACGCCGGGCGCCGATATGAGCCAGGGGGCGCTGAACTACACGGCGCGTCCGCTGGACGTGGCGCTACAGCAGGACGGTTTTCTGGCGGTGAGCCTGCCGGGTGGGGGGGAAGCCTATACCCGCAACGGCAACATTCAAATTTCCTCCACCGGGCAGTTGACGGTGCAGGGGTTGCCGGTGATGGGCGACGGCGGCCCGATCGAGGTGCCGCCGTCGGCGGAGATCACCATCGCGGCCGACGGCACCATTTCGGCGCTGAACGCCGGCGATCCGCCGAACACCATCGCGCAGATCGGCCGCCTGAAGCTGGTGAAAGCCGATGCGCGCGAAGTGATGCGCGGTGACGACGGGCTGTTTCGCCTGACGCCGGAAACCCAACAGCAGCGCGGCAATCAGTTGCAAAACGATCCGCAGGTGCGGGTGATGCCGGGCGTGCTGGAAGGCAGCAACGTCAAGCCGATGGAGACCATGGTCGACATGATCGCCAACGCCCGCCGCTTTGAAATGCAAATGAAGGTCATCCACAGCGTGGATGAAAACGAACAGCGTGCCAACTCACTGCTCTCAGTGAGTTAAGCAGCAAGGAAATAACCGATGATTCCATCTTTATGGATTGCCAAAACCGGTCTGGACGCGCAGCAGACCAACATGGACGTGATCGCCAACAACCTGGCGAACGTCAGCACCAACGGCTTCAAACGCCAGCGTGCGGTATTTGAAGATCTGCTGTACCAGACCATGCGTCAGCCGGGGGCGCAGTCCTCCGAGCAGACCACGCTGCCTTCCGGTCTGCAGATCGGCACCGGCGTGCGTCCGGTGGCGACCGAGCGTCTTCACAGCCAAGGTAACCTGTCGCAGACCAACAACAGCAAAGACGTCGCCATCAAGGGGCAGGGATTCTTCCAGGTGATGCTGCCGGACGGCACTCAGGCCTATACCCGTGACGGGTCGTTCCAGATCGATCAGAACGGCCAACTGGTGACCTCCAGCGGTTTCCAGGTGCAGCCGGCGATCACCATTCCGGCGAACGCGCTGTCCATCACCGTCGGCCGCGACGGCATCGTCAGCGTCACCCAGCAGGGGCAAACCGCCGCCCAGCAGGTGGGCCAACTGACGCTGACGACCTTTGTCAACGACAGCGGTCTGGAGAGCGTGGGCGAGAACCTGTATCAGGAAACCGAAAGCTCGGGCGCGCCGAACGAGAGCACGCCGGGGCTGAACGGCGCCGGTCTGCTGTATCAGGGTTACGTGGAAACTTCCAACGTCAACGTGGCGGAAGAGCTGGTCAACATGATCCAGACTCAGCGCGCTTACGAGATCAACAGCAAAGCGGTATCGACCTCCGATCAGATGCTGCAAAAGCTGACGCAACTGTAATCTGTCATTGACGGGCCGGGCTTGCCGCGCCCGTCATTCTCTTTCGTGAAACAAAGGCGATACCCGTGGTAACCACATATTCGATGGCAATCCTGCCGCGGCAGGGACAACGCTGGCTGGCGGGAATGGTGATGCTGACGCTGAGCGGCTGCGCCTATATTCCGCACAAATCGCTGGTGGACGGCGCGACCACGGCGCAGCCCGCGCCGGCCAGCGCGCCGATGCCGAACGGCTCGATCTTCCAGACGGTGCAGCCGATGAACTACGGCTATCAGCCGCTGTTCGAAGACCGCCGTCCGCGCAACGTCGGCGACACCCTGACCATCGTGCTGCAGGAAAACGTCAGCGCCAGCAAGAGCTCCTCCGCCAACGCCAGCCGCAACGGCGCCAGCAAGTTCGGCGTCGCCACCTCGCCGCGTTACCTCGACGGCCTGTTGGGCAATGCGCGCGCCGATATGGACATTTCCGGCGACAGCACCTTCGGCGGTAAGGGCGGCGCCAACGCCAACAACACCTTCAACGGCACCATTACGGTGACGGTCAACCAGGTGCTGGCCAACGGCAACCTGCACGTGGTGGGGGAAAAGCAGATCGCCATCAACCAGGGCACCGAATTCATCCGCTTCTCCGGCGTCGTCAACCCGCGCACCATCAGCGGCAACAACTCGGTGACCTCGACGCAGGTAGCGGACGCACGTATCGAATACGTCGGCAATGGCTATATCAACGAAGCGCAGACCATGGGCTGGCTGCAGCGCTTCTTCTTAAATGTTTCACCGTTCTAAGGATTGACTGATGCTGAAAAAATGGTTTATCGCGCTGTGCGTCGGGCTGGTGTGCTTGCCGGCGGCGGCGGAGCGCATCCGCGATCTGGTGACGGTGCAGGGCGTGCGAGACAACGCCCTGATCGGCTACGGCCTGGTGGTGGGGCTGGACGGCTCCGGCGACCAGACCATGCAGACGCCGTTTACCACCCAAAGCCTGAGCAACATGCTGTCGCAGCTGGGCATCACCGTGCCGCCGGGCACCAACATGCAGCTGAAAAACGTGGCGGCGGTGATGGTGACCGCCAAACTGCCGCCGTTCTCGCGCGCCGGGCAGAACATCGACGTGGTGGTTTCTTCGATGGGTAATGCCAAGAGCCTGCGTGGCGGCACCCTGCTGATGACGCCGCTCAAAGGCGTGGATAACCAGGTCTATGCGCTGGCGCAGGGCAACGTGCTGGTCGGCGGCGCGGGCGCGGCGGCCGGCGGCAGCAGCGTGCAGGTCAACCAGCTGGCGGGCGGGCGCATCAGCAACGGCGCCACCATCGAGCGCGAACTGCCGACCACCTTCGGCAGCGGCGGCGTTCTCAACCTGCAGCTGAACGACGAAGATTTCACGCTGGCACAGCAGATCAGCGACGCCATTAACCGCCAACGCGGCGGCGGTACCGCGACGCCGCTCGATGCCCGCACGATCCAGGTGCTGGTGCCGCAGGGCAACAGCTCGCAGGTGCGCTTCCTGGCGGAGATTCAAAACATCACCGTCAACGTCGGCGCGATGGACGCCAAAGTGATCATCAACTCGCGCACCGGTTCGGTGGTGATGAACCGCGATGTGATCCTCGATTCTTGCGCCGTCGCCCAGGGCAACCTGTCGGTGGTGGTCGATCGGCAGAACACCGTCAGCCAACCGACGACGCCGTTCGGCGGCGGCCAGACGGTAGTGACGCCAAACACCCAGATCTCGGTGCAACAGCAGGGCGGATCGCTGCAGAAGGTGAACGCCAGCGCCAACCTGAACAACGTGATCCGCGCGCTGAACGCGCTGGGCGCCACGCCGATCGATCTGATGTCGATCCTGCAGGCGATGCAGAGCGCCGGCTGCCTGCGCGCCAAGCTGGAAATCATCTGATGGCCGGCGATCTGATGGCGATGTCGGGCGCGGCCTATGACGCCCAGGCGCTGAACGGCCTGAAGCGCGATGCGGCGGCCGACCCGCAGGGCAACCTCAAGCAGGTGGCCCAGCAGGTGGAAGGCATGTTCGTGCAGATGATGCTGAAAAGCATGCGATCTGCCTTGCCGCAGGACGGGGTATTGAGCAGCGATCAAACGCGGCTCTATACCTCGATGTACGACCAGCAAATCGCCCAGCAGATGTCGCAAAAAGGGCTGGGGCTGGCCGACATGATGGTCAAGCAGATGAGCAACGCCAACACGGTGCCAAGTGAAACGGCGGGCCTGTCGCCGATGGCGCTCGACAACGAGGTGCTGCAAACGCTGCCGAACCAGGCGCTGGAGCAGATGGTGCGCCGCGCGATGCCGAAAGCCCCGCCGGCCGCCGCGCCGATGTCACTCAACAACGGCAACTTCGTCGCTCGCCTGTCGATCCCGGCGAAGGTCGCCAGCCAGCAGAGCGGCATTCCGCATCAGCTGATCGTCGCGCAGGCGGCGTTGGAGTCCGGCTGGGGGCAGCGCGAGATCCCGACCTCAGACGGCACGCCGAGCTACAACCTGTTCGGCATCAAGGCCGGCGGCAGCTGGAACGGGCCGGTGACGGAGATCACCACCACCGAGTTCGAACAGGGCGCGGCGAAAAAGGTGAAGGCGAAGTTCCGCGTCTACGGTTCGTACGTTGAAGCGATCGCCGACTACGTCAAACTGCTGACCAACAACCCGCGTTACGCCGACGTGGCCGCCGCACGCAGCCCGGAGCAGGCGGCGCATGCGCTGCAACGCGCCGGCTACGCCACCGACCCGCAGTACGCCAGCAAACTGGTCAGCGTGATTCAGCAGATGAAGAACGCGGGGGAACAGGCGGTCAAAGCTTACACCCACGATCTGAAAGATTTGTTCTAAATCCCCGTCATTCTTGACGCCGCAGCGGCGTTGACTGCACAAGCTCGCCCCGGTCACTTGGCTTAACCAAGCGCCCGGGGACGCCCTTGCTTGTCGCCTTGCTGCGACGCCAATTATTTAGGGGATAGGCGGTAACGAAGGCTGGCTGGATGCTGACCGCGTTGCCGCTTTTTTTCCTCAAGTTCTTCTCATTTTGGCCGATAACCGAAACAGGCTGAGCGAACAGGCTCAGCAGCTCAATTAGAACCCTGTGGGCCACCGGCGCCGCAGCATAAGGAATTCCGATGTCCAATAGCTTAATCAATACCGCGATGAGCGGGCTGAATGCGGCTCAGGTGGCGCTCAGTACCGTCAGCAACAACATCTCCAACTACAACGTGGCGGGCTACAACCGCCAGACCGCGATCCTGGCGCAGAACGGCGGCATGGCCACCATGAGCGGCTTTATCGGCAACGGCGTGACCGTCACCAGCGTCAACCGCGAGTACAACCAATTCATCACCAACCAGCTGCGCGGCGCGCAAAGCGCGTTCGGGGCGCAAAACGCCTATTACGAGAAGATTTCGCAGATCGACAACCTGTTGGCGAGCAAAACCAATCCGCTGTCGACCAACATGCAGGATTTCTTCACCAACCTGCAGAACCTGGTGAGCAACGCCGGTGACGATGCCGCGCGCCAAACGGTGCTGGGCAAGGCCAACGGCCTGGTGAACCAGTTCAACAACACCGATAAATTCCTGCGCGACATGGACAACGGCGTTAATCAGCAGATCAGCGATACGGCGCAGCAGATCAACAGCTACGGCCAGCAGATCGCCAAGCTGAACGACGAGATCACCCGTTTGCGCGGCAGCGCCGCCGGCGAGCCGAATGCGTTGCTGGATCAGCGCGATCAGCTGGTTACCGAGCTGAACCAACTGGTGGGCGTACAGGTCACGCAACAGGACGGCGACGCCTATACCGTCTCCTTCGCCAACGGCTTGACTCTGGTGCAAGGCAGCAATACGTATCAGGTGGAAGCCGTGCCTTCCAGCAGCGATCCTTCCCGTCTGACCATCGGCTATAACCGCGGCAACGGCGCCAGCGAAGTGCCGGAAGGTCAGATCACCAGCGGCACGCTGAGCGGCGTGCTGAAATTCCGCAGCGAAACGCTGGACGGCGTGCGCAATCAGCTGGGCCAGTTGGCGCTGGCGATGGCGGACAGCTTCAATCAGCAGCATCGCGCCGGTTTCGACCTGAACGGCGACGCAGGCGGCGACTTCTTCAGCTTCAGCGGCGGCCGGGTGGTGGATAACACCCGCAATACCGGCGACGCGTCGCTGTCGGTCTCTTACACCGATACCGGCAAGGTGAAAGCCAACGATTATCGCGTCGAGTTCGACGGCAGCAACTGGCAGGTCAGCCGCCTGCCGGACAACGTGAAAGTCAACGCCACGCCGGGTACCAGCGCGGACGGCAAACCGACGCTGAACTTCGACGGGCTGGAAGTGAGCATCGACGGCAATGCGCAGGCTAAAGACAGCTTCACCGTGAAGCCGGTCAGCGACGTGGCGGGCAACCTGAAAGTGGCCATCACCGATTCGTCCAAGATCGCCGCCGCCGGTAAAGACGACAGCGGCCGCGGTGATAACGAAAATGCCAAGAAACTGCTGGATCTGCAGACCAAAAACCTGGTGGACGGTAAGGCGACCCTGAGCGGCGCTTACGCCGGCATTGTCAGCGGCGTCGGCAACCAGACCGCTGCCGCCAAGGCCATCGCCACGTCGCAGGCCAAGATCGTGACGCAGCTGGGTGCGCAACAGCAGTCGATGTCCGGCGTCAACCTTGACGAAGAGTATGGCGAGCTGCTGCGTTTCCAGCAGTACTACATGGCCAACGCGCAGGTGATTCAGACCGCCAGCTCGCTGTTCGATGCGTTGCTGAATATTCGTTGATTTCATTGTTAATCGGCGCCGATAACGGCGCCGATCGCTCAGAGTAAGGAACCCACAGCATGCGCATGAGCACCAGCATGATGTACCAACAGAACATGAACGGCATCACGGGCAACCAGTCGCTGTTCATGAAGGCGGCCGAGCAGCTTTCCTCGGGCAAGCGGGTGATCAACCCGTCCGACGATCCGCTGGCGGCGTCGCGCGCGGTGATGTTGTCGCAATCGCAGGCGGAAAACAGCCAGTACACGCTGGCGCGCACCTTCGCTCGTCAGAACGTGTCGATGGAAGAAACGGTCTTGGCCGGCGCGACGTCCACCATCGCGGACATGAAGGCGTTGATCGTCAACGCCGGCGGCACCGAAAGCGATAACGACCGCCAGTCGCTGGCCACCCAGTTGCAGGGGCTGAAAGATCAGCTGCTGAACCAGGCCAACAGCACCGACGGCAACGGCCGCTATATGTTCGGCGGATACGTGAACGACAAGGCGCCGTTCGTCGACAACGGCGGCACCGTCAGTTATCAGGGCGGGGACAAGACGGTTCAGCAGAAAGTGGACGCCAACCGCACCATGACCATCGGCCATACCGGCAACGCGGTGTTCATGTCGTTGACCAGCAATCCGAAGCCCGAGCCGGACGGCAGCGCGCCGGTCAGCAACGTATTCGAGAGCATCGATATTGCGCTGAACGCGTTGAAAACCCCGCTGCAGGGCGCCGATGAGGCCACCAAGCAGCAGGTGAACGATGCGTTGGCGAAAGCCAACCGCGGTCTGGACAACTCCTACAACAACGTATTGAGCGTGCGCGCCGAGCTGGGCAGTCAGCTGCAGGAAATGGATCAGCTGGACAGCATCGGTAAAGAGCGTGACATGACCAACCAGATCCAGATGAGCGCGTTGACGGATGCCGATCTGGCCGAGTCTATCTCGTCTTATTTCATGCAGCAGGCAGCGCTGCAGGCGTCGTATAAAACCTTCAGCGATATGCAGGGCATGTCGCTGTTCCAGATGAATCGTTAAGAGCAATACCCCGTTGCCTGACCGCGACGGGTTTCCCTTTAGTGCGCTTAGAAAACACCTTCTCCGCCCCGCGGGGAGGGAGGCTTCTTGAAACCGGGCGCACTCGTTTGGCGCGTCACTCATTCTCCCACTACTGACTGAGTGACGCGCCTTTTTTTCATCAGGAAAGAAATAATAAGATTGTCACCCCTGTTTAATGCGCAGCGGCATTATTGAAATCAGCGGTGGAAAAATCGCGATGGGTATTATTTTCCTGACGATAAATAGCGATGTTATTTCTTCTTCTTCTTCACGACTTTCCATTTTCCGCCGTCGGCCGTCTCGGTAAAAGAAACTCTAAATTTGTTGCTTTTCCAGTGGGTCAAGCCGAATAACCGGCGCGCCTTGCGGTTGCTTTTCGCTTTAATCATGATCTCGCTCCTGTGGTTAGCAAAGGTCGATGCTGCGCCCTGCAGCCGGCTGGCGCCGGACGCATTTATTCAGGGTGTAAGTTATCTGCCGCGCATTTAACCCTGCGTGGCTGCGTTATTTTTTATTTTTACTTTGGAGTCAGTGTTTTTATCGCCGCTGATGGCTAGCGTGGTACGGGCGATATTTTTGTTACCGGGACTATTCTAGGTCGGAGTTTTATTTATTCAAGCCGCCGGAGACATTTGAACCTTAATCTGGATAAAAGACGTTTCTCAGGCTTTTGTCCCAAGAAAGCGTTTTTATTGCCATTTTGTCTCAGGCGGAAAAGGGGAAAAGGAAGGGGGCGCCACAGGGACTTAGAAGGTCATGCCGCCGATCACCGCCGCCAGCCGATCGAAGATTTCACCGAACAGATGCTCGCAGAACGGCGCCAGCATCGGCATCATCATGCCCAGCGTCATGATGCCGAAGGTCATGGTGACCGGGAAGCCGATCACGAAGACCGACAGCTGCGGGGTCATGCGGTTGAGCAAGCCGAGCGCCATGTTCAGCGTCAACAGCAGGCAGATCAGCGGCAGCGCCAGCATCATGCCGTTGATGAAAATCAGCGAGCCGACCTGGGTTAACACCAGGAAGCCGTTGCCGTTCAGCGGCTGCGTTTGAATAGGCAGGGTATGGAAGCTGTCCGCCAGCAGCGAAATCAGCCACAGATGACCGTCGAAGCTGAGGAACAGCAGCATCGCCAGCAGGTTGAGCAGGCGCGCCAGCACCGGCATGTTCGGGCCGCCGCTGGGATCGAAGAAGGTGGCGAACGACAGGCCCATCTGCATGCCGATCACTTCGCCCGCCAGGCGCACTGCCGCGAAGGCGAACTGCATGGTCAATCCCAGCGCCACGCCGATCAGAATCTGTTGAATCGCCAGCCACAGGCCGGCGGCGGAGAAGATCGGGATATTGCTGGCGGGCAGCGTCGGCGCGATCAGGATGACGATCAGCCCGCCAAGGCCGATTTTGACCTTTTTGCTGATTTGCTTTTCGCTGAATATCGGCGCGGTGCTTATCAGCGCCAGAATGCGCAGCAGCGGCCAAAAATAGTGGCTGAGCCAGACGGTGAGCTGGGCGCTGTCGAAGGTGAGCACGGTTAGCCGATCAGGGTGGGCAGGTTGCTGAACAGGGTGCGCATGTAGTCCAGCAGCAGGTTCAACATCCAGGGGCCGGCGATGATGATGGTGGCCACCACCGCCAGAATTTTGGGGATGAACGACAGCGTCATTTCGTTGATCTGGGTGGCGGCCTGCAGCAGGCTGACCACCAGGCCGCTGATCAGCGCCGCCAGCAGCAGCGGGGCGGCCAGCGCCAGCGCCACTTTCATCGCTTCGGTGCCGAGCGCCATAACCGATTCAGGTGTCATCTCGCGTTCTCCGGTCGGGGTTATGAATAGAAGCTCTGCGCCAGCGAGCCGAGCAGCAGCTGCCAGCCATCGACCAGCACGAACAGCATCAGCTTGAACGGTAGCGAGATGGTGGCCGGTGGCACCATCATCATCCCCAGCGCCATCAGCACGCTGGCGACCACCAGGTCGATAATCAGGAACGGAATGAACACCGTAAAACCGATCTGGAAGGCGGTTTTCAGTTCGCTGGTGACGTAGGCGGGCAGCAGAATGCGCATCGGCACTGCCTCCGGGCCGGCCAGCGGCGGCTGATTGGCCAATCTGGCGTACAGCGCGAGATCGGTTTCGCGCGTTTGGCGCAGCATGAATTCGCGCAGCGGCTGCGCGCCTTTATCCAGCGCGACCTCCAGCCCGATCTTGTCCTGGCTGAACGGCAGGTAGGCGTCCTGATAAACCTTGTCGAACACCGGCGACATGATGAAGAAGGTCAGGAACAACGCCAGCCCCAGCATGACCTGGTTCGGCGGCGCCGACGGCGTGCCCAGCGCGTTGCGCAGCAGCCCGAGCACGATGATGATGCGGGTAAAACTGGTCATCATCAGCAACATGGCGGGCAGGAAGGTCAGCGAGGTCAACAGCACCAGCGTCTGTACCGGCAGCGACCAGCTTTGGCCGCCGTTGGCCAACGGCTGACTGATCAGCCCCGGCAGTTGCGCCAAAGCCGCCGGGCTGATGAACAGCAGGGCGGCAGGGAGCCAAACCGCCGGACGGCGGACGAGGGTATGAAGAGTCGAGGTCATGCCGATTTTTCCGGGCGTTTCAGAACTTTTTGCATCAGTTGGCGGAAGTCCGCCGGCGTCGCCGCGTCGGCCGCGCCCTCGTCTTTCGGCGGGGCGGGCAGGGTGTGCAGCGGGGTGATCTGCTGGGCGGTAACGCCCAATACCAGCAAGGTGTCGTCGACTTCCACCACCACCACGCGCTCGCGCTGCCCGACCTGGCAACTGGCGCGCAGGTTGAGCAGCTTGTTGTTGCGCGCCTGCGGGGCGAAACCCAGCCGACGGAACAGCCAACCGGCCAGCAGGATCAGCAGCAGAATGCCGCCGAGCGCGCTGCTGACCTGCATCAACACCGAACCGGCCGGCAAGGCCGGCGCGGCGGGCGGTTGGCTGCTTTGAACGGTAACGGGTGCCGCGACGGTCATCAGCGGCTCAGTCGACGCATGCGTTCGGACGGGGTGATGATGTCGGTGATGCGCACGCCGAACTTGTCGGCCACCACCACCACTTCACCTTGTGCGATCAGGTAACCGTTGATCAGGATGTCGAGCGGCTCGCCGGCCAGGCCGTCCAGCGCCACCACCGAGCCTTGCGACAGGCGCAGCAGCTCTTTGATGGTCATCTTGGTGCGCCCCAGCTCCACGGTCAGCTTGACCGGAATATCCAGGATCAGGTCGATATCCTGCAGGCTGCCGAGCGCATCCTGAGCTTCCAGCGACTTGAACACCCCTTCGGTGCTCGCGCCGGATTTCTCTGTCGACTGCTGCTCGTTAAACGCATCAGCCCACAGATCGTCTACGGATTCCTTTCCTTCGCCAGACGGTTGCTTAGGATCACTCATTGGGCTGTTCCTCACTCAGAGCATTCAAAATAGGGTTAATCAAATGTTCAACACGCAGGGCATATTGCCCGTTCAACGTGCCGTATTGGCTGGTCAGAACCGGTACGCCGTCCACATGGGCGATCAGGCGTTCCGGCTTGTCTATCGGTAATACATCGCCCGGCTGCAGCTTCAGGACTTTCGACAGCCGCATCGGGATATCGACGAAGTTGGCGATCAGCTCCAGTTCGGAGTGCTGCACCTGCTTCACCAGGGTTTCGCGCCAGTGGCTGTCTTCCTGCCGCGAGTTTTCCAGCGGCGGATTGGTCAACAGCTCGCGCAGCGGTTCGATCATGGCGAACGGAATGCAGATGTTGAACTCGCCGGTCAGCGCGCCGATCTCTACCTGGAACGGCGTGGTGACCACGATGTCGTTCGGCGAGGTGGTGATGTTGGTGAACTTCACCTGCATTTCGGCACGCACGTACTCCACGTCGATCTTGTAGATGGCGCTCCAGGCGTCGCCATAGGCGTCCAGCGCCAGGCGCAGCATGCGTTTGATCACCCGCTGTTCGGTCGGGGTGAATTCGCGGCCTTCGACCTTGGTCGGGAAGCGGCCGTCGCCGCCGAACAGGTTGTCGACGGCGATGAACACCAGACTCGGCGCGAACACGAACAGGGCAGTGCCGCGCAGCGGATTCAGATGCACCAGGTTCAGGTTGGTCGGCACCGGCAGGTTGCGGGCGAACTCGTGATACGGCTGGATTTTGATCGGGCCGACGGTAATGTCCGGGCTGCGGCGCAGCAGGTTGAACAACCCCATGCGGAACTGCCGGGCAAAACGTTCGTTGATGATTTCCAGCGCGTGCAGACGCTCGCGCACCACGCGGCGCTGGGTGTTCGGATCGTAAGGCTTGACCTCGCTCTCTTTGCCGACTATCGCTTCGGGTTCATCACCCGCGCTGTCGCCGTTGAGCAAGGCGTCGATCTCTGCCTGTGAAAGAATGCTATCGCCCATAGTGATTACCGCAGTATGAAGGCGGTGAACAGCACGTCGCTGACCACCTGCTTCGGTTGTCCCTTAACCAGCGGCGGGCTGAGCACGTCCTTAATCTGCGCCACCAACTGTTGTTTCCCTTGTTCATTGGCCAGCTGGCTCGCTTCCTGGCGGGAGAGCAGCATCAGCAGACGGCTGCGCACTTCCGGTAGAAAATCGTTCAGCTGACGGCGGGTACTTTCGTCTGGCAGACGCAGCGTGAGGCCGATGTACAGCACGCGATCCGGGTTGTTGTCCGGCGTCACCAAGTTGACGGTAAAGGTGTCGAGCGGCATGAACACCGGCGCGGCCGGCGGTTGCTGTTTGGCGGCGGCCGGTTCGGCGCCGTTTTTATGCTGTTGCAGCAGCCACCAGCTGTAGCCCGCGGCGCCACAGGCGACGACGCTGATCAACACCAGAAGGATGACCAGAAGGGGGCGTTTCGGTGCTGCCGGAAGGGAGTTCTGAGACATAGCGAAATCTAATTCCTGTTGTTCCACCCGCGGCCGGCGAGGCGGCGGGCATGGCGCGCGGCAAAGCCGCACGCATGACATGTAAAGGTATTATCGCGTCTATTGCGGCGTGCAATAGCCTGAATAGACGCGCAAATGGGTGCCAGCTTGGGCGTTTGCGGCGGCTTAGGCGAAAATATCGACGCCGTTGACCGCACTGGCCATACGCTGCAGCGCCACCGGCGCGCTGACGCCCTCGGCGACTGCGCCGTCACCGCCATGATGTTCCGCATAGCTGGAACGACCCTGACCGTTGGACGCCTGCTGTTGCGCCTGCTGCTGCCATTGCGGGGTGGATTCGCCGCCCACGCTGCTTTGCCCCAGGTTGATCCCACTCTCCGCCAGCGCGTGCCGCAGCTGCGGCATCGCCGCTTCCACCGCCGCACGCACCTGGCCGTGAGCGGAGGCGATGTGCAGTTGTGCCTGCTGATCGTCCAGTTTCAGCGTGATCTGCAAGGCGCCCAGTTCCTGGGGGTGCAGGCGCAGTTCGGCGCTCTGCTGGCCGTTGCGGTGGAACATCAGCACCTGTTGGTTCAACGCCTGCTGCCACTCCGGGCTGCCCAACTGCGCGTTGAGCTGCGGCGTAGGCGGTGCGGTTACCAGTGCGCTGGCAGGGGCGGCCGTTTGCGTTGGGCTGGCGGCGGCCAGGGCGACGGCGTGGTTGAGCGTCGGTTGCTGCTGTGCATCGCTCGCCGGCAGCGGCTGTGCGGCACTTGCGCGCTCACCGCTGGTCGGTTGCGGGAGCGCCGCCTTGGCATTATCGTCGCCGGTGGCCGGCGTTTTCGCCCCTGTCAGCGACGGAGCAGGGGATGCCGATGAACGCGCGGCGGTTTTATCACTGGCCGCCGCAATGTTCAGCAGGCCATTGCCGGGCTGCAGTGCAGTCGCCTCGTCAGCGCTTTCCACCGTCAGCGAGCGTTGGCCTTCGGTCGGTTGCGCCTGGGCGACGAGCGCGGCCGGCAGCATGGCGTACAGCGCCTGCAGCGTTGCGGCATCCAGCTCTTTGGCGGCGGCGATCGGCGGCTGCGCCGGTTTGTCGCCGGCGGTGGGCGCCTCGCCCTCGGCGCCCTCAGGTGAAAGCGTATCGGCTGAGGTTGTCTGGCCCGGCAGCAGGCCGCCAAGCTCGCCGAAGGTGGCCAGCAGTTGATTGAGCTGGTTGCGGCTCAGGGCCGGGGCGCGTTCCTCGTCCGCGCTCAGCGCGACCGGCGGCTGTTTGCCGTCGGCGGCAGGCGCGAAACGTGCGCCGAGCAGCTGGGCGAAAGCGGAAGACAGCTGGCTTTCATCCAGCGTCGACGTCAGTTCGGCCAGGCCGCCGGCGTCGCCGGGTAAGGCCAGGCCGGGCAGGGCGTTCAGATTCATGGGTTGATATTCCTTTGTGCACTGCGTTGAGCGAACTCATCCATCAGTTTTTGATCCCGTTTGTTCTCCTGCTGCTGCTCCGCCGTCATGGCGCGGGTGTGCAGGGTCTCGAAAGCGTTCAGCCGCTGTTGTTTGTCTTGCCATTGCTTCACCGCATGATCCACTTTCTGCCCCCACTGCAGCAGCTGCTGGCGGTGCTGGTCGATGGCCTGTTCCAGCGTACCGATAAACTGCTGGTAGTTTTGCCAGCGTGAGCTGTCCATGCCGTCGCAGAGCGTATGATTCAGCTTCTGGCGGTATTCGTCCTGATAGTTGAGCAGCATCGACAGCTGTTGCTCTGCCGCCTGCTGCGCCTGCCGTACCTGGCCCAGCTGTTGCGCGGCCTGTTCCACCGCATCCTGCGCCAGATCTCGCAGGGTAATCAGGGGGGATTGTGATTTCATCGCTGTGCGCCTCTGGTGACGTTAAACAATCAACTGCTGCAGCTGTTGACAGGCTTCATCATAGCCGCTGCGTTCAAAGATGCCCTGCTGCAGGTAAGCTTCCATCTGCGGATACAGCGTCATCGCTTTGTCCAACAACGGATCGCTGCCCGCCGCGTAGGCGCCGACGCTGATCAGATCGCGGTTGCGCTGATAGCTGGCCAGCATCTGTTTGAAGGTGCGTACCCGGCGGTAATGCTCTTCGTCGATCAGCGACGTCATGGCGCGGCTGATCGACGCTTCGATGTCGATCGCCGGATAGTGACCGGCTTCCGCCAGGCGTCGGGACAGCACCACGTGGCCATCGAGGATCGCGCGCGCCGAGTCGGCGATCGGGTCTTGCTGATCGTCCCCTTCGGTCAATACGGTGTAGAAAGCGGTGATGGAACCGCCGCCGCTGATGCCGTTGCCCGCGCGTTCCACCAGCGCAGGCAGCTTGGCGAAGACCGACGGCGGATAGCCTTTGGTCGCCGGCGGCTCGCCGATGGCCAGGGCGATCTCACGCTGTGCCATGGCGTAGCGGGTGAGGGAATCCATGATCAGCAACACATGCTGCCCGCGATCGCGGAAATCTTCGGCGATACGGGTGGCGTAGGCCGCCCCCTGCATGCGCAGCAGCGGCGACACGTCCGCCGGCGCGGCGATCACCACCGAACGCGCCCGGCCTTCGGCGCCGAGAATGTTCTCGATAAAGTCTTTGACCTCGCGGCCACGTTCGCCGATCAGGCCAACGACAATCACATCCGCCTGGGTATAACGGGCCATCATGCCGAGCAGCACGCTCTTGCCGACGCCGGAGCCGGCGAACAGGCCCATACGCTGGCCGCGACCGACGGTCAGCAGGCCGTTGATGGTGCGCACCCCCACGTCCAGCACCTGCTCGATCGGCGTGCGCTGCAAGGGGTTGAACGGCGCGGTGATCAGCGGCGCGCGGTAACCGGTTTCCGGTGAAGGCAGACCGTCGAGCGGTTTGGCGCTGCCGTCCAGCACCCGCCCCAACAGGGCCGGGCCGAGCGGCAGCTGTTTGCCGGCGCTTTGGCCTTCCGGCGCGATGCGGGCGTAAACCCGCGCGCCCGGCACGATACCTTCCACTTCTTCCAGCGGCATCAGGAACAGCCGTTGGCCGTTGAAGCCGACCACCTCGCTTTCCACTTCCTGCACCTCGCCGGCGTTGTGCCGTTCGATGAGGCAGGTCGCGCCGAGCGGCAGCTGCAGGCCGGTGGCCTCCAGCACCAGCCCGGTGGCGCGGGTCAGGCGACCGTAGCGGCGCACCGTCGGCGCGCGCGCGATGCGTTTTTCCAGCGTATCCAGAGAACTCAGCCAGCGGCCGAGACGCGCGGTCATCAGACTTCTCCCGGTGCCGCCAGGCGGCACAGTTCATGCCAGCGCGTCGCCAGGCTGGCGTCGAGATCGCCTTCCTCAGCGCTGACCTTACAGCCGCCCGGGTGCAGTTCGCCGTCCGCCAACAGGCGCCAGCCGTGCAGGCTGAGGGTGACCCCCAGCTGCTGCTCGACGCGCGGGTAGTCGTCCGGGTGGACCCGCAGCTGCGGCTTACCGTTGAACATCGGCTCCTGCTGGATCAGCTGTTGGATCTGCGCCAGCAGGGCGGTGCCGTCGCACACCGGCGGTTGGCCCAGCACCTGTTTGGCGGCGGTCAGCGCCAGCTGCATCAGTCGGGAGGCGATCACGCTGTCGAGCGCGTCCAGCGTATGCTGGAATTCGGTGACCAGCTGCTGCCAGTGGGCGGTCAGCGGCAGTTGCTGCTGCTGCGCTTCCAGCAGCCCTTGCTGGCGGCCTTCCTCCAGACCAGACTGAAAACCGGCCTCATAGCCTTTTTGCTGGCCGTCGGCATAGCCCAACTGCTGGCCCTGTTGCTCGGCCTGCAGCCGCAGCGTGGCCAGCTGCTGTTGCAATTCGGCCTGTGCATCCGGCGACGGATCGTCAAGTTCGAGATCCGGCAACTGCGGCAGTTCGACAGCCGGTTTCTGTTCGCCCAGGTCGTTGAGCGACCAGGGCTGCCAGGGCAGGGTGTTAATGCGATCAGACATAGGTGTCCTCGCCGCCGCCGATGATCATTTCGCCGCTTTCCGCCAGGCGTCTCACCACCAGCAGGATGGCTTTCTGCTCGTTTTCCACCTGCGACATGCGCACCGGCCCACGGTTGGCCAGATCGTCGCGCAGGATGTCGGCAGCGCGTTGCGACATGTTCTTGAGGAACTTCTCGCGCAGCGGCTGCTCGGCGCCTTTCAACGCGATCAGCAGCGACTCGCCTTCCACTTCCTGCAGCAGGCGTTGGATACTGCGATCGTCGACTTCCACCAGGTTTTCGAACAGGAACATCTCGTCGATGATCTTCTGCGCCAGCTCGCCGTCGTATTCGCGCATCGCGTCGATGACCGCTTCTTCCTGCTGGGTTTTCATCAGGTTGATGATCTCGGCGGCGGTACGCACCCCGCCCATTTTGCTGCGCTTGAGGTTTTGGCCGTCGAGCAGATTGTTCAGCACTTCGGTCAACTCCGCCAACGCCGCCGGCTGCACGCCGCCGAAGGTGGCGATACGCAGCATCACGTCATTGCGCAGGCGTTCGTCGAACAGGGCCAGGATATCCGCCGCCTGGCCGCGTTTGAGGTGCACCAGGATGGTGGCGATGATCTGCGGGTGTTCGTCGCGGATCAGATCGGCGGCGCTCTGCGGTTCCATAAAGTTGAGCGTTTCCATGCCGGTGGTGGTCTCGCGCGATTCGAGAATGTCTTCCAGCAGGCTGGCGGCGCGCTCTTCGCCCAGCGCTTTGACCAACACCGAACGCAGGTAGTCGCTGGCGTTGACGCTCAGCGCCGCGTATTGCTCGGCGTCGTCTTCAAACTCGGTCAGTACTTCGCCGAGCTGTTTGTGCGAAACCTGGCTCATGCCGGCCATGGTGCCGCTCAGCAGCTGTACTTCGCGCGAGGAGAGGTGTTTGAACACCTCCGCCGCGCGATCTTCACCCAGCGTCATCAGCAGGATGGCGCTTTTGTCGGTTCCGGTCAGGCTCATATCTCGTTACTCATCCATTGGCGGATTACCAGAGCGACCACGCGTGGGTCTTTGTCAGCCAGATCGCGGATCCGCTGGCTCTGGACTTCTGCGCTGACGCGCTGCTGCGATTTACGACGCTGCGCCAGCTCCTCGTTGCTCGGTTTGCTGCTGTCGGCCGGTTTGGCGGCAGGGGCATTGGCGGCGGCGATGGCAGCCTGTTGCGCCACCTGGCGCTGTTGCAGCTGCGGCCGCACCAGTTTGCGCCACAGCAGCCAAGCCACCAGCAGCACCAGCAGATAGCGGCCCGCGTCGATGAGACGATCGATAAACGACTGGCTTTGCCAGAACGGCAGTTCGCCACCGGTCACCTGACTGTCGGTAAACGGCGTGTTGACCACGTTCAGGGTATCGCCACGGCTGCTGGAGTAACCCATCGCTTCACGCACCAGCGCTTCGATCTGCGCCAGCTGCTCTTTGCTCATCGGCTGCGGTTTGCCGTCTTTATCTACGCCGAGGTAGTTGACCACCACGGCGACCGACAGACGCTGCACGGTGCCGGCTTTTTGCTGGGTGTGGCGAATAGTACGGTCGAGCTCGTAGTTGGTGGTCGCGTCGCGACGGGTGTTTTGCGGTACGCCGTTGGCCGCCGCGCTGCGGGTGGCTGCGGCGTTTTGCGCGGTGGCATTGGCATTGTTGCCTGCGGCGTTGGCCGGCTTGGCGGTCTCAATCGGCGCGGTGGCCGGTGCGCTCGGCTGATTGGACAGCGCGCCCGGCACGCCACCCACCTGTGGCCCACCGATCTGCTCGCTCAGGCTGGTTTGCTGAGAGCGGATAGCGGCTTTGTCAGGCTGTTGGTTAGGTTGGTACTGTTCATCGGTTTGTTCGCGAGTGGCGAAGTCGATCTGCGCGGTGACCTGCGCACGCACGTTGGCGCTGCCGACCACCGGGGCGAGGATCGCCTCGATGCGGCGCTGGAAGCCGTTTTCCACTTCGTTGGCGTATTTCAGCTGCGAGGCGTTGAGATCGCGCCCGGTGCCGTCGGACTGCGTCAGCAGACGGCCGGCCTGATCGACCACGGTCACGTTGCCCGGCGGCAGGCCGGCGACGCTGCTCGACACCATATAAACGATGGCGTTGATCTGGCCGTCGTCCAGCGCACGGCCGGGTTGCAGGGTCAGCGTCACCGACGCGGAAGGGGATTTCTGTTCGCGCACGAACAGCGAAGGTTTAGGCAGCGCCAGGTGAACGCGGGCGTTTTGCACCGGCCCCAGCGATTCGATAGTGCGCGACAGTTCACCCTCGAGGGCGCGCTGATAGTTGATCTGCTCGCTGAACTGGCTGATGCCGAATTTTTCCTGATCCAGCAGTTCGAAGCCGACGGCGCCACCTTTCGGCAGCCCTTGCTGTGCGAGGCGCAGACGGGTTTCATGCACCTTTTCCGCCGGGATCAGCAGCGCTGCGCCATTCTCGGCAAAGCGGTAAGGGATATTCATCTGCGTCAGCTGGGTGACGATGGCGCCACCGTCGCGGTCGTTCAGATTGCTGTACAGCACGCGGTAGTCGGGACTTTTCACCCACAACAGCAGCGCGACGACGATCGCGATCGCGGCGGAAGCGGCGACCAGCAACGGAATTTTCGGGTTGGCGCGCAGACGATTCCAGATGGCCTGCAGGCCGTTGTCGCGGCTTTCGCCGGCGGTTATCGAAGCACTCATTTTAGGTCTCGTCCTTCAATGGCGCTCACGATCCCGTATGGGCCGCTGAGCAGCTCCCTGCCAGGCTGATGAACGGTATGGTTAGCGTTGTGTGACAAAACAGACTCCCTGATACACATATCTTCTAAATAGCGGCGCTCCCATTTCTGGGCAGGCCATTATTCGCCTTATCAGACGATTCCGATTGCCCGATAAGCCGGGTTTTTTGCAGTTAATTAGCCGCTTTAGGTCTGAAAACGCTGTGCTAGGGTGTGCATCATTGGAGAAGTGCAGGGTGAAACGTCACCCGGCGAGACGAGATGATTGAGGACCAGATGGCGATTCAGGGCATTGAAGGGGTACTGCAGCAGATGCAGACCATGGCGGTTCAGGCCGGCAAAATGGGGCAGAATACGGCGCCACAGGGCGTCAGCTTCGCCAGCGAACTGACCGCGGCGCTCGGCAAGATCAGCGAGACCCAGCAAACGGCGCGCAAGCAGGCGCAGGATTTTGAACTGGGCGCGCCGGGTATCAGCCTGAACGATGTGATGGTCGATCTGCAGAAATCGTCGGTCTCTTTGCAACTGGGCGTGCAGGTGCGCAACAAGCTGGTGGCGGCCTACCAGGACATCATGAATATGCCGGTGTGATGAACGTGCCACTCATTGTTCAGTGAAATTTGGTACCCTATAGCGACGGTTATTTATCGGGATAGGATGATGTGTAAATCACTGTACCTTGCTCTTGGCATCATGGCGCTGTCTGGATGCGCCGGGCAAAACGATGATTATTCATTGGCCCCAAAAAACGCGGATCATCAGGACGCCAGCAAAGAATGGAAAGCGTTTGTCGCACCGCTGTCCGTGAAGACGCAGTTGCCCGGCGAGCGAGAAATGAAACGTGCTGCCCGGCAATACTGAAGTCAATGGGCAAAAAAAACCAGCTACCGAAATAGCTGGTTGAAGGTGCGATAAAACATTTGTGTAATGTAGGAGCGTCGACGCTCGCTCGACGTGGCGCCGACGCGGTTATCATATTTGTTATGTTATAACAAATCAATGCTGCTGTGTGTTTGCTTCAGCCTGCCAATTCTGTGATCCGCTCACGGGCGTTCGCCAACCCCTGCGCGAGGCCGTGCGGTTTCATATCCAGCCCTTCGGCATAGATAAATTGCACGTCGCCGATCCCCATCAGCCCCAGCACCGATCGCAGGTAGGGTGTCACGGCATCGGTCGGCTGGCCGGCGTGTACGCCGCCGCGTGAACTGAATACCAGCGCATTGACGCCCTCGACCAACCCGACCGGGTAGGTGGCGGTATAGTTGAACGTTACCCGGGCGCGGGCCACCAGATCGAACCAGTTTTTCAGCTGGGTTGGTACGTTGAGGTTGTACATTGGTGCCCCGATCAGCAGCAGATCGCTCCCTTTCAGTTCGGCAATCAGCCGATCGGAAAGCGCCACCGCCGCTTTGGCGCGTTGACTGGTGTTTTCCGCGCCGCGCAGCGCACTAAACAGCTCGCCATCCAATACCGGCAGATCCAACGCCGTCAGATCGTGCTCGACGATCTTATCTTCGTGTCCTTTGGCCCGACGTTCCGCCAGATAGCGATCAATCAGGTTATTGGTCTGCGAGTCGTTTCCCATAATGCTGGATTTGAGCACCAGTATTTTTTTCATGTGGTTGTCCTCTGACGGTCATCTGTGGTTTTCACCGGAAATTCCGGAATGACTGCAGGTTATCATTGCTTGATGTTCACCAGTGGTGATAGGTTTTCACTTAATTGATTCCAATTTGGAAACGGTGAAATGAAAAGCGATCTCAGCGCGCTGCCGGCTTTTGTCGCCGTGGCGGAAGGTGGCAGTTTTGCCGCCGCCGCAGAAAAACTGCATCTGACGCGCTCCGCGGTCAGCAAAATCGTGTCGCGGCTGGAGGCGCGGCTCGGCGTGATGTTGTTTATGCGCACGACGCGCAGCCTGAGCCTGACGGACGAAGGGGCGCTGTACTACGAGCACTGTCGGCAGGCATTGGCGAACATTCAGGCGGCGGAACATCAACTGGACAGCGGCAAGATGCAGGTCAGCGGCCGGCTCAGGGTCTCAGTGCCGGTGTTGTTCGGCCACCTGTGCATCGCCCCCTTGCTGACGGCGCTGGCGAATGAGCATCCGTTGCTGGCGCTGGAAATCTCGTTCAGCGACCGCAGGATCGATCTGGTCGACGAGGGGTTCGATCTGGCGGTACGTATCGGCGAGCTGGCGGACAGCGGCAGTCTGATTGCCCGGCGCCTGGGCGAACACGGCATGCTCCTGTGCGCGTCGCCCGATTACCTGTGGCGCAGCGGAGAACCGAGCACGCTGGACGCGTTAAGCCGACATCAGGCGGTGGGGTATCTGCATGCCGGTACCGTGTTGCCCTGGCAACTTCGCGGCGAAAACGGTGAGTTGCAGTCGTTCAGGCCACCGGCCAAGATGATGATGGATGACATGCAGGGGATCGTCGATGCCGTTTCCGCCGGTGCCGGTATTGCCTGGCTGCCGGAGTGGCTGGTACGCGATCGGCTGGTGGCGGGGACGTTGGTGGAGATCATGCGCGGTGAATCCAGCCTCAGTTTTCCGGTGAATGTGGTATGGCCTTATATGCCTTACCAGCCGCTCAAGGTGCGGCTGGCGGTGGACAAATTGGTGGCGGAGCTGCCGGGGAAATTGGCGCTTGCTGCGCCGGTGATATCTTACCGGTAATGGCCGGCGCCACCATCGACAGGAAACGGGCGCTAATGTACCGAATAGAGGGACGAAAACGGCGCTGTCAGGCTCATTGAATGCGCAGGTGACCGTTTATTATAACCTGATTAGTAGGGTTATTATTCGAGGTCGGTCAATGAGCACGAAAAGCGAATCCAGATGGCGCCTGATCAGTATTTTTATGCTGACGGTACTCGCCGTTTTAATAGGCATTTTGGTTAAACTGGATTGAAGTCTGACCAGGTGATAAAAGCCTGGCCATTTTATTGCGCGGCAAGTAAGCGCATCATGTCTTCTTCATACAGCAAGGCTAAAATCCACAGCACCAACAACATTATTGTTAGAGAAAATAATCGCTTTTCATTACGCATCGTTTAATTTGCTCTTCGGCGGTTCGACGTTGCGTAGCCTATCTCAGCGTTGTGACAACTGTTAGGGACCTGTGCCAAATAAAGCCATTTTGTTGCGCGTCTATTTAGGTTTCTCCGGCGGCTATCGCTTCGGCCCCCAGGGGGCCAGGTTCCATAATCCTTTGGTGGCCGCGAATGGCGGTAGGCGCGAAGCCGAAGCGCTTGCGAAAACGTTCGGCGAAACGCGACGCGCTTTCATAGCCGACATGTTGTGCGATGGCGGAGATCGGCCAGTCGGTGGATTGCAGCAGGGCCAGCGCACTGCTCATGCGCACGTCGATCATCAGGTTGCGCAACGCGGTATTTTCCATCGACAGTTTGCGGCGCAGCATCACTTCACTCATCGACAGGCTCTCCGCGACTTTGGCCGCGGTCCAAATGCTGTGTGGATCGGTTGCCAGGCAGCGGCGCACGCGCTGCGTCAGGTCTTTAGCTTCGTTGTGGATGAAGCGAATGCCGAACTGGGCCAGCCACAGCAGAATCTCCAGCATTTTGTGCCGCACGATGATGGTGGGAAAACGCTGCCGGAGCGCCAGCGCCAGGCTGGTGGTCTCAAAGCTGTGCTTCAGGGCGCAGGGCAGATTGCGCAGCGCCAGGACGGCATCGAACGGCATCGGCGCCGGCGTTTCCTCGGCCGGAGGCTGAAGAGTGAGCAACAGAGGGTCGCAGGTCAGCAACTGACAGCTGAACACTCCCTCTTCAGAGGGGCCGTTAATAATATCCACCGTTTGTCCCCCGTCGATAATCAACAGCTCGCCGGGATGAGCCACCACTTCGTGTTGTTGCCAGCGTACGCGCTTATGGCCTTGTTGTATCAGGTACAGATGTGGTTGCTCAAAATAGACTGAAGGGAATAATAATTCAGTATGCTGAATGATGTGCGCTGAGGCACCAATTCCTGAACAGAGATTAATTGTACGTTCCATCGATATTCATTTCGCAGCCATTATCTGAGAATATCTTTACGCTTTGATCCGCGTTGGAGCAACATTTTTCCATGGGCTGTGAAACACAGCGGCGTGTTTTATCTATCAAAAATCAATTTCCTGCTGAACAGAAAACGTCCGTGTCGGGATGATGCTTATCCATTAAAGTGAGAGCCAGGCTCGAAGCGCGCATTTTACTAATTACCCATAAACTGAATAATTCAAATGCCATAGATTAATATCCTAACGTAACCCGAGAGTAATAGCGCATGGTGCTATTTAATCCATTTTCGTCAGTATTGTCGATCTTATCGGACTTGTGGTTCCCCCAGCAACAGTGCACGATCATGAAACTGGCCGTAGGTATTGTTGACGACGTTCTGGCGCGTGGACTGCTCGATCAGCGTTTTCAGCTCATCCATGCGTTGCTGTAGCAGACGCTTGAGCTCGGTTTCGTTGTCGAGGATCTGTTGCAGCTTATTGCGCAGCATCTCCTGCAAGGCCATTGACGGGCCGGCTTGCCCGGTAAAGGCGGCGGTTTTTTCTACCGCCGTCACGTAGGCGAACTCGAGTTCGACGAGCTCTTCCCAGCGCCCGGTTTGCGCCAGCGCGATCATCTGGCTGCTCAGACTGTAAATTTGTTGATAAGCGGCTAACAGCTGCTGTTGACGTTCCATTACATGGCGTCCTGCGAAGGTTGGTAGTTGGGGCCGATCTGGCGCCAGGCGTCGGCGATGTTTTCCAGCAGTTTGACCACTTCGGCGATCGCCGCTTCGTCGTTATGCAGGTTGGCCTGCATTAACCGACGCTTCATGTAGTCGTACAACGCCGCCAGGTTTTCGGCGATCTCGCCGCCCTGTTGAGGGTCCAGGCCGCCTTTCAGGCCGTTGTCGATGATGTTGATGGCTTTGGACAGCGCCAGGCCTTTGCCGGCGATATCGCCCTGGTTCATCAGGATGCGTGCGCGAAGCAGGGCGCTGAGCGCCCCGTCGAACAACATCACGATTAACTGGTGCGGGCTGGCGCTCATGGCGCCGCTTTCCAGACTGACCTGTGCATAGGCCTGAGTGCCGCTACGGTTATACATGCTGTTTTCTTTACCTTGTTAAAGGGTTACTTGAACTGTTGAGCCAAATAGTTACTGGTGCCGTTCATTTTCGACATCATGGTATCCAGCTGAACGAACTGTTGTTTGTAACGATCGATGGTGTTCTGAATGCTGGCGGTGACCGTGGTGATCTGGCTGTTCAGGCGATCGAGGTTGGTGTTGATGCTCTTGGTCGAGTTCTCGATGATGCCGCCGGATTTGATGTAGCTCTGGATCTGGTTGTGGATCTCGGTGGCCATGCCGGTGTCTTTGCCGTTGCCGACGAAGAAGTTGCTGACCTGATCCGGCTTCTCATCCATCGCTTTCTTCAGCTTGGCGCTGTCGATTTCCAGCTTGCCGGTTTTGGTGTTGGTGGAGATACCGAGGTTGCCCAGGCCTTTCAAATCCGGGTTGTCCTGGGCTGCGCTCAGGGCGCTTTTGATCGACGACTGAACGCCGCGCAGGGTGTTGTCGCCCAGCAGCGGACCGTTGCTGGGGTTTGGCGCTTCGCCGGTTTTCACCGGGGTGAACTTGGACAGTGCGTTGAAGGTGTCCAGCAGTGAGTTATAGCTATCGACCCACTCTTTGATTTTGTCGGTGGTGCCGGCGGTGTTGGCGCTGATCACCAGGTGCTGCGGTTCATCGGTTTTGGTTTTGGTTTTCAAATCGATGGTAACGCCCTGCAGGGCATCGCTGATCGAGTTGGTGCTGCGCTTGATGGCTGTGCCGTTCACCATCAGCTCCGCATCCTGCGGCGCGACCGTCTGCTTCATGGCAGTGGTGGTGCCGCGGGTGGCGTTGTAGTTCAGGATATCGCCCAGCTTATCGTCGTTATCGACCTGGAGGGAAATCTTGTTGTTTTCGCCGGTGGTGGAGGAGCTGATCGCCAGCTGATAGTCGTTGTCGCCGACGCGCATGATGCTGGCGGTGACGCCGGCTTTGGCGCCGTTGATGGCGTCGCGCATCTCAAGCAGAGAGGTTTGATCGTCGCTGAGCGGGATCTTGGTTTCTTTCGGCGGGTTGCCGGCGGTGATGGTCAGAGAGCGGTTGGTGATGCCTTCTTTACCTAATTTTTCGCCTTGATCGCTGACTTTCGCCTGCGTGGTCAGGGTTTGCGCCTGCGCCAGTTTGTTCACTTCCACCACGTAGTTGCCCGGTACCGCCTTGGCGTTGGTGGTGATTTTAAAGGCGTCATGTTCGGTGGCGGTAGTCGCCTTGAAGAAGTCCTCTTTCGCCATCTCCTTGCTGAGGTTGTCGAACTTTTCCAATGCGCCTTTGAGCGTGCCGTAACCGGTCAGCTGGGCGTTATAGCTGGATTGCTTGGTGGTGTAGGGGGTCAGGCGCTGTTGTTCCGCCTTGGTCAGCTTATCCAGCAGGCCGTTGAGGTCGAGTCCTGAGCCGAGACCTAATGAACTGATCGTTGCCATGAGTAATTCTCCTTGATTATGACTTTATTCGCTTTACGCGTTATCGGCCCAGTGATGAAAAAGTTTACCGAAAAAAGCAAAAAACCGATGGCGCAATAGAGGAGGGAAAAACCACGTTATTTCTGCCATTGCCGCAGACGCAAAAAATTTTAAAAAATTGCTAAAGGTTGTTAGGGGAGGGCCGATACCTGAGGGGACGGTGGTTGACGCCGTGGGCAAATAAGCCCGAACCTTTTAACTGTGTTGCGAAGAACGCAACTGACTCGTAAGGAAAGCAAACAATGGCACAAGTAATCAACACTAACAGCCTGTCGCTGATGGCGCAGAACAACCTGAACAAATCTCAGTCTTCTCTGGGCACTGCGATTGAGCGTCTGTCTTCCGGTCTGCGTATCAACAGCGCGAAAGACGATGCTGCGGGTCAGGCGATCTCCAACCGTTTCACCGCGAACATCAAAGGCCTGACTCAGGCTTCTCGTAACGCCAACGACGGTATCTCTCTGGCGCAGACCACTGAAGGCGCACTGAACGAAGTTAACGACAACCTGCAGAACATCCGTCGTCTGACCGTACAGGCGCAGAACGGTTCTAACTCCAGCAGCGACCTGAAATCCATCCAGGACGAAATCACCGAGCGCATGTCGGAAATCAACCGTATCTCCGCGCAGACTGACTTCAACGGCGTGAAAGTGCTGAGCAGCGATCAGAAACTGACCATCCAGGTTGGCGCTAACGACGGTGAAACTATCGACATCAACCTGCAGAAAATCGACTCCACTAAACTGGGTCTGGATGGCTTCGACGTTACTACTAAAGGCCCTACTGCGGGTTCCGCGATTGCTACCGGCGCTCACATCAAAGCTGCTACCGGTGAAGACGTTGTTTACGATGCTGCCACTGCGAAAAGCGGTTTGGCTGACGGTAAGGCGCTGATCTCTGGTAAAGGTGCAGATGGTAAAGATGCGATGTTTGTCGAAACTACCGACAAAACTACCGGTGCTAAAACTTACGCTGCAGCCTCTGTAGACAAAGACGGTAAAGTAACCGAAGGCACTGCCGTCACCATGAAAAACCCACTGGATACCCTGGACAAAGCGCTGGCACAGGTTGACGGCCTGCGTTCTTCCCTGGGTGCGGTACAGAACCGTTTCGATTCTGTTATCAACAACCTGAACAGCACCGTGAACAACCTGTCCGCTTCTCAGTCCCGTATCCAGGATGCTGACTACGCGACCGAAGTGTCCAACATGAGCCGTGCCAACATCCTGCAACAGGCTGGCACCTCTGTTCTGGCACAGGCTAACCAGTCTACTCAGAACGTGCTGTCCCTGCTGCGTTAATCGTCTCTCCCGATTAACTGTCGCAAAGAAACCCCGCTTCGGCGGGGTTTTTTTATGTTCGCGCACCGCCCGGTTATTACATGGCGCAAATAAAGCCCGTTTTGTGCGACTGTTCAGCCGATTGGCATTTCGCCCCCTACGCATAATAGCGCTGACTCTCTTATCCGCAGGTTTAAGACATAGTGAGCGATCTGTATACCGCCGAAGGCGTGATGGACAAAAATTCTCTCTGGCTGCGCTACGTCCCGTTAGTGCGCCACGAGGCGTTGCGCCTGCAGGTTAGGCTGCCCGCCAGCGTGGAGCTTGACGACTTGCTGCAGGCCGGGGGAATCGGGCTATTGAACGCCGTTGAGCGTTATGACGCCCTACAAGGAACCGCCTTTACCACCTATGCGGTGCAGCGCATTCGCGGCGCGATGCTCGACGAGCTGCGCAGCCGCGACTGGGTGCCGCGCAGCGTGCGGCGCCATGCGCGCGAGGTCGCGCAGGTGATGCGGCAACTGGAACAGCGTTACGGCCGCCCGGCGAGCGAGACGGAAGTGGCGCAGACGCTGAATATCTCGCTGGATGAGTACCGTCAAATTCTGTTGGACACCAATAACAGCCAGCTTTTCTCCTACGACGAATGGCGCGAGGAGCATGGCGAGAACGCGGAACCGATGCTGGAAGGGCATGAAGAGGCCAACCCGCTGCATCACCTGTTGGAAGGCAGCCTGCGCCAACGAGTGATCGACGCCATCGAGGCGTTGCCGGAGCGCGAAAAAATGGTGCTGACGCTGTATTACCAGGAAGAGTTGAATCTCAAAGAGATCGGCGCCGTGCTGGACGTCGGGGAGTCCCGCGTCAGCCAACTGCACAGTCAGGCGATCAAACGGCTGCGTGCGCGGCTGGCGAACGATACCTGACGGCGACCCGCCGCCCCTCAACTCGATGACTCATGTGACAATCGGACTGCCCTTTATGCCAGGAATACTGTTGAAGAAACGGCCGCTTAGCCGTTACCTGAAAGACTACAAGCACAGCCAGACCCATTGCTCCCAGTGCGGCAAACTGTTGGACCGCATGGCGCTGGTGTTTCGCGGCAAGATTATCAATAAAGAAGCCATCGCGCGCATGGATCAGCCGATCGACGATGCGGTCTGGCAAAACGTGCAGCACGAGCTGACCGCGCTGTGCCGCTTTTGCAGCGAGATCTCCTGCAACAGCCACCCGAGCTATTTCGACATCATGGCGTTCAAGCAGTATCTGTTCGAACAGACCGAGATGAGCCACAGCACCATCCGCGAGTATGTGGTGCGGCTGCGCCGGCTGGACGAAATGCTGGTGGCGCGCAACTATCCGGCGGATAAATTCGCCAGCAGCGCCAGCCATCAGCGCATCATCGACGATCTGCCTACCGCGGCGCACAACAACTACCGCATTGCGCTGCGCAAATACGATCAGTATCTCGCCTGGCAGCGCAGCTACTGAGACTTTTCCCCGGTCGTTGGGCCGGGGCCTGCTGTTTCCCCCGTGATAAAGGATGATTATTCAGTTCACATCTGCTAAATCTATCGGTTATCAGATGTTGATATTCGATTCCCTGGGGGGAAGTAGTGAACCTGCAACAACAACTGGCGCAATTTCCGCGTCTGGATCTGGTTGGCACCGCCACACCGCTCGAAAAGCTGTCCCGTCTCTCCGATTACCTCGGCCGCGAAATCTACCTTAAACGTGACGATGTCACTCCAATGGCCATGGGTGGCAACAAGCTGAGAAAGCTCGAGTTTCTGGCCGCCGACGCGCTGCGACAAGGCGCCGATACGCTGGTCACCGCCGGCGCCATTCAATCCAACCACGTGCGCCAGACGGCGGCGGTGGCGGCGAAACTCGGCCTGCACTGCGTCGCGCTGCTGGAAAACCCTATCGACACCCGCGCGGAAAACTACCTGACCAACGGCAACCGCCTGTTGCTCGGCCTGTTCAACGCCGAGGTGGTGATGTGCGAAGCGCTGCACGATCCGCAGCAACAGCTGGCGGAACTGGCGACGCGCCTTGAGGCGCAGGGGTTCCGGCCTTACGTGGTGCCGGTGGGCGGCTCCAATGCGCTGGGCGCGCTGGGATACGTGCAGTGCGCATTGGAAATCGCCGAACAGAGCCAACGCAGCAACGTGGCGTTCAGTTCGGTGGTGGTGGCGTCCGGCAGCGCCGGCACCCACGCCGGGCTGGCGGTAGGATTGCAGCAGCTGTTGCCGGAAACCGATCTGATCGGCGTAACGGTTTCGCGCACCGTGATCGATCAGCTGCCGAAGGTGGAGCAGATCCAGAAAGCTCTGGCCTGTTCGCTGAATATCGACGAACTGGCGCCGATCGCGCTGTGGGACGATTATTTCGCGCCGCAGTACGGCATGCCGAACGAAGAGGGGATGGCGGCGGTGCAGCTGCTGGCGCAGCAAGAGGGCGTGTTGCTGGATCCGGTATACACCGGCAAAGCGATGGCCGGTTTGATCGACGGCATCGCCCAGCGGCGCTTCCGCGATGAAGGTCCTATTCTGTTCGTTCACACCGGCGGTGCGCCGGCGCTGTTCGCCTACCATCCGCAGGTGTAAATACCGCTTGTTATTCCATTTTGAACTATATTTATAAAGTTATATTCCTTTATGCGGACGGTCGCACTGTTAAAGTGCTGATATCAAAAAAGATAAATAACACACAGGGGTGTTTATGATGTTTGCGAAAGTTCGTCGTCAATGGTTGTTGGGCGTGGTGGGTATCGCATTGGCCGCCGGTGTGACGACTCAAGCCTATGCCGCCGACAATCTGCTGCAGCAGGTGAAACAGCGTGGCACGCTGATCGTCGGGCTGGAAGGCACCTATCCGCCGTTCAGCTTCCAGGGTGAAGACGGCAAGCTGACCGGTTTTGAAGTGGATTTCGCCAACGCGCTGGCGGAACATCTGGGCGTGAAAGCCAAGCTGAACCCGACCAAGTGGGACGGCATGCTGGCGTCGTTGGACTCGAAACGTATCGACGTGGTTATCAACCAGGTCACGCTCTCCGATGAGCGCAAGAAGAAATATGACTTCTCCACCCCGTACACCGTTTCCGGTATTCAGGCGCTGGTGAAAAAAGGCAACGAAGGCACCATCACCAAGCCGGAAGACCTGAAGGGCAAGAAGGTTGGCGTGGGCCTGGGCACCAACTATGAGCAATGGCTGCGCGCGAACGTGCAGGGCGTGGACGTGCGCACCTACGACGATGACCCGACCAAGTATCAGGATCTGCGCGTTGGCCGCATCAACGCCATTCTGGTGGATCGCCTGGCGGCGCTGGATCTGGTGAAGAAAACCGGCGATACGCTGGCGGTAGCCGGCCCGGCGTTCTCTCGCCAGGAATCCGGCGTGGCGCTGCGCAAGAACAACCCAGAGCTGCTGGCAGCGATTGACCAGGCGATCGCCGAGATGCAAAAAGACGGCACGATGGCGAAGATCTCCGAGAAATGGTTTGGCGCGGACGTAACTAAATAATGCACGAAAGTATTCAACTGGCGCTGGATTCAGCGCCATTTTTATTGAAGGGCGCAATACTGACGCTTCAGCTCAGCCTGGGCGGTATGGCGTTGGGGTTGCTGCTCGGTTTTCTGCTGGCGCTGATGCGCCTTTCACCGCTTTGGCCGCTGTCGTGGCTGTCGCGTATCTACGTGTCGCTGTTCCGCGGTACGCCGTTGATCGCCCAACTGTTTATGATCTATTACGGTCTGCCGCAGTTCGGCATCGAGTTCGATCCCTTCCCGGCGGCGCTGATTGGCCTGTCGCTCAATACCGCCGCTTACACCTCGGAAACGCTGCGTGCGGCGATTTCGTCGATCGACAAAGGGCAGTGGGAAGCCGCCGCCAGCATCGGCATGACCCGTTGGCAAACCCTGCGTCGGGTGATCTTGCCGCAGGCGGCGCGCACCGCCTTGCCGCCGCTGGGCAACAGCTTTATCGGCTTGGTGAAAGACACCTCGCTGGCCGCCACCATACAGGTGCCGGAACTGTTCCGCCAGGCGCAGCTGATCACCTCGCGCACGCTGGAAGTGTTCACCATGTACCTGGCGGCATCGCTGATTTATTGGGTGATGGCAACCCTGCTTTCCGCGCTGCAAAACCGTCTGGAAGCCCACGTTAATCGCCAGGATCAGGAGTAGCGCATGAGTGCCATTGAAGTTAAGCAATTGACCAAGCAGTTCAAGGGTCAGACGGTGCTGCATGGGATCGATCTGGCGGTGGACGCCGGCGAAGTGGTGGCGATCATCGGGCCGAGCGGTTCGGGGAAAACCACCTTGTTGCGCTGCATTAACCTGCTGGAGGAGCCGGATTCCGGCACCATTCGCGTCGGCGATATCCTGATCGACGGCAGCAAGCCGCTGAGCAAACAGAAAAATCAGGTGCGGGCGCTGCGTCAGCAGGTCGGTTTCGTGTTCCAGAACTTCAACCTGTTCCCGCACCGTTCGGTGCTGGAAAACATCATCGAAGGGCCGGTTATCGTTAAAGGCGAGGCGAAAGCCAGCGCGGAACAGCGCGCCCGCGCGTTGCTGGCCAAGGTGGGCCTGAGCGGCAAAGAGCAGGCTTATCCACGTCGACTGTCCGGCGGGCAGCAGCAGCGGGTGGCTATCGCGCGCGCGCTGGCAATGCAGCCGGAGGTGATTTTGTTCGATGAGCCGACGTCGGCGCTCGATCCCGAGCTGGTGGGGGAAGTGCTCAATACCATGCGCTCACTGGCGGAAGAGAAACGCACCATGGTGATCGTCACCCATGAGATGAGCTTCGCCCGCGACGTCGCTGACCGGGTTATCTTTATGGACCACGGCCGCATCGTTGAACAGGGCCCGGCCAAAGCGCTGTTCGCCAACCCGCAGCACCAGCGTACCCAGCAATTCCTCGACAAATTCCTGAATCAATAAGACGGCGGGGGAGCTTCCCCCGTCCGCGTTCACTCCGCTTTCAACAATTCGTTTCGCGCAGCGGCGGCGAGAAACCCGCTGCGGCTACCGTATCCCGGATGTTGCCGAACCCGAGAGTCAATGCGACGAGTAGCGTGCTGCCACGGTTTGCAAGCAGACTAATTCATTCTGAGTTCACCCTGTTGTTATCGCCCATGAGGCGCCGCATCCTCATGCCAGGATAGCAATACGCTAACGGCTGACCGGGCTGCGGGCAATAAAAAACCCTGCACAAGTGCAGGGTTTGCGTAGCGGTGAGCAAATCAGGCGGCCATGCATGGCCGCCTTGACGATGCGTTAACCGATGGTCATCAGGCTGGCGTTACCGCCGGCGGCGGCGGTGTTGACGCTCAGCGAACGCTCGATCAGCAGGCGTTCCAACAGGATATTGGTTTCACCGTGGGCGAAGCCCTGCACCGAGACGATGGCGCCGCCGCGCTGCGCGATCTGCTCGCACAGGATGCGCAGCTGGTCGGCATCGCCGTGGTAGATGGCGGCGTCGAACTCGACCTTATCCTGCTGCCAGTCTTTGCTGAAGGCGATGCGCGCCTGCACATCGTTCGGCAGGCGGCGGAACAGATTGCGCTGCAGTTCCGCTTCCGGCCACAGCACGCAGCTGCCAACCGCCAGCACGGCGGCCAGCTGGGTCAGCGCGTCGGTTTCGTTATCCGCCAGGCACAGCACGCGTTCACGCGGCAACAGGGCATAGGTATTGCGCTCGCCGGTTGGGCCCGGCAGCGGGCGTACGGTGCCGCCCTGGCCCAGTTCCGCATAGCGCTGCGCCAATGCCGCCAGTTCGCCGTGTTGGCTGGTGACCGCCCATTTCTCCAGCGATTGCAGCGCGCCTAACAGCTGCGGCCGCGCGGTGGCTTCCATCGGGCGCTCGTCGTCCTGACGGTGCAGCGTGCGCTGCAGCGCGTCGTCCGGACGGTTGGCCAGCAGACGGTACAGATAAAGCGGACCGCCGGCTTTCGGGCCGGTGCCCGACAGGCCTTCGCCGCCGAACGGCTGCACGCCGACCACCGCGCCGACCATGTTACGGTTGACGTACAGGTTGCCGACCTTGGCGCGTTCGGTCACCCGGGCGATGGTTTCATCGATACGGGTGTGAATGCCCAGCGTCAGGCCATAACCGGCGGCGTTGATCTGATCGACCAGCGCGTCCAGATTGTTGCGCTGGAAGCGCACCACGTGCAGCACCGGGCCGAAGATCTCTTTTTGCAGCTCGTCGAAGCTGTCGAGTTCGATCAGCGTCGGTTTGATGAAGGTGCCGCGCGCCCACTCTTTCTCATCTTGCACGCTGCCTTTGGCAGCCTGGTAGACCTTGCGGCCTTTAGCGCGCATCGCCTGGATGTGGCGTTCGATGCCGGTTTTGGCTTCGGCGTCGATCACCGGGCCCACGTCGGTAGACAGGCGCTCCGGGTTGCCCATGCGGCACTCGGCCATCGCGCCGCGCAGCATTTGCAGCGTGTGCTCGGCCACGTCTTCCTGAATGCACAGGATACGCAGCGCGGAGCAGCGCTGGCCGGCGCTGTCGAAGGCGGAGGCTACCACGTCGGTCACCACCTGTTCGGTTAGGGCTGAAGAGTCGACGATCATGGCGTTCAGGCCGCCGGTTTCGGCGATCAGCGGCGTCGGGCGGCCTTGCGGATCCAGACGGCCGGCGATGCTGCGCTGCAGAATGCCGGCGACGTCGGTGGAACCGGTAAACATCACGCCGCGGACGCGGGCATCGTTAACCAACGTCGAGCCGACGGTTTCACCCTGGCCAGGCAGCAGCTGCAGTACGCCTTGCGGAATACCGGCTTCCAGCAGAATACGCACTGCCTGCGCGGCGACCAGCGGCGTTTGCTCGGCCGGTTTTGCCAGCACGCTGTTGCCCGCCGCCAGCGCAGCGGCGATTTGGCCGGTGAAGATCGCCAGCGGGAAGTTCCACGGGCTGATACAGACCACCGGGCCCAGCGGGCGGTGGCTGTCGTTGGCGAAGTCGTCGCGCACCTGGCCGGCGTAGTAGTGCAGGAAATCGACCGCTTCACGCACTTCGGCGATGGCGTTGTTGAAGGTTTTACCCGCTTCGCGCACCAGAATGCCCAGCAGGCTTTGCAGCTGGCTCTCCATCAGCTCGGCGGCGCGTTCGAGGATCGCGGCGCGCTCCGTCGGCGGTGTCGCGAACCAGATTGGGCCGGCGGCTGCAGCGGCGTCGAGCGCGCGGCTGACTTCGCTTTCGGTAGCTTCACGCACGTAGCCGACCACATCGCCCGGCTCGGCCGGGTTGATTACCGGCTGTTCGACGCCCTGATCCAACTCGGCATCGATGATAGGTTCCGCGCGCCATGGATGGCTGGCGCTGGTGAGCAGGGCGCTGGACAGCGAAGCCAGACGCTGTTCGTTGGACAGATCCAGGCCGCTGGAGTTGGTACGTTTCTCACCATACAGCTCGCGCGGCAGCGGAATGCGCGGATGCGGCAGGCCAATCTGGCCTTCGCTGGCCGCCAGCGCTTCCACGGCGCTGACCGGATCGGCCACCAGCTCGTCGAGCGGCAGGGTGGCGTCGGCGATGCGGTTGACGAACGAGGTGTTGGCGCCGTTTTCCAGCAGGCGGCGCACCAGGTAAGCCAGCAGCGTTTCATGGGTGCCGACCGGTGCATAGATGCGGCAAGGACGGTTCAGTTTGCCGTCGGCCACTTTACCCACCACCTGTTCGTACAGCGGCTCACCCATGCCGTGCAGGCATTGGAACTCATACTGGCCAGGGTAGTAGTTGTTGCCGGCCAGGTGATAGATGGCACTCAGGGTATGGGCGTTGTGGGTCGCGAACTGCGGATAGATCAGGTTCGGCACCGACAGCAGCTTGCGGGCGCAGGCCAGGTAGGAAACGTCGGTATAGACCTTGCGGGTGTAAACCGGATAGCCTTCCAGGCCGTCCATCTGGGCGCGTTTGATTTCGCTGTCCCAGTAAGCGCCCTTCACCAGACGGATCATCAGGCGACGGCGGCTGCGTTGCGCCATGTCGATCACCGCATCGATGGCGAACGGACAGCGTTTTTGGTAAGCCTGGATCACGAAGCCGATGCCGTTCCAGCCGGCCAACTGCGGCTCGAAGCACAGCTTCTCCAGCAGATCGAGCGAGATCTCCAGACGGTCGGCCTCTTCGGCGTCGATGTTGATGCCGATATCGTACTGGCGTGCCTGCAGGGTCAGCGACAGCAGGCGCGGGTAGAGTTCTTCCATGACGCGTTCGTACTGCGCGCGGCTGTAGCGCGGGTGCAGGGCGGACAGTTTGATGGAGATGCCGGGGCCTTCATAGATACCGCGGCCGTTGGAGGCTTTGCCGATGGCATGAATTGCCTGCTGGTAGGAAACCAGGTAGGCCTGCGCGTCGGCTTCGGTCAGGGCGGCTTCGCCCAGCATGTCGTAGGAGTAGCGGAAACCTTTTTCTTCGAGCTTGCGCGCGTTGGCCAGCGCCTCGGCGATGGTTTCGCCGGTCACGAACTGTTCGCCCATCAGGCGCATCGCCATGTCCACGCCTTTGCGGATCAGCGGCTCGCCGCTCTTGCCGATAATGCGGTTCAGCGAACGGGACAGATTGGCTTCGTTATGCGTGGACACCAGCTTGCCGGTGAACAGCAGGCCCCAGGTGGCGGCGTTGACGAACAGCGACGGGCTGCGCCCCAGGTGCGAGTGCCAGTTGCCGTTGCTGATCTTGTCGCGGATCAGGGCATCGCGGGTCGGTTTGTCCGGAATACGCAACAGCGCTTCCGCCAAGCACATCAGCGCCACGCCTTCCTGCGAGGAGAGGGAGAACTCTTGCAGCAGGCCTTGCACCATGCCGGCGCGGCCGTTTGCACTTTTTTGGTTACGCAACTTCTCGGCGATGCCGTAGGCCATTTTGTGAGTAGCCTGAGCAAGATCGGCGGGTAATCGCGCCTGTTCGAGCAACATCGGCACCGCTTCGGTCTCCGGGCGACGATAGGCGGCGGTGATGGCGGCGCGGGTGACCGACTGCGGCAGAATTTGTTCGGCGAAATCGAGGAATGGCTGGTGTGACTCTTCCTGCGCTTGCGGCATAATGTCGTCCGCTTCAGGCTGGCCCGCAGCGGCCAGCGCTGGAATTTCAGGAATATCGGAACCGCTCTCGAGACGCTCGAGGTAATTAAAGATGGCCTGCTTGATGAGCCAGTGCGGCGTGCGATCGATGCGCTGCGCGGCGCTTTTGATCCGGTCGCGTGTTGCCTCGTCGAGTTTCACGCCCATTGTGGTAGTGCCCATGCCTATCCAACTCCTGTGTTTAGAACCTATCCCATCAGGCTAGACAAACAGCAGGCCGGAAAGCCTGTTGGGATAGGTTCGTGTGATGTGTGGTGTCAAGAATGCAGACAATATCCTGCATGTTGCAACTTTGTGCAACCTTGTTAAATCAGGCTGATGAGCGAAGTGTGAGTTTCATCGATTTTTTAACATGGGCAGTTGGCACGAATGTTGCGTTATTGAGCGAATGCGGCGGGGTTTATGATGCCGCAAACGTTTTACCTTGCGGTATATAAGGGTAATAACCAGGTGCAACTCATTTTGCTTGTCGTGAGTGCAACCTTTGTGCCCGGTAAATGTGACGCAGGGTAAACTTTGTGTAACTTTGTTGTTAAATATCTTGTTGGTTGATGAAAGGCTCATCTAGGATAACCGACGGTCAACAATTACGGGCAGAAACTATTTTACCTGCACTTGCTCGCAGGCAGCGCCACGTTCCGGCGCGGCGGCCAGTGAAATGCATTGCGCGTGGGTTTACCGGCGCCGGCTTGGCCGGAGCGAAACGCGAATAATAATGAAAGTGGAGAATTAAATGACAATGAGCACACCTATGCTGGTGACCTTCCTGGTGTACATTTTCGGGATGGTGCTGATCGGCCTGCTTGCCTACCGGGCAACCAACAACTTTGATGACTATATTCTCGGCGGCCGCAGTTTGGGCAGCGTGGTGACCGCGCTGTCCGCCGGCGCTTCCGACATGAGCGGCTGGTTGCTGATGGGCCTGCCGGGCGCCATCTTCCTCTCCGGCATCTCCGAAAGCTGGATCGCTATCGGCCTGACCATCGGCGCTTACCTGAATTGGAAGCTGGTGGCAGGAAGGCTGCGCGTGCATACCGAAGCCAACAACAACGCCCTGACGCTGCCGGATTATTTCACCAGCCGCTTTGAAGACAACAGCAAGCTGCTGCGCGTGATCTCGGCCATCGTTATCCTGGTGTTCTTCACCATTTACTGCGCCTCCGGCATCGTAGCCGGCGCGCGCCTGTTCGAAAGCACCTTCGGCATGAGCTACGAAACCGCCCTGTGGGCCGGCGCCGCAGCGACCATCCTCTACACCTTTATCGGCGGTTTCCTGGCGGTGAGCTGGACCGACACCGTGCAGGCCAGCCTGATGATTTTCGCGCTGATCCTGACGCCGGTGATCGTGATCTTCGCCGTCGGCGGCATCGATACCTCGATGCTGGTGATCCAGGCGCAGAACCCGGCCAACCTCGACATGCTGAAGGGGCTGAACTTCGTCGCCATCCTGTCGCTGCTGGGGTGGGGTCTGGGCTACTTCGGCCAGCCGCACATCCTGGCGCGTTTCATGGCGGCGGATTCTCACCGCACCATCCGCAGCGCGCGTCGCATCAGCATGACCTGGATGATCCTGTGCCTGGCCGGCACCATCGCCGTCGGTTTCTTCGGCATTGCTTACTTCGCCAACAACCCGGATCAAGCCGGTAACGTGTCGCAGAACGGCGAACGCGTGTTCATCGAACTGGCGATGCTGCTGTTCAACCCATGGGTAGCGGGCGTGCTGCTGTCGGCGATTCTGGCGGCGGTCATGAGTACCCTGAGCTGCCAGCTGCTGGTGTGCTCCAGCGCGATCACCGAAGACCTGTACAAGGCGTTCCTGCGTAAAGGTGCCAGCCAGCGCGAGCTGGTGTGGGTCGGCCGCGTCATGGTGCTGGTGGTGGCGTTGATCGCCATCGCGCTGGCGGCCAACCCGGAGAACCGCGTGCTGGGGCTGGTGAGCTACGCCTGGGCCGGTTTTGGCGCCGCCTTCGGCCCGGTTGTGCTGATTTCGGTGATGTGGTCGCGCATGACCCGCAACGGCGCGCTGGCCGGCATGCTGGTCGGTGCAGTGACGGTGATCGTCTGGAAACAATACGAATGGCTGGGCCTGTATGAAATCATCCCGGGCTTCATCCTGGGCTGCCTCGCCATCGTGGTGGTGAGCCTGATGGGCCGCCAGCCTTCCGCCACCATGACCGAGCGTTTCGATCAGGCGGAAGCCGAGTACAAAACGGTGTAACGCCGTTCGATGTCAGTCGGTAAGGGGCGCGCAGAGCGCCCCTTTTTTTTGCCTGCCGATCGCCGTCATCCGGCTGTAACACCTGGCGACATTTGATTAGAAAAAATCACGCTTGCGCCTCTTGTATTTCTTCTTGGCAGAATGATAATCACTCTCGTTGGTTTTTACGTTTCTTTACAGAGTTGCCGCCGCTCATTTCGAGTCAGTTTTCTCTGCCGCTGCGGTCTTTTCAGGGGTGATTATTTATGTTCGTTCCCTTTCTTATTATGTTCCGCGAGGGGCTGGAGGCTGCGCTGATCGTCAGCCTGATCGCCAGCTACCTGAAACGCACGCAGCGCAGCCAATGGCTGGGCGCGGTGTGGATCGGCGTGATTGTCGCCGCGGCGCTGTGTCTGGCGCTCGGCATCTTCATCAATGAAACCACCGGCGAGTTCCCGCAGAAACAGCAGGAGCTGTTCGAGGGCATCGTGGCGGTGGTGGCGGTGCTGATCCTCACCTATATGGTGTTCTGGATGCGTAAGGTGTCCAAGTCGGTCAAGGTGCATCTGGAAGGGGCGATCGATCAGGCGCTCAACGCCGGTAAAGGGCAGGGGTGGGCGCTGGTGGCGATGGTGTTCTTCGCCGTGGCGCGCGAAGGGCTGGAGTCGGTGTTCTTCCTGCTGGCGGCGTTCCAGCAAGACGTGGGCGCCGCAGCGCCGATCGGCGCGGTGCTCGGCCTGGTGGCCGCCATCGTGCTGGGCATGATGATTTATTGGGGTGGGGTGAAGCTGCACCTGGCCAAGTTTTTCAAATGGACCAGCCTGTTCATTCTGTTCGTCGCCGCCGGCCTGGCCGCCGGAGCGATCCGCGCCTTCCACGAAGCCGGCCTGTGGAACCACTTCCAGGCTATCGCCTTCGATTTCAGCAGCACCCTGTCGACCCATTCGCTGTTCGGCACCCTGCTGGAAGGCATCCTCGGGTACCAGGAAGCGCCGACGGTCAGCGAAGTGGCGGTCTACTTCTTGTATCTGATCCCGGCGCTGATTTTCTTTTTCCTGCCGCAGCGCGCGGAGCCGGCAGCGGCCCCGGCGCAACGTAAAATCAATCATTAATGTTTAATAGGGAATCTCGTATGTCTACTCCGTTATTTCGCCGCAAGGCGTTGCACGCAGCATTACTGGCTATCCCGGCGTTTGCGCTGAGCATCGACGCGTTGGCGGCGGACGTGCCGCAGGTCAAGGTTACGGTTAACGACAAGCAGTGCGAACCGATGCAGCTGACGGTGCCGGCAGGCAAAACGCAGTTTGTGGTGCATAACACCAGCCAGAAAAACGTCGAATGGGAAATCCTGAAAGGGGTGATGGTGGTGGAAGAGCGCGAGAACATCGCGCCGGGCTTCACCCAGAAAATGACCGCCACGCTGGAAGCGGGCGAATACGACATGACCTGTGGGCTGCTCAGCAACCCGAAAGGCAAACTGACCGTCACCGCGGCAAGCAATGGCGCCACCGACGGTAAACCGAACGCGCTGGACTTGGTTGGCCCGATCGCCGAATACAAAGTCTACGTCATCAAAGAAGTCGATGGGCTGGTGAAACAGACCAAGCTGTTCACCGACGCGGTGAAGGCCGGCAACGTGGAGCAAGCGCGCAAGCTGTACGCGCCGACCCGCCAGCATTATGAACGCATCGAGCCGATCGCCGAGCTGTTCTCCGATCTGGATGGCAGCATCGACGCCCGTGAAGACGACTACGAGAAGAAATCGGCGGATCCGAACTTCACCGGTTTCCACCGTCTGGAGAAGGCGCTGTTTGCCGACAACTCCACCAAAGACATGGGCGCCTACGCCGATCGCCTGTACCACGACACCGTAGAGCTGCAAAAGCGCGTGAGTGAACTGACCTTCCCGCCGAGCAAGGTGGTGGGCGGCGCAGCCGGGCTGATCGAAGAAGTGGCGGCCAGCAAGATCAGCGGTGAAGAAGACCGCTACAGCCGCACCGACCTGTGGGATTTCCAGGCCAACGTCGACGGCGCGCAGAAGATAGTCAACCTGCTGCGCCCGCTGTTGGTCAAGGCCAACAAGCCGCTGCTGGACAAGATCGACGCCAACTTCAAAACCGTCGACACCATTTTGGCGAAGTACCAAACCAAAGAGGGCTATGAGTCCTATGAGAAGCTGACCGATGCCGATCGCAATGCGTTGAAAGGGCCGATCACCACGCTGGCGGAAGACCTTTCCCAACTGCGCGGCGTATTGGGTCTGGACTGAGGCATACGGTTATGAGCAACAAGGCAGGCCCGAATAACGGGCCTCATCCGCATTCTCAGGGGGCGGCATCGCCTTCGCGGCGCCGTTTGCTGCAGGGGCTGGGGCTAAGCGCACTGGCGCTGGGCGGCACCCGCCTGGCGCAGGCGACGGGCAACGTGGCGGAGCCGTTGGCGACGCCGCAGGATGAGCGCTGGCAGAAACAGCCGTTTTATGGCCGCCATCAGGCCGGGGTGCTGACCCCGCAACAGGCGGCGATGATGCTGGTGGCGTTCGACGTGCTGGCGACCAGCAAAGCGGATCTGGAGCGCCTGTTCCGGCTGCTGACCGATCGCATCGCGTTCCTGACCCACGGCGGCAAGGCGCCGGAGGTGGACGCCAAGCTGCCGCCGCTTGATTCGGGGATCATGGGGCCGGAGATTTACCCGGATAACCTGACCATCACCGTCTCGGTCGGCGCATCGCTGTTCGACGAACGCTTTGGCCTGCAGGCGCAAAAGCCGCTGCGGTTGCAAAAAATGACCCGCTTCCCCAACGATGCGCTGGACGCCGGGCTTTGCCACGGCGATCTGCTGCTGCAGATCTGCGCCAACACCAATGAAACGGTGATTCACGCACTGCGCGACATCATCAAGCATTCGCCGGATCTGCTCAGCGTGCGCTGGAAGCGGGAAGGATTTATCTCCGCGCATGCGGCGCGCAGCAAAGGCAAAGAAACGCCGATCAACCTGCTGGGCTTCAAAGACGGCACCGCCAACCCGAAAACCGACAACAAACCGCTGATGGATAAGGTGGTGTGGGTCGGCGACAACGTCGGCGAGCCGGCGTGGACGGCGGGCGGCAGCTACCAGGCAGCGCGCATTATTCGCTTCCGAGTGGAGTTTTGGGATCGCACGCCGCTGCAGGAACAGGAAACCATTTTCGGTCGCGAAAAGCACAGCGGCGCGCCGCTCGGCATGAAGCATGAACATGACGAGCCGAACTACGCGAACGATCCTGACGGCAAGGTGATCCCGATGGATGCGCACATTCGGCTGGCTAACCCGCGCACGCCGGAAAGCCAAAGCAACCTGATGCTGCGGCGTGGCTACAGCTATTCCCTTGGCGTTTCCAATGCCGGGCAGCTGGAAATGGGGCTGCTGTTTGTCTGCTATCAGGCCGATCTGGAAAAAGGATTCCTGACGGTGCAAAAAAGGCTCAACGGCGAAGCGCTGGAAGAATACATCAAGCCGATCGGCGGCGGGTATTTCTTCGTATTGCCGGGCGTGAAAGAGGGCGGCGACTATTTGGCCAGCGGCCTGCTCAAGGCCTAAGCGCGCAATGACGAGGCGGGATCTTCCGCCTCGTTTTACGTTGGCTTGCCTATTGTGCGGGACATTAAGCGACGGGGTTCAATTCAATCCGTCGCCTGCGAATTAAAAAATCTGAAGGGCCCGCCGACTTTTGGTTGTGCAAATTTTAATCGAGAAACTAAAGTGTCATTCGCGGTTTTTAATTGTAATTTGTTGATATTTATAGGGTAAAAATTTTTATGGAATGACGTGCCGAGCGTGATATAGTGTTTTTGCGCTAACTGAAAACAAAAGATATAAAATTTTTTTACATTTTAGTAACGCGACAGGATTGAATGTCATTATACTGTAATCATCTGGCGGTAGTTTTCACACGGTGCACAGCTTGAAGCTGTAAATATCACTGCGGGGATCGCTAATGGTAAAGTCCTTGGTTGGGCTGGAAAGAAAAAATAACACATCTCCCCTGATTTCTCGTTGTAACGAGGGTTCTCTCTCCGACTCTCTTTTACCGGCAACCCCGCACTCTTATCGCTATCGAATCTCATCACTTTTTACTCCACGTTTATTGATGCAGTCCGCGTTGTCCCGTGAAGACACGGCGCTTAAGCGTTGCCGTCGATTCACCTTGTCCCTTGGCTCTTATTGGCTCGGAGGAGGCCAAAACCTAATACGTGTGTGAAACATAATCGCGCGGCCTGGCCGTTGCGGTAGGTGAAACAAACTGTAAGGTGCCACTATGGGTAGACAGAAAGCAGTGATCAAAGCACGTCGTGAAGCGAAACGCGTTATTCGTCGTGACGCTCGTAGTCATCGCCAGCTGGAAGAAGAGTCTGTGACCTCGCTGGTGCAAATGGGGGGAGTCGAGTCTATCGGCATGGCGCGAGACAAGCGCGATAGCTCACCCATCGAGGCTAGAACCGAAGCTCAGGGTCATTACTTATCAGCCATAGAGAATAAGCAGCTGATCTTCGCCACCGGCGAAGCCGGCTGTGGCAAAACATTCATCAGCGCCGCCAAGGCGGCGGAGGCGCTGATCCATAAAGAGGTGGATCGGATTATCGTTACCCGTCCTGTTTTGCAGGCGGATGAAGACCTTGGCTTCTTGCCGGGTGATATCTCCGAGAAATTCGCGCCTTATTTCCGCCCGGTGTATGACATCCTGGTGCGCCGTTTGGGTTCCTCCTTTATGCAGTACTGCCTGCGGCCGGAAATCGGCAAGGTAGAGATTGCGCCGTTCGCTTATATGCGTGGACGCACCTTCGAAAATGCGGTCGTTATCCTGGATGAAGCCCAGAACGTGACCGCCAGCCAGATGAAAATGTTCCTGACCCGCCTGGGAGAAAACGTGACGGTTATCGTTAACGGTGACGTGACCCAGTGCGACTTGCCACGCGGCGTGAAATCCGGCCTCAGCGACGCGCTGGAACGCTTCGAAGAGGACGAGATGATCGGCGTTATCCGCTTTGAGAAACAGGACTGCGTGCGCTCCGCTTTGTGCCAGCGCACGCTCAACGCTTACAGTTAACCTATCCGCTAATAGAAAGGCCGCTTCGGCGGCCTTTTTTCTCTCCGCAATTTCCCCTCTCGTTTAGCCTTTGTGTAAATTATTGTGGTTATTTGTATAGATTTTCGTTGAGTTAGCGTTAATGATTAATGGGTTCCAGATTGGCGCGCAACTTGCGTGCGCCGCCAAAAGGACACTATCTGGGGTGTGCGCCGTGCGGCGCATTGAGTGTGAGTTCCTTGATGCGATTCAAACATGAAATATATCATTCTGATTTTGCTTATTTTATGCGTCGTCTATGTGCATTACCGCGGGCGGGTACGCTACAACGTGTGGCGACAGCTGTCTGACCATTCCACCTTTACCGCACCGCTGAACGTCTTTATGTATCTGTTTTCCCGTGTGCCGACCACGCCGTACCTGAAGCCGGAGCAGTTCCCTGAGCTGGCGGTACTGCGGGAGAATTGGGAAACCATCCGCGACGAAGGACAGAAGCTGATGGAGATCCAGCAGATCAAAGCGTCCGATCAATTCAACGACGCCGGGTTCAACTCGTTCTTCAAGACTGGCTGGAAACGCTTTTATCTGAAATGGTATGAGGACAGCCATCCTTCCGCCATGACCCTGTGCCCGCAGACCACGGAACTGCTGCGCAGCCTGCCTTCGGTCAAGGCGGCGATGTTTGCCGAACTGCCGGACGGCAGCCGCTTGCCGCGCCACCGCGACCCTTATGCCGGTTCGCTGCGTTATCACCTGGGGCTGATTACCCCCAACGATGACCGCTGCTTTATTGAGGTGGACGGCGAGCGCTACAGCTGGCGCGACGGTGAAGGCGTGATGTTCGATGAAACCTACCTGCACTACGCGGAAAATCAGAGCGGGCAAAATCGTCTGATCCTGTTCTGCGACATCGAACGGCCGATGCGCTACCGTTGGGCGCAGGCGGTGAACCACTGGCTGGGGCGCAATCTGATGAGCGCCGCCACCGCGCCGAACGAAGAGGGCGATCGCACCGGCGGCGTCAACAAGATGTTCAAATACATCTATGCGATACGTCGAGTGGGGAAACGCCTGAAGGCCTGGAACCGTACCGGTTATTACATCATCAAGTGGATTTTGTTCGGGGGGATCGCCGCGGCGATATTCTTCTCGGTATAACGAAGACAGGGGCGCACTGTGTGCGCCCCTTTTTGATCAGGCGAAGATAGTCATCATGTAGGCGGCGAACAGCGCCAGGTGGGCGGTGCCGTTCAGCACGTTAGTGCGGCCGGTCGAGAACGACAGCTGGCACAGCAGCAACACCGTCAGCATCACCACGATATGCGGCGTTTGCAGGCCGAAGATCAGCGTCTGCCCGGTCAGGGTGGCGATGATGGTGACCGCCGGTACCGTCAGGGAGATGGTCGCCAGCACCGAACCGAAGAACAGGTTCATGGCACGTTGCACCTGATTGTTCAACACGGCGCGCAGCGCGCCCAGCCCTTCAGGCGACAGGATCAACAGCGCCACCAGGAAGCCGGTGAACTGCGCCGGCGCATTCATCTTGGTCAGCAGGCCTTCCAGCGGATTGGCATTGAACTTGGTGACGGCGATAACCGCGATCAGGTGCACGACGAGCCAGGCGGCATGCCAGGCACTGCTATGGGAAGAGGGCTTGCCGTGATGCGGGTCGCCATCGTCGTCTTCATGCTCGTACACGAACAGGCTCTGGTGGGTTTTGGTCTGGATCACCAGGAACACGCCATACATGGCGGCGGAGATCAGTGCCACCAACAGCGCTTGTCCGGTGCTGAAGTTGCCGCCCGGCAGCGCGCTCGGGAACACCAGCACGATCACCGCCAACGGGAAAATCGCCATCAGGTACTGTTTGATGCCGCCCAGGTTGACGTACTGGGTGGCGAACTTGCGCCCGCCGAGCAGCAGCGCGAAACCCACCAGGCCGGCGGAAACGATCATGATGATGGAATACAGCGTGTCGCGCATCAGCGCCGGCGCGGCGTCGCCGGTGGCCATCAGCGCCGAGATCAGGCTGACCTCGAGGATCACCACCGACAGGCTGAGGATCAGCGAGCCGTAGGGTTCACCCAACCGGTGGGCCAGCACGTCGGCATGGCGCACCACGCTGAAGGCGCTGCTGAGGATCCCCACCAGCGCGAGAATATTGATGCCGACGATCAGCGGAAAGTGAGTGGTGCTGCTCCACAGATTCAACACCACCAGCGCGGCGATGGGGAAGATCAGCGAGTATTCGGTGTGGCGAGATTTGGTGGATCGGCCAGGATCGTGTTGCGACTTCATGAGGGTGGCACTCCTTCTCAAACAGCGTAGCCCGTCAGCGCCGGTCGCCGTGATGCGGCAACTCTGCGTTTCCAGTAGGTATTTTATATTAGGATACACCCACGGCGCCGGTGTGATGTTGTTTTTATCTGAGAAAGCAATTGCTTGCTTTATGTGATCAGGGTAACAAAAAAACCGCACGGGGTGCGGTTTTATTTACTTACTTTTACGCAATAACGCCAATTTTTAACGTTAGATATGAGAAAAGTCGTGTTTACTTATTTAGCATGCGGTTAATCAAGGAAAATACAGCCGTTAGTCGTCAATATTATCCATGATTTCATGCCGTTTATTGTGGTAACCCTCTTCATTTAGCCCTTCACGCCAGTAAGGTACGGCATAAAGACGATTACGATCGCATTGACGTTCGCGGCGCAGGTAGCGGCGCAGATCTACCACCAGGCGATCTTCACCGGCGAGCCAGAAGTGGGTTTCGCCCTGCGGCAGAGACTGCGCGCGGAACCGAGCGACCAATTCGTCGGTTTTCTCCGTGCCGCCGACGATCCAATTCACCTCAACGCTGGCCGGTTTTTTCAGGTCAATCACGTCGGCAGTGCTGTCTACGCGGACGAAAGCGCGCCCGGCGCTGTGCGGCGGCAGGTTTTCCAACAGCGCGGCCAGCGCAGGCAGCGAGGAAGGATCGCCCGCCAGGCAGTAGAAATCGGCCGCCGGCAGCATCGGTTTGGGGCCGCCCGGGTTACTGATGCCGATTTTATCGCCGGCTTTTGCCTGGCGCGCAAAGTCGACTGCCGGCCCCTGGTGATCGTGAATCGCGAATTCGATGTCCACTTCCGCCTGTTCCGGGCGCACGGCGCGAATGGAATAGGTGCGCACGATTGGGCGTACGGCATCTGCGGCCCAGCGTGGGCCGTTTTCGGTCAGCGTCGGCAGGTCCGGCTGTGTTTGGCCCGCGAGCGGCAAAAAGACCTTGATGTGTGCGGCGGCGGCGTTGGCCGGGTAGTAGCGCAGATCGGGCGCGGTAAAGGTGATGCGGCGCAGGTGCGGCGTAATGTCCTGTACGGCGCTGACGGCGATCAGGTAGGGGGCGCGTGAGCGAGGGGCTTCGGTAGTCACGGGGATCTCCTTATAGTTCGTTTGGCGGTGAGTATACCATGCCGTTTGATAATGAGAATTGTTTGCTCATTGAGGCGCAACTGAGTGTGAGCTAGGCTTAAGCTTCACGGAATACGCACGGGAGGACGTGATGCCCTATCAAGACACGAACGACTTGCCGGACAATGTGAAGCATGTGCTGCCGGCCCATGCTCAGGCGATCTATAAAGAAGCGTTCAACAGCGCCTGGCAACAATACCGGGATCCGGAAGACCGACGCGGTGACGACAGCCGGGAGGAGACGGCGCACAAGGTGGCCTGGGCGGCGGTCAAGCAAAGCTATCGCAAGGGAGATGATGAGCGTTGGCACAAAAAGTAACGCTTTATGCCCTGATAAAATCGTGCAGACGTTATGCTGACCTCGGCAATTAATATTATTGCTGCTCAGTACAAATACTTTTTCACTTTAACGCGGTTTTGTAACTTGATTGCGCGTCAGGAAAAGAATAAGGTCATTTCTATTAGGCGCGGTGATTGAATTAATAAAAATCCGCCGCCGAAAATAAAACATCAAAGGTTCAGCAGTGGCGAGGGAAGACGAGAAATCGTATTCCCGGGAGGTAATATCAGTGTTAACGCGAGATTTTCTGCAAAAAGCGGATTGCAAAACTGCATACGGCGCTATTGAGGAGTCGTTGCTGCTGACGCCTGAACAGCGTGCAGCCTCGTTGGATTGCACCTTATCGCGCCGGCCGGATCACAGCCCCGTATGGATATTCGGTTACGGTTCCCTGATGTGGAATCCAGTTTTCGAATCGGAAGAAGTGCGGCCCGCTACGCTGCAGGGCTGGCACCGGGCGTTCTGCATGCGGCTGACCGCCGGGCGCGGCACGCTACATCAGCCAGGGCGCATGCTGGCGTTGAAAGCTGGCGGCCAGACGACGGGATTGGCCTTCCGTCTGCCGGAAAGCAAGCTGCGCGAAGAGCTGGAGCTGCTGTGGAAGCGTGAAATGGTGACCGATTGCTACGTGCCCACCTGGTGTGAACTGCAGTTGGATGGCGGCGAGAGGGTTACCGCACTGGTGTTCGTGATGAATTCTCAACATCCGCTGTTTGAAGCAGACACCAGCTATCAGGTGATCGCGCCATTGATCGCCAGCGCCAGCGGCCCGCTGGGCACCAACGCGCAATACCTGTTTGCGCTGGATAACGAGCTGAAGCACCACGGCATGCAGGATGATTGCATCGGCGATCTGGTGCGCTACGTACAGCAATGGTTGCAGCAGAACCGCCCCGGCGCTTTCGGGGCTGAGGCCACGGCCTGAGGCGTTGGCAGGGTGGTAGACAGTAAAGGGCTCAGCGTGCTGAGCCCTTTTTCATATATCTAATACCTCTATTTAATAACTTTATTCTGCATGATTATTTAAGGCTCTTTTTTTGTGTGGTTACTTATCTCATTATTTTTAAAGCCATTCATCATCCACTCCCATCTTTACCCCCCGAAAGTAACGATAAATAATTCACTTAGTATTAAATTGCATAACTAAAGGCTATTTCTTATTTGTTCAGCCCCGCGTGACTCCGTATCAATATGACAGAGGTTATCGCAAGAAACAGGGAGACGGGGATGAACTTTCAACAATTAAAAATTATTCGCGAATCGGCGCGCTGCAACTACAACCTGACCGAGGTCGCCAATACCTTATTTACTTCGCAGTCCGGCGTCAGTCGGCATATTCGCGAGCTGGAAGAAGAGCTGGGTATTGAAATATTCATTCGCCGCGGTAAGCGGCTGCTGGGCATGACCGAACCCGGCAAAGAGCTGCTGGTGGTGGCGGAACGTATTCTCAACGACGCCAATAACATCCGTCGCCTGGCGGACGTCTTCAGCAGCAACGATTCGGGGCAGTTGCATATCGCGACGACGCACACCCAGGCGCGCTACAGCCTGCCGGGGGTGATCAAAGAGTTTCGCGCGCTATACCCGCGGGTGCGGGTGGTGCTCAATCAGGGCAGCCCGGAGGAGATCGTCTCGATGCTGGCCGCCGGCGAAGCCGATATCGGCATCGCCAGCGAACGGCTGATGAGCGACGAATCGCTGGCGGCGTTCCCTTACTATCGCTGGCATCACACCATTTTGGTGCCGGAAGGACATGAGCTGACGCGTCAGCCGCAGGTGACGCTGGAGATGCTCAGCACCTTGCCGCTGATCACTTACCGCCAGGGCATTACCGGGCGCGCGAAGCTGGATGCGGCGTTCAAAGCGGCGGGCCTGACGCCGGACATCGCGCTCAGCGCGCAAGACTCCGACGTGATTAAAACCTATGTCGAACTGGGGTTGGGCGTGGGCGTGCTGGCGGACATGTCGTATGAAAAAGAGCGCGATCGCGGGTTGGTGAGTCTCAACGCCGAGCACTTGTTTGAACCCAATACGGTATGGCTGGGCCTGAAACGCAGCCAGCTGCAGCGCAACTATGCCTGGCGCTTTATCCAGCTATGTAATCCGACACTGTCGCTGACCGAAATCAAGGACAAGGTCTTCTCGTCGCAGCTGGATACGGTGATTGACTACCAGATTTAATCAATAAGCGGCAGGCAATGCCTGCCGCGCATCCTGCATCGTCCCCCTAATAATCAAAATCCCATCTATATACATAAAAAGAATATCTATAGTGATTTAAGTACCTTCAGCTGTCGATCGTGCTCGCATACACTCGCGAAATTATTATAAATTCCATCCGCTTGGAGAGTTTCAGATGAAAGCGCTCGTTCCTTCTTTGCTGTTTTTGGCCGTGGCGGCCAGCGTTAACGCGCAGGCGGCGACGCCGGCCAACACGCTGGTGATCGCACAGTCTATCGATGACGTGGTCAGTTTTGACCCGGCCCAGGGATTTGAGTTAACCACGGTGCAGTCGTTCAACAGCCTGTATCAACGTCTGATCCAGTCCGATCCGCACAACCCTATCGATCTCAAGCCGACCCTGGCCAGCAGCTGGCGGGCCGGCGCCGATAACCGCAGCCTGACTTTCAGCCTGCGCCCGGACGCCAGGTTCGCCAGCGGCAATCCGCTGCGGCCGGAAGACGTGATCTTCTCGCTTTCGCGGGTGGTGAAACTCAATCTGGAGCCGTCGTTTATCCTGACGCAGCTGGGCTGGAACGCGAAGAACGTGGAGCAACACCTGACCAAGATAGATGACCACCAGGTAAAAATCAGCTGGAGTGAAAACGTCAGCCCGGCCTTCGTGCTCAGCCTGCTGTCGGCGCCGGTATCGTCGATCGTCGACGCCAAAGAGGCGCTGGCGCACCAGCAGGGCGACGATCTGGGGCACCAGTGGTTGAACAGCCACTCCGCCGGCAGCGGCCCTTACAAAATCCGCACCTACGTGCCGCACGAAGTGGTGGTGCTGGACGCCAACCCCGGCTCGCCGGAAGGGGCGCCGACGCTGAAAACCATCCTGATCAAAAACGTGCCCGATCCGGCCGCGCGCCGCTTGCTGATCGAGCAGGGCGATGCCGATATCGCGCGCAACCTGGGGGCAGACCAGATGGCGGCCTTGAAGGGTAAGCCGGGCGTCAAACCCCTGGCCATTCCTTACGCGTCGCTTTATTTCCTGCAGTTCAACGCCAAGGCGTCGCCGGCGCTCGGCAATCCGGCGTTCTGGGAGGCGGCGCGCTGGCTGTTCGATTACCAAGGCATCGCCGACGATCTGCTGAAAGGGCAGTTCCAGAGCCACCAGGCATTCCTGCCGGACGGCTATCTGGGGGCGCTCAAGGATCAGCCGTACAGCTTCAATCCGCAAAAAGCCAAAGAGATACTGGCCAAAGCGGGGCTCAGCAACGTCAGCTTCCGTCTGGACGTCAATAACCAGCCGCCGTACCTGGATATCGCCCAGGCGCTGCAGGCCAGTTTTGCCCAGGGCGGCGTGAAGGTGGAACTGGTGCCGGGCATCAGTTCGCAGGTCTCCACCAAGGTGAAAGCGCTTAACTACGATGCGACGCTGACGTCCTGGGGGCCGGATTACTTCGATCCTAACACCAACGCCGCAGCCTTCGCCTACAACCCGGAAGACGGCAGCAAGACGCTGGCCTGGCGCGCCAACTGGCAGATCCCGGCGCTGAGCAAGCTGACGCTGGCCGCCACCGCGGAAAACGACACCGCCAAACGGGTGGCCGACTACCAGCAGTTGCAGAAACAGGTGCAGCAAAGCTCGCCGTTCGTCATCGGCCTGCAGGCGCGCAGCCTGATTGCGGTGCGTGACAACCTCAAGGGCTATGTGCAGGGCATCAACCCTGACATGGTGTTCTACAGCAAGGTCAGCAAGTAATGGCCGCTGAACTGTCCGCCAGCGCCGGGGCAGCCCGGCGGTATTGGCGCTGGGGCGGGCGGCTGCTCGGCGGCGCGCTGTCGCTGGCGTTGACGCTGCTCGGTCTGCTGCTGTTCACTTTCATGTTGTCGCACCTGGCGCCGATCGATCCGGCGCTGCAGGTGGCGGGCGATCACGCCAGTGAAGCCACCTATGCGCAGGTGCGGCACGAGCTGGGGTTGGATCAGCCGTTGCCGGTGCAGTTTTGGCGCTATCTGGTGCACCTGGCGCACGGCGATTTAGGCATTTCACGCATCACCGCCCAGCCGGTGTTGAGCGATCTGCTGCGTACTTTCCCGGCGACGGTGGAGTTAGCCACCTGCGCCATTATCCTCGGCGCCCTCGGCGGCATTACGCTGGCGTTTCTGGCGGTGCTCAAACCAGGCAGCTGGCTGGATAACGCGGCGCGTCTGCTGTCGCTGATCGGCTATTCGGTACCGATTTTCTGGCTGAGCCTGCTCGGGCTGCTGCTGTTCTATGCCACGCTGCACTGGTCGGCGGGGCCGGGGCGGCTTGACGACATCTACTTGTACAGCATGGAGCCGCGCAGCGGTTTCGTGTTGATCGACAGCTGGCTGTCCGGCGATCGCGAAATGTTCTACAACGCCATCGGCCACCTGTGGCTGCCGGTAGTGGCGTTGGCGCTGCTGTCGATGGCCGGCATTACCCGATTGCTGCGGGCGGCGATGCTGGAAGAATGCAACAAGGAATACGTGACGCTGGCGCGTTCCAAGGGGGCCGGCCGCCTGCGCATTCTGCTGCGCCATGTGTTTCCCAACGTGCTGGGCACGCTGATCACCGTACTGTCTCTCTCCTATGCCAGCCTGCTGGAAGGGGCGGTATTGACCGAAACGGTGTTCGCCTGGCCCGGCGTCGGGCGTTATCTGACCTCGGCGCTGTTTGCTGCCGACACGCCGGCGATCCTCGGCGCCACGTTGCTGATCGGCACCTGTTTCGTGCTGTTGAATGCACTGGCCGACGCCTTGACCTATTTAGTGGATCCGCGAACCCGATGAGCCAATATCTTTCTGAACACGAACCGCAAAGCGAGCCGGCCGTCGGTTACCGCAGCGGTCGGCGCCTGACCACGCTGACGCTGGGCACGGCGCTGGTGGCGATTCTGATCGTCACCGCGCTGCTGGCCCCGTGGCTGGCGCCTTTCGATCCCAATCTGCAGCATATCGAGCTGCGGTTATTGCCACCTTCCGCCGCACACTGGCTGGGTACCGACGGCTTTGGCCGCGATTTGCTCTCCCGCGTGATTTACGGCGCGCGGCCGACGCTGATCCTGGTGTCGCTGATTCTGGTGTTGACCATTCCCATCGGCCTGCTGGTCGGCATCTGTGCCGGTTACCTCGGCGGCTGGGTAGAGCGCATTTTGATGCGCCTGACCGACATTTTCCTGTCGCTGCCGAGCCTGGTGATCGCGCTGGCGTTTGTGGCCGTCATGGGGCCGGGGCTGATGAACGGCGCGCTGGCGCTGGCATTGACCAGCTGGCCGGCCTTTGCCCGCCAGGCGCGGGCCGAAACCCTGGCGCTGCGCCGCAGCGACTACCTGGCGGCGGCGCGCATGCAGGGCATCAACGGGCTGCGGCTGATGGTCGGCCACATTTTGCCTTTATGCCTGCCGAGCGCGGTGGTGCGTGCGGCGCTGAGCCTGGGCGGCATCATCCTGTCCGCCGCAGGTCTGGGGTTCCTCGGCATGGGCGTCGCGCCGCCGACCGCCGAATGGGGCTCGATGGTGGCCGAAGGCAGTAAAGTGATTTTCGACCAATGGTGGGTCGCCGCCGCGCCGGGCGGGGCGATCCTGTTCGCCAGCCTGGCGTTTAACCTGCTGGGCGATGGCCTGCGCGACAAAATGGATCCTCGTCATGGGCATTGATAACTCCTTATTGACCGTCGAACGCCTGGCGATCGGCGTGCCGGGGCCACAGCCGGCGGCGTTGGTGAAGACTATTTCGTTCAGCATGGGGCGGGAGCGGCTGGCGCTGGTCGGTGAGTCCGGCTCCGGCAAGTCGTTGACCGCGCGTGCGCTGATGGGGCTATTGCCGCCGCCGTTACAGCTGCGGGCGCAGCGCCTGACGTTAGGCGATGAAGACTTAACGCGCCTGAGCGAGCGCCAGTGGAGCCGGCTGCGCGGCGACCGGGTGGCGATGGTGATGCAAGACCCCAAACATGCGTTGAACCCCAATCAGCCGATCGGCCGTCAGGTGGAGGAGCCGCTGGTGCTGCATGCGAAGCTAAGCCGCGCCGAGCGGCGTGAAAAAGTGTTGGAGACGCTGGCGGCGGTGGGCTTGCCCGAGCCGGCGGCGCTGTGCCGCCGCTATCCGCATCAGCTCTCCGGTGGCATGGGGCAGCGGGTGATGCTGGCCATTGCGCTGATCAACGATCCGCAGCTGTTGATTGCTGACGAACCGACGTCGGCGTTGGATCACCAGATGCGCGATCAGGTGCTGCAGCTGATAGACAATCTGGTGACGCAACGCAATATGGGGCTGATCCTGATCAGCCACGATTTGCAGCAGGTGGCGCACCACTGCGAGCGGGTACTGGTGATGTACAAAGGCGAGCTGTTGGATCAGCTCCCGGCGGCAGAGCTGGCGCAGGCTACGCACCCTTATACCCGTACGCTGTGGGCGTGTCGGCCGAGCCGCGAGACGCGCGGCAAACCGCTGCCGGTGCTGGATCGCGCGCTGTTGGAGACGTTGAAATGAGCGTGATTGCACTGGAGAACCTGAGCGTCAGTCACCGCCAGGGCTACGAACTGCGCACCGTGGTGCATGAGGTTAACCTGCGCATCGAACCGGGCGAGTGTTTCGGGCTGGTGGGGCCTTCCGGCTGCGGCAAGTCCTCGTTACTGTGGGTGCTGGCCGGGCTGAACGGCAGCTGGCAGGGCGGCTTTGAGTTGCTGGGGCGGCGGCTGCTGCCGGGGCAGGCGTTTACCGGCGAACTGCGGCGCGAAGTGCAGATGGTGTTTCAAGATCCCTATGCTTCGCTACACCCCAAGCACCGGCTTTTGCGTACGCTGTCGGAGCCGCTCAAACTGCTGAAGGAAAGCGACATCGAACGTAAAATCAGCGCGGGCTTTCGCCAGGTGGGGTTGGATCCGCGCCTGCTGGGTCGCTACCCGCATCAGCTGTCGGGCGGCCAGCGGCAGCGCGTGGCGATCGTGCGCGCATTGTTGCTGCGGCCGAAGCTGCTGTTGCTGGATGAACCGACTTCGGCGTTGGACATGTCGGTGCAGGCGGAGATCCTCAACCTGCTCAACGAGCTGAAACAGGCGGGCGATCTGACTATGGTGCTGGTCAGCCACGATGCGGACGTGATTGACCACATGTGCGATCGTTCGGTGGCGATGGCGCACGGGCGCATCATCGTTTGACCCTATGCCCGCCAACGCGGCGGGCATATCCATCTTGGTAATAAATAAAGCAATTTATCGTCGTTCTTCCGTTAATTCTTACACCCTACACTCGACAAACAGCGCAACCGCGTGATTGTGGAGAGTGTATCGATGAAACGGTTAATCCCAACCTTATTGTATGGCGCGCTGGCGGCCGCTTTCGGTGCGCAGGCCGCCACCCCGCAGGATACCTTGGTGGTGGTCAGTTCGCTGGAGGGCATTATCAGTCTCGATCCGGCAGAGAGCTTTGAAACCGTCAGCTCGGCCAATCTGGTCAACCTCTATCAGCGCCTGGTGGCGCCGGATCGCGCCGCGCCGCAAAAGCTGGCGCCGGACGCCGCGGGCAGTTGGCAAGCGGGCGCCGATGGCCGCAGCCTGACCTTTACCCTGAAACCGCAGCAACGCTTCGCTTCCGGCAATCCGCTGCGGCCCGAAGACGTGATTTTCTCGCTGGTCCGCGCGGTGAAGCTGAACAAGGCGCCGTCGTTTATCCTCGGTGAGTTTGGCTGGACGCCGGATAACGTTGAGCAGCAGCTGGAGAAGGTGGGGGATAACCAGGTGCAGCTCCGTTGGCCCGCCAACATCGGCAGCGAGCTGGCGCTGCGGCTGCTGACGGCGAACGTGGCTTCGATCGTGGATGAGAAGCTGCTGAACGAGCACGCGCAGCAGGGGGATTACGGTAATGCCTGGCTGCGCAGCCATTCCGCCGGCGGCGGTCCATATCGGGTAAACAACTATGTGCCGCACGAGGCGCTGCTGTTTGGCCGCAACGACTATGCGCCGTCGCCGGCCAGGCTGAAAACGGTGTTGTTCAAGAACGTCAGCGACGCCGGCACCCGCCGTTTGTTGCTGCTGAAAGGGGATGCCGACGTGGCCTACGATCTGGGGGCCGATCAGTTCGACTCGCTGCGCAATGCGCCGGGTGTGCGCATCGAGCAGGCCGATGCGCCCCGGGTCTATTACCTCGGTTTCAACACCGGCAGCAAAGACAACCCGGCGCTGGGCAATCCGGCACTGTGGCAGGCAGCGCGCTGGCTGGTGGATTATCAGAGCATCGCCGAGCAGCTGCTGAAAGGGCAATATCGCGTGCATCAGGCCTTCTTGCCGCAGGGGTTGGACGGGGCGCTCGACGATCGGCCGTTTAGGCTCGACGTGGACAAAGCCAGACAGATCCTGCGCGAGGCCGGCATCGCCGAAGGCACGCGCATCAGTCTGATCGTCATCAATCAGCCGCCGTATACCGACATCGCGCAGGCGCTGCAGGCCAGCTTTGCGCAGGCCGGGCTGCGGTTGGATATCCAGCCGGTGGTGGAGAGCGATCTGTGGGGCAAGATGCGCGGCCGCGATTTTCAGGCGATCTTCACCTACTGGGGCGCCGACTATCTGGATCCGAACACCAACGCCAGCGCCTTTGCCTACAACGTGCCCGGTGGGCCGAAAACGCTGGCCTGGCGCACCCAGTGGGGCATTCCCGCCATCAGCGCGGAAACGCGTGCCGCGGCCGCGGAGGGCAACAGCGCCGCGCGCAGCGCACGTTACGTCACGTTGCAACGGGAACTCCAGGCCAGTTCACCTTATGTGGTGGCGTTGCAGGGGCAAACGCTGGTGGCATTACGGGACAACGTTGAAGATGCCCGGGTGGATATCGCCAACAGCATGCTGTATCTGGACCGGGTGAGTAAGTAGCGACAGCGCCGCGCGCCTGGTCAGGCTTTTTGTCGCGCCAAGGCCGACAGCGTGTGAAATCGCGTGCTGTTGCAACCACGAATCGCGAGATGTTGTATCAAGGTGAAATAAAATGAAATTTCATAACGTGCTCCTGTGGCGGTGATAGATTGGCGCTGAAAGGCGGCGTTGTTTACGCCTTTCAGCGCGGTCGTCCGCAATGATGCGGACACATCACCTCAGGAGATATTATGGACAATAACGGAAACGCTTCAGTGGAGCACGCAGCAACCTTGCTCGCCACCGGTGAGGTTGTTACGCCGGAACAGTTTTATCAGGACAGCGACGGAAGCAACTGGGGGCCGGCGATCAACAAAGCGGCGGCGGCGGCGCTGCAAGCCGGCGGTACGTTGTCCCTGGGCAAACGGGTGTATACGGTCGCCGGGCACGTGCTCATTCAGACGACAACGGACATCTACGGCGGCATCGGTTTGCGGGTGGTCGGATTGGGGCGGGCGACCAAAATCGTCAAGACCGCGGACAGCAGCTATACCAATGAACAAGGCGAAACCAAGAAAGCGGTGATCGTGGTGAAAGGCTTCGCCAATCTGACGCTGCACGGCTTGACGTTGCGGGATGATACCGGCGTAGACGATACCCACGGCGTGTGGTTCAGCGATCTCAATATGACGAAGTTTGATATCCGAGACATCTACACCAAGGTCGGTGGTTATTCGCTGTTTGTGTCGGGCGACATGTTCATTAACTGGTTGGTGAACGTGCAGATGGAAGCTAATGCCAATCGCCCGGGGGATGGGGTGCTGTGGATGAACAAGTCCGGCACCACCAATTTTATCGACGGGCTCTACGCCGCGCGCGCCAAGGACACTGCGTTCAGAATTTCAGGGTTTTACTCTACGGTCGGTTCGTTGGCCGCGGATGACTGCATCGGCGATATCTACTATTTCAAAGATTTTAACGGCACGATCAATTCATTGGGCTGCGAGAACCGCAACACGCAGCGTGCCGCCAGTGTCAGCGTGCTGTCCACCAACTTTGCCCAGGGCACGATAGGCAATATCAATATCCAGGACGCGCAGAATGTGGAGAGCGGGGGCGTGCTGTGCCGGTTTATCAACGAATCTCGTTGGGATATCGGTCAGTTGAATCTTTACAGCGGCGCCAAGACGCCCTTCCCGGTGGCAATCGCCGCCTGCAACAACAATACCGAGGTAACCTTCAGTAACGTCTATAACGGCGGCGTCCCGGTGGCCGGCAAAAGCACCGTCGACGTTACGTCGTTTTTAAGCGGGGTCGAAGCGATGTACAGTCTGGGCGAGCGGGGTATTGCCCCATCCTCCACCAGCAATCATTTGCCGCGTAATATCTCGAAACAGCCATCGTGGACTTTTTTAGGCACCCTGACCGCGCCGGATCGGCAACCCACAACGCACATTACGCTTCAGCAGGGGGTCAGCACCAAGGTGCTGGCGTGCGATTTATATATTACGTTCGATCTGTCTTCGCAGGCGACCGCCTTTGTCGTCAATAAAGGCAGCTATAGCGCGAAAAGCGCCTTTATGTTGCGGCGCACCGGGCCGTTGAGCTGCGAAATATACTATCGCGTCGAGAAGGATTTCGGCTTTGGCAGTTATCAGGTGCAGGCTACGCGCGGCAGTTACTGGCGGCCGGACGGCGCTTCGTTGAGCGCGCCCCCCTCCGATGCGCTGGAAATCCGTAGCGATGAAATGTTATCCACGACCAGGCTCACGGCGGTCCAGCCGCTGGCCAATCCGGCAACGGCCAGCACGGCAGAAGTGGCCGGATTGCTCAATCGGCTGATCGAGGCACTGAAGACCTAACCGAACAACGCCGGCGCGTTTTGGCCGGCGTCCATCAAGAGCAGCAGCCAGCCGGCCGCCGCCAAGGCGATACCGAACGGTTGCGGCGTTCGCCAGCTGCGGCGTTGGTGCAGGCCGCGCGCTACAGCCAGGCCTAACCCGAACGCCGCCGCCAGGCAGACCAACAGCGGCAACGTCATCCAACCGAGCCAGGCGCCCAGCGCCGCCAACAGTTTGAAATCGCCCTGGCCGATGCCGTTGCGCCGCCGCACCTGTCGATAAAGTGTGTTGAGCAGCCACAGCGCCCCGTAGCCGGCTGCAGCGCCGATAACCGCGTCGTCAAGCGTTGCCCAGCGGGCGTCAAGGTTGCACAGCAGCCCGCTCCACAGCAGCGGCAAGGTTAGCCGATCCGGCAGCCATCGGTGGCGCCAATCGAGCCAGGCCAGGGCGATCAGCAGCGCCGCGGCCGGCGGCAACCACAGCCGGTGTGCTGCCGGCAGGTCGAAAGGCAGCGTCGCCAACGCCAGACCCAGGCCCGTCAACAGCAGGCCGCGGCGGCGCAATCTCGGTAGGTTGGCGCGTACGGCTACCGTTCGCTCCAGCCGGGTAATGAGAGAGAAGGCGAGCAGGCCGGCCGACAACAGCGCGGTGAAAAACAGCATGTGCCACAGTGAGGAAAGAAACATCAGGGTTCCGTCATTCGTGAAATAGATGTTTAAAATAACGGCAAAATGCGTATTTCACCGGGGTGAAATGCGGCGGCCTGCGGGATATGCGCGGTTGTGCGCAGCGCGGCTTTACATATTGCATGGTGAAACAAACCGCTACGTGTCGGCTCGCCGCGTCACTGCACGTTTTATCGGCAAAATCGGCGCGAAAAGGGTGTGAATTCACCTGTATTCGGAAGGGGCGAGCCAATGGCCTGGTGTGACAGCGTCACTCGTGAATGATTGAGGATTATCCTATTGTTTCTGCTCGGCAATCCGTTAGGCTATGAGGAAATAGGGGCCCCCTGCAGGCTGGGGGACGCGAGGTTTTTCAGATCTGTCGCGGGAACGGCGGCGGCAAAGCAGTGGGTTGGCGTGCTCCAGGAGGGAGGAAAGCCAACGGTGTCATGAAAGACGTGATTCAGGCAATACTTATCAAGACCAAAAAACGATTCTGGCGCCGACGCCAGACGGCGTGGCTGGCCGGGCCGCTGGTGTGGCTGGCCGGTGCGGTGCCCGCGTGCGCCGAATCCCCACCGGCGCCGGACAGCGCAATCTCTTCCGAACAGGCCGCCGCGGATCCGGCTGCGAATTTGCCGGAGCTGGGCGGTATGCCCGACGACGCCGCGCGCGAAAAACAGTGGGCCGAGATGGCCAAACAGCTCGGCGAAAAAGATCTGAACAATGTTTCACGCCAGCAAATGCGCAGCCGCGCCGAGGATTATTTGCTGGGCCAGGCGACCGACACGCTGCAGCAGCAGGCGCAGGAACTGCTGTCGCCGCTGGGCACCGCCCGGCTATCGCTGAAGATGACCGGGGAGGGTGACTTTACCGGCAGCAATGGGCAGTTATTCAGCCCGCTGTACGACGTCGATGGATTGCTGACCTACAGCCAGATCGGCTGGCTGCAGCAAAACGCCGGGGCGCTCGGCAATTTTGCGCTGGGGCAACGCTGGATCGCCGGCGACTGGCTACTGGGTTACAACACGGCGCTCGACAGCGATTTCGCCCGGCAGCTCAATCGCGGCAGCGTCGGTGCGGAAGCCTGGGGGGATTACCTGCGTTTCTCTACCAACTATTACTACCCGCTGTCGGCGCTGTCGCAACAGCCTGGCGATGGGGTGTTTTTCAGCCGTCCGGCGCACGGTTACGACATCACGACGCAAGGCTATCTGCCGTTTTATCGCCAGATCGGCGGTTCGCTCAGCTATGAGCAGTACCTGGGCGATAATGTCGATCTGTTCGGCAGCGGCAAAAAGCAGAACGATCCGCGCGCGATGCAGCTGGGGCTCAATTACACCCCGGTACCGCTGGTGACGATGAAAGCGTTGCATAAGATTGGTGCGGGTGGGCAGAGCCAGGACCAGGTCGAATTGGCGCTGAGCTATCGGCTCGGGGTGCCGTTGGTGAAGCAGATTTCGCCGGAGTATGTGGCGCAGGCCAAGTCGTTGCGCGGTAGCCGCTACGATCCTATCGAACGCAAAAACGTGCCGGTGTTGGAGTTCCGCCAGCGCAAGACGCTGCAGGTGTTCCTGGCCACGCCGCCGTGGAGGCTGCAGGCGGGGGAAACCGTGCCGCTGGTGGTGGAGATCAAGGCGTTGCACGGGATTTCCCACGTCAGTTGGCAGGGGGATACGCAGGCGCTGAGCCTGACGCCGCCGCACAACGCCAACGATCCGCAGGGCTGGACGGCGATCGTGCCGCCATGGGACGACGCGCCGGATGCCGCCAACAGCTACCGGCTGTCGGTCACGTTGGAGGACGACAAGCAGCAGCGCGTGACGTCCAACTGGATAGAGCTGAAAGTGGCGCCGCCGCTGACGGCAGCCACCGGTGAAGACACGGGCCTGCCGCCGATCAAAACCCTGACGCCACCGCCGATCCCGGCGCAAACCGGGCCGCTGTACGGCGGCAATTAACCGTTTTTACCCTGCAGCACCCACACGGCGGCCTCGACGCGGGATTTTAGCTTCATCTTTTTCAACAGGTGTTTGACGTGTACCTTGACGGTGCTTTCGGTGATGGTCAGGCGGCGGGCGATCAGCTTGTTCGGCAGCCCCTGAGCGATCAGCTTCAGGATATCCCGCTCGCGCGGCGTCAGTTGCTGAATATCGCGATCGGCGCTGGGGCGGTTTTCCCGCAGGCTGGCGGCGAGGATCGGCGTCAGCGTCTCGCTGAGCACCATCTGCCCGGCCGCCGCCTGATGCAGCGCCTTCAGCAGATCCTCCGGCTCCATATCTTTCAACAAATAACCGTCGGCGCCGCGTTTGAGCGCGCTGACGACGTCGTCTTCATGGTTGGACACGCTGAACACCACGACGCGCCCTGACAGGTCGGTCTGGCGCAGGCGATCCAGCGTTTCCAGCCCGTTGATGCCGGGCATGTTCAGATCGAGCAGGATCAGATCCGGATCGTGCTGTTCCGCCAGCGCGACCCCTTGCTCACCGTTGCTGGCTTCGGCGATGACCTGCAGGCGAGCGTCCATGCCAATCAGCTGTTTTACGCCGTTGCGCAGCATCGGGTGGTCGTCGATCAGTAAGATTGTGGCGGCGGTTTCTGTCGTCATGGTGTCTCCGTTAGTCGATGGCGTGGTTATCCGGCGTGAAGCTGACTCGCACTTCGGTGCCGCCGCCGCTGCGCGGTAAAATGTCGCAGCGGCCGTGCAGGCTCTTGGCGCGATCGCGCATGATGATCAAGCCGTAATGGTCGGGGCGGGATGTTTCGGCCGGCAGGCCGCGTCCGTTGTCACATACGCTCAGGGTGACTTCGCCCCGTTTGTTGATGACCTGAATGCTCACCTGGCTGGCGGCGGCGTGCTTAAGGATGTTGCTGAGCGCCTCGCGGGCGATCTGCAGCAGATGAATGGCCTGGTAGGCGGGCACCGTGCGCGGCCCCAGTTGATAATCGAGATGGATGGTCAGGCCCAGTTTGGGATTGAACTCCGCTACCGTCGATTGCAGCGCCGCCAGCAGGCCCGGTTCGGTCAGCTGCAGGCGGAAGGTGGTCAACAGCTCGCGCAGCTGGCGATAGGCGCCGTTCAATTCTTCGCGCATCTGCTGCACCAGCGCCTGGCTGGCGGACGAGAGCGTTTCGCCCTGCATCTGCAGGCAGGCTATTTGCATTTTCAGGCAGGAGAGCGATTGGGCGATAGAGTCGTGCAGCTCGCGGGCGATCGCCGCCCGTTCTTCCATCAGCATCAGCTGCTGCTGGTGGTCGACCTGACGCTCGATGGCCAGCACGCTGGTCAACTGCTCCACCAGGGTGTTGATCAGCTGGCGGTGCTCATCGTTCAGCGGTTGTTGCGGCGCATGCTGTGCCACGATCACGCCGTAGTCGCCGAGTTTGTCGCTCAGGCTCCAGCTCAGCGACGGGTTGTCGGGATGCTGGCGATCGCTGTCGTTCAGGCAAGCGCTGCACACCGGATTATGGCAATGCTCCGGCCGCAGCGGCTGGTTGCCGCTCAGCTGCAGCAGCGGTTCACGGCTGTCGTTTTCATACAGCCGCACCTGAATGGCGCGCAGCGGCGTCAGGGTTTGCAGTTGGTTGAGCAGCGGCGTCAGGCGGCTGCACAGCGGCTCGCTGGCGTGCAGCAGGCGGCTGGCGCGATAGAGGAAGCTCAGCACCTGATTTTTCTGCTGCAGGTCGGCGGTCTTCTCGGCCACGCGCTGCTCCAGCCCGCTGTAGGTGGCCGACAGCTCGTCGGACATGGTGTTCAATGCGCCGCCGAGCGACGCCATTTCATCCTGGTGGCCACGCTGCGCGAAGCGGCGGCTAAAGTCGCCGCGGCCCACCGCCAACGCCATTTCTACCAGCTGTCGCCACGGATGCAGCAACCGGCGGCGCAGGTAGCAGGTGGTGCCGATCAGCAGCAGCAGGGTCAGTGCGATGAAACCGGCTTGCACCAGCGTCACCATCAGCAGGCGGCGCTCGGTTTGCCTGTCGATATCCGAGACCAGCTTATCCAGCAGCTGCACGAAGTGCGCCACCTGGGGCGCGGCGTCGGCCGGGCGCTGCGCGCTGCGCAGGCGAGGTTGCAAAGTCTGTTGCCAATAGTCGCGCAAGGCGTCGAAAGGCTGCGTCAACCCTTCCTGTTCCACCGAACGCTGCAGATCGGGGCTGTTTTCGTCGCGCTCCAGTTCGCGGATCAACGTTTCATGCCGTTCATCCAGCGGCACCTGCGCCAGCAGCCGATAGCTTTGCATACGCAGCGAGCCGGCCTTGTTGATGGCGTGCGCATTGCCCTGAATGCTCTGTGACATCCAGGCGGAAATCCCCATGCCGGCCACGCCCAGAATGCCCGACAGCAACATCAGCAGGGCGACCTGATTCACGATTGAAAGCGGAGCCAACAGGCGTTTCATAAGCGCGGATTCCTGGCGTTTGGCGCCGCTGAAGCTCAGGGGCGAAGGCGGCGACGGGGTAAACAAGTAACGATTCAGCCGTATTTTTGATTATCCCTGAGCATAACCCCATACCTCGAATGAAGTACCCATTAGTTTCCTGTGGGGGGGAGGAACGATGAAATTGATGCGGGTTTTGTTTTTAATGCATTGATTTAAATTAATTTAATTTTTAATTGAGGCGTACTCCTAAGGGGATGAGGGCGCTATTTGCGCCGCCAACTACTTGCATTCGGGTTGATATACATCAACTTTGCCGCCGGGGCCGCCCCCTAGGGTGTGCGGAATGATCCCCCGTGTCTGAGGTTTTTATGTCGCAACTTGCAACGCCTTCATCAAAGAAAACCGGTGCGCTGATTCAGGACTGGCGTCCTGAAGACAGCGCCTTTTGGCAGCAGCGTGGCCATCGCATCGCCACCCGCAACCTGTGGATTTCCATTCCCTGTCTGCTGCTGGCCTTCTGCGTCTGGATGCTGTTCAGCGCCGTCGCGGTCAACCTGAACAAGGTGGGCTTCAATTTCACCACCGACCAACTGTTCCTCCTGACGGCGCTGCCGTCGGTTTCGGGCGCTATTTTACGCGTGCCGTATTCCTTCGTGATCCCGCTGTTTGGCGGCCGCCGCTGGACCGCCATCAGCACCTGCTTCCTGCTGGTGCCGTGCCTGTGGTTGGGGGTCGCGGTACAGGACAGCAACACGCCGTACAGCGTGTTCGTCATCATTTCCCTGCTGTGCGGCTTCGCCGGTGCCAACTTTGCCTCCAGCATGGCCAACATCAGCTTCTTCTTCCCGAAAGCGCGCCAGGGCGGTGCGTTGGGGCTCAATGGCGGGTTGGGAAATCTGGGCGTCAGCGTTATGCAACTGGTCGCACCGCTGGCGATTTCTTTCAGCCTGTTCGGCCTGTTTGGCGGTACGGCACAAAATCAGGCAGAGGGAGGCCAGCTGTGGCTGGAAAACGCCGCCTGGATCTGGGTTCCGTTCCTGCTGGTTGCTACGCTGGCGGCCTGGTTCGGCATGAATGATTTGGCGGCGGCTAAGGCATCGTTACGTCAGCAACTGCCGGTGCTCAAACGCGGGCATTTGTGGATGCTGAGCCTGTTGTACCTCGCGACCTTCGGATCTTTCATCGGTTTCTCCGCCGGTTTCGCCATGCTGTCGAAGACGCAGTTCCCGGACGTGGTGATCCTGCATTACGCGTTCTTCGGGCCGTTCCTCGGGGCGCTGGCGCGGCCGGTTGGCGGTGCGCTGTCTGACCGTTTCGGCGGCGTGCGGGTGACGCTGATCAACTTTGTGGTCATGGCCATTTTCGCCGCGCTGTTGTTCCTGACCTTGCCGAATGCGGGGGAGGGCGGTTCGTTCATTGCCTTCTACGGTATCTTTATGGTGCTGTTCCTTACTGCGGGGCTGGGCAGCGGCTCGACTTTCCAAATGATCGCCGTCATTTTCCGTAAAATCACGGTCGATCGCGTCAAAGCGGCCGGCGGCAGTGACGAGAGCGCGCAGCGTGAAGCGGTGACGGATTCTGCCGCCGCATTGGGCTTTATCTCGGCGATTGGCGCCGCCGGCGGTTTCTTCATACCTCAGGCGTTCGGCACCTCGCTGGCGCTGACCGGTTCTCCGGCGGGGGCGATGAAAGTGTTCCTGGTGTTTTATATCCTGTGCGTGGTGATCACCTGGGCGGTGTATGGCCGCAAGAAAAAGGCCTGAGTATTAAACGGCTTTCTCTATCCCTTCCCGACAGGGGAGGGATATTTCGCTCATTCCGAGTCATCTCCTCTCTCCTCCTCAGTGAAATTTTCTGTCTTTAGGTAAAATTCTCATCTCCGATTACCGTTTTTTTCTTTTTTTATAGCACTATCTCTCAATATCAGAATGCTTTCGCGTAAACGGATTATATTATTTGCACGGTTTTTTCTTTTTGTTGAGAGTATTCCTGCATTAAATTATTAATGCTTTTCCCGCAGGTTAAATGAAATTTCCGCGAGGGTGAGGCATAATTAGTGCGATTGTTATAAAATCATCAATAGGGTTTTGTCTTAGATGCTGCGCCTACCGAGTGGAATGAACGTCGGGGTTAAATCAGACAACTCTCATTCTGTTTTTTCCGGCTTTTTGTAGTCTATCTGGCAATCAGATTAGGTGGAAAAACAGGATGAATTCACGGGGCAGAATGAAATTTCACAATTTTATTCGATTAACAATCAAACAACACTGCTAGCTTTTTCTTTTTAAATCAATGGGGTGCTAGTTTGAATTTTAAGGTAATCATGAAAGAAATCCATGTTGCCAACAGGGATAAAGAGTCGTTTGGATAAACATAACATCCTTAATAAGGCCTAATGTAAAAAATGAAATCAGAAAATTTTTATAAAAGCCAATATCCAATGGATGCAACCTGTTGAGTTTACATTTAATTTCTTGAACATTTTTTGATATTTCTATACAAAGTGTGCAGGACAGGCACGCTAAGGAAATTAAAAGTGAATCTTGATAAAAGAATAAAGATTAGGAATCTCGATGTTCTGACTCCTGCCGGGGAGAAATTCCGTCTGCGTTGGAAGGAGTATCAAATTCTTTCGCTGCTTGTCGCCAGATCACCAGAACTGGTTACCCGAACGGAAATTATAGAAAATATCTGGAAAGGAACTTATTGTTCAGATTCAACGATAAATCAAACAATTAAATCCATTCGCCAGAAAATTAGCGATGCGGAACACACGCTTATCAGAACCATTCCTCGTTTGGGGTACAAGGTGGAAAATCAAGCAGTTTTTCACTTTATATCCGAAGATGAAGACTACGCTGACGATGATATATTAAATGACGGCAATGATATTGGTGCTGATATTCAAGCGGAACTTTCCGAAAATGAAAGTGAATCGCCTGAACTCAACGAAGAGAAAATAGATAAGCCGCGTAAATCGCCCCTTGTTGCTGGGCCTGTCGCCACGGTGGAGTCAGCCAAACCACCGGCGCAGGAAAAGAAGCCGGCGGCGGTGCGTCGCTTTTTCAGCATGCCTGCTAGCCGCGTGGTGAAATACCTGACGGTATTCGCTTCGTTGCTGGTTATTTCACATTTTTCATATGTGCTCGGTAACCAAACTCGCCCGCCGGTGATCAATGATATTCAGAACAACACGCGCGTCGTGTTGACGCTGACGCTGAATAATCCCCATACCAACAGCCCGCAAACCCTGTTCTGCCTGTACCAGGGCGAGAGCATGGAGCAGGCGACCATTGAATGTGTCGACCCTAAGCAAGGGCAGCTTAAATTGCCGGTAAAATATGAGACATCTTCTACGCCGGGTAAAGGTCGGATTAATCTCATATTGCCGAACAAAACCTTGCAATATCAAGTTGCTTACGATGTTAAAAATTAACGCCGAATGAGGTTTTATCTTTAGCGATAATTTTACATTTGATGAAATCTTTTATTTCATTATTTGTTATTTGAAAGCCAGGTTCGATTTGTCCAGTCTGGAACTCATTACCTAACGCATATTAGCGTCCTGTTTCCATCGCGGTGACAGGAATAATGAGAACCTGCTGAGTGACAAATTATGGATAAGCGTAAAGTAGCTATTATCGGGGGTTCCGGTTTTATCGGAACACGCCTGGCGAAACGTCTCAGTGCGCGCGATGACCTGACGTTGGTCATCGTAGATAAGCAACCCAGCGCACATTTTCCGGCGCTCTATCAGTATGGCGATGTGACGCAGCCCCAGACCTTGCAAGAACCGCTGGCGGGCTGTGACGCCATCATTAATCTGGCGGCGGAGCATCAGGACAATGTCGATCCCATTTCGCTCTATTATCAGGTCAATGTCGAAGGCGCACGCCATGTCTGCATGACCGCCTCCGCATTGAATATCCGCCAAATCATTTTCACCTCCTCGGTTGCCGTTTACGGGTTCGTTGAACAGGAGACCGATGAAGGGGGGCGTTTTGACCCCTTCAACCATTACGGCAAGTCCAAGCTCGAAGCGGAGTATGTTTATGAGGCCTGGCGCAAGGCGGATAGCGCAAACAAATTAACGATCATTCGCCCGACGGTGGTCTTCGGGGAAGGCAACCGCGGCAACGTGTATAACCTGTTTCGCCAGATCGCCAGCGGCCGATTCGTGATGATTGGCAGCGGCAATAATATGAAGTCGATGGCCTACGTTGAAAATATTGCCGCACGACTGGAGCATGCGCTGGATCAACAGTCAACGTATCAGGTCAGCAATTACGTCGATAAACCGGACTTTACGATGAATCAGTTGGTCGACGTTATTTCCGCTTCGCTGGGCAGAGAAAATAAGACGATTCGCATTCCCTATGCCGTCGGCATATGCGGCGCAACCGCCTTGGATGTCGTGAGTAAAATAAGTCGCAAAAAATTCCCAATCAGTCGCGTAAGAGTGCAGAAATTCTGCGCCAGAACGCAATTTAAAAGCAATGTGCAAAATAATTTCGTGGCGCCGGTTGAACTTGATTCGGCAATCGAAAGAACCATTAAATATGAGTTTTCTGATAGATAAATTAACCGCACGCTGACGTTATTTACCTATTTCCGCCGACAAGCGGATAAATCTGTATTTTTCAGGATTAATTCATGCTGACTTATATCCTGGCAGGATCAATTTTGTTTTTGTTAATAGCGCATTGGGAGCTGTAACTCAAGGGCGGTAGCGTGCTTATTCGCTGGAGGAACGATGTTATATCAACTGAGCGTGATATTTGTGCTGGCGGTAGCCTGGGTGCTTGTTGCCCGTCGGGCCGCTTTGGTGGTGGGGTTGGTGGATAAGCCCAATGCGCGCAAGCAACATCTGGGGCATATTCCGCTGGTCGGCGGCATCGCCCTGTACCTGACGCTGATGCTGATGACGCTGTGGCAACCCGCTTGGCTGCCTGACAGCACGATCTATTTGTTGTGCGTCACGGCGCTGGTGGTGTTGGGCGTGCTGGATGACCGCTTTGATCTGCCCGTGACGCCGCGCGTCATGGTGCAGGGAGGGATCGCGCTGGCGATGATGCTGGCGGCAGGGATGCAGCTTTCCTCGCTGGGCTATGTTTGGGGCCATCAGGAAGTGATGCTCGGTTATGGCGCGCTGCTGCTTACGCCGCTGGCGGTCTGGGGGGCGATCAACGCCTACAACATGGTCGATGGCATCGATGGGCAGCTGGGCGCTTTGTCCTGCGTCACCTTCGTGGCGTTGGCCATCCTGTTCGGATTGGGGGGCCGGGAAGACCTGGCGCTGTGGTGTCTGGGCCTGATCGTCGCGCTGGCGGCTTATCTGCTGTTTAACCTGAGCCTGTTCGGTGCGCGCAACAAGATCTTCATGGGGGACGCCGGCAGCATGGTGATCGGCTTCAGCGTGCTGTGGCTGGTGCTGCTGGCGACTCAGGGGCCGCAGGCGGTGATGCGCCCGGTCACCGCGCTGTGGCTGATCGCCATTCCCCTGATGGACATGGTGACCGTGATGGTGCGCCGTCTGTTGCGCCGCCAAAGCCCCTTCAAGGCGGGCCGCGATCATTTACACCATATTCTGATGCGCCGTGGGCTCAATGCGCGCCAGGCGCTGGCAATGAGCACCATGCTGGCGGTGACGCTGGCCTGCGTCGGCATTTGCAGCGAAGTGTTGAAACTGCAGGAAAGCCTGATGCTGGTGGCGTTTCTACTCTGTTTTTGCGGTTATTTCGCCATGCTGCGTGAACCGCGCCAGGCAACGGTGCTCCGCGACACTCCCAGCGTTGGCCGATAATCCTCTCGCGGGCTGCGGCAGCAGCCCGTTTATTACGGTACCTCCATGAATCTTCATTTGGCCCTTTTGATGCCGTTGGTCTGCACCTCCGCGCTGTTGAGCGGTTGTACGGTGGTCCCCGGCTCGCATTTACCTACCAGTGGAAAAGACATCGTCGTGCAGCAGGACGACGATTTCGATTTGAATAACCAGGTGCAGGTCTACCGCATGTCGCCGATGCTGCTACAGAAAATGCGGCGCGTAGAGCCGGTCGCCCGGCCGAATCCGGCGCTGGATCAGCGGTTGCAGAGTTATCAATACCGCATCGGCGTCGGCGACGTGTTGAACGTCACGGTTTGGGATCATCCCGAGTTGACCACGCCGGCCGGGCAGTACCGCAGCGCCAGCGACACCGGCAACTGGGTGCACGCGGATGGCACGATCTTTTATCCCTATATCGGGCGCGTGGCGGTGGTGGGCAAGACCGTCACCGAAGTGCGCAGTCTGATCGCCGGTCGTCTGGCGCAGTATGTGGAAAGCCCACAGGTGGACGTCAGCATCGCCGCTTTCCGCTCGCAGAAGGCTTACGTGACCGGCGAAGTGAAAACCTCCGGCCAACAGGCGATCACCAACGTGCCGTTGACCATCCTGGATGCGATCAACGCCGCAGGCGGCCTGACGGACAACGCCGACTGGCGCAACGTGGTGCTGACCCATCAGGGCAAGGAGCGAGCTATCTCGCTGCAGGCGCTGATGCAGCGCGGCGACATCAGCCAGAACGCGCTGCTGCAGCCGGGCGACATCCTCTACATCCCGCGCAATGACGAACTGAAAGTGTTCGTGATGGGCGAGGTGGGTAAACAAACGACGCTGAAGATGGATCGCAGCGGCATGACCCTGACCGAGGCCCTCGGATCTTCCGAAGGGATCAGCCAGACGGTGGCAGATGCGACCGGGGTGTTCGTGATCCGGCCGAGCGGCGGTAAAACCCCGCAGCGGCTGGCGACGCTGTATCAGTTCGATCTCTCCGACGCCAGCGCGCTGGCGATGGGCGCTGAATTTCAGCTGCAACCTTACGACGTCGTGTACGTCACTGCGGCGCCGGTCGCGCGCTGGAACCGTTTGATCAGCCAGCTGGTGCCGACCATCAGCAGCTTTAACGATCTCAGCGAGGCGACCTTGCGCGTGCGCAACTGGTAACTCCGCAGGGTGAACAAGGAACAGAAGATGAAAAACAATGCGCTGTCCGTGATGGTGGCCGAACAAGATGAAAAGCTGGAGTGGGAGCGCCTGATCGGGCCGCTGTGGGATAACCGTTGGCGGATCGCTGCCGTGACCGGTTTGGCCGGCGTGCTGGGTGTCGCCTACGCCCTGCTGGCCACCCCGGTGTACCAGGCCACGGCGGTGGTGCAGGTGGAGAAGCAGCTGTCCGGCGATTCGTTGCTGCGTGAAACGCTGGACAGCTCGATGGGGCAAAGTTCGGCGACGGAGGATGAGGTGACATTGGTCAAGTCACGCTACGTGCTGGGCAAAACGGTGGACGCCCTCGGCCTGACGGTGCGCGTCAGCCCGGACTATTTCCCGGTGTTCGGCAAAGGCTTTGCCCGGCTGAGCGGTGAAAAGCCGCCGGTCCTGGACATTGCCACGCTGACGACGCCGGAGGACATGCTGGACGAATCGCTAACGCTGACGGTACGCGACGGGCAGCATTACGAATTGAGCCATGACGGCGACAAACTGTTCAGCGGCGTGGTCGGGCAGCCGGTGGCGCAGGGCGGTTGGAACATGACCGTCGCGGCGCTGGATGCGGCGCCGGGCGCCAGCTTTACCGTGGTCAAAGTCGCACGTCAAAAAGCGGTGGACGATCTGCGTAAATACCTGGACGTGGTGCCGGGTGGCAAGGACAGCGGCATCATGACCTTCACGCTGCCGAGCGAAGATCCGCAGAGCGCCGAGGCGATGCTGAAGAACATCACCGACAACTATCTGCAGCAGAACGTGGATCGCAAAACGGAAGAGGCGCAGCGTATGCTGGCGTTCCTGCAAGAGCAGCTGCCGCAAACGCAAACCTCGTTGAACAACGCCGAAACCCAGCTCAATCAGTTCCGCCAGCAAAACGACTCGGTGGATCTGTCGCTGGAAGCTAAATCGGTGCTGGATACTCAGGTGCAGCTCGAGGCCCAGCTCAACGAGCTGACCTTCAAGGAAGCGGAGATCTCCAAGCTGTATACCCGCGCGCACCCGGCTTACCGGGCGCTGCTGGAAAAGCGCGCCACCCTGGAGGTGGAAAAGGCGCGGCTGGGTAAACAGGTGCAGACGCTGCCGAAAATGCAGCAGGAGATCCTGCGCCTCACCCGCGACGTGCAGGTGGATCAGCAGGTTTACATGCAGTTGATGAACAAGCAGCAGGAACTGAGCATCAGCAAGGCCGGCACGGTGGGCAATGTGCGCATCATCGACGAAGCGGAAACCGCTATCCGGCCGATTAAGCCGCAAAAGGTGCTGATCGTGCTGTTGGCGCTGCTGCTGGGCGCGGGGGGCGCCGCCTCTCTGGTGCTGCTGCGCGCGGCTTTCCATCGCGGCATCAATGATATCGATACCCTGGAGAAGCGGGGCATTAACGTCTACGCCACCGTGCCGCTGTCGCCGTGGCAGGTGAAGCGCAACCGCGAGCAGCGCCATTTGCTGCCCAAATCCGGCGGCCGGCGCTTGCCGATCCTGGCGGTGGCCGAACCGACGGACCTGTCGGTGGAAGCGATCCGCAGCCTGCGCACCAGCCTGCATTTCGCCATGATGGAGGCCAAGAACAACATTCTGATGGTCTCCGGCGCCAGCCCGGAAAGCGGCAAGAGCTTTACCAGCACCAACCTGGCGGTGGTGGTGGCGCAGGCCGGGCAGCGGGTGCTGTTGATCGACGCCGATATGCGCAAAGGCTTCCTGCACCGCTGGCTGGCGGATGATGGGCATCAGGGTCTGTCTGACCTGCTGGTGGGCAACGTGATGGCGGAACAGGCGGTGCGGAAAACCGCCATCGCCAATCTGGACTTTGTGCCGCGCGGTCAGGTGCCGCCGAACCCGTCCGAACTGCTGATGCACCGCCGTTTCGCCGATTTTCTGCGCTGGGCCGGGCAAAACTACGATCTGGTGCTGATCGATACGCCGCCGATTCTGGCGGTGACGGATGCGGCGATCGTCGGCAATCACGCGGGCACTTCGCTGCTGGTGGTGCGTTTTGAGGTCAATACCGTCAAGCAGATCGAAACCAGCATGCGCCGTTTCGAACAGAATGGGGTGGCGATCAAGGGCGTGATCCTCAACGGGATGGTGAAGAAGGCGGCAACCGACATGAGCTATTACAACTTCGCCTACCCAAGTCATCGGGAAGATCTCCCACAGGCAGGGGAATAAGCGGGTGAAGGCCATTATCACCAATGCCCTGTGGCTGATGCTCGAACGCGTTTCGCTTAGCCTGTCCGGCATCTTCGTCTCCATTTACGTTGCGCGCTATCTGGGGCCCGCGCAGTTTGGCACCCTCAACTATCTGTTGGCGACGATCGCCATCGTAGTGCCACTGGTGCAGTTGGGCGCCGACAGCATCATTTTCAACCGCGTCGCCCGCCGACAGCCGAGTGGCATTCGCCTGATGCTGGCGTCAATACGCCTGCGCCGTTGGCTGTTCCTGGTGGTGGCGCTGCCGATACTGATATGGAGCTATTTCAGCCAGTCGCCCGCCAGCCAACTGATGACGCTGTTGCTGCTTGTCAGCGCCTATTTCTCGATTCAGGACGTGTACAAGATTTATTACGATGCCCGCCTGCAGTCGAAACGCAATACGCTGATCAACAACCTGGCGCTGCTGCTGTCGATAGGGCTGCGGCTGGCGCTGGTGAGCGCGGCGCTGCCGCTGGTGTGGTTCGCGGTACCCTACATCCTCAGCAGCGCCGTCCCTTACCTGGCGCGCCTCTGGTTATTCCGTGGGGAAGCTGCGGCCGCGCCGCGGGTTACGCCGCGCCAGGCCGGGCGCTATGGCCGTTATCTGCTAAAGGTGGGCCTGCCGTTGGCCATCTCCAGCCTGTCGATAGTGATCTACACCCGCATCGATCAAATCATGCTGGGCAATCTGGTCGGCGAGCAGGCGGTAGGCTGGTTCAGTGCCGCCACCACCCTCAGTCAAGGCTGGGTTTTCGTGCCGATGGCGCTGATCACCTCGTTGATGCCGGGCATTGCCAGCTGTCGGGATCCGTTGGAGCAGGAATACCGTATCCGGGTGCTTTATCTGGTGGTCTTGGGCCTGTCGTTGCCGGTGTTGCTGGGCCTATGGTGGTTCGCCCACCCGGCGATTGCGCTGCTGTACGGTGCCGCTTTCCAACCGGCCGCCAACATCCTGGCTATTTGCACGCTGACTTCGCTGTTCTCGGTAATGGGGACAGTTTCGTATCGCAGCATCGTGCTGTTCGCCGGCTATCGCTTTATCGCCATCAAGATGCCGTTGGTGGCCGTGGCGAACGTGGTGATGAATCTGCTGCTGATCCCGCGCTACGGCCTGATCGGTGCGGCGGTGTCTACGCTGTTGGCGGAATTCATTTCGTTCTTCGTGCTGAACAGTTTATTCCGCGGCGGAAAAATTACCCGACTGCAGCTGACCTGTTTTTATTGCTTGCCGCGTCTTGTCAGCAAATTAAGGAGAGAACATGTTAAACATCCTGGTTAAAAACATTTCCAAGCGCCTGCCCGATGCCTGGCACCATCAGGTTAAATACGCGCTCTATTTCAAGAAGCTGCCGCACCTGTCAAAACCGACCGGCTTCAGCGAAAAGATCATGCGTCGCAAAATTTACCCGCGCAGCATCTACACCACCTTGTCGGACAAGTTCAAGGTACGTGAATTTATCGCCGGTCTGTGGGGCGAGGAGTATCTGGTGGAGCTGTATGCGCATGGCACTGAGCTCAGCTACGACATGTTCAGGCAATTGCCCAACGCCTTCGTGCTGAAGGCCAACCACGGCAGCGGTTATAACCGGTTGGTGTTCGACAAGCGGCAGGTTAGCTACGCGGAGTTGTACGATCTCAGCAACGCGTGGATGCGCAGCAACTTTTACGAGCAGAGTCGCGAAAAGCATTATCTGGATATCGAACCCTGCATCATGGTGGAGCGTCTGTTGCTGGATGGCGAGCAGGTGCCGAACGATATCAAGTTTCATTGTTTCAACGACAATCATGAAATTCGTATGTTCATCCAGGTGGATTATCAGCGTTTCGGCACTCATCGGCGCGATATTTTTGATATCGACTGGAACCGCACCGAAATCCGTATCAGCTTGCCGAATGCCGACGAACCGATGCCGCGCCCTACACGGCTGGACGAAATGACGCGTCTGGCTCGCCAGACAGCGCAGCAGTTCTCTTATGTCCGTGTGGATTTTTATCAGGTCGGCGAGAAGGTGTATTTCGGTGAGTTGACGTTTACGCCTGGCGCGGGGTTAAGCAAGCTGATGCCAAAAAACATTGAGCAGGAATGGGGCAGTTATTTTACTGAGTAAACACTTATGCAAAGAGTCGCCTCCAATTTTCAAATGCATGCCAACGCCGGTTATAATCAGTCGCGGGATTTAGTCAATCAATCCATCGTATTGACCTTTCTGCTGATGTTTTTCGTGAAAACCTTCCTGACTTCGGGATCGTTCAACAGCGAGCTGATTAATAAAACCGTGATGGGCCTTAATGGCCTGATGTTGCTCTATGTCGGTTATGCATTTTTTATCGCTACGCTGGCGGAAAAGGCGGTTGCGGGTTTTTTGGCTCTGTTGTTTCTGGTTAATATTGCTACCGGTCATGGGGATTATCTGTTTGGCGCGGTATTCAGCACGGCGGTGATAATTTTATTTCGCCGCATAGACATGGGGCGTGGCGCTGAAATGTTTGCCATCGCCTTTGTGGTGGCCGGGTTGCTGATGGTTATTCCCTATGCCTTTTACACCAATGGGTTTGTTTATCTTGATGAACGCTACGGCAACAGATTAACGCTGGGTTTCGATAACCCGAACACCCTGGCGTATTATTCTTTTGCCTTTTTCGCCACGCTGCTGTGCTTGATCGACCATGCGAAATTAACGCGTGGAATGAAAAATATCGCTTCGTTGGTGGTGTCGGCGTTAATTCTCCCGGTGCTGATGTATTCCTATTCTCGCACCTGTTTTATGCTGGCGTTGTTGATGTTACTGCTGTTTTGGCTGGCGCCGTTGCTGCGCGTCGCCCCCAATAGAAAAGTCTGCATCGTGCTGACGTTGGTCATTGTAGGCTTTCAATTCGCCAGCGTGATGCGCTGGGGAAGCAATCCGGCCTTGGACGTCCTATTGAACCAGGCGTTGACCGGACGAGTCTGGTTCTCCTGGCAGATGTTTCAGGCGGTGGGGTTACCTAATCCGCTGTTCGGCATGAATATAGAGCCTTATAAGCCCGTCGATTTCTTTTTCATTGCCATGTTTTATTCGGCCGGAGGAATCGCCTCTGTGGTCATGCTCTTTTGTTATTTTCACCTGTTGGGAAATATGCGCAGTCTGAGTCGATTCATGCGCTGGGTAGTGGTGGTTTTCTTGTTGACAACGTTGACGGAAACCTATTTTTTGGTCCCGGTATTTAACGTGTCGTTATTGTTGCTTTGCCGTGGAAAAGAAATGATAAATTCTAAATTGGAGGGTTAAGAAATGGATTTCTCGATCGTGATCCCTATTTATAATAGTGCACGCTACCTGCCTAAAACTCTGAAGCGGGTATTCAACGCTTGCCAAGGGTTCGACTATCAGGTGATTTTGGTTGATGATTGCTCTGACGAGGAGGACATCAAATATATTCGGCAGATAGCAGCGACCAATAGCAACGTGATGCTGCATGAGAAAAAAAAGAAGAGCAATGCGGCGGTATCGCGTAACTTAGGTATCAAGTTAGCGCAATCGGAGATCGTGTTTTTCCTCGACTCAGATGATTACTTCACGACAAATTACATTATTCGCCGCATGAATAAACATGAAGATCGCCATATTGATATTATCTTCGGTAACTATGCGGAGGTGAGCGGCGATTCGGTACGTGACTTTAATTTTCACTACAAATCCGGTTCTTCCGGCGAGGATTTTCTTTTTCTGGAGATGGGCGATATTCGTTCATCCACCATCAGCATACGTAAAAAAAGCGATCGCCGCTTTTTATTTCCCGAGTTCCTCAATAAGCATCAGGATTGGGGTTTCTTGGTCAATGCCACCAATTTGGGCGCGCATGTGGCGCACGATGCCGGCGGAGGGGTGTTTCTCGACATAGGGCGCTACGGGCGCATGACGTCGAAGCTTAATCTGGAGGCCAGTGACCGCTTTATCAATACGTTCCTCAGCCCCAGCGATCGCCATATTAGCGGATTCGCCTGCAAGCACCTGCTGGCCTCGTTGTATTCGGAAAACGCCCAGGCGTTCAACTATTACTCGTCGCGCATCGTACGGCACAGCCTGAGCGGCAAGTTCAAGGTGATCAAATGGTATGGCGATTGTCTGGCGCGGTTGGGGTTGTTCTCGGTTGGCGGCCGGCTGCTGCGCAATGTGCGCCAGGGATTCAGGAGATGATATGCAACCACGCAAGATAATCATCGTTATCGAAAATATAGCGGGCAAGGGCGGAACTGAACGGGTCGCCAGCGGTTTGGCCAATGCGCTGGCGCGTCTGCCGGGTTACGAGGTGGCGGTGTTTTCGCTGTTTGGCGAGCAGAGCTTCTTTCCGCTGGCGAGCGACGTCCGGCTGCGCTGCGGGGATGGCGATTCGCTGTTCTGGCCATGGCGGCTTGCGTTGGCACTGCGGCGTGAACGCGCGGACGTGATCATTACCGTTTCCATGGGGAAGCTGTCGGTGGTGATGACGCCTTTTCTGCGTTTGTTCTGTGCCCGCAGCCGGCTGCTGTTGAGTGAACACGTCAGCTTTCACCAGTATCCGCGGGTATTTAAGTGGTTGAAGTTGCTGGTTTACCGGCTGGGCGACCGCGTGATTTTCCTGACGCGGCAAGATAGCGACGCCATCGCTCGCTGGGTGGGGGCCGGGAAATGTCGGGTGATCGAGAACGTTTCACCGTTCGGCACGCAGGCGCCGACGCCGACGCTGCAGAAAAAGGTGGCGCTGGCGGTGGGGCGATTGAGCAATCAGAAAGGCTTCGATCGTCTGATCGCGTTGTGGCGAGGAGTGGCGGCGCAGGTGCCGGATTGGCAGCTGCTGATTATTGGCGACGGTCCGGAGCGCGACGCATTGCGGCGGCAGATTGAAGACGCCGGGTTGGAGCGGCAGGTGAGTCTGCTACCGGCCACCGCTGACGTGGCGGCCTATTATCGCCAAGCCAGCCTGTATTTGATGACTTCTCGCTATGAGGGGTTGCCGATGGTGCTGATCGAAGCCATGAGTTTCGGCCTGCCGCTGGTGGCCTACGACTGCAAGACCGGCCCGGCCGAGTTGATAGACGATGGTGTCAACGGCTATCTGGTGCCCGATGACGACGCCGCCGCCTTCAGCGAAGGGGTGATCAAACTGATGCTCGATCCGGGTTTGCGCGAGCACTTTTCTATCGCCGCGTTAGAGAAGTCTCGTCGTTTTTCTCCCGAACGTATTTATCCCGAGTGGCAACAGCTCACCGAGTGAGGACAGAATGGAAAAGATATCCGTGATAATGCCGGCCTACAATGCTGCGAACTCTATTAAAGAGTCGATTCTAGGCGTGTTGAACCAGCGATTTACCGATTATCACCTGTATGTGATCGATGATGCGTCCACCGACGAGACTGCCGAGGTGGTACGGCCGTTTATCCACGATCGCCTCACCTATATACGCAATGAGCATAACCAGGGCGTGGCGGAAACGCGCAACATCGGTATTGAGGCGGCGAAAGGCGACTATATCGCCTTCTGCGACAGTGATGACGTATGGCTTCCCAACAAGCTGTCGCGCCAGGCGAGCATTTTGCAAACTCGCCGCTACGACGTGGTGTGCTCCCATTATTACACCTTCGAAGACGACCTGAAATTGATCAAAAACACCCGTGGTGCGGATGAGCTTATTGGTTATCAGGACATGTTGAAAAGCAACTGGATCGGCAATCTCACCGGGATCTACAACCAGAAGCGCATCGGTAAGGTGTACCAGCAAAAGGTGGGCCATGAGGACTATTTGATGTGGCTGGCGGTGCTGCAGAAGGCGCGTAACGGCCTGGCCTACTGCATTCCCGAACCGCTGGCCTGTTACCGATTGTCTACCCACTCGCTGTCGGGTAACAAAATCCGCGCCGCGGACTGGCAATGGCGGATTTACCGTCAGCATTTGGGGCTGTCTTACCAGAAATCCTGCTATCTGTTTGCCACTTATCTGTTCAACGCCGTGGTGAAAAGGAAATGATCATGAAGGGGATGTACCAGATGGCGGCTCTGGGCTGTTGCGCCTGGTGGAGCGCTTCGGCTCTGGCGCAGAGCTGCCAACCCAATCTGTTGGCCAACCCCGGCTTTGAACAGGGGCTCAGCGGCTGGCGTGCGCAGGGCGCACAGGCCGACGGCGATGCGCACAGCGGCCGTGGCAGTTTGCGTTATGACAATGCAGATGCCACGCAGTACCGTACCTTCAACCAGGCGCTGCAGGTCGTGCCCGGGCAGACGATCGATTTCGGCGTCTGGCTCAAGACCCAGGGCGTACGCGGGCAAAGCCGCGACGGCGGCGCCGGGGTCTATCTGCAGAGCTTTGATGCGCAGGGGCGCTTTCTGGAAGGCAGCTATCCGGCTGGGGTGACCGGCGACAGCGGCTGGCGGCAGGTGAGCGCCAGCTATACCGTGCCGCCGCAGGCGGCGCGAATCACATTTGGCGTCTATCTGCGCAAGGGGAGCACCGGTACCGCCTGGTTTGACGACGCCTATGCGTGTGCTCGAGCGCCTACGCCGGCGTTGTATCAGCTCGGCGCGTCGGCACAGGGGAAGGTCGACACGCTGTTGGTCACTTCGCAGCCGCAGCGTTTGCAGGTCGACAGCGAATTGCTCAATGCCGAGGGGCAGGTTGTTCACAGTAGCCGCGACCGTTATCAGGTTGAAAGGCAGCGCCGTATCGAATACCCACTGCCGACCGGCCTGGCCCAGGGGGAGTACCGCCTGCGTCAGCAGGTCACCGGTCAGCAATCCCAGCCGGCACAGGGCAGCGAGCTGTCTTTTCGCGTCGGCCAGCCTGCGGCCAAAGTGGCGATCGACAGCGAAGGCTTTACCCTGCGCGACGGTCAACGGCTTTTCCCGTTGGGCATTTACGCCAACGTGGCTACCGATGAGCATTTGGCGCGCATCGCATCGGCGGGATTCAACACGGTGCTGAACTATGATTATGGGGAAAAGAAAGATCCTTACGCCTTTTTCCGCAACGCACGTCAGCGCGGGCTGCTGGTCATTTACTCCGTCAAAGATCAGTACCGCGGCAGCCGTTTCGCGCCGGCCGTGCGCGGTGGCGACTACGTGGCGATGACGGCCTGGTATGTGCAGCGCTTGCGCTCTCAGCCCAACCTGCTCGCCTGGTACATCAACGATGAGCTGGGGCCGGAATATCTCGATAAGATCGAGGAAAAAAACCTGCAAATAAAGCGGCTTGACGGCGATCATCCCACCTTCCAGGTGTTGAACAAAACCGGGGAATTGGACGCCTACTTTAACAGCAGCGACATTTTGGCGACCGACCCTTACCCGGTGGGGAACGATCGCGATCTGACGCGCACCACGCGTTATACCGAACTGACGGTGCAGGCCGCCCGCCAGGCACGCGGGGCCTGGGTGGTGATGCAAATCATGGATCACGCCGCTTATGATGCCCGCCGTAAGCCACATCCGCCGTCAGAGGCAGAAATCCGCAACCAGGCCTGGCAGGCGCTGATCGGCGGCGCCAAGGGGCTGTTGTTTTATTCTTATACCGATCTGTTTTACAAGCGTAAAACCGGCCGCTTCGACCAACGGGAGTTTGACGCCACCTGGCGTGGCGTGGCTGCCGTGTCGCAACAAATTGCCGCTTTCACCCCTTATCTGCTGACGGGAAAATCGACGCCGCTGGCGGGAAGCGATCCGCACATGCCGGCGCGGATGTTTATTCTGGGCGATCGCGCCTTGCTGCTGGTAGCCAATCCTTACTATCGAGAGGGAAGCACCCGATTGCGCCTTCCGGCGGGCTGGCGGCGGCAGGGAGAGGGCTCGGAGGTCAAGCTGGCGTTGCCCGCCGTGGGCACCGCGACGCTGTGGCTTCAACGCTGAACGCGTCGAGTGAACGACACGCGGGAGGTCTCTCCCGCGTCCTACCCCCAAATACCCCGCCTTGCCTCCCGTCCGTCATCCTTCGTCGTGAATTCCTGATTTATTAATTTAGATTCAATTAATTAAGATTAGGTCTCGCACCTATACTTTGGTGGTATTTCTCACCCAGCGCGCGCGTCGCCTCCCGCTTTCTCTTGATCGCAATCAATTTGCCGCCGGTTGGCCGTCAGTAGGCTGGCGGCAGATTGAGCATGTCTTCTTATAACGACAAGAGCCTTCAGGAGCATTCCGGATGAGCAAATTTTTAGACCGTTTCCGCTATTTCAAGCAGTTGGCGGAGCCTTTTTCTGGCGAGCACGGCCAGACTTTGAACACCAACCGCGACTGGGAAGACGGCTACCGCAGCCGTTGGCAGCACGACAAAGTGGTGCGTTCCACCCACGGCGTGAACTGCACCGGTTCCTGCAGTTGGAAGATCTACGTGAAGAATGGTCTGGTGACCTGGGAAACCCAGCAAACCGACTATCCGCGCACCCGGCCCGATCTGCCCAACCATGAACCGCGCGGTTGCCCGCGCGGCGCCAGCTACTCCTGGTACCTGTACAGCGCCAACCGGCTGAAATACCCGCTGATGCGCAAGCGTCTGCTCAAGCTGTGGCGCGAAGCGAAAGCGCAGCACAGCGATCCGGTCGCGGCCTGGGGCTCTATCGTCGGCGATGCGGAAAAAGCCAAAAGCTACAAGGTGGCGCGCGGCCGCGGCGGCTTCGTCCGATCCAGCTGGCAAGAGGTCAATGAACTGATCGCCGCCGCCAACGTCTATACCGCCAAAACCTTCGGGCCGGATCGCATTATCGGCTTCTCGCCGATCCCGGCGATGTCGATGGTGTCCTACGCCGCCGGCGCCCGTTACCTGTCGCTGATTGGCGGCGCCTGCCTGAGCTTCTACGACTGGTATTGCGATCTGCCGCCGGCCTCGCCGATGACCTGGGGCGAGCAGACCGACGTGCCGGAATCCGCCGACTGGTACAACTCCTCCTACATTATCGCCTGGGGCTCCAACGTGCCGCAGACGCGCACCCCGGACGCCCACTTCTTTACCGAAGTGCGTTACAAGGGCACCAAAACCGTGGCGGTGACGCCGGACTACGCCGAAGTCGCCAAGCTGTGTGACCACTGGCTGAATCCGAAGCAGGGCACCGACAGCGCGATGGCGTTGGCGATGGGCCACGTGATGCTGAAAGAGTTCCATCTCGATCGCGAAGTCGGCTACTTCCGCGACTACGTGCGCCGCTATACCGACATGCCGATGCTGGTGCTGCTGGAAGCGCGTGAAGGCGGCCACTACGCCGCCGGCCGCCTGTTGCGCGCCGCCGATCTGGTGGACGGATTGGGCCAGGAAAATAATCCCGAGTGGAAAACCGTCGCTATCGACAGCCGCAGCGGCGATCTGGTGGCGCCGCAGGGTTCCATCGGCTTCCGCTGGGGCGAGAAGGGCAAGTGGAACCTGGAACAGCGCGAAGGCAAGTCGCAACAGGAAGTCGAGCTGCAGCTCAGTCTGTTGGGCATGCATGACGACGTCGCCGAGGTGGGCTTCCCGTACTTCGGCGGCGCCGACAGCGAACATTTCAACAGCGTGGCGCTGGACGAGATCCTGCTGCACAAGCTGCCGGTGAAACGCCTGCAGTTGGCGGACGGCAGCGAAGCGCTGGTGACCAGCGTGTATGACCTGACGCTGGCCAATTACGGTCTGGAGCGCGGGCTGGGCGACGCCAACTGCGCCGCCGACTATGACGAGGTCAAGGCTTACAGCCCGGCCTGGGCCGAGCAGATCACCGGCGTGTCGCGCCACAACATCATCCGCATTGCCCGTGAGTTCGCGGAAAACGCCGAGAAAACCCACGGCCGTTCAATGATCATCGTCGGCGCCGGCGTCAACCACTGGTATCACATGGACATGACCTACCGCGGCCTGATCAACATGCTGATCTTCTGCGGCTGCGTCGGCCAGAGCGGCGGCGGCTGGGCGCACTACGTCGGCCAGGAAAAACTGCGGCCGCAAACCGGCTGGCTGCCGCTGGCGTTCGGCCTCGACTGGCAGCGCCCGCCGCGCCACATGAACAGCACCTCGTTCTTCTACAACCATTCCAGCCAATGGCGCTATGAAACCGTCGGCACCGACGAGTTGCTGTCGCCGCTGGCGGACAAGTCGCGCTTCGGTGGCAGCCTGATCGACTTTAACGTGCGCGCCGAGCGCATGGGCTGGCTGCCGTCGGCACCGCAGCTGGGCACCAACCCGCTACGCCTGGCGGAGCAGGCCCGCGCCGCCGGCCAGTCGCCGGTCGAGTTCACCGTCGACGGCCTGAAAAACGGCACGCTGGGCTTCGCCGCCGAGCAGCCGGACAATCCGCAGAACTTCCCGCGCAACCTGTTCGTCTGGCGCTCCAACCTGCTGGGCTCCTCCGGCAAGGGCCATGAGTACATGCTCAAATACCTGTTGGGCACCGAAAACGGCATCCAGGGGAAAGATCTCGGCCAGCAGGGCGGCGTGAAGCCACAGGAAGTGGAATGGCGCGAGCAGGGCGGCGAAGGCAAGCTGGATCTGGTGGTGACGCTCGATTTCCGCATGTCGAGCACCTGCCTGTACTCCGACGTGGTGCTGCCGACCGCCACCTGGTACGAAAAAGACGACATGAACACCTCCGACATGCACCCGTTCATCCATCCGCTGTCGGCGGCGGTCGATCCGGCCTGGGATTCGAAGAGCGACTGGGAGATTTACAAGGGGATCGCCAAGGCCTTCTCCGAAGTGTGCGTCGGCCATCTGGGCCAGGAAACCGACGTGGTGACCTTGCCTATCCAGCACGATTCCGCCGCCGAACTGGCGCAGCCTTACGGCGTGCAGGACTGGAAGAAAGGCGAATGCGATCTGATCCCCGGCAAAACCGCGCCGCACATCATCGCGGTGGAACGCGATTACCCGGCCACCTACGAGCGCTTCACCTCGCTGGGGCCGCTGCTGGACAAACTGGGCAACGGCGGCAAGGGCATCAGCTGGAACACCCAAACCGAGGTCGACTTCCTCAAGCAGCTTAACTACGTCAAGGCCGACGGCCCGGCGGCGGGGCGGCCGAAGATCGAGAGCGCGATTGACGCGGCGGAAGTGATCCTGTCGCTGGCGCCGGAAACCAACGGCCAGGTGGCGGTAAAAGCCTGGGAGGCCCTGAGCAACGTCACCGGCCGCGATCACCGGCATCTGGCGCTGAACAAGGAAGACGAGAAAATTCGCTTCCGCGACATTCAGGCGCAGCCGCGCAAAATCATCTCCAGCCCGACCTGGTCCGGTCTGGAAGACGAACACGTTTCCTACAACGCCTGCTACACCAACGTGCACGAGCTGATCCCGTGGCGCACCCTCAGCGGCCGTCAGCAGCTGTATCAGGACCATGAGTGGATGCGCGCCTTCGGTGAAAGCCTGCTGGTATACCGGCCACCGATCGACACTCGCGCCGCCCAGCCGCTGCTGAACAGCAAGCCGAACGGCAACAAGGAGAAAGCGCTGAACTTCCTGACGCCGCACCAGAAGTGGGGCATTCACTCCACCTACAGCGACAACCTGTTGATGCTGACGCTGTCGCGCGGCGGCCCGATCGTCTGGCTGAGCGAAGACGACGCCAAAGATCTGGGCATCGCGGACAACGACTGGATCGAGGCCTTCAACGCCAACGGCGCGCTGACGGCGCGCGCGGTGGTCAGCCAGCGTATCCCGGCCGGCATGACCATGATGTACCACGCGCAGGAGCGCATCGTGAATCTGCCGGGCTCGGAGATCACCAGCCAACGCGGCGGCATTCACAACTCGGTGACCCGCGCCTGTCCGAAGCCGACCCACATGATCGGCGGCTACGCGCAGCTGGCCTATGGCTTCAACTACTACGGCACCGTTGGCTCCAACCGCGACGAGTTCGTGGTGGTGCGCAAGATGAACCGCATTGATTGGTTGGACGACGAAGGCAACGACTACGCGCAGGGCAGTCAGCAGGAGAACAGCAAATGAAAATTCGTTCGCAAGTCGGCATGGTGCTGAATCTGGACAAGTGCATCGGTTGCCACACCTGTTCGGTCACCTGCAAAAACGTCTGGACCAGCCGCGAGGGTATGGAGTACGCCTGGTTCAATAACGTGGAAAGCAAGCCCGGCGTCGGTTATCCGCACGCCTGGGAAGATCAGGAAAAATGGAAGGGCGGCTGGATCCGTAAAATCAACGGCAAGCTGGAGCCGCGCATGGGCAGCCGCGTCGGCGTATTGTCGAAAATCTTCGCCAACCCGGACGTGCCGGCGCTGGACGACTACTACGAGCCGTTCGATTACGACTACCAGCATCTGCACACCGCCAAACAGGGCAAGCACCAGCCGGTGGCCCGCCCGCGCTCGCTGATTACCGGCCAGCGCATGAACAAGATCGAAAGCGGCCCGAACTGGGAAGAGATCCTCGGCGGGGAATTCGAAAAACGCTCGCAGGACAAGAACTTCGATAACCTGCAGAAGGCGATGTACGGCCAGTTCGAAAACACCTTCATGATGTACCTGCCGCGCCTGTGCGAGCACTGCCTCAACCCGGCCTGCGTCGCCACCTGCCCGAGCGGGGCGATCTACAAACGCGGCGAAGACGGCATCGTGCTGATCGACCAGGACAAGTGCCGCGGCTGGCGCATGTGCCTGACCGGCTGCCCGTACAAGAAAATCTATTTCAACTGGAAGAGCGGCAAGTCCGAGAAGTGCATCTTCTGTTACCCGCGTATCGAAGCCGGGCAGCCGACGGTCTGTTCGGAGACCTGCGTGGGCCGCATCCGCTATCTCGGCGTGCTGCTGTACGACGCCGATCGCATCGAGCAGGCGGCGGCGGTGGAAAACGACAAAGATCTGTATCAGAGCCAGCTCGATATCTTCCTCGATCCGCATGATCCTAAGGTGATTGCTCAGGCGCTGGCGGACGGCGTGCCGCAGGGCGTCATTGAAGCCGCCCAGCAGTCGCCGGTGTACAAAATGGCGATGGACTGGAAGCTGGCGCTGCCGCTGCACCCGGAATACCGCACGCTGCCGATGGTGTGGTACGTGCCGCCGTTGTCGCCGATTCAGTCCGCCGCCGACGCCGGCGAGCTGGCGCACAGCGGCGTATTGCCGGACGTCGAGAGCCTGCGCATTCCGGTGCAGTATCTGGCGAATCTGCTGACCGCCGGCGATACCGAACCGGTACTGCTGGCGCTGAAGCGCATGCTGGCGATGCGCCACTACAAACGGGCGGAAACCGTCGACGGCGTGGTGGACACCAGCGCGCTGGAACAGGTTGGCCTGAGCGAAGCGCAGGCGCAGGAGATGTACCGCTACCTGGCGATCGCCAACTATGAAGATCGCTTTGTGGTGCCGTCGAGCCACCGCGAACTGGCACGCGAAGCCTTCCCGGAAAGCAAGGGGTGCGGTTTTAGCTTCGGCGACGGCTGCCACGGCAGCGATGGTAAGTTCAATCTGTTCAACAGCCGCCGTATCGATGCCATCGACGTGACCGCGAAAACCGCGCGGCCGGAGGATGCCTCATGATCAGCCTGAAAGTGATCGCCCGCCTGCTGGATTACCCGGAGCAGGCGCTGTTTGACCATCAGCAGGCGCTGATCGAAGCGCTGGAACCGGCCAGCGAGCTGGATCTGCACCACAGCGCGCAGCTGATTCTGTTTATCCGCCGCCTGTGCGCGCGCCCGTTGCTGGACGCGCAGGCCGATTATTGCGAGCTGTTCGATCGCGGCCGCGCCACCTCGCTGCTGCTGTTTGAGCACGTGCACGGCGAGTCGCGCGATCGCGGCCAGGCGATGGTTGACCTGATGGCGCAGTACCGCGCCGCCGGGCTGGAGATCGACAGCCGCGAGCTGCCGGATTTCCTGCCGCTGTACCTGGAGTATCTGGCCAGCCGCAGCGCGGCGCAGGCGCGGGAAGGGTTGCAGGACATCGCGCCGATCCTGGCGCTGCTGGGGGCGCGCCTGCAACAGCGCGAAAGCCCCTACGCGGTGCTGTTCGATCTGCTGCTGGCGCTGTCCGGCAGCGAGGTGCAGGCCCAGGCGTTGGAGACCCAGGTGGCGCAAGAGGCGCGTGACGATACGCCGCAGGCGCTGGATGCGGTGTGGGAAGAGGAGCAGGTCAAGTTTCTCGGCGAACAGGGCTGCGCCTCCGCCCAGCAGACGGCGCACCAGCGGCGCTTCGCCGGCGCGGTAGCGCCACAGTATCTGGATCTGACGGATGCGTTAACCGGAACCAAAGGACGCTAATCATGCAATTTTTGAATCAGTTCTTCTTCGACATCTACCCTTATCTGGCCGGCGCGGTGTTTCTGATCGGCAGCTGGTTGCGTTATGACTACGGTCAGTACAGCTGGCGCGCCGGCTCCAGCCAGATGCTGGATAAAAAGGGCATGCGGCTGGCGTCCAACCTGTTTCACATCGGCATTATCGGCATCTTCGCGGGCCACTTCCTCGGTATGCTGACGCCGCACTGGATGTATGAGGCCTTCCTGCCGATCGACGTGAAGCAGAAACTGGCGATGATCGCCGGCGGCGCCTGCGGCCTGATGACGCTGATCGGCGGCGCGCTGTTGCTGAAGCGTCGCTTGACCAACCCACGGGTGCGCGCCACCAGCAGCTTCGCCGACATCATGATCCTGACGTTGTTGGTGGTGCAGGTGTGCCTGGGCCTGCTGACCATTCCGTTCTCCGCCCAGCATATGGACGGCAGCGAAATGATGAAGCTGGTGGCCTGGGCGCAGGCGGTGGTGACCTTCCACGCCGGCGCCTCTGCGCACCTGGAAGGGGTGGCGATTATCTTCAAACTGCACATGGTGCTGGGCATGACGCTGTTCGTGCTGTTCCCGTTCTGCCGCCTGGTGCACATCTGGAGTGCGCCGGTAGAGTACCTGACCCGCCGTTATCAGCTGGTGCGCAACCGCCGCTGAGCCTGACCCCGCCGCCGCTGATCGCCAGCGGCGGCGCTATTCCGATAATTCCCCCGCCGTCTGCCCATTCTCGCCGCCTTGTCGTAAACTAACTGTCTCAGTCATGTTACGCTTATGCTTCCGCCGACGGACGTCGGCCCGTGGTAGCCGATAACAAGAGATACCGCCTTGATGAAAGGCATTTTGGGACATAAAAACCGGGGATGATCCGTGTGGCCTTCGTGCCGTGCGGGAGAATCGCTTTATGGATAGTCAGGTTAATCAATAACAATAATGACCACACAATGTCGCTCACCCGAGCTGTTGCCTCTGAAAATCATTGCCACCGGGGCCGCGTTGCCGCCCAACCGCGTGGCGTCCTCTACGCTTGACGCTCGCCTGGGAAAACCGGCCGGTTACGTTGAAAAACGCTCGGGCATCGTTTATCGCTATCACGCCGCCGACGATGCCAGCCAGGCCGAACTCGCCGCCGCTGCGCTGCAAGATGCGCTAGCTCGCCACGCCATCCCGGCAGCTTCCATTGACCTGCTGATCTCCGCCTCGGCGATATCGGTGCAGGCGCTGCCATGCACCGCCGCGCATATTCTCAAGGTGGCGGGGCTGGCGGCGGGCACGCCGGGCTTCGACATCAACAGCAGCTGCGTCAGCTTTATCTCTGCGCTGCAGGTGGCGGCGGGGCTGTTGAACGCCGGGACGTATCGGCGTATTGCCATCGTTTCGGCGGATCTCGCTTCACGCGGCATCGACTGGCAGCACGAAGAGTCGTCGCTGATTTTCGGCGATGGTGCCGCCTGCGCCATCGTGGAGCGCGGCGACGGCGCCAGCGGTATCCTCGCCAGCCTGGTGGAAACCTATCCCGCCGGCAGCGAACTGTGCGAGATCCGCGCCGGCGGTACGCGTCGTAACCCGCGCGCCGGCATGTGTGAGCAAGACTTCCTGTTTCATATGCAGGGCAAGCCGCTGTTCCGTCAGGCGTCGGCGCTGATTGAGGGCTACCTCGACCGGCTGCTGAACGCCAGCGGCCTGACCCTGGCCCAGATCGCCACCGTGGTGCCGCATCAGGCCAGCCATCTGTCGCTCGAACATATGCGCAAGCGGCTGCACGTCTCCAGCGAGGCGCTGGTCGACATCTACCGCCATCATGGCAATCAGGTGGCGGCGTCCATCCCGACGGCGCTGCATGCCGCTGCGACCACCGGGCGCTTCAATCCCGGTCAGCCGGTGATGCTGATCGGCACCGCCGCCGGGCTGGCGCTGGCCGGCATGGTGTTGCTGCCATGAGGGTGCTGGTCACCGGGGCGACCAGCGGGCTGGGACGCAACGCGGCGCAGTGGTTGCTGGAGGCCGGACATCAGGTGTGCGCCACCGGCCGTGATGAGCGGGCCGGTGAAACGCTGCGTCGGCTGGGCGCCGAGTTTTGCGCGCTCGATCTGGCGCAGGCCACGCCGCAGCAGTGCCGGGAGCTGGTGACCGACTGCGAGTGGGTGTGGCACTGTGCGGCCAAGTCTTCGCCCTGGGGCAGCAAGGCGGAATTTCACCGCATCAACGCCGCGGCGACGGAGAAGCTGGCGGAGGCGGCCGGGCGCTGCGGCGTGCGCCGCTTCGTGCATATCTCCACGCCGGCAATCTACTTCGATTTTCAGCCGCATTACGATCTTGACGAGGGTTACCGCGCCCGGCGCTTCGCCAATCACTATGCCGCCAGCAAGTATGCGGCCGAACAGCGCCTGTTGGCGCAGGCGAAGATCTATCCGCAAACCACCTACATTATGCTGCGGCCGCGCGGCCTGTTTGGCCCGCACGATCGGGTGATCGTGCCGCGGCTGTTGCAGCAGCTCGAACGCGATCGCGGCGTATTGCGATTGCCCGGCGGCGGGCAGGCGTTGCTGGATCTGACCTTCGCTCCCAACGTGGTGCACGCCATGGAGCTGGCCAGCCGGCAGCGCGGATTGCCGTCCGGCGCCGTGTACAACATCACCAACCACCAACCGCAGCGGCTGGCGGAGATGCTGGATGCGCTGCTGCGCCAGGCGCTGGGGCTGCGCTACCGGCTGCAGGCCGTGCCCTATCCGCTGCTGCATACGCTGGCCGGCGGCATGGAGCTGTGGGCAAGCCTGAGCGGCAAGGAACCGATGCTGACGCGCTACAGCGTGGCGGCGGTGCATTTCGACATGACCCTGAGCCAGACCCGCGCGATCGAAGAGCTGGGCTATCGGCCGCGTTACTCGATGGAAGAGGGGATCCGCCTGACCGGCGAATGGCTGCGGCAGCAAGGAGGCGGACAACATGGCTAAAGTCACCGTTTTTGAAGTGGGCTATTGCACGCATATCGGCTGCATGGCGCTGCGCGGCGCCGGGTTCCGGGTGTGTAAATTCCCGGCGCGCGCCTATCTGCTGGAGGTGGGGGAGCGCCGCTGGCTGTGGGATACCGGCTACGCGCATTATTTTCAGCAGCACACGCAGTCGGGGGTATTCAGCCTTTACCGCCGCATGACGCCGGTCTATTTCGATCCCGCCGAGTCGTTGGCGCATCAGCTGCGCGAAGCCGGTTACGCCGAAGGCGACATCCAGGCGCTGATCGTCTCGCACTTTCACGCGGATCACATCGCCGGGCTGCAGGATTTCAGCCACCTCAATTTTATTTGCTCCGGCGAAGGCTGGCAGCAAACCCGCGGGCTGCGCGGTTTCGCGGCGCTCAAGCGCGCCTTTATTCCCGGCCTGATCCCGGCGGATTTCGAGAGTCGTCTGCAGTTTATGGAGGCTTTTCCCTCGGTGGCGTTGCCTGCGCTGCTGGCGCCGTTCGATCGCGGTTACGCGCTGCCGGGCAGCGAGGGGCAGATCGTGCTGGTGCCGCTGCCGGGGCATGCGGCCGGCCATATCGGCGCCTTTATCCTCACCGACGCCGGCTGGACGCTGTTGGCCAGCGACGCCGCCTGGTCGCCGCAGAGCTACCAGACGCTGCGCGGGCCTTCGCGCCTGGCCAATCTGGTGATGGACGATGCGGCGGCGTACACCCGCACGCTGGAACGGCTTAACCAACTGTGGGCGGGCGGCCAGGTCAACATTTTGCTGTGCCACGAGGGGGACCTGTGATCCCCTTCATGACCCTGTGGCACTATTTCCGCGCCCGGCGCCTGCGCTTTGGCGATCGTGCGGCACTGGAGGCGTATCAGGCCCGGCAGCTCACGGGCTTTGCCCGCCGGGTGCTGAGCAAGAGCCCCTATTTTCAGCGTTTCAGCCGCCGGCCGTTCGCCGAATGGCCGCAGATGGACAAGGTGCTGATGATGGCGCAGTTCGACCGGATGAATACCGCCGGGCTGCAGCGCGATGCGGTGCTGGCCTGCGCGCAGCGCAGCGAGGCGGATCGCGATTTCACGCCGAAGATCGGGCGCTACAGCGTCGGATTGTCGTCCGGCACCTCCGGGCAGCGCGGCGTGTTTGTCGTCAGCCCGCACGAACAGCAGGTGTGGGCCGGTGGCATGCTGGCGAAGATGCTGCCGGACGGGCTGTTGGCCGGCGAGCGCGTTGCGCTGTTTCTGCGGGCGGACAATAATCTCTATCACAGCGTGAACAACCGTTGGCTGAGCCTGGCATTTTACGATCTGCTCGCGCCGTTCAGTGCGCATCTGCCCGCATTGGAACGGCAGGCGCCCAGCATCATCGTGGCGCCGGCGCAGGTGCTGCGCGCCCTGGCGCTGGCGGTGCTGGCCGGGCAGGTGAAGCTGCCGGTCAAAAAAGCGATCTCGGTCGCCGAGGTGTTGGAAGAACAGGATCGCCGCCTGCTGATGCAGGTGTTTCCGGCGGTCGGCGAAGTGTATCAGGCTACCGAGGGGTTCCTGGCCGCGACCTGCGCGCACGGCACGCTGCACCTGAACGAAGAGTTTTTGCATATCGAACCTCAGTGGATCGACGAGCAGCGTTTCACGCCGCTGATCACCGATTTTACCCGCAGTACACAGCCGATCGTGCGTTATCGGCTGGACGATGTATTGGTGCTGCGCAAGGAACCCTGCCCGTGCGGGCAACCGACGCGGGCGATCGCCCGTATCGAGGGGCGGCGCGACGATCAGCTGATGCTGCCCGACGCACTGCGGCAGCCGCAGGCGGTATTCGCCGATGCCTGTAGCCGGACGATCGCCAATGCGCTACCGCTGACCAGCGATTACCGCCTGATCCAGCGCGGCGAGCACCGGCTGGAGCTGATCGCTGATTGCAGCCCGGCGGCGTTGGCGCACTGCCAGGCGCAGCTGATCGCACTGTTCGCCCGTCAGGGCATCGCCACCGAGCGGCTCGAATGGCGGCTGACGACGCAGGCGGTGCTGCCGCAGTTCGATCGCAAGCGGCGGCGCATCGTGCGCCAGGCGGAGGAAGCATGAAAAATACGCTGTTCAGGCTAGGGCACATGTTGCTCGGCTGGGGGACGGTCGGGGTCGTGTATAGCCTGACCGATCGCCTGCAGGGAGCGGGAACTTTGTTGCCGCCGTCGGCGCTTGATCGGGCGATCCCGTTCAACCCGGCGGCCATCTGGCTCTACCTGTCGTTCTTCCTCATCGTCCCGGCCGGCTATTTGCTGGCGCCGCTGCGGCGAATCAAATGGCTGACGCTGGCGATGCAGCTGACGGCGCTGGGCGCCGGAGCGGTTTACCTGCTGTGGCCGACCACCATGGCCTATCCGCAGAACGATGGCGTTGGGATCAGCGCGCAGCTGCTGGCGGCGTTAACGCAGGTGGATTCGGCGCAGAACTGCCTGCCTTCGTTGCACATGGCGCTGACGGTGCTGGCGGTGTGGGCGCTGAGCGACGGCGAGCGCAAAATGCGGACGGCGCTGTGGATGCTGTGGGGCGTGGCGATCGCGTTCTCCATTCTGCAGCTGCGCCGTCACTTGTTTGTCGATTTGGCAGGTGGCGCCTTGCTGGCGCTGTGCGCCGGCGGGCTGGCGCTGCGTATAAAGGCCCTGCGCAGGCGCGTGGTTAAAGGAGAAATGGGATGAGCGATCTGGCGTTGCCGATAGTGTTCATGCTGTTCATCGTGGTGGCCGAGGCGGTGGCGCTGCAGTGGGGGCGCCGTGAGCCGGTCAACTGGCACGATCTGGTGTTCAACCTGAACTCCGGCCATATCATGCTGTGGCTATTCCGCGGGCTGGAGATCACCTGCTACGGCTACGTGGCCGCGCATTTCAGCCTGGGGCTGCTGGACGCCTGGCCGCCGCCGCTGATGTGGTTGTTCGCCCTGCTGGCGTGGGACTTCGGTTTCTACTGGCTGCATCGTCTGCACCACCGCTTTCGCGTGCTGTGGGCCGTGCATGTGGTGCACCATCAGGGGGAGCACTTCAACCTGTCGCTGGGGGTGCGCAACTCCTGGTATTCGTCGTTGACGTCGATTCCGTTCTTTTTGCTGTTGGCGCTGGCGGGCGTGCCGCTATCGGTGTTTGTCACGGTGTCGATTTTTCACTACAGCATTCAGCTGTTTAACCACAATGCGCTGACGCCGAAACTCGGTGTGCTGGAAAAAATTCTGGTCACGCCGGCGCACCACCGGGTGCACCACGTCAAGGATATGGCGTATTCCAATAAGAACTTCGGCGGCAGCTTTATCTTCTGGGACAAGCTGTTCGGCACCTTCTGCCCGGCGTTGCCGACCACGCCGTTCAGCTATGGCGTCAGCGGCGACAGGCCGTCCGCCAACCCGTTCTGGGCGAGTAATTTGCCGTTCCTGCGCTATTTCCGTCTGGCCTGGCGCCCGGCGCCGGGCCAGCCACGCGACCGCCGTTCGGCGCTCAGCGTCTTCAGCGGTGCCATGCTGTTGTTCTCGCTGGTGGTCGGTTACGTCTACCAATACGGTTATGGTTACGGCGACATCAGCTGGCCGCAAATGGCGCTGCTGGTGCTGCTGGCGTTGGGCTCGGTAGCGCTGGGCGGCATGACGGAAGGGCGGCCGTGGGCGAGCGCCGTCTGGCTGCTGATCGCGCTGGGCATGCCGCTGCTGTTTATCGGCTATCTTGGCTGGCCGCAGCGCTATTGGCATATCGCCATGGCCGCCGTGGCGTTGCATGCTCTGTGCGTCGCGCTGGGCTGGGGACGGGGGGCCGCATCGGCCGCCGTGGAGGAACCGCATGGCTGAGTCATTGCCGCCGCTGCGTTTTCCCGCCGATGGCGAGCAGGCGTTTCATCGCGATCTCAAGCGCGCGGCGCACGCCTGCCTGGCGGGCGATCATCGCTATGCCGATGCCGCGCGGCTGGTCAAGGCCGCGCTGTTGTTGGCGTTGTGCGCCGGGTTTTACGCGCTCAGCCTGATGCAGCATCAGCCATGGGCGTTTTTCCTCTGTTATTTCCTGTTCGTGACCATGGGTATGCTGCTCAACGTCAACGTCAACCACGATGCTTCGCATAACGCCTTCCTGCGTGCGCCCTGGGCCAATCGTCTGGTGGGACGGGTGGTGACGCTGCCGCTGGGCGTCGATCCGGACTACTGGCGCACGCGGCATGTGGATTACCACCACGTTTACGCCAACGTCGAACACTACGATCTGGATACCGAAGAGAACGGGTTTTTCCGCCAGACGCCGTTCCAGCGCTGGCGGCCCCATATGCGCTATCAGCATCTGTACTGGCCGCTGATCGCCGCGCTTTCCTTGCCCTATATCGCCTGGATTTTCGATTGGTCCGATCGGCTCGATAAAACGCCGCTGCGGGAAAAACGCGTGCTGGCGGGGCGCGGCGGTTGGGCGCTGTTCGTGCTGTGCAAGCTCGCGCATCTGGCGCTGGTGCTGCTGGTGCCGCTGATCGTGGGCCACCTGCACGGCATCGGCTGGGGCTGGGTGCTGTTGGCTTACGCGCTCAGCCAGATGTTTGCCTCGCTGCTGGTGGTGTTCCTGCTGCTGGGCACCCACTGGGCGCAGGCCGAGTTTTACCCGGCGCCGACGGGCGACAGCATGCCGCAAGGCTGGTACCGGCACAATTTCGCCACCGCCTGTGACTGGCAGCCCGAACCGCGCTGGCTGGAACACCTGACCGGCGGGCTGAACTATCACCTGACCCATCACCTGTTTCCCGGCTGGAATCACCGCCACTATCCGGCGCTGGCCGCCGCGGTGGCGGAGATCGCGCAGCGGCACGGCATGGCGTACCGCTGCATCGGCTATCGCGAACTGCTGGCGCAACAACAGCGCTTCTTGCGGCGGATGGGGCAGCCATGAAACCGCTGCGTCCGTTAGCCTATCGGCGCGACGACGGCGGGTTGCATCGCGCGCTGATGCAGGCCGCCCAGCACTATCTGGCGGCCAACGGCGATCACCGTTTCGCCGACGGGGGCATGCTGGCGAAGGTGGCGCTGTTGTTGGCGCTGTGCGGCCTGTGTTATGGGCTGAGCCTGCAGCAGCAAAACGGCTGGGCGTTTTTCGCCTGCTATTTCGGTTTTATCTTTATCGGCATGTTCCTGACGGTGAACGTGGTGCACGATGCCTCGCACAACGCGTTTTTCCGTCGGCCCTGGGCCAACCGTTGGCTGAACGCCCTGGTGAGTGTGCCGCTGGGACTGGACCCCGACTGCTGGCGCGTGCGCCACGTGCTGTTCCACCATGCTCATAACAATATCGAACATTACGATCCCGACATCGATGCCAACGGCGTGCTGCGGCAAACGCCGTTCCAGCGCTGGCGGCCCTTTATGCGCGCCCAGCGTTACTATTGGCCGCTGGTGGCGGCGCTGACGTTCCCGTACTACATCTGGCTGTTCGATTGGCTGGACCGAGCGGGCCGCACCCGCGTGGCGGCGCGCATGGCGCAGCAGGGCGTGCGCGGCTGGTGCGGATTTCTGGCGGGCAAGGCGGCGCACCTGCTGCTGGCGCTGGCGATCCCGTGCTGGCTGCTGCTGCCGGCCATCGGCATCGGGCAAATCCTGCTGGTCTATTTGCTGAGTCAGATGCTTTCTTCATTGCTGTTCGTGATGTTGATCATCGGCACCCACTGGGCCAAAGCCAATTTTTATCAGGCGCCGGCGCAGGGGGCGATGCCGCACGGCTGGTATCACCATGTGTTCGCCACCACCTTCGACTGGCTGACCCGGCCGCGCTGGCTGGGATACTGGCTCGGCGGGGCGAACCTGCATTTGACGCATCATCTGTTCCCGCACTGGAGCCACCGCCATTACCCGGCGCTGAGCCGCATCATCGGCGAGGTGGCCCCGCGTTTCGGCATCGACTACCGCCTGCTGGAACTGGAGGAGCTGTTGCGCCTGCAGCAACGCTTCCTCAGCGCGATGGGGCGCAAGCCGCAATAGCGTTGCATGCGGATTGTGCGAGGCGTTACGCAGTTCACTAATTGAAGGATATTTGCCCTTCCAGTAGACTTTCCCCCTGTGAATCAACGGCCACAGGAGGTGGACTATGCGCAGCTTGCCGATTCGGTTATCCAATGAAATCGACGACAGTCTGAACGATATTGCCCGGCGTCACGGGATGGCAAAAACCGACGTCATTCGCCTGGCATTTTCTTTAATGACGATTGCCGACCGTGAGTGGATGAAAAAAGACGGTTCCCGTCTTGGGATCGTGCGTGAAAGCGGTGAAGGGCTGGAGGCGGTCGCCGTGGTGGTGGGGATTTTTCCATGAAGCCGCAAAATGAGCGCCCGCAGGTTGATGCTGAAACGTTGTATTTGGATCCTTCGCTGATCTTCGACGAAATGGAGCGGCTGCGCCTGGCGCGCCAGGTGCTGTGCGGGATATTCGCGGTCAGCGTGGGCGTATTCGCCGCCCACGCCGCTCCTCTAAATAATTGGAGTTGCTTCCCGACGGCAAGAGCGTTCATCCCCGGGAGCTTACTCAGGTAAGTGACCGGGGTGAACGCTTGCAGCCAACACAGAAGCAACTTCAAGTATGACGAGGATATTGGGAGAGAAACGAAGCGCTCGGAAAAGTTTTCGAACTGGTGAAGATCGGCGCCTTGCCGCTGGTCACGCTGGTGGTCTCTTTTTACTTTCCCAACAGCGCGGCCAGATAAGGCGTCTCGTCAATGCGACTTCATGCCCGCCGCGGTCATCAGCAGGCGGAACAGCGAGGCGACCACGAACAGCCCCAGCACGCTGGCGCTCCAGATGATCACCAGCCAACCGATGCGTTTCCACCAGGGCGCTGGAGCGGCGGTTGCCGTTTTATCTTGCATAGCGTCCTCCCTTCTCAGTGATAGCCGTGTTCATGGCTGATCTTGCCGCGGAACACGTAGTAGCTCCAAAAGGTGTAGACCAGAATAATCGGGATGATGAACAGCGCGCCCACCAGCATAAAGCCGAGGCTCTGCGGCGGGGCGGCGGCGTCCCACAGGCTGATGGCCGGCGGGATCAGGTGTGGCCAGATGCTGATGCCAAGCCCGCTCAGGCCGAGGAACACCAGCAGCAGCGTCAGCATGAACGGCGAGTAGTGTGCGCCGCGTTTCACCCCGCGTTGAATTCCCCAGGCGCTGAGCAGCACCAGCAGCGGCACCGGCAGCAGCCAGAACAGGTTCGGCAGCGTAAACCAGCGGGCGGCGATTTCCGGATGGGCGATCGGCGTCCAGACACTGACCGCAGCCAGCACCAGCAACAGGATCGCCAGCAGCGGCGTCGCCAGGTGATACATGCGCGCCTGCAGATCACCGGCGGTCTTCATCACCAGCCAGGTGCAACCAAGCAGGGCGTAGGTCACCACCAGCCCCAGCCCGCAAAACAGCGCGAACGGCGTCAGCCAGTCCAGCGCGCCGCCGGCGTAGGTGCGGCCTTCGACCGGGAAGCCGTTGATCACGGCGCCCACCACCACACCCTGGCTAAAGGTGGCAAACAGTGAGCCCCAGATAAACGCCTTGTCCCAGATATGGCGTTTCTCCGGCTTCGCCTTGAAGCGAAACTCGAAGGCCACGCCGCGGAAAATCAGCCCGATTAACATCAGCGTCAGCGGGATCGCCAGCGCGTCGAGGATCACTGAGTAGGCCAGCGGGAAGGCGCCGAACAGCGCCGCACCGCCCAGCACCAGCCAGGTCTCATTGCCGTCCCACACCGGGGCGACGGTGTTCATCATCAGATCCCGGTCGCCGCTCTCTTTCACCCACGGAAACAGGATGCCGATGCCCAAGTCGAAACCGTCCATCACCACGTACATCATGGTGCTGAACACGATGATCACAAACCAAATCAGCGGAAGATCGATGCCCATGTTCAGCTCCTGTCGTCCAGAGTGTCGTTGACCGCGGACAGCGGACGCGCCGGGCGGCCCTCGGTATTGTCTTCTTGGTGTTCATGCGGCTGCGGCCCTTTGCGGATCAGGCGCATCATGTAGGAATACCCCACGCCGAACACCGAGCAGTAGACGATGATGAACGCCAGCAGGCTGATGCTCATGTGCAGATCGCCGTGCGCGGAGACCGCGTCCTTGGTGCGCAGCAGGCCGTACACCACCCACGGTTGGCGGCCGATCTCGGTGGTGAACCAGCCCGCCAGCAGCGCCAGCAGCCCGGAAGGGCCCATCCACAGAATGAAGTACAGGAACGGACGCGACTGATACAGCCCGCCGCGCCAGCGCAGCCACAGGCTCCACACCCCGGCCAGAATCATCAGCATGCCCAGCCCGACCATGATGCGGAACGACCAGAACACCACGGTGGAGTTGGGGCGATCTTCCGGCGGGAAGGATTTGAGCGCCGGCACCTGTTCGGTCAGGCTGTGCGTCAGGATCAGGCTGCCGAGGTACGGCACCTCCAGCTTGAAGCGGGTTTCTTCGCGCTGCATGTCCGGCCAACCGACCAGGATCAGCGGCGTGGCTTCGCCCGGCGGGTTCTCCCAGTGGCCTTCGATGGCGGCGATCTTCGCCGGCTGGTGTTTCAGCGTATTCAGGCCGTGCGCATCGCCGATCATCGCCTGCACCGGCGCGACGATCAGCGCCATCCACATCGCCATCGACAGCATTTTGCGCATCGCCGGGGTATCGCGGCCGCGCAGCAGGTGCCAGGCGGCGGAGGCGCCGACGAAGAACGCCGAGGAGAGGAAGGCGGCGGTGGACATGTGCAGCAGGCGGTACGGGAAGGATGGGTTGAAAATCACCTTCAGCCAGTCGACCGGCACCACCTGGCCGTTGATGATTTCATGCCCCTGCGGCGTCTGCATCCAGCTGTTGGAGGCCAGGATCCAGAAGGTGGAGATCAACGTGCCGAGTGCCACCATGCAGGTAGCGAAGAAGTGCAGCCCCGGGCCGACGCGGTTCCAGCCGAACAGCATCACGCCGAGGAAACCGGCTTCGAGGAAGAAGGCGGTCAGCACTTCATAGGTCAGCAGCGGCCCGGTAATGCTGCCGGCGAACTCGGAGAAGAAGCTCCAGTTGGTGCCGAACTGGTAGGCCATCACCAACCCGGAGACCACGCCCATGCCGAAGTTAACGGCGAAAATCTTTGACCAGAAATGGTAAAGCTCACGATAGGCTTCATTGTGCGTTTTCAACCATAATCCTTCCAGCACCGCCAGATAGCTGGCTAAGCCGATGGTGATGGCGGGGAAGATGATATGGAAAGACACGGTGAAGGCGAACTGTATTCTGGCGAGTTCCAGTGCATCAAGACCCAGCATGGCGCCTCCTAGGGTTGAACATAAATTAACCTCTTGAGTATAGCTGTCATTTTTATGTGAAATGCTTGGCGTTAAGTTAAGCACGGAGTACAGTGACTATAATAGTGACAGTTATTTTACTTTTTCATATAACAGTTAATGGTTATGACCCGATACGAGCAGCTTGCGCAGCAGATTAGAGAACAGATCCAGAACCGGGTGTGGCGGGCGGGCGACAAGCTGCCTTCGCTGCGCGAGAGCGGCAAACGCGCCGGATTGAGCCTGATGACGGTGGTGCAGTCTTACCAACTGCTGGAGAGCCAGGGGTGGATCGTCGCCCGGCCGCAGTCGGGCTACTACGTGGCGGCGCGTCCGCAGCCGCTGCCCCAGCCTTCGCGCGGCGAGAAGCTGTTGCTGAGCGAGCAGGTGGACATCAACGCTTTTATTTTCGACGTGCTGCAGGCCTGCAAGGATCCGGATATCGTGCCTTTCGGTTCGGCCTTTCCCGACGCCACGCTGTTCGCCCAGCCGAAGCTGGCGCGGGCGCTGAGCAGCGTAGCGCGCAAGTTCACGCCGCACAGTTCGCTGGCCAACCTGCCGCCGGGCAATGACGCGTTGCGGCGGCACATCGCCCAACGCTATGCGCTGAGCGGCATGCAGGTTGCGCCGGACGAAATCGTCATCACCGCTGGGGCGATGGAGTCGCTCAGCCTCAGCCTGCAGGCGGTGACCCAGCCGGGCGACTATGTGGCGATCGAGTCGCCGGCGTTTTATGGCGCGCTGCAGGCGCTGGAACGGTTGCGGTTGAAGGCGGTGGCGATCGCCACCCATCCGCAGGACGGCATCGATCTGGACGCGCTGCAGCAGGCGGTGGAACAGTATCCGATCAAAGCCTGCTGGCTGATGACCCACTTCCAGAACCCGCAGGGCGCCACCCTGCCGGAGGCCAACAAGCAGCGTCTGGTGGCGCTGCTGCGCGAACGGCAGATTTCGCTGATTGAAGATGACGTTTATGGTGAGCTGTACTTCAGCGCGGAACGGCCGCTGCCGGCCAAGGCGCTCGACAGCGGCGGCCAGATCTTGCACTGCTCGTCGTTTTCCAAATGCCTGGCGCCGGGCTTTCGCGTCGGCTGGGTAGCTGCGGGGCGTTATGCGCAGCAGATCCAGCGTTTGCAGCTGATGAGCACCGTTTCCACCAGCGTGCCGACCCAGATGGCGCTGGCGGATTATCTGCTGCACGGCGGCTACGATACCCATCTGCGGCGGCTGCGGCGCCTGCTGGCCCAACGCCAAAGCGCGATGCGTCAGGCGATCGCCCACCATTTCCCGCCGACGGTGAAGGTCAGCCAGCCCGACGGCGGTTATTTCCTGTGGCTGGAGCTGGATCCGGCGCTGTCGTCGATGGAACTGTACCGGCGGGCCCTTTCCCGGGGCATCAGCATCGCGCCGGGGCGCATGTTCACAACCGGTGACCATTTCAACCACTGCTTCCGCCTCAACGCCTCTTTTGAATGGAACGATCGGTTTGAAGAGGCGATCAAAACCTTAGCCAAACTTATCCGGGGGCTGGCTGCGACCGGTTGAACCGCGATTTGCAGCGGGCTTTGCCCCAGAAAAATTCATAATGCTTTTTTCGGCAATGGAATGCCGGTTTCGTTGTTAGACAGCCCTCCAGCCGCCCATTACTCTGCGATAAATTTTGTCACATTTTTATCAACGGGAAGACGAGGGGCTGTGGGTGAGCAGAATAAAAAATAAACTAAACAAACTGTTGCGATATCGGTTAACGCCGCTGGCGTTGGTCTGCGCGCTGGGGCTGAGCGCCGGCGCGCAGGCGGAAACGCTGGCCGAAGGCATCACGCCGGCCAGCGACGCCGCTCGGGTACCGGCCGCCGCCAAGCAGCGCAAAGACACCGTGGTGGCGGGCATCTCGGAGCCGCAGGGGATTTTCAACCCGTATCTGTTCACCAACGGCTGGGACGAGAACGTGACCGACGTGATCTTCAGTCGCCTGATCGGCCTGGACAGCCAGGGCAAACCGGAAGGGCGATTGGCGGAGTCCTGGCAGGTCAGCCCCGATAATCTGACCTACACCATCAAGCTGCGGCCGAATCTGGTCTACAGCGACGGCTCGCCGCTGAAAGCCGACGATATCGCCTTTACCCTGACGCTGCTGCACGATCCGGCCTATGACGGCGACACCGACATCACGCCGGCGCACATCCAGGGCGGCGCCGAGTATAAAAACGGTACTGCCGCCGGCATTAGCGGCCTGAAGGTGATCGACGATCGCACCATTCAGATCGTCACCACCCAACCGGGCGCCACTACGCTGCAACTGATTGGCGGGCCGGTCTTGTCGCGGGCTTACTACGGCAAAGACTATCAGCGTGGCAAGCTCGACGGCGTGCGCGCCTTCAACGGCAAGCCGCTCGGCAACGGCCCCTATATTTACGACAAGTACGTGCCGGGGCAGGAGATCCGCTTCCACGCCAACCCGAACTTCTACCTCGGTGCGCCGCCGATGGCGCGCTTTATCTACCGCGTCACCAACCCGGCCACCAACTTCCAGCTGTTCCAGACCGGTGAGACCGACTACGACGCCTTTACCGCCAAGCCGGACGATATCGAACAGCTCAAGCTGCTCGGCTTTGCCAACATTAACCTTTACAGCTCAAGCGATTACAGCCGCGTGGATTTCAACCTCAGACGCCCGGCGCTGCAGGACAAACGGGTGCGCCAGGCGTTGATCTACGGCCTGGATCGGCAAAAGCTGATCGCCGTGGTGTACCAGGGTTACGGCAAGGTCGCCAACCAGCCGATCTCGCCGATCTCCTGGGCCTATGACGCGAACGGCATCAATCCCTACGCTTACGATCTCGATAAGGCCGGGAAGCTGTTGGACGAGGCCGGTTGGCGAGTGGGCGCGGACGGCATTCGGCAAAAAGACGGTAAAAAGCTGGAGCTGACGCTGCTGGTGACCAAAAAGCTGATCAATGACGCGCTGGTGCCGATCGCCAAGGACAACTACCGCCGGCTCGGGGTGGTGCTCAAACCGCAGGTATTGGACTTCAACGCGCTGCTGGCGCAGCGCAAGGCGGGCAACTATGACCTGGCGTCCCTCAGCACCAGTACGCTGAACGATCCGCATGACGGCGTGCGCGATTTCATCAGCCGCGAGAGCGAGACCGGTTATCACAACCCGCAGGTAGACGCGCTGATCGCCAGGGCCAACGCCACGCTGGAGATCGCCCAGCGCAAGCCGCTTTATCACCAGCTGTATCAGGCGCTGGCGGACGACCCGCCGGTGATCCTGCTCGGCAATCGCGAGATTTTGAGCGCCAGCAGCGCGCGCGTCACCGGCTTTAAACCGGATATCTATAACGGATTGGTCGGCAGCCTGCCGAACGTCAAACCGGCGCCGTAACGCCCTGACGCCGCCGCGCCACTCCGGGCGGCGGCGATGGAAATCGCGATGAGAAACTTTATCCTGCGCCGTCTGTTGCAGACTATCCCGATGCTGTTGTTGGCTTCCTTGCTGATTTTTTGCATCTTCGCCCTGTCGCCCGGCGATTTTATCGACGGCAATATCAACCTGACCGCGCAACGCGCCGCCGAGCTGCGGGCGCTGTACGGGTTGGATCAGCCGTTGTTCAGCCGCTACCTGCACTGGCTCGGCCGGCTGCTGCAGGGCGATCTCGGTTTTTCGCTGCAGTATCAGATCCCAGTCAGCACGCTGCTGAACCAATACATCTGGAATTCGTTCCTGCTGGCGGCGGTGGCGATGGTGCTGTATTGGGGCATTGCGCTGGCGGTGGGGGTGATCTCGGCGATGAAACCCTATTCGCTGTTCGATCATCTGATCACCGTGGCGGTGTTCGCCGCCATGTCGTTTCCGACGTTCTTCCTGTGTCTGCTGCTGATCAAATGGTTCGCCGTCGATCTGCACTGGCTACCGGCGGGCGGAATGCTGCGCACCGGCAGCGAAGCGAGCGGGCTGGCCTGGGCGCTGGAGGTGGCTGCGCACCTGCTGCTGCCGGTGCTGGCGCTGGTGATGCTGCAGGCCGGCAGCCTGACGCGCTATTTCCGCGCCAGCATGCTGGAAGTGATCCGCATGGACTATATCCGCACCGCGCGCGCCAAGGGGCTCAGGGAGAAAACGGTGATCCTCAAACACGCGCTGCGCAATGCGCTGTTGCCGATCGTCACTCTGCTGGGGTTCGAGCTGCCGGGATTGTTCTCCGGCGCGCTGATCACCGAAAAAATCTTCAACTGGCCGGGCGCCGGACATATCCATATCGACTCGTTGGCGGCGCGTGATTACCCGGTATTGATGGGGTTCACGCTGTTTCTGGCGGCCCTGACCATCCTCGGCAATCTGCTGGCGGACATTCTGTACGCCTACGCCGACCCGCGCATTCGCTTGAGGTAACGCTATGTTGGTTACGCTGTTTTTCGGCCGTCGCCGCCGTTGGCGACAGGCCCAGCTGCCCGCGCTGGCGCAACTGTCGCCACCGCCCGCCGCACAGGCCTGGCGACGTCTGCGTCGCCACCGGCCGGCGATGATCTCGCTGGCGTTGCTGGTGCTGTTGGCGTTGCTGTGCCTGATTGGGCCGTCGCTGTCGCCGTGGCGCGACGACGCCGGCGATGTGCTGAATATCAATCAGGCGCCGAGCGGCGCGCACTGGTTAGGTACCGACTTTCTCGGCCGCGATATCTGCACCCGGCTGCTGCTGGCGGGGCGGATATCGCTGACCATCGGCCTGGTGTCGATGTTGCTGTCGGTAACGCTGGGCTATGTGCTGGGGGCGCTCGCCGGTTATCTGGGCGGTGTGGCAGACAGGCTGATCATGCGCTTCGCCGATCTGCTGATGACCATTCCCGGCCTGCCGCTGCTGATCATCATGGGGGCGATGCTGACCGAACTCGACGTGTCGCCGGATTACCGTATCTACATGGTGATGATCATGCTGAGCCTGCTGGGCTGGCCGTCGCTGGCGCGGTTGGTGCGCGGCCAGATCCTGTCGCTGCGCGAGCGGGATTTCATGTTGGCCACCGAAGTGCTGGGGCTCTCGACCTGGCGGCGTCTCTTCGGCCATTTGCTGCCCAACACCGTGCCGATTTTGGTGGTGGTCGCCACCATGGCGGTCGCCAACGCCATCCTCAGCGAGTCGGCGTTGAGCTACCTTGGGCTGGGCGTGGTGCCGCCGACGCCGTCGTGGGGCAACATGATGGACGCCGCCAATAGCCTGATCGATTTTCAGCGCCGCCCCTGGCTGTGGATGCCGCCCGGGCTGGCGATCTTCGTCACCGTGGTGGCGATCAATATCTTGGGCGACGGCCTGCGGGACGCGCTCGATCCGAAAATGAACGGGGTAACACGATGAGTCAACCGCTGGTGGCGTTCGATCGACTGTCGGTGTCGTTTCAGGGAGAACAAGGGCCGGTGCGGGCGGTGCAGCAGGTCAGCCTGGAACTGCAGGCCGGGCAAACGTTGGGGATCGTCGGCGAGTCGGGCTGCGGCAAAAGCGTGACCGCCATGGCGCTGATGGGGCTGTTGCCGCAGCCGCTGGCGCAGGTAGACGGCGGTGAAATTCGCTTTGAAGGGCAGAATCTGCTGTCGCTGCGGGCATCAAAGATGGCCGATCTGCGCGGCAACCGGCTGGCGATGATTTTTCAGGAGCCGATGAGCGCGCTCAATCCGGTGTTGACCCTCGGCGAACAGTTGGTTGAGCCGCTGATTCGTCACCTGGCCCTGTCGCCGAAAGCGGCCTGGCGTCAGGCGATTCAACTCTTGACGGAAGTGGGGTTGGCGCGCGCCGAGGCGCTAATGCGCTGCTACCCGCATCAGCTGTCCGGCGGCATGCTGCAGCGCGTGATGATCGCCATGGCGATCGGGTGTCGGCCGGCGCTGCTGATCGCCGACGAACCGACCACGGCGCTCGACGTCACGGTACAGGCGCAGATCCTGGCGTTGCTGCGTGAGCAGAGCCGGCGACACAACATGGCGATGATCTTGATCACTCACGATCTCGGGGTGATCGCCCAGATGGCGGATCGACTGGCGGTGATGTACGCCGGGCGCGTGGTCGAGCAGGGTACGACGAGAGAAGTGCTGGCCGAGCCGCGACATCCCTATACGCAGGGGCTGATCGCCTCGCGGCCGGTGCCGGGGCAACGGCGTCGTCGCCTGTACTCCATTCCCGGTCAGGTGCCGGACCTGGCCCAGTTGCCTGAACACTGTGCGTTTGCCGAGCGCTGTGCGCAGGCCTCCGCTCGATGCCGCGATGGCATTCCGCCGCTGTACGGCACGCCGCAGCGCCAGTCCGCCTGTTTCCTTAACGCCGGAGGGCGCCCGCATGTCGACTGAACCTTTGGTGGAAGTGAAAGGATTAAAGAAATATTTTCCGCTGCGCGACGGACTGTTCGGGCGAACCACCGGTCAACTGAAGGCGGTGGACGACGTCAGCTTCAGCATTCGCAAGGGCCGCATTTTCGGGCTGGTGGGCGAGTCAGGTAGCGGCAAAACCACCGTCGGCCGCACGCTGCTCGGCCTGCACGACAAAACCGCCGGTGAGGTAATGTTCAAAGGGCAGGCACTGGATAGCCTGAGCAAAGATGCGCTGCGCGCCCTACGGCCGAAAATGCAGTTAGTGTTTCAGGATCCGTACAGTTCGCTGAACCCGCGCCTGCGCGTGGGCGACGCCATCGGCGAAGCGCTGTTGCAGCACGGCCTGGCAAACAAGGCGGAACTGCGCGAACGGGTGCTCGAGACCCTGACGATTTGCGGGCTGTCCCCACAGCATTACGGGCGGTTTCCACATGAGTTTTCCGGCGGCCAGCGCCAGCGCATCGGCATCGCGCGCGCGCTGATCCTGCAGCCGGAGTTTATCGTCGCCGACGAACCGATATCGGCTCTCGACGTGTCGATTCAGGCACAGATCATCAATCTGTTTTGCGATTTGCAGGAACGACAAGGGGTAACGCTGCTGTTTATTTCGCACGATCTTGGCGTGGTGGAGCACCTGTGTCAGGACGTGGCGGTGATGTATCTGGGGCAAATCGTCGAGAGCGCCGACCGCGACACGCTGTTTCGCCAGCCGTTGCATCCCTACACGCAGGCCTTGTTGGCGGCGGTACCGACGCTGGATGCGCAACGCTCGCCCCCGAGGGCGGCAAGCGGCGAACCGCCGAATCCCGCCAACCCGCCGCACGGCTGCCGTTTCCATCCTCGCTGCCCGCAGGCCACGGCGCAGTGCCGTGAACAGGCGCCGCGCCTGCGCAGCGTGGCGCCCGGTCATCTGGTGGCTTGCCACGTGGTCGGCTAGCGTCAGGACAGGTAGTGCTTCAACGCGCGCCCGGCCTGATGGATCGCCGAATGCACCGCCGGGACGTGGGCGAGCGGATTCAACAGGCCGTAGTCGTGGATCAGCCCGTTATAGCGGGTGGCGGTGACCTCGACGCCGGCGGCATCGAGCAGACGCGCGTAAGCTTCGCCTTCATCGCGCAGCACATCCAGCTCGGCGGTCTGCACCAGCGCCGGCGGCAAGCCCCGTAGCTGTTCCGGCGTGGCGTTGAGCGGCGAAGCGTAGATGTCTTTGCGCTGCGCCTTATCGGGCGCGTAGCTGTCCCAAAACCACTTCATCATGTTGCGGGTCAGGAAATGGCCTTCGGCGAACTGATGATAGGAGTCGGTATCAAACTGGGCACGGGTGACGGGCCACAGCAGTATCTGGCAACGCAGCGCCGGTATGCCTTTCTCTTTGGCCATCAGGCTGACCACCGCCGCCATATTGCCGCCGGCGCTGTTGCCGACCACCGCCAGCCGCGAACCGTCGACGTTGATCTTCTCGCCGTACTCGGCCACCCATTCGGTGGCGGCGTAAGCCAGATTGATCGCCTCGGGGTAGCGCACCTCCGGTGAGCGGGGGTAATTGACGAACACCGCCACTGCGCCTGAGCTGTGCACCAGATCGCGCACCAGCCGTTCATGGGTGGGGAAATCGCCCAGCACCCAACCGCCGCCGTGAAAGAACATGAATACCGGCAGCGCCTGGTTGACCCTGGACGGCCGCACCAGCTGCAGCAGAATATCCTGACCTTCTACGTGAATGGTTTTCTCGCTGATCTCGACCTCGCGCAGCGGCACCTCGACGCTGCGTTGCGCGTCCTCCAAGACCCTGCGCGCCTCTTTGGGTTTCATCTGTTCCATGGGTTTACCTCCGCTGGTATTCAGCGCGTCGAGAAACGCGCGGATGTCGTGCTGGGCGTGCGGCTGGCTGAGATCGACGGTTTTCTTGGGCATGGTGACTCCTTGTGCGCAGAAGAGAAGGGGCGGTCAGGATCACAGTGTAGACGCTGTCGCACAAAGCAGGAGCCGCGGTCAGCGCGACCCTTTTCGGGAGCATAGCCGGGAGGATCTCTGCGTCGCTGCCGCGTTGCACCCTTCTGTCGCACCGCTGCACCGGGTTGGGGCAAAAAGTGTGATGGCGAGCAAATCGGATGAAATTATTTTTGCGAGCCCGATCAGAAATCCTAAAGTTTTTCGTAATTGAATAGGATTTCGCGCGCAATGATGATTTTAGGCCTTATTTTTTAATTTATGCATTACCAATGCATAGAAAATGAATAAATATTCATTATAAGCTGTTGTTTTAACGTAAAAAATAGCAAAATAAGGCAAAAATCCCGTTTTGGCACGATAGCTGCTCTACACTCTTTATCAAACGACATGTATTTTAACTGCTCGTTAACATTTACTCCCCGCTCAGGGACCGGATATACGCCATAAATAGTGAAAAACCGATTTTATGTAACAGATTTGTTTCTAAATCAGCGGTAAGGGACAGCATTTTCTCCGCCGGGAAAGTCGGTTTTGAACAACGGTTTTTTTGCATTGTGGCGGCCTAGCCGGGCTTGAGCGGTCCTTACAGTCAAAATTCAGCCTTTGCTGAGATTATGAGGTCACTATGGAACAGCCAATCGCAGTTACCCGCCAGTCTTTCGATGACTGGATGGTCCCGGTTTATGCCCCTGCCGATTTTATTCTGGTGCGGGGAGAAGGATCGCAGGTGTGGGATCAGCAGGGTAAGTCTTACATCGATTTCGCCGGCGGCATCGCGGTTAACGCGTTGGGGCATGCGCACCCGGCGGTCAAGGCGGCGCTGGTGGAGCAGGCGGGCAAACTGTGGCATCTGGGCAATGGTTATACCAACGAACCGGTGCTGCGCCTGGCCAAAAAGCTGATCGACGCCACCTTCGCTGACAAAGTGTTCTTCTGCAACTCGGGCGCCGAAGCCAACGAAGCGGCGCTGAAACTGGCGCGCAAACATGCGCATGACCAGCACGGCGCCGGTAAAGATCAAATTGTGGCGTTCAACAACGCGTTCCACGGCCGCACGCTGTTTACCGTATCCGCCGGCGGCCAGCCAAAATATTCGCAGGACTTTGCGCCGTTGCCGGGTGGCATCACTCATACGCCGTATAACGATCTGGCCGCCGCGGCCGAACTTATCAACGATCGCACCTGCGCGGTGATCGTCGAGCCGATCCAGGGCGAAGGCGGCGTGCTGCCGGCGGAAGCCAGTTTCCTGCAGGGGTTGCGTGAGCTGTGCGATCGTCATAATGCGCTGCTGATCTTCGACGAAGTGCAGACCGGCGTCGGCCGCACCGGCCACCTGTATGCCTACATGCAGTACGGCGTGGTGCCTGATGTGCTGACCACCGCCAAAGCGCTGGGGGGCGGCTTCCCGATCGGCGCCATGCTGACCACCGATGCGCTGGCGAAAACGCTGGGCGTCGGCACCCACGGCACCACCTACGGCGGCAACCCGCTGGCGACGGCGGTGGCGGGGGAAGTGTTCTCCATCATCAACACCCCGGAAGTGCTGGAAGGCGTCAAACAGCGCCACCAGTGGTTCATCGACGGGTTGAACGACATCAACCGCCAGTACCCGATCTTCGCCGACATTCGCGGCGGCGGTTTGCTGATCGGCTGCCAATTGACGAAAGACTATGCCGGCAAAGCGAAGCAGATCACCCAACTGGCCAACGAAGAAGGCGTCATCGCGCTGATCGCCGGTCCGGACGTGGTGCGTTTCACGCCGTCGCTGATCATCCCTGAGCAGGATGTGAAAGAGGGGCTGGCGCGATTCGCGCGTGCCGTGGCGCGCATTTGCAGCTAATCAGCGGGCTGCGCCTTCACCGGCGCAGCCTGATTCAGAAGAGGTTCGCATTATGATGATTATTCGCCCTATAGAGCGTCGCGATCTGGCGGATTTGTTGACGCTTGCCGGTAAATCCGGCATCGGTCTCACTTCACTGCCGCAAAATGAAGATACCCTGTCGGCACGCATTGAGCGGGCGTTAAAAACCTGGCAAGGCGAACTTCCGCAAAGTGACCAGTGTTATCTGTTCGTGTTGGAGGATAGCGAGCGCCGGAAAGTGGTGGGGGTGTGCGCGATCGAAGTGGCCGTCGGCCTGGCTGAACCCTGGTACAGCTTCCGCGTCGGCACTCAGGTACACGCTTCCAAACAGCTGAACGTCTATAAATCGGTACCGACCCTGTTCCTCAGCAACGATCATACCGGCCATTCGGAGCTGTGCACGCTGTTCCTCGATCCGGACTATCGCCACGGTGAGAACGGCAAACTGCTGTCGAAGGTGCGTTTCCTGTTTATCGCTGCGTTCCGCGAGCGTTTCTCCCGGCGCCTGATCGCCGAGATGCGCGGTTTCTCCGATGAAAACGGCCGTTCGCCGTTCTGGGAGAGCGTCGGGCACCGTTTCTTCTCCATCGAGTTCGCCAAGGCGGACTACCTGAGCGGCACAGGGCAAAAGGCGTTTATCGCCGAACTGATGCCGAAACATCCGCTGTATGTCGATTTCCTGGCCGAAGACGCGCAGAAAGTGATCGGTGAAGTGCATCCGCAAACCCTGCCGGCGCGCCGCTTGCTGGAGGCGGAAGGCCTGAGCTATCAGGGTTACGTCGATATCTTCGACGGCGGCCCGACGCTGGAAGCCGAGATCGACCACATCCGCGCGGTGAAACAGAGCCGCCTGGTGAAAGTGGTGCTGGATGACACGCCGATGCGCGCCGATGCGCCGGTGCATCTGGTGGCCAACGACAACTATCAGAACTACCGCGCACTGTTGGTCAATGCCGAACTGTATGACGACCGCCTGCATATCAACGCCGCCACCGCTGCGGCGCTGGGCGTCGAGCAGGGCAGCCCGGTGCGGGTGCTCCCCCTTATTGCACAGGAGAAAGCATGATGTCTCATCCTGCACTGTTGATTAACGGCGTCTGGCGGCAGGGCCGCGGCGCCGAGTTCGGCAAAGCCGATCCGGTCGGCAACCAGCCGCTGTGGCGCGCTAACGCCGCCGATACTGATGACGTCGCCGCCGCCTGCGAGGCCGCGCGCGCCGCGTTCCCCGCCTGGGCGCGTACGCCGTTCGAGCAGCGCGAACAGCTGGTGAAACGCTTCGCCGCCTTGCTGGAAGAACACAAGCAGTCGCTGGCGGAAACCATCAGCCGCGAGACCGGCAAACCGCGCTGGGAAACGTTGACCGAAATTCAGGCGATGATCGGCAAAGTGGGCATTTCGCTGCAGGCCTACCAGACGCGCACCGGTTTTAGCCAGACGGCGATGGCTGACGGCGCTTCGGTGCTGCGTCACCGCCCGCACGGCGTGCTGGCGGTGTTCGGGCCTTACAACTTCCCCGGCCACCTGCCGAACGGCCATATCGTGCCGGCGCTGTTGGCCGGAAACTGCGTGGTATTTAAACCGAGCGAGCTGACGCCGCTGACCGCCGAGGAAACCCTCAAGCTGTGGCAGCAGGCCGGCCTGCCGGACGGGGTGATCAATCTGGTGCAAGGCGGCCGGGAAACCGGCGAAGCGCTGGCGGCCAGTGCGGATATCGACGGCCTGCTGTTCACCGGCAGCGCCGGCACCGGCTATCACCTGCATCGCCAATTGGCGGGGCAACCGGAGAAGATCCTGGCGCTGGAGATGGGCGGTAACAACGCGCTGATCGTCGACGGTTTCGACGATCGCGATGCGGCGGTCAACCTGGCTATCCAATCGGCGTTTATCTCCGCCGGCCAACGCTGCACCTGTTCACGCCGTATTCTGGTGAAGCAGGGGGCGGAAGGCGATGCCTTTATCGCGCGTTTGGTCCAGGTGGCGGGCGAACTGCGTGTCGGCCGCTGGGATGCCGAACCGCAGCCGTTCATGGGTGGGGTGGTGTCGGCAGCCGCGGCGGAAAACATGCTGAAAGCGCAGCAAAACTTGCTGGCGCTGGGCGGCAAATCGCTGCTGACCCTGCGCCTGCTGGAGCCGGGCAGTTCGCTGCTCAGCCCGGGCATCGTCGATCTGACCGGCGTGGCCGGCGTACCGGACGAAGAGTATTTCGGGCCGTTGACCACCATCGTACGTTACCGCGATTTCGACGAGGCGCTGCAGCTGGCCAACCGGACGCGCTACGGCCTGTCGGTGGGGCTGGTCTCGCCGCAGCGTGAGCTGTTCGAGCGGTTGCTGCTGGAAGCGCGCGCCGGCATCGTCAACTGGAACAAGCCGCTGACCGGGGCATCCAGCGCGGCGCCGTTCGGTGGCGTGGGAGCCTCCGGCAACCATCGCCCAAGCGCCTTCTATGCGGCGGACTATTGCGCCTGGCCGATGGCTTCGCTGGAAAGCGAAAGCCTGTCGCTGCCGGCGACGCTCTCGCCGGGCTTGTCGTTCCGTTAATCGTCTGCGGCGGCGCGATGGCGCTGTCGCACGCTATCCACTGGGGATGAACATGTCAGGATATGAAGTCAATTTCGACGGTTTGGTGGGGCCGACGCACCACTATGCCGGGCTGTCGTTCGGCAACGAGGCGTCGACGCAGCATCAAAACAGCGTATCGAACCCGAAGCTGGCGGCGAAACAAGGCTTGTTGAAAATGAAGGCGCTGGCCGATCTCGGTTTCCAGCAAGGGGTATTGCCGCCGCAGGAGCGGCCGCACTTGCCGATGCTGCGGCGCCTGGGCTTCAGCGGCAGCGATGAGGCGGTGCTGGCGCAGGCGATGCGTCAGGCGCCGCGCCTGCTGTCGGCGCTCAGCTCGGCGTCGTGCATGTGGACCGCCAATGCAGCCACCGTATCGCCCTCGGCGGACAGCGCCGACGGCAAGGTGCATTTCACCGCCGCCAACCTGAATAACAAATTCCACCGCGCCATCGAAGCGGAAACCACCACCGCCGTATTGCGGGCGATGTTCAGCGACGATCGGCATTTTGCCCACCACGAGGCGCTGCCGCAGGTGGCGTTGTTCGGCGACGAAGGGGCGGCCAACCACAACCGTCTGGGCGGCGACTACGCCAAGCGCAGCGTGCAGGTGTTCGTCTACGGTCGGCAGGAGTTCGGCGGCGAAACGGCGCCGGCGCGTTACCCTGCGCGCCAGACGCGCGAAGCCGGCGAGGCGATCGCGCGTCTGCACCAGTTGGACGAACAGCATACGGTCTTCGTGCAGCAAAACCCGGCGGTGATCGATCAGGGCGTATTCCATAACGACGTGATTGCGGTCAGTAACCAGAATGTGTTGTTCCACCACCAGCAGGCGTTTTACCGCCAGCAGCAGGCGCTGGATGAAGTGCGCCGCAAGATGGCGACGCTGGACAGCGAGCTGGTGGCGATCGAGGTGCCGACCGAGCGCGTCTCGGTGGCGGACGCGGTGGCGACCTATCTGTTCAACAGCCAAATTCTTACCAAGCCGAACGGCAAGATGATGATCGTGGTGCCGGAAGAGTCGCGTCAGCACGTCGGCGTGTGGCGTTATCTGAACGACATGGTCGGCAGCGGCGGCCCGATCGATGAAATCCGCGTGTTCGACCTGCGCGAAAGCATGCGCAACGGCGGCGGCCCGGCCTGCCTGCGGCTGCGGGTGGCGCTTAACGAGCAGGAGCTGCGGGCGGTGAATCCGCGCGTGATGATGAACGAGCGGCTGTTCGCGACGCTGAACGAATGGGTCGATCGCCATTATCGCGATCGCCTGACGCAGGATGACCTGGCCGATCCGCTGCTGCTGCGCGAAGGGCGCGAGGCGCTGGATTCGCTGACGTCGATCCTCGGTCTCGGCTCCATTTATCCGTTCCAACGCTAAGGGAGGCGGCATGATCGATCTACTGCCCTTGACGCTGGAAGGGAACGAACCCGTCGAATGGCAAGGTGAAACCCCGCAGCTGCGCTGGCGCTGGCAGGGGGAAGGGGTGCTGGAGCTCACGCCGCGGCAGCCATACCGCCAGGCGATGGTGATATCGGCAGGCGTGCACGGCAACGAAACCGCGCCGATTGAACTGCTCAATCAGCTGGTCGGCGATCTGCTGGCCAGCCGCTTGCCGCTGACGGTGCGGCTGTTGGTGGTGCTGGGTAACCCGGCGGCGATGCGGGCCGGCAAGCGTTATCTGCACAGCGATATGAACCGCATGTTTGGCGGCCGCTACCGCAACTTCGCCGCCAGCGGCGAAACCGTGCGCGCGCAGCAGTTGGAGCGTGCGCTCGCCGCCTTTTTCGATGGCGAACAGGCGGCGCGTTTCCATTACGATCTGCACACCGCCATCCGTGAATCGCGTTTGCCACGCTTCGGCATTCTGCCCTTCCAGAAACGCCCGTACAGTGAGCCGATGTTGAAGCTGCTGGATGCGGCCGATCTGGATGCGTTAGTGGTACACAGTGCACCGGGTGGGACTTTTAGCCACTACTCCAGCGAACATCTCAATGCGGCGAGCTGCACGCTCGAGTTGGGCAAGGCGCGGCCGTTCGGCAGCAACGATCTGCAGCAGTTCGCCGCCATCGATCGCGCCCTGCGGGCGGCGGTCAGCGAAGGCGCCTTGCCGGTGCGTTCGGGCGACCCGATTCGGGTTTTCCGCGTGATGCACTCGTTGATTAAACACAGCGAGGATTTTACGCTGCACCTGGACGATGACACCGCCAACTTCACCGAACTGAAACCGGGCATGTTGCTGTGCGAGCAGCCGCAGGAGGACTATCGCGTGGGTCAAGAGGGGGCCTGGATACTGTTCCCTAACCCCAACGTGGCGTTGGGCCTGCGCGCCGGTATGTTGTTGAGCGAAGTTTCCCGCTCTACGCTGTATTGATTCATCTACGGCGGTGCCGTCAGCGCGCCGCCGTTATTCCCTTCATTATTTTAGCCTGCTAATTCCCGCTATTTAAATTGCCGTAAGGCGAGTTTTATTCGTCCCGAATGCGCGCCTTTATGCGAATGAATAAAAGGCGGTGTCAGATGATTAGCTGAAGGTCTTTATTGCCTGGTGAGTTTGTTAAGATAAAAATGTGAAATAAGTAACGTTTTTAATAACCATGCTAATATTGTTGTTACTTTTGAATCGTGCAGAAAGCAAACAAAACGAAACCAAAATGCACCAATTTGGTGCGTTGCACCATTTTAGTTATAAGTTATGTTATAAAAAATTCTTATATTCAATGGGTTATGTGTTTTCTTTTTTGAAATGTTTAGTTACAAATAAACATGCTTTCTCCTCGTTGTTTCATGAACTTTTTGATTTTAAGTTTTGATTCATGATGCTAATGTCACATCACCCCCGTATTAGGGGCACTCATAAAATACCAAAAGATAAAATCACAGCCCAAATTATAAATTGGGCGTGACGGGCAGGGTTCTAATTATAATATCTAGGAAAATAAATGATGAAACGCAGTGTATTAGCCTTAGCTGTCGCCCTCGGGGCAATCTCCTCCTTCGCCAACGCGGCTGAAATCTACAATAAAGATGGCAATAAGCTCGACCTGTACGGTCGCGTTGCCGCCAAACACGTTTTCAGCAAAGACAAAGGTGAGGACGGGGATAAAACTTACGTTCGTCTGGGCTTTAAAGGCGAAACCCAAATCAACGATCAGCTGACCGGTTACGGCCAGTGGGAATACCAGGTTGCTTCCAACCACGACGAAGCGCAGGGCACCACCGGCACCAAAACGCGTCTGGGCTTCGCCGGCCTGAAGTTCGCCAACTACGGTTCATTCGACTACGGCCGTAACTACGGCGTGGTGTACGATGCCGAAGCCTACACCGACATGCTGCCGGAGTTCGGCGGCGACTCCTACAGCTACACCGACAACTACATGACCGCGCGCTCCAACGGCCTGGCAACCTACCGCAACCGTGACTTCTTCGGTTTGGTGGAAGGCCTGAACCTGGCGTTGCAGTACCAGGGTAAAAACGACGGTGATGGCCGCAGCGTCAGCAAGCAAAACGGCGACGGTTACGGCATGTCTCTGGACTATCAGGACATCGGCGGCAGCGGCATCGGCGTAGCGGCGGCGTTCTCTGACTCCAACCGCACCAGCGCTCAGAAAGCGCTGCAGTACGGTAAAGGCGACAAGGCCACCGCCTGGACCACCGCGGTCAAATACGACGCCAATCAGGTCTACCTGGCGGCCATGTATGCCGATACGCGCAACATGACGCCGATCAGCGGCAACGGCGTTTCAGGCTTCGCCAATAAAACGCAAAACTTCGAAGTGGTGGCTCAGTACCAGTTCGAAAACGGCCTGCGTCCGTCCGTGGCTTACGTCCAGTCCAAAGGCAAGGATATTGAAGGGATTGGCGATGTCGATCTGGTGAAATACGTGGAAGTGGGCGCGACTTACTACTTCAACAAAAACATGTACACCTACGTCGATTACAAGATCAACCAGTTGAACGACGACAACAAACTGAAGCTGAGCACCGACGACATTGTTGCCGTCAACCTGACTTACCGCTTCTAAGTTTCCATCATTACCTTCATCCTGTGTCGGGATCGGTAATCAGGCAGGGCGCAAGCCCTGCCTTTGTTTTATCGGGAGTTCAGCCTTTGGGTGCCAACCCGACCAGTTCGATGGCGGAACGCAGTGCGGCAAAACGCTGCTGATCCTGCTCGCGCTCTATCTCTGTCACCAACTGTGAAAGAATATTGCCGCCGGATACCTTTTTGTGGTTTTTGATTAACTGCAACACCGCGTCGCCTAACGCCAGGCTGACGTTGCGCAGCAGAATTTCATATTGCTCGTTGGAATGAGCCGATGCTGACATGACCTTTCTCTGTCTCTCTTCTTCGGGAGCCGCAATTTAGCAAAACAGCGGCCTCATGCCTCGGAGGAAGACGAAGTTTCCGATGAAATCAGAAATTCCTCAGCATCGCGCGGGAAGGGGATCAAAAGTCTGAGTATTCGCTGGCCGGTAACCAAAAGCCGTCGATAAACTCTTCCATGGGATAACAGCCGGCGTGGCGCAGGTTCTGCTCTTTCATCGCCACCAGGCATTGCGGTTCATCGCGCAATATATCGACCACCATTTCACTGCAGCCGCCATCCAGATAACAGACAAACATCACCAATGCGTACATCGTTGCATGCCTCCTTCGTCGAACCGCCCTGTAGGCAACAGTGTAGGTAAAAAAGCGCGATTTTTCAGCATCATTGCGTGATAAATCGCCATTGAGACGCTGCTGACGGCACTTTCGGAATTCTCTAACCATTTCTGACGCCGGGAGCGGATGGCATATCCTTTTGACGATGCTAAGCTTAACAAGCCTTACTTCAATGCATCAGTGCAACCATCAAAAGGAGTGAATATGGGCTTGTTTAACTTCGTCAAAGAAGCGGGCGAAAAACTGTGGGACACCGTCACCGGCAATGCCTCCGCCGAAGATCAAAGCGCCAAACTCAAGGAGCATCTCGATAAGAGCGGCCTGCCGGGCACCGACAAAGTCGATGTGCAGGTGGTCGATGGTAAAGCGGTGGTGACCGGCGATGCCGTCAGTCAGGAGCTGAAAGAGAAGATCCTGGTGGCGATCGGCAACGTGGCCGGCATCAGCGGCGTGGAAGACAAGGTGGCGGTGGCGCAATCCGACGCCGAGAGCCGCTTCTACACCGTGAAGAAGGGCGATACGCTGAGCGCTATCTCCAAAGAGATGTACGGCAACGCCAATTTGTACAACAAGATTTTCGAAGCCAACAAGCCGATGCTGTCGAGCCCGGACAAGATCTATCCGGGTCAGGTATTGCGTATCCCGCAATAATCTGTCTCTCTGCCAGAGCCCGGTTGCGTACCGGGCTTTTTTTTGTCCTCTGTAATCGCCATCTCTTATTTCCCTGCGACCTCAATGCCGGTTACATTTACGCTGTGTACCCGCTCGCTCGCCGGCAGGCACGGTGTTGACCCTGATGGGGAAAGTTGATAGCGTCATGCCCCGGTTGAGGCCGGAACGCCCAAGGTGGTAACGTTAACGCCTTATACTGAGGGGCCTTTTGCCCCGCCCAACAGCAATGCAGCAGTTGAACGAGTGAAAACTGATTTAGTGAAACAACAGCGTAACGCCTCAACGGATAAAAACTATCGAGAAACCTTGGGTGATGCGCAATTTGCTATCGTCGTGTTGGCGGTGGCGTCCTGCTCACTGATTATCTTTACGCTGGCGGTCACGCTGTGGGTGACCTGACGCGATTAACTAGGGGAGATAAAATGGAGCCTAATCTCCATGATGAAACCAAACTGCTGGCGATTATCGGCCTGTTGGTTTCCGTGCTGCTGGTGGTATCAATTCTCTTTGGCGTGACCTATTTCTCCGATCTCAGGCACGCACACGACGATGTTGACATCAAAAGCTGCTATATCAAAGCGTCCTAATCCGCGCAAATATGCCTGAGCGCCGCCGCTCTATGAGGTGAACAGTCCTGTGTTAAGCTGGGACGGTTATCCCTTGGCGAATCGGCGCCATTCAGGAGGTCTTTGCGATGAGTCAGTCCCGTCCTACGCTCTCTTCACCTTCACGCGAGTGTCCCGTCGTTGACGGCGTGCGCCAGATCCAGCGTATTGCCGTGCGTAACGCCGAAGTGGGGGGCATTCCGATCAACCGCGCGCTGCCAACCCGGGAAAGGCGTACCGTCGGTGCCTGGTGTTTTCTCGATCACGCCGGGCCGACGGTATTTAACGGTACCTCGCCCGGCATGGATGTGGGGCCGCATCCGCACATCGGTCTGCAAACGTTCACCTGGATGATCGAAGGCGAAGTACTGCACCGCGACAGTCTCGGCAGCGAGCAGGTGATCCGCCCGGGCCAGGTCAATCTGATGACCGCCGGGCACGGCATCGCACATACGGAACAGTCGGTGGGCGAACAGCGGCGATTGCATGCCGCACAATTATGGATTGCGTTGCCGGCCGAACATGCCGATATGGCCCCGCGTTTCGATCATTACCCCGACCTGCCGCAGTGGCAGAATAACGGCGTGAATCATCGTTTGCTGGTCGGGGAATTTGGCGCTTATCGTTCGCCGGTATTTACCCTCTCGCCATTAATTGCCATTGATATGGAATGGCAGGAAACGGCGACGGTGCAATTGCCGCTGCGCGATGACTATGAAATCGGCTTTTTGCCCCTGATGGGGGCATTCGAACTTAATGGTGAAACCTTTTCACCTGACGAATTTGCCTATTTGGGCATGAGAAATAACTCTATTGAGTTAAATGCACAGAAGGGCAGCCGGGGATTATTAATTGGCGGCGCACCGTTAAACGAAGAGATCCTTATCTGGTGGAACTTCGTTGGCCATACCAAGGCTGAAATTACTCGGGCCCAGCGTGATTGGGAACAAGGGACGTCGCGTTTTCCGCCGGTGAGCGGTTATTCCGGCGAGCGAATGACCGCGCCACGCCTGCCCTGGAGCGATGTTTGATAGCGTTAGGATATAATCGCCGCGATTATTCGGCTTATTTCGCTCTAATAAGCCGAAATTACTGTGATCGCGGCTCCAGCTTTACCACAGAATAAGGTTTATCGGCAGAACAGTGATCTGGCGCATATAATGACAATGAGAAGAAGTTTAGGATAATCCTCAGGAAGTCAGGTTGTCTCCCGTTAGTCAGATGTCAGTGAGGTCATTATGAGCCAGGTACTCTATCGTGCAAGACTGTCCCATGTCGTGATTGCCACGGCGCTGTTTTGGGTCTCTGTCGCGGCATTGTTGGTCGCCGTATTAAACTAACCTCAAAAAATGACTCCTGCATAAACCCGCTTCGGCGGGTTTTTTTATCGCCATTGTCTGACGATAGGGGCTACGCGCTTATACTTAATGGCATCTTCAATAAGCGATAGGACAATCATGAAGCTGTTTGCCGATATTTTGCTGTTGTTCATTGCGGCGCTCCACCTGTATATCCTGGTATTGGAAATGTTCCTGTGGCGCACGCCGCTCGGCAGACGCGCATTCGGTACGACGGCGGAATTCGCCGCGGCCACGCGGGTATTGGCCGCCAATCAGGGGCTGTACAACGGTTTTCTGGCGCTGGGACTGGCATGGGGCTACTGGCGCGAGGACATGGCGATGCAGCTGTTCTTTCTCGGGTGCGTGTTGGCGGCCGGGGTGTTCGGCGGGCTGACCGCCAGTCGCAAGATCCTGTGGGTGCAGGCGCTGCCGGCCTTGATCGCGATGCTGGCGGTATGGGGGACACGTTAACCCGCCGGTTTACGGCGGGCGTCAGGCGGATTTTTGGTGAATGACATGCAACGGCGGGTCGATGTGCAGATCGACGCTCAAATCCTGGCGGAAATCATAAGGCGTGATATTAAAACGCTTTCTGAACATGTAGGTGAAATGGGACTGTGAGCCGAAGCCAAAGTCCAGGGCGATATCGAAGATCGACGCTTCACTGCTGCGCAGTTGGTAAACCGCGCCGGCCAGGCGGCGTTCGCGAATGTATTTGCCCAGCGAAATCCCTGTCGCTTCTTTGAACAGCTTCTGCATGTGCCACAGCGAGTAGCCGGAGTACTCGGCCAGCTCTTCGAGATGGATCACTCGTCCAAGGTGAGTTTCGACCCATTTGCTGAGGGCGCAGACCAATGAGAGATGGTGTTCTTGTATCATCAGTGCGTCAGTGTGAGATCTACATAGCGGTGAAGTATACACAACTTGCCGCCGCGGACAAAAACGCCGCCGGTGACGGGGGCAATTATTCGGAAAAACCGTTCAACCACAGCTTGTCAGTAGAAAGGAAAAACGGCTAATCTGAGACTGTCGCCGCCGCGGTGGGTGACGCGGAGAAGGCCACAACAAGTAACCGCCAAAGCAGAGTCAGCCGTAACAACTCAACGTTGATGGGGTGATCGCATGTTAATGACAGTGATTATTACTCTGGTTGTAATCGTGGGCGTCGGCGCTTTTATGGCGATGCCGGTGATGAGCATGAAAAATGCGGAAGGTGTGGGAGGTGAAGAACCGTGAGAGCAAGAGACATTGCGCGCCGCTGAGCGGGGCGATCGCTAATCGGGAAAGCCTGGGTCAGAAACCCGGGCTTTTTGTTGTGTAGCCACTCAAACGTTTTTGCGCTCGACGGTTTCCTCTCCCCAATAAAGCTGATCGGCGGTGGTTTTGGCAAAGGCCTTCTCCAGCGCTTCGTCGCTGCCTTCTTCCCAGATCTTCTGTGCCAACACTTCGTCGTTCCCTGCCAGTTCAAAAATAGCTTCGGCGATTTCCACCGAAGTTTCACGCACTGTCGCCCAGGATTTCACATTGTGATTCGCCATAACTTTCTCCTGTTGGTTGTGGCTTACGGGTGGCTTTTGCCACCGTCATGCTGCAAGTATAGGCTAATCCACCACGGGCTTTTGCCTGGCGGTGCGCAGAAGGGGGAAAAAGGCGGGGAGAGCGGGCAATGGTGCAGGCGGCGTGCTATTCTGTGCGGCGTTTGAATCAAGAGGAAAAGTTATTATGTCTGACATGCTGAGCAACGAGCAGGAACTGGCTTCCGATCTGGTCGCTTGCCAACTGGTCATCAAACAGATTCTGGACGTTATCGACGTGATTGCGCCGACCGAAGTGCGCGACAAGATGGCGGGTCAGCTTAAAAGCATCGATTTCTCCACGCATCCTGCAGGCGCCGATCCGGTGACCCGCCGGGCGATTGACAAGGCGATTGCGCTGATCGAGTTGAAGTTCACCCGCAGCTGAGGCGGGGCCGCCGCAGAGCGGCGGCGTCGGACGGTGGCGGTTAATCCACCACCGTTTCGATTTTCTTGAACAGCGGGCAGTCGGCTACGCCGATGAAACCGTTGTCGCCATTGACGTACTGGGCGATCGCCACATTGCGCGCCGTCAGGTATTTGCACTGCAATCCCAACCCGCCAACGTTCTTGTTGCTGCCTATCAGCACGCCGTAGCCCGAGATCAAAAACCCACCGTAAAAGACCGCCAACACCACTACCCACTTAATCAATCTGCTCATTGCGCTTCCTCATTATCCCTGAGGGTTCATCTAGCCATGACCGGCGCGCGACGACAAGGGTAACAGTCTGAAAACCGGACGATAGCCAGAAATCTAAACGACAAGTTAAACTTCGTTTAACTTCGCTGTGATAACATGCGCGATAGATTACCCAGATAACAATGAGGCTGCTAAATTTGTTGCGAAAAAAAATCCTCGTGATAATGACGGCCGTCGCTGCCTGCCTGTTTTTCTACCTGTTGGCGCTGGACAGTTATTGCGACGATGGCGGAAACTTTGCGCTGGGCATCTGCTCGGTAACGCGCTTCGTGCCCTGGTAAGCAATTTTTGGCAGGGATGTTCGCACGGCCGTCGCGAGTGTTAAGATGGCGGCCTGAATGTCGCAGTAGATAGGGTTGTCCATGTACGATTTAGGTTTTGGCCAGAACGGCCTGTTGTCGCTGGCCCTCGCCGCCGTGGCGTTACTGGCCGGGCTGTGGGTTTGGTTTCTGGTGAACCGCGCCAGCGTGCGCGCCAACGAGCAGATTCGTCTGCTGCAGGAGATTGCCGAGCAACAACGCCAACAAACGGCGCTGTTGAAACGTCTGGCGCACCGCGCTCGCGCTGATGGCGGCGATGCTGCTGACGACGACGATCTCAGCCCCGCGCTGGATTTCAAAGGTTTTATCCCCGAACGTTGAGCATGATGCTCCGGCCGGCGGCAGCGCCGCCGGAGTGCCTCAGTAAAACACCATTCCCTGATACGGTTTTTCCCGGCATGCCGCCAGGCGGCTGGCCAGATCGCCGACATGGATCTCCAACTGGTGTCCGTCAGGATCGAGAAAATAGAACGATTCGCCTTCGCTGCGATTGCTCTTCCACTCTTTGACGCCGTTCTGGCGCAGCCGCGCGCTGACCTGCTCAATGTGCTCCGGCGCTGCGCTGAAGGCGTAATGGGTGTAATCGCGCGCGCTTTGCTGCGCCCGGGCCTCATCCCGCGACAGACACAGCCACAACGCTCCCAACGAAAGATAAGCGCCGTCTTGCCAGCGGGCGTGCGGGGTAAACCCCAACAGATGACGATAAAATTCGAAGCTGCGATCGAGATCGCTGACGGCAAGCGTCAGGTGATTGAGGCCAGTCAACATGCATGCATTCCCAGGGCGTTGAACAGAGGGAAAAGTGTACGCAGGCGCTGGGGAAAGATAAAGAGGGCAAAGCATTAGTAGAGATAATGTGAAAACCGGCGACGCTGTCATAAAACTGTCGTACAGACATCGTAATGTAGCGCGAACCTTACGAAAGATGGATAAAGCCGATGATTAAATGGTACGAAGAAAGCGATGCCGAAGTGAACCGCAGCATCGCGCTGCTGACCGGAGAGAACCCGGACAAGTGGTATCCCTACGGTGGCGTGAAAGGTAAAGATTACTGCAAGAATCCCTCCGATGCCTGGCCGATCATTTGCGCCAACAAAATCAGTCTTAACCCCGATAACCAAAGCGACAGCCCGCAATGGCAGGCGCGCATGAGCACCCAGGGCGGTGAATGGCAGGCGGACAGCGCCAGCCCGCTGCGCGCGGCGATGATCTGCTTTCTGATGAGCCGGCAGGCTAACTGATTCGAACAATACCGGTGATTGGTAAGAGTTTCTCCTTTTTCTAATAACAGAGCTGTCGTTGGCGGAGGCTGTTTATGAAGCGCATTATCAAAGGTGATAAAAACTTGTCTCATCTGGTGATTGCCCATGCGGCGATCGATCGTCATGCCGAAAGCTTCGGCCAGCGCCGTCAGGGCTGGCCCTCGACCTACCTGATAAAATATCAAAACGATCGCGTGGCGGTGGAAGTGGTCACGCGTAGCCAATCTTATGTCGCCACGCTGATGATCGGCGCGCGCAACCTGACCAAACTGTGCGGAATGCCTGGCTAAACGCTGCCTTATCCGCTTTCTCACGGTAAAAAAATCGCGCTCCGGCCTGTCGTCTAGGGGCGCTTCTCCTTGATGCTCACGGGGTTAAGTGTTAAAAAGCCGCCCGCAGATACATTTATTGATTGGTGAAATCTTGGCCGATAACGGCAAGGGTGTATGCCATATGAGGATGAGATGGGCGGTCAGCATCAGGATACCCCGCTAAAACGCGGTTTAAAAAACAGACACATACAGCTTATTGCCCTCGGGGGCGCCATCGGTACCGGTTTATTTCTCGGCATTGCGCAAACCATCAAAATGGCCGGCCCCGCCGTGCTGTTGGGCTACGCCATCGGCGGCTTTATCGCGTTTTTAATCATGCGCCAGCTGGGCGAAATGGTGGTTGAAGAGCCGGTCGCCGGATCTTTCAGCCACTTTGCCTATAAATATTGGGGCGATTTCGCCGGTTTCCTTTCCGGCTGGAACTACTGGGCAATGTTCATTTTGGTCGGTATGGCGGAATTGACCGCCGTCGGCATCTACATTCAGTACTGGTGGCCGGAAATCCCCACCTGGGCCTCCGCCGCGCTGTTTTTCGTGCTGATCAACCTGATTAACCTGGTGAACGTGCGCCTGTACGGCGAAACCGAGTTCTGGTTCGCCATCATCAAAGTGGTGGCGATTGTCGGCATGATCGTGTTCGGTGCCTGGCTGTTGGCCAGCGGCAACGGTGGCCCACAGGCCAGCATCACCAACCTGTGGCAGCAGGGCGGCTTTATGCCGCACGGCTTCTCCGGGCTGGTGATGGCGATGGCGGTCATCATGTTTTCGTTCGGCGGGCTGGAAATGGTCGGCATCACCGCGGCGGAAGCCGCCGACCCGCGTCGCAGCATTCCCAAAGCCACCAATCAGGTGGTGTACCGCATTCTGATCTTCTATATCGGCTCGCTGACCGTGCTGCTGTCGCTCTATCCGTGGGGGCAAGTAGTGGAGGGCGGCAGCCCGTTCGTGTTGATCTTCCATGCGCTGAACAGCAATCTGGTGGCGACCGTGCTCAATGTGGTGGTATTGACCGCCGCGCTGTCGGTCTACAACAGCGGCGTTTACGCCAACAGCCGCATGCTGTTCGGGCTGGCCAGCCAGGGCAACGCGCCGCAGGCGCTGACGCGTGTGAATAAACGCGGCGTGCCGGTGCTGTCCATCGCGCTGTCGGCGTTGATTACCTCGATCGGCGTGCTGATTAACTACCTGATGCCCGGTAAGGCGTTTGAGCTGCTGATGGCGCTGGTGGTTTCAACGTTGGTGATCAACTGGGTGATGATCTGCCTGGCACACCTGAAATTCCGCGCTGCCAAGAACCGTCAGGGCGTCATTCCCAGCTTTAAGGCGCTGTGGTATCCGTACGGCAACTACCTGTGCCTGGCGTTCCTCGGCCTGATTCTGGTGATTATGTATTTCAGCGAAGGGATCCGCATTTCGGTGTTGCTGATGCCGGTGTGGATTGCGGTGCTGTGGTGCGGGTTTATGCTGACGCGCCGTAAAGGCGCCAAGCGCTAAACGGTATGCAGCGGAGGCGTAGTCTGCGCCTCCGCGTTTTTCTCGTCAGCCGCGCGGCATAAAGGCGCGTCCCTCAGCGTGACCCCGCCCCAGCAGTTTCCGGCACAGCAGCAGCAACGTGCTGATCACATCGATGGCCACCACGCTGAGCATCAGCAGGGTCAGCATGAAAAACCCGAGCAGCGAACCGCCCAGCAGGACCAGTGGCGCCGGTACGCGCAGACGGCGCAGCTTCATGGCGAAATACATTTTCCAGTATTGCTTCTGCGCCAGCAGCGCGCTGCGAATACGGCGCCCCAGGCTTGAGCCTGATTTGCGGGATGTAGAACGACTCATAACTTCTCCTTTTCTGTATGCCCTACAAGTCAATCACAAAGATCTTAAGAGAGTCTTAACGGGCTCTTGGCGGCCCTGGCAGTCTCACCGGAGTGAGACACCAGCATACGGCAAAAGGTCCCGCAATGCAGCGCACGGCTGATGAAGTGCGAGCTTCATCGGATTTGTTACACTGAAAGTCACGCCCGCGCAGGGGGCGCAGCGGTCAGGAGAAGGGACTGGATGAAGAGAATCAATCGTTATTACGACGCGGCCAAGGCGCATCACACGCCGGAGGGGTTTCGCAACCCGGAACCTTCGCGGCGGCAGGAGGGCGACCTGCAGCGTTGGCAGGATGAACGCAAGCGGCAGGGGCTGCCCAAGCCGCCGCAGCAGGGGTACGCGCAATTTACCGAACGCTGGTGGCAACCCGCCGATCTTAGCGGCAGCGATGACAGCATCTGGTGGCTGGGGCATGCCTCTATGCTGCTGCGGCTGAGCGGCCGCTATATCCTGATCGATCCGGTGTTGTCCGAGCGCGCCTCGCCCCTGAGCTTTTACGGCCCGAAGCGCAGAACGCCGGCGCCGCTGACGGTGGAGCAATTGCCGGCGGTGGATGCGGTGCTGATCTCCCATAACCATTATGACCACCTCGACAGGCGCACGGTGCGGCAATTGGCGCGACGCTTCCCGCTGGCCGAGTTCGTCGTGCCGCTGGGATTGAAGCGCTGGTTCCGCCGCTATCGGCTGAAGGTGCATGAACTGGACTGGTGGCAGAGCCTGTCATTGGGCGAACTGACGGTCTACGCCACCCCGGCGCGGCACTGGAGCATGCGCACGCTGTGGGATCGCAATCGCTCGCTGTGGTGCGGGTGGGTGATCCATCATCCGGCGCTGCGGTTTTATTTTTCCGGCGACAGCGGTTATTCGGAACGACTGGCGGAGATCGGTCAACGATTGGGGCCGTTCGACGTGGCGGCGCTGCCGATTGGCGCCTATGCGCCGCGCTGGTTCATGCAGGAGCAGCATATGGATCCGCAGCAGTCGGTGACGTTGTATCGCGAGCTGAACCAGCCGCGCGCCATTCCCATCCATTGGGGGGTATTCGAACTGGCGGATGAATCGCTGGACGAACCGCCACAGCAGCTGAACCTGGCGCTGAACGAGGCGGGGCTGGAACAGCATCAATTCCACCCGTTGAAGATTGGCGAGCGCATCGCATTACAGGACTCGGAGCCTGCGTTAACGAATGAGCCGGCGGCGCAGCGGGCGGAATAAAACCAACGGTTTGAAAGCGCGGCTGTAATTAGCAGAATTGATAAGCATGGGTGGTGATTCAAATAACCCCTCTGTTTTCAGGATTTAATTCAACGTTGAACTTTCTTTATGGATAAGATTATTCCGGCTATTGGGGTTAACGGCATTCGGATTATTTATGATGAAACAACAGGCCAGCGGGAGATGCACCAGCGCGTTGCATGCTTATGCATCCGTTGTGCCGGGCGGGGCGTCATCGCTCGCCCGGGCGCTGCTCCTGCTCGCGCGGTTTGGCGGTAGCGTTGAAGGTTGATGATGATGCGCTTTCCGGCGGTAAATGGTCGGAGCAGCGATGAATAAATTGGCCCCCGTTCATCGATATTCAAATGTTGCATATCAAATTCCATAAAGATTCAAATTTTTTAACGCTATAAGCGGCAAAAAAGCGGAAATGACGAGACGGGCATGCGACAAAACGATGAAAGTTTTGTTAAAACTCCACCAGAATGCGGGGTCTGGCGCGGTGGTTTTGGCAAGCAGAAAATAGCCGATGCTTCAACATCTTTTAGCCTATTTAAGCAAATGTGGCTCTCGACCGTTTCAAATATGTGCGACATGTCGTTCAGTGATTAAAAATGGCTTGCCATCGCATACAGAGTATGTGATAACGCATCTGGGTAAAACGAGGTACAGTTCTGTATATGTGTGGCATTTTCAGTAAAGAAGTTCTGAGTAAAGACGTTAGCGTTGAATACCGCTTCTCTGCCGATCCTTATCTTAGTGCCTCAAGCAGTAACGACTCTAGTTTGTCTATGTAACGCCCTCGGGCGGTTTAAACAATCCAAAGGAAATACTCAAGATGGCAAAGATCAAAGGTCAAGTTAAGTGGTTCAACGAGTCTAAAGGTTTCGGTTTCATCACCCCGGCTGACGGCAGCAAAGACGTGTTCGTACACTTCTCTGCAATCCAGGGTAACGGCTTCAAAACCCTGGCTGAAGGCCAGAACGTTGAGTTCGAAATCCAAGATGGCCAGAAAGGCCCATCTGCAGTAAACGTTACTGCTATCTAATCAGCGTCAGCTGTACAAAAAGCCCGCCTTTGCGCGGGCTTTTTCGTTTCCGTTATCCGGCGGCGATGACGATGCCGGCATACTGGTTGCGGCCTTTGATTCCCGGATGCGTCGGATCCTGCGTGCGCCGATGGCTGTTGCGGCGATAGCTGGTGTATTTGAAGCGCTGTGGCCGCTGCGGGTCGATATCCGGCGTACAGATAGTGCAGCTGCCTGCGCGGTCAACGGCAGCGAAGCCGAGCGCCGTCAGCTTGTATTCGGCAATCGCGGCCAGATCCAGATGCCGATAATGCGGGCTGATCAGCGTGGCGGGCAGCGGCAGGCGCTGTTTAAAATTCTCCACCAGCGCTTCATCGACTTCGTAGCAGCACGGGCCGGCGGCGGGGCCGATAGAAACAACCCAATCGGCGGTGTCGCCGTCCTGGCGAATGCGGGCCGCCATCTGTTCCAAAATACCGTCCAGCAGCCCGCGCCAGCCGGCGTGTACCGCCGCGATGGCGCTGCCGTCGCGGCGGCTGAACAGCACCGGCAGACAGTCCGCCGTCAGTACGCTGAGCAGAATGCCGGGCTGGCGAGTGTAGAAACCATCGGCTTCACCGCACGCCTGCGCCGGTTGCAGCACGTCGACGATGCGGGTGCCGTGTACCTGCTTTTTTTCCGGCAGCGTGGCGCTGTAGGGCAGCAGATGCCCTGGCAGCAGCGCGAGTTTGCTGCCGAAGCCGTGCTGAATGTGAGGCACCGCATCGAGCAGCGCGGAACGATCGCTCATAAGTTATTTTCACCTGCGTGAGAAAACAGACTCTCAGTGTAGCCAGCTTTTTCCCCGCTTGGCCAGGCGTTGTTGGCGGCGAAAGCGAGCGGGGATGCGCCTTGCATCAAACCGGCGCCTTCTTTAGACTAGCCGCGCCCTGTCTTTCTGGAAGCCCATTCATGTCTTATCAATGCCCCCTGTGTCATCAACCGCTGCATTTTTCATCACAACACTGGCGTTGCGACGGCAATCATCAGTTCGATCAAGCCAAAGAGGGCTACGTCAATCTGCTGCCGGTACAGCACAAGCGATCGAAACAGCCGGGAGACAGCGCGGAAATGATGCAGGCACGGCGTGCGTTTCTCGACGGTGGATATTATCAACCATTGCAAGAGCAGGTGGCCGAGTGGCTGGATTTGGCGCTGGCAGCCGATGCAGGCGCGTTATTGGACATCGGCTGTGGGGAAGGGTATTACACCGCCGCCGTAGCCGCACGGCTGGCGCAGGCGCGCAATATGGCGGTCTATGGGCTAGACGTCGCCAAGGTGGCAATCCGCTATGCCGCCAAACGTTATCCGGCGGTCTCGTTCTGCGTCGCCTCCAGTCACCGTTTGCCGTTCGCCGACGGGGCGCTGGATGCGGTCTTGCGCATTTATGCGCCTTGCAAGGCGGAGGAGTTGGCGCGGGTAGTGAAGCCGGGTGGCGTGGTGGTGACGGTTTCGCCGGGCCCGCGCCATCTGTACCAGCTGAAAGAGCAGGTCTACCAACAGGTGCAGCTGCATGCCGAGCAGGACGAACAGTTCGCCGGATTCGACTGCGAGCGTAAAGAGGCGCTGGCCTATACGATGACCCTACCGGGTGAGCAGGCTGCCAATCTGTTACAGATGACGCCGTTCGCCTGGCGTGCCACGCCGGAGGTGCAGCAGCGGTTGGCCGAGGGCGGCGAGTTCGTGTGCGAGACGGATTTCGTCCTGGCGTTGTACCGACGTCGCGCCTAAGGGACCTTGAACTCAAAAACAAAAAAACCTGCCGCGGCAGGTTTTTTTGCAGAGTCATCGCCTCAGGCCAGGTAGCCGAGGTGCTCCAGCAGAATGTTGACGCCGATACCGATCAGCACCACGCCGCCAAGGATCTCGGCGCGTTTGCCGAGCAGCGGGCCGATAAAGCGGCCGATCATCATGCCCAGCGTCGCCATGATCATGGTGGCGCAGCCGATGGCCATCGCGGTATGCACGATGTTCACCTGCAGGAAGGCCAGACCGACGCCGATGGCCATCGCGTCGAGGCTGGTGGCGATGGCGGTGGCGACCAGCAACCAGAAGCCATGACGTTTGACCTTCTCTTCTTCCTCGGGCTTGTTACGTACCCCTTCGACGATCATGCGCATGCCGAGAATGAACAGCAGCGAGAAGGCGACCCAGTGGTCCCATTCCATGATGTATTGGCTGGCGAACAGGCCGATGGCCCAACCGATGAGCGGGGTGATCGCTTCGACCACGCCGAAGATCAGGCCGGTGCGGATCGCTTCGCGGAAACGGGGTTGATGCAGGCTGGCACCTTTGCCGATCGACGCGGCGAAAGCATCCATGGACATGCCAAAAGCGAGAATGAGTGTTGCTGAAAGGTTCATGTGAAATAGCCTCGGCCGGGTGGCTCCATATACACGTAACCCACCCCCAACCAAACGACGGAGTTACGTGTCTATGGTCTCGCCAACCTTACCTGGCTGCCCGCACCACGTTTCATACGGCGAAACGAGTATGTTGATACGGGCGTTTCTGGCGTTTTATTCTCCAGAAACCGGCTACTCCCCAATGACGGCGCAACCATACCATATTATTTCCGCCACCGACAACATTATTCTAGAATAATGTTTGTTCTTAATTGAGACTCGTTTTCATTAATCTAAGTTCATGCGGGAATATAATGTAGACGTGGGTAACAATGTTGCAGAAATAATAGTCAGAAAAGAAATGGCGCTGCCGATTAATTATCCATAAGCAGCGCAGGGTTTGAGCAGTAACGGGGTGGGTTTTTCTTTATTTATTGATTATCAACGAAAAAATGATAAATCTTCTCCAGGTCGTCCAGGTGCGTTACCTGAACCAACAACCTGCGTTGTTCCAGGTCGACGGCCAGGATGCCGTCCTCCGATAAATTCATGGCTTTAATGCGGTTATATTCGACAAACACATTGGCGAAGAAAAAACCTTGCGCTTTAAACACCATTTTTGGGGCGCGAATATAAGAGATATAGATCGCGAGCAGCGCCAAAGAAATAAGCAAATAGGTGGTTAATACCGCACCGTTGGTGGTGACGTTGTGGTAAATCAGAATGGCGATCAGGCCGACGAAAATCAGGCTATCGAGGCGGTTACGGCGTTTGAGCGGCACTTTGAGCCGCGTTTTGCCTTTCAGCAGATCCATGCCGAATTCGTCGTACAGCGAATACAGCAACAGCAGGGCGATAAACAGCATCAGTACGGCGTCGGTCAGTGACATTTCTTGCTCCACACATAAAAAAGCCGGGGGTTGCCCCCCGGCCGTTTCTAACGATTACAGGCCCAGCAGGCCAATCCAATAGCCAAAGATACCGATGACGAAGAAGCCGATGATGATCCACAGCGCGTTAACTTTCTTGCGCAGCAGCCACATACAGGCGAAGGTCAGCAGCAGCGGCACCAGGCCCGGCATCAGCTGGTCGAGGATGGTTTGCACCGTGGTGACGTTGGTATGCCCGGTCTGGTCGGTGATCTTGGACACCACCAGCGGGATATTCACGTGCGTCCACTTGTTGACCAGCGCCCCCATGACAAACAGGCCGAGAATGGACGCTCCTTCCGTCAGTTTCTGCAGGAAACCGCCGCCCATGTCGTTGACGATATCCACCCCTTTACGGTAACCGTAGGCCACGCCGTAGTAGCGGGTCAGCAGGCGCACCAGGTTGAACAGCACGAAGAACAGGATCGGTCCGAGCAGGCTGCCGCTCATGGCGATGCCGGCGCCGAGCGCGGCGAATACTGGCCGCACGGTGCCCCAGAAGATCGGGTCACCGACGCCCGCTAAAGGCCCCATCAAACCGACCTTGATGCCGTTGATTGCGGCGTCGTCGATCGGCGCGCCGTTGGCGCGTTGCTCTTCCATCGCCATGGTTACGCCGAGCACCGGCGCCGCCACGTAAGGGTGGGTGTTGAAGAACTCAAGGTGGCGCTTGATCGCCTGTTTGCGATCGTCATTGTTTTCCGGATACAGGCGGCGGATCACCGGCACCATCGAGAAGCAAAAACCCAGCGCCTGCATGCGTTCGAAGTTCCATGAACCCTGGAACAGGTTCGAGCGCAGGAATACGCCGCGAATATCGGCCGGCGTGAGTTTCTTTTGAGCAGTTGTATCAACCATTTCTCTCACCTATTCCTAGTCGAGTTCGTTATCGAGATCGTTCGCGTTAGCCGGGCCGGCCTGTACAACCTGAGACTTGTTGTATTTCGGACTGAGCTGGATATACAGCACGGCCATCACCACGCCGATGACGCCGAGCGCCACCAGGTTGAAGTTGGTGAAGGCGGCGGTCACGAAACCAAGGTAGAAGAACGGCATCAGATAGCCGGCGCGCATCATGTTAATCACCATCGCGTAACCGACCACCACGATCATGCCACCGGCGATGTTCAGGCCGCTGGTGACCACTTCCGGGATCGAGTTGAGCAGGGCGTGTACCCCGGCGGTACCCACCGAGATGGCGACGATAACCGCCGGAATGGCAATACGCATCGCCTGCAGCAGCAGGGCACCGACATGGATCCAGCTAATGGCGCGCAGGCTGCCGCGCTCCGCTGCGCTATCCGCCGCGTGCTGGAAGGCCACGGTGAGGGTACGCACGATGATGGTCAATACCTGGCCGGCCGCCGCCAGCGGAATGGCCAGGGCGATACCGGCGCCGACGCTTTGCCCGCCGGCGATGACCAGAATGGTCGAGATGATGGACGCCAGGGCAGCATCCGGCGCGACTGCCGCACCGATGTTCATCCAGCCCAGGGCGATCATTTCCAGCGTACCGCCGATAATGATGCCGGTTTTCATATCGCCGAGAATGAAGCCGATCAGGGTACAGGCGACCAGCGGACGGTGGAACTGAAACTCGTCGAGGACGGACCCCATCCCGGCGATACAGGCAACGATAAATATCAGCACAATCTGAAGAGTGGTGATCTCCATTGCACTTCTCCTATGACCAAAAAAGCTCTGAGTAAAATAATCAGCGGCTGGCGCCACTAATTGAGTTTGTTAATCAGGTCCATCATTTTTAGCCGGCTGTCGGACGAGACCTTACGCACCTCCAGCTCGATACCGCGATCGTTCAGTTTCTTAAACGCTTCGATATCTTTTTCATCGACGGAAACGGCGTTGTTCACCTGGGTCTTCCCCTGACGGAACGCCATGCCGCCGATATTGACGGATTTAATCTCCACGCCGCCTTCCACCAGGCGCCAGACGTCGGTCGGGTTGGTGAATAACAGCATCACGCGATCGTTGGCGTATTTCGGGTTGTTCCAGACGCGGATCGCCTTCGCCACGTCCACCACGTGCGCGGTGACGCCCGGCGGGGCAACCTGGGTCAGCAGGGTCTTGCGCACATGGTCGGCGGCGACTTCATCGCTGACGACGATAATGCGGCTGACGTTGGTTTCTTTGGTCCAGCGGGTCGCAACCTGGCCGTGGATTAAGCGGTCATCAATGCGCGCCAGGCCGATTTTCATGTGGTCGTTCGGCCCCAGCGGTGCCTGTGGGGCAGCGGCTTTGGCGACGGGGACTGCGGGTTTTGCGGGTTCTTCCTGCGGTTTTTTCAGCGCTTTCACGCCTTCACGGCCGGTTTCCAACGCCAGCGCCACCAGTTCATCGAACGCGGGGTTGTCGTCCCGCGCCATGAAGGTTTCCACCAGCATCGGAATGTTGACCCCGGTGACGACCTCATAGTTTTCTTTATCGACCGCAATGCGGCTGGCGGCGTTGAACGGGCTGCCGCCCCAGGTATCCACCAGGAACAGCACGCCGCCGCTGGTATCCAACCCACTGATTTTTTCGTTGTACTTGACGATTAACGTTTCGGCATTCTCACCGGGAACGAAGTCTATAAAGGCGACGTTGTCCTGCTCGCCCAATAGCATCTCCGCCGTTTTCAGCAGTTGTTCCGCTGCAGCCCCGTGTGTGCCGATGATAATAGCTATTGCCACTCGCTACCTCCTCGTTGAACTCCAGGCGCGGTTTGTGTCGTTTCTCCGCGCCATCTTGGCAGTCACTTCCGCGGTTCAGATACATTATGGTAGAAAAAAAGAAACGCACGCCTAACATTTCTCACGCAGTTTCAAACGCCTGTGCGTGATGCTTCACGAACGCGAGATTTATTTTAGTGAGTGAAAAAATATTTTTTGTGACGCTGCTCCGTTATTGAATGCTCGGAGAAATCTTAGCTCTCGCAGACGATATGGCGTGGCGCCATGCTAAACCGCCGTTGAAAAAGCCGCTTTGTCCCCCAGAAAAATCCTGATACAGTAATTTCCTCTTTCATCACTAAGGAGTGAAGGGCCTCAGCCCTCCCTATGGACTGTCACCGAAGTTACTGTTTTTCCAGGTTTCACCCGCCACCTGCTGGCGTTGCATATGCTGTTCGGCCCTTCGGCCATCTCCCGGTAACCCCATCCCGTCACGTTGCTATTGTCGACTGCGCCCATGCAGCGGCGGCATCGTCACGTCTGAGCGGCGAGCGCTCATTCCCACTTTTCTCTGGAGTCTGATATGGAATTTTTAATGGACCCCTCTATTTGGGCGGGGTTGCTTACGCTGGTGGTGCTGGAAATCGTTCTGGGCATCGACAACCTGGTGTTCATCGCCATTTTGGCCGACAAACTGCCGCCGAAGCAGCGCGATAAGGCGCGCATCATCGGCCTGTCGCTGGCATTGCTGATGCGTTTGGGCCTGCTGTCGGTGATCTCCTGGATGGTAACTCTGACCACGCCGCTGTTCAGCGCCGGCGACTTCAGCTTCTCCGGCCGCGATTTGATCCTGCTGTTCGGCGGGGTGTTCCTGCTGTTCAAGGCCACCATGGAGCTGCATGAACGGCTGGAAGGGCAGACGCACCAGGACGGCGCCAACCGTGGTTATGCCAAGTTCTGGGCGGTGGTGGTGCAGATCGTGATCCTGGACGCCGTGTTTTCGCTCGATGCGGTGATTACCGCCGTGGGTATGGTGAACGATCTGCCGGTGATGATGGCGGCGGTGGTGATTGCGATGGCGGTGATGCTGCTGGCGTCGAAGCCGTTGACCAACTTCGTCAACGCGCACCCGACCATCGTGGTGCTGTGCCTGAGCTTCCTGTTGATGATTGGCCTGAGCCTGATCGCCGAAGGCTTCGGTTTGCACATTCCTAAAGGCTATCTGTATGCCGCTATCGGCTTCTCGATCCTGATTGAATTGTTCAACCAGATCGCGCGTCGCAACTTCATCAAGCATCAAGCGCGTCGCCCGATGCGCGAGCGCACCGCGGAAGCGATCATGCGCCTGATGGGGCAGCAGCGTACGCAGCAGACGGACGATGCGGTCGCCTTGCCGAGGGATGAAACCTTTGCGGCGGAAGAGCGTTATATGATCAGCGGCGTGTTGACGCTCGCCTCGCGTTCATTGCGCAGCGTGATGACGCCGCGTACCGACATTTCCTGGGTCGATTGCGAGCGCTCCCGCGAAGAGGTACGCGCACAGCTGCTGGATACGCCACACAGTCTGTTCCCGGTGTGTCGTGATTCGGTGGATGAGATCGTCGGCGTGGTACGCGCCAAGGATCTGCTGGTGGCGCTGGAGCAGGGTGAAGATATTGCCGAGTTCGCCGCCCGCACGCCGCCGATCGTGGTGCCGGAAACCATGGACGTCATCAAACTGCTGGCGGTGCTGCGCCGCGCCAAAGGGCGTCTGGTGGTGGTCACCAATGAATTTGGCGTCGTGCAGGGGCTGGTGACGCCGCTGGACGTGCTGGAAGCGATTGCCGGTGAATTCCCGGACGAGGACGAAACGCCGGACATCGTGGCGGAAGGCGACGGCTGGCTGGTGAAGGGCGGAACCGATCTGCACTCGCTGGAACAGGCGCTGGCCTGCGATGACCTGGTTAGCCCCACCGCCGACTACGCCACCCTGGCGGGGCTGCTGTTGGCCCACTACGGACAGATGCCGGTGGTGGGAGATGCCATTGAACTGAACCACCTGCGTTTCGATATCGTTGAGGTGTCCGAATACCGTATCGAACTGGTGCGCGTTACCCGCGTCGCCCTGGATGAGACGGCGCACGCGTAACCCTCCCGCCGGGGGCTCAGGCCTCCGGCGGATCTTCTTCCGCTTTCCTGACGCGCGATTCGTACTGTTGCAACCACAGCGGGAAAACATGAATCGGCATCGGCTTGGCGAAATAATACCCCTGCAGGGCATTGACCTCGCGTGAGCGCAGATAATCGGCCTGTTCCTCCGTTTCCACCCCCTCTGCCACCAGTTTCAGCTTCAGGCGCTGCGCCAGCGTAATGATGGTGTCGGTCACCGTGGCGTTGACCGCGTCGGTGCCGATGGCGGCAGTAAACCCGCGATCGATCTTCAAGACGTCCGGGCTGAGGTTCTTCAGGTAGCTCAGCGAGCTGTGGCCGGTGCCGAAATCGTCGATGGCCAGCATGATCCCCATGTCTTTCAGCGTGCGAATCTGGTCATACTGGATGGCCGACAGCGCCGTGCGTTCGGTCAGCTCCAGCATCAATGAGGGCATCGGATGCGCCGGCAGCCAAATCTGGCGGATATCGTCGATGATGTTGAGCGTTTTAAAATGCTCGGCAGCGACGTTAATGCTGATATAGAAGGACGGTCGTGGCGGGAACAGCTGCAGATTTTCCGTCACGGTGTTCATCAGATAGCGAGTGAGCGGAATGATGAGGTCATGCTGCTCGGCCAACGGAATAAACACGTCGGGCGAGATCCATCCTTGTCGCTTCTTTTTCCAACGCAGCAACATCTCGACGCCGGCACAGCGCCCGGTGTCACTGTGAATGATAGGCTGACAGTAGACGCGGAACTCCCGATGAGTGATGGCATGGCCTATGTGGTAAGACAGACTCATGCGGTTAGCGGTGAGCAGGTAGACCACATAGGCCGCCAGCAGGCTGATCAACAGCGCCAGCGGGATATGGCGCGGCAATGCGGAAAGCGCCAACATGCCGATCTGTGGGCCGAACAGTGAAATCGAGAACGGGTACAGCGCAGAGCCGGCGGTGTAGCGCAGATCGTTGGTCAGGGTGTCGCGGCTCAGGATTTCGCGGCGGCCATATTCCAGGCTGCTGTCGGCCACGTTCAGGACTACTCGCTGAACGTAAGGCTCTTGCGGCTCGAGTAAAAAGTTGGACAGCAGCTCGATATTGAACACGTGCAGCACGCCGCTGGTGTTATCGCGGGGGGAAGGCGTCCACATCACCAGCGTGGGCAGCCCTTTGCTTACTGCCAACGAAGGGCGCAACGCCAGCCTGGCGTTGCTGTTGACGAAGATCGGCAGCACGGCGCTCAGCTGGTAATGACGGGCGCCAAACAGGCTGGAGCAGTAAATAATGCCGTTTTTGACCAGCAGCATGGCGCGCAGCGCCTGGTTTTGTGCGGCGCGAAAGCGCAGGGTCGATGCGACGTTCTCGCAGGGTTGTTCCAACATCTCCATACTGCGTTCAGCCTGCAGATGCGCGGGGGTTAACAGCTGGTTGATCTTGCCAACGGTGCGGGTAGCCAACGTCTGCTGGCTCTGCTCGATGCTTTTGACCTCTTGATAGTAACGGGTATACAGCGATACCAACAGAATAGCCGCGCCCACCGCTCCGGCCAGCAGCCAACGGTAGTAACGATATCGGGACGCGGCGAGGTGGGTCATCAACATCCGGTAAATCCTTGTTCGGTAATCCAGCTCCGAGTCACAGTCAGGCCATAGCTCCTTAAGTTGCGCTCGGCTAATTCTAGCCTGAGGTTATACAAGATTGATGGTAACTCAGTAAATTATTTCAGTTTGGTAAAACAGAAGGCCAATTTGCAGGCTAACCGCCGGATCGATGAGAAAAATGCAGGATATTTTCCGGTGACATTGTCACTAAAAAGGGGCAATAGATTGATTGCCCATAAAAAACCCCGCCGGGCGGCGGGGTTGTCTGTCAGTCGCATTGCACCTTGATCGCCAGGCCACCGCGTGACGTTTCTCGATACTTGGCGTTCATGTCTTTGCCGGTTTCGTACATGGTCTCGATCACCTTATCCAGCGAAACGCGCGGCTCGCTGGTGCGGCGCAGGGCCATACGGGCGGCGTTGATCGCCTTGACCGAGGCGATGGCGTTGCGCTCGATGCACGGCACCTGTACCTGGCCGGCGACCGGGTCGCAGGTCAGACCCAGGTTGTGTTCCATGCCGATCTCTGCCGCCACGCACACCTGCTCAGGGCTGCCGCCCAGCAGCTCGGCCAGACCGGCCGCCGCCATGGAGCAGGCCACGCCGACTTCACCCTGGCAGCCGACTTCGGCGCCGGAAATGGACGCGTTCATCTTGTACAACGCGCCGATGGCGCCCGCCGCCATAAAGTAACGGATGTAGATATCCGGGCTGACGGACTCGATGAAGTGATCGTAGTAAGCCAGCACCGCAGGCACGATGCCGCAGGCACCGTTGGTTGGCGCGGTGACCACGCGGCCGCCGGCGGCGTTTTCTTCGTTCACCGCCAGCGCGAACATGTTGACCCAATCGATCACGTTCATCGGATCGTTGGACAGTTTGTCCGACGCCACCAGCATGCGGCGCAGCGCGGAGGCACGGCGCGGTACGCGCAGCGGCCCAGGCAGCACGCCTTCGGTGTTCAGACCGCGATCGATACAGGCGCGCATGGTTTGCCAGACGTTACCGAAGTAGGTCTCGATCTCTTGCTTGCTGTGCAGCGCCAACTCGTTCTGCATCACCATGCCGGACAGCGACAGGCCGGTCTCGCGGCAGTGGTCGAGCATTTCGCGCGCGGAGTTGAATGGATAAGGCATTTGCAGCTCTTGTTCGCCGGCCTTGCCAAAGTTCTCCTCGTCGACGATGAAACCGCCGCCGATGGAGTAATAGGTCTTGCTGTACACTTCTTTATCGCCGGCGAAGGCGTGGATTTGCATGCCGTTCTCATGCAGCGGCAGGTTGTCGCTGCGGAAGACCATGCCGCCGTCGCGTGGGAAATCGACTTCATGCAGGCCGCTGGCCAGCATCAGGCGTTGACGTTGTTCTACATCGCGAATAAAACCCGGAATGCTATCGATATCGACGGTGTCCGGCATATTGCCGGCCAGGCCGAGAATGATAGCGATATCGGTATGGTGACCTTTACCGGTCAATGAGAGTGAGCCGTAAACGTCTACGGCAACACGCGTGATAGAAGGCATCAGGCCTTTATTTACCAGATCGTCGACAAACTGTTTGCCGGCTTTCATCGGTCCAACCGTATGAGAGCTGGACGGGCCGATGCCGATCTTAAACATGTCGAAAACGCTAATCACGCTAAAACTCCTTAAAGAGACGTATTGTTATGGCTGCAGCGGTTAAAAACCGCGCAGGGAACAGCGATATTGTAAAAGGGCCGTGCGGGTTCGGCTGCCTTTTTCGCATGAAATTAAATAATCCGTGGTGTCGCTTTTTTTACTGATTACCCGGGGCGAACCCTTAAGCGGGGTATCCGCTTTCGCCCAAGCTCCATTAGTGGTAATCGCGCCCGCTTTCCGTGCTGAACGCCGCCGGCTTAATCCCTGTTTCTACAGTGGTTTATCTCGGACGGTGGTATTTTACAGGTATTTCGTAAGGTTTAAGAGAGGGTTTACAGTTTTTTTAAAACCATTCAACCGGAACGGTAGTTGAAAAAGCGATCAAATGAAGTGATTTCGATCGCTTTACCTGCAGCGGACGCCGACGGCCATGCCAGATTGCGAGTCAGATCACGCAATGCGGCTTAAATACTGACCTGCTGCGCCAGGCGGCGAATAATGGCGGCGGTCAGCCCCCAGATAAACTGGCTGTGATACCAGGAGAGGTAAATGCGGTGCGTATGACCGGCGCGATGAATATCCAGCGGGTAGTAACGCGACAGGGTTAGCGCTTCCCGCAGGGGCATCTCGAACACGTCCGCCACTTCGCCCTCATTGGCGTGGAACTGCACATCCGGTGGGATCAGGCCGACGATGGGCGTGACCTGAAATCCGGTGCTGCTGTCGAGCGGCGCCATTTGGCCGAGAACGGTCACCGCGTGCGGCGGTATCGCCACTTCTTCCTGCGCTTCTCGCAGCGCCGTGACGACCGCCGACCCGTCTTCGGCATCGGTTTTCCCGCCGGGGAAGGCCACCTGGCCGGCATGTTTGCGCAGCGAATCGGCACGGCGGGTCAATAGCAGGGTGGGCTCAGCGCGGCAAACGATCGGGATCAGCACCGCCGCCGGGCGCACATTGTGCGAGATCTGCGCCGCCTGGGGCAGCTGCAGTTGAAAACGGCTGATAAAGGCGTGCAGTGAGGTCGGTGAATTCGATGGGATCACGACAGGGCACACTCCCCAAGCTGCGGCAGAATACGGCCAACCTTGTCGAAGGTTTCCTGGTATTCCGCCTGTTCCTGGCTGTCTGCCACAATACCGCCGCCTGCGGAGCAGTGGATGCGACCGTTTTCGGTGACGAGCGTGCGGATAGTGATGTTGGTGTCCATGGTGCCGCAGGCGCTCAGGTATCCGATGCTGCCGCAATAGGCGTTGCGGCGCTGCGGTTCCAGTTCTTCGATGATTTCCATCGCTCGCACCTTGGGAGCGCCGGTGATCGAACCGCCGGGGAAGCAGGCGCGCAGCAATTCGGCCGCCGAGGTCTGGTCCGGCAGGATCGCGGTAATGGTGCTCACCAGGTGATGCACGGCGGGGAACGGCTCCACGGCAAACAGTTCCGGCACCCGTACGCTGCCAGGCTGGGCGACGCGGCCGATATCGTTGCGCAGCAGATCGACGATCATCAGATTCTCAGCGCGATCCTTGGGGGAATCGGCCAACCGACGAGCCTGCGCGGCGTCCTGTTCCGCGTCCGCCAGCCGCGGCAGCGTGCCTTTGATCGGGCGGGTTTGAATGCGCTGCTGTTCCAGCCACAGGAAGCGCTCGGGAGAGACGCTCAGTACGCTGTTGTGCGGCAGGCGCAGGAAGGCAGAGAACGGCGCGCGGTTGCTGGCGCTCAATCGACAGAACGCCTGCCACTCATCTCCCTGATAGTCGGCGGAGAACCGCTGTGCCAGATTAATTTGGTAACAGTCGCCGCTGCGCAGGTAGCGCTGAATACGTTGGAACTTTTCGCCGTATTGCCGCCGGCTCATATTAGGGCACCAGTCGCTCAGCAGCGTGAAAGGGCGTTCTGCAGGCGCAGTTTGGCTATTGAGCCAGCGCCAGCGCTGCTCCACGTCGCCATAGCTGAGCAGCGTCAGGGTTTGCAGCCGGTGATCGGCGATCAATGCCCAGTCATAAATGCCCACCGCCATATCCGGCAAAGTAAGGTCAGTGTCGGCCAACTGCGGCAGGGTTTCTACCCGGCGCCCGAGATCGTAGCCGAACAGTCCCAGAGCACCGCCCTGAAACGGCAGATCCGGGTTAAACGCCGGCTGCCAGCCTTGCGCCGTCAACTGTTGCTGCAGCAGGGAGAACGGATCTTCCTTCGACTGAGTAGTGACGCCGTCACTTTCGATTTTCGTGCTGGCACCCTGAGTGGTGAGCGTAACGCGCGGCTGCGCGACCAGAATATCGAAGCGGTTATGCGAGTGATCGGCAAAGCCTGAATGCAGCAACATCGCCCAGGGCTGTGCTGAAAGCGGGGCGAAAAGCGTCAACAGGGCACTGCGGCTATAGGGCAAAGACTTTATGTTTGGGGCGGTTACGCTCATGAACGTCAAAAAACCTGGCTGTGAAGACGGCAATGTCTGGGCGTTAGTGTGCCATAGACGGCTACGGCATGCATGTTTTGCCATGCGAGACATGCAGCACAGTTCACATAAACGGCAGTTCAATAAACCAGAAATAAGGCATTTTTTGCGCCATTCATTATACTTCGGTATGTTAAAAATTTAACGTCGAATGCACGGTAAGTTTATTCATCGAGGGCGCAATACCCGAGAGATATAAAAGAGATTCGTTAATTTCATCAATTTATTGTTACCCATAGTGATTAACCGGGTGATGCGGGAAAGTTTTGCCTGTGTTTTGTCACGCGGGTCACTCTGTGAAATTGATGCCGTGTATTGGGCACCGTTTTTCTTGCTGAAAGCATGAAAAGACAAACAAGATAAATCTTATTTAGTCCGCTGCGGAAATCTGAGTGCCTGAGGCTTATTTCTCCTCTCTGGCGCTGAATGGATTGATATTTTTTAAAAAAATAAAATTATTAATTTGTTACATTAACATTGAAGAGCTGCCTATGTCGTTAATGCTGAGCGTCATCGTCCCGATGCACAATGCAGGAGAATTATTAGAGCCTTTCCTGGCTTCGTTGCTGGCCCAACGCGAGCAACGCCTGGAAGTGATCATCGTGAACGATGGTTCTACCGACGGTTCAGGGGAGACTGCGCACCGTTACGCGGCGGCGCATCCGCATATTCGGGTCATCGATCAGGCCAACGCCGGCGTTTCTAACGCGCGCAATGCCGGGCTCGCCGTTGCCCGGGGCAAATACGCGGCGTTTCCTGATGCCGACGATCTGCTGGCGCCGGACATGTATTCTACGCTGCTGGAACAGGCGGAACAGCACCAATTAGACGTGATGCAATGCAATGGCGAACGCTATTTTGCCAGCGAAGACGAATTACAGCCGATTTTTCCCGAGGCACGTTTACAGACCACTGACGTTATCAGCGGCGTACAGTGGTTCGAACGTGCATTGAAATCGAGAAAATTTATCCACGTTGTATGGTTGGCGATATATCGCCTCGACTTTATCCGCCAGCATCGGCTTTATTTTGAACCGGGGTTACATCATCAGGATATTCCCTGGACGACCGAGGTTATGTTTAATGCCCAACGGGTCAAATATTTAAGCACGCCGCTGTACCGTCAACGGGTACACGACAAGTCGATCAGTAATCGTCGTCGCACCGGAAAAGCAAACGTGGATTATCAACGCCACTATATGAAAATCGTCGAAATGCTGGAGCGGCTCAACCGGCGCTATGCAGGCAGCATTGCCATTCTTCCGGCTTTCCATTGGCAAATCACCCGTGAAGCGTTGGGCATTTGCCACAGCATTCGCCGTGAGCCGGATCCGGTCGCCCAGAATCAGATTACCGAAGAGTTCTATCAGCGCGGCATCGACAGAGCGATGTTCGCTAATGCGCGCGGCGTGAAGCAGGGGTGGCATGTCATGCTGTGGCGGCATCGCCTGAAGCAGTGGCGCGGCGATAATGGCTGTTCGCAACCGGCCTGAGGCACAAGGCGTTGGGATCCGCCGCGTTAGCGCGTATACTCCTTCTCCCTTTTGCCGGAGAGAACGACACATGCATGCAGGTATGCCATTACTGAGTCACGCGGAGCAGCAGGAAGCGGCGGATCGTATCCATCAACTGATGGAGCAGGGCATGAGCAGCGGCGAAGCCATTGCTCGCGTTGCGCAGGAAATTCGTGAGAAGCATCAGGGCGCTCAGGTTGCGGTACTGTTCGATGAGGATGATGAAGACGAGCAGCATGATGCCGCACCGGAGGCGTCGCGGAATGACGATGCTGAAGAAGACGAAGACTATTGATGTTATCGGGGCCGCGTAAGCGGCCCCGTCAGTTTCAGCCGTTGACCGCCACGGCGGCGGCGGCTTGTTTCGCCTGCTCCACCGCCCGTTCCGTCGTGATCGCCGTCGCCAGCGCTACGCCCAGACGACGTTGCCCGGCGATCTCCGGTTTGCCGAACAGGCGCAGCTGGTTGTGCCCGCGCAGCGCATTTTCCAATCCGCTGAAACGCACATCGCTGCTGTTGAGCTGCGGCAGGATCACTGCCGAAGCGGAAGGGCCGAACTGGCGGATGGCGCCGATCGGCAACCCGAGAAACGCGCGAACGTGCAGGGCGAACTCAGACAGATCCTGTGAAATCAACGTGACTATGCCGGTATCGTGCGGGCGCGGTGACACCTCGCTGAAGATCACTTCGTCGCCACAGACGAACAGCTCCACGCCGAACAGCCCGAAACCGCCCAGGGCTTTCACCACTTTTTCTGCGATAGCCTGGGCCCGGCTCAGCGCCGTCGCCGACATCAGTTGCGGCTGCCAGGATTCGCGATAGTCCCCATCCTCCTGACGATGGCCGATCGGCTCGCAGAAATGCACGCCGTCCACGGCGCTGATGGTCAGCAACGTAATTTCAAAATCGAATCTTACCAGCCCTTCGACGATCACCCGGCCGCCGCCGGCGCGGCCGCCCTGTTGGGCGTAATCCCAGGCGCTTTGCAGTTGTTCAGGCGTGCGGATCAGGCTTTGCCCCTTGCCGGAAGAACTCATCACCGGTTTGACGATGCACGGGTAGCCGATGTGTTCGACCGCCTGCCGGAAAGTCGCCTCGCTGTCGGCAAAGCGGTAGCTGGAGGTGGGCAGGCCAAGCTCTTCCGCCGCCAGGCGGCGGATGCCTTCACGGTTCATCGTCAGGCGGGTGGCTTCGGCGCAGGGCACTACGCGGTGGCCCTGGCGTTCAAGCTCGACCAGCATAGCGGTGGCGATTGCTTCGATTTCGGGAACGATATAGTCCGGGCGCTCTTGTTCGATAACGGCTTTCAGCGCGTCACCGTCCAGCATATTGATGACGTGGCTGCGGTGCGCCACATGCATGGCGGGGGCGTCGGGATAGCGATCGACGGCGATCACTTCCAGACCAAGGCGCTGGCATTCAATGGCGACTTCTTTACCCAGCTCCCCGGAGCCGAGCAACATAACGCGGGTGGCGGAAGGGCGCAGGGCGGTTCCAATCGTTAACATAGTTTCGTACCTGGATCGGTGAAAGTAAGCGGATTGATGATCGGCGGGCAGTATATACGAAAACGATTGCGTGCACAGCCGCAGCGCCAAGTTTGTTGCTAACTGACTGTTTTCATAACAAGCAGAAATATTTGCCCTGTATGAGGGATTATGCGTTAATAACCGACGGCGAAAGAAGGCCTACTTATCACAAGGTTTTCGCGTCTCGTGCCGTCAAGGCAGGTTTATCAAGTAAAGGAAACACAAATGAGCAAGATCACTGGTCACGTTAAATGGTTCAACGAAAGCAAAGGTTTCGGCTTTATTACACCTGCCGATGGCTCTAAAGACGTTTTCGTTCATTTCTCCGCTATCGTTAACGATGGTTTCAAGACCCTGGCTGAAGGCCAGCAGGTTGAGTTCTCCATCCAGGACAGCCAACGTGGCCCAGCCGCAGCCAACGTCGTTGCTATTTAACGACTGAGCCGCGAAGAAACCCGCCGCCGGCGGGTTTTTTTATGCCCGCTGTCCGTAACGCCGCCCATCTCTGTTATCATTTAGCGCTGATTCGGCGCCAACCTGCGGGCGCGCCGCCATTCCATTCGTCATATAAGAGTTATCGCCGTGAGCACAGTTTCTTTTTCTTCCCTGCCTCTGCCAGCCGAACAGTTGGCCAACCTCAACGAACTGGGGTACGCCAAAATGACGCCGGTGCAGGCCGCTGCGTTGCCCGCCATCCTGCAAGGGCGAGACGTGCGCGCCAAGGCGAAAACCGGTAGCGGTAAAACGGCGGCGTTCGGCATTGGTTTGCTGAATAACATTGTCGTTGCTCAGGTTGCCACGCAGGCGCTGGTGCTCTGTCCCACCCGCGAGCTGGCCGATCAGGTGAGCAAAGAACTGCGCCGCCTGGCGCGCTTCACGCAAAACATCAAAATCCTGACGCTGTGCGGCGGCCAACCTATGGGTCCACAGCTCGATTCGCTGGTGCACGCACCGCATATCGTGGTGGGAACGCCGGGCCGCATTCAGGAGCACCTGCGCAAGAAAACGCTGCAGCTGGACGAGCTGAAGGTGCTGGTGCTGGATGAGGCCGACCGTATGCTGGATATGGGCTTCGCCGACGACATCGACGATGTGATCAGCTACACGCCGCCGCAGCGTCAGACGCTGCTGTTTTCCGCCACCTACCCGGCAGGCATCGAACGCATCAGCGATCGCGTTCAGCGCCAGCCGCAGAGCGTCGAAGTGGACGATGACGAAGCGCAGACCGCCATCGAACAGCGTTTCTATGAAACCACGCGCGATCAGCGCCCGGCGCTGCTGGTGTCGGCCATTCGTTATCATCAACCTGCGTCCTGCGTGGTGTTCTGCAATACCAAACGCGATTGCCAAACGGTGCTTGAGGCCCTGGAGGCCCGCGGCATCAGCGCACTGGCGCTGCATGGCGATCTGGAGCAGCGTGACCGCGACCAGGTGTTGGTGCGTTTCGCCAATCGCAGTTGCCGGGTGTTGGTAGCGACCGACGTTGCCGCACGCGGGCTGGACATCAAAGAACTGGAGCTGGTGGTTAACTACGAACTGGCGTTCGATCCTGAAGTGCATGTGCACCGTATCGGTCGTACCGGCCGCGCCGGCATGAGCGGGCTGGCGATCAGCCTGTGCACGCCGCAGGAAATGGCGCGGGCGCACGCGATTGAAGACTACCTGCAGATGACCATTGCCTGGGCGCCGGTGTCCGAGCTGAGCGGGGCCGCCAACGGTTCGCTGGAGGCGGAGATGGTGACGCTGTGCATCGATGGCGGCCGTAAGGCGAAGATCCGCCCCGGCGATATCCTTGGCGCGCTGACCGGCGATGCCGGGCTGACGGCGGCGGAAGTGGGCAAGATCGACATGTTCCCGGTACACGCCTACGTCGCGATCCGTAAAGCCAGCGCGCGCAAGGCGCTGCAGCAGCTGCAACAGGGCAAAATCAAAGGCAAGAGCTGCAAGGTGCGGCTGCTGAAATAAGCCGAAGGCGGGTGGCGGTTTGCCTTCCCGCCGCTATCTATTTATACTGTATGTAATTACAGTTATTTGAGTATTTGAGGACGCACGCATGGCGGTTGAAGTTAAATATGTGGTGGTGAGAAACGGTGAGGAAAAAATGACTTTCGCGAGCAAGAAAGAAGCCGACGCCTACGACAAAATGCTGGATTTGGCGGATAACCTCGGAGAGTGGCTGCAACAGGCGCCGCTGAACCTGGACGACGAACAGCGCGACGGGCTGAGCTTCTTCCTGGCAGAGAATAAGGACGCACTGGGCCTGATTCTGCGCGGCGCATCGCCGGCGGAAACCGGCAAAAAACCGACGGAAGCGAAAGCGAAAAAAACGGCCTCTAACTCAAAAGAGGGATCTGCGTCAGAAAAGCAAGCGGCATAATGACTTATGTTGCGGTATTGTGATGAAAAAGGATCTAAAATGAGCCGTGAAATAACTTTCTTCAGCCGCTTCGAGCAAGACATTCTGGCCGGGCGCAAAACCATCACCATTCGGGATGCCAGTGAGTCGCACTTCGAACCGGGCGAGGTATTGCGCGTAAGCCGCAATGAAGACGGCGTATTTTTCTGCTTTATCGAAGTGCTGTCGGTAACGCCGGTGCGCCTGGATGCGCTGACCGAACGCCACGCACAGCAGGAGAACATGTCGCTGGGCGAACTGAAGCAGGTGATCAAGGAAATCTATCCGGGCCTGGATGCGCTGTTTGTCATCGAGTTCGTCAAACGGTAACTCTTTGCCGAAACCCTGTTGTGAGCCAGGGATGGGCGCCCGGATAGCGCTAATCACAACGGGAGGACATATGAAAAAAACGGGTTTGGCTATCGCCTTGTTGGCCATGATGGGAGCATCGACTGCGGTGTGGGCGCAGGATCAAGAGCAACGCACCGCCAAGGTGGGGCAGTGTGCCGGTCTGCAGCCGGCCGATATTGCCGCTCAGGTCAAGCGTGATTTCTTGCAGAACCGCATCACGCGCTGGGAGGCAGACAAAAAGCTGCTGGGCACCGCAACTCCGATCGCCTGGGTCAGCCCGGATGCCATCACCGGCAAGGATCAGGTGTGGCAGGTGCCGCTGACGGTGCGGGGTACCAAGATGGATAAAACCTACAACGTGACGCTCAACTGCAACACCGGCGAGATTGCCTACAGCGAGCCGCAGTAATACTTTCCCGCAATAAAATAAAAAAGCCCGCCGAGCGGCGGGCTTGATGCATCAAACGCGGTCAGTCGCTAAACGGGATCACCAGTTCACCCGGTTTCACTTCCAATCCCTTTGCCAGTTTTTTCGCCAGCGCTTCGGTTTTGCTGTTGTCAGGATTCAGCACATAAGCCGGCTTTTGGTCGAAGTAAGACTTCAGCGACTGATTCAGGTATGGCGTCAGCGCTTTCATCACCGTCTGCATTTTTTCCGGCTGTACGCTGTAATCGGTCAACTCCATATCCTTCAGGTAAATGGCGCCCTGTGCGCGGTCGTAAACCGGCTGCGCTTTCAGCGTCAGCTTAAGATCCGCCGTCTGCGGGCCGAGAATCGACGTGATGTTGACCTTGGCGTCGCCGGAAAGGGTGACTTTACCCGGTTCGCTGCGGCCGATCTGGCTTTGCAGCTGAGTCAGCACGATGTTGGCGTCCACCAGGCCGGGCACGCCGATCTGCTTCTGATAGTCGTTGTGTTTCTGCAGGTAATCATTCACTTCCTGCTCGCTCAGGGTGTATTGGGTCAGTTGATTGCAACCGGCCAATACGCCGGCGAACAGCAGGGCGGCTGCGCCCATCAGGATCTTCTTCATTCATGCCTCATTGCGACTGCTGGCGAAAAGTGCTGCAGATAATTGATTAATCATTATAAACGTTCCGCCTGCGCGTGAAAACGGCAGGCGGCGATGTGCAGAGGATAGTGCGCGCAAAAGTGGGTGAGACCTATCGGATAACGCCGAAAGCGTCAGCGCCGCAGTCGCAGCGCCAAGAGAATCACGCCGGCCAGGCAGGCTGCGCCGCCCAACAGTGGGAACAGCGGAATCCCCCACAGCCGCAGCGACGAATGCATCAGATAAGGCGCCAGCCCCAGGGCAAAAGCGGCGGTGACGATGGCGATAGCCAGGGTGACGGCGGCGCGTTCCAGCGCTTTGCTCAACTGGCCGAGGTTACTGACGTTGATATCGGCATTGAGCTGCCCGCGTTTGAGGCGGCGAACCAGTAGGCGCAGGGTTTGCGGCAGCTCCTCTCCGGCATCGAGCGCTTCCCCGCCCAGGGCCAACAACCGCTGGCGCACGGCGTCGGGGGCATAGCGCTGCAGCACCGTTTGTTGCAGCATCGGTTTGAGCGTGGCTACGATGTCGAAGGCCGGATCCAACCGATGCAGCACGCCGTCGGCGGTGATTAATGCCTTGAACAGCAGGACCAGGTCGGGCGGCAACGCCAGCTGGTGTTCACGCGCCATCACCAGCAGGTCGGTCAAGGCTTTGCCCAGCGTCAGGGTGGCGGCGGCCTGTTTGTCGAGAAAGTTTTGCGCCGCCAACTCCAGATCCATCAGGTCCAACGGTTCGCTGTCCGACCAGGCGATCAGCGTGTTAACGATGCCTTCGGATTGGCGATCGGCGATGGCCTGCAGCAGCAGCAGCAACTGGTTGCGCCGCCGCTCGGACAGCTGGCCCACCATACCGAAGTCGATAAAACCGACGCGGTCACCGCTCAGCGCCATGACGTTGCCGGGGTGGGGATCGGCGTGATACAGCCGATGCTCCAGCACCATGCTCATAAAGGCGCGGGCGCCGCGTTGCGCCAGCAGCGGGCCGTCAAAGCCTGCCGCCGCCAATTGCTGAGGGTTCTCCGGCGCGGTACCGGGCAAGTATTCCTGCACTAACAGACGCGGAGACGACCATTGCCAATAGATTTTCGGCACGACCACGTCGGGTTCTCGTGCAAACATCTTGGCGACGCGATCGCAGTTATGCCCTTCGTGAGTTAAATCCAGCTCGTGATTGAGCGCCGTCGCCAGCGCTCGGACCATCTGCCGCGGCCGATAGCGTGCCAGCGTGGGGCTCTGCTGCTCCACGGTTTCCGCCAGCGAGGCCAGCAGCCGCAGATCGGCGTGGATGGTTTTCGCCAAACCGGGCCGCAGCACTTTCACCACTACCTGTTCGCCGCTGTGCAAGCGGGCGCGGTAAATTTGCGCCATCGATGCCGCGGCCAGCGGCGTGCGATCGAATTCGGCAAACAGGTGCTCGGGTTCGTCCCCCAGATCGGCGATGATCTGCGGCGCCAGTATCTCCCATGGCAATACCGCCGCCTGGCTGTGCAGGCGATCCAGTTCGTCGGTCCACGCCGGATCCAGGAGGTCAGAACGCGTGGCCAGGATCTGACCGAATTTGACGAAGGTGGGGCCCAGCGCCTCGAGTGCTTCCCGCAGCCTTTCAGGCAGGGTCTGTGCGTCCTGCAGGGCGGGCTCGCCGCGGACACCGCGCAGCAATGCCCCCAGCCCCAGCAAGCGCAGAACGTCTTGCAGACCATAACGGATCAGAACGGAGGTAATTTCCTTCAGCCGCGCCCGATCGCGAGCGGTGGCGAGCACCATTTTCAACATCAGTACGCCATGTCCTTTTTGTGACTCTCGAACGTTATTGTTCCATATCCAGCAGCAACGGCACCTCGCTGCGCTGCGCCATGCGGTTGCGGTAGGCTTCCACGTTATCCGGCAGCGCAACCCCGGCGACGATCGACAACGAACGCAGCAGCGGGAACAGGTGAATGTCGTCCTCGGACAGCTCGCCGTTCACCGCGTCGGCGGAGACGATCAGCGGTGACAGCGCTTGCAGATCGGCTTCCAGTTCGGCGATCAGATCGGCGCTGTTGGCGAGATGCTCGGCGAAATCACCGATTGACGCCTGCTTCTTATCGATAAAGTAACGGCGGGCGCTGTCGGTGGCAAATTCTTCGAAGTCGGCATGTGCAATACGCGGCAGCAGCAATTTTGCGCTGTAGCTGCCGGCCCGCTGCAGCCACTCGGCGATGGCCGGGTTGGTGCGGCCGGTCAGCACCGGCTTACCGTCCAGGCTATCGACATAGCGCACGATATCCAGGCTTTCCGGCATCGCCTCGCCATTGTCCTTGACTAGGATCGGCACCATTTTCTGGCCGATCAGGTTGAACGGGGTCGTCTCATCGTCATTGAGCAACGTGACCAGGCGAATCGGCAAACGTTTCAGGCCGAAAATCATGCGGGCTTTAACGCAGAATGGGCAATGATCGTAAATGAACAGTTTCATGCTTGCTCCGGGTTGTCAGGTTTTAACAGCAATAGTTACCACAGCTTATCGAGGCTGTCTTGACGTGCGTGTGTTGGATGGTGCGCTATTGCGATATTGCCCGCGCAACAGGCGCGGGCGAGGGGCGTTATTTCTTGGCCGGTACCGAGTTGAGCACGTCGATCAGGTGAATGCGGGCCTGTTCCAGATCGACCCGATCGCGCTCGTTGGCGGCGGAGACGACCTGCAGCTGTTTGATGATATCGCTTTTCAGCGCGCTGTCGCCGGCGATGATGTGAGCCAGCGCTTTTTCCACCAGGGTGGAGCGCGCGTAAATCATGCGCAGGTTCAATATCATATGTTCGAGCAGTTGCGGTAACTTCGCTTCTTCAATCATGCCGACGGGCTCCTGTGAGGTTTTTACTAACAGGATAGCAGCTGTTGCCGATTCGGCCGGATTTCTACGGCGTTAACCGCCGCGCAGCATCATCGACGCATTGCGCCGTGGGCTGAATTGCCAGTACAGCGCCAGCAGCGTGGCAAAACCGACGGCCCCGAGCAGCAACCAGGGCAGTTCCGGCATATTCATCGCCCGTCCGCTATCGTACATCCAGCCGCCGCCGGTATAGCCCAACGCGCCGCCCAGCGCCAGACCGAGGCGGCTGAAGCCCATGTAGCTGCCGCGCGCACGCGGATCGGCCAGCGAAGCGCTCAGCGTTTCGCGCGCCGGTTCGGCGATAATCGAGCCCAGATAGAAGCAGCAGATCAGCGTGAAGACCCCTTGCAGGCTGGTGGCGAGACCGATCGGCAGCAGGCTGAGCGTCATCAGCAACAGGCCCGCCATCAGGCGCTGCTCAAGCCGGAAGTGTTTTTCTCCCCAACGCGCCAACGGATAGAGCAACGACAGCGACAGCGCCGCTTCGATCGCGTACATCCATTTCACCGCCGCCGGTGAACCGGCAATTTCGTTGACCACGATCGGCATCATCAGCATCACCTGCACCGCCAGCATGTAGTAACCGGTCAGCGTCAGGACATAGGTGAGGAAGCGGCGATCGCGCAGGACCCGCAACAGGCCTTCTTTCATCGGCACGCGCACGGTGGAGATGCGGTAAGCCGGCAGTAACCAGGCGTTCCAACCGGCGGCCAGCACGAAGATCGCCGCTCCAACCCAGCAGACAAAGTGAAAATCGTACTGCAGCAGCCAACTGCCGATCAGCGCGCCGACCACCGCGCCGGCGCTGTCCTGCATCATCAGCAGCGAGAAAAAGCGGCCGCGCTCGTGCGGACGGGTCAATTTGATCACCAAAGCGGTGCGCGGCGGATCGAACAGTGTGCCGCCGAGGGCGGAGAGCGCGCAGGAGAACCACAGTATCCAGGGCTCATCGGCCATCGCCATGGTGGCGAACCCGGCGGCGCGCAGCAACATGCCGGTGACGATCATCGGCTTGGCGCCGAAACGATCGGCGATGGCGCCGCCAAAGATGCCGAGCCCTTGTTGCAACAGCTGGCGCAAACCCAGCGCGATGCCGACGACCAGCGCCGCCCATCCCAGCTGATCGACGAAGCGAATCGAAATAAGCGGGAAAACGACAAAGAAGCCTAACACCACCAGCAGATTGTCGAGCAACAGAAAATATTTACCCAAGCTGCGCGCTTGCGATACCAGAGACATGCTTCACCATGAGCAATTAAGAAAGAAGGGGAGACAGCCGTTCCATTCTCTACCCAATTCTCGTACGGCGACAGGGGCGGCATAGATAATATTTTTTTATCGTCAAGGTGTTACCTGAACTACAAAATTGGCGGAAAAACGCCGTAAAACGCGTATTCGGCGATTTACTGAGCGGCCGGGATTTTACCTCGGGGGCGGGCTACGGTTATATTGAATGCAGGGAAGTGCAGTTCTGCGGCGCTATGGGAAAAATAAAACCATGGCAAAAGATCGGCACAGGATAATGATCCGCTCGGCTTCCTAATAAATACTTCTTATCGAACCGTTTTGACCGCGGGGGAAATGATGTTCGGCTATCGCTCTGCATCGCCAAAAGTACGTCTTACAACCGACCGGATGGTGGTCCGTTTAGTGCATGAACGGGATGCCTATCGCCTGGCGGATTATTATGCCGAGAACCGGACCTTTCTCAAACCCTGGGAGCCGGTGCGCGACGAAAGCCACTGTTATCCTTCCGGCTGGCAGGCGCGCCTGGGCATGATCACCGAAATGCAAAAACAGGGCAGCGCCTACTATTTTATCCTGCTCGATCCGGAAGAACAGGAAGTGCGCGGCGTGGCCAACTTCAGCAACGTGCTGCGCGGTTCGTTTCACGCCTGTTTCCTCGGTTATTCACTGGGGGAGAAATGGCAGGGACAAGGGCTGATGTTCGAAGCCTTGCAGTCCGCTATCCGTTATATGCTGCGCCAACAGCGCATGCACCGCATCATGGCCAACTATATGCCTCACAACCAGCGCAGCGGCGCACTGCTGACGCGTCTGGGATTTGAACGCGAAGGTTACGCCAAGGATTACCTGCTGATCGACGGCAAGTGGCAAGACCACGTTTTGACGGCATACACCAATAAAGAGTGGCTACCCCCACGTTGAGGCCAAACGATGAAATATGAATTGAACGCCAGAGAGGCGCGGGTCATCGGCTGCCTGTTGGAAAAACAGGTCACGACCCCGGATCAATACCCGCTTTCGCTTAACGCCATTACCCTGGCGTGCAACCAAAAAACCAACCGCGAGCCGGTGATGGATCTGAGCGAAAGCGAGGTGCAGCAACTGCTGGATCTGTTGCTGCGCAAACATTTCCTGCGCACCCTCAGCGGGTTCGGCAACCGGGTAGTCAAGTACGAACAGCGGTTTTGCAACTCCGAGTTTGGCCAACTGAAACTTTCGCCCGCCGAACTGGCGGTGATCGCCACCTTATTGCTGCGCGGCGCGCAAACGCCGGGCGAACTGCGCACCCGCACCAACCGGATGCACGAGTTCAACGATGTCAGCGAGGTTGAACAGGTGCTGCAGCAGCTGGCCACGCGGGAAGATGGCCCGTTCGTGGTGCGCCTGGCGCGTGAGCCGGGCAAACGCGAAAGTCGGTTCATGCACCTGTTCAGCGGCCAGATTGATGAGGCCCCGGCGGCGCTTGAGTCTGAAGACGACGGCGACCTGAGCGCCAGGGTCAGCGCATTGGAAAACGAAGTGTCGGAATTGAAACGGCTGGTGCAACATCTGTTGGCGAGGGAAGCGAATGACTAAATTGCGTGTGGGCGTGGTGGGATTGGGCAGTATTGCGCAGAAGGCTTACCTGCCAATCCTCGGCCAGGCGGCGGATTGGACGCTGGTGGGCGGTTTTTCGCCCAACCAGCAAAAAGCGCAGCCGCTGTGCGACAGCTACCGTATGGCCTGTTTTTCCCGGCTGGACAGCCTGGCCGAACAGTGCGACGCGGTGTTTGTTCACAGCAGCACCGCCAGCCATTTTTCGGTGATAGGCGAGCTGCTGAACCGCGGCGTGCACGTTTACGTCGATAAGCCGCTGGCGGAAACGCTGGAGCAGGGCGAGCAGTTGCTCGAGTTGGCCGAGCGGCGAGGCAAGACGCTGATGGTGGGGTTCAACCGCCGTTTCGCGCCGCTTTACCGGCAGCTCAAGCAGCAAATGAACCAGCCGGCCTCTATTCGCATGGATAAACATCGGGCGGACAGCGTCGGTCCGCACGATCTGCGTTTTACCCTGTTGGATGACTACCTGCACGTGGTGGACACCGCGCTGTGGCTGGCGGGCGGGCGTGAGCAACTGCTGAGCGGCCGTTTGCACGCCAACGCCGCCGGTGAAATGCTGTACGCTGAGCACCACTTCGCCTGCGGCGACACGCAGGTAACGACCAGCATGCATCGCCGGGGCGGCAGCCAGCGTGAAAGCGTGCAGGCGGTGACCGACGGCGCGCTGTATCAGTTAACCGACATGCGTCACTGGCGGCGCGAAGACGCGCAGGGCGAGTTGGAACAGCCGGTACCGGGCTGGCAAAGCACGCTGGTGCAACGCGGTTTCGACGGGGCGGTGCGGCATTTCCTCAGTACCGTCGCCAACCAGAGCGTGCCGGAAACCGGTGGCGAACAGGCGCTGGTCGCCCAGCGGGTGGTCGAGCGTTTGCTGCGGGATAACTCTATGTAACATATGGCGGTAGCTATTCTTTTCCGGATGCGTAAACTGAGCCGATTGTTTCACTGACGCCTGCTGTTGCAGGCGTTGATATTTACGGTACCTATCAGACAACCACATGAACCTACTCAAATCCTTGGCTGCCGTCAGCTCGATGACGATGTTTTCGCGGGTGTTGGGCTTTGCCCGCGATGCGATCGTCGCGCGCGTGTTCGGGGCCGGCATGGCAACGGACGCCTTCTTCGTGGCGTTCAAACTCCCTAATCTGTTACGCCGTATCTTTGCCGAAGGCGCGTTTTCGCAGGCCTTCGTGCCGATCCTGGCCGAATACAAGAGCCAGCAGGGTGAAGAGGCGACGCGCACCTTTATCGCCTATGTCTCCGGGCTGTTGACGCTGGTGCTGGCGGTGGTGACGGTGCTGGGGATGCTGGCCGCGCCCTGGGTGATTTACATTACTGCGCCGGGCTTTACCGATACGCCCGACAAGTTTGCTCTGACGTCGGCGCTGCTGCGCATCACGTTCCCCTACATTTTGTTGATCTCGCTGGCTTCGCTGGTGGGGGCTATTCTCAATACCTGGAACCGCTTCTCGATCCCGGCCTTTGCGCCCACGTTGCTTAACGTCAGCATGATCGGCTTCGCGCTGTTCGCCGCCCCGTATTTCCACCCGCCGGTGCTGGCGTTGGCTTGGGCAGTGGTGGTGGGCGGCGTGCTGCAGCTGGGTTATCAGCTGCCGCACCTGCGCAAGATCGGCATGCTGGTATTGCCGCGGCTCAAGCTGGGCGATGCCGGGGTCTGGCGCGTGATGCGCCAGATGGGGCCGGCGATCCTCGGGGTGTCGGTCAGCCAAATCTCGCTGATCATCAACACCATTTTCGCTTCGTTCCTGGTGTCCGGCTCGGTGTCCTGGATGTACTACGCCGACCGCCTGATGGAGTTTCCTTCCGGCGTATTGGGCGTGGCCTTGGGCACCATCCTGCTGCCGTCGCTGGCCAAAAGTTTTTCGAGCGGCAACCACGACGAGTACTCACGCCTGATGGATTGGGGGCTGCGCCTGTGCTTCCTGCTGGCGTTGCCGAGCGCTATCGCGCTCGGCATTTTGGCCAAGCCGTTGACCGTTTCGCTGTTCCAGTACGGCAAGTTCAGCGCCTTTGATGCGGCGATGACGCAACGCGCGCTGGTGGCGTACTCGGTAGGGCTGATGGGGCTGATCGTGGTTAAAGTGCTGGCGCCGGGGTTCTATTCGCGGCAGGACATCAAAACGCCGGTCAAGATCGCCATCATTACGCTGATCATGACGCAGGTGATGAACCTGGCGTTTATTGGCCCGCTGAAGCATGCCGGCCTGGCGCTGTCGATCGGTTTGGCGGCCTGTCTGAACGCCGCGCTGCTGTATTGGCAGCTGCGCAAGCAGAAGATCTTCCAGCCACAGCCGGGTTGGGCGCTGTTCCTCACCAAGCTGGTGATTGCCGTGCTGGTGATGTCGGCGGTGCTGATTGGCTTGATGTGGCTGATGCCGGCCTGGGATCAGGGCAACATGCTGGAGCGTTTGCTGCGCTTGGCTGCGGTGGTGGTGGCTGGTGTGGTGGCCTACTTCGGCGTGCTGGCCGGGTTGGGCTTCCGCCCGCGTGATTTCGCGCGCCGGGTTGCCTGAGCCACAGGCAAGCATAAAAAAAGGTCGCCTGGGCGACCTTTTTGCTTTCTGTACGGCGCGGTTTACATGCGTTCGACGGTTTCGATGCCGAGCGTATCCAGACCGGTTTTCAGCGTTTTCGAGGTCAGCAGCGCCAGCTTCAGGCGGCTCTGACGCGCTTCTTCGCTGTCGGCGTTCAGGATCTGGCAGTGCTCGTAGAAACCGGAGAACAAGCCGGCCAGATCGTACAGGTAGCTGCACATGACGTGAGGCGTACCTTCACGCGCGACGGTGGTGAGCACCTCTTCGAACTGCAGCAGGCGGGTGGCCAGCGCAATCTCACGTTCTTCGGTCAGCGTCAGCGGCAGCGTCAGGCTGGTTTCGTCGATTCCGGCGCGTTTGAATACCGATGCCACACGGGTATAGGCGTATTGCATATAAGGCGCGGTATTGCCCTCGAAGGCCAGCATGTTATCCCAGTCGAAGACATAGTCGGTGGTGCGGCTTTTCGACAGGTCGGCGTATTTCACTGCGCCGATGCCGACCACGCGGGCCACGGTTTTCATTTCGTCTTCCGGCATATCCGGGTTTTTGCCGGCGATCAGCTGTTCGGCGCGTTCAATGGCTTCATCCAGCAGATCGGAGAGCTTCACGGTGCCGCCCGAGCGGGTTTTGAACGGTTTACCGTCTTTGCCCAACATCATGCCGAACATGTGGTGTTCCAGCGAGACGGACTCCGGCACGTAACCGGCCTTGCGCACGATGGTCCAGGCCTGCATCAGGTGCTGATGCTGACGGGAGTCGATGTAATACAGGACGCGATTGGCGCCCAGGGTTTCGTAGCGATACTTGGCGCAGGCGATGTCGGTGGTGGTGTAGAGGTAGCCGCCATCCTTTTTCTGGATGATGACGCCCATCGGATCGCCGTCTTTGTTCTTGTATTCGTCGAGGAACACCACGGTGGCGCCTTCGCTTTCCACCGCCAGCCCTTTGGCTTTCAGATCGGCGACGATGCCCGGCAGCATCGCGTTATACAGGCTTTCGCCCATCACGTCGTCTTCGGTCAGCGTGACGTTCAGGCGGTTATAGGTCAGCTGGTTTTGCGCCATGGTGATATCGACCAGCTTACGCCACATTTTCAGACAGTATTGATCGCCGCCCTGCAGCTTCACGACATACGCGCGTGCGCGCTCGGCGAACTCGGCGTCTTCGTCGTAATGTTTCTTGGCTTCGCGGTAAAACTGCTCGAGATCGGACAGGCCCATATCGCTGGCGTTTTCGTTCTGCATTTTTTCCAGGTAGGCAATCAGCATGCCGAACTGGGTACCCCAGTCGCCGACGTGGTTGGCGCGGATTACTTTATGGCCCAGAAACTCCTGGGTACGCGCCGCGGCGTCGCCGATAATCGTGGAGCGTAGGTGGCCGACGTGCATCTCTTTCGCCACGTTCGGCGCGGAGTAGTCGATAACGATGGTTTGCGGCTCAACCGGCGCAATGCCCAGTTTCGGTGCGTTCAGCACCTGATCGGCCTGGCGCGCGACCCAGTCGCTGTTCAGGAAAATGTTGATAAAGCCGGGGCCGGCGATTTCCACTTTACCGGCGACGTCGCCGAGATCCAGCAGTTGCACCACTTTTTCCGCCAACTGACGGGGCGGCATGCCCAGCTTTTTGGCGACTGACATCACGCCGTTGGCCTGATAATCACCAAACTGCGCCTTGGCGGATGGGCGGACCTGCGCTTCGCAATCGGCTGGCGCGCCAGCGGCGATCAGCGCCTGGCTGACTTTATCTGAAAGAAGAACCTGAATATTCACCGGGTTACCTTAATGACGAACGAGGGGCTGAAGCCAACCCCTGTGGGATTCAACGGTGGCAGGCGCGACGGGCACCTCCCACAAAACAGCCTGCAATTGTAACCGATCTGACGGAGCCCGTCAGCAGTTGGCGCGGCCGCAGCAATGAAACATTGTCGGGTACGGCGCGTTGATTGCCGGAAGGTGAAAGGCAGGATGAATGAACGAGAGCGTGTGGCGGCGAGGATTAGGAGACTAACGTTTTTTGTTGTGGCGTCTGGCATCCAGCGTGTTGGTGCTGCGGGATTTAAAGTGACGGTAGATGGCGTACACGGCGATAATTATCAATACCAAGGACATCGTCAGCAATAACATAATAATCATCTCGAATTTAAATTTTCTCCAAAGTAGCTGAGTTGCCTTGATGAATCAATTGCTCGGGAGTAAATTAAGATAATCCTTATTATTTTATTAATTATTGAATTTTATTGTCTTTGTTTACAATAGGTTGATTGTTGTTTTTTTGTGAGCTTGATAAGCAGGTAAAGTGTGATGAAGCGAAACAATTCAATCGGTTTAGCCCGCGAACCACGAATTTTTTTGTGAAGAATAACTTAAATCATAACGTCATGATGAAAGGGTATAATGGATGCGAAAAATCTTAATTTTTATTTTTCTGTTGATTTAATGAGCTGTCATCTTAATAAAAAATTGGTTTTTTGTTCTCCCCGCACGCAACCGAAAATCATTCTGAACTGCCGCTGAAAAACCTCGCAATGCTGGCGAGCGCTGTCGCCACCGTGTAAATTACGGCGTCTCACTTGCGTTCCGTTGTTTTGAGGTCTCTATGACATCCCCCTTGCAGGCCATTGCCGAGCTGGACGACCTGATGCTCGACCTGCCACGCTTCGAGCAGGCGTTACAACAATTTGCTGCCAGATTGCGGCTTGACCTGGCCGCGTTTACGGCCGATCACATCTCCCTGCGTTGTCACCAGAATGCCACTGCCGACCGCTGGCGTCAGGGCTTGATGCAGTGCGGAACACTGCTGTCCGAGTCGATGATCAACGGGCGACCTATCTGTCTGTTCGATTTGTCGCGGCCGCTGGCCGTGGGGCCGTGGCAGATAGACTGCGTCGAACTGCCGTATCCTGGGGAGAAACGCTATCCGCATGAAGGTTGGGAACACGTCGAGTTAGTGCTCAGTGGCGATCCGCAGACGCTGCACGCTCGGGCGTTGAGCCTTCTCGCCGATGAAGCGCTGCTGGCCCCGGGGATCAAGCTGAAACAAAGCTCGCCAAAAGGCGAGGGCGAGCGCTTGCCGAATCCAATCCTGGCTATCACCGATGGAACGGTGACGATCAAGTTTCATCCCTATTCCATTCGGGACATCGTCGCCAGCGAGCAAGGCTAGGCATGCAGCGCCGCGCAGGCCCGCGCCATGCGAGCGAGCGCTTCATCGAGCAGGGCCCACCGGCAACCAAAGTTAAGCCGCACAAAGCGCCGGTCGCCAAAATCCAAACCGGCGCTTAATCCTACGCCCGCGCGTTCTTCGAAGAACTGATGCAGGTTGTCCACCGGTAAAGCGCTGCAATCGATCCACGCCAGGTAGGTGGCTTCGATTGGCAAAACCGTCAACCCCGGCATGGCGTTGATGCGCTCGGTCAGCCGATCGCGATTGGCGCGTAGATAAATCAGCTGTTCGTCCAGCCAGGGCTGCCCGTATTGATAAGCCGCCTGCGCCGCCGCCAGCGCCAGCAGATTGACCTCCGGCACAATGCCGCTGCGCGCGCGTTTCAGCCGTTGTCGCAGCACTTCGTTGGGGACGATCGCCATTGAAGCGCCCAGTCCGGCGAGATTAAACGTCTTTGACGGCGACATCAGCGTCACGCTGCGTTGGGCCGCATCGTCATTCAGGGTGGCGAAAGGGATATGCCGCACGCCGGGTTCAAGCAGCAGCTCGCAGTGGATTTCATCGGAACAGACGATTAAATCGTGCTCGCGCGCGAACTGATGGTGCTGCAACAGTTCGTCCCGGCGGTAAACGGTGCCTCCGGGATTCTGCGGGTTGCACAGCAACAGGAGCTTCTCGTTGCCGCTAAGCCGATCATGCAACGCGGAGAAATCCAGCACCCAACGTTGGCCTGCCGCCGTTAGCGGCACCGAGAGGTGTTTACGCCCGGCGAATTTAGCCGCTTTGCGAAACGGCGGATAAATGGGGGAGGGAGCCAGCGTGCTCTGATGTTCTTCAGTGCAGGCACGCACGCACAGGTTCAGGCCGCACACCAACCCAGGCAGGAAAATGATCCATTCAGGCTTGATGTGCCAGCCGTAGCGCTCTACCATGCGGCGAGTAAAAACCTCAATAAGATCAGGGGATGGGTAGGTGTAGCCGAATACGCCGTGCGCCACGCGACGCTGCAAGGCTTCGATCACCGCCGGCGGTGAGGTGAAATCGCTGTCGGCGACCCAAAGCGGAATAATGTCGCGGTCGCGATATTTATCCCACTTAACGCTGTCACTGTGACTGCGGTCTACCCATTGATCAAAATTGAATGCCATAGTTACAACCCTGAGCCGGTTTATGCCTAAGCATGAGCCTACGTGAGAAATGAAGAAATGAACAATTGCCGCCGTATGTTGGCCGTTATCTGGGGGTGACAATGATAAAACTGGAAGTTTGTTGCTTTAGCGTCGACTGCGCGCTGACGGCCGAACGAGCAGGTGCCGATCGTATCGAGTTGTGCGCCAGCCAGAGCGAGGGCGGATTGACGCCGAGCTATGGCACGCTGCGTCTGGCGCGCGAGCGGGTTGCGATCCCGGTGCATCCGATCGTTCGCCCTCGCGGTGGCGATTTCTGCTACGGTACGGTGGATTTCGAGGTGATCAAACAGGATCTCCGCCAGATCCGCGAGATGGGATTCCCCGGTGTCGTGGTCGGCATGCTGGACGAAGAAGGGCACATCGATCTGCCGCGCATGCGCGAAGTGATGAAGCTGTGCGAGGGCATGGCGGTGACGTTTCATCGTGCGTTCGACATGTGCCAGAACCCGATGGTGGCGTTGGAACAACTGACCGAACTGGGCGTGGCGCGCATTCTGACCTCCGGCCAACAGCAGAGCGCTGAACTGGGCCTGCCGTTGCTGCGTGATTTGCGCCAGGCCAGTCACGGCCCGGTGATCATGGCGGGTGCCGGCGTGCGTCTCAGCAATTTGCACAAGTTTGTCGATATCGGCCTGCATGAACTGCACAGCTCTTCCGGTCATCTGGTGCCGTCGACCATGCGTTACCGCAAGGCGGGCGTCACCATGTGCTCCGATAACGAGTTTGACGAATTTAGCCATTATTGCGTGGATGGCGAAATGGTGGAGGCGATGAAAAACGCGCTGGCCTTGGTTGATCCCCTGGCGCAAAGCGCATAAACACGCAGCTAACCGCGTTTGACAACCGGTTTCCGGGCCGTAAGACCCTTTGCGTATCACTGAGCCCTCGGCGATCACGCAAGTACCAGGCCCCGGCGTTTTGCCGGGGCTTTTTTTATGCCTTGTAAAGACAAGCAGCCCGTTTCAAGACGGTTTCTCGATCGAACTGCCTCCCATCTCTTCTTGCGCTCGTCATGCCCTGCTGATAAGTTTGTGAGTTAAAATCCTTTAAATATCATAATATTAAATGATTTTTTTGTATGTATTGGTGTGGTGAATGAATTTGTAATCTGCCGCTCATCAACGCGTCCATATTTTTTACCTTTTCATCGGCTGCCTTATGGCCGGAACATCACAGCATCAATTGAGGAGAGCCGTTGGCGCAGCCGCAGAGCGCGTTGGCGGCGGACTTAACAAGGAGATAACGATAATGACCCGAACGGCACACTGTTTGACCGCTGCGCTTTTGCTGACGTTGGCCCTGACCGGCTGCCAGACCGCCAAGCGGCCTGTTTCTGCATTAAGTAAGCCGCCCAGCGCGGAAGAAATTGCCGAGCAAGACAAACGGCAGCGTGAAGCCGAACGCATGCAGCAGTGCCAGCGCGAACTGGATGCCATGCGCGGCATGGATAACGAAAAATACCAAAAATTCAAACGCGAATTCGATACCTTGATGGGCGGCGCCGCGCAGTATGCCGGGGTACGCCAGCGGGTCAACACGGACACGCAGGAAACCGTCGACGCGCTGTATCGTTATCGCACCAGCCGTCTGTGCGCAGACATCAGTTCTGCCATGATGACCGGCCTGGCTGAGCGTGGAGAGCGCGCCCAATGACCCCTCGTGCGAGAAAGGCGTTACTGAGCCTGATGATACCGTTGGCGTTTGCGCCGGCGGTGGCCGCAGCGGATGACGACGTGCCGGCATTATTGCAGTTTGCCGAGCGTTACCAACGGCAGGACGCACCGGCAGCTGATACCGTGGTTGCCCCATCCCGGGAAACCCAAAAACCGGCGTCCCGGCCGGTTCAAACGCGTGAGACGACGGCGCAGAAAAAGCAGCTGGCGCAGTTGCAAAAGACGCTGCGCGAGAAGGAAGCTCGATTGGAGCAACAGCAAACCGCCATTCAATCACTGCAACAGGAGCTGACCGCGTTGCGCGTTGCGTCATCCCTGACCGCTGCCGATAAGCCGGCATCTGCGCCCGATCTGAGCGCGTTGAGCGATTTTGCCAGCGGCGTGCGACAGGCGCTGAACCTGACGCCGCAGGAGCGGAAGGCTCAGGCGCAGATCGCCGAAGCGCAGGCGGCATTAGCGCGGCAAAAGCAACAAACCGAGGAGAGCGATCGGCGCATCGCCTTGCTGGAACAACGGCTGGCAGCGCTGCCTGGCCAGGCGGATAACGCCTGGCAGGAGAAATTGGCCGCGGCGCAGACCGCCAACGATAAAGCACGCCAGCGTTATGAACAGGATAAGAAAGCGGCCGCCGCTGAGCTGGAACAGCAGAAGGCCGAGGCTGCCAGGCTGACGGGCGAACTGCAGCAGCAGCTGGCGAAACTGCAAAAAGAGCAGGAGGGCCAACGGCAGCAGGGTGGGCAGCAAGAGAAAAGCCTGAAGACGGCGCTGGCGCAGCAAAAGGCCGAAGCCGCCAAAGTTGCGGGTGAACTTCAGCAGCAGCTGACTCAGCTGCAGAAAGAGCGTGATGGTCAACGTCAACAGGCCGAGCAGCAAGAGAAAAGCCTGAAGACGGCGCTGGCGCAGCAAAAGGCCGAAGCCGCCAAGGCGGCGGGTGAACTTCAGCAGCAGCTGACTCAGCTGCAGAAAGAGCGTGATGGTCAACGTCAACAGGCCGAGCAGCAAGAGAAAAGCCTGAAGACGGCGCTGGCGCAGCAAAAGGCCGAAGCCGCCAAGGCGGCGGGCGAACTTCAGCAGCAGCTGGCTCAGCTGCAGAAAGAGCGTGATGGTCAACGTCAACAGGTCGAGCAGCAAGAGAAAAGCCTGAAGACGGCGCTGGCGCAGCAAAAGGCCGAAGCCGCCAAGGTTGCGGGTGAACTTCAGCAGCAGCTGGCGCAGCTGCAGGAAAAAAACAAGACCCAAACCGAACAGGCTAAGACGCTGGAACAACGCCTGGTAACGGCAACGACGGAAAGTGCACAGGCTGCGCAGCAGCGAGATAAAGCGACGCAGCAGGCGGAAAAAACGGCAACGGAGCTGGCGGCGGCCCATCAGGCGCAGCAGGCCTTGCGTGAGGAGCTGGATGGGCTGAGATCGCGGGCCAAATGGCTGCCGGATACGCAGTCGCTCAAGAAAAAGCCGGAGCAACAGAGCTATGCTGCCGGTGTCGCCTTGGGGCGCGACATTCAAACGATGCTGGCGGAGCGTAAAAATTGGGGCATCAATCCCGATAAAACCGTGCTGCTGGCGGGCGTGATCGATACCTTCAACGGCCGTTACCAGTTGAGCGATGCACAGTTGACCAACGCGCTGGCGGAGTCGGAAAAAGCGGTGAACGACGCCAGAAATCAGGCGGCGAAGACGCAGACCAGCAAGGGCGAGGCGTTCGTCGCCGAGTTTAAAAAGAAGAAAGGCACGCAGAAGTCGCCTGCCGGTTTCTGGTATCGCATCGATTATGCGGGTGATGAAGCCATTAAGGACAACGCGCGGGTGGACATCGTGGTGAAAGAGAGCTTAACCGACGGTAGCGTGATTCAGGATATGGATCGCAGCGGGAAGGTGATGTCTCAGCCGCTCTCCGCCTATCCACCGCTGTTCCGCGAGGCGATCGGCCATCTGAAAAATCACGGTTCGCTGACGATGGTGGTGCCGCCGGCGTTGGCGTACGGTGAAACGGGCTATGCGCCGCAGATCCCGCCGAACGCGACGATGGTCTATGAGCTGCGAATTGTCGATGTCAGTAACGGGTGAATGCGGGCCGGCACAGGCCGGCCCGATTAGCGAGCGCTAGGGCTTTTTGGCGGTCAGCACGGCGCGCAGGGGCGCCGGATAGCCTTCGATCGTTTTACTGCGATCGTTCGGATCGAGGAATTCGGCCAGCGATTCGCTGGTCATCCAGTCGGTGCGGCGCTGCTCTTCGAGGCTGGTGACGCACATATCGGCGATCTTCACATCGACGAAGCCGCATTTCTCCAGCCAGCATTTCAGCGCTTCGGCGGAAGGAATGAAATACACGTTGCGCATCTGCGCATAACGGTCGCCCGGCACCAGCACCTGGTGGCGATCGCCTTCCACCACCAGCGTTTCCAGCACCAGTTCCCCTTCAGCCACCAGCTGATTTTTCAGCTGATACAAATGATCGAGCGGCGAGCGGCGGTGATACAGCACCCCCATCGAGAACACGGTGTCGAACGCCGCCAGATCCGGCAACTGCTCGATGCCGAGCGGCAGCAGGTGGGCGCGCTGATCGCCGCCCAACAGCTTGCGCACCGCTTCGAACTGGCACAGGAACAGCTGCATCGGATCGATGCCTACGGCGAAGTGGGCACCGGCGCCGATCATGCGCCACAGGTGATAACCGCTGCCGCAGCCGACGTCGAGAATAGTGCGGCCGGCGAGCGGGGAAATGTGCGGCAGCACGCGATCCCACTTCCAGTCGGAATGCCATTCGGTATCGATATCGATGCCATACAGCGAGAATGGCCCTTTACGCCATGGCATCAGGGTGCGCAGCATTTTCTCGATGCCCTCGAGCTGGCCCGGCGACAGGCCGGGCTCCATTTCGGCGCGCACGCCGTGCAGCAGATCGAGGCGGGTTGGGGTCAGCGTCGGCAAATGTTCTACCGAGTTGAACCACTGTTTGAATTTGCCGTGCAGCGATTCGCGTTGCCAGGCGCTCAGCTGCGCAGGCAGGGTGTCCAGCCAATGGCTGAGGGGGCTTTTGGCGATGCGCTGATAGAAATCACCGAACTCGATCATTGCGCATCCCCCGCTTTCAGGGCGATCAGCGAACCGAAGTTGAAGCATTGGAACCACACTTCGGCATGCTCGAACCCGGCTTGATGCAGACGCGCTTTGTGCGCTTCCACCGAATCGGTCAGCATCACGTTTTCCAACATGCTGCGTTTTTGGCTGATCTCCAGTTCGCTGTACCCGTTGGCGCGTTTAAAATCGTGGTGCATGTTGAACAGCAGCTCGCCGACTTCGGCGTCTTCAAAGCTGAACTTCTCCGACAGCACCAGTGCGCCGCCCGGGCGCAGGCCGCGATAAATTTTCTCCAGCAGGCGCAGGCGATCGGCCGGTTCGAGGAACTGCAGCGTAAAGTTCAGCACCACCATCGAGGCGTTCTCGATGTCGATGTCGCGAATGTCGGCTTCGATGACGTCAACCGGCGTGTCGGCGCGGAAGGCGTCGATATGGCGGCGGCAACGTTCCACCATCGCCGGCGAATTGTCGACGGCGACGATATTGCAGCCGGGCACCTTGATATTCCGCCGCATCGACAGCGTCGCCGCGCCCAGCGAGCAGCCCAGGTCATATACCCGGCTGTCGGGTTGCACAAAGCGTTCGGCCAGCATGCCGATCATCGAGATGATGTTGGAATAGCCGGGAACGGAGCGTTGGATCATGTCGGGGAACACTTCGGCAACGCGTTCGTCGAAGGTCCAGTCGCCCAATTTGGCGATGGGGGCGGAGAAAAGGGTATCGCGGTTTGGCATAGCGGCAAATCAGTTCAGAATTCGAAGCTGCGTAGTCTAACAGAAAAGCGCAAAAAAGCGGAGCGGAAGCAGGCGGCGCGGCCGCCTGATGATAAAACGGGATCAATGCAGGCTGAAAATCAGATCCCAGGGCAGATAGAAGATATTTGCCAGAACCATCAACAACAAAGAGATATAGGTTGCGGCCATGCCTGAACGGCGCCAGCGAACCTCGCGGTTACGCAAACCGTAGTAATGCACCAGCCGCCCGGCCATCAGCATCAGGCCGCAGAGGTGAATCATCCAGATTTCCGCGCCGTTCATTTCCATAATCACCAGCAATACGGCAGCGATAGGAATGTATTCAACGGCGTTGCCATGCACGCGAATGGCGGTCTGCAACTCGTAAAAACCGCCGTCGCCGTATGCTACGCGGTACTGCATCCTTAATCTGACTACGTCATAAGAGAGTTTGATCAACAACAATGCGCCGAGCACCACATAAAGCGCGCTTACCATTTTTAACTCCGTTCCCTAACCAAAACTGGCAGCCAGCATCATAGCCGTCATTGTATTCACTGTCGCGGGGAAATATTTGATGTTATTGGTCAGATTAATAGGTCAAAACAGTGCATCCTGTTCCGGCCAGTCCGGCGGCGCAGGCAAATCGGGGATTGTCAGGCGCAGCTGCTGCCAAATTTTTTGCGCCTGCTGGGGCGAATCGCCGTTGTCCGGCGTATGAATAAACAGATAAGGCTGGTGCTGTTGCTGCCACAGCGGCAGCTTTTGCTGCCAGGCTTCGAACCAGCGCAGGTTATCGGCCAGCTTGTCGCCGCCGATAAAGCGAACCAGCGGTCGGTCGGCGGTGACCAGAGCGTGTACCGGCAGCTTCGGCTTTTTCTGCTGGGCATCGCGTACGGCGGCGGTGTTGGGGGCGGCGTGATGCACCGGGCGGCTGTCGAGGATCACCCGATTGATGCCGCGCTGGCGCAACCCCTGATTCAGCGCACGCTCTTCCTCGCCCTTGGCGAAAAACGCCGGATGACGCACTTCTACGCCGTAGGTGAATTCCTTCGGCAGGCTTTCGAAAAACTGCCACATGCGCGGCAGCTCGTCTGGGCCGAAGGCGGCGGGCAGCTGCAGCCACAGTTGGCCGATGCGTTGATGCACCGGGGTCAGGCAGTGGTAAAACGCCTGCAGCTCGGCGGCGCAGTTGCGCAGGGCGGCTTTGTGACTGATGTCCGACGGGAATTTGAAGCAGAAGCGAAAATCGTCGCCGGTCATGTCGCGCCAGCGTTGCACGATTTCCAGCTTCGGCAGCGCGTAGAAGGTGGTGTTGCCTTCCACGCAGTTGAAGTAGCGGCTGTAATCCGCCAAGTCACGCAGCCCGATACGATTCCAGGCTGAATGTTGCCACTGGGGCAGTCCGATGTAGATCACGGCGTCGTCTTCCTTTACTTATCCTTGGCTTATCAGGCTACAACTTAACGTTACCGGTCGAGCGCGGCAAGAATTTCGCCGGTGTCGCGCACTCGCGCCAAACGCGGGAAGATGTGTTCGAACGCGAAACGGTGCATTTCCGCGTTCTGTGCGCTGCAGACGTCCTCGGCGATCACCAGCTCATAGCCGTGTTCCCAGGCGGCGCGGGCGGTGGATTCCACGCCGATATTGGTGGAGATGCCGCCCAGCACCACAGACTTGATGCCGCGTCGACGCAGCTGCAAATCCAGATCGGTGCCGTAGAAGGCGCCCCATTGGCGCTTGGTGACCAGAATATCGCTGTCGCTGACCGCCAGCGGCGCGGGGAATTCCCACCAATTGGCCGGCAAGCCGCCGGCGGGCGCGGGAGCCGGCTTGTCCACCGGCTGTTTCAGCGCCTCGGCGAAAGTGTCGGACCAGCCGACGCGCACCAGCAGCACCGGCGCGCCCAGCAGACGAAAACGCGCGGCCAGCAGAGCGGCGTTCGCGACCACTTGGTCGGCGCTGTGCGGGCCACCGGCGTAGGGCAGAATGCCGTTTTGCAAATCGATCAGCACCAGAGCGGTGGTTTGGGCGTCAAGTTTCAGCATGGATTTCATCTCGTTGCGAAGTGAATAAAAACTGTTCGGCGCGCCAGGCGAGCAGCGCACGGCGCAAAACCGGGGGAGAATCAGGCTACGTGAAAAAACTGTCGCAGGTTAATGGGAAATTTGTTAACCGATGTGTTGATTCGAACAAAAACGCGCCATTTAGTGCGGTAACAATGCTGTGTTCGCACTTATCGGGCGGATGAATTTCCTTTATAATGACTCCCTTTTTTCAACACTCTTTAATCCAACGACCTATGCCGATTTATGAATATGCATGTGGTGCTTGCAACCATCGGTTAGAGAAATTGCAAAAATTTTCCGATGCGCCGCTGGCAGACTGCCCGGCGTGTGGGCAGCCCGCGTTGACCAAGTTGATCTCGTCCTCCGGTTTCCAGCTTAAGGGTACCGGCTGGTATGCGACGGATTTTAAACCGGGTAACAAGTAGAATTTATCAGATAACAGCCGCGCGACAGGGGCGCAGTAGCCCGGCGCGGCATCGGCTGTGTAAAAGGATAGCGTATGCGTACTGAATATTGCGGACAGTTGAATCTGTCCCACGTGGGCCAGGAAGTCACTCTGTGTGGTTGGGTCAATCGTCGTCGCGATCTCGGCGGCCTGATCTTTATTGATATGCGCGACCGCGAAGGCATCGTGCAGGTGTTCTTCGATCCGGACCAGAAAGTGGCGTTCGACAAGGCTTACGACCTGCGCAATGAGTTCTGCATCCAGATCGTCGGCACCGTGCGTGCGCGTCCGGACAGCCAGATCAATAAAGATATGGCCACCGGCGAAGTGGAAGTGTTCGCCCACGCGCTGGAAATCATCAACCGCTCCGAGCCGTTGCCGCTGGACTCCAACCAGGTCAACAGCGAAGAAGCGCGTCTGAAATACCGCTACCTGGATCTGCGCCGCCCGGAAATGGCCGAGCGTCTGAAGACCCGCGCCAAAATCACCAGCTTCGTGCGCCGCTTCATGGACAGCCACGGCTTCCTCGACATCGAAACGCCGATGCTGACCAAGGCGACGCCGGAAGGCGCCCGCGATTACCTGGTGCCGAGCCGCGTGCACAAGGGCAAATTCTACGCGCTGCCGCAGTCCCCACAGCTGTTCAAACAGCTGCTGATGATGTCCGGCTTCGATCGTTACTATCAGATCGTCAAATGCTTCCGTGACGAAGACCTGCGTGCGGACCGTCAGCCTGAATTCACCCAGATCGACGTCGAAACCTCCTTCATGACCGCCGATCAGGTGCGTGAAGTGATGGAGAAACTGGCGCGCGAGCTGTGGCTGGACGTGAAGGGCGTGGATCTGGGCGATTTCCCGGTCATGACCTTCGCCGAAGCGATGCGCCGCTTTGGCTCCGACAAGCCGGACCTGCGTAACCCGCTGGAGCTGGTGGACGTGGCCGATCTGGTCAAAGACGTCGAGTTTAAAGTGTTCTCCGGCCCGGCTAACGACGCCAAAGGCCGCGTGGCGGCGATCCGCGTACCGGGCGGCGCACAGCTGACCCGCAAGCAGATCGACGAGTACGGCGCTTTCGTCAACATCTACGGCGCCAAAGGCCTGGCCTGGTTGAAGGTCAACGACCGCGCCGCGGGCATGGAAGGCGTGCAGAGCCCGATCGCCAAATTCCTCAGTGCAGACGTGCTGGAAGCCATTCTGGCGCGCACCGATGCGCAGACCGGCGATATCATGTTCTTCGGCGCAGACAGTTTCAAGATTGTCACCGATGCGATGGGCGCGCTGCGCCTGAAGCTGGGTCGCGATCTGGGGCTGACCCAACTCGACAGCTGGGCGCCGCTGTGGGTGGTCGACTTCCCGATGTTCGAAGAGGACGACGAGGGCGGCCTGGCGGCCATGCACCACCCGTTCACCTCGCCGCGCGACATGAGCCCGGAAGAGCTGGCGGCAGCGCCGGTCAACGCCATCGCCAACGCCTATGACATGGTGATCAACGGTTACGAAGTGGGCGGCGGTTCGGTGCGTATTCACCGCAGCGAAATGCAGCAGACGGTATTCAGCATTCTGGGCATTAACGAACACGAACAGCGCGAGAAGTTCGGCTTCCTGCTGGACGCGCTGAAGTACGGCACGCCGCCGCACGCCGGCCTGGCCTTCGGCCTGGATCGTCTGGTGATGCTGCTGACCGGCACCGACAACATCCGCGACGTGATCGCCTTCCCGAAAACCACCGCGGCGGCCTGTCTGATGACCGACGCACCGAGCTTCGCCAACCCGGCGTCGCTGCAGGAGCTGGCGATCAGCGTGGTAAAGAAAGCCGGTGCGGAACAAGAGAGCGAGTGATGAGTTACAAGCGCCCTGAATCTATCCTGGTAGTGATTTACGCGAAATCCAGTGGTCGGGTGCTGATGTTACAGCGGCGCGACGATACCGAGTTCTGGCAGTCGGTCACCGGCAGCCTGGAACAGGATGAGTCGCCGCCGCATGCCGCGCAGCGTGAAGTCATGGAAGAAGTCGGCATCGATATCGAAGCAGAGCACCTGCCGTTGTTCGATTGCCAGCGCTGCGTGGAGTTTGAACTCTTTGTCCATTTGCGACATCGCTATGCGCCGGGAACCACGCGCAATAAAGAGCACTGGTTCTGTCTGGCGTTGCCCGAGGAGCGCGATCCGGTGATTACCGAGCATCACGCTTACCAATGGCTTGAGGCGGCCGAGGCCGTGAAGTTGACCAAGTCATGGAGCAATCAGCAGGCGATTGAAGAGTTCGTGATCAATTCAGTCCAGTAGTTTTTTTCGGAGATTTTTTTATGGCAGGTCATAGTAAGTGGGCCAACACAAAGCACCGTAAAGCGGCGCAGGACGCCAAGCGCGGTAAAATTTTCACCAAGATTATTCGTGAGCTGGTCACCGCCGCCAAGCTGGGCGGCGGCGATCCGGATTCCAACCCGCGTCTGCGCGCGGCGATGGACAAGGCGTTGTCGAACAACATGACGCGCGACACCATGAACCGTGCGATCGCGCGCGGCGTGGGCGGTGATGATGATACCAATATGGAAACCATCATCTATGAAGGTTACGGCCCTGGCGGCACCGCCGTCATGATCGAATGCCTGAGCGACAACCGCAACCGCACCGTGGCGGAAGTGCGTCACGCTTTCACCAAGTGTGGCGGCAACCTCGGCACCGACGGTTCCGTGGCTTATTTGTTCACCAAGAAGGGCGTGATCACCTACGCACCGGGCCTGGATGAAGACACCGTAATGGAAGCGGCGCTGGAAGCCGGTGCGGAAGACATCGTGACCTATGACGATGGCGCCATCGATGTGTTCACCGCCTGGGAAAGCCTGGGCGCGGTGAAAGACGCGCTGACCGCGGCGGGCTTCGAAGCCGAAGCGGCGGAAGTGTCGATGATCCCATCGACCAAGGCCGACATGGACGCGGAAACCGCGCCTAAGCTGTTGCGTCTGATCGATATGCTGGAAGACTGCGACGACGTGCAGGAAGTTTACCATAACGGTGAAATCTCCGACGAAGTGGCGGCGACGCTGTAATCCGGTAAAACGGGCGCCGCCGTTCGGCGGCGCCGTGCATGCAAGGTGGATGTAGATATGGCGATCATACTCGGTATCGATCCCGGTTCACGCGTCACCGGCTATGGCCTTATCCGCCAGCAGGGGCGTCAGTTGAGCTATATCGCCAGCGGCTGCATCCGCACGGTGGTGGACGACATGCCGACGCGGCTGAAGCTGATTTACGCCGGCGTCAGTGAGATCATCACCCAGTTTCAGCCCGACTTCTTCGCCATCGAACAGGTGTTTATGGCCAAGAACCCCGATTCGGCGCTCAAGCTCGGCCAGGCGCGCGGCGTCGCGATCGTGGCGGCGGTGAATCAGAATCTGGACGTGTTCGAGTATGCGGCGCGGCAGGTCAAACAGACCGTGGTCGGTACCGGCGCGGCCGAAAAGGCGCAGGTACAGCACATGGTGCGCTCGCTGCTCAAACTCTCGGCCAACCCGCAGGCGGACGCCGCCGATGCTCTGGCTATCGCCATCACCCACTGCCACCTCAGCCAGAACGTGCTGCGGATGAGCGAAGGGCGGTTGAACCTGGCGCGCGGGCGTTTGCGCTGACGCAAAGCGATGATTGCTCAGGCTGGATATTCATCCAGCCTTTTTTATGTTATAAGCTTTACCAGCAACGGCATGGCAGGGCGCCATGCCCGGTTATTCTGCAGGAGGGTAAATGATAGGTCGTCTCAGAGGAAATATTCTGGAAAAGCAGCCGCCGCTGGTGTTACTGGAGGCGAACGGCGTGGGCTATGAGGTACACATGCCGATGACCTGCTTTTACGAGCTACCGGAACTGGGGCAAGAGGCCATCGTGTTTACCCACTTCGTGGTGCGTGAAGACGCGCAGCTGCTGTACGGTTTCAACGACAAGCAGGAGCGCGCGCTGTTCCGCGAGCTGATCAAGGTCAACGGCGTCGGGCCGAAGCTGGCGCTGGCGATCCTGTCAGGCATGTCCGCGCAGCAGTTCGTCAGTGCGGTGGAGCGTGAAGAGATCACCGCACTGGTCAAGCTGCCGGGCGTGGGCAAAAAAACCGCCGAGCGCCTGGTGGTAGAGATGAAAGACCGCTTCAAAGGGCTTAACGGCGACCTGTTCAACAGCAGCAGCGAGATCAGCCTGCCGTCCGCCGCCGACAACGCGCCGGAAGCGGACGCGGAAGCCGAAGCCGTTTCGGCGCTGGTGGCGCTGGGCTACAAGCCACAGGAAGCGAGTCGCATGGTCAGCAAAATTGCCAAACCGGGCGCCGACTGCGAGACGCTGATCCGCGACGCGTTGCGCGCTGCTTTGTAAGGCCGCTAAGAGGTAGATAATGATTGAAGCCGATCGCCTGATCTCCGCCGAACCGATCAACGAGGAAGAAGTCCTCGATCGTGCCATTCGTCCCAAGCTGTTGACTGAATACGTGGGTCAGCCGCACGTACGCGAGCAGATGGAGATCTTCATCCAGGCGGCCAAGCAGCGCGGTGATGCGCTCGACCACCTGCTGATCTTCGGCCCGCCGGGCCTGGGGAAAACCACCCTGGCCAACATCGTGGCCAACGAAATGGGCGTGAATCTGCGCACCACTTCCGGCCCGGTGCTGGAGAAGGCGGGCGATTTGGCGGCGATGCTGACCAACCTCGAACCGCACGACGTGTTATTCATCGACGAAATCCACCGTTTGTCACCGGTGGTAGAAGAAGTGCTGTATCCGGCGATGGAAGACTACCAGCTGGATATCATGATCGGCGAAGGGCCGGCGGCGCGTTCGATTAAGCTCGATCTGCCGCCGTTCACGTTGGTGGGCGCGACCACCCGCGCCGGTTCGCTGACCTCGCCGCTGCGCGATCGTTTCGGCATTGTCCAGCGGCTGGAGTTTTATCAGGTGGCGGATCTGCAGCATATCGTCTCACGCAGCGCCGGGTGCCTGGGGCTGGAGCTGTCCGACGAGGGCGCCCATGAGGTGGCCCGCCGCGCGCGCGGTACGCCGCGTATCGCCAACCGCCTGCTGCGCCGGGTGCGTGACTTCGCCGAAGTGCGCGCCAACGGCGTGATCAGCGGCGCAGTGGCGGCGCAGGCACTTGATATGCTCAACGTCGATGCCGAAGGCTTCGACTATATGGATCGCAAGCTGCTGCTGGCGATCATCGACAAGTTTACCGGCGGCCCGGTCGGGTTGGACAACCTGGCGGCGGCGATCGGCGAAGAGCGTGAAACCATCGAAGACGTGATTGAACCGTTCCTGATCCAGCAGGGCTTTATCCAGCGCACGCCGCGCGGCCGCCTGGCGACGCAGCATGCCTACCGGCATTTCGGTCTCGAACGCGAAGCATAAGTTTTCCACCCATCATAAAAAAGGGCCGCATTCGCGGCCCTTGTCATATTCTGCTGCTGGCTTTAATCAAGCCTGCTGTTTTTTGAACAGGCTCAGCGTGAACAGCACGGCGGCGCTCAGCACCACCGAAGGGCCGGCCGGCGTATCGTAAAACGCCGAGAAGGTCAGGCCGCCGGTGACGGCCACCATGCCGATCAGCACCGCGACGCCCGCCATCTGCTCCGGCGTGCGCGCGAAGCGCCGAGCGGTGGCTGCCGGAATGATCAGCAGTGAGGTGATGATCAGCGCGCCGACGAATTTCATCGCCAGACCGATGGTCAAGGCGGTGACCAGCATCAACACGGTGCGTGCGCGCACCAGATTAACGCCGTCGACGTGCGCCAGCTCCGGGCTGATGGTCATCGACAGCAGATCGCGCCACTGCCACCACAGCACTAACAGCACCACGGCGACGCCGCCGGCAATCATCAGGATATCGCTCAGCGTAACCGACAGCAGATCGCCGAACAGGTAGGCCATCAGATCGACCCGCACGTTAGACATCAGCGCCACCACCACCAGTCCCAGCGACAGGGCGCTATGCGCCAGAATGCCGAGCAGGGTATCCACCGAAAGCTGCGGGCGACGTTCCAGCCAAACCAGGGCCAGAGCCAGCAGCAGCGTAATGGCGATCACCGCATAGAAGGGGTTGATGTCGAGCAACAGACCAAAGGCGACGCCGAGCAGCGAGGCGTGCGCCAAGGTATCACCAAAGTAGGACATGCGGCGCCAGACCACGAAGGAACCCAGCGGCCCGGCGGCGCTAGCCAGCAACACGCCGGCCAGCCAGCCGGGAAGTAAAAGTTCAATCATGCTTCGCGGCTCCCGGTTTTCTTCAAGACAATTCTTCCCTGCAGATCGTGGCGGTGGTTGTGGTGGTGGCGATACACCGCCAGTTGCTCTGCGCCGCGGTTGCCGAACATGGCGATGAATTCGGGATGCATCGACACCACCTCCGGCGCGCCGGAGCAGCAGATGTGCTGATTGAGGCACAAGACCTCGTCGGTTTTCGCCATCACCAGATGCAGATCGTGCGAGACCATCAGCACGGCGCAGCCCAGCTCTTTACGCAGCTGATCGATCAGATCGTACAGCGCCAGCTGGCCGTTGACGTCCACCCCTTGCGTGGGTTCGTCCAGCACCAGCAGCTGCGGTTTGTTCAGCAGTGCTCGCGCCAGCAGCACGCGTTGGTTTTCACCGCCGGAGAGCTTTTGCATCGGCTGGTGGAGCAGGTGGGCGGCGTGCACGCGCTTGAGCGCCGGCAGAATGTCGGCTTTCTTTACGCCGGGCTTGAGACGCATAAAGCGGCTGACGGTCAGCGGCAGGGTGGCGTCGAGGTGCAGCTTTTGCGGCACGTAGCCGATGCGCAGATCGGGCTCACGCTCCAGCGTGCCGGCGGTCGGTTTGACCAATCCCAGCACCACGCGCACCAGCGTAGACTTGCCCGCGCCGTTCGGGCCCAGCAGCGTGAGAATACGGCCGGGTTGCAGGCTGAGGGAAATGTTCGACAGCACCTTGCGGCTGCCGAAGGCGACGGAGATATTTTTTAGCGTTATCAGTGTAGACATCTCGAGATTACAGGTTGCAGAACGAAGCGAATGTTATAATATCACGCCTTGTTGATGAAAACGATGGGATTACTGATGATGGCAAAGAAAAATAAATGGCTGCAGCGCACGCTGCTGGCCAGCGCACTGTTGATGGCCGGTCCGCTGAGCAGCGCTTCCGCTGCGGTGGTGACCTCGATTCGTCCGTTAGGCTTTATCGCATCGGCCATCGCCGACGGCGTGACGCCGACCGAGGTGTTGCTGCCGGACGGCGCTTCACCGCACGATTTTGCACTGCGTCCTTCCGATATCCAGCGTTTGCGCTCTGCGGACCTGGTGCTATGGGTCGGGCCGGACATGGAAGCGTTCCTGAACAAGGCGCTGGTGCCTATCTCGGCAACCCGCAAGTTGGCTATCAGCGAACTGCCGGCGGTGAAGCCGTTGCTGATGAAAGGCGAAGATGACGACGATCATGATCATGCAGGCGAAGCGCATAACCATGCCGATGACGATCATGGGCATCATCACGGCGAGTACAATATGCACGTTTGGCTGTCGCCGGAGATAGCAAAAGTGACCGCGATCGCGATTCACGACAGATTGTTGGAACTTATGCCGCAAAATAAGGACAAATTAGACGCAAACCTGCGCCAGTTCGAGAATCTGCTGACGCAAACTGACAAAAATGTTGGTAACATGCTTACGCCTGTGCAAGGTAAGGGTTATTTTGTTTTTCATGATGCTTACGGCTACTTTGAGAAACACTACGGTTTGAGTCCGCTGGGCCATTTCACCGTCAATCCCGAAATTCAGCCTGGAGCACAGCGCCTACACCAAATTCGAACACAGTTGGTTGAGCAGAAAGCGGTATGCGTTTTTGCTGAGCCACAATTCAGGCCGGCCGTAATCAATGCCGTCGCCAAGGGTACCAAAGTGCGTTCTGGAACGCTGGACCCGCTGGGCATCGGCATCGCGCTGGGGAAGGACAGCTACGGGAAATTCCTGAATCAGCTGTCAAACCAGTACGTGAGCTGCCTGAAGTAAAGCTTATGAGGATAATATCGAGTGCAGCAGATAGTCCGAACTATCGCTCTGGCGTATAACAACCTGCCACGGCCCCACCGCGTCATGCTGGGGTCGCTGACAGTCGTCACATTGGCCGTCGCTGTTTGGCGGCCTTTTGTTTACCACCCAGAACACAATCCCATTGCCAAGAGCGTCGAGTTAGAATCCAGCCAGATGCGGTCATTGCTCCCCGAAGCCAGTGAGCCGATAGATGCCGACCAACCCACCCCCGATGACGAAATCCCGCAGGATGAGCTGGATCAAAAAGATGCCGGCGACGATGGCGTGCATGAATATGTGGTTTCCACCGGCGACACCCTCGGCAGCATTTTGACGCAATATGGCATCGATATGTCGGATGTCACCTTGCTGGCTTCGCAAAACCGCGATCTGCGTAATCTGAAGATCGGCCAACAGCTGTCGTGGACCGTCAATGATGCAGGCGATCTGCAGCAGTTGACCTGGGAAGTTTCCCGCCGCGAAACCCGCACCTATGACCGCGTCGGCAATAGCTTCAAAGAGTCGAAAGAGGCGCAGCAGGGCGAATGGCGCAACAACGTGATCAGCGGCCGGGTCAACGGCAGCTTCGTCAGCAGCGCCGGCGACGCCGGGCTGAGCCGTAACGAAATCAACTCGGTGATCAAAGCCCTGCAGTGGCAGCTCGATTTCCGCAAGCTGCGCAAAGGCGACCAGTTCTCCGTGCTGATGTCGCGCGAGCATTTCGACGGTAAGAAATCGCAAAGCCAGCTGTTGGGCGTGCGTCTGCGCACCGGCGGCAAAGATTACTATGCGATCCGCGCCGAAGACGGCAAATTCTACGATCGCCAGGGCTCTGGCCTGGCGCGCGGCTTCATGCGTTTCCCGACCATGAAACAGTTCCGCATCTCCTCCAACTTCAACCCGCGCCGCGTGAACCCGGTGACCGGCCGCGTGGCGCCGCATAAGGGCGTCGATTTCGCCATGCCGGTCGGCACGCCGGTGCTGGCGGTCGGCGACGGTGAGGTGGTGATCGCCAAACGCAGCGGCGCAGCGGGCAACTATGTGGCGATCCGCCACGGTCGTCAGTACACCACGCGCTATATGCACCTGAAAAAACTGCTGGTGAAACCAGGCCAGAAGGTGAAACGCGGCGATCGCATTGCGCTCTCCGGCAACACCGGCCGTTCCACCGGGCCACACCTGCACTTTGAACTGTGGACCGGTCAACAGGCGGTGAACCCGCTGACGGCCAAACTGCCGCGTTCCGAAGGGCTGGGCGGCAAAGACCGCAGCGATTATCTGGCACAGGTGAAGGAAGTGGTTCCTCAGCTGCAGTTGGATTAACGTCCCCCTTTTTCCGGCGCTCCGGCGCCGTTAATTTCATCGGCCTGATTGCGGGCCGATGCTGTTTTATCTGGGCGGTTCGCGGTTGTTAATTGCAAAATCGGTGATGGCAATTATGATTAGCCGAATCGCTAAGCGAAGAGCATGTGCATGCAAAACGAGAAGAAATCGAACGTAGAGTTCATCCCGCAGTTTCAAAAAGCCTTTTTATATCCGCGCTACTGGGGCGTGTGGTTGGGAACCGGTCTGATGGCCGGCATTTCGCTGGTGCCCGCGCGCCTGCGCGACCCGGTGCTGGGTGCGGTCGGCAAACTCGCCGGCAAGCTGGCGAAGGGCGCGCGCCGTCGAGCCCGCATCAACCTGCTGTATTGCTTGCCGGAGCTGCCTGAAAGCGAACGCGAACACATTATTGACCAGATGTTTGCCTGCGCGCCGCAGTCGATGGTGCTGATGGCGGAACTGGCCTGCACCAAGCCGGAAAAAGTGCTCAAGCGCGTGCGTTGGCACGGGGAAGAGGTGCTGGACAAGATCCGGGCGGAAGGGCGCAACGTGATTTTCCTGGTGCCCCACGGCTGGGCGGTGGATGTGCCGGCGATGCTGATGGCTGCGCGCGGCCAACCGATGGCGGCGATGTTCCACAATCAGCGTAATCAGCTGATCGACTACCTGTGGAATGCCGTGCGGCGTAAATTCGGCGGCCGCATGCACGCGCGCAACGACGGCATCAAACCGTTTATCAGTTCGGTGCGGCAGGGGTACTGGGGCTACTACCTGCCCGATCAGGACCACGGCGCGGAGCACAGCGAGTTCGTCGATTTCTTCGCGACCTACAAGGCGACGCTGCCGGCGGTGGGGCGGCTGATGAAGGTTTGCCGTGCGGCGATCGTGCCTTTGTTTCCGGTGTACGACGGCAAAACCAGCATGCTGGATATTTATATTCGCGAGCCGATGGACGATCTGGCCGAAGCCGATGACCCACGGATTGCGCGCCGCATGAATGAAGAGGTGGAAAATCTGGTGGGCCCGAACCCGGAGCAGTACACCTGGATCCTCAAACTGCTCAAGACGCGCAAAGAAGGGGAGATTGAACCTTACTCGCGCGACGATCTGTATCGTTAATCCTTCCTACCGCTAACGCCGGCCGGGCTACAACCCGGCCGGCGTCTCTTCAGATGTGCACCATACAGCCGCGAGCCCGCAGGATGTCGATGACTTTAGGCGTGTGGGTGAAATCATTCCAGCGCAGATCCAGCTTGCGCAGCCGGCTCAGTTCGCCGAGGCTTTCCGGCAGCTCGCTCAGGTGGTTGGCGCGCAGATCCAGACTTCTCAGCGCCGTCAGTTCACCGATATTTTCCGGCAGGCGCGTCAGCTGATTGAAACGCAGATTCAGCTCGCTCAACCGCGGTAACCGACAGAAGGCTTCCGGTAGCTCAGCGATGGCATTGTTAGCCGCGTCGAGTATCTCAAGCTCACCGAGCTGGGCCATTTCCGCCGGCAGTGTGGTCAGGGCATTTTTCATGATATGCAGTTCGCGCAGCGCGTGCAGTTGCCCGATTTCGGCGGGCAGGCTGCCGATGCGATTGTTGTATAAACGCAGCTCCTGCAATGCCGTAAGCCTCGGTATCGCCTGTGGCAAAACGGTTAAATGGTTGTCTGTCGCGTTGAGATAAACCAGCTGCTGCAGCTGTGCCAGCGAACGCGGCAGATCGCTAAAGCCGTTATCGCTCAGATAGAGATATTTCAACCGATGCAGCTGCCCCAGTTCCTCGGGGAGTTCGCTTGCGCGATTGTGGCCAAAGTCGAACATTTCGAGCTGTTGCAACTGACCAATCTCCGGCGGCAGACGGTCGAGCTGATTGCAGGAGATATTCAGCACCTGCAGATTCTGGTGCCGGAAGATCGGGGTGGGGAAGGCCGTCAGCTGATTGTCGTACAGGCTGACCTTGCGCAGCGCGTGGCCGGCAAGCTGCGATTCGTCGAGCTGCGTCAGGCTACGGCCGTCGAGATCGAGCTCATCAGCGCTCGCTGCGGGGTTGTGTTGGTGGAGCATGGCGTTCTCCGTCGTTTATGGCGATGTCAGCGCAAAAAAAATGCCGGCCAACGTGAGCCGGCCGGCATTTCGTCTGCGGCGTGAATTACTCGACGCGCAGGATACGGCTGGTATTGGTGGTACCGACGGTTTCCATCACGTCGCCCTGGGTGACGATCACCAGATCACCGGAGACCAGGAAACCTTTGTCGCGCAGGCGATTGACGGCTTCATTGGCGGCGATCACGCCGTCTTTGTGGCTATCGAAATACACCGGCGTCACGCCGCGATACAGCGCAGTCAGGTTCAGCGTATGCTCATGACGCGACATGGCGAAGATCGGCAGGCCGGAGCTGATACGCGACATCATCAGCGCGGTGCGGCCAGATTCGGTCATGGCGATCAGCGCGGTGACGCCTTTCAGGTGGTTGGCCGCATACATCGAAGACATGGCGATCGCCTCTTCGATGTTGTCGAACTGCACGTCCAGACGGTGTTTGGAAACATTGATGCTCGGGATCTTCTCGGCGCCCAAACAAACGCGCGCCATCGCCGCCACGGTTTCCGCCGGGTATTGGCCGGCAGCGGTTTCTGCCGACAGCATCACGGCATCGGTACCGTCCAGCACGGCGTTGGCCACGTCCATGACTTCGGCGCGGGTTGGCATCGGGTTGGTGATCATCGACTCCATCATCTGGGTCGCGGTGATCACCGCACGGTTCAGGGTACGGGCACGGCGGATCAGTTTCTTCTGAATGCCGACCAGTTCCGGATCGCCGATTTCGACGCCCAGATCGCCACGGGCGACCATCACCACGTCGGAAGCCAGAATGATGTCGTCCATCGCTTCGTCGCTGCAGACCGCTTCGGCGCGCTCAACCTTGGACACGATCTTGGCGTTGCAGCCCGCGTCGCGCGCCAGGCGGCGAGCGTAGTTCAGGTCTTCACCGGTACGCGGGAAGGAGACCGCCAGGTAGTCGACGCCGATCTTGGCGGCGGTGACGATGTCTGCCTTGTCTTTTTCGGTCAGCGCTTCGGCCGACAGGCCGCCGCCGAGTTTGTTGATGCCTTTGTTGTTGGACAGCGGGCCGCCAACGGTGACTTCGGTAAACACTTTCATGCCCTGAACTTCGAGCACTTTCAGCTGAACGCGGCCGTCGTCGAGCAGCAGGACATCGCCCGGCACCACGTCGGCAGGCAGGCCTTTATAGTCGATACCGACTTTTTCTTTATCGCCTTCGCCTTTTGACAGGTTGGCGTCCAGCAGGAATTTATCGCCCACGTTGAGGAAGATTTTGCCTTCCTTGAAGGTGGATACGCGGATTTTCGGCCCTTGCAGATCGCCGAGGATAGCGACGTGACGTCCCAGTTTAGCGGCGATTTCACGCACTTTGTCAGCGCGAGCCTGGTGGTCTTCCGGGCTGCCGTGGGAGAAGTTAAGCCGAACTACGTTGGCGCCGGCGGCAATGATCTTTTCCAGATTATTGTCGCGGTCTGTAGCCGGACCCAGGGTGGTAACGATTTTGGTTCTTCTGAGCCGTCTGGACATGTATTACTCCGTTGACTGGTGAAGCAAATATTGGTGTTGCGATAAACGTCGGATAACGAAACCAGGCGTGAAATGTAATTTTACAACACTGATATTTCACCCGGGTTACCCGCATGAGCATGTTAACAGGGTACAGCCTCTGATGCCGTCATTCAAATGTCTGTTGAACGGCGATTTTTTCTTCGTCAGGTCACGAGTCAAAACTGTTGGGAATGACCACCCCTTTATCAAAGCGCGATTCTTTGAGCGCTTCTTTGACCCGCTTCAAGTTATCTCTGAATTTAGCCCCTCTGCGCAAGGTAAATCCGGTGGCGAGCACGTCAATGAGCGTTAATTGCGCGATCCGCGACACCATCGGCATATAAACGTCGGTGTCTTCGGGCACATCGAGCAGCAAAGGAAGGGTCGCCGCCTGAGCGAGCGGGGTGTCGCGCGAGGTGATAGCCAATACCGTGGCGTCGTTTTCTCGCGCCAGGTGAGCCATCTCCACCAGATTCTTGGTGCGGCCGGTGTGTGAGATCAATACCACCACGTCGCCTTCGCCGGAGTTCATGCAACTCATGCGTTGCATGACGATGTCATCGAAGTAGACCACCGGGATATTGAAGCGGAAAAATTTGTTCATCGCGTCGTGCGCCACCGCTGCGGAGGCGCCCAGGCCGAAGAAAGAGATCTTTTTTGCCTGGGTGAGCAGGTCAACCGCACGATTGATTGCGGCAATATCCAAATTTGCCTTTACTGTATCCAGGCTGGCCATGACCGATTCGAAGATCTTGCTGGTATAGGAATCGACGCTGTCGTCTTCCTCAACGTTACGGTTTACGTAGGGCGTGCCGTTAGCCAGGCTTTGGGCGAGGTGCAGTTTGAAATCGGGAAAGCCTTTGGTGTCAAGGCGGCGGCAAAAACGGTTGACGGTAGGTTCGCTGACGTCGGCCATGCGCGCCAGCGTGGCAATGCTGGAGTGAATGGCGGTCTGTGGGGAGGCCAGGATCACCTCGGCGACTTTCCTTTCAGATTTGCTCAGGAGTTCCAGATGGCTCTGGATTTTGTCCAGCGTATTCATATAACGAGAGTCACTCATGGTTTTATCCCTGTGGCTTTCAAGCAACAGCGCCGAATTTCGCCCGTGTTCGCCGCGCACGCAGACGCCAAACGAGCGGCTGTAACCTGGAATCGATAGGGTATGTCGATTTCAAACAAAGGAGAAATCAATGCCGGTTTAGTGAAAATATACTACGTGCTGGTAACCGTTGGCAGTCTCGACAGGGCGTATACAGGCTTTTTTCACCAGAATATGACCTGTGTCTAACTTTCATAATGGTAACAGAGCGTCAAAAAAGACGAAAAATTACAGTTTTGCCCGCCTGTGCGGGCTCTGGCGCGCATTGGCGCTAACGCTGGAATCTTGAGGTCTTTTTTCCTGCTTCTGCACCGGGTTTGCTGGCCGTAGTCAAACAGAGTACATTAGTAATGTAAGAAAATTACAAATATCCTGCAACGAGGAGATGAACATGGCGGTAACCTCTACAGCCCAGGCGTGTGACCTGGTTATTTTCGGCGCGAAAGGTGATTTGGCGCGCCGTAAGCTGCTGCCTTCCCTGTACCAGTTAGAGAAAGCCGGACACATCCACCCGGATACGCGGATCATCGGCGTCGGCCGCGCGGAGTGGGATAAAAAAGCTTATACCGAAGTGGTCAAGGAAGCGCTTGGCACCTTCATGAAAGAAAAACTGGATGACGAACTCTGGGCCACGCTGAGCGCACGCCTGGATTTCTGCAATCTGGACGTCAACGACAGCAAGAACTTTACCAAACTGGGTAAAATGCTGGATCAGAAACACCGCACCACCATCAACTACTTCGCCATGCCGCCAAGCACCTTCGGCGCCATCTGCAAAGGGTTGGGCGAAGCCAAGCTGAATCATGAGCCGGCGCGCGTGGTAATGGAAAAACCGTTGGGCACCGATCTGGCGTCCTCCCGCGTGATCAACGATCAGGTGGCGGAGTACTTCAACGAATCCCAGGTTTACCGTATCGACCACTATCTCGGCAAAGAGACGGTGCTGAACCTGTTGGCGCTGCGTTTCGCCAACTCGCTGTTCGCCTCCAACTGGGATAACCGCACCATCGATTCGGTGCAGATCACCGTGGCGGAAGAGGTGGGCATCGAAGGGCGCTGGGGTTACTTCGACCAGGCCGGCCAGATGCGCGACATGATCCAGAACCACCTGCTGCAGATCCTGACCATGATCGCCATGTCGCCGCCGGCGGATCTGACCACCGACCGTATCCGCGACGAAAAGGTGAAGGTACTGCGCTCGCTGCGCCGTATCGATCAGACCAATGTACGGGAAACCACCGTGCGCGGTCAGTACACCGCCGGTTTCGTCCAGGGCAAGAAAGTGCCGGGTTATCTGGAAGAGGAAGGGGCGAACAAGAGCAGCAGCACCGAAACCTTCGTCTCCATCCGCGTGGATATCGACAACTGGCAGTGGGCCGGGGTGCCGTTCTATCTGCGTACCGGTAAACGCCTGCCGACCAAATGTTCGGAAGTGGTGGTGTACTTCAAAAACCCGCCGCTTAACCTGTTCAGCGATTCTTACCAGCAGCTGCCGCAGAACAAGCTGACCATCCGCCTGCAGCCGGACGAAGGCATCGAAATTCAGGTACTGAACAAGGTGCCGGGGCTGGATCACAAGCACCGTCTGCAGACCACCAAGCTGGACCTGAGCTTCTCGGAAACCTTCAACCAGGAGCACGTGGCGGACGCCTACGAGCGCCTGCTGCTGGAGACCATGCGCGGCATTCAGGCGCTGTTCGTGCGCCGCGATGAGGTGGAAGAGGCCTGGAAGTGGGTCGATTCCATCATGGACGCATGGAAAGCCGACAACGAGGCGCCTAAGCCTTATCAGGCGGGCACCTGGGGGCCGGTGGCCTCGGTGGCGATGATCACCCGCGACGGCCGTTCCTGGAACGAGTTCGAGTAATGCGCAATGCCGGCAGCCTGTCTGCCGGCTTTTTTTTGCCTGCGATCTGCGCGTGGGCCACATCACTTACGGTACGGCCGGACGTCCGCGCATTTGTGCGGAGCCCTGTGGCAGGGGCGTGCCATTGTTAACCGCGAGTAATGGAGAAATAACGATGAAAAACTGGAAAACCAGCGCCGAGCAGATCTTGACGGCGGGACCGGTGGTGCCGGTTATCGTGATCAACAAGCTGGAGCAGGCGGTGCCGCTGGCGAAAGCGCTGGTTGCCGGCGGCGTGCGGGTATTGGAGGTGACGCTGCGCACCGCCTGCGGGCTGGAGGCTATCCGCGCTATTGCCAAAGAGGTGCCGGAGGCCATCATCGGCGCCGGTACGGTGATCAATCCGCAGCAGCTGCGGGAGGTGACCGAGGCGGGGGCGCAGTTCGCCATCAGCCCGGGGCTGACCGAAGCCTTGCTGCAGGCGGCGACGGCGGGGCCTATCCCGCTGATCCCGGGTATCAGCACCGTTTCCGAGCTGATGCAGGGTATGGATCACGGCCTGCGCGAATTCAAATTCTTCCCGGCGGAAGCCAACGGCGGCGTGAAGGCGCTGCAGGCGATCGGCGGCCCGTTCCCGCAGGTGCGTTTTTGCCCGACCGGCGGCATTACGCCGAGTAACTACCGCGATTATCTGGCGCTGAAAAGCGTGCTTTGCATCGGCGGTTCCTGGCTGGTGCCGGCGGATGCGCTCGAAAGTGGCGACTACGCGCGCATCACTGAACTGGCGCGCAGCGCCGTCAGCGGCGCCGCGTTGTAACCCGTGCCGCGCCTGGGGTTGGCGCTTATTTGCGCACCCGCGATTATCGCAAGGCTCAACGTTCCGTTGGGCCTTTTTTAATTTTTATCGTGATTAACTTTCTTATTTTTAACCCGTTTTTTTCCGCTTTTTATGAAAACGGCAGTTTGCTTTCTTATTTTGGCTGTGGTAAAAATATCTCAGTTGAAAATTTTACTTTTATGAGGATATTGGGCAAATCGCACGGTGTGCGGCTGATAATAGAGAACTATTATGATGACTATTAACGGAACTACCCTCAGAACCTCTACTTGCCAACTCTTCCTGTCTGCGATCCTTGCCAGTGAGCATCACTGGTGCAGCGAGCTATAGCGTCTTTCTCCCTTAACCGGCGCGGGTGGCGGGCTTAGGCCTTCACGCTACCGTTCAGCCGGGCAAACATTCTTTTTGCGTTTGGGTCAGTTTATCCCCAGGGATCTCTGCGTCTTGCGCGCCGCAATACGGCCGTTCGACGAGATAAATCGGGATAAATATGCCTTGGCGCGCGTTATTCGCCGTTTGGGAGAAAAATTATGATTTATTGGATCTTTTTAGGTTTGGCCATCATGACCGAAATCATCGGCACTTTGTCGATGAAATACGCCAGCGTCAATGGCGGTATGATCGGGCACATCGTGATGTACGTGATGATCACCGCGTCTTATGTGTTGCTGTCGGTGGCGGTAAAACGCGTGGCGCTGGGCGTGGCCTATGCGCTGTGGGAAGGCATCGGCATTCTGTTCATTACCCTGTTCAGCGTGCTGTGGTTCGACGAGCCGATCTCGGCGCTGAAGGTGCTGGGCCTGGCTACGCTGATCGCCGGCATCATGCTGGTGAAATCCGGCACCCGCAAAGAGCGAAAACAGGTCAGCCCGCGAGGTGACAACCATGCAACAGTTTGAGTTGTACCACATTGGGTTCCTGGGGCTGGCGATCGTGCTGGAAATCATCGCCAACATCTTCCTGAAGATGTCGGACGGCTTCCGTAAAATTTGGCTGGGGCTGTTGTCGCTGCTGTCGGTACTCGGCGCGTTCAGCGCCCTGGCGCAGGCGGTGAAGGGCATCGATCTGTCGATCGCTTATGCGCTGTGGGGCGGTTTCGGTATCGCCGCCACCATCGCCGCAGGCTGGATCATGTTCGGCCAGCGGTTGAACGCCAAAGGCTGGATTGGCCTGGCGCTGCTGCTGACGGGGATGGTGATCCTCAAACTGTCCTGATAGCGGGCAATAAAAAACCGCAGGCGTCGCCGTCTGCGGTTTTTTTTCGCCTGCGCTCAGGCTTACAGCGCGGCGATGATTTTGATTTCCACCTTGTACTTCGGATTCATCAGCTGCGCCTGCACGGTGCAGCGCACCGGCGCGCTGCCGGCGACCACCCAGGCGTCCCAGGCGGCGTTCATCGCGGCGAAGTCGGCGGTGTTGGCCAGGAAGATGGTGGCATCCAGAATGCGGCTTTTGTCCGAACCGACGCGCGCCAGCAGCACGTCGATGGCGGCGAGGGCGTTGGCGGTCTGCGCGGTCGCGTCGTCATCCAGGTTTTCCGGCACGCTGGTGTAGTAAACGGTCTCGTTGTGCACTACGGCTTCGGACCAGCGCTGATCGGGATCAATTCTTTCGATATTCATTTGCTTATCTCCATATCATAGTCCCGCTAAGGGTAGCACAGCCGGTCATGAAAATGCGCGGCGATAAAGTGGGTGGTAGCCGGGCGGCAGGCTTGGCATAATCACCGCTGAATGACACCGGCAGAGAGACAGCGTGACAGACGATTTTGCAACAGACGGCGCATTGGCGCAGGCTATCAAGGGATTCAAACCGCGTGAACCGCAGCGGCAGATGGCGCAAGCCGTTACCGAGGCGATCAATTTCAAGCAGGAGCTGGTGGTGGAAGCCGGCACCGGCACTGGCAAGACCTTCGCTTATTTGGCGCCGGCACTGCGCGCCGACCGCAAAGTGATCATCTCGACCGGTTCGAAAGCGTTGCAGGATCAGCTGTATGCGCGCGATCTGCCTACCGTCGCCAAGGCGTTGAAGTACAAAGGCAAGCTGGCGCTGCTCAAGGGGCGCTCCAATTACCTGTGTCTGGAACGGCTGGAACAGCAGTCGATGGTCGGCGGCGAACTGGCGGGGCAGACGCTGATCGATCTGGTGCAGCTGCGCAAGTGGTCGTCACAGACCAAAGAGGGCGACATCAGCACCTGCAGCGAAGTGGCGGAAGACAGTTTCGTCTGGCCATTGGTGACCAGCACCAATGACAACTGTTTGGGCAGCGACTGCCCGCTGTATCAGGATTGCTTCGTGGTCAAGGCGCGCCGCCGCGCGATGGATGCGGATGTGGTAGTGGTGAACCATCACCTGTTCCTGGCAGATATGGTGGTGAAAGAGGGCGGTTTCGCCGAGCTGATCCCAGAAGCCGAGGTGATGATTTTCGACGAGGCGCACCAAATCCCCGACATCGCCAGCCAGTATTTCGGCCAGCAGCTCACCAGCCGTCAGCTGTTGGATCTGGCGAAGGACATCACCATCGCCTACCGCACCGAAGTGCGCGACGCCGCTCAACTGCAAAAAAGCGCCGACCGTCTCAGCCTGAGCACGCAAGATTTTCGCCTGAACCTGGGCGAGCCGGGGTTCCGCGGCAATCTGCGTGACGTGCTCGGCGAACCCAACGTGCAGCGCGCTCTGTTGCTGCTCGATGATGCGCTGGAGCTGTGTTATGACGTGATGAAGCTGTCGCTGGGGCGTTCGGCGCTGCTGGATGCCGCCTTTGAACGCGCCACGCTGTACCGCGCGCGGCTCAAGCGGCTGAAGGCGGTGACGGAGCCGGGCTACAGCTATTGGTATGAGTGCAACTCGCGCCACTTCGTGCTGGCGCTGACGCCGCTGACGGTGGCCGATCGGTTCCGCGAAATGCTGGACGACAAGCCGGGTAGCTGGATCTTTACCTCGGCCACGCTGTCGGTCAATGACCAGTTGGGGCATTTCACCGAACGGCTGGGGCTGACCAAGGCCAAAACGCTGCTGTTGCCGAGCCCGTTCGACTATGCCAAACAGGCGTTGCTGTGCGTGCCGCGCTTTTTGCCTTCGCCGAACCAGCGCGGCGGGGCGCGCCAGCTGGCGCGTATGCTGCGGCCACTCATCGAAGCCAACAACGGCCGCTGCTTCTTTTTATGCACCTCACACCAGATGATGCGCGAGTTGGCGGAAGAGTTCCGCGCCACGATGACGCTGCCGGTGCTGTTGCAAGGGGAAACCAGTAAAGGGCAACTGCTGGCGCAGTTCGTCGCCGCCGGTAACGCGCTGCTGGTGGCGACCAGCAGCTTCTGGGAAGGGGTGGACGTGCGCGGCGACGCGCTGTCCTGCGTCATCATCGATAAGCTGCCGTTCACTTCACCGGACGATCCGCTGCTGAAGGCGCGCATTGAAGATTGTCGCCTGCGCGGCGGTGACCCGTTCAATGACGTGCAGTTGCCGGACGCGGTCATCACCCTGAAACAGGGCGTCGGCCGCTTGATCCGCGATACCGACGACCGCGGCGTGCTGGTGATTTGCGATAACCGTCTGGTGATGCGGCCTTATGGTGAGGTGTTCCTCAATAGCCTGCCGCCCACGCCGCGTACCCGCGATCTGAAACAGGCCATCGCCTTCCTGCAGGCCGCTGATACGTCGGCCACGTGAAAGATGAAGGGCTTACGGGGCTGTGCTACAATGCGCGCCCTGTATGAAAAAACCAGTTTTATTCCCGCCAGAGGTTGGCATGTCCACGCGAATTTTAGCGATCGATACCGCGACGGAAGCCTGTTCCGTCGCGGTCTGGAATCAAGGCGAAATCCACGCCCTGTTTGAGCTGTGCCCACGCGAGCATACGCAACGAATTTTACCTATGGTGCAGCAGGTGCTGGCGGAGTCCGGCCTGGCGCTCAACCAGCTCGATGCGCTGGCCTTCGGTCGCGGCCCCGGCAGTTTTACCGGGGTGCGCATCGGCATCGGCATCGCTCAGGGCCTGGCGCTGGGCGCCGATCTGCCGATGATTGGCGTTTCCACGTTGCAAACCATGGCGCAGGGCGCCTGGCGCGTCAGCGGCGCGGAGCGCGTGCTGGCGGCGATCGATGCGCGCATGGGTGAAGTCTACTGGGGGCAGTTCGAACGTCAGGCTGACGGCAGCTGGTTGGAAAGCGAAGGCGAGGCCGTGCTGTCGCCGGCGCAGGCGCTCGAGCGTGCACAGCGCCTGCAGGGCGAATGGGCCCACGTCGGCACCGGCTGGCAAACCTATCCCGACCTGGTCAACGGTTCAACCCTGAGCGTGCGCGATGGCCAGATGCTGTTGCCGCAGGCGCAAGACATGCTGCCGCTGGCGCTGCACGCCTGGCAACAGGGGTTGGCGGTGGCGGTGGAAAACGCCGAGCCGACCTATCTGCGCAATGAAGTCACCTGGAAAAAACTGCCGGGTCGCGAGTAATCGCGGCGTATTGTGCTGTTGTTGATGCCGGGCGATGAAGGCCTGCAACTTGAACGACGAAACGCGGTCAAAGTTACAGGCATTTCAGGAGATTGCGACTATGTTAATCCGCACTGCAAGTAAAAAGCTGTCGCTGCTGGCCATTGCCTGCGGCGCGCTGGCGCTGACCGGGTGCGTCACCGTACCGGATGCGATCAAAGGCTCCAGCCCCTCACCGGTGACTCAGCTTTCCTCGGTACAAAATGCACCGAACCTGTTTACCGGCGCGGAAGCCCGCTTCGGCGGCACCGTGGTGAACGTCGCCAACGAACAAGGGCGTACGGTGCTGGAGATTGCGGCGGTGCCGCTCGACAGCGGTGCACGGCCTATTCTGGGTGAGCCGTCGCGCGGCCGCTTGCTGGCCACGGTGAATGGCTTCCTCGAACCGGTTGATTTCAAAGGCCAACTGGTGACCGTCGTCGGTCCCATTACCGGCCTGAAAGAAGGGCGGATTGGCATGACGCCCTATCGCTTCGTGACGATGAACGTGACCGGCTTCAAACGCTGGCATCTGGTGCAACAGGTGGTGATGCCGCCGGCGCCGATGGGCCCCTGGGGCTGGCGCGGTGGCCCGTGGGGGCCAGGTTGGGGCGCAGGCTATGGTTGGTACAACCCCGGCCCGGCCCAGGTGCAAACCATCGTAACCGAGTAGCATACGCTTGATGTGAACAAATTTGACAGGGCGGCTCAGGCCGCCCTTTTGCTTTTTTGGGATAAGGAATATCCGACAAGTTAGTGACGTACATCGCAACCTGAATAATGTTTAAAACCCAAACTGGTCTGCTGAGTTAAAATATTGTTATGGTTGGGCTGCGAGTTTGAGGGCTGCGATGATAATTAGTAATGATTTCAGGAGTAATACCTTGGATAAGGTCTGGTTAAAACGGTATCCGGCAGATGTGCCCGCAGAGATTGATGCCGATCGCTATTCGTCGTTGATCGAAATGTTTGAGCATGCCGTGCAGCGCTATGCCGATCAGCCCGCCTTTATCAACATGGGCGAGGTGATGACCTTCCGCAAGCTGGAAGAACGCAGCCGGGCTTTCGCGGCTTATCTGCAAAATGAACTGGGCCTGAAGAAGGGTGACCGCGTCGCGCTGATGATGCCTAACCTGTTGCAATACCCCATCGCTCTGTTCGGCATTCTGCGCGCCGGTATGGTGGTGGTCAACGTCAACCCGTTGTATACCCCGCGCGAACTGGAGCACCAGTTGAACGACAGCGGGGCCAGTGCCATTGTCATCGTTTCCAACTTTGCCCACACGCTGGAAAAAGTGGTGTTCAACACTCAGGTCAAACACGTGATCCTGACGCGCATGGGCGATCAGCTTTCGGCCGCCAAAGGTACGCTGGTCAACTTCGTGGTTAAATACGTCAAGCGCCTGGTGCCGAAATATAACCTGCCGGATGCCATATCATTCCGCAGCGCGCTGCAGCGCGGCCGCCGCCTGCAGTATGTAAAACCGGACATCATTAATGCCGATTTGGCCTTCCTGCAGTATACCGGCGGCACCACCGGGGTGGCGAAGGGCGCAATGCTGACGCACCGCAACATGCAGGCCAACCTCGAGCAGGCCAAAGCCGCCTATTCGCCGCTGTTCCGCGAAGGGCAGGAGCTGGTAGTGACGGCATTGCCGCTGTATCACATTTTCGCGCTGACGGTGAACTGCCTGCTGTTTATCGATCTGGGCGGGCGCAATTTGCTGATCACCAACCCGCGCGATATTCCGGGGCTGGTGAAAGAGCTGGGCAAATATCCTTTCACCGCCATGAGCGGCGTCAATACCTTGTTCAATGCGTTGCTGAACAACGAAGAGTTCCACAAGCTCGATTTCTCTACGCTGCGTTTCTCGGTCGGCGGCGGTATGTCGGTGCAAAAAGCGGTGGCCGAGAAATGGGAAAAAACCACCGGTAAGCACCTGCTGGAAGGCTATGGTCTGACCGAGTGCGCGCCGCTGGTGGCCGGTAACCCTTACGATCTGAAACACTACAGCGGCAGCATTGGCCTGCCGGTGCCGTCGACGGACATTCGTCTGGTGGATGACAACGGCCACGATGTGCCGCCGGGCGAACCGGGCGAACTGTGGGTCAAAGGGCCGCAAGTTATGTTAGGCTATTGGCAGCGCCCGGAAGCCACCGACGAAGTGCTTAAAGATGGCTGGCTGGCGACCGGTGACGTGGTGACCGTCGACGAGCTGGGGTTTGTGCGCATCGTCGACCGTAAGAAAGACATGATCCTGGTCTCCGGTTTCAACGTTTACCCGAACGAGATCGAGGACGTGGTCAGCCAGCATCCGAAAGTGCTGGAATGTGCAGCGATCGGCGTGCCCAGCGAGGCCTCCGGCGAAACGGTGAAGATCTGCGTGGTGAAGAAAGACGCCTCGCTGACCAAGGAAGAGCTGTTGACCCATTGCCGCCGCCACCTGACCGGGTATAAAGTGCCTAAAATTGTTGAGTTCCGCGATGAACTGCCGAAGTCGAACGTCGGCAAGATTTTGCGGCGAGAACTGCGCGATGAGCTAAAAACGCCGAAGCCGGCCGATGCCGCCTAGGTGTCGCTTTCGCGTCTGACTATCAACAACGCCGGTGAATGCCGGCGTTGTTGTGTTTGAATCCTACAAGAGAATGATGTTTTGAATTATCAGTTGATCACTACCGATGCCGGATTGCAGCAGGTCTGCGAGCAGGCGAGAAAGCATGCCCAGATTGCGCTGGACACCGAGTTTGTCAGAACGCGCACCTACTATCCTCAGCTGGGCCTGATCCAGCTCTACGACGGTGAACAACTCTCCCTCATCGATCCTCTGCCGATCAAGCAATGGCAGCCGTTTGTCGACCTGCTGGCCGACACCGCCGTGGTGAAGTTCCTGCATGCCGGCAGTGAAGATCTCGAAGTGTTTCTCAACGCCTTTAAAACGCTGCCGACGCCAATGGTCGATACTCAGATCCTGGCGGCCTTTACCGGCCGGCCGCTCTCCTGTGGCTTCGCGACGCTGGTGGCGGAGTATATGAAGGTTGAGCTGGACAAGAGCGAGTCGCGCACCGACTGGCTGGCGCGTCCGCTGACCGAAAGGCAGTGCGTGTACGCGGCCGCCGACGTGTTCTATTTGCTGCCGATGGCCAAACAGCTGGTGCAGGAGACCGAAGAGGCCGGTTGGACTGCGGCGGCCCATAACGAGTGCCTGCTGCTGTGCCAACGTCGTAGCGAGGCGCTGGCGCCGGAATTGGCCTACCGCGAAATCAGCAACGCCTGGCAGCTGCGCCCTCGTCAGCTCGGTTGTCTGCAGAAGTTGGCGGAATGGCGGCTGCGCCAGGCACGCGAGCGCGATCTGGCGGTGAACTTCGTGGTACGTGAGGAAAACCTGTGGCAGGTGGCGCGTTATATGCCGTCTTCGCTGGGAGAACTGGATTCGCTGGGTCTGAGCGGGCCGGAGATCCGTTATCACGGCAAAACGCTGTTGGCGCTGGTGGCGGAGGCCGAAGCGCTGGAAGAGTCCGCGTTGCCGGCGCCGTTGGCCAACCTTATCGATCAGCCGGGCTACAAGAAGGTGTTCAAAGACATCAAGGCGGCGATCGCTACCGTCAGCGAGCAAAGCGGGTTGAGCAGCGAGCTGTTGGCATCCCGTCGCCAAATTAACCAATTGCTGAACTGGCATTGGAAACTGAAGGATGGCGAAAGTCGCCCTGAATTAATCAGCGGCTGGCGCGGCGATCTATTAATGGCACCGTTGCAGGACATCCTGAAAGATTATTAATCGCTGATTATCACCAGGGCAGGGTAGGGAAACTCTGCTCGGGTGAATATAGGCAGGAAATAATGCGTTGAAGGTAAATCTGGCCAGAATTTACTTTAAACGAGGCGGCGGCAAAGTTAATTGGGAATAGTCCCAAAGGAAAGCATCGCTTTTTTGCTGCCGATAAAGCTTAATAACTGGATGCGCATACAGTTACCCCCTGCATAAAATATACAGGGGGTAATTAATGCGTCGCAATCATTTAGCTGCTTCTTCCGATTCCGGTAATGTCACGTTAAGTTCAAGTACCGAAATGTCGTCCCCTTTCTGCTCGAACTGCACGTGCAGCATTTCAGGATCGATCTGAATGTATTTGCAAATAACCGCCAGAATATCGCGTTTCAGATCAGGCAGATACGGGGGCTCACTGTCCCCGCGACGACGCTCTGCGACGATAATCTGCAGCCGTTCCTTGGCTATATTGGCTGTCTGTTTTTTGCGGGACAGAAAGAAGTCTAATAAGGCCATGGTTTATCCCCCAAAAAGGCGTTTCAGGAAACCCTTCTTCTCTTCTTCAATGAAGCGGAATGGGCGTTCTTCCCCCAACAAGCGGCAAACGGTATCGTCGTACGCCTTACCGGCGTCTGACTCGGCATCCAGAATGACAGGCTCACCCTGGTTGGAAGCGCGCAGCACGGACTGGTCTTCCGGAATCACACCCACCAGCGGAATGCGCAGGATTTCCAGCACGTCTTCCATGCTCAGCATGTCGCCACGGCTGACGCGGCCCGGGTTGTAACGGGTCAGCAGCAGGTGTTCCTTGATTGGCGATTCGCCTTTCTCGGCGCGGCGTGACTTGGAAGAGAGGATACCCAGGATACGGTCAGAGTCGCGTACCGAAGATACTTCCGGGTTGGTGGTGATGATAGCTTCGTCGGCGAAATACAGCGCCATCAGCGCACCGGTTTCGATACCGGCCGGTGAATCGCACACCACGAAGTCAAAATCCATCTCGCCGAGATCGTTGAGAATTTTTTCAACGCCTTCGCGGGTCAATGCGTCTTTGTCGCGCGTCTGCGAAGCCGGCAGGATATAGAGGTTTTCAGTGCGTTTGTCTTTGATCAACGCCTGATTCAGCGTGGCATCGCCCTGAATCACGTTCACGAAATCATACACTACCCGACGTTCGCAGCCCATAATCAGGTCAAGATTACGCAGACCGATATCGAAATCGATCACGACGGTTTTCTTGCCTTTCTGGGCCAGGCCGGTAGCGATGGCCGCGCTCGAAGTGGTCTTGCCAACGCCCCCTTTACCCGATGTAACAACAATAATGCGTGCCATGAAATGGATTCCTTGTCAAAAGGGCTTAGTTTAAAGGTTGTATGGTTAAAGCGTTATCCAACAGGCTGAGTCGTACGGCCTGCCCGACGTAATCGGACGGGATTTGGTCGCTCAACCAGTACTGCCCTGCGATAGAGACTAGCTCAGCCGCCAGGTGGGTGCAAAAAATCTGACATTGCGTGTCGCCTGACGCGCCTGCCAGTGCGCGACCGCGCATCATGCCGTAGACATGAATGTTGCCGTCGGCAATCAATTCGGCGCCGGCGCTGACGCTGCTGGTCACGATAAGATCGCAGTTGCGGGCGTAAATCTGTTGGCCGGAACGGACAGGCGTGCTGATGATGCGTGTTTTGGCGGGGGCGTTATCCGCCACCACGGGCGCAGGTGCAGGCTCCGGCGCTGCCATCTTCTGGCCTTTGCCTTCGCTCAGCAGCGGCAGCCCAGCGCGGGCTATCGCGCGCTTTTGACGCTCATCTCTGCAACCGCTGATACCCACAACGCGCAGACCTGCTGCCGCGACAGCCTGTTGAAGTTCTTTCCAGTTCGCATCGCCTTCCAGCGTTGCGACGTTGATAACAACAGGGGCGTTTTTCAGAAAAGCGGGCGCTTGCTCAACTTTTTCCTGTAACGCCTGACGTATTACCTCGGGCTGCGAATTATGCAAATGAACAACCGATAGGGTAAAACTGCTGCCTTTTAGCTCAATTGGCGATTGTGACATCTATCCTGACTCAGTCTCAGCAACTTTAAATCCCCGGAATACCACTCGGGGTGCGATATTCCGATGTACTATAAGCATGTTATAGTCAGAGTTATATCCAGGCAAGACGCTCCCTCAATTAAATAGAGTTAAAAAAATGCTTTGTGTGATCTATAGAAGCCCGAAACGCGATCAAACTTATCTTTATGTCGAAAAAAAAGACGATTTCTCTCGTGTGCCGGAAGAGCTGATGAAAAGTTTCGGCGTGCCGCAATTCGCCATGATGCTTTCGCTCGATGAGCGCAAGAAATTGGCCTCGGCGGATATCGACAAGGTGAAGCAGGCGTTGAAAGACGAAGGCTATTACCTGCAGTTCCCGCCGCCGGTAGAAAACCTGCTTAACCAGCATCTGGCGGGCGACAAGGCCTGAGACATCGGCCACGGCCAGGGGAGGCGCGATGACACGTTCGGCAAGAAGAACCGTATTGGCCGCCTGGCTGACGTTGGGCGGGGTGCTAATGCCGGGCGCAGCGCAGGCGGCGCAGGAGACGACGCTGGCGACGAGCGGCCGCGATCCGGCGCAGTTCCCGGCGTATGTCGAGCAACTCAAGCGCCGGGCGCGGGAACAGGGCATCAGTCAGACCACCCTCGACCGCGCCTTTGCGCAAATTCATTTCGTCGATCGGGTGATCAAGGCCGATCGCAATCAGCCTGAGCAGAAGGTAACCCTGGACGACTATCTGCGGCGGGTGATGACGCCCGCCAAGGTGCGCCAGGGGCGCGAACTGTACCGGCAGCGCCAGGCGCAATGGACGCGCGCCAGCGATCGCTACCGGGTACCGGGGCGCTATATCATCGCGCTGTGGGGCATGGAGAGCGCCTACGGCAAGATTCAGGGACGGGAAGACGTGGTGTCTGCGCTGGCGACGCTGGCGTTTGAAGGGCGCCGCGAAGCCTTTTTCAGCCAGGAACTGATGGCAGCGTTGCAGATAGTCGAGCAGGGGCACGTCGGCGATGCGCCGCTGAAAGGGTCCTGGGCCGGCGCGATGGGGCAATGCCAGTTTATGCCGAGCTCCTTCTTGCGCTATGCGGCGGACGGCGACGGTGACGGGCGCATCGATATCTGGAACAACATTGATGATGTCTTCGCGTCTACGGCCAGTTATTTGTCCAAAGAGGGCTGGCAGCCCGGCATCGGCTGGGGGCGCGAGGTCAAATTGCCCGCCGGTTTCAATCGGGCCGAGCTGGGGCTGAAAGACGCGCAGGCGCGCAGCGTCAACGCCTGGCAACAACGCGGGGTGCGTCGTGCGGATGGCAGCGCGTTGCCGCAGGCCGTTCAGCGCGGTTGGATCATCGCGCCGGATGATCTGCAGGGGCGGACGTTCCTGGTCTATGATAATTTTCGCACCCTCATGCACTGGAATCGCTCTTACTATTTCGCCCTCACCGTGGGTATGATGGCGGACGCGATCGGGCATTGATCCGGCACACCAATAATCGGCTTGGCGCGCCAAGCCTCTACAGTTTGGGAGAAGCGGTATGTATCAACATAGAGACTGGCAGGGTTCGCTGCTCGATTTCCCGGTGAACAAGGTGGTTTGCGTCGGCAGCAACTACGCCGATCACATCAAGGAAATGGGCAGCGCGGTTTCCGTCGAGCCGGTGGTGTTCATCAAACCGGAAACGGCGCTGTGCGATATCCGCCAGCCGGTGGCCATCCCTAAAGAATTCGGTTCAGTACACCATGAGGTAGAGCTGGCGGTGCTGATCGGTACGCCGTTGAAACAGGCCAACGAAGACCGCGTTGCGCGGGCTATCGCCGGCTACGGTGTGGCGCTCGATCTGACGCTGCGCGATCTGCAGGCGGGCTTTAAAAAAGCCGGTCAGCCGTGGGAAAAGGCCAAGGCCTTCGACGGTTCCTGCCCGATGTCGGGGTTTATCCCGGTGGCGGAATTCGGCGATCCGCAAAATGCCGAGCTGTCGTTGACCGTCAACGAACAACTGCGCCAGCAGGGCAATACGCGTGACATGATCACGCCGATCCTGCCGCTTATCAGCTACATGAGCCGTTTCTTCACGCTGCGCGCTGGCGATATCATCCTGACCGGCACGCCGCAGGGCGTGGGCCCGATGGCCTCCGGCGACATGCTGAAAATCAGCCTGAACGGCAAAATGCTCAGCACCCGCGTGATCTGATTTCTCCTTGCCGCCGGCGCCGTCGGCGGCAAAGCTTGCATCTTGTGGCTAAAATGTCTATATAGTCCCCCCTCGAACCTGTGCGCAGGTGACTTATCCATTTACCGAAACCGGACGCTAACATGTCACAACTCGCTTTTTGGCAACAGAAAACGCTGGCGGAAATGTCAGAACAAGAGTGGGAATCGCTGTGCGACGGGTGCGGGCAATGCTGTTTGAATAAGCTGATCGACGAAGATACCGACGAGATTTATTTTACCAACGTAGCCTGCAACCAGCTCAACATCAAATCCTGCCAATGCCGTAACTATGAGCGGCGCTTTGAGCTGGAAGAAGACTGCATCAAACTGACGCGCGAGAACCTCACTACCTTTGAGTGGTTGCCACCGACCTGCGCCTATCGCCTGATCGGTGAAGGCAAGCCGCTGTTCCCCTGGCACCCGCTGCTGAGCGGCTCCAAGGCGGCGATGCACGGCGAGCGCATCACGGTGCGGCACATTGCGGTGCGCGAGAGTGAGGTGGTGGACTGGCAGGACCATATCCTCAACAAGCCGGACTGGGCCAGATAAAGGCAGGCGCTTGCAGGGTAAGACGGGCTTCATGCAAGAGGGCTGCGTGTTCAGACACGCCGCCCTCTGTGCTATCCAGAGCGTTACCCACGGGCGCTGGTTTTATGGCATAAGCCGGCACTTCACGCTTTTTTATCGCGGCGATGCCAGTTAGCCAGGTTTTTCAGCGGCTGCTTCACATACGGGCTGGCTTTGATCAGGCTGAACAGCAGTTTATTCACCGCCGTACCCACCTTGTCCATCGGCCGGTCGATATCGAGAAACAACACCGCACGCAGCTCGTCGGTGTCGTTGCGGACCTCGTGCTCGTAAGAGTCATCAAATAGAATCACCTTGCCTTCATCCCAGTGGAGGATCTGATCGTCCACGCGGATCCAAAGCTTTTCTCGATCTTTTGGCACGATCAATCCCAGGTGCGCACGCACCACGGCACGGGTCGGGCCCTTGTGGGGCACGATGTGATAGTGCGGTTTAAGGATTGAAAACATGGCGGTGCGCATGCCGGGGATCTCGCTGACCGCTTGTGCGGTGCGCGGGCAAATGGCGCAGTTTTCATCAACCCGCTGCCCGTAGACAAACAGCCCGAAGGTTTTCCAGTTATCCCCTTTAGAGATGCGTTTCTGATCCGGAGATATTTGGTGGAAAGCGGGGATATCTTCCGGATGCTCCAGCAGCCGATCCAATTCCTCTCGAATTGTCGGCCAATGGGCTTCCAGCGTCGCCACCCAGTTAAATTCATGATTACCGATCTGCGGCGTAGTCGAGATTAGCGAATGGCGGGTCTGAAACTCACCGTTCCAGCGCAGGAATCTTTTCCCGGCTTTAAGCAGCAGGCGGCGCAGAAAGGGGGGCTGAGATGCAGGGGGCAAGATGGTATCCGGCATAGAATCGTGTCCTTGATAGCATTGACGTGCTGTAGTCAGCCAGAGACAGGGCCTGACTCACTGAAAGAAAGGGTGAAAATCACAACGTCATTTAGCATAAGGAAAGCATCGCGAATGATTTTAATCATTAGTGCGCGAACGGTGAGTGGAGGCTTGGGCTAAAGGGAATATGCGCAAATCAGATGGGGGGAGGAAAAAAGCCCCTGCAAAGATGAGGGGCAAGACACACAACAACACCAGGGAAATCGGTAATACTCACTTTGCCGATACTATAAGGATTTTATGGGTAAACTTCACCAAAATATTGTGCTCTGAATGTGACAAAAACGCAGTCGTTCATAAGTAACGGTAATTTATTGCTGCCCGAAGGCCGAACACCAAGCGTTGGCATAGCCCGTTTTTGCCTGCCGTCATCGCAGAAGTTTAATGTTATGTAAATTACGCGCTTGACCGAGCCGGAATGCTTCTTTTTAAACGATAAGTTGGGTAATTTGGCCGCTCTCCCGCATGTTCGAGAGTATAACAATGAAAATGATCCGTCTGTTTGCCGTGGCTGGAGTGCTGATTGTGCTCGTTTATTACCTTACACATACCTGAAATGGGGTTATCTCTGAATTTGACCGCAATCCCCTAAAAAAATGGCGCCTTTCGGCGCCATTTTTTGTTTGTCTGCCGATTAGCGGCCGAACAGATCGCGCCGACGTGGGCGAACAAACTGTGCGAGCAGCACAATCAGCGCCACCAGCAGATAGGCACCGAAGATGCCGACCAGCCACTGTGGCATTTCCAGCGTCAGGAACTGCCATTGGCGCACGGAGCAGTCGCCGGAAGCGTGGAACACCGCCGGTAGCCATTTGTCCAGCGGCAGCCACGAAGGGAAGCTCACGAAGAAATCGCAGGTATTGAACGGCGAAGGGTGCAACTGGATCATGGTGTGCTTCCACGCCAGCTGTAGGCCTTCCCAGGCGCTGTAGATCCACAGCAAGATCGCCACATAGCGCAGCGGGGTTTTCGGCGCGATGGCCCCCACCAGCGAAGCGCCGAGGATGCCGAACAGCGCACAACGCTCGTAAATGCACATGACGCACGGCTGCAGCAGCATAACGTGCTGGAAATAGAGTGCGACCAGTTCCAACACCAACGCTGTCAGGGCCATCAGCAGCCAGGCGCCGCGTCCTTGTGAACAGCGGTTAAAGAATTGCAACATATCTAGATTCTTCCATGCAGTAAGCAATTGAACCGGCAGTGTAAACCAATTCCTCCTCGCTGCCAGCCACCTGGGCCGGATTCAGCGTAAAAATAGTCGGTTCACCCTGCCGGCGCCGCCTTAGTGGCCGACGGCGTCAATGGGCGGCAGCGCCAGCCAATGCCACTGTGTCAACAGCTCGGTCGCCGGCTCCAGCGTGAACTGGACGCACAGCAGACCGACCACCGTCAGTACTACCGTATAAGGCAGGGCCATCCAGACCATGCGGCCATACGACAGACGCACCAACGGCGCCAATGCCGACGTCAACAGGAACAGGAACGCGGCCTGGCCGTTAGGGGTGGCGACCGAAGGCAGGTTGGTGCCGGTATTGATGGCGACCGCCAGCAGCTCAAACTGCTTCAGCGCGATGGTGCCGTTCTCCAGCGCGGTGCGGGCCTCGTTGATGTATACCGTGCCGACGAACACGTTGTCGGAAACCGAAGACAGCAGGCCGTTGAACAGGTAGAACAGCGAAAGCTGAGAGGCGGGATCGGCGCGCAGCACAAACTGGATCACCGGGCTGAACAGGTGCTGCTCGATGATCACCGCGACCACGGTGAAAAACACCGTCAGCAGGGCGGTGAACGGCAGCGCTTCCTGGAACGCTTTGCCGATGGCGTGTTCGTCGTTCACGCCGCACAGGGAAGTGGCGAGGATGATCACCGACAGGCCGATCAACCCCACTTCCGCCAGATGAAAGGCCAGCGCCAGCACCAGCCAAACGCCGATCAGCGCCTGCGTCACCAGCTTGAGGCGTTCTTGCTTGCTGCGGCCGGCGGTGGCCTTGCGATCATATTCTTTCAGCACGTCACGCACGGCCTCCGGCAACTGCGCGCCGTAGCCAAACAGGCGAAAACGCTCTACCAGCCAACAAACCAGCAGGCCGCACACCAACACCGGCAGCGTGACCGGCGCCATACGCAGGAAAAAATCGATAAAGCCCCAGCCCGCGCTTTTGGCGATGATCAGGTTCTGCGGCTCGCCCACCATGGTCATGACCCCGCCGAGCGCGGTGCCGACGCCGGCGTGCATCAGCAGGCTGCGCAGAAAGGCGCGGAATTGCTCCAGCGTCTGCTTGCGCTCTTCACCGGTGAAATCGCTGTCATCGCCGATGTCGCCATCGGGGCGATTCGACGTCACGTTGTGATAGATGGAATAAAAACCGGTGGCCACGCTAATCACTACCGCCACGACCGTCAGCGCGTCGAGGAAGGCGGAAAGGAAAGCGGCGGCCAGGCAGAACGCCAGTGACAGCAGCGTTTTCGAACGGATGTTGAGCAACAGCTTGGTGAATACGAACAGCAGCAGCTGCTTCATAAAGTAGATGCCGGCCACCATAAAGACCAGCAGCAACAAGACTTCCAGGTTATGTTCGATTTCCTGCGAGACCTGCGCCGGGCTGGTCATGCCGATGGCCACCGCCTCCAGCGCCAGCAGGCCACCCGGCAGCAGCGGGTAGCATTTCAACGCCATTGCCAGGGTAAAGATGAACTCGACCACCAGCAGCCAACCCGCGATAAACGGGCTGGCGAAAAAGAACACCAAAGGGTTGATCGCCAGGAAAATGAGAATAGTCAGTTTGTACCAGTCGGGAGATTGCCCCAGAAAATTTTTGAGCAGGGCGCTGCGCAGGGTTGTTTCCATTGTCCTTTATGCATCCTTAAATCAGTCGTAGCACGTACCCTAACAATGCGGCAGGGGCGGGCGCAACCGGAGCTTGTTTTACGGCGGCAAATTTCTTCCGACCGGTGTTTTTGCGCGTTTTTTGCCACTTTATGCACACTTTCGTTTATTGTTTTTCGCTCACGCTATGTCATGTCTATGTGATCTGGTATGATGAGCTGATTACTTTTACTGATTTTATCGTCGCAACGGAACGTCAAACACATGGTCATAAAGGCGCAGAGTCCTGCCGGTTTCGCGGAAGAGTACATTATTGAGAGTATTTGGAATAATCGCTTCCCCCCTGGCTCTATTTTGCCCGCGGAGCGTGAGCTTTCGGAGTTGATTGGCGTCACGCGCACCACGTTACGTGAAGTGTTGCAACGTCTTGCCCGCGATGGCTGGTTGACCATTCAGCATGGCAAACCGACCAAAGTGAACAATTTCTGGGAAACGTCCGGCCTCAATATTCTTGAGACCTTGGCTCGTCTCGATCACAAAAGCGTCCCGCAACTGATCGATAACCTGCTGTCTGTGCGTACCAATATCGCGTCGATCTTTATTCGCGCTGCGGTGCGCAATCATCCTGAGCAGGCGCAGGAAGTGCTGGCGAAAGCCGCCGAGGTGGAAGATCAGGCGGATGCCTTCAATGTCCTGGACTATGAGATCTTCCGTGGTCTGGCGTTCGCTTCCGGCAATCCGATCTATGGCCTGATTTTCAACGGCCTGAAAGGGCTGTATACCCGCGTGGGCCGTTACTACTTCTCCAACCCGGAAGCGCGCAAGCTGGCGCTGACCTTCTACAGCAAGCTGTCCACGCTGTGCCATGAGAAGCTGTACGACCAGGTGATGGACACCGTGCGCAACTACGGTAAAGACAGCGGGGCGATTTGGCAGAGCATGCAGGGCACCATGCCGAGCGATCTGACTGAAGCGCGTCGCTAATCGCGTATTCATGAAATAAGAAAGGGCGCCCTGCGGCGCCCTTTGTCGTTGTGGCGGTTACAGCGGCGTCGGCCGCGGCGGGCAACGGTCGAGCAACTCTACGCTGCCATCTTCGTTTTGCTGCTCGAGAATCACGTCGAAGCCCCACAGGCGATGCAGGTGCTTCAACACGTCGCGGCGGCTCTTATCCAGCGGCGCGCGCTCCTGCGGGATATAGCGCAACGTCAGCGAGCGGTCGCCGCGCAGGTCCACGTTCCAGATCTGAATGTTCGGCTCATGGTTGCTCAGGTTGTATTGCGCCGACAGCTCCTGGCGGATCGCCCGGTAACCGGCTTCGTTATGGATCGCGGCAATCTCCAGGTAGTTGTTGCGATCGTCGTCCAGCACGGTGAACAACCGGAAATCGCGCATCACTTTGGGCGACAGGAACTGGCTGATAAAGCTTTCGTCCTTGAAGTCGCGCATGGCGAAGTGCAATGTGTCCAGCCAGTCTTTGCCGGCGATGTCCGGGAACCAGTAGCGATCTTCTTCGGTCGGCGATTGGCAGATGCGCTTGATGTCCTGGAACATGGCGAAGCCCAGCGCATAAGGGTTGATGCCGTTATAGTACGGGCTGTTATACGGCGGCTGATAGACCACATTCGTGTGGCTGTGCAAAAACTCCAGCATAAACCGCTCGGTCACCCGACCCTCGTCGTACAGATGGTTGAGGATGGTGTAGTGCCAGAAAGTGGCCCAGCCTTCGTTCATCACCTGAGTCTGCTTTTGCGGGTAAAAATACTGGCTGACTTTGCGCACGATGCGCAGCACCTCACGCTGCCAGGGTTCCAGCAATGGCGCATTCTTCTCGATGAAATAGAGGATATTTTCCTGCGGCTCGCTCGGATAGCGGCGCGCCTGCTCCGGAGACTCTTCGCGCTCGACGCGCGGCAGGGTTTTCCATAGCGTATTCACCTGGCTTTGCAGATACTCTTCGCGGCTTTTCTGACGCGCCTTCTCTTCGACCAACGAGATTTTCTGCGGACGTTTGTACCTGTCGACGCCGTAGTTCATCAGCGCGTGGCAGGAATCCAGCAGCCGCTCCACTTCTTCGACGCCGTAGCGTTCTTCACACTGGCTGATGTAGTGGCGAGCAAACAGCAGATAATCGACGATGGAGCTGGCGTCGGTCCAGCTGCGGAACAGATAGTTATTCTTGAAGAACGAGTTGTGGCCATAACAAGCGTGCGCCATCACCAGCGCCTGCATGGTGATGGTGTTCTCCTCCATCAGGTAGGCGATGCAGGGATTGGAGTTGATGACGATTTCATACGCCAGCCCTTGCTGGCCTTGTTTGTAGCGCTGCTCGGTTTCGATGAATTTCTTGCCGAAGGACCAATGGGTATAGTTGATCGGCATACCGACGCTCGAATAGGCGTCCATCATCTGTTCGGAGGTGATTACCTCGATCTGATGGGGGTAGGTGTCGAGCCGGTAATGTTTGGCGACGCGGTCGACCTGCTCCAAATACACCTGCAGCAGTTCGAACGTCCAGTCCGGTCCATCGCTCAGACGTTTATCATCCTTAACCTTTTCACGTGTTGAAGTAGTCATCAGCGCACCCTCATTATTCACGGGCCTCGCTCAAACGGCAGGCCCTGTAACAAGCATAGTTCAAGTCATAATTAACCGTTGCAAATCAGTGAAATAAAAATGTCGGTACGCAGGGGTGCGAACGGCAGTCAATCCAGCGCCCGCCGGTGCCGCGTCCGTCCCGGCAGAAGGCGGCACAGCACCATGCTTCCTTTTCGAGTATAACCCTGCGGCAGAGGGGCGCAATAGCAACTCTGCAGCGCGGCAGGGATTGAAATTTGTTATGTTATATTGTAACTTTTCATTTTCTCAATGATGGACAAGGAGCATCTTTTGGCGAGGCATTTTGGCAAACTGGCGGTGGCGCTGGCAGCGCTGTTTATCAGCGGGCAGGCGCTTGCCCACGGGCATCATTCACATGGCAAACCGCTGACGGAAGTGGAAAAAAAGGCGGAAGCGGGCGTGTTCGACGATAAAGACGTCAAAGATCGCGACCTGGCGGATTGGGAGGGCGTGTGGCAATCCGTGTATCCTTATCTGCTCAATGGGGATCTCGATCCGGTGTTCAAGAAGAAGGCGGCGCAGGATAAGAGCAAGACCTTCGCAGAAGTGAAGGCGTATTACCGCAAAGGGTATGCCACCGATGTGGATACTATCGGCATTGAGAACGGCGTCATGGAGTTTCATCGTGGCGACCAATCCAGCGCCTGTCAGTATAAGTACGCCGGGCATAAGATCCTGACGTATGTCTCCGGTAAAAAGGGCGTGCGTTATCTGTTCGAATGCCAGGATGCCGGCAGCCTGGCGCCGAAATTCGTGCAGTTCAGCGATCACATTATCGGTCCGCGCAAATCAGCGCATTTCCATATCTTTATGGGCAACACGTCGCAGGAGGCGTTGCTGAAAGAGATGGACAACTGGCCGACCTATTATCCCTTCCAGCTGCAGACCAAAGAAGTCGTGGACGAGATGCTGCATCATTGATGCCGCTTTCCCCGCAACCACAAGCCCGCTTGCGTGGGCTTGTGCTCAATCAAACGGTCTGATTTGCAGGTAATCGTCCGTCACTGCCATTTCAAATAACGTTTCATCCGCCAATAACGTCGCGCGCATTCGTTCCCGGGCTTGCCGATAGCGTTCATCCAGCTGAATATCACCGGCGCTTTCCCATGCGGCGCGGCTTGGCCACTGCGCATAGCCAATAAACTGCCCGCCTACATCACGATGCAGGCGGGAGCCGAGGCTGCCGCGTTGCAGATAGATGCCTTGGGTCAACTCAAGCCAAGCCTGGCGAAAGGCTTGTTCGTGTCCGGTTTTGACTGAGAACCGGTAGATGGCGATGAACATAAGGGATTCTCCGGAAGAGCGACAGTGTGAATTTTAGGGCTTGCTTCCGGCTTTAACGTTCATATCGTGCTGCAGTACTCAACACAAACGAGCGGGGCCAAGATAATCGGCCGTTTTATTCCATCATTAAAAGAAGGGTTAATGTTGCGCTGAAATTTTACGCGATTTTTCTGCTGTGGGGAGAGACACCTCGCTTTGTTTGTTATGTTGGTGTTTTTTATTTTATTGGTTTTTTATTCTGTTTATGTATTGGGTGATATTTTTATATTCTGTTAAATCATTGTTGCTTATCACGCCTTTTTTCCTTGCTATCATTGATAGCATTGATGTCGATTCAGCGGCGACACGACGCCATATTCCCCCATAAACCGCATCTTATCGCTATTTTCAGGTGGCTATTGCAAATGCTGAGCCCATCGACGATAAATTAATTGTGAATATTGTCACGTTTGATGACGAAGTTGTTGGACGGATTTTTTCACTGAGTTAATTTCCTGTGAGCAGAAGATTATGCTTTGTGAAGCCTTGGGCTGGAGTCAGCGATGCGAGTGGTAATTTTAGGTAGTGGAGTGGTGGGCGTAGCCAGTGCCTGGTATTTGGCGAAGGCGGGGCATGAGGTGACGGTGATCGATCGCCAGCCTGGCCCGGCATTGGAAACCAGCGCGGCGAACGCCGGACAGATTTCACCGGGCTATGCCGCTCCCTGGGCGGCGCCGGGCGTGCCGCTGAAGGCCATTAAGTGGATGTTCCAACGCCATACGCCGTTGGCGATCCGCCTCGACGGCAGCAGCTTCCAGCTCAACTGGATGTGGCAGATGCTGAAAAACTGCAACACCGAACACTACATGACTAACAAAGGCCGCATGGTGCGCCTGGCGGAATACAGCCGCGACTGCATCAAGGCGCTGCGGCAGGAAACCGGGATCCAATACGAAGGCCGCCAGGGCGGCACGCTGCAGCTGTTCCGCACCCAGCAACAGTTCGAAAACGCAGCGAAAGACATTGCGGTATTGGAAGATGCCGGGGTGCCTTACAAACTGCTGGAGGCCAGCCAGCTCGCCAGTGTTGAGCCGGCGCTGGCCCAGGTGGCGCACAAGCTGACCGGCGGCCTGCAGTTGCCGAACGACGAGACCGGCGATTGCCAGCTGTTTACGCAACAGCTGGCGAAGATGGCAGAGCAGGCGGGCGTGACTTTTCTGTTCAACCGCAGCGTCGATCGCCTGCTGGTGGAGGGCGACAAGATTGCCGGCGTGCAGTGTGGTGAGGAAGTGTTCAAGGCCGATAGCTACGTGGTGGCGTTCGGTTCGTACTCCACGGCGCTGTTGCGCGGCCTGGTGTCGATACCGGTTTACCCGCTGAAGGGCTATTCGTTGACCATTCCTATCACCGACGAAGCGGCGGCGCCGTTCTCTACGGTATTGGATGAGACGTATAAAATCGCCATCACGCGCTTCGACCAGCGTATTCGCGTTGGCGGCATGGCGGAGATCGTCGGTTTCAACACGCAGCTGGAGCAAAAACGGCGCGAAACGCTGGAGATGGTGGTACGCGATCTCTACCCCAACGGCGGCAGAGTGGAAGACGCGACGTTCTGGACCGGCCTGCGGCCGATGACGCCGGACGGCACGCCAATTGTCGGCCGCACTTCGCTGAAGAACCTGTATCTCAATACCGGGCATGGCACGTTGGGCTGGACGATGGCCTGCGGTTCCGGGCAGTTGTTGTCCGACCTGATGTCCGGCATTACGCCGGCGATCCCTTCCGACGATCTGGCGGTGGCGCGTTACAGCGCCGGGTTTCGCCAGCAACACGCGGTTCCGCTGAACGACGTGCATCCCGCACGTTAGTCGTCGACGCTGTCATAGACTTTCCCGGCCACGCGCAGGCGCGCGTGGCCGCTGTATGCTGCCCCAAGGAGAACTGATGCCCCGTCCCATAACCGCCACGATGCATCTCGGCGCGATTGAAAATAACCTGCAGGTGGTACGCCGTTTCGCCCCCGGCGCCAAAGTGTGGGCGGTGGTCAAAGCCAACGCCTATGGCCACGGCATCAAACACGTTTGGCGCAGCATGGCGCAAACCGACGGCTTCGCCATGCTGGATCTGGCCGAAGCGGTGCTGCTGCGCGAATCGGGTTGGCAAGGGCCTATCCTGCTGCTGGAAGGTTTCTTCCAGCAGCAGGATCTGGCGTTGCTCGATCGTTATCGTCTGACGACGGCGGTGCACAGTGACTGGCAGCTGGCGGCGATCGCCGACGCCACGCTGAGCGCGCCGCTCAATGTCTATCTGAAAGTGAACAGCGGCATGAATCGGTTGGGGTTCGCACCCGAGCGGCTGCGTGAGGTGTGGCAAAGGGCGCAGGCGGTTGCCAACATCGCCGAGCTGACGCTGATGAGCCATTTCGCTACCGCCGACGGCCCGGAAGGCGTAACCCAGCAGATGGCCACTATCGAGGCGGCGGCTACCGATATACCGCTGCCGCGCTGCCTCGCCAATTCGGCCGCCACGCTGTGGCATCCTTCGACCCATGGCAGCTGGATTCGCCCTGGGATCGTTCTGTATGGCGCTTCGCCGAGCGGTAGCTGGAATGATGTTGCGTCGACGGGACTGCAGCCGGCGATGACGCTGAGCAGCGAGATTATCGGCATTCAGCAGCTGAAGTCTGGCGATCGCGTGGGGTACGGCGGCCGTTATAGCGCCGCCGGCGCACAGCGTATCGGCGTGGTGGCCTGCGGCTATGCCGACGGCTATCCGCGCCATGCGCCGACCGGTACGCCGGTATGGGTTGATGGTGTGCTGACGCGCACACTGGGAACGGTATCGATGGACATGCTGGCGGTGGATCTGACGCCCTGTCCGCAAGTCGAACTGGGCGCCGAAGTGGAGCTGTGGGGGAAACGCCTGCCGGTGGACGAGGTGGCCACGGCGGCAGGGACGTTAGGCTATGAGCTGCTGTCGGCGTTAGCGGCGCGGGTGCCGGTCGTCACCGAAGCCTGAGCCGCGGCTCAGGCGACTTTTCTAATCTGCCCTTTAATCTGCTTGCTGAGCCGCCGTGCGTGCAGCGCCAGCAGGCAGCCCGCCAGCATGACCAACGCCAGCGAGAGCTTAGGTTGCAGCGGCAACGCCATCGCCACCAAACCCAGCGCGGCACCGCCCGCCATCTGCACGAAACCGACCAGCGCGGACGCGACGCCGGCCTCATTGGAATACGGCTCCAGCGCGTAGCTGGTGGCCGGACCCATCACGAACGCCAACCCGGCGCAGGCGCTGGCGACCGGCAGCATATACGCCAGCCAGTGTGCTTGCGCCATCGCAGGCAACAGCAGGACGCCCAGCAGCAGACCCAGACAGCCCAGCCCCATCAAAATGCCGCCGGTCGCCAGGCAAACCGGGCGGCCAACCTTGTGGATGATGCGGTTGGCGAAGAAGCTGACCAGCATGATCCAGAAACCGTTGGCGCCGAACACCAGCGAGAATTGCAGCGGGGTCAGGCCGGCGGTACCCATCAGCACGTTCGGTGCCAGGGAAACGTAAGTCAGCGCCATGCCCATCGCCCCGGAGTTCACCACCGCAAAGGCGAGGAAGCGGCGTTCGCTGAGGATGCGCGCATATTGGCGTACCGGCAGCCCTTTGACCGGCACGGTGTCGGCGGGGCGGGTTTCCGGCAGGCGCAGCGCGATGAGCACCAACACCAGCAGCGCATAGCCGACCAGGAACCAGAAAGGGGCACGCCAGCCGAAGGCTTCGGCGAGCAGGCCGCCGAGTAGCGGTGCCAGCGCCGGGATGATGTTCAGCGTGCCGTTGAGAAAGCCGAAAGCGCGGGCGGCATCGTCACCATTCAGGCGATCGCGCACGCCGCTGAAGGCGACGACGGCGGTGCAGCAAACTGCCACCCCTTGCAGCAGACGCGAAGCGATGAAAACCGTCGGGCTGGTGGCCAGCGCCGCCATCGCGGCGCCGATCATGTAGAGGATAATGCCGGCCAGCGCCACCGGCTTGCGTCCATAGTTATCGACCAGCGGGCCGGCGATGACCTGGCCGAGGCCGAGCACCAGTATAAACAGCGATATGGTGGATTGGATCAGCGCTTCACTGCTGCCCAGGCCGACAGCAATGGCGGGAATGGTTGGCAGGTAAAGATCGATGCCTAATGGGCCGAGCAGCACCAGGCTGAGAAGCATAAACAGAAACTTTTGCATAACAGGAAAGGCACGTCCGAGTGACAAAGAGGGCTAGAGTAGAGACTCTGGCGGCAAATGAAAAGGGGCAAAGCGGGTCAGCGCTGCGCCCCCTGGCGGTAATAGAGCGCCGAGACGGTATCGGCCACATAGCGGGCCTGGTGGCGAGCATCATCCAGCGCGCGATGCGGCATGCCTTCGAACGGGCGGGTCTTTTTCGGGTTAAAGCCGTGCAGTTCCGCCAGCGTGATCACCGTGCGCACGTCCTGAGTATCCCAGAATTTCCACGGGCAGGGCATTTCCAACTGCTGGAAGGCATGCTCGAGGATCGCGCAGTCGAACTCTTTGCCGTTGCCCCAGACTTTCACCGTATCGGTGCTGTTCATATGGATGAAGCGGCTAAGGCTGCTCAGCACGCGCTTCAGGCTCTCGGTGCCGCCGAAGGCCTGCTTGCGCGCTTCATCGGACTGCTTCGCCCACCAGGCGACCGTATCCAGGCTGATGGTACGGCCCGGTTGGTCTTTCTGGCTGCTGACGGCGGCTTCGAATTCGGCGCCCAGCTCCCCGGTTCGGGGATCAAAAAACACCGCCGCAATCACCAGAATGACGGCGCTGGGTTTTATATCCAGGGTTTCAATATCTAACATCAGATGGTGCATCGGCGTTTCCGGTGGTTGGTGGGGTAGCTTAATGTTACTACAGAACGTGCGCCGATGCGGCCGGTGCGCACATGAAATCCTTTTAAAGCGCCGCGTTCAGGTTATGATGTTTGGGATACTCTTGTCTGGTTGGTCGCTATCGGTGAGAACGCTTATCTTTATTCTGTGCATGGTTGGCTACTTGCTGCTGCTGGGCTACCTTAGCGTGTTTGTCACGGACAAGATCTGTGAGAAGGCGGGCAACTACACCAAAATATGCCGCATCGTAGATATTTCCGAACCCCATATCCCCAAATAGCGTCGGGTTTACCCAAGGTAGTCAGTGGTAATCAACGGGGTCAGGATGGCCGCCAGCGCCGTGAGCGCTCCCCATTGCCGCCAGCCCAGCCGCGCCAGCCAATCATGCCGCTGCGGGGGCGTGGCCAGTTGCCCGACGGCCACGGCGCCGGTAAGCAGCAGCGTCAGAATCAGCAGTACCAGGCCACGGCTCACCAGCGTGAACTCCACATGCAGCACATTGGCGTAATACAGGCGCATCAGGATAAAATAGCTCAGCAAGATCCAGGCGAAAACGACGTTCTTCTTGAGCACCTGCTGCAGCATCAACGCGAGGAACAGGCTGTGAAACAGCGACAGCAGGGGCGCTTCAAGCGGGTGCCGAACGCAGACGTTGTAGACCGCCATGTAAATGTTGAAAACCAGCAGGATATAGATCACGTATATATACCAGCCGTAGATCACTTTGAGTTTTTTCGGGCTCGGCGGCAGGGAGAGTGCGTCCGGTTTCATTAATGCCTCCTGATGACGCCAGGCAAACGCGACGGTTGAAGACGGCGCGGCGGCATCGTAATTTAAAATTCACAGGGTATATATCACCCGGGCGCTAAATGACGATTAAACACAGGATCGGCTTTATTTCCGCGCTGGCCTGGAACTCTTTTTCTCTCTCGAGGTCGGCTGGTGTGTGAGTGTTTGGCAGTTTTCGCACCCTGATGAAAGACGTAATATATTGATATGAAAGATTATAAAAACACTTCGGGTACTAAGGTTCTGCTGCTGTTCAGCCTGGCTTTTTACACGCTGTTGCCGCCGCTGCTGACGGCGGCCGTGTTCAACCGTTTTAATCTTAACCCCTTCGCGATCGTCAAATTTTTGCACTTTAACCCGTTTTTGGCCGATCGGGGCATACCCGGTTATCAAACTTTCTTCTACTTGCTGATGCTATGGTTGGGGGTGAATATTTTGCTGTGGCTGCTGGTGTGGGGCGCCGGGCGGTTGTATCGGTGCTGGCGAGCGGCGCGCGGCTGATATTTTACCAAAGGGAAAAAGTCGCGCAGGGAAATGACTTTACAATCAATAATGAGACGTATTATCATCTTTTGGCCGGTGAGGGGAAAGGGTTGTCTCCTTCTGTGCCCCCCGAACCGGCACGACATTGCTCACATTGCTTCCAGTTTTCATGCCAGCCTTGCGCTGGCGTTTTTTTTATCCCACGCCAAAAAACCGCGACGCCGGCGGCCTTCCCTTTTTCATTAGCATGGCTGTTTAAAAAACCAAGCCCGCCGCGAGGTCTATTGGGGGATTAGAACAGCGAAAACAGCAACACGACCGGCAGACTCAACGGCCAGGTTAACCCGATGGTCAGCGCGCTGATACAGCGAATTTTGACGGTGTCCCGGCTAACCAGATAGGTGAAAACCATAGAAACTAACAGACCAATAAAATAACAGTATTGCGTTGCAACCCACAGCGACGACATGAAACCCGATCCCAGTTGTATTTTTACGCGCGAATTCTAGGAGCTTGGCGGGCGATAATCAATGACCCACGGCCGTTAATTCCAACCTTTATCCATAAGATTGCATAATTTATTTCTATAAAGAACACAGGGTTATTAACAGCTTTACGTTTATTACGAAAAGAAATCAACAACATAGTTACCGGTAACATTTTGCGTCGGCAAGCCCTCACTTTGGCGGGGCTGCGCCAGGTAAGAAAAAAGTTGGCGCGGGATGCCGAAAGGGGATAGGACTGTTATCTGTAAATATTATTGATGTATCTGTGGGCGGAAAGGTTAAGGCAAGATAGCGTCAGGTTTTGCTTTCGTGGGCGCTTTGGGGGCGGTTTTAGCGCATCGTCCCGATGCGCTTGTTTGCCAGTTGGGGAGGGGTATTTATTGCCGCCGCAGGTTTAATGAATGTTAAGACCGTAGACGAACAGCCACGAAAACAGCAGCGCCAGCAGGCACGTCATCAAAACGATGGAGATCATTTCCTTCACAACTACATTCCTTTTCCCGGCAGATAGGATTTACTTGTCTTTGTTTTTGCGTGAGATTTTAGATCGACATGGGTAAAAATCCTAGTTTTAATCCTATTTTTCGCGCTGTCACCACGGCTTATGCCGCCTCGCAAGGTCATGACGGCGTCTGAAAATCGACCCCTTAACCCGTCGTAGCTATTGCCGAATGCCGCGAGGCTAACTATATAAAATGGGGATCGCGCGACGTCGCCGGCAGTAAGGCGCGTCCCGAAGGGCGGCTGTTGACCTGTCTACAGTGCCTCCATATGAGATGAAGGAGTCGTCAATGAGCACAAAACCAACCATCGTGCTGGTCCACGGATTCTGGGGCGGCGCCGCGCACTGGAGTAAGGTCATCCTCGAGTTGTCGCGTAAGGGATATTCGGCGATGCATGCGGTGGAAATGCCGCTGACCTCGTTGGCCGAGGATGCGGAACGCACGCGCAAGATGGTCGCGCAGCAAGCGGGACCGGTATTGCTGGTGGGGCACTCTTACGGTGGTGCCGTGATCACGGTAATGGGCAACCAGCCTAACGTGGTCGGCCTGGTCTACATTGCCGCCTTTGCGCCGGACGCTGGAGAAAGCCCCGGCGGTATTACGCAAGCGCATCCCCCTGCGGCGGTCGCGAATCTGGCCCCGGACAGCGACGGCTATCTGTGGATCAAAGCCGACAAGTTTCATGAGAGCTTTTGCCAGGATCTGACCGCTGATGAGGCGCTGGTGATGGCGGTGGCGCAGAAGGCTCCGCTGGCCGATACCTTCGGTAACACTATCAATGAACCAGCCTGGAAACATAAACCGTCATGGTATCAACTCTCCAGTGACGATCGCATGATAGCGCCGGAGAATCAGCGGCATATGGCGCAGCGGCTGCAGGCAAAGAAAGTCATGGTGCTGAATGCCAGCCATGCTTCGCTGGTTTCCCATGCCGCAGAGGTGGCGGGATTGATTGACGAAGCGGCCGGTTCTGTATAAAGCAAGGCAGGAAGGTCATCTGGCTAAAAGGTGACAGCCTATAACCGAGTATGCCTTCGCTGCCTATTACGCCGGGCTAAAGAGCCGGCGTAATAGGCGCTTATTAGGGATAAGGGTTGATATCGCTATCGAGGTTAATGATGAACATCATCATTAACACCACGAGGGTGGCAATAATGGCGTAGATTTCCGCCTTGCGCATATCGCCTTAACGTCCGTTGACGCCGATCATTTCTATTGCTGCACGATGCAGTCTCTGAAAATAATCATCGGGCTGTTTTTCCACCTCCTGGATAAGGCAGGCGAGCAGGTTCTGTTTGGTTATCGGCTTGTTGGCGGTCAGCACCAGTAGCACGCTTTTGCCGAGCAGGCAGCAAATTTGCTTATGGTATTCATCAACATCTTGTTTGTTGAGGCCAAAGAGAGTGTAGTCGATCATGATGTCTAACCTGCTGACAGGTAAATGCCCACCGTGGCGGGCTGAGAAGCCATGGAAAAATAAAATGAGGCAAATTTCGCTTAGGAAAGGACTTAAGCGATAAAGTAACGATAACTGAATGGGAATATTCCTATCAAGCCGCGCAGGCATGGAGGCGAATGTTTAGGAATAACCTCAGAAGAAAGAATGGAAAGTGGCTGTCAGCACCGGAGCATGTATTTGTTAGGGATCTTTGTAAAGGTGCTCGTTCCTTTTGCGTTATTTTTTGCCATCCGTGCATCCACTTGGCGCCCCTCATGCGTATATCAGTAATGAGCGACACTTCCGCTCCGCTTACGTTGAGGACTTAATCATGAAAACGCTTATCTCCACTATCTTCACCGGCTCATTATTGTTCAGCGCCGCAACCCTGGCCGTTGCCGCTGATTCGGCATCCGTGATGGTTGGGGGGGCTGCGATGTACCCCTCAAAAAACATTGTGCAAAATGCGCTGAATTCAAAAGATCATACGACGCTGGTTGCGGCGGTTAAAGCTGCCGGCTTGGTCGATACCTTGCAAGGCAAAGGACCTTATACGGTCTTTGCGCCAACGAATGCCGCATTCGCCAAATTGCCTGCCGGTACGGTGGATAATCTACTAAAACCGGAGAACAAAACTCTGTTGACCAGCGTGTTGACCTATCACGTCGTGGCGGGGAACTATGACATGAAAGCTCTGGAGAGAAAAATTGAGCAAGGCGGAGGACGGGCGGAACTCAAAACCGTCAATGGCCAGTCGCTATGGTTTATGAATAACGGTCCGCATAATATTCAGATCAAAGATGCCAAAGGCGACGTCGCCAACATCAGCACCTATGATGTGCGACAGCAAAACGGTGTAATTGAGGTTATTGATACCGTGCTAATGCCAAAGTAATGCCTATACTCGAAATGGGCAAAGCTTAACCGCTTTAGGAATGGCATGGATCACTCGTTGAAAGAAAACCAGATAATGTGCTTAAAGGCGATCGCTAATGGCGATCGCCGAGCATTTGAACGCCTGTACAGTTCGACATCCGCATGTTTATTCGCCGTTGCGCTACGCATGTTGCGTAATCGTCAGTGGGCAGAAGAGGTTCTGATCGACGGCTTTCTTACCATATGGCAACGTGCTGGAGATTATGACCCTACCATGAGTTCGCCTATGACATGGCTTACTCATATTATAAGGAATCGATGTATTGATGGATTGCGTAGCCGGCACGGGCGCCATGTGGAACTGGAAGAAGAATATAGCGATCAAATCCCTCAGTCGGAAAATGAAAGCCAGGGTGATGAGGAGGAGCTGGCTAAAAAGTTAAATGACTGTTTGAAGCATCTGACTTCTGAACAACGGCAAAGTATTGCTTTGGCATATTATCAAGGGATGTCGCACGCGGATATCGCTGATTGGTTGCAGCAACCGCTGGGTACGGTAAAAAGCTGGGTCCGCAGGGCGCTAGCACATCTAAAGGATTGCCTGGGCCTATGAACAGACGCGAAAGTGATGACATGTTGGCTGCAGAATATGCTCTTGGCACGCTCAGAGGGAATGCTCGGCTGCATTTTGAGCGCCGTCTGAAAACGGATAGCGTTTTAGCTAACCAGGTTGGAAAATGGCAAAGTATTTGGTCAGGGCTGGATATCGATATCACGCCAATATCGCCCCCTGAAAGCGTTTGGAAAAGAATCGAATTAAATCTGCCTCGATACGCTTCGCCCCGACGGCGCGTGCGAAACTATATTGCATGGGGGCTTGCTGCGGGATTGGGCGCATTGAGCCTGAGTTCGTGGTTTTATTGGCGTACGCCAGAGCTGAAACCGCTAGTTGTGCTGAATGGAACGAATCAAGGGACGTGGGTCGTTAGTTCAGACGGTCAAAGAAAAATTGTTCGTATAACCCCCTTAGGGCTCGCCGCTATTCCGGACGGGAAAAGTCTTGAACTATGGCTGATTCCTGTAGGACATAAACCCGTTTCAATTGGGCTCGTGAACGTGAAAGGCGTGAGTCAGTTTTATTTGGCAGATGCTGATTTAGTTAAAGGAGCAACGATTGCCATCAGCCTGGAGCCGTTAGGTGGCTCACCGAGCCAGCAACCGACCGGCCCCGTGTTGTATTCAGGTGAGTTGACTCTATGATTGACGCCGGATGCGGATGCACCCCGCAGAAATAGCATTTGAATTCGTTGATAAATAAAACGGCCGGGCATACATTCTCCGGCCGTTTTTATGATTACACGGTCTGCTTGCGAAACAGTTCGCGGAATACCGGATAAATATCGTCCGGCTCGCGGATATGCTGCATGGCGAAGTTGTCGAATTTCGCCTGCAGATCCTCATATTCGCGCCACAGCGTCTGGTGAGCGCGACGAGTGATTTCTATATAGCTGTAGTAACGCACCATCGGCAGGATCTTCTTCGCCAACAGCTCATGGCACAGCGGTGAGTCATCGGCCCAGTTGTCACCGTCCGACGCTTGCGCGGCGTAGATATTCCATTGCGCCGGGTCGTAGCGCTCTTCGACGACGTCGTTCATCAATTTCAGCGCGCTGGAGACGATGGTGCCGCCGGTTTCTTGCGAATAGAAGAACTCCTGTTCGTCCACCTCTTTCGCCTGGGTGTGGTGGCGAATATAGACCACCTCGACGTTTTTATAGGTACGGCTCAGGAACAGATAAAGCAGGATGTAAAAACGTTTGGCCATGTCTTTGGTCGCCTGATCCATCGAGCCGGACACGTCCATCAGGCAGAACATCACCGCCTGGCTGGAGGGTTCCGGCCGGCGCTCATAGTTTTTGTAGCGTAGGTCGAAGGTGTCGATAAACGGCACGCTTTCGATTTTCTTGCGCAGTTCGGCAATCTCCTTGCGTAACCGCTCCTCTTCCAGCAACTGCACCGGTTCGGTGTTTTCCAGCTGGTTCAACTCGTCTTCCAGTTCGTGCAACGCGCGCCTTTTCCCAGCGGTCATGGCGGTACGCCGCGCCAACGAGTTTTGCAGCGATCGTACGACGCTGATGTTGGCCGGCACACCGTTGGCGGTATAGCCGGCGCGGTGGGTTTTGAACTCGGTCAACTGCTTGTACTGGTTCTTTTTAAGGTTGGGCAGGGCAAGATCTTCGAACAACAGATCGAGATATTCGTCTTTAGAAATCTGGAAGACGAATTCATCCTGGCCTTCACCATCCTGGCTGGCGTTGCCCTGGCCGCCGCCACCGCCTGAACCGCCCTGAGGCCGCTCAACGCGATCGTTCTGCACGAAGTGGTCGTTGCCCGGATGCACCCGATGGCGCGTGCCGCCGCGCCCCTGATGAAACATCGGTTCGTTGATATCGTCAGTGGGGATGGAGACCGACTCCCCGCTGTCTACGTCGGTGACCGAACGCTTGTTGATGGCTTCGGCAATCGACTGTTTGATTTGCGACTTGTAACGACGCAAGAAGCGCTGGCGGTTCACCATGCTCTTGTTTTTGCCGTTCAGCCGTCGGTCAATGAAATAGGCCATACTTCCCCCAAACGACGTTGCCAACTCTTCATGTCCCGGCCGCTACAGCGCAATGTGCAGCCCCTCCGTGGGCTGCGCTGCAACGTCCATGACTGTGGACATGGCCCTGATAATGCCGCTTACCTGAGGCGTTATGAGGATTTTCTGACCCGCAGATACCATTCACACAGCAGGCGCACCTGCTTACGGGTATAGCCTTTCTCCATCATGCGGTCGACGAAGTCGTCGTGTTTTTTCTGCTCGTCCGTCGAGGTTTTGGCGTTGAATGAAATCACCGGCAACAGCTCTTCGGTATTGGAGAACATTTTCTTCTCGATCACGGTACGCAGCTTCTCGTAGCTGGTCCAGTTCGGGTTGCGGCCGTTGTTGTTGGCGCGGGCGCGCAGCACGAAGTTCACGATTTCGTTGCGGAAATCTTTCGGGTTGCTGATGCCGGCCGGTTTTTCAATTTTTTCCAGTTCGGCGTTCAAGGACTCGCGGTCGAACAGCTGACCGGTATCGGGATCGCGATACTCCTGATCCTGGATCCAAAAGTCCGCGTAGGTCACGTAGCGATCAAAAATGTTCTGTCCGTATTCCGAGTAGGATTCCAGATAGGCGGTCTGAATCTCTTTGCCAATAAACTCGGCGTATTTTGGGATCAGGTAGCCTTTCAGGTGTTCCAGGTATTTCTCGGACAAATCCTGCGGGAACTGTTCGCGCTCGATCTGCTGTTCCAGCACATAGAACAGGTGCACCGGGTTAGCCGCCACCTCGGCGTGATCGAAGTTAAATACCCGCGAAAGGATTTTAAAGGCGAAACGGGTGGAGAGGCCGTTCATGCCTTCGTCAACCCCGGCGTAGTCGCGGTACTCTTGATAGGACTTGGCTTTCGGATCGGTATCCTTGAGGCTTTCGCCGTCATACACGCGCATTTTCGAGTAAATGCTCGAGTTTTCCGGCTCTTTCAGCCGCGACAGCACGCTAAACCGCGCCAGCGTCTCCAGGGTGCCCGGCGCGCAGGGCGCGTGGGTCAGCTCGCTGTGGTCCAGCAGTTTGTCGTAAATCTTGATCTCTTCCGACACGCGCAGGCAGTAAGGCACCTTGACGATGTACACGCGGTCGAGGAACGCTTCGTTGTTCTTGTTGTTACGGAAGGTCACCCATTCGGATTCGTTGGAGTGCGCCAGAATAATGCCGCTGAACGGCAGGGCGGAGATGCCTTCGGTGCCGTTGTAGTTGCCTTCCTGGGTCGCGGTCAGCAGCGGATGCAGCACCTTGATCGGCGCTTTGAACATCTCGACGAATTCCATTATCCCCTGGTTGGCGCGGCACAGGGCGCCAGAGTAGCCGTAGGCGTCCGGATCGTTCTGCGCGTGGTTCTCCAGTTTACGGATATCCACTTTACCGACCAGCGCAGAGATGTCCTGGTTGTTCTCGTCGCCCGGTTCGGTTTTGGCGATGGCGATCTGTTCCAGAATGGAAGGGCGCACTTTCACGACTTTAAACTTGGTGATATCACCGCCGAACTCATGCAGGCGCTTGGCCGCCCACGGCGACATGATGGTGCCGAGATAGCGACTGGGGATATTGAACTCTTTTTCCAGGATCGAGGCATCTTCCTGTGGATTGAACAGGCACAGAGGATGATCGTTGACCGGGCTGCGCTCGCCGTTGGCGCTGAGGGTGTAGATGGGCACGCGCTGCATCAGCGCCTTCAGGCGTTCTGCCAGCGAGGACTTACCGCCGCCCACCGGGCCCAGCAGATACAGGATCTGTTTCTTCTCTTCCAGGCCCTGCGCGGCGTGTTTCAGGTAAGAGACGATCTGTTCGATGGCCTCTTCCATGCCGTAGAACTCTTCGAAGGCCGGATAACGTGCGATCACGCGGTTGGAGAACAGGCGTGACAGGCGTGATTCTAGCGCAGTGTCGACCATCACAGGTTCACCGATAGCCATCAGCAGACGTTCGGCCGCGTTGGCATAGGCACTGCGATCTTGCCGGCAAATGGTAAGAAATTCCTGCAGTGTGAACTCTTCGTCCTTGGCAGCTTCGTAGCGCTGGCGATAGTGGTCAAATATGTTCATGATGCCCGTCCTTTCGTTATTAGCACAGGTTAAAGAGAGCGTGTGATAGTGTTCTGGCTCCCGAAAGATGAGAATACGCCTGAGTACAGCAACCCGTATGCCAACTTGGTGCGCTTATTATCGCGAGTTGCGCTGTATGCCACTGGGCCCAGGATAAATTCACCTTCTGATTTAAGCTTAGTTTGCTTGCCGGAAAATTTCCTGCCGCAGAAAAAGCTTTTTTTAAGTCATATCAATGACTCAGTTATTACCGTGTGAGCCAAATGCCTTGTCTGGCGCGGCCTGCGGGATGAAACGTCATCGTTCCGCCATGATTAATTCATAATTCCGCTATAAGTTATTCGATCTTGGTCGTTTTCTATTGTAAAGATTAGGCGCGTAACTAAATTTTCACATAAACTGTTGCAGCTATTAACCCTGTAATTTATGGAAAAAGAACCAGTGAAGATTTCAAAACTCAAAACGCTAGCAATTATCGCTTCCGCAATGGTTTGTGCGCAAAGTGCTCAGGCGGGAACCTGGTCACTCGGCGCTGCCGCGCTGGTTAGCCCGGACGCGTATCGTGGTTATCAGGACCGCGTGTATCCGGTGCCCGTTATCGACTACGAAGGTGACGACTTCTACTTCCGTACTCTGACCGCCGGTTACTACCTGTGGAAGGATCAAGAAAACCAGCTGAGCATCATGGGTTACTACACGCCATGGGGCTACCGTCCGGGCGACAGCGACGACGATCGCATGAAGCGTCTCGACAAGCGCCGCGGCACGCTGATGGCCGGCCTGGCCTATTCGCACAACGCCGAGTGGGGCACTATCCGTACCACTTTCACCGGCGACACGCTGAACAACAGCAACGGGCTGGTGGGCGATGTGGCTTACCTGTACAAGTTTGATCTGGACGCGCTGACGCTGGTCCCGGGCGTGGGCGTAATGTGGAACAGCAAGAACCAGAACAAATACTACTATGGCGTCAGCGCCAATGAGTCGCGCCGCAGCGGCCTGGACAGCTACACCCCAGGCGATAGCTGGGCGCCGTATCTCGAACTGAGCGCCAATTACCAGATCAACAAAAGCTGGAATGCCTTCTTCGTCGGCCGCTATGTGAAGTTGTCTGATGAAGTGAAAGACAGTCCGATGGTGGATAAATCCTACACCGGTTTGTTGATGACGGGTGTGAGCTACACCTTCTAATCACGCATTGCACGATAATCGTGCATGACGTGCATCAAAAAGGGGCGCCAGCGCCCCTTTTGCACATCGGTAGTGCGCTGCCGCGCACGGCTTTTCAGGCCTTCTTACGGCTGCGGAAGGTCACACCCAAACGGGCCGGTTGTTCGCCGGCGGCGACCAGCGGTTTACTGACGCGCCCGGTCTCTACGCAGACCATGGTCTTGTAACCGTCGTTCGGCATATCCCCCATGCTGCAGGAGAGCTCTACGCCCGGGTTCCAGGCGATAACGTCACTCATATGGTGGTGGTGAACCTCGATGGTGCGTGCGAGCGCCGGATCGCGGATCTGGCTGAAGGCCTCCGGGCGAGTGTAGACGCGGTCGGTTTGGCCGACGAAGGTCACTTCGCCCGCCTGGCGCGCCTCTGCGCCGCCCGCCACCTTGTCGATATAAGGCTCGCCCAGGCCCGCTACGCTGACCCGATCGATGTCGCCGACCTGGAAGTAGCTGTGCAGCGCCGCCGTGGCCTGATAGTCGCCGTGCGATTCCAGTTCGATCTCGCACTCTGCTCCCAGCTTGAAGCGGGCAATCAGCGTGAAGGCATGCGGCCACAGTTTTCGGGTCTGCTCATTGTCTTTCAACGTGAAGGTCAGGATGACGCCGTTGTCATCTTCATCGTGCGCCGTCAGACTCCAGGGTTGATTGCGGGCAAAACCGTGGGAGGGTTGCGCCACCGGGCCGAACCACGGCCAGCAGATCGGCACGCCGCCGCGGATGGACTTGCCTTTGGCAAAAGGCGTATTGTTGCTGAGCCAAATGACCGGCTGTTCACCGCTGGGCTGCCAGGCCAGCAAATGGGCGCCCTGCAGTGCGACGGCCGCGCGCACTTTAGGGTGCGAGACCACCACTACGCCCAACTCATCGAGTTGACGCTGGCTGATGTAAGGCGAAATCTGTTCGGAAACGGGCAGGGTGAAAATTTTCTCGTTCATTCCATAACCTTCTTGTTTGCCGGAGAGACAAATAAAAAAGGGCGACAAAAATGTCGCCCTCATTATCAGCTTAACATCATGCCATTACTTGGAGATGTGAGCGATCAGGTCCAGAACCTTGTTGGAATAACCGGTTTCGTTGTCGTACCAGGAAACCAGTTTCACGAAGTTGTCGTTCAGTGCGATACCGGCTTTGGCATCGAACACGGAAGTCAGTACTTCGCCGTTGAAGTCGGTGGAAACCACGTCGTCTTCAACATAGCCCAGAACGCCTTTCATAGAACCTTCAGCGGCGTCTTTGATGGCTTTCTTGATTTCTTCGTAGGTAGCTGCTTTTTCCAGACGCACGGTCAGGTCAACAACGGATACGTTAGGCGTCGGTACGCGGAACGCCATACCGGTCAGTTTGCCTTTCAGCTCTGGCAGAACAACGCCAACCGCTTTCGCTGCGCCGGTAGAAGAAGGGATGATGTTCTGGGATGCGCCGCGGCCGCCGCGCCAGTCTTTGTGGGACGGGCCATCAACGGTTTTCTGAGTGGCGGTGGTCGCGTGAACGGTGGTCATCAGGCCTTCAACGATACCGAAGTTGTCGTTGATGACTTTAGCCAGCGGCGCCAGGCAGTTGGTGGTGCAAGAGGCGTTGGACACGATGTCCTGGCCGGCATATTTGTCAAAGTTGGCGCCACGCACGAACATTGGGGTCGCATCTTTGGATGGGCCAGTCAGAACGACTTTTTTAGCGCCAGCGGTGATGTGTTTACGTGCGGTTTCGTCGGTCAGGAAGATACCGGTCGCTTCAGCAACCACGTCAACACCCACTTCGTTCCACTTCAGGTTAGCCGGGTCTTTCTCTGCGGTAACACGGATGGTTTTGCCGTTAACAACCAGGTGGCCGTCTTTAACTTCTACCGTACCGTTGAAACGGCCGTGAGTAGAGTCATACTTCAGCATGTAAGCCATGTACTCTGCGTCCAACAGGTCGTTGATTGCAACGATCTCGATGTCAGAACGCTCTTGAGCAGCACGGAAAACAATGCGACCGATACGGCCAAAACCGTTGATACCTACTTTGATAGTCATATATTCCACCAGCTATTTGTTAGTGAATAAAAGGTTGGTTGTAAAATTACAAAAACCTTACCCAGCGTCAAGCGGAATCGTGTCAATTCTTGCGGCAAGTCAAACCGGAAGGGTGGTTTTGCACGCTTATTGCACAGTCCATTTGCGCTCGGCCTCATCCGTTATATGGGGACAAGCCGCCAAGTATAAAGTCAGCATACGCAAGATGTGTGATCGCTATCACATATCATCGTGACGTGGCCTTTATGGGCTACAGTTTAGGCCAAAAACCCCTGCAGCGGTGTTAATTTTTTGTTATTATTAATCATTGTTTTCGTTGACATTATCCATATTCAGAGATAAGCACAAATGGCTAAAGAGACAACCCCCGGTCATCCGGTCACGGAACTGAATGAAATCCAACGTTATGTGACGCAACAGCGCGGCACCGAAGCGCCGTTCAGCGGCAAATTGCTGCACAACAAGCGCGAGGGCGTGTACCATTGTCTGTGCTGTAACCAGCCGCTGTTCTATTCCGAAACCAAATACGATTCCGGCTGCGGCTGGCCGAGCTTTTATGAGCCGGTTTCCGTCGATGCAATCCGTTATCTTGATGATAATTCACATAATATGCATCGTATTGAAATCCGCTGCGGCCACTGTGACGCGCACCTGGGGCACGTTTTCCCCGATGGCCCGCAGCCGACTGGCGACCGCTACTGCGTCAACTCCGCCTCGTTGAGTTTCACCGATGGAGAAAATGGCGACCAAACGGCCGGCTAAGTGGTAATTTAACCAACAAAATCGATTCAGCTAATTATTCATCCGTAAGCGAGAAGGGCTCTGATGGACGTGAAAGATCTGATTGCGGCGATGACGCCCGAGATATACCAGCGCCTGGTACAGGCGGTTGAGCTGGGCAAATGGCCGGACGGCGTGGCGCTGACGCCGGAGCAAAAAGAAAACAGCCTGCAGGCGGTGATGCTGTGGCAGTCGATGAACAACGTCGATCCGCAGCACATGAGCATCGGTACCGACGGGCAGATCGTGATGAAGAGCAAGCAAGAGCTGAAACAGCAGTTCGTTGCCGAGCCGCTGGCCAAACTCAAGCCGCAGTAAGGCTGCCCTAAAGCGGGGCGATGCCGCCATCGCCCCGTCGATTCACCGTTTTTCGCCCTTTATGCCCAGCGATTCCGCCAGCTGCTGCGCCAGCCGGTTGTTGTCGTCCGCGCCGTACTCCCAGAACATCGCTCCTCCCAATCCCTGGCTTTTGATGTACTCGGCCTTGATGGCCACCGAACGCGGGTTCTCGTAGGAGATGGCGAACAAGGGTTTGCCTGCGGCGGATTGCAGCGTCAGGTAAGGTACCTTGGCGTCCTCATCCCAGTGTTCGCGAAAACGATGCTGCGGATCGTTGAGCAATTTGCTGACGATATCGTGGTATTTAAAGTAAGTATCTTTGCTGAGATCCAGCCCCAGCGCGTTGAACAGGGCGGTTTCGCGCGTGCTGAAGTATGGCTGCGTCACCGGATGCTTGGCGGCCTCCGGCTTGTCCCAGTCGATGCCGGCCTCGGTCGCCCGTTTCGGCACCCGGCCGTAGAAACCGATGCCCAGGTTCATCTGTGCCGGTTTCAGCCCGGCGGCCAGATAATTCTTTACCACGAAATCGGCGCTGTAGTGGTCGGCGGCGGCCACGGTTGGCCAACGCTTTGAATCGTACAGGTTGGCATTGAAGTACTGCGTGCCGTAAGCCATGTCGTAGGTCATCAGATTGATGTAGTCGAGGTAAGGGACAATACTTTTCACATCGACCCATTCCTGCGGGCTTTTGACGTTGGCCCCGACGGCGATGGTTAACAGCTTGCCTTTCCCCAGCGCCTGATGAAGCTCTTTCAGCAGCTGGGTGAAGTTGTCGCGATCTGCCGGTTGGCTTTCCACCAGTCCCCAGGCGCCGTTGACCGGATATTCCCAGTCCAGATCGATACCATCCAGCTGATACTGTGCGATCGCCTGCAGCGCGGAGCGGATGAATATCGCCCGGTTTTCCGCAGTAGCGGCGGCGCCGGAGAAACCCCGTGCGCCCCAGCCGCCGACCGACAACAGCACTTTCAGCTCGGGGTTCTGTTTACGCAGCACCGGCAGCCGTTGCAGATCGGCCGTTACCTTCGGCGACAGATAGATCTGGTGGCGGCGAGCGGGGTCTTTCAGCGCCGCATTGGCTTCGTCTTTCTCACCGTTGTAGATCAGGCCGAAGGAATAGTTGAGATGGGTAATTTGCGTGACGTCCAGCTTGTCGATGTCGCCACCGGGGCCGGCGGTGACGTCGCCGCCGCCGTTGAAGTAGCCGACGGAAAGATAAGCCGCCTGGGCCGTGCTTACGCCGGCCATAGCCAACTGCACCGCTGCCAGCAAAGGCAGCAGTTTTCGGGTTATTTTCATGTCTGTCTCCTTGGATCGGCAAGGCCGACCGTACCGCCAGAGGCGGTCACAATAAAGCCGGGCTCAGCGGGCCCCGGATGCGTATAACCGATTGACGCCAAAAGCGTCGCAGCCATAACAGCAAAAGCGCCTGCCGGTCACAAGCCGTTGGGGAAGAAGAAGGGCGGTATTGTGAGCGGCGTCGATATTTTCGCCGCCGCGCAGAGAGGGCACCGGTGGCGCCCGAGAGGATTTAGTGGGCGAGAAACTGTGACAGGGTAACCAGTTGTGCGCCGGCGCGCGCCATGTCCTGCAGCGCCCGTTCGCTGTCGTCCGGCTGCAGATTCACGCCGCGGCAGCCGTCGACGATCACCTGCGTTGGATAACCGGCAGCCAGCGCATCCAGCACGCTGAATTTCACGCAGTAATCGGTCGCCAGGCCCATGACAGCCAGTCGCCGGACGCCCTGCGATTGCAGCCAGCCGTGCAGTTCGGTCTGCGCTCGGTGGCCGTTATCGAAAAACGCGCTGTAGCTGTCGATATCCGTATCCTGGCCCTTGCGAAAAACGGCATTGATGTGCTGCCGCTGCAACTGAGGGTGAAAATCGGCACCGTGGCTCCCTTGCACGCAGTGCACTGGCCACCACACCTGCGGCAGACCTTCCAGCTCGCCGAGGGTACCGACCTGCGCATGGGAGTTCACCGCAAAGCTGCGGTGATTGGCCGGGTGCCAGTCCTGGCTGGCTACCACCGGCTCGCCACGCGCCAGACAGGCGGCGATCGCCTGATTGGCAACCGGGATGACGGCGTCGCCCTCCGTGACCGCCAGCGCGCCGCCGGGGCAGAAATCGTTTTGCAGATCGATCAACAACAGGGCCGTTTTCATCGCCGCTCCAAAGATCAGTAGGTTAACCGTTGATGCTCAGTTCGCCGCGCAGGTCTTGCTGCATCAGGGCGCGGATTTGTTCCGGCGTCAGCGGCTGGCTCAGCAGGTAGTGCAGCTTGGTCAGGGCGGCTTCCACCGTCATGTCGAAACCGCTGATCACCCCGGCGTGCGCCAGCGCGTTACCGGTAGCGTAGCCTTCCATATTGACGCGCCCGGAGATGCACTGCGTCAGGTTGACCACCACGATGCCGCGTTCGGAGGCCGCACGCAACTCGTCGATCAGCTCGGCCTTCTGCGGCGCATTACCGACGCCGTAGGAGCGCAGGATCAGTGCCTTGACCGGCTGCAGCAGGAAATTGCGCACCACCGCGCCGGAAATGCCCGGATAGATAGTGACCACGCCGATCGGCTGCGGTGTGATGTCGTGCACCCGCAGCGCGCCGTTGCAAGCCGGGCTGTCGATGCCGTGCTGGCGACGAATGTGAATGCCGGCTTCCAGCAGCGGCGGCAGATTCGGGGAGGCGAAGGCGTCGAAGCCGTCGGCGTGCGCTTTGGTGGTGCGGTTGCCGCGGAACAGCTTGTTGTTGAAGAACAGGCTGACTTCGTTCACCGGATGGTTGGCCGCCAGATACAGCGCGTTGAGCAGGTTGGTCTGGCCATCGGAACGCAGCTCCGCCAGCGGAATCTGCGAACCGGTGACGATCACCGGTTTATCCAGGTTTTCCAGCATGAAGGAGAGCGCCGATGCGGTGAACGCCATGGTATCGGTGCCGTGCAGGATCACGAAGCCGTCGTAGCGATCGTAGTTCTGCTTGATGTCGTCGGCGATGTGCTGCCAGTCTTCCGGCGTCATGTCCGAAGAGTCAATCAATGGCGCATATTCATGAATGGTGAAATCCGGCATTTCCGGGCGATGGAATTCGGGCATCAGCGCCAGCTGGCGCTGCAGGTGGCCGGAAACCGGGATATAGCCGTGATCGGAGCGCTGCATGCCGATGGTGCCGCCGGTGTAGGCGACGTAAATGGATTTCTTTTGCATGGTCATGATTTTAACAAAGATAAGATGGGCTGAATTATAGGGGCATGGCGGCAGAAAAAAAGCCCGGCGATGGCCGGGCTGCAGAATTATTTGTTAGCGGACTTCTCCGCAGGTTAGACAGATCGCATAACGGTTTTGCGGATCGTTCAGGTTATTGAACAAGCCCGGCTGCTCTTTCACCGCGTTGGCGACCGAGGCCAGCGGGGCAGGCAACATGGCCTGAATCGCCGCAGGCAGCATGGCGTGAATGGAAACGCCGAACTGGCTGAGCACCATATCGCTGAGGCTCGGGGTGTCGACGAACCAGTCGAGCTGCCACTGCTGCAGCTTCGCCAGCTCGGCGGCTTTCTTCACCGCGTCGTCGAAATCGCCCAACTGATCGACCAGGCCGTTGGCCTTGGCGTCGCTGCCGAGCCAGACGTGGCCCTGGGCGATTTGATCAACCTGCTGCGGGGTCATTTTGCGCGATTTGGCAACCAGATCGAGGAAGTTCTTGTAACCGTTTTCGATATTCAGCTGCATCATCTGCGAGAACTCCTGCGGCAGCGCCTTGGTGACCGCGATGTCGGCCAGCGGTGAGGTCGCCACGCCGTCGGTGTGCACGCCCAGCGTATCCAGGGTTTTCTCGTAGGTGTTGATGATGCCGAAAATGCCGATGGAGCCGGTCAGGGTGCTCGGGCTGGCGATGATGTAGTCGGCTGGCGTCGAGACCCAGTAGCCGCCCGACGCAGCCATGCCGCCCATCGACACCACCACCGGTTTGCCGGCGGCGCGCACGGCGGCCAGCTCGGAACGGATCACTTCGGACGCGCTGACGCTGCCGCCCGGGCTGTTGACGCGGAACACCACGGCTTTAATGGCCGGATCCAGACGCGCCTGACGCAGTTCGGCGGCGGTGGTATCACCCCCGACATTGCCCGGCGTTTGCGGGCCATCCATGATGGCGCCGTTGGCGAATACCACGGCGATCTTGCCGCCCTGGTTCGCGTCCGGTTTCGGCTGATAGTCGTAGATGCTGATGGCGTTGAAATCGTTCGCCTGTTTGTCCCAGCCGAAGGTTTTGACCAGCTGATTTTCGATCGCGGTGCGCGACGCCAGCTCGTCCACCAGCTTATTGTCCAGCGCATAGCGGGCGGTGTCGCCACCGGCCGCCTGCAGGCCGCTCAGTACGCCGGCGGCGCCCGGGAACAGCTGCTGCGGCGTCAGCTGGCGGTTGGCCGCGACGGTCTCGAGATAGTTTTGCCACAGACCGCCAATCCAGCGGCTGTCCGCTTCGCGCGCCGCCGGGGACATGTCGTCGCGGATCAGCGGTTCGACCGCCGATTTATAGGTGCCGACGCGGAAGATATTGGTGGTGACCTTGAGCATGTCCAGCAACGACTTGTAATACAGGTTGTTGGTGGCGAAACCGTGCAGATCGACCGCGCCCTGCGGCGACAGGTAGACCTTGTTGGCGTAGCTGGCCAGATAGTATTGCGTCTGGTTGTAGCTGTCGCCGATGGCGAAGATCGGTTTGCCGCTGTCGCGGAACTCGCGCAGCGCTTTGCCGATATAGCGCAGCGACGGCTGATCGGCGCCGGCGAAGTCATTCAGCTGCAACACCATGCCGGTAATGTTTTTGTCGTCTTTGGCCTTGCGGATGCTGTCTACCACGTCGAACAGCGAGTTTTCCTGCAGGCGGCTGCTGGAGGCGCCCAACAGCTCGCGGCCCCACTGCCGTACCCGGTTGTTTACCGAAGGTTGATCGACCACCACGCCGCTTAAGTCGACCAGCAGTGCGCCGCGCGCAGGAGCCGTCGAGGTGGAGGAGCTTTGGAAGGACAGATAGATACCGACCCCAACCAGGATCAGCAAGACCAGGAACAGGTTAAGGATCAGTTCCCTGATAAAATTCAGCAGACGCCATGTCCACCGGAAAATGCCGGCAATAATTTGCCACAATGTGCGCATGTGCTCTCCAACAAGAGTCGAGAATGTTCCGCTATCCTAATGAGCGGCCGGGTAAATGTCAGCTTTAAATCGTGGCACACAGACGCTATCGCCGAGGCTGTAACTCGTCGTTTAGCTATGTTAACGTGGCCGGAATGAAAATTGTTATCAGGAGTTTACGATGGATGCTCTGGATCTTTTATTGAATCGTCGCTCGGCTTCGCGCCTGGCGGAACCGGCGCCGGCGGGGGAAGTGCGCCAAAATATCATCAACGCGGGCCTGCGTGCGCCCGATCACGGCGCGCTGCAGCCGTGGCGTTTCGTGATGATCGAAAATCAGGGGCTGGAGCGTTTCAGCCAGCTGCTGCAGGCGGCGGCGAAGCAGGATCGGCTGGATGAGGCGGCGATTGAAAAGGCCACCAAGGCGCCGTTCCGCGCACCGCTGATCATCACCGTCATTGCACATTGTACTGAAGAGACCAAGGTGCCGCGCTGGGAGCAGGTGGTTTCCGCCGGTTGCGCGGTGCAGGCGATGCAGATGGCGGCGTTGGCGCAGGGCTTTAACGGCATCTGGCGCACTGGCGCCTGGACCGAGCATGCGCTGGTGCGCGAAGCCTTCGGCTGCCGCGAGCAGGACGAGATCGTCGGCTTCCTCTATCTGGGCACGCCACAGCTGAAGGCCGCTACCAAGGTGACGCCGCCGGACAGCACGCCTTTCGTCAGCTATTTCTGAGTTTTCTCCGGCGGGGCGCGGCTAAAATGCGTCAAACCCCGCAAAATCGCATGGTTTCTGAGCAGGCCGCTCGCTTATCGGCGGCACGCTCTTATCAATCCCCTCGGCAAGCGCTACCCTATGTTATCTTGAGTGCCGTTACCGAAGGGAGTGGACTATGACATCGCCAGCGATCCGTTTAACCCAGTACAGCCATGGCGCTGGCTGCGGCTGCAAAATCTCACCGAAGGTTCTCGAAACCATCCTGCACAGCGAGCGGGAAAAATTTGTCGATCCGCGTCTGTTGGTCGGCAATGAAACCCGCGACGATGCGGCGGTATACGACATTGGCAACGGCGTCGGCATCATCAGCACCACCGACTTCTTCATGCCGATCGTCGACGATCCGTTCGATTTCGGCCGTATCGCCGCCGCCAACGCCATCAGCGACGTGTACGCCATGGGCGGCAAACCGATCATGGCGATCGCCATTCTCGGCTGGCCGATCGCCAAGCTGCCGCCGGAGGTGGCGCAGCAGGTGATCGACGGCGGCCGTTTCGCCTGCCAGCAGGCGGGGATCGCGCTGGCCGGCGGCCACTCCATCGATGCTCCGGAACCTATTTTCGGCCTGGCGGTGACCGGCGTGGTCAATACCGAGCGGGTGAAGAAAAACAGCGCGGCACAGGCCGGATCAAAACTTTATCTGACCAAGCCGCTGGGCATCGGTGTGCTGACGACCGCCGAGAAGCAAAGCAAGCTGCGCCCTGAGCATCAGGGCCTGGCGACCGAAGTGATGTGCCGCCTGAACAAGCCGGGCGCTGACTTTGCCGAAGTCGCGGGCGTCACGGCGATGACCGACATCACCGGCTTTGGCCTGCTGGGCCACCTGAGCGAGGTATGCCAGGGCTCCGGTCTGCAGGCGACGGTCTGGTTTGATCGGGTGCCGAAACTGCCGGACGTCGAGGCGTATATCGCCGAGGGCTGTGTGCCGGGCGGCACCGGGCGCAACTTCGACAGCTATGGCCATCTGGTGGGCGAGATGAGCGATTTGCAGCGCCAGCTGCTGTGCGATCCGCAAACCTCCGGTGGCTTGCTGTTGGCGGTATTGCCTGAGTCGGAGGCGCAGGTGCTGGCGATTGCCGAGCAGCACGGTATCACGCTCAACGCTATCGGTGAATTGCATGCCGCACAGACCGGGCAGCCGCTGATCGAGGTCGCGTAGTGTCCAACATGCAAGGAAGGCCGGACAGCGACGATTACCCACGCATTTTCCTGCAGGACGTGCCGCTGATTGACGTGCGCGCGCCGATCGAGTTTCAGCAGGGCGCTTTCGCCCAGGCGGTGAATTTACCGCTGATGATCGACAGCGAACGCCAGGCGGTCGGTACCTGCTATAAGCAGCAGGGGCAACAAGCGGCGATCGCGCTCGGCCACAGCCTGGTGAACGGCAAACTGCGCGAACAGCGCACCGCCGCCTGGCTGGCGGCCTGCGCAGAGCGGCCGGAAGGCTATATTTACTGCTTCCGCGGCGGGCTGCGCTCGCAGCTGGTGCAGCAATGGCTGCATGAGGCCGGCGTGAATTATCCGCGTATCACTGGCGGTTATAAGGCACTGCGCAATTATCTGCTCGGTGTACTGACGCAAAGCGCGGCATTGCCGATGGCCCTGGTGGGCGGCAATACCGGCAGCGGCAAGACGCTGCTGGTCAACGAACTGGCCGACGGCGTCGATCTGGAAGGCGTGGCGCGCCACCGCGGTTCATCTTTTGGCCGAACGCTGGCGGGACAGAGCTCGCAGATAGATTTTGAGAATCGTCTGGCTGTGTTATTGCTGAAAAAACAGCATGGTGGCAGCCGCCGTTGGGTGCTGGAAGACGAAGGGCGGATCATCGGCAGCAACAATCTGCCGTTGCCGTTGTTCAACGGCATGCAGCAGGCGCCGGTGGCGGTGATCGACGATCCGTTCGACATTCGCCTGGCGCGCCTGCAGGCGGAATATATCGACGGCATGCGCGAACAGTTCGAACAGGCTTATGGCATGGAAGAAGGCTGGCGACAGTACGACGACTATTTGCACCACGGTCTGTTCGCCATCCGCCGCCGTTTGGGCCTGGAGCGCTTCCAGCAGCTGACGCAGCGGTTGGAGGCGGCGCTGCGGGCGCAGCGCCTCAGCGGCCAGGGCGACGCGCACCGTGAATGGTTGGCGCCTCTGTTGCAGCAGTACTACGATCCGATGTATTGCTATCAGTTGGAAAAGAAAGCCCAGCGGATTGTCTTCCGTGGGGACTATGCAGAAGTAAGAGAATTCTTGATGACGTTCAGCCAGAAAAACGGTGATTAATGCGACTGTTCATAGCCGAGAAACCGAGTTTGGCGCGCGCCATTGCCGACGTCTTGCCCAAGCCGCATCGCCGTGGCGACGGCTATATCGCCTGTGGCAACAACGACGTGGTGACCTGGTGCGTCGGCCACCTGTTGGAGCAGGCTCAGCCTGACGCCTATGACAGCCGCTATGCGCGCTGGTCGTTGGCGGATCTGCCGATCATCCCCGAAAAATGGCGCTTGCAGCCGCGGCCGTCGGTCAGTAAACAGCTCAACGCCATCAAAAAGTTGCTGCTCGAAGCCGATGAGGTGGTTCACGCCGGTGACCCGGATCGCGAAGGGCAACTGTTGGTGGATGAGGTGCTGGACTACCTGGATTTGACGGCGGAAAAGCGCCAGAACGTGCGCCGCTGTCTGATCAACGATCTCAACCCTCAGGCGGTGGAGCGCGCGGTCGAGCGGCTGCGCGACAACCGAGACTTTATCCCGCTGTGCGTGTCTGCGCTGGCGCGCTCGCGCGCAGACTGGCTGTACGGCATCAATATGACCCGCGCTTATACGCTGCTGGGCCGCAACGCCGGCTACGACGGCGTGCTGTCGGTGGGCAGGGTGCAGACGCCGGTGCTGGGATTGGTGGTGCGGCGCGATGAAGAGATCGAAAACTTCGTGCCGAAAGACTTCTTTGAGGTCAAAGCGCACATCGTTACGCCGAAAGAAGAACGCTTTGTGGCGCTGTGGCAACCCAGCGACTCCTGCGAACCTTATCAGGATGAAGAGGGGCGTTTGCTGCACCGGCCGTTGGCGGAGCACGTGGTCAAGCGCATCGAAGGCCAGCCGGCCCTGGTCACGTCTTATAACGATAAACGGGAATCAGATACCGCGCCGCTGCCGTTTTCGCTCTCCACGCTGCAAATCGAAGCGGCCCGGCGTTATAACCTCAGCGCGCAACAGGTGCTGGACGTTTGCCAGCGGCTGTACGAAACCCACAAATTGATCACCTATCCGCGTTCAGACTGTCGCTATCTGCCGGAAGAGCATTTCGCCGGCCGCCACGCGGTGCTGAACGCCATCAGCGTGCACCAGCCTGAACTGTACCCGCAGCCGGTGATCGACAGCGATCGCCGCAACCGCTGCTGGGACGATAAAAAGGTCGATGCGCACCATGCCATCATTCCCACCGCCCGCGCCGGCAAGATTAATCTGACGCAGGATGAACGGAACGTGTATGGACTGGTGGCGCGCCAGTACCTGATGCAGTTTTGTCCGGATGCGGTGTTCCGCAAATGCGTGATCGAGCTCGATATCGCCGGCGGCAAATTCATCGCCAAGGCGCGTTTCCTGGCGGAAGCCGGCTGGCGCACGCTGCTGGGCAGCAAGGAGCGCGACGAGGAAAACGAAGGTGCACCGCTGCCGGTGGTGGCCAAGGACGATGAGCTGCTGTGCGAGCGCGGTGAAGTGGTGGAGCGCCAGACGCAGCCGCCGCGGCCGTTTACCGACGCCAGCCTGCTGTCGGCTATGACCGGCATCGCGCGATTCGTACAAGATAAAGCGTTAAAGAAAATCCTGCGGGCGACCGATGGTTTAGGAACGGAAGCGACGCGAGCGGGGATCATCGAATTGCTGTTCAAGCGGGCGTTTCTGTACAAGAAGGGACGCTATATTCACTCCAGCGAAACCGGGCGCGCGTTGATTCATTCGCTGCCGGATCTTGCTGCGCGCCCTGATATGACGGCCAACTGGGAAGCCACGCTGACGCAAATCAGCGAGAAATCCTGCCGCTATCAGGACTTTATGCAGCCGTTGGTCGGCACGCTGCAAGAGCTGATTTATCAGGCTAAGCAGAGCCGGGCGAGCATGGCGTTTCGTGGATTGCCGCCGCCGCCCTCCAGCGGAGGCAAAAAACGTAGGAAAAGCGCCGGCAAGGCGCAGGAGAAGAGTGAATGAAGCATGGACTCAGTGGGGTATTGGCTGCCGCTGCCCTGATGTTTTCCGGCCTGGCGGCCGCCAATCGCGGCGATGTGGACGTGGTATTGCCGGTTTCGCCGGAGATCTGGGGCACGGCCAAAAGCGGCGTCAACCCGCCGCCGGCGCAGCCCTGCAACCGCTGTTGCGTCTACCAGAATCAGAACTATTCCGAGGGCGCGGTGCTTAAAGTGGAAGGGGAAGTGCTGCAGTGCGTGCGTGAGCCTAACACCATCGGCACCAACCCCTTGATTTGGGTGCGATTGAAGAAGTGACGATGTAACCTGTCGCCGCGTTCAGCGTGAATCGGCTTGCGCGGCGATATAGTCTGCCAGCAGTGGAACGTCAGCGGGTGCCAGAGCGTATTCCTGCGCCTGTTGCGGCGTGACCCAGACCAGCGCCGAGTGGCAGCGCTGCTGCAGTTCACCGGAGAACTCCGCGACTCGCCAGGCGTGCAGCCGGATGATGCGTTCGCCTTGCCGCCATTGATTGCTGCCCACATAGTTGCCGATACGGGCGCAAATCCCCAACTCCTCATCCAGCTCGCGCGCCAGCGCTTCTGGCTGGCTTTCGCCGGCTTCAACCTTGCCGCCGGGAAACTCCCATAGACCGGCCTGATCGCTGCCTGCGCCGCGCTGGGCCAGCAAAATGCGGCCGTTCTGTTCCAGAATGGCGGCTACCACATCGATAATTTTCATTGGCTTCACAGAGTAAAACCCCGGCGAGCGCCGGGGTGATGGGGTTACAGCGTAAATTCCGCCCACACCGGTGCATGGTCGGAAGGTTTCTCCATACCACGGGTTTGGTAATCGATGCCGGTGGCGATGCAGCGCGAAGCCAGCGGGGTGCTGGCCAGCAGCAGATCGATGCGCAGGCCGCGGTTGTCGTCGAACCCTTTGGAGCGGTAGTCGAACCACGAGAATTCGTCGTTGCGCCCCGGGTTGGCGTGGCGGTAGGTATCCACCAGGCCCCAGTTCAGCAGGCGGTCCATCCATTCGCGCTCTTCCGGCAGGAAGGAACACTTGCCGGTGCGCAGCCAGCGTTTACGGCTGTCTTCGCCGATGCCGATGTCATAATCGCTGGGGCTGATGTTCATATCCCCCATGATCAACACCGGGGATTCCGCCGACAGCTGCTGCTCCAGGTAGTTTTGCAGATCCTGATAAAAGCGTGTTTTAGCCGGGAATTTGATCGGATGGTCGCGGCTTTCACCTTGCGGGAAGTAGCCGTTGATCACTGTCAGCGTACCCTGTGGCGTAGCCAGATCGGCCATGATGATGCGACGTTGCGCGTCTTCTTCATCGGTCGGGAAACCGCGGCGCACGGCCAGAGGCTCCGCTTTGGTCAGCAGCGCAACGCCGTAATGGCCTTTTTGCCCGTGATAGAACACGTGATAGCCGTGCTGGCTGACTTCTTCCAGCGGGAACATGTCGTCGTGAACTTTAGTTTCCTGCAGACCGATCACGTCGGGCTGGTGCTGTTCGATAATTGCCGCCAGCTGATGCGGACGCGCGCGCAGTCCATTGATATTAAAAGAGACAAACTTCATGAGCGGTGCCGTTTTCACGAGAAAAATGTGCTGTGATAGTAGCAGAGTTTGGCGGGAAATGTAACGCAGACAGCGGCGGGGCCGCTGACTGCGCAGCGGGTTTATTTCGCCCAGCGGTCGTAATTTTTAGGCTGATAGTCGTCAAACTGTTGCAGCAGCGTTTGTGCCGATTCACTGATGTGCAGGGTGCCGAGATAGTCGTGGCGCATAAAGCCCTGATCGGCGACGTGCTCGAGGAACTGGCTCAGCGGGCGGTAGAATCCGTTGACGTTCAGCAGGCCGACCGGTTTGTTGTGATAGCCGATTTGCCCCCAAGTCCAGATTTCAAACAGCTCTTCCAGCGTGCCGATGCCGCCGGGCAGGGCGATAAAACTGTCCGCCAGCGCCGCCATACGGGCTTTGCGCGTATGCATATCGGGCACCACTTCCAGTTCGGTCAGGCCGCGATGCGCCGTTTCCGCTTCAACCAGGCGTTCGGGGATAATGCCGACAGCTTCACCGCCCGCTGCCAACACGGCGTCCGCCACGATCCCCATCAATCCTTTTTTGCCGCCGCCGTAGATTAAACGGCGCCCCTGTGCGGCCAGCAGCTGCCCCAGTTGACGAGCCTGCTCGGCATAAGCGGGATTGACGCCTTCGCTGGCGCCACAAAAAACGCAAATATTGTTTCGCATCCACCTGTTCCTTACTGCACTAAAGAAGCCAGTGGTATAGCGAATTGTCGGCCGGAGTTCAAGTTACTGCTGGGAGTGAGGAAATAAAACATCGAGGTGAGAGCGGGGAATAAGGGGAGATAAATTGAGTTTATTGATACGAGGGCATTGGGTGCGATGTGCTTTAAGTCGATTTGGGAATGTTCTTCAAAGGAGGGGGGTGAGGGAAGGATGATTCGTCGCTGTGCGACTCACCCTGCGGGCCGCGCTGACGCGCGTTGTCTCACTGCGTGAGACTCGAACCTTAGTCGAAGCTTCTCATCCTTCCCCGGTGCGGAGCAATATGGATGCGATGTGTTTTAACTTGGTTCAGGGATTTTTTGCAAGGGATGGTGGTGGGGGAAGGATGATTCGTCGCTGTGCGACTCACCCTGCGGGCCGCGCTAAAGCGCGTTGTCTCACTGCGTGAGACTCGAACCTTGGTCGAAGCTTCTCATCCTTCCCCAATACGGAGCGTTATGGAGGCGATGAAATTTTAATTCGGTTTGGGGATTTCTGCAAGGGATGGTGGTGGGGGAAGGATTCGAACCTTCGAAGTCTGTGACGGCAGATTTACAGTCTGCTCCCTTTGGCCGCTCGGGAACCCCACCATGGTATTCATGGGTTTACTGATTTTTTAAGGAATGGGCTAAATTCCTATTGTGTGCTTCTAAGGATTACCGCGCTAAAGCGCGTTGTCTCGCTACGCTCGGCTCGAACCTTGTCGAAGCTTCTCATCCTCCCCCTCGGCGTTTAATGAGATTTCAGCTTTCGCTTCAAGTTCATCAACAAAGAGAAGATGGTGGTGGGGGAAGGATTCGAACCTTCGAAGTCAGTGACGGCAGATTTACAGTCTGCTCCCTTTGGCCGCTCGGGAACCCCACCATATTACATGGCTATTTAACTGGCCTTGCTTGCGAGAGCGCTGTCTCGGTAAGCGGGGCGCATCATATCAAATGAAGCGGATGTGTAAAGCATTGAAATGCAGAAAATGAATCGTTTGCCGTTTTTTTATTCTTGGCGGTGCATCCCTGAACGAAATGCACCGATTTATTGAGCGATTACAGAATAACGGTGCGGTTGCCGTAAACGAAGACGCGCTGCGCCAGCACCTGATACAGCGCGCGGCTAAGCACATTTTTCTCTACGTCGCGCCCGGCGCGCATCATATCCTCGGCGGAATAGGTGTGATCGACGTGGATCACGTCCTGCATGATGATCGGGCCTTCGTCGAGATTGTCGTTAACGTAGTGGGCGGTGGCGCCGATGATTTTTACCCCGCGCTCATAGGCCTGGTGATAAGGGCGCGCGCCGATAAATGCCGGCAGGAACGAATGGTGAATGTTGATCACCTGATTCGGATAATGCTGCACGAAGGCCGGGGTCAGCACGCGCATATATTTGGCCAGCACCACGTAATCCGGCTGATATTGATCGATCTGGGCCGTCATTTCGCGGTCGTGTTGCTCACGCGTCAAGCCTTCGTGGCTCACCAAATGGAAAGGAATATCGAAACGTTCCACCAGCGTTTGCAGCGTGTCGTGGTTGCCGATCACGGCGGCGATTTCAACGTCGAGGCCGCCATAGGCGCTTTTCATCAACAAGTCGCCCAGGCAGTGAGCCTCTTTGGTGACCAGCACCACGATGCGACGGCGCCCGGTGCTGTGCAGCTCGCGCAGCGAACCTTCCGGCAGCGCGCTGTCCAAATCGGCCAGCAGCGTGTTGTCGTTGAAAATGCCTTCCAGCTCGGTACGCATGAAGAAACGCCCGGTGCGGTGATCGACGAACTCATTATTCTGGACGATATTGAGTTCGTGCTTGTAACAGATGTTGGTGATCTTGGCGATCAGCCCTTTGGCGTCCGGGCAGATGGTGCGTAACACTTTCCGTTGTACATTTTGGTGTGGCATGGGTTTGAGGATCCTGTCTGATACTGAACAGCCTGTCTGCGCAGGCGTAAACGTGAAGCGCCGGCCGGCTAGCGCCCGCAGCACTTCTTGTATTTTTTCCCTGAGCCACAGGGACAAATCGCATTTCTGCCGGGCTGGGGCTTGGTGCCGTCGATATAATACCAACGTTGATCGCGACGAAGGAAGCGCGAGCGCTCATGCATCGCCTGCGGTTCGCCGCTTTCGCCATCGGTAAAACGGGCGATGAATTCGACGAAGCCTTCGTCCGGCTCATGACCGGCTTTTTCTTCCACGATCGTCAGGCCCAGCCATTCGGTATTTTTAAAGCTGTCGACGATCGCATTGCGCCAGGCTTCAGCGCCGCAGTCGGGATGCCAGGTGGCGATCAGGTAATCGACGTTATGATTCACATAGGCGGTGAAGCGTGAACGCATCAGCTGGCCGGGCGTCGGCGCCGGCTGGTTGCCGCTGATAAAAGGGGCACAGCATGCGTTATACGCCAGTCCGCTGCCGCATGGGCATGATTCGGGCAAAATAACTCCTGAGAAGACGAGGCAGAAAATGAATTTAGCGCATATGTTACCTAACAATATTCGTCAGTGACAATCTACCCTGAAAGCAGATACCCCTGTTATCGAGAGGATGGCGCTATGCGGCAAATCAAGATCGGACTGGCGTTGGGAGCTGGCTCGGCCAAAGGCTGGGCGCACATCGGCGTGATCAATGCGTTAAAGAAACTGGGAATTGAGGTCGATATCGTTGCCGGCTGCTCTGTCGGTGCGTTAGTGGGCGCGGCGTTCGCCAGCCATCGCCTGCCGGCGATGGAGCAGTGGGTGCGGTCGTTCAGCTATTGGGACGTGATTCGTCTGATGGATTTTTCCTGGCAGCGTGGTGGCTTGTTGCGCGGCGATCGCGTGTTTAATGCCGTCGGACAGCTGTTGAAGATCAACGATATTGCCGAATGCGCGCTCAAGTTCGGCGCCGTGACGACCAATCTCAGCACCGGCCGCGAACTGTGGCTGACCGAAGGCGATATTCATCAGGCGGTGCGTGCGTCTTGCAGCATGCCCGGCCTGTTGGCGCCGGTGTGGGCCGACGGCTATTGGCTGGTGGACGGCGCGGTGGTCAATCCGGTTCCGGTGTCGCTTTGCCGGGCGCTGGGCGCCGATATCGTCATTGCGGTCGATCTGCAGCATGACGCGCACCTGATGCAGCAGGATTTGTTCTCGGTACGCATTGAGGACGAAAGTTCGGACGATGCGCCTGCCGATACCTGGCGCGGGCGTCTGAGAGAGCGCGTCGGCAGAATGCGACAGCGTAAATCGACGACGGCGCCGACGGCGATGGAGATTATGGGCACCTCGATTCAAATGCTGGAAAATCGCCTGAAGCGCAACCGGATGGCGAGCGATCCGCCGGACGTGTTGATCCAACCTTTTTGCCCGCAAATCTCGACGCTGGATTTCCACCGCGCCGATGAAGCGATCGAGGCAGGGTTACTGGCGGTGGAAAAACAACTGGATCGGTTGTTGCCGTTGATAAAAAATAGATAATTCTCGGTTCTCGGTTGGCAATGCGCGGTCGGTCTGATTCAGACGAGCATAAGTGACCTTTTTGAGCCACTATTACACTATGGAAAGGGACGAGGCTCGGCTGATGGCATTACCACTCACTCACAAACGCATCTTGATCGTTGAGGACGAACAGGTTTTTCGTTCCGTGCTGGTCGGTTATTTGACCTCGCTGGGCGCTGAAACCGGCGAGGCGACCAACGGTTTGCAGGCGCTGAGTGCCGTCGAGGACTTCAAGCCCGATCTGATTCTGTGCGATCTCGCGATGCCGGAAATGGGTGGTATCGAATTCGTTGAGCACCTGCGTTTGCAGGGAGGGCAGATCCCGGTGCTGGTGATCTCGGCCACCGACAAGATGGCCGACATTGCCAAGGTGTTGCGCTTGGGCGTACAGGATGTCCTGCTGAAGCCCCTGACCGATCTCAATCGCCTGCGTGAAGCGGTGCTGGCGTGTTTATACCCCAATATGTTCACCTCCCAGGCGATGGAAGAGGTTGAGCTTTTTCAGGATTGGGATGCGCTGAGCAAAAATCCTTCCGAAGCCGTCAAACTGCTTAAACAACTGCAACCGCCGGTACAGCAGACCATTGCACATTGCCGGATCAACTATCGGCAGTTAACCACGGGCGAAAATCCCGGCCTGGTGCTGGATATTGCCGCGTTGTCAGAAAAAGACCTGGCATTCTATTGCCTGGACGTCACGCGCGCCGGTGATAATGGCGTATTGGCGGCATTGCTGTTACGCGCATTATTTAATGGGTTGCTGCAAGACCATCTGGCTAATCAGCAACATCGCCTGCCGCAAATGTCAGCATTGTTAAAGCAGGTTAATCAATTATTGCGGCAGGGGAAATTAGACGGACAATTCCCACTGTTGCTGGGATATTATCACGCCGAAAATAAGAACCTGATTTTGGTGTCCGCCGGGCTGCATGCCAACGTCAATACCGGTGATAATCAAATTCAGCTGAGCAACGGCGTACCGCTGGGGACGCTGGGGGCGACCTACATGAACCAGATCAGTCAACGTTGCACCGCCTGGCAATGTCAGGTGTGGGGCAGCGGGGGCCGATTGCGGCTGATGCTGAGCGCTGAATAACGGGCGCCGAGCGGCGAGATCTTAAGCTATTCACTTATCGGTAATTAAACCGTTTATTTATTCTCCCGATTATCAGAACGGGTAATAGTCCTAAATGTTTTCTATTTGTGTTCTGGCTAATGCTCGGCGCGCATAAGCTGGTATACTCCGAAGGTTTTTTTATATCGAGCCCAAGCTCATAAAATGAGCGCTTTAGCTTTAAGAGAGGAAATAATGCCTGCTGTAAATCGCAAAGTCAGAAAAGCCGTGATCCCGGTTGCAGGCTTGGGTACGCGGATGTTACCAGCCACCAAAGCCATTCCAAAAGAAATGCTGCCGCTGGTTGATAAACCGCTGATCCAATACGTCGTCAATGAGTGCATTGCGGCAGGGATTAACGAGATTGTGCTGGTCACTCACTCCTCCAAAAACTCGATCGAAAACCATTTTGATACCAGTTTCGAACTGGAAGCGATGCTGGAAAAACGCGTCAAGCGCCAATTGCTGGATGAAGTACAGTCGATCTGCCCGAAAGGCGTTACCGTGATGCAAGTCCGTCAGGGGAATGCCAAAGGCCTGGGGCACGCTATCATGTGCGCCTACCCGATCGTGGGCGATGAGCCGGTCGCCGTGGTATTGCCGGACGTGATCCTCGATGAATACAGCGCCGATCCGAAAAAAGACAACCTGCACGACATGCTGCAGCGCTTCGAAGCCACCGGCGTCAGCCAGATCATGGTTGAACCCGTGCCGCATAAGGATGTCGGAAACTACGGCGTAGCAGACTGCAAGGGCGTCGAGCTGCAGCCCGGCGAAAGCGCGCCGATGGTCAGCGTGGTCGAGAAGCCGTCGCCGGATAAAGCGCCTTCCAACCTGGCGATCGTGGGTCGTTACGTGCTGTCCGCCGATATTTGGCCGCTGTTGGCGAGAACGCCTCCCGGCGCCGGCGACGAAATTCAGCTGACTGACAGTATCGAAATGCTGATGCAGCAGGAAACGGTGGAAGCGTATCACCTGAAAGGCGTGAGCCATGATTGTGGTAACAAACTGGGTTACATGCAGGCCTTTGTGGAATATGGCATGCGCCATGCCAGCCTGGGCAAAGAATTTTCTCAGTGGCTGCAACAGGTTGTTGCCGCTGACAAGAAGTAATTGAGCGATCCTTCGTCTTAATTTGAAAAACTAGGATTTTCACATGAAAGTAACAGTTTTTGGTATTGGTTATGTGGGGCTGGTGCAGGCCGCCGTACTGGCTGAAGTTGGCCATGACGTTATGTGTATTGACGTCGATGAGCGAAAAGTCGAAAACCTGAAAAAGGGGAATATCCCGATTTTCGAACCGGGTCTGACGCCGCTGGTGCAGAAAAACTATGAAGCTGGGCGCCTGCATTTCACCACCGATGCCAAAGCGGGCGTGGCGCACGGGAATATCCAGTTTATCGCCGTCGGCACGCCGCCGGATGAGGACGGTTCCGCTGACCTGAAATATGTCACTGCGGTTGCGCGCACCATCGCCGAGCACATGACCGATCGTAAAGTGGTGATCGACAAATCCACCGTTCCGGTCGGCACGGCGGACAAAGTGCGTCAGGTGATGGCGGAAACGCTGGCGAAACGCGGCAGCAGCGTGCCGTTCGACGTAGTGTCTAACCCGGAATTCCTGAAGGAAGGCGCGGCGGTAGCTGACTGTATGCGCCCTGAGCGCATCGTGATCGGTACCGATAATAAAGATGTGATCGAACCTATTCGCGAGCTGTACGAGCCGTTTAACCGCAATCACGATCGTATGATCATGATGGATATCCGTAGCGCGGAGCTGACCAAGTATGCCGCCAACTGCATGCTGGCGACCAAAATCAGCTTCATGAACGAAATGTCCAACCTGGCGGAAATGCTGGGGGCGGACATTGAGAAAGTGCGTCAGGGTATCGGCTCCGACTCACGCATCGGTTATCACTTTATCTACCCTGGCTGCGGCTACGGTGGTTCTTGCTTCCCGAAAGATGTCCAGGCGTTGATCCGCACGGCGGAGCAGATCGGTTATCAACCGAAGCTGCTGCAGGCGGTAGAGCAGGTCAACTACCAACAGAAAGACAAGCTGAACAGCTTTATCAAAGACTACTTCGGCGGCGATCTGAAGGGTAAAACCTTCGCGCTGTGGGGCCTGGCGTTCAAGCCGAATACCGATGACATGCGTGAAGCGTCCAGCCGTGTGTTGATAGAGCAGCTGTGGGCCGCCGGCGCCACCGTTCAAGCCTACGATCCGGAAGCGATGAACGAAGTTCAACGCATCTATGGGCAGCGTGACGACTTGAAGCTGATGGGAACCAAAGAGGCTGCGCTGCACGGCGCCGATGCTCTGGTGATCTGCACCGAATGGCAGAATTTCCGCGCACCGGACTTCGACGTGATTAAAAGTGAACTGAAGCAGCCGGTGATCTTCGATGGACGTAACCTGTACGATCCGGAGCGTCTGGAGAATCGCGGTTTTACCTACTACGCGATTGGCCGCGGCGCCTCGATTAAACCGGTTATTTAAGGAGTGGGCATGAAATTCCTGGTTACAGGCGCCGCAGGATTTATTGGCTATCACGTTGCAGAGCGTTTGTTGACCGCCGGTCATCAGGTTGTCGGCATTGATAACCTGAACGACTATTATGACGTGGGCCTGAAAACGGCCCGTCTGGACAGACTGGCGGATAAGCCGGGATTCCGCTTTATCAAGCTGGATTTGGCCGATCGTGAAGGGATGGCGGCATTGTTCGCCGAGCATCAGTTCCAACGAGTCATTCATTTGGGGGCTCAAGCCGGCGTACGTTATTCGCTGGTCAATCCGTTGGCTTATGCGGATGCTAACCTGATCGGCCATTTAAACGTTCTGGAAGGTTGCCGTCATAATAAAGTTGAGCATTTGCTCTACGCCTCTTCCAGTTCGGTATATGGCCTGAATCGCAAGCTGCCGTTTGCGACCGAAGATTCGGTTGATCATCCGGTATCATTGTATGCGGCAACGAAAAAGGCCAATGAGCTGATGGCACACAGCTACTCCCATTTATACGGTCTCCCAACGACGGGGCTGCGCTTCTTTACCGTATATGGCCCTTGGGGGCGTCCGGATATGGCGCTGTTCAAATTCACCAAGGCCATATTGGCGGGAGAGAGCATCGATGTATATAACCACGGTGAAATGCACCGTGACTTTACTTACATCGATGATATCGCTGAGGCGATTGTGCGGCTGCAGGCGGTTATTCCGCAGGCAGACCCGTCATGGACCGTTGAACAAGGATCGCCGGCGACCAGCTCCGCACCGTATCATGTTTATAATATCGGCAATAACACGCCTGTTAAACTGATGGAATATATCCGTGCGTTGGAGCAGGCATTGGGGGTGACCGCCCGTAAGAATATGCTGCCGATGCAGCCTGGCGACGTGATGGATACCAGCGCAGACACGGAAGAGCTTTATCGTGACATTGGTTTTAAACCGGAAACCAGCGTTGAAGAGGGGGTGAAGCGCTTCGTTGACTGGTATAAGGCATTCTACCAGGTTCAATAATTGAACGTGGGTAATGCGATAAAGGGGGCCTTAGGGGCCCTTTTTTTTTCACAGAAATTTCATGCTCGAAGGAAAAGCGAATTAGGATATTTACTAAAAGGATAGGGCGGCGGGAACAGAACGATAAGCTTTAAAATGAAAAGGCCCCCCGCAGGGAGCCTTTCAGATACGGACTGAATCGCTATTACAGCAGGAAATCGTCCAGAGATTTACCTTGCTCTTCGATAGCTTTCTTAATCACCGCAGGCGTACGGCCTTGGCCGGTCCAGGTTTTCAGCTCGCCGTTTTCGTCTTTATATTGGTATTTAGCAGGACGTGCTGCACGTTTTGCTTTACCGGCAGCCTTGTTAGCAGCCATGGTTTGCAGCAGTTCATTCGGGTCGATGCCGTCAGCAATCAGCATTTCGCGGTATTGCTGCAGCTTACGAGTGCGTTCTTCGATTTCTGCTTGAGCCTGGCTGTCTTCTTCGCGACGTTCGTTCACAACAACTTCCAGTTTCTCGAGCATTTCTTCCAGCGTTTCCAGAGTGCATTCTCTTGCCTGGGCGCGCAGGGTGCGGATGTTGTTCAAAATCTTTAATGCTTCGCTCATTGTCCTAGTCTCAAATTATATTGGTGGGGGGCGTCTCGATAATAATAGAGTGCTCTTTTCTTTTCTGCAATAGCCAAATTGACTTGAATACTCAAATTTACCTTTAAAAAAACCATTAATCGGATCAGTCCGACAAATAATAGGAAGGCCTGTTAACTATTACCTTCATCGTGCTTAAGTCAAAATTTCAGCAGATATGCTTTAAAGGGCACGTGGCGCAAGGCTTTCATCGATAAGTTATCGCCGTAATTTATATCAATATTACAATGGGTTCTGTGGGCTTAATCACGCCATGGCAAGGCAGACATTGTAAACAATAGGGGTATATAGGTAAAGATTGCGTCAGGTAACGTCGGGGCGTCGGCGGAGGCGATTAAATGCCCGTTATTGGCCTAACGTATAATAGACAGGCGTTCCAGCGCGGCTACAGCGCCTGTGGAGGGGAAAGGGTGGCTATGCATAATGGGCAAATGACCGAGCCTAACCATTAGCAAGAATTAATAGTGATGACAGGCATACATTATCCTGTAAATAGCTGTTAAAAGAACATGCCGACAGAACGATATGTTTCGCTTGAAAGCGCATTATTACGGCGAACGCAATATTCGTACGCTTTGGGCTGAGCCGGGGGGCGGGTTATGGTACACTCACCGTCCTAATCAACATTTGAATATTTCTTATACCATCGGAGTGGCGGGGCCATGGCTCAACTTTATTTTTATTACTCTGCGATGAATGCCGGCAAGTCTACCGCGCTGCTACAGTCTTCATATAACTATCAAGAGCGTGGGATGCGCACGCTGGTGTTCACCGCGGAGATCGATCACCGCTATGGCGTAGGCAAAGTCAGCTCACGCATCGGATTATCTTCGCAGGCCCAGCTTTATAACAACGACTCAATGCTCTTCGCCATGATTCAGCAAGAGTATCAACAGCAGCAGGTGCATTGTGTGCTGCTCGATGAAAGCCAGTTCCTGACCAAAGCGCAGGTTGAGCAATTGTGCGATGTGGTGGACCAACTGGACATTCCGGTATTGTGTTACGGCTTGCGCACCGATTTTCTCGGTGAATTGTTTACCGGCAGCCAATATTTGCTGGCCTGGGCCGATAAGCTAGTGGAATTGAAAACCATCTGTCACTGCGGGCGCAAAGCCAATATGGTGTTGCGACTGGACGAGAATGGCAAAGCGATGCATGCCGGTGAACAGGTGGTGATTGGCGGTAACGAGAGCTATGTCTCCGTCTGCCGCAAGCATTATAAAGAGGCGATTCACTCCCTGGATTAGGGGTGAAAACGCCGCCAGAGCCCGCTGAAGGGTTTTGGCGGCGTGCGCCGAAAGGCAGCGCCTCGGGCGCAATAAAAAACCCGCCGTTTGGCGGGTTTTTTTATCGGTTCACGGAACCGTTATTTCTTGGGCTTCTTTACCGCGGCTTTGGCTGCAGCCGGGGCCGCTGCTTCCTCTTCTACCGCTTCGCTGAATTCGCGGCCGTAGAAGGTATCCAGCATGATTTGCTTCAGTTCGGCAATCAGCGGATAGCGAGGGTTGGCGCCGGTGCATTGGTCGTCGAATGCGTCTTCCGACAGCTTGTCGACTTTCGCCAGGAAGTCCGCCTCCTGCACACCCGCCTCACGGATGGAGGTGGGGATGCCCAACTCGGTTTTCAGCTCGTCCAGCCAGGCCAGCAGTTTCTCAATCTTCTGCGCAGTGCGGTCGCCCGGTGCGCTCAGGCCGAGGTGGTCGGCGATTTCAGCGTAGCGGCGGCGCGCCTGAGGGCGGTCGTACTGGCTGAAGGCCGTCTGCTTGGTCGGGTTGTCGTTCGCGTTGTAGCGAATGACGTTGGAAATCAGCATCGCGTTGGCCAGGCCGTGCGGAATGTGGAACTCCGAACCCAGCTTGTGCGCCATGGAGTGACAGACCCCGAGGAAGGCGTTGGCGAAGGCGATACCGGCGATGGTGGCGGCGTTGTGCACGCGTTCACGGGCAACCGGATTTTTCGCGCCTTCTTTATAGCTGGCCGGCAGATACTCTTTCAACAGTTTCAGCGCTTGCAACGCCTGGCCGTCGGAGTATTCGTTCGCCAGCACCGAAACGTAGGCTTCCAGCGCGTGGGTGACCGCATCCAGACCGCCAAAGGCGCACAGGGATTTCGGCATGTTCATCACCAGGTTGGCATCGACAATTGCCATGTCCGGGGTCAGCGCATAGTCAGCCAGCGGGTATTTCTGTCCGGTGGTGTCGTCGGTTACGACGGCAAACGGCGTGACTTCCGAACCGGTGCCTGACGTGGTGGTGATGGCGATCATCTTCGCTTTCACGCCCATTTTCGGGAACTTGTAGATACGCTTACGGATGTCCATGAAGCGCAGCGCCAGATCCTCGAAGTGCGTTTCAGGATGTTCGTACAGCACCCACATGATTTTCGCGGCGTCCATCGGCGAACCGCCGCCCAGCGCGATGATGACGTCCGGTTTGAAGGAGTTCATCTGCTCGGCGCCCTTGCGCACGATGCTCAGCGTCGGGTCGGCTTCCACTTCGAAGAACACTTCGGTTTCGATGCCGTGAGACTTCAGAACCTTGGTGATCTGGTCGGCATAGCCGTTGTTGAACAGGAAACGGTCGGTCACGATGAAGGCGCGTTTTGCCCCGTCGGTCGCCACTTCTTCCAGCGCGATAGGCAGCGAGCCCCGGCGGAAGTAGATCGATTTCGGAAGTTTATGCCACAACATGTTTTCTGCTCGCTTCGCTACAGTTTTCTTGTTGATCAGGTGTTTAGGTCCGACGTTTTCAGAGATGGAGTTACCACCCCAGGAGCCGCAACCCAGCGTCAGCGAAGGCGCGAGTTTGAAGTTATACAGGTCGCCGATACCACCCTGAGAAGCCGGGGTGTTGATCAGGATGCGAGCCGTTTTCATTTTATCGCCGAAGTAGGCGATGCGAGCCGTTTGGTTATCCTGGTCGGTATACAGGCAGGAGGTGTGGCCAATACCGCCCATGGCGACCAGTTTTTCAGCTTTGGCGACGGCGTCTTCGAAGTCTTTGGCACGGTACATCGCCAGGGTAGGCGACAGCTTTTCATGGGCGAAAGGTTCGGACTCGTCGACCAGCTTCACTTCACCGATCAGCACTTTGGTGTTGGCCGGCACCTTGATACCTGCCATCTCGGCGATTTTCGGTGCGGATTGCCCGACGATAGCCGCGTTCAGACCGCCGTTTTTCAGGATGATGTCCTGAACCGCTTTCAGTTCTTTACCCTGCAGCAGATAGCCGCCGTGGGAAGCGAAGCGTTCGCGTACCGCATCATAAATAGCGTCAACGACGATGACCGACTGTTCGGAAGCGCAGATAACGCCGCTGTCGAAGGTTTTGGACATCAGGATAGAGGCGACCACGCGTTTGATGTCTGCGGTTTCGTCTACCACGACCGGTGTATTACCGGCACCGACGCCGATGGCCGGCTTGCCGGAGCTGTAGGCGGCTTTCACCATGCCCGGGCCACCGGTGGCCAGGATCAGGTTAATGTCAGGGTGGTGCATCAGCTGGTTGGACAGCTCGACGGTCGGTTGGTCGATCCAACCGATGATGTCTTTCGGCGCGCCGGCGGCGATAGCGGCTTGCAGCACGATATCGGCGGCTTTATTGGTGGCATTCTTCGCACGCGGGTGCGGCGAGAAGATGATGCCGTTACGGGTTTTCAGGCTGATCAGCGCTTTGAAGATCGCGGTAGAAGTTGGGTTGGTGGTAGGAACGATACCGCAAATCAGGCCGATAGGTTCGGCGATGGTGATGGTACCGAAAGTGTCATCTTCAGACAGGATGCCACAGGTTTTTTCGTCTTTATAGGCGTTGTAGATGTACTCGGAAGCGAAGTGGTTTTTGATCACTTTGTCTTCGACGATACCCATTCCGGATTCTTCCACGGCCATTTTGGCCAACGGGATACGGGCATCAGCAGCGGCGAGGGCGGCAGCGCGGAAGATTTTATCCACTTGCTCTTGAGTGAAGTTGGCATATTCGCGCTGGGCTTTTTTGACACGTGCGACAAGCTCGTTCAGTTCAGCGACATTCGTTACAGCCATAATGCTCTCCTGATAATGTTAAACTCTTTCAGTAAATAAGCCGTGCGAGCCACTAGTATAGTCATAACGGGAATAAACGGTGATGAGAATACCGGGGCTTTCCCGCGTTATTTCTTCGCATGCTGCTGATTTGCTTAAAGAGCTTTACCCTACGCCAGCCGGAGGGGCAGACCGTGAGGAGAACGGAATCGGCGATGTGGCCACCCACTTTGTTCTACTCCCTGCCTACGACTAAGAGCTTACCCACTGTTGGGTAGTTGATTTGTGATCTAAATCATGAAAACAGCAAGCTGACACCTTTCAGCTTGCGGGTGTTGGGAATCATTCTTGATAACTGTGAGCAATGACTCTTTTTTCAACATAAAAAATCAAAAGGCCATACATCACTTTAACAAAGGGCATTTGTTTCGCTGCATAACTTGCTGACAGTCAAAAATGCTGCTCTGGCCGGATGGATTACCCGCGGCAATTCCATTACATTAGCGCGCATAGGCAGCACACCTTTTTATAGCGATTAATGCGGAGCCATCTGTGGGCCAATCTCTGTTGGATCTTTCCGGCTTTATCAAGTTCTTTGTCGGTCTGTTTGCGCTGGTCAACCCGGTGGGCATTTTGCCGGTGTTCATCAGCATGACCAGCTACCAGGCGGAGGCGGGGCGCAATAAAACCAACCTGACCGCCAACCTGTCGGTCGCCATCATTCTGTGGACCTCGCTGTTCCTGGGCGAAGGGATCCTGCGGATGTTCGGCATCTCTATCGATTCGTTCCGCATCGCCGGCGGTATTCTGGTGGTGACCATCGCCATGTCGATGATCAGCGGCAAGCTGGGGGAAGACAAACAGAACAAACAGGAGAAGTCGGAGAGCGCGATCCGCGAAAGCATCGGCGTGGTGCCGTTAGCGCTGCCGCTGATGGCGGGGCCGGGAGCGATCAGTTCCACCATCGTGTGGAGCTCCCGTTATCACAACTGGCAAAGCCTGCTCGGCTTTACGGTCGCGATCGCCTTGTTCGCCTTTTGCTGCTGGCTGTTGTTCCGCGCCGCGCCACTGTTGGTGCGTCTGCTGGGGCAGACCGGCATCAACGTGATCACCCGTATCATGGGTCTACTGCTGATGGCGCTCGGCATCGAGTTTATCGTTACCGGCATTAAGGCGATATTCCCCGGTCTGTTGTAATACGCCTTGTTTAGCCGCGCCTCTTTCGCGTTAGCGTGGCTAAAATTAATTTTAAAGTTTAAATTATTTATTGGCTCGCATTATTATAGTGCACAGGATGAATAAAATTTATGCGGTTGCACTCTTATGTTGCATAAATCTCATGTTGCTGTTCAAAAAAAACGCTAAGCGTTATTTCAATCACTTTTCCTCCCCCATTTCTGCCCCTTTCGCCCCCGCTCAACGGTCACGTTGTTGTTAAATTAGTCACATCATTCTGTGGGGCTTGTCTCACTTTCATCCAGGTGTTATTAGTGATTAACCGCACATAGGCAGGTGTTTGTTCTTTGAATGGTTAGATTGTTAACTGAATGTTTCTTTTTGCGGCGGTGAGATTGCGCTGTCGGTTTCAAACGAAATGAATTTGGTTTTTTTATCTTTAAAATCATAATGATGAGATTGATTTTTCCTGCCTTCGATCTTGGGGGCCGGATTGGGCTTCGTGCGATAAAAGAGAATTGCTTAACATTTTCGTAAAATTTATTGGCTATGGAATTTGGCTTCTGCTAATTTCCGAGCAACTTTCCCGTGGTCAATTAACTGAAATGCGCCACAAAAACGGGAATGATTTTTGCTGGTATCCGTTTATTTAGAATTCTTATAAACACTTCACAAACTTCGATAAGCGATGCTTGTCGGTGAAAAGGAGCCTCGATTATGCAGCAAACCCTGAAGCGTACTTCTCTGACCTTGTTGATTAGCGGCGCGTTGGGCGCCGGCGCCGTAAATAGCAGTTTGGCGGCAGAGGTTCCGGCCGGCGTCCAATTGGCGCAGCAGCAGAATATTGTGATCAACAACGGTAGCGAAGTGGCTTCATTGGATCCGCATAAGGTCGAGGGCGTACCGGAAAGCAATATCATTCTTAACCTGCTTGAAGGGCTGGTGAGCACCGACGCCAACGGGCATGTGGTGCCGGCGGCGGCGACAAGCTGGGAAAACCAGAATTATCAGCAGTGGACCTTCCACCTGCGCCCCGGCGCGGTGTGGAGCGACGGCAGCCCGGTGACCGCGCAAGACTTCGTCTACAGCTGGCAGCGTCTGGCCGATCCGAAAATCGCTTCGCCCTATGCCAGCTACCTGCAATACACCAAAGTCGAGAATATCGACGACATCCTGACCGGTAAGAAGCCTCCGCAGACCCTCGGCGTTAAGGCGCTGGACGACCAGACGCTGCAGGTGACTCTGAGCGAACCGGTGCCGTATTTCATCAGCATGCTGAGCCACACATCGCTCAAACCGGTGAAACGGGCGGTGGTGGAGAAATTCGGCGATAAATGGACGCTGCCGGCCAACTATGTCGGCAACGGCGCTTACCGCCTGAAAGAGTGGGTGGTGAACGAGCGCATCGTGCTAGAGCGCAGCCCGAGCTACTGGAACAACAAGCAGACGGTGATCAACCAGGCGACCTTCCTGCCGATTACCTCAGAAGTGAGCGACGTCAACCGCTTCCGCAGCGGCGAGATCGACATCACCAACAGCGCCATTCCGCCGTACCTGTACGTCAAGATGAAGCGCGAAATGCCCGAACAGCTGCACGTTAACCCTTATCTGTGCACCTTCTATTACGAGCTCAATAACAAGCGGGCGCCGTTCACCGATCCGCGCGTGCGTACGGCGGTGAAGATGACGCTGGATCGCGACATTATCGCCAACAAGATCATGGGCCAGGGGCAGATCCCGGCCTACAGCTTTACGCCAACCTTCACGGAAGGCGCCAGCTTCACTCAGCCTGCGTGGGCCGGCTGGAGTCAGGAGCAACGCAACGCCGAAGCCAGGAAACTGCTGGCGGAAGCGGGTTACAGCGACGCCAAGCCGCTGAAGTTCTCGTTGCTGTACAACACCTCTGATCAAAACAAACAGCAGGCGATCGCCGCCGCGTCGATGTGGAAGAAGAACCTGGGCGCCGAGGTCACGCTGCGCAATCAGGAGTGGAAGACTTCGCTGGAGAGCCGCCATCAGGGGCAATACGACGTGGCGCGCGCCACCTGGTGCGGGGATTACAACGAACCCAGCGCGTTCCTGAATCTGGTGCTGTCCAACAGCAGCATCAATACCGTGTTCTACAAGAGCCCGGCGTTCGACGCTATCATGGCCGCCACGCTGAAGGCGCCGGATGAGGCCGCGCGCGCCGCGCTCTATCAGCAGGCGGAAGCGCAGCTGGACAAAGACTCCGCGTTGGTTCCGGTTTATTACCGCGTCAGCGCGCGGTTGATCAAGCCGACGGCGGGTGGGTTCACCGGCAAAGATCCGCTGGACTATACCGACGTTAAAAATCTCTACATTATCAAGCAGTAAAGGGGTATTCCTCACGCCGAGGCGCTGGGGAATATAGGGAAGGCCGGCCGCCGCATTCGTTCCGCGGCGGCGGGAAAACAAAGTCCGCTTACGGGCAACGCAGGTTCCACGAAGAACCTGTGATAATAAAAAACTGGAGTCGATAAGTATGACCAACATCACGAAGAAAACGCTCATTGCCGCCGGCGTCATCGCCGCGCTGGGTATCACAGCAACCACCAGCGCCTTCGCCGCTGACGTCCCGGCGGGCGTGCAGCTGGCCGACAAGCAGGAAATCGTCAAAAACAACGGTTCCGAAGTGCAGTCGCTGGATCCGCACAAAATCGAGGGCGTGCCGGAAAACAACGTCACGCGCGACCTGATGGAAGGTTTGGCGAACAACAGCCCGGACGGTTCCATCGTGCCGGGCGTCGCGGAAAGCTGGGATAACAAGGATTTCAAAGTCTGGACCTTCCACCTGCGTAAAGACGCAAAATGGTCCAACGGCAAGCCGGTGACGGCGCAAGATTTCGTCTACAGCTGGCAGCGCGTGGTGGATCCGAAAACCGCGTCGCCTTACGCCAGCTACCTGCAGTATGCCCATGTGGAAAACGTCGATGACATCATCGCCGGTAAAAAAGACAAGTCGACGCTGGGCGTGAAGGCCATCGACGACCACACCTTCCAGGTGACCCTGAGCGAGCCGGTGCCTTATCTGGTTGAAATGACCCCACACTACGCCATGAAGCCGGTTTACAAAGACGCGGTGGAGAAGTTTGGCGAGAAGTGGACGTTGCCGGCCAACTACGTCAGCAACGGCGCTTACAAACTGAAAGACTGGATTGTCAACGAACGCATCGTACTGGAACGCAACCCGGAATATTGGGATAACGCCAAAACCATCATCAATAAAGTGACGTTCCTGCCTATTTCGTCGGAAGTGACCGACGTTAACCGCTACCGCACCGGTGAAATCGACATGACCTACAACAACATGCCGATCGAACTGTTCCAAAAACTGAAGAAAGAGATCCCGAAAGAGGTGCATGTCGATCCTTACCTGTGCACCTATTACTACGAAATCAACAACCAGAAGGCGCCGTTCACCGATGCGCGCGTGCGTGAAGCGCTGAAGCTGGGCATGGATCGCGACATCATCGTCAACAAGGTGAAAAACCAGGGCGACCTGCCGGCCTACAGCTTTACGCCGCCATACACCGACGGTGCCAAGCTGACCGCACCGGAGTGGTTCGGCTGGACGCAGGAAAAACGCAACGAAGTGGCGAAGAAACTGCTGGCTGACGCCGGATACGGCCCGGGCAAACCGCTGACCTTCTCCCTGTTGTACAACACTTCCGATCTGCACAAGAAGCTGGCGATCGCCGCCGCCTCCATCTGGAAGAAAAACCTGGGCGTGGACGTGAAGCTGGTGAACCAGGAGTGGAAAACCTTCCTGGATACCCGTCATCAGGGTACCTATGACGTGGCGCGTGCCGGCTGGTGCGCCGACTACAACGAGCCGAGCTCGTTCCTGAACATGATGCTGTCCGACAGCAGCAGTAACACCCCGCACTATAAGAGCGCCGAGTTCGACAAGCTGATGGCCAACGTGTTGACCGCGAAGACCAAAGACGAGCGCGCCGAACTGTATCAGAAAGCGGAAGTTCAGCTGGATAAAGATTCCGCCATCGTTCCGCTGTATTACTATGTGAACGCCCGTTTGGTGAAACCTTACGTCGGTGGCTACACCGGCAAAGACCCGCTTGATAACGTGTACGACAAAAACCTGTACATCATCAAGCATTGATACGGTAAGAGCCGGCGGCGCAGGCCGCCGGCCCATGTTGAGAATAATAAGCCGTCATCAGGCTGTCGCACAGGGTTAGGGCAATGCTTAAATTTATACTTCGTCGCTTATTGGAAGCGATCCCGACACTATTTATCCTTATCACCATCTCATTCTTCATGATGCGCCTGGCGCCCGGCAGTCCATTTACCGGGGAACGCGCATTACCGCCGGAAGTGATGGCAAACATCGAAGCCAAATACCATTTGAACGACCCGATCTGGAAACAGTACGGTCATTATCTGGCGCAGCTTGCGCAGGGAGACTTCGGCCCGTCCTTTAAATATAAGGACTATTCAGTCAACGATCTGGTCGCCAGCTCTTTCCCGGTTTCCGCCAAACTCGGCCTGGCCGCGTTTCTGCTGGCGGTGGTGCTGGGCGTGAGCGCCGGCGTGATCGCCGCGTTGAATCAGAACACCAAATGGGACTACACGGTGATGGGGTTCGCCATGACCGGGGTGGTGATACCCAGTTTCGTGGTGGCGCCGCTGTTGGTGCTGATCTTCGCCATCACGCTGAAATGGCTGCCGGGCGGCGGCTGGAACGGCGGCGCGCCTAGATTCATCATTCTGCCGATGGTGGCGCTGTCGCTGGCCTATATCGCCAGCATCGCCCGTATCACGCGCGGCTCGATGATTGAAGTGCTGCACTCCAACTTCATCCGCACCGCGCGCGCCAAAGGCTTGCCGATGCGTCGCATCATTTTCCGCCACGCGCTGAAACCGGCGCTGCTGCCGGTGCTGTCCTACATGGGGCCGGCATTTGTCGGCATCATCACCGGTTCGATGGTGATCGAAACCATCTACGGTCTGCCGGGGATCGGCCAGCTGTTCGTTAACGGTGCGCTGAACCGTGACTACTCCCTGGTGTTGAGCCTGACCATCCTGGTCGGCGCTTTGACCATTCTGTTCAACGCGATCGTCGATGTGCTGTATGCGGTCATCGATCCGAAAATCCGTTATTAATCTGGAGCACGCGAATGATGTTGACTAAAAAGAACAGCGAAGCTCTGGAACACTTCAGCGAGAAGCTGGAAGTGGAAGGGCGCAGCCTGTGGCAAGACGCGCGCCGGCGCTTTATGCACAACCGCGCGGCGGTCAGCAGCCTGTTCATTCTGGTGCTGATCACGCTGTTTGTGGTGCTGGCACCGATGCTGTCGCAATTTGCCTACGATGATACCGACTGGGCGATGATGTCCGCCGTGCCGAGCCTGGAATCGGGGCACTACTTCGGCACCGACTCTTCCGGGCGCGATCTGCTGGTGCGCGTGGCGATCGGCGGGCGCATCTCGTTGATGGTCGGCGTGGCGGCGGCGCTGGTGGCGGTGGTGGTCGGCACCCTGTACGGCGCGATGTCCGGTTATCTGGGCGGCAAGGTTGACTCGGTGATGATGCGCCTGCTGGAGATCCTCAACTCCTTCCCGTTCATGTTCTTCGTCATCCTGCTGGTGACCTTCTTCGGCCAGAACATCCTGTTGATCTTCGTGGCGATCGGCATGGTGTCGTGGTTGGATATGGCGCGTATCGTGCGCGGCCAAACCCTCGGTCTCAAACGTAAGGAGTTCATCGAAGCGGCGCTGGTGTGCGGCGTTTCCACGCGCAACATCGTGCTGCGGCATATCGTGCCGAACGTGCTCGGTGTGGTGGTGGTGTATGCGTCGCTGCTGGTGCCGAGCATGATCCTGTTCGAATCCTTCCTCAGCTTCCTGGGGCTGGGCACGCAGGAGCCGCTCAGCAGCTGGGGCGCATTGCTCAGCGACGGCGCCAACTCAATGGAAGTTTCACCGTGGTTGCTGCTGTTCCCGGCGGGTTTCCTGGTTGTCACTCTGTTTTGTTTCAACTTTATCGGCGATGGCCTGCGTGACGCCCTCGACCCGAAAGATCGTTAAGGAGTGCAATCATGAGCACCATTGAACATCCTCAACTGCAAACCGGCGCCGGCGTCAAAACGTCGCCGCTGCTGGACGTGAAAGACCTGCGCGTCACGTTTTCCACGCCGGACGGCGACGTGACGGCGGTGAACGATCTGAACTTCGACCTGCGGGCCGGCGAAACGCTGGGCATCGTCGGTGAATCCGGCTCCGGTAAATCGCAGACCGCGTTCGCTCTGATGGGCCTGCTGGCCAGCAATGGCCGCATCGGCGGCTCGGCCAAATTCAACGGCCGCGAAATCCTCAACCTGCCGGAAAATCAGCTCAACAAGCTGCGGGCCGAGGAGATCTCGATGATCTTCCAGGACCCGATGACCTCGCTCAACCCTTATATGCGCGTTGGTGAACAGCTGATGGAAGTGCTGATGCTGCATAAGAAACTGAGCAAAAGCGAAGCCTTCGAAGAGTCGGTACGCATGCTCGACGCGGTGAAAATGCCGGAAGCGCGCAAGCGCATGCGCATGTATCCGCACGAGTTTTCCGGCGGCATGCGCCAGCGCGTGATGATCGCCATGGCGCTGCTGTGCCGGCCAAAGCTGCTGATCGCCGACGAGCCGACCACTGCGCTGGACGTGACCGTTCAGGCGCAGATCATGACGCTGCTCAACGAGCTGAAGCGCGAGTTCAACACCGCCATCATCATGATCACTCACGACCTGGGCGTGGTGGCCGGCATCTGCAACAAGGTGCTGGTGATGTACGCCGGCCGTACCATGGAATACGGCAGCGCGCGCGAGGTGTTCTACCAGCCGAGCCACCCGTACTCCATCGGCCTGTTGAACGCGGTGCCGCGTCTCGACGCCGAAGGTGAAGCGTTGCTGACCATTCCCGGCAACCCGCCGAACCTGCTGCGGTTGCCGAAAGGCTGTCCGTTCCAGCCGCGCTGCCCGTATGCCATGGAACAGTGCGCGAGCGCTCCGCCGTTGGAGCAATTTGGGGAAGGGCGCCTGCGCGCCTGCTTTAAACCGGTGGAGGCGTTGGTATGACAGCGGTAACCGACAAGAAAGTGCTGCTCGAAGTCGCCGATCTGAAAGTGCACTTCGACATTCATGACGACAAACAGTGGTTCTGGCAGCCGCCGAAAACCCTGAAAGCGGTCGATGGCGTCACGCTGCGGCTGTTCGAGGGGGAAACCCTGGGCGTGGTCGGCGAATCCGGCTGCGGCAAATCCACCTTCGCGCGCGCCATCATCGGCCTGGTGAAGGCCACCAGCGGGCGCGTCGCCTGGCTGGGCAAAGATCTGCTGGGCATGAGCGACGCCGACTGGCGTAAAACCCGCAGCGATATCCAGATGATCTTCCAGGATCCGCTGGCTTCGCTCAACCCGCGCATGACCATCGGCGAGATCATCGCCGAACCGCTGCGCACCTACTACCCGAAAATGCCGCGTCAGGAAGTGAAGGACAAGGTCAAGGCGATGATGCTGAAGGTCGGCCTGCTGCCTAACCTGATCAACCGCTACCCGCACGAGTTCTCCGGCGGCCAGTGCCAGCGTATCGGCATCGCACGCGCGCTGATCCTCGAACCGAAGCTGGTGATCTGCGACGAGCCGGTCTCTGCGCTGGACGTGTCGATTCAGGCGCAGGTAGTGAACCTGTTGCAGCAACTGCAGCGCGAGATGGGACTGTCATTGATCTTTATCGCCCACGATTTGGCGGTGGTGAAGCACATTTCCGATCGCGTGTTGGTGATGTATCTGGGCCATGCGGTGGAGCTGGGCACCTATGACGAGGTGTACCACAACCCGCAGCATCCTTACACCAAAGCGCTGATGTCGGCGGTGCCGATCCCGGATCCGGACAAGGAGAAGGAGAAGCAGATCCAGCTGTTGGAAGGGGAGCTGCCTTCGCCGATCAACCCGCCGACCGGCTGCGTGTTCCGCACCCGCTGCCCGATCGCCGGGCCGGAGTGCGCCAAGACGCGTCCGCTGCTGGAGGGCAGCTTCCGCCACGCGGTATCCTGCCTGAAGGTCGATCCGCTGTAATGCGCCGCTAGCCGGCAACAAAAAGCCCCGCTGAATAAGCGGGGCTTTTTTTATCCGATGCGCTGGCGGCGAATCATTCTTTCCACAGAATGTGGCACAGCTTGTGGTCTTTCTCGCGGCAGATCAGCACGCGGGCGAACACGTCGTTGATCGGCTCGCCGTCGCTGTCTGCCAGACCGATCACCACTTCGGCGAAGAAGTCCGGGTTCAGGTCGTAATCCACGTGCTCGCTCCAGTCTTCGGAGGGATCGTACAGTTCGGCGCCGCCGCGCTCTTCAAACTGCAGGTTGAACAGCAGAATATCCGCCGGATCCAGATTGTCGCCGGCCAATTCGAGAAAGATGTCGTAGGCCTGTTCCAGCGTTTCGTCTTCGGTAAGGCGGTTATTCAAATCCATAAAAAAATCCTGATAACAAATGATTTGGCGTTATTAAAGCACGCTCGTCGCGGCTTTTACAGCAGCGGGCTGAAAAAGTAGAACAGGCGCTCGACCAGGCGATGCCAGAATGGCCGCTTCAGCCACTCTTTGGCGTTCAGCAACTGGGAACGGGCGATGTAATCTTCCTGCACGCAGGCCAGATCGCTGCCGAAGCCGTCATCGTCGATCACCAGCGTGATCTCGAAGTTCAGCCACAGGCTGCGCATGTCCAGATTAACGGTGCCGACCAGGCTGAGCTGGCCGTCCACCAGCACGCTCTTGGTATGCAGCAGGCCACCTTCGAACTGATAGATTTTCACGCCGGCCTCCAGCAGCTCGGAGAAGAATGCGCGGCTGGCCCAGCGCACCATCATCGAATCGTTGTCGCGCGGCACGATGATACTGACCTCAACGCCGCGTAGGGCGGCGGTGCAAATGGCGTGCAGCAGATCGTCGCTCGGCACGAAGTACGGCGTGGTCATGATCAACTGCTCGCGCGCAGAATAGACCGCTGTCAGCAGCGCCTGGTGGATCATCTCCTCGGGGAAGCCGGGGCCGGAGGCGATCACCTGAATGGTATGGCCGCTTTCCTGCTCGAACGGCATGATATTGACGTCCGGCGGCGGCGGCAGAATGCGCTTGCCGGTTTCAATCTCCCAGTCGCAGGCATAGACGATGCCCATGGTCGTGGCCACCGGGCCTTCCATGCGCGCCATCAGGTCGATCCATTGGCCGACGCCCGCATCCTGCTTGAAGTAGCGCGGATCGACCATGTTCATGCTGCCGGTATAGGCGATATAGTTGTCGATCAGCACCACTTTGCGGTGCTGGCGCAGATCCATGCGGCGTAGAAATACGCGCAGCAGGTTGACCTTCAGCGCTTCGACCACTTCGATGCCGGCATTGCGCATCATCGCCGGGTAGGGGCTGCGGAAAAATTGCAGGCTGCCGGCGGAGTCCAGCATCAGGCGGCAATGTACGCCGCGCCGGGCGGCGGCCATCAGTGATTCGGCCACCTGATCGACCAGGCCGCCGGGCTGCCAGATATAGAACACCATTTCGATGTTGTGGCGTGCCAGCTCGATATCGCGGATCAGCGCTTTCAGCGTGTCGTCGGTGGTTGTGAGCAGCTGCAGCTGGTTGCCTTTGACGCCGTCGATGCCCTGGCGGCGGTTGCACAGCTGGAACAGCGGTTCGGCGACTTCACTGTACTCGGTAGCGAAGATGCGGCGGCTCTCTTTCAGCTCTTTCAGCCAGCGTGCGGTTGACGGCCACATGGCCTTGGCACGCTCGGCCCGGCGCTTGCCCAGGTGCAGTTCGCCGAACGATAAATAGGCCACGATGCCGAATAGCGGCAGAATGTAGATAACCAGCAGCCAGGCCATGGCAGAGGGAACCGCGCGGCGTTTCATCAAAATGCGCATCGTCACGCCGGCGATCAGCAGCCAGTAGCCGAACACCATGAGCCAACTGATTACGGTATAAAATGTTGTCATAAAGGCGAAAAATCCCGTTCGCAAACCACCAATGATGAGTGTACGCACAGATCGGTCAAGGCGAAACCTTTTATCGGCGCTTATGTTACATAAATATGATGAAGTTAAGGCACTTGCTGAAAATGAAAGGGCGGCTTTTGCCCGCGTGGCGCCCGCTGTACCGCCGATAACTGCGGCTTGGATCACGGACGGAAAGGACTATAATGCCCGCGGTTGGCATTAGACGAACGAGTGACGGAATTATGAGACGCAGTAGAAATGAAGTGGGCCGCTGGCGCATGTTGCGGCAGAGCCAACGCCGCCGGCATCGCTGGCTGGAACGCCAGTCGTGCAGCAATCGCCATATTATCCGGGTGCGGCGTCGCCTGGACGATCAGCATCGGCGCGCGCTGCTGTTTGCGGTATCCTGCGAGTGGTAAAACGAAAACAGTCCCGTGAGGGACTGTTTTGTTATGGCGCCAGGGTTATTTGCCCAGATAGGCGTTGAGCATCCAGACCTGTTTTTCCTGTTCTTTGATGTAATCGCTCATCAGCGACGCGGTGCCTTCGTCACCGGCGTCTGCCGCCACCGCCAGCAGCTCACGCTGCTGTTGCAGCAAGACTGAATACCCTTCCAACAGGCCGCGCAGCGTGCCTTTATCATCGGTCACGTTGGTGTGTTCCTTGATGTCGGCGGTTTTCAGATAGTCGCTGAAAGCGTGACGCGGCTGAGAACCCAGCGTCAAAATACGTTCCGCCAGCTCATCCACCTTGGTCAGCAGATCGTTATATGTCTCTTCGAATTTCGCGTGCAGTTCAAAGAACTGCGGGCCGGTAATATTCCAGTGATAGCCGCGCACGTTCATATACAGCACCTGATAGTTCGCCAACAGCGCATTCAGCGCTTCGGCGAGTTTTGCCGATTGTTTACTGTCGAGGCCGATATGGGTTTTCGCTGCTTTCTTTGCCGTTGCCATAATAATCTTCTCCTGATTATTTGTTCCGATAGTAGACAGAATCAATTTCCATAGCTGTTACAGTAACCGGATTTATCGCAGGGTTAAACACGATAACAGGCATTATTGCCATCGCTCAAACCGATGACGATAAATCCGTCGAGCAAATTGCCGAATCAGTTTACGCAGGATCCGCAGGCGAAAAAAGCCGCTTTTATCGGTTACTTGCGCAGCGCCAGTTTCACCGCGCCGGCGCCCAGCGCCATTAACAGCGCGGCGGCGATCAGCACCGTAATAAACGCGCGCTCAAAGGCCAAACGCGCCAGCTGCGTCAGCTGCTGCGCGCGGTCGGCCGCCATCCCGGCCGCCAGCCGCAGGGCTTCGTCGATGCTGTCGTAGGCCAAATCGCTGACCGGCAGCTCCGCTGGCAGTGCCAGGCTGTGGCTATAGACCGCCGTCATCAGCCCGCCGAGCAGCGTCACGCCCAGCACGCCACCCAGTTCGTAGGAGACGTCTTCGATAGAGGCCGCCATGCCGGATTTCTCCTCTGGCGCGTTCAGCATGATGGCGGTGGACGCGGCGGTGATCACGCCGCCGAGGCCAAAGCCCACCAACGCCAGGCTCACCAGCTGCAGCCCCATACTGCTTTGATACCACAGGGCGAGGCCGGCGATGCCAAAGGTGGTCAGGGCGAAACCGCCGAGGATGATGCTGCGTTCGCCGTAGCGCGGCAGCAGCAAACCGGCCATCGGCCCCGCCAGCGCTGAGGCCAGCGGGATCGGCAAAATAAACAGCGCCGCCTGCAGCGGGCTGAGGCCGAGCACCAGCTGCAAGCGTTGGCTGAGCACCAGCTCGACGCCGATCAGCGCCACCATCGACAGCAGGGCCACGCCGATGCCGCCCGCGAACAGCCGATTGCGGAACAGGGAGAAATCGATCATCGGGTGAGCACTGCGCTGCTGACGACGCACGAACAGCACGAGGAACAATACGCCGATCGTGGCCGCCACGAGCAGGGCGATCGCATCAGGCGTCGGCTTGCTCAGCTCCTTCAGCGCATAGATAGCGCCGACCAGGCCAATCATGATCTGCACCGAACCGACGATGTCCGAAGGGCGCGGGTTATCGCCGCCGCAGCGAGGGATCAGTTTCGACGCCAGCGGCCAGACCAGCAACACGACCGGCACATTGATCAGGAACACCGAACCCCACCAGAAATACTCCAGCAGCAGGCCGCCGACCACCGGGCCGATGGCCGCACCGCCGGAGGCCACCGAGGCCCAGATGCCGATCGCCAGCGCGCGTTCACGTTCGTCGGTAAAGACGTGGCGCACGATGGACAGCGTGGCGGGCATCATCATTGCCGCGCCAACGGCGAGGAACACCCGCGCGGCGATCAGCCATTCGGCGGTGGGCGAGAAAGCGGCGCACAGCGACGCGACGGCAAACACCGGCAGTCCGGCGAGAAACAACCGTTTATGGCCGATGCGATCGCTCAGCATGCCGGCGCCGGGCAACAGGCCGGCCACCACCAACGGGTAAGCGTTGACGATCCAGAGTTTTTGCGAGGCACTGGCGTTCAGCGCCTGGGTTAAGCGCGGCAGGGCGGTATATAACACCGTCATATCGATAACGATCAGGAAAAGGGCGCTGGCGACCATCGTCAGGATCAACCAGCGGTTCTTGGCGTACATAATTCATATCCAGTTAACGTGGGCGGCGCGGAGGCGCCGCCATTCGGGTAACCCACCGGCGATGCCGGGTGGTATACTGATGATAATATATATCCATACGTTCGTATTGAAAAGAAGGGTTTCTAAATGGGACGTCAACGCAGCATCGATCGCGACAAGGTTTTGGACATCGCCGAAGAGATCGTCGCCACCCAGGGCGCCGCCGGCTTGACCATCGACGCCGTCGCCAAAGCGATGGGGATCTCCAAGGGCGGGGTGCAGTATTGTTTCGGCAGCAAAGACGCCCTGATCGATGCCATGTTCGATCGCTGGGGCAGTGCCTATGAGACGCTGTTCACGGCGATCGCCGGCGACGATCCTTCGCCGCAGACTGCCGTGCGGGCGCATATGTTGGCCACCCAGAGTTCGGATCAGACCGCCAGCGCCAAGGCCGCCGGGCTGATGGCGACGCTGATTCAAACGCCGGAGCATCTGGCGAGCACGCGCGAATGGTATCGCAGCCGCATCGCCGGTTTGGATTTGACCACCGAAGAAGGCAAGCGCGCGCGCCTGGCGTTTCTCGCCACCGAAGGCGCCTTTATGCTGCGTTACTTTGGTTTAATGGATATCGACCAGGCGGAATGGGAAACGATGTTCGCCGATATGCAGGCATTGATATTGACGGGCGGCGACAAGTAAGCGCAGGGACAAGCGGCAGGGAGCAGCCTGCCGCGGGCTAAGCCTGATTATTTATAGGCTATCGCATTGATGGTTTCGAAGGTGGTTTTCCCCTCGCGACCGATAATGACGTAATACTTACCGCCTTTTTCATCTACCGCTTTCGACAGACGCGCATGGTCGATCCCCACGGTGTCGTCGCCGTCTTGTGAAATGGTCACCGGACCGATCTCGGTATGTTTCGCCGCCTCTTCCCGAGTGATTTCAATTGCCGCCAGGGAAGAGAATGAGGTGAACGCCAGCAGTGCCAAGAGATATTTAGTTGCCTTCATAATTATTCCTTTTGGAAGATAAAAACGACCCGTAACTGCATCTTGACTACGGCTCAAGTGTAGGTCAGCGGCGGCGGTTTACCATGCAGCGGCAAAAAATAGTCTCAGACGGTGGCGCCTATCACACTGATAGTTAGTCAAGGGGGCGGCGAAAGGCGTATGTTTATCGAACAAGATATTCCCTCGAAGAACCTTTAAGCCAGCCACTCCGTGCTGGCTTTTTTTTGCAGACAAGTGCCATAGCAGGGCCCCCTGGAGCCAGGGGGCCGGGGGGATTATTTGCGGGCATCCAACAGCGCTTGGGCGTTCTCTGCGGTAACGACGGTCCACGGAATGTAGTAATGCTTCTGCGTGCCACCCTCCCATTTCAGATCCTTGGCGTACTGCTTCCAAATATCCGACTGAGGTTGATAGCTTTCACCTTTCACAGCACGCAGCGCGACGTCGATGGAGCCCTGCATCTGGCCTTTGGCATCTTGCAGAATAGAGACCATTTCACCGGCCTGCACCGCATGAATCGCGTCGGAAACGCCGTCAACGCCGGCAATCGCGAAGTCCTTCACATTCAGGCCGGCGCCTTTGATCGCTTCGATAGCGCCCAGCGCCATCTCGTCGTTTTGGCCGATCACGCCGTTGATTTTACCCCGGTGTTTCTGCAGCCAGTTTTCCATCAACGGCTGCGCTTCCGCGCGTGACCAGTTGGCCGTTTTGCGTTCAAGTACGGTGACCTGGCCGACACCGCACTCGGCAATCGCTTTATCGTTGCCCTTGCCGCGCTGGATCTCGCCGCTGCCGCCTTTCGGGCCTTCGATAATCACCACGTTCACCTTTTGGTTCTTGCAGTCGAGTTTGTTCAGGACGGCTTTGGCTTCCAGATACCCGCCCAACTCGTCATTAGACACCACTTCAGACGTCATCGCGTCCGTGTTCAGGCGCGCGTTGGTGACCACCACCGGGATTTTGGCTTCGTTGGCATTAGTGACGATATCGATATTGGCTTCAAAATCCATCGGGTTGACGATAATGGCATCGGCGCGCGTCTGGATAGCGGTGGCGGCCTGATCGTTTTGCACCGATGCATCATAACGCCCATCGTAGAAGGTCAGCACGGCTTCGCCGCTTTTCACCGCCGGGTGTTCCTTCCCGAACCTTTCCATCAATTGCACAAACTCGGCTTTGTTGCCGTACATCAATACCGCAATTTTAACCGGGGCGGCCTGAGCAGCCGACAGGCTACCGAACATCATGGCAGAGGCAAACAACGCTATCTTGGTCTTATTCATGGTTTTCTCCTGGTAGAGTTGGGTCTGATGTTATTAATCGCGCTGTTGCTTACGCGAGGGGTCGAGCAAGACGGCAAGAACGATCAATGCGCCTTTGATAATTTGTTGGTAATACGATTGCACGCCGAGCAGATCGAGGCCGTTATTCATCACCCCGATAATCAGTACGCCGAAGAAGGTGCCGACCAGCGTACCGACACCGCCGGCCATGCTGGTGCCGCCGATCACCACCGCCGCGATGGCGTCCAGCTCATACCCTGCGCCGGCGTTGGTCTGCGCCGAGCCGGTGCGCGCCGTGAGGATCAGGCCGGCGATGCCGGCCAGCGCGCCGCACAGCGTATAAACCAGAATTTTGATGCGGATGACGTTGATCCCCGAGGTGCGCGCGCTTTTCGGGTTGCCGCCGACGGCGTAGATGTAGCGCCCGAAGAGGGTTTTATTCAGCACAAGCCAGGCGAGGGCGAACAGCACGATGAAGATGATAACGGGCACCGGAACGCCGCCGACATAGCCATTGCCTAACCAGCGGAAATCGCTGTTCAATTGCGATACCGGATTGCCGTTGGTGGTCAACATGGTTAAACCGCGCGCCGCGGAGAGCATGCCCATGGTGACGATAAACGGCTGCAGCCGATAACGGGCTAACACGGTGCCGTTCACCAGGCCGCAAACGATGCCGATGCCCAGCGCCACAATCAGCGGCGCCATGACGGCGGTCGCGGTGTCGCCGATAGCCAATCCGCTGTTGTTGGTGGCGAAGCGAGCGGCAACGATCCCGCTTAACGCCAGCACCGAGCCCACGGAGAGATCGACGCCGGCCGTAATGATGACAAAGGTCATGCCGATCGCCAGAATGCCGTTGATCGAGACCTGGCGCAGGACGATCAGGGTGTTTTCATTGCTGAGAAAATAATTGCTGCTCCAGGCGCCCTGAGCGACCTGGTATTCGCCAATCAGCGCCACGATCAGGCACAGTGCGAAAAAGGCGATGATAATGCCGTACTTGTGCATACGGCGCTTATTGCGGGTGAAAAATGAAATTCCTGGTGATAAGGAGTGGGCGCTGCTCATTTTTTTTCTCTCTCTGTTAAACCGCAAGTTTCATCAGTGCTGCCTGGGTCGCCTCGGCTGCCGAAAGCTCGCCGGCCAACTGCCCGTCGCGAAACACCAATATGCGATCGCTCATGCCGATAATTTCCGAAAGCTCGGAGGAAACCATGATGATCCCTTTGTTTTGCAAGGCGAACTCCGACATAAATCGATAGATCTCTTTCTTGGCGCCGACGTCGATACCGCGCGTCGGTTCGTCGAGCAGCAAAACCTCCGGGTCCAGCAGCGCCCAGCGGCCCAGCACGACTTTTTGCTGGTTGCCGCCGCTCAGGTTGCCCACCGGCTGTTCGCCATCGTGGGTTTTTACGTTGAAGCGCTGGATCATGTCGCGGGTTCGCGCCTGCTCCCGTTTCTCGCTGACAAACCCCATCCGGCTGATGGCGGCAAAAGAGGCGATATTGATGTTTTCACTGACGGAGCGGCACAGCACCAGGCCGGTTTCCTTGCGATCTTCCGTCACGTAGGCAATGCCGCTGTCGATGGCCTTGCGCGGAGAATGGCGGTTCAGCGTCTTGTCACCCACGCGGATCGTGCCGCTGTCGGCATGCTGAACGCCGAAGATAAGATCGAGAAACTCGCTGCGGCCCGATCCCACCAGCCCATAGATGCCCAGGATCTCACCGTGCTTCAGCCGCAGGCTGATATCTTTGATCTTGCTGCGCCAACACAGGTTGTTGACCTCCAGCAAGACCTTTTCGCCGGGCTGATTGAATTTGGCGAACTCGCTGTCGTACTCGCCGCCAATAATGTGTTCGATCAGCTGCTCACGGGTAATGTCAGCGATATAGCCTTCATGGATATAGGCGCCGTCGCGGAAAATGGTGTAGCTGTCCGCGATTTGGAATATCTCTGACAAGCGGTGGGAGACGTAGATAATGCCTTTACCTTTCGCCGCCAGCTGCTGAAGCGTCTGAAAGATTTTTTGCGCATCCTCTTCGCCAATCGCCGAGGTGGGTTCATCCATGATGATGATGTCGGCATTGGCATGGGACAGCGCCTTGGCGATCTCGACCAGTTGCTGCTCGGCGACGCTGAGGTTGCGCATTTTTTCTCGGGCGTCGATCTTGAAATCAAGTTCTTTAAGCAGGCGGGTCGTGCGCTGGTTGAGCGTTGCGAAGTCGACGAACCCCAGGCGTCTCGGCTCGCGGCCCAGCCAAATGTTTTCGGCCACCGTCAGATCCGGGATAGCGCTCAGTTCCTGCTGCACGATGGCGATGCCGGCGTTGAGGGCCTCCCGGGGATGATGAAATTCACAGCGTTGGCCATTGATAAAAATGTCGCCGCCATCGGGTTGAATAAAACCCATCAGAATGCTGAGAAAGGTGGATTTACCCGCGCCGTTGCCGCCGCACAGGGCATGGATGGAGCCGCGCCGCAGGCAAAACTCCGCATTCTTGAGCGCCACGACCGGGCCAAAGGCTTTCCTGACGCCGCTGACCTCCAGCAGGTAGGCGGGCGCTTGAGTCTGGGGATCTCGCGTCACAGTTGTACCTCCGGGTAGGTCTGCTGCAAGCGTTGCAGGTACCGTTGATAAAGCGTCTCGTATTGCGCCTGTCTGCCGGCATGTGGCCGTGTGCGCGTGGCTTCATCCAGCGCAACGAAACGTTGGCACAGTTCGGCCAGCAACGCGTTGGCGTTCCGCTGCGGATCGTCGGCCAACTCCGTCGCCCACATCGCCTGAATGGCGCCGCCCAGCGCGGCGGTCTCTTTGGCTTTCAGACAGACCACCGGGCACCCCATCACGTCCGCGACGATTTGTCGCCAGGCGGCGCTGCGGGCGCCACCGCCGGTGAGGCGGATCTCGCGCGCTTCGATGCCCTGACGGCGAAACAGCTCGATGCCATAGCGCAACCCATAGGTGGCGCTTTCGACCACCGCCAGGCAGAGATTGGCGCGGGTAAAATTGTCGCTATCGAGGTTATGCAGGCTGGCGCGTGCGTGGGGCAGCGGCGGAACGCGTTCGCCATTGAAGAACGGCAGCATCTCGACACCGCCTGCGCCGGGCGCGGCCTGCGCCAACAAAGCGTTAAAGCCGGCAAGGTCTTCGTCCAGCAGCGTTTGTACCGCAGTGGTGGCCGAGGTGACATTCATGGTGCAAATCAATGGCAGCCACCCGTTGGTGCTGGAGCAGAAGCCGGCAATCATGTCCGACTCCGCCGCGACGGGGGTGGCAGACCAGGCGAATAGCGTGCCGGAGGTGCCCAGACTCAGGGTAAGGGTGCCGGCCTCGATGTTGCCGGAACCGATGGCCGCCATCATGTTGTCGCCGCCGCCGGTCGATACCCGCACCGTTGGGCCGAGGCCGAGCTTCTCCGCCGCGGCGGGGCGCACCGTGCCGATGCAGCACTCCGCGCTTTTGAGCGGCGGCAGGGCATGCCACAGGCGGCCGCTGTCGTCGATGAGATCGACGGCGGTTTTGCTCCAGCGACGGGTGCGCACATCGAACAACCCGGTGCCGGAAGCGTCGCCATATTCCGCTACGCGCTCCCCGGTCAGCCAAAAGTTCAAGTAGTCATGGGGCAACAATACGGTGTGCAGTTTTGCCCACAACGCCGGATGGTGCGTCTTGAACCAAAGGATTTTTGACGCGGTATAGCCGGTGGCAATCCGCAGGCCGAGCGTTTCCAGCGAGCCGTTGGCCCCGCCGAGCCGTTGCAGGAGCCGTTCGTTTTCCTCTGCGGTTTCGGTATCGCACCACAGCTTGACGCTGTGCAGCACGTTGCCGTCTGCGTCCAGCGGTACAAATCCATGTTGTTGGCCCGAGACCCCCAGAGCGTTAATTTCCCCGGCATCAATACCGGCGTTAGTCACGGCTTGGCGAAAAGCGATGACCAGCGCCTCAATCCACCAGTCGGCCTCTTGTTCGCGCCGGCCATTGGCTTGGCTGATGAGACGGTGAGGGGCGTTGCCCTCACCGAGAATCACGCCCTGTGTGCTGTCGACAATCACGACTTTCGTGCCTTGCGTACCACAGTCTATGCCAGCATAGAGCGCCATAGGATTACTCCATTTCCAGCATGATTTTGATGTCCGAGGCATGTCCCGCCGCCGCGCGCTCGAAGGCGGCCACGCTGTCGGAGAACTTGTAGGTTTGGCTTATCAACGGCTGGACGCGCAATTTGCCGCTGCTCAACAGCCGCAGCGTGCGCGGGTACATGTTGGCGTAGCGGAAAATGGTTTTGAAGGTAATTTCCTTCGCCTGTGCGGCGACGATATCCAGCGGCGCGGCATCGATCGGCATGCCGACCAGCACCGCGGTCGCCCCTGGCGCCGCATGTTCAGCCAGCGTTGCGATAGCCGGTTTGGCGCCGCTGCATTCGAACACGACATCGGCGCCATTGCCGCTGGTGAGCGCGGCCACTTTCCCCGGCAGGTCGCCGGTTTTGATATTGACGGCGTGCAGCCCTTCATAACTGGCCGCTACGGCGAGTTTTTCGTCAAACAGGTCGCAAATAATGACGTCTGAGCAGCCGCCCGCCAGCGCCGCGAGGGCGGTGACCACGCCGATCGGCCCAGCGCCGATCACCAGGGCGATATCGCCAGGTTTGATCCCGGCTTTGGTGGCCGCTTGCATGCCGATGGCTAAGGGTTCAACCATGGCGCCTTCAGCGAAACTGACGTTGTCCGGCAATTTGAATGTGAAGGCGGCAGGGTGGATGACGGTTTCGCGCAGGCAGCCGTGCACCGGCGGCGTCGCCCAGAAGCGAACGGCCGGGTCCAGATTGTAAATACCGGCGCGCGTCTGGGCCGAGTTGAGATCGGGAATGCCGGGCTCCATGCAAACGCGATCGCCGACGCTGAGGTGGGTGACGTTTTTGCCTGTCGCGAGCACCACGCCGGAGGCTTCATGGCCGAGTACCATCGGGGCGTTAACCACGAACGGGCCAATGCGACCATGTTGGTAATAGTGCACATCACTGCCGCAGATGCCCACGGAATGAATTTTTATCTGCACATCATCGGGCCCCAGCGTTTCGGCAAGCTGGACGTCCTCGATAGCGATTTCCCCCGCTTTGGCCAACACTAATGCTTTCATATTGCCTCCTGGTGAATCATTTTTATGGTAACGGTATCATTTCAATGCGGCGATAGTGGGCCAAAGCGGGTGGTTAAACTGTGATCGATGTTGGAATTACTCGACGGGAGTTAATTTTGCTGGTGGGTTGTTATTCAATATAGGGATGGAGATCACAAAATAGGCGATGCAATGACGGTTTTAATATCAGCATGATGATATCGATACTGTTACTTTGCAGGGGAAATGATGAACAAACAACAACGTGCCATAGCCGCTACGCTGGAATATTTGCGCCAGGCGGGCATTGTTCTGACTGAAGAAGAACAACAACGTATTGAAATTGCGATGTTTGGCTTGGCTGACTATCCCGTCTCAGGGCTGCAGCTGCTGACCTATATCAACTCACCTCGGTATTGTGCAAAAGAGTTGGTGCTGTTTCCGGGGCAAACCTGCCCAGAGCATTTGCATCCTCCTTTCGCCGGCACGCCCGGCAAGCAAGAGACGTTCCGCTGCCGTTGGGGTGAGGTGTTTCTGTTTGTCGATGATGAAAACCTGACGCTTAATGATGCCGGCGGCGAACCGGTATGCCGGGTGCCAGAGGGCGCAGAGCCTTGGTATACCTGCAATCGCTATATTCTCTTGCGGCCAGGCGAACAGTACACCATCGCACCCAATACCCGGCACTGGTTTCAGGCTGGAAAGCGGGGCGTAGTGGTGTCCGAGTTTTCTTCCGAGAGCCGTGACGAGCTGGATATCTTTACCGATCCCCGGATTAACCGCCTGGCAGGCGTAAACCATTAGCGCCACAATGAAAGTTCTGTCATGATGTTGCTAATGGTACAAAATGATACTTTAAGCTAAGGAGCTGCATTTGGCAGTGGGTCGAGGACGGAAAGCGACGCTGGCTAGCGTGGCCGCACAGGCAAACGTCAGTAAAATCACCGCTTCGCGGGCATTTTCTCAGCCGGACAAGGTTCATCCGGAAACGCTGCGCCGCATTCGGGAGACGGCTGCCGAACTCGGTTATGTGGTCAATGCCGCGGCGCGCAACCTGCGGGCGAAAAGCAGCAGAACCATCGGCATCGTCAACCCGGATATGGCCAACCCGTTCTTTGGCGGCCTGACACGCCTGATGACGCTTGAAGCGCAAAAAATGGGATACGACACCCTGGTGTTCGACTCCTATGAGTCTCAGGAAAGCGAAGACAGAATCATCGACAAACTGATTGGCTACAACGTCGATGCGATTATTCTCTCGGTCATTTCCAACGATCATCTGTACCAGCCTTCCTACCTAAAACGGTTGGAAACATTGAATATTCCGGTGGTGCTGATCGACCGGGAACTGGACAATCGCCACTGCAGCGGAGTGTATATCGATAACCTGGACTGCGGCCTCCAGGCGGGGCGCTGGCTTTTGGAACAGAAAGCGCAGCGGGTGGTAGTGGTGTCCGGACCGGAAAACTCCAACGTGGCACGGGACAGGGTCACAGGGCTGCAGGCGGCGTTGCAAGGGAAAGTGGCGTCGTTTGAAGTGTTGTATGCCGATTTCTTTATGGACGTCGCCTGGCAAGAGACGAGCCGTTGGCTGGCCAATCACCGCGCGCCGGACTTTTTCGTTGGCTGCAATAACCAGATCTCCCTGGGTATTATCAAGGCCTGCATCGAGCATCGGCTGCCGTTGATGCAGGACGTGTCGCTGTTCAGCATCGATGAGGTTTCGCATGCCGAGATCTACGGTTTTCATTTCCCCTGCGTGTCGCATGATTTGCAAGAGATCGCCTGGCAAGCCTTGAATCTGGCGATCCGTCGTATTGCCGACCCCGAGATCAAACCGGGCAAAGTGGTGGTACGGGGAAAACTCGTTATATAACGGCAGGTGCAACCTTTATGGGGAGGCTTTGGCTCACTCGCTCCGGGCGTTAGTTTGCGCCCAGTCCAAACAGCGTTGCCGCATTGCGATCCAAAATGGCGTTCACCTCTTCTTCGGGTAATCCCGCGCGCCGGATGTAGTCCACCGTGGTTTGAAAAAGCTCGCCTGGCTGGAATGGGAAATCCGTGCCGAACAGCAACCGCTCGGTGCCGAACGTCGCTGCTGCCGCTTGCAGCGCGGGCACCTGATCGTGGCCTACCGTGTCGTACCACATGCGCAGGGCGGCGGGGCTTGGCGGTTCCGGCGTGTTCGGCGCCTCCCACGCGACGGTTTGGTCAAGGCGTTCCAGCGTCATCGGCAGCAGGCCGCCCAGGTGCGGCACAATGATTTTCATCTCAGGAAAGCGTTGGGGGATGCCGTTGAGGATAAAGTGCATGGCGGCGACTGTGTCTTCGATCGGCGCGCCGATCGACCAGGTCAAGGCGTAATCGGCGATGAGCGGCGAGTGCGCGCCGCGGCCGGCGGGATGAATGGCCAGCACGCTGCGGCGGCGATTGAGTTCCTGATAGAGCGGCTCGAACAGCGGGTTGGCGATAGACAGCCCGAGCACCGAGGTGGTGATGCAGGCGCCCAGCATATTGAGCTGGGTAAAGGCCCTTTCAAGCTCGCGTAACGCAGCGTCGATATGCGGCAGCGGCAAGGAAGCGATAGCCCGAAAACGGGTGGGATAACGCGCTACCAGCTCCGCATATTCATCATTGATCCGGCGCGCGGCCTCTACGGCGGCCTGTTCGTCTTCCAGATGCGGCGACAGCGGCGTCGCAGACAGGATTTGCATGTCGATGCCAGCGTTGTCCAGCAGGGCGAAACGCGCGTCGAGTTCGAGTTCGGTGCGGCCGGCGCCCAGGTGCCGATAGGCGGCAACGTCGTGTACGCCATGCGCTTGCAAAAGATCCAGATATTCCGTGCTCCACAGGTGAGCGTGTACGTCGAGTCGCATCGGTCGATCTCCAGAGTTCGCGGCGATGCCGCGGGTTCAGGAGAGTATAGGCAGGCGGCGTGACGTCCCCTGGCGAGAGAGCATTTTTTCTACCGACGGGTTAGGGTGAGAGCACGCATTGATCCGGGAGCGGCGCGCCGCTCCCGATCAGGCAACGTGCAGCAAGTCAGAACACCTGTTTGAACGGTTTCACCGTCACCTCGGCGTAGACGCCGGCGGCGATATAAGGATCCTGCTGCGCCCAGGCCTGAGCTTGCGCCAGCGACTCGAATTCGGCGATCACCGTCGAACCGGTAAAGCCGGCGGCGCCGGGATCGTTGCTGTCGATGGCCGGGTTAGGGCCGGCGACCACCAGGCGACCGGCGTCACGCAGCGCCTGCAGGCGCGCCAGGTGTGCCGGGCGCACCGCCAGACGGTTTTCCAACGAGTTGGGGACGTCTTGCGCGTAGATCAGATAAAGCATGTTTCACCTTTAAAATCATGGCTATAAAATGGTGTTACCAAGGTAGCGCAAAAGGCGCGGCAGGGGAACGGTGCGCGGCGAATTTCCCGACGGATTGGCGCTTATGCCTTGAAGCCGCTACTTTTTATTCGTATAGTGCGGCGCGCTTAAACTGATATGCCATTGAGGTGAGGATATGACGGAACTGGTAAGGGAAAAACTCGATTTGCCTGCGGGCAAAAGCAAACTGCTGCTGCATTCGTGCTGCGCGCCCTGTTCCGGCGAGGTGATGGAAGCGATCCAGGCCTCCGGGATCGAGTACGCCATTTTCTTCTATAACCCCAACATTCACCCGCAAAAAGAGTATCTGCTGCGCAAGGAAGAGAACATCCGTTTCGCCGAGCAGCACGGGGTGCCGATCATTGATGCCGATTACGACACCGACAACTGGTTCGCCCGCGCCAAGGGGATGGAGAATGAGCCGGAGCGCGGTATTCGTTGCACCATGTGTTTTGACATGCGTTTCGAGCGCACGGCGCTGTATGCGCATGAGCACGGTTACGACACCATCTCCAGCTCGCTGGGCATTTCGCGCTGGAAGAATATGCAGCAGATCACCGACTGCGGCATTCGGGCGGCGGAAAAATATCCCGATTTGGTGTACTGGGATTACAACTGGCGCAAGAAGGGCGGTTCGTCGCGCATGATAGAGATCAGCAAGCGCGAACGCTTCTATCAGCAGGAATACTGCGGCTGCGTCTATTCGCTGCGCGACACCAACCTGCACCGCAAGGCGCAAGGGCGGCCGCTGATTAAACTGGGCGTGCTTTACTATGGCGATGAAGAATAACGCTTAATCACCGCAATCAACCCGCTCCGGCGGGTTTTTTATTTTTTGACGCCCGGCCAAACGTTAATGAAGCGTGTTGTTCCGGCGATAAAAAAGCAACGGCCAGGTTAATATCCTTATGAGTTTGCTGGTTTTAGCCGCGCATACTGGCGATTAAAGCGATAGTTTGCCTTTCGTTATTGAATATGATTGCTATTTGCATTTAAACTTGGCGAACCAGAGGAAACAGAATCACTATGCCACTAAAAAAGATGTTCCTTAATCGCCGTATATCCGTGCCTTTCGTCTTGTCCGTAGGCCTGCACAGCGCCCTGGTGGCGGGATTGCTTTACGCTTCGGTAAAAGAAGTGGTGGAGCTGCCGAAGCCAGAGGACGCGCCGATCAGCGTCATGATGGTCAATACCGCCGCGATGGCCGAACCGCCACCGCCGGCGCCGGCCGAGCCGGAGCCGCCGCAGGTCGAACCTGAGCCGGAGCCAGAACCGGAACCTATTGTGGAGCCGCCGCCGAAGGCGATCGTGAAGCCGGAGCCGGTCAAGCCGAAACCGAAACCGAAACCTAAGCCGAAGCCAAAGGTCGAAAAACAGGTTAAACCGGAGCCGAAAAAAGTCGAGCCGCGCGAACCGTCGCCGTTCGACAACGACTCGCCGGCCAAGCCGATCGACAAAGCGCCGGTGAAACAGGCGCCTGCCGCGCCGGTGCAGGGCAATTCGCGCGAGGTCGGGCCAAGGCCGATCAGCCGCGCAAATCCGCTCTATCCGCCGCGGGCTCAGGCTTTGCAGATCGAAGGCAACGTGCGGGTACAGTTCGATATCGACAGCGACGGGCGCGTCAGCAACGTGCGTATCTTGTCGGCCGAACCGCGCAACATGTTTGAGCGTGAAGTGAAGCAGGCGATGCGTAAATGGCGTTATGAAGCCAAAGAAGCGAAAGATCGCACCGTCACTATCCGCTTCAAGCTGAACGGCACGACCGAATTGAACTGAGGTAGACCAGGCGACAGATATCAAGCGTGCTGATCGTTTTTCGCTTCATCTGACTACCGCCCTTGACTTCCTCGCCCGATGCCTGGGCGAGGAAGCTATCCAGACCTGATAATTCACGTTGATTGTTTTACGTGAACGTCCTCTTTTTCCTACCGCAATGCCAAATTTATCCTCATAAATATTCGCAATCTGCCGGCAAACTTCACCGTTCTCATAGCAATACTTTTACATGCCTGTTGAAAAACATTCATTTTCATCAGGTTATGAGTTTTTTTGACATGGATACGCAGGTTTTAAATTTATTCCTGTCGTGACTATGCGTCAAATTGGTGTAAAAAATAATCAATGGTAAACATGTGATATGTGATTCGGGTTTACAAGTGAGGGGTGATTTGCTTGAATGCGGAGCGAGATTTGTCACTACGCCCGCTAAGCCGACGACCACTGCATTGTTCGTCGGTGAGCGAGGGAAGGTGCGGTCTCAAACAGCCACTCAGGTCAGTGAAGTCTCCGTAAACCTGTGTGACAGAACGGGGGCTGTCTGACGAGGCTGTCACTGCGAATAACATCAGGATGAAAATATGAGCTGGACGATTGATAAAGTGAAAGTGCTGTTTAATAAGCCTTTGTTGGATTTGCTCTATGATGCGCAAAAGGTGCATCGTCAACATTTTGATCCGCTGGAAATACAAATGAGCACTTTGCTGTCTGTTAAAACAGGAGGGTGCCCAGAGGACTGCAAATATTGTTCGCAAAGCGCAAGGTATAAAACAGGATTGCGGGCAGAAAAGTTGTTGCAGGTAGAAAAAGTCTTACAGTCAGCCCGTACAGCGAAAGAGGCTGGCTCCTCGAGATTTTGCATGGGAGCGGCCTGGAGTAATCCGCACGAACGCGATATGCCTTATTTGGAGGAGATGGTCAGAGGGGTTAAGGCGTTGGGGTTGGAAACCTGCATGACGCTGGGAAAACTGACTGATTCTCAGGTCGAGCGATTGGCTAACGTTGGCTTAGACTACTATAGCCACAATCTGGATACCTCTCCCGAATATTATGGCAGCATCATCACAACCCGCACTTATCAGGATAGATTAACGACGATCGATAAAGTCAGGGCGGCTGGCATCAAGGTCTGCTCCGGTGGAATATTGGGTCTAGGTGAAAGTAACCTAGACCGGATTGGTCTGCTTTTGCAATTGGCAAACCTTTCTAAAGCGCCGGAAAGTGTGCCCATTAACATGCTGGTCAAGGTGGCGGGCACCCCCCTGGAAGACAGTGAGCCGGTGGATGCCTTTGACTATATCCGCGTCATTGCCGTTGCCAGAATCATGATGCCGACCTCCTATGTGCGCATCGCGGCAGGGCGCGAGAAAATGAATGAGCAAATGCAGGCCATGTGTTTTATGGCGGGGGCCAATTCAATTTTCTATGGATGCAAATTGTTAACGGCAACGAATCCCGATGAGGATCAGGATATGAAATTGATACGGAAGTTGGGTCTGAAAACACAAAAAGTGCGCCAATCACTGACAGACGAGGAAGAGGGCGCTTCATTGCTGAAAGACGTAATGACTATGGATGATGAGAACTATTATCAGGTTATTTGATGCGGCATTTAAATATGCCCACGGATAAAGCGGCAAGCCAACAGCAGTATGCTGTTGGCTTCAATCATCTTATTCTTCGAAACCGACGCGGAAATTCATTTTGCCCTCAGGCAGCGCGCGCGAGTTGCCTTCCGCATCGACCGCCACATAGGTGAACACCGCTTCGGTCGCCCGGTAACGCTGGCCGATCGGGGCGGAAGAAACTTTCTTTACCCACACTTCGATATTAATGGTGATCGAGCTGCGCCCGGTGCGGATACAGTGCGCATAGCAGCAAACCACGTCGCCTACCGCCACCGGTTTCAGGAAGGTCATGCCGTCTACGCGTACCGTCACCACGCGCCCTTCGGCGATCTCTTTGGCCTGGATGGCGCCGCCGATATCCATTTGCGACATCAGCCAGCCGCCGAAGATATCACCGTTAGCATTGGTATCAGCCGGCATCGCCAGCGTGCGCAGCACCAGCTCGCCGCTGGGTAAAGGTCGTTGTTGTGTCATAGCAGTCTGCTTTTAAAAGGAGGGAATAACATCATACTGCCCGCGGCAAGCGCCGCAGGCATTAACAATTTTGTAACTATTTTTTCTGTTCTTCCGGCATGTGCCGGTAAATATAGATACCGCTGAGGAGGGTGAAGACCAGCGTCAGTACCGTCAGGCCAAAGACTTTGAAATTGACCCAGACGCTTTGCGGCAGCCAGAAGGCGACATAGATGTTCGCCAGGCCGCAGGCCAGGAAGAAGACCGCCCAGGCCAGGTTGAGGTTACTCCACACTTTGTCCGGCAACGTCAGCTCTTTGCCCAGCATGCGCTGAACCAGCGGTTTTTTGAGCACCCATTGGCTGATCAGCAGCGCCAGCGCGAACAGCGCGTAAATCACCGTGACCTTCCATTTGATAAACAAATCATTATGGAATACCAGCGTCAGGGTGCCGAATACCAGCACCATCAAGAAGGTGATCAACGTCATCTTCTCGACCTTGCGGTATTTCACCCAGGTGAACACCAGCGCCAGTGCGGTGGCGACGATCAACGCGCCGGAGGCGACGTAGATGTCGTACAGCTTATAAAAAGCGAAAAAGACAATTAGCGGGAGGAAATCAAGAAACTGCTTCATAAATCAATCCATCATCTGTTCATCGGCCGACTATACCGGATTCGGTGAGCTCTGTGTACCGCCGGGCGTTGCCGATTATCGGCGTTTAGCCGGCGGATTTCTGCCGCGAAAGCAGGAATTTGCATAAACTTACGCAAGAAAGCGCCGGCACATTGCCAGCGCGGGCCGCAGGTCGCATAGTAAGTGTCATCATAACCAGATAATTTACCGCGGAAAACAAGCATGCAGTGGAAATCTCTCCAGGCCCTGACGCCTGGTTTGACGCATTTATTGGGCTATCAACGCAGTTGGCTCAAGCCGGATATTCGCGCCGGCCTTTCCGTCGCCGCCGTCGCCCTACCGGTGGCCATCGCCTACGCCGAACTGGCCGGGGTTAGCCCGGTGGTGGGGCTCTATTCCTGTATCTTGCCGATGATGGCCTACGCACTGTTCGGCTCGTCGCGCCAGCTGATCGTTGGGCCCGACGCTGCCACCTGCGCGGTGATCGCCGCCGTGGTGACGCCGCTGGCAGCGGGCAATATGGAACGCCATTGGCAGCTGACCATCATGATGACCGCCATGATGGGCGGTTGGTGTCTGCTGGCCAGCCGGTTCAAGCTGGGGGCGCTGGCGGATCTGCTGTCGCGACCGATCCTCAGCGGGCTGCTGAACGGGGTGGCGATCACCATTATTGTCGATCAGATCGGCAAGGTGTTGGGGTTCACGGTGCGCCCGGCACAGCTGATCGAACGCATCTACGCGCTGCCCGGTAACCTGCTGCACAGCGACTGGCTGACGATGGCGGTGTCGTTGTTGACGCTGGTGACGCTGCTCGGATTTAAAAAATGGCGGCCTAACTGGCCGGCCCCGCTGTTTGCCATCGTGCTGGCGGCGTTCGTCACCTGGGCGGGCGGCCTGCAGCAGCATGGCGTGGTGACGGTGGGCGGTTTCAGCGGCGTGTTGCCGATCGTCCAATGGCCGGACTTCCAACCTGGTTTGCTGCGCGACATGGTGATCCCGGCGCTCAACCTGGCGGTGGTGAGCTTTGTCAGCATGATGCTCACCGCCCGCAGCTTCGCCGCCAAGAACGGCTATGAGGTGAACGCTGACGCCGAGTTTCGTGCGCTGGGGCTGGTGAATATCGTCTCCGCGCTGTCGCAAGGTTTCGCCATCAGCGGTGCGGACTCGCGCACCGCGGTGAATGACGCCAACGGCGGCAAGAGTCAGCTGGTGTCGATCATCGCCGCTGCAGTCATCGCCTTCGTCTTGCTGTTCCTGATGGCACCACTGCAGTTTATTCCGGTGGCCGGATTGGGCGTGGTGCTGATGTATGCCGCCTGGTCGTTGCTGGATATCCGCGGCATCTGGATCTTGCGCCGTCGCAACGCGCAGGCGTTTCGCCTGGCGCTGTTTACCTTCCTCAGCGTGCTGCTGGTGGGGGTGATCAGCGGCATCGGGCTGGCGGTGTTGCTGGGGCTGATGCAGTTTCTGCGTACCGTCTTTCGGCCGACGGAACAACTGCTGGGCGTCAACGATGAAGGCATGATCCACTCCATGGGCAACAACAATGGGGTGAAGGCGGTGCCTGGCGTCATGATGTATCGCTTCAATTCGCCGCTGACCTATTTCAACGTGGCCTATTTCAAACGCCGTATCCTCAATTTGGTCGACGGCACGCCGTTCCAGCCACGCTGGGTGGTGGTGGATGCGGTGGCCAGTTTCACCCACGCCGATATCAGCGTGCTGGCGGCCATCGACGAACTGAAACGCGACCTGTTACAGCGTAACGTAAGGCTGGTGCTGGCGGGGCGCAGCACCGAGCTGACGCGTTGGTTCCGCATCAACCGCTTAGGGCGCGACAAAGAGCTGATTTTGGTGCCGGACCTGTATCTGGCCCTGAAACTGATTCAGAGTAAGGAGCAGGCGGAAGCCGCCACGGCGGGGTAAACAAAAAAGGGGCGCGCCGAAGCGTGCCCCTTGGGTTTTGGTTGCGTCGACGTTAGCCGCGCAGCAGCATGTACAGACGGAACAGATAGATCAGCAGCAGGGCAGACACCAGGTTGCTCAACGCGGTCAGTACCACGCTGGCGACGTTCGGCGTCAGCACCGACAGATGGCTCACCAAAAACAGCACCAGCAGCTTGGCCGCCAGCCACAGCATCATCGCCGGCACAATTACGCGCGCATTGGCGAAGGCCAATTTGCTGCTCAACTTGAGCGACGCGAACACGCCTTTTTTATCGACGGAGGCGATCACCGGCGCCAGCGCGAAGGCGATTGCCATCGCCACGCCCGGCACCACAAACAGCGTCAGGCCGAGCTGGATCAGTAGGGTGCAGATAAACAGCAGCAGCAACAGACGCGGCAGATCGGGCGCCGAAGCGCCGAGCGCGCGCAGGGCGCTGGTGCGTTCGCCTTGTGATACCAGACGGATCAGCGTCAGCATCCCGCCGACCAGCAGCACGTTGCCGACCAGCGCGGAGAAGGTCGCGGCTGCCGACACTTTCAGCAACACCATCTGCTGTTCCGGCGTCATCTGCTGGATCACTTCCTGAATGCCCATGCCGGTAGACGAAGCGAAATCGCTGGTGGTGGCAGCGAGCGTCGCCAACTGTTCGGCATCGGGGCTGAAGGCCTGATTCAGCAGTACGGAGATAAACGCCGTCAACAGCGCCAACATTAGGATGCTGGCCAGTTGGTTGCGTAAAAAGTTAAAACTGTCACGGTACAAAGCGTTGGCCGTGATAGGCATGCAGACTCCTTGGCGTCGGGAAAACAGAGATAAATCAGTGGGTGATTGTACCCTGTTCCACGTCGCTGTGGCACCCCGCGAATTGCACTACGCCTATTTCTTCAACGATCGTCGTTTCAGGCAGCGATAGTGGCAAGGGCACCGGCAGGGGCGGCAGGCCGTAGCGTTCCCGGGCGCGATCGCAGGCTTCGTTGCGCAGGCCGTTTTCACCGGACTGATCGAACTCTCTGCACGGGCTGGGCCGATTGAGGTAGATAGAGCAGGACACGGCTTTGCCGATCTCGCCGTCCAGCGCGTTACAGCGCGGGGACTTGCTGTTGGTCCCCTGCATACAGCGCAGGAACGGGCTCAAAGGCTCCGTTAAGGAAAGGGGAACGGTGCCGCCGCCGTCTTCAGCTTCGGCCCAATAGAATGACACTCGAAAGTAACCGCAGCATGCGCCGCAGTTGACACAGGGATTAAGGATTTCGCTCATCTTGATTGCTCACCGACTCCTTACGGCACCAACCAAAACCAACACGGAAAATGAAATTACCTCAGCCGCATTTTTCTCCGCAACCGAAATTTGAACATGTAGATAATTTGCAACAAAATCGATTTTTTGATGCAGATCAATCCTTGATTTATTAGGCGGTTAGGTAACCTTGTTTTTAGTGGGATTTTAAATTTTTACACATAAGATGTGATCTCGATGGGATCACAAATACCCGAAAGTAGGTATATTCCCCCTCGAGCGATTAACCACACAAATGGAATGGATAATGAAAAAGACAACTCTGGTGGTATTGGCGACGATGATGGCGCCTATGTTGGCAAGTGCGCATCAGGCCGGTGATTTCCTGTTCCGCGCGGGCACCGCGACGGTGCGTCCAAATGCGGGTTCGGACAACGTATTGGGGCTGGGTTCGCTGGATGCGAAAAACAATACCCAGCTCGGTCTGACCTTCGGTTACATGGTGACGGACAACATCGGCGTTGAGTTGTTGGCCGCGACACCGTTCCGCCACAAGGTCACCTTGGGCGGCACCGATCTGGCGACCGTTCACCAATTGCCGCCTACGCTGATGGCGCAATACTACTTCGGCGACAAGCAGGACAAGCTGCGTCCTTACCTGGGCGTCGGCGTTAACTACACCACCTTCTTCGACGAGAAGTTCAACGACTACGGCAAAAGCGCCGGTTTAAGCAATCTCGATCTGAAAGATTCCTGGGGCGTGGCGGCGCAGGCCGGCCTGGATTACAACCTGGATGAGCACTGGATGCTGAACATGTCGGTGTGGTGGATGAACATCGAAACCAAAACTCGCTTCAACGATGCGAATGGCGGGCACCACAGCTTCGATACGCGTCTGGATCCGTGGGTGTTCATGTTCGGGGCAGGTTACCGCTTCTGATGAAGGCCGCAAGCAGGGAGGCGTTGCGCCTCCCTGTGTCGGTATTATTTAACCTGCATCACGTTTTCAACCGATTTCACGCCGGCCACGCCGCGTGTGACCTGCACCGCACGGTTGGCGTCATCGCTGGACGTCACGAAGCCGCTCAGCTGTACGCGCCCTTTAAAGGTTTCCACGCTGATCTCACGTGACTTGATGTTTTTATCCGCCAGCAACGCCGATTTCACTTTGGTGGTGACCACGGTGTCATCGATATAACCGCCTGTTCCCTCCGATTTTGCCGTCGGCGCGCAAGCGCTCACCGCGACCGCCACAACGGCTGCCATGCACAAGGCTGAAAGGGTTTTAAACAGCTTCATAAATTACTCTCCATGCAATGTTATGGTTGAAATTCGCTACGGTTTTTCGCCATAGCGAGCGCATTCCCCAAATCAAACGAAGAAATGCATAGCGAACAACGTTCATTGTGAGACAAGACTGGGGTTTGTTCAAATTTTTGCTGTAAATAAATGGAACAAACTTTGAGGGGAAACAAGCTGTTAAAGCGAGCGCCGGCAGGGCGCTCGCTAAAGAGGATCACGCCCGGGTGGCGCGCTTCATATTGCTGACGAAGGCCGCCAGCTTGGTCAGCATCTCCGCAGGGTTGGCATGGTGCTGTTCGATGATTTTGACGATTGCCGAGCCGGAGATCGCGCCGGCGGCCCCGGCCTGCAGCGCCGCCTTCACCTGCTCGGGTTCGGAGATGCCGAAGCCCTGCAGCGGCGGCGCGGCGTGATACTCGCGCAGCTTGTTCACCAGGTGATGCAACGGCAGCTGCGCTCGGCTTTCGGTGCCGGTGACGCCGGCGCGCGACAGCAGGTAGGTGTAGCCGCGGCCGTGCGACGCGATTTCACGCAGCAGATCGTCATCGGCGTTCGGCGGGCAGATGAAGATCGGTGCGATACCGTGGCGCGCGGCGGCGGCGCGGAATGGCGCAGACTCTTCAAACGGCACGTCGGCGACCAGCACCGAATCCACGCCCACTTCGGCGCAGCGTTGGTAAAACGCATCGATGCCTTTATGGAACACCAGGTTGGCGTACATCAGCAGGCCGATGGGTATGGTCGGGTGCTTCTGGCGGATGGCCGCCAACATCTCGAAGCATTGGGTCGGCGTGACGCCGGCGGCGAAGGCGCGCAGCGTCGCGCTCTGGATGGTTGGGCCATCCGCCAGCGGGTCGGAGAAGGGAATGCCCAGCTCCAGCGCGTCCGCACCGGCCTCGATCAGGGTGTCGATAATCTGCAGCGACAACGCCGGGTTAGGATCGCCCAGCGTCACGAACGGGACGAATGCGCCTTCCTTGCTGCTTTCCAGACGCGTGAACAGTTGCTGATAACGTTCCATCAGATTTCTCCCCGTGCTTTCAAAATGTCGTGAACGGTAAATATGTCTTTGTCGCCGCGGCCGGACAGGTTGACCACCAGGATCTGCTCTTTCTGCGGCGTTTCACGGATCATTTTCAGCGCGTGCGCCAGGGCGTGTGAGGATTCCAGCGCCGGGATGATGCCTTCATGGCGCGACAGCGCCTTGAACGCTTCCAGCGCTTCGTCGTCGGTGATCGACACGTATTCGGCGCGGCCGGTGCTGTTCAGGAAGGCGTGCTGCGGCCCGACGGACGGGAAGTCCAGTCCGGCGGAGATCGAATAGGATTCTTCAATCTGGCCTTCGGCGGTCTGCATCATCGGCGCCTTCATGCCGAAGTAGATGCCGACGTGGCCGTGTTTGAGCGGCGCGCCGTGCTGACCGGTTTCGATGCCCAGGCCGGCAGGTTCCACCCCGATCAGCCCAACGCCGGCGTCATCGATAAAGTCGGCGAACATGCCGATGGCGTTGGAGCCGCCGCCGACGCAGGCGATGACCGCATCCGGCAGACGGCCTTCGCGCTCCAGCACCTGCGCTTTGGTTTCTTCGCCGATCATGCGCTGGAATTCACGCACGATGGTGGGGTACGGGTGCGGGCCGGCGGCGGTGCCGAGCATGTAGTGCGCGGTTTCATAGCTGCCGGACCAGTCGCGCAACGCTTCGTTGCAGGCGTCTTTCAGGGTGGCGGAGCCGCTGTGCACCGGGATCACTTCCGCGCCCATCAACCGCATGCGGAACACGTTCGGCGACTGGCGCTCGACGTCTTTGGCTCCCATATAGATGCGGCATTTCAGGCCGAGCAGCGCGCAGGCCAGCGCCGACGCGACGCCGTGTTGGCCTGCGCCGGTTTCCGCGATGATCTCGGTTTTGCCCATGCGCTTGGCCAGCAACGCCTGGCCCAGCACCTGGTTGGTCTTGTGTGCGCCGCCGTGCAGCAGGTCTTCACGCTTCAGATAAAGCTTGGTGTTGCTGCCGGCGGTGAGGTTTTTGCACAGCGTCAGCGCCGTCGGGCGGCCCGCGTAGTTCTTCAACAGATCGATAAATTCAGCCTGAAATTCCGGATCGCGCTGAGCGCTGACAAAGGCTTCTTCCAGTTGTTTCAGGGCCGGCATCAGAATTTGCGGCACATACTGGCCACCAAATTCGCCGAAGTAGGGGTTAAGCAGCGTCATGAGAGTTCCCGTTATTATCCGTTATTAATATAGAGCCGTATTCAGTAGGCGCGCAGGGTCTGGAAGACCGAGGCCAGGCGCGCGGGATCTTTGATGCCCGGTTCGCTTTCCACGCCGGAGTTGAAGTCCAGCCCGGCGCAGCCGAGCTTGGCCGCTTCGACGCAGTTGTCGGCGCGCAGGCCGCCCGCCAGCATCACGTTAGTCAGATCTTGGTCTTGCAATACCGACCAGTCGAAGCGTTGACCGGTGCCGCCGGCGCCGTTGTCCAGCAGATAACGGTCGACATGCTGCAGATCGCGCGCTGGAACCCGATCTTTCACGCTCAGCGCCTTCCAGATGCGGCAATCGGCCGGCAAACGGGCGCGCAGGGCGCTGATATAGGCCTGGTCTTCCGCGCCGTGCAGTTGCACCGCATGCAGTCCGAGGCGTTCAACGGTCAACGCCACGGTATCGACCTGGGCGTCGCAGAATACGCCGACGTACTTCAGCGGCGCGCCGGAGATCACTTCGCGGGCGCGGGTGATGTCCACATAGCGTGGCGAACGGCCGACGAAAATCAGCCCGCCGTAGATGGCGCCGGCCTGATAGGCGGCGGCGGCGTCCTGCGGACGGGTTAGGCCGCACACTTTGTTGTCGCCCAGGATCACGCGGCGCACGGCGGCGCGCAGATCGGGTTCAGACATCAGCGCGCTGCCGATCAGAAAGCCGTTGGCGTAATGGCTCAGCTCGCGGATCTGCCCGTAGTTGTTGATGCCCGACTCGCTGATCACCGTTACGCCATGCGGTACGCGCGGCGCCAGCTCACGGGTGCGGTTCAGGTCGATGCTCAGATCGCGCAGATCGCGGTTATTGATGCCGACCACGCGCGCTTCCAGCGCGATCGCACGCTGCAGCTCTTCTTCACTGATCACTTCGGTCAGCACACCCATGTTCAGGCTGTGAGCCACCGCGGCCAGCTGGCGGTACTGCTCGTCGGTCAACACCGACAGCATCAGCAAGATGGCATCGGCCTGATAGTAGCGCGCCAGGTAGATCTGATACGGGTCGATGATAAAGTCTTTGCACAATACCGGTTGGGTGACGGTTTTACTGACCAGCGGCAGGAAATCGAAGCTGCCCTGAAAGTATTTCTCGTCGGTCAGCACCGAGATCGCCGAGGCGAAATCTTTATAGACCGTGGCGATCTCCACCGGATCAAAGTTCTCACGAATCAGTCCCTTGGAAGGCGAGGCCTTCTTGCATTCGAGAATGAAAGCCGTACGGGTGCCCTGCAGCGCGTGGTAGAAGCTGCGTTCGCTCGGTACGATGTCATTCTGAAAGCCGGCCAGGGGCTGTTGCTGTTGTCGCGCCGCGATCCATTGCGCTTTGTCGCGGACAATCTTGTGTAGCACGGTTTCCTGCATCATTTATCCTCTTGCCGCCAGTGCGATGACACGCTCATAGGCCTGCCCGCTGTTGATCATATCCAGTGCCTGCTGCGCATTTTGGCGCAGGTCTTCATGTCCGAATAACTTCAGAAGCAACGCGACGTTGGCCGCGACCGCCGCGGCGTGCGCCGGCTCGCCTTTACCTTGTAACAGCCGCGCCAAAATGTCACGGTTTTCTTCCGGCGTGCCGCCCAGCAAGGCTTCCAGCGGATAGGTTTCCAATCCGAAGGACTGCGGCGTGAGCTGGTAGCTGCTGATTTCGCCGTTGTTCAATTCCGCTACGTGCGTCGGGGCGTGGATCGCCACCTCGTCCATGCCGCCGCCGTGAACCACCGCCGCACGCTGATAGCCCAACACGCGCAGGGTTTCGGCAATCGGCAGCACCAGTTCCGGGCTGTATACGCCGATCAGCGCCAGCGGCGGACGCGCCGGGTTAATCAGCGGGCCCAGCACGTTGAACAGCGTGCGGGTCTTCAGCTGCTGGCGCACCGGCATGGCGTGGCGAAAACCGGTGTGGTACTGCGGCGCGAACAGGAAACACACGCCGAGGTCGTCCAGCGCTTTGCGCGCTTCTTCCGCCGGCAGATCCAGACGGATGCCGAACGCAGCCAGCAGATCCGAAGAGCCGGAACGGCTGGAGACGCTGCGGTTGCCGTGTTTGGCGATTTTCGCGCCGCACGCCGCCGCCACGAAGGCGCTGGCGGTGGAAATATTGATGCTGTTGGTGCCGTCGCCGCCGGTGCCGACGATATCGGCGAACAGATAATCCGGGCGCGGGAATGGCTGAGCGTCGTCCAGCAGCGCTTTGGCGGCGCCGGCGATCTCTTCCGGGCGCTCGCCGCGGACTTTCATGCTGATCAGCGCGGCCGCCAGTTGGCTCGGCTCCAGTTCGCCGCGCACGATGGCGCTGAACAGCTGTTGGCTTTCCTGCTGGCTCATCGACTCGGCGCGGTACAGTTTCTCAAGAATAGGTTGCATCGTCGTGTTCCTTATATTACTTCGCCAGCGCCCAGGCGAGGGTCTGCTCAAGCAGGCGCGCGCCGTGGGTGGTCAGAATCGATTCCGGGTGGAACTGGAAGCCGCACACGCGGCGACGTTCGTCGCGCACCGCCATCACCATCTCGCCGAAACGGGCGTTGACGGTGAGATCGGCCGGGATGTTGCTGCCGACCAACGAATGGTAGCGCGCCACCGGCAGCGGGTTGGCCATGCCGGCGAACATGCCTTCGCCATCGTGAACGATCGCCGAGGCTTTACCGTGCAGGATCTCACCCGCCTGGCCGACCTGGCCGCCGTAGGCTTCGACGATCGCCTGGTGGCCGAGGCAGATGCCGATGATCGGCAGCCGGCCGCGCAGGCGCTGCAGCAGTTCCGGCATGCAGCCCGCTTCGGACGGCGTGCCGGGGCCCGGCGACAGCATCAGCACCGGCTGGGTCATGTGCTCCAGGCGTTCGATGATCACCTCGGCGGCGATCTGGTTACGGTAAATCACCACCTGATGGCCGCTGGCGCGCAGCTGATCGACCAGGTTGTAAGTAAAGGAGTCGACGTTGTCGAGCAACAGGATATCGGCCATCAGAACACCTCCTTGGCATGGTGCGCAGTGGCGATGGCGCGCAGCACGGCACGGGCTTTATTACGGGTTTCGTCGGCTTCCGCCTGCGGGATGGAATCCAGTACCACGCCGGCGCCGGCCTGCACGGTGGCGATGCCGTCTTCAACGTAGGCAGAGCGAATGACGATGCAGGTATCCAGATCGCCGGTGGCAGTGAAGTAGCCCACCGCGCCGCCGTAGCTGCCGCGGCGCGTGCCTTCTGAGGCGGCGATCAGCTGCATCGCCCGCACTTTCGGCGCGCCGCTGAGGGTGCCCATGTTCATGCAGGCCTGGTAGGCGTGCAGCACGTCGAGATCGGCGCGCAGGGTGCCCACCACCCGGGAAACCAGGTGCATGACGAACGAATAGCGGTCCACCTTGGTCAGGTCGGCCACGTAGCGGCTGCCGGCCTGGCAGATGCGCGCCAGATCGTTGCGCGCCAGATCGACCAGCATCAGGTGCTCGGCCAGCTCTTTGTGGTCGGTGCGCATTTCCAGCTCGATGCGGCTGTCGAGATCCAGATCCAGCGAACCGTCGGCACGGCGGCCGCGTGGGCGAGTGCCGGCGATCGGGTAGATTTCGATTTGGCGATTGCCCGCGTCGTATTTCAGCGCGCTCTCCGGCGAAGCGCCAAACAGGGTGAAGTCATCATCCTGCATGAAGAACATGTACGGGCTGGGGTTGTTGTCTTTCAAGGTCTGGTAGGCCGCCAGCGGCGCCGGGCAAGGCAGGGAGAAGCGGCGCGACGGCACCACCTGGAAAATCTCGCCCTGACGGATCGCTTCCTGCAGTTCGCTGACCACCGCGCCGTACTCTTCGTCGCTCTGGTTGCAGCTCAGCTGCATGTTCTCCAGCGTTTGATGCGGGATCGGCTGCGGGGTTTGTTGCAACTCGGCCTGCAGCTGTTCCAGACGTTGCTGCAAGCGCTGTACTTCACTCGCCTGCTCGCTGAAGACGCTGGCCTGCAGGCGGGCCGAGCCGCGTTGGTGATCCAGCACCAGCAGGGTTTCCGCCAGATAGAAACAGAAGTCCGGGCAGCGCTGATCCTGGCGCAGTGCCGGCAGGTCTTCGAAACCGGCGACCAAATCGTAGGCGAACAGGCCGCCCAGCATCACGGCTTCGCGCTCGTCCGCCGGTGAGTCCACCAGGGTCAGCAGCGTGCGCAGCGCGTCGAACACCGACAGTGAGCGCAGGCGAGCGTCTTCGTCCTGCACCGCGTCGATCGCCGGGAAGGTCAGTTCGCGGCCGTTGGGGCGCGCCTGATTGCGCACCTCGGACGGCAGCGCTTCGTCCAGCAGCGGCAACAGCGCCGCGCCGTTGGTGGTGAGCGCCTGCACGCTGACGGTATGGCCCAGTGCGGTAATGCGCAGCGCGCTGTCGATCACCAGCAGGCTCTGCAGATTCTGTTTGCTGTTGATTTCCGCCGACTCCAGCAGCAGGGTGGCCGGACGGGCGCCGCACAGCTGATGGAAAATGGTGGTGGGGTCGCCCCGGTAGCTGGCTTGCGCCTTCAGCAATGTCAGTTGTGGTTTGATGTTCATCATTGGTGGTTCCAGTGAATTCTGTCCATAAAAAAGCCCGCATCAGGTGCGGGCTCAGGAAATCTGCATTGTCAGATGACAGCTATGCGCGATTACACCGCCCGCAAGAGGGAGGTACGCCACCAACCGTGAAGAGAAATATAGTTGTTCATTTGCCGACTCTCTCTGTTAACGCTCATCTGACACGGCCGTTGCCGTGAACTTGTGTACTAGTTAACTGGTTCGGCGCGGCAAAGTCAACCCTCTTTTTGCACAATGTTTTAGCGGTCAGCGTGAATTCTATTCATCATCCGCCTGGCGCCTGCGGCCAGGGCAGAATAGATTTCCGTCCGGCCGCCGATCGCGGGTATGATAGAAAACCAAGCCATTGCCGGATAGCCGTTTTGACAGACAGTAACCCCCAATCCACCGCTTTTACTCTGTACGACCTCCACAGCCACACGACCGCCTCCGACGGCTACCTGACGCCGACGCAGCTGGTACAGCGTGCGGTCGAGATGCGTGTGGGCGTGCTGGCGATCACCGATCACGATACCACCGCCGGATTGGCCGAGGCCGCCGCGGCCATTGTGGAGCAGGCGTTGCCGCTGCGGTTGGTCAACGGAGTGGAAATCTCGACGCTGTGGGAAAATCATGAAATCCATATCGTTGGGTTGGGCATGGACGTCACGCATCCGGCGCTGGTGACGTTGCTGGCTGCGCAAACCGAGCACCGCCACCGACGGGCACAGGAGATCGGCGTGCGTCTGGGTAAGGCGCGCATTCCCGATGCCTATGCCGGCGCCCAGCGGTTGGCGGGGGCCGGTGCGGTGACCCGCGGCCATTTCGCCCGTTACCTGGTGGAGATTGGCGTGGCGGACAACATGGCGCAGGTGTTCAAGAAATACCTGGCCAAGGGCAAAACCGGCTACGTGCCGCCGCAGTGGTGTACAATAGAACAAGCCATTGATGCGATTCATCAATCGGGCGGTCAGGCGGTGATGGCGCATCCAGGCCGTTACGATCTGACCGCGAAGTGGTTGAAACGTTTGCTGGCGCATTTCGCCGAACACGGCGGCGACGCCATGGAAGTGGCGCAGTGTCAGCAGGCGCCGCATGAGCGCTCGCAATTGGCGAAATACGCCCAGGACTACCGCCTGTTGGCCTCGCAAGGCTCTGATTTTCATCAGTCTTGTTCGTGGATCGAACTGGGCCGCAAGCTGTGGCTGCCGGGCGGCGTTGAGCCGGTGTGGCGCGATTGGCCGCAGCCGGGCGAGGCGGTCTGATTTTACGCGCGTGTGGCAACGCGCGCGGGCATCATTTTAGGAGCAAGTCATGAGTCAGCTTTTTTATATTCACCCGGACAACCCGCAGCCGCGTTTGATTAACCAGGCGGTTGAGGTGCTGCGCAAGGGCGGCGTGATCGTTTATCCCACCGATTCCGGCTATGCGCTGGGTTGCATGCTGGAAGAGAAGGCGGCAATGGAGCGCATTTGCCGCATCCGTCAGTTGGACGGCAACCACAACTTTACCCTGATGTGTCGCGATCTGTCCGAGTTGTCGACCTATGCGCACGTCGATAATACGGCGTTCCGCCTGATCAAAAACAATACGCCGGGCAACTACACCTTCATTCTGAAAGCGACCAAAGAAGTGCCGCGCCGCCTGATGAATGAAAAGCGCAAAACCATCGGCCTGCGTGTGCCGTCGAACCCGATCGCATTGGCGCTGTTGGAGGCGCTGAACGAACCGATGATGTCCACCACGCTGATGCTGCCGGGCAATGATTTTGCCGAGTCCGATCCGGAAGAGATCAGCGATCATTTAGGCAAGGTGGTCGATCTGGTGATCCACGGCGGTTTCCTCGGCCAACAGCCGACTACGGTTATCGATCTGACCGAATCCTCGCCGGAAGTGGTGCGCGAAGGGGCGGGCGACGCGGCGCCTTTCCGCTGATGTAAAAGGTTGCCACCTTGCCCATTGTCTGAAAATCGGCTGAAGCGACGCTATTTCGCGTGAAAGCCGCTATTCTTGAATACTTCAGAATTGATAATGGGCAGGATGCGCAGCAATGATTAAACAGGTTTCTTTTTTAGCGGCCTTATTATTTTCCTCAATGGCAAATGCGGGGTTTTATTCGGGCAGCGGTTTGCTGGCGGAATCCGGCGGTTACGTAAAAAATAAAAGCGGTGAAGCCACCGTGGCCGAAGCGCTGAATGGCGGCATGTTTATGGGGTACGTCGCCGGCGTATTCGATACCTATTCCATGCAGGGCAATCGCAATATCTGCCCGGAAGCCGGGATGAGCATCGGCGTAGCCGCCGACGCGGTGATGCAGTATTTGAACGAGCATCCTGAGCAGCTGCATTATTCCGCACCGTCGGTGATCATGTTGGCGCTAACCGCCGCCTATCCCTGCGTGCGCCATTAAGTTTCCCTTCCAATTCGTGCGCATTTTTTCATAAGGTGCGCTCGGACTCTTACCGCACGAACTTCAATAGATCAATGCCTGCTGCGCTGTCACCTTATCCCCGTCGGTATTTCCCGAACGGGTCGGGGAGAGACGCGCAGGAGGTAATATGACCGCATTTCACAGCGCCAACATGGCGCTCGACTATCAGGATATCGGCTCAGGGCCGCTCACGCTGGTGTTGCTGCCCGGCTGGTGCGAACCGAAAACCGTGTTTGAGCCGTTCATCGCTCTGGCCGCCGAACGCTATCGGGTGATCAGTATCGACTGGCGCGGCCACGGCCTGTCGTCAAAAGCGGCGGAGATGTCGCTGGCGGCGGACGATTTGCTGGAAGATGTGCGTCAGTTGCTGACGGCGCTGCGTTTGGACAATGTGATCACCCTGTCGGTGGCGCACGCCAGCTGGCTGGCGGTGGCGTTGGCCGAAGCGTTACCGCAGCGGGTACGGGGCATGGTGTTTCTCGACTGGATCATGACGCAGCCGGAACCGGCGTTCTTTACGGCGGTGAGCCGTATGCAGCAGCCGCAGCAGTGGCTGGCGGCGCGTGACGCTTTGTTCGACTTCTGGCAGGGAGGCATCCGCCACGATCGGGTCAAACGCCATCTGGAGGTCGAGATGGCGCAGGAAGATTACCGGCTGTGGCGTGCCGCCGGCGTAGCCATCGAACAGGCCTACCGGCAGTTCGGCTCGCCGCTGCAACGCCTGGCGGGAATGAGCGCGCCGCCCCCGTGTCGACACATCTACTCGTTGGATCGCCGCGACGACTATCTGCGGCAGCAGCAGGCATTTGCCGCCGAACAGCCGTTTTTCTCCGTGGTGCGTCTAGGGGAGGCTCGCACTCACCTCGGCATTTTGGAACGGCCCGACGCGGTGCTGTGGGCGGTGGAGGATTTTTTGGCGCCGTGAACGCCGTCTGAAGGGGGCCACCGCCGATAAAGTGGGTTTCAACACCTTAGAAAGCCTGTATAATACGCGGTTCGATCCTGATAAACGTATTATGACCGTTGTGGCGCTTGGCCGCGGCGGTATCCCCCCGACGCCTGTGAAGGCGACATTAGAGGTTGCTCAATGAGCGAAAAGTTACAGAAAGTTTTAGCGCGCGCCGGGCATGGCTCGCGTCGTGAAATCGAAACCATGATTGAAGCCGGGCGCGTCAGCGTCGACGGCAAGGTCGCCAAGTTGGGCGATCGCGTTGAAGTGACCCCGGCGATGAAAATTCGTCTGGATGGCCATGTCCTGTCGATCAAAGAATCCGAAGAGGTGGTTTGCCGGGTGCTGGCTTACTACAAACCGGAAGGCGAGCTATGTACCCGCAGCGATCCTGAAGGCCGCCCGACGGTGTTCGATCGCTTACCGAAGCTGCGCGGTTCGCGCTGGGTGGCGGTAGGGCGCCTGGACGTCAACACCTCCGGTCTGCTGCTGTTCACCACCGACGGTGAACTGGCGAACCGTCTGATGCACCCAAGCCGTGAAGTGGAACGTGAGTACGCGGTACGCGTGTTCGGCCAGGTCGACGATGCGAAAGTGAAGCAGCTGAGCAAGGGCGTGCAACTGGAAGACGGCCCGGCCGCGTTCCGCACCATCAGCTTCCAGGGCGGTGAAGGCCTCAACCAGTGGTACAACGTGACCCTGACCGAAGGCCGCAACCGTGAAGTGCGTCGCCTGTGGGAAGCCGTGGGCGTGCAGGTGAGCCGCCTGATCCGCGTGCGCTACGGCGACATCGATCTGCCGAAAGGCCTGCCGCGTGGCGGCTGGGCGGAACTGGATCTGCCGGCGATCAACTACCTGCGCGAGCTGGTTGAATTGAAACCGGAAACGGTCAGCAAAATGCCGGTGGAGCGTGAGCGCCGCCGCGTGAAGGCTAACCAGATCCGCCGTGCGGTCAAGCGCCACTCTCAGGTGGCCGGCAGCGGCCGCCGCAGTGCGCCAGGCAGCAAGCCGGGTAAACCGGGCAAGCCAAGCAAGCGCAGCTAATTCCTCATTCTGGCCCCGTTCGGGGCCAGAACTTTTTGTTACCAATCGATCCCCTGCTGCGCCTTCACGCCGGCATCGAACGCGTGTTTTACCGGCCGCATCTCCGTGACCGTATCCGCCAGTTCCAGCAAATCGCGATGGCAACCGCGCCCGGTCAAGATCACCGTTTGGTGCGCAGGGCGCCCCAGCAACGCTGCCTTCAGCTCTTCCAGTTCCAGATAGCCGTAGGTCAGCATGTAGGTCACTTCGTCCAGCAGCACCAGATCCAGGCTGCTGTCGGCCAGCATGCGCTTGCCGTGCTGCCACACCGCCTGGCAGGCGGCGGTATCGCCGGCTTTATTCTGCGTCTCCCAGGTAAAACCGGTGGCCATCACCTGGAATTCAACGCCGTGTTGCTGCAGCAGATTCTTTTCGCCATTGGGCCACTCGCCCTTGATGAACTGGATCACCCCGGCGCGCATGCCGTGGCCAACCGCCCGGGTGACGGTGCCGAAGGCGGCGGTGGTTTTACCCTTGCCGTTACCGGTAAACACCAACAGCAGGCCGCGGGTGTCCTGCGCGGCGGCGATGCGGGCATCGACCTGTTCTTTCAGGCGCTGCTGACGCTGTTGATGACGATCTTCCGCCATGAAACGCTCCTTATTATTCGGCCGCGCCGGGTTTACGGTTTGGCTGCGCGTCGAAGCTCATGCCGGTTTTCCGGCGGCTGTCTTCGCCCATCAGATACAGATACAGCGGCATGATATCGGCCGGGGTTTTCAGCTTGTTCTTGTCCTCGTGCGGGAAGGCAGATGCGCGCATTTTGGTGCGGGTGCCACCCGGATTGATGCAGTTCACCCGCAGATTGCGGTTTTTATACTCGTCGGCCAGCACCTGCATCATGCCCTCGGTGGCGAATTTCGACACCGCATAGGCACCCCAGTCTGCGCGGCCGGTGCGCCCGACGCTGGAACTGGTGAACACCAGCGAACCGGCGTGGGATTTCAGCAGCAGCGGCAGCAGCGCCTGAGTCAGCATAAAGGTGGCGTTGACGTTAACCTGCATCACCTCTTGCCACATGGTCATCGACAGGTCGGCCATCGGCGCGATGTCGCCGAGCAGGCCGGCGTTGTGCAGCACGCCGTCAAGGCGGGGGATCTGGCTCGCCAGATCGTCGGCTATCTGCCGGCATTGCTCCTGAGTGGCGTGCAGCAAGTCCAGCGTCACCACCCGGGCCGGGGCGCCGCCCTGGGCCGCGATCTCTTGTTGTACCGCCAGCAGTTTGCTCTCGGTGCGCCCCAGCAGCACCAGCTGAGCGCCGAAGCGCGCATAGGTCAGCGCCGCTTCGCGGCCGATGCCGTCACCGGCGCCGGTGACCAAAATGATACGTTGTTCGAGCAGATCTTGTTTGGGTTGGTAATGCACGATAAATCCTCGCCTGGGTGGCTGTTCTCCCGCGAATATCGGGGAGCAAGGGTGAAACGCGCGGCCGGGGCGGGAGCAAAGGCTCGACCGTCTGCGGGCCGCGCAGCGAATTCGTCTCATCGTATTGATGAATAATGGGTGTTATATGCCTTAATCCGTGGGCATTTTCAATGCGTAGCAGGCTGAAATGGCATTCTTTTGTAACAAAAGCACGGCGGTGGCGCCTTGGTTCGGCCTTGAATCGTCCCCATAGTGATGATCCGTGTGCAATGAATTTTCATTTAGCCGCGACAGCAGCCGCTGCGGTTGGCTAAAATGGAAAGAAGCATACTAACAACCTGTAAATAAAGGCGGAATCTGTGGAGTTTATATCTGTTTATGGCCTGTTTCTGGCCAAGGTCGCCACGGTGGTGCTCGCCATCGCCGCGTTGGCCATCCTGGCGGTCAGTTTGGGGCAACGCAAGAACCGCCAGAAAGGGGAGCTGCAGCTGACCGATCTCGGTGAACAGTATCGCGAGATGCAGCGTGATATGCGCCTGGCGCGTATGGATACCGCCGAGCAGAAGGTCTGGCTGAAACAGTTCAAAAAGCAGACCAAGGCCGACGACAAGCTGAAGAAGCAGCGCGCCAAGTCCGGCGCGGTGGAAGTGACTAAGCCGTGCCTCTATGTGCTGGACTTCAAGGGCAGCATGGACGCGCACGAAGTCACCTCGCTGCGCGAAGAGATCTCGGCGGTGCTGGCGGTAGCGTCGGCGCAGGATGAAGTTCTGCTGCGTCTGGAAAGCCCTGGCGGGGTGGTGCACGGCTACGGCCTGGCGGCCTCGCAGCTGGAGCGCCTGCGCAAAGGCGGCATTCGCCTGACGGTAGCGGTGGATAAAGTGGCGGCCAGCGGCGGCTACATGATGGCCTGCGTCGCGGATCGCATCGTGGCGGCGCCGTTCGCCATCATCGGCTCCATCGGCGTGGTGGCGCAGATCCCGAACTTCCACCGCCTGCTGAAAAAGAACGACATCGATGTGGAGCTGCACACCGCCGGGCAGTTCAAACGGACGCTGACGCTGTTTGGCGAAAACACCGAGCAGGGGCGCGAGAAGTTCCGCGAAGATCTGAACGAAACCCACGAGCTGTTCAAACGCTTCGTGCATGAGCAGCGCCCGTCGCTGGACATCGACAGCGTCGCCACCGGTGAACACTGGTTCGGTTCTCAGGCCAAAGAAAAGGGGCTTATCGACGCCATCGGCACCAGCGACGATTTGCTGATCGCCGAGCTGGATAACCACGAGGTGATCGCTGTGCGCTACACGCGCCGCAAACGCCTGATGGATCGCTTCATCGGCAGCGCGGCGGAAAGCGTCGATCGCTTGCTGTTGCGCTGGTGGCAGCGTGGTGAAAAGCCGCTGCTGTAACGGCGGTGATAGCGTGAATCAACGGGGGCCAGGTGCCCCCGTTTTCTTTTCTCAATCGACCAGGTGGTATTTTTCCGAAAGCAGATGGGCCAAGTGTTTAAACATATTAAATACCGCGGTGGTTTTGGCGGTGGGCAATCCATCGGCATCCAAAAAGTATTCGCCGCGGAAAACTAAAACGCCGCTTTTTTGTTCAACGTCGGTGGCGATCATGCCGTGCAGATAATCTTCGTGTTGGCGGATGATGTTATTTGCTTCCGCCAGCAGGGCCTCGCGGCCGATAGGGGCAGTATTCGTGTGCATTTATTAGACTCCAAACTAAAAACTCTGCGCATATTCTAACGCCGGTTCGCTTTTATCCGCAAACCGACTAAGGTTTATTTGCCGTCTGGATGGCCATGGGCGGCCGCCGGTTGGCGAAATCGGTCTTTCCGTGCTAATTAGGTTGCGTGACGCTTTTTATCAGGTACAGTGTGGGATTTTGCGGCGTCGGGTGGAAGGTTTTGTTTACGCCATGAATAAAACTCACACAGCCATACTTCTGGGGCATGGGTGAATAGCAGGCAGGATCAACAACTTGCGTTCAGGTTGAGCAGTTGGGCAACCAAAAGAAAAAAATCTGTTGATCTCTTGCCAGACTGCCGCAATATAAAAAAAGAGACACGAATTGCCGCGGCACGGCGAGATAAAAGACTTCTTTTTAGAAGAAATAAATTAGGTAAAGGTAAATATGGGTAAAGCTCTCGTAATAGTTGAGTCCCCGGCAAAAGCCAAAACTATTAATAAATATTTAGGAAATGACTACGTGGTGAAGTCCAGCGTCGGTCATATCCGTGATTTGCCGACCAGTGGCTCAGCCAGCAAAAAGAGCGCTGACTCAACCGAAGACAAAGCCAAGAAAAAAGTTAAAAAAGATGAGAAGGCGGCGCTGGTAAATCGCATGGGCGTCGACCCTTACCACGGCTGGAAAGCACATTATGAAATCCTGCCGGGTAAAGAAAAAGTGGTCGCCGAGTTAAAATCGTTGGCGGAAAACGCCGACCACATTTATCTCGCAACCGACCTTGACCGCGAAGGGGAAGCCATCGCCTGGCACCTGCGGGAAGTGATCGGTGGGGATGACAAACGCTTTAGCCGCGTGGTGTTTAACGAAATCACCAAAAACGCAATCCAACAGGCGTTCAAACAGCCGGGCGAGCTGAACATTGATCGCGTTAACGCGCAGCAGGCTCGCCGGTTTATGGACCGCGTGGTGGGCTATATGGTCTCGCCGCTGCTGTGGAAAAAAATTGCCCGCGGCCTGTCCGCCGGCCGCGTACAGTCGGTGGCGGTGCGCCTGGTGGTTGAGCGCGAACGCGACATCAAGGCGTTCGTGCCGGAAGAGTACTGGGAGCTGCATGCCGATCTGCTGGCGAAGGGTGAAACTGCGCTGCAGATGGAAGTGACTCACGCGCACGACAAACCGTTCAAGCCGGTCAACCGCGAGCAGACTCACGCCGCGGTCAAGCTATTGGAAAAAGCCCGCTACACGGTGCTGGATCGCGAAGATAAACCGACCAGCAGCAAGCCGGGCGCGCCTTTCATTACCTCCACGCTGCAACAGGCCGCCAGCACTCGTCTGAGCTTCGGCGTGAAGAAAACCATGATGATGGCGCAACGGCTGTATGAAGCCGGCCACATCACCTATATGCGTACCGATTCCACCAACCTGAGCCAGGATGCGCTCAACATGGTGCGTGGCTATATCGGTGACAACTTCGGCGACAAATACCTGCCGAAGGCGCCGAATCAGTACAGCAGCAAAGAGAATTCGCAGGAAGCGCACGAAGCGATCCGTCCTTCGGACGTGAACGTGCTCGCCGAGCAGTTGAAAGACATGGAAGCGGACGCGCAGAAGCTGTATCAGCTGATCTGGCGCCAGTTCGTTGCCTGCCAGATGACGCCGGCGCAATACGATTCCACCACGCTGACGGTGAAAGCCGGCGATTATCAGCTGCGCGCCAAGGGCCGTACGCTGCGCTTTGACGGCTGGACCAAGGTGATGCCGGCGCTGCGCAAGGGCGATGAAGATCGCACCCTGCCATACGTCGAAATCGGCAGCGATCTGGATCTGCAAAAACTGATCCCAAGCCAGCACTTCACCAAGCCGCCGGCGCGCTACAGCGAAGCCTCGCTGGTGAAAGAGTTGGAAAAACGCGGCATCGGCCGCCCGTCCACCTACGCCTCCATCATCTCGACCATTCAGGATCGCGGTTATGTGCGGGTGGAAAGCCGCCGCTTCTATGCCGAGAAAATGGGTGAGATCGTCACCGATCGCCTGGAAGAAAACTTCCGCGAGCTGATGAACTATGACTTCACCGCGCGCATGGAAGACGGTCTCGATGAGGTTGCCAACAACCAGGCCGAGTGGAAAGCGGTGCTGGACGAATTCTTCGTCGACTTCAGCGAGCAGCTGGAAACGGCGGAGAAGGATCCGGAAGAAGGCGGCATGCGCCCTAACCAGATGGTGATGACCAGCATCGACTGCCCGACCTGCGGCCGTAAGATGGGCATCCGTACCGCCAGCACCGGCGTGTTCCTCGGCTGTTCCGGCTATGCGCTGCCGCCGAAGGAGCGCTGCAAAACCACCATCAACCTGGTGCCGGAAGCGGAAGTGCTCAACATCCTCGAAGGCGACGACGCGGAAACCAACGCGCTGCGCGCCCGCCGCCGCTGCCAGAAATGCGGTACGGCGATGGACAGTTATCTGATCGACAACCAGCGTAAGCTGCATGTCTGCGGTAACAACCCGGCGTGTGACGGCTATGAGATCGAAGAGGGCGAGTTCCGCCTGAAAGGCTACGATGGCCCGGTGGTGGAGTGCGACAAGTGCGGCTCGGAAATGCACCTGAAAATGGGGCGCTTCGGCAAGTACATGGGCTGTACCAACGAGAACTGTAAAAACACCCGCAAGATCCTGCGCAACGGCGATGTCGCGCCGCCGAAGGAAGATCCGGTGCCGTTGCCGGAGCTGCCGTGCGAGAAGTCCGACGCCTATTTCGTGCTGCGTGACGGCGCTGCCGGCGTGTTCCTGGCGGCCAATACCTTCCCTAAATCGCGCGAAACCCGTGCGCCGCTGGTGGAAGAGCTGGCTCGCTTCAAGGATCGCTTGCCGGAGAAGCTGCGCTATCTGGCCGATGCGCCGGTGGCGGATGCCGAAGGCAATAAAACGCTGGTGCGTTTCAGCCGTAAAACCAAACAGCAGTACGTCTCTTCTGAAAAAGACGGCAAGGCGACCGGTTGGTCCGCGTTCTACGTGGACGGCAAGTGGGTCGAAGGCAAGAAGTAAGGCCGCGTTGTCCTGCCTGCAAGATGAAAAACCAGCCCTGGCGGCTGGTTTTTTTTTATTGGTGAAAAGCGGCAAACGGATCTATCCTTTGCTGTTTTTATCCCTCCGTCACCGTCGTTTCACGTTGATACCAATGCAAAATAATCGTTATCATAGTGTGACGCGGATCTATACTTGAAGCTGCAACGTGGTATAGTGGTTATATAAAAAGTTTTTTTATTATTAAAGCTTATTAACAACGGCGTTTTCTTCACCATCAGGGTAGAACACGGTGTTTATGGCTTGTGAGTTTCAGCATACCGGGGCGACACCGATATACCTGGCTGCGGGTAAGCCGCAGTGTTTAACCTAGGATGGTATAAGATATGAAATTGCAGCAGCTTCGTTACATTGTGGAAGTGGTTAACCACAACCTGAATGTCTCCTCGACGGCAGAAGGGCTCTATACCTCGCAACCCGGCATCAGTAAACAGGTGCGCATGCTCGAAGATGAGCTGGGCATCCAGATTTTCGCCCGCAGCGGCAAGCACCTGACCCAGGTCACCCCGGCCGGCCAGGAAATCATTCGCATCGCGCGTGAAGTGCTGTCCAAGGTGGACGCCATCAAGGCCGTCGCCGGTGAACACACCTATCCGGACAAAGGCTCACTGTACGTCGCCACCACGCATACCCAGGCTCGCTACGCCTTGCCCAACGTGATCAAAGGCTTCATCGAGCGTTACCCGCGCGTCTCGCTGCACATGCATCAGGGCTCGCCGACGCAGATCGCCGAAGCGGTCTCCAAAGGTACCGCCGATTTCGCCATCGCCACCGAAGCGCTGCACCTGTACGACGATCTCATCATGCTGCCGTGCTACCACTGGAACCGCGCGGTGGTGGTGAAGCCCGATCATCCTTTGGCGGGTAAAAGCAGCATCAGCATTGAAGAGCTGGCGGCTTACCCGATCGTCACTTACACCTTCGGCTTTACCGGGCGTTCGGAGTTGGATACCGCCTTCAACCGCGCCGGCCTGACGCCGCGCATCGTCTTTACCGCCACCGACGCCGACGTGATCAAAACTTACGTGCGTCTGGGATTGGGGGTTGGGGTGATCGCCAGCATGGCGGTGGATCCGGTTCAGGATCCGGATCTGGTGACGGTGGATGCGCGTGATATCTTCACCTACAGCACCACCAAGATCGGTTTCCGCCGCAGCACTTTCCTGCGTAGCTACATGTACGACTTCATTCAGCGCTTCGCGCCGCACCTGACGCGCGACGTGGTCGACAGCGCGGTGGCGCTGCGCTCCAACGAAGAAATCGAAGCGATGTTCAAGGACATCAAGCTGCCTATCAAATAGCCGCCAGCGTTGACGACATCAAACAACACCCGGACAGGCCTGCGCCTCTCCGGGTTTTTTATGAGCAAAACCCTGCGCCATAAAACACCCCATTCGCAAGCTGCGCTAATCCAATCCTAGTGGGGAGAATGCGTTATGGCGCTTTAACGTCAGGCCAACGCCCTCTGTCATTTTCGCTAAGTTTCTGAATCACGGCCATTCAACCTTGAAACAGCTTATGGCTCCCTTGTTAGGAATCATCTGAAAACAAAGTGTTTTTGTTCTGGCAAAGAGTTTTTTTTCTCTCGGAAGTTAAAGTAATGCTAACCAATTGCCAGCGGAGCCGCTTATCTCATGACCAGCCGTATCTCTGTTCAATTGCCCGTTGAGGGCCTGCTTTTTTGGAAGCTGGCGGGCCGTGAGGCCTTGTCCGAGCCGTTTGCGCTTACGCTGACCTTGCTGGGCCGGGATGCCCGCATTAATCGCAGCGAGCTGTTGGGGCAACCGGTCACGGTGAATTTACCGACGGGGCTGCTGTCAGCGGATCGCCATATCAATGGCAAAGTGACCCGCGTTGCCGTCAGTGCCGTCGAATTAAGTGGCACGCGTTATGCTGTGTATACGTTGACGGTGGAATCGGATCTATGGCCGATGAAGCGGGATCGCAATCTGCGCATCTTCCAGGGCCAGACGGTGCCGCAAACGGTGCATGCTTTGCTCAGCGAATATCAGGTGAACGTAGAGGATAAACTCACCGGTCGCTATCGGGTGTGGGATTACTGTGTTCAGTATCAGGAGAGCAGTCTCGATTTTATCAGCCGCCTCATGGAGCTGGAGGGTATCGTTTACCATTTTCGCCATGAGGCGGGCCGCCACACGCTGGTGCTGACGGATGCGGCAGGGCAGTATCAGCCGTTTAGCGGCTACGAGACGATTCCTTACCATCAGACTCCGTCTGGCGGCAGCACCCTCGAGCAGGGCATCGGCCAATGGGCACCGGAAGACAGCGTAACGCCGGGCATTTACGGTTTGGACGACTATGACTTTCGCAAACCGAACGCCTGGCTGTTCCAGGCTCGTCAAAACCCGGCCTCGCCGATGCCGGGCAGCATCGATGTCTACGATTGGCCGGGCCGCTATGTCGAACACGCCGATGGAGAGTTCTACGCGCGCGTGCGCCAGGAACGCTGGCAGGTGGAACATCAGCAGGTACACGGCACAGCAACGGCGATTGGAATAGCGCCGGGTTATACCTTTACCCTGATCAACGCCCCGTTTTTCAGCGATAACGGCGAATACCTGACGACGGCCGCCGATTATACGTTCTCCGAGAACCGCTACGCCAGCGGCGAAGAAGGAGGGACGGTTCATCGCGTCGACTTTACGGTTATCCCGGCCGCTACCGTCTTTCGTCCGCTGACGGTGACGCCGTGGCCGCGCACCTATGGCCCGCAAACGGCCAAGGTGGTGGGGCCTGTCGGCGAGAATATCTGGACGGACAAATACGGCCGGATAAAAGTGAAGTTTCACTGGGATCGCCGCGCCAAAGGGGATGATACCAGTTCGTGCTGGGTGAGGGTCTCGAGTGCCTGGGCGGGGCAAGGGTTCGGTTCGGTACAGATACCGCGCGTCGGCGATGAAGTGGTGGTGGACTTTATCAATGGCGATCCGGATCGGCCGATTGTCACCGGGCGCGTCTACAATGAGGCGAGCATGCCGCCGTGGGTGTTGCCGGCGGCGGCTACGCAAATGGGCTTTATGACTCGCAGTAAGGACGGAAGCCGGGATAACGCCAGCTATCTGTTTTTCGAAGATAAGGTGGGCAGCGAGGCCGTGGAACTGCACTCCGAAAAGGATATGAAGGTTTCGGTGGAAAATGACCAGCAGGTCAATATTGACGGTAACCGGACGACAACTATCCTCAAGCAACAGCAAGACGAAGTGACGGGCAATGCCACCTTCCATTACAAGAGCCAGCGTACCACCACGGTGGATCACAAAGAAACCGGCTATTTTAATGGCGGTGTCGCTACGGAGATCAAGGCGGGGCGGACGTTCGACATTAAGGACGGCGGCGACAAGGTAACGATCAAAGGCGACCGCACCAGCGATATCGAGGGGAATGAAAGCCACCATGTCACCGGCAAACTGACCGAGACCCTGGATAAAGGGCGGGACGTTACGATCGGCGCCGGCGGCCATAAAGAGGACATCACCGGGGGCGTTACCCGCGAGATCAAGGGCGGCGTCAACGAAACGATCAAAGACGGCGTTACCACCAATATCAATAGCGGCGACTGGACGCAAAACGTCAACGCGGGAACCATTACGATTTACAGCCCGCATCAGATCAAGATTGTCAGCGGCGAAAAGATCAGCCTTGAAGCGCCGGAGTCCGTGTTCAATCCCAAGCTGCACAGCCTGACCGTGACCGCCTTCAGCGAAAGCATTACCGGTAATAGCGTATCGGCATCGGCGATAGCCAGCAGCATCGTTGGCGTGTCCAACGGCCTGACGGGGCTATCAAATTCTTATAAGCTGAAAGAGTTTTCAAAGACGGCGTTCAAAACGGAAACGAACGGGGTGGTGGTGAATGTCGAGGTGACCAATATCAGCAACAGAACGCTGAATGTAACGAATAACTCGTTGTTTATAATTACATAAAATGGAGCAGCACACTTATGTCTCTGGCTGATATGTCGAAGTACTTCCTGTATGCGGGGATCGCCACCCCTGTCGTGATGGGCATTTTCTTTTACTGTATTTTTAAAAATAACGGCGGTAACTCGACCGAGACGTCTGCCGTTAAAAACTATCTCAACAAGGACAGCTGGCAAGGCGAAATTATCGCCTCGCACCTCGAATCCTGTCGGCAAACCAACACTCGATACGGCAATGACTTTTTCTTTGACGTTGATTTTTATCTCCCGGGCGACACCCGACTCCACACTGCCAAGGCCCTGGTTCAACCTGGCCAGATGCATTTACTGCGCAAAGGGATGGACATCAAAGTAAAGAAGGGCCGTAAGGATCAGCTGGCGGTTGTGGAGATGGATTTCCCCGCTGAGCCGTTGTAGAGCAAACCTTTCCCTGTTAAAGCGCCGCATCGTTGCGGCGTTTTTGTTGGCGCATGGCCTAACCCCTTGGCGGCGCTCGGACTTCTTTTCCGCTGATTGTTCCTGCCTATCGCTGTGATCAAATCGTGTTGTTATCAAAACGTTAACTTATCTTTGTGGTATCTTTAAACAAGACCTCACTGATTACCCTGTTTTAGTCACAATAAGAAATGGAGGAGCTATGTCGTCCGATCTTCGTGAAACAAGTCTGGATAAGCTGGTTGCGCTGAATAGCGAATATTACTATTACAGTCTGCCGCTGGCGGCAAAGCAGCTGGGTGCTATCGACCGGTTGCCGAAATCAATGAAAGTGCTGTTGGAAAACCTGCTGCGCCATGTGGATGGCGACACCGTGCAGGTTGACGACCTCAAGGCCATCGTCGCCTGGCTGCAAACCGGCCATGCTGACCGTGAGATCGCCTATCGTCCGGCGCGCGTGCTGATGCAGGATTTTACCGGCGTTCCGGCGGTGGTGGATCTGGCCGCGATGCGCGAAGCGGTACGGCGGCTGGGCGGCAACGTCGACCAGGTGAATCCGCTGTCGCCGGTGGATCTGGTGATTGACCACTCGGTTACCGTCGATGAATTTGGCGACGATAACGCCTTTGAAGACAACGTGCGTATCGAAATGCAGCGCAACCACGAGCGCTACACCTTCCTGCGCTGGGGGCAGAAAGCCTTCAACCGCTTCCGCGTGGTGCCGCCGGGCACCGGCATCTGTCACCAGGTCAACCTTGAATACCTTGGCCAAACGGTCTGGCACAGCGACGAAAGCGGCCGCCGCGTGGCTTATCCCGATACGCTGGTGGGCACCGATTCCCACACCACCATGATCAACGGCCTGGGTATCCTCGGCTGGGGCGTCGGCGGCATCGAAGCGGAAGCGGCGATGCTGGGCCAGCCGGTGTCGATGCTGATCCCGGACGTGGTCGGCTTCAAGCTGACCGGCAAGCTCCGCGAGGGCATTACCGCCACCGACCTGGTGTTGACCGTGACCCAAATGCTGCGCAAGCACGGCGTGGTCGGCAAGTTCGTCGAGTTTTACGGCGACGGGCTGGCCGATCTGCCGTTGGCGGACCGGGCAACCATCGCCAACATGTCGCCGGAGTTCGGCGCCACCTGCGGTTTCTTCCCGGTGGATGACGTTACGCTCGGCTATATGAAGCTCAGCGGCCGCAGCGCCGAACAAATCGCGCTGGTGGAAGCCTACGCCAAAGCGCAGGGCATGTGGCGCAACCCGGGTGATGAACCGGTCTTCACCAGCTCGCTGGCGCTGGACATGTCAACCGTGGAAGCCAGCCTCGCCGGGCCAAAGCGCCCGCAGGATCGCGTTGCGCTGCCGAATGTGCCGCAGGCGTTCAAGGCCGCCACCGAGCTGGATATCGGGGGACACAAGGCCAATACCGACAGCAAAACCTTTACGCTGGATGGGCAACAGCACGAACTGCGAGACGGTGCGGTGGTGATCGCGGCGATCACCTCCTGCACCAACACCTCCAACCCGAGCGTAATGATGGCGGCCGGCCTGCTGGCGAAAAACGCCGTCAAGAAAGGGCTGCGCAGCAAACCCTGGGTAAAAACCTCGCTGGCGCCGGGATCCAAAGTGGTGACCGACTACTTCGACAGTGCCAAACTCACCGCCTACCTGGAAGAGCTGGGGTTCAACCTGGTGGGGTATGGCTGTACCACCTGCATCGGTAACTCGGGTCCGTTACCTGATCCGATCGAGCAGGCGATCAAAGAAGGCGATCTGACCGTGGGGGCGGTGCTCTCGGGCAACCGTAACTTTGAAGGGCGCATCCACCCGCTGGTGAAAACCAACTGGCTGGCCTCGCCGCCGCTGGTGGTGGCTTATGCGCTGGCGGGCAGCATCAAGATTGACCTGACCAAAGAGCCGCTGGGCGAGGGCAATGACGGTCAGCCGGTCTACCTGAAGGATATCTGGCCGAGCAGCCAGGACATCGCTCAGGCGGTGGACGAAGTGCGCACCGAGATGTTCCACAAGGAATACGGCGAAGTGTTCGACGGCGACGCCAACTGGCAGGCGATCCAGGTGGCCGGTTCGGCGACCTATCAGTGGCAGGAGGATTCTACCTATATCCGCCATCCGCCGTTCTTCAGCACCATGAAGGTGAAACCGGACCCGGTGCAGGACATCAAAGACGCGCGTATTCTGGCGATTTTGGCCGACTCGGTGACCACCGATCACATCTCGCCGGCGGGTAACATCAAGCGCGACAGCCCGGCGGGGCGTTACCTGAGCGAGCATGGCGTAGCGCCGCAGGATTTCAACTCCTACGGTTCACGCCGTGGCAACCACGAAGTGATGATGCGCGGTACCTTCGCCAATATCCGCATCCGCAACGAAATGGTACCGGGCGTGGAGGGGGGCTATACCCGCCATATTCCGTCGCAGCAGCAGCTGTCTATCTACGATGCCGCCATGCAGTATCAGCAGGAGAAGGTGCCGCTGGCGGTGATCGCCGGCAAAGAGTACGGCTCCGGCTCCAGCCGCGACTGGGCGGCGAAGGGGCCGCGCCTGCTGGGCGTGCGGGTGGTGATTGCCGAATCCTTCGAGCGTATTCACCGCTCCAACCTGATCGGCATGGGGATTTTGCCGCTGGAGTTCCCGCAAGGGGTGACGCGCAAAACCCTGGGGCTGACCGGGGATGAGCAGATTAGCGTCGGCGGCCTGCAGCAGCTGCAGCCGGGCCAAACGGTGCCGGTGCATATCACCTATGCCGACGGGCGCAAGGGCGTGATCAACACCCGTTGCCGCATCGATACCGGCAATGAGCTGACCTACTACGAAAACGACGGCATCCTGCACTATGTGATCAGGAAAATGCTGTAATTAGGCAATAAAAAGGGCGCCGTAAGGCGCCCTGATTGTTTCCGCCGCGGCGGCGATCATTTCTGATCGAGCAAATGGCCCATTTTGGCGGCCTTGGTCGCCAGATAGTGTTCGTTCTTCGGGTTGCGGCCGACGATCAGCGGCACGCGCTCGCTGATGTTGATGCCGGCTTCGGTCAGGATCTCGACCTTTTTCGGGTTGTTGGTCAGCAAACGCACCGCGTCGACGCCCAGCAGTTTGAACATGTCGGCGCACAGGGTGAAGTCGCGCTCATCGGCGGCAAAGCCGAGCTGGTGGTTGGCTTCCACGGTGTCTGCGCCCTTATCCTGCAGGGCATAGGCGCGGATCTTGTTCAACAGGCCGATATTGCGGCCCTCCTGGCGATGATAAAGCAGGATGCCACGGCCTTCTTCGGCAATCTGCTCCAGCGCGGCTTCCAGTTGAAAACCGCAGTCGCAGCGCAGGCTGAACAGGGCATCGCCGGTCAGACATTCGGAATGCACGCGTGCGAGCACCGGCGTTTCGCCGGAAATATCACCGAATACCAGCGCCAGATGGTCATGCCCGGTCGCCAGTTCTTCGAATCCTACCATCAGGAAATCGCCCCAAGGTGTCGGCAGTTTAGCCTCTGCCACCCGTTTAAGCTGCATGTCATTCTCCACAAAAAACTACGATTCAATCATTGTCGCGCATCCTAAGTCCGGTTCGGTAAATTGACCAAGACTAAAACGTGCTACGCCGATCTCTATTTCGTTAATTATCGGCTATTTTGCCACAACTTCTTGCCGGGCGGTGCTCAGCAAACCAGCAGATGGCGTTTTCTGGCCACCTATTACTGCGATAGGTTGCCTATCTGTTTAATTTTTCGCGTGTTATCAATATTGCACTCTTGTTACACTGCTGCCTGATTCACGCAGAGGAAGAATAGAATGTATGAGATAGCAAAACGCACGGCGGGCGGCGCGCTGTTGTTGCTGTTGATGCCGCTGGTAGTATGGGCATCCGGCTGGCACTGGCAGCCCGGCGGCAACGAGCCGCTGCTCAAAGCGCTGTACTGGGTGACCGAAACCGTGACCTCGCCGTGGGGCATTCTGACCAGCGCTATCCTTTGCGGTTGGTTTTTGTGGTGCCTGCGCTTTCGGTTGAAGGCAGCCATCGGCCTGGCCATTCTGCTTGCCGCCGCGTTGGTGATTGGGCAGGGGGTCAAGTCCTTAATCAAGGATCGGGTGCAAGAACCGCGACCGTTTGTGGTATGGCTGGAGCAAACCCACGGCGTGGACGGTAAATACTTCTATTCGCTGCATCGCAAAGAGCGCAGCGCGCTGGTGCGCGAGCAATTGCAGGATCAGACGGTGGTGCCGAACTGGCTGCGCAAGCACTGGCAGTTTGAAACCGGTTTCGCTTTCCCGTCGGGGCACACGATGTTCGCCGCTACCTGGGCGCTGTTGGGCGTAGGGCTGCTGTGGCCGCGCCGCCATTATAAAACCGTCGCGCTGCTGATGGTGTGGGCGACCGGCGTGATGGGCAGCCGCCTGCTGTTGGGCATGCACTGGCCGCGCGATCTGGCGATGGCTACGCTGATCAGCTGGCTGCTGGTGGTGGTCACCTGCTGGTTGGCGCAGCGCTGGTTCGGCCCGCTGACGCCGCCGCCGCAAGAGCAGCAGGAAATCGCGGCGCGCAAGCCTGAGAAATGAGTGTTATGTGACCATGTCACACACACGGCGGCGTCGGATCGACGCCGCATTAACCGCTTACATTCTCCCGCCATTGCAATCCGCCCGGTTGCCCCCATATCCTTATAAATTCGACGTTTTGAGAAGCTTTCTCATCAATTTGTTCGCTAAGACCATTTACTGCCGAATATGCCAGCAGATATGTGGTTTTATCGTGCCGCAGGGTTTCCCTGCCGCAGCGGGAAATGCTAACTTAAGGGTTAGGGACGCCACGTTTTGGCATCGTTCATCCGATTCACTCGGCATCGCGGGAAAGAATGTGAAATATTTGCTGATTTTTTTGTTGGTTCTGGTGATCTTCGTGATTTCCGTCACCTTGGGTGCGCATAACGATCAGGTGGTCAATTTTAACTATCTGGTTGCGCAGGGCGATTATCGCGTATCGACCCTGTTGGCCACGCTGTTTGGCGCCGGTTTCGTGCTCGGCTGGATCATTTGCGGTCTGTTCTACCTGCGTACCCGTATTGCGCTGGGTCGCGCCGAGCGCAAGATCAAAAGGCTGGAGCTGCAGCTTGATCAGCCCGCTGAACCGGCGGCTCAGCCCGTTGTCAGCAAGGAATAATCCTCTATGTTAGAACTGCTGTTTCTGTTGCTGCCCGTGGCTGCCGCGTACGGTTGGTACATGGGGCGCAGAAGCGCTCAGCAGGATAAACAGCAAGAAGCCAACCGCCTGTCGCGTGAATACGTGGCAGGGGTGAACTTTCTGCTTTCCAACCAGCAGGACAAGGCGGTCGATCTGTTCCTCGATATGTTGAAAGAGGACAGCAACACCGTTGAAGCCCACCTGACGCTGGGTAACCTGTTCCGCTCGCGCGGCGAAGTCGACCGCGCCATCCGCATCCATCAGGCCTTGATGGAAAGCGCCTCACTGACCTTTGAACAGCGCCTGCTGGCGGTACAGCAGCTGGGCCGCGACTATATGGCGGCCGGGCTGTACGATCGCGCGGAAGACATGTTCAGCCAGTTGACTGACGAAGCGGATTTCCGCGTATCGGCGCTACAACAACTGCTGGTGATCCACCAGGCTACCAGCGATTGGCAAAAAGCCATCGACGTGGCGGAAAAGCTGGTCAAGCTGGGCAAAGAGAAACAACGCGTCGAGATCGCGCACTTCTACTGTGAGCTGGCATTGCAGGCGATGGGCAGCGACGATCTCGATCGGGCGATGAGCCTGCTCAAGCGGGCAGATGCAGCCGATAAACAGTGTGCGCGCGTGTCTATCATGTTCGGGCGCATCTACATGGCGCAAAACGACTATGCTAAAGCGGCCGAGTCGCTGCAACGGGTGCTGAGTCAGGATAAAGAGTTGGTCAGCGAAACGCTGCCGATGCTGCAGGAATGTTACACGCATCTGCCGGAACAGCAGCACAACTGGGCTGAATTCCTGAAGCGCTGCGTGGAAGAGAACACCGGCGCTACCGCCGATCTGATGCTGGCCGAAATCATCGAGCAGCACGAAGGGCGCGACGTGGTGCAGGTTTATATCAACCGCCAGCTGCAACGCCATCCGACCATGCGGGTATTTTACCGGCTGATGGATTATCACCTGGCGGACGCCGAAGACGGTCGAGCGAAAGAGAGTCTGCTGCTGTTGCGCGATATGGTCGGCGAGCAAATTCGTACCAAGCCGCGTTACCGCTGCCACAAATGTGGCTTCACCGCCCACTCGCTCTATTGGCATTGTCCGTCGTGCCGCGCCTGGTCATCGGTCAAACCGATCCGCGGCCTGGACGGGCAATAACGCGGCGGCGCGACAAAACAAAACGGGGCGATTTATCGCCCCGTTTTTTTATGTTCGTCTGTTCGTCGTTTACTTTTTCTTGCCGCCTTTGGCGCCGGTTTTCAACAGCTGGCGGAGTTTTTTCAGCTCTTTCTGGCTCAGCGGCTGTTCTATTTCTTCTTCGGTGCTTTGGTTGTCTATCTCGCCGTGGTGCAGCTCATCCGCCTTTTTGGTCGGTTTTTCTGCCTTGGCGGCGGGCGCGCTGAAGCTGCTTTCCAGGCGCTGGCATACTTCCACGCTCAGCGAAAATTCGTTTTCAGCGGCGGCGGCGCGGATTTTTTCCTTGAGTTCCAGAGGAATTTTAATGGTAAGTGTCGATATCTCGCTCATTTTGAAAGCCTTTCTGCAGGAAGATGCCTTCAAGCTAAGCCACTGGCGATCGGGTGTCTAGTGTGTAATAAAAATTTAATATTTATGTAACAAATGAGGGCGAGGCAAACGCGGGTTTTTTAGGCGAGAAACAGAGGCAGGGCCCGAGTGAGCGGGCCCTGTACCGGGAACATTATTTGTAGATGATCGCGGTGCCGCTCAGCATGTTGTTACCACCGGCGGAGATGATGCGGTAGCTGCTGGCGCCCTGGGCATCCGCTTTAGCGGCCAGCTTTTTCTCCAGGCTGCTGAGGGTGGTCGCGTGGCCTGCGGAAACGACGCCGGTGGCAGTCAGGCTATCGGCCTGCTGGCTGCTGATCGGTTCAGCCGCGAAGGTGGCGAAAGAGGTCAGTGCGATAGCGGCAGCGGCCGCAAAATATTTGATGGTTTTCATAGGTGACTCCAGTCTGTTTATTAAGGAAGGAAGCCGTTCGCTTCCGATGTGGTGAATAATAAAGCATCCGTGCCAATTGAAAATCTGATAATGCTGAGTAAGTCATTCAAAATATCTGATTAACAATTTACGCATCTTTACGGCGTTTTACGCTGCGTGGTTTATTGCTGACGCGCTTTCGTTGACGCGCCATGACAAAGGTGAGAAGTAACATGACAGAGCGCCGGTGCGCGCTGCGGCTGGGATTTCTGGCCCCCGGCATGTAGAATGCGGCGGTCAGTTTCGCGGGTGAGTCCCTGATTATGTCTATTTTAGAGAAGGTAGAAGAAATGAAGTCTGAAAATAACGCTAATAACAATGACTTAAAATCATCTCCAATCGTTGTGGCGTTAGATTACGCCGATAAGAACGCTGCGCTGGCGTTCGCCGACCGTATCGATCCGCAAGACTGCCGGCTGAAAGTGGGCAAAGAAATGTTCACGCTGTTTGGGCCGCAGCTGGTGCGCGATCTGCATGGGCGTGGCTTCGACGTGTTTCTCGACCTGAAATTCCACGATATACCCAATACCACCGCGCATGCGGTCGCGGCGGCGGCTGAGCTGGGTGTTTGGATGGTCAACGTCCATGCCAGCGGCGGTGCGCGCATGATGACCGCCGCTAAAGAAGCGTTGGCGCCATTCGGGGCGGATGCGCCGCTGCTGATTGCCGTGACGGTGCTCACCAGTATGGAAGCGGAAGACCTGCGCGGCATCGGCATCGAGGCCAGCCCGGCGGAGCACGCCGAGCGCCTGGCACGCCTGACCCGCGACTGTGGGCTGGACGGCGTGGTGTGTTCGGCACACGAAGCGCAGCGGCTGAAGGCGGCCTGCGGGCAGGCTTTCCAACTGGTTACACCGGGGATCCGCCCTGAGGGCAGCGCGGCGGGCGACCAGCGCCGTATCATGACGCCGGTGCAGGCGCAGGCCGCCGGCGTGGACTACATGGTGATTGGGCGTCCGATCACCCAATCTGCCGATCCGGCCGCGACGCTGCGCGCGATCCGCGCCTCTTTGGCCTGAGGAACCGCCGATGAATGACGATAACAGCCGCCTGGTGTATTCCACGGACACCGGCCGCATCAAGCAGGAAGAGGTTAAGCCGCAACGCGCCAAGGGCGACGGCATCGTGCGCATCCAGCGTCAAACCAGCGGCCGCAAGGGGAAGGGCGTGTGCCTGATCGCCGGCGTCGATCTGGATGACGCTGCGCTCGACAAACTGGCGGCCGAGCTGAAAAAGAAATGCGGCTGCGGCGGTTCGGTGAAAGACGGGATCATCGAGATCCAGGGCGATAAACGCGATCTGCTCAAGCAGCTGCTGGAAGCGAAAGGCATGAAGGTCAAATTGACGGGCGGTTGAGGTGAATCGCCATGCCGCGGTGCAATGCCGTGGCATGGCTTGAGGTTGTTGCTGCCGGGGGTTAGCCCGTTAACGGTAAAAGAACTCTAGACGTAAAGTAAAGCAGACCTGAAATCATCGTTATTTTGGTTAATGCGTCAAAGCGCCGAGGCGCTTTTGCCAGCCTGTCGGCCGAGGACTCTCGGTCAGGTTATTTGCCAACCTGGTGACCGATGATGCCCCCCACCGCAGCCCCGCCCAACGTGCCCAACGCGCTGCCGTCTGTCAGTACGGCGCCGCCGACTGCACCGGCGCCGGCGCCGATAGCGGTGTTACGATCGCGCTTGGACATGTTGGAGCATGCGCTGAGTGAAAACGCCAAAGTCAGTGCCAGAGCGGCGGTAGCGAAACGTTTATTGATAATCATCATAATGACTTCTCCTTAGCATTGGCTATATGGAAGTGCCCTATAAGTATAGGCGCTAACCATCAATCAGGCCTGCTGTTGATTCCCATACAGTATCGATATAAAAAATGGCATTTTTTGTTAATGGCCGAATAATTAGCAGGTTACGGCCCAAAAGTTACCGAAACTGAGTATAGGTTTCTCGGAAAGGATAAACAGGTAAATAGTCTTAAAATCCCGCTGCACAGGGGGAACGGTGCGCGGTGTGGCCCGCGCGCCGCGGTGGGTGCGGTGGCGGCCCGCGTTAGTCGTTGACCAACTCCACCTGTACGCCCTGGCGTTTCAGCTGATGCTGATACTCGAGCGCCAGACGCGAATCGGTGATCACCCGGCTGATCTGGCCCGGCTGCGCCAGCGGGTTGGGCTGGATCTGGCCGAATTTGCTGGAGTCCGTCAGCACGATATTCTCCACGCCCTTGGCCAGCACCGCGCTGACCACGTCGGCGCGCATCATGTCGCGGCCGGTAAAGCCGGTTTCGGCCTGAAAGCCGTCAATGCCGATAAACGCCTTGTTGAAATGCACCTGCTGAATGCACAGCCGCGTGAGCGGGCCGACCACGGTCTCGCTTTTCTTCTGGTACATGCCGCCCAGCACAATCACGTCGCAGTCGGTTTCTTTCAGCAGGTTGGCGATGTAGTGGCTGACGGTGATCAGCGTAATGCGCTTGCGTTCGGCGATGTAGCGGGCCAGCAGGGCGTTGGCGCTGCCGCTCTCGATAAAGATCGTCTCGCCGTCATTGACCTGCGCGGCGGCGTACTGCGCCAACCGTTGCTTGAGGGTGAAATTGGACATCATGCGAGCGTCGACGTCGTCGCTCTCCAGCGCCACGGCGGAGCCATGTACTCGCTTCAGATAACTGCGCTTTTCCAGCAGGTTGAGATCCTGCCGGATAGTGACTTCCGAAACGCCCGAGGCGCGCGCTAGCTCATTGACGCTGATCCGCCGGCGATCGTTAACCAACTGCAATATGGTCTGTTGTCGTAAATTCATATCGGCCTGATGATGCGGCCGCCAAGGCGCGGCCGCTAAGAGTCAAAGGTTTAAAGAGTATGTTCTGTGCGCGCAATAATATCATCCTGCGCCTCAGGGGATAATGCGGTAAAGAAAGCGGAATAGCCAGCTACGCGAACCACTAAATCACGATATTGGTCAGGGTGTTGCTTCGCCGCCAGCAGCGTTTCGCGCGACACGATGTTGTACTGCACATGCCAGCCGCGGTAGCTCTCGAAGAAAGTGCGCAACATCAGCATGAGCTTTTCCCGATCGCGCGGGTTGTCCAGCGTCGCCGGGTTCAGTTTTTGATTGAGCAACACGCCGCCGAGGATCGCCTCGGTCGGTAATTTGGCGAGCGAATTGAACACCGCCGTTGGCCCCAGGTGGTCGGTGCCGGACGCCGGGCTGGCACCTTCCGCCAGCGGCTGGTGCGCCTTGCGCCCATCCGGGGTAGCCAGGGTGGCGGCGCCGAAGGGCACGTTGGCCGAGATAGACGACGTGCCGGCGTAGTAGCCGCCGCCGATCGGCCCGCGGCCGAAGCGGGTGTTGCGGTACTGCTTCAGTTCCTCGATGTAGGTTTGGTAGGCGCGCACCAGCAGCCGATCGACGTCGTCCACGTCGTTGCCGTATTTGGGTGCGGCGTTGAGCAGCCGCTGGCGCAGCTGTTCGCCATCCAGCCCGGCGAAGTCGTCGGCCAGCGCCGCCGCCAGTTGCTGCTGGCCGATTGTCCTTTGATCGAACACCAGTTTGCGCACCGCCGCCAGGCTGTTGCCGAGGTTGGCGATGCCGACCTGAAGGCCGGAAACCCAGTCGTACTTGGCGCCGCCTTGCTTGATGCTTTTGCCGCGTTCGATGCAGTCATCCACCAGCGCGGAACAGAGGATATCGTGGGCGTTCTCCTCCAGCACGCTGTCCACCACGCATTCGATCTCAATTGACTTGCGCGTGTAGTAGCGGATTTGCCGATCCCAGGCGGCCATCACCTGCTCGAAATCGGTGAAGTTTCCTTTGGACAGCGCCTGTTCCTGCGGCAGGAAAATCTGCCCGGAGGTGGCGTCGCGGCCCTGTTCCAACGCCGCCAGCAGCACGCGGGCGAAGTTGATGAAGCTCATGCCGGTGCAGCGATAGCCCCATTTACCGCCGACGGCGGTCTCGATGCAGCCGATGGCGGCATAGTCGTAGGCGTCCTGCGGTTCAACCCCCAACTTGATGAACTCGGGTATGACGATTTCGTCGTTGTTGAACGCCGGCATGCCGAAGCCGCAGCGGATCACCTGCACACAGGCGTCGAGGAAATCGGCGCTCATTCCGGCGTGGTAACGCACGCTGAGGTTGGGCTGGGTGGAGCGCAGGCGGCCGCAGGACTCGAGAATGGCGTAGGACAGCGGGTTGACCGCGTCGCACGGCCGGCCGTCGATCAGTTTTTGGCCGCCGATGGTGACGTTCTGGTACAGCGGGCTGCCGGCGGAGGCCTTGGAGTGCGAGCCGGAACGGATCTTGTTGACCTCCAGCAGCTTCAGCCAGCAGCTGTGCAGCAGCTCGATGGCGTCTTCCCGCCCCAGGTTTTGCTCCAGCTCCACGTCGCGCCGATACCAGGGATAGAGATATTGGTCGAGGCGACCGAAGGAAACCGAATGGCCGTTGGATTCGATCTGCAACGTCAGTTGGATGAAATAGCACAGCTGCAGCGCCTGCCAGAAGGTGTGCGGTGGGCGATGGGCGATCAGGTCGCAGTTGTCTGCGATAGCCAGCAGCTCGGTGCGGCGCCAGTCGCGGGTTTCGCGTTGCGCCATGTCGCGCGCCAGGCGAGCGAAGCGCAGGATGTGTTCGCTCAGCGCCGCCAGCACGATGTCGATGGCGTTGAGAAACTGCGCTTTGTGCAGATCTTCCCACTCGGTCAGGTGCAGGCGGCGGCTGCGCGCGTTCACCTTTTCACGCAGGCCGTCGAGGCCTAACTCCAGCAGCAGCGGGAAGTTGACCGCCAGATGGGCGTCGCCGGAGGTCATGTTGCCCTCGGCCTTGATGATGCCCGTGGCGAGCAGCGCCTTTTGTTCGTCGGTAAACATGCCGTAGCAGCGATCCTGCACCGTTTGGCCGCGCCACCAGGGGCAAAGACGGTGCAAAATCGCCTTGTTCTCTTCGCTGACCGAGAAGCCGGCACCCGGCCGGTCGGCCAACTGGTCTATCTCGCTTTCTATCCAGCCGACGGTATATTCGGGGAAAATCGGCGCGGCGCGCAGCTCGCTGGCCTGGTTGCCGACGATCAGCTCGTCGTTGGCGATCCAGATGCTGCGCTTCGCCAGGTGGTTAGCCAGCGCCAGCGCACGGCGCACCGGCAGCGGCCGATCCTGGTGCTGTTGGTAGGCCTCGGTATAGTGCTGCGCGCGTTCGGTGCACACCGGTGGTTTGACGATGTGGATCAGCGCGTTCTTATGCGCCTGAATACGGGCGCTGAGGGTGGTCAAATCCAATGTGGTCATGGCGTTATCCTCGCAAAATGGCGGTCAGGCCTTTGGCGCCGGCGTACGCTTCGGCGAAGGCCAGCAGATCGGGCGCGTCCAGCGGCGTGCGGGCGGCGCGGTAGGGCTCGCCGAGCAGGTGATACTTGTTGATGCCCAGCGTGTGGTACGGCAGAAAATGGATCTCCGATACGCCGATCTCGTCGGCGGCGAAGTCGACAATCGCGCGGACAGAGTGGCGATCGGCATTGAAATCGGGGATCAGCGGCACGCGCACGGTCATTGGCACGCCGTGCGCCGCCAGCCGGCGAAAATTGTTCATCACCCGGCGGGCCGAGCCGCCGGTCCAGGTTTTGAAACGCGCTTCATCGGTGTGTTTGAGATCGGCCAACAGCAGATCCAGCCAGGGCAACGAAGGGGCGATGTAATGCCACGGCACGTGCAGACAGGATTCGACGGCGGTGTGGATGCCGGCTTCGCGGCCGCGCCGCAGCAGCTCCGCCGCGACTTCCGGCTGTATAAAGGGCTCGCCGCCGGACAGCGTTAAACCGCCGCCGCTGCGCAGGTAGAAAGGCTTATCCCGCATCACCTCGGCCATGATATCGTCGGGGTTGACCACGCTGCCGCACAGGGTGAGCGCGCCGGTCGGGCAGGCGGCGGCCAGCGCCGCGTAGTCGTCTGCGCTGATGACGTCGCGCCGCAGCGTCAGTGCGCCCTCGTCACGTAGCAGGCCTTGTGGGCAGCGCTCGGTGCACAGCGTACAGCCGCTCAGACACAGGCGCTCGTCAAACAGCAGATCCGCGTGGCGCGAGCGGCTTTCCGGGTTCTGACACCAGCGGCAGCTCAGCGGGCACCCTTTTAAAAAGACCACGCTGCGGATGCCGGGGCCATCATGGGTCGAGTAGCGCTGCAGATTGAAGAACATGAGTCACCCGTTTGGCGTTGCTGAATCTTTCGCCATTAAAGATCTTTCGAATGAAAGTTGAATTGATTTTGATCAAAAGTGGGCGGGGTTTTTGCCCTATGATGATCAGAGTTTGAATCCGCCCACAGAACATGACACAGGAGTCCGTGATGGAGCTTTATCTCGATACCGCCGATGTGACTGCGGTAAAACGCCTGGCGCGCATTCTGCCGCTGCACGGCGTCACCACCAACCCGAGCATCGTGGCGAAGGAAGGCAAGCCGATCTGGGAAGTGCTGCCTGCACTGCGCGACGCCCTTGGCGGCACCGGCAAGCTGTTTGCGCAGGTGATGGCGGCCGATGCCGAGCGCATGGTGGCGGAGGCGGCGCTGCTCAGCCAGCGGGTACCGGGGCTGGTGGTGAAGATCCCGGCAACCGCTGAGGGATTGGCGGCGATCAAGAAGCTTAAAACGATGTCCATCCCGACGCTGGGCACGGCGGTATACGGCGCCGGGCAGGGGCTGCTGGCGGCCTTGGCCGGGGCGGAATATGTAGCGCCTTACGTCAATCGGGTAGACGCGCAGGGCGGTGACGGTATCGAAATGGTGCACGAGCTGCAGCAGCTGCTGAGCCTGCACGCACCGTCGGCGCAGGTGCTGGCCGCCAGCTTCAAAACGCCGCGCCAGGCGCTGGAATGCCTGCTGGCGGGCTGCCAGGCTATCACGCTGCCGGTGGATGTGGCGGAGCAGTTCCTCAGCGCGCCGGCGGTGCAGGCCGCGGTCGAGAAGTTCGAGCAGGATTGGCAGGGGGCGTTCGGCTCCACGTTGCTGGGTTAAAACCTGAGCAGTAAAAAGGGCGCCGCGGCGCCCTTGCTGGATGACCGAAACGCTTAGCCGCGGCCGGTCTCCTCTCGCAGCGCGGCGCTTACCTCGTGCGCCGTCGGGTGTTCGGCACGCAGCGCCCGGCGGATCGCGAAGAAGGCGGCAATCAGCATGGTTACCGCCACCAGCATAAAGAACCCGCACAGCGCGGCGTTGATTTGGTTGCTGAAAACGATGGTTTCCATGTCTTTGAGCGATTTGGCCGGCGCAATGATCGTGCCTTGCTCGATGCCGGTGGAGAATTTCTTCGCCTGCGCCAGGAAACCGATGCTCGGTTTCTCGTGGAAGATCTTCTGCCAGCCGGCGGTCATGGAGGTCACGAACAGCCAGGCGGTCGGCAGGATGGTAACCCAGGCGTAACGCTGTTTTTTCATCTTGAACAGCACCACGGTGCCGAGGATCAGCGCCATCGACGCCAGCATCTGGTTGCCGATGCCGAACAGCGGCCACAGGGTATTGATGCCGCCGAGCGGATCGACCACGCCTTGATACACGAAGAAGCCCCAGCCGGCCACCGCCACCGTGGTGCCGGCGAGGTTGCCGAACCAGGAACGGTTGTTGGCCAGCTGTGGCACCGCCACGCCCACCAGATCCTGCACCATAAAGCGGCAGGCGCGGGTACCGGCGTCGACGGCGGTCAGGATGAACAGCGCTTCGAACAGAATGGCGAAGTGGTACCAGAAGGCCATCATCGCCCGGCTGTTGAACACCTCGCTGATGATGTGCGCCATGCCCACGGCGAAGGTCGGGGCGCCACCGGCGCGCGACAGGATGGAGTTCTCGCCCACCTCTTTGGCGATCAGCGCCAGCGTTTCCGGTGTGACGATAAAGCCCCAGCTGTTGATGACCTGCGAAGCATTTTCCACCGTGGTGCCGATCAGTGCCGCCGGCGAGTTCATGGCGAAGTAAACGCCCGGATCCAGCACCGAGGCGCAGATCAGCGCCATGATGGCGACGAACGACTCCATCAGCATGGCGCCGTAACCGATAAAGCGGATGTGGCTTTCGCGTTCTACCAGCTTGGGCGTGGTGCCGCTGGAGACCAGCGCGTGGAAGCCGGAAATGGCGCCGCAGGCGATGGTGATGAACAGGAACGGGAACAGGGCGCCTGCAAACACCGGGCCGCTGCCGTCGATGAAGCGCGAGACCGCCGGCATTTTCATCTCCGGCATGGCGAAGACGATGCCGATGGCCAGCCCGATGATGACGCCGATTTTCATAAAGGTGGAAAGATAGTCGCGCGGCGCCAGCAGCAGCCACACCGGCAGCACCGAGGCAACGAAGCCGTAGATCACCAGCACCCAGGTCAGGGTGGTGCCGTGCAGCGTGAAGAACGGCCCCCAGTAGGGGTCTTGCGCCACATTGCCGCCGTAAATGATCGCCAGCAGCATCAGCACGAAGCCGATCACCGAGATTTCAGCGATCTTGCCCGGCCGGATAAAGCGCATATAGATGCCCATGAACAGGGCGATCGGGATGGTGGCGGCGATGGTGAACAGCCCCCACGGGCTGTCGGCCAGCGCTTTTACCACCACCAGTGCCAGCGCCGACAGGATGATGATCATCACCCCCAGCGCGCCGAGCATGGTGATCACCCCGGCGAATGCCCCCAGCTCTTGCTTGGCCATTTCCCCCAGCGAACGTCCGTCGCGGCGCGTGGAGATGAACAATACCAGGAAGTCCTGCACCGCACCGGCCAGCATAACGCCAACCAGGATCCAGATGGTTCCCGGCAGGAAGCCCATCTGCGCGGCCAGGATCGGCCCCACCAGCGGCCCGGCGCCGGCGATGGCGGCGAAGTGGTGGCCGAACAGCACCCATTTGTTGGTGGGCACGTAGTCCAGGCCGTCGTTGTGGCGCTCTGCCGGGGTCAGACGGCGGTCGTCCAGTTCAAAGACCTTGTCGGCAATGAACCGGCTGTAGAAGCGGTAGGCGATGCTGTAGCAGGCGACGGCGGCGACCACCAGCCAGACGGCGTTGACGTGTTCGCCGCGGCTGAGCGCCAGCATGGCGAAGGCGAAAGCGCCGGCCAACGCCACCAGCAGCCAGATAAGTCCTGACCTGATGTTTTTCATGAAACAACTCCTTGGCGTGCAGAGGTAAAAATCGACGTTGTTATTAGGAATGACGTTTTAACAGTAGAGGTTTTGCCGCCTAACCGCGGCAGGTCGGATGAGAAATGTGAAGCAGGTGGGGTTTTAGTGTAAAAACAACGTGATGAAACCGCGTTGGCGCAGGCTGTCGCTCACGCAATCCTCAGCAGTTATTCATTCTGCATTTTCACGGCGCGTACAGCGAATCATCGTCGTTTTTTATCCGGGCACGGTGTCTGGCAACTTATTATTTTATCTGTCGAGGCGTGCCGAAATAAAATCATTCATGCCGTGTTATACCTTTATTTCAATCCGCAGGTTTAATCATTCATAAAATAAATAATAAAGTCACGAAAGGAATTTAATTATGATAAATAAAATCATCGAAGGGTATTTACCGCAGCTCACGGCCATTCGGCACGATATACATCAACACCCTGAACTGGGTTTCGAAGAGTTTCGCACCAGCGATCTGGTGGCGGATTATCTGAATTCGTGGGGCTATGAGGTGCACCGCGGATTGGCGGGCACCGGCGTGGTGGGCACGCTGCGGGTGGGCGACGGCGTTAAACGCCTAGGATTGCGTGCCGATATGGACGCTTTGCCGATCGAGGAGAACAACGGCAAGCCCTGGCGCAGCAGCGTGGCCAACCGCATGCACGCCTGTGGCCATGACGGCCACACCACCATGCTGCTCGGTGCCGCCCGTTACCTGGCGCAAACGCGCAATTTCAACGGCACGCTGCACCTGATTTTCCAACCGGCGGAAGAGATGTTGAACGGCGGTGCGCGCATGGTGGAACAGGGGCTGTTCGAGCGCTTTCCTTGCGACGCCATCTTCGCCATGCACAACATGCCGGGGATGCCGCTCGGCGAATTCTTCTTCCAGCACGGCCCGTTTATGGCCTCGATGGATCAGTTCAACGTGCGGGTGCAGGGGCGTGGCGGCCACGGCGCCATCCCGCAGCTGACGGTCGATCCGGTGCTGGTGGCCTCGCATATCACCGTCGCGCTGCAGAGCATCGTTTCGCGCAATATCGATCCGCTGGAGGCGGCGGTGATCACCGTCGGCAGCATCAAGGCCGGTGAGGCGGCCAACGTGATCCCGAACAGCGCGGAGATGAAGCTCAGCGTGCGCTCGCTGGATCGCCAGGCGCGTGCCACCTTGCTGGCACGCATTCCGGCGCTGATCGAAGCGCAGGCGGCAAGCTTCGGCGCGCATGCGGTGGTGGAACATGTTAACGGCACCCCGGTGTTGGTCAACGACGTAGCGATGACCCGTTTCGCCCACCGTGTGGCGGAGCAGCAGTTCGGCGCCGCCCGCGCGCACTACGGTGCCCGGCCGCTGATGGGCAGCGAAGATTTCGCCTTCATGCTCGATGCGCATCCGCAGGGCTGCTACCTGATCGTAGGCAACGGCGATGGCGATGGCAGCTGCATGGTGCATAACCCGGGATATGACTTTAACGACGGCTGCCTGGCGGCCGGCAGCCAGTATTGGGGAGCGTTGGCGGAAGCGTATTTAAAATAAACGCGAAAAATAATAACAGGGAAGGTCATGATGAGTGAAAATACGGCTGAAACCCAAGCGGAAATAATATCGGCCCCGAAGGTCGGTGGCAAAAAGGTCATATTCGCCGCCTCCTTCGGCAATGCGCTGGAGTTTTTCGATTTCGGTATTTATAACTTCTTCGTTATTTATATCAGCGTATTGTTCTTTCCGCCATCCAGCGATCCGCATCTGGCGTTGCTGTTGGCGTTTGCCACGTTCGGCGTCAGCTTCTTCATGCGGCCGCTGGGCGGCATTCTGATTGGCGCCTATGCCGATCGCCATGGCCGCAAGCCGGCGATGATCCTGACGATTTCCTTGATGAGCCTGGGCACGGCGATGATCGGCTTTGCGCCGACCTACGCCAGCGCCGGCTATTGGGGAACCGTCACGCTGGTGGCGGCGCGCCTGATCCAGGGCGTAGCGGCGGGCGGCGAGGTGGGGGCGTCGATGTCGTTGCTGGTAGAGTCGGCGCCGCCCAACCGGCGCGGCTACTATTCCAGCTGGTCGCTGGCGACGCAGGGCATCGCCACCGTGGTTGGCGGCGTCACCGCGCTGGCGCTCAGCGCGGCCTTGCCGGTGCTTTCCGGCGAGCCGAACGCCATGGCCGAGTGGGGATGGCGCATTCCTTTCTTTATCGGCGTAGCGCTGGCACCGCTCGGTTGCTGGCTGCGTCTCGGGCTGGAAAGCGATCGGCCGTCGGTGGCGCGGGCTCACGAGCCGCCTGTGCAGTTGCGCAAACACTCGCGGGCGGTGGTGCTCGGCGTGATGCTGACCATTGGCGCCACCGTCGCCACTTACATCTCGATGTATTATCTCGGCACCTACGCGGTGAAATACCTGGGGATGGCGCAGGCCTACGGCTATGCCGCGATGCTGCTGGCGGGGCTCGTCACCTTCGGCGGCAGTCTGCTGGTCGGGCACTGGTGCGATCGTTACGGCCGTCTGCCGCTGATCCGTGGCTCGCGGATCGCGATTCTGATCGTGGCCCTGCCGGCGTTTTGGTGGCTGAGCGCGGTGCCGCATCCTGCGGTGCTGCTGCTGATCGTCGCGGTGCTGGTCGGGTTGACCACGCTCGGGTCGGTGCCGACCATGCTGATGATTTCGGAGCTGTTCCCGCAGCGCATTCGGGCACTGGGGTTCGCCTTGGTCTACAGCCTCGGGGTGGCGATCTTCGGCGGCTTCGCCCAGTACATCGCTTCGCAGTCGATCGCGCTGAGCGGTTCGCTGCTGGCGCCCGCCGTCTATCTGATGCTGGCGACGCTGGCTTCGTTGGCGGTGCTGCCGCTGCTGCGTGAAACCGGCGGCGAGCCGCTGCGCTAGCGAGCGCCAGCCGAAAAAAAACGCCGGCGGTTTTCACCGTCGGCGCTTTGCGTTGCGACCGTTTCAGGTTGGCGTTCAGGCCGCCGGACGGGCGATCACGCTGCGGGTTTCCATGCGCACTTCGGCAATGGTGACCTGCAAGGTATCGCTCTGGCGGTAAACCACTTCGCCTTTAATCTGCACGGTGCCGGTTTCTTGGCTGCACTGCATCTCGTCACGCACCGTGTGAATGAACGGTGCCGGAATGAAGGCAACCGCGCCGTTGTCCAGCAGGCGCACACGCAGGCCGCCGCGGGTGACGTCGATGATCTCGGCGTTGAAGCGGGTATCGGTACCGGCCTTGTCCTTCAGGAAGCGGGCGTACAGCCAGTCGCCGACGTCGCGCTCCGCCATGCGGTTCAGGCGGCGGCGTTCCGCCAGCTGCACCGTGACGTCATCCTGCGGTTTTTCTGCAGGCTGCTGGTTGATGATCGCCTTCAGCAGACGATGGTTGACCATATCGCCGTATTTACGGATCGGCGATGTCCAGGTGGCGTAAGCCTCCAGACCCAGACCGAAGTGTGGCCCCGGCGTGGTGCTGATCTCGGCGAAGGTCTGGAAGCGGCGGATGCGGCTGTCGAGGAACTGGGTCGGCTGCGCGTCCAGGTGGCGGCGCAGTTCGCAGAAACCGTCGAGGGTCAGCAGCTTCTCGGCTTCGGCTTCCACGCCGTTGGCCTGCAATACGGTGACCGCTTGCTCGACCAGAGCAGGATCGAAACCGGTGTGCACGTTGTACACGCCGAAGCCCAGGCGATCGCGCAGCACGATGGCGGCGCAGACGTTGGCGGCGATCATGCACTCTTCAACGATGCGGTTGGCGCTGCGGCGTTGTTCGGTAACGATCTCCAGCACGTCGCCTTTTTCACCCAGCACGAAGCGGTAGTCCGGGCGATCTTTGAACACCAGCGCATGCTGGTGGCGCCAGGCGTTGCGCGCGTCGCAAACACGCTTCAGCAGGGTAATTTGTTGCGCGATGGCGTCGCTCGGCGGTTGCCAGCCGGCAATGCCGTCCAGCCAGTCGGAGACTTCGTCGTACACCAGTTTGGCTTTGGATTCGATCTCGGCGGCGAAGAACTGAATATCGTCGCCCAGCGCGCCGTCGGCGGCGATGGTCACGCGGCAAGCCAGCACCTGGCGGCGCTCGTTCGGGCGCAGCGAGCACAAGTTGTCCGACAGATCGCGCGGCAGCATCGGGATGTTGAAGCCCGGCAGGTAGTTGGTGAAGGCGCGCACGCGGGCGATATCGTCCAGCTTGCTGCCTTGTTCGACGTAGGCAGTCGGATCGGCAATGGCGATGGTCAACTGCAGCGAACCGTCACCGTTGTCGGTCACATACAGCGCATCATCCATGTCTTCGGTGCTGGCGCTGTCGATGGTGACGAATTCAAGCGCGGTCAGGTCTTCACGCACCAGCGCAGCGGCCGGTTCGCTGAGCGCCTGCATCTCCGGCGCTTCTTTCTCCAGGTTGTGACGCGCCAGCGTCACCCACCACGGAGCGAAATGGTCTTCGCCTTCGGTGATAAAGTGGGTCAGATCGGCGTTGAAGCCGCGATCGCCTTTCAGCGGGTGACGGCGCATTTCCGCGACTGCCCAGTCGCCGGCCTGGAAGTTGTGGGTCAATTCACGCACCGGGCGGCACGGAATCGCATCTTTCAGCAACGGATGATCGGGCACGATGGACAAACGATCGTCGCGCTTTTGCACGCGGCCGACAAAACGCGACAGGAACGGCTCGACCAGGGTTTCTGGCTCGGCGATTTCGCGCTCTTTCTCGGTGTGCAGGGTGGCGATAATGCGATCCCCGTGCATGACTTTCTTCATGTACGGCGGCGGAATGAAGTAACTTTTTTGACCGTCTACTTCAAGAAAGCCAAAGCCTTTCTCAGTCCCTTTCACGACGCCTTCAACGCGCGGGGTCTGAGAGTGAAGTTGCTGTTTAAGCTGCGCCAGCAGCGGGTTATCTTGAAACATATCGTCCAGTGAATGGGTTGTGAGTGGCAAGATTTGCGGCTGACAGTTTTACGCGAATCACCCGCTGCGAGCAAGCCTAACGTCACGGAACCCCGCGTTGCCACGCGATTTTGCGCAAGAATGGTCAATCGAAGTGCTATCGATGGAAAACCCCGGCGCGAAGGCCGGGGTGAAGGGCGGGGGGCGATCAGTCCTGCAGCGGCGTCGGCTGCAGGATTTCAATCCAGTAATCGTCCGGATCGCGGATGAACGCCACGTAGTTCATGCGGCCTTCGTGCAGGCGTTTCTGGAAGGTAACGCCCAGGCGCTCAAAACGCTCGCAGGCGGCGCGCACGTCCGGCACCGTGACGCACAGGTGGCCAAAGCCGCGCGGCTCGCCGTTGCCGTTGTGGTAGTGAAAATCCGCCTGATTTTCGGTGCCGTGGTTATGGGTCAGTTCGAGAATGCCCGGCTGGCTCAGCGCCCAGCGTTTGCGCTCGTCGTCGTCCTGCGGGATCTGTTCGCGCGGGCTGCGCGTCAGGTAGCAGATGGTGAAGGCGGCTTCTTCGAACGTTTCCAGATAGACCGGGGTAAAACCCAACACGCGGGTGTAAAAATCCAGCGCGGTGGTCAGATCCTTCACGCGGATCATGGTGTGGTTGAACACGTAACCGTCGGTTACCGCGTCCGGTTGGGCCGCCACGCCGGGCAGCGTCAGTAGGTCATTCAGTGGCATCAGAGATCCTCCTCAGGGTGTCGGCAGACTGTAGGTGAAATCAATGCTAATCTAAAGTGATTGTTTTTAACTAAAACACTAACTAAAAGTGAATGATAGATGAAGCTGAGCCAGCTGAAGTTTTTCTGCACCGTGGTGGAGCGCAAAACCATCGCCGCCGCCGCGCGCGAGTTGCACTGCGTGCCTTCCAACGTCACGCTGCGGCTGCGCGAGCTGGAGGAGTCGCTGGGCGGCGAGCTGTTTTTCCGCGACAAGAACCGGCTGTACGTCAATCCCAAAGGGCGGCTGTTCTATCAGCAGGCGCGCGACATCGTGGCGCAGGCGGAGCGCAGCAAGCAGCTGTTCGCCGGCGAGCATCAGCATGGGCTGCTGAACCTCGGGGCGCTGGATTTCTCGCTGGTCAGCCATTTACCGGCGCGTATTGCGCGGCTGCGCCGTTTACAGCCTCATCTGCACATCAACGTGCTGAGCCGCGACTCGCTGGTGCTGGAACGCATGCTGATCGACAGCGATCTCGACCTGGCGATCACCGACGGCCCGATTGAGCATCCGTTATTGGCCAGCCAAAAGGCATTCGATGAACGGCTGGTATTGCTGATGCCGGCCGATGCCGGGGAACCCGACGCCGCCACGCTGGCGCCGCTGGAGTTTTACACGTTCAGCCGCGAATGTTCGTTTCGCCTGAAGGTGGATCACTGGCTGGCCTCGCGCGGGCTGAAACCGCGCATGACGCTGGAAATGGAGTCTTATGCCGCGATGGCGGCCTGCGTGCAGGCCGGTTGCGGCGTTGCCTGCGTCCCCGGCTCGTTGCTGCCGCTGATCTTGCCGGCGCCAGGGCTGAAGGTGGTGGAAATGGGCGAGGAGGGGGGGAGCGATCTGTACTTCGTCTGGCGACGGCATCAGCTGTCCGACGAATTGCAGACTGTCCTGGAAATATTGGCGCGCCCGGCGTGAACCGGGCGCGCATTTTCAGGCGATGCGCAGCGAAGGTTGCTGCTCGCTGCGGCGGATCGCCACCGGAATCGACTTCGAGGTCGGGGTACCGGTGCCGTCGCCGAAGCTGGCCAGCGGCACCAGCGGGTTAGTTTCCGGGTAGTAGGCCGCCAGGTTGCCACGCGGAATGTCGTAACTCACCAGCTTGAACCCGTCCACTTTACGCACCACGCCATCGTTCCACAGGGTTTCAATCTCTACCCGTTCGCCATCCTGCAGGCCCAACGCCGCCAGATCCTCCGGATGGATGAACAGCACTTCGCGTTGGCCGTAAACGCCGCGATAGCGGTCATCCAGACCATAGATGGTGGTGTTGTACTGATCGTGCGAGCGCAGCGTCTGCAGGGTAAACGGCGCTTGCTCGCCGCCCAGCTGCGGGAACAGGGTGGTCGGCAGCGCGGCGGCGCTGAATTCCGCCTTGCCGCTCGGCGTGGCGAAGCGCAGTTCGGCGGCGGCATTACCGAGGTAGAAACCGCCGGGCTGGTCGCAGCGCCGGTTGAAATCCTCGAAGCCGGGAATGGTGGCGGCGATATGATCGCGGATCAGCGAATAGTCGTCGGCCAGTTCCAGCCAGTCCAGCTGTTGCGTGCCCAGCACCGCGTCGGCGATGCCGCAGACGATCGCCGTTTCCGAACGTTGGGTCTCCGCCAGCGGTTTGCCGATGCCTTCCGAGGCGTGCACCATGCTGAATGAATCCTCGACCGTGATGTACTGCGAGCCGCTGGCCTGCATGTCCAGTTCGGTGCGGCCGAGCGTCGGCAGGATCAGCGCGTCTTTGCCGGTCACCAGATGGCTGCGGTTAAGTTTGGTGCTGATATGCACCGTCAAATCGCAGTTGCGCAGGGCGCGGGCGGTGCGCTCGGTGTCCGGCGCCGCGGCGGCCAGGTTGCCGCCCAGTGCGATCAGCACTTTCACTTCGCCGCGCAGCATCGCCTCAATCGCTTCCACCGTGTTGTGGCCCAGCGCGCGATTGGCGGTGAAGTTAAAGTGACGTTCCAGGCTGTCGAGCAGCGCCTTCGGCGACTTCTCATCGATCCCCATGGTGCGGTTACCCTGGACGTTGCTGTGGCCGCGCACCGGACACAGGCCGGCGCCGGGTTTGCCCAGTTGCCCGAACAGCAGCTGCAGGTTGGTGATTTCACGCACCGTCGCAATGGAGTGTTTATGCTGCGTCACGCCCATCGCCCAGGTGCAGATCACCCGCTCGGCGCCCTGGTAGGTGGCCGCCGCCTGGCGCAATTGCGCTTCGCTCAGGCCCGACTGCGCGGTAATGGTCTGCCACTCGGTCGCGTCCACCTGCGCCAGATAAGCCTCCACGCCCACGCTGTGCTGTTCAATAAATGCCAGGTCGAACAGGGCGGGTTCACCGGCGGCCAGACGCTGGCGATGGGTTTCCAGCAGTGCTTTCACCATGCCGCGCACCGCTGCCATATCGCCGCCCAGATTCGGTTGGTAATAGGAAGAGCTGATCGGTGAGGATTTTGGCGTCAGCATCTGTACCGGATCCTGCGGATCGGCGAACCTTTCCAGCCCACGTTCGCGCAGGGTGTTGAAACTGACGATGCGCGCGCCGCGTCGGGCGGCGTTTTTCAGGCTGTGCAGCATGCGCGGGTGGTTGGTGCCGGGGTTTTGGCCAAACACGAAGATGGCGTCGGCCTTTTCGAAGTCATCGATGCGGATGGTGCCTTTGCCAACGCCGATGCTCTGCTTCAGCCCGACGCCGCTCGCTTCGTGACACATGTTGGAGCAGTCGGGGAAATTGCTGGTGCCGAGCATGCGGCCGAACAGCTGATAAAGGTACGACGCTTCGTTGCTGGCGCGGCCCGAGGTATACAGCTCGATCTGGCTCGGGTTGTCCATGCCGTTGATGTGTTTGGCGATCAGCGCCAGCGCGTCCGGCCAATGGATAGGCTCATAGTGGTCGGTTTCGGCGTTATAGCGCATCGGATGGGTCAGGCGACCCTGATACTCGAGGAAATAGTCGCTCTGCTGCTGCAGGGTGCTGACGCTGTGGGCGGCGAAGAACTCAGGCTCGACGGCGCTGCGCGTCGCTTCCCAACTGACCGCTTTGGCGCCGTTTTCGCAGAAGCTGAAGGTGCTGTGGTTGTCGTCGCCCCAGGCGCAACCGGGGCAGTCGAAGCCGCGTGCCTTGTTGACGCGCATCAGGTTGCGCATGTTTTTTAGCGTTTGTTTGCTGTCGAGGACAAAGCGGGTGGTGGCTTCAAGCGAACCCCAGCCGCCCGCCGGGCCGGTATAAGGCTTGATTGACGGTTTGAATTTCATGGTGACACTTCGCAGGTGGTTGTAGCTAAAAAGTAAACGCTTTTTTATGCGTCTTGCGTATTTATGTCACAAGTTTAGGGGCGCTGCGGGACGGCGTCTAATCGAATGAGGCAATGGCGGCATAGAGCGCATCTATCGCCGGCGGGCAGTGCCGTAAACAAATGGTTGCATAAAGACACCCGCTGCAAAAGAGTAATGGTTTCGTCTGAAAGTGAATTCATGCAGTCTATCTCGCGGATTATATTGGCATTTTATTCAGCCTGCGGGCCTGAGGAACACAGCGTGAAGCGTTCAGTATCAGTGGTGATCGGCGGTATATTACTGCCTTTAGCGGCGCAGGCGGCGGAAACGACGCCCAATTTTCCCACCATGACCCCACCGGCGATAGACGCCGCCTCTTACGTTTTGATGGATTACACCACCGGCCAGGTGTTGGCTGCCGGTAATGCCGACGAACGGCGCAACCCGGCCAGCCTGACCAAACTCATGACCGGGTTGGTGATCGACCACGCGCTCGATCAGCACAAGATAGGCCTCGACGATGTCGTCACCGTGGGGAAAGACGCCTGGGCGCAGGGCAACCCGGTGTTCAAAGGATCTTCGTTGATGTTCCTGAAGCCAGGTGACAGGGTCACGGTACGCGATCTCAGCCGCGGTATCATCATCGATTCCGGCAACGACGCCTGCGTGGCGATGGCGGACTATGTGGCGGGCAGCCAGGCCAACTTCGTCAAGCTGATGAACGAGAAGAGCGCTCAGCTGGGCCTGCAGAACACCCATTTCGAAACGGTACACGGGCTGGATGCGCCGGGGCAGTTCACCACCGCCGGCGATCTGGCGGTGATTGCCCGTGCCATCATCATGAGTGAACCGGCGGAATACCATATGTACAGCGAGAAGTCTCTGACCTGGAATGGCATCACGCAGCAGAATCGCAATGGCCTGCTGTGGGATAAGACGCTGCACGTTGATGGGTTGAAAACCGGGCACACCGCCTCGGCCGGCTTCAACATCATTGCCTCCGCCACCGAAGGGGATCGCCGCCTGATCGCCGTGGTGATGGGGGGCAAAAGCTCGAAAGGGCGTGAGGAGCAGGCGCGTAAGCTGTTGACTTGGGGGCTGCGCGACTTTACTACCGTACACTTGTTCAGCGCCGGCCAAAGCCTGGGGGAAGAGCCAGTCTGGTACGGCGAGAATCACCGGTTATCGGTCGGCAGCGCGCAAGAGCAATCGCTCAGCCTGCCGAAAAACGAAGCGGACAAGCTGAAGGCGCAGTATGTACTCAACGTCGCGCGGCTGGAAGCGCCGGTGAATAAAGGACAAACCGTTGGTGAGATCCGCATCAGCGACAATGGCCAGGTGGTGAAAACCCTGCCGCTGGTGGCGCTGCAGGCGGTGCCGCAGGGCGGCGCATTCTCGCGCCTGATGGATTACGTGAAGCTCAAACTCTGACTCACCGGGCGGGCGGCGGCGCCCGGTGGTATACTGAGCGCGAATGCCGATCATTGAGCCGCGCTATGGATATTAAACAACTGATTTATTTGTGTAATTTAGAACGGGAACGCCACTTCGGCCGGGCGGCGGAGGCCAGCTTCGTTAGCCAGCCAACGCTGTCCATGCGATTGAAAAACCTGGAAAAAGAGCTGGGCGTTTCGCTGATTAACCGCGGCAACCATTTCGGGGGTTTTACCGCCGAAGGCGAGCGGGTGTTGGCGTGGGCGCGTGAGATCGTCTCGGTTTACCAGGGGCTGAAGCTGGAGGTGGAGTCGCTCAAACACGGCTTGCACGGCACGTTGCGTCTTGGCGTGGTGCCGCAGTGCAGTATCTCGGTATCGGAAATGCTCAAGGCGGTCAGCGAGCGTTACCCGCATCTCGATTACCGGCTGGCGGTGCTGAGCGCCGATCAGCTGCTGGAGGCGCTGACGGCGCATACCGTCGACATCGGCATCGGCTTTTTCGAGCTGTCGACGTTGAAGGAGCTGCATTTCCAATCGCAACCGCTGGTGGAAACCGGCGTCGAGCTGGTGTTTCATCCGCAGCATTTCCCGAAGCTGGTGGGCGATACGCCGATGCCGCTGGAAGCGGTGGCCGCCTTGCCGCTGTGTCTGGCCGAGCCGACGCGTTATTTCCGTCGTTATCTCGATCAACACTTCCGCGACGCCGGGTTGACGCTGCACACACGGCTTGAGACCGCGTCGATCTTCCAACTGCTGGAAGGGATTTTCGTCGGCCTGGGCTGCGGGTTATTCCCGCGCGGCCAGCTGCAATCCCCGCTGATGCCGGCGTTGCAGCGGCGCCCGGTGGCCATCGGCGCCATGCCGCGTCATGCGGCGGTGGTGGTCGATATGGCGGAGCGCGCCACGCCGTTGGCGCAAAAATTCTTCGACGCCGCCAGCGAGTGGCTGCGTCAGCAGAATGTCTAAAACGCGACGTAATGCGGCCGCTAATAAGGCCGCGTAGCGGTCTTCAGTCGGCGGCGATGAAAGGTTCGGCATCGCCCAGCGTTTGGCGCAGGCGATTTTCCCAGGCATAGAGCGCGGCGGTGAGGATCACTTCCAGCGCCTGTGCCTGATTCAGGCCGCTGTTGAACAATGGCTGCACGCTCTGTGAGGTGAATTTTTCCGGTGCGCGCGTCAGCTCGGCGGCAGTGTGGATTACCGCGCGTTTGACCGTATCCTCGGTAGAGGCCAATCCCTGAGTCAGCCCGGTGAACAGCGTCTGTACCAATCCGTCATCCTGCAATTCATGCGCCACCGTGGTCGCGCAGTAACGGCTGCCGTTGATGCGCGAAACCACCAGCGTCGCCAGCGCCTTCAGGCGGCTCGATAACCCATACCCTTCGGCATTGATGCCATTGAACACCCCGTTGCGCTCGCGCAGGGCGGCGGCATCGTGCGCCAACAGCAGGTAATAAGATTCGGCGCGCGCCTGCGGGTGGCTCTGATCCAGCACGTCAAGCTGTTCGGCGGCGGCGGCTTCCGTGTCGATTGGCGGCAGTCGCGCAGTCCAGCTCAACTCTTCGGCACTGAAAGCGACGCCATCGGCGTCTTCGACGTTCGGGAAACCGGGCACTACCACCGCCGGTCGGCCGGCTAACGCCGCGATGCCAGCTACCACACGCGCCTGATAGCTGACAAAACCGATGATTTGCGAAAAGGTGACGATATCCGCAGGGCTCAGCCCGACGTCGACAAGCTGTTGCAGCGCCTTGCGGCAAATCAGCGTGGGTTGGCTGGCAAGCTGGCGGGCATATTGGGTGATCTGGGCGAGCCGGATATTGCTTTCCCGGGAGGCGTCCGGGCTGTGCAGCGGGGCGAGGCGGGCGGCATAGTGGCTACAGAGGGACTGCACGCCGGTCACCTGCGCGACGGTCAGTGCGGTGCTGAGGCGATCGTAGGGTGACAATGTCACGTATCGTGATAGCGACACCTGGTCGGGAAACAGGGCGTGGTAACCGGCCAGTGAGGCGTTGAATACCCCGGCGCGGGCGCCGAGCGCGCTGTTTAACGCTTCATCGGCGAAGGCACCCAGCCCCAGCAGAAAACGATCGCGCAGGGTAGCCGCCTGCGGCTCCAACGGCGTATCGCCCCGCACGCTGCTTTGGGTTTCGTGATACCACTGGGCATTATGTTGTCGACGGAGTCGTTCCATAGGGTCAATCCTTAATCATGATCAACAGCCACCGCTGCGTACGGCAGCGGTGGCTGGACAAAGAGGCAACATGCCCGCAGGCGGGGCGAAAGGCGGATTTAGCGCAGCTCATCACAGCACAGGGCGTGGCCGTAAACAGAGAAACCGGCTGCCAGGGTGAGCAGAAACTGCGTGAGGCGGCGATGGCGAATGCTGTTCATCAGTGCGATATCCTGTCGTATGAGAAGCGCAACGTAGGGGATATCCTCACCGATCGCCCTGGCGAGATAAAATAATGTTACGGACTAATCAATAACTGAAAGGAATAAAATATAAGGATATATAACAAGAATGTAATTTGTATGTGCATTTTCTCGCTAAGCGACCGAGGCGCGCAGCAATAAAAAACCCGCCGCAGCGGGTGTGTTGCCGGCCAGGACGGGGCTCAGAAACGGCCGCCGTCGCGTCGCCAGGCGTCGGCGGTCAGCGCCTCGCCGAAGTGGCTGGCGATAAGACGCTTGGTCAATTCGTGCAGCGGCGCCGCCAACACCTCGGCGGTGCTGCCGCGTTCGACGATTTCCCCTTCGTGCATCACCAGCACCTGGTCGCTGATATGCTTCATCATGCCGAGGTGCTGGGTGACGTAGATATAGGAAATGCCGTGCTTTTCTTGCAGTTCCAGCATCAGGTTGATGATTTGCGAGCGCATCGACATGTCCAGCGAGGCCAGCGCCTCATCGGCGACGATCACCTTCGGCTGCAGGATCAGCGCACGGGCCAGCGCGACGCGCTGTTTTTGCCCAGAAGCCAGCATGTGCGGATAGTAGTAAGCGTGATCCGGCAGCATGCCGACCTGGCGCAGCGTTTGGTTGATACGCTGCTCGCGCTCGGCGGGCTCCAGATCGGTGTTCAACCGCAGCGGCGCATCCAGCAGCTGGCCGATGCGCTGACGCGGGTTGAGCGAGGTGCTCGGATCCTGAAAAATCATACGAATGCGCTGGCTGCGGTAGCGATAATCGCCGAATTCCAGCGGGTGATCGTCGATCAGCAGTTCGCCGGCGGTCGGTTCCACCATGCCGGAGAGCATTTTCGCCAGCGTGGATTTGCCAGAGCCGTTCTCGCCGATCACCGCCAGCGTCTGACCTTCACGCAGGGTAAAGCTGACGGACTTCACCGCCTCGACGTGCTGACGGCGGAACAGCCCGGTGCGGTAGCGGTAGGTTTTGCTCAGGTTGCGCACTTCCAACAGCGTTTCCATGTTATTGCTCCTCCATGTTCAGTGGGAAGTGGCAGGCGAAGAAGTGGTTTTTGACCGGACGCAGGCGCGGCGTTTCGATGCACTTCTTCTGCGCGTAAGGGCAGCGCGGCCCCAGACGGCAGCCGATCGGCAGGTGTTCCAGCGAAGGAATGGCGCCCGGCAGCGTGTTCAACCGGCTCTTGTGCGGCAGCGAGCGGCCGAAGTCCGGCATGGCGCGGATCAACGCCTGGGTGTAAGGATGGTGCGGCGCCGCCAGCAACTCTTCGCACTGGGCGCTTTCCACCGTTTGCCCGCAGTACAAGACGTTCACCCGGTCGGCCCACTTGCTCATCATCTGCAGGTCGTGACTGATCAGCAGAATGGTGGTGTTGTTGTTCTGATTGAGACGCGCCAACAGGCGGAAAATCTGCGCCTGGGTGGTCGGCTCCATGGCGTTGGTCGGCTCATCGGCGATCAGCAGGCGCGGCTGGTTGGCCAGCGCGATGGCGATCATCACCTTCTGGCACTCGCCCTCGGTCAGCTCGTACGGGAAGCTGCCCATGATGTCGTCGTGATCCTTGATGCCGACGCGGTGCAGCAGTTCGATGGCGCGGCGTTTGCGCCAGTTGAAGCGCTGCCACCAGCGGCCCTTGTAGGTCCAGCCCGGGATGGCCTGCGCCAGCTGGCGGCCGATGCTTTCGGAAGGATCCAGACAGGACTGAGGCTCCTGGAAGATCATCGAAACGTTGTGGCCCACCAGCCTGCGCCGCTCGCGCGGACTCAGCTGTAGCAGATCGATGTCGTCGAAGCGAAAACGATCGGCGGTGACGCGCCAGTTGTCTTTGGTTACCCCGCAGATGGCTTTGGCGATCAGGCTCTTGCCTGAGCCCGATTCACCCACCAGGCCGCGCACCTCGCCCTCGGTCAGCGTCATGCTGACGCGATCGACCGCCTTGACCGGCCCTTCGGCGGTCATAAATTCAATCGTCAGATTGCGGATATCGAGTAACGGCATTATTCCACCCCGGCATTGATTGCGCGGCGCATACCGTCGCCTAACAGGTTAACCAGCAGCACGCTGACGAGGATGGCCGCGCCGGGCAGCATCACCGTCCAGGGCGCGACGTACACCAGCTCGAGCGAATCGCCGAGCATCGCTCCCCATTCCGGCGAAGGCAGCTGCGCGCCGAGATCGAGGAAGCCGAGCGCGGCGATATCCAAAATGGCCATCGACAGCGCGCGGGTGAACTCGGTCACCAGCACCGCCGCAATGTTCGGCATCACTGCGTACCACAGGATCTGCAGCGTGGAAGCGCCGTCGAGCCGCGCCGCCACCACGTATTCTTTTTCCAGCTCGTCGTGCACCGCGCTGTAGATGGTGCGCACCATGCGCGGCAGCAAGGCGAGCCATACCGCCAGCATGGCGTGTTCAAGTTTGGGGCCGATAAACGCCACCACCACGATCGCCAGCAGCAGCGAGGGAATCGACAGCAGGGTATCGAGAATGTGGTTGAGCACCGCCGAGCGCAGCCCGTGGGTGACGCCGGCGAACACGCCGAGGATCACCCCGCAGAACGCCGCGGCCAGCGTCACCGCCAGCGCCGAGCCAAAGGTGGCGGCGGTGCCGGTCAACAGACGGCTGAGGATGTCGCGCCCGAGATCGTCGGTGCCGAGAAAGAACGACACGTTGCCGTAGCGTGACCAGGACGGCGGCAGCAGCTGATAGCCGAGGAACTGTTGATCCAGCGCGTAGGGCGCCAGCAGGCTGCCGAACAGCGACAGCAGCAGCAGGGCGATCACCCCGTAAAAACCGATCATCGCCAGCGCGTCGCCGTAGAAAATCCGCCAGGTGTAGCGCAGCGGACTCGGCATCTTTTTCTCGCGGTATACGTTATCGAAGGGCATACCATTCCTTATGTTTCAGCGGGTTGGTTGCCGCACCCAGAATGTCGGCCAGGACGTTAATGGTGATCACCAGCGTGCCAACCACCATGACGCCTGCGGAGATCGCCGCATAGTCCTGCTGGCGAATGGCGTTGATCAGCCACCGGCCGAGGCCCGGCCAGCTGAACACCACTTCGGTGATCATCGCCAGCGTGAGCATGGTGGAGAACTGCAGCCCCAGCTTGGGCACGATTGGCGGCAGCGCATTGTGCAACACGTGGCGGCGAATGATGGTGAAGCGCGACAGGCCGCGGGTGGCGGCGGCCTTGATGTAGTTTTGGCTCAGCACATCGTCGGTGCTGATGCGCATCAGGCGCACCACTTCGGTGGTGGGCGCCACCGCCAGCGCGGCGATCGGCAGGATCATGTGGCGCAGGGCGCTGCCGATCATCTCGGCGCGGTACGGCGAGTCCGACAGCCAGGCGTCGATCAGTGCGAAACCGGTGATCGGCTTCACCTGATACAGCAGGTCGAAACGGCCGGAAACCGGCAGCCAGCCCAGGTGCAGCGAGAAGAACAGCATCAGCAGCAGCGCCAGCCAGAACACCGGCATTGAGAAGCCCAGCAGTGCGAAGGTGCTGATGGCGGTGTCCTGCCACTTGCCGCGCAGCACGCCGGCGATGATGCCCAGCGGAATGCCGATAAACAGCGCCAGGGCGAACGCCAGCAGGCATAGCTCCATGGTGGCCGGGAACACTTCGCGCAGCTGTTCGCTGATCGCCTGGCCGTTGATGCTGGAGACGCCGAAGTCCCAATGGAGCAGGCTGACAAAGTAGAACTGATAGGCATCCAACAGGGCGGCGCCGTTCAGCGGCGCGCGCGGCGTGAAATAGCTCAGGCTGAAGCTGACCAGCGTCAGGAAGAACAGCGTGATCAGCAGCAGCAGAATGCGGCGCAGGGTAAAGATAATCACTTGTTCACCTCCGGCGCGGATTCACGGTACACCCCGGCGAACGAGGCGTTGCCGAACGGGCTCAGCACCAATCCCTTGATGTCGTAGCGGTAGGCCTGCAGACGCAAAGAAGAGGCCAGCGGCAGCACCGGCAGTTGCTGCTCGAGGATTTTCTGCGCCTTGCGGTAGTTGTCGATGCGCTGAGACAGCTGCTGCGACAACAGCGCGTTCTGCAGCACCTCGTCGAAGCCCGGGTCACACCAGTGAGCATAGTTGGTTTGCGAACGGATTGCCGCGCAGCTCAGCAGCGGTCGGAAGAAGCTGTCCGGGTCGTTGCTGTCGGTGGCCCAGCCGGTCAGGGTCAGGTCGTGGTTCATTTCCATCAGGCGCGCCTCCTGGAAGCGGCCCTCTACCGGCACGATGGTGACGTTGATGCCCACCTGGCCGAGATCGGCCTGGATCAGCTCGGCGGTCTTCAGCGGGCTCGGGTTGTAAGATTGCGAGGCGGTCGGTACCCACAGCTTCAGGTTCAGCTGGCCGACGCCGGCCTGCCGCAGCATTTCGCGCGATTTGGCCGGATCGTACTCGGTGACGTGCGCGTCGTTGTCATAGGCCCAGGAGGCGCGCGGCAGGATCGAAGCGGCGGTTTCCGCCGTGCCGTAATAGATCGACTGCATCAACCGCTGGTTGTTGATCGCCAGCGAGATCGCCTGGCGCACGTTGAGGTTGTCGAGCGGCGGTTTGCGGGTGTTGAACGCCAGGTAGGCGATGTTCATCCCCGGGCGCAGCGTCAGGCGCAGGCGCGGATCGTCGCGCAGGATAGACAGCTGGCTGGCCGCCGGGTAGGCCAGGACGTCGCACTCGCCGGTCAACAGCTTGGAGAGGCGACCGGTGCCGCCGGCGCCCAGATCGATCACCACCTGCGGCATGCGCGGCAGGCCTTTCCAGTAGGCGGCGTTGCGCGCCAGGCGAATATATTGCCCCGAGCGGTATTCATTGAGCAGGAACGGGCCGCTGCCGACCGGCTCGCGGTCGATCAGCTCCTGATGGCCTTCGCGCGTCAGCGTGTCGGCGTATTCGGCGGACAGCACCGGCGCGTAGTGGGTCGCCAGGTGCCACAGGAACGAGGCGTCCGGCGACTGCAGGCGGATCTCCACCGTGTAGTCGTCGAGCTTTCTCACGCTCTGCACCGAATCGCCGAACTGCAGGCTGTCGAAATAGGGGTATTCGCCGCCGTTGACGTCATGATAAGGGTGCTTTTGGTCAAATACGCGCGCGAAGCTGAACACCACGTCGTCGGCGTTCATCTTGCGGGTTGGCGTGAACCAGGCGGTGGTCTGGAACGGCACGTCCTTGCGCAGATGGAAGCGGTAGGTGGCGCCGTTGTCCAGCACTTCCCAGCTTTGCGCCAGCTCGGGGATCAGCCGGTAGGTGTACGGGTCGACGTCCAGCAGGCGATCGTAGAGCTGGGCGGCCAGGGTATCCACCGTCAGGCCGCTGCTGGCCATTTGCGGGTTAAAGGTATTCAGTATGCCGCTGACGCAATAGACAAAGCCGCTCTGGCGAATGTCCGGCAGCGGCGCCGCGGTGGGTGCGGGCGGTGTTGTCGCGGCCAGGGCAGAGCCCGTGAGGCACAACGACACTATCCAAAGGGGTAAACCACGCATAGAGGCTCATGGGTTAATCAGCAATAGCGTTAGTGTATCGCACTCTGACCAGCAGCCCAATCCATTGAGCAAAATCGCTGAGTTTTCTGCGACTTGATTAATCAGGCCGCTCAACGGCGTGAAAAAAATTTTATTTGATATGTTATAACATAACAAAATCATGTTACCGTTCCCCGGCAAAGTCACAATAACGCAAGGGGATGTATGAACGAAGTTGCACTTCCACCACGCCGTTCGCTGCCGGATGCTCAGGCATGGCGCGGCGAAATGAGTGATGTCGGGCTCGATTGGGTCGGGATGCAAGGGATCGCACTGCCGCTGGAACTGGCCGGCAAGCCACTGATGGCCAAAGTCGACGCCGGCATCAACCTGCGCGCCGAAGCGGCGGGCGAACGCGGTATTCACATGTCGCGCCTGTATCTGGCGCTGGACGAATTGACGCAGGGCGAGCTGACGCCGCAGCGCATCGGCCGAACGCTGCAAGCCTTTCTGGATTCACAGCCGGAACACAGCGATCGCGCCAGCCTGACGCTCAGCGGCGAGCTGCTGCTGTCGCGCGCGGCGTTGCTGTCGCCGCAGCGCGGCTGGAAGGCTTACCCGCTGCGCATCGAGGCCACCCTGACGGACACGCTGACGCTGGCGCTGACCGTCGGCGTACCTTATTCCTCTACCTGCCCGAGTTCTGCGGCGCTCAGCCGCCAACTGGCGCAACAACAGTTCCAGTTTGATTTCGAACAGGCGGCGGAGCGGGTCAGCCAACGGCAGGTGAGCGAGTGGTTGCTGGAACAGGGGATGCCGGCCACCCCCCACAGCCAGCGTAGCTGGGCCTGGATCACCGTGACGCCCGAGAATGAACGGGCGTTCGAACCGGTCAAATTGATCGACCGCATCGAACACGCGCTGGGCACGCCGGTACAAACGCTGGTGAAACGCCGTGACGAGCAGGCCTTCGCGCTGGCCAACGGTCAGAACCTGATGTTTTGCGAAGATGCGGCACGGCGTCTGTATCGCATGCTGGGCAGCCAGTGCGATTACCGCGCTTTCTCGCTGCGCGTCGAGCATCAGGAGAGCCTGCATGCCCACAATGCGGTGGCGGAGCTGAGCTGGCGGGGAGAGAATCATGCTGCGTAAAAATCCGAGCGGGCATCTGCCGCAGGTCTCGCCGCTGGCCTACATCGATCCCACCGCCATTATTTGCGGCCGGGTGATCGTCGAAGATTTCGTCTACGTCGGTCCATATGCGGTGATCCGCGCCGACGAGTTAAACGCCGCCGGCGACATGGAGCCGATCGTCATCGGCTCGCACTCCAATATTCAGGACGGCGTGGTGATCCACTCCAAGAGCGGGGCGGCGGTGACTATCGGCCGTTACAGCTCGATCGCCCACCGCGCCATCGTCCACGGCCCATGTCGCATCGACGATCGGGTGTTTATCGGTTTCAACAGCGTGCTGTTCAACTGCCACATCCAGTCCGGCTGCGTGGTGCGTTACAACGCGGTGGTGGACGGCGTGACGCTGCCGGAAAACCGCTATATCCCCTCGACCGAGCGCGTGGGGCCGGACAGCGACCTGTCGCGCTATCGCCAGGTCGATCGCGGCGCGCTGCAGTTTTCGGAAGAAGTGGCCGCCACCAACGTCGAACTGGTGCGCGGTTATCAGGCATTACGCAATGAATTTTAATGAGGCTCCCATGAAACAACTTCCCGTGACCGTGCTTTCCGGCTTTCTCGGTGCCGGCAAGACCACGGTGCTGAACCACATTCTGAACAACCGGCAAGGCATGCGCGTGGCGGTGATTGTCAATGACATGAGCGAGGTGAACATCGACGCCGCGCTGGTGGAGAATGAAGTGCACCTCGATCGCCAGCAGGAGAAGCTGGTGGAGATGAGCAACGGCTGCATCTGCTGCACGCTACGCGAAGATCTGCTGGTGTCGGTGCGCGAGCTGGCTCAGGACGGGCGTTTCGATTATCTGCTGATCGAATCGAGCGGCATCTCCGAGCCGCTGCCGGTGGCGGAAACCTTTACCTTCGAAGATGAAGAAGGGGAAAGCCTGTCGCAGTTCGCCCGGCTGGATACCCTGGTGACGGTGGTCGACGGGGTGAATTTCATCCAGCAGTACCAGCAGGCACAAAGCCTGCAGGAGGCCGGTCAAAGCCTGGGCGAGGACGATCTGCGCAGCGTGGCGGATCTGCTGATTGAGCAAATTGAATTCTGCGACGTGATCCTGGTCAGCAAGACCGATCTGTTGACGCCAACCCAGCAGGGCGAAGTGATGGCGCTGCTGGGCAGCCTGAACCCCGACGCCCGCATTGTGCCGATCGCGCCGGGCAAACTGCCGCTGGAGGCGGTGCTGAATACCGGCAGCTTCAGCTTTGAAAAGGCGCAGCAGGCGCCCGGCTGGCTGAAAGAGCTGCGCGGCGAACACGTGCCGGAAACGGAAAACTACGGCATCAGCAGCTTCGTCTATCAGGCGCGGCGGCCGTTTGCGCCGGACAAGTTTTACCGCGTGATCAACGGCGACTGGGGCGGCGGCAAACTGCTGCGGTCGAAGGGCTTTTTCTGGTTGGCAACGCGGCCGCGGCAGGCCGGGCAGTGGAGCCAGGCAGGGGGCATCGCCCACTACGGCCTCGCGGGCACCTTTTGGCGCGCCATCCCGCAAGACAACTGGCCGCAGGATCCCGAAACGCGGGCGCATATTCAGGAGAAATGGGTGGAGCCGTTCGGCGACATGCGCCAGGAGCTGGTGTTTATCGGCCAGCATTTGCAGCAGGCGGCGATCACGCGTCTGCTGGACGACTGCCTGCTGAGCGACGATGAAATGGCCGCCGGCGTGGACTATTGGCTGGACATGGCAGACCCGTTCCCTGAGTGGTAATTGCGCAATCTTCGTGTGGTAATGAGAAAAATTCTCAACAAAGTGCTTTACAGACGATACTGATAACTATTATCATCGCCTGGCAGTTCACGGAAGGCCACAGTTTGCGGCTCTGATGTGGAAGGCACGACATTGCTCACATTGCTTCCAGTGTTTTTTAAGCCAGCTCGGGTGCTGGCTTTTTTTTTGTCTGTCTCAGACCGGAAACCTCGTCCGGCTAGCCGCCATGATCCACTCTCTTCTTTTTTTGCCGCGTAACCTGGACGATCTCGACAGAAGTTCGGAGTTTCATGCATTCACAGTCCCGTGACGGAATTTCATACTCCTTCTCATCGACGCGCCGGCTGCGTTTGGCCGGCCACTGTTAACCGTGAGGAGAATGCCTGTGATTACCCAACAAACCCCCATCAAGTCAGGATTCGGGCCCAAAACGACCGCCGGCGAGGTGCTCGCGGGCCAGGATCTGTCAGGCACGTTGGCCATCGTCACCGGTGGCCATTCAGGCCTCGGTCTGGAGACGACGCTGGCGCTGGCCGACGCCGGCGCACGGGTCATCGTCGCTTGCCGGGCACCGGCGGCAGCCAAAGCGGTGTTAGGGCAGAGCGCCGGCGTCGAGATCGCCGAACTCGATCTCGCCGATTTGAACAGCGTGCGTCGTTTCGCCGCAGACTTTACCGCATCGAGTCTACGGGCGGATATCGTCATCAACAACGCCGGGGTGATGGCATGCCCAGAGGCGCGGGTGGGGCACGGTTGGGAAGGGCAGTTCGCCACCAACCATCTCGGCCATTATGCGCTGACCAATTTGCTGTGGCCGAGCATTGCCGATGGCGGGCGGGTGGTCACCGTCTCCTCTGCCGGGCATCACCATTCGGCGATCCGCTGGGAGGATGTGCAGTTCGAACGCGGTTACGACAAGTGGCTGGCGTACGGTCAGTCGAAGACGGCGAATGCCCTGTTCGCCGTCCGGTTGGATCTTCTGGGCCGCTCGCGGGGGATCCGCGCATTTAGCCTGCATCCGGGCAGCATCGCCACGCCGCTGCAGCGGCACATATCGAGAGCAGAGATGATAGCCCTGGGCTGGATGGACGAAGACGGCAATCCGGCCGATCCCGATGCCCTCAAAACGCCTCAACAAGGGGCTGCTACACAGGTGTGGGCCGCCACCTCACCGCAGTTGCAGGGATTGGGGGGCCTCTACTGTGAGGATGGCGATATTGCCGGCATCGCCGCCCACGACAGTCAGGCGCTGGTCGGCGTGAAGGAATACGCGATCGACCCGGAACAGGCGCAGCGTCTGTGGGCGCTTTCGGCATCGCTGACCGGTATTGATGCCTTTGCCTGACCAGGCCGCTAATCGGATAAGGGGGCGCCCATGATGTCGATGATGAAAGAAAAAAACCTGGCGATATCCAGCATGTTTTTCATACTGGGGCTGTGTTTCGGCAGTTTGAGTTCAAGGAAGGCGACGATCAAGGGAGGGCTCGCGTTGTCGCTCGGCGTCATTTACCGGGCAGGAAAAATACCGCTGTGATCTTGCATAAAGGTGATTCATCGGCGGGCTATCCGCAGATAGAAGTGACCGTCGGGAAAGGCCGACATCTCCAGGCGGCCGTTCTCAGGCCACATCCCTCAATCTGGGGTTAATAGCTGACGGCCGGGAAAGACCGGCATCCAATCCCTGCGTTGCTAATCCTCATCTTGCTCGCCGCTTTGCAGCAGCGCATGCTTTTTCAGCATACCGCGCAGCTGGTGATAGGTGAGCCCCAGCAGCTGCGCCGCCTTGCGCTGATTGAAGCGCCCCTGCTGCAGCGCCGCTTCGATCAAGACTTTCTCCTGCTCGAGCTGCCAGTGTTTCAAATCCAGCGGCAGCGCCGGTAACGCACCGGCGTCTTCAGGGGCGGACGCAACCGGCGCCGCCTCACGCGGCGCAAACGGGTTGATGACGATGTCGTCCAGCGGGCTGTCGCTGTCCCCGTGGCGATAAACCGAGCGCTCCACCACGTTTTTCAGTTCGCGCACGTTGCCCGGCCAGCCATACTCGAGCAACGTTCGCCTGGCATGCTCGGTAAAGCCGGGAAACAGCGGCAGCCCCAGCTCGCGGCACATTTGGATGGCGAAATGCTCGGCCAGCAGCATGATATCGGGCTGGCGTTGGCGCAGCGGCGGCAGCTGCACCACGTCGAACGCCAGCCGATCCAGCAGATCGGCGCGGAACTTGCCCGCCGCCGCCAGCGCCGGCAGATTGTCGTTGGTGGCGCACACCAGGCGCACATCCACCCGCAGCGGCTGGCTGCCGCCCACGCGCTCCAACTGACCGTATTCGATCACCCGCAGCAATTTCTCCTGCACCAGCATCGGTGCGGTCGCCAGCTCATCGAGGAACAGCGTGCCGCCGTCGGCGCGCTCGAAGCGCCCCAGATGGCGTTTCTGCGCACCGGTAAACGCGCCGGCCTCGTGGCCAAACAGCTCGGAGTCCAGCAGGTTTTCATTCAGCGCCGCGCAGTTAAGCGAGATGAACGGCCCTTGCCAGCGGTTGGAGAGGTAGTGCAGGCGGTGGGCGATCAGCTCCTTGCCGGTGCCGCGCTCGCCGATCACCAGCACCGGCTTGTTCAGCTTGGCAACCTGGGAGACTTGCTCCAAGACTTCGACAAAGGCGTTTGCCTCGCCCAACAAATTCTCTGGCTGTTCGTTCATGATGAAATTCGCCAATGTTTGGTGAAAATAATCACTCTACAGCAAGCGCGTAGAGAGTCAAAAATAAAGAGTTGTTATTTTTCAATGAAATAAAAGTTGGCACGGGTTTTGATTATATCTTTGGGCAAGCTGTAAGACTTAACGCGGCGCTTCAGACGCCATCAGAACCAAGAGGAAGTGAATTATGGGTATTTTTTCTCGTTTTGCCGACATCGTGAACGCCAACATCAACACCCTGCTGGACAAGGCGGAAGATCCGCAGAAGCTGGTGCGGTTGATGATCCAAGAGATGGAAGACACGCTGGTTGAGGTCCGTTCTACGTCGGCGCGCGCGCTGGCGGAGAAAAAGCAGTTGCTGCGTCGCATCGAGCAGGGTGAAAACCAGGTCAGTGACTGGCAGGAAAAAGCCGAACTGGCGCTGCGCAAAGATAAAGAAGACTTGGCCCGTGCGGCGCTGATCGAAAAACAAAAGGTGGCCGATCTGATCGTCACGCTGACGCAGGAAGTGGCGACCGTAGAAGAAACGCTGGCGCGCATGAAGAGCGAAATCGGTGAGCTGGAAAACAAGCTGACCGAAACCCGCGCGCGGCAGCAGGCGCTGGCGCTGCGTCATCAGGCCGCGTCTTCTTCGCGCGAAGTGCGCCGCCAGCTCGACAGCGGCAAGCTGGATGAGGCGATGGCGCGTTTCGAACAGTTCGAGCGCCGCATCGACCACATGGAAGCCGAAGCGGAAAGCATCAGCATCGGTAAAAAGAAGTCGCTGAACCAAGAGTTTGCCGAGCTGAAAGCCGACGACGCCATCAGTGAGCAACTGGCGGCGCTGAAAGCTAAAATGAACCGCTCAGAGTAAGGCGAACCGCGGCCACACGCCGGAGGTGGCCGCCTATCCAGGACCCGATAAGAAGGAATAACAATGAGTGCTTTATTACTTGCCATTCCGCTGACAATTTTCGTGCTGTTTGTCGCGCCGATTTGGCTTTGGCTGCATTACAGCAATCGGCAGCAGACCGGCATCCAGCTGAGTCAGCAAGAAATGCAGCGCCTGGCGCAGCTGGCGGAAGACGCCAAACGCATGCGTGAACGCATTCAGGCGCTGGAAGAGATCCTCGATGCGGAACACCCGAACTGGAGACAGTCCTGATGAGCACGACGCTGGGCAGTAAAAAGCTTTATCGCGTTCCCGAAGAAGGCATGGTGAAAGGCGTCTGCGCCGGTTTGGCGCACTATTTCGACGTACCGGTGCGACTGATCCGCGTGATGGTGGTGCTGTCGCTGTTCTTCGGGCTGTTCTTCTTCACGCTGGTGGCCTATATCGCGCTGGTGTTCGTGTTGGATGAAGCGCCGGCCAGCCGTTTCGAAGGCGAGCATCAGAAGACGCCGCGCCAGCTGCTCGATCAGCTGGAGTATGAGTTGGGCAGCGGCGAGCAGCAGCTGCGTCAGGTCGAGCGCTACGTGACGTCCGATACCTTCGGCGTACAGAGCCGTTTCCGCAAGCTGTAACCCTTCTTGCGATACCCGGCCTGCGCAGGCCGGGCATCTTCGCCGCCGTTATCCCGTTGAATGTAACCTTAATCTCTTGTGCCGGAGGGCATTGTCATGAATAAAATCGATGTTGCAAACACCGCCAGAACGGGTGGATTTAAACGAGGAGCGGCGGCAATGTTGAAGACATTGGCTAAAGTCATCATCATAGCGTTATTGAACTATGGCCCGGCGGGCGCCGCCGGCTGGCTGCTGAAAACCGTTGGCCGCAAACCGGTGCGCGTCGTGCTGGCGCTGGTGCTGGAACCGCTGTTCCGTAAAGGCCTGAACAAGGCATTCGGGCGTTACGTCAAGGAGAGCAATGAAACGACTGCAAAATGAGTTAACCTCGCTGGTCAACCGCGGAATGGATCGCCATCTGCGCCTGGCGGTGACCGGCCTGAGCCGCAGCGGCAAAACCGCTTTTATCACCGCCTTTGTCAATCAACTGCTGCATGTGCACAGCGGCGCGCGCATGCCGCTGTTTTCACCGGTGCGCGAAGAGCGCCTGCTGGGCGTCAAACGCATCCCGCAACGCGATCTCGGCATCCAGCGTTTCACCTATGACGAAGGGCTGGCGCAGCTGTACGGCACGCCGCCGGCCTGGCCGACGCCGACGCGCGGCGTCAGCGAAATCCGGCTGGCGCTGCGTTACCGCTCCAACGACTCGCTGCTGCGGCACTTCAAAGACACCTCCACGCTGTACCTGGAGATCGTCGATTATCCGGGCGAATGGTTGCTGGATCTGCCGATGCTCGAACAGGATTACCTGGCCTGGTCGCGCCAGATGGCCGGGCTGCTGCAGGGCGAACGCGCCGAATGGGCCAAGCCCTGGCTTGAGCTGTGCAAGGCGTGCGATCCGCTGGCACCGGCCGACGAAAACCGGCTGGCAGCGATCGCCCAGGCCTACACCGATTATCTGTTGCGCTGCAAAAGCGAAGGGCTGCACTTCATTCAGCCGGGGCGTTTCGTGCTGCCGGGCGACATGGCCGGCGCGCCGGCGCTGCAATTTTTCCCCTGGCCCGACGTGGCCGCGATCGGCGAATCGAAGCTGGCGCAGGCCGACAAACACACCAACATCGGCATGTTGCGCGCTCGCTTCAACTACTACTGCCAGTCGATCGTCAAAAACTTCTACAAAGAGCATTTTGTCCGTTTCGATCGGCAAATCGTGCTGGTCGACTGCCTGCAGCCGCTCAACAGCGGCCCGCAGGCGTTCAACGACATGCGTCTGGCGCTGACCCAACTGATGCAGAGCTTCCATTACGGCAAACGCACGCTGTTTCGCCGCTTGTTCTCGCCGACCATCGACAAACTGATGTTCGCCGCCACCAAGGCGGACCATATCACCGCCGATCAGCACGCCAATCTGGTGTCATTGCTGCAGCAGCTGGTGCAAGAGGCGTGGCAGAACGCGGCGTTCGAGGGCATCAGCATGGATTGCGTTGGCCTGGCCTCGGTGCAGGCGACCGAGAGCGGCATCGTCGATCACCAGGGGCAACGCATTCCGGCATTGAAGGGCAACCGCCTGAGCGACGGCGCGCCGCTGACGGTGTTCCCCGGCGAAGTGCCCGCCCGCCTGCCGGGGCCTGCGTTCTGGCAGAACCAGGGGTTCCACTTCGATGAGTTTCGTCCGCGCGCCATGAGCGTGGACAGCCCGTTGCCGCACATCCGCCTGGATGCGGTGATGGAGTTTTTATTGGGAGACAAATTGCGATGAGCGAGCCGATCAAACCGCGTATCGATTTTGACGAGCCGCTGCAGCCGCCGCAGGAGCCGGCGTTGCGCGCCGGCGTCGCTTTCGATGCCGAACAGGCAGAAAGCTTCTTTCCGGCGGCGCCGGAGCTGCAGCAGGAAGAGGAAGAAGGGCGCGCCGAAGGCATCATTAATGCCGCGCTGAAACCTAAACGCAGCCTGTGGCGCAAAATGGTCACCGCCGGGCTGGCGCTGTTCGGCGTCAGCGTGGTGGCGCAGGGCGTGCAGTGGGTGCATACCGCCTGGGTGCAGCAGGACTGGATCGCCATGGGCGGCGGCGTGGCCGGCGGCCTGATCGTGTTCGCCGGCGTCGGTTCGGTGGTCACCGAATGGCGGCGTTTGTATCGTCTGCGCCAGCGCGCGGAAGAGCGCGACGTGGCGCGCGAGCTGCTGCACAGCCACGGGCTGGGGCAAGGGCGCGAATTCTGCGAGAAGCTGGCGCGTCAGGCCGGGCTGGATCAGGGGCATCCGGCGTTGCAGCGCTGGCAGGCCTCGCTGCATGAAACCCAAAATGACCGTGAAGTGGTGGAGCTGTACGCCAAGCTGGTGCAGCCAGTGCTCGACAACCAGGCGCGGCGCGAAATCAGCCGCTCCGCCGCCGAATCGACGCTGATGATTGCCGTCAGTCCGTTGGCGCTGGTGGACATGGCGTTTATCGCCTGGCGCAACATCCGTTTGATTAACCGCATCGCGGCGCTGTACGGCATCGAATTGGGGTACTTCAGCCGCATTCGTCTGTTCCGTCTGGTGCTGTTGAACATCGCCTTCGCCGGCGCCTCTGAACTGGTGCGTGAAGTGGGCATGGACTGGATGTCGCAGGATTTGGCGGCGCGGCTGTCGGCGCGTGCGGCGCAGGGCATCGGCGCCGGGTTATTGACCGCGCGGCTGGGCATCAAGGCGATGGAACTGTGCCGCCCGCTGCCGTGGCTGGAGGGGGAAAAGCCGAAGCTTGGCGATTTCCGCAGCCAGCTGATCGGCCAGTTGAAAGACACGCTGAAAAAGAGCGACGGCAAGGCCAAATAACCCCCACGAAGGCGCTCTCAGGAGCGCCGTTTTCTCAACGGCACCGACGCCGGACGTAATCGAGACTTGACGACAGTCGATCCCCCTGTGAGTGCGTGATAAATCTCTGCAAAATTAATTCTGGTTGTGATAACTCTCTGTTTGTAGGCTAAAATGACGCCGATGCTGTTATCCGCTTGCGTTTAAAATCAGCAACCACGGCAATAAATCAGAGTTCTGTCAACTTTTGCTGACAGATCGCTTCTACCGCCCGGTGCGAGGGAGTATCATCATCGTCAACGATCCCCGCACCTGCAGAGATAAGGCCAACACTGATGCGTTTGGAAGTATTTTGCGAAGACCGCCTCGGTCTCACTCGAGAATTACTCGATCTTTTGGTATCGCGCAGCATTGACTTACGTGGCATCGAGATCGATCCCATCGGCCGCATTTACCTCAATTTCTCCCAGCTGGATTTCGATACTTTCCGCGCGCTGATGGCGGAGATCCGCCGCATCGCCGGCGTGACCGACGTGCGCACCGTCAGCTTTATGCCTTCCGAACGCGAGCATCGCGCGCTGCGTGCGCTGCTGGAATCGATGCCGGAACCGGTGTTCTCTATCGACATGAAGGGCAAGGTCGAGCTGGCCAACCCGGCGGCGCAGGCGCTGTTCAGCCTGAACGAAGACAAGATCCGCAACCAGACTGCCGGAGCGCTGATCGGCGGCTATAACTTCAGCCGCTGGCTGGAGAGCGAGCATACGGCGCCGCACTCCGAGCGGGTGGTGATCCGCAGCCAGGACTTCCTGATGGACATCACGCCTATCTATCTGGAAGACGAACAGCAGCAGGCGGCCGCGGTCGGCGCGGTGGTGATGCTGAAGTCCACCGCGCGCATGGGCCGCCAGTTGCAAAATCTATCGGTGAACGACGATACCGAATTCGACCACATCGTGGCGGTGAGCGCCAAGATGCGTCACGTGCTGGAGCAGGCGCGCAAGCTGGCGATGCTCGATGCGCCGCTGCTGATCGTCGGCGATACCGGCACCGGCAAGGATATTCTGGCCCGCGCCTGCCATTTGCGCAGCCCGCGCGGCAAACAGCCGTTCCTGGCGCTGAACTGCGCCGCGCTGCCGGATGACGTGGTGGAGAGCGAACTGTTCGGCCATGCGCCGGGCGCTTATCCCAACGCGCTGGAAGGCAAGAAGGGCTTCTTCGAGCAGGCCAACGGCGGTTCGGTGCTGCTGGATGAGATCGGCGAAATGTCGCCGCGTATGCAGACCAAGCTGCTGCGTTTCCTCAACGACGGCACGTTCCGCCGTGTTGGCGAAGAGCATGAGGTGCACGTCGACGTGCGCGTGATCTGCGCCACCCAGAAAAACCTTACCGAGCTGGTGCAGCGCGGCGAATTCCGCGAAGATCTCTATTATCGCCTCAACGTACTGACCATCTCCATCCCGCCGCTGCGCGAACGTCCGCAGGACATCATGCCGCTGACCGAGCTGTTCGTGGCGCGCTTCGCCGATGAACAGGGCGTAGCGCGGCCCAAGCTGGCGAGCGATCTGGGCAGTTTCCTCAGCAAGTACGGCTGGCCGGGCAACGTGCGCCAGCTGAAAAACGCCATCTACCGCGCGCTGACGCAAACCGAAGGCTACGAGTTGCGGCCGCAGGATATCGTGTTGCCGGAGTTCGAGGTGGAGATGTCGCTGGGCGACGAGGTGCTGGACGGCTCGCTGGACGACATCAGCAAGCGTTTCGAGCGCTCGGTGCTGACGCGCCTGTATCGCACCTATCCCAGCACCCGCAAGCTGGCGAAGCGCCTGGGCGTTTCCCATACCGCCATCGCCAACAAGCTGCGCGAGTATGGCCTGAGCAGCCGTAAAGGCGGCGCCGAGGGCGAGGAATAAGAAAGGCGCCTTGCGGCGCCTTTAACGGGTTTCCAAAGCCGGCGTTCGCCGGCTTTGTTATTTCAGCGCAGCCAGCGCCGCGTCGTAGTCAGGCTCGGTGGTGATTTCGTTCACCAGCTCGCTGTACAGCACGTTGTCCTGGCCATCCAGCACCACGACCGCACGCGCGGTCAGGCCTGCCAACGGGCCTTCGGCGATTTCGACGCCGTACGCCTGCTTGAACTCGGCGCCGCGCAGGGTGGACAGGGTAACCACGTTGCTCAGGCCTTCCGCGCCGCAGAAGCGAGACTGCGCGAACGGCAGATCGGCGGAGATGCACAGCACCACGGTGTTATCCAGGCCGCTGGCCAGCTGGTTGAATTTACGCACCGACGTCGCGCAGACGCCGGTATCGATGCTTGGGAAGATGTTCAGGACTTTGCGTTTACCCGCGAAGCTGCTCAGCGCCACGTCTGACAGGTCTTTGGCAACCAGCGAGAAGGCCTTGGCCTGTTCGCCCTGCTGTGGCAGTTTGCCTGCTACGCTGACCGGATTGCCTTGAAAATGTACTGTCTGAGTCATTGCTAGATTCCTTTTACAGGTGTTTATACAAAGGGTATGAACCTGATGAAACGGCGCGTCGGCAACGGCAGTTAACATCAGGTTCACACCCTGGCGCCAGTTTATGACAACCGGGGCGGATTGGATATCAAAGTTTGCTAAATAGTTGTATATATTAGGCTGTTCTATAAAACATCACCGGCGCATCAGCCTGGCTGAATGCGCAGTTTTCGCTCAGGAGCCGTTATGAGAGACATGCGTTTTTACCCGGAAGCCTGGCCGCTGCATACCGCCTTCGTGATTGCGCGCGGCAGCCGCACCGAAGCCCGGGTGGTGGTGGTCGAAATCGAACAGCAGGGCGTGCGCGGCACCGGTGAATGTACGCCGTACCCGCGTTACGGCGAGAGCGAGGAATCGGTGATGGCACAGCTGGCAGAGATGGCGCCGGCGATCGCACAAGGCATGACCCGCGAACAGCTGCTGGTGCAGATGCCAGCGGGCGCCGCCCGCAACGCGCTGGATTCGGCGCTGTGGGATCTGGAGTGCCGCCTGCACGGGCAGAGCCTGTGGCAGCGCAGCGGCGTGACGGCCCCGGCGCATATCCGTATGGCGCAGACCGTCAGCATTGGCACGCCGGAAGCGATGGCCTTCGCCGCGCGTGAACTGGAGCAGCAGGGCGCCACGCTGTTGAAGATCAAACTCGACGATCACTATATCAGCGAACGATTGGTAGCGATCCGCGCCGCGGTACCGCAGGCGACGCTGATCGTCGACGCCAATGAGTCCTGGCAGGCGGAAGGGCTGGCGGCGCGCTGCCAGCTGCTGGCCGATCTCGGCGTGGCGATGCTGGAGCAGCCGCTGCCGGCCGGTGATGACGCCGCGCTGGAACACTTTATTCATCCGCTGCCGATCTGCGCCGATGAGAGCTGCCACACCCGCGCCGATCTGCCGCGGCTGGCGCAACGCTATCAGATGGTCAACATCAAACTGGACAAAACCGGCGGCTTGACCGAGGCGCTGGCGCTGGCGCAGGCCGCGCGCGAACAAGGGTTCGCCATCATGCTCGGCTGCATGTTGTGCACATCGCGGGCGATATCCGCTGCCTTGCCGCTGGCGCCGGCGGCGCGCTTCGTCGATCTGGACGGCCCGACCTGGCTGGCGCGGGACGTCGAACCGGGTCTGGCGTTCGAATGCGGGGCGATCGTCGATATCGCCCCGTAGGGATTAATTCGGGTAGGTCAGCAGCTCGGTCATCGCGTCGATGTAGCGCTCGCTGGCGGCATCGGCGGAGATCGGCGGGAATTCGGCGGTGATGCACGGCAGCGACAGATCTGCGCACCAGCTGCCGAACGAACCGGGCGTTTCATAGCCGACGCTGGTCACCAGCGGCAGTTCGAACTTGTGCGACAGCCAAACGCCGAGCCGCGAGCTGGCGGGATCTTCGATGCAGGCCAGCGGTTCGTGGAACGACACCACCCAGTGCGGCTTCAGACGATGGATCAGATGACACAGCGCCTGGGTTTCCGGTTCGGAACCGGGGCGCCCACCGGTGGAGAGCTTGACGTCGCGCACCGGCGCCGCGCTGTTCCAGCGGTAGACGGTATCGCCGGAGCGCCAGTTGGCGGCCGGGAAGTTGCGATTCAGATCGACGCCGTTGGCATTGGCGCGCAGCCCCAGCTGACAGCCGTCGGGGTTGACCGCCAGCACCACGTGATGACGCAACTGCTCGGGGGCGATGCTGCGCAGCGCGCAGGACAGGGTCACGATGGCGGCGCTCTCATCGCCGTGGGTGCCGGCGATGATAAGCCCGGTCTCCGGGCCGCTGACCGCTGCCGGGAAATAGAGCAGCGGCGCGCCCAGCAGCGAGCTGCCGTAGTTTTCTCCTGCGATGGCCAACTGGCCACGTTCACTGCGTGGTCGATGTTCGGTCATGGTGTTGTCCCTGGATTAAAGGTCGAGAGTCATTGTCATTTTATTCAGTGTATTACGCTTTGAGGCATCTTTCCCATCGCAATTGTGCGACGTTTGCGCAATCTGTGACGCCGCGGCGGTGAAAACGCCAATTAAACCGCACCTGGCCTGACGCTGTTGTTATACTAACGGCAGAGCTAAGCCAATCACCCGCAAGAGGATTTAACATGCCAGTAGCCAGAATCATCGCCAGCTATAGCGAAAATGAAAATGACACCATCACGCTGCTGTGCGGCGTGGATGCTGAAAACCAGATCCGTCAGGGGGAATGGTTCGGCGTGGTGAAAAATGACGACGGGCGCGGGGACGAATCGAACTATCCGTTCACCCTGCATATCGATTACCAAAAAGATGTCTTCTACCTCGACTACGGCTATGACGACGCCGACGCGCGTCAGCTGCAAAAAACCGATATTTCGGCCCGTCCGCTGGCTGAGAAAGGCTTTTTCACCGTGTTCGATGAAGAAGAGGGCGAAGAGTTCAGCTACCGCATCAACAGCATCCACCTGTACGACTGACGGTCGCCGCTGCAAACACCGCCCGTGCCGCCCTGCGCCGCACGGGTTTTTTATTGCCTGAATCGCACTTTTTGCAACTTCTCGGCCGTGAGCGCTAGGCCGGACGGATCTTGTGCTATATGATAAAAAATTCAGATGGTTAACGGGGGCAAATCATAATGACAGGAAGAAAAATGCAACGGGGTTTTCGTTTGGCGCTTTGCGCGGCGGCGATCGGCGCCTGTATGAGCAGCGCCATGGCGGCGCAGGTTCCCCCGGGCACCGCGCTGGCGGCCAAACAGGAGATCGTGCGCCACATTAAAGACGAACCGGCCTCGCTCGATCCGATTAAAGCGGTAGGCTTGCCGGAGGCGCAGCTGGCGCGCGATCTGTTCGAAGGGCTGGTCAATCAGGATGCCAACGGGAAAGTGATCCCCGGCGTCGCCACGCGCTGGCAGACCAGCGACAATCAGACTTATATTTTCCATCTGCGCAAAGATGCGCGGTGGTCAAATGGTGACCCTGTCACGGCAAAGGATTTCGTCTACAGCTGGCAGCGGCTGGTCGAGCCGAAAAACCTGTCGCCGTTCGCCTGGTTCGCGCAGTTAGCGGGGATCCAGAACGCCGAGCAGATCATCAGCGGCAAACTGCCGGCCGATCGCTTGGGCGTGTCGGCGCCGGACGACTATACGCTTAAAGTGCAGCTGGACAAGCCGGTGCCGTACTTCGTCAGCCTGACGGCTAACTTCAGCCTGTTCCCGGTGAATAAGGCGGTGGTGGAAAAATACGGCAACGACTGGACCAAGGTCGGCAATCTGGTGGGCAACGGCGCGTTCAAACTGCAGGAGCGGGTGGTGAACGAGAAGCTGGTGCTGACGCCTAACGATCATTACTGGGATCATGCGCAAACCGTGCTGACCAAAGTGACCTTCGTGCCGATCAATCAGGAATCCAACGCCACCAAGCGTTACCTGGCGGGCGATATCGACATCACCGAATCCTTCCCGAAAAACATGTATCAGAAGCTGCTGAAAGATATTCCGGGGCAGGTGTACACGCCGGATCAGCTCGGCACCTATTACTACGCGTTCAACACCCAGCGCGCACCGACCAACGACGTGCGGGTGCGCCAGGCCTTGTCCTACGCCATCGATCGCAAGATTATCGCGGAAAAAGTGCTGGGCACCGGCGAAAAACCGGCCTATCACTTCACGCCGGACGTGACTGCCGGGTTCAAACCGGAGGCGAGTTTGCTGCAACAGCAATCGCAGGCGGAGCTGGACGCGCAGGCCAAGGCGTTGCTGCAGGCGGCCGGTTACGGCCCGAATAACCCGCTGAAGCTGACGCTGTTGTATAACACTTCGGAAAGCCACCAGAAGATCGCCATTGCCGTGGCCTCAATGTGGAAGAAAAAGCTCGGCATTGACGTCAAGCTGCAAAACCAGGAGTGGAAAACCTATATCGACAGCCGCAATACCGGTAATTTCGACGTGATCCGCGCCTCCTGGGTGGGTGACTATAACGAGGCGTCGACCTTCCTGTCGCTGCTGACCTCGACCCACAGCGGCAACATCGCCAAGTTCAAGAGCGCGGACTACGACAGGCTGCTGGCGCAGGCAGGGCGGGAAACCAATCCGGCGGCGGTGACCGCCGATTATAACAAGATGGAGCAAATCATTGCCGATCAGGCGCCGATCGCGCCGATCTACCAATACACCAACGGCCGCCTGATTAAACCGTGGGTAAAAGGCTACCCGATCACCAATCCGGAAGACGTGGCCTACAGCCAGACGATGTATATCATCAAACACTGAGTCGATTTATGCACCGCCCCCGCCTATAATGCGGGGGCTTTATTTTATCGATGGAAAAACGACGAGGGTAATTAATTTTTTCACGCGACAAACCCCGTTTAATAATAAACAGGGTCGCCATCATCACATTATTTTTCGTTATTTCCGATAGTGGTTACGCTTATAGACAGTCCCGCATGGCATCCACCACCACACGGCCGCTCATGTCGGTTTGGGTGATGCGATAGCTGGTGGGATAAGAGCGGCGAGTGCTGAAACGATCGTGGACGGAGACCGTGCCAATCTGCAGGCCGGCGGCGTTTTTTACCACGAATTCACTGATCTCTTCCTGCCCCTGGTTTTGCAAATGGATATTGCTGATTTTTTCCAGCGTATCGCTGGCGTTTATTTTTAAATGGTCGCGTAACATAACTACCTCCTCGTAGTGAGAAAAGTATATGCCCCTAAAATTTGCGCTGAAACAGCTTTATGTTGATTTATTATTATCATTTTGAATTAAAAGTGATAGCAATATGTTAAGTCATAATAATAACGGCATTACCAGTGCTTTATCGGCGATATTGCCTGATTTATCGGCAATGGTTTATTTCATTACCGTTATTATTAGTCTGCATTAATCGGGAAAAGCGCCCGCCTGGCCGCCGGGGCGGGAAAGACGCAGGCGACGTTGTGCCCGCAGCCGGGAACGATCGTTAACCGATGCGGCTTATCCGGCGCCAGGTAACGCCGGTCATAGTCGGCATAGGCCAAGGCTCGCTGCAATCGATAGGGGCCCTGCAGCTGGGCGGCGCAGGATTTGTCGAGTATCCGATAGTAGGCGCCCGGCGCGGTGCCGGTATCCTCGGCGGCGGCCAGGTAGGTGATATCAGCGGCGGCATAGCGCTGACGAGCGGCATCGGCCGTGCGCTGCAGGTGAGCGGGAAGCGCTTCCAGGCCGTATTTCCACTGGCTGGCCCGTGGACACTGGCCGGCGTTCAGCGTCTGCCAACGGAAGCGGCAGGTTGTTTCACTGCCGCAGCTCCCCCCGTTTGCTGGCTGGGGGCGCAGATTATCAAAGTAGAGCCAGCTGCCGGGGTCGGCCACCACATAGCGCAGACGCACTGCGTTTGGCGGATGGGCAAAGCCGACATAATGCTGCACGAACTGAGCACCGGCGGAAAAACCGGCCACGGTTATCGACTGCAGCGATGGCCAGCGCCGTTTCAGATCGGCCAGCAGGTTATCCATGGCGTTGAACGAACCGGTTTTCCCGCTATTATCCAAATCGCCTTCGATCCAGGAGCCGCAGCGCCACAGGGCCTCGCCGCCTTGCGGCGACGGGATCCCGGCGGAATGGCAGCGAGCGGCAAGTTTCTCCGGCACCTGGAACAGCGGGGCGACGAGCAGGGCTTTGCCTCCCGCTCCCGCAGCCTGGGCTGCGCTGATCGCCGCTTGCAACGTTTTAGCGGCATCGCGTGGGTGGCCGTGCATCACCACCAGTGCGGTACGCGGCTGGGCGCTGTGCTCATGGGCGACAAAGTAAGTCACATCGCCCGCCGCCGTCGCGACGCGAAACGGGGTGGCGATGTGCTCCAGCATCGGCTCCGCGTGCAGCGGTTGGCTGGTGAACAGCATTGCCGCGACTGCGCTGCAGAGCAGGCGACGCAGAGTCACCCGGTTAGCTGAACAATGTTTTGCGTTTGCACTTTCCATCATCGTTGCTCTTCACGTGTCCTCAGGTGTTCCTTCGCCTGAAGTATAGAGCAGGCTTTTAGCCCCTGGTGAAAACTGCCGTTACAGCTTGGCCTTTGATCTCCAAGGTGTTAACGCTAGACTCTGCAACATAAGCAAGACTGAGGGGATAAATGAATGGATGTGATTGAGGGGAGCGAGCTGCAGGTCGCCGATGCGGTTTACGCTTATCAGCTGGACGGCAAGGGGGGGGTCACGCCGATTGAGCAGGATGACAAGATCACCTGTGACGCGCCGTGCTGGCTGCATCTCGATTATGCGCACCCGGCCAGCGCCGAATGGTTGAGCACTACGCCGCTGCTGCCAGATTCGGTGCGCGAAGCGCTCTCCGGCGAAAGCTCGCGGCCGCGCGTCAGCCGCCAGGGTGAAGGCACCATGATTACCCTGCGCAGCATCAACTTCAACGCCAATTCCCGGCCGGATCAGCTGGTCACCATCCGCGTGTACATCACCGATAAGCTGATTATCTCCACCCGGCACCGCAAGGTGTATTCCATCGATCAGGTGGTGAACGATCTGCAAAGCGGCGCCGGGCCGACCAACAGCGGCAGCTGGCTGGTGGAAATTTCTGATGCGTTGACCGATCACACCAGCGAATTCATCGAGGATCTGCACGACAAGATTATTGATCTGGAGGACGCTTTGCTGGAGCAACAGGTGCCGGAGCGCGGCCAGCTGGCGTTGATCCGTAAGCAGCTGATCGTGCTGCGTCGTTACATGGCGCCGCAGCGTGACGTCTTCGCTCGGCTGGCCAGCGACCGCCTGCCGTGGATGAGCGATGACGATCGCCGCCGCATGCAGGACATCGCGGATCGTCTGGGGCGGGGATTGGACGATCTGGACGGCAGCATCGCGCGCACTGCCATCTTGTCCGATGAGATCACCACGGTGATGGCGGATGCGATGAACCGCCGCACTTACACCATGTCATTGTTGGCGATGGTATTTCTCCCGACCACCTTCCTCACCGGGCTGTTTGGCGTCAACCTTGGCGGCATTCCGGGCGGCGGCAATCCTCTCGGTTTTGCGGCATTTTGCCTGATGTTGGTCGGGCTGGTGCTTGGCGTCGCCTGGTGGTTGAAGCGCAGCCGCTGGCTGTAGGCAAAAATGATGAAAACCCGGTTAACATTGAGCAATATCAACATTTAGCCGGGGGAAATGGGGCATGATCTCTCTCGCAGGTGAATGCAACGTCAAGCGATGGGCGTTGCGCTCCATAATTGTCTTACTTTCTTATTTTTGAATTACTGCATAGCACATTTGATTCGTACAATGCCGGTTTAATCACCGGCATTTTTTTATGCGGTTTTCTCTCATCCTCAGGCCGCGCTTTCATCCCAGAAGCTGGCTTCAATCTTGTGCCCATCCAAATCACGGACAAAACAGCCGTAATAGGCCTCACCATAGTGCGGCCGCGAACCGGGCGCGCCTTCATCGACGGCGCCGGCCAGCAGCGCCTGGCGATGGAATTCATCCACCTGTTGCTTGCTGGTGGCGAAAAAACCGACGTGCGTACCGTTGCCGGGTGAGGCGGATTGACCGTCGATCGGCACCTGCAGCCAAAACTCGGGGTAGTCGCGGCCATACCCGATGGCGCCGGGATGTTCCAGCACGCGTCGGCAACCCAAGGCGGCCAGCGTGCGATCGTAAAAAGCCGCGGCGGCAGCGAAATCGTTGGAGCCTAGCGAGACGTGAGACAGACAGGGGGTGATATTCATTGCGCGATCTCCATATAACTGTATAAATAAACAGTATAGGGTAAAAACGGCATCGCCCAGTAAATTTTGCGCAAACTGTGAACAGGATCGAGATCGTCGAGTGAGGGGAATGTCGCCGCTTGCAGAGGGCAAGCGGCGAGGGGCTTATTTGATTTCCAGCACGCTCAAACGCTCTGGCACAGGTGCTGCGTCGTCCGAGTCTTCCGGTTGCCAACCGACCGGCTGCATCGGAATGTCTTCACGATCGAAGGCCAAATCGCCGCCGTCCACCACGGCGCTACCGTGGTGAATGCCCTTGAAATCGAAAAGATTGATATCGCTAAGGTGCGAAGGCACCACGTTTTGCATGGCGCTGAACATGGTTTCCAATCGGCCTGGGTAACGTTTGTCCCAGTCACGCAGCATATCGCCGATCACCTGGCGTTGCAGATTAGGCTGCGAGCCGCACAGGTTACATGGAATAATCGGGAAGGCTTTGGCGATAGAGAAACGCTCGATGTCTTTCTCGCGGCAATAGGCCAGTGGGCGAATGACCACGTGCTTGCCGTCGTCGCTCATCAGTTTGGGCGGCATGCCTTTCATCTTGCCGCCGTAGAACATGTTGAGGAACAGCGTCTGCAGAATGTCATCGCGGTGATGGCCCAGCGCGATCTTGGTGGCACCCAGTTCGGTGGCGGTGCGGTACAGAATGCCGCGGCGCAGGCGCGAGCACAGTGAACAGGTGGTCTTGCCTTCCGGGATCTTGTCTTTGACGATGCTGTAGGTGTTCTCTTCGACGATCTTGTATTCCACCCCCAGGCTTTCCAGGTAGGCGGGCAGAATATGCTCCGGGAAGCCGGGCTGTTTCTGATCGAGGTTCACCGCGATCAGCGAGAAGTTGATCGGCGCGCTCTGCTGCAGGTTGCGCAGGATCTCCAGCATGGTGTAGCTGTCTTTACCGCCGGACAGGCAGACCATGATGCGGTCGCCTTCTTCAATCATATTGAAATCGGCGATCGCTTCGCCCACGTTGCGGCGCAGGCGCTTTTGCAACTTGTTCAGATTGTACTGCTCTTTTTGGCTAACGGATTGCTTTTCTGACATTTAAATCGTGCTCATTCTCAATGGGGGGCACTAGGGGCATGGCGTTGTAGACCGCGAGTTTACCATTCAACCGGCCGATTTTGATCATTATTCATCATCCAGCAGCCACGCACCCGACGCGAGGTCTGTATGGTACGGATTGTGGCGATGAATACCAGCAGGTTTTTCGGCTCACAGCATTCGCCGTCATTTGAACGACGGCTTCGAGGGAACGTTGTTTCGCGGTGCGGGTCTCATCTCAGTCAGAACTTACACCGAGAGGCACAGAGAGCATGAAAGGAATCACTGTTGTTGGACTTTGCGCATCGTTTTTTGCTTACGCAGAAAACGCACTGGCGTTTGACACGATGCCTGTTGGTCTGAGCGAACCGACCGAAACCGTCGTACTGGTACCGCGAGAGCAAAAAGAGCGTCTTGATGGCAAGGATAAGGGAGATGCACTTTATTGTTACTATGACGGGAAATTATTTTCGCTGGGCGCCACGTTCAAAGACAAGGTTTGCGCTTTAGCGGAGATTAAAACGGATAAGCCGTTCTCGACACGCGTCATGGCGCAATGGATAAAAGAAAAAAACGCGGCTCGTTAAGTGTGAAACCCTTGAGCATTGAGGCCCATCGCTGATTCAAACGGTATGTGAAAAACAGGGCGCGAATCGCTCGCGCCCTGAGGGGGTTACTCAGCGGCGGACTTTTCCGCCTTGCCGGCCAGCAGGCTGAGGAAATCGTATTTCTCCTTCAGCTCTTTCTCTGCGGCCTGATACAGCGCGCTGGCCACCTCCGGCTGCTGCGCGTTCAGGCGGCGGAAACGCTGTTCTTTCAGCAGCGTTTCCGACAGGTTGCTGTTTGGCGGCCGCGAATCCAGCGCCAATGCGGCCTTGCCCTCGGCGCTGCGACGCGGATCGAAGCGGTACAGCGGCCAGAAGCCGGTGGCGGTCAGCTGTTTCATCTGATCGTGGCTGAGCGCCAGATCGTAGCCGTGCTCTTCGCACGGGCTGTAGGCGATGATCAGCGACGGCCCCGGATAGGCCTCGGCCTCCTGAATCGCTTTCACCGTTTGGTTAAGCTGCGCCCCCAGCGAGATCTGCGCGACGTAGACATGGCCGTACATCATCATGCTGACGCCCAAATCTTTGCGCGCCTTGCGCTTGCCGTGTTCGCCGAATTTGGTCACCGCGCCGAGCGGTGTGGCTTTCGACTGCTGGCCGCCGGTGTTGGAGTAGCATTGGGTGTCGAGCACCAGCACGTTGACGTTCTCCGTCAGGCTGAGGACGTGATCCAAACCGCCGAAGCCGATGTCGTAGGCCCAGCCGTCCCCGCCGATCAGCCAGATGGATTTATCGACCAGGTAATCGGCGTCGGCCGCCAGCTGGCGTGCGTCTTCACCTCCAATACTCGCCAGCAGCGTGCGCAGTTCGGCGATTTGCTTACGGCGCGGCTCTGGCGCCACATCTTCCATCTGCAAGGCATTGACCAACTGCTCCGGCAGCTGCGGCGCCAGCGAATTCAGCAGGCGCAGCACCCGTGCGCGATGTTGATCGACCGTCAGACGGAAGCCCAGGCCGAATTCGGCGTTGTCTTCGAACAGCGAGTTGGCCCACGCCGGCCCGCGCCCTTCGGCGTTGGTGGTGTAAGGCGTGGTCGGCAGATTGCCGCCGTAGATCGAGGAACAGCCGGTGGCGTTGGCGATCAGCAAACGGTCGCCATAGAGCTGGGTTAGCAGCTTGATGTACGGCGTTTCGCCGCAGCCGGAGCAGGCACCAGAGTATTCGAACAGCGGCGTGATCAGCTGCGAGGTGCGAATGTCGATGCGCTCCAGCTGCGCCGTATCGATTTCCGGCAGTTGCAGGAAGAAGTCGTAGTTGTCTTTTTCCGCCGTCAGGTTTTCGAGGCGCGAAGCCATGTTGATGGCCTTGATCTCTGGGTTCTGGCGATCTTTCGCCGGGCAGACCTCGACACACAGGTTACAGCCGGTGCAATCTTCCGGCGCCACTTGCAGTACGTATTTCTGGCCGCGCATATCGCGTGATTTGACATCCAGAGATTGCAGGGAAGCGGGGGCGTGTGCCATCTCCGCCGGCTGAACCACCTTGGCGCGAATGGCGGAGTGCGGGCAGGCGGCGACGCAGTGGTTGCACTGGGTGCACAGGTCGGGCTGCCAGACCGGGATTTCTTCGGCGATGTTGCGCTTTTCCCACTGGGTGGTGCCCACCGGCCAGGTGCCGTCCGGCGGGAAGGCGGAAACCGGCAGCGCATCGCCCAGCCCGGCCAGCATCGCGGCGGTAACGGTTTTGACGAAGTCCGGCGCGGCGTCCGAAACCACCGGCGGGCGCATTGGGCTGCTGTCGTCGATCGGCTGCAGTGGAATTTCGGTCAGTGCGCCACGGGTGGCACCCAGCGCCTGCCAGTTACGCTCAACGATCTCCTGGCCCTTGCTGCTGTAGCTGCGGGCGATGGCATCCTGCAGCTGTTGCAGCGCCACGTCGCTCGGCAGGATCTGCGTCAGGTGGAAGAACGCCATCTGCATTACGGTGTTGATGCGCGCGCCGAGCCGGCATTCGCGCGCCAGCTTGGCGGCGTTGATGATATAGAAACGCGCCTGGCGCTGGTGCAGCAGCGCCTGAACCTCCTGCGGCAGGCGCGACCAGACCTCGTCGGCGCCGTAAGGGGTATTGAGCAGGAAGGTGCCGCCGGGCTTCAGGCGTTCGACCATCTGGTACTTATCGATAAACTGCAGCTGGTGGCAGCCGACGAAGTCCGCGTGGCTGACCAGGTAGGCCGAATTGATCGGCTGCTCGCTGACGCGCAGGTGCGACACCGTCAGGCCGCCGGCCTTTTTGGAGTCATAGACGAAATAGCCCTGGGCATACAGCGGCGTGGCGTTGCCGATGATTTTGATGTTGTTCTTGGTGGCCGAGACCGAGCCGTCGCTGCCCAAACCGTAGAACAGCGCTTCCAGCGAGGCGCGCTGCGGCAGGATTTCGTCGCTCAGCGGCAGCGAAAGCCCGGTGACATCATCGAAGATGCCGACGGTAAAGCGCGGGCGCGGCTGCGGCTGGGCCAGCTCGCGGAACACCGCCAGCGCGCAGTCCGGGCCGAACTCTTTCGACGACAGGCCGTAACGGCCGCCGATCACCCGCGGCAGCGTGGCGCGTTCACCCCGGCTGTAGGCTTCCGCCAGCGCGGTCATCACGTCCAGATACAGCGGTTCGGCCAGCGCGCCCGGTTCTTTGGTGCGATCGAGCACCGCGACGCTGCGCACGCTGTCCGGCAGGGCGTCGAGCAGGTATTTGGCGGAGAACGGTCGGAACAGCCGCACCTTCAGCACGCCGACTTTCTCGCCGCGGGTCAGCAAGGTGTCAATCACCTCTTCGCAGGTGCCGGCGGCGGAACCCATCACCACCACCACGCGCTCGGCCTGCGGGTGGCCGTAATAGTCGAATGGCCGATAGTGGCGGCCGGTAAGGGCGGCGAAGCCCTCCATGGCGTCGATCACGTGCTGGCCGGTAGCGTCATACCACGGGTTGGTGGCTTCGCGCGACTGGAAATAGGTGTCCGGGTTGGCGGAAGTGCCGCGCACCACCGGATGATCCGGCGACAGCGCTCGGCTGCGGTGAGCGTCGATCGCCGCCTGCGGCAACATTTGCCGCAGCGTATCGTCGCTGAGCGGCACGATCTTGTTGATTTCATGCGAGGTGCGGAAGCCGTCGAAGAAATGGATAAACGGCACGCGCGCGTTGAGGGTGGCGGTCTGCGAGATCAGCGCGAAGTCCTGCGCCTCCTGCACGTTGCCGGCACACAGCATGGCGCAGCCGGTCTGGCGCACCGCCATCACGTCCGAGTGATCGCCGAAGATAGACAGCGCGTGCGTGGCCACGGTGCGCGCGGCGACATGCAGCACGAACGGCGTCAGCTCGCCGGCCAGCTTGTACAGCGTCGGGATCATCAGCAGCAGACCCTGCGATGAAGTGAACGAGGTCGAGAGCGCACCGGTTTGCAAGGCGCCGTGCACGGTGGCGATCGCGCCGCCTTCCGACTGCATTTCCACCACCCGGGGGATGTCGCCCCAGATGTTTTGCCGACCATCGCCGGACCAGGCATCCGCCTGTTCCGCCATGGTGGAACTCGGCGTGATAGGGTAGATGGCAATCACTTCGTTGGTGCGATAGGCCACGGAAGCGACTGCGTTATTACCATCTGTAGTTATCATCGACGTTACCTTTTCATTGCTCACAAAGCCGCGAAAGCGCACTTTCGCAGTAATGGAAAAAAGTCTAACAGAGGGTTTGAACGTGGCTTTATCGTGTTTGTGTGGCGGGTGATAAATCGTCAAGGGCGTATTTCCTCGTCGATTGGGGGCGACGGCAATAAATTGTTTTCGCCGTTTAAAGACAATTTATTGCCGGCGCGTCATAATTGCGCATCGGTAAACTGACAGAAGAAAATCATGAGCGCATTTGTGTATTTGACGATGGCGATTGTCGCAGAAGTGATCGCCACCACCATGTTAAAAGCCTCCGAGGGCTTTACCCGCCTGTGGCCGTCGCTGCTGGTGGTGCTGGGCTACGGCGTGGCATTTTGGGGGCTGTCGATGGTGGTCAAGAGCATGCCCTTGGGTATCGTGTATGCGATTTGGTCGGGCATGGGCATCGTGCTGGTGTCGATCGCGGCGGTATTTGTTTATCAGCAAAAATTGGATTGGCCGGCGATCGTCGGCATGGGATTAATTATTGCCGGCGTGCTGGTGATTAATTTACTGTCCAAAGCCTCGGTGCACTGAGTGTTATTTTAATGTGAAAAAAGGCCGGCGTGACCGTAAGTCGCGCCGGTTGAAGAATTCAGCCATCATTCACTGAAAATAGTGGAATGCTAATTACTTAGCGCCGCCAGCATAGACGCAAATATCATCCTCTCCGGTAGCAAAAAATGCGCCGTCTCACTGAAAGCACGCGAAGATAATTAAGACCGATTTCGCGGGAGGAAACTTCCTCGGCAGCAGCAGTGACGTTATCACTTTCCGCATGCGGCCGGGGCCGGGCAGCGGGTGGCGCCGTCACGTTTAACGCCTCGCAATAGGGGCGGAAATATTCTGCAAACAAAATAAATGTCCGGCCGGCGCAAAAAAACCACAAATAATGACCGGAATATATTTTCATTATTTATATATCGAGCTAGATTAAACAAGTTTGCATCAAAGATAGCGAAACGTGTCCGCCAAGTGACGCGCGTTATCAGCAATGGCGATTTTACACAGCGCAGTTCCGGGTTCAGGAGTGGGATAATGACGACATCAAAATGGCTGCTTGCCAGCGCCGTGCTGCTTTTAGCCGCCTGCAGCAGCAATAACGAAGAGCCAGTACAGCAGGCTAACAGTGCCAGAATCAATACGTTGCAGACCAGCGCCGGTTGCGCGGCGGTCGGCGGCGTCACCACCATCGCGCACAACCTGAACGGTGAAGCGCTGCGCATGTGCCAGATGCCGAACGGCAAACAGTGTGAGGAACGCACGCTGGGCCTGGGCAGCTGCGCCGGGTAAGCCCGCGGCACCCGGCTTGGCGAGCAGGATCAATACACCCAGTCGCGCAGGGTATAAACCAGCGTGTGGCCGCTGCCGTTGAGCGTCAGCTGCTGTGCGTTTAGCGTCACGTTGGCGCCGTTTTCGAGCACGGTGCCAATCACCCGATCCCAGCGGTTGCGCTGCTCATCAGGGCACAGCTTGCGCGTCGAGGCCAACGGTTTCACCGTCAGCATGCCGTCGCGTAATTGCCCCTGGCCGAAGAAACGGTTGCACATCGCGCCGGAGACATGCAGGTTCTCGCCGAACTCCAGATTGAGCAGGCCGCCGCCCACCGGTGATTTCACCGTTTCGCCATCTACGCTCTGCAACACGAAGTTGTGATGCAACAGATCGCCGGGCGTGACGGCCGTGTGTGGTTTCATGCTGCATCCCCCTAGAACCAGCGCTGCAAAGGCGGCTACCGTGGTTTTTCTCATCGTCGTTCTCTCAAAGAAACAGGGCGCCTCGTGGGCGCCCTGAGATCACGTCAGGCGTGCAACTGATTCGGACAGGTTTCGCCGCGATCCAACTGGCTGATGTTCTGCAGCGTGGTTTGCGAAATGCTGGTCAGCGCCTCTTCGGTCAGGAAAGCCTGATGACCGGTGAACAGCACGTTGTGGCAGGCCGACAGGCGGCGGAACACGTCATCCTGAATCACGTCGTTAGACTTGTCTTCAAAGAACAGGTCGCGTTCGTTCTCGTAGACGTCCATCCCCAGCGCGCCGATTTTCTGTTGCTTCAGTGCGTCGATGGCGGCGGTGGAGTCGATCAGCGCGCCGCGGCTGGTGTTGATCACCATTACCCCGTTTTTCATCATCGCGAAGGCATCGGCATTCAGCAGATGATGGTTTTCCGGCGTCAGCGGGCAGTGCAGGGTGATCACGTCGGACTGCGCGTACAGCGTTTTCAGATCGACATACTCCGCCCCCAGTTCCAGCGCCTGTTCGCTGGGGAAGGGATCGTAAGCCAGCAGCTTCATGCCGAAGCCTTTCAGAATACGCATCGTCGCCACGCCGATTTTACCGGTGCCGATCACCCCTGCGGTGCGGTTATGCATGTTAAAGCCGATCAGCCCTTCCAAAGAGAAGTTGGCATCGCGGGTGCGTTGATAAGCGCGGTGAATACGGCGGTTCAGGCACATCATCATGCCGACGGCGTGTTCCGCCACGGCTTCCGGCGAATAGGCCGGCACGCGCACCACCTTGATGCCCAGTGCGTTGGCGGCGTCCAGATCGACATTATTAAAACCGGCGCAGCGCAGGGCGAGGATTTCAACGCCGAGCGCCGCCAGCTCTTCGAGCACTTCACGGCTGGCGTCGTCGTTGACGAAGATGCACACCGCCTTGCAACCGGCGGCCGTTTTGGCGGTTTTTTTGCTGAGTAAAAAGTCGAAGAATTCCAGCTCATAGCCAAATTGCTGATTCACCAGTTCGAGATATTTACGGTCATACTGTTTGGTACTGTATATCGCCAATTTCATCGTGGTTTCTCCACCGTGATTTTGTGATCAATTTAACAGATTTTAGTAAATTCGACAATTGGTTAGCCATTCTAGACACGGACGAAATCGCCGCTGCTGGGCTGCACGGGGGCTCGATACGGTGAAGGGAAGACGACGGTGACGGCGAGCGACAAAAAAATCCCCACGGGGGTGTGGGGAATGGCTTCTCTAGTACACAGTTAGCTAGCAGCTAAACTTTTATTAGAATGCTTGCAAGACTATTAATCATCAATGGTAACGACAATAACAAAAGTCTGAAAACTGTCCCATTTATGTGATGTATATGTAACGAAAATCTACAACCCCGCATACGTTTGCGCCAAAAAGGTGCAAATCGCCTCCGTGACCGCACTCAGCTTCACCCTATCTCAAATTCGTGCCATCATTATTGTCAATTCAGGCATAGACTTAACGAATGCCTAACTCAGGAACGAAGCAATCATTTAATGACCAGGCGATTAAAAGTATTCATAGGGACGGTGGCGGGTTGCGCAATCCTGGTGCTGGCGTTGTGGCAAACTTTGCCGCGCTGGCTGCCGGGGGTGTTATCGCATTGGTTGCCGGCGGGAAGCCGGCTGGAGTTGCAGGGTAAGCTGCATTGGCGCCAGGGCGGCCTGGCGTTGGCAGGGGCGCGTTTCACCGCGCAAGATTGCCTACTGGCCAACGTCGGGCCGACACTGTTGGCTTATCGCCAGGGCCGCTGGCAGCTCTCGAGCGACAAGGTCAGCGTCGATAGCGCCTGTTTGTCAAAACTGCCGGGCGGTGACGCCAACAGCGCGCCGCTGGCGCTCGATCAACTGCAGCAACAGCTGCCGCCGTTGGACCTCACCATTAATGACCTGACGCTCATTCCCTGGCAGCGCTATGCCGGCAAGCTGCAGCTCTCTTCCGGTTCCGACGGGCAACGCCTGTATTATCAGGGGCCGAATCTCAGTGCCGAGGCGCAGCTGGATGAAAAACAGCAGCTGACGTTGCACAGCCTGACCGTCGTCCCGCCCAACAGCGCGCAACCGCTGCACCTCGCCGGCAAGATAACCATTCCTCTGGATCTGGCCAGCCTGCCGACGCAGGGCGCGCTGCAGGGGGAAATGCAGACCGCCTATCTGGAAAAACCGGTGTTGCTGGACATGCGCTGGCAACAGCAGCAGGGCGTGTTGACGGTGAGCGAAAAAGGCGACGACCGGCCGCTGGCGGTGCTGCCGTGGGAAGTGACCCCGCAGCGGGTCAGCATCAAGCAGGGCGAGTGGCGTTGGCCATACAGCGGGCAGCCGTTGAACGGCGGCCTGAGCATCGCGCTGCACGACTGGAGCAAAGGGCTGGATGAAACGGAGATCAGCGCGCGGCTGAACGTGATCACCGCCGGTCACAACGGCAAGGGCAATGCGGTGCTTACCCTCGGGCCGGGCAAGGTGGGGTTGACCGACAGCGATTTGCGTTTCCAACTGACCGGCCAGGCCAATCTGGCCGACTTCTCCACCACCGCGTCGATCCCGGGCGTGCTCGGCGGCAGCATTCTCAACCCGACGCTGGTGCTTCAGCCCGGTTCGCTGCTGCGCCTGTGGGGCAAGGTGACGCCGGAAATGACGCTGGAAGAGGCGCGTTTACCGTTGGCCGGCGTGAAGGTGACGGCCGCCGGTATCACCGGCCGCCTGCAGGCGATTTTGAGCGCCAGCGACAGTTATTGGGGGCGCTTCAAGCTGCACCTGGACGGCCAGGCGCAGGATTTCTGGCCGGATAAGGGTGACTGGCAGTGGCGTTACTGGGGCAACGGCCGGTTGCCGCCGCTGCAGGCCGCCTGGGACGTTGCCGGCAGCGGCCGCTGGCAGGACAGCGAGCTGGTGCTCGACAAGCTCTCCACCGGCTTCGACAAATTGAAGTACGGTCTGGTGACGGTCGCCGCGCCGCGCCTGAGCCTCAACCAACCGCTGCGCTGGCAGCGTGATGAACAAAGCCCGCAGCTCAACGGCGAATTCCAGCTGGCGGCGGATAAGGTCAGCTTCAGCGACGGTGGCCATCTGCCGACGCCGGTGCTGGCGCTGCAGGTGAACGGCCGTTCGCCGGACAGTTTCCAGCTGCAGGGCAAACTGCAGGCGCAGCAGATCGGGCCGATCGCGCTGCGCGGCCGCTGGGACGGCGAGCGCCTGCGCGGCGAAGCCTGGTGGCCGAAGCAGTCGCTGAAGGTCTTCCAGCCGCTGCTGGCGCCGGATCTCAATCTCACGCTGCGCGACGGCGAGTTTTACGCGCAGTCGGCGTTTTCCGCCGCCCGTGAACAAGGGTTTGAGGCCGGCGGCCACTGGGTGGTGAAAAATGGCGGCATGTGGCTGAAGGACGGCGAAATGAGCGGCCTGGATTTCATCCTGTCGTACCGGTTCAAGCAGCATCAGTGGCAACTGGGGGCTAAACAGCCGATATCGCTGCGCATCAAGTCCTTTACCAACCTGTTTGAAATGCAGAACATTTCCGCCGATCTGCAGGGCACCTATCCTTACAGTGAAGGGCAGCCGCTGACGTTGAGCAACGTCGGCGTGGACATGCTCAACGGGCATATCAGCCTGTCGGCGCTGCGGTTGCCGCAGCATGACGCCGCGGTGTTGAAGCTGGACAAGGTCGATCTCAGCGCGCTGTTCACCGCCCTGAAACCGAAGCAATTCGCCATGTCCGGCCGGGTCGACGGCGAGCTGCCGCTGTTCCTGAACCACCCGAAATGGCTGGTGCAAAACGGCTGGATCGCCAACGCCGGCACCCTGACGCTGCGGCTGGACAAAGACATGGCCGACGCCATCGGCAGCAACAACCTGGCAACCGGCGCGGCGATCGACTGGCTGCGCTATATGGAAATCAACCGTTCGCACGCCCGGGTCGATCTCGATAACCTGGGCGAGCTGACGCTGAGCGCGCGCATCGACGGCATCAACCCGCAGAAGAGCGCCAAGCGCGAGGTGATCCTGAACTATCGCCATCAGGAAAACGTGTTTCAGCTGTGGCGCAGTTTGCGCTTCGGCGACAATTTACAGGAGTGGCTGGAGCAGGCCCTCTCACAACCTGGGGAACAACAATGAAAATCATGAGTGTGTCGACGCTGGCAGCGGTGCTGTGCGTTTCGCTGCTGAGCGGCTGCGTGCCGCGCATCGAGGTGGCGACGCCGAAGGATCCGATCACCATCAATATGAACGTCAAGATCGAGCATGAAATTCATATCAAGGTGGATAAGGACGTCGAAAACCTGCTGAAAACCCAAAGCGGTCTGTTCTAGGAGCCGACATGAAAAAACGTTATTTGTGGCTGGTCGGTGCCGCCTGGTTGTTCAGCGGCATGGCGATGGCGTTGACGCTGGATGAGGCGAAGCAGCAAGGGCGGGTGGGTGAAACCCTGAGCGGTTATATCGCGCCGGTGAAGCAGGATGCAGAAACGCTGGCGCTGGTGAAACGCATCAACGCCGGCCGCGCCGAGAAGTATCAGGAAGTGGCGGACGGCAACCATATCGCCGTCGATGAAGTGGCGCGCATGGCCGGGCAGAAGCTGGTGACGCGGGCGCAGAGCGGCGAGTATGTGCGCGGTATCAACGGCCAGTGGCTGAAGAAATAAAAAAAGCGCGCCGTCTGGCGCGCTAAATGATACGGATAGATGATTATTATGAGGGTAGTGCAGGTTTGACAGGACTTGCCTTTTGTCCGGCAGGGGCTCGGCGCGCCTGCGCAGGGTCTTAGGCAGCAACCACCTGAGACAGGGCCGCCTTGGCGTCTTCCTGTGCTTTGGTCGCCACTTCCGGGCCGTAGGCGATGCCTTCCGCGAAGACAAACTCCACATCGGTGATGCCGATGAAGCCCAGGAACAGACGCAGGTAAGGTTCTACCAGGTCGGTCGGGGTGCCTTTATGGATGCCGCCGCGGCTGGTCAGGATCACGGCGCGTTTGTTTTTCACCAGGCCTTCCGGACCGTTTTCGGTATAGCGGAAGGTCACGCCGGCGCGGGCAACCAGGTCGAAATAGTTTTTCAGCTGGGTCGGAATGTTGAAGTTGTACATCGGTGCGGCAATCACGATGACATCATTGGCCTGCAGCTCGGCGATCAGTTCGTCCGACAGGGCCAGCGCTTCTTTTTGACGCGGGGTCAACGGAGCATCGGAAGGGCGCAGCGCGCCAACCAGTTCGCCATCCAGGACCGGGATTGGCTGCGCGGCCAGATCGCGAATGGTGATGGTATCGCCACTGTGGGCGTTGCTCCATTGCTCTACGAAGAAATCGGCCAGTTGGTTAGACTGAGAGTAGGTCGCCAGGATGCTTGATTTCAGAACCAATACGTTGCTCATCGATAATTCCTTACGTTGTGACAGTGACATCAGGACTCAGCGTCCCTTGCATGAAGTACATGCTATTCACATTCCCCCAACAGTGATAGCGCAATATTTCGAGATCTCCGTTCAATTTTATTGAATGACATAGCGACGCTTTACTCGCGGAAGTAGGGGGAGAAAGCCGTTTGTGATAGGCTGTGCGGCTAAAGCAAAAAAATCGCTAAAAAAACATTAAACCGTTGCCAAGCCTGGCCTTGGCGGCGAAGAAACAAGGAACACCGAACGTGAAATCTCCGCTCGAGGCACTGCCGGCCCAACTGAGCGAGCTGATGCTCCGCGATCAACAACGCCTGCGTCGTCGCCTGCAGGGCGCACGAAAAATCAAAAATCCCGATGCCCAGCTGGCGGTTGCCGCCGAAGTGGAAAGCGACATCGCGGCGGCGCGGCAAAAAGTGCAGGCGCGCGCCGCGTCTTGTCCGCGCATTACCTATCCGGAAAGCCTGCCGGTCAGCCAAAAAAAGCAGGACATTTTAAACGCCATTCGCGATCACCAGGTGGTGATCGTCGCCGGGGAGACCGGCTCGGGGAAAACCACCCAGTTGCCGAAGATTTGCCTGGAGTTGGGGCGTGGGGTGAAAGGGCTGATCGGCCATACCCAGCCGCGCCGTCTGGCGGCGCGCACCGTCGCCAACCGTATTGCCGACGAGCTGGAAACCTCGCTCGGCGGCAGCGTCGGCTACAAGGTGCGCTTCAACGATCAGGTGGGAGAAAACACCCTGGTCAAACTGATGACCGACGGTATTTTGCTGGCTGAAATTCAGCAGGACCGCCTGCTGATGCAGTACGACACGCTGATCATCGATGAAGCGCATGAGCGCAGCCTCAACATCGACTTTATTCTTGGCTACCTGCGCGAACTGTTGCCGAAGCGCCCGGATCTCAAGGTGATCATCACCTCGGCGACCATTGATCCGCAGCGCTTCTCGCGCCATTTCAACAATGCGCCAATCATCGAGGTTTCCGGCCGCACTTACCCGGTGGAGGTGCGCTACCGCCCGGTGGTCGACGACGGTGACGATACCGATCGCGACCAGCTGCAGGCGATTTTCGATGCGGTGGACGAACTTGGGCGCGAAGGACCGGGCGACATTCTGATCTTCATGAGCGGCGAGCGCGAGATCCGCGATACCGCCGACGCCCTGAACCGCCTCAATCTGCCGCATACCGAGGTGCTGCCGCTGTACGCGCGCCTGTCGAACAGCGAGCAGAACCGGGTGTTCCAGTCGCACCACGGCCGCCGCATCGTGCTGGCCACCAACGTGGCGGAAACCTCGCTGACGGTGCCGGGCATCAAGTACGTCATCGATCCGGGCACCGCGCGCATCAGCCGCTACAGCTTCCGCACCAAGGTGCAGCGCCTGCCGATCGAACCGGTGTCGCAGGCCTCCGCCAACCAGCGTAAAGGGCGCTGCGGCCGCGTCTCGGAAGGGGTGTGCATCCGTCTGTACTCCGAGCAGGATTTCCTCTCGCGGCCGGCGTTTACCGATCCGGAAATTCTGCGCACCAACCTGGCGTCGGTCATTTTGCAGATGACCTCGCTGGGGCTGGGTGACATCGCTGCGTTTCCGTTCGTCGAGGCGCCGGACAAGCGCAATATTCAGGATGGCGTGCGCCTGTTGGAAGAGTTGGGGGCGATCGCTACCGCCGACAACGGTCACTATCAGCTGACGCCGCAGGGCCGGCAGCTGGCGCAGTTGCCGATCGACCCACGTCTGGCGCGTATGGTGCTGGAAGCGCAGAAGAGCGGCAGCGTGCGCGAGGTGATGATCATCACCGCCGCGCTGTCGATTCAGGATCCGCGTGAGCGCCCGATGGACAAGCAGCAGGCCTCGGATGAGAAACACCGCCGCTTCGCCGACAAAGACTCGGATTTCCTGGCGTTCGTCAACCTGTGGGATTATCTGCAGGAGCAGCAAAAGGCGAACTCCTCCAGCCAGTTCCGCCGGCTGTGCCGCAACGATTTCCTCAACTACCTGCGGGTGCGCGAGTGGCAGGATATCTATACCCAGCTGCGCCAGGTGGTGAAAGAGCTGGGGCTGCCGATCAACAGCACGCCTTCCGACTACCGCAGCGTGCACACCGCGCTGCTGACCGGCTTGCTGTCGCACATTGGCCAGAAGGATGCGGACAAGCAGGAATTTACCGGCGCGCGCAACGCCCGCTTCTCGATCTTCCCCGGCTCCGGCCTGTTCAAGAAGCCGCCGAAGTGGACCATGGTGGCCGAACTGGTGGAAACCAGCCGCCTGTGGGGACGCATCGCCGCCCGCATCGAACCGGAATGGATCGAGCCGCTGGCTCAGCACCTGGTGAAACACAGCTACAGCGAGCCGCACTGGTCGAAGTCGCAGGGCGCGGTGATGGCCAGCGAAAAGGTCACGCTGTTCGGTCTGCCGATCGTTGCGGCGCGCCAGGTCAACTACGGCTCCATCGATCCATTGCTGTGCCGCGAGCTGTTTATTCGCCATGCGCTGGTGGAGGGCGACTGGCAGACGCGCCACGCCTTCTTCCGCGAAAACCAAAAGCTGCGCGCCGAAGTGGAGGAGCTGGAGCATAAATCGCGCCGCCGCGACATTCTGGTGGACGACGAAACGCTGTTCGGCTTCTACGATCGCCGCATCCCCAACGACGTGGTTTCCGGCCGTCATTTCGACAGCTGGTGGAAGAACGCGGCCAAACAGCAGCCGGACTTGCTGAACTTCGAAAAAGAGATGCTGATCAAGGACGGCGCCAACAAGATCAGCGCGCTCGACTACCCGAACTTCTGGCATCAGGGCAACCTCAAGCTGCGGCTGAGCTACCAGTTCGAACCGGGCACCGACGCCGACGGGGTGACGGTGCACATTCCGCTGCCAATCCTCAATCAGGTGGAGGAGCAGGGCTTTGAATGGCAGATCCCGGGCATCCGCCGCGAGCTGGTGATTGCGCTGATCAAGTCGCTGCCGAAGCCGGTGCGTCGCAACTTCGTGCCGGCACCGAACTACGCCGAGGCGTTCCTTGGCCGCGTAACGGCGCTGGAATTGCCGCTGCTGGACGCACTGGAGCGCGAGCTGCGGCGCATGACCGGCGTGACCGTGTCACGTGATGACTGGCAGTGGGATCAGGTGCCCGATCATCTGAAGATGACCTTCCGCGTGGTGGGCGAGAAAAACCAGACGCTGCGCGAAGGCAAAGACCTGGCCGCGTTGCGCCTGCAGCTGAAAGAGAAGGTGCAGGAAACGCTGTCGGCGGTGGCCGACGACGGGCTGGAGCAGAGCAATCTGCATGTCTGGAGCTTTGGCCAACTGCCGGCGTTTTACGAGCAGAAGCGCGGCGGCTATTCGATGAAGGCTTACCCGGCGCTGGTGGATGAAAAGGACAGCGTGGCGATCCGCCTGTTCGACAGCGAAAGCGAGCAGCAACAGGCGATGTGGCAGGGCACGCGCCGCCTGCTGCTACTGAATATTCCTTCGCCGATCAAATACCTGCATGAAAAGCTGCCGAACAAGGCCAAGCTGGGGCTCTATTTCAACCCGTACGGCAAGGTGCTGGAGCTGATCGACGATTGCATTTCGTGCGGCATTGACAAGCTGATCGCCGAACACGGCGGCCCGGTCTGGCAAGAGGAAGACTTTGCACGGTTGCAGGAGCAGATCCGCGCCGAGCTGAACGACACGGTCGTTGAGGTGGCCAAGCAGGTTGAGCAGATCCTGACGGCGGTCTTCAACATTAACAAACGGCTGAAGGGCCGGGTGGACATGTCGTTGGCGCTGGCGCTGTCGGACATCAAGACCCAGCTCGGCGGGCTGGTCTACCGCGGCTTCGTGACCGGCAACGGGTGGAAACGCCTGCCGGATACGCTGCGTTACCTGCAGGCGATCGAGCGCCGATTGGAAAAATTGGCTATCGATCCGCACCGCGACCGCGCGCAGATGTTGCGGGTGGAGCAGGTGCAGCAGGCCTGGCAGCAGTGGCTGAACAAGCTGCCGCCGAAGCGACAGCAGGAGGAAGAGGTAAAAGCGGTGCGCTGGATGATAGAAGAGCTGCGCGTCAGCCTGTTCGCGCAGCAGCTGGGCACGCCTTACCCGATCTCCGACAAGCGCATTCTGCAAACTATCGAGCAGCTTTCGGGCTAAGCTCAGGCGCGCCGGCCGGCAAGCTGCCGGCGCACCACAGGCTCAACAGGCCGCACAGCAGCAGCGTGGCGGCCAAATCCTGCCCGCGCGCCGCGATCGTCAGCCCCAGACCGATCAGCAGGTAGTACAGCAGTCCAAATAACGCACCGGCGGTGCCGAGTTGCTGCCGGTAGCGGGTCAGCGCCTGGCTCAGCACATTCGGGATAGCCAACCCGAATGCCAGCATCACCAGCCCACAGGGAAGCAGCATCCACAGGCTGTGTTGCCACCAGAACAGTGCCACGCCGCTGGCTACCGCCAGCAATCCCCCCAGCAGGATCTGACGTTTGGCGCTGACGCCGCGCGCCAGCAGGTGGCGGTTTAACAGCGCCCCCGCCAGGCTGCCCAGTGCCAGCATCACGCCCGAGTAGCCAAACTGTTGGCTGCTCAATCCCAGCCTTTCGAACATGAATGGCGCCAGGCTGAAGTAGCTGAACACCATGATATTGAAGCTGGCGACCAACAGTGCCGAACACCAGATGTGCCGATCGCGCAGCATCGTCGTCAGGGCAATGCCCGGTGCGGCGTCCGTTGCGATCTGCCGCTGCCGCGTTTCCGGCAACGTGCCGTAGCTCCACAGCAGCAGCGCCAGCGCCCAGGCTGCCTGTGCGATGAAGATCGCAGCGCTGCCGCCCCAGGCGACCAGCGCGCCGCCGGCAAACATCCCCAGCAGCGGGCTGATGGAGAGCGCGATGCCGACCAGCGCGAACATGCGCCCCAGCGCCGGGCCTTGATAGACATCACGCAGCATGGTTTGCGTGACGATTGATCCGACCGCGGCGCCGAAGGCGATCAGCGCACGGGCGGCCAGCAACAGCGTGAAACTGCCGCTCAGCAGCGCAATGCCGGCGCCGACCAGATAGAGCGCCAGGCCGGCCAGCATCGCCGGACGGCGGCCGAAGCGATCGCAGAAGGCGCCCCAAAAGGCGACCCCCAGGGCGAAGGCGAAGAAATAGATGGATAACGTCTGCCCGGCCTGCGCGGCGCTGATACCGAAATCGCTGCGGATGGCGGTAAGCGCCGGGCTGTACAGCGTTTCCAGGATCTGCGGCGTCATGATGGCGGTGACGAGCAGCGGTAAAGATAAGCGTTGCATGATGCCCATTCTCCCTAAAAGTTAAGGCGGCCAGTATAGGGAGCGGCGTTTTGTTCGATTACAATCATTAGGACAAAAAACAACAGATATAGGACAATCCGATGGCGCTGATTCAACAGCATCACCCGTTCGACCCGGATCGGCTGCCGGCACCGGTGCTTGGCATCGCGGCCGAACTGACGGAGCACGACTCCGGGCTGCATTGGCATCAGCGTTCGCAGCTGCTGTATGCGCCGCAGGGGTGCATGACGGTCACGTTGGCGCAGCAGTGGTTGATTTTGCCGCCGACGCGCAGCGTCTGGATACCGGGCGGCATTGCGCATCGGGTGCAGCTGCGCGGCCGCGTCGCTTATCGCTCGCTGTATTTCGATCCGGCGCTGACGGCCGTCATGCCGCCACAGGCTGCGGTGCTGGCGGTGAACCCGCTGTTGGCGGCGATCGTCGAGCGCATCGCGCACTGGCCGCTGGACTATGCGTTGGCGCAGCCCCAGGCGCGCGATTTGCTGGCGGTGTTGATCAATGAGCTTGGCGGGGCGCAGCGAGAGAAGACCCAACTGCGGCTGCCGCAGGACAGGCGTCTTGCCGCCTGGCTGGCCACGCTGCCGGAGAGCGACGAGTTACCGGCGTTGGCGGCGTTGGCGCAGCGCTTGAATCTGCACGCTAAAACGCTAACGCGGCTGTTTCAGCGAGAAACCGGCCTGAGCTATCAGCAGTGGTGCCAGCAGTGGCGTCTGATGCGCGCGATCGAGCTGCTGGCGGCGTTGCCGTCGGTCAGCGCGGTGGCGCAGCGGTTGGGGTTTTCCAGCGACAGCGCGTTTATCGCCTTTTTCCGTCAGTTCACCGGCACCACGCCGCGGCGCTATATGCAAGGGGGCTGATAAAGCACAACGGCGCATAATGCGCCGCTGAGAGAGGATTATTTGCCTGCGGCCAGGGCGTCCAGCGCTTCGCGGATGCCGGGCACCGCCAGGGCGCGGTTATCGGCGCGATAGCGATCTTTCGCCGCCGGCGCCGAACTTTGGATGGCGATCAGCTGCCAGCCGTCGGCGGTTTTCAACAGCAGCGGTGAACCGCTGTCGCCGGGCAGGGTATCGCACTGGTGCGACAGTACGCCTTGCTGGGCCCAGCCGGTGACCTTGCAGTTTTGGTGGCTGTAGAGGTCATCCAGATGATCTTCCGGGTAACCCGCTTGGGTTATCAGCCGTTTGGCCTGTTTCAGGGCCTGAGTCAGCGCCTTGCTGTCGCCTTGCCACAGCGGCAGTGGGGCGATCGGCAGCGGCTTTTTGTCTTTCAGACGGATCAGCGCAAAGTCATAGGCGGCAGCGGCGGGCGGCACGATCCAGCCATCGCCGTCCGGCTTCAGCTTTTTGCCCAGCTTGCTGTCGACCAGGGTCTCGATATTGCCGGTTTGATACTGCCAGGATTTATCGCCTGCCACAAAGCGCAGGGCGATGGCCTTATCCAGTTGCCCGGGCGGTGCCAGCACGCAGTGGCCGGCGGTTAACGCCAGGTGCGGGGAGATCAGCGTGGCGGTACACAGATTGCCGCTGGCGGTTTCGATCTGGCCAATGGCCTGCCACGGTTGGGCGGCGGTATCCGTGACTTTGATTCTTTCATCTTTGCCGAAAAACAGACGCGTTTGCTCGGCCTTGGACGGGCCGTCGGCGCGTGCCGCCTGAGCAGCGATGAGTGGGAGTAAGCACAGCAACGGTAAAACGGATATGCGCATAGATCTCTTGCCTGACAAATACGGATCATCCATAAACACACTGAATGCTAACTATAGACTGATTTAGCAGCCATGTGGATGGGCAATAATTGATTTTTCAATAATTTCCCGCCGGCGACGCGGCAGGCTACAGGTAAAAAAAGACGGCGATCAGTCCACAAAGGATCAGGGCGGTCAGAACGATCTCGAACAGGTAGCGGCGCAGCATCAATGAGAACCCCCCGATGAAAAAACACCCGGCGAACCGGGTGTCGTACACGTCAAGCCTGAAGCGGTGAGGGGACCCTCACGTCATTACGCTTTTTTGTGGCTGGCTTTCTTGTGGTGCTTTTTAGCCGCCTGGGCTTTTTGAGCCGGGGCTTTCTTACCGGCTTTTTTGTGATGCTTTTTGGCCGCTTGAGCTTTCTGAACCGGGGCTTTCTTGCCGTGGTGTTTCACCTGAGCTTTAGCCGGCGCAGCGGTGGCGGTGGTTGCGGTAGCCGCAGGTGCGGTGGTGGCAGCCTCGGCAGCGAAAGCCACGGAAGACAGACCCATTGCAGCGGCAACAACCAGAGCTAATACTTTTTTCATCGCAGAATCCTCAACATGACTTTTGGGTATCAACCCCACTGCGGGGCCGTTGAAATGATAGTAGGCAAACGGCGCCCGGCTTTCCGTGAGTGATTGGTTTCGGCTTGTAACCTAATGTACAGGGCGGCGGCGGCAAAGGGGATTGCTGCTATAATGACCGCCAGGCGCGATAAAAGGGATTTAAAATGAAAGAGATAACGATTCGCTGTGGCGTGACGGAACAGGGCGAGGTGCCGCTGGCCTATGAGGACTGGGGCGATGAGACGCACCCGCCGCTGCTGCTCATCATGGGCATCGGCGCGCAGCTTCTGTTGTGGCCTGACGATTTCTGCCGCGCCCTGGTGGCCAAGGGGTTTCGGGTGATCCGTTATGACAACCGCGACGTCGGTCTTTCCGGCAAAACGCAGGCGCAGCGCGCGCAGCCGCTGTGGCTACTGATGCTGCGCGCCCAGCTCGGTTGGCAAACGCCGGTGCCTTATACCCTGGCGGACATGGCAACGGACGCGGCGCATCTGCTCGATCACCTGCGCATCCCGCAGGCTCACGTACTGGGCGCCTCGATGGGGGGGATGATCGCCCAGGTGCTGGCCGCCGACTATCCGCAGCGCGTCGCTTCATTATGTATCTTGTTCTCCAGCACCAATCAGCCGCTGTTACCGCCGCCGGCGCCTTCGCTGCTGTGGCTGTTGGTGCGCCGGCCCGCGGCCGATTTGACGCCGCAGCAGCGCCATGAAGGTATGAAAGCCTTCCTGCGTGCGCTCGGCACCCGGTTTTACCCGCCGGAAGAGGCGGAATTGGATGCGTTGGTGAAGCGGCTGCTGAAGCGGGGCGTGGATCCGGCAGGCATGCAGCGGCAACTTTCCGCGTTGCTCGGCAGCGGCGATCTGCGTCGTTACAGCCGGCGCATCGCTGCACCGACGCTGGTCATTCACGGCGATCGCGATCGGCTGGTGCGCAAGGCGGGCGGAGTGGCGATTGCCCGCGCGGTCGTCAACGCCAAATTGCATATTATGCCGGGCATGGGGCATGACCTGCCGGCCGCGTTGAGGCCGCAGCTGGCGGCGATGATCGCCCGTCACGCACTGGGATGAGAGGCCGGAACGCCGGCGTTTTTACTATTTTAGTTACAACATACTTATGGTGAGTGGCCACCCGCCACTCTATAGCCAAGGCGTTGCCGGCACAGTACGTGCGTTATGAAGCATTATTCGGTCTTGCAGGCGGGAAAAGGGCGCGACAGGGCCGCGCCAGGAGAGATTACAGGTAGCGGTTTTCCAAATGCTGACGGAAGTAGCGTGGATTGAGCGCTTCGCCGGTCGCGTTGGCGATCAGCGTCTCGGTCGGGAAGCGGCTACCGTGGCGCCAGATGTTGTGCTGCAACCAGTGGAACAGCGGCTGCAGATTGCCGGCGGCGATATCCTCGCTCAGCGAAGGCAGGGCCTGGCGCACGCTGTGGAACAGCTGCGCGGCGTACATTGCGCCGAGGGTGTACGTCGGGAAGTAGCCGAACGCGCCGTCGGTCCAGTGGATATCCTGCATGCAGCCGTTGCGATAATTACCGATGGTGTCGAGGCCGAGGTAAGCGTGCATCTTTTCATTCCACAAGGCCGGAATGTCTTCCACTTCGACCTCGCCTTCGATCAACGCTTTTTCAATTTCGTAGCGCAGGATGACGTGGGCAGGATAGCTCACCTCGTCGGCGTCGACGCGGATCAGGCCCGGCTTAACGCGCTGGTTGAGGCGAATGAAGTTGGCTTCTTCCAGCGCCGGCTGTTCGCCAAACTGCGCGGTGACCAGCGGACGCAAGATTTTCAGGAATTCATTGCCGCGCGCCAGCTGCATTTCGAACAGCAGGCTCTGCGATTCGTGGATGGCGGTTGAGCGGGCCAGCGCGATCGGCTGGCCGAGCAGATCGCGCGGCAGGTTCTGCTCGTAGCGGGCGTGGCCGGTCTCGTGCACGATGCCCAGCAGCGCGGTCAGAAACTCCTTCTCGTTGTAACGCGTGGTGATGCGCACATCTTCCGGCACGCCGCCGCAGAATGGGTGAGCGCTGACGTCGACGCGGCCGTTGTCGAAGTTGAAACCGAGCAGTTTCATCACGCTGAGGCTCAGGTGGCGCTGGGTGTCTACATTGAACGGGCCTTGCGGCGTCTGGCAAGGTTCATTGGCCTGTTTGGCCACCACGCGCTGCAACAGATCCGGCAGCCAGGTCTTCAGATCGCCGAAGATGCGGTTGAGGTCGCTGCTGCGCATGCCCGGCTCATACAGGTTGAGCAGGGCGTCGTAACGGCTGGTGCCGGCCGCCTGTGCGCGGATCTGCGCCTCTTCCCGGCTGAGTTTGACCACTTCGCGCAGGTTCTCGGCGAAGCCGTCCCAGTCGTTGGCCGGGCGCTGGGCGCGCCAGGCGTGTTCGCAGCGCGCGCCGGCCAGCGATTTGGCCTCGACCAGTGACGCCGGCAGCAGCACCGCGTCCTCATATTGGCGGCGCATTTCGCGCAGATTGGCGCGATCGAGCTCGTCCAGCGTCTCTTGCTGCGCGCGATCCAACAGCGCACCGGTGCTTTCCGCCGTTAAAATCTGGTGCTGCAGCACGCTCAGCTCGGCCAGCGCTTCGGAGCGCGCCTTGCTGCCGCCCGGCGGCATCATGGTCTGCATGTCCCAACCGGCGATGGCGGACAGGTGGCCGAAACGCGACAGCCGGCTGAACAGAGCGCGCAGGTGATCGTAAGCAGACGTGTTGGAATGTGCAGATGTCATTATTATTCGGCTCCAATGAGAAGGGTCCGGCGGTATTACGCCAGATCGGCTTTTAAACTGAATGTCGGCTTCACCGGCCAGCAGAAACGGAAGCTGGCGCCGCCGAGCGAACTGCCTTCGACGAACACCTGTCCCTGGTAGGCGACGGCGATGGAATGGACAATGGCCAGCCCCAGCCCGCAGCCGCCGGTGGCGCGATCGCGGCTGGGATCGAGGCGGACGAAAGGTTCGAACACCCGTTCGCGCTCTTCCGGCGGGATGCCCGGCCCGTCATCCTCGACCTGCAAGCAGGCGAGGTCGCCGTCAAACCACAGGCCCACACGCAGGCGCTGCTCGGAATAGCGCAGCGCGTTGTTGACCAGGTTGTCGAGCACGCGTTCCATCAGGCGCAGATCGACGCCGCCGAAGTCGCCGACGTGCGGGATATCGAGCTGGATGTCGCGTTCCTGATGAATAAGACGGATATCGTCGACCTTGTCCTCGAGCCACTTTGGCAGATCGATGGGTTCAATGTTTAACGCAACCTGCGGACGGTCCAGACGGGCGTAGGTCAGCAGCTCGTCGATCAGCGACTCCAACTGGCCGATATCGCGGTTCAGCGCCTGCTGCTCGCTGTCGGACAGGTTATCGCTCATTTCGAGCCGATAACGCAGGCGCACCAGCGGCGTCCGCAGCTCGTGGGCGATGCCGTCGATCAGCTGTTTCTTGCTGGCGATCAGGGTATTGACGTTGTCGGCCATCTGATTGAACGCCACGCCAAGCCGGCTCAGGCTGGAGGTGGGGTCAAAGTGGGTACGCTCATCCAGATGACCGGCGCCGAGGCGCTGGGCGGCGTTTTCCAGCTTGAGCAGGTCTTGCCAGTGCGGCCGCATCCATAGAAACACCGGCAGCGCCAGCGACATGCCGATAAACACCAGCAACACCAGATCCAGCAGGCGCATCTGGTGCAGATAGAACAGATAAGGAATCGGGCCGACCACCAACACATAGTGGCTGCGCGGAATGCGCTGCATAAAGGTGTATTGATCGTCGAGGGCGATGATCTCCCCCAGCCGCAGCCGCTTTTTCAGATCTTCGCTCAGTTCCTGTTTACCGAGCGGCTCGATATGCAGTTTGAACGACAGGTTGAGATCCAGCGTGGCGATGGTCTTGTTCCAGTCCTTCAGCGGGATTTCGCGCAGCTCGCTGCGCATCAGGTACAGCGAGCTTTTCATCAAATCGTCCATCGACTGGCGGCCGGCGCGCTCGGCGGTCACCTTGTACACCAGGCCGACCAGCATCGCCATCACCAGAAAACAGACGAACAGCAACAGGAAGAACTGGACGAAAAGTTTTCTCATTGTTGCACCGATGCCCAGGCGTTAGGGGCGAACAGATAACCTTTATTGCGCACGGTCTTGATGCGGAACGGCTCCAGCGCATTGTCGTACAGTTTGCGGCGCAGGCGCGAGATTGCCACGTCGATGCTGCGATCCATGCCGTCGTAACTCACGCCGCGCAGGTTTTTCAGCAACGCCTCGCGATCCATGATCTGTCCGGCGTGGGTCGCCAGCTCCCACAGCAGATCGAAATCCGAGGTGGACAGAGTGACCGTTTCTTCGCCCAGCGTGACCTGGCGGTTGACCGGATCGATGCACAGCAGCCCAAAATGCAGCGCGTTGTGCTGGGTGAGCGGCTGAACCGACTCTTCTTTCGGCTGCTGGCTGTGTTGGCGCAGGTGCAAACGCAGGCGCGCCAGCAACACCGCCGGCGGCGTGGTTTTCAGGATATAGTCGTTGGCGCCCATCTCCAGCGACAGGATATGGTTCATGTCGCTGTCGAGCGAGGTGAGCAGCACGATCGGGCCGGGGAAGGTGGGGCGCAGATCGCGGCACAGCGTCATGCCGTCTTTGCCGGGCAGCATGATGTCCAGCAGCACCAAATCGGGTTGCTCGCGCTCGATGCGCGCCTGCGCGCTGTCGCCGCGCGGCTCGATCAGCACCTCGATGTCGTGTTTGCCCAGATAGGCGGCGATCAGTTTGCCGACTTCAGGATCGTCTTCCACAAAAACAATTTTATGCATATGCCCGTGTTTTAATAAGAAAAGCGGATTTCAGCATAGCGCGGCCTGCGAGGATGCGCCATGCGGATCTTTGCGTCAGCGCAGCGGCCGCCCGCCGTCGACGCCGTGGGTGCGGCCGGTCACGTAGCGGCTTTCCAGCAGATAGTTCACCAGATTGACCACCTCGCTCTCGCCCGGCGCGACCTTCATCAGCGACTTCGCCAGCGCCTGTTGGCGATAGGCTTCATCGTCGCCCGCATTGAAGATGATCAGCGCCGGCGCGATGGCGTTGACCTTGACCTCTGGCGCCAGCTTACGGGCGAACGATCGGGTCATATTGTCCAGCGCGGCCTTGCTGGCGGCGTAGGCGATGTGTTTGTCGCTGCCTTTTTCCACCACGTAGTCGGTCAGATGGATAATGTCCGCGCCTGCCTGGCCCTGGCCGGTCAGGCAGGATTCGAGCAGCTGGTTGAGCAAATAGGGCGTATAGACGTGAATTTGCAGCATCGCCGCCATTACCTGCTCCGGCGGCACCTCCGGCGACTCGGCTTGCCAGGCGCTGGCATTGTGTATCACCGCGCGCAGTTTGGGTGCCACTTGCCGTACCCGATCGGCGAAACGGTAGATGCCTTCGTGCGTGGAAAAATCGCCCTGAATGCAGCAGGCGCCCAAGGCTTTCAACTCGGCCATCGCCGGATATTCGCTGCGATAGGCGATGATGACGGGAACGCCGCGCTCGAGAAACGCTTTGGCGAGCGCCAGCCCGATGCGCCGCGCGCCGCCGGTAATCAGCACCGGGGCAGAGTTGGGGTGTTCCATTGATTAAAGCTCCTGGACAGACTGGCAAACAATAGGGGAATTATGCCATTATACGGCGGAAAGTCGTTAAAGCTTCGCATGATTATCCATTTCTGGATGTAAGATCCCCAATGCATTTCAGGTTGTCGCCCGGCGGCGGCTTGAAAGACCACGGGTTAACACTGGCCATGAGAGGAATGAGGGGATGAACAGCAATCACCTTGCATCCATCGCGCGCAGTGAGAAAATCTGTTTCGACTACATGGATTTTCTGTCCGCATCGTGCAGGAAGCACTGGCGCTTTGTTGATGCTATTTATGGTGTGATGCCGATCTTCGGCATGGTGTTGAAATCGCGCGTGACCACGTCACAAACGCGCAAAGAGCAGTTGAAAGATCTGGCGCTGCAGGTGGTGTCAACGCAGGTTAGCGATGAAACCAATATCGTGCGCCTGATTGACCTGGCGCAGCAGCAGGGCCTGACGGTATTTGATATTCAGTTGCCCTATGCGCTGGAGGCGCAACAGCTGGCGGCCATTCAGAAAGAGTGCGCGGAAGGCATCGCGATTGCCCTGGTGGGTGAGCGCATGACCGTCACCATTCCCCCTAAAAGCTGACCGGGTGCATCGACCCGGCCGCCCGTTCATGGTTAGGCAATTGACTGACCGCGATGGCCTAACCATGAACGTGAAACCCCATGCCGCGCAACGCTTGCCGTCTAAAGTCGGGTCCCGGCATTAGGACCGGAGCGCAGGGTATAAATACTGTCTATATGAATAAGCACCGCGTATTTCGGCGGTTTCATTCCATTTTTTTCTGCAAATGCCAGCGCCTCGTCAAACGGCTTGCCCGCCAGAAACAGTTCGGGCGTGCCGATGAAGCGGTAACCGTCCAGCGCCTCGCGATCGATGACCACAACGGCCATTTTCGATCCTTCCCTGATATTTTGCAGCGTCTGGCCACCGGTATTTTCGTTGTAAATCAGCGTACGGTCATCATAAAGGCGCAGAGAACGCTTGGGGCCGATATCGGGCACGCCATCCGGGCTGCTGGTTGCCTGCACAGGCAGCTGTTTGGCCAGCATTTTCTTCATGTCGTCATTCAATTCATTCATTGGCAGATTACCCCTCAGGTCGTGATGTCGTTGTTAATGCACGGTGGCGGAATGGTTTGCCGCAGGTGCGCAGACGCCGGTTTCCGGCTGTTTATGTTCGCGCAGCACCTGCAGCGTCTCTATTCGGAAACGCAGCAGGTGCCGCTCGGCGATCTGCTGCATCTGTTCGCACAGCGAGGTATCGTCCATCACCTGCTCAATGGCGAGCCGGGCCTGATGCACGTGCGGCTCAACGCCGCGCAGGGGCTTTTGCCGCAGGCGTAGATGGGTCATGTTGTTGAACGTGACGATCAGCGCGGCAAGGGCTGATTCGAAAATATTCAGCGCTTCAAATCTGGCGGCATAGTCCGCATTCAGCCAGGGTTTCTCGGCGAGGATCGCCTGAGCGAGTTCCAGCGCCTGCTGATAGTGCGTCATTGCCAGGCGATCGCGTTGCTGATTGAACGCCGTGTTGCCTTCGGCGATCGACGTTTCCCAGGCGGCAAACAAGGGTAATGCGTGCAGCAGTTTTTCAGCCATGAAATGCCTTCCATTTTCAGTCTGTCCTAACAAGACCTCCTGATGTTTCCCATCGGAGGCCTCATCCATGTCCTGCCGGTGATGCTATAAATGATAATGATAATTAATTGCATTTGAAATCGCAAGCATGGCAATTGACCGATCAACAGCGGGGGGAGAGGTAAAAAAGAGGAAAGAAGGGTAACGAAATGCGGCTGACGGGCAGCCGCATTAGCAGGCTATTTTAGTGCAACATAAACCAGCCGGCAGGCAGCGTGGCCACCAGCAGCAAGAAGATACTGCCTTTTTCCAGGCGATTCAGCAGATTGATATCCCGATGGCCATGGCGGGCGTACATGAACACCAACAGGCCCGGCGCATACAGCAGCACCGACATCAGCAGGTGCATCAGCCCGGAAGCGTACAGCAGCCACAAGCCATAGACGCAGGCGCCGGTTGCGGCAAAGATCAAGCGTTTGTCGCGGCGGCGGTATGCGACCTTAAACAGAAACGCGCCGACCAGGAAGTAAGGCACCAGGATCATTTCTGATGCGATGGTCAACAGCGAGTTGTAGTTGCTGCCGGTCAACCAGATCAGTACCAGCGCCAGCTGCACCGCGATGTTGGTCAGCCACAGCGAAGATGCTGGGGCGTGATGGCGATTCTGCTTGCCGAACACGCGCGGAAACGCGCCGTGCTGTGCGGCCAGCAGCGGCACTTCCGCCGCCATGATGGTCCAGCTCAGGTAGGCGCCGCAGACGGAAATGATCAGACCGGCGGCGATGATCACGTCCCCCCACGGGCCGATCAGTTCCACCATCAGCACCGCCATCGACGGGTTGCGCATGTCGGCCAGTTCGCTGCGCGGCACCACGCCCAGCGACAGCAGCGTGACCATCAGGTACACCGCCAGCGCCGACAGCACCGCCAGCATGGTGGCGCGGCCCACGTCTTTCTTATTGCGGGCGCGGGCGGAAACCACCACGGCGCCTTCCACGCCGATAAACACCCACAGGGTGATCAGCATTGTGTCCTTGACCTGTTCCCACACCGGCTTGCCGAGGGCGATACCTTTGAAATCCAGCGTGAACACGTCCATTTTGAAGGCGATCGCCGCCAAAACGGCGAACATCCCCAGCGGCAGCAGCTTGGCCAGGGTGGCGGCCAGATTGATGCTGGCCGCGGTTTGTACGCCCCGCAGCACCAGCGCATGCACGATCCACAGCAGGGCGGATTCGGCGATCAGCGCCTGCCAAGTATTGCCGTCACCGAGAATCACGTTGCCGCCGCGATCGGTGAAAATACTCAGCGCCGCGAACACGATCACCAGATACGAAACGTTGGCGATAACGGCGCACAGCCAGTAACCCCAGGCGGAGCAGAACCCCATCAGTTCGCCGAATCCCTCTTTGGCGTAGGTGAAGATGCCGCCGTCCAAATCCGGGCGCAGGCGCGTAAGCAGCAGCATGGCGAAGGCCAAAAACAGAATGCCGACGCCGGTGATCCCCCAACCCAGCAGCAACGCGGCGGGGCTGGCGACCTGCGCCATGTTTTGCGGCAGACTGAACACGCCGGCGCCCAGCATCGAGCTGAGCACCAAAGCGGTTAGCGCGGTAAGACCGAGTTTTTTTTCCAATGACGGATCCTGAACGCAGAATAAACAACTGGAAGGGAACTGCTTGGCGGCAACAATGTATTAACAACCACTGAGCGAATAGACAATAGCCCTAAAAATTGGCGCAAATTTTACGGAGGGATGATTAGAGATGCAATGATTGAATATGCGGAATTTACAAAAAACTATTCAACGTGCGATGAAAAAAGCGGCAATAAAAACGGGCAGCTCAAGGGCTGCCCGATGGTAAACCGAAAAGCGGGTTTTATTTGAACAGATCGGCGCTGACGGTCAGGTTGCCGCCGCTCTTGTTCTGCCACTGACGGGTAACGTGGTAGTACTTGGCGCCTTTCTCGGCTGCGCGTTTCGCCACTTCGGTGGAGACATCGGTCATGCTGTTGAAGTGGCCGGTGAAGGTGACGGAATCGAACGGCACCATCTGCGCGGCGGTCACGTTGTTCACTTCCTGGATCTTGGTGCCGTTAGGCAGCGTGACGGTATAGCGTTGGCCGGTAGAGGACTGGGTTTCGAAGAAACGGCCTACGTCGCGGCTTGGCGAACCGGAAGACGCGACGCCAGGGATTTCGACTTTCGCGGCAGCGGCGCCACCGGCGGCCAGCGCGGCGCGGCCGGCGTCAGAATCGGCCGGAATGGCATCCGGGCTCTGCACGCGGCGTTTTGGCGCATCGGCCTTATAGATGTAGGCGGTGACGAACTGGTTACCGCCGGAGTTGGCGTCAACCTGGCGCACGATGAAGAAGGATGCAGCGCCTTTTTTCTTCGCTTCTTTGGAGATGGCGTCGTTGATGTCCGGCTGGCTGCGGTAGAAACCGCTGACGCTCACGGTATCGTAAGGCTCCAGCAGATAGGCTTCCTCTTTAGGCAGTTCGTTCACGCCGTTAAATACGCGGTATTTTGGTGTTTTGCTCACTTCTGGCGCATCTTTATGATAAAGGTCTGCGGTGACGCGCCAGTTGCCGCCGTTGTTGCTGTTGTTGCTGTCCTGGATATAGAAGGAATCGGCACCCAGTTTGTCTGCACGGCGGGATACGGCGTCGACGGCTTCATTGATGGCATTGAAGCGGCCGGTAATCGTGATGCGATCAAACGGCTTCAGCGCCGCTGCTTTCTCAGGAGTTAACTCTTGCGCCGCATGAGCAGACAGCGTGGTGAGTGATAACAAGGCTGACGCGATGATCGTGGTCTTCAGCTTCATAAAAAATCCTTTCGCCTAGCGCATTAACGTTTATAACGTACTGAACTGTTTAAGTGTAATTCAGCCGTCGATTATTACATGTAATTCTGAAAACTGTCTCAGCATTTTATGTTATCCCGTGCGACAAATCGGTGACGGTGACGCGGGTCGCACGGATGGCGCCACCGTCATAAGTTTCCATAATAACGGCCTTGGTGTCATTAATGTTAATTATTCACAAAATGATAACTTTTATGCTTTTCCGCCGCGCGTGGCCATAATTCGTTACGCCGGGCGTAAACCTCTTGCCACGCAGAATACGCTGTTCTGTATGGGTTTTTTCACAGTAAATTGCGATTTGTCATATCACGCGCGGCGTTTTTATGTAAAAACAGAGCTGAATGCGTAAGCAATTATGGATCATCGACCTTATTTTCAGTAGGTTATAGTTGGCGTCTGAAATCAGTGCGGGCAAGTTAACGCCTGGCTCGCCGCTGGCGCCGTGCTATGGGCAGGAAAATAATAAACATCATCCAAGACAGGTGAGAAGGGAACATTATGCGTATTGGTGTACCAAGAGAGCGGTTGGCCAATGAAGCCCGGGTCGCAGCCACGCCGAAAACGGTGGAACAACTGCTGAAGCTGGGTTTTACCGTCGCGATTGAACGCGGGGCGGGCAAACTGGCCAGTTTTGAGGACGTCGCCTACGAAGCCGCCGGTGCGGCGCTGGTCGACGAAAGCGAAGTGTGGCAGTCGGATCTGATCCTGAAAGTCAACGCGCCGCAAGACGACGAGATCGCCTTGATGCGCGAAGGCAGCACGCTGGTCAGCTTTATCTGGCCGGCACAAAACCCCGAATTGATGGCCAAGCTGGCGGCGCGCAACGTCACCGCGCTGGCGATGGACTCGGTGCCGCGCATCTCGCGCGCCCAGTCGATGGATGCGCTGAGCTCGATGGCCAACATCGCCGGCTACCGCGCGATCGTCGAAGCGGCGCATGAGTTTGGCCGCTTCTTCACCGGCCAGATCACCGCCGCCGGCAAAGTGCCGCCGGCCAAGGTGATGATCATCGGTGCCGGCGTGGCCGGCCTGGCGGCGATCGGCGCCGCGGGCAGCCTCGGTGCCATCGTGCGCGCCTTCGACACCCGCCCGGAAGTGAAAGAGCAGGTGCAGAGCATGGGCGCGGAATTCCTCGAGCTGGATTTTGAAGAGGAAGCGGGCAGCGGCGACGGCTACGCCAAAGTGATGTCCGAAGCCTTTATCAAGGCCGAGATGGCGCTGTTCGCCGCGCAGGCGGCAGAGGTAGATATCATCGTCACCACCGCACTGATCCCGGGTAAACCGGCGCCGAAGCTCATCACCAAAGAGATGGTGGCGTCGATGAAGCCGGGCAGCGTGATCGTCGATCTGGCGGCGCAAACCGGCGGCAACTGCGAGCTGACCGTGGCGGACACCATTACCGTGACCGACAACGGCGTGAAAATCATCGGCTATACCGACCTGCCGAGCCGCTTGCCGACCCAATCTTCGCAGCTGTACGGCACTAATCTGGTCAACCTGCTGAAGCTGCTGTCGAAAGAGAAAAACGGCGAGATCGATATCGATTTCGACGATACGGTGATCCGCGGCGTTACCGTAGTGCGCAGCGGTGAAGTCACCTGGCCGGCGCCGCCGATCCAGGTCTCCGCCCAGCCGAAAGCGGCGCCTGCCGCCGCACCGGTGGCCAAACCCGAAGCCAAGCCGACCTCACCGTGGCTGAAGTACGGCCTGATGGCCCTGGCGATCCTGCTGTTCGGCTGGCTGGCGGACGCGGCGCCGAAAGAGTTCCTGTCGCACTTTACCGTGTTCGCGCTGGCCTGCGTGGTCGGTTACTACGTGGTCTGGAACGTCAGCCATGCGCTGCATACCCCGTTGATGTCGGTCACCAACGCGATCTCAGGGATTATCGTGGTCGGTGCGCTGTTGCAGATCGGCCATGGCGGCTGGGTGAGTTTCCTCTCCTTTATCGCCGTGCTGATCGCCAGCATCAATATTTTCGGTGGGTTCACCGTCACTCAGCGCATGCTGAAGATGTTCCGCAAGAACTAAGGGGTAGCAAATGTCTGGAGGATTGGTTACAGCTGCATACATTGTTGCCGCTATTTTGTTTATTTTCAGCCTGGCGGGCCTGTCGCGTCATGAAACGTCGAAGCAGGGCAACCTGTTCGGCGTCGCCGGTATGGCGATCGCGCTGATCGCCACCATTCTGGGGCCGGATTCCGGCAACGTCGGCTGGATCATCATTGCCATGATCATCGGCGGCTCGATCGGCGTCTATCTGGCCAAGAAGGTCGAGATGACCGAAATGCCGGAGCTGGTGGCGGTGCTGCACAGCTTCGTTGGCCTGGCTGCGGTGCTGGTCGGTTTCAACAGCTACCTGGATCACGGCGCGCCGATGGAACCGGTGATGGCGAATATCCATCTGACCGAAGTGTTCCTCGGCATCTTTATCGGTGCGGTGACTTTCACCGGGTCGATCGTCGCCTTCGGTAAGCTGCGCGGCATCATCTCTTCCAAGCCGCTGATGCTGCCGAACCGCCACAAGCTGAATCTGGCGGCGCTGGTGATCTCGTTCCTGCTGCTGGTCGCGTTCGTGCGCGCCGACAGCGTGGGCTGGCAGGTGGTGACGCTGCTGCTGATGACGGCGATCGCACTGGCGTTCGGCTGGCATCTGGTGGCTTCGATCGGCGGCGCCGACATGCCGGTGGTGGTGTCGATGCTCAACTCCTATTCGGGGTGGGCGGCGGCCGCGGCGGGCTTCATGCTGAGCAACGATCTGCTGATCGTCACCGGCGCGCTGGTGGGCTCGTCGGGGGCGATCCTGTCTTACATTATGTGTAAGGCAATGAACCGCTCGTTTATCAGCGTGATCGCCGGCGGTTTCGGCAGTGACGGTTCGTCTACCGGCGATGCCGAAGAGATGGGCGAATACCGTGAAACCACGGCGGAAGAGGTAGCCGAGCAGCTGAAGAACTCCACCTCGGTGATCATCACCCCGGGTTACGGCATGGCGGTGGCGCAGGCGCAATATCCGGTGGCGGAAATCACCGAGAAACTGCGGGCGCGCGGCGTGAAGGTGCGCTTCGGCATTCACCCGGTCGCGGGGCGTTTGCCGGGCCACATGAACGTGCTGCTGGCGGAGGCTAAAGTGCCGTACGACGTGGTGCTGGAGATGGATGAAATCAACGAAGATTTCCCGGATACCGACACCGTGCTGGTGATCGGTGCCAACGACACGGTGAACCCGGCGGCACTGGAAGATCCGCGCAGCCCGATCGCCGGCATGCCGGTATTGGAAGTGTGGAAGGCGCAGAACGTGATCGCATTCAAACGCTCGATGAACACCGGCTACGCCGGCGTGCAGAACCCACTGTTCTTCAAGGAGAATACCCAAATGCTGTTTGGCGATGCCAAAGACAGCGTGGAGGCGATTCTGCGGGCGTTGCAGAAGTAGTTGAGCAACCAAAAAAACGGGCCGCTTATTAGCGGCCCGTTTTTTTATGCGTGAAGGCTAATCTTCGTCGTCGTGCTCATCGTCTTCATCCGCCTCGATCGGGCAGTTGAAGTTTTCCGGTTTAATCACCAGCAGATCGCATTTCAGATGGTCGATCACATGTTCCGCAGTGTTGCCGATAAAGGCCGCTGAAATGCCGGTGCGGCCCAACGTGCCCAGAACCACCACGCCGGCCTGCAGGTGTTCGGCCAGATCGGGGATCACCTCCTCCGGCAGGCCTTTTTCTACGTGGGTGAACTCTTCCTTAATGCAGAATTTCTGTCGCAGCGCCTTCATGGCGATCAGGTGCTGGCCGCGAATGGCGTCATTGTAGACGCTTGGGTCAAAGTCGGGCAATTCGATGGCAATGTTGATCGGGGTAACGGGGTAGGCACCAACCAGGTGAACCTCGGTCTGGTTGACGTTTTCTGCCAGTTCAACGGTTTCTTGCACCAGTTTGATATTGAGCGGGTCGTGATAGGGTTCTTCGCTGGCCAGGTTGACCGCCACCAGCGCTTTGCCGCCTTCCGGCCAAGGCTGGTCTTTCACCATCCATACCGGGCAAGGGCATTTGCGCAGCAGGTGCCAGTCGGTGGGAGTGAAGATCACCGATTCCAGCCGGTCATGCTGGTGCGCCATTTTCAGCAGCAGGTCATGTTGGCCGGACAGCACTTCCTGAATAATGGCTTCGAAGGGACGGTTATGCCAGACCACTTTGATTTCGATCGGCACGCCGTCGTTGAGATAGAAACGACACTGCTCGTTGATCCAGGCGGCGCGTTGGCTGATCACACCTTGCCGCATCGCCGTTCTTTCATCCGGAGAGAGCAGGGTCGTCATTTCGTAAGAGAAGTCATAAATGGGCAGGAAGGCTTTGATGCGCCCGCCGTTCCGTTTTACCAGGTACACGGCGCGGCGCAATGCCGGCTGATCGTCCTGATTGGGGTCAATAGCCACCAGAAGATTCTGATACTTCGCCATAGGGCCTCCTTACAGCTGAAATCAACAGTCTGTTAATTTACAGAGTAACCCAACATTGAAAAACAGAACAACAACAGAAGCGTGCCGGATCAACAATTTCGGGGAAATGTTGATCCGGCAGGGGGATCAGGCGTTGACGGTCACGTTGATGCGCGGCGTGCCGGCCAGCACCGACAGGGCGTCGGCGTTTTCGATGGTGATGTATTTGCCTTTCACGCTGAGGATTTCGCTTTTCTGGAAGCGGCCCAGCAGACGACTGATGGTTTCCACCGTCAGGCCGAGGTAGTTGCCGATGTCGCCGCGGGTCATGGTCAAACGGAACTCGCGTGGTGAGAAACCGCGCTCCGCAAAGCGGCGCGACAGGTTGTAAACGAACGCCGCCAGGCGCTCTTCGGCGTTTTTCTTCGACAGTAGCAGGATCATGTCCTGATCGCCTTTGATCTCGCCGCTCATCAGCCGCATGATCTGCTGACGCAGGTTAGGCATTTTGCCGGACAGATCGTCGAGGGTCTCGAACGGGATCTCGCACACCATCGAGGTTTCCAGCGCCTGGGCGAAGCTCGGGTGCTTCAGGCCGCCGATGGCATCGAAGCCCACCAGGTCACCCGCCAGGTGGAAACCGGTGATTTGCTCGTCGCCTTGCTCGGTGATGGTGTAGCTTTTGATGGTCCCGGAACGGATCGCGTACAGCGATTTCAGCTCGTCGCCGGCCTTGAACAGGGTCTGGCCTTTCTGGATGGGCTTTTTCCTCTCGATAATGTTGTCGAGCTGGTCCAGCTCGTGAGCATTAAGGGTGAAAGGAATGCACAGCTGGCTGATGCTGCAGTCCTGGCAATGGATCGCACAACCACCAGACTGGATACGACGAATCACGCGTTTTTCCGGGATCATAGATTACGCTCATTCAATAATTGATATGAGTCAATTTTAACATCTTTTGCTGCAGCTGATAAGGGTGGCATTAGCATGAATAGGGGTATTGTGTGCGAATTTTGCGCACACATGCCGCCGATTATTCTGTATTGCGCTGAAGTCGCTAGATTTATTTGGCACTTATGGGCAACGTGCGATTGTCTTCGCGGCGGCGCGAGCCGGGCAATCGCCGCGAGCGGCCTTTGCGGCGTGCATCGGCGAATTTTAGCGACGTGAATCAATCATCCTTTGACACATCTGCTGGCGAAAGCTTGTCGCATTCATCTGAATCCTCACCGCAAAGCCGCGCGGCGTCGGCGTTAAGCTGAAGGTCAAAAAGGCAGCTGAACAATCCTGTTCGGGAGTGGATGATGAAAAAGCGCATATTGTTGATGGCGGTTGCCGGGGTGTTGATGACGGCCAGCGCAGCCGCCTTCGCCCACGGCTATTACGGCCACGGCTACTACCGGCATGGCTATTACTATGGTGGGCCGCGCGTGGTGATCGGCGTGCCCTGGGGGCCGCCGCCGCTCTATTATCCGCCGCCACCGGTGGTGTATGTCACACCGCCGCCACCGCAGACCTATATTGAAAAGCCGCCGAGCTACGCCTACTACTGCCGCCGTCCGGCGGGCTATTACCCGCAGGTACCGCGCTGTCCCGACGGTTGGATGAAAGTGGTGCCAGACGGTCCGTTCTCCCGGTGATTAAAGGCGGTGCGTGATGAGACACTCTTTTGCTTTCCCGCTAGTGGCGCTGGCCGGGCTGTTGGCCGGCTGCGTCTCTGCGCCTTCCGGGCCGGGGGTCACTGCGCTACCCGGTACGGGGAAAAGTTACGAACAATTCAATCGCGATGAGGCCATGTGCCGCGGCTATGCACAAAACAGCCTCGGCGGCGGCGCGCAAACGGCGGCCAATTCGGCGACGGGGACGGCGGTGGCGGGAACGGCCGTCGGCGCGGCGGCCGGGGCGTTGATCGGCGCGGCATCCGGTCATGCCGGCCCCGGCGCGCTGATCGGCGCGGGCGGCGGGTTGCTGGTCGGCAGCGCGATGGCCAATAACTCAGCCTGGCGCAGCAGCGATGACCTGCAAGACCGCTACGATACCGTGTATACGCAGTGCATGTACGCCAAAGGCAACAAGGTGCCGGTGGCCTACGGTTATGGTGAGGCCACCTCATCGCCGGTGCCGCCGGACTACTATCCCGCCGCCCCGGCGGAGGGCGTACCGCCTGACTATGTGCCGCGTTAGCGCGAGAGCAGATCCTGCGGCAGGTAGCCTTCGTGCTGCAGCAGCCACTGTTTGCGCTGTACGCCGCCGGCATAGCCGGTCAGCGCGCCCTGTGAACCGATCACCCGGTGGCAGGGCACCACGATGCTGATCGGATTTGAACCGTTGGCCATGCCGACCGCGCGCGAGGCGGTCGGACGGCCGATGCGTTGCGCCAGTTGGCCGTAGGTCAGGATCTCGCCGCAGGGGATTTGGCGCAGCTGTTGCCACACGGTTCGTTGGAACTCGGTGCCGGCGGTCATCACCGGCAACCGATCGATAATGCCCAGTTCCCCGGCGAAATAGCGTTGCATGGCGTCGGTCAGCCCGCTGGGATCGCGCTGTTCGCGCAGGGTGAAGCGATCGGCGCGGTAGTGGGTATTCAGCAGCTTCATCAGGCGCGCTTCGTGATCGGTCCAGTCAATCGCCCGCAGGCGCCCCTGTTCATCGGCAATCAGCACCAGTTCTCCCACCGGCGTAGCGGTACGATCAATCAAAAAAGTCTGCATCTGGATCACTCCTCGGTTTAGTAAGGCGATTATCGCATGAAACGGAGGGAGACGATGGCGGATTTCGGACATGCTGATGGGCAACCGCAGGGTTGCCCGAATAGCCGGCGCACGGTAAGGCAGATCGTCATTGTTCGTTAAATCTATAAATTAAATTTATAAGTTACCGATACAAGTTATGTCTTGTTTATTATTTCATCAAGCATTAACGCTTTGGGGTTACTTATAGTTGATGGTTACGCGTTTTAAATGTGGGTCGTTATTCACTATTTCGCTGGTGACGGTAGAGACTAATTCTTTTGGCATCTCTTTTAACGGCGTTGAAATATAACCATTCCGGTTTTCCGTCACTTTACCGAAGCAGTTTGAGATGAGCTGGTCGTTTTGGTGTTTGATGGTGCAGGCCGGCGTGGTAATGGTGCCGGTGAAACGCACGACGCCAGAGGCAACCTGGCTGCCGGAAAGCGGTTTTGCTTGCAGAGCGAAGGGCAGAATGACCAATGCGCTTAATACGGCTAAGTAATGGTTCATACGCTGTTCCTCTCAGAGTAAAAACACTGCCAATTAAAAAACAAGCGTGCTTGCTTTCATCAAATAAGCTATTTCGCCTGGCGAAATAAAAAACGAATGGGCAAGAATCCTACTGCCTGCATCCAATGAATTTGATAATAGGGAGGTAGGATGAGTAAAACCATGATTTGGATCATAGTGAAGGCCGGTTAATGATTTCCGGCGCGGGTGGGGTAAAAGGCTGTGATCGTTCTCTCAGGAAAGTCGGGAGTGGCGGGCAGTTTTCGCCCCCGTTGAGCCGTTGCCGTCTCCGGGGGCGAGCGCGGGATTACAGCATGCCGCTGCTGCCGCAGATGCGGATCTTTTCCGCTACCACTTCTTTCATCGCCAGCTTGCCGGGGACGATGTATTTGCGCGGATCGTTAGCATCCGGGTGCTGTGAAAAGTAGCTTTTCACCGCATCGGCGAAGGCGATTTTCAATTCGGTGGCGACGTTGACCTTGCAGACGCCGAGCGAAATCGCGCGCTTGACCATCGCTTCCGGAATGCCGGAGGCGCCGTGCAGCACTAGGGGCACGTCCACCTGTTCGCGGATCAGCGCCAGGCGCTCAAAGTCCAGCTTCGGCTCGCCGTGATACAGGCCGTGGGCGGAACCGATCGCCACCGCCAGCGAATCGATGCCGGTGGCGGCGACAAACTCGCGTGCCGCCATCGGGTCGGTATAGAAGCTGTCCGCGGTATCGACGATCAGATCGTCTTCCTGCCCGCCCAGGCGGCCCAGCTCCGCCTCCACGCTGGCGCCGTAGCGGTGGCACAGGGCCACTGCGGCGGCCACCTTGGCGATGTTCTGCTCGAACGGCAGATGGGAACCGTCGATCATCACCGAGCGGATACCGCTTTTCACCTTGTGCTCGATGTCGTCCAGCTCTTCGTGATGATCCAGATGCAGCGCCAGCGGCAAATCGTAGCGGTGCGCGGCCGATTGGCAAATGCCGATCAGGTAGTCGGTGCCGGCGTAGCTGAAGGTGCCGGGCGTGCCGGCCATGATCACCGGTGAGCGTAGCTCGGCGGCGGTCTCGGCCACCACCTGCACGGTTTCCAGATTGTGGACGTTAAACGCCGGAACGGCGTAACCCTGGCGCTGTGCCTTGAGCAGCATTTCTCGATTGGCTATCAGATACATGGGATCTCCTTACAACTCAGGGGAGGGAAAACGGTAAATCGTCACGCCTTTCACCACCCGGTTGACCTCGCCGGTCGGGCAAGGGTTGTCCGGGGTCAGCCCCAACGCCAGTGAACTCTCGAAGGCCAGCATCTGGGTGAACAGCAGATACGGGAACAGCAGCCAGATATCGTCAGCCGCGTCGTGCATATGCAGCAGGGCGTCGGACAGAGGTTGGCGTTCGCCGGTCAATCCGACCAGCTGCATCGCCAGCCCGTCGCGCTGCAGCTCGTTCCACAGATCGCGGTCATACTGGCGGGCGTAGTCGTCGTGGGAGAACATCAGCACCACCAACGTCTGGCCGTCGACCATGAATTTCGGGCCGTGGCGCAGGCCGAGCGGCGAGTCGTAGCGTGTAACGATGCGGCCGGCGGTCAGCTCCAGCATCTTGAGCGAGGCCTCTTCGGCGAGGCCGGTAAAGCAGCTGCCGCCGAGGGTGATGTAGCGGCGGAAGCCGCTGGCGGCCAGCGCTTTCACCTGCGCCTGCAGCGTTTCACGCAGTGCGCGGCAGCGCTGCACCATGGCACTCAGCGGTGCCTGGGCGGCCTCGAGCGACGTTGGGCCGAGCAGCAGCGCGGCGCTCAGCATCATGCAGCTGAAGCTGGAGGTCATGGCGAAGCTCTGATCGTTGGAGCCTTGCGGCATCACCAGCGAACAGACGTTGTCACGCCGATGCGCGTACTGCGCCAGCCGGCTGTCCGGGTTGCACACCAGCATCAGGTGATAGCTTTCCGGTAGCAGCTGGTCGGCCAACTCCACCGTCGCCACGCTTTCCGGGCTGTTGCCCGAACGGGCGAAGGAAACCAGCAGCGTCGGCCGCTCAGGGTCGAGATACTGCCGCGGGTTGGCGACGATATCGGTGGTGCCGTAGGCCACCACGTCGCGGCCGGTGCGTTCGCGCAGCCAGGGCGCCAGGGCGCGGCCGGCGAACGCCGAACTGCCGGCGCCGCACAGCACGATCTGCAGGCGCGGATCGGCCAGCAGCGGCGCCAGGAACGGCTGCCACTGCGCCTGTTGATCCTGCAGCTGCCGGTGCAGCATCGCCCACAGGTCCGGCTGTTGCCAAATCTCGGCGGCGGTGTGCCAGGCGTTGCGCTGCTTCAGCCAATCCGCCTCGTAAGAGAAATACGCGTTCATGATGACAGCTCCTTAAAAAGCCTCGGTTAACGGTCGGCGATAATCACGTCGATCCCTAAATGGTGCAGCGCCTGCAGGTAGTGCTCCGGAATGCGGCTGTCGGTGACCAGGCGGTGGATCTGGCCGATTTCGCGGATCATGCAAAAACTGGTGCGGCCAAATTTGCTGGCGTCGGCGATGGCGATCACTTCACGCGCCACCTCGCACATCACGCGGTTCAGCTGCGCTTCGCCCGGATCCGGCGTGGTGATGCCGCTCGTGAGATCGAAACCGTCGACGCCGAGAAACAGCTTGTCGAACCGGTACTGGCGCAGTTGCTGTTCGGCGGCGGGGCCGTACAACGACCAGGCCTTGCGGCGCACGCTGCCCCCGACCACCATCAGATCGATCTGCTCGTTGTTGGCCAGCTCGAAGGCGATGTTCAGCGCGTTGGTCATTACCACCAGATCCTTTTTGCCCGCCAGCTGCGGCGCCATCTGGCTGGTGGTGGAGCCGGAGTCGAGGATGACGGCGTCGCCGTCTTCGATCAGCGCCGCCGCCGCGCAGGCGATGGCGTGTTTCACGTCACGATTGATACGGCCTTTGTCCTGCAGCGGGCGGTCGAAGGCGAACTGTTTGTTCAACATGGCGCCGCCGTAAGCGCGTACCGCGCAGCCGTGCTTTTCCAGTTGGCGCAGATCGCTGCGGATGGTGACGCTGGACACCGAAAACTGCTGGCTGAGCTGCTCCACGCGCACCGTGCCCTCGCGGCACAGCTGGTCGATAATTAATTCCCGGCGTTTTGCGGTATTGATCATTAACGCAGACTCCTGATTTACCTGTAGCCGTGCCCGACCGCGGCTTAATAAGCCGCAGCGAGACCGACCGGAGCGCTTTCAGTTGTTCGTGGCGAATTACAGCAAACGAAACACTGAAATGCAATCGATTAATTTTAAAATATCTATATCTATCAGGTGGTTATATTTAATTTTGCTTTCAGTTTAATGCCAACCGAAAGCGGTATTAACGCAAAGTGAAAACGGCAAATTCGTTATTTTTCAGTCGACAATTCTCGCTATGACCTCATTCGGCCCCGCGACGGCGAAAGCCGCAGCGATAATTCGGCAGCCGCCGGGCTTTCACTGTTTTTTTATGCCGCCGCTTGTAATAGCGCCGCGCCGCGCACGCCGCTGCTGTCACCGTGCACCGGCGGGAATACCGCTGCCGGTTCCACGCCCGGCAGCAGCCAGCGCCGCATTGCCGTCGGCAACAGCGGATACAGCTCGCCGACGTTGGACAAGCCACCGCCCAGCACGAAGGCATCAACGTCCAACAGCAGTTGCAAACCGGCCAGCGCGCTGGCCAGGATGTCGACGTACACGGTCATTAGCCACTGTGCGTGCGCATTCCCCGCGCAGTAGCTGGCGACCAGCGCCGGCACGTCGGCGGCCGGATGGGCAAAATGGCGGCTCAGCGCCAGCAGCCCGCTGCCGGAGACGTAGCGTTCAAAACAGCCGGTCAACCCGCAGTTGCAGCGGAACAGCGGCAGATCGTAACGCTGCGCCAGCTGGGCCGAGATCGGCATATGGCCCCATTCGCCTGCCAGTCCGTTGCGCCCCTTGTGCAGTTGCCGGTTCACCACCAGGCCACCGCCGGCGCCGGTGCCGATGATGGCGCCGAACACCAGCGGCAGGTGTGCGGTTTGCGGCGTACTGGCTTCCGACAGCGCGAAACAGCGGCAATCGTTCTCGATGGCGATCGGCCGCGCCAGCGCCTGCGTCAAATCATCCGCCAGGCAATGCCCGGTCAGGCAGGGCACGTTGACCGCCAGCTGGCGGCGGCTGATGGGATCGGTGATCCCCGGCAGGCCGATGCCAATGCTGCCGCGTGTGTGCAGCTCGCGATCTGCTTGCTCGACCAGCCCGGTGATGCAGGCCACGAATTCGCCGTAATCGCTGGTAGGGGTACGCACCCGCTGGATCAGCACCTGATTGAGTCGGCGATCGTAAGCGGCCATTTCAATCTTGGTGCCGCCGATGTCGAAGCCGTAACGCATCTCTGTTGTGGCCATGCTTCAGGCTCCGTTCAGAGCGATCACCGCCGCTTCACGGCGTGCGCGTTCGGCGGCGAACACCATCATGTGGCTCTCCAGCGCTTCGGCCGGGCCGGCCAGCACCTGGCTCGGATCGTTGGCGCGAATGGCCGCGATAAAGTGCTGCATCAGGTAGTAGTCGCCGCCGCCGTGGCCGGCCATGGCGTGCAGATCCTGGCCGGCGTCGGTGTCGTAATGCGTTTCGCCGTCGTCGAGGAACGAGGTGATGCGGATATGGCGGCCGTCGCCTTCCAGGCAGCCGCGGCTGCCGAAAATCCGGGTGTGGCGATCTTCGTGGCGAGTGAAGGCCGTCATGGTGAACGACGCAGTGCGGCCGCCGGCGAACTGCATGTTGACCACTTGATGGTCGACCACGTTATTGTCGCAGCGGTAAACGCAGCGGCCGTAGGGCCCGTCGCGCAGCGCCGCCCGCAGCGTCGTCTGGTCGGGTTCTGGCGTCAGCACCCGCAGAAAGCCGGGCGTGGCCTTGTGGTCGTCGCCCAGATAGATGCGTTTGGCGGAATAGGGGCAGGACGCCTCCACCGCGCAATCCAGGCAGTTGTCCGCCGCGCCGGCCGGTTGGTTTTCCCGGCGGAAGTGGCGCAGATTGCCGAAGGAACTGACCTGCTCGCAGGGCTGCTCCATCACGTAGCGGATCCAATCGATGTCGTGGCAGGATTTCTGCAGCAGCATAAACGCGGCCTGCCGATCGTTGCGCCAGTTGCCGCGTACGAAGGAGTGCGCCTGATGCCAGTAGCCGACCGGCTCCAGGTGTTGCAGGCTGACGATGTCGCCGATCGCGCCGTCGCGCAGCAGCTGTTTGAGCTTTTGGGTATAGCGGGTATAGCGCAGCACGTGGCCGACCGAGAAGATCAGCTTTTGGCGCACGACCTCGGCGACGATGGCCCGGCACTCGTCGGCGTCTGGCGACAGCGGTTTTTCCAGCAGCATGGCGTAGCCCTGACGGGCGAAGGCCAGCGCCGGCTCCAGGTGCATCTGATCCTGAGTGCAGATCAGCACCGCGTCGGCCAGCTTGCCGGCGTCGGCGGCCTGGCGCCAGTCGGTGAAGACGTTTTCCGGCGCGATGGCATGCTGCGCCACGAACGGCTCGCGGTAGGCATCGCGCGGTTCCGCCACCGCCACCACCTGCATCAAATCGGGGTGCGCCAGCGCATAGCGCGAGTAGATTTCACCGCGCGCACCGGCGCCGACCACCAGCACCCGCACCGGGCGCTGGGCAACGTTGTTGGGTTGTGTTGACGACATTGCTGATACTCCGCTGTTGTTATTTGAGGTTTTGGCCGCTGAGCTCGTCGAACAAATGCGCGCGCGTCAGATCGAATGCCAGATGAATGCTTTCGCCGAGGCGCGGTTCCCAGTCCGGCAGCGACGCCATGCGCAACACGAAGCGCAGGTCGGCCAGTTCGCAGTGCAGCAACTCTTCGTTGCCCATGCGCTCGATGGTGACGATCTGCGCCGGGAAACAGTTGGCGCTACCGGGTGCGCACAGCCGCAGGGACTCCGGCCGGATGCCGAGACACACCCGCGCATGCGGGTAGTCCGCCAACTGCCGTTGCAGCGCCGCCGGCAGATCGAGCTGGTGCTGCAGGCCGATGCGCAGTCGCACCGTTTGGCCGTCGCGCACGATCGCCAGATCGTGCAAATTCATCGACGGGCTGCCGATAAACTCGGCGACGAAACGGTTGGCGGGGTGGTGGTACAGGTTGATCGGTTTATCCACCTGCATGATGGCGCCGCGGTTCATTACGCAAATGCGATCGCCCATGGTCATCGCTTCGACCTGATCGTGGGTGACGTACACCATGGTGGCGGCGGCGCCTTCCTGCTTCAGCTGATTGTGCAGTTCGATCAGCTGTACGCGCATCGACACCCGCAGCTTGGCGTCGAGGTTGGACAGCGGCTCATCGAACAGGAACACCTTGGGTTTGCGCACGATGGCGCGGCCGACCGCCACCCGCTGGCACTGGCCGCCGGAGAGCTGGCCCGGCTTGCGCTGCAGCAGGTTGGTGATCTCCAGTTTTTCCGCCGCGTCGCGCACCCGGCGGTCGATCTCGGCCTTGCTCTCTTTGCCGATCAGGCCGAACGCCATGTTCTTGTACACCGTCATGTGCGGGTACAGCGCATAGTTCTGGAACACCATGGCGATGCCGCGATCCTTCGGCATGCTGTCGTTGACGCAGCGATCGTGGATCAGGATCTGCCCCTCGCTGACGCTCTCCAGCCCGGCGATCATCCGCAGCAGGGTAGACTTGGCGCAGCCGGACGGGCCGACGAACACCATAAATTCCCCGTCCTCAATTTCCAGGTTGACGCCGTGCAGCGCGTGGAAACCGTTGGGGTAGACTTTTTTAACGCTGTTTAACTGAATTCCGGCCATGTCGTTTACCTTGTCTGCGCGTTAGCCTTTCACCCCGGCGCTGGCGATGCCCTGGATGAAATAGCGTTGGAAAATAATGAACAGCATCAGCATCGGGATCACTGCCATCAGTGCCCCGGCCATCAGCAACGGGTATTCCACCCCGGCGCGGCTGGAGAGCGAAGCCAGCCCCACCGGCAGCGTCAGCTTCTCGGTGGTGGTATTGACGATCAGCGGCCACATCAGGTTGTTCCAGCTCCACAGGCCGTTGATGATGACGCAGGCGATAATGCCCGGCCGGATCAGCGGCAGCATGATGCGCCAGAAGATGGCGAAGTAGCTGTAACCGTCGATCAAGGCCGCTTCTTCCATCTCCTTCGGCACCGCCAGAAAGAACTGGCGCAGCAGGAAGGTGGCGTAGACGCTGAAAATGCCCGGCAGCACCAACCCGGTGATGCTGTTGACCAGCCCCAGCTTCTGTACCACCAGAAATTGCGGGATCAGAAACGCTTGGCCGGGCACCATCAGGATCGACACGCACACCAGGAACACCGCGTCGCGGCCGCGAAAATGCAGGCGCGAGAAGCCATAGGCGGCCAGGGTGGCGATCGCCATCTGCAGGGTGACGGTGAAGAAAGTCGCCAGCAGCGAGTTGAGATAAAAGCCGGCGAACGGGATTTCGTGCATTACCCGGCCGTAGGCCTGCAGGCTGGGGTGCGCCGGCAACAGCGTCAGCGGGATCTGAATGCTCTCGGCCTGGGTTTTCAACGAGGTCACCAGCATCCAGATAAAGGGCACCACCGAGGCCAGCGCCGCCAGCCCCATAAACAGGTACACCAGCGTTTTCTTGCTTGCGTTCATGTGCAGCTCCTCAGCTGACTTTCAGGCGCTTGCCGATCGCCATTTGAATCAGGGTGATCACCAGCGTGACGGCGAACAGCACCACGGTGATGGCGGAAGCGTAGCCTTTTTCCTGCAGGTAAAACGCGTACTTGTAGAACAGGTTGGTGACGGTCATCACGTCGTTTTCCACCAGCGCGCGGTCGAACATCAGGAACACCACGTCGAAGATTTGCAGGATCTCGATAAAGCTCATCACCGACACGAAAAACAGCGTCGGTACCATCATCGGCAGCGTGATGCAGAAGAAGCGGCGCAGGGTGCCGATGCCGTCGATATCCGCCGCCTCGTACAGCTGGCGCGGAATGCTCTGCAGCCCGGCCAGCAAAATGATGATCTTCAGCGCCAGCGACGACCAGATGATGATGATGGACACGCTGATGCGCACCACGTCCGGATCGGACAGCCAGGCGACCGGCGCAATGTGCAGCAGGCCCAGCGCCTGGTTGATCAGGCCGAAATCCTTGTTGAACAGCCATTGCCACACCATGGCCACCGCCGCAGGCATGGTGACCGCCGGCAGGAACAGCAGGGTGCGCAGCAGGCCTTTGCCACGGATGTTCTGATTGAGGCCGATCGCCAGCAGCAGCGACAGGCTCAGGCTGATCGGCACGCACACCACCACGTAGAACAAGGTGTTGGCGGCGGCGGTGTAGAAGTCGTCGTCTTCGAACAGGTTGAGATAGTTATCGACGCTGATGCTGCTCCAGCGCATGAACTGGTTCAGATCGGTAAAGCTGTAAAAAATGTTTTGCAAAAAGGGGATCAGGTAAAACACCGTCACCCCCAACAACAGCGGCAGGATCATCACCCAGCCCCAGAAGCGTTCGGCGCGTTCGAGCCGATTGAGCGCGGGGCGGGCGGTGCGCCGGGATGGTTTCAGGGTGACCGTAGCCGTTTCTGCCAGCGACATGTTGCCATTCCTCACCTATGACGTTCAGCGTGGGTCCACCGCGGCGCGCGCTCGGGGCAGCGCGCCGCGGCGGGGCGATTACTGCTCCATGACGCGCGCGATCTTCTTGACCGATTTGTCCATTTCCTGCTTAGCGTCCGCGCCCATAAAGATCTTCTTCAGGCTGGCTATCCACATGTTCTGCCACTTCGGCGTATTGGTGCCGGCGGTGGGGTAAGCCTGGGTCACTTCAAGGGTCTGGATATAAGGCGAAACGTCGACTTTCTGAATCTGCTGCGCCCAGACCTTGGCCGCCGTCTTGTTGGCCGGGATCACCACCTTGGCCAGCTCCGCCTGCGAGGCTTCGCTGCTCATGAAGGCGATATATTTCCAGGCGGCCTGCTTATGGGCGCTTTTGGCCGACATGGCGAAGGCCAGGCTGTGCGCCACGCCGGACTGGCGTTCAATTTTCGGCATCATTACCACGCCGATGTGATCGTTGATCAGCGGGTTGTTGGCGAACGGCGCCGCCAGCCAGGAACCGGCATAGACCATCGCGGCGCGGTTGGACTGGAAGATGTTCTCGGTTTTGACTTCGCTCATTTGCTGGGCGCTCGGCATCAGGCCGTCTTTCATCATGCCCTGCAGCTGCTGGTAGACCCAGATGGATTTGTCGTTGGCGATGTCGGTGGGTTGGCCGTCTTTCGGCACGATGTGATTGCCGTTTTGGAACAGCAGGTTCATGTAGCTGTCCTGGCCGTCGATGCTGAGATCCATCACCAACGGGAAGGCCGTGCCTTTCAGCCCGTTTTTCAGCGCGGTAGCCTTGCTTTTCAGATCGTCCCAGCTCCAGTCGCTGGTGGGGTAACTGACGCCGGCCTGATCGAACAGTTTTTTGTTGTACCACACGGCGATGGAATCGACGTCGCGCGGGATGGCCATCTGTTGGCCGTCATATTGGTAGGCTTTCACCGAGCTGGCGACCACGTCGTCCAGCTTAAGGCCGCTGTCCTTAATATAAGGCGCCAGCGGCTCCATAATGCCGTTTTTGGCATATTGCACAAAATAAGGCATATTGATCCAGAATATATCCGGCGCCACGCCGCCGGCGGCAGCGGAATCCAATTTAACGAAATATTGTGCAGAGGGCGTTAATTCTATTTCTATTTTTATATCCGGATTGGCCTGTTCAAAACGTTTGGCGATCTCCTGTTCGGCAGGTAATTGGTTTCTGTCCCAAACGGCATAGCGCAATGTTATTTTATCTGCGGCGTGGAGCAGGGTGGGTAATAATAATGCGCTGGCAAGAATAGAGTGCGCCAGCAGGCGTCCGGTATTTTTTATCGGTGACATTGCTTTCCCCTCGGTGAGCGATGAATAACGTTTTTCGCAACGTAAATTCTTTCTATCCCTTAACTTTCAATGTGTCAATACACCCCCGGACGCCCAAAAATGGGGCGTGAATGTTTCGTTGTTGTTAAAATAGAAAGGCTTTCACGGCCAAGTGAAAGGTAGGTTTGTTCACATTTTGTTAACGTATTGATGGGCTTTCTCCTTGCTGTCGCGGCATTTAGCGGCCCTCGCAGGCATAGGAATAACTGATAACCCTTGCACCATAATGGGGATTAAAAACATTTTTATTGTGCAAGCATCAGCTTCTTTCATTTTTGTGATGCAAATAAACAAAAAAATCGGCTTGCGGTAGTCAAAGAAGGGCGTGGGAACGATTTTTATTACCGGCTATTGTCTGTGGCAATAAAAGGCGCTAGCCTGAATTTCACCGTGTTTATTCATTAAAAATAAAGAGGGCCGAACATCATGCGCCTGTCTCTGGTATTTACCCATTGCCTGGAGAAAGTATTTCATCGCCACAGCGTGCCACCTATTTCCGTGGAGGAACGGCTGAGCGGGTTAAATAACGAGGTGCTTTCCTGGCAGGCGGTATACTGTTTGCAAACCCCGGGCAACGAGACTCGCCATGAGCTCTGTTATCAACTTGACGGGCCGCTGGCGGAGTATATCAGCGTGCGCCAGGTGCAATCGGTGCCGAGCGGTTTTCCCTGTTATCGCGAGACCGACGAGAATTACCTGACGACCGAGCCGGGGTTATTTCCCGATCCGCTGATGCCGCTGCCGCAACGGCGTTTTTTCGCCGCCTGCCGCTATTATGGCAGCCTGTGGTTGACCCTGACGCCGCCGGCCGATGCGCAACTGGCCGGCGACTTTCCGTTGACCCTGCGGCTGCTGGATGCGCAAACCGGAGAAGCGCTGGCCGAGGCCACGCTGACGCTGCATCTGGTGCCGGCGGCGTTGCCGCCGCAAACGCTGTTGCATACCGAGTGGCTGCATACCGACTGCCTGGCGGATTACTATCGCCTGGCGGTGTTCAGCCCGGATTACTGGCGCGCGGTGCGCCACTTTGTGCGCTGCGCGGTGCATGCCGGCGTCAATATGCTGCTGACGCCGCTGTTTACGCCACCGCTGGATACCGCCGTCGGCGGCGAACGCACCACGGTGCAGCTGGTCGGGGTGATGCGTTCGGCGCAGGGATATGGCTTCGATTTCAGCCGCCTGGCGCAGTGGATGGCGCTGGCGCAGGAAGAGGGCATCGAGCACTTCGAAATCGCGCCGCTGTTTACCCAATGGGGCGCGGCGCATGCGCCGAAGATCGTGGTGGAGGAGCAGGGCGAGGCGCGACCGCTTTTCGGCTGGCACACCGATGCACAGGGCGAACCGTATCAGCGTTTCCTGCAGGCGCTGCTGCCGGCGTTGACCGCCTGGTTCCGCGAACGGGGGCTGGAACGGCAGGTGTGGTTCCATGTTTCCGATGAGCCGACGCTGGACAACCTGGCGGCCTACCGGCGCGCCAGCGCCGCGCTGCGGCCGCTGCTGGACGGCTTCCGCACCTTCGACGCGCTGTCGGATTTCGCTTTCTATCAGCAAGGCCTGGTGGAGACCCCGGTCGCCGCCACCGATCATATCGAGCCCTTTATCGAACACCGGGTGCCCGGCCTGTGGGCTTATTATTGTTGCGTGCAGAAGACCGAGGTCGCCAACCGGTTCTTCGCCCAGCCTTCGGCGCGCAACCGCATATTGGGCGTGCAGCTGTATCTGTACCGCATCGCCGGCTTCCTGCATTGGGGATTCAACTTCTATAACAGCGCCCATTCGCGCGAGCGCATCAACCCGTACGCGGTGACCGACAGCGGCCATGCGTTTCCCTCCGGCGATCCGTTCGTGGTCTATCCGGGCGAGGATCTGCAGCCCGTGGAGTCGCTGCGCCTGCGGGTGCTGCACCAGGGGCTGCAGGACATGCGCGCGCTGCAGCTGCTGGAGAGTCTGACCGACCGGGCGACGGTGGAGGCGCTGATCGAACGCGAGCTGGGCATGCGCATCACCTTCAAGCGTTATCCGCATCAGGCCGGGCCGCTGCTGCGCCTGCGAGAAGCGGTGAACCGCCGCATCGAAGCGTTGTTGGCGCCGATGTGAGGGTCAATGGGGGCGAAAATGCGTCTTTCGCTCCCAAATCGCCATTACTTTGCTATACCTGATAGTCGATGGATTCATTTTATTGTCATGTAACTGACACGTCAGAGTCACGGCTCTGGCTTAAGTTTGCAGCGACTACGTCAGGAGATAACGCGATGTTCAGCCTGGATTCTCTGTTGCAAGATGCATTTCCACACCGCAATACCCCTGCCTGGCAGCGCAGCCTGCTAAGAACCCTTCTCTTCGAAAAAGAATTCAAACAGTTCGCCGCCGACTATCCCCACCTGAAAGGGCTTGATCTGATCGAGCAGGTGGTGGACTACTTCAACCTCAGCTGTGAGCTGGTGGACGGCGATCTGGAAAACATTCCGAGCCAGGGGCCGGTGGTGCTCGTGGCCAATCACCCGATCGGTTCGCTCGACGGCCTGGTGCTGCTGCGCGCCGTCGCGGCGGTGCGCCCGGATGTGAAAGTGGTGGCCAGCCAGCTGCTGACCTACATTGAACCGCTGCGCAATCTGTTCGTGCCGGTGGATAACGTCGCTTATAAAACCAGCCGCAAACAGATTGAAGGCATGCAGCAGCAGTTGGACAATCAGGGCGCGCTGATCCTGTTCCCGGCCGGCGAAGTGTCGCGCATGAGCCCGAAAGGCATCCGCGACGGCCACTGGCATACCGGTTTTCTGCGTCTGGCCGCCAAGGCGCGCGCGCCGATCGTGCCTATTCATATCAGCGCGCGCAACAGCAACTTGTTCTACTTTACGTCGCTGGTCTACCGTCCGCTGTCGACGCTGCTGCTGGTGCGCGAAATGTTCCAGCAGCGGGGCGGGCGCATCAAGATCCGCGTCGGCGGCCGCGTGCCGTTCGCCAACTGGCACGACGGCCACACCAGCGCCAAGGATCTGGCGGAGCGTTTTCGCCGCCACGTCTATCGCCTGGGCCAGGGTAAGCCGGGGCTGTTCGCCAGCGAATCGCCGATCGCGCTGCCGGAAGAGCGTCTGGAACTGAAAAAGGCGTTGGCGAACTGCGAACGGCTGGGGGTCACGCCGGACGGCAAAACCATCTACCTCTATCGTCGCCACGATGAAGCACGCACGCCGATCCTGCGTGAGCTGGGGCGCCTGCGCGAGATCGCTTTCCGCGCGGTGGGGGAAGGTTCCGGCCGCCGCCGCGATCTGGACAGCTACGACGACGATTACTACCACCTGGTGCTGTGGGATGAGGAGGAGCTGGAGATCGTCGGCGCCTACCGTTTTATCCCCACCGCCGAACAAATCGAACGCAAAGGGCTGGAAAGCATCTACAGCAACAGCCTGTTCCACTACGACCGCGATATGGAACCGATCCTGGCGCAGGGCATTGAACTGGGGCGCAGCTTCATTCAGCCGGCCTATTGGGGCAAGCGCGGGCTGGACTATTTGTGGCTGGGCATCGGCGCCTATCTGTCGAAATACCCGCAGTACCGCTATCTGTTCGGCCCGGTGTCGATCTCCGGCGGCATGCCGCTGGCGGCGCGCGATTTGCTGATTGCCTTCTACCGGCTTTATTTCTCGCCGGATCACGCCTTCGCACAGTCGCGTCGGCCTTATCCGGCGTCGCTGCCGCAGGTGCTGGCGCAGTTTGCCGGGGACAACTACCAGGAAGACCTGGTGCGGTTAAAGAGCCTGCTCAGCAACATCGGCTGTTCGATCCCGACGCTGTACAAACAGTACACCGAGCTGTGCGAACCGGGTGGGGTGCAGTTTATCGACTTCGGCACCGATCCGGCGTTCAACAACTGCATCGATGGGCTGGTGCTGGTGGATACCACGCGGCTCAAGCCGTCGCGCTATCAGCGTTATATCGCGGTGCACCAGCCACAGCCAGCCGAGACGGCATGATCGGCGTCTGACTCATGCCTTTTTGATCTAAGTACGACCTTGGGGCCGGCGACGGGATAGCGTTACGATAACCGTTTTGCTTTCCACCGCCGGAGCCTGTCATGCCTCACTCGTTTATCCCGCCGCTATTGTCCGCCGATGAACCGCCTGCCGCCGCCGTTGAAATCCCGCATGGCAAGGCGCCATTTTTGCTGCTGTGCGATCACGCCGGCAAGGCGATACCGCGATCCCTCGGCGATCTCGGTTTGCCGCCGGGGGAGATCGAACGCCACATCGGTTGGGATATCGGCGCGCTGAGCGTGTCGCGCCATCTGAGCCGCCAGTTGGACGCCACGCTGATTCATCAGCGTTACTCACGGCTGGTGATCGACTGCAACCGGGCGCCTGGCATCGCCAGCTCGATCCCGCCTTTGTCCGAACTGACGCCAATCCCCGGCAATATCGGTATCGACGCCGAGCACGCGCTGGCGCGCGAACGCGAGGTGTTTTTGCCGTATCACCACGCCATCGACGATCATCTGGGGCAACGCCAACTGCGTGAATTGCCGACGGCGGTGATCGCCATGCACAGCTTTACGCCGGTGTTTAAAGGGGCATCGCGCCCCTGGCAGGTGGGGCTGCTGTTTAATCGCTACCCGGAATTTGCCCATCTGCTGGCCGAACTGCTGCGCGAAGAAGGGGATTTGCAGGTGGGTATTAACGAACCTTATGCGATGACGGACGCCACCGATTACACGTTGCCGGTTCATGCGGAACGCCGCGGTTTGCCTTACGTCGGCATCGAAATTCGCCAGGATCTGATCGCCGATGAACGCGGGCAGCAGGCGTGGGCGAAACGTTTCGCACGCCTGTTGCCGCAGGCCTGGCAACGCTGGCAAATTTGACTTTAGGAATATTCCCAGAGATGATAACCGTAAGGAATACGTAAGACGTCATTAGAAAAAAAGTCAGGAGAGACGTGTGGAGCACAGCGATAACGGACTGTTTATCAAACGGGAGCGTTTTGAAGTTCTGGCGATTCTGCGTGAAATTTGCAAACAACGCACGCCGCTGCGCGTAGAAAATCAGCAGCACCGGTTTCAAAGTCTGTTATTGAGCGTCGGGCCGGACAATATCGTGTTTAGCGGTGAGGAAGCCTCGAGCGCCATCGACGGCGCCTGCACCATCGTGATTGAAAGCCACGACGCTAAAATCGAGTTTTCCGTCGGCCAGGCGGAGCTGACCGAACATCAGGGCGTCCAGGCCTGCTCGACCCGTCTGCCGCAGGAGCTGGTCTATATACAGCGCCGTCGCCAATTCCGCATCACTACGCCGCACTGGCGCCAATTTTTCTGCACCGGCGAATACCCGGACGGTACGCCTTATGAGCTGCGGATCCACGATCTGTCCGCCGGCGGCGTCGGTTTGCGCTTCGACGGCCCGCTGCCGGATTTCTTCCAGCCGGGCTTGCAGTTCAAGAAAGCGGAGCTGGATCTGGGCAGCTACGGCAACTTTAAGGTCAACATGGAGCTGGTGGTGGTCAACGACGATCAGGAAACTGACGACAACGACCAGATGGTACACTTCTCGCGCCTGTCATGCCGCTTCCTCAAGCTGGGGCTGGCGATGGAGCGCAAAATCCAGAGCGCGGTGTTCGCCTTCGAGCTGGATTTCAACAAAAAGAAAAAACGCTGATAGTTATCAGGGGCGGCACGCTGCCCCTGACTCTCTACCGGCCTTACGGCTTTAACGCCCGCAGGCTACCGATCTCTTCCCAACCGAAATGCGCCGCTTCGGCCAGGACGTTGCACACTTCGCCGCCGGCGGCAATCACTGCCGCGTCGAGTGCGGCGCCGTGCAGCAGATGGCTCACCAGCAGTGCGGTGAACAGATCGCCGGTGCCTTTGACCGCCGATTTGACCTTCGGATGGGTAAAGCACTGCGCTTCCTGCCGGGTGACCAGCATTAAGCCGACTTCGTCTTGGTGTTGCGCCACGCCCGGCGCGCTGGTGACCAGCACCCATTCAGTGGTGTCGTTCAACAGCGCCTGCGCAGCGTGTTGCGTCTGCTCTCGGCTGCTCAGAGCGCGCCCGCACAGCTGCTCCAGTTCGAAACCGTTCGGCGTCAGGCCGTTGGCCAGCCGCAGGAACGGCGAGCGATAGCAGTTGACGATGCGCTCATCCACATAGATCCCTTCACCGTAGTCGCCCATCACCGGATCGATATAGATCTTTATCTGCGGATTGAGGGCGCGCACCCGCTGCAGCCAGTTGGCCAGAATATGGCACTGCATCACGTCGCCCAGGTAACCGACGATCACCGCCCGGGTGCGTTTCATCACGCCGCGGGCGATCAGATCGTCGAGAAAGCCGCCGAACCACTCGCCGGAGATGACGCCGCCGTGCGGTTTGCCGTAATAGGGCGGGCAGCCGAACAGCACGCTGGGCACCTGCAGCGCTTCCAGCCCCTTTTTCAGCAGGGCGCGGTAGGCGATGCCGTTGCCGACGCTGCCGTAGACCACCTGAGATTGAATGCTGATCACATCGATGGACGGTGACCGCAAGGGGGAAGCTTGTTGCATGAGTTACATCCTTGGTTCGTTGTTATCCAGCCAGCGTGCGAACACCTGGCGCGCACGCTGTTCCAGCGGTGCACCGTGGCGCGCCGCCTGTTCACGCAGGGTCTGAGGCGCGATGCCGGCCAGTTCCAGCTCGCAGGCATGGCCAATCAGCCAGCGTTCGATATCGCGATGATCCGCCTCCAGATGGAACTGCAGGCCGAGTGCGAAACCCTGATAGTCGAAGGCCTGATGCGGGCAAAGCGCCGTGCCGGCGAGACAACGGGCGCCGTCCGGGATCATGAACATATCCCCGTGCCAATGCAGAACCGGCGTGTCGGCCAGCGGCGCCAGCACCGAATCCTCTTCCATCGCCGGCATGGTCAGTGGGGCGAAGCCTATCTCTTTCACGCCGAGCGAGATAACCTCAGCGCCCAGCGCCTGAGCGATCACCTGCGCGCCGAGACACACCCCGAGGGTCGGCCGCCGCTGCGCCAGGCGCTGTTTGACCAGCGCCAATTCATGGTCGAGAAAATCATAGCGCTGCTCACCGGAAAAGTGCTGGGCGGCGCTGATCGGCCCACCGAGTACCACCAACAGATCGGTCTCTTCATTATTGATAGCACGAATATCATCGCGACCGGCATCGTAATAGTCGATCTGATAGCCGCGCAGCGAGAGCAGGGAACCGAGGATACCCAGATTTTCAAAATTGACGTGCCGAATGGCGACGGCTTTTTTCATTGTTTAACCTCGCTCGCGTGAGTGAAAGGGGCCAGCGCCAGCGATTCGCCCAGCACGGTGATGCCCTGCGCGCCGCTCTGGTAGATGATGCGGCGTTCGCTGACCTGGCTGAGCTGGACCTGATAACCCTGTGCGGACGGGAACAGCGCGCACGCCTGCTCCAGCTGATCGGCTGCCCAGGGGGTGAACAGCTGCAGGCGGGCAAAGGCTTTTCCTGCATACTGAATGTCGAGCACGTAATGTTTATCCATGGAACCCCTTACTTTTGGTCGCAGAAGCTGCTAATCTTATTTGAACTAGTACAAAAGGATTTATGTATGAATTCATTGTATGCAAAAGGTGGCGGCGCTGTCCAGATAGCCGAGCAGATCGTCGCGCGCATCAAAGACGGCGCGCTGCGGCCGGGCGAGCTGTTGCCGCCGGTACGCCAGCTGGCGGCGGAGCTGGAGGTCAATCCGAATACCGTCGCCAGCGCATACGCCCGATTGCGCGATGCCGGTCTGGTGGCGACGCGTGGGCGGGCGGGAACGGTGGTGCTGGAGCCGCCGCTGGCGGCGGTGAGTGCGGCCTATATGCCGCGTCAGGTGCCGGCGGGGATGTGCGATCTGGCCAGCGGCAACCTGGATGCCGCCCTGTTGCCGGCGTTGGCACTGGGCGCGGCGGCGGTGTTTCCGCAACAAAACGGCTATGACATCAGCGGCGATCTGCCGGTCTTGACCAGCCTGGGGCGTGAGTGGCTCGGCCGCCAGGGCGTTACCTTGGGGGAACCTGCGGTGTTCTCCGGCGCGCTGGACGCGATGGAAAAGGCGCTGCGCAGTCATGCCCAGCCGGGGGCGGCGGTGTGGGTGGAAGATCCCTGCTGGCCGCCGCTATTGACGCTGCTGCGCCACCTGCGTCTGCGGCCGCTGCCGCTGGCGGTGGATGAACAGGGCTGTCGGTTGCCGGAAAGCGGGGTGGCCGGGGCGGTGATCCTGACGCCGCGTGCCCATAATCCGACCGGTGCCTCGCTATCCGCGCAGCGTGCGCAGCAGTGGCGAGGTTTTCTGCGCGACAACCCGCAGTGTCTGGCGATCGTCGACGACTTCTGGGGGCCGCTGTCGCAGCAGCGCCTGCATCTGCCGTTCGACGGCGATCGCGGTTTGTACGTGCTGTCGCTCAGCAAGTTTCTCAGCCCGGATCTGCGCATCGCGCTGGCCAGCGGCTGCCCGACATTGCTGCAGGCGATGCGCGCCGATCAGTACATCAGCGAGCGCTGGGTCAGCCATATTTTGCAGCAGATTGCCGCCAGACTGTGGGAACAGGCGTTGCAGGAAGGGCAATTGCAGCGGGCGCAGCAGGTGTATCAGGCCAGGCGTGATGAGCTGGTGCGGCGTCTCAACGCATTGAACCACACGGCGCTGGCGGTGGGTGAAGGGCTGCACCTGTGGTTGCCGGTGCGGTCAGAAACCGCCGCCGCGCAGCTGATGGCGCAGCGGGGATGGTTGGTGCAAGGGGGGGAACCTTTCCGCCTGAAGTGTGGCCCGGCGCTCCGCGTCAGCCTGGCTAACGTCATGCCGGCGCAGTTGGCGCCGCTGGCGCAGGATCTGGCCGACGCCATGCGGGCCAGCGCGGCGATTAACTAGGCCGGCGTCAGGCTCTCCTCCGCCAGCAGCTGCAGTGAGGTGAGCCGGGCGCTCGGTTCGCCGATCGGCGTGTCGATGATGAACTCGTCCACGCCGTGCCGCTGCTGCAGCTGCGCCAGCTGTTGATGCACCTGCCGCGCGGTGCCGAGCAGGATATGGCTTTCCCGCGGTTCGATGCGGTAGTCGGTGGCGCCGGCCTGCTGCACGAAGCTCTCTGCCTGCGCCAGACTGCCGACGGTCACGCTCTGCTCACCGGCGACGTGCACGCGGTATTGTCGAATATCGGCCGCCAGCGCCTCAGCCTGTCCCGCGCTTGGGGCCACGATCGCGGCCACCGCCAGCAGCGCCTTGCGGCCGCCGCTCAGTGCGGTGTAGTGCGCCAGCGCCTCGCGGATATCTTGCGGATTGCCGTTCAGATGCGCGGCAAACACGAAGGCCCAGCCGGATTCAGCCGCCAGCGTCGCGCTCTCTTTACTGGCGCCGAGCAGAAAGCGCTGGGCGGCGTGCGGCGGCAGCGGTGTGGCGCTCAGGCCCGGTTCGGCGTCGTCGTTCAGGTAGGCGGTCAGCTGCGACAGCTGCTGCGGGAATGCCGGTTTGTTTTGTCGGTCATGGGCGGCCTGCAGCGCCTGGGTGGCGAGCGGCAGCCCGCCGGGCGCTTTGCCCACCCCGAGATCGACGCGCCCCGGCGCCAGCGCCGCCAGCAGGTTAAAGTTTTCGGCCACCTTGTAGGCGCTGTAGTGTTGCAGCATCACGCCGCCGGAGCCGATGCGAATGCGCGACGTCTGGCCGAGCAGGTAGCCGATCAATATTTCCGGCGACGGGCAGGCGAGCTGCGGCGTGTTGTGGTGCTCAGCCAGCCAGAAACGCCGATAGCCCCAGCGTTCCGCCTGTTGCGCCAGATGCAGCGTGCGCGCCAGCGCCTGGGCGGCGCTTTCTCCGTCGGCGATCGGACTCTTTTCCAATATGCTCAAGGCATAAGCCATTTTTCCCGCTCCTTTCCTCATCAGATATGCCTGACAAATACCATGCGGGCGACGCGTACCTTAATACTGATTGGCGATAGGATATTCCATTGATCCAAAACGAATTTGGATATGCGCATAACGGTAAAGCGCCGCGATGTTATCCCTCGAGCCAGGCCTTCAGACGAATGGCGTCACGGTAGTGGCCGTAGCGCGGCTGCGCGCCGAGCAGGATCATCACCACCGGCTGCCCTTTGATGGTGGTGCGCATCACCAGGCAGTGGCCGGCCTCGTCGGTAAAGCCGGTTTTCTGCAGCTGAATTTTCCAGGCCGGATTATTGATCAGGCCGTTGGAGCTGCGGTAGACCAGCTGGCCGCGGCCAGGGCGCACGATCTGCTGCTTGTCGGTGCTGAAGTGGCGGATCGACTGATAGCGATAGGCGTGATTGACCATCTTCAGCAGGTCGTTGGCGGTCGCCACATTGCGTGGCGTCAGCCCGGTCGGATCGTAGAAGCGGCTGCGTTTCATGCCGATGGCGCGCGCTTTCTGGTTCATTTTCGCCACGAAGGCCTTGCGCCCGCCGGGATAGCTGCGGCTCAGCGCCGCAGCGGCGCGGTTCTCCGAAGACATCAGGGCGATGTGCAGCATGTCGCGGCGGCTGAGTACCGAGCCGATGGTCAGGCGTGAATGGGTTTTCTTCAGCAGATCGCGATCGGCGGCGGTGACTTTGAGCTTGCCGCCCATCGGGCGTTTGCTGTCCAGGGCGACCATGGCGGTCATCAGCTTGGTGATCGAGGCGATCGGCAGCACACGGTTCGGCTGCTTTTGATAAAGCGTTTTTCCGGTACGCTGATTGACGACCAGCACCGATTTGGCATTCAACACCAACGGCGGCGGGGCAGCATGGACGGGCGCCAACACGAATAGCAGGCTGAACAGAAGAGCGGCGCCGAAGCGCCGGGCGGGCAGACGGAGAAAAGCGTGAGATAAAAGCATAGCGACGGCAATAATGACCCTAAGTGATTAAAAAATATCAAAAGAGTCTGCCCGGCAAATGTGAAGGAAATAGGGCGATAATCGCTCAAACTGTTACAACAATCCCTTTTGCCGCAGCGTGAAGCGGGTGGCCTCGTTCAGATCGTAGTCCGCCAGGCGCTCGCGCGGCACCCAGGCGTAGTCGTCAAACTCGTCGTTGATCGTCACGTCGCGGTTGGCGGCATGGCAGTCGAAAATCAGGTAAATCATGTAGATTTGCTCCTGGCTGCCGTCGGCGTAGGTTTTGATACGCACGTCGTCGCGGAAGGTCCAGGGCGTGATGCTGTCGAGGATCAGCGCGGTGCCCAGCTCTTCGCGCACTTCGCGCCGCAGCGCCTGTTCAATCTGCTCACCCGGCTCGACGCCGCCGCCGGACAGTGCCCACTGGCCGGGGAATACGCCCTTGTGGGCGGCCATCTTGCACAGCAGGAAGGCGTTATCGTTTTCAATCAGCGGGCAGACAATGATGCGTTGGCGCATGGATGACTCCTGTCAAAAAAACCAAGCCGCAGGGTAGCAGATTTGGTGGCGCGCGGCAGCGAGGAAGGTCGCGTTCTGCGCGGCGGCGGGAAATCCCATTGGCGCTTGCTATGCCACCGGCTTTGTCTTCTTCAACGGGAAATCAATCGCCGATGTTATTAAGTATCAATTAGTATGATTTCTCTTCAGGATAAAGAACGGACTTTAACCTGTCACGGAGTGGATAACGCATGCTTAATGGAATAAAACCGCTGTGCCTGACTCTCTTGCTGTTGCTGTCGGCCTGCCACAGCGGGCCGGTCAGACAGCCACCTCACGACGCCACGGCGTCTGCCCCTATCGATCCAACCAAGTCGCTTTTTCCGTTGGACAATTATTCGCAGTCTGTCGATAAATGGCTGCCTCCCGGCCCACAGCGGCAGGTTGCCGTGCTGGATCCTGCCGCCCAGCAACGTCATTTTTCTGCCCTCAAATCCCACTATTTTGGCATGGGGCCGAATGAAGAATCCCCCTGGAATCCGCATTACATCGCTTCCGTCTTGAGCCGTGAAGCGGAAAGCCATCGTGATGCCGCCATGGATAAATATCTTGGCAATGAAAGTGTCTCCTGGGGTGAAAACTTCAGGACTTACGCTGACCGCTGGAAACAGCAGGTCAGGAATAATGCGTCTGTCGGCATTGACAAGGCTTATCATTCTTCGGCCAGGGGTATTGCGATTAGGGAAACGCTGGTCAGGATCTTGCCGACAGACGATCCGGCTTATGACGATCCGCGTCTGGCAGGGCAAGGTTATCCCTTTGATAATTTGCAGGACTCTTCTATCCGCCCCGGAACACCGGTATACGTTGTGGCGGAAAGCCGCGATAAACGCTGGAACTACGTCATATCGCCTACGGTGATCGGCTGGGTGCATAGCGAAGATATCGCGGCGGCGGATCGGCGGTTTGTCAGCGAATGGCTGGCGCTGGCAGGGAAAAATTTGGGAGCATTCATTCAGCAGCCAGTATCTGTACAAGAAGGGGAACTGTTTTATTTTACGGCGCGCCACGGCACGATTCTGCCATTTTACCGTCACCGGCAGGGTGTTTTTAAGGTTGCCGTGCCGGTACGCCGGGAGGATGGCCGCGCGCAGATTCGCCGGATCGGTGTAGCGGAGGAGGTGTTTACCGCCATGCCGTGGAAAATGACGCCAGACCATCTTGCCACGTTGATGCGTTCGATGAGCGGCAGGCCCTACGGCTGGGGGAATTATAACTTCAATAATGACTGCTCGGCCGAACTGCGCAGCCTGTTGATGCCTTTCGGGGTGTTTCTTCCCAGGAATTCCGCCGCGCAGATACAGGCGGCAAGCCGGGTGATCGATCTCAGTCAAGCGAGCACGGATGAACGGCTGCGCTATCTCAAGGAACATGGCAAACCGTTCACCACGCTGGTCTACATTCCGGGCCATATCATGCTGTATATCGGCAACGCGACCATTAACGGCCAGAATGTCCCGATGACGTACCAGAATATCTGGGGCCTGCGCCCGGCAGATTCAAAAAGCCGCAGCATTATCGGCGGCGCAGTCTTTTTCCCGCTTCTGGCGACCTATCCGGAGGATCCTGAACTGACCTCGCTGGCGGGCAAGGCGCAGTTTAAACTGGGTTTTATTGAGTAACCTCTGCATGCCTATCAAGTGGCCGTTTCGTCGGTCTCTTGATAGGCGATGGCAAGCGGGGTGTGTTAATTGCCTAGCCTGTCTTTGATGATTTTATCATGTTGATCCGTCAGGTTGGCGTAATTCCAAATAAACAATCCGCCAAGATTAAAATCCAGAACCTGATCGATAAAGTAATTTAAATTCCAGTCGGTCAATCCCCGCGTCGTTAGGGCCAAAATGCATTTTTTATTCTCGGCGCCGTTGGCCAACGATTGTTTTAATGCCGGGATGACATTAGCGAGAATATCGTCATTGCTCCACATCGCTGCGGCATAGCAATAATGAATAAAGCGATCGCACTGGCCTGACAGAATGATTTTTCTGACTTTCTCGTTGAGCTTTTTACCATTTTCCGTATTGGGATGATTGTACGAATAGCCGGCAATAAAACCCAAGCTGGTCTCTTTACGGGCCTCTTTTAGTCGTTTCATGGTTTCGATGACGCGTTCGGTGTTCATGTTGCATTCGTCATCAAAATCGACGCCGTCCCAGCCCCGGTTTACCGTGGCTTCAACGATCCTCAACACTTCATCCTCGTTTGCCGGCTTTTGCTGAGGAGAGCATCCGCCGCCGCCATAGACCCAGAGCGTCTTCCCTTTAAAACCGGGGAGAGTATCGGGTTTGTTTTGCTTTTCCGGGCTCCATCCTGGATGCGCTGATGTGCCCGTGGTCAATCCATCAAGGTTGGTGACCATACCATACATCATGACATCGAATTCTTTGAGGGGCTGGCCAGTCAGAGACTGGCTCCATCCACCCGTAATAAACGTGTTCATCGTCGTTGTCTCCTTATTAATAGTGTTCCTTAAATAAATATGTCTTGCGTGATTGAGGGTATCAGTCTCTATATTGATGTTGCCATTGTGCAGTCACTGACCGGGCAAAGGATAAAAACTATTTTGAGTTAACATGACGTTTTTATGACGAAAATATTAATCATCAGGAACGCTGAAAATCATTAACGCCGATAGATAAAGATTGCTATAACAGCGGGGACGATCTGGGTTAACGGCGAGAGGCAGGATAAGGCGTTATGGTGCAACGGTTAGCGGAAAAGATGCACAAGCTGGATTTTGATGATGAAGTGACCGGGCTGATCTACGGCTATGCGTTTCGTTCCGGTGAGCCGCCGGCGCGCCTGAACTCGCAGCAGGTTTGCCAGGCCTACCAGGCGTTGCCGCCCGGCGACGGTTTTATCTGGCTGCATCTCAATCTCAACCACGCGGCAGCGGAGAAGTGGCTGAAAAACCATTTCGCCATTTCCGATTTTTTCTTTCACGAGATTCGCCACGGCTCCCACACCACGCGCATCGAGCGCCAGGGCGACGATCTGTTCGCCGTACTCAACGACGTGATTTTCCACCCCGAGGACAGCAACCCGGAGACGGCGACGCTGTGGCTCTATTGCTGCCGTGGGCTGGTGGTCACGGTGCGTCACAAACCGGTGCGATTGATTGAACGGCTGCTCGGCCGCCTGACGGTGCTGCAGCTGGCCTCGTCCACCGAACTGCTGGCGCACCTGCTGGAAGAGCAGGAAGACGTACTGGAACAGGTGGTGCGGCAGGCCAACCAGTATGTCGATACCATTGAGGACCGCTTGTTGACCCGCCGCGTCAAACGCAACCGCGCCGAGCTGGGGCGCATGCGTCGCATGTTATTGCGCTTTCAGCGTCTGCTGGCGCCGGAGCCGGCCGCGCTATTTCGCCTGTTGAACCGGCCGCCGACCTGGCTGAGCCGCGAGGTGGTGCAGGATCTGCGGCAGTTTACCGAAGAGTTCACCGTGGTGTTGAACGATCTGGCCAGTTTGACCGAACGCATCCGGCTGCTGCAGGAGGAGCTGGGCGCCAAGCTGATGGAGCAGAACAACCGCACGCTCTATACGCTGACGGTGATCACCGTGCTGGCGCTGCCGATCAATATCGTCGCCGGTTTCTTCGGCATGAACGTAGGGGGGATCCCGCTGGCCAGCAATCACCACGGTTTTATCCTGCTGGTGTTGCTGGTCGGCAGTTTTACGCTGATCGCCGGTTATCTGGCGTTCAGACGCAGGGACGAGACGTAATTACAGGCGGGCGCGGTACTCTTCTTCCAGCCGGGCATGGGTGCTCCAGAACGGCTGCGGCGCCCGATCGTGCAGGCGATCCAGCAGGATATCCAGATGGGTGTGCCAGCCGCCGGCGACGCTGAGCATCTCGTCGCGGTTGGCCAAGCGCCGGTGGGTCACCGTCAGCAGTACCGCGTTTCCCTGTTCCGTCAGTTCGAAAGTCACCTCGGAAGGGCGGCCCTGATCCTGTTCGGCCCAGGTAAAGCTCAGCAGACGCGGCGGGAACAGGCAGGTGATGTGGCCGCGGTTGCTGACGCAGCCGCCGTGCTGTTTGTACTTGGCCGGCGGTGGTTCGTGCTCGCCCGCCAGATCGGAGTTGCGAAACTCCAGCTCCAGCGACGCGCCGTTTTCCAACTTCATGGCGCCGGCCGCCAGCCAGGTGGCGCGCTTGTCGGATTCGGTCAGGTAAGCCCACACCCGCTCGATGGGGCCGGGCAGCAGCCGCTGGATGCGCAGCGTGCCGGGTTCGATAATCATGCCGTAATCATTCATGGTTCACTCCTTGGGAGGAAGCTGTTCGGGCTGCAGCAGCGCCTGTTCGAGCGCATCCAGCCGTTCAGTCCAGAAATGTTCATAGGTTTGCAGCCATTGCATGGCCTGCGCCATAGGCTCGGGTTCGAGCCGGCAGATATGGTTTCTTCCTTGCACGGTGCGTTGCACCAGGCCCGCATGTTCCAGTGCTTTCACGTGCTTGGAGGCGCCGGCGAACGACATCTGCAGCGGCGCGGCCAGTTCGCCGATGCTGCGTTCACCGCCGGCCAGCGCGCGTAACATCGAGCGGCGGGTCGGGTCGGCCAGCGCATGAAAAATGGCGTCCAGCTGTGAGGAAGATAATTCAACCATATGGTTGAATATAGAACAGGCAGGCTAATATTCAACCGTTTTGTTGAATATTTTTTGCCCCGGCGAAAAACCGGGACGAGGATCAGGCGCCGGCGTGCGTCAGCAGCGCGTTCAGCAACACATCGGCACCGGCGGCGGCCCAGGCGGGGGTGATGTCTTCCCGTTCGTTGTGGCTGATGCCGTCCACGCAGGGGATGAAAATCATGGCGGTCGGGGCGACGCGGTTAAGGTAACAGGCATCGTGGCCGGCGCCGGAAATCATGTCGCGATGGCGATAGCCCAATGCTTGCGCGGCGTGGCGTACGCTGTCGATGCAGCCCCGATCGAAAGCGATCGGAGGATACTGAAAGATGCGCTCGGCGCGAGCGGTCAGGCCGCCGTCGTTGACGTGGGCGACCGCCGCCAGCAGGCGCTGCTCCATTTGCTCCAGTGTAGCCTCCTCAGGATGGCGGAATTCGACGCTGAAAAAGACCCGGCCCGGCACCACGTTGCGTGAATTGGGGGTGATGTGCGCCATGCCCACCGTGGCGCGCGCGTCGGGCGCGAAATCCCAACCGATGCGGTTGACCGCCGTGACCAGCTCCGTAAAGCCCAACAGGGCGTCGCGGCGGCGATCCATCGGCGTGGTGCCGGCATGGGCGCTGAAGCCGACGACTTCCAGCTCGTACCAGCGCTGCCCTTGTGCGGCGGTCACGACGCCGATGTCGAGGTGTTCCGCTTCCAGAATCGGCCCTTGTTCGATGTGCAGCTCGAAGGCGGCGTGGATCGGCATGCCGCCCACCGGATGCTCACCGGCGTAACCGATGCGCTCCAGCGCGTCGCCGAGGCTGACGCCATGTTCGTCGCGGCGCGACAGGCCGTACTCCAGGTCGAAGACCCCGGCGAACACGCCGGAGGCGATCATCGCCGGCGCGAAGCGTGCGCCTTCTTCGTTGGTCCAGTTGATCACTTCAATTGCGCGTTCGGTGACGATCTGCCGATCGTTAAGCGTGCGAATAACCTCCAATCCGGCCAGCACGCCGTAGATGCCGTCGAAACGGCCACCGCGGGGCTGCGAGTCGCCGTGAGAACCGGTAACCACCGGCGCCAGCTCGGGCCGGGAGCCTTCACGGCGCAGGAACATGTTGCCCATCCGATCGACGCGCACGCTGCAACCGGCCTCCAGCGCCCAGAGGCGCAGCTGGTCGCGCGCCTGCCGATCCTCTTCGCTGAGCGCCAAGCGGGTGACTCCGTTTTCGGCGATGGCGCCGAACTGCGCCATCGCGTGCAGGCTTTGCCACAGGCGCTCGCCGTTGACCCGATACGTCATTATTCTTCTCCCGGTGTTTTGGCGGTGTAGCGGAAATCGCAGCAGGGGGCGCCGGACATGATGGTTTGGCTGCGCTGCAGCTCGACCTCCGGGGCATAACCGACAATGAACTGGCTGTCGCGCGCGCAGGAGAGCAGGTGGCCGATTTCCCCCAGCCCCATCTCGTGATACATCTCGGCGTAGCGGCAGCGGGTGACGTTATAGTCGAAGTGCTGTTCGTCCTGGTTGATCACCTCGACGCGCAGCGCATCGTCTTTTTCCCACAGGTACTGCAAGGCGGCGAAGCTGCGCAGATCCGCGCCGTTCGGCTCCTGGGCGGCGAACTGTTTGCCCGCCGCGATGGCGGCATTCTCGATGGCTTCGCCGATCACCGCCTGAGCGCGCACCTTGCCGATTTCACGCACCAGGATCTGGTAGATCGGTTTGATGATCTCCGCTTCGATCTTTCTGCGGGCCAAAATGCCCAATTCGTTATTTGCACAGCTCATCGCCTTGCTCCTCTTGATTTATTGTGGTTTGGCGCCGCCCAACACGGTTTGCGGCTGCCATTTGCCGTCGACCACCCGGTACAGGGTGAAGCTCGGCTGCTGCAGGTTGCCTTGCGCATCGAAGGCGATGGCGCCGGTCACGCCCTGGTAATGTATGGCGCGCAGTTTCGGCAGATAATCGGCCGGATCGGCCGAGCCGGCCTGTTCGATGGCGGCGATCAGCACCCGGGTGGCGTCGTAGGCGAAGGGTGCATGCAGCTCGATGTGGGTGTGGTAACGATCGCGGTAGGCTTGTTCAAACGCCTTGCCGCCCGGCATCTGTTCCAGCGGCAGCCCTGGCTCCAGCGCCACCACGCCTTCGCCTTCCCGCTGCGCCAGCGTCAGGAAGGTCTGGCTGACAAAGCCGCCGGCGCCCATCAGCTGCGCGCTCATGCCCAGCTGTTTCAGTTTGCGCGCCAGCGGCGCCGCCTGGGAGTCCACGCCGCCGAAGAAGATCAGATCGGCGTTTTTGCTGCGCACGGTGGTCAGCACGGCGCTGAAATCGACGGTCTTGTCGTCGACATACTCGCGGGTGACCGGCTGCACGCCCTGGGCCTGCAGCGATTTGATGAACTCATCCGCCAGGCCCTGGCCGAAGGCGGTGCGATCGTCGATTACCGCGATGCGCTGGGCTTTCAGCGTTTTCACCGCATATTGCCCGGCGTAGTTGCCGCCGTCGTCGTCGTGGCCCATCACGCGGAAACTGGTGTCAAAGCCTTGCTGCGTGTAGCCGTGACCGGTCGCCACCGGCGCCACCTGAGCGATGCCGGCGTCGTGGTAGATGCGTGCCGCCGGGATGCTGGTGCCGGTGTTCCAGTGGCCGACCACGCCGGCTACGCCTTCGTCGACCAAACGCTGCGCCACGGCCACGGCGGTGCGCGGATCGGACTGATCGTCCTCGGACAGTAATTTGAAGGTGACCGGTTTGCCGTTCAGCGTCGGTTTTTGTGCGTTGGCGTCGGCGATCGCTAGGCGCGCGCCGTTTTCAAGATCTTTGCCGATGCGCGCGGAAGGGCCGGTCAGCGGCCCGGCCAGGCCGATCAACACGGTGTCATCCGCCAGCGCCGGAAGGCTCAGGATCATCGTCACGGCGGCCAGCGCCAACGGCTTGATGCGAAAGTTCTGCTGCATGTCATACTCCTGGTGCGGTTAAAGGTAACAACGGTTATTCACCCAAATAGATCTGTTTGATTTTTTCATCGTCCAGCATGTCGGCGGAGCGGCCGCTGTGGCTCAGGCTGCCGCTGTCCAACACATAGGCGCGATCGGTAGACTCCAGTGCCAGGCGGGCGTTTTGCTCGACCAGCAATAGCGTGACGCCGTCACGAGCTAACTGTTTGATGACCGAAAAAATGGCCTCCACTACAATCGGCGCCAGCCCCATCGACGGTTCGTCCAATATCAACAGGCGTGGGCGGCTGAGCAGCGCGCGGCCCATCGCCACCATCTGTTGTTCGCCGCCCGAAAGCAGCCCGGCCGGTTGATGCAGGCGCTCGTTCAGTCGGGGGAAGGTGGCGCACACCCGTTCGAAATCGTGCCGTACCGCCGATGCGTCACGGCGCGCATAGGCGCCCAGCTGCAGGTTTTCTCGCACCGTCAGGCGGGTGAAAATGCCACGACCTTCCGGCACCATCACCAGCCCCTGTTGCAGCAAGCGGTGCGGCGGCACGCCGCGAATCGAACGGCCGTCGAACAGGATGTCGCCTTCGAACGGCTGCAGGCCGGTCAGCGCCCGCAGGCTGGAGGTCTTGCCTGCGCCATTGGCGCCGATCAGCGTGACCTGTTCGCCGGCGTTCACCGTAAAATCGATGCCTTTGACCGCATGAATGCCGCCATAAGACACTTTGAGTCGTTTAACGCTCAGCAAGGCTTCAGACATGCGCGCCGCCTCCCAGATAGGCCTGAATGACCGCCGGTTCACGCCGAACCTGCGCCGGTTCGCCTTCGGCAATCGCTTTGCCGTAGTCCAGCACCGTCAGACGATCGCACAGGCCCATGACCAGTTTGACGTCGTGTTCGATCAACAGCAGCGTTTTGCCGCTGTCTCGGATGCGCAGCAGCAGCTCGCGTAGCGCCACTTTTTCTCCGGCGTTCATGCCGGCCGCCGGTTCGTCCAGCGCCAGCAGCCGGGGCTCGGTCGCCAGCGCGCGGGCGATCTCCAGGCGGCGCTGGTGACCGTAGGCGAGATCCCCGGCGCGGTAATGGGCGAATTGGCCGATGCCGACATACTCCAGCAGCGTATGGGCCTTGTCGCGCACCGCCTGTTCCTCCTCCCTGGCGCGGCGGTGGCGGGCGATCGCCGCCCACAGACCGTTGCGGGTGCGTACGTGACAGCCGACCATCACGTTTTCCAGCACGCTCATTTCGTTGAACAGCCGCAGGTTCTGGAAGGTGCGGGCGATGCCGGCCTGCGCCACTTTATCGATCGCCTGGGGCCTGTAGCGCTGGCCCGACAGGCGAAATTCGCCCTCGTCGGCACGGTACAGGCCGGTGATCAGATTGAAGCAGGTGGTTTTACCGGCGCCATTCGGCCCGATCAGGCCATAGATCTCCCCCTGGCGGATGCTCATGCTGACGTCATCCACCGCCGTCAGGCCGCCGAAGCGTTTGCTGACGTGGTGTAAAGCGAGCAGCGGCGTCATGCTGCGTTCCCTCTTAGGTGGCGGGCCGGCCACAGGCCCGCCGGGCGATACAGCATCACCAGGATCAGCGCCAGGCCGTAAAACAGTTGGCGGATAATTTCCGGATCGATCAGCACCTGGCCGAACAGCGCCTGCTGCAGCGGCCCCATGCTGCTGCGCAGCAGCTCCGGCAGGGCGGCCAACAGCAGCGCGCCCAGGATCACGCCGGGGATGTGCCCCATGCCGCCGAGTACCACCATCGCCAGTACGGCGATCGACTCTTGCAGGGTGAACGATTCCGGCGACACGAAGCCCTGAAACGCGGCGAACAGCGCGCCGGCCACGCCGCCGAAGGTGGCGCCGATAGCAAAGGCCAGCAGCTTGAAGTTGCGGGTGTTGATGCCCATCGCCCGCGCGGCGTCCTCGTCTTCGCGGATCGCCGTCCACGCGCGGCCAATGCGCGAGTTTTGCAGCCGCAGGCTGATAAACAGGATCGCCAGCAGCAGCGCGGCGAACAGGTAGTAATAGAGGTACAGGCCGGAGAAACGCACGCCGAACCACTCATGCATGCCGGAAAACTTCAGGCCGAACAGGCTGACCGGGTCGATGCCGGAAATGCCTTTGGGGCCGTTGGTGAGGTTGACCGGGCGGTCGAGATTGCGCATCAAAATACGCACGATCTCGCCGAAACCCAGCGTGACGATCGCCAGGTAGTCGCCGCGCAGCCGCAGCGTCGGCGCGCCGAGCAGAATGCCGCACGCCGCCGCCAGCAGCGCAGCCAGTGGGATCAGCCACAGCATCGACAGGTGCAGCCCGTCGGGGAACCACTGCAGCAGCAGCGGGAACTGCTGCGTCAGATGCGGTGACGACAGCAGCGCGGCCAGATAGGCGCCAACGGCGTAAAAAGCGATAAAGCCCATGTCCAGCAACCCGGTCATGCCCACCACGATGTTCAGCCCGAGCGCCAGCATCAGATACAGCAGGGCGAAGTCGACGACGCGCACCCAGTAGTTGCCGCCGGCGGCGCCCGCGACCCAGGGCGCCAGCATCAGGGCGAGAATGAACAGCGTCAGCCCCAGCCTGGCGCGCCGCGGCGTGGCCAGGGGAAGCGTGGAAGTTAAAACGGTCATCGTGATGTCCTTATGCGCGCGTGGCAATGCGTTCGCCCAACAGCCCGGAGGGGCGGAAGACCAGTACGGCGATCAGCACCAGAAATGCGAACACATCCTGGTAGTTGCTGCCGAATACGCCGCCGGTCAGCTCGCCGAGATAGCCGGTGCCCAGCGACTCGAACAGCCCCAGCAGCAAACCGCCGAGCATCGCGCCGCGCAGATTGCCGATGCCGCCGAGCACGGCCGCGGTAAACGCCTTGATGCCGGGCAAAAAGCCCATCGAGAAACCGGCGTTGCCGTAATTGCTGGCCATCATGATGCCGGCCACCGCCGCCAGCGCGCCGCCGAGCGCAAAGGTCAGAACGATGATGCGGTCAGGACTGATGCCCATCAGGCCGGCGACCTGCGGGTTTTCCGCCGTGGCGCGCATGGCGCGGCCGAAACGGCTGTGTTCGACCAGCAGCCAGAGGCCGGCCATGACCGCCACGGCCACCGCCAGCGTGACGATCGCGGTGCCGGTGATCACCGCCGGCGCATGTTCGGCGCTGCCTGCGGTCAGGGCGATGGGCGCCATCGGCAACAGCTGTGGAAACATCAGGGGATTGCGTGACCAGATCAGCATCGCCAGGGTTTGCAGCAGCAGCGAGACGCCGATGCCGCTGATCAGCGGGGCCAGGCGCGGTGCAGTCCGCAACCGGCGATAGGCCAGACGTTCGATCGCCATCGAGGTGATGGCGCAGACGGCCATGGCGAACAGGGCCGCCAGCAGCAGCGTGGCGTAGGGCGGTAACGCGGGGAAATGATGTTGCAACACGCCGATCGCCGACAGCGCGCTGAGCGCCCCGACCATCAGCACGTCGCCGTGCGCGAAGTTGATGATGCGCAGGATGCCGTACACCATGGTGTAGCCGAGCGCGATCAGCGCATAGATGCTGCCGAGCATCAAACCGTTGACGGTTTGCTGTACCAGCGTATCCATAGGGAGAGTCCGGAGATAATGAGTCAGGAGGCTCACAGTAGAGAATTTAAAAAAATTGTAAAATACGGAAAAATACTTTCTTATACAAAAAACGAGTGATTTTAATGCTTTGATTTTTATGTATATTAAATAAATCCTTCTTCCAGATTTTCCATAAAACAATCGATATATGAAAAAAACAGAACAGTACGAAGAGCCGCTACCGACGTTGCCGAACGATCCGCCGCTGCGCGCCGTGCGCGCGTTCGAGGCCATCGCGCGCCTGGGCAGCATCAGCGCAGCGGCAAAGGAGCTGATGATTTCGCCTTCGGCGGTCAGCCATCAGCTGAAAACGCTGGAGGCATTCTTGCAGATGCCGTTGACCGAAAGGCAGGGGCGTCATCTGGTGCTGCGCAGCGAGGGGCGAGAATATTACCGCTCGATCCGCTCGGCGTTTAACGTGCTGCGCCAGGCGACCGAACACGTGCGCGAGCAGTCCGCATCGCGGCAGGTCACCATCAGCCTGATCCCGCTGTTCGGCATGGGCTGGTTCATTCCGCGGCTGCGTGGCTTTTTGCGCGAAAATCCGGATATCGACATCAATGTGGTTTACGCCAACCACCGCAATTACCTGAGCGACGCCGCCGATCTGTCGATCCGCTTCGGGGTTGGGCAGTGGACCGGTTATCGCAGCGAAAAGCTGATGTCTGGCCAAATGGTGCCGGTGTGCAGCCGGGCATTCAGTAAACTGCACGGTTTGCTGGATACGCCGGATCAGCTGGCGACGCTGCCGCTGCTGCACGACGAGGAGCGTAATACCTGGATGCAATGGTTTCAGCTGGCCGGCGTTAAACGCCCGCTGCGCAGCATCGGGCCGATGTTCGAAGACGGGTTGCTGACGCTGGCGGCGGTGCAGGCGGGATTGGGGTGTGCCTTGATGCGCGAGCCGTTAATTGCCCAGTATCTTGAGAGCGGCGAGTTGATCAAAATGTTCGATCTGCCGATCGACGACGGCCGTGATTATTACCTGTGTGCTCGTCTGGATAGCGAACTGTCGCAGGAAGGCGAAAACCTGCGGCAGTGGCTGCGCCGCGAAGCCGATGGGCGCAGGCTCGCTTAAAATTCGACGTCCTCCAGGCTGAAAAACGCCGTTTGATCGTTGTAGGAGAAGATCTCGGCGTAACGGCCCCAGTTGATTACCGTATCCAGGGTCTCTTTGGCGGCGCTGTCAGACAGGGAATCCTCCAGCTCTTGCTCGAAACGCACGCGCGGCGCGCGGTGCCCCGGCCGTTCGTCCAACACGTTTTTGATCAGCGCGGCCAGCGGCACATAGCGCAGCAGATGTTCCGCGAACAGCACTTTGCGCGCCTGAACGTCGCCGTCGGCGAAGGCGCGTGCCGGCGGCGTCAGGAAGATGTCGCCTTCGCGCACGTCGGCGAAGCCCAGCGACTGCAGCACTTCGGCAATGGGGAACAGCTCATCAACCTCCAGGTGCAGCGAGAGGGCGATCTCCGGCATGTCGGCGCGGCCGAAATAGGGCGCGGCGGCCAGCGTTTCGATCAGGCCGGCGATCAGGTTGGTGGAAACGTGCGGCAGCCACGTTCCGAGCTTCAGCCCTTTCTTGACGGTGCCGTCAGTAGGGCGGGCGGTCATCTTGGCGTACACGTCGTCTACCAGGCGGCGGAACTGTGGATCCAGCCGGTTGCGCGGGTGGCTGAACGGCACCTTGATTTCGGCGATCACCCGGCCGGGGTTGGACGAAAGCAGCAGGATGCGATCGCACATGAAGACCGCTTCCTCGATGTTGTGCGTGACGATCAGCACTGACTTGATCGGCATTCGCCCCTCGGTCCACAGATCCAACAGGTCGGTACGCAGCGTTTCGGCGGTCAAGACGTCCAGCGCCGAGAACGGCTCATCCATCAGCAGCAGCGTCGGATCCACCACCAGCGCCCGGGCAAAGCCTACGCGCTGGCGCATGCCGCCGGAAAGCTCACGCGGGTAGGCGTTTTCGAAGCCGTCCAGGCCGATCAGATCGATAGCCGCCAGCGCCCGCTCACGCCGTTCGGCAGGGGCGACGCCCAGCGCCTCGAGCCCGGCCTCGACGTTTTGCAGCACTGTCAGCCAGGGGAACAGCGCGAAGGTTTGAAACACCATGGTGACGCCTTTGGCGGGGCCGTGCAACGGCTGCCCCAGATAGTTCACCACCCCGGCGGTGGGGGTGACCAGGCCGGCGATGATGCGCAGCAGCGTCGATTTACCCGAACCGGAACGGCCCAGCAACCCGACGATCTCGCCCGACCGCAGCGACAGATTGACCCCGTCGAGGATCAGCAGCTCGCCGTGTGCCTTGTCATAGCCATGGCTGACCGCGTTGACCGCTAAAATTTCCTCGCCGGGCGAGTGCGTCGCCTGCGTTGGGTGAAGGTCTGACATCTGAACGGCTCCTTAATCGATGCGGAAGCGGGATTCGGCGTAGGCGTAAAGCGGCCGCCACAGCAGACGGTTGAACAGCGTGACGAACAGAGACATCACGGCGATGCCCAAAATGATCTTGGGGAAATCGCCGGCGGCGGTGGTTTCGGCGATGTAGGCGCCCAGCCCATGCGCCTTCACCTGGGTGCTGCCCCATTGCACGAACTCCGCCACGATGCTGGCGTTCCAGGCGCCGCCCGACGCGGTGATGGCGCCGGTGATGTAATAGGGGAAGATGCCCGGCAGCATCACCTGGCGCCACCATTGCCAACCGCGAATGTGAAAATTGGCGGCGGCCTCGCGGTAGTCGTTGGGCAACGCGGTGGCACCGGCCACCACGTTGAACAGAATGTACCACTGGGTGCCCAACACGATCAGCGGCGACAGCCAGACATCGGGGTTCAGCCGGAAGTGGACGATGGTGATGACGAACACCGGGAACAGCAGGTTGGCCGGGAACGCGGCCAGAAACTGGGCGATCGGCTGGATTTTCCCGGCCAGCGTCGGGCGCAGGCCGATCAGTACCCCGAGCGGCACCCAGATCAGCGACGACAGGGCGATCAGCACCGTCACGCGCAGCAGCGTGATCAGCCCAAGCACCATCACATGGCCCACGTCATTGAGCGTCACGCCGGTCTGCACATAGAGAATGACGCGCCAGGCGATCGCCAGCGTCAGCAGGATGACGATGGCGCTCCAACACCGATCGATCACGCGTGAACGTCGCCGCCGTTGGGCGCTATTGCCGTGGCGCGGCGAGCGGGCGGGCAGGCTCAGTTTCAGGCGCGCGGTTTTGGCCAGCAGCACGCCCAGCGGGGTCAGCAGCAGGTGGATCAGGCGCGTGCGGCGCATCAGGTTCAACAGCCAGGAGGTCGGGGCGCTCGCCGAGCGGGTGGTTTCCATGCGGAATTTGTCCGCCCATGCCACCAATGGCCGGAACAGCAGCTGATCGTAGGCCAGGATCACCACCGTCATGGTGAGCAGTACCCAGCCGATCGCAGGCAGATCCTTGCTGAGGATCGCCTGCGCGAGATAAGCGCCGATGCCCGGCAGCGTAAAGGTGTTGTTGCCGACGGTGATCGCTTCCGACGCCACGATAAAGAACCAGCCGCCGGACATCGACATCATCATGTTCCAAATCAGCCCCGGCATGGCGAATGGCGCATCCAGCTTCCAGAAACGTTGCCACGGACTCAGATGGAAGCCGCGCGCCACTTCTTGCAGATCGCGCGGCACGGTGCGCAGCGACTGGTAGAAACTGAAGGTCATATTCCACGCCTGGCTGGTGAAGATGGCGAACATCGCCGCCAGCTCGACCCCCAGCACCCGGCCGGGGAACAGCGCGATGAAAAAGGTGACGGTGAAGGAGATGTAGCCGAGTACCGGCACCGACTGCAGGATGTCGAGGATTGGCACCAGCACCTTTTCGGCGCGCCGGCTCTTGGCCGCCAGGGTGCCGTAGACCAGCGAAAACGCCAGCGAGGCCGCCATGGCCACCAGCATGCGCAGCGTGGTGCGCAGGGCGTATTCCGGCAGGTTGGCGGGATCGAGCGATATTGCCTGCGTTTTCAGCGTGACGATCGGCTGCAGGGTTTGGTGCAGGCCGATGGCCATCATGGCGATCAGGCCGATGATCAGCGGAAAGGCGATGACGTCCCAGCCGTTGGGCAGCAGGCGCCGGGCGGAAACATGGGTGTTGAGCCGGACGTTCATTTCACTTCTCCCACGGCGGGCGCAAACAAGAAAGTGACAATCGCATAAGGACTATAGACCATCCGGCGCGGGCGATTCTAAACCGTTGCTCACCGGCGGCGGTTTCTGTGCCGCAAACGGGCGATACTGTAACCCGTGAAGATGACGGTTAAGTTATGCTTATCGCTGCCGAGCGAGTGGCGCGGCGGCAATAAAGTGACAATAATTCCAACTCACTGTGCAAGGCTAAGGAGCAAGCAGATGTCTGTCGGCAATGATACGGAAACCTCGAACAAGACCGGCTTGGCGCCGTTGGCGTTGGGCGCATTGGGCGTGGTGTTCGGCGATATCGGCACCAGCCCGTTGTACACCCTGAAAACCGTGCTGTTTCTCTCCGGCGATGCGCCTTCTGCGCCGGTGATCCTTGGCCTGCTGTCGCTAATTTTCTGGACGCTGGTGATTGTCACTTCGCTCAAATATGCCATGTTCGCCATGCGCATCGGCAACCGGGGCGAGGGCGGCATCATGGCGCTGATGTCGCTGCTGGTCAGCAGACGAAAATCCCGGCCGCTGGTGTTGTTCGCCGGCCTGTTCGGTGCAGCGTTGATCTACGGTGACGGCGCCATCACGCCGGCCATCTCGGTGCTCTCCGCCCTCGAGGGGTTGAACATCGTGCTGCCGGCGTCGCAGCCCTATATTCTGCCGGCGGCGGTGGTGATTTTACTCAGCCTGTTCGCCATTCAGCCACTGGGCACCGCGCGCATCGGCCGCGTGTTCGGGCCGATCATGGCGCTGTGGTTCCTGTCGATCGCCGCATTGGGCGTGTGGGGCATCATCCAGCATCCGGCGGTGCTGCTGGCGCTGAACCCGCTGTACGGCATTCATTTCCTGTTCTCCAACGGACTGACCAGCTTCCTGGTGCTGGGCGGCGTGTTTCTGTGCGTCACCGGTGCCGAAGCGCTGTACGCCGACATGGGGCATTTCGGCAAACGGCCGATTTGGCTGGCCTGGTTCGGCATCGTTTTTCCCAGCCTGTTGCTTAACTACGCCGGCCAGGCTGCGCTGATCCTGAGCGGCGCCGACGTCACGCAGAACATCTTTTTCCGTCTATGCCCGCCGGCTTTGCTGATCCCACTGGTGATCCTGGCCACGCTGGCGACGATCATCGCCAGTCAGGCGATCATCAGCGGCGCGTTTTCGATGACCCGCCAGGCGATCCAGCTGGGGTGGCTGCCGCGGCTGCGGGTTAAACAAACCACTGAGGAAAGCTATGGGCAGATCTACATCGGCGCCATCAATTGGCTGCTGATGGTGGTGACGCTGTTCCTGACGGTGTTCTTCAAATCCTCGGACAATCTGGCTGCCGCCTACGGCATCGCCGTCTCGCTGACCATGATCATGACCACCGGCTTGCTGTTCGTGGCGATGCGCGAGGTGTGGCGCTGGGGATTGGTCGCCAGCCTGTTGGTGGCGGGGTGTTTCTTCGTGGTCGATCTGAGCTTCCTGACGGCCAACCTGACCAAGGTATTGCAGGGCGGTTACATCCCGCTGCTGCTGGCCGCCGCGGTCTATACCGTGATGCTGATCTGGCATCGCGGGGTGCTGGCGGCCGTGCGCACCCTCGGCGAGACGACGGTGCCGATAGCGGATTTCCTGGCGAAAATCCAGCGTGAATCCGTACCGCGCGTGCCGGGCACCGCGGTCTTTCTCACCCGCAGCCTGCAGGGCACGCCGCCGGTAATGAAATGGCACGTCAAACGCAACGGTTCGCTGCACGCCAACGTGCTGGCGCTGACCATAGCCATTGTCAATGAACCGCGGGTATTGAATGCCGAGCGTCTGGTGATGCGCGAACTGGCGCCGGGGTTTTGGTGCGGCGTGGCCAGTTACGGCTTTATGGAGCGGCCGAATATCCCGCAGCTGCTGCAGCACGTCGAGGCGCAAAAATGCGGCCTGAACTTCGACGAGGCGACTTACTATCTCGGCCATGAAACCGTAGTGCGCCGCGAGGCAAACGACCGGTTGCCGGCCTGGCAGCGCAACCTGTTCGCGCTGATGGTGCGCAACGGCATGCACGTCACGGATTATTATTACCTGCCCAGCGATCAGGTGGTGGAGATCAGCCGCCGGGTGCCGGTCTAGAAAGCGAAAAAGGCATCGCCGCAATTGTGGCATGCCTCACACAACGCGGATTGCATTTCATTCTTGGCCGCCATAACCTGACAAGAAACGGATTGTTACTGACGCGATCAGGCAAAACCTAACTTCTCCCCCGCATCAAACATGGCGGGATGGGCGGTTAGGTTTTTTTTTTGTAAAAAGGAGAAGGGAATGAAACTTGTTGTCGCTAATGACTACCAGGAAATGAGTGAGCTGGCCGCCAGCCTGTTGTTGAGTTATATGCTGCGCCCACAGCGCGTCAATCTGGCTATCACCGCCGGCTCGACGCCCAAACGGATGTATGAATTGTTGGCTCCGCGCGTCAAGGGCCACGCGGAATTCTCCAACGCGCATTACTATAATTTCGATGAAATTCCTTACGCCGGCCGACCGGGCTACGGCGTCACCATGGAGAATCTGCATCGCATGTTCTTCGGCCCAGCGGCGATCCCCGAGCGGCAACTGCACGTCTTGAATTCGGACAACTACCTCCAGCACGATCGGCGCATCGCCGAGGATGGCGGGCTGGATGCGATCGTGATGGGCGTCGGGGCGGACGGGCATTTCTGCGGCAATCTGCCGGGTACCACCGCCTTCTCAGACCGCACCTGCCGGGTGCCGGTTTCCGCCAGGCCGGATCTGGCAGACATTTTGCTCAAAGAGGTGGGCGGCCGCGCTGAATATCTGCCCGATCATTACGTCACCCTGGGGCCTGCGAGCGTGATGGCCGCCAAAAAACTGGTGCTGCTCGTCAACGGTTCACACAAAGCGGACATTTTACGGCGCATTGTCAGCGGGCAGGTAGAGGCCGGAGTACCCGCCAGCGTTTTGATGCTGCATCCGGATCTGCTGATTATCGCCGATCGGGAGGCCGCGGCGCGGCTGCCTTAAGCCTTCATCCGGCGCGTTTCGCCTCAGAACCAACGGTCATAACCTGCAACCAAAGCGTCTTTCCCTGTGTCGCAGAATCAAGCTAGAGTGCGTTTTTCATGCACCAGAGGAATTCCGATGCTGTTCGATTTAAACCTGCAGGCGGCCGAACTGCCTGAGGCCTGGCGTTCTACCGTGCTGGGTCGTGTCGGTGCGGCCAATATCAAAGTGCTGCGCATGGACGCGCGCAGCATTGCGGATGAAGTGCATGATTACAGCGAAGGATTGCTGGTAATCAGCGGCCACCTGCGGCTGCAGGTGGCGGGGGAAGTGGTGGTGGTGCGGGCCGGGCAGCTGTATCAGGCCGCGGCCGGCGTGCCGCACCGCGTGTTGCCGGGCAGCGAAGGCACGCTGGTGATTGTCGATCTGCCCGAAGATTAAGGGAGCCTGGCTTGCGACTAAGCGCTTCCTCCCAGGGCGGTGAGCGCCACGTTCACCGCCGCCAATAGTCGCGTTTCAGTGACGCCGTCACGCGCCTGAATCGACAGGCCGTGCAGGAAGACGGCGAAAAAGTCCCCCAGGCTGTCGGCGTCGGTGCCGGCCGGCAGTTCGCCGGCTTGCACCGCCTGCCGCAGCCGTTCGACGATCTGCTGGGTACGCTGCAACCGATGCTCTGCCAGCCAGGTTTTGAGCCCCTCGTTTTCCGCACTGACGCTGGCGGCGGAGGAGACCACCATGCAGCCCTGCGGCAGATCCGGCCGGCTGTAGAGCCGCACGGCATCTTCCAGCATACGTTGGATCGCCGGGCGAATGCCGCTTTCCTGTGCGAAGGCGCGATCGGCGAAGCCGCCTTCCTCGGTTTCGTAACTGGCGATTGCCTCGCGGAACAGCTGCTCTTTGGAGCCGAACGCCTTGTAGATGCGCGCGGAAGCAATGCCCAATTCTGCCACCAGATCCGACATCGAGGTGCCTTCGTAACCCTGTCGCCAAAATAAGTTTCGCGCCTTCAAGAGCGCCTGTTCGCGGTCGAACTCGCGCGGTCTGCCAGCCATTCTCTGCTCCAATTTACCTGCCATTCAGCGACATAGGATCGCTTAAATCGGCGGGAATACCAATGTCTTTATAAATTTCGCTTGCGGTCATCGCGCCTTGCTTCTATTGTTTGTCAATCGACAACTAATAGGAGTTTACGATGAAAACCCTCAAAGGTCCAAGCCTGCATCTCGCGCAGTTCAGCGATGAGACAGCGCCGTTCAACAGCCTGCCGGCCATCGCCGAGTGGGCGGCGCAAACCGGTTTTACCGCCTTGCAGATCCCGGCCTGGGATCGGCGTTTATTTGACGTGGCCACCGCCGCGGAAAGCCAAACCTACTGCGACGATCTGACCGGCATGTTGGCGGAGCAGGGGTTGGTGGTCAGCGAATTGACCAGCCATATCTTCGGCCAGCTGATGGCGGTACACCCGGCTTACGATGCGCTGTTTGACAGCTTCGCGCCGCCGGCGCTGCAGGGCAATCCGCAGGCGCGCGGCGAGTGGGCGCGGCAGCAAATGCTGCTGGCGGTGAAGGCGTCGGCGCGGCTCGGGCTCAGCGAGCTGGGCACCTTTTCCGGTTCGCTGGCCTGGCCCTATCTGTTCCCGTTCCCACAGCGCCCGGAAGGATTGATCGACACCGCGTTCGACGAACTCGCCACACGCTGGCTGCCGGTGCTTAACGCCTGCGACGAGCAGGGCATCAACCTGTGTTATGAAATTCACCCGAGTGAGGATCTGCACGACGGCGTGACGTTCGAGATGTTTCTTGAGCGCGTCGGCCATCATCCGCGCTGCCGGGTGCTGTTCGATCCGAGCCATATGGTGCTGCAGCAGCTCAACTATCTGGAGTTTATCGATATCTATAAAGAGGTTATCGGCATGTTCCACGTCAAGGACGCCGAGTTTAATCCGACCGGTCGCCAGGGCATTTACGGCGGCTATCAATCCTGGGTCGATCGCGCCGGCCGCTTCCGCTCGCTGGGCGACGGCCAGGTTGATTTCAACGGCATCTTTTCGCGCCTGACGCAGTACGGCTATTCGGGCTGGGCGGCATTGGAGTGGGAATGTTGCCTGAAAAACCCACAGGACGGCGCGCGCGAAGGCGCAGCCTTCATTCGCGATCGCATTATCCGTGTCACCGACAAAGTGTTCGACGACTTCGCCGGCGCGCCGGTCAACCCGCAGCAGATCAACGCCTTGCTCGGCATTCGCTGAGCCCAATCCTTAAGGGAGTCACCCCATGCAATATCGACAGAACGAGGCCCCGTTGGCGGATCTCGCGGCGGAACACGTCTATCTCCAGGTCAACGGCCGGCGCCTTCACTGTGTGGTGGCCGGTGAAGGGCGACCGGTACTGCTGATCCCCGGCTGGCCGCAAACCTGGTACACCTGGCGCCATGTGATGCAAGCGCTGGCGGCGGCCGGTTTTCAGGCGACCGCCGTCGATCCGCCGGGCATCGGCGATTCTGACAAGCCCGCTGGCGGCTACGACACCGGCAGCGTCGGTGCGGCGCTGCACGCAATGATGGCGCAGCTGGGCCATGAACGTTACCAACTGGTTGGCCACGACATCGGCATGTGGATCGGTTACGCCATGGCGAGCGATTTCCCGCAGGCGGTGGAGCGTCTGGTGCTGACGGAGGCGGTGATCCCCGGGCTGGCGCCGCCGCCGCCGATTTTCGTCGCGCCGGAGGAGAACATCTTCCTGTGGCATTTCATGTTCAACCAACTGGCGGATTTACCGGAGACCCTAACCCAGGGGCGTGAGCGGGAGTATCTTGGCTATATCTTCAACCGCTGGTCCTATCGGCGCGATCGGGTGACGGCGGAGGTGTATATCGCCGCCTATTCGGCGCCGGGCGGCCTGCGCGCCGGATTCGACTATTACCGGGCGATCCCGGAGACCGTGCGGCAGAACCGGCTGCGCGCCGCCACGCCCTTGACGATGCCAGTGTTGACGGTAGGGGCGGAGCACGCCACCGGCGACGCGCCACTGACGACGCTGCGGGGCAATGCGCACGATCTGCGGGGCGAAACGGTCGCCGGCTGCGGCCATTTCATCACCGAGGAGTGCCATGAGGAATTTATTGCACTGATTACGCCGTTCCTGTCAGGAGAGCCGTATGCCGCTCGATGAACGCATCGCCGCCTATTTGACGGCATCGGCCGACGCGCCGCCTCCCGCGTCACTCGCGGAAATGCGTGCGGCCACGGAAACCGGTTTACGCCGGCTGCAGGGCGAGGCGGAAGCGAGCGGCGGCGTCAGGGACTATACGGTAGTCGCCGCCGATGGACACAGAATTGCGCTGCGCACTTATCTACCGGCGGGGGTAAACCGCGCGAACGCGCAGCCGGCGATGCTGTTCGCCCACGGCGGCGGCTGGTGTCTCGGTTCGCTGGCGTTGTACGATCGGCCCTGTCAGGCACTGGCCAACGCCACCGGCCGGGTGATCCTGTCGGTCGACTACCGCCTGGCGCCGGAATATCCGTTCCCACAGCCGCTGGAAGATGTCTATCAGGCGCTCTGCTGGGTGGCGCAACAGGCGTCGCAGTTGGGGATCGACGCGCAGCGCCTGGCGGTGGGCGGCGACAGCGCCGGGGGCAATCTGGCGGCGGCGGTCGCGCTGTTGGCGCGGGATCGCGGCGGCCCGCACATCGAGCGCCAGCTGCTGCTGTACCCGGCGCTCAGCCGCGAGATGGCGACGACGAGCTATCGCGAGTTTGCCGAGGGGCACTTTCTGACGCGCGACGCAATGGTGTTTTGTTGGCAGCAATATCTGGCCCTGCGGCGCGATCCCGGCGCCGAACCGCTGCATGCCGCCACGCTGCATGGATTGCCGCCGGCCACCATCCTGAGCTGCGAATATGATCCGCTGCGCGATGAGGCCGAACAGTATGCGCAGCGGCTGCGTGAGGCGGGCGTGTCGGTACGTTGCGAACGGCTGCCGGGCATGGTGCATGCCTGCATTCACATGCTGGGGCTGACCCCGGCGGCGCGGCGGCTGTTCGAGCTGGCCGGCGAGTAAAAAAAGCCCCGCACTGCGGGGCTTTTGGCGATTCATCCGCCGTGCGATTAACGGCCAGCGACGGTGACGAAGCGGGTTTCCAGGTAGGACTCGATCGCTTCGCTGCCGCCTTCGGTGCCGTGACCGGAGTCTTTCACGCCGCCAAACGGTGTTTCCGGCAGGCCGAAACCGATGTGGTTGATGCTCAGCATGCCGCTCTCCACGTCGCGCCCCAGCGCATTGACGGTGGCGATGTTGCGGCTGTAAGCGTAGGCGGCCAGGCCGTATGGCAGACGGTTGGCTTCGGCGATCGCCTCGTCATAGGTGGCGAACGGGCGCAGCAGGGCGACCGGGCCAAACGGCTCTTCCGACATGGCGCGCGCGCTCAGCGGCACGTCGCGCAGCACCGTCGGCTCGAAGAAGTTGCCTTTGCCCGCCACGCGCTTGCCGCCGGTGCAGGCTTTTGCCCCGTGGGCGACGGCATCCTGCACCAGCGCCTCGATATTGTCGACGCTGCGGCCCAGCACCATCGGCCCCATGGTCACGCCGTCTTTCAGCCCGTTGCCGAGCTTGAGCTCACGCACGGCGGCGGTGAATTTCTCCACGAAGGCTTCATAAACGCCTTGCTGGATCAGGAAGCGGGTCGGGGCGATACAGACCTGGCCGGCGTTGCGGAACTTGGACTGCGCCAGCTCTTTGGCCGCCGCGTCGAGATCGGCATCGTCGAAGATCAGCACCGGCGCGTGGCCGCCCAGCTCCATGGTGGCCTTTTTCATGTGCTGGCCGGCCAGCGCCGCCAGATGCTTGCCCACGCGGGTGGAGCCGGTGAAGGAGATCTTGCGAATGGTCGGATGCGGGATCAGGTATTCCGAGATTTCCGCCGGGGTGCCGTACACCAGCGCGATCACCCCGGCCGGGATCCCGGCGTCGGCGAAGGCTTTGATCAGCTCAGCCGGCGAGGCCGGCGTTTCTTCCGGGCCTTTGACGATGATGGAACACCCCGCCGCCAGCGCGGCGGACAGCTTGCGCACGATCTGGTTGATCGGGAAGTTCCACGGCGTGAAGGCGGCCACCGGGCCAACCGGCAGCTTGAGGGTTTGCTGCTGTACATCGCGGGCGCGGGACGGAATGATCTGCCCGTAGGTGCGGGTGGCTTCGCCGGCGAACCAGTCGATAACGTCGGCGGCGTTGAGAATTTCGACTTTGGCCTGCGCCACCGGTTTGCCCTGTTCCTGCGTCATGACGGCGGCGATGGCGTTGGCGCGTTCGCGCAGCAGCGCCGCGGCTTTGCGCATCAGATTGGCGCGCTGGTGCGCGGCGGTGTCGCGCCAGACGTTAAATCCGCGCTCGGTGGCGGCCAGCGCCAGATCGAGATCCTCTGTGGCGGCGTGCGCCACTTGACCGATGACCTCGTCGGTGGCGGGGTTGGTGACCGGCAGGGTTTTCCCGGCCAGTGCGTTGCGCCATTGTCCATCGATATACAGTTGAGTATCCGGATACATTGTTGCCTCTTGTTTGCGGAGTGTCAGGGGCCGATGAGCTTCGCGATGCGGCGCGCCTGAAAGGGACAGGGACCTTAACCCTACGCCGAATGGCGGCGATCGTCCAGGCGAGGGGCACGAAAGCGCCAGGGCGGCTACTCAACCGGCGATGTTTTGGCTATGCTGAGCAGATTGTCAGCACGGACGAGGAGGTCGGGTGCAAGGGGTACCACATCAGTTTCCGTTCGAGAAGGATTGTGCGCAGTTCCGGCATTTGTCGCATCTGCCGGGCGTCGAACTCTATCAGGCGCACATCGAGCGCTATGCCTTCGAGCCGCATACCCACGACGCCTTCGCTATCGGCACCGTAGACACCGGGGCGGAGCGTTTTCGCTATCGCGGCGCGCAGCATCTGGCGGCGCCGGGCGCGCTGGTGCTGATGAACCCCGACGAGCTGCATACCGGCGAAGCCGAAACGCCGGGCGGCTGGTGTTACCGCATGCTCTATCTGGCGCCCGAGGCGCTGGAGCAGCTGTCCGGCGATCGGAGCCAGTGGTTCACCGATGCGGTGCGCCACGATCCGCGGGCGGCGCAGCGCCTGTCCGCCATTCTCGCCACGCTGTGGCAAACCGACGATCCGCTCACGCTCGACGGCCTGCTGCTGGAGGCGGTCGAGCTGTTGCACCCGCACATCCGCACCGGGCAGCGGGAAAAAGCCGAAGCGGCGCACCGTTTCGAGGTGGTGAAAAGCTACCTGCACGATAACTTCGCCGAGGCCGTGACCCTCAGCCAACTGGCCGAGCTGGTGTCGCTCAGCCCGTACCATTTCCTGCGCAAGTTCAAGGCCGAATATCACGTTTCGCCGCAGCAGATGCTGATGGCGATCCGGCTGTCGCAGGCCAAACGCATGCTGGAGCGCGGCATGCCCGCCGCACAGGTGGCGGCGGCGGCGGGGCTGACCGATCAGGCGCACCTGACGCGCGCCTTCGCCAATCGTTACGGCGTCACGCCAGTGCGTTTCCAGAAACAGGTGAAATTGGGCTAAAACAGCAACCTGCTACAATAATTTCTCCCCGCGTTTTCGTTACTCTGCCGCTGTCTTGTCGGGCGGGTTGGCCGCGCCGGCCGTTTGTCGGAGTCGTTATGTTCATTGGCGTTGTGTTTGCCCTGGCCGCCGGGCTGATGTGGGGACTGATTTTCGTCGGCCCGCTGCTGGTGCCGGATTATCCCGCCGCGCTGCAGTCCACCGGGCGCTATCTGGCCTTCGGGCTGATCACCTTGCCGCTGGCGTGGTTCGATCGCCGCCGCCTGCGCAAGCTGCGGCGCCAGGATTGGCTGGAAGCGCTCAAACTTACGGCCATCGGCAATCTGCTGTACTACCTGTGCCTGGCCAGCGCCATTCAGCGTACCGGCGCACCGGTATCGACCATGATCATCGGCACCTTACCGGTGGTGATCGCCATCTGCGCCAATCTGTTTTACGGCAGGCACGACGGGCGGCTGGCCTGGAGCAAGCTGGCGCCGGCGCTGCTGCTGATCGTCTGCGGACTAGCGTGCGTAAACATCGCCGAACTGCGCGGCAATGCGGTGCCGATCGACGGCTGGCGTTATCTCAGCGGCCTTGGGCTGGCGGTGTTGGCGGTGGCGTGCTGGACCTGGTTCCCGCTGCGCAATTCGCGCTGGCTGCGGGAGAACCCGACGCAGCGGCCGGCCACCTGGGCCACGGCGCAGGGGCTGGTGACGCTGCCGCTGGCGCTGCTGGGCTATCTGGCGGTCTGCGGCCAATTGGCGCTGAGCGAACCGGCGTTTGCCTTGCCGTTCGGCCCGCGCCCCGAGGTATTTATCCCACTGATGCTGGTTATCGGCGTGTTCTGCTCCTGGCTGGGGGCGCTGTGCTGGAACGAAGCCAGCCAGCGGCTGCCGACGGTGTTGGTGGGGCCGCTTATCGTGTTCGAAATTCTGGCGGGGTTGGCCTATACCTTTCTGCTGCGCCAGGCCTGGCCGCCGCTGCTGACATTGGCCGGCATCGTCTGCCTGATCGCCGGCGTGGTGTACGCCATGCGTATCAAGCCGCAGCCGGTGGTGGTGGCGCTGGAGGACAAACAGGGGTGACGCCCGCCGCGAAGGCGGGCGCGGGGGTTAACGCTTGCTGTGGTGAATGATCTCTTCGGCCACGTTGCGCGGCGCTTCGGCGTAGTGGCTGAACTCCATGGTGTAGGTGGCGCGGCCCTGCGACATCGATCGCAGGGTCGTCGAGTAGCCGAACATCTCGGACAGCGGCACCTTGGCACGAATTTCCTTGCCGCCGCCGCCCGGGATCTCTTCCATGCCCTGCACCAGACCGCGGCGTGAGGAGAGGTCGCCCATCACGTTGCCGGCGTAATCTTCCGGCGTTTCCACCTCCACCGACATGATCGGTTCAAGGATCACCGGATCCGCCAGGCGGCAGGCTTCCTTGAAGCCGAAAATCGCCGCCATGCGGAACGCCTGTTCCGACGAGTCGACATCATGGTAAGAACCGAAGGTCAGGTGCACCTTGACGTCCACCACCTGATAACCGGCCAGCACCCCGTTGTTCAGCGCCTCAAGCACGCCTTTTTTCACCGCCGGGATAAATTCTCCCGGAATGACGCCGCCCTTGATCTCATCGAAGAATTCGAAGCCTTTGCCGGGTTCGTTGGGTTCGACGGTCAGTACCACGTGCCCGTATTGCCCTTTACCGCCGGACTGGCGCACGAACTTGCCTTCCACGTCCGCAACTCGCTTGCGGATGGTTTCGCGGTACGATACCTGCGGCTTGCCGGTGGTGGTCTCCACCCCGAACTCGCGGCGCATGCGATCGACGATGATCTCGAGGTGCAGCTCGCCCATGCCGTAGATAATGGTCTGGCCGGATTCTTCATCGGTGCGCACGCGGAACGACGGATCTTCCGACGAAAGGCGCTGCAGCGCGATGCCCATTTTCTCCTGGTCGCCCTTGGTCTTCGGCTCGATCGCCTGGGCGATCACCGGCTCGGGGAAGGTCATGCGTTCCAGCGTGATGATGGCGCCAGGATCGCACAGCGTATCGCCGGTGGTGACGTCCTTCAGGCCAACGCAGGCGGCGATATCGCCGGCGTGCAGTTCGTCGATGTCCTTCCGATCGTTGGCGTGCATCTGCACGATGCGGCCGATGCGCTCCTTTTTGCCCTTGATCGGGTTGTAAACGCTGCTGCCTTTGGCCAGCACCCCGGAATAGACGCGCACGAAGGTCAGCTGGCCGACGAACGGGTCGGTCATCAGTTTGAACGCCAGCGCCGAGAATTTTTCATTATCGTCGGCTTTGCGGGTGATGATTTCATCGTGTTCACCGTGGCCTTCCATCGGCGGCACGTCGAGCGGCGAGGGCATCAGTTCAATTACCGCATCCAGCATGCGCTGCACCCCTTTGTTGCGGAACGCAGAGCCGCACAGCATCGGCTGGATTTCGCCGGCGACGGTGCGCACCCGCAGCCCGTGGACGATCTCCTCTTCGCTCAGCGGCACCTGGTTGAGGTATTTCTCCATCAGTTCTTCCGAGGCTTCGGCGGCGGCTTCAATCATGTTTTCACGCCACTCCTGCGCTGAATCGCGCAGCTCAGCCGGGATCTCTTCGAAACTGAAGTTCATGCCCTGCGAGGCCTCGTCCCACAGAATGGCTTTCATCCGCACCAGATCCACCACGCCGCTGAAGTGGTCTTCGGCGCCGATAGGGATAACGATCGGCACCGGGTTGGCTTTCAGGCGCTCGATCATCATTTTGCGCACGCGGAAAAAGTCTGCGCCGATGCGGTCCATTTTGTTGACGAACGCCAGCCGCGGCACTTTGTACTTGTTGGCCTGGCGCCAGACGGTTTCCGACTGCGGCTGCACGCCGCCCACCGAGTCATAGACCATCACGGCGCCGTCCAGCACGCGCATCGAACGCTCAACCTCAATGGTGAAATCGACGTGCCCGGGGGTGTCGATAATATTGATGCGGTGCTGCGGATAATTATGCTGCATGCCGTTCCAGAAGCAGGTGGTGGCCGCCGAGGTGATGGTGATGCCGCGCTCCTGTTCCTGCGCCATCCAGTCCATGGTCGCCGCGCCGTCATGCACTTCACCCAGCTTGTGGCTGACCCCGGTGTAAAACAGAATCCGCTCGGTGGTGGTGGTCTTGCCGGCATCGATATGCGCGGAGATGCCGATATTGCGGTAACGTTCGATAGGGGTGGTGCGAGCCATAATCAACCTTTCTTAGCCGCGTGAAGGAGAGCGGCTTAAACAGCATGGATAATGATGATAATCCTCATAGGGTTATCCGTCGGATCGCAGAGCCTCGCTCTGGTCACAAACTAATCGTAGTTGAAGGCGTTGGTTTTTTTAAGCGATGGTTGTGATAGATGAAAGTTTGCGCGCATAACGGCGCCGGTAGAGGAAAGGGCGATAAAAAAGGCCCTTAACGGGCCTGTTGTCGAGCGGCGCATTCGCCGCTTATTTGCGTCCCAGCAAGAAGCCGAAAACGATGCCGACCGCTGCCGCAACGGCCACGCCGGCCAGCGGGTTGGCTTCCACCTGGGTTCTTACGCTATCCGCCGCGTCTCGGGCGGCATAGCTGGCCTGAGAGGCGTATTTGCGCGCCGCGCCGCTCACCTGATGTTCCGGTGAATCAACGGCTTTACCGAACGCTTCTTGTACCGCGCCTGCGGCTTCATTGGCTTTGTCTTCCGCTTTTCCAAACATGCAACTCTCCTGGTCCTTGTGGGTTAACGAACCCTAAGCCTAGCAGGTGAACGGCACTTTTTGCAGCATTCTGTGCGTTATAAGAGCAATCCGAGCAAAGAAATGTCTTGCCGGGCGTACGGTGACGGCTTCACCCGCGCGGTTTTTTGTGTTCTATTGGCTAGCTGTTTAACCGGGTATCGTTAACCTTTGACCGATTCGTTGAGTTGAAAGGACTCCCCATGTCAGTACTGCGTATTCTGGCGCTGCTCGCCGCGACCGCCACGTTGCCCGCCCAGGCCAAGCCTGCGGCTCACGGCGCGACGGCCGAAAACGGCGTTCGTTGGCAATCTTGTCTCAACAGCGGTTTTCAGCGCTGGTTCGATGAGGCGCCGCCGCCGGGCCTGCGCTGCGGTTACCTCGAGGTGCCGTTAGCCTATGCCACACCGCCCGCTCATGTGGCGCAGGCGGGCGAACAGACCGTGCGTTTGGCGTTGACCCTGCTGCCCGCCACCGGGCCGAAAAAGGGCAGCGTGGTGATGATCAGCGGTGGGCCGGGGTTGCCGGGCATCAATCCTTATTTGGGCAACGACGCGCACGTCGCCAGATTGCGTAAATCCTACGACATCATCGGTTACGATCCGCGCGGCGTCGGCCAATCGACGCCGAAAATCTCCTGTCAGGTGGCCGAAGGCGACGAAACCCCGACGCCGGACGACAACGATGTGGCCGGTGCGGAGAGCCAGACGCGCACCCTGATTGCCGCCTGCATCAAACAGACCGGCGCGGACGTGCTGCAACACATCGGCACCGACGAGGCGGTCAACGATCTGAACGCGATCCGCCACGCGCTGGGCGAGCCGGGGCTGACGGCGGTGGCGTACTCTTACGGCACCAAGGTAGCGGCGCTGTATGCCGAACGCTTCCCGAAGAAAACGCGCGCGCTGGTGCTGGACGGGGTGGTGGACCTGGCGGAAGACGATTTCACCCAGCGCATGAACCAGGAGCGAGGTTTTCAGCAAAGCTTCCTGCGCTTCGCCGCCTACTGCGGCAAAACCGACAGCTGCCAGTTGGGCGGCGGCGCCAATCAGGCGCTACAACGCTACCATGCTTTGCTGCGTAAGCTGCATGAGCAGCCGTTCGTCACCGCGGCGGGTTATGAAATCTCCGCCGACGACGTGCTGACGGCCACGCGTTCGCTGCTGTTGTGGCCGGAGCGCTGGCATGAGCTGGCGACCGTGCTGCGTCAGCTCGATGCCGGCATCGCCGGGCAGCAGGTTTCCGATCTGATCGACGAAAGCTACTCACCGGATGCCGATGACGCCCTGAACGTCATTACCTGCGCCGACGTCGCCAACCCGACGGCCGATCCGCTGCTGTTGCGCAGACAGCGGCAGGAGATCAATACCGCCGCTTTGTATGCTCACTATCTGCCGTTGCACGAGTATCCGCTGGAAATGTGCGATCTGTGGCCGTACCGAGGCAAGGATCGCCCGCACACGCCGGTGGCGTCCGCCGCGTTGCCGCCGCTGCTGTTCGTCGCCCAGCGCTACGATCCAACCACGCCGTACCGCAACGCCCAGGTGATGGCCGCCGCCTTTAAAAGCCCGCTGATCACCCGCGAACGCGACGGGCATACGCTGGCGCTGAACGGCATCGACAGCTGCGTCGACGAAAGCGTAGTGGATTATCTGCTGGCGCCGAAAAAGCCACGCCGCGACAAGACTTGCCGTTGAAAAGGCCGGGTGGAAGCCCGGCCTGACAGGTAAGTCGCCCGCGTTTTAGAATTTCACCTCTTCCGCCAACGCCAGCGTCACGAATGGCCCCGACAGGGTCTGGTTATGGTGACGGATAATGGCTTCGGCACCGAGTTCCGCCGTATCTGAACAGCTATGGGCATCGGCGGCCAGTACCATGTCAAACCCCAATTCCGCGCCGCGCCGACACGTGGTGTCTACGCAATATTGCGTTTTCATTCCCGAAATCACCAGCCGACCGATGCCGGCTTGTTTGAGCCGCTCCGCCAGATCAGTCTGGTAAAAACAGCTGGGGTGAGTTTTATCGATGAACCAGTCGGTTCCCGCGTCGATTTCCAGACCGGGATGAACTTGCCACAGCGGGCTATTTGCGGCGATGGGCGAACCTGTCGGGCCGGTGTGGCGAATAAACACTACTCACCGCCGGTTCGCGACGTTCCTGTTCGGCGATGCCGGCCGCCGTGTCCTTCCGCTTGCTTTCGTCAGTTTTAGCCACTATTTCGTTGATAATGAAAGAAATTCAACACCGCTTTTGGTTATGACTCATAGCGATTAATGATTTAATTTATTCCACTACCACATTGCATATTGAACGCGATAAAACACTAATCAGGGATATCGACGTGAAATATTCATTTAATGGCAAGAAACTGGCTGGTTTAATCCTCCTGGCTTTTAACGCGACGACAGCTCAGGCGGCCGAGGTGCCGGCGGGCGCTAAACTGGCGCCGGTACAGGAATTGGTGCGCGCCAACGGGTATGAACCGGCGACGCTGGATCCGAACCTGGCCGAGAGCAATGTGGAGTTCTATATCTTCAACGATTTGTTCGAAGGTTTGCTGCGCGTCGGGAAAGACGGCGAAGCGATCCCGGCGCTGGCGCAGACGTGGGAGCATCAGGGCAACGTCTGGACCTTCCATCTGCGGCCGCAGGCCAAATGGTCGAACGGCGATCCGGTGACCGCCGACGATTTCGTCTACAGCTGGCGGCGCCTCACCGATCCGAAAACCGCGTCGCCGTACGGCAGCTATCTGGCATCGGCCTACGTGCTGAATGCGGCGGCGATCAACGCCGGCAGCAAGCCGCCGAGCGAGCTGGGCGTCAAGGCGCTGGACGCGCACACCCTGCAGGTGACGCTGTCGGAGCCCAACTCCTACCTGCTCAAGCAGCTGGTGCATTTTCCGGTCTTGCCGGTTAACTGCAAAGTGGTGGAGCAGTACGGCAAAAACTGGACTCAACCGGCGCATTTTGTCGGCAACGGCGCATTCCGTCTCAGCCAGTGGGTGGTGAACGAAAAGGTGGTGGTGGAACGCAATCCGCAGTATTGGGACAACGCCAACACCGTGCTCAACAAAGTGACGTTCTTGCCGATACAGGGTTTCCCGGAGGTGGCGCGTTTTCGCGCCGGCGAGGTTGAGTTGGGGTATACCACGCCGCCGGAGCTGTATCAGCAGCTGAAAAAAACGCTCGGCGAGCAACAGTTGGTGACCTATCCGCTGCTCTCCACCAGTTATTTCGCCTTCAACAACCGCCAGGCGCCGTTTAACGACCTGCGGGTGCGCCAGGCGCTGAATCTGGCGCTGGACAAAGACATTATCGCCGGCAAGGTGCTGGGCTACGGCCAACAGCCGGCCTGGACCTTTACCCCAACGGGGGCGGGCGGCTATACCTTGCAGCCCGGCGCTGCGGCTGGCTGGACGCCGGAACAGCGGCACGCCCAGGCGAAGCAACTGCTGGCGCAGGCCGGTTTCAACGCCGAGAACCCGCTGCGCTTTACCGTGCTGTACAGCAACGACGCCACCATCAAGAAGATCGTCATCGCCGCCGCCGCCATGTGGAAAAAGAACCTCGGGGTAGAGGCCACTTTGCAAAGCCAGGAGCGTAAAGTGACGCTGGATAATATCAACCGCGGGCAATATGGCGTGGCCTTTACCCGCTGGCTGGCGGATTACAATGATCCCTCCACCTTCCTGAACGTGTTCCGTTCCGACAGCAGCGAAAACAGCCCTAAATACCATAACCCGGACTACGACCGCATTCTGCATCAGGCAACGGCGGCGCAGACGCCGCAGCAGGTGCAGCAATACTTCCAGCAGGCCGAGGCGGTGCTGGCCGCCGATACGCCGGTGGCGCCGGTGTACTACGAGGCCAACGCCACGCTCATTAAACCCTACGTGAAGGGGATCGACTTTACCCCTCAAGGTGCCTTGTACGATAAAAACGTCTATCTTCTCGAGCACTGAGAAATAAAAAACGGCTGATTTATATCAGCCGTTTTTATAGATTCGTGTTTAATAACATTATCCTAAATACTCCATAAACGACGGGCAATCTTTTCTTCCTGCCGGATAAAACAACGCCTATACTGCGCCGGTAGTTTATATGCAGTATCTCGTTTGGCGAGGCTCCTATACAAACACAGGTTACTGATCTGACGACATCGAGAGATGCCCAAGGTTAAGACAGGCTTTATCGGATTAAGGTTCAGCCCAAAGTAACTTCCGAGCAACAATTCGGATACGTTGTATAGTGCTAAAACCTGGACGCGGAGATAGGCAGTCTGCACTCCCTCTGTGGTTACGCCCCTATGCGATTCGCTGTTGAAGTTCAAAACAGAAATAGGGACTGACAAAATGATCAAGTCACATCAACATTATTCTTCTCCGGCGCTGAGCGCGACTGAAACTCTCGACGAGACCTCGGTCGCCGGCTATATGAACGCCGATTTTATTACTGTTCCCGCGACGATGACGGTCACGCATGCCCGGGAATATTTACTTTCACAGCTAAAAACGGACGAAATTCCCACCCGGGTATTTATTACCGCGGACGATTATCATCTGCGCGGCACGCTATCGGTGAAAAAACTGCTGCAGTGCGACGACGAGGATAAAGCGGTCGGCGTGATGATGGATCACAGCTATTTTCAGGTTTCACCCGACGACGATCGCAACGACGTGGCGCATCTGCTCGGCAAAGGTGGCCTGGACGTAGTGCCGGTCGTGGCGAACAACACGCTGGTCGGCGTACTGGGTGAACGCGAAATTGCCCGGCTGGTCGAGGATGAAAATACCGAGGATGCACAGCGCCAGGGCGCGAGCCTGCCGCTGGATAAGCCTTACCTGGAGACCAGCCCGTGGGCGCTGTGGCGCAAACGCTCGGTGTGGCTGCTGATGCTGTTCGTCGCCGAAGCCTATACCGGCAACGTGCTGAAGGCGTTTGAAGACCAGCTCGAAGCGGCGATTGCGCTGGCGTTCTTCATCCCGCTGCTGATCGGCACCGGCGGCAACAGCGGCACCCAGATCACCTCGACGCTGGTGCGCGCCATGGCGCTGGGCGAGGTCAGCCTGCGCAACCTGGGCGCGGTGATCCGTAAAGAGGTCACGACCTCGCTGCTGATCGCCGTCACCATCGGTCTGGCGGCCTGGGTGCGCGCCTGGATCATGGGCGTCGGCATGGAGGTGACATTGGTGGTCAGCCTGTCGCTGGTGGCGATCACCGTGTGGAGCGCGATTGTGTCGTCGATCATTCCGATGCTGTTGAAACGGCTCGGCATCGATCCGGCGGTGGTGTCGGCGCCGTTTATCGCCACCTTTATCGACGGTACCGGTCTGATTATTTATTTCAAAATCGCCCAGTACGTTTTGGGGATTTAAACGGTTCCCGCTCTAAACAGGGCGGGAGTGTGACAACAAAGAGGAGGACGTTAAAAAACCATGGATACCGACCAACCCCGATATTTAACGCAAGGGGCTTTTATCGATAACATTTAACCTGAGGACAAAATAATGGGAAACATGACTATTTTTATGGGATTCCTGGCAATGATCAGCTCACTGGGTCTGTTGGCGGCCTATATGAGCACCAAATGGGATGATTGATGAACGCTAAAGATCCGCCTAGATGCATCCTCCCCGTAACCGCTATTTATTATGGGGAGGATTTAGCGGCGCGCTGAACGCGCAGCCTGATACGGGAGTTGATAATAATGACGATTCTTATTCTGGGATTGCTCTACGCCATTTTAATGATCTCGGTAGGCGTTAATGAGATTTATTTTTATTCCACCGGGAAATCCAATTTTCTTACTAGCCTCATGCTGACATTTTCTGGCAGTATGCTGCTGATCGCCTTTGTCTGGCAATTATCCTCTAAAGTAAAAAAATAAATCACCGTCCGAATGTGAGCAGCATCATGCAAAATGAAAAACAGGCCGTAGCCAGAAACTCGATGATCGCCAGCGGGTTACTGGCTACGGGCAAGTTCGTCGCCGGCATTTTCACCGGCAGTATTGGCCTGATATCCGAAGGGATCCACTCTTTTACCGACTTTATCGCCACCAGTATCACCTGGCTGGCGGTGCGCATCAGCGATAAGCCCGCCGATGACGATCACCATTTCGGCCACGGCAAGGTGGAAAACCTGGCGGCGCTGTTCGAGGTGCTGCTGTTGCTGGGTGCCGCCGGCTGGATCGTTTATGAGGCGGGCAGCAGCCTGCTCGGGCAGCCGCATGAGATCGTCGCCGCACCGGTGGTGATTGCGGTGTTGCTGATTTCCATCTGCGTCGATTTCTTCCGCGTGCGGGCGCTCAACCGCGTCGCCAAAGCGACCGACAGCGCGGCGCTGGAAGCGGATGCGCTGCATTTCTTCTCCGATATGCTTTCGTCCGGCGTGGTGCTGCTGGGCATGGTGTTTGTGCTGCTGGGCTTTGGCCGCGCGGACGCCATCGCCGCGCTGATCGTCGCCGGCTTTATCTTTGTCGCTGCGATCAAACTGGGTAAACGCTCCTTCGACTCGCTGATGGATGCCGCGCCCGCCGGGGCGACCGAGGCGATCCGTGCCACGCTGGCGCGTTTTCCGGCGGTGCTGGCCTGCGACAGCGTGCGCATTCGCAACGCCGGCGCGGTGCTGTTCGTCGAAATCACGGTGGCGGTGTGCCGCACCTTGCCGCTGGAACGCATCGACGCGCTGAAGCGAGAAATTGTTGAGCGACTGCGGGAGCAATACGCCAGGGCGGAATTCACCGTCATCGCGGTGCCACAGACCCGCAGCGATGAGGACATGGCGACCCGCATTCGGGCGATTGCCGCCAACCACGGCGCGCAGGTGCAGAATGTGACCTTGCAGCAGCTGCCGACGCGTATGGCGATCGGCATGGATTTGGCGGTGCCGGCCAACGCCAGCGTGGCGCAGGCGCATGACATCGCCACGGAGATAGAGGGGATCCTGCGTCAGGCGATCGGTGAAGACACCGAGATAGAGACGCACCTGGAGCCGCAGACGCCGCATTGGCTGACCAGCGAAGATGTCGATGCGACGGAGCTGGCGAATATTCGGCGGATCTTGCAGTCGGCGCTGGAGCAGGGAGAGAGCGTGCAAGACGTACATAACGTCCGCGCGCGCAAGACCGACGGGGGCATCATCGTCAATTTCCACTGCCGGGTGTCGCCGGCGGTCACCATCGCCGCGGCGCACGATGCGGTCGATCGGGTCGAGCGCCGGCTGCGCTCGCTTTATCCGGCCATCACGCGCGCGATAGGGCACGTCGAGCCGATCAAGCCCGGCATTTGAATCAGCTCGGCCAACTGCGGATAGAGCGCCGCGTTGGCCAGCAGCAGCGGGTTGCCGCGCCGCAGCCCGTCATGGTGCATAAAGTCATTCGCCATGCCGCCGGCTTCGCGCGTCAGCACCCAGCCAGGCAGGCTGTCCCAGGCATTCATGTGCGGTTCGTAATAGCCCAGCAGCCGACCGGCGGCCACCTGGGCGGTCATCAACGCGCCGGAGCCGCTGCGCACAAACATTCCTCCCGCCTGCAGCAGGCGACAGAGAAAGCCGCTGAAGTCCGCCGCCGTTGCGCGCGGTGAAATCCCGACGCCCATCACGCCATCCGCGACGCTGCGCCCGGCATGCACGCCGATCGGTTCCCCGTTGAGGAAGGCGCCGTGGCCGCGGCAGGCGCGGAACATCTCGCGGTGGTTGGGATCGTAAACCACGCCGATCGTCGGCTCGCCGTCAATTACCACGCCTATCGCGATACACCAGGTATGCAATCCGTTCAGGAAGCAGGCGGTGCCATCGATAGGATCGACGACCCAAACGCAGGCGGCGTGCTCGCCGCTGCTGCCGCTCTCTTCGCCGAGAAAGCCATCCTGGGGAAACCGGCGATTGATCATGCGGCGGATCAGCGCTTCGACGCGGCGGTCGGCTTCGCTGACCACGTCCTGCAGCCCCTGTTTAAAGTCGACCGCCAGGGTTTGCCGCCGTTGATAAAAGCTGAAAGCGAGATCGGCGGCGGCGCGGGCAATCTCACGCGCGAAGCGGTAGCGCGCCTCGATGTCCCGTGGGGAAAGTGAAGTCATGGCAGGCTCGATAGCAAAAAACGAATCAGCTTACCCTGCCATAAAAGGATGAAGGTAATGTGTCGCTCAGGGCGGCGGGGATGAAAAGCGCAGCTGCATCATGGCATCGGGGGCCGAAAATGGTTGAGTCATGGCCCCGGCCGGTACTACCGAGCGCCAAAACGCCAGCCCGCGCGGATTATCCTGGCTGACCGACAGCGACCAACCGCCGGGATGCCGCGCGAACAAGGCGCGGGCAGCCCGTTGCCCCATCCCGTTGCGTCGCCATTCGGGCTTGATGTAGAACTCCGCCATTTCGACGGTGGCGCTATCGAGACGCCTGACCAACGCGAACCCGGCGGTTTGCCGATCGCTCAACATCAAATAGGGGTAGCGGCCGGCCTCGCGCCAGTAGAGCGGCAAATAGGGGTAATCCCCATCGACGCCCAGCTCGCGCAGGCAATCAGACAGCATGGCCGCCAGCAGCGGCCGCTGCGCGAGTGAGGCCTGCTCAAGGGAAAATGCCATGTCGCACTCCGTCAAAAAACAGGCCGCCGGAGGGCGGCCTGTCAAGGTTAGCCCAGATTCAACCGGGCGGTGATGTCGGCAATCTCGCGGCGCCAGCGCGCCTGAAGCTCCGGTTTCTGGTGCTTCGGCTTGCGCGCCAGGTCGTCCTCCAGTTTGCTTTCGAGGGCAAACAGGGCGGTCAGCAGCGCTTCTTCGCCTTCCAAGCGCTCGTCCGGCGTCGGGGCGTCTGCATCGGCCTTGCCCGCCGTCGGTAGCGCCGGTGCTTCGCCCGCCAGGCGTTGATACACCGGCGCCAGATCGTGCCACTCCTCCAGTTTTTGCTGGTCGATCAGCCAAAAGCGGTTGCAGCTCTGTTCGATCAGCATCCGGTCATGGGTGACCAACATGATGGCGCCGGCGAACTGGCGCAGCGTTTCCGCCAGCTCTTCTTTGCCTGCCATGTCCAGGTGGTTGGTGGGCTCGTCCAGCAACAGCAGCGAATGGTTGGCCAGCGTCAGGCCGACGAACAGCAGCCGCGAACGCTCGCCACCGCTCAGCGAACGGATCTGCTGATGGTGGCGCAGGTAAGGAAAACCGGCGCCGATCAGCGCCATTTTCCGCTGTTCCTCGGTCAGCGGCGCAAACTGTGCCAGCGCTTCGCTCAACGTGTCCTCATCGCGTAGCTGTTGCAGGCTCTGATCGTAATAGCCGATGCGCACGCGCGGATGGAACAGCGCCGGGCGCTGCGTTTGTTGCTGATACTCGCGCCACAGCAAGCGCAGCAGTGACGATTTGCCGCAGCCATTGCGCCCGACGATGGCGATGCGATCGCCGCTTTTCACGCGCAGATGTTCCAGGCTGAACAGCACCGGCGCATCCGGCGCCGGGCGCACGGCCCAGTGCGGCAGCGCCAGCAGGCGATCGGCGTCCAGCGCCTCTCCCTGTAAGCGCAGCCGCCACGGGCTGCCGGCGGTCAGGGTGGTCTGTTCTTCCTTCAACCGATCGACGCGCTTCTCCATTTGCTTGGCTTTGCGCGCCAGGTCTTCGTTGTCATAGACCTTGCCCCAGGTCGCCAGGCGTTTGGCGCTTTTTTCCACCCGGTCGATCTCCTTTTGCTCGGCCTGGTGCCGATGCTCGTCCGCAGCATCCTGTTCCGCCAGTGCGGCGCGCGCAGCGGAGCAGGGCAAACGGAAGAACTGCAGCGTTTTGTCGCGCAGGATCCAGGTGCAGTTGGTCACCTGATCGAGCAGATAGCGATCGTGCGATACCAGCACGAAGCTGCCGCTCCAGCTGCGTAAGAACTGTTCCAGCCACAGCAGCGTGGGCAGGTCCAGGTGGTTGCTGGGCTCGTCGAGCAGCAGCAGATCGGGCTGGCGGATCAGCGCGCGCGCCAGCAGCAGGCGGGTATGTTGGCCGCCGCTGAGGGTGCCGGCGGTCAACGCCCAGCTCGCCGGCTCAAACCCCAACTCGGCAAGCAGCGCTTCACAGCGCCAGCGTTCGCTGAGGTGTTGGCTCGCGGGCAACTGCGCCAGTACCGCATCCAGCAGGGTGCTGGCGTGCAGCTCAGGCGGCAGGTGTTGTTCGATGCGCGCCATCAGACATTGATGTGACAATGTCACCGTTCCGCTGTGGATGGGCAGGGAGCCGCTGAGAATTTGCAGCAGGGTACTTTTGCCGCAGCCGTTGTCGCCGATCAAACCGATGCGATCGCCTTTTTTCAGGCTGAAGGAAATCTCGCTCAGCAGGACGCCGAACGCGTTGTCGTAACCGACAGATTGTGCAGACAGTAATGTGCTCATTGCTTACTCAAGAGTTACAGGCATGACAATGCCTATCGTCAAACATCGCTGACGACAACCCGGTAAGCCGGAGGGAAGATCCTGAATTTTAGTAAGCTTCGCTCAAGCTGGGTTATCGCAGCACGATACCGGTAATGCTTGAGCGGCGACGATTACCAAAGAAGTGTGAGTGAACAACACATTCACACGTCAGCATAGTAAGTCTCCTTTTATTGGTTGCAGGTTAATCGGTGGCAGGAGTATAGAGCGCTTTGTGCCGCGCCGCCAGTGTAAAAGCGCCTGAATAATCAGTAGGCTAAGGAGGGTACGGACGCGTGGCACACAATGGGAATAATTACTGTATTTCGGCCGACATTAAGCAGCTATTATAATTAGCGTTTATGGTTAAGCGACGGTTCATCCGCCGCCTGTTCGTCTGTCTATCAGATAATGATGCTGAGCACTGAATTTATGTTAAAGCCCCGTCCGTTCCTGCTGTTGTTGTTATTGCTGTTGGGTTTGCAGCTGACGCCACTCGGCGCCGTCGCCGCCACCCAGGATGATCCCGCCGCCGAAAGCGCGCCCGATCCCGCCACGCAGCTGAAAGCCGCGCAAAAGCAGTTGGACAGCATGAAGCAGCTGGTTTCCAAAGCCACCACCGACACCCAGCTCAGCAAGCTGCGGCTGGCGACCGACGACTTGGTCGCCAGCATGGATAAATTGTCCGCCGATCTGCAGCCGCTGCAGGAAAAACTGCAGGCGCAGTTGGACGTGCTGGGGCCGGCCCCGGCGGCCGGCGCGCTGCCGGAAACCCCGGCCGTCGCCCAGCAGCGCAATGCGCTGAACAACAGTAAAAAACAGTTGGACGATGCGGTAAAACGCGCGCAGGCCATCAAGACCAGCACCTTCGATCTGGGGCAACAGATCAGCGATCTGCGCCGGGTGGCGTTTAAAACCCAGCTGGCGCTGAATACCGGCAGCATTCTCGGCGTCAAATTCTGGACGCCGGTGGTGCAGCCGTCAGCGGATGACGTCCAGCGGCTGGATCAGTTTAATGCCGAGATGAAAGCAGCCTGGGACGCCAGTTGGCAGGACGAATGGCGTTACGGTACGCTGGCATTGCTGGCGCTGGCGGTGCTCGTCTGGTCCTGGGGGCGCTATTTGTCCGAGCGTTTCCTCGCCTGGGTCAGCATTCGCTTCCTGCCGGACGGGCGCCTGCGCCGCAGCTTTATGGCGATCATCACCGTGGCGGTGACGGTATTCACTACCTCTATCGCGCTGAATCTGCTGTATTACGTCTTTATTCGCGTGCAGCCGCTGCCGGTGATGCTGGAAGACTTCGCCGAAGGCTTTAACCGTCTGGGGATTTTCTGCGCGCTGATCGCCGGGCTGGGGCGTGCGGCGCTGTCGCTGAATCGTCCGTCGTGGCGTTTGGCGTCGCTGGACAATGAAGTGGCCGCCGGGCTGCGTTACTTCTCGCCGCTGCTGGCCGGTCTGGCGCTGGCGTTCGGCACCGTGGAACTGATCAACAACGTCGTCAGCGCTTCATTGGCCACCACCATCTTCGGCAACGGCCTGGTGGCGGGGTTGATCGGCATGGTGCTGCTGGCGGCGCCGCTGCGCGGCCAGCGCATTCGCCGCCGCCTGGAGCAGCAGGGCACGCACCTGGAAAAACGCACGCTGGTCGGCGGGCTGGTGCACATCGTCACCCTGATCTGTTCAGTGGTGATCCTGCTTTCCTTGCTTGTTGGTTACATCGCCTTCGCCCGCTTCCTGACTTACCAGCTGATTTGGGTGGTGCTGGTGCTGATGGCGTTCTACTTTATGGTGCTGTTTGCCACCGATTTGTGCGCCGCGCTGTTTTCGCCGCAGACCGTCAGCGGCAAGATGCTGAAGAAAACGCTCAGCTTCAAGGATCGCCACCTGGAACAGGTGGCGATCATCACCACCGCGCTGGCCAAATGTTCACTGTTGCTGTTGATGATCGTTGCATTGTTCAACGGCTCGTTCGGCAGCACCACGCCGGGGTCGCTGATGGAGAAAATCGTCTCCATCCTGACCGGCGAAGGGTTGCAGCGTTTCAACATCGTGCCCGGCAACCTGCTTAACGCCGTGATTTGCCTGGCGATCGGCATTTACATCCTGCGCGCGGTGCGGCGCTGGCTGGGCTCTGAGCTGCTGCCGAAAACCATTTCGGACATCGGCATTCGTGCTTCGCTGGTGACGTTGTTCAGCAATATTGGCTATGTACTGGTGATTCTGATCACCCTGGCGGCGCTCGGCATCCAGTGGAGCAACCTGGCGTGGATCGTCAGCGCCTTGTCGGTCGGTATCGGTTTCGGTTTGCAGGAGATCGTGAAGAACTTTATTTCCGGCCTGATCCTGCTGACCGAGCGCCCGGTGAAGGTAGGGGATATGATCGGCATCGGCGGTGTGGAAGGCGATGTGCGGCGCATCAACGTGCGCGCCACCGAAATCCAGCTCAGCGACCGTTCCACCATGATCGTACCGAACTCGCAGCTGATCTCGCAGAACGTGCGCAACGCCACCATGGGTAACGCGCAAGGGGTGGTGACCATCGCGCTGACGTTCCCGACCTCCATCGATCCGGAGCAGGTGCGCAATATCTTGCTCAGCGCCTATAACGAGTACGAAACCATTCTGGAAACGCCGGCGCCTTACGTGCGCTTCAGCCAGCTGGGGCCGGACGGCATTATCCTGAGCGTGACCGGCTACGTGCCGAGCCCGCGCATGGTCGGCGCCACCAAGAGCGAACTGCTGTTCAATATCCTCAAACTGTTGCGCGCGCAGGAAGTGAGCCTGTCCAGCCCGCAGGAAGTGGTGTTTATGAAACAGCAGGCGACGCGATATCAGGCCAACGAAGAGGAACACTCCTCCTAATCCAGCCCTGAGGCGGCGGGCCGTTAAGTGACGGCCCGCCGAACGTGGCTAGTACATCGACGGCTCCACCGATTGCGAGCAGTCGCTGTTGGCGCTGGATTTGGTGCAGGTATAAGGCTCATTCGGCGATGCCGACGGCGCATTCGACGGGCCGCCGCCACCGATACATCCGCTCAGCATCAGCATCAAAAACACGAGAATAATCTTCTTCATCTCACCGTCCTCCATTGCGATTCCTCCCTTAAGTATATGTCGGGAAAGCGAACGGCACCGCTCGCCGGTGCGATCTATACTCCTTTGATGACTTTTCGGCGCACAACGGCGGCGAACGGGGAGGGAAAGATGCAAACCGACGACGATTTGGCTCACTTTGCCGCGCAGGGTGCGCCGCCGTTGCCGCCCTGTTCCAGGCAGGGGGCTGTCGAACATGACGGCGCGCGCATCTGGTATGCGGCCTATGGCGCGGATCCGACGGTGATCCTGCTGCACGGCGGCCTGGGCTACAGCGGCAACTGGGGGTATCAGCTGCCGACGCTGCTGGGCGCCGGGTATGGCGTGCTGGTCATCGACAGCCGCGGGCACGGGCGCAGCACGCGTGACGCCCGGCCTTACCGTTACGCTCGCATGGCCGATGATCTGTTGGCGGTGATGGACGCGTTGCGGATCCCGCACGCCGCGCTGGCGGGCTGGAGCGATGGCGCCTGTGTTGCGCTCATCGCCGCCCACCGGGCGCCTCAGCGGGTGGACGGCGTTTTTTTCTTCGGCTGCAATATGGATCCCAGCGGCGTTAAACCACCGGCACCCAGTCCCCTCGTCGAACGCTGCTTTGCACGTCATGCGCAGGACTATGCCGCCTTGTCGCCGACGCCGGAGAGGTTCGATGAATTCGTCGCTGCCGTCAGTCTGATGATGAGCAGCCAGCCGAACTACAGCGCGCAGGAGTTGGCGGCCATACGCGCGCCGGTGACGGTCGTTCACAGCGAGCACGATGAGTTTATCCGCGCCGAGCATGCCGCCTACCTGAGCCGCAGCATTCCCGGCGCCCGTCTGATGACGCTGCCGGGCGTCAGCCACTTCGCGCCGCTGCAGCGGCCGGCATTGTTCAACCACGCGCTGTTGGATTTTCTCGCCGATGTGCTGCCGCCGCCTGCGCGCTGACGTGCGCTGTTCTATGCTGGAGGCGGGGCATTTTGACATCATCGAAGAGGACATCATGAGTGAAAGCATCGTGGTCAGGCCGCTGGAAGCGCGGGATTACGCCGCCTGGCTGGCGCTGTGGCAAGGGTATAACGCATTTTACGGTCGTGAGGGGGCAACGGCGCTGCCGGACGAGGTAACGCAGACCACCTGGCGGCGTTTTTTCGACGCCTACGAACCGATTCTTGCGCTGGTCGCAGAGCAGCAGGGCCAGGTGGTCGGATTGACGCACTATATCCTGCACCGCAGCACCTCTCAGCTGCAGCCTAACTGTTATCTGCAGGATCTGTTCACCGCGGAGGCGGTGCGCGGCAAAGGGGTAGCGAGGGCGCTGATCGCGGCGGTCTACGAGCGTGCGCAGCAGCTGGGGCTGCCGCGCGTTTATTGGAATACCCACGAAACCAACCAGACCGCCATGCGGCTGTACGACAAGGTGGCGGAGCGCTCCGGTTTTGTGATGTACCGCAAGGCGCTTTGACGCCAGGCGAAAAAATCTCCGCACATTGCCCAATCTTATTTTACTTTTTATGAAAAAGACGGCGGTTTTTGCCGGTAACAGACCGGCTGGGGCGCGGAATGCTCAGAGTGGCGTGGCCGCTTCAGCAGTTTCTGCGCCAGACAGGCGAGTTTCGTCAATATATTGATACACAAATATATTTTTCCTTGATGAATAAACAGGTGTCCGGGCCGGCAAAACTGGCAATAATAGGCGGGTCGGCCGTTTATCTTCTCCTCAACGTCGACGGTTGTGACACGCAAAGACTGTCACCTTACGCTAGCGGAAGTCTCTGGATCCAAGATGCAAACCACCTCGTTGTCCGATACCCGGAAAATCTGGCCCGCGCTCAGCATTTTTTTGCTGGTGTTCGCGCTGTGTCTGCTGGGCATCGTGAGCCGGCCCGGCAGTTTTCTGGCGATATTCTGGCCGGCTAACGCCGTGCTGCTGGCCGTTTTGGTGCGCCGCCCGCAGTGGGCGACGCGCGCCGGCTGGGGAATGGCGGTGCTGGGCTACCTGGCGGCGGATCTGTTGACCGGCAGCGCGTTGGAGAAAGCGCTGCTGCTGAACGCCGCCAATCTGGCCGGCGTGGTGGTGGGCTATCTACTGTTCATGCGGCTGTCGCCGCCGGCGCGCACGCTGCAACGCGGCGCGTCCAGCATGTATCTGTTCGGTATCTGCCTGGCCGCCGCCGCCGCGACCGGCGTGGTGGGGGCCGTTGCCTCGCAGTGGCTGTTCGGCCGGCCCTATTTAACTTCGCTGGCGCTGTGGTTCTCCTCTGAATTCACCAACTACGTCACGCTGATGCCTTTCATTCTGGTGTTTCCCGCTGATTGGCGACATCGCCTGCGCGCGGCCTGCGCCATGTTGATGCAGCCCGGTCGATGGCCGCAGGCGGGGGGGAAACTGGCGGTGTTGGCGCTGCTGGCGCTGGCGGCGGTCTGCAGCGTGCTGATCGGCGGCCCCGGCGCGGTGATCTTCCCGATGCCGGTGCTGCTGTGGTTGGCGATGTCCTTTTCGCTGTTCAGCACCATGATCGCGGTGCTGGTTTATGTGCTGTGGTGCCATCTGGCGATCGATTTCGGGTTGCTTAGCACCACGCTCGACATGAAGGTGCTGCAGAACGCGGTATCGATGCGCTTGGGTATTGCGCTGCTGGCGCTGGGGCCGATCGCCGTCGCCAGCATGAACTATGCGCGCAACGCGCTGCTGCGCACGCTGGAGCACGTAGCGAATCACGATGCGTTGACGCACGTGTTGACGCGCAATGCGTTTATGCAGCGCGGCGAGCGGGTGATCGACCAGAAAGGCGAGCTGGTGTGCGTCATGATGCTCGACATCGACTATTTCAAATCGATTAATGATCGTTTCGGCCACGACGGTGGCGATCAGGCGCTGATGGCGTTTACCCGCGCCATCGCCACCGATCTGAACGTCAACGATCTGTTCGGCCGCATGGGCGGTGAAGAGTTCGCCATCGTCTCGACGCTCGGCCAGCCGCAGCAGGGATTGCAGTTGGCCGAACGGCTGCGGCAACGCATTGAGGCGGAATCGATCACCATGCCGGCCGGCCATCCGCTGCAGATCACCGTCAGCATTGGCATGGTGACCTGCCCAGGCGGTTCCGGCCATAGCCTGGCTGACCTGCTCAAACTGGCGGACCTGGCGGTATACAAAGCGAAAAATGCCGGCCGTAACCGGGTTGCCACGCCGGAATCTTACCCGCCCAACGATCCGAGCCACACGCCCGCCGTCTAAACTGGTAGGAGGCACGGGCAACGTCGCCCGTGCTGAACCGACGGTCCTTAATCAGACAAGAGGATACCAGGATGAAATACGTAGACGGGTTTGTGGTGGCGGTGCCGGCCGCCAACAAGGAGGCTTATCACCGGCTGGCGGCCGCTGCGGCGCCGCTTTTCAAAGAGTTTGGCGCCACGCGTATCGTGGAGTGTTGGGGCGATGACGTGCCCGACGGCAAACTCACCGACTTTCGCGGCGCAGTGAAGGCGCAGGAAGGCGAAGTAGTGGTGTTCAGTTGGATAGAGTCCCCCTCCAAGGCAGTGCGCGACGCCGCCAACGCCAAAATGATGAACGATCCACGCATGAAGGCGCTGGGCGAGATGCCGTTCGACGGCAAACGCATGATCTTTGGCGGGTTCGCGCCGATTCTCGATGCCTGAAGGAGGCGCAGATGGCCAGAATTACGCAACATCTGTGGTTTGAAAAAGACATGGAAGCGGCGCTGAATTGCTACATCGCGCTGATCCCCGGTTCGTCCGTGAACTGGTTTTCCGAGCTGCCGGCGGATACGCCGAGCGGCCCGGCCGGCAGCGTGAAGCTGGCTTCTTTTACCCTGGGCGACCAGCGCTATGCGGCGATCGAAGCCGGGCCGTTGGATCCGTTCAATCACAGCTTTTCCGTGATGGTGGAATGCGACGATCAGGCGGAGGTCGACCGGCTGTGGGATGCGTTGAGCGAGGGCGGCGAGGCGGAGCAGTGCGGCTGGTTGCGCGATCGCTGGGGATTATGCTGGCAAATTGTGCCGCGGCGCCTGACCGAGTTGATGAACGATCCTGACGCCGCCCGCGTGCGGCGAGTCACGGAAGCGATGCTGCTGATGGGCAAAATCGACATTGCCGGCCTGGAAGCGGCGGCACGAGACTAGCAGCAAGAAAACGGGGAGAGAAAGGATGCATCGAGAGCGGCACAGTATTGAACGCATCGGCTGGCTGCGGGCGGCGGTGCTCGGCGCCAACGACGGCATTGTCTCAACGGCCAGCCTGCTGCTGGGCGTGGCGGCGGCCAGCGCCTCGCATTCCGCGCTGATGATCGCCGGTGTCGCCGGGTGGGTGGCGGGCGCAATGTCGATGGCTACCGGCGAGTATGTGTCGGTCTCGTCGCAGGCGGATACCGAAAAGGCCGCGCTGGCCGAGGAACAGGCGGAGCTGCTCGAAGACTATCCGGGGGAGTTCCGCGAACTGACGTCTATCTACGTGCATCGCGGGTTGGACCCGGCGCTGGCCCGGCAGGTGGCGGAAAAGCTGATGGCGCATGATGCGCTGGAGGCCCACGCACGCGACGAACTGGGCATTTCCGCCGCCACGCGCGCCCGGCCGCTGCAGGCCGCGTTGGCATCGGCCCTCAGTTTCTCCCTCGGCGCGCTGTTGCCGCTGCTGGTAGCGCTGTGGGTGCCGGTTGCCTGGACGCGGCCGGCGCTGGTGGCATCGGCGTTGATTTCCCTCGGCATTCTCGGCGGCATCGCCGCGAAAACCGGGGGGGCGCCGATCTTGCCGGGGGTGGCGCGTATCCTGATCTGGAGCGCCCTGGCGATGGCTGTCTCCTCCGGCGTCGGCATGCTGTTCGGCGTCGCGGCCGGGTAACGCCGCGCTTGCATCAATCTGTTGCACCTCAAGTTCAGTATTTATCATTTGTCAGCCGCCGGCGTTCAAGGCATGGTGACGGCAACGCCAAATCAGTCAGGGACATTTATGCAAAAATCACAGATTCAACCGTGGGTTGCGCAGCATCCGCTGTTGCAACGAATGGTCGCCCTCGAGCCGATCACCTGGCTCAATCCGCGCGCGACAACGCTGGCCGCAGGCTTGCCCCATGTCGGTCTGACCGCCGCCGACGTCGCCGAAGCAGAGCAGCGCCTGGCGCGCTTCGCGCCTTATCTCGCCGCGGCCTTCCCAGAAACCCAGTCCTCTGGGGGAATTATCGAATCCGAGCTGGTGGCGATCCCCGCCATGCAGCAGGCGTTGGATCGGCGCTATGGGCTGCGGCTTGGCGGGAAGCTGCTGCTGAAAAAGGACAGCCATCTGCCGATTTCGGGCTCAATCAAGGCGCGCGGCGGCATCTATGAGGTGCTCACGCACGCGGAGAAACTGGCGCTGGAGGCGGGGCTGTTGCAGATCGGCGACGACTACGCCCGGCTGTTTTCCGATGAGTTTCGTCAGTTCTTCAGCCATTACCGCATCGCCGTCGGATCGACCGGCAATCTGGGATTATCCATTGGCATCATCAGCGCCCGACTGGGGTTTGACGTCAGCGTGCACATGTCGGCGGATGCACGGGCGTGGAAGAAGCAAAAGCTGCGCGATAACGGCGTCACGGTGGTGGAGTACGCCGAAGATTACGGCGTGGCGGTCGAGCAGGGGCGCAAACAGGCGGCAAACGATCCGCGCTGTTTCTTTATCGATGATGAAAACTCGCAAACTCTGTTCCTCGGCTACGCGGTGGCCGGCGGCCGCCTGAAGCGGCAGTTCGCCGAACAGGGTATCGTGGTGGACGCGCAGCATCCGCTGTTCGTGTATCTGCCGTGCGGCGTCGGCGGCGGGCCGGGCGGTGTGGCGTTTGGCCTCAAGCTGGCGTTCGGCGATCACGTTCACTGCATTTTCGCCGAGCCGACCCATTCGCCCTGCATGCTGCTCGGCGTCTACAGCGGGCTGCATGACGGCATTGCGGTGCAAGATCTCGGCATCGATAACCGCACCGCGGCGGACGGGCTGGCGGTGGGGCGCGCCTCCGGCTTCGTCGGCCGGGCGATGGAGCGCCTGCTGAGCGCGTTTTACACCCTGAGCGACGAAGAGATGTTTGCGCTGCTCGGGTTGTTGGACAAGCACGAGCATCTTCAGCTGGAGCCGTCCGCGCTGGCGGGCATGGCCGGGCCGTGGCGCGTTGCAGCCCATGCGAAGGCGTTCAGCGAGCAAGGCATCAGCGCCGAGAGTCTGGCGCAGGCGACGCATCTGGTGTGGGCGACCGGTGGCGGCATGGTGCCGCCGGCGGAAATGGCGACGTATCTCGCCGCCGGGCAGACGGCGGAATAAGGCGCAGTAAAAAGGGGCGAAAATCGCCCCTGATTGTCTGCCGTGCGGTTACAGCTGTTCGCCGTTGCTGGCGATCACCCGGCGGTACCAGTCGAAGCTCTTCTTACGCGAACGCTCGAGCGTGCCGGTGCCGTCGTCGTGTTTGTCGACGTAGATAAAGCCGTAGCGTTTGCTGTACTCGCCGGTGGTGAATGACACGCAGTCGATGCAGCCCCAGGGGGTGTAACCCATCAGATCCACGCCGTCTTCAATCACCGCTTTCTTCATCTCTTCGATATGGGCGCGCAGATAGTCGATGCGGTAGTCATCGTTGATCTGGCCGTCCGCTTCCACCTTGTCGAAGGCGCCGAAGCCGTTTTCCACGATAAACAGCGGCTTCTGGTAGCGTTCATACAGCACGTTCAGCGAATAGCGCAGCCCGACCGGATCGATCTGCCAGCCCCAGTCAGAGGCTTTGACGTGCGGGTTGGGCACGTTGCCCGGGAAGCCGAACATGCCGTCGCTGCCGTCCACCGCGTCGGCCTGCAGGGCGTTGCTCATGTAATAGCTGAAGCCGATGTAGTCGGTGCAGCCCTCGCGCAGGATCTGCGCGTCCTGCGGCTGCATCTCGATTTTCAGCCCTTTGCGTTCCCAATCGCGCAGCAGGTAGCTGGGGTAGTAGCCGCGCATCTGCACGTCGGTATACAGATAGCGCTGGTGCATCGCCTCGACGGCGTACATCACGTCGTCCGGCTTGCAGGAATACGGGTAGAACGGCACGCAGGCCAGCATGCAGCCGATCTTGAATTCCGGGTTGATCTGATGACCGAGTTTGACCACCTGCGCGCTGGCGACGAACTGGTGGTGCAACACCTGGTACAGCGCCTGTTCCGGGTTGTCTTCCTGGGTGTAATCCACGCCGGAACAGCAGTAGCCGAACAGCGGGTAGCGGTAGTTGCTCTGGTTGTTGATCTCGTTGAAGGTCATCCAGTACTTCACTTTTTCGCGGTAGCGACGCATCACCACCTCGCTAAAGCGCACGAAGAACTCCACCACCCGGCGATTTTTCCAGCCGCCGTAGGCTTTCACCAAATGGTAAGGCATTTCGAAGTGGGACAGGGTGATCACCGGCTGGATGCCGTATTTCAGCAATTCGTCGAACAGGTCGTCGTAAAACTGCAGGCCGGCCTCGTTCGGCGTCGCTTCGTCGCCGTTAGGGAAGATGCGCGTCCAGGCGATCGAGGTGCGGAAGCACTTGAAGCCCATCTCGGCGAACAGCGCCACGTCCTGCTTATAGCGGCCGTAGAAATCTACCGCTTCGTGGTTGGGGTAGCGATAGCCATCGAGCACGCCGTCGGTCATCACGCGATCCACGCCGTGCGAGCCGCCGGACAGCACGTCGGCGATGCTGGGCCCTTTGCCGCCCCGATCCCAACCGCCTTCAACCTGGTGCGCGGCGACCGCGCCCCCCCACAGAAAATCCTTCGGCAACTGTTTCATCGTCAATGTCTCATCGGTTTATTTAATGAAGGGTAATAACGCTGCGTTGAGAATAGAGTAGCAAGACCGAAAGAAATGTCACGATATAACAAATCACCGTGAAAAGTGATTTGTCACAATAAAAAAACAGCCTGTTTTATTTTGCCGGATTAATATGCCCGAGCCGTTTACCGATGGTTTCAATAATGTAAAGCACGGGGATCTGCGTGGTGATATTGTGATGCCCGCCAATCAAATGCTGCGGAACGTGGTAGGAGAGGTTGAAGTCCGCCAGCCGCGCCAACGAAGAGGTTTCGTTATTGGTGATGCTGATGATCTTGCAGTGATGCAGGCTGAATTGGCTGGCCAGACGCAGGATCTCTTCGGTCTCGCCGGAGACCGACAGCATGATCGCCACCGCGTTTTTATACATGTCGCTGTTGACGGGATAATAAGGATCGTCGATATGGGTGCTGAATTTCCCGACGTTGGAAAAGAAACGCGCGCCATATTTCCCCAATGCGCCCGACGTACTGATGCCGACGAAAATAATCCGCTCGGCGGCGGCGATATGTTGCACCGCCTGATCGATCAGCTGATTAAATTCATCGTTGCTGACGCTTTTAAAAAAGCTAAGGATTTCACCGATGCCGGAATCGACCGGCGGCGCATCGCTTTGTTCCAGGTACAGCTTGAAACGGATGCGAAACTCCGAATAGCCGTCACACCCCATTTTCTTGCAAAACCGCAGCACGGTGGTGGTGGAGACGCCGGCGGCCTCGGCCAGCTCGCGGATGGTCATGTACATCACTTGATTCTTGTGTTTGCTGACGTAGGTATAAACCATCAGCTCCAGGGCGTTGAGCTCGGCGATTGCTTTATGGGTAAACATGAGTCGTTCCGGCGGCTGAAAACGGGAAGCTTATCTGCGGGTTAACATAACAAAATTCACCGCCGCTGGCACTGCCGCACCAAAAGAAAAGCCGCACCAGTCAGGCGCGGCCCAGGGTTCACGACGAACAAATAAAGCAAAACGTTCCGGAAGACATGCCATGAAAACGCGTTTCATCACACCGGGTTAGCATAGGTCAGCGGATCCCGGCGGCAAAATGCCGGTTTCTGCTTTCTAAAGTGAAAGATCGGCAATAGTTATGGCGTTGCATCCCTGCCGCGCGATCGCGCCAGCAGCGGGGGCACCACCAGGTACAGGGCGGCGGCCAACGCCCAGACCAGACCGGGCCAGACATCGCGCGTGGCGGCATACAGCGCCGTCGCCACCAGCGGCCCTGCGACGCCGATCAGGCTGCCCATGCTGGCCAGCGTCCCTTGTAGCTCGCCCTGGTGATCATCGTCCACCTTATGCGCCATCAACGCCTGCAGCGCGGGCAACGCCATGCCGCCCGCGGCGAAGAACGGCAGCAGGGCAAACGGCGCCCAGCCGCGCGTGGCGATCGATAACAGCACCAGGCCCACGGCGTCGGCGGCCAGACCGATCAGCAGCGCCTTGCGCTCGCCGAGCCGCGCGACCAGCGGGCCGATGGCAAAGGCCTGCGACAGCGCATGGCAGGCCCCGTAACCGGCCAGCGACAGGCCCGCCACCATCATGCTCCAGCCGAAACGATCCTGACCGTATAAAATCCACAATGTGGCCGGCGCCTGCGAAACCAGCGCCATGATCAGGTAAATGCCGGCCAGCGGCAGCAGGCCAGGCTTGCCGTGCAGCCGTCGCAATGACGAGAAGGGATTAAGGCGCATTTTCTCGGCGGCGCGGGCGCGCGGTTTGCGCGATTCGGGCAGCAGGAAAAACGCCATCATCAGGTTGAGGCCGTTCATCACCGCCGCCGCCAGGAAGGGCGCATGCAGATGCCATTCGCCCAGCGAGCCGCCGAGCAGCGGGCCGACGATAAAGCCGACGCCGAACACCGCGCCCACCAGGCCGAAACGCCGCGCGCGCTGGCCGGCGGGAGTGATATCGGTGACATAAGCGGTGGCGACCGCCATGTTGGCGCCGGTGATGCCCGCCAGCAATCGCCCCAGATAGAGCCAGGCCAGCGTCGGCGCGAACGCCATCAGCAGGTAGTCGGCCGCCGCGCCGGCGAGCGAAATCAACAGCACCGGCCGCCGCCCGAAACGATCGCTCAGCGCGCCGAGGATCGGCGAAAACAGGAATTGCATCAACGCATAGGCCGCCAACAGAGCGCCGTAATGCACGCTGCCGGCATCAAGACCGCCCAGCGAGCGCAACAGCGCCGGCAGGATAGGCATGATCAGACCGATGCCCACCGCATCCAGCAACACCGTCAACAAAATAACCAGCATGGGTTTTTTCAAAATTGTGACTCTAACAGTGATAGAGTATGAAGTATTCCATAGTTACCCTATCAGTGATAGAGAGATGAGCGAAAAAAACACTGCGGCGCGTTTAACGCGTGAAACCGTCCTGCGCGGGGCGCTGGCGTTGCTGGATGATATCGGCATTGATGCCCTGAGCACCCGTCGCCTGGCGCAACATCTAGGCGTGCAATCTCCCACGCTCTATTGGCACTTCAAAAACAAGGCCGAACTGCTGAAGGCGATGGCGGAAACCATCATGTTGGATCACCGCGAAGAGGTGCCCGCCGACATGCCCTGGCAGGCCTGGGTGACCGCCAATGCGATCAACTTCCGCCGCGCGTTGTTGGCCTACCGCGACGGGGCGCGCCTGCACGCCGGCACCCGGCCACAGGAACCGCAATTCGCCATCATCGAGGCCAAGGTGGCGCTGCTGTGCCGGGCGGGCTTTACGCCGGAACGCGCCGTTAATTTGCTGTTCGCCGTCGGGCGTTTCGTGGTGGGTTGGGTGCTGGAAGAGCAGCAAATGCAGCCCGATGATGCACTGAACGAAGCCGATCGCCGGCGCTACCCGCTGCTGTGTGGAGGCTGGGAAAAGCTGCAGGAGAAGGGGGCAGACGCGCTGTTTGAAGCCGGTCTCCGGCTGTTGGTCGACGGCGCCGATGCCGCATTGATGAATGATAATAATCACGGCCGGTAATCATAACACAGGGCTTATCTATAGGAAATTTATAGAAAATACCCACTTTTCGTTAAAGCCATGGCGGCTACATTCCCTTAACATTATCAAGTCTTTTGATGATAATTATTAGCACGCTGCGAAATCATTCATCGTAGTGATGTTACGGATTAAATCCGTTTGCTTAAGGGATAGTTTCACCATGGAAATCAATGTTAATGGCCGGGTGGTTCCACTCGGCAATCTCGCGCCCGACACCCCGCTGCTGTACGTTTTACGCAACGATCTGCAATTGAACGGCCCCAAATACGGCTGCGGCCTGGGCGAATGCGGCGCCTGCACGGTGCTGATCGACGGCGTCGCCGCGCGCTCTTGTTCAATGCCACTGTCCGCCGTCGGAAACAAATCCGTCACCACCCTGGAAGGTCTGGGCACACCGGAGGCGCTGCATCCGGTGCAGCAGGGGTTTATCGATGAGCAGGCGGCGCAGTGCGGTTACTGCACCAACGGCATGATCATGACGCTGGTCGCGTTGTTCGAACGCGAGCCGGAGGCGGACGAACAAACCATCAAGAAAGAGTTGGCCTACAACCTGTGCCGCTGCGGCACTCACCTTGAGATCTTGCACGCCGCCGAGCGCGCCCGCGATCTGCTGGCCGAACGGAGGCAAGCATGAGCCGCCTCGAACTGACCCGTCGCCAGCTGCTGCAGGCCGGCGGTGTGGTGATGGTCAGCAGCCTGCTGCCCGCGCCGTTTAACGCCTTCGCCGCCGAGGCGGTTGCATCGCCTGCCGATCTGCCGCTGGATCGGGTGGACAGCTTTATCAGCCTCACCGCAGACGGCCGGGTGACGGCCTTCAATGGCCACGTCGATCTGGGTACCGGCATTCGCACCGCGCTGGCGCAGATCGTCGCCGATGAAATTTGCGTGCCGTTCGAGCAAGTCACGATGATCCTTGGCGATACGCAACGCACGCCGGATCAGGGGCCGACTATCGCCAGCGCCACCATTCAGGTGACGTCGGTGCCGCTGCGACAGGCGGCGGCGCAGGTGCGGTACATGCTGACGGCGTTGGCGGCCAAAGCCTTCGAACTACCGGCCGAACAGCTGACGGCGGCGGCGGGGCAGGTATTTGTGACCAAAAACCCGGGGCGCTCACTGAGCTATGCGCAGCTGGCGAGTGGGCAGAATCTGCACGTGATGCTGGATAAAAACGTTCAGTTGAACAGCGAACACCAGAATCGCTACGTCGGCCGCGCCGTTGCCCGGGTCGACATTCCGGCCAAAGTGAGCGGTGGGCTGACCTACGTGCACGACCTGCGCTTGCCCGGCATGCTCCATGGCCGGGTAGTGCGGCCGCCTTACGTTGGCGCCGACAGCAGCGCGCCGTTGGGCGGTGGCCTGCTGTCGGTGGATGAAAATTCGATCGCGCACCTGCCGGGCATCGTGAAACTGGTGGTGATCAACGATTTCATCGGCATCGTGGCCGAGCGCGAGGAGCAGGCGATCGCCGCCATGCGCCAACTGAAAACCACCTGGAAACCCTGGGCCGGATTGCCGGATCTGTCGCCGGAAGCGCTGCCCACCGCGCTGGAGGCCAATCCGAAAACCGACCGCGTGCTGCGCGACGACGCGGGCACGGACGCCGCGCTGGCGGCGCTGCATACCGACGTGCAGGCCGACTATGTCTGGCCCTACCATCAGCACGCCTCGATCGGCCCTTCCTGCGCGGTAGCGGAGGTCAAAGACGGGCGGGCGCAGGTGTGGTCCGGCACGCAAAACCCACACGATCTGCGCAAAGACATCGCCACGCTGCTCGAGCTGCCGCCTGGTCAGGTGCACATCACCCGCATGGAAGCCTCCGGCTGCTATGGCCGCAACTGCGCCGACGACGTCTCGGCGGACGCGGCACTGCTGGCGCGGGCCACCGGCCGCCCGGTGCGGGTGCAGCTGATGCGCGAACAGGAGTCCGGCTGGGAACCGAAGGGCACCGGCCAGCTGATCCGGGTGCGCGGCGGCCTTGACGCGCAAAATCGGGTGGCGGCCTACGAATTGAAAACCAGCTATCCCTCCAACAATGCGGTGACCTTGCCGCTGGTGTTGACCGGGAAGGTGGCCAACCGGGCCGACGTGCAACAAATGGGCGATCGCACCGCCATTCCGCAATACGCGTATCCGCACATGCGGGTGATCTGCCAGGACGCTGCGCCGATCGTGCGGGCTTCGTGGATGCGCGGCGTTTCAGCGTTGCCCAACGTGTTCGCCCATGAGTCCTGGATCGATGAGCTTGCCTGGCGCGCCGGCGAGGACCCGATCGCGTTTCGCCTGCGTTACCTGAACGATCCGCGTGCGGTGGCCTTGATTGAGGCCTTGAAACGGCAGGCGAACTGGCAAGACGGCCCGGCGCACCGGGCGCGCGCCGCCGGCGCCGAAGTGGTGAGCGGCCGCGGCTTCGCCTACGCGCGCTATTTCCACAGCAAATTCCCCGGATTCGGCGCCGCCTGGGCGGCCTGGGTGTGCGATCTCAGCGTCAACCGTCGCTCCGGTCAGATCACGCTCGATAAAATCTTCGTGGCGCATGACTGTGGCCGCATGATCAACCCGGCCGGGGTGCGCCATCAGGTGCACGGCAACATTATCCAGTCCGCCAGCCGGGTGCTGAAAGAGTTTGTGACCTTCAACGAGACGGGGGTGACGTCACTGGACTGGGGCGGCTATCCGATCCTGCGCTTCGACGAATTGCCACAGATCGATATCCAGCTGATCGATCGCCCGAACGAAGCGCCGATGGGTGCCGGAGAGTCTGCCTCGGTGCCGAGTGCGGCGGCGATCGGCAACGCGCTGTTTGACGCGCTTGGCGTGCGCCTGCGCGAGGTGCCGTTCACGCCGGCGCGGGTGCTTGCCGCGCTGCGCGCTCAGGCCGGCCATTAACCCCCCGTAACGAACAAGGACAGCAAAGATGAGTAAGATGAAAAAAATCGTCGGGTGGGGTGGCTTCACAGTGCTCGCCGTTGTGGTGGCCGGCGTTGTCGCCAGTTGGCAGCCGGAAATCGCGCCGCTCGCCGCCGATGCGACCCACAGTTTCAGCGAGGCGCAGATCGCGCGCGGCAAAACGCTGGCCGATCTCGGCGACTGCGCCGTGTGCCACACCCGTGCGGGCGGCGAGCGCAACACCGGCGGGCTGGCGATGGAGATCCCCTTCGGCACCATTTACACCACCAACATCACGCCGGACGTGGAAACCGGCATCGGCAGCTGGAGTTACGCGGCGTTCGAACGCGCCATGCGCCACGGCGTCGACCGCCAGGGCCGTTATCTCTACCCGGCGTTTCCCTACACCGCCTTTACCCGCACTCGCGACGACGATCTGCAGGCGTTGTACGCCTACCTGATGTCGCAGCCGGCGGTCAAGTACCGGCCGCCGGCCACCGATCTGCACTTTCCGTTCAATATTCGCCAGGGCATCTTTGCCTGGAATCTGCTGTTCCTGACGCCGGGCGCGATGCAGGACGAGGCGGCCCAGAGCGCCGACTGGAACCGCGGCGCGTACCTGGTCGAAGGGCTGGGCCACTGCAGCGCCTGCCATTCGCCGCGCAACGTGCTGTTCGGCGAGAAAACCGGTGACGAGCACCTGGCCGGCGGCGTGGCGGAAGGCTGGACGGCGCCCGCGTTGACCGGCCGCTCGCCCGCGCCGCTCAATTGGACGCAGCAGGATCTGACTGATTTCATGCGTACCGGCTACTCGGCCAACCACGGCGTGGCCGCCGGCCCGATGGCGCCGGTGATCGAAGAAGGGTTGTCACGCTTGCCGCAGGCCGATCTGCAGGCGATCGCCGTCTATCTGCGCAGCTATCATCCTGAAACGGCGGCGGGCGCGACGGCGGCCACGTTAAACGCTCAGGCGGAACGGCAGGTGGAGCCTCTGAGTTCGGAAGGGGCGCGGCTGTTTTCCGGCGCCTGCATGGCTTGCCATGCGCAGGAAAAAGGCGCGCAGATGGCGGGGGTGCGGCCGTCTCTGGCGCTGAACACCAACCTGTTCGCCGACGCGCCGGACAATGCCATTCGCGTGGTGCTGGATGGCATACAGCGGCCGGCTAACGCCGAGCTGGGCTATATGCCGGGCTTTCGTCATAACCTGAATGACGCGCAGATTGCCATCCTGCTCAACTACCTGCGGCAGCACTACGCCGGTCAGGCGCCGTGGCCTGATTTGACGGCGCAGATCGGCCGTTTGCGCGCCGAAACCGCGCAGAAATAGCCGCCGGGGGCTGGACAGCCGCGCCGCGTTGACGACAATAGAACTTTTCACATGGACAGAGGCAGTAAAATGAATACGTTAGACGCGATCCGCCAACGCCGCGCCACCAAACAGTTCGATACGCAGCACGTGATGACGCTAGAAGAAAAAAAAGCGCTGTTGAACATTGCGCTGCAGGGCGCACCCAGCGCGTTTAACCTGCAGCACTGGCGCCCGCTGCTGATCGAAGATCGCGCCCAGCGCGAGAAAATTCGCGAGGCGGCGTGGGGGCAGGCGCAGGTGACCGACGCGTCGATGCTGGTCGTGCTGTGCGGCGATCTGTCGAGCTGGGAGTCACAGGTAAAAAACGTCTGGGCCGAGGCGGCCGAGCCGGTACAGCAGTTCATGATCCCGGCCGTCGATCAGTATTATCGCGGTAAGCCGCAGGTGCAGCGCGACGAAGTGATGCGCAGCAGCGGCATCTTCGCTCAGACGCTGATGCTGGCGGCCAAGGCGCAGGGCTACGACTCTTGCCCGATGGACGGGTTTGATTTCGACGCCGTGGGCGAGATCATCAACAAACCGGCGCATTATCAGATCGCGCTGATGGTCGCCATTGGCAAGGCGGCGGGGCAGCCTTATCCGCGCATCGGCAAACTGCCGTTCGACGATGTGGTGAAAACCGACCGTTTCTGATCTGAGCGGTGAATGACAAAAGGGAAGGCTTGCGCCTTCCCTTATTTTTTTGTGACGCACAGTTCGTTCCAGTAGCTGAAACGGATGCGTCGTTGCAGGCGGTGATGCCACATAGAACACTCCTTCTACCCTACACGGTTTAAATAAATAACACCGCGCCGGGCGCAAGGCGAATGTCTTATTGTGCATAGCTTGCTCGCCGAGTGGGATTAGCGATATTTGTTGACGTTGGCGACGGCGGAATCTAATGACGTTACCTTATATTTCCAATAGGTTATTTTATTGGCCTGCGCTGCGCCCACCGCACCGAAATAGGCTTGCCACGCCGTGCCACTGGTCAACAAATCGCTAAACATCTGCCCGAGATCGGTCACGCTCCACAGGGTACGGTAGCCTTTCACCGCAGAAGGCGCCGGCGGCGTATGCTGAACATATCCGCCAACCGAGTACCGGTTCTCGTAGGCCATAAATACGGTGTAGACTCGTCCGTGCGGCGCCGTATGTTGGTACCAGGGGATCACCACAAAATGGTGTACGGGAGGGCCAATCATGAAATGCCAAACGGCGGTTTCCGAGTTCGCCCCAGAGAACCCCAGCGCAGTATTGATATTTTTTTGCATATCACGGTTATTTTCGATCGCGGTTCCGGCTCCGCTATCGTCTTGCGTTTTGCCATAAACGGCCCGGCTCATTTGGGCGGGAACGCCAGGACAATTATTTATTGCCATCAGGAAAGGATTACTGACGATGGCATTGATTAATGTCTCACCGGTATTGCTCATATTGATATTTCTCCACACGCAAGGTAAATAATCTAATTATTTCCATGCTTAATAATTAGAATGGATTAAATAGAATGAGTGGCAGCATCAATAATAAGGTTAGACAAAAAAGACGTTGGCATTCGTTTATGCCCACTTATTTTTCTGTCTCACGGCGGCAGGTTCGGCTGCTGCTGAGGTTGAATGGACGTTTATAAAACATCATGCCCGCCGCGGCACCCAGGATTGCCAGCGTGCCCAGCAATTGCAGCAGGCTGAGGCGGTGGCCGAACACCGCCCAGTCCACCACGATCGCCACCGCCGGGTAGATGAACGACAGGGCGCCGACCAGGGCCGTGGGGATCTTCTGAATGGCGCCATATAACAACGTGGACATCAAACCGGTATGCACCAGGCCGAGGGTCGCCAGCAGCAGCCAGTCGAGGGGGGCCGCAGGCGGCGTGGCCAGGCCGGCGAACGGCGCCAGCGCCAACGTGCCAACGGTCAGCTGAATCAACACGATGAGCTGCGGCGGCAACGCGGCCAGCCGTTTGACGATCGCCGCCGCAATGGCGTACATCAGGGCCGCACCGAGCGCCAATACCACGCCGAGCAGGTAGTCATCGCCGCTGCCGCCGCTTTGCCGGCCGGCGACGATCAACACCATCCCCGCGAATGCCAGCAGAAGCCAGCCCAGCCGATCAGCCGTCAGTTTTTCGCCGAACAGCAGCGCCCCCAGCACCACCAATATGAACGGCTGAACGTGGTAGGTCACGGTGGCGACAGCGATCGAGGCATGCTTATAGGCGGCAAACAGCAGCGTCCAGTTGAGCACCAGCGCGATGCCCCCCAGAATGGCGAAAGCCAGCTGGCGGCGGTTGATCGCGCCTTGTTTCAACTGACCGAGTGCGGCGCAGGTCGCCAGCATGGCCAGCGCGCCGAACGCGCAGCGCCAAAACACCACCGTCGCAGGCGGCTGCCCTAAAACGAGTACCGGCCACCCCACGGTGCCGGAGATGGTCATGGCGAGGATCATTTGCACTGCGCCGCGCGTTGTCGTTTTCATGTCGTTTCCCTCGCTGCCTGACCGTACTTGTGGTGAAGCGGCTTAATCATTAAAATGAACAATCGAACATTATGATGAACGCGCACACAGCCGTTCGTCAAGCCGAACAAATGAATGGTATAGCGAACGATGAGCGATAACCGAATGCAGAACATCACGCCGATCGGCCTGCTGTCGGCGGCGATCCGCCGCGAGCGGGAGCGGTTGAACCTGTCGGTGACCGAGCTGGCGAAGCGCGCGGGCATCGCCAAGTCCACGCTGTCGCAGCTCGAAGCCGGCAGCGGCAATCCCAGCCTGGAAACGCTGTGGGCGTTGGCGATGGCGTTGGACGTGCCGGTCAGCCGGCTGATTTCACAGCCGAGCAGGCAGGTGCAAGTGATCCGCGCCCATGAAGGAACGCCGGCGCTGTCGGAGCAGGGCAACTACGCCGCCACGCTGTTGGCCACCTGCCCGCCGGGCGCGCAGCGCGACATTTACCGGCTGCGGGTGCAGCCCGGCGAAGTCAAACTTTCCCGGCCGCATCCCCCCGGCACCGTCGAGCATGTGATCATCAGCAGCGGGCGAGCGCGCCTCGGGCCGGCGGATCAGCCGCTGGAGCTGAGCGCCGGCGATTACATCAGCTACTCCGCCGATCGCGAGCATGTTTTCGAAGCGCTGGAGCCGGAGACCACCGCCGTGATGCTGATAGAACAGGGTTAACCCGGGCGTTGAAGGTCCGTTTATTGAAAATGATTCTCAATTATATTAGTGTGCCCGCCTGTTTTGACGCCGGGACGGGCGCGTAGCCCGGCGTCGCCGTTTATTGCCCTTCAAGGACCGAAGATGAAAATCGCTATTCCTTCCCTGCTGTTATTCGCCGGTTTGACGGCAACGCACCCGGCCACCGTGTTGGCCGCTACACCGCCCGTCGCGGCGGATCAGGGCCAGAACGACACGGCCAACAACGATTTCAGCTTCGTGCGCTATCGCGCGGATTACCGCGTCAACGCCAACGCCACCAACGTGAAGACGGAAAGCTACGAAGTGCTGCTGAAAACCAAGGCGGCGGTCGAAAAATTCAGCCAGATCCGCCTGAGCTACAGCGAAAAAATGGAAACGCTGGAGGTGGTCGCCGCCTACACGCTGACCGCCGACGGCCAGCGCCACGACGTGGCGCCCGATCGCATCTATACCCAGGAGAGTTACTCCAGCGCCACGGCCCCGCTGTATGCCGACCGCAAAGTGCGCGTCATCGTGTTCTCCAACCTGGCGCCGGGCTCGCGGGTGGTGTATGAGCTGCGCCGCACGCAAAACACGCCGTATTTCCCCGACTATTTCGGCCTGTGGGAGACGTTCAGCGTTTTCGATCAGTTCGACGACGCCGAAGTGACCCTGCAGGCACCGGCCAAGCTGCCGATGCATATCTTCACGCGTGGCATGGAAGGCGGGGACAAGCCGCAGATCCGCAACGGCCAAGCGCACTGGCGCTGGCATTATTCGCGCAGCGCGCCGATGAAATCACAAAACTGGGCAGCGGACAGCTGGACCTTCAGCCCGACCATCATGGCGAGCACCTATCGCGAGTGGCCGCAGTTGGCCAAGGCCTATCAGCTGAAGGCCGGTGCGGCGGCGAAGGTGACGCCGGGCATCCAGGCACTGGCAGACAACATCACCGCCGGTATCAGCGATCGGCGCGAGCAGGCAGAGGCCCTCTACCGCTGGGTGGCGCAAAACATTCGCTACGTGGCGGTGTACCTGGGCAACGGTGGGCTGGAGCCGAATTCGGCGCAGAGCATTCTCGACAACCACTACGGCGACTGTAAGGACCACGTGGTGATCCTGGAGGCGCTGCTCGCTGCCAAGGGTATTGAAAGCTCACCGGTGCTGATCGGTATGGATGAAGGTCCGTTACTGCCTAAAGTGCCGCTGCTCAGCCGCTTTAATCACGCCATCACCTATGTGCCGGAGTTCAAACTGTACCTGGACTCCACCAATCCCTGGGCGCGGTTCGGGCAACTGCCGCAAGGCGATCTGGGGGCGCCGGTGCTGCTGACGCGCGACGCCAAGCTGGCGCGCACGCCGGGCAGCGATGAGCAGCCGGTCAAGAGCGCGCTGAGCGTCGATTTCGTGTTTGACAAAGCGGGCAATCTGCACGGGCAAACCGAGCGTCGGCTGAGCGAAGTGGAAGAAATTGACCTGCGGGGCTATTTCTCGCAGATCAACCGGCAGAACCGGGCGCAGGCCGAAGCGTCGATCATGTCCGCCTCCGGTATCGACGGCAGCGGCGAAGTGGCGATGAACAGCGATCCGCTGGATCTCAAAAAACAGTTCGGTTACCGCTTCCGCTTCAAGGCGGACGACTACGTCGATTTCGGCGTGGTGGGCGGCATGACGCTGCCTAATCCGCCCGGTGGCAAATCGTTCCGCACGCTGTATACCACCACGGCGGCACCGGACAACGAAACGCCGTTCTACTGCAGCGCGCAGCGCTACGACGAAACCTACCGTCTGCAGCTGCCGGCCAACGTGCCGATCATCGCCATTCCGCAAGACAGGCAGTTCCGCAATGCGGCGGGCGACTATCGCGTAGCATGGCGGCGCGACGGGCAGCAGGTGATCGTCAATCACCGCCTGCAGGTGAACGCCATTCGCGGCAAGGAGGCGCTGTGCCAGGCACAGGATTACCCGGCGTTCCGCGAGCTGTTCCAGCAGGTGCGGCGCGGTTTCCGCGGCCAGGTGGTGTACGGCGAATTGGCCAACGGCAAATAAGCCGCTGCCCCGTCGCGCTTAGCGGCGGGGCGCACGCCTCAGTTGAATTCGCCCGCGACCTCGGACCACAGGCTGACGCGGCAGCCGCGTGCGGCGAAAAAGTCCATCTCGCGCTTGATGCCGCCGCTCTCTTGCCAACCCGGCAAATCGAGCACGATCAACTCATCCATCGCCGCCATGAACAGGGCGTCGATCGGTGCCCACAGCTTGCCGATGGCGGTTTTGTCGAGCTCTTGCAAACACAGGTTGATCGGATGCGACATGCTGACCTGGCTAAAAACGGCGCTGCCGGCGCGTACGATAGCGGCGGCGACGTCGTTGCACGCGATAAAGCGTTGCTGCACGACGTTGGCGTCGGCGTGGCTGTAGGGGCAGGCTAAAAATATTTTTCTCATTACCGTTTGTTCTCTCAATAATTGATGGCCGGGGCGAAAAAAGGGCGCAGCTTCCCCGTGAGGCGGCGCCCCGTTTATTTTTTATGGCTTAGGGATAAATTCAGCGAGCGGCGGCGGCGATGGCCGTCGACTGCCTTTGCGTCTGTTCTTTTTCCAGCAATTCGGCTTCCGGCACCGAGATCTTGATGGCGATCAGGACAGCAATCATGCCACCGAGGAATTTACCCATCATGATCGGCAGCACCAGCGAAGGTTGGAAGTTGGCGGTAAACGCCAGGTGATCGCCCAACGTGGCCTGCGCACAAATGCCGAAGGCGACGCACAGCACCTTATCGCGCGCCCGCATGCCTTTGAACAGGTGATAGACGGCGATGATATTGGCCAATACCATAATAAAACCCAGCGCGCCGGTATCCGACAGGCCGAGTTTTCTGCCGATGAAATGCATCGGCTTGCGGCAATAGCGCTGGAACAAATAACAAATGGGGAATGTGCCCGCCAACATAATGCCGATGTAACCGGCGATCTCGATAGCGCGGAATAATTCGTCTTTGTCGGCGAATAACGGATCGAATACCCAGCCGCCGAACACCTTTTTAAACACGCCGGTGAAATGCTCGATGATGCACAGCGCCAACACCAGCTTGATAAAGGCATCCGCCGCCTTGCCGAAGATCAGGAATCCTTTCACCATCGCCGCCGGCCGCAGCTTCAGCCCCAACGCCAACAGGAAGCACAGGGCAAACAGCGGGGACAGCAGCCGCAGCGCCTGCAGCAAGTCCAACTGCAGATAGTGCGCGGCAGGTGACGTGGTGGAGATAATCTCCCTGACCGGCAGGTTGTTGAAGGTGATGGTCACCAGGGCGATCAGCACGGCAAACGGAATGCTGATCAGGCCCGCCATGGCGCCCAGCGCCAGATATTTATGGTCGTCGCGGTTCAGCATGATAAGCCCGACCGGGATCAGGTACACGATGCTGGCGCCGGAGGTGTAGCCCACCAACATGGCGACGATCCACATGTCGCGGTTGGCGGCGATGGCGTCAGCCAACTGATAGCCACCCATGTCCACGGCGATCACCGCTAGCGCCGCGATCGAGGCGTCGGAGCCGAGCGCCGAGAAGAAGGGGCCGATGCTGTACATGATCAGGTAAGAGATGATTGGGATCGCCGCCATGATGCCCGCCTGGGCGAGAAACACCGGGCCGATGGCGTGAATGCCGTTGACGAACTCACGTCCCAGCTCGCCCTCCGGTTTGACGATCGACGCCAACGCCCCGATCAGAGTGCCGGCCATGATGATATAGATGATGAAATTACCGAACTCAGCCATGGTGTTCCTCCTGCGATGAACGTAAGCCGCGCGAGCGCGCGATGATTTCCTGATAGCGGGCAAACCAGACCGCCATATCGACCTCGGCGGGCTCCGTCACTTCATAGCGGTTGAGCACCTTGAGCGGCTGTTCCACGCCCAGCCCTTTACGCGCCAACAGCGCCACGCCCTGAGCGGTGATCTCTTTATTGGCGGGCGTAACGATGCGCTTTTGGATCAGGTTGGCGAGGAACTGCGTGAAATAGCGGTTGGCGGACAGACCACCGTCCACCGAAATGCTGTCGCCGATCGGTTTCAACTTATCCATGGCGTTGATCACCTCGGCGGAACGCATGGCGATGCCTTCGAGTATCGACTGCAGCAGATCCTTGCGTTCGGTTTCCAGCGACAGGCCGGCCCACATCCCGGCGGCGGAGCGATCCCAGTACGGGCAGGCCAGCCCGGAGAGCGCCGGTACAAAGGCCAGGCCGCGCGCGATAGCCGGCTGGGCCGGGAAATCGCCGAATTCATCGAAATCGTTGAATAGGCCTATCTTTCTCGCCCAGTTAATGGCGGAGGCCGCGTTATAAACGCCGCCGTCCAGACCATACACCGGCTCGCTGCCGGGCAGCTTCCAGCACAGCGTGGGCAACAGGCCGGACTCGCCGGCATCGATCGGACGCGGCCCGGTGATCGCCTGTAAAAAAGCGCCGGTACCGAAGGTGATCTTCATCTGCCCCGGTTGATGGCAGCCGTGGCCGTAGGTGCCGGCAAACTGATCGACGATGCAGCCCGTCAGCGGCACCGGTTTGCCGTTGAGTGCGACGTCGCCGAAGTGGCCGATGTTGTCTCTGACCTCGGGCAGGCTGTCGATCGGCACGCCGAACAATCGGCACAGCTCCTCGTCCCACTGCAGGGTATGAATGTTGAATAACGAGGTGCGCGAGGCCGAGTTATAGTCGGTGAGATGCCGGCCGCACAGGTGGAACAGGAAGAAGGCATCCATGGTGCCGAGCCGCAGGCGGCCGCGTTGCGCCAGCTGCCTGGCCCCCGGCGCGTTGTTCATCAGCCAGCCCATCTTGCTCGCGGAGAAGTAGGTATCGAGCGGCAGGCCGGTTTTCGCCATCACCAGCGGTTCGACGCCTTCGCGTTTCAGGCGCTGGATCTCCGGTTCGGTGCGCTGATCTTGCCAAACGATGGCGTTGTACAGCGGCAGGCCGCTGTCGGCGTCCCAGGCCAGCAGGCTTTCGCCCTGATGCCCTAAACCGATGGCGTCCACCATGTCGCACTGGCTGAGACAGCGGCGGATATTCGCCAGAATCTCCAGGGCATCGTGTTCCACCCAGCCCGGATTGGGGGTGATCTGCTTGTGCGGCATGCTGGCCGGCGAATGGTGCCTGCCGTCTTCGCCGAACACCACGACCCGGGTGCCGGTGGTTCCCTGATCAATCGCGGCGTAACGTTGATTCATCATTGCTTCGCTCTCTTATAGGTTTTGTTTTTTATTGTGCCTGGTGTTGGTTGTGTGACTGTTTTAATAATCTATCTTCAATTTCACACATTAAAGCAACATAAATCACAAGATAAAATAACCCCGCGTGATCGACCTCATACTTTTTGCTTATCACCGCGCTCTGCGGCTTTTTTTTGGGAGTTGTGTTGTTTTTATCATTTCAAATGCGGTTATTGTGTGGTTTTATTGTGGTTATCACATCAAAACGGGACATCAGCATGATGGAAGAACAAACGGATTGGGACATTGTCGTGATTGGCGGCGGTGTGGTCGGGTGTGCGGTATTCCGCCAATTCTGCCTGATGGGCGCCCGAACGCTGCTGTTGGAAAAGGGAGGCGATATCCTGTCCGGCGCCAGCAAAGCCAACAGCGCACTGCTGCATACCGGCTTCGATGCGCCCAGCGGCAGCCTGGAACTGCATTGCATGCAAGCCGGATACCGGGAATTTATCGCCATCCGCGAACGAATGAATCTGCCGCTATTGCCCACCGGCGCGCTGGTCGTGGCCTGGGACGAGCACCAGTTGGCGGCGCTGCCCGTGATCGTGCAGCAGGCGCACGACAACGGCGTGCTGGACGTGGCACAGATCGACGCCGCCGAGCTGTATCGCCGTGAGCCACAGCTGGCGCCCGGCGCGTTGGCGGCGGTAGAGGTGCCGGGAGAGAGCGTGATCGATCCCTGGAGCACGCCGCTGGCGTACCTGACGCAGGGCGTCAAACACGGCGGCGACTATCGCTTCAATACCGAGGTGACCGGCGCCGAACGCTTGCCGAGCGGCTGGCGGCTAACCAGCAACCGGGGCGAGTTTCACGGCAAAATCGTCATCAACTGCGCCGGCAATCAGGGCGACCGGGTAGAAAGTTTCTGCCATCAGCCCGAGTTTGAAATCCGCCCGCGCAAAGGGCAGTTCCTGGTGTTCGACAAGGCCGCCGCCGGGCAGGTCAACGCCATCATCTTGCCGGTACCGACGGCCATCACCAAAGGGGTACTGCTGTCGAAAACTATCTTCGGCAATCTGTTGCTGGGGCCGACCGCCGAAGAACAGCAGGATCGCGAGACGGCGACGGTGGACGAAACCAAAATGCGCGAGCTTATCGAACAGGGCACCCGGCTGCTGCCCACGCTGGCGAATTACAGCGTGACCGCCAGCTATGCCGGATTGCGCCCGGCGACAGAGCAGAAACACTACCGCATTCAGCCCTATCCCGAGCGGCAGTGGATCTGCGTGGCGGGCATTCGCTCCACCGGCCTGACGGCGGCGCTCGGCATCGCGCAATACGTGGGGCAGCTTTACCGCGACCATTTTACGCCGTGCTTCACGGCGACGGCGCCGCAAACCGTGCATTGGCCGCAGATGCCGATGCTCGCCGACTACGCGCTGCGCGATTACGCGCGCCCGGATAACGGCGGCATCGTTTGCCATTGCGAGCTGGTGACCCAGCGGGAAATCGAGGCGGCGTTCGATTCCGCCGTGCCGCCGGAGTGCATCGGCGGGTTGCGGCGGCGCACGCGCGTGATGATGGGGCGCTGCAACGGTTTTTATTGCAGTAGCCGGGTGGCGGAAATGGTAGGCGATCGTTTTGGCCAGACGCTGGCCGTAGGGAGCATTGATGAAAACTGAGTATCAGGTGGCGATTGTCGGCGCCGGGCCGGCCGGGATCGCGGTGGCGACCGCGCTGCGGCAGGCGGGCATCGAGGATGTGGTGATCCTGGAACGGGAGCAGCAAGCGGGCGGCGTGCCGAGACACTGTCGGCACCCCACCTTCGGGCTGCAAACGTTTTACCGGCCGATGCTCGGCTCCACCTATGTCGACAAGATACTGGCGCGCGCCGGGCAGGTAGAAATCCGCACCGGCGTGACGGTGCTCGCCATCAAGCCGGGCGGCGAGCTGAGCATCACGGATCGCCGCGGCGTCAGCACCTTGAAAGCGCAGCGGGTGATCCTGGCGACCGGCGTGCGTGAGACGCCGCGCCATCCCCGCCTGGTGAGCGGCCTGCGGCCGCAGGGCGTACTCACCGCCGGTGCGCTGCAGCAGTTCGTCTATCTGCGCGGGCTGCAACCTGGTAAGGCGCCGGTGGTGGTTGGCACCGAGCTGGTCAGTTTCTCCGCGCTATGGACGCTGCGTAACGCCGGCGTGCGCGCCGTCGCCATGATTGAAAGCGGCGGCAGGCCCGTCGCCTGGCGGCTGAGCGCGCTCTATGCGCGTCTGATGGGGGTGCCGATTCATTATTATTCGCGGGTGACCGATATTGCCGGCCGCGATCGGGTTGAGTCCATCGAGGTGGAAAACCGTCAGGGAGAGAAACAGCGCATCGCCTGCGACAGCCTGATCTTCACCGGCCGCTTCACCGGGGAATATACGCTGATCCGCCAGAGCCACCTGGCGCAACGGCCGGAGAGTGGCTGCCCGTTGACAGACCAGTTCGGCCGCTGTTCCGACGCCGCCTATTTCGCCGTCGGCAACATGCTGCATCCGGCGGACATGGGCGACCAGTGCTATCAGGAAGGGCTGCGCGTTGGCGAGGCCGTTGCCCGTTCGCTGCAGCGCACGCTGCCGCCGGCGCGGCAAATCCTCCCGGTGCGGCATGACGAACGGATCCGCCTGACCGCGCCTGCCAACGTGGCGCTGTCAGGCAAAGCCACCACCGTCACGATCAATATGCGGGTGGCGCGGGCGGTGTCCGGCTCGGTGGTGGTGCGTCTGGGCGAGGAAGTGCTGTATCGCAAAACGCACCGCTGCCTGCCGGAACGGCGGATCCTGCTGCGCAACATCGCCTTGCCGCCCGACGGTGAGCGTGACGCACTGCACATCAGCATCGAAACCGCCGGGTGAACGATGGCAACGGCTTGCGTCTAACGCCCTGAAACCCGTAGTATTCCGTCAGTTGACGCCGCGAGTCTCGGCGCAAGCAGTCACCCTTACTTAAGGCAGCGAGTGTAATGTGAATGGATATCTCTAATTCCGTGGAGAGGCGCAATGAAATTCTGGCGCTGATCCAGGCCAACGGCCGGGTTTACGTGAATGAGCTGGCGGATAAATTCCAGGTTTCGCAGGAAACCATTCGGCGCGATTTGAACAAGCTGGAAGATTATCGGCTGATCAAGAAGATCCACGGCGGGGCAGTCAGCAGCCAGTTTAAATTCGAGCATGAATTCAACGAGCGGGCCAAAATCGCCGAGGCCGAGAAGCGCGCCATCGCAGAGAAAGCGGTGACGCTGATCCAGCCGGGCGATACGGTGTTCGTGGATTTCGGCTCTACCACGCTGGAGTTTGCCAGGCAGTTGGCAACGGTCGATCAGTTAACGGTCATCACCAACTCGCCGTTGATTGCCAACGTCTGTTTGGAGAATGATTCCATTGACGTGGTGCTGATCGGCGGGCAGTTCATCGACTCCAAAATGGCGTGCCTGGGTGCAATCGCGTTGAATAACATCGAGGCGTTTTTCGCCGATTACGCCATTATCGGTGCCGGCGCGGTCAACGTGCAGACCGGCGTAATGGATCAGAACGTCAATGAAGCGGCCATCGCGCGCAAAATGATGGCGCAGAGCCGCAAGTGCATCGTGCTGGCGGACGAAAACAAGCTGCGCGGGCATGCGATGACCCTGGTGGCCAAATGGCCCGAGGTCGATTATCTGGTGACCTCCGACAGCGGTAACGCGTTGGAGGGGCTGGTTTTCCCGGCCAACGTCAATGTGTTGGTCGCACAGGTATAAAGGGGTATGAGAAGCCTTTCTCCGGGCCGATCAACCCGGAGAAGGCCTCCAAGCCGCTTTTCTCTAGGCGATGTTGACCTCGCGCACCTCTTTGGATCTCAGCGTTACGCGGATCGGCACCGATTTGTACGACGGCGTGCCGCTTTCCTCATCGATGTAATGCAGCGGCACCAGCACGTTGGCCTCCGGATAGTAGGCGCCGACCGAACCGGCTGAAATGTTGTAGGCGATCACCGTGATGCCCTCCAGGCGCTGGGTGCTGCCGGGCAGCGCCGTTTCCAGGTCGACCACGTCGCCATGCTCCAGCCCTAAACGTTGCAGATCGCTGTCATTCATGAACAAGACGTCGCGCCGGCCAAAAACCCCGCGGTAGCGGTCATCCAAAGCATAGATGGTGGTGTTGTACTGATCGTGGCTGCGCAGCGTAATCAGCCGCAGCGTGTCTTGGTCTGCGATAGTCTCGTCTTCATGCAGCCCGTTGAACACGGAAAACATCGCTTTGCCCGTCGGTGTCGGCCATCGGCGCTCGGTCGGCGGCAACGGCATGCGAAAACCGCCCGGTTGGCGAATGCGCGCGTTGTAATCGTCGAAGCCCGGAATGGTTTTTTCGATCAGATCGCGGATCACATCGTAATCTTCGATAAGCTCATCCCAGGGCACCTTGCTGGCGGGCATCACCGCTTTGGCCATGCCGGCGACGATGGCGGGTTCCGAACGCAGCAGTTCCGACGCCGGTTTGAGTTTGCCGGACGAGGCATGCACCATCGACATCGAATCCTCCACCGTCACCGATTGCCGACCGCCGGCCTGCAGATCAAGCTCAGTGCGCCCCAGGCAGGGCAGAATGAGGGTTTGTTTCGCCACCAACAGATGGCTGCGGTTGAGTTTGGTGCCGATATGCACGCTTAACTCCAGCGCCTTCATCGCCGGGAAACTCTGCTCGGAGTCCGGCAGCGCCACGGCAAAGTTGCCGCCCAGGCAGATCAATGCTTTCGAGGCGCCGTCGATCATCGCCTGCATGCACTTCACGGCATCATGCCCGTGGGCTTTGGGCGGCGTGAAGCCAAACACCGTTTCCAACTTCGCCAAAAAATCGGCCGAGGGTTTTTCGGTGATACCGACGGTGCGGTTGCCCTGCACGTTGGAATGGCCGCGCAGCGGGCAAATGCCGGCCCCCGGTTTGCCGATATTGCCGCGCAGCAACAGCAGATCGGCGATCAGACGCACGTTGGCGGTGCCTTTATTGTGCTGGGTAATGCCCATACCGTAGGTCACGATGGTGGCGTTGGATTTTGCGTAGGCGGCAGCGACCTGCTCCAGATCCCGGCGCGCCAGGCCACTCTCCGCTTCGATAGCCTCCCAGCGGGTAGCCACCAGATCGGCGGCGAAAGCCGCAAATCCTTCCGTGTGCTCGGCAATAAAGGCGTGATCCACGGCATTGCCTTGTGTTTCATCCAGCTGCAGCAGCGCCTTGGCGATGCCTTTCAGCGCCGCGGCGTCGCCGCCGGCTTTAACCTGATAGTAGGTTGACGCGATAGGGGTCGAACTGTAGGTCGCCATTTCGACGACGTTTTGCGGATCGGTGAAACGCTCGAGCGCCCGCTCGCGCAGCGGGTTGAACACGATGATCGGCACCTTTTTGCGCGCCAGCTCATGCAGCGTGCCCATCATGCGCGGGTGATTGGTGCCCGGATTGTGCCCGATAGAGATAACCAGCTCCGCGCTGTCGAAGTCGTCCAGCGAGACGGTGCCTTTGCCGATGCCGATCGATTGCGGCAGGCCAACGCTGGTCGGCTCATGGCACATGTTGGAACAGTCGGGGAAGTTGTTGCTGCCGAACTCCCGCGCAAACAGCTGGAACAGATAGGCCGCCTCATTGGATGCCCGGCCGGAGGTGTAAAACTCCACCTGCTCCGGCGGCAGCGTCTGCAAGACGGCGGCGATGCGTTGAAACGCCTCGTCCCAGGCGAGCGGACGCAGGGTATCCGTCCCGGCGTCATAGCACAGAGGGGTTGTCAGGCGGCCATAGTCTTCCAACTGGTAATCGGTTTTCTGGAGCAGCGACGTTACGGTATTTTGCGCCAGAAATTCGGGCGTCACGCGCTTGCTGGTCGCTTCCCAGGTCACGGCTTTGGCGCCGTTTTCGCAGAACTGGAAGGTGGATCGATGTTCTTTATCCGGCCATGCGCACCCCGGACAATCAAAACCGTCGGGTTGGTTGGTGCGCATCAGCGTCACCGGCGCTTCTAAGGTATCCATTTGCGTGCGCACGGCGATGGCCGTCGCTTTCAGCGCGCCCCAACCGCCGGCGGGCCCATCGTAGGGATGTACCCCGGGCACTGCTCGTCTTTTCGCCATTGTTGCTTGCCTCCGACACCGCTTACGATAAATGCAGGTGATTGATTTACGATGAATATTATCTTTATCGTTCAAGACGGAACGCAGGCATCGTCGCCGTTAAACGCGAGCCTGTCGATTCAGTATAGATGAGTGAAAAAGGGGACAGCGGCAGTCTGTGCGGAGGTGTGGCGGCCCGCTTAACCGGATGCGGGCCGCGGTGCGTTACTTTTTCACCACCAGGCCAACGCCGCGGCCGCGCGGATCGGACGCGGTTTCCGGCGTGCGGTCATCGATGCGGATAGCCTGTATATCCCCCATGTTCCAGCCCTGGTCTTCGAGGGTGTAGCCCATGGCTTTCAGCTCGTCCGCCGGTTTGCCGGTCAGCGGCGCAAAGCTGTCATAATAGAGGGTGTCCTTCGGTAACAGCTGATGGTGTACGCGCTGGGCGGCCACCGCCTGCGCCAGCGGCAGATGGTAATCGTAGAGATTGTTGATCACCTGGAAGATCGACGTGAAGATGCGCGATCCGCCCGGCGTGCCGATCACCAGGCTGACCTCGCCGTCGCGGGTGATGATGGTCGGGCTCATCGAGGAGAGCATGCGTTTGCCCGGCTCGATGGCGTTGGCGTCGCTGCCCACCACGCCGAAGGCGTTGGCGACGCCGGGTTTGGCGCTGAAATCGTCCATCTCGTCGTTGAGCAGGAAGCCGGCGCCTTTGACCACCACGCCGCTGCCGAAGTCCCAGTTGAGCGTATAGGTGTTGCTGACCGCGTTGCCGGCGGCATCGACGATCGAGAAGTGGGTGGTTTGGTGGGTTTCCAGCCCCGGTCGCACCCGTTCGGTCGGCGAGATCGCCGTCGGGTTGATCTCGGCGGCGCGTTTTTGCAGGTAGTCGGGGGCGATCAGCTGCGCTTCTGGCACGTTAGTGAAATCCGGATCGCCGAGGTAGTCGGCGCGATCGGCGAACACGCGTTTTTCGATTTCCGCCAGCAGGTGGATATAGCGCGCCGAGTTCAGCGGCACGCCCTTGAAGTCGGCGGCGCGATCTTCTTTGATCCCCAGCAGTTGCGCCAGCGCAATGCCGCCGGAGCTGGGCAGCGGGGCGGTATACACGGTGTTGCCGCGCCAGCTGATGCGCATCGGTTCACGCCATTTCACCCGATAGTCGGCCAAATCCGCCGCGCCGATCAGCCCGTTATCACGCTGCATTTGCGCCACCAGCAGGCGGGCGGTTTCGCCGTGATAAAAATCGTCGGCGCCCGATTGGGCGATGCGCTCAAGGGTGGCAGCCAGCTCCGGCTGTTTGAACACCGTGCCGGGCTTCATGGCGCCGAAATAGTCGCCAAAGTTGGTTTTGCCGGCGAACAGCTTGTTGGCGTCTTCACGGTACTGATACTGCTGCTCCGCCACGGTGAAACCTTGCCGGGCGTAGCCGATCGCCGGCGTCAGCAGCTCGGCCCAGGGCAGTTTGCCGAAGCGTTTATGGGCTTCCCACAACCCCAGCACGGTGCCCGGCACGCCGGCGGCGCGGCTGCCCACCAGGCTGAGATTTTCGATCACTTCACCTTTCTCGTTCAGGTATAGGGTTTTGCCGGCGGCCTTGGGGGCCACTTCGCGGTAGTCGAGAAAATAGGGCTTGCCGTCGACGTACAGCGTCATAAAGCCGCCGCCGCCGATATTGCCAGCTTCAGGGTAGGTGACCGCCAGGGTAAAGGCGGTGGCGACCGCCGCATCAACCGCGTTGCCGCCGGCCTGCAGAATGTGCGCGGCGACTTTTGCGCCATACTGATCCGGAGCGGCGACCGCGCCGGCGGTCAGATCGGCGGCAAAGGCGGCGGGAACGGTGCAGGCCAGGGCTACGCTCAGAGCTATCGTTTTCAATAAACCGGCAGACATAGAAGATCCTTTTAGCGATGTTCAGTTATCAGGTGAATTCAACTAATTATTTCGAAACAGCAGGTTAGCGCGTTTTCTTCGGGCTATTGCGGCGCTTTATTGAAGGTAGCAGCGGTCAGGCGGGGCCGCCTGACCAGAGTCGTGAAGCGTGACGTGGCGCGTTATGCGCCGGCGGGCAGCGCCGACTGCAGCCATTGGCAAAAGTGCCGGGCGAGCGGGTTGTGTTCGCTGTCGCGGTGCAGCAGCCACGCCCAGTTGGCGCCGCGCACGCGTTGCTCGGTTAACGGTTGCAGCAGCCCGGCGTCGTGCGCGTGCTGCGCCAGCAGTTGGCTGACCAACGCGATGCCAAGGCCATTGCAGGCAGCGTCCAGCAGCAGACCGGGATCGGAGAAGTTCAGCCCGCTGTCGCGCTGGCCGACGTGCGTGCCGCCCGCCACCGTCCAGTGGCTCCAGTCCATCTCCCGTTCGCCGTGCAGGGTCACGCGCTGCTCCGCCGCCAACGCCAACAGACTCGGGTGGCAGGCGGGATAGAGTCGGTCGGTGCAGAGAACCTTGAAGGAGCAGTCTGCCTGCGCGCTGAGATCGTCGCGGATCGCCAGATCGATACTGTCCGTCGCCATATCCGGCGGTTCAAAGCTGGTGAACAGCCACAGGTCGACCTGCGGGTGCTGCCGATTGAAGTCGCCCAGCCGCGGCGTTAGCCAGTGGCGGGCAAAGGCCGGGGTAGTGTTAACGATCAGTTGGTTGGGTTTGCGGTACTGATCCAAACGGCGAATGCCGACGGCCAGTTGTTGCAGCATCACCTGTGCGGTGCTGAACAGATCGTGGCCGGCGTCGGTCAGCACTACGCTGCGGCCGGTGCGGAAGAACAGCGGCTGTTCCAGAAACGCTTCGAGGCTGCGGATCTGCTGGCTGATGGCCGACTGGGTGAGGTGCAGCTCTTCGGCAGCCTGATGAAAACTGCCCAGGCGCGCCGCCGCTTCGAAACCGCGCAGGGCACTCAAGGGGGGCCAGTGTTTTAACATTATCGATAAGCCTGTCTAATCAGATATCCGCTAAATATATCGTTTGTCGCGGTGGCAGGGGAAGACTAGCATGAGATTCAAGTGCCGGAACGCAAATAATTCGGCTAACCGTTTGAATTTAAATTAATTAAAAGAGGTTATTTATGTCAACGCGTCGCACCTTTATCAAGCAGCTTTCGGCGGTGGCCGGTGTGAGCTTGACGGCATCATTGGGCATTCCGTTACGCGGTCACGCAAAAGCTGAGCTTAATCCGGCCTGGCGGATGCCCGACGAAGGGGAACCGCAGCAGCGGGCATTTCTCGCTTTCGGCGCGCAGCGCGCGATTTGGGGCGGGTTCACCGCGGACGTGCAGGCAGCCCAGGGGCGCATCGCCCGCGCCATCGCTGAATTTCAGCCGTTGACGGTATTTTGCCGCGAGCGCGAACGGCAATTGGCCGAGGCCACCTGCGGCAGTCACAACGTCAGCTATGTCGTCACCGAGCTGGATGACATCTGGATGCGCGACATCGGCGCCAATTTCGTCGTCAATGCCGCCGGTGAACTGGGCGCGGTGGATTTCAACTTCAACGGCTGGGGCGATAAGCAGCAGCATGCCAGCGATGCGCGTCTGGCAGGGTTTGCCGCCAGACGATACGGCGTTGCTCAACCGCGCCGCAGCGCGCTGGTAGGCGAAGGCGGCGGCATCGAAGTGGATGGGCACGGCACCGGCATCATGACCGAGAGCAGCTGGGTGAACGCGAACCGCAACCCCGGCTGGAGCCGGGAGCGGGTTGAGCAGGAGCTGAAGGCGATGCTCGGCCTGCGCAAAATTATCTGGCTGCCGGGCATTAAAGGCCGGGATATCACCGATGCCCACGTCGACTTTTACGCCCGTTTCGTGCGGCCGGGCGTCGTGGTGGCCAACCTGGATACCGATCCGGCCTCTTATGATCATGCGGTTACCCAGGCGCATCTGGCGATCCTCAAGGCAGCGACCGACGCCGACGGCCGCCGGCTGCAGGTGCATACACTTTCGCCGCCGCTGGCACCGCGCGAAAGCCGATTCAGCCGCCGCAATCCCGATTTCGCGGCGGGCTACATCAACTATTTCGTCATCAACGGCGCGGTGATCGCCCCTGAATTTGGCGACCCGCAGGCGGATAAGGCGGCGCTTGAGCTGCTGACGACGCTCTATCCGCAGCGCAAGGTGGTGCAACTGGAGATCGACGCCATCGCCGCCGGCGGCGGCGGCATTCACTGCGTGACCAGCCAACTGCCGGTGCATGGCAAGCCAGGCCATTGAATGTTCAAAAAATGCGCATGCGGTTGTTTGCCGCCATAGGGTGTGGTTGGCTGAGTGGAAACATAAGGAGGCCATAATGACCGACTCACCCTTGAGTATTCCCACCTGGTATCGCGATCCGCTCGCAGAACAGGCCATGGCCGAAGGCCATGCGCCCATCTGGCGGCATCTGCTGGGCCTGGTGCCGGAACATGAACTGTCCGGCGTCAGGGTGCTGGACTTCGGCTGCAATCAGGGCGGTTTTCTGCGCCTGTTGCACCAAATCCGGCCATTTCGTGAAGGGATCGGCGTCGATATCGCCCGCCAGTCCGTCGAACACGCCAACCGCCTGAAAGGAAACCTGCCGATCGTTTATCAGACCGACACGCGGTTGACGGGTTATGAGAACCACTTCGATATCGCCTTCAGCCATGAAGTCATCTACCTGATCGAAGATATCGCGCAACATGCCGCCGATATGCTGCGGGCGCTGAAGCCGGGCGGCGTTTACTATGCGGTGACCGGTTGCCACACCGACAACCCGCTGTGGCCGCAATGGCGCGAAAGGGTGGCTGAGCAGACGCATACCGTGGTGCAGGATCGCTCGCTGGACGACTATGCGCGCATTTTCTCCGCCGCGGGGTTCCAGGTCTCTGCCCGCCGGCTGGGTTTTTCCGGCTTCGTGCCCTATGAACCAGACGGTTGGATGCCGAATATCGCGGCGGCGATCGACTATTATTGGCACACCAAAACGGTGTTTAGACTGGTTAAACCCCCAGTGCCGGTGAGTTAACGCGCCGGGCCGATGCCGGAGCGCAGCAGGGCGACGGCGTGGCGGGCGATATCCTCGGCGTTTAGCTGGCCTTTATCCCGTTCGCGCCGCCATTTGGGCGCGGTGGCCAGCGGCAGCAGCGTGATGCCGAACAGCGTAAAGAACAGCAGGGCAGGCTCGAGATCGGGATTGAGTTTACCCTGCACCTGCCAGCGTGCGATGGCTTGCAGCGCGATCTGATGGCGTTCATTACCGAATCGTTCATCCATTCTCTGTTTCAATACGCCACTTTCACTCATGACCTCCCGCAGCCACAGCGGGGCGAACCAAGGGTGTTCCAACGCGATGTCGATAAAGCGTTGCGCCAGCTGGGTGAAGGCGGTGACGGGATCGTCCGCGTTGGCGTCGAACACTTCGCCGGCCATCTTGCGCACCGGCAGAAAGCGCTCTTCGATCAGCACGTCCAGCAGCTGTTCCCGGTTATGAAAGTAGTAGTGCAGCATGGCCGGGGTCACGTTTGCCTCGCGCGCAATGGCATTCAATGAGGTGTCTACGATCCCCTGGCGGGCAAACAGGTTCAGCGCGGTATCAAGCAAATGCTCGCGTTTGTCCGCTCCTTTGGCGCCGCCGCTCGGCCGGCCGGGACGGCGAGGCTTGGCGGGAGTTTGAACGTTTCGTGCTGTCATCGCGATGAGATCCATTGACCGGAGAAAAGGATGACTCATATATTAATTATGCGATTAATTAATTACAAGTGAACTGACTTCGATGGCGATTGAAAACCCGACAATCCGGCCCGATCACGGCGGGGCGCCTGCCAAGGCGCCTTCGCTCCCGTTGCTGTTTTCCGCGTTGCTGCTGGTGATGCTGCTGGCGGCGCTGGATCAAACTATTGTCTCCACCGCGCTGCCGACCATCGTCGGCGAGTTTGGTGGGCTTGAGAAACTGTCCTGGGTGGTGACTGCCTATCTGCTGTCTTCCACTATCGTGGTGCCGCTGTACGGCAAATTCGGCGATCTTTTCGGCCGCAAGATTGTGCTGCAAATCGCTATTTTGCTGTTTTTGCTTGGGTCGGTACTGTGCGGGTTGGCGCAAAACATGACGCAGCTGATTATGATGCGCGCGCTGCAAGGGTTGGGCGGCGGCGGGCTGTTGGTGGTCACTCTGGCAGTAGTCGGCGACGTGATCCCGCCGGCGGAACGCGGCCGTTATCAGGGGCTGTTCGGCGGGGTATTCGGCCTGGCCACGGTGGTGGGGCCGTTGATCGGCGGCTTACTGGTGCAGCATTTTTCCTGGCGCTGGATTTTCTACATCAATCTGCCGCTGGGCCTGTTCGCCCTGCTGGTGATTGGCGCGGTATTTCAGTCGCAGGTTAATCGAGTGCGACATGAAATCGATTTCCTCGGCGCCGGTTACCTGGCGTTGGCGCTCACCTGTATCATCCTGTTCACCAGCCAGGGCGGCACGGTAATGGCCTGGTCGGACGGCCAGCTGTGGTGCATTCTGGCCTTTGGCCTGGTGTCGCTGGGCGGCTTTATCTATGAGGAACGGCTGGCCGGTGAACCGATCATTCCCCTCGGGCTGTTTCGCAACCGCACCTTCGTGCTGTGCGGCCTGATCGGCTTTATCGTCGGCATGTCGCTGTTCGGCTCCGTGACTTTCCTGCCGCTGTATCTGCAGGTGGTGAAAGGCTCGACGCCATCGCAGGCCGGGATGCAGCTGCTGCCGCTGATGGGCGGCATTATGGTCAGCTCGATCATCAGCGGGCGGATCATCAGCAAGCGCGGTAAATATCGCCTGTTCCCGATCGTCGGTACCCTGTGCGCGCTGGGGGCGATGACGCTGCTCGGCACTCTGACCAATAACACGCCGGTACAGCAACTGTATCTGTACCTTTGCCTGCTGGGATTGGGGCTGGGCATGGTGATGCAAGTGATGATTTTGGCGGCGCAAAACAGCGTGGAGCCCCGGCATATCGGGGTCGCGACGTCCAGCGCTACGCTGTTCCGCTCTATCGGCGGTTCGATAGGCGTGGCGGTGTTCGGGGCAATTTTCACGCAGGTGTTGCACACCCGTTTGGCGGCGCTGTTGCCGGAAGGCGCGCAGCTGCCGCGCGCGCTCGGCGCAGAAGCGGTGCACCATTTGCCGGCGGCGCTGCAGCAGGATTACCTGCAGGCCTTCGGCGGGGCGATCCATTCGGTGTATCAAATTGCTGCCGGGGTGATGGCGCTGGCTTTTGCGCTGACCTGGCTCTTGAAAGACGTGCCGCTGCGGCACAAATAATCCCGACGCCGGCCGCTCCGGCCGGTTCTTCCCGACGAACTTTTACCGAATCCTTACGCAACCCTTTCAGAAGCGAATGTCGGCATTCGATATATTGAGAATAGTCATTCTCAACAGGATCGTATTGCAATGCAGAGGAAAACGCTTTTGGTGCTTGGGCTGTCGCTGTTGCTGGCCGCCTGCGATGGGCAAAACGCCGGTGCGCCGACGGGTGCAGGCGGTGAGCAGGAGGTCGGCGTCGTCACGCTGCGCGGCCAGTCAGTGACCCTGAGCAGCGAGTTGACCGGCCGGGTCAACGCCACCATGACCTCCGACGTGCGGCCGCAGGTCGACGGGATTATCAAGCAGCGGCTGTTTACCGAAGGGGCCGAGGTGAAAGCCGGGCAGGTATTGTATCAAATCGACCCTGCCAGCTATCAGGCCAGCTACGATCAGGCCGCCGCCCAGCTGAAAAACGCCCAGGCCACGGTGCAATCCACCCGGCTCAAATCGCAGCGCTATGCGGCGCTGGTGAAAGAGAACGGCGTTTCTCAGCAGGATGCGGACGATGCCAAAGCCGCCTATCTGGCGGCCGTGGCGTCGGTGGCCCAGTATCAGGCGGCGCTGGAGACGGCGCGTATCAACCTCGCCTATACCCAGGTGCGGGCGCCGATCGCCGGGCGCATCGGTATCTCATCGGTGACGCCGGGCGCGTTGGTCACCGCCAGCCAAACCGATGCGCTGGCCACCATCCGCGCGCTCGACCCGATCTATGTCGATCTGACCCAGTCCAGCGCGCAGCTGCTTAAACTGCGACGCCAGCAGGCGGCGTTACAGCGCGGCGCGGTCACGCCGGTCGCCATCAAGCTGGAGGACGGTACGCCTTATGCCCACGCCGGCAAGCTGGAGCTGACCGAGGTCGCGGTGGATGAGGCCACCGGTTCGGTCACGCTGCGCGCGGTGTTCCCCAACCCCGAACATGAGCTGCTGCCCGGCATGTATGTCCACGCCACGGTGGATAACGGCGTCGATCCCAAGGCCATTCTGGCGCCGCAGCAGGGCATCACCCGCAACGCCAAAGGGGAAGCCACCGCGTTGGTGGTGGACGAGCAAAACAACGTGGCGCAGCGCACCGTCAGCGCCGAACGGGTGGTGGGCAGTAATTGGCTGATCGGCAGCGGGCTGAACGAAGGCGATCGGCTGATCGTCGAAGGCACCGGCAAGGTCACGATCGGCGCCGCGGTGAAGCCGGTTGAGGTTTCGGTCGACAAAACCCAACGCGGGGAGCAGTGATATGGCGCAGTTCTTTATCCGGCGGCCGGTATTCGCCTGGGTGATCGCCATCATCATCATGCTGTGCGGCCTGATGTCGATCAATTCGTTGCCCGTCTCGCAGTATCCGGACGTCTCACCGCCACAGATTTCCATCTCCGCCACCTACCCGGGCGCGGACGCGGAAACGCTGGAAAACAGCGTCACGCAGGTGATTGAGCAGCAGCTCACCGGCCTGGACGGCCTGCTGTATTTTTCTTCGACCAGCAGCTCCAGCGGCTCGGTCAGCATCAACGTCACCTTTGATCAGGGCACCGATCCGGATATCGCTCAGGTGCAGGTGCAAAACAAGGTGCAGCAGGCGGAAAGCCGTTTGCCGAGCGCGGTCACCGCGCAGGGCGTGACGGTCAAGAAATCCCAGAGCAGCTTCCTGTTGATCGTCGGGCTGTATGACGAAAGCGACAAGGCGACGATGGCCGATATCTCCGACTATCTGGTCAGCAACCTGCAGGATCCGCTGTCGCGCATCGAGGGCGTGGGGGACGTGCAGGTGTTCGGCTCGGAATATGCGATGCGTATCTGGCTGGATCCGACCAAGCTGGCGAGCTATGCGCTAATGCCTTCCGACGTGCAGACGGCGATCGAAGCGCAAAACACCCAGGTGTCCGCCGGCAAGGTAGGCGATCTGCCGGCCGCCGCCGATCAGCAGCTGACCGCCACGGTAAAGGCGCAGTCGCGGCTGCAAACGCCGGAACAGTTTCGCAATATCATCCTGAAAAGCGACAGCAGCGGCGCGCTGGTGCGGCTGGGCGACGTGGCGCGAATTGAGCTGGGCAACGAGGACTATTCCGCCAGCGCGCACCTCAACGGCCACCCGGCGGCGGGGATCGCGGTCAAGCTGGCGGCGGGCGCCAACGCCCTCAATACCGCCAAGCTGGTGAAGGCCAAGGTGGCGGAATACCAAAGCGCGATGCCGCAGGGCTACAAGGTGGCCTACCCGAAAGACAGTACCGATTTTATCAATATCTCAATCGAGGAGGTGGTGAAAACGCTGTTTGAAGCGGTGGTATTAGTGGTGGTGGTGATGTTCGTGTTCCTGCAAAACCTGCGCACCACGCTGATCCCGACCATCACCGTGCCGGTGGTATTGCTGGGCACCTTCGGCGTGCTGGCGGCGTTCGGCTATTCGATCAATACCCTGACGCTGTTCGGTATGGTGTTGGCGATCGGGCTGTTGGTGGACGACGCCATCGTGGTGGTGGAAAACGTCGAACGCGTGATGCGGGAAGATAAGCTGCCGCCGCGCGAGGCGACGGAGAAATCGATGCGTGAAATCACCGGCGCGCTGGTCGGCATCGCGCTGGTGCTGTCGGCGGTGTTTCTGCCGATGGCGTTCTTCGGCGGCTCCACCGGCGTGATCTATCGCCAGTTTTCAATCACCGTCGTCTCCTCGATGGTGCTGTCGGTGGTGCTGGCGTTGACGCTGGCGCCGGCCTTGTGCGCCACGCTGCTGAAACCGGCGCACGATGCGCAGACCGATAAAGGCTTACTGGGCAAATTCAACCGCGGCTATGACCGGCTGCAGGAGAAGTACGCCGACAAGGTCGGCGCAGTGATCCACCGGCCGACGCGCTATCTGCTGCTGTACAGCCTGCTGTTGATCGCCGCCGCCGTGATGTACCTGCGTTTGCCGACCGGCTTTCTGCCCAACGAGGATCAGGGCACGGTGATGGTGCAGTACACCTTGCCGGCGGGCGCCACCAACGCGCGCACCTCGGCGGTGAGCGAGGCGGTGACCGCCTATTTCCTCGACCAGGAAAAGGCTAACGTCAGCACCATTTTCACCATCAACGGTTTCGGCTTCAGCGGCAGCGGGCAAAACGCCGGCATGGCGTTCGTCAGCCTCAAAGACTGGAGCCAGCGCAGCGGCAGCGAGAACACCGCCGACGCCATCGCCAAACGCGCCATGGCGCACTTTGCCTCGCTGCGCGACGCCCAGGTCTTCTCCATGAGCCCACCGGCGATCGACGGCTTCGGCCAGTCCGACGGCTTCACCTTCGAGCTGCAGGCCAAAGGAGCGACCACCCGCGCCGAGCTACAGGCGATGCGCGACCAGATCGTCGCCGCCGCCGGCAACAATCCGGCATTGCTGGCGGTGCGCGCCAACACCTTGCCGGACACCCCACAGCTGCAGGTGGAGATCGACAACGGCAAGCTGCAGGCGCTCGGCTTGAGCGCCGGCGACGTCAACAGCACCCTCAGCAGCGCGTTCGGCAGCACCTATGTCAACGACTTTATCGACCGCAACCGAGTGAAAAAGGTCTATATGCAGGGCGACGTAGAATATCGCGCCAAGCCGGAAGATCTCGACAAATGGTTTGTGCGCGGCACCAACGCGGCGGGCGACAGCAGCATGACACCGTTCTCCGCCTTTGCGTCTTCGCACTGGATCTACGGCCCGGAAAACCTGTCGCGCTATAACGGGCTGTCGTCGTTCGAGATCACCGGGCAGGGCGCCGCCGGCGTCAGCTCCGGTACGGCAATGAGCGAGATGGAGAAACTGGCGGCGAAATACTCCGCCGGCAGCAGCTATTCCTGGAGCGGGCTGTCCTATCAGGAACGGCTGACCAGCGGCCAGGCGTCGTCGCTGTACGCCATTTCGCTCATCGTAGTGTTCCTGTGCCTGGCGGCGCTGTATGAGAGCTGGTCGATTCCATTCGCGGTGATGTTGGTGGTGCCGATGGGTGTGGTGGGCTCGCTGCTGGCGATCACGCTGCGCGGGCTGGAAAACGACATCTACTTCCAGGTGGCGTTGCTCACCATCATCGGCCTGTCGGCGAAGAACGCCATTTTGATCGTCGAGTTCGCCGAGGAAATGCACCAGCGGGGCGAAACGCTGATTGGCGCGGCGGTCCACGCGGCCCGTATGCGCCTGCGGCCGATCCTGATGACCTCGCTGGCGTTCACTGCCGGGGTGCTGCCGCTGGCGGTATCCAGCGGCGCCGGCGCCAACAGCCGAATCGCCATCGGCACCGGCATTATCGGCGGTACGATCACCGCCACCGCATTGGCCATCTTTTTCGTCCCGCTGTTTTATGTGTTGGTGCGCCGCATGTTTACCCGCCGGCCCGCCAACCCGCCGTCACAGGCAGGAGAATAACGTGTTGCAACGAGTCATGATGTTAACTTTACCGCTGCTGCTGACCGGCTGTCTGTCGCTGGATCCGCACTACCAGCGCCCGGCGGCGCCGGTGCCCGCCAACCTGCCGCAGGGCGAGGCCGGCGGTAACCAGGCGCTGAGCTACCCGGACGTCGTCTGGCGCGACTATGTCCAGGACGCCCGGCTGCGCCAGGTGGTGGCGCTGGGGCTGAACAGCAGCCGCGATCTGCGCGAGGCGATCGCCAATATCGCGTCGGCGCGCGCCCTGTACGGCGAGCAGCGTTCGGCGCTGTTCCCGACAATCAATGCCACCGCCGACGGCAGCCGCGGGCGGGCGCTGACCGGCAGCGGCAACGCCACCGCGCTGAGCCAAAGCTACGAAGCCGCGGCCGGCGTCAGCGCATTCGAGTTGGATCTGTTCGGCAAGAACGCCAGCCTGTCGCGCGCGGCGTTCGAAACCTATTTGGCGAACTCGGAGGCGGCGAAAAGCACCCGCCTGACGCTGATCGCCGATATCGTCACCGACTGGGTGGCGGTGGCGGCGGAGCGCAGCAATCTGGCGGTGGCGCAGCAGACGATGGCCAGCGCCAAACGGTCGCTGGATGTCACGCGCAACAATCAGCAGCACGGGATTGCGTCGCTGGTTGACGTGGCGTCGGCGGAAACCGTCTACCAGCAAGCGCGATCGGACGCCGCCAGCTACGCGACCAGCGCCGCGCAGGCGAAAAACGCGCTGGATTTGGCGGTAGGGCAACGCGTGCCGGAAAACCTGCTGCCGAGCGGTATCGAGGCGCTGGGCGGGATCATGCGCGATCTGCCGGCCGGCGTCTCTTCGCACGTGTTGCTGACGCGGCCGGACGTGCTGCAGGCCGAGCATAACCTGAAATCCGCCAACGCCAATATCGGCTCGGCGCGGGCGGCGTTCTTCCCGTCGATCAGCCTGACCGCCAGCGGCGGCGTGGGCAGCGGTGAACTCTCCTCGTTGTTCAGCCACGGCGCCGGCGTCTGGTCGTTCGCACCGAGCATCAGCCTGCCGATCTTCAGCGGCGGCTATAACACGGCTCAGCTCAACTACACCCAGGCGCAGAAAGACCTGTATGTCGCCACCTATGAGAAAGCGGTGCAGACGGCATTTCAGGAAACCGCCGACGCGCTGGCGCGCAAAGCCACGCTGCAGGAACAGCTGGCGGCGCAAACCGGCTATGTGGCGGCGGCACAGCAATATTATCGCCTGGCCGAGCTGCGTTACCGCCAGGGCGTGGACAGCTACCTGACGCTGCTGGACGCGCAGCGCACGCTGTACACGGCACAGCAGTCGCTGATCGCCGCGCAGCAGACCGCGTACGACAATCAGGCCACCCTGTATAAAGTGTTGGGCGGCGGCGTTACCGCCGAGCGGCAGGGGGACGGCGTCATCGCCGACAAGGCGACGCTCAGCCGCTAACCGTCGACCGCGCGCGCCAGGCATTTGGCTGCGCGCGGTTTTTTTATGGAAAGTGTAAAGAAACAGAAAACCCGGCCGGCGGCCAGAACTCGCTGCGGTGAGCAGAGTCAGACAGAGAACCGCATTCATCTTTTATTCATATCGGCTCGAGGTCGTCATGGCAGAAGACATTCAGCAACAGGTCATCGCGCTTATCGCCGCATTCAACACGCCAGGGCGGTTGAAGAAGGGCGTGGCCATCACCCCGGAAACCGAGATCAACACCGCGCTTCACCTGTCGTTCAGCGATTCCAATACGCTGATGCGCCGCTACTTCGATACCTTCGGCGTCGACAGCGGCAACTATAACCACGAACTGTATTTCCAGCCGCCGGCCAACACCGGGCGCTGGTTTTCTCCCTCCGCCTGCAAAGAACACCCCCGGCCGCTGTGCGTGTCGATGCTGGTGCGCTCCGCGCGCGCCAAACGCTGGCTGTACGACATTCACTTCCTGATCGAGCAACTCCGCTAGCGCCGCATTACTGCTCCAAGACCTCGGCGAACTTCGCCAGCCACTGCGGGTGCGCCGGCCAGGCCGGGGCGGTGACCAGATTGCCGTCGACGTGCGCCTGATCGATGCCGATCTCCGCATAATGGCCGCCGCCGAGCCGCACCTCCGGCGCGCAGGCCGGGTAGGCGCTGCAGGTGCGACCTTTCAATACTCCGGCCGCCGCCAGCAGCTGCGGGCCGTGGCAAACGGCGGCGATCGGTTTTTTCGCGGCGTCAAACGCCTGTACCAGCGCGATCACCTCGGGGTTCAGGCGCAGGTATTCCGGCGCTCGGCCGCCGGGGATCAAGAGCGCGTCGTAGTGCTCTTCTTTGGCGGCGGCGAAGTCGGCGTTCAGGGTGAAACGGTGCCCGGGCTTCTCGCTGTAGGTTTGCGCGCCGTCAAAGTCGTGGATCGCGGTCTGAATGTAGTCACCGACGGTTTTACCGGGGCACACGGCATCCACCCAATGGCCAATCATCTGCAATGCCTGAAACGGCACCATGGTTTCGTAATCTTCGGCGTAGTCGCCGACCAGCATCAGGATCTTTTTCTTGCTCATGATCACAACTCCTGCGGGATAGGGACTGCCTAAGGTATAGCCCAGCGCTCCAGGGAATGCGAACCGCAAAGCGCCTATCTATACTCGTGATACTGCGGCGCTTTTCTCGCCGCTCATTCCCAGGGAGGATCCCCGATGCTGAATCTGGCTACCTTGCTTGAAGAGAGTGCGCGCACCTGGCCGGAACGGCCGGCGGTGATACAGGACGATATCCCACTCAGCTATCGGGCGCTGAACGAAATGGCCAACCGGGTGGCGAATTTGCTGGTCGCGCGCGGCGTGCAGCCCGGCGAACGGGTGGCGCTGGCCTGCCCAAATCGGCCGGAGTTTCCGGCTATCTATTACGGCATTCTCAAAAGCGGCGCGGTGGTGGTGCCGCTCAATATTCTGCTTAAAAGCGCAGAGTTCGACTACTACCTGGCGGATTCAGCGGCGGTGGCGCTGTTCTGTTTCGAGGGCAGCAGCGGCCTGCCCTTGGGGGAAGAGGCGCTGCGGGCGGCGGCGAAGGCGGAGCAATGCCGTGAGGTGTTTATCATCGGCGATCGGCTACCGCTTGAGGGGGAACGTTTCAGCGCGGCGATAGCCGAGCAGGCTACCGAATTCGCTTCGGCCGCGACGCTCGAAAACGACACGGCGGTGGTGCTCTACACCAGCGGCACCACCGGCCGGGCCAAAGGCGCGGAGTTGACCCACGCCAACCTGGTGCTCAACGCGCTGGGATCGGTACGGCTGTTCGACGGCTCAGAGACGGAGCCCGATCGCCATTTGGTGACCCTGCCGCTGTTCCATACGTTCGGCTCGACGGTGCAGATGAATGCCGGGTTTTCCGCCGCCGCTACCCTGGTGCTGGTCGAGCGCTTCGACGCCGCACAGGCCATCGCGCTGATGCAGCGGCACGGCATCACCTTCTTCGCCGGGGTGCCGACCATGTATTGGGCGCTGTTGAATGCGCTGGATGAGCACACGGATATCGAGCGCTTGCGCAGCACGCTGCGTATGGCGGTCTCCGGCGGTGCCAGTTTGCCGGTGCAGATCCTGGAGGATTTTTCGCGCCGCTTCGGCGTCAACATTCTCGAAGGATATGGGCTGTCGGAGACCAGCCCGGTCGCCACCTTTAACCATCCGCACCGCGTGACCAAACCTGGTTCCATCGGCCAACCGATCTGGGGCGTGGAGGTGCGCTTGCTCGACGTTACCGGGCAGCCGATCGACGGAGTCGATCAGGTGGGGGAGATCGCGGTACGCGGTTACAACATCATGAAAGGCTATCTGAACCGCCCCGAGGCGACGGCGGACGTGCTGGAAAACGGCTGGTTTCGCACCGGGGACCTGGCGCGCCGCGACGCCGACGGCTTCTATTTCATCGTCGATCGGGCCAAGGATATGATCATCCGCGGCGGGTTCAACGTCTATCCGCGCGAGATTGAAGAGGCGCTGATTCGTCATCCGGCGGTCTCGTTGGTGGCGGTGATCGGCGTCGAGCATCCGTCGCTGGGCGAAGAGATCAAAGCGGTGGTGGTATTGAAAGAAACGGAGGAGCCCATCGAGGAGGAAACGCTGATCGCCTGGAGCCGGGAGCGGCTGGCGGCGTTCAAATATCCGCGTATCGTCGAGTTTGTCGAACGCTTGCCGATGACCAGCACCGGTAAGGTGTTGAAACGCTGTTTGCGCTGAGGAAAATCCGGCCTGCCGGGGCAGGCCGGGATACGGGCATCAACCTGGGTAGATGCCGCGCTCTTTACGTGCGGTCAGGATGCGCTCACAGGCCACGATATAAGCGGCGGTGCGCAGGCTGCACTCTTTCTCGGCCGCCTTGTTCCAGACGTGGACCATGGCGTCGGTCATGATCTTGTCCATACGCTCGTTGATCTCGGACTCGCTCCAGAAGTAGCTCGCCATATCCTGCACCCACTCGAAGTAACTGACCGTTACGCCGCCGGCGTTACAGATAACGTCCGGAACCACGGTGATGTTACGGGAGCGCAGAATGTCGTCCGCCTCTGGGAAGGTTGGGCCGTTAGCCCCTTCCAGCACCAGCTTGGCGCTGAGGATTTCGGCGCGCTGACGGGTGATCTGGCCTTCCAGCGCCGCTGGGATCAGGATGTCCATGTCAACCGACCAGAACGCTTCGCTTTCGATCTCGCTGGCGCCCGGGAAGCCGGCGATCTGTTTGTGCTTGGCCTGGTATTCGGTCAGCGCAGCCAGATCGATGCCGTTGGCGTTGAACAGGGTGGCGGAGTGGTCCTGGATGGTGACGACGCGCGCGCCGACGCCAACGAACAGGCGAGCCGCTTCGCTGCCCACGTTACCGAAGCCTTGTACCGCCACTTTGGCGCCTTCGATCTGCACGCCCAGGCGCTTGGCCACTTCGCTGCCGGTCACGAACACGCCGCGGCCGGTCGCTTTCTCACGGCCCAGGGAGCCGCCGAGGTGGATCGGCTTGCCGGTGACCACGCCGGTGATGGTGGTGCCGTGGTTCATGGAGTAGGTGTCCATCATCCAGGCCATCACTTTGGCGTTGGTGCCGACGTCCGGCGCAGGAATGTCTTTCTGTGGCCCGATAATGAAGCCGATTTCGCTGGTGTAGCGGCGGGTCAGTCGCTCCAGTTCACCTTCAGACAGTTTGAACGGGTCGACGCGGATGCCGCCCTTGGCGCCGCCGTACGGCAGGTTGACCGCGGCACACTTGATGGTCATCCAGGCGGACAGGGCCATCACTTCGTTCAGATCGACGTCAGGGTGGAAGCGGATACCGCCTTTGCCCGGCCCACGCGACAGGTTGTGCTGTACGCGGAAACCTTCGAAGTGACGGATGGTGCCATCGTCCATCTGCAGCGGGATATCAACAATCAAAGCGCGCTTAGGGTGACGCAGCGTATCAACCCAGCGTGACAGCTCGCCGAGGTAAGGGGCGACGCGATCGATTTGTTGCAGATATGTAGCCCAAGCGGTGGTGCTGCTGTCTGAAGCGTAGGATAGCTTTTCCATAACCAACCTTTATATATTAGAGGTATTTATTTCGTTTAACCGTGGATTAGCAAGCGCATAACACTTTGCGACGCTTAATTTACCACTAATTATGCCGGTTGTTAGCCCCCCGCTCATCGGGCCAGCGGACGGTTTTTCGCCGCCTGTCGGGGGCAAATGAATAGTTAATTACTTTTATTCGGCAGTGAGCGTGAACATGCATACTTTATGCATAAAAAACGCATAAAACACCTTTATATCTATTTTTCAGAAGCTTGAATGTGATCAAAAAGTTTCATTTTATTTAACTGCTATGTTGACAATGGCGTTTCCTCTCGGCAGCGTTAAAAACCTGTTAAAACGCCGCCTGCGGCCGTGTTTTTATCGCGCAAAGAGAAGCATAATCCGAGGCTGTTTTAATGTGTTACGGCCCTCGAGGCAAGGGCTGACAAATGTGCTCACCTGAAACGGACGGGTGACCGCAAGCGGCCACCCGTTCAGGTTTTGCGAATCGGCTTTAAAGAAGGCTTTGCCGATTGGGCGTGGTCACCCAGCACGCATTACGGGCCGGTGTGCTGATAGCGTTTTAATTCCACTGGTTCCGCGCCGATGCTCGCCAGATATTCTTTGACGGATGCCGGTGCGGAAGCCTGTGTAAATTGGTAAATGTTTTCATCCGCGTCCAACAGCGTTTCCCATTTCACAATGTTCACCCAGCGAGGCTCATTGTCTACGCTGATGCCTGAGTCACGCGAAATGAACCCGCTTTGGTTTGAGACAAACTCCTCTTCCACGCGTTTGTCCAGCGCGGCAAAGGCTTCCGGGCTGAGCGAGGTTGGCAGTTTAAAGCTCGAGATTTCAATAATGTAGCTGTTGGCGGAACAGGCCGCCTTGGATTCATAAGCCATAATAAAAAGTCCTTTAAATTAAATTGCTTATACAACTCGAATTAAGCTGCATCCTTATTGCAGTACTGCAATTTCAATTTATTCCCGCTGTTCAGAGGAAATAATTAGGAATAGTCTGAATCGGTATTGGCCGCCATGAAAACCCTATTATTTGCATAAGAATAACCTTGCAAAAACGCGCGTGTTAATTAATTTGTTCTGCCGAGAAATAAACCATTAAGATCGGCAGGTTATTAATGCCATTAACCTGATGCGGATTTTAAATGGCATAAACGGTGTGGGAATAGGGCAGTGACAATAACCTGGTCATATTGAGCCCGGCTTTTTTTTCGCCGCGAGCGGCCACGGGCAACGATACCCTGTGAAGTCAACAAAGGGGGGCATTACCAGCGTATGCGCCGCTTGCCGCCCGTCCACTCGGCAAGCGGCGGCAACTGCGGTATGCTAAGCGGCTGAACAGCCAACCAAACCGGGCCATACGGAGACACCCCAGCGTGCCGAACTCTTCTTCTCAACTCGAACTTTTGCGGTCGGTCGCCGACGGGATCGCGGCGCTGTTTTTCCCGAATGCGGAAGTGGTGATCCACGATCTGAGCACCAACAAAATAGCCTATCTGGCGAACAACCTGTCGAAGCGCAAGCCGGGCGACGATGCCGGGCTGGAAGGCGTCGAACTTGATGGCGGCGCCAACGTGACCGGCCCCTATGAGAAGCTGAACTGGGACGGCAAAAAGATGCGTTCGGTGAGCATCGCCGCGCGCGACGAGCAGGGCAAGCCCAGCTATCTGTTGTGCATCAACCTGAGCACCGCGATGTTCGAGGACGCCCGCAACGCGCTGGACATGTTCCTGTCGGTCACGCGGCTGCAGCCACAGCCGCAAGAGCTGTTCAAAGATGACTGGCAGGAGAAGATCAACACTTTCCTGCACGACTGGCTGCGGCGCGAGAACGCCGCGCTCGGTGCGTTGAGCCGCGAACAGAAACGCCGGCTGGTCAGCGATCTCTATCATCAGGGGGCGTTCAAAGCCAAAAGCGCGGCGGACTACATCGCCAACGTGCTGTCGATGGGGCGTGCCACGGTGTACAAGCACTTGCGGGAATTGAAGCAGGAGTAGGCAGCGGGAAAGGTGGGAGAAATGGGCGGCGCTGGCCGCCCATTCTTGTTACCAGCGGTAGTTGACCGAAGCGATGATGCTGCGGCCGCTGCCGTAGAAGCAGGCGTACTCGCCGCTGCACGATGAAACGTATTTCTTATCCGTCAGGTTCTGCACGTTGAGCTGGAGCGCCGCACCGCGCAGCGCCGACGAGGCCTGGCCGAGGTCATATTTCACCATGGCATCATACAGCGTGTAGTGCGGCACGTCGTACTGGCCGGTGGCGTCGGCCGGCGCATCGCCGATGTAACGCACGCCGCTGCCGACGGTCAGGCCGTTCAGCGCACCGCTCAGGACGCTATAGCTGCCCCAGGCGGAGGCCGCGTGGCGCGGGATGCCCGCCGGGCTGTGGCCAATTTCGTCCGCCGAGTTGGAGTCTTTGGTCACTACGTCGGTGTAGGTATAAGCGGCGGTCAGCGTGATCTCCGGCGTCGGCTGAGCGTGCACTTCCGCCTCAATCCCTTTGGATTTCACCTCACCGATCTGTTCGTAGGCGGAGGTGAGGCGGTTATAAGACGCCACATTGCGCTGGGTAATGTCGAACCAGGAGAGGGTCAGCAGGGTATTGCCACCCGGGATCTGGTACTTCACGCCCACCTCGGTTTGCTTGCCGGTGGTCGGCTTGAGCGGATCGGCGCCCGCGGCACTTGGGTACAGGTTAGGATCGAACGAGGTGCTGTAGCTGACATACGGTGAAATGCCGTTGTCGAAGGCGTAGAGCAGGCCCGCGCGGCCGGTAAATTGGGCATCGTTGTAGGTCTGCTCTTTGCCGCCGCTGGTGCGATCGCGAGTGTTGACCTGCGACCAGTCCTGACGGCCGGACAGCAGCAGGTTCCAGTTATTCCACTCCAGCTGGTCCTGCAGATACACCCCGACCTGATTCAGCGTCTTCAAATCGCTGGAAACCAGCGCCAACGTGCTGCCATCGATGCTGGGGCGAACCGGGTTGGCCCAGTCGATCGGGTAATCGTTACCGCGATCGCGATACATCTTCGAATCGATATGGCTGTAGCGGTAATCCAACCCGCCCAGCACCGTGTGCTTCACCTCGCCGGTGTCGAACAGCCCCTTCAGCTGGTTATCCACGCCAAACTCGTTGGTCATCTGCGATTCATGCTGCGCCATGCGGGTGACGGTGTGGTCGTTGACCTTCGAATTTACGTTATAAACCAGATATTTATAGTCTTCATCACGGTGAGTGAAGCGCAGGTTCTGGGTAAACGACAGCGCATCGCTGAAGTTATGCTCGAGGCTGTAGCCGATCGACGCCTGTTCGCGCCGCGACTTGTTGAAGCTGGGCTCGCTGATGTTGAAGTCATAGGGTACATAGCCCGCGCTGGTCGGGAACAGCGTGCCGGCGCGCGGCAGGAAGTTGCGCGATCCGGCTTTTGGATCGTTCTGGTAGCTGGTCAACAGCGTAAAGCTGGTGTCTTCGTTCGGCAGCCAGGTGAAGGCCGGGGCGATGGCCACCCGTTGCTGCTTGCTGTCTTTGACAAACTCATGTTCGGTTCTGGCGATACCGTTCAGGCGGTAGAACAGGGTGTTGTCGTCGTTAAGCTTACCGCCAAAATCAAACGCCGTTTCCGCCAGATGGCGGTTGCCGGTGCTGAATTTGACTTCGTGAATGCTCTGGGCGGTAGGGCGTTTACTGGTCATCACCACCACGCCGCCGGGGCTGACCTGGCCGTACAGCACGCCGGCCGGGCCGTGCACCATCTCCACGCGCTCCAGCAACCAGGGATCGATCTGCCCGGCGCCGCCGTTTTGGCTCGAGAGGCCAAAGTGCAGACCGTCGAGCAGCTTGGGTGCATAGCGGAAGCCGCGGCTGATCACTTCGTCATTGCGGTTGGAGTTGCCGCGGTAGGTGGTGATCACCCCGCTGGTGTAGTTCAGCGCGTCGGCAACCGACGCCGGCTCCTGATCGTTCATCTGCTCGCGCGTGACCACCGAGATGGACTGCGGCGTCTTGCGCAGAGGGGTGGCGGTTTTGGTGCCGGCAGCGCTCTCTTTGGCGACGATCCCTTTGACCGGTGCGGTCACGCTGTTTTGCGCGTCGGCGGTCACCAAAATCGTTTCGTCCGCTGCCGCAGACGCGTGTTGCGCCAAGGGCAATAAGGCCAGCGCCGATCCCAGCAACAGACGCTTGGCGGACATCGCCTCCGCACTTCCGTTTGCTATCCCTTTGTTTTTAATCTTCATTATCTCTCCTGAATACCTGCTTTTGTGTGTCATGCCACCCTGATAAACCCCGAAATGCCGGCAAGCGGTCTTCACCCGTCGGCGCGGAGACGTCGTGTTTGCACGACGGTAAAAATCCGACAAATAGTATTGAAAATGATAATGAGTATCAATACGATTGTCAGGTTTTGTAAAAGACATTCTTGTTATGTAAGGGGCGCTATGGAGTTTTTGCCGGAAAAGAGGCCAGACAACGACCGTGAGGGATTGGCGGCTCAATGGCTGCGTGAAGAGACGGCGGGGCAATCCGCGTGGTGGCAGAAGGTTGCCGCTCACGGCACACCCGTGGTCGAACCGCACGATGACAGCCACGTCAAAATGACCTGGCTGTGGCGCGATCCCGCCGGCGATGAACGGCACTCGCCGATATGCCGCGTTTACGCCGATATCAACGGCATTACCGATCACCACAGCACGTCCCCCAGCAGCCTGACCCGGCTCCCCGGCACCGACGTTTGGTACGGCGCGGCCGTTATCGATCGCCGCTGGCGCGGCAGCTACAGCCTGATCCCCATTACCGACCGGGATCTTCCCCCCATCTTCAGCGACGACGAAACGTTGCGCGATCGCCAACAGCGTACCTGGTGGGTATCGCTGTTCCCGTTGGCCATCGCCGATCCGCTGAATCGTATATCGCTGGGGCCGTCTCATCGCCCGCGGCCCATCTCTCTGGCGCAAGGGCCGGATGCCGACGATCAAAGCGCCTGGCAGGCCGCCGATCGGCCGCTGGAGGAGGCGCGGCTGCAGCTTTTCCAGTGGCAGAGCGAACGGCTCGGCACGCAGCGGCGCGTCTGGCTGTATGCCAGCGGCGACGCGGGGGTGAAAGCGAATCGCCCGCTGGTGCTGCTGCTCGATGGCCAAAACTGGGTCGAAAGGCACGCGCTGTTGCCGGTGATCGAGCACGAAACCGCAAAAGGGCACCTGCCGCCTGCATGTTGGCTGCTGATCGATGCGATCGACGGCGAACACCGGGAAAACGAGCTGCCTTGCAACGCCGCATTCTGGCAGGCGGTAATCGACGAACTATTGCCGCAGGCGCAGCGGCGCGAACCGTTCAGCGAGGAAGGGGCGCGCACCGTCGTCGCCGGCCAGAGCTACGGCGGGCTGGCGGCGTTATATGCCGGTTTGCACTGGCCAGAGCGCTTCGGCCACGTGCTGAGCCAGTCCGGCTCCTTCTGGTGGCCTACGGTGCAATTCGTTACCCAATTCGAAAAACGCCACGAACTGGAGGAAGGCTGGCTGATACGCCAGGTTCGGCAGCGCAGCGCAGCGGCAGCCACGCTCACCGTAATTCAGCAAGCCGGCGATCGGGAGGCGGACATCGAATTCGTCAATCGCCAGATGCATCAGGCGCTGACGGCGGCCGGGCACCGCGTCGATTACCGCGTGTTTTCCGGCGGGCACGATGCGCTCTGCTGGCGCGGCGGTCTGGTGGACGGCGTGCGCCAACTGCTTTCCGGGATGGAATAACCCACACATTTTGACAGACAGGTAAGGCAAATGACTCAGGAACAACAAAACCCGTTCGATGACGAAAATCTCCGTTTCTCCGTATTGGTCAACGAGCAGCAACAGTATTCGCTGTGGCCGCAGTTTGCCGATACGCCGCCGGGATGGCGCGTGTTGATGGGGCCGGCGTCGCGCGGTGAATGCATCGACTACATCGAAACGCACTGGCAGGACATGCGGCCGGCGGCGCTGAAAGCGGCGGATGCGGCGCGTTAATCGCCAGGCAGCCACATCGATACATTCCGTTTGAGGAAAAGGACAGACACCATGTCAGAAACGCTTTCTTTGCCGGATACTCAGGTCGAGTATCGGGAATATCCGCTGGTTGCGGCGCAACCGGGGATCTGGATTGCCGACCAAATCGCGCTGCGCCGCAACAGCTTCGCCGTGGCGCACTACACCGAATTGCACGGCGCTATCGATCGTTCGGCGCTAGAGCGCGCGATTCGCCAGGGGCTGGCGGAAGCGGATACGGTTCAGGCGCGGTTTTTTGAGGCGCAGGACGGCCAGCCAATGCAACGTTTACCGCTTAATGCGGACCCCGCACGCGTACAGGCGCCGGAGTGGTTTGATTTCAGCGCGCGCCCAGATGCCGAACAGGCGGCGCTGGCGCTGATGAATAACGATCTGGCGCAGGATCTGCCCGCGGACGGCGAGCGGCCGCTCTATCGGCATGTGGTGATCCGTGTCGGCGCCGATCGCTGGTTCTGGTACCAGCGCTTTCATCATCTGACCCTGGACGGCTTCAGTTTCGAGGCCATCACCCGCCGGATCGCCGATATCTATCGCGCGCTGCGCCACGGGCTGTCGCCCGCGGCTTCGCCGTTTACCCCGTTCGGCAAGGTGGTGGAAGAGTTTCAGCAATGGCAAACGTCCGCCGCACGCCAGCGGGCGGCCGAATTCTGGCGCCAGCATCTGCACGAACTGCCGTCGCCGCTGTCATTATCGACGGAAAGCCGGGAGGTTGAACCGGGCGCCCGGCCGCTCAAACAGGTGCTGGTGCTGCCGGAGTCACTGTTTGACGAAGCGCTGCGCGACGACGCGCTGCAGGCGCTGCAACCGGCCGACATCGTCACGGCGGCGCTGGCGATGTATATGGCGCGCATGAGCGGTGAAACCCGTTTTTCAGTCGGTTTTCCTTTCATGCGCCGGATGGGGTCGCAGGCGCTGGCGGCGGTCGGCCCGGTGGTCAACGTGCTGCCGCTGCTGCTGAGCGTGACGCCGGAACTGTCGCTGGCGGACGTCTGCCAGGCCGTCGTGGCGGAGATCAAGCAGGCGCGCCGCCATCAACGCTATGAGGCGGAGCAGATCAAACGCGATCTCGGCCTGGTCGGCGGTCATCAGGAACTCTATGGCCCAGTGGTCAACGTCAAGGTCTACCACAGCGCCTTGTCGTTCGACGGCCAGGCGGCCGTTACCCATACGCTGGCGATGGGGCCGGTTGATGACCTGGAGTTTGAGATCGGCTTTCGCAACGGCGTGCTGACGCTGTCTTTGGTGGCCAACCCGGCCAAATACTCGCCGCGCAGCTTGCATCATCATGCGGAGCGCATCGGCCATTGGCTGCAGCAGCTGGCGCGGCAGCCGCACCAGCCGAACGGTCAACTGGCGTTGATCGGCGAAGGGGAGCTAAGGCAACTCGCGGCCTGGGGGCGCGGCGCCGATCTGACGCCGCCAACGGGCATGGTGTCAATCATGGATGCATTCCAGCGCCAGGTTGAGCGCCAGCCCGAGGCGTTAGCGGTGGCCTGCGGCGATGTGCGTCTCAGCTACCGGCAGCTCTCCGAACGGGTGATGCAGCTGGGGCGCGTGCTGATCGACAGCGGCATCGGCGCCGAAGACGTGGTGGCCATCGGCATTCCGCGCTCGGTGGACACGCTGGTCGCGCTGTTCGGCGTTCTGGCCAGCGGCGCGGCCTATATGCCGCTCGATCTGGACTATCCGCGTGAACGTTTGGCGCTGATGTGCGACGACGCGCGGCCGGTAATGTTGCTGACCCACCGCGCCACGCTGACCAACATGCCGGACCTGCCACAGGTATTGTGCCTGGACGACGCCGCGTGCCTGGCGCGCTGCGCGGCTGCCGAGGCCACGCCGATAACGGACGACGAGCGGCGCATGCCGCTGAGCGAGGCGCATCTCGCCTACATGATTTACACCTCCGGCTCGACCGGCAAACCCAAGGGCGTCATGTCCACACATCGCGGGCTGCTGAACCTGTTCCTGTCGCACCAAGCCTCTCTGTTCGGCCCGGCGATCGAAAAATTCCAGGCTCGCCACGCGCGCCGCTTGCGCGCCGGCCATACCGCCTCGTTTTCTTTCGACTCCTCCTGGGAACCGCTGTTCTGCATGATGATGGGCAGCGAACTGGTTATCTTCGACGAGGAGCTGCGCCGCGACCCCTGGGCGCTGCTGGAACAAACCCAACAGACGCCGATCGATCTGCTGGACATCACGCCGTCATTCTTCTCGCAACTGGTGGACTGCGGCCTGCTGAAGGGGCAGTTCCCGCTGCCGGCGTTTGTGATGATCGGCGGTGAGGCGGCGACGCCGACGCTGTGGAACCTGATGCAGCAGCATCCGGAGGTGGAGATCCACAACTATTACGGCCCGTCCGAATATACCGTCGATACCCTGGGCGCGCCGGTCACGGCCGCCGATCAGCCGGTGATCGGTCGCCCCCTCGCCAATACCGCCGTCTGGCTGCTCGACAGCCGCCTGCAGCCGGTGCCGATCGGCGCGGCGGGCGAGCTGTACATTTCCGGCAAAGGCATCGCGCGCGGTTACCTGCGGCGCCCGGATCTGACGGCGGCGCGCTTTGTCGCCAACCCGTTCGCCGAAGGCGAGGTGATGTACCGCAGCGGCGATCTGATGCGCTGGAGCGCGGAGGGTCAGCTGGTATTCATTGGCCGTACCGATCACCAAATCAAGGTGCGCGGCTTCCGCGTCGAGCTGGGTGAGGTGGAAAGCGCCTTGGCCGCCTTGCCGGACGTGGGGCGGGCGGTGGTGATCGCCGAGCCGATCGGCGCCACCTATCGTTTGATCGGTTACTGCTCGGTGCAGGATGACGCGCGTCGCGCTTCGCCAACGTTGCAAAGCGAGCTGCTGGGGCAATTGGCGCAGCGTCTGCCGGATTATATAGTGCCGGCGATCCTGGTGGTGATGCCGGAGCTCCCGCTTAACGTCAACGGCAAGATTGACCGTCAGGCGCTGCCCAAACCGCAGGAAACGCTGGCGCAAAGCATTCGCGAGCCGGCCACCGAACAGGAAAGGCTGATTTGCGGCGCCATGGCGCAGCTGCTGGGGATGGAGCGCGTCGGCGCCGACGACGATTTCTTCGCGCTTGGCGGCGACAGCATCTCGGCGATGGGGTTGGGCACCGCCCTGCGGCGCAAAGGCTATCTGCTGCGGCCGCGCGAGATCTTCGCGCTGCACACCCCCGCACGCATGGCGCAGGCGATGCAGCCGCTGGTCGTAGACTCTCAGGCTGCACGCCGCGTGCAGCAAGGCCCGATCGACGGGCTGCCGATCCTGCACTGGTTTGCCGAGACGGGCGATATGCATCGCCGCTTCGCGCACGGCGTTTTCCTGCGCGTACCTGCCGAGCTGCAGCCGCAACAGCTGCGTGATGCGTTGGAACAACTGCGCACGGCACACCCGGCGTTGGGCGCGCGGATCCGCGACGGTCAGTTGGTGGTTGAAACTGCCGCCGCCGGTGAACTGATGCAGGTTAATACCGTGTCCGGTGAGCTGGAATTAGCGGCGGAACAGGCATTTGATGCCGCACTTGACCTTCTCGATCCGGCGGCCGGCACCATGATGCAGGCCATCCTGTTGCAGCGTGACGGGCAGAGCCTGGGGCTGGTGCTGGCGATCCACCACCTGGTGGTCGACGGCGTTTCCTGGCGCATCCTGCTCGACGAACTGCGTCAAGTGGCCGACGGCGCCATGCAGGGGCAGCCGATCACGCTGCCGCCGGAAGAAACCTCGCTCTATGAGTGGTCCGCGCGTTTACGGGCCGACGTCGAACGCCGCGAAGCCGAGCTGCCGTTCTGGCGGCAGATGCTGGCGGACGAGGTGCCGCGTTTGGGGCGGCGCGCGCTGGATCCGCAGACCGATCGCATCGCCTCGGTGAGCGAACGGCGCACGCTGATCGACAGCCGGCTGACCGCCGCGCTGCTCGGCACCTTGCCGCAGGGATACCGCGCGCAGGTTGAAGAGATCATGCTGTGCGCGCTGGCTCAGGCCTGCCGCCGCCGTTTCCAGGCCGCTTCGCTGCGTTTCTCTCTGGAGTCGCACGGCCGCGCCGAACTGGACGACGGCCTCGATCTGGCCCGCACCGTCGGCTGGCTGACGGCGGAGTATCCGCTGTGCATCGAACTGCATGACGCAGAACACAATGAGGCCGTGCGTGCGGTGAAACGTGCGACGCGTGCGGTGGCCGATCGCGGCGTCGGTTACGGCCAGCTGCGTTATCTGCACCCGCAGCGTGACGAACTGGCGGCGCTGGCGCAGCGCAATGCGCCGGAGATCTTGTTCAACTACCTCGGGCGCTTCAGCCAGGACGAGGGGAACTGGGCGCCGCAACGCAGCCAAACCCGTTTCCGCGACGCCTTCGCCGTGGCGCAGGATGCGCAGCAGGCGCTGTCGTATGGCCTGGAGGTGAATATCTTTGTCGAAGAGCGGCGCGACGGCGCGTGCCTGGCGATCAACTGGAGCTGGTTGGAGGGGATTTTCAGCGAGAGCGACATTGCGCAGCTGCACAGCGGCATCGAGCAAGCGGTGCGTGCACTGTGCGAATTTGCCGAACGGCATCCCGATCGCGCGGCGGCGACGTTGGTAGCGGCCGAGATCGCCCAGCCGAACGTTGACGATGAGACGGTGCGCGCCTGGGAACGGGCGTATGGGCCGTTAACCGCAGCGCTGCCGCTGTTGCCGTTGCAACACGGCCTGCTGTTCCATGCACAGACGGCGCAGCAGGGCGGCAGCTATAACTCGCTGACGCGCCTGAGTCTCTACGGCGAATTGGACGCGCATCACCTTCAGCAGGCGCTGGATGCGGTGATCCGCCGCCATCCGCAGCTGGCCGCCCGATTCAACCGCGAAGGCGAACCGCTGCAGCTGATACCGCAGGAAAGCCATTGGCCGCTGGACAGCCACAGGCTGCCGCCGCTGTCCGCCGAACAAGAAGCGCAGGCGCTGAATCAATTGGAGCAGCAGGAACTGCAGCGCGATCTGTTCAACCAGCCGGGCGCAATGTTGCATGCGCTGCGGGTCAAACACGGCGATAGCGAACGCTACACGCTGTTCCTTAACGCGCACCACCTGATCGTCGACGGCTGGTCGACGCCGGTGGTGCTCAACGATCTGATGCTGGCCTTGCGTGAAGGCGAGCAGGCGCTGCCGCCGCTGCGTTCGAACTACGCCGATATCGTGTGCCGCCTGGCCGCGCGCGATGCCGAAGCCTCACGCCGCCTCTGGCGCGAGACGCTGCAGGATGTGCGCCCGACGTTGCTGTTCGGTGAAACGCAGGACGATCGCGTGCATGAGCTGGAAATGACGCTGCCGCCGGCCGAGGAGACGCGTTTGCTGACCCTGTGCCGCGAACGCGGGTTGACGCTCAATACCGTGATGCAGGGCATTTGGGCGCTGCAGCTGGCCAGCTGTTGCGGCCATCAGGACGTGGTGTTCGGCTCGCCGGTTTCCGGCCGCTTTGGCCAGATAGAAGGGGTTGAGGAGCATGTTGGCCTGTTCAGCAACACGCTGCCGGTGCGGGTTCGTCTGCAGCATGACCGTTCGTTGACGGATCAGTTGACCGAACTGCAGCACCGGCAGATTGAACTGCTGGAGCACGACGATTTGGGGTTGGGGGAGATCCAGCACCTGGCCGGGGCGGGCACGCTGTTCGATACGTTGTTGGTGGTAGAAAACTACCCGGACAACGACGCCCTGCTGGGCGGCGCAGGGGCGCTGCGCTGCGACGCCATCCGCAACAAAGGCTATACCCACTATCCGCTGACGCTGCTGGTGCTGCCGGGCGAACGTCTGCGTCTGCTGATGGAGTACCGCGCCTCGGTGCCGCAGCCTGAGCGCTTCGCCGCGCGGCTGATGGCGCTGCTGCAACAGTGGATCGCCCAACCGGATCTGCCGCTGCCGCGCTGGCAGTTGCAAACCCCGCAGGAGCAGGCGCTGATCGCGGCGGTCAACCGCACCGGGCAGGCGGTGGCGGACACCACCTTGCATCAGGCGATCGCCGATCAAGCGCGGCGCACGCCGGAACGCATCGCGCTGCAGGATGCCGGGCACAGCCTCAGCTACCGTGACATGCAGCGCCAGGCCGCGCTGTTGGCCGAGAGGCTGACGGCGGCCGGCATTCAGCCGGGCGATATCGTCGCGGTGGCGTTGCCACGCTCCGTGCGCCTCAGCCTGGCGCTGACGGCGATTGTGCAGACCGGCGCCGCCTGGTTGCCGCTGGACACCGGCTACCCGGACGAGCGGCTGGGCTACATGGTGGAGGACGCCAAACCGCGGCTGATTATCACCGAAAGCGCGTTGGACGCCCGCTTCGCCGCGCTGGCGCCGACGTTGCTGTTCGATGCGCTGGATGACAGCGGGCGCGAACCAGCAGCGCGCCCACCGGCGGGGAACGGCGATTATCCCGCCTATGTGCTGTATACCTCAGGCTCTACTGGGCGGCCGAAAGGCGTGGTGGTGAACCACCGGGCGATCGTCAACCGCCTGTTCTGGATGCAGCACGAGTATGCGCTCGATGCGCAGGACGTGGTATTGCAGAAAACGCCGTGCAGCTTCGACGTTTCCGTCTGGGAATTCTTCTGGCCGCTGATGGTCGGCGCGCGCCTGGTGATGGCGCCGCCGGAGGCGCACCGCGATCCGCAGGCGCTGACGACGTTGATCGACGACTATGGCGTGACCACGCTGCATTTCGTTCCGTCCATGTTGGCTATCTGGGTAGAGGCCTTGAACGAACGGGCGCCACAGCGCGCCGCCGCCAGCCTGAAACGCGTGTTCTGCAGTGGCGAAGCGCTGTCGTGCGAACTGGCTTCCCGCTATCAGGCGTTGGTCACGGCGCCGCTGCACAACCTGTATGGCCCGACGGAGGCGGCGGTCGATGTCACCTATCAACCGGCGTCCGGCGCGGCATTGGCGGCGGTGAACGGCGCCGGCGTGCCGATCGGCAAACCGGTCTGGAATACCCAACTGAGCATTCTCGACGCCATGCTGCGGCCGGTACCCGTCGGCTGCGCCGGCGATCTCTACCTGCGCGGCATTCAGCTGGCCGATGGCTATCTGCATCGGCCGGGGTTGACGGCACAGCGGTTTGTCGCCGATCCCGCCGGCAACGGGGCGCGCATGTATCGCACCGGTGATATCGCCCGCTGGCTGGAAGACGGCAGCGTCGAGTATTTGGGACGCAGCGACGATCAGCTGAAGATCCGTGGCCAGCGTATCGAGCTGGGCGAAATCGAACAGGCGCTGCTGGCACAGCCGGGAGTAGCGCAAGCGGCGGTGCACGCCATCGAACTGGGCGAGGGCGCGACGGGGCTGGGCGGCGCCGATATGCGGCAGCTGGTCGCCTGGCTGATCGCCCAACCGGGCGTGACGCTGGATACTGCCGTGCTGCATCAGGCGCTGGAGGCACGTTTGCCGGCGCACATGATGCCGGTCAGCTATGTCATGACCGACAGCTTCCCGCTCAGCGCCAGCGGCAAACTGGATCGCAAAGCGTTGCCACGGCCGCAGCTGGCCCTGCAAGCCGGGCGTGCGCCGCAGAGCGACAGCGAGCGCCTGCTGGCGGCGCTGTTCGGGGAACTGCTGGGGCGCGAGACGGTGTATGCCGACGACGACTTCTTCGCGCTGGGCGGCCATTCGCTGCTGGCGATGCGTCTGGCGGCAGAGCTGCGCCGGCGCGTCCCGCGGCCGTTGAGCGTCGGGCAGATCATGTTCGCCCGCAGCCTGGAGAAGATGGCGCACCTGCTCGATGACGCGCAGGCCGCCAACTCGGCCGAGAGCCGTGGCGTCGGCGAATGCCTGCAGCTGCGGGCCGGTCAAGGCCCGGCGCTGTTCTGCCTGCATCCGGCTTCCGGTTTCGCCTGGCAGTACTCGGGGCTGAGCCGTTATCTGCCGGGGAACTACCCGATCATCGGCCTGCAGTCGCCAAGACCGGATGGCGCTATCGCCACCTGCGAGGATATCGAGCAGATGGTCGATCGTCATCTCGCCCATCTGCGCCGCCTGCAGCCGCAGGGGCCTTACTACCTGCTCGGCTATTCGCTCGGCGGCACGCTGGCGCACTCGATGGCCGCGCGCCTGCAGCAGCAGGGCGAAGAGGTGGCATTCCTCGGCATGCTGGATACCTATCCACCGGAAGGTCAGGATTGGACCGGCCCCAGCGAGGAAGACGCGCAGAAAGAGGTGGCGCAGGAACAGGCCGAGTTTATGGCGGAAGATCATGGCGATCCGGCGCTGATGGCGGAGAAGGCGGCGATGTTCGACAGCATCGTCGCCAACTACCGCGATGCGGTGCGCATTCTGTCCCAGGCGCGCAGCCGGCGTTTCCACGGCACGGCGACGCTGTTTGTCGCCGACCAGACGCTGCCGCCGGAGATGGACATCAACGCCGTGTGGGCGCCGTATCTGGATGGGTTGATCTGCCATCATCAGCGCTGCGAACACGCGGACATTCTGTCGCCGGCCTCGCTGGAGACGCTTGGGCCGCTGTTGCATTCGCTGCTGACGCGGCAATACGGCTTGGTATAACGCAACCGGGCCGGGGGGCGTGCGTCCCGGCCCGCACTAAAACATGACATGCAGGACACTATGGCCAGACCTTCTTTTTTTCTTGATTTCAGTTTGCTGAGAAGCAATGCACATTTCCGCGCGATTTTCTGCGCCCGCATGCTGTCGGTGTTTTCCCTCGGCATGTTGGCGGTAGGGGTGCCAATTCAGATCCAGGCGATGACTGGCTCCACCTTGCAGGTGGGCGTGGCGGTGGCGCTGGACGGGGTGGGCATGTTTATCGGCCTGATGCTGGGCGGGGTGCTTGCCGATCGCTACGATCGCCGCAAGCTGATCCTGTTTGCGCGCGGCACCTGCGGGCTGGGCTTTGTCGCCCTGAGTCTGAACGCCTTCGCCCCGGCACCGTCGTTGTGGGCGCTCTACCTGCTGGCGGCCTGGGACGGCTTTTTCGGCGCGCTGGGCATGACGGCGCTGATGGCGGTGATCCCGCTGCTGGTCGGGCGCGAAAACCTGGCGGCGGCGGGGGCCTTGAGCATGGTGACGGTGCGCATCGGCGCGATCCTCGCGCCGGCGCTGGGCGGGATTATCATCGTGTTCGGCGGCGTGGGGCTGGCGTTTGCCGTCGCGGCGGCAGGGACGCTGGGCACCCTGGTCCCGCTGGTGCGCTTGCCGACGCTGTTGCCGCAGCAGCAGGAGCCGGAACATCCGCTGCGCGCGCTCGCCAGCGGCTTCCAGTTTGTCTGGCGCAATAAAGTGGTGGGTTCGGTGGTGCTGCTGGGGATGCTGATGAGCATCGTCGGCGCCGTCAGGGTGCTGTTTCCGGCGCTGGCGCAGGACGCTTACCACGTCGGCGCGTCCTCAATTGGCCTGATGTACTCCGCGGTGCCGCTCGGTGCGATGCTGGGCGCGTTGACCAGCGGCTGGGTGGGGCGTTTCTCTCGACCCGGCGTGCTGATCCTGGTCGCCGCTATCGTCGCGTTCACCGCCATCGCGTCACTGGGGCTGTTCAGCCACCTGGCGCCGGCGCTGCTGGCGCTGGTGTGCTACGGCTACGCCAACGCTATCGCCTCACTTCTGCAGTTCATGCTGATCCAGAGCAACACGCCGGATCATCTGCTGGGGCGGGTGAACAGCCTGGGCACCGCGCAGGACGTGACCGGTGATTCGATCGGCGCGCTGGGGCTCGGCGTGCTGGGCAGGGTATTTACCCCGTTGATGAGCGTGCTGTCGTTTGGCGCGTTCGCCGCCTTGTTGGGCGTGCTGGTGGCCTTCAGCGTACGCACGCTGCGCCAGTGCCGGCCGGCGGACACGTTGGTCGAGCACGATGAACCCGCGCCGGCAACCTCAGCGGCGGCGGACAACTAACCCCTCACGGCACCGGCTGTTCCGGTCGGTGTCGTTCTCCCCACTGGCACATCATGTCGATCACCGGGATCAGCGAACGCCCGCGCTCGGACAGGCTGTACTCCACCTTGGGTGGGATCTGCGGATACTCCTTTCTCATCACCAGGCGGTCTTTTTCCAGCTCTTTCAGCGTCGAACTCAGCGTTTTGTACGAAATGGTGCCGATGCAACGCTGCAGTTCGTTGAACCGCAATACCGGCTTATACAGCGCCAGCCAGTAGAGAATAATCATTTTATATTTGCCGTTGATCACCGACAGGGTGTAGCCATAGCCGGTGTCTTCGAGGCTGATGCCCGTTGGGCTGCAGCGGGATTCGGCGGTCATTTTATACTTTCTCCAGGGTAAGTATGTGTCGTGAGTGTGCGTATTTTACATTCTGTCAGCATACCCTAAGATGCGTCGAAACACCTGACTGGAGAAATCAGTATGAAAACCTTGGTGGTCGTGGCCCATCCCGATATGGCGAACTCGGTGGTTAACAAACGTTGGCTGGAGGAACTGCGGCGCTATCCGGAGCGGTATACGGTGCATGAATTGCATCAGGACTATCCGGACTGGCGGATCGACGTCGCGAGGGAACAACAGCTGATTGAAGCGCATGACAACATCGTGCTGCAATTCCCGATTTTCTGGTTCAGCAGCCCGCCGCTGCTGAAAAAATGGCTGGATGACGTGCTCACCTACGGCTGGGCCTACGGTTCCCGCAGCGGCTACAAGATGCAAAACAAGAAGCTGGCGCTGGCGGTGACGGCGGGGGTGCGTGCAGAAGACTATGCGCGCGACGGGCGCTATCGCTACTCGCTGGAGGAAATCTTCCGGCCGTTTGAAGTCACCGCCGGTTACGTGCGGGCCGACTATGCCTCGTTCTTCGCCTTTTATGGCAAGGAGGCCGCTTCGGACGGGGTGGCAGAGCAGGTTCAGCAGCATGAGCTGGACAGCAGCGCACAGGGCTACCAGACATTTCTCGCCGCCCTGAATTAACGCCGCGCCCCGGATACGCCAGGGCGTGCGCCTCCGGCTACTCGATGTGAACGCCGAAACCGTCCTGCCCCGGCGCGAGATGCGCTTTCAGCGTCAACTGCGGGATCAGGTAGTCACCGGCGTTCTGTCGCCGAAACGGAATGGGCTCGGTGTGCCACAGGGTATCGAGCCGTTGCCCGAGCTGCTCGCACAGGGCGGCGAAGCGCGTCTCGTCGGTCTTTCCGGCGCGGTAGGTGACAAACGGCGGCAGCACCTCGAAGCCTGGGTAATGCAGCATGCCGTGCTGGATCGGAAACAGGATATCGTCGATCGGTCCGTTGATGCCGCGCGGGGCGTAATGGGACTCCCAGCCGCCGGCGCTGACGATCAGCATCGCCCGTTTGCCCGCCAGCGTCCCCTCGCCGTAACGGTCGCCCCAATGGGTGTCGGAATGCTCACCGACGCCGTAGGCAAAACCATAGGCATAGACACGCTCGAACCAGCCTTTCAGAATCGCCGGCATCGAGAACCACCACAGCGGAAACTGCAGCAGCACCACGTCCGCCCAGCGCAATTTTTGCTGCTCCCGTTCGATATCGGCGCTCTGCACGCCGTTAGCAAACGCGCGCTGCGAATCCAGCGAAGGATCGAAACGGGGCCCTAATGCGCCTTCCAGGCTGTCGGCGGCGTCAAGCGCCGCTTTCCACTTCATGGCGTACAGATCGGACACCTGTACCTGATGGCCGGCCTGCGTCAGGCGATCAACGGCGAAGTTTTTCAGTGAGCCGGTCAGCGACTGCGGCTCTGGGTGGGCGTAAACAATCAGCACATTCATAACAACTCTCCTTGGTCTGAGAGCTGCAGAGTAGGGCGTTAGTCGGTATATTAGAAATGAATTACCTTTATCCCAGGTATAACCATGAATAATTTAAGGCGGCTGGATCTCAACCTGCTGGTGACGCTCGACGCGCTGCTGGCGGAGCACAACGTCACGCGTGCGGCGCAGCGGCTCAATTTCTCTCAGCCTGCGGTCAGCGTGCATCTTGCCAAACTGCGGGCGATCTTTGACGATCCGCTGCTGTTGCCCGGCCCGCGCGGTATGCGCCCGACCGCCAGAGCGGAGCAGCTGCGGGAACCCCTGCGTCAGGCGCTGGCGGCGCTCGAGTTGGCGGTGACGCCGGCGACGCCGTTCGATCCCGCCGTGGCGAGCGATACCTGGCGCGTGGCCGCCTTTGACTACGGCGAATCCACCATCGTGTTGCCGGCGCTGAACGGTTTACGCACGGCGGCGCCCGGCACCCGGCTGGCGGTGCTGGAGATCGCCCCGGCGCGCCTCGCCAAACGGGCGGAACAGGGGGAGATCGATCTGGCGTTTCACACCCGCGAAGGGGCGCCGCCCGGTCTGCGTCAGCGCACGCTGTTCAGTGAACGCTATGTGCTGGTGGGCAGGGTCGGCCATCCCAAACTGCATGGAAACCTGACGCTGGCGCAATTTTGCCAATTGGAGCAGGTGATGGTCTCGCCGGACGGCGGCGGGTTCTATGGCATGACCGACCGGGCGCTGGCGGAGGTGGGGCTGACGCGGCGCGTGGTGCTTTCCGTGCCGCATTTTCTGTTCGTGATCTCGGTGCTGACGCAATCCGATTTGGTAGCGATGCTGCCGGAGCGACTGGTGCGTAACCAGCCTTTATTGCAACAGCTCGAGCCGCCGCTGGCGGTGCCGGGCTTTGAAATGACCATGCTGTGGCACGAGCGATCGCATCGCGATCCCGCTCACCGGTGGCTGCGCGAACATATCGTGCGTTCAGTGTGAGCGGATTAACGGGTTAAAGGGAGAAGCGTTTTTTGATTCTGTCGATCGGCGTGCCATCGCTGAGCGGCACCTGCGGCAAACGATCGTAATCGCGAAAGCCCATTTTGTGGTAGTAGGCGAGGCCACCGACGTTATCCGCCCGAATGGTGGCGTTGATGTGCTTGAAACCGTGAGACTTCGCCGCCGCTAAAGTGGCAGGGAACAGCGCACTGCCGACGCCACGCACCTTCGGCGACAGGCGGGAAAAGGTGGCAATATCTGCGGTATCGGGCGGCAGGGCATCATCTGCGCTCAGCGACTGAAAGCCCACTAACAGCCCATCCACCTCCGCGACCTGGCAGCCCAGCGCATTGCTGCCGCTGATGAACCAATCGCTGAACTCGGCGGGGGTGAGGGGCGTTTCTAGTGCCGTCGTGCCGCCGGCGCCGATCACGTCATTCAATAACTGCGTCAGGGCTTCAGCGTCTTGCGGGGTTACCGTTCTGATCTTCATTGCGTTGCTATCTCCTATGATGAATCGGCTGGAACCATCGAAAGAAGATAGACGCAGGCGTCCGATAATGAAATACCGGAACGTGCCGGACCAAAAGACAGTGAGGGGAATTACATGAACAGGAAGCGGTCGGCCAGCGGAACCCCACGTTCGAGGCGTGGTGGCAACGCGTCGTCACGATCGTCAGGCTGAGCTGCCTGCGGCGCGGCGTCTTCGGCTTTTTCAATCATCAGCTCGCCGAGCAGGGCCAGAAAACGAGTGAGCTTTTGCATATTCCCTCCGGATCCTTGATTACATTGAGAGTGATACTAATCGCCGCTCAACCGAATGGGAAAAACTTAAAACTCATATCCTAAGAACCGGATCGCATATCGCCTGACCGGGCGACGGTTGCCCATCGCCCGGTGAACGGTTTAGAAGGTGACGTTAACCTTGGCCCACAGGGTGCGGCCCGGTTCATTCACCGCGCTGTTGGCCGAATAGCCGAAGACGCTGTTGCCCGCCAGGTTGAGGTGTTCGCTGTAGGTCTTGTTCAGGATGTTATCCAGACCGGCGCTCAGCTTGACGTTTTTATTCACCTTGTAGGCGGCGTTGGCGGAGAGCACGCCGAAGCCGGCGCTTTCGGCAAAGTCTTTGCCTACCACGTTGCCTTCGTTGATCGCCACGCGGTGTTGGCTGCTGACCAAACGCCACAGGCCGGTGCCGCTCCAGTCGCCGTACTCATAGGTGAGCCCCAGACGCGCCTCCAGCGGCGGGATCTGCGGCAGCGGCCGGCCGTCGCTGGTGTTTTTCCCCCAGGAGTAGGCCAGGCTGGCGTCGGTTTTCCAGTGCTCGCTCAGCTGATAACCCATGCCCATTTCGCCGCCCATGATGTTGGCGTTGACGTTATCGGCCTGGCTGAGACGCGCGTTGTGCGGATCATATTTGAACAGGATGAAATCATCGACGCGGCCCACGTAAGCGGAGACCCAGCCGTTGAAGCGTTTGCCGTTGTACTGCGCGCCGATGTCGAGCTGCGTGGTTTTTTCGCTCTTGACGCTGGAGAACGGATCCTTGCTGCCGTTCGGGCCGAGCTTCGGCGAGAACAGTTCCCAATAATCCGGGAAGCGCTCGGTATAACCGACGCCGGCATACAGCATCAGCGGCAGGTCGGCCAACGTATGCTCAAGACGCATAAAACCGCTCGGCAGGGTGTCTGAACGTTCCCCATCGCTGCCGCTGCGGAAATTCTCCACCAGGGTGCGGTCAAGACGCGCGCCGCCGATCAGTTTATCCTGTTCGCTGGTGGACCAGGTCAGTTCACTGAAGGCGCCGTAGCTGTTGAACTGGGCGTCTTTTTCCCAACTGCCGCGGCTCATGCTGCGGTGGGTGTTGGTTTGAGTGTCCAGGCCGCTTTCAAGCTTCACGTCCTGCCACAGCCAGGTGCCCATCACGCGGCCGCCGACGGTGCGGCGATCGAGCTGCATCGTCATGCCGGAGGACATCATGTGCCCGCCGTGACCGCCCATGCTCATACCGCCATGGCCACCGTGCCCCCCCATGCCACCGCTGCCCGGCGAGCGCAGGGTGACGTTGTCCATCACGTGGTTGGCGTAGTTGTAGTAGACCTGCGCTTCCAGCTTATCCAGCACCTCGCCAATATTGGATTTTTCCACCCGCATGCCCAGGCTTTCGCGTTTGAACTGCGAACCATCCATGCTGCGGCCGGCATAGCGCGCTTCGCCGTTGCCGCGGCCCATAGTCACTTCCAGCAGCGTGTCATTGTCCGGCGTCCAGCCGAGCGCCAGATCGCCGTTCCACTTGTCCCAGCGCGATGGCACGCGCGTATTCGTTCCGTCCTGATAATCGTTGGAACGGGATTTGTTAGCCATCACCCGCAGATAGCCTTGTTCGGCGCCGAGGCTGGCGTCGATATTCTCGTCCCAGCGGCCGTTGGAGCCGGTCAACACGCTGGCATTGCCCTTGATGCCCGGCTTGTCGAAGCGCGGCCGTTCACGCTCGAAACGCACCGTGCCCGCCGACGATCCCGGCCCCCACAGCACCGTCTGCGGCCCTTTGGTGATGGTCAACAGATCGAAGCTTTCCGGCGAGATATAAGAGGTCGGCGCATCCATCCGCGATGGGCAGGCACCCAGCATTTCCGAACCGTCGGTGAGGATTTTCAACCGCGAGCCGAACATGCCGCGAAACACCGGATCGCCGTTGGTGCCGCCGTTGCGGATCTGCGAAAAGCCGGGGATGGTTTTCAGGTAGTCCGAGCCATCGCTGGCCGGCACCGGCTGGCGTGGGGTTTTCGGCGAGGTGACGATGGTCAACGGAGAGTAGAGCGGCGCGGTGACGGTGATCACGTCGCCATCATTAACCTGTGCGTCGGTAGGGTGCTGATGCGCCTGTGCCGCGTGGCCGGCCAGCAGGAACAGCGGCATGGCGGCGGTGATGGCGCGGGTAACGGCGTTCTTTTTATAAGTCGGTTTAAACATCATCTTTCCTTAAGCTAACTCTTTTCCGTTCTTGGCCGAGGGATTATTCAGGCGTGGGGCGACCTGGCGAAAATCACCATCGGAAAATACGGGGGTTAATTCCATCAGCGTGGAAATAACCGGATTAATAATGTCGTCTCGGTGATTAATCGTTGGGCGAATTAATTCCGCCGGGTTGAAGCAATCAACGGCAATACAGAGAACGGCAATGGGCTTATTGTTAAATCAGAGGAAAGAGACGGGGGGCGCGCGCGGCTGTAATTCTGTGTGAACGACGTGGGCAAACAGGGGAACGAGATAGTGAATCGGAGGCGGGCGTGAAGCCAGCGACTGAGACCAGAACAGCGGGGCGTGGCTCACGTCCAGCAGCGGCGCGTGCAGCAACAGCACGCAGTAGCCGCAGGCGCTGTCGTCCATCATCATCGCCATGTTGTGGTGGCCGCCGCCGTGCTGCATCAGCGGCTGTGAGGCTTTTTCAGGCTCAGGCGGCGGCGAATGCATCCCGTGATGCATCGGCATCGCCATGCCGCAATCCGCCATGGCGGTCGTTCCAGCACTTCCGGCGCGTACATGCTCCAGGGATCGCGAGACCACCGGCGCAATGAACAACATCAGAATGGCAAACATCCCTAACCAGGCGGCAGCCCGATGTCGCGATGCAGAGCGCTGAATTAACGACACAATCAACCTAAAAAAAGGGTTAACACAGGGTAGGGAATTGTACTGGTTTATGTCGAAATGTTAAAACCTTTTATTTCTGGTCAACGGTCTGTTGATGAATATATTATCGGATAAGCGCTTTAATTCTGACCAAGGGCTATTTTTTTTGCGCCAATAACGTGACGGGGACAATATTAATGACGGAAAAACTGGCGAGCACCATTATCCCGCTTTATGACGAACATGCCGCCACCTGGGAGCGTCTCAGACCCAGCACGCTGTTTGAACGGCCGTGGCTCGACCGCTTTTTGCAGCTCACCCCGGCCAATGCGCGGCTGCTGGATCTTGGCTGCGGCAATGGCGTGCCGATTGCCGCCTATTTTATCGAACAGGGGCATCGGGTGACCGGCATCGACGGTGCGCAGGCGATGATCGCGCGCTGCCGGCAGCGTTTTCCGCAGCAGGAATGGCGGCAAATGGATATGCGCCAGCTGGATTTAGCGGCGAAGTTCGACGGCCTGCTGGCCTGGGACAGCTTCTTCCATCTTGCGCGCGACGATCAGCGCCGCATGTTTCCACTGTTCAGACGTCATGCCGGGCAGCATGCCGCACTGATGTTCACCAGCGGCCCTGCAGACGGCGTGGCGATTGGCAGCTTCGAAGGCCAGCCGCTGTTTCACGCCAGCCTGGCGCCGGAGGAGTACACGCGCTTGCTGCAGGAGAATGGCTTCCGCGTGGTGGATCATGTGGTGGAAGATCCCGCCTGCGGGGGAAGAACGGTCTGGCTGGCGCAAGCCGTTGAGTGACAATGTCACGAGCAGGTTCATCGGAACCTGCCCGTTAACGTTATTTAGCGCTGACGCGCCAAACGGTGTTACCCACGTCATCCGCAATCAGCAGGGCGCCGGACTTGTCAATCGCTAACCCTACCGGTGCGCCATAGAGTTCTTTCTCGTCGTCGGAGACAAATCCGGTCACCACCGCTTTCAGTTTGCCGACCGGCTTGCCTTGCTCGAACGCCACGTAGCTGACCCGGTAGCCGTTCAGCGGCGAGCGATCCCAGCTGCCGTGCTCGCTGACAAAGGCGCCGCCGCGATACTCGGCCGGCAGTGCGCTTGCGGTATAGAACAGCAGCCCCAGCGGCGCGACGTGCGAGCTGAGGGCGTAGTCCGGCTTGATGGCTTTCGCCACCAGATCCGGCCGCGCCGGCTGCACCCGACGATCGACGTGCTGGCCGAAATAGCTGTAAGGCCAGCCGTAGAAGCCGCCGTCCTGCACGGAGGTCAGATAGTCCGGCACCAGATCGGCGCCGATCTCGTCACGCTCGTTGACGATGGCCCACAGCTTGCCGCTGTGCGGTTCCCACTGCAGCCCGGTTGGGTTGCGCAGGCCGCTGGCGAAGATGCGGCTGGCGCCAGAGGCGGTGTCCACTTCCAGTACCGCGGCGCGCCGGTACTCTACGGCCAGGCCATTTTCGGTGATGTTGCTGTTGGAGCCGACGCCGACATACAGCTTTTTGCCGTCCGGGCTAGCCAGCAGGGCCTTGGTCCAGTGGTGGTTGATGGTGTCCGGCAGATCGGCCAGCTCTTTACCCGCATCGCTGATGCGCGTTTCGCCCGGCTGATAGGCGTACTGCATGATATTGCCGGTGTTGGCCACGTACAGGGTGTTGCCAATCAACTGGACGCCGAACGGGGAATCGAGCCCCTCGAGGAAGATATGCTTTTCCCAGCCGCCGTCGGCAGTTGGGCGCAGCAGGGTGATGCGGTTGCCGCCTTTGCCGCCTTTACCGGATTGGCCTTTCACCAGCCCGGCGATCAGCTGCTTGGTCGTGCTGACCGCTTCGGTGCCCGGGCCGTTGGCTTCCACCACCAACACATCGCCGTTGGGCAGGGTAAGCAGCTGGCGCGGATGCAGCAAACCGTCCGCCACCTTGTCGATTTTCAATCCTTCGGCCACTTTCGGCATCTGGTTCTGTTGCCAACCCACGCCCTTAGGCACCTGCATCGGCGGGATCAGAAAGTTTTGCGCCGGCGGTAATGTCGGATCCGGGCCCATTTGTTGTTCCGGCGAAATGACGGCGCTGTTATCGCAGCCGGCCACCGCCAAAACGGCAGCAAGAGTGAGCGCCAGGGATGATAGCTTCATGAAAACCTCCTTATTTTGCACGGGTGGCAAGGGCCAGCAGAACATTAGCCACGCTCAGCAGCGCGACCACGATGGCAGATAGCACCAGGCCTTCCGGCACCACGGCGTACGCATCCCGGCTATGCACGAAAGCGTTGATGATGGCGAAAACGATGGCGATCAGATTCAACCAGAAATGGAGTTTGACCGATGAACCCTGCCGCCGGCCGCTGCCGAACCACACCTGCACCAGGTTAATCAGCCGGGGAATAATGGCAAAAACCAGGCCAATGGCGATCAGCCAGCCGGCACCATTGACCCACTGAATGTTCGCCGTGCAGGCATAGATGATGTCGAAGATCAGCGCCGCGGTGAAAAATCCATAGGGTATCGGGTTGAGCCATTCATAGACGGCCACTGCGGCCGCCGAGGGCCTTGCTGTCGTTTGCGTGGTCATGCAGGTATCTCCATGAAAAATGATAGGTAAAAAGGGCATTGGCCCCTTAAAGCTTTGTTCAGATTTACCGATTTGAACAATTTTGATTCTCATTTTTAGCATGCGGTGTTAAAACCGAAGCCATCACTGCGGCATTATCAATGGCTTAGCAACATCAGGAGGAAGGGCATGAGTATAGAGCGCGTTCAGCGATTTCTGGCCGAGCACGCACCGGAAACGGCGGTGACGGTGCTGGCAAAGAATACCGCTACGGTGGCGCTGGCGGCGGAAGCCTTTGGGGTGGAGAGCGGGCAGATCGCCAAGACGCTGTCGTTTCGCGTGAACGACGGCGTGGTGCTGTTGGTGATGGCGGGAACCGCCAGAATCGACAACAAGAAGTACAAACAATTCTTCGGCGTAAAGGCGCGTATGCTGCCGGCAGAGGAGGTGGAGGCGCTGACCGGCTATCCACCCGGCGGCGTTTGCCCCTTTGCCGCACCGGAAACGGTGAGAATTTACTGCGACCGCAGCCTGTGCAGCTACGGTGAAGTGCTCCCGGCAGGCGGCAGCGATAACTCAGGCGTGAGAATTGCGCCACTGCGGCTGGCCAGCATCACCGGAGCAGAGTGGATTGACGTGACAGGGTAACGACAAGCGACCGCGTAACAATTGCGTTATGTTAAATAGAGTACATCAATTCGTGATTAATACGCTGTTTTAACTGGTAAAATCACAAGCTCATCGATTTATGGCAAACCGCCTCGATATTGTGCCCATCCGGGGCGATCACAAATGCCGCATAGTAATGGGCATGGTAATTGGGCCGCAAGCCGGGCGTGCCATTGTCTTTGCCGCCGGCGTTTAACGCGGCGTGATAGAACGCATCGACCTGTTCACGGCTGCTTGCGGCAAATGCCAGGTGCAGATGCGCCGGTTTTTCATCGGTCTGAAACAGGCATAATGACACGTTATCTCGATCGCGGCACAGCTCAACGCCATAGTCGGGTTCGCCTTCGGCAACGATCTTTACGCCCAGTGGCGCCAGCGCATTGAGGAAAAACGCTTTGCTGAGGGCAAAGTCGCTGACGCCAAATTTCACATGATCAAACATGGGGAGACTCCTTGAGCGTGAAAGAATGTTCCCATTCAGTATAGCCAACGCCGTGATACGTGCCGCAAGCGAAGAAAGCGGATGCCAATGCGCATCTAGCGTGCAAATATTGCCCGTTTAAATGACGCGTTTGGGTGAAATCTGCAGTATTGTAGCCGCCACGCTTTATCAGATTTCACGTAGCGCGATCAAAAAGGCAGGGGATTTTTGGCCAATACCGGCAGGTATGCGCCATCGAAAATCATGTCCGGTCATCATTACTGGAGCGGGAAATGGCAGAGCGCATACTGGCCGGCATGTTAACGGCAATTCATCAGCAGTGCCGGCGCTGGCAGCCAAACCAACGATTGATATCTTGCTGGAGGTGAAAGCCTGGCGGCGTTGGATGGTTTGAATGACAAGATGCATGACATGAGATCTACGCTGCGCGGCGAGAACGGCATTACCGGCAGGCGTTACTACATCAAGGGAAACGGCGATCGCACGCATCACGTACGCAGGAAGTGAACAGGCGATCCGACATTTGACGTTCAGAGACTATCTGCGCAAGCATCATGGTATTCGCGGCAATCAAGCGACAGGCAGCAGAAGACAGCCGGCAAAACCCGGCGGCTTATGGCCCGGTTGAAAAACGAATTTATTCACGGCATGAGCAGTTGGCGCGGCATGGTTAACCGCAGGAGAAAGCCCATGATTAGGCCTGGACGGCAGAATCCACATATTATCGCCTAGGTGCGCATAATGTATATTATGTTAAATGCACTCACTGAGTATGCACCGGGGTTATTCTGCCCGTCCTTTCTCACCTCACCTTCAAGGCTTATCAGGCTGACATCCTTTTTTATGTTTAAGCCCATCTATCAACACATCTCAGTTTCATCATCTCAGTTTAACCCTTAGTCGGCGTACCTTGATGAAAGCGCATCTGCCAACCCGCCTTTTCCGTCAGGAGCCAAATCGATGAGCGTTCAGTGCAACGAACGGCGCGGCCCTGCGCGTCACGCTGAAAACTTTTGTACGTCAGCAACACGGCGCCTTCACTGATTTTCGCCAGCTTAAAACCTTCGGCGAAAATCGGCGGATAATCCGTTTCCATCTCCAGCGCCGCAACGGTTTGGCATTTGTCATAACGTAGGCCTGAACGACCAATCTCTTCAAAGTCTTCATGCAACAATGCCGCGACATGTTTCGGATCGCAGCGCGTTGTTGGCTGGTGCAGTTCAACCTCAAGCGCCTGAATTTGGCTAAGCCACTGTGCAAAATGGGTCAAAATGCCCTCCTTTTTTGATCGCGCTACGTGAAATCTGGCAAACTTCGGCAGTCAATCTACATCAGAATGACACTCGTGAAACCTGACTATTCCCAGGATTCCTTCTCATAGGGTTTTTGCCAGTTCTTTTCCGTGACGGGTACGAGTTCCCCGTTGAACGTATAGGTACAACAGCGGCATCTCACCGGCACATCTTCTGCGGTGAATGCCGGGTTCACTTTCTGCAGTATCCCGTGATCATCTATGCATAGTCCGCTGTAATAGCTCGACTCACCACAGCAGACATAGCTCTGCCAGTTTTTACGGTGCAGCGCCACCAGGTAAAAAATAGGCGCTTCTTTATCCAACCGACTTACCGCTTCGCTATGTACTTCATTCCAGGGTTGGCCCACTTTACTGAGCAAAAATTGAAATAGCGGCGTGTAATCCATGCCATGTTGTATCCGCCCATGCATACTTTCACGCAGCGGCAACTGCTCATCGTCTGCCTGTTTGCCATGGCGTCCCCAGCGGTACTCACCACCGCTGGCGATGGGCTCTCTAGATGCAACGCTTTCTCTTCTATAGAGTTTCTTCTTTCCATCTCGATGTGCTCTCATCAAGCCTCAATAGTGACATTGTCACACAAAAAGAAATCCTTACGCCGGTTTCCCAGCCAAATGCGACCGCCGAACCCGCAACTCTCCATGCCGCCAGGCGCCGTCTGCCGTGGTGCGATTGTCGATCAGGCGATTCAAGGCCTCCTCGACCAGCCGGTCAATGCGTTGGCTGTAGCTGGTCAGCGCCCAATTGGCTGAGCCGGCTTCGTCGATATCGTCGAAACCTACCACGGCCATTGCAGACGACGGCGCCGTTTGTCTGAGCGCCTCGAGCGCCCCCAGCGCCAACACGTCGTTCTCGCAGAACAATGCCTCAACCCGCTCACTTTCCGGCGTTGCCTGCAGGTATTCACTCATCAGTTGGAAACCGCGCTGGCGATCGTAGTGGCCAGCGGTGAGCACCCGATCCAACTGAAAGCCGGCGGCCATCAATTTGTCACGGTAGCCTTCCATGCGCAGCAAATGGCTGCTTTGCGTGTCTGGCCCCTTCATGTAGCCAAAGCGCCGATGCCCTTGTTCTATCAGCAACCCAGCGATCTCTTCGCCGGCGCGGTAGCCGTCGATATTGACCACATCGATATGTTCACTTTCCGTATTGCGGCATACCTGCACCAGCGGGATCTGATGCAGATCTTGCGCGATCGCCGCCCACTCTTGGGTTAACACCGTCGCCAGGAACAAAATGCCATCGACCTGCAGCTGATCGGCCATCGCCATCACCGCCCGGTAGTTTTCCCCGGCGGTGATGTTCAGCAGCAGCGCCATATAGCCGCGGGTTTGCAGCTGTTTGGTGACCATATCGAGCATCATCATCGAATGCGGGTTCTTCATCTCGTCGATGGCTACGCCGATGATGTGCGTGCGTTTTTGCGACAGGCTGCGCGCCAGCAGATTGGGTCGATAACCCAGCTCGGCCGCCGCCGCCAGTACGCTTTCACGCGCGTTGTCTGAGATCGACGCGCCGGGCGTAAAGGCGCGCGATACCGTCCATTTAGAGACGCCGGCCTTTTCGGCGACGTCGCTGGCGGTGGCTTTGTGGTGTTTCGTCATGGTTGCGTCGATCTCTGCTTCGGTGAAGTCACACTATACCCTGCTCGCTCAGATCCCCTAAGCGCCTGCCGGTATGCCTGCTGCAATTATGTCCCGTTTTTGCACCCGATTGCAATTTGTTATGCAACCGGGTGCAAAACGTAAAGAGTTTGTGATCGTCCGCGCTGTTTTCACCTTTCCCCTGTTGACCAAATTTTATCCATGGCCGACATTCACGGTGGCATTCAGAGACTCACGGCCGTTTTGCCTCCTGCTTTGCACCCGGTTGCAAATTCGCTGTTTGCCTACAACGCCTCTTTTCTCAACAGGATATCGTAATGAAAAAAACCAGACTGCTGTTGATGTTAGCCTGCTCGCTGTTTGTCGTGACCGCCCAGGCCAAGACCTACCAGGTCGGCGTGGCGCTGGCCAACTTCGATCTCAACTTCGTCTCCATTCTGCGCAGCCAAATGGCACGAGAACTGGCTGCGCAGCAGCTGCAAGGCCAGTTCGTCGATGCCAAGGGCGATGTTGCCCTGCAGGTGCAGCAGGTAGACGATCTGATTAATCAGGGCGTGGATGCCATTATCCTCAACCCGGTCGATACGCAAGGCGTCCAGCCGATGATAACGGCTGCCCAACGCGCCGCGATCCCCCTTATCTTCGTCAACCGCAAGCCCGAAGTGCCGCTTAGCGGCGCGACGGCCTACGTCGGCTCCGATTCGGCGCTCAGCGGCCGCCTGCAGATGGAGGCCCTGGCGAAAAAAATGAATTACCGCGGCAACGTGGCGATCCTGATGGGTGCCCTATCCAACGAAGAAACCCGCGAACGTACCCGTGCGGTAGAAGCGGTGATCGCCAAACACAAAGACCTGAAAGTGGTAGAGAAACAGACCGCCAAATGGCAGCGCAACGAAGCGGTCGACGTGGTTTCCGGCTGGTTGCTGAACGGCACGCCGATCGATGCGATCGCGGCCAACAACGATGAGATGGCCATCGGCGCGATCATGGCGCTGAAGCAGGCCAAAAAGAATGGCGTGCTGGTTGCCGGTATCGATGGCACGCCCGACGGCCTGCAATTTATCAAAAACGGCGACCTGGCGGTGACCATTTTCCAGGATGCCAAAGCCCAGGCGATCGGCGCGGTGCAGGTGACCCGAGCGATGTTGGATCACGCCAAAACCGAGCCCTATAACTGGATACCCTACGCCACCGTGACGCGAGAAAACTACCCGCAATTCGCGCAGATGAACCAGAAATAAGCCGTTGCCACTCTCTTTTTCAACCCATTTTGCACCCGAGTGCAAAGCCACAGTATCAGGAGTCAGCATGTTAAATGGTGAAAGAAGCATCCCTCGCCCGCTGCGTTGGGCGATGATCGGCGGCGGCCGCCTCAGCCAGGTGGGCTACAAGCACCGTTCCGGCGCACTGCGCGACAACACCGCCTATCGGCTGGTTGCCGGCGCCTTTGATATCGACGCGGCGCGCGGACGTGAGTTTGGCGTCAATCTCGGCGTGCCCGCCGAACGCTGCTATGACGGCTATCAACAGCTGCTGGAGCAAGAAGCTAACCGCGAAGATGGTGTTGAGGTGGTGACCATCGCCACCCCCAACGGCACCCACTATGAAATCACGCGCGCCGCGCTGAGTGCCGGCCTGCATGTCATCTGCGAAAAGCCGCTGTTCTTCACCACGGCGGAGGCGAGAGAAATCAAGGCGCTGGCGGCGGAGAAAGGCCTTATCGTCGGCGTAACCTACGGCTTCTCCGGCCATCCGCTGCTGATGCAGATGCGCGCCATGATCGCGAACGGCGACATCGGCGAAATACGCATGGTCGAATTGCAGTACACCCACGGCTTCAATGCCAACGAAAGCGCGGACACGTTCGAAGCGCAAAAGTGGCGTGTCGATCCGAAAATCGCCGGCCCCTCTTTTGTGCTGGGCGACATCTCCACCCACACCTTCTACATCTCGCAGCTGGTGATGCCCGACATGAAGATTGCTTCCCTGCTGTGCGATCGCCAGAGCTTTATTCCTTCCCGCGCCCCGCTGGAAGACAACGCCATGGTGCTCATGCACTACGAAAACGGCGCCGTCGGCCGCATGTGGGCCTCCGCCGTCAATGCGGGCGCAATGGACAGCCAAAGCATCCGCGTGGTGGGCTCACGCGCCAGCCTGCAGTGGAGCGATTCCACGCCCGGCGAATTGCGCTATGAGATCCAGGGGCGGCCCAACCAAACGCTGCACCACGGTATGCCCTATCTGGACGACAGCGCGCTGGCCGAAGAGCGGCTCGGCGCGCTGCATACCGAAGGCCTGGCCGAATCCTGGGCCAATATCTACCTCAAGTTCGCCATCGCCATCAGCACCAGCCAGCGCGGCGATCGGCAAGCGCTGGCCACGCTGATCTACCCGGATATCGACGCCGGATTGGAAGGCGTGCGCTGGATTGAAAACTGCGTTCGCTCCGCCGACAACGGCGCCACCTGGGTCAATTACCTATAAGGAAAACACCATGAAACTTTCATTCTGTACCGACAGCCTGGGCCATTTGTCCTTCGAGCCGATGCTGGATCGGTTGCTGGAGCTGGGGGTGCGCGGCGTGGAAATGACCACCGGCGGCTGGTCTCCGGCGCCCCATCTGGATACCGACGATCTGCTGGCCAACCCGGCCAAACGCCGGCAGCTGCAGCAGGCCCTGGCCAGCCGCGGCATGGAGATCGCCGCGCTCAATGTCTCCGGCAATCCGCTCGATCCGGGCGAGCTGGGGCAGCGTCATCTGCGGCAAACCGACAATACGCTGGAGCTGGCCGGCCTGTTGGGGGTGAAAAAGATCGTCATGATGAGCGGCCTGCCCCCGGCCAGCCCGCATGACACCATCCCCAACTGGATCACCTATACCGTCAGTTGGCCGCCGACGGTGAAAAACTGTTTGGACTATCAATGGAATGAAGTGGCGATCCCCTATTGGCAGGCGCTGGTCACCCGGGCCAAAGCGTGCGGCGTCGAGCGCTTTGCGCTGGAAAACTTCAGCGCCATGCTGGTGTGGAACCCGGAAACGCTATTCCGGCTGCGCGAGGCCGTTGGCCCGATGGTGGGTCTGAACCTCGATCCCAGCCACCTGATCTGGATGGGTGCGGATCCCATCGCGGTGGCCCGCGCCCTCGGCCCCGCCATTCACCATGTGCACGGCAAAGACGTGCGCCTTGAGCGCGGCGTCGTTGAGGTTAACGGACTGCTGGAGACCAAACCGATCGACGACGTGGCCCGCCGCGCCTGGAACTATGTCGCCGTCGGCTGCGGCCGGGATCTGCAGTGGTGGAAGGAGTTCTTCTCGGTGGTGCGCATGATGGGCTACAACGACTGGGTGTCGCTGGAAATGGAAGACCTGACCATGTCGGTCGATGCCGGCATCGCCTCTTCCGTTCAGGCGCTGCAGCAGACGATCAGCCAATAACCCCCTGCGCGGCGGCCACGGCCGCTGCGCAGGCCCGTGCATCGCCAACAGCTTACAAACACCATACCGGCCGGGCGCCGACCGTAGCACTAGCGTGCCCCGCACCATGGCTCAGGCACAGCGTCCTCAGTCCGGCGGCGGCGCCGGAATACCAGGCGCCGCCGCGCATCAGAATGCGTTCACCATAATTACGCAGATAAACCTGATCGCCGTCCGCACACCGGTGATGAGGGACAATGCCAAGAATTTTCAACACATCCGGTAACGGTGCCCCGCTTGCCATGCGAATACGATCGAACGCATCGTCCATCAATCCAGGCGGATATCCGTTATCCTGCGGATCGCCGTTAAAATGCTGAATAGAGTCGGTAATAAGCGGCGCGCCAGCATTGCCTGTACGAATGGGTGAGACTGCATCGAATTTAGCCGTCCCTCCACTGCCGGGCAGCACCCATGCCCCTGTCGCCAGGTCGACCGCGCGCCAGCGTTCGTCTTCATCGTCGGTCATTGGCATTGCGGCGTCATTATCCGGCAAGAGCAGAATTTCCCCCGCGACCAATTTCAGCCCGTGCTGCCATTCCCACAAATTACCGCACAGATCGCCGATGCCGTACGGCGTACCGTCGTGATACCAGGCTCCCGGGCCGGATGCGGTAAAGGTTGTCGGATCGCCCTGTTCATCGCCCACGGCACCGCCGTCGCATCGTTTACCATACTGACGGCGATCGTGATGCGACCGGCCACTCTCGGTATTGCCCAACTCCGCCCATCCTTGATGGCGGCACCAGAACATCAGCGCGGCCCATTCCGCATTGGTGCCAATATGCCATCCGGCGCCGTTGCGCGCCACCGCCCGACGAAATGTGGCCAGATCGTGCCAGCTCGCCGGAGCCGTATCGGGTTGGCTGACCAGTTCTCCATCGACCAGAGTTCCTGGATAACAGCCATAAAAAAAAGCGTCTTTAAGCTGGCCGTTGACGATAAAGGCAGGATGAACCGCCTCTCCTAACCCTGATGTGACCTCTTGCAGCGTAAAGCGAGAGATCACATGCATATAACTGGGTTGACCACTTGCTGTATACAGCACGGTGCGGTGCCCCTGTGACTCGGTTTCCACTTTGCTCCGCAAAGCGTCTTTTACGATGATCATGAATTTATGCCCGTTAAACAGCTAAGGCCGGGAAAGCGCAGGCTTCCCGGCCCATTGTTACGCCACCATGGCGGCGGATTTGATCGGTTGCAACAATTGCCCGACATCGCAATTGAGCAGTTGAGCACGCTGCAGCAACTCCTCGGTCTTGGCGCCAATCACGGAATGCACATAGGCATTGACCTGTTCCTGATTCATTTGGTTATACCGGTCGGTGAACGCCATTTCGATGCTGTCGCAGATCACCGCGCCGGCATTACTGACATAGTCCGGCAGATAGTGGATGCCGCGCGCCAGCAGCCGCTGTTCTGCCTGCGGCGTACTGAACGGCGAATTGGCGCTGCTAATCACCCAACGCGTATTCAGTTGTTCAACGTTCTGCGCATTTAATATGTTGGACAAGGACGCGATGCAAAGCACCTCGCTGGGTTGCGCCCAGAGTTCGTCTTCACTGACGCGGCGGACCCCAGGCGGGAACTGCGCCGCAGGATTGATGTCATACGCCGTCACTTCGCAACCGAACAGCAGGCTTTGTTTCGCCACTTCCGCCCCGACTTTACCCATGCCGTGAATAGCAATGCGGGCCCGCGGCAAATGATTGAGCCGCAGCGTCAACACCTTTTTCATCGAGCTCCAGACGCCGTAGCCCGTCGCCACCGACGTGTCGACTTGCGGGCTGTCCATGGCATTCAGGATCCATGGCGTAAACTGCCGCAAATAGTCCATCTCTCGATTGCCAGTATTGATATCGCATCCCGTAAACATGGTGCCGCCATAGCGATTGAGCAGGTCGCCGATCGCTTCAAGCACCGCCGGTTGTTCTTGGGGAGAACGCTTGCTGTTCACCACGATTTTGCCACCGCTGAAACCGGTATTGTACAATCCATGCTTCAGCGACATGCGCTGCGCCAGCATGATCGCCTCTTCTTCCTGCTGCTGGCGGGACGCATAGTTGCGCCAGCGGATCCCGCCATTGGCCGGCAGCAGCTTGATCTGCGACGAGTAAGCCAGAGTGAATGACGTGTCGTCATCGATTACGATCGTTTCTACCTGATATTGGTTGTGCGTATTCAGCAATTCATTGTTAACTGACATAATTTGCCATCCTGTTTTAATGGGATTCTTGCTCGAATGCTCCAGCCTGGTCTAACTGTTGTTTTATGCCCCACGGCGTTGGCCGCTTAAGGAAATCGGCCATGCCTACCGACCGGCCAAACTCTTGTTCCAACAAGGCCATCAGCCGCAATGCCATCAGCGATTGCCCGCCGGCGTCAAAAAAGTCGCAGTGGTTGGAGTCAGGGTTCACGCCGGTCACGTCGCCCCAAATGCGCCAGATGCGCGCCATCTGCGGATCGGGTTTATCCGCCGTCGTCGATGTTCGCCCTGCTTCCGGCCCCTGCATATCTCGCTCGCCCAACCACCATTGCGCCGGATCGAAGGGATACATTGGCAATGCAATGCGGGAAGGAGGCTGTTGCCACAGGCGGCGCCAGTTAACGTTGACGCTGGCACGCCAGATTTTTTGCAGCGCCTGGATCCACACGGCGGTTTCGCTCTGGGCTTCGTCGCGGCGCGGCAAGGTGCGCACCGCCGTTACGGTGCCGGCGGATTTTAGCTGCGCGACCAGCGCCGTGAGTGTCGATCCCGGCCCTACTTCGATGAAAAGCGTTTTTCCGCGCCGCGGTAGGTGTTGCAAGGCGCGGTGATAATCCACCGGTTCACGGGCATGGCGTGACCAATAGCGGGCATCGAGCGCCGCGGGAGCGACTTCGGTCGCCAGCAATGCGGAGACGTAGCGGACCTTTGACGTCGACTCACGCGGCGGCGGCGCAATGCTGGCCAGTTCATCAAGAATGGGATCCATCAACGCCGAGTGGAACGCGTGCGAAACGCTCAGCACCTTGCAACGTACTCCTCTGTCCCGCATCTGTCCTTCGCAGGCGCGAATCGCCGCCACCGGGCCAGAAAGCACGCAGCCGTTCTCACTGTTTTCCGCCGCCAGAGACAGCCGATCGCCAAGCCAGGGTTGGGCTTGCTGAGCGCTCAGTTCTACCGCCAGCATCGCACCAGGCTGCAGCCCGGCCATCAGATGCCCGCGCCGGGCGGCGAACACCAACGCGTCTTGCGCCGAGAACACACCGGCGGCCCAGGCGGCGGCAATCTCACCCAAACTGTGCCCCACGACCCAATCCGGCTCGACGCCGTAATGTTTCAACAGTTCGGCCACGGCGATCTCGACGGCGATCAGGGCCGGCTGCGTCAAGGCCGTGTTGTTAATTGTTTCGGGGGCCGCCTGGCCGGTAAACAACGGGGAGAGATCCAGTGCAGCCTGTGTTTGCAATATCTGCAGCTTGTCATTCATCAGCGTTTTGAATGTCGCATCCTGCGCCATCAGTTCGCTGGCCATACCGATAAACTGGCTTCCCTGCCCGGGAAATTGGAAAACCACCGACAAACGCCCTTTTCCCGTATCCACCATGCTTTCTTTCATGCTCAACACGCCCTGCTCGCCGATATGCAGAGTGCCGCGATAACGCAGCGACTTTCTTCCACTTTGTGCGCTCCAGGCCAGGCGTTCGTCATTCTCGCCGCATGGCCGCTTTTGGTAACGTTTGACCAAGCGATGCCAGGCCTGCTCCGATTGCGCGCTGATCGGCACGACAGTCGCCAACGGCGCTATCGCCGCCCGCATTTGAGGCGTTTTCGGCGGCCTTGTCAGCACGACATGCGCATTGGTACCGCCGATGCCGAAGGCGCTAACGCCGATGGCGTTGCGTGGATCGTCGCGATCCCAACGTTGAGCGGAACAGAGAAACTCAAACGGGCTATCCGCCAACGCCATTTCCGGGTTCGGCGAGTCAAAGTTGATCTGTGGCGTGAGCCAACCGTGTTTGATTTGCAGCGCGGCCTTGATCAGTCCCGCCATGCCGGCGCAGGTTTCCAGGTGCCCGACGTTAGCCTTGACGGCACCGATGGCGCAGAAAGCCCGGTGCGTCGTCCGCTCGCGGAAAACGCCGTTCAGCGCCTCAAATTCGATGGGATCCCCGGCCAACGTTCCCGTGCCGTGCGCTTCGACGGCGCGAAAATCTTCCGGTGCCAGGCGGGCATCGTCCATAGCTTGGCGCAGCAGGCGTTGCTGGCCGTGCAAACTGGTGGTGGTAAAACTGACTTTGCGCGCGCCGTCATTGTTCATCGCTACGCCTTTGATCACCGCAATGATGTCGTCACCGGCCGCCTGTGCGTCAGACAGCCGTTTCAGCACGACAATGCCGACGCCGCTGCCGAACACCGTGCCGCTGGCATCTGCAGAAAACGGTCGACAGTGCCCATCGGTGGAAAACACCATGCCTTGCTGCGCGAAATATCCTTCATGTTGCGGGAGCCTGAGGGTACAAGCGCCGGCCATAGCCATATTGCAACGGCCACTGCGCAACGCGTGAACCGCTTCGTAAACCGCCACCAGCGAAGTGGCACAAGCGGCCTGTACATTACACACCGGCCCCCCGATGCCCAGGTGCCAGGCCACTCGGCTGGTGAGGTAATCTTTGTCGCTCGCGATTTGCCGCTCGAACGGCGAAGGGTTGAGTTTGTCGAGCAACGCAGAGCCCTGTGCCTGATGCAAATAATCGGAACTGCTACAGCCGGCAAACAAGCCCGTATCGTCAAGCTCACCCGGCGTTACCCCGGCGTTTTCCAGAGCGTGCCAGGCGCACTCTAAAAAGAGCCGATGCTGGGGATCCATCAGCAGCGCTTCGCGCGCACTCAGGCCGAAGAATCCCGCGTCGAAGCGGGATATGTCGCCGGCTACCGGTGCGGCGACGGGAATATAGCCCCCGTCGGCCGAGTCAACTTGTTCGTTGTCGACGCGAACCAGCGATTCGACGCCGTTGATCAAGTTATGCCACCAGCTTTCCACGTCCTCGGCGCCCGGGAAGCGGCAGGCCATGCCCACCAAGGCGATATCCCGGTCATTGCTGTTCACCTGCTGCATAGAGGTTCTCCGATTAGAAGCGCAATGCGCTGATGTCCCAACGCGGTTCTCGTTCCGCCAGCAGATCGGCGCAAATTTGCCCCATCAGAGGGGTAAACTTGAATGCCCATCCGCCTGCCGACACCACCAGATGCTCGCCGCCGTGGCAGCGGCCCTTGGCGCTGTCGAGATAGAATTGACGCGCCGGATCGGTAGGCAACACCGCCAGACAGCTCGCGGCGGAATGTTGTTTGTCCGGCTCGAGGAACGGCATATGCCGCCGGGCAAACTCCAGCGCTCGCTCAACGTGTTGCGGGTTGGCCCGATAGCTCGGTGCATTGGCTTCGGTGATCGGATCCACTTCAAAATCGGTCCCCAGTCGGTCAAATCCATTGACTGACCACGGATTGGGCGGGAAACCGTAAAACAGGTTACTGTCGCTCTCCACCGGCGGTTGGAAAGCAAACCAGAAGGGATCGTTGGCCCCCAGACGCTGACTGCGCAGCATGCTGATGCAAGCCATCTCATAGGTGGAAAGCGCAAGATCGATATCCAGCTGGCGCAGCAGCTTCTTGCTGCCCGGCCCGCCAGCGACCAACACCTTACGGGCGCGATAGCGATGCTGCGCCGTCAGCACCGTTGCCCCCCGCGCATCCGGCTCCACGGCCTTCACGCATTGTTGGAACTGGAATTCCACGCCGGCCTCGCTAGCCAGAGAGTAAAGCGACGTCAGGGTACCTTTAACATCGATTACCCCGCCGTCTTGCTGCAAGAACCCTTCATAGTTGCTGTCCAGACCGGTAAAACCGTAGCGCCGTTCGATTTCGCGCATCGTCAGACGTTCATAGGGCAATCTCATCTCATCCATCGACAGCATGGTTTGACGGATCTGCCCCTCATTGGTCCAGACATCCGCATCGCCGAACCACAGGCTGCCAATGCGGTGGATCAGTTTTCTGTCCGCCTGTTGTTCCAACTGCCGCCATAATTTGTCGGCTTCCAGGGTAAGGCGGAATATTTCCAATTCCGAATATTGCAAACGCCAATGGCGTTCCTCCCCGCTGGTACCCGCTAATTGCGTAAATAGCGCATATTGCTCCAGCACCAAAATTTTATGATCCTGATGTTCACGCGCATAATTCCACGCGGTGGCCAGCCCTATGGGGCCGGCACCGATAATAATGACATCCCAGTGTACTGACGTGTGCATACCTATCCCTCGCAATGGATATTGTGTGTGTTTGGTAGAATTATTTTTTAATTAAGCTTTTAATCTGATCCAACGGCAACAGAACGATCAGCGTCAGATATTTTTCTCTCGGAATATCCTGATAAAGCTGACGAACGCCGATTTTCCCCATGACATCCCCGCTAACGCCGGCAGCGAACAGCGATTGCCATTGTCCTGCCCAAATGGCGCTGGAGTTCCAAATGCCGGCGGTTTCGATCCGTCCCAGCGGCGTTTCAGCGGTTTCGTGATACCAGGAAATCACGCTGTCGTCAGACAGTGACGCGATTTTCCACCCTTGGCCCTTCATCGTGCCGATATCACGCCCTTGCTGATCCACCAGCAGGTCAGTGTGTGAATTGGCATCACCCACGTTTGGCGCATTGTTCGTTTTCGCTTTGAAGGTAATATTGGCCATTTCTATAACGGAAAGGATCGTGACATTTTTATAGCCGTCTTTCGATGCCAGAACACGTTCAATTTCCGCAGTGCTTTTGCCGGAACCGATTAATTCCCGAACATAATCGCCAAGCGTAATTAACTCAGACAATACATTATTATTGCCCTGTATAATTTCCATAAAATATTCCTTTGAGGTGTTGTTAAACCGATAAGGCTTCAGATTGTTTGAACCACTCACGCCCTTTTTCTCGGTCGATATCGGAACCCGCGTCGGCAAAAAGCGTGACAATGCGTTGATCTGCACTCAACGTTTCGGCCAGCTTACAGGCCGTTTTCCAGTTGGCGGCGGAGGAGGCACCGATTTTGACGCCGGTCAGTTGATGGAACTCATGCATCGCACTGAGTGCTTCCCGATAAGAAACCGGATTGAAAGGCGGTTCTTGCTGCATCAGCTTACTGATGAAAGGCTGGCGAAAACCAAATCCCAACCCGCCGGCACCGGCGAACTTCGGTTCTCCGTTCGGGGCAGACAACGTACCGTAAGGCAGTTCGCGCGGCGTGCTGCCCCACACGATCAGCTGTGGGTTATCCTGACGTAGCGCCGCCGCAACGCCAGACAGTGTGCCTCCAGTCCCTACCGCGGACACCCAACCATCGACACGCTCGCCGTTCAACTGCCGACGGATCTCCGCGCCTGTCGCATGCTGATGTACGGCGGTATTAACCAGGTTGAGATGCTGGGATAACAGCGTCCAACTCCCATCTTCATGCGAAATCTGCTGGCTGCGTGCAATGACGCCGAGCAGGAACTGATTGCGATCGACCAGGGTAACGACGGCGTTGTCCCCCTTCAGCGTGTCGATCAACGGTTGCGGGGATGAATCCGGGATCACCACCTGCACCGCTATCCCGCACATGTTGCCGAGCTTAGCCAGCGCTTTCGCCATATTGCCCCCCGAGGAATCGAGCAATTTCAATTCGCCGGCGGCGAAATCGTGTTGATTGATGGCATCGCAAAACAGGCCGAATGCGGTGCGATCCTTCACCGAGCCAAACGGATTTTCAAACTCGAACTTGGCGTAAATCGACGCCTTCCCCTTTGGCGAGGGCACTTCAACCAGCGGGGTGTTACCTAACGCCGCATAGAATTTTTTCAACTGGGGGAACAGAGTAAAGGCTTTCTCCGTATCCGGTGCGCAATCCTGTGGGTTAAACAGCTCAAAATTCATCAGAGGTTCCTTTAAAGCCATAGGTTGACAAATAAGCCAGCGTTACTGAAGCAGCCGGCGGAGAAATGCAGCGGTATCCTGCATGAAATAAAAGTGATCGCCCGTAAGGAGTTGAACCTGGCTGCCAGGGAGTTCTTTTTTCCACTGCGACAGCGCGGAGCGGCTAACCAACGGGTCGTCGTCGCCGCCCCAAATGCGCGGCTGCAGGCCGGGCAACGGTTCTGCGCTGAGTTCGCCCAGCAGCCGTAGGTCTTGCTGTATCAATCGGGTGACAAGCGGGCGAGTGAGCGCATCCAGCGTCAACGCGCCGCTGCTTTCACTGAATGCCAGGATGTGGTCCAACACTTCTTGTCGCTGGCTTTCCTGCTGGAGTAATTTCAGTTCTGACGGCGCGCGCTGGGCCGACAAAACGGTGTCGATGCGAAACCGCGACGTTTGCAGCGCCGCGGCAACCTGCAGGGCAAGCAGCGTGCCCATGCTGTGACCGAAAATCACCGCCGGCGCGATGCCCAGCGAGGCATGCAGCGCATCGACGCAGCGCGCAATGGCGTACTGGGCCGTTTCCCAGGCCGGCGCGTCTTGCGCTTCTTCCCGGCCGGGATATTGCATGATGAACAGATCCACCTCGTCCGGCAGCAGCTCTCGCCAGTGCTGGTAGAACGCAACGCCGCCGCCGGCATGCGGAAAGACCACCAATTGTTTGGTGACCGGCGAACTGCGCGGGCGGCTGAGTCTCACCGCGCAGCCGAGAGAAGTGCGCAATTGCGTCATGAGTTCAACCCCGCCGTGTTTCTGACGGACTGCTCCTGGCGCAGCATATCGCGCAGCGACAGGCGATCTATCTTGCCGATGCCTTTCATGGGGATGGCGTCGATGACGATCAATTTTTCCGGTGCCTTGAACGCCGCCAGCCCTTCTTTCTCAAAGAAACGGCGCAATGCGCTGAGGGTCAGCGTGTCATCCGTACTGGTGACAAACAGACACGGCACCTCACCGTACAGATCGTCCGCCATGCCCACGCAAGCGGCTCGCACCACGGCAGGATGTTGTTCTGCCAGTTCTTCTATCTCGTTCGGACTGAATTTTTCTCCCCCGCGGTTAATCGAATCGTTGACGCGCCCATCGATGAAAATATTGCCTGCGGCATCGACATGCGCCAGATCGCCGGTGCGGTAAAAACCGTCAGCGGTAAATGCGGCAAGATTCGCCTGGGGATTTTGGTAGTATTCGGTGAGCGTATAAGGGCCGCGGGTGATCAGTTCACCTGATTTACCCACGGGCAAAGAACAGCCATTTTCATCGACGATCAGCACTTCATCATAGGGACTCAAAGGCCGACCCTGAGAGCTGAACCGCACCGCATCGTCATCGTCAACCGCGTTAAAACACAGTAGCCCTTCGCTCATGCCATAACATTGCTGCAGGGTAATGCCGAGACTGCGGGACGAGGAGGCCGCCAGCTCTGGCGTCACTCTGGCCCCTCCCACCTGGACATGCCACAACGTTGCCAGGTTGCGCGGCGTTTTTTGCTGCAGTTCGCTCCATTGCGACAGCAGCGCAGGCACCAGCGTGGTATGCGTCACGCCGCATCGCTCGATCGCGTCCAACGCCGTTTCCGCCGAGGGCGCATCGGCGAGCGCCACAGCGCCGCCGCGAGAAAGCGTACCCAGTATGCCGGGGCAATTGATGACGAATCCATGTGAAACCGGCATCGCAGCGAAATAGACCGACTGGCTGTCCAGAGCAAACACGTCACAGCCGCATTCGATCATATAACTGTAACCGCCATTCTTGCGGGCGATCGCCTTGGGCAAACCGGTGGTGCCGCTCGAAAGCAACATGACGGCGGTATCCGACGGCGTCATGGTGACGGCGTGAAGTGGCGGCGAAGGCACCAGGGGTGAACAGAACTGTTGTAAGTTCAGGTAGCGAGTATCGTGCCCGGCGTCGTCGTAATCTTCGACCAGTATCACATCGATATTGAGACCTTCCGTCAACAGCGTCTGCAGAGCGGCAAGTGGGTTATAGCGACGGGAACCGCGCTGCAAGGCAAATACTTTCGGCGCGGTCAGATGCAGAATGTGCCTTAGCTCTTTTTCACGATAAGAAGGTAATATCGGCACCGGGATCGCACCGAGCATCAACGAAGAGAGCATGACGACAACCGCTTCACGGGTATTGCGCAATTGATACGCGATCCGATCGCCTTTTTGCACGCCTAATTGGCGCAACTTCAAGGCGGCTGAAGCGACCGCACCGTTCAGCCAGTCGTAACTGTAAATCTCCCCGCGTTCAAAAAGCGCCGGGCGCTGTCCATGTTGTTGAAGGGCCTTTAATAAACGTTGATTGATTGAATCCCCAACACTAACCATAGCGACTCCATAATGAGTTAACTCACTGTTTGACTGTTATCTTTCTCAATCACAATTCGTTAAACAAACAGCTTTCGGCACCTCGGTCAGGCGGCGCCGTTACTTCTGTATTGGCTCACAATGAAAAGCAAAATGGACTCAAAAACACTTCATTTTCTGGTCGCCATCAAACACTACGACCGACCGTCAGTCAATTACTTTGGGGTTAATTATTTGTATATCTTATGTTTCATGCGGGCCATTTTGTCATAAATTTGTGTTTAAACATAAGGTTATAAACAATGTTTTTTTCATAGTTGCTTATAACATTTCAGAAATAAGCTGATCTAATGAATAGTCTTGTCCTCCCCACAGCGAGGGCGCATCGACGCGGCGGGCCTTCAACAGAGCCTGCAACGCCACGGTTTCCGCCGAACTGAGCGCTAAATCCTGGCGCAGTTGCCAGCTGCCATCCGCCGCTTGCAGTACGTCTTCAGGTACGCCCACCTCCGCTAACAGCGCCAATAAATCATCCAGAGTCTTCATAATGTTATCCAATCGTTAAATGGTATTGATAATTATTCATATTGACCGTCAGTCGGTCAATGGGTATTTTAACGCTTGCCTGAGATGGCCAGGCTCCCGCCCCACAGCGAGACTCTTACTTGAAGAGGGATTATTTTTGAATAAATTCAACGAATTTCATTTGCGGCACGCTTATCTTTGCCCGTTTTTTTTGGGCATGGTGCCTTGCCTGACTCTGGCGGCAGGCGAAGAGTCGATATGGGTGGTAGCTGACGGTTCGTCCTCGGGCAACGTTCCACAGGGCTACGCGGCCCAACAAGCGGAGGTGGCAACCAAAACCCGTTCGGCGCTGGTCGACGTGCCGCAATTCGTCTCGGTGGTCAATCGACAGCAAATGGACGTGCAATCAGCCGATACGGTCAGTCAGGCGCTGCGCTACAGCGCCGGCGTTGCCGTAGAACGCTTCGGTGCATTTTCCAGCGGCGTGGACTTCGCCAGAATGCGCGGCTTTGAGGCTGACTACTATCTGGATGGTTTACGCGTCATCGGCAATACCGGCATTTGGGGGCCACAGATTGAAACCTGGGGGTTGCAAAGCGTCGAAGTCTTGCATGGCCCCTCCTCCTCGTTATACGGCCAGGGCGGTGCCGGAGGCGTAATCAATATGATTTCCCGGCGGCCTTCCGCTACCGAGTCGAATCAGCTTAAATTGGATGTCGGCAACGACCGTACGCGTTCCCTCAGTCTCGATGCCACCGGCGCACTGACCGATGACGAACAGTGGTTGTATCGTTTCGATGGCCTGGCAGCCACGCGCGGCTCGCAGATAGAAGATACCCGGCAGAAGCGTCTCTATCTGGCGCCCGCCATCACCTGGCAGCCCAACGAACGCACGCGCTGGACCGTGCTGACTCACTATCTGCGTGAACCCGAGTCGGGCTATTACAACACCTTGCCCGCCCAGGTTCTGGGGCTGTTGCCCAACGCGCGCGGCAAGATAGATACCGATAAAAATTACAGCGATCCGGCGCACGAGAACTCAAGCCGCACGCAATATGATGTGACCTCACTGTTTGAAGTGCAGTTGAACGATCGCTGGCGATTAAAGCAAAACCTGCGCTATTCCCATGTAGACTCTGCAGTGCGACGCGATTTTACCCGCGCCATCACGCCGGACAACCGCCTTTTGACGGCGGTCTACCAAGATTCCCCGAGTCAGGCGGACAGCATCGTGATGGATAACCAGGCCGAGGTGAAATTCGCTACCGGCGCCATCGCCCACCAAGGGTTGGTCGGCATCGACTACCAGACCGGTAAACTGGATAAAGACTGGTGGGGATCGCAAACCGTGACGTTCGATCCCTGGTCCGGTCAGTACCGCCCTTCATTCGATCCTGTTCCGGTTTCACGCACGTCGACAACGCAACGTTTTCACCGCACCGGTTTATACGGGCAGGACGAAGCCAGCTGGCGCGGATGGCATTTGCTGTTGGGCGGCCGTCATGACTGGTCGCGTATGCGTACCAGTGACAATCTGGTCCATACCCAAACGCAAACCAATGACGCCGCCTGGAGCTATCGTGCCGGATTGAGCCACCCGTTCGACAGCGGCCTGGCGCCGTGGGCCAGCGTCTCTACCGCCTTCGATCCGCTGACCGGCACCGACGCTCAGGGCTCACCGTTCAAACCCACCCATTCCACTCAGTATGAGATGGGATTGAAACTGCAGCCGCCCGGCAGCGCAATGATGACCAGCCTGGCGGTCTACCAACTAACGCAGCGCGATGTGAACACCATCGATCCCCTCAATCCCAGCTATTACACCCAGACTGGTGAAGTACGTTCTCGCGGCGTGGAGCTGGAATCGCGTGCGGCGCTGACCGATAGCCTTAACCTGATGCTGTCCTATGCCTGGGTCAACAACGTCGTGACTCAAGCCAACGATAACACCCTGGGGCGACATCCGGTCGGTGTTCCGGCGCAAACCGGCTCAATGTGGCTGGACTATCGCTTTACTAAAGGGCCGCTGCAGGGGCTGCTGATCGGCGGCGGCGCTCGCTACCTGGGGGCCAGTTGGGGAGATGGCGCCAACACCTTTAAAGTGCCTGCCGTTTGGCTCGGCGATATGACCGTTCGCTATACGCCGGGTGCCTGGGATCCGCGTCTGTATAACCTCGAATTGGGGTTGACCATCAACAACCTGACCAACAAATCTTATGTCGCCAGTTGCACCAGTGCGCCTTACTGCAGCATCGGCATCGAACGCAGCGTCACCGGTTCGATAAGTTGGTATTTCTGATGCGCAGACGGCGTTTTCTGCAGGTCGCCACTTTGCTGACGCTTTCCTCGCCGTTGCGATCTCTGCGCGCGCAGGCCGATACGCAGACCGTGACCGATATCGTCGGGCGAACGGTGACCTTACGTTATCCCCTGCGGCGTATTTTCCTGGCGGAAGGCAATCTGTTTTATACCGTTGCGGCGCTTAATCCCCGCGCGCCGATGGAAAGACTGGTGGGCTGGCGAGACAATTTTCGCACCGCCGACCTGGATAGCTATCGGCTGTATCTGCGTCATTTTCCAGAGTTGGCGCAGTTGCCGACCTTCGCCGGGGTGCAGCAGATGCAATTCGATCTGGAAAGGTTGATCGCCTTGCGGCCCGAAGTCATGTTGCTCAATGCGAATACTCGCTCGGCGCTGGAAGCGAGCGGTTTGATGGCTAAGCTCACGGCGGCCAATATCCCCGTGGTATTTGTCGATATGAGCATCGGCCTGATGAACAACAGCGCCAGAAGCATCGCCATCATGGGACAGCTGTTTGATAATCCGCAAAGCGCAGACAGCTTGATTCGCTTCCGTCAGCGACATCTCGATACGATCCTCGATACGCTGGCAAAACGGTCTCCGCCGCGCCCACGCGTAATGATGGAGCGCGCCGCCGGGTTGTACGACGATTGTTGTCTGTCTTGGGGAAATGGCAACTACGGTGAAATGGTGAATATCGCAGGCGGATTCAACTTGGCCCAGAGGCATATCCACGGCGTTTACGGTTCACTGAGCCAGGAAACGGTGATCGCTTCCCGGCCCGATAAAATCGTTGTGACCGGCAGCAACTGGAGTCATTATTCACCTAGCGGTGACTGGGTCAACCTTGGCCCCGGCGCAGATTTGGCGCTGGCAAAAACGCGCCTGGAAAAATTGATGCGACGCCCGGCTTATCGCACCCTGGCCGCGGCAAAGAGCGGAAAAGCGTATGCCATCTGGCACCCGTTTTACGATCATCCCTTTAATTTCGTCGCTATCGAGCGGCTGGCCACCTGGTTTCATCCGTCGCTGTTCGCCGGCGTCGATCCCGAAGCGACATTTGCGGAGCTTTTCGCGCGTTTTCTTCCCATTCCGTATCAGCCCGGTTACTGGGTATCGCTCGATGCGGAGCCGTGAATGATCAGCGACACCCCAGCAAACGCATGAACTCCTGCGCCAGCGCCGCCCCCAGTCCTTGACGATCGGCGTTGGGATTGACCATGACGTCATCCACGGCGCCGTGCATGCCGTGATACATCAGGATGGCGGTCAAATGCGGATTATCCAGACTCCAGGCGCCCGCCGCGGCGCCATCGTTTAAAATCGTCAGGATCTGTTCCAGCACGGCATCACGATCCTGATTGCCCCGGGTATGATAATGATGATCGTGATACAGCGCATCGTGCAATTCCATACCTTCAAAATAGGTCGCCACGCCAGCATCACACCAGGCTCTTAGGCGCGCCAACCAGTCATCTTGTGCACATTCATCGATAGCCAGCTGAATTTTCTCGATAAAGTGATTAGTGAACCGTATACGTAAAGCGGACAACATTTCGTTTTTGGACGGAAAATAGTGGTAGAACGTCCCTTTGGCGACGTTGGCGTCACGGACAATATCGCTGATGGTGGTCGCTTCAAATCCTTTTTCGATAAACAGCTTCTGTGCCGCATCCATCAATTCATCCAGGCGCACTTCTGCCGGTTTGGTTCGAGGCTGTGTTTCTTTCATCTTTTCTTTTGTCTTCATATCAACGTCCAGTGTGGATCCAGCGGCCATCGTAACCAATGTTGTTGCCATTGACCAGCCGACCTAGCGCAGTGAAATCAATATTCACACTCCATTGACCGACGGTCAGTCATAATATAATGTGAGAATAGTTTTCACTATCACCCTCTCTCAATAAGGAGCCCCTCTATGTCCGGTATGCGCAGGATTTCGCTCGTTGCCGCCATCTGTCTGGGTACATTTATGGCGTCGCTCGATATCAGCATCGTCAATGTGGCACTGCCCACGATGCTGGAATCACTGCAAACCGACATGTCGGGCTTGCAGTGGGTCGTTGACGCTTATGCCCTATGTCTCTCCGCGTTAATCCTTTCGTCCGGCCCGCTGGGCGACAGGTTTGGCCGTAAACGCATTTGGCTCTTCGGCGTCGCCCTGTTTACCGTTGGTTCGATCGTTTGCGCATTCGCGACCAGCCTCGGCATGCTGCTGACCGGTCGAGTGATCCAGGGTATCGCCGGTGCAGCCGTCATCCCGGGTGCGCTGTCCCTGCTGACCCACGCGTTTCCGGAAGAACAGCTGCGGACCCGCGCGATCGGCATTTGGTCCTCGGTTAATGCGCTTTCGTTGGTGATCGGCCCGGTTTTGGGCGGCCTGCTGGTACACACCACTGGTTGGCCGGGCATTTTCTGGATCAACATTCCGGTCGGGATCGTCGCGCTGGTATTGGGCGGTTGGGGATTGAGAGAGAGCTCGCATCCGGAACACGCTGCGCTCGATCCGCTAGGGCAAGGGCTGAGCATCTTGTGGCTCGGCGCGCTGACCTATGGGCTGATTGCCGCCGGTGAGTTCGGCTGGCACAGCGTGCAGTCGCGCCTTCCGCTGTACGCCGCCCTGGTGCTGTTTGCGCTGTTTCTCTGGGTGGAAACCCGGGTCAAACGCCCCTTGCTGCAACTGAGTCTATTTCGTCACGCCGACTTTACCGGCTACAACTTCGCCTCTTTCGTGCTTGGATTCTCCGCTTACAGCAGCGTCTTCTTCGTCTCGTTATTTCTGCAACAGGCTCAGGGTTGGAGCCCCGCGGACACCGGTTGGCGCATGGCACCGGAGTTTCTCGCCATGGCGCTGGCCGCTTCGGGTTTTGGCCGCCTGTCCGCCAAACTGAGTGTGAACTCGCTGATGATCGCCGGCTATGGTCTGATGGGCATTGCCCTGCTGTTGCTGACGCAGCTGCACGCCGACTCGTCTTACCCCCTGGTGGCGCTGTATTTGGCGCTACTCGGCTTCGGCATGGGGTTGTCGATGCCGGCGACCAGCGCGCTGGTGATGCGCACCGTCGCGCCGCAACGATCTGGGATGGCATCGGCAACGATGAACGCGCTGCGACAAACCGGCATGACGCTGGGCATCGCGCTGCTGGGCACATTGATGAGCATGCAAGCGGTCACGACTTTAACAGCGGCGTTGCACACTCAGGGGGTGGAACAGGCTGCCGAAATCGCCCGGGTAGCGGTGATAGAGCAACAGCAGACGGCCGTGGACGCGGTGGGCGCGAATCGCCTGCAAGATCTGACGCACAGCGCCTTCGCCGACGGTTTCGGGATCGCTATGTTTTGGGCCGGATTGCTCAGCATCGCGATGACCGTATGGCTGCTGATCATGCTGCATCCGCGTTTCCGTCTGCATTCACAGGCTGAAAACGCCCTGCTGAGCAAGTCCGCTGAACGACTGAACGAGGAATAAACATGACAAAATTATCGGTCGACCCGATCGAGGAATTGATCGCTTTCGCCTCACAGATAGATGCGTGCATGGTTCCCCCCGCTGTCCTGGCATTCCAATGCAAACGACTGATGGATAATCTTGGCTGTCTCGCCGCAGGTTATGACCAAAGCGGCGTCGACGCGGCGCTCTCGCTGGCCAGACGCTGGAGCGGCAACGCCGAGGCCAGCATTATCGGCAGTGAAGAACGCCTCGCCGCGCCGCAGGCGGCGTTCGTCAACGCCGTGCGAGCCCGCGCGCTCGACTATTGCGACGTTCTCTCCCCCGGCTGGCATCCCAGCTCTTCGGATATTCCAGTCGCGCTGGCTGCGGCGGAACTGTCGGGCGCTTCCGGATTGGATATGTTGGCGGCATTGGCCGTCGGCCAGGACTTCGCACAACGCATCAACCTTGCTGCGCAGGCGAACGGCTTTTTCTACCGCGGATTCGACTCAAATATCCTTGGCCTGTTTTCAGGCGCAGCGATCGCCGCCCGCTTGCTGCGCCTGGATCAACAAGCTTTCGCCGACGCCATAGGTCTGGCGTTCGATTTCGGCATCGGCACCTTCCAACACTATCAGGACAAGACGCTGGCGGTGCGCATCAGCCAGGGATTGGTGGCGCGCCATGCGCTGGAAGCCGTTTTGATGGCTCAGGCGGGGATAAGCGGCCCCAAACGCGTCCTGAGCGGCGAGAACGGTTTTTTCAATCTCTATGCGCCGGGCGAACCCGATCTGGGGATGCTGACCCACCAATTGGGCATTGCCTTTCTGGGTGAAGAAGCGACCTGCTTCAAGCTATACCCACATTGCAGCATTCTGCTGGCGTTGACAGAAACGCTCTTGAACGACGGGCCACACCGGCAATTGCCCGATCCCGAACGAGCGAAGATCACGCTGCATGCATCACCGACCATGCGCATGGTGTGCGGTGCGCCATACGAGCCGCAGAAAACGGCCGAAATCGATGCGCAATTCAGCGCGCGTTACATCATCGCTAACGCGCTGCTGCGCGGCCAAGCCAGCGCTCTCGAATTCAGTGCGGCCTTCGCGACAGAACCTACGGTCGTTGCGCTAGCGCAGCGTATCGAGGTTCATGAACAACACGCCTTTGAACGGTTTGACCGCTTCGAACTTCATATCACGCCGGAACAAGGTGATACGCTGCGGCTCGAAGCCGAATTCGGCCGCGGCTGGCCGGAGAACCCGGCGGATATGCAGGATATTCGGGATAAATTTCTTCGCTGTTGTGAGCAGTCGCCGAATCATGGATTGAGGAATAACGCGCGACGGCTGATGGCCTGTATCGAGAATCTGATCGAAGCGCCCTCGTTACAAGCCTTGTTAGCCGCAACTCGGGAGGGGCGCTAGTCCGGCTTAGCCACCGCATATCGCCGGAGTTAACGTGGCGGGGTCCGTCCTGTCACTTCGGCGTGTAAATCTCTCCGAGCGTGGCGATCACTTTCGCCACGTTTGGGTTATCGAGTGGCGGCGGCATTCGCCGGCGTTACAGCATCCACTCGATAGGCAGCCAGCCGGCCACGGTGAGAACGATGCGTTTTACCCAGCCGGCGCCGGGTTCCTGCTGGTGCACCTCGGTGTGACCGTCTTCGAAGGCTTCGTTCCATACCATGTTGCCTTCGGGTGTCAGTACCGGCCGATAGGCGGCGTATTCGAGCGGGCCATCAAACAGTTGACGGGTGTCGGCCGCCAGCGTCGGGCTGTCGATCAAGAAGCCCATTTCGCAGTTCAGGTGCGCCGAGCGCGGATCGAAATTGAACGACCCGATAAATACCCGCTTATCGTCGATAGCGAAGGTTTTCGCGTGCAGCGCCGCGCCGGACAGTCCCAGCGGCTTGAGTTCCTTGCGCCCGGTCGGTTGACCGGCGCGCAGCTTCAGCTCGAACAGCTCGACGCCCGCCTGCAGCAGCTCACGCCGGTATTTGGCGTAGCCCGCATGCACCACCAGCACGTCGGTGGTGTTCATCGCATTGGTCAGCACGCGAATGGACTTCCCCTGTTTGGCAAGCGATTCAAAGAAAGTCGCCCCTTCTCGCCCCGGCACGAAATAAGCGGAGACCAGATCCAATTGCCGGCTAACGCCGCCGATGATCTTGCCCAGCTGCGTCACCATCAAACGATCGCGCGAAGCCTTGCCCAGTCCTTTCGCCGGATCGTCGGCCACCAGCTCTACCTGGGTGAATTCCGGTTGCACGGCGCCATCGCGAAAGCGCACCGCGCTGGTTTCCAGCTGTACCGCCAGTTTGCGAGCCCGATCGCTGCTTTCGGTGGCGGTGGCCTGCGTCAGGAAGGCGGAAAGATGGCCTTTGCCCCGGATAATCTGCTCAACGCCGAACACCGAGGCGCTGTTCCAGTAGCGATCGAAGACCTCGGCGGTCTCCGCCACCACGTTGCCGACGCTCAGCACGTCGAGATCGAGGAAATAGTTTTCATCGCCGACCTGGAAATATTCGTCGCCAATGTTGCGGCCGCCGATGATCGCCACGGCGCCGTCGACGATGTAAGACTTGTTATGCATGCGCCGGTTCATGCGCATAAAGTCAAAGGCGTAGCCGGCCAGCTTCGGCGTACGCACGGTTGACGGGTTGAACAGACGGATCTCGACGTTTTCCTGGGCGTTCAGCGCCGCCAGCGTCTCATCCATGGCGACGCCGTTATCGTCCAGCAGCAGCCGCACGCGCACCCCACGTTGCGCCGCATCATACAGGGTTTTCAGCAGGATCTGCCCGGAGGTGTCGTTATGCCAGATATAGTACTGGGCATCGATCGACCTTTCCGCCATCCGCGCCAACGCCAGACGGCTGGCGAACGCATCGTGGCCGCTGACCAGCGGCACCACGCCGCTCAGGCCGGGATGTGCCGCCATCTGTTCGGCGGCCCGCGCAGGCAATAGCGCGGTAGGATCCGCCGGCAATGCCGCCTGCGGCAGACGCTGCGAAATATCCGGCAAACGAAAGATGACTCTTGCCGCAATAATGGCGATCGTCACGGCGATAATCAGATACACGACAATTTTTATCACGGGAAGCGGCCTCGGAGGTTGACTGCTTTGCTTTATACGTCATTAGGTTGCTTCAATCTATAGGAGAAGCGCGCTATGCAATAAGGCTATAGCGTAAAGCGCGAAGGCGAAACACCAAACAGTTTTTTGAACGCCACCGAATAGGCGCTGTGGCTCTCATAACCGCTTTCGAAGGCGGCGTGAATGATCGAGTTGCCCGCCAGCAGCAGCGGGATGGACGACAACAGCCGTAGACGCTGTTTCCACTGACCAAAGGTGATGCCGGTTTGTTGAGTGAAGTGACGCTGGAAGGTTTTCGCGCTGATCGACAATGAATCCGCCCAGACCTCAATGCCGCGATCGTCGGCCGGCGTGATGACCAACTGCCGGCAAATGTCAGCCATTCTCGCTTCCATCGGCCAAGGGAGATGCAGCGCCAGCTGCGGCTGCAGGCTCAGCTCCTCGAGGAACAACGCCCTGAGCAGCGCGTGGCGCGTGGACTCCTCGCCCTCGGGCGCCAGCGTCGCCAACTGGGCGATCAGCTCGCGCAGCAGCGGTGATACCTGCAAGACGCCGTCCCGCAACGGCAACCGCGCGGCGGTGAATTCATCGACAAAAATTCCGTAAACGCAAATGTTGCTCTGCATGACCAGCTGATGTTCGACCCCCGGCCGCAGCCAGACTGCGGTGGTAGGCGGCACGATCCAGCGCCCGCAGCTCGCCTCGACCGCCATAACGCCCTGTTGCGAATAGAGCAAATGGCAGCGTTTATGCGAGTGATAAGGAATGACAAAGCCCGCCGGATAGTGTTTCACCAGCCCCGTCACCTCGAAGGCGGAGTTTTCGTGGCTGCTGAGGTCGATGCGTTTCGTTTCGGCGTTGTCGACGTCGAATCCCATGATCGTTTGTCCCTTTTGATAACGCGAATGTCTTTTATTTGATAGAGGGACCGCATGATCCTCCATATAGTGACGTTCTCGCAAGCCACACCAGGGGCCTTATGCGAAGAAACTCACTATTACACCCAAATTTCATCGTTCTGCGTGGTAACGGGGCGATGACGTTGTGCATGCGCTGCACAATGGCGGCAACGTTGCGGGGGCGACGATGCCGAAAGTGATGGAAAGGGAAAGCGCGGTGGAATGAATCAGGAGGTGTACGCATAACCAGCATCCAGCTCAGCCTGGGGGGCGGCTCAATGCTGAAGGGATAGGGAGAGCGCCTAGGCTCTCCGCTATCCATTCTTGTTATCACATCAACGGGCCAGTTCGGCGCCGTCCAGCTCGGAAATCGCCAGGCAAATCACTTCCGTTATGGCCTGTACCGTATAGGCGGTATTGGCAGGAATGATCAACATCTCATGAGGTTGCAGCGTCTGATCGTCAACCTTCAGTTCACCGCTCAGCACCATCAGTTTTACCCATCCCGGATGAAAACGCGCCGGTTGTCGGCTGCCCGCATCCAGCTTCAACAACGCCGTATGGCCAGGCGTCTCCCGTTTCAAAATATGAAAGCGCACCCCATCGTAAGGCATGTTTTCGTAATGCAGTGACGCCAGTGTTCTCTTATGCATGGTAAGTGTCCTCGTGACCTGTGAGTAGCTGCACCGCCCTCGGTCGCCGTAAACGATTGGCGGCTGTCCCTACCGAAAGCACAGGCTCGCAGCCTCTTGGCGAACGGATTAACTGTCGTACTTGCAGCGGCCCGACCGACCGCCGTTTCATGCCTAACCTGCCTCAGGCATGCTACTAAATATATAAGAGCCTCGCCGACGGCGCAAAAAACCGCTGCAAGGTTGAGCGTATATTCACTTCTCGTCGTCTATAAATCGCGCCGGGCGATAAGCGTGCGGAATAGCGGGATTGACGCCATGCAGCAGCTCGTCGCCGACCAACCGGCCAAGCGTCGGCGCGCACATCACGGCCGGGTGCATCACTGCCACATAGAGGCAGGTGGCGCCCAGCGGCCCGATGATGGGATAACCGTCGCGCGGCCGGGGGCGCATCCCCACCGAACACGCCTGCAGTTGCAAGGGCGCCGTATCCGGCAGGCGGTTTTTAATCGCCGATTGCGCCTCGCCCTCCACGCGGTTTTCATCGCCGTGCGCAGGATAATCCTCCGCCGCCAGCAGATCGCCATTTCGCGCATGGCGCACTTCAACGTCGTCGCCCGCAATCAGCGTGTTCACCGCCTGAGCCGCCGCGTGATAGCGTAACAAAATGGCCGGCGATGCCTCGATCGGCAGCGAGAATCCGCTGCCGTCCAGCAGCGCAGAGATCCCCGTGCCGCAGGCGAGCACCACCCGATCGGCGGCAATCGCGCCTTCCTCGGTAACGATGCCAACGATCTGCCCCTCTTCACGCAAAAATCCGGTGACGGTTCGCCCCAGGAGCAACTCCCCACCCCAGGCGCTAACGCATTCGAGCAACCGCTGTGTCACTTCTTGCGGATCGACGGCGCCGTCACGCGCCGCAAAATAGGCTTGGCTATCGGGCTGCCTGAGCCCCGGTTCCAGCGCGGCCATCTCGGCGGAGGGCAAAAGCCGATTGTCGGGGTTTTGCGTCGCCGGTGCCTGGCCATAGCTGAGCGCGCCGGACCAATTCACCCAGAGATCCGGGATCTCCTGCGCCAGGCGCATCCAGTCAGCGACGATCTCGCGCCGCAGAAACGCATCGGGAGCGCCCTCAGGCACGCCTTCGCTGATCCAGCCAAACGAGCTGCCTGTGGCCCCCGCCGCGGGATGTGCCTGCTCAACCACGATAACGTGCTGCCCCTGGCGCGCGAGATGATAGGCGACCGATGCCCCAACAATCCCGGCGCCCACGATAACCATGCATGATGATGTTCCATTCATTTAATGATGTCCGTACCTCATTTAACGTGTTGTCGCCAAAGCAACCCTGCCGCCAGACAGGCTACCCCGCCGCCGCAGGCCAATACGGCATAAGACGCGCCCCAGCTCTGGGTGGTATCCATCACGACGCCAAAGGATAAAGGGGCGAACGAACCGATGCCGAACCCCAGCAGCGATCGCCAGCCCATCACGCTGCCGAGCTGTTGCGGCGGCACGTTGTCCGCCATCGCGGCCGACAGCACGCCGGAGTCGCCGAGAATAAAGAAACTGCCGATGCTGACGGCCAGCAGCGTCCAGCCCGGCCCCCAGTTCGCCGACCACCCCATCAGCAGCGATCCCAACGCGCCGGCGGCGCCCATAAACGTCAGCACCGAGGCGCGATTGAAATAGTCGGAAACGGTGCCGACAATCAGCGTGGCGATCATGCCGGCCAGGTGGATCGCCGCCGCGACGATCAATCCGGCGCTGAGCGGATCCAGAGCGAAACCGCTCAATGCCTCGCTGACCAGGCTGGGCGCCCAGGCCCAGTTACCGAGCAGTTCCCAGCTGTGGGCAATATACCCGATCAGTAACAGCAGGGTCGCATAGGTGATAGCATAGCTTTCACGTTTCGTCTTCCTCCCCAGCGTGCGCGTTTGCGGTTCCCGATAACCGACCAGGGCCAACGACCCCGCCAGCGCCCCCAGTAGCGCACCGGCGGCGCACAGGGAAAACGCCACGCCGGCGCCCCAGCGCATAGCGCTCCAACCGGCGATAAAAACCGACAGGAAATACCCTAACGAACTGGCCGCCAGCATCATGCCAATGGCATAACCGCGTCGGGACGGACCATTCATCCCCATCGCTAACAGCAGCGCCGGCGTATAGGCGCCGCCCTGCGTCAGGCCGACGAAGGCCATCAACATCAACGCGACGATATACGAATGGGCAAACACGGCGAACAGCATCAGCGCACCGGCGCCCAGCCAGGAAAACAGCAGATAAACCCGGCGCGCGCCCAGTGAATCACACCACCAGGAAGCCACCAGCAACGCCAGGGCGTTGGTGAGGCTGAACACCGTCTGCACCGTACCGGCGGAGGCGGCGTCGAGCTGCCACTCGCTTCTGATGGTCGGCAGTGCACCGGCGAACATCATGGTGCCCAGGCAGAGGCCGGCTCGGCTCACGCAAAGCAGAAAGAAAGCTCGCATCTCAGGGCCGTCTCCCTGCCCATCGAGGGGTGAGGATGACTCGACTAACACGGGCGCTATAAGGGGGAAATGGCTGCATGGCACACTCGGCAAACCGGGAACGATGCGTGATAATAGTGAGAAAAATCAACGACTGACAAACGATCTTTTCGCGCTCATTTGGTTGAGCTAGACTCAACCTATGAAAAAAATTCACTCCCTGCCGCACCTGTCCGCTTTTGAAGCCGCCGCCCGTCTTGGCAGCTTCAGCGCCGCTGCGGATGAGCTGTTTCTCACCACCGGCGCGGTCAGCCGCCACATCCGCAGCCTGGAAGAACAGCTGGGGCTCAAACTGTTTTATCGCGGACACAAGTCCGTGCGGCTGACGCTGGCCGGCGAGAATTTTTCCCGCACCGCGTCCCGAGTGATAAGCGAATTGTTTTCGGCGGAAAGCGCACTGAAAGCGAGCGCCGGCCGGCAGCGGCTGGTGGTACACAGCCTGCCGACGTTCACCATGCACTGGCTGATGCCGAAGCTGGCGGCGTTCAATGAGATTCATCCGGAGGTCGCGATTGATATCACCACCAGCACAGGGGCCGTCGATCGCAATACGCCGTTTGATCTGGCGATCCGGCGCGATCCCGCGCACTTCTCCGGGCTGAAAGCGATCCCTTTTCTGCAGGAGGAAAGCCTGCTGGTCTGCAACCAGAGCTATTTGCACGCCATGCCGGTCAGTGCGCCCGGCAAGCTGGCCGGGCATACCGCCATCCGCATCCGCGCCCGTGAGGATTTATGGCACAGCTGGCTGAATACCTACCCGACGGCGCTGGATGCCTCGCCGCCGCCGCTGACGCTCGACCATACCTTCGCCGCCATTCAGGCGGCCGAAGACGGCCTGGGGCTGGCCGTCGTGCCTTACCTGTTCTGCGCCAAACATCTGTCGTCCGGCCGGCTGGTGTCGCCTTTCCCGGCGTTGACTATCCGAACCGGCGTTTATTCCCTGCTGCTGCGCGATCGGGACGATGAGGTCGTGAGAAAGTTCGTCGCCTGGCTGCAGACGTTCCAGGCGTAAGCGCCGTATCGGAAACGCGTCACCCTCCGGGACATGCTCGAGCGTTTCGTGCGTTCACTCGGTAAACCAGGCAAGGACATTCTCAGGCATGGAGCGCCAGGCCTTTTATCGCCTTATCCACCGCTTTCTTCGGTCCGCGCAGCGCCAGACCGACCAAATCCAGATTGTCCGCGTCTTCCGCGAGATAAACCTGCCGGTTGGCTTCATCGTGCCCGGTCGCGAACATGGCGTGCACATAGGGGATCAACGTCAATTCCCGCTCCAGCCCTTTGCGATGCACATGTTGCAGGCCCGGCAGGTCCGCGGCAAAAATCAGCATCGGTTGCCCTGAAATGCCGCCGTAGCGTCTGCCTTGCGCATCCACGTAACGCTCGCCGATGATTTCCGGGGCGGCGGCGGCGATGCCCGTCGCCAGAAAGGCCACCACATTCAGCCGCTGCCAGGTTTGCAGATCGTCGCGTACGATAAACGCTATCTTGGTATCAAACATGTTCCGCTCTACTCCGTTGTGCTGTTAAAAGCGCATCATCGGCGATGAGTGAATCAGCGGTATAGAACGTTTGTGCACTGACGTTTCACCGTTTCACGCTCACAACTCGCAGATGGCATAAGTGCCCTTTCCGGCCGATTTCGCCTGATACATCGCGCCGTCGGCGCGGGTCAACAGCATCTCCTCCGTCACGTCAGTGTGTGAGGAAATCGCCGCTCCCAGGCTGGCGGATAGGCTCACCGTCTGCTGCCCGATCTGCGAAATTTCGGCCAGCCGCGCCAAGACGTTTTCGCAAAATTCGCTGACCTCGCGCTGCGGATCCGCCAACGGCCACAGGATCACCGTGAATTCGTCACCGGCCAGACGCGAGACGCTATGGCGCTCGCCGGCGCAGGCGCTGAGCAACCTGGCGAACGTCTTGAGGATCAGATCGCCGAAGTCATGACCATAGCTGTCATTGAGGGCTTTGAAACCATCGAGATCGATGAACACCAGCGCCATTTGCCGCTGTTCGCAACAGGCCTGCAGCGTGCCGGACAACCGACGCAGGAAGGCGCGGCGGTTGGTCAATCCGGTCAGCATGTCGTGCGTGGCATCGTACTCCAGCCGTTGCTGCAGGCGCTTCAACTCGGTAATGTCCATGGACAGAATATAAAACCCCTGAGCTTCGCACGGTACCAGCGTGGTGTGGATCATCAGCAGCCCCTTCTGGGTCTGGAGCTCATTTTCGAAGCTCACCATTTCCCCCGCCAGCGCCCTGTCTATCATCGGTTTCGCTATCTGATAAACGTTCTCCCCCATAAAGTCGCGCACCGTCATTCCTCTGAGGCGGCTTTCTTCCAGGCCAAACCAGGTTTTATAGGCGCTGTTAGCGAACAGGTAGCGTTCATTACCGTCGATTTGGCTGATCAACGCCGGCATGTTGTCAGTAATGGCCCGCAGGCGTTCCTTCTCCGTGCTGAGCTGATATTCGGCGAGTACCCGGGTTTCAATCTCTTCGTTGAGTTTCTTGACGACCACGTTCAGCTCCCGCGTGCGGATTTCGACGCGTTGTTCCAGCTCGTGTTGCAGAGCGAACAGATCGGCCTCCGCCGCCTTGCGCTCGCTGATATCGACGATAACCGAGATGAAATGATCCGGTTTGCCGTTAGGCAGCCGGTTTAACGCCACCGTCAGCTGCACCCAGACGATCGAACCATCGGCGCGGAAATAGCGTTTCTCCAGCGAGTAAGTGCTGATCTCGTTTCTCAGCAGTTGCTGCAGCTTTTCCAGATCGGTGTTGAGATCGAGCGGATAAGTAATGTCCTGAAAGGTGCGATCCATCAGCTCGTGCTCAGAATAGTGCAGCATTTCGCAGATGCGCGGATTGACCCGCAGCCAATACCCCTGCAGCGACACCAACGCCATCCCTACCGCCGCCTGGGCGAAGGTCTGTTCGAACAAGGCTTCCGAGCGTTGCAGGTTGGACTTCAGGTTTTCGGTATAGACGTGGCGTTCAATGCTCTGGAGGTACTCTTCCACCACGGCGGCGAAGTCGTGCAGATCGGCCACCTGCTCCGGGGAAAACGGCTGCGGCTGGCTGTCGATAATGCACAGGGTGCCGAGCGGCAAGCCGTCGAGCGACAGCAGCGGTTGCCCGACGTAAAAACCGATCCTCGGCCCGCCGATCACCAGCGGATTATCGAAAAAGCGCGGGTCTTTGGCGGTATCGGGCACCACCAGCGCTTCGCGTTGCAAGATGGCATGGCCGCAAAACGAGATATTGCGCGGCGTTTCTCGAGCATCCAGACCGTAGCGCGATAAGAACCACTGGCGATCCCGGTCGATCAGCGACACCAGCGCAATGGTCACGCCGAAGTATTTCGCCGCCAACCGCGTGATGCGATCCAGTTTTTCCACCGAGTTCGAATCCAGCACGTTCAGGGAATTCAATACCGACAGGCGTTCGGCTTCGTTTTCGGGGAAGCAGGGTTCGAGCATGTTGTCTCCCATTGTGTCACCCACGGCCCCCGGCAAAGCCGGCGTGAGTCCGTTCAGCGTTTCCGTCGGTTAGCGGCAAATATCCTTGTCCATCATAGACTCACTCAGTATCAATCCGATTGCGTATTCTCGCCAGCTTTGCCGGGCGTTGCGTTTACCCCCGCGCTGCGCTACAGTCGTTCACAAGGTGATGGTGTTCCACCTTTCCCAACCGCCGCGTTCACTCGAACCGGATGATGACGCCTGATATACAACTTCGCTTTATTTTTTAGGCAGGTATGTCAGGAGTCGCTATGAATGAAATCTCACGTCTTACCCCTTTTCCGTCTCAGCCCGACGCCGTCGAGCGGGAAATGCCCCTGTCCGTTTTCGGCCATAAAAATCCCGACAGCGACAGCATCTGCAGCGCGCTGGTGGTCGCGGACTGGCTCAATCACCTCGGCAAGCCGGCCGTGGCTTTTCGCCTTGGCGAACTGACGCCGGAAACCCGTTACATACTGGCTGCCGCCGGCGTGCAAGCGCCTGCACTGCTGACAGACGAGCTCCGTGACCGCAAAGTCTGGCTGGTCGACTTTACCGATATCGAACAAGGCCCGGCCTCATTGCCCGACAGCGACGTGGTCGGCGTTATCGATCATCACCGGCTGGGCACCTTGATCACCCGCAACCCTCCCGATGTCTGGATCCGCGCCGTTGGCTGTTGCGCCACCGTGATCCTGTCCATACTGACGTCAGATACGCCGATGCCGCTTTCTTCCGCCCAGGCCACGCTGCTGCTGGGCGCGATTTTGAGCGATACCGTTGCGCTGAGCGCACCGACCACCACCGAACAGGATCGGTTGGCGGTCGCGCGGTTATGCGCAATCTCTCACGTTGACTATGACGCCTTCACCGCCGGGCTGCTGGCTGCCAAAACCGATCTTTCGGGGCAATCCGCCCCGCAGTTGCTGCAGCGCGACGCCAAGAATTACCGCATCCATAGCGTCTCGCTACTGCTGTCGCAGATAGAAGTGCGGGCCATGAGCGATATCGATCCGCTGTTGCCCGCGCTGCAACAGGCGCTCGAGCAGGCTAAGCAGGAGGCCGGTCTGGAGATAGCCGCGCTGCTGGTGACCGATATCACCCGCCGCCGCTCCACCCTGTATTTCTCGTCGAACCAGGTGCTTGCCATTCGGCAGGTGTCGTTGCCCGGTATGACGAGCCGGAAAAAAGAGGTTTTACCGTGGTTAACCCTACAGATTGCTAACGCAGGGAGATAAGTCATGCCGCTCTATCAACATGCTTTACTGCTGGTGCAGGATGAACGCGACGGCCGGCTGCTGTTGCGCCATGCCGAACGCCTCAATCAGCAGATGAATACGCGCATTACCGTGGCGCACATCAGCGCCGACTATGCCGAGCTGGACTACCTCAGCGATGCACAAACCAAAGATCGCCAGTCCAGCGAGGTGATCGCTGCCAAAGCCATGCTCAGCCGCCTGGTGGAAGACTGCTCAATCCCCCTGGAGGTGCGCGCAATCGTCAGCATCCATCGCTTCAAAGACGTTGAAGCCCTGATTGCCCGTGAAGGCGTCGATCTGTTGCTGCTCGGCCATCATAACCGCCCGTTTGGCGTCTTTGCCTCCTTCGGCTTCGAATTCATCAACCATTTGTCCATCGACGTGCTGATAAAACACGTCCCCACTCCCTAGAACGAGGTGACTCCCCATGAACTATGAAATTGAAAGCGTAACCGCCAGAGAGATCCTGGATTCGCGCGGCAACCCCACCGTCGAAGTCGAAATGAGCGCGGCGGGCGTCGTAGCCCGGGCGTCGGTGCCTTCGGGCGCCAGCACCGGTTCACGCGAGGCAGTGGAACACCGCGACGGCGATCCGCACCGTTTCGGCGGCAAAGGCGTATTGGAGGCGGTGCACAGCGTCAAAACGGCGATCAACGAGGCGCTGCGCGGGGTGGATGTGCGCCAACAAGAAGAGATAGACCGCCGGCTGATCGCGCTGGACGGCAGCGAGAACAAGAGCCGATTGGGGGCCAACGCCCTGCTTGGCGTTTCGCTGGCGGCCGCCCGCCTCGCGGCGCAATTGTCGCAGCTGCCGCTGTATCGTTATCTGGGCGGCATCGGCGCCAACCTGCTGCCGGTGCCCTGCATGAATATCATCAACGGCGGCGTGCACGCCCGGTGGCAAGGGGCGGACTTTCAGGAGTTTATGATAGCTCCCCTGGGCGCGCCGTCGCTGCGCGAGGCCGTGCGCTGGGGCAGTGAAGTTTATCAGGCGCTGCGCCAAATCCTGTTGGAAAAAGGCCTGTCGGTCGGCGTCGGCGACGAAGGCGGTTTCGCGCCGGCGGTCGCCTCAAACCGGCAACCGCTGGAGCTAATCGTGCAGGCGATAGAGAAAGCCGGCTACCGGCCGGGAGAAGATATCGCGATCTGCATGGATCCGGCCTCGAGCGAATTCTATGCCGACGGTAAGTATCGCCTGCGCAGCGAGAACCTCGAGTTGGACGCAGCCCAGATGACGGCCTATTACCAACGGCTGGTGCAGGATTTCCCCATCGTGCTGATTGAGGACGGCTTGGCCGAGGACGATTGGGCCGGCTGGCGTATTCTGAGCGACGCCCTGGGCGACCAGGTGGAGCTGGTCGGCGACGATCTGTTCGTCACCAACGTGAAATACATCCAGCGCGGGATTGATGAAAAGTTGGCCAATGCGGCGCTGATCAAACTGAACCAGATCGGTACCCTGAGCGAAACCTTCGCCGCCGTGCAGCTTTGCCAGGCAAACGGCTGGGGCACCTTTATCTCACACCGCAGCGGCGAAACCGTCGACAGCTTTATCGCCGATATGACGGTCGCGATGCGAGCCGGCCATCTGAAAACCGGCGCACCGAGCCGCGGCGAACGGATCGAAAAATACAATCAGCTGATGCGCATCGAAGACCAATTGGGCGCCGCGGCGGTGTATGCCGGGCGTTCCGCCTTTAAACACCGCTAAGCTTTGCCGGCCGGGCCGGCGATGCGTCGGCCTGTTTTTCGCCCTTGGCTTGGCACAGCCCGGCGACACCGGACTCCAATAAGGTCAGCCGGGTCGTCAGCAAGGTTTCTCGTTGTTCATTCAGCGTGGTCATCATCAGCTCGATCTCCGCCAGCCGTTCATCGACGCCACGTATCAACCCATCCTGATAAGCGCTGCCCTGCAGCGCCAGCACGCGTTGGATCGCCTGCAGCGAAAAACCCAGATTTTGACCGATTTGGATCAGGTGCAATCGCTCCAGCGCGCTATCGCTGTATACCCGATAGCCGTTGACACCGCGCACCGGTTTCGGCAGCAACCCCAGCTGCTCGTAATAACGTATCGCCGAGGCGGCCACGCCGGCCCGCTGTGCCAATTCTCCGATCTTCATGCCCTATTGACCTTAAAGTTAACTTTAAACCTAGTATAGCGCCATTCCCCTTATGACAGGAGCGCAAAACCGATGTTTACCCCACTGACGTTGCCCAACGGCAGCCGCCTGACCAACCGTCTGGCCAAGGCGGCGATGGAAGAAAATCTGGCCGCCCCGGGCCAACTGCCCGGCCCGGCGCTGTGGCGCTTATACCGCTATTGGGCCGAAGGCGGCGCCGGCTTGATCATCACCGGCAACGTGATGATTGACGGCCGCGCCATGACCGGCCCCGGCGGCGTGGTGCTGGAACAAGACACGCCGCTCGCCCCGTTCGAAACCTGGGCCAAGGCCGCGCGCCAGGGCGGCGCGCAGGTGTGGATGCAGCTTAACCACCCGGGCCGGCAGGTGATGGCGAACATGGGCGGCAACGCGTGGGCGCCCTCCGCCATCCCGCTGGCCATGGGCAAGCACAGCAAACTGTTCGCCCAGCCGCAGGCGATGGATGAAGCGCAGATCGCCGAGGTGATCGCCCGCTTCGCCATCAGCGCGCACGCTGCTGAACAGGCCGGTTTTACCGGCGTGGAGATCCACGCGGCGCACGGCTACCTGATTTCCCAGTTTCTCTCGCCGCTGACCAACCAGCGCAGCGATCGTTGGGGTGGCGAGTTGGCGAACCGCGCCCGCCTGCTGCTGGAGGTGGTGCGTGCGGTGCGCGAGCGCGTCTCGCCGGGCTTTTGCGTGGCGGTCAAACTGAACTCTGCCGACTTTCAGCGCGGCGGTTTTTCATCAGACGATGCCCACCAGGTAGTGCTGATGCTGAACGATCTGCCGGTCGACCTGATTGAACTGTCCGGCGGCAGTTACGAAAGCCCGGCGATGCAAGGCGAAACGGCGGACGGCCGCACCCTGGCGCGCGAAGCGTATTTTTTGACCTTTGCCCGCGATCTTGCCGCGGTGGCCCGCATGCCGGTGATGACCACCGGCGGCATCGCCCGCCCGTCGGTGGCGCAGCGAGTGCTGGACAGCGGCGTCGCGGTGGCCGGCATCGCCACCGCCATGGCGGAGGTGCCCGATCTGCCGCACCGCTGGCAAACCGGCGAAGCCCCTCATGCGCTGCCTGCCCCGGTCACCTGGCGCAGCAAAGCGATGGCGTCGCTCGCCCGCATGGCGTTGGTCAAGCGCCGAATGCGCGCGCTGAGCGACAGTCGGCCGCGCAGCGTGCGCTATTCCCCGCTGTTCACGCTGCTCGTCGATCGGTGGCGTACCCGCCGCATCCTGCAGCGCTACCACGCCTGGTTACGGCAACGTTAACGGCAACAGCGCCGGCGCTGCGTAAAAATCGCGCTTTTTTGATCGCGCTACGTGAAATCTGAGAGAAATCACCGATCTGGATGCTGCGCTTTTAACGGTTGGCCATTTATATTCATCACAAATTTTGTGTATATAAACGCTATAGGACTTAAGGTGGTGAATAGATAAAAATAAGCCGTTAATTCCTATTTATGTTATTAAACGGAAATTCACCTTATTAATAAGCGTATTAAAGCCGCCTGCAGGTTGGCGACGGAAAGGATTTTTGTGCCATGTTAACGATATGTTGTTTTTTACCGGCAAAACCAACGGTCAATAAATCAACAACATATTGATGAGCCTAAGAAAAAACTAAACAATTCAAAACAAAATCGGCTATTGAGTCCCAGGCGAAAAAGCCATATATTGGTCGCGCTTTTCACAAGGCAGTTACTTTTCTAATTCATTAATTCAATCGGAGCGTGTTGAGACCTTCGGTTGTAGGAGAGATATGATGACGGATAAAGTCCGTATTGATACTTTAGTTGCAAACTCATTAAACGGAAACAATGAAACCTATTTGGCGCGCCAAGCCGAATTTGAGTCGAATGTTAGGAGTTATCCGCGCAAATTGCCGTTGGCAATTGCGAAAGCCCAGGGCGTTTGGATCACTGATGTTGAGAATAATCAATATCTTGATTGCCTGGCCGGGGCAGGAACGTTGGCTCTTGGACATAATCACCCCGACGTCCTGCAAAGCATCCAAAATGTCATTACCAGCGGCTTGCCGTTACATACTCTCGATCTCACGACCCCGTTAAAAGATCGTTTCTCCGATTACCTGCTCTCTCTGTTGCCGGGCGAAGGCAAAGCGTATTGCCTGCAGTTCTGCGGCCCATCCGGTGCCGATGCGGTGGAAGCCGCGCTGAAGCTGGCGAAAAAGCACACCGGCCGTTCCGGCGTGATCAGCTTCTCCGGCGGTTATCACGGCATGACCCACGGCGCGCTGTCGGTCACCGGCAACCTGTCGCCGAAGGCGGCGATCAACGGCATGATGCCGGAAGTGCAGTTCATGCCTTATCCGCATGAATACCGCTGCCCGCTGGGCATCGGCGGCGAAGCCGGCGTCAAGGCGCTGACCTACTACTTCGACAACCTGATCAACGACGTGGAAAGCGGCGTGCGCAAACCGGCGGCGGTGATCCTGGAAGCCGTTCAGGGCGAAGGTGGCGTTAACCCGGCACCGGCCGAGTGGCTGCAGCGCATCCGCAAAGTGACGCAGGAGCATGGCATTCTGCTGATCATCGACGAAGTTCAGGCCGGTTTCGCCCGTACGGGCAAGCTGTTCGCCTTCGAACACGCGGGCATCGAGCCGGACATCATCGTGATGTCGAAAGCGGTCGGCGGCGGCTTGCCGCTCGCGGTACTGGGCATCAAGAAAGAGTTTGACGCCTGGGAGCCGGGTCATCACACCGGCACCTTCCGCGGCAACCAGCTGGCGATGGCCACCGGCCTGACCACCCTGCAATACCTGAAAGAGCATAAGGTCGCCGACAAAGTGGCCGCTCAGGGCGAATGGCTGAAAGGCAAACTGGCCGAGCTGCAGAAACGTTATCCGGTGATCGGTCACGTCCGCGGTCTGGGCCTGATGATCGGCATCGAGATCGTCAAGCCGAACGAAGCGCAGGATCACATGGGCTGTTACCCGGCCGATGGCGAGCTGTCCGCACTGCTGCAGAAAAAATGCTTCGAATCCGGTTTGATTCTGGAGCGTGGCGGGCGCAACGGCTGCGTGCTGCGTCTGCTGCCTTCCCTGCTGATCACCAACGATGAGCTGGGTATTTTCCTGGATAAATTTGAGCAGGCGCTATTGGCCGCCGGCATCAAGCCAGTCTGATTGGAGCGAATGACCGCGATGTCCAAGTTAAACCCGATTCTGGCTTCCTCGGCGCACAGCGCCGAGGCTTATCGCCAGGCGATCGCGCAAAGCAGTGAAGCCGTTGTGCAGTGGCTGCAACAGCCCGAGATGTATCAGGGCAAAAGCGTTGCCGAACTGCGCGAGCGCATCAAGCTCGACTTCACTCCGCAAGGCCTGGGCAACCAGGCGGCGATCGAGCGCGCTATCGAGTACTTTTTGAAAGACAGCCTGTCGGTACACCACCCGCAGTGCGTGGCGCACCTGCACTGCCCGAGCCTGGTGATTAGCCAGGCCGCCGAAGTGCTGATCAACGCCACCAACCAGAGCATGGATTCCTGGGACCAAAGCCCGTCGGCCACGCTGATCGAAATGAAACTGATCGAGTGGCTGCGTGCCCAGGTCGGTTACCAGCCCGGCGACGCCGGGGTGTTCACCAGCGGCGGCACCCAGAGCAACCTGATGGGGCTGATGCTGGCGCGCGATGCGTTCTTCGCGCGTCAGGGCCACTCCGTGCAGCAGAACGGCCTGGTGGGCGATCTGCGCAAGCTGAAGGTGTTCTGTTCTGAAAACGCCCACTTCTCGGTGCAGAAGAACATGGCGCTGATGGGCCTCGGCTATCAGTCCGTCACCCTGGTGAAAACCGATCGCTTCGCCCGTATGGACGTGAACGATTTGGCGGAAAAACTGGCGCAGGCCAAGGCCAACGGCGAGCAGGTGATGGCGATTGTCGCCACCGCCGGCACCACCGACGCCGGTGCCATTGACCCGCTGCGCGACATCGCGCGGCTGGCGGCGGAGCAGCAGATTTGGGTGCACGTGGATGCGGCCTGGGGCGGCGCGCTGCTGCTTTCCGAGCAGTACCGCGACTACCTGGACGGCCTGGAACTGGTGGACTCCATTACCCTGGACTTCCACAAGCAGTTCTTCCAGACCATCAGCTGCGGCGCCTTCTTGCTGAAAGACGAGCGCCACTATGAGCTGATGCGCTATCAGGCGGCCTACCTGAACTCCGAGTTCGACGAAGCGCAAGGCGTGCCGAACCTGGTGTCCAAGTCGCTGCAGACCACCCGCCGCTTCGATGCGTTGAAGCTGTGGATGGGGCTGGAAGCGCTGGGGCAGAAGCAATACGCCGAGATCATCGATCATGGCGTGACGCTGGCGCAACAGGTGGCGCGTTACATCGCCGATCAGGAATCGCTGGAGCTGGTGATGCAGCCGCAGCTGGCCAGCGTGCTGTTCCGCTACCGTCCGGCGCAGCTGGCGGCGAACGGCGACGCGGCCGTCGCGCTGTTCAACCAGCGTATCGGTGACGCCCTGCTGGAGTCGGGCCGCGCCAACGTCGGCGTGACCGAGTTCGATGGCGTGACCTGCCTGAAGATGACGCTGCTGAACCCGATCGTGACGCTGGAAGACATCAAGCTGTTGCTGGCGCTGGTCGAGAAAACCGCGCAGCAGCTGCCCGCGTAACCCTCTGCCACTGCGCATTAAAAGCCGATAACCTCAGGTTATCGGCTTTTTTATCGCGCTCACGCCGTGCGCGTACTCAATCCGTTGACATGTTCTCCCAGGATGTGGCTTGTAGGTCCAGATCGATTTCCAGCGTTTCCAAAAAGCGCGCCGTCATCATGTAGTGCCCAATCATTAATGCCAGTTCAGCCAGTTGAACCTCATCATAATAGCGCCGGACCGCGTTAAATGTGTCGGCAGAGACCTTCACCTGCTTCACGCATTCATCGACAAAATGCAAGATGGCCGTCCCTCTGGCGTCGATGCCCACACCCTGCTCTATTTTCTCGATGTCGTCATCGTGCCACCCCGCAAGGATCGCCAGCGGGTAGTGTTGCATGCGTTCATAAGCGCTGTCGCTTAACGCGCCAACCCTTAATATGATCATTTCCCGATCTTTATCGCACAGTCGCCCGGCAGGAAAGGAAGCCCCCAGGGACAGATATCCCTGCGCCGAACGGCTGGTTTTCAACAGCCCCAGCGTAAGATTGGCGGGGAAACGGGCATATTGCTGCTGCTGTTCAGCCGTTAATTCACTCACTGTCGGCAGTTTTATTCTGGCCATCGTTTATTCCCCCGTGCGTTCATCGATAATTGCAACCGGCCGTGCCCAGCCGGCGGATGCCTTATAAACCTTCACCGGCAGACTGATCACGTTAAATCCACAGGGCGGCAGCAATTCAAGATTGCACAGTTTTTCAATCTGGCAGTAAGGATATTGACTGCCGGCATAGTGCCCTTCCCAAATAAGCGAAACATCGCCGCTTTGTTCAAATTTGGTGCGCGTATGGCTGAATGGCGCGTCCCAGCTCCAGGCATCGGTGCCGACCACCCTGACGCCGCGCTCGGTAAGATACAGCGTCGCTTCACGGCCCATGCCACAACCGCGATGAATGAAATCTTCGCTGCCGTAACGCCCGCCGGCCGCCGTGTTGACCAGGACAATATCGCCGGCGGCGATATGATGGCCGATCCTCGCTAATTCACGCTCAATATCATGTGCAGTGGCCACATAACCGTCGGGAAAATGCCGAAAATCCAATTTGACGCCAGGGCCGATACACCATTCCAGCGGTATTTCATCAATGGTCTTTGACGCCGATCCGTCATCCATATGCGAATGGTAGTGATAAGGGGCGTCCATATGCGTCCCCGCATGGGTACTCATGCGGACAAACTCCACCGCCCAGCCCTCCTGACGCGGCAACTCCCGGGGATCCAGACCGGGGAATGATTCCGCCAGCTGCAACGCTCCGCGCTGGTTATCAACATATTCGATTTCCGGCAGAAAACTTTCCGGATCGGAGGCAATCCCGCTCATCAGCGGCACCGAAAGATCAATGATTTTGCCGTACATAGGGTTACCTTTATCCAGGGGAATGACCTGCCCAGAGTAAGCTTTCCCCATAGAATAGAAATGCCGATTATCAGACAACTTATTGTTATAATAGGAAGGCTCAGCCATGAGCGGACAGGAAGGCGTCATGAAACCGTCAGAATTGACCGGGGAAGCCCCAATATCGATTTGGTTCAGAAATAAATCCTGGCCGGCAGGAGCGCAATTCCCTTTACAGGCGTTGCCCTGGGGAAAACTGATGTATTCCATGAAAGGGCTGGTGGAAATAAATATTGAGAGCAATATTTATTTATCCACGCCGGAATATGCCATTTGGCTCCCCGTTAATACCGAGCATGAATCCGTCGCAAAGAGTGCAATTGATTATGTCATTCTTCATGTCAGTCCCCCACTATGCCAATTCTTACCGAACAAACCGCAAACCCTGCGGCTGAATAAGGTCGTCAAAGCGGTGCTGGCCGATTTTTCAGAAAGGCGTATTGGCTATCCGCGCACGCCTCAGGACCAGACGTTGGTTACCGCGTTGCTTGAGCAGCTGGCGCTGTCGGAGCGTTTTGACAGCTATCTGCCGCTCGGCAGCGACGACGTTATCAAGATCATGACCGAAAAGATGAGCGCCGCGCCGCACGATCTCAACACGCTGGCACAATGGTCGGGCATGCTGGGCTTGAGTGAGCGTACGCTGTCGCGGCGATTTCTCGCCGCTACCGGCATCTCTTTCAATGAATGGAAGCTGAGAAGCAAAACCCTCATGGCGATGAGGCTGTTGCAGGAAGGGAAAGCCGTCAAATATGTCGCCTCTACCCTGGGGTATAACGATCCTTCCGCCTTTATCGCCATGTTCAGACGGCAAACGGGCCAGTCCCCCTCCGGTTTTTTAGCGGTAAGTCATGGCACACCGAAAACAGGCTCAGGCATAATGCATGGCGAGTGATGCAGCATTTGCACGCATAAACTGCATCAAACGCCTTCCCCCCTATTCGGCACCACAGGATGCGCACGCATGACAGACCCTGATTTCAACCTGCTGATCGCGCTCGACGCGCTGCTGACGGCGGGCAGCGTTGCCGGCGCGGCGCGACGTCTCGGTTTAAGCGCCTCGGCGATGAGCCGTACCCTCAGCCGGCTGCGTACGGCGACCGGCGATCCCCTGCTGGTGCGCGCCGGGCGCCGCATGGTGCTGACGCCCTATGCCGAAACGCTGCGCGAGCGGGCGCGGCACGCGGCGTTCGAAGCGCGCGCAGTGTTACGTCCGGCGCAGGGGACATTGGATCCCGCCGTGCTGGATCGTACCTTCACGCTGCGCGCCAACGACGGCTTCGTCGAGGCCTTCGGCCCGGCGCTGATCGCCGCCGCTGCCGAACAGGCGCCGCGGGTACGGCTGCGCTTTGCGCCCAAGCCGGAGAAAAGCGACCGCCCCCTGCGTGAAGGGCTGGTCGATCTGGAGATAGGCGTACTGGGTGACATGGGCCCGGAAATCCGCCTGCAGGCGCTGTTTCGCGATCGCTTCGTCGGGGTGATGAGAACCACGCATCCGCTGGCGCAACAGCCGGAGATCGGCGCCGCCGACTACGCCGCCTGCGGCCACGTGGTGGCCTCGCGCAGCGGGCGCATCCTCGGGCCGGTAGATGCCGCGCTGGCGGAGCTGGGGCTGACGCGCCAGATTGCCGCCGTGGTGCCGAGCTTTCCGGCCGCGCTGGCGGTGGCGCAGGCCTCAAACCTGCTGGCGTTGTTGCCCGCCTCCTTCCTGCAGGCTCAACCGGCCGACGGCCCGCTGCGCGTCTTCGAGCTGCCGGTGAAAACGCCGCCCATTACCGTCTCGCAAATGTGGCACCCGCGCCTGGACGCCGAGGCGGATCACCGCTGGCTGCGGCAGCTGGTGCTGGCCGTTTGTCGCCAACGGGTATAGGCTGGGTGACAATGTCACAAAGAACCTTACCGCGCCACACGCCCGTTTAAATCGGCTAAATACGCGCAGAACATGTCCGCCATCGCATCGGCATAAGACGCGATCTCGGTATCGGTTCGCGGCGTTTCGGAGAATTGCTTGCCCGCCGCTCCCAACGTGCCGACGATCAGGTCGCCCGCCAGCCGGCGAGCGACCGGCGGCACATCAGGCAACGCTTCGCGCATGAAAACCTGCACGATATCCTTGCCGGTTGCCTTTACCGCCAGTGCCTCCGGCGCATCTCTGTAGAGCGGTGCCGCATCATTCAACGCGACGCGCATCTGCGCCTCTTCACATTCCGAACGGATAAACGCCTGCACCAGCAACCGCAGACGCTCGACCGGCGTTTTCTCGCGGTTGACCAAAATACGACTCAGCATATCGGTGGTCTGCCGCCATTCTTCGCTCTGCAAACGAAACAGGATCGCCGCCTTGTTGGGGAAATACTGATAAAGCGACCCGACGCTGACGCCGGCGCGTTCAGCCACCCTGGCGGTGGTGAAACGCGCCGCCCCCTCCTGCGCCAAAACCTGAATAGCGGCGGTCAGAATGGCGGACACCAGTTCGGCGGAGCGCGCTTGTTGTGGTTGTTTTCTCGAGGAAATTTGTTTACTGCGGCGTTCAGTCATAGCGGGCGGCCAATGCGAATAGAGGAATGCGAATAGTTCGTCATATTATAGCGGCATGCGCTAACGCGCTCCATTGACGACAGGAGATTTGCCATGAGTACCCTGACCACGGCCCCCTTAGCGCCGCTGCTAAGCAGCCTGTTCCAGCAGGCATCCCGCCACGCGCCGGCGCTTGCCGCCCTGTTCCGCGACGTGCCGGACGCAGAGCAAAGCCGGCTGATGCAGAGCAAAACCGAGTACCGCGAACTCTACCACCGCCTGAAGGATTTCCCGCTGGCCGTGTCGCCGGAAACCGGCGCATTGCTGTATATGCTGGCGCGCGGTTGCCGGGCGCAAAACATTGTCGAATTCGGTACGTCGTTCGGCATTTCTACCCTGCACTTAGCCGCCGCGCTGCGCGATAACGGCGGAGGCCGGTTGATCACCTGCGAGTTTGAACCGGGCAAAGCGGCGCAGGCGCGCAACAACCTGACCGAAGGCGGCGTCATCGACCTGGTGGAGATCCGGGTGGGCGACGCCCTGGAAACGCTGCGCGACGATCTGCCGGCCACGGTTGATCTGCTGCTGCTCGACGGCGCCAAGGGACTTTACCCTGATATTCTCGACTTGCTTGAGAGCCGTCTGCGGCCCGGCGCGCTGATCGTCGCCGACAACGCCGATGACAGTCCGGATTACCTGGCGCGGGTGCGCGCCCCGGCGGCAGGCTATCTCTCCACGCCGTTCGCAGATGACGTCGAGCTGTCGATTCGACTTTAAAATCCCCATAGAGCGAGGGTTGTTCCCCCTCGCTCTATGGGAGAACATAGCGTTCACGATGCCTGACTCAGTGAAACGCCCATGACGCTTCCCCCTCTCTGGCCGGTGTTCGACGGCCATAATGATCTGCTGCTCAATCTGTGGCTGCAGCACGATGACGATCCGGCCACCGCCTTCTATTCCCGCGTCACGCCGGGCCACCTCGATTTCGCCCGTATGCGACGCGGCGGATTTTTCGGCGGACTGTTCGCGGTATTTATTCCCCCGGTCAGCTACATCGCCCAGATGCGTAACCAAACGCAGGACCAGGCGCAGGCCACCTTCGATCCGCTGGCGATCGCCGAACGGCAAATCGCCATCCTGCAGCAGCTGGAGCAGGCTTCTCAGGGGCAGCTGCGCATCTGTCGCACCGCCACCGAAATAGAACAGTGCCGCCTCAACCGGCAAATCGCTGCGGTGCTGCATATTGAAGGCGCCGGCATGATCGATGCGGAGCTGACACAGCTGGAGGCCTTCTACCGGCTGGGCGTGCGCAGCATCGGGCCATTCTGGAATCTGCCGAACGCCTTCGGCACCGGCGTCAGCGGGCCGTTCCCCGGCTCACCCGATACCGGCCCCGGCCTGACGCCGGCCGGCGAGGCGCTGATCCGCGCCTGTAACCGCCGCCGCATCATGATCGACGTCTCGCACATGAACGAGAAAACCTTCTGGCAAACCGCCGCGCTGAGCCACGCGCCGCTGGTCGCCACCCACTCCAACGCCCACGCCCTCTGCCCACAGCCGCGCAACCTGACCGACGCGCAGCTGGACGCCATCGCCCAGAGCGGCGGGATGGTCGGCGTCAATTTCGGTACCGCCTTCCTGCGCGCGGACGGCAAACGTGACAGTGCAACAACCGGCTTAACAGAAATTGTTAAACACGTTGAGTATTTGATCGCTAAACTTGGTGAAGACCGCGTGGGATTTGGCTCTGATTTTGACGGGGTCAACGTACCGCAACCGTTGGCGGATGTTGGCGGCCTGCCGCTGCTGACGCAGGCGCTGGCACAGGCCGGGTTCGATAACCGGCTGCTGGAGAAGCTGACCTGGCGCAACTGGCTGAACGTGCTCGCCGCCACCTGGGGTGAATAACCCGGTTACGCTTTAAAGGTTGCGATCTCCGTCACATTTCGTCAACATTGGGCCGGCCGAATGAGAACGCTTCTCATTGGTCTCGATACTTTACGATGCATGCTAAGGAGCACTGCTATGACTACCTGGACTAAACCTGAGTTTGTTGACCTGCGCCTGGGGCTGGAAGTGACGCTGTACATTTCCAACCGTTAATCGCCCGTCTGCCCGCCTTTCGCGCGGGCATTTCTTTCCCTCTCTTTCTGGTTTAGACATGCAGATAAAAGTTCTCGGCTCGGCGGCGGGCGGCGGCTTTCCCCAGTGGAATTGCAACTGCGAAAACTGCCGGGGCGTTCGCGACCACAGCATCAACGCCACGCGCCGCACGCAGTCTTCCATCGCCATCAGTGATGATGACGGTAAAAACTGGGTGCTGTGCAACGTTTCCCCGGACATTTGCCATCAGCTGTTGGCCTCGCCCGAATTGAATAATCCCGACGTGCTGCGCGGCACCGGTATCGGCGCGATCGTGCTGACCGACAGCCAGATCGATCACAGCGCGGGCTTACTCAATTTGCGTGAGGGCTGTCCGCATCACGTCTGGTGCACGCCTGAAGTACATGACGATCTCAGCACCGGCTTCCCGGTGTTTCCCATGCTCTCCCACTGGAACGGCGGGCTGATTCACCACCCGGTGACGCCCGGTGAGCCGTTCCACACGGCGGTCTGCCCGACCGTGCGCTTTACCGCCATTCCGCTGCTCAGCAACGCGCCGCCCTATTCGCCGTATCGCGATCGTCCGTTGCCGGGCCACAACGTGGCGCTGTTTATCGAAGATACCGCACGCGGGGTCGGGCTGCTGTATGCACCGGGCCTGGGTGAGCCGGACGAGGCGCTGATGCCGTGGCTGCGCCGCGCGGACTGCCTGCTGATCGACGGCACGCTGTGGCGCGACAACGAACTGGCCAACGCCGGCGTGGGCCGCAATACCGGCAAGGACATGGGGCATCTGGCGCTGGCGGAAGAACACGGGCTGGCAGCTCTGCTCGCCACCTTGCCCGCCAGGCGCAAAATCCTGATCCACATTAACAATACCAACCCTATCCTCAATGAAGACTCGGTAGAGCGGCAAAGCCTGACCGCCGCCGGCATTGAAGTGAGCTGGGACGGCATGAATATCGAACTGTAGGGAACCGCCATGACGCAACCACTCCCCCTTGACCCACAGGCGTTTGAAGCGGCGCTGCGCGCCAAAGGCGCTTATTACCATATCCACCACCCGTACCACATCGCGATGCACAACGGCGAAGCGACCCGCGAGCAGATCCAGGGCTGGGTGGCCAACCGGTTCTACTACCAGACCAGCATTCCGATCAAAGACGCGGCGATCATGGCTAACTGCCCACAGCCGGAAACCCGCCGCAAATGGGTGCAGCGTATCCTGGATCACGACGGCTACGGCGGCAGCGAAGGCGGCATCGAAGCCTGGCTGCGCCTGGGCGAAGCCGTCGGGCTGCAGCGCGACACCCTGCTCTCTGAAGAGTTGGTGCTGCCGGGCGTGCGTTTTGCGGTGGACGCCTATGTCAATTTCGCTCGCCGCGCTTGCTGGCAGGAAGCGGCCTGCAGCTCGCTGACCGAACTGTTCGCGCCGCAAATCCACCAATCGCGCCTCGACAGCTGGCCGCAGCACTACCCGTGGATCGACGCCGCCGGTTACGATTATTTCCGCAGCCGCCTCGGCCAGGCCAACCGCGATGTGGAACACGGCCTGGCGTTGGCGCTGGACTATTGCGACACCGTTGAAAAGCAGCGGCGCATGCTGGAGATCCTGCAGTTCAAGCTGGATATTCTGTGGAGCATGCTGGACGCCATGAGCATGGCCTATACCCTGAACCGCCCGCCTTACCACAGCGTGACCGCCGCGCGGGTATGGCACAACCAGAGGCTGGTGTAATGACGCTGAACCCTGAGCACACCCCCGTCTTCCGCCGCGGCTACCGCCTGCAATGGGAGCAGGTGCAAAACAGCCATGTGATCCTCTACCCGGAAGGCATGGCCAAGCTGAACGACAGCGCCGCCGCCATCTTGCAGTTGGTCGACGGCCACACCACGCTGAACGGCATCATCGCGCAGCTGAACGCCCGCTTCCCCGGCGCCGAGGGGTTGGCAGATGACGTGCTGGAATTTTTCCAGCGCGCCTATGAACAAAAATGGGTGACCTTCCGTGACTGAAGCACGCGCGCCGGCGGTGAACCCGCCGCTCTGGCTGCTGGCGGAGCTGACCTACCGCTGCCCGCTGCAGTGCCCCTATTGCTCCAACCCGCTCGATTTTGCCGCGCAGGAAAAAGAACTGACTACCGCGCAGTGGATCGAGGTGTTTCGCCAGGCGCGGGCGATGGGCAGCGTGCAGCTCGGTTTTTCCGGCGGCGAGCCGCTGGTGCGTAAAGACCTGCCCGAGCTGATCGCCGCCGCGCGCGATCTCGGCTTTTACACCAACCTGATCACTTCCGGCATCGGCCTGACCGAGAAGAAGCTGCAGACCTTCGCCGACGCAGGGCTGGATCATATCCAGATCAGCTTTCAGGCCAGCGACGAAACGCTGAACGCCGCGCTGGCGGGCTCTGCCAAGGCGTTTCAGCAGAAGCTGGCCATGGCCAAGGCGGTCAAGGCCCTCGGCTATCCGATGGTGCTCAACTTCGTGCTGCATCGCCATAATATCGGCCAGATCGACCGCATTATCGAACTGGCGATCCAGTTGGACGCCGACGACGTCGAGCTGGCGACCTGCCAGTTCTACGGCTGGGCGCACCTCAACCGCGAGGGCCTGCTGCCGACCCGCGAGCAGATCGCCGACGCGGAAGCGGTGGTGAAACGCTACCGCGAACGCATGGCCGCCGAGGGCAAGCTGGCCAATCTGCTGTTCGTCACGCCGGACTACTACGAGGAGCGCCCCAAAGGCTGCATGGGCGGCTGGGGCGCCATCTTCATGAGCGTGACGCCAGAAGGCATGGCGTTACCCTGTCACAGCGCTCGTCAGTTACCGATCGCCTTCCCGTCGGTGCTGGAGCACGATTTGCAGCATATCTGGTACCACTCGTTCGGTTTTAACCGCTATCGCGGCTATGACTGGATGCCGGAGCCCTGCCGTTCCTGCTCGGAGAAAGAGCAAGACTACGGCGGCTGCCGCTGTCAGGCGTTCATGCTGACAGGCAACGCCGACAACGCCGATCCGGTATGCGGCAAATCGCCGCACCACGGCACCATTCTGGCGGCGCGGGAAGCGGCGAACCGTTCGCAGATCGGTATCGATCAGCTGCGTTTTCGCAATCAGACCAACTCCCGTCTGATCTTCAAGGGTTGACGATGGCACTCGCCGGCACCTCTTGGCAGCTCGACAACGGTTTGGCCGTCAAGGCGATAAGCGATCCTGCCGCCGCCGGCGCCGCCGCGCTGGTGCGCATTGAAGCGGGCCGTTTTCAGGCGCCCGTCGCCTGGCCGGGCCTGGCGCACCTGCTGGAGCATATGTTGTTTCGCGGCAGCGCGAACTTCAGCGCGCAAGATGGCCTGATGGGCTGGGTACCGTCGGTGGCTGGCCGACTGAACGCCACCACCCAGGCCACCCAAACTGCGTTCTTCTTCGAGGTGGGCACCGAACATTTGGCGCAGGGGTTGGCGCGGCTGAGCGATATGCTCGCCGCTCCACAGCTGGCGGCCGAGGCGATCGCACAAGAGGTTGAGGTCATCGACGCTGAATATCGCCTGCTGCGCGCCGAGGTGGAAACCCGCTGCGAAGCCGCACAGCGGCAGATGTTCGGTGGCCTGGACGCAATGCACCGCTTTCATATCGGCAGCCGCGCCGCGTTCGGCAACGACATTTCCGCCTTGCAGCAGGCGCTGCGGCAGTTTCACCAGCGCTATTTTCGCGCGCCAAACATGACGCTGTGGCTGCAAGGCCCGCAATCGCTGGTACAGCTGCATGCGCTGGCCCAGTGCTACGGCAGCCGCTTGCCATCGGGCAGCGCCACACCACACGAGGCATTGCCGCCGCTGACCGCTGCGGAAGATTACACCCTGTCTCTTCCCGGCACGCCGCAGCTGAGATTGGTATTTGCCCTGCCGCGTTCCCATTCACGCGGTTGGTTGCGGCGGCTGGAGGGCCTGCTGCAGGACGAAGCCCCCGGCGGGCTGCTGGCCCGGCTGCGTGCGCAGGCGTGGTGTGACGCCGTTCGGCTGGATTATTCGCGCTGCAGTGAGAACAACGCCCTGCTGAGTTTTATCTTTACCGTCAATCACGGTTCAGCCGCTGAAGCTGCCCACATCGAAAGCGCGCTGCTGGCGTGGCTACGGGCGCTGCAGGTGCTGGCACCGGCTCAGCTTGCGCATTACGAACACCTGGCAAATCGCGATTTCCACCGCTTGACGCCGCTCGACCAGCTGCGTGCCAGAGCGCTAGGGCTGCCGCCGGCGGAACCGAACGACGATTGGCCGCGGCATATTGCGGCGCTGATTTGCGCGCCGCGTCGTCGCCTGGCCGTGCGATCCGATGGTGACGGCGAAACCCGTGAAATTCAAGGGCTGCCGCTGGCGCTTGGCCCCTTCGCCGGCGCCGCGCTGACGCCTGCAGCGGAACCTTTCCACTTTTTCTCCTCCTCGGCGGCGCTGCCAAGCCCGAGATTGCCTTCCGGCCTGGCGCCGCTGCGGCATCTGCTCCCCGGCGAAGCGCAGCCGGTGCTGCTGCTGCGGCCGGTGCCGTCCAGCCCCTTCAGTGATGAACAAGCTTACGGCTTACAGGCGGCGCTGCGCGCCGGGGCGGCCGAGCTGGCGCATCGGGAGGGTCATTTAAGCTTCGAACGCCACCAGGGCGTGTGGCTGCTGCAACTGGCGGGCAGCCACGCGCTGCTCTGCCACGGGATGAGCGAGGTGAACCGAGCGCTGGCGGCGTTGCCGCAGGCTATCCTCAGCGAAGCGGCGAGGAACCTGCGCCATACGCAGTTGAAAGAACAAAGCGATATCGCCATTCGCCGCCTGTTAGCGCAATTGCCGGCGGCGCTCAGTGCACCAACCGCAGCGGCGCAATGGCATGCCACCTTGATCGGCGGCGATGGCGAGTTAAAACGGCAGCTGTCGCACCTGCTGTACGACTTCCCCTTTTCCGTGGCCGCGGAGCCGCCGCTGCCGACACATCAGCATCAGCGCCCCGTCACGCTGACGGAAAGCGGTGCCGAAAGCGCCTTACTGCAATTTTACCCGCTGCCAAACGGCGAAGCCGAAGGCCGTTGGGCGCTGCGCGTGCTGGCCCAGCTTTACGCGCCGCGCTATTTTCAGCGGCTGCGCGTGGATCGCAACGTGGGCTACGTGGTGCAATGCGCCTTCCACCGCTGCGCCGATGCCGAAGGCCTGCTGTTCGCGCTGCAATCCCCGACGTTCACCGTTGAACAGCTACGGCAGTTAACCGACGAATTCTTATTACAGATGAGTCATGAGCTGCCGCACGTTAGCGCGGGTGAACTGGCGCAAATACAACAGGTGACGCAACAAAACTTGCAGCACCTCAGCACCGAATCGTTGCAGCGTGCCCGGGAAATTGCCTTGGAAAATCGCGCAATCATTGCCGCCAAGCCCATGACACTGGCGCAACTGACGGATTGGCAGCAGCGGCTGTTCCCCGCAGGCTGATATTGCGACGGTGCCAACCCGATGCGATATCAACGCAGCAAGACAAACAATCATCAGGGAAAGAGATCTCTCAGCGCATCGTGCTACCCCTGTAAAGATTGCTCCGGAAAATTATTTAAATAAGAGCATGTTGATTAATCGCTTAACCGACTTCTTTCTTTTCCTTTTATGCCAGGCATATATTCTCCGCTTTTTCATTCTTCTAAACTCATAAGCTAGAGATATATAAAACACCATGAGTAGCAACATTAATATAACAATCATAAGTTAGCCCAAATCCATTTAGCCATTTCATATGATTATTATCTAATTTAATAAATTAAAAAATTAGAAACATCCTGTTCTAAATATTACTTTATCATATCACTCAAACCGGACTTTATGCTGACCAGTGATACACGCGAATTATAACTGCACCGCCCAGTTAGCCCGCCGTGAGCAACACAATGGGTAAGCGATACCGGTCAGCACCATGCTGATCACCCAGGAAATGTCTGCGCCCGGGATCAGATTGGCATAGGGGCCGGAGAAGAACGCGTTCTCAACGAAAGGCACCTGCACCGCAATACCGCCGAAATAAACGCCGAGCGCGCGGGTGTTAAGCAGGCCATAGCGCCCGCCGTCAGCGCTGAAAATGGCCGAAATGTCATAGCGTTGGCGGTTAAGCAGGTAAAAATCGATCAGATTGATCATGCACCACGGGATCAACACCGAGATCAAGGCAAAGATCAGGTTCAGGAACAGATGAACGAAGTTGGCCGAGGCGACCAACGCCACCCATACCGATCCCAGCAGAATCAATGTCGAGAACAGCGTGCGTATACGCGCATTCGGCATCCACTGCGGCAAGAAGGTTTGTACGGCGGTAATCAACGAGAGCACCGCACCGTACAAATTCATCGAGTTATGGCAGATGATGTTGATCAGAAACAACACCATCAGCACCGGCCCCAACCCTCCCGTCGCCTGACGCACCGCCTCCATGGCATCGTCGCTGCCGGCGACCAGATTGACCGCCACCATGCCGAACACAAAGGCCAAAATGGTGCCGCTGCAGGCGCCGAAGTAGGTATACAGGAAGGGTTTGGCGATGCCGACTTCCGCCGGCAGGTAGCGCGAATAGTCTGACGTGTAGGGCGAGAAGCTGATTTGCCAGACGGCGCCGATGCAGAACGTGGCGAACCAACCGGCAATGCTGAACGATCCCCGCTGCCAAAAATCCGCCGGCAGCGGTTGAGAAAACATCAATACCAGCCCGAGAATCAACGCGCTGCCCATCACCCAGGCGCCGATTTTGTTGATCTTATGGATGAAACGGTAGCCCACCACCCCGATCAGCGTCGCCAGCACCGCGCCAATCACCGTCGCCGCGCCCATGTTCAATGACGGGATGACGTTATGGATGACCTTGCCCGAAAGCGTGATGTTAGAAATGAAGAATCCCAGATAGATCACCGTGGCGAACACGATCACCAACAGCGACCCATAGCGGCCGAACTGCGCCCGACTCTGCACCATTTGCGGTATCCCGACCTGTGGCCCCTGGGCCGAGGTCAGCGCCAGAAAAATGCCGCCGAACAGGTGGCCGGCGATAATCGCGCTCAGCGCCGAGAGAATATCGAGATGAAACGTCTGCGTGGAGATGGCCCCGGTCACGACCGCCAGCGGCGCAATGTTGGTGCAAAACCACAGGGTGAACAGGCTGCGGGCATGGCCATGACGCTCCCCGGCGGGAACAAAATCGATCGACTTGTCTTCAATAAACGCGGTCTGCTCTGGCTGAGAATTCATATATCCCCCGGTTAACCTGGATTATTATTTTTTACAGCGTGTAGGGTGCCAATACGTCGAAAAAAGCGTGCGTTTGCCCCGGCGACATTGCGATCGCCGGTTTCAACGCGATGAAAACTGGGTTGCCGGGCGCGATCCGAGATCGCGCCTGATTGCGCTGGCTCAGCGCATGACGAAGGGATCGTCTATCGGATCGTCACTGGTGCGCAGCCATACCGTCTTGCTGGTGGTGTATTCCAGCGCGGCGTCAATCCCGCCCTCGCGGCCAAACCCCGACTTGCCGTAACCGCCGAACGGCGCCAGCGGCGATACTGCTCGATAGGTATTGAGCCACACCACGCCCACCCGCAGGCGACGGGTCACCCGGTGCGCGCGCGTCAGGTTCTGCGTGAAAATGCCGGCCGCCAGGCCATAGGCTGAATCATTGGCAAGCTGGATGGCCTCCGCTTCGTCCCTGAAGGTCAACACCGACAGCACCGGGCCGAACAGCTCTTGCTTCACGCACTCGGCGTCGGGCTGCGCGCTGCAATCGACGATCGTCGGCGGGTAGTAAAATCCCGGTGAATCGATCGCCGCATGGCCAATCACCAGTTTCGCCCCCTGCTCCAGCGAGCGGCTGACGATGGCGGCGATCCGTGCTTGCTGCTGCCGGGTGCAAAGCGGCCCAAACTGAGTGTCCGGGCGATCCGGCGGCCCGATGCGGATACTGCGCACCCTCTCCGTCAGCCGGGCCAAAAACGCGTCTTTGATGCTTTCCGCCACCAGCAGGCGCGAACCGGCTACGCAGCTCTGACCCGACGCGGCGAAAATGGCCGCCACCTGCGCATTCGCCGCGCTGGTCAGATCCGCGTCGTCGAAGACGATAAACGGCGATTTTCCGCCCAGCTCCAGCGAGGTGCTGGCGAGATTTTCCGCACTGCCGCGAACGATATGCCTCGCGGTTTCCGCGCCGCCGGTAAAGGCGATGTGGTCTACCTGCGGATGCGCCGTCAGCACCGCACCGCATTCGGCGGCAAAGCCGGTGATCACATTGCACACGCCGCGTGGAAAGCCGGCCTGGTCTATCAGTTTGGCGAACGCCAGCAGCGGCACAGGCGCGGTTTCCGCCGCTTTCACCACCAGGGTGCAGCCGGCGGCGATCGCCGGGCCAATTTTCACCGCCGCGAGAAACAGCTGACTGTTCCAGGGCACGATCGCCGCCACCACGCCGATCGGCTCACGTCGAACCCAGGTTTCCATATCGGGTTTGTCGATCGCCAGCACGCTGCCTTCCATCTTATCGGCCAGGCCGGCGTAGTACCGGTAGTATTCCGCTACATAAGCGATCTGCGCCTGGGTTTCACGGATGATCTTGCCGGTATCCAGCGTCTCCAGCCGCGCCAGTTCGGGGGCGTGTTGCTCCAGCAAATCGGCCAGCCGTAACAACAGCTTGCCGCGCGCGCCGGCGGTCATGTCGCGCCATTCGGCTCCCTGAAACGCCCGGTGTGCCGCCGCAACGGCGCGATCCACATCCTGGGCGCGCGCTTCCGCCACCTGCGCCCAGGGTTCGCCGGTCGCCGGATTGAGCGAGGCAAAGGTCGCCGATCCGCCATCAAACCGACCATCAATATAAAGTTCGAACGACTCCATTAGCGCCTCCGTTAGTGAAATTCCGGCATCACGCAGCGAATGAACCGCTCCAGAGAGGCCTTCTTACGCGCAAAGCTCATGCCGCTGTCGATCCACAACGCAAACTCGTCATAACCCAGCGCCTCATATTTTTTCAGCCGCGTAATGACCTCATTGGCGGTGCCGATAGCCAGGTTGGTGCGCATCATGTCGGCGGAGTAATAGGGATTGGCGGCAATCTCCTCGTCGCTGAGCGGCTGAATCAATCCTTGCTGAACCGGACGTTGGTTCTTGAACCAGGCGCCGAAGTAATGGTAGAAACGGTTGAGCTCTTCCGCCGCCAGACGGGCGTCCGCCTCGTCTTCCGCCACGTAGCCATGCTGCAACAGCATGATCTTCAGCGGCTGCTCGGCGGCGAAACGCGCACGCGCCTCGTTGAAACAGGTCACCAGCCGCACGATCTCCTCTTCCCCCTGATGCAGCGGCGTAACCTGAACGTTGCAGCCGTTTTGCACCGCAAATTCGTGGCTGTTGGGATCGCGCGCCGCCACCCAAATCGGCGGATGCGGCTGCTGTTTCGGCAGCGGCGAGGAGGTGGTCGCCGGGAACGACCAGTATTCCCCCTGATGGGCATAGTCGCCCTGCCAGAGTTTTTTTACCGCCGGGATCAGCTCACGCATGCGTTGCCCGGCATCCCAAGCGGTCAAACCAGGCATCAGCCGTTCGTATTCATAGGAATAGGCGCCGCGCGCGATACCCAGCTCCAGCCTGCCGCCGGTGATGATGTCGGTCATCGCCGCCTCGCCCGCCAGACGGATCGGGTGATTGAACGGTGCAATGATGGTGCCGGTGCCGAGCCGCACCCTGGAAGTGCGTCGGGCAATGTCCGCCAGATTGATGAACGGATTCGGCGCGATGGTGAAATTCATGCCGTGGTGCTCACCGGTCCAGATGGCGTGCATGCCGCCGCGATCGGCGATTTCACACAGTTCGATCATCTCCTGGTAGAGCTTTTCCTGCGACTCTTCGGGTAACGTTCGTTCCATATGCACGAATAAAGACAGTTTCATCACACTCTCCCGTTCAGCCTCAACCGGCGAATTGCTTGATGGCACCGTTGTGCTCATCGCCATAATAGATACCGTAATTGCCTACGGCGTTTTCTTTGACGAACCGGGCCAGCATCGACCGCAGCGCCGGATCCTTGATCGGCAGCCGCGCCAGCGTCGGCATGTCGAACCATTCCGCCGCACTCAGCTGCGGGGTCAAGCTGCCGGTGTCGGTCGGCAGCGCGCACAGAAAAACGATGTGTTGCTGGTGCTTCTGCCGGTCGTCGTAGACGGAATAGACGAAACCCGGATGGGCGTTGATGCCCAACTGCTGCAGTAAATCCCCCAACGTTTCGCTGACGCTGCGTTTCTCCACCGCGCTGGACGGCAGTTGATAGCCGCCGTCGTTTTGCCGCACCATCACGGCGTGCCCTTCAAACTCGATCAGCGCGCTCACCACCACCTGCGGCCCGCCAATCAGCGACTGCGCGTTTTGATAAGGCGTGAAGTATGCGCCGCGGTAATACCCCAGACCGGCGGTCGCGTTGGACTCGAACCCTTCGACCTTGCCGATCAGAATGGCATGGTCGCCGGCGTCCACCACCTGATGCAGCGAACAGTCGAACCACGCCGAACTGTTATCGATCAGCGGCACCCGTGACGCGCTCCAGCGCCAATCGATCAGCGCAAAGCGGTCTTCGTTCTTTTGCGCAAAAATGGTTGAAGCCTCTTTTTGCCGTTCCGCCAGAATATTGATGGCGAAATGGCTGCACTGGGTAAAGTGCTCCAGATTCGCCGAACGCTTATCGATGCTCACCAACAGCAGCGCCGGATCCAGCGACACTGACGAAAACGAATTGGCGGTGAAGCCAATCGGCTGCCCCTGCTTGTCCACCGAGGTTACAATGGTGACGCCGGTCATAAAGGCGCCGAAAGCGTCGCGCAACTGCCTGCGTTTATCCGCGTCCATTTGCCGCTCCTACAGTCAAAGGTTGCTCTGCGGTCAGAAAATCGAGCATCAGCGCGTTGACGCGTTGCGCATCGGTCAAACTGACCATGTGTTTGGCGTTTTCAATGATCACCGCGCGCCCGTTCGGGGCGGCCTGCGCCATTTGCCGCGCCATCTCCGGGCTGGAATTGGCGTCGTGCTCGCCGGTCAATACCAACACCGGGCAGCGGATAAGGTGCCAACGCTGGGCATACACCCGATCGCCGGTCGCAAACGCCTGATACGCGCGGGCATAGCCCGTGACGTCTACCTGTTGTAACCAGCCGCCCACCTGCCGGCGCAGATGCTGTTCGACAGGATCGGCGCCGAACCACCGGCTCAGCGGCGAGTCGAGCTGCGTCTGGCCGCTGGCCAACGCGCTGGCGCGTTGCGCGACCGCGGCGCTGGCTTGGGGCGTACGTTGGAACACGCCGCTCATCACCACGGCGCGATTAACCCGCTCCGGATAATCGATCGCCAAACCGGCGGTGATCAACGCCCCCATCGAGTGCCCCGCCACCGCAAAGCTCGGCGCATCCAGGGTGTTTAAGAAGGCCGCCATCCAGCGCACATAATCCTCCAGCGTCGCGGCGTGGGCGAAGCCTTCGCTTTCGCCGTGGCCCGGCATATCGACGGCGATGACCCGAAAGCGCGCGCTAAGCGCATCGAGCTGGGGATACCAGACCTCCGCGTTCATGCCTACGCCGTGGATCAACACCAGCGGCTCGCCATGCCCGGCCTCCAGATACCCCACCCGCAGAGCGGGCTCAGACAGCTGCCGGATTGTTCTGATCATGGCCCAACTCTTTCAGATCCAAATAACGGTTGCCGATACGGTGATGCGGCCGCCCCCCCAGCGCCGCGCCCAGTGCAATGACGATCTCGTCGTCGAAAGGCGCGTCGTTGATGTTGAACTGGAATGTCAGGTAGTGCTCACGGCTGCCTTCGTCGTTTTTCCCCATCATCGGGATCAGAATCGGCGCGTTGGCCGGCCCACGGGTATTGTTGAACGCCAGATAGCTTTTGCCGTTGACCGCCGAACGGTAGTGGTTGCCGAAATGCAGCGTGTGGATCAACGCCGAGGCGTGTTCCAACTCGCCGCCCAGCCCCACCACCGCGCTTTTGCCGAAGGCTTCCACCCGCTCGCCGGAGCCGGCTTCCTTGAGGATCAAACCGGTCAGCAGCTCACCCAGCACCGGCGCCATTTCTCGAATCTTTGGCGCCAGATCCTCGACAAAGCCTTGTCTGGCCCAGGGGTTTTTGATGACCGCCGCAGCGGCGATCATCACCAGCGGTTTGCCCGCCGATTTGCCGCCGTCGGTGTAGATCGTTTCGGTAGAGACCAGGGTCTTGCGAATGTCTTGATGCATAAGGGACCTCGAAAAGTAAATCAAATGTTAACCATGTGTCACGATTCGAGGGTATAGCATCGGGCAGATTGGCATGTCAAAATTTGGTATACCATAATACGGTATTCTTATTTTACGATGAGACGGCAAAAATAAATTAAAAATAACATTTATTAATCAATGCATTAATAAACTCACTTGGGCTTTGACGGGGGGCAAAACGCCGGCCATGACCGCCCCCACTCGGCAACCTGTGCCGGTGCCGAACCCGTTGAGCCAGCGGGTATCGGCAACGAAAAGCGGTTTTTTTAGGCTATCTTTCGATTTTGTGAGCTGCTGCAACATTCACCGTTTTGGCGATGCGGCGCGAAATCGGCCGCCGTTGCTTTGCGGGTTGGAAAGATGTTAATAGTACCGGGCAAACGGGAATTCGCGTCGTTATCCGGATTAATGATGATCCACAAAAAATAGAGACAATTATGGTTCAGGCATCATTGAAGATTGAGAATGCACCGGTCACCTTGCGCGAATTGGCATTGGCGAAAATTAGGCAGGCGATTATCTCAGGGTATTTTCAGGCCGGCGATCGTTTGGTGGAACGCAGCCTGTGCGAGGAGCTGGGCGTCAGCCGCAGCGTGGTGCGTGAGGTGATCCGTTATCTCGAAGCGGAGGGACTCATTGAGACGCTCGGCAAGAAAGGGCCGATTGTCGCTATTTTGACCTGGGACATTGCCGAGCAGATTTATACTATTCGTCTGCTGCTTGAACAGGATGCCGCTCACGACTGCGCCTTGAACGCTGGGCCGGAAGATAAAAAGAAACTGCATGAAAAATTAATTGCAATTAATCAGGCTTCGGCCGGGCAGGACGATATTCAGCGCGTTGAAGCGTCGCAGGCTTTTTATGAAACCATTTTCCAGGTGGCCCATCACGCCATCGCCTGGGAAATCGTTCAACGCCTGAATAGCCGCATCAGCCGCCTGCGCGCCCTGACCTTGAAAACCCCGGAGCGTCAGCTGGCCGGTTTCGAGCGCATGACGCGGATCTATCACGCCATCGAGCAAAACAACCCGGCGCAGGCCAGGCAAGAGGTCATCGAACATCTGACCGAGGCTGCCGCACTGGCCAAGCGCATTCTGCAGCAGGAGTCCTGAAATGCCCGCGTATTGGATTGCCCATGTCACCGTAAGAGATCCGCAGCAATATCAGCATTATATGGATTTGGCGCCCCAGGCGTTTCGCCAGTTCAACGCCCGTTTTCTCGCCCGCGGCGAACAGGCGCAAACGCTCGAAGGCCCAGCGTTCATAAAGCATGTGCTGATCGAATTCGACGACTACGCTACCGCGTTGGCTTGCTACCATTCACCGGCCTATCAGTTGGCAAAACAACAGCGGCACCACGTGGCGGAAGCCATGATTACCATCGTCGACGGCTTGCCGCCCGCCCAATAAAAAACCTCCATCGTTGCGATGGAGGCTGAGTAGGGTGAAGCACGCTAACCGCGATCAGAAGCGCCAGGTCAGACCGGCGTTGACGCTGTTATCCTGGTGGTTTGACGATAACTGCCCGCCGTAGCCAAGGGACAAGACGGCGTTTTTGTTTACCGCAACATCGACGCCCGCTTTCAGAATCGCCCCATCGCGGGAAACCGGCACGCTGTTCACGTCGAACGCCGCATCGGTACGTTTGAACATCAGCTGCGTTTTGCGCTCCAGCTTGCCGTATTGATGCTGCCAGCCCAGTTCGCCGCGCAGCGCGATCGCCACGCTATCGGCCTGCCATTGGGTATCGGCCCGCAGGCCCAGCGTTGACGCGGTGGCAGACTGGCTTTGCTTATCGCCGCGCAGCGCCGCCGCCCCGCCTTGCTCGCTGATCCCCTCATTCCGATAGTGGGTGTACGCCAGGTTGGCGAATGGCTCCAGATTGGCCACATCGTTGCTCCAATCGTAACCGCTTTCGATAAACAGCTGGCCGGTGCGCGCGTTATAGCTGGCCTTCTCGCGATCCGACTGTGCGCCGTAGTTCACCGAGCGTGAGGTATCGATACGATGCCAGGTATAGGTGCCCCCCGCCCGCAGCGCCAACGCACCGAAGCGTTTGTCGCCATACAGCCCCAAATGGTAGTTGTCGCTGTGCGCATCTGACTGATAACCACCGTCCAGCGAGGTGCGGGTATACCCGGTCATTACCCCAAGCCGGCCGTCGTCAAACAGCTCGCCATCCAAACCCAACAGCACGCCGTAGGTGGACGTTTGGTAACCGGTGGCATTATCGTTGCCGGAAGCATGCCCCCAGTTGCCCAGCAGTTTCGCCCAGGCCCCATTATCATCCGCCTTGATATCGGAAGCGATACGGCGGCCTTCCGCCTGGCGCAAGCGCTCGGTGGCGGCATCGCGTAGGTAACGGCTTTCGTTAATCTGGGCGGAAGCCATATCCGCATGGACCTGGCCGGACAGTTGGCGGGTCGCCTGTTGCAGCTCTCTGGCCGACGTGAAGCCGAGGAAGCTTTCATACACCGGATGGCCGGTTACGACGCCCGCATCTTCGGTATCGGCTTGCGCTTTGCCTTCATCACTTTGCAGTGCGTTTAGCGCCTCAGCGGTAGGGGCAGCCACGCTGCGCTTCACCGTTTCCGTGACCGGTTCCGTCGCGTTGAGCGTTTCCACCGCGCGGGCCACCGCTTTTTCGTTCTCAGTGCTGGCCAGGGTGTCAAAACGGGCGGCGGTGCGGGTGATGCCAAGGCCGACGTCATTACCCTGATAATCCAGCGTCACATTAACAAACGGATACGCTGGGTTGGCGTTTTCGAACCGGCCGTTGACGCCGTCTGTCGTCGTCAGGATGGTGTATTTGTTGCCCAACAAACTTTGCGCCTCATTCTGCGACAGCAGATTTTTGCTGTGCTCCAGGCTGACGTTCACGCTGCCGCCGTTGAGAAACGCGCGTCGTGCGTCGATCTTGTCGCTGCGGCCATTGTCAGCCACTTCCACGTTATACTGCGAACCGCGATCAAAAATGGCGTCGTGCAACACATGCAGCGTGCCGATGCCGTTACCCGGCGCGACGCTGCCGCCCCGAACCGCCCTGAAGGCGCCTACGGTACCCTCACCGGACAAGGTGCCGCTATTTTCGATATAGACGTTGGAGGCCACCGAACCGTTGATCGCCAACACGCCCTGTTTTACCCAGGTATCACCGCGATAGGTGTTATTACCCAACAACGCCAGCGTGCCGGCGCCCGTTTTGGTCAAGCCGCCGTGCCCGCTGATGTCGTTACTCCACGAATCGAAGTCGCATTCGCTCGACGTGCAGCGCCGCTCAACAGAGGTACCGGGTTCGACGATATTTCCCAGACCGGGGATATTCACCACGAACTGTTTTTCACTGTAGGAGCCCGGTACATAATATTCCTGCGGGATATCCTCTTGGGTAATAAACATTTTCGGGCCGTTGATCGCATCACGTAAATTGACACGTCCCCAGCCAAACAGATTATCAATACCGGCAACACCCAAATCGGTGGCGGTGGTTTTAATTACCGCGGATATTTGATCGGCGCTCATATAAGGGAAGCGTTGCATCAATACGGCGGCAACGCCGGTAACGTGCGGCGCCGCCATTGAGGTGCCGGATTTATTGCCGTAGCCGGGATTAAGCGAAAGCTCGCCCTTATTATAGGCTTCGCGATTAACGGCGCCGCCGGTATTGGACTCCAGCCGGCCGACGGTGCTGTAAATATCGGAGCCCGGTGCGGAAACGCAGTAACTGGCCGTTTGCCCGCAGCTCGTCGAAGAGACGCTTAACGTGTTTTCGTCGCTCAGGTTGGTCACGATCAGGTAATTGTTCAAGACGTCCGGGAAGGCGTAAGGCAGCGATTTTTGCGCTTCGGGAATATTGTAGTTGTTGTAATTGCCTGCCGAGAAGACGATCAGCTTACCGTGCCGGGCCGCCCGCAGCAGCGTTGGCATCGCGCTGTGCGCGCCGGTAGGCACCGGCTGTTCGCTGCCCCATTCCACACTGGCCTTGTTGCGCATCATCTCGCCGATCACTTCGCTTTTTACGAATGCCACGTAGTCCGGCCTGCCGTTCGGCAACCAAATGATATCGCCTTTGGCATCAAGGCGAATGTCCGGTGCAATCCCCCAGCTGTTGTTGATGACGCGAGCCGCGCTCTGAATCAACGCCTCACGGCCGTTGCGGTTACCGTAGTCATTCAATTTGGTGCCGATAATATCCGCGTCGAAAGCCACGCCGTGCATACCGCCGCCGTCTCTTTTCGCTGCGGCAATACCGGCTACATGGGTACCGTGATCGCCGAAAGACATATTGTCTTGTTTATCGTACGAGAAATTATAACTGCCGTTATCCAATCGCGTCAGTTTGCCGGCGAATTCAGAATGGGAAAGAATGGCGTTGTCGATAATGCCGATGGTTATGCCTTTTCCAGTATACCCTCTGGCATAGGCAAATTCGGCGGAAATAGCCTCAAGCCCCCATTGGCGGTTAAACTCAGCGGTTTTCCAACTGTCAGGCGCGCCCAACCGACCGGGATCCTGATAAGCGGCAAGAGAAGAATGAATGGATAAGCCATAACAACCCAGAAAAACGCAATACGCTAACTTCAATTTTCTATTAAGTTTCATTTTACGCTCCATGTTTATTTATACCCAGAAGAAAACTTACGTTTGAACCGCCCTGCGACCTCCCTTGATAGTGAAACAACAGATAGCGCATGCAGACCCGATACGGGCCGCATGAGAAGACATGCTGAGTGACGAAAACTTGTGCGGGCAGACAAGAGTATGCCGCCGCGCCTGGCACCTATGGCGCTGAGAGGCAAACAGGGGGCGAATGTACGTTTATCGGCGCCGTTACGCCGGGGCAGCTCGGCCATCTGGCCGGAGCGCGAGAATCAGACAGTGGGTGCATCTCGCTTAATCATCCAATTTTGTTAATGATTTTCATTCGCGAGGCTATCTTATACGTAAGCAAAGTGTCAACAGATGAAACAAAACATTTCTTGATTTACATCATGTATCTTCAGATAAGCCAACTGGGAAGGGGCATAGGCGGCTGCTTAAACGTGCATAAAATGGCGTTTATCACCGTCTGGGCTGCGTTTTTTGTCAGCGTTACCGCATAGAGCACGCTGAAGAGCGTTCGGGAGAGCATCATGGCGACTGAACATTTAGCCCTATAGAAACATCAAGAATGGTTAATTTTCACGACAACAACACACCGTGGTCCGATCACTTATTTTTCGCTGCAATATAAGGGGGGCTTATAAATAACAGGAGTATTCCTAATGCGTTCACGCTGGATGTATTCCATGCTAGCGGGCTTATTTTTAGCCGCACCCGCTGGCTATTCCCAATTTCATTGGCAAGACTATATTGAAAGAAGCTCTGCTATAGAGCGAGAATATGGGTAATTTTCCGAGGAAAGGCCGCATGACCCTGTTGCCCAAGCAAACCAATAACAAAAATCCGATTACTCTCTATAGCGAAATCGTAGACGACTTGCCCGGTCTGATTTGCTTCGGCAACCGCCTTGGCGGCTACTTTAATAAACAGTGGCGCGACTATACCGGCGCAATGACCGGTGAGCACGGCGCCGCTGACTGGCTCGATGCCCTTCACCCCGACGATCGCGAGCGGCTGGCGGCACAATGGCGCCAGGCGATCGTGGCCCTCTCCTCGTTCGCCGGCGAGGCACGCCTGCGCGATCGCAGCGGCACCTACCGTTGGTTTATGCTGGCGTTTAACGCCCGGCAGGACGGCATGGCGCTGGAGCCCAGCTGGTACCTCACGGCGACCGACATCCATCCGCAAATGCTGCAGCGCCAGAAAAATGTTCAGACGCTCTCTATCCAGCAAGACATGCTGGACGCCAGTGTCGACTGCATCAAAGTGATCAATCACGACGGCACGCTGCGCCACATGAACCGTTCCGGCAGCCTGGCGCTCGGTCTTGATCCGGCGCAAAAAGAGTTTGGCATGCCCTGGCTGGGCCTGCTGTCACCCGAGATCCGGCGCCGCGGCCGCAAGGCGCTGCGCAGCGTCAGATCAGGAAAAAATGCGCGCTTCACGGGATTGAGCGTGACGCCGCAGGGTAAAAAACAGCATTGGGACAACATTCTCACGCCGGTCAGCGACGAACGCGGTACCGTGGCCGAGATCTTGTGCGTCTCGCGTGACGTGACTTCGCAACGCGTGATGGAACAACGTCTGTTGCTCGCCAGCGAATATGACGAATTGACCGGCCTGCCCAATCGGCGCTTATTCAAGAAGAAACTGAAGCAAGAGATGAAGCGCGCCCTGCACGGCAACAAGTCGCTCGGGCTGATGCTGCTGGATCTTGACCACTTCAAGCTGGTGAACGACACGCTGGGCCACGCGGCGGGCGATCATCTGCTGCGGGTTTTGGGCAAAAGGCTCAGCATCTGCATGAATACGCACTCGTTCGTCTCTCGCCTCGGCGGCGATGAGTTCGCCGTCGTGATCAGCGACGTCGAAAACGAGCAGGATATTTTCCGCATCGCCAACAAGTTTCTGCTGCAGCTGGAGACGCCGATCACTCACGGCGGCAAGACGCTGCATTGCGGCATGAGCATCGGTGGCGCCATCTATCCCAAAGACGCCCGCGACGCTTCGGAACTGATGAAATGCGCCGATACCGCGCTGTATGAGCTGAAAGACGGCGGCCGCGGCGGCATCTATATGTTCGACCGTAAGATGATGGACAAGGCGCGCGCCCGCGCCAGCCAGCTCAACTACGCGCGCCAGATCGTGCGCGACAACTGCATCCGCCCCAGCTACCAACCGAAGGTCAGCCTCATCGACGGCAGCATCGTCGGCTTTGAAGCCTTACTGCGCTGGCACTGCCCGATCAACGGCGTGCAGCTGCCGGCGACGGTGAGCGAGGCGTTCAACGACTACGAGCTGGCGACCAAAATCAGCGAAGCCATGCAGCTGAAGGTCTTCGCCGATATCGCCCGCTGGCGCGCGGCGGGCGTGGCGGTGCGGCCCATCTCGCTGAACGTGTCGCCGATCGAGTTTTTACGCGACAACTACGCCGAAACTTTCCTGCAGCGCCTGCTGAAATTCAGCATTCCCCACCACCTGATCGAACTGGAAGTGACCGAGCACGCGTTCAACAAACACGGCTCGAAGTACGTGCTGCGCGCGTTGCAAATGCTCAAGGAGATGGGCATCCGCATCGCGCTGGACGACTTCGGCACCGGCCACTCCTCATTCAGCCATATCATGGATTATCCGCTGGACTGCATTAAGCTGGACTGCGACTTCGTTCAACGTATGAATACCGAACCGGCGATCCTGGCGATCGTGGAAAGCATCGGCATCCTCGGTCAAAAGCTGTCGATCGATATCATCGCCGAGGGCGTGGAAACCGAGCAACAGCGGCAAACGCTGTGCGAAGCCGGTTTCCATATTGGCCAGGGTTTTCTGTTCAGCCGGGCGGTGGAATCCCAGCGGGTGCCCGAAATGCTGCAGGCGATACGACAACCCGCCAAAGGCGGTATAACGAATCGTTAAACCAGGCACCGCCTATTCTGTATTCGGGGGCTTTGCCCCCATATTTCCCACTGTTTTTTCACCACTCCCGCACCGAGATATTTGTGAGAACCCTCACAAAGCATAAACGTATCTTTACATTTTTGAACGGTTAAGCTTCCGTTCTGTCGGATTTGAGTGTATTCCAGAGCGTCAAAGCGATTTTTTTTCCACTCAATTGGGAACGTTACCGGAGACTTGTTAAAAAATAGTTAATCCAAATCAATGCACTACTCAATGGCAGGAGGTTCTGCGATGCACGCTAGGCAAGAGAAGAATGCAATGTTCATTTCGTTCGATGCCGTCTCGGTCTCAGGGATCACGGTAGAAGCAATGAAGATTGCCAAACGACTGCAAGCATGTGGATTTCGGTCATATCTTGATCTGGGATACGACATCAAGATTGATAAGGGAAACTTTAATAAATCCTATAGACATGAGCATGATATTTACCGGGATGTCTTTACGCTTGTCCGCCTGGACGGCATCACGTCGATTCCGGACTATCACCCCGCCTTTCTGGACTACGCACACGCGGCGCTGATCGGCCAGAAAACGCCCATTGACGATGAAGAAAAAGCCGGCTTGTTGCGCACTATTGCGCTGGCGGCACGGCAACTTGCGGATCGCCTCATCGCCCAATGGGAAGCGCTTGCGATCAGCCATGTGGTGGTGGAAAACGGCACGCTGCCGGAAAACATTATCTATACCAAGGCACTGTATCTTGCGATAGAAGACTATGGCCGACGCTATCAATTGACACGTTTCGTGATATGGCGCGATCATGACCTGATGTGGAACAGTGAAAAAAAGGTGCTCAAATACGGCCCCCCACCTTATTCTCACGCCATCAAACCTATCGCTTCAAAATACATTACCTATGTCACGCTCAATCACGATCTGAAGCAGAAGCTTGAGGCCTGGTGCAACCATGATGTCCATGTCGAGGTAAAGAAAAACACCTATGATTTCTCGGAAAGTCTCGAAAGGATAAACTGCAGAAAGCAGATTAATATAAGTGAAAATGACATTCTCATTGCCAGAACCACCCGTATAATCCCCCAGAAAAGATTAGACCGAGATATTGTACTGGTCAGCAGGCTTAACGCTTTATTTATACGTAACAACAACGTTCGCCGCGTCTATTTGGCGATCGCCGGCAATGAATATGAGGATCCATCATGTTATTTGCAGCTCGCCAAATTGGCGCAGGAACTGCAAGTTCTCCCCTACGTCAAATTTGTCGGCATGCTTCCCCATGCCAGTATGCGTTCGCAAAGTGATACGCTTTGCATAGAAGATCTCTATTACTCCTGCGATTTGGTCTCTTTTCTCACCTCATATGACTATGACAGCTACGGCAATCCCATTGGCGAAGCGGTCAGCTGCCGGCGCTGCTATATCGCCACCAGCTACGAGTATTACCATGAGGTCTATGGCCAGCACGGCTTTGAAGCCCCTATCATGACGATCTCTGAGTTGCACGACGGTTTGCCAAGTGACGAATTCGTCGACGAACTCTATCAATTTATTAATAACAAAGAAAAAATGAGACGCGTAGCGGAAAACAATTTCACGCTGGGAAAACGAGTACTGTCAAACAACGTCATGGAATATTTAAATATTAGTTAAACGTCGATATCACTTGATGTGACACTTCACTTTCAGACAAGCCATTTCTAACTGTGGACTTTCATTAGCCCTGGAGGATTTATGCGTGATACTGTTTTTGTGTCTGTCGTACTGCCCGTTTATAATGAAAGCGACCGTATCGAGGCGGTTTTGCTTTCTCTATTCAATCAGAATACCAAGAATGAATTAATCACCCACGACACTTACGAGCTGATTATTGTCGATAATAACTCCACCGATGACTCCGTCGCTAAAATAAATGCTTTTAGTGAAAGACATCCGGTTATGGATATTCTTGTTATCGACGAGAAGGTACAGGGGGTCTCTTCGGCCAGAAAACGCGGTATGGATTATGCGTCGCTGCGATCCAAAGCCCGCGATAGCCGGCTGGGAAAAAAACGCAAGCACTATATCGTTTCCGCCGATGCCGATTGCACCGTGGATACATTTTGGCTTTACGAACTGGTGAATACCATGCTCGATCAACAAGGTGACCTGGGCACCTGCAACTATTACTACAACCCCGTAGATTTTGAGCAACGCCCCAACCTGTTCCGCGAGATCCAAAAAACGCTGCGTCTGCGTGAATTCTCATTCTCCCTGTTCGGCGGCTTCCCCGACGGCAAAGGGTTCGGGGTGGAGCGCAGCCTGTATGACGCGGTAGGCGGCATTGAAATCTTCTATCAGCTCAACAACGGTCGTTTTGTCGAGCACCTGTCCGACGACTGGGATTTCGGCATTAAGGTTATCGCCTACGGCGGCAAACCGGTTTACGCCCGGCATGCTTACGTTGAGATCAACAGCCGTCGGGTCGACACCCTCCTCGACGAGGTAATCAACGGCATCGCCTACGGCAAAGACGGCATCATTATCATGAAAGACGTCCGGCCGGACGTTGAGCGGCAGAAAACCGTACTGGCGGACGCCACACCGGCGGAGGCGAAACTGGCCTGGGATTACTCGGTCAAGGACTACACGCCCAAGAATATCTTACTGCCCGTGCTGCTCAACCCGTATCTGCTGTTGGAAAACAGCGAAGTGCGCGATTTCTTCTCCGGCCCGCTGGCCGACCGCCTCTACCGCCGCATTCACGAACTGAAACACGAGATGCGCATCATCGATTTCAAACCAATTCATGCCTACAAAACCCCCGCCTATCGGCTCTACCTTGAGTTTCGCGATGCGCTGTTTGCCGTCATGCGCCGCGCCGTCGGTGACGATATCGGTTTCCCGCCCACATTGCCGGCCTGTTTCGACGCGGTCAACGACGATGATTTCCCCCGCTTTGTTTATTACTTCTGTGAAGACCGCGAGTCCGGCGAAGCACATAACTATTTCGGTAATGGAGGGGTCTTCTGATGAATGACGAAGCCTTGCAATCGTTATTGGATATCGATGAAAACTACCCTACGCCGCAGGTGAACGCTTTCCTGGCGCAACCGCAAAACCGGGCCTTTCTGGAGTATGTGCATAAGGATCCGTTCGGCTGTCACGTGTTCCCCGGCGATATCGTCGACTATCCGCTGTCCGCGTTTTTTACCGACATGGAAGCCGACATTCGTCAGGCGGGCAAAATCCATCTCTGGGCCTATATCCCAACCTGCCGCTATCGCTGCCATTTTTGCCAGTACCCCACGGTGATACTCAATCCCAAGGCGCCCGCCTCTCAGGAGGTATTCCGCGATTTGGTCGACTTCAATATCAAAGAGGCTCGAATGTGGCTGGCGCGCGTGCCCAGCCTGGCCGAGGTGGAAATCGGCGAGTTCAACGTCTTCGGCGGCACGCCGTCCCTGCTGCCGGAGCCGGAACTACGCCGTATGATGGCCTTCTACTACAGCCACTTTAACTTCGCTAACGCCACCCTGCGTTTCGAAGGAGAGCCAGGCACCCTGAATAAAGCCTATCTGACGCTGTTGAAAGAGCTCGGCTTCAGCAAAATCAGCTTCGGTACCCAGTCCTTCAATGATGACATCATCACCGCCTGCGGGCGCATGCATTCGGCCGAGGAATGCGTGGAAACCATTTATCATGCGCGTGCACTCGGCATCGATTGGGTCAGCGTGGATCTCATCTATGGCATGCTGGGGCAAAGCGTGGACGACGTAAAATACGACATGGAAAAGACCCTTGCGCTGGATCTGTCACATGTCGTCTGCACCAAGCTGCACATGGATGAGTTTATTAAAAATCGCACCGGCGTCTCGGGCGAACGCGAAAGCCTGTGGCAGAAAAAGGGGCTGATCAGTGTCAATAACATGCGCTTCCCAGGATTGGGCAAGCAGTACCAAATGCGCGAACTGGTCGAAAGATACCTGAACGACGGCTATACCGAACACCCCACCATGTACTTTCACCGCAATGATCAACAACCGGAAAAGTGGAAGGCGCTGATCACCGATCTCGACAAACAGTATCCGGAAGTGGCGATCGGTTTGGGCGGCAGTTCCAAATCGACGCGATCCGAAGCCATCAACCTCACCGGTTACAAGAAATACAAGGACGCGCTCAACGAAGATCGGCTGCCCATCGAGGAAAGCCGCGGTTTCTCTCCGATCCAGCGCGAAGTGAACGCTTTCAAAATGGCGCTCTCCACCTTGCTGCCGGTGGACGATCGGGTGTTTAAACGGCGCTTTGACGGCAACAGTCTGTTTGCTAACCCGGTCATCCGCCACACGTTGAAAACTTTGGTGGATAAAGCGTTGGTCACCGTCGATGGCCCGTGCGTCAGGCTAACGCCCATCGGCGTCACGCTGGTTGAAGCCATTATCAATACCCAATTTTCCGCAGAATTCCCCCATCAGGAGTGAATGATGACCACAACCGCCTCCAAACCTAAACCGGTATTCAGCTTCTATTACATCGGCATCGATACCGAAGCCGGCGTAACGCAACAACAGTTTGAAACCTTTGTCCGCGAAAAAGGCGTACATATCCCCTGTTATCCCGGCTGGCGCTGGACGTTGTTGCGCGGCCTGCGCGGCGAGCGCGTCGGGCAATACCTGATGCTGTACGAGATTGACAGCCCCGAGCAGCGCGATCGTTACGTTACCGCTACCGGACAGAGAACGGCGCAAGCGCACGAATTCTGGCGTCAGCATGCCGATGCGCAGGAAATCCTCGCCGAATGGCGAAAACTGGGCACCTACAGTCTGCTGCCGACGCTGTTCAGCGATTATCGTCTGCTGGCGGAGAATGAAAGAAGTGACGTGCCGAGTGGCCCGCGTTTTCAAGAACGGCCCGGAGAGGCACCCGAAGCACGCATTATCGGCATCCACAATCTGGCGCTGCGCGAGGGCGTGACGCCGGCGCAGTTCGAACGTTTTATCGCCGAGAATCACCATCGCATTGAAGATTATCCGGGCTGGAAGTTTCATTTGCTCAAGGGAGAGCGCGGCAATCGGCTCGACCAGTACGCGGTCATGATGGAAATCGCCAGCCTGGCGGCGCTGGACGTGTTCTACCCGGAACCCGACATCGCCACCGCCGAAGCGACAACCTTCGCCAAAGCGCATCGCGACACCAAACAAATGTATGAAGAGTGGAAGCAACTGGCGTCATTTTCCGGTTCGCCGCAAATTTATACCGACTATCTGTCCGTCGCACAGAGCCGATCGTCATGATGCTGCATTGGCTAACCGGTGAGGCCACGGAGAATCATCGCCGGCAAATCGCCACCCGAGCGATATTCTTCCTCGCCGGGTTGGGCATGGCCGCCTGGGCGCCGCTGATCCCTTTCGTAAAAGCACGGTTGGGCATCGATGACGGCACGCTCGGTTTGCTGCTGTTTTGCCTCGCCGCCGGCTCCATGGCGATCATGCCCTTCGCCGGTTATCTGATCGCCAAGCTGGGGTGCCGCACCGTGTTGCTGGGTGCAGGCGCCTTGCTGTGCATCGACTTGCCGTTGTTGGCGTTAATCGATGCTCCGCTGCTGATGGGGGCGGCATTGGGGGTATTTGGCGCCGTCAACGGCATCATGGATGTGGCGATGAACTCACAGGCGATAATCGTCGAGCGGGAGAGCGGCCAGGCGAAAATGTCCGGTTTTCACGGCTTCTACAGCCTTGGCGGCATTGCCGGCGCCGGCGGCGTCAGTCTGTTGCTGCTGGCGGGCCTCGCCCCGGCCCTGGCCATCGGCCTGATCGCCATTCTCATCGCGATCCTGTTGCCGATCGTCGCCGGCGACTTGCTCACGTACGGCGGCATCGGCGAACGGCGACGGGGCAGCGCGCGGTGGGCACTGGCCCACGGCAAGATCCTGTTTATCGCACTGCTCTGTTTCTTCGTGTTCCTGACCGAGGGGGCGATGCTCGACTGGTCGGCGTTATTCCTTCATGCCGAACGCGGCGTGGCCAAATCGCAGGCTGGGATGGGGTTCACGCTGTATGCCGTCGCCGTGGCCTGCGGGCGACTGTGTGGCGACCGGCTGATCGGCACCATCGGGCGCTACCGCACTCTGCTGTTCGGCAGCCTGTGCGCCGCAACGGGATTGCTGTTGACCGTCAGCGTCCCTCTGGCCTGGTCCGCCTTCGTCGGGCTGATGCTGGTCGGCCTGGGCATCGCCAACATCGTTCCCATTCTGTTCAACGCCGTCGGCAATCAAAAGCAGGTACCGCCTGGCCAGGCGTTTCCCGCCGTAACGCTGGTCGGTTATATCGGTTTATTAACCGGCCCGGCGCTGATCGGTTTTATCGCCAAGTACACCTCTCTGACTTTGGCTTTCGGTTGCACGCTGATCTGCCTGGTGCTGGTCAGCATCAGCGCCAGAGCCGTGACGCGCTCATCTCACTGATTCAATTTGCGAGGATCGTTAAATGAATGTATCAACAACGCCGGTTTTCTCCCTGCACTACGTGGGGATCAACCTGAAAAGAGGCATCGCCTCGGATCGCTTTGAGGATTTCGTTCGCCGCAAAGGCGTCGCCATCCCAGCCTACCCCGGCTGGCAATGGACGCTGCTGCGCGGCCTGCGCGGCGAACGTGAAAATCAGTACCTGATGGTTTATCAGGCTAAGGACGCCGCCACCTACGCACGCTATATCGGCGGCAACGGCGAGCTGACCGATGAGGCGCACGCCTTTTGGCGGCAGCGCCCGGAGGCAGCTGCACTGATTGAGGAGTGGAAAACCTTCGCGACCTTCGCCGAACTGCCGACCCTTTACACCTGTTACAGCCTGGTGGCGGAGAATAGTCGCAGTTCGTTGCCTCCCGGCCCCAATTACCGCTACCAACCGGGACAGGAGCGCATTCAACGTGTCGTCGGCATTCATAACCTGGCGCTCAAAGCGCGTGTCTCGCCCCAGCGGTTTGAACGATTCATCACCGACAACATCCACCGCGTGCAAGACTACCCAGGCTGGAAGTTTCACCTGCTGAAGGGCCAGAGCGGCAACCGCCTGGACCAGTACGCGGTGATGCTGATCATTGAAAGCCTGGCGTCGCTCAACGCATTCCATCCAGATCTCGACGTCTCAACCGAGCAAGCGCTCAGGTTCGTGGCGGAGCATCAGGATACCGAACGGATGTACGACGAGTGGAAAACACTGGCGTCGTTCTCCGGCGCGCCGCAAATCTACACGGATTATCTGGCGATTGGCGGCAACGAGAATCACGCGCATCCGGCGTAAACCGAGTGGCGGCGTTGAGCGCCGCCGCCTTCACGGCCGTTGTTCGCCGAACGGCGCCCACAGCATGGTTCATCCTCGGTGTCTCAGCGCCGGCGGCGCATCATGATTTTTCCAAGATTGGTTAGTGAATTTTGTTCGTTCACAGACCTGCGGCCTTCAGAGATAGTGCAACGACCCTGTGACAATCCTAATAATGAAGGTAATTAACATAATGATAGATAGCAAAAAGATGATAGTGATGGCGGCGCTGCTGAGTTTTTCCGCCGCTGCCGCGCCAGGGGTGGATATCGTCGCCAACGAAACGCCTATCCACACGGCGAAAAGCGCCGAAGCCGTGGCCAAAATCCCCGCCGGCTTCCGGTTCGTGGAACCCGGTACGCTGACGGTGGCCATTTCCCTGCTGGGCAGCGGCCCGCCGTTCGGCCTGTACGCGCGCGACAATAAAACGGTGATCGGCAGCGAGGCGGACATCGCGCGCCTGGTGGCCGACGGTTTGGGGTTGAAACTCAAGCTGGTGCCCACCTCGTGGGAAGACTGGCCGCTGGGGGTGGCCTCCGGCAAATATGACGCCGCGGTGTACAACATCACCGTGACCAACGAACGCAAGACCAAATTCGATTTCGCCACCTATCGCCAGGATACGCTGGGGTTCTACGTCAAATCCGACAGTAAAATCACCCAGATCAACACCGCGCCGGATATCGCCGGCAAAAAGATCATCGTCGATTCCGGCACCAATCAGGAAGCGGTGCTGCTGGCCTGGGACAAGGAGAACCGCGCCAAGGGACTGGCACCGCTGCAGCCGGTGTACGTCACCGACAAGGCCGCCTCCACGCTGGCCATTCAGTCCGGCCGCGCCGACGCCACCTTCGGCCCCAACGTCTCCGGCGCCTATCAGGCGCGGCTGACCGGCAAGACCCGATTGGTGGGCATCGTGCCCGGTGGCTGGCCGAAGACCGCCAACATCGCCGTCACGCTGAAGAAAGGCAACGGCCTGGTGGACGCGGTGCAGGCTTCTCTCAACGGCGCCATCGCCAACGGCAGCTATCTGCAGGTGCTGGATCGCTGGGCGGAGAGCGACGAGAAGATCGCCCATTCCGAGATTAACCCGCCGGGGCTGGGGGACTAAGGCGTGAACCGGCCCCGCATCGAGGGGCCGGCTATTGATGATCGGTCGTGACGTTTCATTCCGCTACCGCTTTCTGCCTTCCCAGCTTGCGGTACAGCGTGCTGCGCGAAACGCCGAGCGCCTTCGCCGCCCGGCTGAGGTTGCCGCCCGCCGTGTCGATCGCCGCCTGCAGCTCCTCCAGGCCGGTATCGGCGCTCTCCTGGCGCGGCGCCAGCACCGCGATGGACTGCGGCAGATCGTCCAGAGTGAGCACCGCATGATCGTCCGCCAGCGCCAGCAGCACCTTGAGCGTACTCAACAGCTGCCGCACGTTGCCGGGCCACGGGTAGCGCGTCAGCATCGCCAGCGCCTCCGGCAGCAGGCGAATGTCGCGCCGCTCGCCGCCCAGCTCTCGCCACAGCTGCAAAATGAAGGCTTCCAGCTGCGCCCGCTCTCTGAGCGGCGGAATGCGCAGGCTGTATTCCTGTATGCGGTACAGCAAATCCTCGCGAAATGCCCCCGCCTGTACCTGCCGATGCAGATCGTGGTGTGTGGCGCAGACCAGCGCGAAATCGACCGGATAAGCGCTGCGGCTGCCGAGCGGCGTGACCGTTTTTTCCTGTAACACCCGCAGCAGCCGCGTCTGCAGGCCCGCCGGCATGTCGCCGATTTCATCGAGGAACAGCACGCCGCCGTCCGCCTCGCGGATCTTGCCGATATACCCTTTCGGGTTGGCGCCGGTAAACGCCCCCGGGGCATAGCCGAACAGCTCGGACTCGATCAGCGGCTCAGGCAGCGCCGCGCAGTTGATCGCCACGAAGTTGCCGTTACGCCAGCGGCTCTCTTGAAACAGGTGTCGGCTGAAGTGCTCCTTGCCGCAGCCGGTTTCACCGGTCACGCACAGGGAAAGGCCGGCGTTGAGAATGCGCAGCGCTTTCTGATGCTGCTCGTCATGCCTTTGCGCCGGCGGTGCAGAACGCAGGGCGCTGACGCGGCGCTGCGGCGCCTCAAGCAGCGAATAATAATGCCGTTGATTGCCGGCCAGCGTCTGGTGCGGTGCGCCGGAGGGATGTCGCAGCAGGTCGGGGAACAGCTGGGCGAACTCAACCGCGCCGAATGCGGCCGGTGAAAGCTGGAACTCCAGCATCGCCAGCCGATTGGCGGCGACCAGCACTTCGTCGTGAAACACCAGCAGCAGCTCCTGCGCGCTGCCCAGGCTCCGGGCGTCGGCGTGCAGGCGCAGCGTCCAGTGACGATCGGCGATCGCACTTCTGACCCAGCGGTGTTCGATATGTCGCACCGCCTGCATGATCAGGTGCTGTGCATCGCGATACGGCCGCTGCGCGGGTGCGGAAAGATTCAATATCCCGGCAATGTGGCCATCCGGTCGGTAGATCGGCGCGGCGGTGCAGTTCAATCCGGCATTTTGGTTGAGGTAATGCTGGTCGCCGCGCACTTCGCAGAACGCGCCCAGCGCCAGCGCGGTGCCGATGGCGTTGGTGCCCCGCTCCGCTTCTCCCCACGGGTTGCCCGGCGCCAGTGCAAAGCGCGATGCCTCATGCAGAAAATCGGTGTTGCCGCGGGTTTCCAGCACCAGTCCATCGGCGTCGGCAATGACCACAATGGCGGGCTGGCGCGTAATTTGCGCGCCCAGCTGCTCGATCAGCGGCTGCACCCGTTGCGGCACCCAGTCGTTGCGGCTGCGCCGCTCTTCGAGCAACCCGGCTTTGATGAACGAGATATGCTGGTCGGCGCGCGCCAGGCCGTAGCCCCGGCTGCGCTGCCAGGATTCCGCCAGCGGGTGGGTCAACAAACTGGCGCCCTCAGTGGGCAAGCGGTCGTCAGGCAACATGCGTTTCTCCCCCGTTCGCGAGTGTTGCAAATATGTATCACAGATGTGTATCAGGCGTTGCGACACGGGACACAAAAAATCATCGCCGGCGGCGGAACCGCTCGATTCGCCAAGCCACATCTGTTTTTAAAACGCTAATAAATAAGCTCTTTTAACGAGCGTCTTCGCCATGCATCAATCTGGCACGGGGCGTGCTTCTCCCTGCTGCGGCGGCATGCCGCACTCACAGGCGCAGCGCAATAGCGCCGGTTATCATCTGCAGAGAGGTGCTTCACATGAAATATGTCCACCCCGGTTTGCCTGGCTCGCTGGTCTCGTTCCGCAAACGCTATGGCAACTACATTGGCGGCAAATTCGTCGAACCGGTATCCGGCAACTACTTCACCAACACCTCGCCGGTGACCGGCCAGCCGATCGCCGAATTCCCGCGTTCCGACGCCAAAGACATCGAACTGGCGCTCGACGCGGCGCATGCGGCGGCGGACGCCTGGGGCAAAACCAGCGTGCAGGAGCGCTCCAACGTGCTGCTGGCGATCGCCGATCGCATCGAGTCGCGGCTGGAGATGCTGGCGCTGACCGAAACCTGGGACAACGGCAAACCGATCCGCGAAACCCTGAATGCCGATCTGCCGCTGGCGGTCGACCATTTCCGCTACTTCGCCGGTTGCCTGCGCGCGCAGGAAGGCACCGCGGCAGAGATAGACCAGAACACCGTGGCCTACCATATCTATGAGCCGCTGGGCGTGGTCGGCCAGATCATTCCGTGGAACTTCCCGCTGCTGATGGCCGCCTGGAAACTGGCGCCGGCGCTGGCGGGCGGTAACTGCGTGGTGCTGAAACCGGCGGAACAGACCCCGCTCGGCATCAGCGTGCTGATGGAAGAGATCGGCGATCTGCTGCCGCCGGGCGTGCTCAACGTGGTGCAAGGCTTCGGCGCCGAGGCCGGCGAAGCGCTGGCGCGCAGCAAACGCATCGAGAAGATCGCGTTCACCGGTTCCACACCGGTCGGCCGCCACATCCTCGCCTGTGCGGCAGAGAACATCATCCCCAGCACCGTCGAGCTGGGCGGCAAATCGCCGAACATCTATTTTGAAGACATCATGCAGGCGGAGCCGGAGTTTATCGACAAGGCGGTTGAGGGGCTGGTGCTCGGCTTCTTCAACCAGGGTGAGGTCTGCACCTGCCCTTCACGCGCGTTGATCCAGGAATCCATCTACCCGCAGTTTATGGAGAAAGTACTGGCACGCATCGCCACCATCCGCCAGGGCGATCCCTTCGATACCGAGACCATGATCGGTGCCCAAGCGTCAAAACAGCAGTATGACAAGATCCTGTCCTACATCGACATCGCTAAAAACGAGGGAGGAAAAATCGTGGTGGGTGGCGAACCCGCCCAGCGTGGCGACGAAGTGCAAAACGGGTTCTACCTGCAGCCGACGTTGATTACCGGCAATAACAGCATGCGTTTCTTCCGCGAGGAGATCTTCGGGCCGGTGATTGGCGTCACCACCTTCAAGGATGAGGCTGAGGCTCTGGCGCTGGCCAACGACACCGAGTTCGGGCTGGGCGCCGGGCTGTGGACCCGCGACATCAATCGCGCCTATCGCATGGGCCGCGCGATCAAAGCCGGGCGCGTGTGGACCAACTGCTACCACCTGTACCCGGCGCACGCCGCGTTCGGCGGCTACAAGAACTCCGGTATCGGGCGTGAAACCCACAAGGCGGCGCTGTCGCACTATCAACAGGTGAAAAACCTGCTGGTCAGCTACGACGCCAAACCGCTGGGCCTGTTCTGAACCGGGCATAACAACAAGAAGGCCACCCGCGGGTGGCCTTTTTTAGCGATGCTTATTTCGCCATGCCGAGATCGATCACCATGCGACCGCGGATGGTGCCCGCCTTCATCTCGTCGAAGATGGCATTGATATCGCCCAATGGTCGTTTAGTCACTTTCGGCGTCACTTTGCCTTCGGCGGCGAACTGGAACGCCTCTTTCAGATCTTCGCGCGTGCCCACCAGCGAACCCACCACCTGAATGCCGTCCAGCACCAGGCGCGGAATGCTCAGATCCATGCTCTCCGGCGGCAGCCCCACCGCCACCACTTTACCGCCGGCGCGCACCGCATTGACCGCCGAGTTGAAGGCGGCTTTCGCCACCGCCGTCACCACCGCCGCGTGAGCGCCGCCGGTTTGCTGCTGAATGATCTCCTCCGCATTTTGCGTTTTGGAGTTGATGGTCAGATCGGCGCCGATCTGTTTGGCGAATTCCAATTGGCCATCGTTGACGTCGATGGCGATCACTTTGGCGTTAAACACGTTCTTGGCGTACTGCAACGCCAGGTTGCCTAGACCGCCCAGACCATAGATGGCGATCCACTGCCCCGGCTTGATATCGGAAATTTTCACCGCCTTGTAGGTGGTAACCCCGGCGCAGGTGATGCTGCTGGCGGCGAAAGAATCGAGCCCGTCCGGCACTTTCACCGCGTAGTCCGCCACCACGATGCACTCTTCCGCCATGCCGCCGTCAACGCTGTAGCCGGCGTTCTTCACCGAACGGCACAGGGTTTCGTTGCCACTGACGCAGTATTCGCAATGGCCGCAACCCTGGTAAAACCAGGCGACGCTGGCGCGGTCACCCACTTTTAACGAGGTGACGCCCTCACCGACGGCGGAGACCACGCCGATACCCTCATGCCCCAACGTAATGCCCGGCACCTCGCCGAAATCGCCGTTTTTCACGTGCAAGTCGGTGTGGCACACCCCGCAACACTCCATCTTCAACGCCGCCTCGCCGTGCTTCAGCGGGCGCAGCACTTTATCCTGAATGTCTACGGTATGGTTTTTCGTCACTACGGCAGCTTTCATGGTGTTTTCCTTAGCAGAATGGGAAGTACAGTTGTTAATGTAGTGACTGTATTCAGTGAGGGCAAGCGCCGCGTGTTTTGTGTAAAAACAAATAATTAAATATGAATCAGCATGATTATTTCATAAAAAACAATTAACAGACGGCGCGATCTCATTCGGATTGACAGCCGCCCCGGCGGCGGCGGATGATAAAAAAAAGGGTCAGGTCGCCTACGTGTCATCAACGAGACACGATCGGACCACCAACGCAAAATGAAGGGGCAACTGCACATGTTCTCCAAAATACAGTTCCGCTGGTGGAGCGCGCCACTGGCGGTGCTGCTTACCGTTGCGCTCTTTATGGCGCTGGATAGCTGGGGCCTACCCCTGGGGGGGAGTGGCTTGTTGCGTTCGCTGCTCGTGAGCGGCGTCTGCGTTATTTTGCTGTATGGCATCAACCGGATCGCCGCAAAACAAACATCCAACCGCTGACACCACGCCCCTGCTGCCGGCGCCGATGATTTCTGTCTATTCCGCCTGAAATTTTGCTGTTTGACTCATGCCTTGAATCGATTAACAGGAATTTTGAGGTAGTGCTGCCCGTCATCTTCGCAATCAGGCAGAACGCCGCCGCGAATATTGACCTGCAGCGCCATCAGCATGAGTTCCGGGTGCGGCAGCGTCGCGTCCCGCTGCTTTCTTTGCGCAATAAACCGGGATTTATCCATGTTGACCACCCAGGGATTGTTCTCGCGCTGCTCTCTCACGGTGCTTTCCCAGCGGGCCTCACGCCCCGCCGGGCGGTAATCATGGCCGGTAAACAGGCGGGTATCCGCCGGCAGGCTCAAGATCCGCTGCAATGAATCCCACAAGGCCTCCGCATTGCCGCCAGGGAAATCGGCCCTTGCCGTGCCGCTGTCCGGCATGAAAAACGTATCGTGGATAAACGCCGCATCCGCAATGTAGTAAGTGACGGACGCCAGCGTGTGCCCGGGAGACAGTAAGACTTCAGCGCGCAGGTTGCCGATAAAAAAGACGTCCCCATCTGCAAACAGCGCATCCCAGACGGTATTGGCGGGAGGCAGGTCTTTTAAATTATAGATCTCTTCCCATATCTCCCGCACGGCGGTAATTTTTTCACCGATGCCGATGAAGGCGCCGGTTTTCTGCGCCAGCCAGGTGGCGGCCGAAAAATGATCGGCGTGCGGGTGCGTATCCAACACCCAGGCCACACCCCACCCCCGCTGACGGATAAAATTCAGAATATCGTTGGCCTGTTGATGCGAGACCGTGCCCGATCGGCGGTCAAAATCCAGCACCGGGTCGATAATCGCACAGCGGCGCGCCTCGGGATCGGCAACCACATACTGCAGGCTGCCGCTTTCCGGCTCATAAAACGCGTGAACTTCCGCAGTGGCCCGCACGGACCGATGCTTGCCATACCAGCCAAGCGCCTTATCGGCGTCCGCGCCATATTCGTCGCATTGGCGGCGAAATTGCGCTTCATCTATCTGACCTTCGCGCAGCGCATACAGCAGGGAAAGGCCGGCAGAACGAGCCCCGCTTCTGCAGTGCGCCAAAGTCTTCTCGCCTTGTCGCAACAAAAACTGGAAGGTGTAAACGGTCTCCCAGGTCAGCGTATCGAACGTATAAGGAAGATAGACGTAACGCATCCCCTCTTGTTCAGCCAACGCTTTCTCTTGCTGATGGTCAAGATACTCCCCCGGCTCTTCGTCCGGCCGATTGTTGACGATAAGGCGGTAGCCCTGTTGAGACAGCGCCTTGAAATCACGCGCTTCAGGCGCGCCCGAAAAGGAGAGCTGAGGGTGGTAAGTGCGGATGTGCATGTTTTTTTCCTTCCGTTTCATAGGCTTTTAAATAACATATACAGGGCCAGCGCCAGGAGCATAAGGGCATAGAGCACATTGATGATGTCCTCGCGTTTTTTCAGGCGCTCGGCGAGCGCTACCCCCACCACACCGCCCAGAACACCGCCGACGATGAGCCAGCACGTAATCGCGATCGAGACCTTTCCGGACATGGCATAGCTGGCGCTGGTCGACAGCCCCATGGCCGCCACGACCACCAGTGAGGTTGCTACCGCTTCAACCATCGAGAAGCGGAAAAACCAGACCAGCGCCGGCACAACCAAAAATCCGCCGCCGATGCCCAGAAAGCCCGCCAGCCCCCCCAGGGCCAGGATGCTGGGCCATACGATGGCGGGATGAATGGCAACATGGGGGGACGGCAAGGGGGACCCTGCAAGGTGATTTCTTTTCAGCGTCAATCCGGCGACAACCAGCATCAACAGGGAGAACGGCAGGGTTAAGTAGTGCCCGTCCGTGATTTTTCCCATCTGAGATCCCGCCAGCGCGCCCATGACAGCAACCAGCGAAACGACAAGCCCGGTCTGCCACCTGACGTTGCCTTTGGCAGCGTGCGCTGCCAGGTTGATCAGCGCGTTAATGGCTACCGACATGGCGCTGGTTCCTATAATCAAATGCGTATCCGGCACTTTCACCATATACAGCAATAACGGCACGCAGACGATTGATCCGCCGCCGCCGGTCAGGGCCAGGAGGAATCCCACAATTCCCCCGGTGACCACTAACAGCATCACGATATAAAAACTGAAATGGAAAAAATCCACTGCGCCAATCCCTCAATGATGCTCATGCCATTTATTAACGATCAGTTACCCAGCAATGTCAAATAACTTATTTCGATTAGTTATTACATATAGCAAAATGGAATATGTGATTTTTTATATAACCACAAGTTCTATGAATTCGCTTTTAATCTGGGCGACAACCCCCTACTTTCTTATGAAAGGAGGCCTGCATGAAACCAGAAAAAATAAATACCCAGAAAAGCGTCGTTGTTATTGGCGGCGGCTCATCCGGAATAGGTATCGCGGCAAGCATAAGGAAGCGAGTTAAAGGCATCGATATAACGGTCGTGGAGCCCAACGACTGTCATTATTATCAACCGGCGTGGACCCTGGTGGGCGGCGGGCTCTTTGATATCAATAAAACGCGGCGTTCCCTGCGCGCTGTCCTGCCCTCAGGAACCGCATGGGTACAGGATAGCGTTGTCAGGGTTGAACCCAGTCAAAAATACGTCGAGACCCGCCAAGGACAGAAAATAAACTATGACTTTCTTATTGTTGCGTGTGGCCTCATTTTACGCTGGGATAAAATAGAGGGGCTTGAAGAAACCCTGGGATTAAACGGCGTCACCTCTAATTATCGCTTTGACCTTGCCGAATATACCTGGCAACTGGTACGGGAAATGAAAGGCGGCCAGGCGATATTTTCTCAACCGACGCTACCCATAAAATGCGCCGGCGCACCGCAAAAAGCCTTGTATTTGTCATGCGATCACTGGCGCCGCCAAGGCATCCTGAATAATATTAACGTCAATTTCTGCCTTGCGGGCACGGCGGTTTTCGGCATTCCACAATTTGTCCCCCCGTTGACCGAGTATTTGGGAAAATACCGTGCACAGGTCAATTTCAATCATAATTTAATCCGCGTTGATGGCAAGAATCGGCAAGCGACATTTGCCGTAGAGACAAATGAAGAAGGAAAACGCGAGTTAACCCTGCCCTTCGATATGCTCCACGTCGTACCGCCGCAATCGGCCCCGGCGTTTATTTCTCAAAGCGGGCTCGCGGAAGGATCCGGCTGGTGCGATGTGGATAAATTGACGCTGCAGCATAAGCATTGGCCGGATATTTTTGCGGTAGGCGACTGTTGCTCAACGCCAAACGCCAAAACCCTGGCGGCAGCCAGAAAGCAGGTGGTGGTGGTGGCGGAAAACGTCGCGGCACTGATTCATGGCGCGCCTCTCACTGCCCATTATGATGGTTATGGCTCCTGTCCATTGACGGTTGAGAAAGGCAAAGTTGTGCTGGCGGAGTTTGGCTATGACGGTAAATTGCTGCCCACGTTTCCCCTGCTCGACGCAACCCAGCCCAGCCGTCTGGCCTGGTGGCTGAAAGCCTGGTTTTTACCCCGGTTTTATTGGGCGGGCATGCTGCGTGGGGTTGAATGGTTTGCCGGAAGCAAGCGGCCGTGACGCACACTCGGCCCCCTCGTCGTTCTGGCCTCAGCAGACGCTTGACTATTTGGCGAGACAACGCCACCATCGCTTGCAGGTCCATCAGGCTGATTGCGAGCCGTTACCACTACCGGTCGATCATCGATGAAAAATGCCCCCGCAGTGACGATCCACTACTGTTCACAATGCAACTGGCTGCTGCGCGCCGGCTGGATGGCGCAAGAGCTGCTCAATACCTTCGGCGACGATCTCGCCTCCGTCACCCTGATGCCGGGCACCGGCGGGGTCTATCAAATCAGCGTCGATGGCGTGATGATTTGGGATCGCAAAATTGACGGCGGCTTCCCCGATGCGGCGCAACTGAAGCAGCGGCTGCGCGATCACAGCTTCCCCGATCGCTCTCTCGGCCACAGCGACGGTAAAAAAGCCAGGCACTGAACATCCGGCGGCAAGCACAGCTTCAATTTAACGCATAGCTGGCCGCCATCACGACGCCATTCATGGTCATATGCAGCCCAATGGGCAAATAGATCCCTTTGGATCTCACCCTGGCGGCCGTTAACACCAACGAGATGAGCACCAGGGCTGCTAATGTGCGCCAATCGGTGTACTGGGTATGCAAAACGGCAAAGATGACAGACACCGTTAACGCGGCCCAAAGCACCTTATCGTTAAACCAATACATCAGTGCGTTAAACAAACAGCCGCGAAATACGATCTCTTCATAGACGGGGACGACGAAAACCAACAAAGCGGCATTGAGCGCCAAAATCTCGCCGGGCAATGCCACCTGCTCCATCACCCAGGTTTCCGTTTTTTCCACGCCCATCAAACGCGGGAAAATAAACTGAATCACCAACAGCGCGAACAGCAGCAGCGCAAAATCGTTGCGTTTAACCTCGCCTTTGCCCAATCCTTCTCTACGGCGGAAAAAAAGCAGGTATAACGAAAAGATAGCGACAAATTCCATTCCGTACAGCAACGGCAGCAATAGCCCTTGTCGCATCAAGGCGGCTCTGTTCTCTATGAACAACGGAATAAATGTAATCAGGAACATCAGCAAAAACATGGAAAAGCAGCCATTAACGGCTCGCGTTCTCGTGATAAACGCATTGTCGACCATATAACCATCCTTAGTTTTGAGCAGCGATTGACCAAACGGTAGCAAGGCAAGAGACCGCGGCAGTTTATCCCCATGCGATATCATTGTCATGAACCCGTTCGAAGCGAACGTCCATTCGCAAATTTCTCCAAGCCATTGGCAAGCGGTTGATTTCGCCTGGGCTACCTGCGTTATACTGATCGCCCTTTTGGTCACGCATTTACAACAATTTTATGATGGAACGCTTGCTAGAAAACGCGATGTACGCCTCCCGCTGGTTGCTCGCACCGGTTTATTTCGGCCTTTCACTGGCCCTGGTCGCCCTGTCTATTAAATTTTTTCAGGAGATCCTGCACGTCCTGCCCAACATTTTTTCTGTCGCGGAAGCCGATCTGATCCTGACCCTGCTGTCGCTGGTCGATATGGCGCTGGTAGGCGGTCTGTTGGTGATGGTGATGTTCTCCGGGTATGAAAACTTCGTCTCGCAGCTGGATATCACCGAAGGGAAAGAAAAACTGAGCTGGCTGGGCAAAATGGACGCCACCTCGCTGAAAAACAAAGTCGCCGCGTCTATCGTCGCCATTTCCTCCATTCACCTGCTGCGGGTGTTTATGGACGCCAAGAACGTCCCGGACAACAAGCTGATGTGGTATGTGATCATCCATCTCACCTTCGTGCTGTCCGCTTTCGTGATGGGCTATCTGGACAAGGTCACCCGTTCCAAGCACTAACAGCGCGCTACCACACCCGATCGCCAGGATCGGGTGCCTTGCCTCCCTTTCCCCCATTCTTCGCCTGTTTCTCCGCCGTAATGTCTTTCATCTGGCACATCTGATGATAATTTTATTATAATGTTATTACACTCACCATGGACTGAACGCCGGCCATCGCACCGGTTTCGCCGCAGACAGGATCACGCGCCCCCATGCCACTGAATGGTCACCCCCTGCAATTCAACGATATTCAGGCGATTTTGCCTCATCGTTATCCCTGCCTGTTGGTCGATCGCGTGCTGCCCGCCGGCACCTGCATTGCCGAAGGGCGGCTGAGCGCCATCAAGAACATCACCGCCAATGAGCCGACGTTCTGGAGCGGCCACGCTCACTTCGCGGGTTTTCCCGGCGTCCTGCTGGTAGAAGCCCTGGCGCAAAGTACCGGCCTGCTGGCCCATTACTATCTCGGGGCGCTGAACGAAGGGGAACATTACTATTTCGCCGCCATCCAGCGGGCGCGGTTTTATCGCGCCGCCCGCCCCGGCGACCAGGTGCTGATGGAGGTCGCCTTTGTGCGCCGGCGCGGGGCGATCGCCCGCTTTACCGGCCGTGCCAGCATCGACGGCCAACGCATTTGCACCGCCGATTTCATGTGCGCCCGTAAATAGGCCGCTTGCCAAAGGAGCCCTGCGAATACCATGTCTCTGGTTGACAGCTTACTCAGAACCCTCGATTTCTCTCCGCGCGGCCAGGTGATCGCCCGCGAAGCCGACGCCTGGGGCGAAATCATCGTTTCCGATCACAAGGACTACCGCACGCTGCGGTTTGACGGCATCTGCGAGCAGAGCAAGATGAGCCTCAGCAACCCCGCGCAGCCGATCCACAACTACATCAAAGCGATGCTGATGGCGGTGGCCTGGCAGCCGCCGACGTCTGCGCTGATCCTGGGACTGGGTGGCGGCAGCCTGCTGCGTGCGCTGCACGCCCTCGATCCGGCGATGCGCCTGGACGTGGTCGAGCTGCGCGCTGCGGTGATCGCCGTCGCACGCCGTTATTTTACGCTGCCGGCCACCGACACCATCAGCCTGCGCACCGCCGATGCCATGGACTTCGTGCGCCCGCCTGCCGAGACGCGCTACGATCTGATCTTCTCCGATCTCTATTCGGCATTTGCCATGGATCCGCAACAAGGCAGCCAGACCTTCCTGGAAAACTGCGCCGCGCGGCTGAACGACGGGGGCTGGCTGGTGCTGAATTACCACGATCTGCCCGACGAAAACAGCCTGCTGTACCATAGCCTGCACCGGGTATTCAACACCGTGCTGTTTTGCGTCGCGCCCAGCGGCAACGTGATTATTTACGCCACGCTAGCCCAGGTGACGTTGCCGCTGAGCGCGCTGCGCAATCTGGCCGCCGGCAGCGGTGAACTGTTCCACTGCGAACTCGGCTACCTGTCACGCAAAATAGAGCGGCTGTATTTCCGCTAAAGACGAGCGGCGACGCGGTCTGGCTGGCCGCTTCGCCCACGTGGTATTATCATTCAGTTATCATTCTCTGGAGGATCCTGATGGAAAAGAAAACGGCGCGGCTAACGGTGCTGATTGACCCGGACAAGAAAAAAGCCCTGGAAGACCTGTGCCTGCAGCAGGACGTTACCCCTTCCCAGGTGGTACGCCAGCTGATTCGCGATTACCTGCATAAGCATCAAGTGGACTATCCCAGCCAGCCGACTCACGCCAACCCGCGCGTAGAGAGCAATTGAGCGGCGGCCTGCCCCGCACACCGTGAAGCGCGCGATCCCCCTGCGCGCGTCCTTAATCCGAATCCTCCGTTGCGCTCTGTCCATTCAGCCCCATCGCTGCTACTGTTTTATGCTTTCATCTCTCTTCGGAAAGGAAGCGTCATGTTCAGCCATATTACCGTCGGCGTCAGCGATCTGGACGCCGCCGCCGCCTTCTACGACGCCATTTTGTTGCCGTTGGGATTACAGCGGCGGGAAGTGACGCCGGACGGCGGCCCCGCTGCCCGCTGCTGGGTGCGGCCGGGCCAAACGCTGCCGCGTTTCTATGCCTACCAACCCTTCGACAGGCAGCCCGCCAGCGCCGGCAACGGCAGCATGCTGGCCTTTCTCGCCGCCGATGAGCTGGAGGTCAAGCGCGCCTACGCCGCCGGCCTGCTGGCGGGCGGCAGCAGTGAAGGCGAACCCGGCGAACGCGCGCACTACGGCAAAGGCTATTTCGGCGCTTACCTGCGCGATCCTGACGGCAACAAGGTGCATGTGGTTTACCGGGGAGATCTCGCCTGATGAAATGTTCGGTTTACATCGCCACCAGCGTAGACGGATTCATCGCCGGCCCGGACGGCGACATCGACTGGCTGCTGCGCCCCGAGTATGCGGTGTCGTTGCTCAACGGGCTTAGCTATGAGGCGTTTATCGCCGATATCGACGCATTGGTGATGGGGCGCCATACCTACGAGAAAGTTCGCGCCTTTCCCGAGTGGCCCTATGGCGAACTGCCGGTGGTGGTGCTGTCGACGCAGCCGCCCGCACAACAGGATACCGGGCACGTTCGCTGGATGACTGGCGAACCGGCGGCCATCGTGGCGCAGCTGGCCGAGCAAGGCTGCCGTCACCTGTATATCGACGGCGGCCAGACCGTCCAGCGCTTCCTACAGGCCGGGTTGATCGACGAGCTGACTATCACGCGCGTGCCGCTGCTGTTGGGCGCCGGCATTCCCTTGTTCGGCGCCGATGCCCCGGAGCAGCGCCTGCGCCTGCTCGCCGTCACTCAATCAGACAACGGTTTCGTGCAAGAACGTTACGCGGTTCAACGCGCGTCGTAACGCAGCATCAGTCGGCGGCCGCCGAAGGTGATGAGCAACGCCGCCAACGCCAACAGCGCCGCCGTCCCGTAGGTCACGCGCATACCGTAAGCCGCGGCGGCGGCGGTTCCCACCACCCGCTGCGAGGCCAGATAGAACAGCGCCCCCATCGCCGAGGCGCCGGTGATCGCCCCAAGATTGCGCGCCAGATTGACCATTCCGGCGATCAAACCGCGCCGTTCGGGAAACAGATCCTTCATCAACGCCGTGTTGTTGGCAACCTGGAACAATGCATAGCCGGCGGTCAACAGTGCGATGGGCGCCACATAGCCGAGCACGCCGGCGCGGCTGAGCAGCGACAGCAATGCCGCCCCGGCCGCCACCGCCGTCAGCCCAAGCTGGGCGATGCGCTGCGATCCAAAACGATCCACCAGATAGCCGGCCGGAATGCCGGTCAGGATAGCCACCGCCGGCCCCGCCGACATCACCAGCCCAACCTGCGCGGCGCTTAACCCCAGCGCACGCGACAGATAGAACGGCCCGACCACCAGCGTGGCGGTCATCACCGTCATCACCAGCGCACTGGCCACCAGCCCCGCCGTCAGGGCCGGATGACGGAACATCGCCGGCGCCAACAGCGGCGCGGCGGCGCGCCGCTCGGTGCGGATAAACATTGCCCCCGCCAACAAAGCACCCAGCATCAATACCAGATTGAGCACGCCGAAATCGCCGCGCCCGAGGGTCATCGCCAGCGAATAGCAGAGCAATGCGCCGCCCAGCAACAGCGTGCCGGCACGGTCGAACGGTTCCCGGCGCGTTGCCGCACGCGGCCCATTCGGCAAGCATCGCCAGGCGAGCCACAGCGCCAACAGACCCAGCGGCAGGTTGATTAGAAATATCGTCCGCCAGCCGAAGCCGGCGATCAGCGCGCCGCCCAAGGACGGGCCCAGCGCGGTGCCCACCGCCGACATGGTGCCGAGCAGCCCCATCGCGCGGCCGATTTTTTCCGTCCCCAGCACCTCGCCCGCCAGCGCCATGGCGATCGACATCATGACCGCGCCCCCCAGCCCCTGCGCCAGACGCGCCGCCAGCAACAGCCAAAGCTGCGGGGCCAGCGCGCAAGCCAGCGAAGCGACGGTAAACAGCGCGATGCCCGCCAACAGCAGCCGGCGGCGATTAAGGCTGTCGCCCAAACGGCCGATGCCGATGATGCAGGTGGTGACGGCCAGCAAATAGCAAAGCAGCACCCACTGCACCGCCTGGAACGAGGCATGGAATGCGGTGGCGAGCACCGGTAAACCGACGTTGGCGATGCTGATGCCGAGCGATGACAGCAGCATGCTCAAAGACAGTGCGGCCAGTATGCCGCGGACGCCCTGCGGCGAAGGATGGGATAACATGATAAACACTCCTGACATAGACTGAGGATTAGCCTATGTCAGGGGGTAGGATGGCGGAAGACGCACGGTGTGCACTGTATCCATGCGCCTGACGCCTTATCTGACGCGAGCCGTTACCAGGCGGCGATTTCCGCCTCGGTAAGCGGCAACGGCTGAGTCACACCGGTTTCCGCCGCCAGCGTGGCCGCCTCCAGCACCGCCATCACCGCCAGCGCCTGCGAAGCGGTAACCGGATTACTGCCGGTGCCGTGCAGCGCATCGCGCACCTGGACGTAATATTGACGCTGATCGCCATCCGGCGTCGGCAGCGTGCGCACCGGTTCCGTGCCGATAAACAGGCTCATCGCGTCGTCGTCTTTGCCCCACTCCGCCGAGCCCGGCGTCACGCCCGCCAGCAGCTGGCTCTCCTGCCCATCGGCGCGCGCTTTGACCACGCTGCCTTTCTCGCCGTGCACGGTAAAGCGTGAGACGCCGCCCGCCACCAGCATGCTGCCGTGCAGGATCACGCGGTGCGTCGGGTAGTTCAGCACCACATGGGCCCAGTCGTTAATCTGCGCGTTGGGGCGCAGCGTGGCGATGTTGGCCTGCACGCTGTGTGGCAAGCCGAACAGCTGCAGCGCCTGATCGACCATGTGCGGCCCCAGATCGAACCACAGCCCGCTGCCCGGCAGGTTCTGCTCGCGCCAGCGCACCCGCACTTCTGGGCGGTAACGATCGATGTGCGACTCAAAGTGCGTCACCTTGCCGATCAGCCCCTGTTCGATCACCTGCTTCACGCCCAGGAAATCGCTGTCCCAGCGGCGGTTCTGGAATACCGACAGCAGACGGCCGTGTTTTTCCGCCGCCGCAATCAGCGTGCGCGCCTGCGCCAAATCCAGCGTAAACGGCTTATCCACTACCACGTGCTTGCCCGCCTCCAACGCGGCCAGCGCCAGCGGCGCATGGGTGTCGTTCGGCGAGGCGATCACCACCAAATCCACCTCCGGTCGGCGGATGGCCTCCAGCGGATCGGCGATCACCTGCACGTGCGGCAGATCGGCATGCACCTTGGCGGCATCGCGCGAAGCCACCACGCTCAGTTCCAGCCCCGGCACCGCGTTAATCAGCGGCGCGTGAAACGCCTTGCCGACAAAGCCGTAGCCAATCAGCGCCACCTGCAACGGTTGTGCGGTATCGTTCATCAGTGTTCTCCTCTAGCGGTCGTCGGCGACGACACAAAGTTCAATCAATGATTGTTCGTCCAGGTTGTCCCACGGGCGATCGGTAAACAGACGTTGGATCTGCGCCAGGTCCGCAACGTGATGCGGTTCGCAGCGGTCCAGTTTCATATGGTCGGCCACCAGCCAGCGCTCGCCGCTGTTGGCCAGCATGGCGCGTTTGACCTCTGCATCGGCCTCTTCGCCGGCGCTCAGTCCCAGCTGAGGATGCACCGCGCAGGCGCCCAGCAAGGCGATGTCTGCGCGGTAGCGCGTCAGCAACGCCAGGGTGGCGCTGCCGGCGAACAGCCGCTGGCGAGCATCCCATTGGCCGCCAAGCAGGATCAGGTTGATCTCCGGCCTGTCGCTCAAGCACTGCGCGATATCCAGCGAAGCGGTGATCACCGTCGCCGGGCCGCGCAACGCCTGCGCCACCGCCAACAGCGTACTGCCCGCGTCCAGCATCAGGGTGCTGCCGGGCGGGATCTGCGCGGCCACCGCGCGACCGAGCCGCTGCTTGATCTTCGGCAACAGCGCCGCGCGCGCCTGGCGTGGCATGCCGGACGGTTCGAGCGCGATCGCCCCGCCGTGATGTTTCTGCGCCAACCCTTGCTGCTCGAGGTCGGCCAGATCGCGGCGCACGGTATCGACCGAAACGCCGATGGCGCCGGCCAATTCCGCCACGGCCGCCTGCCCGCGTTCGCTGAGCAAATCCAGTAAATGGCGCTGTCGTGCCGCTTTGTGCATGGGCTTATCCCGCAGTAAAAAGCATAAAACAGCAATATACAGCAGATAACAGCAATGGAGAAGCCGCAATTGTGCGCACCGGAGATCAAACATCTTTTCGCCTGCGGGACGATGATGAAGGCATAACGCATAACAATCCGGAGAAACGCATGAACATCGATCTGACGTTTGAAGACCTGAGCGCACGCGCCGTGCAATACAACGCCCGCGCTTCGGTGGAGGATTTTGACGCCTGCATGGTGGAATACGCCGCGCTGGCCCAGCGCGCCAAGGCGCAGACGCCGGGCATTTACGATCTGCGCTACGGCATGAGCGCCGCCGAGCGCCTCGACCTGTTCCCGGCCAGCGCACAACCCGCCCCGCTGCTGATCTTTATCCATGGCGGCTATTGGCATTCACAGCGCAAAGAGGAAGCCTGTTCGATGGCCGCCGCGTTTGCCCGTCGCGGCGTGGCGGTCGCCACGCTGGAATACACGCTGGCGCCGGAAGCAACGCTGGCGGAGATCGTGCATGAGGTGCGCAGCGCCGTCGCTTGGCTCTACCATCACGGGGCGCCCTTCGGCATCGATCCGGCGCGCATTTTCGTCAGCGGCAGTTCGGCCGGCGGCCACCTGTGCGGCATGCTGATCGCCGACGGCTGGCAGCAACGCTATCGCCTGCCGCCCGATGCGATCAAAGGCGCGCTGGCGTTGAGCGGCCTCTACGATCTGCGCCCGCTGTGCGATATCTACATCAACGACTGGCTGCACCTGACGCCCGAACAGGCGCAAACCCTCAGCCCGCTGTTTTTGCTGCCGGCGAAAGCGCACGCGCCGCAGATCCTGCTCGACGTCGGCCACCGCGAAACGCAAGGCTTCAAAAACCAGACGCAGGCCTATTATGACGCCTGCCTGGCGCGCGGTCTCGACGTCCAACTGCTGGCCGACCGCCACTGCAATCACTTTACGCTGGTCAACGAGCTGGCCGATGCGGAAAGCGCGATGTTTCGGCAGGTGATGGCGATGATCGACGCAACGAAACCGTAGCCTGCCGTTGCAGCCACAGCCGGCAAGCGATAGCGATCGTCGCCAATGCGGCAAACATGGCCCCGCACAGCAGGCTGCCCTGTAGCCCCCACGCGGTGATAAACCCGCCGCCCGCCAGCGAGCCCACCGCCACGCCCAGATTGATAAAGGCGATATACAGCCCGGTGGCGAACGCCGGCGCCTGCGGCGCTTCGGCGGTCAGCCAAATCTGCGTGACAATCAAACCGCTGGTGTGCGCCGCTCCCCAATACAGGCAAAGCGCCGTCATCGAACCGATATTCGCGCTGCCGTAGCGATACAGCAGCGCATAAGCCGCAATCAAGGCTAGCGGGTGCAGCAACACCGTCACCGCACGATGGCGGCTCAGCCATCTGCCGGCCAACAGGTTGCCCGCGACGCCGCCCACACCGAACGCCACCAGAAGAAAGCCGATAACGCCGCCGCTGAGACCGATTTTGCGGCTGAGGTACTCGGCCGCGTAAGCATAGACGGCAAACATGGCGGCAAAGATCAGCACGCAGGTAGTGATATTCAACCACAGCGTACCGCTGCGCAGGATCGCCAACTGCTTGCCATAGCTGAGGCGCTGTACGGCAGCATCAGGCAAACGCCACAGTAATCCCAGCGCCGCCAGAAGGTTCACCCAAGCACAGAACCTGAACGATGCTTCATAGCTGAACTGTCCGGCGATCCATTGCGTCAACGGTATCCCCAGCACCATGCCCATGCTGGTGCCGATGAACGCATATGCGGTTGCTTTGGTGGCCTGATGCGGCGGATAAAGCGCCGCGGCCGCCACCATGGCCAGTGAAAAATAGATCGGATGAAACAACGCCGGCACAATGCGCAGCAGCATGAGCATGGCGAAGCTGTCCACCTGTGCGGACAGCGCGCTGGCCGCCGCAAACACGGTCAACGCGATCAACAGCATGCGTTTGCGATTGAACCGCGACGCCAACAGCACCAACAGCGGCCCGAGCAGCGCAATGGTCAGGGCGAAGATCCCGACCAGCCAGCCGGCCTGCGCCGTGGAAATGCCATACCGTGCAATGATCAGCGGCAAAATGCCCACCACGCCGAACTCGATGCAGTAAACGCCGAACAGCCCCAGCGCGATAAAGAAAATCGGTGGCATCAGACCCATCACCTCGCTCCCATCGCGGCATAAACCGCCTGACAAATCTCGCCGACAAAGGCGCCGGACATTCCTTCCAGCGCCGTGTTGGTAAACGCCACTACGCTGAGCTGCCGGACTGGATCGACGAACCACGAGTGGCCATAGGTGCCGCCCATCCGCCAGCTGCCAACGGACTCCGGCGTTTGCGCGGCGACGGGATCTTTCAGCACGGTGATGCCCAGGCCGAAGCCGCGCCCTGGCCAAAACGGCATCGGCAGATCGCCGATTTGGTTGGTGGTCAGCGCCGCCACCCACTCGGTTGGCAGTACCGGCTTTCCTCCCTGACGCAACGCTTCCAGCAGGCGCAGAAAATCCTCGGCCGAACCGACCATGCCGGCGCCGCCGGAGGCGTACGCCTGCGGATCCAGCGCACGCGCCGGCGACAGATGAAAACCGGCGCTGCCGTCGATGAACGGTAAACGATCCGGCTGGCGCAGGCGGCGTGGCTCGCCGGGATGGTCAGCGTAAGCGACCGCCAGGCGCGCGGCGTCCATCGCCAGGAAATCGGTATCCGTCATCGCCAGCGGCCCGGTCACCCATTTTTTGACCGCCTGCGCCAGCGGCAGGCCGCTCGCCCGTTCAATAATCGCGCCCAACACATCGGTGGCGATGGAATAACGCCACTCCGCGCCGGGCGGTGCCAGCAACGGCGCGGAGGCAATGCGCCGCACATTTTCCGGCAGGCTGACCGCCGCCTCATCCATCCCGTCGGAGACGCCCAATCGGGCGTAGCATCCGCCTTCCGGCTGAAAAAAGCGGTAGCTTAACCCGGCGGTGTGGGTCATCAAATGGCGCAGCGTCAACAACGGTACGGTGCCGTCCGCCATCCGCGGACGAAAATCCGGCAGCCAGCGGGTAACGGGATCGTCCAACCGCATGTCTCCTCGCGCCATCAGCGCCAGCGCCGCCGTGGACACGATCGGTTTGGACACCGAAGCCAGCCGAAACAGCGTATTGAGCGCCATCGGCTTGCCCGCTTCGCGATCTGCCATGCCCGCCGCACGTCGATAAACGATCTCACCGCCCTGCGCCACCAAAACGACCGCGCCAACCAATCGTTTTTCGCGCAAGGCTCTCTCTATCGCGCCGTCGATCGCGTTGGCGGAGGATCCGTATTCACTCATCTTTATTACCCCAGGTAGTCAGCCCATGCTGTCACCACCGAGCATAGGCCGTGGCGATTAACGAAAAAACAGGCTAGATTTCCTTTCATAGCGGACATTAACGTCCGCAATAGGACGAGCAATGGATAATCTGTCTGGGGTAAGCGTCTTTGTGCAGGCCGCGGAGACGCTGAGTTTCGTTGAGGCCGGGCGCGTGCTCGGCATTTCCGCTTCCGCGGTGGGGAAAAGCATCGCCCGCCTGGAAAACCGGCTAGGCACGCGCCTGTTTCACCGCAGCACGCGCAGCATGACGCTGACCGCCGAAGGCCGCCTGTTTCTGCACCGCTGCCAGCGCATTCTGGGATAATTGGCGGCGGCGGAACGGGAAATCAGCGATACGCACAGCGCGCCGCGCGGCAAGCTGCGCGTCAGTTTGCCGCTGGTGGGCGACCTGTTGAATCCGGTGCTGGCGGAATTCGTCCGGCGTTACCCGGAGATTGAGCTGGAGACCGATTTTTCCGACCGTCGGGTCGATGTTATCGAAGAAGGTTTTGATGCCGTGGTTCGCGTCGGCGAGACCGAGGACTCACGGCTGATGAGCCGCCAACTGGGCACGTTTCATCTGCAGCTGGTGGCCTCGCCGGATTATTTGCGCCAGATGGGGATCCCGCGTCAGCCGGCGGAACTGCAAGGCCACGCCTGCCTGCTGTACAAATTTCCATCGACCGGCAAAGTGGAACCCTGGCCGATCGCCGGGTGGGAAAAGCTGCTCGCCGAGGGGATCAACACCCGGCTGGTCTGCAACACCGTCGATACCCTGATTTACCTGGCAGAAAGCGGCCAGGGCATCGCCTGTTTGCCGGATTTTGCCGTGAAGCGCGCACGGGAACAGGGGCGATTGCTGCAGATATTGCGCGAGCACAGTCACCACCGCGGCAGCTTTAAAGTCCTGTGGCCTTCCAGCAAACAACTGACGCCGAAACTCAGGGTGTTTATCGATACGCTGAGCGCCCAACTTTTTCGGGATTAGCGAAATATTTATGCGATGGAGCAATGTTGGAGAAGGAAAATACGGGGGAGCCGGAGGACGAGAACCGCCCCCTGGCGTGCCGATCAGCCGTTTTTGCGGCCGATAGCGGAAAAGAGATTAAACACTTCACCCAGGCCGTAAATCGTGCCGAGCAAAACGGCCACCATTACCGGTACCAGGACCACCACGGTGGCCAAGCTTTCAATCATTTCTAACATCGTTCTCTCCTGGTTTATAAGCACAGCGAATCTGCGCCGGAAGAAAAGGTTTCCGGCCAATCGGTCGATTATCGTGGGGAGGCAGTCTAAAACGTGAGCTACATCACACTTGATGCGAGCTAATGTAACTTACACAATTACATTAACGCAATGCAAAAAATGCTCTGGGCGGAACGGGATTTGGGGTAGGTTTTTATTGCGTATCCGCTTGATATTGCGGCGAACAAGGGACGAAAGGATAGCCGGCACGCCGCTCGACCTGCCCGGCCATTTCGGCGATGCTGGTTTGCGCCAGGCTGGCTTCCAGCGCATGACCGACGCGCGCAAACTCTTGCTCCAGCACCGGGGTAATGGCATGGCCGATATAGCACGCATCGTTAGGTCGAGTGCGGTGTAGCATGAAATACGGTTGATCCTCTACCGCGCGATACACGTCCAGCAGCGAGATCGCTTCCGCCGGCCGCGCCAGCAGCGCCCCGCCGCCTTGCCCCATCTGTGAATAGGTCAGCCCGGCCTCCGCCAGCGCGCCGAGGATGCGCCGCACCACCGTCGGGTTGGTGTTGACGCTGCGCGCGATATCTTCGGAACGCACCGTCTGGCCGCGACACAGCGTGATGTTGGTCAGAATATGGATGGCAACGGCAAATCGCGTAGAGGTAGACACCTTGGCACCTGCTCAGAGTTTCGTTTATGTCGGATTAAAACATAAGGAAAGCGTATCAATTTCCGGTAATACACATAATGAGTAGGGATAAGCAGAATGTCAACCCGCCCCGCCCGGAGGCGGCAGCGGCTCAGGCCTCGGTGCGGATTTCCGTCACTTTATCGGGATAAAATGCCAGATGATCCTTGATCGCCACCACGGCGTTATAGGGCATTTCATAGCTCCAGGCCACATTACCCCCCTGCTCGCCGTTAAACGCAAGGGAGAAATAACTGCAGTCGCCCTTATAAGGGCAGTAGCTGACGTGCTCGTTTTTCTGCAACAGCGCCCTATTCACGTCTTCACGCGGAAAGTAAAACACCGGCGGATAGGTGGCTTCCTGCAGGATGAGCACGTTGCGGCTGTCGGCCAGGGTTTGGCCGGCTGCACGCACGACGACCCGCGCCGGATGGCGGGTCAAGGTGATCGGGTGATCCGGGCCGGGAATTTTCACCGGTTTGCCGGATGCGGAAACGAGATCGGACATGGCGGCCTCCAGAGTGTGCGCCCCGCACCCCGCGAGGCGTCTTTCCAGTATAGACTCACGATTTTACCGGCGGCCGCACATTCGGCGAGCAATCGCTTTTCACCGCCGCAAAATTAAGAATTTTTACCTGTTCGATTTTCTTACGGAGGAATACATTCATCCCAACTTCTACCGGCAGATTAATCGGATTATTTTTAATCCATTAATCAGTCAATTTACCAGGAACTCATTATGAATATTAAACGTGCCGCAGGTGTGTTGGTGGTGGTGATGGCAACGCTTTCCGTTACCGCATGTGGGCATATGTCCAATCGCGATCGCAACACGGCGATCGGCGCGGGCGTGGGCGCCGTCGGCGGCGCGGTGCTGACCGACGGCAGCACGCTGGGCACCCTCGGCGGCGCAGCGCTCGGCGGCATTATCGGCCACCAGACCAGCCGTTAATCATCCCGTCAAAAATAATCGCTGCAGGCCGATGCTTTTTTAATCCATAAACGTCGGCCTGCACTTTTATTTAACCGCTGAACTTTCTCAGGGCACGAAAATAATAAATAACGTTAAGCGCAGCTTTATTATTCATTAATCTGCATCGGAAGTAATTATTGCGCCGGCAGCCTGAAACGCGCCATCGCTTTTTCCAACCGTTCCGACTCGCCCTGCAACAGCTGCGAAGCCTCGGTCACCGCGTTCACCACCGTGCCGGTTTGGCGCGCCACCTGATTCAGCGCCGAGATGCGCGCCGTCACGTCCTGAATGCTTTCCCCCTGATTAAGCGATGCCAGGGAAATGTCCCCCATCAGCGCACTGCATTTGTTCACCAGATCGATAATCTGGCGCAGGTTGCCCGTCAGTAGATCCACCGCCTGCGAACCTTGATCGATTTGCTGCAACGAACGGTTGATCAACTGCTGAATATCGCGCGTCGAATGGCTGCTCTTTTGCGCCAACAGCCCCACCTCTTTGGCCACGATGGCAAAGCCGCGGCCGTGAACGCCGGCGTGCGCCGCCTCGATTGCCGCATTCAGCGCCAGAATATTGGTCTGGAACGCCACGCTGTCGATCAGCGCGACGATACCGCGCATCTCGGCCGATTGGTTGACGATCCCTTGCATCGAAACATTGACGGTTGCCATCATCTGCTCACCGGCGCCGGCGCACTGCCGGGCCTGTTCGGTTCGTTGGCTGGCCTGCTGCGCGTATTGGCCGTTTTCCTCCACCCGCGCCGCCAGCTGCTGCACGTGCTCGGTCGCCAACTGCAATTCGCCGTCCTGCTTCGCCGACTGCGCCGTCAACTGGCGATTGCCGTCCGCCAGCCGCCCGACGCCGCTCAGGATCCCGCTCGCCGCATCGCGCACCTCGCTCACCAGACGCTGCAAGCCGCTTTGCATATGGCCAATGCTGGTCTGCAGCTGACGCATCTCGCGGTTGAATGCCCGCTCAGGCGGCAGCGGCCGCGAAAGATCGCCGGCGGCCAGCACGTTGAGGTGCGCGATTGCCCGCTGCAACGGTGCGATAACCCAGCGAGAGACGCCGACCCATACCCCCACGGCGATCAGCGCCAGCGCCGCCAACGCGCCGAGCGCAAAGGTCTTGGCCTGCTCCAGCGCCGCCAATTGCCGCACGTTGACGTCATCGCCACGCCGTTCGTTCAGCGCCTGATAAGCGAGATACTTCTCGTTAAAATCCGCCTGAAATGCCTGGATCGGCACGGCGAAAAACGCATCGATGCTGCTGCCCTGCAGCCCTTGCGCCTGCTCTTTCAGGCCGTCATAGAACAGACGGTAGCTGTCTTTCAGGGCGCCCGGCGCCTCGGGCGCCTCCGCGCTCAAGCGCTCAAACTGGGTGAAGGCCCGCTCTGAAGCCTGCAACGCCGCCAACGACTCATCCAGCAGGCTGTGCCAACTGCCGTCGGAGCCGGTGGCTTTATCCTGCAGATAATAGATGCCCGCGCGGTTCAGGGTATCGCTGGCCGTCAGCAGCGACAGTCTGGCGCGATCCATCGTCGCCTGCTGGCGATGCAGCGCATCGCCCGTCACCAGATTAACCTTGGCGTCGCGCAGAATATTGGAAATAAATAGGGTGGAAAACAATTGCAGCAGAGAAAATAGCGCAATAACGCAAATTACCCCACTCAATAAGCCCATGCTCTTGCCGAAGCCAAACGCGCGCGGCAGCGCCGCCGCAGGTTTTACCCTGCGGCCCAGTGTCAGTTTTATGTTCATGATTTTTTGTCAGTAATACCAGGATGCCGCGAGTCTAACGGGCATTGATGACACTACTATTTCAGCCTGCTGTGCCGCTCCCGCCGACCAAAACAACCCAATAATCGGTATTGACCGTCAACTCTCATTTTTATTTCTTGACTTGTTTAATACCGGATTTATAGCTTTCCCATTAAAAAAGAAACAAAGTTTCATATATTAACCGGCACTAAATTTAATATATGAAACGCTCGATAAAATCGTCTCAAATATAAAACCGATGAGCGTAAGCACCCTGTTCACAGGTGAAACTCGCTCGCCTTAATAAACAGTCTACTTTCTTCAGGGGCCAGGCATGCGCAAGATCACGCTTTGTTTTTTCCTTGTTTCACCAGTGAGTTATGCAACCGTCGCCGCATTGCCCAACGATGCTGCCGCCACCGCAGTGCCGGTAAAAAAAAGCCGCGCGGCATTTCCGCATATTCATTGGCAAAGCGAGGATAATAAAAAGAATATTGATATCGGCGGCGCGCTGCGCGCCAATTATCGCTATGAAGACTGGCACAGCAGCAATTATCGGAATCCTCCGCATTTACGCTTTGACGCCTTTCGCATCGATGCCGCCGGCCAGGTCAACGACGCGTTTTTCGATAGCGGATTCTGGTTTCAGGATCGGCGCAAATACGCCATCGACCGCGCCTATGTCGGCTACCGCCTGTCTGAGCGCTCCGCCGTGCAGCTCGGCGCGCCGTTCAAACCGTTCGGCCTGATGCCCTACCCGCAGTTCGGCTGGTCGTACGGCATTCCGTTTTACCTTGGCTTTGGCGTCAACACTGGGCTTGGCGCCAAATACCAATACCAGCTTGACGATTGGGCCTTCGACGCCGCCTACTACCCGCGCATGATGCCGACCGGCATGCGTTACGCCCCCGACGTCGCCAGCTACGACGATCTGAAAAACACCAACTATGCGTCACAGCACCTACAGCGCAACGAAAAACGCGATCAGGTAAACCTGCGGCTGACGCGCGCTTTCCACCAGGGCGGCTGGGACAATGAGCTCGGCGGTTCGCTGGCGGCCTCGCGGCTCTACAACCAGGCGACCGGCGATAACGGCAGCTTCTGGGCGGCAGGCTTACATACGCTGGTGAATAACGATCCCTGGCATCTGTCCGGCCAGGTGATCCGCTACGGTTACGACGCCAAAGGCCCGGCCGGGGCCAACAATTCGGTGATCCTGATGGGGGGCAACGGCCTGACGCCGGCCTATCTGATCCCGTCGCAGGCCACCACCGCCGCCATCAACCTGGCGCGCGACGTCGACGTGCCCTGGGGGCCGGTGAAAAAGCTGCGGTTCTACAACGATTACAGCGTGCTCTGGAAGGACAGGCACGGCGGTTCCGACTCCAAAATGAATACGCTGGGGGTGCAAGTCTTCGCCATGCCGGTGATGCTGTGGGTGGATCTGACCTGGGCGCAGAATGCCAACCCGTGGGGCGGCGTGGAAAACGCCACCGGTTGGACCGGCACGCAATCCCCCGGCAGCAATAAATGGTATTTTCGTACCAACGTGAACTTCGGTTACTACTTCTGAGTGCGGCGAGATCTACACTGAAGTATCGCCGCCAACCGGAGAAGCCACAATGCTGAGCGCGCAAACGCTGCATATCGCCATCAACCGCCCCTGTGACGAGGTGTACGCCTTTCTCAGCCGCCCGGAAAATTTCCCCTTGTGGGCCAAAGGGCTGGCCAACAGTTTACGGCAGGAAGATGAAGGCTGGGTGGCAGACACCCCGCAGGGGAAACTCCGTATTCGCTTCAGCGCGCCGAATGCCTTCGGCGTGCTGGATCATTGGGTGACGCTGCCGAACCGCAGCGTGGTCTACGTGCCGCTGCGCACGCTCGCCAACCGGCACGGCACCGAGGTGATCTTCACCCTGTTCCGCCAACCGGACATGGACGACGCGATGTTCGCCCGCGACGCCGGGCTGGTCAACGCCGATCTGCAGGCGCTGAAGCGCCTGCTGGAATCGCGCTAATCCCCCTCATCCCTTGACCGACGACACCACGTTAAGCGGCTGGGCATCCGGCAGAATATTCATGTGTTCCAGCACCTGGGCCATGATCTTACCGAACACCGGCCCAGCCACCGAACCGCCGAAGTGCTTGCCGGCTTTCGGGTTGTTGACCATCACCACCAGCGCCACCTGCGGATCGCTGGCCGGCGCCACGCCGGCGGTGTAGTTGATGTAGCCGCCGTCGTATTTGCCGCTCGGGCCCATTTTCTCGGCGGTACCGGTTTTGATCGCCAGCCGATAGCCCGGCACCGCGGCGCTCACCCCGCTGCCGCCCGGCAAGGCGTCGCTCTCCATCATATGCACCACGGATCGTACCGTATCCGCCGGCAGAATACGTTGCCCCATCACCGGCGGCGTCACCTTGGTGATCGACAGCGGCCGATAAATGCCGAAGGAACCGATAGCGGCGTACTCGCGCGCCATCTGCAGCGGCGTCACGCGCAGCCCATAGCCGAAGGAGAAGGTAGCACGTTCGATATCGGCCCAGCGTTCGCGATGCTGCGGCAGATAGCCGCTGCTCTCATTACCGATGCCAAGCTCGGTCGGCCGCCCCAGGCCAAAGCTGCGGTAGACCGCCGGCAGCACCGTGGCCGGCAGCGCCAGCGCAATGTGCGATACCGCGATGTCGCTCGATTTTTGCAGTACGCCGGTGATGGTCAACTTCGACCAGTGGCCGACGTCTTTGATCAGGTGACCGTTCACCCGATACGGCGTGGTGTCCAGCACCGTATCGGGCCGGATCAGCTTATGCTCCAGCCCCACCATCACCACCACCGGTTTCACCGTCGAGCCCGGTTCGAAGCTGTCGCTGCTGCACACGTTGCGAATGTCTTTCGCCGGGGTGCTGCCATAGTTGTTCGGGTTGAACGACGGGTAGCTGGCCATGCCGAGGATCTCGCCGGTGTCGATCTTGACCAGCACCGCACAGCCGGAGTCGGCCTGGTTGGCCACCACGCCGTCGCGGATCTGCGCATAGAGCACGTACTGGATAAATTTATCGATGCTGAGCGTCACGTTCGGCGGCGGCACCGGATCCACGCTTTTTAGCACGCCGATCACCGCGCCGCTGCCGTCCTTCTGGTAGACCCGCAGGCCGTTTTTGCCCTGCAACAGCGGGTTGAAGCCCAGCTCGATGCCCTCCAGCCCCTGATTGTCCTGGCCGACGATGCCGATCAGCCCGGCGGCGTCCTGGCCCATCGGATAAAAGCGGCTGAAATCCTGCTCGGTGCTGACGCCGGTCAGGTGCAGTTTGCTGATGTAGGCAGCGTTGTCGTCCTCCACCTTGCGCGCCAGATAGACGAAACGCTTGTGTGCGTTGCTCTGGATCAGATGCTGCACGTCCGCCAGCGGGATCTTCAGCACGTTGGCCATGCTCTGCCAGCGCTCGTTGCCGGTGTCGGTCTGGGTATCGAGAATGTGTTTCGGATCCAGCACGATGTCCTTGGACGACACGCTGACCGCCAGCGCCTCATTGTTGCGATCGGTGATCATGGCGCGGTTGGTCGGCACCACCTGGGTGCGGATCGAGCGCTGGTCTGCCTGATCCGCCAGCTGCTGGTGTTCCAGCAGCTGCAGGTAGCCGACCCTGAACGCCAACAGAAAAAAACAGACCAGTATGCCGGCGCAAATCCAGCCGAAACGAACTGTGGAATAGGTTTTACCGCTTTTTTTGGTCGATGGCGCCACTGTTGTGTTAACCCTGCGTTTTTATTCGGTTTATGGTGTTATTTCAGTCTACCTTGCCGGAAATGGTCAGGAGATTGCAGTTTGTAAGAAAGTAAAAACAAACCGCATCACCGTTGCACATCCGCACTGTCGTTTAACTGCGGTTTACTTTGCGCCGGATCGCCGGGCTGCGACGCGTTGGCCGGGTCGAAAATATGGTCGAGGATCGCGCGGGCGGTCGGCCCCGCCACCACGCCGTCGCCACCGCCGTTTTCCAGGATCAGCGCCATCGCCACCCGGGGGGTTTTGTAAGGCGCGAACAGCGTATAGAAGATGTGATCGCGCAGCCGCACCGGGATCATTTTGGCGTTGTAAGTCTGGTTTTGCTTCAGGCTGAACACCTGCGAGGTGCCGGATTTGGCGGCGATCTGATACGGCGCGGTGTGGAACAGTTTGTAACCGGTGCCGTTCGGCAGGTTGGCCATGCCGTACATGCCGTTGCGCACGATGCCCCAGTAAGGCGAGTGGGGATCGCCGATCTGCGCCGCTTGCGCCGGCGGCTGATAGCGTGTGACCCGGTTGCCCTGCTGCAGCGAATACAGCAGGTGCGGCGTTTTCACCTGGCCGTTGTTGATCAGCGTGGTCAGCGCCTTAACCATTTGGATCGGCGTCGCCACCCAATACCCCTGGCCGATGCCCACCGAAACCGTATCCCCCTGATACCAGCCTTTTTTGTGCACCTTCAGCTTCCAGTCGCGGCTCGGCAGCACGCCGCGGTACTCTTCGTTCAGATCGATGCCGGTGGACTGGCCGTAGCCGAACTGGCTCAGCCAGTGGTGAATACGATCGATGCCCATCTCATACGCCACCTGATAAAAGAAGGTGTCGGCGGACTCCTCGATCGCTTTGGTGACGTTGAGCATGCCGTGGCCGGTTTTCAGCCAGTCACGGTAGCGGCGCTCGGTGCCGGGCAGCGTCCAGGTCGGCGCGCCGAAAAAGGTGGTGGTGGGCGTGATCACCCCGGCAAACAGCGCAGAAACGGCCATGTAGGGCTTCACCGTCGACGCCGGCGGGTACAAGCCCTGAGTGACGCGGTTGATCAGCGGCAGATCCGGGTTGGTCAGCAGCGTCTTATAGGCCTGATAGCCGATGCCTTTGACGAAAGGATTGGGATCGTAGCTGGGGCTGGAGACCATCGCCAGGATGCCGCCGTCGCGCGGATCTTCCACCACCACCGCGGCGCGCTGCCCCTTCAGCACCGATTCGATGTACTGCTGCAGCGGCAAATCCAGCGTCAGGTAGATGTTCTTGCCGGCCTTCGGCGGCTGCTCCTTCAGCAGGCGGATCACCCGCCCGTGGTTATCCACCTCCACCTCCTGATAGCCGGTGGTGCCGTGCAGTTCGGACTCGTAATAGGCCTCGATGCCCTGTTTGCCGATGTTGCGGTCGGCGGCATAGTTCTCGCTCAGCCCGGCCTTGTCCAGGCGTTTGAGATCGCTGTCGTTGATCTTCGACACATAGCCCAGTACGTGTGCCAGCTGGGCGCCGTAAGGATATTCACGCTGTTGATAGGTATCGATCGTCACCCCGTCGAAACGGTATTGATTGACGGCAAAGCGCGCCACCTCGGTGTCGCTCAGCCCGGCTTTGAGCGTCACCGGCTTGTAACGGCTGTTGTGGTGCATGTCGTCGCGAAACGCGCTGATGTCTTCCGGCGTCAGGTCGACGATCGGCGTCAGCGCCTGCAGCAACGCCGCCATGTCGGTGATTTTGCTGGGCGTGATCTCGATACGATACAGTGTCACGTTTCGCACCAGCGGAGTGCCGTTACGATCGAAGATCAGCCCGCGGCTGGGGGCGATCGGCAGCATCTTGATGTCATTCTGGTTGGAGCGCGTCTGGTAAAAGCCGTGCTGGCGGATTTGCAGCCGGTAGAGGTTGACGATCAATACGCCGAAGCAGACCACCACCAGCGCCAGCGCCACGCCTGCCCGGCCGATAAACAGCCTTTCTTCCGCAGAGTGGTCGCGAATTGTTTCTTTTAACAGGGCCATGCAGTGCCGGTACCTTTTGCGTCACATTTCCCCGCAAAATCAGGGAGCTGAAAAGCCGGCAAGCATAGCGTTATCGGGCGCGACGCCCCATGAAAAGGTTGCTAATGAAATGGCATAACTGTTTCAGCATATTGGAATGTTACCGGCGGCTATTTTTTCACCGCGATCCCCATTGAGCCGCCGTTCGCCCCAATGCTACAATGTGATCTAAATCACATTATTCCCGTTATCCCCCCGCATTTCCCTGTCGGCGCCCTGCCGGATGCGGCTTTTCGTTACATAGGATCGAGTTCGATGAGTACCATTGCCACCGGTTTAGTCATGATGCGCTGGGAGTTGCTGAGCGCCGTGATGATGTTCTTCGCCAGCCAGTTAAACGTCGTTTGCCGTAAAACCAGCCGCAACGGCATGGCGTTCATGTTCAGCAGCCTGGGCCTGTTTACCGCCTGCTGGTTCGTGATGGGCCTGATGGGCATCCACCTTACCCTGGAAGCCTTCACCCAGTTCTGGTCATCGGCCTGGGATCGCTACGTGGACGTGGTCAGCACCATGCCGGTCGATTGGCCGATGCCATAATCTCGCCGCGGGGGCGGCGCACCGGCCGCCCAGCGATTATTCCGCGTCCGTTGACGGCGCCGCCGCCAGCCGCGCCATCAACGCCCCCGCCTCAATCAACAGCGCCTGCTCCCGCTCCGTTAAACAGCTCTCCATCGCCGCCAACAGCCACGCCTCACGCCGGCTGCGGCTTTGCTCCAGCAGGCCCAGTCCGGCGGACGTCAGGCGCACCCGCACCCGGCGTTTGTCTTCGGCATCCGGCGTGCGCACCAGCAGCCCGTCGGCCTCCAGCTCACGCAACGCGGCCGCCAGGTTAGAGGAACGCATGCGCTCCGATTCCGCCAGCAGCGACGGCGTCGCCTCGCCCCCGTGGCGATCGATAGCCCCCAACAGCATTAGCTGGGCCCAGGATTTTTCGTCGCTGCGCGACTCGCGCCGCAAACGGCGCACCAGCGACATTAACTGCGTGCGCAGCAGCGACACGTCTTCAGGGTGATCTTTTTTCATTGGCATCATCTAGCGTTCAGTTTATCCCTGCTTTCACACCGCCGGATCGCGCGGTGCCCTTCCTGGCTACCGCGCCGCTCTGGCTTAACCTAGTTACCTATGATAATATATCTATTAATATATAGCAAAAAAGACACTGCATCGGCAGGGTTACGTTTGCTCACGCATTTGCTCCTCGCCGATTAATTTGCAGTGTTATTATTATTTTGCTTAATAAATCCCTCCTTATTCAACGTGGTACGGTAAGCCGATGGAAGCGTGGAAAGTCAATCTGATCTCGGTCTGGCTCGGGTGTTTCTTCACCGGGCTGGCGATGAGCCAAATCCTCCCTTTTCTGCCGCTGTACGTCGAACAGCTCGGCGTCAGCGATCACCAATCCCTCAGCCTGTGGTCCGGGCTGGTGTTCAGTGGCACCTTTTTGGTCTCGGCGGTGGTGTCGCCGCTGTGGGGCAGCCTGGCCGACCGCAAAGGCCGCAAGCTGATGCTGCTGCGCGCCTCGCTGGGCATGGCGATCGTCATCGCGCTGCAGGGGCTGGCCACCAACGTCTGGCAGCTGTTCGCGCTGCGCGCCCTGATGGGGCTGACGTCCGGCTATATTCCCAACGCCATGGCGCTGGTCGCCTCGCAGGCGCCGCGCGATAAAAGCGGCTGGGCGCTGGGCACGCTCTCTACCGGGCAGATCTCCGGCGTGATCGCCGGGCCGCTGTTAGGCGGGCTGATGGCCGATCATCTGGGGCTGCGGGTGGTGTTTTTCGTCACCGCCGGGCTGATGTTCGTCAGCTTCCTGGTGACGCTGTTCCTGATTAAAGAGCGGCGCATCACGGTGAAAAAAGCGGATCAGCTGAGCGGCAAGGCGGTATTCCGTTCGCTGCCCTATCCGACGCTGATCGTCACGCTGTTCGTTTGTACCCTGATGATCCAGCTGGCTAACTCGTCCATCAGCCCGATCCTGACGCTGTTCATCCGCGAGCTGTCGGGCGACGTCAGCAATATCGCCTTTGTCAGCGGCATGATCGCCGCCGTGCCTGGCATTGCGGCGCTGATCTCGGCGCCGCGCCTCGGGCGGCTCGGCGATCGCATCGGCACCGCGCGCATCCTGATCGCCGCGCTGTTGTTCACCACCGGCCTGTTCGCCGTGATGGCCTGGGTCAATACGCCATTACAGCTGGGCATTCTGCGCTTCCTGCTGGGTTTTGCCGACGGCGCGCTGATGCCGGCGGTGCAGGCGTTGCTGCTGAGGTATTCCTCCGATCAGGTGACCGGGCGCATCTTCGGTTATAACCAATCCTTCATGTACCTGGGCAACGTGGTCGGCCCGCTGCTGGGATCGGGCATTTCGGCGATGATGGGGTTCCGCTGGGTGTTCGCCGTCACGGCGGTATTGGTGCTTTGCAATGCGCTGCAGCTGCGCCGTCAGTTCAAAAAAGTGGAGAGTCAACGCGCGGGATAACGGGAAATGCGGGGAAACGCCTCAAGCAGTGGTGGGACAATGACGCCCATCAACCGTGCCACCACTGCCAAAGGCGGCCGTAGCCTACTCGACGCGGCGGTCATTTAATATTTATGTAAGTAAATAAAGTGTTGCGGGCGTGTTGAGGGCCGCCGCAGCGGCCCTTGCGGATCAGAACATGGTATTGTCGTTGGCCGATTTTTCCGGCACATCCTGATTGACGTCCCAATGCTCGGTGATTTTCCCCTGATCGTTCACCCGATAAATATCCACGCTGGCGGTGCCGCGATCCTGCGGGTTATTTTGGTATTTGACGTGAACGTAGACCAGATCGCCGTTGACCGCGCTGCGGTATATTTTGGCGCTGTACTGCGGATTGTCTTTAAAGGTCTGGCTGAAGAAATCCAGGAACGGCTTGATGCCGTCGCCGACGAACGGGTTATGCTGCTTGTAGTTTTCCACAATCAGCCTCTGCGCCACGCCGATGTCGTGACGGTTGAAGAAGCCCGCGTACAGATCCTCCACCACCTTCAGCTTCTGCTGGGCATGATGATAGCCGCCTTTGCCGGCCGATTTGTAAGACGCCGCCTGATCCGTTGACAGCGCCGGGTAACTCGCCAGCAAGCCGCCGACGATCGCACAGGTGATCAATGCCTTTTTCATAACTGCTCCTTATTTTCCTGAGTGACCTACGATTTTCAGCTGCCCTTTCAGATGGGTGAAGCTGCCGTCCTTGGCGGCGATGTTGGTGTACACCTCGCCGCGCTCAAAGTCCTCGATATGCGTCACGTTGTCGCCGGACTGCGGTTCGTGCCAATAAACCATGTAAACCTTCGGCCGAATCTCCACTGCGGTGTACTGCACCGTATCGGTGATGCCCTGCGACGCCTCGCCGATACCGGTGAAGGTCATGGTCTTGTCATCGGTAAAATCCAGCTTGAAGGCGAAATCGCCGAAGGTCACCTGCACCACTTTACCGACCGCAATGAACTGCCCGTGTTTTTCCGTCATCGTCGCCGCCTTACTGTTTGTCAGGGAGGGTTGCGCCGCCGTAGCGGCAGGCAATGCCAGGGGGAAAGTCAGGGCTATCGCCAACGCAATGCCCGTTCGCTTCACTGTTTTCATCGTTCCTTCTCCTTTCCGTGGTTGAAAACGAGAATCATTATTATTTCTTAAGGGTTGGCGGAAATATAAGAATAATCTCTATTCCCATCAGGCACCTGGCGGCAAAAAAAGACGGGGGGAAATCGCGGTAAAATGGCATGGCAATAGCGCATTCTGGCCCTTGGTTTTAACGCAATGAACGGGATTACTGCTTTCAGGGAAGGAAACAACTCGGGGATTCGATAGGTCTATAGCGCAGATCGCTTTAAGCTAATGCGTATTTGTTCTTAAGGCCGCCCGCCGCTGCAAAACGGCGGCGAACGGCACGGCGTTTAACGCAGCCAGGGGGTATGGGTGACGCCAACCAGCAAGCCTTCCGGGCTAAGCAAACGGGTAACGCTCTGCCCCCACGGCTCTTCGCGATTGGCGACCAACAGCCGATAACCGCGATCGACCAGCCCCTGGGTGGCTACCGCCATGTCGGCCACGTCAAACTCGATCCATGCCTGCGGCACCGCGAGATCCGCCGGCCAGCGATCGTCGCCAAAGCAGGACTGCGCCGCCTGCGCCAGCGGCCACAGGGCAAAATGCTTCACCCCGTCCAGCGCGCCTTGCTCCGACAGCAGATAGGTTTCGTTGCCCGGCATCGGCTTGAGCGGCAGCCCCAGCGCCTCGACATAAAACGCCTTGCTCTCGTCGCTCTCACGCGTGATGGGCCCGAATCCGGCGACAAACAACACGCCCAGCCCGGCAAACTGTTGATCCATGCTGCACTCCCTTTCGGTTAGCGCCCCAGCCGCACCTGCAGCGGAGCAAATCCATAGGCCGCCTTGAAGCGGTTGCTGAAATGGCTGGCGGAACTGAAGCCGCACGCCAGCGCGATCTCGGTGATCGGCTGTTGGCTATGCCGCAACAGCTGTTCCGCCCGCTGCAGCCGGGCGCGCATCACGAACTGGTGCGGCGCCAGGCCGGTGGCGTGCTTGAACATGCGGGCGAAATGGTATTCGCTCAACCCGGCCTGCGCCGCCAGATCCGCCAACAGCAAAGGCCGATCGAGGTGGCTTGCGATATATTCCCGCACCCGCCGGGCTACCGCAGGAGCCAGGCCGCCGCGCACCGGCGGCAGCTTCCACTGCAGCTGGCTGTAACGCTGGATCAGGTGTGACATCAGCAGGTTCGACGCGCTGCTGAGCGCCAGCAGATTGGCGCTGTCCTGCCAATCGCAGTTGAGCAAAAACTGGCGGTACAGCAGCGTGATCTGCGGATCTTCGCCGAAGCTGCGCTGCTCCACGTTGATCGCCGCCGGGCTGCGATCCCAGGTCTGCTCCGCCAGCTGCCGCAGATGCCCATCGGTGCAATACAGGTGCACGAACGACAGATCGCTGCGCACATCCCAGGTGGAGGCGTATTGGCGCGGCATGATGCAGAACCGATCCGGCCCGCCGCCGTTGCGCCAGCCGCCCGGCACCTGCTGGTAGCACTCATAGCCGTCGGCGACGTACAGGCTCAGGGTATGGTGGTCGGCGCTTTCCTGCGTGACGCGATCGTTGCAGTTGGACCAGGCGGCCAGCTCCACGCCGGTGCCCAGCAGCACGCTGCCGTGCAGCCGCGCCTTGTGCTCACGCAGTGTTTCAAACGCCTGATAGTTGGACATCGCCGGCCCCGTTGTTCGACATGCCGACAGTGTAAAGAGTGGCGCCACCGCATACCAGCCGCCGCCCCGCGCTTTTGGCAAAAAAAGCGCAAGAATATGCAACTGAGCGCAAAGCGCTGCAAGCGCCGCCGCGCGCCAAAGCGGATACTGCGCCATCGGTTTTTTCGGAGTAACAAATAGAATGAATGCGCTGTTGTACCTCGCCGTGGTGCTGATTTGGGGCACCACCTGGATTGCGATCACCCTGCAACAGGAAGGGCCGGTGGCCATTCCCGTCTCGATCGCTTACCGCTTCGCCATTGCCGCCGCGGTGATGTTCGCCGTGCTGTTGCTAACGCGCCGCCTGCGCCGCCTCGCCCCGCGCGATCATCTGTTCTGCGTGCTGCAGGGCTGCTGCGTATTCGGCTTCAACTTCTTCTGCTTCTACCACGCGGCCGCCTACATCAGCAGCGGGCTGGAATCGGTGATCTTCTCGATGGCGGTGCTGTTCAATGCCCTCAACAGCCTGCTGTTTTTCCGCCAGCGCCCCAGCCCCAACTTGCTGCCGGCGGCGCTGCTGGGTTTGACCGGCATCGTGGCGCTGTTCTGGCAAGATCTGGCCGCCACCCGCATGGCGCCGGAGCTGCTTAAAGGCATCGGCCTGAGCGCGCTCGGTACCTACGGTTTCTCGCTGGGCAACATGATCAGCACGCGCCATCAGCGCCGCGGGCTGGATATCTTTTCCACCAATACCTACGCCATGACCTACGGCGCGCTGTTGATGGCGCTGATCGCCCTGGCGCAGGGCGCATCGTTCCAGATGGAATACAGCAGCCGCTATATCGGCTCCCTGCTGTACCTGGCGATCTTCGGATCGGTGATCGCCTTCGCCGCTTACTTCAGCCTGCTCGGCCGCATCGGCGCCGGCGCGGCGGCCTACAGCACCCTGTTGTTCCCGCTGGTGGCGCTGACCATCTCAACGATCTACGAAGGCTATCAGTGGCACTTCAACGCCGTGCTGGGCCTGTGCCTGATCCTGCTGGGCAACCTGGTGATGTTCGCCAAGCCGACGCTGAAATGGCGGCGGGCGGGTATCTCAAAACAAAACTCAACCCTTTGAAGCCATTGGCGAATATCGTTATCATCAGGTTTTGTTGATAATGGATGATGGCAAATGCTCAGAAGTGATGATGTGACACCCCGCGCCTACAAACAGGTGGACGTGTTTACCCGTACGCCGCTGCAGGGCAACCCCGTGGCGGTGGTGCTGGAGGCCGAGGGGCTGAGCAGCGCGCAGATGCTGGCACTGGCCCGCTGGACCAACCTTTCGGAAACCACCTTTGTACTTAAACCGACGCACCCGGCGGCGGATTATAAGGTGCGCATTTTCACCACCGAAAAAGAGCTGCCCTTCGCCGGCCACCCAACGCTGGGCACCGCCCACGCCCTGCTGGAAGCCGGATTGACGCCCAAACGGCCTGGAACGGTGATGCAGGAATGCGGCGTCGGCCTGGTGGCGGTCAATATCCAGCCGGAAGGCATATTGGCGTTCGCCGCACCCGAAGTTGAGTTTCGCCCAATGGCCGCTGAGGAAACAGAACGGCTGATGGCCGCTTTACGGCCCGCGGTGATTGAAGGAGGCCCCCTGCCGGTGATTGCCGAGATGGGCATTCGCTGGCTGATGGTGCGCCTGCCGGACGCACCATCCTGCCTGGCGGTAACGCCGGATCAGGCCACGATGAAACGGTTGCAAACGGCTTGCGATGTGGATGGCGTGGTGATCTATGGCGCCTGCACCACGGCCGAACCGGCCGATTACGAAATGCGCGCGTTTATGGTGGAATGCGGCGCCTTGATTGAAGATCCGGTGACCGGCAGCGCCAACGCCTGCCTGGCGCGCTTATTGAAGGCCAACCGCTTTCCCGACGGCGGCCAGACCGCACAGGGTTACCAGGTGCGCCAGGGCACCCAATTGAATCGAGATGGCCGCGTGAGCGTGCGTTTTATTGACGGCGAACCCTGGATCGGCGGGCACTGCCGCACCCTGATTAATGGTACATTGGGTATTTAGTTTGGGGGGAGGAATAGGAGGATGGTGAGCATCTTTTGGGAACGTCAATTAGCAACGCTCAAAGCCTATGTTTAGCTGTTCTTCATTACATAGGTCAACAAACTGCTGAGAGACAATTATCCTTTCACAATAGATGCTATCCCTGGCAATAAAGAACTCCCTGTCACACTTGTAAGCAGGCACATCAATGAGCTTGCTTCCATCCTCAAGTTCTCTGAACGTCGAGGCTTCCTCATCAATAATTGAAAAATAATTATTCACTTTACACAGAAACATCGTTTCAGTTACGTTTTCTACCGCGCACTCATAGAATGACATTTCAGAAGAAACCTTACGTTCAAATACAGCCTTAGCCCTTTTTGAAAAAATTGGAATTCCGAGACTGGCAGGAAAATAGTCATGCAAATTAAAAATGTCGCTACTCAAAACGCTTGGCATTTTCCCTTTTGGCCGTGAGTAGGATAGGAACTTACCATCACCTTCATTCCAAATAAAAAAGCAGGACAATCTTGATTTCGGATCGAGAAAATAAATCAAGTTATCGCCAAATGTAAAGCTACTGAAAGTATAGAAGTTCATGTCACTCTCACTCAACCTAATTTAACGATGTTGCATTTTATTTTCTTTCTTGCTAAGCGCTCTTTGATTAGGGAAAAAATAGCATCCCAATCACCACCTCCCAATCCTGCACCAATCATAGGCAATTGTATACTAAGCCTTTCTTTTAATGCATAATCAGAAACCAAACTTAGGCATTCTTTAAGTGCTTCATATGAAACATACTGAGCATTATCATCTTTACTTTTCTTTAGCCCATCCTGAGCCAACATATTTGCAACATATATCCGCTCATTTTCGTTCACACAGATGAATTGTACATTCCCGAGAAAAAAATCCTTTTTTTTCAGAGAACCACTTTAAATATTCTTCCTTTACTGCTGGATAGCGTTTTGAAAGAGGAACAACAAAGCCTTTTCCCCACTTACCCTTATTATTCACAATATGAATGATCATTTTAGATTTTGACAAAGGAATAGATGCATCACCATAACTAAAACTGACATAGTCATTCAAAACATCAGTGGTGATTGCCTTATCCCATTCACTTTCAAATTCAAGACTAATTATCAACTTTGACTCAGAAAGATCAAGCTCACTTTTCTTACCATCATAAAGTAAAAAACCTATATCTTCGTGCCAATCTTCCAAAGATGAGGATGAATAATACAAATCATTTATTATAGTTATTTGTCTTGTTGCAACATCGCCATTAAACTCAGTATAGATCCTCCCCTCGCCAGAAATGAGTTCACATGTACCTTCATAATAATTCTTATCGGATTTCACAGTTCTTTCCTCCTCCCACGACAGATGAAATAAGTTATTTCTAACAGTCAATCACCATGTTACTTACAATAACCCTCTAATTTTCAATGCTACTATCAAAAAACTCAAAGCTTCAATTAACCACTAGCATTCAATAATCTCGAAATCCTTTGAACTATGAAATAAGAAAACCGAAAAAATTATTTGGTTCTAAAGACAATAGCCGCTCATCGTCACCTGTCTTATACTTTAAGAAAACCCCTGAGAACGGAGCGTTACTATAATTTACTCCAACTATCCTAACCTCCTGCTCAGTTTTAAATGACTGGGAATAAATTGACATCATAGAAAATTGATCATCCACATCCACCTCAAACCACGGAACGATGTTTTCAACCAAATGTGAATTAACAATCCCATCATTACCGATGTAAACATCAAAAACAGCCTCACCTGATATAAAGTAAATCCTGTCATACATCGGGTGAAAAATCGGCGGTGTATCCGAATCTATGTAGTCAGTGACAACTATATCACTCACACCAAATTTAATTAAACTCTCACTAAACTCACTCATATACTCCATAAGCTAACGCCAGAATGAAAAATCAGATACGAAAATCTCGTTTATTATCAGCCCACCAGGAATATGGCTTATCGCATCGGCGACCTCATCATATGGAGGTGGGAGTATAAACGAAACACCAAAGTCATCATTAATAATGATTGAACCATTGTATATTTTCTGTGACATCGTCAGCTTGATTATATCTATCACTTTCATTCCGGGGAATATGATTCCATTGTAGCCCCCTTGATAATGAGCATTACATCCAAGTGACAAAATGACACCGTCCTTATCTGTTACGACGGTCAAGGCATTATCGACTGTATATGAATTTCGCTCACTCCCGTCAGGTAGGAAGCGGCTTTTAATCTTAACGCTAAATCTGGAGTGCATCTCATTAATATATAATGAAATATTTTCATTTAGAGCGACATTCCCCATGGAAACACCCGACACAATCCTAGCGTTAAAATCAATCATGTTAGACACCGTAATATTAAATGATTTGTCAATGTGTACGGATGGATATTTCAAAATTACCAAGCCTGCTCGTTTGGATATTTCTCCTTATAAATATCACCCCAGAGATTTTATCGACCTATTCGAGCCACCATTATACTTAGATGGCTCTCAATTGAACAACCTATTAGTGCACAATCATTTGAAAATTAAATGGCTAGCAATTTTCGCACATGCATGTCATTACTAGGCATATATGGTGGATAACGTTCTGAATCTTTATCAGAAACATTTTCACTATTCCCATACATATCTACTTTCTTTCTATTCCCTAAAGCACCATATACAAAATAGGTGTTTTCGAATTTTTTAGCCTGCCCTTCCTGATGCCCTATAATTCTCCACTCACCAGAGATTTTCTTATCAAACAGACTATATGCATCCAAAATTATTGGGTGTGACCCAATTTGTGGATTAGAGAACAGATCATCTGGCACCTTCGGCTCTTTCGAGAACGCATCAAATATTTCTGCCGAGTGACCAATGCTAACCTTAGATATAATCCGCCCAAAACCATACTTTTCATCCGTTAGCTTAAAGCAGAATACATCACCCGGTTTAATAAACCTGAGCATTGTCCTTGGTTTCTTTTCCCAACCCCAAAATTCGAGTTTATTCATCAACATTTACCCCCTAACCTTTTCTTATTTCCATAAGCATCTTTAAATGCTGCTGCGCGAGGATCTGCACGGCAATTATCGATTGAATTGTATTTATTTCTTCTATTGGTCTGAGATATTTCCCCACCTATAACACCAGTGCGCGTTTTATATTTTTCTATATAATTCTGCTCATAACCACGGGCTTGACCAAACTTAACGACTTCGTAGTTTTAACACGCTACCGCCCACGCCGTTATTGGTTTAACAGCTAATAGGTACAGGTACCTACTCGATGGTATGGAGGCATCAAGTAGTCCTGTTTCGTGGTGTTCTATCAATCCAAAGGCGTCGCGCAGCGACTGTTGTTACTATGCCTCCTACCACTTCGATCTTTTTCTGCGATTCAAAACGCCTCGTTATTCATACAATATTTTAAAATTACCTGTAACATCGAAAACATGATCATAAGTACTTAACGCAACTCTTTTTTTTCCTGAACTGTATTCTTCCAGCAAATCAAAGCTTGACTCTGAATACCTCTCATAAGGGTAGTCATCAACTTTATAAATAGACATCCTTTCTATTTCACTAAAAAAGAACTCTATTTTCACATCTGCCTCATTCAAAACCTCTGGCTCGCATGCCGATAACGAAAGCAACGCTTTAACTTTAAATGTAAAAGGAGAAAGACTGATTTCATGTTCAGAAATGATCAAGGCATCTCGTCCTAGTATGATTCCATACTTAGTTTTTATTGCTTGTACATTCATTTTAAGCACATCCTCTAGTTCTAATTGACCTACCTGAATTCTTAGTTGAAAAACGCCTATTAAGATTAATTTTCGACAATTCTTCCTGTGTTGCCCACCTAGAAGGGATTTTGGCTACACCAGCCTCTTTAGCTGCATAAAGACGCCGGTTATCAAGACTAAAGACAGAATCCTTATGTGCACCTTGGGAAATTAACCTTTCTTGTACATTTTCTGGTAAATCACGCATTCTTACTTTTCTAATAGGTTCTACTTGATTGATATATGACGGATCGTTTTTCAATCTATGAATTAACTCATTAACATTCCTGCCATCATCGAAGACAGGATTAATACTGTCTTGTGAGAAAAGAACAGTTTTTGGGCTTACTGGAGATAACCCCAGCGGATCCACCCACATCAGCGGGTTCGGCGCATACTGATACAGGTTCAACCCGCCGCGCAGCCCTATCGGATCCTGCGTGGTGAAACGCCCCACCTCGGGTTCGTAGTAGCGGAACAGGTTGTAATGCAGGCCGCTTTCGTCGTCCTGATATTGCCCGGCGTAGCGCAGCGGCTGCTGATACTGCGCGCCCTGCCGCTTCGCCGCGCCGGCCACCGTCTGGCCCTGCAGCTTGCCGAAGGTGTCGTACTGCCCGGACCAGCACAGGTTGCCCGCCGCGTCGGTCACTTCCAGCGGCGCGCTGTTCAGATCGGTGTGATACCAGTAGATATCCGCCGAGCGGCTGTCGCCCGCCTGCTCCAGCGCCGCCAGTGGGCTCCACGGGCTGGCCGGATCGTAGCTCCAGCTGCGACGGCTGCCGTCGTCGCGCTGCTCCTGCAGCAACCGGTAGCCCTGCCACAGGAAACGGGTCGTCTGTGCGGTTTTGCCCTTGTAGCGCACCGCCTTGCGGCTGCGGCGGCCCAGCGCGTCGTAATGGTACTGCGCCTCGAACTCGCCCTGCGGGCCGCGGCCGTGCGCCTGCACCAACCGATTGTCGGCATCGTAGCGGTAGTGCTGTTCATACAGGCCGTTGCGCCGGCTGATCAGGTTGCCCCAGGCATCGTAACGGTAAAACAGTTTTTGCCAGTGCGTCAGGCGATTGTCGGCGATCGGCGCCAGCGGCAGGTGCGCGTCGATATCGCTCTGCGGGCTGCGCTCGCCCAGCAGGTTATCCGCCAGGTCGTACACCAGCCGCGCGCCCGGTTTGCCCTGATTGGGTTCGCGGTGTTGCAGCAGGCGGCCCTCGGCGTCGTAACCGTAGTGCACTTCGCCGCGCAGCGCGTCGCTCACTCCGGCGAGCTCGCCGCGGCCGGTGTAGCGATAAGCGCGCCACAGCACGCCGTCTTCCGGCCGGGTCAGTTTGTCGTGACCGAAGGCGCTGCTCTGCCAGCTGCGGCGGCCCATGGCGTCGTAACGCCGCTGCTGCTGCAGCGCGCCCTGGCTGCGGCCGGTTTCCCGGTGCAGGCGATCGCGGGTGAATTCGCTCACCACCTGCTGGTTGAATTTGATGGCGCTGGCGTGGCCGGAGCCGTAATACAGCCACTGCAGGCGATCGCCCTGCGGCAGCGTCAGCGCCTGCAGGTTGGCCAGCGCATCCCATTGGTATTGCAGCTCGCCGTTCACGCCCTGCTCGCCAAGCAGCCGCCCGGCGGCGTCATAGCGCATCTGCACGCTGTCCGGCTCGATGCCCAGCGCCGCGCCGCTCGCCGTCGGCAGGCGGTTCAGCTCGCGCAGCCGTCCCATGGCGTCGAAGCGGTAATGCCATTCCGCGCTGGCGTTGCCGCGCCAGACCAGCTGCCCGGCCTCGTCGAAGCGGAAGCGCTGTTCGCGCTGCGTCAGCTCACCCGCGCTGCCCGGCAGGCCGACCTCGCGGTGCTCCTCCAGCAGCCCGGCCGCGCCGTAGCGATAATAGTGGCGGGTGTCGTCCGGGCGCTCTTCGGCCAGCACGCGGCCCACCGCGTCGTAGCTGAAGCGGTATTCGCCGCCGTTGCCGTTCTCCAGCCGCGTCAGCCAGCCCTGCGGGCTGTAGTGATAGCGCCGGGTGCGGTTGATGCGATCGGTGATGTTGACCGGCAGCCCCAGGGCGTTGTACTGCCAGCGGGTCAGGCTGCCCAACGCGTCCTGATGTTCAGCCAACTGGCCGTGCGCATTCCAGTTAAAGCGCTCTTCGCCACCGTCCGGGTGGATCAGGGTGTGCAGGCGGCCGCCGTTATCCCATAGGTAGCGCGTCTGGTGGCCTTCGGCATCGGTCTGCGCCGTCAGTTGCCCGAGCGCATCGTAGGTATAAGCCGTGACGCTGCCGGAACAGTCGGTGTAGCGCGTCAGCTGGCCGCGGGCGTCCCACTCCAGCTTCACTTCCCCGCCCAGCGCGTCGATCACACTAGCCGGCAGGCTCTCTTCGTCATCCGGATAGCGGTACAGCGTGGTATTGCCCAGGGCATCCACATAGCGCGTCGGGCGCCCCAGCGTGTCCCAGTGCTGCGCCTCGCTGCTGCCGTCCGGGTACGCGACGGCGAACAGCCGGCCGCTGTTGCGCGAATATTGATAGCGCGTCACGCGGCCGAGCGGATCGGTCTCCGACAGCAGGCGGCCGTAAGGATCCCAGTCGCTCTGGCGCTGCGCGCCGCCGGGCAGCAGCACACTGCACAGTTCGCCGCGTTGGTAGATGAAACCGTAGCGGCGCTGGTCGAAATCGGTGTACTGCGCCACGTTGTCGTCGTCATCCAGCCGCCACTCCGCCCGCTTGCCGTCGCCGCGCACCGCGCTGCGGCGCCCGCCGGCGAAGTCATAGCCGAACTCAAGGGATTCTCCGGCGCTGTTGCGGTAGGCCGTCACGCGCGGCACGCCGTCGATCTCTTGCCATTGGTATTCGTTCAGCAGCCCGGCGGCGTCCTGGTGGCTGATCATCAGGCCGTCGCGCCAGCCGAAGCGGCGCGTTACCTCACCGGCGCGGTTGCTCACCGTCGTCAGTTGGCCCTGCTCATCGTAGCCGTAGCGCGCCAGCGTCCGTTCGCCTTCGGCGGTTTGCAGCGCCACTTCGCGCAGGCGGCCCTGCGCATAGCGGCACATCAGGCGCTGCCCGGCGCTGTCCACCAGTTCGCTCAGCAGCCCCTCGTCGTCGTAAAACAGCGAGGTGGCGTTGCCGATGGCGTCGGTGATCATGCTGAGCCGGCTCGGCTGGTCACCCGCCAGCGGCGGGTAGTGGAAAATCTGTTCGCCGACGTCAAACAGCTGCCAGCTGCCGTCGTCGTTGTGCATCAGCCAGCATTTTTCGGCTTCGCAGTAGGTTTTATGGCCGCGCGGCACCATAGGGAAAGCGACGAAGTCGCCGGAAGGCGCGCGCCACACCAGGCCGTCCTGATACGGCTGCAGGCTGCTCTCCCAGAACAGGTTCCAGCCGCGGCCCAGTACGCCGTCGCCGGGGTTGCCGCTGCGCCAATAGCGCTGCCAGGCGACCGGCAGCCGCGAAGGCAGCACGAAATCGAGATCGTCTTCGCCGTCGAGGAATTTCTGGCCGCTGACGATATCCACCGGCCGGGCGATAATGCCGACGGCGGCGGTGGCGGTCATCAGGGTGCCGGCGCGGCAGGCGATGCGCGCCAGCTTGTTGATGCCGGGCAGCTTGCCCAGCAGTTTGCCGAGCGCCCCCAGCTTGCCGGCGGCGCCCCCCACGCCGCCCACCAGGCCGGCGAACAGCAGCGTCAGGTCAGAGACCTTGTACAGCCAATCCGGCACTTCGGGCTTGATCGGCAAGGTGGTGACGGTGCCGCCGCCGATAAACACGTTGGGTGAGCCTTCCATCACCTGCGCGTCGCAGTTGGTTTTGTCCCCCACGCGCGAGGCGGGCTGGCCGTTGATGCTGACCTTGTCGGAGCCCTGCGCCATCTGCATGCTCGGGCCGTCGTCGCTGCAGGCCACCTGGCTATTGGTGGCGAGCGCGGCGGGTTTGCCGTTGATGAAGACGTTGGGGGAGCCGGTGACGATATTGCCTTTGGGGGTCAGGCTACCGGCACCGGCGTCGGCAATGCCGTCGCGCGCCGCGGTGGCCGCCTCCCCGGTGAGATACCCCACCGCCAGGCTGGCGCCGATGAGCAACACGCCAACGCCGATACAGGAAGCCGCCAGGCCGGCGACGAACAGCGCCCCCGCCGCCACCGCGCCTGCGGCGGCGATCAGGCCGCCGACAAGGGTGCCGGCAATCATGCCGGCCAGGGCATGGGAATGCCCGATAATATCGCCGACGCGAGCCGCTTCGGTCATCGTAAGTTCCTTTTACGTGAAGAGTTCATCGTTATGCCGCCCGGTAGCTGCTCAGCACCTGCAACAGCAGCGCGTCGTCTTGCGGCGTCAGCTTACGCGCCATCGCCAGGGTGAACACCAGCACCCGGCCTTCCGCCAGCGCGAACACCGCCTGGTTTTGCCAGATGCGTTTGCCGTCGCGCAGGTAGCTGGCGCGCACCCATTCACCGGCGGTTAATCCATCGCCCAGCGTCGCCGGCTCGCGGCTTTTGAACGCCCAGCCTTTCAGCCCCTGCGCCAGCGCATCGAGCTGGCGGGTGACGTAGCCTTCCAGGTTCTCCGCCGGCTGCAGCGCATCGCGGGAAATATTGACTGAGGGGGAAACATCATCGCCGGCCAACAGGACGTTGACCGTGCGATCGGCATAGCCTTCCGGCAAAGCGACGCTGCCTTCGCTGAAAGCGCAGCGGGATAAAGCGGACATGCGAGGATCCTTTTGCATAAATAATGCTTAAGCATCGCATAACTTAGCCTTGAAATAAAACCATCAGGCGCCGCCAATGTTGCGCGGCGTGACCGCGTTCACTGTGAAAAAGAGCGTGGCCGGAATCTGGCTGGGAATCAAACCGTCATATTACAGAATTATCTGAAACCACTGGCGCGCCGACGCCCTGATTGTGGCTATACTCGGCTATCGCCCTTTTCAGGAGATCAGGATGCTGAGATTCACCCGCAGCGCACTGCTGTGCGCCACGCTGGCCGCGTTCCCCGCCGCCGCCGAAACGCCGAAGTTCGGCCCGGAGCTGCAGGGCTTTCACTACCCCTACCCGTTGCAGCAATTCAGCTTCACCTCACAGGGGCAGACGTTAAAGATGGGCTATATGGACGTGCCGCCGGAAGGCACCGCCAACGGCCGCACCGCTCTGTTGCTGCACGGTAAAAACTTCTGCGCCGCCACCTGGCAGGACACCATCAAGGCGCTGAGCAAGGCCGGTTATCGCGTCATCGCGCCGGATCAAATCGGCTTTTGCGCCTCCACCAAGCCGGCGCATTACCAGTACAGCTTCCAGCAGCTGGCGCAAAACACCCACGGCCTGCTGCAGAACCTGAAAATCAGCCGGGCCATCGTCATCGGCCACTCTACCGGCGGCATGCTGGCCACGCGCTACAGCCTGATGTATCCGCAGGCGGTGGAACGGCTGGTGATGGTCAACCCGATCGGCCTCGAGGACTGGAAGGCGAAAGGCGTGCCGTGGCGCAGCGTCGATCAATGGTTCGCGCGCGAGCTGAACACCTCCGCCGAGGGCATCCGCAACTATGAGCAACGCACCTACTACGGCGGCCGCTGGAAGCCAGAGTACGATCGCTGGGTGGATATGCTGGCCGGGCTGAACAACGGGCCGGGCCACCGCCTGGTGGCGTGGAACTCGGCGCTGATCTACGACATGATCTTCACCCAGCCGGTGTATTACGAGTTCAAGTATCTGCAAACGCCCACCACGTTGATGATCGGCACCGCCGACACCACCGCCATCGGCAGCGATATCGCCCCGCCGGCGGTCAAAGCCAGGATCGGGCACTACGCGGAGCTGGGTAAGCAGACGGCGAAACTGATCCCGCACGCCACGCTGATCGAATTCGCCGGGCTGGGCCATGCGCCGCAAATGGAGGAACCGGAGCGTTTCCATCAGGCGTTGCTCAAGGCGCTGCAACCCTGAGCGGCCGGTTAGCGCGGCCGCCGCACGGCGGCTAAACTTTCAGCTGGCACTCAATTGCAGGAGACAGCCATGCGACAGATTATTGCCAGCGCGTTCGTCAGCCTCGACGGCGTGATGCAGGCGCCCGGCGGGCCGGACGAAGACCGCAGCGGCGGTTTTCGCTTCGGCGGCTGGACCGCACCCTACTGGGATGACGCCGTCGCGGAAACGATGAGCGATCTTTTCTCAGCACCTTTCGATCTGCTGCTCGGGCGGCGCACCTACGATATCTTCGCCGGCTACTGGCCGCACATCACCGACGAGGCCGATCCGTTTTCCGCCGGTATCGCCCGCTCGTTCAATCAGGCCACCAAGTACGTCGCCACCCACCACGGCGAAACGCTGGCGTGGGAAAACAGCCAGTGGCTGGGGCGGGACATCCTCGCCCGGCTGCGCGAGCTGAAGCGCACCCAGGGGCCGGTGCTGCTGGTGCAGGGCAGCAGCACGCTGATGCAACAGCTGCTGGCCAACGACCTGGTGGACGAACTGCGCCTGCTCACCTACCCGGTGCTGCTCGGCGGCGGCAAACGGCTGTTCGATGATAACGCGGCGCCGGCGGCCTTCACGCTGGCTCACTCGGTGATCTCGCCCGGCGGCGTGATCGTGGCCCACTACCGCCGCGCCGGCGAGGTGACGACCGGTTCTTTCGTAGCGGAAAGCGCGGCGGCGGCCCAGTCGTAAAAAAAGGGCCGTTCGGCCCTTTTCTCTTTCCCCTTCATCACCCTCAGGCAAACAGAATATCGCTCTGCTCCACCTGCCCGACCACATGGATCTTGAAGTCGGCGGCGTAGCTGTTGCTCTGGGTGTTCATCAACAGATCGGTGGTGCCGTTGAAGACGTCGAAGTTGAGCTGGATCTCGCCTTTCTGGCCGCTGAAGGCGCTGCCGCTGTCGATAAAGCGCAGCTCGCTCAGGCTGTTGTTGAAGCGCAGGCCGGAGAGATCGATCTTGTCGATGCCGTGCTCGAAGTCTTCAATCACGTCGAACGCCGCCACCGTGGACTCTTTGGCATTGAGATAGACGAAATAGTCGGTGAAGTTGTTGGCGTCTTTGCCGCCCCACAGATGATCCGCCCCCAGGCCGCCGTACAGAATATCGGAGCCGGCGTTGCCCGCCAGCAGGTTGTCCTGATCGTTGCCGATGATCACATCGCGCCCGCTGCCGCCGATGGCGTTCTCGATGATCGCCCCGCGCGCGATGGCGACGTTCTGCGTGCCGCCGCCAACGCTGGAGAACGCGCCGTCGTTCAGGTTGATCATCTGCTGCTGGCTGTAGCCGGAGAAGTCCAGCGTGTCGTTGCCGCCGGCGTCCCACACCGCGAAGTTGACCGGTTTGCCGTTGTCCGCCGTGGCGGTCAGGAAATCGCGCCCGGTGTTGGAGTTGAAGCCGTACACCGTGTCGCCGGTGCGGGTGCTCATGTTGGCGCCGTACAATTTTTGGATCGCGGCGATGTCATCCACCATCGGGCCATAGCCATAAACCCCTTTGGTGTCGGCGCCGGTGTAGCCGGCGTTGAAATAGCTCATGATCGAGTATTGCAGCGAATCCTGATAATAAGCCGCATCGTTCTGGTAGCTCGGGTTGCCCAACGACGCGTCATAAGCTCCCGGGTGCGCCAGCCCCAGAGCATGCCCCAGTTCGTGGGTGAAGGTCTGGCTGCTGAAGTCGCCGCTAACCGGCGCCTGATGGGTGGCGAAGTTTTTGTTGAACCACACCGTGCCCGCAAAGGCGTTATCGCTGCCCGGTTTGGCGCTCGGCGGGTAATAGGCGTAAGCGTTGATGGCATTCGGGCCGCTGCCGGCGGCGGTGCTGCCGTCGGCACGCTGGGTGAAATACGCGAAGGTGATGTCTGCGCGGTGGTTGATATCGGTGGACGCCGCCTCGGTAAAGGTTACGTTCGCCACGTCGGCCCACGCCTGCATCGATTTCAGCGCCTGAGCCTGTGCCGCTTGGGTCAGCGGCTGCAGCCCCTTGTCGCCGTCGTCGGTTTGGCCGATGCGGTTCAGCGCGCTCTGCGTCAGGAAGGAATAGGTCAGCGCCACCGGCTGGTGATACGCCTGATCGCCGTTGTGTGTCAGGCCCGGCCGCGTCAGCTGATCGGCGGCGCGATCGAAGCTGAAGTTATCGCGGATTTTACCCAAATTATTAATGGCTGCTCCGCCACGCTGGTTGCTGTACAGGTTGGCGTTGTCCAGCGTGAACAGCGCACCGTACCCCAATCCGTCATAGGGGCTGCCGGGCTGGTGATAGTAAAACTGATAGTTATGATCGTTGGGGGATGTGGCGGCCAGGCTGGTGAACTCATCGTCATCTTGCAAAATGTCATTGTGGCGACTGCGCATTGCATTCTCCTTTTACACAATAGGAACCCACTCGCTTTGTAAGACTATTCATCAGTCGTTCTTATCTAAGCCAAGGCTTAGGATTGACCAGTATAGTGACTCACCCCGCTGGCGCGAGCCCGTCCGGCCTGGCTTCACCGTGCCGGGCATAGAGATGGAGATATACGTAACAATTTGTATTCTCACTATATTAATGAGAAAAATGAGCGCATTAACGGATTAATTATTCGTTTATTTGCACGTTTTAGCGACGGTTAGATCAGAATAATCGAGGATTAAAAAACCTAATCCTTGCCTCATCATCCCGCGGGGAACGTGCTAAGGTGTGAACGGACAGCCGAAAGGAGTGACCCGATGCCAACCCATTTCCTTATGCGCGCCTTGCGCCGCGCCAGCCTGACAGGAGTCGTTATGAGCGTATTGTGCAGCAGTGCCCTGGGCAGTTCCCTGCCGTTGCTGGAACCCGCCGCGTTGAAGGGCGACTGGCAGCTCGCCGCCATCGGCGACGGCAAAGCCGTCTGCGAGGTGCAGCTGAGCGACGAAACGGTAGCTAACACCAACGCCTTCCGCTTCACCGCCTCCGCCCAGTGCCTGCAGCCGCTGGCGCTGCACGCGCTACCGGTCGCCTGGCGGCCGACGCCGGACGGCATGACGCTGACCGACGCCGAAGGGAGCATGGTGGCGTTTCTGGCCCTGACCGCGCCGAAGCGTTATGAGCTGATCGACCGCAACGGCCCTTCGCGCTTTGTGCTGATCCCGCGCTAACCCTTCAGGCAAACAGCAAGCCGAGCAGCGCGCCGCCCGCCAGCACCCACAGCGGATGGAGGCGCTTGCTCATGCTCAACCCCGTCGCCAGCGCCACGATCGCCGCCAGCCGCCAGCTGGGCGCGGAAGCCTCGGCGATCAAGAGGCCGCTGGCTGCCACTAACCCCACGGTCAGCGGCACCAGCCCGGCCTGCACGATGCGGCGCCACGGGCGATCCTTAAAGCGCCGCCAGGCGCCCATCACCAGCAGCGTGACGATGGAGGACGGCCCGAATTTGGCGACCGAAGAAACCAACAGTCCCGCCCAGCCGGCCACATGCCAGCCGACCAGCGGCACGATCATCATGTTCGGCCCCGGCGCGGCCTGCGCCATGGCGAACAGCGCGCTGAACTCCTGGGCGCTCATCCACTGATGCACCTCCACCACCTGCCGCTGCATTTCCGGCAGAATGGTCATGCCGCCGCCGAACGCCAGCAGAGAGAGTTCGGTGAAGATCAGCGCTAACGCAATCAACACTCCGCTCATGACGGCCACCGCCACATCAGCAGAATGCTCAGCGGCGCCAGCACCAGCATGGTCGGCAGCAGCGGCAGGCGCAGCCAGGCGATAGCGATCAGCGCCAGCGCGACGATCGCCAGCGCCGGCCATTTACCGCGCAGCGGCAGCAGCATCTTGATCCCGGTCGACAGCAGCAGCCCGGCGGCGGCGGCGGCCAGCCCGGCGAACACATGCTGAACATGCGGATCGTTTTGGAAACGGGCGTACACCATACCCAGCCCCACCACGATCGCCGTCGGCGCGCTGATGAGGCCCAGCAAGGCGCACAGCGCGCCGCGCAGCCCGCGAAACTCCATCCCCACCGCCACCGACAGATTGATCACATTGCCGCCGGGCAGGAACTGGCACAGCCCGAGCAGCTCGGTGAACTGTTCGCCGCTCAGCCAGCGCCGCCGCTCCACCAACATGCTGCGCGCCAGCGGCAACACGCCGCCGAAGCCAATCAGCCCCAGCCACAGAAAGCCCAAAAACAGCTCCGCGTTGCCCGGCGCTGCCGCCGGGTGCGGTTTTAACGTATTGATATCTGACATGACATTGCCGTTCCACATCGCTTGTTTTGATGTCTGGTATCATGCGCGTCGCCATGCCATGATGTCTAATGCATTCCGGAACAACTAAAGATACCTCTGAGGTATGGCAATGATCGAACTGCGTCGCCTGCGGGCGTTCGTCACCGTAGTGGAAGAAGGCAACATCACCCGCGCCGCCGAGCGGCTGTTTATCCAGCAGCCGCCGCTGACCCGCCTGTTGCAGGGGCTGGAAGATGAACTGGGCGTGAAATTGTTGCAGCGCCTGCCGCGCGGCGTGCGCGTCACCGAAGCGGGCGGCGTGTTGTTCGAAGAAGCCCGCGCCCTGCTGGCGCGCGCCGAGCGCCTGCGCGAAGCGGTGCAGCGCGCCGCCCGCGGCGAGCAGGGCCACATCGCCATCGGTTTCACCAGCTCCGCGGCGCTGCACCCGTTCGTGCCCAACCTGCTGCGCCGCTACCGCGACATCCTGCCGGGCATCACCACCCAGCTGGAAGAGGCCGGCAGCGGCGAGCTGATGGAGGCGTTGCTGGAACAGCGCCTCGACGCCGCCTTCGTGCGTTCACCGGCCAGCGGCATTCCCGGTCTGAGCGTGGAACCGGTGCTCAGCGAGCCGATGATCGTCGCCCTGCCGCTGGGCCACCGGCTGGCGCAAGAAGCGCAGCAACCGCTGCCGTTGGCCGAACTGGCGCACGAGGCCTTTATTCTCTATCGCCGCCCGGCCGGTCAGGGGTTGTACGACGCCATCCTGGCCGCCTGCCACCGCGCCGGCTTCAGCCCGCGCATCGTGCAGGAAGCGCCGCGCCTGCCGGCCACCCTCAGCCTGGTCGGCGCCGGGCTGGGGTTGTCAATCGTGCCCGGTTCGATGCGGCGGCTGAGCGGCGACGGCATCGTCTACCGCACGATCGCCGAAGAAGCGCGGCTCAGCGCCCCGCTTTACCTGGCGCTGCGCCATAGCCCGGCTTCGCCGATCGTCGATCGCTTTCGTCAGCTGGTGCTGGAAACCGTGGGGGCGCCGGACGCTGACGTCACAACAACAGCCCGAACGGCCAATAAAAAATGACGTTCGTTTATTATTTATTTAAACCGGCCAGCGACTAAAATTAATTCCAATTAATGACTATTCAACTTCCGGATAATTAATTAAACCTGCACTCACTTAGTAACAAACACAAACAAATAAGCGCCTACGCAATACATTCCAGCCGCTAGGATTTAAGGGTCACAGCCTATTCCCGCCGATGACAAAAAATCATTTCAATGGCGATCGTGCCTTCCCTGTCGCCTGCCACTGCAGGCGCACGGTTTTATATTGGAGAAAATGCTATGCTATCGCGTCGTGATATATTGAAAGTCTCCGCCGTCAGCGCGGCCGCCGCCGGCATGATCGGCGGCATCGCCAAAAATGCCGCTGCCGACGACCATCGCAATATCGTGCCCCCCAGCAGCTATCAGCCGCCAGCCGATGCGCAGCATCTCTATAAATACAAATTCACCGACAGCAAAAAACGCAGCCTGCCCAGCGGCTGGGCACGCGAAGCCACCGTCGAGCAATTCCCGATCTCCGAAGGCGTGGCCGGCGTCGACATGACGCTGGAGCCAGGCGGCGTGCGCGAACTGCACTGGCACGCCATCGCCGCCGAATGGGCGTTTATGCTGGAAGGCCATGCGCGCATCACCATCCTCGATCCCGAGGGAAAATGTGAGGTGGCGGATTTCGGCCCCGGTGACGTCTGGTATTTCCCGAAAGGCTATGGTCATTCCATTCAGGCGTTGGCGGACGGCGCGCATTTTATTCTGGCATTCGATAACGGCCATTTCTCCGAATTCGGCACCTTCAGCATCACCGATTGGGTGGCGCATATGCCGAAAGAGGTATTGGAAAAAAGCGTCGACATGCCGGCGGCGGTATTTTCCAAGGCCAAACAGGGCGAAGCGTATATTGTCGGCGGCGCCGTTCCGCCCGCCTTGCCATTGCCGAAAAGCGACGGCGGATTAAATAATGCCCCGCTGACCCACCGCTATGAATTAATGAAGCAAAAGCCGTTCTTTGAAAATGACGCCGGCAGCGTCCATTTGGTGTCGTCGAAAGAATTTCCCATTTCCACCACCATGACCGGCATCATCGAGATCGTGAAACCCGGCGCGATCCGGGAATTGCACTGGCACCCCAACGCCAACGAATGGCAATACTATATTGCCGGCAAAGGCCGCATGACGGTGTTCAGCTCGCACGGCCACGCGCAGACGGAAGAGTACGCGCCTTCAGACGTCGGTTACGTGCCGCAGGGCTTCGGCCATTACATCGAGAACATCGGCGATGAGGATTTGAAGGTATTGATCGTGATGGATAACGGCATTTATCAGGATATTTCGTTGTCCGACTGGCTGGCGAAAACCCCGGCCTACCTGCTGGCGGACAACTTCAATAATCAGGTTGAGGACTGGCAGGATAGACCGAAAGACAAACGGGTCATGTCCCGGCGCAGCCGCTGACGCTGCGGCGAGGGAGAGACTCCCTCGCCGCTTTTCTTTACTGCTTGCGCTGCTCCGCCACCTGTTTGGCGGTGACCTTGCCCTGCTTGTCGCCAAAGTGGCCGACCGCGAAGTTGGCGACCGCCGCCACTTCCTCGTCGGAATAGGCGCTGCCGAACGCCGGCATCATCTCATGCCGCTCGCCGACGCTGATGCTCGTCCCCTTCAGGATGGCCTGCACCACGCTGCGCCCCTGCGGATCGTTCACCGCCGTACTGCCCACCAGCGATGCATACTCGCTCTGGCGGCCCGGCCCGTTCCACTGGTGGCAGCCGCTGCAGTCGTTGGCAAATATCCGCCGCCCGAGCGAGCTGTCTTGCCCGCCCGGCAGGATCGGCGTGGAGGCCCCCGCGCCCTTCGGCTGCAGGTTCACCGCCGCCGCGCCATCGCCGGCAATCGGTTCGATATCGCGCAGGTATTTCACCAGTGCCAGATTATCTTCCGGCGTCAGGAACTGCAGGCTGTTTTCCACCGCTTCCGCCATCGGGCCGGCGGCGCTGCTGCGCCCCGGCGCATGACCGGTGGCCAGATATTGCGACAGCTGCTGGTCGCTCCAGCCGCCGATGCCGGTCTGTTTGTCCGGCGTGATGTTGGCGGCGAACCAGCCCTGCACCACTTCACCGCTCAAGTACTTGCTCTGGTTAAGACCGAACCCCAGATTGCGCGGCGTATGACACTCGCCGCAGTGGCCCAGCGCCGTCGCCAGATAGGCACCGCGGTTCCACTGTTCATCCTTGTTGAGATCCGGTGCGAAGCGCTGCTCATGGAAGAACGCCAGGTTCCAGAATTTCATGCCCCAACGCTGGTTGAACGGGAACGACAGATCGTTTTGCGGGTTGGCCTGTTTCACCGGCGGCAGGCTGAACAGATAATCCTTGATCGCCAGCACGTCGTCGCGGCTCAGTTCGGTGTACGAGGTATAAGGCATCGCCGGATACAGGTTGCCCTGCGGGCCGATGCCCTCACGCACCGCGCGCACGAACTGATCGTCGCTCCAGTTGCCGATGCCGGTTTCCTTGTCGGCGGTGATGTTGGTGCCGTAAATCGTGCCGAACGGCAGCTTGAAGGCGAAGCCGCCCGCATACGGCGCGCCGCCCGGCGCGGTGTGGCACGCCACGCAGTCGGCGGCGCGCGCCAGGTACTCGCCGCGCGCCAGTTTATCGGTGATGCCGGCCGGCGCCCCGGCGATCGGCGCCGCTGGCTCCGCGCCGGTGGGCCGCAGCAGCGTGTACAGCGCGTATCCTCCCGCCAACACCACCACGGCAATAATCAGCCATAACAGCCCTTTCAAGGCGTTGCTCATCGCATCTCTCCCTAACCCAGCGCCTTGGCGGCCTGGTGGATGGCGGCGCGAATGCGCACATAGGTGGCGCAGCGGCAGACGTTGCCGCCCATCGCCGCGTCGATGTCCGCATCGCTCGGGTTCTTGCTTTGCGCCAGCAGCGCGCTGGCGCTCATGATCTGGCCGGACTGGCAGTAGCCGCACTGCACCACGTCCAGATCAAGCCAGGCTTCCTGCACCGCCTTGCCTTCCGGCGTAGCGCCCACGGCTTCGATGGTGGTGATTTTTTTGCCGACGGCGGCGGAGACCGGCGTCATGCACGAACGCACCGGTACGCCGTCCAGATGCACGGTGCAAGCGCCGCACATGGCGATGCCGCAGCCGAACTTGGTGCCGGTCAGACCGGCTTCGTCACGCAGAAACCACAGCAGCGGCATGTGCGGATCGCCCTCGAAGGTCAGCGGCTGATCGTTTACGGTTAAATGAATCATCAGGTTCTCTCCTTGTCAGACGCCGGATTCGCAGTGGGATTATGCAGCGGCAGGCTCAGCGAAGTGCGCGGCCGCCCGAGCAGCGCCAGCGCGTTGCCGACCGCCGGGGCGATGGTCGGCACCCCCAGCTCGCCCACGCCGGTCGGTTTCTCGCTCGAGGGCACGATGATCACCTCGATCTCCGGCATCTCATCGATGCGCAGCGGGCGGAAGTTATTGAAGTTGGACTGTTCGACCACGCCATCTTTCAGCGTGATATTGCCGTACAGCGCCAGGCTCAGGCCGTAGCCGATGCCGCCCTCGATCTGCGCGCGGATCACGTCGGGGTTCACCGCCACGCCACAGTCCACCGCGCACCACACCTTGTGCACTTTCGGGATGCCGCCTTCGCCTATCGACACCTCGGCCACCTGCGCCACATAGGTGTCGAACGCCTTGGCAACGCCCACGCCGCGCGCGCGTCCGTCCACCACCTTGGCGCCCTGCCAGTCGGCGGCTTTCGCTACCGCCCGCAGTACGCCCGCCGCGCGCGGCGCATCGCCCATCAACGCCAGTCGCCCTTCCACCGGATCCTGGCCGGTTTCCTGCAACAGCTGATCGATAAAGCTCTCCACCGCGTGGCCGGTATGGGTGCTGGCGACCGACCGCAGCGAGGTGGTCGGTACCTTGCCGGGCACGATATGCGCATCGCAGCGGAAGGCTTCGAAGGTGTATGAGACCTCGCTGGCGCCTTCGACCATCATCTGATCGAGGCCGTTGACCACCAACGCATCCATTGCGCTGTGGCGCGTCCAGGAGTGGCCGACTACGGTATCGGTCCAGCCCACCACCTTGCCGCCGCGGATGGCGCCGCGCAGGCGGTGCAGGATCATCGGGCGATACCAGCCGTTGCGGATGTCGTCCTCGCGCGTCCATACCACCTTCACGCCGTGGCCGGGGCCGATACCCTTGGCGGCCGCCGCCATGTCGGCCGCCAGATCCGGCCCCAGCGTCGGGTTGCCTAAATCGATGCGCCGGCCGAAGCTGCCGCCCGCCAGAATGGTTTCAATCTGTACCTTGTCCGGCGGCAACTCGAACAGATCGCACAGCTGCTTGTGATCGAGCGTTTGGATTTGGCAGCCGTAGCGCGCCTTGACGCTCTCGCCGTCCCAGAACAAATAGCCGTCCAGCGGCTCCATCGGCGCGTGCGCGACGTAGGGGAAGGTGTATTCGGCCTCGATCACCTTGTCGGCCTTGTCGAACACCTCGTCCGGCTTACCGAGACTCTTCGCCACCACGCCGGTTTTCTGCGCCACCTGGCGGAATTCGGCGTAGATCTCCTCGGTGTTGCGCCGTTCGGCCTGCGCATCGTCCCAGGTGACCCGCAGCCGATCCCGCCCCTGGATCGCCGCCCAGGTATTGTTGGCGTAAACCGCCACGCCGGTGGCGATTTGCTTCACCGCCACCACGCCCGGCACCGCCAGCGCGCGTTCGGCGTCAAACGTCGCTACCTTGCCGCCAAAGCGCGGCGGTTTCTTGATGGTGACGGTCAACATATCCGGCTCGTGGATATCCTGCGAGAACTGCGCGCTGCCGTTGGTTTTCGCCAGCGAATCGACGCGGTGCAGGCCGCGCGTTTTGCCGATCAGGGTAAAAGTGGCCGGATCCTTCAGCATCAGGCTGGCGGGATCGGGCGGCGGCAGCGTGGCGGCCAGCGCGGCGAACTCGCCGAAGCCCGCTTCGCGCCCGCTGGCGGCATGGCGGATCTTGCCCGCCTGCACGGTAATTTCCTGCGCGGAGGTTTTCCAACGCTGCGCGGCGGCCTGCACCAACAGCGCACGCGCCATGGCGCCCATGCGCCGCATCTGTTCATAGGCATTGGCCACCGAACTGGATCCACCGGTGCCCTGGAATCCGAACGCCAGGTTCTTGTAGACGGCGGTGTCCACCGGCGCGGCCACGACCCGCACCTGCGCCCAGTCGGCGTCGAGCTCTTCGGCGACCAGCGTCGCCATGCCGGTATAGACCCCTTGGCCCACTTCGGTGTGTTTACTGATGACGGTAACGATGCCGTCGGCGCCGATCTGGACGAAGGCGTTAGCGTCAAACGCCGTCGCGCCGGAGGCGGCCGGGGCATTCGAGCGCGCCAGCGCGCCGGTGGACGGCAGATAGGCGCCGATCACCAACGCCCCGGCGCCGACGATAAACCGCCGCCGCGAAAGCAGAACTTGGGATATGCTCATTGCTCATGACTCCAAAAAAGCCGAAGGCGTCACTGCCTTCGGCGATACAAATCTTGTTATGGGAATGGCTTGCCGCGTCTATCAGGTGATATAGCGCAACAGAGCAATAATTAGCGTAGCCTATTATTCAATAGGCTTAATGTTGAAAAGGGATTTTCTATTGGAGAATCGTGCGGTTCGAGCCGCCGAGGACAGGCGGTTGCATGAGCGAACCTTTCAGCTATAAATGAAGCACCTCCAATCTCAACGAGTCTTACCGCTATGTCGGAACACAAAAAATTTCGCTTGTATCGGCCACTGAAAGGCCTGACCCACACCTTTGGCGATCAATGGTTTGCCCTGAAAGCCGAGGCGTTCGCCCGATTCTTCGGCACGCCGACTTTCTTGGTGGGGCAAACGGTGGTGGTCGGCGTGTGGATCTATCTTAACCTGGCCGGTTTTACCAAGTTCGATCCTTATCCGTTTATTTTGCTGAACCTGGCGTTCAGCCTGCAGGCGGCCTACGCCGCACCGTTGATCTTGCTGGCGCAAACGCGCCAGGCCGAGCGCGACCAGGCGCATGCCTTGGCCGATGCCCAGCACCGGGAGGATCTGGATGAGGCGATGGCGCAGCGGCAAACCCTGGCCGAACGGCAGTCCGAACAGCTGCTTGAACTGCTGAAGCAAAATACGGAATTAACCGCCCTGACGAAGCAGATGGCCGAACGCATTGAGAACCTCACCCTCCAGTTAACCCAACGCGGCCGGCTGTAACGGCGGCTATCTCAGCTCTGCGTCGCCGCCAGATAGGAAAATACGCAGAGCAGGTTGACTTGCGCCGCCATGTTGTCACTGTCGAAGGCCACGGTCAGCGCGTCCTGACGCTGCACGCCAGGCACCAGGCTGAACAGATCCGCCAGCACCGGTTTGGCCGCCATCAGCGTCAATCGATAAGGCGCCATGAAGCGGCGCTCCACCGGCAGTTTGGCGCCCTGGCGCACCTGCTGCATCGCCCGTTCGCGGATCTCCGCTCGCGCCCGCTGCGGGCTAAGCGATTCGGCGGCGGTTTGCGAGAGGGCACGCTTCACGCACACATAGCCAGACTGCGGATAACGTTCAGCAATCCAACGTTGCAGCTCGTCGTCACCGCTCACCAGCCACAGCGGCACGTTCAACTCCGCCGCCATCGCCGCATACAGATCGCTTTCGCCCACCACTTCGCCGTTCAGGCTGACGCGATAAAAGGCCCGGCCGTTGATGGTATGCGCCAGCACGCCGCGTTCGCCGGCGGCGCTGTGATAACCGATAAACATCAGGCCGTCGTAACGTTGATGCTGCAGCCCTTCCACCATCGACAACCCGCGCGGCTTGCCCTGCACCAGGCGCGCCCGCGCATCGATGCGATCGGCGCGCAGATTCTGCATCATGGCGTGGCTGTCGGCCACCGTCACCTCGGTGGCGCCGCCGGCAAAAGCGCCGTCGATGGCGGCGTTGACCTCCTGCTCCATCAGCTCGCGCGCCACCGCATAGTCAGCGTGGGCCGGGTTGCACTGCTCCGGCCGCATCACGCCGGCAATACCCTCGATATCCGCAGAGATAAAGACCTTCACATCAGGCTCCCGTTATTTGATTTGCCGCCGCCAGCCGATCCAGCAGCGGGCCCAGCGCTGCGCGCGCATGCTGCTGGAAACCGCTAACGCCTTCGGCGCTCAGCAACGCATCCAACACCGCGTATTCGGTGGCGTCCGCCGCCGCCGCAAACAGCGGCTCCAGCCTTTCGTCCGGCAGCGTAGCCCCCAGCAATCGGGTGGAGAACGCCAGCGCAATGTCGCCGGAGCCGTGCCCCCAATGGCTGCCCACCCGCCCCAGGCCCGCGCCTGCTCTGCGGGCAATGCGGCTCAGCTGGCGGCTGTCCAGCGCCCGATCGCAGGCGATGATGATAATGACCGAACCGGCGTCCACCTGCGGCGGTGGGTCCGCCAACAGCTTGCCCAGCGCCGGGCCAACGCGCACGCCGCTCAGCGTCAGCGAGTCGAGCGTGCCGAAGTTGGCCAGCACCAGCACGCCAAGCGTGGTGCCCAGCCCCGGGCAATAGCGCGAGGCGGTGCCGATGCCGCCCTTCAGGCCGAAGCTGCTCATGCCGCGCCCGGCGCCGACGCTGCCGCGTGCAAAGCGGGTGGAATGGTTATCCAGCGCGCTGAAGACGTGCTCCTCACGCACCGCCATCGCCTGAATATCGTTGAGGTAACCGTCGTTGCACTCCAGTACCAGCGGATTAATGATGGCGCTGCCGCGGCCGATCTGCGGGTAGCGCAAGCAGCTGCGCCGCACCATGGCGTTGAACAGCGTGCCGACGGCGAAGGTGTTGCTCAGCAGAATAGGCGTCTGCAACTCCCCCAGCTCATTCAATTGCACCAACCCCAGCGGCTTGGCGAAGCCGTTGAGCACCGCGCTGCCGCACGGCAACGGTTGGTTGAACAGATCGCCCGGCGGCACGATGGCGGTGACGCCGGTCTGGCATTCGCCGTCGGCCAAGGTGTGATGCCCGACGCTGACGCCCGGCACGTCACACAGGCTGTCGGTCGGCCCGGCCGGATAGCGCGCGCCCGGCAGGCGGCGATGGCGCCGCCAATAGCTCAGCAGATTGTCGAGGCTTTGTTGTTCAAACACCTGGCTGTCTATCATGGTTCCCTCATCCGCCGTTAGCCCATCAGAAAACCAGAATATCGCGCAATACGCCGCGCCGTAAATTGAAAGCCGAAGCGGGCAGCAAAAATAGCCTGGCCCCATCACCGTTCAGACCCACTCGCAGGGCATCGAAGACGCCCTGCTGCTGCGGGGGACAGATCTGGTGCTGAAGGCGCGCAAGCGCTGCGACGTGGCGCACGGCAAAGACATGGCCATCACCCACGGCGAGTATGAAGAACTGAAGAGCGAACTCGGCGAACGCATTCTCGCCGGCAGGTGGGAGACCATTTTGGGCAGCCCGCAGACCTGAGCCTTATTGGGGTTTTAGCGGGCAATCGGATAATATAAAAAAATGAATGATTCAAAACTCGATTATGGCTCAATTGAATAAATAAACCATGACCATAATAATGACGCAAACAGAGCAAAACAATAAATCACCGGAAAAATTTCTCAATGAGTCCAAGTAGTCATTGCTGTTCTTATTTAGTTTGTTAATGGCATCGTTTTCGTTCTCAGCTTCTACGTCAACATGATGCTTTCTGAACCCCTTCCGCTTCATGTCTTTAATTATTTCTCGTGTAACCACTTCCTTTCTCAGCACCCTTGATTCATCGCTCTTTATAAAAACAACATATTTATTCATCATATACCCCATAAAAGCACAGAATTTTACTTCTATGCTGGGATTGCAGCTGTTAATTAGCGTTTGGTTCTGGATTCTCTGGCCTCTCTCGGTCCAGTGCCATTGCCGCCATACCCATTTCCTGTAGAACTGCCATTCCCCAGAAACCACTGGCGCAGGAACCACTGCCATAAGGGCTGTTTTTTGACAAGAATGACTGAAGGTATATTCTCACTGCTGAAAATAATCATATTGGAATAAAACCCAGAATAATATACCTGACTTAATTACACATAAACGCTATCGATTTAATTAATTGAACGCCAAACAATCTCAATTCCCAAGATGAATAACCCGATAAAGAAAAGGCGACGAAAAATCAGCGGGCTGCTGTGACGACGCACGATCCCACCCAACCACATGCCGCCCAGCGCCGGCAACAGCGCCAGCAGCGAGCCGCCGAGCAGCGAGCCGGGCAGTGCCTGATGCCAGGCTAATCCGGCGGCCAGCGCCAGCGTCGAGACGGTGAACGACAGCCCCAGCGCCTGTACCAGATCGTCACGCGCCAGGCCCAATGCGTTCAGATAGGGCACCGCCGGTATGACGAATACGCCGGTGGCGCCGGTCAGCACGCCGGTCACCAGGCCGCACAGCGGCCCCAGCCAAGGCTCTGCCGTGGCGGAAACGCGCCAATCGAAACGGGTGAATCCCAACAGCGCATAGCCGATCAGGCAAACGCCCAGCGCCAGCGGCGCCAGGCGGCCGTCGGTGGCGGTGAGCGCGCCGGCGCTCAGCAACGTGCCCAGCGTGACGCACAGCATCATCGGCCAGAGTCGACGGCACAGCGCCCCCAACCTCGGCCCGCACAGCAACTGCCACAGATTGGTGATCAACGAGGGTAACAGCAGCAGCGCGGCGGCCTGCCCCGGCGGCATCATCAGGCTGAGCAGCCCCATCGAGACCGTCGGCAACCCCAGACCGATCGCCCCTTTGACCGTGCCGGCCAGCGTAAAAATGCCCGTCAGGGCGATAATCTCGAGTAACGTCAGCGACATGCGTCTATCCTTATGGCGAATCAACGGCCCGATTGTGGCCGGCGCCGCGCCGCGGCACAATGCGGCAATGGCAGAGCCTGCCTGCGGCAAAGACAGAGGAAGAACGCATGCATTTTGACTTTATCGATCTGCGACTGTTGGTGGCGGTGCTCGAGACCGGCAGCATCACCGCCGGCGGCGAGCGCGTCGGGCTGTCGCTGGCCGCCGCCAGCGCCCGCATGCGCGGGCTGGAACAACAGGCCGGCGTGGCGCTGTTGACGCGCAATCCGCGCGGCGTCCAGGCGACGCCGGCCGGTGAGCGCCTGTTGCAACACGCGCGCGTGCTGCTGCAACAGCGCGACCGGCTGCGGGGTGATATGGCCGAGTTCGCGCCGGGCCAGCGCAGCCAGCTGCGCATCGTCGCCAATACCGTCGCCGCCGACGCTTTTCTGCCGGAGCTGTTGGCGGATTTTCTGGTGCTGCACCCGCACACCGACATCGCGCTGGAGGAGCTGCCCAGCCCGGCCATCGCGCAGGCCATCGCCGAACGGGCGGCGGATATCGGCATCGTGGCGGACCACGCCGATCTGCGTGGGCTGGCAAGCTACCCTTTTCGCCAGGATCGTCTGGTGCTGGCGCTGCCGCCGGGGCATGCGCTCAGCGGCCGCCGCACGCTCAGCTTTGCGGACGCCCTGCCTTTTGATTTCATCGGCCTGCCGGAAGAGAGTGCGCTGCAACAGCATCTGGAACAGCTGGCGATACGCAGCGGCGGCCCGATGCGGCTGCGGGCGCGCGCGGCTAATTTCGACGCCATCTGCCGCATGGTGCTGCGCGGCGCCGGGCTGGCGGTGGTGCCGGAAGAGAGCGCCCAACGCCATCCGGAAATTCGACACGCCGCCCTGCCGCTGACGGACGAGTGGGCGACCCGGCGTCTGTCAATCGTGGTGCGTGCACAGGCGCAGCTGCCGCTGCCGGCGCAGCGGCTGGTGGCGTTCCTGCGCCATGCCTGAGGCGGCTCAGTGCGTGCCCGGATCTGCACGCAGCCGCGCCACCTGGGCCTCCACGTCGCGCCAGGCCGGTTTGTCGCCGGCATAGCGTTGGCGCAGATAATTCACCAGCGCCGTCACCTGCCGATCGGAAAAGCTGTCCTTGAAGCCCGGCATAAAGCCCAATTCGGCGGTGGCCGGTTTGGGGATCCCTTGCAGGATCACTTTGATCAGGTTATCGGGGCGATCGCTGAAGATATTGGTGTTATTGGCCAGATCCGGGCTGACGCCGAACAGCTGCGGCCCGCCGGCGGCAGCGCTGTGGCAGGCCTGGCAAGCGCCCTGGAACAACCGCTCGCCCGCCAGCTGACCCGCAGGCAACGCGCGGGCCGCCAACTGCGCCTGCGGTTCCACATTCAGCGTCGCCTTGGTGCTCAGCGACATCACATAGTTGGCCATCGCCCGCAGATCGCTCTGCGGCAACGTCGCCAGTTCGCTGACCACCGGCCCCATCGGCCCGGCCGCCACGCCGTGCTCGGCGGAATGCCCGCTGCGGAAGTACTGAAACAGCTGTTCCTCGGTCCAGGGCTTATCCGCATTGGCCAATTGATTCAGCGCCGGCGCTTCCCACCCGTCCACCATCCCCCCCGCCAGGAAAGCCGCGCCGCCCTTTTCCGCCCCCAGCACATTGCGCGGTGAATGGCAGGCGGCGCAGTGGCCGAGCCCGTTGACCAGATAGGCGCCGCGGTTCCACTGCGCGCTTTGTTGCGGATCGGGTTGATATTCCCCCTGGCGCAGGAACAGCGCGTTCCAGCCCGCCATCAGCGGCCGCAGGTTAAACGGGAAGCGCATCTGATTGGCCGGATTGCTCTGGCGCACCGCCGGTTGCGACATCAGATAAGCGTACAGCGCCTGCATGTCGCCGTCGGTCATTTTACTGAAGGCGGTGTAAGGAAATGCCGGATACAGATGGCGGCCGTCGCGGGCGATGCCCTGGCGCATCGCCCGATCGAACGCGGTAAATGACCAGTTGCCGATGCCGGTTGCCACGTCCGGGGTAATGTTGGTGCTGTAGAGCGTGCCGAACGGCGTCGCCATCGCCAGCCCGCCGGCGTTGGTCGCCCCTTCCGACGCGGTATGGCAAACCGCGCAGTCTCCGGCGGCGGCCAACTGGCGGCCGCGCTCCAGCGTGGTGGCCGACCAGGTGCCGGCGCCGGGCGTCGCCACCGGCGCGATCTCCGCCCGCCACGGCAGAGCACTCCCCGCTATGCCCAGCACCGCGCCGAACAGCCCCGCCGCGCCACCGAACCACCATTTGCCGCGCTTCTTTTTCGTGGGCGGGGCGGCCTGCCGCTCGGCGTCCGGCCCGTTCAGCGCCTCTCGCAGCTTGTCCGAGGTGATCGGCAGCTCGCGAAAACGAATGCCGGTGGCGTCGAACACCGCGTTGGCGATGGCCGCCGCGCTGGGCACCGACGCCGACTCCCCGGCGCCCAGCGGCGGATCGTAAGGGCGCGGCATCATCACCACGTCCACCTCCGGCACCTCCGGGAAGGTCAGGATCGGGTAAGCCCCCCATTCTTTGGCGGAGACCGTCGATTCCTCAAAGGTCACGCGCTCTTTCAATACCCGGCTGGTTGATTGCAAAACGTTGCCGTGGATTTGGTGACGCACGCCGTCCGGGTTGACCATCATGCCCGCGTCGTGGCCGACCACAATGCGCGTCACCGCCACTTCGCCGCTGGCTTTGTCGATCGCCACGTCGGCCACCCAGGCGGCCCAGGCCGCGCCAAAGCCGGGAAACTTGCTGTGGATGTAACGGGCATAGGCAAAGCCGCGCCCGCGCAGCACGCCGTCTTCCGCCGGGGTCTGCATCGGTTCGGTGTGCGGCGTCCAGCCGGCGCGTTCTGCAGTGCTGCGCATCAGTTCACTGGCGCGTTCGTCATGGATATAGCGCAGCCGATATTCCAGCGGATCGACGCCGGCGGCGTGGGCCAGCTCATCGATATAAGATTCGTGGGCGAAGGTGTTCGGCAAGGCGGAAACGCCGCGCATCCAGGAGGCGCGCACGATCGGCGCCATGTCCTCGATGCTGACGCGCAGCGCCAGATACGCATAAGGCGGCACCGAAGTGCGGTCGCCCATTTCATAGGCCACCGGCAGCGGCTCAACCCGGCCGGTCAGCAACAGCGCCAGCGTCGGCGCGCCGTTGGAAGGATAATAGGTGCGAAAGTCGTAGGCGACCGGGTGCCCGGCGGCGTCCAGCCCGCCGTCCACCTCCATCAGCTGCGCCGTGCCCTTCGGTTCCCACACATGTTCTTGTTCGCGGGTCAGCTGCACCCGCACCGGCCTGCCCACCGCGCGCGACAGCAGCGCCGCGTCGGCGCAGACGTCATCGGCGCAATTGCGGCCATAGCAACCGGCCGCCTCCATGCGAACGATCTCGATCTGCGCTTCCGGGTATTCCAGCAGCCAGGCCAGATCGGCGCGCAGCAGGTGCGGGTTCTGGCTGCCTGACCAGACCTGCAGGCGCTCCGGCCGGTAGTCCGCCAGCGCGCAGGAAGGGCCAATCGAGGCATGCAGCTGATACGGCCACAGGTAGCTGCGGGTGAAACGCCTGTCGGCCGCCGCCAGTGCCGCGTCCACATCGCCGGTATCGTGCACCACCCGGGTCGAGTGCGGATTGTCGCGCAGCGCCTGCGCCACGTCGGTCATCTGCGGCAAATTGCGGCGCCAGTCTTTCCAGCTGACCTGCAGCGCCTGCGCCGCCTTGATCGCCTGCTCTTCGCGTTCGGCGACGATGCCGATGAAATCGCCGATCACCACCAGTTTGACGATACCGGGAATATGCGCGATCGAGGTTTCATCCACCGCCAGCAGGCTGGTGCCGACAAATTCGCCGCTGTCGTACCCGGCATAGGGCGGACGCACCACCCGGCCGTGCAGCATGTTCGGCAGGCGCATATCGTGTACGTAGGTGGTTTCGCCGGTCGCCTTGGCCGGAATATCGACGCGCGCGGCGCTGGTGCCCACCAGGCGATACTCCGCCTGCGGTTTCAGCGGCGCGTCGCCGGAAATCGACAGCTCGACATGACCGCCGGCCACCAGCTCGGCGTAGCTGAGCGCCTGCCCCTGCGGGCTGCGGATCACACCCTCCTCCAGCGTCAGCTGTTCCACCGACGCATCGAAGCGCTGCGCCGCCTGGCGCAACAGCCAACGGCGCGCTTCAGCGGCGGCGTTGCGCAGCGGCACGGCGGAGATCTGCAGCGTGGCGCTGGCGATGGTGGCGCCCTGATTCGGCGCGCGCTCGGTATCGCCCAACACCATTTGCACCTGATCCATGCGCAGGTACAGCTCTTCGGCGACGATCTGCCCGAGCGCGGTGCGCACGCCGGTGCCAAGATCGACATGACCGTTAAAGGCATAGATTTCGCCGCTGCCGCACAGGGCGATAAACAGCCCCTGTTCTTTGGGCTTCAGCACCGGCGTTTGCCCTTTGGGCACCGGCCCCGAAGGCGGTTGCACGCTGTCGACGATCAGCAGCACGCCGTCGCGCTGCTGCAATTCGGCCTGGCTCGGCGATGAGGGACGGGAATCAGTCATGGGCGTGGGCGTCCTCATCGCGGCAGAGAATGATGGCGCGCTGAACCGCACGCAGGATTTCGAGATGGGTGCCACAGCGGCACAGGTTGCCGGACAGCGCCTGACGGATCTCCGCCTCGCTCGGGGCGGGATTGCGATCCAACAGGGCTTTGGTGGTCATGATCATGCCGTTGAGGCAGTAGCCGCATTGCGCCGCCTGCTCTTCGATAAAGGCACGCTGCACCGGGTGCAGGCGCTGGCGATCGCCAAGGCCTTCCAGGGTCACGATCGCCCGGCCGGACACGCCGAGCGCCGGGATCACGCAGGAGCGCGCCGCCACGCCGTCGATCAACACGGTACAGGCGCCGCATTCGCCCAGGCCGCAGCCGTATTTCGGGCCGTTGAGCGCTAGATCGTTGCGCAGCACCAGCAAGAGCGGCGTATCCGCCATCACCTGCGCATGAAGCTGTTCGCCGTTCACCGACAGCATCAGCGGATGCTCCGTCAGCGTGGTTTTCGCGCCTTCCCTGGGCGATTGCACTTCAGATATCGCCATTGTTCGCGTCTCCGCCTGCATGTGATGGTCTTATGGGCTGGCCTCTCGCCACCGACCACCAGGCAACCGACGTTGCGCGGGCGAATCAGCCGGTGGGCGGATCTTCCAGCATTTTATTCAGCAGGAATATCAGCGCTATCCGTTCGGCCGGGTTGAGCGTTCCGAACGTCAGCTCTGTGATTTTCGCCGCCTGCGGCACCGTTTCCGTCAGCAGCACGGCGCCGGCGTCGGTGAGGCCGACTACCACCTTGCGCCGATCGATCGGATCCGGCGTCACCGTGATCAGATCGCGCGCCTTCAGCCGTTCGACGATACCGCGTATGGTGGCCTGATCCACCGCCGTCACCTGCACCAGCTCGGTCAGCGAGCTCGGCCCCATATCGCGCACCGCGCACAGGGTGATGAACTGCACCGCCGTCAGCTGCGAATCGCCGACGTTTTGCTGGAAAATCGCCACGTGGCGCTGATAAACCTTGCGCAGCAGGTGCCCGACTTGCTCGGTAAAATGATAATTTTCGGGTTGGCCGCTCACGGCTGACGGGTATTCGGGGGGCGTCATTGCGTTACTCTCACCATCTATGGAATCCACGAGAATAGTACAAACCCCCGCCGTTGGCAGCAACGATTACGCCCGGCGCACGCGCGACGCCTCCGGCGCCACCACTTCCCCGTCCGCCACCACCGTTTGCCCGTCGAGGCGGATGTCACAGCGGCGCAGCGCGATGTCCATATGGCAAGGCGTTTTGCGCGTGCCGCCCACTTCGGTGTTCGGCCCGGTGGAGAACAGGAAGTTGCCGTAGAACGCGCGCGCGTCCATGCACATGCCGTCGTTCTTGTCGTGCAGGCCCATCGCCGTCCACTGGGCGCGCGGCTGCAGGCCCCAGCCGATGTGCGAAATGCCGTACACCTCCGGATCGTCGAAGTATTTCATGTATTCGCGCAGGTATTCCGCCTCGAAGCCGCCGTGAATGCGGGTGACGAACCCTTGTTCGATCTCCAGCGTGATGCGTTCGCGCGCATAGCTTTTAAACGGCAGCAAGATATCGCCGACCTCCAGCACCAGCACCCCTTCCGCCTGCTCCTCATTCGGCCAGGTGAACAGGAAGCCGCTCGGCCAGTGATCCCAGCGCCCCGGTTCATCGGCATAGCCGTACTCGGTCACCGTCGGGTATTGCCCGAGCGGCGCGCGGAAATCGCTGCCGGCGGCGGAGGTCACCTGCATCAGCTTCGCCTGCTCCAGCACGGCGGCGGCGGCCAGCACCCGCGCCTTGTCCTCCGCGTTGGGCAGCATGCGCGCCAGCACCTCCGGCGGCTCCACCGCCAGCAGGATGCGGGTGCCGGTTTTCAGGATCTGCTCCTGCTCCGGCGAATGCAGCAGCATCATGGTATCGACGATCAGGTCGGCGGCCTCCAGCGCACGCTGCGCCGCCAGGTTGCCGGTCAGCGCGGTATCGCCGCAATAGGCGGTCATGTCGTTGCCCATCGCCCGCGGATGGTTGAACGCCGGCAGCTCGACGGCATACACCCTGGCGCCCAGCCGCAGCGCCGCGTCGGTCGCGGCGCGCACCGTGCGCGCATCGGAATAATGGCTTTTCAAAATCGCCACGCTCTGCGAAGCATCAACCTTCGACAGCGTAAGCACCTGCTCGAACAGCTGTACCAACTGGGTTTCATTGACCGCCATGGCCTGTCTCCTGTCTCGTCAAGGGTGACCGACGCCCGCAAGGCGGCGGTGATTCTTCAAACAATTTAAAGTGAACACACTCATTTTTATCTAAGTCAAAAAAGCAAAGGAAAGCAAGCTGCGAATTCCCACCATAAGAAAGTCCTATTTCATCCCTCATCAATCCTGTGATTAACATGAGTTTAACAGTAATGCGCCGTCAATTAGCGTGAGCAAGATCTGATTTAACACTTTTGCAACTTTGCGTTATCTAGCGCATACACTATAAATCGATCGTCCAGCCACGCGTTGGGCCTACGCTGAAAAAAGCCAACAGACAGGGGGAAACATGATGAGCAAACAACCACGCATCGCCGTCGTCGGCGCCGGGCTGGGGGGCGCCGCCGCCGCCGGGCTGCTGCAAAAAGCCGGCTTTACCGTCGATCTGTATGAACAGAGCCCGGCGTTCTCACGCCTCGGCGCCGGCATTCACATGGGGCCGAACGTACTGAAGATTTTCCGCCGGCTCGGTATTGAGCAGCGGCTGGAGCAGATGGCGTCTCACCCCGATTTCTGGTTCAGCCGCGATGCCGAAAGCGGCGACTACCTGTCGCGCATCGAACTGGGCGCCTTCGCCCGCCGGGAGTACGGCGCCGCCTATGTGACGGTGCACCGCGGCGATTTGCAGGCGTTGCAGCTCTCCGCGCTGCAGCCCGGCACCCTGCACTTCGGCAAATGCCTGAGCAAGATTGAAGATCGCGGTGACGAGGTGGTGCTGAACTTCGTCGACGGCACCTCGGCCCACGCCGATATCGTGATCGGCGCCGACGGCATCAATTCACGCATCCGCGAGCACCTGCTGGGGGCTGAAGCGCCGACCTACAGCGGCTGGGTGGCCCATCGCGCACTGATCCGCGGCGAGAAGCTGGCGAAATACAACCTGACGTTCGAAGACTGCGTGAAGTGGTGGTCGGCGGATCGCCATCTGATGGTCTACTACACCACCCAACGGCGCGACGAGTATTACTACGTCAGCGGCGTGCCGCACCCGGCCTGGGATTTCCAGGGCAGCTTCATCGACAGCAGCCGCGAAGAAATGTTCGAGACCTTCGCCGGCTACCACCCGATCGTGCAGGCGCTGATCGAATCCAGCGAGCAGGTCACCAAATGGCCATTGCTGAACCGCAAACCGCTGCCGCTGTGGAGCGAAGGCCGTCTGGTGCTGCTCGGCGATGCCTGCCATCCGATGAAACCGCACATGGCGCAAGGCGCGGCGATGGCGATCGAAGACGCCGCCATGCTGGCCCGCTGCCTGCAGGAAACCGGCCTCGGCGACTACCGCACCGCCTTCCAGCTGTATGAAGCCAACCGCAAGGAGCGCGCCTCCAGGGTGCAGGCGGTGTCCAACGCCAACACCTTCCTGCGCACCCAGGAAGATCCGGCCTGGGTCTACGGCTATGACCTGTACGCGCAAGCGCTGAAATCGGAGAACGCCGCATGAGCACCTTCCTCTACGGCGCCCACGCTCACGCCAACGGCATTCGCCAACACTACCTGCGCTACGGCGGCCACGGCCCGGCGCTGCTCCTGATCCCCGGCATCACCAGCCCGGCGATCACCTGGGGCTTCGTCGCCGAGCGGCTGGGGGAAAAATACGACGTCTACGTACTCGACGTGCGCGGCCGCGGTCTGTCGTCCAGCGGCCCGGAACTGGCTTATGACGCAGAGACCTGCGCGCAGGACGTCAACGCCTTCGCCGCTGCGTTGAACCTGGACAGTTACGCCCTGCTCGGCCATTCGATGGGCGCCCGCTTCGCCCTGCGCGCCGCCGCTTTGCAGCCCGCCGGCGTGCGGCGGCTGGTGCTGGTCGATCCGCCGGTTTCCGGCCCCGGCCGCCGCGCCTATCCCGGCCAATGGCCGTGGTACGCCGACTCGATCCGGCAGTCGCTGCCGGGCATGAGCGCCGAGCAGATGCGCGTCTTCTGCCCGACCTGGAGCGAAGAGCAGCGCCGGCTACGCGCCGAGTGGCTGCACACCTGCTACGAGCCGGCGATCCAACGCGCCTACGACGATTTTCATCAGGTGGACAGCCACCGTGACTACCCGCTGCTGACCATGCCGACGCTGCTGATGGCCGCGGGCAAAGGCGGCGTCATTCAGCCCGAAGACCGGGCCGAGATCCGCACGCTGCAGCCGGAGATCGCCATCGTCGAGGTTGAGAACGCCGGACACATGATCCCGTGGGACGATTTCGATGGCTTCTTCCGCGCCCTGGGCGATTTTCTGGATTAAATGAGGAACACCGACATGAGCAACCACTACCGCATCGGCCAGATCGTGCCCAGCTCCAACACCACGATGGAAACCGAGATCCCGGCAATGCTGGGCGCGCGCCAGCTGATACGCCCGGAGCGTTTCACCTTTCACTCCAGCCGCATGCGCATGAAACACGTCAATAAAGAAGAATTGGCGGCGATGGACGCCGAGTCCGATCGCTGCGCGCTGGAGCTGTCCGACGCGCGGGTCGACGTGCTCGGCTACGCCTGCCTGGTGGCCATCATGGCGATGGGGCTGGGCTACCACCGCGAATCGCAGGCCCGGCTGGCGCAGGTGACGAAAGACAATCAGGCCGCCGCGCCGGTTATCAGCAGCGCCGGCGCGCTGGTCAACGGCCTGAAGGTGATCGGCGCCAAACGCATCGCGCTGGTGGCGCCCTACATGAAACCGCTGACCCAGCTGGTGGTGGACTACATCCAGCACGAAGGCATTGAGGTCAAGGTGTGGCGCGCGCTGGAGATCCCGGACAACCTCGACGTCGGCCGGCACGATCCGGCCAGGCTGCCGGGGATCGTCGCCGAGATGGATTTACGCGAGGTCGATGCTATCGTGCTGTCCGCCTGCGTGCAGATGCCTTCGCTGTCGGCCGTCCCGACGGTGGAGGCTCAAACCGGCAAACCGGTGATCACCGCCGCCATCGCCACCACTTACGCGATGCTGACCGCGCTGGAGCTGGAACCGATCGTTCCCGGCGCCGGCGCCCTGCTGTCCGGCGCTTATTGAGGAGGCAGAATGAACGACACCCTCAGCGACAACTACCGCGGCGTCTGGGGCCAGCGCATCGGCTTCGGCCGGCGCCCGGCGTTGCTGGCGATCGACTTTATGCAGGCCTACACCACCGAAGGCGCGCCGCTGTTCGCGCCGGGCGTGGTGAGCGCGGTCGAGGAAAGCCGCGAGCTGCTGGCCTGCGCGCGCCGCACGGGAATTCCGGTGATCCACACCCATATCCGCTATCATGCAGGCCATTTTGCCGATGGCGGCCTGTGGGTGAAGAAAGCGCCGGTGATGAAAGACATGGTGGCGGGCAACCCGCTGGCGGCGTTCTGCCCGCCGGTGGCGCCGCTGGCCGATGAGGTGGTGCTGAGCAAGCAATACGCCAGCGCCTTCTTTGGCACCGCGCTGGCGCCGCTGCTGGTGGCGCAAGGGATCGACACGCTGCTGATGATCGGCTGCTCCACCAGCGGCTGCATCCGCGCCAGCGCGGTGGACGCGGTACAGCACGGCTTCCGCGCCATGGTGGTGCGCGAGTGCGTCGGCGATCGTCACCCCGGCCCGCACGAAGCCAACCTGTTCGACATCGACAGCAAATACGGCGACGTGGTGCACAAACGGGAGGCGCTCGACTACCTGAACCGGTTATGAGTCAACGATTCACCTGCAACAACAATAACGAAGGCGCAAACAGCGCCTCACGCGACCGCCCGAAACAGGGCGGCGCCCATGCAACGCAAACACAACAGGCGCCTCCTGCGGAGGCCAACACGCACCACCTGGAGACAACATCATGGCCATTGTCGACACCCCGCTGGCGGGGAAAGCGGACGCAGAATCGCTGCTGCTGTACCGCAAAATCACCTGGAAACTGATCCCGTTTCTTTGCCTGTGTTACCTGGCGGCCTACCTCGATCGCATCAACGTCGGGCTGGCCAAGCTGCAGATGGCCGACGCGCTGCAGCTGAGCGAAGCGGCCTTTGGTCTGGGCGCCGGGCTGTTCTTCGTCGGCTATATTCTGTTCGAGGTGCCGAGCAACCTGATCCTGCAGCGCGTTGGCGCCAAGATGTGGATCGCCCGCATCATGATCACCTGGGGGCTGCTGTCCACCGCCACCATGTTCGTCACCACGCCGACCCAATTCTACGTCATTCGCTTTCTGCTCGGCGTGGCGGAGGCCGGTTTCCTGCCCGGCGTGCTCTTTTACCTGACGCTGTGGTTCCCGACCTATCGCCGCGGCCGCATCATCGCGCTGTTCATGATCGGCCTGCCGCTGTCCAGCGTGATCGGCGGGCCGCTCTCCGGCTGGATCATGGGCCATTTCGACATGCGCCACGGGCTGCACGGCTGGCAGTGGCTGTTTTTGCTGGAGGGCATTCCCAGCGTGCTGTTGGGCGTGCTGACATTCTGGCTGTTGCCTAATACCTACCAGCAGGCCAAGTGGCTGACGCCCGAGGAAAAACAGCGCATTGCCGACGATCTGGCGCGCGACGACGCCGAGGCCGATCACGGCAAGCACAGCTTCCGCGACGGCTTCTTCAACCTGAAGGTGTGGATGCTCGGCGGCATCGACTTCGCCATTCTGCTCAGCGCCTACGCCATGGGCTTTTGGATGCCGACCTTCATCAAAACCGCCGGCGTCACCGACATCACCACCATCGGCTACCTGACGGCGATCCCCAGCGTCGCCGCCCTGCTCGGTATGCTGCTGATCGGCAGCAGTTCCGACCGGCTGCGCGAACGGCGCTGGCATATCATCGTGCCGTTTATCGTCGGCGCACTGGCGATGGCCGGCAGCACCTTCTTCACCCATAATGCGCTGGCCACGGTGCTGCTGTTCTCCATCGCCCAGGCGGCGATCATCGGCGCAGTGCCGGTGTTCTTCAGCCTGCCGGCCACCTTCCTGCGCGGCACGGCGGCGGCGACCGGCTTCGCGCTGGCCTGTTCGCTGGCCAACATCGCCGGGCTGGTGAGCAATTCGCTGATGGGGTTGGCGCTGGATCTGACCGGCAAGAGCGGCGGCGCGCTCTGGGCCTTCGCCGGCTGCCTGCTGCTCAGCTCGCTGCTGGTGGTGGCCCTGCCGGCCAAGGTGGTGAACCGCTGAATTAATGATGGGAGCGCAATATTTTGCGCTCCGACATTACCGCCCAGAATCTGAATAATAGGCGTCTATGTGTTCTTGAGCTTTCTTTCTAAGCCCGCAAGATGGAGGAAATGCAGCGATTGATATCAAAAGAAATACCCCCCAGAGAACAAAAAGCACGAATCCAAAAAGAGGATCGCTTCTGAGGTTAACAAAGGAAGCTATCAAGAAAGAAAACGAAAACAGCATCATCCAGAATGCATCTTTATATCTTCTTTTTATTTTCCCTTCATCGACAAAGACCTTCCCACTCTTCAACGACATGAAAAAATTAAATTTACTGAAGTATTTGGGGCCCAGTAACTCATGGGAGTTCATGATAATTTTAATCATTTCATTCTGTATGTGTGAATTACTGATTCCAATGATTTTTTTAATTGACGTGCGCTTTATTTCAAAATCAACAATCTTCGCATACTCTTTTTCCGCAATGCCGTTTTTCTTCTCAGCAACCAGCCTTTTACGATAACGATCTGACATTAAACCAAAGAGTTTTATTGAGGAAATATCACGAAAAAGCCATCTAAAAATAAGAAAGATGGCGCCTAATGCCATGACATTTAAAGTCCCACTTTGGAACGTTGATAAAATCCAATTTCCAATTTTCAGTAGCTCCTGCATATCCATGTTCCTTTCATGTTTCAATCAAGATCGCCAAGTAAAAAGGCGCAATCTCCTGCGCCTTTTACTCTGCATGAGCACACTCGCGGTTACTCGTCCTTCAACCCGCGATTGATCAACATCGGTTCGATGCTCGGCTCTTTGCCGCGCCAGTCGATGTACAGCTTCTCCAGATCCTGGCTGTTGCCGCGCGATAGGATCATGTCGCGGAAGCGCTGGCCGTTTTCGGCGGTCAGGCCACCGTGTTCGGTGAACCACTGGAAAGCGTCGTCCGCCAGCATTTCCGTCCACAGATAGGCGTAGTAGCCCGCGGCGTAGCCGTTACCCCAGATGTGCTGGAAATAGCTGGAACGGTAGCGCGGCGGCACGTAGCTGAGATCCACCTTGTCTTTTTGCAGCGACTCGGCCTCGAACTTGTCCACGTCCTGCTGCGGCTGGTCGGCGGTCAGCATGTGCCAGTGCATATCCAGCAGCGCGGCGGACAGCAGCTCGGTCATGCTGTAGCCCTTGTTGAACTTGTCGGCCTTCTTGATCTTGTCAACCAGTTCCTGCGGCATCGCCTCGCCGGTCTGGTAGTGCTTGGCGAAGTGGCTGAACACTTTCGGATCGCTGACCCAGTGCTCGTTGAACTGCGACGGGAACTCGACGAAATCGCGCGCGGTGTTGGTGCCCGACAGGCTCGGGTATTCCTGATCGGCGAACATGCCGTGCAGCGCATGGCCGAACTCGTGGAACATCGTGATTACGTCGTCATACGACAGCAGCGCCGGCTGGCCCGGCGCCGGTTTGGTGAAGTTGGCGACGTTGTAGATCACCGGCTTGGTGCCGTTGAGCTTCGACTGATCGACGAAGTTGCTCATCCAGGCGCCGCCACCCTTGTTGTCGCGCTTGAAGTAGTCGGTGTAGAACAGCGCCAGCGATTTGCCGTCCTTGTCGAACACTTCATACACCTTGACGTCCGGCTGGTAGACCGGAATATCCTTGCGCTCTTTGAAGCTGATGCCGTACAGCAGGTTGGCGGCGTAAAACACGCCGTTGTTCAGCACGTTGTTCAGCTCGAAGTAAGGTTTGATCTGCGATTCGTCCAGATCGTACTTGGCCTTGCGCACCTGTTCGGCGTAGAACTGCCAGTCCCAGGCCTGCACCTTGAAGTCGCCTTTCTGCTGATCGATCACCGCCTGAATGTCTTTGGCTTCACGCTCGGCGCGCGCGGTGGCCGCCGGCACGATGTTGCGCATAAAACTCAAGGCGGCATCCGGCGTCTTGGCCATCTGGTTTTGCAGCTTCCAGGCGGCGTAGTTCGGGTAGCCCAGCAGTTTGGCCTGCTCGGCGCGCACCTTGGCCAGACGGGAAAGGGTCTGGCGGGTATCGTTGCCGTCGCCCTTCTCGGCACGCGTCCAGGAGGCGTCGAACAGCGCTTGGCGGGTGTCGCGATCTTTCAGACTCTGCAGCAGCGGCTGCTGGGTGGTGTTCTGCAGCACCAGCAGCCACTGTTTCTCCAGCTTGCGCTCGGCGGCCGCCTGCGCGGCTGCCGCCAGCTCGCCTTCCGACAGGCCGTCCAGCTTCGCCGGATCGGTTATCGCCAGCGCGCCGTTCTTGCTCGCCGCCAGCAGTTTGTTGGTGAACTGGGTGCTCAACGTCGCCGCTTCCTGGTTCAGCACCTTCAGCTTGGCCTTGTCGGCGTCTGACAGGTTGGCGCCCGCCAGCTCAAAGTTCTTGTAGGTCACTTCCACCAGCCGCCGCGATTCCGGATCCAGCTTCAGCGCGTCGCGATCCTGATAGATGGCCTTGATACGTGCGAACAGCTTGCCGTTGAGCATAATGTCGTCGTTCAGCGCCGCCAGCTTCGGCGAGGTCTCTTCATCCAGCTTCTGCAGCGCATCGCTGGTGTTGGCCGAGGTCATGGCGCCGAACACGTTCATCACCCGCGTCAGCAGCGAGCCGGCCTGCTCCATCGCCACGAAGGTATTCTTGAAGTTGGGCTTGGCCGGGTTGTTGGCGATCTTCTCCACCTCTTCCCGCTTTTGCTTGATGCCCGCCTCGATCGCCGGCGCGTAGTCGCTTTCCTTGATCAGGTTGAACGGCGGCGCCTGGAACGGCAGACGGCTTTGATAGAAGAACGGATTCTGGGTCTTTTGCTTGTCGTGCTGATTGGCTTCACCGGTCACGGTAGCCTCCTTCGCCTGGCCGCTGGGCAGCGCGCTATGGTCGGCGTGAGGTTGGGTTTCTGCTGCCAGTGCCTGCGAGCCCAGCGCCATGCCGATCGCCAGCACCAATGTGGATAAACGCGTCAAATCGAAACTCCTCCATGTTCACGGAATAAGGTCTCGGGGAATGGCTCCCTCAGAGTCATCACCTAGCTTAGGCGCAGTTGGCAGTTTGAGCAAAAACAAGTGATTAGAATACTCCTCCCTCGATGATTTGCTCCCTGTGGCGTATAGCAGTGCGTTAACTCGATTAGATATAACCTATAAACGCTTGAATGCGCCGACCGGGCACCGGACGATCGTATGACCTGATTCTTTTCCCCACTGCCGCCTCGAAGGTTGCCGAAGTATATAATCCGCTACGGGTTTCAAGCGAAATTTGCCACAGAAACAACTCCCTCATATTACTGATACGTGTCACATCAAGCCGTGCGAAAACAAAGGGGTCTTTTGAGCTGTGTTGATATTTTTCCATCCAAGCCGTGAGCCTTGAGTTACTCGGTGAATGCGTAAGCAAATCATGCCGGTGAGAGATATTATTCTCCTTTGGATAATCCTCAGATACGCTGGTATGTATAAGGATCTGTACGATATTGTACGCATAACCATTGAGCCTGTTACTGGGGTGCTTGCGCCAAACGGAAGGTTGCTCTTCAACTTTCCACGCCTTCTCGATCACGCGAGCAAGATAAATCAGCTTGTCGGCAGCTTGCAGATCCAACTTACGTCTGCCACTTATGAGCCAAGACCTTAGCTCATAAGTGGCGCGAGGATAAACATGCCCCACCGATTGCAAAAACTCACTTGACGACTCTGGCGATATGCTTGGCAGTGGTGATGTCCAACAGCTCCGCCAAAGAACAGCATCAAACGCTAGCGGTTCTAGTTTATCGCGAGCACAGATCCTTTCAGCTACAGCGCGCAGATGCTGAGCGCTGCAGACGGCTAACAAGTGATAACGGGGGTCAGACACAAGCATGAGCAATAAATCCTTTATATAATTTTTAATTAAAAATACGCGCAGAGTTATTCCTGATAAAGAGTATCCGCTCAACGGTGTTAACCCTGTGCCAATGACTTTACGTCTCTCCGCCCTTTCCCGCTCAATAATCAGATAAAGACAACGACGTTGGACGCTTCGATACTGGTAATGAATACGGCTGCGTCAGCGCGACGCCTCATAAACCACCTTGCCGTCCACATAGGTACGATAAATATTGCGATCGTCTCCCAGGGTCATCAGCACGAACCCTTGTTCCGCCGACGTGGCGCTGTTGGCGTAGCGCAACTGCTGCAGCGGCGTGACCGCCGGATCGAGCACCACGAAATCCGCCTCTTTGCCGACGTTGAAGTTGCCGATTTTGTCGTCCAGCGACAGCGCGCGGGCGCCGCCCAGGGTGGCGTGATAGAACGCTTCTACGGCAGAGAGCCGGTAATGCTGCAGCTGGCCGACCTTGTATGCCTCGCCCAGCGTGCGCAGCATATTGAAAGTGGTGCCGGCCCCCACGTCGGTGCCGATGCCGAGCTTCACCCGCTTGCGCCAGGCCTGCTGCAGATCGAACAGCCCGCTGCCGAGGAACAGGTTGGAGGTGGGGCAAAACGCGATTGCCGAGCGGGTCTCGCACAGGCAGTCCCATTCCTGCTCCTCCAGGTGCAGGCAGTGGGCGAACACGCTTTTACCGCCGGTCATGCCGTAGCGATGGTAAACGTCCAGATAGCTTTGGTTCTGCGGGAACAGCGATTTTACCCAGGCCACTTCCTGCGGATTCTCGCTCAGGTGCGTCTGCAGCCAAACGTCGGGGAATTCTTCGCGCAGCCGCTGCACCTGCGCCAGCAGCGCCGGCGTACTGGTAGGCGCAAAGCGCGGCGTAATGGCGTAACCGAGGCGGCCTTTGCCGTGCCAGCGTTCGATCAGCTCACGCGTCTGGCGATAACTTTGCTCCGGCGTTTCCAGCAGCGCCTCCGGCGCATGGCGATCCATCATCACCTTACCGGCGATCAGGCGCATATTCAGCGTTTGCGCCTGGGTGAACAGCGCATCGACCGACTGCGGATGCACGCTGCCGAACACCAGCGCGGTGGTGGTACCGTTGCTCAGCAACTCCCGCAGAAAGAAGGCCGACATCTCGTCGGCGTGCTGCTCGCAGCCATAACGGCTTTCGGTCGGGAAGGTGTAATTGTTTAACCAGCCCAGCAACTGGTCGCCATAGGCACCAATCATTTCGGTTTGCGGGTAGTGGATATGGGTGTCGATAAACCCCGGTACGATCGGTTTGTCGCGATACTCCGTGACCGCGAAGCCCGGTGGCAGCAGCGCCTCGCCCTGCTGCCAGCTGCCGAACCAGACGATGGTGCCCTCGTTGAGCAGCAGCAAACCGTCGGGAATATGCCGCAGGCGTTCCTCAAGCTGTTGCGGCGCCTCCACACAGGCGGCGATATCAAAAAAATTGCCACGAATAGCCGTGGTGAATTGCAGTGCCATTATTTTCTTCCTTGTGACGACCGGCCAAGCCCACCCACATAATAAATTGCGATGATGAAACAAGGCCCTTTTTACCCAAACGCAAAGACCGGATTAAGCATAGCAAGCCGTGTGCCAATAGGCGGTCATAAAATATATTTTTATTTAAAAACAGAGTGATACTAATTTAATCAAAGAAAACCAACCGATGAAAAAGAATAAAACGCGTGGCGGTCTTCAACGGCAGACGAATAGCAACCGTTTGCTTGCCGAAATAACACCGCGCCGCTGCACCTTTATTGGGCAAGCGGATAATTTCGCGGCCGTGACGTTTATTCCAACACGATGCAAAGCGATCTGGCCCATTCCGCAGGCCACCCGACAAACTTGAAACGATAACCATTCTCAATTATCATCCGCGCATCTTTTTGACCAGCAATGCGAAAACCATGTCCGCCACCGCTTCCGCCCCGCACACCGCGCTGTCGCGCCTTTACGCCACCCATCATGCCTGGTTGCAGGGATGGTTGCGCAGGCGGCTGGGCTGCGCGTTCGACGCGGACGATGTGGCGCAGGACACCTTCATGCGCCTGCTGAAAAGCGACGCCGCGGCGACCCTGCGCGAGCCGAAAGATTTTCTGGTCACCGTCGCCAAGCGGGTGATGGTCGATCTGTTTCGCCGCAGAACGCTGGAGCGCGCCTATCTTGAGATGCTGGCGCTGATCCCGGATGGCTATGCCCCGTCGTCGGAGCAGCGCCAGATCCTGCTGGAAAGCCTGCAGCAGATAGACGCCATGCTCGACGGCCTGGGGCCGAAGGTGAAACAGGCCTTCCTGCTGTCGCAGCTCGAAGGCCTGGGCTATGCAGACATCGCCGTGCGCCTCGGTGTGTCGGTCAGCTCGGTTAAAAAATACATGGCCAAGGCCACCGAGCATTGCCTGCTGTTCAGCCTGGAAAACGACGTTTTCTCATGAGCAACGCCATCACCCCCGAGCAGCGCCAGGCGCTGAAAATGGCCGCACACTGGTATGCACTACTGTGCGATGAGCACGTCACCGACCGCCAGCGCCAACAGTGGCAAGCCTGGCATCAGCAGCATGACGATCACCGCTGGGCCTGGCAGCGCGTCGAAGCGTTGCAGAGCCAGCTGCAGGGCGTGCCGGGCAAGTTCAGCTACCGCGCGCTCGATCGCGCCGGCCGCCAGTCGGCGACCGATCGCCGCACCCTGCTGAAGAGCCTGCTGCTGTTGCTCGGCGTGGGCGGCAGCGGATTCCTTTACCAGTCGCCGCTCGGCCGGGAGCTGCGCGCCGACTACCGCACCGCCACCGGCGAAATCAAACCCATAGTGTTAAGCGACGGCACCCAGCTGGTGTTGAACACCGCCAGCGCGGTAGACGTGCATTACGACGATCGCCAACGGTTGATCCGCTTGCACGCCGGAGAAATCAGCCTGGTGACCGGACGCGATCCCCGGCCGCTGTGGGTGCAAAGCCCGCAGGGGGCGATGCGCGCGCTCGGCACCCGCTTTTTGGTGCGTGAGAGCGGCGGCGAGACGCGCCTGACGGTGCTGGAGCATGCGGTCGAAGCGCAGCTGGCGCAGGACGCGCGGCAAACGCGCCGGGTGGAGGCCGGAGAACAGATCAGCTTCAGCGCCACGGCCTTCAGCGAAAAACAACCCGCTGCGGCGGAGGACGGCTGGCTGCGCGGCGTGCTGAGCGTCAGCCAGTGGCGGCTGGACCGGGTGATCGCCGAACTGGCGCGCTACCGGCGCGGCCACCTGAGCTGCGATCCGGCCGTCGCCGGCCTGCGCGTCAGCGGCAGTTTCCCGCTCAACGATACCGATCGCGCCCTCGCCTTGCTCAGCCAGACCCTGCCGGTGCGCCTGCAGGGCTTTACCCGCTATTGGCTGCAAATCGTCCCCGCCTGAATCGTTTTAAATAAAAATGATAAAAAATCGCATTCTTGATTGTCCCTTTTGCTTCGCTCATCCGACTCCCAGGAAAACACTGCAGCAATAAATAAAAAATGATTCAGGAGAAGGTATGAACAACGCTTGGGGAAAGGTAGCGCCGGCTTTGCTTTGGGGAAAACGGGCCACGCCGCTGGCCGTGGCCATTGGCCTGGCCTTCGCCGCACCGCTGACGGCGAGCGCCGCCAGCGCCGCAGCCACCTATCACATTCCGGCCGGTGAGCTGGACGGCGCGCTGAATGCGTTCGCTGCGCGCGCCGGCATCGCGCTCTCGGTGGACGGCACGCTGACCGCCGGTAAACGTTCGCCGGGCCTGAGCGGCAGCTACGGCGTCGATGACGGCCTCAACGCCCTGCTGGCCGGCAGCGGCCTGCAGGCTAAAGCGCTCGGCAACAACGGTTACACGCTGGCCAAACTGCCGCAGCCGCAGAAGGAAGAGGACATCACCGTGGTCGGTGACTGGCTGGCGGAAGGCCGTCAGGTAGACGTGTTCGAACATCCCGGCGCGCGCGACGTGGTGCGCCGCGAAGAATTCGCCAAAACCGGCACCACCACCGTGCGCGAAGCGTTGAACCGCGTGCCGGGCGTAGTGGCGCCGGAGAACAACGGCACCGGCAGCCATGACATGGCGCTGAACTTCGGCATTCGCGGCCTCAACCCGCGCCTCGCCAGCCGCTCCACCGTGTTGATGGACGGCATCCCGGTGCCCTTCGCCCCTTACGGCCAGCCGCAGCTGTCGCTGGCGCCAATCTCGCTCGGCAATATGGATGCGATCGACGTGGTGCGCGGCGGCGGCGCGGTGCGTTACGGGCCACAGAGCGTCGGCGGCGTGGTTAACTTCGTCACCCGTGCCATCCCGAAAACCTTCGGCATGGAGGCCGGCATGCAGGGGCAGCTCAGCCCGACCTCGCGCCAGGATCACCCGAAAGGCACCGGTAACCTGATGATCGGCGGCACCGCCGACAACGGCCTCGGCGCGGCGCTGCTCTACTCCGGCACCCGCGGCAGCGACTGGCGCGAGCACAGCGCGACCAAAATTGACGATGTGATGCTGAAAAGCCGTTACGCCCCGAACGAGGTGCACACCTTCAACAGCCTGCTGCAATACTACGAAGGCGAAGCGGACATGCCGGGCGGCCTGAGCCGCGCGGACTACAACGCCAATCCGTTCCAGTCGACGCGCCCGTACGACAAGTTCTGGGGCCGCCGCCAGCTGGCGAACTTCGGCTATCAGTATCAGCCGGATCAGCAGCACAAGTTCGACGTGCAGAGCTTCTACACCTACACCCTGCGCAGCGGCTATCTGGATCAGGGCAAAAACCTGACGCTGTCGCCGCGCGAATACTGGGTGCGCGGCGTGGAACCGCGCTACAGCCAGAGCTTCCGCTGGGGAGATTCGGCGCATGAGGTCGGCGTCGGCTACCGCTACGTCAGCGAATCCACCCACGAGCTGCGCTACACCAGCAAGGCCAGCACCGGCCGGCTGCCGTCCACCGCCAGCCCGTACGATCGCGATACCCAGTCCGGCACCGAGGCGCACGCCTTCTATATCGACGATCGCATCGACATCGGCGACTGGACTATCACGCCGGGCATGCGCTACGAGTACATCAAGTCGTATCAGAACAACTACATCAAGAACAACCGCCTCGACGTTAGCTATAACGCGCCGCTGCCGGCGTTGAACGTGATGTATCACCTGAACGAATACTGGAACCTGTACGCCAACACCGAAGGCTCCTTCGGCACCGTACAGTACAGCCAGATGGGCAAAGCGGTCGACAGCGGCAAGATTGAACCGGAGAAGGCGCGCACCTGGGAGCTGGGCACCCGCTACGCCGGCGATGCGCTGACCGGCGAGATCGGGCTGTTCCTGATCAACTTCAACAACCAGTACGACTCCAACCAGGTGACCGACAGCGTGACCGCGCGCGGCAAAACCCGCCACGCCGGGCTGGAAGGCAGCCTGCGTTACGATCTGTCGCAGCTGACGCCGAAACTGGACGACCTGACCGCCTACGCCAGCTACGCCTACGTCAACGCCACCATCCGCGAAGACGGCGGCTACAAGGGCAATCAGGTGCCGTTCTCACCGAAGCATAAAGGCACGCTGGGGCTGGACTACACGCCGGGCAACTGGGCGTTTAACCTTAACGGCGAGTTCCAGTCCAGCCAGTTCGCCGACAACGCCAACACCGTGGCGGAAAGCGCCGACGGCAGCACCGGCCGCATTCCCGGCTATATGCTGTGGGGCGTGCGCGCCGCCTATGATTTCGGCCCGGAAATGGCCGGTCTGAATCTGGGCGTCGGCGTGAAAAACCTGTTCAACCACGAGTATTTCACCCGCGCTTATGACGACAACAACAAAGGTCTGTACATCGGCCAGCCGCGCACGATCTATCTGCAAGGCTCGGTGAAGTTCTGACACTCAGCGGCGGGCGCACCTCATCGCGCTCGCCGCCTCACCCATAACGTGACATCGTCACTAAACGCCTTCTTCTCACCTCGCCCAAGCGGCGAAAAATAAGTCGCTTCTGCCGCCAATGCGCGTAATATCGACAATCCGCCCCGATTTATGGGCGCGGATTTTTTGCCGTTCTGGCCTGAAAAGCGAGGGAATAAGATGAATCATAATGACCTTTCTCAGTGCCGCGTGGACACCGACCGTTTGTTGATTGCCCCCTTTACCGCAGCAGACGCCGACGATGTTTACCAGGCGATCACCCCCACTCTGACGCGCTTTATGACCTTTGAGCCGGAGGCGTCACCGGAAGATTTCGCCAATGTCTGGCAAAGCTGGCTGCCGCTGATGCGCGAAGGCGAAGAAGTGATCTTCGTCGCCCGCCGGCGCGAAGACCGACAGTTCGTTGGCGTCGGCGGCGCGCGCAACCTGCGCAGCCACACCCCGGAGCTGGGCATCTGGGTTAAAGAGAGCCTGCATGGCCAGGGTTACGGGCGCGAAATCGTGCAAGGTATCGCGCGTTGGGCCAGCGAACGCTTCCAGCCGCCGCACTTTCTCTACCCGGTGGCCGAACAGAATACCGCCAGCCGCCGCCTCGTCGAGTCGCTGGGCGGCGTGCTGGCCGGCCGCTGCGAACGCATCAAGTATGACGCCGTGGTGTACCACCTGCCGCCTCAGCGCTAATCAGCATCGGGCCGCCGGCCCGGTGTGACCTTTTTTTCTTTCCGCCGTGATAACCGCTGCCACTGCCTGCGGCTTTGTGCTAATGATAGAGGTATGTAGGGTAAAAACAGTTGAGGAACAGCAACATGATTATTTTTGTTACCGGCGCCACCTCCGGTTTCGGCGAGGCCATTGCGCGCCGTTTTATCCGTGAAGGCCACCAGGTGATCGCCGCCGGGCGCCGCCTTGAGCGTCTCGAAGAGCTGCAGGACGAATTAGGGCAAGCGCTGCACATCGTGCGGCTCGACGTGCGCAACCGCGCCGCCATTCAACAGGCGATCGAGGCACTGCCGGCCGAGCTGCGTCAGATCGACGTACTGGTGAACAACGCCGGGCTGGCGCTGGGGCTGGAGCCGGCGCACAAGGCCAACGCCGATGACTGGGAAACCATGATTGACACCAACGCCAAAGGGCTGGTGAACATGACGCGCGCACTGCTGCCGGCCATGGTCGAGCGTAACGTCGGCCATGTGATCAACATCGGCTCCACCGCCGCCAACTGGCCTTACGCCGGCGGCAACGTGTACGGCGCCACCAAGGCATTCGTCAAACAGTTCAGCCTGGGCCTGCGTGCCGATCTGCACGGCACGCGTATCCGAGTGACCGATATCGAGCCGGGCCTGGTGGGCGGCACCGAGTTTTCCAACGTGCGCTTCAAGGGCGATGACGGCAAGGTCAATAAAACCTACGAAGGCGCCGATGCGCTGACGCCGGAAGACATCGCCGAGTCGGTGTTCTGGGTCGCGACCCTGCCGGCGCGCGTCAACATCAACACGCTGGAAATGATGCCGGTCAGCCAGTCCTTCGCCGGGCTTAACATCCACCGCGGCGCCTGATCCCTGGCGGCGGGAGGCGACTCCCGCCCTATTTCCTCAGGCCGCGCGCCAGCCGGAAACGATGATCAGCATGCCCACCAGCGCCACCCCGGCGCCCACCCAGTCCAGCGCAGACAGCTTCACCCCGTCCACCACCCGCAGCCACAGCAGCGCCGTCGCCACATACACGCCGCCGTAGGCCGCGTAGACCCGCCCGCTGGCCGCCGGATGCAGCGTCAACAGCCAGACAAACAGCATCAGGCTCAATGCCGCCGGCAGCAGCAGCCAGGCGCTGCCCTGTTTCTTGAGCCAGAGATAAGGCAGGAAGCAGCCGATAATTTCAGCCAGGGCAGTGGCGAAAAACAACAGCGTAGTTTTTAACATCGGTCGCAGTTTTCTCTCGGTAAATTAAACGAATCGGCGCTTGGCTGGTGAATTCCAGGAGCGCGGTGGTATATTTGTCACCACGCCTGCGGGCGAGGTAACGCCAGTGTCGCCATCATCAGGCGCACTCACTCATAAGGATGAAACGATGAAAACATTTTCGACCCAACGACTGCTGCGCGGGATGCTGCCGGTCGCCATGCTGGCCGTCATGGGCGCCTGGCAGGCGCCGGCGCTGGCCGCCACCTGCACTCAGGGCAGCACCTGCGTCACCGTCGATGGCAAAGGCAGCGGCGCGATGAGCACCGAAGAAGCGCGCCAGAGCAAAGAGCAGTGGAATGATACCAAAACCCTGCGCCACAAGGTTAACACTCGCGTCGAGAAAGAGTTCGACAAGGCCGATCGCGCGGCAGATGACGAAGACCGCTGCAACGACAGCAACAACGTTAACGCGTACTGGGAGCCGGACACCCGTAAATGCCTGGATCGCCAGACCGGGCGTCGGATTATTCCTTAATCCGCCTGCGGCGGGCGGGCAAGCGTGAAACCCGGCCGCCGTTGCTGCTATCCTGTTACAGGAAGTCCATTGTCTAAAAGGATGACGTGATGAAAAAAACGCTGATATTAACCGCTGTATTGCTGGCCGGCGCGCCGTTAGCGGCCCTGGCCTCCTGCGAAAGCGTGAAAGCGGACATTTCGCAAAAAATCGTCAATAACGGCGTACCGGAGTCCGGCTTTAAACTGGAGATCGTGCCCAACGATCAGGCCGATCAAGCGGGCGGCCAAGTGGTCGGCCACTGCGAAAACGACACCCAGAAGATCGTCTATACCCGCCTGAGCAACGGCGACGATCGCGGTGACGCGGCGCAGACCGGCACCAGCCAGGATACCTCCAACACGCAGTAAGCCACACCGGCTATCCCGGGCGCTCTGCAGCAGCGCCCTTTCCTTATCCCTTACGCCTGCTCAGCCTCTTCTTCTTCGCCCTGCGGCCGACAACGCGCCGGGATCAGCATGGCTGCCGCCAGCGCCAGCAAGGACACCAACGCCGACACCAGAAATACCCAATGCAGCGAAGCCGCCACCTGCTGGGTCAACTGCGCCAGCGCCTCGCCCCCCATGCTCTGCCGCACCGCCGGCTCCATCAGCCGCTGCACCGGATCGTCGATTTCCGGCAGACGCCATTGCAGGTTGAGGTTCAGCGTGGCGCCCAGAATCGCGGTGCCGATGGCCGACCCCACCATGCGGGTAAACACCGTACAGGCGGTGGCGATGCCGCGAATGCTGTAATGGGCCGCGTTCTGCACCGACACTAAAAATGTGGTGTTGCACAGCCCCATGCCGGCACCGACCATAAACGCCGCCACCCGGCCCCACAGCAGGCCGCCGTTCGGCTGCAGCATCAGCAGGATCAGGCCGCCCGCCACCAACAGCAGCGCCCCCAGCAGCGCCGTGGCGCGATACGAGGTCATCAGCATCAAACGGCCGCTCAGCGTGCTGGCCAGCGGCCAACCGATCGACATCAGCGCAAGCGTGGTGCCCGCCTCCAGCGGCGAGCCGCCCATCACGCCCTGAATGAAGGTGGGCAGGAAGGCGCTGATGCCCATCATCGCCGCGCCGATCACCAGCCCGCCGATGTTACCGGCGACGATCACCCGGCTTTGCCACAGCGCCAGCGGGAACAGCGGTTCGACCGCGCGCCGCTCCTGGCGGACAAGCAGCGCCAGCGACGCCGCCGCCAGCGCCAGCAACGGCGCCACCCACCATCCCAGACTTTCCATCTGCAACAGCGCCAATAGCAGCGCCGAAACGAACAGCGTCAGCCAGGCGGTGCCCGCCAGATCCAGCGCGTGCCGCCGCAGCTGCTGATGCGCCGGCAGATAGCGCCAGAGGAAGGACATCGCCAGCAGGCCGATCGGCAGGTTGACCCAGAACACCAGCGCCCACGGCAGATGCTGGACGATAAACGCGCCCAGCAGCGGACCGATGATCGCCGACACGCCCCATACGCTCGACAGGTAGCCCATCACCTTCGGCCGCTCGGTGGCGCTGTAGATATCGCCAATGATGGTGGAAGCGATCGGCATGATGGCGCCGGCGCCCAACCCCTGCAGCAGACGAAAGCCGATCAGCCAATACATATCGGGGGCGAAGCCGCACAGCACCGAGCCCAGCAGGAACAGCGTGGCGCCGAAGAAGAACACCCGCTTGCGGCCGTAGAGATCCGCCAGCCGCCCGTAGATGGGGATGGTGATCGCCTGCGCCAGCAAATAGACCGCGAATACCCACCCCAGCAGCGAGAAGCCGCCGAGGTCACCGATGATGGTCGGCATGGCGGTGGCGACGATGGTGGCTTCGATCGCCGACATGAACATCGCCAGCATGCAGGCGATCAGAATCAACGGGCGGTGGGCGATGGGTGCGGGTGAAACGTTATTTGTCATGGCGTTATGCAGGTTTCCTGGCGTTTTTATTTTCCCTGAGTATATCAGCAAGCGCCTGCGCCGAGTCTATCCGCCCTCACATCCTGTCTTTGCCGGCGGCGAATCGCACCATTTGGACCGATTGTTACGGCGTAACGTTTCGCTGCACATTTTTTTCACTTTCCGCGCATCCCAGCGCTGACGCGGGCTGAGGCGCCGATCCGCGTAATCTCAATCAACTGATTTTGTTCATAAAACTTGGCATGGCTAACGACAGGGTGCTATACCTTCCCTAGCCGGGGTCATTGGGCTTCGTGCTTTCTCTAGTTTAAATATCAGTATCTTATGCTGATTAATTCACGTATTGAGCCGCCGTTCAGCACGCTATGCCGAACACACCCTTCGCTCAATGTCGCTAACCTCATGCGAAACGCCCGTTTTGTACCGCCACGCCCGTCGGGCAGTGGGTAACAATCAGAGCGGAATGCGCCGTCTCATCGGCCGCTCCGCGCAACGGAGGACGCAACATCATGCACAAGTCAGCGCCATACCGGCGCCTGCTCCTCGGGAGCCTGCTGTTTATCGCCGTCATCGCGCTGCTGGTTTACGGCATCGGTTGGGAAACCCTCAAGGCGCGCCGGGAAGATTTGATCTACCTCGGCCAGCAACACATGTTCCTGGTGGCGAGCTCCATGCTGCTGTCGCTGCTGGTCGGCATTCCCAGCGGCATCCTGCTGAGCCGCCCCTTTGCCCGCCGCTGGGCGGAACACGTGATGCAGATCTTCAACGTTGGCAACACCCTGCCGCCGCTGGCGGTGCTGGCGCTGGCGATGGTGATCATCGGCATCGGCGATCGGCCGGCGGTGGTGGCGCTGTTCCTCGCCTCGCTGCTGCCCATCGTGCGCAATACCTATGCCGGCCTGCGTTCGGTGCCGCCGGCGCTGGTCGAGGCCGCCAACGGTATTGGCATGACCGCCGGACAGCGGCTGCGCCAGGTCGAACTGCCCAACGCCCTGCCGGTGATCTTCGCCGGGGTGCGCATTGCGATGGCGATTAACGTCGGCACCGCGCCGCTGGCGTTTTTAATCGGCGCCAGCAGCTACGGCGAGCTGATTTTCCCCGGCATCTACCTGAACGACTTCCCGACGCTGATCCTCGGCGCCGCCGCCACCGCGCTGATCGCCCTACTGCTGGATCTGGCGCTGGCCGGTCTCGGCCGCCGGCTCAGCCCGCACACAGCATCCTGATGGGAGAAACGCGATGACTCGATGGTTACAACGCCTCCGCCACGCGCTGCTGTTCTCCTTGCTGATGACCGGCGCGGCCGCCTGGGCCGCCCCGCTCACGCTGGCGAGCAAGAACTTTACCGAACAGCGCATTCTGTCGGCGATCACCGTGCAATACCTGCGGGCCAAAGGTTTTCAGGTCGAACCCAAGACCAATCTGGCCACGGTGATCACCCGCAACGCGATGATCAACAAACAGATCGACATGACCTGGGAATACACCGGCACCTCGCTGATCATCTTTAACCACATCAATAAGCGCATGACGCCGCAGGAAACTTACGACACGGTGAAAAAACTCGACGCCAAACTCGGCCTGGTGTGGCTGCAGCCGGCAGACATGAACAACACTTACGCCTTCGCCATGCAGCGCCAGCGCGCGGAAAAAGAGCAGATTCGCACCATGTCGCAGCTGGTGGCCAAAGTGGAACAGGTGCGTAAAACCGACCCGAAACACAACTGGCTGCTGGGGCTGGACCTGGAGTTTGCCGGCCGCTCGGACGGCCTGAAGCCGATGCAGGCGCTGTACGACATGCCGCTGGACCGCCCGCAAATCCGCCAAATGGACCCCGGCCTGGTCTACAACGCCATCCGCGACGGCTTCGTCGATGCCGGGCTGGTGTACACCACCGACGGCCGGGTGAAAGGCTTCGATCTGCAGGTGCTCGAAGACGACAAGGGCTATTTCCCGAGCTATGCGGTCACGCCGGTGGTGCGCGCCGAGGTGTTGCAAAACACGCCGGGGCTGGAAGCGGCGCTGAACACGCTGTCGAAACAGTTCAACAATCAGGTGATCACCGAGCTGAACGCTAAGGTGGATATCGACTACCAGACGCCGCAACAGGTCGCCGACGCGTTCCTCAAGCAGCGCGGCCTGATTTAGGGAGGCATGTGATGAATACTGTACTTTACGCCTGGCAAAACTGGGCCTATATCGCCGGCTTGACGCTGGAGCACCTGCTGCTGGTCGGCGTCGCCGTCGGCCTGGCAATCCTGATCGGCGTGCCGCTCGGCGTGCTGATCGTCCGCCACAAATGGCTGGCGACGCCGGTGCTGAGCCTGGCTACGCTGGTGCTGACCGTGCCCTCCATCGCCCTGTTCGGGCTGATGATCCCGCTGTTTTCCTTAATCGGCCACGGCATTGGCTACGTGCCGGCGATCACCGCGGTGTTCCTCTACTCGCTGCTGCCGATCGTGCGCAACACCCACACCGCGCTCGACAACCTGCCCGGCGGGCTGCGCGAAGCCGGCCGCGGCATCGGTATGACGTTCTGGCAACGCCTGCGCTGGGTAGAGATCCCGGTGGCGCTGCCGGTCATTTTCGGCGGCATTCGCACCGCTGTGGTGATGAATATCGGCGTGATGGCAATTGCCGCGGTGATCGGCGCCGGCGGTCTCGGCCTGCTGCTGCTCAACGGCATCAGCAGCAGCGACATCCGCCAGTTGATTACCGGCGCCGTGATGATCAGCCTGCTGGCGATCGTCCTCGATTGGTTATTGCACCGCTTGCAAATTGCGCTTACGCCCAAGGGGATCCGCTCATGATTAAATTGGAAAATCTGACCAAACAGTTTATGCAGAAGAACGGCACGCCGTTCAACGCCGTCGACAACATCAATCTGGACGTGCCGGAAGGCGAAATCTGCGTGCTGCTCGGCCCTTCCGGCTGCGGCAAAACCACCACGCTCAAGATGATCAATCGCCTGATCGAACCCACCGGCGGCACCATTCTGATCAATGGCGAAGACACCAGCGCGCTGGATACCGTCAGCCTGCGCCGCAAAATCGGCTACGTCATCCAGCAGATCGGTCTGTTCCCCAACATGACCATCGAGGAGAACATCACCGTGGTGCCGCGCATGCTGGGCTGGGACAAAAAACGCTGCCACGATCGCGCCGAGGAGCTGATGAGCATGGTGGCACTGGATCCCAAGCGCTTTTTGCACCGCTACCCGAAAGAGATGTCCGGCGGGCAGCAACAGCGCATCGGCGTAATCCGCGCGCTGGCGGCCGATCCGCCGGTGCTGCTGATGGATGAGCCCTTCGGCGCGGTGGACCCGATCAACCGCGAAACCATCCAGAACGAATTTCTCGACATGCAGCGCCAGCTGAAAAAGACCGTGATGCTGGTGAGCCACGACATCGATGAAGCGCTGAAGCTCGGCGATCGCATCGCGGTGTTCCGCCAGGGCAAGATCGTGCAGAACGCCAGCGCCGATGAGCTGCTGGCGCGGCCGGCGAACGACTTCGTCGCCTCTTTTGTCGGCCAGGATCGCACACTGAAGCGCCTGCTGCTGGTGCAGGCCGGCGACGTGGCCGATCAACAGGAAACGGTGACGGTGCGACGGGAGACGCCGCTAGTGGAGGCGTTCGGGCTGATGGACGATATCGATGCCCGCTCGGTGACGGTGGTGGACGCCGACGGCAAACCGCTGGGGTACGTCAAACGCCGTGAGGCGCGCGGCGCGCCGGGCGTCTGCGCCGACAGCCTGCACCGTTTCCGCGTCACCGCCCGTGCGGAGGAGAACCTGCGCGTGGTGCTGTCGAAGCTGTACGAGCACAACACCTCCTGGATGCCGATCGTCGATGAAGACGGCCGCTATAGCGGCGAAATCTCGCAGGATTACATCGCCGACTGCCTCAGCTCCGGCCGCACGCGCCGGGTGCTGACGCCGCAATAACTCACCCCGGGGCGCCGACCGCCCCGCCCATGCCGCAGTTTGATAAAGATTCACTGGTCATCGGCCGGAGCGCCAAGCACAATGCGCTGATGACCCTTTGATTTTTCTCACGACGCCGCCCACGCATGAAAAGACTGGTCCACCTGCACCACTATCGCGCCCTGTTGCGCAGCCTGTTTATCGCCGTGTTCATCGGCATCGCCGCCGCCCTGGCGGTGTGGCTGTTCCACCGTTCGATGATTGGCCTCGAGTGGCTGCTGCTCGGCAATGCCGACGGCAGCCTGGTGGCCGCCGCCGCCGCGCTGCCCGGCTGGCGGCGCGCCCTGACGCCGGCGCTGGGCGGCCTGGCGGCGGGCCTGCTGCTGTATATTCACCAGCGCTACCGCCACCAGCGCCCGGCGGCGCCCACCGACTATATGGAAGCGATCGAGACCGGCAACGGCAAGCTGGACACCGGCGCCAGCCTGGTGAAGTGCCTGGCGTCGCTGCTGGTGGTATCGAGCGGCAGCGCCATCGGCCGCGAAGGCGCGATGATCCTGCTGGCGGCGCTGGTGGGCTCGCTGTTTGCCCAGCGCTTTACGCACGAGAAAGAATGGAAACTGTGGGTGGCCTGCGCCGCCGCCGCCGGGATGGCCAGCGCCTATCATGCGCCGCTGGCGGGCAGCCTGTTTATCGCCGAGATCCTGTTCGGCACCCTGATGCTGGCCTCGCTCGGCCCGGTGGTGATCGCCGCGGTCAGCGCGCTGCTGATGACCAACCTGCTCAACGGCGGTCAGGCGCCGCTCTATCTGGTGACGCCGCTCGCGGCCCCCCTGCCGACGCAATACCTGCTGATGGCGCTGGTCGGCGTGGTGGCCGGCGCCGGCGGGCCGCTGTTTTTATGGCTGATGACCGCCACCGGCCATGCCTTCCGCTCGCTGCGGTTGAAGCCGCCGTTGCAGCTGGCGCTGGGCGGCCTGATCGTCGGGCTGCTTTCGCTGCTGTTCCCGCAGGTGTGGGGCAATGGTTACAGCGTGGTGCAGGCGCTGCTGATCGCGCCGCCGGGGGTGCTGCTGCTGGGGGCGATCCTGGTATGTAAACTGTTGGCAATCCTCGCCAGCAGCGGGTCGGGCGCACCCGGCGGGGTCTTCACCCCGACGCTGTTCGTCGGCGCCGCGCTCGGCTCGATCATCGGACAGCTGTTTGGCCTGTGGCCGGGCATGGATACGGCGGTGCCGCTGCTGCTGGCGCTGACCGGCATGGCTACCCTGCTGGCCGCCACCACCCATGCGCCGATCATGGCGGCGCTAATGGTGTTTGAAATGACCGGCGAATACGCGCTGCTGCCCGGCATTCTGCTGGCCTGCGTGATCGCCACCACCGTGTCGCGCGGCCTGCGACCGGTGTCGGTGTATCATTCGGCGCCGCCGCCCAAACGCGAAGCTTAGAACTCGCCCTGCTGCAGGATTTTCCTGAACTGCGGGCACTGCAGGTGCTCGGGTTCAGGGCAATCGGCCATGTGCCGCAGCCCGTCGCGCACCTGCATCAGGCGTTGGATATGGCGATCCAGCTCATCCGCCCGCACCGCCAGCAGCCCACGATCGATCGCTATCTTGCCCCGTTCGTCAAACAAGGCGTTCATCTCGTCCAACGTAAAACCGGCCAGGCGCGCCAGCGCGATCAGCCGCAGTTGGTCAAGTACCCCGGCGTCGTATTGGCGGCGCAAACCGTGGCGGCCTATCGACGCGATCAGCCCCTTTTTTTCGTAATGCCGCAGCGCAGACGGCGCGATCCCGCTCAGGCGCGCCACCGCGCCGATATCCAGTTCTTTTGCCATTGACTTGAAGCCGACTTTAAGTTGCACACTGTGCGCACATTATCACGTCACTGCGTTAAGGACACCTGTATGACCCCCGATCTGTTAGTGCGCATCCTGTTAACCGGCGCCGGCGCCACCCTCTGCATGGATCTGTGGGCGCTGCTGCTGAAGCGGCGCTTCGGCATCCCTTCCCTCGATTATGCGCTGGTGGGCCGCTGGTTTCTCGGCATGTCCGACGGCCGCTGGTTTCACGCCACCATCGTTACGGCGCCGCCGCGCCGGGGGGAGAGAGCAATCGGCTGGATATTGCATTACGCCATCGGCATCGCGTTTGCCTTTATCCCGATCGGTTTGGCGGGCATCGGGTGGTATGCGGCGCCGGAGCCGCTCATCGCGCTGTTGAGCGGCTGGCTGAGCCTGGCGGCGCCGTTTCTGGTGATGCAGCCCGCGCTGGGTTTTGGCGTAGCGGCAGCGAAAACCGCCTATCCGCGAAGAGCACGGTTGCTCAGCTTGCTCACCCACACGGTGTATGGGCTGGGCCTGCTGATCGCCGCCCGGTTGTTGGCGGCGCTTTGCGTCTGATCGAGCTTACAGCAGCGTGGAAATATCGAGATAGTGCGCCAGTTCGCGCTGCTCCGCACGCGGCAGGTACGGAACCTCACCCAGCAGCGGCGCGGGAATGCGCTGCTGCAGTGCCTCGATGGTTTCGGCGTAGTGTGCCAACCCCGGATTGATGCGGTTGGCCACCCAGCCCAGCAGCGGCAGGCCGTCGTTGATGATCGACTGCGCGGTCAGCAGCGCGTGGCTGACGCAGCCCAGCTTGATGCCCACCACCAGCACCACCGGCAGCTGTTCCTGCACCACCCATTCGGCGTAAGGCCGCAGATCGTTCATCAGCACCCGCCAACCGCCGCTGCCTTCCACCACCACCGTGTCGGCCTTGGCGGACAGATCCCGCAGGCCGCTGCTCATCAGGCCGTAGTTGATGTCCTCGGTCGCATGCGCGTGAAACACCTCATCCAGGCAGGTGATGGGATTGATCTCCTCGTAGGACAGCGGCAGGGTTGAGGATGCCTGCAACACCAAAGCGTCTTTATTGCGGATGCCCTCGCTGGTTTCCTGGCAGCGTGCGGCGATCGGCTTGTAGCCGGCCACTGAACGGCCTTCGGCGGCCAGCGCCTGCATCAACCCGCGGGAAACCACGGTTTTACCGACGTCGGTATCCGTGCCTGTCACAAATAAACGCTTCAACATGAATAAAATGCCCCAGAATGCCCCGTTAACAATGTGTCGCCGCATCGGCGGCGAAGAAGTCTTTCGGAAAAATTCTAGGGGATGCGCCCCCATAGGGGCTTGAGGTAGCTCAATCTTTTGCGGAATTAATAAGAAGTTCTGATGTTAGCCTTGCAGCAATTGCACCAGCAATGAACCGTTGTACAGCGCCTCTTTCACCAGCGCCGCACCGGGCATGGTGCCCTGATTGAAGAACTGCGTGGATTCGACCTTGACCTGCTCGCTGTAGGCCGGCAGCGCCTGCTGGCGAATGCAGGAGGCGATGGCCGGGTGCAGGATCTCCGCCGCGCGGTTGAGCGGCGAGCCCACCAGGATCTTCTCCGGATTGAACAGGTTGACCATGATCGCCAGAATGCGCCCCACGCTGTGCCCAACGCCAAGAATGATGTCCCGCGCCAGCTGATCGCCCGCCAGCGCGGCGTCGCACAGCGATTCAACGGTCAGCGGAGCGCCGTGCAGGCTGGAGCTCATCGAACCGCTCAGCCGCTGCTGGGCGATCTCCAGGATGTTCTCAATGCTGGCCACGGTTTCGAGGCAGCCGTGGTTGCCGCAGTAACAGCGTTTGCCGTACGGATCGACCTGGGTGTGGCCGATCTCCACCACGCTGTGGCTGCCGGCGTGCAGTACGTGGCCGCCGGTGATCACCCCGGCGCCGACGTTGTGGTCGATCACCACCTGAATCACGTTCTGGCTGCCGCGCGAGGCACCATACAGCGCCTCGGCCATGGTCCAGGCGCTGATATCGTGCTGCAGGTAAACCGGCAGGCCGGTGCGGGTTCCCAATGCCGGACCGAGCGGCATCTCCAGCACGTCGTAAAACGGCATGCGATGTACCACGCCGGACTGCACGTCGATCATGCCCGGCAGCGTAATGGCGATCGCCGTCAGCCGCTCCAGCTTGCTTTGGTGGCGGATAAAGAATTGGTCGACTTCGGTCAGGATGCGTTTCAGCAGCGGTTCAGGGTGTTCGGCCGCCAGCGGCAGCAGCTCCTCCACCACCAGTTTGCTGCTGAGATCGCGCAGCGCCAGCGTGATGCTGCCACGGCTGATACGGGCAGAAAGGTAATGCCAGGCCTCGGTATCCAGCACCAGCCCCACCGCCGGGCGGCCCCGGCTGCCGATTTCCTGGTACTCGGTTTCCTTGACCAGATGGGCTTCCAGCAGTTCGCGCACGATCTTGGTGATGCTGGCGGGCGCCAGCTGTGCGCGTTTTGACAGTTCGATGCGCGAAATCGGGCCCAGTTGATCGATTAGCCGATAAACCGCCCCCGCATTGGTCTGCTTGATTTGATCGATATGCCCAGGCTGCCCAACCGCAATCACAAACCTGCTCCTACTATTTTTCGCGCTTCTAAATAAAGACTAGGGGTTATGGTGGGGCTTTTGTCATACAGCGTCAACTATTTGATTCGTTATGTGATTTGCTGCACAAATTCCTCGCAATTTCAGCGTGAATTGATTTTTATTTGCCCAAGTTCAACGTCATTTCAGCATCAACGCCATCAGCGCCTGCGCGGCAGCGGTCAGCGGCCGCCGGCGGTGATGCACCAGCCACACTTCGGTGGTGGCGTCCGGCTCCGCCAGCGGCAAATAGCGCACGCCGTCCACCCGCACCCGGGCGAAAGAGGCCGGCAGAATCGACACCCCTAACCCGGCGGAGACCAGCCCGATGATGGTCATCGCTTCCCCCACTTCCTGGGTGATGTATGGGGTAATGCCGGCCTTGCCGAGCAGCAGCAGAATTTCGTCGTACAGCGCGGTGCCCACTTCGCGCGAGAAGAACACGAACGGCTCCTGCGCCAGATGTTGGAACCGCAGCGCGCCGCCGGGCGTTTCCGCCAGCGGATGCCCTTCCGGCACCACCGCCACCAGCGGTTCGCGCAGCAGCAGCTGATAGTGGAGCGCCTCCGGCAGCCGCGTGTTGCGCATCACCCCCAGATCCAGCTCACCGTTCAGCAGCGGTTCGATCTGCTGTTTGGTGTTGATTTCGCGCATTTTGATATGGACCTGCGGGGACTGCTGACGAAAGGCGCGCAGGCTGCGCGCCACCACGCCGATAAAGGGCGCGGAAGAGGTAAAGCCGATGGTCATTTCCCCCAGCTCGCCGCGATCCAGACGCGCCGCCTTTTCCGCCGCCCGCCCAACCTGATCGAGCACCTGGTAGGCTTCTTTGAGGAACATCTCCCCGGCCTGGGTCAGGCTGACGTTACGATTGTTGCGCGCCAGCAGCCGTGCGCCGACCATCTCTTCCAGCGCCTGGATTTGCTGGCTGAGCGGCGGCTGGGAGATCCGCAGCCGCTCGGCGGCGCGGCCAAAATGCAGCTCTTCCGCCACGGCGATAAAGTAACGCAGGTGTCTCAGTTCGATATTCATATTTAAAACGTCTTAATTTGAATTATTAATATATTAGACAAAAAACTCGCCGCTCCCTATCATTTTGTTATCTGTAAAGTGTCTGTTTATCTCCCCGAAGTTCGGTAAGGAAACGCTGTGACAACCCCTGTGCGTTCTGCGGCCGTGATGCCGTCGACGCTGGCCGCCAACGATGATGCGGCCGCTGCGCCAAACGTAAAACGCTCCACCCTCAACAACAAACTCCCCTATATCGAACGCGGCACGCCGCAGTTTATGCGCGTAACGCTGGCGCTGTTTTCCGCCGGGCTGGCGACCTTCGCGTTGCTCTACTGCGTGCAGCCGATCCTGCCGGTGCTGTCGCAAGATTTCGGCGTCTCGCCGGCGGAAAGCAGCCTGTCGCTTTCGGTCTCCACCGGCCTGCTGGCGATCGGCCTGATGTTCACCGGGCCGCTGTCCGACGCCATCGGCCGCAAGTCGGTGATGGTGGTGGCGCTGCTGCTGGCGGCAGTCTGCACGCTGATTTGCGCCTTTATGACCAGCTGGCACGGCATTTTGCTGATGCGCGCGCTGATCGGCCTGTCGCTGAGCGGCGTGGCGGCGGTCGGCATGACCTACCTCAGCGAAGAGATCCATCCCAGCTTCGTCGCCTTCTCGATGGGGCTGTACATCAGCGGCAACTCGATCGGCGGCATGAGCGGCCGCCTGGTGACCGGGGTGTTGACCGACTTCTTCTCTTGGCGCGTATCGCTCGGAGTCATCGGCCTGTTCGCCCTCGGCGCCGCCTGCATGTTCTGGCGTATCCTGCCCGCCTCGCGGCATTTTCGCGCCAGCTCGCTGCGCCCGCGCACCCTGCTGATCAACTTCAAGCTGCATTGGCACGATAAGGGCCTGCCGCTGCTGTTTGCGGAAGGTTTCCTGTTGATGGGCAGCTTCGTCACCCTGTTCAACTACATCGGCTATCGCCTGCTGGCGGATCCCTACCACCTGAGCCAGGCGATTGTCGGCCTGCTGTCGGTGGTGTACCTCACCGGCTCCTACAGCTCGCCCAAGGCCGGTGCGCTCACCTCGCGCTTCGGGCGCGGCCCGGTGCTGCTGGCGTCGATAGTGATTATGCTGATCGGGATCCTGATTACCGCGCTGCCGCAGGTGCCGGCGATCTTTATCGGCATGATGCTGTTCACCGCCGGTTTCTTCGCCGCCCACTCGGTGGCCAGCAGCTGGATTGGCCGCCGTGCGCGCCGCGCCAAAGGCCAGGCGTCGTCGCTGTATCTGTTCTGCTATTACGTCGGCTCCAGCGTGGCCGGCACCCTCGGCGGCGTGTTCTGGCACAGCTTCGGCTGGAATGGCGTGGCGGCGTTTATCAGCCTGATGCTGTTGCTGGCGCTGCTGGTGGTGCATTACCTGAAACGCCTGCCGGAAGCGGCCCGTCTCTGAAAAGAAAAAGCCGCGGTGGTTTGCCGCGGCTCGTCATGTCAGTGCCTGTGATTATTGGCCGGTTTTCCAGCGGGTGCGCAGGTACTCCACGGCCTTATCCGTTTGCGGCTCAGTCAGATTGCGTTGCCGGAACAGGATGGTTCCCCCCATTCCCGGCAGGCTCTCGTTGAGATCCAGCTGCCTTTTCAGCTCGGGAACGCCGCCGTCGACGGTCCAGGCCGGTTCGCTGGTCACAGGCGTACCCACTTTATACAGCGCCACCCCGGCATAGAGCCGAACCGGCGTGCCTTTCACCACCTCGGCCCACCAGTTGGCCAGCACGTCGTAGCGGACAATTTCACGATCAAAAGGCCAATACAGCTGCGGAGCGATATAGTCGAGCAGCCCCAGTTTTACCCACTGGCGCGTATCGGCATAGGCCGTATCGTACGATGGCGCCCCTGCCCGCGTCGCCGAGCCGGCAGGATCGTCCGCTTTGTTTCGCCATACGCCCGCCGGGCTGACGCCAAACGCAACCGCGGGTTTCAACGCTTTGACGGTGGCTGAAACCTGTTTTATCAATTGCAGCGTGTTGTCCCTGCGCCAGGCGGCTTTGTCTGCAAACCCTTTGCCGTAGGCGCGATACGTCTTTTCATCATCCAGCGGCGATTGCGGTGTTTCGTAATAGAAATAATCGTCAAACTGAATGCCGTCGACATCATAGTTTTTGACTATTTCAGCCACCACGCCGGTGATCCAGTTGCGCACGTCGGGTAAGCCTGGATCGAGCACGAAGCGATCGTTGGCCGTGCGGATCCAATCGGGATGCAGCGCATAGACGCTGGCCGGTGGGGACTGCAACGTCTGATTAAGTGCATCAATCGTTTGCTGTCGGGCATTCATGGAAACCCGATAAGGGTTCAGCCAGGCATGCACTTTGATGCCGCGTCGATGCGCTTCTTGCAGCATAAAGGCCAGCGGATCATAACCCGGATCCCGGCCCACGGTGCCGGTCAAGACCTCAGACCAGGGCAAAATGTCAGAACGCCACAGGGCCGTACCGTCCGGTTTAACCTGAAAATACACGGTGTTAATCCCGGTTTTCACCATGTCGTCCAGTGCGTCCGTCAGCCCCTGCTTCTGCAGGCGCACCCGCTCTTGCGCGGTTTCCGCTTTCAGGGTGGCCGCCGGCGGCCAGTCCAACCCAATAACCGTGGCCAGCCAGATGCCCCGCATCGGTGTAACCGGCGGTGTCGGCTGTGCAGGTTTCTCCGGTTCGGGGGGCTTGGCGCATCCGCTCACGCCGAGCATTGCGGCCATCAACAGCCATCCGCCTAATTTTGTTGCGCCTGTCGGCATAAATATTCTCCTTCCGTGAGTGACGGTTATCCCATGTCGTTTCGTGCAGAGCAAGAAACCGCCCGCTTTCTCAACGCTATCCCGCTGCCGGCGTCGCCCTGTTCAGACGACGCCGGTGTCTTTATCCCATTACCAGCTCAGCCCCGTCCCGCGAGGGAACGCCACCTTGCCCGTATTGGTTTCCACATCGTAGTCATGCCAGGTGTTAACCGGCAGTTTTCCGTGCGGTGTGATTTTCCCCGTCAGCACCTGTGCCAGAGAAATCATCGAGTGGCCACGCCACACACCGCCGTCATACCCGTAATAGGAATAGGTGGCGACGGCCGCCTCCACCTCTGCGGCATAGTTCACGATATCGTAAGGTGCGCGCAGTGAGAGGTGAACGCGTTTTTTCCCCTGCTCGGCGGCGTATTTCAACCAGCCCGGATAAGGGCTGCTGTCATTACCCGCCCCGGTCGCGGAGGTAACGACCCCATCCTGTTCAGCAGGGGTAAAGCGGGTTGAGAGGGTTCCGAGCAGGAACACGTCGCAGCCGGCAATATGTTCCCTGACCTGGGCGTCGCTCAGTTCCGTTTCCTTCGCGGCAACGATGTTCTGATACCCCTCTTGTGCCATCACGCGCGCAATGCCGTTCGCCTGCTCGCCCCACGGGGTCAGAATAAAGTAGCGCAGCGCCTTGTCTTTTAACGGCAACAGGCTGTGGCGATTGATGACTACGGTAATGGAGCGATCGGCGATGCGCTTTTCCAGCTGGTGCGCTGAGGACGCAACGTCGTTGGAACAAGGTTTATCGCTATGCCCCATCAGGCCATGGCGCAATTTAAGGCGCAAAATTCGCTCGACCGAGGCATCGATATCAGCCTCGCTGAGATGCCCCGTTTTCACTCTGTCCGCAAGGTACCGGATCAACGCCGGCAGCAGACTCGCCTGGGCCGGTGAGGCGATGCTGACAGGCATCAGGGCAATATCCACCCCGGCGGCAAAGACGTTTTCAGCCGCCGCTTGCTGGCTGAAATGCTCGGCAATCGCGCCCATATCCAGCGCGTCTGAAATCGTTACGCCCGCATACCCCAACTCATTGCGCAGGATCTGGGTCTGAATTTCATGCGACATGGTGGCCGGCACCGTGATTTTTTCACCGCTGCGGGTATCGATCTGGCGGTTATCCAGTGCCGGATACTGAATATGCGCGGTCATGACCATGTCCGGCGCCGCGCAGCGATCGATAGCTTGCTTATAAGGGGCGATATCGATGGCAAAAGCCTCTTCCCGCGTGCGATCGACGCGCGGCAAACCGGTATGCGAGTCGGTGGAGGTGCTGCCATGGCCGGGGAAGTGTTTATATGCGGTGATCAACCCCTGGTGCTTCATGCCCGCCACCATTTTCTCTGCCAGACGAGAAACGGTATTCTTATCATCGCTGAAGGCGCGAACGTTAATCACCGGGTTGAACGGGTTGGTGTTGACGTCCACGACCGGGGCAAAGTTGGTATTGATATGCAACGCGCGCATATCCTGAGCCATCAGCTTGCCCTGTTCAACGGCGAGCTGTTTATCCGCACCGCCCTCAATCGCCGCCGCCAGCGCCATATTGCCGGGGAATGAGGCATAGTCGCCGCGCGGCAGCCGGAAAACGTTACCGCCCTCGTTATCCGTGCCGATAAACAGGCGAATGCCGGCGTGCGTTTTCATCGCGGCATACCAGGCCGTCAACGTTTTGATCTGCTGCTTGTCTTTCAGATTATTGGCGAACAGGATCACTCCACCCACGTGGTTATCGGCGATCAGCTTGCCAATGGCTTCATCGGGAACGGTCATATCCTGATTGCTGCTACCGTTCTGATCCCAGTAGCGAAAATCCAGCATGATTTTTTGCCCGATCTTCTCTTCCAGCGTCATGTTTTTGACTTTCTGTTTAATATCCACAGTAAACCTCCGTTTAAAGCACCCGTTAATGACAGAAGAAAAGATAACCCGAGGGGCTCATAGCGTCCTGCCATTCTGTTTGTTTCAGTGATTGGACAACGGCGATCGGAAAATGGATTAAACAAAATACAAACGAACAGGAAAAAATCCATCAGTGAATCAAAACGCTACGCATACCGGGTGTATTGCGTGCCTGCTGCCAGAGACCGCTATGGCGCATTTTCTACTGGTAAGCCGGGTGGCCAGTGAAGCTACCGTTACCCCAGTAGCCGATGTTGCCCCCAGTCCGCCACTCTTCTATAGTATGTTGTAACTAATATAGGAGCGTGCGATGAGCAGATACGATGTGATTGGCCGAATGAACGCCTGCTTTACCGAGCTGGAGCAGGCGCTCGGCGCGTTGCAGCAGCAGATCGTCCCGCTGCGGCTGCTGGCGGCGCGGGTGTTCAGCCTGCCGGAGGTTGAAAAAGGCCTGGAACATCAGGCTATCTCGCATATCGCGGTCGAACAGCATGTGGGACAAGCGGCGCGCGATCTGGCGCTGGAGCATTATCAGCGGCTGTTCATCCACCATAACCGGGAGAATGTCAGCAGCAAGGCCGCCGTGCGCCTGCCCGGCGTTATCTGTCTGGCGGTGGAGCAGCCGGAGTATCAGGCGCTGCAAACGCAGCTGGCGCTCATCAACCGCCTGAAGGGCGAACTGGAACAGATTATCACCGTCGATTCCGGCCTGGCGCCGGAGCAGCGTTTCGAGTTCGTACACACCCATCTGCACGGGCTGATTACCCTCAGCGCCTATCGCACCCTCACCGCCCTGACCAACCCCGACTCCGTGCGCTTCGGCTGGGCCAACAAGCACATCATCAAAAACGTCAAGCGAGACGATATCCTGGCGCAGCTGGAAAAAAGCCTGAAAGCCGGCCGCGCGGTACCGCCGCACAGCCGTGAACAGTGGGCTGCCCTGGTCAGCCGCGAGATAGACGACGTCGGCCGCCTGCCGCAGCACGCGACGCTGAAAATCAAGCGGCCGGTCAAAGTACAGCCTATCGCCCGGGTGTGGTATCAGCAGCAGCAAAAGCAGGTGCAACACCCCTGCCCGCTGCCGCTGATCGCCCTGTGTCAGGTAGAGAGCGGCGCCGCCGTGCCGAAGATTGGCGAGCTGCTCAACTACGACGTCGACGCGGTGAAACACCGTTACAAACCCGACGCCCGGCCGCTGCGGCTACTGGTGCCGCGCCTGCACCTGTATACCGACGACGCTACTCGCTGAGGGTATACACTCGCAGGCGATGGCCGTCCGGGTCCCGTGCTACGAAGGTGTAACCGAACTCCATCTCGGTCGGCGTTTGCTCGATAGGCAACCCGAGCTCGCGCCACTGGTTATAGCGCGCCTCGACCTCTTGCGGATCCTGGCATAAGAAGCCCAGCTCACCGCCGCCGCCGGTCAGAGTAGCCGCCGGTTTTACCCCCTGTTTGGCCCACATCCCCAGCTTGAAGCCGTTGTTGAGCACAAACAGGGCGAAGCCGGGAGAAAGCTCTACCGGCGCCTGTCCCAGTAAACGTTGATAAAAGGCGGCGCTGTTCAGCGGGTTGTCGACGTAAAGCAGGGTCATGCTGGGAAGGGTCATCGGTCTGTCCTCTGGGTCATGGGAACCGGCCGGCTCCCGATAGGCACAGACTAAGGGGCACGACTGACAGTTTATGGCAGCAGCGTGCCGCTATTGCTCCGCAATGCCCTCGCGAAGGCGCCACTCTTTCAGCAGCCGCCGCCGGCCGCGCGGATAGCGCTGTTCCAACGGCGTAGCGGCCTGAATGCGGTCGAGGCGAAAATGGCGAAACGCCTGGCGCAGCTCGCACCAGGCGACCAGCATCTGGAACTGGTCGAAAAAACCCAGCGCAAAGGGCCACAGCAGGCGTTCGCTGCGCTGCCCCGCCAGATCGAGATAGTCGATATGCAGCTTGCGCTCGCGGCGGATGGTGTCGCGGATCAGCACCCGCAGCTCATCCGCCACCGGCGGCGCCTGAACCGGCGCGATCAACAGCGTGTTGGCCTCAAGCTCCTCCCGCAGCGCCGGCGGCAGCACGTCGGCAATCTTGACCAGCGCCTGGCCCGCCGCGCTCGCCAGCTGACTGTCGCCGTGGCGGCTGACCCAGCGCATCCCCAGCACCAGCGCTTCTGTCTCCGCCTGCGAGAACATCATCGGCGGCAGCATAAAACCGGGCCGCAGCACATAGCCGACGCCCGCCTCGCCGACGATCTCCGCCCCCTGCTGCTGCAGCGTGGCAATGTCGCGGTACAGCGTGCGCATACTGATGCCCAGCGTCTGCGCCAGCGTATGGCCCGCCACCGGATAGCGGTGGCTGCGCAGCAGCTGCATCAGATCGAGTAAACGTTGTGCGCGCGACATATCACGATTCCCTGCATAGCGCGGTTTGGACAAAATCGGCAAAGGCTCGCGCCTTGGCCGAGACGAAATGGCCGCCGGGGAACACTGCCCACAGCGCCAGCGGCGGCAGTTGCCAGTCCGCTAAAGCCGCAATCGCCGCCCCGCTTTGCAGCTCGTTGCGAAACATGCCTTCGCTGGCGACGGTAGCACCGAAGCCCGCCATCACCAGCTCACGCACGCACTCCGCCGCATTGACCCGCATGCGCCCCGGCAGCCGCAGCGTGCGCTGTTCCTCTCCGCGGCTGAAGCGCCACTGCTCGCCGCCGCCACGTCGATGATAAATCACCATCTCGTGCTGCAACAGATCTTCCGGCCGCTGCGGCATACCGGCAGCGGCAAAATAGCCGGGCGTACCGATCACGCATTGTTTTACCTCACCCAATTTACGGGCGGTAAAACCGGAATCCTCCAGCTCGCCAATACACAGGGCAATATCGATGCCCTCTTCAATCAGCGACAGATTGCCGTCATCCAGCAGCAGATCGACGTTCAACCGTGGATTGGCGCGCATAAACGCCGTCAAATCAGGCAGGGGAACGATGCGAGCGAACACCGCCGCCGAAGCGACCCGCAGCCGGCCGCTCAGGGTCTCGCCTGCGCTCTGCACCAGCGCTTCCGTTTCCGCCAGCTCGTTCAGAATACGCCGGGTGCGTTGATAGAGCTGCTGCCCCGCATCCGTCGGCTGCAGGCCGTGGGTCGAGCGCAGCATCAGGCGCGTGCCGAGCTGCTGTTCCAGCCGCGCCACCGCTTTTGAGACTGCCGGCTGCCCCACGTGCAGGCGCCGCGCCGCTGCGGTAAAGGAACCGCTCTCGTAAACGCAGGCATAGGTTTCGTAATCGGCAAATTTACCCATGGCATTCCTTGCTGGAATAACGATTAGCATTTATTGCAGTCTACACGCGCCATTGCGGAATGGGCAAGATGAGCACTTCCCCCTCATTCCCGTCAGGAGAACGCATGACGCTGCAAGACAAACTCGATACCTTCAAAGCGGCATTCGAAGCCGACCAATTGCCGTTCACACTCGCAGAACAAGAGCACGCGCTGATGCGTAAGGCGATCCAAACGCAGATCGCTTCCGGCATCGCCGAACGCGCCCTGAAGATCGGCGACGCCGTGCCCGGCTTTACCCTGCCGGACAGCGAAAACCGGCCATGCTCTTCCACGGCGCTGTTGGCGAAGGGCCCGCTGGTCGTCAGTTTCTATCGCGGGATCTGGTGCCCCTACTGTACGATCGATCTGCAGGCGCTGCAGGCCGCATTGCCCGCCATCACGCAGCACGGCGCGCAGCTCGTGGTCATTTCACCGCAGAGCGCGGTGCATAACCGCCAGGCCGCGCGCGATCACGATCTCACCTTTCCGCTGCTCAGCGATGCAGGCAACCGCCTGGCGGCTCAATTCGGCCTGCGTTACCGCCTGCCGGACGCGCTGATCGCCCTGTATCAACAGCGGCTCGGCCTCGATCTGGCGCAGTTCAACCAGGATGACAGCTGGACGCTGCCGCTGCCGGCGCGGTTCGTTATTGCCCGCGATGGTCATATTGCCTATGCGGAAGCGCACGCCGATTACACCCGGCGGCCGGAGCCGCAGGCGCTGTTGTCGGTACTGGAAGGATTAGCGTGAAAAAACGGGGCGCAACCGCGCCCCATTTAGGCATGACGTCATTATTTCTGCATGCTGCCGACCATCGCTTCCGGCCGCACCCACTCATCGAACTGCGCTTCGGTCAGATAGCCAAGTTTCAGCGCCGCGGCTTTCAGCGTCAGCCCTTCCTTGTGCGCTTTCTTGGCGATTTCCGCCGCCTTGTCGTAGCCGATGTGGGTATTGAGCGCCGTCACCAGCATCAGCGATTCGTTCAGCAACTGGGTGATGCGATCGCGGTTCGGTTCGATGCCCACCGCGCAGTGCTCGTTGAAACCCTGCATGCCGTCGGCCAGCAGGCGAATCGACTGCAGGTAGTTGTGGATCACCATTGGGCGGAACACGTTCAGCTCAAAGTTGCCGGAAGCGCCGCCGATGTTCACCGCCACGTCATTGCCCAGCACCTGGGCGCACAGCATGGTCATCGCCTCGCACTGGGTCGGGTTGACCTTGCCCGGCATGATCGAACTGCCCGGCTCGTTCTCCGGGATCGAAATCTCGCCGATGCCGCAGCGCGGGCCGGACGCCAACCAGCGCACGTCGTTGGCGATCTTCATCAGCGAAGCCGCCAGCCCTTTCAGCGCGCCATGCCCCTGCACCAGTGCGTCGCAGGTCGCCAGCGCTTCGAACTTGTTCGGGGCGGTGACGAACGGCTGATGGGTCAACTCCGCCAGCGCTTTAGCGACGCGCACCGCGTACTCAGGGTGGGTGTTCAGGCCGGTGCCGACCGCCGTGCCGCCCAGCGCCAGCTCGGCGATGTGTGGGATACTGTCCTCGATGTGTTTCAGATTGTGCGCCAGCATCGCCGCCCAGCCGGAGATCTCCTGCCCCAGGGTCAGCGGCGTGGCGTCCTGCAGATGGGTACGGCCGATTTTGACGATGTCGCGATAGGCTTCAGCCTTGTCGCTCAGCGTCTTGTGCAGCACTTTCAGCTCGGGGATCAGGTGCTCGCGCAGCGCAATCACCGCCGCCACGTGCATCGCGGTGGGAAACACGTCGTTGGAACTTTGGCTTTTATTGACGTCGTCGTTCGGGTGCACCTTGCGCTCTTCGCCGCGCACGCCGCCCAGCAGCTCGCTGGCGCGGTTGGCCAACACTTCGTTCATGTTCATGTTGGTCTGGGTGCCGGAGCCGGTTTGCCAGATTGACAGCGGGAACTGGTCGGCATGACGATCTGCCAGCACTTCGTCGGCGGCATTGATGATGGCGGCGCCCCGCTCGGCCGGCAGCAGCCTCAGATCCACGTTCACCTGCGCGGCGGCGCGCTTGGTCAACGCCAGCGCGTGAATCAGCGCGGTCGGCATCTTTTCGGAGGAAATACGGAAATGCGCCAACGAACGCTGGGTTTGCGCGCCCCACAGCTTGTCGGCCGGTACTTCGATGGGGCCCATAGAGTCTTTTTCGATACGAACGCCTGCCATCATTATCTCCTTAGCATAATTCCTAAAATTGTAGGGTTAGGCCGACGCGCTACCCCCCGTCGGCATGCACTCCCAGTATAGTGACATAATAACTATTCGCATTAAGAGAGTTATCTCACAGCACGTTTCATCTCTTTTACCCCTTCATGACGCGGTTATTTTCCGTCGGTTAACCCGCACCGAAATAAACGGCCGGCATGACCGGGAGAATAAAAGCGTGGGTAGCCATTAACGCGGATGGCGCGAATTAAAATTATTGATGCGCTGGGCCTGTAAATGATTGAGCTCATCGATACGTTGCTGCTGCAGATGATTGATCTCGTCGTAGGTGTTCTGCCTTTCATTATGGCGATAGGCCCCGGTCACCACCGCGCCGGCGGTGAGCGCCAGCGGATGCGTCACGGGCGCGATCGCGGCGGGAACCGCTACCGGTGCGGGTGTAACGACGATCGGCGCCGGCGCTATCACCACGGTGCGCGGCGCGGCGTAAGGATAGGTGACAATCACCGCCGCCTGGGCTGTGCCGGTGCAAAGCCCCAACAGCAACAACAGTTTTTTCATGCAACAGACCTCTTGTTTCGTTAAATCGACTCGTTAGCCGTTACGGTAAAGGGGTCTGGCGCGCAGGTTTAAGCTCGGCGTGTGATCGCCCGGCGCCGCGCGAAAATAATAATAAGGGAGTGGCTCAGACGGTAAAAAATAAATTCAGCTGACATATTCTGACATGCTGAAAAATAAATAAGGAGGCAAGATGCCGGGCTATCGGCAATAACCCCACTGTCCCAAAGAATAATCGATCGGCGGTTTTTGACGGCCGCTTTGAAGGCAGTGCGCCATTTGAGACGCCGATCGTTATCACGCTATACTTTGGCCCGTTGCCGGGCGCGACGTTATCCGGCGTTATTTTGATCGCGCCCATGATTTTTCCCGCCGACGCGGGCGTATGATGGTCGTCGGCATAGATTAAGTTAATCTTATAAAATCAGTTAGTTATTGCCATGCAGTGCGGCAATGACGCAGAAGGACGTTTATCGACATGCAAAAAATGACCAATGCGGTACAGAATTACGCCTGGGGCAGCCACGATGCGCTGACCCGTCTTTACGGCATCGCCAATCCCGATAATCAGCCGATGGCCGAACTGTGGATGGGCGCCCATCCCAAGAGCCCTTCCCGCGTGCCGGGCGCCGATGGCGCGCTGCGTTCGCTGCGCGAGCTGATCGATGAAGACCAGCCAAAGCAGCTGGGCGCCGACGTCGCCAGCCGCTTTGGCGAGTTGCCGTTCCTGTTTAAAGTGCTGTGCGCCGATCAACCGCTGTCGATCCAGGTCCACCCGAGCAAAGCGGCGGCCGAGATCGGCTTCGCGAAAGAGAACGCCGCCGGCATCCCGCTGAGCGCCGCCGAACGCAATTACAAAGACCCTAATCACAAGCCCGAGCTGGTCTTCGCCCTGACGCCTTTCCTGGCGATGAACGGCTTTCGCGAACTGACCGATATCGTTTCCCTGCTGCAGCCGATCGCCGGCGCGCACCACGATATCGCCGCCTTCCTGCAGCAGCCGGACACCGCGCATCTGTCCACCCTGTTCGCCAGCCTGTTGACGATGAGCGGCGAGCAAAAGTCGCTGGCGCTCGGCGTATTGAAAGCCGCGCTCAACAACCAGCAGGGTGAACCCTGGGATACCGTGCGCTTTATCGCCGGCTTCTATCCGGACGACAGCGGTCTGTTCTCACCGCTGCTGCTGAACGTGGTGCAGCTCGCGCCGGGCGAGGCGATGTTCCTGTATGCGGAAACGCCGCACGCCTACCTGAAAGGCGTGGCGCTGGAGGTGATGGCCAACTCGGATAACGTGCTGCGCGCAGGCCTGACGCCGAAGTTCATCGACGTGCCCGAGCTGCTGGCCAACCTGCAGTTCCGCCCGCAGCCGGTGTCAGGCCTGCTGACCCAGCCGGAGCAACGCGGCAACGAGCTGTTCTTCCCGATCCCGGTGGAGGATTTCGCCTTCTCGCTGCACGATTTGACCGCCGCGCCGCAGGCGCTGGCACAGCGAAGCGCCGCCATCGTGTTCTGCGTCGCCGGCGAAGCGACGCTGGAAAAATCCGGGCAACGCCTGACGCTCAAACCGGGCGAATCCTGCTTTATCGGGGCTTTCGAATCCCCGGTCAACGTCAGCGGCAGCGGCCGCATCGCCCGGGTTTATAACCAGTTGGCCTAACCGTTGATAAATTTCAGCAAATTGCTTGCTGAAAGCGAGAGCTACCCCCACAATTAAACGCCTGCGGGCGTTATTTGTCGGCCCCTATTTGCCCCTCCCGCGTAACGGAGGGTGATAAAAAAAAAGGATGAAACAGAGCTATGAAAAAATCGTTAGTCGCTGTCAGCGTCATTGTGGTTCTTGGCGCAGCATGGACCGGGGCATCCTGGTACACCGGGAAACAGATCGAGCAGCACATGGGCGAAGTCGTCGACAACGCCAACGGTCAGCTGAAAGCCTACCTGCCGAAAGCCGGCGTTAAGCTGAGCTATGAAAATTACCAGCGCGGCCTGTTCAGCAGTAAAGTGCGTTATGTGTTGCGTTCCGACGGCACGGATACCAGTGAAAACGCGGCGCTGAAAGCCGGTGAAGAAGTGGCGTTCCTGGAAACCATCGATCACGGTCCGTTCCCGTTCGCGCAGCTGAAGAAATTCAACCTGCTGCCGAGCATGGCGTCGGTGCATACCGAACTGGAAAATACCCCGGCGGTGAAAGGCCTGTTTGACGCCACCAAAGGCAAATCGCTGTTTACCGCCGATTCACGCATCTCGTACAGCGGCGATACCTCGTCTGCCATCGATGTTATCCCATTGGATTACCAAAAGGATAAGTCCTCGCTGAAATTCAGCGGCGCCACCATCAACGCCGATGTGTCCAGCGATCTGAAAAAATTCGCGCTGGACGCCAATAGCGACAATATCGTGATCGCCAGCCCGAACGCCTTCGGCCAAAACGAACAGATCACCTTCCAGGGCTTCAACCTGAAAGGCGACAGCAACGAGAGCAAGTTCGGCGTGAAACTCGGCGATCAGACGATGACGCTGAAGCAGTTCAAACTGACGATCGACGGTAAAGACACCGTGGCATTGGACGGTTTCAATCTGGTGAGCAAGTTCGGCGAGCAAGGCAGCAGCAATATCGGCGGCCAGATCGACTACACCATGGACGCACTCAAGGTACAAGGCAACGACTTCGGCGCCGGTAAACTGACGCTGAAAATCGACAACGTCGACGGCAAAGCGCTGAAAGACTTCTCCGATAGCTACAACCGCCAGACCATGGCGCTGCTGCAGCAGGGCGAAAACCTGGATCCTGACGTCTACGAACAACAGACCACCGAGATGCTGCAAAAGAACCTGCCGCTGCTGCTGAAAGGTAACCCGAGCATCAGTATCGCCCCGCTGAGTTGGAAAAACAGCAAGGGTGAGAGCACCTTCACGCTGGATCTGGCGCTGACCGATCCGAGCAAGGCTTCTTCCCCGGCGCAATCGTCGGATCAGTTGATCGCTCAGGCGGTCAAAAAACTGGATCTCAGCCTGACCATTCCGGAAGCAATGGCCACCGAGGTGACCGCGAAGACCGCACTGTTGCAGGGATACAATGAAGCAGACGCGCAGAAATTGGCGCAGCAGCAAGTGCAGGGCCTGGCAGCCATGGGCCAGATGTTCAAGCTGACAACCCAGAAAGACGGCGTGATCGCGAGCAAGTTCCATTACGCTGACAATCAGGTTGACCTGAACGGCAACAAAATGTCGCTGCAGGAGTTCATCGGCCAATTCGGCCTGCTGGGCGCCCCAGCGGAAGACGGCGAACCGGCGCAGGAAGCGGAACCCGCTCCGGCACCGGCGCAGTAATCGCCTGACTCTCGTTCAAGGGCCCCTATGGGGCCCTTTTTATTTACGCTGCGTAAACCGCATCGCGGATCTGCTGCGGGTAGCGGCCGCACATGCCTTCAAACGCGGTGTTGGTCAGTATCACCACGCTCAGCTGCGCCTGTGGATCAAAGAACCAGCTGTGGCCGTAAACCCCGCCCCAGGTCAGCGTGCCGGCATGCTGCGGCGTCTGCGCCGCCTCTGCGTCCACCAGCAGCGCCCCGCCAAAACCGAATCCCCAGCCCGGCCCTTGCGTTTGCGCCTGCGCGCCCACGTGCGGGCTGCGCAGCAACGCCACCGTCTCCGGTTGCAAAATACCCTGCCCGCCGCTGCGTAATGCCTCCACCAGCTTCAGTACGTCGTCAGCATCGCCGACCATGCCCGCGCCGCCAGAAGGATAGGCCCCGGCGTTGAGCGCCCGCAGCGGTGAAAACAGCACCTCGCCCCCCGCCATCTCCTCCGGCAGCGCCACCCGCAGGCCTTCATGCATGCGCTGCGGCCCTTGCGGCGTGTTGTAATACGGCGTCGCCAGGTTCGCGGCATCCGTCGCATGGAACGCCGTATTGCCAAGCCCCAGCGGCTGCGCCACCCATTCGACAAACAGCTGCGGCAGCGGCATACCCGTCACCCGCTCCAGCACGGCGCCAAGCACGTCGATCGCCAGCGAATAATTGAAGCGCTCCCCCGGCGCCGACAGCAACGGTGCCTGCGCCAACAGCCGCAGGTTTTGCTCCAGCGTCAGCGTCGACAGCTCCACGCCGTCCTGGATCCCCAACTGGTGGTAAACGCCCGTCGGCGGCTGGTTCAGCCGATAGTCCAGACCCGCGGTATGGCTCAGCAAATGCCGGATGTTGATCGCCGGCTGCCGGCCGTCGGCGAGCGCTGGAGTAAACCACGGCAGCCAGTCGCTGACCGCATCGTCCAGGCTCAGCTTACCCCGCTCAATCAGGCGCAGCGCCGCCAGCGTGGTATAGGGTTTGGAGACCGACGACAGCCGAAACTGCGTTTCTCGCCGCATCGGCCGCCGCGCTTCGCGATCGGCATAGCCGGCCGTCCCGGCGTAGCAAATCTCGCCCTGCCGCGCCACCAGCACCACGCTACCTACGATGCGCCCTTCGGCCATCGCCTGTTGATCGATCGCCGCGATCCGCTCTGTTAACGCCCGTTGTTCTGCCGACATGATTTTAATCTCTCTAATGGAAAGTAAAATCAGTCTAAAACGTTCGTCATAAATTAAAATAAGGCATAATTTAATGAATCATTAAGCACAGGTTATTAATAGATGAGTTCACTCCTGCAGCTGCTGCCCTATTTCGAAGCCGTCGCTCGCCTGGGCAACTTTACCCGCGCGGCCAGCCAACTGGGCGTCACGCCGCCGGCGGTGTCGCAAAACATTCAGGCGCTGGAGAACCAGCTGGGAGTGCGGTTATTTCACCGCACCAGCCGCTCGGTGCGCCTCAGCGACGAGGGCCGGTTGTTCTATCAGAAGGTGTCGCCGGCGATGAGCCAGATCGACGTGGCGGCGGATGACGTGCGCGCCCTGGGCGCACAGCCGGCGGGCCTGCTGCGCATCACGCTGCCGCAGCTGGCGGCCTCGCTGCTGGTGATGCCGCACCTGGCGGAATTTCAACGGCGCTATCCCGACGTGCAGTTGGAGCTGTTTACCGAAGACCGCTTTTCCGATTTGGTGCTGGGCAGTTTCGATGCCGGCATTCGCATGCACGCCATGTTGCAGAAGGACATGATCGCCGTGCCGATCGACAACGGCCAGCGCCGGGTGCTGGTCGCCTCGCCCGACTATCTGGCGCGCTGCGGCGTACCGGCCATGCCGGACGACCTGCCGGCTCACCACTGCCTGCGCTACCGTTTCCCCGGCAGCGGCAAACTGGAACCCTGGTATTTTAGCCTGGGCAACGATGAGCGCGCGCTGGACGTCAGCGGCAGTTTGATTTTTAACGAAGATCGGCTGATCAAGGATGCGGCGTTGGCAGGCTTGGGTATCGCACAACGTTTTCAAGGCACGGTGTTGCAGGAGCTGGCGCAGGGGCAACTGGTGGAAGTGCTGCCGGGTTACGCCAGCGAAGCGTCGGGGTTTTTCATCTACTTTCCCGCCGGCAGGCATCTGCCGCTCAAGCTGCGCGCCTTTATCGATTTCATGCGCGAGCGGCGTGAACGACAGCATCGGTGGTAGGGGCGCCTCGCCGGCGCCCCTGACCGTCAGCGCTTATCCAGTGCCTGGATGATGTGGTAAGCCGCCTCGACGCGATCGTCGTTCGGGAACCACTTGTTGGCCAGCATCACCACGGCAATGTTTTTCGCCGGGATAAATACCGCGTAGGTGGAGAAACCGCCGGTGGAGCCGGTTTTGTTATACCAGCCGGCGCGCAATTCCGGCTGCGGCGGCGTGATGGCTGTGGCCGGCGTGCCGTTCATGATCATCCCGGCGTTGTTGCCTTCAACCAAACGCGACAGTTTCACCGGATACGGGTAGTTCTCCCACATCAGATCCTGCGTGAACGCGCCCGCCTTGTAATAACCGACGTGCGTCGCGGCCAGCGCGTCGCGCCACGGCTGCGCCACCTTCACCTGCTGCAGGTTGGCGTCCAGATAGCGAATCAGATCGCGGGCGTTGGACTTGATGCCGTAAGACTCGGCGTCCAGCGGGCCGGGATTGACCCGCACCGGCTTATCGTCCTTGCTGTAGCCCTGCGCATAGTTGGCCATCTGCGCCGCCGGCACCTGAACGTAGGTGTGGCTCATGCCCAGCGCCGGCAGCATCCCCTGTTCCATCGCCTGGATAAACGGCTGGTCGAGGCTCTTGGCGGCGATCATGCCCAGCATGCCGATGCCGAGGTTGGAATAAACGCGGTAGCTGCCCACCGGGTGTTTCGGCTGCCAGGCCCGGTAGTACGCCATCAGTTGGGCGTTGTTGGTCACGTCGTCCGGCACGAACAGCGGCAGGCCGGAGGTGTGGGTCGCCAGATTCAGCAGGCTGACGCCGTCGAAGGCGCTGCCGCGCAGCTCGGGCAGGTAGTGGCTGGCCGGGTCTTTAAACGACAGCTTGCCCTGCTGCTGCGCATAAACCGCCAGCGTCGCGGTGAAGGTTTTGCTCAGCGAGCCCACTTCGAACAACGTTTGCTCGGTGATCGGTTTGCCGGTCTGCTTCGAGGCGACGCCATACGGGTAAATCTGCTGTTTGCCGTCAACCGACACGGCGATCGCCATGCCCGGCACGCCATATTTTTTCATCAGCGGCTGAATAACGGCGTCGATATCCTGCTGCTGCGCGGCGTGCGCGGTCGGCAGGATCAGTGCGGCGATCAGCGCGGCCGCCAGGCGGTTCATTTTCGTCATGATAGAAACTCTTAGGTTGCAGGGTATCGGCCGCGGCCAAAAGTTTTTGTTGGCGTTATACACGGCGCTTTCCCTGATTGATGATGTCATTCCTTTACGGCTGCCGCGACACTCTCAGCAGCCGCGCCAAATATCGGATTTTGCCGCCGGGTTGACAAGCGATAATAATTTCAGCCAGCATAAAGAAAAACTTATGGCTATCGACAATGCGCAATCGACTTCCCCTCAACGCCCTGCGGGCGTTCGAATCCTCCGCCCGCCACCTGAACTTCACCCGCGCCGGCCTGGAGCTGCGGGTGACCCAGGCCGCCGTCAGCCAGCAGGTACGCATGCTGGAAGAACAACTGGGCATCCAGCTGTTCCGCCGCCTGCCGCGCGGGTTGGATCTGACCGAAGAGGGCCAGGCGCTGCTGCCGGTATTGAGCGACGCCTTCGACCGCATCGAGGCGGTGCTGCAGCAGTTCGAAGGCGGGCATTTCCACGAGGTGCTGACGGTGGCGGTGGTCGGCACCTTCGCCGTCGGCTGGCTGATGCCGCGGCTGGCGGCGTTCCGCACGGCGCACCCGTTTATCGATCTGCGGGTGCTGACCCACAACAACCTGGTCAATCTGTCGGCCGACGGCATGGATTTCGCCATCCGCTTCGGCGAAGGCCTCTGGCCCGCCACCTGCAATATCAAGCTGTTCGACGCGCCGCTGACGGTGCTCTGCCCGCCGGCGGTCGCCGCGCGCCTGCGTACGCCGCAGGATCTGCAGCATGAGCAGCTGATGCGCACCTACCGCAAGGATGAATGGGAGCGCTGGTTCGCTGCGGCACAGGTGACGCCGTGGCGGATCAACGGCCCGGTGTTCGACTCGTCAAGGCTGATGGTGGAAGGCGCTATCCAGTGCGACGGCGTGGCGCTGGCGCCGGTCAGCATGTTCCGCCGCGAACTGGCCGCCGGCGCGCTGCAGCGGCCGTTCGCCGCCGAGGCCGCGCTCGGCGCCTATTGGCTGACCCATTTGAAATCGCGGGATCTGACGCCGGCGATGAAAACCTTTATCGGCTGGATCCGCCGGGAGGCGGAAGAGGAACAGCGGCAGGGCTAGGCGGAACCGCGCCGGATCAGCGTCGGGGGCAGAATGACGTTCTGCGCCGGCAGGTCAGCGTCACCGATGCGCTGCAGCAGGCGCGCGGCGGCACTGCGCCCCACTTCCCGCGCCGAGCTGGAGACGAAGGTCAGCGGCGGCTCGGTCAGTTCGGCTTCCGGCACGTCGCCGAAGCCGATCAGCGCCACCTGCCGCCCGTAGTAGGCGTCGACCCCGTCCGAGCCGATGCTGCGGCCGCTGCGCGCCAGACCAAAATAGGCGCCGAGCGCCACCGACGCCTTGTGGCAGACGATGGCGGTAATGTTCGGGTAATGGCGCAGCAGTTGCTCCGCCGCTTCCGCCGCCTGGCGCTGCCGGCAATCGCACTCGACGATCCATTCGCTGCGAAACGGCAGGCCGTACTGCACCAGGGTGGCGCAAAAGCCGCCCAGCCGCTCGGCGCGCGTCAACGAGTCACTCTGACCGCCGAGGTAGGCGATTTGGCTGTGGCCGCGCTTGATCAAAAATTCGGTGGCCAGCTTGGCGGCCTGCATGTTGTCCGGCCGTACCACGTCCACGCCATCGAGGCCGCTGGAGCGCGCCACGCAGACCAGCGGTACGCCCTGCTCGGCCGCCTTCTCCTTCAGGCCAGCCGCCGCGCGAATGCCGCCCGCCAGCACGATGCCGTCAACGCCCTGTGCCAGCAGCGCGTCAAACGCGCGCTGCAAGCCCTGGCCGTCGTGCCCGCTCTGCGTCAAAAACAACAGCTTGTCGTGCGTCTCCAGCGCTTCGCTCAGACCGGCGGTCATTTCGGCATAGAAGGGTTCGCAGATGTCACGCAGAATAAGGCCAATCACCCCGGACTCCCCGCCGCGCAGCGTCGCCGCCTGGCGATTGCGCACATAACCCAGCTGCTCTATCGCCTGATTGACCTTCTCGACGGTGGTCGGCGAAATGCGCCCCTTGCCGCTCAACACCAGGGAAACCGTGGTGACCGACACGCCCGCCTGCTGCGCCACATCGGTGATGGTGATTTTTTTGATGCTCATAGTCTCTGCGAACCCGTTCCTGGGCAACCCGCGCCGTAATGATCAAGGGTATACCGAATCCGTTAGCTCAGTAAAACGTTTTACTGCCTGCCGCATTGTCGCCAAAAACCGGGCGGCAGATTTGTGATTGGCGGCGCATTTTTGCTAGGTAAAACGTTTTATCTTCTTTTTACCTAATCAGAAGTCCCCTTTTTGCTCGTCTTTTCGCCAGGAGAAGTCGGTTATGTCAGCAGCCAACAAACAAAAAATCACCCTCTGGGAGTTTTTCCAGAGCCTGGGCAAAACCTTCATGTTGCCCGTCGCCTTGCTCTCTTTCTGCGGCATCATGCTGGGGATCGGCAGCTCGCTGAGCAGCCGCGACGTGATCACCCTGATGCCGTTTATCGGCCACCCGATCTTCCAGCTGATCTTTACCTGGATGAGCAAGGTAGGCTCCTTCGCCTTCAGCTTCCTGCCGGTGATGTTCGCCATCGCCATTCCGCTGGGCATGGCGCGTGAGAACAAGGGCGTCGCCGCCTTCTCCGGCTTCGTCGGCTTCGCCGTGCTGAATCTGGGCACCAACTTCTACCTGACCGCCGCCGGCGTGCTGCCCACCAGCGATCCGCTGGTGCTGAAAGCCAACAACATCCAGAACATCCTCGGCATTCAGTCGATCGATACCGGCATCCTCGGCGCGGTGATCGTCGGCATCATCGTCTATCGCCTGCATGAACGCTTCCACACCATCCGCCTGCCGGACGCGCTGGCGTTCTTCGGCGGCACGCGCTTCGTGCCGATCGTCACCACCGTGGTGCTGGGCCTGTGCGGCCTGGTGATCCCGCTGATCTGGCCGTGGTTCGCCGCCGGCATCACCGGGCTGGGTTGGGTGATCAACAGCGCCGGCGCCTTTGGCCCGATGCTGTTCGGCACCGGCGAACGCTTGCTGCTGCCGTTCGGCCTGCAGCACATTCTGGTGGCGCTGATCCGCTTTACCGAGGCGGGCGGCACCATGGAAGTGTGCGGCCACAGCGTCAGCGGCGCCCTGACCATCTTCCAGGCGCAGCTCTCCTGCCCAACCACCACCGGCTTCGCCGAGAGCGCCACCCGCTTCCTGTCGCAAGGTAAAATGCCGGCGTTTCTCGGCGGCCTGCCGGGCGCGGCGCTGGCGATGTACCACTGCGCCAAGCCGGAGAACCGTCATAAGATCAAAGGGCTGTTGATTTCCGGCGTGGTGGCCTGCGTGGTTGGTGGCACCACCGAGCCGATCGAGTTCCTGTTCCTGTTCGTCGCGCCGTTCCTCTACCTGATCCACGCGCTGCTCACCGGGTTGGGCTTTACCGTGATGGCGCTGCTGGGCGTGACCATCGGCAATACCGACGGCAATATCATCGACTTCGTGGTGTTCGGCATTCTGCACGGCACCGCCACCAAGTGGTATCTGGTGCCGGTGGTGGCCGCCATCTGGTTCGTCGGCTATTACGCCATTTTCCGCTTCGCCATCCAGCGCTTTAACATCAAAACGCCGGGCCGCGAGAGCGATAGCGCCGTCAGCCAAAGTGCGCCAAGCGGCGCGGTGGGCAAATCCGGCTACAACGCGCCGGCGATTTTGGCGGCGCTCGGCGGCCCGGACAACATCATCACGCTGGACAACTGTATCACCCGCCTGCGCCTGTCGGTCAACGACATGAGCCAGGTGGACGATGCGGCGCTGAAGGCCAACCGCGCCATCGGCGTAGTGCATCTCAACGATCATAATCTGCAAGTAGTGATCGGCCCACAGGTGCAATCGGTGAAGGATGAATTAGACTCACTGATAGCCACGGCGCAACCTGCCGCGGCGCTGCAGGGAGCCACCCATGTTTGATTTCTCGACCCCGATCGACCGCCACGGCACCTGGTGCACCCAGTGGGACTATATCGCCGATCGTTTCGGCAGCGCCGACCTGCTGCCGTTTACCATCTCCGATATGGATTTCGCCACCGCGCCGTGCATCCTCGAGGCGTTGCAGCAGCGCCTGCAGCACGGCGTGCTGGGCTACAGCCGCTGGCAGCATGAGGATTTTCTCAGCGCGCTGCGCCACTGGTATCAGCAACGTTTCAATGCCGCCATCGACACCGCAACGGCGGTGTACGGCCCTTCCGTTATCTACATGGCGGCGCAGCTGATCCGCCAATGGTCGGTACCGGGCGACTATGTGGTGACCCATACCCCGGCCTATGATGCTTTCTACAAGGTGATCCTCGCCAACCAGCGCCAGCTGCTGGCCTGTCCGCTGCACAAGGCCGGCGACGACTGGCGCTGCGACATGGCGCATCTCGAAGCGCTGCTGGCGCGACCGCAGACCAAGATCCTGCTGCTGTGCAGCCCGCATAACCCCACCGGCAAAGTGTGGCGCCGCGACGAGCTGCAGCAGATGGCCGAACTGTGCGAGCGCCATGACGTGCGCGTGATCAGCGATGAAATCCACATGGATATGGTCTGGGGTGAACACCACCATACGCCGTGGAGCCAGGTGGCGAGCGGCACCTGGGCCTTGCTGACCTCCGGCTCCAAGAGTTTCAACATTCCGGCGCTAACCGGTGCCTACGGCTTTATCAGCGACGATGCCAGCCGCGAAGCCTACTTCCAACAGCTCAAAGCCCGCGACGGCCTCTCCTCGCCGGCGGTGCTGGCGGTCGCCGCGCACGTGGCCGCCTATCGTCACGGCGAACCCTGGCTGGACGCCCTGCGCGACTACCTGCAGGATAATCTGACCTACGTCGCCGAGCGGCTGGAGCAGGCGTTTCCCGCGCTGGGCTGGCGCCCGCCGCAGGCCACCTACCTGGCCTGGATCGATCTGCGGCCGCTGGCCGTTGACGATCGGGCGCTGCAGCAGGTGCTGATCGAGCGTGAAAAGGTGGCGATTATGCCGGGCTTTACCTACGGCGAGGAGGGCCGCGGGTTCCTGCGCCTCAACGTCGGCTGCCCGCGCAGCAAGCTGGAGGCCGGCATGGACAAGCTGATCGCCGGATTGAGGTTGGTGCTGGACGAGCAATAGCGCGACGGGGCGAGCCTCTGCCCGCCCCTGCGTTACGCCTGAACAGACGGGATCTCCTCCAGACGACGATAAACCGTCAATCCCCACTCGTTGGCCAGCCGCACGTCGTTATCGGCCCCCGCAGACGCCCCTTCGATGCGATACACTGCCTGACACTGCGCAATCAGCCGATGCGCCACCGGGTAAAGAAACGCCTCGCTCACCGCATCGCCAACCTGAGTGGAGCCCGCCGCCGCCGCCAAAGGCAGCGCCAGCCACTCGCCGATCACCGGCACGTGCCCCCGCTGGTAAACCGCCAACGCCGCCTGTTCCAGGCGCGCCAGATTGGCGGCGATACGCTGCGGATCGCCATCGGTGCCGCTGCGATAGGGACCGGCGATCAAGATTTGTTGTGCTTTCATCGTTCTTCCTCCAACGTCCGGTTCAAGGCGACAAACTGCAGCAGCATGATGGTCTTGGCATCAACGATCGTGCCCTGGCGAATCGCCTGCAGGGCTTGCGCCAGCGGCAGCTCGAGCACCTCCAGATCCTCCCCCTCAGCCGCCACCCCGCCGCCCTCGTTGATGCGATCGCCCGCCTGATATTCGCCGACGAAAAAGTGCAGCTTCTCGGTGACCGAGCCTGGGCTCATATAGGCTTCGAACACCTTTTCCACGCTCTGCACGAAATAGCCGGTTTCTTCTTCCGCTTCGGCGCGAATGCGCGCCTCCGGCGACGCGTTGTCCAGCAACCCGGCGGCAGCCTCAATCAACATGCCGTCATGGCCGTTGACGAAGACCGGAAAACGGAACTGGCGCGTCAGAATCACCGTTTGCGCCTGCCGGTTGAACAGCAAAATGACCGCGCCATCACCGCGATCGTAGGTCTCGCGACTTTGCCGCTGCCAGACGCCGTCGCGCCGCAGAAAATCAAAGGTGGTTTTTTTCAGCAGGTACCAGTCATCGGACAACACCCGGGTTTCGACAATGCGAACCCTGTCTTTGGTGGCTATCATCGGTTTACTCCGCCAGAGGAAGGAAATTGATACTATCGTGCAGTTTCGTGTATGATCAAGATATTTCGTGCAAACCAAATTTGAGAGGAACATGGCCATGTTGACCAGCCAGCGCAAGAAAATCATTCTGGAAAAACTGGCTCAGGACGGCCAGGTATTGGCCAAGCAGCTCAGCGAAATGTTCGGGCTGTCGGAAGATACTGTCCGGCGCGATTTGCGCGAACTGGACGCCGAGGGGTTGCTGCAGCGGGTGCATGGCGGCGCCCTGCCGGTTTCTTCCGCCATTGCCAGCTTTGCCGAACGCAATCAGTTGGAATCCGGCGCCAAACGCGCGATCGCCAAAGCGGCAGCTGCGCTGATCGCCCCCGGCCAGGTAGTGATTATCGACGGTGGCACCACCTCTGCAGAGCTGGTCAGGCAGTTGCCGCTCAACCTGAACGCCACCATCGTCACCCACAGCCCCAGCGTCGCCGTGGGCCTGGTCGATCACCCCACGGTCGAGGTGATCCTGATCGGCGGCCGGCTGTACAAGCATTCGATCGTTAGCGTCGGCGCCGCCGCGGTGGAAGCGATGTCGCATATTCGCGCCGATCTCTATTTTATGGGCGTGACCGGCGTGCACCCCACTGCAGGGCTGAGTACCGGCGATCTGGAAGAGGCCTACATCAAACGCGCGCTGGCGGCCCGCGCGGCGGAAACCGTGGTGCTGGCCTCCGCCGCCAAGCTTAACGCCGCCTCGCAGTATGCGATCGGTGACATTACGCTGGCGCATACCATCATCGTTGAACGCGCCACCGACGACGCATTGATCGCGCCGTTGCAGCAGGCGGGCGTCAGCGTGTTGAAAGCCTGATTCACGGCGATAATGCGACATACCTCGCATTATTTGTGATTCACATCACTTTTTTATGCAACGAGATGGCAAGTTTCATTCATTTGTTTTTATACTGTTCTGCACTTTACCTACGATAAATTAGCGAGTGCCCAGCATGATCGATCCCCGCCTACCGCTTACCGACATTCACCGCCATCTTGACGGCAACATCCGCGCGCAGACCATTCTCGACCTCGGTCGCCAGTTCAATCTCGCCCTGCCGGCCAACGATTTGGAGAGCCTGCGCCCGCACGTGCAGATCACCCATGCCGAACCGGATCTGGTCAGCTTCCTGCAGAAACTGGACTGGGGCGTAGCGGTGCTGGGCGATCTGGACGCCTGCCGCCGGGTGGCTTACGAAAACGTCGAGGACGCCGCCAACGCCGGCCTGCACTATGCCGAGCTGCGTTTCTCCCCTTACTACATGGCGATGAAGCATCAACTGCCGGTCGCCGGCGTGGTGGAAGCGGTGATCGACGGGATCCGCTCGGGCTGCCGCGATCGTGACATCGACATTCGCCTGATCGGCATCATGAGCCGCACCTTCGGCGAGGCCGCCTGTCTGCAGGAACTGGAAGGATTACTGGCGCACCGCGACGGCATTACCGCGCTGGATTTGGCGGGCGATGAGCTGGGCTTCCCCGGCAGCCTGTTCCTCAGCCACTTCAACCGCGCCCGCGACGCCGGCCTGCGCATCACCGTGCACGCGGGCGAAGCCGCCGGCCCGGAAAGCATCTGGCAGGCGATCCGCGAGCTGGGCGCCGAACGTATCGGCCACGGGGTGAAAGCGGTCGAAGACCCGGCGCTGATGGACTTCCTGGCGGAACACGGCATCGGTATCGAATCCTGCCTGACCTCCAACATCCAGACCAGCACCGTGCCGTCGCTGGCGCAGCATCCGCTGGCCACCTTCCTGCGCCACGGCGTGCTGGCGTCGATCAACACCGACGATCCGGCGGTTCAGGGCATCGAGATCGAGCATGAATACCGCGTCGCCGCGCCGCAGGCCGGGCTAACGCCGGAAGAAATCCGCACCGCGCAGGAAAATGGCCTGAAGCTGGCCTTCCTCAGCGAACAGGAAAAACAGGCGCTGCGCGCCAAAGTGCAGGGCTAAATCTCCCCAAGGCGCCAAACGGCGCCTTCTTCTCATCCCCCATATTCTTCCGCCTGCTCGTCTTTAACACTGTTTTCACCCCATCGCTCTGCTGCAAGAGAGGAATTCCGCATGTCTGACAAACTGCGCCGCATCGTGCTGACCGGCGGCCCGGGTTCGGGCAAAAGCACGCTCATCGACGTTCTTCATCGCCGTGGTTACCCACACTCCCTGGAGGCGGGCCGGGCGATTATTCAGGATCAGGTGAGTATTGGGGGCAATGCGCTACCGTGGGGCGATCGTCAGGCTTTCGCCGAGCGGATGCTCGATTGGGAACTGCATTCATGGCACGAAGCGACGGGGGCAACATGCTGGTTCTTCGATCGCGGGCTGCCGGATATCGCCGGTTACCTGACGCTGTGCGGATTATCGATCCCCGCCCCCTTAACGGCGGCGATCGACGCCTTTCGCTATACCGATACGGTGTTCATCGCCCCGCCGTGGCGAGCGATTTATGCGCAGGACAGCGAGAGAAAACAATCTTTCGCCGAAGCCGAGCAGACCTATCGGGCGATGGTGACCACCTATCGCCGTTATGGCTATCGGCTGCAAGAACTGCCGCGCGCTTCACCCGACGAGCGCGCCGACTTTCTGCTCGACGCGCTGAGCCACCGTTAGCGGCCTGCGGCCTATTTGGCCACCAGCGCCTCCGCTTCGGCCCGCTGTTTAGCGGTTTTACGCGCATAGCGCTGCGCCAGCACCGCGCACACCATCAGCTGCACCTGGTGGAAAATCATCAGCGGCAGCACCATGGCGCCCACCGCAGCAGCCGGGAACAGCACGTTGGCCATCGGAATGCCGTTCGCCAGGCTCTTTTTCGAGCCGCAGAAGACGATGGTGATCTCATCGGCGGTGTTGAAGCCCAGCCAGCGCGCCGCATAGGTGTTGATCACCAGCACCACCGTCAGCAGCACCAGCGACATCACCAGGATGGTCAGCAGCGACCAGCCGTCGATGCGATGCCAAATCCCTTCCACCACCGCCGCGCTGAACGCGGTATACACCACCAGCAGGATCGACGAACGGTCAGTCAGGTTGATCAGTTTGCGATGACGGTCGATCCACTTGCCGATCAGCGGCCGCGCCAGGTGACCGACCACAAATGGCACCATCAATTGCAGAATGATCGAACCGATGGCGTGCAATACGTCGGTATTGCCGCCCTGGGTATGCATCAATGCGCCCACCAGCAGCGGCGACAGGAACACGCCGAGAATGCTCGACGCCGAGGCGCTGCAGATCGCCGCCGCCACGTTGCCGCCCGCCGCCGAAGTAAAGGCGATGGCCGATTGCACCGTGGCCGGCAGCGCGCACAGGTAGAGGAAGCCGAGATAGACCGTCGGCGTCATGATGCCCGGCACCAGCAGGTTCATCGCCAGCCCGAGCAGCGGGAACAGCGCAAAGGTGCTGAGGAACACCAGCAGGTGCAGCTTCCAGTGACTCATGCCGGCGACGATCGCCTCGCGCGACAGCTTGGCGCCGTGCATAAAGAACAGCAGCGCGATGGCGGCGGTGGTCAGGTGTTCAAAGAAGGTTTTCCAGATGCCTTCGCAGGGGAACAGCGAGGCGACGATCACCACCAAAATCAGAACCAGCAAAAATTTATCAATGCGCAAACGCTGCAACCAAGACATGAAACGGATTTCCTTGCACGTAAAGTCGTAAAAAGGCCCGACGTTGCGCCGGGCACAGAGAAATGAACGGGATCAGACCACCGGCAGCGCCTGCTGCAGCCGGGCCGATTCCAGCCCCAGTTCGATCAATGCCATCACCGCAATGGCGTCGGCGGCCGGCACCGGGTTTTCGCCTGTGCCGGCGATCGCGTCGCGCACCGCGGCGTAATAAGCCGGGTAGTTGCCGGGAATGTTGAGCAGCGGTTGCTCCGCCAGCAGATCTCCACGTGACAGCGTCACCACTCCATCGCGCATGTCATAGCCCCAGTCGGCCTGCGGCAGGCGCTCGCCGGCCTTCAGCCGGTCTTCCTGCGGATCCAGACCGTATTTGACATAGCTGCCGCGGGTGCCGTGCACCACGTAGCGCGGGCTCTCTGCCGCCACCAGCATGCTGGCGTGCAGCACCACACGGCGATCGCCATAGCTCAGCAGCGCGTGGAAATAATCCACCGCCTGCGCCCCCGGCCGCAGCTCCCCCAGATCGACGAACAGTCGCTCGGGTTTGCCGAAGAGTTGCAGCGCCTGATCGAGCAGATGCGGCCCCAAATCGAACCAGATGCCGCTGCCGACGCCGCCCTGTTCGCGCCAACGCTGGCGCACCTGCGGCCGGTAGCGATCGAAATGCGACTCGAAATAGACCACCTCGCCCAGCGAACCGTCGTTCAGCAATGCTTTAAGGGTGAGGAAATCACTGTCCCAGCGGCGCTTGTGGAACACCGACAGCAGTAAACCACTCTGCTGCGCCTGCTGTTGCAGCGCCTGTGCTTGTGACAATGTCACGGTAAACGGTTTATCCACCACCACGTGCTTGCCGGCGGCCAACGCCTGCTGCGCCAGCGGGAAATGGGTATCGTTGGGGGTAGGAATTACGATCAGATCGAGGGCCGGATCGGCGAACAGCGCCTGCGCATCACCCACCACCGTCATCGACGGCCAATCGGCGTGCACTTTGCCGGCATCGCTGCTGGAGACGGCGGCCAGCTCCAGCCCCGGCGTACCGGCGATCAGCGGCGCATGAAAGGTTTTGCCGGCGTAGCCGTAACCGACCAGCCCGACACGAATTTTCTCAGCCATGGGATTTCCTCTTGCTGGCTCACGACAGACCCTTTCGATTTGACACCATGCGGCCGGATGGAACAAGAAGTAAATAAGATGTTAATTCGACGCAGGGCCGGCGTAGCCAAACGTGCGGCCCGGCGTCGCGATGCCGGGCTATCCGCTTGATAGGGATGACGAAGCCTATATTACCCGCTAAGCTATGCCGCCTGTGATCCCCGTTTCAATCAGGAAGCCTTTATGTCTCAAGCTGAATACACTCGTATCGGCGGTTGGTTGCTGGCCCCGTTGGCCTATCTGATCGTCACCCTGCTCAGCGCCAGTCTGATGCTGCTCCTGTACGCCATGGCGATCTTCATGCCCGAGTCGCGCGACTATCTGTTGACCAACGCCCAGGCATTTACCCTGCAATGGTACTTTTCGGTGCTGACCACGCTCTTGATGTGGTGCTTCACCCTGTGGCTGGTGTTTTTGTTTTGCCAGCGTTCGCAGCGCTTCCCCAAGCTGTTCTTGTTATGGCTGCTGATCACGGTAATTCTGGCGGTGAAAGCCTTCGCCTTCGCGCCGGTGCCGGATGAAGTGGCGGTGCGCAGCCTCGGCTGGCCGCTGCTGATGGCGGCGCTGCTGGTGCCTTACATCAAGCGTTCGCAGCGGGTCAAAGGGACCTTTACCGAACGTTAAAGGGAGTTGCAGCACGTTTTATTGGGTGATTTGTGTAAATTTTCGCCAAAAAAGGCAATACCCCTGCGATTCATATGTTGTCGTCCGGCCGCCGATTCCCGATAATAGGCGGCTTTTATTTTTTTAGGCATCACAATGACCGAATACCTGCTCCTGTTTGTCGGCACCGTACTGGTGAACAACTTCGTTCTGGTGAAGTTTCTTGGCCTGTGCCCGTTCCTCGGCGTTTCCAAGAAGCTGGAAAGCGCCATCGGCATGGGAATGGCCACCACCTTCGTTATGACGCTGGCCTCCGTCAGCGCCTGGGTGATCAACACCTTTATTCTGGTTCCGCTGGATCTGGTGTATCTGCGCACGCTCTCCTTCATTCTGGTGATCGCCGTCGTCGTGCAGTTCACCGAAATGGTGGTGCGCAAAACCAGCCCGGCACTCTACCGCCTGCTGGGTATCTTCCTGCCGCTGATCACCACCAACTGTGCGGTGCTGGGCGTGGCGTTGCTTAACGTCAACCTCGGCTATAACTTCCTGCAGTCCGCCGTTTACGGCTTCAGCGCCGCCGCCGGTTTCTCGCTGGTCATGGTGCTGTTCGCCGCCATTCGCGAACGTCTGGCGGTCGCCGACGTCCCGGCGCCGTTCCGCGGCTCCTCAATCGCGCTGATCACCGCCGGGCTGATGTCGCTGGCCTTTATGGGCTTTACCGGGCTGGTGAAATTCTAATGACTGCGTTGTGGATAGCTATCGCGGCTTTAAGCGCGCTCGGGCTGCTGTTCGGACTGGTGCTGGGTTACGCCGCGCGCCGTTTTGAGGTGGAAGAGGATCCGGTCGCCGAGCAGGTCGACGCGATCCTGCCGCAGAGCCAGTGCGGGCAGTGCGGTTACCCCGGCTGTCGCCCCTATGCCGAGGCGGTGGCCAACGGCGAGATGATCAACAAATGCGCGCCGGGCGGCGAACAGGTGATGCTGAAACTGGCGGAGCTGCTCAACGTCGAACCGCAGCCGCTGGGCAGCGAAATCGCCGCCGAGCCGGAGCGTAAGGTGGCCTATATCGACGAGGCCAACTGCATCGGTTGCACCAAGTGCATTCAGGCCTGCCCGGTGGACGCCATCGTCGGCGCCACCCGCGCCATGCACACCGTCATTACCGACCTCTGTACCGGCTGCGATCTGTGCGTCGCCCCTTGCCCTACCGACTGTATTGAAATGAGACCGGTCGCGACCACCACCGCCAACTGGAAGTGGGATATGAAGACGATTCCGGTGCAAGTGATCCATGTGGAGCAACATGCTTAATCTGTTCGCCGCCTTTAAAAAAGACCGGATCTGGGATTTCGACGGCGGGATCCATCCACCGGAAATGAAAACGCAGTCCAGCGGTACGCCGCTGCGTGTCGCTCCCCTGCCCAAGACCTTTATCATTCCGCTGCAGCAGCACCTGGGGCCGGAAGGCGAACTGTGCGTCAACGCCGGCGATCGGGTGTTGAAAGGCCAACCGCTGACCGTCGGCCGCGGCCGCACCGTACCGGTACACGCCCCGACCTCGGGCACCGTCAGCGCCATTACGCCGCACATCACCGCTCATCCGTCCGGGCTGACGGAGCTGTGCGTGATTATCGAGGCAGACGGGGAAGACCGCTGGTCCGAGCGCGATCCGGTGGCGGACTATCGTCAATCCCCTGTCGCGGAACTGATTCAACGTATTCATCAGGCCGGTATTGCCGGTCTGGGCGGCGCCGGTTTCCCGACCGCCAGCAAGCTGCAAGGCGGCATGAGCGGCGTGGAAACGCTGATCCTCAACGCCGCCGAGTGCGAGCCTTACATCACCGCCGACGACCGCCTGATGCAGGAACATGCCGATCAGATCATTGAAGGCACGCAGATCCTGCAACACATTCTGCAACCCAAGCTCACGCTGATCGGCATCGAAGACAACAAACCGGAGGCAATCGCGGCGCTGAAACTGGCGTTGCGCGGGCAATCCGGCATTGGGCTGCGCGTCATCCCCACCAAATACCCGTCCGGCGGCGCCAAGCAGCTGACCAAAATTTTGACCGGCAAGGAAGTGCCGCACGGCAAGCACTCCTCGGCTATTGGCGTTTTGATGCAAAACGTCGGCACCGCCTTCGCCATCAAGCGAGCGATCGTCGACGGCGAACCGCTGATTGAGCGCGTAGTGACCCTGACCGGCGACGCTATCGAGCGCCCCGGCAACCTGTGGGCGCGCATCGGCACGCCGGTGCAGCACCTGCTCGACTTCACCGGTTTCCGCCCGCAGGCGCAGCAGATGGTGGTCATGGGCGGCCCGCTGATGGGCTTCACCCTGCCCGCGCTGAACGTGCCAATCGTCAAGATCAGCAACTGCATTCTGGCGCCGACGGTCGATGAAATGACGCCGCAGGAGCCGGAGCAGTCCTGCATCCGCTGCGGCCTGTGCGTAGACGCTTGCCCTGCCGGGCTGCTGCCGCAACAGCTGTACTGGTTCAGCCGTGGGCAGGAGCATGACAAGGCACGCAACCATAACCTGTTCGACTGCATCGAATGCGGCGCCTGTGCGTTCGTCTGCCCCAGCAATATTCCGTTGGTGCAGTACTACCGTCAGGAAAAGGCCGAAATCAAGGCTATCGATCTGGAAGCGGCGCGCACCGCCGAGGCCAAGGCGCGTTTCGAAGCCAAGCAGGCCCGTCTGGAGCGCGAGAAACTGGCGCGCGAAGAGCGGCACAAAAAGGCCGCCGTCAAACTGACCGACGACGATCAGGGTGCCGTACAGGCCGCGCTGGCGCGCGTGCGCAGCAAGAATGCCGAAGCGGCGGTTACGCCGGTCAACGGCCAGCAGCCGGATAACAGCGAGATGATCGCCGCCCGCGAAGCACGTAAAGCGCAGGCGCGCGAACGGCGCGCCCAGCTGGCTGCCGAGGTGGAAACGGAAGCACCGCCGGCGGCAACAGAGGACGATCCGCGCAAAGCGGCCGTTGCTGCCGCCTTGGCGCGCGTGAAGGCCAAAAAAGCGGAGCAGCAATCTGACGCCCCTGCTGCGGCAGAACCGACTCCGGCTGCCGTCGAGGAAGATCCGCGCAAAGCCGCGGTAGCGGCGGCACTGGCGCGCGTAAAAGCCAAGAAAGCCGCGCAACAGGCTGATACCCCTGCTGCGGCGGAACCGGCTCCGGCAACCGTCGAGGAAGATCCGCGCAAAGCCGCGGTGGCGGCGGCACTGGCGCGCGTAAAAGCCAAGAAAGCCGCGCAACAGGCGGATGCCCCTGCTGCGGCAGAACCGGCTCCGGCTGCCGCCGAGGAAGATCCGCGCAAGGCGGCGGTCGCGGCGGCTATCGCCCGTGCCAAAGCCAAGAAAGCCGCGCAACAGGGGGATGCCCCTGCTGCGGCAGAACCGGCTCCGGCAACCACCGAGGAAGATCCGCGCAAGGCGGCGGTGGCGGCGGCACTGGCGCGCGTAAAAGCCAAGAAAGCGGCGCAACAGGCGGATACCCCTGCCGAGGCAGAACCGGCTCCGGCAACCGCCGAGGAAGATCCGCGCAAGGCGGCGGTCGCGGCGGCTATCGCCCGTGCCAAAGCCAAGAAAGCGGCGCAACAGGCGGATGCCCCTGCTGCGGCGGAACCGGCTCCGGCAACCGCCGAGGAAGATCCGCGCAAGGCGGCGGTGGCGGCGGCTATCGCCCGTGCCAAAGCCAAAAAAGCCGCCAGAGAATCGCTGGCGGCAGAAACGGAAGACAAATGATGACAGCGGCGCCAGGCCACAGCCCGGCGCCGTTTAATCGATAGAGATCAGATAAGTATAATCCACTTCAATCTGGCGCAGTTTGGACTCGGGGTTCCACTCTTTGGTTTGAATGATCTCCATTTCCATACTGCCGCGCACCTTATCCTTCAATCCCGGCATCACATGTGACACCAGGTAGCCGAAAAACTGCAGACACTCTTTCGCCGTGCCCTTATGGTTGATGGAGATAAACTCGCGGCTCGGCAGATGAATGGTATCTATCTGGTGATTGGAAAGAATATCCTTTTTGTGTTCCGGATCGACCGCCATCACCAGCGTGGAGGACAGCTCTTCGCCTTCCCCCCCGGCATGAGGGGAATAGATGCTGTAAATCCGCCGGCAATCGACGTGCAACCCCTTGAAGAAGTCGTTGAAAATCTCGTCCTTCATCGCCATGCAGGAAGCGTACTCCAGCTCTTGTTCGGAGGCGAAATCCAGCCGGCGCGAGAAGCCGACCAGTTGCATCTCGGGCAAGGTCAGCCGCTTCACCTCCGGATAATAACCGGCGCCGTAGCTGGCTTCGAAGTTAAAGCGCGGCATCAGGTTTTTCACGTCCCAGTGCTCCATCGAGCGGTAGCGATTGGGGGTGGTGCCGAAGCGCTGCTTGAACATGCGGGTAAAGGTCTGCTGCGAGTCGAAGCCCAGCTCATCGGAGATGTCGATGATGGAGCGGCGAGTGATACGCAGCGCCACTGCAGCACGCGTCAGGATGCGCGAACGGATATAAGTGGCGAGTTGAATGCCGGTAATACGCTTGAATTTACGCTGCAGATGCCACTTGGAATAGCCCGAAATTCGCGCGACTTCATCCAGGTTTGGCCGTTTCTCCAGATGTATCTCCACCCACTCAATTAGCTCTTCAATAAAAAAATGTCTTCATTTGTCATTATTATGGATTCACTGACTCAATAATGTTCGCGATAGTAACCTACACGTATTATGTGAAAGTTGTTATTTTGTGCGAAAATCTGGATAAAAATGATATTTCATTCATACGGTTACCCCGATTCCCGCAGTCAATGGCGGCACAAGTTCCACTGACAATTCCTCACGTTAGCCCATTTTCTGGCCAAAAAAAATCAAATCGCGCCACCCTGATATTCACGAGTGCGAAAAGGCGAATACCCCTATAATTAAGGCGTATTACCCTCGCATCGAATCAGGTAGAATGCTCGGCTATCATTTTTGCCGCGCCTTCAGAACGGCGCATCGAAACTGCCGCAGGCGCGGCGCAGAAGGTATCGTTACTCTATGAAGTTCAGGCCGGTATCACCCACAGCCGCCAAAGGCTTACACATCGCCAGCTCGCCATTCACCCACAACCAGCAAAGCACCAGCCGCATCATGCTGTGGGTCATGTTGGCGTGTATTCCCGGCATCGCGGCACAGATTTGGTTCTTCGGCTACGGCGTATTGATTCAGGTGGCGCTGGCGGCGATCGTCGCGCTGGCGGCGGAAGGCGCAATCCTCACGCTGCGCAAGCTGCCGGTGCGCAGCCGGCTGGCGGATAACTCCGCCCTGCTGACCGCGCTGCTGCTCGGCATCAGCCTGCCGCCGCTGGCGCCGTGGTGGATGATTGTCATCGGTACTTTCTTCGCCATCGTCATCGCCAAGCAGCTGTACGGCGGCCTCGGGCAGAACCCGTTCAACCCGGCAATGGTCGGTTACGTGGTGCTGCTGATCTCCTTCCCTGTACAGATGACCAGCTGGCTGCCGCCGGATGAGCTGCGCGCCACCGCGCTGTCGCTCCACGACACGCTGCTGGCCATTTTCAGCGGCCATACTTCGCAAGGCGCGACGCTGCATGAACTGCAGATGGGCGTGGACGGCATCAGCCAGGCCACGCCGCTCGACGGCTTCAAAACCGGCCTGCGCAGCGGCCACAGCGTGGAACAGGTGTTGCAGCAGCCGCTCTTCGGCGGCGCCCTGGCCGGCATCGGCTGGCAGTGGGTCAACCTCGGCTTCCTGGCCGGCGGCCTGTTTATGCTGGCGCGCCGCCTGATCCACTGGCAGATCCCGTTCAGCATGTTGGCCGCCATCGCCTTCTGTTCCGGCCTGGCCTGGTGGATCGATCCGGCGCATCAGGCTTCGCCGCTGATCCACCTGTTCTCCGGCGCCAGCATGTTGGGCGCGTTCTTCATCGCCACCGACCCGGTCAGCGCCTCCACTACGCCGAAGGGCCGTTTGATCTACGGCGCGCTGATCGGCGTGCTGGTGTGGCTGATCCGCGTCTATGGCGGCTACCCTGACGGGGTGGCCTTCGCCGTGCTGCTCGCCAATATCACCGTCCCGTTAATCGACCACTACACGCAGCCGCGCGTGTACGGCCATCGCTAAGGAGCCGCCATGCTGAATTCCATGAGAAAGCACGGCACCACGCTGGCGGTGTTTGCGGCAGTCACCACCGGCCTGACCGCCGTGGTCTACGCCCTGACGAAAACCACCATCGCCCATCAGGCAGCGCTGCAGCAAAAAGCGCTGCTCGATCAGGTGGTACCGCCGGAAAACTACGACAACATCATGCAGAACGAGTGCTTCCTGGTCAGCGACCCGGCGCTGGGCGACGGCGCGCCGCACCGTTTGTACCTGGCGCGCAAAAACGGGCAACCGACCGCCGCCGCGCTGGAAACCACCGCGCCGGACGGCTACTCCGGCGCCATCAAGCTGCTGGTCGGCGCCGATTTCAACGGCACGGTGCTCGGCACCCGCGTGATTGAGCACCACGAAACCCCGGGGCTGGGTGACAAAATTGAACTGCGCATTTCCGACTGGATTTCTTTCTTCAGCGGCAAGAAAATCGAAGGCCCTGACGATAAGCGCTGGGCGGTGAAGAAAGACGGCGGTATGTTCGACCAGTTCACCGGCGCGACCATCACCCCGCGTGCGGTGGTCAATGCGGTGCGCCGCACGGCGTTGTATATGGAAACACTGCCGCCTAAACTTGAAAGCTTACCTGCGTGTGGAGCCAGCGAATGAGTGAAGCCAAAGAATTGATCGTCCAGGGGTTGTGGAAAAACAACTCCGCCCTGGTGCAGCTGCTGGGCATGTGTCCGTTGCTGGCGGTGACCTCCACCGTCACCAACGCGCTGGGCCTGGGGCTGGCCACCACGCTGGTGCTGACGCTGACCAACGCCTCCATCTCCGCGGTACGCCGCTGGGTGCCGAGCGAGGTGCGTATTCCTATCTACGTGATGATCATCGCCGCGGTGGTGAGCATCGTGCAGATGCTGATCAACGCCTATGCCTTCGGCCTGTATCAGTCGCTCGGCATCTTTATTCCATTGATCGTGACCAACTGCATCGTGGTGGGCCGCGCCGAAGCGGTGGCCGCCAAGAAGCCGGTCGGCCTCTCGGCGCTGGACGGCATGGCCATCGGCCTCGGCGCTACCGGCGTGATGGTGACGCTGGGCTCGATGCGCGAACTGTTGGGTAACGGCACGTTGTTCGACGGCGCCGATCAGCTGCTGGGCGGCTGGGCCAAGTCGCTGCGCATCGAAGTCGTGCATTTCGACAGCCCGTTTCTGCTGGCGATGCTGCCGCCGGGTGCCTTTATCGGCCTGGGGCTGCTGCTGGCGGTCAAATATCTGATCGACGAAAAAATGAAGGCGCGCAAAGCCCGCGCCGTGGCGGTGGAACCGCTGCTGGAACAAGGACGTGCTGAGAAGGCCTGATGAACAAGCAGAAGCGACTGGAAATTCTGACCCGGCTGCGCGACAACAACCCGCACCCGACCACCGAGCTGGTGTACACCACGCCGTTTGAACTGCTGATTGCGGTGCTGCTGTCTGCGCAGGCCACCGACGTGAGCGTCAACAAGGCGACCGCCAAGCTTTATCCGGTCGCCAACACCCCCGCCGCCTTGCTGGCGCTGGGGGTTGATGGCGTCAAGGAGTACATCAAGACCATCGGCCTGTTCAACAGCAAGGCCGAAAACGTGATCAAAACCTGCCGCATGCTGCTGGAGCTGCACGGTGGCGAAGTGCCGGAGGATCGCGCCGCGCTGGAGGCGCTGCCGGGCGTCGGCCGCAAGACCGCCAACGTGGTGCTCAACACGGCCTTCGGCTGGGCGACCATCGCCGTCGATACCCATATCTTCCGGGTGTGTAACCGCACCCACTTCGCGCCGGGCAAGAATGTCGATCAGGTGGAAGAGAAGCTGTTGAAGGTAGTGCCCGCCGAATTCAAGGTCGATTGCCACCACTGGCTGATCCTGCACGGGCGCTACACCTGCATCGCGCGCAAACCGCGCTGTGGCTCGTGCATTATCGAAGACCTGTGCGAGTATAAAGAAAAGGTTTATCCGGAATCCTGAGTCTGTTGGGTGCGGCAAACCGCACCCGTCGCTTCCTCTCCCCCGCCAGCGCCTCTTTTTTATCGGAAATGTGATATTGCGCAGCAGTAACCCCGGCGTTATCGCGGTTTTCAGTGGAAAACTCAGTACCGCGTTATTTTCAAGCGAAAAATTAGTCGAAAATTGCGGTGAGCGTCACGCTTTCGGGATCACAAGGCGTTCACAAATGCCAGTCCCGTTTTCCTAAATTTCTATAATTTTACAAAACGCGCCATATACACAACATTCCAACGGATTAATAACCGTACATACACTGATGCGCTAAAAAATAGCAATTCAGCAGAATATATCCCTGTTTAAAATCCGTATAGCTTTTAATCAAAACAAAAAATCGGCAAACCATTAAAACCCGAAAGTTAATACTGCATAACATTTGCAACATCGCAGCATAATCCTGCGGGCGTGAAATGTAACCGAATATGACAAACTGCTTGCCACGTTGACAAAGATAGTGAACATTAACCGCCGTCCCCATCCTATAACAACGCAAAAGGATGCCGTTCCGCATCAACTTTTGTACTTTCCCGTCCTCCAAAGACGGGCTGCGAAAAAACAGAGGTACCAGTGTCAACAGCAAACAACCAACACCCGGAGAGCGTTAGCCTTAACGCGTTCAAACAACCGAAAGCGTTCTATCTGATCTTCTCGATCGAACTGTGGGAGCGTTTCGGCTATTACGGCCTGCAGGGCATCATGGCGGTTTATCTGGTCAAGATGCTCGGCATGAGCGAAGCCGACTCCATCACCCTGTTCTCTTCCTTCAGCGCCCTGGTATACGGCTTCGTCGCCATCGGCGGCTGGCTGGGCGACAAGGTGCTGGGCGCCAAACGCGTGATCGTGCTCGGCGCACTGGTGCTGGCCGCCGGTTACGCCATGGTGGCCTACTCCGGCCACGACATCTTCTGGGTCTACATGGGTATGGCGACCATCGCCGTGGGCAGCGGCCTGTTCAAGGCTAACCCGTCCTCCCTGCTGTCCACCTGCTATGAGAAAGACGATCCGCGTCTCGACGGCGCCTTCACCATGTACTACATGTCGGTGAACATCGGTTCCTTCTTCTCCATGCTGGCCACTCCATGGCTGGCGGCGAAATATGGCTGGAGCGTGGCGTTCTCCCTGAGCGTGGTCGGCATGCTGATCACCCTGGTCAACTTTATGATGTGCCACAAGTGGGTGAAGAAAAACGGCTCCAAGCCTGACTTCAAGCCGCTGCACCTGCCGAAACTGCTGATGGTGCTGGTCGGCATCGTGGCGCTGGTCGCCGTGTCCAGCTGGCTGCTGCACAACCAGGTGATCGCACGCTGGGCGCTGGCTCTCGTTTCCGCCGGCATCGTTCTGGTGTTCGCCAAGGAAACCTTCGCCCTGCACGGCGCCGCACGCCGCAAGATGATCGTCGCCTTCCTGCTGATGCTGGAAGCGGTAGTGTTCTTCGTGCTGTACAGCCAGATGCCAACCTCGCTGAACTTCTTCGCCATCCACAACGTGGAGCACAACATCTTTGGCGTTGCCTTCGAGCCGGAGCAGTACCAGGCGCTGAACCCGTTCTGGATCATGCTCGCCAGCCCGATTCTGGCCGCGCTGTATAACAAAATGGGCGATCGCCTACCGATGCCGCACAAGTTCGCTTTCGGCATGATCCTGTGCTCCTGCGCCTTCCTGGTGCTGCCATGGGGCGCCAGCTTCGCCAACGAACAGGGCATCGTGTCGGTCAACTGGCTGATCCTGAGCTACGCGCTGCAGAGCATCGGTGAGCTGATGATTTCCGGCCTGGGTCTGGCGATGGTGGCACAGCTGGTGCCGCAGCGTCTGATGGGGTTCATCATGGGTTCCTGGTTCCTGACCACCGCCGCCGCCGCGCTGATCGCCGGTAAGGTTGCCGGCCTGACCGCCGTCCCGAGCGACATCAACGACGCGCACGCTTCGCTGGCCATCTACAGCCATGTGTTTATGCAGATCGGCATCGTCACCGCCGTCATCGCTATCCTGATGATGCTGACCGCGCCGAAACTGTACCGCATGACGCTGGATACCACCGAAGACGCCAATCAAAAAGCACAGGAAGCCACCGCGGCTCGCTGATCGCCAGCAGATTGAGCGTAAATAAAAACACCGGGGTTAATGCCCCGGTGTTTTTTTTATGGCCGCGAGAAAAGTGCTTACGCTGACTTGGGCTTGCCGCTCAGGTTGGCCCACATGAATTCGCTGACCAGCGCGCTGTGGAATGCCGCCTGTTGCTTATCGGCGGCGGCGCTGTGCCCGCCTTCGGTATTTTCATAGAAATAGGCCTGCTGATACCCCATCGCCTGCATGCGCGCCGCCATTTTGCGGGCGTGGGCCGGGTTGACCCGATCGTCGCTGGTCGCGGTATAGAACAGCACCGGCGGATAAGCCGTCTGCGCCTGAATGTTGTGGTACGGCGAGAAGGTCTTGATGTAGGCCCACTCCTCCGGCTTGCTCGGGTCACCGTATTCGGCGATCCAGGACGCGCCGGCGGAAAGCTGGGTATAGCGCTGCATGTCCAGCAGTGGCACTTCGCAAACGATGCAGCCGAACAGCTGCGGATACAGCGTCAGCATATTGCCCACCAACAGGCCGCCGTTGCTGCCGCCACGCGCCCCCAGATGCGGCGCCGAGGTCACCTTGCGTGCGATGAGATCTTCGGCCACGGCGGCAAAATCCTCGTAGGCGCGATGGCGGTTCTGCTTGAGCGCCGCCTGGTGCCAGGCCGGGCCGTATTCGCCGCCGCCGCGGATGTTGGCCACCACGTACACCCCGCCGCGTTCCAGCCAGGCCGGCGCCTTGCCGCCGAGATAGCCCGGCAGCAGCGGCACTTCAAACCCGCCGTAGCCGTACAGCAGCGTCGGCGTACTGCCGTCCGGTTTGAGATCTTTGGCGGCAATCTGGAAATACGGCACGCGGGTGCCGTCCTTGGAACGCGCAAAATGCTGGCTCACCTGGTAGCCTGACGCGTCAAAATCCTGCGGCGCCTGTTTCAGCAGCGTCGCCTCACCGCCGTCGAGGTTGCCCATGTACAGCGAGGTCGGCTGCAGGAACCCGCTGACGGTCAGGAAATAGGCGTTGCTCTCTTCGTCGATGCCGCCGGCGGAAAGGGTGCTGATGGCGCCGGGGTTGCCCAGCGGGCGACGTTGCCAGCTGCCGCCCTGCGGCGTCAGCACTTCCAGCCGGTTGACCACGTTATCCATGATGCTGAGGATCAGATGATCGCGGGTGCCGCTGTAGCCGCTCAGCGCCTGCTCCGCCGTTGGGGTAAACAGCAGCTGCAGCTCGCGCTTGCCCGCCAGGTAGTCATCGAAGTTGGCCGCCAGCAGCGCGCCGGATGGATAACGCTTGCCGCCCACCTCCCAGTCGCTGCTCGGTTTGATCAGCAGCCATTCCCGATGCGTATCCAGCTCGGCGTCGGCCGGGATGTCGATTTTTTTCTGCTGGCCGTCCTGCGCCAGCAGGAAATAGTCGCGGCGATAGAAGTCCAGGCTGCGGCCGACGAAATCGCGCTCAAAGCCCGGCGTGCGATCGTGATAGGCGAAGACCGCCATATCCTCGGGCTGCGCTTCGTACAGCGTTTCGGCGGCGCTCAGCGGCGTGCCGCGCCGCCAGCGCTTGGCGATGCGCGCGTAGCCGGACTGGGTCATGGAGCCGGGGCCGAAATCGGTGGCGATGAACAGCGTATCCCGATCGACCCAGGAGACCCGGCTTTTCGCCACCGGCACGTTGAAGCCGTCCTTGACGAAGCGTTTGGCCACCAGATCGAATTCGCGGATTTCGGTGGCGTCACCGCCGTCCGGCGACAGCTGCATCAGGCAATAGCGGTATTCCGGCGCCAGCGGCTGCGAGCCCTGATAGACCCAATCCTTGCCTTCCGCCTTGCCCAACGCATCGATATCCAGCACCGTCTCCCAGGCCGGTTTGGCCTTGCGGTACTCGTCCAGCGTGGTGCGCCGCAGCAGGCCGCGCGGGTTGGCCTGGTCCTGCCAGAAGTTGTAATAGTACTCGCCGCGCTTGCTCACCCACGGGATTTGGGTGTCTTTATTGAGGATACCCAGGACTTCGCGCTCAATGCGCTGGAAGTCTTCGCCCTGACCGAAACGCGCCACGGTACGCTGATTTTCCTGCTGCACCCATTGCAGCGCTTTTTTACCCTGCAGCTCCTCCAGCCACAGGAAGTCGTCGCCGGCGGCCGCGCCGCCCTCCGCCGCCATCGCCAGGCGGATACTGTTGGGTAATGAAGTCATCGCGAATACGGCTCCTGCGGTTTGTGCGCTGAGTTTAATAAACTGACGTCGATTGGTGACCGGCAAAATCAAGCTCCTTTTGAGTCGGCTGCAACGCCGCCCCGTCATGGGCGACAGCCTGTGAAATAAGAGTCATTTTCAACAAGGTAGGCGTTTGGCGGCGCGGAGTCAAAGCCCACGGCCGCCGCGTTGAGTCAGGATTGAGGATAGTGGATCAGATCGTGGATGCGCACCGTTTGTGAACTGGCGTTGCGGTAGGCGTGCGGCCGATCGGCCTGAAAGCGCATCGCTTCACCGGCCGCCAGGCTGTGCCATTCGCCGTCTATCGCCAACTCCAACCGGCCGCTGATCACGATCACATGCTCGATCACGCCCGGCTCATGGGGCGACGATTCGCTGAGCGCGCCCGGTGCGAGATCGATGACGAACATATCGAAACCCAGCTGGCGGTCGTAGGGAAACAGCGGCACCACGCGCATATCAGCATTGTCCTGATCGTACACCGGCAGATCGCCGTAGCGGTGCAGCGTCGCTTGTTGCTGAGCGGGCGACGCCTCAAGAAAGGCGGAGAACGCCACGTTGAAGCCGGTGGCGATCTTCCACAGCGTCGCCACCGTCGGGCTGGATTCGCCGCGTTCAATCTGCCCGAGCATCGCTTTGCTGACGCCGGTGTATTCCGCCGCCTGCGTCAGGCTCCAGCCGCGCTGTGCGCGCAGCGTGCGAAGGGTGTGTGCCAAATGGCCGGCAAGTTCCTGCATCCAGTTCTCCTCTGCGTGTCGTGCCCGATTATACCCGCTTGTGCGCTATAGCGCACGGTGCTATGCTGATTTCTTAACGTGCGTTATAACGCACAATCACCGATTGGAGCTTCTCATGCGCCCAGCCCTCTCCCTACGTCATCTGACCCTGCCCGCCGTCATGGCCGGTTTTGTCGCCGTTCTGGTGGGCTACACCAGCTCTGCCGCGATCATTTTCCAGGCCGCCGCCGCTGCGGGCGCCACGCCGGCGCAGATCGGCGGCTGGCTGAGCGCGCTGGGGATCGCGATGGGCGTCACCTCGCTGGGACTGTCGCTTTACTATCGCACCCCGATCCTCACCGCCTGGTCGACGCCCGGCGCAGCGCTGCTGGTCACCAGCCTGCCCGGCACGCCGATCAACGAGGCGATCGGCGTGTTTATCTTCGCTTCCGGTCTGATCCTGCTGTGCGGCGTCACCGGGCTGTTCGCCCGCCTGATGGACTACATCCCGCAGGCGATTTCTGCAGCGATGTTGGCGGGGATCCTGCTGCGCTTCGGGCTGGACGCCTTCGCTTCACTGCAGCTCAATTTCCCTCTGAGCGCCGGCATGGGGCTGGCCTACCTGCTCAGTCGCCGTTATCAACCGCGCTACGCCATCGTGCTGACGCTGGCGGTTGGGCTGACGATCGCCGCGCTGCAGGGCGATATCAAACTGGCACAGCAGGCGCCGGCGTTCGTCATGCCGGAATTTATCGCACCGCACTTCAGCTGGCCGACGCTGCTGGGCATCGGCGTGCCCTTCTTCGTGGTGACCATGGCTTCGCAGAACGCACCCGGCATCGCCACGCTGCAGGCGGCGGGCTACCGTGTCCCCACCTCACCGCTGATCGCCTGGACGTCGCTGACCGCGCTGCTGCTGGCGCCGTTCGGCGGCTTCTCGGTGTGCATCGCCGCGATCACCGCCGCCATCTGCATGGGGCCGGACGTGCATCCCGATCCGCAGCGACGCTATATGGGCGCGGTGGCCGCCGGCGGTTTCTACCTGCTGGCCGGGCTGTTCGGCGGCGCCATCGGCCTGCTGTTCAGCGCGTTGCCGGTCGCCCTGATCCACACCATCGCCGGGCTAGCGCTGCTCGGCACCATCGGCGGCAGCCTGCAACGCGCCCTGCATGATGAAAAGCAGCGCGACGCGGCGCTGATCGCCTTCCTCATCACCGCCTCCGGCATCACGCTGCTCGGCATCGGTTCGGCCTTCTGGGGCATTGTCGGCGGCGCCATCGCCCACCTGCTGCTGTCGCTGCCGCGGCGAGGAGCTGCAGCATAAAATGCCAACCGCACGCCGTGCATTGACAAGCACGGCGGTGACGCCTTCACTGGATGGGCATACTGCGATTTCCGCACGAGGCCCACATGAAAGAAAAGGAACAATGGTCCCAGGTCGATCGCTATATCGTAGACAGCCTGGTAGAACAAGACGATGCCCTGTTGCAGGCGCTGGCGACCAACGCCGTCGCCGGGCTGCCGGCGCATGATGTAGCGCCGAATCAGGGCAAACTGCTGCAGCTGTTCGCCCGCATGGTTAACGCCAAACGCATTTTGGAAATCGGCACGTTGGGCGGCTACAGCACCATCTGGCTGGCGCGTGCGCTACCGGCGGATGGCACATTGATCACGCTGGAAGCGGATGAAAGCCACGCCGCCGTCGCCCGCCAAAATATCGCGCGCGCTGGTCTCGATGGCCAGGTTGAGCTGCGCGTCGGCCCCGCCATCTCTCACCTGCCCACGCTGCAAACCCTGGCCCCCTTTGACCTCATCTTCATCGACGCCGACAAACCGAGCAACCCGGATTACCTGCGTTGGGCGCTTAAACTCGCTCGCCCGGGTACGGTGATTATCGGTGACAATGTGGTGCGCAATGGCGCAGTCACCGACGCCGCCAGCACGGACGCCCGTGTACAAGGCGTACGCGCATTCTTCACGATGATGGCGCAGGAGCCCCGTCTGACCGCCACCGCCTTACAAACCGTGGGCAGCAAGGGCTGGGACGGATTCTCTCTGGCTATCGTCAACTTTTAAGTGACAATGTCACCAAGGAAGCCTATGACTGAGAAAGCTGCGCTGTTGGCACAGCGCTTGATACGCAATGTCGAACGGGTAGATAAGCAACACGATCGGCGGCCGCCGCTGTATGACAGCGTCGGCGCTCGCCTCGGCACCGGCACCGCCGCCGACAAGCTGGGCGCCTCCTTCGATTGCGTAGCGCCGGGCATGCGCTCCTGCCCCTACCATTTTCACTACGCTCAGGAGGAAATGTTCATCATTCTGGAAGGCAGCGGTACGCTGCGGGTGGCCGGAGAAATGCTGCCGATCGTCAGCGGGGATGTCATCTTCATTCCGCCGGGCCCGGAATACCCGCACCAGATCATCAACACCTCCGATGCGCCGCTGAAGTACCTGTCCGTCAGCACCCGCGAGCAGCCGGAGCTGGTGATGTACCCGGATTCCGGCAAATACCAGGCGATGGCGCGCAGCGCAGACGGCGAGCAGGTACGCTACCTGCAGCGCCCTTCAACCTCGCTCGATTACTGGCAGGATGAACCCTGAATCGCCGTCGGGCAGCGGGAGATCCAATGCGCGCGCCGCCAGTTCGGCCACGCGGAAGTCGATATCCGCCGCCTGCCCGTCTTCCATAAACCAGGCGGCGGAGAGCCCCGACCAGGCCAGGATCCATTGCAGCAAGCGCCGGCGCTCCAGCCCGGCCAAGCGACAGACCTGTTCCACGCGCCGCTGGAAAATGGCCGGATCGGTGGCGATGCCGTAGTTGGGATTACAGAAAATATTGGCGTAATCGAAGCCCCGTTCGCCGTACAAACGCTTGGGATCGATCGCCAGCCAGCCGCGTTCGCCGAAGTCCAGCACGTTGTCATGATGGATATCGCCGTGCAGCACACTCTCTTCTCGCGGGCTGCTCAGCAGCTCAGCCGCCGTCGTGGCGCTGAGACGCAGCATGCCGCCGTGCGCCTGCGCCGCCGGCCACAGCGAGCTGAACCACTCGTGCAGCGGGATCAGCTCGGGCAACGGCGCCGCGCGCGGCGCATGCAAGGCGGCGATAGCCCGGCACAGGATCTGCGTGGCCAGCTCATCGTTGCCGTCACGCACCAGCTGCGCCAACGAACCTTCACCCTGCGCGCGCTCCAGCAGAATGCCGTCGTCGTGCCACGCCAGCACCTGCGCGGCGCCTTCCCCACGCCACCAGCACATCAGCTGGCCGCCGAAGCGCTCCTCCTGCTCGCGGGCGATCTTCAGCATGGCCGCTTCACCCCGGTAACGCACCGGCATCAGCAGACTGCTGTGGGTTTCGAAGGCTTTGCCGTCCTGTTCCAGTTGCCAGCGTTGCAGGTAGGGAGTAAAAAGCGGGTTCATCGTCTCATGCGTCCTTGTGGCCGATCTGCGCCGCACTGTCACATTCGCGTGAGAGACGACGTATAAAATAAAGAGGGATGATACTCTCAAATATCATCGGTGTGCGGCGTCTGGCCGCCGTTTTCTCAGTATCCTAACCAAGTTTGTCGATTTTATTAACCGGTCTTGCGCGGGGTTTGATCATGACATCATTAAAACGCACGAATTATCCGCAGTTGCCTACGCCGGGCGGCCCCTATGTGCATGCGGTACGCCACGGCGATCGCCTGTATGTGTCGGGACTGACGGCCTTCGCCACCGACGCGCAAGGCTTGAGCGCGCCGGAACAGACGCAGGAGATCCTCGAACAGCTGGCGACCATCGCCGCCAGCGAAGGCGTAAATCTCAAAGCATTGATTAAAATCAGCGTGTTCCTGACCGACATCGCCGATCTGGCGGGCGTGCGCCCGGTGCTGTTTGACTATTTCGATGGCGCGCTGCCGGCCTGTTCGTTGGTGGCGGTCAGCGCGTTGTTCTCACCGCAGGTGTGCGTAGAGATAGAGGCGGTGATGGCGTTGCAATAATGCGCGGCTAGAGCGCGCCCTCATCCAGCACGCAGGGGCCGATCTTGAACCAGGCTTTGGCGATCTGCCCCTGTTCCACTTCGTAGATAGCGATGACATCCATTTTGCCGCGCCCCTGCGGGAAGTTGCGCGTCACCACTTCCTGATCGACCACCATGTTCCCCACCGCCATGCGTTTTATCCGTTCGCCGTACAGGCTCGGCTCCTGGAAACGCACCAGATGCCGTTCGCGGATCGCCGCCTTGCCGCTGGCCAGCAGCGTGTCGGGGTGCTCGTAATACTGCGCGTCGTCCGCCCAGCAGGCCATGAAGGCGTCGATGTCGCGGGCATTATAGGCGTCAAGCTGTTGTTGAACCACATCCTGCGGGCGTGCCGTTTTATCGTTCATCACATCCTCCTGCCGAAGTTAACCGCCGCATGTATCGAACCCATCACGTTAACCGCCCAGTGCTGCAGCTTGATGACACGGCGAGATTTGAATAAAAACCCAAAAATAGCGAATAAATAACCTACCACGCCCAATGGACAATTCAAGCGCCCGCGCACAAATTTTCTGCACCGCGCCAGGGGCGGCGAAAACCGCATGACGCCGCGCGTTAATCTTTGCGGCGGTTGGGGAAATTCTGCTAATTTAGCGTGAACAGCCTGATGATAACGAAACGCTATGCAGCAAAAACCGGTGTTGGACGAAGCCAGACAGTTAAAGCGACTCAACGCCGCCACGCGGCGTCAATCCCATATGTATAAATGGATCGCGCTGATTGCGGCGCTGGATGCGCTATTGGTGTTTTGGTATGACCGGGATATGCGCAACGTCACCTTCTCGGGAGCGGTTGCGCTGGTGTGCGGCTATCTGTGGATCCGCGATCGCAACAAGGCCCGGGGCTACCGGCGCGAGTTCGACCGCAAATTCGGCAAGCGCGGCGGCGATTAAGGCTGCATCGCTTCCAGCACTTTAGCGCTGTCGACAATCTGCACGAACTTCACGATTTTGCCGGCGCGCAGCGTATAAATATGCGCAAAAGAGGCGCTAAAGGATTTGCCGGTGGCCCGGTAGGTGCCGTGATAAAAACCTTGTGCGATCACATTGTCGCCGGCGTCGTAAAAGTGGTCGACATCGGCGCGGTAACCTTGCCATTCGCTGCCCAGGCGCTGATGCACGTTCTTGATAATGTTCTCCGGACCGATATAGGTACCGGCGTAGGGGAAACCGGCGGCTTCGGTCCACTCGGCATCGGGGGCCAGCGCCGCCAGCAGATTACGGCCGTTTTCTTCGGAACTGCCTTCATAGGTTGCGCGCACTATCTCAAGAGGGGTTGGCATGTCTCTTCTCCAATGGCTGATGAGGATATTCCGGCCATCCCCGCGGACACAGGCTCTCACCACGCGGAGACGGCGGAATGCGGCTATTCTAGGTTGCTTGTTTCGCTGCAAAAACCGCAGTTATGACAATAGTGGGTTGCACTTTAGTAAACAATAGCCGTTTTTCTGTCATTCTCCCGGCATCCGGCGCGGCTATGCTGATTGACCGATTTCCCCCAACAGGAGCTGAACGTGTCTTTACCTTCGCTGACGCAAGAGCTGTTACAACCTTTCTCACCCTACCAGGCGCTGGCGCAAACGTTGCTGCCGCTCACCCTCGAGTCGGACGACGGTTCGCATGACGTTGCACATCTGCACCGGGTCTGGAAGAACTGCCGCCGAATCAGCAAGCTGGAAGGCGGCGACCGGCGCATTCTCTGCGCGGCGGTGCTGCTGCACGACGCCGTCGCGGTGGAAAAAAACTCGCCGCAGCGCCATCTGGCCTCGCGCATGGCGGCGGAGCAAGCCACGCTGACGCTGACCCAGCTGGAATGGGCGTCGGCGGATATCGCGGCGGTGGCTCACGCCATCGAAGCGCACAGTTTTTCCGCCGGCATCCCCCCACAAACGCTGGAGGCCAAAATCCTGCAGGACGCCGATCGCCTCGACGCCATAGGTCTTATCGGCGTGGCACGCTGCTTCTATATCGGCGGCCGCATGCGCAGCGCGCTGTATGACGCCGCCGATCCGCGGGCCGAACATCGTCAATATGACGACAAGCGTTTCAGCCTGGACCATTTCGAAACCAAGCTGTTCAAACTGCAAGACGGCTTCCAGACCGCCGCCGGGCGGCACATGGCCGAGCGGCGCACCGAACGCATGCGGCGCTTTGTCGACGATCTGCTGGAAGAGGTGTAATGCCGGTTTGCCGGGCATTTTCGTTATGCCCATAACATTTTCGGTCACATAACGCCGTTAAACTGTAAGTCAACTTCACCGAACGGGCGGCACAGATGAAAAAGTTGACGTTGAAAGAGATGACGGAAAGCGAACAGCGGGAAGTGAAAACCGAACTGGACAAAGCGCGCAAAAGCCACGGGCGGCCACTGACCAACGCCGAACAGCACAAGGTCAAGGATGAAGTGGTGGCGCGCATCATGGCCGCCAGAGCGAAGCTCGCCAAGGCGGAGCGTGCAGAACGCAAGGCCAACCGCTACCGGCCGAGCGGCGACACTTTCAGTTGGTCCGCCACCATCGGCTCCCGCCCGCCGCGCTGAGCCGGCCAAACCCTCCCCGCCGCCGCGGGGATTTTTATTTATTAGCCAAACTCATCCCCGCTGACGAATCATGAATAACAATGTTATCAATCTGTTGTAAATTGACAGCCTGATGAAGAATATTCATTATCACCCCACTTCCCCTTTTCGCGAGACCGCCATGGCCTATCCACGCAACGCTGACATTCTGATGACGCCTGCGTTGCCTATTGGCGGTTTGGCGGCGGTTAAATCGAAGAAACAGACGCTCATTTGACCGGGGCGAGCTGTCCCGTCAGATGAGCTGACTGGATGGCACGCAACGCTCCGCCTTCAATTTTCTCATCTGGCTTCTCTGTCGGTCACACAGAAGGAATATTTTATGGCCTCATTTTCGGGTATTTGGGTGGCGATGGTTACCCCTTTCAATCACGATGCCGTCGATCTGCCGGCGGTCAAACGCCTGGCGCGGCACCTGCTCGGCGCCGGCATCGATGGCCTGGTGGTCTGCGGCTCCACCGGTGAAGCCGCCGCGCTGAGCAAAGAAGAACAGCTGGCGGTGCTCGACGCCGTACTGGACGTGGCGCCCGCCCATCAGGTGGTAATGGGCCTGTCCGGCAATAACATGGCCGCCACGCTGCAGATGCAGCAGGCCATTCAACTGCGCGACATCGCCGGCGTGCTGATCCCGGCGCCTTACTACATCCGCCCTTCGCAATGCGGCCTGATCGACTATTTTACCCAGCTGGCCGACGCCTCAAGCGTGCCGGTGATCCTGTACAACATTCCGCAGCGCACCGGCATCGCCATGGAGCTGGCCACATTGCGCCGGCTCGCACGCCATCCGCGCATCACCGCCATCAAGGACTGCGGCGGCAACCCTGACGCCACCATGGCGCTGATCGCCGATGGCGAGATCGATGTGATGACCGGAGAAGACAATCTGATCCTCACCACGCTGTGCCTCGGCGGCACCGGCGCTATCTCCGCCGCCGCGCATGTTCACCCGGAACGTTTCGTGCAGCTGGTGCAGCAAGTCGCCGCCGGCGATCTGGCCGCAGCGCGCAGCAACTTCTATGAGCTGCTGCCGATGATCCACCAGATGTTCAGCTTCCCCAATCCGGCGCCGGTCAAGACGGTGCTGGCCCAGCAGGGGCTGATCGCCAACGAGCTGCGCTCGCCGATGCAGGTGGCGCCACAGGCGCTGCAACAGCAGATCGCCGCAACGCTGGCGCAGCTGCAGCCCGCCGAGGCGATCATCGGTTAAATTTGTTAGCTAAGCCGCTGTAATTTTGGCGCTATGGGACTACGATGAGAGGTTAAGCATGCCCGTCATTCGTCATCAACAAGGAGCTTCCGATGAAACTGTTCTATAAAGCCGGCGCCTGTTCGCTGTCCCCGCATATCGTGCTGCGCGAGGCAGGGCTGGATTTTACGGCGGAGAAGGTCGACCTGGCGCAGAAGAAAACCGAGAGCGGCGCCGATTACCTCGCCATCAACCCCAAGGGACAGGTTCCGGCGCTGCTGCTGGATGACGGCAGCCTGCTGACCGAAGGCGTGGCGATCGTGCAATACCTGGCGGACCGGGTGCCGGACCGCAACCTGATCCCGGCGGCGGGCACCCTGTCGCGCTACCACGCGATCGAATGGCTGAACTACATCGCCACCGAGCTGCACAAAGGATTCAGCCCGCTGTTCAACCCAAAGACGCCCGAGGAATATAAAACCATCGCGCGCGCCAAGCTGGAGCAGCAGTTCAGCTATCTGGATTCGGTGCTGGCGAAGCAACACTTCCTGTTGGGAAGCCGTTTCAGCGTGGCCGACGCCTACCTGTTCACCGTGCTGCGTTGGGCGTTTGCCCTGCAGTTCGACGTGCGCAAGCACGCCCATCTGGCGGCCTGGTTCGATCGCGTTGCGGCGCGCCCGGCGGTAGATGCGGCGCTGAACGCCGAAGGATTGAAGTAAACATCGGGCCCCGGCGGCTGTCGCCGGGGCCGAATGCCACTTACAGTTTGACCGCTTTGAACTCGCTGCGCGGCTGCACGATCCGATCCTGCGCCGCCACCACCTGCAGTTCGTACTCGCCCATCTCCTGCGTGGTCAACATCACCTCATACACGGCGGCGGTCACGTGCTCCAGCGCTTTATCCAGCGCCTCGCCCTTCAGCAGATCCACCAGCAGCAGACCGCTGGTCAAATCGCCGACGCCGACCGGCTGGCGCGCGCCGAAGTCCACCAGCGGCCGGCTGATGTGCCAGGCCTCGTCCGCCGTCACCAGCAGCATTTCGAAACAGTCGGCGTGATAGCCGGCGCGGGCCAGGTGCTTGACCAGCACCAGCCGCGGCCCTTTGGCAATCAGCACGCGGGCGGCCTGCACCGCATCAGCCACGTCGGCGACGGCCATCTGGCTCAGCATCTCCAACTCCAGCAGGTTCGGCGCCATCATGTCGCTGCACGGCAGCGCCTGGCGGCAGTGAAACTCGGCCACGCCCGGCGCCACGATGCAGCCCTTTTCCGGATGCCCCATCACCGGATCGCAGAAATACCAGGCATTCGGGTTCGCCTGCTTAACCTGACGCACGATCTCCAGAATATGGTCGCCCTGCTCCGGCGAACCGATATAGCCACTCAACACCGCATCACAGCGCTTCAGCTGATCGATATTGGCGATGCCCTGCGCGATTTCGGTCAGATGGCTGGCCGGCATGACGCAGCCGGTCCACTGACCGTATTGCGTATGGTTGGAGAACTGCACCGTGTTCAGCGGCCAGACGTTGACGCCCATGCGACGCATTGGAAACTCCGCCGCACTGTTGCCGGCGTGACCAAACACCACGTGCGACTGGATAGAAAGAATGTTTTTCATCGACAGACTCGTTCTGAATACGGCAGCCGGGCGGCTGCCCAAAAATAAAGGGGCCGCCAGGGCCCCTTACCGTCATTATTCGCTTACTGCCAATCCACCAGGCAGTAGTGTTTCTTGCCGCGACGCAGCAGCGTGTAGCGGCCGAACAGACGATCTGAATCGCTGAAGCGGTATTCGGCATCGGACTGTTTCTCACCGTTGATGGTCACCGCGTTGGAACCGATCATGGTGCGCGCCTGGCCGCGTGACGGCACCAGTTCGGCATTCACCAACGCCTGCTGCAGATCGGCGTCGCCATCCAGTTTGATGGTCGGCATACCGTCCTGCGCCAGTTGGGCGAAGTCCGCTTCGGTCATGTCATGCAGCGCGCCGGAGAACAGGCTCTGGGTGATGCGCTTGGCGGCCGCCAGGCCTTCCGCACCGTGCACCATGCCGGTCACTTCTTCCGCCAGCACGTATTGGGCGCGCGGCGCCTTGCCGCTGTTCTTGTCTTCTTCTTCCAGCGCGTTGATGTCTTCCAGGCTCATGAAGGTGAAGAACTTCAGGAAGCGATAGACGTCGGCATCGGCAGTGTTGATCCAGAACTGGTAGAACTTGTACGGGCTGGTTTTTTCCGGCGCCAGCCAGACCGCGCCGCCTTCGGTTTTACCGAACTTGGTGCCGTCTGCTTTGGTGATCAACGGCACGGTCAGACCGAACACCTGCTTCTGGTGCTGGCGACGGGTCAGATCGATACCCGAGGTGATGTTGCCCCACTGATCGGAACCGCCGATCTGCAGCTCCACCTGGTGGCGGTTGTACAGCTCGGAGAAATCGAAGCCCTGCAGCAGGTTATAGGAGAACTCGGTGAAGGAGATGCCGGAGTCATCGCGATTCAGGCGCTGCTTGACCGCTTCCTTGTTGATCATCTGGTTGACGGAGAAGTGCTTGCCGATGTCACGCAGGAAGGTCAGCACGTTCATGCCGCCGAACCAGTCGTAGTTGTTGGCCGCGATAGCGCTGTTGCTGCCGCAGTCGAAATCGAGGAACGGAGAAACCTGCTTGCGGATCTTCTCGACCCACTCGTTCACCGTATCGGTAGTGTTCAGCTTGCGCTCCGCCGCTTTGAAGCTCGGATCGCCGATGAGGCCAGTGGCGCCGCCCACCAGCGCTACCGGCTTGTGGCCGGCCAGCTGGAAGCGCTTCAAGCACAACAGAGGAACCAGATGGCCCAAATGCAAGCTGTCAGCGGTCGGATCGAAACCGCAATACAGTGCAATTGGCCCTTGCGCCAGTCGCTCCGCTAACGCTTCCTCATCCGTAACCTGGGCAACGAGGCCCCGCTCTTGCAGTTGTTTAATCAAGTTGCTGCTTGCCATCAATGACTCCATGTATAAACGAATGCACCTTTGCCGGTACACGGCCTTTCGCCCAGTGGCGAAATAAAAATTCAGGGTAGCGCATAGAATAAAGCGCCGGCGACGTCAGCACCAGCGCTTAGAGGGGATTTTCCGTCTTCAGGGTGCCAGTCGGTCAATTTTCCAGTCATTCCCGTCCCGCTGATACAGGAAACGGTCATGCAGGCGATGGGCGCCGCCCTGCCAGAACTCGACGGAGTCGAATTTCACGCGGAATCCGCCCCAGAAACTCGGCAACGGCACCTCGCCCTGCTGGAACTTCTGTTTCAGCTCGAGGAATTTGCTTTCCAGCACGCCGCGCGCGGAAATGCGCGACGACTGCTGCGACACCCAGGCACCGATCTGGCTGTCCTTCGGCCGACTGTTGAAATACTTCAGCACGTCGAGGGTCGACAGGCGCTCCACCTGCCCGAGGAAAATCACCTGGCGGTCGAGCATGTGCCAGGGGAACAGCAGGCTGATATGCGGATTGCGCGCCAATTGCTGCGCCTTACGGCTGCCGAGGTTGGTGTAGAACACCAACCCCTGCTCATCGAAATGCTTCAGCAGCACGATGCGTTGATAAGGCTGGCCGTGTTCATCGACGGTCGCGACGCACATAGCGGTGGGATCGGCCAGGCGCGCGTCGCAGGCCTGTTTCAACCAACGCTCGAACAGTTCGAGCGGGCTGGCGGTCAGATCGTTGCGGCGCAGGCCGCCTCGGGTGTATTCACGGCGCAGGTCCGCAACATCAAACTCATTCTTTTCAATCATCTGGGTTATCGACCAACTGAAAAATCCGTCGTTACATTCTGCGCCTGCGGCGTCAGGAACTCAATCGCTCCGACGCCGCCGCCGACCTTCACTCCGTCAACACGCAGTCGCTCATGACTACCTTGCCGTTGCGCTCAAGATAGGCGTTGCGGTCTTTCGACCAAAAAGTGTATTTGCCGTCGCTGTATTTGGCACCGGTCAGCGCCAGCACCTGCTTAAGATGCAGCTGCTCGCCATCCATCAGCAGGCTGACTTCGCTCGCCTTGCCGTCGAGCGCCACCGTCAGCGGCGTAGTGCCGCACTGGTAGTGCATCGTCTGGCTGCTTTGCGGCAGGATGTAGCTGCAGCCGGACAGCGCCAGCGCGCCGGCGACGAAAATGACTTTTTTCATGCTGTTGCTCCTTAGAAAAATCCTTCACAGGCTATCCTAACAGAGCTAACGGCCCCCCAATGGCAAAACCGGATAAATCCCACCCAACACCGTTTCACGGCTGGCGCCGGTGACCGAAGGCAAATTGCCGGCCTGGCCGGACAGCGTGCGAAACGCCAGCCAGGCAAAGGCCAAGGCCTCCATATCGTCGCCGCTGACGCCGAAATCGTCGGTCAGTCCAACTTCCGTCCCCGGCAGCAGCGCAGACAGACGCGCCATCAGCAGCGTGTTGCGCGCCCCGCCGCCGCACACCAGCAGACGCTCGCACCCGCCGGCCAGCAACACCTGTTCGCTGATGCTGACGGCGGTCAACTCCGTGAGCGTGGCCTGCACGTCGACCGGCGCAATCGCCGGCAATCCGACCAGCTGCCGCTCCAGCCAGGCGATATTGAAATACTCGCGGCCGGTGCTTTTCGGCGCCGGCAGCGCGAAGTAAGGATCCGCCAGCATCTGCTGCAGCAGCGGTAAACATACCCGCCCCTGCATGGCCCAGCCGCCGTCCTGATCGTAAGGTTGCGCGCGGTGGCGCCACACCCAGGCGTCCATCAACATGTTGCCAGGCCCGGTATCGAAACCGCGCACCGGTGCACCGGGCAACAGCAGAGAAAGGTTGGCAATGCCGCCGACGTTCAGCACCATGCGCCGCTCGACAGGATGCCCCAGCAGCGCCTGATGAAACGCCGGCACCAGCGGCGCGCCCTGCCCGCCGTAAGCCATGTCGCGCCGGCGGAAATCGCCGACGGTGGTGATATTGGTCAGCGCGGCGATGCGGTTGTTATCGCCGAGCTGCATAGAGAAACGCGCGTCGCCTTCCGGTTCATGCCACACCGTCTGGCCGTGGCAACCGATGGCGGTGATCTGCTCGGCGTCGATGCCGGTTTGCTTCAGCAAGCCAAGCACCGCCTCGCCGAACAGCCTGCCCAGTTGGGCGTCCAGCCGGCCGACAGCCGCCAACGTAGTCTGCTGCCCCTGGCACATGCCCAGGATTTCTTTTTTCAGCGCCATCGGCATCGGATGGCTATAGCTGGCCTGCTGCGCCACCATGCGATCGTCGATCGCGGCCAATACCACATCGATTCCGTCCAGACTGGTGCCGGACATGACGCCTATATAGCGGCCTGACTTCATAGCAACATCCTCTAACCCGCGCGGTAAGCAAATTTTATCCTGACAAATAAACCAGAATTGCCGGATTAACGCCATGAATTATGATGCTTTTTTTACAGGCCGTGAGCCAGACATCGCCGCCCGGTGCCGCTGTGGCACATGTTATGTGTTAAACCGTGCCATAACAGGCAACGGAATGTCGCCAAGGCTGTCATAAAGGTAAACCGCGGTTTATTATTGGTTGAACAGAGAAAAGTTAAGCTGCGTGCAGCGATGGAGCATGGCGGTGTGTCAACTTTCAGCCATACTTTGTCTATCATTTTCACTGAATCTTGCCTGGAGAGCATTACCAGGTTATGGACTACTACCATCAGGAGTTTTGTATGATCAAGCGTCTTCTCGTCGTTGCCGTCGCCGCCGTTACGCTGGCCGGCTGTGCCAATGAATCCATGTCCGGCGATGTCTACTCGTCCTCGCAGGCCAAGCAGGTGCAGAACGTCACCTACGGGACGCTGGTTTCCGTGCGTCCGGTTAAAATTCAGGGCGGCGAAGGCTCCAACGCCTTGGGGATGATCGGCGGCGCAGTGATTGGCGGCCTGTTGGGTAACACCGTCGGCGGCGGCACCGGCCGTACCCTGGCTACCGCGGCAGGCGCTATCGCCGGCGGCGCGGCGGGCAACAGCATCGGTGAAGTGGCCGGCCGTACCTCAGGCTATGAGTTGGAAATCAAAACCGACCAGAAAGAGAATATCGTGGTGGTACAGAAAGCGGGCGACACCAAGTTCAGCCCAGGCCAACGCGTGCGCATGGCGCGCATGGGCGACACCATCACCGTCTCTCCGCTGTAAGTCAGTCAGCGACACACGGTAAACCGGAGGCAAACGCCTCCGGTTTTATTTCTGATGCTGTGAAACTGTAATCGTAGAAAAATAAGAATATTATTATTTGTTCTGCAGTTCGGTGATATTTTGTTCTAACTTGCCAATCAGCCCTACCAACAGATGCACTTCGTCGACGGTAATGCCGCTTAAAATCTCACTGCGTGTAGACGTGATCACGCTGTCGACTTCCCTGATGATCGGATCGGCCGCTTCGGTCAGCTTGATGCGCTTCGCGCGGCGATCGTTGGCACAGGTGTGACGTGTGATCAGCCCTTTCTCCTCCAATTGGTCCAGAGTACGAACCAGTGACGGTTGCTCGATACCGATCGCCTTGGCCAGCTGGATTTGCGACTGCTCCGGCGGCAAACGATTGATATTGTGCAGGGTGACCCAATGCGTTTGGGTCAGCTCCAACGGCTTGAGCCGATGATCGATGAGCGCGCGCCAAACACGAACTAATCGTGCTAAATCTGAACCTAATGTTGACTCCACTTACCCCTCCTTATAATTAGCATGCTAACATTACCTCCCAGAGTTTAGACTATTTTGGGTAACTCACATTAAAAACACAAATGTATATAATGTATATTGTGGAAATAGCCACTGTTTTTGACTGCTATTGTTTAATCGTTATGCAAATATTCAACATATTCACCCTTAGGGATTGTTAATGTGAATACATCATGGTTACACGCCTCATCGCCCTTACCCGATTTGGTCCTGGGGGCATCGCTTTATTTTCCACCTATATTTAAAGCTTTTTTGCTAGGACTGGTCTTATGGCTACTGATTCATCAGCTGCTGAGAGACTGGATGTATTCCGGTGAAATCTGGCATCCCATGTTGATGGACCTGTCCATTTTCGTTCTGACCGTCAGCGGTTCCTTATGGATTTTAGCGAGTTGGTAACCCATGCAGCATAAAACATTAAAATACTTCTCTACGGTGATCGTCTGCGCCATTGCCGTCTGCGCCGGTTGGTGGCTATGGAATTATTATATGCAATCCCCATGGACCCGTGACGGAAAAGTGCGCGCAGAACTCGTCAATATCACCCCTGAAGTCTCTGGAAGATTAGAGAAAATAAGCGCGAATGACAATCAATTCGTACCTGCGGGAAGTCTGATTTTTACCCTCGACCCGGTGCCCTATCAGATCGCGCTGGACAATGCCGAGGCCGCGGTGGCAAAAGCGCAATCCGATTTGGCCAAGGCGGATCACGAGGCCGCCCGCCGCCGCGGTTTACCGCGCAACGTTATTTCCGCTGAAGATTTGGACGAGTCCAATTTAGCCGCGCAGGCAATGAAGGCCGCCTATAAAGCCGCCCTGGCCAACCTGGAACAGGCCAAATGGAATTTGAGCAAAACCAAAATTTACGCGCCAACCGACGGCTATATCACCAACCTGCAGGCGCGGGTCGGCAACTACGCCAACGCCGGCACGCCACTGGTGGCGTTGGTGGATGTGCATTCGTTTTATGTGCTCGGTTATTTCGAAGAAACCAAGCTGAAACATATAAAAGAAGGCAATAAAGCCGACATCGTTTTATATAACGGCAACACGCCGCTGCAGGGGGAAGTAGAGAGTATCGGCCGCGCCATTTACGATCAGAGCGTCGACAGCAGCAACGATCTATTAATGGACGTTAAACCTAATGTTCCCTGGGTGCGTTTGGCTCAGCGCGTGCCGGTACGGATAAAATTGCTCAACGTGCCCGCCGATTTGACGCTGGTCGCCGGTACCACCTGCACCATTTCGATTCATCAGCGGAACTAAAGTGTGAACCTGCCTTTTCTGGAGTGGAGCCGCACCCCCTGGGGTAAGGCGACCGGCGGCCAATGGCGCTATGCGCTGCGCAATTCGCTGGCGATGTGTCTGGCGCTGTGGGTCGCGTTCGTGCTCGAACTCGATGAACCCTATTGGGCGCTCACCTCCGCCGCGGTGGTGAGCTTCCCGACCATCGGTGGCGTGATCAGCAAAAGCATCGGCCGCATCTTCGGCAGCCTGGTGGGCGCCGCCGCCTCGGTGGCGATCGCCGGCCACTGCCTGAACGACCCCTGGCTGTTTACGCTGTTCATCGCCGCCTGGATCGGGCTATGTACCTATATCTCCAACCATTACCAAAACAACGTCTCTTACGCGTTCGCGCTGGCGGGCTATACCGCCGCCATTATCGCCTTCGGTACGGTTAACGTCACCGATACCCAGCAGATTTTCGATATCGCGCAGGCGCGGGTTTGCGAAGTGATCACCGGCATTCTGTGCGGCGGACTGATGATGATGATCCTGCCCAGCACCTCCGACGGCGAAGCCTTGCTGACCTCACTGCGGCGCATGCAGCTACGTCTGCTGGAACACGCCGCTATGCTGTGGCAGCCGGAGGTCACCGCGCAGATGCGCACCTCACACGAAGGCGTCATCGGCCAAATCCTGACCATGAACCTGCTGCGCATTCAGGCGTTTTGGAGCCACTACCGCCTGCGTCGGCAAAATAATCTGCTCAACTATTTGCTGCACCAGCAGCTGCGTATTACCAGCGTCATTTCCAGCCTGCGCCGCATGCTGTTGAACTGGCCGGATCGTCCCGCCAATCTGATGCCGGTGCTGACGCAACTGCTGGACGAGCTGCGCGATCCCGCCACCGACAAGTACCGTTTGGCGCGCCTGCTTCAGCAGATCGCCCCGCAAGATGCGGCGGACTACCGCCATCGCGCTTTCTGGCTGCGTCTGCGTGATTTCTGCTGGCTTTACCTGCGCTGTAACCGCTGGCTGCTGCGCCTGGAAAGCGCCACGGCGGTCAGCGATCTCCAGCCGCCGCGCGTCACCTCGCTGGCGCGCCATACCGACAGCTACGAAGCCGCCTATAACGGCCTGCGCACCTCTTTATGCATCGTGATCGGCTGCGCCTACTGGATCAACACGCAGTGGGACGCCGGCAGCGCGGCGCTGACGCTCACCGCCATCAGCTGTGTGCTCTACTCTTCCACGCCTTCGCCGATCAACAGCGTCAGCACCTTGCTCAAGGCGGTGCTGCTGCTCTCGGTTGCCTGCTTTGTGGTGAAATTCGGCTTGATGATCCAGATTGACGACTTCTGGGTGTTCTGCGCCTTCCTGTTCCCGATCCTGGTGACCATGCAGATGCTCAAGCTGCAGAACCCGCCTTATGCCGCGCTCTGGGGGCAGCTGATCGTCTTTATGGGCTCGTTCCTGACCGTCAGTAACCCGCCGAGCTATGACTACCAGTCCTTCATCAATGACAACATCGGTAAAATCGTCGGCGTGCTGCTGGCCGGGCTGGCGTTTCAGATCCTGCGCCCCAGCTCGGACAAACGCAAAAGCCGCCGCATTATCCGCGCGCTGCGGCGCGATTTTATCGATCAGTTGAGCAAAAAACCGCAGCAGAGCGAAAGCCAGTTCGAATCGCTGATCTACCATCGCATCAGCCAGCTTAATCAGAGTCAGGATCAGGAGGCCCGCACCTGGCTGCTGCGCTGGGGCGTGGTACTGCTCAACTGCAGCCATATCGTCTGGCAGCTGCGCGACTGGCAGACCCGTTCCGATCCGCTGTCGGCGGTGCGCAACGTCTGTATCCACTGCCTGCGCGGCATCATGACGGAGAAAGGCGTGCAGCACAGTTCGCTGGACGCCACGCTGCAAGAGCTGCAGCGCATGAGCAACGCGCTGGCGCACCACCCGGAACAGGCGGCGCGCGATTTGGCCGGGCTGATTTGGCGGCTTTACTGCTCGCTGCAACAGTTGCAACAGGCGATGGGCCAGCCTGCCGCAACGCCGGTCGTCAGCGGCGGCTGATCACTTGATCACGCCGCAGGCAAAGCGCTCGCCGCCACCGCCGAGCGGCAGTGGATGATCCGAGTTGTTATCGCCGCCAGCGTGCACCATCAGCGCCTTGCCCTCTATTTCGCTGATTTTTTTCAGCCGCGGCGCCAGCACCGGGTAGTTAGCCATGCCGTCGGCGGTCACATAGATGGCCGGCAAATCGCCCAGGTGCCCGTCGGCGTACGGCCCGAGGTGTTTCCCGGTCTTTTGCGGGTCAAAATGCCCACCGGCCGCCAGCGCCGCCACCGCCTTGCCGTCCTTCATACCCGGCTCGCAGCTGCCTTTCTCATGCACGTGGAAACCGTGCACCCCGGCAGGCAACGCTTTCAGGCTTGGCGTGAACAGCAAGCCGTACGGCGTTTCGCTGATGACCACTTTACCGATATCCTGACCGATGCCCTGCCCGGTCACCAAGTTCATCTCCACGTCGACCGTCGCTGCCTGCGCGGCTCCACAGGCCATCAGGCCCAGCGCCGCATACCAATAACGTTTCATCAATCAGTCTCCTTAATGTCTATGCAGAGCTATCAGTATAGGAGAGCCAGCGCCGGCACTGTTAACCAACGCACAATCTCGCCAATTTGATTCGCACGCCTAATATTTAGGGCTAATACTATTTCTACCGATGTTGGTCCTCTGACCAGCTGTCGTTCGGCTAACGTTGTTTCCCTGTTTCCACCGCCGACGCATGAGAGTTCACTCCCCGGCCAGGCGGCATAATTCATAAGGAACTGATATGGGCATCTTTAGCTATAAGGATTTGGACGAAAACGCGTCGAAAGCGCTGTTTTCCGACGCCTTGGCCATCTCCACCTACGCTTACCACAATATCGATAACGGCTTCGACGAAGGCTACCACCAGACCGGTTTCGGTCTTGGCCTGCCGCTGACGCTGATCACCGCGCTGATCGGCAGCACCCAATCGCAGGGCGGCCTGCCCGGCATTCCCTGGAACCCCGACTCCGAACAGGCCGCGCAGGAGACGGTGAACAATGCCGGCTGGTCGGTCATCAGCGCCGCGCAGCTGGGTTACGCCGGCAAAACCGATGCACGCGGCACCTATTACGGCGAGACCGCCGGTTACACCACCGCGCAGGCCGAGGTGCTGGGCAAATATGACAGCGAAGGCAATCTCACCGCCATTGGCATCTCATTTCGCGGTACCAGCGGCCCGCGCGAGTCGCTGATCGGCGATACCATCGGCGATGTGATTAACGATCTGCTGGCCGGTTTCGGGCCGAAAGGCTACGCTGACGGCTACACGCTGAACGCCTTCGGCAATCTGCTGGGCGACGTGGCGAAATTCGCGCAGGCGCACGGGCTGAGCGGCGAGGACGTAGTGGTCAGCGGCCACAGCCTCGGCGGGCTGGCGGTCAACAGCATGGCGGCGCAGAGCGACGCCAACTGGGGCGGCTTCTACGCGCAGTCCAACTATGTCGCCTTCGCCTCGCCGACCCAGTACGAAGCCGGCGGCAAGGTGATCAACATCGGCTACGAGAACGACCCGGTGTTCCGCGCGCTCGACGGCACCTCGCTAACCCTGCCGTCACTGGGCGTACACGATGCGCCGCACGCCTCCGCCACCAACAATATCGTCAACTTCAACGACCACTACGCGTCGGACGCCTGGAACCTGCTGCCGTTTTCCATTCTCAACATTCCGACCTGGCTGTCGCACCTGCCGTTCTTCTATCAGGACGGGCTGATGCGGGTGCTGAACTCCGAGTTTTATTCGCTGACCGACAAGGACTCGACCATCATCGTCTCCAACCTGTCGAACGTGACGCGCGGCAATACCTGGGTGGAAGACCTGAACCGCAACGCGGAAACGCACAGCGGACCGACGTTTATCATCGGCAGCGACGGCAATGATTTGATCAAGGGCGGCAAAGGCAACGACTATCTCGAGGGCCGCGACGGCGACGATATCTTCCGCGACGCCGGCGGCTATAACCTGATCGCCGGCGGCAAAGGCCACAATATCTTCGATACCCAACAGGCGTTGAAAAACACCGAGGTCGCCTACGACGGCAATACGCTTTACCTGCGCGACGCCAAAGGCGGTATTACGCTGGCAGACGACATCAGCACCCTGCGCAGCAAAGAAACCTCCTGGCTGATTTTCAGCAAAGAGGTGGATCATCAGGTGACCGCTGCGGGATTGAAATCGGACTCGGGCCTCAAAGCCTATGCCGCCGCCACCACCGGCGGCGACGGCGATGACGTCCTGCAGGCTCGCAGCCACGACGCCTGGCTGTTCGGCAACGCCGGCAACGACACGCTGATCGGCCATGCCGGCGGCAACCTGACCTTCGTCGGCGGCAGCGGCGATGACATCCTGAAGGGCGCCGGCAACGGTAATACCTTCCTGTTCAGCGGCGATTTCGGCCGCGACCAGCTGTATGGTTTCAACGCCACCGATAAACTGGTGTTTATCGGTACCGAAGGCGCCAGCGGGAATATCCGCGACTATGCCACACAGCAAAACGACGATCTGGTGCTGGCCTTCGGCCACAGCCAGGTCACGCTGATCGGCGTCTCGCTCGATCACTTCAACACCGATCAGGTGGTGTTGGCCTAAGGGTCGGCGTAAAAAAAGCCGGGCGCTTTCGCCGCCCGGCTTTCCTCTTTTTTTTGCTCCGCCTTACGGCACGTCATACCCCAGCGCCGCCTTGCGAATGCGGAACCACTGCTGGCGGTTCAGCACCAGTTTCTGCGCCTTCAGCGCCGAGCGCACCCGCTCAATTTTGCCGGAGCCGATAATCGGCAGCGGCGATGACGGCAGGCGCATCACCCAGGCGTACACCACCTGCTCGATGGTCTCGGCGCCGATCTCTTGCGCCACCCGCTGCAGCTCGTCGCGCAGCGGCTGGAACTCGGCGTCGTTAAACAGGCGCCCGCCCCCCAGACAGGACCAGGCCATCGGCTTGATACGCAGTTGCTGGCACTGGTCGAGCGTGCCGTCGAGAATGGCCGGTTGGTGAATCGGCGAAATCTCCACCTGGTTGGTGGCCAGCGAGAACGGCAGGCGCGACTGCAGCAGTTGGAACTGCGCGGGCGTAAAGTTGGAGACGCCGAAATGACGCACCTTGCCGCTTTTGTGCAACGCAACAAAGGCTTCGGCCACGTCGTCAGCGTCCATCAACGGATCCGGCCGGTGGATCAGCAACAGATCGAGGTAGTCGGTATGCAGATGGCGCAGCGACTGTTCCGCACTCTGTACGATATGATCGCGATCGGTGATGTAATGGCCGATCGGGTTGCCGGGCTTGGCGGTAGTGGCGATGCCGCATTTGCTCACCAGTTCCAGCGACTGACGCAGCGCCGGTTTCAGGCGCAGCGCGTCGCCGAATGCCTGTTCGCAGGCATAACCCCCATAGATATCCGCGTGATCGGCGGTGGTGACGCCCAGTTCGACATGCTGTTCGATGAACGTCAGCAGCTGCTGCGGCGACATGCCCCACTCCATCAACCGCCAGTAACCGCAAATCATGCGGGAAAATTCAGGCCCCTGCGGCGCGAGACGAATACGTTCTACCATTGCGAAAACCTCATGACATTAGTTGTCAGCCAGCATACACAAGCCGGTGAGGCACAGGGAAGCGGTAAGCCACACGAACGTGCGGCAGATCAGGAAAGGTTAAAACAGCGACGGCTGTTCCGGCAGCGGCTCGTCGGGCGCTTTATTGGCGCGCTGCAGGCGCAGGAAGCGTTGACGGCACAGGCGCAGCACCTCGCGCTTTTGCGCGTCGCTCATGCTCATCCAGCCGAAGCGCTCCTCGCGGCTGCGCAGGCAGCCACGGCAGAATCCGCGATCGTCGGCCTGGCAAATGCCGCGACACGGGCTGGGGATGTCGAAAAATTCAAGCTGCTGCGCCACGGGGCCTCCTGCGTTCTCTTGCTAATTGAAGACGCCATCGCCGCCGCTGGCAAGTCCCTTTTCGCCATTGCGGCGAAAATAGTCGCGCAAATAGCGCAGCGCCTGGCGGCTTTTCTCCGGCATGTTGCGCTCGAGCGTCAACGCGTGCAGCCGCAGCGGTGCCGGCCGCCACTCCGGCAACAGCAGCAACAGCTCGCCGCGCTGCAGCTCATCGCCAATTTCATACAGCGGCTGAACGGAAATGCCCAGCCCGGCGCGGGTAAAGGCACGCATCACGTTCATGCTCTCGCTGACGATCTGCCCTTCCGCCAGCCGCAGCTTGACCTGCTGGCCGGACTGGTGCAGCAGGTCCAGGTAGGCCCCGCTGTAGCCGCTGGAGATCCAGCGGTGCTGGACCAAATCCTGCGGTTTTTCCGGCACGCCATTCTGGCTGAGATAACGCGGTGCGGCGCACAGCACCATCGGCCACGCCGTCAGCGGATGCGCAATCATATTGGCGTCCGCCAGCTGCCGGTTGGCCCGCAGCGCAATATCGACCCGCTGCTCTATCATATCGACGATGCGATCGTCCGCCAGCACCCGCAGCGTGAGCTTGGGATGCGCCTGCAACAGCGGCGATAACGCCTCCGCCAGCGAGCAACCGCCGATGCCGACCGGGGTGGCGATGCGCAGCTCGCCCACCAGCGTATCCCGCAGCTCCGCCAGCCGCTGCTCCGCCTGCTGCGCCTGTTGCAGCATCGCCTCGCAGCCGGGGTAGAACGCCGCCCCCGCCTCGGTCAGCGCCAGACGGCGGGTGGAGCGATGCAGCAGCGGCACCCCGAGCGCTTTCTCCAGCGAGCGCATGTGCTGGCTGACTGCCGATGGCGTCATGCCCAGCCGCCGCGCCGCGCCGGCCAGCGATCCCTCCGCCACCACGGTGGCAAATATCGCCATTCGATTGAGTTTATCCACGATTATGAAGTTTTACTTAATCAAGAAAGCATGAATATGGCACTAATCACGGCTATTGTTAAGGGCTAGAGTAGAAACCACGCAGCAGGCACATCGGCCTGCTTCATGATACTGAACACATCCCCGAAGGAGCATACAGATGAAAGTAGCCATTATTGGAGCAACCGGTTTTGTTGGCCGCCGCGTGGTGGATGAAGCGCTGGCTCGCGGTCTTCAGGTGACGGCAATCGCCCGCCAGAAAAAAGAGTTGCCGGAGCACGCCAATCTGACCGTCGCGCTGGGCGACGTCGCCGATACCGCCTGGCTGGCAGGGCAATTGCACGGCCAGGATGCGGTGATCAGCGCCTACAACCCCGGCTGGGGCGAAGACAACCTGTATGAGAAAACCGCTCGAGGCGCCCAGCAGATCCTCACTGCGGTCGAGCAAGCCGGCGTCAAACGCCTGTTGGTGGTCGGCGGCGCCGGCAGTCTGGAAGTGGCGCCGGGCGTTGAACTGGTGGATACGCCGCAGTTCCCGGAAAATATCCGCCCCGGTGCGCAGGCGGTGCGCGATCTGCGCAACAAGCTGCGCAATGAATCGGCGCTCGATTGGACCTATCTCTCGCCGGCCGCCCTGCTGGAGCCGGGCAAACGCACCGGTCAGTTCCGCCTCGGCACCACCCAACTGCTGATGAACGGCGAAGCGCCGGCCAGCATTTCGGTGGAAGACCTGGCGGTCGCCATCGTCGATGAGATTGAAAAACCACAGTTTATTCGCGCACAGTTCACCGCTGCCTACTAAATCGCCTCGTCGCCAGGCCGCCCGGCCTGGCGTTTTCTCCACAGTCGCCGCCGCCAGTATTCTGAATTTCTAAGGTTTTCTTAAGTTTCATCCGGTAGATTTCAAGGCATTATCTCCTCTCAGGATCCAGATTTGGCAATGTGGTTACGTCAACGCTTACAGTGCAACAGCCTCGGTTTTATCCTCGCCACCGCCCTGTTCTTCACTCTGTTTCAAAACGCGTTATTCCTGCACCGCGCCTGGTCGTATATCACCTTCGATAACGTCCACAGCGTCATTTTCGCCGCCAGCATGCCGGTGGTGATCTTCTGTGCGCTGAATATTATCTTCAGCGTGTTGACCGTGCCCTACCTGCGCAAGCCGCTGATCGTCTTTTTCCTGCTCGGCAGCGCCGCAGCCAACTATTTCATGTACAGCTATGGCGTGGTGATCGACGGCAACATGATGCAGAACGCTTTCGAAACCAATACCCAGGAAGCGACGGCACTGCTAACGCCACGCATGGGGTTGTGGTTGGCGCTGCTCGGTATTTTGCCGGCGGTGGCGGTCTGCTTCACCCATATTCGCCAGACCCGCCCCTGGTGGTACATGGTCGGACTGCGCGCCGCCAACGTCATGCTGTCATTGGTGGTGATCCTGATCGTCGCCGCGCTGTTCTACAAAGACTACGCTTCGCTGATCCGCAACAATAAAAGCGTGGTGAAAATGTTGACGCCTTCCAACTTTGTCGCCGGCACCATCAAGTTTACCGAACAGCGCTATTTCACCCGCAATCTGCCGCTGGTAAAAATCGGTGAAGACGCGCGCAAAGGGCCGCAGATCGCCGGGCAGGCCAAGAAAACGCTGGTGATCCTGGTGGTGGGCGAAACCGCCCGCGCCGAAAACTTCTCCCTCGGAGGTTACGGGCGCGAAACCAACCCGCGTCTGAAGCAGGACGACGTGGTCTACTTCAAGAACGCCAGCTCTTGCGGCACCGAAACGGCGATCTCCGTACCCTGCATGTTCTCCAACATGCCGCGCAGAGAGTACGACGCGACTCAGGCGGCGCACCAGGAAGGCATGCTCGACGTGCTGGCGCATGCTGGCGTCAACGTGCTGTGGCGCGATAACGACGGCGGCTGCAAAGGCACCTGCGACCGGGTGCCGCACATCGACATGACCACGTTAAAGCTGCCGCAGGACTGTGACGGCGAGGTTTGCATGGATAACGTGCTGCTGTACAAGCTGAACGACTACATCAATAGCCTGAAAGACGACGGCGTGATCGTGCTGCACCAGATGGGCAGCCACGGCCCGGCTTACTACCGCCGCAGCACGCCAGAATTCCAGACGTTTTCGCCGACCTGCAACAGCAATCAGATCCAGGATTGCAGCCACGAACAGCTGGTGAACACCTACGACAACGCGATCTTGTATACCGATGCGATGCTCGATGCCACCATCAAGCTGCTGCAGCAGTATGGCGACCGCTTCAATACCGCGCTGGTCTATTTGTCCGATCACGGCGAATCGCTGGGAGAAAACGGCATGTACCTGCACGGAACGCCTTATGTCTTCGCGCCGAGCCAGCAAACGCACGTGCCTTTCCTGATGTGGATGTCGGCCGACTATCAGCGTAACTTCGGCATCGATCGCCAGTGTCTGAACGCGTTGGCGGAAAAGGACGACGTGTCGCAGGACAACCTGTTCCACACCCTGTTGGGTATGTTGGACGTACAAACCCGCGAATATCAATCCCGACTGGATATCCTGCAGCGTTGCCGCAACGCGGCGTAAGCGCTTAACTTCCTCGTGCCGCTGGGGCACAATAGTTTGCAGACAACCGGCGTTTTGTGCGCCGGTTTTTTTATTCCCATTGACCTAGACCAATCGGTCTATTATGCTCGACACCATGATGACCAAATCAACGCATTGCAACGTGGACACACGTGAACATCTGCTCGCCACCGGCGAAACCCTCAGCCTGCGCCTGGGCTTTACCGGCATGGGGCTGAGCGAACTGCTGGCCACTGCGGGCGTGCCGAAAGGTTCGTTCTACCACTATTTCCGCTCGAAGGAAGCCTTCGGCGAAGCGATGCTGCAACGCTATTTCGCGCATTATGATGCAGAAATGCAGAAACTGTTTGCCGACGAGCACAGCGATGCCCGCCACCAGCTCTTGGGCTATTACGCCCAGGCCATCAGCTATCATTGCCGCAGCGAATGTCACAACGCCTGTCTGGCGGTGAAACTCTCCGCCGAGGTGAGCGACCTGTCGGAGCCGATGCGCCATGCGTTGGAAATAGGGACCGCCCGTGTGATCGGCCACCTGCAGGCGGCCATTGAACGCGGCATCGCCGAGGGATCGTTGTCGGTAGCCATGAGCCCGGCGGCCACCGCAGAGACGTTGTATGCCCTCTGGCTCGGCGCCTCGCTGCGCGCCAAGATTCGACGCTCGTTGGCCCCGTTGACCAGCGCGCTGGAAAGTATCGAGTTGCTGCTGCGCCCGCCGCAGCCGTAACCACAACCGTCTTTTTTCGTGAAAAATGCAGTTCGTGTTTTTTTATCGCCATAACTAGACGACCGGTCTATTAAATACAGGATGCACTATGAAGACTGAAAAATTGCTCTCTCCGCTGAAGGTTGGCGCCGTCACCCTGCCCAACCGCGTGTTTATGGCTCCGCTGACGCGTCTGCGCAGCATCGAACCGGGCGATATTCCTACGCCGCTGATGGCTGAGTATTATGCGCAGCGCGCCGGCGCCGGCCTGATTGTGACCGAAGCAACGCAGATCTCCTTCCAGGCGAAAGGCTACGCCGGTGCGCCAGGCCTGCACACCCCGGAACAGATCGCCGCATGGAAACACATCACGCAGGCAGTGCATGATAAAAACGGCCACATCGCCGTGCAGCTGTGGCACGTCGGCCGCATCTCCCACTCAAGCCTGCAGCCGGGCGGACAAGCGCCGGTCGCGCCTTCGGCGATCAACGCCGAAACCCGCACCACCGTGCGAGATGAAACCGGCGCCTGGGTGCGCGTACCGACCTCCACGCCGCGTGCGCTGGAAACCAGCGAGATCCCGGGTATCGTCAACGATTTTCGTCAGGCGACCGCTAACGCGCGTGAAGCCGGCTTCGACTTCATCGAACTGCATGCGGCTCACGGCTATCTGCTGCACCAGTTCATGTCCCCTGCCTCCAACCAACGTACCGATCAATACGGCGGCAGCATCGAGAATCGCACCCGCCTGACGCTGGAAGTGGTCGACGCGGCGGTCGCCGAATGGGGCTCCGAGCATATCGGCATCCGCATCTCACCGCTGGGGCCGTTCAACGGTCTGGACAACGGTGAAGATCAGGAAGACGCGGCGCTGTATCTGGTGGAAGAGCTGAACAAGCGCAATATCGCCTACCTGCACATCTCCGAACCGGACTGGGCCGGCGGCAAACCGTATTCCGACGCCTTCCGCGACTCGGTGCGCGCCCACTTTAAAGGGGTGATTGTCGGTGCCGGCGCCTACACCGCTGAAAAAGCCGAAGCGTTGATCGAAAAAGGCTTCATCGACGCGGTGGCCTTCGGCCGCAGCTACATCGCCAACCCGGATCTGGTGGAGCGTTTCCGTCAGCACGCTCCGCTGAACGAGCCTAACCCGGAAACCTTCTATGGCGGCGGCGCCGAAGGCTATACCGACTATCCGTTTCTGGCGAAGTAACTCGTCCTGACTCCAACGGCCACGCAACCGCCTGGCCGTTTTTTTATGTGCCACGCGCAAAAAGGCCCGCACAAGGCGGGCCGGGGTTCCCTGGTGTTGGTTATGCTGCAGTTCAATTTCTACACGGTTACGTGAGGAATTGATAATTGATTGTGCAGATCAATTACTTCGTATCGATCGGTACACTCGATCAATATTTAGACACCCTCGGCGCGAAGCCAATAGGTGACATTGTCACTCAATCGTCACGTTGAATTCCCTTGCGGGACAAGGCTATACTCGCTTGTGCTTCAATCCACCCGCCGTCTGCCACGGCACAGTCAATCCAGAGGAATTATGCGCTTACTCCATACCATGATCCGCGTCGGTGACCTGCAACGCGCCATCGACTTCTATACCAAGGTATTAGGCATGCGCCTGCTGCGCACCAGCGAAAATCCGGAGTACAAATACTCGCTGGCTTTCGTCGGCTATACGGAAGAGAGCGAAGGTGCGGTTATCGAACTGACCTATAACTGGGGCACCGACAGCTACGACATGGGCACCGCCTTCGGCCACCTGGCGCTGGGCGTGGACGACGTTGCCGCCACCTGCGACAGCATCCGCCGCGCAGGCGGCAAGGTCACCCGCGAAGCCGGTCCGGTGAAGGGCGGCACCACGGTAATCGCCTTTGTCGAAGATCCGGACGGCTACAAAATCGAGCTGATCGAAAACAAACACGCCGGTCAGGGCCTCGGCCACTAAGCCTCCCCTTCAGGGCGCGCTGGCGCCCTGCTGATTCTCCGCGCGATAGCGCCTGCAACCGGGCGCAAAATTTGCCATAATGCGCGCTGCATTCGATGAAGATAAGAAACTGATGGCCGAAAAAAGTGATCTTAACGCCCTGAGTGGTCGTTTTCGTGGGTTTTATCCCGTAGTAATAGATGTTGAAACCGCCGGCTTCAACGCCAATACCGATGCGTTGCTGGAGATCGCCGCCGTCACGCTGAAAATGGATGAAGATGGCTGGCTGCAGCAGGACGAGACCCTGCACTTCCACGTGGAGCCTTTCGAGGGCGCCAACCTGCAGCCGGAAGCGTTGGCGTTTAACGGCATCGATCCGCACAACCCACTGCGCGGCGCGGTCAGCGAATACGACGCGCTGCACGCCATTTTCAAAGCGGTGCGCAAAGGGCTCAAGGATCGCGGTTGCAATCGGGCCATTATCGTGGCGCACAACGCCAACTTCGATCACAGCTTCCTGATGGCCGCGGCCGAACGCGCCGGCCTGAAGCGCAACCCGTTCCATCCGTTCGCCACCTTCGATACCGCCGCGCTGAGCGGTCTGGTGCTGGGCCAAACGGTACTGGCGAAAGCCTGCATCGCCGCCGGCATGCCGTTCGACAGCAGCCAGGCACACTCCGCGCTGTACGACACCGAACAAACCGCCCTGCTGTTTTGTGAGCTGGTTAACCGCTGGAAACGCCTCGGCGGCTGGCCGCTGCCCGCCGGCGATCTCGCCGAATAAGCCCAACAAAAAAGGCGGCCCAGTTTGCACTGGCGCCGCCCGTTACGCGATAACCGCAAGCCTGTCGATTAAGACTGCTGGTCTTCCTGCGCTTTATACTTTTCTGCCGTTTCTTTGATCAGCTGCTGCAGTTCGCCGCGCTGATACATCTCGATGATGATATCGCAACCGCCGACCAGCTCACCGTCTACCCACAGCTGTGGGAACGTAGGCCAATTGGCGTATTTTGGCAGCTCGGCGCGGATGTCCGGGTTTTGCAGAATATCCACGTAGGCGAAACGCTCGCCGCAGGCGGACAGCGCTTGCACAGCCTGTGCAGAGAAACCGCAGCTCGGCAGCTTTGGCGAACCTTTCATGTACAGCAGAATCGGGTTTTCAGCGATCTGGTGCTGAATTTTTTCAAGTGTCGTCGTCATTTATTGCTTCCTCAAGCCACATTTCATGGCTACAACATGCATCACGCGGGCTATTGTAGCGGCTGGAACAGTCGCAAGAAAACGCCATCTTTTGCAAGGATATTCGCCCGCCGCCGATCGCGTTTCACCGGCCACGTCATTCCGGTCAAAACATACGTTGAGAATAACATTTTTAATCCGACCATTTCACTAATATATTGCGCCGCGATGACGACGCGGCTTAATTATATCCGCCGCCGCCCCCTGGCGTTTTTTCATACATTAACGGGCTGATTTTAAACCAAAAAAAATGTCATTAACGTTTTCTCACAATATGGATTATTATTTACGAGTTCTTCGCTGTTTTATATGGCGAAATTCGGGAATACTGTAACTCTTTCGATATCCGTTTCGGGGCCAAGGTTGGTGACGTCGACATGCGTTTAATTCTTACGCTCTTTGCGCTGCTGTTTACGCAGCTCTTCTTCAATTTGGCGCACGCTGCGCCACAGGCGCGTGTTGCCGCCGAGCAGCGTAAAAGCCATGCTAATGAAGCGCGGCCCGATGACCGCAGAAAAAAGAAAGCGGACAAAGCCGCTAAAAAAGCCAAAGTGACGGCTCCCGAGAAAAAAGCCAAGACCGCCAAGGCGAAAAGCGAGAAAAGCGCGAAAAAGATCGCCAGCGCCAAACCCAAGGCCAAAGCGCAGAAAACCGCCAAGATTAAAGTTACCCCGCCGAAAAAGGGCTATAAAAAAGGCTATGGCCGCCACCGCGAAGCCGGTATGGCCACCGCCAAACTGGCGCGTGAAGAAAAGCCGTTGAAACTCAGTCCCGCCCACAAAAAACGCTACCAACACGCCAAACAGACCGCGATGGCCAAGCTGATGGGCCAGATGGGCAAACCTTACCGCTGGGGCGGCAGCTCGCCGCGCACCGGCTTCGACTGCAGCGGCCTTATCTATTACGCCTACAAAGACGTAGTGAAAATCAAGATGCCGCGCACCGCCAACGAGATGTATCACCTGCGCGATGCGGCGCCGATCAAGAAAAGCGAACTGGAAAGCGGCGATCTGGTGTTCTTCCGCATCAACAACCGCGGCGTGGCGGACCATGTTGGCGTCTACCTCGGCAACGGCAAATTCATCCAGTCGCCGCGCACCGGCGAAGAGATCCGCATCAGCCAGCTCGACAACGACTATTGGCAAAACCACTACATCGGCGCACGCCGCGTAGTGACGCCGAAAACTATCCGTTAATTCCCTGTTTTGCGCGGTTGCGGCCCTGGTCGCAACCGCCTGCTCAAGCTATCGCCCATCGCACCGCCCCACGCGCATTTCTCGCTTTTCTTCCTGTTTTTTATGACGAAAATTGTTAAGATTGAATGACCACAATAAAAAACGGCCCATATGATTCTCGCCCGGCGGGAAGCGGATGGCGCTGTAAAGGAGGAAGCAATGTCGTTTGAATTACCTGCATTACCGTATGAGAAAAACGCGCTCGAGCCGCACATCTCCGCCGAGACCCTGGAATACCACTACGGCAAGCACCACAACACCTACGTGGTTAACCTGAACAACCTGGTGAAAGGCAGCGAGTTCGAGGGCAAATCGCTCGAAGAGATCATCAAGACCTCTAACGGCGGCGTCTTCAACAACGCCGCGCAGGTGTGGAACCACACCTTCTACTGGCACTGCCTGTCACCACAGGGCGGCGGTGAACCGCAGGGCGAACTGGCGGCGGCGATCGTCAAATCCTTCGGCTCTTTCGCTGCGTTCAAAGAGCAGTTCACCGATGCCGCAGTGAAAAACTTCGGTGCAGGCTGGACCTGGCTGGTGAAAAAACCGGACGGCGCGCTGGCGATCGTCAACACCTCCAATGCGGCCACCCCGCTGACCGGTGAAGACAAACCGCTGCTGACCGTTGACGTGTGGGAACACGCGTATTACATCGATTACCGCAACGCGCGTCCAAAATACCTGGAAAACTTCTGGGCGTTGGTCAACTGGACCTTCGCAGCGGAAAACCTGGCGTAAGCGCAGGTTCTGAGGTGATGAGGCGCAGCCAGGCTGCGCCTTTTTTATCGCCGGCGGGAAATCAATTCAACGCGGCAACGAAGCTGAAAGCGATAATGACCGCCAACGCGCAGACGGTAGTGAACAGCGACATCTTCAATTCGGTATCCATGACAACTCCTTTAAAATAGGCTTTCCTAAGGATAAAAGGCGCACAATTAGTACGTCAAATCATTTTCCCACAGTTCGCCGATAAAATCTTGTTATCATTTCCCGGTTTATAATCTCGATTACCTCTTCCACTTTTGTTCAATATGCGACAAAATTCGCAGTTCACAACTGCGTACCGGCATCCATGCCCCTCCTGATTAAGCGCTGAAGACTTCAACACACTAAAAACTCAGTTTTCGCTTCTCTGGAGAAGGATCTACGTAGGCAAACGATTAACATCACACTTACATGCTGTAAACATGTGAGTTCAGGAGTCATTCCTTACATGGCAACGATTAAAGATGTGGCCAAACGCGCGGGCGTTTCCACCACCACCGTTTCGCACGTCATCAATAAGACTCGTTTCGTCGCCGAAGAGACCAAAGCGGCCGTGTGGGCCGCCATTAAAGAGCTGCACTATTCGCCGAGCGCCGTGGCGCGCAGCCTGAAAGTCAATCACACCAAATCGATCGGCCTGCTGGCCACCTCGAGCGAAGCCCCCTACTTTGCCGAAGTGATCGAAGCGGTGGAAAACAGCTGCTACAGCAAAGGCTACACCCTGATCCTGTGCAACTCGCACAACAATCTGGACAAGCAGCGCGCCTACCTGGCGATGCTGGCGCAAAAGCGCGTCGACGGCCTGCTGGTCATGTGCTCCGAGTACCCGGATCAGTTGCTGGGCATGCTGGAAGACTACCGTAACATCCCGATGGTGGTGATGGACTGGGGCGCCGCGCGCGGCGACTTCACCGACACCATCATCGATAACGCATTCGAAGGCGGCTATCTGGCCGGCCGTTACCTGATCGAACGCGGTCACCGCGAGATCGGCGCCATTCCGGGCCAGCTGTCGCGCAACACCGGCGGCGGCCGTCACCAGGGCTTTATGAAGGCGCTGCAGGAAGCGCATATCGACATTCGCGAAGAGTGGATCGTCCAGGGCGACTTCGAGCCGGAGTCCGGCTACAAGGCGATGCACCAAATTCTGTCGCAAAAACAGCGGCCGACCGCGGTATTCTGCGGCGGTGATATCATGGCGATGGGTGCCATTTGCGCCGCCGACGAGCTGGGCCTGCGGGTGCCGCAGGATATTTCCGTGATCGGCTACGACAACGTGCGCAACGCCCGCTACTTCACCCCGGCGCTGACCACCATTCACCAGCCGAAAGAGCGTCTGGGCGAAATGGCCTTCACCATGCTGCTGGATCGCATCATCAGCAAGCGCGAAGAGTCGCAGGTGATCGAAGTGCATCCGAAGCTGATCGAACGCCGCTCGGTCGCCGACGGGCCGTTCATCGACTACCGCCGCTAATCCCCCGCGCCGGAAGCCTGCGCGGCTTCCGGCTTCACCTCACTCAGCCACTCCTGATTCAGCGTCTCCCCATCGCCCAGATACGCCAGCAGCCAGCTCATCGCCGGTGACGGTTTATCCTGCTGCCAGGTCAGGCAGCACGGGCTGGCGGGAAACGGCTGCTGCAGCTGCAACGCCTTCAACTCACCGCGCTGCACCCGCGGCAGCGCCAGATGCGCCGGCATCATACCGACGCACAACCCGGCGCACAGACAGTCGAGCGCCGAGGTCCAGTCCGGCACCACCAGCCGCCGCTGGTTATCCAGCGTCCAGGTGACGCGCTTGGGCAGATTGCGCGAAGTGTCTTCCAGACAAAGCGCAGGGTACGGCCTAAGCCGATCGTCATTCAGCGGCCCCGCCAGTTGCGCGAGCGGGTGCTGTGGGCTGACCACGCACAGCCAGTTCATATACCCCATGTCGCGAAAGGCGAAGCCGCCGCCGACCGGCACCGCGCGGGTGGCACCGATCGCCATGTCCGCTCTGCCGTCCACTAACGCATCCCACACGCCGTTAAACACCTCGGGTTGCAACATCAGTTCGACATCGGGGAAGTGCCGGTAAAAATCCAGCACCAGCTGGCGGCTGCGCTGCGGTTTGACGATGATGTCCACGGCGATATTCAGCTGGCCGCGCCACCCGTTGGCCACCTGCTGACAGTGGCGGCGGGTGTCGAGCATTTTTTTGATAACAACTCGGGCATCCTTGATAAACAGCGCGCCGGCCGGCGTCAACTCCACATCACGGTGACGCCGCTCAAACAGCGGCACCGCCAGCCATTGTTCCAGCTGCCGTACCGTGTAGCTCACCGCTGACGGCACCCGATGCAGCTCTTGCGCCGCCGCGCTGAAACTGCCGGTGCGCGCCACCGCGTCGACCACTTCAAGAGAATATTCAGACCACATCGCTTTGCCTTCAATTTTTTTAACAGCACTTTGCAAATATTACCGTTTCACAAGCAGAGATCCAGCCGGATACACTGGCCGGCGCTAAAAACCTGCGACACTAAAATATTAACGAGAAATACCATGCGAAATTCCTTTGGTTTTATGTTCTATCTCGCCGGCCTGAGCATGCTGGGTTATCTGGCGACCGATATGTACCTGCCCGCCTTTGGCGCCATGCGGGAGGAACTGCAAATTTCCGCCGGCGCGGTCAGCGCCAGCCTGAGCATCTTCCTGGCCGGCTTCGCCTTCGCGCAGCTGCTGTGGGGGCCGCTTTCCGACCGCCTGGGCCGCAAACCGGTATTATTGATCGGCCTGACGCTGTTCGCCCTCGGCTGCCTGGGCATGCTGTGGGTAGAGAACGCCGTGCAGCTCTGGATCCTGCGTTTTATCCAGGCCGTTGGCGTCTGTTCCGCCGCCGCCATCTGGCAAGCGCTGGTGGTCGACCGCTATCGCGAAGGCCAGGCCAATCGCGTATTCGCCACCATCATGCCGCTGGTCGCGCTGTCGCCGGCGCTGGCGCCGCTGCTGGGCGCCTGGCTGCTGAACCACGCCAGCTGGCGTGCGATCTTCGCCGTGCTGCTGGCCATCACCGCCCTGCTGCTGCTGCCGACGCTGTTGCTCAAAGATCGCGCCAAAACGCAACCCACCGCCGATGCGCCAAAAAACGGCGTCAGCTTCTGGCAACTGTTGAAATCCCCGGTGTTCAGCGGCAACGTCGCCATGTACGCCGCCTGCTCGGCCGGCTTCTTTGCCTGGCTGACCGGCTCGCCGTTCATCCTCGGTGATATGGGCTACGGCCCGAGCGACATCGGTCTGAGCTATGTGCCGCAAACGCTGGCTTTTCTGCTGGGGGGCTATGGCTGTCGCGCCGCGCTAAAGCGCATCAATGGCAAAACCCTGCTGCCGTGGCTGCTGGTAGCTTATGGTGTCAGCATGGTGGCGCTGTATCTGGTGGCAACCCTGACCGCTCCGACGCTCACCACGCTGCTGATCCCGTTCTGCGTGATGGCGCTGGTCAACGGCGCCGGCTACCCGATCATGGTGGCGAATGCGCTGATGCCGTTCCCGGAAAGCAGCGGTAAAGCCGCCGCGCTGCAAAATACGCTGCAGCTGGGGCTGTGTTTTGTGGCGAGCATGCTGGTGTCGGCGTTTATTGCCCAGCCGCTGTTGGCGACGGTGACGGTGATGGTATCGACGGTGATCCTGGCCGCGCTGGGGTATTTCCTGCAGCGGGGAAAAGTGGCCGATGCGCAGCAAAAAGCGCAGCGGGAGCATGCTAACTCAGCGTCATAATTACTAAGCTCAATAATCACTTAAAGAATATGCGTGCCGAGTGCGATTTACAGTTGAGTCAACGTCTCGGCACGCCTATACTCAAAAACAACCTTGTAAAGTAACACCTTATAATCCCTATATCTCAATTAGCTATTGTGTACGCGCCTTGCGTCACACTCTTTTTTTAAGGATGCGTTTTTCCTGCGCCGTTTGCGTCGGGCCGCTTCTTTAAATTTCCTCTGTTCATAGTCGGATATCAGACGCCGCGGGCTTATTTCCCGTCGGTAAACGTATGCACCCGCAGAAATTGTCTAAGCTGTTTCCTAACGGGTCATCAGTCAGAAGAAGGTGATGGAGAAGCTATGAGTTCATCGTGTATAGAAGATCTGAGCATCCAGGATAATCAGTGGTACCGTATCGCGCATGAAATGCTCGGCCTGGCCGGCATTGAAATCAACGGATCGCGCCCCTTCGATATTCAGGTTAAAAATCCCGAATTCTTTAAACGCGTCCTGCAGCAAGGGTCGCTGGGCCTCGGCGAAAGCTATATGGACGGTTGGTGGGAATGCGAACGGCTGGATATGTTCTTCCAGCGCGTGGTCAGCGCCGGGCTGGAGAAGAAACTCCCCCACCACCTGAAAGATACCCTGCGTATCGCCGCCGCGCGCCTGACCAATCTGCAATCGAAAAAGCGCGCCTGGATCGTCGGCAAAGAACATTACGATCTCGGCAACGATCTGTTTACCCTGATGCTCGATCCTTACATGCAATATTCCTGCGGCTACTGGAAAGACGCCACCACGCTGGAGGAAGCGCAGGAAGCCAAGCTGCGGATGATCTGCGAAAAACTGCAGCTGCAACCGGGCATGCGTTTGCTGGATATCGGCTGCGGCTGGGGCGGCCTCTCCGCCTATGCGGCGAAACATTACGGCGTGTCGGTGGTCGGCGTGACCATTTCCGCCGAGCAGCAGAAGCTGGCTCAGGCGCGCTGCGCCGGGCTGGATGTGCAGATCCTGCTGCAGGATTACCGCGATCTGCATCAGCAGTTCGATCGCATCGTCTCGGTCGGCATGTTCGAGCACGTCGGGCCGAAAAACTACCGCACCTACTTCAACGTGGTGGAGCGCAATCTGGTGCCGCACGGCCTGTTCCTGCTGCACACCATCGGCTCGAATAAAACCGACATGAACGTCGATCCGTGGATCAACAAGTACATTTTCCCGAACGGCTGCCTGCCTTCAGTGAGCCATATCGCCGAAGCCAGCGAAGGCCATTTCGTGATGGAAGACTGGCACAACATCGGTGCCGACTACGATCGCACGCTGATGGCCTGGTTTGAACGCTTCAAACAGGCGTGGCCGCAGCTTGCCCCGCGCTATTCCGATCGCTTAGAGCGGATGTTCAGCTATTACCTGAACGCCTGCGCAGGCGCGTTCCGGGCGCGCGATCTGCAGCTGTGGCAGGTGGTATTCAGCCCGAAAGGCGTTGAAGGCGGCATTCGCGTCGCCCGCTGAATGCTTTCCCGATAAAAAAGCCCCGGCAACATCATCGCCGGGGCTTTTTTTTTGCTCTTTCGGACCCTGCGGGTTAACCGCAATAAACGCGAATGATTTTATCGTTGCTATCGCCAAGGAAGTTCAGACGGCGCAGGTTGAAATCCATGGTAACGGCAGAGTTGTACGGAATGGCGCGCACCTTGGCGTCGATCCGCACGCCTTCCAGCGACGTCATCGGCTTACCGACGAAGTTTTGATACTGCGAAGCGCCGCAGGTATCGTCCGCATCGGCCATTTGCGCGCCGGCGCCCTGCTCAGGTGAGCTGCTGCAGGCGCTCAGCGCCAGCAACGCGGTTAACAACAACGTTTTCCCATAAAACTTCACGCGTTTCTCCTCTCTGCTTATGATTCGATTCCGGCGGCAACGCCAGAATCGCTGTCAGTCTTTGTGCGCCGGCGCCATCGCCGCCGCCAGCGTCGCTTCCCGGTTGGCCAGCACCCGCTCGACGGTATCCACCACCGCCTGCGTTTGCGGATCGATTTCGATGTTCACCTTATCGCCCAGGCGTTTCTTACCCAGCGTGGTGCGATCCAGCGTTTCCGGGATCAGGTGCACGCAGAAACGGTTATTCACCACTTCGCCGATGGTCAGGCTAATGCCGTCAATGCCGATGAAACCTTTGTGCAGCACATATTTCATCAGTTCCGCATTCGGCATGCGCAGCCATACCTGCCGATTATTTTCCGACGTATAAATCTTGGCCACTTCCGCCGTGCAGATAATATGGCCGGACATCAAATGACCGCCAATTTCGTCATTGAACTTCGCCGCGCGCTCGATATTGACGATGTCGCCCAGCGCCAGATCGCCGAGGTTGGTCAGGCGCAGCGTTTCCTTGATCAAATCGAAGCTGACGCGGTTACCCTCCACCGCAGTGACGGTCAGGCAGCAGCCGTTATGGGCTACCGACGCGCCCAGCTCCAGCCCCGGCAGCAGTTCTGCAGGCATCTCGATCACGTGGGTGCGGAAATTGGGTTTTTCATCAATGGCGACCAGCGGCGCGGTGCCTTGTACGATACCGGTGAACATATGTGCCTCTTCTACTAAATAGGTTAAAACGCTTCCGGCAGTTTGCCCCAGTTGGCACGGAAAACCAAATCCGCGACGGCAAAAATCGGGTGCCTGCGCATTTAATAACTATTTATCTGCGGCGTTTGCTTAACGACGCCGAGCAGGTACAATCTTTTTGACAAAATTCCGCTATTTTAATTGTTGTCCTCTCGCGGCAGCCCTCCCTCCCACATATATAAATAGAAAAGGTGTATGCGTGCAGAAGTACTTAATTGAAGCGCGTAGTTTATTGGCTCTCGCTATCCCGGTCATCATCGCGCAAATATCGCAAACTGCCATGGGCGTGGTGGATACCATCATGGCCGGCGCCTACAGCGCCACCGACATGGCGGCGGTTGCGGTCGGCACTTCAATCTGGCTGCCGGCCATCCTGTTCGGCCACGGTCTGCTGCTGGCGCTGACCCCGGTTATCGCCCAGCTCAACGGCGCCGGCCGCCGCGATCGTATCGGCCATCAGGTGCGCCAGGGCTTCTGGCTGGCCTCCGGCGTCTCCGTGCTGTTGATTGTCGTACTGTATAACTGCAAGTTCGTCATCGACATGATGCACAACATCGATCCGCAGCTGGCGGATAAAGCCGTTGGCTATCTGCACGCCATCATGTGGGGGGCGCCGGGCTACCTGTTCTTCCAGGTGATGCGCAACCAGTGCGAGGGGTTGTCCAAAACCAAGCCCGGCATGGTGATCGGCTTCCTCGGCCTGCTGGTGAATATCCCGATCAACTACATCTTCATCTACGGCAAGTTCGGCATGCCGGAACTCGGCGGCGTCGGCTGCGGCGTCGCCACCGGCAGCGTCTACTGGATCATGTTCCTGATGATGCGCTGGTACGTGAAGCGCGCGCCGTCGCAGCGCGACATCAAACGCCAGGCAGGCGATCTCGGCGGCCCGGACTGGGCGGCGCTGAAGCGCCTGATCGGCATCGGCATGCCGGTGGCGCTGGCGCTGTTCTTCGAAGTCACGCTGTTCGCCGTGGTGGCACTGCTGGTTTCGCCGCTCGGGATCGTTGCGGTTGCCGGCCACCAGATCGCGCTTAACTTCAGCGCGTTGATGTTCGTGCTGCCGCTGTCGCTGGGCGTCGGCGCCACCATCCGCGTCGGTTATCGCCTGGGGGAAGGCTCGGTCGAAGGCGCGCGCGTCGCCGCCTACTCTGCCATCGGCGTCGGCATCACCATGGCCGTCTGCACCGCGCTGTTTACCGCCACCTTGCGCGAACCGATCGCCCTGTTGTACAACGACAGCCCGGCGGTGGTGGCAATGGCTTCACAGCTGATGCTGTTGGCGGCGCTGTATCAAATCTCGGACTCGATCCAGGTGATCGGCAGCGGCGTGCTGCGTGGCTATAAAGACACCCGCGCGATCTTCTTCATCACCTTCATCGCTTATTGGGTGTTGGGCCTGCCGAGCGGCTATCTGCTGGCGTTAACCGACGTGGTGGTGCCGGCGATGGGGCCAAGCGGTTTCTGGATCGGCTTTATCATCGGCCTGACCTTCGCCGCCATCATGATGGCGCTGCGCATGCGCTGGCTGCAGAAACAACCGACCGCCGTCATCCTGCAGCGATCGACACGCTGAATCCGCTCCCGGCCGGTTTCATCCCCGGCCGGGCTGCGGTTTGCGGAAAAAAACGCCGGACTGCGCACAACCTCAGCAATCGCGTGAAATACCGAATAAAATTGCGCTTTTCCCCTTGCCAGCGCGCAGGTAGCTCGTTAATATTCGTCCCCGCTGTCAGCCATGACAGACAGGAAAAGATGCGTCCGTAGCTCAGTTGGTTAGAGCACCACCTTGACATGGTGGGGGTCGGTGGTTCGAGTCCACTCGGACGCACCAAATTCCTGAAGCAGCACAGTGCGTCCGTAGCTCAGTTGGTTAGAGCACCACCTTGACATGGTGGGGGTCGGTGGTTCGAGTCCACTCGGACGCACCAAATTTCAGAAGCAGTGCAGTGCGTCCGTAGCTCAGTTGGTTAGAGCACCACCTTGACATGGTGGGGGTCGGTGGTTCGAGTCCACTCGGACGCACCATATTGCTGATTCATCTCTTCCCCTATCGCGTTATACTTCCCGTTATTTCATCTCTGCCCGACCGCCCGATTTTTATGTCGATCGCGCCGTGCTACCGCCATCAGCCACCAGGAACGCCACATGACCACCTTTACCGCCAAAACCGCCTTTTTACCGCTCGACAATGGCCTCGCCCGCCGTGAAGGCGTGATGAGCGACGGTTCGCCGGCGGCGGAGGTGCGTTTCGAGGCCGGCGCCTTCGGCCAGCTGCAAAAGCCCCCGCACGCGCGGCAAACTCGGGTAGTATCCGGTGAATTCGAGTTTACCCTCGGCGGCGACACGCAGGTCATGCGGGCCGGCGAAAGCCTGATCCTGCCGGCGAACGTCGCCAGCGGCTGTTTCTGCCTGAGTGCCGGCGTGCTGCTGGAAATTCCCCAAACGCATTAAACCTGCATTTACAGCATGGTTATTTGCGCAACAAGTGGCCCGCAACGCGTTGCATTTGCGCCACATTTGCTCCCGTTTTGATATATCCACCGCGCCGCAGCGGTTTTTTATTTTGTTTCCCACCGCTTAGCCTTTATAATGCGCAACGTCTATCAGTTGAATGGTTTCAGCCCTTGATCTGCGAAAACGCTATAACAACACGATGTGATCTTACCCCGTTGCGCAGCATCCCCGCGCCCCCGCACGGGCTGAATTTTTCCGCCCCGCTTCAACTGTCGTCACCTATCCTTAACTATGTTTTTCACCACCAGGCACGGCCCAAATTCCCTACCGGCGTAAACCGCGCCGGTCAAATTCGTTTTTTTATCCATCACAACTTGTAGAAAACTCCGCCATGAAAAAGACCAAAATTGTTTGTACCATCGGTCCAAAAACCGAATCGGAAGAAATGCTGACCAACCTGCTCAATGCGGGCATGAACGTGATGCGTCTCAACTTCTCTCACGGCGATTATGAAGAGCACGGCAACCGCATCAAGAACATGCGCGCCGTGATGGCGAAAACCGGTATCAACGCCGGCATCCTGCTGGATACCAAAGGCCCGGAAATTCGCACCATGAAACTGGAAGGCGGTAAAGACGCCTCGCTGGTCGCCGGCCAAACCTTCACTTTCACCACCGACCAGAGCGTGATCGGCAACAGCGATCGCGTGGCGGTCACCTACGCCGGCTTCGCCGCCGACCTGAAGATCGGCAACACCGTACTGGTTGACGACGGCCTGATCGGCATGGAAGTCACCAACGTGACCGAAAACGAAGTCATTTGTAAGGTGCTGAACAACGGCGACCTGGGCGAGAACAAGGGCGTCAACCTGCCGGGCGTTTCCATCCAGCTGCCTGCGCTGGCCGAGAAAGACAAACGCGACCTGATCTTCGGCTGCGAACAAGGCGTCGACTTTGTGGCGGCGTCCTTCATCCGTAAACGCTCCGACGTGCTGGAGATCCGCGAACACCTGAAAGCCCATGGCGGCGAGCAGATCCAAATCATCTCCAAGATCGAAAACCAGGAAGGCCTGAACAACTTCGACGAGATCCTCGAAGCCTCCGACGGCATCATGGTTGCCCGTGGCGACCTGGGCGTCGAGATCCCGGTCGAAGAAGTGATCTTCGCCCAGAAGATGATGATCGAGAAATGCAACCGCGCGCGTAAAGTGGTGATCACCGCCACCCAGATGCTCGATTCCATGATCAAGAACCCGCGCCCTACCCGCGCAGAAGCCGGCGACGTCGCCAACGCCATCCTGGACGGTACCGATGCCGTCATGTTGTCCGGCGAGAGCGCCAAAGGCAAATACCCGCTGGAAGCGGTCAACATCATGGCGACCATCTGCGAGCGTACCGACCGCGTGATGCCAAGCCGCATCGACACCCTGAACGATCGTCGCAAGCTGCGCATCACCGAAGCGGTGTGCCGCGGTGCGGTTGAAACCGCAGAGAAACTGGACGCGCCGCTGATCGTCGTCGCTACCAGCGGCGGCAAATCGGCGAAATCCGTGCGCAAGTACTTCCCGAACGCCGTGATCCTGGCGCTGACCACCAACCAGACCACCGCGCATCAGCTGGTGCTGAGCAAGGGCGTTATCCCGCAGATGGTCAAAGAAATCGCCTCTACCGATGACTTCTACCGCATCGGTAAAGAGGCCGCGCTGGCCAGCGGCCTGGCGCAGAAAGGCGACGTCGTGGTGATGGTTTCCGGCGCGCTGGTGCCGAGCGGCACCACCAACACCGCCTCGGTACACGTGCTGTAATATAAAACGTGACATAATTGCCTTGATCAAAACGCCGCTTTGCGGCGTTTTTTTATCGGCAGTAAACTATTTTTCTCAAAACGCAACCGCGATCCGCTCATTATTTAGCTAATAATAAATCGGAGAAGTCCCATGGAAGCCGGCTGTTTTCCCTCGATTTTTTAACTAATTTGTAAAACCAGATGCAAGTTTGAGCGAACGATCAAAATAAAGCACCCCAACACTAAAAAATTATTCTCTTTCGAAAAAAGTTTGTGTAATACTTGTAACGCTACATGGAGATTAACTCAATCTAGAGGGTGTTATAATGAATCGTACTAAACTGGTACTGGGCGCGGTAATCCTGGGTTCCACTCTGCTGGCTGGCTGCTCTAGCAACGCTAAAATCGATCAACTGTCTTCTGACGTTCAGACTCTGAACGCTAAAGTTGATCAGCTGAGCAACGACGTGAACGCAATGCGTTCTGACGTTCAAGCGGCTAAAGACGACGCAGCACGCGCTAACCAGCGTCTGGACAACCAAGCTCACGCTTACAAAAAGTAAGATAGCTTTGGTTATTGAAAACGGCGCACATTGTGCGCCGTTTTTTTTGCCTGCTCATCGGCCCTGGGGTTCTCCTTCGGCAGATAAAAAAAAGAGGCTCAGCACGCTGAACCTCTCTTCGACCGCTCAATCCTGCAAACTTAGTTCACCGAACTGATTGGCGCTGCCTTGAATGGGCTCTTATTCGCCGCAGGCGCTGCTACAGGCGTTAAACTCACCTCAGACGGGCTCTCCCCTACGTTGACCAGCACCGGCATGCCAGAACGGCGTACAACCGCGTTATCGAACACGGCGCGATCGGTCTGACCATCCGCAACAAAAGCTTTCTCTGCTTTAGACAGCGCAATCGGCATGGTCTGCGGATCGTCGCTTTCTACCCGCGACAGCGGCTGATGCACTTCCACATAGCGTTTGCCGTCCGGCTCAACCGAAATCTTCACCGGATCGTTGATCACCTGCACCCGTGTACCACGCGGCACCTGATTGAACAGCGCTTCGATGTCCGTCGGACGCAGACGAATACAGCCGGAGCTGACGCGCATACCAATACCGAAGTTGGCATTGGTGCCGTGGATCAGGTATTCACCGCGCCCCATCGCCAGACGCAGGGCGAACAGCCCCATCGGGTTCTCAGGGCCGGCCGGCACCACCGCAGGTAGCGTCACGCCCTGGGACTGATAGCGTTTGCGGATGTTGGCGGTTGGCGTCCAGGTCGGGTTAGGGATCTTCTGGCTAATGGAGGTCACTTCCAGCGGCGTGTGCATCCCGGTCTGGCCGATACCGATCGGATAGACGATCACTTTATTCTCGCCTTTCGGATAGTAGTAAAGGCGCAGCTCGGCCAGGTTGACGATGATCCCTTCACGCTTGGTGTCAGGCAGCAGCATTTGGGTCGGAATGGTCAGCACCGTACCCGGCTTAGGCAGGAACGGATCGGTGCCGGGGTTGGCTTCCAGCATGCCCAGCAGGCCAATCTTGTAGTCGGCGGCAATCGCCTCCAGCGGACGGCCGTCGTTTGGCACGGTATAAGTGGTGTTTTCGCCGATCAGACGGCTGTCCGGCGGCGGCAGCGGGTACTCGGTCGCACTGGCGGCCTGCGTGCCGGCCAATACGGTGGCGAAGACCATGCCCATTAAACTCAACGCACGTTTCATTATCATCCCTATATTTTTTATGACGGTTCGTCCCCAAGGCTAGCGAGCGCCCGGCGGCGGGTAAATCAGACAATACCTGATTAATACTAGCAACGCTGGCATCAAAGGCAATAAGTTCTCTAAAAATCAACACGTTATAACGTAATCGCCGCCGCTGATTGTCAACGAAACGTCAACGGATAAGCTGCTGAAATATCACTGAATTGGGGATGTTATCTGGGGGGAAAGCGTGGATTGTAAAGGCTCATTGACAAAGCGAATATATCAATGAGCCCTTAAGGACGGGGGCGTTCAGGCTCAGGCCAGCTGAGCGGCTTTACTGCGAATGGCGCGGATCATCGCCTCCAGCCCCTGTGAACGCGAAGGCGTCAGGTGTTGGCTGAGCGCCAGCTCGGCGAAAAACGGCCGCACATCGAGCTCGACAATCTGCTGCGGCGTCAATTGGCGATACAGAATAAACACCACCGCCAGCAGCCCTTTGACGATCGCCGCGTCGCTATCGCCGTGAAACTCGACCTGTCCTTGTTCATCGCGGCGCATCACAATCCACACCTGGCTCTGACAGCCGGAGATCAGGTTGCCGGCCTGTCGCTCGGCCTCGTCCAACGGCGGCAATTTGGCGCCGAGTTCAATCACGTACAGGTATTTTTCCTCCCAGTTCAAACAGCGGGAGAAATTACGCACCAATTTATCTTTGTCCGGCAAATTCGCCATGGGGATCCTTTTGTACCGCCGGGGACGCGCCCCGGCCTAGCCTAATAGCTGATGAATGCGTTGCAGCCCGGCCACCAACCGGTCCACCTCTTCGCGGGTATTATATAACGCCAGCGAAGCGCGGCACATGCTCGGCACCTGATAAAACGCCATCAGCGGCATCGCGCAGTGATGGCCGGTGCGAATGGCGATGCCGTACTGATCGAGGAAGCTGCCGACGTCATAGGCGTGGTGTTCCCCCAGATTAAAGGCGATCACCCCGGCGCGATGGGCCGGGCCATAGACTTTCAGCGTCGGCACCTGGCTGAGTGCCTCGAGCGCATAGTGCATCAGCGACTGTTCATAATCATGGATCGCATTCAGGCCCAGGGTGTCGACGTACTCGAACGCCGCCCCCAGCCCCATGATGCCGGCGGTGTTCGGCGACCCGGCCTCGAAACGCCACGGTGGATCGGCAAAGGTGGTGCCCGCCGTCAGGCTGACCTGACGGATCATCGAGCCGCCCCCTTCCCACGGCGGCATCTGCTGCAGCAGCGCCTGGCGGCCATACAGCATGCCGATACCGGAAGGGCCGTACAGCTTGTGGCCGGAAAACACGTAAAAATCGCAGTCCAGCGCCTGGACATCGACGCGCTGGTGCATCACCGCCTGCGCGCCGTCCACCAGCACCGTCAAATCCGGCGCCAGGGCTCTGGCACGGGCGATGATATCGCGCACCGGGTTGACGGTGCCCAGCACGTTGGAGACCTCGGTCAGCGCCAGCAGCTTACAGGACGCGTCGACCAGTTCCGGCAACCGCGCCAGATCCAGCGTACCGTCCGGCTGCAGCGGCCACACCCGCAGCTGCAGCCCGCGCTCCTGCGCCAGCATCTGCCAGGGCACGATGTTGGCGTGGTGCTCCATCTCGGTGATGAGAATCGCATCGCCCGGCTGCAGCAGGTGGCGGCCAAAGCTGTTGGCCACTAGGTTGATGCCTTCGGTGGTGCCTTTGACAAACACCATCTCTTCCGCCGAGGCGGCGTTGATAAAGCGCGCCGCCTGTTCCCGCACCGCTTCCATCTGCTGAGTCGCCTCGGCGCTCAGGGTGTGGATGCCGCGATGCACCGCCGCATAACCGTGGCGGTAGAACGCCAACTCGCGGTCGATCACCGACTGTGGTTTCTGCGCGCTGGCGGCGCTGTCGAGATAGGCCAGCGGTTGGCCGTTCACCTCACGCGTCAGCAGTGGAAAATCGCTGCGCACGCGTTCAATCGGATAACTCATGCAGCCTCCCCCGGCAGGCGCTGGGCGATGCGCGCCAGCACCCGTTCCCGGATGGTGTCATTGGCGATGCCTTCGGTCAGCTCTGCGGCGAAGGCGAAGATGATCATCTGCTGCGCCGCGTGTTTGTCGATGCCGCGCGACTGCAGATAGAACAGCTGCTCTTCATCGATGCGCCCCACGGTGGCGCCGTGGCTGCATTTGACGTCGTCGGCGTAGATCTCCAGCTGCGGCTTGGTATCCACCTCCGCCACCTTCCCCAACAGCAGGTTATGGTTGGTCATCTGGCCGTCGGTTTTGATCGCGTGCTTGGCCACTTTGATCATGCCGTTGAACACCGCCTTGCCGCGATCGCTGACCACGGTTTTATGCAGCTGACGGCTCTCGCAATAACCTTTGTTGTGCTCCAGATAGGTGCGGGTATCGCAGATCTCTTTGCCCACCGGCAGCACCAGGCTGTTGATTACCAGGTTCGCGCCTTCGCCGTTCAGCTGCGCGCTGGTGTTGTGCCGCGTCAGACCGGCGCCCAGCAGGAAGCTGTCGCTTTTCACCCGCGCGTCGCGGCCGATAACCAGATCGTTATGGGCAAAGTGGTAGCTCGGCTGGCTCTCAAACGCCAGCTTGCAGTGCAACAGCCCGGCGTTGTCCGCCACGTTGGCGGTCAGGCGCGCGCCGGTGAAGTGCGCGGCCTCGCCCAGGCTGACATAGTGTTCAATCACTTCCGCCTCAGCCCCGCGCCCAATCTCCAGATGATGGCGGTGATGCACGGTGTTCACTTCGCCGCTGGCGCCGCGTCCGCTGCTGATATGCAGCAGGTACAGCGGGCGAGCCGGGGCCTTGCCGGCCGGCAGGCGAATCAGGCTGGTTTCCTGTGCCAGACTTTCGGTCAGGTGCAGGAAAATCTCCGGCTGGACCGGCTCCGGCAGCGCCTGCGGCGTGCCGTAGGCAGTCAATTCAAACTGGTAGTCGCCCAGTTCGCTATCGCTGAGTGCGGCGCTGTAGCGGCCGTCGATAAACACCAGCCGACAGGCATCGATGCCAAGCGCCAGCGCCTCAAGCTGCTCTGCGCTCACCGGCGCGGGCTGCGGATCGAGGAACTGCTGTTCCAGCAGGCTCTCCAGCGGCGTGTATTTCCAGTTTTCATGCTTGCGCGTCGGCCAGCCGAGGCGCAGCGCCTGCTGCCAGTGCGCCAACGCATGCGGCGAACGCTCGCCGCCGCGGCCTTCGAACAGGCGATACAGCTGCTGCAGCGCGTTTGAATTACTGTTGGTCGGTAAGCCAGCCATAGCCCTGCTCCTCCAACTGTTTCACCAGCGAGAAATCGCCGGATTTGACGATGCGCCCCTGGGACAGCACGTGTACGTAATCCGGCTGGATGTAGTCCAGAATGCGCTGATAGTGAGTCACGATGATAAAAGCGCGCTTGCCGTCCCGCAGCGAGTTGACGCCGTTGGCGACGATCTTGAGCGCATCGATGTCTAGACCGGAGTCGGTTTCATCGAGAATGCACAGATCCGGCTCCAGCGCCGCCATCTGCAGAATGTCGTTGCGCTTTTTCTCGCCGCCGGAGAAACCGACGTTGACCGAACGGGTCAACAGATCGGCCGGCATGTCCAGCAGCGCAATTTTCTCTTCGATGAAATCGGCGAAGTCAAAACGATCCAGCGGCTCCTGCTCGCGGTATTTGCGCACCGCGTTGACCGAGGTCTGCAGGAAGAAGTGGTTGCTGACGCCGGGGATCTCCACCGGGTACTGGAAGGCCAGAAACACGCCCTCGCCGGCGCGATCTTCCGGATCCAGTTCCAGCAGGTCCTTGCCCTTGAAAGTGACTTCCCCTTCGGTCACTTCGTACTCTTCACGCCCCGCCAGCGTGGCGGACAGCGTGCTCTTGCCCGAGCCGTTCGGCCCCATGATGGCATGCACTTCGCCCGGTTTGATCTCCAGATCCAATCCCTTGAGGATCTCGTTGCCTTCCACGCTGACTTTCAAATTCTTGATGCTTAACATGCTGTGTCCTCAGATAGCGCCGACGGCGCTAAAAATGCGGCGATTAACCCACGCTGTGTTCCAGGCTGATGGCCAGAAGTTTCTGCGCCTCGACGGCGAACTCCAGCGGCAGCTCGGAGAAAACGTCCTTGCAGAAACCGTTGACGATCATCGAAATGGCGTCATCCTCGCTGATGCCGCGCTGCAGGCAGTAGAACAGCTGGTCGTCGCCGATCTTCGAGGTGGTGGCTTCGTGCTCCAGCTGAGCGCTGTTGTTGCGCGCTTCAACGTAAGGGAACGTGTGGGCACCGCTGTCCGGCCCGATCAGCATCGAGTCGCACTGGGTAAAGTTACGGGCGTTTTCCGCCCCCGGCAGGATTTTCACCAGGCCGCGATAGGTGTTCTCGCTGTGGCCGGCGGAAATGCCTTTGGCGATGATGGTCGACTTGGTGTTTTTGCCGATGTGGATCATCTTGGTGCCGGTGTCCGCCTGCTGATGGCCGCTGGTCAGCGCCACCGAGAAGAATTCGCCGATCGAATTGTCGCCCTGCAGAATCACGCTCGGGTATTTCCAGGTGATGGCCGAGCCGGTTTCCGACTGGGTCCAGGACATTTTCGAGCCGGCGCCTTCGCACAGCGCGCGCTTGGTGACGAAGTTGAGGATACCGCCCTTGCTCTCGCCGCCGGAGAACCAGTTCTGCACCGTCGAGTATTTCACTTCGGCGTCTTTATGCAGGATCACTTCCACCACCGCTGCGTGCAACTGGTAGCTGTCGCGCACCGGGGCGGAACAGCCTTCGATGTAGCTGACATAGCTGCCTTCGTCGGCGATCAGGATGGTGCGCTCGAACTGGCCGGTTTTGGCGGCGTTGATACGGAAATAGGTCGACAGCTCCATCGGGCATCGCACGCCTTTCGGCACATAGACGAAGGTGCCGTCGGAGGCTACTGCGGCGTTCAGCGCGGCGAAGAAGTTATCGTTGGAGGGCACCACGCGCCCCAGGTACTGACGCACCAGATCCGGGTATTCCTGAATCGCTTCGCCGAACGAGCAGAAGATCACCCCGCTCTCCGCCAGTTTTTCACGGTAGGTGGTAGCGACCGAGACCGAGTCGAAGATGGCGTCCACCGCCACTTCGCTGCCCTCGCGCACCGGCACCCCGAGCTGATTGAACGCCAGCTCCACTTCGCTGGTCAGGTAATCTTTTTCCGTCGCCGCGCCCGGCTGCTGCTCGGCGCCGGGTTGCGAACCGCAGGCGTCGTCGCAGCTGCCGCAGGAGGGCGCCGAATAGTAACTGTAGTCCTGGTAGTTCAGGCGATCGTAATTGGCCTTCAGCCAGTGCGGCTCTTCCATCTGCAGCCAGGCGCGGTAGGCCTCGAGGCGGAATTCCAGCATCCACTCGGGTTCGTTGCGCTTGGCCGAGATGGCGCGCACCACCTCTTCGTTGATGCCTTTGGCCAACTCATCGGTTGCCAGCTGGGTGAAGAAACCTTCTTTGTAGCGACCTTCGCTGACCCAAGCCTGCACTTCATTAGGCATTTCTACATTGCTTCGTGTCATGTTGATTGCATCGCTCAAACGCCAAAGCTCTCGCCGCACCCGCAGGCATGCTGAGCTTTAGGGTTGTTGAATTTGAATATCTGATTCAGCCCTTCGCGGACGTAATCTACCGTGGTGCCATCGATGAACGGCATCGCCTTCAGCGGCACATAGAGTTTGGCGCCGTCGCGCTCAAACAGCAGATCGTCATCGGCGGGTTCGCGGGTCAGATCCAGCACATAGGCAAAGCCGGCGCAGCCGGATTGTTTCACCCCTAGCTGCAGCCCTTTCACCTGCGGATCCTGCTGCATCAGTTTCGTTATTTGTCGTACGGCGCTGTCGCTGAGCGAAATGCCTTGCCAGACATTTTCATCCAGAGAAAAGGTGCCGACATTTTCCGTTTGCATAGGGTCTACCTCACACTCGTGTTTGGCCACAGCCAATCTGGGTTGCTTATATGTTAGTGATAACGATTATCACTTCAACCGTTTGTTTTGCGGGGGTATCCGCCGCCAGCGCGGTTTTTCGCTGCGGCGTGCGGCAAGCCAGCGGGACATTCGTGGCGGCTTGCGGCGTCCGGCGGCAAGGTGTGCATGCTATCCCTATGAATTTATTATCTATCCTGCATCACCGTACCGCACTCCCCGGTGGCCCGTCAGCGTTACAGCGCTGCGGTGCGTTGCCGATCTAAACATTCATAGAAAATACCTATTTCTGCATTCTGTCTGTCGTAAATGTGCGTTTATCGGCATTTCGTGGCGCTGCGCAAGCGCGCAACCCTCAGGTTAAAGTTTAGTCGCTCAGGATTAAGTTGGGGCGGCGGCGGTCTTTTACCCTTCCGCGCAATAAAAAAACGCCACGCCGGGGATTGATCGGCAACGCGGCAGTTTATATGATAATGATTATCATTCAGTTTGAATTTGAGCGCGAAGCCAATGACTCTTTCGATCAACGCATGGTTACTGGGCAAGATTGATGACTACAAATTCAGCGTGCGCGACGCCACGGTGGACTTTTATATGGCCGAAGCGGCGCTGCGGCGCCCGGAATGCAATATCGACCACCTGAAGCGGTACAACAGCGTCAGCCTCACCATGGCCAATCTGTGCCTGGAGAACGGCGACGATGACAGCTACCTGCACGCGCTCAGCAAGCTGCACAACCGGCTGATCGTCGAGATCAACAATCCGCAGCGCTGCCAGCTGTTTCGGGTGCAAAGCTATCACTTCGCCCGCCACACGCTGACGCTGATCTGCCAAAAGTATGCGATGGAAGGCACCTGGGAGAAGGCGAACGCGTTTCAGAAGGACTTCGTCAAACGCGTACCGTTTCAGCTGTAAAGCGAAAGGCTCCGCAGGCCGGCAGCCTGCGGAAACCGGCGAGAATCAGTCGATAACCGCCGTGGTCAGACGCGAGGTGCAGCACAGCCGATCGCGCGCGTCGAAGATCTCGATTTGCCACACCTGATGGCGACGGCCGACGTGCAGTGCGCGACATACCCCGCGCACCTGGCCATCGAACATCGCGCGCAGGTGGTTGGCGTTGATCTCCAGCCCCACCACTTTCTGCTCGCCCTCACTGCACAGGTAACCGGCCATCGATCCCATCGATTCCGCCAGCACCACCGACGCCCCGCCGTGCAACAGCCCGAACGGCTGGCGGGTACGGCCATCGACCGGCATGGTGGCCTCGAGGAAATCCTCGCCCAATTGGGTAAACTCGATGCCCACATGGCTGACCATGCAGCCGTCGCCGGCGCGGTTCAGCTGCTCCAGCGATGTTTCACGTTTCCACAATTTCACTCAATCATCTCCAGAAGTGCCTGTAATGGGTGGCGCACGCCATTGCCCTCGATGCGTTTCACCTGGCTGCGGCAGGAATAGCCGGTCGCCAGGCAGCGCTGCCTTGGCAAACGCTGCAGTGTCGGGTGCCATGATAACTCATAAATGCCGAGCGAGTTTTGCAGGTTCTTGGCTTCGTGGCCGTAAGTCCCCGCCATGCCGCAGCAGCCGACGCTGACGTTTTCCAGTTTGGCGCCGAAGCGGGCGAAGATCGCCGCCCACTGTTGGCCGCTGGCCGGCAGCGCGGTGGTTTCGGTGCAGTGGCCGAACAGATACCACGGCTCGCCGGTCGCCGGCTGTTCGGCGCGATCCGCGATCCGCTGCTGCAGCCATTCATGCACCAGCTGCACCTGGAAATCGCCGCGCTCAGCGCCGAGGATCTCGCGGTATTCGTCGCGGTAACACAGCACCAGTGCCGGATCGACGCCCACCAGCGGCATGTCGAGCTGCGCTACGCGGTTGAGAAAATCGGCGGTTTTGCGCGCGGTGCGGGCAAAGCGCGTCAGGAAACCTTTCACATGCTGCGCCTTGCCGTTCGGCGAGAACGGCAGCAGCACCGGTTTATAGCCGAGCTTCTCCACCAGGCGGACAAAGTCCGCCACCACTTTGGCGTCGTAATAGCTGGTGAACGGATCCTGGACGATCAGCACGTGATCTGCGCGCTGATCGGCGCTCAGCCCTTCCAGCTGCTCCAGCGTCAGCGTGGTCGCGCGGTGGCCGGACAGCTGCTGACGCAGCGTCGGGCTGGACAGCAGCGGCAGATCGACCATGCCGATGGCGTTGCGGCTCATCTCCCGCAGCCACGGCTGGCGGAAGAAGAAGTTGAACACCTTCGGCGCGCGGGCCATCAATGGGGTATAGCTCTCCACGCCGGCGACCATGTAGTCGCTTACCGGGCGCAGATAACGGGTGTGGTAGAGCTGCAGGAAGCGCGAACGGAATCCCGGCACGTCAATCTTGATCGGGCACTGGGTGGAGCAGGCCTTGCAGGCCAGGCAGCCGGACATCGCCTCTTTCACTTCGTGCGAGAAGTCATACTCGCCCTTGCCCGCGTGCCAGCTGTTGCGGGTCTTTTCGATCAAACCGCGCAGGCTGACTCGTTGCTGCGGCAGCTGTTCCTCCAGCGCCAAAGGATCGACGCCCTGCTCGGCCAACAGACGCAGCCACTCGCGCACCAGCGTCGCCCGCCCTTTCGGTGAATGAATGCGGTTGCCGCTGATCTTCATCGACGGGCACATCGGGCTGCGCACGTCGAAGTTGAAGCACAGGCCGTTGCCGTTACACTCCAGCGCGCCGCGGAACGAAGTGCGCACCTCGACCGGGATCTGACGATCGAAGGTGCCGCGTTTAACCGCGTCCACCTGCATCATCGGCGCATCTACCGCCAGTGGCGAACAGATCTTGCCCGGGTTCAGCCGGTTATCCGGATCAAACGCCGCCTTGATGCGGCGCAGCTCTTCATACAGCGTTTCCCCGAAGAACTCAGGGCTGTACTCGGCACGGAAGCCCTTACCGTGCTCACCCCACAGCAGGCCGCCGTATTTGGCGGTCAGCGCCACCACCTGATCGGAGATCTGCTTCATCAGCACTTCCTGCTGCGGGTCGCACATGTCGAGCGCCGGGCGCACGTGCAGCACCCCGGCGTCGACGTGGCCGAACATGCCGTAGCTCAGGTGGTGGTCGTCGAGCAGTTGACGGAATTCGACGATATAGTCCGCCAGGTGTTGCGGCGGCACGCAGGTGTCCTCGGCGAACGGAATCGGCTTGGCGCGCCCCTTGGCGTTGCCCAGCAGCCCGACCGCCTTCTTGCGCATGTTGTAAATGCGCTCGATGCCGACCAGATCGCCGCAGATCTGGTACCCGATCACACCGCCCTGCCGCTGCCCGATCAGTTCATCCAGCCGTTGGCACAGCGTCTCCATCTGACCGTCGATCAGCGCCCGATCGTCGCCGGCGAACTCAACGATGTTCAGCCCCAGCATCTCTTTATCCGGCACGTCGGCGATCAGTTCGTTCACCGAGTGCCAAACGATGTCTTCACGCGCCAGGTTCAGCACCTTGGAATCGATGGTTTCCACCGACAGCGCCTTGGCTTCGACCATAAAGGGCGCATTGCGCAGCGCCGAGTCGAAGGAGTCATACTTCACGTTGACCAGGCGGCGCACTTTCGGCAGCGGCGTGATATCCAGCCGCGCCTCGGTGATAAACGCCAGCGTGCCTTCGGCGCCGGTCAGGATGCGCGTCAGATCGAAAGTTTGCAGATCGTCGCTCAGCACATGGCGCAGATCGTAACCGGTGAGGAAGCGGTTGAGTTTGGGGAATTTCTCGAGGATCAGCGCACGCTGCTCGCGGCAGCGGTTGAGCACCGTGCGGTAGATGCGCCCTTCGGCGGTCTCTTCCAGAGCAATCGTTTCCGCCAGCGCCGTCGGCATGGCGCGGGTATCGATCATCTCACCGCCCAGCAGCACCGCCCGCAGGCCTAACACGTGATCGGAGGTTTTGCCGTACACCAACGAGCCCTGGCCGGAGGCGTCGGTGTTGATCATGCCGCCCAGCGTGGCGCGGTTGCTGGTGGACAGTTCCGGCGAGAAGAAATAGCCGAACGGCCGCAGATACTGATTCAGCTGATCCTTGATGACGCCGGCTTCGACTTTTACCCAGCCTTGTTCGACGTTGATTTCCAGAATGCGGTTCATATGGCGCGACATATCGACCACGATGCCGGTATTGAGCGACTGGCCGTTGGTGCCGGTGCCGCCGCCGCGCGGGCTGAAGGTCAGCGTCTTGAATCGCTCCTCCCCGGCCAGGCGGGCGATCAGCGCCACGTCGGCGGTGGAACGGGGGAACACCACCGCATCGGGCAACAGCTGATAGATGCTGTTGTCGGTAGCCATCGTCAGCCGGTCAGCGTAGCTGGTGGCGGTATCGCCGTTGAATCCGTTTTGCTTCAGTGCTTCCAAAAAGTCGAGCACCCGTTGAACGAGGCCGGGCGCCTGAGAAATCTGTGGGATCATTCGCTTTTTTGACCCTGTCCGTCTATTTTTTATGCGCTGATGTACGCTGAATCGGGCCTTTAATTCAGACCCACCCTATTTTTTAGTGACACTAAAAACTAACATACTCGTTTAGTGAAGGCATTCACATTATTACCGCCCTGCGAGCGCCGCCACAGGCGGCCGCCCGGCGGTGATAAACCGACCGACAGGCACCCCGATACCCCGGTGCCAGGGATTTAATTGACCAGGATGAGAAGCCACTGATGCCACTCCCGCAATCGCGTTACGACTTACCGCGAATTATTTTCGGCGTGCTGTTTATCGCCATCATGATCGTCGCCTGTTTTTGGGTGATCCAACCGTTTATTCTCGGCTTCGCCTGGGCGGGCATGGTGGTGATCGCCACCTGGCCGCTGCTGCTCAAACTGCAAAAGCTGCTGTGGGGCCGCCGCTCGCTGGCGGTGCTGGTCATGACCCTGCTGCTGATCCTGCTGTTCATTCTGCCTATCTCCCTGCTGATCAGCAGCGTGGTGGATAACAGCGCACCGCTGATCGCCTGGGCCAGTTCGCCGGGCAAGCTGCATATTCCCGATCTCGCCTGGCTGCAGTCCGTGCCGATGATCGGCGACAGGCTCTACACCAGCTACCACACGCTGATCAACGCCGGCGGCGCCGCGCTGCTGGCGAAAGTGCAGCCGTACTTCGGCCAGACCGCCACCTGGTTCGTGGCGCAGGCGGCGCATATCGGCCGTCTGCTGCTGCACTGCGCGCTGATGCTGCTGTTCAGCGCATTGCTGTATGCGCGCGGCGAGCAGGTAGCGCTGGGTATCCGCCACTTTGCGGTGCGCCTCGGTTCTGCACGCGGCGATGCGGCGGTGCTGCTGGGTGGCCAGGCGATCCGCGCCGTCGCGCTGGGCGTAGTGGTGACGGCGCTGGTGCAGTCAGTACTGGGCGGTATCGGTCTGGCGGTGAGCGGCATTCCGGCCGCCACCTTGTTGACGATGCTGATCTTTATCTGCTGCGTAGCGCAATTGGGGCCACTGTTGGTGCTGGTGCCGGCCATCATCTGGCTGTACTGGCATGGCGACACCACCTGGGGCACCGTGTTACTGGTCTGGAGCTGCGTGGTAGCAACGCTGGATAACGTGCTGCGCCCGGTGCTGATCCGTATGGGCGCCGACCTGCCGCTGCTGCTGATCCTGTCCGGCGTTATCGGCGGCTTGCTGGCCTTCGGCATGATCGGCCTGTTCATCGGCCCGGTGGTGTTGGCAGTATCTTATCGCCTGCTGACCGCCTGGATGAATGAAGCGCCGGAGCCGACCACCGCGCCGGAGCAAGTCATCGAAGATCTGGAAAAACGCTAATTCCCCCTTCCGCCCGCATCGTCGGGCGGAATATTTCCCCCCGTCATTATTCCTACCTCATTCGAGTAATATCTACGCCAAATATAATGCCGCGATATATTGATTGAGGCCCGGCGAATGAAAGGTGCAATGTAAATCTCTGTTTGTTGCAAGCGGCAAAAAGAGATAACGCCCGCAAATAAAATGTGATGACGCTATCGATTAGGATGATTCTTAATGACTAGTCGCGTTCAAAAATCTAGTATTATGGCCATCTATTGCTTCAAATCACTGATTTTAAAGCAACCTTTCTGAACAATGTAATGCCATACATGTGAATTGCTGTGTGTAGTCTTTGCCCATCTCCTACGGTGGGCTTTTTTTTATTCTTTTTTCGCCAAATTGATTATTTTACGCGCCGTTATTTACATTCAGAAATAAAAAGGCCGCAGCGTTAACTGCGGCCCGGCGTTAATGCCTTAGCGATGCCGAGGCATTATTTCTTTTTCGACAAATTAATCCAGGTCTGCACCACGGTGTCCGGATTGAGCGACAGGCTGTCGATGCCCTGCTCCATCAGCCATTCGGCGAAGTCTTCGTGGTCGGACGGGCCCTGGCCGCAGATGCCGACGTATTTGCCGTGGCGCTTGGCCGCCTGAATCGCCATCGACAGCAGCGCTTTCACCGCCTCGTTGCGTTCATCGAACAGCTCCGACACCACGCCGGAGTCACGATCCAGCCCCAGCGCCAGCTGGGTCATGTCGTTGGAGCCGATAGAGAAGCCGTCGAAGTGCTCGAGGAACTGATCCGCCAACAGCGCATTGGACGGGATCTCGCACATCATGATCACTTTCAGCCCGTTTTCACCGCGCTTCAGCCCCTGACGCGCCAGCTCCGCCACCACCGCTTCCGCCTGGGCCACAGTGCGCACGAACGGCACCATGATTTCGACGTTGGTCAGCCCCATTTCATTACGCACGCGTTTCACCGCCTCGCACTCCAGCGCGAAGCAATCGCGGAAGCTGTCGGCCACGTAACGGCCGGCGCCACGGAAGCCCAGCATCGGGTTCTCTTCGTGCGGTTCATACTTGTCGCCGCCCACCAGGTTGGCGTACTCGTTGGATTTGAAGTCGGACAGGCGCACGATCACGCGCTTCGGCCAGAAGGCGGCGCCCAGCGTCGCGATGCCTTCGGTCAGGCGGCCGACGTAGAACTCGACCGGGTGATCGTAACCCTGCATCAGCGCGCGAATTTCGTTTTGCAGCGCCGGCGTCTGCTGATCGAATTCCAGCAGCGCGCGCGGGTGCACGCCGATCATGCGGTTGATGATAAATTCCAGCCGCGCCAGGCCCACGCCTTCGTTCGGCAAACGCGCAAAGTCGAAGGCGCGATCCGGGTTGCCGACGTTCATCATGATCTTCAGCGGCAGATCCGGCAGCTCGGTCACTTCGGAGCTCTGCACGCTGAAGTCCAGCATGTCGCTGTAAACGAAGCCGGTATCGCCTTCCGCGCAGGAGACGGTGACTTTTTGGCCGTCTTTCAGCACGTCGGTGGCGTGGCCGCAGCCCACCACCGCCGGAATGCCCAGCTCACGGGCGATGATCGCCGCGTGACAGGTGCGCCCGCCGCGGTTGGTAACGATCGCGGCGGCCTTCTTCATGATCGGCTCCCAGTCCGGGTCGGTCATGTCGGTCACCAGCACGTCGCCTGGCAGGATGCGATCCATTTCGCTGATGTCGTGGATCACTTTCACCGGGCCAGCGCCGATGCGGTGGCCGATGGCGCGGCCTTCCACCAGCACCGGGCTGGAACCGTTCAACTGATAGCGCTCCATGGTCTGCTCGTTGGAGCGCACGGTCTCCGGACGCGCCTGCACGATCAGCAGTTTGCCGGTATGGCCGTCTTTCGCCCACTCGATATCCATCGGGCGGCCGTAGTGTTTTTCGATCAGGATCGCCTGCTGCGCCAGCGCCTGCACTTCGTCATCCGTCAGCGAGAAACGGCTGCGCTGCGCTTCCGGCACGTCTTCGATGCGCACCTGTTTGCCGTGATCCTGCGACGGCGCGTACACCATACGGATCTTTTTCGAGCCCAAGTTGCGGCGCACGATCGCCGGCTTGCCGTTTTGCAGCGTCGGTTTGTGCACGTAGAACTCATCCGGGTTCACCGCGCCCTGCACCACCATTTCGCCCAGGCCGAAGGCGGAGGTGATGAACACCACCTGATCAAAGCCGGACTCGGTGTCGATGGTGAACATCACGCCCGAGGAGGCCAGATCGGAGCGCACCATACGCTGTACGCCGGCCGACAGCGCCACGCCGCGGTGGTCATAGCCCTGATGCACGCGATAAGAGATGGCGCGGTCGTTGAACAGCGACGCGAAGACGTGCTTGATCGCCACCATCACGGCGTCGATGCCCTGCACGTTGAGGAAGGTTTCCTGCTGGCCGGCAAAGGACGCGTCCGGCATGTCTTCCGCCGTGGCGGAGGAGCGCACCGCAAAGGAGGCTTCCGGTTCGCCGTCGGCGAGCTGTTGGTAAGCCTGATGAATTTCACGTTCGAACTCGGCGTGGAACGGCGTGTCGATCACCCATTGGCGGATCTGGGCGCCGGCCTTGGCCAGTTGTGCAACGTCGTCAACGTCGGTCTGATCCAGTAGCTGATAGATGCGCTGGTTAACACCGCTTTGTTCGAGGAAATCATTAAACGCCTGTGCGGTGGTGGCAAAACCGTTCGGCACGGCCACGCCCAAATCGGAAAGATTGGTGATCATTTCACCGAGGGAGGCGTTTTTGCCGCCGACACGGTCAACGTCGTGCATGCCAAGCTGGTTGTACCAAAGCACATTACGCAAGTCTGGGCCATTGTTGGACATCGAGACAATCCTTATTGCTATCAGTAGGGTAAAGACGGATTTAATTCGCTTGCTTTACGGCGCCGCTAACACGGAGCCGAATCAGACTAGCACACTGATCTGGGGAAAATGGAAAGGTGAATCGATCAACCCACTGAAGAAAGTGGTTTTTAAGAGAATGTCCTAACCGGCTGATTTGCCTGGGAACCGTTCCCAATCGCACGAAAAGCTTAGTTCTCAACAAATTACGTTGTTTTTAAACTTCTGTTTTAATGACCACGCAAACGCTACCGTTTTTGGTGAAAATAGCGGCAAATTGGCGTTTCGGATCGAAAAGCGTCGCTGCGCCACGATTTTTACCGCCGCCAAAGCGCGCTTTTCTTCACGCGCCGCCGCAAGGCGGTTTACCGCCGCGCCGTCACAATTTTTTCCCTCGCCCCTTTACCGACGAATCGTCTGCAGCTCATGATATTGGCAGTGATCAACTGCAGGAACACCGTTTTCAGGTAAGGAGCCTCGGGTGGAAAGAAGCGTTTTTTATATTTCGGATGGTACGGCGATCACCGCCGAAGTGCTGGGGCACGCGGTGCTGTCGCAGTTCCCGGTCACGGCAACCACGTACACCTTGCCATTTGTCGAAACCGAGGCCCGTGCACGCGCAGTTCGCCAACAAATTGATGATATCTATAATGAAACCGGCGTGCGGCCGCTGGTGTTTTACTCCATCATCTCGCCGGAAGTGCGCGACGTGATCGTCCAGAGCCAGGGCTTCTGTCAGGATATCGTGCAGGCGCTGGTCGGCCCGCTGCAGGGCGAGCTGGACGTGGAACCGACGCCGGTGCCGAACCGCACCCACGGCCTGACCGCCAGCAACCTCGGCAAGTACGATGCGCGCATCGCCGCCATCGACTATACCCTGGCGCACGATGACGGCATTTCGCTGCGCAACCTCGATCAGGCGCAGGTGATCCTGCTCGGCGTGTCGCGCTGCGGCAAAACCCCCACCAGTCTCTATCTGGCGATGCAGTTCGGCATCCGCGCCGCCAACTACCCGTTTATCGCCGATGATATGGACAATTTGCACCTGCCGGCTTCGCTGAAACCGTTTCAGCATAAATTATTCGGTCTGACCATCGATCCGGAGCGCCTGGCGGCGATCCGCGAAGAACGGCGCGAAAACAGCCGTTACGCCTCATTGCGCCAGTGCCGCATGGAGATCGCCGAAGTCGAGGCGCTGTTCCGCAAAAATCAGATCCGCTACCTCAATACCACCAACTATTCGGTCGAAGAGATCTCCACCAAAATCCTCGATATCCTCGGTATGAGCCGCCGCATGTTCTGATCTTTTTCCCGCGGGGCCGTCGCGCCCCGCCGCCTGGCGTTTATTTCAGCAATAGCTGATTTTTTTGTGCTTTTTTTCGCGGCTTTGATCAACAGAACGCAATCTCTACGGTTGAATTCAGCGCTTTTTGCGTTATTGTGATCGCCATCACTTCCCGGCACTCCTGCCGCAGAGAAGAACAGTTTCCAGGGAACAGCATGTACAAAACAGATGAACTGCGGACCGCGCGCATCGACAGCCTCGTCACGCCGCAAGCGTTGGCGGACAAGCTGCCGATCTCGGCGGCCGTTGCCGATAACGTGACAGCGTCACGAAAACGCATTGAAAAAATCCTCACCGGTGAAGACCGCCGCCTGTTGGTGGTGATAGGCCCCTGCTCCATCCACGATCTCGACGCCGCCGTCGATTACGCCGGCCGGCTGAACGCCCTGCGCGAACGCTACCAGGATCGCCTGGAGATCGTGATGCGCACCTACTTCGAAAAACCGCGCACCGTCGTCGGCTGGAAAGGTCTGATCTCCGATCCAGCGCTGGACGGCACTTTCCAGGTCAACCGCGGCATCGAAATGGCGCGCCGCCTGCTGCTGGAAGTGAACCAGCTCGGCCTGCCGACTGCCACCGAATTTCTGGACATGGTGGTCGGCCAATACATCGCCGATCTGATCAGCTGGGGTGCCATCGGCGCACGCACCACCGAAAGCCAGATCCACCGTGAAATGGCTTCGGCGCTCTCTTGCCCGGTCGGCTTCAAAAACGGCACCGATGGCAACACTCGCATCGCCATCGACGCCATTCGCGCGGCGCGCGCCGGGCACATGTTCCTGTCGCCGGACAAACATGGCCAGATGACCATCTACCAGACCAGCGGCAACCCGTATGGCCACATCATCATGCGCGGCGGCAAAACGCCGAACTACCACGCCAGCGACATCGCCACCGCCTGCGACAGCCTGCGCGAGTTCGATCTGCCTGAACACCTGGTGATCGACTTCAGCCACGGCAACTGCCAGAAGATGCACCGCCGCCAGCTGGAAGTGGCCGACAATGTCTGCCAGCAGATCCGCGCCGGCTCCGCCGCCATCACCGGCGTGATGGCGGAAAGCTTCCTGGTGGAAGGCACGCAGAAAATCGTCGCCGGCCAGCCGCTGACCTATGGCCAGTCGATCACCGATCCTTGCCTGAGCTGGTCCGACAGCGAACAGCTGCTGGCGATGCTGGCGGATGCGGTCGATAGCCGTTTCTAACCCAGTAGAGGCCGGGGCCACGCCCCGGCTTTATTCCTTCTGCCCCGCTCATCTATACTGATCGCAACGCTTTAGCACCCGCCGAAATGCACCTGGAGCCCCGGCATGATTCACTCTCTGTTATCCATCCCCTGCGTCACGCTGCAGGGCGAGCAAAAAACGCTGGGAGATTTCCCGGCGCGCGCTTATCTGGTGGTCAACACCGCCAGCAAGTGCGGCTTCACCCCGCAATACCGCGGGCTGGAAAATTTGTGGCAATACTATCGTGAACGCGGCCTGGTGGTGCTCGGCTTCCCCTGCAACCAGTTTGGTTCTCAGGAGCCGGGCAGCCCGCTGGAGATCGCCAATTTTTGCAGCCTCAACTACGGCGTCAGTTTCCCGCTGTTCAACAAGATAGACGTTAACGGTCCCGGCGCACACCCGCTGTTCAATGAGCTGAAACGCCTGGCGCCCGGCATTCTGGGCAGCCGCCGCATCAAGTGGAATTTCACCAAGTTCCTGCTCACCGCCGACGGCCAGCGCGTCACGCGTTTTGCACCGATCACCAAGCCCGAACGTCTGTTTGACCGCATCGAAACCCTGCTGAAATAACGCCCCTTTTTTACGGGCCGAGTGCGCTCGGCCCGCCGCCGGATGTCCATTCGACAAAAAGGTTCCATCGGTAAGAAAATTTTCCTTGATGTAACCTTTCCTTCACATGATAATGATTCTCAGTTTGATATTAATTACCATTTAATGGTCTGTTTTATAAGCACAATGATGATGGATACTGCCAACACGCCTACCCCCGCCGCCGCGGCCCCGACCGAGCACAGCGCAAACGCGCCGCCCAGCTACGACAGCGCACAGCTGCTCGGCGCCGACGGCATCGCGTTCATTACCCATCAGGGCCAGCGCTATCAGCTGCGGCAGACCAAAGCCGGGAAATTGATCCTGACCAAATAACCACAGAATCCTCAAACGCCAGCCACCCCGATCTTTTGATCCAGGCAGCCAGCAAATCTATTGATATGTTTATTACATACGGAGAGTTGCACCATGCCTCTGACATTTTCCACCCGGCTGCGTTTTTCCGCTTTGAGTCTGGCGATTGCCTGTGCTCTGCCTACGGTGGCCTTGGCACAAAACACCAGCACAACATCCTCTTCCAACGCGGCAGCGGCCAAAAAAGCCAAAGCCGCCGACGAGACCATGACCGTGGTCGCCACCGGCAACCAACGCAGCAGCTTTGAAGCGCCGATGATGGTCACGGTGATCGAAGGCAACTCGCCGGAAAGCCAGACCGCCACCTCGGCCGCCGATATGCTGCGCCGCGTGCCGGGCATCACCGTCAACGGCACCGGGCGCAGCAACGGTCAGGACGTGACGATGCGCGGCTACGGCAAAAACGGCGTGCTGACGCTGGTCGACGGCATCCGCCAGGGGACCGATACCGGCCACATCGGCGGCACCTTCCTCGATCCGGCGCTGGTCAAGCGCATTGAAATTGTGCGCGGCCCCTCTGCGTTGCTGTACGGCAGTGGCGCACTGGGCGGCGTCATCGCCTACGAGACCGTCGATGCCGCCGATCTGCTGCTGCCGGGCCACGATACCGGGTTCCGCGTCTACGGCACTGCTGGCACCGGCGATCACAGCCTGGGCATGGGCGCCAGCGCCTACGGCAAGACCGATAACCTCGACGGCCTGCTGTCGTTCGGTACTCGCGACGTCGGCAATCTGCGTCAGGGCAACGGCTTCGATGCGCCAAACGACGAAACCATCAGCAACGTGCTGGCCAAAGGCACCTGGAAAATCGACGACAATCAGTCATTGAGCGGCGATCTGCGCTACTACAACAACAGCGCCCAGGAACCGAAAAACCCGCAGACGCCGGACAGCTCGAGCGGCAACCCGATGACCAACCGCTCCACCATCCAGCGCGATGCCGCTCTGAGCTATAAGCTCAAGCCGGTCGGCCAGGATTGGCTGGACGCCACCGCCAAGCTGTACACCTCGGAAGTCAAAATCAATGCGCACAACGCCGGTGCGACCGACGAATTCCGCAAGCAGACCACCAACGGCGGCAAGCTGGAAAACCGTACGCGTCTGTTCGCCGACAGTTTTGCGTCACACCTGCTGACCTACGGCTCCGAAGTCTATGAACAGAAACAGCAGCCGAGCGGCGCCACCACCAGCTTCCCGCAGGCCAAGATCAACTTCGCCTCCGGCTGGCTGCAGGATGAAATTACGCTGCGCGACATTCCGATCACCGTGCTGGCCGGCACGCGCTACGACGATTACAAAGGCAGCAGCCAGGGCCACGAAGACGTCAAGGCCGACAAATGGTCGTCCCGCGGGGCCCTGAGCTACTCGCCGACCGACTGGCTGATGCTGTTCGGCTCCTATTCCCAAGCCTTCCGTGCCCCGACCATGGGCGAGATGTACAACGATTCGCGCCACTTCCCCGGCAACTATTGGGTGCCTAACCCGAATCTGCGGCCGGAAACCACCAGCACCACCGAAGCCGGTTTCGGCCTGCGCTTCGACGATCTGCTGCTGGCGGATGACAGCCTGCAATTCAAGGCCAGTTATTTCGATACCGACGCCAAAGACTACATCTTCATGTATGTCACCCGCACGCAGACCGCCTCAGCGAATATCTCTCGCGCCAAGATTTGGGGTTGGGACACCTCGCTGAACTACCAGACCAAGTGGTTTAACTGGGATCTGGCTTACAACCGCACACGCGGCAAGGACAAGTCTCGCAATGGCGAATTGAACGCGAAAAGCGGCGATTGGCTGGCCGACATCAGCCCGGATACCGTTACCAGTTCGCTGGACGTGCCGCTGGGAGAAACCGGTTTGTCCGCCGGCTGGGTCGCCACCTTCGCCGAGCGCGCCACCCGTGTCCAAACGGGGACGCCGGAGCAAGGCGGCTACGGCGTCAACGACTTCTATCTGAGCTACAAGGGCCGCGATCGGCTGCAAGGCATGACCACCACCGTAGTGCTGGGCAACGCCTTCGACAAAGAATATTACTCGCCGCAGGGCGTCCCGCAGGATGGCCGCAACGCCAAACTGCTGGTCAGCTACCAGTGGTAATCATTTGACTATCTGGCGGACAACCCGGTTGTCCGCCGTTCGCATTACAGCGCAGGAGAATCCCGCATGAGCAACACCCTATACGAACGCTACCAACAGGCTAAAATCGATCACCCCGGCAAATACGCCCGCGATCTGGCGGCGATCCTTGGCGTCAGCGAAGCGGAGCTGACGCACGCCCGCGTCGGCCACGACACTCGCCGCCTGCAGGCCGATGCGCGCACCCTGCTGACCGAGCTTGAGCAGGTCGGCGTCACCAAGTCCATCACCCGCAACAGCTATGCGGTGCATGAGCAGATGGGCCGCTACCGCAACCAGCACCTCAACGGCCACGCCGGGCTGATCCTCAACCCGCGCGAGCTGGATCTGCGCCTGTTCCTCAACCACTGGACCAGCGTTTTCGCCATGAGCGAAACCAACAAGCGCGGCGTGCGCCACAGCATCCAGTTCTTCGACCAACAGGGCGATGCGCTGCACAAGGTCTACACCACCGAAGAGACCGATCTGCCGGCCTGGATGGCGCTGGTGGAGCGCCACCTGAGCGAAGAAAACCCAGCGCTGGCGCTGCAACCCGCCGAGGTGAGCACCGCGGATGAAACGACGCAGGATCATGCCAAAATCGACGGTGAATGGCGCGCGATGACCGACGTTCACCAGTTCTTCCAGCTGCTGAGCCGCAACAAACTGACGCGCCAGCAGGCGTTCCGCGCCGTCGGCGACGATCTGGCCTATCAGGTGGACAACAGCGCGCTGTCGCAGCTGCTGGAAGCGGCGCAGCAGCAGCAAAACGAGATCATGATCTTCGTCGGCAACCGCGGCTGCGTGCAGATCTTCACTGGCCAGATCGAACGTTTGATGCCGCAGGAAGGCTGGATCAACGTGTTTAACCGCCGCTTCACGCTGCACCTGATCGAAGACGCCATCGCCGAAAGCTGGATCACCCGCAAACCGACCAAGGACGGCATCGTCACCAGCCTGGAGCTGTTCGCCGCCGATGGCACGCAGATTGCGCAGCTGTATGGCCAGCGTACCGAAGGGCAGCCGGAACAAACCCAGTGGCGCGAGCAGGTTGCCGCGCTCGCCGCCAAGGACATCGCCGCATGAAATCTTCCTTGATCCGCCGCCTGACGCTGATGATGACGCTGGCGCTGGCGCTGCCGCTCACCGCGGCGGCGGCGCAGCGCATCGTCTCGATCGGCGGCGACGTGACGGAAATCGCCTTCGCGCTCGGCGCCGGCGACGACGTGATCGCCCGTGACAGCACCAGTCTGCATCCGGAGGCGGTGAAAAAGCTGCCGGACGTCGGCTACATGCGCCAACTGAACGCCGAAGGCATTTTGGCGCTCAAACCGACGCTGGTGCTGACGACCGAGCTGGCGCAGCCGGCGCTGGTGCTCAAACAGCTGGCGGACAGCGGCGTCAAAGTGGTCAGCGTGCCGGGTGACACCACCCTGCAGGCGGTGCCGCAGAAAATCGCCGTGATCGCCGCCGCGCTGCAGCGTGATGAGCAAGGCAAACAGCTGAGCGAACGCTATCAACAACAGCTGGCGGCGGTCGACACCTCTCCGCTGCCGGTCAAAGTGCTGTTTGTGATGAGCCACGGCGGCATTACGCCGATGGCCGCCGGGCAACACACGGCCGCCGACGCGGTGATCGCCGCCGCCGGATTGAAAAACGCCATGCAGGGTTTTGACCGCTATCGTCCTCTGTCGCAGGAAGGCGTCATCGCCAGCGCGCCGGACCTGTTGCTGGTCACCACCGACGGCGTGCGCACCCTCGGCGGCGAACAGCAGCTGTGGACGCTGCCGGGCCTGGCGTTGACGCCGGCAGGCAAGCAGCGCCGCGTACTGATCGTCGATGACATGGCGCTGCTGGGCTTCGGTCTGGAAACGCCGGCGGCGCTGGCCAAACTGCGCCACGCGGCGGAGCAAAAGTAATGCGCTGTCGCACCTCGCCTCAGTTGGCCATCATCGGCCTGCTGGTGCTGCTGACGTTGCTGGCCCTGGTCGCCGCCAACCTGGGCGCGCTGACGCTGTCGTTTCGCACCCTGTGGCGCGAACCCTTCAGCGACGCCGCCTGGCACATCTGGCTGAACATTCGTCTGCCGCGCGTGCTGCTGGCGGTAGTGATCGGCTGCGCATTGGCGGTGTCCGGCGCGGTGATGCAGGGGCTGTTCCGCAACCCGCTGGCGGATCCGAGCCTGCTGGGCATCAGCAGCGGCGGCGCGCTGTTTGTCGCCCTGTTCATCGTGATGCCGCTGGCGTTGCCGGTGACGATCGCGCTGTACGGCCATATGCTGGCGGCGTTCCTCGGCAGCCTGCTGGTGTCGCTATTGATCTACGGCATCAGCCGCAGCGGGCACGGCAATCTGTCGCGGCTGTTGCTGGCGGGCATCGCCATCAACGCCCTGTGCATGGCGGCCATCGGCGTGCTCTCCTACGTCAGCAGCGATCAACAGCTGCGCCAGTTCTCGCTGTGGATGATGGGCAGCCTCAGCCAGTCACAGTGGCCGACGCTGGCCGTTTCCGCCTCGCTGATCCTGCCCGCCGCGCTGCTGACGTTGCTGCAGGCGCGCCGGCTGAACCTGTTGCAGCTGGGGGACGAAGAGGCCCACTACCTCGGGGTGAACGTCCAGCGCGCCAAGCTGCAGCTGCTGCTGCTGAGCGCCCTGCTGATTGGCGCGGCGGTAGCGATGAGCGGCGTGATCGGCTTCGTCGGTTTGGTGGTGCCGCATCTGGTGCGCATGCGCCTCGGCGGCGATCACCGCTGGCTGCTGCCCTGCTCCGCGCTGGGCGGCGCCTGCCTGCTGCTGGTCAGCGACACGCTGGCGCGCACGCTGGTGGCGCCGGCCGAAATGCCGGTGGGGTTGATGACCAGCCTGATCGGCGGTCCTTACTTCTTGTGGCTGGTGATGCGCCAGCGGGAGCGAACCGGTGGATAACGCCGCCTGCCTGACGGCCCGAGAGCTGCGTTACAGCCTCGGTGCGCGCCGCCTGATCAACGACGTTTCGCTCAGCCTCGCCGGCGGTGAAATGGTGGCGATTATTGGCCCTAACGGCGCCGGCAAATCGACGCTGCTACGCTTGCTAACCGGCTATTTGACGCCGGACTGCGGCGAATGTCGCCTGCTTGACCGCCCGCTGGAACACTGGGCGCCGCAGCAGTTGGCCAAAGTCCGAGCCGTGATGCGCCAGTACAGCGATCTGGCGTTTCCCTTCAGCGTGGAGGAAGTGGTCAGCATGGGGCGATCGCCGCACGGCAAACGCGACGAGCATCAGGCGATCCAACAGGTGATGGCGCAGACCGACTGCCTGGCGCTGGCGCAGCGCGACTATCGCCAACTGTCCGGCGGCGAACAACAGCGGGTGCAGCTGGCGCGGGTGTTGGCGCAGCTGTGGCAACCGCAACCGTCTCCCGCCTGGCTGTTTCTCGACGAGCCGACCTCGGCGCTGGATCTGTACCACCAGCAGCACACCCTGCGCCTGCTGCGCTCGCTGACGCGCCAACAGCCGCTGGGCGTCTGCTGCGTGCTGCACGATCTCAATCTGGCGGCGCTGTACGCCGATAGGATCCTGCTGTTGCATCAGGGGCGCCTGGTGGCGAGCGGTACGCCGCAGGAAGTGTTGCAGACGGAGATCCTCACCCGCTGGTATCAGGCCGATCTCGGCGTGGTGCATCATCCCGAAGTGTCGCTGCCGCAGGTCTACCTGCGTCAATAACGTCAAGGGCGCCATAAAGCGCCCTTTTTCATCTCAGCTGGAGCAGGAAATCTCCAGATGTTTACCCCAGTCCGGCGGCAACGCGGCGAGATCGTCATACTCCGGCGCATCGTCGAACGGCCGCAGCAGGGCCTGATGCAACCGTTGCAAACGGCCCACGTCGTCTTTCTCCGCGTCCTCAATCGCCTGCTGCGCCAGATAGTTGCGCAGGATCAGCCGCGGGTTCACCGCCTTCATCGCCCGCTGCCGCTCCGCATCGCTGATCTGCTCCTGTTGCAAACGCTGACGATACTGCTGATACCAGGTGTCGAACGCCGCGCGGTCGATAAACTCGTCGCGCAGTGGCGACTGCGCCTGTTGCTGTTCAGTGTCGCTCAACAGGCGGAACGTGCGGGTATAGTCCCGCCCTTCCTGCGCCATCAGGCTCAACAGTCCGGTGAGCACGTCGTTGTCCTGCGCCGTCGGCGTGAAGAAGCCGAGTTTGGCGCGCATCTGTTCGCCGTAGGCGCGCATCAGCGCCGGTTCATACGCCGCCAGCGCCTGCTGTAGGTGTTCGGTGGTCATCAACCCAGACAGGGTTTGTGCCAGGCGATGCAGGTTCCACAGCGCCACCGCCGGCTGATTGTCGAAGGCGTAACGCCCCTGGTGATCGGAGTGGTTGCAGATATAACCGGGCTGGTAGTCGTCCAGGAAGCCATAAGGGCCGTAGTCGATGGTGATGCCGAGAATCGACATGTTGTCGGTGTTCATCACGCCGTGAGCGAAACCGACGGTTTGCCAATGGGCGATCAGGCGCGCCGTGCGTTCGACCACGTCGGTAAACCACAGCAGGTAACGCTCAGCCTGATCCTGCAGCTCCGGCCAGTGACGGGCAATGACGAAATCCGCCAGCTGCCGCACCTGCTCCGGCTGTTTACGGTAGTAAAAGTGTTCGAAGTGGCCGAAGCGCACGTGGCTTTCCGCTACCCGCATCAGCATGGCGCCGCGTTCCGGCCGCTCGCGGAACACCGGCTCCCCGCTGGTAACGATGGTCAACGCCCGGGTGGTCGGGATCCCCAAATGATGCAGCGCCTCGGAGGCCAGAAACTCGCGGACAACCGAACGCAGCACCGCGCGGCCGTCTCCCATACGTGAATATGGCGTCAGCCCGGCGCCCTTCAGATGCCAGTCGCGGTGGCTGCCGTCCGCCAGGAGCTGTTCGCCCAGTAAAATGCCGCGGCCATCCCCCAGTTGCCCGGCCCACACGCCAAACTGATGGCCACTGTACACCTGCGCCAGCGGCTGCATGCCGGGCAACAGCGATTCTCCCGCCCAAATGGGAGTTTTATCCTGGGTAAACCAGTTTTCATCCAGCCCCAGCTCGCGCGCCAGCGGCTCGCTGTGGTACAGCAGGCGTGCATCCTTGAGCGGTGTCGGGTTCAGGGCGGTGTAGAAACCGGGTAACTGTTGGTAGTAAGCGTTATCGAACTGCGGCATAGGCCCTCCGTTTCAGCGTAGTGTAGAGCCTGAGCGGGCGGATTAACACCGAAGGAATGCAGGGAGAACGCATCCGCCTGTCGCCAGGACGGATGCGGGGAGTTTGGCGTTTCCACCTGGCGGAGGAAACGCGGTTTAACGCAGGCTGACAAAACGGTGTCATCAGCCAAAAAACGATGGCGAATAACGGCGATGGAATCACGGCAAACATCACCCCGCACATTATTTACCTCATTGTGTGTAGTTTTTTATATCACTTCTTAATTATTGAACTCGCTGGGCTTCGCCAGCAAAGTTTGCAGATTATCCACACCAACGCTGGGCCATAAAAAACCTTGCAGGCCTAAAACACCGGCGTATCTGAGTTTATTAAAGTACTCTTTTTTCTCTATTCCTCCGACGATCACGCCTTTACACAACAGGTTGATATTCTTTAACAACGAGTCGATCACCACGTCATACCCCTGATGGGTAAACAGCTGCCAGTAAAAACGCTTGTCTATCTTTACATAGTCAAACAAACCATCATACAGCGCGGTCAAGGTGGCTTTACCGGAACCGAAATCATCGAGCCACAGCGTAAACATTTCGCTTAAACGCTGCACGCTCGGGTTGTTCTTCCCGGCCGAAAGATTCGGAAAACTCTCACTCATTTCGAATGCAATAAAAGGATATTGCCTGATCCATTGGCACAATGCCGGATCGGAAAGAATAAGCTCGACGATGGTTTCTTCGATATTGATGGTCAACTGCACGCTGTTACCGGTAAACCAGTCCGCATGCCGCTCCGCAAGTTTCAATTGCTCATTAAATAACTCAATCCTTTGTTCAGGCGCCAATAAATTAATCCCAATTTCGGCCGGCATGGCTAAATCACCGTCGAGACTGTTGAAACGGCTCAACATTTCCACCGCCAACAGCCTGCCCTCCATTGAGTAAACGGGTTGAAAAACATAGCTACTAATAAAGTCAGCTTCGAGTTGGATGTTCATTTTAATGCCACAGGATGAATGGCTAGCGTATCATCGTATATCAATATATTTTATCGATCAATCCTTCTGGGATTAATCGGAAATATCAATGCAAATACCCATGAAATATCATTTAATTGATAGATTAAAGCTATACGACAATCGCGAAAGGCGCAAAAGAAAAGCAGCCGAACTTATGCCACCTTTCTTGCCCAACGCGTGATCTGAAAAGGTATTTGGCTTAAGTGGAATGGATGAAGGGCTAAATTTGACTTATCTCCGTTGTTTTATTTAAGAAAAATCTTAAATAAAGTAAAATAATCTTTCTGCCGTAACGCCGATTTTTCCTGCCGTTAACGATGACTGATTAAATTTAATAACACATCAATTCCGCCCGTTATTCTCAGCATTGAAAACGTAAAAAAATGCCCACCTTGATTTTCAGAAAATCTGCGCTACGCCCCTGCGAAACGTCGATTTCAGCGATAAAAAAAGGGATGAGCACGCTCATCCCCTTCACCCTCCCACGCCGGCTAGCGGATCGTTTCGCTCAGCCATTGCCGCAGTTCGGTCAATTCGGCCGTCTGTTGCGGATAATCCGCCATCAGTCTATCGCAGCAGGCGGCAACGGGCTCGCTGCGATACGCACAGCCCACCAGCGCTTCCGCCAACCGCTGCAGCGGAGCGGGATTCAGGCTGTCGGTGAACACCTGCGTACGAACAATCGTTCCCTTCTCCACGTCGAAGAACAGATCCACGCCGCCCCAGACGAAGCGCTCGTTAAGCAGATGGCTGAACGCCGGCGCCTTGCCGAAGTTCCATTCCCAACTGCTCTGTTTGGCGAACTGCGCGGCAAAATCGGGCAAATCGGGGAATACGTCCGGCGAAATGATCTCGGGCTCGGCCGTCTCGCCATAGTGGGCAAAAAAGGCCTGCACGATGGCTTCACACACCTGTTCATGGCTGATACCCGGTAAAAACTCCACCAAATTGGCGACGCGCGAACGCACCGAGGTGATGCCCTTGGCCTGTAGCTTTTTAGGATCCGGATTGAGGTAGTCCGCCAGCCGCTCCAGATCGGCGTTCAGCAGCAGCGTGCCGTGGTGAAAACCGCGATCCTGCGTTTCTCTATAGGCCGAGCCGGATATTTTGCGCAGACCGTCGGCGGTTTCCATCACCAGATCGTTGCGCCCCGACGCGCCGGCCGTGACGCCCAGCTGCCGCAGCGCTTGCAGAATGATGTCGGTCGAGACGCTTTTGTCGTAACCCGGTTTGCCGGCCATAAAGGTGAAACAGGTGTTGCCCAGGTCGTGAAATACCGCCCCACCGCCGCTGCTGCGCCGCGCCAGCCGAATGCCGTCCTGCTCCATGCGTCGGGTGTTGCACTCTTTCCAGGGGTTCTGCGACTGGCCGATCACGACCGTTTCGGCATTGCGCCACAGGAAGAGGATTTTTTGCGTGGTCATCTCGCGGAAGATGCATTCTTCCACCGCCAGGTTGAACCAAGGGTCGTAGGAGTCGGAGATCAGTAAACGCAGGCTGTTCATGGCAGGCACCGTTCAAAATACGTGATGCCGCCATGATACACCAAATCAACGGGTTAAGGCTAAATGCGTCGCGCCTGCCAGTACACCCGCTTCCAGTAGACGTTATCGAGCGAGGAGCGAATCACGCCGCGACTGGTCGAGGCGTGGATAAATTGGTCGTTGGTATCGTATATGCCGACGTGCAGGCCGTTCTCACCGCCGCCGGTTTTGAAAAACACCAGGTCGCCCGGCATCAGCTCATCACGCGAAACCTTGGTACCCAGCGAGGTTTGTTCTTCGGTCGAACGCGGCAGCTGCATGTCGAAACGATCGCGGAACGTGCGGTAAACAAAGCCGGAACAATCCACGCCGCCGCGATCCAAGCCGCCGTAACGGTACGGCGTGCCGTACCACTGACGCAGTTGCTCGTTGAGCTGGGCCACCACCACGATAGAGTCCGCCAGGCGGCCGCTCGGCGGCGGCGCATGGCTGCTGCAGCCGGCGAGGATCAAACTGGCTAATAAAAACCACACACGCATCCGCATAATATTCCTTCATTGAACACGCTGCCGCATTATGCCAATCGGCACACCACCACCGCCTGCGAGGCAAAGCCGGCACCACGTAAGGAGAGCGCTATTTGGCGTTAATTTATCTCCCGCACGGGGAAAAAGGCAAGCGCCATGAGGGAGATAATAGCAGGATCGCCGGTTTTGACCCTATTCCGGCGATTTTGTCTCGGATTTGCTGTTAATCAGCCCGACACCGAACAGAATAAACAGCGTGCCCAACGTTTTCAGCAGCGTAGCGGATTCGTTAAACCACGGCAGGATCACCGCCGCCAGATAGACCAGCGCGTAGCTGACGCTCAGCAGAGGATAAGCGCGGTTTAACGGCAGGTAGCGCAGCGCAAAGAACCAACACAGCATCGACAGCGCATAACCGAAGATGCCGCCGCCCACCGCCAACAGCGGCAGCCAGTAGTCGCCGATCAACGCCAACGAGACGTCGGCGAACGACATCAGCGGGATTTGCACCATGCCCCACTTCATCAGCAACTGCGCCAGCGTCACCAGCAACACGCTGGCGGCGCCCCAGGCATAGCCCCTCACGAATGCACGCTCATCAGCAGGATCCCCAACATAATCGACGCCACGCCGCACCAGTGGCGCGCGGTTGTCGGCTCATGAAACAGCCAGCGCGCCGCCAGCGTCACCATCACGAAGTTCAGGCTGAGCATCGGGTAAGCCAGGCTGAGCGGCAGGCGTTGCAGCACATTGAGCCACACCGCCATGCCCAACCCCAGCAGCAGCACCGCCAGCGCCAGCCAGCGCAGCGTCTGCTTCAGCCGCGCCTCGCCCGCCCGTTCCCAACAGTGCGCCGCCTGTTTCTGGCACAGCTGCCCACCGCAGGTGAGCAGGCTGACCACTATCACCAACAGAAAACCCATCATGGTTGCTGTTTATACCACATCAGCACCAGGCGATTCATGCGATCCACCTTGTCTGCGGCAGGCAGCTCCTGCGGCAGCGCTTCGCCACGGGACAGCTGCAACACCAGCGACACGTTCCCCTGCTTACGCGCCTGCGCCAGCCACTGCGGGAAGTCGGCGTCGCTGATCAGGTGGCCCTTGGCGTCCGGATACTCCAGACCATAAGCTACCTCGCCTTTCTGGCTGTACATCAGCACGTCGCTACGCTTCAGTTCCCAGGCCAAACCGGCCGCTACCCCGACGCTGTCGGTCAGCACGTAACGGCTGTCGCCCAGCTCGGCCATCGTGGCGCGCGCGAAGTTCTGCGGCAGCTTGGAATCGGTCACCTGTTGCGGGATGGCGTAGCCGATCACCAGGCACAGCAATACCGGGCAGGCCGCCGCCCAGCGCCATTGACGGCCGTTATCGCGTGCGGAGACCAGCGCGAACAGCAGCCAACCGCCGAAGGCGATCAGGCCGAGCACCACCTTCGGCCACTCTTGCGCGGTAAACAGATGGGCTTTCGGCAGCAGGCCGGAGCTCAACACCACCAGCGCCACGATGCCGACCAGCCCGAACAGGCCGTTCAGCCAGGCATTGGCCTTGAACAACCGGGCGCGCAGGGTGGCGGCGTAGTCTTCCGCATAGGCGGTCATCAGCAGCGCCAGCGGTGCCATGCACGGCAGAATGTAGGTCGGCAGCTTGCCTTTGGCGATGCTGAAGAAGATCAGTGGCATCATCGCCCAGCTCAGCAGGAAGAACAGCTCCGGGCGCTGTACGCGTTCGCGCCAGCCCTTGAGCAGCGCACCGGGCAGCAGCGCCAGCCACGGCAGCACCGCCGCCAGCAGGATCGGCAGGTAATACCAGAACGGCGCCTTGTGCTGGGCGTTATCTTCGGCGAAACGCTGAATATGTTCGACCCAGAAGAAGTAATTCCAGAAATCGGGTTCACGTTGCGCGATCGCCAGCGCCCACGGCAGGCTGAGCAACGTGGCGGTCACGATCGCCACCGGGCCGTAGCACAGCAGATCCTTGATGCGACGTTGCTGGATGACGATCGGGATCACCGCGATCACCGGCACCGCCAGCGCCAGGAAGCCCTTGGTCATAAAGCCCATGCCGCAGGCCAGGCCCAGCAGCGCGTAGGCGCCCAGCTTGCCTTTGACCGAGGTGGCTTTCAGCGCCAGGTAGTAGCTGACCATCGCCGCCGCCAGCCACAGCGAGATCATCGGATCCAGCACGCTGTAGGTGCCGATGCTGAACACCAGCACCATCGACAGGAATATCAGCGCCGCCAGGCTGGCGCGGCGCGCATTGCGCCACATCAGCATTGCCAGCGCAAACACCAGCAGTGCGGTCATGCCGGTGCTGAACACCGAGCCGAAACGCACCGCAAAGTTGTTTTCGCCGAACAGCCACTGGCTGATGTTATTGAACCAGTAACCCGCCACCGGCTTTTCGAAGTAGCGCAGCCCCAGCAGGTGCGGCACAACCCAATCGCCGCGCTGCAGCATTTCGCGGCTGATCTCGGCATAACGCGTCTCATCCGGCTGCCACAGCAGGCGGCCGTTAAGCGGGATCAGGTAAACCAGAGCAAAAAAAACGGCCAGCAGAATGGCCCAGGATCCTTTTAGCGCCTTCATGTAACGTCCTTCACATCGGTTTGACAACCCAGCCAACCTTCGCGGCCGGGGAAAGGAGCGCGCTTGATGCGGCCCAACGGCAGTGACGCCAAATCTTGTGGTAACAGCGCGCTAAGCGGACAGAATTCGATGCCCTGCTGCCGCGCGCGTTGCAATAACTGTTCGAACATCGCCGCTTGCGACATGCCTTCCACTTCGGTGTGAATGGTGTACACCGGCACGCCGCGATCGTTCTCGATGGCGCGCAGAATGTAGTCGTTGAAGTCGGCCATGCTGACTTCGCTGCCGATCACTTCGTCGAAGGTCGGCAACGTCACCGGGATCTGCACCGTGCCGTGGCGCCCGTCGCTCAGCACCGGACGGAACGGATGGGTGCCGCGGCAATCGCTGTTGTAATGAAAGCCGAAGCGTTGCTTGACCTCCAGTACGCGCGTATCGGCACGCCAGCCCGCCACGGCGGAGCATTTCACCGGCTGGCCGGTGCTGGCGCTCAGGGCGTCGACGCCCCGCTGCACCTGCTCGGTCAGCTGCGCCTCGCTCCACTTGCCGACCTTGGCCTGCCACCCCTGGTGATCCCAGGCGTGCAGCCCGACTTCATGGCCGGCTTCGGCGGTGCGCTTCATCAGCGGCCCCAACGCGCGTGAAATGTTGCGCCCCGGCCAGGCGGTGCCGGCCAGCAGAATGTCCAGGCCGTACAGAGAGGCGGCGTTCGAACGCAGCATTTTCCACAGAAATTTCGGACGCAAAAGGCGCCAAAGATGGCGCCCCATGTTGTCCGGTCCCACGCTGAAGAAGAAGCTGGCCTGAATGTCATACTTGTCGAACAGGTCCAGCAACTGCGGCACCCCTTCACGGGTGCCGCTGAAGGTATCTACATCAACCCGCAGACCGACTTTCTTCATGCACCGTTCCCTTCCTGAACGGTAGTGCGCAAGAAGTAGTCCAGCGTATCGGCGACGGTTTGCTTCATCTCGATGGTCGGCTGCCAGCCCAGCAGGCGGTGAGCGTTCTTGATGCTCGGCGTGCGGTGCTCGACGTCCTGGTAACCTTTACCGTAGTAGCTGCTGCTCTCAACGTCCTTGAAGCCGGCAAACGGCGGGAAGCGGTCGCGCAGCGGGTGGTTGTTGAAGCTTTCCAGCAGCATTTCTGCCAGCTCGCGGATGCTCGCTTCGTTGGTCGGGTTGCCGATGTTGACGATCTGGCCGTCGCACAGGCCGTCGCGGTTCTCGATGATGCGGAACAGCGCTTCGATGCCGTCGTTGATGTCGGTGAAGCAACGTTTCTGCGCGCCGCCGTCCATCAGTTTGATTGGCGAACCTTCCACCAGGTTGAGGATCAGCTGGGTGATGGCACGGGAAGAACCAATACGCGCGGCGTCCAGGTTATCCAGACGCGGCCCCATCCAGTTGAACGGACGGAACAGCGTGAACTTCAGGCCTTCTTTAGCGCCGTAAGCCCAGATCACCCGATCCAGCAGCTGTTTGGAGACCGAGTAGATCCAGCGCTGTTTGTTGATTGGCCCGACGATCAGGCGCGAATGGTCTTCGTCGAACTCTTTGTCGTCGCACATGCCGTACACTTCTGAGGTGGACGGGAAGATGATGCGCTTGTTGTATTTCACGCAGTCGCGAACGATCTTCAGGTTCTCTTCGAAGTCCAGCTCGAACACGCGCAGCGGGTTACGGGTGTATTCGATCGGCGTCGCGATCGCCACCAGCGGCAGCACCACGTCGCATTTCTTGATGTGATACTCGATCCACTCGGAGTGGATGCTGATGTCGCCTTCCACGAAGTGGAAACGCGGGTTGTCAAGGAAGCGGCTGATGGCGTCAGAACCGATATCCAGGCCGTAGATGTCGTAGCGATCGTCACGCAGCAGGCGTTCGGTCAGGTGGTTACCGATGAAGCCGTTGACCCCGAGGATCAGCACGCGAGTGCGGCGTTTCATTACGGCATTCGGCTTGGCGGCCAGACGCACGTCGGTGACGATGCCCATTTCCTGCGCCAGGCGGCTGCCCTGCACATACAGGCCGCTGTCGTTCTGACCGGCAACGATCTCCAGCGCGCCTTCGCCACAGGCGATAACCAGCGGAGAAGTGCTCAGCACGGTACCCGGCTGCTTGTCGTGTTGGGTATCCAGCACGCGAGAGCGCCAGACGATCAGCTTGCGCTGGCCGAGGTAGCTGAAAGCACCCGGGTACGGTTCAGTGACGGCGCGTACCAGGTTGTTGATCTCTTTGGCGGACTTGTGCCACAGGATCTCGCCGTCCGCCGCGGTGCGACGGCCGAAGTAGCTGGCCTGAGACTCATCCTGCTTGGTGAAGGTGGCGGTGCCGTTCTTCAGCTTCGGCAGCTGCTCTTTCAATACGGCCTGCGCGGCTTCCAGCACTTTTTTGTGCAGCGTCAGCGCGGTGTCGCTGTCGGCGATGGTCACTTTCTGCTGACCGACGATGTCGCCGGCGTCCGGGCGTTTCACCATCTTGTGCAGCGTGGCGCCGGTTTCGGTTTCGCCGTTCACCAGCGCCCAGTTCACCGGGGCGCGGCCACGGTAATGCGGCAGCAGCGAACCGTGCAGGTTGAAACCGCCCTGCGGTGCCAGCGAGAGGATCTCATCGCTCAGCATGTGGCGGTAGTAGAACGAAAAGATCACGTCCGGCTGCAGGTCGCGAATGCGGTCAACCCACAGCGGGTGGTTCACGTCTTCCGGCGCGTAGACCGGCAGATCCAATTCGGCGCCCAAACGGGCCACGGAGGAGAAGAAGTTGTTCTCACCAGGGTCGTCGGTGTGCGTAAATACGGCCTGCACGTCATAACCCGCCTCAGTCAGCGCTTTCAGACCTGCGCAGCCAATATCATGGTAAGCAAATACAATAGCTTTCATCATTCTTCTTCCTGAGTATTGTGGTCCTGCTGTACGCCGACCACTTTCTGAACAAAATAGCGAGGACGTGCGCGCACGTCGGTATAGATGCGGCCGATGTATTCACCCAGTAGCCCCATGCCAACAAACTGGGCGCCGATAAAGGTGAACAGCACGGCGAAGAGGGTGAACACGCCGCCGGCGGCCCATTCAGGGCCGAGCAGCAGACGCAGCGCAATCAGCACCAGTGCCAATACAAACCCGGACAGCGCCACGATGCTGCCGACCACGCTGAGCAAACGCAGCGGCGTAGTGGTCAGACAGGTGATCAGGTCGTACATCAGGTTGATCAGCTTCATCAGGCTGTACTTGGAATCGCCAAACTCGCGCTCGGCGTGACGCACGTCGATCTCGGTCGTCCGACGGGCGAAGGTGTTCGCCAGAATCGGGATAAAGGTGCTGCGCTCGTGGCAGTGCAACATCGCCTCAACGATATGACGACGGTAGGCGCGCAGCATGCAGCCGTAGTCCCCCATCGACTTGCCGGTGGCGCGTTGAATCATCATGTTGATCACGCGCGAAGCGCTTTTGCGGAACCAGGAGTCTTGACGGTTGGCGCGCACGGTGCCCACCACGTCATAGCCCTCTTCCGCCACGCTGACCAGACGAGGGATCTCCTCCGGCGGATTCTGCAGATCGGCGTCCAGCGTAATCACCAGATCGCCGGTCACCTGATTGAAACCGGCCATGATCGCCGAGTGCTGGCCATAGTTGCGGTTCAGCAAAACGGCGATGACGTGGCTGTCCGGCTTTTCCGCCGCTGCGGTCAGCATGTCAGCGGAATTGTCGCTGCTGCCATCGTCGACGAGGATGATTTCATAAGGTTGAGATAACTGCTTGCAAGCGGCGGTCGTACGCTCCAGCAACGCCGGCAGACTTTCCTGCTCGTTGTATACCGGGATGACTATCGACACTTTTTTAATCGGTTCAACGCGAGACACGTAAAGACTCCACAACAGAAGACAAGGCATTGACCACGCGATCCACGTCTGCGTCGGTCATATCAGGGAATAGCGGTAAGGTGCACAGCCGCGCCGAGTTCCATTCGGTATTCGGCAAGGAAAGCTGCGGATAACGCTCACGGTAGAACTTCTGGGTATGCGCGGCGCGGAAATGCAGCCCGGTGCCGACGCCGACCTCTTTCAGGCGCTCCATCAGCTGGTCGCGATCGATGCCGCAGCGCGCTGGATCGACGCGCACCATAAACAGGTGCCAGGCATGGTCATGCGGGTAATCCGGCACGCCCAACGGCTGGAACGGCGAGCCTTCCAGCGCGCTCAGGTAACGCTGTGCCAGCGCCTTACGGCGCGCGTTCAGCTCAGCGAAGCGCGACAGCTGCACCACGGCGATCGCCGCGTGAATGTCGGACAGGTTGTATTTGTAACCCGGCTCCACCACTTCGGCCTGCGGTTTGCGGCCAAGCTGCTGACGATCGAAGGCATCGACGGCCAGACCGTGGAACTTCAGGCAACGCAGGCGATCCGCCAGCGCATCGTCGTCGGTGGCGATCAGGCCGCCTTCGGCGCAGGTCACGTTTTTAATCGCGTGGAACGAGAAAATCGCCGTGCCGCGCGCGCCGACCCACTCGCCGTTGTAGCGCGTGCCGACCGCATGGGCGGCGTCTTCGATCAAAGGCAGGCCGTGGCGTTCGGCCACGGCGCGCAGCGCGTCCATCTGCAGAGGAGCGCCGGCGTAGTGCACCGGAACAATCGCTTTGGTTTTCGGGGTGATGGCAGCCTCGACATCGGCGGCGCTGACCATCAACGTATCACGGTCAACGTCGATCATCACCGGCGTGGCGCCCAGCAGCTCGATCATGTTGAGGGTGGAAACCCAGGTTTGCGAAGGGGTGATGACTTCGTCGCCGGGGCCGATGCCCAGCGCCATCAGCGTGATGTGCATGCCCGCCGTGGCGGAACTGACGGCGATCGCATGTTTACAGCCGAAGGTGGAACAGAAGTCGCTTTCCAGCTGCTGGTTTTGCGGCCCGGTGGTGATCCAACCGGAACGCAACACTTTCTCTACCGCGGCGATTTCTTCATCGCCGATGGCCGGACGAGAGAAAGGCAAAAATTGATCCATAGTTAACCCCAAACGTATCGAACTGCTTTTGATGACACTGTAAATCCCTTTCGTTTAACGGATATTAAACGCCAGAGAAGAATCGTTTCCGTGGATTAACTGCCAATGTAAGGCCGCAAGCTTAACTAAACCTTAAGACGAGACTTGTCATCAGTGGGTCAACTGATTGGTGGGTGTCGCCATCATCTATTTAAAATTATTATAAAAATCAATTTATTATATTTATTAATAATTATTTACGTATTTTATTTTTGCCGAATCAAGCGTAGCACGTCATCGACGTTTTTCAAGAAAATCGATAAGAAAGTGAGAGGCAGCCCAATATTAACCGATGATTACCCGGCTATTTATATTCACTACGTTTAGTTTTCGTTTACGTTGCGCGCCGCCGCCGCCGCGATTTAAGCCGTACGGGTCATGATCCAACGCTGGTCCCCCACCCATTGCAGGTGGAAATCCACTTCATAGATCTGCGACAACAGCCCGGGTGCCATCACCTCACGCGTGGCTCCCTGTGCCACCAGCCGCCCGGCGTGCAACAACCAAACCCAATCGGCCTGCTGTAGGGTATGATTCAAATCGTGCGCGCACACCAGCGCGCTGCGCCCGCTTTGGCAGAACTCACGCAGCAGGCGATCCAACGCGACTTTCTGCGCCACGTCCAGACTGTTGGTCGGCTCATCCAGCAACAACAGCCGGCTGTGCGGATTGACGCTGGGCCACACCTGCAACAATACCGCCGCCAGCCGCACCCGCTGCCATTCGCCACCGGAGAGCTGCGTCAGCATGCGTGACAGCTTATCCACCAGCTTCAGCCGCTGGCACAAATAGAGAATGGCGTGTTCCACATCGGTTTGCGCCGCTGCCGCAGGCCGATGCAACGCCAAATACTGGAACACCGGCATCAGCGACACCGGCGGCTGTTGCTGGCTGAGATAGCCGCGCCGGCATGCCAGCGCGTTCCCCGGATAATCGGCCAGCGCACGCCCGTCCAGACGGACCTCGCCCAGCCCCGGCAGCATGCCCGCCACCCGCGCCAGCAGGGTGCTCTTCCCGGCGCCGTTTGGGCCGATCAGATGGACCTGCAACCCGCCGTCAATCTGTGCCGAAAAAGGCGCCAGGCGCCCCGCCACCCCAACCTCAACGAGTTGCAGCATCCGTCTTATCCTGCCAGCGCTTGTTTCACCGCCGCCACCAGCGCCGGATCTTCCGGCGTAGTATCAGGCGAGAAGCGCTGGATCACCGTGCCATCGCGCGCGATGAGGAATTTCTCGAAGTTCCACAGAATATCGCCGGCGTGCTTAGGCGCACGCCCTTTGCTGGTCATCCGCGCCAGGAACTCGCTGCCCTCCGGTGCGACGGCATCCGGCTGCGCGGCGATCAGCGCCTGGTATAGCGGATGACGATGTTCGCCGTTCACCTCAATCTTGGCGAACATCGGGAATTGCACGCCGAAGGTACCACGGCAAAACGCCAGGATCTCTTCGTTGCTGCCCGGCTCCTGGCCCAGGAATTCATTGGACGGGAATCCCAGAACGTCCAGCCCCCGATCGCGATAGGCTTCGTACAGCGCTTCCAGCCCTTCATATTGCTTGGTCAGGCCGCACTCCGAGGCCACGTTGACCACCAGCAGCACCTTGCCCTGGTACGCGCCCAGCGTGGTCGCCTGGTTTTCGATGGTCTGTAACGGCAGGTTGTAGATTGGCTTGCTCATCGGTTGTCATCCTTTGGTTTTTTAATGGCAGGTGAATGAAGAAAACTACCTTACGCCCTTTGTCCGGGTCAGTAACCAGATAAATAGCGGCGCCCCCAGCGTGGCAGTCACCACGCCGATCGGCAGCTCGGCCGCCAGCAGCGCAACGCGGGCAATCACATCGGCCACCAGCAACACGCCGGCACCCGCCAGCGCGCAGGCCGGCAGCAGATAGCGCTGGTCGGTCAGGCCGGTGAGCCGCAAAATATGCGGGATCACCAACCCGACAAAGCCAATCACTCCGGCGAGCGCCACGCTGACGCCGACCAGCCAGCCGATCGCCAGGACCAGCAGGTTACGCCACAGATGCAGCGACAGCCCAAGTTGCCGCGCCTGCACCTCGCCCAGCGCCATCAGGTTGAGCGCTTTGCCCTGGCCACACAACCACAGCAGCACCGGCAGCAGCGCCAGCACCAGCCACTTTTGGCGCCAGTCAACGCCGCCGAAGCCGCCCATCATCCAGTACATCAGCTGCCGCAGATCGAGGCTGGTGCTGAAATAGACCGCCCAGGTCATCAGCGCGCTGCACACGATGCCCAGCGCTACGCCAACCAGCAACAGCCGTGCATTGGTCAGGCGCCGGCGGCGAGCGAAGCCCAGCAGCAAGAAGGTCATCGTCAGCGCACCGGCTATCGCGGCGGCGCTCATCAGCGCCACGGGCAACAAACCGTGCCCCAACAGCACCGTCAGCACCAGCGCGACGCCGGCGCCGTTAGCCACCCCCAGCAGACCGGGCTCCGCCAGCGGGTTTTCAAACAGCGCCTGCATCACCGCGCCCGCCACCGCCAGGGCGGCGCCGACCAGCATCACCGCCAGCGCGCGCGGCAAGCGCAGTTGCCAGACGAACAGCTGCGCCCGATCGCTGAACCACTCTGACGGCCATATCCATTGGTCACCGGCGCAGAGGCTGAACAGCAACGCCACCGCCACGCCCAGCGCCAGCAGAGTGAGCTGGCGCTTATCGCGGTAGCGCTGATGTTGCAACAGTAAGGTGAAAGTACGGCTGGTTGGCATGGCGCGGCGGTTCCCTGCCGGCCGCTGTCGTGGCCGGATAATTGACGTCTGAGTCGAATATTAGGGGGTTAACGCCGCAAGGGGAAGCCTTGCGTAGGCGATGGCGCAGGAAAGCAGCGGCTGGTCCTGCCCGTCATCACCATGATGATGGCAAAACCAGCCGCCGATAAACTCAGGGATTAACGATGCGGGCCGGCGTTGCCCGGTGGATAAGGCTGACCGCGGCCGTCATCACGGCGGTCATGGTCACCCCGATCGTCATGACGGCGGTCGTGGTCGCGATTATCGCGATCGCCGTGGAACGGATTGCCGCTGCGTTCCGGCTGGCGATGCTCATAGCCACGCGGCGGCGAAGGTTGCCAGCGTCCGCCGTCCCAGTACATACCGCGCGCATTGCGCTCACCCAGACCACGGCCCTGGTGCGCATGCCACCATTGCGGTGGACGCCAGTCGTAGCCATCCCAGTAGTAGCCGCGGCGGTCCTGATCTCCCAGATGCAGGGAAACGCCCGGCACGTTGATATCGACGGACACATCGGCCTGCGCCGCCAGCGGCAGCAACAGCAACAGCAACAGCGGGAAACACACCAGCAACAGGATCTTTTTCATTTTACCTTCTCACTCTATTTTTCTTGCTGCAGTGGTTATATCAGCGTGCTTATTTAACGACTATCTCATCGATGCCTATTTTCAGATCGTTTTCGACGGCCTTACACAATCCCTACACTGTTTGCCGCCGCCTTTAATTATCATAACCACTGACAAGGTTTAACGAATAACTGACATCTCTCAAGCTGAGCAGCAATTATAATTAAATGGATTCCCACCGGAGGATAATAAAATGATTAAACGTATAGGTATGTTGCTGGCCGTTGTGGCCCTGGCCTCAAGCCTCAGCGCCTGCTGCTGGGGCCCGCATTGGGGCGGCGGCCACCGCGGCGACGGCCCTGGCCATTATTACGGCCGTTATTGATTCGATAAATAAGGTCATCAACCAAATAAAATAAGATATAAGAATATTCCGCAATTAACATAAAATAAATTTTCGCCGTGGCGTTTTAATGAATAATGTTAATTCTACTTAGCCCATTAGGAATAAACTGAATTTTTCCCAAAAAAGAAAAAGGCCGCGCAAGCGGCCTTTTTTGATGTCACGTCATTCACCCTTTCGGGCTGGCGTTTTCTACCCGGCTTTTCAGCTTCTGCCCCGGACGGAAGGTCACCACGCGGCGCGCCGTAATCGGAATGTCTTCGCCGGTCTTCGGGTTACGCCCCGGACGTTGGTTCTTGTCACGCAGATCAAAGTTGCCAAAACCCGACAGTTTTACCTGTTCGCCATTCTCAAGGGCCCGACGGACCTCTTCAAAGAACAGTTCCACCAGGTCTTTGGCGTCCCGTTTGCTAAGCCCAAGCTTCTCAAACAGGTGTTCTGACATTTCAGCTTTAGTAAGCGCCATAGGTTCAATCCCTCAAGGATGCTTGGAATCGCTGTTTTAGAGCCTCTACGCATTTTGCAACGGTAGCGGCTATCTCCTCTTCTTCCAGTGTACGAGCGGTATCCTGCAATACCAGACTGATAGCCAGGCTCTTGTCACCTTCTGCCACGCCCTTGCCACGGTACACGTCAAACAAGTTTACGCCAACTACCTGATTTGCGCCAACTTTCTTACACTCGGCCAAAATATCTTCTGCGGGGACATTTTCAGCCACCACAACGGCGATATCACGGCGGTTTGCCGGGAAGCGCGAAATCTCCCGCGCCTGAGGCACGGCGCGGCTCGCAAGCTTGTTCCACTCCAGTTCAAACACCACGGTGCGGCCGTTAAGATCCAGTTTACGTTCAAGTTCCGGGTGAACCACACCGATGAAACCTACGCGTTCGCCGTGCAAATAAATCGCCGCACTTTGCCCTGGATGCAGGGCCGGATTGGCTTCCGCCCGGAACTGAATTTCGGATAATTTACCGGTCAGCTCGAGGACAGACTCCAGATCCCCTTTTAAATCATAGAAGTCGACGGGCTTACGCGCCAGATCCCAATGCTCATCGTGCGTATGGCCGGCGATCACGCCCGCCAGCATGACGTCCTGACGGATACCCAGATTTGCCGCACTATCAGGCACAAAGCGCAGGCCGCTTTCGAACAGGCGCAGGCGCGTCTGCTGGCGATTCTGGTTGTACACTACCGCAGACAACAGGCCGGTCCACAGCGACAGGCGCATCGCCGACATTTCGACCGAAATCGGGCTCGGCAGGATCAACGCTTCTTCATTCGGATGCAGCAACGCCTGCACTTTCGGATCGACGAAGCTATAGGTGATCGCTTCCTGATAACCGTGATCGACCAGCATGGTCTTCACGCGCTTGAGCGTCAGGTCGGCTTCGCGATGCTGAGTCATCACCAGATCGGCGCGCACCGGCACATCCGGGATGTTGTCGTAGCCGTAAACGCGCGCCACTTCTTCCACCAGGTCCTCTTCGATCTCCATATCGAAACGCCAGCTCGGCGCCACTGCCTGCCAGTTGTCGCCCTGTTCGGTCACCTGGCAACCCAGGCGGCGCAGAATGTCGCTAACCTGCTCGCTCGGCACCACGTGGCCGATCAGGCGATCCAGCTTCTCGCGGCGCAGCGTGATGGTAGCGCGTTTCGGCAGTTCGTTTTCATTGGTCACGTCAATAACCGGGCCGGCCTGGCCGCCGCAGATGTCCAGCAGCAGGCGCGTAGCGCGTTCCATCGCTTTGTACTGCAGCGCCGGATCGACGCCGCGCTCATAGCGGTGAGAAGCATCGGTATGCAGGCCGTGACGGCGTGCGCGGCCGGTGATCGACAGCGGGCTGAAGAAGGCGCATTCCAGCAGCACGTCCTGAGTTTCCCCGTTAACGCCGGAATGTTCGCCGCCGAAGATGCCCCCCATCGCCAACGCTTTTTGGTGATCGGCGATCACTAAGGTGTCGGCATTCAGTTTGGCTTCGTTACCGTCCAGCAGCGTCAAGGTTTCCCCTTCTTCCGCCATGCGCACCACGATACCGCCGTCGATGCGGCTCAGATCGAAGGCGTGCATCGGCTGGCCAAGCTCCAACAGCACATAGTTGGTGACGTCTACTACGGCATCGATAGAGCGGATACCGCAACGACGCAGTTTTTCACGCATCCACAGCGGGCTTGGCGCTTTGACGTCGATGCCTTTCACCACCCGGCCCAGATAACGCGGGCACGCCTGCGGCGCGTCAACGCGGATCGGCAGCGTGGCGTCGATGGTGGCGGCCACCGGGCTCATGTCCGGCTCGGTCAGCGCAACCTGGTTCAGTACGCCCACGTCACGCGCAACGCCGATGATGCCCTGGCAGTCGGCGCGGTTCGGGGTAACGCTGATCTCGATGGTGTTGTCGTTCAGTTTCAGATAGTCACGGATGTCGGTGCCGATTGGCGCATCCAGCGGCAGCTCAATGATGCCGTCATGATCGTCGGAAATGCCCAGCTCGGAGAACGAGCACAGCATGCCTTCCGAAGGTTCGCCGCGTAGCTTGGCGGCCTTGATTTTGAAATCGCCCGGCAGCACTGCCCCCACGGTGGCGACCGCCACTTTCAGGCCGGTACGGCAGTTCGGCGCGCCGCAGACGATGTCGAGCAGGCGATCGCCGCCTACGTTAACCTTGGTGACGCGCAGTTTGTCGGCGTTCGGGTGTTGGCCGCACTCGACCACTTCGCCCACCACAACGCCGTTAAACGCGCCGGCAACCGGGTCCACGCCGTCCACTTCCAGACCGGCCATGGTGATTTGATCGGATAATGCTTCGCTGCTGATGGCCGGGTTTACCCACTCGCGCAACCAGAGTTCACTGAATTTCATGTGATATTCCCGCCTTACTTAAACTGTTTGAGGAAACGCAGATCGTTTTCGAAGAATGCGCGCAGGTCGGTGACGCCGTAACGCAGCATCGTCAGGCGCTCCATGCCCATGCCGAAGGCGAAGCCGGAGTAAACTTCCGGATCGATACCCACGTTGCGCAGCACGTTCGGATGCACCATGCCGCAGCCCAGTACTTCCAGCCACTTACCGTTCTTGCCCATCACGTCCACTTCAGCGGACGGCTCGGTGAACGGGAAGTAGGACGGACGGAAACGAACCTGCAGATCTTCTTCAAAGAAGTTGTTCAGGAAATCGTGCAGCGTGCCCTTCAGGTTGGTGAAGCTGATGTCTTTATCGACGATCAGCCCTTCCATCTGGTGGAACATCGGAGTGTGAGTCTGATCGTAGTCGTTACGATAAACGCGGCCCGGCGCAATGATGCGGATCGGCGGCTGCTGGTTCTTCATGGTGCGGATCTGCACGCCGGAAGTCTGGGTGCGCAGCAGACGCGTGGCGTCGAACCAGAAGGTATCGTGGTCGGCACGCGCCGGGTGATGCCCTGGAATGTTCAGCGCGTCGAAGTTATGGTAATCGTCTTCAATCTCCGGGCCGGTGGCAACGGAGAAGCCCAGCTCGCCGAAGAAGGTTTCGATACGGTCGATGGTGCGGGTCACCGGATGCAGACCGCCGTTCTCCATGCGACGGCCCGGCAGAGACACGTCGATGGTTTCAGCCGCCAGGCGCGCGTTCAGCGCGGCGCTTTCCAGCGCGTTCTTACGCGCGTTCAGGGCGTCTTGCACCTCTTGCTTGGCCTGGTTGATCACCGCACCGGCCGCCGGGCGGTCTTCCGCCGGTACGTCGCGCAGAGACTGCATCTGCAAGGTGAAATGACCTTTCTTGCCAAAATATTCGACGCGTACCAAATCTAACGCGGCAACATCCTGGGCATCTTCTACGGCTGCCTTGGCACTGGCAACCAGCTCTGCGAGATGTGGCATTGCTTTCCTCTTCCTCTGGCCGGGATGGCCCTAAGTAATTGTTATCTATTATTCGAACACGCCTTTGAGCAATCTTCAAAGACTTTTCAATGCGTTGCCGGTCGGACGGCTCTCCTGCGCGGCGCAGGGCCGGCTGAGTACCCGCCGTTCTCACCGCAACGCTTTGCAAGGCGAGACGATGGCCAAAAACAAAAAAGCCTCCACGAGGGAGGCTTAGGCGCTACTTTTCGTTTCTTTTCTTACGCGCAAAGCCTCCTGAAGTCAGGCGCTAAAGTAAAAAAAGAAACGAAAAATAGCTGCGTGCATGATTGCGGTACCTTGTCGATGATTGTCCACCAGTGATATAGCGGCGGCCAATAAAAGTCAATATTTGTCGCTGAAAACAAAGATTAAAAGAGGGAGCAAGCTCCCTCTTCTACTGACTTACGCCAGAGCTGCTTTCGCTTTCTCAACCAGTGCGCCGAAGGCCACTTTGTCGAAGACTGCGATGTCAGCCAGGATCTTACGGTCAATTTCGATCGACGCTTTTTTCAAGCCGTTGATGAATTTGCTGTAAGACAGACCGTTCTGACGAGCAGCTGCGTTGATACGTGCAATCCACAGCTGACGGAACTGACGCTTACGTTGACGACGGTCACGGTAAGCATACTGGCCTGCTTTGATTACTGCCTGGAAGGCAACACGATATACGCGCGAACGGGCACCGTAGTAACCTTTCGCCTGCTTCATAATTTTCTTGTGACGTGCGCGTGCAATTACACCACGTTTTACGCGAGCCATATGCTCTCTCCTAAAGTCTTATTCTAAATTCAAAAAAAATGGCTTATGCGTACGGCAGGCACGCGGTAACCAGGACCAGATCGTTTTTAGACACCATGCCTTTCGGACGCAGGTGACGTTTACGCTTGGTTGCTTTTTTGGTCAGAATATGACGCAGGTTGGCATGTTTACGCTTAAAACCACCGCTGCCGGTTTTTTTGAAGCGCTTGGCTGCACCACGTACAGTTTTAATCTTTGGCATTTTAATTAAATCCACTTCGCATTGTTAAACAACGAATCAGTTGGGCGAATGGAACCCACACGGCGCAAGCGCCGCGCGGGTTCCATTACTTGTAAGCCTTACTGTTTCTTCTTAGGAGCGAGCACCATAATCATCTGGCGGCCTTCGATCTTCGTAGGGAAGGATTCGACCACTGCCAGATCCATATCTTCACACAGGTCTTTACGGACGCGGTTAAGCACTTCCATACCGATCTGCTGGTGCGCCATCTCACGCCCACGGAAACGCAGGGTGATTTTGGCTTTATCGCCATCTTCCAGAAAGCGAATCAGGTTGCGTAGTTTGACCTGATAGTCGCCATCATCGGTGCCAGGACGGAATTTGATTTCCTTAACCTGGATAACTTTTTGCTTCTTCTTCTGTTCTTTCGTCGACTTGCTCTTCTCGTAGAGGAATTTGCCGTAATCCATGATTCGGCAAACTGGCGGTTCGGCATTTGGGCTGATTTCTACTAAATCAACGCCCGCTTCCTCAGCTTTTTCAAGAGCTTCATTCAGACTGACAATACCAATCTGCTCGCCATCGACGCCGGTTAGGCGAACTTCTTGCGCGCGAATTTCTCTGTTAATGCGATTAGGACGCGCCGGTTGAACTCGTTTTCCGCCTTTAATACTTTATTCCTCCAGTTGATGAAGACTACGGCTGCGAATCTCTTTCAGCAGCTTGTCTACGACTTCGTTTACGTCCAGGCTTCCCAAGTCTTTGCCACGGCGGGTACGAACGGCAACTTTGCCTGCTTCGACCTCTTTGTCACCGCACACCAACATGTAAGGGACTCGACGTAAAGTATGTTCGCGAATTTTAAAGCCAATCTTCTCATTTCTCAAGTCCGCTTTCACGCGAATACCTGCATCCTGCAGTTTTTTGGTCAATTGCTGGACGTAATCAGACTGGCTGTCGGTGATATTCATCACCACCACCTGCACCGGAGCGATCCAGGTCGGGTAGAACCCGGCGTATTCTTCGGTAAGGATACCGATGAAGCGTTCCATGGAGCCCAAAATGGCGCGGTGAATCATTACCGGCACGACGCGATCGTTGTTTTCGCCAACGTACGAGGCGCCCAAACGGCCCGGTAAGAAGAAATCGAGCTGCACGGTACCACATTGCCATGCGCGATCCAAACAATCATGCAGGGTAAATTCAATTTTCGGTCCGTAGAAGGCGCCCTCACCCGGCTGATATTCAAACGGAATGCCGTTCTCGGTCAGCGCGGCGGCCAGGTCTTCTTCCGCACGGGTCCACATGTCGTCGGTGCCGATGCGTTTTTCCGGACGTGTAGACAGCTTGACGGCGATCTTATCGAAGCCGAAGGTGCCGTACACGTCATAGACCATGCGAATGCATTCGTTCACTTCGGCGCGCACCTGCTCTTCAGTACAGAAGATGTGGGCGTCATCCTGCGTGAAACCGCGCACGCGCATCAGGCCATGCAGGGAACCTGATGGCTCGTTGCGGTGGCAGCTACCGAATTCGCCCATGCGCAGCGGCAAATCGCGGTACGACTTCAGACCCTGGTTGAAAATCTGCACGTGACCCGGGCAGTTCATCGGCTTGATGCAGTATTCGCGGTTTTCCGACGCGGTGGTGAACATGGCGTCTTTGTAGTTTTCCCAGTGGCCGGTTTTTTCCCACAGCACGCGGTCCATCATGAACGGACCTTTCACTTCCTGGTACTGGTACTCTTTGAGCTTCATGCGCACGAAGGCTTCCAGCTCGCGGAAGATAGTCCAACCGTCGTTGTGCCAGAACACCATACCCGGCGCCTCTTCCTGCATGTGATACAGGTCGAGCTGTTTGCCAATCTTGCGGTGGTCGCGCTTGGCCGCTTCTTCCAGACGCTGCAGGTAGGCGTTCAGCTGCTTCTTGTCTGCCCAGGCGGTACCGTAGATACGCTGCAGCATTTTGTTTTTGCTGTCGCCGCGCCAGTAAGCGCCGGAGGTTTTCTGCAGCTTGAAATGGTGGCAGAAACGCATGTTCGGCACGTGCGGGCCACGGCACATGTCGACGTATTCTTCGTGGTGATACAGGCCAGGACGATCGTCATGGCTGATGTTCTCATCCAGGATCGCCACTTTGTAGACTTCGCCGCGCTCAGCGAAGGTGTCGCGGGCTTCTTGCCAGCTGACCTTCTTCTTGATGACGTCGTAATCCTTATCGGCCAACTCGTGCATCCGCTTTTCCAGCAGATCCAGGTCTTCCTGCGTCAGGGTGCGGTCGATGTCCACGTCATAATAGAAACCGTTGTCGATCACCGGACCGATCGCCATTTTGGTATCCGGCCACAGCTGCTTGATCGCATGACCCAGCAGGTGCGCGCAGGAGTGGCGCATGATTTCCAGACCGTCTTCATCTTTGATGGTGATGATGGCCAGCTGCGCATCTGATTCGATCAGATCGCCGGCATCAACCAGCTCGCCGTTGACACGGCCGGCGATACAGGCTTTCGCCAGGCCAGGGCCGATATCGCGCGCGACATCCATCGGGGAAACGGGGTGGTCGAAATGACGCTGACTACCGTCAGGAAGAGTAATAACAGGCATTAATAATTCCTTATCTACAGTGGTGACCCACACGACAGATCACATGCAGTACGAAAATTGGATTTTGGGTTTGGTCAGCCAGGTTTCAGATCTCGCCCACAATTGCCAGATTGAAACCTCACTGGGTATACAGAATGGAACGCATACCTTCTCAGCCGCATTCGGCTAAGCGAATAGTATCACTAAAATTGTTCCGGATAAATAAAGTGCCGCCGCCCTCACACTTTCGCCTTATTCGGCGCAAAAACGTCTTTCAGGTAGCTGAGGGTGGCCAACAGGCACAGGCCGTAGCCCAACAGTTCGCACCCCTCTTCCACCATGTTTTTCACCACCCGGTTATAGCCGTCCAGCATCAGCGCTTGCCACAGTGCGCCCATGCCGAACAGGCGTGAAAACACCAGAATGCACAGCAGGCCCGCGCACATCATGCCGTAGCCGGGATGCGTCACGAAATAGGCCAGGCCGCGCACCGTCGCCGCAACATGCCTTCCGGCATGCCACAGGCAGGCCAGGGCAACCGCCAGCGCGAACCACACCCAAGCGCCGTGCCACAGCGCATCGAAGGCGAAGTCCATCTCGCGGATCAGCATGCAGAGAAAGAAGCCGCCGACCAGCATCCAGGCGGAGCGGCGTTCAGCCTGCCGCCAGGCCGCAGCGAAGAAACCGCCGGAGATGGCGAGCAGCAACAGTTCCTGCGCCGCTTCGGTCAACGAGGTTTCATGCACGAAGTTATGCAGCCAGTGTACGTCGATAAACACCAGGCCGACCAAGGCCGCTAAAAAAGCGCCGTAGAATAGAAAAGCAACGGCCTTCCCCAGCAAAATATGCAGTTCTTGTTTCATAATCACACTCATTATTATTTACAGCGCATCTATGTTATCCACCTGTTCTCAGGGATCGTGGCAATTGATGCCTAATACCGTACACAGCGATAAAGGTGGTCATTAATCACGCCGCAAACAATAAAAACCCCGGCACATGGCCGGGGGAAGCGCCAGTCTTTCCTGGCTGTCATTTCATCACCGTCAGTATTTCAGGCTCTCATCCCTCTATCATCGAGACGCGCAAACGAGCCTGGAAATTACGCCTGCGGAGATGATACGGTGACACGCCGGGCGTTGGTGTTAACGCCCCACAAGCCTGCCAATGCACTGACCACTGCGCCAATCAACAATGCAAAGAATGACCACAGAGCAGCCCGAGACAATTCGTCCGCAGCCGCGGCAGCCTGTTCGCGCGCTTTCTGTTTCAGCTCAGCATACTCCTGTTTTGCCTGATTGATTTTTGCTTCGGCTTCATCCAAACGCTGATTAACCATCTGCGCAGTTTTATTTTTGGCGTCGACCAAATTCTTCACAGTCTGGTCTACTTCCTGCGGCGTCATATTGGTATTTTCAACCAGCGCTTTTTTCAGTGCGTCTTGATCCACATCTTGCGAGATGGCCTCACCATGTTTTTTAAGCTTGTCGACCAGTTGCTTAATAATCGCATCGCTATTGTCGGGCTGAAGTGCCAGGGCTTTTACTGCGTCTGCCAAATCAGTCTTGGCCGCATTCAACTGTTGCTGCATGAATTCCGGCTGCAATGACGGAATACCACTTTTTTTAAGCGCCGTAACCACATCACCATGCAGCTGTTCAGGTTCCAACGTGGTGTCTATACCCAACTTGTCAAACACCTTGCCACCCACGTCCGCTAACCCGGTTGCCCCTTTGCCAATCGCTGAACCAGCACCGGAGAGCAAGCTGCCAGAGGTCGAAGCGATAGCACCCAGCGCATTGCCGGTGGCCTTCACTGCAGACCCGACCAACATTCCGCCCAGCACCGCCGCCACAATAAGTGACGTAGCCCATACCAGGAAGCCATGAATAAGGCCGTCATTAGCAGCCAAACGTCCGGCAATAAAAGCGCCGGCAGCCAAGCTAATAATGATTGAAACAGCGGACCAAATCACTACGGTGGTACCGGCTCCATTGATTGGATCGTCTGACGTGGGATCCACGATGGAAAATCCAAGGCTGGTGCCCAACGTCGACAGCAACAGTGAAACAGCCAATACGGTGATAACACCACCAATGACGCTGCCCCAGGAGATTTTTTTCGCCGCTACCCATTCTTTTGCCACTTCCATAGTAAAACTCCTTTTAAGCTTTTCGATTATAAAGAAATGCCACAAAGCCTTACCAGTATAGAAGTTTTTAAACTCTTAAGCGGTTAAATGGTAAAAACAGTTAAAAATAATTAATAATAATTACAACACGGACGTGCCTACTCTCGGCGACAACACGCTGACAGAGCGTCTTGGCATCACTATCCTTACGTTATTCACTGGTGAACAGGTCTTGAGCTCATAATATGAACCGGTTACTCGCAGTCCTCGTCGTGCTATGCGCGGTATTAGCGACGCTGTATGGGCGGGTGCATTTTGGCGCACGTTCAGTACCACGAGCGATTGCGGTCAACGAAGCGCCGCTGGGGTGTGAGGATGAACCAGAGCTCGCCGGCGAGTGCAACGGCGAAGATGAAACACCGGCTGACGGCTAATTAACCTTACGAGCTATCCCCATTGCCGCCAGGGACGCGGCAGGCTAGGCTGTTCAGCTCATGGGCCGCCGCCTGGCGGCTTGAACGTTGCACAGGGAGTCTATTTTATGACGGGTATTTTGCAGTTATTCCAGGCCATCGGACTGGGTTTGGTGCTGCTGTTGCCGCTGGCCAACCCGCTGACCACGGTAGCGTTGCTGCTCGGTTTGTCCGGCAATATGACGCGCGAAGAGCGTAATCAGCAGTCGCTGATGGCCTCGGTTTATGTGTTCTGCATCATGACAGTGGCGTTTTACGCCGGGCAGGTGGTGATGAACACCTTCGGTATTTCTATCCCCGGCCTGCGCATCGCCGGCGGCCTGATCGTCGCCTTCATCGGTTTCCGCATGTTGTTCCCCCAGCAGAGCCCTGAAGAGGCGCCGGAGGTGGAGAGCAAGTCGCACGAGCTGCGGCATAAGACGTCGGCCAACATCGCCTTCGTGCCGTTGGCCATGCCGAGCACCGCGGGGCCGGGCACCATCGCCATGATCATCAGCTCGGCGTCGAGCGTCAAAGCGAACTCGCTGGGTTTTGAACCCTGGGTGCTGGCGGTGGCGCCGGTCGCCATCTTCCTGACGGTCGCGGTGATCCTGTGGGGTTGCCTGCTCAGTTCCGGCGCCATTATGCGCTTGGTGGGGAAAAGCGGCATCGAGGCTATCTCGCGCCTGATGGGCTTCCTGCTGGTGTGTATGGGCGTGCAGTTCATCATCAACGGCGTGCTGGAGATCATCTCCACCTACACACCGGCCGCCTGACGATAAAAAACGGGCGCGATCGTCGCGCCCGTTGCCGTTATTTCCCTGCCGGCGCCTGCGCGCCCAAAATGCCCTTGCCTTCCGGCACTTCGGTAAAGCGGCTGAGGATCTCGCTGTAGGTCTTGGCCGGATCCAGATCCGGGAACTGCGCCGGATAGATAAACTTCGCCAGATACTCCAGCCCGACGATGTTGTACGGGTGGTTGTAGAAGTTATGGTAGATGCCGTAGAACCGCCCTTCCTTCACCGCCGACAGCTGCGCGAACCCCGGGCGCTGTTTCATGCGGTTGAAAGCCTCATCCACCTGCTGCTGCGTCACGCCATAGCCGAACGGCACTGCGGCGTTGGTCTTGCTGGCCCACTGTGAGCCGGAAACGATGTAGGCATCCGGCTTCATGCTGATCACTTTCTCCAGCGCCACATCGCCGGTCGCCCCCGGCAGCAGCGCAGATCCGATGTTGCGCGCGCCGACCGCCTCGACCAGCGCCCCCCAACCGACATGGGCATGGGTAAAGCAGCAGGATTCCAGCCCGTTCAGGCCGGCCTTGGCTTCAAAGAACACCAGCGGCTTGGGTTCCACCGCCTGCGTCTTGGCCAGAATGGCCTGATAGTGCTGCTGATAATAATCGGTATATTGCTTGGCCTCACTTTCGCGGTTGAGGGTTTCCCCCAGCAGCGTCACGCTTTTGGGCGTGTTTTCCACCGGCTTGAGCATGGTGTCGATAAACAGCACCGGTACGTTCAGCGCCTTCAGCTTATCCAGCACGCCAGTTTGGCTCAGCGACGGTTTGGAGCGCAGCTGGGCGATCATCAGGTCGGGGCGTTTGGCGATCACGCTCTCCAGATTCACTTCACCTTTGTCGCTGAACCCCATATCGATGATGTTTTTCGCCGCCGGCCATTTGCTCTGCAAAATATCCCAGGTCGCCGCGTCGCTTTTCTTCAATAAGTTATTCCAGGCCACCAGCCGGCCGAACGGGTTGGCGCGATCGAGCAGCGCCAGCGTGAGAATATCGCGCCCGTCCTGCACCACGATGCGTTTCGGCTCTTGCTGGAGGGTGAGTGTCTGCCCGGAGGTGTCGGTCAGGGTCAGCGGATAGGTGGTGGCCATCGCCGGAGAGGCGAGCAAGGCGGCGCAAACCAGCGCCGGCAAAGTGATTCGACGGTGCACGAAAAGCTCCTTAGTCATGAAAGCAATCAGGAAATACTAATGAGAATGGCTTGCATTATCAAAGATAACGCCCGGCAACCCGGCGATTAATTGCAAAGGGATGTGTAAAGGAAGGATAAGAGGCGTGCCAGAGGCGGCGCGCCCAGGGGATCATACCAGGCCGTAGATCAGCGCCGACAGCGCAATCAGGCCCATCACCAGCACGAAGACGTTGCTCGCCGCGCGGTATTGCCGCATGGCCGGCACCGCACGCACCGCGTACATCGGCAGGATGAACAGGATCGCCGCAATCAGCGGGCCGCTGATGGTTTCGATAATGTGCAGCGCGCTGGGGTTCCACACCGTCGCCGCCCAGGTGAGCAGGAACAGCGACACCGCCGAGATGCGGTGCGTCATACGCGAGCTGAGCGGTTTGCCGACCGCGCGCGTAACGCCGTCGATCAGGCTGGTCGCCCCTTCCGTTACCCCCAGCGAGGTGCCGAGATAGGATTTAGCCATTGCCAGCATCGCCATCACCGGGCCGAGATAGGCGATCAGCGGGTTGGAGAACTTGTTGGCCAAGGTGGTCAGCACCGTGATGTTCTGATCTTTGGCCTGCTGCATGTCTTCATGGGACAAGCTCAGCACGCAGCTGAACACGAAGAACAGCACGGTAACGCAGATCAGCACATAGCTGTAGCGCATGATGCGCGCGCAGCGGCGTTCCGCCTTGTCGCCATACAGGCTCTTCTGCGTCGAGGCGAAGGAGGAGATGATCGGCGCATGGCTGAAGGAAAACACCATCACCGGCACCGCCAGCCACAGCGAATGCCACAGCCCCGGCGTGTCGAAGCGGGTGGCGGCCAGGCCATTAACGAAGTTGGCGGTATTCCAGCTCGGCATCAGGTACAGCGAAATGCCCATCAGGAACACCAGCAGCGGGAACACCAGCATGCCCATTGCCGCCACGATGCTGTCTTTGCCGCGCAGCAGCACCAGATTGAGCACCACCACCACCGCCAGGCTCAGCCAGATGCGCGGCAGCGGCGCCACATGGAACTGATGGATCAGGAAGCTGTCCAGCGCGTTAGTGATCGAAATGCTGTACACCAGCACGATCGGGAAGAACGCCATCAGATACAGCACCATGATGATTTTTCCGGCCAATACGCCGAAATGTTCCACCACCACATCGTGAATATTGCCGTCGCGGCTGGAGCCGGAAAGCACGAAGCGGCTGAGCGCGCGGTGCGGCAAATAGGTCAGCGGGAAAGCGAACAGCGCCATCAGCAGCAGCACCAACGGGCCGTTCAAACCGGCGTTGATCGGCAAGAACAACGTGCCGGCGCCCACCGCGGTGGCATAAAGACCGAACATCCAGATGGTGTCGGTTTTGTTCCATTTGGCAGGCTGAGCGGCCGTCAGCGTGCCTGAATCGGGAGAAATCGTACTCATGAGACAGTCTACCTTAATCTGCGGCGCCAACGATTGCGCCTAACGGGATATCCTTCTCCGCGAATTTTTTAATAGTAATCAGTGAATTAAAGCGATATTTCATACTTACGCCTGATGAAAGGACGGCAAAGGATAATGAAAAATCCGCTGCGGGTCTATGTTTTATCGGCCGAACGAACGATTTGCGAACAGAAAATGCTGAAAAAAACGGCGCAGACAGAAAAAACTAAGGGCCCCTTGCGGAGCCCTTAAGCGGTTTACTTCTTCGCGTCCGGATGGTCCGGCACCTCGGCGCTGCCCATCTCCTTCTCGTCGCGGATCATCGAGCGGTCTTTACGCACGTCGGCCACGTCGGAGGCGCTCACCGGTTTGGCGCTGTTGCCCCAGCTGGTGCGGATGAAGTTCACCACGTCCGCCACCTGCTGATCGTTGAGACGCCAGCCAAACGGCGGCATGGTGATGTTGGACACCGCGCCCTGCACCGCCGGCGTGGTGTTACCGGTCAACACGATGTGGATCAGCGAGGTCGCGTCCTCGGTCTGTACCACCGGATTGCCCTTCAGCGATGGGAAGGCGCGCTTGTAGCCCACCCCGTCGGTGCGGTGGCAGGCCGCGCAGTTATCGACATACAGCGCCGCGCCGGGCTTGCTGTCGTCGCCGCGCCACAGATCCTTGGCCACGCTGTCTTCAACCGGTGCCGCCTGCTGCTTGCCGTCTTTCGGCGGCAGCGATTTCAGGTAGCGTGCGATGGCGGTCAGATCGTCGTCGCTCAGGTATTGCAGGCTGTGCTCCACCACGTCGCTCATACCGCCAAACACGATCGCCTTGTCGTTACGGCCGGTTTTCAGGAACTCGGTCAGCTCGGCTTCGCTCCAACTGCCCAGGCCATCCTTGCGGTCGCTGCGCAGGCTGGAAGCCACCCAGCCGTCGATCGGCGCGTTGCTGCCGGACAGGTAGTCGTCGCTTTCGCTGTTGCTCAGCGCTTTTTCCTGCATGGTGATGCTGCGCGGGGTATGGCAGGCACCGCAGTGGCCCAGGCCTTCCACCAGGTAGCGGCCGCGCTCAATCACCGGATCGGCCTTGGCGTCAGCCACGAAGTCCGCCGGCGACGGCGCGAACATGCCGCGCCAGATGCTCAGCGGCCAGCGCATCGACAGCGGCCACGGGATGTCGGAGTCCTTATTGGCCTGCTCCACCGGCTGCACGCCGTGCATGAAATAGGCATACATAGCCCGCATGTCGTCCTCTTTCACCAGCGCGAACGACGGGTACGGCATCGCCGGGTACAGGGTGCTGCCGTTTTTGGCTACGCCCTTACGCACCGCGTTGTCGAAATCCTCGAAGCTGTAATCGCCGATGCCGGTTTTCTTGTCCGGCGTGATGTTGGTGGAGTAGATGGTGCCGATCGGCGTCTCCATCGCCAGACCGCCGGCGAAGGTTTTGCCGCTCTTGCCGTCGGTGTGGCAAGCCACGCAGTCGCCGGCGCGCGCCAGGTATTCACCGCGCTTGATCAGCTCGCTGCTGACGGTGGCGTCCTGCGCCCAAACGGAAAAACTCACTGCACTGAGAACCAGTGCCGGTACAAATGCTTTCATCGTTCGCCGTCCTTATGCCTGCACCAATGGGCCTGGGTTTTTCAGATACTGCTCGCGAATGGCGCGGGCAGACCAGTAAGCCAATGCCGCCACGGTGCCGGTCGGGTTGTAGCCCAGCCCCTGCGGGAAGGCCGATGCGCCGATCGAGAACACGTTGTGCACGTCCCAGCTCTGCAGATAGCGGTTGACCGCGCTGGTCTTCGGATCCTCGCCCATTACCGCGCCGCCGTTCATGTGGGTGGTCTGGTAGCTGGTGGTGTCGAAGTGGCTGTTGGCGTTTTTCGGGCTGCCGGCGATCAGTTTCGGGTTCATCGCCTTGGCGATCGGCGCCATCTTGTCGTACATGAACTGCGCCATCTTGATGTCGTTTTCCTGCCAGTCGAACGTCATGCGCAGCAGCGGCTGGCCAAAGACGTTCTTGTAGTTGGGATCGAGATCCAGATAGTTGTTGCGGTACGACTGGTGCGCGCCGTGGGCGTCCATCGAAACATGGTGGGTGTAGGCATCCGCCACCGCCGCTTTCCATTTGCTGCCCCAGGCTGGGGTGCCCGGCGGCGTCGGCAGGCCGGAGATCGGCTTGGTGCCCGCCTGGTTGACCCAGAACGGCGAACCGCCGACGAAGCCTTCTTTAGCGTGGTCGAAGTTATCGGCGTTGAAGTCGTCCACGCCCACGCCGTTGCCGCCGGCGCCGATGAACGGGTTGGTGAACACGTCTTTATCGAAGAACGCCTTGATGGTGGTCATGTTCTGGTAGGCGAAGTTGCGCCCGACCACGCCTTCGCCGGTCACCGGATCGTAAGGCTTGCCGATGCCGGACAGCAGCATCAGGTGCACGTTGTGGAACTGGAACGCGCCCAGGATCACCAGATCGGCCGGCTGTTCAATCTCGCGGCCCTGCGCATCGACGTAGTTCACGCCGGTGGCGCGAGACTTGTCGTCGGTCAGGTTGACCTTCAGCACGTTGGCGTTGGTACGCAGCTCGAAGCGTTTTTCCATGCGCAGCGCCGGCAGAATGTTGACGTTCGGCGAAGCTTTGGAATACATGTAGCAGGCGTAGCCGCTGCAGAAACCGCAGAAGTTGCACGGGCCCATCTGCGCGCCGTACGGGTTGGTGTAAGAGTCCGAGGTGTTGGCGGACGGCAGGTTGTAAGGGTGATAACCCACTTCCAGCGCCGCTTTCTCGAACAGCTGGGCGGAGTAGGTATTTTTCTGCGCCGGCAGCGGGAAGTCGCTGGAGCGATCCGCCGCAAAGCGGTTGCCGCCCTTCTGCGCCACTTTCTGCCCTTTGATGGTCCAGGCGGTGCCGGAGGTGCCGAACACTTTCTCCGCTTTATCGAAGAACGGTTCCAGCTCGTCGTAGGTCACACCGAAGTCCTGGATGGTCATGTCCTTCGGAATGAAGTTTTTGCCGTAGCGCTCTTCATAGTGGCTGCGCATGCGCAGTTCGATCGGATCGACGCGGAAATGCACGCCCGACCAGTGCAGGCCGGCACCGCCAACGCCGGTGCCCGGCAGGAACGCCGCCAGCTGGCGGTAAGGCACCGCGGTCTGGCTGCTGTTGTGGCGAATGGTGACGGTGCTTTTCGACAGATCCTGGAACAGTTTGCGGCGGATGTTATAGGTCAGCTCGTCGATCACCTGCGGATAAGAACCGTCCGGATAGGTATCGCGCATCGGGCCACGCTCCAACGCCACCACGTTGAGGCCGGCCTCGGTCAGCTCTTTGGCCATGATCGCGCCCACCCAGCCGAAGCCGACGATCACCGCGTCTACTTTTTTCATTACCGTTGCCATGCTTAGCCCCTCTCCCCTCGAATCGAGACCGGCGGGAAGGGATAACGCTCCCCTCGCTCAACCCAGTCCATAAAATCGGCGCGCGCGCCCGGAAAATTAATCAGCTTCCAGCCCACCATGTCTTTGTTACCGCCATGGATCGGATCGCTGAAGAAACCTTCACGGGTGTTTTGCAGCAGATAGGAGAAGAACAGTTTCGACGGCAGCTGCTGGAACTCCGCCTCGCCGGACTCGAACTTTTGCAGCATGGCGTCTTGCTGCGCGCCATCCAGTTCGGCGAAGGGCTTGCCGGCGGTTTTCTTGCTGTAGGCGTCGGCGTCACTGATGCCGAGGTTGTAGATTTGCTTGGGCACCAACGGCAGCTGATAGCCCATTTCCTTCGGCACATCGGGGTTAAACGGCCCTTGCATGTACCAGATGGAGCCGGTGGCGTACGGGGTATTCATCTGGCGATCGATAAACTCCGGCACGCCGGCTTCCAGTGCGCCAGGGCCGCGTTCGTCGGCAGGGATCAGGCGCGCGACGGCGGCCTTGATGAAGGCCCACTCTTCCGGGGTGAAAAAGGTCGGTTGGTAATCGTTCTGCGTTGAAGTGTTCGGGGCCGCGACCGCTGGTGCCGGTGCCGTCAGCGCGCCAACGCCACTGCCACCAATTACCGCCGCAGGAATTAAGGTCATCGATTTCAACAAGAAATCGCGCCGCGAATTGTTGGTTTTATGATTCGACATGTCACATTCCATCCAAAGATAGTCACAACTATTTAACCGCAACCTTGCGATCGATACGGGTTTTTAAAATAATTTGTTACTTATTTGTATATTTATTGAAGGTCAGAATGCGCGCAAAAGCAAAAATGTTACCGGTAACTTATTGAATGAACGTAAAGATTTATCCGCTAACGTAAATTTAACTTTTTGTGCGGTTTTTCTGATAACCGATGAGGAAATAACGAAAAATGAGAGGCAGGTCGCGCTATAAACTAACGCAGGAAACAGAATCGGCCGCGTTTAGCGGCCGATTCAAAGAAGGGTGGGGCTACGGCGACATCGCCTGATAAGCGGTGGTCACCTTCCACAAATAGCGCGGCGCCTGCGGCGCCGGGTGCTTTTTCTGGATGTGCTGATAAAACTCATCCGGGCTCATCTGATTGATGCGATTGACCGCCACGCGCTTGTCCGAGGAGAAGGTGCGCAACATGGCGCCCGCCCCGTTCACGTACGAAACGATGGTGGCGTAACGCAAAGTCTGTGGGTTGTTGATCCCGGCTAGCTGCTGGCTTTGAAGAATATTGATATAGGCCGTTCCCAGATCAATATTGACCGCCGGATCCTTCAGCTCACGCGAGCTGGGTTGCCCGCTTCGTCCTTTCATGCGATAGGCGTCGCGGCCGGCGGTAGAAGCCTTAAGCTGCATCAATCCCACTGCGTTCGAGGTGCTGACCACGTTCGGGTTAAACCCGGACTCCACCTGAATAATCGCTTTAATCAGCGTTTCGTCAACGCCGTAGTTGCTGGCGGCCTGACGAATGTAATCGTTATAAACAACCGGCGTGCCTGTGCGGTTTACCGGTGCCTGCGGAGGGGGTTTTAACCAACCGCCGCGCGTTGTGCCACTGCCTGAAATATTGCTTGCCGTTTGCGGGTCTTTGGCGCACCCCGACAAAAGTAAAATTGCCGTAAGGCAACCTATTTTTGTTTTCACAGAATCCCTCACTCCTTTCAATGAGTTGCGTAGCATATACAACTTGTAAGGACACCTGCAGTAATTTTTTGGACTAATCTCAAGCTATCCATATACCAAGAGGTGATTTATGAGTCAATCTGCAACAAGCTGCTTTGTGGTGACTTTTCGCTATCAGGAAGAAGGATTGACCGACCTGGCGAAGCTGACCGGGCAATTGACGCGTGAGGGTTTTGTCACGTCGGTGACAGACGAGAATGGCGTTCACCACGAACTCGGCAGCAACAGTTTTGCGTTTATAACCGTGCTGGATCAAGAGGATGTACAGCGTCTGGCGCAGGGGTTCGGGCAGTTGGCATTGGGAAAACAGCCGGAGGTGGCGATATGCAGCTGTAAGGACTACCTTCAGCGGTTACATACTGATACATAAAATGCTATAACTCCCCGGACGGTATTATTTTTTCAGTTGGAGAAATACCCCGCCGGCGGTGGGCAAGTGACGCTTGACTTCGCTTCAATTGATATTGATAATCATTTTCATTTGAACCAGGAGACGTCATCATGCCATTGATAAGTTGCGCTTTTCGTCGCAGTCGCCCTTCCCGCGCTGCCGCACTGTTACGCCCTTTCACGCTCGCCTGCCTGCTGCTCGGCGCCGCCTTGGTCAGTCAACACGCGCTGGCGGAAAAAAAGCTGCGCGTGGTGACCACCTTTACCATCATTCAGGACATTGCCCAGAACGTGGCCGGTGACGCCGCCGTGGTGGAATCCATCACCAAGCCGGGCGCCGAGATCCACGACTACCAGCCCACGCCGCGCGACATCGTCAAGGCGCAGCACGCCGATCTGATCCTGTGGAACGGCATGAACCTGGAACGCTGGTTCCAGCGCTTCTTCGAGAACATCAAGCAGGTGCCGGCGGCAGTCGTGACCGAAGGCATCACCCCGCTGCCGATCCGCGAAGGGCCGTATAACGGCAACCCGAACCCGCATGCCTGGATGTCGCCGAGCAACGCGCTGGTGTATATCGAGAACATCCGCAAAGCGCTGGTGGAACACGATCCGGCCCATGCGGAAACCTACAACCGCAATGCCAAGGCCTACGCAGAGAAGATCGGCGCACTGGACGCCCCGCTGCGTGAACGCCTGGCGCGCATTCCGGCCGCACAGCGTTGGCTGGTGACCAGCGAAGGCGCTTTCAGCTACCTGGCGCAGGACTATCAGCTGAAAGAAGTTTATCTGTGGCCGATCAACGCCGATGAGCAAGGTTCGCCGCAGCAGGTGCGCCGGGTAATCGACGCGGTGCGCGCCCACCATATTCCGGTGGTGTTCAGCGAGAGCACCATTTCCGACAAGCCGGCCAAGCAGGTGGCGAAAGAAACCGGCGCCAAATACGGCGGCGTGCTGTACGTGGATTCGCTGTCCACCCGCGATGGCCCGGTGCCGACCTATATCGACCTGCTTAACACCACCGTGCAAACCATCGCCAAAGGATTCGATCAATGACCCATGAACCGTTTGTCCGCCCTGAATTGAACGTGGACGACGTCACCGTAACCTACAATAACGGACACACCGCCATTCATAACGCCAGCTTTACCCTGAGCGGCGGCTCGATCTGCGCGCTGGTCGGCGTCAACGGCAGCGGCAAATCGACGTTGTTCAAAAGCATCATGGGCCTGGTCAGGCCAACCAGCGGCCGGGTGTCGCTCAGCGACAAACCGGTGGCGGACGCGCTGAAAAAGAACCTGATCGCCTACGTGCCGCAGACCGAAGACGTCGACTGGAACTTCCCGGTGCTGGTGGAAGACGTGGTGATGATGGGCCGTTACGGCAAGATGAACTTCCTGCGCATCCCGTCGCGCGAAGACCGGCTGCGGGTCGACAAGGCGCTGGAGCGCGTCGGCCTGAGCAAGCTGCGCAGCCGGCAGATCGGCGAGCTGTCCGGCGGCCAGAAAAAACGCGTGTTTCTGGCGCGCGCGCTGGCGCAACAGGGCACGGTGCTGCTGCTGGATGAACCGTTCACCGGCGTGGATGTGAAAACCGAGAATGCCATTATCGAGCTGCTGCGCGCATTGCGCGACGAGGGGCATCTGATCCTGGTCTCCACCCACAACCTCGGCAGCGTGCCGGAGTTTTGCGATCGGGTGATCCTCATCAACCGCACGGTGCTGGCCGCCGGCCCGACCGAGACCACCTTCACCCAGAGCAACCTGGAGCAGGCGTTCGGCGGCGTGCTGCGCCATATCAACCTCTCAGGCCCGGATCTGCACGACGACAACGATCCGCGCACCGTTACGGTGTTGACCGACGATGAGCGCCCGGCGGTGTTCTACGGTCACACCAAGAGCGATCCGCCGGCCAACAGCCAGGCCAGGGAGAAACAATCCTGATGCTGGACCTTCTGCTGCAACCTTTCAGTTATAACTACATGGTGAAAGCCATCTGGGTCAGCGCCATCGTCGGCGCCGCCTGCGCGTTCCTGTCCGCCTATCTGATGCTGAAGGGATGGTCGTTGATGGGCGATGCGCTGTCGCACTCGGTGGTGCCCGGCGTGGCCGGCGCCTACGCCCTCGGCCTGCCCTACGCCGCCGGCGCCTTCTTTACCGGCATGCTGGCGGCGCTGGCGATGACGCTGGTGCGTCACATCACCCGGCTGCGCGAAGACGCCATCATCGGCTTCATCTTCTCCACCTTCTTCGCCGTCGGCCTGCTGATCGTGTCGCTCAACCCTACCTCGGTCAACGTACAGTCGATCATCTTCGGCAATATCCTCGGCATCGCCGACGAAGACGTGCTGCAGGTAGAAATCATCATCGGCGTTTCGCTGCTGATCCTGTGCCTGGTGTGGAAAGACCTGCTGGCGGTGTTCTTCGACGAAAGCCACGCGGTCTCGATCGGCCTGTCACCGCTGAAGCTGAAGATCCTGTTCTTCACCCTGCTCAGCGCCTGCACCGTCGCCGCGCTGCAAACCGTCGGCGCCATTTTGGTGATCGCCATGGTGATCACCCCGGGCGCCACCGCCTACCTGCTGACCGACCGCTTCAGCCGGCTGGTGATCATCGCCATCATCATCGGCGCATTGACCAGCGGCATCGGCGCCTATCTGAGTTTCTTCCTCGACGGCGCCACCGGGGGCGTTATCGTCACCCTGCAAACGCTGGTGTTCCTGGCGGCGTTCTTCTTCGCGCCGAAACACGGCCTGCTGGCGTCCCGGCGTCGTGTGGCACAGTCGCAAACCGGAGGTCGCTGATGGACACCCTGTATCAACTGCTGAGCGAACCCTTCGCCTACCCGTTCATGCAGCGGGCGATCGTCGCTGCCATCGTCACCGGCGTAGTGTGCGCCGTGCTCTCCTGCTATCTGGTGCTCAAAGGCTGGTCGCTGATGGGTGACGCCATCTCGCACGCGGTGCTGCCCGGCATCGTGGTGGCGTTCGTGGTCGGCATCCCGCTGGCGATCGGCGCGTTCCTCTCCGGCATCTTTTGCGCGGTAGCCACCGGCTACCTGAAAGAGAACAGTCGGGTGAAAGAAGACACGGTGATGGGCATCGTTTTCTCCGGCATGTTCGCCTTCGGCCTGGTGCTGTTCTCGCGCATCGATACCGACCAGCACCTGAGCCACATTCTGTTCGGCAACATGCTGGGCATCACCGACGGTGAGCTGAAGCAAACCCTGCTGATCGCCGGCATCACCCTGGCAGTGGTGTTACTCAAGCGCAAAGACTTCATGCTGTACTGTTTCGATCCGCACCATGCCCGGGTGATTGGCCTGCCGGTCAAGCTGCTGCACTACGGGCTGCTGTGCCTGCTGGCGATGACCATCGTCGCCTCGCTGCAAGCCGTGGGGGTGATTTTGGTGATTGCCATGCTGATCGCCCCCGGCATCATCGCCTTTATGCTGTGCCGCCGGTTTGATCGCATGCTGATGGTGGCGACGGTGGTGTCGGTATTCTCTTGCGTGCTCGGCACCCTGATCAGCTTCCACATCGACGGCGCCACCGGGCCTTGCATCGTCATCGTGCAGGCCGTGTTGTTCGTTATCGCCTTGTTGTACAGCAAGCTGCGTCCGTTACAGGGTAACCAAAACGTGCCGATGGGCAGTTAAACGCCCCTCTGATGCGGCGGTGTTCCCCGCCGCATCCTATTCCTCCGCTGGCTTATCCATTATCATCAAGTTGCAATCGGTATTGCGCTTAAATTAATCAATAGGGTATATACTTTGAGCTGGCGAGGCGCTGAAAAAATCGCCACCTTTGACGCCGGCTGTGCGCCGCGTCGTGTTTTCACCACGGGAAAGACGCTAACCTAATGAATTATCAGGCAGCACAGAGGGGGAAATACCATGTGGCAAGCCGTTAGCCGTCTGTTAAGTGAACATCTTGGCAGCGCAGAGATACGCGAAAGGATTGAACTGCCCGGGGGCGACATTCACCCGGCGTGGCGCGTGAGTTACGGTGACAACGAGGTGTTCGTGAAATGCGACGCCCGTGAGCAACTGCCGATATTCACCGCCGAGGCCGATCAGCTGGCGTTGCTGGCACGCAGCAAAAGCGTGCGGGTGCCGGAAGTGTATGGCGTCGGCAGCGATCGCGACTACAGCTTCCTGCTGCTGGAGTATCAACAGCTGAAACCCCTCGACGCCCACGGTGCCTACTGTCTGGGCCAGCAGTTGGCGCACCTGCATCAGTGGAGCGAGCAACCGCAGTTTGGTCTCGACTTCGACAGCGATCTGACCACGACCCCGCAACCCAACGCCTGGCAGCGCCGCTGGTCGGAATTTTTCGCCGAGCAGCGCATCGGCTGGCAGCTGCAGCTGGCGGCGGAGAAAGGCATGACCTTCGGCGATATCGACGACATTGTCGATCGGGTGTATCTGCGTTTGCAGCACCACCAGCCGCAGCCTTCGCTGCTGCATGGCAACCTGTGGCCGGGCAACTGCGCGATGACCGCCAACGGGCCGATCCTGTTCGACCCGGCCAGCTACTGGGGCGACCGAGAGTGCGATTTGGCGATGCTGCCGCTGTATCCGGAGCTGCCGCCGCAGATCTACGACGGCTATCAGAGCGTATGGCCGCTGGGGGCCGGGTTTATTGAGCGCCAGCCGTTGTATCAGCTGTACTACCTGCTTAACCGCAGCAACCTGTTCGGCGGCCAGCATCTGGTGGCTGCGCAACGCGCGGTGGAGGCGCTGTTGCAGCCCGAAGCGTCGTAACGTTCCAGGGCGCCGCTTGGCGCCCCGTTCATGGCTCAGGCCGCGCCGGCCAACTGCCCCAACAGGCGGATCACGAACCAGGCGATCACCGCAATCACGATCGGCAGGATGTACAGCGGGAAGTACTGCAGGAAGATGGTGTGGTGCGGCAGCGTGATACGCTGCTCCAGCTGTTGGCGCGTGTGCCCTTCGCTGCCCTTGGCCTGCTCCAGGATCATCTGGTCTTCCAACCCTTCGCGGATGAACTTGACCTGGCGCGACATGCGTGCGCCTGAAGCCTGCAGCGCCAGCCCGACGAAGATCAGAATATAGATGATGATGAACATCAGATTGGCGCCGCTGAACAGGCTTTTATCGACGTCAGGCACCGGCGAGTTGTACCAGAAAAGGTTCAGGAACGGCGTGTTGAAACGCACCATGTCCACCATCACGTGAACAAAATCCAGCATCACCGCGTTGATGCCCTTGGTTTTTTCACTGTGCTGGTAGACAAAGCCCAGCACGGAAATCAGCGTTGACAGCAACGCCGGGATAAAAACCACCCATCCGAGAATGCGTTTCAAAATGGCGATACGCCCGGCCTGTTGATACGTCATGTGTTCCCCTTGTTAGCGACGTAACCGAATCGGCTAAGTCTACCTGCAGTTGGCGAAACTCGCCCACCGTTTTCTTCATTCCCGCTGTGCTACAAGCTTAGCCGAATTCGCCGAAATCAACTGCTTAACGACGTCCGGGCACTATCATTGAAGAAATCACGTTATCCGTTTAGTCAGAGGCCGCTATGATTCGACTGATTATCTTATTGCTGGGCGCACAGGCGCTGCACGGCCAGCGCCGCCTGCTGCTGCTTTTCGGTTGGCTGTGGATAGCCGCAGGGGCGCTGATGTTGTTCGACATACTGCAGGATGGCCGCTCGGTGCTGGCGCTGGATGCGCTGGCGGTCATCCTGGCGCTGGAGGGGCTGGTGGCGATATCCGCCGCGCTGGTGATCGGCTCTTCGGCCAGCAGGCCGGTGTTGCTGAAAGGGCTGGGCTTCGTGTTTATGGCCTTTTTAATGTTGGACGTGCCTGCAGACGATAACATCGTCGCTACCGTGGTATTTGGCAGCGCGCTGCTGCTTGACGGTGCCGTGCGCATCGCCTCCTCCACGGTGATTCAACACAGTCGATGGAAAGCCGTGGCGCTGGCGGGCGGCGGCGAGATCCTGCTTTCGTTGATGATTTTTGTCGGCTGGCCGGCGCCGCATCGGATGACGGTGCCCTTTTGCCTCGGCGTGATGATGGTGCTTTCCGGCTGGGCGTTATTGCGTATCGCCCGGAGACTGACAAACTTCTCTCTGAATCAGCACCCCGCGCGGCAGCCGCCGCACCCGGCGGATGAGGCTGTGCCGCTCACGGTGTACGTCTGGACACCGATTGGTGCGGCTAAAGATCCACGCCGGCGTTACATCGTCGACCGATATATCGCGGCGGTCGATGACGGTGGCAATATCTCCACCGGTCATGCCGCCCTGGCGCTCGCGCCGGATGTGTATATCAGTCACTACCCGCTCAACGACATCAGCCATTCCGTTCAGGATTTCCGCCAGTTGTTGCATGCCGGCGAACAGAACAACGTCGACGGGCGTTTTCTGCCCGACCTGTCGGGCGAGATCGCCGCCTGGTGCCCCCCAGACAAGAAAATTCAGTTCTATCGCTATAACCCGGCGGCGCTGCGCGCATTCTGGTTACGCTACCGACAGGATGCGACTTACAACCTGACCCGGCGTAACTGCTCCACCACGGTCATCGGCGCGCTCGACAGTGCGCTGGAGGGCGTGCTGGGCGATAAACATCTGTGGCGCCGTTTTCTGTTACTGGTGCTGGATCCCAATCTATGGATGCTGGCGGTACTGCGCAGCCGTGGCGAAAGCATGACCTGGACACCGGGGTTGGTGCTGGACTATGCGCGCATGTTGCAACAGGTCACCGAGCGCCAACACCAACGCTGGTGGCTAAAGTTACGCGAGATGTGGAACATCCTTCGCTTTGGCAAAAGCCAAACGCGCAGGCAAAGATTTTAGTCTCGCCGCCGGCGATGATAGAGTGTCGGCACATTCATCCGCGCCGGCAGGAGTTAACCGCTAATGGCTTATTCGCAACGCATTGAAACCGCAATTTTTGATATGGACGGCTTGTTGATCGACTCGGAACCGCTGTGGCTGCAGGCCGAGCTGGATATCTTCGGTGCGCTGGGTTTGGATCTGTCCGACCGTCACAAGCTACCGGACACGCTGGGGCTGCGCATCGATCTGGTGGTGAAGATGTGGTACCAGGCGATGCCCTGGCAAGGGGTTTCGCTCGATGAGGTGTCGGCACGGATTATCGAACGCGCCATCGAACTGGTGCACGAGACGCGCCCGCTGCTGCCGGGCGTTCGGCAGGCGCTGGAGCTGTGCCGCAGTCAGGGGCTGAACATCGGTCTCGCCTCCGCCTCACCGCTGCACATGCAGCAGCAGGTGCTGAAGATGTTCGATCTTGAAGGTTACTTCGATCAATTGGTTTCCGCCGAATACCTGCCGTACAGCAAACCGCACCCCGAGGTCTACCTGATTGCCGCCGAACGTCTGGGCAGCGATCCGCTGCGCTGCATCACGCTGGAAGACTCCTTTAACGGCATGATCGCCACCAAGGCCGCGCGCATGCGTTCCATCGTGATCCCGGCAGCCGAATACCGCCACGATCCGCGCTGGGCGCTGGCGGACCACAAGCTGGACACCCTGGAACAGCTCACCCCCGCCCACTTTGCCTGACCTGCGGCGCCGGCCACCGGCGCCCTGGCTTTTCCGCTCTGCGCCATAAAAGGGATCCGTGCCGCAAAACAAACGAAACAGCGTTTCATTATTATTGAATCGGCATGATGTTGTTATTATGCTGGGTGGCAGGGAAAGCGACGGTCCGCGAAACGTTGTCACTGCCACGCAGCGCTCTTCGCGGCCGCCGCTTCCTCCCGCCGCTGCGTACTGAAAACCGCCCTTATTTCTCTCCGTTCCGCACAGCCCATTGCCCGCTTTTTGTTCACGCCCGTCAAAAGCGATGATTTGTTACGTATTGCCGTAACAAGCCGTTGTAAAACCGGGAAAAATAAACAATTGGTTACAGGGTAACTGCTTCCACTACTGGGAATTTTCCCATATACTGGATAAATTAACAGTTTACCAGCCGGAATCGCAACAGCATGACCGCGGAAGGACACCTTATATTCTCTGTCGCTTGCGCGATCTTCGCCAAGAAGGCGGAAGTCACGCCAGAGCTGGCTACCGGCGACTGGTGGCACATCATACCCGCCGCGCTGCTGACCTCGCTGCTGCCGGACATCGATCACCCCAAGTCGGTACTGGGCCAGCGTCTGCGCTGGATTGCCCTGCCCATCGCCCGCGCCTTCGGCCACCGCGGCTTCACCCACAGCCTGCTGGCGATCGCCGGCGGCATGGCGCTGTTCCAGCTGGACGTGCCGCGCAGCTGGCCGATCCCGGCCGACGCGCTGCACGCCATGATCATCGGTTACTTCAGCCATCTGCTGGCCGATATGCTCACTCCCGCCGGCGTTCCGCTGCTGTGGCCATGCCGCTGGCGTTTTCGCCTGCCGCTGCTCAACTCGCAAAAAGGCAACCAGCTGGAGCGCGTACTGTGTCTGTGTCTGGTGGCGTTTGCCATCTGCTGGCAAGGTGGTTTCACCCTGCCGGTGCAATCCTATGTCGAGCAAATCAGAAATATCAGACTCTGATCACAAAAATTCGCTCAACCCATCACCTTCATGTATATAAAACGAACAAAAACACACAAAAAGCTATATCAAATTCCATTTGGATATAAGTAGGCCACTCGGCAAACTGTTACGATATTTACATCGCGACATACGTGATGCGTAGTCGTTTTTATAAGAAAGATTATTGGAGACATTGGGGATGAATCTTCCGCTCGTGATTAACGTGCTGGTGTTTGTCGCGCTCCTGTTGCTGTTGGCGCAAACCCGCCACAAGCAATGGAGCCTGGCGAAAAAAGTGCTGGTCGGCCTGGTGGTCGGCGTGGTGTTCGGCCTGGGCCTGCAGCTGGTGTACGGCTCCGACAACCCGGTGCTGAAAGAATCCATCAGCTGGTTCAACATCGTCGGCAACGGCTATGTGCAACTGCTGCAAATGATCGTCATGCCGCTGGTGTTCGCCTCGATCCTGAGCGCGGTGGCCAAGCTGCATAACGCCTCTTCTCTGGGCAAAATCAGCGTCCTGACTATCGGCACGCTGCTGTTCACCACGCTGATCTCGGCGCTGGTGGGCGTGCTGGTCACCAACCTGTTCGGCCTGACCGCCGAAGGCCTGGTGCAGGGCGCGCAGGAAAGCGCGCGTCTGACGGCGATCCAGACCAACTACGTGGGTAAACTGGCCGATCTGACCGTGCCGCAGATGGTGCTGTCGTTCATCCCGAAAAACCCGTTCGCCGATCTGACCGGCGCCAGCCCGACGTCTATCATTAGCGTGGTGATTTTCGCCACCTTCCTCGGCGTGGCGTCGCTGCAGCTGCTGAAAGACGACAAGCCGAAAGGCGAACGCGTGCTGGTGGCTATCGACACCCTGCAGGCCTGGGTAATGAAGCTGGTGCGTCTGGTCATGAAGCTGACGCCTTACGGCGTGCTGGCGCTGATGACCAAAGTGGTCGCTGGTTCCAACATTCACGACATCGTCAAGCTTGGCAGCTTCGTGGTGGCCTCGTACATCGGCCTGGCCATCATGTTCGTGGTACACGCGGTCCTGCTGGCCTTCACCGGCGTTAACCCGATGAAGTTCTTCCGCAAAGTGTGGCCGGTGATCACCTTCGCCTTCACCAGCCGCTCCAGCGCCGCCAGCATTCCATTGAACGTGGAAGCGCAGACCCGTCGTCTGGGCGTGCCGGAATCCATCGCCAGCTTCTCGGCGTCGTTCGGTGCCACCATCGGCCAGAACGGCTGTGCGGGCCTCTACCCGGCGATGCTGGCGGTGATGGTTGCGCCGACCGTCGGCATCAACCCGCTGGACCCGGTGTGGATCGCCACCCTGGTTGGCATCGTCACCATCAGCTCCGCCGGTGTGGCGGGCGTGGGCGGCGGCGCCACCTTCGCCGCGCTGATCGTACTGCCGGCGATGGGCCTGCCGGTGACGCTGGTCGCGCTGCTGATCTCGGTCGAACCCCTGATCGACATGGGCCGTACCGCGCTGAACGTCAACGGCTCCATGGCAGCAGGCACCATCACCAGCCAGCTGATGAAGCAAACCGACAAAGCCGTGATGGACAGCGAAGACGAAGTCGAATTGGCTCACCGCTAACGCCGTCTCAGAACGAAAAAACCGGGGATTATCCCCGGTTTTTTTATGCCCCGCGTTCGGTCGTTACGGCCGCTCGCCGTTCGCCAGCCGCCGGTTGATATCGGCGATCACGCCCGGCAATTGCGCCAGTGTGTCTATCACATAATGCGCGCCCGCCGCGTACAGCTTATCGGCGGCCGCCGTGCGGCGCTGCTCTATTTCTCCTGCCGCCATTTGACGGTACTCCGACCAGGTAGCGCCGAACTCGTTGCCGGACAGCGCCAGCCCGATGCTCCACATCCCGGCGTTCAGCCCTTCGGCAATGCCCGGCACCGCGTCATCCACCTTCACGCAGTGCGCCACCGCATCGATGCCCAGCGCGATGACGTTCTGCAATGCCATCCACGGCCCCGGTCGGCCGCCGGCCGCAAGATCGTCAGTGGCGACCCAATAATCCGGCGCATAGCCGCGCTGCGCGGCGGCAGGCACCAGCACCTCCATCACCGCACGCGGATAGCCGGAGCAGGAACCGATTTTGATGCCCTGTTCACGCAGAGCGGCGATCGCCTGCGGCACGCCCTCAATGGGATCGGCGAAATCGATCACTTTGGCGATTTGCAGCGGCATAAACGCCTGATACAGCGCGTCGATGTCTTGATGGCTCATCGAGCGGCCCAGCTTCTGCCGCCAGCGTGCGTCGACCGCCGGCAGTTTGCCCAGCGCCTCGATGTGCTGCCATTTGCCGAGCCCCATCGGAATGCGCGCCTCCGCCAGGCTGATGTCGATATCGAAGGTTTGCTTGAACGCCTCGATGAAAATCTGCGTTGGCGCAAAGGAGCCGAAGTCCACCGTGGTGCCGGCCCAGTCGAGGATCACTGCGTTGATCTGTTTCATGGTCAATCCTTATTGATTCCAGTACATCGCCTGCCCGACGGCCGCCAGCAAGCGTTCGATATCCTGCGGATAAATTTCCCCGATGTTGCCGATGCGGAAGCAGTCGCTCTGCGACACTTTGCCGGGATAGATCACAAACCCTTGCTGCTTCAGGCGCTGATAAAACTCGGCGAAGCGATAAGTGTCGGCCTCAGGCGAATAGAACGCGGTGATGATCGGCGAATGCAGCGCATCGTCCAGCAGGGTCTCAAAGCCCAGCGCGCGCATACCCGCCACCAGCCGACGCTGATTGGTCTGATAGCGGTGGTGGCGCGCGGCGATACCGCCCTCTTGTTCCAGCTCTTTCAGCGCCTGCGCGAAGGCCAGCACGGTGTGGGTCGGCGACGTAAAGCGCCATTTACCGGCCTGGTCTTCCATACAGCGCCACTGGGCATACAGATCCAGCGACAGCGAGCGTGAACGGCCGGCACATTTCTCCAGCTCGCTGCGGCGGGCGATGACGAAAGCGAAGCCCGGCACGCCCTGAATGCATTTGTTGGCGGAGCTGATCAGAAAATCGATGCCCAGCGCATCCACATCCAGCGGGATGCCGCCGAAGCTGCTCATGGCATCGACGATAAAGGTCTTGCCGTTGCGCGCCGCCAGGCCGGCGACTTTCTGCAGCGGGTTGAGCATGCCGGTGGTGGTTTCGCAGTGCACCATGGCGATATGGCTGATGCGCGCATCGCTTTTCAGCACCGCCTCCATTGCCGCCACGTCCGGCTCATTGACCTCGCCGCAGTCGAAAGCGTGGTGGTCAATATCCATCAGCCGCGCCATTTCGATCATCCGCGCCCCGTAGGCGCCGTTGTTGACGATCAGCAGCTTGTCCTGCGGGCCGATGACCGTGCCCAGCACGCCTTCCACCGCAAAACTGCCGCTGCCCTGCAGCAGCACCGAGGTGTACCCGGCGGACGGTGTCGCCAGCGCCACCAACCGTTGGCGGATGCGCTGCACCACGCCCAGGTTGTAATCTTCATCCCAGGTGCAGCTGTCGAACAGCATCGCCTCTTTTACCGTTTTCGACGTGGTCAACGGGCCGGGGGTCAACAGCAGGTAGTTACGATCGGACATGTCATTCACCTATTTGGTCTATACCAGATTGCAGGCATTGTGGCGGCAAATTCCTTCCCCGGTCAAACGACAAAGCGCGGTGAAACAAAAAATTCATCTGGCTATGTATAATAAGCGCGTGCCGGAATGTCGGGCCGATGCCATAGCGAGATGAAATGAAAGAACATCAGGGCGATATGCCCCATTACCTGCAGATCAAGGATCAGCTTCAGGCGCGCATCACCCGCGGCGCGCTGCAGGCGGGCGACAAGCTGCCTTCGGAGCGCGAGCTGTGCGCCATCTTCTCCACCACCCGCGTTACCATTCGCGAGAGCCTGGCGCAGCTGGAGGCCACCGGCGCCATCTACCGCGCCGATCGCCGCGGCTGGTTCGTCACGCCGGAACGGCTGTGGTTGGATCCGACGCAGAACACCAACTTCCACCGCCTCTGCCAGGAGCAGGGTCGCGCGCCGCGCACCGCGCTGCTGTCCGGCGAAAAAACCACGGTGCCGCTCGACGTGATGCAGCCGCTGGCGCTCGAGCCGTTCGATCAGGTGTATCTGCTGCGCCGCGTGCGCTATGCCGACGGCCGCGCCATCTGCTATTGCGAGAACCACTGTCTGCCGCAGCGGGTACCGGAACTGCTGAGCCACGATCTCAACGGCAGCTTGACCGAGGTTTATCAGCAACATTACGATTTGATTTACAGCAACATGCACCTGTCGTTCTACCCGACCGCCCTGCCTTACCGCGCCGCCAACGCGCTCGGCGCCATGGTCGGTCTGCCCGCCTTATTGCTGCGCCGCTTGAACTACGATCAGCACGGCCGCATTCTCGATTTCGACATCGAATACTGGCGCCACGACAGCCTACGCATCGAGGTCGATACGCTTTAATCCCCAGCATGACGGGGCTGCGCCCGCCGCTCCGCCTTTCTCTCCCACGCCCAATTCCCGTTGTCGGCAACTCTATTTTGCCGCTTTCATTTGTTTGTCATATTCGCCGATTAGCTTGGCCGCATGTCTGGTGTATACCAGTTTCGCATTAACCCGCAACAGTGAGGCTGAAGCTATGAAACTTTCTCGTCTGGTCGTGATGACCGCCATCGCACTCGGTGCCGCGCCGGCCTGGGCCGCCGACGCGGTGGTGACCGTCTACTCCGCCGATGGCCTGCACGACGGCGATCACAGCTGGTATCAAACCCAGTTTGACGCCTTCACTCAGGCAACCGGGGTCAAGGTGCAGTACGTCGAAGGCGGTTCCGGCGCCATCGTCGAGCGCCTGTCGAAAGAGCGCAGCAACCCGCAGGCCGACGTGCTGGTGACGCTGCCGCCGTTCATCCAGCGCGCCGCCGCGGAAAAACTGCTGCAGGATTTCACCCCGCAGGATGCGGTGCAGATCGCCGGCGCCCAGCCGCAGTTCGTGCCGCTGGTGAACAACTACCTGAGCTTCATCTATAACGCCAAACTGTTGCCGCAGGCGCCCGCCAGCTATCAACAGCTGCTGGACGCGCAGTTCCGCAACAAGCTGCAGTACTCCACGCCGGGCCAGGCGGGTGACGGCACCGCAGTGATGCTGCAGGCGTTTCACAGCTTCGGCAGCAAAGACGCCGGTTTCGACTACCTCGGCAAGCTGCAAAGCAACAACGTCGGTCCTTCCGCTTCCACCGGCAAACTGACCGCGCTGGTCAATAAAGGCGAGCTGCTGGTGGCCAATGGCGATCTACAGATGAACCTGGCGCAGATGCGCAGCAACCCGAACGTGAAGGTGTTCTGGCCGGCCGGGCCGGACGGCAAGCGCAGCACGCTGGTGCTGCCTTACTATGTCGGCCTGGTGCAAGGCGCGCCGCAAAGCGCCAATGGCAAAAAGCTGATCGACTTCCTGCTGAGCAAAGAAGCACAAAGCAGCGTCAGCGCCATTTCCTACGGCATGCCGGTGCGTAAGGACGTCACCCCGACCGACGATAACTTCAAGCAGTCGCAGGCGGCGCTGAAAGGCGTGGACATCTGGGCGCCGGACTGGAATCAGGTGGTGAGCAGCCTGTCCGCCGATATCTCCCGCTGGCACCAGGTGACCGAATGACGCTGACGATGCCTTCTACCCTCTCTTCCCGCGCCGAGGCGCGGGATAGTAGCCAAGACATCGCCGGGCCGTCGGGCATTCAGCTCGATCGCGTCAGCGTGTCGTATCGCGGCACCGAGGTGCTGAAACCCCTCACGCTCACCATCGCCCCCGGCGAAGTGCTGGCGCTGATCGGCCCCTCCGGTTCGGGCAAAACCACCGTGCTGCGGGCGATCGCCGGATTCGTGCAACCGTCCGCCGGGCGTATTGCCATCGGTGACGTCGATGTCACCGACGTGCCGCCTTATGAGCGCGGCCTGGGCATGGTGGTACAGAACTACGCGCTGTTTCCGCATATGCGCGTCGAAGACAATGTGGCGTTCGGCCTGCGCGCCCAGGGCAAGCCGCGCGGCCTCACCGCCGAGCGCGTCGAAGAGGCGTTGGCCATCGTCGGCATGTCCGCCTACGCCAAGCGCTATCCCAGCCAGCTTTCCGGCGGCCAGCAGCAGCGGGTGGCTATCGCTCGCGCCATCGCGGTGCGCCCCAAAGTGCTGTTACTGGATGAACCGCTGTCCGCGCTGGACGCGCAAATTCGCCACAGCATGGTGGAAGAGATCGCCCGCCTGCACCGCGAGCTGCCTGACCTGACCATCCTGTACGTCACCCACGATCAGGGCGAAGCGCTGACGCTGGCGGACAAGATTGGCATCATGCGCGACGGCCACCTGATCGCCCACGGCGAGACCCGCGCGCTTTACCATCATCCCACGAACCGCTTCGCCGCCGAGTTCCTCGGCCGCGCCAACCTGCTGCCGGCCACCGCGCTGGAGACCACTACCGGGCAAGGCATGACCACCGTCAGCTGCGCCGGCAAAGTGATCGGCTGCTTCACCTACGGCGCACAACGCGGCTTCGACAAACTGCTGTGTATTCGGCCGCAGCATATTGCGCTCGATGCCGACGCCCAGCGCAGCAACTGCCTCATCGGTACGCTGCGCGATATTCACTGGCAGGGGGAATTGACGCACCTGCAGTTCGACGCGCTAGGCCATCCGCTACGCGTGGTCACCACCCACCGCAGCCGGATGCCGCAGATCGGCGAGCGCGTGCCGCTCTATTTCGCCCCCGACGACGCGGTACTGATCGAGGACTGACATGACCGACTCTACGCTTATTCGCCCGGCCCTGCGGCTGCGCTTGCCGCGCCGCCTGTGGATCCTGCTGCCGCTGCTGGTGCTGGCGACGCTGTTTTTCTATCCGCTGGCGCTGATCGTCAAACAGGCGTTTACCGACGAGCAGGGGCTGTTCAGCGCTGCCGCGCTGCAACAGGTGTTCGAATCCCGACGCTTTGTCGGCGCCCTGCTCAACACGCTGCAGATTGCGCTGCTGGCGACGCTGGGCTGCCTGGTGCTCGGCACCCTGCTGTCGCTGCTGCTGGTGTTCACGCCGTTCCCCGGCAGCCGATTGATCGCCCGGGTGCTCGATACCTTTATCGCCATGCCAACCTTCCTGATCACGCTGGCCTTCACCTTTATTTACGGTTCCGCCGGCCTGCTGAACGGCACGCTGATGGCTACCTTCGGTTTTACCCTGCCGCCGGTGGACTTTCTTTACTCCATTTGGGGCGTGATCCTGGCGGAAATCACCGTGTTTACGCCGCTGGTGATGCGCCCGCTGATGGCGGCGCTGTCGCAGATCGATCGCAGCCAGCTCGAGGCCGCCAGCATCCTCGGCGCCCGGCCGGGGCGCGTGGTGCGCCAGGTGATTTTGCCCGCCGCGCTGCCGGCCTTGCTGGCCGGCGGCAGCCTGTGTTTGCTGTTGACCACCAATGAGTTCGGCATCGTGCTGTTTATCGGTGCCAAGGGCGTCACCACGCTGCCGATGATGGTCTATTCCAAAGCAATTCTGGAGTCGGATTACGCCGTCGCCTGCACGATCGCCGTCGTGAATATCGCGCTGTCGCTCGGGCTGTTCTCCCTTTACCGCTACGCCGCGGCGCGCGCCGGGCTGAGGAACTGACGATGTTGATTTGGTCTCGCACCGGCCGCACCCTGACCTGCACGCTGGCGGTCACGCTGTTCGCCCTGTTCTTCTTCCTGCCGCTGGCGGTGATCCTGATGTCCAGCCTCAGTGAACAGTGGAACGGCGTGCTGCCGAGCGGCTTCACCCTCAGCCATTTCCGCCAGGCTTTCGGTGGCGCCTCCTGGGACGCGCTGGTCGCCAGCCTGGCTATCGGTTTCAGCGCCAGCCTGTTCGCGCTGCTGTGCGGTACCTGGGCGGCGTTGGCGCTGCGCCACCATCAGGGGCGCGGCCAGCGCCTGCTGAGTACGCTGTTCTTCATACCCAGCGCGGTGCCTTCGGTGTCGATCGGTTTAGGGATGCTGGTGGCATTCAGCCAGGGGCCGCTGCAGATGAACGGTACCTTCCTGATCGTGCCCGTCGCCCACTTCGTGCTGATTTCCGCCTTCACCTTCGGCAACGTGATGGCCGGGCTGACCCGGCTTTCGAGCGACTACGAAAACGTCGCCGTCAGCCTGGGCGCTTCGCCGCTGTTTCGCCTGCGTCACGTCACCCTGCCGATGATCGCTCCCTATATGATCTCCGCCTTCGCCCTCAGCCTGTCGCTGTCAATGGGGGAGCTGGGCGCGACCATGATGATCTACCCGCCGAGCTGGGCGACGCTGCCGGTCACTATTTTTAGCCTGACCGATCGCGGCAGCATCGCCAACGGCGCGACGCTGACCATGATCTTGGTGGCGGCCACGTTGCTGCTGATGTTAGTGCTGGAGCGGATTGCGCAGCGGCTGACGCCGGGCGCAAAATAACAAAAAGGCGCTGCCATGGCAGCGCCTGATTCTTCGACGTGAAGGGTCAGAACGGGTAGTCGTGATAGCCCTGCTGTTCACTGATGCGCCGGGCGGCGACGTGCAGCAGCGCCACATACTCCTTCCGCGCCGCGTCGGAAAAGCGCAGCGTCGGGAAAGAAATGCTCAGCCCGGCGATCGCCACCCCGAACCGATCGAAGACCGGCACCGCAATGCAGCGGATCCCTACCTCCTGTTCCTCGGCATCTTCGCCGTATCCCTGCTCACGCACCCGTTCCAGCACCGGCAACAGCTCGGCGGCGCTGGCCAGGGTATGCTCAGTGCTGCGGGTAAATTCAATCTGCGACAGGATCTGCGCCACCTCATCCCGATCGCGCCAGGCCAACAGCACTTTACCGATGGCGGTGCTGTGCAGCGGGTTGCGGCGGCCGATGCGCGAATACATGCGCAGGTTATACATCGCGTCTATCTTGTGGATGTAGACGATGCCATCTTCATCCAGGGCACCAAGGTGGATGGTTTCGCGGGTATGATTCGACAGTTCGCGCATCTGCACGTCGGCGCTGCGGATCAGATCGACGTTCTGCAACGATTTGGCACCCAGCTCGAACAGCTTGAGCGTCAGCGCATACTTTTCCGTCTCCCCTTCCTGCGAGACGTAGCCCAGCGCTTTCATGGTCTGCAGAAAACGGTAGACGGTGCTTTTAGACATCATCACCCGCTGGGACAGTTCGGTAATGCCAATCTCGCGCTCATCGCCGAGCGCCTGCAAAATGCCGAACACTTTCATCACGGATGAGACGGCATCCGGCTGCTTGTCTGAATCTGCGTTAGCCATGGTGCATACCCTACTTAACGGTTTTGTTTCAGGAAATTTAAACAAGGGTTTCAGTATAATCGGAACAGATCGCGACGCGCAACGCACATGAATGCTAAGTGATTGAAGCCAATTGGATAACCGCCGACCTGCTCATCGCCGTTTACAATTAAGCAGACAAGGGGCATGCAATCGCAGGCGATTATGATTAGCATGATAATACTCCCCTGAATAAACACCGCTGAGACCAACATGCGTCCTTGTTCCGACGGCCTCCCCGTCCCGCAACGCTATGGGGCGATCCTCGCGATCGCCCTCGGCATTACCGTATCCGTACTCGACGGCGCGATAGCCAACGTAGCGCTGCCCACCATCGCGCGCGATCTCAACGCCAGCCCGGCCAGTTCCATCTGGGTGGTCAACGCCTATCAGTTGGCGATCACCGTGTCTCTGCTGTCGCTGGCGTCACTCGGCGATCTGGTTGGCTACCGCCGCATCTATCAGGCCGGGTTGCTGGTGTTCAGCATTACCTCACTGTTCTGCGCCCTGTCCGACTCGCTGCTTACGCTGACCATCGCCCGCGTGCTGCAAGGCTTTGGGGCCGCCGCTATCATGAGCGTCAACACCGCGCTGATCCGCATCATCTATCCGCAGCGTTTTCTCGGCCGCGGCATGGGTATCAACTCGCTGATCGTCGCCTGCTCCTCGGCGGCCGGGCCAACGGTGGCGGCGGCGATCCTGTCGGTCGCATCCTGGCAATGGCTGTTCGCCATCAACCTGCCGATCGGCATCGTCGCGCTGCTGCTGGGGATGAAATTCCTGCCGGCCAACAGCCAAAAAAGCGATAACCGCCGTTTCGATCCCACCAGCGCCGTGCTGAACGCGCTGACCTTCGGCCTGCTGATCACCGCCATCAGCGGCTTCGCCCAGGGCCAAAGCCTGACGCTGATCTTCAGCGAGATCGCCGCGCTGCTGGCGATTGGCGCGGTGTTCGTGCGCCGTCAGCTGCGTCAGGAATTCCCGCTGCTGCCGGTCGACCTGCTGCGCATCCCGATCTTCGCCCTGTCGATGGGCACCTCAATCTGCTCATTTGCTGCGCAAATGCTGGCGATGGTGTCGCTGCCGTTCTTCCTGCAAAGCGCATTGGGCCGGGACGAAGTAGCGACCGGGTTGCTGCTGACGCCGTGGCCACTGGCGATCGTGGTGATGGCGCCGATCGCCGGCCGGCTGGTGGAGCGCGTGCACGCCGGCCTGCTGGGCTGTATTGGGCTGGCGGTGTTCGCGCTCGGGCTGTTCTCGCTGGCGCTGCTGCCCGCGGCGCCGTCGGATGGGGACATCATCTGGCGCATGGTGCTGTGCGGCGCCGGCTTCGGCCTGTTCCAGTCGCCCAACAACCACACCATCATCTCCGCCGCGCCGCGCAACCGCAGCGGCGGCGCCAGCGGCATGCTGGGCACCGCGCGCCTGCTGGGGCAAACCTCGGGGGCCGCGCTGGTGGCGCTGATGTTCAACCTGTTCCCCACCTCCGGCACGCACGCTTCGCTGATCCTGGCCGGCGTGTTCGCCACCCTGGCGGCGGCGGTCAGCAGCCTGCGCATCACCCAATCGACGGCGCAAACGGCGCAGCCAAGCCGCGAGGTGAAATAGCGGACATAAAAAAACCCCGGCAAGCCGGGGTTTTTCCTTTCATTCAGCCGATTACTTCAGGTACTGGCCGGAACGCAGCGCTTCGATGCGCTTGTCGAGCGGCGGGTGCGACATGAACAGCTCGCTGAACGACTTGGATTTACCGTTGATGCAGAACGCCATCATGCTGCCCGCTTCCTGCGGTTCGTAGCTGGTTTTCAGACGCTGCAAGGCGGCGATCATCTTCTCGCGGCCCACCAGCTTGGCGGAGCCGGCGTCGGCGTAGAACTCACGGTGACGCGAGAACCACATGGTGATGATGCTTGCCAGGATGCCGAACACCAGTTCCAGCACCATCGACACCGCGAAGTAAATCATCGGGTTGCCGTTGCCTTCCCCTTCGCCATCACCGTCGCGGTTGCCGAGAAAACCGGCGGCGACCTGCGCGATCAGGCGCGAAATGAAGATGACGAAGGTGTTCACGATGCCCTGAATCAGGGTCATGGTCACCATATCGCCGTTGGCGACGTGGCTGATTTCGTGCGCGATGACCGCTTCCGCTTCGTCGCGGCTCATGCTCTGCAGCAGGCCGGTGCTGACGGCGACCAGCGAGGCGTCGCGGCGTGCGCCGGTGGCGAAGGCGTTGATGTCCGGCGCGTGATAGATAGCGACCTGCGGCATGGCGATGCCCGCCTGCTGCGACTGACGGCGTACCGTTTCCAACAGCCAGTTTTCGGTTTCGTTACGCGGTTGTTCAATCACTTCCCCGCCGACGGAGCGCAGCGCCATCCACTTGGACATCAGCAACGACACGAAAGCGCCGCCGAAGCCGAACAGACCGGCCATGATCATCAGGCCCTGAACGCTACTGGATTGGATTCCTGTCAGGCTGAGCACCAGCCCGAAAACCAACATCACCGCCAGGTTGGTGAGCAGGAACAGAGCTATACGCATCATAAAATGTTTACTTCCTCATAAATGTTAACAAAACGCTGTCTAAGATACCCTAGATCGTATGGGCATTCGTCACAGTTTCAAGAGTCGCGCGTCATTAACCTACTAAAAATACGAAACTTTACAAAAACGACGCGCGACCGGGATTTGGCAAATTGTAAACGATTGTTGCGCAAGGCGGAGGGATTTCTCAGAAAAAATTCCTGGCCCACGCAAAATGACGTCGAGAAAAATTGCCCGCACACTTTTTATGGCCGCCAGGCCCTCACCGCCTTCGCTCACGCAGCGCTCGCCTCGCCTGACAGGAAAGTTTGAACCCCGCGATTAATTGTTACATTATAACATCACAATTAATCGTAAAGGGATGTCAATCATGTTACCTCGCTTGGTCTGTCTGCTGACTGCGTGGCTGCTCTTTTGCCACGTCGCGCAAGCTGAAATCCACCTCACCGACGCAGAAGGACGTCAGGTCACCCTGGCCGCCCCCGCACAACGCGCCTATATCGGCTTTTACTACGAAGATTTTCTGGCGGTGAACGGCCCGGACAGTTTTCAACAGGTGGCCGCCTTCTCTAAAAGCGACTGGGCCTTGCGCACCAGCCAATGGCCGCGTTATCAGGCGGCTCTGCCGCGGCTCGCTCAGCTGGTCGATGTCGGTTCGCTCTACAATCAGAGCTTTGACTTCGAACGCCTGCTGACCACGCGGCCAGACCTGCTGATCCTGGCGAAATGGCAGCTCGACGGCTTCGCCAACTACCTGCCGGTGCTGCAACAGCTCAACATCCCTTACATCGTCGTCGACTTCAACCAGGGTGCGGAAGTCAAACTCGCCAGCATTCGGGCCATGGGTCAGGCGATGGGTCACCCCGAGCGGGCGGAACGGCTGGCCAGCGAGTATCGGCAGAGCCTTGAAGATACTCAACGGCGTATTCGCGAGGCGCAGCTGCCGCCACCGACCGCTTATATCGAACTCGGCGACAAGGGGCCCGGCGAATACAGCAGCAGTTATGGTGCCTCCGTTTGGGGGCCGCTGTTACAGCTGGCCGGCGCCCGCAATATCGCCGCCGGCGTCGTCGGTAGCCCCGCGCCTTTACGCGCCGACTATGTGCTGACCCAAAAGCCGGGCGTCATTTTTCTCGCCGGCGGCGACTGGGAAAACATGCCAAACGCCGTACCGATGGGCTACGGCGCACAGGCTGCCCCCCTTCAGGCACGCCTCGCTCAGTACGCCCGGCGTGCCGGATGGCCGCAGCTGCCGGCGGTAAAAGACCAACGCCTCTATGCGCTCTACCATGGCGGCGCGCGCACGATTTACGACTTCATTTTTGTTCAGTATCTGGCGAAAGCGCTCTATCCCGCCGCGTTTGCCGATGTCGATCCCGCGCGCAATCTGGCGCAGTTCTACCGCCAATATTTACCGATAGAGGCAGACGGCGTCTTCCTGCAACGCTGGCAAGGAGAGTAACCGTGGTTCACACAGGACGTGCGTTTTTGCAACGGCGCAGACTGCGCCGCGGGTTATTGACGCTGGCGCTGCTCGGCGCGCTGTTGGCGGCCGCCGTCATCGATCTGACCGTCGGTGCCGCCCACCTAAGCCTCACGGATATCGTGCGGATGCTCTGGCCCGGCTCCGCGCCAGGCAACGAGCTGCATCAGGTGGTTTTCTGGTCGATTCGCTTGCCGATGACGCTCACCGCGTTGGTCGTCGGCGCCAGCCTGGCGCTGGCCGGTTTGTTGATGCAGACCGTGCTGGCCAACCCCCTCGCCAGCCCCTATACGCTGGGGATCTCTGCCGCGGCGGGGTTTGGCGCGGCGCTGTCGATCATCACCGGATTCAGCCTGGGCGGCGCGCTGGCGCTGGGCACGCCGCTGCTGGCTTCGCTGATGGCGTTGCTCGCCTGCGTGCCTATCTATCTGCTGGGACAGCGCCGCGGCATGACGCCGCAAATTTTGGTGCTGAGCGGCATCGTGGTGCTGTTCTTCTTTCAGTCGCTGCAATCCCTGCTGCTGTTTATAGCCTCGCCGGAAGCCATGCAGCAAATCGTCTTCTGGCTGTTCGGCAGCCTGCTCAAAGCCAATATGCACGGCGTGGCGATCACCGGCGGCGTCCTGTTCTGCGCGCTGGTCGTCAGCCTGCGGCTGGCCTGGCGCCTGACCGCACTGTCCGCCGGCGAAGAACAGGCCCAGGGGCTGGGCATCAACGTCAGCGCGCTGCGCAAGCTGGCCTTTCTGCTGGCGACCTTGCTGACGGCCGCCTCGGTCTCGTTTGTCGGCACCATCGGGTTCGTCGGGCTGATCGCCCCGCATTTCGCCCGTTTTCTGGTGGGCGAGGATCAACGCTATCTGATCTGCATTTCCGCCCTTTGCGGCAGCCTGCTGCTACTGTGCGCGTCGATCGTCGCCAAACTGGTGCTGCCGAACGGCGTAGTGCCCATCGGCATCGTTATCGCCTTAATCGGCGTGCCGGTGCTGTTCTACTTCGTCACCCGACAGGTTAAACGCCCATGACTCAACTGACCCTCACCGGCGTCGGCGTCACGCTGCATCGACGTCAGCTGTTAGCCGACGTTTCATTGGCCTGGCCGGAGGCAAAGCTCGGCGGCATCATCGGCCCCAACGGCGCCGGCAAATCCACGCTGCTCAAAGCAATCAATCGCATGCTGCCGCACAGCGGCGCTATCGCTTACCGCGAGCGCCCGCTCGATCCGAAAACCAGCCGCATCGCCTATGTGCCGCAGCTGAATCGCAGCGAGTCGGCGTTGACCGCGTTTGAAATAGTGCTGCTGGGTAGGGTACGCCAGTTGGGCTGGCGCGTCAGCGCCGCCCAGGCCGACGCGGTCGAACAGGCGCTGGCGGAATGCGGCATTTTGGCGCTTGCCGATCGCCCCTTCAACCGCCTCAGCGGCGGCCAACGGCAGTTGGTGATGCTGGCGCAGGCCTTCGTCTCTCAGCCGCAGCTCATTTTACTCGACGAGCCCACCAGCGCGCTGGACATCCACCATCAGCTGCGCGTGCTCAATCAGATCGCCGACTACAGCCGGCGTCATCGCTGCATCACGCTGCTGGTGATCCACGATCTGGGGCTGGCGCTGCGCTACTGCCATTCTCTCACCTTGCTCGAGCACGGACGCGTCATTTGCCACGGCGACACCCATCAGATGATGGGGCACCCGATGATGTCCCGCGTATTTGGCGTCGGTATCGAAAGCGGCATCAGCCCCCAAGGCTACCCTTTTCTGCTGCCGACACAGCTGTTACACGCACACGGAGAAACCCCATGTACACTCTGACCAAGGCGGACATGCTGGCGCAACTCGCCGGCTTGCAACAGGAAATCCACCAGCTCCACCGTTCCGCCCGGCAAGATCGGCGCCATTTTTCCCTGCTGGAACGGCGCTTCAGCCGCCTGCAGGCCTTTAACGATCTGCCGCAGCTGCAGGCCTATCGCCGCAAGCTGGAAAACGACCGTTTGATAACGGCGCAGATCGCCCAGCTGCGAGCAGTCGCCAATGCCGCTTTGTGCGATTACGAGAAGCATCGCGTTTCGACGCTCTGCCGGGAGCCGGCGCAGGCCAACGCCTACCTGAACAGTTTCGATAGCGCCCTGCAGCTGGAGATCGCCGCCGCCGGCATCAAACCCGGCGAACGGGTGTTGCTGGTGGGCAGCGGCGCCTTGCCCACCACCGCGCTGGCGCTGGTCGCCAGGCTCTCCGCTACCGTCATTTGCTACGATTGCGACCCGGCGGCCCAGCGTTTTGCCCGCCGCCTCACGCGCCATCTGGGGCTGTCACGGCAAATCCCCTGCATCGATAAATTGAACGGCCTGACCGACTGCGACATCGATCACATCATCATCGCCTCTCTGGTGGCGGACAAACAAACCCTGCTGACGCAGCTGCGGCCTTTACTGCCTCAGCGCGGCAAACTGCTGCTGCGCTACGGGAACGGCCTTAAGTCGATCTTCAACTGCCCTTATCACCATCTGGCTGACAGTTCACCCTGGCGCGTCAGCGGTAAACCGGTTGCCACCCCGCTGTACGACCTCTTGATTTTGGAGTCTCATCGCCATGAATAACGCCTTTCCTACCCTGATCCTCGGCGCCGGTCCGGCGGCGATCCAATTGGCTGCGGATATCCAGGCCACGGCCGACACGCGCATCGGCCTGTACAATCGCGCCAGCGAGAAAGGGCAACGCCTGAAGGCGCATCTGGCGCACACGCCCACTCTATCTCTGGAAGGCGTCGGCAAGGCGCAGCAGACCCAGCGCGATGTGCAGGTGACGATAGCCAGCTACTGTGACGATCTGTCGCTCATCGGCGGCGACTGGCAACGGCTGATCCTCGCCGTGCCCACCGACCACTATTACGACGTGTTGCGGCAGGTGCCGTGGGCTACCTTGCCCCACCTGCGTTCGTTGATCCTGCTTTCCCCGTCCATCGGCTCCGGCCTGATGGTGCAAAACCTGCTGCAGGCGGCCGGCCAATCCCACGTCGGAATCATCAGTCTGTCCAGTTATTACGCCGACACCAAATATCAGGATGCGGCGCAGCCCTACCGTGCCTATACCAAGGCCTTTAAACAGCGGATCTATCTCGCGGCCCAAAGCCCGGCGTCAGACGGCGCCGAACTCGACTGGATCTGTTCGGTGCTGGCGCATCACGCTATCGACGCCCGGCGCTGCGACAGCCTGCTGGCCGCCGAGCGCTTCAGCATCACCAACTATGTTCATCCGCCGCTGGCGCTGGCCGACACCACGCTGCAGGCGATATTCCAGCCGCAGGCACCGGTGCAATACCTGTATAAAACCCACCCCGAGGGCCCCATCTGCCCCGAGGTGATCGCTGATATGCTCGAACTGTCGGAGGATTACAAAAGGCTGCTCAACCATCTCGGCGTCGAGGGCATCAACCTGCTGCGCTTTTTGAACGACGACAGCTACCCGGTTCCCTCCCGCATGGTGAGCCGCCGCTGGATTGACCATTTCCCGCAGCTCGCGCCGGCGGAGCAACGCTATGCGCTGTTTACGCGCTATACCGCGCTGCTGGTCGATCCCTATTCCGAACCGGACGCGCAGGGCCGCTACTATGATTTTTCCGCCGTCAGGGTCGCCCGCGTCTTTCAAGATGCGCAGGGGCTATGGCGGCTACCGCGCGTGCCGCAAGAGGACGTGCGCAAACTGCGCGTTCTGGTCTTGCTGGCGGAACGGCTTGGCGTCGAGATGCCCGCCGCCCAGCGCCTGTTGGCGCGCTTTCAGCAGGCGCTGCAGAGCTTCGTCACGCGGATCGGCGCCGAACATTGCCATCATTCGTTGCTGGACGATACCTGCGACGAACAGGCGGCCATCACCTACCGTCAGTGGCGGGGGCAAGCATGAATCAGGGTGCGCTGCTGGCCATTTTCGCCTCGCTGATTTTCAGCGTCATGAATGCGCTGGTCAAAACCATCGCCGACGACATCCCCACCGGGGAAATCGTGTTCTTTCGCAGCAGCATCGGCTGCCTGCTGGTTCTGCTGCTGATGTATCGCCACGGCGTCGCCTTCAGCCGCGAAGACCGGCCGCTGCTGGTATTACGAGGCACTATGGGCGGACTGTATCTCATCTGTTATTTTTACAGCATCGCCCACCTCACGCTGGCCGACGCCAGCATGCTGGCCTACCTGTCGCCGTTTTTCTCCATTCTGCTCTCCTTGCTGGTGCTGCGTGAACGGATCAGCGCCAACACCGCATTTTGGCTGGCGCTGGTCATCATCGGCGCCGTGCTGCTGGTGCGGCCGTGGCACTTCTCGGCCTATACCCTGGCATCGCTGGTGGGCGTGATGAGCGCGGTATTCGCCTCGATCGCCTATCTGTCGGTCAACAAGCTCAGCAAGCGCCACCACAACTACGAGATCGTGTTCTATTTCCTGTTTATCGCAACGCTGATTTCGCTGCCGCTGATGTGGAACGCCTTCGTCTGGCCCAATGCCTACCAATTTGCCATCCTGCTCGCCATCGCCCTGGTGTCGCTGTTGGGACAGGTCGTCTTAACCCAGGCCTTTTCCTCCGATAACCTGATCGTGGTTTCGGTGGTGCGCTATATCGGCATCGTTTTCAATATCGCCTGGGGCTGGCTGTTCTGGCACGAAGTTCCGCTGTTGCTGTCGCTGATCGGTTGCCTGCTGGTGGTGGTTTCCTGCATCCAGCTCGGGCTGCGCCACCGCAAGAAAGCCGTCTGAGCAGCACGTAACGCGGCCATAAAAAAACGCACCCGAGGGTGCGTTTTTCATCCTGCCTGACGCGGCCTTATTTGGCCGACGTTGGCTGCTGAGCGGGCTGATCTTTTTCCAGATGGGCCAGGTCCAGCGCGATATGCACGGTTTCATCCAGGTACGGATCCGGTTCCTGGTAATCCTTCGGCAGATCGTCGAGCGATTTCAGCGGCTTCTTGCCCACGCGTTCCAGGCGCTCGTTGATGCGTTTCAGACGGGTCGCATCGTCATCATGGTTCTCTTTCTCGCGTACCGCCAGATTGAGAGACACGATGTTGCGTTTATCCTTCAGCGCCTTGTAATGCGCGATATCCTGCGCGATGTACTGGAACTCCGGATTTTGCGCAATACGCTGCTGGTGATCTTTCAGCAGCTCCGGCTCGAACGGCGTCAGATCGCCGGTCTTGCTGTAGGTCGCCGCATTGATGCTGTCCCACGGCATGGCGTTGTCTTCAAACGCTTCGCCGGTTTCCGCCGGATCGACACCGGTCGGCATCAGAATATCCGGCGTCACGCCCTTGCGCTGGGTGCTGCCGCCATTGACGCGGTAGAACTTCTGAATGGTGTACTGCACCGAACCGAGCGCCGGCCACTCAGGGCGCAGCATCTGGTCGTAGATGCGGTTCAGCGAACGGTACTGCTGCACGGTGCCTTTCCCGAAGGTCGGTTCGCCGACGATCAGCGCGCGGCCGTAGTCCTGCATCGCCGCCGCGAAGATCTCGGAGGCGGAGGCGCTGAAGCGATCGACCAACACCACCAGCGGACCTTTGTAGTAAGTTACGCCATCGGTGTCGGCGTCTTCACGCACTTTGCCGTTGTTGTCGCGCACCTGTACCACCGGGCCGCTCGGAATGAACAGGCCGGACAGCGACACCGCTTCGGTCAGCGCGCCGCCGCCGTTGGTACGCAGGTCGATGATCACGCTCTTGACGTTCTGCTTGGCCATCTTCTGCAGCTGCACTTTCACGTCATCGGTCAGACCGACGTAGAAGCCTGGGATGTCGAACACCGCCACCTTCTCTTTGCCGACGGTCTTGATGGTCATTTTCACCGCGCGGTCTTCCAGACGGATGCGCTCGCGGGTCAAGGTGACCACGCGGGTTTTGGTGCCCTTGCCGGCCGGCAGGACTTCCAGGCGCACCTTGCTGCCTTTCGGCCCTTTGATCAACGACACCACATCGTCAAGACGCCAGCCGATCACGTCCACCATCGGTTTGCCGGCCTGGCCGACGCCGACGATGCGATCGCCCACGGTGATCGCCTTGCTCTTCGCCGCCGGACCGCCCGGCACCATCGAGTTGATCAGGGTGTAGTCGTCATCCATCTGCAGCACCGCGCCGATGCCTTCCAGCGACAGGCTCATCTCGGTGTTGAACTGCTCGGTATTGCGCGGAGACAGATAGTTGGTGTGCGGATCGATTTCATGCGCAAAGGCATTCATCGCCAGCTGGAAGACGTCTTCGCTGTTGCTTTGCGTCAGGCGCTTGATGGCGAACTGATAACGCTTGGTCAGCGTGTCGCGGATTTCTTTGTCGGTCTTGCCGGTCAGCTTGAGGTTCAGCTCGTCATAGGTGACTTTCGCATCCCACAGGCTATCCAGTTCGGCCTTGTCTTTCGGCCACGGCGCTTTGCTGCGGTCGAGATCGATAGTGCCATTGCCGGTAAAGTTCATCGGCTTTTCCAGCAATGACAACGCATAGGTGTAACGCTCAAAGCGGCGTTTCTGCGCCAGATTGAACAGCGCGTAGAAGGTGTCCAGCTTGCCGGTTTTCAGCTCTTCGCCAACCTGATTGCGTTTGCCGGCGAACTGCGCCACGTCGGAGGCCAGCAGCACGTTATGGTTGTAGTCCAGCATGTTCAGGTAGCGATCGAAGATCTTGCCTGAAAACTCCGCATCGAGGGCAAACTGGCGGTAATGAGAGCGAGTGAAGCGCGAGGTAACGCGCTCACTCACCGTAGCGTGCTGGGGTTCCTGTTGCAGTTGGGGCAGTTGGCCGATGCGGATGTTGGCTGTTTCCGCGCCGTAACTGACACCCGCCCACAGCAGCCCTGCAATCGCTGTTAATCTGACGAATTTGTTCATGCCTTGGTTGGCCTCCGTATCAGAACTGCAAGTGTTCTGCGCGCACAATCATCGCCAGACCGGAAGAGAGCTGCACACGTACGCCATCTTTAGCGATTTCGAGTACGGTAGCATCCATCGCGCTCTTGCCTGCTCTGACTTTGATTTCCTGGCCAATTTGCAGTTTAGAGATATCCGTGACTGGCGCATAACGCGGCTGGCTTTCCTCTTTTGCTTCACGAGGTTGGCGAGCGGGCTGTGGGCGAGTTTGTGGGCGCGGCTTGCGGTTTTCCGGCGCGGCTCCGCCTTCGCGACGTGCAGCAGGCTTTTTACCAGCTGGACGCGGACGGCGCGGAGCGGCATCGGCGGATTCGCCGGCGGCTTCACGTTTTTTGGCGTTTTGTTCGGCACGCTGTGCCTGAACGCGCGCTTTGGCTTCTTCAAGCTGCTGGCGAGCATGATCGACATGCTGCTGCTCAAGTTCACCGCACGGATTGCCGTCCAGATCGACGCGCTGTGCGCCAACCTTGACACCGTACAGATAACGCCAGCTTGAGGTATATAGGCGCAGGGCAGAACGCAATTGCGTTTTGCTGAGATTCTCTTCCCCCTGCACGCGCTCTACCAAATCCTGAAAAATACCGATTTTCAGCGGACGAGCTTCGCCTTCGGCGCTAAAGCAGAGCGGAAAACGCTCGGCAAGAAAAGCAATGACTTCTTTACTAGAGTTCAACTTAGGTTGATTTTCCATGAAATTTCCTGATTACAACGGTATTGCCAACAAGCCACAGGCATGAACAGGCGTCATTATAATGACGCCATCGGTAATTGCCACGTTAACCGTCGATCAACTTGCCGCTACAGTCACATATTTCGCACTGTCGCACTGTTCCAGTTGCTCACAAAGCCCCGTCACCACTGCTTTCAGGCCCGCTTCATCCTGTTCGTCGAAGCGTTGATAAACCGTGCTGTCGATATCCAAAACGCCGATCGTCCGGCCGCCAACCGCCAACGGCAGCACGATTTCCGCATTGCTGGCCGCATCGCAGGCGATATGGCCCGGGAACGCATGCACGTCGCCGACGCGCTGCACGCGATTTTCCGCTACCGCCGTGCCGCACACGCCCTTGCCCACCGGGATGCGCACGCAGGCGATCTTGCCCTGGAACGGCCCCAGCACCAACTGGTCGCCCTCCATCAGATAGAAACCGACCCAGTTCACGTCATCCAGGCGCTCGTTGATCAACGCGCTGGCGTTGGACAGCGCCGCGATAAAGTTGGTCTCCCCGCCGAGCAACGCGCTCAGGTCACGTTTTAATTCCGCGTAGAATTGTTCTTTTGTCATGTGTTAACCATTGAAACAGTGAAGATGGCCAGAAGCCCAAAGCTTAGGCTCTATAAAATAAGCATTAAATGCGTATAGCCACAAGGTTAATCATCTGTTGCTTCACAAAACCCTCCCGATCGGGGTATGTTTGCCGCTCAGAATCCCGGTTTACCTCGTTTTACCGTCCGGCGCCCGATCGCCGGTGACGCGGCCGGTTTATTTTTCAGCTACGCTGACACTTCCGGCGGGCTCAAGGGCAGCGACTTGTCAAAAATGAAAATACACGCGATCACCGCCCCCCTTTCCAAAGCGCGCCACCAGCGCTGCTGCGAGTGCGACCTGCTGTTCGTGCTGCCGCCGCTCAGCGGCAATCAGGCCGCCTATTGCCCGCGCTGCAACGCCAAGGTGGTGAACGGCCGCGACTGGTCGATGACGCGCCTGACCGCCATGGCGATCGCCATGCTGCTGCTGATGCCGTTCGCCTTCACCGAACCGCTGATCAGCATCCGCCTGCTCGGCACGCGGATCGACGCCAGTTTGCTGGAAGGCATCTGGCAGATGAGCCGCCAGGGCGATCCGCTTACCGCCAGCATGGTGGCGTTCTGCACCCTCGGCGCCCCGCTGACGCTGGCGCTGTCGCTGCTGTACCTGCGCGTCGGCCACGCGCTCGGCATGAACCTGCGCCCGGTGCTGCTGATGTTGGAGCGGCTGAAAGAGTGGGTGATGCTGGACATCTATCTGATCGGTATGGCGGTGGCGGCGATCAAGGTGCAGGATTACGCCGAAATTCAAGCGGGCAGCGCGCTGATCGCCTACCTGTCGCTCACCCTGCTCAGCATCCTGACGCTGATCCACGCCAACCTTGAGCAGTTGTGGGAGCGTTACTATCCGCAAGAACAACCGGAAGGCCCGCCGGCGGCGCTGCACATTTGCCTGTCTTGCCACTATACCGGCTATCCCGACGCGCGCGGCCGCTGCCCGCGCTGCCACGTGCCGATGTGCCACCGCCAGCCCTACAGCCTGCAGAAAACCTGGGCGGCGCTGATCGCCGCGATGATCCTGTTGATACCGGCCAACCTGCTGCCGATTTCCATCATTTACGCCAACGGCGTACGGCTCGAAGACACCATCTTCTCCGGCGTGGTCTCGCTGGCCACCTCCGGCAACGTGCCGATCGCCGCTATCGTGTTCATCGCCAGCGTGCTGGTGCCCTTTACCAAGGTGATTGTGCTGATCACGCTGCTGTTCAGTATCCATTTCAAAACCTCGCACAGCCTGAAAACGCGCATTCGTCTGCTGCGCCTGGTCACCTGGATCGGCCGCTGGTCGATGCTCGATCTGTTCGTTATCGCCTTGATGATGTCGCTGGTAAACCGCGACCAGCTGTTATCTTTTACTATGGGACCGGCCGCGTTTTACTTTGGCTCGGCGGTCATTTTGACTATTCTTGCCGTTGAGTGGCTGGATAGCCGATTGATTTGGGATGCACATGCAACAGGAAACGCCGACTACACCGACTGAAGCGCGGGTTAAGAACAAACGCCGCATTTCACCGTTCTGGTTACTGCCGTTCATCGCCCTGCTGATCGCCGGGTGGCTGGTCTATAACAATTTCCAGGAACGCGGCACCACCGTCACCATCGATTTCCAATCGGCGGCGGGCATCGTCGCCGGCCGCACGCCGGTGCGCTACCAGGGCGTTGAGGTCGGCACGGTGCAAAAAATCAGCCTGAGCAAAGATCTGCGCAGCATCGTGGTGGAAGCCAGCATCAAAAGCGATCTGGAAGACTCGCTGCGCGAAGGCACCCAGTTCTGGCTGGTGACGCCCAAAGCCTCGCTGGCCGGGGTCTCCGGGCTCGATGCGCTGGTCGGCGGCAACTATATCGGCATGATGCCCGGCAGCGGCAAGGCGCAAACCCACTTCGCCGCGCTCGATACTCAGCCGAAATACCGTCTGAACACCGGCGAACTGATGATTCACCTGCACGCCGACGATCTGGGCTCGCTCAACAGCGGCTCGTTGGTCTACTACCGCAAAATCCCGGTCGGCAAGGTGTACGACTACACCATCAGCGAAGGCAATAAGGGCGTGACCATCGACGTGCTGATCGACCGCCGCTTCGCCCATCTGGTGAAAAACAACAGCCGCTTCTGGAACGTCTCCGGCTTCAAAGGCGATTTCAGCCTGTCCGGCGCGACGGTACAGATGGAGAGCCTGGCGGCGCTGGTCAACGGCGCCATCGCCTTCGATTCACCGGCCGATGGTCAGCAGGCCAAGGGCGATCAGAGCTATTCCCTGTATCCTGATTTGGCCCACAGCCAGCGCGGCGTCAATATCCTGCTGGATTTGCCGAGCGGCAACAGCCTGAGTGAAAACCGCACGCCGCTGATGTACCAGGGGCTGCAGGTCGGCACCCTGACCAAGCTGACGTTGCAGCAGGACAGCAAAGTGGTCGGTGAACTGACCATCGATCCTTCGGTGGTCGATTTGATGCGCAGCGGCACCCGCATCGTGATGCGCAGCCCGCGCATCAGCCTCAACGACGCCAAGCTCAGTCAGCTGCTGACCGGCACCACGCTGGAGCTGGTGCCGGGTGAAGGCGAGCCGCAGCAGCGCTTCAACGTGCTGGACAGCAGCGAAACGCTGTTGCAACAGCCGGGCGTGCTGACCGTCACGCTGAATGCGCCACAAAGCTACGGCATCGACGTCGGGCAGCCGCTGGTGGTGCACGGCGTGAAAGTCGGCCAGATCCTGAGCCGCACCCTGACCGCCGGCGGCGTGGTGTTCACCGCCGCCATCGACGCCCAATACCGCGGCCTGCTGCACAAAGACAGCAAGTTCGTGGTCAACAGCCGCCTCGACGTCAAGCTGGGCATCGACGGCATGGAAGTGCTCGGCGCCAGCGCCCAGGAATGGGTAGACGGCGGCGTGCGCATTATTCCGGGCAGCAAGGGGGAACCGGGCGGCCAATACCCGCTGTATGCCAACAGCGAGAAAGCCGAGGCAGGCATCGTCGGTAACGCCCCGGCCACCACCTTGACCCTCAGCGCCACCAGCCTGCCGGACGTGCAGGCCGGTTCGGTGGTGCTGTATCGCAAATTCCAGGTGGGCGAGATCGTTAACGTTCGGCCGAAGGCCAACGAGTTTGAGGTGGACGTCTACATCAGCCCGGAATACCGCAAGCTGCTGACCCGCGAAAGCATCTTCTGGGCCGAAGGCGGCGCCAAGGTGCAGCTCAACGGCAGCGGGCTGACGGTGCAGGCTTCGCCGCTTAACCGCGCGCTGAAAGGCGCCATCAGCTTCGACAACCTGCAGGGCGTGACGCTGAACAAGGGCGCCAACCGCGTGCTGTACGCCAGCGAAACCGCCGCACGCGCGGTGGGCAGCCAAATCACGCTGAAAACCTACGACGCCAGCAAGCTGTCGGCGGGCATGCCGCTGCGCTACCTCGGCATCGACGTCGGCCAGGTGGAGTCGCTGCAGTTGGCGCCGGAGCGCAACGAAGTGTTGGCCAAAGCGGTGCTGTATCCGGAATACGTACAGACCTTCGCACGCCTGGGCAGCCGTTTCTCGATCGTTTCGCCCGAGATCTCCGCCGCCGGCGTCAGCAATCTCGACACCCTGCTCCAGCCTTATATCAACGTGGAGCCGGGGCGCGGCCGCGAGCTGCGCACCTTCGAGCTGCAGCAGGCCAGCATTACAGACTCGCGCTATCTGGACGGCCTGAGCGTGGTGCTCGACGCCGCCGAAACCGGCTCGCTGCAGATCGGCACGCCGGTGCTGTTCCGCGGCGTAGAGGTCGGCACCATCACCGGCTTCTACCTTGGCGCCATGTCAGACCGGGTGCACGTCGCGCTGCGCATCAGCAAGAAGTACCAGCATCTGGTGCGCAACAACAGCGTGTTCTGGCTGGCTTCGGGGTACAACCTGCAGTTCGGCCTGACCGGCGGCGTGATCAAGAGCGGCACCTTCCAGCAGTTCATCCGCGGCGGTATCGCCTTCGCCACGCCGCCGACCATTCCGCTGGCGCCGAAAGCGACGCCGAACAAACACTTCCTGCTGAATCCTGAAGAGCCGAAGGACTGGAAAACCTGGGGCACCGCCATTCCGCGCGATTAAATTTCGCATTTTCTTCAGGGCCCGGCATTGCCGGGCCCTGTTTTTTTCCGCGTTGTGATAAACTCTCGCTCTTATCTTTATTGCACCCTGAGAGTTCGCCCCGTGGCCAAATCCACCGCCGTTTTTCTGCCCCCCGCTTTCCTTGACGCCACCCGCGCCATCATGCCCGCCGAGCTGGCGATGGAAGATTTTATCGCCGCCTGCCAGCGCCCGCTGCGCCGCAGCCTGCGCGTCAACACGCTGAAAATCAGCGTCGCCGACTTCCTGGCGTTGGTGCAGGATTACGACTGGCGACTGGAACCCATCCCCTGGTGCGCGGAAGGGTTCTGGATCGAGCGCGACGATGAAGAACTGCGCCTGGGCAGCGCCGCCGAACACCTGAGCGGCCTGTTCTACATTCAGGAGGCCAGTTCGATGCTGCCGGTCAGCGCGCTGTTCGCGGGCGGCGCGGCACCGAATCGGGTGCTGGACGTGGCGGCGGCGCCAGGCTCCAAAACCACCCAGATCGCCGCGTTGATGGGCAATCAGGGCGGCATCGTCGCCAACGAATACTCCGCCAGCCGGGTAAAAGTGCTGCACGCCAATATCAGCCGCTGCGGCGTGAAGAACACCGCGTTGACCCACTTCGATGGCCGGGTGTTCGGCGCCGCGCTGCCGGAGAGCTTCGACGCCATTCTGCTCGATGCCCCCTGCTCCGGCGAAGGCGTGGTGCGCAAAGATCCGGATGCCATGAGCAACTGGTCGCCACAGAGCGTGGCCGAGATCGCCGCCACCCAGCGCGAACTGATCGACAGCGCGTTTCATGCGTTGGCGCCGGGCGGCGTGATGGTTTACTCCACCTGCACCCTCAATGCGCAGGAAAATCAGCAGGTGGTGCGCTGGCTGCTGGACACCTACGGCGACGCGGTCAGCGTCGAACCGCTGGGCGAGCTGTTTCCCGGCGCTGACAAGGCATTGACCGCTGAAGGCTTCCTGCACGTCTTCCCGCAGATTTACGACAGCGAAGGCTTTTTCGTCGCCCGCCTGCGAAAACAGCACGCCGTAGCGCCGTTGGCGAAGCCGACCTACAAAGTGGGTAAATTCCCGTTCAGCCCGCTGTCCGGCAAAGAGGCGGCGCTGGTCGCCCAAGCCGCCGCCGCATCCGGCTTAACCTGGGGCGATGACAGCCGGCTGTGGGAGCGCGACAAAGAGCTCTGGTTGTTCCCGGCCGAGCTGGAACCGCTGTTCGGTAAAGTGCGCTTCTCACGTATCGGCCTCAAGCTGGCGGAACGTTTCCCGAAAGGTTTCCGCTGGCAGCATGAGGCGGCGATCGCGCTGGCGAGCGCCGGCGGCAAAACGCATTTTGAGTTGGACCCCGCGCTGGCGCAGGAGTGGTATCACGGCCGCGATCTCTACCCGGAGCAGCCGCCGGCCGGCGACGAATGCATCGTCACCTACCAGGGCCAGCCACTGGGCATCGCCAAGCGCATCGGCAGCCGCATCAAGAACAACCTGCCGCGCGAGCTGGTGCGCGACGGCGCGCTGGATTTTCACCTGTAATCGATCCGGTGCCGGGGAGCCGCATTCCCCGGCGCCAAAATAATGCTAATAATATTCCTATCGCCATTCGTTATTATTCTAATCATTTGCAATTTGCACTATTCCGCCTCCCCGCCCGTATTTCTCCGCCGGAAAAGAAAAAAGTTTTTAGCCTTTGATCAAGACAATTTCGCGTTCTTATCCTATTAATTTAAATGTAAGTAAATTAATGCGTTCAACTCAGCTCTGGGTGGCGTTTTTGCGGGCTTTCTCTGACACGGCAAGGAATCATGATGAAAAAAACTCTGATGGTTTTGACCTCGGTAGCACCTCTGCTGTGCATCAGTGGCACAGCCAACGCAGCGGGCACCATTCAGGGCACGGTGGGGGTGACGATCACCATCGGCGCCGGCTGTGTGGTCACCGGCGGTAACAGTTCCGGCACCACCAACGACTTTGGTTCGATCAGCTTCGGGACCTACTCTTCGCTGGCCAACGTCATCACCGCCAGCGCCACCGGCAGCGGCGGCACCGGCACGCTGGGGCTGAACTGCACCACCGGCACCAACTATACCGTGGCGCTGGACAACGGCCTCAACGCCACCGGCAGCCAGCGGCGCATGGCCAGCAGCGTACCGGCCTACATCAGTTACAACCTTTATCAGGACAGCGCCCACGCCCTGCCGTGGAACAACACCACCGGCGTGCTGACCGGCACCGGCACCGGTTCGGCGGTGCCGTTGATCGTTTACGGTCTGGTACCCGCCGCGGGCACCACCCCGGCGGCCGGTGCGTACAGCGACACCGTCACCATGACCGTGACCTGGTGATTTTTACCGCCAACGGAGCGCCACAACGGCGCTCCGTCATTCGCCAAGATAATAATATTCCCACCTTCACTTTCATTATCCCAAACAGGATCACCCTCCGCCGTATCCTGTCTGCGATCTCGCTTAAAAATAAATAAAGTTTTTAATCTTTTAGCGCGACATTCTCGCGTTCTTATTCTATTAATTAATCTGTAAATAGATTAATGCATTTGACTCATTTTTCGGGCTTTTTGGCAGGCTTCTCTACTACGGCAAGGAACCACGATGAAAAAGACTCTGGCGGCATTAACCTCGGCAGCGCTTCTGCTGTGCGCCTCTGGCACCACCTACGCGGCGGGCACCATTCAGGGTACGCTGGGCGTCACCCTGACTATCGGCGCCGGCTGCGTGGTCACCGGCGGCACCAGCTCCGGCACCACCAACAGCTTCGGTTCCATCAGCTTCGGCACTTACTCCTCACTGGCTAACGTCATCACCGCCAGCGCCACCGGCAGCGGCGGCACCGGCACGCTGGGGCTGAACTGCACCACCGGTACCAACTATACCGTGGCGCTGGACAACGGCCTCAACGCCACCGGCAGCCAGCGGCGCATGGCCAGCAGCGTACCGGCCTATATCAACTATAACCTCTACCAGGACAACGCCCACGCCCTGCCGTGGAACAGCACCACCGGCGTGCTGACCGGCACCGGCACCGGTTCGGCGGTGCCGCTGATCGTCTACGGTCTGGTACCCGCCTCAGGCACCACCCCGGCGGCCGGCGCGTACAGCGACACCGTCACCATGACCGTCACCTGGTAAACATGACACGCCAGGCCGTCACCTGCATGCTGCTGACGTTGGCGGGCGCCTGCCATGCCAACGTCAATACCGCGACGGTGGGCGTCAGCGCCACCCTGGTCAAGTCCTGCGTCGCCGGTACCACCAGCGGCGGCAATACCACGTTCGGCACCTTTAACTTCGGCACCGTCTATTTCCTCAATACCGCAATCATGGTGGTGGGCCAGGCAAACGCCGGCGCTCTGCAAATCAACTGCAACAACGGCACCAGTTACACGGTGCTGCTCAGCGGCGGACAGAGCGGCAATACCGCGGCGCGTTACTTGCAAAGCGCGGCGGGCGCCCGCGTGAACTACAACCTGTATACCAGCGCCAGCTATGCCACCGTCTGGGATAACGTCACCGGCGTGACGCAGACGGCCACCGGCCAAAGCGTCTGGCTGCCGGTGTACGGCATGATCCCGGTACAGGCGACGCCGGCGACGGGCACCTATACGGATACGGTGCAGGTGACGATAAATTGGTGATGAACGGAATGCTGCGCACCCTGCTGCTGGCGGCGCTGATCGGCGCCCCAACGGCCCATGCCGATACCGTCAGCCAAGGCTTCACGGTCAACGCTTCGATCATCAAAGGCTGCGTGCTCGGCAGTGGCGTCACCAACGTTACCTCGTTCGGCAGCATGAGCTTCGGCCAGGTGGCGTCTTTGAGCAGCCCGATAAAAATCGTCTCAAGCGCCGGCGCCGGCTCCATTGTGATCCGCTGCAACCCCGGGCTCAGCGTTTCCCTGGGGTTGAACGTCGGCAATAACGTCACCGGCTCCATCGCCGGCGGGCGAAAACTGTTGAACTCGGTGACGTCGGAAACGCTGGTGTACCAGCTCTACCAGGATGCCAACTACGCCGTTTTGTGGGGCGACGGCGGCAACGGCGGCGCCGTTCAAACCGTCTCCTCCACCGGCAGTACGCAAGAAATAAAAATCTACGCCAGTTTAATGGCGAGCAGCACCTTGCCCACCAGCGGCACCTACAACGATACGGTCTTAGTGACGGTGAGTTATTGAGCTTTTAAAAAGGATCACATTATGCGTAGTACTCTGCTTCGCCTGCCCCTGCTGGCAGGATTGCTGTTAGCCGGTCAACCGCAGGCCTTCGCCGCCGCCTCCATTCTGATTTGGCCTATCGACCCGGCGATTGAAGACAATCAGCAAGCGACGGCCCTGTGGCTGGAAAACCGCGACAGCAAACCGGTCTATATGCAGATCCGCGTGCTCGGCTGGCAACAAACCGGCGGTAAGGACGACTATCGCAACCAGAGCGAAGTGGTCGCCAGCCCGCCGGTCGCCACCATTCTCCCCGGCAAACGCCAGCTGATTCGCCTGATCAAGCAGACCCCGGTCGCCGCCGGGCAAGAACGGGCTTACCGGATACTGGTTGACGAAGTGCCCATCAAGGATAAAGACGGCGCGGCACCCGACAAGGGTGCGCAGATGGGGCTGAAATTCCAGATGCGTTATTCGGTGCCGCTGTTCGTCAGCGGCAAAGGCGTCTGGACCAAGCAAGACTTCGAACACCCGCGCGATTATGCCAGCGCCAACCAGCCGAAGCTCAGCTACCGGCTGCTGCAACAAAACAGCCAGCGCTGGCTCGACGTGCGCAATGACGGCATCGTGCACGCTCGCCTGTCGCAGGTCAGCATCCAGGGTAAGCCGCTCAACAACGGGCTGCTGGGCTACGTGCTGCCGGGTTCGCAAATGCGCTTCGCCCTGCCGCCTTCGGGCAGCTTCGCCGCCGGCAAGCTGCAGGCGATGGTCAACGACAACAAGCAACCCGTAACCATTCCGTCTTACTGAGCCTGAGGTGCAGGTGAAGCGGATCTCGTCGCCGGCCACGCGCGGCATGCAGCTCAAGCCGCTGGCCCTGGCCGTACTCTGTATGGCGGTGGAGCTGTGGCCGCCGTACGCCGCCGCCGACGACCTTCCTCCGCCGCCCAGCGCCATCAGCATGCCGGACACCACGCTGTATCTGGAGCCGGTGGTGAACGGCCGCCAGACCGGCAAAGTGGTGCCGGTCACCTACCGCGGCGGCCACTACTATTTGACGCCGCAGCAACTGAGCGACGCCGGCCTGCCCGTGGCGGACAAGCAAGCGAAAGAGATCGCCGTCGATCAATTGGATAAGGTCGACGTCACCTACAGCGGCGAAACGCAGCAGCTGCTGATCTCGGTGCCCAACGACTGGCTGCCCAAACAAACCCTCGGCGACGCCAACCCGGAGCAGCGGCTGCCGGCGCAAAGCAGCCTGGGCTTTTTGCTGAATTACGACGCCTACGTCAGCCAGAGCGGCGGGCGCGGCAATCCGGGCTATTTTTCCGCCTGGAGTGAACAGCGGCTGTTCGACGGCTTCGGCGTTATCGCCAACACCGGCATTTTCCGCAGCAGCTTCAACGGCGAGACCGCCGCACAGCAGAACAATCGCTATATCCGCTACGACAGCAGCTGGCGCTACAGCGACGACGACACCATGCTCAGCTATACCGCCGGCGATCTCACGACCGGCTCGCTGCCCTGGACCAGCTCGGTGCGCGTCGGCGGCCTGCAGGTGGCACGCAACTTCGCCACCCGGCCGGATCTGATTACCTATCCGCTGCCGCAGTTCTCCGGCCAGGCCGCCGTGCCGAGCAGCGTCGATCTGTACATCAACAGCTATAAGAACACCTCCGTCAGCGTGAACCCCGGCCCGTTCACCCTGAATACCGTGCCTTACATCAACGGCGCCGGCCAGGCGACGGTGGTCACCACCGACGCGCTCGGCCGCCAGATCAGCACCACGGTGCCGTTCTATGTCGCCAGCTCGCTGCTGCAGGCCGGGCTGAGCGATTTCAGCCTCTCGGCGGGTGCGCTGCGTCAAAATTACGGCTACCGTTCCGCAGACTACGGCCAATGGGTGGCCAGCGGCAGCGGGCGTTACGGCGTCACTGATTGGTTGACGCTCGAAGGGCGGGCGGAAGGCGCGGCTGAGCTGGCGGTCACCGGCGCCGGCGCCGGTGTGCGCATCGGGCAGTTGGGGGTCCTCAACGCCTCCTACAGCTACAGCCAGGCGGGCAGCGATGCGTTCAACGCCCCGCCAGTTACGCCCCTTTATTACGATCCGATCACCGGCCAACCGGTGCAACAACCGGATGCCGGACCGGTCTATCAGTACACCGGCCGCCACGGCGATCAAACCAGCCTGAGTTACACCTACAGCAACTCGCTATTCAGCCTCAACGCGCAACGGGTACTGCGCAGCGCGGACTTTGGCGACCTCTCCACCTACAAGAGCAGCTACCGCCTGAGCCGCCGCACCGACCAGCTGACCGGCAGCATCGGCCTGAGCCGCTTCGGCAGCCTGGGCGCCGGTTATTTCGACGTGCGCGACGCCATCGGCCAGCGTACCCGCCTGATCAACCTGTCGTACAGCCTGACGCTGTGGCGCAATATCAGCCTGTACGCCTCGGCGAACCGCGAGATCGGCGGCGACGGTTACAGCTCGCAGCTGCAGATCAGCATTCCGTTCGATGCCTGGGGCACCGCCAACGTCAGCACCGCCCGCGACGCCGGTAATCGCTGGAGCGAACGCGTCGCGTACAGCCGCGCCGCGCCGACCGACGGCGGTTTCGGCTGGAACCTGGCCTACGCCGGCGGTCAAGGCAGCGACAGCGATTACCGCCAGGCAGACCTGACCTGGCGCACCTCGCTGTTGGAAACCCGCGCCGGGCTGTACGGCAACCGTAACGATTACACCCGCTGGGGCGAAGTCAGCGGTTCGCTGGTGGCGATGAACGGCGGCGTGTATGCCACCAACACCATCAACGACGCCTTTGCCCTGGTTTCGACCAACGGCTACGCCGGCATTCCGGTCAGCTACGAGAACCAGCGCATCGGCGTCACCAACGACAAAGGCTACCTGTTGGTGCCCACCGTCACTTCGTATTACCACGCCAAATTCCAGATTGATCCGCTCAATCTGCCGGCGGACGTCAATTTACCGTCGGTAGAAAAAACCGTCGCCATTCGCGATCACAGCGGCTACCTGGTCGAATTCCCCGTCCAGCGCCTTTCTGCCGCCGACGTGGAGCTGGTCGATGCGCAAGGCAAACCGCTGGCCAACGGCAGCCAGGTGGCGGTGATCGGCAGCAATCAACAAAGCTACGTCGGGTGGGATGGCATGACCTATATCGACCCGGTGCAGCAGCACAACCGGCTGAGCGTGATCCCAGCCGACGGCGGTCCGCCGTGTCAGGTCAGTTTCAGCCTGGCCAATCCGCAGGGGCTGCAACGCGTTGGTCCCCTCGTCTGCCAGTAACACACGGAGAAGAAAAACGATGTCTCGGAAACTGAAAATTCTTTTGGCGGCGCTGCTGCTGCTGTGTGGGCAACGCGCGCTGGCGGACTGCGCCACCACCAACGGCACGGTGACCCTGCCCAGCAGCAACTCCTTCGCCGTCTACAACGGCCAGATCAGCGCTCAGGGTACCGCCGGGCTCAACTGTACCGGGCTGGGGCTCAATCTGTTGACGCAAAACACCGTCACGGTCAAGATCGCCTCCACCACCAACAATATGGCCCTGCTGAACGGCAACGGCTCCGGCGATAAAATTTCCTATCTCATCTACCCGGATGCCAACTATCAATATCCCTACAGCGTCGGCCAGACCATCGACTACAGCTCGCTGAACCTGCTGTCGCTGATCCTGATCTCTTCCAACGTCAACTTTCCGGTGTACATCAAAACCGTGGCGGGGGCGAACGTCAGCGCCGGCACCTATACCGACACCATCAATCTGGTGTGGAACTACCATATCTGCGGCCTGGGCCTGATAGGGCTGTGTATCTGGTGGGACGGCACCAACCAACCCAGCACCGTGACCATCACCGCGGTCATCACCAAAAGCTGCCTGATTAACACCGCCAACAACGTCAACTTCGGCAGCATGGCGCTGGTGGGGCAATTCAACCCGATCAACCAGAGCATCACCCTGACCTGCACCAAATCCCAGTCCTACAGCTCTTACTTTACCAACGGCAACAACCCCATCACCGGTTGGCGGCAAATGCTCAGCGGCACCAGCAACTTCCTCCAGTATCAGATCTACCTGCCCAACACCAGCACCGTATGGAGCAGCACCAACGCGCAAAGCGGCACCGGCACCGGCCTGGCGCAAAGCATTCCCTTTACCGCCGCGATCAATTCGGCTCAGACCGAAGTGCCGGTCGGCACCTATCAGGATAACGTCAGCTATGTGGTGACCTATTAGCGTGGCCGCTAGCCGCTCAGGAAGAATGTTGCCAGAATGTATTTTTTATGTGGCATTTTTTGCTCATTTGGCTATGCTCATACCGATGGCCTTACTGGTCTAACCTCCTACCACATCATTGAGCAAGGAGTTCCCATGAGCAAAACCGTCGTAAAAATTGGCAGCTTCGAGGTCGATGACGCGCATCTTCACGCCGGCGCCGACCGCGCCGGCACCCTGAGCATTCCCTGCAAGTCCGATCCGGACCTGTGTATGCAGCTCGACGGCTGGGATGAACACACCAGCATTCCGGCGATCCTTGATGGCAAACAGTCGCTGCTGTACAAGCAGCACTACGATCGGCAGGCGGACGCCTGGGTGATGCGACTGGCATGAAAATACGCCGGGCCTGCTGACGACGTGCTGCTTTCATCGGAAACAGCGCGTTTTTTTATGCGATGGCGATGCCGCGGCCGGCAAAGAAAGGGGTGAAGCGGCTGAGCGGCAGCTGTACCCGCTCGCGCGTCGCCGGGCTGTCGCCCGAAGGGTTGTGGAAGGTCACGCTTTGCGCATCGGCGGCGGTAATCAGCACCAGATGCCCGCCCCGCTGCGGCGGCAGGCTCTCGGGCCGGCGAATGGAGGGATGCACCGAGGCGATAAAGTAGCGGTATTGGCTAAGCAGCGCCGATACGTCGGCGGCCTCCAGCCCCACCTTCACCTCCGCTTGCAGCGCAAACTGCTCGCGCACGTACTCGACGAACGGCGCGTAAATCAGCCCTTTGATCCGCTCCCCTTCGCGCACATAGGCACCGTAAGGTAGGCTGCGCCGCGCCAGCTCCAGCAGCGGCGGCGCTTCGCCGTCGCGGTGGCCCAGCACCATTTTCAGGCAGGCCATGCCGCACACGTGGTTGGCCCACTCGACGTACTCGGCCCGATCGCGGGCACCGCTGCGCGCCCAATTCTCGTCTTGCGCCAGCGTCGCGCGGCCGGCGATCAGATCGGCGGCCAGCTCCGGGCTCGCCCACTGACACTCGTAGGGAACGGCGCGCATCCGTTTAGAACTTGTCGACGACGTTGAAATTCATCAGCACCAGCGTCATATCCGGCGAGAACAGATCGTACTCTTCGAAGAAGCGCTGCAGCTCTTTGCGCCAATGCGCCAGCGAACGATCGCCCTCACCTTCGGCAAAGGCGTGCGCTTCATCGACCTGATCGTACGTTTTCATTTCCACCGCGGTCAGCTCAACCGCGCAGACCGGTTCCCCCTTGCCGTCCACCACCAGGAACAGATCGCCGGCCTGCGGGATCCCTTCGCCGTCCAGGTTGGAACAGGTGGCCGTTTTGGTGCCGTTCAAAATCAATTGCACTACTTCATCGGCCTGCTGTTCGGTATCGCCGAACGCCCAGCGCTCAAGGTGCTCGTATTTCTGTGGAATTGCCGTCGCCATGATTATACCTTTTGGAAAAATGCCTCAATGCAGACAGGATAGTACAACGTATTGCCGGCCGTCTGCATCCGTCGCAAGCGCGACTGCGCGTTCCGCCACCGCCGCCTTTACGAGTTTTTACCGTTCTTCGCTGTGCCTGCCGCGCTGCCGGGCGCATACTGTGGACATTATTCACCCAATGGCAACCGCCAGGCGGCAACATGCGGCAAGACGACATCGATGCTGACGATACCTTCAGCGATTTACTCAACGGCGTCGCCCTGGTGACGCTTTTCCTCATCACCCTCGTCGGCGGGTGGTATTTCAGTTAAGGAGGCAACGTGGCAACAAAACGCATGGGCAACAAACTCAGTAAAATGGTCGTAGTGCTGCTGCTGATCTGCCTGGCGTTGCTGCTGTTGCGTTGGGCGGCGATCGCCTTCGGTTAATCCCATGCAACGACGCCGGCTACACGCCGGCGTCCTGCTCACCGCCGTCGCGGCGCGGTCGGCTCCAGCAACTCCCGCAAATAGGCCAGACGCGCTTCCCCTTGTGGCAACCAGAGGCGACACAGCCAATGTTGCGTTTCACCCGTGCGGCTGAGGCGGTAGTACTCCGCCAAGGTTTCGACCCAGTTCATGATGTGTTCTCCTGCTTTTCGACACCGCAAGTATTGGGCGTAAAAACCAGAAGAAATACTGATGGCTTGTTTTTTATGCTTCCTGTTTTAGGTGGCCGGTAGCTAAGCCACAGTTCAGCTGCTACATTGGGCAAAAATCAACCAACCGAGGTAGGCCATGACGTTCTCGGAACAGGAGATTAAACCCGTATGGGATGAGGTCGCACGCCTGATCGGCGACGGCGTGATGCAGCTGCGCCATCGCGGCGAAGCGCTGTCGGTGGAAACGCTGGAAAAACATCTGGCGCGGCAGCTGGCGGACAGCAACGATATCGAACGGCGCATCCTGCTCGGCGCCGCCATCAACATGTTGAAAGGCGGAAAATGAATCGCCAACCGAAAAGGTTGGCGATCCGACAGAAGCCCGAGGTATGCAAGCCCGGCCTTCTGCGCGCTACTATGTCACGCTAATATGACGGAATTAATAGGAATTGTCGGGTTTTTGCCCAAAACGCCCTATTTTTGTTGCTCGCATTACGCCAACACGAAATCGCCGGCATCCAGCGGCTGCCCCACCACTTTCACCAGGAAATCGCTGGCGCCAAAAGCGCCGCCCAGGTTGATCGCCACGTCGCTGACGTGACTTTGCGCGTCATAGCTCAGCATCGCTTCACCCGCCTTGCCGCTGAACTGATCGACGAAGCGAATGCCGTCCGCGCTGCCGGTGTTGAACAGCGTCAGATCGATCTTGTCTTCACCGCGCACGAAGTCGCGGATCCAATCCGGTGCCGCCGCCGTCGACTCATCCGCCGCGAAATAGACGAAGGTGTCCTTGCCGGCACCGCCCCACAGCTGATCCGCCCCTTTGCCGCCGTACAGCACATCATCGCCCGCGCCGCCCTTGAGCACGTTGTCGGCGGCGTTGCCCACCAGCACATCGTTGCCCGATCCGCCGATGGCATTTTCAATCGTCACGCCTGCGGCGATAGACACGTTGCCTTTCAGCCCGCCAACGTCCGAGAACGCTTTTTCATTCAGGTTGATGCGCTGATTCTGGCCGAAGCCGGAGAAGTCGAAGGTGTCGTTACCGCCGGCATCCCAGGCGGTGAAAACAATCTTGTCCTGCGCGCCGGTGGCGGTGAGGAAGTCGCGATCGGTATTGGAATTAAAGCCGTAGATCGTATCGCCGGTGCGGGTGTTCATGTTGGCGCCGTAGAAATGCTGGATCGCCGTGATGTCGTTGAGCAGCGGCCCGGAAGAGTACGCGCCTTTAAAGTCCTGCCCGGTGTTGCTTTCGCTGAAATAGCTCATCACGCTGTGGGCACGGCTGTCCTCGAAATAGGTCGCATCCTTGCCGTAGGTGATGCTGACGCCCGGCGCGGCGTTATAGTCGCCCGGATGCTGCAGCCCCAGCGCATGGCCGATTTCATGGGTGAAGGTCTGGCGACCGTACTCGTTCTCATGGATCTGATTGTTGACGAAGGTATGGTTCTTGGCGTTATACCAGGTTTGCCCGGCAACCGAAGGCGAGGTGTCCGGGTTATACGCAAAGGCATAGGAGCCGCGCGAGCTGTAGTCGAACAGGCCGAACTTGATGTTGGCGGCGGCGGTGTTGCTGGTTTCGGTAAAGGTGATGTTGGCCACGTCGGACCATGACTGTAACGACAGTTTGGCCTGCTCGCGCTGTTCGGCGTTAAAGCTGCTGAAGCCGCTGATGCCCATGCTCGACATGTTGCCCGGCGCCTTTTCCCAGAAGCTGTAGGTCAGAGAGACCGGCGTGTCGGTCACGCCCTTGTCGTGCCAACTGCGATCGCCGCGCACCAGCTCCAGGCCGGCGTTTTCGAACGTTTTCGACGGATGAAGCACGGTAATGGTGTCGTCTTCATCGGGTTTATAAGCGCCCAGCAGGGCTAATACGCCTTCGGCCTTAACGGAAGCATTGCTTGATGACATAACCTTATCTCCATATTCGTCAATTCAATTGGGGGGATGCCCCAACTGGCGGATTGCCTGAACGGCAGCGGCCCGGTGTTGAATCAATACGGGGATATCGGTAATGCGGTGGCGCCTTCCCTCGGCACTCTGAATGAGAACGATAATCCCTTAAGAGAAAAGAATAGACACATTTCCGCCGAGTACAGATTTTTCTTAGATAAAGTCCGACTATGCATTTGCGCCATACGAATGATTTTCAAGATAATCATCCGCATTATCACGATGAGCGGAAAAAACGCATAAAAAAACCGGGGCAATCCAACCCCGGTTATCCATAAGAAACTCTGGACTCAGACTAACCAACCGAGCAGCAGCGTCGCACCAATGACCGTGGAAGCGCCGCCAATGCGCGTGGCGATTTGGGCAAACGGCATCAACCCCATACGGTTCGACGCCGACAGGATCGCCACATCGCCGGTGCCGCCCAGGCCACTGTGACAACAGGTGACGATCGCCGCCTCCACCGGGAACATCTTCAGGTAAGGCGCAATCAGGAAACTGACCAGCCCCATCGACAGCACCACCGAGCCGCAGACCACCACATAACCGACCGAGAACACCGCCACCACGCTTTCCAGAGGCACGTACAGCATGCCCAAACCGATCATCAGCGGCCACACCAGCGCCGTGGAGACGAACTTGTAGAAACTGTGCGCGCCGGTTTCCATCGAGGCCGGGATCACCCGACAATACTTGCACAACACCGCGAACAGGATCATCAGCACCGGGCCGGGGATATGCACGATATGTTCGAACAGGCCACCGACGATAAAGAAGGCGCAGATCACCAGCAACCCACCGCCCATCAGTTGGAAATCGACGTTGCCGCTTTGCTCCTTGATGGCGAACATCGCGTTCTCCTGCGCCGAGCGTATCAGCATGCCGTCGCCGCTCAGGGCCTTGCGCTGCATGCCGATGCGCGCCAGCACCCCGGCGGTCACGATGGCGAAGATGTTGCCCAGCACCGCCGCCGGCGCCAGCTGCGCGACGTAGACATCCGGCGTCGAACCCAGGATCGCCGAATAGGCCAGCGACAGCGGTAAAATCCCCTCGCCGATGCCGCCGCCGATGATCGGCACGATGATGAAGAAAAAGGTGTGATAAAAGGTAAAACCGAACAGCTTGCCCACCAGCAGCCCGGTGATCACCGCCGTGATCGTTCCCACCACCAGCGGCACGAACATGCGAATCATCCCCTGGATCAGGATCACCCGGTTCATGCCGAGAATGCTGCCGACCACCAGACTGGCGATGACGAAATACAGCAGATTGGCGTCTTTCATCAGCAAATGGACGGTGCCCATGACGTTGGGCTGGAACACATTGAAATAGACCAACACCGACGGCACCATCAAACACAGAATGGCCGGCCCGCCGATATCGCGCAGCACGGGAATACTTTTCCCCAACTGCGCCAGCGCAAAGCCCAGCGTCATTATCACCGCCAGGCCGCCGATCATATTTTTCGGCAGGAAGTTGGCATAGGCGGAAATCGCCACGATGGCGCAAATCGTGATAAACAACGCGATCGGTACCGCGCCGATATCTATTTGACGAAGTTGATTAATTAATCCTGAGGATTCGGACGATGCCGTATTTTTATCACAGGCCAGTTCTGCATTTATCTGTTTCATTATTCACCCTGCTGACAAGCGTACAGTACGGTTAGATTCACCTGGCGCAACATCCCGCCATTGCCAAGTAAAAACAAATGATTACGAAAAATCCTATTGTGGACTTCGCTTTTTCTAATAAGAAATAAAACAGTAGACAGCCTTGAAGATATGATAAAAAATAAAAATGCAAAACTAAATTACACCGACGGAATTCAATATTGTGACCCTCCACCAAGGTTGGTTTTAATTAATTATCGTCAGCATTTTGTAATTAAAGTAAGCAGGTTTAAATTCGCTGCTATGCTATAGGAGGGCGAAAAAGCCCCCTGTTTTATTAATAAAGAACCGGAAACGCAGTAGCTGAATCCGGTCAGCTTGATCCGAACCTTAATCCTGCGCGCGGCACCGCTCGGGAAAGAGGCATAATATGACTCATAAGGAAGTAGAATATGTCTTCACGCGCTGTTACCCCACAAACCCTCGCTCGCTACGGCATCCATCAGGCCGCCGACGTCGTCTATAACCCCAGCTATGAGTTGCTGTTCGCCGAAGAGACCCGCGCCGACCTGCCGCCGCTGGAACGCGGCACCCTCACCCAGCTGGGTGCGGTCAACGTCGCGACCGGTGAATTCACCGGCCGTTCGCCGAAGGACAAATACATCGTGCGCGACGACACCACGCGCGATACCGTCTGGTGGTCGGACAACGGCACCGGCAAGAACGACAACCAGCCGCTCTCCCCGGAAGTCTGGCAGCATCTGAAAACGTTGGTGGGCAACCAGCTCTCCGGCAAGCGTTTGTTCGTGGTGGACGCGTTCTGCGGCGCCAACGCCGACACGCGCCTGAAAGTGCGCTTCATCACCGAGGTGGCCTGGCAGGCGCACTTCGTGAAAAACATGTTTATTCGCCCGAGCGACGCCGAACTGGCGGACTTCGAGCCGGACTTCGTGGTAATGAACGGCGCCAAATGCACCAACCCGGACTGGCAGCAGCAAGGGCTGCATTCGGAGAACTTCGTCGCCTTCAACCTGACGGAACGCATGCAGCTGATCGGCGGCACCTGGTACGGCGGCGAGATGAAGAAAGGCCTGTTCTCGATCATGAACTACCTGCTGCCGCTGAAGGGTATCGCCTCGATGCACTGCTCAGCCAACGTCGGCGAGCAAGGCGACGTGGCGGTGTTCTTCGGGCTGTCCGGCACCGGCAAAACCACCCTTTCCACCGATCCGAAACGCCAGCTGATCGGCGATGACGAGCACGGCTGGGACGACGACGGCGTGTTCAACTTCGAAGGCGGCTGCTACGCCAAGACCATCAAGCTGTCGCCACAGGCGGAGCCGGAAATCTATCAGGCGATCCGCCGCGATGCGCTGCTGGAAAACGTCACCGTGCTGGCCGACGGCAGCATCGACTTCGACGACGCCAGCAAAACCGAGAACACCCGCGTCTCCTATCCGATTTATCACATCGAGAACATCGTCAAACCGGTGTCCAAAGCCGGCCATGCGCGCAAGATCATCTTCCTGACCGCCGACGCCTTCGGCGTACTGCCGCCGGTATCGCGCCTGACGCCTGAGCAAACCCAGTACCACTTCCTGTCCGGCTTCACCGCCAAGCTGGCCGGCACCGAGCGCGGCATCACCGCGCCGACGCCGACCTTCTCCGCCTGCTTCGGCGCCGCGTTCCTGACGCTGCACCCGACGCAGTACGCCGAAGTGCTGGTGAAACGCATGGAGGCCGCCGGCGCCCAGGCTTACCTGGTCAACACCGGCTGGAACGGCAGCGGCAAACGTATTTCTATCAAGGATACGCGCGGCATTATCGACGCCATTCTGAATGGCGACATTGAGCAGGCCGAGACCTTCACGCTGCCGATCTTCGGGCTGGCAGTGCCGACCGCGCTGCCGGGCGTCGATCCGTCGATTCTCGATCCGCGCAAAACCTACGCCGACGAATCGCTGTGGCAGGAGAAGGCGCAGGATCTGGCGCAGCGCTTTATCGATAACTTCGCCAAATATACCGTCACCCCGGCGGGCGAAAAACTGGTGAACGCCGGGCCTAAACGGTAACGGCATCCCACAGTTCAAGGGCCGATTCGTCGGCCCTTTTTCGTTTTCACACCTCCCCCAACAATCCCGGCATCACCAGCGCCACCGCCGCCGCGATGCGCTCGTCGATCGCGCTACCCGGCGGCAACAGCCCCAGCGTCATCTGCCGCAGCGGTTCGGCGATGGTCATCGCCAACAGCAGGTCGCTGGTTTGCGCCCAGTCGCGCTCACGCAGCCACCCGGACTGCTGCTGGCGCTGCAGCCAGTCCGCCACCGTCGCGCGGCCGCGCTGAATGCCGTTACGCTGGTAGCTCTCCAGCATCCCCTCGCGCCCCGGAAACTCACTTTGCAGCAGCCGGAACATGCCTACCGCTTCCGCACTCAACACCTGCTGCGCGATGGCCTGCAGCCCTTTTTCCAACAGTGGCGCAACCGCCGCCCGCTGCCCGGCATCCTGGGCGAAGGCCGGCTGAAACGCCTCGGTCCAGCCGCTCACCGCCTGCGCCACCAGCTCGTCGCGATTGGCGGCAAACCGATACAGGGTTTTTTTAGCCACCCCGGCGCGTTTCGCCACCGCATCCACCGTCGCCGCGGCATAGCCACCGTCGAGCAGCAGCGCCAGCGTCGCCTGAACCAGCGCAGCGCGCAGCGCCGTTTCCGGCGTGGCCGGCCGGCCGCGAGCGCGCAGCGGTTCTTCATTCGGGTTCGACATATTTATTCCTCATAAGCGTTGACAGACTCAGCATACCGGCATAGCTTTATTTTGGAAACATTATTCGTTTCCAAAATAAAAAAGGAACCCATTATGACACATCCTTCCCTGCTGGCGCCGTGGGGCGTTAACGATATCAACGAGTTGCTCAGGCCCGAACCGCTGCGGCTGGAGATGGGGCTGAGCCGCAGCGCCGACGGCCTGCTGACCGTCGCGGTTCGTACCGACCTGCACGGCTGCAAAGGGCGCATGCTGGACTGGTGGTTCACCTTCTTCGAAACGACTCAGCATATCAACTGGTGGCACCCGCACGATCACGTCGAACACCGCGGCTGGGATCGCCACTGGAAAAAAGGGGAAAGCTACGTCGGCGCCAGCATCGAAGCGGTCGAGTGGTTGGCGGAGCTGCCGCCGGTCGCGGCACGCCTCAAGTTTCACGCCGCCGAGGACTTCTTCTCGCCGCAGCCGCTGCGCCAGGCGCGTGACGCGCAGGCGCTCTCCGCCGCGGTTTGCGCGCGCATCGGCTTCGGCGACCAGGTGGCGCTGGATGACAACGGCGATCCCTGCGACGGCGAGATGCTGCATCTGGTGCGCGATACGCCCTATGGCTGCGTGCTGCGCAGCCGCTTCCTGCTGGGTAAAGCCTGCGCCAACGCCCACGACGAACTGTCGGACGACATCGGGTTTAACCTGATGCGCCACTGCTACAACGAGTTCAGCTATCTGGCGCAGTTCCTGCCGTCGCTGTACTACGCCGAAAACGGCCGCGAACCGGCGCCGTTGCTCTGGTAGTGCGTCAGCGAAGACCTGTTATTTTTTCGCGATATCGCTATAGTGATTTTCACCGTTTTCCCCTGCGCTCATGACGGAGACATCATGGAAAATTCCTGCTATAGCGGTGGCTGCCTGTGCGGACATATTCGCTTTCAGGCACGCGGCCTGCCTGGCAATCCGCACAGCTGTTCCTGCGACTTTTGCCGCCGCCACTCCGGTGCGCCGACGCTCTGCTGGGTCGAATTTCCGCGTCAGGCCGTCGAGTGGAACGGCCCGGGCGGCATGCCCACACTCTACCGTTCTTCACCCTATTCCAGCCGCGCCTTTTGCCCGCGCTGCGGCAGCACGCTGGGGGCGGTCGACGACGAGCCGACGGTGGCGTTGACCACCGGCAGCTTCGATCGGGCCGATCTGCCGGAGCTACGCCCGACCTCACATGCGTTCGCCGATGTTTGCCCCGAATGGTGGCATATCGACGGCATGCGCTGAGCGCCTCACAGTTCCCGCTGAAATCAATTGATTGTTTTGTCGTATAAATTTAGAACTGACGAACAATAATTCAAAAGTATGGGAACGGGGATGAATCAACAGACTCTCGACGCGCGTCGCTCGCGTCAGGCGTTGCTGGCCGGCTCGGTCGGCAACTTTATCGAATGGTATGAGTTCGGGGTGTACGGGTTCCTGGCCACCGTTATCGCCGCCAATTTTTTCACGCTGCAGGGTGAAAATGAAGTCACCAGCCTGATCCTCACCTACGCCGCCTTCGCGCTGGCGTTTTTCTGTCGGCCGATCGGCGCGGTGATCTTCGGTCGCATCGGCGATCGCATCGGCCGTCGCCCGACGCTGATTGCGGTTCTGCTGTTGATGACGCTGGCCACCTCGCTGATCGGCGTCATGCCGACCTATGCCTCGATCGGCGTCGCCGCCCCGCTGCTGCTGACGCTGCTGCGCATGTTTCAGGGGCTGTTCGCCGGCGGTGAATTCGGCGGCGCCGTGTCGCTGATGACCGAGTTCGCCCCGAAGGGCAAGCGTGGGCTGTTCGGTGCCTGGCAGTCGCTGACCGTCGCGCTCGGCCTGCTGGCCGGCGCTGGGCTGGTGGCGCTGCTGGCCGCGCTGCTCAGCGCGCAGCAGCTGCATGACTGGGGCTGGCGTATTCCCTTCCTGCTGGCGCTGCCGATGGGCGCCGTGGCGCTGTGGCTGCGGCTCAAGCTCGAGGAAACGCCCACGTTCACCCAGGCGCAGCAACATGCGGAACACGCCGCCGCGCCGCCGGAAGCGAAGCTGAGCGGCGTGGTGAAAACCATTCTGATCGGCATCGGCCGCATGATGGGCTGGTCGGCCGCCGGCTATACCTTCCTGGTGGTGATGCCTTCCTATTTGCAAACTTCATTGCACGCCACCTTCCAGCAGGCGCTGGTGGCGACGGTGCTGGCTAACGTCGGCTTCGCCCTGACCATTCTGCCGGCGGGCATGATCAGCGACAAACTGGGGCGTAAAACGGTGATGCTGACGGCGGTGACGGCGGTGATCCTGTTCACCTTCCCGCTGCTGCACCTGTTGCAGGATGCGCAGAGTTCACTGTGGGCCAAAGGGCTGGCGGTCATGATCGCCGGTGCCGTGGTCGGCCTGCTGGCCGGTCCCGGCCCGGCGATGCTGGCGGAGATGTTCCCGACCCGGGTGCGCTATACCGGCTTGGGGCTGGCTTACTCACTGTCCAATGCGGTGTTTTCCGGCTCGGCCGGGCTGATTATCACCGGCCTCATCAAACAGACCGGTAACATCGACATTCCCGCCTACTACGTGGTCGCCACCTCGGTGGTCAGCCTGTTTGCACTGATGACGCTGCGCCGCGACGACCATCTGCGCTCGCTGAACGAACGTTGATCCTCCGGGGGCACATCGCCCCCTTGCCAACTCGTGACCTCGATCACAAGGCACGAATGTTAACGTTAACTTTTGTGATTAACATCGCACGCGTGATATCTGCCAGCTTCACCCCCTTACGAGTTAACGTTAACAATGGAGCTAACTTCACTCACCGGGGCCCTACCCATGAACCGCGAAACTAAAAAATATTACGTGCTGCTCAGCGGCCTGCTGTTCTTCTTTTTCTTCACCTGGTCTTCCAGCTTTTCGCTGATCTCGCTGTGGCTGAATCAGAAGATCGGCCTGAAAGGCGCCGAGACTGGCCTGATCTTCTCCGCTATCTCGTTGGTGGCGCTGTGCGCACAGCCGCTGTACGGGTTTATTCAGGACAAGCTTGGGCTGCGCAAGCACCTGCTGCAGTTTCTCGGCGTGATGCTGCTGCTGACCGGCCCATTCTTTATCTACATTTACGCCCCGCTGCTGGCCAGCAGCCTGCCGCTCGGCGCGCTGGTCGGCGGGGTATTTATCGGCGCCACCTTCTTCGCCGGCATCGGCGCGCTGGAATCTTATACCGAGCGAGTCAGCCGCATCAGCGGTTTCGAATTCGGCCGCGCCCGCATGTGGGGATCGCTCGGCTGGGCCAGCGCCACCTTTTTGGCCGGTTTTATCTTCAATATCGATCCGAACATCAATTTCTGGCTGGCCTCCGCCGCCGCCGTGGTATTCCTGTTGCTACTCAGCCAGGTGCGCGAGCTGAAGCCGAACGCCATGGCCGGCCTGGCGTTCGGCAAACCGGAAAATCTGCGGCTGCAGGATGCGCTGGCGCTGCTGCGTATGCCGGGCTTCTGGGCGCTGGTGGTGTTTGTGCTCGGTATCAGCGTATACAACGTTTTCGATCAGCAATTTTCGGTCTACTTCGCCTCGCAGTTCGCTTCTCGCGAACAGGGCAACGAGATGTACGGCTTCCTCAACTCGCTGCAGGTCTTCCTCGAAGCCGGCGGCATGTTCCTGGCGCCGCTGCTGGTGAACCGCATCGGCGCCAAACAGGGGCTGTTGCTGGCCGGTGGCGTGATGGCGCTGCGCATGTTCGGCTCAGGCTTGGTCAGCGGCGCATTGATGATCTCCGCCATGAAACTGCTGCACGCCGTAGAGTTGCCGATCCTGCTGATCGCTATCTTCAAATACATCGCCAGCCGCTTCGACAGTCGCCTCTCCTCAACGCTTTACCTGGTGGGCTTTCAGTTCATCACCCAGGTGATGGCCAGCTTCCTGTCGCCGCTGGCGGGCTACGGTTATGACCGCATCGGCTTTGCCGACACCTATCTGCTGATGGGGTGCGCGGTCGCCGCTACGACGCTTGTCTCCTGTTTCCTGCTGCGCGGCGAACGTTCCGCCAGCGCAGCCCCCTTTCAATCCGCCATTAAATCAAGCGAGTCTGTCCAATGAACACTGCCTTAGCTCAAGCCGACCATGCGGTCGAAGCCCTGCGCGCAGAGCGCCAAGACGAATACTACCCGCAGTTCCATCTCGCGCCGCCCGCCGGCTGGATCAACGATCCCAACGGCCTGATCTGTATTGACGGCGTCTATCATGCCTTCTTCCAGCATCACCCCTATAGCGAGCACTGGGGCCCCATGCACTGGGGGCACGCGACCAGCCGCGATCTGATCCGCTGGCAGCACCAGCCTATCGCCCTGGCGCCCGATGCGCCCTATGACAAAGACGGTTGCTTTTCCGGCTGCGCCGTGGATGACAACGGCGTGCTGACGCTGATTTATACCGGCCACGTGTGGCTGGGCGAGCCCGGCGACGACAGCCAGGTGCGGGAAGTGCAATGTCTGGCCACCAGCGAAGACGGCATACGCTTCGTCAAGCACGGACCGGTACTGGCCGCGCCGGACGGCATTCAGCATTTCCGCGATCCGAAAGTCTGGCGCGAGAACGGCGAATGGTGGCTGGTGGTCGGTGCCAAAGAAAACGGCCTGGGCCAGGTGCGCCTGTACCGTTCTGCAGACCTGCGCGCCTGGCGTTTCGACCGGGTGCTGGCCGGTGCGCAGGCGGCGCATCAAGGGTATATGTGGGAATGCCCGGATTTCTTCCCGCTGGGGGAACAACACCTGTTGTTGTTCTCACCGCAGGGGCTGGCGGCACAGGGCTACCGCTACCGCAATCGCTTCCAGAGCGGCTATCTGCTCGGCCACTGGCGGCCTGACAGCGACTTTAGGGTGACCCAACCCTTCTGCGAACTGGATGCCGGCCACGATTTCTATGCGCCGCAGACCTTCACCGCCGCCGACGGCCGTCGGCTGCTGTTTGCCTGGATGGATATGTGGGAATCCCCAATGCCCAGCAAAGCGCACCGTTGGGCCGGTGCCCTCACCCTGCCGCGTGAGCTGACGCTGGCCGCCGACGGCAGCGTCCGCATGGACCCGGCGCGTGAACTGACGGCGCTGCGCCGAGAATCGCACACCTTTTTGGCACAGACGCTGACCAATCAGCATCTGCCGCTGGTGGACGACGTGCAGGAACTCACCCTGACGTTGAGACCGACCGACAACGACGCCGAGCGCTACGGGCTGGCCATCGGGAGTGCGGCGCGGCTGTTCGTCGACAATCAGGCGCACCGGCTGGTGCTGGAACGTTTTCATGAAAACCGCGCCCTGTGCACCTGCCGCAGCGTGCCGCTGCCAGAAGGTGACAGCCTGTCGCTGCGGATCTTCATTGACCGCTCATCGCTGGAGATCTTCGTCAATCAGGGGCAGGCCTGCCTGACCAGCCGAATTTATCCGACGGCGGGCGATCGCCGCCTCAGCCTGTTCGCCGAAGGCGGCCGGGCTCAGTTCGAGCCCATCACGGGATGGCAGTTGGCAAGCCTCTGGGGATAATGGGAATGAGCACCGGGCGCGCAACGACGCACCCGGTGCGCTTACAGCGAACCACGCTCCAACAGCGGGCACGGCACTTTCACCGTCTCACGCTGCTCCCGCTGCTCAATCACATGCAGCGCCGCAAGGCGGCCCAGCTCGTAATGCGGCAGCTGCACCGTCGTCAATGCCGGCAGGAACAGTTCGCCGGTGCCGACCATATTGTCGTAACCCAGCACCGCCACCTGTTGCGGTATCCGCCATCCTTGCGCCAGCAATACCTGATACACCAGAAACGCTATCCGATCGTTCCCGCACACCACGACATCGCAATCGCGCCTTCCTGCAGAGAAATGCCGCTCCAGCAGCACGACGCAGTCGCGATAGCTTTGGTCGCCGCCGCTCAGATCGAGATGATACTGCCGCAGCTGTTCAACATCGCGCCCCGCTTCGCGCCAGGCGCGTTCCAGACCGCGACGGCGCAGGCCCGCCGCCAGCGTATCCGCCGGTAAATGAATGCACAGCGGCGCGCGATAGCCTTTGGCGATCAGCGCGCGCGTGGCGTCATACTGCCCTTGCTCGTCATCAGGAATGTAGCTGGCGATCGAATGCGCCGGGCTGACGCAGTTGGCCAGCACCAGCTTTTTGTCCAACAGTTTGGCCGGCAATGTCACCTCACGCAGCCCCATCGTGGTGAAGATCACCCCATCCGGACGATGCGCCAGCAGCAGATCGACGGTCTGTTCGGCGTTGTCGTCGGCAAACAGGTTGACGACGAAGCTGTTCCAGCCTCGCTCGCGCGCGGTTTTCTCAATCGACAGGATCATTTCCACCGAGAATGGCGTCGTGGCGGTGTCCAGCGCCAGCACGCCGAGCGTCTGCACGCGATTTCCGTCACCGCGAATACGCCGCGCCGACAGATCCGGCACGTAACCCAACTGGTCGATAGCCTGTTTGACGCGGCGGTAGGTTTCCAGCCTCAGCTTGCCGGGTTCATTGATGGCGCGGGACACCGTCATCAGCGAGACTCCGGCAAGTTTTGCGACGTCTTTCAGCGAAGCCATGCGCCCTTCTTTATGATGATTAATGGGAAAAAGTGAATAATCCCATAACCGGGCGCAGGACTCTACTCTGCGTTAGCAGGCTGTGATGTTCGCCCACAGGAGAGCACCGTCGGCCGTCAGCGGCGCCACTTCACCACCCGCCGCCTGCGCCACCCACCAGACGCCCTCGCGCGCCCGCAGTTCGCCGCCCCCCGGCAGCGACCAGACCCCGCTCAGCACATACAGCACGCCCGCCTGGTTGGGTGACAGGGTGACGGGCGCGGTACTGCGCCGCACCTCGGCCGCCTGCCGGCCGCGGCGCGTCATGATGTTGAAATCCTGACTGGCGCCGCCCAGCAGCGTCGCTTCCAGCGCCACGTCGCCGGAGAACGCGAACGGTTCCCCGACGCGATCCAATTGATGGTCGATATGCCCGGCGCTGAACAGCCGCACGCCATCGCCTTCCAGCAAAGTGATCGAGCGGTCGATACCCGCAAAGGCGGAAAACGGCCCGTCCTGCGCGATGGTGGCAATGCTGGCGCGCCAGTCAAAATCCTGCGCGCCCGGCGGCCAGCTGACGATTTCACGGGTTTCCCCACCGCCGTTGCGCCACGGGCTGACCGGCAGCGCGGCGAAGTTAAAACGGGTCAGGCTCATTACGCCTCCTGCTGAAAGGTTTTCAGCACCTGCAGGAACTCGGCGCTGCTCTGCTGCTGCAGCGCGTGCCGCCCCTGCTCGATCACCTGCCGGCCGCCGACGAACACGTCGCGAATTTGCTCTTTGCCGCCGGCGAACAGCCAGCGGTTGAGGATCGAGGCGTCCGGCGCCGCCGCCAGATACGGGTCGCCGCCGTCCAGCACCAGCCAGTCGGCGCGATAGCCGCTCTGCAATCGGCCGATCGGCGCGCCGCACGCCTGCGCGCCGCCCTGCAGCGCCTGCAGGTACAGCACGTCGCCCACCGCCGACTGTTCCGGCGTCGTCAGGCGATTGCGACGCTGATCGCGCAGCCGCTGGCCGTATTCGAACCAGCGCAGCTCTTCCACCACGTTGAGCGAAACGTGGCTGTCGGAACCGATGCCCCAGCGCCCCTGCTGCTGCAGGTAAGCGTCGCCGGGGAAAATGCCGTCGCCGAGGTTGGCTTCGGTGGTCAGGCACAGGCCGGCCACCGCGCGGCTGCGCGCCAGCGCTTCCAGCTCATCGCGATCCAGGTGGGTGGCATGCACCAGGCACCAGCGCTGATCGACCGGCAGATGGTCATACAGCCAGGCCACCGGGCGCTGCCCGCTCCACGCCAGGCAGTCGTTCACCTCTTTTTGCTGCTCGGCGATATGAATATGCACCGGCAAAGTGCGATCCGACGCGGCCAAAATCTGCTGCATCTGGCCCAGCTCCACCGCACGCAGCGAATGGAAGCACAGCCCCTGATTCTGCAACGGACGATCCGCCAGCTGGCGGGCAATCACCTGCTGCTGGTGCAGATAGCTTTCGGTATCCTGGATAAAACGTTTCTGCCCCGGCTGCGCCGGTTGCGCGCCGAAACCGGCATAGCTGTACAGCACCGGCAGCATCGTCATGCCGATGCCGGCCTGATGTGCGGCCTCACTGAGGCGGCCAGTCATTTCACCGCGATCGGCGTAAGGCTTACCGTCGGCGTCGTGATGCAGGTAGTGGAATTCGGCCACCTGGGTGTATCCGCCCTTGAGCATTTCGATATACAGTTGACGGGCGACCACTTCCACCTGCTCCGGCGTCAGGCGCTGCACCAGGCGGTACATCAGATCGCGCCAGGTCCAGAAGCTGTCCTGCGGATTGCCCGCCACTTCCGCCAGCCCGGCCATCGCGCGCTGGAAAGCGTGGGAGTGCAGGTTCGGCATGCCCGGCACCGCGTCGCCGTGCAGCCGGATGCAGCCTTGCGGTTCAGCGTCGGCGGTAACTTGAGTCAGATAACCTTGCGCATCGACGTCCAGCCGGACGTTATGCGCCCAGCCCTCTGGGAGCAAAGCGCGTGGGGCAAAATAAGCAGGCATGGCAGTATTCCACGGTTGATGTAACGGCGAATGAGGCGCGGCGATGGCGCGCATTCAGGAATTTTTGGCGGTCGCCGGCAAGTTTCTGGCGCGACGGCCACTAGTTGTATATACATATACATACGCCGACATCAACAGTAAACTGGTGTTATTATTTTTTTATTTGACGAGGTTAACGTCGTGGCTGAACAACAGACCGTGTTACAACTGGCGGCTGCAATGAGCGATGCCCCCGCCCCGATCTACCAACGGGTCAAACAGGCGATCGTGAATCAAATTCGTGCGGGGCATTGGCAACCGCACCAGCGCGTGCCCTCCGAAAGTGAACTGGTGGCGGAACTGGGCGTCAGCCGCATGACCATCAACCGCGCGCTGCGCGAGCTGACCAGCGAAGGTTTTTTGATCCGCATGCAGGGCGTCGGCACCTTCGTCGCCGAAGCCAAGGCGCATACCGCGCTGCTGGAAGTGCACAACATCGCCGATGAGATCGCCGCGCGCGGTCATCGCCACAGCAGCAAGATCCTCGAGCTGAAGGCCCGCCCGGCCAGCGAGGAAGAGGCGACGGCGCTGGGCATTCAACCCGGCCAACGGCTGTTCTACTCGCAGATCGTGCATTACGAAAATGACGTGCCGGTGCAGGTGGAAGACCGCTGCGTCAACCCGCTGGTGGCGCCGGATTACCTGAAGCAGGATTTCGACCGCGTCACGCCTTACACCTATCTGACGCAGGCCGCGCCGCTGACCGCCGGCGAACACATCGTCGAAGCGGTGATCCCCACCCGGCGCGAAAGCGAGCTGCTGCAGCTGGAAGACCACGAACCCGGCCTGCTGATCCACCGCCGCACCTGGTCCGGCAAAACCGTGGTGACCTCGGCCCGGCTGCTGTACCCCGGCAGCCGTTATCAACTGTTCGGCCGCTTCACCAGCGAAGTCTGATCCCCGGCGGGCGCGCCCTGCGCCCGCATCTCCGCTGTCGATCACATCCTGATAACAAAATCTCTCCCGCCTCTTGTGACATCCCGGTGAATGCGTTAGGTTGTTTTTAATTGTATATACAACCATGTGGGAGCTGCGGCTCCGGCGGAGGAAAGCAATGACGTCTGAGATTCACTGTGACAGCCTGTGGCACGGCGCCGATATCGTCACCATGCGCGACGGCAACTATCACACCCTGACCGACGGCGCGATCGCCGTGCGCGATGGCAAGATCGTCTGGATTGGCGAACATGCGGCGCTGCCTCCCGGCCTGATCGCGGACGAAACGGTGAAATTCAACGGCGGCATCATCACCCCCGGCTTTGTTGATTGCCACACGCACCTGGTGTTCGGCGGCAACCGCAGCGGCGAGTTCGAACAGCGCCTGAACGGCGTAAGCTACGCCGACATCGCCGCGCAGGGCGGCGGCATCATTTCCACCGTGAAAGCCACCCGCGAGGCCGACGAAGCGCTGCTGCTGGAGCAGGCGCTGTTCCGCCTGCGGCCACTGCTGGCGGAAGGCGTCACCTGCGTGGAGATCAAATCCGGTTACGGCCTCAGCCCGGAGAGCGAACTGAAAATGCTGCGCGTGGCGCGCAAGTTGGGCGAGCTGCTGCCGGTCGAGGTGAAAACCACCTGTCTGGCGGCCCATGCGCTGCCGCCGGAATACGCCAACCGCGCCGACGACTACATCACTCTGGTCTGCGACACCATCATCCCGCAGGCGGCGGCCGCCGGCCTGGCGGATGCGGTTGACGCCTTCTGCGAGCATCTGGCGTTCTCACCGGCGCAGGTGGAGCGGGTCTTCGCCGCCGCCGAGGCCGCCGGTCTGCCGGTCAAACTGCACGCCGAGCAGCTCTCCGCCCTCGGCGGCAGCACGCTGGCGGCGCGCCATCACGCGCTCTCCGCCGACCATCTCGAATACGCCACCGAACAAGATGCCCGCGCCATGGGCGACGCCGGCACCGTGGCGGTGCTGCTGCCCGGCGCCTACTACCTGCTGCGCGAAACCCAGTGCCCGCCGGTGGAGCTGTTCCGCAAGCACCACGTGGCGATGGCGATCGCCAGCGACGCCAACCCCGGCACCTCGCCGGCGCTGTCGCTGCGTCTGATGATCAACATGGCCTGCACGCTGTTCCGCCTGACGCCGGAAGAAGCGCTGGCGGGTGTCACCACCCACGCCGCCAAAGCGCTGGGGCTGCAACACAGCCACGGCACGCTGGAAACCGGCAAGGTGGCGGACTTTGTTCACTGGCCGCTGTCGCGGCCGGCGGAACTGGCTTATTGGTTGGGCGGCCAGCTGCCCTGTACGGTGATTTTCCGAGGAGAAGTACGTCAATGACCATTCGCGATCCTTTTAGCTTCCAGACCGGCAGCCTGCCGCTGCTGATCAGCATCCCACACGCCGGCACGCAACTGACGCCGGCGGTCGAGGCCGGGCTGACCGACGATGCCCGCCCGCTGCCCGATACTGACTGGCACATTCCACAGCTGTACGACTTCGCCCGGGCGATGGGCGCCAGCGTACTGGTCGGCAACTATTCGCGCTTCGTCATCGATCTGAATCGCCCGGCGGACGACAAGCCGCTGTACACCACCGCCACCACCGGCCTGTATCCCGACGTGCTGTTCGACGGCCGCCCAAGCTTCCTGCCGGGCAAAGCGCCGACGGACGCAGAACGCGCCGGTTATCTGCAGCAGATTTGGCAGCCTTATCATCAGCAGCTGCAGGACGAGCTGGCGCGCCTCAAGGCGCGGCACGGCTATGCGCTGCTGTTCGACGCGCACTCCATCGCCTCGGTGATCCCGCGGCTGTTCGACGGCAAGCTGCCGGATCTCAACCTCGGCACCAACGGCGGTGAAAGCTGCGCCCAGGCGCTGAGCGATCGGCTGGTCGCCTGCTGCGAGCAGCAACAGCAGTACACCCACGTGCTGAACGGCCGCTTCAAGGGCGGTTACATCACCCGCGCCTACGGGCTGCCGCAGCAGCAACAGCATGCGATCCAGCTCGAACTGGCGCAGGTGAACTACATGTCCGAACAATATCCTTACGCGTTTGAACCGCAGCGCGCCGCCTCGCTGCAGCGCCTGCTCAAGCAGATGATTGAAGGCCTGTTGGACGGCGCCGCCAGACTCAACTGATCCCCCCTACAGGCGCCGCCGGGCGCCTGTTTCTCCCCTTGCCTTTAGCCGTAACGTCAGCCGCAATCTGCGCGCTATATCAAAGTTTCGCGTGATTCCCCACTGACTGGTCTAAACAGCGCACAAAACAGCGGCCGACGAAAAACGCACTGCGCCACAATCAGCCGAAAAGCCCGCGCTCATCGTCAGCGCCGGGCGGCGTGTGGCCGAGCTGGCCCGTTTCGAACCATCACTCTGGAGGCCCTATGTCTGTAACACCGTTAAACTGGCGCGCTGCCGGCGCCCTCGCCGAACAATTGCTGGCAGGCTGGCAGCGGCGTGGCGAACCCGGCGGCGCCATTACCCTGTTTGACGCCGAACAACTCCGCGCCACCGCCAGCGCCGGCCTGGCCGACCTGGCGCAGAATACCCCCTTCACCGCCGACAGCGTGGTGCGCTACGCCTCCGTGACCAAGCACATCTTCGCCGCGCTGGCGCTGAAGGCCACCGGCCGCGCCATTCGGCTCGATCAGCGCCTGGGCGAACTGCTGCCCGCCCTGCAGCCTGCGCTGGCGGACGTCACCGTCGGCCAGGCGCTGGACATGACCGGCGGCCTGCCTGACGTGCGCGAGACGCTCGGCCTGCTCGGCATCTCGCTGCATGCCGTCAGCGAGGCGCAGCCGGTCATGCAGTTTGTCGAAGGGCTGGAAAGATTGAACTACGAAGCCGGCAGCGAGATCGCCTACAGCAATACCGGCTATCGGCTGCTGGAGGCCGCGCTGCGCAGCAAAGGGTATGATTTCGACCAACTGGTGCAACAGCACATCGCCCGGCCGCTGCAGGTGCAGATGCAAGCACCGGAAAGCTGGTTCGACGTGGTGCCGGGGTTGGTGCCGGGTTACTGGCGTGCGCCGCAGGGCTGGCAACACGCCAGCGCAGGTCTGCACCTTTCCGCCTCCGGCAGCCTGACCGGCAGCCTCAACGCCCTCACCCGCTGGCTGCAAACGCTGCTGGCCGACGAGGGCCCGGGCCAGGGCGTGCTGACGCAACTCGGCGCCCCGCGCCGCCTCAATCAGGGCCAGCTCAGCGCCTATGGCCTGGGGCTGGCGCAGACGCCGCTGGGCCGCCGCCGCTTGCTCGGCCACGGCGGTTCCCACGCCGGTTACAAAACCTATTTCCTGCTGGCGCCCGATCGCCAGGTCGGCGTTGCGCTGGTGGCCAACCGCGAAGACTGTGACAGTTTCGGGATGGCTTTGCAGGTCATGGCGGCGCTGCTCGGCGAACCTTTGCCGCAGCGCAGCACGGCGATCCCCGACGGCCTTTACGCCACGCTGGCCGAGCCACACTGGCTGGAGGTCAAAGACGGCAACCTGGCCTATCTGGGCAGCGGTGAGCCGCTGTATCAGGGCGAGGACGGCTACGCGGTGTCGCTGTCCGCCCATATGCCAATCAAATTGAAGTGGACCGGCGAAGCGGTCGAGGGCGAAGTCGGGCATGTGGCGCGCCGTTTTCTGCCGGTCACGGCCAACGGCGACTGCCTGAAGCATGTGCAGGGATTGTGGTATCACCCGCACTACCGCACCGCCTTTGAAATTCGCGGCGATCGGGTGCATATCGGCGTCGGCCCGGCGGCGCAGACCGGCACACTCAGCCCGCTCGGCCAGGGCCGCATGCTGGTGGAGTGCCAGGACGGCCCGTGGTTAAAACGCTTTTGCCTCTATTTCCGCGGTTACAACGTGGATCTCATCGCCAACCGCAGCCGGATGCTGACCTTCCGCCGCAGCACCGTCGGCCGCGACTGACGCTCAGCGTGCGCTGCCGGTTTTGACCGCCAGCAGCGCATCCGCCAGCCGCCGTTTGTCGGCGGCGCTAAGATTCACTTGATCAACAGATGCCATAAACGCCGCCCGATCCGCCTCGCTGAGCGGGCCGGCACGCAGCCGCTCCGCCAGCTGTTGCAATATCTGGCTGCTCAACCGCGCAATCTGCAGGCGCACCTGCGCCAACGGGCGCGGCTGCCAACCGGATTCCGGGCTCGCCAACCAGTCTGCACGATAGCGATACTGAATCGCCTTGGCGGCGTCCATCTGCGCGGCGATAAAAGGCCGCACCGACGCCGGATCAAGCCCCAAACGCCCCGCCTCCGCCTGCGCGCTGGCCAACACCTTCGCCTCCTGCGCCAGGTCTTCGATCGGCAAATGCTGCTGGGCCTTGTAGCCGGCAACGTCTTTCATCAACGACAGCCGTTGGTTCACCCGCTCGCCGAGGGCGGTGGCGCCGTCCGCCAACGCCGGAAAACTGGTCAAACAACAGGCTATCAATAACGCCCTGAACATGGCACCACCCTTATGATGCAGTGAAAACGTAAGGCCTGAAGTTCACCACGTCCGCCCCGCGCTGGCAAATAAAAAGGCCCCGCCACAGCGGGGCCCGATAACGCTCGACAGGCGTTAGTCGAACACGCCGTTGATGACGGAGGCCACAATCGCGGTGCTGAGTGCGACCAGCACCAGATCGTCACCGGCAATACGCCACTCATACCCCGGGTACTGCGGCAGCTCACGCAGCATAGAGCGCGGCACCATTTTTTTGGCGATGCCCGGCGGCAGCGGTTTACCGCGCGCCAGATTCTTGGCGATGCCCGGCGGCAGCGAACGGTAGCCGGTCAGGCCATAGTTATGCGCCAGCGAACGGGCGCGATGGCGCGAGAGGTTGACGGTGATCAGATTGTCGTCGTTGCGATAAACGCCGCTATCATAAGGGTCTTTATTGCCTTTGTTACCGTGATTGCCGTTATTACCATGGTTACCGCTGTTACCATGGCCATTACCGTTGCCGCCCTTATCAGCCAGAGCCGGAGCGGATGACAACCCCAGCGACGCGATCAGCGCCAACACCGTGAGGGTCGTACGACGTTTGCTCATATTGTGTATTCCTGCGTGGGTGACGCTATTGACTATAGCGGGCCTTTCCCGGACGAAGTATAAGGAAAACTCCGAGATGATGGCGCGCGTGACGGCAGACGCGCCAAAATCTTGTTTTAACGCAAAACACCTCGAAAATGCCGATACTTACCTCAGATTTTTCTTGAAGAAAAATAAGCCTTGCGCTAGCGTGGGAAGGTAACAAAAAAGAGTTAGCATGCTCTTTTTCGTCGCACCTCAAATCTTATTCTTATCATCCATAATGATAATAGCGAACACTTCCCGCCTCTCCGTGCGGGATTCTTTTTCCCGCCGAAGTCGCCCTAACCGGGTGCTTTATGTTGAGATTTAGTTGCCGATAATTTACATTCGCTGTCTGAGAAACCTCAACCTCCCGCGGTGGCCAGGCTGGCAACGGGTGGGCGTTCAGGAGCAAAAGACGTGCAAATGACCCTCATGGAATACATCACTCGACACTTTAACGGCGATCTTCATCGTTACGCGCAGTCGGAAGGCGTCAGCCGTGAACAAATCATTAGTTGGATAAATAATGAATGTCACGTGATCAAAGGCAGGCTGTTTATGCCGGTGAAGCATCTCCCGGTCGAACAAGCCCAGTGATGACGAAAAAAAAACCCCGCCAAGCGGGGTTTTCTGTTTCTGATAGCACGGAAAATCAGAAGTTATAGCCAACCACGAGGTAATAACCCCAGCCGGTAGACTTGATCGGGCCCTGCGGGGTGCCGATATCCGCGCCATCCTGCCACTGGCCGCCGTTATGGAAATAACGCGCCACGAAAGAATAGTGCCAGTGATCGTAGTTCAGCGCCAAAATGTGGCTGGAGGCGATCGAGTTGCCGGTGCGCACCTGTTTGCCGGTGCCGTCAACCCAATGGCTGTCCTTGCCCAGATCGGAACCAAAGTCGAAGTTGGTGAAGCCAATGTAGCTCAGGTTGCCGCCCCACACCTGGGTCAGCGGCACGAAGTATTTCACCTTGAAGCGGTAACCGTCCCAGCTGTTCTCGTTGGCAGCCTGGTAGTTTTCCCACTGGTATTTGGCATAGATGTTCATCGACAGGCTCATCGGCAGGCCGGTGTCGATATCGGTGCCCAGACCCATGTACCAGGTGTTCTGACGGCCGTCGGCGTTGTGGCCCAGATCATAAATGTAGTTGTTGGCGAAGTACCACTCTTTGAACGGACCGAAGCTCAGATCGGTGCCGGTCAGCTTGTCGATGGAGAAACGCGGTTCGATCTCCATAAACATTGGGGAACCTTTGTCCCAGATGCCGCGATCCGGGGTGTTGCCCACGCCGAAGAACTTCGGCACGTCAACGTAGCCGTAGAAATCGAACCAGTCTTTCTTGGCGAAGGCTTCGTATTCGAGATACACGTCGTTATTCAGTTGCGGCCCGAAGCGGGTGTGGTAGCTGCCCACCACGTTGACGCTCTGGTGCCACCAGTCGGAGACATATTGACTGTCTTTGCTATCAGCCATTGATGATGCACTGTAAGACGCTGCGAGCAGTACACCTGCTGCGAGAGCTATTTTTTTCATTTTATTACCACATGCTTAAAGGGCCATTTCCTGCCCGTTTAGAAAAGATGACAATGAGTCTGCCGACACCTGGCGTTGTCTTCACACAGAAACTCGGATGACGCGCGCATTATAGAAACCACTGACTGTAAGAATCTGTGATCCAGTTACGCATTTCGCGAATAGGTAATCGATTGCGTTCACATTTGTCAAATTATGTTTCATGCAAATTCACATTCGCTGTGATTTTAGTCATGCACATCGATTTTTAGCGCAATTTTTGAGCCAACTGTCATCAACCGGCAATGGAGAGGAGTACAGCATTCAAGCGGGGAAATGCCGGCGAAAACTCGCCGGCGAGAGAGAAGCAGCAGCCGATCACGCTGGCCACATCGAACGACGAATGAGGCTGCAAAAATTATCGCGAACAAAGCTCGGTTCCTTATCCACCAGCACGTCCGCTTTGACGTTGCCGAAGGTACTGTCCGGCTTATGTCGAATCCCGTCGTAAAATGCCTGGATAATCGCTTCCTTGAAGTTTTCCCCACGGGGATGCATCGCCACTACCTGCTCTCGCAGCGCCGAGTCATAGCCCTGGTAATTGATCCCCAACACATCCATCTCTACCCCCGCCGTCACCAGCGCAATCAGCGGGTGCATGTATTCCGGGATCCCCGGCGTGGTGTGTAACGCGATCGCCGTCCATACCCGATCGATATCCTGACGGCTAACCCCATGCTCGCGTAAAAACTCGGCCGCTGCATCGGCGCCGTCCACTTCGAAGCGTTTGTCGCAGCTGCAATGATCGTGCGTCAGTCCCATATCGTGGAACAGACAGCCGACGTACAGCAGTTCAGGATCGTAAGCCAGCTTGCGCTGCTGCCCGGCCAGCGCCGCCCAGTAATACACCCGGCTGGAGTGGTGAAACAGCAGCTCCGATTCGGTGTCGCGCACTAACTCAGTTGCCTGACGCGCCATCGCGCTATCGGGCACGCAGATGCCGTTGAGGGTTAAACTCATAATTCTATTCTCCCGTTGTCTGGAACCCGGTCAGATTAGGCGTTACACTGAATGTCCTCAATCATCATTAATAAACGATTAAGGACATCCCCCATTCATCGGGATATCGCATGCCATGAGTAAAACCATCGTTATTCTCGCCGTGCCACAGGTGCAGCTGCTGGACGTTTCCGGCCCGCTGGATGTTTTCGCCGAGGCCAATCTGCAAGCCGGCTATACGGCCTATCATCTGCAGGTAGTCGGAAAGACGCTGGCACCGATCGTGTCCTCATCCGGCGTCAAACTCGTACCGGATCTCGCCATCACTCAATGGCGTGAACAGGCGATCGACACGTTGCTCATCGCCGGCGCACCGGGTATCGCCGACGGCCAAAGCGAAACGCGCACGCTGGACTGGCTACGCAGAGTGGTACCCCGCGCCCGCCGCTACGGCTCGGTGTGCAGCGGCGCTTTTCTGCTAGCGGAGGCCGGCCTGCTGGATGGGCGGCAAATTACCACCCACTGGGCGGTGGCCGACCAATTGTCTCGCCGCTATCCCCAGGTCTCGGTGGATAAAGACGCCATTTATGTGCGCGACGGGCGCCTGCAGACTGCCGCTGGCGTGACCTCAGGGCTGGATCTGGCGCTGATGATGGTGGAAGACGATTTAGGGCGTGAGATCGCACAGCGAGTCGCGGCCCAGCTGGTGATGTTTTTCCGCCGTCCCGGCGGGCAGATGCAATTCAGCTATCGGGAACAGGCGACCCTGGCCGGGCGCTCAATGCTGCAGGAAGTGCAACGCTGGGCGATCGACAATATCGGGTTGCCACACAACGTCGCCAGCCTGGCGGAACGCGCCGGCGTCACCCCGCGGCATTTCAGCAGGCTGTTCAGCAACGAGGTCGGCACCTCTCCCGCTAAATGGCTCGAGGAAGCCCGCATCGCCGAAGCGCGCAGGCTATTGGAACAAGGCGTATTGGCGCCAAAACAGGTGGCGGCACATTGTGGGTTTTCCAGTACGGAGCTGATGCGGCGGGCATTTATCCGCCGGCTGGGGGTAACGCCGGCGGACTATCGTAAAATGTTTCTCAGTAAACAACTGCGGCGCAAAGGCTGAGATCAGTTCACCGCCGGCACCGCCTTAGCGATGTTTTCCTGGCGGAACGCCACCTCCTCGCCGTTTTTCACCTCCCAGCTGGCGACCGGAATATCGGTCTTGGGCGCCGCCGCGACGACGGAACCGTAAATCAGCTTGTCGTCGCGACGCAAAATATAAACGTCGAGCTGATATTCATGCCGAAGATTCGCCGTGGTCAGGCGCACGGTATCGCCACGCTCATAATGATGCGCGTCGATTTCGGGTTGCTGAATAAATTGAATGTCGCTTCTCATCGTCGTCGTTCCTTCAGGCAATATGGCTAGTTAAATTCTAGTTCAACATTGCGCCGACGGCGGATAATTTCCGTTAATTTCCACGGGTTGCCCGCCAACAGATCAGCGAGCCGAGAGTCACCATCGCCACGCCCTGCCAGAAATTGGCGGTCAGCGAGGTGTGCAACACCAGCGCGGCGAACACCGCCGACAGTACCGGGGTAAAATAAGAGACGGTGGCCAGCAGCGTCATGTTGCCGTGCAGAATGCCAACGTTCCAGGCGGCATACCCCGCTCCCATCGCCACCCCGGCGCACAGCAGCGTTACGGTCACGCCGAGGCTGAACTGCATGCCGCTTTCCGCGCTGAAGACATACTTCAGCCACAGCGCCAGCGCGGTCAGCACGATGAACAGCACTACGCCGTTGCTGCCTTGGGCAATCTTCTTGGTCAGGTTGCAATACAGCGCCCAGATCACCGCGCCGCTGAACGCCAGCGTATAGCTGAGCGGATTGCTGCGCACGTTGGCCAGCATCTGCGCCGGTGACCAGCCGCCCTCGCCGCTCATGATCCAGCCGATGCCGAACAGCGACAGCAGCAGCCCCGGCAGCAGCCACCATTTCGCCTTTTGGCCGTTGAGCGCCAGCGCCATCAGCACGGTGAAACAGGGCCACAGGTAGTTGATCATGCCCACTTCTATCGCCTGCAGGCGGGTATTGGCGTAGCCGAGCGACAGCGACAGGCAGATCTCGTAGCTGACGAACAGCAGGCTGCCGAGGATGAGATAAGGCCGCGGAAAGCTGCGCCATTTCGGCACGCCGAGCGCCACCAGCAAAAACACCGCGCTGACGCTGTAGATCATCGCCGCACCGCCGATCGGCCCCAGCCCTTCGCTGACGCTGCGGATCAGGCCGACGACGCTGCTCCACAGCACAATGGCCAATAAACCGAACAGCGTGGCGCGGGTACGCGAGGGCAAAGCAGGCATAAGACAGGTCCAATGGGTTATTTTTTATCAGGTTTTTCACTCTACTGCCGCACGCGTCAAAAAGAAAGGCGGGAAACTCCCGCCTGTGAATTTATTGCTGCGGTTGCCGCTCGAGCTGCGGCGGCGGCTGGCGAAAGCGTCGGGTCAGCCAGGCCAAATAGCCGAAGCCCAGCGTCGCCCAGATAAGCCCCATGGTCAGCGAGCTCTTCTCCAGGTTCAGCCACAGCACCCCTACCGTCAGTGCCCCCACCAGCGGCAGGAACAGGAAGTTGAACCGATCCTTCCAGCTTTTGTTGCGCCCTTCGCGAATGAAGAAGTGGCTGATCACCGACAGGTTGACGAAGGTAAAGGCCACCAGCGCGCCAAAGTTGATCAGCGCCGTGGCCGTCACCAGATCGAACGACAGCGCCGACAGCGCCACCAGCCCGACCATCAGCACGTTCAGCGCCGGGGTGCGCCATTTAGGGTGGATGTAGCCGAAGAATTTCTCCGGGAACACGTTATCGCGCCCCATCACGTACAGCAGGCGCGACACGCTGGCGTGCGACGCCAGGCCGGAGGCCAGCGTATTGATAAAGGTCACGCACAGGAAGATCGATTGGAACAGCTTGCCGCCGACGTACAGCGCGATCTCCGGCAATGCCGCGTCGGGCTGGTGGAAGCGTTGAATGGACGGGAAAAACAGCTGAATGAAGAACGACACGCTGATAAAGATCACCCCGCCGTACAGCGCGGTCAGGAAGATGGCGCGCGGGATCACCCTGGCGGCGTCGGGCGTCTCTTCGCACAGCGTAGTCACCGCATCGAAGCCGAGGAACGAGAAGCACAGGATAGTGGCGCCAGTAATGATCGGCAGCAGGTGCGCATTTTCACTGAGGAACGGTCGTAGGCTCCACACCGTGCCTATCCCCTCGCCGTTGTGCAGGCCGCGCACCACCAGATAGATGAACACCAGAATGATCGCCACCTGCGCCAAGACGAACAGGGTATTGAAGTTGGCCACCAGATTGACGCTTTTCAGGTTGATGGCGGTAATCAGGATAACGAAACCCACCACCCACACCCAGGGCGGCACCTCCGGGAACAGCGCGGTCAGGTAAATTTTCGCCAGCAGCGTGTTGATCATCGGCAGGAACAGATAATCGAGCAGCGACGACCACCCCACCAGAAAACCGACGTGCGGGTTGATCGCCTTTTGCGCATAGGTATAGGCGGAGCCGGCGGTGGGAAACTGGCGCACCAGTTTGCCGTAGCTGATGGCGGTGAACAGCACGCCGGCCAGCGCCAGCAGATAGGAGGTCGGCACATGGCCGTCGGTGAGGCCGGAAACGATGCCGAAGGTATCGAACACCGTCATCGGCGTCAGATAGGCCAGGCCCATCATCACCACCTGCCACAGCTTGAGGGATTTGCGCAGCTGCGGTTTGCCCGCCGGGCCGCCGTCGATGGCTTTAATCGTCATGGCATTTCCCCTCTTGGTCCTCTGCTGTCAACCGTGCAACGTCATTCAGAGAGGCCGCAGGGAAACTGCTGCTCAGGCGGCGGGAAAAACGGGTTGAGATCGCTGTCGGGCGGCCGGCGACCGGCCCGTAGGCACTGCGGCACAGGCAAACGTCTGCGCAGGGGGATGACTGAGTCATGGTTATTTCCTCGTCGGCGTCCTGTACGCCGTGATAGAAGAAATTCTGTACCGCAGCGCGCAGCCTCGTCGGCCACAGGAGAGCCGATGAAATGCGCCGGACGCGCGCGGTCGTCGCAGAGTGAGCGGGATCAGGCGTTTTTCAACATCCACTCGATTTCGGTTTCGGTGATCAGGCGCTCGAACTGCACCAGCTCATCGGTTTTGCAGGCCAGGTAGACGTGGCTGAAGCGTTCGCCCAGCAGTGCATTGAGCACCGGCTGATGTTCGAATTCGTACAGCGCGTCGCTCTGGCGAATCGGGAACGGCAGCCCGTCCTGCTCCAGCCCGTTGCCGGTCACCGGCTCAGGCAGCGGCAGCGCGCTTTCCAGACCGTAAACGATGCCGGCCAGAATGGTCGCCATCACCAGATAAGGGTTGGCGTCGGCACCCGCCACGCGGTACTCCACGCGGTGGTTATCGCGATCGCCGCAGGGAATGCGCAGCGCCACGGTGCGGTTGTTATGCCCCCAGGAAGCCTGGGTCGGCACATACATGCCGGGCTGGAAGCGACGGTAGGCGTTGACGTTCGGCGCCAGCAGCGCCATCGAAGACGGCATCAGGGCGATCATGCCCGCCAGCGCCTGTTTCAGCAGCGCCGAATCTTCACCGTCGTCGTCGGCGAACACGTTGTTGCCCTGCGCGTTCAGCATGCTGATGTGTACGTGCATGCCGCTGCCGGCGTGCTCCTCATACGGCTTGGCCATAAAGGTCGCCTGCATGTTGTGGTTCTCGGCCACCATGCGCACCAGCCGCTTCAGCGCCAGCGCGTGATCGCAGGCCTGCAGCACGTCGTCGGTATGGTGCAGGTTGACCTCGAACTGCCCCGGCGACGCCTCCGCCACCGCGCCGTCCGCCGGAATGCCCTGCAAACGCGCCAGTTCGTCGATCTCGCTCAGCACGTCGGCGAAATGGTTGAGGTTATCGACGGAGTACACCTGGCTTTGGGTGTTGCGCTCTTGCGTGCCCGGCGCGCACGGCGGCTGCAGATAGCCCTCCGCGTCGCGTTGACGATCGATGAGATAGAACTCCAACTCTACCGCTACCACGGGGGAAAGCCCGCGCTGACGCAAACGCTGCCACACTCGGTTCAGCACATTGCGCGGTTCAACGTCAAAGGGAGTGCCATCTTCATCCAACATGGTGAGCAGCACCTGCGCGATATATTGCGGGTCCGCCGCCGACGGCATCAGCGTGCCCGGTACCGGCACGCACACGTGATCCGGCTCGCCCAACTCCTGCCCCAGCCCGGCCTCTTCCACCACGTTGCCGAGAATATCCATCGCAAATACCGATGCCGGGAAGTAACAGCCCTTCTCCAGTTTGTTCAGGCCGCCGACCGGGATGCGTTTGCCGCGGAAGCTGCCGTTCAGATCGGTCAACAGTACGTCGACATGTTGGGTTAACGGATAACGTTCCAGATACTTCTTCACTTCGCGCTGGAACGCGCTACTTCGTCTCTCTTCACTGTGCTGAACAAAGTTTTCCACTTCTACGATGTTGGTCTGCATGGTTCACCCGCCGTTTGTGTTTTGCTGTCGTCGATGTTTATTGACCGTCTTGTTCAATATAATGCCCACAAATGAAACGTAGATGAAACAAATTTGTTTTGCAAGTGTTACTTTTGGTTTGAATATTGCCCAATCGACTGCTAGATTTATAGAATATTGAACGAAATCGGCGGTGGAGAAGCTTATCGTTCATAATTTCGAACGTACCAAGGGGATAGCATGGACAATATATTTAACAGACCAGTCATTGGCGTCGTCATGTGCAGGTATAGGTTAAACGGGCACCTCACACAGACCTTGCAAGAAAAGTACCTGAATGCCGTTATCACCGCCGGCGGCTTGCCGATCGCCCTGCCACACGCGCTGGCGGAGCCGGAAATGCTGGCAGAACTGCTGCCGCGCCTCGACGGCATTTTGCTGCCGGGCAGCCCCAGTAATGTGCAGCCGCACCTTTATGGTGAAAACGGCGATGAGCCTGACGCCGATCCTGGCCGAGACGCGTTGAGCCTGGCGCTGATCCGCCAGGCATTCGACAGGCGCATTCCCCTTTTCGCCATTTGCCGCGGCATGCAGGAGATGGTGGTCGCCACCCAAGGCACCCTGCATCGCCGCCTGTACGAACTGCCCGAGCTGCTGGAGCATCGTGAAGATCACGACCTGCCGCTGGAACAGCAATACGCCCCCGCCCACGAAGTCATCGTTCAGGAAGGGGGGCTGCTTTCGCAACTGATACCGGATTGCAACAGATTCTGGGTGAACTCGCTGCACGGCCAGGGCGCCAAAACCCTGGGCGCGAGCGTTCGCATCGAGGCGCACGCCGCCGACGGGCTGGTGGAGGCGATCAGCGTGCGCGATCAGCCCTTCGCGCTCGGCGTGCAGTGGCACCCGGAGTGGAACAGCGACGAGTACGCCCTGTCGCGCCTGTTGTTTGATGGTTTCATTACCGCCTGTCGGAACTATCAAAAGGAAAAACGCCCATGAGCGACGTCAGCTTGGCACCGGGAAAACGTCTGTCGCAGATCCGTCAACAATTAGGGTTGTCGCAGCGCCGGGTCGCCGAACTGTCTGGGTTAACCCACAGCGCCATCAGTACTATCGAGCAAGATAAGGTCAGCCCGGCCATCAGCACGCTGCAAAAGCTGCTGACGGTGTACGGTCTGTCGCTGTCGGCGTTTTTCGCCGAGCCGGAAAAACCGGCTGAGCCACAGATCGTGATAGACAGCGACGACCTGATCGAAATCGGCAGCCAGGGCGTTTCGATGAAGCTGATCCACAACGGCGACCCGAACCGCACGCTGGCAATGATGATCGAGACCTACGAACCGGGCACCACCACCGGCGAGCGCATCAAACACCAAGGGGAAGAGATCGGCACGCTGCTGGAGGGCGAAGTGGTGCTGCAGGTCAACGGCCAGAGCTATCACCTGCTGGCCGGGCAGAGCTACGCCATCAATACCGGCATCCCCCACAGTTTCAGCAACACGTCGGCGCGCATTTGCCGAATTATCAGCGCCCATACGCCGACGACATTCTGATCAACGGAGCCACGCATGAACTTTCACCACTTGCAGTATTGGCAACAACGGGCGCAGGCCCTGAAGATTGAGCACCAGCTGTTTATCGACGGCCGCTACCAGCCGGCCGCCGCGGGGAAATGTTTCGCCGTGGAAGATCCCGCCGGCCGCCGTGAGCTGGCGCAGGTCGCACGTGGTGAAGCCGCCGACATCGATCGGGCGGTCAGCGCGGCGCGCGCCGCCTTTGAGCGTGGCGACTGGGCGCAGGCCGCCCCGGCGCAGCGCAAAGCCACGCTGCTGCGCTTCGCCGATCTGATGGAGCAGCATCACGAAGAGCTGGCGCTGTTGGAAACGCTGGACACCGGCAAACCCATCCGCCACAGCCTGCGCGACGACGTGCCGGGCGCCACCCGCTGCATCCGCTGGTACGCCGAAGCGATCGATAAGGTCTACGGCGAAATCGCCCCTACCGGCCGCGAGGCGCTGGCGCTGATCGAGCGCGAGCCGATCGGCGTGGTCGGCGCCATCGTGCCCTGGAACTTCCCGCTGTTGCTGGCCTGCTGGAAACTCGGCCCGGCGCTGGCCGCCGGCAACAGCGTGGTACTCAAACCCTCCGAAAAATCGCCGCTGAGCGCCATCTTGCTCGCTAAACTGGCGCAGCAGGCCGGGCTGCCGGACGGCGTGCTGAACGTGGTGCCCGGCTATGGCCACGACGCCGGCAAGGCGCTGGCGCTGCACCGCGACGTCGACGCCCTCACCTTCACCGGCTCCACCCTGGTGGCGAAACAGCTGATGATTTACGCCGGCGAATCGAACATGAAACGCGTCTGGCTGGAGGCCGGCGGCAAGAGCGCCAACATCGTCTTCGCCGACTGTCCGGATCTCGATCAGGCCGCGCGCAGCGCCGCCGCCGGCATCTTCTACAATCAGGGGCAGGTGTGCATCGCCGGCACTCGCCTGCTGGTCGAAGCGAGCATTGAGCAAGCGTTCCTGCAAGCGCTGCGCAAACACGCGGCGGCCTTCGTCCCCGGCGATCCGCTCGATCCCGACACGGTGATGGGCACGCTGATCGACAGCGGCCACTGCGAAAAAGTGGCCGGCTATATCGATCGGGGGCTGAGCCAGGGCGCCGCGCTGTTCCTCGACGGACGCGACCATCCGCAGGGCGACCACTCAGGCTACCTGGGGCCGACTATCCTCACCCAGGTGAACAACGCCATGAGCGTCGCACGCGATGAAATCTTCGGCCCGGTGTTGGCGGTGACCACCTTCGACGGCGAGCAACAGGCGCTGCAGCTGGCCAACGACAGCGACTACGGCCTCGGCGCCGCGGTCTGGACCCGCGATCTGGCGCGTGCGCACCGCATGGCGCGCCAGCTGAAAGCCGGCACGGTATTCGTCAACAACTACAACGACGGCGACATGACCGTGCCGTTCGGCGGCTACAAGCAGAGCGGCAACGGCCGCGACAAATCGCTGCACGCGCTGGACAAATTCACCGAATTGAAAACCACCTGGATCTCGCTGGAATAAGGGCTTATCTCATGACTGAACACGTAAAAAGCTACTATGCGGCCACGGCCAACGCACATCAGCCCTATCCGCAACTGAATGAATCTATCGAGTGCGACGTCTGCGTGATCGGCGGCGGCTATACCGGACTCTCCTCCGCGCTGTTTCTGGTGGAAGCCGGCTATAACGTGGTGGTGCTGGAAGCGGCGCGCATCGGTTTCGGCGCCAGCGGCCGCAACGGCGGCCAGTTGGTCAACTCTTACAGCCGCGACATCGATGTGATTGAAGAGCGCTACGGCGCGGAAAGCGCCCGCCTGCTCGGCAGCATGATGTTTGAAGGCGCGGAGATCATTCGCAGCCGCATCAGCCGCTACGCCATCGACTGCGACTACCGCCCCGGCGGCATCTTCGCCGCGCTGAACAACAAGCAGTTCCATGCGCTGATCGAGCAAAAGCGCAACTGGGAACGCTACGGCAATACCCAGCTCGAGCTGCTCGATGCGGATCGGCTGCGCCAGGAGGTTGCCAGCGATCGCTACGTCGGCGCGCTGCTCGATCACAGCGGCGGCCACATCCATCCGCTTAACCTGGCGCTGGGCGAGGCCGAGGCGATCCGCCTGCAGGGCGGGCGCATCTTCGAACAATCGGCGGTGACGAACATTCGCCACGGCGAACCGGCGCTCATCAGCACCGCCAACGGTCAGGTGAAGGCGCGTTTCGTCATCGTCGCCGGCAATGCCTATCTGGGCGACAAGCTGGAGCCGCGGCTGGCCAAGCGCAGCATGCCGTGCGGCACCCAGGTGGTGACCACCGAGCCGCTGGCGCCGGAGATCGCGCAGGCGCTGATCCCGCAGAACTACTGCGTGGAGGACTGCAACTACCTGCTGGATTACTACCGCATCACCGCCGATCATCGTCTGCTGTACGGCGGCGGTGTGGTGTATGGCGCGCGCGATCCGGACGACATCGACAATCTGATCCGGCCAAAATTGCTGAAGACCTTCCCGCAGCTGAAAGGGGTGCGTATCGACTATCGCTGGACCGGCAACTTCCTGCTGACGCTGTCGCGCATGCCGCAGTTCGGCCGGCTGGAGAATAACGTGTACTACATGCAGGGCTACAGCGGCCACGGCGTAACCTGCACCCATCTGGCGGGCAAGCTGATTGCCGAACTGATGCGCGGCGACGCCGAACGCTTCGACGCCTTCGCCAAGCTGCCGCATCTGCCGTTCTTTGGCGGGCGCAATCTGCAGATCCCGTTCACCGCCATTGGCGCGGCCTACTACACGCTGCGCGACCGCATCGGCGTCTAAAACAACCGGCCCGGTCATCCTGACCGGGCCTGGGCGCTAACGCTTAAACGATCTTCGGTTGGCCGTCCGAGGCGGTCGCCCCTCCATCGACCGGAATGTTGGCGCCATTGATAAAGCTGGCGTCGTCGCTGGCCAGAAATGCCATCACCGCCGCCACTTCTTCCGGCTCCGCCGCACGCCCCAGCGCGATGCGCTCATTGAACTTGTCGCGGATCTCCTGCGGCCAACCGTTGGTCATGTTGGTTTTGACCAGGCTCGGGCAGACCGAGTTGATGCGCACGCCGTCACCGCCGTGATCCAGCGCCATGGCGCGCGTCAGGTTGACCACCGCGCCTTTCGCCGCGCAGTAATAAGCCGCGCCCCAGTCGCCGCCCAGGCCGGACACCGACGCGGTATTGACGATACAACCTTTGGTTTTCAGCAGGTGCGGCAAGGCGAATTTGGAACAGAACACCACGCCGTCGATATCGACCCCGGCGATGCGGCGCCAGTCGTCGACGCTGGTTTCCAGCACGCTGCCCGCCACGTGTACGCCGGCGTTGTTCAGCAAGACGTCGATGCGGCCCAGTTTTTCCGCCACCTCGTTCATCATTTTTTCAACCGCGACGTGATCGGAGACGTCGATATGTACCGCCATCGCCCGGCCCTTCGGCAGCGAAGCGGCGACCTTATCTACCGCCTCTTTGGCCCAGTCGGCCAGCACCACGATGGCGCCTTCGGCGGAGAAACGCCGCGCCGCCGCTTCCCCCATACCGTTGCCCGCACCGGTGATAACCACGACTTTATTGTCAAAACGCATGAGACCTCCTCCATGTGAACGTATTTATATAAGTCATACAAATCTCATTACCCCGAGGATAAGACGCCCCTCCCCTGAGAGCCAGTCAAAACGTGCGGTTTATTAACCAAAATGAGGTATGTCAGTGATTTCAATGCGCTGGATTAACCTTTATCGGATTTTGGCCAACATATTGATGGATAAAATAAAATTACGGTGAGTCACTATTCGTCAGGCGGATTGTCAGCAAGCGGGATTATTGCGGAAAGGCAGTTATGGCCACTCAGAGATAAGTGATGTGAATGAAAAACGGCAGCCGCCCGCAGGCGGCCGCGACTATTTTTTCTCGATGGGGACAACCAGCAGATCGACGTTCAGTTCGTTGATCGCCTGACGCGCCGAAGAAACCAGCCGGCTCCAGACATCGTGATGGTGGCCGAAGATCACCAGGTCGAACCCTTTTTCCTTCGCCACCCGGTTCAGCTCTTCCGTAAACGCGCCGCGGCTGACGATCACCTCTTCGACCGGGTAGGACGACTGCCCTTTGATCGCATTGAGCATATTCTTCACCCGCTCCGAAAAGGTGCGATCGGTGTAGTTGTAATCGCCCACGCCCAGATCGACGTAATAACCGGCGCGGTGGATGTCGATATAGATCAGGGAAAGTTTAGCCTTGAGCGCAGCGGCCAGTCTGGCGCCTTTGCCCAGCAGGAACTCGGCGTCTTCGCTGAGATCCGTGGCGACAACGATATGCCGGTAAGCCATGATGGCGGCCCTCCTCGTCAACTCCGTAAACAGGATGGCGCTCCTTGCCGCATGTTTCTCATGCATCTTAAGTTTAGCCCAGCGCGGGTTCGCTCGCCTGCCGCGCCGTCGTTCCATCTGTGGAACGATGCATCCCGCCTGTACGGTCTACCGGATTTTTCGCCCCTCCCTACACTGTAGGCAAGTGCTGAGTTTCAGCCTTATCAATCAAAGAAGATACCCACTGACCTCACGACGAGAAAAGGAAAACACCATGAGCACTCCAGCCAACTTCAACGGCCAGCGTCCTGTTATTGATGCCAATGACGCGGTCATGCTCCTGATCGACCACCAGAGCGGCCTGTTCCAGACCGTCGCCGACATGCCGATGACCGAACTACGCGCCCGCGCCGCCGCTCTGGCCAGCATCGCCACCCTCAGCAAACTGCCGGTGATCACCACCGCCTCGGTGCCACAGGGCCCGAACGGCCCGCTGATCCCGGAAATTCACCAAAATGCGCCGCACGCGCAGTACGTCGCACGCAAAGGGGAAATCAACGCCTGGGACAACCCGGACTTCGTGGCGGCGGTCAAAGCCACCGGCCGCAAAACATTGATCATCGCCGGCACCATCACCAGCGTCTGCATGGCCTTCCCGTCCATCAGCGCGGTGGCCGAAGGCTATAAAGTGTTCGCGGTGATCGACGCCTCCGGCACCTACTCGAAAATGGCGCAGGAAATCACCCTGGCGCGTGTGGTACAGGCCGGCGTAGTGCCGATCGACACCGCCGGCGTGGCCTCCGAGCTGCAGGGTAGCTGGAACCGCGCCGACGCTCAGCAGTGGGCCGAGGTCTACACCAAAATCTTCCCGGCCTATCAGCTGCTGATCGAGAGCTACCTCAAGGCGCAGGACGTGGTGAAAAACAACGAACTGCTGGACTCGCAGCGTTAAGATCGCGGGCACAAAAAACCCCGGCCAGGGTCGGGGCTATTAATCATGTGCCGGTGACTTTCCCGGCTGTCATGTTATGGCGTAAGCGTCCATCCAACACTCCAACATTACGCAGCCTAAGCGCGACTTTTTCACAACAGAAAAACAGACTGGAAAGCGGCATTATTATTTATGCGACAATCTGTTTTTCTGTTGCCAATAATAATTAATTATTGGAACGTCATCGAGGAATCGAACCCCAGTCCGCCAACGAATATTTCGCTGCCGCTCTTCCTGCTGAGCTAATGACGTATCGATAAAGACTCCGGGCGAACCCGGAGTTTATTCAGGCTGAGGGTGTTATTTCTTAACTGCTCCGGCTTAAACCTTCATCGCTGTCGTAAGAAACCGCACCTTAGCCGAAAATTATAACGCGACCACGTTGCCGGCAGAAGGACCCTTCATACCTTTTTCGATAGTGAACTCAACCTGTTGGCCTTCGTCCAGCGTTTTGAAATCGTTGCTCTGGATAGCGGAGAAGTGTACGAACACGTCTTTGCCGCCGTCTGCCGGGGTGATAAAGCCGAAGCCTTTACCTGCATCAAACCATTTTACCAAACCCGTCATTTTAGTAGACATAGAGATATTTCCTTTCTATTTTTGCGACGCCATAGGGCGATAGAGGTCTGTTTTTATTGGAAACTTATGGGGCACTAGAGAAGAAAATTCGCGGAAGAAGAGGTATCTGAGGGATATCGCTAATACTGAGAACTGCTTTACTAAAACTGCTTTCATAAGGTCTGTATGACAAACCGATGACGCTATTTACACACAGCCAAATTATTTAAGCAAGATATATTTTAAATTATATTCATATGGCTCATAAATTTATTATCGCAAAAGGCCGCTGGCGCCTGCCGCTACGGGCAGGTAAAAAAAGGTTTCGCCCTGCTGGATCACATCGGCGATTCATTATAAAACTAGGGCTCCCCCGCTGCTTACAGGCCGTTAACCGATGATCGATATGCCAGCCGTGCTCGCCGTTTTCACCGTCTATATCGTCGGCGTGGTGATCCCCGGCCCCAATTTTGTCGCCGTCGCCCACAAAGCCGTTTCCGCGCGCCGCAGCGAGGCTTTCGCTCTGGTGGCGGGCATTGTCTTGGTCAACCTGTTCTGGGCGAGCAGCGCCCTCCTCGGTATCGGTATAATTTTCGCCTTGTTCCCCTGGTTGGCGCTAGCGGTAAAAGTGGCCGGCGCCGGTTATTTACTGTGGTTCGGCTATCGGCTTATCGCCCAGGCGGCGCCTTCTTCCGCCCCCTCCGCGGTGACCGGGAAAAGCGGTTTTCGCGTCGCCTTTCTGCAGGGCATCGCCACCAACATCGCCAATCCCAAATCCATTGCGTTTTACGCCGCCGTCTTCTCATCAGCGGCGCCCGCCCATGTTTCTACGCCGACCTTCCTCGCCATGCTGTTGGAAGTCGCGGTGATAGCCAGCTTGTGGTACGGGCTGGTGGCGCTGGTGTTGTCGCACGCCCCTGTCGCCGGCGCCTACCGCCGCAGCAAGGCTTGGATCGATCGCGCCTGCGGCACGCTGATCATCGCGCTGGGGCTGCGGCAGTTGCTCAGCCGATGATCGCGATCCCGAGCCGCTCCAACAGCTGCGCGGCCTGGTGGCTGTCCATTTTAACGCCCTGCAGATCGGTGGTACGTAAATCCAACTCGCCCAGTTCCGCGTTGCTCAGATCGCACTGGGTGACGTCGGCGGCACGCCAGTCGAAACCGGAGAATTCGCCGCCGGACAGATCGGAGCCGCTGAAGCTGGCGCCGAGCACCTGTGCGCCATGCCAGCGGTTTTCCCACAGCTCGCATTTCTCCAGCACCACCTTGGCGAAGTTGGCATAGCTCAGGTTGCTTTTGGTGATATAGGCGCTGCAAAACCAGGTGCGGCTGGTGATCATGTTCATAAAACTGGCGCCGCGAAAATCGGCGCCCTGTGCGCGGCATTCGCGGATCTCGATGCCCAACGCGTCGGCATGACGAAAATCGGCCATCGATAAATCGCAGTTTTTAAAACTCGCGTCTTTCAGTATCGCGCGGCTGAAGTTACCGCCCTGTCGGCTGTCGCGGTCGTAGAACTGGCAGCCGATAAATTCGGTCCCGGTCAGATCGGCCCCCGAAAAATCACACAGCATAAAGCTGCCGTTTTCAATTTTCTCGCCGGTAAAGCGGTTACGCGCGATCTTTTCACCCTGCAGCGCCAGGCCCATTGCAACACCCCTGTTTATTTATACAGCCAGGGCAGCATTTAACCCTATTCCGGCAGGGTTGGCAATCGTCGTCGATTAGCGCGCATCAGCCGCGGGCGGTTCGAGCGCCACCCTGACGATGCTGAACGTCCTGGTGCTTTCCGCCTGAGCGACGTCAGCAAAAAGTTTGGGATAACGGGAGTTGACGACCCACACCTCGCCATCGCGCAGCGCGGCGCCGGTCGGCCCATCCAATCCCGGCGGCGTGGCGACCGCCGCAATACGCGCGCTGGCCCAGCCGTCGTGAGAGGAGAGCAGCGTCACGTCGCCGGACATGCCCCCCTTTATCCCCGGATAAGACTGTACGATCACCAATTCGTTGGCGGTTTTGAGCCGCAGCCCGTCCGGCCCTTTCAGCCGCTGCGGCAGCCTGATTTCGCTTATCGCAGGCGTGTTATCCAGCGTCACTTTCCACAGCAGGCCGCGGGTGTAGTCCGCCGCAATCAGGTAGCCATCAGGGTGATACACGATGCCGTTGAGATAAGGCTGCGTGCCCTGCGCAGCGGCGGGTGCGTCGGCCGGCATCAAACGCGCTGCGCGCACCAGAATCGACACCTGGCGCGTTGCCCGGTCGATCTTGTAAATCTGCGGCTGGAAGCTGTCGGTTACATAGATATTGCCCTGCGGGTCGAGCGCCAGATCGTTGGCCAGCGTCGGCCCACGGCTTAACGATGAAAGATCGTACGTCTGCTGCAGCGCGCCGGTATCGAGATTGAACTCCAGCACCTGCGCCACGCGATTACGCGTACCGGGCGCAGAGCTGAGGGAAACGCCCACGTCTTCGTTGCACACCAGTACCCGGTTGCGCTCGGTGTCCACCAGCATGCCGGAGGTGGTGATGAGCCCCTTACCGGTGGAAAACCGCCGATAGCGGCCATCCGGGTAGACCAGGCCCAGTTGCCCACCGCGCAGGGAGGAGACCAGGAACGCACCGGCGCGCGGATCCCAGGCAATGCCCTCAGGGTAAGCGCCGGCGGCATCCGGCGAGAATTCGATGCGCTGCACGGCCTGCGCCTGCATCACGCCGCTGAGAAACAGCGCGACGCCGGCTAACTGGGTGACGCGCCGGCGGCGCTGAAATAAGAAAGAAAAGAGGTTAAAGCGGAACATGAGCATGACCCTGATGAGGACTCGGATCGCTAGAGTAGGATCGCGCCGCTCACGGCACCAGCCGGGAAAAAGGCAATGCGCCACTAAAAAAATCGCAGTAATCAGCGCAAAAAAAAACCGCCCGGTGCGGGCGGTTGAGGTGACGGCGAACCGTTACTTCAGGGCTTCCTGAATGGCGTCGGCCATCGGGCCGATGTGCTTCTCCGCCGCCTTCAGCTGGAAGTCCACGCCGTTGCCGTCGTTGGTATCCGACAGCGTGGCCTTGATCAGTTCCAGCGCCGCCTGCACCGCCACCAGCCGTTTGTGCTGTTCGTCCGTGACCGGTTCGGCGCCCATATTGGCCGGATAATAATGTTCTAACATCGCGCTCTCCTTTTGATGACGTTAACCTTTAACCTACCAGAAAACCGCGCATTTACTAAGGAAACCAGGCCCTGCGCGGCCAAGTGACGATAAATTGCACTATACTCGGCAAACACCCTCCCCTGTTACAGGATCATCGCTATGTCATTCCAGGGAAGCTGCCACTGCGGCGCCGTCACCTTTTCCGTAGACGCCGAACTGCCCACCGAAGCCCTCAGCTGCAACTGTTCCATTTGCCGCCGCAAAGGGCTGCTGCTGTCGTTCTTCCCCATCAGCGCTTTCACGCTCAACAGCGGCCAGGACCAGCTCAGCACTTACACTTTCAATCACCACAAGATCCGCCATCAGTTCTGCCGAGTCTGCGGCGCCCAGCCCTTCGCCTACGGCACCGCGCCGGACGGCGCCGCGATGTGCGCCGTTAACCTGCGCTGCGTGCCTGACGTCGCGCTGGATGCGTTGCAGATCCACACCTACGACGGCGCCAGCGTCTGAGATCCCGCGTTTTCAGCGGTAGACGGAGAACTTTTTGGTGAGCGGCTTAAGCTGTTCGGTGTCGCCATAGAGCGCCACCGCCACGAAATCCAGCTGCTCGTAAGGGGTGTTGGCGGTGTCGGCGATCTGTTGTTCGGCGGAGTGCGACAGCATGGTAGTGGTGAAGAAGTTGGCCAACACGCCCTCTTCCTTGCACTTCAGAATCAGGTTGCTGAGCTGGCTACTGTTCTTGGCCTGCAGGATCACGATCGGATAGTGGCTCATATTGGCGCTGACGCCGTCGAGGCTGCTCGGATAATGGTGAAACTCGCGCTGCTCGATAAGATCGGTGATGCCTGCCGTCAGATGGCAGGAGGCGTTAAACAGCGTGGCCGGTTCGTGATTGCGGTTGAGGATGATATAAAACTTTTTCTCGTTGTCGCTGTACATGCTCTTCTCCTTGAATAGGCAGCCAGTTTTACCCAACCTGCACACGGTTTCAAGGCGCGATAAGGGGCCGCGTCCGGCCCCCGTGCTAACGCAGCCGACTCAGACGGCGCCTTCACCCGGGCCGAGCGGCTGCGCCACCTGATGCAGCACGGTGATGTTCTGCAAAAGGGTACCGCCGTCGATCGGCTTCATCTGGCCGTCGCGATCTTTATAGTGCGTCGGCTTGGCGCCGTGGAAGAACAGCCCGGCGTTGACCTGCACGCCCAGATAACCTGCGCTGGCCGGCAGGCGCTGCACGTCGGTCCAGGGATTGGAAACCGGCACGTACTGGAAGCCCTCGCCCGTCTTGGCGTACAGCGGGCGCAGCAGCGTGACAAAGGCCATCATCGGCGACAGCGCGTCTTTAAAGATCTGCACCGGCCGATCGACCGTCATCAAGAAACCCCGCGGCTGCTCCTCGACCGTGTCGAGGCTCAGGCTGCTGCTGATATCATCACCCCGGCCGCCATAGCTCCATTCAATGGCCGGCGCCCCACTCTCGTTCATCATCTCTGACATACACTGCTCCTTATAAAATGAATACAACACGCCTGCTGCGTGTCGGAACAGTAAACCGCTGAAGGGAGGCGAGCGTCCACGCCGGGCGGCACGCTGGCAAACCAAACAACGAAGGCGCGCAATCAATAAAGCTCGAAATGAATAATTTCCCCGCGTGATAGCGCAGCATTTGAACGACCTCAGCCGTTGCAAGAGCACATAGTGATGGCGTTACCGCCACTGGAGAGTGTTATGACCGCCATTAAACCGGACGCCATCGACCGCGTTTCCCCTGCCGCCACGCCCTGGCTAGCCGTCATCAACGTGCTGTTCGCCGGCATCGCCGCGGCGCTGCACGTGGGCAAGGCCACCATCGCGCTGCCGGCGCTACAGACCGAGTTCGGCCGTTCGCTCGAGGCGCTAAGCTGGGTTATTTCGGCCTTTCCCTTCGTCGGGGTGTTCGGCGGCATCGCCGCCGGGCTGCTGGTGCGCCGCTGGGGGGACCGGCGCCTGCTGGCGCTCGGATTGCTGATCATCAGCGCCGCCAGCTTTACCGGCGCCACGCTCCACGACTTCAGCGGGTTGATCGTCAGCCGCTTTGTCGAAGGCCTCGGCTTCGTGATCGTGGTGGTCGCCTCGCCGGCAGTGCTGAACCGCATCGTCGCCCCGGCGCAGCGTAGCCTGGTGTTTGGCATCTGGAGCACCTTCATGCCGGCGGGCATCGCCATCTCGCTGTTTTTCGGCCCGCACCTGGCCGACTGGCAACAGAGTTGGCAGGCCGGTGCGGCGCTGACGCTGCTGGCCGCCCTGCTGCTGCCGTTGACCACCTCCCGGCGCGCCGCCGACGCACATACCCCGTCTTTGCAGATACGGCAAGCGCTGGGCACCCTGCTGCGAGCGCGCCGGCCGCTGTTGCTGGCGCTGATGTTCACCACTTACAACCTGCAGTTTTTCTCGGTGATGACCTTTCTGCCGATCTTCCTGATGCAGCGCATCGGCCTGTCGCTGGCGGCCGCCGGCGGCATCAGCGCGGCGGCGGTGGCGGCGAACATCATCGGCAATCTCGCCGCCGGCGTACTGCTGTCGCGCGGCCTGCGCGCCAGAACGCTGCTCGCGGCCACCAGCCTGGTCATCGGCATCTTCGGCATCGGCATTTTCCTGCCGGTGACGCCCAACGGCCTGCTGATCCCTTTGTGCTTCCTGTTCTGCGCCACCGCCGGCATACTGCCCGCCACCATTCTGGCCGCCACGCCGGCAGCGACGCCGGAACCGACGCTGCTGCCGCTGAGCCTGGGGCTGGTGATGCAGGGGAACTATCTCGGTCAGGTGATCGGCCCGGTCGCGCTGAGCGCCATCGTGGCTGCGGCCGGTTGGGCGGCCCCGGCGTGGCTGGTGCTGGCGGCGGCGGTGTCGGGGGCGCTGTTGGCGCTGGCAACTATTTTTCCGTCAGAAAATCGATGAATTTCCGCACTTTAAGCGGGACAAAACGCGCATAGGGATAAAGCAGAATGAAGGGGCGTGAGGCGCCGGCGTAATCTTTCAGCACCTCAACCAGCGCCCCGCTTTGCAGCTCTTGTTCGACGCTAAAGCGATAAACCTGCATCAGCCCGGCACCATTTTTCACCAGCGTCAGCGTGGCGAGATAATCTTCCTGGCAGAGCCAACGCCCGCGGGTGTCCACTTTGCTCTTTTCGCCCTGAATGTTAAAGGTCCAGGCGGTTTTCCTGCCGGTGCTGGGCAATGCATACTGAATGCAGTCGTGCTGGGCTAAATCCGCCGGCGTAAGCGGCGCAGGATGGCGCTGCAAATAGCCCGGTGACGCCACAACGATGAGTTCGGCCTCCTCCAATCGCCGCGATACCAGGCCTGAATCGTTCAGCTCGTTGCCACGAATGGCAACGTCGAATTTATCTTCGGAAAAGTCGATGTTCTGATTGCTGACGTGCAGATTCAGCGTGAGATCGGGATAACGGTGCGCAAACGCGGGCAGGCGCGGCAGCAGCCTAAAATGTGCGTATAGCGTCGGTACGCTGATGCTGAGCGTACCGACCGGTTTCTGCCGCTCGCCGGAAATTTTCGCTTCGGCCTCGATCAGTTGGCTCAGCGCCCTGCGGCACTCCAGGTAATAACTTTGGCCGGCATCCGTGACGCGCATCTGGCGTGTCGTGCGGATAAACAGCTTAGCCTGTAAACGTGCCTCCAGGCGCGCAACGGAACGGCTGACCGCCGCAGGCGTTATCCCGGCGGCATTGGCCGCGGCGGTGAAACTGCCGGTCTCGACGGTCAGGCAAAACAGCTCGATGCTACCCACTTGGACATCGTCAAAATGACGTTGCATATCTCTCTGCCTCTGCCTATTCATTACATAAGGTATAAATTAAAGTTCTTTCCTCCTCATTTTTCAATCAACAGGTATGGATTACCGTTCACCTACGCTAAATCACTGCCCTGTCGAGGAGGGGACATGAACAAGGTAAAAACGGTCATCGTAACGGGTGCGTCCAGCGGATTGGGCTTCGCCATTGCACAAGCCTATCTGGCACGCGGTTATCAGGTTGTCGCAAACGCCCGTTCGCTTGAACGGCTGCAGGCGGCGGCGGACCAACTCGGCCATCCGGCCAATCTGCTGCTGGTGCCGGGAGACGTTGCGCTGCCGGAAACCGCCGAACGGTTGTTCAGCATAGCGGTACAAAGGTTTGGCCAGGTGGATATTCTCATCAATAACGCCGGCATATTTATCGCCAAGCCGATCGCCGACTATGCGCCGGAGGATGTCGACGCCATGGTGGCAACCAACCTGAAAGGCTTCTTCTACCCGGCGCAGGCCGCCGCGCGGCATATGCAACGAGTCGGCGGCGGCCATATCGTCGCCATCACCGCGTCGATCGCCATGCAGCCCAACAGCAAAGTGCCCGCCTTGCTGCCGGTGCTGATCAAAGGCGGCCTGAATCAGGCCGTACGCGAACTGGCGTTGGAGTTGGCGCCGCATAACGTGATGGTCAACGCCATGGCGCCAGGCATCATCGCCACACCGATGCACCAGAACGATGAACAGAGCCTGGCGCAGATGCGGCAGCTGGCGCCAACCGGCCGCATCGGCCAACCCCAGGATATCGTCGACGCAGTGTTGTACCTGACCGATACCCATTTTGTCACCGGCACCGCGATCGCGGTGGACGGCGGCGCAACCGCCGGGGTCTGGTGACCCCATGGAGCAATGACATGCCATACGTCAACATTAAAGTGACCGATGAAGGGATCAGTGCCGAACAAAAACGATGGCTGATCGAGGGAGCTACCGCGCTGTTGGAACGGGTGCTGAATAAACCGCGCCACACCACCTTCGTGGTGATTGACGAGGTGGCCACCGACAACTGGGGCGTCGGCGGAGAGAGCGTAACCACCCTGCGCGCCAAAGAACGGCGCGGATAACGGATGATTCATTATGTGAATGTATTGTCGTAGGGTACAGCCGCTAATTATCGTTATCGGGCCTGCATCGCTAGAGCAAACACGCTACCGCGAAGGATAAGGCCAGTGATGATCAAGGCCCGATAATGACAAGGCGCCGGTCGCGGCAAGATAAACCAGCACGCCGGCGAAAGCGATCAGCAATGCCTTTTCGATTACGGCAAGTCGTTTATGTTCAGTCATTTGCATACTCCTGCGTGATATCGGGCGAACGGCCGCCCTCATCAACACTAGGAAAGCCTGGTCCAGGCGACAAGCGCGGCTCACAAAATGAAACACAATATATAAGTTTTGTTAATTATTTAGCCCTCTTTCTTTTCTCGCACCGCCGCCTGCTCACCCTGCGGCGCCCGCCTTGCCCTTAATAACCCTATGGAATACGCCACTAAAAATCCCCTACCGGTTAAGCAAAGGTGATGATAGTGTTGTTTTCATTCAGTTCATCTATGCTGAAAATTCATCTTTTGAGGGACGACTATGATGTCTAAAGGCATTTCCAAAGGATTCTTTATTCTGATCCTGTTTATCGTCACCGCCGCCTTTCTCGACGTGCTGGGGCCTTACTACTCCTCGGTGCTGTGGGCAATTATTCTGGCGGTGATTTTCCATCCGGTAAAAAAGAAGCTGAAGCAGTACGTCGGCGAACGTAACGGCGTGGTGTCGCTGCTGACGGTGGCGCTAATCTGCCTGATCGTGTTCACGCCGTTGGCGATCATCGCCTCGTCGCTGGCGATGGAATTCAACGTGATCTACACCAAGCTGCAAACCAACAACAGCCAATTGCCGACCATGCTGGCGGACTTTATGCGCCACCTGCCCGGCTGGGCGCAGCGCTTCCTGGCGGAGCATAACCTCAATAACGCCGCCGAAATCCAAAAGCAGCTTTCTGACGTAGCGCTCAAAGGTGGACAATACCTGGCGGGCAGCGTCTTCCTGATCGGCAAAGGCACCTTCAACTTCGTCGTCGGCTTCGGCGTGATGCTCTACCTGCTGTTCTTCCTGCTGAAAGACGGCCCCTATCTGGTGAACCTGGCGCTCGAAGCGCTGCCGCTCTCCCAGCACGTGAAGCACCACCTGTTCGTGAAATTCGCCGCCGTCTCCCGCGCCACCGTCAAGGGCACGGTAGTGGTCGCCGTAGTGCAAGGTGCGCTCGGCGGGCTGGCCTTTTACTTTACCGGCATCGACGGCAGCCTGCTGTGGGGCGCGCTGATGGCCTTCCTGTCGATCATCCCGGCCGTGGGCTCTGCCATTATCTGGGTGCCGGCGGTGATCTACTTCTTCGCCACCGGCATGCTGTGGAAAGCCATTTTCCTGGTGGTGTTCTTCGTGGTGGTGATCGGCCTGGTGGACAACATCCTGCGCCCGCTGCTGGTGGGCAAAGACACCAAAATGCCTGACTACCTGATCCTGATCTCCACCCTGGGCGGCATGGAGATCTACGGCATCAACGGCTTCGTCATCGGCCCCTTGATCGCCGCGCTGTTCATCGCCTGCTGGAACATCCTGTCCGGCCGCGACAGCGAGGAGAATATCGAAGAGATCGACGAAGAATTCATCGAGGAAGGCAAGAATCATCCCGACGCGGCGGAGTAACCCTCTCGCAGCGAATCACACAGGGGCCCAATTGGGCCCCTTTTTTGTCTGTGGTATCCTTGCCGTGCTTACAAGGAAGAACGGGTTTCGTTATGCTTATTTTTTACGCCACGCTGGCTATCGCCTTCACTCTGCTGTGCCTGTTAGCCTTTATCTATTGCGCTTATCAGCTGTCGAAGCACGGCGACGTCAAGTTTTTGGCCTCGCTTTCCGTGCTGCTCTTCGCGCTGCTGGCCTTCTATGCCGCTTATGGCTACGTCAGCACCTGGCTGCAACAGCAGGCGGTCGATGTCCGGCTGTATTAGCGATTAGCGCGCCGGGATAAAAAAGACCTGCTCCGGATCGCCGTCATCGAGATTGTCAATCTGGCCGCTGGCGACAAAGCCGGCGTTCAACAGCAGCCGCTGCATCGGCAGGTTGGAGCGATTGGTGGAGGTGAACAGCTTCGGGTGCCGACAGTAGGACTTCAACGCCGTAATCAGCACCAGCCCGACGCCCCGGCGGCGAAAGCGCTCGCCGACCATCAGCATCTCGATAAAGCCGCAGCCGAAGAAGTGATAGTGCAGCACGCCGTAGCCCATCACCACGCCCCGTTCTTCGGCAAGATAGCAGACACTCTGTGCGCACCAGGTGCGGATCTGCGCCGCGCGCTGCGGCTCGTATTCGGCGACGCTGTCGAGGGCGATCAGGGCTGCGGCATCGGTTTCAGTGGCAAGACGAACAGGCATGTTTACCCCCTTATGTTTATGGGTAGCGGCGACACCGCTTCAACGAAACGGCAACCGAAGCGGGATAATTTTTACATCCCCGCCGAATTTTGTAATCCTATTATAGAGTTACTAAAACACACGCCAAGGAAGGAAAGCATTTCCCGATGAGAATACCGCAAATCTCCGCCGCCCTGCTGTTTACCCTGCTGCTGGCGGGCTGCCAGTTCCACAAAACCGTATACCCGCCGCCGTATATCGGCACCCCGCAAGAGATCAGCACCTACGAAGTGAAAGGGCTGACATTCGTCACCACCGTCACCTTCAGCGGCCTGTTCGCCGAAGATCTGGTGCGCGAATACGCACAGAAACACCACTACCGCTATTACGTGGTAACGATGCGCAGCAACGGTTTTAAAGATCGAGCAGAGCGCGTGAGCGCGATGATGTATCGGTAAGCCCTGGCAACATATGCCGTGAAATAGTGCCAAAAATCCAGGTTCAGCGTAGAAAAGCGCGATACGGAACGTGGCAAAGCCGCAAAGTCACAGGCCGCATGAAAGTACGGCCTGTGACTTTGATTTAATTATCTAGCATCGCAGTTGCCGCCCTTTATTTCACTGCGGGCGAAATTCCAATGTGATTATTTGGAACGCATTGTGGATCTCTGGCGTTGGCGGCTTAGGCAGACGCGCATCGGTAACCGCTTTCATCGCCGCACGGCAAAGAGCCGGATCGCCACCTTCAGTTCGAACACCGATTGGCAGGCCGTCCGGCGCCAGCGTGATACGCAATGTGCAGCGTTGGCCTGAGTAGGTGGCGGCGTCTTTTAAATGGCGTTGAATCTCAGCTTGCACCTGAGTCATGTAATGTAATTTCTCTTTCCCCGTCGCAGGCGTCTTTGGGTCGCCAAGGTTGGCGAAAAGATCATCGACCTCTTTATTCACCGGATCGTTTTGGCTGGGGGCTGTGTGCTTCGCGCACCCGGTTAATGCCAGTGCGAGCATCGCCGCCAATAATGTGGCGGCGCCGGTTTTGTAGCCTGAATGCGTGATTTTCATATCCCTGTCCTTATGGATGATAGTCAGCCGAAATCAACGTGGTATTCCCGGTGCATACTTATACATAATTAACGCCCAACCACCAGAGACATTGTTAGCATCAAGCATCGGCATGCGGAGTATCGTGAGCCGATGATGACATGAAGCCATAGCGCCCTCACCGGGCAGTACGTCTGCGTATCCTGACCTATCGATAACGTTGTTATCCGAACGATCAATCACCCCATCAATAAATTAAGAAATTCTTAATTTTTTATCGCATTAAAAGCGTTTCAACGCTAACAATCTGGAGATTCTGCCTATACTTACTTTCCTGCTATTAAATTCATTTAAGTAACCAGGATGGTAAGTATGAAAAACAAACGACTCTTTGCCGCGCTTCTTACTGCGACTACGGTGATGTTCATGGCGGGCTGCGCTTCCAATCAGGCGATCAAAACAACGGATGGCAAGACCATTGTCACCGACGGCAAGCCTCAGGTCGATAAAGATACCGGGTTAGTCTCCTATCGAAATGCAGAAACGGGCAAAACGGAACAGATCAATCGAGACCAGATTGCAAACATGAGTGAGTTGGATAACTAAAAGGAGCTTCAAATGAAAAAAGCGCTTGTTCTTCCCGCGATCGCCCTGATTGCTATCGCCGCACTGTCAGGCTGCACACGCACCAGCTACGCCATTCATACCCACGATGGCAGAACGATCATCAGTGACGGCAAACCGAAAGAAACCTCTGCCGGGTTGATCGGGTATACCGATGCCAATGGCGTCAAACAGCAAATCAACAAGACGGAAGTTAAAGAGGTTTCAGAGATCCCGCATTAAGGTTCCGATCATCTCAGCCAGCTAAAACCAAGGGAGCCGATGGCTCCCTTTCTACTCAAACACCAAACGCTCCTAGCCGCGTTTAACGAGAACGTCGATAACCACCTGACATTTCAGCACCAACATTCTCAGGTTTGCCATAGGGATCTCTCCTTTCCCTGCATCAAGCAGCTATAATCCAGAAAGTGGAGTTATTTGATAATGATAAGGAGGGAGTATGTATAAAACTATCTTGGTTCCCGTGGATATTACCGAGCCGGAATTAACACAGCAGGTCATCCCGCATGTCAACGCGCTCGCCAGGCTCGAAGACTCCCACGTCCATTTCCTGGCTGTGATCCCGTCACGCGCCACCTACGCCGCTTTCGGCTTTGCCGCCACAGCGGCGATAGAAACCAAAGATGAAACCATTGCGCTAGCGAGCGAGGGGCTGGCAAAAGCGGCAAAACAATTCAGCGTGCCTGAAGATAGAGTGACCACGCATGTCGCCGTCGGCGATCCTAAAGATCAGATCCTGGAACTCGCCGATGCGCTTAACGCGGAGATTATCGTGATGGGTTCCAACCGCCCTTCTGCGATCACTTATCTCCTTGGCTCCAATGCCACCGCCGTCGTCCGCCACGCCAATTGCCCGGTGCTGGTCGTACGTGAATCGGCTAACGCCGCTCAGTGAGCCTGTCCGATACCTCACTCATCTTTGAACAATAAAAAACGGGAGCCCTAAGGCTCCCGCTCTCATTCAAGCGCCAAACACGCTTACATGTGTTTAACGATAGCGTCGCCAAACTCTGAACATTTCAGCAGCTTAGCGCCGTCCATCAGGCGCTCGAAGTCATAGGTCACGGTCTTGGCAGCGATGGCGCCTTCCATGCCCTTAACGATCAGGTCAGCCGCTTCGAACCACCCCATGTGGCGCAACATCATCTCTGCGGACAGGATGATGGAGCCTGGGTTCACTTTGTCCTGGCCGGCGTACTTCGGCGCGGTGCCGTGAGTGGCTTCGAACAGCGCGCAGTCGGAGCCGATGTTGGCGCCCGGTGCGATACCGATGCCGCCTACCTGGGCCGCCAGGGCGTCGGAGATGTAGTCGCCGTTCAGGTTCATACAGGCAATCACGTCGTATTCCGCCGGGCGCAGCAGGATTTGCTGCAGGAAGGCGTCGGCGATCACGTCTTTAACCACGATCTCTTTGCCGGTGTTCGGGTTCTTGATCTTCAGCCATGGGCCGCCGTCGATCAGCTCGCCGCCGAACTCTTCGCGCGCCAGCTCATAGCCCCAATCCTTGAAGGCACCTTCGGTGAACTTCATGATGTTGCCTTTATGAACCAGGGTCACGGAGTCACGGTCGTTAGTGATGGCGTATTCGATCGCCGCACGCACCAGACGCTTGGTCCCTTCTTCGGAGCATGGCTTCACGCCGATACCGCACTGCTCTGGGAAGCGGATTTTCTTCACGCCCATTTCGTCGCGCAGGAATTTGATCACTTTGTCCGCTTCGGCGGAGCCGGCTTTCCACTCGATGCCGGCGTAGATGTCTTCGGCGTTTTCGCGGAAGATCACCATGTCGGTCAGCTCAGGCTGTTTCACCGGGCTTGGGGTACCCTGGTAGTAACGCACCGGGCGCAGGCACACGTACAGGTCCAGCTGCTGGCGCAGGGCCACGTTCAGAGAACGGATGCCGCCGCCGACCGGGGTGGTCAGGGGGCCTTTGATGGCGACGCGGTAGTCGCGGATCAGGTCCAGAGTTTCGTCCGGCAGCCACACGTCTTTACCGTAAACGTGGGTAGATTTTTCGCCGGTGTAGATTTCCATCCAGGAGATTTTACGTTCGCCGTGGTAAGCCTTTTTAACGGCCGCATCAACCACGTGGATCATGGCAGGAGTCACGTCAACGCCGATGCCGTCGCCTTCGATGAACGGGATGATCGGGTTATGAGGAACAACCAGTTTACCCTGGGCGTCAACCGTGATTTTTTTACCTTCTGCCGGAACAACTACTTTGCTTTCCATCAACCTCTCCTTCAAGCGCAATTTTGTTAATGCTTTGTAAGATGCGTGTAGATACTACTTGAATATTCGGTCCGCGCCAATCCGAAACGGATTCGGTTATAATGCGCTTATCATCCGTAATCTCAACTGTTATGAAAAAATTCTCTGTTAGAAATCACAACGTTAAACGATTCAGCAAGCCGAATGCCGCCAAACCTGCCGCGCCGAAAGGGCCGCGCCGAATTGTGTTATTCAACAAGCCCTTCGACGTGCTGCCGCAGTTCACCGACGAAGCCGGCCGCGCCACGCTGAAAGCGTACATCCCCTTCCCCGACGTTTACGCCGCCGGGCGCCTGGATCGCGACAGCGAGGGGCTGCTGGTGCTGACCAACGACGGCCAGCTGCAGGCGCAGCTCACCCAGCCGGGCAAACGCACCGGCAAAATCTATTATGTGCAGGTCGAAGGCGCGCCGCAGGAAAGCGATCTGGCGCCATTGCGCTGCGGCGTTACGCTGAAAGACGGCCCCACGCTGCCCGCCGGGGTGGAGCTGGTAGCCGAGCCGCAGTGGCTGTGGCCGCGCAACCCGCCGATCCGCGAACGTAAATCCATCCCCACCCGTTGGCTGAAAATCACCCTGTTCGAAGGGCGAAACCGCCAGGTGCGTCGCATGACGGCGCATATCGGGTTCCCTACCCTGCGCCTGATTCGCTACAGTATGGGTAATCTTTCGCTGGGTTCACTGCAGCCTGGTGAATGGAAAAGCATCGATTCTCTGTAGACCGATAACTGATGGAGTCGCCATGAAATTCACGCCGATCGCGCTACTGCTCGCCGCTCTGGCGGCCCCGTTCGCCGCCCAGGCCGCCAGCTTCGACTGCGCCAAGGCGGCAAACCGCGATGAGCAAGCCATCTGCGCCAACCGCACGCTGAACGATCTGGACGTGCAAATGGCTACCAAGTACCAATTCCTGCGCGGCCTGTTCGCCATGGGCGCGCGCGGCGCGATGCAGGACAGCCAACAGGCCTGGCTGGCAAAACGCCAGCGGTGCGGCGGCGATACCGCCTGCCTGCTGCAAAGCTACCGCACCCGCATCGCCGAGCTGGACGACATCTACCGGCGTATCGACAAACCGCTGTAAGGAAAGGAGAGCGCATGTTCAAACCGCACGTCACCGTGGCCTGCGTAGTGCACGCCGCCGGCAAATTTTTGGTAGTCGAAGAGACCATCAACGGCAAAGCGCTGTGGAACCAGCCGGCCGGCCACCTGGAGGCCGACGAGACGCTGGTGCAGGCCGCCGAACGCGAGCTGTGGGAAGAGACCGGCATCCGCGCCACGCCGCAGGCGTTCCTGCGCCTGCACCAGTGGATCGCGCCGGATCGCACGCCGTTCCTGCGTTTTTGCTTCGTTATCGAGCTGGAACAGCCGCTGCCGACCGAGCCGCACGACAGCGACATCGATCGCTGCCTGTGGCTGAGCGCCGACGAGATTTTGCAGGCGCCCAACCTGCGTTCCGCGCTGGTGGCGGAGAGCATTCGCAGCTACCAGCAGCCGGAGCGCTACCCGCTGTCGCTGGTCGGCAGCTTCGCCTGGCCGTTTTAAGGGCGCCGGGCAGCACAAGATGACCAGTGCGCCGGCGCGGCCAACGTGGTAAAATCCTGCGCTTGTTTTTATCAGCACGGTTCGTGTTCAAGTTCGTGAGATCCCCATGTCAGACAACAGCCAGAAAAAAGTAATCGTCGGTATGTCCGGCGGCGTCGACTCCTCCGTTACCGCCTATCTGTTACAGCAACAGGGCTATCAGGTCGCTGGGCTGTTCATGAAGAACTGGGAAGAAGACGACGACGAAGAGTACTGCTCCGCCGCGACCGATCTGGCCGACGCGCAAGCGGTCTGCGACAAGCTGGGCATCGAACTGCACACGGTGAACTTCGCGGCAGAATACTGGGACAACGTGTTTGAGCTGTTCCTGGAAGAGTACAAGGCCGGCCGCACGCCGAACCCGGACATCCTGTGCAATAAAGAGATCAAATTCAAAGCCTTCCTGGAGTTTGCCGCCGAAGATCTGGGGGCCGATTTTATCGCCACCGGCCACTACGTGCGCCGCCAGGACGTGGACGGCAAGAGCCGCCTGCTGCGCGGCGTCGACGGCAACAAAGATCAGAGCTACTTCCTCTACACCCTGAGCCACGAACAGGTGGCGCAGAGCCTGTTCCCGGTCGGGGAGCTGGAGAAGCCGGAGGTGCGCCGCATCGCCGAGCAGCTGGAGCTGGTTACCGCCAAGAAGAAAGACTCCACCGGCATCTGCTTTATCGGCGAGCGTAAGTTCCGTGACTTCCTCGGCCGCTACCTGCCGGCCCAGCCGGGCCCGATCGTCAGCGTCGACGGCCAGACCGTCGGCGAACACCAGGGCCTGATGTATCACACCCTGGGCCAGCGCAAAGGGCTGGGCATCGGCGGCATGAAAGACAGCAGCGAAGATCCGTGGTACGTGGTCGATAAAGACGTGGCCAACAACGTGCTGGTGGTTGCGCAGGGGCACGATCACCCACGCCTGATGTCCGTCGGCCTTATCGCGCAGCAGCTGCACTGGGTTGATCGCCTGCCGCTGAGCGGCCCGTTCCGTTGCACGGTGAAGACCCGCTATCGCCAGCAGGATATCCCTTGCACCGTGACCCCGCTCGACGATGAACGCATCGAAGTGCATTTCGACGAGCCGGTCTCCGCCGTCACCCCCGGCCAGTCGGCGGTGTTCTACCAGGGCGAAATCTGCCTCGGCGGCGGCATTATCGAACAGCGCCTGGCGTAATTCGCCTGCCGCCCAAGAAAAACGCTGCGTTTACCGCAGCGTTTTTTTTATTCAAAATTCCACCTGCGCCCCCAGCTCGATCACCCGGTTCGGCGGGATTTCGAACAGATCGGGTGCCCGCAGCGCGTTGCGCTGCAACAGCTGGAACACCTTGCCGCGCACGCGCAGATACCAGGGCCGCTTGCCCAGCACCAGCGTATCGCGCGACATGAAGAACGAGGTCTCGTTCATGGTGAAACTCATCCCTTCCAGGCCGCAGCGGTAAAGAATGTCCGTCACGTTGGGCGTCTCACGCCAGCCGTAGCTTGCCACCACCCGCCAAAAGCTCGCCGACAGCTGTTCGATCGTCACCCGCTGCACGTTGTGCACGTACGGCATGTCGGTGGTGACGATGGTCAGCAGCACCACGCGCTCATGCAGTACCTTGTTGTGCTTCAGGTTGTGCAACAGCACCAGCGGCACCGCGTGCGGCGTGCGCTCCATAAACACCGCGGTGCCCGGCACCCGCTTCGGCGGCGCCTTCTCCAGCGACTCGATCAGCGCGCTCAGCCCTTCCTGATTGTCGCGCAGCCGGCGGATCAGGCGCGAACGCTCGGTCTTCCAGGTCAGCATGATCAACAGAATGGTCAGCCCCAGCGCCACCGGCAGCCAGCCGCCGGTCGCCAGTTTGATCAGGTTGGCGCCGAACAGCGGTACGTCGATGCACAGCATGACAACCAGCATCAGTCCGCCCAGCGCGCGCGGCCAGCCCCAGTTTTTCACCGCCACGATGCTCAGCAAAATCGACGACAGCAGCATGGTGCCGGTCACCACGATGCCGTAAGCCGAGGCCAGGTTACTGGAGTGTTTGAAACTGATAATCACGATCAGCACCGCCGCGAACAGCAGCCAGTTCACCACCGGAATGTAGATCTGCCCGGACTCCTGATCGGAGGTATAGATGATGCGCATCGGCGGCAGGTAGCCCAGCCGCACTGCCTGGCGCGTCAGCGAGAACACGCCGGAGATCACCGCCTGCGAGGCGATGACCGTCGCCAGCGTGGCGATCACCAGCAGCGGGATCAGCGCCCAGGTCGGCGCCAGCAGAAAGAACGGGTTGTTGATCGCCGCCGGATTGGCCAGCAGCAGCGCCCCCTGGCCGAAGTAGTTCAGCACCAGCGCCGGCGCCACCAGCGTAAACCACGCCAGGCGGATCGGCTTTTTACCGAAGTGGCCCATATCGGCGTACAGCGCTTCAGCGCCGGTCACCGACAGCACCACCATGCCCAGCGCAAAGAACGATACCGCCTTGTACTCGAGGAAAAAATTCACCGCCCAGTAAGGGTTCAACGCCCGCAGCACGCCAGGGTGATGCAAAATGCCGCCGATGCCCAACAGCGCCAGCGTCAGGAACCAGATCACCATCGCCGGGGCGAACAGCTTGCCGACGCTGCCGGTGCCGTGCTTTTGGATCGCAAACAATGCGGTCAACACCAGCAGCGATAGGGGTACAATAAAGCTGTCCAGCTCGGGGGCGATGATCTGCAGGCCTTCGATGGCCGACAGTACCGAAATGGCCGGAGTGATCACCCCATCCCCATAAAAGAAGCTGCCCCCCACCAGCCCGATCAGCACCGCCGCCGGCACCCAGCGCGCATCCAGCTTGCGGATCGCCAGCGACATCAGCGTCAGGATCCCCCCCTCGCCGTCGTTGTCGGCGCGCATCACGAAACAAATGTACTTAATGGACACCACCAGCGTCAGCAGCCAGAAGATCAGCGACAAAAAGCCGTAGATCGAGGCCGGCGTCATAGTGATGCCCTCCTCTGCCGTCAGACATTCGCGCAGGGTGTACAGCGGGCTGGTGCCGATATCGCCGTACACCACGCCGATGGCCGCCAGCGTCACCGCCGGCAGCGGCTGCTTGTTTTTTACGTGCATATAAAGGTCTTTATTTGAGGGCTCACGTTGGCAGTATAGATGCAGCCGCCGCACTTTATTTGCCGCCGCAACAATAAGTTCGCGTCGCCACACCGGCGATTTTCGCCGCCTATTTGCGCAGTTCTGCGCCGCACGGCGCCTCCGCCTCGTTACGGGCGTATTAGACGCTGGGTTTACCCTCGATTTTGTGGCATGATCCGCGGCATTCGTTGTCATCGTTGTTACAGCCACGCCCGATCGTTCCCGTTCGCGGCCGCCGCCGTTACCCTGGCGATACACACAACCTTATGCAGTAAGCCATGTACCGTTCACCGCGTTTACAGGAGTCATCGTGGCGAAGAATTATTATGACATCACGCTGGCCATGGCGGGTATCAGCCAGGCGGCGCGTTTGGTTCAGCAGTTGGCCCATGAAGGGCAATGCAACCGCGAAGCCTTTCAAACCTCGTTGAAAAGCCTGCTGCAGATGGACCCGCCCTCTACGCTGGCGGTGTTCGGCGGCGAAGAACGCAATTTGATGATCGGCCTCGAAACCCTGATGGGCGTGCTTAACGCCAACAACAAAGGGCCGGGTGCGGAACTGACCCGCTACACCATCAGCCTGATGGTGCTGGAGCGCAAGCTCAACGCCAACAAACAGGCGATGAACACGCTCGGCGAACGCCTCGGCCAGCTCGAGCGCCAGCTGGCGCACTTCGATCTTGAGTCGGACACCATCATCAGCGCGCTGGCCGGCATTTACGTCGACGTGGTCAGCCCGCTCGGGCCGCGCATCCAGGTGACCGGCTCGCCGGCAATCCTGCAGAACCCGCAGGTGCAGGCCAAAGTTCGCGCCACGCTGCTGGCCGGCATTCGCGCCGCCGTGCTGTGGCAACAGGTCGGCGGCAGCCGCCTGCAGTTAATGTTTTCCCGTAATCGTCTGTTCAAGCAGGCGCAAAATATCGTTGCTCATTGTTAATCGATCCCAGGAGTTGCTACCGATGGAATTATCCTCACTGACCGCCGTTTCCCCCGTTGATGGACGCTACGGTGATAAAGTCAGCGCACTGCGCCCCATTTTCAGCGAATACGGTCTGCTGAAATTCCGCGTACAGGTTGAAGTACGTTGGCTGCAAAAACTGGCGGCCTGCGCAGAAATCAAGGAAGTTCCCGCTTTTGACGCCGACGCAAACGCTTTCCTCGACAAAATCGTCGCGGAATTCAATGAAGAAGACGCTCAGCGCATCAAAACCATCGAGCGCACCACCAACCACGACGTGAAAGCGGTCGAGTATTTCCTGAAGGAAAAAGTGGCGGCGGTGCCTGCGCTGCACGCGGTGTCGGAGTTCATCCACTTCGCCTGCACCTCCGAAGACATCAACAACCTGTCGCACGCGCTGATGCTGCAAAGCGCCCGTCAGGACGTGGTGTTGCCATACTGGCGCAAGCTCATCGACGCGCTGAAAGGGCTGGCGCTGGAATACCGCGATATCCCGCTGCTGTCGCGCACCCACGGCCAGCCGGCGACCCCGTCGACCGTCGGCAAAGAGTTCGCCAACGTGGCTTACCGCATGGAGCGCCAGTACCGCCAGCTGGAGCGCGTGGAGATCATGGGTAAAATCAACGGCGCGGTCGGCAACTATAACGCCCACATCGTCGCTTACCCGGAAGTGGACTGGCACCAGTTCAGCGAGGCGTTCGTGACCTCGCTCGGCATCACCTGGAACCCGTACACCACCCAGATCGAGCCGCATGACTACATCGCCGAGCTGTTCGACTGCGTAGCGCGTTTCAACACCATCCTGATCGACTTCGACCGCGACATCTGGGGCTACATCGCCCTGAACCACTTCAAGCAGAAGACCATCGCAGGCGAAATCGGCTCTTCCACCATGCCGCACAAGGTTAACCCGATCGACTTCGAAAACTCCGAAGGCAACCTGGGCCTGGCCAACGCCGTGCTGGGCCACCTGGCGGGCAAACTGCCGGTGTCCCGCTGGCAGCGCGACCTGACCGACTCCACCGTGCTGCGTAACCTGGGCGTGGGCCTGGGCTACGCGCTGATCGCCTACCAGGCCACCCTGAAAGGCATCAGCAAACTGGAAGTGAACCAGGCGCACCTGCTGGACGAACTGGATCACAACTGGGAAGTGCTGGCTGAGCCGATCCAGACCGTGATGCGCCGCTACGGCATCGAGAAGCCTTACGAGAAGCTGAAAGAGCTGACCCGCGGCAAACGCGTGGACGCCGCCGGCATGCAGGCGTTTATCGATGGCCTGGCGTTGCCGGAAGAAGAGAAAATCCGTCTGAAGGCGATGACCCCGGCCAACTACATCGGCCGTGCCACCACCATGGTCGACGAGCTGAAGTAAGCGCTTTAGCCCGATAAGATAAAAAGGCGGCCCTGGGGCCGCCTTTTTGCTTATTATTCGCCGCGCAACACCTGCAGCCGAGCTATCTGCTGCCCCTGCGCATCGAAGTTGTCCGCGCTCAGCCAGCGCGCCAGCGCCTGCCGCACCGCCGGCCAGCGGTCGGCGGTGATGGCGAACCAGTCGGTATCCCGGCTGCGCCCCTTGACGATGACCGCAAAGCGGAAGTTACCCTCGTAGCGAAAGCCAAAGCGCAGCGCGGCCTGGCGGGACGGCGCGTTATGGCTGTCGCACTTCCACTCGCAGCGGCGGTAGCCCAGCGTGTCGAAGGCATAACGCAGCAGCAGCGCGATAGCCTCGGTGGCGCTGGAGCGCTGTTTCATCAACGGCGACCAGCTGACGTGGCCGATCTCCAGCACGCCGTTGGCCTCGTCGATGCGCATCAGCGCCACCGTACCCACCGGCGCGTCGCTGGCAGCGTCGAACACCGTCAGATTGACCAGCGTCGGGTTGGCCTGCAGCGTCTCCAGATGCTGCAGCATCGCCGCCGGCGTATCGGGCCGCTCGATAGACAGATAGGTCCAGTCGCGGCCGTCCGGCGCCAGTTGAAACGCCTCGAACAGCGCGGCGTAATCCCGCTGCGGCTCGAGCGGCGCCAGCGAGCAGAAACGCCCGCCGAGCGTCGCGCCGCCCGGACGGCGAGCCGGCTGCCAATCCGGCATCGATTCCCCAACCGGCTGACCATAACGATTCATTGCCATACACGCCTCCTGCGGTTAACGGGTATAAACGATAAACGAGCTTCTTCTGCCGATTTTGTCGTACAGCGAACGCGCTGGCGCGTTGTACTCCTGGGTCATCCAATAGACCCGATCGCTGCCGCGCGTCTCTGCCAATCGGTACGCCTGCTCGAACAGCTTTTCCGACACCTTATGGCCGCGCGCCTGCGGCGATACATAGAGATCTTCGATATAACAATAGCCGACTGCGCTCCAGGTGGACGGGTGGAACACCAGATTCATCAGCCCCAACAGCCGGCCGTCGGCATCCTCCGCCACCAGCCCGTACACCTGTTCATCCTGCCCCAGGCGTTCGAAGGTGCGATCGGTCACCTGCGGCGCCACGTCGGCGCGGTAAAAATCGAGATAGCCCTGCCACAGCGCCAGCCATTGCGCTTTGTCGTCGCCATTGATTCTGCGGATAGTCACTTCAGGGTTTGATGGGTTCATAGCGCCTCACGGTGTAAGATATTATTTCCATTAGGGAAATAATCGGATAGCGGCAGAATACACCGCATGGTGGCAGCGCAATACGGACCAATCCGAAACACAGAGCAGACCAATTTTAGCCGTCGCTTGCCACCGGCAGCGCGTTGAACACCTGCGCCAGCGTCGTAATAAAGCGCACAATCTCATCCGGCGTATAGGCCGAGAAGCCGAGCACCAACGCCCCGCGCTGCGGCGTGCCGGTGTAGAAGTCCGCCAGACCGTACAGCCGTATCCCCCTTTCGGCCGCGGCCGCCACCAGCCGCCGCTCCGTCGCCGCATCCGCCAGCGGGCAAACCAGCTGCAGCCCGCCCTGCGGCAGCGCCGGACGCGTCCAGGCCGCCAGGTGACGATGCACCGCGTCGTACAGCACGTCCAGCCGCGCCTTGTACAGCATGTGCATATTGCGCAGATGCTCGGCGTAGCCGCCTTCGCGCAGGAAGTGGAACAGCGTCATCTGCGTCAGCGCCGACGTGTAGCCGTCCTGAAACTGCCGGGCGGCGACCAAGGGCCGCACCAGCTGCGGCGGCGCAATCATGAAACCGATGCGCAGCCCCGGAAACAGCGTCTTGCTGAAGGTGCCGATGTACAGCGTGCGCCCGTCGCTGTCCAGCCCCTGCAGCGCCGCCTTGGTTTGCCGGTCATAGTTAAACTCGGCGTCGTAATCGTCTTCGATGATCCAGGCCCGCCGGCGCTGCGCCCACTGCAACAGCGCGAGCCGCCGCTCGAGGCTCAGCGAATACCCCAGCGGATAGTGATGAGACGGCGTGATGTAAACGCCCCGTCCGCCGCCCGAGGCCTGCATCAACTGCTCGACGTCCAGCCCCTGATCGTCGATGCCGATCGGCCGCGCCTGCAGCCCCGCCGACTGCACCAGCTTTTTCGCCCCTTGGTAACCCGGTTCTTCGACGAACACCGCATCGCCGGGATCGAACAGCACCTGGGTACACAGCGCCAGCGCCTGCTGAGAGCTGGTCACCACGATCACCTGCTCCGCCGTCGCCTTGACGCCCCGCTCCCGCTGCAAGTAGTGCGCGATCTCCGCACGCAGCTCCGGCAACCCTTGCGGATCGGCATACCCCAACAGCCGCTCGCCGTGCCGCCGCAGCGCCTGTTTCTCCCGCTGCAGCCACTGGTCGATGGGAAACGCCCGCAGATCCGCCAGCGAAGGCGTCAGCGAAGCCTGGCGACAGGTGTGCGGCGTATGGCTGACCGCCAGCAGCGCCCGGCCGCGATCGCTCAGCTCGCGCTCCGCCAGCTGCGCCTCTTGCCCCGTCGCCGTCTCCAGCAGTTCGCGGCCGAGCAGCGTGTCGCAGCGGTAACGCACAAAGCTGCCGCGCCCCACCGTTCGACTGATGAATCCCTCAGCCTCCAGCCGCGCGTAGGTCTGTTCCACCGTGTCACGCGCCACCGCCAGCCGGGCCGCCAACGCACGACTTGGCGGCAGCTTCGTCCGCCAGGGCAGTTCTCCCGCGGCAATCAGCTGCAACAGGGCCTGATGCAGCGCCGAACGCCGGGTCAGGCCTTGTTGCAGACCTGGCGAAAAAGCTGCCGCGATCGCCTCTTCTATGGCATACGGCTCGTTGATGCAGTTTTCCATGGCACTCCAATGTGAGTTAAGCGGAACACGACCTTATTGCACTTCGCCGGCTCACCGTGAATGTTAACAAATTGATCCCGATCAACTGAAATGTAAAAAAACGTTTTGAAACAGATCATTTATTGTTTCTTCACACTTCTCGATCTTAGACTTAATTACCATACAAGTAGCTTGCTAACTATATATGGTGATAGACGACCTCTCCTTTCCCCGCCTGTTTACCGTCGCTGGAGAGCGACGGCGCAGGTGATGCAAAACCTGCGCGGGCATTACTGTGAAGCATGTTCAAGGTGGAATTATGTCGCAACAGCATATCCCTACGCCGCCCCGGCGTGAATTTTTGAAAAAAACGCTGGCGCTGATCCCGTTAGCCGCTGCCGGTAACGGTCTCATGATGGTAAACGCCCAGGCAGCGCCGGCTGCGGGCATCTCGCCGAATTACGTTCCGGTTTATTTCAACAACGAAGAGTGGCGATTCTTGCTGGCGGCCTGCGATCGGCTGATCCCCAGCGACGAGAACGGCCCCGGAGCCGTCGATCAGGGGGTCCCGGTATTCATCGATCGCCAAATGGAAACACCCTACGGCCATGGCGGCCTGTGGTACATGCACCCGCCGTTCGTGCCATCGGCGCCGGAGTTGGGCTATCAGTCCAAACTGACGCCGCGCGAGACCTATCGCAACGGTATCCTCGCGTTCAATGAGCTCTGTCAACGTCAGTTCGGCAAAGTTTTCGCCGAGCTGTCTCATGGCGAGCAAGAACAGCTGTTGACCGCGTTGGAAAGCGGCCAACTCGATGCGGATACCTTGCCGGGTAAAGCTTTCTTCGAACAGCTGCTGCAAAACACCAAAGAAGGTTATCTGGCCGATCCGATCCACGGCGGCAACCAAACGCTGGCATCATGGAAATTGATAGGCTTCCCCGGTGCGCGCGCGGACTTCGCCGATTGGGTCAACAAACCCAACCAACCCTATCCTCTTCACCCGGTCAGTATCTCCAGCAAAAGGAATGCATAATCATGAGCACAATAAAAAAACCACCGGTAGATGTGGTGATCGTCGGCTTTGGCTGGACCGGCGCCATTATGGGAATGGAATTGACCGACAGCGGCCTGCAGGTGCTGGCGCTGGAACGCGGTGAACGGCGCGATACCTACCCAGATTTCGCTTATCCGCGTATCGCCGATGAACTGACTTACGGCATTCGCCTCAAGCTTGCGCAGGAAATGGCGCATGAAACCGTCACCGTGCGCCATACGCCGGCGGATTTCGCGGTGCCTTATCGCCAGCTCGGCTCTTTTTTGCCGGGCAACGGCGTCGGCGGAGCCGGCGTGCACTGGAACGGCATGCACTGGCGCGCCCTGCCTTCCGATCTCAAACTGCACACCACCCTTACTGAAAAATACGGCGCCAACTGGATCCCGGAAGGCATGACGTTACAGGACTACCCCCTCAGCTACCAGGAGTTGGAGCCTTACTTCGACAAGTTCGAGAAGGTATGCGGCACCGCCGGTAAGGCCGGTAATCTGCAGGGTGAGCTCATCAAGGGCGGCAATCCGTTCGAAGGGCCGCGTAGCAATGACTACCCGACGCCGCCGCTTAAACAGCTCTACTCGGGCTCACTGTTTGGCAAAGCCGCCGAATCGCTAGGCTACCATCCGTTTGCTGTCCCCGCCGCCAACTGCTCCGAACCCTATACCAACCCGTATGGCGTGCAGCTTGGCCCCTGTAACTTCTGCGGTTACTGCGAACGTTTCGGCTGCTTCATGTACTCCAAGGCCTCGCCGCAGTCGACCATCCTGCCGGTACTGACACAGCGTAAAAACTTTGAGCTGCGCACCCAGGCGCAGGTGATCAAGGTCAATCTTGACAGCAGCGGCAAAAAGGCCACCGGCGTCACCTACATCGACGAGCAAGGGCGTGAAGTAGAGCAACCCGCCGATCTGGTGATCCTCAGCGCTTTCCAACTCCATAATGTTCGCCTGCTGCTGCTTTCCGGCATCGGAAAACCCTATAATCCGGTCACTGGTGAGGGCGTGGTCGGCAAGAACTACGCCTATCAAATGAACAGCGGCATTTCTCTGTTTTACGATCGCGATACCCATTTCAATCCCTTTATCGGCGCCGGTGCCGCCGGAACGGTGATCGACGATCTTAACGGGGAAAACTTCGACCACGCCGATCTCGGTTTTATCGGCGGCGCCTACATCTCAGCCACCCGCACCGGCGGTCGGCCTATCCAGCAAATGATGCTGCCGCCGGGCACGCCGAACTGGGGCAGCGGCTGGAAACAAGGCATCCGCGACAATTATCCGCACTCAATGAGCATCGGTTCGGAAGGATCGGTGATGCCATACCGCGATTGCTATCTGGATTTGGATCCCACCTATAAAGACGCCTACGGTCAGCCTCTGCTGCGTATGACCTTCGACTGGAAATCGAATGAGATCAAAATGACCCAGCATATCACCGCTAAAATGGCGGACATCGCCAACGCTATGAAACCAAAGCAGATGGCTATCTCGGTAAGAAAAACCGGCGATCATTATGACGTGCGCCCCTACCAATCCACTCACACTACCGGCGGTGCCATCATCGGCGACAATCCGGTCACCAGCGTGGTGAACAAATACCTGCAATGCTGGGACGTGCCCAATGTATTCGTCACCGGCGCCTGTGCATTCCCGCAGAACCTGGCCTACAACCCAACCGGCATCGTCGGCGCACTGGCTTATCACTCTGCCGAAGCGATCCGCGAGCAATACCTGAAAAACCCTGGCCCGCTGGTGCAGGCATAACGCCTAAGGAGCTCAAGATGAAAGGATTTACGCCCACATTGTCGGTGCTGCTGTTGCTCGCCGCAGGTGCGGTTAAGGCGGCCGACGCCCTCCCTTCCACGGCGCGAATTGAACACGGTGAATATCTGGCGCGCGCAGGGGATTGCGCGGCCTGCCACACCGCGCCCGGCGGCGCCCTCTTCGCAGGTGGCCTGAAGATGACCACGCCGATCGGCGCTATTTACTCCACCAACATCACGCCCGATCGCCAAACCGGTATCGGCGGGTACAGTCTGCCCGAGTTCGCCGATGCCCTGCGCAAAGGCATCGCGCGCGACGGCAGGCGACTGTATCCGGCCATGCCCTACCCGTCGTTTGCCAAAATCAACGATGACGATATCCGCGATCTTTATCTGTATTTCACGCAAAAGGTCAGCGCAGTGGCGCAGCCGAATCGGCACAGCCACATTCCCTGGCCGCTCAGCATGCGTTGGCCGCTGGCATTGTGGGATCTGATCTTTCGCGAAGACGGTGTTTATCAGCCGGATGCGCAGCGCGGCGCCGAGTGGAATCGCGGTGCCTATCTGGTTCAGGGGCTCGGTCACTGCGGCACATGTCACACGCCGCGCGGTATCGGCTTCCAGGAAAAGGCGCTCAGCCAGAGCGATACAGCCTATCTGAGCGGCGGGACGTTGGAGGGCTGGCATGCCGCTAACCTGCGCGCCGATACCGCCAGCGGCTTAGGGGACTGGAGTGCGCAGGAGATCACACGCTTCCTGAAAACCGGCCATACCCAACGTTTCGCCGCCTTCGGCTCAATGGTGGAGGTGGTACAGGACAGCACGCAACATCTGAACGATGACGATCTGAAAGCGATCGCGGTCTACCTGAAATCGCTGCCTGCCGGTGATGAGAAGTCATCGCCGCCGCGCAACGACGGCATCGCCCAGGCGCTGTTCAACGGTAAGGTCAACACGCCCGGCGCACAAACCTACCTGGACAACTGCGCTGCCTGCCACCGCAGCGACGGCCAGGGGTATCGCAACACGTTTCCGCAGCTGGCACGCAATCCGGCGTTGCTGAGCGAAGATCCGTCATCGCTGATCAGCATCATCCTCCACGGCTCACGGACGCCGATAACCATCGGTGCGCCCACCGGCCTGACCATGCCGGACTTCGGTTGGCGGTTGAGCGATGAACAGGTCGCTCAGCTTGCGACCTTCGTGCGCACCAGTTGGGGTAATAGCGCCCCGGCGGTCAGCGCCGATCAGGTGAAAAACATTCGCTCCGGCGATAACCCGTCTCAGCCATGAACCTGTGGGCATCCTATGCCCACCCATCGTTATCGCCGGGCGGCGGCAGTTGCGCTGCCCGGCGAAATCCCCTTAAATAAGCCATCGCATTGCGGCTAAAGGACTTCCGTCGGCTATGAGCAAGGAGACCAACCAGCGTCTGCTGGACAAACTGCAGCAGGATCTGGCCAGCGCGGGCGCAATGCCGCTGTATTTGCGCTTCAACGCCTCGGTGCGCCAGGCCATCGAACAAGGGTTGCTGAATGCGGGGGATTTTTTGCCCAGCGAGCGGCTGTTCACCGAACGGCTCGGCATCTCGCGCATCACGGTGCGCAAAGCGTTGGCCTGCCTCGAGCAGGACGGCCTCATCGGCCGTTCGCGCGGTTACGGCACCTTTATCCAACCGCAACGGCCCGAACCGAAGCTGTTCTATTCGTTGGCAGACGTCAAAGGATTCTCGCGCGAGGTGATACAGCAGGGGCGCCGGCCGGATACGCAATGGATCAGCCGCGAACGGATGCTCGCCGGCGCTGAACTGGCTGAAAAGCTGCAGCTGGCGGCCGGAACGCCGATCTACAAACTCAAACGCATTCACTTGATCGATCGGCGGCCGATGTCGGTGGCGGTGTCCTACGTGGTGGTGGCGGCGATTGCCAACGTCGACGAGATCGGCATCTCGCTGTACGACTACTTCCGTCGCAATAACGTCGAAATGGGATCGCTGCGCAGCCAGGTCAGCGCGGCGATGGCCGACGACGATATCCGTCAGGCGCTGCGGCTCTCGGAGCCGATGCCGCTGCTTATCGTGCGCCAGACGCTGTTCGACCACCACAAAAAACCGATCGAATACAGCGAAAGCTTCTGCCGCAGCGACATGTACGAATTTACCAGCGAAAGCTGATCCGTTACGTCACTCGGCGGCTCACGCCTCGCCCTGCCGGCGGCGGCGAAAACGCGCGAACGCCTGAACGTAAGCCTCGATATCCAGCGGATTCACCCGTTTTAACTCCGCCAGCAACCCGGCTTCGATCGCTTCTGCGCCGTGCAGCGCGCCGCAAATCGCCGTGGCCATCGCGCCGATGGTGTCGGTGTCGCCGCCCAGGTTGGCGCACAGCACCGCGCAACGGGTAGGATCGGTTTGCGCCAGCTGCACCATCGCCAGCGCCGCAGGCACCGACTCGATGGTGCTCACCCCGGCGCCGATCAGCTGATACACCCGCTCAGCAGCCTGCTCGGTGTCTGTGGCTTCATCCACCACCTGAAACGCCAGTTCGATGCGCGCCGCCAGCGAAGGGCTGAACGTCGTTTCCTGCCGGCGCTGGGCATACTCCGCCACCTTCGGCAACGCCAGGCGAATCGAAGCCCAGTCCGCCCCTTCCACCGCCCGTGCGACGGCCCAGGCGATCGCCACTGCACCGGCGACGGCGATGTCGGATTTGTGCGTCGGGCTGGAGGCCAGCCAGACCTGCTGGCAGAAATCCTCCAGCGGTGCGGAAGGCAGCACGCAGCCCAAAGGCGAAATGCGCATCGCCGCACCGTTGGTGATGCCATTGTTTTCCAACTCGGCGATCGGCGTGCCCGCTTTCTGCTCGCTCAGCGCCAGTTTGGAACTGGGGCCGAGAATGTTCTTGTTGAAGGCGTCAAAACTGTCCACCCAGCGGATCACGTTGCGGGCAATCAGTTCCGGCACCACCTCACCTTCCGCTTCCAGCAGCGCATCGGCCAGCGCCAACGCCATCGCGGTATCGTCGGTATATTGCCCGGCCTTGAAGTAGCAGGCGGCGGTGTTCTCCTTCGGCCCATCGAGAAAGCCGTCTATCCAGCCGAAGTGGCGCTTAACCCGCTCGCGCGGCCACAGCTCGGAAGGCATGCCGAGCGCGTCGCCCAGCATCTGTCCGTAAAGTGCGCCCGCTATGCGTTCTGCCTGGGTTAACTGCTTCATCCGTCGCTCCTGAAAAGTGTGCCGATACATCAATAATACCTTATTAGTACCATTAAAGCTTTTCAAGCGATCCGGTTCACCCTTCCGCCTGCCGGCAATGCCCACCGCGTTTAAGGTGCGTTTAACGTTGCCCCGCCGCTGTTTATCCGACGTTTATCAGAGCTTGCCGATAATGTCGGCGAACAAATTGATAACGCTTATTTTAATACATTGCTTCGGCTCTCTTGCGGGCCGAGCGGGTTATACCTACCATAACCTCAGCATTTTTTGCCAAAATGGTTCAGGTGGCCGCGTTATCCCCTGACACGCCGCAGAGCGTGTTCCCTTTTATCGCGTGGGTGACAGGACGTTCACCCGCACAGTCACAGGAGTTCGCCATGCGAGTACTGGTTGTTGAAGATAATGGTTTGCTGCGCCACCACCTTTCCGTTCAGATGCGCGAGATGGGCCATCAGGTCGACGCGGCCGAAGACGCCAAGGAAGCCGATTACTTCCTGCAGGAACACGCGCCGGATATCGCCATCGTCGATCTCGGCCTGCCGGGTGAAGACGGCCTGAGCCTGATCCGCCGCTGGCGCGCGCACCAGACCAAACTGCCGATCCTGGTGCTGACCGCCCGCGAAAGCTGGCAGGACAAAGTGGCGGTGCTGGAAGCCGGCGCCGACGACTATGTCACCAAGCCGTTCCACCTGGAAGAAGTGATCGCCCGCATGCAGGCGCTGATGCGCCGCAACAGCGGTCTGGCTTCGCAGGTGATCGTGCTGCCGCCGTTCCAGATCGATCTGTCGCGCCGCGAACTGAGCGTTAACGATCAGCAAATCAAGCTGACCGCTTTTGAATACACCATCATCGAAACCCTGATCCGCAACGCCGGCAAGGTGGTGAGCAAGGATTCGTTGATGCTGCAACTCTACCCGGACGCCGAACTGCGCGAAAGCCATACTATCGACGTGCTGATGGGCCGTTTGCGTAAAAAGGTGCAGGCGGAATACCCGCATGAAGTGATCACCACGGTACGTGGCCAGGGCTATCGTTTTGACGCGAAGTGAACATGATGTTCAACAAGAATAAAAAACCGTTTTCGCTGCGCGCCCGCTTCCTGATGGCGACCGCCGGGGTGATCCTGGCGCTGTCGCTCTCTTACGGTTTGGTGGCGGTCGTCGGCTACATCGTCAGCTTCGACAAGACCGCCTTCCGCCTGCTGCGCGGCGAGAGCAACCTGTTCTTCAGCCTGGCGCAGTGGAAAGACAACAAGCTCACCATCGCCATTCCCCCCGATATCGATCTCAACTTCCCCACGCTGGTGTTTATCTACGACGATAAAGGCAACCTGCTGTGGAGCCAGCGCAAAGTGCCGGAGCTGGAGAAGCTGATCAACAAGGAGTGGCTGGAGGAGTCCGGCTTCTACGAAATCGACACCGATACCCGCGTCAGTAGCGAAGTGCTGGGGGACAACCCCAAAGCGCAAAACCAGCTGAAAAATTACGACGATACCGATCAGAACGCGCTGACCCACTCGGTGGCGGTCAACACCTATGCCGCCACGCCTCGGCTGCCGGCGTTGACCATCGTGGTGGTCGACAGCATTCCGCAGGAGCTGCAGCGATCCGACGTGGTGTGGGAGTGGTTCAGCTACGTGCTGTTGGCCAACCTGTTGCTGGTGGTACCGCTGCTGTGGCTGGCGGCCTACTGGAGCCTGCGGCCTATCAAGGCGCTGGTCAATCAGGTGGGCGAACTGGAGAACGGCGAACGCGATCAACTGGATGAGAACCCGCCCAGCGAGCTGCGCGGGCTGGTGCGCAACCTGAACATTCTGGTGCGCAACGAACGCCAGCGTTACACCAAGTATCGCACCACCCTGTCGGATCTGACCCACAGCCTGAAAACGCCGCTGGCGGTGCTGCAAAGTACCCTGCGTTCGCTGCGCAGCGGCAAGCAGACCACCATCGAAGAAGCCGAGCCGATCATGCTGGATCAGATCGGCCGCATCTCGCAGCAGATCGGTTACTACCTGCACCGGGCCAGCATCAACTCCGGCCAGACGGTGTTGACGCGCGAGATCCACTCGGTGCCGGCGCTGCTCGACAGCCTGGTGGTGGCGCTGAACAAGGTTTATCAGCGCAAAGGGGTGGTGATCACGCTGGACATCTCGCCGGAGGTGACCTTTATGGGCGAGAAGAACGACTTTATGGAAGTGATGGGCAACGTGTTGGAAAACGCCTGCAAATACTGCCTGGAGTTCGTTGAGATCACCTCGCTGCACTCCGAGAAAAACCTCACCATCGTCATCGACGACGACGGCCCGGGGATCCCGGAAAGCAAGCGCCAGCTGATCTTCCAGCGCGGCCAGCGGGTGGATACCCTACGTCCCGGCCAGGGCCTGGGCCTGTCGGTGGCGGCGGAGATCATCGAGCAGTACGACGGCGAAATCGTCATCAGCGACAGTCCGCTCGGCGGCGCGCGCATGCAGGTCACCTTCGCCCGCCAGCACGACACCCACCACAACGAGTAAATTATGCCTCTGCGGCCCCGATCCACGGGGCCAAACTTCCGTTATAATCGCACTCAGGCTCACTCCTCTCTCCTGGAATAGAACATGGATTATCAATTAGACCTGGACTGGAACGATTTTTTGCAACGTTATTGGCAAAAGCGTCCGGTGATTCTGAAGCGCGGCTTCAAAAACTTTATCGATCCGATCTCCCCGGATGAGCTGGCCGGGCTGGCGATGGAAAACGAAGTGGACAGCCGCCTGGTCAGCCACCAGGACGGCCGTTGGCAGGTCGCACACGGCCCCTTCGAGAGCTTCGACCACCTGAGCGAAAACAACTGGTCGCTGCTGGTGCAGGCGGTGGACCACTGGCATGAGCCTTCCGCGGCGCTGATGTGCCCGTTCCGCCAACTGCCGGACTGGCGGATGGATGACCTGATGATCTCCTTCTCGGTACCGGGCGGCGGCGTCGGCCCGCATCTCGATCAGTACGACGTGTTCATCATTCAGGGCACCGGGCGCCGCCGCTGGCGCGTCGGGGAAAAAACGCCGCTGAAACAGCACTGCCCGCATCCGGATCTGCTGCAGGTGGAGCCGTTCGACGCCATCATCGACGAAGAGATGGAACCGGGCGACATTCTCTACATTCCGCCGGGCTTCCCGCATGAAGGCTACGCGCTGGAAAACGCGCTCAACTACTCGGTGGGCTTCCGCGCGCCGAACGGCCGCGAGCTGGTGAGCGGCTTCGCCGATTACGTGTTGGCGCGCGAGCTGGGCAGCAAGCGCTACGGCGATCCGGACGTTAAACTGCGCGAACATCCGGCGGAGATCCTGCCGCAGGAAGTGGACGCCTTACGGCAAATGATGCTGGATCTGGTGCAACAGCCGGAACACTTCCAGCACTGGTTCGGCGAGTTTATCTCCCAGTCGCGCCACGAGCTGGATCTGGCGCCGCCGGAGCCACCGTATCAGGCCGGGGAAATCTACGAACTGCTGCAGCAGGGTGAAGCGCTGCAGCGCCTGGGCGGGTTGCGCGTGCTGCGCGTCGGCGATCGCTGCTTCGTGAACGGCGAACTGATCGACACCGACCAGCTGCAGGCCGCAGACGCTCTGTGCCAGCACTTCAGCGTCGACGCCGCCCTGCTCGGCGACGCGGTGGACGATCCGTCGTTCCTGGCGCTGCTGACCGCGCTGGTCAACAGCGGCTATTGGTACTTTAACGACTGATTGCCGTCATGCGAACAAGCCACCCTGTCGGGTGGCTTTTTTTATGCCTGGCGCGCCTGTGCGCGGTAATCCGCCAGTTCCCCCACCGCCATGCCCGCCTGCTCCGCCGCCGCGCAGATCTGCTGCCAGGTCGTGGCATCGATCGGGATGCCCTGCTCCAGCCGCGCCGCGCGGTTGGCCTCTTCCCATTCTCCCGGCACCGCGATCGGCTGTTCGCCGCTCGGCGGCGACGCTTTCACCCAGCCGATAAACGCTTCGGCTTCGGCCTGCATGTGCGGGGCGTCGAAGGCCTGAGGATCGAGGATCAGGGTCGTCATGCAGTTGAAGATAGCGTCGCTGTCGGCTTTCAGCGTGGCGGCGTGGGTGGTGCGGCCGCCGGAGAGCGCGCCGCCGAGGATCTCGCACATCGCCGCCAGCGCATAGCCCTTATGCAAACCGAACGGCAGCAGCGAACCGAACGGCGCTTCGTGCATCACCTTCGGCTCGGTAGTCGGCTGCCCGTGTTCGTCGATCAGATAGCCCGGCGCCACCGACAGCCCTTTGTTATAGGCCACCCGGGTCTTGCCGAAGGCGATACCGCTGGTGGCAAAATCCAACAGCAACGGCGTGCGGCCCGGCCGCGGGAAAATGGCGCAGAACGGGTTGGTGCCGAAGCGACGATCGCTGCCGCCGAACGGCGCCACCATCGGATCGCCCACCACGTTGACGAAGTGAATCGAAATGAAACCGGCGCGGGCACACTGCTCCGCCCAATGGCCGATACGGCCGATATGGTGCGCGTTGTGCAGCGCCACCGCCGCCAGGCCCAGCTTGCCGGCGCGTTCAATGCCCAGCGCCATCGCTTCGCTGGCCACCACCTGACCGAAACCGCGCGCACCGTCGAGCGTCAGCACCGCGCCGGCGTCGCGCACCACTTCGGCGTGCTGATTGAGCTGTAATTGCCCCTGCGCCAACGACGCCATGTAGCTGGGGATCATGCCGACGCCGTGCGAGTCGTGCCCGGCCAGATTGGCCTGCACCAGATGATCGGCCACCAGCTCGGCTTCACGCGCCGTGCTGCCGGCCTGGCGCCAAATCGCCTGAACGAACTGCGCCAAATGCGGGCTGGCGATACGGTATTCGGTGCTCATCATGCGGTCCTTATGCATGGGGAATGTATCTCCACACTATGAGCAACGCCTTGTTGCGGCAAGCGATTATGCCGATCGCAAGCGTCCTGTTTACCGCGCCCGCTCGGCGGCCAGCGCCGCGATGCGCATGATCACCGCCACCGCTTGCTCCATGCCTTCCAGCGTCACGAACTCGTGCTTGCCGTGGTAGTTGTAGCCGCCGGTGAACAGGTTCGGGCACGGCAAGCCGCGGAACGACAGCTGCGCGCCGTCGGTGCCGCCGCGGATCGGTTTCATCACCGGTTCGATGTCGCAGTCGCGCATCGCCTGCTGCGCCAGCGCGATCACGTGCGGGTGCTCCGCCACCTGTTCGCGCATGTTGTAATAGCTGTCTTCGATGCTCACTTCGATATAGCAATCGCGCGGCAAGCCTTTGCCGACCTCGCGGGCGATGTCCACCATTTTGCGTTTGCGCGCCTCGAACCCCTCGCGCTCGAAGTCGCGCAAGATATAGTGCATTTCGGCGCGCTCTACGCTGCCCTTGATGCTGCTGAGGTGATAAAAGCCCTGGTAGCCTTCGGTGGTCTCCGGCGCTTCGTCCGCCGGCAGCGCCTGATGAATGCGGGTGGCCAGCGACAGCGCGTTGACCATCACGCCCTTGGCGCTGCCGGGGTGCACGCTGTTGCCGAGGATTTTGATCGTCACCGAGGCGGCGTTGAAGTTCTCGCACTCCAGCTCGCCGACGCCGCCGCCGTCCACGGTGTAAGCCCATTCGGCATTGAAGGCCGCCACGTCGAACAGCTGCGCCCCCTTGCCCACCTCCTCGTCCGGGGTAAAGGCCACGCGGATGTCACCGTGCGGGATTTTGCGCGCGCGCAGGCGCACCATGGCGGTGAGGATCTCGGCGATGCCGGCCTTGTCGTCGGCGCCCAGCAGCGTTTTGCCGTCGGTGGTGATCAGGGTCTGCCCCAGCATCTGGTGCAGGATCGGGAACATCACCGGCGACAGCACTTCATCGCCGATGCCGAGCGCAATGTCGCCGCCGCGATAGTTCTCGACGATTTGCGGATTGACGTGTTTGCCGCTGAAATCCGGCGAGGTATCCAGATGGGCGATAAAACCGACCGCCGGCACCGGCCAGGCGACGTTGCCCGGCCAGGTGCCCATCACGCAGCCGTGTTCGCTGAGCGACACCCGCTCGAAACCGAGCGCGATCATTTCCTGCTGCAACGCGCGCGCCAGCTTCAACTGCCCGTCGGTGCTCGGCACATGCTTTACGTTCGCTTTGGACTGGGTGTCGAAAGAGACGTAGTTGAAAAAGCGGTCAAGTAATTTGTCCATGGTAGCGGCCCCTCAGAATATCGCGTTTCATTATGCGGAACCGATCAGGATCAAATATTGCGTCAGGTCATTTTTAACCAGAATTCGCCAATATCATTAATCTTTGTGATGATTTCTGAGGGAAATAACACTGTCATCACAGGGTCATTTGTCGCTATCATGATGAAAAACGCGGCATCTGGGCCGGATCGGCTTTCAATTCCGGCATTCAGCGTCTATCATGCGCGCTCGAAAAATTTCCATTGGCGCAACTGGTTTGAGCTTCATTTGATCAGCGGGCATCCCGCAAGCTCCGGCAGTCTTTTCCAGTTGCGGTTCTATCTGCATTAGCCCACGGGATAGAGTAATACGATAAATGACTGAGACATCCTCTCGAGCACCCCTTGTTGAACTGCATGCCCTGAGCAAAGCGTTCGATGGCAAAACCATCATTGCCGATCTTGAACTGACGATTAACCACGGCGAATTCCTCACCATTCTCGGCCCCTCCGGCTGTGGCAAAACCACGGTGCTGCGCCTGATCGCCGGTCTGGAAGACGCCGATCGGGGCCGTATCGTGCTCGACGGCCAGGACGTCACTGCCATTCCGGCCGAACATCGCCACGTCAACACCGTGTTTCAGAGCTATGCCCTGTTTCCGCACATGTCGGTGTTCGACAACGTCGCCTTCGGCCTGCGCATGCAAAAGGTGCCGGCGGCGGAACTGACGCCGCGCGTCGAAGAGGCGCTGCGCATGGTGCAGCTGGATGCGTTCGCCAAACGGCGGCCGGGCCAGCTCTCCGGCGGCCAACAGCAGCGCGTGGCCATCGCCCGCGCGGTGGTCAACAAGCCGAAGGTGCTGCTGCTGGACGAATCGCTGTCGGCGCTGGACTACAAGCTGCGCAAACAGATGCAGAACGAGCTGAAGGCGCTGCAGCGCAAGCTGGGTATCACCTTCGTGTTCGTTACCCACGATCAGGAAGAAGCGCTGACCATGTCGGACCGCATCGTGGTGATGCGCGAAGGCCGCATCGAACAGGACGGCACGCCGCGTGAGATCTACGAAGAGCCGAAGAATCTGTTCGTCGCCAGCTTCATCGGCGAGATTAACATCTTCGACGCGGTGGTTTTGCAACGTCTCGATCCGCAGCGGGTACGCGCCAACGTCGAAGGCCGCGAGTGCGACATCTACGCCGATCTGCCGGTGGAGACAGGCCAAAGGCTGAAGGTGCTGCTGCGCCCGGAAGATCTGCGGGTAGAAGAAGTGAACGACAGCGCGCAGCACGACGGGCTGATCGGCTACGTGCGCGAGCGCAACTACAAAGGCATGACGCTGGAGTCGGTGGTCGAGCTGGAGAATGGCAAAACGGTGATGGTCAGCGAGTTCTTCAACGAAGACGATCCGGACGTCGATCACTCGCTCAATCAGAAGATGGCGGTGACCTGGGTTGAAAGCTGGGAGGTGGTGCTGGCCGATGAAGAAATCGCGTAAAGTCTTCCAGAATGTGGTGATCGTCGGCGTTGTCGCCTGGCTGCTGCTATTCGTGTTCATGCCGAATCTGATGATCATCGCCACCAGCTTCCTGACCCGCGACGACGCCAATCTGGTGCAGATGGTGTTCACGCTGGATAACTACCGGCGCTTGTTCGATCCGTTGTACGCTCAGGTGCTGCTGCACTCGCTGAACATGGCGCTGATCGCCACCCTGTGCTGCCTGGTGATTGGCTATCCGTTCGCCTTTATCCTGGCGCGGTTGCCGCAGAAGGTGCGGCCGCTGCTGCTGTTTCTGCTGATCGTCCCCTTCTGGACCAACTCGCTGATCCGCATCTACGGCCTGAAGCTGTTTCTCAGCACCCGCGGCTATCTCAACGACGCGCTGCTGTGGATCGGCGTCATCGACAAGCCGCTGCGCATCATGTACACCTCGGAAGCGGTGATCCTCGGCCTGGTGTATATCCTGCTGCCGTTTATGGTGATGCCGCTCTACTCCAGCATCGAAAAGCTCGATAAGTCTTGCCTAGAGGCGGCGCGCGATCTCGGCGCCAGCAAGCTGCAGACCTTTATCCGCATCATCGTGCCGCTGACCATGCCGGGCATTATCGCCGGCTGCCTGCTGGTGGTGCTGCCGGCGATGGGGCTGTTCTTCGTCGCCGATCTGATGGGCGGCGCCAAGAATCTATTGATCGGCAACGTGATTAAAAGCCAGTTCCTCAATATCCGCGACTGGCCATTCGGCGCGGCCACCAGCATCTGTCTGACGCTGGTGATGGGGCTGTTGCTGCTGGTCTATTACCGGGCCGCCCGTCTGCTGAACAAGAAGGAGGATCTGGCATGATCGGACGTCTGCTGCGCGGCGGCTTTATGACGCTGGTATACGCCTATCTGTATATCCCGATCGTCATCCTGATCGTCAACTCCTTCAACGCTTCGCGCTTTGGCATCAACTGGCAAGGTTTCACCACCAAGTGGTACGGCACGCTGCTGAATAACGACAGCCTGCTGCAGGCCGCGGGGCACTCGCTGACCATGGCAGTGCTCTCCGCTACCTTCGCCACCCTGATCGGCTCGCTGACCGCGGTGGCGCTGTACCGCTACCGCTTCCGCGGCAAGCCGTTCGTCGGCGGCATGCTGTTCGTGGTGATGATGTCGCCGGACATCGTGATGGCCATCTCGCTGCTGGTGCTGTTCATGCTGCTCGGCATTTCGCTCGGCTTCTGGTCGCTGCTGTTCTCGCACATCACCTTCTGCCTGCCGTTCGTGGTAGTGACCGTCTACGCGCGCCTGAAAGGCTTCGACGTGAAGATGCTGGAGGCCGCGCGCGATCTCGGCGCAAGCGAGTTCACCATCCTGCGCAAAATCATCCTGCCGCTGGCGATGCCTGCGGTGGCGGCAGGCTGGCTGCTGAGCTTTACCCTGTCGATGGACGACGTGGTCGTCTCCTCCTTCGTCACCGGGCCGAGCTACGAGATTTTGCCGCTGAAGATCTATTCGATGGTGAAAGTCGGCGTCTCGCCGGAGGTCAACGCGCTGGCCACCATTTTGCTGCTGCTGTCGCTGGTGCTGGTGATCGCCAGCCAGTGGGTGATGCGCGATCGCTCGCCCAAGGCCGAATAACCCTTCCCGCCGGGCGCTACGGCGCCCGCCTCTTTCATTGGCCGCAGTGATATGACTGCGGCCGTTCTTGAACGCCCAGACTCGGTTAACCCGCTGATTTGCCGCTGGGATAACCGCCTTTACCCACCCCGCCCCGGCCCCTATAATGGCCCCTTTCTGGGGTATGGCGCAGCCGCCAAACGGTTTGCCCATACGGGTTCGGCTCACTACTGCTGAAGGATACGCTGCATGAAAAAGTGGTCACATCTGCTCGCAGCCGGGATGATGGCGCTGAGTTTCTGCTCTGCAAACGCCTCTGACGGCAAAACGCTGTATTTCTATAACTGGACTGAATACGTTCCGCCGGGGCTGCTGGAGCAGTTCACCAAGGAAACCGGCATCAAGGTGATCTATTCCACCTATGAATCCAACGAAAGCATGTACGCCAAGCTGAAGACCTATAAAGACGGCGCGTACGATCTGGTGGTGCCTTCCACCTACTTCATCGCCAAGATGAGCAAGGAAGGCATGCTGCAAAAAATCGACAAGAGCAAACTCAGCCACTTCAAGGATCTCGATCCTGCCCTGTTGAACAAACCGTTCGATCCCAACAACGACTACTCCATCCCCTATATCTGGGGCGCCACCGCCATCGGCGTTAACAGCGACGCGCAGGAGCCGTCCACCGTCACGTCCTGGGCCGATCTGTGGCAGCCACAGTATAAAGGCCGTCTGCTGCTGACCGACGATGCGCGTGAAGTGTTCCAGATGGCGCTGCTCAAGCTGGGCTATTCCGGCAACACCACCGACCCGAAAGAGATCGAAGCCGCCTACCACGAACTGCAGAAATTGATGCCGAACGTGCTGGCCTTCAACTCCGACAACCCGGGCAACCCGTTTATGGAAGGGGAAGTCAACGTCGGTATGGTGTGGAACGGTTCGGCCTTCGTGGCGCGCCAGGCCGGCACGCCGCTGGAGATCGTCTGGCCGAAGGAAGGCGGGATCTTCTGGATGGACAGCCTGGCCATTCCGGCCAACGCGCGCAACGTCGAGGGCGCGCTGAAGCTGATCGACTTCCTGCTGCGGCCGGAAATCGCGGTGCAGGTAGCGGAAACCATCGGTTACCCGACGCCGAACCTGGCGGCGAAGAAGCTGCTGTCGCCGGAGATCGCCAACGACAAGTCACTCTACCCGGATAAGGCGGTGATTGAGCACGGCGAGTGGCAAAACGACGTCGGCGACGCCAGCACGCTGTACGAGAGCTACTTCCAAAAGCTGAAAGCCGGGCGCTAATACGCCCCGCCATCCCATCAGGGCGCGCATTGCGCCCTGATGCCTTTCTCAGGGCCGGTCGGCCCGCGCCACCTTGCCCACCAGGAATTTGTGCACAAAACGCGGCACCACTTCGCTGGCCAGACCGTAGTGTTTCTCGTCGAACTGGCTCTCCACCTGGCTCGGCTCCAGGTTCAGCTCCATCGCGTAGGCGCCGCCCAGCCGCGCCTCATGCACGAAGCCGGCCGCCGGATAGACGTGGCCTGAGGTGCCGATGGCGACGAAGAAATCGGCCTTGCTCAACGCCTGATAGATGTCGTCCATGCCCAGCGGCATCTCACCGAACCACACCACGTGCGGCCGCAGCGGCGCCGGGAACTGGCAGCAGTGGCAACGATCGTCGACGCTGAGATCGCCGGGCCATTCGAACACCTGCCCCGACTGGGTGCAGCGCACCTTCAGCAATTCGCCGTGCATGTGCAGCACCCGCTTGCTGCCGGCGCGTTCATGCAGGTTATCGATGTTTTGCGTGACCAGCAGGAAGTTGTCCCCCAGCCACTCTTCCAAATCCGCTAACGCGCGGTGCGCGGCGTTCGGGACGATCTCCTCCGCCTGCAGCTGGCGGCGGCGTTCGTTGTAAAACGCCTGCACCAGCGCCGGATCGCGCTGAAAACCTTCCGGCGTGGCGACGTCCTCCACCCGGTGCTCTTCCCACAGCCCATCCGCGGCGCGGAAGGTGCGAATGCCCGACTCGGCCGAAATGCCGGCCCCGGTCAACACCACTACAAACGGCTTTTTCAGCTCGGCCGCCGCCATGGTGTCACGGTGAAAAATGCGTGAACGAAAGCGCTGATGCAGCACATGCTTACTCTTGCGAAACTGACACAGCCGATGGCGAGTGTGCATTAACTCTCTCCTTACTTTTCCCTGTTTACCAAATTGAGGAACGCTGCGCCGCGCACGCCGCCGGCGTCGCCATAGCGCGCCTTCTCGATGCGCGGCAGCCGGGCCACCCGCAGCAGGTGCGCCGGCAGCCGCTGCGGCAACACCTGGTAAATGGCGTCGAAGTTCGACAGCCCACCGCCGATCACCACCAGATGCGGATCCAGCACCGTCAGCAGGTTGCCCAGGCAGATCGCCAGCACGTCCATAAAACGGTCGACGTGAGCCACCGCCTGCGGCTCACCCGCCTGATAATGCGCAATGATCTCGGTGGCGGGCAAGTGCCGGCCATAAAAATGGGCGTACATCCATTCGAAACCGCGGCCCGATATGTAGTTTTCAATGCAACCCTGATGGCCGCACCCGCAGGCAACGCGAGGCACATCACGCCCCAAGACCTCGAGCGCGTCCACCGGCAGGCGCAAATGGCCGAACTCGCCGGCGATATAGTTACGCCCTGACACCGTCTTGCCGTCGACGATCAACCCGCCGCCTACGCCGGTGCCGAGAATGATGCCCAGCACCGTTGGGTAGCGGCGAAACTCGTCGTCCCAGGCCTCCGACAGCGCAAAGCAGTTGGCGTCGTTATCGACCCGTACCTCGCGCCCGATCAGCGCCGCCAAATCGCGCGGCAGCGGTCGCCCCATCGCCGCCGGCACGTTGGCGGTAAACAGCGTGCCGTCATCGTCGTTGGGCAGGCCCGGGATACCGATGCCGACGCTGCCGCGCCGGCCGCAGAACGCATCCGCCTCAAGGGTCAGATCGCACAGCGTGGCCAGCAGCTGCCGGTAGTCTTCACGCGGCGTCGGCACCCGCTTTTGCCAAATGCGCTGCAGGTTGTCGTCGAATACCCCCAGCTCAATCTTGGTGCCGCCCATATCGAAACCGTAGTACATAACCCATCCCCAGGCTAAAAAAACGGGGCGGCATCGCTGCCTCCCCGTGGGTTTTATTGTCCGCTCAGCACCCGCGCCGGGTCGATGCGGCTGGCGCGCCTGGCCGGATACCAACTGGCCAACAGGCTCAGCACGATGGCGGTTGCCAGCACGATCAGCACGTCCAGCCAGTGCAGCTCGGAAGGCAGGAAGTCGATGAAGTAGATATCGCCCGACAGGAAGGAGTGGCCGACCAGTTTCTCGATGCCCCGGATGATGTTGGTCAGCTGCAGCGAGGCGATCACCCCGATCACCACGCCGCTCAGGCTGCCCAGCAACCCGGCCAGCAACCCGTACCAGATGAATATGGCGCGGATGAAACCGTCTTTGGCGCCCAGGGTGCGCAGCACCGCGATATCGGCGCTTTTGTCTTTCACCGCCATCACCAGCGTGGAGACAATGTTGAAGCAGGCTACGCCGATCACCAGCACCATCGCCAGGTACATGATGGCGCGGATCATCTGGATGTCGCGATACATATAGCCGTACTTGCCGATCCAGCTTTTGATGTAGATATAAGAATTGGTCACTTCGCCGGCGTCGCGCACCAGCTTGTTGGCGGCGAACACGTCGTTCATCTTGAGGGCGATGCCCGTGACGCTGTCACCCATGTCGAGATACTGCTGCGCATCGGCCAACGGCACCAGCGCCAGGCTGTGATCGAGTTGGCCACTGAGCTGCAAAATGCCGGTTACGTGCAGACGAATGCGCTTCGGCTGCAGCAGCTTCATTTCCGGGTCGCTGTTGGGGATCATCACCGTCACATAGGCGCCCTGCTTGACGCCCAGTGCATCGGCCACGCCCTTGCCGAGGATCACCTGCTGCTCGCCGGGCTTGAAGTTGGCCCAGGCGTCGCCCTGCACATACTGCGGCAGCGCGCTCAGCCGGCTCTCCTGCTGCGGATCAACGCCTTTGACTTCCACGGCGCGTAGCTGCGCGCCGTTCTCCATCAGGCCGGTAAAGTTGATGTACGGCGCGGCGGCCACAATGCCCGGCACCTTTTCCACCCGCTGCAGAATCGACGGCCAGCCGCTGAACGGCTGGTTGACCGGCTCGAGTTCGCCGTGCGGCACCACCGCCAGAATGCGGTTCTTCAGCTCGCGCTCAAAGCCGTTCATCGCGCTCAGGCCGACGATCAGCACCGCCACCCCCAGCGCAATGCCGATGGTGGAGATGACCGAGATCAGCGACACCATGCCGCCGCGTTTACGGCCGCGGCTGAAACGCAGGGCCGTCAGGAAGGACAGTGAGGCTCCCGCCATTACTCGGCCCCCATCAGGGTCAGCTGCGCCTGCAGGTGGCCGTCGGCCATTTCCAGCTGGCGGCTCAGACGCTTGGCCAGCTGCAGATCGTGCGTCACCACCAGGAAAGCGGTGCCCTGACGCACGTTCAGCTCGCCCAGCAGATCGAAGATGCTGTCCGCGGTGCGTTTATCCAGGTTACCCGTCGGTTCGTCCGCCAGCACCAGCGCCGGGTTGTTGACCAGCGCGCGCGCGATCGCCACGCGCTGACGCTCGCCGCCGGAAAGCTCTGACGGGCGGTGTTTGCTGCGTTTTTCCAGCCCGACCGCCGCCAGCATCTCCCGCGCTTTCTCCTGCGCCTGCGCCGGTTTGGTGCCGCCGATCAACAGCGGCATGGCGGCGTTTTCCAGCGCGGTGAAATCCGGCAGCAGATGGTGGAACTGATAGATGAAGCCCAGCTGACGGTTGCGCAGCTCGGCCTTGGCCGCTGAAGACATGGCGTTCAGCGATTCACCCTTGAAAATCACCTCGCCGGAGGTCGGTGAGTCCAACCCGCCCAGCAGGTGCAACAGGGTGCTCTTGCCGGAACCCGAGCTGCCGACGATCGCCATCATCTCGCCCTGCTGCATGGCAAAGCTGACGTTGCGCAGCACGTCGGTGTGCAGGTTGCCTTCCTGATAGGTCTTGCACAGGTTGTCACACTGCAGCAAAAGATGGTTACTCATAACGTAAAGCCTCAGCGGGTTGTACGGCGGCAGCGCGCCATGAAGGATAAAGCGTGGACAACAGGGAAACCGCCATCGCCACCACGGCGATGATCGTTACCTGCAGCGGATCGACCGCCACCGGCAGCGAAGCGCCGTCGATCAGGGCGCCGAGGATCGGCATCAGGTTATTCAGGTTGGTGGCCAGCAGCACGCCGAGCAACGTGCCGAGCAGCGAACCGATGATGCCGGCGCTGGCACCCTGCACCATAAACACCGACATGATCTGGCGGCGAGTCAGCCCCTGGGTCTGCAGAATGGCGACCTCGCCCTGCTTTTCCATCACCAGCAGACCGAGCGACGTAATGATGTTAAACGCCGCCACCGCCACGATCAGGCTGAGCAGCAGCCCCATCATGTTTTTCTCCATGCGCACCGCCTGGAACAGCTCGCCCTTGCGATCGCGCCAATCTTTCCAGACCGTGCCCGCCGGCAGCGCCTGTTGGCTGAGGGTATCGACCGTCAGCGGCTGTTGCAGGAACAGGCGCCAGCCGGTGATGTTACCGGCCGGGTAGCGCATCAGGCGCGAGGCGTCCTGTTGGTTGACCAGCAGCTGATAGCCGTCCACCTCACTGTTGGCGTGGAAGGTGCCGATGATAGTGAACAATCGCTGGCTGGGAATGCGGCCCATCGGCGTGAACTGGCTGGCGCTCGGCACCATCACGCGCAGCGAATCGCCGCGCTTGACGCCCAGTTGCCCCGCCAGCTGTTCACCGATGATGATGTTGTATTGGCCCGGCTGCAGCTGTTGCTGCTTGACGTTGACCAGATACGGGGTCAGAGGATCGGCTTCGTCGGGATTGACGCCGAGCATCACCCCGACCGCCACGCTGCGGGCGCTTTGCAGCACCACGTCACCGGTGGTCAGCGGCGCAACGCGCGTGACGCCCTGCAGCTTCTGCACCTCGGAGGCCGGCAGCTGCTGCGGGTTGACCGATCCTTGCGGACTGGTGACCAACGCCTGCGGCATCAGGCCGAGGATGTTGTTCTCCAGATCCTTTTCGAAACCGTTCATCACCGACAGCACGGTGACCAACGCCATCACCCCCAGCGTAATGCCGATGGTGGAAAGCCAGGAAACAAACCGCCCGAAGCGGTCTGAGGCTCGCCCGCGCATGTAGCGCAGGCCAATGAATAACGCGACAGGTTGATACATGAAATCCGTTTGATAGCCGTGGCTTAAGCAAAGTGATCATGGATAATAAAGGCTCTCCCTCGTTTAGGGAACACCCGGCGGCCTTTTATTGCGCCGGGCGGCCCCTCATCCCGCGTCTCGCTTGAGCAGGTTATAGACCGACACCCGCGAGATGCCGAGCGCTTCGGCCACCATGGTGGCCGCGCCGCGCAGCTGCAGATACCCTTGCTGTTTCAGCTGTTGCACCACCTGAAAGCGCTGTTCCGATGACAGCGCGCGTGGCTGGGTGGCGTGCGACGCGGCGAATGCATTGATCGCCGCAGCGATGTCCGACAGCGAACGCGCGCTCTCCGCCGCCTGCGGCGCGGCGCTTTGCACCACCGCCGTCAACTGCTGCAGGATAGCGGTGACGCTGTTAAAGATAGACACATCCAGATTGAGACAAATCGCCGCCACAAAGCGGCCCTGGCTATTGCGCAGGCCGATCGAGGTGCTCTTGGCCGGCCGCCCGTCCGGAAACACGCTGGCATAGTTCTGCACCACGTCTGGAAACTCCGGCGACGCGATGCGCTCCAGCCCCATTTCCGTCGCGGCGTCGCCGATACGGCGGTTGGACAGGTTGTTGGCGATAGCAACGATAGCGCGATCGGGCTGGGTCAGATCGTGCAGCACCACTTCGCAACCGGGCGCGAACATCACGCCCAATGCCTGAACAATTTTTTCAGCTTCGCGCAGCAACAGCGCATTTTCCTGCCTGATATCGCTCATTGAGTTAACCATTTGACAATAACTTTACAAAGAGTAAATTAAAAATCCCTATCAAGCAATTTATCGTCCATCCCTTAGCCGCGCGAGGTCGTCATGAGTTCAGTCCCACACTGCATCACCGCCGCCGATATTGCCACCGCCGCCGACGTTATCGCCGGGCATGCCCTGCGCACGCCGGTCATGACTTCGCGTCAGGCCGATCAGATCGCCGGCGCGCAGCTGTTCTTCAAGTGCGAAAATTTTCAGCGCATCGGCGCCTTCAAATTTCGCGGCGCCTATAACGCCATCGCGCAACTCAGTGCAGAGCAACGCCGGGCCGGAGTGATCGCCTTTTCATCCGGCAACCACGCGCAGGCGATAGCGCTGGCGGCACACGAGCTGGGCGTCAACGCCACCATCGTGATGCCCCATGACGCCCCTGCGGCCAAGCTGGCGGCCACGCGCGGCTATGGCGCCAACGTGGTCATCTATCAGCGCCACAGCGAAGATCGTGAAGAAATCACCCGACGCCTGGCCGCAGAGCGGGGCCTGTCGCTGGTGCCACCGTACGATTACCCGCAGGTGATCGCCGGCCAGGGCACCGCCGCCAAGGAGCTGTTTGAAGAGACCGGGCCATTGGATCTGCTGTTGGTGTGCACCGGCGGCGGCGGCCTGCTGGCCGGCAGCGCGGTAGCGGCGCATCACTGGTCACCGGGCTGCCGCGTGTTCGGCGTCGAGCCCGAAGCCGGCAACGACGTTCAGCAAGCCTTTCTGCGTGGCGAACCGGTGCACATCCCGGTGCCGAAAACTATTGCCGACGGCGCGCAGACCCAACAGGTCGGGCGGCTGGCCTTCCCGATCATTCAGGCCTATGTCGAAGGCATTCTGACGGTCAGCGACGCTCAGCTGTGTCGGCAAATGCGCTTCTTTATGGAACGGATGAAAATGGTGGTCGAACCGACCGGCTGCCTGGCGGCCGCGGCGGCGATGAACAGCCTGCTCGATCTGCGCGGTAAAAAGGTCGGCGTTATCGTCAGCGGCGGCAACCTCGACATCGACAAGATTGCGCACTATCTCGCCCTGGCCGGCGAAAATTAACGCGGCGCATCGGTTAAATAGCAGACGGAACATCAGGGTATAGCGCTTTTTGCTGTGTCAGTTTGGCGGCCGCTGGGCTACTATAAACAGCATAAAGGCGCTGGGTTATCCGTGCCGGGACGCCATCCAACACATTGATTAAAGATACCTGAATGAGCACTTCCGATAGCCGTAACCGTTCTTCATCCCCTCGTTATTCTCTGCCCGATCGCGCGGGCGATCTGCGCCAGCTGGGGCAACTGACCGGCGCGGCCTGCGCCGTGGAGTGCGCCGAGATCGTCGAACGCCACCCTGGCCCGGTGATGCTGATCGCGCCGGACATGCAAAACGCCCTGCGGCTGCGCGACGAGCTCCAGCAGTTCACCGACCAGATGGTGACCACGCTGTCCGACTGGGAAACCCTGCCGTACGACAGCTTCTCGCCGCATCAGGAAATCATCTCAGATCGTTTGTCGAGCCTGTATCACCTGCCGACCATGGCGCGCGGCGTGATCATTCTGCCGGTCAACACCCTGATGCAGCGCGTCTGCCCGCACGAGTTCCTGCACGGCCACGCCCTGGTAATGAAAAAAGGCCAGCGCCTGTCGCGCGACAAGCTGCGCGCGCAGTTGGAACAGGCGGGCTACCGCAGCGTCGATCAGGTGATGGAGCACGGCGAATTCGCCACCCGTGGCGCGCTGCTCGATCTTTACCCGATGGGCAGCGATGAGCCTTACCGCATCGACTTTTTCGATGACGAAATCGACAGTCTGCGCATCTTCGACGTCGATACCCAGCGCACGCTGAGCGAAGTTGAGGCCATCAATCTGTTGCCGGCCCACGAGTTCCCCACCGACAAGAATGCCATCGAGCTGTTCCGCAGCCAGTGGCGCGAGCAGTTTGAGGTGCGCCGCGACGCCGAGCATATCTATCAGCAGGTCAGCAAAAGCGCCTGGCCGGCCGGCATCGAATACTGGCAGCCGCTGTTCTTCAGCCAACCGCTGCCGTCGCTGTTCAGCTACCTGCCGGCCAACACGCTGATCGTCAACACCGGCGATCTGGAGGGCGCCGCCGAGCGCTTCTGGCAGGACGTCAATCAGCGTTACGAAAGCCGCCGCGTCGATCCGATGCGGCCGCTGTTGGCGCCGGATACGCTGTGGCTGCGCGTTGACGCGCTGTTCGGCGAGCTGAAGGCCTGGCCGCGCATCGCGCTGAAAACTGATGAGCTGCCGGCCAAGGCCGGCAATACCAATCTGGACTACCATGCCCTGCCCGATCTGGCGGTGCAGGCGCAGCATAAATCCCCGCTGGATAATCTGCGGCGCTTTATCGAAGGCTTCGACGGCAGCGTGATTTTCTCCGTCGAGAGCGAGGGGCGGCGTGAAACGCTGCAGGATCTGCTCGGCCGCATCAAGCTGGCGCCGGCGCTGATTCAGCGCCTCGATCAGGCGGAAACGGCGGGCCGTTACATGATGGTCGGCGCCGCCGAACACGGCTTCCTCGACGGCCTGCGCCAGCGGGCGCTGATCTGCGAAAGCGATCTGCTCGGCGAGCGCGTCAGCCGCCGCCGGCAGGATAACCGACGCACCATCAATACCGATACCCTGATCCGCAACCTGGCGGAGCTGCATCCCGGCCAGCCGGTGGTGCATCTGGAGCACGGCGTCGGCCGCTACGTCGGCCTGACCACGCTGGAGGCCGGCGGCATCAAGGCCGAGTACCTGATCCTCTCCTACGCCGGTGAGGACAAGCTGTACGTGCCGGTTTCTTCGCTGCATCTGATCAGCCGTTATGCCGGCGGCGCGGACGAAAACGCCCCGCTGCACAAACTGGGCGGCGACGCCTGGACGCGCGCGCGGCAGAAAGCGGCCGAACGGGTGCGCGACGTGGCGGCGGAGCTGCTGGATATCTACGCCCAGCGTGCCGCCAAGGCCGGTTTCGCCTTCAAACACAACCGCGAACAGTACCAGCTGTTCTGCCAGAGCTTCCCGTTCGAAACCACGCCGGATCAGGAACAGGCGATCAATGCGGTGCTGAGCGATATGTGCCAACCGCTGGCGATGGACCGCCTGGTATGCGGCGACGTCGGCTTCGGCAAAACCGAAGTGGCGATGCGCGCCGCCTTCCTGGCGGTGGAAAACGGCAAGCAGGTGGCGGTGCTGGTGCCGACCACCCTGCTGGCGCAACAGCACTTCGACAACTTCCGCGATCGCTTCGCCACCTGGCCGATCCGCATCGAGATGATGTCGCGCTTCCGCAGTGCCAAAGAGCAGCAGCAGGTGCTGGACGACGCGGCCGAAGGCAAGGTGGACATCATCATCGGCACCCACAAGCTGTTGCAGAGCGATCTGCGCTGGAAAGACCTGGGGCTGCTGATCGTCGATGAAGAGCACCGCTTTGGCGTGCGCCACAAGGAGCGCATCAAAGCGATGCGCGCCGACGTCGATATCCTGACGCTGACCGCCACGCCGATCCCGCGTACGCTGAACATGGCGATGAGCGGCATGCGCGATCTGTCGATCATCGCCACCCCACCGGCGCGCCGGCTGGCGGTCAAGACCTTCGTGCGCGAATACGACAGCCTGGTGGTGCGCGAGGCGATCCTGCGCGAAGTGCTGCGCGGCGGCCAGGTTTACTACCTCTACAACGACGTGGAAAACATCGAGAAAGCGGCGCAGCGCCTGGCGGAACTGGTGCCGGAAGCGCGCATCGCCATCGGCCACGGCCAGATGCGCGAACGCGATCTGGAACGGGTGATGAACGATTTCCATCACCAGCGCTTCAACGTGCTGGTGTGCACTACCATCATCGAAACCGGCATCGATATCCCCAGCGCCAACACCATCATCATTGAGCGCGCCGATCGCTTCGGCCTGGCGCAGCTGCACCAGCTGCGCGGCCGCGTCGGGCGTTCGCACCATCAGGCTTACGCCTATCTGTTGACGCCAAACCCGAAAGCCATGGGCACCGACGCCCATAAACGGCTCGAAGCCATCGCGTCGCTGGAAGATCTCGGCGCCGGTTTCGCCCTGGCGACCCACGATCTGGAGATCCGCGGCGCCGGTGAGCTGCTGGGCGAAGACCAGAGCGGCCAGATGACCACCGTCGGTTTCTCGCTCTACATGGAGCTGCTGGAAAGCGCCGTCGACGCGTTGAAAAACGGCCGCGAACCGTCACTGGAAGATCTCACCAGCAGCCAGACCGAAGTGGAGCTGCGCATGCCGGCGCTGTTGCCGGAAGACTTCATTCCCGACGTCAATACCCGCCTGTCACTGTATAAGCGCATCGCCAGCGCGAAGAACGACGGCGAGCTGGATGAGCTGAAGGTCGAGCTGATCGACCGCTTCGGCCAGCTGCCGGATGCGGCGCGCAACCTGTTGCAGTGCGCGGCGCTGCGCCTGCATGCGCAGAAGCTGGGGATCAAACGCATCGAGAGCAACGAGCGCGGCGGCTTTATCGAGTTCGGCGACAACAACCGCGTCGACCCGGGTTATCTGATCGGCCTGCTGCAGGGCAATCCGCAGGTTTACCGCCTGGACGGCCCGAGCAAGCTGAAGTTCACGCTCGATCTGGCCGATCGCCAGAAACGCCTGACGTTCACCGAAGAGCTGCTGGACGCCTTCCGCGAACACACGCTGGCGGCCTGAACCAACGCCTCCCGCCTGCACGGCGGGAGGCGGCTTATTCGCGCGGAAAACCGGCCCCCAGCGGCGCCAGCTGCATCACGCGGCTGGTTACCACCCGGTTTTTGCCGCTGCGCTTCGCCTCATATAATGCTTCGTCGGTCATGGCGATCGCCTTGTCCAGCGTCATGCCGGGCAGATACAGCGACACGCCGATGGACAGCGTGATATGTGCTTCGTCGTGCGCATTCAGCAAGAACGTCGAACTTTCCACCGCGCTGCGAATGCGCTCCGCCACTCCGCCGATGAGCTGCGGATCGTAGCTGGCGGTGATCACCATAAACTCCTCGCCGCCGTAGCGCCCGACAAAGTCCTCGTTACGCACGCTGTTTTGCAGCAGCCGGCCGACGCTCGCCAGCAGCACGTCACCGGCCGGGTGACCGTAGGTATCGTTGATGCTTTTGAAGTTATCCAAATCGAGGATCATCAGCCCGCACGGACGACGTTCGGCACGCTGCAGCATCAGCTGGTAATCGACGCTGGCGCGGTTGTTGATGTGGGTCAGGCTGTCGGTCGTGGCGCGCGCGCGCATCGCGAAATAGGCGTAGATATGACGCTCTTTGAAATTCAGCGCATGATAGCAAATCGCCAGGCAGAGCGCGGACACGGCCTGGTACAGCAACACATCCGTCCATAGCCCGCTCAGGTCCACCAGCAGCCACACCACCGCGATGCGATACAGCGCGATGACGCCGATCGTCAGGTAAAACGTCCGATGGGATTTCTTCAGCCACACCCGCGACAGCAGCAGTGGCGCAATGATTGAAGCGATGAACAGGTTATCGACGGTGACGCCGCCGGTGAGCGCCATGGCGAACAGAAAACTCACCAGCCCGCTGACGCCGCCGCCGAAGAAGGTCACCAGTATCATCGGGATCATCGCAAAGCTGTAATGCACCTTATCGGTCAACGCCAGCCTATCCTGACTCAAATACAGCACCGCCACCCCGGCCAGCAGGCCGAAAACGACGCGTTTCCACAACGCAGAACGGTAAGAAAACGGGGCACTCTTGCTGAGAACGAAATAGCTTACCGACAGCGTGGCATAGGTAATGCAAGCGTCGCTGTAAAGGGTGGAAATGGACGCAATGTAAGTCATAGATAGTCAGCGCGCTCCTCGGGATCGCCAGGGGTAATGTACAGACGTTGAATAACGCATCCCTGTCGTCTCCGCTTCAGCGGCGGCCATTTTACACGGTCTATTAATAGAGTAGCAGTTCTATCTTATCGCCAAGCCGTCTATCTCACGACGCTCGCTTCAGGCTACTCTGTCCTTTGTATATCGGGGGAGAAACGCATGAATATCGACGATGAACTGCAGGCGCTCAGCGAACAGGAAGCGACGCTGGCCTTTACCCATTTTGACGCCACCACCGCCTGGGAGCTGGGCGCGGCGCTGAAAACCGCCGCCGAGCGACGCGGCCTGAGCATCGCCATCGAAATCCAACTGGCCGGGCAAACGCTGTTTTATTACGCCCTGCCGGGCGCCACGCCGGACATTGCCGACTGGGTGCGGCGCAAGCGCAATCTGGTGAACCATTTTCACAAAAGTTCGTACGCCATCGGCCTGCGTCTGCAGCAGCGGCAAACGTCGCTGGAGGAGCGCTACGGGCTGAGCGTGCGCGACTATTCGGTGCACGGCGGCGCCTTCCCGCTCACCCTGACCGGCCTCGGCTGCGTCGGCAGCATCAGCATTTCCGGCGCGCCGCAGAAGGAAGATCACCAGCTGTTGGTAAGCACTTTAGCCCACTTTCTCGGCTTATCCCTACCCGCTCTGCACTAACCGTCAAAACCTTGATTATTCCTTTCTTTTTCAGCCGCAGAATCTGCGGCTGACTTACCTGTTAACGGCATTTAGCGCCGGATAAAACGACGACTCTCTGATTTCCTGTGCCAAATTGACACAGGTCTGGTAATCCGCTGAACAAAAGGCGTATGGTATCTGTCACGTGACAAGACGGACCTCATCGGGCCCGCCATTCCTTTCACTTTTGAAGATTTGGTACGCACCGTAGATGAAAACGCATGAAATAAACAAAATTCGCCCCTTCAGCGCGCTGATAGATGCCTGCTGGCGGGAACCTTATAGCCTGGCGCGGTTGCTGAAAGACGCTATCGCCGGGGTGACGGTCGGTATTATCGCCATTCCGCTGGCGATGGCGCTGGCGATCGCCAGCGGCGTGCCGCCGCAGTACGGCCTGTATACCGCCGCCATCGCCGGCATTGTCATCGCCGTCAGCGGCGGTTCGCGCTACAGCGTCTCCGGCCCCACCGCCGCCTTCGTGGTGATCCTCTATCCGGTCTCGCAGCAGTTCGGCCTGGCCGGCCTGCTGGTCGCCACGCTGATCTCCGGGGTATTTCTGCTGCTGATGGGGCTGGCGCGCCTTGGCCGGCTGATCGAGTACATTCCGCTGCCGGTGACGCTGGGCTTTACCTCCGGCATCGCCATCACCATCGCCACCATGCAGATCAAGGACTTCTTCGGGCTGCAGCTGGCGCACACACCGGAAAATTACGTCGGCAAGCTGTACGCCCTGCTGCAGGCGCTGCCGACGCTGGATTTCGGCGATACCCTGATCGGCGCGGTGACGCTGCTGATCCTGATCTTCTGGCCCAAGCTCGGCCTGCGGGTGCCGGGCCACCTGCCGGCGCTGCTGGCGGGCACCGCGCTGATGGGGCTGCTGGCGCTGTTTGACCACCCGGTGGCAACCATCGGCTCGCGCTTCAGCTACCTGCTGGCCGACGGCAGCAGCGGCCAAGGCATTCCGCCGATCCTGCCGCAGCTGTTGCTGCCCTGGGATCTGCCGGGCGGCGGCGGGCAGCCGTTCACTCTGAGTTGGCAAACCGTCTCCGCCCTGCTGCCGGCGGCGTTTTCGATGGCAATGCTCGGCGCGATCGAGTCACTGCTGTGCGCCGTGGTGCTCGACGGCATGACCGGCAAGAAGCATAACTCGAACAGCGAACTGATCGGCCAGGGCGCGGGCAACATCATCGCGCCGTTCTTCGGCGGCATCACCGCTACCGCCGCGATTGCCCGTTCGGCGGCCAACGTGCGCGCCGGTGCCACCTCACCGGTATCCGCCATCATCCACGCGCTGCTGGTGCTGTTGGCGCTGCTGGTGCTGGCGCCGTGGCTCTCTTATCTGCCGCTGGCGGCGATGGCGGCGCTGCTGTTGATGGTCGCCTGGAACATGAGTGAGGCCCACAAGGTGGTTTACCTGCTGCGCCGGGCGCCGAAGGACGACATTCTGGTGCTGCTGCTGTGCATGTCGCTGACGGTGCTGTTCGACATGGTGATCGCCATTACCGTGGGCATCGTGCTGGCTTCGCTGCTGTTTATGCGCCGCATCGCCCGCATGACGCGGCTGAGCGAGCTGAGTGCCGGCGACGGCCGCCTGGTGCTGCGGGTGAACGGCCCGCTGTTCTTCGCCGCCGCCGAGCGCATCTTTACCGAACTGCTGGCGCGCAGCGAAGGTTACCGCACGATCGTGCTGCAATGGGATGCGGTGCCGGTGCTCGACGCCGGCGGTCTGAGCGCCCTGCGTCGCTTTATCGACGTGCTGCCGGCGGACAAGAAACTGGTGATCACCGACGTGCCGTTCCAGCCGCTGAAAACCCTGGCGCGTGCGCGGGTGCAGCCGATCGAGGGCCGCTTGCAGTTCTACCCGACGCTGCCGGAAGCGCTGGCGGCCACCGGCGCCTAAACGTAAAAAAGCCCGACGAGTCGGGCTTTTTTTATGGCGACGAGCGCTTAGTTGCTGGTATCCAGCTCCGGGAAGCTCTTCACCAGGTCGTCGATGGCTTTCATCTGCGCCAGGAACGGCTCCAGCTTGTCCAACGGCAGCGCGGACGGGCCGTCGCACTTGGCGTTTTTCGGATCCGGGTGCGCTTCGAGGAACAGGCCGGCCAGGCCAACCGCCATACCGGCGCGCGCCAGCTCGGCCACCTGAGCACGACGGCCGCCGGACGCGGCGCCGAACGGATCGCGGGTCTGCAGTGCGTGGGTTACGTCGAAGATCACCGGATGACCACCGGTCACGTTTTTCATCACGTTGATGCCCAGCATGTCGACCACCAGGTTGTCATAGCCAAAGTTGCTGCCGCGATCGCACAGGATCACCTGGTCGTTGCCGCCTTCTTTGAACTTGTCGACGATATTGCCCATCTGCCCCGGGCTGACGAACTGTGGCTTCTTGACGTTGATCACCGCGCCGGTTTTCGCCATCGCTTCCACCAGATCGGTCTGACGCGCCAGGAAGGCCGGCAGCTGGATCACGTCCACCACTTCGGAAACCGGCTGCGCCTGTGCCGCTTCATGCACGTCGGTGATGATTTTCACGCCGAAGGTTTTTTTCAGCTCTTCGAAGATCTTCATCCCTTCTTCCAGGCCCGGACCGCGGTACGAGTGGATGGAAGAACGGTTGGCTTTGTCGAAAGAGGCTTTGAATACGTAAGGAATGCCCAGTTTTTGCGTCACGGTAACGTAGTGCTCGCAGATGCTCATCGCCAGATCGCGCGATTCCAGCACGTTCATACCGCCAAACAGCACAAACGGCAGATCGTTTGCTACGTCGATATCGCCAATGCTAACCACTTTCTGTTTCATGCTTTCGCCTTTGTTAAGGTTGTAACCGTCGCCTTGCAAACTGCACGGAGTCATTGAATTAATGCAGCGTCACCTGTTTCGGCTCAATCGAGTGGATCTGTACTTTGATCACTTCGCTGACCGGGTCTTCAGGACACTGCTCGACAAAATAGTTGAGATCGGAAATCGCGATATGGTTGCACTCCAACTGGGCGTAAATCAGCCCACGGTCGCGGATCTCGTACGGATCTTCCGGATCGAAGCACAGCACCGTTTCGCTGGTGCGCAGCGCCATTTCCAGCTGTTTTTCTTCCATCAGGGCAGCCTTCAGCGTATCCAGCATCTTGCGCACCACCATGATGTTCTCCGACTCGTCGAGGTCGTCGTCTTCCAGCTCGGCGCCCAGCCCCAGGTTGCCCTTGATCCACACTTCCAGCTGGTGCTCACTCAGGGTTTCGCCGTTCAGCGGGTTGATCAGCCACAGCTCTTCGTCCAGCCAATCGGCGCGCAGGATCAGCTGAGTGGGGAAAATCACCGGCAACAGCGGCAGATCCAGCGCGTTGGCGATGTGCAGGAAAATGGTGCCCAGCGAAACCGGCGTGCCCTGCCGCCCTTCCAGCACCTTGTCCAGCCAGATGGCGTCCGACAGGCGGTAAACGCCGCTGGCGCCGCCGAATCCCCAGGTCTTGTAGAACAGTTCGATGAGCGCATGCAGTTGCTGCTCCTGAGTGATATCGACCGGCACCGCCGCGCGCGCTTCATCCACCAGCTGTTGCAGCTTGCGCTCCACGTCGGCAGCGGGAAAATCGCGCCGCACCGACTGCGACACCAGGATCACCCCTTCGCTCAGCGGCGAGGTGTTAAATTCAAAATCAGCAATGCTACTCATAGGTATCCCATCAGAAACGGTATTTTCGTCGTGGCAAGTTTAATTATCAGATACAGACAGCCCAACGCCAGCACGAACGCCACGGTTCGCAGCCGCTGACTTTTGGTCTTCTTGCCCAATGCGACGTAGCCAAGCAGGATATAGATAATAACGCCAAACAGCTTCTCGGTCAGCCATGAGTCCATACCCAGCAGCGGATAAAACCCGAACGTCACCACCAGCGCGATGCCGCTGACGAACAGCAGCGTATCGTTCAAGTGCGGCGCTATCTTGACCCAGCGGCGGCCCATGATCGGCGAGCGGCGCCACTGCCAAAAGAAACGCAGCACAAACAAGGTAATACTGATGGCGACCGTCAGCAAATGGAAATGTTTCAACGCGGTGTATGCAGTCATGATGCTCCCTTAAATGGCTCGGGCGTCGTTATTATGAGAGGCGCTTACCCCGGCCATTGGCCGAGCGTCACGCGGTCGTTGTCGCCGTAATCACGGTGGGTGGCGACAGCGGAAAATCCGGCGGCCTGCAGCAGCGCGCGCACGCTCTCACCCTGCTGCCAACCATGTTCCAACAGCAGCCAGCCCTGCGGCTGCAAATAGTGCGGCGCCTGGCGCACGATGGCGGCCAGATCCGCCAGCCCATGATCCGCGGCGACCAGCGCACTGCCGGGCTCGAAGCGCACGTCGCCCTGCGACAAATGCGGATCGGCGGCGTCGATATAGGGTGGATTGCTGGCGATCAGTGCGAAGCGTTGCCCCGCCACCGGCGCAAACCAGCTGCCCTGTAGAAATCGGACGTTGTCGATCTTCAGCTTGCGCGCATTGTGCTGCGCCAGCGCAACCGCCTCTGGCTGCACATCGATGCCGATAGCCGAACAATCCGGGCGCTCACTGGCCAGCGCCAGCGCGATGGCGCCGGTGCCGGTGCCGAGATCGAGGAAATGGCAGGGTTGCGGCGGCAGGCGCGCCAACGCCAGTTCCACCAGGCATTCGGTATCCGGGCGTGGGATCAGCGTCGCGGGTGAAACCGACAGCGGCAGCGACCAAAACTCGCGCTCGCCCACCAGATAGGCCACCGGCTCACCGCGTTCGCGGCGCGCCAGCAGCGTCTCCAGCTGCTGTTGCTGCGGCGGCGTCAGCAGGGTTTCGCCGAACGCCATCAGGAAGGTTCTGGCCTTGCCGGTCACGAAACCCAACAGGATTTCCGCGTCGCGCCGGGCGCTGTCGCTATGGGTCAAACGCGCGGCGGCGGTTTTCAGCCAGTGTTGATAGTCCATCACTCTTGCTCGGCGGACAGCGCAGCCAGCTGATCGGCCTGATACTCCTGCACGATCGGCTGGATCAGCATGTCCAGTTTGCCTTCCATCACTTCGTCCAGACGGTAGAGCGTCAGGTTGATGCGGTGGTCGGTTACCCGCCCCTGCGGGAAGTTGTAAGTGCGGTTGCGGTCGGAACGGTCGCCGCTGCCCAGCAGGTTGCGGCGAGTGGACGCCTCGGCCTGCTGGCGCTTGGCCATCTCGGCGGCGCGAATGCGAGCGCCCAGCACCGACATCGCCTTGGCTTTGTTTTTGTGCTGCGAACGTTCGTCCTGGCACTCCACCACGATGCCGGTCGGCAGGTGGGTGATACGGATCGCCGAGTCGGTGGTGTTAACGTGCTGGCCGCCGGCGCCGGAGGAGCGGAAGGTGTCGATTTTCAGATCGCCCGGGTTGATGTCCGGCAGCTCGGCTTCCGGCACTTCCGGCATCACCGCCACGGTGCAGGCGGAGGTGTGGATGCGCCCCTGGGATTCGGTTTCCGGCACGCGCTGCACGCGGTGGCCGCCGGATTCAAACTTCAGCTGACCGTACACGCCGTCGCCGGAAACTTTGGCAATCACTTCTTTGAAGCCGCCGTGTTCACCTTCGTTGGCGCTCATCATCTCGACGCGCCAGCGGCGGCTTTCCGCATAGCGGCTGTACATGCGGAACAGATCGCCGGCGAAGATCGCCGCCTCATCGCCGCCGGTGCCGGCGCGCACTTCGAGGAAGCAACTGCGCTCATCGTCCGGATCTTTCGGCAGCAGCAACACCTGCAGCTGTTGTTCCAGCTCTTCGCTGGCCGCCCGCGCCTGTTTTAGCTCTTCCTGCGCCATCTCGCGCATTTCCGGATCGTCCAGCATCATTTCCGCCGTCTCCAGATCCTCCTGCACCTGACGCCATTCCAGGAAGCAGCGGCTGACGTCGGTCAGCTGCGCGTATTCTCGCGACAGCGCGCGGAACCGGTCTTGGTCGGCGATGACGCCGGCATCGCCGAGCAGCGCCTGCACTTCTTCATGGCGCTCTTGTAACGCTTCCAGTTTGGCAACAATAGAAGGCTTCATGCGTGGTAATAAACCCTGTTAATAGAGAAAACTAATGCTGATCCAGCCCGAGGCTGTCGCGTAATAACTGCAACCGCTCCACGTCGCCGTCGCCGGCGGCCTGCTGGAGGGATTTGGTGGGGGCATGAATAAGACGGTTGGTCAGTTTATGGGCCAGCTCGTGAATAACCTGCTCCACGTTGGCACCCTGCGCGATGGCGGCCAGCGCTTTGGCCTCCATCTCTGCGCGAATTTGGTCGGCCTGCGAACGGTAGTCGCGGATGGTTTCCACCGCGCCCTGCGAGCGCAGCCAGGCCATGAAGTTGGTGCTTTCCTGCTGCACGATCGACTCCGCCTGCACCGCCGCCGCTTTGCGCTGCGCCAGGTTGCTTTGAATGATGGCGTGCAGATCGTCCACGCTGTACAGATAGGCGTTGGCCAGTTTGCCGACTTCCGGCTCGATATCGCGCGGTACGGCGATATCCACCAGCAGCATCGGCTGGTTGCGGCGCGCCTTCAGCGCGCGTTCCACCATCCCCTTGCCGATGATCGGCAGCGGGCTGGCGGTGGAACTGATGATGATGTCGGCGTCCGCCAGGCGTTCGTCGATCTCCGGCAGGGTGATCACTTCCGCGCCCACCTCGTCCGCCAGCAGCTGCGCGCGCTCGCGGGTGCGGTTGGCGATGATCATGTGCCGCACTTTGTGTTCGCGCAGGTGGCGCGCCACCAGCTCGATGGTTTCACCGGCGCCCACCAGCAAGACGTTGAGATCGGCCAGCGATTCGAAGATCTGCCGCGCCAGGGTGCAGGCGGCAAACGCCACGGAGACCGCGCTGGCGCCGATGTCGGTTTCGGTGCGCACGCGCTTGGCGACGGAGAAGGATTTCTGGAACAGGCGCTCCAGCTCGCCGGACAGCGACTGGCCGCGTTGCGACTCGGCGAAGGCCTTTTTCACCTGGCCGAGGATCTGCGGTTCGCCCAGTACCAGTGAGTCCAACCCGCTGGCCACCCGCATCAGATGGCTGACTGCGTCGTTGCCCTGATGCCAGTACAGGCTTTTCTTCACCTCTTCCGGGCGCAGGTTGTGGTACGCGCACAGCCAGGCGACCAGCTGCTCGTGCATGTGTTCCTGCTGCTCCACGCTGAGATACAGCTCGGTGCGGTTGCAGGTGGACAACACGACGCCGCCCTGCACCAACGGTTGTTGGAGCAAGCTGGTCAGCGCCTCATCGATGGACTCTGGCGAGAAGGTCACCCTTTCACGCAGAGAAACCGGAGCGGTTTTGTGATTTATACCTAACGCCAGCAGGGTCATTGCTTCGAGTAATACTTCTGTTGGTACGGGTTCTCGTTGAACGGCATTCTACTTGATGCGCAGGATCAATAAAAGTAACAACCGCATCTTCCGTTCAATCGTTGCCATAGACGGCATCAATCGATGAATAACCAATAAATACAGTGAGATGATTTATAATTTGACGACATAACATACTGAATTTTAGCGCAAGATGTGATATCCCGCGCAGGATTCGGTAAAACCTGCAGGTTATCCGCTTATAATCCGCGCGTTTACCCACCCAGCGTGCCGCAACGGTAGGAGGGATCCAGGATAAAAGAGACCTGCTGGCAAAAAACCTGCTTGGCCTGAAAATAAAAAAATACCGCGCCGGCAAAGCACAGAAGCGAAATGATTATCCGCACCGCTATCTTCATTCGATTATTTCCCGCAACAAAAACCCCCGGCAGCATACCGAGACAAACATCAACCAAACGCTAACGGCGGCCCCCTGCCGTAACGAAAATTGTTGCGCCCGGGCAGCGCTACGAAACGATTGTGTTAATCTTAATGGCGACCCCGACGCGCGCGCCGGTTGGCATTGCGCCGGTAAAAGCGGCAAGATTCAACGCGATGCAGCAAAAAATTGACGCGTCGCCGCCGCCCCGTTAGCGTGAGCGCTGAATCCGGGTTTCGTCGCGCATGCCCGCAAGGACAAAAGGACAAGAGAAAGTTATGCCAATACGCAAAGTTAGTTTGCTCCGTCTGATCCCGCTGGCCAGCCTGGTGCTGGCCGCCTGTACCACCACCAAGCCGACCGGCCCGGCCACCAGCCCGACCTCACCGCAGTGGCGCGCCCATGAGCAGGCGGTGCAGCAGCTCAGCACCTATCAGACCCGCGGCTCCTTCGCCTACTTGTCTGATCAGAAAAAAGTCTACGCCCGCTTCTTCTGGCAGCAGTTCTCGCCGGAGCGCTACCGCCTGCTGTTGACCAACCCACTGGGCAGCACGGAAATGGATCTCAACGTGCAGAAAAACGTGGTGCAGCTGACCGACAACCAGGGCAAACGCTACGTCAGCGACAACCCGGAAGAGATGATCCGCAAGCTGACCGGCATGGCGATCCCGCTGAACAACCTGCGCCAGTGGATGCTCGGCCTGCCGGGCGAAGCCAACGATTTTGCACTGGACGATCAATATCGCCTGAACAAGCTGACCTACCAGCAAGGCGGCCAGACCTGGAAGGTGGATTACCAGGGCTACAGCAACGACGTGCAGCCGACGCTGCCGAACCGTCTGGAGCTACAGCAGGGTGACCAGCGCATCAAGCTGAAGATGGATAACTGGACGCTCAAATGATCCGCCAGTGGCCCTCCCCCGCGAAACTCAACCTGTTTTTGTACATCACCGGCCGTCGTGAAGACGGCTATCACCTGTTGCAGACGCTGTTCCAGTTTTTGGACTACGGCGACACCCTGACCATCGACCCGCGCCAGGACGACCGCATTCATCTGCTGACGCCGGTCGACGGCGTGCCGGACGAGCAGAACCTGATCGTGCGCGCCGCCCGCCTGCTGCAGCGCTATTGCGATGAGCGCGGCCTGCAGACCGCGCCGCGCGGCGCCGATATCAGCATCGACAAGCGCCTGCCGATGGGCGGCGGTTTGGGCGGCGGCTCCTCCAACGCCGCCACCGTGCTGGTGGCGCTGAACGAACTGTGGCGCTGCGGTCTTGGCGACGACCAACTGGCAGCGCTGGGGCTCAGCCTCGGCGCCGACGTGCCGGTGTTCGTGCGCGGCCACGCCGCCTTCGCCGAAGGCATCGGCGAGCGCCTGCAGCCGGCCGAGCCGCAGGAAAAATGGTATCTGGTGGCGCATCCTGGCGTCGGCATCCCGACGCCGGTTATCTTCGGCGACCCCGAATTAAAAAGAAACACCCCGGTTCGCTCCTTAAGTGAGCTGTTGCAGGCTCCGTACGCAAATGATTGCGAACCGATCGCAAGAAAACGTTTTCGCGAGGTTGAACAGCTTCTTTCATGGCTGTTAGAATACGCCCCGTCACGCCTGACTGGCACAGGTGCTTGTGTGTTTGCTGAATTCGACACAGAAATCGCCGCCCGTCAGGTGTTAAATCAAGCCCCGGAGTGGTTGTGTGGTTTTGTAGCGCGCGGCGTTAACGTCTCCCCACTACATCGCATTCGTTCCGGGCGGTTTGAGTCGTAGCTCAACGTTTCGCTGCGCAGGGTCATGCACACCTGGCCCTGTTATCCCTGCGCTGCCTGCGGTCTCAATTTTAGTTTTAGATACCCGTATGTATATTGCGCCGGTGTCGCCAACTGCCCCTTGGCGATGTCGTATGACAATATCTTCTCTGGACGCAAGCCTGAGGTTCTTCTCGTGCCTGATATGAAGCTTTTTGCTGGTAACGCCACCCCGGAACTAGCACAACGTATTGCCAACCGTTTGTACACCAGCCTTGGTGACGCCGCTGTAGGTCGTTTTAGCGACGGCGAAGTGAGCGTGCAAATCAACGAAAATGTACGCGGCGGTGATATTTTCATCATCCAGTCCACCTGTGCCCCGACCAACGACAACCTGATGGAACTGGTTGTGATGGTCGACGCCCTGCGTCGCGCCTCCGCAGGTCGTATTACCGCCGTTATCCCTTACTTCGGCTATGCACGCCAGGATCGCCGCGTGCGTTCCGCGCGCGTGCCAATCACCGCCAAGGTGGTTGCCGATTTCCTCTCCAGCGTAGGGGTTGACCGCGTTCTGACGGTGGATCTGCATGCTGAACAGATTCAAGGCTTCTTCGACGTACCGGTAGACAACGTGTTCGGCAGCCCGATCCTGCTGGAAGACATGCTGCAGCAGAACCTGGAAAACCCAATCGTGGTTTCCCCGGACATCGGCGGCGTCGTGCGTGCTCGCGCCATCGCTAAACTGCTGAACGACACCGACATGGCCATCATCGACAAACGCCGCCCGCGCGCGAACGTGTCTCAGGTGATGCATATCATCGGTGACGTGGCAGGCCGCGACTGCGTGCTGGTCGACGACATGATCGACACCGGCGGTACCTTGTGTAAAGCGGCTGAAGCATTGAAGGAACGCGGTGCCAAGCGCGTATTCGCCTACGCGACGCACCCGATCTTCTCTGGCAACGCCGTGGACAACATCAAGAACTCGGTGATTGATGAAGTGATCGTCTGCGACACCATTCCACTGTCGCCGGAAATCAAGGCACTGAAAAACGTTCGCACTCTGACCCTGTCCGGCATGCTGGCTGAAGCCATCCGCCGCATCAGCAACGAAGAGTCGATCTCTGCGATGTTCGAGCATTGATTCGTCGTCTTTCCGGTGCGGCGCCCACCGTGCCGGAAAGATAGCGAGCCCGACAGCAGAAAAAGAAAAACCCGTTGGTGCGTGAGCAACAACGGGTTTTCTACTCGTAGTCCAACATGACCTCAGACCTTAATGCATGGCAGATATTCCCTTGCCCTGCTCTTGCATCCCTTCTGATTTTTTAATCAATGCGACGAACGATGTTGGTCGTTACGGCACCGTTTATCAAAGTGTTTTACCCACCAGTAGCGATCCGCTACCTGCTCGCGACCGCCGATACGCGCGCCTACCAGCCACAACAGCGCGCCGACGAAGATACTCATGATGGCGCCGTGGGCGAAAAATTGCGGTAAATCGAACTGGGATACTTCAGCAATAATGGAGTATCCGACGCCACCGATCATCACGACCAGGCCCAGCCCCATAAAAAAGTTGCCCATTCTGTCCGCGTTTCTACGTTTCATATGCCACCTCCATGATTGCCATGTGCCAACCGGGATAACGCTGCAACTTGTTAACCCACTTTGATAAGTTAAGTATAGTCCTTGTGGCGGCAAGGGGATTGCGGAGGCGATCACAAATGGTAAAGAATTATTGACACTTCTTAACACGCCGCTGAAAATTAGCGGACAAATTGAATTATTCAGCTAATGAATCACTCGTCTTTCTTACCTAAGGCGATGGCGGAGATCGGATTTTGTCATTCGCCGTCCCGGCAGGTAGACTAAGGCCCTTTCCATTATCCTGATCATAGCGAATCTTCCAGTGAGCAGTATTAAATTGATAGTCGGCCTGGCCAACCCGGGCGCGGAATACGCCCAGACGCGCCACAACGCCGGCGCCTGGTACGTCGATCTGCTGGCCCAGCGCCACAACCAGCAGTTGAAAGAAGAGAGCAAGTTCTTCGGTTACACCGCCCGCTTGAACCTGGCGGGCAACGACGTGCGCCTGCTGGTGCCGACCACCTTCATGAACCTGAGCGGCAAAGCGGTGCTGGCGATGGCCAACTTCTACCGCATCGAACCGAACGAGATCCTGGTGGCGCACGACGAGCTGGATCTGCCGCCCGGCGTGGCCAAAATTAAGCTCGGCGGCGGCAACGGCGGCCACAACGGCCTGAAGGACATCCAGAACAAGTTCGGCAATAACCCGAACTTCTACCGCCTGCGCATCGGCATCGGCCATCCGGGCGACAAGAACAAGGTGGTGGGCTTCGTGCTCGGCAAACCGCCGGCCGGCGAGCAGAAGATGATTGACGAAGCGATCGACGAATCGCTGCGCTGCACCGAGATGCTGATGAAGGACGGGCTGGAAAAAACCGTTCAGCGCCTGCACAGTTTCAAGGCGCAGGCCTGAACTTTGCCGCAGCGGGCGCCCTGCCCGCTGCCGGCTTCTAGCCGCGTGGGTTGAAGGTCTCCTCGCTCACGCGGCGGTCATCGGCGGCGAATCCCTCTTCCGCCACGTAATACTGCGGATCGTCCAGCTCATGGCTGCAAAACGGCCCGGCGCGCTTGAGCAGGCGCACGCAGTCACCGCTCAGGTGGCGCAGACGAATGCTTTTCCCCGCCGCCAGATAACGCGCCGTCAGCTTATCTATCGCTTCTACGCCGCTGGAATCCATCACCCGGGTGCCGGCAAAATCCAGCACCACGTTCTGCGGATCGCTTTGCGGCTCGAACAGCTCGGCGAAAGCCGCGGCAGAGCCGAAGAACAGCGGGCCATCCAGTTGATACACCGCCACGTCGCCCGTCACCTGCCGCTGGCGCACGCGAATGCGCGCCTGCTGCCAGGCGAACACCAGCGCCGAGATAATCACCCCGCTGATCACCGCCACCGCCAGATCGGTAAAGATGGTGATCAACGTGACGGCGACCATCACCAGCGCGTCTGCCTTCGGCATACGGCGCAAACGGCGCAGCGAACTCCATTCGAAGGTGTTGTAACACACCACCAGCATGACCCCGGCCAACGCCGCCACCGGCAGTAGGCCGATATAGCGCGACAGGCTGACCACGAACAAAATCAGCAGGATGGCGCCCACCGTGCCGGAGATGCGCCCGCGCCCGCCCGAGGTAAAGTTGATGATCGACTGACCGATCATCGCACAGCCGGCGAAGCAGCCGAACAGGCCGCACACCGCGTTACCGGCGCCCTGCGCGATGCTTTCGCGGTTGCCGTTGCCCTTCTTGCCGCCCATTTCATCCAGCACCGTCATGGTCAGCAGCGATTCAATCAAACCGACCAGGGCGATCACCACCGCATAGGGCAGCACCACCCGCACCATCTCCAGGGTAAACGGCGCCGTCGGCAGACTGAAGTGCGGCAGCGCACCGGAAATGTCCGCCAGATCGCCCACCCGCAACGTATGCAGATTGAGGCCGATCGCCAACGCCGAAACCACCAGCAGCGCCGCCAGCGAAGACGGAATGGCTTTGGTCAGGCGCGGGAACAGCACCACCACCGCAATCGCCAGCGCCACCAGGCCGTACATCAGCGGCCCCTGCCCGGCGATCATCTTCAGCTGCGCCAGCATGATGACGATCGCCAGGCCGTTGACGAAGCCGTGGATCGCCGGCAGCGGCACCAGGCGAATGAACTTGCCCAGCCGGAAGGCGCCGATCAGGATTTGAATCCCCCCGGCAAACAGCGTGGCCCACAGCACGTAACCCATGCCGTACTGCGCCGCCAGACTCATCAGCACCACCACAATGGAACCTGCGGCGCCGGAAACCATGCCCGGCTTGCCGCCGAACAGCGCCGTGACCAGGCCGATAATAAACGCGGTATGTAAACCGACGATCGGCGAAAGACCGGCGACCAGCGAAAAGCCGACCGCCTCGGGGATCATCGAAACCGCCACCACAAAGCCCGCCAGGACTTCATTTTTAACGTCCGCGATCCTGACGTTACTCAGGTTAAACATGCATTATTCACTTATGACAGATGACATCATCTCCCCGCGTAGCGGGTATGGGGTACCGCAAGGGGCGGCAGACTGCAGGCGGGCACAGCTCAGGGTGGCGTAGGCAAGAAATACATCCGGCGCGTTTCCTGTCGGTTAATCGGAACGGCCAGTATGGGTAAATGTGATCCAAATCTCAATCAAAAACCGGTCGCCCGCGTTGCGCTCGCCCCGGCCAAGCAAGTCTGATCGAGATAAACGCCCATTACGTGTATAATGGCGGTATTATTTTGCCCTTTATGCAGTTGGTTAAATATAACCTACTGATAGTTAAGATATTTAAGGTGATTACAACATGGGATTCAAATGCGGTATCGTCGGCCTGCCTAACGTAGGCAAATCCACCCTGTTCAACGCGTTGACCAAAGCGGGCATTGAAGCAGCCAACTTCCCGTTCTGCACCATTGAACCGAACACCGGTGTGGTGCCGATGCCCGATCCGCGTCTGGATAAGCTGGCCGAGATCGTCAAGCCGCAGCGCATTCTGCCAACCACCATGGAATTCGTCGACATCGCCGGCCTGGTGAAAGGCGCGTCCAAGGGTGAAGGCTTGGGCAACCAGTTCCTGACCAACATCCGCGAAACCGAAGCCATCGGCCACGTGGTGCGCTGCTTCGAGAACGACAACATCATTCACGTCAACAACAAGGTCGATCCCGCCGAAGACATCGACGTGATCAACACCGAACTGGCGCTGTCTGACCTGGACACCTGCGAGCGCGCCATCCACCGCGTGCAGAAGAAAGCCAAAGGCGGCGACAAAGACGCCAAAGCCGAGCTGGCGGCGCTGGAGAAATGCCTGCCGCACCTGGAAAACGCCGGCATGCTGCGCGCGCTGGATCTGAGCGACGAAGACAAAGCGGCGATCAAATACCTGAGCTTCCTGACCCTGAAGCCAACCATGTACATCGCCAACGTCAACGAAGACGGCTTCGAGAACAACCCGTACCTGGACACCGTGCGTAAAATCGCCGACGCCGAAGGCTCCGTGGTGGTTGCCGTGTGCGCCGCCGTGGAATCCGACATCGCCGAGCTGGAAGACGAAGATCGCGACGAGTTCATGGCAGAACTGGGCCTGGAAGAGCCGGGCCTGAACCGCGTGATCCGCGCCGGTTACGAGCTGCTGAACCTGCAGACCTACTTCACCGCCGGCGTGAAAGAAGTGCGCGCCTGGACCATCCCGGTCGGCGCCACCGCCCCGCAGGCGGCCGGCAAGATCCACACCGACTTCGAGAAAGGCTTTATCCGCGCGCAAACCATCGCCTTTGACGACTTCATCACCTACAAGGGTGAGCAAGGCGCCAAAGAAGCCGGCAAAATGCGCTCAGAAGGTAAAGACTACATCGTCAAAGACGGCGACGTGATGAACTTCCTGTTCAACGTCTAATTCTTCACATTGCTAGCATGTTGGTCATCTAAAAGCCTCCTTAACCGGGGGCTTTTGCATTTTTAATTTTATGTTTTCATTAGTTATAACACTGAAGTTTTCAGAAATCTGTATATTATGATACGAATTTACCACTTAAAATAGATTCTTTAATGGAATTAGAAAAGGAGATCTATTTCATTCTCTCAGATATTATCTATTCAGTTCGACTATATGTTTTTCCTCATGCCAGCGTGAATATTTCGACTAAAAATAATTAACCTGAAATTATTATCATTTAAATTATTTCGATAGGGATTTATTGCACTTTCTGAAAAAATTTATATCCTATATTATTCTCAATCATAAAAGTTGAAACAATCGAAGAATAGCAACAAATCAACAAATTCCACATAAATATCCTCCGAGTCTATTCCTGTTTCGTGAGAAAGGATCTATGATAGATAGTAAACTTTATTCAAAAGACCATGGAGAAACAATGAACAATTTAGAGGGAAAAATAGAATCGGTTGGTAAGATTTTTTCATCAGACTTTTTTTTCGCTATACCAGACTATCAAAGACCATTTGCTTGGGATGAATCTAACTTTCAAGATCTAATTGACGATTTGGAATTAGCCAGGAGTGGACATCAATATTTCCTAGGGACGCTAGTCCTTCATAAAAAAGAGGAAAAGAATCTATATGATGTAGTCGATGGACAGCAAAGAATCACGTCATTACTTATCCTATTTGCCTGTCTACGAGATTTAATAGACGATCCAAACTTCAAAAAACACCTGCAGGGAAAAATAGTCCAAGAGGAGAACCAGGTTGATGGTATTCCTGAGTTACCTCGAATCTCTGTTAAAGACCGACAAACTTTCCGAGAAATAGTGTTAGCTGAGGGAGGGACAGAAAAAATTTATAAAGCCGATGAACTCGCTGAGCCTCAGACTAGATACGTAAAAGCAATAACTATATTTAAATCAGCATTGAATAAATACACCCAAGATGAGTTACAAAACTTCACTCGTTTCATAAATCAGCATTGCAATATTATATATTTAGCAACATCAACATTTGATGATGCTTTCCGACTTTTCACTATTGTGAATGATAGAGGAAGACAGTTAAGAAGAATTGATATCCTCAAAGCGCAAAATATATCTCCTGATGCAATAGCCAACTCAGGGATAAGAGAACGTGTAGCAAGACAATGGGAAGATTTGGAGAATGATATTGGTGAAAAGGAATTTGAATCTGTATTATTCGCTATGCGAATGATATTAATTAAAGAGAAACCACAAGAAGACTTATTTGCAGAATTTGAAAATAAAATATTCAAAAGAGGTCTTTTATCCAAAGGTGAAAAATTCGTAGACGAACTAAAGGTATATTGCGATCTTTATAGGCGTATATTTGCAGATAAAGACTATTTAACGAAAACAGACCCTAACGCTTTAAAATTCAGGGCTATGATCCATATTATGGACAGTGAGTTCGAAGCGTCAGAGTGGCGCGCTTGCCTTATGTTCTTCGCAAAAAAATTCGCTGGGGATTTATTCTACGAGTTCATGCTAGAAATAGAAAAAGTTTACTTAGAGCAATGGGTCTCAGGAATAAGAAAAGATGAACGCTTTAGCATATACTCAAGAATACTAAAGCTTATAGACTCAAAAAGTAAACCTTCAGAAATCTTGGACGAAATAAAATACAATCCAGCCACGATAGTTGAAGCTGCAAAATTAAAAGACATGTACAGATCAAGGTTTGCAAAATACTTTTTACTACGCCTTGAGATTACAGCAAGTGAACATGATGTATACAAAGAAATAAACGCCAAATCTATCGAACATGTTTTCCCTAGAAATCCGTCGGACACCTCCGATTGGATTAAAGACGAAGATTATTCAGAACATATTGATGTAGTTGATTGTATTGGTAACTTGGTACTTCTTAGCAAATCGAAGAACTCATCAGCCAGCAATCATGACTTCGAGGTTAAAAAGGAAAGATATCTCAAGGATCGTATGTCAGATTACCCGCGAAGCTTAAAGATAACTCACGAATCAAATTGGACTATTGCTAAAATAAAATCCAATCGTGACCAGTTAGCTGAACAGATTATAGTAAACCCATGAGCATCATCTATTTCCAAACAAACAGGTGTATACTAGTTTGAAGAGAACAGGGCCTGAATTATAAGCTAAATGCCCTCAGTAATGCATTGGCATGACTCGCAAAGACATCCAAGCTTGCATCATAATCCCCCTGTTCTCCACTATCCAAAAATCCACGCTTCCGCGTGGATTTTTTTGTCCTGATATCCCCAGACTCACCCCATCAACTTCCCTCCCACACCGAAGGCCGGTTCTCGCTGCGCCACTTCTCGCCCGGCGCCGTTCCCGGCGCCGGCGGTTTTAATCCGTCAATCGTCCACAGCGAGAACGGCGTTTCGTCGACGTGCAGTTCCCAGCGCAACCCGCGGGCGGCGATGTAGGGTTGCAGGATGCGGGTGCAGGCCGCCAGGAATTGCTGCTGCTCCGCGTCGTTGTCCATGGCGCGCGCGATGTGATCGATGGTCACCCGTACGAAATCATCGGCCGGTTCGCCGCCGAGATAGGCCGAACCTGGCGGCAGCGCGTGGAAGAACACGTTGACGTAAAAGCGCGGCAAAAAATCCTGGTACAGGGCGGTGACCTTCTGCGCAATCGCGCGTTTATCGGCGGCGCTGAAGGCCGGCTCAGGATGGTAAATCTGCCACAGTGGCATAACGTTTTCTCCTCGGTGAAGGCGTGGGTTTCCGGCCGGCGTTCAGGCCATCAGCCGCTGTTAAATAAATACTCCAATAATAAGAGTAATAACTCCAATTATTGAAGTTATCAAGCCGAGGCGATAAAATTATCCGCATTCGGGCGTCAAACAGAGGTAAGGCAACGTGAAAGCAAAAGGGTTTGAAGGCATGACGTGCTCGGTGGCGCACGTGCTGTCGGCATTGGGCGATCGCTGGGGTGCGATCCTCATGCGCGATCTGCTGCTGGGGCTCTCGCGCTATGACGATTTGCGCCAGTCGACCGGTATCACCAACAATACGCTGACCGATCGGCTCAAGGCCCTGGAAAACCATGGCCTTATCGAAAAGCGGCAATACCAGACGCGCCCCGATCGTTACGAGTACCTGCCGACGGAGAAGGGAAAAGATCTCGGGCTGCTGGTGATGGCGATGATTCAGATTGGCGATAAATGGAATCTGTCCGAGCTGGCCGGGCCGCCGCTGCGCGTGGTTGACCGCGTGACCGGCCACCCGGCCACCCTGCGCGTAGTGGATGGCGTGACCGGCGAATCGTTGCCGCTGCAAAACCTGGCGCTGGCCGCCGGGCCCGGCGCCGATGAGATCACGCAATGGCGGCTGGCCGTCGGCAAAACCCGCTAACGGTGCGCTACAACAGCGCTATCATCTTCAGTAGTTCGACCCGATTGCGGATGCCGAACTTTTTGCCGGCGTTATTGAGGTGCGAATAAACGGTTTTCGGGTGCAGGTTAAGCCGTCGAGCGGTCAGGCGGATATCTTCGGTGCGGGCGGTTTCACACAGCACCGCCGCTTCGCCAGGCGTGATCGCCGCCGCCCGCTGCCGGTTCACCACGTGCCGTTCGCTCGTCTCCTGGCGGGCCAGCGTTGCGCAGGTCTCTCGCACCACCTGTAACGCTTCCCGTTTGTGCAAAATCGCATCCGGCTGCGCCGCCGCGATAAATGCCAGGATCAGCGGCGAAGTCTTATCGACGAAGAACAATATCCGGACATTTTTATATTCAGCGCGGCAAAGGTGAATAAACGTCAAATAGGCTTCGAATCGATAAATTTCATGGGGAAAATCCATGATAATTAAATCAGGCGCCGGGCTTATATTTTTAACGATGTTAATATTGGGCGAAGATAAGGTTATCACCCCACCGCCTAATAATGTTTTCATGCCCAACCGGCACAGCGGTGAACCGTCGATATAAATCACTCTCACTTTAATTCTCCTTATCAGCATGGACGCATGCTTCCACACCTCAGGCGGCTTGTCGCTGCTCTTTTTTGGGGTAATTCGCCTGCAAAGCACACCGATATAAAACATCTTGATAACATGTTTTTCAAATAATCAGGCAACCGTCAGCACGTTGATTAATACGCAAAAAAGGCATGAATGTTTCAAATTATTTCAATCACAAAAACTGGCAATCCAATAAAATCGCAACGCAATGATATAGATCTATTTTCTATTTTGTATGATATAAGCGCAAATGAAAAAAAATGTAACAGCAGGCTTTCTCGTCTTATTGCCTTATTCAAAAGGCCTATAGGGAAAATTCTTAGTTTGTTAGGATGAAAATCCATGCTTGCCGAGGCGTTTAAAAAACAATTGCGCAACATGATTAACCCACAACCGCACGTCAGTAATTTATTACTGTCAGGAAAGCTTTTCTCTAAAGTAAATTAAAGGGCATTTCACATGAATGTTAAATTAGTCGCATTATCCATGCTGGCTCTCTCCGGCACCTGTGCGGCCGCTTCGTCCAATACGGTGCAATTTAAAGGCGAAGTCAGCACGCAAACCTGCTCGGTAAATATTAACGGCAACCAATCCAACCCGGTCGTTCTGCTGCCGACCGTCGCCGCCAGCAAGCTCGCCGCCAAAGGCGCCACCGCCGGCGACACCACGTTTACCGTCAACGTGACCGGCTGTGCGGCCGCAACCAGCGATACGGCGATCAAAACCGTGCTGGCGGGCAATAATCCGACCACAAACGGCAACCTGGGCAACGCGGGCGATGCGGCCAAAGTGTCCATTCAACTGCTGGACAGCGACGCCACCACGCCGCTGTCGTTCGCCAGCGGTTCGACCGTCACTACCTCTGCGATGACGCTGGCGAAAGACGCCACCTCCACCTCGCAGAACCTGGTGGCCCGCTACTACGCGGAAGACACCGGCGTGGCGGCCGGTTCGGTGATCGCCACCGCACAGTTCGCCATTAGCTACAAATAAGCCGGCGTCAGGCGCCATACCTGTTGATGCCAGCGCCGTTCCTTAGCGAACGGCGCTGTATGACTCGCTCCCTTTATCGGTTCACGTTTATGCCGCAGATAACCCGCTCCGCCCGCCAATGGGCCGCCCTGTCGCTTTGCCTGATAAGTTTTGCCGCTACCCACGCGTCGGCCAGCGTGACGCTGCTCGGCAACCGCGTGATCTACCCCGCCGAGGCACGGGAAAAAACGCTGCAGTTCACCAACGACGACGGCACCCCGGCGCTGATGCAAATCTGGCTCGACATCAATAACCCCAAATCCACGCCGGAAAACGCCGATGCGCCCTTTGTCGCCTCGCCGCAAATCTTCCGCATGAATCCGCACAGCGGGCAGATGGTGCGGCTGTCGTTCGTCGGCCAACCGCTGCCGCGCGATCGCGAATCGCTGTTCTACCTCAACTTCCTGCAGGTGCCCGCGGTGCGCCAGACGGACAGCGACAAGAACAAACTGCTGCTGGTGGTCACCAATCGGCTGAAGGTGTTCTATCGCCCCGCCGGGCTGGCCGGTGACGCCAACCACGTTATCGATCGGCTCAGCCTGCGCCAGGCCGGCAACGCGCTGCACGTCGACAACCCGACCGGCTACTACGCCAACGTCAGCCAGGCCGCGATCCTCAGCGGCGCGAAACGCACCGTGATCCCGCAGGCGGATCTGATCCCGCCGTTTTCGCAGGCCAGCTGGCCGGTGAACGGGGAGGTGCGGCAGGTCGCACTGCGCGTCATCAATGACTATGGGGTGGAAATCACACGCACCCTGAGCGTCGCGCGCTGACACCAGACAGGGAGGTTTTCATGTTCGATGCTCGCAAAGCGACGCCGCTGCCCGCACGCTGGTGTTGCGCGCTGCTGGCGCTGCCGCTGGGCTGCGCCGCCGCCGACGGCTATACCTTCGATCCCACGCTGCTGCGCGGCAGCGTGCTGAGCAACAGCGCCCTGAGCCAGTTCAACCAACAGGACGCGGTCGCCCCCGGCAGCTATCAGATCGATCTGTACCTCAACGGCCAGTTTCTCGAGCGCGATCAAATTCGCTTCGTGCGCGAAGGCAAGCAGGTGCTGCCCTGTTTCGATCGGCCGCAGCTGACGCGCTTCGGGCTGAAAAATCCGCCGGCGGCCGCCGAAGCAGAATGCCTGCTGCCCGGTCGGGATCTGAAGGACATCACGGTGAGCGCGGACATTTCGCGGCTGCGGCTGGATCTGAGCATTCCGCAGGCGCTGTTGAACGGCCAGCCGCGTGGCAGCGTCAATCCCGCCAGCCTGGACAGCGGCGAATCGATGGCCTTCGTCAATTACAACCTCAACCAGTACCACGTCAGCTACCGACAGGGGCAAACCCGCGATCTCGACTCGACCTACGCCAACCTGAACGGTGGGTTCAACCTCGGGCTATGGCGCTACCGCCAGCAGTCCAGCTACCGCTACGATCGGGAGTTCGGCGGCCACCTGGACACCAGCCGCCGCTACGTGCAGCGCGCAATTTTGCCCTGGCGCAGCGAAATGCTGTTGGGCGAAGGGTTTACCGACGGGCACTTCTTCTCCGGCCTGGGCTTTCGCGGCATTCAGCTCAGTTCGGACGACCGCATGCTGCCGGATTCACAGCGCGGCTATGCGCCGGTGGTGCGCGGCGTGGCGAAAAGCAACGCGCGCGTGACGGTGCTGCAGGGCAAAAGCACGCTGTATGAAACCACCGTCGCGCCGGGGCCGTTCGCCATCAACGATCTGTACGCCACCAACTACGCCGGCGATCTCACCGTGGTGGTGACCGAAGCCGACGGCAGCGTCAGCACCTTCACCGTGCCGTTCGCCGCGGTGCCGGAATCCATCCGCCCCGGCCAGTCGCGCTACTCCGCGATCGTCGGCCGTTCCCGCTACGTCGGCGACAACGATCTGTTCAGCGAAGTGACCTGGCAGCACGGCCTGACCAACGCCCTGACCTTCAACCTCGGCAACCAGCTGGCGGACGGCTACCAGGCGATGATGCTGGGCGGCGTGTACAGCAGCTGGCTGGGCGCCTTCGGCATGGATACCACCTATTCCCACGCCAGCCTGCCGGACGGCGGCGCCTCCGGCTGGATGCTGCACCTCTCTTACAGCCGAACCTTCAGCCCGACGGACACCACCTTATCCATCGCCGGCTACCGCTACTCTACCGAAGGCTTTCGCGATCTCAGCGACGTGCTCGGCGTACGGCGCGCCGCCACTACCGGCCAAAACTGGCAGTCCGACTCCTACCGCCAGCGTTCGCGCTTCGAGGTCGCCGTCAATCAGGGGATGGGGGCATTCGGCAGCCTGACGATGTCCGGCTCGACTCAGGACTACCGCGATCAGCGCGGCCGCGATAATCAGCTCCAGTTGGGTTGGGGGAAAACCTTCGGCAACGGCGTGGCGCTTAACCTCTCCGTCACCCGCACCCGCAGCCTGGGCTACAGCAACGGCGACTACCGCGGCTACGGGCCGCTGGACAACGTCTACAGTGCGCCGCTGGCGCAGAACACGCAAACCGTCACCGCCCTGTCGCTGAGCTTCCCGCTCGGACGTTCATCATCCGCCCCCAGCGTCTCGCTGTTGGCCAACCACAGCCAGGGTCAGGGCGGCAACTATCAGGCTGCGCTGTCGGGCAGCGTCGGCGACGAGCAGCCGGTCAGCTACGGCCTGAACTTCACCACCGACGACGATCGCCAACAAAGCATCTGGGGCGGCAACCTGCAAACCCGCCTGCCTTACGCCAACGTCACCGGCTCGTTCTCCACCGCGCGCCAGTACCGACAAGGCTCCCTGTCGCTGCAGGGCGCCGTGGTGGCGCACCGCGGCGGCGTGACATTAGGGCCGTATGTCGGCGATACCTTCGCCCTGATCGATGCGCCCGGCGCCAGCGGCGCACGGGTGATGGACGGCCAGGGCGCGCGCGTCGATCGCTTCGGCTACGCCCTGGCGCCGTCGCTGGTGCCCTATCACTACAACACCGTCGCGCTGAACCCCGAGGGCATGAACGACAAAGCGGAACTGGAAGACGGCCAGCGCCGCGTCGCCCCGTACGCCGGCGCCACGGTGCGCCTGCACTTCAACACCGTGCGCGGCCAGGCGCTGCTGATCACCGCGCAGCGGCCCGATAACGCACCGATCCCGATGGGCGCCAACGTCCTTGACACGGCAGGCAACAGCGTGGGCATGGTCGGCCAGGCCAATCAGGTATATCTGCGCAGCGATAAGCGCGCCGGGGAACTGACGCTGAACTGGGGCGACGCGCCCAGCCAGCAGTGCACGCTGCATTACCGCTTGCCCGCCGGGGAAGACGGCCCGATTCAGCGGCTCAGCGCCCCATGTCGCTAGCCCATTAAACGTATTCTCAGGAGAGACGATGAAACGTATTGCTTACCCGATCGCCGCCCTGGCGCTGCTTGCTCTGTCGCTGTTCGGCGCGCCCGCCGCGCTGGCCCAATGCACCCGAGTCGCCCCCTGGATCGATTCCGGTTGCGATCCCTGCGGGGTGGGCACGGCGCTGGGCCGGGTCAATCTGACCAGCACTTACCTGCAGCCCGTCGGTACGCCGCTCGGCACCAGCGTGTTCGATCTTACGTCCGGCACGCGCTATCCGGATCCCAACAAGGTGCTGTATGAGTGCGACGCCAGCGATGCGGGGCAGATCTATGAAGTCTTCGCCACCAACGGCGACGATCGCGTCGGCGGCTATTACGATCTGGGCGCCCAAGACGGCAACCCCAACTACTACGCCACCTATTTCCCCTATGTCGGCATCCGCCTGACCCACCTGGATTCCGGCAAGGTTTTTACCCGCTACTGGCAGTCGGCGCCGATTACCCGCTACGCCACCGTCGGCAGCAAAATTCAGATCCGGGTGAAAGACTTCAGCGCCATCCGTGCCGACCTGATCCGCATCAGTTCGCTGCCGGGCGCGGGTGCCAGCAACTACTGTGGCTACAGCGCCGGCAACCCGCTGGTGGGCATGGCCTCGACCACCGGCAATTCGAACTATACCTGCACGCAGCCGAACGGCTATGTTACCTTTCAGGGGCCCGGCATCGCCTCGGATCCTATCGGCAGCGACTCCGCCACCAACTACGCCACCTGGGGCACCGGGCGCTGGAACGCGATGGGCATGGGCACCGCACCGATCTCCTCCTTGACCTATACAGCCACCTGCGTGGCGCGCAACGTCACGCCGCTGGTGATCCTGCCGACCATTTCCGTCAGCCAGTTGACCGCCGGGCAAACCTCACAGGCGCAGTTCACCATCAATATCGAATGTGACAACGCCGCCGTCTCCGGCGTCAGCAGCAACAATACCGCCCTCGGCCTGCAAGTGCCGTATGAAAGCTATGTCGCGGCGCAGCAACTCGGGCTGGTCAGTGCCAACGGCGGCGTGAGCTACCTGCTCTCCAGCGGCTACGGCACCGACAGCAGCGTCGCCACCGGCGTGGGTATCGCGCTCGCCAACGCCGGCAACGGCGCGCCGATGAACTTCGTCGGCTGGGCGCGCTGCAGCGCCGGGCAATGCCCGCAGGGCAACGACGCCGGCTGGTACCCGGTGCTCAACGGCGCCAGCGGCGGCGGCAGCACCGCGGCGGGATTCACCCACTACACCACTCAACTGACCGCCACGCTCGCCCGGCTGCCCGGGCAAACTGTCACCGCCGGCAAAGTGGACGCCAGGGCCTACGTCTGGGTTAAGGTGCAATAATGATGAGAAAGAAATATCTGACGATGGGATGCGCTCTGCTGCTGGCGCTGACGGCCATGGGCGCGCAGGCGGGCATCATCGCCTCGGCCACCCGGGTGATTTTCCGCGAGGGAGACACGGAAAAAACCCTGATGTTGCTCAACACCAACGGCTATCCGATCGTAGCGCAAACCTGGGTCGATAACGGCGATGTCAACGCCGCACCCGAACTGTCCCGCGCGCCGTTTGTCACCCTGCCCAGCGTATTCGCCCTGCAGCCTTCGGCGCTGAAAGGGCTGCGGATCCTGTTTGCCGGCGCGGCCCTGCCCACCGACAGAGAATCGGTGTTCTGGCTTAACCTGTATGAGATCCCGCCCAGCCGACCGACCACGCCGCCGCTGGCGTCGCACGTGACGCTGGCGATGAACACGCAGATGAAAATCTTCTACCGCCCCAAAGCGCTGAAGGGTAACGCCGACAACGCGGCCGAGGCCGTCTCGTTCTCGCTGCAAAAATCGCCGGGCGGCTATCTGCTGCGCTGCCACAACCGGTCGGCGTTTTATCTCTCCTTCGCCCGCATCGCCGTGCAAACCGACAGGCGCGATTACCCGGTGCGGCAAGAAAGCGACATGATGACCGCGCCGTTCAGCGTGCGAGATTACCCCCTCGATGGCGTTGCGGCGCTGACACTCCCTTCACAGGTCGCCGTTCAGGCCACCCTCATCAACGACCAGGGCCAACAGATCGTCAAATCATACACAGCAAACCCATAACGATAAAAAGCAGCACATTTTTTTTAAGTACAGGAAATAGGGAAAATGAGTCTAAGCAGATTCCAGCTACAGTTTCACCTGGAGAAACAGGCCAACATCATCAGGCAGTCACCGGCGTTTCACGCCGCCATCGTCAAACACGGGGAGTTATTGAAAGAGACCTACAAGAAACATCCGCTGTTTTACAAAATCATCTTCAGGAACAGCCGGTTCATCATTTGTTCCACCATCCTGTCCATTTATTACCACCAGCCCGACGCCGGGCTGAAAGACGTCAAAGCCTTTTTTAAAGGAAAGAATGTGATCAGCGAGAACTCCCTGGACTCCTTTCTGTTCTTTTTGCGGGTCGGCCGGCGACTGGAGGTCAAACCCTGCGAACATGACAAACGCCAGCTGCGCTATAAGCCTACGCCGCACGCGCTGGCGGAAACCCAGGCGCTGATCGCCTCAATGGCGTTGCCCTATCAGGCGCTGGCGCCACAGATGCCCATCGCGGCGCTGCTGGCGGCGCCCGACTTTCTCCCCGCCTTTTTCGCCGCCTACGGGCAGCTGATGCTCAAGGAGATCTACCTGATCGATCTGGTGCCGCAATCCGGACTGTTTATCAGCAAGGACGCCGGCCACATGGTGCTGCTGATGCTGCATATCGAAAGCATCCGGCAGGACTCCCCCTTTCTGCTGCTCTCCTCGGCGAAAATTGCCAAGTCGTGCTCCGTCTCACGCGCGCACGTAAACCGCATCCTACAGGCGGCGGAAAAATCCGGCCTGCTGACCACCACCAATAACGTGGTGATCGAACTCAACAGCTCGTTCTTTATCATGGCGGAGCGCTATTTCAGCCTCTATTTCGCGATGGTCGAATGCGGGCTTGAACGGGTTTGGCACACGCCGCAGGCCGCCGAGCCCCGCTGAGCCGTTTTACCGCTCCCGCAGCACCTTATCGATCAGCCCCCAGGCCGCCGCTTCGTCGGCGGTCATGAAGCGATCGCGATCCAGCGCCTGCTCCACCGCTTCATCACTCAGGCCGCAATGTTGGGCGTACAACCGGATCACCCGGTCTTTGGTGCGCTTCATTTCTTCGGCGTGGATCAAGATGTCGGACGCCTGCCCCTGAAAGCCGCCCAGCGGCTGGTGCACGTGCAGGCTGGCGTTGGGCAGCGCCATGCGGTGTCCCGGCTCGCCGGCCATCAGCAGGAACGAGCCCATAGAACGCGCAGTGCCCATGCACAGCGTATGCACCGGCGCACGGATGTACTGCATGGTGTCGTAAATCGCCAGCCCGCTGGTGATCGCCCCGCCCGGTGAGTTGATGTACAGGTGGATCGGTTTTTCCGGGTTTTCCGCCTCCAGAAACAGCAGCTGGGCACACAGCATTTCGGCCACGTCGTCGTTGACTTCGCCATTGAGGAACATGATCCGGTCGCGCAGCAGGCGCGAATAAATATCAAAGGAGCGTTCTCCCCGGCTGGTCTGCTCCACCACCATCGGGACGAGCATCATCTTCTCACGCATCGGTGAACTCCTGGGTTGGCAAAAAGGAAGTGATCGGAATGCGTCAGGCGGCGCGCATCACCATCGTCGGGCCGTCGTTGGCGGCGTCAAGCTGGTGGATCACCCGCAGCAGGCTGCCGCCGCCGACGCCCGGCACAATCTGCAGGGTGACGACGCTTTCGAGAAACGGCGGTTGGTCGTCGCGCAGACGATAGCTCACCGCCTCGCCCGGCGTGGTGGCCAACGGCTCGGCCTGTGCCAGGTCGCCCGTTGGCAGCCACTGCTCGCGCAGCGCAGGAATACTGAGCGCCCGCCACACCTTTTCCGGTGGCGCCTCGAGCGCATACTCCAACACCAGCCGATCGTGCGGCGGCGGCTCAGCCCGTTTGTTCATTGGTCCATGTCCTTCAGCAAGGTTTGCAGCGCGTCGATGCGCGCCGGCCACCAGGCGCGGTACTTCGCCAGCCACTGGGCGATCTGCGCCAGCCCGTCCGGGTCGACCTGATAATTGACGCAGCGCCCCTGCTTCGCCTCGCGTACCAGCCCGGCATTGCGCAGCACCGCCAGGTGTTGCGACATCGCCGACTGGCTGATGGGCAACCCTTCGCGCAGCGCGCTGGCATTCATGCTGCCGGCGGCGAGTTTGTCGAAGATGGTGCGGCGGGTCGGATCGGCCAACGCCTTGAAGATGTCATTTTCGTTCATATAAATACATTAGTATTCACTTATGTATTATGCAAACGCAGACGTGGACTTTTTACGCGAAACGAGACTCCGCGCCGGAGCGCGGAGCCGATAGAGGAGAGATTACAGCGGCTTATTGCAAGCGGGCGTGGTCAGCGCGGGTTGCCCGGCCGGCGCCCCTTCCTGCGCTTCCAGCGCGAGGCGCGCCAGCGGCATGTCTTCGTGGTAGCGCGCCTCGGCGTTCAGGGTCTTCGAGTAGCGATTGTACTTCCACCAGGCGTAGCCCAGAAACACCACCAACCCGCCGACGTTATAGAACACGATGGTCATGATGCTGGCGCCGGTCGGGAACGTCGAGGCGAAGAAACCGACGGTGAAGATGGCGATCAGCACGCTGACGATGGCGATGCCCTGCAGGCGCGAGCCCATTTTGAAATCGCGCGCTACCCGGTCGTACTTCAGCCGCAGATTCAGGTAGGCCAGCATGATGAACAGCGGCGGCAACATCGAGGCGGCGGCGGTCATGTTGATCAGCGTGTTCATCAAATCCTGCACGCTGCTGGAACCCAACGTCGGGATCAGCATCAGCGGGATAACGATGAAGAACTGGATCCAGGCCGCGCGCGTCGGCACGCCGTGCCGGTTCAGGCGAATGGTTTTCTCGCCGAAAATGCCCTTCGGGATTTCGGTGAAGAAAATCTTCACCGGCGCCGCCGTCCACATCAACAGCGAGCCGAACATGGCGGTGAAGGAAACAATGCCGACAAAGCGGTTCATCAGCACCGTCGGCAGGCCGAAGTGCGCCGACAGGCCTTCGAACACCTGTACCGTACCGCCGGTAAAGTGCAGGTCGGTGCGATGGACGAATACGTTGATCAGCAGCGAAGACACCGAATACAGCACGCCGATGAACAGCCCGGAAACGATGATCACCTTCACGAAGGCGCGGCTGCCGCCTTTCACATCGTTCACGTACACCGCCACGGACTCCGCCCCACCCGCCGCCTGGAAGATCCAGGCGGTAATGCCGAGGAACGCCCAGTTGAAGTTCGGGGTCATCGCCTGCACGTTGATCGGATCGGCCGGCTCAATGCCGCCCAGCACCGCCGCGCCCGCCAAGATGATGTAGGAAAACGTCAGCAGCAGCATCAGCGACGAGGTCACCGAGGTCATCGGCCCCAGCAGTTTTGCGCCGCTGTTGGAGATGTAGGTCGAGAAGGCGAACAGGAAGATGCTGATGATCGCCGTGGTCAGCGGCGTAAACACGTAGTCATAGCCTAAAAACGCGTAAGAGGCGTAGGCGATGACGCGCGGCAGCAGCGCGGTGAAAAAGAACAGGTTCACGAACCAATAGGTGTAGGCGGTGATAAACGCCCAGCGCCCGCCGAGCGCGCTTTTCACCCAGGCATAGACGCCGGCCTCGGAATTGCGGTTGAGCGAGACGAATTCGGCGATGATCAGGCAAAAGGGAATGAAGTAAATGATCGTCGCCACCAGGAATACCGGCGACGAAGCGACCCCGAGCTGAATATTGTTGTTAATCACGTTGTTGAAACTGAACACTGCCGCAAACGTCATCGACAGCAGGCCAAACTTGCCGATGGTGTTTCTGTTCGACGCAGCCATAGAGATTCTCCGAATGGTGTAGGGGACTTCGGTTTGTTGTTATTGTTCGGCGGGCGCGCTATTTATTGACGAAATAGCTGTCTTCCACCGTCACTTTTAAAATGACTTTTTTTATCTTGCCGCTTTCTGTGAAGCGGTGAGCCTGGTGGTTTTCGAAAATCACCACGTTGCCTTTACCGACCCGGCGCCGCTCGCCTTCGCCGCTGAAAAACTCGCGGTCGGTTTCGTCCTGATAGGGCGCCACCGTCACCAGAGCCCGTTTGTCGGCAATCTCGACGGTCTCTTCCCCGTCGAGGTAATAGTGCACGTCGAAGTAACGGCGGTTGCCCTCCAGCCAGCCGTGCTGCCGGCCGGCGCCGACGTTGAGCCGATACGTCAGCGAGTCGCCGATCGAATGGCATACGTTCGGACTGATGCGATCGACATTGGCGATCGCCTCCATGCAGCGCAGCCACTTCTTGCCGCTGTGATAAATGCGCTGAAATTCCGCCAGGGATTCGAGAATGATCATGCGTTTTCCTCCGCAGACTGCGGGTGGTGATGAGCGGGCGTGAAGTCATAACCGGCGAGCATGGCGCCCTGCGTTTGCCGACCGTCGAACGGCACCAGCGTGAAGCCGTAGCTGAACGGCGCCAGATAAACCCGGTGGGTATCCAGCACTTCGGAGCCCCAGGAGTTGGAGCCAAGGCCGAGGATCTGGTCGTCCAGGTTCAGCGTCAGGCAGTCGCTCGGTTCCAGCTCGTTGATGTGTTGGGCCTGGTGCAGCCTCTCGGCGCTGTAAGGCCACAGGCTGAAATTGATCGGCCGCCGCGGCTGGATGAAGATCCCCTTGCCCGCCGCGTCCAGCAGGCTCAGCCAGCGCACATCCTGCCGGTTGCCGTTGTCCTGCGGGAACGGATAGTGTTCGAACAGCGCGTCGGCGCGCTGCCGGTAGTGGCCGATAAGGTTGGCCCGGCAGCTGTCGCGGTAGTTCTCGCCCGGTCCGCGGCCGTAGTATTCCACCTGCTCGAAGCGGCGGCTGATGCCGAAATCGAGACCGATTTTCGGGATAATCTGCCGGAAATCGCCGTAAGGCTCACCGGACAGATCCAGGCTGACGTGGCCCTGCGGGGAGATGCGCCAGCGGTAGGTGCAGCGCATGCCGAAGTCGAACACCGGCGGCGCAATCAGGCTGTGCACCTCGAGCAGCAGATCTTCGCCCTGCCATTGCCGGCTGAGACGGCGGAAGTGCTGCTGCATGATGGGGAAATGTTGCGGCAGCCAAATCCCCTCATATTCCTGTTTATGGTTATCGATCACCGGTTTGAAGAAGGTGATGCGCGGCGCGCGCCCCACCATTTCTTCATCGTCTACCCGCCACGACAGCAGTTCGCCGCTCAGCAGCGAGAACGCCAGCTGGAACCGGGCGCCGCTGACGATCAGCTGATGATTCTCCTCGCGGCATTGCAGCGCCGGCGCATCGGCCAGCGGTGGAGCCGGCAGCCGCGTCGCCGTCTGGCGCAGATGCTGATAATGCCCCAGCCGCTGGCCGCTCTCGCTGTAACGGGTGGCGCTGTCCTTATGCACCGCCACGTCGATCAGCGTTTCCCCTTGCCCCAGCGCCAATACCGGCAGGTGCATGTCTTCACTCTCGCCCGGCTGCAGATGCGGCAACTTGAATTCGTAACTTGCCACCTGGCGGCCGTCGGTCTTGACGCTGACCTTCAGCGTGATGTCCGCCAGCGAGCTGAACCAATAGCGGTTTTTCACCCGCAGCACGTCGCCTGCGCCCTCTTCCGCCGTCACCTCCACCGGGCACAGCACCTGCTGGTATTCACGCAGGCCGGGGCCGGGGCGCTGATCCGGGTAGAGCAGGCCGTCCATGCAGAAGTTGTAGTTGTTCGGGTAGTCGCCGTAATCGCCGCCGTACTGGTAGCGCTCGCGCCCCTGCTCGTCGTGGCTCAGCAGGCCATGATCGCACCACTCCCAGATGTAGTGCCCCTGCAAACTGGCGTGGCGGTTGAACACCGACTGGTATTCGAACAACCCGCCGGGGCCATTGCCCATGGCATGGGCGTATTCGCACAGGATGCGTGGTTTGGGGTGCGGGTATTCGCCGAAGGCGTTCATCATCGCCACGCGGGAATACATGGTGCTGATCACATCGGTCACTTCGGCGTCGCGATCTTCTTCATAGTGGACCAGACGGGTCGGATCGAGCGCCTTGCAGCGCCGGGCCATGGCGCGAATATTGCAGCCGTAGCCGGACTCGTTGCCCAATGACCAGATGATGATCGACGGGTGGTTTTTCTGCGCCGCCACGTGGCGCTCGATGCGCTCGACGTAGGCATGTTCCCAACGCGGATCGTCGGTGATGCGGCTGAGATCGCCGACGTTGGCGAAGCCGTGGCTCTCCAGATCGGTCTCCGCCATCACGAACAGGCCATAGAGATCGCACAGCTCGTAAAAGCGCGGATCGTTGGGGTAATGGGCGGTGCGCACCGAGTTGATGTTGTGCTGCTTCATCAGCACGATATCGCGCTCCACTCGCGCCATATCGACGGCGCGCCCTTTAAGGTGATCGTGATCGTGGCGGTTGACGCCGTGCAGTTTGAAGTAGCGGCCGTTGACGTACATCAGCCCGTCGCGCACCGCGATCTCACGGAAGCCCACCCGCTGCGGCACCACGCCCAGCAGGTTGCCGACGCCGTCATACAGGCTGAGTAGCAGTTGATACAAATAGGGATTCTCCGCATTCCACTGCTGCGGGCGGCTGACCGGCAGCTCGAAACGGCAGTTCAACGCCTGCTCGATGCGCAGATCGTCGCGCCACTGCTCCGCCACGCAGCGATCGCCGTCGAACAGCTGCGCCTGCAGGCGGCAGCCCTCGGCGACCTGCGATCCGAGATGATGCAGTTCGGCGTCGATCGCCAACAGCGCATCGCAGTAGCGTTCATCGAAGGTGGTGACCAGCGTCAGGTCGTGAATGTGGGTGGCGCTCTGGCCAATCAGATAGACGTCGCGGAAGATGCCGGCCATCCACCACATGTCCTGATCTTCGATATAGGTGGAGTCGGCCCATTGCATCACCCGCACCGACAGCAGGTTCTCGCCCTGCCGCACATAGGGGCTGATATCGAACTCGGCGCACAGCCGGCTGCCCTTGCTGAAGCCGATATAGTTGCCGTTGACGTACACCTCGAAGTAGGTTTCCACGCCGTCGAATTTGATCAGCACTTGCTGATCTTGCCAGCCGGCGTCGAGCGTAAAGTGGCGCTGATAGGCACCGGTGGGGTTATTGGTCGGCACGTAAGGCACGTCGATCGGGAACGGGAAGCCCTCGTCGGTGTACTGCAGGTGGCCATGCCCTTCCAACTGCCACATGCCCGGCACCGCCATATCGCCCCAGTCGCTCATCGGCTCACGGTAAAACGCCGCCGGCACCTGCGCCGGGTGCTCGAAGAAGCGAAAGCGCCAGCGGCCACTCAGCAGCTGGAAGCGTCGGCTGGCGTTGCGATCGAAGCTAAGCGCCTGCCCGGCGTCCGCATAGCTGAAGAAGCTCGCGCGCGGCGGCAACCGGTGCTCAGACTGTTTTTCAATGTTTTCCCAATTATTCACGTCACGTCTCCCGACACCTGTGCAATGCGGAAACGATAGTAAATATTTAGTAAAAATTACAGTTGATATTTACCAAATGACGACAGGATCACAATAAATCTCAAATGCCTTTTTTTATCATGACGTTAATTTTGAGCGCCAACGCCCCCGCCAAGGCGGGGGCCAATCAGGCGACGGTGGTGTCGCGCAGCTGCAGCGAGCTGGGAACAAAGATCGACAGCGGGACGGTGCGCTCATCGCGCAGCCGCTCCGCCAGCAGGTTGACGGCCTGTGCGCCCATGGTTTCCGAGGGGATGCGCACCGTGGACAAGGCGGGGAAAATAAAGCGGGCGGTGGGAATATCATTGACGCTGATCAGCGCGATCTGCCCCGGCACCTGAATGCCGTGTTCATGCAGCGCGCGCAGCACGCCGATCGCGATCGAATCGGTCGCCACCAGCAGCGCCGGCGGATAGCCAGCCTTGCTCTGCAACATCGCTTTCGCACACTGGTAGCCCGACTGGCTGCTGAAATCGCCGTGGTAAATATCCTGCGCCCGTACCACATTTTGCTGCCGCCCATACTCGACGAACGCCTGCTCGCGCTGGTCGATACCGGCCGGATCGTCGCGCCCGCCGATAAAGCCGATGCGCTGATAGCCGCGGCCGATGAAGTAGTCGATCACCTTGCGGCTGATCTTGTACAGGTCGACATTGACGCAGTCGAAACGCTCGTCGTCCACCACGCCGTCGATGAATACCACCGGCGTTTCCTGCTGCCTGAGCTGCTCATACAGCGCGGGCTGCGGCCGGCCGATCACCAGCAGGCCATCGGCCGACGGTAGCGCCTTGTCGCCGTTGAAGTCGTAACCGGCGCTCAGCGCCACGCCCAGCTTTTCGCACTGCGTTTCGATGCCGTAACGCATCGCCAGGTAATAGGGATCATTGATCTCCACGCCCTGCGTATAGGTGAACAGCGCGGCGAATTGCAGGCGTTGCCCGCTTTGCCGTTTGGAAGGCGCAATCTTGTATTCGAGGCGCTCCGCCGCTTCCAGGATCTTCTGGCGGGTTTGCGCCTTCACGCTCAGGGTGGGGTCGTCATTCAACACGCGCGAAACGGTGGCGACGGACACATTAGCGGCTTCAGCAATTTCCTTCAGTGTGGCCATAGAGTCCCAATGCACAGACGAAAAACGGTAGCTTAATCGGATAGCGCCGCGGCGTACAGCGCCGCCCGCGCCCTCTCCTTCCCAAATCGGGCCAGAGCACGCTCATGCCAGCCGTTGCCGGGCGCCTGCAGCGAAAGATACCCATTTCGTCCGCTGTGATCAAGTTAACGCTTTACTGATTAAAGCGTATTTTTTACTAAATATTTTACTAATATACCTGCCGTTTACCGCTCTCTACGGGCGGACGTTTTCTCTTCTCCCAGGGATCCGGGAGCGACCTCGCGTGAGCCGCCGCTCGGCTGACGTTCCGTTCCATCCAACACCAGGCCTATGCCCCATGAAATCACTAAATCATCACGCCCTGTTGCCCTGGTTGCTGCTCGTTAGCGCGCCCGTCTGGGCGGAGCAAGAACCTGTCACCCCGGCGGAGCGCAATCAGCTGCCGCCGCCGCCGTTGTCCGAAACCGCCGCGACCGCCCTGCGCTTTTACGGCGAGCTCGGCATCGGCGGCAGCGTCTATTTGAACGGCGAACATCAGTATCAATACAGCGACGGCACCTATATCGAAGGCGGCCTGGAGATCAAACGGGGCCACTGGTTCGGCCTGATTTACGGTGAAGGCTGGACCGTGCAGGCGGACAGCCAGGGCCATGCCTGGACGCCAGGCCACGGCTGGGGTGGCTTCGAGGGTGGGTTAAACCGCTTTTACGGCGGTTACCGCACTGACGACGGCACCGAGATGATGCTTAGCGTACGCAACGACTCGTCGCTCGACGATCTGCAATGGTGGGGCGACTTCACGCCGGAGTACGGCTACGTGATCCCCAACACCCGCGATCTCAGCTACGCCGCCAAGCTGCAAAACCTGACCGGACGCTTTCGCTACAGTGTGACGGCGGCGCCGGAAAGCCGCATCGACGAGAGCAAGGCGCTGCTGCACTTCGGCAAATACGACCGCTATTCCGACAAATATACCTACCGGGCGATGGTCAACGGCTACACCCAATACGATCTGCAGGACAGTCTGACGCTGCTGAACGGCCTGGAAGTGACCGACGGCCTGGGGCAGCTGTTTTTGCTGGGGCTGCGCGGCAAACACCTGGCCGGCCGCGTCTGGCACCACACCGGCAAAGGCGACAGCGGCGGCCACCCCGGCAACGAGTCGGGCCTGATGCTCAGCGCGATGACGGAAACCGCCAAAGGGCTGTATCTCTCCACCGCCTACAGCTACGCCCGCCACCGGTTTGATCGCGCGGCGGATACCGCCACCTCCTACGCCCAATTCGGGGTCTGGTACGAATACGCCGGCGGCAAACTGGCCACCGCGCTGGACAGCAAATTCTTTATGCGCAATGACAGCACCGGCGCCAGCAACTCGGTGTTTCTGATGCAATATTTCTATTGGTAACCGTTGAGGCTCCTACGATGAACATGACCCCCCTGACCCCGCTGGCCACTGCCCTCGTGCTGATGCTGGCGGGCTGCGCGCCGAAAACGCCCGACGCCCCGCTCGCCGAGCGCTACCCAAACGTGATCGACCGCCGCGGCGCGCCGCACTTTATGCTCGACTACGACTTCGACGATCACCAGCGCTTCAATCCGTTCTTCGATCTCGGCGCCTGGCACGGCCACCTGTTGCCGAGCGGGCCGGAAGGCATGGGCGGCTTCCCCGGCCCGGCGCTGCTGACCGAAGAGTACATCAACTTTATGGCCAACAATTTCGATCGGCTCACCGTCTATCGAAACGGTAAACCGGTGCATTTCACCATGACGGCCTACAGCCTGCCCGGCGCCCTGGTGCAGCGGCTCAGCGCGCCGGGCGTGACCGTCAACCTGACGCTGCGCTTCGCTGCCGCGCGCACCTCGCTGCTGGAAACCCAGATCCTGACCGACGCGCCGCTGGAGCTGGTGTGGGACGGCGAATTGCTGGAGCGCTACGCCGCCAAAGAGCAAAAACCGCTGCCGCCGGCGACCCTCGAGCAGGCATTCCCGAACTACACGCGCCGCATTGTGCCGACGGCGGACGGCCTGCGCGTCACCTTCGGCAAGGTGCGCGCGCAGTCGCAGCTGATGACCTCCGGGCAGTCCGAGTATCAGATCCACAAATCGCTGCCGCAGCGCACCACGGTCGACGGCCACCGCTTCCGCGCCACGGCGCGCATTGCTGGCGCCACCACGCTGTATACCACCTACTCGCACCTGCTCACCGCCGAAGAAACGCAGCGCGAACAGCGCACTATCGCCGACATCCTCGCTCACCCGCAGCGCTATATGGCCGCGTCGGCGCAGCGCTGGGAACGCTATCTCGCCACTGGGCTCAGCAACCCGCACGCCACGGCGGAACAAACCCGCGTGGCGGTCAAAGCGATAGAAACGCTGAACGGCAACTGGCGCGGCGCAGCCGGGGCGATGAAGTTCGACTCGGTCACCCCGTCGGTCACCGGACGCTGGTTCTCCGGCAACCAGACCTGGCCGTGGGACACCTGGAAGCAGGCCTACGCCATGGTGCACTTCAACCCGGACGTGGCCAAGGACAACATTCGCGCGGTGTTCGCCTACCAGATCCGGCCGGGCGACGCCCTGCGCCCGTGGGATACCGGTTTTCTGCCCGACCTTATCGCCTACAACCCCAGCCCGGAGCGCCGCGGCGACGGCGGCAACTGGAACGAACGCAACACCAAACCGAGCCTGGCGGCCTGGGCAGTGATGGAGGTGTATCGCGTCACCGGCGATAAGGGCTGGCTGGCGGAGATGTACCCGAAGCTGGTGGCCTACCATGACTGGTGGCTGCGCAACCGTGACCACAACGGCAACGGCGTGCCGGAGTACGGCGCCACTCGCGACAAAGCGCACAATACCCCCGACGGGCGCATGTTGTTCACCGTCAAGCGTGGGCAGCGCGAGCAAACGCTGGCCGGCCTCGACAATTACGATCGCATCGTGCGCGAGGGGCGGTACGACAGCATCGAGATCCCGGCGCAGACCGCCGCCTCCTGGGAGTCGGGCCGCGACGACGCGGCGGTATTCGGCTTTATCGATCCGGATCAATTGGCGCGCTACGTGGCACAAGGCGGTAAACGCGAAGACTGGCAGGTAAAATTCGCCGAAAACCGCGCGCCGGACGGCACGCTGCTCGGTTACTCACTGCTGCAGGAATCGGTGGATCAGGCCAGCTACATGTACAGCGACAACCGCTACCTGGCGGAGATGGCCGATATTCTGGGCCGCGGTGCCGAGGCCGCTGCCTTCCGCACCAAAGCCGACCGGCTGGCGACCTACATCAACACCTGCATGTTCGACAAGCAGAGCGGTTTCTTCTATGACATCCGCATCGAAAGCCGGCCGTTGGCCAACGGCTGCGCCGGCAAACCGATCGTCGAACGCGGCAAAGGGCCGGAGGGCTGGTCGCCGCTGTTCAACGGCGCCGCCAGCCAGCCGCACGCCGATGCGGTGGTCAAGGTGATGAAGGATCCGCGCGAGTTCAATACCTACGTGCCGCTCGGCACCGCGGCGCTGACCAATCCGGCGTTCGGCGCGGATATCTATTGGCGCGGCCGCGTGTGGGTCGATCAGGTGTATTTCGGTCTCAAGGGCATGGAGCGCTACGGCTATCGCGACGACGCGGTGGCGATGGCGCAGGCCTTCTTCCGCCACGCCGACGGTCTGGTCGCCGACGGGCCGATCCGCGAGAACTACAACCCGCTCACCGGCAAGCAGCAAGGCGCGCCGAACTTCTCCTGGAGCGCGGCGCACCTGTACATGCTGTATAACGACTTCTTCACGCAATAAGCCGCAGCGGCCACCGCCATCGTTTGCCCGGCGGTGGCCCGCGTTTATGAGCGGATCGGGATCACCAGCACGTCGATATTCAGCTGGTTGATGGCATTGCGGGTGGAAGAAAACAGGTTGCTCCACAGATCGTGGTGATGGCCGAACACCAGCAGATCGATGTTCTTATCCACGACTGCCGTGCGCAGTTCGTCAACGAAGCCGCCGCGCCCGATGATCACTTCCGCGATCGGGTAATTGACGTTTTGCGTAGTGGGTTCCAGCTCTTTGCGGATCTTCTCTTCGAACGGCACGCCGTTATCGCTGCGCTCCGAAAAGCCGATCGCCGCATGGTAGGTGTCGTAGTGGACGTCCACATAGATCAGCGAGAGTTTGGCCTGCAGCGCCTCCGCCAGCCGCGCCCCCTTTTCGACCAGCCGTTTGCCGTCATCGCTCAGATCGGTGGCGATGACAATATGGTGGTAACACATAGCGCCTCCTGTCATGGACTCGGTAGAGCCGAGGCTCCGATATCACGTCAGGGTCATATCGTTATGGTTAATTTTAGTTCAGAAATGGCGCGTATGACGGGTGGCGACGCGGTGGGAAAGCCCCGTTGCCGGGGCTGAAGGCAAAAATTACTTCTCGCGCTGCGCCTCAAACCAGACGTTGCACAGCGACAGGATCAGCGTGTTGGCGTCTTTCACCAGCACGTTATCGCCGGGCACCCCATCGGTGCCCTGATCGGTAATGCCTTTGATGGTGGTATCCGCATGCTGAATGGCCACGCGTTCGACCGACGGCGTGCTGATGCCCAGCATCGGGAAATCGATGTAGGAGCTGCTGCCGGAATTGTCTTCGACAAACTCCTGCGCTTCTACGGTGCTAACGGTGGCCCCTTCGCTTTTCAGCGCCGTGCCGTTCCAGCTGAATGCATCCGCTTTGTAGCTGATTTTGCCGCCGATCAGGCTCTGCGCCTGCTGTTGATCCCAGCAGCCGGTGGTCTGGGTCGGCACAATTTTACTGACGCGCCAGTTGCCCAGCAGCTGTTTGGGGATCGGCCCGGTATCGCTCTCCGCCGCCCGAACCTGAGTCGCCGAGACGCAGGCCAACACCACCAGCGGCAACAGCGCCTTGCTCCAAGTGTTCAATCGCATTGTCTTTTCCTTCGTTTCAGTACCCAGTCTGCCCTCGCAGGCCAACGGCTATCATAATAAGCCCGCCGATTCGCCGTCAAAACAATCCGCACCGCGCCAGGCGGCGGCCGCTCATAGCTAATCGCTATGAGTCATAGTGAATCAGTATTTTGTTTTAGCCCAGCGATTACCTACAGTCACTGCCACTATTCTGCCCGCCAAAATTAGCAGGCAATGTTGACAAGGACCCTGGTAAAATGACATTTACGCTGAAAAACCTCACCCTGGCGCTGGCCGCCGCCGGCACGCTGCTGCTGACCGCCTGCGGCCCGACGGCACAGGACGATCACCACATCAAGGTCGGCATCAGCGCCGGCATCGATCAGTCGCTGTGGGCGGTGGTGCAGAAAGTGGCCAAGCAGAAATACGATCTGGACGTGGAGGTGGTGACCTTCAACGACTACGTGTTGCCGAACGAAGCGCTGAATAACGGCGATCTGGACGTCAACGCCTTCCAACACAAGCCGTATCTGGACAAGCAGATGCAGGAGCGCGGCTACAAGCTGGCGGCGGTGGGCAACACCTTCGTCTACCCGATCGCCGGCTATTCGAAGAAGATCACCGCGCTCAGCCAACTGCCGGACGGCGCGCAGGTGGCGGTGCCGAACGATCCGACCAACCTGGGGCGCTCACTGCTGCTGTTGCAAAAACAGGGGCTGATTACCCTGAAAGACGGCGTCGGCCTGCTGCCGACCGCGCTCGACATCGTCGGCAACCCGAAAAAGCTGAAGATCGTCGAAATTGAAGCGCCGCAGCTGCCGCGCGCGCTGGACGATCAGAAAGTGACGCTGGCTGTCATCAACACCAACTACTCCAGCCAGATTGGCCTGTCGCCGGCCAAGGACGGGCTGTTTGTCGAAGACAAAAACTCGCCGTACGTCAACATCTTCGCCAGCCGCATCGACAATAAAGACAGCGAGAAAGTGAAGGATCTGGTCAAGGCCTATCAGACCGACGAAGTGGCGGCCAGCGCCGCCGACATCTACAAGGGTGACGCCGTCAAAGGCTGGTAACGCCTCGCGTAGGGCCCGTGGCACCCGGCCACGGGCCATGCCAACCTCAGCCGCGCTGGATGGATACGCCGCCGTCCACCAACATCGCGGTGCCGGTGACAAATGAAGAAGCGTCAGACGCCAGATACAGCGCCGCCTGCGCGATCTCCTCCGGCATCGCCAGCCGCTTCAGCGCGTGCAGTTCGGCCACCTGCGCCAGCGCCTCCGGGGTATTGCTCATCTGTCGGCCCATCGCCGTATCGGTGCCGCCCGGCAGCAGCGCGTTCACCCGAATGCCGCGCCCGCCGAACTCCACCGCCAGCGCCTGCGTCAGGCCGATCAGCCCCGACTTGCCGGCCGCATAGGCCGCCGTGCCGGGAAACGCCGCGGTGTGGCCAACGAAGGTGGAGGTGAATATCACCGAGCCTGCGCCGCGCGCCAACATGGCGGGGATTTGATATTTGGCGCCGTAGTAGGCGCTGGACAGGTTGGTTTCCAACACCTCGCGCCACGCTGAGGCGGTGAGCGCCAGCGATGGCCCCAGCGGCCCCAAGGTGCCGGCGTTGTTGAAAGCGATATCCAGCCCGCCGAACTCATCGACCGCCGCCGCCGTCAGCCGTTCGGCGAAGGCTTCGTCACGCACGTCGCCCGCCACCGCGAGCGCCCGGCCGCCCTCGCGCCGAATGTCCTCCACCAGCGCCGCCAACAGCGGCTCACGCCGCGCGCCCAACACCAGCGCAGCTCCCTGCCGGGCGAACAGCAGCGCCGCTGCTCTACCAATCCCCGAACTGGCGCCACCGATCACCGCCACCTTGCCGTTCAATGCGTTCATCGCTCATCCTCACGCGGTTTAAAGATCCTCAGTGTGAGGCAAGATTCGGCGCCGCGCTGGCCGCAAGCGGACATGCAATTGGCGCATGAAAAAGGCGCTGCAAGCAGCGCCCCGGCAACGCGAACCTGGCGGTTAACTCACGGCCTGGCCGCGTATTTCCCCTGATTGGCCGGCGTCACCAGCTCGAACGGGATCCAGTAATACGGCTCGAGTTTTTCACCGTTAATCATGCGCTGCGCCACATCGACCGAAGCCTTGCCCTGGCCAACCGCGTCCTGGAACACCGTGACCTGCATCTTGCCGCAAGCCAGCGCCTTGAGGCCGTCCGGCGTGGCGTCGATGCCGCCGATCAGCACTTTCTGGTCCACCTTGCCCGCCTGCTGCAGCGCCATGATCGCGCCGATCGCCATCTCGTCGTTGTTGGCGGCGACGATGTCGATCGCTTCGCCGTTGGTCAGCCAGTTCATCATCAGATCCATGCCTTCACTGCGTGAATAGTTGGCGCTCTGCTTCTGCACCACCTTCATTTTCGGGTACCTGGCCACCACCTGCTCCACGTCTTTGGTGCGCTGCAGCGCGCCGGCGTCGGTCAGATTGCCGATCATCACCGCCACGTTGCCCTGATAGTTGGCCAGCCGCGCCAGTTCCTCCATCTGCAGCGTGCCGGACTCCCGCTCGTCGGAGCCGACGAACACCACGCCCTGCGGCAGTTTGGCGTCGCCCGGCGTGCGGTTCACGTACACCAGCGGCACGCCGGCGGCCTGCACCATTTTGGTCATCACCGGGGTGCTGGCCGAGTTGACCGGATCGACGATAATCGCGTCTACCCCGGCGCTGATAAAGCTCTGCACCTGATCGGTCTGGCGGCCGACGTCGCCGCGCGCGTCTTCGAACTGTACGGTAATGCCGCGCGCTTTGGCCTCCTTGTCGATCGCCTGACGGATAATGGTGAGGAAGTTCTGGTCGAAATAGGCCATCGATACGCCGATGGTTTGCGCCCATGCCGGAGTGGACGCACACAGCGCCACCGCCAGCCACAGCCCTTTCAGGTAGTTCATGATGTGTCCCCCGGATAAAAAAATGCCGCCGGCCCACCTTGGCACCGGCGGCAATTCACGGCAATCAGTGTTTTTTGCGGTTGCGCCGCATGTCGATCGACACGGCGGCGACGATAATCACGCCCTTGATGATGTCCTGAATGTAAGAGTCGACGCCGATAAAGGTGAAGCCGCTTTTGATCAGGCCGAGGATCACCGCGCCGATCAGCGTGCCGGTAATGCGCCCGACGCCGCCCATCAAGCTGCTGCCGCCGATCACCGCCGCGGCGATGGCGTCCAGCTCGTACGACATCCCCATGCTCGACTGGCCGCTGCTGACGCGCGCCGCCAGCACCACGCCCGCCAACCCCGCCAGGCCGCCGGCGATGGTGTAAACCGTCACCAGGTACTTATTGACGTTGATGCCGGAGACCCGCGCCGAGGTCATGTTGCCGCCGATGGCGTAGATGTATTTGCCGTAGCGGGTGTGTTTGAGTGCGATATGGAAGATCACCGCAATCACCAGGAAGATGATCACCGGCATTGCGCCCTGGCCGATTGACGTGAAGCCGTCCGACAGGAAACTGACCGGGTTGCCCTTGGTGTAGTACTGCGCCAGACCGCGCGCCGATACCATCATCCCCAGCGTGGCGATGAACGGCGGAATGCCGGTGCGGGTGATCAGGAAGCCGTTGATAAAGCCGCAGACGATGCCCACCCCGATCCCGGCGCCGATCGGGATCGCCGCCGGCAGATCGAGCAGCCCCGGATACATCGGCGAGATGCTGTCCGAGGTCTGCGCCAGGCTGGCCGCCACCACCGCGGTCAGCGCAATCAGCGAGCCGGAGGAGAGATCGATACCGGTGGTGATGATCACCTGGGTGACGCCCACCGCGATGATGCCGATGATCGCCACCTGCAGCACGATCAGCAGCAGGCGGTTCGGGTTCAGCAGGAACGACTGATCGCGCATGTACCAGCCGAGGATTTCGAAGATCAGCGCAATGCCGATCATCACGATGAAGATGCCGGTATCCTTCGGCATTTTGCCGCTCAGCCCGGAGAACAGCCCTCCCTTGCCCGTTGAATCGGCGGAGAGCGGCTTCTCAATCTTTACGTTACTCATGATGTTCACCCTTCGTTATTCTGAGGCCAGCGCCAGGATCTTCTCCTGGTCCGCGTCGTCTTTGTCCAAAATGCCGGTGATGCGGCCGCCGTGCATCACCATCACCCGGTCGCTCATGCCGAGGATCTCCGGCAGCTCGGAAGACACCAGAATGATGGCGACGCCGCGGTTGGCCAGCTCGCTGATCAGGCGGTAGATTTCCGCTTTCGCCCCCACGTCGATGCCGCGCGTCGGTTCGTCGAGGATCAGGATTTTCGGCTGCGCCAGCAGCCAGCGCGCGATCAGCACCTTCTGCTGGTTGCCGCCGCTGAGGTTATTGATGATCTGATCCATGGTCGGCGTTTTGATGTTGAGCTTTTTAATCTGATCCATGCAGTCTTTGGCCATCTGCACGTGGCTGACGAAACCGTTCTTGCCAATGTATTCCGACAGGTTGACGATGCTCATGTTCTCGACCACCGACAGCACCAGAAACAGGCCGGATTTCTTGCGGTCTTCGGTGAGAAACGCCAGGCCGCTCTCGATCGCCTTCGCCGGAGAATCCACCTTCACCGCCTGGCCTTCGATAAAGATCTCGCCGCCGTCCGCCGGGTGCATGCCGAACAGGCTTTCCATCACTTCGCTGCGCCCGGCGCCCACCAACCCAGCGACGCCGAGGATCTCGCCGCGCTTGACGCTGAACGACACGTCGTGGAACCAGCCGCTGCGGCGCAGCCCCGCCACCCGCAGCACTTCCTCGCCGATATTGTTGTTGAATTTGGGGAACATCTGCGTCAGTTCGCGCCCCACCATCATGGTGATCAGCGACTGTTTGGTCAGGTTTTCGGTTTTGTCGCAGGCGATGAAGGTGCCGTCGCGGAAGATGCTCACTTCGTCGGTGATGGCAAAGATCTCATCCATCTTGTGGCTGATATAGATGATGCCTTTGCCCTGCTCGCGCAGTTCGCGGATGATGGCGAACAGGTGCACCACTTCGCCTTCGGTCAGCGCCGAGGTCGGTTCATCCATGATCAATACGTCGGCGTTGTAGGACACCGCCTTGGCGATCTCCACCATCTGCTGGTTGGCGATGCTCAGCTCGCCCACCAGTGTATCCGGCTGCAGTTTGATGTTCAGCCGCGCCAGCAGTTCGCGGGTCTGTTCATTCAGCTGCTCGTGGTTGACGAACCCCAGCCGCGCCGGCTCGCGCCCCAACCAGATGTTTTCCGCCACCGTCATGTCAGGCACCAGGTTCAGCTCCTGGTGGATCATGGAAATGCCCGAATGCAGCGCCTGCAGCGTGTCGCTGAAGGTGACCGGCCGACCTTTGATTTTGATCGAGCCTTCGTCCGGGTGGTAGATGCCGATCAGGCATTTCATCAGCGTCGATTTGCCCGCGCCGTTTTCCCCCATCAGCGCGTGCACGCTGCCGGGTTTGATTTTAATCGAGACCTTATCCAGCGCTTTGACGCCGGGGAACTGCTTGCTGATGCCTTCGGCCTCAAGAACATAAGGGTACATACCGCTTACCTCCGCACTGACCCACGTTTTCCGCCGCGCTCGCCCCACACCGGCGCCCGCGGCGGGCTTCAAGGCTTATTTCTTGTTTTTATCGGCGAATTGCTGGTAATTGGCCTGGGTGATCAGCTGGTAAGGGATCAGCACGTTGCTCTCCACTTTTTCGCCTTTCACCAGTTGAACGGCGGTCTGCACCGCGCCCTCGCCCTGGCCTTTGGCGTCCTGGAATACGCTCAGCGCCAGATCGCCCTTCTTGATGAACTCCAGCGCGTCCGGCGTGCCGTCAACGCCGGCCACCAGCACGCCGGATTTCTTGGCTTGCTTCAGCGCCAAAATAGCGCCGATGGCCATTTCGTCGTTGTTGGAAGCGATAGCGTCAATCTGCTGGCCGGACAAAATCCAGTCGGTGGTGACGTCCACCGCCTCTTTGCGGAAGAACTTGGCGGTTTGCTTGTCGACTATTTTGATGCCGGGGTAGTTGGCCGCTACCTCTTCCACGCCGCGGGTGCGGTCGCGCGTGGCTTCGCTCGACAGCTCGCCCATCAGGATCATCACGTTGCCCTTGCCGTTCATCAGCTTGGCCAGCGCCTCCATCTGCAGCTTGCCGGCCAGCTTGGAGTCGGAGCCGACGTAGGCCATGCCTGCCGGCAGCGCCACTTCCGGCTTGCGGTTGACGAACACCAGCGGGATCTTGGCCTTCTCGGCCAGCTTGATCATCGGCTTAACGCCCTGGGTATCCACCGGGTTGAGGATGATGGCGTCGACGCCCTGGCTGACGAAGTTTTCGATTTGTTGAATTTGCTGCGCGATGTCGCCCTTGGCGTCTTCGAACTGGCCGCTGACGTTGCCGTCGGCCTTCATTTTGCTTTGCATCGACTGGCGCAGAATGGTGAGGAAGTTGTCATCGAAGTAAGCCATGGAAACGCCGATCTTGATGTCTTTCGCCAACACGCTGGCCGGCAGCATGCACATCAATACCGAGGCGGCGATCAGTTTCTTCAGCTTCATGTTCGTTACCCTTTAATCGTTAGAATGAAGAGGTCTGTTGGTTGACAGCTAATGAAAAATATTTTTTACATTCAAACAACATTACGGTCGGTGTTATCCCTTTGATACGGCGAATTTACCGTGTTATCGCCGTATTAAGGCCGTAGACAAAATGGTGATCGATATCTCAAAATAGATTAAAAACAATCAATTGAAATAAACCCCTGGCATAACAAACGGCGTCTTTAGCGCGCTTTTAAATATTTATTTCATAATTGAGGTTATTGAAACTTTTTAACCCAAACAAGCGAAACATGCATTTTGGAATGGCTTATTAACAAAAACATGACACGGATCTAACAAATGAAATGCAAGCCGCCGGCAAGCGTTCCCCTTTCGTGCGCCGGCAAAAACTGCGAGCGGCCACGCAGTTTGCGGTTTCCGCGTTTCCCGACCATCCTTACTCGGCAATAATGGACATATCCCTATCTCAGGAGGACCTGACATGCAGCTCAGCAGTAAGGTGCGGATGAACCGCCTGTTCAATAACGGCAAATGCCTGGATGTGGCGATCGATCACGGCATCGCTAACGAACCGGATTTCTTGATCGGCCTGGAAGATATCGAACGAGTGATGGGCAACCTGATCGCCGCGCGCCCCGACGCCATTCAGGTCAACTACGGTCAGGCGGATCTGCTGCAGCGCGCGCCGCAGCGCGAAAAACCGGCGCTGGTGATGCGCACCGACGTCGGCAACGCCTATAACGCCGCGCGCCACCGCGAAATGTGGGCGGTGCTGCACAACCCGGAGGCGCCGATCCTGGCGGCGCTGCAAATGGACGCCGCCGCGGTGGTGGTCAATCTGTATATGATCCCGGATGAGCCCGGTATTTTCCGCCAGTGCGTGGAGAACATCGGCCGCCTGCGCCACGCCTGCGATCGCTACGCCATGCCGCTGATGATCGAACCGCTGGTGATGGCACCGGTCGGCCAGGGCGCCGCCTACGGTTCACTGGGTGACGTGGAGAAGATCGTGCCGCTGGTGCGGCTGGCGCGCGAGCTGGGCGCCGACATCATCAAGGCTGACCCGACCGAACGGGTGGAAGACTTCCACCGCGTGGTGGAAGCGGCGCGCTGCCCGACGCTGGTGCGCGGCGGCGGTAAAGGGGAGCTGGGGCCGGTGCTGGAGAAATCCGCCGCGCTGATGGCCCAGGGCGCCTCCGGCATGGTCTATGGCCGCAATGTCTATCAACACAGCAATCCGTCGCAGGTGGTGCGCGCCCTGATGGCGATCATCCATCAGGGGGCCAGCGGCCAACAGGCGCTGGAGATCTACCACCAGCAGTGACCCGCTTTTGTAACTAAAATAACCCCTTCGCGACCCGGCAGCATGCTATAACCTGCTGCCGGTAACTGCAGCTTGCCTCATTCCTCGCTAGAATACGCCGTGATATCGCCATTCGGAGAACCGCCATGCCAAAACAACGGGTGCCGCTCAAGCTGAGCACCGCCATCACGCTGATGGTGTCCGCCATCATCGCTTCGGTGCTGCTGGTGGTGTTCGCGCTGTTTTTCGTGCAGATGAGCCGCGAGGGGCAAGATCAGCTGCAGCAGAAAGCCATCGCCGTCGCCAATACGCTGGCGCTCTCCAGCACGGTGGTTGACGGCCTGCAGCGGCGCGATCAAAGCGGCGCCATTCAGCGCTTCGCCGAGCAGGTGCGCCATCAAAACGAGCTGCTGTTCGTGGTGGTAGTGGATATGCAGGGCATCCGCTATTCGCACCCCAAACCCTGGCTGATCGGCAAGCATTTTATCGGCGAAGATCTGGCGCCGGCGCTGCAGGGCAACGTCAACAGCGCCATCAACCGCGGCACGCTGGCCCCGGCGCTGCGGGTGTTCGTGCCGGTGTATGACGCACAGAAACAGCAAATCGGCGTGGTGGCGCTCGGCATCGCGCTGGACACCGTGCAGCGGGTAGTGGCGGAAAGCCGCTGGATCATCTATTGGACCATCGCCTTCGCCGCGCTGGTCGGCAGCCTGGGCACCTTCTTCCTGGTCTCCGCGCTCAAGCGCATCATGCTGGGTTTCGAGCCTTACGAAATCTCCAACCTGTTCGAACAGCGCAACGCCATGCTGCAATCGATTAAAGAAGGCGTGATCGCGGTCGATAATGAATCCCGCATCACCATCGTCAACGACGAGGCCAAGCGCCTGCTGCGCCAAAGCGGCCCGGTGGAAAACCTGCTGCTGGAAGCCGCCAGCAAACATTGGCCGGCGCAGCTGCATCTGGCGGAAGTGCTGGCCAGCGGCAAGCCGCTGCGCGATCGGCAGATCAGCTTCAACGGCAGCGAACTGCTGACCAATACCGTGCCGGTGATCGTCAATGGTCAGGTGACCGGCGCCATCGCCACCTTCCGCGACAAGACCGAGGTCAGCCGCCTGCTGCAGCGCCTGAGCGGCATGGCACACTACGCCGATGCGCTGCGGGTGCAGTCGCACGAATTTATGAACAAGCTGCACGTGATACTCGGCATGCTGCACATGAAGGCTTATCAGCAGTTGGAAAACTACATCATCAATACCGCCAGCAACTACCAGGAAGAGATCGGCGCGCTGCTGCGCAAAATTCACTCGCCGGAAGTGGCGGGCTTCTTCATCGGCAAGATCAGCCGCGCCCACGAAGCCGGCGTTGAGCTGACCATCGAGGAGACCAGCCTGCTGCCGGAAACCGACGACGCGGAAACCACGCACGTGCTGATCAGCGTGCTCGGCAATCTGATCGAAAACGCCATCGACGCCATCGACGGCGTTGAGGGCCACGAGATCGGCCTGAGCTTCCATCACCACGACGATCAATTACACTGTATCGTCAGCGACGACGGCCCCGGCATCGATCCGGCGATCGGCGCGCGCATCTTCGAACACGGATTTTCCACCAAGGGAACGGGACGCGGCATCGGCCTGGCGCTGATCCGCAGCCATCTGGAGAAACTGGGCGGCAGCATCGATTTCGAATCCGAACCGGGCGAGCTGACCCAATTTTTCGTGCACCTTCCCTATCAGGCCAAGAGCAGAGCCCATGATTAACGTACTGATTGTCGACGACGACCCGATGGTGGCAGAGCTAAACAAATACTACCTGAGCCAGGTCGGCGGTTTTCACTGCCAGGCGACGGTCGCCACTCTGAGCCAGGCGCGCGCCCTGCTGGCCGATGCCAGCGTCAGCATCGATCTGGTGTTGCTGGATATCTACATGCAGCAGGAGAACGGGCTGGATCTGCTGCCCGGCCTGCGCGAGCTCGGCGAGAAGACCGATGTGATCATCATCTCCTCCGCCAGCGACGTGAACACGGTGCAAAAAGCGCTGCACTACGGCGTGGTGGATTACCTGATCAAGCCGTTCCAGTTCAGCCGCTTCAAGGAGGCGCTGAGCCACTACCGGCAACAGTCGCAGCTCTTGGCGCAGCGCGAGTTTTCGCAGGCCGACGTCGACAGCCTGCTGCGCCGCCAGCCCGGCGGCCAGGAGAGCAAGAAACTGCCGAAGGGGCTGACCAGCATCACCCTGAGCACGGTGTGCGAGTGGATCGAACAGCAGCACGACAGCGAATTCTCCACCGACAACCTGGCCAACGCCATCGGCATTTCGCGGGTGTCCTGCCGCAAGTACCTCATCTATCTGGCGGAGAGCGGCATTCTCGGCACCCGTATTCTGTACGGCGCCACCGGCCGACCGGTCTATCTGTATCAGTTGAAACCGGACGCGATCGCCATGCTGAAAGAGCATTGCCGCCCGGCCTAAACGACGCCGGGCGCAGAAAGCGCCCGGACGTTGAAGGCTAGAAGTTGTGCATGTAACACTTCGCCTCGGGGTGAGGATCTTTCGAGTGTCTGCGCAGGCAACGCTGCTTTTTCTCCTGCTGTTCCAGGTTCCGCTGCTGCCGCTCGGCGGCCTCTGCTGCCTCGCGCTGCTGTTCCCGTGCAATCGCCTGCTCGTTGACCTGCGTCAGGTTATCGACATTCCACACCTTGTGACGCAATGCGTCGCGCTTTTTCTGGTACTCCTCGGTGATCTTACTGTCCTTCGGCGCCGCCGCATGGTATTCCAGATCCACCCGCGCCTGCGCGAAGCTGGCGCAACACAAGGCCATGCCGGCCAACACTATCATTTTCATCGATAAACTCCTGACAAATCCCTGTTCTCATCTTTAGCAATTCAGCGGTCGACCATTCAGCCAGGCCCGGCAATATGCGCCGACAAACGGCCGATGCGGCCCCATCAGGGACGTCCGCCGCAGACGCAGCGACAGGCAGCGGACAATATCGGCTCCCTGTTCACAGGCCGATCGGGCGCTCTGGTGCCCCTGCGCAGAACGTCTCGCCGTTTTCTGCGTTTGCAACCGCATTTCCAACGCTTCCCGCTCCGCACGCAGCCGCGCCAGCTGCATGCGCTCCGCCTGAATCTGTTCAGTCAACCAAATATGCTGCAACAAGCCATCCAGCCGCGCCGGGCATCCCACCGCCGAAGAACTTTCCGTCGAGGCGCCGGGCGAGGAATGACGATCGATGAACGCCTGACTGCAAAATGAGGCCAACAGTGCCAGCGCCGCAGCGATTAACGAGGGTAGTTTCAATACACAAGCTCCATGAATAAGCCGACTGGGGGCACCACGAAAAATGACGCAGAGAACCGTTCAACAGCCATTGAGTGAAGACACATGAGGCTCTGCGGGATCTGGCGCATGTTGCCCTCCCGTCGCCGGCGTTTTCGCGTTTTCGGCATCGCATTCGACCAGACGCGCCAAGGTTTCAGCCTCGTTCTCCGTGGGTGGACTCGGCACCGCCATCTCTTGTCGCAGGCCATGCGCCAGCTCTTTCAATTTCTTCTGAAACAGCACGGGAGAAATTCCCTCGCATTGCCGATCGTAGCGGGCCGCATTTGCTTGCAGACTCAACAACGACATTATCAACATGGCGACAATACGCTTTGCCATTGAAAACTCCTGTAATGATGTCTGGGTATGTCGATATAAACTCAACAAGCAGAGATTCATCGTTTAAAGATAAATAACGCATCGGAAAAACAGAGTAGCGAATTAATAATAAACCGTTCCACAATATCTCTGAGATAACGTCTGGCGCCACGCCGAATAAAGAGTGGTGATTAGCGCTCCCCTATTTTCGACCAGTCCAGCGTACCGCCGATACCGACCCGGCCTTCATTCAGCACGGAAGCGGCGGATTCGCCGGCGATAATACGCTGTTTTTGTTCTCGCGTTGCGGGCTGCGGTGCTCCCCAATTCCCCCAGTGAGTGGAGGAGGATGAGGATGAAACAGTGGGGTAAATGGCACTGCATCCGTTTAATACCAGACACAATGCCAGAAGATAATTACGCCGTGTCATACTATTCCCCTTAAAATAACGCCATTGGCAGTGACGGTAAATGAAAAATGAGTTTATTTAGTTTAATAACGCTCGCCGCATGCCATCGCCTGCGACAAAAAGAATACGCCGGTGTTAATCACCCGTTATTTTAATTAACCTGAATAAAACAAATATCGCTCAATAAGATAACGCTAATCGCAGAAATGGGCCAACAGGTTCAGCGCACTTCCGAGTGCGCTGGGATCTTACTCTTCGCCGTCCGGCTGCCAGGCCAACAGATCGCCAGGCTGGCAGTCGAGAATGCGGCAGATCTTGTCCAGCGTTTCCAGCCTGACTCCCTTGACCTTGCCGTTTTTCAACAGAGACAGGTTTTGCTCAGTGATCCCCACCTGCTCCGCCAGCTCCTTTGAACGCATCTTCCTTTTGGCCAACATGACATCAAGACTTACGATTATTGCCACTCTATTCTCACACGAAAGAAAGCTGTTCTTCATTCAGCCGCAACGCTTCCAGAAATACCCGGCTAAATACCAGGATTGCGCAGCCTACGATCAGCGAGCGCACCGACTCGCTATTGACGCCATAATAAAGGATAAACAGCATTTTTTCATCGGCGGTCAATACCATCACCTGCAGCAGACCGGCTAACGACGGGAACAACACATCGACGATCAGCAAGATGCCGATGATCTGCAACAGCACCATATTGTTGCGATGCCACACGTTGCCGCGGAAAAATTGATAAAACAGCCCGGCGCCGCACAGCAGCGCGCTGTAATAGGGCAAATAACCGAGCATGTCGATAACCAGCGTGGCGAACAGCGCCCAGCGTTGCTGCGGGATCGCGTAGGCAAGCAGCTCCGGGTAATATTCCCGGTAAGAGGCGACGATATCGCGATAGGCTACGCCTTGCAGCCAGTCCCGCACGATGATGAACATCTCAACGCCGGTGCTGACGATCAGCATCGCCATAATGAGCAAACACAGACAACGCACATACAGCGGCAGATGGATCCTTGGCGCAGCGCCCATAATTTTCTATCCCTTAATCAACAGCAATAAATTATCGTAAAACGATAATTTATTGCTGTCAATGATCAAGTGGACTGATGAGTCAGGCGGTGGTCGCCAACGCGCGGACAATAAAAAAGGCCGGGCTAACCCGACCTTGTTTGACAGCTCGACGCGCTTAGACCAGCTCGATCACATCGAAGTTGGCTTCGCCGCTCAGATCGGCGTCGTAGTCAACGCCCTGCAGACCAAAGCCGAACAGGCGCAGGAATTCCGCCTTGTAGCCCTGGTAATCGGTCAGTTCGTTGATGTTGCTGTCGTTCAGCTGCTGCCAGATGTCACGGCAGGTTTCCTGCACGGCGTCGCGCAGTTCCCAGTCATCCAGGCGCAGACGGTGTTTCTCGTCGGTGTCCGGCGCCGCACCGCTGTACAGCTTGGTCGCGAACAGACGCTGGATCTGCTCGATGCAGCCTTCGTGAATGCCCTGCTCCTTCATGATTTTGAACACGATGGAGATATACAGCGGCATCACCGGAATGGCAGAGGAAGCCTGAGTCACTACCGACTTGAGCACCGCAACGTAAGCCGCGCCGCCTTTGGCCTGCAGCTTCTGGTTGATGGCCTGCGCCGCGCGATCCAGATCTTCTTTCGCCTTGCCCAGCGTGCCGTGCCAGTAGATTGGCCAGGTCAAATCGGTACCGATGTAGGAGTAAGCGACAGACTGCGCGTTATCCGCCAGCACGCCCGCTTCGTCCAGCGCGTCCATCCACAGCTGCCAGTCCTGGCCGCCCATCACCTTCACGGTGTCGGCGATTTCTTGCTCGTTGGCCGGCTCGACCACGGCTTCAACCAGCACGTCTTTGTTGGTGTCCAGCGCGACAGATTTGTACGGCTCGCCGATCGGCTTCAGTGCGGAACGCACCACTTCGCCGGTTTCCGGCATTTTGCGCACCGGCGAAGCCAGCGAGTAAACCACCAGGTCAACCTGACCCAGGTCTTTTTTGATCAGGTCGATCACGGTTTGACGGCACTCGTTGGAGAATGCGTCGCCGTTGATGCTTTTCGCGTACAGGCCTTCTTCTTTAGCTGCCTTGTCGAAACCGGCGGAGTTGTACCAACCGGCGGAACCGGTTTTGCCTTCGCTGCCAGGCTTCTCGAAAAATACGCCGATGGTGGCCGCACCGCTGCCGAAAGCGGCATTGATGCGCGAGGCCAGACCGTAACCGGTGGATGCACCAATGACCAGCACCTTTTTAGGCCCGTTTTTCAGTTCGCCGCGCGACTTAACGTAGGCGATTTGCTCACGGACGTTGGCTTCACAGCCTGCCGGGTGAGCGGTGGTGCAGATAAAACCACGAATTTTAGGTTTGATAATCATAGTAATTTTTTCTTGGTAGCTAAAAACCGAAGGACAATATACCTGATTTTCTCGATATACTTAAGAAAGTGCGAAAACAAGCGCAGTGAACAGACCAGTTTAGTCGAGGGATCAGGGTTGCCCAACTCCGCATCGTGATGCCTCCACGCGCCACGCTTCGCACCCTCAGCGCGTTCAAGCCTTCCCTCTTAAATCAGCAAAAGTTGATCATGCTTCTGGCGTTGCGTTATGGTGTGGCTGTTTTTCGGTCGAATATCAGGGAAGATAAAATCACCAGGAACAGTGATGGAACCAACTTTATATTATATTCTTTCTACTCTCGCTGCCGCGGCCTGTCTGACCGTGAAATACGGCTTCAGACCGCCTCTGGGTTCCAAGGGTTATGTCGTTCTGGTTACGATATGTTTTTTAATCCTTTGCTGGCAATTTACCCTTTTTGCCAACGGCAACGCGATGTTTATTGCTGACTCTGAAACATGGACCAAAGAAAATTGGCCTCTACGCTACTGTGCGTTGGGGTTTGCTCTTGCACATGCCTTCGCCACTTTCGAATCCTCCAGAAGAAAGAAAAAAGACAAACTTTCCTGAAGTCGTCACCACCAAATGAAACGCCATTTGGTGGTGACAAGGTAGATCCATTACGCCTTGTTCTTTTCCAGCTGCTCAATCAGCGTATAACGCAGCGATGAGGCATCGGCCGGCACGTTCTCCACAGGGGTAACAAGCACTTTCAGCCGATATTGATAGCCCGGTTCGAAAGTGAAACCCTCGATGCCGGTATAGAACAACTCCCACGGCTGCTGCGCGGAGCGGCGTACCTGCATGCACTTCATCGGGCCGACGCCCACGCAGTCCACCAGCGCGCTGTTCACCAGCAACACTTCCGTTTGGCCGCCTTTCTCGTTTGCGGGCTGATTCATCGAGGTTCCCTCCTGGCTGCAGCCGGCCAGTGCGGCCAACGCAACAAATAACAACGCTTTAATTTTCAATGTACTGCACCAATAGTCATGTAGGTCGGGCGATCCTAACAAATTGACTGGATGAATTGAACCTTGCTGCGTATCGCAGGAGCGACATTATTCGCTCGCGCTTATTCTCATACGTTACAGGACAGCGGTCATGACGGTACGTTGTCGTTTATATCATCAGTATCGATGAGAAAACCGGCATCGCGAATCGCCGCCTTCACCTGCCTGGCGTCCATCACCGCCGTTTTCACATAGCCAAAAAAGGCGACCCGCGCGCCGGGCAAACGGATTGGCGTCGCCAGTTGGGCACTGAGTTCGCGATTGCGCTGCGCCATCTGCTCGGCACGCGCCCGCCAAAACGCGGCGGGCTCGGTTGGGGTTTCAGTCGCGGTTTCGAACAGCGACGCCAATTCGCTTAGCGCCTCCCACTCCGCCAACAGGGCGGCAACCACTTCGGGGTTGACCATCTGCCCCCAGTCAGAGGGTAAAGCCCCCTCACGCCACGCCTCGAGATAGCCGGGCAACGCCCTCTTCAACCGACTCAACCGATCGTTCAACGTAGGTTTCCTTTTACAACGCCTAATGTCTTGATATTCCACATAATGTAACTCTCGTTTAACCGGTGATGGGTGCAATGACCGGAGCTTATCAGCGCCATAGATGACGTAATGACTTTTGGTGCGGCTAAATTAGCGATATGTGCGGGTGGGGATGGAGATCGGGTTGGAGGCTGTGATTCGAAAGAGGAGCGGGGAATTGTTGCTGGAGGGTTAAGAGGAATTTACTTATAAATCAATCACAAACAAAAACCGAATACGATACCTATATGTACAAAAGAATGAACACATCTCTATAAAAATACAAAAAACCCCGAATTCTCCGGGGTGAATGATTAAATCAATAGTAAATTAATAGGAGGGAAGGTTATTTTATGGATTCTTTTATCCCATACGTGTTCCGATCGCTATCCATCGAAATCCCACCGGGGAACTGCTGAACAGCGTTGGGCCCAGACGTTGCCACATAGTCAGTATTTGAGGGGCTCCCCTCAAAGTACCTCTGGCTAGAGTCATTAGGAAATACAACAGCATTAATCATATTATGGCCTGCGTTATTCCCCCATTTGAGTTGTGCTATTTTATTGTTATGGAGTTGAAGATTGAGGTTATTAACACCAGAATAAGACTCATCATCACCTATTTGAACACCATAAGTTCTGTTGGCATAAAATGTTCCTTGTACGATAGAATCATTAGAACGCAGCAGCAAACCTACACCTTTATTGGCCTCACTTTCAATCCCATAAGCAAGAATATTTGCCCCTGACTCAGTCCTCATGCCATTACCGTTAGCATATAGATGGGTATTAGTAAGCATTAGACCTCCGCCGCTATAAAAGCCCTCCTTATGCAGAACATCAATCCCCCACCCTCCATTGTTAGCAGCAATCATCCCAGAAACGATCGAATCATGCGGTCCTCGCATCGTCCATCCATTACCTTTATTGCTAATTAATTTTACTCGAGTAAAGTAAGACTCCATTGCATCATTTTCATCTGGATGAACAGAACCGCTTGGAATAAATTGAGTAACTAATGCATCTCCAGAGAACCGCTCGATTGATACATCTTCAAGCCAGAACCATAAACCATATATTTCAACACCATTAACGCTGGCTTTTTTTCCATCACCACCATCAATAGTAATGTCTTTTATTTTTATGTATTTAACACCAGGGAGGCTTTTTCTATCACCATCTAATGGCGATGCAATTTTCAATGCATTTTTTTCGCTCAGGCTTGATAGTTTTTCATAGTCAGCACTTTGAATAATAGGCCCAGAAGAAGCCGAGGATAATTTCAACTGAGTTCGATAGATTCCAGAACCGATAACCTGGGATGCATTATCAATTACAATGCAAGGTGACGCACTGCAAGTCCACACGCCTGGCGAAAACTCAATTGCTTGCCCAACACCAAGCTTTATTGTAGATTTAATCTCACCCGGTTCATTGGCTTTGATAGTAATTTTCTTGCCATTGGCGGCAATTATCTCTTTATTAATAATGTCGCCAACATCTGCCATAGAAAATGCATATGCATAATTAGCCACCATAAACGGAATAATTGATAAAAAAGACACATACCCCTTTGTCATTGTTAGACATCCTTTTAACTTAAATTTGAGAGCCAATAATTTAATGATAGATAACCAAATGTCAACTTCAAAATACTTCAAGCGTCACATTTATCGAGGTGTTAGCAACACATCACCATTACTAGCATGGCCTGTCTATCCAAAGTTCGCTCGTCCCCAAATACACCATTACGAGAATTATTTCCTGGTGATGTGATGCTAAGGTTCCTGTGCATCCGTGGTTACAGTTGACCGTCCCCATTGCCGTACTAGTCCTAATGCGGATTCCTGATAACCATTGACCCTATCCCAAAATCAGTGCAGTGCTAAATCAGAGAGGAGCTCAAAAGTAGGTATTGGCGTCCGCGATGTTCTTAGCATTTCTGCGGCCCCCTCAGCGCGATCTGCATCGTCAGATACTTCACTGCTGCTACTTTCGCCTCACGACTAAACTTAAACGCGGCATCAGTCGACTGAGCAGCGCTATCTGCAGACTAGCTACTCTTTGCTTCGTCTGTTGCTTGTTGCGTACTGCAGGCTCCCAGCATAATGTTTTTGCCAACGACGCCATCAACGGGCAATCCTTCAGATGACATAGATGATTCCCCGAGATAATTCAGATTATGAAATGGTTGTTTTAATTGGGGCGCGGATAAAAAAGCCCCGAATTACCCAGGGCTTACATTGATTTTTTATTTATTGCACTGCAAGTTTAACCTCTGCTTTTCTTATGGTTTTTTTCCTTAGTTTCTCTGACTGCCTTTCAACGGCTAGATACATTAAAATGCCAAACCCTATCACGAAAGCAAAAGCCATAAACAACTTAACCGGGGTTAAGTCGGTTCTGTCTAGCGCCCAGAAAATATAGTTATACAAATAAATAGAAAACGAGCACTTCCCTACAAATGCCACACTGCGCACAACGTGCGGCACACGCTTTCCTGAGAACCGATTAATAAGTGATACCATTAACAATGCAAAAACCGATGAAATCAACACTTCATATAGTTTAATCTTGTTATTAAAGCCATGCCCTTTGTAGAAAAGAAGCAATACAAATAACGCGATCAATATCCATTGAGCTTTCAATTTTCTTATAAATGAACCTATTCTGTTTTGATATATGGCGCAAAGCCACCCCAAAACGAAAAGTGAAAGGTAAGATGGAATGCCCCATGTTAACAATTGATTCTCACTGTAAACATTAATCAAAATACTAACAGCAAACACACTGACCAACAAAACAACCCTTCCCAAAACAGTGGTGAATAAAACAACCAGAGCAGGGAGAATTAAATAAAACTGCATCTCAACAGCGAGCGACCAATAAACCCCACTAATTGAGAAAAATGTCTTTTCTGAAAAATTGTGAATAAATAAAGCATGGGATATTACATCAAAGACCCCTGTAGGTTTTGTTGCAATGCCAAAACCTCGAATTAGAACAAACCAAACCGCGATTGATATGTAAAATGGAATAGCTATCCGCAAGTATCTTTTTAAAAAATAGATGCCATACTTCTTTGCTGAAAAGCCACTTGAAAATGCTTTTCCACTTGACCCAGCCATACAATAGCCTGAAATTACAAAAAACATTCCAACGCCGATCCACCCGTTACCAAAAAGCCCCATCACATCGAAGCCGAATGGTAGCGGTCGGCCTAAAGAACCGGACCATAGGAAAAGGTGAAAGGCGGTAACGAGCATAACCGCTACACCTCTAAAAAAGTCAATAATATCATTGCGCTGAGACATGTCATTTCCTTTAGTTATTGACGCAATGATAAGCCACCTACCAGCAGATTACCAACCTATCGGAACATAGGAGTAACTCAATCCATCCCAACGGGCTAACGAAAAAGTTTATCGCCGCGCGGAAAGCATCAGGTTTGGAATTTCAGGAAAGCCCGCCGACGTTCCACGAGATCCGAAGCCTGTCCGGCCGCCTGTACGAAAAGCAGAACGACAAGGCATTTGCTCAAAAGCTGCTGGGACATACAACGGAAATGATGACGCTGAAATATCTCAAAACGAGGGGGAAAGAGTACGTGATGCTGTAAAAGACCGAATATCAAAATTCGGACATATTTCGGACAAACGAAAATAAATCCTTTAGAATCAACAACTCAAAAAAAGACCGAATACGATTCCTTTAATCGAACGCAAATTAATAAACCCAATATTTTCATATAGATAACTCAGGCATGGATTATAAATCCATCAAAAACACCTTCGTTAACCGTCTTTTGCATTCAAATAGTTATCAAGAATCTCGATTCGATTCGGGAAAAGTTCGAGCGATTTTATACAGCAAAATCCTACACACCTCTCCCAAATCATCATAAGAGCAGAAAACATGACCGGTCATCAAATAACCGGCAGATCATCCCACTCGCACGACCGCATATCATTCACGCAGTACATCACCACGCCGAACACCTCGATCCCTTCTTCCGAGTCTTCGTTACCGAGTTCAGTTTCCCGGCCGGAGCCATCGAGAAACTCAAGCGCGCGATACGGGTAAAGACGAAGTCGGCGCAACACATGCGCGCCTTCCTCCGCAGCTACGATAATGCTGCCGTGTACCGGCGTCGCCGACGAATCGACAACAAGCAACGCGTCAGCGTGGATACCGACCGCCATCGCCTGGCCGGCGGCGCGGAGCAGATAAGTAGCGCTCGGCTTTGAAATGCAGATCTCGTCAAGGCTCAAGCGGCACTCAACGTAGTCTGCTGCCGGGCTGGCAAATTTTGGCATCATTCCCATGGTTTTTACCTCACAACAAATACTGTATACATACACAGTATAAGCGTAAAAAAAAACCGATGTGAAGTTCGTTTCACCGCAGAAATGATAGATCGCTGATCGATAAAGGAAGAAAGTATACGCCGGATTGTCTCCGGCGTGTTTTCCTGCTTTATGCTGTGGCTTCTTCTTCCGTTCCTGGTTCATCGACCACCGGCATCTCAACACGCAGATCCACCCAGCGCCCCTCAGGGATGTCGATCGGCATCCCCTCGTCATAACCAAGAACGTCATTGCGGGCGAACGCCGGCGCCGCCGGGTGCGTTCTGTGATAGGTTTTGATCAGCAGGTCACCGGTCGGCTCTACCTCGTAATCAACCCAGATCAGCGGCTGCTTGTTGCGGTCGAGAGGAACCTCGATACCGCCATCCGTGCCGCCCCACTGCGCATCTGCATTAAACCCGAGCGTGCCGGAAACCCGGTAAACCCCCTCGCTCACGCGCTCAGTAGTCACACCCAGGCTTTCGTTGTTAAGTTCAGAGGCGCCATCACGGAAAAGCTTCACGATCGGAGAGGCTTTCTTAACAAAACCGTTGGAGTCAGTTGTCGTATTCTGATTAGTCCAGGCATCGACAAACAGCACGCGGGCATCGGATGCAGTCGCGGGAATATTCGCTGGCAACACCTGCACATTCGAAAATGAGACATCGCTAATATTGGCGTGTCGGCTTGGCAACAGGATTGCGCCGGTATCACTCGAGTACTGGTCTACTCGGCAATAAAGCTCAACAGTAAGCCCATCAGCTAACGTGTTCAACTTCGCTTCTTTAATTGTTCGATTATTTGCACCAAAAAGCGTATGAATAACAGCATTACTAAAGCCATCTTTATTCGTGTTACCTGTTTTAATAGTGACGAACTGAACGCCTTGCTGTAGCGGATTTCCGTTAAATAACGACCCACCTATAATGATAAATCCAATTGTTTTACCATTCGAAGTATCTGCAAATTTAACTGTGATTTTCATCCAGGCTCCATTACTAACATACCCGGAAGTAAATCTATCATAGCAACTGCCAAGTAAAATTCCTTGTGCCGCCTCTTGACTGGTTTTTGCCCCTGTTCCACCCTGCGAGATACTAAGCGCAGTTTTCAGGCCAGATAAAGACGTAATATCAGAGTTAGCACCACTCTTTGCTGCATTTGCTAAAGTGGCCGCCGCATTATTTTCACTGATTTTCGCGGCTGCAGCAGACTTTGCCGCCTCTACCCTCATTGTCTCGACAGTTTGTACAATTTCAGGGGTTAATTCATCCTCGCCTGGTGTAATTAGGAAATCGTTAAGAGTTCCATCTTTGGAGTCGGGATATACGCGAATTTCGCCAACTTTTCCCAGGGTGGATACCAAGACTTCATATTCACCAGGGAAAACCTGCATGGAGTATTTTCCGTCTGCGGCAGTAGTGGCTGCAGATGAATTGCTCACCAAGACACGCGCGCTCGTCTCCTTGGCGCGCATGGTAATAATTACGTTAGGTTGCGGGTCGCCATAAGGTCCGCGGAGGATATCGCTAATTAATGCCATATTTTATTTCTCCATGAGTGATTTAATTAATTCATCCTGGCGATCTATTCTTTCCAGCATTTCCTTATTCGCTGTCAATAAAAGGCCAAAAAGCTCAAGTGGATTAAGAGATTTTTTTCCATCGGATAATGTCGTAACACCATTAGGTAATATCTTCTCTATTTCCTGTGCAATCACACCGAAATCATGCGTAGCACCTATAGTTACCCCGCCGTCATAAGTAGTATCTTTAAATTTGTATGACACCGGGCGAATTTTACGTATAACAGCCGAAGCGGCACCCGGTTCCACTGGATTAATTTTCTCTTTGATTGTTTCGTCTGAATCAAAGAAGTTTATACCCTTAGGAACACCATCGACAAAAATCTCAACATAGCCCGCGCCTAACCCCGTAAATGAACGTACCCGCCCATTTAAAGAATAAACACCACTGGGCACAATCATTGTGCCGTCAGGGTTGAAAGTGAAACGCGCCTTCTCTGCTGCATTCGATTTATTTAAAAGTCTAATCCAAAACCCGCCAAGGCCATCGCCGGGATTATTAACCAATGAACTTACCCCAGTCCCCGGTTGCTCATTCCATAATAAATATGTTCCCTGTAAGGAAAGGTTTACATTATTAACCCCGTTCAACACCCCCAGACCGCCGGTAAGCTGCCCGCCAGATTTACCGCCTACAGTATTCAAACGAGCATCATCACCAGCTGCAACAGTTCCGGCCGCAGAGCCTATATTTCTCGTTGACGAATTCCCCAGGCCAAGACCTGTTCGCGCGCCAGCTGCGTCTTTTGCACCCGTACCACCTTGGGCAACGGTGATAGCCGTGTTCAAAGCCTTCAGCTGAGTTATATCGTTGTTTACCCCTTTAGCGGCTTTATTTTCCAATGCCGTAGTAAAGCTATTCCAGGCCGGGCCGGTGTAAGTGCTGCCATCAGGCAATATCACCGTAATGTTTCCGGTGCCGCTGAATACTTGCTGCCAGTTTTTCCTATCCAGCAGCAGCCCACGTATCGCCTCTGTGGTGTAGGCGTGCGTCTGCGCTGTAATCGTGACCATCGCCCCATAGGGGATTGGAGTCCATGCCAGACCGCTAGCAGATGGGCCATCGAAATTACGCACCAGGGTTAGCGCCGTGTTCGATTCCACCGACTTAACACCGAGGGTATAAACGGTCTGGCCAACTGTCACCACAATGAAGTCGTTGGCCTTGAGTTCTGTGCTGAACGCTGTACCGCTGCCGGTAACCGCTGCCGAGTTGTTTTTAAGGGTAATGGTGCCTGCTGGCATGGTGTTCTCCTGAATTTTGGCAACAAAAAACCCGGCGCAGTGGCCGGGTTGCTTGGTGTTGAGTGACTTTTATTTATCGCAGGTCGTGCGAGTGAAGTTGGTTTTGTTAACCCAACGCCAACCGAACGGTCCACCAGCTCTATATTGTGTCTGTTCAACCTGCTTGCGAACGCCATAGATAGGAACTGATGTCTCCTGCCCAGCGATAATGGCCGTCCCATGGCAAATAGGGTCTTGCTTTTCCAAAATGCCTGCGCAGCCAGTGATAGATGCTGATACCAATAATAAAACAGCTAATCTTTTCATCCCTTTATTATCTCCCTTGCTGTGATATCCATATCCTATCATCGATAGCCTTAACCAACGATCGTTTGCAACGATCAATATCATCAACATCAATTGGCCTAGTCGATCATATCGGCAATCAATAGCCAGATACATCTATTACGTACACTGAATCCTTTGTGTTGTAATAAGTTATATTGTGCGCTTCACCGCCGGGAGTGTCCCATGCGCCGGAATAAACTGATGTATTGCTCCCATCAAAAGCTGAAAAGCTCGATATTGGTTGCTGGAACGGCCTTGGTTGTTGATGACCAATAACAGCCGTAATGTAACCTGTAGTCGCTGGTATTATCGCCCATCTGCCCGCCAAGGCTTCTCTCACATTGTAACCGGCTCCATCGCTCCCAGGCTCGCCAAGCCGCCGCGGTGCAGGCATAACTTTAGTTTCATTAGTTTGAATGCATCGGCCCTGCGCATCAAATATGTTAATTCCAAATTTTACCGCTGGTTGAAATTGTGTCGAGAAAGCGTAAACATCTATGGCATATGGACCATTGCCAATTATTAACTTAGATGTGACAGATGCCCCACCACTCGCAGATCTGGATACAGAGGCGATAACTCCGTTTGTATTTGCCACCATTGCCAAAACAACTGGCTTAGTAAAATCAACATCGAGCTGATCATTTCCTGCTCCAGCGCGATCTATGCGATATTTTTTAACCAGGCTCATCGGCGTGCTATCTGGCGTAGCCCACGGCACCCCATCGTTATCTACAAATAACGCTCCCCATGACATAATCACACCTTCACAAGATAAATAATAACCCAACCAGAGTATGCAGGGGCAGTACCACCGCCCCAGACACCATTTGCATCAAACATTTCTATGGTGTTATTGCTAACAACTCTTAGCCCTCTCCTTTCTTGAGTAAAACCTATCCCATCTTGAAGGCTCATAAAGTCTATTCTATACCCACTTGGGACATTGAAATTCCAGCTACCAGATTTTTGATTTTGCTCAACTCTAATTGTCCCAATTGTGAAAACCTTAACAATGCCTGTATTATTCGGAGTGCCGTTCATATCCCACGTTTGAAAACCCCACGCCACATGTTCTCCTTAATATTCGCCTATAGCTACACGCAGCACTCCATTGCCATCATATAGCCTGATTGAATTATTTCTTTGGATCATTCTTCCGCCGCTACCCGTCCCGTTATTTTCAAAGACGCCACTCTTATCAAGCCTCCATCCTTGCCTTCCAGCCACATAATCATTCGACTGGATATAATCGCCAATCATCGCGTTTTCTATCCAGCCCTTGCCGATAAAGCCCTGACTGATAAGCACCTGTCCATCCTTGATAATGAACGGCGAGTAATAGCTGCCGCTGCTACCGCTGATAACCACGAACTGGTTAGCATTGACGGCAACGCGCGTGTCAACCTGCGTGCCGTTGACGGTCACGGCCACCGCCAGGCCGGCGTCGTAATTCGTTCCGTTGTACTTAACGCCGGTTTTCAACGTCCAGATCGCCGAAGGGCCGGAAGCGTCTGCGTAGGCCGTCATTTTCTCCTGTATGGCGGCTTCCTGATCGTTGAATTTGGCGGTGACGTCGGTTTCCAGCTGCGCAACTGAGCTTTGAGCATCAGCGGCCACCTTCTGTGCCTGAATTATCCCGGCCCGGTTTTCGCCATAGTTGGCCCATTGTTGGTTAGCGGTGCCGTATTCCGCCAGCACGCTTTGCAAAATAGCCTCTGGGCTGGTTTTCAGCGGCTCCAGCAGCGCCTTGCCGTCCTCGGAATTGAGGTAATCATCAACCACCGAGCCGATCAGGTCGTCAGCATCTACATTCGACATACCCGCAACAAACGGCGTCCAATCCCCCTTATTTCCGATCCGGTCAACCAGCCGCGCACGGTACCAACGGCGCACGCCCGCCGGCATAGGGCCGTGCTGATAGCTCACCCCAGGATAGGGAACGTTCGCCAGCAACAGAGGGTTCTGACCGTCGGCGGTAGTTGCCTGCTCGATCTCGGTGTAGGCTGTATCGCCTGCGCCGGAGGGAAAGTCCCAGGTGATATCGATGGCCCATACGACATTATCACTGGCCATGAGGTTCACCGGCGTGCCGGGTTTACCCACTTTACCGCTGAGCGTGGTCGAGTCGGCATAACCCCAGGGCGATGACACGTCGACCGCATTCACGGCGCGCACGCGGACATCGTACACCCCGGCGTAGATCCCCTGAACGGTAAACCCCTGCGCGCTGGTGCGACCGATGTTTACCCAGTCACCCTTATCCTTCCGCCACTGCGCCAGATAGTCGATGGCGCCCTCCACCCGCTCCCAGGTCACCTGCATGGATGCTACCGTCAGCCCCTGCGCCTGATGGTCAACTTCGGTGATAGCGATTCCCTTCGGCGCCGGCATGACGTTTGGCGGCGTGACTGAGATCGGCGGTGGGTCTATACGCACGCCGTCATCGATATAGCGGTACTTGTTGGGGTCATGCTGCACCCCGGCGATCGTGAATGTGCCATCATCGTTTGCTGAAATAGACGTGACGCGAAAATACTGGATCGACAGCTTGTCACTGTCGATGCACCACACCGCCCCTGGCACAGGTGTTTGCCGATAAGCCGTTGAAACGGTCAGCGTCTTTTTGTCGGCGCTAATAGCGCTGATTGTGCGGCTCTGCGCGGTACCATCTGGCAGGTTCACCACCAGGCGATCGCCAACAGCATAATTTGCCGGACGGTCAACGGAAATATTCCGGCCGCCGACCTGGCTGATACGGCCGCCATTCTCCCTGCCCGCACGGAAAGGATCGGCCACACCGATGATTTCCGCCGGCAGCGGGATGTAACCATCCAGCCCCACGTTGAAGGAAATCGATCCGTCTTTGGCATTGGACAAAATAGCCCACCGGCCCCGGCGGTGCGCTTCGCTCTGCGAGGTACAACCGATCGCCGTCAGCTGCATCTGATTCACGCGGTAGCGCTCGACCAGCTCGGAATCATAGACGCCTTCGATGGTGTCCGAGTAGTGGTTAAGCGGATCTGACCAAGACACCTGGCACGAGCTGAACCGGTTTTTATACGAACCACCGGCATAGGTGAATACGCCGTCAACCACGTTTGAAACGTGATACACGTAATCGACGTCGCTTTGCGGCACATCGGCGTTCACGTAGATCTGATCGTTACCCCAGAAGGTGATGCCGCGGAACACGGCGGCCAGGTCGCGGAGTACCGTATAAGCATCCTGCTGGTTCTGAATGAACACGTTGCAGGTAAAGCGCGGCTCTTTCCCGCCGGCGCCGTTAGACACCATTTCATCGCAGTATGCGGCGATGCTGTAGAGCTGCCATTTATCTATCATACTGGCGTCAACACGGCCGCCCATGCCGTAAATTTCATCCAGCACCAGATCGTAAAAAATCCAGGCCGGGTTGTTGGAGTAGGCCAGCTTAAAATTACCGGTCCACGTCCCGCTATAGGTTCTCGTGACCGGGTTGTAGTTGTCCGGCACGCGGATCAACTTGCCTTTCGGCTTGCAGGTCGTTTTCGGCACGCTGCCGTTAAACTGGCTGGAATCGAGCTCGATATAAAGCAGCGCCGTATTGGGGTAACGCATCTTACTGTCGATAACCTCAGCAAAAGAGAACACTTTGAAGGCATTGATCAGTTTGCTGGACGTCGAATCAGGCGAAATGCGGCGCACCCGGATAGACCAACCAGACGTTGCCCGCGGTAGGTCGATGCGGTGATCACGCTGATAGTCTGAGGTGGTCTTGCCATCAAATTTCCCATCAACGACGGTTTGGTAGGCGCTGCCGTCTGTTGAGAGATCGATAGCATATTGCGTGACCGTCCCGACCATGTCGCCGTTGTCTTTGTACTGGTACTGGATAGGCAGGCTGAGCTTGATGCGCACCGCATCGATCGTCAGATTGGAGAACTGCCGCACCCACGGTGACGCGGCTTTAACTTCAATATTCGCCGAAATCTCGTTGTCGATCTCCGGCATGCCCTGGATATAGGTCTGGTCCTGCGTCCCTTTGCGATACTCCCACTTCACGTTTGAAAAGTTGTAATTGCCGGCATCATCCGCCAGCGGGGTATTGTTCAGGAAAATTTGCTGCGCCGTGAGATCGCCCTGGATTTCTCCTTCCGATAACGCAATCACCATTTTCAGTTTGGCGACCGACAGCAGATCGTCAGCCTGCTCTACCGGAGTGTGTGGGCTTCCACCGCCACCTTTGCGGCCACTGATGACCGTTTGCCCTTCAAGTAGTCTCATTTTTCACCCATAAAAAAAGCTGCCCGGAGGCAGCCATAAACCGTTTAACAAGCAGTTACTGCTGGTCGCTTGAGAAAATGCCGGCGCTGATGATAGCCCCGCCGATCTCCCGTTCGCCGTAAAGCACCGGTACCGGGTACCCCATCGCCACGGTATTCACCGGCGCGCCGAAAGCGTAATTTGGTTTGTTGTCGGTGCTCGAGGAAGCACCAACGTTCATGCTGGGCTGAGGCGTAAGCAACTGCACCACACCGCCCAGCATCATACTCAGGCCGACGCCCGTCAAAATTGACGTGGCTGATATCGTCGTGGCCGTCATTGCCGCACCCCAGGCAGCCATAGACATACCTGCAGTGAAGAACGCGGCCACCAATGCCACAGCACCGATTACCACCTGCAGCACACCGCCACGCTTGGCGCCCTCGATTATCGGCATGATCACGAATTCATTGGCGCCTTTGGCCATGTCGAATTCTTCGATGCCGATATTTTCCCGCCCGCTAAAAAAAGCAAAGCGGATCCCGTCGATGTGAGCCGTGGACATGTATTTTTTAAAGCCTGGGATGGTGGCGCACATTGCGCGCAGCGCTTCGCGCAAATCCGCGACCGCATACTCATGATGCCGGCCGAACTTTTTACCCATAGCTCCCTTGAGCGTGATTTTTTTAAGCATCCAATAGCTCCTTGTGTCGAACCACCCGCACGGTGCGATCGCGGTAATATTTCCCGTACGGTACCCGCGCCGACAGGTTCCCGAAGTTGTGGTGCAGGATGGTGTTGTCGCCGAGGTAAATCGCCGCATGGTTGGTTACCGGCGCGCTGATCTGCATCATCACCATGTCGCCGGATTGGATAGCATCGGAAGACACTTCGACAAAGCCCTCTGCCTGCCAGTTGTCGTCATAGATGTTTTCTTTCCCATCGATCCACCATTCGCGCGGCACCGAATAATTTTTCAAGAGGATGCCGTGATGCTGGCGGTAATAATCCATGATGAGCGTCCAGCAGTCGGCATAACCCAGCACCCAACGCCGGCCAACCAGTGCGCGGTCCCCCCGCGGCGAGATTGTGCAAAAGTCACCGTCCGGCCAGGACATGATCCCCCACTCCACGCCGGAATGGTCGCACTGGATGCGGTCGAACTCCGAGGGAATGAGCTGCACAACATCAGGGTGAGAGTGAACCACCATGATCACCTCGCCCAATTCTTCGGCAGCAGCATAGTCAAGCGGGCAAAGCGTGAAATAGTCCGTCGGCTTGTCGGCAATGTTTTTACAGGGGATATACCGCTGCTGCTTTCCCGTCTCGATGATCACCCCGCAAGCCTCGTTCGGGTATTCAGCGGCCACATGTTGACGGATGGCCGCCAGTATTTTTTCTCGCATCGTTATTTCCCCTGCAGGTTAGCCGCTGGAAAGCCCCCATAAGGCAGTGGATTCCCTTTTCCGTGACGATCCTCGCAATCGCGCCGGCGGCCGCCACAAACATCCTGCGCAGGATCGTCCGTTGGAGTGCCGTCTTTCTTGAAATAACGATTGCCGTTGTAGTCGCACCCGGTACCGGTGCGATACCAGCCACGCATGCACCAGGTGCAAACCGGTGTGATCTGCCGGGTCGGCAACTGCAGGTTCTGGATATCGAATGGGGTACATAACTCAAAGTCGATCTGGGCGCGCGTCTCGGCCTTTTTGGCGTTGATGTAGAAAAGCTGCACGCGCTCTTCGGTTGGCATCGCGCTGGAGTTGCCGGCTTTCCAGTTGGCAGCATCGAGATACTTCGCCATCGTCGTTCGAATGCGCACCTTCGCCTGAACCATATCGTCGTAAGCCAGGCATAGGGACGTCACATAGTTTCCGATGTTGCCAATCGACAGCGTCGGCGTTGGCTGCGCTCCGGTGCTCGTCAACTCTGCGCCTTTAAATTCATACGGGTGAGGGTCGTATTCGTTGCCCTGCCAGATGATCGATGGCATGTTTTCGGCGGCGAACGATGCCCAGCCATCAGCCGGTATATTGTGCGCATGGAAGCGCAGCACGCGGTCCATACCAAAGGCCGTGCCGTCGACTTCAACCAGCTGGATTAGTTGCCCTGGCTCCAGCGACTGTAGATCCTGCGTTAAACTCATGGTGCAAAGGCCTCTTCAAAGGTGAATGACAAGGTGATCACCTCGGCGGCGAGAAACGTCGAGGAAATCGAATCCGCTTTCACCCGATAGAGCTTTTTCTCACCCCAGGGGTTTACCCAGAAAAACGACGTTATGACGTGTTTTTGCAGGAACGAGCGAATCGTAACAACGTTGGATTTTGTGTCGGTCAGGCTCAACGCCCACGATTGGGCCGTGGCATTCAGCCCGCTGCTGGCCACCTGCTTATAGCCATCGCCAAACTGAACGGCGATCACGCTCATATTCTCCGAGCCTGTCGGCTGTGCCTGCGTTCGCCAGGTAAAGGTATCTGTCGCCATCTTTTCTCCATGCATAAAAAAACCTCGCCTAAGCGAGGTTTCGACTTGATAAAAGTTTAATAGATTATCCGCAGGGATTTTCCCATATAAAGTCCTGCACACCAGGATGGCGATGGTCTTCAATAGTAATGGGGCCAACGACTTTAAAATCCTTATCCACTACCAGAACAAATCGGGTTTCACGCAACTGATCCGTCCGATACCTCCCGAAAACACAGGACGTACCATTATCACTTGGCAAATACTGCATATCCGAAAATTTTAAACCGGTGACCAGATCTGTCAGGCTGGTTATTTTAGACTCAGCCGCTTTTATCGCTTTATCTTTATCGCTATCACAGCCGGTAATTAAGAGCGAAGTTGTCAGAACTAACAAGCCAACATTTATATATTTTTTCATGTCCAAATGCCCATCGGTAATTAGCTGATTTATTTTAGCATCTAGCACTAGACGCCCAAAATCAAGTTACCTCCGCGGTGCGTAAAGCAGCCCACCCGGCGACATCTCGCGCTTCAGGCGATCGGTGATTTCGGTCTGGACAATCCCCTGCAGCTGCCGGGCTGTGTTCGCGGTATTCGCTGCCCTGACGTCGCCGCCGTTGCTGCTCTCCTGCGTGATGGTGACCGGCGCATGAACAACGATCGAATTTCCTCCCGCCGCCGTGAGCCCGTGCATTGGCGCGTTACCAACATAGCCGCCGTCGGCGTAACCCTGGGCGCTGTGCATCATGGCGTACAAATTGCCAACACCAATATTGCGCGTAGCCTCTTTGGTGAACACGAATTCACCGCCGTGCACGATGCCTTTCGGCTCGTACTTGCCGCCGTCGCCGGTATACCCACCGTCGTAATGTAGCCCCATTGGGACTGTGCCGGGATTATTGCCGCCAGATGGCGCACTGAGCGAACTACCAATCCACCCCATAGCAGCCTGAACGGCGTATGCCACCAACAACTTGTTGATGACGTCCACCACCATTTTCAGCATAGAGACGCCGAAGCTTTTAACGTTGGCCGATCCAGTTGTCGCAAGACTGGTAAGCGTATCGCTCAGCCCAGTGAATGCAGCATTGGCGACATTGGCGACTGAGGAATAAACGTTGGTCGCTGAGTCCAAATATTCACTCCAGCCTTTCAATGCGCCTTGCTTCCAGTCGGCCCGCAGCTTGTCCTCTTCGGCGTAAAAATTACGTGCCGCCTGCAGCTGCCGCTTGTAACCGTCATCTTGCAGGCTACCGCCCTGATTCTGCCACCCCTGCGCGAGCTGCGCCTCTTCCATGCGGCGCCGCGCATCCCGATCGCTCAAGCCGGCGCTTTCACGCAGCGCCTGACGCTTCTCGCTCATCTGGGTGACATACTTGGACGAAGCGTCCTGAAGTTTGTTAAGCCGCTCCTGCTTGGCGATCTCGTCGCCGAGAACCGCCAATCTTTCCTTTTGCGCCAGCACACTATCTTTGCTGGATAGCAGAGATTGCTCTTGCGCAGTCAGCTTCCTCTTATCGGCTGCCTGCTCCAGTACGGCAAATTTCGCCTGCTCCGCCCACAAATCCTTGCGCTGTTGGCTGATGGTGTCATTGATGCTGCGGTGGTCCTGCAGAACTTTGAGCTGTGCCTGGAGCGCCAACAAATCGGCCTGCGCTTTCTCGTCGGCACGATCACCGGCCGGCGCCGTGTACTGGCGTCCCTTCGGTGTTTTTGGGTCTTTATATTTTTCAGCAATACCAGCTCGCGCTTTGGCTATCTGCGCCCCGGTAAATAACTGGACGCTGGCATCCTTTTCGTGTGCCTTACGATTCGCCTCGATCGCCTTGTTAAGCTCCCGTTCCTCGCGGGTGCGCTTTTCTGCCTGAGTTTGCCCCCATTCCACCAGCCGGTTCATTGTCTGCTGGGACTTGATACCATCCTCATCGACTTTGCGCTGATTATCTTTCTCCGCCGTCACCTTTTTGATGCCAGCGATTTCAGCCTCAGACTCGCGGATAATGTCAGTATATTTTTGTGGTACGGCTTTACCCTGCAACTCAAGGCGTCGGGCCATTTCTTGGGCAGACTTTAACCGCAACTCCGCCGCCGCCATCTGCTCCGCTTGGGACGGATCACGGCCAATGCTCATGATCTCATCCCACATCTTTTTCGCAGCCATGGCTATGCTGTCAAAAAGGCGCGGCAGCGTACCCATGCTCTCCTTAATTTCCAGTGCGCGGCTATCCATCGAACCGCTGAGCGCATCTGTCGCTATCCTAACGGCATCAGTTTGTTTCCCCTGATCGACAAGCGCCGAAATTTGTTGATATGTAGCCGTCGTCAGGAAATGGTATTTTTTATTGAGCGCCTCGATACCACCGCGGGGATCGTCGGAAAGCTGTGCAAACTGATCTACCAGTGAATCGATGCTTTCACCGCTATAGCGGGAATAATTGACGATTGCTTCCCCACTACGACGGAAATCAACAGCTGAAGATACCGACTTAGCCGCCAGCTTTGTCACCGCTTCAGCTGCGTCGCTATAGTTCCCCGTAGCCTGTCCAATGTTATACGCGAGGTTTTTCAGGCTGGCGGAACTCTGGCCGGAAGCGCCGCCGGTAGTGATCACCGCTTTGTTGAATGCCTGGCTTTGTTGTTCTGCTACGTCGTACACATGGTATAAGCCATACAACGCCGCAGTAATGCCGCCAAGCACTCCGCCCACCGCCAGCATCTGCGGTGACATAAGCTGTTCGAGCAATCCCGAACGATTCGCCAGGGTGATGCTGGAGCCACGCAAGGCGCCCAGGTTCCCGCGCGCCAGCTCTCCGAGCATAACGCCCAGCTCCCGGCGGGCGGCCGACGTCTGCAAACTGAATTTATGAGTGGCGTCGCCAGCGGTGGACAGCTTTTTGATGTAAATATCAGCGGCCGAACCAACGCCCAACTGCGCGGCACGGTAGCGCAGCAGCTCTTCCCGCGAAAGGCTCTGTGTCGCTACCTTATCTTTCAGCTTTTGGATGAAAATCGATTGGGCGGCCGCCGATGCCTCTTCGGCTTTGGTCAGCTCGCGCATCTTTTCCGCGGCGTGGCTGGTGAGCGTCAGATAGTCGTTTTGCGTGATATTGCCGGCGGCGCGGGCGGCGCGCACCTGCGACTGAATGGCGCGCAATTCCTGCGTGCCGGTGCCGAGCTGCTTGATCCGGTCAATCTGGCGGAAGTAGGATTCGGTAAGTTGGTCCTGCGCCCGGCCCGATGCCGTCGCCGTGGTCTGGGTCTCGCGCAGGCGGCGGCTGTATTCCGCTACCCGTTTGTGCGTTTCCTCGACCTCGTGCGCCACCTCTTTTGATACTTTGGCCGTCTCTTTGCCTGAGGCATTGAAACCGTCAGCCGCGCCGGCGGCGCCTGCAGCGGTTTTCTGGAATTTATCCAGCTCGCTGTTGCCGCGCTGCAGGTCGCCGGTATCGACGCGCAGGGAGATCGATGCAATGTCTGTCATGCGGGGCTCCGTGCAGTAAAAAGCCCGCGCGGCGGGCCATTATTTTTTATGGATGGTGGCAAGCGCGGCGGCTTCCATCACCCTGATATCCGTTAACGCGGTTGCCTCATCGTCGACGCCGTGCAATTTCATCACCCAGGGCAAGCAGTTGTAATCCAACCCGGTGACGCCACCCATACCGGTGCGCCATTGCGTCGCCATTGCCCGGAACACCTCGAACACTGGCCACACGTCGGGGAGCACGTCGATCGGCTCCCCTTTGACGTCCTCGGGCGTAAACCCAAATGCGGCCAGTTCTTCCGGCGACGGGTCAGGCGTATAGAACGCCGAGGCAACCGCTGTTAGTTTTTTTCACGGATCGCCATCAGCTCGCGGGTGTAGGTCATGGCGATGGAGTCGAACGCACGCGGGTAGTTTTCCAGCAGCACCAGCACGTTCTCGCCGTTGAACTCGTCAGGCAGCGCCCAGCCGGCGGCGATTTCTTCGATAAAAGCCACCATCGGCGCACTGCCGTGACTGCCGGCCTCAATCTGCTTTTCCGTCGCCTCGCGCAGGGTGTTCTCCAGCGCTTCCAGCTGGCTGCGGGTCTTATGCTTGAACGTGATCGTCAGCACACCATCTTCTGCGCCGGCGCGCGGGATTGTGACGTCTTTTTTAAACGTCGAGTTTGGGACCAGGGTAAATTTTGCTGTCATGTCGGAACCTGCGAAAAAGTGGGGCTTGCGCCCCGAGGGTTAAAATTACTTGTCCTTGTAGAACGTCATCGTGCGGGACTGTACCGCGATCGATACCTGCACCGTTTCCACCTGGTTCACTGCCGTTGCCGGCTGTGGGTCAAAAGATGGCGTTCCGGACCAATAGCGGGTTTCTTTCGCCGTCGGCACGTACATGTAGAACGGCAGAATGTCGCCAACGCGATCGGCAGCGGTCAGGACGCTATAAATCGGCAGCGTTGAATCATGCGCAAAGGTAAACGTCTGGGTCTTGGCTGCCTTGTACGTCGCCAGGTTGCGCTGGCGGTCGTCCTCAAGGAACTGGATCTGCACGTACTGCTGATCGCCGCCAGACGCTCCGACCTCGGTGATTTGAGGGATCTGCGTCCATTCGGTGATTTTGATAAGCGCGCCGGCGCCGCCGCCCGCCGGGAAAAATTTGGTATTCGACGTATCCAGTGCACCGATCGTCACCGCCGTTGCCGTCGCCGCTGTCACTTTGGCGACCAGGTTGTCGATGTTTCCCCAGCCTGATTTGATGAGCACAATGTCATCGGCGGCCAGTGTGCCATTTGCCACGGTAAACACCGCGCCCTTGGCGTTACTAACCGCCGATGTTGGCAGCGCTGCCGCCATCTTGGAACCAGCGAAAACCGTGGCGCCGTTTGGTAATGCAAATGCCATAGTGGATTCTCCAATTTTGGGCATAAAAAAAACCGCCGCGGCGGTCAGTGTGTGATGAGGTGAGCGCGATAGCTCATGCTAACGGGGATGGAATAGCGGGTGTCCGACGTGATGCCACGGTAAACCGTCGGCGGCGTGCTGATGTAGCAGGTGAGCCCCCCATCGCTGAGCGCCAGGCCAACAGGGAACAAAGCGGCCACCTCATCAGCCAGCGCACGGGCGCCATTGACGCCGTCGCCGGCCTTCGCCACAACGTTGATCTGCCAGACGCCCGGCAGCACCTGCAGCTTTTCAGCCAGGTCGATCGTCGTCGTGGTCGCCGGCATCGCGTAGGCCTGAAGATAGAGCGTATCCGGCGTGTTTTCCGCGATGTTGTCCCATACCACAGGCACGCCTTTAGCATCGGCCCATTCCCCCAGGCGCGCTTCGAGCAGTTCGGCTACGCGGGTATGACTCACAATTTCACCTCCGATACGGCTGCCTGGAAATGGCGCTGGAAATCGGCAGCGGTGATCCGCACCATGCCGCCCGGCGCCTGTGATGAGTGTCCGAACTCCAGCGGGTAGGCATAGGGAACGTTATTGGTGAAGTACACCGCCTGCATGCCGACACGAAAACGCTCGATCACCAGCGTGCCGGCGGCCAGCGTTTTACCGCCCGATTTATCCACCTGGCCGGTTTCACCCTGCGGCGCAGCATCCAACCCCACCTGCCAGTTGCCGCGGAACCGGCCGCCGGTATAACCGGCCGGCGCCTTGATATCCATGCTGTCGGATACCCTGGCGCGCTTTTTCAGGCGCCCGGTCGGTGTCAGGTTGGCCGGATCGTTGCGCTGCGCATCATTGTGTTCTGCGACCGCGTCGTTATAGGCTTTGGCGGTGGCGTTCACCTCCCACAAGTCGGGATTGCCTACGGGCGACATCTGAACCAGTTGCGTGAGGATGCGGATCCCCGTTGCGCGGACTACCTGCGCCTGATTGGCCTTTGCCTTGTCCACGAAGGCAGTGATCGCCTGCATGAACGCGTCGTTTTCTGCCATGTCATGCCCTCAGCTGTGCGCGGTAGCAGATCAGCACCGCTGCCGGCTTAACCGGATGCGGATGAACCACGCGATATTTTTTCCCGTCGATCTCAATGCGGTCGTCGATACGGATTTCCGTCTGGTAGGTTGCCACCAACAGCACGTCGCCGTTCTGGATCAGCGTGCCGTCAATTTCTCCCGGCTTGTATTCCGTCACAACGCCGATCACGTCCGCCTTTTCGTCGGGTAATCGCACCTCTTTCCCGTTTACCCGCGTCACTTTCCCGCCCCGGGTGAGCACGCGCTTTTGCCCGTTCTCGGTAAGCAACCGTGTGGCGGTGGCGCGCATCCGGGTATAGTTGATTGCCATGTCAGCCCCGCATTACGTCAAAATTAATGCCGCCGCCCCCGCCGAGCAGCCCATTAAGCAGGCCGGCCAACCACGAGAAATACGGCGTGTTTCCGCTTGAACCCTCGGCATACTGCACCGCCACAGCGCCGGAAACGCTTTCCGCTACCACTTCGCCGCCACCGGCAAAGCTCGGCGTCAGGTCGGTTTCCTGCGCTTCTACCGCCAGGTGACACTGTGCCTGGATCAGCTGGCGCGGGATTTTGTCACTGGCCAGCGGTACACCGTCCACAATCACGCCTGAGCGCGGCCACGGCAGCGCCTGGTCCGGCGATGAACGGGAACCACGCCAGCTTTGCCCTGCCAGGTAGTCCATCGCCTGCATCAGCAGCGTTTCGCATTCGCTGTCATCGTCCGGCAACGAATAGCCGCGCGTCGTAGCAAAGTCACGCGCATCCCGCACGCTGGCGTAGCTGTTGAAATCCGGCGAAGCGGGATCCGTTATCAGCATGATCACCCCCAATAAAAAAGGGGCCGAAGCCCCGAATAGATTAGCCGCCGACTTTGGCCGCCTTTTCGCCGAACGTAACCATAACACCGGCGGTATCCTTGTTACTGGTGCGCACCTTGTTCCAGTTTGCGCCGGTGGTCAGTTGTGCGTCCGTTGGTGACTTGAGGTTATCGTTTTTCCACTGATAGCCTTTCAGCCCGATAGTGAAATCGTACTCGCCCTGCATCAGGGCTTTCAGGTTTTCATTACCCAGAACGTCCTGCGCTTTCATGATCAGCGGCGTGGTCTGTACTGCCGCGGCGGCAGAGGTCAAGCCCAGCACATGCTGCAAGTTGTCATCAGCCAGGGCCGGAATATCGGAAATGATGAAACGGCGACCGAGGCCATCTTGCATCACGTTCACGTTACCAATCTTAAAAAGGCTGTTGGCGTTGGTGAGCGCCTCATCGATGAAGTCGTTGTACGTTGCACCATCCATCACCCAGGCCAACAGTCGGGAGAACGCATCCCCCATTGGTCGGGCGCCTTTGTTCAAGCCACGCAGTGACGGTTTTACCGCGCTGCCGGCAGCACCGGAGAGATCGGTGATCATTCCGCTGTTGGTGGAAATTGCCGCCTTCAGTGCGCCGCAGGTGGTGTTCAGGTAGTCCTGAATCATCGCCTCAGCCGCCTGTGCTGCAACAACTGCTGCAGCCTCTGAGACGTCTTTCCCCAGGCGCTTCATCATGGTAGGGGTGACGCTGACAGGACCAATACGCCCATCAACTTTCACCATGCGATCCAACAGCTGGCCCAGCTCATCCGGCGTTAATTTTTTATCCGCGTACGCATTACGGCGCTGCGCGAGACCGCCAATCAACTGCCAGCTGGTTTGTTCGATGAAATCACCGATGTGATCGCCGTTACCCAAAATGAGAGTGCCACCCGAGGCGGCGTTAAACTTCTGCACTTCCTGATCCACCAGCTCAGTCGCGGCGGTAGAAACTTGCTGCTGAAAAATAATGAGGGACATGCGTTACTCCTGATTGTTTTCGATAATTTGTCGTGCACGGCTCACCAGTGAATCTGGGTTGTCGCCATTTCCATTCCCGCCGCCCCCGGCGCCAGGGTTGCCGCCACCGTTACCCCCGGTTCCGCTGGCTTTGCTGCCGATAATCACGCCCTTGAAGGCCGCGTTACCGACGAATTCTTTTTTCAGTTCATCGATGCTGGCCGCGCTCGGCTTGCCGGCGCCGTCAAGGATGCGCGTCACGTGCTGACCGTCTTTTTCTTCAATGGCCAGGCGTGATTTGATGTGTGGCAGCATCACCGGCGCGGCGTCGCCCGCCAATTCAGTCGCCAGTTTCTGCGCCACGTTGTCCACCAGCAGGCCATGGAGGCTGGTATTCAGCGACGCGATTTCCGCTTTCGACTTCGCTTCGGCGTCGGCCAGTTTTTGCGCCCATGATTTTTCCAGCGCCTCAACGTCGCCGTTTTTCTTGGCCTGCTCTTCTGCCGCTTTCTTGGCGTCTTCCTCGGCCTTACGCCGCGCTGCCTGCTCCGTTTTCTTTTCGGTCATCAGCTCGTCGACCTTCTTTTTCAGGCCGTCGAGTTCTGACGTGTCGGGCATGCCTTCGATCTGCACCTGGTAGCCGTCGCCGGACTCTTTATAAAGCGCCTTTTGCACGTCATTCAGCGCGTTGTACTCGTCTTTCGTGATTTTGAATTTCATCATCAACCCCGTTGTGATGTTGCGGCCCCAGGCCGCGGGCATAAAAAAACCGCCGAGTGGCGGTCGCTATAGTCCGGCGTCCGAAAACGCCCGTTCGTCAATTTCTCGCAGCTGCTGCAGGCTGAGCCACTCCCCCTTGTCGGAGAAGAATTCCGCCGGCCGCATGCCGCCGTCACGCATCAGGCGGGCGCGGGTTTCGCCCAACACCTCCACCTGGCGCCGGTAGGGCTGCCGCTGCAGCCAATCCCGATAATTGGTTTCCGCCGGCACCTGGCCATCCATACTGGCGCGCGTGCCCGCCGGCATTTCGTCGGCATCGATACCCAGCGCTCGCCACGATTTCACCACCAGCGTTTCCACCGAGCGGCAGCAGAAATGGATCCGCCCCGGGCCGGCGCCATAAGGCACCTTGTGGCCGATGGGTTTGTTGTCCAGCGTGTAGCGCAGGCGATCGCGCACTATGCAGGTCGGCGTCGTCTTGTTATCGAGGGTTGCCAGCCATTGCTTGCAGTCGATAACGTCGGCGTTGGCCTGGGCGAATTCCGTGCGCGCTACAGCCGCCATATGGCTGACGGCGGTTTTTATCACGCTGGTTGCATTGGCCCGGCCGGTTTGCAAAACACCGTCCTGATAATTTCGTGCGCGGGTGCCACGGATCCGCCGATAAATCTGGTCTGTCGTTTCCCCCTGCAGATAACCCTGACTCACAGCGTTGCTGATGCGCTGTAATCGGTCGCTTTCCAGCTTGTCGGCCCATTCGCTTAGCAAACGCCCCTGAAACGGTCGCGCCAGCGCTGCAGCGTAAACCTGCTGCGGTGTCAGGCTGATAAGCGGGTAACGCTGTTTCACCAGGTCGGGTAGCAGAGAATCAAACAGGCTGAACTGAAAACCACCCTCGTACCCGGTAAAATCGCCCAGCTCGTCGCTCAGCGCCCCGTAAAGCCGCTGGTAAACTTGCCGGTTGATATCCCGCACTCCGGCCAGCAGTGAATCAATGCGGCGAACAGTGAAGCTCTGCGGGTCCAGGTCATCCAGCGCCATCAGCAATTTTGAAGAAAGCTCTGCGTCTGCCTGGTCGAGAATTTTCACCATTCGCCGGGCGACGCCGGTCGAATAGCGAGAGACAAACAGCGCGTGCGCGAGCGTCTCATCAAACAGGTGGCTGTTTATCGTCCTCACGTCCACCTCCAGTCAGGTCAGGCGCCTGATTGCGCAGCAAATCCTCCACCTCTTCCGGCGTCATGCTCTGGTCAATCAGGCCGATGCTCTGCTGGTAGCGGATAAAGTCGACCAGCAGCATCTGGCCGGACTGCACCATCTGCATCAGTACCGCCAGCGCCGCGGAATCCAGCGCGGAAATTTCATAGCGTTTGTTCAGCTCGATCGTAGCCTCACCGCTGCCGGCAAACATCACCGCGAACGCCAGCGCCCGGTTGATAGCCTGCTCCACGTTGCCGACGCACAGAGACAGGATGCTGTTATCGGTCTGCGCCTCGTCCGTGGCCTGCGTTGCGGTACGGGCGGAGGTATTACGCTCCACCAGCTTCGCACCCAGCATGGCCATCTGCTTTTCGCGGCGTTCGGCCACCGTCAACGGCAGATTGCGGTCTTCGGCCTGCACGATGCTGATCACGCCGTCTTTTGGCAGTAAAATTCCCTTCGTTGAACCGACTTTGACGCCACTCGATAGATATTTGTCGGCCCATTGCTGATCCAGGCCGCCTACTGCAATTGTTGGCTGCCCGGTGAGGTGAGAAATCTCGGCGATATCCGCTTCCGCCTGGTAGTGCTTAACGTTCACGTTGGCGATATCAGCCAGTGGCGGCGCATCGGGTGTGTGATCGTTGTTGCTCGAGCCAATCCATGACCACGGCAACTCCGTAAGCTGCTTGCCGGCGCTGTCTCTCAGTTCGACCAGCTTTCCCTCCATCATGCCGGCGGCGCTTTGCTGCCAACGGCGGGCATACGCCAGCCCATTAACCAGGCGCAGCTCGATCCACACCTTTTGCAGCAACAGCTCGAAATTCTGCGGGTCGTCCACGGGTTCGACGTAGTGAACCACCACCAGCGACGTCTTACCGGCGGTCACGCGCCAGTTAATGATTTCTTTGGCGGTGAACAGGCGCAGGATTGGCCGGCCAAGCCGGGCCAGCGTCTGGCTACCGGAGGCGGTGTAGTCCGTCAGGATACCGGCGCGCCCCCGCTGTAAATTCTGGCTGACTCCATCGCGGATCAGCTGTGTGAGAGGTTGCCCCTCGCCGTCGGCGTCCGCCTCCAGTTCCGCAACGCGGCCGGTAAGCGTGATTTTTACCGGCTTGTTGAAGGCGATACCCAGCAGTCCGGAGAGCGTCCGCCCGGTAGCATTGATAAATGGCGCCCGCTGCTTATACGCCTTGTAGCGAATATCCTGCGGGTCGTCGTTGATGCTGTCGCTGCTGGGGTGCGGCAGGTATTTTTTGCCGCGCTTTTTAATTTTTCGCTCACCATCAACGCAGTCACCGACGAGCTCCCACTCGGGCAGAAACTCGCGGTATGCCGGGTGGCGATAATCGATGTTTTGCGTGGACATCAGTATGCGAATCCTATGTTGAGGTTGGTCACCGGCTTGATGATCGGGAAGGTTTTGTGGATGTAGTAGCCGGCGCCGTCGTTGGGGTGGTCGTTGTCGGATTTTTTATCCGGCTCGCCGGTTTTTTCATCCCATACCTGCTGCTCGAGGCATTCGGTGTAAACCGGGCAGCGTGCCACGTTGACCTTGTAGCGCCGTTCGCCGTTGGCATTACAGAACATTGCATTCATCGCGTTGATGCGGTCTTTAACCGGCGGGTTGGCGTTATCGACTATCACGTTGAAGCCGGCATCCTGCAGCTGGGCAATATCCGTTTTGCTGGCGTTGTTCGACTTGCGGGAATCACCGGACGCATCCGGGTAGATGTAAATTTCCCGCACCTTGCGATAATCGGCGCCATCGTAGAGCCAGAAACGCTCCTTGATGATGCGGATCATGTCGGGGGTGTCGTACGCGTTGATGATTTCGTTAACCGCACACGGCAGCCCCAGGCGCAGAACGTGAACGATGCCGGCCATCTTGCCAACGTTGAAATCCATCCCGATATAAAGCGGCTCGCCGGGCTGCTCCACCTCGTCGCAGTTGTTCAAGCGGCGATCGAACTGGTGGTAAATGGTGCCGCTCGTCAGGTTGGTAAACTGCCCGCGCAGGTAGGCTTTAATAAGCTCCGGCGGATAGCTCCCCATCAGCGAGGGAATGTAGTCCGGTGGCAGGTTCTTTTCGTTGTCGAACGTCGACGCCTGCACAAGGCCGTACAGCGTCGCCAGCTCCGGCTTGTCGCGTACCTCTTTGACGAACTGGAGCCAAACGAATTTGAACCCTTCCGGCGTCGTGGTGACGTCAATCCCATTGCGTAGCCCGTCCACCTTGTAACGCATACGCGCGATGATTTTTCGCCAGGCCTTTTGTGCCTTCTCCTTTTTCATCACGTCGAGCTCGTCGATCAGCGCGTTACCGATTTTAAAACCGACGATAGTTTCCGGCTTTTCCATCGAGCGGCAGATCGTCGTTCCGCGGTACTGCCGGCCGGCGTAGAAATGCACCTCTTTGTTACTCTCGTTGATCTGGACGCGCATCCCCCAGTCGTGCGCCACTTCCTCGACCGTCGGGTAAAAAATATCGCGGATCTGCGGATAGGTCGGCGCAAAGTAGCCCTGGTTAATGCGGGGGAACTCCCACATGCCCTTGCAGATACCGCCGCACCCTACCCACGTTTTGCCTGAACCGAACCCGGCCACGTAGGCTTTGAACTTGTGCGGCATCGCCAAAAACCGGGCCTGAGGAATATTAAGCGTCGGCGCTATCATCATCCCTCCTGGCGTCTACCACGTTGATATTGATCGCCACCGGCTTCGGTGTGTCGTTGTCGTCATCGTCGGCCAGCTCTTTACCGAGCTTTTCGCACTCCAGGCGAGTCTTATCTGTTGCCGCGCGGCGAAAATCGGTATCTGCTTCAATTTTTGGCAACATCGCCTCGCTAACGGCTAGCTGGCTGAAGGTACGCAAAATCGACTCGATGCGTGCCGTGTTGCGATCCATTGCCTGTTCAGCGCCGCGGATGTTTTCGCGGAGGATTTTTTTTCGCTCTTCGTTTTCTTCATCGCGGAGCGCTTCGCCCCAGCGGCCAATGTTCGCCGCCGCAATCAGGTTGGACGCCTGCACCCGGCGCAGTTCATCCTCCAGCCCCATAGCTTCGGCATCTTCAATCACATCATCAGGAAGGAGCATCCGCCGGGCATAGCCACCATGTTTCAAAGCAGCTCGGTTGTTTGCACCGAAAGGGTTAACAGGCGGGTCTGTGCGTTTGCCACGAATCGGTTTCGTTTTTGGCTCTGGGGCTTCGCCGCCTTCTTGGATGCTCCCAGATTTGGCGCTACGTCCACCGGTACGCACCTTTGATTTTTGCGTACCGCTTTTGCGTACCTGCGTACCTTTTTGCGTACCGCTCTTTCCCTTGCGTACCCAGCCATGCTTTTTGGCGCGCTTCCTGATTGCCCCCTCACTGATGCCGTATATCTCTGCCAAGTCGCGGAGAGAAAGTTGACCGGCACAGTAATCGCGCTCGAGGCCGCTTTCTTCCGGTTGTGACATAGCATTCTCCATAAAAAAAGCCATCAGCCTGCGGGTGCGCTGGGTGCGCGGTGGGTGCAGGTAGACGGCTTTGGTGATTTTGCTTGCGCATTACACAGCAGTCTGATAAGCCTGCTCTGTGATACAAAAGCACATACGTAATCGTCATGAATTCCACCGGAGGAACTGTGAAGCTAAATGAATTTGCGCACCCCGAACCCATCCTTTCAGATGCAGAATTAGCTACGATAAAGATCGGTAGCCTGGTAAAAATTCAACTCACTGATGGAATTGGCGATAAATTTAACGAGACAATTATCGTTGAAGTAACTGGGCGGGATGAGCACTTTATTGAAGGAAAATTCATTAAACGCCAGCTTGGGCGATTTGATGATAAATCAAAGGAATTTAAATCACCTTTCGCTTTGGATACGTTTCATTTTATCAAAGAGGCTGTATTTGCTATAGAAAACGACTAGTTGGTGAACAAGCATTATCGGTGGCACTCATTGAATGCCACCGATAATGCAGATGGTGTTAGCAATCAGCATCCAGCTTCGCAACAGACCGGCAAGCGGCCATACAAGCTCGCTTCATGTCCATCTCAGCCTGACGAGCCCGATCTGTTGCTTCCCAATCGGCCCGCACATCGCCAACATGCTCTCGCAGAAGTTTGATGAAGTGGCGGCTGATATCGTTGAATTGGTTCATCTTCCCGATTTCGGCAAATGACAGCTCACGGTACCCCGTCACAGTATTGCCATCTTGCGGCTTAGCTTCGCTCATTGTTTTCTTCCGGCGGCTGCCCGCCATTGGTTCAGCGTGGCCACCTGGCCGGCGCAGATTGATAACGCTGTTTGCAGCGCCAGCGCGTGGCTGCCGATATCCCCCCAGGTATCACCCTGCAATTTTGGTTGTTCGCAGGGGGTGAACACCGATTCAGGGGGAACCAGCACGAGCGGCGCCGGCGGCTGTGGTGTCCGTTCCGCGCAGGAGGCCAAGAACAGCACCAGGAGCAGTGCGGCGGGCGCACTCGTCATTTTTAATGGCATCCTGATATTTCCTCTGGTAGTTTTCGCCCTGCTGGCGCAGCTGCTGCTCTCTCCGTTGCTGTTCGGCCATCATTGCGCGATTGCGGGCGTCATCCGCGCGCAGTGTGGTGATCAGTCCTGCCTGCTGCGCCAGCGTCTTCTGCTGTTCTGCAGCCTGCTGGCGTGCCAGGTCCAACCGGTGCGACAACAGCGAGCTGTAGCCACCCAGGCAGATTGACGCCACCAGCAGGAGCAACATTCCCCCGCCGGCCAGTTTTGAGATCCAGCCACTCATGCCAGTGCCTGGCGCGCACGCTCGAATCGTTCTTTGCGGTCTGCCAGCCCGTTATTGCCGCCGTTGATTAGCAGCGTCACCCGTTCGACGTCGCCGGCGTACTGGCCACAATTCCGCGATTTCCAGAACCAGCCGGCGGAGCGCATCGCGTACTCGTCTTTTTCCAGCAGGTCAGGCACCAACAGCAAATCGGTTTTGATGCCGGCGCTGCAGGCGCGATAATTGTCGGCGCCGGTGATCTGGATCAGGCCGCGCCCGCGGTATTTCCAACCGTCCCCCGTGGATTTGTTACCCAGGCGGCCGCCGTAGACGAGATTCGCGATCGCCGCCTGGCGGTTCACCGGCACCACCGATTCGCCGCGCTGGCGCCCAAGCATTTTGCATTGCTCCGCAGTTAGCCGCTTGCCAAAGGTCGATTGCAGACCGGCCACGCTGTAGTTGAACGATTCCGCGACCGCGGTGAAACCGGCCGACTCATGCCCTACCTGAGCAATGAACATTGCCTGCGCCACTGGCGAGGTGATGCCAAACTCGGCGAACGTCGCCTCCAGATGTGGAAACCAGCGCGCGGCCAGTCCGGCGCCAATGCCGGCCGCCTCTTTGAATTGATCCTGAGTCATGAATTATTCCTGTCGTGGGGAGCCAGTGCGGTTGCTGGCGATGCGGCGCAGCATATTTCCGAAATAGTCGACACCGGCATAGCCGATAAACATGCTGCCGAGATAGGCATAGGTGGAATCCCAGCCGATCGCAGCCAGGCAATCTTTGATGAAATACGCGACCATCGCGCACATAGCGGCGTCAATTAGTCGGCGCGTCCATCCCTGCTGGCCAACGTACGCGCTGCGCAGTAACGCCATTACCGCAGCCGTGGCCGCATAGCCGCCGCCCTCCTTGTGGGCAGCAAGCCATGTGAGCAACTGCCCCCACACATCGGGGTTTTTGTCAGGCATTTTCATGTCCTCCCCCTGTCGGGGCTGGCCCGATCGTCGGGTGATGAAAAAGAAAACCCGGCGGGTGCCGGGCTAGGGTGAATTCTCAGGTTTCGGGTATGGCTTCGGGCTGAACAGCTTCGTGTTTAGCCGCCGGCGCGCCCGCTTGTTCAGAAAGCGGATATACCTGAACTGATTAAATGTGTGTGCGGTGGCGCGGTGTGCGTTCGCCTGCAAAAAATTACCTCGGGCGCCAGCTTTGCGTCCCTTCGTGGTCATGGCGATCTTGTGATACCACTCTCCATCGAGCTCGTAAAACGTCGTTTGATGGCTACCAACGTAATCGAAATTGCTCGCCTGATACACGACGCCGAACCGGCCACAGCGTTCGTCGGCGAACGTCTGCACCCAATCCACAGCGGGATAGAGCAACTTGATGGTTTTCAGCGCATAGCTGATTGCGCGAGATTCGGTATTGCGCGGCATCCGGTCATGCACCCAGAGCCGGTTTAACTCCATGTATTCTCGGTTTCCGGTGCCGGTCACAACGCGCGCCCCGCTGCTCGGGTTCATCGCGTAGCCCCACTGCATGACGCCCACCAGATCGCGGCCGTCAAAAATACCCAGGTGCAAATAGGAGTTGTTCACTACGCGCTTGCTGTAGTGAAAATGGCTGATCACCAGGCGGGCAAGCCAAACCGGGATCGTTGCAACGTGGAGATCGTCGCATCCAAAACCGACGGTTTCGCCGGCATAGACGATCGGCGCCGGCTTTCCGCTGGCGCGTGATACAACTGCATTAACGTGATTTTTCAAGGTCTCGGCACTCCAATAGGCGGGTGTGCTCGTGACTGTTGACGCGGGCATACAGCCCCGGAAAGCGGCAACTTTCCGGGGCGCCCATCTGGAGCGGTAAATAAAAAAACCCGCGCGCGGGCGGGTTAACACAATTTTGGCAATTTATCAAATTAGCGTCGAATATGCCCTATTTTGTTGCATTTTGCAATTCCAACCGACAAATAATCTCTTCGCGACGTGACGATACCAGTTGCAGGGCTTCCACATCCATTTTCTCAGCGACCTCTTTCAGGCGCGCCCAGTGCGGCGCATATACCCGTGACCAGGTTGAACGGTCGACGCTCATCAAATTGGCCAGTGCGCTGCCGGCGTATTCCTTGTACGTCTCATTTTTGTTTTTTGCCGCTGTTTCCTGCACGGCCAGCCAGACTAACGACACCAGGCGCTTAATAATTTTTGACTGAAGGCGCTTGCCGACTTTATACGTCTGGTAGCTCTCCCACACGTACTGGCAAATTTCGGTCTGGTATTTGAACTGCAGATCGAAGCCGTAGCAGTAGCGCAGCCATGCGATTTGATGTTCGGCAAGCGTCATGACTGCGCGGCGCCACGCGCACGACGAAAAGACATGATCGTTGATCGGTGGCATTGGTCGCCTGCGGCTGCGTGTTTCGAGCGCATAAACGGCGGAATTTTCCGCATAGGCCCAGCGCTCTCCCTCCAGTTCGACCTTGTGGATACGCTGGCGCGGATAGTGATTTTTATCCGCCGGCGGGTGCTCGATAAATGCCTGGAGTTGCCCCTTAGTGCCGCCGGAGTCATCATGCAGCGCATTGGTTAACTCCAGCCGTATATATTCCAGTTGCTGTGCGTTCATCATTGCGGCACCACCAGCCCGCGGCGGGCGATTTGAATAATCGTCAGAACGATCGCGCGGTCCATCATCTGGCGCCGCTCTTCGCGTGATAGATCTTTGCCGTTATCGATCGCGGTGTGGCAACAAACGCAGAGCGCCGCGGTGGCGCAGTCGTCAGTTTTCAGCCCCATACCCTTCCCCTCGTTCCGGTGCGCGACCTGGGTTCCCCAGTTTCCACACAACACGCATTGTTCGATTTGCCCGACGGCCGCCAACCATTTTTTGCTGCGGTAAATTTTCATCGTCTCACCCCGCAAAATTCATCAGCTGCGCCGCGGCGTTCTCGGCCTCCTCATGGGAGCGAAACGGCTTGTGCAGGATCCAGCGCCATAAAACATCGAGTGCAGCTTTGTACAGCTGATGGAACTCGGTTTCGTCCATGTTGGCGAACGCGATGCTGCGGGGGTGTTTGCGGAGAGTGCCGTCGGGGAGTTGGATCGCGTCATAGTGACCGGCTTCAACCGTCACCCACGCGCGATAGGCGTCAAATGATTTGCAGGCGCTAATGCTGCCGGCGCGCCGATCGGCGACGCGCTCAAGATACTGCTCGGCGGCATCTAGCAGCGCCGATTCATTGCCGCCGAACGTAGCCAGGAATCTGGCGTAGCCGGTAACCAGTTTGCGCTCGTTCGTGGAGATAGCACCGCCGGTAGGCTCCCAGTATTCGAATCCCAGATTGAGAAGCGCGAAAAATCGACGGTGAAACGCCGGGTTGCGCACCTTTTTAAAATCGGCCACCAGCACGGCGCCGAGCTTGCAATTGTTTTGCAGAAATTCGCTGGTCTCGGGCGTGGCCGGGATCAGTATTCCTGATGACTGCTTGATGAGTTGTAACTGCGCCATGTTGTCTCCTGTGGCGCAGCAGGCACGGGGTGTTCAGGCCCGTTAAGTGAGTCTATCAGAATTTATCTTGCGAAGACCGGCCCGCTCTAAAATTTGCGTTATCAGCTTTGGCGTGCCGACGATGTCTTCTGGCTGTAGCGGCATGAAGGAGAGCTGATCGCCCCGTCGGTACATCAACGCCCGCTCGCAAACGGGGAAATTTTTGAATCTGGCAACCACTGCATCATCCATGCAGCGCACGACTTTGTACCCTCCTGGGGGCGTGTTTTGTAATCCGGTCACCTCAACCTCCTTTGCTGTGTGTAATTTGGCTTAGTAACGCTTTGTTTTTTATTGATTACTAATTCTGCTCTCACAGCCTAACGCCAAAATACTGTTTATTTGTACAGTATAATTATGGTTAGAATAATTTGAGTTTGCAAGCAAAGAAAAGGCCCTTTGCGGGCCTTGATGTGCTACAGGACGAAATTCAATCATTTTCTTTTGAATTTAGACCGTTAGCGCCGTCAGTCGTGCGTTGGTTCCAAAGGTCTACAGCATCGTCATGATACCCATTCGGACCACGGGCGCCGCACGACAAGCAGAGGACTTGCCATCCGAGAAGATTGCAGCGGTGCTGCAGCTGCACGTTCCCATTTCCATGCACACCGCAGAACGGGCATGGCTTCAGTTCACTTTTCATCACGCAACTCCGCATATCTGATCCGCCCGTAGTACATGCCTGAGCGAAAGCGATAATGTTTGCTCTGCTGCCACATGTCGCATTCTGTGGTAATTTCTACCCCGCGCACCAGGCGCGGTCTGCGGTTAGCCATGCTGGAACTCCTCATCGCCGTCTACCGGCAACCATTCGATGCCATTAAAATATTCAGTAGCCGCCATTGCCGTTGAGCTGTATTGCTTTGAGCCAGGCTCTGAAACAATGTACGTTCCAATTTCTTCATCGAAATAGCGCAGGCTCCCTGGCTTGAAGTTTTGATTACCCACGCTCCACCTCCCTAGCGCTGACCTGCTTGAACTCGATAACCCACACCCAGGGATTGGCGGCCCAGCTCTCTTCGCCATAAATGGATTGCCAGAGGCGCTGGAATGCAACTTTGGCTGTAGCAAAGTCGCCCTTTGGCGTCAGGAATGTGTCTGGGTAATCCGGCAGCATGTCGCCAGCCGGTTTTACGCCTTCAGCCTTGGCATCCTCTTCGCTGATATCGTTCAGCCGCTCAACGCGCACGGCGGTGATTTTCAGCAGGATGCGACAGGCTTTACGTGGCATGTGAAGTGAAGGCGTCCACTTCAGCCCATACTCTTTGCGGACTTCATCGCCATAACTTCCAGCCGGGGTGTCGGCGCGATATGCGAACCCTTCAAATTTACCGGTAGTGGCTTCAATGCCTGTGCCGGTTAAGTCCATGAACGTCTCGCGCACCCACAACCGATCGCCTACCTGGCCGAATGGGCATAAACCATGCCCTGGTGCATCCATGACATGCGTGAAAATCCCGTCTTTGGTTTTGGTCGGCTTCTGCAGTGGAATACAGTTATCTGATCCGACATTGGCAATAACCCGCCGCGTTTGTGTCTTGCGGCCGTCGAGAATGGCGCGAACCATCTCGCCGTTGAAAATCACTGGGCGCTCTTTCATTTGGCCACCGGCAGATTTGCTGCGCACTGCAACAACCTGATTCTTGTCAATCATGTCGATGCCCTCCCGCGCAGGTTGGCCAGCGCCTGATCAAACATCTTGTGGACGTTGCAGAACTGCAGCTCCTTCGGGTGGAAATGCCACAGCGTTTTATCCGGCGTGCCGGTACGGGGATTCGCGCGATAATTCACCTCGGCGCGCTCAACAAATTTGTCGGACACGCTTGTCAGCTTGTAGAGCGCCCTCGGCCCGCAGCCCTTCTTTGTGATTTTTACGTCCGGCGATCTGATCATCGACCGCAGCCTGAGCGCCAGCTCCTGCCGCGTCATCGTGTTTGCCGGGTGCGCGGCCTTGACCGCCTCCCAAATTTCAGTGGTGCTCATTTCTTTGCCGAGGATGATATCCACGAGCTGCTTTGCGGTTACTCTGTTACTCATTGGTTTATGCTCCGATTACTTGATCACCCGCAGGTGGCTTACATTTTTTCGATAGCTTCCCCAGGTGAATTCCACCCAGACCCCGCCATCCATCGTTAATCTGTCCATGACTCTTGCGCCTAAAACATCTGTTAACTCCCTCGAACTCAGGTTGGTTAAAATTCCCACCGGCTTTAACGACGACAGCCGGCGATCGATAATCTGATTCAAAATCACCCACTCGCCGCGTGTTTCGCGCTGCACGCCGACTTCGTCGAGAACGAGCAGATCGACCTTACACAGGTCGTCGAGTAATGCCCCTTCGGACTCTCCGCCGTCGTAACAGCGCCGAACACGCAGCATCAGGTCGGGGATGGTAACCACCAGCACCGTGTGATTCTTCGCCAGCAGATGGTTACCGATCGCGGCGGCCAGATGGTTTTTTCCGGTACCGCATCCGCCACTGAAGACGAAACAGCCAAACCCCATGCCGAAATTTTGCGCATAGCTTTTGGCCTTGCTCAGGGCGTGGCGCTGCCCGTCATTGCTCACCTGGTAATTTGCGAACGTGCAGTTGCGGTGCAAGTCGCAGATCCCCGAGCGTCCGAAAATCCGCTCTGCGCGGGCGCGTTGGTTCGCCTTCTCAAGCTCGGCGCTGCGCTTCTCCCCTTCCGTACGATGCCAGGCAAGCAGCTCTTCAGCGGTGTTGAACTTCGGCTTTATGCCCGGCGGCATGATGCGCTGCAGCCTGCTGATCAGTGACTCTGGTGTTTTCATGTTTCACCTCTTGGTCAGTTAAATCCCGGCGGTTTTTCGCCGTATTCGCCCGAAGGCTCGAAACGTCCCCGGCGGGGGTGGCGCTCCTTGCCGGTCGGCGCATTCCTACGCTCGTGCAATACGCTGTCGGCAAATTTTTTCTCCCACTGCACCTGGTGATACCGCCGCCCCTCTGGCTGCCAGTACGCAACGAAGCCCGCCAGTTCGCCAGGGGTATATCCCGGCGCTGGCCCGTCCAAAGCACGATTCCACAGTGCCGCCCGCTGCTGGAAATCAGGCGACGGCTGCCAGTCGGCGGTCATCGGGAATTTATCGTTGGGTTCATCCAACCAATTTTCATCCTCGAACGCCGGCGGCGCCGATTCCTCTGTCGGCGAATCATTCGCGCCTGCGCGATCTAAGAGAGTGGTTTTATCTTTTAGATCTTTATCTTTATCTTTATCTTTATCTGTCGTGACATTGCGTGACGCGTCGTGACAGGCTTCTTTTTCTTTGGCTAAACGCTGACGTTCACGCTGCTCGTTTTTTCCGCTCTCTGGCAGACTTGGCGCCGGTTTCAGGGTTTCCAGAGTCCTCGCGTTTAACCTGCCTTTTTGCCCAGCCAGTGAGATTTTTTCCGTCCAAAACTCGGCCCTGCATGGCCTCTAAAATCTGCTCAATGTCACGCTCGGTCACATCAAGCGCACTTGCTAAATCTTCGTGCGTGACATCTGCGTGACCTCGCGTGACACCTTGTGACGCACTGACTAACAGGTGCAAATATGTCGCCTGTACAAGCGCAACCGGCTGACCGGATAACCTGGCTATCGTTCGCCATTTGGGGTCGTTCGGCATATCGTGCCAAAGCCGTAACCATGAATTAGCCATCTGAACTACCTTTGTTTTGCCGAATCTGCGTTACTACTATCACCAGCGCCCCATACGGCGCCCAGGTACATGCGGACGATCCGGCTTGCCCTTCACCCGCTTTAGCGGCTTTGCGTACGTCTTTGCGATTGCGATGCTGCTGGCGATCGTCGCGTTCGGCCTGGATAGGTAATGATCGGCGCCACGGCCGGCAGCCGAGCGCGCCACGTCGTCGGGAATTCCTTCGCGCACCAGTTGGGCGCGGATCTGCGTTTCGATCTGTGTTCTTGAAAAATTGGCCATTGGTTTATGCTCCGGTTATTACATGCAGCCGCTGAACATCGCCGCGGCGCTGGCCATAACGGCCGCCCATCTGTCCGGTGGCGCCAGGCGCACCAGCGACTCGATACCCTCGCGGATCTCTTTCTCCAGCTCGCGCAGCGGTGCGCCGAGCAATGCCGCCTGTTTGGCGTCCGCGCATTCTTTGATGGCGTCGGCCACCAGCTCGAGCTTGGTTTTCCCCTGCTTCAATCCGTATTTTCTGGCGATCTCGATCGGCATCACGTCAGCGATCACCGGCGCCAGCTGCAGGACATAGCCAGCGTATTTCTCTGTACGGTTCGGGTTGTCTAACCAGCGGAAGATGTTCTGTCGGTTGTTGCGCTCAATGTCGCCCAGTTGGAGGCCTTTTCCGCCACGCCGGAACCATTCATCGGTGACCAGCTTGGCGATGGTCTCCTGCGCCCGGCCCGGCAGCGTGCTCTGCCATTCCTCAACAGCTTGGCGGACGGCATCAGGTTTTACTGTTCGGCGTCGGGCTGAAGACTGATTCCCTGAACTCAGCCGCTGGCCACCTGCCCTGATAACATCTTGAAATGTTAATGACATGGTTAAGCCTCGTTTTGGGGTAACCCATCAGTCGGGTTTGGGTAAAGGTCAGGGCGCAGTTCGTGGGGGGTCACGCCTGTAACATTAAAAATTGGGAACACTCGATCAGCTGGGACAAGCCCTTTATAACGATTCTTCCAATGGCTAATCGTCATGGACGAAATCCCAAGCTGACTCGCCAATTTGGTAGCGCTGCCTGCTGCACAAATGGCTTTTTCTAAAGCACTCATAGGTATCTCCATAGGTTTGACATGCCAAATTAAACATATTGTTTATTTAAATGTCAACATAATGAGCATTCATGGAAATAAACTTTTGGTTTAAGATTAGGGAATGAAAGGAAAAAACCACCAGATTGAGCACCCTCAGATAAGGCGCTTAAATGAACTTATGACGCTGAAAGGTATCTCCAAGGCGGAGATGGCCAGGATAGCTGGCGTGAGTCCACAATCGGTTAACAATTGGTTTTTACGAGGGACGGTTGGGAAAAACTCAGCGTTAAAACTATCCGAAGCCCTTGGCGTTTCTGTTGCTTGGCTGCTTGGCGAGGATGTCGATGAAAATACCGGCCTTGCTCCCAATGAGGTTCAGATGCTTGAGCTATTCCGCCAACTTCCACCGGCAGAACAAGAGCGCATGATCGACCTCTTCCAACTGCGGCTGAAAGAGATCGATGATTACGTTGAGAAGTACCTTCGCGGGCGGTATAAGCCGGTTGGAGAATAATACATGGCAACAGACTTAGTATGCTTTGCATACCCTTCGTTGTTACGCCCGGGAATGAGGGCAGGTGGAATTTATCAGCCAGAGCCATTGATTGCTGACGTAATCACAGGGGATAAATACACCTTGATAGTTACGGCTGGTTTAGCGCTAACCGTTGGAAAACAAATAACTACTGAGATTGATATCTTGTTCGAAAATTCATCAGTCATAATCGATGAGCACAGTAATGCAAATGGTTATTTGGAAAATCCTTTTTCAGAGGTAACTGATGATTTTAAAGTGGTTTATCTCTCGTCTATGTTTGTCAAAAACGTAACTTTCCCCAGGCATGGTTGTTACACCATAAGGGTAAGCCTTTACATGACTAACGCTGAGGGTGATAAAATTTCCCCTCCAATAGACCAGCTTGATACCTACTTTTACGTTTCTTCAGTCAGCGGGAGGCGAGATGGGGCAGCTTTATAACTTTCCAAATCAATCTCCACCAATTGAAAATCACTCTGAACCCCCGCATACTACAAAACATAGCGATGGCAATGGTGGGGGTAGCGATATGCTTGAACGGGTAAAAAAACTTGAAGAAAAAATGTCTTCAATAGCCGTCGATGTTGCTATTTTGAAAGATAAAGTTGCGACCAAGGAAGACATACAATCCAACAAGGTTGAACTCCACAAAGAGCTCAACGCTCAGACTTGGAAGATAGTTGTCGCCTTAGTAGTTGCAGTTACCTTAGCTGTTCTATCAAAATATTTCATAAAATAACCCCATAAACATCGATCACCCGGCCACCGCGCCGGATTTTACGACACTAAACCGGCCCCGAGCCGGTTTTTTTTGTGCCTGCAATCTACTAGCCCCATCAAATAAACATTATGTTTAATTTCATCAACTCGAAAAGTTGACACAAGAATAAACATTGTGTTTAATACATCCATCGCAGCAACGAGTCATCAAGGCAGGACGCCCACGAAGTAGCCGCCACCGGCGCATGAAAAGGTGGATGAGATGACAGAGACAGGCGCGCAGCAGGTACGACGTTCTGACGCCGGGAAAGACCGGGGACGGCTGGAGAGACAGCGGGCATAACCAATAATCAAGCTGAGGATTAACCAATGATCAGCACCACTATTCCACATAGCGGAAAAGCGACACGATTCCGTAATAAGCGCACCGGCGCGGCATGGGTGGCACATTACGATATTCATTGCCAAGTATACCGGTTCGAGCCAACGGGTAACCTGCGGGCAATAAAAATGCCGTTTGAGTCACGTGGCATTCCTGAATATTTCGAGCCTGCTGGCACGCACTGACATTTAAATTAGCAACACCCTATCTGCTGAATTAATCAGCCACGGGATCCCATTACCTAAAAACGGAGCATACCAATGAGCAAGACTATTATTTTCAAATTGGCGCAAGTCAGCAATAACGTGGCAAAAGTATTTTCAAATGGTGAAGTCGCTGGATATATCGCACTCCCGGAAAATGAGCACCAGAATCAACGCCCTTTCGCTATCACCCATAATGGCAAAGATATTGGCTACGAGCATTGCGAAGTTTGCGCGATTGAAGCTGTTGTCCGCCGCTTCGAGCGCATCGCGCTTGGGGTTGAGGTGCACCTCATCACGCCTAAAGAACCAGTCAGCTCTATAAAAATCAACGTGGTATCGATTCATTAATTGCTGTGTGTAGTTTCCCCGCCGTCGCTGGCGGGGCTTTTTAGAATATTGAAATGCGTCAAGCGTTTCCCTTCCGGGGCGTCAACTCGCAGGGCGCATTTCAATATCAATCACCACGAGAGGTTATTTATGGAAAAGTTATTTTCCCCTGTCGCGGCACGAAAGGCACAGGTGGAATATTGCAACAATAAACACGTTCCACATTTCGCGCCAAACGATGGGATTTGTTTTCGTTGCAAAAAGGATATTTACCAGCAACACGGATTGCGTGGGTATGAAACCGGTATTTCGCTGGACGAAGCAAAAAACACCCATGTTATTTACTGCCCACACTGCAACCGCAGTTATTGCGATTAGAAAGTAAAAAGGCCCGCACAAGGCGGGCCAGTCTACCGGCTTTACGTCCCGGCGACGGGTTACCGGGGAACCACCCCCAATAACCGGAGCATAACCAATGACCAACCGAAGCAGATCACTGATCGGCTGGCATTGTACCTAAACCTAGGAGAACTACACAATGCAAAATGTTGCAGCCTATCTTTACAGGGCAAAACAGAAATCTGGGAAAAACCATCTTTTTACGTACTTTGAGGCGAAGTCTGACGATCACGCGGAGACAAAACGTGATTTTCTCTTCATGGAAGCTGGCCATTCAAAATCCGACTACTTCGCGCCGGTACGCATCGATTTTCCAGTCGTGGACGAACTGCCCGCCGAGGGCGAATTCAGCGAAACGTTCTGGCTTACCTGGGCGCTGGAAAGCGACGCCAGCAAAACCTGTGTGCCGCGCGACACGCTTGATCCGTCCGTGGCATTCCCGAAACTGTATCCCTACATGACAAAACCTGCAGGTGGTGCAGGCGCAGCAGAAAACAGCAGGACCACTGAAAAAACGCAGGTGGTGCAGGAGCAGCAGAAAACAGCAGGTGAATACTTCGCATCGAGCCTCGACAAGCACACCGTGATCGCCGCGGCGTGGCTTTACGGCAATAACTGCCTGAAGCTGAACGACGAGCAATTGGCCGCGGCCAAAGCTCTGGTGATGGACGATGCGCAGCGCTACCCGCAAAACGTCATTCTGGCGCTGACCAGCCTTAAACAGTTCGCACACACCTACCCGGAAATGCCGATCACTGCGATCTCGGGCATGAAAGCCATCTGGCCACCGTTCGGCAAGGTGCCGGAGCTGGGCAAACTGTGCCAATTCGCCACCGAATACCTCGACGCTACGGTAGAACAGCGCGCGGGCGTTATCACGAAGTGGCAAACCTCAGCGGCCGGCGGCGCCAAACCAGCCGAAACCGCGCCTGAGGGGCCATTGCGCACCGAATCCGGCGCAATCCTCACAAACGGCGCCGAACCGGCAACCGGCACGCCGATCGACTCTCTGCAGATGCTGGAAACCGTAATCGGCTGCGCGCTGTATCCGTCTGATTTCGACATTTCAAACCCGCCGGGCGCCATCATCCGTGCGGTCACCGAGATGAAAAAACGCAACGATGCGGCGCTGAAAGCGTGGAATGAGCAACTCAGCGCCACGCCTGGCGTTTTGCAGTTCTCCCGACAGGCGATTGTTGCACTAATCCGCGGGGCCGAAGAAAACCTGCACGTTACCCCCGGTGCGCTGCGCAGCTACATCAACGCCAATCTGATCGAAATCGACGGTAAACCTGCGCAAAAAAACGCGGAAAGCGTGCAACAAACTGGCGCCGAAGCGCAACAAACGGCCTCAAATCCGGGTGAAAAAGATGACGTGGTCGCCGAGTTCGAGACCGAGCGCCGCGCATGGCTTCGGGCTGAAATACGTGCGGCGCTGGCCGGAACGACTGGTGTTATGGATGAACGCGACGTTGCAGAATTGATTACTGCCATCGGAGACGTTTCGCACGGCTCCATCGCTCGACTGCTGGCCAAGGAGATCGAACCGTGCGATCCATTCAACCAGCTAGTTGCCGATGATGTTCATCACCTCACCTGCGACGTTCTGGAAAATTGGCAGGATGAAAAGGATCCGCGCGTTGCTTATATCGATTCTCGCGTGGAGTTCTATCTGCAGGAAGCCCGCCGGGAATCAGAGAGAAAATATCAGGAACTGGCTACAGCCACCGACGCAAGCGCCAGCGGCGCGCTGCAGCAGGAAAACCCTGCGCCCGAGCGGGTTGACGCCTCAAATGAGGGCGTAAAAACGGAAGTCGCGCAGCAGCAACCCAGCGAACTCCGCAGTATGGGTGGTGGTCGACTTGACGTTTCCGAGTTGTTTGACGCGTCACCGCTGGCCAAGGTAGACGCCGCGGGCGCCACGACCGGCGACGATGTTCGCGAGTTCCTGGATTCGTCAACGGAAACGGCCGAGGTGTCAGGCGAAACAGCGGAATTGTCAGGTGAAAACGTCGATACCGCGGCGCCAGTCGAAGTACAGAACGAGCCTGCCGCGGCAGTCGTCAACGCACCGCGCCGGGAAGAACCGGCAGCCCCTGCATACTTCGAGCCCGGCCGTTATCTGGATATTCCGAACGAGGTCTATCACAGCGCCAACGGCATCAGCAGCACGATGGCAAAGGACGCGCGGATCAGCCTGATGTATTACCACGGCCGCCACGTTATCAAAACCATACAGCGCGAGCGCACCGATGCGCTGACGTTCGGCTCGTTGGTTCACGCGCTGGCGCTAGAACCTGAAAAGCTGGACGAGGAATTCAGCGTTGAGCCTGTGATCCCCGAGGGGGCATTCACAGATACAGCATCGATGCGCGCATTTATCGAACAGCACAACGCCACCCTGCCGAAACAGACCGACGCCGATACGCTGCGCGCCGTGATCGAGAAGCATAACGCCACCCTGCAAGCGCCGTATGCGCTGGGCGGCAACGCTGACGAAATCGGCCAGTTCTATATGCTGCTGCCACCGGAATTTCAGAGCATCCCAGAGGACGCAAAAATCACCGCCACGGCGATGAAAGCCTGCATCAAAGAGTACAACGCCACCCTGCCGGCGCCGTTGAAAACCACCGGCGGCCGCGACGCAATGCTGGAACAGTTGGCGACCATCGATCCGGAGTTTGTCGAGAAAGAGCGCGCGATTCCGGCGCCGTTGCCGGTCAGCGGCAGCAAAGAGGATATGGCCGCGCGTATCAAAACGATTTTGCCAACGGCGGTATTCGCCGACGAAGTGATCAGCGCATGGAAAAATAACAACGACCAGCGCCAGACGATCACGCAGGCGCAGATGAAACACGCCAAGGCAATTCAGCGCGCCCTATTCACCCACCCATCGGCCGGGCAGTTGCTGAAGCACCCACAACGCGCGGTCGAGGTGAGCTATTTCGGCATCGATGAAGAAACCGGCCTCGAGCTGCGCGTACGTCCCGATCTAGAGATTGAGGCCGGCGGCCTGCGTACCGGTTTCGACCTGAAAACCGTCAGCATGGGTAACGTCAAGCAAAGTGCCCTGCGCGCCCGCCTGCACCGTGAAATCATCGAGCGCGATTACCATCTGAGCGCAGGCATGTATTGCGATGTGGCGGCGCTGGATCAGTTTTTCTGGATCTTCGTCAACAAGGATGAGCACTACCACTGGGTCGCCATCGTTGAGGCCTCCGCTGACTTGCTCGAACTCGGACGCCTTGAGTACCGCAAAACTCTGCGGGATATCAAACAGGCACAGGATACCGGCGTGTGGCCAGAACCGATCACCGAAGAAATCGTGGACGACATTAACGACTTTGACCAGCGCCGCATGGAAGCGCTGCGCGTAGCCTAAGGAGCATACCAATGAGCAACCAACTTGCACTGATCCAGAAAGACTTGGCAGAACAGCTGGCACCGGCAAAGGAGATTTTGCCGAGCCACGTCAGCTTTGAAAAATTTACCAGCGCCGCCGCCGTGGCGCTGGCCAACAACAAAGATCTGTTTGGCGCCGACCGCCAGAGCGTGATTAACGCCCTGTCATCTTGTGCTAAAGACGGGCTGATCCCCGATGGGCGCGAGGCGGCCCTTGTCGTTTACAAGACGAAAAACGCCGATGGTCAGTGGATCCCTCGAGCGCAGTATTTGCCGATGATCGATGGCGTTATGAAGCGCGCCCGCCAGTCAGGCGAGGTTTCTATCATCGCAGCCCGCGCGCTGTACGCTAACGATAAATTCCGGGTATGGATGGATGAGGACGGCGAACACGTGTTCTACGAACCCAATCTGCTCGACCGCGGGGAGATGATCGGCGCGTTCGCTTACGCCAAGATGCGCAGCGGCGAACTGCAATTTGAAGTGATGAACCTGCAGGACATTGAAAAGGTTCGCGCGGCGAGCAAGAACAGCGACGGCGGCCCGTGGGTTAACTGGTTCGAGTCTATGTCCAGAAAATCCGTCATGCACCGCCTGTGCCGGCGGCTGCCGAATAACTCCGAGATCATGGAAATGCTCGAGCGCGGGCAAGAGATGGTTTGGCATAAAGAAAAAGACGTCACGCCGGACACCCGCGTAAGCGCCGGCCAGCTGATCGAGGCGGCTGATAAGGCGCCGGAGCCAGTTACTGAAAATTCAGATCCTGAAAAGATTGCTGAGGATATTCGCGGCAGCATCGACAAGATCACCACCACCGCACAGGCGACGGATCTGCGCGCCTCAGTTGAAGAACTGAAAGCGCAGCTGGGGATCACCCTGTACACCGAGCTGAAAAACAAAATCGTGAAGCAGCACCACCGCCTGAACGCGATTGCCGGCCTGGGTGCCTCGATCGATACGGCCGGCAAGAACGGCGGCACCACAAGCCAGGAACGGGCAGAACTGGGCGCCCTCCTGCATCGCTCCGCGCGGTTCCTGACCGCTGATGAGGTTCAGCGCTATCAACAGGCGATCGATGATCTGTCGCCGGCGCAGGAGGCGGCATGCTGACACTTATCGGCTTCCTCCTGTTGGTAAGCCCGTGTGGCCACGATGCGTGCGACGCGCTGCCGGTATCTGAACGGGTTTACTCAAGCCTGGCCGAATGCGAACAGGTGAAAGAGGCAATCCAATTGCGCCGCCCGCGCGCCGTTCTTTACTGCGGCGACGTTTACCGGCCGGAGAAATGATTTTCGAAAATCAAAACACAACGCGGGCCACGAGTAAGATCGTGGCCGGTTGTGCGCAGGAGCATAACCAAATGACTCAAAAACTGACTTTAGAAGAATGGTGCAACGAGATTTACCCAGGTAAAAAACCGTCTCTGCAAACCTTGCAGCGTTGGGCCAGGAACGGAAATTTCTACCCGGCAGCGGAAAAAGAAGGCCGCGAATATCGGCTGACACCAGGGACTATTTACATCAATCCCAAGGATCTCAATTTGGGTAGAAAAATAAAGGAAGCGCGAAGCATCGAGCCAGCTCGAGCTGCGTTTATGGAGAAGGTGCTCAATGACACGGCGAAGGGAGGGTTATGACATGCGTTTGCCAAAAAACCTAACGTTTCGCAGCAAGGGTAAATCCTTCTATTGGCGCAACCCGGTCACCAAGCGGGAGATATCTCTGGGCCAGATCGCACGCCGTGACGCCATCGCACAGGCGATCGAAGCTAACCACTACATCGAACAGAACTACTCACCTGTCCTATTACTGGAGAAAATCAAAGGCAGCCATGAGTACACACTGAATTCTTGGATCGAACGGTACGAGGTAATATTCAAACGCCGCCAGCTTGCCGAAAATACTTACAAGGTACGAAACGGGCAACTTGCCATTATCCGCGAGCGCTTGGGCGGCATGGTGCTGTCAAAGATCACGACTCGACACGTCGCAGAGTTCCTGGAGTTCTGGATCGCCCAGGACAAAAAAACAATGGCCGCCACTATGCGATCGGTACTGTCCGATATATTCCGCGAAGCAATCGTTGAAGGCCATATCGTAAACAATCCGGTAACACCCACCCGCGCCGCAAAAGTCGTGGTGAAGCGCGAACGCCTGGAACTGACGCAATACGGGCCTATTCGTGGCGCAGCAGACCCAATGCCGCCCTGGTTCGGCTTGGCGATGGATCTGGCTTTGGTTTCTGGCCAACGCCGCGAAGATCTGACACAGATGCGTTTTAGCCATGTCGTAGACGGCCGATTGCTTGTCGAGCAAGGGAAAACTGGCGCCATGATTTCCCTCCCCCTCGATCTGGAGCTGAAAATCGTAGGCCTCCGGCTCGGGACAGTGATCGATCGTTGCAGGTTGGTCAGCACTACAGACTTTATGATCAGCGCCGGCATCCGCAAAAATAGCCCAGATGGCTCGCTGCATCCTGATGGACTAACGAAAAAATTTGTTGCGGCGCGGAAGGCTTCAGGTTTGTCGTTCGAGGAAAATCCGCCGACATTTCACGAGATCAGAAGTTTAGCTGGCAGGCTGTATGAGAAGGAAAGAGGGAAAGATTTTGCGCAAAAACTGCTGGGGCATTCATCAGAAACGATGACGTTGAAATATCTCAATACGAGGGGGAAAGAGTACGTAATGCTGTAAAAGACCGAATATCAAAATTCGAGTAAATTTCGAGTAAATTCGAGTTTCGCTGAAATAAACCAATAAAAACAATAACTTAAAAAAAGACCGAATACGATTCCTATATTCGGTCTAGGGAAATGGCTCTTGGGAGAGAGCCGTGCGCTAAAAGTTGGCATTTAATGCAGGGCTTGTTCAGCCGTGCACTTTAAGAGTAGCCTACCGCGCCAGTTTTGCCAGCCGCCCGGCGGCCGCGTGATAGTTTCGTGACGAAATAACTATGCGGCAAATGCGCATCAATCCGCGCACGTTGGGCAAGGCGTTGGCAAACAAGCGGTTAGTCAGCGCACAGCTTCTCGGCGCGTTCAATGAACGGCGCCAGGCTCATTTTTTTCCCTGGTTCGGCAGGGTCGTCCAGCAGGAGCACCTCCAGCGGCTGCGCACGCTGATGGCCCTTCTTCACCTGCTGCTCCGCTGCATCGTTGAGCGGGTATTGCATCAAGGTGCTGTTGTTGAGCACGAACAGCGCGCCGCCGCTGCGGCACTGCAGCGTCACTTCTTCCTTGGTGAACGCCCACTGTTTGCCGTACTCCAGTTTGGTGATGTTCACCAGTTTGTCTGCCGCCAGCGCGCCGGTCGCGGTTGCCAGCAGCGTAATGCCGAGTAATACCGATTTCATGTGTTGGCCTTAAGGTTGCTATTCGCGTCGATTTTCCCGCAGCTTGCCGGCCTGCGGCAAGCTGAAATGTCAAACCGGCGCATAGGTTGCAAATAAACTGACCAGCAGCAGCACCGCCATCCCCAGCCCGACTTCGAGCCAGCAGGCTAGCACCACCCCGCGCTGCGCCAGCGCCGGCACGCGGCTCATTGCCGGCACGATAGCGTAGCGATTGGCCAGCGCCACCATCACCATCAGCGCCACCAGCGCGGTTTTGATCAGCAGCAGGCGCTGATAAGGCGAGCCGAGGTTGAGCGGCCAACCGCCGAGAATGATCAGACTGTTGACGATGCCGGTGACGATCACCGCCGCCACCGCCAGGTGCCCCCAGCGCGAGAAACGGATCAGCGTGGTGATGGCGTCGCTGCGCCACTGCGGCGGCTGCAGGTAGCGCAGGCAAACCAGCAGCGGCGCCAGGCTGCCGAACCAGTAGCCGGCGGCCAGCAGGTGCACCGCATGGTTGGCGCGGTGCAGCGCGCCCAGCGTACCTTCGTGCATCGCCGCGTGGCCGATAAACGCCAGGCTCACCAGCAGCAGTGCCGAACACAGCGCCAACGCCTGCGCGCGCGGCCTTTCCGGCAGCAGCAGGCTCAGGATCGCCAGCAGCGACAGGCCCAAATGCCAACGCCACACTTCGCCGAAGGTGGTGCCGAGTACCGCCCACCAGACCTCCAGCCGCCAAGCGTCTTGCCAACCGTCGCCCATTTGCCCGGCCTGAATGGCCAGCAGCGCCACGGCGGAAAGCCCGGCAATCCAGGTGCCGGCAAGCAGCAGCGGTCGCACATCGCGGGAGAGGATCGGGGAGAGGCGCTGCGGTGACAATAAGGCGGTGAACAGACTGATGCCGAACATCAGCATCACCGCCGCAAAGTGCACCAAGCGACACAGAACGAACAGGGTCGCCAGACTCACGATCAGTTTACGGTGAAGCTGTACTGGCCTTTGGTTTTGTGCCCGTCGACCGAAACCACATGCCAGCTGACGTTGTATTTGCCCGCGCTCAGCTCGCCGTCGATCGGCACGTTGACCTGGGTGTTATTGTTCGGATCGAGCTGCAGCTTGCCGGTTTTCACCACGGCGTTGTCCGGGCCGGTGATTTTCACGCCGCTGAAGTTCGGCTCGATGCCTTCGGAGAAGCTGAGGGTCAGCGCCTTCGGCGCCGGGCTGACGCTGGCGTCGGCCTTCGGCGTTTCCACTTTCAGGTGGGCGTGCGCCAGCGCTTGCTGCGAAGACAGGCCGACGAACAGGACGAAAACGGTGGAAAGCAGGCGACAGGAGGAACGAATTTTACCGATCACAGTGGTATCCCTTAACAGTATAAAGAGGGTCATAAGGGTTAAGGCCACAGCCAAGGCGATGTATCAGCGGCCCCAACCCACCGCAAATGATTGCGCCACGGGTAAACAGAAAAACGGGTTATATCGGCTAACCCGCTGTTTTGACTCTACCATCCCTGTAGCGTATCGCGGTAAATCATAACGACCACGCTGCGGCAAGTCGAGCGCATCACTGGCATTTTGCGATCCGGCAGCACGTATCGCCGCATAACCGCGATAAACGCAGGGTAAAAAAAACCGCGCGTCAGGCTCGCCCGCGCGCGGTTTTTCGATGTTCTGGTGCAGATTAAGCCTGGCCGTTGCCGCCCTGGCCCATCGCGCCCATTTTCTTCAGATCTTTGTCGATGAAGAACAGGCCTTTGCCGCTGGTGCCCACCAGCGCCAGCTTATCCAGCACGGATTTGAACAGTTTCTCTTCTTCGTGCTGCTCCGCCACGTACCACTGCAGGAAATTGAAGGTGGAGTAATCGTGTGCGGTCATGGCGGCGTGCGCCAGTTCGTTGATCTGACGGGTGATCAGCTGTTCGTGTTCGTAGGTCTGCTGGAACACGTCCGCCAGCGATTCGAACGCCACCGGCGGCGCGGCGATGCTGCCCAGCAGCGGCAGAGAGCCGGTGTCGCTCAGGTAGTCGAACAGACGTTGCATATGCTGCATCTCTTCCTGAGAGTGCTCTTTAAGAAATGCGGCGGCGCCTTCAAAGCCTTTATCGCTGCACCATGCGCTCATCTGCAGGTACAGGTTGGCGGAGTAGAACTCCAGATTCAGTTGCTCATTCAGCTTTTGAGTCATTTCTTGCGTCAGCATAATGATTCCTTTTATTTTGCAGGTCATGAATTTAATTTCCGCGCATTATGCCCTGCCGCCGTAAAAATAAAAACACCTTATTTACACTCAAATCACATTTATTATAAAACACTTTAATATCATTAAGTTAAAATATTAACTTCGCATTGAGAATTAACATGATAATTATTTTCATCTTTTATTTTAATCAAAAAGAGAATCATTCTTATTTAAAAGAATAAATAGATTGCATTACTCCTGGATAAATATCGCTCGCGACGGCGGCGCAACGGGCTTGCCAAGCGCCGCCGGGTGGATTACCTTCTGCGCAGATTCAATGCGGCAAAGTAAGGAGCATAAGGTGGTTTACAATCTGGCCGAGTTGTCCAAAGAAGAGATGGACAGGGTGAATGTGGATCTCGCCGCCTCAGGCGTGGCGTACAAAGAGCGCTACAACATGCCGGTGATCCCGGAAGTGGTGGAGCGCGAGCAGCCGGAGCCGCTGCGCGACTATTTTCGCGAGCGCGTGGCGCACTACCGCGCGGAATCCCACAGGTTTTCGCGCCTGCCGTACGAGCCGAAGGTCAAATAACAAAACCCGCCATTACGGCGGGTTTTTTACGTCACTTGCCGGCGAACCGGTCGGTGGCGAGCATCAGCTGGTGCAAAATGCCCGGCTCATCATACGAATGCCCCGCCCCTTCCACGATATGCAGCTCCGCTTCCGGCCAGGCCTTGGCCAGATCCCAGGCGTTCTGCACCTGGCAGGCCATGTCATAGCGGCCGTGGACGATCACCGCCGGAATATGGCGGATCAGCGGCACGTTGCGCAGCAGCTGGTCGTCGCTCTCCAGGAAACCCAGATGGGTGAAATAGTGGTTTTCAATGCGGGCGAACGCCAGCGCGAAATCATCCTCGCCGAACGAAGCGGATTCGCGGCTCGGCAACAGCGTGACCGTCTCCCCTTCCCACACGCTCCACAGCTTGGCCGCTTCAAGCTGCACCTGCGGATCGGCCGAGGTCAGCCGCTGACGGTAGGCGGCGATCACGTCTTTACGCTCGTCATCCGACAGAATGGACAGCACCCGCTCCCATTTGTCCGGGAAGAAGCGCGAAGCGCCGTCCTGGTAATACCAATGCAGTTCCTGTTTGCGCAGGGTGAAGATGCCGCGCAGCACCATTTCACTGACGCGTTCCGGGTGAGTCTGCGCATAGGCGAGCGCCAGCGTCGATCCCCAGGAACCGCCGAACACCAGCCACTGGTCGACGCCGGCCATGTCGCGCAGCCGCTCGATATCGGCCACCAAATGCCAGGTGGTGTTATTGTCCAGGCTGGCGTGCGGGCGGGAACGGCCACAGCCGCGCTGATCGAACAGCAGCACCTTGTAGCGTTCGGGATCGAACAGCTGGCGATGATGTGGGGAGATGCCGCCGCCCGGCCCACCGTGAATGAAGACCGCCGGTTTACCGTTCGGGTTACCGCTCAGCTCCCAGTAGATCCGGTGGCCATCCCCAGTGTCCAGCCAACCGCTGTCGTATGCCGCTAACGGCGGGTACAAACCTCGTAATTGTTCCATGGCGCTTTCCGTCTCTCTGTGAGTCATGCTTTCATCAAAGCGGAAGCCGCCCGGCAGGTCAACGGTAAAACCCGAAAACTCGAACGCGCGCCGAGAACTCAGCGCGCGTTTGCTCAAAATCACATCGACCTGCCTGCAAAATGCCCACAGGCCCGATCAGTTAAGGTGCGCGATCGCACTGATCTCCACCAATTGCTCGGGCGAAGCCAGCCCGGTGACGCCGATCAGCGAACCGGCGGGCCGGTGATCGCCGACATAGCGCTTGAACAACGCAACGCACGGTTCAAAGTGCGCCAGTACATCGGTCAGGTAGATCTCCACATACGCTAGGTTCGAACGTTCGGCACCGAATCCCGCCAATACCCGATCCAGATTGTCCAACGTCTGTTGGGTTTGCCGTTCGATATCGCCCGCGCCGATAAACTCCCCCTGCATATCATGGGAAAACTGCCCCGAGATGTAGAGGGTATCCTTGACGCGATAGCCTTGGGACACGCCATTCTCCTCTTCCCAAATGACCCCGTGGTGGTAGTGCGTGATGCCATTTTTCATGCTGTTTCTCCAACCGTTTATCGTTTCCATGACGACTATAATCGTTTGATTGGCGAATGGATGTCGTCACTGAAACGACGTTGATGATGCATTTAATATATTGAATATGTTGAATTTATTGTCTTTTCACCGGTTCTCAGAGGGCAGCATGCTACGGGCGAATCTCAATGACATTCAGGTTTTCATGGCCGTCGTCGACGCCGGCAGTTTTGTCGCCGGCGGACAGACGATGGGGCTATCGCGTTCGGCGGCGGGCAAGGCCATCGCGCGTCTGGAGCAGCGGCTGAGCGTGCGGCTGTTGCATCGCACCACGCGTTCGCTTGGCCTGACCGACGAGGGACGAGAGTTTTATCGACGTGGCCTGCAGATCCTCGCTTCGGTCGACGATGCCGAGGCCAGCGTGGCCGGCGACAAGGGCACCGCACGCGGAGTGCTGCGGTTGACCGCCCCTTCCGCCTTCGGCAGACGGATCCTGTTACCGCTGGTGCCGAAATTTCTCGTCGCCTGGCCTGAGGTGCAGGTGGAGATCAGTTTTTCCGATCGCCTGGCGGATGTCGTGGAAGAAGGATTTGATTTGGCAGTACGGATCGGCGTCACGGCGCCGGATACCCGGTTGGTATCCAGAACCCTCGCCAGGTATCGCGCCCTGCTGTGCGCCTCCCCCGCCTACCTCGCCGCCCGTGGCGAACCGCATACCGTCGAGTCGCTCGCCGGGCACGAGGCTCTGCTGTTCAGCAGCCGCAACCAAAAACAGCCCTGGCGGCTGCGTGACGAGCGCGGCGAATGGGTCAAGGCCCCAGTTCGCGGCCGCCTGCGGCTGGACAGCGGAGAAGCGCTGCACGATGCGGCCTTGGCCGGGTTGGGCATCGCGTATCTGCCGGAGTTTATGATTGCGGAGGATTTGGCCGCCGGTCGTCTGCAGCAGGTGCTGCGCGCCGTGGAGGGTGAAGAAGTCAGGATTGTGGCGCTCTATCCGAATAAGCGCCTGCTGGAACCCCGCGTCAGGCGCTTTCTCGATCTCTTGGTGGATACGCTCGACGGCTGAAACCTTACCCGCCTTTACGCATATGCGGCTCGCGCATCTCCTGTGCGGTTTTCGCCTCGATGCTCAGCTCCGCCGTCGGGCGCAGCAGCAGACGCGCCAGCCCGATAGGTTCGCCGGTTTCCCGGCAGTAGCCGTACTCGCCGTTCTGCAATCGCGCAAGCGCCGCATCGATTTTCGGCAGCAGGCGGCTTTCGCGATCCAACTGGCGGAACAGCAGGCGCAGATCCTCTTCGCGCGCCGCCTTGTCGGCTTCATCGCCCGTCGCTTCGCCGCTGTCGATCTCTTTTTTCAGCTCATCGATGTGCAGCAGCAGTTTTTGCCGCTCGTCCTGCAGCAGCTGGCGGAAAAACGCCCGTTGAACCGAGTTCATATAATCAGAATCCGGCATGGCCAGCAGTTGCTGCGCATCCGGTAACGTCATGACTGTCATTGCGCTCTCCCAACACCAAAGGTGTAATATTATAACATAATATTTATTTTTAGCACCCGGTCACCTAAAAACAAAATTACAAATTTAAACAGCAGGTTAAAAACAGCTCGCACTTTGTCGCTTGCATCCTCTTGGCTTTAGGCGGTTAATGGCTGAGCAAGCCACCCAATCATAGGTAACGAGAGGCCATCATGAGTAAGGGAATGGATAGCAAAAAGAATGCGAAGAAGAAGCCGTTGAAAACCCCAGCCGAGAAACGTGCGGAGAAACGCGCCAAAAAAGCGCATCCGTCTGGTGAGTAAGCGTCCTTCCATCCGTCATTAAACCCGCCAAGGCGGGTTTTTTATTGCCTCACAGGAGAGATGGCCGATGTCCTGCCTCACCCTTGCCGCCGCCCAATACCCCGCCGCTGCGGCCGATATCACCTGCAACCTTGAACGTCACCTTGAATTTATCGCGCAGGCAGCAGATAAGCAGGTGCAACTGTTGGTGTTTCCCGAACTATCGCTGAGCGGCTATGAGTTAGCCAATGCTGCCGAACTGGCGCTGACGCTGGACGATCCCCGTCTGCAACCGCTCAGTGCGGCGGCGCAATCGCGGCAGATGACGATCATCGTCGGCGCACCCTTGTGCAGTGGCCAGGCGTTGCACATCGCCGCTTTGATCTTTCACCCCAACGGCACGGTGGCCGTCTATTCCAAACAGCATCTGCACGGTGCGGAACAGCAATACTTCTCGCCCGGTGAGGGCGGTCCGTTGCTGGAGCTGCATCGGCAACACATCGCGCTGGCTATCTGCGCCGACACTTCGGAACCTGGCCACGCGAGTGCCGCCGCACAGGCGGGTGCGCACATTTATGCCGCCGGCGTACTGATATCCGAAGCCGGTTACGCGAAAGACAGCGCCGCGCTGGCAGGCTATGCCCGGCGTTATGGCATGGTCACGCTGATGGCCAACCATGCGGCGCCAACCGGTGGTTGGATCCCGGCAGGCCGTAGCGCCATCTGGGATGAAACGGGAGAGCTTCTGGTTGCCGCGCCGGATGACGCTCCGGGGCTGATCATCGCCGACAAGACTTCCGACGGTTGGCACGGCCGCCTGTGCCGGTTAAGCTGAAGCCTGACGACAACGCGGAGGAAAACATGACGTTACGCGTAATAGATACCGAGACCTGCGGGCTGGACGGCGGCGTGGTGGAAGTGGCCTCCCTCGATCTGCTCGACGGCCAGTTAACTAATCCGATGAGCGATCTGGTCAGCCCGGATCGCCCCATCAGCCTCGACGCAATGGCGATTCATCACATCACCGAACAAATGGTGGAAGGCAAACCGCGCATTGCGGTGGCGATCGGACGCTATCAGGGCAGCCCCTACTATGTAGCGCACAACGCCGCTTTCGATCGCGGCGTGCTGCCGGAGATGAACGGCGCCTGGATCTGCACCCTCAAGCTGGCGCGCACGCTGTATCCGGACATCAAGTACGGCAACCAGTATCTGCGCTACGCGCTGAACCTGGACGTGCAGCTGCCGGCAGACGCCACGCTGTACCCGCACCGCGCGCTGTATGACTGCTACGTCACCGCCGCGCTGCTGCAACGCATCATCAAGGATTCGGGCTGGACGCCGGAGCAAATGGTGCAGATCACCGAACAACCGGTGCTGCTGAAGAAGTTCAAATTCGGCAAGTATCGCGGGCAGGAGATCGATCGCATCGCCCAGGAAGACCCCGGCTATCTGCGCTGGATGCTGAAATCCATCGACGATCTGAGCCCGGACATGAAGCACACGCTGAAATACTATCTGATTGGCTAACACGGCGGGCGGCACAGAGGCCGCCCGCCGAATGCCGTTATTCCGCCAGCGCCAGAATGAAGGCGTACTCCAGCGCAATATCCTCATAGGCCTTGAAGCGCCCGGACTTGCCGCCGTGGCCGGCATCCATGTCGGTATACAGCAGCAGCTGCCGATCGTCGGTTTTCAGCTCGCGCAGCTTGGCCACCCACTTGGCCGGCTCCCAATACTGCACCTGCGAATCGTGCAGGCCAGTGGTCACCAGCAGATGCGGGTATGCCTGCGCTTTCACCTGATCGTACGGGCTGTACTGCTTGATGTAGTCGTAATAGGCCTGCTCGTTCGGGTTGCCCCATTCGTCGTATTCGCCGGTGGTCAGCGGGATAGACTCGTCCAGCATGGTGGTCACCACGTCGACGAACGGCACCTGCGCCACCACGCCGTGGAACAGCTGCGGCGCCTGGTTGATCACCGCGCCCATCAGCAGGCCGCCGGCGCTGCCGCCCATGGCGAACACCCGCTTGCCGTCGCCGTAGCCCTGGGCGACCAGCGTTTCGGTCACGTCGATAAAGTCGTTGAAGGTGTTCTGCTTGTTGAACAGCTTGCCGTCTTCATACCACAGCTGCCCCAGCTCACCGCCGCCGCGAATGTGCGCCAGCGCGAACACGACACCGCGATCGAGCAGACTCAGGCGGCTGGCGCTGAACGCCGGATCCATGCTGCTGCCGTAAGAGCCGTAGCCGTAGACCATTAGCGGGTTGGCGCCGCGCTGGAAGCTGTCCTGGCGATACACCAGCGAGACCGGCACTTCGACGCCGTCGCGCGCCTTCACCCACACCCGCTCGCTGCGGTAGTTTTCCGGCGTGAAGTTCTTCACTTCCTGCTGTTTGAGCATCGTCCGCTCGCCGCTGTCCATGTTCAGCTCGTACAGCGTGGTCGGGGTGGTCATCGACGAATAGCCGTAGCGCAGCAGCGCGGTCTCCGGATCCGGGTTATACGCCAGCCAGGTGGTGTACGTCGGATCGTCGAAGACGATGCGCTTCTCTTCGCCAGTCTGCCAGTGGATCTGGCGCAGCAGCGTCAGGCCGGCGCTGCGCTCCTCCACCACCAGCCAGTCGCGGAACAGGCTGAAGCCCTCCAGCATCACGTCGGCGCGCGGGGCGATCAGCGTCTGCCACTGCGCTTCGTCCGCCTGTTCGCTTTGGTACAGGCCGAAGTTCTTGCCGTCCTTGTTGGAACGGATGTAGAAATGCTGGTGATAGTGATCGATGGCGTACTCGTGATCCTTGCGGCGCGGCACGAACAGCTGCGGCTTGGCGTCCGCGCGATCGGCATCCAGCAGCAGGATCTCCGAGGTGGTGGTGCTGCTCAGGTGGATCAGGATAAAGCGCTCGGAGGTGGTCTTCTCCAGCCCGACGTAGAAGGTATCGTCCCGCTCTTCGTAAATCAGCTCGTCCTGCTGCGGATCGCTGCCCACCACGTGGCGATAGACCTGATACGGCAACAGCGTCTTGGCGTGCTTGCGCACGTAGTAGACCGTCGAGGAGTCGTTGGCCCACTCGAAGCTGCCGGAGGTGTTCTCCAGCACTTCGTCCGCCCAGCTGCCGTCGGCCAGGTTCTTGAAGCGAATGTCATACTGGCGGCGCGATAGGAAATCCTCCGCTACCCCCAGCCGCTGGTTGTCGGGGCTGACGTCCAGCCCGCCCAGGGTATAAAACTCGTGGTTCTCGGCGCGCTGGTTGCCGTCGATAAGCACCTCCCAGTGCTCGCTTTCGGCCTGCGGCTGGCGCACGGAAATCGCGTATTCGTTGCCCGGCTCGTAGCGCGTCTGATAGCGATAGCCATGGCGCACGTAAGGCACCGAATGTTCCTGCTGCGGAATGCGCGCCACCATCTCTTCGTACAGGGTTTCGCGCAGCGCCTGCTGCGGCTTCAGCATCGCATCGGTGTAGGCGTTCTCCGCCTGCAGGTAGTCCAGCACCTGGCGGTCTGCGCGCTCGTCGTCGCGCAGCCAGTAATAGTCATCCACGCGCGTATCGCCGTGGATAGTGATGGGATAAGGACGTTTTTCCGCTTTCGGTGGGGTCATCATTGCTAAATCATCCGCTTACATAGATTGCGGCAAGAGTGACACGATTCCCCCCGGCTTGCCAAGCGGCGCTACGCCAGCTCGCGCTTTTTCTCGTTGACGTCGCTCTCGATGCCCTGCTTGACGTCCGCCGGGATCTTCAGCGCCTGCGCCAACGCATCGAGGTAGCCGCGCTCCATAAAGTGATCGACGTCGATCACCAGACAACTCAGATAGTAAACCTCCAGCGCCTCGTCTTCGTTTTGCACGCTGCGGGCGATCAATTCCGGGTTGAGCGGCTGATCGAGCGCTTCCTGTACCCAACCCTGCGCCTCTTCCCCCACCTGCAACTGCGCCAGGCTGTGATCGATGGCGCGCTGCTCGTCGGCATCGATATGGCCGTCGCTCTTGGCGGCAAACACCAGCGCCTGCACCAGGCGTTTGGCGCGCAGATCCACCGGCGTGGTTTGCAAACCGAACTGCGGTTCGTCCTGATGGGTCTCTTTCACCCGCTGTTTGTACTTGTTCCACAGCACTGCGCCCACCGCCGCACTGCCGCCGATAATCAGCGCATTCTTGCCAAACTTGCCCACCAGCTTGCGCGAGGACTTGTTGGCCAACAGCACGCCGACCAGGCCGCCCAGCGCCGTGGGCGCCAGCAGCTTGCCAATGCCTTCCGCCCCGCCCATCGCGCCGGCCTTCTGCCCGATCAACGTTTGAATCTGCTGCATCCAGTTACTTTTCATCATCTACCCCTTGCGTGAAAAAACGCGGCGCGTAGGCGCGGCCGAACCGACGGTAAACCGCCAGATTAGGGGATCTTTTGTCAATTTACGTCTGGGGGATGCAAACCTGTGTTTAGCGGATCGGCGGGCCGGGCGGCCCGCCGGGATGGCTGCGGCGTTACGCGTCTTCGTCGCCCGCTTCGTCGTCCTGCTCGTACTCCGCCAGCTCGTCGCGCATCGCCTGGATGGCGTCGCGGGTCATCAGCGCCAGCGTGCGGTAGAAACCGGTGGTGGCGTGCGCTTCCACTTTGCCGAGGAAGCGGCCGCACCACGGCAGCAGGAACTCGTCGAACAGGGCGATCTGCGCCTGCGCTTCATCTTCCTGCGACTGATCTTCCAGCCAGGACGCCGCCAGCAGCAGCTGGCCGAAATGGTCAGCCGGCGCCTCCGCCAGCGGCATGCCGCGCTGCTGCAGGAAAGTGCGCACTTCCGCCTCGCTGGCGCCTTCGACGTAGTCGGAGCGGAACGGCGACACGCTGCATTCGCTGCCGACGAACATCGCGTTGAAGTCGGTCGCCAGCTGGTTGACGTCGCAGCCCTGCTGCAGGCGCTTCAGCAGGTCATCCTGCTCCAGCGGCCAGTGCTGCTGCAGCTTGCCCTCTTTGATCAGCGCGAACAGCGGCACCAGCAGCGGATCCTGCGGCTGACGGTAGAACAGCGTACCCAGCACGCGGCAGACAATGGAAAACTCATTCATGATAATGCCTTATACAATACGGAAAAATTTGCCGGGACGATGTCACAAATCGGCCAATTCCGCAATCGCCGGCTTGCCGCGCCGCTCGAGAAAGTCCAGCAACCGACGCGGGCTAACGTTGAGAATGCGCTCCTGCGGGAAGCCCACCTCTTCGATAATGCGCTCGCAGTGCTCAAAGTTACCCAGCGAAAAGGCGACGTGCGAATCCGAGCCCAGCGCCAGCCAGCCGCCGGCATCGCGCACCGCGGCGGCGATCGCCCGGCAGTTGGCCTCGCTGCCCTTGCGGGAATGGGTGAACGACGAGTTATTCAGCTCCAGCGCCACCTCGTATTTGGCCGCCGCCGCCGCGACGGCGGGAATGTCGATCGGGTAGCGCGGGTTGCCGGGGTGGCTGATGATATGCACGTCCCCCTGCGCCATTGCGGCGATCATCGCTTCAGTATTGGACGCTTTATCCTGCGGCGCAAACACCGGCTCATGGAAACCGGCGATGATCACGTCGGTGGCGGTCAACATCGGGCCGGTGCAGTCGATGTCGCCCTGCAGGTTTTTGATGTTGGCTTCGATGCCGCGCAAGATGCCCACGCCGTTCACCCGGCGCGGCCACACGTGCATGTTCATAAAGTGCCAGTAATGCGGCGCATCGGCCATGTCCGGGCCGTGATCGGTGATGGCGAACAGCTTGATGCCCTTCTGCTGGGCTTCGGCGATGTAATCGTGCAGCGTGCTGTAGGCGTGGGTGCTGGCGACGGTGTGCATATGCAAATCAACGGGGTACATTGTTTCTCCTTCCAGAGGGCCCGCCCGCAAAGGTACGGGCAGGCGCGATGACGATAACAGCTTATCAGTTACCGAACGGCGGCTGAAGGATCAGTACCCCCGCTGCCTGTCGACCACGCCGGCCGGGGCATGCCCCGCCTCCAGCGCGCGAATGTTGGCGGCGATCTGATCCATCGCCTGCTGCGGCAACGTGATGGCAGCAATATGCGGGGTAATGGTGACACGCGGATGACGCCAGAACGGGTGATCCTGCGGCAGCGGCTCGCGGGCGAACACGTCCAGCGTGGCGGCGGCCAGTTGCCCCTGCTCCAGCGCTGCCAGCAGATCGGCCTCCACCAGATGCGCGCCGCGCGCGATGTTGATGAGATAGGCGCCCGTGCTCAACTGCGCGAACAGCTCGCGGTTGAGGATGCCGACGGTCTCCGGCGTATTGGGCAGCAGGTTGATCACCAATTTGACGCCGTCGAGGAAGGCCGCGCGCTGCGCCTCCCCGGCGAAGCTTTGCACGCCATCGATCTGTTTGGCGCTGCGGCTCCAGCAGCGCACGCTAAAGCCAAACTCGGTCAGCTTGCGCGCCACGCTCTGCCCCAGCACGCCGGCGCCGAGGATGCCGATGGTAAAATCATCCAGCGAGTGCGGATCGAGCGGCTGCCACTCCTGCCGCTGCTGCAGCGCCTGATACTCGTCGAAACGACGGAAATAGCGCAGCACATAGCTCAGCGCATATTCCTGCATCTGCTGCGCCATGCCGGTATCCTCCAGCCGCAGCAGCGGTACACCGGCGGGCAGCGTGCCGGGGTGCTTTCGCTCCTGATCGAGGATCGCGTCAACGCCGGCGCCGAGGGCGAACACCGCTTTCAGATCGCGGCGGTTGGCCAGCATTTCGTGCGGCGGGCGCCACACCAGCGCGTAATCGGCTGGCCGCTCGTCGCCACGCTGCCACTCGCGGATCTCGGCCTGCGGCAGGCGTTGCTTGATGCCGGCCAGCCATTCCTGGGCGTTAAACAAGGGGTGGTAATAAATGATGTTCATACTGCGGGCTCCCGTTTGTTTTTATTGGTTTTCCTCCAGCCTTCCGCGATTCGCCGCCGGATGCAAGCGTTAAAGCCCAAAATAAAAACAGCCCCGACCAGTGGGGCTGTTGTGCATGTTAGCGAATCAGGCGGCGGACGGGCCGTCGCGCCGGATAAGGCGCCGCAGCAGCGGAATTAAAATCAGCATCGCCACGCCAACGCCCGTCGCCCCCCAGCCCAGCGCGCTGAAGATTTCGCTGTAGCCGGGGTTGGTTTGCAGCGGCGTGCTGCCGCTGTTTTCCGGCATCAGGCCGGAGACGTAGCCCGCCAGCACCGAGGCGACGCCGGTCACCATCATCCAGCAGCCCATCATCACGCCCTGATAGCGCGGCGGCGCCAGCTTGCCGATCATGGCGTAGCCGATCGGCGAGATCATCAATTCACCGACGCTTTGCAGCACATAGCTGATAACGATCCATTTGAATGCCACCAGCCCGTCGCCGCCCGCCATGCTGATACCCAGCGGCAGCACCAGCATGCCCAAGCCGATGCAGAACAGCGATCCGGAGAACTGCAGCGGAATGTCGATGTTGCAACCGCGAGCGCGCAGGCGGTTGAACCACCAGGCCAGCAGCGGGCCGCCCACCACGATCACCAGCGTGTTGATGTTCTGGATCCACTGCGGCGCCACCTGAATGCCGTAAACGTTCAGGTTGATGTTGTGCTCGGAGAACAGCATCAGCCCCATCGGTGCCAGCTGGTACAGCGCCCAAAACACCAGCGAGCCCAGCGCCAGGATCAGATAGGCCGCCATTCTGCGGCGCTCATCGCGCGGGTGGTGGCGCAGCGTCACCACGCACAGCATCAGGAAGATCAGCGCGCCGAGCACGATCACGAAGTGGCCGCTGAACTCGGCATGGGTCAGCATCACGCGGATAATCGGCACCAGCGCCACCAGCACCGCCAACCCGACCAGCATGCGCCAGCGGTATTGGCTGCGGCTGGCGTCGTGCAGCGGGGTATTGAGATCCGCCAGAATGCGCCAGCGGCAGACGGCGACGATGATCGCCGCCGCGTTGCCCAGCGTGGCGAACAGGAACAGCGCACGGTAGTTTTCCGTCAGTTGGAAATAACCGGCGACGGTAAAGCCGACGAAGAACCCGAGGTTCATACCGGCGTAGTTCCACAGGAACGCCGATTCGCGCCGATCATCGTCCGGCTTGAAACGCTGGGTGAGCATCATATTGATGCAGGTGACGTTGAGGCCGCTGCCGGTCAGGAACATCGCCAGCCCCCAGTACAATCCCCACACGCCCGCGACGGCAATCAACGCGCAGCCGATCACCTGCAGCACCATGCCGAGCACGAACAGGTTGCGGTTGCTGAGGAAACGGCCGCCGAGATAGCCGCCGAACATGTGCAGGCCATAGTTGAAGGCGCCGAACACGCCCATCATGGCGTTGGCGCTGCTTTCGTTGAAGCCCAATCGCTTGGTGGCGTACAGCACCAGCGTGGAGTAAAGCACGGCGAAGCCCAGCGTGGCGAAGATCTGGATGAAGAACAGCGCCCCCGCACCGGGGGGAATGGCATGGCGCGCTTGCGGCGCCGGCATGGCATCTGAAGGAGTCAAAACGAACCTCTACTGCATTATTATGTAATGAGTCTGTCCCTGTCTGCGATATCGCCGGCCTGTCACCCGGCAATCTGCGCGGCGTTGTGATGTTCCTTGCCAAAAACGCCGCGCCGACATGATTCCATTTAGCGACACATCTGACTAATAATCCAGTATTAATGCATATAACAGCAAACAACCCAATCTCATTGTCGACATATTGAGCTATCTGTACAGAAAAAGGTCAAACAATCGTCTTTCACCGATTCCGACTGCGGTCTTCCCTGCCAACGCGTGGCCACGAGTGGGAATATCGTTCGGTAAATCAGCAAATTGCTGCAAGTTTGGCTAAACAGTCATGAGAATGAAATAAGAGGGTTGACGCTGAGATCAGATTCTCCTACATTAGCGCCCGTCGACAGCGCAAAGCGTTATCGACAACAAAACGGTGAGGTGTCTGAGTGGCTGAAGGAGCACGCCTGGAAAGTGTGTATACGCGAAAGTGTATCGAGGGTTCGAACCCCTCTCTCACCGCCAAATTTAAAGAGAAAGCCTGGATTCGCGTCCAGGCTTTTTTTGCATGGTGCACCGCCGAGAGGGGCGAGAAGCCTCGACAGGGTTCGACAAAACGCCTGCGTTTTGGACCGCCAACGGCGGCCCGCAGGGTGAGCGCAGCGAATCAAGCCCTCTCTCACTGCCAAATTTAAAGAGAAAGCCTGGATTCGCGTCCAGGCTTTTTTTTGCATGGTGCACCGCCAAGAGGGGCGAGAAGCCTCGACAGGGTTCGACAAAACGCCTGCGTTTTGGACCGCCAACGGCGGCCCGCAAGGTGAGCGCAGCGAATCAAGCCCTCTCTCACCGCCAAATTCAAAGAGAAAGCCTGGATTCGCGTCCAGGCTTTTTTTTGCATGGTGCTCTGCGCATCTCCCCACCCTCAGCAACCGTGATTCCCATTTCCGCCGGTTATCCACGAGCCCTACTTCTGATTTTCTCACCCTTTCATGACTTCTGCCCTACCGTTCGCCGCAGTTTTCAGCAAAGTGCACACGGCTTGAGCGGACGAACAAAAACACAGAAATTATTCTTGACCGGATCGGCCCCACTCCCTATAGTAGCGCCCCGTTGCAGCGATGATTTCGCAACAAAAAAATATGGTGAGGTGTCCGAGTGGCTGAAGGAGCACGCCTGGAAAGTGTGTATACGCGAAAGTGTATCGAGGGTTCGAATCCCTCCCTCACCGCCATATTCTACGAAGAAGCCTGAACTCGCGTTCAGGCTTTTTTTGTTTGCATAGCGCACCGGCCGGGAGGGTGAGAACCCTCGACAGGGTTCGACAAAACGCTTGCGTTTTGGACCGCCAACGGCGGCCCGCAGGGTGAGCGCAGCGAATCTATCCCTCCCTCACCGCCATATTCTACGAAGAAGCCTGAACTCACGTTCAGGCTTTTTTGTATGCATGGCGCACTGAACGGGAGGGTGAGAACCCTCGACAGGGTTCGACAAAACGCCTGCGTTTTGGACCGCCAACGGCGGCCCGCAGGGTGAGCGCAGCGAATCTATCCCTCCCTCACCGCCATATTCTACGAAGAAGCCTGAACTCGCGTTCAGGCTTTTTTGTTTGCATAGCGCACCGACCGGGAGAGTGAGAATCATCGACAGGGTTCGACAAAACGCCTGCGTTTTGGACCGCCAACGGCGGCCCGCAGGGTGAGCGCAGCGAATCTATCCCTCCCTCACCGCCATATTCTAACGAGAAAGCCTGAGCGAAAGTTCAGGCTTTTTTGTATGCATAGCGTACCGGCCGGGAGGGGCCCCTCGACAGCGGCATAGGCTGTCGATCATAATACCCTCATATAGGTAGGCCAATGCGTAATGCAAGGGAGAAACGTGGCGCGTAAGAAGAAAGGCAATGCCCCGCGGCCAAAGACAGGCCCCGTTAAAGAAAAATCGAATAACCGTTTGGCGAAAGTATCGGCATTTTTGGTAGGCTCGGGGATTCTCGTGGCCATATTGGGCGCCGCCTATCAGTACTTTGCGGGCAGCGTTTCATTAGCTTTCGTTCAATCCGTCGGAAGGGCCTATGAGTTCCAACTGACAAACGACACGCCTTCGGATCGTACCGTAAAATCCTTCCGCATCATTCCCCCCGACGTCCAGCAAGTGATCTACAAAGTCACCGAGGATGTGTATGCCACCCGCGACGAAAAAGGGCAGATCACCTTGCCGGGCGGTAACCAGAGTTATGTTCCCGCCGCAGAATTTAAAGAGCTTGATGGCCAGCGCTTATCCGCGAACTCCTCATTCAAGTTTCGCGTGCCGCCGCTTTCCAACCGCACCTGGATGGCACCGGAGGCAGCCATCGTCGATATTCGCTATGAAATCGACTCGTCAAACCCTGTACTTGCCGCTATTGAAAGCGTATTTAACGTCCTGGGTCTCCACTCCCGTCAGCACACCGTTCGCTACCTGGTCATTGAGAACTACTGGACGCCTTCACGTTCAAACTCGCTCAACGAGGCGATTCGTATATTCTGCCGCGACAGCGACACGGTGGCGAAGTCAGGCAGTTGCGACAACTTTTGAATCCCTACAGGTAAAGACAAAAAAGCCCGAACGCAAATTCAGGCTTTTTATTCCCACTGCCCAACCGTTCAGTGATGCGTGCATCTCACCGCCGTCGGCTGCGCCAAGGCACGGCGCCAGTCACCCGGCGTTTGGCCGAACTGGCGCTTGAAGCTGCGGTTGAACGACTGCTGTGAGTCGAAGCCGAGCGAGATCGCCACGCTGACAATCGGTTCGCCGCTGTTGGCCAAACGCTCCGCCGATACCTTCAATTTTTGCATGCGGATATACTCCCCCAGCGCATAGCCGGTCTGGCGCTTGAACATGCGCTGCAGGTGCCATTTGGAGTAGCCCGCGCGGTCCGCCACAGTGTTGATATCCAGTTTTTCTTCCAGATTGTTATCGATCCACGTCTTCAAGTCGGTAATGAAACCCGTCGTGTTCATGCTGATGCTCCCATCATGTCGGCAGGGTCACCCACTGCCCAATGCACATACGTTGCAACAGTTTCGCTTTAAATGCAATTTTTATTATTGCATTTACCAGAAAGCCGCCTCTATACTCCACCCAATTAATGTAACCGATATTGATACATTAATGTGACACCAATATGTTTCAAAACCTAACGTTGCGCCATAACAAGGCACAGCGCCCCTTCCGCCGAACGCAGGCATACATGAAGGGAAAGCCCGGAAAACAGGGCTGGGTATGGGGCCAGACAGCGCTTACTTATCGGAATAAAAACAATGGCAAATCAACCAAACTCATCGTTCAACGCCGGCGGCCGCACGCGCGCCGTCGCTCTGGGTCAGCGGCTCTCCGGGGTGGCGTTGCTGGCCGCCCTGCTCGCCGGGTGCGACAACAGCGTCGCGCACAACGCCCCGCCACCGCCGCCGGTGGTCAGCGCCGCCAGCGTAGTGGTCAAGCCGATCAGCCAGTGGGATGCCTTCAACGGCCGGGTCGAAGCGGTGCAAAGCGTGCAACTGCGCCCACGGGTCTCGGGCTACATCGAGCGGGTCAACTACACCGAAGGCGACGAGGTGAAGAAAGGCCAGGTGCTGTTCACCATCGACGATCGCACCTACCGCGCCGCGCGCGAACAGGCGCAGGCCGAGCTGGTGCGAGCGCGCAATCAGGCCGCCCTGGCGCGCAGCGAATCTTCGCGCACCGAGAAGCTGATCGGCACTCAGGCCATCTCGCAAGAGGTGTGGGAACAGCGTCGTTCGTCCGCCGCACAGGCGCAAAGCAACGTGCTGGCGGCGCAGGCCCAGCTCGACATGGCGCAGCTGAATCTCGACTTTACCCGCGTCACCGCGCCGATCGACGGGCGCGCCAGCCGTGCGATGATCACCGCCGGCAACCTGGTCACCGCCGGCGACAGCGCCAGCGTGCTGACGACGCTGGTGTCGCTCGATAAGGTTTACGTTTATTTCGACGTGGATGAAGCCACCTTCCTGCGCTATCAGCAGCAGGGCCGACACGACGCGCGCTTGCCGGTGAAGGTCGGCCTGGTGGGCGAAGAGGGCACCCCGCATCAGGGTCTGGTGGATTTCACCGATAACCAGCTCAACGCCGGGACCGGCACCATCCGCATGCGCGCCCTGCTCGACAACCGCGAGCGCCGTTTCACGCCGGGGCTGTTCGCCCGGGTACAAATGCCCGGCAGCGCCGAGTTCAACGCCATGCTGATCGACGATAAAGCGGTGATGACCGACCAGAACCGCAAGTTCGTTTACATCGTCGATAAAGACGGCAAGGCGCAGCGCCGCGACATCGACGTGGGCCGCATGGCCGAAGGATTGCGCATCGTGCAGAAAGGGTTGGCAAACGGCGATCGGGTGATCGTCGACGGCATGCAGAAAGTGTTTATGCCGGGCATGCCGGTCGACGCGAAAAGCGTCGCGATGACCACCACCGCTTCCGCACTTAACTAAGCTCCCAGCCGAGACTTCTGACCCATGGACTTTTCCCGTTTTTTCATCGACCGGCCGATCTTTGCCGCGGTGCTGTCGATACTGATTTTTGTCGCCGGGGCGATCGCCATTCCGCTGCTGCCGATCAGCGAGTACCCGGACGTGGTGCCGCCCAGCGTGCAGGTGCGCGCCGAATACCCGGGCGCCAACCCGAAAGAGATCGCTGAAACGGTGGCCACGCCGCTGGAAGAAGCGATCAACGGCGTCGAAAACATGATGTACATGAAATCGGTCGCCGGTTCCGACGGCGTGCTGGTGACCACCGTCACCTTCCGCCCCGGCACCGATCCCGATCAGGCGCAGGTGCAGGTGCAAAACCGCGTGGCACAGGCCGAAGCGCGCCTGCCGGAAGACGTGCGCCGCCAGGGCATCACTACCCAGAAGCAGTCCCCGGCGCTGACGCTGGTGGTGCATCTGGTCTCGCCTTCCGGCAAGTACGATTCGCTTTACCTGCGCAACTACGCCACCCTGAAGGTCAAGGACGAGTTGGCCCGCCTGCCGGGCGTCGGCCAGGTGCAGATCTTCGGCGCCGGTGAGTATGCGATGCGCATCTGGCTCGATCCGAACAAGGTCGCCGCGCGTGGCCTGACCGCCTCCGACGTGGTGAGCGCCATGCAGGAGCAAAACGTGCAGGTCTCCGCCGGCCAGCTCGGCGCGGAGCCGATGCCGACGCGCAGCGACTATCTGCTGTCGATCAACGCCCAGGGGCGCCTGCAGACCGAAGAAGAGTTCGGCAACATCATCCTCAAGAGCGGCGACAACGGCGAGATTGTGCGGCTGCGCGACGTGGCACGCATCGAAATGGGCTCCGGCAGCTACGCGCTGCGCGCCCAGCTCAATAACAAGGATGCGGTCGGTATCGGCATCTTCCAGTCGCCGGGGGCCAACGCCATCGAGCTGTCGGACGCGGTGCGCGGCAAGATGGCCGAGCTGGCAACCCGCTTCCCGGACGGCATGAGCTGGAAAGCGCCGTACGATCCGACGGTGTTCGTGCGCGATTCGATCCGCGCGGTGGTGGATACCCTGCTGGAAGCGGTGATCCTGGTGGTGCTGGTGGTCATTCTGTTCCTGCAGACCTGGCGCGCCTCGATCATTCCGCTGTTGGCGGTCCCGATCTCCATAGTCGGCACCTTCGCCGCGCTGTATCTGCTCGGCTTCTCGCTCAACACCCTCAGCCTGTTCGGGCTGGTATTGGCGATCGGTATCGTGGTGGATGACGCCATCGTGGTGGTGGAAAACGTCGAGCGCAATATCGAAGAGGGGCTGTCGCCGCTGGCGGCGGCGCACCAGGCGATGCGCGAGGTCTCCGGTCCGATCATCGCCATCGCCGTGGTGCTGTGCGCGGTGTTCGTGCCGATGGCGTTCCTTTCCGGCGTCACGGGTCAGTTCTACAAACAGTTCGCCGTCACCATCGCCATCTCGACGGTGATCTCCGCGATCAACTCGCTGACCCTGTCGCCGGCGCTGGCGGCACGCTTGCTGAAACCGCACGGTGCGCCGAAAGATATGCCGTCGCGCCTGATCGACCGGCTGTTCGGCTGGCTGTTCCGGCCGTTCAACCGCTTCTTCGCCAGCGGTTCGCAGCGTTATCAGCACGGGGTGTCCCGCGTGCTGGGCCGACGCGGCGCGGTATTCGTGGTTTACCTGCTGCTGCTGGCCGCCGCCGGGGTAATGTTCAAGACCGTGCCCGGCGGCTTTATCCCGACGCAAGACAAGCTGTACCTGATCGGCGGCGTGAAAATGCCGGAAGGCGCCTCGCTGGAGCGCACCGATGCGGTGATCCGCAAGATGAGCGCCATCGGCCTGAGCGTGGACGGCGTCACCGATGCGGTGGCCTTCCCCGGCCTGAATGCGCTGCAGTTCACCAATACGCCGAATACCGGTACGGTGTTCTTCGCGCTGGAGCCCTTGAGCACCCGTACCCGCACTGCGGCGCAGATCAACGCCGAGATCAACGCGCGCATTTCACAGATTCAGGAAGGCTTCGCCTTCTCGATCATGCCGCCGCCAATCCTCGGCATCGGCCAGGGCTCCGGCTATTCGCTGTACGTGCAGGATCGCGGCGGGCTGGGTTACGGCGCACTGCAGACGGCTATTAACACGATGTCCGGCGCCATTATGCAAACGCCAGGCATGGGCTTCCCGATCTCCTCGTATCAGGCCAACGTGCCGCAGCTGGACGCCAAAATCGATCGCGACAAGGCCAAGGCGCAGGGCGTGCCGCTCAATGCGCTGTTCAGCACGCTGCAAACCTACCTCGGTTCGTCGTACATCAACGACTTCAACCGCTATGGCCGCACCTGGAAGGTGATGGCGCAGGCCGACGGCCAGTTCCGCGACAGCGTGGAGGACATCGCCAATCTGCGCACCCGCAACGACAAAGGTGAAATGGTGCCGATCGGCAGCATGGTCAGCATCGGCACCACCTACGGCCCGGATCCGGTGATCCGCTATAACGGCTTCCCGGCGGCGGACCTGATCGGCGACGCCGATCCACGCGTACTCTCCTCTACCCAGGCGATGGGGGCGCTGACGCAGATGGCCGATAAGCTGTTGCCGAACGGCATGAACATCCAGTGGACCGATCTGAGCTATCAGCAATCAACCCAGGGCAACGCCGCGCTGGTGGTGTTCCCGGTAGCGGTGCTGCTGGCGTTCCTCGCGCTGGCGGCGCTGTATGAAAGCTGGACGCTGCCGCTGGCGGTGATCCTGATCGTGCCGATGACCATGCTGTCGGCGCTGTTCGGCGTGTGGTTGACCGGCGGCGACAATAACGTGTTCGTGCAGGTCGGGCTGGTCGTTCTGATGGGGCTGGCCTGTAAGAACGCCATCCTGATCGTCGAGTTCGCCCGCGAGCTGGAAATGCAGGGCAAAGGCATCGTCGAGGCGGCACTGGAAGCCTGTCGCCTGCGATTGCGCCCGATCGTGATGACCTCCATCGCCTTCATCGCCGGCACCATCCCGCTGATCCTCGGTCACGGCGCCGGCGCCGAAGTGCGCGGCGTCACCGGCATCACGGTGTTCTCCGGCATGCTGGGGGTCACCCTGTTCGGGCTGTTCCTGACGCCGGTGTTCTACGTCACCCTGCGCCGCCTGGTGGCACGCAAGGCACAGCCGCAGACGGCGTAATCATCGTCTTAACATGCAAAAAGGTCGGGCATTGCCCGACCTTTTTTATGCATTCCATCCGGTATTATTTACCGGCGGTTTCGGCCTCTTGCTCGGCGGCGTACTCCGCACAGGCGCGCTTGTCGCCCCGCTCCAGTTCGGCCAGCGAATCGGCTACGGTGTGGCGTGCCAGCACCGCAAGCGAAGCCTGCTCGGCCTCGTTCACCACTGATTTGAAATACCAGCAGGCGTTGGCGCTCACCAGGCAACGGGCCGGCACTTCAGGGCGCGAGGCCCAGATGCGCTTGTCGTCGATCACCGCCAGATAGATATCGCGCAGAGTAATCTCTTCCGCCGGGCGGCCAAGGTGGATAGAGCCGTTTCGGCCCAGGGTGGAAACGATGATGCCGTCTTTGGTCAGCGGGACCATCAGTTTGCGGATAAAGCTGGGGTTGGCTTCCAGAGCGGCGGCGAGGGTGGCGCTTGTCGAACGCATGCCCTGCTTCTCAGCTACGGCGACGCTAAGGACCATTTGCAACGCTGTCGGAAAGCGAAAATCTAACATGTCGTTATCTCTGCGAGACGAAATACTCGGGTTTGGCCGGTGTGGCGATTGGCGCCGAACACACCGCTTAATTGCACAATAATATAACAAACGCGGGGGCTTTTTTGAAGTTTTGCCCAGTGATATCGCACGCAGACATTAGAACGATCGCAGAATTCTCCGGCGGACAAAAAACAGAAACCCGCGTCAATGTTAACGCCGCTCGCTTAACCGGGTTAAACGATCAGAACTAACACTGCCCGCGGGCTTAATTCGAATGTGGCGATCAGGCTCTGTTCAGCACCAGTTGGCCGTTTTTATCCAACGGGATTTGCGTGCCCGGATCGTGATCCATGCGGATCTTGCCCTGCTGATTGCCGATCTTGTAGGTCACGTCATAACCCAGCATTTTCTGAGACTTGTCATAGACCGTTTTGCAACGCTGCTGAACGCTGGTGCTGACGTCGTTGTTCTGCATCGCCCCTTGCACCTGGTTACCGGCATAGCCGCCGCCCAGCGCGCCGACCACGGTCGCCACGTCGCGCCCACGACCGCCGCCGAACTGGTGGCCGATCACACCGCCCGCCACTGCGCCCAGCACAGAACCGGCGATACGGTTTTCATCCTGCACCGGTGCACGGTGCGTAACGGTGACGTTGCGGCATTCCTGACGCGGCGTTTTGACGGTTTCTTTAATCGGCGTTGCGGCGAGTACCTGCGCGTACTGCGGACCGGCAGAAAAAACGTCCAGGCTGGCTACCGCGGCAATCCCCAGAGCGGCAGCGATACCAATCCCAACACCGGCTAACATTGACTTGTTCACAGGAAACCTCCTGAAAGTGTTACCACGCATTTTGTCCGGGGTCTGTGACCGGCTGCACCGCGCTTATTATTTTGCGCATGGGCGGCTTGCGGTATCCCGGTTTACGGCGTGCGCGACGCGCCGTCTGTAAACGAGGTAAAGTCTGCACAATGATCTGAGGACCCGCAATAAGACAAGGGGACCAAAAATGCGGGAAAACGGTCGTTTCGCCGCTGTTTAGGAGGAATCTTAAGAATTTTACCCATGCCGACGACAGCTTATGCTGAAGAATCAAACAACCGCCGCCGATCGCCTCGCGCCGCCATAAAAAAACCCGCGCGGGCGAACCGGCGCGGGTTGGTCGACAAAGGCAGGATCAGTGCATTTTCAGACGCGGGCGGATCACCCGGTTGATACCGCCTACCAGCATCATCAGGCCGGTTTTGATATAGCCGTGCAGCGCTACCTGGTGCATGCGGTACAGCGAGATGTAAACGAAGCGCGCGATGCGCCCTTCCACCATCATCGAGCCGCGCATCAGGTTGCCCATCAGGCTGCCGACGGTGCTGAAGCGCGACAGCGACACCAGCGAGCCGTGGTCTTTATATACGTATGGCTTCAGCGTCTGGCCGTTCATCAGCGCCAAAATATTGGTGGCGCAGCGCGAGGCCATCTGGTGCGCCGACTGGGCGCGCGGCGGCACGAAACCGCCGCCCTCTTTCGGGCAGGAGGCGCAGTCGCCGATGGCGAAGATGTTCGGATCGCGCGTGGTCTGCAGCGTCGGCTCCACCACCAGCTGGTTGATGCGGTTGGTTTCCAGGCCGCCGATGTCTTTCATGAAATCCGGCGCCTTGATGCCGGCCGCCCACACCATCAGATCGGCGTCGATGAACTCGCCGCCCTTGGTGTTCAGGCCTTTGGCATCTGCGCTGGTCACCATGGTGTTGGTCAGCACGCGCACGCCCAGTTTGATCAGTTCCTGGTGCGCAGCAGCGGAAATGCGCGGCGGCAGCGCCGGCAGAATGCGCTCGCCGGCTTCCACCAGCGTCACGTTGAGCGCGCTGTTGTCCAGGCCTTCGAAACCGTAGCTGTGCAGCTGCTTCACCGCGTTGTGCAGTTCGGCGGACAGCTCAACGCCGGTGGCGCCGCCGCCGACGATGGCGATGTTAACTCGCTCTTTTTGCCCCGGCTGGGCCGAGAACTTCAGGAACAGGTTGAGCATTTCGTTGTGGAAACGACGTGCCTGATGCGGGTTATCCAGGAAGATGCAGTGCTCTTTCACGCCCGGCGTACCGAAATCGTTCGAAGTGCTGCCCAGCGCCATCACCAGGATGTCGTACGGCAGTTCACGCGCCGGCACCAGCTCGCCGCCCTGCTCGTCGCAGATCTGCGCCAGCTGCAGCGTTTGCGTCTCGCGGTTGATGTTGGTCAACGACCCCAGCTGGAAGCTGAAATGGTGATTGCGCGCGTGCGCCAGGTAGCTGAGCGCATCCACGCCGTCATCGAGGGAACCGGTCGCCACTTCGTGCAACAGCGGTTTCCACAAATGGCTGTGGTTGCGATCCACCAGCGTGATCTCCGCTTTGTTCTTGCGGCCAAGTTTATGGCCCAGGCTGGTCGCCAGCTCCAAGCCACCGGCGCCGCCGCCAACAATAACGATTTTCTTCTTTGGCGTTGTCAAAATAACCCCCTAAATGTGAACCATTTGTTATTCCAGGGTAAATAAATAATATCCTTAGAATACATAGGGTTCGCTTAAAATAAATCGGCTCTCTGAGGCCAGAATAACATGTGAGGTTATTTGGTCATACCAAAATTGACGTACATCAAATTTTTTTGGTTAAAGGCTGGACGCGGGGATTTTTTGGGGATTGTGATTCAAATAGTTAGCGCTGAGTCACAGTTTTAAATTTTGCCGATTGCCACGAAAAACTTTACCTTGGCGTACAAAAAAGCCGCACTTTCCGTCGGTGAAAAACGGGGAGCGCGGCTCGCGGCAGCGTTATGAAACTGTTAACCCAGCGCCTTGAACGCCTTGATCCGCTGCAGATGGGGTGAGATGTTTTTGAACTTGTGCGTCTGCTGCTCATCCCAGACGATTTCGTAGTAGTGATGCAGCAATTCGGCGCTGCGCCGGTTATCCAGCACCTCGTCTTGCCGCGACAGCACCACCAGGCAGCGATCGCGATTCTTCTCGCGGAAGTCCTCCACACACTTGGTGGCGATATCGCGATACTCTTCCGGCCGGTCTATCTTGCCATGCATGTGTTCTTCCGGGTACAAATTGGGATTGAACATCGCCTGGCGAATGCCGCACAGGAAGCCGATGCGTTCCGCCCAGAAGCCGCCGAGGCCGACCCCGCAGATCAACGGGTGCGCGTCGCCGCCCTGCTGCACCGCCTTGTCCACCTCTTTCAACAGATGCTGCATGTCGTGACGCGGATGCAGCGTGCTGTAGCTGATGAAGCGCACGTCCGGATCGATAAACTGCAGCTGTAACACCTTTTCATGATTGCCGGGACTGGTGGAATCGAAGCCGTGCAAATAGATAATCATGTGGATCCTCGCAACAAGCCAAGGGCCGCGGGCGCGGCCCTCATCATTTCCGCTCCGCGCCGCGATGCGGCGCCTGGATTCACCCTTGCGAACGCTGCTTGTGCTCCTCCCAGCGTTCGCTCAGCGCGCTGAGCGCCTTGTGCGCCTGCTGCCAGCGCTCGGAGTCGCGCAGTTCCTGACGGGTGAACTGACCGCGATGATATAACCGCTTCACCTTCTCTGCTTTGACCGGGGACAGGTTATCCAGCACGCTGACCGCACCTTCGCGGTGGTTGCACACCAGGATCATGTCGCAACCGGCATCCAGCGCCGCCTGGCCGCGCTCGGCGTAGCTGCCCATGATCGCGGCGCCTTCCATCGACAGGTCGTCGGAGAAAATCACGCCGTCGAAGCCCAGTTCCTGACGCAGGATCTGTTGCAGCCAGTACGGCGAGCCGCTGGCCGGACGCGGGTCCGCTTCAGTATAGATGACGTGGGCCGGCATGACGGCGTCCAACAGTTGGCGGTTGATCAGCTCGCGGAAGATCGCCATGTCGTGCTCGCGGATCTGCGCCAGCGGCCGCGGATCGCGCGGGGTTTCCTTGTGCGAATCGGCGCTGACGGCGCCGTGCCCCGGGAAGTGTTTACCGGTGGTTTTCATGCCGGCGCTGTGCATGCCGAGGATAAAGCGTTCCGCCATCGCCAGCGCCTGCTGCGGATCGCTGTGGAACGAACGCTCGCCGATCGCCGCGCTGACGTGGCCGATATCCAGCACCGGCGCAAAGCTGATGTCGATATCCTGCGCAATCATTTCCGCCGCCATCAGCCAGCCGGCCTCCTGCGCCAGACGGCCACCTTCCTGCGCATCGTGCAACGCGGCAAACGACTGCGCCGCCGGCAGACGGGTGAAGCCCTCGCGGAAGCGCTGCACGCGCCCGCCTTCCTGATCTACCGCCACCACCAGCCGATCGTGCGATTCGGCGCGGATCTGGCGCACCAGCTCACGCAGCTGCTCCGCATCGTGGAAGTTGCGGGTAAACAGGATCAATCCGCCAACCAGCGGGTGTTTCAATATTTCGCGTTCTTCTGCATCCAGCTCGTAGCCGGCGACATCTAGCATTACTGGGCCCACGGGCACCTCACTTCATTAGTGTTCGTTCAGAATTCGGATGATGATAAACAGAATCGCCGGCGCACCACCGCGCCCCAGCGCAAAAATTCGGCGTCACCGCTCTGCTGCCAGCGCACTTCAAACCACAGCAACATCAGATAATCCACCCACGGCAGCCAGCACCGCACCTGTGCCTGCAGCCGGACGACGTCGTGATAGCCCTGGCACGCGTAGTGCTGCAAAAAGCGCTGCTGCTCCTCGGCCGACCAGCCGTTGCCGCGAAACAGCGCAGCGATATCCAGCGCCACGTCGCCGTCGGCGGCATATTCCCAGTCGATTAGCCGCAGCCCTTCGCCGGTGGCGAGCAGATTGCCCGGATGGATGTCCATGTGCAGCGGCGCCAGCTTCAGCGGTGAGGGTGGCGCGTTTTGCAAAAAGTGATGCTGCAGGCACAGCCAGCCAGGAGTTAAACGCCGCGTATCCAGCTGCTGCCAGTAGCGGCGGAACTGCCGCCGCAGATCCAGCCGGTAACCGCTGAGCGGCCGCCGATGCAGTTCCGCCGCCATCGCCGCCAGCTCGCCGCGCTGATTCAGCGCCGCAAACTCGGCATTTGTGACGACGTCACCTTCGAGCCATTCGAGGATAAGCCACTGATTATTCTGTGCGAAAACCCGCGGCCCCAGCCCCGGCGCGCAGCGGCGCAAGACCTGCGCTTCCCGCCGTCGGCTCACGCCCAGCGCGCGTTTTTCCACACTGTGCTGCCGCGCCAACAACGTGATGCCCGAACCGTCGATGCGCCAGCTCTCGCCGGTCAGCCCCTGCACCGGGCTGAAATGACAACCGGCGGTATTCACCGCCGGCAGTCTGGTTTCCATCAATCGTCGCAGCGCAGCCTCAGCGTTTAACGGCGCCATTGCCCGACCAGACGATCTCGCCGGTTTGCACCAGCATCAGCTGCATATCCAACGCCGGTGACTTCACGTCGCCGCTGACGTCGCTGTACAGCACGTACTGCGCGCCGACGATGCGTGCCAGGCCAATCGCCTTGCTGCGCGAACCGAAGCTGTCATCCGCCGACAGGCCCAGCGTTTGTCTGGCGCTGGTCAGCTTCGCCTCCGGCACCACGCTGAAGGTGGAATTCGACGCCAGCGCCTTGTACAGCGCCGCGGTGGCTTTGCCCATCTGCAGCGAACCGTTGGTGTTGTTCTTGACGCTGTCCAGCAGCAGCACGCTGCCGGCCGTGACGCCATCGGCCTTCAGCATCTGCCCTACCAGCGGCTGAACGCTGCCCAGCCAGTCGAGCTGCTGGATTTTCGGCGGCTGTGGCACCGGCTCGGTGGTTGGCGGCTGCGGCTGCTCGACCGGCGGCGTCGGCTGATCCGGCTCGACGGTGACCGGCGGCAGTGGCTGATCCGGCTCAGGCTGGCGCGACAGACAGCCGCTCAGGGTTAATGCGGCCAGCGCCACTAAGACGTACTTTTTCATGCTTTTTTCTCCAAACCTGGCAAGCGCTTACAGGTACAGATACAGACGCGCGCTTTTGGCGTCCAGGTTGCCGTTAATCGAGTAGATTTTGGCGTCCGAGTCGGGCGCCACGACGATCTCACGCGGTTCTTCAAAGGGACGAATGTCCAGCCCCTGTGCGTCGTACCAATAGAAACGATAATGCACGGTGACCGGCGTCACTTGGCTGTTATTGAGCACCGAGGTCGCCATCACCCGCCCGGAGGCGTTCGAAATCGAGGGCGTATCGGCCAAAATGCCGGCGGTCAGCACCGAAGGATCCATCACCACCGTTTGGCGTTGGTTGACCGCGATGCCGGACGGCGAACTGCACCCCATCAGCAACGCGACGGGCAGCGCCAACGCCACCAGACCACGCAGAGTTTTTTTACCGCGCATGATTTCCTCGCTTAACGTGACAACAGCGGCCCCAGCGAGCGGCCACCGACCAGGTGCATATGAATATGATAGACCTCCTGACCGGCGTGGCGGTTGCAGTTGACGATCAGGCGATAGCCGTCTTCGGCGATGCCTTCCTGTTCGGCGATCTTCGCTGCGGCGGTGATCATGCGGCCCAGCGCGGCTTCGTGCTCTACGGTCACGTCGTTGACGGTTGGGATCAGCACGTTGGGAACGATCAGCACATGGGTAGGCGCCTGGGGGGAGATGTCACGGAAAGCGGTGACCAGTTCATCCTGATAAACCACATCAGCAGGGATTTCACGGCGGATAATTTTACTGAAAATCGTTTCTTCGGCCATCTGGCGTTCCTTGTTTTACACAATTAGCTGTACGCAGTATGAGTGACAAATTCTACTGCTTTCAACCTGATTGCGCACTTTCCACGTCGAGTGCTGCAGATTCGCGCAGGCCGGCGCCCCGCTTGTGCACCTTTTCGCTTTGGTTATTCACTATTGTTGCTTTACTTGCCCCGCGCCGCAGCTAATAGTAACCCCATGATTAACAAAGGATAGAGGGCGTTATGTCACCGAGAATACCGGCGCTGTGCGCGCTGTTGCTGAGCGCCGCCGTGCAGGCGGCCACGACGGGCGGTATCGACCTGCAGGCTAACCGAGAGCCGATACGCGCAGCGAAAAACCCCGCCGCTATCGCGCTGATCCCGGCGAACTTTCACTTCGCGGTCCCCGGCAAGCTGACGGTGGCGGTGGCGTTCGAGAATTCCCCGCCGCTGGCGCTGTTCGCCGAGGACAATAAAACGCTGATCGGCAGCGATCCGGACATCGCCCGCCTGGTGGCCGACAGCCTCGGGCTGGAGCTGAATCTGGTGCCTACCTCCTGGGAAGATTGGCCACTGGGCATCAGCGCGGGCAAATACGATGCGGCGATCTTCAACATCGCCGTCACCAAACAGCGTAAAACCAAATTCGACTTCGCCACCTACCGGGTGGACACGCTGGGCTTTTACGTCAAATCCACCAGCCACATCACCTCGATCAATCGCCCGCAGGACGTGGCCGGGCTGCGGATCATCGTCGGATCAGGCACCAATCAGGAAAACATTCTGCTGGGATGGGATAAGCAGAATCGCGCCGCCGGGCTGCCGCCGGTACAGCCGATCTACGTGACCGACGACGCCGCCACCAACCTCAGCATTCAGTCCGGGCGCGCCGATGCGTTCTTCGGCCCCCACTCCACCGGCGCCTACAAGGCGGCGCTGACCGGCAAAACCAAAATGGTCGGCATCGGCCCCAGCGTGGCCTACGTCGCGGTTACCACCAAAAAAGGCAACGGATTGGTGAACGCCGTCAACGCCGCGATCAATGGCGCGATCGTCAGCGGCGAATATGCGCAGGTGCTGGAACGCTGGGGTGAAGCCGACGAAAAGGTCGAGCGCTCAACCATCAACCCGCCGGGCATCGGCGACTAGCTACCGATCAGCTGCGGGGCATGTCGGCGCATCCACTCGGCCAGCGAGTCCAGCGTCGGCCGCAGCGATTTGCCCAGCGCGGTGACCTGGTACTCCACCCGCGGCGGCACTTCGGGAAACACCTGCCGCGTCACTAGGCCGCGCTGCTCGAACAGCCGCAGCTGGCGCGTCAGCTCTTTTTGCGCAATGGGCGCCACCGCCCGCTGCAGCTCGCTGAATCGCACCGGGCCATCGATTATTATCAGCCGGTACAGGATCGGTATCGCCCACTTGCCCGACACCAGATTGACGAAGTCCACCATCGGGCAGGATTCGCCCGGCCTCGGCAACGCCGACAAATTATTTTCCGCCGCTAATGGCGCTTGTGTCGTCATTTCATCCCACCTCGCCCTTTAGTATCCAAAAGGTTCCTACTATGCAAAAGGAACTATAGCGCAAATAATGCCGCAACAGACGCGAAAGAGGAATCGGTTATGTCACGACTGCAAGGCAAATACGCTTTGATTACCGGCGGCACCAGCGGCATCGGGCTGGAAACCGCCCGCCAGTTCATCGCCGAGGGCGCGACGGTGGCGATCACCGGCCGCAGCCAACGCGCCCTGGACGCGGCGGGCCAGGCATTGGCGGGCAACGCGCTGTTGCTGCTGAGCGACGCCGGCGACATCCCACAGCAGCGAGAACTGGCGCAGCAGTTGGAGCAACGGTGGCCGCGGCTGGACGTGCTGTACGTTAACGCCGGTGACGTCACGCACCGCCCGCTGCCGGAGTGGGATGAGCAGAGCTACCAGCGGCTGATGGACATCAACCTGAAGGGGCCGTTCTTTCTGATCCAGGCGCTACTGCCGCTGCTGGCCAACCCTTCCTCGGTGATCCTGTGCGGTTCGGTCAGCGCCCATATCGGCCTGCCGCAGAGCAGCGCCTACGCCGCCAGCAAAGCCGGTTTGCTGTCGCTGGCCAGAACGCTGTCCGGTGAGCTGCACGCGCGCGGCATTCGCGTCAACGGCCTCAGCCCCGGCCCGACCGAAACCCCGGCGCTGGGAAAACTGGGACTGGCGGAAGCGGATGAACGGGCATTGCGCGATGATATCCGCGCGCTGGTGCCGATCGGCCGCATGGGCAGCGCGCTGGAACTGGCCAAAGCGGCGGTGTTTCTGGCGGCGGATGAGTCGGCGTTTATGGTCGGCGCGGAGCTGCAGATGGATGGCGGCGTGGGGAACCTGTAACCGCGCGCGACACCATAAGAAGGCCGCTTGCGCGGCCTTTATCTGTCCCTCTCAACTCACCCCTTGAATCGGGTTGGTATTAAAGGTATAGACCACGATCTTCCATTGGCCCTGCTGTTTCTCCAATACAAATACTTCACGGTTTAAATCGATCAGGGTAGCACCGTCGCTTATTCGGGTAACCGTTGCGCCGCGATGATGGTGCGTACGCACATAGGCCATATTCCCGTTCACGTTGACGCTGTCATAAGCAAACTCTGTTTCAAATTTCTCGTTTTTAAATAAGTTGTCATATTGTTGGCGACGCTTTTCATTGCTGTCCGCCGTCGGTTTCTCGTTCCATTGCGAGTAACTTTCTGGCGCAAAAAGTGACAAGATCGTTGGCGTATCGCCGGCATTAAGCGCTGTCTGGTAGCGGTTTATCAGCTCATACACCGCTTTCTGCTCAGCCGCGACGTCCGCCTCTGCGGAAACCCTGTAACTTTGCGGCACGGCCTCGCTGCCTGCGGCATACGTTTGGCCGCACAAGCCTGCTCCCGCCAATAACAATACGGCAGTTAACTTTTTCATGTAAATATCCTCTTCGGCGTTATTTCATTATGGCAATACAGGATGCGATTTCAGATAAATAAAAACGCTGAAAATAAATTATCCAATGCCGCGTTAAATTGACAGCCGGCATATTTAAAAATACTCTTTTAATAATTTAAATAATGGAAGCCGTTAACATGAATGAACTGCATGCGCTGCGCGTGTTCTGCCAGGTGGTGGAAATGGAGGGGTTCAGCCAGGCGGCAACCAAAATGGGGCTCTCCCCAGCCAGCGTCACGTACAGCATCAATCAGCTTGAAAAACAGTTCGGGCAATCCCTCTTCAAGCGTTCAACCCGGCGCTTCTCGCTGACCAGCGCCGGGGAGCGTTGCTATCGCACCGCGCAAGAGATACTGCGGCAGTTTGACCAGCTGAAAAACGACATGTCGGGTGACTTTGAACAACCGCGCGGACCGCTGCGGGTTGAGATAGCCTCAATGCTGAGCAGCATGCATATCGCCCCGGCGCTGCCGGCTTTTTTGGCGCAATACCCGGAATTGCAGCTCAGCGTGTCGGTTAGCGATCGCCTGGTCAATCCGGCGGAAGATCGCGCCGACGTATTTATTCGCATCGGCGCCGGCGACATCCCCGAGATGGTCAACCGCCAATTGCTGCAACCACGCTATTTGTGCTGTGCGTCTCCCGATTATTTTGCGCGCCATGGCCGGCCGGAACACCCGAAACAGCTGCAACAGCATCAGCGGCTGGGATTTATCCGTTCAGGCGCAGCGGCGGCGGACGACTGGCAGTTCATTCGCGGTGACGAACGCTACTCTCTGGCGCCCAGCCCGCTACTGAGCTTCAACCATTCCCCATCGCTGTGCGAGGTTGCCAGGAACCACTTCGGCCTGGTTTACTTGCTGGATTGCACGCTGGAAAATTATCTGAAGACAGGGGAATTGGAGCCGATACTGCAGGAATGGGCGCCCACGGGAGCGCCGATCAATATTCTCTATCCGCGCCTGCGGGATCGCAGCCACAAAATTCGGGTCTTCGTCGACTTCATCAGCGAGCTGTTCGCCAACAAATTCGCCAGGCCCTGATCGCGCGGCTCACCCCAGCCCAGGGATCTCGACGCCGAAGGTCTGCAATAGCAGCACCACGTTGAGCAACACGATCACTACCGTGCCGACGACCGCCGCCAGGCTGGTCCAGCGGCCGTTGGCGAACTCGCCCATGATGTCGCGGCGACGGGTGAACATCACCAGCGCGATCATCGGCGCCGGCAGCGCCAGGCTCAGCACCACCTGGCTGTAGACCAGCGCGTCGGTGGCGTTGACGCCCATCGCCACCACGATAAACGCCGGCACCATGGTGACCAGGCGGCGCACCCACACCGGAATGCGGAAGCCAACGAAGCCCTGCATGATCATTTGCCCGGCCATGGTGCCCACCACCGAGCTGGAAATGCCGGAGGCGATCAGCGAAGCGAGGAAGATACCGGCGGCCGCCGCACCGAACAGCGGCGTCAGCGTATGGTAGGCGGTGCCAATTTCGGCCACGTCGCTGTTACCGGCGTGGAAGGCGCTCGACGCCATGATGACCATCGCGATATTCACCAGCCCCGCCAGTGCCAGCGCGATCACCACTTCGATATTGGAGAAACGCAGCAGCTTGCGGCGCTCGCCGTTGTCGCTGGCCGGGCTGCGGTGCTGGGTCAGCCCCGAGTGCAGGAAAATGGCGTGCGGCATCACGGTGGCGCCGATAATGCCGACGGCGATGGTCAGCGCCTGCGCGTCCGGCAGTTGCGGCGTCACCATGCCGATGCCGGCCGCCTGCCAATCCACCGGTACGATGAACATCTCCACCAGGTAGCACAGCGCGATGATCCCCACCAGGCCGCCGATCATCAGTTCAACCGGGCGGAACCCTTTTCTTTCCACCATCAACAGCGCATAGGTGATCACCGCCGTCACGCCCATCCCCGCCAGCAGCGGCATGTGGAACAACAGCGCCAGCGCGATCGCGCCGCCGAGAAACTCCGCCAGATCGGTGGCCATCGCCGCCACTTCGCTGAGCAGCCACATGCCGATTACTACCGGCCGTGAAAACTGATCGCGGCACATCTCCGCCAGATTGCGGTTGGTGACGATGCCCAGCTTGGCCGACAGCGCCTGGAACAGCATGGCGATCAGGTTGGCCATCACCACCACCCACAGCAGGCTGTAACCGTATTTCGCCCCGGCCTGGATGTTGGTGGCGAAGTTGCCGGGATCCATATAGGCAATAGAGGCAATCACCGCCGGGCCGGCGAACAGCAACGGCGTAAAGGCGCCGCGCTTGCGTCCGGCAAGGGCGGCGCCAATCGCGATGTTGGTCCGTTCGGTTAACGATGGAGTGGTTGCCGCATCACGCATGAAGTACCCTCAATCTTTTACTGGTTATTTTTCCACCTATCATGCTGACAATGTAGCATCGGCTACACTTTATGCAACAGGCGAAATTCATTGGCTTTGTGTAGAGATATTTCTAACTACCACAATGCGTGGCATCGAATTGATAATGTGTGCTATTTGGACTAACTTAGGGCAACCCTCCCCATATTGCCGGGAGATGCCATTTTTATGCTTACAGGACGCCCCACGCTATGGTTACCCGCGCGCCAGATAACGCCGACCGCCACGCCCAGACCGACATGCCGGACGAGGCCGAGCACGCCCTGCGTTTCAGCCGCGCCCGCGAAGCGCAGTCCAATGCGCTGATCGAAGATTACGTTGAGCTGATCGCCGATTTGCTGCAAAGCACCCGCGAAGCCAGAACCACCGATATCGCGCGCCGCTTCGGCGTGTCTCACCCGACGGCGATTAAAAATATCGCGCGGCTGAAAAGCGCCGGGCTGGTGGAGTCGCGCCCTTATCGCGGGGTGTTTTTAACGGAAGAAGGCGAGCAGCTGGCGCAGAAGGTGCGCCGCCGTCACCGCATCGTGGTCGATCTGCTGATGTGCCTCGGGGTGCCAAGCGAGACCGCCGAGCTGGACAGCGAAGGGATCGAACACCATATCTCGGACGAAACGCTGGCGGTGTTCGAACATTACCTGCAAAAGCACGCCAAACCCTGACTCCCGGAGCGCCGATGAGCTACGCCGTGCGGCAAATCCATGATCTGCGCCTGGTGGTTTTCGCCGAAGCCGGGCCAATGTTGAAAGACGAAAACGACGTCAGCCTGTTTATCGCGCCCGCCTTTGAACACGATGCCGGGATGATTGCCCTCCCCGTCAACCGCCTCGATGCCGCCTTCTTCCAGCTAAGAAGCGGTGTGGCCGGCGCCGTATTGCAGAAATTCATCAACTACCGCCTGCGCGTAGCGCTGCTGGGCGATATCACCCCCTGGTTAGCGCAAAGCAACGCGCTGCAAGACTTTGTGCGCGAAGCCAATCGCGGCGAACAGGTCTGGTTCCTCACTTCTCTCACCGAACTCGAACAGCGGCTTGGCGCCTGACGACAGGCAACAAAAAAGGGAGGCTTTCGCCTCCCTTGGTAACTCCCCTGCCTGAATCAGTGATTACGGATGTATTCGTCCATATCGGTTTTCAGGTTGTCGGACTTGGTGCCGAAGATGGCCTGCACGCCGGAACCAGCGACGACTACGCCGGCTGCGCCCAGTTTCTTCAGGCCCGCCTGGTCAACTTTGGACACGTCGGCCACGCTGACGCGCAGACGGGTGATGCAAGCATCCAGGTTAGTGATGTTTTCTTTACCGCCGAAGGCCTGAACCAGCGCCGCGGACATTTCGGAACCGCCCTGCGCAGTCTGCTCGGCAGCGGTGTCTTCACGGCCCGGCGTTTTCAGATCCAGCTTAGCGATCAGCACGCGGAAGATGGTGTAGTACACCAGACCGTAGATGATGCCGACGATTGGGAACAGCCAGATTTTGCTGCTGTTACCGCTCAGTACGATAAAGTCGATCAGGCCGTGCGAGAAGCTGGTGCCGTCACGCATGCCCAACAGGATGCAGATTGGGAACGCCAGGCCGGCCAGGATAGCGTGGATCACGTACAGGATCGGCGCAACGAACATGAAGGAGAACTCGATTGGCTCGGTGATACCGGTCAGGAACGAGGTCAGCGCGGCGGAGATCATGATGCCGCCAACTTTCGCACGGTTCTCCGGCTTGGCCGAGTGCCAGATGGCGATGGCCGCAGCAGGCAGACCGTACATTTTGAACAGGAAGCCGCCGGACAGTTTGCCCGCGGTTGGGTCACCCGCCATGTAGCGAGGGATGTCGCCGTGGAATACCTGGCCCGCCGCGTTGGTGAATTCACCAATTTGCATCTGGAACGGTACGTTCCAGATGTGGTGCAGACCGAACGGCACCAGAGCACGCTCAACCACGCCGTAAATGCCGAAGGCCACGACCGGGTTCTGATAAGCCGCCCACTGCGAGAAGGTCTGGATAGCCGTACCGATCGGCGGCCAAATGAAGGACAGCACTACGCCCAGAACGATCGCCGCCAGACCAGAAATGATCGGCACGAAACGCTTACCGGCAAAGAAGCCCAGGTATTCCGGCAGTTGAATGCGGAAGAAGCGGTTGAACATATAGGCCGCGATGGCACCGGAGATAATCCCCCCGAGCACACCGGTATCCGCCAGGTGTTTGGCCGCAATCTCTTCAGCCGGCAGGTGCAGCACCAGCGGCGCAACCACCGCCATGGTTTTCACCATGATGCCGTAGGCCACCACCGCCGCCAGCGCGGAAACGCCGTCGTTGTTGGTGAAGCCCAGGGCGACGCCGATGGCGAAAATCAGCGGCATGTTGGCGAAGACCGAACCGCCCGCTTCCGCCATCACGTGGGAGACTACCGCAGGTAGCCAGCTAAAGTTGGCGGAGCCGACGCCCAGCAGGATACCTGCGATAGGCAACACGGACACCGGCAGCATGAGCGATTTACCTACTTTTTGCAGGTTTGCAAATGCGTTCTTGAACATAGTTGAGTGTGCTCCTGAGTAATAATGCTTTGCTACTTCTTGTCGCGTTGATTCGCGCTGCAAGGGGGGGAGAAAAACCCCTGCAATTCAGGGTGTCTGAGCACCCCTTGAATTTATTACGCAGAGTAAAATAAATAGCCTGCGCAATGTTTGATGACAATCACGTTTCGATGATCGAGCCGCGGTAACTTTGCATAAACCGGCTGTTTTTTGGCAAAACCGGCCAAAAAACACGCACCAATCACCCTGAAACGGGAGGGAACCTTACCCGTTTCAGTGATTAATTACGAGCTTAAAAAAAATTACGCAGACAATGACCTACAGCTATAGCCTAGGTCAAAGATCACAGATCGAGGTGAAATAAGCGTGAAAAGTTGGCGGTGGTGGCTTCGGCCAGTTGTTCCAGGCTGACGCCCTTCAATACCGCCATGTATTCAGCCACATCGCGCACATAGGCGGGTTGGTTTTCTTTGCCGCGATGCGGCACCGGCGCCAGATAAGGCGAATCGGTTTCCACCAGGATGCGATCCAGCGGCACATAGCGGGCCACCTCACGCAGCTGTTCGGCGTTGCGGAAGGTCACAATGCCCGAGAAGGAGATGTAGAAACCCAGATCCAGCAGGGCTTCGGCGGTGGCCAGATCTTCAGTAAAGCAGTGGAGTACACCGCCGCACTCCTGTGCGTTCTCTTCACGCAGGATCGCCAGCGTGTCCGCACGCGCATCGCGGGTATGGACGATCACCGGCTTGTTCAGATCCCGGCCAATGCGGATATGTTCGCGGAAAGAGTCCTGCTGCAGCTCAAGGTTGTCTTTCTGGTAGAAGTAATCGAGCCCGGTCTCCCCCAGCGCCACTACCTGCTCCGCCGCCGCCAGGCGGCGCAGCTCGGCGTAATCATAGCCCCCTTCCAGATTGAGCGGATGCACCCCACAGGAGAAGGCCACGTCGTTGCGCTCGCCGATCAGCTCGGTCATGGAACGGTAGCCCGGCAGCGTGGTAGCGACCGCCAGCACATAGCCGACGTCGCACGCTTTGGCCTTGGCCAGCGCATCGTCCACATTTTGGTGCAGCGTTTGATAATCCAGACTGTCAAGGTGGCAATGAGAATCGACTAACAACATAATTTTTAACTCTTTTACTTTACAGCGAATGAGGTTGGGAATAGCCGGCGACGCCAAGCATCTGTTCCCAGCGAAGTAACTGTTCGGTCAGCAGCAGCTCGCGATTGACGCCCACCACGCTGAGCAGCTGATGGCGGCAGGTCAGCCACTGCTGCACGATCTGCTGCAGCGAGGCGCTGCTCAGCAGGCTGGCCAGCTGATGCACCAGCGGCTGCTGATCCTGATTCAATACATAGTGATGCGCGCCCTGCTGCCACTTCATCGCGTCCACCAGCAGCGCGCACAGCCAGTGCAGGCGCTCGGCGACGTCTTCATGGTTCAGCACCGGCAGCAGCGACAGCATATCGCGCTGCGGCAGCGCGGCGCTCAACGCGGCGCACAGGGCGCTGCGCTGTTGCCACTGCTGCGGCTGCAACAGCTGTTCGGCGGCCAGCGGCGCGCCGTCGTGCAGGCGCAGCGCCGTGAGGCGATCCGTCTGAGAGCCGGCCGCCTGTCGGCCCAGCCACTGCAGGCTGAGCTGCTCATCCGGGCTGGCCAAATGCCAGTACAGGCAGCGGCTGCGCAGCGTCGCCATCAGCCGCGACGGCTCACGACAGCCCAGCAGAAAATAGGTTTTCTCCGGCGGCTCTTCCAGCGTTTTAAGCAGTGCGTTGGCCGCCGCCTCGGTCAACTGTTCCGCCTGCGCCAGCCAAATCACTTTGGCGCCGCCCTGTTGCGCGTGGGCATAAAGCGTTTCAATCACCTGGCGGATCGGTTCGATCCCCAGGCTGCTCTTGCCCTTTTCCGGCGCCAGCACGTGATAATCCGGGTGGTTACCCGCCAGCATCAGCCGGCAGCTGTGGCACTCGCCGCAGCTTTTTTCGCCGTTGCGCTGCTGGCAAATCAACCAGCGGCTCAGGCCGTAGGCCAGCGCATCGTCACCGTTGCCCGCCGCAGCGTGCAGCAGCAGCGCATGGTGGCCGCGACCGTCGGCGTACTGACCAACCAATTGGCGATAAGGGCCATTCAGCCACGGGTACCAGTTCATTATGCGCCTTCCTGCTGCCGCAGCCAGTGGCCGACGCAGTCGCGGATCGCCGCGGTCACCTGCTCCAGTGGCTGGGCGGCGTCAACGGTAACGATGGTTTCATCCTGCGCCGCCAGCTCGAGATAGCGAGCGCGGGTGCGTTCGAAGAACGGCAGCGCCTCCTGTTCGATGCGATCCAGCTGGCCGCGCGCCTGTGCGCGTTGCAGGCCGACCAGCGGAGGCAGATCGAGATAGACCGTCAGATCCGGGTGAAAGTCCCCCAGCACGGTGTCGCGCAGCGAGCTCATCAGCTGCGGATCCACGCCACGGCCGCCGCCCTGGTAAGCCTGCGAAGAGAGATCGTGACGATCGCCCACCACCCAGGCGCCGCGCGCCAAGGCCGGTTTAATCACGGTCTCCACCAGCTGCACGCGCGCGGCGTACAGCATCAGCACTTCGGCCTTGATGGTCGGCAATTCGCCGTCGATGCCGCGTTTGAACAGATCGCGCAGCTTCTCCGCCAGCGGCGTGCCGCCTGGTTCGCGGGTGAAGACGATGTCGTTGATGCCGTGTTCGCGCAGCACATTGACCACCGTATCACGCGCGGTGGTTTTACCCGCGCCTTCCAGCCCTTCGATAACAACGAATTTACTTTTCATTCTTTTCCTTTAACGCCTGACGGTACACGCGCACCGCCTGGTTATGGCTCGCCAGATTGGTGGTGAAGGTATGCCCACCCTTGCCGTCGGCGACAAAATAGAGATAAGGCGTTTTGGCCGGATTGGCGGCCGCCTGCAACGAGGCCTCACCCGGCATGGCGATCGGCGTTGGCGGCAGGCCGGCGATCACATAGGTGTTGTACGGCGTCGGCGTATCCAGATCCTTGCGCGTGATGTTGCCATTATAGCTTTCGCCCATGCCGTAGATCACCGTCGGATCGGTCTGCAGACGCATGCCGATGCGCAAACGGTTGACGAACACCGACGCCACCTTGCTACGCTCTTCCGGCACCGCGGTCTCTTTCTCGACGATCGAGGCCATGGTCAGCAGGTCTTGCGGCGTTTTGTACGGCAGGCTGGTGTCGCGGCCGGTCCAGGCGGCCTGCAGCGCTTTGTTCATGCGCACATGTGCGCGTTTGAGCAGCGCGATATCGCTCATGCCGGCGGTATACTGATAGGTATCCGGATACAGATGCCCTTCCGGTGTTTCTCCCGCAGGAATACCGAGCGCTGCGGCGATCTCCGCTTCGCTCTTGCCCGCCAGAGTGTGTTTCAGGTATTTGGACTGCTGCAGCACTTGCTGCCAGTCACGCAGGCGTGAGCCTTCAATAAAGCGTGCAGTGAACTGCGCCTCTTTGCCACTGGCCAACAGTTTCAGCATCTGGCGCACCGTCATGCCCGGCGTGAACCGGTAGGTACCGGCTTTAAACTCCGCCAGCTCCGGCTCCATTTTCAGCAACCATTGGAACCAACGGCCGTTGCGCACCAGTTTATCGCGCACCAATAGCCCTTCCAGTGCCACCCGGCCGGTGCCGGCCGGCAGTTTGAAGATGGTTTCTTGTTGGATAGCCAGTGGCGTATCGGCAAAGCGTTCGATCTTCTGGTAGCCCCAAAACAGCAGCGCCAATACCAGAACAACAATAACAGACAGGACCTTCAGCTTTCTTTTCTTCATCAATCAGCCATGGTTAACAGTGTGGACGCAAAAAATCATACAGCTGGCGCGAAGCATAACGCCATGATTGCGCAGCGTTTACCGGCAGCAGCGGCATCAGCGCATTGCTCACCAGCACTTCGTCGGCATCGGCCAGCGTCTCCAGCGGTTCACTGACGCAGTGCAGACGGTATTCCGAGCCCGCCAGCAGCGCGATCACCCGCCGCCGCATCAGGCCCGCGACGCCTGCCTGGCTCAGATCCGGGGTAAACACCGCTTTTCCCTTACGCCAGAACAAATTAGCCGCACAGCATTCCACCAGCATACCGGCAGTGTCAAGCACCAGCGCCTCGTCGGCGGCCGTCTGGTCAAGATGCGCGCGGATCAGCACCTGCTCCAGACGATTCAAATGCTTCAACCCCGCCAGCAGCGGATTACGCGCCAGCGACACCGGGCTGAGCGCAAGCGTGATGCCCTGCTCGCGCCACTGCAAATAGTGCGCAGGGTAGCTGCTGCGGGCAACGATGCGCGTCGGGTTTTCGCATCCCGTCGGGCTGTAGCCCCGCCCGCCGCTGCCGCGCGTCAGTATCGCTTTGACCACGCCGAGCGGAATTGATTCGGCCGCCAGCGCCATCTCCTGCTCGAAAGCCCGCCAATCGGTGGCAGGCAGCATCAGCCGCTGTGCTGCTTGCTGCAGCCGCTCCAGATGCCAGGGCAGCAGCTCGATTTTGCCATCGACAACCCGGGCGGTAGTAAAGCAGCCATCGCCGAACTGCAGGCCACGATCGCTCGGCGCCAGCGCATCGTGGCGTTGTCCGTTAATCCAGTACATGCTTCCTCCTGTTGCCGGGTGATTTCATTACGCTCGCAGAATAACAGGCGACGAGGCAATACGCAGCCCTGTTGGGCCCCAAACGATAGGCGTAAAAAAGCCCGGTTAAAAACCGGGCTTTCATCAGCGAACAACCGCGCGAGTTACACTCGGCGGAAGATCAGCGAGCCGTTGGTGCCGCCGAAGCCGAAGGAGTTACACAAGGTGTACTCCATATCGCTGACCTGGCGTGCTTCGTGAGGCACGAAGTCCAGATCGCAACCTTCATCCGGATTATCCAGGTTGATGGTTGGCGGTACCGCCTGATCGCGCAGCGCCAGCACGGTGAAGATAGACTCGATCGCGCCCGCCGCACCCAACAGGTGGCCGGTCATCGATTTGGTCGAGCTCACCAGCACGCGCTGGGCATCAGCGCCGAAGACGGATTTCACCGCCTGCGCTTCCGCCTGGTCGCCCGCCGGCGTAGACGTGCCGTGTGCGTTGATGTAACCGATTTGTGACGAGGTCACACCGGCATCAAGCAAGGCATTTTCCATCGCCAGCGCAGCGCCTGCGCCGTTTTCCGGTGGTGACGTCATGTGATAAGCGTCGCTGCTCATCCCAAAGCCAACCACTTCGGCATAGATTTTCGCGCCGCGTTTTTTCGCGTGTTCGTACTCTTCCAGCACCATCATGCCGGCGCCATCGCCCAGCACGAAGCCGTCGCGGTCTTTATCCCACGGACGGCTCGCCGCCTGCGGGTTCTCATTACGGGTGGACAGGGCACGCGCTGCGCCAAAGCCACCGACGCCCAATGGGGTGCTGGCTTTCTCTGCCCCACCGGCCAGCATCACGTCAGCATCATTGTAAGCAATGATACGCGCCGCATGGCCGATGTTGTGCACACCTGAAGTACAGGCGGTGGCGATGGAAATGCTTGGGCCACGCATGCCGTACATGATTGTCAGGTGGCCTGCAATCATATTCACGATGGTGGAGGGCACGAAGAACGGACTGATTTTCCGTGGGCCACCGTTAACCAGTGAACTGTGGTTTTCTTCGATCAAACCCAGGCCGCCGATGCCGGAACCGATCGCGGCTCCAATACGGCTGGCGTTAGCCTCGGTGATGTCCAGACCTGCATCCTGCATGGCTTGCATGCCGGCAGCGATACCGTACTGGATAAAGGCATCCATCTTGCGCGCATCTTTGCGAGAGATGAAATCCTCAGAATTAAAATTCTTTACCAGGCCAGCAAACTTGGTCGCATAGGCAGTGGTATCGAAATGGTCGATCAGGCTGATGCCACTCTGACCGGCAAGAAGAGCGTTCCACGTGGACTCTACCGTATTGCCGACAGGAGACAACATGCCCAGTCCGGTCACAACTACTCGACGCTTAGACACGTTTGTCCTCCAGGGAGGGAAAAATATGACACTAGGGATAGAAAAAACTTAGGCGGTCGAACGACCGCCTAGATATGTTCTCTTACTGCTGGCTAGCGTTGATGAAATCAATAGCTGCCTGAACAGTAGTGATCTTCTCAGCTTCTTCGTCTGGAATCTCGGTGTCGAATTCTTCTTCCAGTGCCATTACCAGCTCAACGGTGTCAAGAGAATCAGCGCCCAGATCTTCAACGAAAGAAGCGTTGTTCAAAACTTCTTCCTGTTTAACACCCAGTTGCTCAACAATGATTTTCTTAACGCGTTCTTCGATAGTGCTCATACTCTTAAATTTCCTATCAAAACTCGCTTTCGCGATGGTTTTCGTAGTGTATAAAATGCTGAAAAAGATGCAACTAAATCCCGGCTGGTCAAACCACGATTTTACGCTATTTTGCGGTTTTTGCCTCAAATAACGCAAATGGTTTTCACATTTTTTAAATCATGTACATGCCGCCATTGACATGTAACGTTTCACCGGTGATGTAGCCGGCCTCATCAGAGGCCAAAAATGCAACAGCGCTGGCGATTTCTTTAGCATCGCCCAGCCGGTTGGCTGGAACTGATGACAAAATGCCTGCGCGTTGATCATCTGTCAACGCCCGTGTCATGTCCGTCTCAATAAAGCCAGGTGCCACGACGTTGACCGTAATGCCACGTGAAGCAACTTCACGTGCCAAAGATTTGCTAAAACCAATCAGGCCGGCTTTAGCCGCCGCGTAGTTCGCCTGCCCTGCGTTCCCCATGGTGCCGACAACGGAACCGATGGTGATGATACGGCCAAACCGCTTTTTCATCATAGCGCGCATTACCGCTTTTGACAGGCGGAATACGGAAGTCAGGTTGGTGTCGAGGATATCCTCCCACTCGTCATCCTTCATACGCATCAGCAGGTTATCACGCGTGATGCCGGCATTATTCACTAAAATGTCGATTTCGCCAAATTCGGCGCGAATCGATGCCAGCACGCTGTCGATAGATTGCGCATCAACAACGTTCAACATAAACCCTTTGCCGTTTGCGCCCAGGTAGCTGCTGATCGCTTCAGCGCCGCTCTCGCTGGTCGCGGTACCGATCACTTTGGCGCCGCGTGCCACAAACGTTTCTGCAATAGCTCGGCCAATACCGCGGCTTGCGCCGGTGACCAGAACGATTTTACCTTCGAAGCTCATCATTTTCCTCTTTATTGTTCAAGCGCCGCCGACAGGCTGGCGGTGTCGTTCACCGCCGCAGCCGTCAGGGTGTCAACAATACGTTTAGTCAGACCGGTCAGCACTTTGCCCGGCCCCACTTCCAGCAGCGACGTCACGCCCTGTGCTGCGATAAACTCTACGCTTTCGGTCCAACGCACCGGGCTGTACAGCTGACGTACCAGCGCGCTGCGGATCGCTTCCGGATCGTTTTCGGTGCGCACGTCGACGTTGTTCACCACCGGTACCTGAGGCGCGTTGAAGGTGATGTCCTGCAGCGCCACGGCCAGCTTGTCGGCGGCCGGCTTCATCAGCGCGCAGTGCGAAGGCACGCTCACCGGCAGCGGCAAGGCACGTTTGGCGCCGGCGGCTTTACAGGCGGCGCCTGCGCGCTCAACCGCTTCTTTGTTGCCGGCGATGACCACCTGGCCCGGCGAGTTGAAGTTGACCGGAGAAACCACCTGCCCTTGCGCAGACTCTTCACACGCCTTGGCGATCGCGTCGTTGTCCAGACCGATGATGGCGTACATCGCGCCGGTACCTTCCGGCACCGCTTCCTGCATCAGCTTGCCGCGCAGCTCGACCAGACGGATTGCCGCCTTGAAGTCCAGCACGCCGGCGCAGACCAGCGCCGAGTATTCGCCCAGGCTGTGACCCGCCATCAGCGCAGGCGCTTTACCGCCCTGCTGCTGCCAAACGCGGAAAATCGCCACCGAGGCAGCCAGCAGAGCCGGTTGGGTCTGCCAGGTTTTGTTCAGTTCTTCCGCCGGGCCTTGCTGCACCAGCTGCCACAGGTCGTAACCCAGGGCGGAAGAAGCCTCGCCGAAGGTTTCTTCGACGATCGGGAACTGTGCGGCCAACTCGGCCAGCATGCCAACGGTCTGCGACCCCTGGCCCGGGAAAACAAAAGCAAATTGCGTCATTTTTTCTTCCTGTCCAAATCAGAAACGAACCAGCGCCGAGCCCCAGGTAAAGCCGCCGCCAAAGGCTTCCAGCAGCACCAGTTGGCCACGCTGAATTCGCCCGTCACGCACTGCTTCGTCCAGTGCGGAAGGCACCGAGGCGGCAGACGTGTTGCCGTGACGATCGAGCGTCACCACCACTTTGTCCATCCCCATGCCCAGTTTTTTCGCCGTTGCGCTGATGATGCGCAGGTTGGCCTGGTGCGGCACCAGCCAATCCAGCTCGCTGCGGTCCAGGTTGTTGGCCTGCAGCGTCTCGTCGACGATGCGCGCCAGTTCGGTGACCGCAACCTTGAAGACTTCGTTGCCCGCCATGGTGACATAGGCCGGCTTGTCCTGATTCTGACGATCCTTGTACGGCAACGTCAGCAGGTTGCCGTAGCTGCCGTCGGCGTGCAGATGGGTAGACAGAATGCCCGGCGCTTCAGAAGCCCCCAGCACCACCGCCCCTGCGCCATCGCCAAACAGAATGATGGTGCCGCGATCTTCAGGATCCAGCGTGCGCGACAAGACGTCCGCGCCGATAACCAGCGCATGTTTGACCGCGCCGTTTTTCACGTACTGATCGGCCACGCTGAGCGCGTAAGTGAAGCCGGCACAGGCCGCAGCCAGATCGAACGCCGCGCAGTCTTTGATGCCCAGCATTTGCTGCACCAGGCACGCTGCGCTCGGGAACGCGTGAGTGGTCGTGGTGGTCGCCACGACGATCAGCCCAATGTCTTCTTTAGCCACACCTGCCATTTCCAGCGCTTTCTCGGCGGCCTGGAAGCTCATCGTCGCAACGGTTTCATCCGCAGCGGCGATGCGACGTTCGCGGATACCGGTACGCGTGACGATCCACTCGTCAGAGGTATCCACCATTTTTTCCAAATCAGCATTGGTGCGCACTTGTACGGGCAAATAACTCCCCGTACCGAGAATCTTTGTATACATGTACGATCAGTCACTCTTAGGTAATACAGCCTCAAGGCGCGCAGCAATCCTTTCCGGGACTTGCCGCTGCACCGCCTGCACAGCCTGTTCGATTGCGACTGCAAACGCGTGAGGGTTCGCAGCGCCGTGGCTCTTGACTACGGTGCTGCGCAATCCTAACAGACATGCGCCATTATACTGGTCGGGGTTCAGGTGGCCGAACCGCTTAACCACCCGTTTTTGCAACCAACGGCCCAACAATTTCAGCCACCACGCTTGCTTGTTTCCGTCGCCGGACGATTTCAGCAGCGATAAGAATACCCTGACCACCCCTTCCATGGTTTTCAGGGTGACGTTGCCCACGAAGCCATCGCAGACCAAAACGTCGGTCTTGCCGGTGAGCAGTTCGTTTCCTTCCAGGTAACCAATATAGTTGATTGCCGGAGTATTTTTTAGCACAGCGGCCGCTTCGCGGATATTATCCAGGCCTTTGGTCTCTTCTTCGCCAATATTCAGCAGCGCCACCCGCGGTTGGGTAATGCCGATCACCTCTTCCGCCATCACTGCGCCCATCACGGCAAACTGCACCAGCATGGTGCTGTCGCACTCGACGTTGGCGCCCAGATCCAGCACCACGGTTTTACTGCGTTGCTGATTCGGGATCGCCGTCATCAGCGCCGGGCGCTCGATGCCGTCAAGCGGCTTGACCAACAGCTTCGCCAATCCCATCAGTGCACCGGTATTACCGGCGCTGACGCAGCCCTGCGCATTGCCGCTGCTGAGCTGTTCGAGCGCAATGCGCATCGACGTGCCGCGGCTGGCGCGTATCGCTTGTGAAGGTTTGGCGTCGCCGGCAATCACAGACTCGGCGGGCACGACTTGCAGACGCTCCAGAAGAACCGGATCGGCGTGGGCAAGCAAAGGGGAGATGACGTCGGGATTGCCGACCAGCAGGAGATGAAGCTGTAAATTAGAGGCCAGTGCCTGCAACGAAGCAGGCACTGTGACGCAGGGACCGAAGTCCCCGCCCATTGCATCTAACGCCAGGGTTAGACGAGTCAAGGTATCGCTACTTAGCCGATAACCTTGCGACCGCGGTAGAAACCGTCGGCAGTGATGTGGTGACGACGGTGAGTTTCACCGGATACTTTGTCTACAGACAGAGTAGTCGTGGTCAGAGCATCGTGAGAACGACGCATGCCACGCTTGGAACGGGTTGGTTTATTCTGTTGTACGGCCATGGACCTTACTCCTCAATTACTTACGCTTTAAACTGGCTAATACGGCAAACGGATTCGGTTTCTCCGCCTCAGGAGGCAGTTGGCCAAATACCATGTCCGCTTCGGACACTTCACAGTGTTCAGATTCATGTACCGGAACGACAGGCAGTGAAAGAATAATTTCATCTTCAATCATTGCCAACAGATCGACTTCGCCAAACTCGTCAACTTCGATCGGTTCGTACGCTTCCGGTAATGCCTCAGCCTGCTCATCATTGACGACCGGGCTAAAACAATATGTTGTGTGAACCTGATGTTCGAACGGGACTCCACAGCGTTGGCACATCAACGTTACCGTGACGTCCGCATGCCCTGTTATCACCGCGAGGCGCTGATTGTCGATATTAAACGACAACGACACCTCGACATCACTGTCCACACTGACCACGGAGTCGGCAACACGAGTAACCTGCTCAGGCGCATAGACACCAGCATAGTCCAGGCGTTTCTGAGCGGTACGTACCGCATCAATGGTCAAGGGTAATTTTACCTTTTGCATAGGGCGCGCATATTAACTTTGTAACGACATAGAGTCAAAGAAAAAGGCCGTAAAACGGCTCCTTTCACCAATATTCGCTTCCACAGCGGCCGACAGTTTAAAATGCCGTACCCATTTACGCTACGGTTTGCGAAAAAAATTATGCAGAGATTGCTTTTAGCCTCCACCTCCCCCTATCGAAAAATGCTGCTGGAGAAGCTGCAGCTGCCCTTCGACTGCGCCGCGCCGCAGGTGGATGAAACCCCACTGCCGGATGAAAGCGCCGAAGCGCTGGTGCTGCGCCTGGCGGCAGCGAAGGCTCAGGCGCTGGCCCTCGCCTATCCCGAGCATCTGATCATCGGTTCCGATCAGGTCTGCGTGATCGATGGCAGCATCACCGGCAAGCCCCATACCGAGGTGAACGCCCGGGCGCAGCTGCGCCAGGCCAGCGGCCAGGCCGTGACCTTCTATACCGGCCTGGCGCTGTACAACAGCCGCAGCAAGCAGCTGCAGGCCCTGTGCGAGCCGTTCCACGTGCATTTTCGCGCGCTGAGCGAAGCAGAGATCGCCGCCTATGTCCGTCTGGAGCAACCGCTGAACTGCGCAGGCAGTTTCAAGAGCGAGGGATTGGGGATCGCGCTGTTCGACAGGCTGGAAGGCCGGGACCCGAACGCCCTGATCGGCCTGCCGTTGATCGCGCTGTTGGCGATGTTGCGGGCTGAAGGCATCAACCCGCTGGTCTGACACGGATTATTTGGTCGCCTGCCGGCGCAGCACCTGCAGGCAGTGACGCAGTTCTTCATCCATCGGCGCTTCGATACGCATCGTTTCGCCGGTGGCCGGATGCTCGAAGCGCAGCGCCGCGGCGTGCAGGAACAGCCGCTTCAGGCCGGTACCCGCCAGCTGACGATCGAACTCGCGGTCGCCATAGCGATCGTCAAAAGCGATCGGGTGCCCGGCATGCAGAGTGTGCACGCGGATCTGGTGAGTACGCCCGGTGATCGGGCTGGCCTTCACCAAGGTAGCGAATTCGTAACGCTCTTCCACCTTGAAGCGGGTTTCCGAGGGCTTGCCTTCGCTATTGACACGTACGATACGTTCGCCGCTTTGCAGAATGTTTTTCAACAGCGGTGCCTGGACGGCCTTGCAGTGAGACTGCCACTGGCCGCGCACCAGCGCCAGATAATCCTTCTGCATGCCTTTCAGCCGCAGTTGCTCATGCAGCGAACGCAGCGCGGAACGCTTTTTGGCGACCAGCAGCACGCCGGAGGTGTCGCGATCCAGACGATGCACCAGTTCCAGGAAGCGGGCTTCCGGGCGCAGCGCGCGCAGCCCTTCAATCACGCCGAAGCTCAGACCGCTGCCGCCGTGCACCGCGGTGCCGGAGGGTTTGTTGAGGATCAGCAGGTGGTCGTCTTCATACAGAATGCAGTCGGCCAGCGCGGCCACTTTATCCAGCTTCGCCGACACCGGCGCCTCTTCGCGCTCGGCTACGCGCACCGGCGGTACGCGCACCACGTCGCCGGCCGCCAATTTGTACTCGACCTTGATGCGCCCTTTATTTACCCGCACCTCGCCTTTACGCACGATGCGATAAATCATGCTCTTCGGCACGCCTTTCAGGCGAGCGAGCAGAAAGTTGTCGATTCTCTGACCGGCTTCGTCGTCGGAAATCGTGATGAATTGTACTGCTGGATTGTTCGTTTTCATGGTGCGGGATTCTAAATAGAGCGCGTGAATAGCGCCACATCTTTTTCTGTGCTTAACTGTCTCTCTGACGGCGGACGAAACCCCAGCGGACAATAAGGCAGCAAGCCGATTTGAACGTTTGCGATTTCTTCCGCAGTTAAGGAAAAGTCACCTTGCTATAACGGCATCAGCAGTGGAATAATGCAGTTACTTTCCGCGTTGATTCTCGTTAAACAGGGAAAACGGTGGAATTATAAAATTTGTCTGATCGCGCAAAAACGCAGCAATGGCGTAAGACGTAATGCGAAATCAAACAATTAGCGGGCTGCGGGTTGCAGCTTGGCCGGCAAATGGAATCAGATCTGTCGACGTAAATCAGAGGCTATTCCCCTAGTAAAAGTGCTGTCTTTCACAAAGAAAAGCAGGCTTACCGAGATAATGCGCCCCTATGCAGGCGACAACCGTGAGGTTGACGGCTTTGCGAGAAGACACGGGGCTTTCGGTTTAACTCCGGCCATGAGGTTATTTTGCCCGCAGCTTTGTCGATAATGTAAAAATAACGAGTAAGTTAAGATGAAAAGAATGTTGATTAACGCAACTCAGCAGGAAGAGTTGCGTGTTGCCCTCGTAGATGGACAGCGGCTGTATGATTTGGATATCGAAAGTCCGGGTCATGAGCAGAAAAAAGCGAATATTTACAAAGGCAAAATCACCCGCATTGAGCCAAGTCTTGAAGCAGCGTTCGTGGACTACGGCGCAGAACGACATGGTTTTCTCCCTCTTAAAGAAATCGCCCGCGAATACTTCCCTAGCAATTACTCTTCCCATGGCCGCCCGAACATCAAAGATGTGCTGCGCGAAGGCCAGGAAGTCATCGTTCAGGTAGACAAAGAAGAACGTGGCAACAAAGGCGCTGCCTTGACCACCTTCATCAGCCTGGCGGGCAGCTATCTGGTGCTGATGCCGAACAACCCACGCGCCGGCGGTATTTCTCGCCGCATCGAGGGTGACGATCGCACCGAGCTGAAAGAAGCGCTCTCTTCGCTGCAACTGCCGGACGGCATGGGCCTGATCGTTCGCACCGCGGGCGTAGGCAAATCCGCCGATGCGCTGCAGTGGGATCTCTCCTTCCGTCTGAAGCACTGGGAAGCGATTAAAAAAGCCGCCGAAGGCCGCCCTGCACCATTCCTGATCCACCAGGAAAGCAACGTTATCGTGCGCGCCTTCCGCGATTACCTGCGCCCGGACATCGGCGAAATCCTGATCGACAACCCGAAAATTCTCGATCTGGCCAAAGAGCACATCGCTGCGCTGGGCCGCCCGGATTTCAGCAGCAAAATCAAACTGTACAGCGGTGAAATTCCTCTGTTCAGCCACTACCAGATCGAATCGCAGATCGAATCCGCCTTCCAGCGCGAAGTGCGCCTGCCGTCCGGCGGCTCGATCGTCATCGACAGCACCGAAGCGCTGACCGCCATCGACATCAACTCCGCACGCGCAACCCGTGGTGGCGACATCGAAGAGACGGCGTTCAACACCAACCTGGAAGCGGCGGACGAGATCGCTCGCCAGCTGCGCCTGCGCGACCTCGGCGGCCTGATCGTCATCGACTTCATCGACATGACGCCGGTACGCCACCAGCGCGAAGTGGAAAACCGTCTGCGCGACGCCGTGCGCCAAGACCGCGCGCGTATCCAGATCGGCCGCATCTCCCGCTTCGGCCTGCTGGAAATGTCGCGTCAGCGCCTCAGCCCGTCGCTGGGCGAGTCCAGCCACCACGTTTGCCCGCGCTGTAACGGCACCGGCACCATCCGCGACAACGAATCGCTGGCGCTTTCCATCCTGCGCCTGATCGAAGAAGAAGCGCTGAAGGAAAACACCAAAGAAGTTCACGCAATCGTGCCGGTTCAGGTCGCTTCGTACCTGCTGAACGAAAAGCGCGAATCCGTCAGCGCGATCGAAAAACGTCAGGGCGGCGTGAAAGCCGTCATCGTGCCGAACGATGAAATGCAAACCCCTCACTACTCGGTGCTGCGCGTACGCAAGGGCGAGGAAACCTCTACCCTGAGCTACTTGCTGCCGAAACTGCACGAAGAAGACATGGAGCGCCCGCTGGAAGATGCGCCGATGGAACGCAAGCGTCCGGAGCAACCGGCCCTGGCTTCCTTCTCCCTGTCCGCCGATGCGCCGCCGCCGGCTGAAGAAGCTGTCGCCGTGGCCAAGCCTGCTGCTGCCGCCGCCAAGGTTCAAGCAGCAGCGCCGGTCGCCGCCAAGCCGGGCTTCCTGGGCCGCCTGTTCGGGGGTCTGAAGAGCCTGTTCGCCGGTGAAGAACAACCTGCCGTCGAAGAAGCCAAACCGGCCGAAACGCCGAAAGCGGAAGGTAACGGTGAAAACCGTCGTCAGGATCGTCGCGGTCAGCGCCGTCAAGGCACCGGCCGTAAAGAGCGCGGTGAGCGAGGCGATCGTCCGGAACGCGGCGAGCGTAAAGAGCGCGGTGAAGGCCGTGACAATCGCGAGCGCGACAACCGGGAACCACGTGAGAACCGCGAAGGCCGTGAATCGCGTGAATCCCGCGATGAGCAGCGCCGTAACCGCCGTAACCAGCAGCAGAACGCGCCGGTCGCGGAAGAAACCGCCTCGGAAGAAAGCGCTAAAGCGCCACGCGAAGATCAGCAGCAGCGTCGTGAGCAGCGTGCTGAACGCCAGCGTCGTCGTCAGGAAGAGAAACGTCAGGCTCAGCAGGAAGTGAAAGCGCTGGAAAGCGTTGAAGCGGTCGAGAGCACCGACGAAGAGCAGGAAGAACGCCAGCAGCAGAACATGCAGCGCCGCCAGCGCCGCCCTCTGTCGCAGAAAGTGCGTATCCTGTCTGCGGAAGAAGAACTGCAGCGTGCAGCGGAAGAGCTGTTGGCGCCGAAAGCGCCGGTAGCGAAAGCCGAAGACGCGCAGCCGACTACCGACGACAGCGTCAAGCTGCTGCCGGAAACCGTTGCCGCTCAGCCGGAAGACGATGCCCAGGGCGAAAACCGCGGCAATGGCGAAGGCATGCCGCGTCGCTCCCGTCGTTCACCGCGTCACCTGCGCGTCAGCGGCCAGCGCCGCCGTCGTTACCGTGATGAGCGTTACCCGCTGCAATCCCCAATGCCGCTGGCGGGCGCGTTCGCTTCGCCGGAAATGGCGTCAGGTAAAGTCTGGGTGAGCTACCCGGTTGCTCAGGTTGAAGAAGCCGAAGTGCAAACCGAAGCCGTAGAACAGGCACCGGTTGTCGCCGCAGCGGTTGAACAGCACAGCGTTGCCGTGGAAGATACTCAGACCACGGCCAACGTCAACGAGCCGGCACCAGAAGCCACCGTTGAAACTGCAGCCGTCACCGTAACGGAAGAAGCTGTAGCCGTAGCGCCTGTCGTTGCTATCCCGGCAGAGGAAACCCCGGCACCTGCCGCAGTTGAAGAGCCGAAAGCGGAAGAGACTGCCCCGGCAGTGGAAGCCGAGCCGGTGGCTGAAACCGTAGCTGCAGAGCCAGTGGTTGAACCTGCACCAGCGGAAGACGAACCGGTGGTCGAAACTGCACCGGTAGAAGCCACGCCAGCGGAAGAAACGCCAGTGGTAGAAGCCGCACCTGCGGCAGCCGCCGTAGAAGCCGCTCCGGTCGAAAAAGCCCCAGCGCCAATCGCCGAACCTGCGCCTGTGGTAGCTCAGCAGCCGGCACCGGTGAAAGCCGTGCAGGACGTGCTGTACAAACACATCGCCACTGCGCCGATGACCAAAGCGCCTGCGCCGGCCTACCAGCCGGAAGAGCGCAAACACAGCGACTGGCAACGCCCTTCCTTCAATTTTGAAGGCAAAGGCTCAGCCGGCGGCCATTCGGCGGTAAGCCAGGCCACCGCGCCGGCCACCAAGCCGCAGCCGGTTAACGAATAAGTTAATCTGTAACCCTAAAAAAACCCGCCATCGGCGGGTTTTTTCTTGCCTGTAAAATGCTCAGGCGATCTTCTTCAGCTTTTTGATGTCCAGAACATCCAACTTGCCGTCAAGCCGGCTGACGAACTGCTGAAAATGCGCCGTCTCATTGTGCTTGTCCAGCGCCTCGCTGCTGGCCCAACGCTCAAAGAACACAAAAACGCCCGTTTTTTCCAGATCGCGATGCAAATCATATTGCAGGTTGCCCAGCTCCTGGCGGCTCGGCTCGATAATGTCGTGCACCGCTTCACTGACTGCGGCCTCAAATCCCGCTTTCGCTTGCAGGGTGGCGATAACGCGTACTTCCATTGCTTTCTCCCTTTCCACTTGATGAAGGTCGACGGTATTGGCGTCGGCATCGTTGAAATCTCTGCCACTATGCGCCCGCCGCCCTATTGATTTCAACTTGTCGCCAACAAACAGATGCATCTCAGGCACTTTCCGCTTATCCTTACACCCCGGCGTGAATAAACCCATTATTCGCTTTTCATTAGACGTATTTGACCGCCGGAGCCTAGCTAGATGACCGCACAACCTCAAGTTCTGAAAATCCGCCGCCCAGACGACTGGCATATCCACCTGCGTGACGACGAGATGCTGAAAACGGTGGTGCCCTATACCAGCCAGGTATTTGGCCGGGCGATCGTGATGCCGAACCTGGTTCCCCCCGTAACGACCGTGGCCGCCGCGCGCGCCTACCGCGATCGCATTCTGGCGGCGGTCCCGCAGGGCCACAACTTCACTCCGCTGATGACCTGTTACCTGACCAACTCTCTGGCGGCCAGCGAACTGGTCAGCGGTTTCGAGCAAGGGGTGTTTACCGCCGCCAAGCTGTATCCTGCCAACGCCACGACCAACTCCAGCCACGGCGTCAGCGACGTGACCGGCATTTATCCGCTGTTCGAGCAGATGCAAAAAATCGGCATGCCGCTGCTGATCCACGGCGAAGTGACCGATCCTGCCGTCGATATTTTCGACCGCGAGGCGCGCTTTATCGAGCAGGTCATGGAACCTATCCGCCGCCAGTTCCCAGAGCTGAAGATCGTCTTCGAGCACATCACCACCAAAGAAGCGGCGCAATATGTGCAGGCAGGCAATCGTTTCCTCGGCGCCACCATCACGCCACAGCACCTGATGTTCAACCGCAACCACATGCTGGTCGGCGGCATTCGCCCACACTTGTTCTGCCTGCCGATCCTCAAGCGCAATGTCCACCAGGAAGCGCTGCGTCAGGCGGTCGCCAGCGGTTCGGATCGTTTCTTCCTCGGCACCGACTCCGCGCCGCATCTCAAGCACCGCAAAGAATCCAGCTGTGGCTGCGCCGGCTGCTTCAACGCGCCGAATGCCATCCCGGCTTACGCTGCCGTGTTCGAACAACTCGGCGCGTTGGAGCACTTTGAAGCCTTCTGCTCGCTCAACGGCCCACGCTTCTATGGCCTGCCGCTCAACGAAGACTTCATCGAGCTGCAGCGCGTGCCGACCACCCAACCGGAAGAGATCGCCCTGGGCAATGAATCCGTGATCCCCTTCCTGGCCGGTGAAACCCTGAACTGGTCGCTGAAAGACTGATATTTTTGCTTCGCCCTCTTGCCCCCGCGCTCGGTTAACTGTATAAATAAACAGTAAATCGCTTCGGGGGCAATTATGCGTGTTGAAGTCACTATAGATAAAACCCGGCCACTGCCGTCGGGCGCCATTGAGGCGCTGACCGGTGAACTGGGCAAACGGGTCAATCGCCAGTTTCCAGACGCCGTCGTGCACGTACGTTATGCCGGCGCCAACGGGCTCTCCGTGCTGGGGGGCGCCAAAACCGACCGGGACCTGATCGAGGAAATCCTTCAGGAAACCTGGGAAAGCGCGGACGAATGGTTCAGCGCAGAATAACACTGCAATGCTGTTTTTGCCGGGGGTCGCTCTCCGGCTTTTTTGTTTCTGGCGCCCTGTCCATTCATCGCTTACCCTTACTCTGGAACAAAATCCGCCTCAGCGCTGTATTTAACGCAAAGGAGTAAGCATGGCCCCGGACAAGGTGAAATCCGAAGACGCGATGACGTTTGGCGAACTGCTGGCACTGATTGCCGATCAGAAAAGGCGCTTGAACGTATTGGAGGTGGCTTTCTCTTATCTGGCCTTCAGCCTGGATGACAAAGCCAACCAACGGCTGATCCACAGCCTGAAGCTGGAATCACACAGCCAGAACCGCGACGCCGAAACGCAGAAACATTTCGCCCATTTGGCCGAAGAGTTGGAAAAATGCCTGCACGGCTCGCCCCCTCCCAGCAGCGGCGCGGAATAACGCCACTGCGCCTCACTCATCATCCTCATGCCCACACACAAATTTGTAGAATAATTGTTCAAATAAATATTTATTTTGCAAATTTAGGTGACAACCCCCTCCACCGATGGAGGCGGATGCGTATACTGTAATTGCTCATCATGATGATGAGCCGCATTGATCCTCGTTAGTCACTCACGGTAGTTACTACTCAATAAGGGGTCTTTATGGACAGAAATGATGAAGTAATTCAGACGCACCCGCTTGTCGGTTGGGATATCAGTACTGTCGACGTTTACGACGCCATGATGATACGCCTTCATTACCTGTCTTCACTAGACCAAACGCCAGAAGAAGCCCAAGTAGACCGAACGCTTTGGCTGACCACCGATGTCGCCCGTCAATTAATCAATATCTTAGAGGCCGGCATCGCCAAAATTGAAGCTACGGATTACCAGGATCTTGATCGCAGAAAACATTGATTCATCGTTCCCTACCCCCTAAGGCGCCGCGACCGTTCCCGGCGCCTTTTTCTTTGCCTTTCGCCGTTCAATCAGTGCATTGCACTCGCCAACCTTTTATCATGGAGCGATAAGAAATCGTTATCAGAGAGGGTGGGCACGTGGAATATGATTTGATTGTGGTGGGCAGCGGTTCCGTCGGCGCAGCGGCAGGGTATTACGCTACCCGGGCCGGCTTGAAAGTGCTGATGATCGACAGCGCCATTCCCCCGCACCGCAACGGCAGCCATCACGGCGATACCCGCATCATCCGTCACGCTTACGGCGAAGGTGAAAAGTACGTGCCGCTGGTGCTGCGCGCCCAGGCGTTGTGGAATGCGCTGATTCAACAATCCGGCGAAGAACTGTTCCAGTCGTGCGGCGTCCTCAATTTGGGGCCACAGCACTCCGACTTCATTCGCAATGCTCAGCAGAGCGCGCAAAAATTCCGCCTGAACGCGCAAACCCTCAGTGCCGAACAGATCGCTCAACGCTGGCCGGAATTCCGGGCCCCGGAAGGTTATGTCGGCGTGTTCGAGCCCGACGCCGGCTTCCTGCGTGCCGAGCTGGCGATAGCCACTCTGATCAAGCTGGCGAAAGAGGCCGGCTGCAGCCAGTTGTTCAACTGCCCGGTCAGCGCGGTGAACCCCATCGAGGGCGGCGTTGAAGTCGTCACCGGCGAAGGGCGTTTCACGGCGCGAAAAGCGGTGGTCACCGCCGGCACCTGGGTGAAAGCGCTGTTGCCGCAGTTGCCGGTTGCACCATTGCGCAAAGTCTTCTCCTGGCATCAGGCAGACGGCCGCTATAGCGTGAACAATCGCTTCCCGGCCTTTACCGTCGAGGCGCAAGACGGCACGCACTATTACGGCTTCCCGGCGGATAACGACGGCCTGAAAGTGGGCAAACACGACGGCGGCCAGCCGATGGACGCCCCCGAGCAGCGTAAACCCTTCGGCAGCTACGCCAGCGACGGCACCGAAGTTTTCACCTTCCTGCGGCAGTTTTTGCCGGGTGTAGGCGTATGTTTACACGGCGAAGCTTGCAGTTATGACATGAGCCCCGACGAAGACTTTATTATCGATACCCTGCCGGGGTGCGATCGCCTGATGGTCATCAGCGGATTGAGCGGCCACGGCTTCAAGTTCGCCAGCGCGTTGGGTGAGATTGCCGCGCTGTTCGCGCAGGACAAAGCGCCGCCGGTCGACGTCGCCAGCTTTGGTCTGAAACGATTTAGCTAAGCGAAGGATTTCGCTGTCCAGGTTGCCGTCGAGCCCTGGACAGCGAAATTTGGCGGTTACAATTTATTAACCTGCTAACTCTTTTAAATACCAAGTAAAATTTCTGATAACGGAAATTTCTTGTATTCAGCATTTGAATTTCCGAATTGAACACTTGCAGTGTAAGTCCTATTTTACAGAAGATATGCTCCATCGGCTTTCAACAAGGACGTCACCATGAAACTACTTGTCGTGGACGAATGCTGCTTCACCCGGGTCGGTATAGCCAGCTACTTTGCTGATAGTGGGATTACGACGATCAAGTGCTGCCACAGCATTGAGCACGCTACGCCGCTGTTGGCCAGCTTTCAGCCGAGCCATATTCTGGTGAACCTCAGCAACCAGTGCCGCTATAACGAAGCAGACGCGCAGCTGCTGGCATTTATGGAAGCCAGCCAGTCTGCCTCGCTGTTTATCTATCTCGATACACCTTACCCTTACAGCGAAACGCCGATGCGCATCGCCGATAACGCCTTTTTGTTCAATAAAAGCATTCTGCCGCTCACCTTGCGCACGCTGCGCGAAAATCCGCTGGCGCTGGCCGATGACGGTGAAGAGCGTTCCCTGTTCAGCCCGCAGGAACTGACGGTGATGAAATATTGGATGGCGGAAATGCCCAACTACCGCATCGCGAAAAAGCTGCAGATCAGCTCGCATACGGTGTATGTGCACAAGCGTCACATCACGGAGAAGATCAACGCGCGTAACCGGCTGGAGTTCTACTCGCTGTATAACGTGCTGCGTTATTTCTACCCGCCAAGCGCGCCAACGAATTCGACGCCGCTGGCGCTGCTGGCGGTGTAACATCAAGCCTGCGATAACGCAGGCTTTTTTATCGCCGCTCTTCCAGCGCTCACGCGCGCCCCGCTATAAAAGGTGCCGAGAAAAGGACTATAATCAAAGGTCTCTTTCTTCAGGCGGCTGAAATGTTAAACCGAATACTGGCGGCTATCGTCAACAACGTGCGTGAGCACCTGGTGCTGTATCTTTGTCTGTGGCTGGTGCTGCTGGCGCTGGATGTCTATTTTTTCTTCGTGATGTAACCCATGCCGTCGTCATTTCCCCGATTGAGCTTCAGCCGCTTCGGCGATCCCGCCCAGGTGCTGACGCTGCAGCAGACGAGCCGGCCGCCGCTGCGCCCCGGCCGGCGGCTACTGCAGATGCGCTATGCCCCGATCAACCCTTCCGACCTGATCCCGATTCACGGCCAATACGCGCACCGCATCGCCCTGCCGCAGGTGCCGGGCTATGAAGGCGTAGGCGTCATCGTCGATCTGCAAAGCGGACGCTCGACCGGCCGACGCGCGCTGGCGGTAGCGGATGACGGCAGCTGGCAAACCTTCGTCACGCTGCCTGAAGAACGGGTGGTCTGGGTACCGGACGACATCGACGATGCCAGCGCGGCGCAAATCTATATCAACCCGCTCACCTGCTGGGTGCTGCTGACGCAATGGCTACCGCTCAACGCCGGCGACGTGCTGCTGCTCAACGGCGGTGGCTCCGCCGTTAGCCTGCTGCTGGCACAGATGACGGCGCTGCGTGGTATTCGTCTGGCAGTGGTGGTGCGCAACGTCGCTCATCGCCCGGCGCTGCTGGCCGCCGGCGCCTGGCGCGTTATCGAAGCGCCTCAGCTGGCGCAAATGACCCACTTTGGCGCCCGCGCCGCTATCGACTGCATCGGCGGAGAAGACGGATTGCAGCTGGCACGAGCGGTCCGCACCGGCGGCGATTTTGTGGCGCTGGGCCTGCTGAGCGGCTGCCAGGTAGACTGGCGGCGCGTGGTGGACGAATTGAAGCTGCGCGCTTCGCTGTTTCACCTACGTAAATGGAATGCGCAGGCGGCACCGGCGCAGTGGCAAACGGCGTTTTATCAGCTATTCCAGCTGCTGCGGCGCGGCCAGCTGGCGCTGCGCCCACCCGCCGCGATTTACCCTTTGCATCAGTACGCAGCGGCGCTGCAGCACGCCGCCCAGCCCGGCGTCAGCGGCAAAATATTCCTTACGCCGACGGCATCGGAGACGATTGCGGTGGAAGAGTCCTTATTCAACGGGGTCCCCAATAAATAAAATGCCATGGAGGAAAACGCGCCTTTTCCGTTAATGCAAACTTATTAGTGGTGAGATGCACTTTTGTTAGCACATCGCACATTCTGTATTTATCTGAATTGTCTTAATGCCATCTTTACCAAACCGAATAGAACCAAAGCATAGAAAGCCACAGTGAATATCAGCGTACTGAATGTCAGTGGATCTGCGTCCATTTCATAGAAACCTGTTTGGTACCTGCCAAAGAGTTGTTGAGAGGTATCTATGATGAGTGACGTTAAGCTATACAGTGGCATCCCATAGCGTGAGAAACAGAAAGCAGTAATGAAACATGCAATATACAGTATTATATTCTTAACGAACGATGCATTTTTCAAACTTGCTCTCCCCTTGCACATCAACAAAACCATAGGTCATCATAGTACTGCGTGACCCAGGAACTCTAATCAGCTTCATTCCCAGGATGAAGCGACGGACCTTGTAAAAATCCAGACGACTTACAAACGTAATGCACCCTTCACTATAACCGCGGCCATCTGGTCTGAGCGGATGCAATCTAAAACTACCACGTGCGATCTTATTTACAAACATGCTGTCACTCATTGTTTGAGCACTGAACAGAGCTAACCAGTCGCTATGATCGTTTCCTGTGTACTGGTCAAGCACCCACGAACGAATTTGATTGGCTAGACTACCTCTCGGCCTGTCAACCACCCAATAACGACCAACAGGTATTGCACTGTTCTCAATGTAGGTACAGTTGGGATCATTTGTGTACAGCTGCCTACCAGAAAACACGGGGAAAGTACCTAGCCCATAGACGTGGAGCTTCGCTTCTCCTCCGTTTTTTGAAAGATCGTTGTAACTCATCCTCATTATCAACATGCGCATATCCTTATGCTTGGTACATTTATGTACTCTACCTCTTTTCTTAGTATGTATAGCAGTTCTCACTGTGCTCGCAAAAGTATTTCACTCGCTGTCTCACCCATAATTCCTGTCATTAATCACTACCGCACTATATATATTGAAAATAATATGGATAAAGATAAAATTTACGAATCCCTTGGATATCGCTAATTTACCGAGGTGATATTACTGTTGTTACCCGTATAGTCTTCAGGAGTAAAATAGAAAACCTTTCTGAGCTTTAGGTACTCACAAAATGAAGTGGTTGATTGAATGGCTGGGTAACTCGTTCGCTTACCTAATCCCTATCGTACTCATTATTATCGGCGGGGTTATTTTCGTTTCAGTGTTCCCAAACTCTGGTTTTTATCTCACTCTCATCTGGGCTATCGTTGTTTGTGTCGCCTATGTAAAGTGGTCTAAGTGGTTGTAGTTTTTTACTGATTAGCCAATGTTCCCAGTCTGCACTAACAGTTTAAACGTTAAGCCACCGTTGGGTGGCTTATTCAAAGCGTATTAACAACTCTGGGCTCAACGTGGCGGCAAAATCTTCCTCACTCCGGCGACGCCGGAGGCTGGCGCGGCGGGCGGCCGTCGCCCAGGATAACCGCCAGCCGATAGCCGCCTTCGGTGGTCTCCAGCGCGATGCGCGCCACGATCGTCAACGGCACCGACAGCAGCATACCCACCGGGCCAAGCAGCCAGCCCCAGAAGATCAGCGACAGAAACACCACCAGCGTCGACAATCCCAGCCCGCGCCCCATCACCCGCGGTTCGAGGATATTGCCGATCACCATGTTGACAGCGATAAAGCCGCCCGCCACCACCAGCGCATCGCCCAATCCATTGAACAGCAGCGCCTGAATCAGCGGCGGAATGGCGGCCAACACCGAGCCGATGTTGGGAATATAGTTGAGCAGAAACGCCAGCAGCCCCCAGATAAAGGCGAAGCGCACGCCGACCGCCGCCAGGAAGATCCAGACGATCACCCCGGTGGCCAGGCTGATGATGGTTTTAATCACCAGATAGCGCGTCACACCGTCCAGCGCCCGCCGCATCGCGGCGAGCCCCTCGTTCGGCTTATCCAGCGCCTGCTGTAGCTTGTAAGGCAGCAACTGCACTTCGAACAGCATAAACACCACGGTCATCAGCAGCAGGAAGACGTTGGTCATGGCGCCAGACAGGTGCCCCAGCATGCGGGTGACCAGATTCATCGCCGCGCTGGGATCGACATACTGCAGCATCGCTTCGCTGGAGAGGCTGATATTGAAGCGATCGGCGTAATGCTGAAGCTCGCGCAGTTTCTCGATCATCATGCCGCGGTACTGCGGCAGCGAGCGGGCGAACTCGTTTAGCGAAGCGCCCAGCATGCCGATAAACAGCATCACGACCACGATCACCGCCGTCACCAGCAACGTCACCCCGACGATGCGTGGCACCCGGCGGCGTTCCAGCATCGCCACCAGCGGGTTCAGCACCATGGCGAGGAACACCGCCAGTAAAAACGGCACCACAATGTCGGCGGCGGCTTTTACCCCAGCCAGAATGATCACCAGCATCGCCAGCAGGACGGCCAAACGCAGGCTGTTGTCGGTTACACGGGTTCGGCCCATGACGTTTCCTTGTTATTTCACTGGGTTAACCGGCCACCAAGAGCCGACGTTTGGCGCTAATGGTAGCAAAATCCACCGTCACGCCGCAGAGGATTTAGCGCAACCGTTCGAAAAAATTAATCTTTTCGCCCTGCTCTTTGCCGCAAGAAATAGGCATAACCTTTGCCATCAAATAATCCCACCGAGCAATTCATGGACAGTTTACGTAAAATGACAAAAGCTGACATTAATAGATAATAAGCCTAATTTTCAACAACTAGCATAATTGTTATGTGAAGGAAATAATATCATCTTCAACGATTTATCTGATGAACCCCGAACATCTCAAACAAATTCACTGACTAATATTTCTAAGAAGTAACATAGTTAAATTTATTATTGATTTTATGTTTCCTAAAGTTTAATTATTGCAACCAGCCAATCGGTAATCGAAGGAAACAGGATGCTCTGGAAAAATACCGCCGATCGTTTCGGCCATGTGTCAGTGTTGATCCACTGGCTGGTGGCGCTAACGGTGTACGGCATGTTCGCGCTCGGTCTGTGGATGGTGACGCTGGGCTATTACGACGTCTGGTACCACCAGGCGCCGGAAATCCACAAAAGTATCGGCGCACTGCTGTTCATCGTCATGGTGATCCGCGTGATCTGGCGCTTTGTCTCGCCGCCACCCAAGCCTCTGGCCAGCTATGGCCGCCTCACTCGCGTCAGCGCCATCCTCGCGCATCTGGCGTTATACGCCGTGCTGTTCGGCATTCTGATCAGCGGCTATCTGATCTCGACCGCCGACGGTCAACCGATCAGCGTGTTCGGCTGGTTCGACGTGCCCGCCACCGTGACCGGTATGGCGGAGCAAGCCGATACCGCCGGTGCCATTCACCTTTACCTGGCCTGGGCCGTGGTAGTGCTCTCAGTACTGCATGGTTTGGCCGCGCTTAAACATCACTTTATCGATCGTGATGTCACTTTGAAACGGATGCTGGGTAGCAGCGCCGATTAACCTTTGGATTTATGGAGATTGCTATGTTGAAAAAGACCGTATTGGGCCTGACCGCAGGCGCCCTGCTGCTGAGCGCCGGTTCCGCACTGGCGGCGGACTACAAGATCGACAAACAGGGCCAGCACGCCTTTATCGAATTCCGCATCCAGCACCTGGGCTACAGCTGGCTATACGGCAGCTTTAAAGACTTCGACGGCGGCTTCACCTTCGACGAAAAAGATCCGTCCAAGGACAAGGTCAACGTGACCATCAATACCGCCAGCGTCGACACCAACCACGCCGAGCGCGACAAGCACCTGCGCAGCGCCGAGTTCCTGAATGTGGAAAAGAACAAACAGGCTAAGTTTGAATCCACCGAAGTGAAGAAAAGCGGCGACGGCTATGCGGTGGTCGGCAACCTGACGCTGAACGGCGTCACCAAGCCGGTCACGCTGGATGCCAAACTGATTGGCCAGGGCAACGATCCGTGGGGCGGCTACCGCGCCGGCTTTGAGGCCAACGGCAAGATCAAGCTGAAAGATTTCGGTATCACTACCGATCTGGGCCCGGCCTCGCAAGACGTTGAGCTGATCATCTCCGTAGAAGGCGTGCGCGAGAAATAAAAAAAAAGCCCGGCTTTGGCGGCTGGGCTTCTTATTTCCTCAGGCTCAGCGGGCTGGGCCTTCTTCTTCCGGTGCCGGAATGTGCATCGTGGTCTGCAACAAGCCTTTCGATTTATTGAAAACCTTGACGCCGTTTTCGCGGCCGGCACGGCGCGCACGCTGCTCTTCGCGCGGCAGCTTCAGCTCTTCACGGCAAATCTCGCTGCAGCACCCTTCAAACTTGGCGGCGCAGCTCGGGCACTGAATGAACAACAGATGGCAGCCGTCGTTCTTGCAGTTGGTGTGGGTGTCGCACGGCGCGCCGCACTGGTGGCAGTTAGCGATCACATCGTCGGAGATGCGTTCGCCCATGCGCTCATCGAACACGAAGTTTTTGCCGATAAACTTCAGCGGCAACCCCTGCGCTTTCGCTTTGCGGGCATATTCGATAATCCCGCCTTCCACGTGGTAGATGTTTTTAAAACCGTTGTGCAGCATGTAGGCGCTGGCTTTTTCACAGCGAATGCCGCCGGTGCAGTACATGACGATATTCTTGTCTTTGCTGTCCTGCAGCATCTCCACGGCCATCGGCAGCTGATCGCGGAAGGTGTCCGACGGTACCTCGATGGCGTTTTCGAAGTGGCCGACTTCGTACTCATAGTGGTTGCGCATATCGACAAATACCGTGTTCGGATCGTCGATCATCTGATTGACGCGATCGGCCTGCAGATATTCGCCCACCTGGCTTGGATCGAAGCTCTCGTCATCGATGCCGTCGGCCACGATGCGCTCGCGCACCTTGAGGCGCAGCACCCAGAAGGATTTGCCGTCGTCTTCCAGCGCGATGTTCAGGCGAACCTGATCCAGCGCCGGGTGCGAGGCGAACAGCGCGGCTTTGAACGCGTCGAAGTGATGCTGCGGTACGCTGATCTGCGCGTTGATGCCCTCTTTGGCCACATAGATGCGGCCAAACACCTTCAGTTTCTCAAACTGAACGTACAGGCTGTCGCGAAACGCTTTAGGATCGTCGATAGAGAAGTATTTGTAAAAAGAAACTGTGGTGCGCGGCTCGGTTTCCGCCAGCATGCGCGCCTTCAGTTCCTCGTTAGAAATTCGGTTATGTAACACTGGCATGGTGTACTTTCCTGTTTTTCGGGAGGTGACTGATTACCGCGCGCTGCCAGCCGGCCCGCGCGCGGCGCACATCATACCCGAAAAACCGGCGCCGCGCAGCCCTGGCGCAAACGTCCCTAAACCCGTCCCCCCGCACTCATCCATGATGCCGGCGCATTAACCCCCTGCTAATTACCCGATCGTGATATCGTCATGATCTTTGGCGGGAGCATTGTGGAAAAATTCGGCAATTGATGCATATTCAATGGCCAAAAGGGGATTTTAATGCGTTGTGTTTTCCCGGATCGCGAGAAAAATGCCACAATAGTCGCAAACAAACGGCAGAAACGAACCTTGCGGCCGAGCCGACCCGGCCGCCAGACCATGCTATGACTCTGTCATTACACTTAGACAACCGTATTCAAACAGAGAACCCATGACTCAAGTTCCTACTTTCAATCGCTCATTATTGCACCCGCGCTACTGGCTGACTTGGGTGGGTATCGGCTTACTGTATCTGCTGGTACTGTTGCCTTACCCCGTCATCTACTGGCTCGGCACCTCGATCGGGCGATTTTCCATGCGCTTTCTCAAACGGCGCGTCGTTATCGCCCAACGTAACCTCGAGCTCTGTTTTCCCGACATGCCGCAGGCCGAACGCGATGCGCTGGTGGTAAAGAATTTCGAATCGGTCGGCATGGGGTTGTTTGAAACCGGTATGGCGTGGTTCTGGCCGAACTGGCGCATCGAACGCTGGTTCAAGGTCAGCGGCCTGGAGCACATCCAAAAAGCGCGCGACAACCATCAGGGCGTGTTGCTGATTGGCCTGCACTTCTTGACGCTGGAACTGGGCGCGCGCATCTTCGGCATTCACAACCCGGGCATCGGCGTTTACCGCCCACACGACAACAAGCTGATGGACTGGCTGCAAACCTGGGGCCGCATGCGTTCCAACAAGTCGATGCTGGATCGTAAAGACGTCAAAGGCATGATCCGCGCCCTGAAACAGGGTGACATCATCTGGTATGCCCCGGATCACGACTACGGCCCGCGCAGCAGCGTTTTCGTGCCGCTGTTCGCGGTGGACAAAGCCGCCACCACCACCGGCAGCTACGTGCTGGTGCGGATGGGCAAACCGGCGATCATCCCGTTCACCCCGCGCCGCCTGCCGGACGGCAAAGGGTATGAGCTGATCATGCAACCGGCGGTGGAAAACTTCCCGCTGGATAACGAACTCGAGGCCGCCGCCTTTATGAATAAAGTGGTGGAAAAAGAGATCCTGATGGCGCCGGACCAATATATGTGGCTGCATCGCCGCTTCAAGACCCGCCCGGAAGGCGAGCCTTCGCTCTACTGATCAAGCCAACCCGCCACCGGCGGGTTTTTTATTGCGCGCCTCTTGAGAATCGACGGCGAGGGTGGGATGGTAAAGCCTTTGTCGCCCACCCTGGAGCCGTTATGTACATTGTCAGCCTGACCTACCATCGCCCAATCGCCGACGTAGACAGCCACCTTGAAGGCCACATCGCCTGGCTTAAGAAATATTTTCAGGACGGTACCTTCATCGCCTCCGGCCGTAAGAATCCCCGCACCGGCGGCGTGATCCTGGCCAAGGGCATTGACCGTGCGCAGTTAGACGCCATCCTGGCCGAAGATCCCTTCAACGCCGTAGCCCACTACGAGGTCACCGACTTTAGCGCCACCACCACCGCCGCCGGTTTCGAGGCGCTGGCCGGACTATAAAACGCTGTAAATTCCGCGCGCTAAGCGCGGAATAAGGTTTAAACGTCATTTTTAAAACTTTATTTCATTTTTCACCCAATCTTTGTCCCCTCGTTTGCCGTCGCCGCGCTTGCGGCGCATACTTACCAGGCTAACTTTCACGTTTTGCCCCTTTATCTTGCCGCCGGCAAAACGCGTCACCTTTCGGCAGTGGACATTTATGGCTTCGGCAGCAGAACCCGTTAACTGGAAACGCAACCTTTTCGTCGCCTGGCTGGGATGTTTTCTCACCGGCGCCGCCTTCAGCCTGGTGATGCCATTTCTGCCGCTGTACGTAGAGACGCTGGGCGTTACCGGCCATCAGGCACTCAACATGTGGTCCGGTCTGCTGTTCAGCATCACCTTCCTGTTTTCCGCCATCGCCGCGCCGTTTTGGGGCGCCCTGGCCGATCGGCGCGGCCGTAAACTGATGCTGCTGCGTTCGGCGCTAGGCATGGCGATCGTCATGGCGCTGATGGGCATGGCGCAAACGGTCTGGCAGTTTCTTGCGCTGCGCGCAGTGCTGGGGCTGCTCGGCGGATTCATCCCCAACGCCAACGCGCTGATCGCCACCCAGGTGCCGCGCAACCGCAGCGGCTGGGCGCTCGGCACCCTGTCCACCGGCGGCGTCGGCGGTGCGCTGATAGGCCCATTGATCGGCGGTTTGTTGGCCGATCTGTACGGCCTGCGCCCGGTGTTTTATATCACCGCCGCAGTGTTATTCGTCTGCTTCGTGCTGACGCTGCTGTATGTCAAAGAACAATTTACCCCGGTGCAAAAACGCGACATGTTGCACGCAAAACAGGTGTTCGCCTCGCTGAAGAACCCGAAACTGGTGCTCAGCCTGTTTGTCACCACCATGATCATCCAGATCGCCACGGGCTCGATTGCGCCGATCCTGACGCTGTATGTGCGCGATCTGGCCGGCGCCACCCACAATCTGGCGTTTATCAGCGGTCTGATCGCCTCGGTGCCCGGCGTCGCGGCATTGATGAGCGCCCCGCGGCTGGGCAAGCTGGGCGATCGCATTGGCCCGGAACGCATTCTGGTCTTTATGCTGATCGTCTCGGTGCTGTTGCTGATCCCGATGGCGTTCGTGCAGACGCCGTGGCAGCTCGGGGTACTGCGTTTTCTGCTGGGGGCGGCCGACGGCGCGCTGCTGCCGGCGGTACAGACACTGCTGATTTACAACTGCACCAATCAGGTGGCCGGCCGTATTTTCAGCTACAACCAGTCGTTCCGCGATGTTGGCAACGTCAGCGGCCCGCTGCTCGGCGCCGCAGTCTCCGCCGGCTACGGTTTTCGCGCGGTCTTCGCGGTCACCGCGCTGGTGGTGCTGTTCAACGCCGGGTATTCCTGGTGGTGTCTGCGGCGACGGCCGGGCTATATGCGGGAAGACACGCTGCAGGAAGAGTAATAGCTGCATTTATCGCCACTTTCCGCCGTTGGTCAGATCAACGGCGCGTTTCCCCTACTTTTAATAATGCTTCCTTCAGGCCTGTGAACTTTCGCCTAACTCAGAACATTCTTATCTCAACATCTTGTTTATCAACAATTAATTAACTTTCAGCGCATAAAACCCGCTGTCAATCATATTCCAGCCATAACCAACAGAAAAACCAGAAAAGGAGATGCTTGTCGACTTTTCGTCTAAAAAATGGGATACAGGTACTAGACAAAACCAACGACCAGTTATCAAATGGTTAAATAATATCACGCCAGATGTGAACCATCGGCCAAGTGAAAAAAGGTCAGCACGCTTTCCACGGTTTATCAGCGTTGCAGCCGCGGTTTTGTCGGGTAATCCGCATTGGGCGGATCGCCTTCATTAAATACACATACATACCACAGTACGGGCTGCAGCCTTGCAGCGCCTTTTATTGGGAAATCGTTATGCAATCCTCTGTCAATAAGTCAGAAAGCCGGACCTTCTTCGGCCATCCCTATCCGCTGGGTTCTCTGTTCTTCACCGAAATGTGGGAGCGCTTCTCGTTCTACGGCATCCGTCCGCTGCTGATCCTGTTTATGGCTGCCACCGTGTACGACGGCGGCCTGGGTTTGGCGCGTGAGAACGCGTCGGCAATCGTCGGCATCTTCGCCGGCAGCATGTACCTGGCGGCGCTGCCGGGCGGCTGGCTGGCGGATAACTGGCTCGGCCAACGCAAGGCCGTCTGGTACGGTTCTATCCTGATCGCGCTCGGCCACCTGTCGATCGCCCTGTCCGCGGTGATCGGCACCAACCTGTTCTTCATCGGCCTGATGTTCATCGTACTCGGTTCCGGCTTGTTCAAGACCTGTATCTCGGTAATGGTCGGTACGTTGTACAAGAAAGGCGATGCGCGCCGTGACGGCGGTTTCTCGCTGTTCTACATGGGCATCAACATCGGCTCGTTCATTGCCCCGCTGATCTCCGGCTGGCTGATCAAGTCACACGGCTGGCACTGGGGCTTCGGCATCGGCGGTATCGGGATGCTGGTGGCGCTGGTGATCTTCCGGGTATTCGCCGTACCGGCGATGAAACGCTATGACCGCGAAGTGGGCCTGGATTCCACCTGGAACAGCCCGGTCGCGAAGAAGAAAGGCGTCGGCGCCTGGCTGCTGGCATTGGCGGTAGTCCTGGCTGCGGTCATCGTGCTGATCGCTCAGGGCACCATCGTCATCAACCCGGTTGAGGTAGCCAGCGTGCTGGTGTACGTCATCGCCGCGTCGGTCACCTTGTATTTCATCTACCTGTTCGCCTTTGCCGGCCTGAGCCGCAAAGAGCGCGCACGCCTGCTGGTGTGCTTCATCCTGCTGATCTCCGCCGCGTTCTTCTGGTCGGCATTTGAACAGAAGCCAACCTCGTTCAACCTGTTCGCCAACGATTACACCAATCGCATGGTCGGCGGCTTCGAGATCCCGGCGGTGTGGTTCCAGTCGATCAACGCCCTGTTCATCATCTTGCTGGCACCGGTCTTCAGCTGGGCCTGGCCTGCGCTGGCGCGCAATAACGTGCGTCCGAGCAGCATCACCAAGTTCGTGATCGGTATCCTGTGCGCCGCCGGCGGTTTCGGCCTGATGATGTTGGCCGCGCAGAATGTGCTGAGCAACGGCGGCGCCGGCGTATCGCCGATGTGGCTGGTGGGCAGTATCCTGATGCTGACGCTGGGTGAGCTGTGTCTGAGCCCGATCGGGCTGGCCACCATGACGCTGCTGGCGCCGGAGAGAATGCGCGGGCAAATGATGGGGCTGTGGTTCTGCGCCAGTGCGCTGGGCAACCTGGCGGCCGGTCTTATCGGCGGTCACGTCAAGGCAGACCAACTGGATATGCTGCCGGATCTGTTCGCTCGCTGCTCAGTCGCGCTGCTGATCTGCGCCGCCGTGCTGATCGTGCTGATCGTGCCGATTCGCCGCATGCTGGAAAATACCCAGTCCAAGAGCGCGCAAAAACCGGCGACCAACGCCTGACAGATAACCCGTTTTATCTCGCAAACCGGCGCTCGATGCGCCGGTTTTTTTATGCTTGCCAGGCCTGATGTTGCAAGACCACCCGGTAGCCATCAGGGTCTTCAAAGGTTTGCCCCGCCCGATCCCAATAGGGATTATAGGCGGTAACCGCCAAGAATCCCGCCGCCCGCATCCGCTCACACGCGGCTCGCCATTCGTTCTCATCCGGCAGATAAAACACCAGCAGATGATCCTGCGTCGGCGCCTGTCCAACCTGCACTCCGCGATGCTGCGTGAACTCCAAATGGTAGGCATGCTGCGGATGCCCGATCATAATGCCGTCAAATCCCTGATGATCGACAAACTCGCCCAGCCTTTCAAACCCCAACCCGCGGCAATACAGCGTGGCAATCTCTTGCAACCGATCGGTCGGGCGCGCAATGCGCAGCACCGCCTTGGCTATCGACATGAACGCCTCCACCTCATGATAATCTCGTACAGCGCCATGCCCGCCAGCATCGCCAGCAGGAACGGCCATACCCGTTGTATCTCCGCCCCCGCCAACACCCAGGCGGGGCCAGGGCAAATGCCCGCAATGCCCCAACCGATGCCGAACAGCGCGCTGCCCACCAGCAAACGGCGATCCACACGCCCGGCGGCCGGGATCTGCAGCGCTTCCCCCAACAGGCTCCGCTCGCGTCGGCGCGCCCACATAAAGGCCGGTGCCGCCACCGCAATCGCTCCAACCATCACCAACGCCAGCGAAGGATCCCACTGGCCGGTAATATCGAGAAACGCCAGTACCTTAGCCGGATTGGCCATGCCGGCGATAATTAACCCCAGACCGAAAATCACGCCGCTCAGCAGCGCCAACAGAAACTTAAGCATCTTCACCCTCCCAGCAGATGGCGCATCAGCCACACGGTCGTAAAGCCCAGCAGCATAAACACCGCCGTGGCGGCCAACGATCGCGGCGCCAGCCGCGCGACGCCGCACACGCCGTGCCCGCTGGTGCAGCCGCTGCCCAATCGGGTACCCACCCCCACCAATAGCCCCGCGATCGCCAGCCAGCCGCTGCCGACCGCGATCTCACCAGGAGGCAAAGCCGCCGCAGCAGCATACAGCCAAGGAGAAATCAGCAACCCGCCAAGAAATGCGGCGCGCCAGCCCCGCTCTCGGCCGCCCGCGCTCAATAAGCCGCCGGTAATGCCGCTGATGCCGGCGATGCGGCCGTTGAACAGCAGCAGCAGCGCTACCGCACCGCCGATAATGGCCCCGCCCGCCAGCGCGGAATAAGGCGTGAAGTGTTGCCAGTCAATGGTCATCGCGGTTCTCCGGCTGTGGGCAATACAGTTGATACAGGGTCGTTAGCAGCGCCAGCGCTTTGGCATCGGCCACCGCATAGTAAATCTGCTTGCCGGCGCGTCGGGTGGAGACCAACCCTTCCTCGCGCAGCACGCCAAGCTGTTGGGACAACGTCGGCTGGCGGATATCCAGCGCCTGCGCCAGCTCGCTCACCGCCATCTCGCCCTGACTGAGCCGGCACAGCAGCAGCAGCCGATCTTCGTTGCCCAGGGTGCGCAGCATCGCGCCAGCCTGCGCCGCCGCCTTGCGCATCACGTCAATATCCATCACCCTTCCATATAGTTTATAAAATTATATAATATCATTTTATAAACTATTTATCTGCCGCGTGCCACAGGCTGGTGTGAAACCGCGCCGCATGGCATGCTGTCTTCCCCCCTTTTGCCGCACGGAGGCCGCTAACGATGCTGTTGTTTCATGACGTTCTGCCGGTCGATCAGCCCATCCGGCCGTTGGCCAAGGATTATCGCCACGGCGACAGCGAGCCGGATCACTACCATAACTGCGCGCAGCTGATTCACAGCCTGAGCGGCGTAGTGCAGGTCACGACCCGGCTCGGCAGTTGGGTGGTGCCACCCGGCCGTGGCGTCTGGGTACCGGCGAAAATGGTGCACAGCCTGCGCATCACCGGCCAGGTGGCGGCCAGGACGCTGTTTGTCGATCCGTTGGCGCGTGCCGATCTGCCGGCCCAATGCCAGGTGGTGCAGATTTCGCCGCTGCTGCGCGAGTTGATTATCTGTGCGATGGAGATTGCGCCCGGCTATCCCAGCGGCGGGCGCGATGAGCGCGTGATGGAACTGATCCTGGATGAGTTGCGAATGCTGCCGAGTCTGCCGCTGCACTTGCCCGAACCGCGTGAGGCCTCACTGCTTGCCCTGTGCCGCCATATTCAGGCCACGCTGGCGCAGCCCTGGACGCTGGAACAGGCGGCCGCTCAGCTCAGCGTCAGTGGACGCACCCTGTCGCGACGCTTCCAGCGAGAAACCGGGCTGCATTTTAGTGATTGGGTGCGACGCGCCCGTTTGTTGGCGGCGTTGAACGCGCTGGCGACAGGCCGCTCGGTGTTGGAAGTGGCGCTGGATCTCGGCTATGACAGCCCCAGCGCGTTCAGCGCCATGTTCCGCCGGTTATTGGGGGTCGCGCCCAGCGACTATTTCAGCCGAGCCGTGCCGACGACAGATAGCGCCCGGCAACGTTGAACAGCGCCTGCAGCGAGGCGCTGGCGGAGTCAACGTCGATGCCAACGCCGTAGGTCGCCTCACCTTGCGGCAGCGCACAGCGGATATAGGCCACCGCTCGGCTATCACTCTGATGCCCCAACGTGTGCTCGTGGTAATCCTCGATCGCCAGCGGCAAGCCGAAGCGCTGACGCAGCGCATCCACCGCGCTGGAAAGCAAACCGTTGCCGGTGCCCTGCAGGCGCAGTGGCTCTCCCTCGCAGGCAACTCGCGCGTTGAAGCTGTAGGCCTCTACCCCGTGACTTTCCGTCTGGTAGCTCAACAGTTGCAAGCGCGGCTGCTCCACCAGGCCATAGGTGTCGCGGAATAAGCGCCACAGCTGTGCGCCGCTCATTTCCTTCCCGCTGCCGTCGGTCGCACGCTGCACTACCTGGCTGAAGTCAATCTGCAAACCGCGCGGCAACGCCAACCCATGATTTTGTTCCAATAACCAGGCAGCCCCGCTTTTACCGGACTGGCTGTTGACCCGGATCACCGCCTCATAGCTGCAGCCGACATCGGCGGGATCGAGCGGCAGGTAAGGCACCTGCCACCAGCCATCTTGTCGCTGGCGTTGCGCGGCGAAACCTTTCTTGATCGCATCCTGATGCGAACCGGAGAAGGCGGTAAACACCAACTCACCGGCATAAGGATGGCGAGGATGTACCGGCAACTGATTGCACTGCTCCACCACCTCCACCACCTGTTTCAGGCGGCTGAAGTCCAGGCCCGGCGCCACGCCCTGGGTATAGAGATTCAACACCAGCGTGACCAGATCGACGTTGCCGGTACGCTCTCCGTTGCCGAACAGGCAGCCTTCGACCCGATCGGCGCCGGCCAACAGCGCCAGCTCCGCGCAGGCCACGCCGGTGCCGCGATCGTTATGCGGATGCACGCTGATCGCCACATCGGCGCGACGGCTGAAATGACGACAGAACCATTCAATCTGATCGGCATACACGTTGGGCGTACTCACTTCCACCGTCGCCGGCAGGTTGATGATCATCGGCCGCTGCGGCCCCGGTTGCCACACCTCCGCCACCGCCTCGCAGATCTCCAGCGCGAACTCTAATTCAGTAAAACAGAAGGTTTCCGGCGAATACTCGAAGCACCAGGCAGTATCGGGCTGAGCCTCGCAATGCCGGCGAATGCGCCGCGCGCCGTTCACCGCCAGCGCCACGGTTGCGGCCTTATCCTGACGGAACACGATGTCGCGAAACATCGGCGCCGTGGCGTTGTACAGATGCACGATAGCCCGCGGCGCACCCTGCAGCGCCTCGAAGGTGCGATCGATCAGATCGTCTCGCGACTGCGTCAGCACCTGAATCGTGACGTCGTGCGGGATCAGTTGCTCGTCGATCAGCGTGCGCACAAAATCGAAATCCGTTTGCGACGCCGAAGGGAAAGCCACCTCAATCTCTTTGAAACCGCACTGCAACAACAATTGATAGAATTCGCGCTTGCGCGCGTTATCCATCGGTTCCGCCAGCGCCTGGTTGCCGTCGCGCAGATCGCTGGAGCACCAGCGCGGCGCCTGCCGCAGCGTGCGCGCAGGCCACTGGCGGTCTGGTAACGCCACGGGCGGGAACGGTCGGTATTTGCTTGACGGGTCGATTAACATGGGCTTCTCCTGATGCCTGAGTGAACGATAACGCCATTATTTCCCGCCATCGCTTCCTCTTCTCCCGCTTTGCGGACAACCGTCGTCGCAAAGCGGACAACAAAAAAATTTGCATCCTGCGCCAGTGAGACAACAATTAGTTTTGACGTTTCTCCCACCGCACCGGCAGTACGCCGGGCGCTCTACTCTCATTGTCAACGGAGGCGAACATGAGCCTGTATGCAACTCTGGAAGAAGCCATCGAGGCCGCACGCGAAGAGTTTATCGACACCGCCGAAGGCAGCAGCGGCGATGAACCGCCGGTGCCGCAGCAGTTCAATCTGCAAAAGTATGTGATGCAGGATGGCGACACGATGTGGCAAGCGGAGTTCTTCGAAGAAGAGGGCGAAGCGGTGGAATGCCTGACGCTGCGCAGCGGTGCGGCGGCGCAGGCGATATTCGACGGTGACTACGACGAAGTGGAAATTACCGCCGAGTGGATAGACGAAAATACCCTGTACGAATGGGAAGAAGGCGACTTCCAGCTCGAGCCGCCGCTGGATACCGAAGAAGGCCAGGCCGCCGCCGATGAGTGGGATGAACGTTAACCCGCCCCCTACTTTCACCGCCAAGGAGGCACCATGAACATTCGCCAGGCCCGCCCCACCGACTACCCTGCCATTTTGCAGCTGCAGGGCGAAAACGTGCCTGAAGCGCTCGACGAGCGCCAAAAACGGCAGGGATTTATCGTATCACGCATGAATGAGGCGCAGCTGGCGGCGATCAACCGCAGCATCGGCATACTAGTGGCCGAGCAGGAGAACCAACTGGCAGGGTTCGTTTGCCTGATGCCCGCCGACGTGCAACCGCGGCCGCCGGTGGTGGATGCGATGCTGGCGACGCTCGCCACGCAGTCGTTCGCCGGGCGGGCGCTGAGTGAGCAGAGGGGGTTTCTCTACGGCCCGGTCTGCCTCGCCGCCGCCTGGCGCGGCAAGGGGGTGCTGAAACGCCTCTACGCCGCGGTCAAAGCGCATACCTGTCATGATTACGACGTGGGCGCGCTGTTTATCGACGACGACAATCCGCATTCGCTAGCCGCACACGTGCAAGGGCTGGGGATGACGGCGCTGGCGTCTTTCCAGTGCGGGCAGAAAGGCTATCAGCTGGTGGTGTTCGCCACCCGCTGAGCAGGTTTATTCATAGGGGCCGTGCTGCGCATCGAACGGCAGCATAAAGGTGTCCACCACCATCGACAGCGGCACGTCTATCACCGTGACATAACGCCAGGGCGTATCGCGCAAATCCCACTGCACGCCGGGATAGTACTGGTGGCCATGTCCCGCGCCGGGCACGGTGCGGCTGATGATGCTGCCGCAACCGGTTAAGACCATCACGCCGGCCGCCACGCAGGCTAGCCGAAGGTAGGAAGAGAGCTTCACGACATTGACTCTGAGCAAAGGGTTGTTTCGCGAGTGAACAACGCATCGGCCGCAGTCTACCACAGTTCCCTTTCTCCACCGGTACCGGCGCGCGTAAGCAAAAGGTAAAAAAAACGGGGAATGCGCCATGCGCATTCCCCGTCTGAGCGTTACCGTTCAGCGATTAACGTCGGCCCGTTGGGTGCGCCAGCGGGTTGTGCGGCAACTGCTGATAGTGCTCACGCCAGGCAGCGCCTTCCGGCAACAGCCAGACGCGCTGGTGCAGACGAGCCAGCGTGACCGGATCGCTCAGCAGCTCCAGACGTTTGCCCTTCACCAGTTTCTCCGGCCCCAGCTGCAGCGCTTCGTTCACCCGCTCCTCGCGGTTGCGATCGAGGGTAGCGCGCAAATGGTGACGCGCCGTCGCCAACGCCGTCGCCAGCGCGTTGAAGGATGGGTTGACCACCGCATGAATAAAGCCGTTGGTCAGCGCGCGGTTGCGGTTGAGATGCAGGTACTCTTCCGTCGCCAGCAACTCGCGCGGCGGGTTGTACTCTTCCGGGATCAGGAACAGCTTGGCGCGTTTGCTCTTCATGCCCAGCGTCGCGCGGCTCGACAGCACCGACACGAACGGCGACAGGATCAGCGAGAACACGATCGGCGCCAACCACCACAGGAAGCGCAGATCCAGCCACGCCATGCCGCCGGCCCACACCAGGCCCAACAACATCTGCGAACCATGGCGGCGGAACGCTTCGCCCCAAGGCGTATCGTCATCGTCACGCTGCGGCGAATTCCACACCACTTCCCAACCGAGGAAGGCGCTCACCACGAACACGGTATGGAACAGCATGCGCACCGGCGCCAGCAGCACCGAGAACAGCATTTCCATCAGCATCGAAATGAACAGACGGAACGCCCCGCCGTACTCTTTCGCACCCTTGGCCCAGATCAGCACGATGCTGAGCAGCTTCGGCAGGAACAGCAGCACCAGCGTGGTGGAGAACAGCGCTATCGCCAGCTCGGGCCGCCACTGCGGCCAAACCGGGAACAGCTGCCGCGGCTGCAGGAAGTATTGCGGTTCCATCAGGGTATGCACCACCTGCAATGCGGTGGAGAGCGCCAGGAACATGAACCACAGCGGCGCCGACAGGTAGGACATCACGCCGGTCAGGAACACCGCACGGTGCACCGGGTGCATGCCTTTCACCAGGAACAGGCGGAAGTTCATCAGGTTGCCGTGGCACCAGCGGCGGTCGCGTTTCAGCTCGTCCAGCAGGTTTGGCGGCAGCTCTTCATAACTGCCCGGCAGATCGTAAGCGATCCACACGCCCCAGCCGGCGCGGCGCATCAGCGCCGCTTCAACGAAGTCGTGCGACAAGATTGAACCAGCGAAGGAGCCCTCGCCCGGCAACGGCGCCAGCGCACAGTGCTCGATAAACGGCTTCACGCGGATGATGGCGTTATGGCCCCAGTAGTGCGACTCGCCCAGTTGCCAGAAATGCAGGCCGGCGGTAAACAGCGGCCCGTAAACCCGGGTAGCGAACTGCTGCACGCGCGCATACAGGGTATCCATGCCGGACGCCTTCGGCGCGGACTGGATGATGCCGGCGTTCGGGTTGACTTCCATCAGACGCACCAGCCCGGTGAGGCATTCGCCGCTCATCACGCTGTCGGCGTCCAGGATCACCATGTAGCTGTACTCGCCGCCCCAACGACGGCAGAAGTCGTCGATGTTGCCGCTTTTGCGTTTTACGCGACGGCGGCGGCGGCGATAGAAGATGCGGCCGTGGCCGTCGACATCGCGGCACAGCTCCATCCACGCCTTTTGCTCCGCCACGCAGATGTCCGGATCGTAGCTGTCGCTCAGCACGTAGATATCGAAGTGCTCCAGCTGACCGGTGGCGGCGACGGACTCATAGGTCGCACGCAGGCCGGCGAACACACGTTCGACGTCTTCGTTACAGATCGGCATGATCAGCGCGGTACGGTGCGCCGGGTTGATCGGCTCATCGCCCTTGATGGTGGAGGAAATACTGTATTTGTCTTTGCCGATCAGCAGCTGCAGGAAGCCCATCAGCGCGGTCCAGAAACCGGCCGAGACCCAGCAGAACAGTACGGCGAACAGGATCAGAATGCCGGTTTGCAGCACATACGGCAGCAGTTGCAGCACCGACTGCATCAGATCCTGATCCAGCATGGCGATAGGATCGATCAGCGCCCAGCCCTGATAAGGCAAGATGGTTTTCATATACCAGGTGGCGATGCCGGTCTGCACCAGCATCAGCACCAGCAGCACATAGCGGCGCATGGAGCCGACAACGCGCCAGCGGTTCTCGGCCTCGGCCTCCTCTTTGGTGGCGTGCCGATTGTGCGGCGAACGCCCCAGCAGAGAATCCCAGAAGCGCGCCACCGGGTTGGTACGCCAGGCTTCCGGGAACATGGTGGTTCGTTTGATCGGCGGCGTCGCCTTCAGAATGGCGCGCCCTTCGGCGTCGGTATCGAAGTCGTCATCGCTGACCGCATCCGGCCAGGCGCTTTCGATGCGCGGTTTGACCGAGGCCAACGCCACGTCATCCGCCGACAGGCTGTTGACGTTGGCGTCGGCGGCGCCCATCTGCCGATGAAGCGCCTCCAGTGCCTGAGCGTCATCCGCCGTGTGAGGGTTGAGCGCCTCCGACCGCTCGGCGGTCAGAGGCAGCGCCGCAAGATAATCCTGGGCGGGTTGAGTAGGCTTATTCATTGGCAGGTAGCTGATAGCTCCAGGTTTCCGACAGAGTCTTATCGCCATTGACCAGCGCCGCGCGCATTTCTACCGGCTTCTTGTCGTCTTTCACTTTCAGACGCACCGTCAGGCGCCAGCCTTTGGTCACTGGGTTATAGCGGACGTTGTTTTCTACCATTTCACCGTTGTCGCCGATGCTGATCTGAGAAGCGACCGGGGTGTTGGCGTCCAGCCCTTTCAGCACCGGGCCGACGAAGTCGACCAGGAAGGCCACGCTGCCGTCAGGCTCGCGAATCAGGTTGGACTGCTTCACGTCACCGGTCGAACGCATGGTCCGCGCCACATAGGCGATGTCTTGCGAATGCAGTTTGTCTTCATCGCGGGTGAAGTTCAGACGGTAGCTCAGCGTCAGCGGCTTTTTGGCTTCCGGCAGCGTATCCGGCGTCCAGAACGCGACGATGTTGTCGTTGGTTTCATCCGCCGTCGGGATCTCCACCAGCTCGACCTTGCCTTTGCCCCAGTCGCCCTTCGGTTCGATCCAGGCGCTCGGACGCAGATCGTAACGATCGTCCAGATCTTCATATTCTTTGAAGTTGCGACCGCGCTGCAGCAGACCGAAGCCTTTAGGATTCTCAACGGTATAGGTGCTGACGGACAGGTGTTTAGGATTGTTCAGCGGGCGCCAGATCCACTCGCCGTTGCCGGCATGGATAGACAGACCGTTGGAATCGTGCAACGCCGGGCGGTAGTTCAGCGTCGGCGACGGCTGGTTCGGCCCGAACAGGTACATGCTGGTCAGCGGCGCCAGGCCCAGTTTGCCCACCTTGTCGCGCAGGAATACCTTGGACTCGACGTCCACGGTGGTGTCGCGGCCCGGGATCACCGTGAAGCGGTAAGCACCGGTGGCGCGCGGGGAATCCAGCAGCGCATAAATCACCAGGTGTTTGTCGCCCTGCTTCGGACGCTCAACCCAGAATTCGCGGAAACGCGGGAACTCTTCGCCGGACGGCAAAGCGGTATCGATAGCCAGGCCGCGAGCGGACAGCCCGTAAACCTGCCCTTTACCCACCACGCGGAAATAGCTCGCGCCCAGCAGGCTCATGATCTCATCGTTTTTGTCGGCGCTGTTGATCGGGTAAAGCACCTTAAAGCCGGCAAAACCGAGATTTTTCACCGATTCAGGGTCGTGTTTGACCGAACCGAAGTTGAAGTAATCCGGGCTGTACTTGATCTGTTTTACGCTGGTGGAGGTGACTTCGTTGATTTTCACCGGCGTGTCGAAGTACATCCCCTGATGATAAAACTCAAGCTTGAAAGGGGTTTTCAGCTTGCTCCAATAGGCTTTATCGTGATTGAACTGAATCTGCTGATAGTCTGCGAACTTCATCTCGCGGAACTGAGAAGGAAGGTTGCTCTTCGGGGCTTCGAAACCTTTCGCGGCCAGATCCTGCGCCTGCTTGGCCACGTCATCAATAGAAAAGGCCCATGCCGGCGAACTGAACAGCGTGAACAATACGGTAGCACCTAACCAACGAACGCTCGCGGCGCGTGGTTGTCCGGATAATATATTAACTAGCACATCCCCCCCTATTCGTGTGCTCAAATCATTTAAATCCATATTAATGGATTACTCAGCTTTCCGACAACATGATAAATGGATGGTTCATGTTTACGGCTCATTGTTTAAGCAGCTGATGGAACACCAGCGTAGCAAGCCGCGCAACAAGACGCTATGGAAAAATGCGGGGGGCTATAGTAGGGTTTCGGATAACAATTTAACGTTTGACGACTTATTAAGCGTGTTAATGAGCACCCGATTAAATCACCAGCGGTAATCTATGACTAAAGGCAGCAAACAGCGTGAGTTTTTCCTCGATTCGATCCGGGCCTATTTGATGTTGCTCGGGATTCCGTTTCACCTCTCCCTGATTTATTCCAGCCATGCCTGGGCGGTGAACAGCGCGTCCCCCTCCTTCTCGCTCACGGTGCTGAACGACTTCATCCACGCTTTCCGCATGCAGGTGTTCTTCGTGATATCCGGCTACTTCTCCTACATGCTTTACGAGCGCTACGAGCGCCACCAGTGGCTGAAGGTCAGGCTGGAGCGGGTGGCGATCCCGCTGTTAAGCTCCATCCCGCTAATTACGGTGCCGCAGTTTTTCATGCTGAAATATTTCACCGATAAATTAAACGGCTGGGATGAATTTTCTCTCTATCAGAAAATAAATGTAACAGTTTGGGAATTGGTTTCTCATCTGTGGTTCTTATTGACACTGTCATTGTTAACCTGCGCCTGTTTTTATCTGTTCCGTAAAATCAAGCGTCAAACCCGCGATCATATTCCAGAGTTAATAAACCGAATGCGTGGATTAGGAAACATCTCACTGTGTTTCTTTATTTATGCGGTATTCTATTCGGCCGCGCACCGTATTATTTTAATGTTCGCGCCACAGCTATTATCCAACGGCCTGTTCAATTTCGTGGTGATGGAGACGATGTTCTACCTGCCGTTCTTCATCCTCGGCGCTTATGCGTTTAAGTACGTGTGGCTTAAGGAGATTTTTCTGCGTCGCTCGCCGCTGGCGCTGCTCGGCTCGCTGCTGCTGTTTATCGCATATATGCTGAATCAAAAGCTGTTGGCGCACAGCAGCTATATGTTCGAGCTGGAAGTGGTGATCAAAACCCTAATGGGGATCCTCATGACCAACGTGGTGTTCTCTTTTGGGCATAACCTGCTGAATTATCACTCGCCGCGCATCACCTATCTGGTCAACGCCTCGCTGTTTATATATCTGGTGCACCACCCGTTGACCCTGATATATGGCGCTTTCGTGACGCCTTATATCGGCAACAACCTGTTGGGATTCTTGCTGGGCCTGCTGTTTGTGTTCTCGCTGGCCTTCGCTTTATATGAACTGCACAAGCGTATTCCGGTGCTGCGTTTCTTGTTCTCCGGCAAGCCGCAATAACCTTCCGCCCCTGTAAACCCGATCGTTTGCAGGGATTTCCTGTCATCTTGCCGTCGTGCAAAAAGCCTATACTGGTGGTTTGCATGCAAAGCACACATTGCTCAGCCTGGCGCCGTCCGTTAGGGCAAAGTGATACGGCTGAATACATACCCTAATCGTTATAACTGCGATGCATAAGTAGAAATCCGGATCCCTGCCTTACGGTAGTGATTGGGCTCAACACCCCCGAAGGGCTGCGCGATCGTTTAATTCATTCGATGGCGTTAGCTGCATCTCCCTTCCGTCACGACAGAGAGGATTTTGAATGACCGATAAGAACACCCCGGCTCAAGAAGCCGAAGTGGAAAACGCCACCCTGCTGAAGATCCTCGGCAGACTGCTGTCCGCGCTGGACGCCTCAATCAGCGGCAAAGAACGCAGCGTTTTGGTCACTGAACTCGCCAACTTCAATCTCGACGGCATTTCCGAAACGGAAAGCAAGTTGGCCAGCGAGCTGATCAAACGGGCGCTGGAATCGCTCGACCACTAACCCTACCGCGCCTGCAAACCATTAAGCCTGCCTGCGCGGGCTTAATGGTTTTTCCCTCAGCCACGATCGGCCATTGTTGCCAAAACCGAAATACAGCAGTCTGATAATGTTGGATAAAAGACAGGATTCTCCCTCTTCTCCTCACTTTCTTCGGTTAATCGCACCAAAGGGCAATAATTGATCGGTTGTTTTCGCAATCAGCCTTGGCGTTTTACCCACTAAACACGCTATCATCGACACACACGCAGTGCCCCCCTAACCCCCCCAGCCTCAGGAGAACGATATTTTGGATGCCAGCACCATTAACAGTTTGTTCGTCATCGGTGCCGTGCTGGTGGGGGCAAGCATTCTGCTCAGCTCATTTTCTTCCCGGCTCGGTATTCCGATCCTGGTGATCTTCCTGGCGATCGGCATGCTGGCCGGCGTCGACGGCCCCGGCGGCATCGTCTTCAGCAATTATCCGGTCGCTTATCTGGTCAGCAACCTCGCGTTGGCGGTGATCCTGCTCGACGGTGGCATGCGTACCCGGGTCAGCTCTTTCCGCGTCGCCCTGTGGCCGGCACTGTCTCTCGCCACCGTCGGTGTGGTGATCACCGCCGGCCTGACCGGTATGGCCGCCGCCTGGCTGTTCAATCTCGATCTGTTGCAGGGGCTGCTGATCGGCGCCATTATCGGTTCCACCGACGCCGCCGCGGTCTTCTCGTTACTGGGGGGCAAGGGCTTGAACGAACGCGTCAGCGCCACGCTGGAAATCGAGTCCGGCAGCAACGATCCGATGGCGGTATTCCTCACCATCACGCTGATTGCGATGATCGCCGCCGGGGAAACCGCGCTGAGCTGGACCTTCCCGCTGCATCTGATGCAGCAGTTCGGCATGGGCATCGTCTTCGGCCTGGGCGGCGGCTGGCTGCTGCTGACGCTGATCAACCATATCAAACTGGCGGACGGCCTCTATCCGCTGCTGGCGGTGAGCGGCGGCATTCTTATTTTCGCGCTGACCACCGCGTTGGACGGCAGCGGCATTCTGGCGGTGTACCTGTGCGGCCTGCTGCTGGGCAATCGGCCAATCCGCAACCGCCACGGCATCGTACAAACCTTCGACGGACTGGCCTGGCTCAGCCAGATCGGCATGTTCCTGGTGCTCGGCCTGCTGCTCAACCCGCACGAGCTGCTGCCGATCGCCATCCCTGCCCTGCTGCTGTCGCTGTGGATGATCCTGTTCGCCCGCCCGCTGTCGGTGTTTATCGGCCTGCTGCCGTTCCGCAGCTTTACCCTGCGCGAACGCGGCTTTATTTCCTGGGTCGGCCTGCGCGGCGCGGTGCCGGTGATCCTGGCGGTGTTCCCGATGATGGCCGGGCTGCCCAACGCCCAGCTGTTCTTCAACGTGGCGTTCTTCGTGGTGCTGGTCTCCCTGCTGCTGCAAGGCACCACGCTGTCGTTTGCCGCCAAAAAAGCCAAGGTGATCGTGCCGCCGGCGCTGACGCCGATCTCCCGCGTTGGGTTGGACGTGCACCCGGAGAACCAGTGGGAACAGTTCGTTTATCAGCTTTCGGCGGAAAACTGGTGCGTCGGCGCGGCGCTGCGTGAGCTGAGAATGCCGCCCAACACTCGCATCGCCGCCCTGTTCCGCGGCAAAGAGCTGCTGCACCCCAGCGGCAGTACCCGCCTGCGGGAAAACGATATTCTGTGCGTTATCGGCCATGAGCACGACCTGCCCATCCTCGGCAAACTGTTCAGCCAGGCGCCGGCCGTGACACTCGACGAGCGCTTCTTCGGCGACTTTATCCTGCAGTCCGATGCCCGTTTAAGCGACATCTCGCAGCTTTATGGCCTCAATCTGCAAGACGACGTGGACGAGCAGCAGACGCTTGGCCAGTTCGTCATTCAGCTGATTGGCGGCGAACCGGTGATCGGCGACCAGGTGGAATGGGACGGCCTGACCTGGACCATCGCCGAAATGGACGGCAATCAAGTCAGCAAGATAGGCGTGCGAATCGTAACCGACTGACGCTGCCGCACCGGCTGCGTTATCAGACGAGGGAACTTCTGGCCTTAAGAACGTTCTTAATCACTATCATGTTGCATGAAGTACGGCGTCGCTGAATTATATCCGTTTGATATAAAAACAGTTTAGCAGCGGCGCCTACAGGGATTAGGGATGTGAACGGCAAGACTCGATTTCTTTCGGTGATGATGATCATGGCGCTGGGCGTAGCGGCGCTCGATCTCAGCATCGCCGGTTTGGTCCATAGACTTTTAATTGGATAATTTCAACGTGACGCAGCAGGAACAAGAAAAAGACATTCTGGGGAAAATACTGGTGACGGTGTCCGCGCTTTGCCTGATTCTGGTGGCGGCGTTCCTCATCTGGGGATTCGTGCTGGACTGATGCCGCGCGATGCTCAGACATAAAAAAAACCGCCGCGGCGGTTTTTTTTATGGGTCAGGCGATCAGATCTTGCAACCTTCGCAGTCCGCTTCGTCTTCGAGGAACTCAGGGACCTCTTTTACCTTCTGCGCCGCTTTTTCTTCGGCTTTCGCCAGTTCGGCATCGATATCAAAATCGAAAATATCATCACTCATCGCTTGGTCCTCATTCTGCTTGGCATTCAAACGCTGAGTATAATCGACAAGCCGCCGGCCGGAAACCTTTCAGTTTGCCGCCGCCAACTGCGGTGGCTCATCCTGCGGCTTTTTCCCGTAGGCCATGTCGTACACGTCGTAGAAGTCGATTTCGCCCTTGTTGCCGATGATTACCCGCATCTTCTGTTTCAGCGCGGCGCCGATGGATGGCTCATCCAGCAGTTGCTGCACCGCATAAGGCGACAGCGCGCGGGTGAAGTACCATTCGCCGTTGTAGCAAACCCGCAGATCCAGCACCCCGATGTCCTCGAAACGGTACACCGGCCGGATCTCTATCAGCAGCATGGCGAACATGAACAGTACGAAGGCGGTGAACCCCAGGAAGGCATATATCCCCATGTACGGCACCTGATACATTACGGCGATCACCGCGAAATAGCCGGCGAACATAGCAAGGCACAGATAGCGGTGAGTGCGGGCGAATTCGCTGTTGAAGCGCGGCTTGCCGTCACGCCCTTCGCGCCGATTGATCTGTTCAATCTCTTTAACCAAGATGCTTTTAATCGCGTCCATCGTTACAACCTTATGCTGGAAACAGCATTGCCATCAAATCTCACCGCTAAAAGTAACACAAGTACAGTTTCCCCGGGTAGATCAGTTAGCCAACTTAATGGCGGCAACTGTTATAGTTCGGATTCAGCGTGGCTGAGCGGCCTTGCCTTGCGCAAACATGAACATGCGCTGGGCCACGTCGTCGGCCTGTTTGATCTTCTGTTTTTGCGGTTCGTTGCTGCGATGAATGGCGCGGGCATAGGCGATTTCATGGGCCTGATCGATCATCGCGATGATCCGGTCACGCTCGGTCTTCTCCATATTGCCCAACATGGTGGTGATAATCGCCTGATAAGCGTTGGACGCGGCGGTCAGCGCTTTCTCTCTCGCCTCGAGGGCGGTGACGCGTTGCAAGAGTTCCTGCAGTTGCTCGGAGTGAGACATATCGACCTCCTGTTGCCGGGCAGCAAGCCTGCCTGATTACAGTTTAGCAAAGGATCGAAAGAGAAAGAGGAAGGAAAGCCAGCGGTTACGGTAAAGCACACCCGAAAATCCCAACGAGGAGCCGATAGTGCAAATCAACCCGGGTGCGCTTTACGGTAAGCGCGGTGAGATGAAGGGAAGAAAGCTGGCGCGCTATGCAGGACTCGAACCCGCGTCTATCAATTTTCAAGCCAAAACAAGCCATTATAAAACCAATCACTCTGCCAACTGAGTTAATAGCGCGTTCCTTCGCTTCGGGGCGCCATTATCCATAACAACATTATGGACTCAAGCTTTTTTAGCATAATGCCCTGAATTTACAGATAAGTCTTAGGTTATCGATAGCGCTCTGGCCTTACGGCAGCTCAATAATCCGGTAATCGCCGGCGATGAGCGGCTTACACAAAATCTTGTAGCCATCGCTGTCAAAGTGGCTGGCCGCGTTCTGCAGCCGCTGCGCCTGCGCCAGGCTGCTGACCGAGCCCAGATAAAACCAATTGTGAATCACATGGTACTGACGCAGGGTCTCGCCCTGTTCTTCCAACGCCACTCGCCCGGCGAACGGCCAACAGGCGATGCGTAGCTGTTCCAGCGCCGCGCCGAGCCGCCGCGCATGTTCCTGCGCCGGCTCCACGCCGCAGCAGGCGCCGGCGCACTTGCGCAGGCTGTAGCGGAAGCAGGCGCGCCCGGCGGGCAGCTTGTCGATCCCCAGCTTGCCGTAACATAAACGATGCTCGTCGGCGATGGCGCGCAGCTTTTCCAGCGCGGCATGGCGATTGGCAAACAACCCATAAAGGTGGGGCGTGACGGCGAAATCGATCTCTTTGGCGTGGGCAATCGTCACCGTGTCCGCCTGCAGACGCAGCGCGCACAGCTGTTTCGAGCGCCGCAGGCGTTTGTTGAACAGCGGCTGTTGTTGCTTGATCAACTGCGCCTCCAGCAACAATGCCCCCAATTCGCCTGCGGTCTCGATAAAGCTGATGCGCCGGGTTTGCCGCAGCATTTTTGCCTCATCCTGCGCACGGAAATGCGCCATGACCCGGCTGCGTACGTTGACGCTTTTACCGATGTAAAGCGGCAGGCTTTCGCTTTCGCCGTGAAACACATAGACGCCCGGCCCTTTGGGCAACGGCGCCAGGCAGGCGCGCAGGTGCTCCGGGTATTGGTAAATGTCGAGTTCCGGCTCGAGGCGGTTTGGCATCATGACGGCGGCGTTATCCTGCTGATGAATGAATACTGGTTTTTTAGCCAGTATAGCGTGCCGTGCAGCCGGTTGCACACCCGGCGGATAATAACTCGCCGTGATCTTTAGCGCGAAAGCCTTTACTATCCCCTTTCCAGCGGGAAAGCGCCTCACGTTTAGCGCCAGTTCAAGCTGGCGCTGCCATGATGGCAGACTGGAACCGCCGCTTTTATCGTTATGGAAAACCTGGGTATGTCATCACTAAAACTCCCCTCCCGCCGTCTGGCGTTGATCGCCGCCATCGTTTTCATCGCCGTCGCTGTCGCGCTGGCAATCTATTGGCAACGCCCGCCGCAGCAGGATTACGTTACCGCGCCGGCCCGCCTGGGCGATATCGAAAACGCCGTGCTGGCCACCGGGCGGCTGGATGCCGTCGAACGCGTTAACGTCGGCGCGCGGGTCTCCGGCGAAGTCAAATCGCTGAAGGTCAAACTGGGCGATCGCGTCACCAAGGGGCAACCGATCGCCGACATCGACGATCTGCAACAACGCAACGATCTGCGCAACGCCGAAGCGGCGCTGAACGTAGTCAAAGCCAATATGTTAGCCAAACAGGCCTTGCTGAAACAGGCAGAGTCGCGTTTTAAACGCCAGCGCCGCATGCTGAACGACGAGGCCAGTTCGCGGGAAGACTTCGAGACCGCCGAAGCCTCGCTCGCCACCACTCGCGCCGATCTGCAGGCACTCAATGCGCAGTTGGTGCAATCGCAGATCGAAGTCGAGAAGAAAAAAATCGATCTGGGCTATACCCGCGTGGTCGCGCCGATGGACGGCATTGTTATCGCCGTGGTCACGCAGCAGGGACAAACGGTCAACTCCAGCCAAAGCGCGCCGACCATCGTCAAGCTGGCGCGGCTGGATACGATGACCATAAAGGCGCAGATCTCCGAAGCCGACATCACCCGCATTTCACCGGGGCAAAAGGCGTACTTCACTATTTTTTCCGATCCGGATAAACGTTACGACGCCACGCTGCGCACCATCGAGCTGGCACCGGAATCGGTGATGAAAGACGACTCGCTCGCCGGCACCAGTTCCGCTTCCGGCTCCGGCACCTCGAACGCCTCGGTCTATTACAACGCGCTGCTGGACGTGCCCAACCCGGAAAACCGCCTGCGCATCGCCATGACCGCGCAGGTTTCCTTACTGCTCGGCGACGCGAAGAATGCCCTGCTGGTGCCGATCCAGGCGGTGCATAAAACCGAAGGAAAAGGGCAACAGGTACAGGTGCTGACTCAGGATCAACAGTTGGAAACGCGCGAAGTGACCACCGGCATCACCAACAACGTCGACATTCAGATCCTCAGCGGCCTGAAAGCCGGTGAAACCGTGGTGCTGTCACAGCCCGCCGCCAAGTCGGCTGAGGATGGCATTTTCCTGTGAACGCGATCATCGAGCTAAAAGGCATCAGCCGAACCTACACCAACGGCGGTCAGGCGCTGACGGTGTTGAAAGACATCGATTTGACCATCGCCGCCGGCGAGCTGGTGGCGATCATCGGCGCCTCCGGCTCCGGCAAATCGACGCTGATGAACATCATGGGCTGTCTCGACGTACCGGATCGCGGCGACTACTACATCAGCGGCCAGAACGCCGCCCACCTGTCGCCGGACGAACTGGCCCGCCTGCGCCGCGAGCATATCGGCTTTATCTTCCAGCGTTATCACCTGATGCCCGATCTCAGCGCGCTGGGCAACGTCGAAATTCCGGCCATCTACGCTAACGCCCGGCGCGATCAGCGGCGGCAGCGAGCGGCACAGCTGCTCGCGCGGTTGGGCCTGGAGGGACGCGAGGATCACAAGCCCGGCCAGCTTTCCGGCGGCCAGCAGCAGCGCGTCAGCATCGCCCGTTCGCTGATCAACGGCGGCGAAATTATCCTGGCGGACGAGCCGACCGGCGCACTGGACACCCAATCCGGCCAGGAAGTGCTGGCGATCCTGAGCGAACTGAATCAGCGCGGCCACACCGTGGTGATCGTCACCCACGATATGAACGTGGCGCAACATGCCCACCGCGTCATCGAACTGCGAGACGGCGAGATCATCGCGGACAGCGGCCGCAAGTCGGTGCCCGCCGTCGCGCTGCCACCGCCGAACCGCAGCCGGCAAAGCGGCTGGCAAAGCCTGATTGACCGCACCCGCGAATCGCTGCACATGGCGCTGAAGGCGATGAACGCCCATCGCCTGCGCACCGCGCTGACCATGACCGGCATCATCTTCGGCATCGCCGCCGTGGTCACGGTAGTCGCGCTGGGCGAAGGCGCCAAGCAGCGCACGCTGGAAAACCTCAAAGATCTCGGCACTAACGTGGTAAGCATCTATCCGGGGCGTGACTTCTTCGACGACGCCATCGACAGCATCCGCACCCTGGTACCGGCCGATGCCGACGCGCTGGCGCAGCAAAGCTTCGTCGACAGCGTCAGCCCGGAGGTAGACGCTTCCGACAGCATCCGTTTTCGCAGCAAATCCGCCACCGCCTCGATCACCGGCGTCGGGCGCGACTATTTCCGCGTTAACGGCGTCGAGCTGTTACAAGGCGTGACTTTCCGCGACGATCGTAATGCGCTGCAGGAAGTGATCATCGACGACAATGCACGCCAGGCGCTGTTCGGCGATTTCGGCGTCGAGCCGCTCGGCCAGATCGTATTTCTCGGCTCGGTGCCGGCCCGGGTGATCGGTGTGGCTAAAAGCAATCGCAACTACGCGCCCAATCGCATCACTGTCTGGATGCCCTACAGCACGGTGATGTATCGCATGGTAGGCAAACCGACGCTCAGCGGCATCACCGTTCGGCTAAAGGACAATGTCGCCAGCGAATCGGCCGTCACCGCTATCACACAGCTGTTGACCCAACGCCACGGCGTAAAAGATTTCCGTTTGTACAACTTCGATAAAATTCGAAAGTCCATCGAACGCACGTCAATGACTTTTAGCCTGCTGATCCTGATGGTGGCATCAATCGCGCTGGTGATCGGCAGCCTGGGCGTGATGAACATCATGCTGGTGTCGGTCACTGAACGCACCCACGAAATCGGCGTGCGCATGGCGGTCGGCGCAAGGCGCGGCGACATCATGCAACAGTTCATGATCGAGGCGGTGCTGGTCTGCCTGATCGGCGGCGCATTGGGCATCGCGCTGTCGTTCGCCGCCGGGTCGCTGTTCACCTCGCTGGCGGGCGGCATGTTCACCGCCATCTATTCCTGGCAAGCCGCCGCGACGGCGTTTTTCTGTTCAACCTTAATCGGCATGATCTTCGGTTATCTCCCCGCCCGTAAAGCGGCAAGGATGGATCCGGTCGTTTCATTGGCCAGCGAGTAACCCATGAAAATTTTATCTCCCCTGGCGTTAAGCCTCGCCGCCCTGCTCACCGCCGGCTGCGGCAACGCCCTGAAAAGCGACTACCGGGCGCCACAGATCAACTACCCGGCGAGTTGGCAGCACGCCGCCGAGAACGCCACGCCGACGCCGTTCGACTGGCGCGATTTCCACGATCCCGAGCTCGATCGCTGGCTGCAACAGGTGATGGCCAGCAACAACGATCTGGCCGTCGCCGTGCTGCGCGTCTACCGCGCGCGCCTCGAAGCGGAACGCGTCGGCATCAGCACCGCGCCCGACGTCAGCGCCTCATTAGGCAGCGGCATCAATCGCCCGCTGTCAGAGTCCTCCGCCTGGAATAAAACCAGCAACGCGTCTCTCACCACCCGCTATGAAGTCGATCTGTGGGGCAAGCTGGCGCGCCAGCGCGATGCCGCCGAGTGGGCCAGCCAGGCTTCCGAGCAGGATCTGCAGACGGCGCGCCTGACGCTGCTGGCCAACGCCGCCACGAATTACTGGCGCATCGGTTTTCTCAATCAACAAATCAGCGTCAGCCAGGCGAGCATCGCCTATGCCAAAACGACGCTGCGGCTGGCCAACGCCCGTTATCAGGCCGGCAGCATCTCGGCGCTGGACGTGGTGAACGCGGAACAAAACGTGCTGACGCAGGAACGCAGCCTGCTGTCGTTACAACACGATCGTCAACAGGCGCTGAACGAGCAGGCGGTGCTGCTGGGCGCGCCATCAGGCCAGGCCACCATCGCGCCCGCGCGCCTGCCGACGACGACGATGCCGCAGATCAACACCGGCATTCCCGCCGGCGTCCTGAGCCGTCGTCCAGATCTAAGCGCTCAAGAGCTGCGGTTGCGCGCCGCCTTGGCCAACGTCGACGAAAAACGTCTGCAATACTACCCTGCGTTCAGCCTGACTGGTTCACTGGGCGCCAGCAGCAGCGCGCTGCTGGAATTTCTGCGCAACCCGACCGGCAGCCTCGGCGCCAGCCTGACGCTGCCGTTCCTGCAGTGGCGGCAAATGGGCGTGGAGATTAAGATCGCCCGCAACGACTATGAACAGCAAGTGCTGGCCTTCAAGCAGGCGCTGTACAAGGCGATGGGCGATGTGAACAACGCGCTGTCACTGCGCACGCAGCTGCTGGCGCAGGAGGCGCAGCTGCGCGCCTCATTGGCGCTGGCGCGCAAATCGGAGCGGCTGAACGAGGTGCGTTACCGGCAGGGCGCCGTCACCATTACCGACTGGCTGAACGCGCAGGAACAACGCCGTCAGGCGGAGCTGGCGGTGGATGAAAACCGCTTCGCGCAGTACCAGAATCTGGCGAAAATCTATCTCGAATTCGGCGGTTCGTCGGTCCCTTAATCCAAACTGCCTGGCCAGTGGGTCAGGCGTTTTTTTTGACGGCAAACACATCAATTTTTCCTGTTTTATCTCCCGTACTCTGTATACTTAAAACATCACCAATTAGACGAAAAATCGTCAAATCGCACATTTATTAGACCATTCTCGCACCAAATCGGTGCAAACACTTAAGTTAAACTGCTGAATTTGATCGTAGCAAGATATAACGTTAAGCTATAGATGCAAAATAATTAGTCACCTAAATGACATAACCTTGGCATAAATGACGATATTTTGTGATCCACATCCCAACTTAAATGTGGATAATGAATCGTCTTGAACCGCGATTCTATTAGCCTATTTGATAACTCGAAAACAATAGTGAACGGAGATTACGCTTTCACGAACAACGAATAATTCATTAAGGGATGATTATATGAAGTTAAGAAAAAAACGACATAAACCGATGCACATCAGCGACATCACCATCATCGATGACAGCAAACTCAAGAAGGCGATCACCGCAGCGGCCCTGGGCAACGCGATGGAGTGGTTCGACTTCGGCGTATACGGCTTTGTCGCCTACGCACTTGGCCAGGTCTTCTTCCCCGGCGCCTCGCCCGGCGTACAAATGATCGCCGCGCTGGCGACCTTCTCCGTGCCCTTCCTGGTGCGTCCGCTCGGCGGCCTGTTCTTCGGCGCCATGGGCGATAAGTTCGGTCGCCAGAAGGTGCTCTCGGTCACCATTATCATCATGGCGGTCAGCACCTTCTGTATCGGCCTGATCCCGTCCTATGCATCGATCGGCATCTGGGCTCCGATCCTGCTGCTGCTGGCCAAGCTGGCGCAAGGCTTCTCCGTCGGCGGTGAATATTCCGGTGCGGCAATTTTCGTCGCCGAATACTCACCGGACCGCAAGCGCGGCTTTATGGGCAGCTGGCTGGACTTCGGCTCCATCGCCGGCTTTGTGATGGGCGCAGGCGTAGTAGTGCTGATCTCCAGCATCGTCGGCGAAGCCAACTTCCTCGACTGGGGCTGGCGTATTCCGTTCTTCATCGCCGCGCCGCTGGGCCTGATCGGTCTCTATCTGCGCCATGCGCTGGAAGAAACCCCGGCGTTCCAGCAACACGTGGACAAGATGGAGAAAGAGGATCGCAACGCCATCGAAAATCCGCCGAAAACCTCGTTCAAAGAGATCGCGGCCAAACACTGGAAAAGTTTGCTAGTGTGTGTCGGTATCGTGATCTCCACCAACGTGACCTATTACATGTTGTTGACCTACATGCCGAGCTACCTGTCGCATAACCTGCACTACTCGGAGGATCACGGCGTTCTGATTATCATCGCCATCATGATCGGCATGCTGTTCGTGCAGCCGGTGATCGGCCTGACCAGCGACCGCATCGGCCGTAAGCCGTTCATCATCGGCGGCAGCATCGGCCTGTTGGCGCTGGCGATCCCGTGCTTCATTTTGATCAACAGCAACGTCATTGGCCTGATTTTCGTCGGTCTGCTGGTGCTGGCGGTTCTGCTCAACTCCTTCACCGGGGTGATGGCCTCCATCCTGCCGGCGATGTTCCCCACGCACATTCGCTACAGCGCACTGGCGATTTCGTTCAACATTTCGGTGCTGATCGCCGGTGCGACACCGACCGCCGCCGCCTGGTTGGTAGAGGCGACCGGCAACCTGTACATGCCGGCCTACTACCTGATGGTCGTGGCGGTGATCGGTCTTATCACCGGTCTGTACATGAAAGAAACCGCCAACAAGCCGCTGCGCGGCGCGACGCCGGCGGCGTCTGACCGCTCAGAGGCGAAAGAGCTGCTGCAGGAGACCTACGACAACATCGAACAGAAAGTCGAGGACATCAACGCGCAGATCGCCGAATTGGAAAAGAAAAAGCAGATCCTGATCGACCAGCATCCCAAACTGGATTGATTCGCTCTGACAAACAAAAACCACCCGCTCGGGTGGTTTTTTTTGCCTGACGCGCAGTGAGTGATAATTTGACCATGCGGGTGACGAAGGAGAGATGAATGAATCAGTTTCAGGAGATGGCGACCTATATCGCCGTGGTTGAGGCCGCCAACATCAGCGCCGCGGCCCGTCGCTTGGGTACCACCAAGTCGGTGGTGAGCAGACGCATCCAGCAGTTGGAGACGCGCCTCGGGATTGTGCTGTTCGAACGCGGAAAAAGGCTTGGGCTGACCGACGCCGGACACCTGTTCTATCAGCGCGCCGTGCGCATATTAAGCGAAGTGAGCGATGCCGAAGAGACGGTGCGAACACTGCATAGCCAACTGCAGGGTCAACTGCGGTTAACGGCGCCGATGGCCTTCAGCATCCGCTATCTGGCGCCGCTGTTATCCACCTTTATGGCACAATATCCAAACCTGAACCTGGACGTGGAGTATAGCGATCGTCTGGCCAATCTGAATCAGGAAAATTTCGATGTCGCCATCCGTATCGGCCCCTTGGCGGATTCCGACCTGATCGCGCAGCGCATCTGCGCCAACCGTCATTTGATTTGCGCCAGCCCGGCCTATCTTGCCCAGCAAGGCACGCCGACACACCCGCAACACCTGCAACAGCACCAGGGGTTGTTGTATATTCAGCGCGAACCGACCGGCATGCTGCAGCTCCCCATCGAGGGCGAAATCCGATCGTTTCGTATCGGTAAACGGCTGCGCACCGATAACGCTTTTCACCTGTTGGCGGCGGCTAAAGCCGGTTTGGGCCTCGCTATCCTGCCCGCATTTATCGCCGCCGACGCGATACGCGCGGGCGAACTGCGCATTGTTCTGGCCGCCTATTCACCCGACGGCGGCGACATTTCCGCCGTCTACCGCCGTTCAAAACGGGCATCCCCCAAGATCCAGGCGCTGGTGAACTTCCTGAGTGAGAACATTGGCCGCACGCCCCGTTGGGAAACCGAACTCTCCCCTTTCCTGACGTCAGCCTGAAAGGTTCGCAAAACGCGAACCCGAGGTTCGAATTTCGATCACTTGTTGCTTGTGCCTCAGGGTTTTAGTCTGCAGAACACACACTTTCTGCCCGCTCTGGAGACTCTGCCATGAAAGACTTATCACGCCGCCAGCTGATATCAAAAACGCTGGTCGCTTCAGCCGCCGCCACGCTCGGCGCTTCCACATCGATTTCCGCATTATCGGCGCAAGCACAACCGGCCCAACGGACCAGAGAGACATCCCCTGTTTTCGACGTAGTCATCGTCGGCGGCGGCTCCGCCGGCGCGGTGATGGCGGCTCGCCTCAGCGAAAACCCTGCGCGCCGGGTTCTGCTGTTAGAAGCCGGGCACAGTTATGCGCCCTACGATTATCCGCGCCTTATCGCGGACAGCGACGTCCTCGGCGCCAATGGCAACCCGGAGTTCGAATGGGGATACCGGACAGAACCCGGCTATGTCAGCCACGCGATCGGCGCTATCCGCGGTAAAGTCCTGGGTGGCAGTTCAGGGGTCAACGGTGCCGTGGCGATCCGCGCCCGTCCGGAAGATTTCAACCGCTGGGATCTGCCGGGATGGGGCTATCAGGACCTGTTGCCCGCCTTCAAAAAACTGGAGACTCGTCATGGCCTGCACGACCGCGCAATCCATGGCGATAGCGGCCCCTTTCCTGTCGTGCAACTCACATTGGATGACATCACGCCAATGCAACGCGCTTTCGTCGCCGCCACGCGCGCCAACGGCTACGACGCGATTGACGATTTTGACGGCCCTTCAGCCAATGGCGTCGGCCCCTACCCGATGAATATCATCAACGGCGTGCGCGTTAACACCGGCATGGCCTATCTGGATGAGAAAACCCGTGCCAGAGACAATCTCACCCTGCGTGCCGATACGCTGGTAGACCGCGTAATATTTGACGGGCAGCACGCGATCGGCGTGCGCCTGGCCAGCGGCGAAGTGATCCTTGCCGCTGAAGTGATTCTGAGCGCGGGCACCTACGGCAGCGCCGCCATTTTGATGCGATCCGGCATCGCGCCTGCGCAACAGTCGAAGCGTCTGGGGATCCCCGTCGTCGCCGATCTCCCCGTCGGTGAAAACCTGGTCGATCACCCCTTTTATTACAATGCCTACGCCGCCCGCCCCGATGTCATCGGCAGCCAATCGCCGGTTATCGGCGCCAAGCTGTGGACCCACAGCAGCCAGGCGGAACCGGGAGAGCTCGATCTGCACATTACCGCGACGCATCTGTTTCCACATGACCAAAGCCCCACCGGCGTCGGTTTTGTTCTGGCGGTGGCGCTGACTCGGCCACAATCCACCGGACGAGTCTGGCTGGAAAGCCGCGATCCAGCGGCAGCCCCTCACATTGATCTTAACTTCCTGGCGCAAGAGAGTGACCGCGTCCGCTTGTTGGAAGGGGTCAAACTGGCGCGTAAAATAGGGCAAACCGCGCCGCTGTCTACGCTGATCCACAGCGAGCTTGCGCCCGCTGCAGACAGCGACGAGGCCATTCTTGCCTCGATGGCGGCGACGTTGGATACCTATCATCATCCGACCTCGTCCGCACCGATGGGGAAGGCCGACGATCCGAAGGCGGTCGTCGACCTTCAGGGCCGCGTGCACGGCGTACACGGGCTTAGGGTCGTCGACGCTTCCATCTTCCCCGACGTTCCCTCCGTCGCCACTAATGTGACGACGATCGCCACCGCCGAGCATATCGCCCGACACTACGCCTGAAGCCGTTTTAGCTCCCCGCTTGGCGGCAAAATAGACTGTTGAAACCAGACCGGTCATCCTGATGGCCGGCCTCCCGCATTCCGCAACAGCACACTCGAAATAACGGCTCACATTTTATCCTGCCTGGAAATGGTGTTACCCTGTAGACCACCGTCACCTCAGCAGAACATTCTCATGGGCAAAAGGGATCTTCCCATCATCATCGGCATTCTGGCTATGCTGACCCTGTGGCTCTGCGCGCTTTTCAACATCGGCGATATCACCTTCACGATTTCTCGTCTGTTCCACTGGATCGAAAGCCAGCGCGGATAACCCACACAGGCGATAGAAAACATCGGCTATGATTGAAAGACGTTACGTCATTTTCCGAGACTGTCGCTCGCGATAAAGAGGACCGCATCATGACCGACTATGTATTTTACAACCAGATTCTGACCCGACTGGCCGCCAATCACCCCGGGACGCTGGATGAAAAAACCTACGAACTGTGGAAACAAGACGCCACCAGCCCGCATGCGTTCGCCGATCCCTTCGCCTATCTTAAAACCAAGGGCCTGATACAGGCCTATGTGATGAGCGACATCGACGAGAACAACTATGATATCGACCCGCATCAAACGCGGATCACCGCCGCCGGTCTCGAATTCATTCGCAACGGCGGGTTCAAATAAGGGCGACACGCGCCAACAAAAAACCGCCAGACGGCGGTTTTTTTTACTCTAAAAGCATCCGGGCCGGTTTAGGCGGGGAAAGGCCGATAAAAGATGCGCAGCACTTCGTTGTCGCCCTGGCGTAAAAAGCCGCCTTCAGGCTGCCAGCGCAGATCGCGCGCCAGATTGAGATTTTCCCAGCCGACCGCGCCCCCCACGCCGATGCAAAGATTTTTATTGCCTGCGGCAAATCCCGCACCGGTACCGATCATGGCATGCAGCAAACGGGGCGCCGCCGCGTCACGCAGGGAGAATATGCCGATAAAACATCCCTGCGGCGCGCGCAGCATATCGGCCATCGTGCGGATCTCGGTATCGTCCGGGCTAACGAAATGTTTGTATTGCTTATCGAACACCGTCTGCCACAGCTGCTTGTATTTCGCCTTGCTGAGTGCGCCTGAACGGTGGGCACACAGCACCACCGCATCCCAGCACATCTCCCCGCTCAACGAAAGATACTCTTCCGTATCGGTTTGCGGCTTATCGGCGTAATGCCGTGCAAATTCAGCCGCATTCAAATGCGGCGGCACGGCCTGTCTGGCGACGTCACTCTTGTAGCGCTTGAAATTCAACCAATGCATGGGAAGCCTCCTCTTCATTCGGTAGATGAACAAACCGGCAGTCATGGATGAGACGCGCGATCAAATCCAGGGCATCGTCGGCAGCGGCGACTTCGTCGTCATTCAGCCCCTGCTCCACCGATCGCTCAATGGCGCTCATCACCGCCGGCGCACTGGTTTCTTCCCCTTGCGCTACCACGTCCAATACGGCTCTGCCGATCGCCAAACAAAGCTCATGATCAAACCCAACCTCTTTATACGGCTGCATAATCACCCCGATAAATTTTTACCCAAGAATACTAGACCACAATGACGCATCGCGCCTGCCGTCGTATCACGGCCCTGTATGCAACCGAAGAGAAATGCGGCAGGCCCCGGGTTGATAGCCCGAAGCCCGATAAAGGCAGGTTATTGCGGGGCTTGATCGGTAGGACGAATGATAAAACACGTGGCGGTTGCCGAGGCCAGTAGCTTCCCTTCCGCCGTTTTGAGCGTGCCTTCGGCAAAAGCGACATTTTTCGACGCATAGACCAGACGCCCCTCGGCGATCAGGTCAGTTTCCTTTGGCACAGGACGCAACATTTTAACCTGCAGATCGACCGTACCATAACCAACCCCCGCGCCCAGCGCACTGTGCACCGCACAACCGGTCACCGAGTCCAAAACCGTGGCGGCAAAGCCGCCATGAACGCCTCCCAACGGATTCAGGTGGCGTTCGTCAGCCCGCGCCACAATGCGGATATACCCCTCTTCAACCGCGTCCGGTTTCATGGGCACCGTTTCAGCGATTGAAGCCGGTGGAATTTTGCCGGCCATCGCAGCCTGTAATAACGCCAACCCCGTCATTTTTGTCGGATCCATTGCTCTCTCCTCTGGTGGTGAACCGGTTATATAGGAGAGGTCTGACCTCTTGACTTGCTTTTTCGTGCTGATGTCGTCAGCCGCCTACTCTTCAGATTCTCTGAATGTGACCGTCATCACTCTTCAGAGTTAATAACCACAATTTATTAATGCCTTTAGATTTAAAACAACTTTCTGCGGCCAACACGGCCGGAAACTGAGCGCAGTTAAGTTCAACATTATTAAGGCGTATTTATCATGGATTTCTTTCTGCAATTAGCGGTGATATTGGCATGCCTGCTGTATGGGGCACGTAAGGGCGGCATTGCGCTGGGGTTGCTGGGTGGGATCGGGTTGATGATCCTGGTATTCGGTTTTCACCTGCAGCCCGGCAAGCCACCGGTGGACGTGATGTTGGTAATCATCGCGGTGGTGGCGGCCTCCGCCACCCTGCAGGCCTCAGGCGGGTTGGACGTCATGCTGCAGATCGCCGAGCGGATGCTGCGGCGCAACCCGCGCTATGTCTCGATCATCGCCCCCTTCGTGACCTGCATTCTCACGATCCTGTGCGGCACCGGCCATGTGGTCTACACCATCTTGCCAATCATCTATGACGTAGCGATAAAAAATAACATCCGCCCAGAACGGCCGATGGCGGCCAGCTCGATCGGCGCGCAGATGGGCATTATCGCCAGCCCAGTCTCAGTGGCGGTCGTTTCACTGGTGGCGATGCTCAGCAGCTACACCTTCAATGGCCGCCATCTGGAATTCCTCGACCTGCTGTCTATCACCATCCCTTCTACCCTGTGCGGCATTCTGGCGATCGGCATCTTCAGCTGGTTCCGCGGCAAAGACCTGGACAAAGACCCGGAATTCCAAAAATTCATCTCGGTGCCGGAAAACCATCGCTACGTCTATGGCGACGCCGCCACCCTGCTGGACCGGGTATTGCCGCGCAGCAACTGGATCGCCATGTGGATTTTCCTCGCCACCATCGCACTGGTGGCGGTGCTGGGGGCCTTTTCCGACCTGCGGCCCAGCTTCGGCGGCAAGCCGCTTTCGATGGTCCTGGTGATCCAGATGTGCATGCTGATGGCCGGGGCGCTGATCGTCATCATTACCCGCACCAACCCGGCGTCTATCTCTAAAAACGAAGTGTTCCGCTCCGGCATGATCGCCATCGTGGCGGTGTATGGCGTCGCCTGGATGGCGGAAACCATGTTCGGCGCGCATCTGACGCAGATAGAAGCCACGCTGGGCGTGCTGGTGAAAGAATACCCCTGGGCCTATGCGCTGATCCTGTTGCTGGTGTCGAAATTCGTCAACTCGCAGGCCGCCGCGCTGGCGGCACTGGTGCCGGTGGCGCTGGCAATCGGCGTCAACCCGGCCTATATCGTCGCATCGGCACCGGCCTGTTACGGCTATTACATTCTGCCGACCTACCCCAGCGATCTGGCGGCAATCCAGTTCGACCGCTCCGGCACCACCCGCATTGGCCGCTTCGTGATCAACCACAGCTTTATTCTGCCCGGCCTGATCGGCGTCAGCGTCTCCTGCGTCTTCGGCTGGATCCTTGCCGCAGCGTTCGGTTTCTTATGAGTTGTACTTCGGAGCCCTGCGGGGCTCCCTGCAGACAGGCTGGCAATCCAAGAGGATGGGTATGACAAGAAAGGAAAAATGCAGGTGTAATACGAATTTCAAGCACAAAAAAACCGCCTCTCGGCGGTCTACGACATTACTACTTATTGCTTTGATTATTCGGTATTTTTATTCCCTGGTACCCGGGGCGGGACTTGAACCCGCACAGCCATAAGCCGAGGGATTTTAAATCCCTTGTGTCTACCGATTTCACCACCCGGGCTCGGGAAAGTTGGAGGCGCGTTCCGGAGTCGAACCGGACTGGACGGATTTGCAATCCGCTACATAACCGCTTTGTTAACGCGCCTTTATTCTGTTTGCCTTTTCAGGCCAAAGCCGGTGATTCACCCACTTCGTTTTGTTCTTTTGGTTGGCGATGTTGAAATCGCTTATCCTAATCATCTGATTCTTAAGTAATTTATTTCGTTACTGCCGAATCGATGGACTGCATTATGGACTAAACCCCCCACCTTGGCAACCCCCCGAAATAGCAAAAAGTTCTCTAACGCTTTCAACTGCTTATTTTGTGGGCGCACTGTTCACAATGCCAACGCAAAGGCAAGCGGAATGTTGATTTTATATGCATCGGTTCAGTAATTCACGGGCAAATCGGTTCTTTTTTCTCGGCAGGAATCGCTTACCCGCGCCCTCTCCGGCTTTTCATTTGCTTATGGCGATGGGGTACCGCGTAAAACATCCTCATGGGGGGCATCGCGCAATCTCCGGCGCCACCATAAAAACCCAGCGAGCATACCCGGCAAAACCGCAATCGTACCAAAAATACGCTGATCGGCATTCAGCAAACCAGGAGCAATGGCGGATAGTATCGCGCATAACAGCAGAAACCACCGCAATCGACGAATGCCGGGATGGGCGATACCCGCGATGGCCCCCACCAAACAGGCCGGCAAAAAACCAATCGCGTAAGAAAAAGTCCCGATAAACCCCACCATGCCCAGCATATCGCCGGCTTCGAGACGGCCAATTTCCACCAGCTCACCGCTGCCGAACGTCATCAGCAGAAACATGATTACGCCCCCCACCGGCGGTGCGACCAGGCCGAAGAACAGCATACATCCAGCCGCCGTCCTTATCAGATGCTTTATAGCACCAGACTCCATACATTCTCCTATGCCCGGCGCCAAGATACCAACCTACCGCTTCGCTTTGCCGATAACCCAGCGATTTGGCGCGGCGACATCGCGGCATGGCTGTGCCTGAGTACTCGAATGGTGTCATAAGCCGCGTTATTTTCTTCCGGCATGGCGAACCGCGCGACGTATCCAAATACTCTGCCGGACATTCTTTCACCGTTCAACGGGTGCATCCAGCAGTATAAGAACGACAGGAAAGATAACGTGAGGAGGGCCAATAATTGATAGGGGAAGATGAAGAAAGGTTTCGCCGGATGGCTCAGGAGCAGAAAACGAAAAAGGGGCAGCAGCCCCTTTTCGCTTACCTACCGAATCACAGGGATTCGACAGGCTAATGTTTGGAGCGGGAAACGAGGCTCGAACTCGCGACCTCAACCTTGGCAAGGTTGCGCTCTACCAACTGAGCTATTCCCGCATTACCAGAACTGACTGATTTCTTTGCTATCTTTCGGCAATTCATCGTTGTCGTCTGATGCGATGCATTCTACTTACCTGACGTGATGAGTCAATAAAATTGTTGGCTCACCACGATCGTTTGCCGATTTTTGCAGCGTATCGATCACGGTTCCAGCAGATCGTTGCGTGCCGCGTTCAAATATTGGAACATCGACCAGAAAGTCAGCACCGCCGCGATATACAACAAGCCAATCGCCACATACTCTACGGAGCGATCCGGCCGCCACAGCAAGCCCACCAGCGACATCATCTGTGCCATGGTTTTCACTTTGCCGATCCAGGACACCGCCACGCTGCTGCGTTTGCCAATTTCCGCCATCCACTCACGCAGCGACGAAATGATGATTTCACGGGCGATCATGGTGGCCGCCGGCAGCGTGATCCACCAGCTGTGGTAGTGCTCCGCCACCAACACCAGCGCCACCGCCACCATCACTTTGTCCGCGACCGGATCCAAAAACGCCCCGAAGCGCGTCGTTTGTTTCCAGCGGCGTGCCAGGAAGCCGTCAAACCAGTCGGTGACGGCGGCAAACACAAAGATAACGGCGCAAACCATCGGAGCCCAGTTGAACGGCAGATAAAACGCCAGCACAAAGAATGGGATCAGAACTACGCGAAACAGGGTAAGCCAAGTCGGTATATTCAATTGCATAATGCTACGGTAACTATCTGGCTAGAGTGGAAATTAAGAGTATGTTGCTACATTGCCCTCAGTGTTTCAATGCATTGTAGATCTTTTCTGCCAATGCTTGTGAAATACCCGGCACTTTTGCAATTTCCTCCACGCTGGCGTTCAACAAAGGTTGCAGTCCGCCCATATACTTCAACAGCACCTGACGCCGCTTTGGCCCTACGCCCTCAATCAGCTCCAGCGCGCTGGTATTTCTGACTTTCGCCCTTCTCTGCCGGTGGCCGGTAATCGCGTGATTGTGCGAGTCATCGCGAATATGCTGGATCACATGCAGCGCCGGCGAATCCGGCGGCAGCGAAATGCCCTCACCTTCCGGCACGAAGAACAACGTTTCTAACCCGGCCTTGCGGTCGGCGCCTTTGGCGATGCCGATAAGCAGCGGTTTACTCTTATCCCAAGTGACATTCAGCGATTTGAACACCTCGATCGCCATGCCGAGCTGCCCTTTGCCGCCATCGATAAAGATGACGTCCGGGATTTTTTTCTCTTCCAGCGCCTTGCCGTAGCGGCGCTTCAGCACCTGCGTCATCGCCGCGTAATCATCGCCGGGGGTGATGCCGCTGATATTATAGCGCCGATACTCCGAGCGCACCGGGCCATTACCGTCGAACACCACGCACGAAGCCACGGTCTGCTCGCCCATGGTGTGGCTGATATCGAAGCACTCCATGCGGTTGATTTCCGTCAGGTTCAACACCTTGGTCAATTCCGCCAGCCGTTGATGGATAGTCGACTGTTGCGACAGCTTGGTGGTCAGCGCCGTTGCAGCGTTGGTGCGCGCCAGCTTCAGATAACGGGCGCGATCGCCGCGCGGTTTGCTTTGGATCTGAATCTTGCGCCCCGCCAGCTCGGAGAGTGACTCGGCAAGCAGCTCTTTTTCCGGCAGGTTGAAATCCAGCAGGATCTCACCGGGCAGGGTGCGTGCCTGGCTGCCCTGCAGATAAAACTGGCCGACGAAGGTCTGCACCACTTCGCTCATATCCGTGCCGCCCGGCACTTTCGGGAAATAGCTGCGGCTGCCCAGCACCTTGCCCTGACGGATGAACAGCACGTGCAGACACGCCATACCGGCGTCGAAGGCCACGCCGATCACGTCCAGATCGTCACTGTCGCCCGAGACAAACTGGCGTTCGGTGACGCGGCGCACGGCCTGAATTTGATCGCGAATGCGCGCCGCTTCCTCGAAATTCAGCAGTTTGCTGGCTTCTTCCATACGAGCAATCAGCTGGTGCAACACCTGCTGATCTTTACCGGACAGGAACAGCCGCACATAGTCCACCTGCTGCTGGTATTCCTCTTCGCTCACCAGGCCGGCGACGCAAGGCCCCAGACAACGGCCGATCTGATATTGCAGACACGGACGTGAGCGGTTGCGATACACGCTGTTTTCACACTGGCGGATCGGGAACAGCTTTTGCAGCAGCGCCAGCGTTTCACGCACGGCGTAAGAGTTGGGAAAAGGGCCGAAATATTCACCCTTGGCGTGTTTGGCGCCGCGGTGCACCGCCAAACGGGGGTGAGTATCGGCACTAAGGAAAATCAGCGGATAAGATTTATCGTCTCGCAAAAGAACATTGTATCGCGGCTGATACAATTTAATGTAGTTATGTTCTAACAACAGCGCTTCTGTTTCAGTATGAGTAACAGTTACGTCTATTTGTGCGATATTTTTAACCAGCGTCTCGGTTTTACGGCTGCTGACCTGCTGCCGAAAATAGCTTGCGAGACGCTTTTTCAGGTCTTTGGCTTTACCGACGTAGATCACCGTGCCCGTGGCGTCGTACATACGGTAGACGCCGGGCTGGCTGGTGACGGTACTCAGGAAGGCTTTGGCATCAAAACGGTCATTCACTGCTTAACAACGTCTCCGCATTGAACAATCCATGTCGGATGGCCAGGTGGGTCAGTTCGACGTCGCCGCTGATATTCAGTTTGCTGAACATGCGGTAACGATAACTGTTCACCGTTTTCGGGCTGAGACTCAACTGCTCCGAGATCTCATTCACCTTTTTGCCTTTGGTGATCATCAGCATGATCTGCAACTCGCGTTCAGACAGGCAGCTGAACGGCGTTTCGGCCTGGGGCTCCAGCTGACTCAGGGCCATCTGCTGAGCGATATCAGACGCGATATAGCGCTGGCCCGCATGCACGGAACGCAAGGCGTTAATCACTTCCTGCGGCGCGGCGCCCTTGCTCAGATAACCGGCGGCCCCCGCCTGCATCACCTTCGCGGGCAACGGGTTTTCGGTATGGATAGTCAACATGATGACTTTGACGTCGGGTGCATAACGCACAATCTTGCGCGTGGCTTCCAGCCCGCCAATTCCCGGCATATTCATGTCCATCAGCACGATATCGACAGCGTTGCCACGGCACCATTTTACGGCGTCTTCACCGCATTGGGCCTCACCGACAACTTTTATACCTTTGATATCTTCAAGAATGCGTCGTATCCCTGCGCGCACCAGTTCGTGGTCATCAACAAGAAGAACGCTAATCAAGGAAAAATCTCCAAAAAAAGGGAGTAACGCAATCAGCCTCTGTTTTCGCCAGAGATATTACTTGTTTTTCAGACAAGAATGAACACAGATTAATACATACTTTCGAATAACTTTGCGGAGCAGAGCTAACTTTTCAATTTTAGCCGTCTATGCCGCCAATAAATCGTCACGTCGGAAAAGATCGTGCGACGAAAATAATTTCGTTGCGTCGCGTCAGACACAGGATAGCGCGATAATCATGCAGCGAGGGGGAAATCTGTGTAAGCAATCACGACATGAATAATATTAACACGGTTGCTGGCCGTTTGTAATCATTTGATATTTAAAGACGTAGCAAAAGCCGGCGCCATCGCCGGCCGAACACCCGGCGTGTAAAACTATTATTCTCGGTAGACATCGGCAAAATCAGTGTCAGCCGCCTCAAATAATTATAATAACCCCTAGGGTTCAACAATAACGTACCGGACAAATACTTGTTAACCGCCTCGAAATAACTTACCGATAATGGATGATTCAGACTGACGGTGAACAGGCGCTGCCCACCGGCGTGAGCGGAGCAAGCCCAGTGCAGATGATGGACGCATGCTATGCTATACTCCGCGCCCAGTTAAATTCGCCGCCGCGCGTGGGGTGATGTTTTAACCCGCGCGCGGTGCGCCAAAGCAGCTTGAATCAGGCTACGGCCTCAAAAAATCAGGAGAGAAAATGAGCAACGTTGATTTCACTACGTCTGCAAACCCGGAGATCTTGGCGACCGAGGTTGCCTGCCTCAAAGCCACGCTGACGCTGATCCTGAAGTCGATCGGCCAGGCCGACGCCGGGAAAGTTATCATCAACATGGAACGTTTTATCGCCCAGATTGAAGATCCCACCCAGGCGGAAATCTTCAAGAACAGCATTCAACAAATCAAGCACGCTTACCGTCAGTAAGCATTGCGTCTCAGACCCGCGCTTCATGCGGGTCTGCTTTTCCCCGCGCTATGTCACACCCCATTGATCTTGCTCGTGCTTTCGGGCAGTGTGTTGGCTTTCCCCCACACCCGAGACCATTATGGGTATCCTTGTCAAAGCGCTGATCGGCGCACTGGTCGTGGTTCTGATCGGCCTGCTGGCCAAAACGCGCAACTATTATATCGCCGGTTTAGTTCCCCTTTTCCCCACTTTCGCCCTGATTGCGCATTACATTGTCGGCAACGAGCGTTCCATTGCAGCGCTGAAAACGACGCTGGTTTTCGGCATGTGGGCAGTGCTGCCCTATCTGGTGTATTTGATTTCTCTGTATTTCCTGATTAACAGCCTGCGGCTGTCGTTGGCTCTGGGGGCGGCGGTACTATTCTGGATTGCGGCGGCGTGGCTATTAATTACGCTATGGGGATGGTGGCAAGGACGTTAACGCCCCTGCCTGGGCGGATTACGGTCGCCCCGCCTGCAAAACGAAACCACGCTGCCGGTCACCGGCGATACGCAGATAGCGGCTTTCACCGGCGCGCAGCGTCATCGGTATACTGCCTCCGGTGTCACGCCAAATACACAGGTGATTCTCGATCATATCTTGCCCGATACTGACCGTGATATTGCCTGTCGGCACGCGAAACTCTGCTTTTTCTTTCGCCTCCAGCGAAGCGGCAAACGCCCCATTCACATAGACGCCGGTGCGGCAGCTGCCTGCCAGCATTCCGCTGTCGCGTACCACCACCACCGTGGCGTAAGGCGTATCCGGGATATTCTGGTAGAGCATCAGACGGCTTGGGGGCGGTAACTGAGCCTGTTGCGGCGGTATGGCTTGAGTCGCACATCCCGTCAACAGTGCAGAGGCAAATAACAACGCGGCGTAATGCTTCATCCTTGGCTCCTGAAGAAAATAATGTTTATCGTAACAAGAGAATGGCTGCCTCCAGTAGCATTCATGTCGCAGAGACGGAAAAATCGGACAACTTCCCACGCCCCCACCAACCCGCAGGAATAAGAAGATTCTGCATTAAAGCGCTTAAAATAAAGGAGAATCTCGCAAATTTAAAACTTGATCATGCCACGTTGGATATCTGCCGCAAACGCACCGCTGACGTAACTAAAACCATCCGGCGTGACGTAAACCCGTGTATGACCGGTCTCTGATAGCACCGCCACCATATAACCCAGGCTGATCATTTCATGTGAAGGCACGTTCATCGGGGTTAGAAATCCGCGCCCACGGCACCACTGATAAAAGCGAGTTCGCCCATATCCCAACACGGCGCCAACATCAGAGAGGTGCTTAAAAGTATCATAATCCTCTGATGGTGAAGGTAAACCGTCATGACTTTCAGGCGTTTTCTTTATCCCAGACAAAATAAACTCCTTTTTTGACTTTGTCGCGAACGGTTATCCTTCATCTGAACTGAATTTAAAAAATCCAAATTTAAAATGCAAATGAATTCCCTGTAACTGAAAAGTCTTTCATGGATGAAATCTGAAAATAAAACCACAATAAAAAAACAGAAATAAAAAAATAAGGTATTAATACCGGACATTAAATCTTAGGCATGGGTAAATATCCTAAATAGAAATGGCATTAAAATAGGATAAGAAAAAACTTAGCTTGCATATTATTTTTCCTCACACAACGGTGCGAGAATAAACGGATCATTGCACTAAAAAGAGAATGGATGAAACAAGAGGTGCGTCATCTCCCCCCTCGTTGCGAGATGGCAGATCACGACAAGCCCTATCATTTCGGCAGCATCCTCTCTCGACGCGGCGCTACCTCAATCACACCTAAACAATAACCATTATCATTTCCAATTGTTCCGTCAGTTTATTACACTTTCCTACCTCGCCAGTTAGGAACATTCCTAGGCGGCGAGCCTCAGGATAGAGAAAGAGTTAGGGACACCATGAAGAATTGCCGTTATTTGATTGTTTTGCCGCTTTTGATGATGACCGCCTGCACCCAATGGGAAAGACCCGGCGCGGTCGAGAGTACCCGGGATGCCGAATATGCCGAATGCCGTAGCCGCGGCTACGAACGTTTTCCGCCGGACGTGGTGCGGGACGTGGAGTTCAGCTACGAAAACAAATACATCCCTTGCGAGAAAAATAAGAAAGATTGCCCATCGGGATACCGCTATGACAAAGAGCCGTCGATTAAGACGGTGCAGACCGATCGCAATCAGTCCGCCCGAAACGCCACCATCGAAGCCTGTATGTACGGCAAAGGTTGGCGAGAGAAAACCTACTATTGGCCGCAATGGTGATGCAGCGACGTGGGTTTGAGCTGAAACGTCACCGCAGCGACGCGCCATCAATTGTCGTCGTCGCTGCAATGCCCTCCCAGAGCAACCAGCGTTTCCGCTCTGACCGGCGTTAAAGGCACACGCGGTAGCGGTAAAGGCCAGCCCAAAAGCTGCCTTGCCGCCGTCGCACAGACTTTGCCCTGGCAAGCCCCCATGCCACAACGGCTGCTCAGCTTGGCCGTGTTCCAATCTGGCTGATGGCTCACCTGTTCCAGCGTGACGTCTTCGCAGCGACACAGTATCGTTTGCGGTTTGGCCAGCAAATTCAAGCGTTCATCAAGTGCAAAGGTGCTTGCCACCGCCGTGGCGAAACGTCGCCACTGCCGCCGCTGCACCGCCAGGCGCTCTGCCTTTTCCCGCTGCCCAGTGGCGGCATAACCGGCGATAGCGCCTTCAGTGAGCGCCAATTCACTGCCGCCGATGCCGGTACACTCCCCGGCAGCAAAAATTTGCGCCTGGCTGGTTTGCTGCCAATGATCCACCGCTACGGCGTCGTGTTCTATCTGACACCCCAGCAGCATCGCCAACTCAATATTCGCCACCAGACCAAAACCGCAGGCCAACCTGTCGCAGGCGATCGTTCTCTCCCGCCCGCCGTTATTGACGTGCACCGAAGTTAAACGTTCTTGCCCCAACGCCGCCAGTACTCGGCTGCCGGCATGGTAAGGACGCGGCATCAGGGAAAACGCCTGGCGCAGCTTGGCCGGCCAACGCCACAGGCCGCCGGCGAACGCCGCCAACCGCCAAAGCGGCGCCTGTTCCGCCACCAGCACCACCTCGCCGCCGGCCTGTTTCACGCTGTTCGCCACCGCCAGCAACAACGGACCACTGCCGGCGATCGCCACGCGCTCGCCACGGATCGCCAGCCCCTGCTTGATTTGCGCCTGTAGACCACCGGCGCCGGTCACCCCCGGCAGCGTCCAGCCGGGAAACGGCAACAACAGTTCACGCGCGCCATTGCATAAAATCAGCTTTTGATAGCGAATCACGCCGCAACCTTCGGCATCTTCATAGGCCAATCGGTCAACGCCACACTGTGCCACCAGCTTGCAGCCGGACTGTAGCGCAATATTTTCCCTCGTCGCTATCGCCTGCCGATAGCGGTTCGCCGTTTCAGGCAAAGCCACCTGCGGCCCACCGCGCCAAATTTGCCCGCCGGGATGCGGATTATCATCAATCATTCGCACCTGACCACCACTTTCCGCTGCGGCCAGCGCCGCCGCCATGCCGGCCGGCCCAGCACCGACGATCAGCACCTCACAGTCGAAGTTACTCATCATCGCTCCTCTCAATACGCATACCGGCCTGGCACAGCGTCTGGCACGCCAGACGACGCAGACCGTTAATGGTCACCCGGCACTCCTGACAAATACCCATGCCGCAAAAGGGGGCGCGCGCTTGGTGAGAAATCGACAACCGACAACGATCGTCGCCACACAGGCTGAGTGCCGCAGCAACGCTAATGCCAACCGGCACCCGGCAGGGATCGCCATCGATGTTCAACGTGAGCATGTTTTGTCTTTCATTCATACAGGCAGCTCCTCGGCGGCAAACGCCCGCGCCGCCAAATACGGGGTATCGTCAATCTCCGGCGTTTGCCGGCCGATCTGAGCAGCAATCAGCGCGGCGCTGCCGAGGGCAGTCGTGACGCCCAATCCCTCGTGCCCCAACGCCAGCCACAGCCAGGAATGCTGCGGATGCGCGCCTAACAGCGGCAGCCCGTCGGCAGAGGCGGCGCGCAGCCCGGTCCAGCAGCGAATGATGTTCATCTGCGCCAGCGCGGGCAAGAAATGCTGCGCACGTGTGAGCATCGCCGCCAGCAGCGGCATATCCAATGACGAATCGGCGGAATCGAACTGGCGGGAAGAACCGATCAGCCATTGCCCGGTGGGCCGCGCCTGTACATTAAACGCCACCGAGGTGCCGTCGCTGGCATGCGCGCTGGCGCCGTACCCCAGTTCCACCAGCTGATGCCGCACCCGCGGCGGATAACGATCGGTGATCGCCAGGTGGCCCTTCTTGGCACGCAGCAGCGGCTGCGGCAACAAACCATTGGCCCGCAGGCCGCAGGCCAGAACCACTATCGGCGCAGCCAGGCGCCTGCCGTCCGCCAGCCGCACGGCCCCCTCTTCCAGCGCGGCCGCTTCGCCATGCACCACGTCGATCGCCGCACCCGCATCGGCCAGCAGCCAACGCGCCACTTGCGGTGCATACAGAATGCCGTCGCCCGGCACCCGCAGCCCACCGGCCAGGCCGTGCCGCAGCATCGGCTCCATGGCGGCGATCTGCTCTGCCGTCAGCAGTTCTGCGGCCACGCCCTGCTCCGCCAGCCGCGCCCGCTTTTGCTCGGCGCTGGCCATTTCATCCGCTTTATCCGCCAGCCATAGCGTTCCGCAGCCGCGCCAGGCACAGTCTTGCGGCATGCGCCCCGTCACTTCACGCCATAACCGCAGCGAATAAGCGCTCAACGCCAGTTCGGCCGGATTGTCGTCCATGCACACCAAATGCCCCATGCCGGCGGCGGTAGCGCCGGCGCGGCGATCGTCCACCACCGAGACGCGATACCCTTCCCACGCCAGCCGCCAGGCACAGGCGGCGCCGATGATACCGGCCCCCACCACAATGACATCGGCTTTCCGCCCGACGCCCATCAGCGTATTCCCCAGACAAAGGGATCGCGTTCGTCGAGCAACAGCTGGCTATCGGCGCACACATAGGCCTGCCCGCGAATAAAAGGGGTAATGCGATGGCCATTCCGGCGATAGTAGGCCTGAAATTCGCTGCCGATCACGCTGGCCTGGCGCCACAGCGTGTCCGGTGACAGCTTACCGTCCGCCGCCAGACACGCCAGTTTGGCGCTGGTGCCGGTGCCGCACGGGGAACGATCGTAGGCTTTGCCGGGGCACAGCACGAAGCTGCGGCTGTCGGCTTGCGGATCGTCACCGAACAGTTCTATATGGTCTATCACCCCGCCGTCTTCACCGCAGATACCCGCTTGCTCCAACGTCTGCCGCACCGCCCAGGTGAACGCGGTCAACGCCTCCAGATTTTGTTTATCGATGGGCAACGGCGACTCGCCGATCAGGAAGAACCAGTTGCCGCCCCAGGCGATGTCACCCGTCACCGGCCCGTAACCCGCCACCTCAAGCCGCACCTGGCGGCGGTAACGATAAGCCGCCACGTTCTCCACCGTGACGCTGCCGTCCTCGTGCAGCGTGGCGTTTACCGGGCCAACCGGGGTCTCTATCAGGTGACGCCCGGCGTGGATGCGCCCCAGGTGCGCCAGCGAAGCGATCAGCCCGATAGTGCCGTGCCCACACATGCCCAGGTAGCCGCTGTTGTTAAAGAAGATCACCCCGGCGGTGGCCTGTGGCGAACAGGGGCGGCACAGCAACGCCCCCACCAACACGTCGTTACCGCGCGGCTCGAGCATCACCGCACAGCGCCAATCGTCATAATATTGCGCGAAACGCGCCCGTCGTTCCGCCATGCTGCCCTCGCCAAGATCGGGAAAGCCTTCCACGATCAGGCGGGTCGGCTCTCCGCCGGTATGAGAATCGATCGCCCGCAAAGCGGTGATATGCGCAGAAAGTACCATCGGCGTCTCCTGAGTTAATGAGATGTTACCAATGGCATTAGCCTGAACGAATGTGGCCATTACGGCTTGATGCGTTTCGGCGCGGCGAATGAAGAAATCAGCACAGTGATAAAAGTCAGGCCTGACGCGTCACGGGCACGCCTTTAACGAAAACCATAACAATAACCTATTTATCATGACGTTACTTTCATGCTAAACCTCCACGTGGCGAGAAGTGCCGCAGTTTTCAAGTAACCGCCACGCACCGCACGGCAAAAGTATGCGGCAATCCGCATATTTGGCAGGCGGCCGGAAATAGCGCTTGATTTGTTAAAGAAAAGTTAATATTGATGCGAAGACATCAACCCGATCCGCCTATTTTTCCGGCTAACGACCGAAAAGGGACTGCTATGCGATCCACTTCAGACTATCAGCCTCCGGTTTCTCTCTCGCCGCCTTCGCTTGTGGGGCTGCCGGAGCAGGAGGACGTTTTTGCCGTTGAACATCTGTCGCGCCTGTGCGACGGCCTGGCGCAGCAGCGCCCGAACAACCTGCGCGATCTGCTGAATACGCTGGCGCTGATCGCGCCGCTGCTGAACGCGATCCCCAACGTGGTGTTCTTTATCAAAGACGCCCAGGCTCGCTACCTGCTGGCCAACCTGACGCTGGCCAGGCGCTGCGGTTTCAAAACCGTCACGCCGCTGCTGGGCAAGACCTCCGCCGACGTTTTTCCCGCTCAGCTCGGGTCCGGCTACACCGAGCAGGATCTGCGGGTATTGCGCCACGGCGTGCTGATCCAGGATCAGCTGGAAATGCACCTGTACAACGGCCGCGAAACCGGCTGGTGCCTGACGCAAAAGCTGGCGCTGTACGACGCGCAGGGAAAAATCATCGGCATGGCGGGTATTTCTCACGATCTGCAGGAAGCTAAGGCCAATCACCCGGCCTACCAACGGCTGGCGGCGATCGACGTGCACATCCGCCGCCACTACGCACGGCCGATCGCGCTTGAGGAGCTGACGGGGCTGACCGGCTTGTCGGTGGCGCAGATCGAACGCTACTGCAAACGTATCTTCCACCTCACCCCGCGCCAGATGATCCACAAAGTACGGTTGGAAAAGGCCACGGAACTGCTGGCCGGCGATCTGCCGATCACCGACATCGCGCTGCTGTGCGGCTACACCGATCACAGCGCCTTCAGCCGTCAATTCAAAGCGATGACCGGGTCTACACCGCGCGATTTCCGCCTGACGATTTCCGCTTAATGATCTGATTTATCTGGTTAATACTCCTCTGTTCGCGGTGCGCCGGCGCCCGGTTTTTTCACGCCCGCTTTTCGGCGCCATTGTGCCAATTTCGTCGCGGCAATCGGCGAAAAGCGTCAAGCCTCCCCGCGCAATACCGGTCAATCTGTCGGTGAGCCTTACCAAAGATTCACTTTTCATTAACACTTTCGGACGACAGGACAAACACGATGAGCCATAAAGCCATAAGCTGGAGCGGCGTATTCCCGGCGGTGACGACCCAGTTCCGCAACGATTTCTCTCTGGACCTCGACGCCACTCATACGGTGATTAAAAACCTGGTGCGCGACGGCGTCTCCGGCCTGGTGGTGTGCGGCACCGTCGGTGAAAACACTTCGATGACGGTGCAAGAAAAGCTGGCGGTGATCGAAGTGGCGAGAGACGCCGCCGACGGTAAAGTACCGGTGATCGCCGGCATCGCCGAGTTCACCACCGCCTTCGCACAGAACATGGCGCGTGAAGCGCAAAAGGCCGGCGTCGACGGGATTATGGTGATGCCGGCGCTGGTCTACTCCGCCAAGCCGCACGAAACCGCCACGCACTTCCGCAGCGTCGCCGGCGCGACCGATCTGCCGATCATGGTCTACAACAATCCTCCCATTTACAAAAATGACGTCACGCCCGACATCCTGACCTCGCTGGTCGACTGCGAGAACATCGTGTGCTTCAAAGACTCGTCGGGCGACACCCGTCGCTTTATCGATCTGCGCAACGAAGTCGGCGATCGCTTCGTGCTGTTCGCCGGGTTGGACGATGTGGTGCTGGAAAGCATTGCCGTTGGTGCGCAAGGCTGGATCTCCGGCATGTCCAATGCCTTCCCGCGCGAAGGGGAAACCCTGTTCCGGCTGGCGCAGGAAAAACGCTATGAGGAAGCGTTGGCGCTGTACAGCTGGTTTATGCCGCTGCTGCACCTCGATGCCCGCCCCGATCTGGTGCAATGCATCAAGCTTTGCGAACAGCGGGTCGGCCGCGGCAGCGCCGTCACTCGTCCGCCGCGCCTGGCGCTGCAGGGCGAGACGCTTACCGAGATCAACGCCGTGATTGATAAAGCGCTGGCCACTCGCCCTGCGCTGCCGAACGTCGGCCTGTAACGTCTTCGCCGCCCGGCCATGCCGGGCGTCATGCTTTCTCTACCGGGGGAACCGATGCCCAACGATCGCTCTGCCGCCATCAGCGGCCAACAATTTATCGGCGGCCAACGCCGCGCCGAAGGGGAAGCGGTGCTGCTCAGCCTGCGCGCCGACGACGGTCAGCCGACCGGCTACCGCTTCCACCAGGCCACGGCCGCTGAAACCGCCGCCGCCGCAGAAGCTGCCGCCGCGGCCTTTGCGCCTTATTCGCAGCTCAGCGCGGAACAACGCGCGAACTTTCTCGACGCTATTGCCGAGGAGCTAGACGCGTTGGATGAGGCTTTCTTCGCTTTCGCCATGCAGGAAACAGCCTTGCCGCCGGCGCGGTTGAGCGGCGAACGCACCAGAACCAGCGGCCAGATGCGGCTGTTCGCTACGCTGCTGCGGCGCGGCGACGTCGAGGGCGTGCGCATCGACTGCGCGCTGCCGCAGCGTTCCCCCCTGCCGCGCCCCGACCTACGTCAATACCGCACGGCGCTTGGCCCGGTGGCGGTATTCGGCGCCAGCAACTTCCCGCTGGCGTTTTCCACCGCGGGCGGCGATACCGCGGCCGCGCTCGCCGCCGGCTGCCCGGTCGTGTTCAAGGCGCACAGCGGCCATATGATCACGGCCGAACTGACCGCTCAGGCGATCGAGCGCGCCCGGAAACGCACGGAGATGCCCGTCGGCGTCTTCAACATGATCTTCGGCAACCGCGTGGGAGCCGACCTGGTGCAACATCCGGCGATTCAGGCCGTAGGATTCACCGGCTCGCTGCAAGGCGGCCGGGCACTGTTCAATATAGCCATGCAACGCCCTCAACCTATCCCGGTCTTCGCCGAAATGTCGAGCATCAACCCGGTCGTGATCCTGCCACAGGCGCTGGCGCGGCGCGGGCAGCACATCGCGCAGGAACTGGTCTCTTCCTTCACGCTCGGTTGCGGTCAGTTCTGCACCAAACCCGGCGTGATCGTCGCGCTGCGTGGCGCCGCCTTCGATCGGCTGGCCGAAACGATGAGCGCCTTGGTCAACGCCGCCGAGCCGCAGCCGATGCTGAATGCCGGCACGCTGGAGCACTACCGTCACGGGCTGGCGGCCCTCGATGCGCACCCAGGTATGCGCCGTCTGGCGGGCCGCAGCGAAACGCCCCCTCATCGGGCGACGGCACAGCTGTATCACGCGGAGGAGGCTCTGCTGCTGCAGGCCGATCCCCTGCTGCAACAGGAGGTCTTCGGCCCGGCCAGCATCCTGGTCGCTGTAGATAGCGAAGCACAGCTGCATGCGGCGCTGGCGGCATTGCAAGGTCAGTTGACCGCCACGCTGCTGGCGGATGACGGCGATCTCGATATGGCCGCCGGGCTGACGACACTGTTGGCACGCAAAGCCGGTCGGGTGCTGTTCAACGGGTATCCGACCGGGGTGGAAGTGTGCGACGCCATGGTGCACGGCGGTCCCTACCCGGCGACCAGCGACGCACGCGGCACCTCGGTAGGCACGTTGGCCATCGAACGTTTCCTGCGGCCGGTCTGTTTGCAAAACACGCCAGCGGCGCTGCTGCCGCCACCGCTGCAGGATGCCAACCCGCTCAACCTGCTACGGCTGGTGAACGGCGTTTTCACCCGAGATCCCCTGGTTTCACCTGCCCAAAATTAGCCCGGCCGCATCTGCCTGCCACTCAATAACAAAAGGGTAATACCATGACAACCCAAGGCAAATTCAAGAAGCAGCTTACGCTCACCGATCTGACGTTCATCGGTCTGGGCGCCATCTTCGGCTCCGGTTGGCTGTTCGCCGCCAGCCATGTCTCCTCCATCGCCGGCCCGGCCGGCATCTATTCCTGGCTGATCGGCGGCCTGGCGGTGCTGCTGCTCGGCATCGTCTACTGCGAGCTGGGCGCCGCCCTGCCGCGCGCCGGGGGCATCATTCGCTATCCGGTGTTCTCGCACGGTGAACTGATGGGTTATCTGCTGGGGTTTATCACGCTGATCGCCTTCTCGAGCCTGATCGCCATCGAGGTCGTCGCCGCCCGGCAATACGCCGCCGCCTGGTTCCCGTTCCTCAGCCAGCCGGGTTCCGGCGACCCTACGTCGATCGGCTGGCTGGTGCAGCTGGCGCTGCTGTGCTTTTTCTTCGCGCTCAACTACTACAGCGTCAAAACCTTCGCCAAATCCAATAACCTGATCAGCGTGCTGAAGTTTCTGGTGCCGCTGCTGGTGATCGTGGTGTTGTTCAGCTTTTTCAAACCGGAAAACCTGCACAGCCAAGGCTTTGCCCCCTTCGGCTCCGCCGGGGTTGAGGCCGCCATTTCCGCCGGCGGCATCATCTTCGCCTACCTCGGCCTGACGCCGATCATTTCGGTCGCCAGTGAGGTGCAAAGGCCGCAGCGCACCATTCCCATCGCGCTGATCCTGTCGGTGGTGCTGTCCACCATCATTTATGTCCTGCTGCAGATAGCGTTTCTCGGCAGCATCCCCAGTGAGATGCTGAGCGGCGGCTGGGCCGGCATCAGCCAACAGTTCTCCTTGCCGTTCCGCGATATCGCCATCACGCTGGGCATGGGATGGCTGGCATTTCTGGTGGTCAGCGACGCGATCGTTTCACCGAGCGGCACCGGCAACATCTATATGAACGCCACGCCTCGCGTGATCTACGGTTGGGCTCGCGCCGGCACCTTCTTCAAACTGTTCACCCGGGTAGATGGCGAGTCCGGCATTCCCCGCCCGGCGCTGTGGCTGACCTTCGCCCTTTCGGTATTCTGGACGCTGCCGTTCCCGTCGTGGGAAAAGCTGATCGGCGTGGTGTCCGCCGCGCTGGTGCTGAGCTACGCCATTGCCCCGGTCACCGCCGCCGGGCTGCGGCGCAATGCGCCCGATATGCCGCGTCCGTTCCGGGTGCGCGCTTTCTGCGTGCTCGGCCCGCTGTCGTTTATCATTTCGGCGCTGATCGTCTTCTGGTCCGGCTGGGATACCGTCTCCTGGCTGCTCGGTTTGCAGATCCTGATGTTCTTCATCTACATCCTGTTCAAAAATCAGGTGCCGACCCACGCCGTTAGCCTCCGGCAACAAATTTGGTCCTCGCTGTGGCTGATCGTCTTCTATGCGCTGGTGATCGCACTCTCCTACCTCAGCAGCTTCGGCGGCATCGGTGCCATTGCCCACCCGTGGGACACCCTTACCATGGCGGTGATTGCGCTGGCGGTTTACTACTGGGGCGCCTATACCTGTTTACCTCAGGCCAATTTTATCGGTGATGAAGAAGAATGAATCCAGGGAGGACATCGAAATGACATCCATACACGTTCTGTCGCTGGAACAGGCTTATCAACTGGCATTGCGCGCATTGCGCAGCAACGGTTTCAATCAGGCGCATGCTGAGGCGGTGGCGCAAAATGTCACCCAGGGCGAACGCGACGGCTGCGCTTCGCACGGGCTGTACCGGTTGTTGGGCTGCGTGCGATCGCTGCGGGCAGGCAAAGTCTCTGCCGATGCAAAGCCCAAGCTGTTCGACCAAGCGCCGGCCATCTTACGCGCCGATGCCGGCGGTGCGTTTTCCCTGCTGGCCTACCGCACCGCTCTGCCGGCCTTTATCGATAAGGTGCGCGCCAATGGCATCGCCGCGCTGACGATCAACCGCTGCGTGCACTTCTCCGCGCTGTGGGCCGACATCGAACCGCTGACCGAGCAGGGATTGGTGGCCTTAGCCTGCACGCCCAGCCACGCCTGGGTGACGCCGGCCGGCGGTTCGCGACCGCTGTTCGGCACCAACCCCATCGCCTTCGGCTGGCCACGCCCCGATCGGCCGCCGTTTTTGTTCGACATGGCCACCAGCGCGGCGGCGCGAGGCGAAATTGAACTGCATCGCCGCGCTGGTACTCCGCTGCCCGAAGGCTGGGGTATTGATAAGGCAGGCAATCCGTCCACCGATGCCGCCAGCGTGTTGGAAGGCGCGATGCTGACCTTCGGCGGCCATAAGGGCTCGGCGCTGGCGGCGATGGTGGAATTATTGGCTGGCCCGCTGATCGGCGATATGACCAGCAAAGAGTCGCTGGCCTATGACGACGGTACCGGTTCGTCGCCCTACGGCGGTGAATTGATCATCGCGTTGGATCCCGAACGTTTTCTCGGTGCAGATAAGGCGAAATATTTCGCCAACGCAGAGGCGATGTTTGCCAGTATGCAGGCGCAAGGCGCACGCATCCCCGGCGAGCGGCGTTATCGGCAGCGGCGCCAGAGCGAACAAGACGGTGTGAAAATCCCCAGGACGTTGTACGACGAAATAGTGGCGCTGTGCGATTAGCGCCGGATTGCCCCCCCGCGCCGGCAACCCGGCGCGGGGGAGTCTTATCTTGCCTGAACCAGGTCGCTGTGCAGGCGCTTGCGCCATACCGGTTTGGTATCCCAGCGGGCAAAGTGTTTCGCCTCTTTACCCGGCTGCACCTGATGCCACATGTCTTCTTGCCACCGGATCGGTTCCTTTCCTCGCAACGTTGGGCGGGTCTGTTTAATCGTCCGTTGCAAGACGCCCGCTTCTTCCGCAGTAATGTGCGGCGCCTGTCTGGCGGCGTCCAGCGCCCGGTTTCCCAACGGCGCCATCACCAGATACAACACATTGACCTGCTGCTGCGTCGCTTGCTGATTGGTACTCATCCCCTTACCCGACCAACCGTCGAAGTTTTCACCGGGATCGTCGCCCTGAGCGCGATACTCATTACCTGGTCCCTCGACGATATTCCATCCTTGCCAGGTCACCAGAGTGTGTAATCCATCGCGATCCTGCAGGTTTTTATTTTTGATCTGTTTGAGCACCTCGGCGCGGTTTGGCACACCGATCAGGTTCATAAACTCGTCCAGCGCGTTCCAATGCTGCCCCGCTACCAGACCATTCCAGACATTACGCAAACAGTTCCAGGGAATGGTGTGATGCCAGGTCAGCGTGATAAGCGGTTTGGTTGACGCATGTTGCCAACGGCTCGGTTCACTGCCCCGATCGCCTCTGATGATCCCATCGACTTCTAATGGCATAGCTGCCCCTCTTCTGGCTGAGATGATGAATATGCGCAAGGCCGGTGGCCCGATCGGCATAAAAACGTCAGCTAAAATCGTAGCAGCTCAGGCTGAGATGGCAATAAAACGCCAGGCACGCTCTGCAGCCGACCGACAACCGCAGAACGCACCCGAAAACGAGGGTTTAAGACGGATTATCTGACTACCATCACCGAAATATTGGCATGGCGAACGATAGCGGCAGCGTTAGACCCCAGTAGATAGGTCTTCACGCTCGGGCGGCGCGAACCGATAATGATCAGATCGGCGTCGATCTCTTCCGCCAGTTCCAGCACCTGATCGCGTGCAGAACCGAAGCTGACGGTGTAATTGAGGCGATCCAACGGCAGATCGATTTCCGACATGATTTTCTTCAGTTTATCCACCGCCTTCACTTCCGCCTGATTCTCAAATTCCTTGAGACCGAACGAATAGGCAGTAACAAAAGCCGAAGCATCCGGCAGCGCATGGAAGAAATGCACTTTAGCGCCGGACATCTTCGCTAAGTATTCCACATGCTTCAGCGCATGCTCGGTCAACAGATCCTCTTCAATATCGATCGGCACCAAAATAGTCTTGTACATATCACGTCCTTTCTATGTAAACCAGGTGCCCACAGAGTACTGCCGCGCACGGGCGCGGTGAATCGCTTTATCACGCTTTTGTGATCGGGGGTAAATACTGGTAAGGACAATTCTTAATTTAACAAAATATAAACATCGCGCCGCTAACGGATAGGCGATTAATTATTTAATACTCGAGATTAAATCAGCTGCAAATAAACCGCTTTGGCGGTAGCGGCGGTCTTATTAGCGACAGAAAGTTTTTTAATCGAGTTGCCGATATGGAAATTGACCGTGCGCTCGCTCACTCCCATCAACAGCGCGATCTCTTCCGCCGTTTTCCCTTCGCTGCACCAGCGTAAGATGTCTTTTTCGCGCAGCGTCAGCACATCTTTTATCGCGTCGTCATTCACCGATATCAAGGCTTCACGCAGCGTTTTATGGGCGGTTTGCGCCAGCCAAAGGAAAAAGGTTTCATTTGCCGCGCGCGCTTGCAGCGTTTGCTCGGGCAGCGCTTTCCCGGCAAACGTCAGGATCCCGAGGCGGCCATAGCAATCCTTGACCGACTGCGACCAACCGGCGCACAGGCCGAATTGCGCCATACGCCGCCAAAGCGTCGGCCGCTCGTGATAAAAGCTTTCGTCCCACTGAAACTGCAGCGTGGAATGGTGAGCGCGCTCAATAACCGGATCCTGCAAATACACCCGCTGCCGCCGATAATCCTCGAGATAGTTCACGGAACAATTCCCTTCGATCAGCATTTTAGGGCGGCTGGCCGGATAACAGGAAAACACGATGTAGGAGAAATAATCAAACCCCAGCGCCTCAGCGCAGGGCCCCAGCTGCGTCAGAAAGCATTCGCGATCGGCCAGGCTGCCAATCACCTCCGCCATGAGCCGTTGAGTGCGGGTATCCATAACGCAGGTTCTCCAGATAGCGATGCCAATTTATCGATAGGTCAGACTCACTATAGAATATCGTCGCCCGGGGCCAGTAACCGTTTCATATAATAAAAAATACCAACGCTATAACGAAAATAGCTATTCCCCTTAAAATAAGCCTTTTTATTGCGCCGAACAGTAAAACTACGCGAATAGCATAATCTCCTCGGCACGTAAACCTGTCATTTCTACCGTTAGACAGCCAGGACACCGCCAATTACTTTCCTCACAGGCACTCAGTGCCGCCGTAAATCCAAAGAGATAATAAGCATTTGCGAATTTCGCATGGCATACAGTGACGGGGATTTTCTATGGCAGAAAGTAATGCGGCAATTCAGTCGGCTGCGATTATCGGCGCGGGAACGATGGGCAGAGGCATCGCTTATCTTTTCGCGCAAAAAGGCATTCGCACGGTGCTTTATAATCGCAACGGCAATACCCTCAATCAGGCTCGCGACTATATCGCGCAAGACCTGAACAAAAAAGTCGAACAGGGCAAGATCGCGCCGCAGAATAAAGGCGCGGTGCTGGCCAATCTGGCGTTCACCTCGGTGTTTGAGGCCATTGCCGACAGCGAGCTGGTGATAGAAACCATCGCCGAGCAAGAGCAAACCAAACTTGAAGTGCTGGCGGCCATCGCCGCGGTGGTCAAGCCCGACACGTTGATCGCCACCAATACCTCCTCACTGTCGCTTAACAAGCTGGCAACGGCGGTGACGCACAGCGAGCGGTTTATCGGTTTGCACTTTTTCAACCCCGCACCGCTGATGAAACTGATTGAGATCATCCCGGCCTACTTTACCGCACACGCCACCACCGAACGTTGCCGTCAACTGGTGGCCACGTTGGGGAAACGCGATGTCGTCTGCCAGGCCACACCGGGGTTTATCGTCAACCGCATGGCCCGCCCCTACTACCTGGAAGGATTCCGCCTGTTGGAAGAACACGTGGCGCGCGCGCCGCAAATCGACCGCGCCCTCAAGGCCGGCGGGCACTTTCGCATGGGGCCGCTCGAGCTGACCGATTTTATCGGCCAGGACATCAACTATCAGGTCAGCCGGCAAATCTGGCAGGACATGCAATACGACCCGCGTTATACCCCCGGGCATCTGCAGCGTTCGCTGGTCGATGCCGGTCTGTTGGGGAAAAAGAACGGCCGCTCCTACTTTGCTGCCGAAGAAACCGCCCCGCCGGTGGCGACTGCCATCGATGCAGACGTCGAGACGCTGCGCGTCTGCGGTGAACACCCTTTTTTTACCCTGTTGCAACAGCGGGCCACGCTTCAGTGGCCACGGCTACGCGTGGAACAACGGCCGGCCTTACCGGGCCTGGGGCCGGCCGTCCAGATCAATGACGCATTCACCGTCAGCATCACCGATGGCCGCACGGCGAGCCAGTTAGCCGAGCAGACGACGGCTGACGCTTTTGTGGTCGATATCGCCCTGAACTACGCCGACACGGCGTATCTGGTGGCGGCGCACAGCCGCCACGCCTCGGCGACCAATAAGGCGCTGTTTTTACGCCTGCTGCACACGACAATCCCACAGGTTGAATTTATCAAAGACTCCCCGGCGCTGATCGTCGCTCGTGTCCTCAGCAGCCTGATCAACGAGTCGGTGATCATGGTGGAAAGCGGCGTCTGCAGCCGGGAAGACATCGATGTCGCCGCCGTCGCGGGCGTTAACTACGCCGGCGGCATTTTCGACTGGCTCGATAGCCTGGGGGAGAAAAACGTCAGGACGACGCTGAGCAATCTGGCGCAGCTGCTGCACGCGGCGCGCTATGCGCCGCATTATACCCTTCTGCACACCGCGCAACCGGCGCTGACGACCACGCCTTAAGGATCCACGATGAACATTAACGATGACGGCGTTTATCTGATCGACGGCGCGCGCACGGCGATCGGCGCCTATGGCGGCAGCCTGGCGCATACCCGCCCCGACGACATGGCGGCGACGATCATTCGCAGTCTGCTGCAGCGCCATCCGGCGGCGGAAGCGAATCTGGACGAAGTGGTTTTAGGCTGCGCCAACCAGGCCGGCGAGGACAACCGCAACGTCGCCCGCATGGCAACGCTGCTTTCCGGGTTAGATCCGTCGGTGCCGGCCATCACCCTCAACCGCCTTTGCGCCTCCGGGCTGGATGCGGTGATCTACGCTGCGGCGAAAATCCGCAGCGGCCTCAGCGAACTGATTCTGGCCGGCGGCGTGGAAAGCATGAGCCGCGCGCCCTATGTGCTGAGCAAGGGCGAAACGCCGTTCGACAAAGGCGTGAAGCTGTACGACACCACGCTGGGATGGCGCTTTGTCAACCCGCGGCTGGCGGAGCGCTACGGCAGCGATCCGCTCGGTATCACGGCGGAAAACGTGGCCCAACGGCAACATATCTCACGCGAGGAACAGGATCTGTTCGCGCTGGCCTCGCAGCAAAAGGCCCGACGGGCGATCGACAGCGGCCGGTTGGCGCGGGAAATCACGCCCGTGGACGTGCCGGCGGATCGTAAAACCACCCGCACATTCGCCCAGGATGAATTTCCCCGGCTCAGCACGCTGCAACAGCTACAGGCGCTGAAACCGGCGTTCTCCGCCGGCGGCTCGGTCACGGCGGGCAACGCTTCCGGCATCAACGACGGCGCCGCCGCGCTGCTATTGGCTTCCGGTCGCTACGTAAAACGCCAAGGGTGGCAACCGCTGGCGGAGATCGGCGACAGCGCGGCCGCCGGGGTTGAACCGGCGCTGATGGGGCTGGGGCCGATCGCCTCCACCGAGCGCCTGTTGCAGCGTGGCGGGTTCACCTTGAACGACTTCGACATCATCGAGATTAACGAAGCGTTCGCCTCACAGGTTCTGGCGGCGCTGAAACACTGGCGCATCGACGCCAACGACGCGCGAGTCAACCCGAACGGCGGCGCCATCGCGCTCGGTCATCCACTGGGGATGTCCGGTGCGCGCCTGGTGCTGTCGGCGGCGCTGGAACTACGCGATCGGCAGGCCGGCAACGCATTGGTGACAATGTGCGTCGGCGTCGGTCAGGGCCTGTCATTAAACATTAAAGCCGTTTAACACAAGGAACATACGATGAGCGTACTGAACATTCTTGAAGAAAAGCTGGCGGAAACCAAAAAACAGGGACGTTTTCGCGAGTTCCTCAACCTTGAACGCGGCGTGCAGGACAAACCCTGGGCCACCCACCACGGGCAGCAAGGCGAGCGCCGTCTCAACGTCTGGTGCTCGAACGACTATCTGGCGATGAGCCACCACCCCAAAGTACTGCTGGCCACCACCGACGCGGTTAACCGGGTCGGGCTGGGCACCTGCGGCGCCCGCAGCATTTCCGGCACCTCGGTCTACCACAGCGAGCTGGAAACGCTGCTGGCCAGCGCCTACGGCAAAGAGTCGGCGCTGCTGTTCACCACCGGTTTCGGCGCCAACGACGCCACCTTATCCACCCTGTGCGACGCCATTCCCGATCTGATCGTGTTCTCCGACGAGCTGAATCACGCCTCGATGATTTACGGTATCCGCTACAGCAAGGCAGAGAAAAAGATCTTCCGCCACAACGATGTGGCACACCTCGCCGAACTGCTGCAGGCCGCCGATCCGGCGCGGCCAAAGCTGATCGCTTTCGAGTCGCTGTATTCCATGGACGGTGACTTCGCTCCGCTGGCGCAGATCGTGGCGCTGGCGGAGCAGTATCAGGCGCTGACCTATCTCGACGAGATCCACTCCGCCGGCGTCTATGGCAAACGGGGGCTGGGCTACGCCGAACAGCTGGGCCTGCTGGATAAAATCACCATTATTCAGGGCGGGTTCGGCAAATCTTACGGTGCGGCGGGCGGTTATATCGCCGCGCCCCGCTCGGTGGTGGAGGCGGTGCGCAGTTGGGCGCCGGCATTCGTCTTCAGCACCTCGTCACCGGCGCCGGTGGTGGCCGCCGCGCTGGCCAGTTTTAAATACAACCTCGAGCATGACACCCAGCGCAAGCATCTGCTGGCGATCGTCGATCACCTGAAAACTGGCCTGCGCGCCGCCGGCATCCCGCTGGTGTCGGCCGACAGCCATATCCTGCCGCTGCGGGTCGGCGATCCCCATCGCAACAAACACATCAGCCAAGTGCTGCTCGATGAGCATGACATCTACGTACAGCCGGTCAATGCACCAACGGTGCCCGCAGGCAGCGAGCGGCTGCGGGTGACGCCGACCTCGGCGCATTCCCATGCCGACGTGGAGACGTTCCTGGCGGCGCTGGGACGGGTCTGGGCAGCGAACGATCTGCGGAGGGCGGGATGAAGTTAGCGGATTATAACGGCCATCTGGTCACGCTTTGTCTGATGGCGACCGGTACGTTCGCCATCGGCACCGACGCCTTTATCGTCGCCGGCGTGCTCAGCGACATTTCCGACACCTTTGCCGTCAGCCCCGCGCAAGCGGGGCAGTTGATATCGGTATTCGCGCTGGCTTATATGCTGTTCGCCCCCCTCACCGCCTGGCTGCTGGGTAACGTCAACCGCAAGCATATCCTGCAGTTGGCGCTGGTGCTGTTCATCGCCGGCAACCTGGCCTGCGCCTGGGCCACCAGCTACCTGCAGATCTCGTTTGGCAGAGTGCTGGCGGCATTGGGGGCGGCCTGTTACACGCCACAGGCCGCCGCCGCTGCGGTGGGGCTGGTGGCGGAAAAGCGTCGCGGCCTGGCCATTTCCATCGTCTATGGCGGTATGACGTTGGCTATTGCGCTCGGCATTCCGTTTGGTACCTTTCTCGCCAAACTGATCGGCTGGCGTGAAATCTTTCTGTTCATCGCCCTGCTGGGAGCGATTGCGCTGCTGGGCCTTTCGCTGGCGCTGCGCGCCATTGCGCCACCGGGCAAGCATTCGCTGAAAGAGCGGCTCGCTCCGCTGCGGCAAAAGGCGGTGCTGACTACGCTGCTGATCACCTTTTTTGCCGTTTGCTCGGAACACATCGTGTATAGCTACGTCAGCGTATTGCTGAAAAACACCCAGTTCGGCCCGCAGGCGATCCTGCCCCTCGCGCTGCTGGTGTTCGGCATTGGCGCGGTGATCGGCAATTTTGCCTCCGGCGCGCTAACCGATGCCTTCGGCAGCAAGTTCGTGCTGCTGTTTTCCGTGGCGATCCAGACGCTGTCCCTGTTCCTGCTGGCCTTTTACGTCACCTCACCCTGGTGGGTGCTGGCCATCTTTCTGGTCTGGGGCATCACCGGTTGGATGTACCTGGTGCCGATCCAACATCACTTGTTGTCGCTGTCGAAACGCTTTGGCGCGCTGACAGTGTCGCTCAACAGCTCGGTGCTGTACGCCGGCATCGCGGCCGGCGGCATGCTGGGCGGCCTGTCGCTCTATGCGTTGCCGGCCCATTACCTGCCGCTGTTTTCGCTGCCGCTCGGCGCCATCGCCCTGCTGCTGACGCTGCTGTTTTTCCGGGGAGAGGCCAACAATGAGTGACGCCCTCCCGGTGCTTTATGAGCGCCACGGCGAGCAGGTTGCGGTCATCACCCTCAATCGGCCGGAAAAAAAGAACGCCATCAACCTGCAGATGGCCGAGCTGATCCGCACCTACCTGCGACAGGCGGATAACGATGACTCGGTGCGCGCGATCGTCCTGGCGGGCCAACCGGCGGTATTTTCCGCCGGTATGGATATCAACGCCTTTCGTCAGGGCGAACTGCCGATCGTCACGCCGGAGGGGTTTGGCGGGCTGATCCATGCACAGATCGCCAAGGTGATCATCGCCGCCGTTGATGGCATCGCGTACGGGGGCGGATTTGAGCTGGCGCTGGCGTGCGATCTGATCGTCGCCGGCCAGGGCGCACGCTTCAGCTTCCCCGAAACCGGGCTCGGATTGGTCGCCGCGCAAGGCGGATGCGCGCGCTTGCCGGCGCGGATTTCTCCCTATGTCGCGCTCGACTGGCTGCTGACCGGCAGAACCGTCGATGCGCAGGAGGCGCTGTCACACGGCGCCATTTCCCGCATCAGCGCGGGATCGGCCCGGGAAGAAGCACTGCGCATCGCCGAACAGATCGCCGGAAAAGACCTTGCTGCCAGCCAAGCGGTTAAGGCCATCGTGCGCCAGGGGCTGGCACGGCAAGAAGCCCCCTCATTCGATTTTCAACAAGGCCCGGTCGAGCGCCTTCGTCAGGCTGCCGCCCGCCGATAATCCCCCTGCCGGTTCGCCTGAACCGGCATTTCCGCTTTTCCGCCACAGCTCATTTTACGCAGCCCGCCTCTCGGCGCTGGGCTACACTGCCGGTAGCCCTAATGCGCTGATAAGGAAAAATAATGCGCCCTTTGCCTCTGCAGACCCCCAGACTGATCCTGCGCCCATTCACGGCCAGCGATCTGTCCCACTTTACCGCCTACCGAAACCACCCAGACGTGGCGCGCTATCAAAGCTGGAGCGACTACAGCGCCGCCGATGCGCAGGCCTTTTTCGAACAGCAACGGCAGCTCGCGTTCAACCGTGATGACAGCTGGTTTCAACTGGCGGTCGAGCGCCGTGAGGACGGTGCGTTGCTGGGCGATGTCGCGGTGCATTTCTTCGATGAGGGGCGTCAGGCTGAACTGGGCGTGACTTTCGATCCCGCTCATCAGCGACAGGGACAGGCACGCGAGGCGCTGATCGCCGTCATCGCCTTGCTGTTCGGGCCGCTGGCGAAACACCGCATTACCGCGGTGGTGGACGCGCGTAATCTTCGCGCCGCCGCGCTGTTTGGCAAGCTGGGCTTTCGTCGTGAGGCCTGCTGGCGGCAAAACGTGTTTTTCAAAGGCGCATGGGGCGACGAATTCGGTTTCGCCTTGCTGCAAAGCGAATGGCGGGAGAATGAAAAACATGGCGCTGTTGAATAAATACCTTGGGCAATACCAGTTCTCGGAACGGCATGCGATCGCCATCGCCGCACCGCAGGCTCGGATCCTGGCGGCCGTGGCCGCTTACGATCCCAAACACGATCGCTTCTTCCGCAGCATGATAGCGCTGCGCGAATTGCCCGCGCGACTGATGCCACGCGATAAGCCCGGCCAGCCGCCGTTTGGCCTGCATAACTTTTGCCTGCTTGAGCAAGATGACAACGCGTTGGTCTATGGCCTGATCGGCCGATTTTGGCAGGCTGAATACGGTCTGGAGCAGGTCGCTGACGGGGCGGGCTTTCTGGCCTTCGCTCAGCCCGGCGTCGCCAAACTCGCGCTGGGCTATGTTGTGAGTCCTCTCGAGGGCGGGCGCTGTCGTCTGGTGACGGAAACGCGCATCTTTTGCCCCGACGACGCCAGCCGGCGGCGGTTTATTCCCTATTGGTATACTATTCGCCTGGTGAGCGGGTTGATACGGCGCCGTATGTTGCACGCCATCAAAACCGCCAGCGAAGCCCCCACCTAATACATTCATTTAGTGAATGCGTTTAGGAGCATTCTCAGAGCATGCCTCAAGCAATAAGGTTATTTATTAACCATTACAAGATGCATTGAGAAGCCATTAGCCCCGCCCCCCTGCGGGGCTTTTTTCATCTAGTCAGCGTTCAAACCGGGAAATACCTGCATAAACAGGAAGGTACAAGGCTTGCGCTGATAGTGGTTGATCTGCGGCACCAGCCGGGTGAAATGCTCGGTCTGACAATGCACATCCAGGGCGGCGCGATCCGGCCAGCTTTCGATAAAAATAAAATGCCCGGGGTCCTGCTGGTCGATGCACAGTTCATAACTGATGCACAGCGGCTCTTGACGGGTTTTCTCCACCAGCTCGCGATACCATGGCATAACGGTTTCAATGTGTTCCGGGTGAATAAAATCTTCAGCGATGACCTTCAGCATGTTGCGCTCCTGCATTCTGTTTTGCCGTGCCTCACCTTATCGTCCTCCCTCCCGAGATGAAAGCGTCACTCTCGCGGTCTATCACCGGACTCTCAATTCGGTGATAGCGCACACAGATCTCGATCAAAGCGCTTGAACGCGCCATAGCCCTGTGTGAACTTTCGATTAACAAAAAAGCAACACACCATTCACCATGGTGATGTCTGCACTCACCTGCCGACCCGATACGCGGCGTTTTTTTTCACCTTTAAAGGCCTGACCATTAGTCCTTTAGACCTTTAAAGGTCCCGAAGAAAAACCGTAGTTACCGTCGTGTTGAGGACAACGGCATCAGGACGGTCCTGTGACCGACGCTTGTCATTCTCAGAAGAGAGGTTAACGCCAGTGAATCACGCCACCTATGCCGCTCCTGCGCTCAACGCCGCCATTCGCAAAACCTGGCGCAGACTGGTGCCATTGATGTTCGCCATGTACTTTGTCGCGTTTATCGACAGGGTTAACGTCGGCTTTGCCAAGGACGCGATGGCCATCGATATCGCGCTGTCCCAATCCGCTTTTGCGCTCGGCGCCGGGATATTTTTTGCCGCCTATGCACTATTCGGCATCCCGGCCAACCTGCTGATGAACCGCTGGGGTGCCAAACGCTGGCTCAGCGCCACCACCGCACTGTGGGGGATGCTGTCGGCCTGCACCGGGCTGGTGACCAACGAACAGCAGTTTATCGCCCTGCGGTTTCTGCTGGGGATCGCCGAAGCCGGGTTTTACCCCGGCATCCTGCTGCTGGCGTCGATCTATTTTCCCAATAAGGTGCGCGCCTCGGTCATTGGCATTTTCGTGCTCGGCGTGCCGGCGGCCCTGACGCTCGGCTCCCCGCTGTCGGGGGCATTGCTGGAGATGCACGGCGTGCTGGGTAAACCCGGTTGGTTCTGGATGTTCGTGCTGGAAGGGTTGCCGGCCGTCGCCCTCGGCGTCTTCGCCTTTTTCTATCTCGACGATAGCCCGCAGCAAGCCCGCTTTCTGACTGAGGAAGAACGCACGGCACTGGTCGCACAGTTGGCCACCGAACAGCAGCAGACCGAAACCAGCAGCGTCAAAGCGGCGATGAGAAGCGGCAAAGTTTGGCATCTGGCGTTGATCTACGGCACCTTGCAGATCGGCGTGTACGGCCTGATGTTTTTCCTGCCGTCGCAGGTCGCCTCGTTGATGGGCACCCATCTTGGTTTCAAAGCCTCGCTGGTGGCCGCCATTCCCTGGGCATTCTCCGCGTTGGGCGTCTATTTCCTGCCGCGCTATGCCGACAAAAAAACCACCAGAAGATTACCGATCGCTATCGGCTGCATGATCGCGGCAGCGCTGGGATTGGTGGTTTCTTCCTATGCCGGCCCTTTGCTCGCTATCGCCGCACTGAGCTGTTGCGCAGTCAGTTTCCTGGCGGTACAGCCCATTTTCTGGACGTTTCCCGCGCAGCTGCTTACCGGCCCGGCGCTGGCGGCCGGCATCGGCTTTTGCACCACGCTCGGTGCCGCATTCAGCTTTTTAGCTCCGCTTATCCGCACCGAGGCGGAACAGCGTTTTCACAGCCCGCATGCCGGGCCGCTGGTACTGGCCGCCTTTTCGCTGCTGTGCGCGGCGCTGTTGTGGGCGCTCAGAAACCGGCGCACCGACGTGAGCAAGCAAGACGCAAAGATTACCGGATAGCGGCGCATTATTTAGTCATTATTGAACCTGCGGGTGGGACACTGGCATTCAGCCCCCTCACCCACAGGTGTTAAATGGATGAATTGACGCACATTATCGCTAAATACAGCCCGGAACCGGAGATGTTGCTGCTGCTGATTTTCCTGTTCGCGCTGGGAAAATCCGTGATCGTGGTGTCTTCCGTCCTACCGCCCGCCTCGGTGACGCTGCTGATGGGCATTCTTGCGGGCAAACATGCGCTGCCCCTCGGCGCGATTTGGGCGGCCATCACCTTCGGCGCCGCGTTGGGATCAATCGTGTCGTTCCACTGTGGCGCATTGCTATGCCGCCGCGATCTGGGTCGCCGGCTGCCGGCACGCTTTCACGCCCCGCTGCGCAACGCGCAACACGCCTTGCAAAAGCGCGGGCTGCCGCTGCTGTTCGCCTCGCGTTTCCTGGCAGTGATGCGTTACACCGTGCCGCTGATGGCCGGCATGCTGCAACTGCCGACGCGACACGTTTATGCCACCGCCGCGCTTTCAGCCGCCGTTTGGGCACTGCTCTTGATGTCGGCCGCGCATTTATTCCCCGTATCTTGACCTGAAAGATTCTTGGGCAAATGACCCGTCCCTACGCCGACGTTGCGCCAGCGCACAGCCTCCCTTGCCGTATAAACTCCGGTGCAACATCGCAGTTTGCGCCAGATCACCTTTCTGAACATCAGTCGAAAAATGCGAATTTTTTTGCAGAATGCGCGCTTAAAACGGCGCCATGAGGGAACAAGCAGAGAAAAGTCTGTGCGTAACACGCTGATTTGGTTGGTGGGTCGTACAGGGTTCGAACCTGTGACCAATTGATTAAGAGTCAACTGCTCTACCGACTGAGCTAACGACCCAACGCGATAAATTGTCCTCCTCGCCAGTGCCGCTGTCAAACGCTTCCACTCATTACTTTTTCTCATGCGATTTTTACAACCCTTTGTTTAATCAACGAGATAAGTCGCATAAGGTCTGTTAATCCCTCCCTTTGAAGAGTAATCTTCCGCTCCCTGAACGTCCGATTTGCCTCCTCCGTGTAAAGATTGATCGACTTTTATCCCACGTATAAATGTTGTAAACATGTTGCACAAAGGTGGCGTTATTGCACTACCTTACTAAAGCCGGACCAACCGGATAAATGTATAAAAAAGAGCCACTTCAGAGCTCACGACTTCACTAATGACAGGTAAAACAGGACATCATCAGATGGTAGATCACTCTAAAATAGCGACTGACGCGACGCCCGCCTCAGAAGATCATCTACGGCGAAACCTCACTAACCGACATATTCAACTGATCGCCATCGGCGGCGCCATCGGCACCGGTCTGTTTATGGGCTCCGGTAAAACCATCAGCCTGGCCGGCCCGTCGATCATCTTCGTGTACATGATCATCGGCTTTATGCTGTTCTTCGTGATGCGCGCCATGGGCGAGCTGCTGCTGTCCAACCTGGAATACAAATCGTTCAGCGATTTCGCCGCGGATCTGCTCGGCCCGTGGGCCGGTTTCTTCACCGGTTGGACCTACTGGTTCTGCTGGGTGGTCACCGGCATCGCCGACGTCGTGGCGATCACCGCCTATGCCCAGTTCTGGTTCCCCGGGCTGTCGCAATGGATCGCTTCACTGCTGTGCGTGCTGTTGCTGCTCGGCCTTAATCTGGCGACGGTGAAGATGTTCGGCGAAATGGAGTTTTGGTTTGCGATGATCAAAATCGTCGCCATCGTCGGGCTGATCGTCGCCGGGCTGGTGATGATCGCCATGCAGTTCCAGTCGCCGACCGGCACCGTGGCCTCATTCACCCATCTGTGGAATGACGGCGGCATGTTCCCGAAAGGCATCAGCGGTTTCTTCGCCGGCTTCCAGATCGCGGTATTCGCCTTCGTCGGCATTGAGCTGGTGGGCACCACCGCCGCAGAAACCAAGGATCCGGAGAAGTCGCTGCCGCGCGCCATCAACTCGATTCCGATCCGCATCATCATGTTCTACGTGTTCGCCCTGATCGTCATTATGTCGGTGACGCCGTGGAACTCCGTGGTGGCGGACAAGAGCCCGTTCGTGGAACTGTTCGTGCTGATCGGCCTGCCGGCCGCGGCCAGCGTGATCAACTTCGTGGTGCTGACCTCCGCCGCCTCTTCCGCCAACAGCGGCGTGTTCTCCACCAGCCGTATGCTGTTCGGGCTGGCGCAGGAAGGCGACGCGCCAAAATCGTTCGCCAATCTGTCCAAGCGCGCGGTGCCGGCCAACGGCCTCACCTTCTCCTGCATCTGCCTGCTAGGTGGCGTGGTGCTGATTTACCTGATCCCGAATGTGATGACCGTCTTCACCCTGGTGACCACCGTGTCGGCGATTCTGTTCATGTTCGTCTGGACCATCATCCTGTGCTCGTACCTGGTCTACCGTAAACAGCGTCCGGCGCTGCACCAGAAATCAATCTACAAGATGCCGGCCGGCAAACTGATGTGCTGGGTGTGCATGGCGTTCTTCGTGTTCGTGCTGGTGCTGCTGTCGCTGCGCGAAGATACCCGCCAGGCGCTGATCGTCACCCCGCTGTGGTTCATCGTGCTCGGCCTGTCTTACGTGTTCCTGCGCAAGAAGAAAACAGCATGATGCAAAAAGGGGCGGATATCTCCGCCCCTTTCTTCTTTCTAAGCCCCTGCGCTAATCCGCTTCCGTCGCCACCGCCGCTTTATCCTTGCGCCGCACGCGCAGCTCGCTGACCACCACCCCAATCACGATCAACGCGCCCCCCAATAACGCCACGCCCGGCAAACGCTCGCCGGCCAACCGCCCGACGATGCCGGCCCAGACCGGTTCGCCGGCGTAAATCACCGTGGCCCGCGTCGGCGAAACGCTGCGCTGCGCCCAGTTCATGGTCAGCTGAATCAAGGCGCTGGCCAGCCCTAGCCCAATGGCGCTGTACAGCAGATAATCCGAGTACGGCGGCGGTGACTCGCCGGTCGGCGCCATCATTAAAAATGAGGTCAGCGAGGCGGTCGCCAGCTGCACGATGGTCACCCGGCGGATATTCACCTTACCGGCGAAGGCGCCGATCAGAATGATCTCTGCCGCCATCCCCAGGGTACCGGCCAGCGTCAGAATTTCGCCGAGGCTCAGCGTCATGTCGGTGCTGCTCGGCGCCGCCAGCAGCATCAGGCCGGTAAAGGCCAACAGAATGCCGATCCACGACATGATGCCGGGGAACCGCCCCAGCACCAGCCACTGCAACAGTGGCACGATCGGCACGTACATGGCGGTGATAAACGCCGATTGGCTGCTGGTAATCGTCTGCAGGCCGACGGTTTGCATGCTGTAACCAAACATAATCGCCAGCCCAATCAGCCCGCCCGCCTTCAGTTCATACAGGGTCAGGCCGCGCAGGACGCGCAGCGAAAACAGGGTCAGCGCCAGCGTGGCGGTGGCGAAACGCAGGCCGACGAAAAAGAACGGCCCGCTGACCTGCATCGCGTGATGCACCGCCAAAAAGGTGCCGCCCCAGATCATGGTGATGAAAATCAACACCGCTTCCGGCAGCCTGATTTGCGGAACCACGGCGGAAATAAAGGATTTTTTTGCTGCTGACACCGGCTTGCCCTTCCTGCTGAGTGCAATATAATGCACAGATCCTGCCAGTATGAGATAAAGTCCGGCGATGAGCAATACGGCGCATAACGCAAAAACCGATCCCCCCAAGGTGCTGCAGTACCTGAGCAGCAATCTGCGCGGCTACCGCCAACAGGCGGGCCTGAGCCAGATGGCGCTGGCCGAGCTTTCCGGCGTCAGCCGCCGCATGCTGGCGGGCATCGAGGCCGGCGATCGCAACGTCAGCCTGGCGGTGCTCGACAAGATCGCCGCCGCCCTGGCGATTTCCTTCACCGATCTGATCCAGGCGCCGGAGGCGCGCGGCAGCCATATGGTCGGGGAATTGGCCTGGCAAGGCGCGCAGCCGGGCAGCCAGGCGCTGTTCGCCGCCAGCGTGCCGGCGCGGCAGCGGGCTGAGCTGTGGGAATGGACGCTGATGCCGGGCGAGCGCTATGACTCTGCGCCGGACGCCGAAGGCTGGAGCGAAATGATCTACGTGATTGCCGGTACCCTGACGCTGGAGCTGGAACAAGATACGCTGACGCTCAGCGCCGGCGCCGCGCAAACCTTCAACAGCGATCAACGCTACGCTTACGCCAACCACGGCGACCTGCCCCTGCGTTTTATCCGCAACGTCGCCTTCTGACCGCCCGCCGGCCCGCACCGGCGGCGGATGTCGTGTCGCTGTCGTGCCGCTGTCGTGGCGCCGCTACCTCGCTCGCCCTACACTGAATGACAGTGACAGCGAACTCAGGAGTGCACCATGCAAAAGTACCGCATCAGGCCATTACGTCTGGAAAAAGGCTGGTCGCAGGAGCAGCTGGCGACGATCGCCGGCCTCAGCACCCGCACCGTCCAGCGGATTGAAAACGGTGAACAGGCCAGCCTGGAAACCTTGACCGCGATCGCTGCCGCGCTGGGCGTGCAGGTCAGCGATCTCAATGCGCAGCCGCAACAGGCAATGGAGGAAGAGACGCCTGACGAACAGCGCCTTCGTCGCCAGGTCGCGGCAGAAGGCAAACTGCTGAGCATGGCGGTGCGTTTCGCCGTGATTGGCGTGATGTTGTTCGTCATCAACTGGTTTACCCACCCGCAATATCTCTGGTCGCTGTGGGCGATCGGCGGCATGAGTCTCGCGCTGGTCATGCGGGCGGTGCGTACCCTGCTGCTGCGCAATGTCTTCAGCCGCTGGCAGGAACAGCGGCTGGCGCAAAAACTCAGGCGTCTGCCGTGAGCCTCAACCACTCGGCCAGCCGGGCCAGCGCGCTGCCCGGCACGATCGCCTGCGGCGACAGCAGGTAATAACCGCTGCCGTCAGGCGTAAAGCCAAAGGGTGCGCTCAACAAGCCGGCGGCCAGATCGTCTCGCACTTGCAGCCACGGGCCCATCGCGATGCCAAGACCGGCGACCGCCGCCTGCAGGCTGAAATAGAAATGATCAAAGCGCTGCTCTGTATGCCCCACCAAGGCCATCCCCTGTTGCTGCGCCCAATGCCACCAGGCATCCGGCCGGGTGGCGGCATGCAGCAGCTTCGCGCCGGGCCGCAAACTCCGCAGGCTGCCCTCAGCGATCGTCATCCTTGCCATTGCCGCAGGTTGGCACACCGGCCCAACCTTTTCACTGAACAGCGCCAGGCTATGCACCTGCTTTCCCCAATCGAAGTCATTGCGCCTGATCGCCGCCGTTATGCCGTCATGGAACGAAAACGGCCCGCCGCCGGCCACCAGCTGTAAGTTGATATCCGGGTGCGCCTGTTGAAAAGCCGGCAGGCGCGGGATCAGCCAACGCATCAATAAGGTCGGTTCACAAGACAAGACCAGCGGCGCGTCGAGCGCCTGCTGACGCAGTTCCAGCGCGGTATGATCCAGAATGCCGAAGGCCTGCTGCGTCGCCTGAAACAGCTTGCGCCCCGCCGCCGTGAGCAGAACTCGCCGATGACGGCGCTCAAACAACGCCACGCCCAGTTCCTCCTCCAACGTCCGCACCGCCCGGCTGACGGCGCCATGCGTCAAATTCAGCCCCTGTGCCGCCTGCGTAAAACTTTCCAGCCGCGCAGCGGCCTCGAAGCAGCGCAGCCCGCCCAGTGGCAACGGCCTGCCGGTTTTGCGTGAGTTTTTCTCACCGATATTGTCACTATTCATCGTTTGTCACCGAGAAAAATTACTCTTATAAATCAGTCACTCTATTGATAAACATCGCAAGGATTACTATGACTGAACTCATCGCTGTCGTCACCATTACTTTACTCGCCGTGATAAGCCCGGGGCCAGACTTCGCCATGGTCTCGCGCAATAGCCTGCTGCTCTCACGCCGCGCCGGCATCTTGACCGCCTGCGGCATCGGCGCCGGCGTACTGGTCCATGTCAGCTATACGCTGATTGGCGTCGGCGTGTTGATTCAACAGTCGCCCTGGTTGTTTAACCTGCTCAAAGGCATCGGCGCCGCTTATCTGATCTATCTCGGCTTTACGTTGCTGCGCAACGCGGTGCACCAGGACGCCGCGCCCAGCACCGCGCCGGCCGCCATCAGCGATTTCGGCGCACTGAAAACCGGCTTTTTCACCAACGCGTTAAACCCGAAAACCACCATTTTCATCGTCAGCCTATTCATGCAGGTCGTCTCTCCACACACCCCGCTCGGTGTACAAATCGGCTATGGCCTCTTTATTGCCGCCGTCCATGTGTTCTGGTTCGCTGCCGTTGCGCTGCTGTTTTCCGCGCCTGGCGTCAATGCGCGCTTTTTGCGCTTGCGCCGCGGCATAGACCGCACCTTTGGCGGGTTGCTGATCGCCTTTGGCGCCTTGCTGGCGATCGCCGGCATCAAGTAACGCCGCGACGCCAAGTTCGTCATTCGCTTCTATGCTTATCAAGGGTTTTTGTGAATCATCTGAGCGGGAGTACGGAACATGACGAAAGTGTTGGTGCTTTATTACTCAATGTACGGCCATATCGAACACCTGGCGCAGGCGGTGGCCGAAGGCGCGAATCGGGTTAACGGCGTGGATGTGACGATTAAACGCGTGCCGGAAACCATGACGCCGGAGGCCTTTGCCAAAGCCGGAGGCAAACAACATCAGCAGGCGCCGGTCGCCAGCCCGCAGGAACTGGCGGACTATGACGGCATTATCTTCGGCACACCGACCCGCTTCGGCAATATGGCCGGGCAGATGCGCACCTTCCTCGATCAGACCGGCGGCCTGTGGGCTTCCGGCGCGTTGTACGGCAAGGTTGGCAGCGTCTTCTCCTCCACCGGCACCGGCGGCGGACAGGAACATACCATCAGCTCGACCTGGACTACGCTGGCGCACCACGGTTTCATCATCGTGCCGATCGGCTATGCCACGCAGGAACTGTTTGACGTTTCGCAGGTGCGCGGCGGCACCCCGTATGGCGCCACCACCATCGCCGGCGCCGACGGCTCGCGGCAGCCGAGTAACGAAGAGCTGACCATTGCCCGCTACCAGGGCGAACACGTGGCAAAAATCACCGCCAAGCTGAAAAGTTAAGCACCCTCCTGTACCTGTGATTCAAAGGGCCGCGCATTCGCACGGCCCCATCTTGTTGCCAACCCGCCGCAAGGTTAGAATGCCCCTCCCCCGGCCATTCAGCGTCTGAAGGCCAGGCCCGAATTCGTTCTGCCCGTCGCTCATCCGCTTTCAGCCCGAGGACGGGCGTTCTGTTTTTTGCGCACAGCGAAGGGAATAAGTCAGTGTCTAAAGATTTTGATGAACTAATAAGAGACATGGATCTTATTATTGAAAATGTAGACAGCTTCAAGGCTCTGGCTCCGCGCGCGCCCGAGCCGGCTCCGGCCCCGCCGCCGCCGGTTCATCACTACGACTCGTTCTGCGAGAACATCGCGCTGAAAGTGGTATTGAAGGTGCTGCTGTCTTCGGTGGACAAGATAGTCAAAGTGCAGATCGCCAACAAGGTCGAGCAAGAGATCGCCCAGATCGAACAACAGGTGGTGCGCGCCGGCGGCGGCCCGGTGTCGCCGGACGATCTGGCGCAAATGACGCACTATGTGCGCCGCACGGTCAACGACCTGCTGGAATAACCCCCTTTGAAACGGCGTCTGTTGGACGCCGTTTTCATTTCTGCCGTATTTCACGTACGGCTTGGCTGTACCATGACTGACACATTCACAATATGAATATGTTGCATTGTTGTATTCGTTTCACTGCGATAAGTTTAATTCACTGTAAATATATACAGTATTTTTTAACTTATTGAGGATATGAATATGCGCTTTAACAACAAGATGTTGGCCCTGGCCGCCCTGCTGTTCGCCGCTCAGGCGTCGGCCGACACGCTCGAATCCATCGACAACTGCGCGGTCGGCTGCCCGACCGGCGGCAGCAGCAACGTGTCTATCGTGCGTCATGCTTATACGTTGAACAACAACAGCACCACCAAGTTCGCCAACTGGGTGGCCTATCACATCACCAAAGACACGCCGGCCAGTGGCAAGACGCGCAACTGGAAAACCGATCCGGCGCTCAACCCGGCGGACACGTTAGCGCCCGCCGATTACACCGGCGCCAATGCGGCGCTGAAGGTCGATCGCGGTCATCAGGCGCCGCTGGCTTCGCTGGCGGGCGTTTCCGACTGGGAATCGCTGAACTACCTGTCCAACATCACGCCGCAAAAGTCCGATCTTAACCAGGGCGCCTGGGCGCGGCTGGAAGATCAGGAACGCAAGCTGATCGATCGCGCCGATATCTCCTCGGTCTATACCGTGACCGGGCCGCTGTATGAACGCGATATGGGCAAACTGCCGGGCACCCAGAAAGCGCACACCATCCCCAGCGCCTACTGGAAGGTGATTTTCATCAACAACAGCCCGGCGGTGAACCACTATGCCGCCTTCCTGTTCGATCAGAACACGCCGAAGGGCGCCGATTTCTGCCAGTTCCGCGTGACGGTGGACGAGATCGAGAAGCGTACCGGCCTGATCATCTGGGCCGGTCTGCCGGACGACGTGCAGGCTTCGCTGAAGAGCAAGCCCGGCGTCCTGCCGGAGTTGATGGGCTGCAAAAACTGACGAAAAAACCCGCCGAGGCGGGTTTATTTTTCATACGGGCGCCGGCGGTTTATTCCGTCAGCGCCTTTTGCGCGGCGGCCAACTCACGCTGCCGGGGCGACGCCACCGCATGATCGCGCGCCAACAGCGTGTACACCGTCGGCAGCACGAACAGGGTAAACAGCGTGCCCACCAACATGCCGGACACGATCACCAGCCCCAGCCCGAAGCGGCTGGCGGCACCGGCGCCGCTGGCGAACAGCAGCGGGATCAAGCCGAACACCATCGCCCCGGTGGTCATCAGCACCGGCCGCAGACGAATTTGCGCCGCCTGCAAAATCGCGGCGCGCCGCGTCAGCCCCTGATGCATCTGCAGTTCGTTGGCGAACTCCACCATCAAAATACCGTGCTTGCTAATCAGCCCGATCAGGGTCACCAGCCCAACCTGGGTATAGATATTCATCGTGGCGTAACCCAGCGCCAGCGGCAATAAGGCGCCGCAGATCGACAACGGCACGGTGATGAGGATGATCAGCGGATCCTTCAGGCTCTCATACTGCGCCGCCAGTACCAGGTAGATGATCACCAACGCCGCCAGGAACGCGAATGCCAGCGCGCTGCCTTCCTGGGTATATTGGCGCGAATCCCCCTGCCAGTCGTGGCTAAAGTCGGCCGGCAGCGCATTGGCCTGCCGTTCGAGGAAGGCTACCGCTTCGCCCATCGAAACGCCGGGGGCGGGAATGGCCTGCAGGGTGGCGGCGTTCTGCTGGTTAAACTGGGTCAGCTTGTTCGGCTCGACCTTAACGGCCACCGATACCACGGTGGAGAGCGGTACCAGCGTATTGTCCTGCGTGCGGACGTACTGCCGCGCCAGCGTCTGCGGCGTCAGCCGCTGTTCGCGCAGGCTCTGTGGGATCACGTCATAGGCGCGCCCGTCCATGCCGAAGCGATTGAGGTAGTTCTCCCCCACCAGCACCGCCAGCGATTCGCCGATGTCGCTCATGCGGATCCCCAGACTGTTGGCCTTGGCACGATCGATATGCACCTCCGCCAGCGGGTTGTTGTAGTCCAGATCGCTGTCCACCACCATAAACAGGCCGCTGTTTCTGGCGTTCTGCTTCATCTCTTCCAGGGTGCGGTACAGCTGCGGGTAGTCCTGCGGCGTACGCAGCACCATCTGCACCGGCAGCCCTCCGGTGGAGCCTGGCAACGCGGGCAGTTGGAAGGCGAAAATGCTGGTACCTTCGACGTCGTTCACCGCCCGCTGCAGATCGGCCTGCACCGCCGACGCAGAGCGCTGGCGCGCCTGCCACAGCGTCAGGTTGATGCCGCCAATGCCGGACGCCGTGCCGTCGCTGCCGTTGATGATCCAGCGGCTTTCGGTTTCCGGCATGCGGTTGTAGACCTCATCCAGCTTGTAGGCGAAGCGTTCGACATAGTTCAGGTTGGCGTGCTGCGGCGCCTTGATGGCGGTCAGTACGATGGCCTGATCCTCGGTCGGCGCCAGCTCGCGCTGCGGCATCAGGTACAACAGCGGCAGGCTGATCATCACCAGCAGCGCCAGTGTCCCAGTCAACCAACGGTGGTGCAGCGAGAAATCCAGCGCGCGAGCATAGCGCCGCGTCAGGCCGCCGAAGAACCACTCGGCGGCGTGCGCCACGCGCCCTTCGCTCTGTTTGGCCGGCAGCAGGAGCGAGCTCATCACCGGCGACAACGTCAGCGCCACCACGCCGGACACCACCACCGCGCCGGCCAGCGTCAGCGCGAACTCGCGAAACAGCGCGCCGGTCAGCCCGCCCATCAGGCCGATCGGCGCGTAGACCGCCGCCAGCGTCAGGGTCATGGCGATCACCGGCCCCGCCACTTCGCGCGCGCCGATCATCGCCGCCGCCAGCGGCGTTTTCCCCTCTTCGATATGGCGATGCACGTTCTCCACCACCACGATGGCGTCGTCCACCACCAGACCGATCGCCAAAACCATCGCCAGCAGCGTCAGCAAATTGACGCTGAAGCCGAAGGCCAGCATCAGCCCGGCGGCGCCAAGGATCGACAGCGGAATGGTCACCACCGGGATCAGCACGGTGCGCAGCGATCCCAGACACAGGTAGATCACCGCCACCACGATCGCCAGCGCTTCGAGCAGGGTATGCACCACTTCATCGATCGAGGCCTGGATAAAGCGTGCGGTTTCGAACGCCAGCGCCATCTTCACGCCCGGCGGCTGCATCTTGTCAATTGCCGGCATCAGGTGACGAATGCCGTCGACGATCACCAGCGGGTTGCCGGTCGGCGTGGGGAAGACGCCGAGAAACACCGCCGGTTCGCCATCCATCAGCGCGCTGGTTTCCGTGGCTGCGGCGCCCAGCTCCACGGTGCCGACGTCTTTCAGGCGCACCAGGCCGTTGCCGTCGTTGCGCACCACCAGATTGCGGAACTCCTCCACGCTGGTGAGATCGGTATTCACCCGCACGTTGGCAACCACATACTGCCCTTTCACCTTGCCCGGCGCCGCCTGGTAGTTGTTGCGCCGCACCGCGTCGGCCACGTCGGCGGCGGTCAGGCCGCGGCCGGCCAGCCGATCGCTGTCCAGCCACAGGCGCATCGCCATTTTTTGCCCGCCGAACACTTCCACCTTGGCGACGCCGTCGATGGTGGTGAACATCGGCTCCACCACCCGCGTCAGGTATTCGCTCAGCGCCGGCGTGGACAGCGTTTTACTGGAGAAACCGACATAGGCCACGGCAGTAGCTTCACCGGCGGAGCGCTCAATCACCGGATCGTAAGCCTGCTCCGGCAGCTTGTAGCGCACCTGGTTGACCTTGGCCATCACTTCGGTCAGCGCCTGGGTGGAATCGCGGTTCAGCGCCATGCGCACCGTCACCACGCTGCGCCCCTGCACCGACGAGGAAGAAAGGTAGTCAACGCCCTCGACGGACGACACCGCCTGGGCGATCGGCTGCGTGACAAAGCCCTGCATCAGCTCGGACGACGCGCCGGGATAGTCGGTGCTGATGGTAATGGTGGAGTTTTCCAGCAACGGGTATTGGCGGATCGGCAGTTTGCTGAGCGCCAGCGCGCCGAACAGCAGGATCAGGGTGCTGACCACCAACGCCAGCACCGGCCGGCGCACGAACAGATCGGTAAATGTCATCGGTCTCTCCTCAGGAACCGGCCGGGGCGGCGCTCAGGGTATCCTGCGCTACCGGCTCGGCCGCCATGCCGTCACTCAGCTTGAGCTGGCCCGAAGTCACCACCCGATCGCCGGCCTGCAGGCCGTTGACGATCTCGACGCGCCCGTCGTTGCGCTCACCCACGGTGACCGAAATGCGTTTGACCGTCATGCCCTTTTCACCCTGCTGCGCCAGAAACACGGTATCGCCGTACGCCGTATAGGTCAGCGCCGTTTCCGGCACCGTCAGCACCGCCACGCGTTGCCGTTGCGTGACGCGAATGCCGGCGTACATGCCCGCCTTCAGCAACCCCTCACGGTTGGTCAACGTCGCCTGCACCTGCACGGTGCGGGATTTGCCGATCATCGGGTCGATAGCGGTAATGGTGGCGGGGAAAGCGCGATCGGGATACGCCCCAACCTGCACCGACACCGCCTGCCCCAATGCCAGCCCGGCGCTGCTTTGTTCGTCCAGCGAGAAATTGACGCGCAGCGTATCGGCATCCACCAGGTTCGCCACCGCCTCGGCGGCGTTGAGGTATTGCCCTTCATGCACGCGGCGAATGCCGATGGTGCCGGAGAACGGTGCGCGGACCGCCTTTTGCGCAATTTTGGCCTGCGTTTCCTGCACCGCACCGAACGCCATATCCCGCTCGGCCAGCGCGTCGTCCAGCTGTTGCCGCGCGGTGGCGTTGAGGTTCATCAGCTTGCGCATGCGCGCCAACAGGATATCGGCATTGCGCAATTGCGCCTGCAGGCGCACCAGCTCAGCCTGCTCGACCGCATCGTTGAGCTGCACCAGCAGTTGCCCCTGCCGCACCGTTTGGCCGGATTCGAACAGAATGCGCGTGATACGGCCGCTGGTCTCTGCCGCCACTTCCACCTGGCTGGCCGCCTCCAGCTCGCCCACGCCGGCATAGCTGCGTGCCGCCTGCTCACGCAGGGCGGGCGCCAGCGCCACTTTGACCGGCGGATAGGCCGGCGTGCCTTCGCTTTGTCGCGCGGTGGAACGCATCGCAACGGCGGCAACGGCGAGCGCCGCCAACAGCGCGGCAATAATGAGGTATCGTTTCATCATGACTCCTCGCAGACATCTGCCAGACGTTGGCGCAATCGGCTGGCGATAGCCGTCACCCACAGGCCACCGATCACCGAGATGTGTTCCAGCGCGAAGTAGAGGGAAATTTGCATCCTGGGAGCGGACATCGTCCAGAACGTATGTACGATCGCAATGGTCAGGATCAAAAACACTGACAGCATGCCGGCGCCCAGCCAAACCCAGCGATTCAGCAGGATTAATGCCGCGCCGATCAACAGCACCGCCGCCGACGCCAGGGTGAACAACCAGTCCGGGCGCAAACCGGCGGCGCGCATCTCTGTCATGCCCCCTTCTACGTCAAGCAGCTTGGCCAGCCCCGACGAAATGAAAATCACCATCAGACACAGACGCGCGAGCAGCCAAAGCCAGCCACTGTCCAAAGCGGTATTGATATAGCGTTGCATAGCAGTTTCTTCCTGATTTTACAGCCAAAGCCATCCTTCTCCCCGGCGCGGCGGGGGCAGGTCTCGAGAGATGCCGGTTGCCAAGCCCAGCTGGCTGAACTATAAAACCTCAGGTTAACTTGAGGTCAAGCAGAGAGGTACGGAATGGCAAGAAATGAACCGATTGGCATCAATCGGCTATTGACCGTGGGAGAGGTGGCGAAGCGCAGCGGCGTGACGGTGTCCGCGTTGCACTTTTACGAAAGCAAGGGGCTGATTCAGGCGACGCGCAACGCCGGTAACCAGCGCCGCTATACGCCGGTAGTGTTGCGCTACATCGCGGTGATCAAGATCGCGCAAGGCGCGGGCATTCCGCTGGAGGAGATCCGCGCCACGCTGGGGCGTTTTCCCACCGGCAGCAAGCTAACCGCCGAACAATGGGGGATTTTGTCCTCTGCCTGGCGCAAAACGCTGGATGAGCGTATTCAACGGCTGACGGCGCTGCGCGACCATCTCGACAGCTGCATCGGCTGCGGCTGCCTGTCGCTCACCGACTGCCCGCTGCGCAACCCAAACGATATTTTGGGCCAACAGGGCGCCGGCGCGCATATTTTCGAACGCCCGGACGAGCACGGGTGAGTAGACGCACTCCTTGCGACCCAATCCCCCCGCCCGTGAGATAGCGATTACACTCGTTCATCCGCTGCCAAAATGAACTGATGAAAACGTTCAATCTCCAGCTTACGCATGGCATTCATTTTATGTTGGCTGACGGTTTTCTCGGAAATGCCTAATGCTTTGGCGATACGAGTATTGGGTTTTCCCGTCAACAGCATGGCCAACACCGCAATCTCTCTCGACGACAGGCGCTGCCCTTTGCCGCTTGCAACAAACGACGTGATTGCCTCCGTGAACGCTACCAACCCGATGCTTTTTTTTAGGCAATTAAAATTCGACAGGCGCGGCGTTTCCACACCGGTCAGCACGATAGCATGGGCAGGCATGTCTATAATATGCGACAAAAAATTCATGATCCGGCATATAGAAGAAAAAGAAACAATAACCATATCCGCATGACAATAAACGGCATGCACTCTGCCGCCGGCAGGTGAATAGAGATTAATGACCTCAATACCCTCAAAAGGCATCAAGAGCTGCGACATCCCATAAAATAAATAGTAATCGTCAGAAAAGATAGCCACTTGCATAAAGTCATTCCATTGCCATTCGTCATGGGCCATTTTTTAGACAGCCCATGAAAACGATGTGAGTTAATCGATGTTGGTTAACTTACTTCAGAGAAGTACATAATGAGCGCAACAACCCGGACAACGATGAAAGATAAAAATCATCCAGATACATAACACCTTCTTCACTGTATTTTACATTATTATCTAAAATCTCATGAATACCCTCTACCGCACATACCGCATCCTTCCAGACGACACGCTGGCCAAATGGCGAGATCCCTAGATATTGCTCATTCTGGCGGAATCCAACGACGAAATCGCGCAGTATATCGAGAATAATCAGCACCTCACCCCTGCTTACACCCTGTTTTAATTGGACTTTATCAAAAAAAACGCGAAGTGTGTTCTGTAAGGTAAATAGGCTTTTGAACAACCCTCCGGCGATGTCCTTCGGGGTTTTCACACTGGTTGATATGACAAAAGGCAGTTCACCGTGCTGCGAAATATATTGATAAAGTCCATTTATCGCCGTCGTCGGTTTAATATCCAAACCGCGAAGAATTACGTCAACCTCATCTTTTAGCGACTTTTCCACCTTAACACCGATCTGGATTTGTTCCGTCATACAGTTCATCCTCAACATAGAGATCCTGATTAAAAACCAATATTATTCAAGTGATAATATTTGCCATCAATTACCATGTTAAGATTTTTCTTATTCGTATCAACCTGTTTTTTATTATTAAAAATAACAGAAGATTTATTTATATATAATATTAAGCGTGGCGGATGTGTTAATCGTCCCGCTGCTCACGGTAACCTTGTCGTAAGGATAATAATAGGCCGCCATGCCGATGGAAAATTGTGCATCTAACGCATTACCGACGCCAGCATGAAATAATGATGTCGCCGAGCCTTGTACCGTGTTGGAAAGCGCTAACATAACGGGCGTATCCGGTGTGTTAGCATTCACCAGGCGAATACCTACACCTCTCGCCGCCCCGGCACTCTTGTCAATCAAAACCGAATTATCCGATGACAGCAGGTTGTTGCTGGATAAAAACATATTGATATCACGATCGGTCGTCCCGTCGTTTTGTCGATTCTGACAACTGAAATTGAGCGTAAAAGGCGTCAGCCCATTTTTCGCGCCCTGAGTTATCTGGGACACTCCCAGCGTCGGCAGTTTCACCGCCAAGCCGGCGTTGTCAAAAGAACAGGTCGTCATTTTAGGCGCATATTTGATAGTCATCGGCTGCCCATACATGTCGCGCTGATCGTAAGGCCAGTTGAAACCATTGAGCAGCCAGGTCAAAATCTTCAGCAACTGCTTGGCCGGCCACAAAATAATCTCCAACAACGACATTCCGCTCAGATCGGTCACGAACATCACGTCTTTAAGGCTGACAGTATCGCCGGGTATCGATGTGCCTGTCTTGCTGACCAAACTGAAGCGAATATTCATCGGCTCATTCAATTCCGAGGCGTTGTGCGTTCCCCAACCACTGAGTTTCTTGTTGGCGACATCGTTGATTATCTCTGCCCGCACCCAATACTTTCCATTACTGAACCCCAGAATGGTCGCTTTCGAGCTGTCGGTTGACAGGATGCGGGTATAACCGAATTCACTGCTCGAGGTTGAACAGCTGAATGAACCGCTATATTGCGTATAAAAACTGCCATCCCAAACCGGTGTCTTGTCGCTGAGCTTATCCGACAAGTCGACGTAGATAGGCGGCGCGTATTGGATGCCGTTGCCGTAGCATGAAGCGTAACTGTAACCACTGAACACTAAGGACAGCGCCAGTACGAGTATCCTGAGCATGGTGTAATTATCCTTTTATCGACAAATGTTGGCTGCGCTGTCCATCGAGATTTGCGGGCGTTCAATCTTGCAAACACCGTCATTCAACCGGACTTCCAGTGACATGGGTTGCTGTTCCACGCGCAGATACAGGACGCTGGCCTGCCCGACAAAGCCAATGGCGTGCCCGCTTTGATCCGTCACCTCCGCACCAAATGGCAAGGGCACATCTCCGCGCTTAAAAGCGCGAAGCGTATAAGGCCGACGCTGATCGGTTTCGAACTTCAGATAGTTGACGGCGCCGGCATAAGGCACGCTGTTGGCGATATTGCCGACGATCTCCGCCCCGGAGCTATTGCCTGAATCCGACAACGTCACGGAGTTTTGCCGGTACGGCGTGGCGTACGGCACCAAAGCCAGCCCTTCGTCGTTAGTGACGATGCTCTCGTCACCGTTCACCATCAGCCCTTTGGCCTTGGGCGCGTCCACCACCATCATGGTGTTGCCCATTTCGTTTGACGCCAACAAATGCCAAGGGATCGCCACCAGGCTACCGCGGGCGCTCATCCCCAATTGTCGATAGTCAGAGGATTCACTGTAGGAGCCGCCGACGGTCGTCGCGTTGGCACGATAGGCTGCATTCACACTCGCCATGCTGTTGCCACCGCTTTGATTACTGCCGGCAAGCGCATAACTCAATCGGTTCGATTCCAGCGCATTGCCGCTCAGGCTTAGCGTGCTTTGTTGATAATGTGAATCGGTAGCCGATAAGCCGGTACTGAGATAGGCATTATTGTCGAATACCGAAAGCGGCACGCTCAGCGAAAGATAAAACCGCGTCTCCTCTTTTCGATCGGAGTTTCTTACCCTGCTGGCGGAAACGTTATAACTGATACGTTCAAAGGCGTTTGAATACCCCAGTTGATATTCCCGGCTTTTATTCGTATTCGACCAGTAATCACGCTGGGTGCCGGAAAAATACAGCGTTCCCCATCCCTCACCGAGCCGTTGATTAAGGTTCAGATTGAAGGTATTGCGCGGACGAGCGGCGCGAACGGCATCCCAGGTATTCAAATCCAGCGGTGCAAGCTCATCGTCATCTTGGCTGTTCCCGTAGTCGTGAAAGTGTTTGTCGCGTTCTCGGTAACCTTGATGGGTATAGATGGCATCGTTGAAACTGTAATAGCCTTTCGTCGAATAACGATAAGCGGCCAGCGTGAAGTTGGTCGCGGTGGCATCCAGAAATTTGCTGTAGGCGATGCGAAAACTTTGCCCATTCTCTTTGCGATCCTGCAAAGACGTCGAGGCTTGAGTTACATCGACGGATACTGCGCCTATCGGCAAGTTCCAACCGCTGCCGAGCAGCCAGGCGCGGTAATCCTCACTGAGGATCGTGCCGGCATAGCCGGTGACCAGATTATTGAATCCATACTGCAGCGTACCCTGCACGAAAGCGGGAGAGTAGTCGGTATTTGCCTGATTGACTTTACCGGCAACCAGACCGTACTTGCTGACGCCCTGCTTCAACATATTGGGTACGGCGGAAAACGGTACGGTAAAGGACTGCTCTCGCCCGTTCGCTTCCTTAACCACCACCAGCAGATCACCCGCGGAACCGGTAGGCAGGATGTTGTCCAACGTAAAAGCGCCCGGCGGTACGTTCTCCTGATAGATAAGGTTGCCGTTTTGTAGCACTTTCACCAAGGCGTTGCTCTGCGCGACACCCCGCACTATCGGAGAAAACCCCTGCTGCGAATTGGGTCGCATATTGATGTCTGACGCTAAGGCGCCGCCCCGCACCCTGATCGAGTCGAACAAATCGCCTGGCGAGTAAAAATCGCCCATGGTCAAGTTTGATTTGATGGCAGCGAAGCCACGCTGCACATAGCGAGTATTATTTTGCCAATCATTACCTTGCCGCGAACTGCTACGGAAATTGCTGCTGTCTCTGAATTGCCAGCCTGCCAGGTTAAACCCGGACTCCAGGCCGGTATAAAAATCGTCGGCAGACGCTTTATCGCCCTGCAACGATTGCACGTGGTAATAGGTAGCGTTATAAGCCAACAACAGCGCCGGTACGCCACGATCCCAAAATTTGGCGTCAACATAGCCGGCTTCTGCGCGAATGACTCGCGACTGAGGTACCGTCAACTTCAGGCTAAGCGTCGCCACGTCAAAATCGAAACGCCCTCCTTGCACCAACTTATCAATGGGAATAAGGTCGTTGTCCGCAACGGCGAGCAATGAGTCCAGATCGATGCCCAATAAAGCGGCATCGCGACCGGCAATGCGAATATCGCCCTGGTGCTCACCGAACAGCAGCGAGAATCGGCCTTTCCAGCTTTGATTGACATAAACGTCGACAGTCTGCGTGCCCGCCGGCATATCATTGTTGAGGTAAAAGCGCGACAGGTCTGACTCGCTGGATGCTCCTGCCAATAAAGAGGTGTCAAATTTCATTGCCGATACTTTACTCGGCGAGATGAATGCAGATACGGTCAGTATCGAAAGCAATTTTATTTTAAGCTTCATTGCTATTCTTCACGTTAGCGGGCAGTAATGGCTTTAGATTTATAAGCCCCCAGGTCGTCGATATACAGCAGGGTATAAGCAACATTTCGGCTCACTCCAGATTTCGTCGCGGCAAATAGGCTGGAAAATGGCGCGACCATCACTGAATCAACCAACAGGTTTTTTTTACCTTTCTGGTCAACATTAGCCAACGTAAAAAAATAAGGGCTTTTGTTGATAATCTTAAATCCCGTCCCTGCCGCCTGTAACTCAATAAAATCCGTTATGGCATTAGCGTTGCTGCTTAATCCTGCCGGACGATAAAATAACTTGATACGCGACTTTATGGCCAACTGCAGCGTATTGACACCCTGCAAATTCTCCGGCGTGGGTGGAATATCCAACACGTTCAAATAAAATACAGACTCACGATCGCCAGGAAACGCGGCTCCCATTTTCTGTATGCGCAATTGCTGGCCATTATTTCCAGCCACTTTCACCACCGGTGGAGATAACAAGAATGGTACGTTTGCCGTCTCAGGTGTCGAGTTTATATCACCGTCATCAATCCATGCCTGCACGAGCGCCGGATCGTTACCGCTGTTCACCAACTGAACGATAACATCTTTGTTTTTTTCGGGATAAATAACACGCGTTCCATTAATTACAATGTTGGCATCGGCGAAAAAGCTGCCGAAAAATAGCCCAACAAAGATTAAGCATTGTTTCATAGTCACCTCAGAAGCCAGGCCTCTGGCACAGGCCTGGCTTAATTGCGATTACAGGTAGGAAATGGTGTAAGTCACGTTGGAGCTCAATTCCCCCACTTTCGCCTCGGTCACATTGGTCTTGTAGTAGTAGGCATCCAACGTCAGGGTCTCTGCGTCAGGTGCCGTTTTATCACCTTTGATCTTGGTGAGATAAGGCACATTCAGCGGAATCGGTGTGGACGAGCCCGGCTCAGCCAAAGAGAAACCGACGTTTTTTGCTACGGCGGCGTCGTTTTCATTAACAGAACTGTTTAACAGATACTTTCCGTCGGTAGAGATATTATTCGCCGAAGAGAAGTAGATCTTCAGTGGTGTGCCAGCCGTTCCCGCAGCCGGCGTACAACCGGAAAACGTCAGCGAGAAAGATTTCTTGTTTTTGGTGATTGGCCCGACGACTTTGCCCGCATCAGTTACGGAAATTGGGCTGAGCGCAACGGTAAAGTCAGCGCTTTTTCCGCCGTTGATGGTACAAGTGGTATCCGTAACGGCACCGCTAAACGAAATAACGCCACCGGCAGAATTATCTGCCGCCGTTGCGCTCACAGAAGCTAACGCGGCAGCCAATACCGCCAAAGAGATACCTTGCTTAATCATAATAAACTCCATTACTTTCTTCGCTGAAAGAGCATATATAAAATGACCTATACCATTAAACCGTTCAGAGGCTAACGAAGCTTAGGCAATAGCAGAGCATTGACAGCATCCTGCCATCTCAAAGTTTATATTTGACGGTATATGTTTTTATATATCCAAGTGTATTTTAAAATATATCCAGCAATGGGAAAAGTCTCATTCACCGCCAGATGCAGAACATATTAATTCCAAAGACAAAAAGATTGCAACATCGAATCAAATAATTTTCATAACAATAAAAAAAACAAATCAGGTAATAGACGAGAGGCAGTGCCTCATAAAAGAGTGGGCACGGTATGCAGCTTACTACGCAGGTTAAATGCGCATACCCATTTCTGCATGAAGTATGGCGTGGGATAAAAACAAAAAACCATTGAAAATAAAAAGAAAAAATACAGGAAGAAAAATCTTAAATTTCTTAATTAGCCCTCTTAACTCCCACATAGGGCTAGCTTATTTCCACCTTAAAATACCGATATAGGAGTAGAACAGAAACGCGATGCCATCTACGTTTGGATATCTATACCTATCAAAAACAGCCCCCATTAATTTCATCCATCAGCCGACGAGGCTAAACGCGTCAGACTAGAATATATCTTCCGCAGTCACCTTTTAGGTATATTTTTTAATATACCAAGAGATAAATCACTCCAATAAAGCGCTACAGGGGCTGATCACGATGGGGAGAGAAAAAACGCAGAAAGAGAAATGGCAGGAATAAAAAACCCGAACACACCGGCTCGGGTTTATAGCAAGACAGACATTCGACGATCAGAGCTGTTTTTCAGCCCGAACGATGCCATGATTCTTCATCACCTCTTCCATGGTGAGATTTTCGTCGTACGGCTTATCGTCTACTACGACGTCTTGCGGGCGCACATAAGGCTTGGTCGCACGCTTGAACATCCACCACCACACGAACACCAGGAAAGCGCCGGACTTCAGAAAGATCATGGTCCATAAGGCGACTTGATACCAGTTCATCTCTGTCTCCATAGAGCATTAAGCGAAAATAGGTAAGGCGGCGTTAATTATCGCGCCGGTCACGCCTGACCACAGCAGGCACCCGAGCAGCCAACCTTGATGACCGCATAATCTCACCGATGCGTAGCCCTTATCAATAGCCGATCGCGTTTCCTGCAGAAACGCCTCGGTTTCTTCGCACGCAAAAGCAAAAAACCCCGTGCTCAAAGAGCACGGGGTCAAAATATATGGCGGAGGAGCAGAGATTCGAACTCTGGAACGGTTTCCCGTCGACGGTTTTCAAGACCGTTGCCTTCAGCCACTCGGCCACCCCTCCGCAACGACGCGCACTATAAACAGACCGCATGCGCTTGTAAAGCCCGGGCGCGTTCAACCGCGCGAAAAATCAGCGAAGGCGCAGCAAGCGGCGAACAAACGCACACCTCTTCCCCCCTCTGTTGCCGTAATGATAACTAAGGGTAAAGATTGGTAAACAAACTTTAATCAACCGCTTGCGCTGCCTATTATCGGGATTATTTTGTGATGGCTTGATAAGAGAGAGCATTATGGACCGCATTGTCGTCTCATCTTCTTCGCGCGACTCGCTGCTCAGCACGCATAAAGTCCTGCGCAACACCTATTTCCTGTTATCCCTGACCCTGGCCTTCTCAGCCCTGACCGCCACCGCCAGCACGATGCTGGGGCTGCCGGCGCCGGGTTTGTTGCTGATGCTGGTCGGTTTCTATGGCCTGATGTTCCTGACCCATAAACTGGCCAACAGCCCGGCGGGTATTCTGGCGGCGTTCGCGCTGACCGGTTTCATGGGATACGCCCTCGGCCCAATCCTCAGCTCGTTCCTGAACGCCGGTGCGGGCGACCTGATCATGCTGGCGCTGGGCGGCACCGCAGCCGTGTTCTTCTGCTGCTCGGCGTATGTGCTGACCACCCGTAAAGACATGTCGTTCCTGTCCGGCATGATGATGGCAGGTTTTGTGGTGCTGCTGGTGGCGGTGATCGCCAACCTGTTCCTGCAGATCCCTGCCCTGCACCTGGCTATCAGCGCGCTGTTCATCCTGTTCTCCGCCGGCGCGATCCTGTGGGAAACCAGTAACATCATTCACGGCGGCGAAACCAACTACATTCGCGCCACCGTTAGCCTGTACGTGTCGCTCTACAACATGTTCATCAGCCTGTTGAGCATTCTGGGCTTCGCCCGCAGCAACTGATCGCACGTTACGCTTGCCTTCCAGGCCCCGCTCCGGCGGGGCTTTGTTTTTTGCGGCCGAAAAAATTTGCTAAACTGGCGGCCGTTCCGAATTATCCGTTATCGAGGCAGTATGTTGGAGTTTGAAGGTCAGGTTATCGACACTGACGCGCAGGGCTATCTGAAAAACAGCGCCGACTGGCATGAGGGCCTGGCGCCGCTGTTGGCCGCGCAGGAAGAGATCGTGCTCACCGAAGCACACTGGGAAGTGGTGCGCTTCGTGCGCGACTTCTATCAGGAATTTAATACCTCACCGGCTATTCGCATGCTGGTCAAAGCAATGGCACAGAAATACGGCGAAGAAAAAGGCAACAGCCGCTATCTGTATCGCCTGTTCCCGAAAGGGCCGGCCAAACAAGCCACCAAGATAGCCGGGTTGCCGAAACCGGTAAAATGTATCTGATCGCTCTGCCCGCAGCGTTGCTGCAGGCGAACGCTTAATAGCGAATGCCGAACCCATCGTAGTCGGCTACACCCTGCGGCTCCACCAGCACCCGTTCGACGCGCGCGCTGCGCGGGCCGCCCTGTTTCAGCCACTCCACCAGCCTATCCACCTGCGCCTGTGTGCCGCAGGCCACCACCTGAACGCTACCGTCATTAAGGTTGCGCGCATAGCCGGTCACCCCCAGCACCTCGGCCTGGCGCTGGGTGGAATAGCGAAACCCTACGCCCTGCACTACGCCATACACATACGCAGCAATGCAAACTTGTGTCATAATCGCCCCCTTAATTCAGTTTTCGTTATGGCATTGCCGTGCTTTTGCACCGCCATGTCACTCTTTCTATCCTAGCTGGCAGCATTATTAATTATGACCGTACGCCTGTTTCTCGCCAAAGGACGTGAAAAGTCCTTACTCCGTCGCCACCCTTGGGTGTTCTCCGGCGCCGTTCAACGCGTCGAGGGCAAAGCTCTCTCCGGTGAAACCATCGATATTCTCGACAGCCAAGGCAAATGGCTGGCTCGCGGCGCCTATTCGCCCGAGTCGCAGATCCGCGCACGCGTCTGGACCTTCCAGCAGGATGAAGAGATTAACATCGATTTCTTCATTCGCCGCCTGCAGCAAGCGCAAAGCTGGCGTGATTGGGTCGCACAGCGCGACGGTCTGGATGGGTACCGCCTGATCGCCGGCGAATCCGACGGCCTGCCGGGCATCACTATCGATCGCTTCCAGAATTTCCTGGTGCTGCAGCTGCTGTCCGCCGGTGCCGAATACCAGCGCCCAGCCCTGCTTTCCGCCCTGCAGCATTGCTACCCGGAATGCTCGATTTACGATCGCTCCGACGTTGCGGTGCGCAAAAAAGAAGGCCTGCCGCTGGCGCAGGGCCCGGTGCTGGGCGATCTGCCGCCGGAGCTGCTGCCTATTACCGAGCACGGCATGAAACTGCTGGTGGACATTCAGCAAGGGCACAAAACCGGCTTCTACCTCGATCAGCGCGACAGCCGCCTGGCGGCACGTAACTACTCCGCCGGCCGCAGGGTGCTGAACTGCTTCTCCTACACCGGCGCCTTCGCCGTTTCCGCTCTGATGGGCGGCTGCGAGCAAGTGATCAGCGTGGATACCTCACAGGCAGCGCTGGACATCGCCAAACAAAACGTCGAGCTCAACAAGCTGGACCTGATCAAGGCAGAGTTCGTCCGCGATGACGTGTTCCAACTGCTGCGCAACTACCGTACCCAGGGCGAGAAATTCGATCTGATCATCATGGATCCGCCGAAGTTCGTCGAGAACAAAAACCAGTTGGCCAGCGCCTGCCGTGGCTACAAAGACATCAACATGCTGGCGCTGCAGCTGCTGAACCCGGGTGGCATTCTGCTCAGTTTCTCCTGCTCCGGGCTGATGCCGACCGACCTGTTCCAGAAAATTTTGGCCGATGCCGCTGTAGATGCCGGACGTGATGTACAATTTATAGAACAGTTCCGGCAGGCTGCCGATCACCCGGTGATCGCCACGTATCCTGAGGGGCTGTATCTGAAAGGATTCGCTTGTCGGGTGATGTAACTTGAAATGCGCTGCCTTGCCCCCATATATGAGTAAGGCATTGTTTCTCAGGAGGTCATCATGATTGCCAGCAAATTCGGTATCGGACAACAGGTTAGGCATAAACTGCTGGGGTATTTGGGTGTCGTGATCGATATCGACCCGGAATACTCTTTGGAACAACCCAAAGCTGACGAAATAGCGGCGAACGATGAACTGCGTTCCGCCCCTTGGTACCACGTGGTGATGGAAGACGAGGAGGGCCAACCGGTGCACACCTATCTGGCGGAAGCACAGCTGGATAGCGAAGCCCAGGAGGCACACCCCGAGCAACCATCGCTGGATGAACTGGCGGAATCCATCCGTCACCAGCTACAGGCGCCACGCTTGCGCAATTGACCGCGCCAAGACCTGAGAAACCCGAGAGGGCCTGGCATCGCGCCAGGCCCTTTTTATTCAGCGCTCCAGCCCCAAACGCGGAATGTCGATTTTCGGACAGCGATCCATCACCACGCGCAGCCCGGCCTGTTGCGCCAGCTCCGCCGCCTGATCGTTAATCACGCCGATCTGCAGCCACAGCGCCTTGGCGCCGATCGCTATCGCCTCTTGCGCCACGCCGTAAGCCGCCTCCGAATTGCGAAACACATCAACCATATCCACCGGCTGCGGTATAGCGGCCAGCGTAGCGTAAACCGGCTGCCCCAGCAGCGTCTGCCCCGCCAATTTTGGGCTGACCGGGATCACTTGATACCCTTGCGCCAACAGATACGCCATCACCCCATAGCTGGGCCGCGACGGGTTATCGCTGGCACCCACCAGCGCGATAGTTTTCACCTGCTGCAACAGCTCGACAATCTCTTGATCTTGCATCTTCAACTCCCGTTTATCACTCCGTCACTCTCCGCTTCGAGTGTAACCGATCGGCATCCGCTCAGCTAAACGCAACGCGAGGGAAACTTCAGCGCAATCTTATGGTCATAGGCTGTCGCGGTTCAGCTGCTCATGGTCGTGTCTAATCGCGATGAAATATGTAAAAATGTGAACATAATGCCCGATTGAAAAATTTTGACACAACCTATGCCGTGTTCAACACTTAGAGCTACGTCACTTTATAAGGAGATAATGATGAAATTTGGTCTGGTGGTTGCGGCGTTGCTCAGCATTAGCATGCCTGCCGCGGCTACGACCCTGAAACTCTCCCCGGACATCGACCTGCTGGTGGTCGACGGCAAGAAAATGACAGGTTCGTTGTTAAAAGGCGCCGACAGTCTTGAACTGGATGGCGGACAGCACCAGCTGCTGTTTAAAGTGACCAAAAACGTCCGCGCCGGCCAGCATACGCAGGCCTATGCTTCCTTGCCGCTGGTTGCCTCCTTCAATACGCAAAAAATCAGCCAGGTGGCGATCGAACTGCCGCGCATCGAGAACGACCGCGATGCGCAACGCTTTGACAAAACGTTAAATTATCTGGTGGTCGATAAAGACGGCAACGCCCTGCCGTTCCGGCATGATGTGCTGCATCCCGACAGCGTCACCTTCAATGCCGATTTGGAAAAGGTGATGACGGATTACAACCGCCAGAATCGCTCCGCCTCCGTCGCGGCCTTCGTTCAGGCGAACGCCGGTAATCCCTCAACGCCCTCGTTGACCGGCACGCCGCTGAACGCCCCAACGGTCACGCTGAAGGGTGAAAACGTGTCGGAGCAGATGCTGCAATATTGGTTCCAGCAAGCCGACAAGGAAACACAGAAGCGTTTTCTGCGGTGGGCCAATAAACAACCGGTTCGCTGATCCTTTCCGGCGCCTTTCCCCGCAAAGGCGCCTTCTCCTCGCATTTTCAAGCGCAAACGCTAGGCAGTGAAAAACAGTTTCAGTAATCTGTCGCACATCCCCGATTAGCGAAGGACACCGAGATGGAATTGACCACCCGCACTATCGCCGCGCGCAAACACATTGCGCTGGTGGCGCACGATCACCGCAAACAGGCCCTGTTGGAGTGGGTAGAAAGCCACAAGACCATTCTGGCGCAGCACCAGCTGTACGCCACCGGCACGACCGGTAATCTGATCCAGCGCGCCAGCGGCATTCCGGTCACCAGCATGCTGAGTGGCCCGATGGGCGGCGATCAGCAGGTTGGCGCACTGATTGCGGAAGGCAAGATAGACATGCTGATCTTCTTCTGGGACCCGCTGAACGCGGTGCCGCACGATCCGGACGTGAAGGCGCTGCTGCGGCTGGCGACCGTATGGAATATTCCGGTGGCCACCAACCGCTCGACCGCGGACTTTCTGATCGACTCTCCGCTGTTCAAAAGCGAGGTGGAGATCGCCATCCCCGACTATCAGCGCTACCTGCAAGACCGCCTGAAATAGTCCTCACGGCCTGGCTGGCGCCAGGCCTGATGCCTACGGTTTTTTCTGCACCGGTACGCCAAGATCTTGCAGCTGTTCGACGAACACCGAAGGGCGTTCACGATCCTGCAACAGCCATACCTGATGTTTGGCGCGCGTCAACGCGACATACAACAGACGACGCTCTTCGGCATCCGGGAAATCCTCCGGCTGCGGCAGTAGCACCTCTTCCAACACCGACTCGCGCGCCACGGCGGGGAAGCCGTCACGCCCCTCATGCAAACCAGCAATGATGACGTATTCCGCTTGCTGCCCTTTACTGGCGTGGATGGTCATAAATTCCAGATCCAGCTTGGGCCAGCGGGTGGCCGCCTTCGCCAGCGTCTCCGGTTTCAGATGATGGTAGCGCGCCAGCACCAGGATACGCTCATCCGGTTTGGCATAGCCGCTCAGCTTATCCAGCAAGGGCTCCAGCTGCTCGTGCGGCAGGATCGCCACCGACTTTTTATTGCCCTTGCTCAGGCTGTTGAGCGGCTTTTTCAACTGGTGCGGGTTCTGCTGCACAAACCGGTTGGCTACCTCACCGATACGGTCATTGAAGCGATAAGTGGTGTCCAGCGCGCACTGCGCCCCTTCACCGAAGTGGGTGGCGAAAGCCGTGGTTAACGTCAACTCTGCACCGCTGAATCGATAAATCGCCTGCCAGTCATCCCCCACCGCAAACAGGCAGGTCTGCTTGTTTTGCCGGCGCAGCGCCGCCAGCAACAGCGCACGCTGCGGCGAGATATCCTGAAACTCATCGACCAGAATATGTTTCCACGGGCTGACGAAGCGCCCCTTATCGAGAATATTGACCGCCTGATGAATAAGGCCGGAGAAGTCCACCGCCCCTTCCTCTTTCAAGGCGCTTTTCCAGGCTTTCAACAGCGGTGCCATCAGCCGGATGCGTTTTGAAAACAGATCGCGGATTTCTTCATCCGCCTGCTCAATCATTTCCGCCTGGCTGCCGCCGTGCATCCGCATCAGCCCCAGCCAGCGTTCCAAGCGGCCCGCCAGCCGATCCGCCAGACGTTGATCCTGCCAAAAATCGCCTTCCGGCACTTCCCATTCCAGCTCGTCGGTCAACCATTGACGCCACCCCTTGGCCTGGGCTTTTTTCTCAGCGCACTGTTGGCGCCAATGGGTAATCAGCATCGCTTTGCGCGCGTTGGCATCGGTTTCCAACCGGCTGATGGCCGGGGCTTTGCGGCTGCCTTGTTGAATGATCTGCAGCGCCAATGCATGGAATGTCTTGGCCTGAATACCGACATCGCCCAAACGCGCTTTGATGCGATCATTCATCTCACTCGCAGCCTGACGGCCGAACGCCAATAGCAAGATTTGGCCCGGCTCCGCTTCCTGACGGCGCAGCAGCCAGCCGGCGCGCGCCACCAGCACCGACGTTTTGCCGCTGCCGGCCCCCGCCAATACCAGAACAGAATCCTCGCCGTTGACCACCGCACGGCTCTGAGAGTCATTAAGCGGTGAGATCTCGACGGTCTGGAAGAAGTCGTGATGTTGCTCCAGCATGCGCTCGGTCCACTGCCGGTTGCGTTGTTCGACGCTGCGCAGCCCCTGCTGCAGCCATTCCAGACACAGATGGTAATCGGCCCGGCAGTTATCAAACTCATCCAGACGCGCAACCGGCATCGGCAACGCGGAGAAAGCCTCGTGGATTTGCTGTTGCAGCTTGCCCAGCTCAGACTTTTTGAACCATTTGTCTTGCTGCTCTATGCGCTGGATCTGAGCCACCTGCTGTTGCAACACGCCGGCGCTGACCTCGCTCATTTCGGCGCTCCACTGCTGCCACGCCTGCTGCAGATAATGATGAAAACGCTGCGTTTCCTGCCATTCGGTGCCGTGTAGCCGCACCACTTTTTCGTCCGGCAATTCAAATTCCAGCTCGCCCCAGACGATGCCGCGCTTGCACCTGACCTGAATCAATTGATTGAAGGGGATCAGGTATTCATGTTTTTCCCCGCTCACCTCAACGCCGGCGTGCAGCAACCGCACGCGGTTATAAGGGTGCTGAGCCAGGTGTTTCCCCAGCGATGTCGCTTTAAGTTCCATATCGTCGCGCCATGACTATGTTGAGATTAAATAACGGATATCTGCCAGTTTACCTGCGATAAGCAGTGGCACTCTAGCGCTAAAAAAAGGGTAGAATAGATTTTGCGTTTTTATCGTGAATACGCCCGCATCGCGGTTTGGCCATCATTAGAGCAGAATGACGTCTATGCGTACTGTACTGAATATTCTTAATTTTGTGTTGGGCGGTTTTTTCACCACGCTGGGCTGGCTCATCGCCACGGTGTTCAGCGTATTGTTGGTCATCACGCTGCCCCTCACCCGCTCCTGTTGGGAAATCACCAAACTGTCGCTGGTGCCGTTCGGCAACGAGGCAATCCACGTCGATGAACTCTACCCGGAAAAAAGCAATGCGCTGCTCTCCGCTGGCGGTTCGCTGCTCAACATTATCTGGTTGGTGCTGTTCGGCTGGTGGCTGTGCCTATCACATATCGCTGCCGGTATCGTGCAGTGCGTTTCGATCATCGGCATTCCGGTGGGCATCGCCAATTTCAAGATTGCCGCCATCGCGCTGTGGCCGGTGGGGCGCCGCGTCGTCTCGGTAGAAATGGCTCAGCAAGCGCGTATTGAGAATGCTCGCCGCCACTATCATCAGCGTTAATTTTTTCTCCGTTTGAGGAGTTTTTCGTGCTCTCTTTTGCACCCGCAGTTCGTCGTTATACTTACAACAGCAACCTGCTGTATCACTTGCGCATCCTTATTGCGCTCATCGGCACCACCGCCGTTCCCTGGTGGCTGGGCATTCCCAAGCTGACCATTCCGCTCACGCTGGGCGTCGTGGCGGCGGCCCTGACTGATTTAGATGACCGCCTGGCCGGCAGGCTACGCAACCTGCTGATCACGCTGGTGTGCTTCTTTGTCGCCTCGGCTTCAATCGAGCTGCTGTTTCCCTATCCCTGGTTGTTCGCCCTTGGCTTAACCACATCGACCTGCGGGTTTATCCTGCTCGGCGCCCTGGGGCAACGTTATGCCACCATCGCCTTCGGCGCATTGCTGATCGCGGTTTATACCATGCTCGGCACCTCCATGTACGATGCCTGGTATCAGCAACCGCTGCTGTTGGTGATCGGCGCACTGTGGTACAACCTGCTGACACTGGCGGGCCACCTGCTGTTCCCTATCCGGCCGTTGCAAGAGAACCTGGCGCGCTGCTACGATCAGCTGGCCAACTATCTGGATGCCAAAGCCAATCTGTTCGATCCCGATGCCGAGCGCGATGCCGACCTGCCATGGATGGATGTCGCAATGGCCAACAGCACGTTGGTCGCGCTGCTTAACCAAACCAAAGCCTCGCTGCTGACGCGCCTGAAAGGCGATCGCGGCCAGCGCGGCACCCGTCGCACCTTGCACTACTATTTTGTCGCGCAGGATATCCACGAACGCGCCAGTTCTTCCCACGTTCAGTACCACGCGCTCAGCCGGCAATTTCGTCACAGCGACATTTTGTTCCGCTTCCAGCGTTTGCTGAGCATGCAGGCACGCGCCTGCCGCCAATTGGCGCAATCGATCCTGCTGCGGCAAAAGTACCAGCACAACCCGCGCTTTGAACCGGCTTTCAGCCGCATTCAGGAGGCGCTGGCGCGCATCGCCGAAACCCAGGGCAACAATGAGCAGACCAAAGCGCTGGCGCATCTGTTGAAAAACCTGCATGCGATCGATGCGCAGCTGGCCAATATCGAATCAGAGCAGACGCTGGCCAGCGGGCAAGCAGAAGAGAACAGCCTGGCCGACGACCGCTTAACCGGCTGGAGCGATATCCGGCTGCGCATCAGCCGCCATTTGACGCCTCAGTCGGCCCTGTTCCGCCACGCGATCCGCATGTCGGTGGTGCTGTGCGTGGGTTACGCCTTCATTCAACTCACCGGCATGCAGCACGGTTACTGGATCCTGTTGACCAGCCTGTTCGTCTGCCAACCAAACTACAATGCTACCCGCCGACGCCTGGCATTGCGCATCATCGGCACCCTGGCCGGTATCTTGATCGGCCTGCCAATCCTCTATTTCGTGCCTTCACTGGAAGGACAGCTGGTGTTGATCGTCATCACCGGCGTTCTGTTCTTCGCTTTCCGCACCGTACAATATGCGCACGCGACGATGTTCATCACGCTGCTGGTGCTGTTGTGCTTTAACCTGTTGGGTGAAGGATTCGAAGTGGCAGCCCCGCGCGTTTACGATACCTTGCTGGGCTGCGCCATCGCCTGGGCGGCAGTCAGCTTTATCTGGCCGGACTGGCAGTTCCGCCAATTGCCGGCGGTGGTGGATAAAACGCTGAATGCCAACTGCCGTTATCTGGACGCCATTCTGGTGCAATACCACCAGGGTAAGGATAACGGCCTCGCCTACCGCATTGCGCGGAGAGATGCCCACAACAGCGATGCCGAACTGGCTTCGGTCATCTCCAACATGTCCGCCGATCCCAAGGCCGACAAGGCGCTGCAGGAAGCCGCCTTCCGCCTGCTCTGCCTGAACCACACACTCCTGAGTTATATCTCGGCGTTGGGTGCGCACCGCGAGCGGCTGAACACCCCAGCCACGCTCGATCTGCTCAATGATGCCGTGTGTTACGTGGACGGCGCCCTGCATCAGGAAGAACAGAACAGCCTGCGCATTGCACAGGCGCTGGAACAGCTGGCGGAGCGCATTCGCCAAGCCGTTCCGGAACCTGAAAGCAAAGAACAGCTGGTTTTGCAGCAGGTAGGGCTGGTGCTCGAACTTCTGCCGGAACTCACCGCGCTGCACACCCAAATCAATAAGACAGCCTAATAATTCAGGGCCCGCTCGGCGGGCCCTGAATCACCGGCTCATGTCCATGGCGGCGCATCGCCATCATATGGTCGAACCAGCGCACCAATTCGTCATGCAATTCAGCCGGTAATGCCGCCTGATGATACCCGGCGATCGCCCCGCCCAGCGACAACAGGACTCGCAACCCCAGATTGGTCTGCTGTTGAAGGAGACAAAGATAGCTGCGTTTTGCGCCCTGCAACCGCAGGTCATAGGCGTTGCGGATACCCGCTCGCCACAACAATCGCTCCATATTGACATCTATATTCGGCAGCGCCTTCAATCTGCCGTGGTCGCCGGCCTTGAGCCGCTGTTCCCGGCGGGCCTCCCTGACAGCTTGCCAGGCCAGTCCCACCAATTCGTTACGTTCCCGCCACAGAGACTCGTCAACCCAGTAATAGCGCAAAGTAATGGGCACACCGCGCTTGGAATAGACCATATTGACCATGCCCCGAGCGCGAAAGGCCGGTTCCATGCTCGCCGTAGCCCGCAGATACAGCTCGCCTTCCGCTATCACCGCAAACATCACCCCCTCAGCCAGCAGCCCATAGCCGCCAAACTGTGACCGCGTGGTGATGGCGCCCAGCGCCGCAAAGCAATTTTTAGCCTGCGCGATTCTTCTCGTCGACATCCTTTTCATAGCGTTCCTCCTTTTAGGTTCCGGTCGTATTATTTCTCTCATCAATGAAAAAAGTAACGTGAACAACTAATTAGAAAAATACGCACTATCCGTCTGCATGCCAATCACAAAAGACATCAGTACAAAAAATGATCGCAATTATGCGAGCCGCTACGAAAATTTGGGTTGATCTTATCCGAAATCAGGGATACTGTATAAACATACAGTAACACGACGGGCGGGAACTTTATGCGTACTCAATCACTCTACCAACCTCATTTTAGCCATGGCTCTTTTACCGCGAACAGCGTTGCGAAGAACACGAATGTCGGCAAAGAGAATGGCTTGATCAGTGAACTTGTTTACAACGAGCGCCAGCCCGCAGTGGCTCAACTGTTGTTGCCCCTGCTGCAGCAGTTGGGCAAGCAGTCTCGCTGGCTTCTGTGGCTGACGCCGCAGCAAAAGCTAAGCAAACAATGGCTGCAGCAGTCTGGCCTGCCGGTAGATAAAATGGTGCAATTGAGCCAAATCAGCCCGGTGAATACGGTTGAGGCAATGGAAAAAGCGCTGCAAACGGGGAATTACAGCGTGGTTCTCGGCTGGTTGCCCGAGCTAACGGAGGAGGATCGTCTAAAATTAAGACGTGCGGCAGAATTGGGTAATGCCTACGGATTTATCATGCGTCCTCAACGTGACATTGACCCGACTCACGGACACTGTTCCACCCTAAAAATTCACTCTTCTTTGTATCATTAAGTAAATTTAGGATTTTTCCCATCATTTTCGCACCCCGTAGAGGGAACCTTTGCGGGATAAGGCACAAAGCTAGTCCGGCCGCGGTTTGCCAAGCAAAAACGCCCGATGAATCGCCGTTTTTTTAGGCTAAGAATGTTAGCAAATATGTACGATTCTGCGTTTTTTTTTAGAGCCTTATCACATCACACTTGTAACTTTCGCGCCACGTTGTAGACTTTACATCGCCAAGGTTGCTCTATAACGTCAGAAAAACTGGCGAGTAACAAACGAGGGCTTAAACCTTGGCGAAGGAATTTAACCAAGGGCTTAAACAGCTTTAAAGCTCATTGCCTATTTGGATGATAACGAGGCGCAAAATGAAAAAGACAGCTATCGCATTAGCAGTGGCACTGGCAGGTTTCGCTACCGTAGCGCAAGCCGCTCCAAAAGATAACACCTGGTACACCGGTGCTAAACTGGGCTGGTCCCAGTACCATGACACTGGTTTCTACGGTAACGGTTACCAGAACGGTATCGGCAACGGCCCAACCCACAAAGATCAGCTGGGTGCCGGCGCGTTCCTGGGCTATCAGGCAAACCAATACCTGGGCTTCGAACTGGGCTATGACTGGCTCGGCCGTATGCCTTACAAAGGCAGCGTGAACAACGGTGCTTTCAAAGCGCAGGGCGTTCAACTGGCCGCTAAACTGAGCTACCCAATTGCTGACGATCTGGACATCTACACTCGTCTGGGTGGTATGGTATGGCGCGCAGATTCCAAAGCTAACTACAACAACGGCAGCGCTGGTCGCCTGAGCAACCACGACACCGGCGTTTCTCCGCTGGCTGCTGTTGGTGTTGAATACGCACTGACCAAAAACTGGGCTACCCGCCTGGACTACCAGTTCGTAAGCAACATCGGTGACGCAGGTACCGTTGGCGCGCGTCCAGACAACACCATGCTGAGCCTGGGCGTTTCTTACCGCTTCGGTCAGGATGATGTAGTTGCTCCAGTTGCTCCAGCTCCAGCTCCGGCTCCAGTTGTTGAAACCAAGCGTTTCACTCTGAAGTCTGACGTGCTGTTCAACTTCAACAAAGCAACTCTGAAGCCACAAGGTCAACAGGCTCTGGATCAGCTGTACTCCCAGCTGAGCTCCATGGATCCTAAAGACGGTTCCGTAGTTGTTCTGGGTTACACCGACGCCGTTGGTTCTGCTCAGTACAACCAAAAACTGTCTGAAAAACGTGCACAAAGCGTTGTTGACTACCTGGTCTCCAAAGGCATCCCGTCAGACAAAATCTCTGCACGTGGCATGGGCAAAGCTGATCCAGTTACAGGCAACACCTGTGGCTACAAAGCTGGCCGCGCTACCAAAGCTCAGATCGACTGCCTGGCACCAGATCGTCGCGTAGAGATCGAAGTTAAAGGTATCAAAGACGTTGTAACTCAGCCTCAGGGCTAAGTTTACTCGCCTAATAAAAAACCCCGCATTGCGGGGTTTTTTTCGTCCTGCTGGTATCAGAACATTCAAGACTATGTGTAACTAAGGCGCTCTGCCCTGTTTACTTAGGTTCTTTACCGAGAATCGCCTTCAAGTCTTCTTTCAACGATGACATCTGATTCGCATACTTCTCTTTGCGTTCGGCATCTTCGATAAGCTGCACAACGGTTTCCGACAGCGTGACGCCGCGACGGCGCGCCAGGGCAGCCAAACGTTGCCAAACCAAAAACTCCAGATCGATAGATTTTTTGCGCGTATGCTGGTGTTCTGCGTTAAAATGACGTTTGCGGCGGGCGCGGATCGTTTGCTTCATCCGGTTATCCAGTTCCGGATTCATATGAGCGGCAATCCATGCAAGTACCTTTACCGGCTCATTTTCCAGCTTCAGCAGCTCGTTAACCGCTTCCTGAGCAGCGCTGTTTTCAATGTAGCGGGTAATAAGCTCCCCTTCCCGGTGCTTTTTCACCAGGTACTTCCATTTCCAACCGCTCTCCAGATTTTCCAGTTGCTGATATTTCATCTTGAGCTCTTCAGTGACCGCGTAACTTCAAATAAGCATAACAGCTTTGCGCCGAATTTCCCCGGCAATTAAGCCGTCTTTTAGACTGTTTTTTGCACAGTCATCGCGTGATGTCAAACTCCCTGACGCCAACTGGCACTCCACATGTATCAAGCCGCCGTTATTCTTGTATAATCGCCCTTTCCCTTTTTAACGATTGCATCTAACACTTTGACCAATAACCGACTTGAATGGCAATCTTTATTGCCGGACGTAACGCCTTATCAGGCGATATTTGATACCGCCGCTCAGTTGGCACCCGTGCCCTTTTCCGCCATTCAGCCTCGGCTGGAAAATGCCCTGACGCTATTTTGCCACCCTCAATCGCCACCGCGTTTCATGCTGTTGAAAGCGCAAGAAACGCGAGAGTATCTGGAACTGGTTGCTAACGCCGTCAAACCGCTGCTGACGAAAGACACGGCATGCTGCGGCAGCCACTATGTCATTCAGGATGGCAAGGTCAGCGTAGAACCGGCCAGCCGTGGCGATGAACCTTTCGCCGCCGGCGGTGCTTGCCTGTTCCAGGAGTGGATTGAGCCGGAGCAGCTGTTTGGCTGCGTGCGGATCCACCACGGCGACATTACCCTGCAGCCAGGTCTGGTGCACCAGGCCAACGGCGGCGTTCTTATTCTGTCGGCCCGGGCGCTACTGGCTCAGCCGCTGCTATGGCTGCGGCTGAAGCAGATGATCGGCCAGCGTCAGTTCCATTGGGTTTCGCCAGACGAAACCCGCCCGCTGCCGGTAACCATTCCACCGATGCCGTTGGACCTAAGGCTGATTGTGGTCGGCGATCGTCACGGCCTGGCCGATTTCCACGATATCGAGCCGGAGCTGAGCGAACAAGCGGTCTACGGCGAATACGAAGACGATCTGCAACTGACCGAAGTCGATGATATGGCGCAGTGGTGCGGCTACGTCAACGGCGTGATCGCCGATCGGCAGTTACCGATGTTGGCGGCCGATGCCTGGCTACCGCTGATCGTCCAGGCAGTGCGCTATAGCGGTGACCAGGGCGTCCTGCCACTCTCGCCGGTTTGGCTTGGCCAGCAGCTGTCCGAGGCCGCACTGTACGCCGAAGAGGAGCGCATTACCGCCAAGGCGTTTGAAGCGGCGTTGAATGCCCGCGAATGGCGTGAAAGCTATCTGGCCGAGCGTATGCAGGATGAGATTGAGCTCGGCCAGATCCTGATTGAGACCGAGGGTGAAGTGGTCGGGCAGATCAACGGCCTGTCAGTCCTGGACTATCCCGGCCATCCACGCAGCTTCGGCGAGCCCTCGCGCATCAGTTGCGTGGTGCATCTTGGCGACGGCGAGTTTACCGACGTCGAGCGCAAAGCCGAACTGGGCGGCAACCTGCATGCTAAAGGCATGATGATCATGCAGGCGTTCCTGATCGCCGAACTGGATCTGGATCAGCAGTTGCCTTTCTCCGCCTCCATCGTCTTTGAACAATCTTACGGCGAAGTAGATGGTGACAGCGCCTCGCTGGCTGAGCTGTGCGCCTTGATCAGTGCCCTGTCACAGCAGCCGATCACACAACAGATCGCCGTCACCGGCTCCGTCGACCAATTCGGCAACGTACAGCCGATAGGCGGCGTTAACGAAAAGGTCGAAGGTTTCTTCGAAGTTTGTGTACGCCGCGGCCTGACGGGCAAACAGGGCGTCGTACTGCCCGTGACCAACGTGCGCCACCTGTGCCTGCGTCAGGATGTCGTTGACGCGGTACGCGAAGGGCAATTCCATCTGTGGGCGGTAGAGAGCGCGGCGGAAGCCTTGCCTTTGCTCACAGGTTGCCTCTACTCTGACGAACAACAGCCGAATTTGTTGGCGGCCATACAGGAACGGATTGCGCAGGTGAGCCTGCAAGAACGCCGCCGTCCGTGGCCGCTGCGCTGGCTCAACTGGTTCAACCACGGCTGATCGGACTTGTTCAGCGTACACGTGTTAGCTAACCTGCGTCCTTCATTAAAATAAGGCTTACTGAGAACATGGTAGATAAACGCGATTCCTATACGAAAGAAGACCTCGAAGCATCCGGCCGTGGCGAGCTGTTCGGCGCCGGTGGCCCACCGTTGCCGGCAGGTAACATGTTGATGATGGACCGCGTGGTCAAGATGACCGAAGACGGCGGGACTCACAACAAAGGTTATGTGGAAGCGGAGCTGGATATTAATCCGGACCTATGGTTCTTCGGTTGCCACTTTATCGGCGATCCGGTTATGCCTGGTTGCCTGGGCCTGGATGCCATGTGGCAGTTGGTCGGTTTCTATCTCGGCTGGCTGGGCGGCGAAGGCAAAGGCCGCGCGCTGGGCGTCGGTGAAGTCAAGTTCACCGGCCAGGTGCTGCCGACTGCCAAGAAGGTCACCTATCGTATTAACTTCAAGCGCGTCATCACCCGCAAGCTGATCATGGGCGTCGCCGATGGCGAAGTGCTGGTTGACGGCGAAGTGATCTATACCGCCACCGATCTGAAAGTGGGCCTGTTCAAGGATACCGCAGCGTTCTAATCACGCTGGCGAGAAGTCGGCCACTGCCTTCTTTTCCAACGCTCACCGCATGCCGTCACGTTCAACGTGATGGCATTTCTTTCTCTTAGCGCTTCAAGCCCCCCATCTCCTTTAATCGCCCGTTATCGAAACGTCTTTTTCTTCCTGTCTCTGGCCTATTCTTACCTGAAGCGGTTAAAGCAACAGACTGGCTGAACGTCGCACTCTCTCGATATCGGTACCCGCGCGATAGCGGGTTTTTTGCATCCGGTTATTCTCTTGCCCCTCAAAATCCCCTAACATGGTTCGAAAGGTAACTACAGTTAGTGTACCCAGTGAGGAATGGCATGCAAAAGACCCGCTTTAGCGATGCGCCTTGCCCCGTTGCGCGCTCATTGGATCGCGTCTGCGAGTCATGGAACATCCTGATCCTGCGCGATGCCTTTCAGGGGCTCTCCCGGTTCGACGAATTCCAACAAAGTTTGGGGATATCGCCCACGCTGCTGGCCCGACGGCTGAAGGATCTGGTGGCTCATGGCATTCTGTATAAGCAACGCTATCAAACCCGACCGGTGCGCTACCACTACCTGCTCACCGAGCGCGGCAACGATTTTTTCCCCGTGCTGGCGGCCCTCTCACAATGGGGTAACCGTCATCTGACCGACGGCGCCGTTAGCTCGCTGCTGGTCGACAGTCGCACAGATCAACCGATCCAGGTCCAGTTAATCAATCGCGAGACCCAACAGCCGGTGCCGCAACAGTTCATTACGCTGGCGCCAGGGCCGGCGGCAAGCGACGGCATCTATCAGCGCGCCGAGCTGATGCGGCGCCGGCGTCTCGCTGATTTTCCCGAATCTACCAAGGAGACATCATGAGTCATCGTCGTATCGTCATTACCGGCATGGGCGCCGTTTCGCCTTTAGGGTGCGGTGTTGAAACCATCTGGCAACGTTTGTTGAAAGGAGAATCAGGCATTCGGGCGTTGCCTGACGAGATCGTTGCGGATTTGCCGGTCAAAGTCGGAGGCCAGGTTCCGGAACTGGCACAAGATGCTGAAGCGGGCTTCAATCCCGACGCTTCTGTCGCCCCCAAGGACCAAAAGAAAATGGATCGTTTTATCCTGTTCGCCATGGCGGCGGCGGATGAAGCCATTCGCCAGGCCGGTTGGATAGCCGATACGGAGGAAAAACAAGAACGCACCGCCACCGTCATTGCCTCAGGTATTGGCGGTTTCCCGGCGATTGCCCAGGCGGTACGCATCACTGACAGCCGTGGCGCCAAGCGTCTGTCGCCGTTTACCATCCCTTCATTCCTGGTCAATCTGGCGGCCGGCCACGTTTCAATCAAACATCGCTTCAAAGGCCCGATTGGTGCACCGGTCACCGCCTGTGCGGCCGGCGTGCAGGCCATTGGCGACGCGGTGCGTCTGATCCGTAATGATGAGGCCGATATTGCGCTGTGCGGCGGTACCGAGTCCGCCATAGATACCGTCAGCCTGGGCGGCTTCGCCGCTGCACGCGCCATGTCCACCGCACCGGCCGAATTGGCGCGACAGGCCTCTCGGCCTTTCGACAGCGCCCGGGACGGATTTGTCATGGGAGAAGGCGCCGGCATGCTGGTGATTGAAACGCTGGAACACGCGCTGGCGCGCGGCGCCACACCGCTCGCGGAAATCGTCGGCTATGGTACCAGCGCCGACGCCTACCACATGACATCCGGCGCTGAAGACGGCAATGGCGCCTATCGGGCGATGAAAATTGCGTTGAAGCAGGCGAACGTCGCCCCCGAGGAAGTTCAACATTTAAACGCGCACGCAACCTCGACACCCGTAGGCGATTTGGGCGAAATCAACGCCATCAAACACCTGTTTGGCACCGCCGGGACTGTCGCCGTGACCTCGACGAAATCAGCGACCGGGCACCTGCTGGGCGCCGCCGGCGGGTTGGAAACCATCTTTACCGCCTTGGCTCTGCGCGATCAGATAGCCCCTGCAACGCTAAATCTGGATAATCCCGATCCGGCGGCGGCAGGCTTGCATCTGGTCGCGAAACAGGCGGAATCGATGAACATGACCTACGCCTTATCAAACGGCTTCGGCTTTGGCGGCGTGAATGCGAGTATTTTGCTGAAACGCTGGCAGGATAAATAAACGCCTGAAACAAAAACCTCCGCCAAAGGGCGGAGGTTATTCCTTTTATTTGACAGGGAGCCGCTTAAGCGGTCACAGCCCTGTCTTCCATGGCTTCTCGCCAACCTCCCAGCCATTGAGACCGGGCGTCCACTGATGATTGGTAGGGACAATGTTCCCTGGAACGCCCTAAAATACCTGCCTGATACCCTCTCGAATGCGCCCTTTCCAGACGATCGCGTTTCTGTCTCTTCATGCCTCGTTTCCCTCATTTTGGTCTGGTGGAAAGAAAACAATGGCTGCTTTTTGTGCAGCCACGAGTAATCAATAGCGCTAAAAGAAGAGAAGATCAATGCGCAAAATTCACGCCAATGTCATATTTGTGAGCTACGCCCGAGGAAAGTGCTAAGTGGCTGATCTGCCGGGAAAGGGTTTAACTGTTTGAAACGAAAAAGGAATCCCTGCCAGGGAGAAAAAAAGACTTTTCACGCTGACAGGGATTAGACGATTTTAGACCAAATTATGACTAAATGCCGCCCATCTGTGCTGCGATAGCCTGAGCTTCCTGCTGCCAGCCCTGCGCCAGCGTGCGCACCAGGGCATCATAGCCGTCCTCACCCTGTTTCAATTCCAGGTTGAAAGGCCGTTTGATCAAGCGCCCCTGGCGGTTCAACACCCACTCGCCGCGAACGATCGCCTTGCCGTCAAAGCGGCCGTGGAAACCGCTGATAGTCACGTTCAGCACATCCTGATCGCTGCTCATCGGCTGCGAAGAGACCACCCAGCCCGGCAGCGCGCTGCTCAGGTTGGTGACCAGCGTTTGCTGCAGCTGTTGGTCGAGCGGGCTGGCCCACAGGTTGTTCTGGGCTATCACATACTGTACGTCGTTGGTTTGATACACCACGCCGCTCTGCGCCAGATAATCCGCCACGCTCACGTGTTCCAGCCACAGCTGGCGCGTGGAGGCGCCGCTGCTGCTGACCGCGGCCGGCGCACCCAGCGCCGGCAACTGATAGTACGTCTTCTGTGGCGAACTGCTGCAGGCGCTGAGCAACAGCGCCAGGGCTACCGGGATCCATTTCATCATTTCGTGGCCTTCTTCGGCTGAGGGTCAGTGCTGCCGGCGGCTTCAAACACCAGCGCGTTGCTCTTCTCATTCAGGGTGCGCAGCACCGGCTGCAGCTCACGCAACACCTGGTCGAGGCGCTGCATGTCGCCCACCATCTTGTTGTAAGCCGGTGAACCAGGCTGGAACCCTTTCATGCTGCGGTTCAGCTCCAGCAGCGTTTTCTGCATGTCCTGCGGCAGCGCCTGCATCTCTTTGCTGGCGATGATGTCGTTCAACGACTTCATGGTCTGCTGCGTCGACTTCATGGTTTTCTGGCTTTCCGCCAGCGTCTTGGTCGCCTCGTTGATCATCGGATTGATCGGCATCGCGTTGATCTTGTCCAGCGTCTGCATCAGTTTCTGCTGGATCTGCGCCAGCCCGCCGCTGGTGGTCGGCATCAGCGGATAACCGAACAGCTCACGCGGCCCTTTCCACGGTTTCTCCTGCGGGTAGAAGTCGAGATCGATATACAGCGAACCGGTCAGCAGGTTGGCGGACTTCATCGAGGCGCGCATACCGCGCGATTCCGCGTCCTTCAAATGCCCTTCGATATCGAAATTGCCGCCCAGCTGTTTCTGGAAGCGATCCGGCTCGATGCGGATCAGCACCGGAATGCGGTAATCGTTATCCAGACGCTGTGCCATGCCGTCTTTATAGAACGGCACCTGCGCTACCGTGCCCAGGCGGATGCCGCGGAACTCGACCGGCGCGCCCGGCTGCAGGCCGCGTACCGAATCAGAGAAGAACAGCAGGTAGTCCTTATGCACGGTATACAGCGAATCCTGCGTGCTGCGCTGGTTGTCGAACAGCTGGTACTCCGCCTTCTCTTTCGCCAGTTCGCCGCGATCCCAGCCGTCCGGTACGTCGAAGCTGACGCCGCCGCTGAACAAGGTAGTCAGCGACCCCATTTCAACCCGCATCCCTTGCGCCGACATGTCGAACGCCACGCCGCTGTCTTTCCAGAAGCGTACGTTGGTGGTGACCAACTGGTCGTAAGGCGCGGTAATGAACAGCTGATAGCGCATGGCGCGTTCTTTCGGATCGAAGTAGCTGGTCTCTACCGACCCGACGCGATAGCCGCGGAACAGCACCGGATCGCCGGCGTTGAGCTGGCCCGATTTCTCGCTGTCCAGCACGATGCGCAGCCCTTTGGCATCCGGGGAAGCCAGCGGCGGCGCGTCGAGCAACTGATAGTTGTCTTTGCCGTCTTTGCCCTTGCTACCGGGCTGCAGTTCGATATAGGCGCCGGAGAGCAGCGTCCCCAGCCCGGAAACGCCTTCACGGCCGATCTGCGGCTTCACCACCCAGAAGGCGGAGTCCTGACGCAGCAATTTCTCCATGCCGGAATTGAGGCGCGCCTGCACCATCACCTTGCTCAGATCATCGCTCAGCGTGACGGTTTCCACCACGCCGACGTCTACACTGCGGCTTTTGATTTTGGTTTTACCCGCTTCCAGCCCCTCCGCCGTCGTGGTGACCAGCGTCACCACCGGCCCCTGATGGCTGAAGTGGTAAAACAGGATCCAGGCGCCGATCAGCGCGGTCACGATGGGAATGATCCACACCGGCGACCAGCGTTTGATCTTCTCAACGTCTGCGACGCTATGATTATTTTCCGTCACCTTGCGGCTCCTTGTTGATTGTTTCACTTGCGCGATCCCAGGTCAGCCGGGGATCAAATGTCATGGCGGCGAACATGGTGAGGATCACCACCAGCGCGAACAGCACGGCGCCCGTCGCGGGGTAAATGCTCATCAACTGCCCCATTCGCACCAGCGCCGACAATACGGCGATCACAAACACGTCGATCATTGACCAGCGGCCAACGAACTCGACCACTTCATAAATCAGGTGCATGCGCTCGCTGTCGGCGCGCGGTTTCTTCCTGCCGTTGGCGTCCCAGCACAGCCAGCCGATCGCCAGCATTTTCAGCGACGGCACCATGATACTGGCGATGAAAATCACCATCGCCACCGGATAAGAGCCGTCCCCCCACAGCAGGATCACCCCCGCCATGATGGTGGAGTTCATTTTGTTACCCAGCGCCTCGGTCACCATGATGGGCATCAGGTTGGCCGGGATATACAGCATGATGGAGGTCACCAGCAGCGCCAGCGTCCATTGCAAGCTGTGGCGGCGACGCACGTAGCCGTTGGTGTGGCAGCGCGGGCAGCGCACCTGGTTAGCCGGCAAGATCGCCGTGCAGCAGGCGCAGGAGCGCACGCCCTGTCGCATGCCGGTGCGCCCCACCGTCAGCGGGCGATCGAGACGCGGCGCCGGTTCGATGTCCTGCCACAGCCAGCGCCGATCCACGCATTGAAAAGCGCGCACCTGCAGCAGGCAGAACAGGCAATAAGGCACGAAGCTGCTGCCGATACCGATATCGCCATAAGCCATCAGCTTGACGAAGCTGACCAGCACCCCGGCGAGGAAAATTTCCACCATGCACCAGGTTTTGAACTGGAACAGCACCCGGGCCATCCACTCTTTGAGCCCCAGCGGCAAGCGCACTTTGGCGCACAGCAGAATGATCGCCAGCATGCAAAACGCCGGGATCAGCTGCACGAACACCATAAACAGCGTGGCCATGCTGGCGTAGTCTTCCGCCACCATGACTTCCGGGATTTGAATCAGCCGGATTTCATTGCCGAGACCGGCGACACGCATATTGATAAACGGGAAAATGTTGGCCAGCACCAGCATGAACAAGGCACTGAGCGCGTAACCGATCGGCCGCTTGCGCGGTTCGTCCCAGCGGGCGCTGAGCGTGGTTTTGCAGCGCGGGCATACCGCTTTGCTGCCATAGGCCAGCGGCGGTAGCGCCACCAGCATGTCGCATTGCGGGCACAGCATCAGGTTATCCTGCTGCTCCGCCGAAGGTGCGGAATGACTATGCTGCTGATGATTGTTGTGGGAACACACCATATTCCTCCTCAATAACGTTGCTCACCGGCACGTCGATACCGCCCGCAGCAGCGCGCGGGCGGTATCGCAACGGTCAGCCGTTTTTCATCGCTTCCAGCTCTTCCCAACGGGCGAAGGCCTGCTCGAGCGCCTGCTCGGCGTTAGCCAGCGCCGTCAGCACTTGTTGCGTTTCGCTGTGCGGCCGCGTGAAGAAGTCGGCATCGCTCATTTGCGCCTGCAACGCTTCGATTTCCGCCTCCAGCTGTTCGAGCCGCTGCGGCAACTGTTCCAGTTCGCGCAGCAGGTTGTAACTCAGCTTCGCCGCCGCTTTCTTCGGCTGTTCGGCCTTTTTCTCCGCCGCCGGTTTGCTCGCGCTCGGCGCCGCCTGACGAATCGGTTTCGCCGTGGCGCGCTGGTGATGCGCATCGTAGTAACCGCCGACGAAGGCGTTGATCACGCCATTGCCTTCGAAGATCCAGCACTCGGTCACCGAGTTGTCGACGAACTGACGATCGTGGCTGACCAGCAGCACGGTGCCCTGATAGCCGTCGATCAGCTCTTCCAGCAACTCCAGCGTTTCGACGTCGAGATCGTTGGTTGGTTCATCGAGGATCAGCAGATTGCTCGGTTTCAGAAACAGCTTAGCCAACAGCAGGCGGTTACGCTCACCGCCCGACAGCGCCTTCACCGGCGTCATCGCACGTTTCGGGTGGAACAGGAAGTCCTGCAGGTAGCCCAACACATGGCGAGGGCGGCCGTTGACCATTACTTCCTGTTTGCCTTCCGCCAGGTTGTCCATCACCGTGCGCTCCGGATCGAGATCGGCGCGGTGCTGGTCGAAATAAGCCACTTCCAGTTTGGTGCCGCAGTGCACGCGGCCGCTGTCGGCTTTCAGCTGACCGAGCATCAGTTTCAGCAGCGTGGTTTTGCCACAGCCGTTCGGCCCCACCAGCGCAATCTTGTCGCCGCGCTGCACCTGAGCGGAGAAACCGCGCACCAATACTTTTTCGCCAACCTGATAATTGACGTCTTCCAGCTCGAATACGATTTTGCCGGAGCGGGTCGCCTCTTCCACCTGCATCTTGGCGGTGCCCATCACTTCACGGCGCTCTGAACGCTCGACGCGCAGCGCCTTCAGCGCGCGCACGCGGCCCTCGTTACGGGTACGGCGCGCTTTGATGCCCTGACGGATCCAGACCTCTTCCTGCGCCAGTTTGCGATCGAACTCGGCGTTTTGCAGCTCTTCCACCCGCAGCGCTTCTTCTTTGCTCTGCAGATACAGATCGTAGTTGCCCGGCCAGGAAACCAGTTTACCGCGATCCAGATCGACGATGCGCGTCGCCATGTTGCGGATAAACGAACGGTCGTGCGAGATGAAGACGATGCTGCCGTCGAACTCTTTCAGGAAACCTTCCAGCCAGTCGATGGTTTCGATATCCAGGTGGTTGGTCGGTTCGTCGAGCAGCAGCACGCGCGGCGAGCTCACCAGCGCGCGGCCCAGCGCCGCTTTACGCAGCCAGCCGCCGGACAGCGAGGAAAGTTCTGCGTCGCCGTTCAGCCCCAGCTGCAGCAGCACTTCGCTGATGCGGCTGTCGAGCTGCCAGAGCCCCTGGTGGTCGAGGATCTCCATGATTTGCGCCATGCGCGCCAGGTTTTTCTCGCTCGGATCGCTCTCCACCAGGTGGGAAATCGCATGATACGCCTTCAGGTGTTCCGCCTGCTCCGCGACGCCTTCGGCCACGAAGTCGAACACGCTACCGCCGATATTGCGCGGCGGATCCTGTTGCAGGCGCGCCACGATCAGATCCTGTTCGTAGATCACCCGGCCGTCGTCCAGCGGGATCTCTTTGCCGAGGATCTTCAGCAGCGTGGACTTACCGGCGCCGTTGCGCCCGACCAGACACACGCGCTCGTTGTCTTCGATATGAATTTCGGTGTTGTCTAAAAGCGGCGCATCGCTGAAAGAAAGCCAGGCGCCGGACATGCTGATTAACGACATAGTAATTATTTTCCTTCGCCGGCGTGAGTCACCAGCCAGCAGTTGTGGATCTGACGGTTACGGGCAAAGTCCTGCGACAGCGTCTTGGCGGTGATCTCTTTCGCCTCCAGGCCCAGCGCGCTCAGCCCTGCCATATCCATTTGGAAACCGCGCTTGTTGTTCGAGAACATGATGGTTCCGTTGCGGCGCAGCAACCGTTTCAAATCTTTCATCAGCGCCAGATGATCGCGCTGCACGTCAAAAGTGTTCTCCATCCGCTTGGAGTTGGAGAAGGTCGGCGGATCGATGAAGATCACGTCGAACTGTTCGTTGGCGTTGCTCAACCACGACAGGCAGTCGGCCTGGATCAGCCGGTGCTGGCGGCCGGTCAGGCCGTTGGCGCGCAGGTTCTTCTCCGCCCATTCCAGATAGGTACGCGACATGTCCACCGTGGTGGTGCTGCGCGCGCCGCCCAGCCCGGCGTGCACGCTGGCGGTGCCGGTATAGGCGAACAGGTTGAGGAAGTCCTTGCCGTTGCTCATCTCGCCCAGCATACGGCGCGCGATGCGGTGATCGAGGAACAGGCCGGTATCGAGATAGTCGGTCAGATTGACCCACAGCTTGGCGTTATACTCTTCCACCAGCAGGAACTCGCCTTTCTGCGCCAGTTTCTCGTACTGGTTTTTGCCCTTCTGCCGCTCGCGCGTTTTCAGGATCAGCTGATTCGACGGTAATTCCAGCACCGCCAGCGTCGCGTTGATCACATCGAACAGGCGCTGACGCGCTTTTTGCGCATCGACGGTTTTCGGCGGCGCATACTCCTGCACCACCACCTTGCTGCCGTAGCGGTCCACCGCGACGTTGTATTCTGGCAGATCGGCATCGTACAGGCGGTAGCATTCAATGCCCTGCTGTTTCGCCCACTTGTCGAGCTTCTTCAAGTTCTTGCGCAGACGGTTGGCGAAATCTTCCGCCACCTGCACGCCGCCGGTAGCGGTACCGGCCGGGTTCGCCGCCAGCTGATAGTTTTTCTGCACGCACTCCAGCGGGCCGTTCTTCGCCTTGAACTGGCGCTCGGCGCGCAGCTGCAGACAGCTCAACAGCTCCGGCGAGGCGCTGAACAGCGAAAGCTGCCAGCCGCCGAAGGCGCTTTTCATCACGCGGCCCAGCATGTTGTGCAGCGCGATCAGCGCCGGTTCGCTTTCCAGACGCTCACCGTACGGCGGGTTGCTGATCACGGTGCCGTGCGGGCCTTCCGGCAGCGGATTGGTCAAGCGCGCCACGTCACCGACGTTGAAGGTGATCAGCTCGGCGACGCCGGCGCGGCGGGCGTTGCCGCGCGCCATCTCAATCACCCGGCGATCGATATCGGAGCCGAAGAAGCGAGAGGCGGTTTCCTGCAGGCCGCGGCGTGCGCGCACCTGCGCTTCGGTGGTGACTTCACGCCACAGTTCGGCGTTGTGGCCGTTCCAGGCGCTAAAGCCCCAGTGTTGGCGGTGCAGGCCCGGCGCACGATCGGCGGCGATCATCGCCGCTTCGATCAAGAGCGTGCCGGAGCCGCACATCGGATCGAGCATCGGCGTGCCCGGCTGCCAGCCGGAACGCAGCACGATGGCGGCCGCCAGGTTTTCCTTCAGCGGCGCCTGGCCGGTGAGATCGCGGTAGCCGCGCTGGTGCAGGCCTTCGCCGCTCAGATCGAGCGCCACGCTGGCCATATCGCGCTGCAGGAAGACGTTAACGCGAATATCCGGCTGCTGCTTGGCAACCGTTGGGCGTTGGTCAAGTTTACGGGTGAAGCTGTCGACGATGGCGTCTTTCACCTTCAGTGCGCCATATTGGCTGTTGCGGATCTCTTCGTTCACGCCGCTGAAATGCACGGCAAAGGTTTTATCCACGCCAAAAATACTCGGCCAGTCGATCGCCTGCACCCCAAGGTACAGATCCAGATCGCTGTGCACGCGGAATTCGTTCAGCGGCAACAGAATGCGCGAAGCCAGGCGGCTCCACAGCAGGCTTTGGTACAGAAGACGATCGTCACCCTGAAAATGTACCCCACCCTGCACCACTTTGCAGTCGTGAGCGCCAAGCGCTTCCAGCTCGCTTTTTAACAGTTCTTCCAATCCACGCGCCGTGCTGGCAAACAGAGAGTTCATATCGTACTTATCACCAAAAAGAAAATTGTTGCGCATTATAGCTAATCCGCACCGCTTGTCATAAAGTTGCTCCCTTCTATTTAATAATCGCACGGAGATAAGGGTGATCACGCTTTCCAGACTCTACGTCCATCCGGTTAAATCACTGCGCGGTCTGCAGCTTTCTTACGCCCAGGTCGGCAGCAGCGGTCTGGCCTTCGACCGCAACTTTATGATCACCGAGCCGGATGGCACCTTTATTACCGCGCGCCAATACCCGCAGATGGTGCTGTTCACGCCGGCGCTGCTGCCGGACGGGCTATTCCTGACCGCACCGGACGGCGAAAGCGCTGCCATTCGCTTCAGCGACTTCGCCGCCGCGCCGCAGCCGACCGAGGTATGGGGCAACCATTTCACCGCGCTGATCGCGCCGGATGAGATCAACCGCTGGCTGAGCGGCTATTTCCAGCGTGACGTACAGCTGCGCTGGCTGGGGCCGGAGTTGACCCGCCGGGTGAAGAAGCACCCCGAAATCCCGCTGACGTTTGCCGACGGCTATCCTTATTTGCTGATTAACCAGGCTTCGTTCAACGATCTGCAGCAGCGTTGCCCCGGCAGCATCAAGCTGGAGCAGTTCCGCCCCAATCTGGTGGTGAGCGGCGCAACCGCCTGGGCCGAGGACGGCTGGCAGGTGATCCGCGTCGGCGACGTCATGTTCGATCTGGTGAAACCCTGCAGCCGCTGCGTGCTCACCACCGTCAGCACCGAGCGCGGCCGCAAGCACCCGAGCGGCGAACCGCTGAGCACGCTGCAAAAATTCCGTTCCGCCGACAACGGCGACATCGATTTTGGCCAGAATATGATCGCGCGTAACAGCGGCATCATTCGCGTGGGCGATACGGTGGAAGTGCTGTCGACCAAGCCGCCGCGCCCTTATGGCGCCGGGAAAGTGGTGGAGAGCGTGCAAGCGCCGCAAGACAGCGAGCACAGCGTCACTATCGAATACGAAGGAAAGGTGTTTACCGGCAACAACCAGCAGATCCTGCTCGAACAGCTGGAACAGCAAGGCATTCGCGTCCCTTACTCCTGCCGCGCCGGGATTTGCGGCAGCTGCCGCATTACGTTGCTGAGCGGTGACGTCGCGCCCCTGAAGAAAAGCGCGCTGGGCGACAACGGCACCATCCTGTGCTGCAGCTGCATCCCGAAAAGTGATTTGACGTTGGCGTAATCCGCCTTATACCGCCCTGTCGTAAGCCGGGGCGGCGCTTTCATCCTGCGCGCAGGGTTTCAACCGATCGTGCATCACCTTGATGGCATCGCCCAATACCATGGTGCGGCCGGCGACCGTCAGCTGATTTTGCGCCAGCAGGCACAGGCTGGCGTTATCCCCGGCCTCTACCACCAGTAAGCGCGCTTCTGCGCCGCTTTCCATCACTTTCACCGCCGCCAGCTCGCCGTTTTTCGGCTGCAACGGGTAGTGTTGCTGCGAGAAATGCCAGCTCTTTGGCATCAGCGGTTTCAGGAAGCGGTAGGCGACCAGCGCATTCAACACCAGCTCGGCCCGCTGTTCATGGCTAAGCTTGACCTGTTTGCACTGTTCTTCATAAGTGAAATAAAGGGCGGCGTCATCCACGCAAAAAGCACATTCATCAAAGGCGTCCGGCGTTAACATTTTGGCCGGGAAACGTGAACGGAAGATCATACCATTAGCTAAATCCAGCATTAGCCGATCGTGTTCGGCATCAAAATACCAACGCCAATTATCGTCAGGTTTTATCTTCATTTCGTATCCTTCTCGCTGCCTATGCCAACACCGCACTCACCCTAAAAGGCGATTTTATCACCGATAAAATAGCTTAAACATCGGATAATTCCGCGAACGATATTTATGCTAACGAACAAAATATAGACGAGCCGGGGGCAGAAATAAACCCCCGGAATAAAATGAGAGGAAAAATATTAGATATGGGTAACGATATCTTTAATCAAACGCGGGCCGTGATAGATAAATCCGGAATAAATTTGCAGCAGGCTCGCGCCGGCCTCCATTTTTTCGCGTGCCGCCGTCAGCGAATCGATGCCGCCCACGCCGATAATCGGCAGGCGCCCTTGCAGTTCAGTGGAGAGACGACGGATCACTTCGGTGCTGCGTGATTGCAACGGACGCCCGCTTAACCCGCCCGCTTGTTCGCAGTAATTTAACCCCTGGATCAATTTTCGATCCAACGTGGTATTGGTGGCGATCACGCCGTCGATATTATGCCGCACCAGGCTGTCGGCAATTTGGATCAATTCTTCTTCTGAAAGATCCGGCGCGATCTTTACCGCCACCGGCACATATTTGTGATGGCGCGCATGTAATTCCTGCTGCTTATTTTTAATCGCAGCCAAAAGATCGTCCAGCGCTTCACCATACTGTAAGGATCGTAACCCCGGCGTATTCGGTGAAGAGATGTTAATCGCGATATAACCGGCATACGGATAAACTTTATCCATGCAGATCAAATAATCGTCTTTACCCTGTTCAACCGGGGTGTCTTTATTCTTGCCGATATTGATCCCAAGAATGCCGCCAAAATGGGATTTCTTAACGTTTTCAACCAGATTGTCCACGCCGTGGTTATTGAACCCCATGCGGTTGATCAGGCCTTCCGCCTCAACCACGCGGAACAAGCGCGGCTTGTCGTTGCCCGGCTGCGGGCGCGGCGTCACGGTGCCGACTTCCACATGGCCGAAGCCCATCGCGCCGAACGCATCGATACACTCGCCGTTTTTATCCAGACCGGCGGCCAATCCCAGCGGGTTTTTAAACGACAGCCCCATGCAGCTGACCGGTTTGGTCGGCACGGACTGACGGACAAGAAACGCTAATGGGGTGCCGGTAATACGGCTGAGCTGACGAAAGGTCACTTCGTGCGCACGCTCCGGATCGAGCTGGAACAACGCTTTCCTGATGAGGGGGTAGTACATGGACTCTCCTGATTTCCCGGTTGCAAACCGGGGGCGTATTATCCGGTATCCCCCGCCTAATTGGAATTGATTAAAGGCAAAAAAAGCCGTTTTTACGCAATCGTTTTCCCGCTTCACAGCCAAATCGGCGCCAATCCGCTTTTGCGCATATCCAAATCAAAAAATGAGATTTAAAAAACGCGCCCGGTTGCTGGTAGGTTTAAAACACTTCTCATTGATTTTCTAATTAAACCTAACTTTTAGTTATAAGGAGTGGCAATGCGCGTTATATCACTGGCCGGCAGCCCACGCATCCCATCACGTTCCGCCGCGCTGCTCTCGCTGAGTCAGAACTGGCTGCGGCAGCAAGGGGTGGAAGTGACGGCTTATACCCTGCACGACTTCGATGCCGAAGATCTGCTGTACGCCAACTTCAACAGTCCGGCGATCAAGGCGTTTGCCGACCAGCTGGCGCTGGCCGACGGCCTGCTGATTTCCACACCGGTTTATAAAGCGTCGTTCTCCGGGGCGCTGAAAACCCTGCTGGATCTGCTGCCGGAGCGCGCACTGGATCATAAGGTGGTGCTGCCGCTGGCAACCGGCGGTTCTGTCGGCCACATGCTGGCGGTGGACTATGCGCTCAAGCCGGTGCTGGCGGCGCTGAAAGCACAGGAAGTGCTGCACGGCGTGTTCGCCGACGACAGCCAGATCCAGCTGACCGGCGAAGGCGCCACGCTCACCGACGCCGTGGCCGCCCGATTAGACGAGGCGCTCGCCAGTTTCTATCTGGCGCTGGGCCGCCGCAAACCGCCCGCGCTGCGCGTCGCCTCGCCGCTGGCGGTGCGTCAGACCGCCTGAAACGCCTGGAAAAGGAGAGCCTGAATGAAAGAACGTATCGCTTTACGGCGCTGGCTGAACGCTGCGGCCCTCACCGGCCTGCTGTCGCTGGTCTGGGCCAATGCCGCCGCTGCGCAAGATCCGGCGCAGTTCCGCATCGGCTACCAAAAAGGGTCGGTCAGCCTGGTACTGGCGAAGAGCCACCGGCTGCTGGAGGAACGTTTTCCCACCACCCGTATCAGCTGGGTCGAGTTTCCCGCCGGCCCACAGATGCTGGAAGCCTTGAACGTCGGCAGCATCGATCTGGGCAGCACCGGCGATATTCCCCCGATCTTCGCGCAGGCTGCCGGCGCGGATCTGCTGTATGTCGGCGTTGAGCCGCCCAAACCCAAGGCCGAAGTGATCCTGGTGCCGGAAAACAGCCCGATAAAAACCGTCGCCGATCTGAAAGGCCATAAGGTCGCCTTCCAGAAAGGATCCAGTTCGCACAATCTGCTGCTGCGATCGCTGCAAAAGGCCGGCCTGCAGTTCACCGATATCCAGCCCGCCTATCTGACGCCCGCCGATGCGCGCGCCGCCTTCCAGCAGGGTAACGTCGACGCCTGGGCCATCTGGGATCCTTACTATTCCGCCGCGCTGCTGCAGGGCGGCGTGCGGGTGCTCGGAGACGGCACCGATCTGAACCAGACCGGTTCCTTCTATCTGGCGGCGCGCCCCTATGCCGAAGCCAACGGCAGCTTTATCAGCCAGGTCTTGACGGTGCTGACCCAGGCCGATGCGCTCACCCGCAGCGACCGGGCGCAAAGCGTGACCCTGCTGGCCACCGCCATGGGGCTGCCGGAACCGGTGATCGCCAGCTATCTGGATCACCGCCCCCCGACCGCCATCACACCGCTCGATGCGCATACGATCGCCGCGCAGCAGCAAACCGCCGACCTGTTTTACGCCAACCGGCTGGTGCCGGTGAAGGTTGACATCTCGCAACGCATCTGGCGCCCAAGCGCGCAATAACTCATGGGAGAACATTGACGATGAGCCTGAACGTTTTCTGGTTTTTACCCACCCACGGCGACGGCCACTATCTTGGCAGCGCACAGGGGGCGCGCAGCGTCGATCACGGTTATTTGCAGCAGATCGCCCAGGCGGCGGATCGGCTGGGATTTGGCGGAGTACTGATCCCCACCGGCCGCTCGTGCGAAGACTCCTGGCTGGTGGCCGCCTCGCTGATCCCGGTTACCCAGCGGCTGAAGTTTTTGGTCGCGCTGCGGCCGGGCATCATCTCCCCTACGCTGGCGGCGCGCCAGGCGGCAACGCTGGATCGCCTGTCCAACGGGCGTGCGCTGTTCAATCTGGTCACCGGCGGCGATCCGGAAGAGCTGGCGGCCGAGGGGCTGCACCTGAGCCATGAAGAGCGCTACGAAGCCTCAACCGAGTTCACCCATATCTGGCGCCGGGTGCTGGAAGGCGAAACCGTCGATTTCGACGGCAAGCATATTCAGGTGAAAGGCGCCAAACTGCTGTTCCCGCCGGTGCAGCAGCCGCGCCCGCCGCTCTATTTCGGCGGATCCTCCGCCGCCGCGCAGGATCTGGCCGCCGAACAGGTAGAACTGTATCTGACCTGGGGAGAGCCGCCGGCGCAGGTTAAAGAGAAGATCGAAGAGGTTCGCGCCAAAGCAGCGGCGAAAGGCCGCCAGGTACGCTTCGGTATCCGCCTGCATGTCATCGTGCGGGAAACCACCGAAGAGGCCTGGCGCGCCGCCGACCGGCTGATCGCGCACCTCGATGAGGAAACCATCGCCAACGCGCAGCAGGCCTTTGCGCGCTTCGACTCCGTCGGCCAACGGCGCATGGCGGCGTTGCACGGCGGCAAAAAGGATAACCTGGAGATCAGCCCGAACCTGTGGGCCGGCATCGGCCTGGTGCGCGGCGGCGCCGGCACCGCGCTGGTGGGCGATGGCCCGACGGTCGCGGCGCGCATGCAGGAATACGCCGATCTGGGCATCGATACCTTTATTCTCTCCGGCTATCCGCATCTGGAAGAGGCCTACCGCGTCGGCGAACTGCTGTTCCCTCACCTCGATCTGGCGCAGGAAGAAACGCCTGCGCGCCTTCAGCCGGTGCGTCCGCAGGGCGAAGTGGTGGCCAACATCTATGTTCCGCAAAAAGTGTCGCAGAGCTGAGGAGGCCCCGATGGCTAAGAACGCGCAACGCATCCTGTATCGGCTGGCCCCCTGGGCACTGCCGCTGGCGCTGGTGCTCCTCTGGCAGGTCGCCGTCGAAACCGGTTGGCTGTCCAACCGCATTTTGCCGGCGCCGAGCGCGGTGCTGGCCGCCTTCTGGAGCCTGAGCAAAAGCGGCGAACTGTGGCAGCACTTGAGTATCAGCAGCCAGCGCGCGTTGATCGGCTTTGGCATCGGCGGCAGCATCGGACTGATCCTCGGTTTTATTACCGGGCTTTCGCGCTGGGGCGAACGCCTGCTGGACAGCTCGGTGCAAATGATCCGCAACGTGCCGCACCTGGCGCTGATCCCGTTGGTGATCCTGTGGTTCGGCATCGATGAATCCGCCAAGATCTTTTTGGTGGCGCTCGGTACGCTGTTCCCGATTTATCTCAATACCTATCACGGCATCAAGAACATCGATCGCGGCCTGTTGGAGATGGCCCGCAGCTACGGCCTGAGCGGTTTCCGCCTGTTTACACAGGTGGTGCTGCCGGGCGCACTGCCGTCGATTATGGTCGGCGTGCGTTTCGCTCTTGGCTTCATGTGGCTGACGCTGATCGTCGCCGAAACCATTTCGGCCAACTCAGGCATCGGCTACCTGGCGATGAACGCGCGTGAATTCCTGCAAACCGACGTGGTGGTGGTGGCGATCGTGCTGTACGCCCTGCTCGGCAAGCTGGCGGACGTGGGCGCGCAGCTGCTGGAGCGCGTCTGGTTGCGCTGGCATCCGGCCTATCAACTGAAACAGGGAGAAGCGCTATGACCCTTCCCGCTCGCCTTGCCCGAGGCACACCGGTGACGCTGGAGTCCATCGGCAAAGGTTACGGCAACCGTACGGTGCTGGACAATATTCAGCTGCGCATTCCCGCCGGGCAGTTCGTGGCGGTGGTCGGCCGCAGCGGCTGCGGCAAAAGCACCCTGCTGCGCCTGTTGGCCGGCCTGGAACAGGCCAGCAGCGGCGCTCTGCTCAGCGGCACCGCGCCGCTTGCCGCCGCTAAAGAAGATACTCGGCTGATGTTTCAGGATGCGCGCCTGCTGCCGTGGAAAACGGTAATCGACAACGTGGGGCTGGGGTTGCGCGGCCAGTGGCGCGACGCGGCGTTGCAGGCGCTGGACGCGGTCGGCTTGGCGGATCGCGCCCATGACTGGCCGGCGGCGTTGTCCGGCGGGCAAAAACAACGGGTCGCCCTGGCGCGCGCCCTGATCCACCGCCCTCGCCTGCTGCTGCTGGACGAACCGCTCGGAGCGCTGGATGCCCTGACGCGTATCGAGATGCAGGGGTTGATAGAAACGCTGTGGCAACAGCACGGTTTTACCGTGCTGCTGGTCACGCACGACGTTAGCGAAGCCATCGCGCTGGCAGATCGGGTGATCCTGATCGAAGAGGGACGCATCGGGCTGGATCTCACCCTCGACCTGCCGCGGCCGCGCCGCAAGGGGTCAGCCCGGCTGGCTGAGCTGGAGGCCGAAGTGCTGGAACGGGTATTATCGCCACCGGTTATCGGGGCCAGCTCGCGCCAGGCGGCAAATTGAACGGATAAAAAAGGGACGGCGCAGGCCGTCCCTTATCTCTATCAGCATCAGCGCGAAAAGATCAGGCGTCGAGCGCCTTGCTGATCTTCTCGTACAGATCGCCGGACAGGTTTTCCAACCCTTTCAGCTGTTCCAGCGCCTTGCGCATCAGCGCCTGGCGACCCGCGTCATAACGCTTCAGGCGAATCAGCGGTTCAATCAGGCGCGCGGCGATCTGCGGGTTGCGCTGGTTGAGATCGCTGAGGATCTCCGCCAGGAACTGATAGCCGCTGCCGTCCGCGGCATGGAACGCCGCCGGGTTGCCGGAAGCGAAGCCGCCAATCAACGAGCGGGTGCGGTTCGGGTTGCTCAGGCTGAACGAACGGTGTTGCAGCAGCGCACGCACCTTGCTCAGCACGTCTGCCGCCGGGCTGCTGCCCTGCAGCACGAACCATTTGTCCATCACCAGGCCATCCTGATGCCAGCGCTCGTCGAACGCCGCCAGCAGCGTATCGCGGCACGGCAGCTGGGCCGCGACCGCAGCAGACAGCGCCGCCAGCGAGTCGGTCATGTTGTCCGCCTGGCGATACTGTTCGCTCACCAGCGCGTCCGCCAGCGCGACATCTTCGCCGAACGCCAGGTAGCCCAGGCATACATTGCGCAAGGCGCGCTTGGCGATCTCGGCGTGCTCCACGCGGTAGCCGTCAGTCTTGTTGGCGTGATACACCGCCAGCCACTCATCGGCCAACTCACGCGCCAGGCAGCGTACTATCGCTTCGTGCACCGCAGCGATCGCTTCCGGATCGATGGTGGCGAACAGCTCGGCGATTTCGTTCTCCGACGGCAGCGTCAGGATCTGCGCCGCCAGCGCCGGATCCAGCTTTTCGTCCAGCAACACCGCGCGGAACGCATCGGCCACGTGCAGCGGCAGCGACAGCGGCTGCTTCTGCTGGTGCCGCGCCACGTTCAGCTTGATATAGGTCGCCAGCAGGCTCTGTGCCGCATCCCAACGCGCAAATTCATTGCGTGCGTGCTGCATCAGGAAGGTCAGCTGCTGATCGCTGTACGGATAGTCCAGCTTCACCGGCGCGGAGAATTCGCGCAGCAGCGACGGCACCGGCTTGTGCGCCACGCCGTCGAACACGAAGGTCTGCTCCGCTTCGGTGACGTTCAGCACGTTGTTAACCGGCAGGCCGCCCTTTTGCAATGGAATGACGTTGCCTTCGCTGTCGTACAGTTCGATATCCAGCGGGATATGCAGCGGTAACTTCTCCGGCTGATCGGCGGTCGGCGCGGTTTTCTGGCTGACATGCAGGCGATACTGCTGGGTTTGTGCGTCGTATTCGTCGCGCACCGTCAACAGCGGCGTGCCGGACTGGCTATACCAACGGCGGAAGCGCGACAGATCGACGTTGGACGCATCCTCCATCGCCTGCACGAAATCGTCGCAGGTGGCGGCGCTGCCGTCGTGGCGTTCGAAATAGAGCTGCATCCCTTTCTGGAAGTTCGCTTCCCCCAGCAGGGTGTGCATCATGCGGATCACTTCGGAACCCTTTTCATACACCGTCAGGGTGTAGAAGTTGTTCATCTCGATCACTTTGTCCGGGCGGATGGCATGCGCCATCGGGCTGGCGTCTTCGGCGAACTGCGCGCCGCGCATCACGCGCACGTTGTCGATGCGGTTGACCGAGCGCGATCCCAGATCGGAGCTGAACTCCTGATCGCGGAACACCGTCAGCCCCTCTTTCAGGCTGAGCTGGAACCAGTCGCGGCAGGTCACGCGGTTACCGGTCCAGTTGTGGAAATATTCGTGGCCGATCACCGCTTCGATGTTCAGGTAATCCTTGTCGGTGGCGGTTTCCGCCTTCGCCAGCACATATTTGGAGTTAAAGATATTTAACCCTTTGTTCTCCATCGCGCCCATATTGAAGAAATCGACCGCCACAATCATATAAATGTCGAGATCGTATTCCAGGCCGAAGCGGGTCTCGTCCCACTTCATCGAGTTCTTCAGCGAAGTCATCGCCCAGTCGGCGCGATCCAGGTTGCCGCGATCGACGAACAGCTCCAGCGCGACCTTACGGCCGGAACGGGTGGTGAAGCTGTCGCGCAGCACGTCGAAGTCCCCCGCCACCAGCGCGAACAGGTAGCAGGGTTTCGGGAACGGATCCTGCCATTGCACCCAGTGGCGGCCATCGGCCAATTCGCCCTGGCCGATGCGGTTGCCGTTAGACAGCAGGAACGGATAGCGCGCCTTGTCGGCCACGATGCGGGTAGTAAAGCGCGCCAGCACGTCCGGGCGATCCTGGTAATAGGTAATATGGTGGAAGCCTTCGGCTTCGCATTGCGTGCACAGCGCATCGCCGGACAGGTACAGCCCTTCCAGCGCGGTGTTTTTCGCCGGGTGAATATCGTTGACGATGGTAAGAGTGAATTGTGCCGGCAGCTCTTCGATGATCAGCTGGTTATCCTGCTGACGATAGGCACTCCACGGTTGCCCGTCGACCTGAATGCTCACCAGCGTCAGATCTTCGCCATCCAGCACCAGCGGGGCGCCGGCCGCGCCCTGACGTTTGATTTTACTGACGGCGGTCACGCGCGTGGTTTCCGCGTCCAGACTGAAGTCCAAATCGATATCGGTCGTGGTGTAATCAGGCGCGCGATAATCGTGGCGATATTTTGCCTGTGGCTGTTGTGTCATAAAAACCCTTAAACGTCTCAGTGAGTTATAGGTGCAGGCCGCTCTTCTCCTCCGCGCCACAGCCGGTGTGTTCCCCTGCGGCGCGCGGCGGACCTGATTGTGAATAAACTGTATCACAGCTGGCCGAAAAGCCCAGAGCCGCCGGGTGACCACGAGAGAGAAATCAGAGGCAAATCATAAATCGCCCGTCAGACGACAGCGCGGGTGACCAATGGCCAAATAAAAATCAGCATTTAATGCTAAAAAACCGCCGTCCGAGCGAGCCGGCATAGTTGAGGCGGCACAGGCGGCATAGTGGTATAATTGCCGAATCAGGCCCAGGGATGACTCGCACTATGAAAATCAAATACGTAATCTATTTTTTTACCCTGTGCCTGATGACCTCCTTCTCGCTGTTCATCGTCGAGGAGCTGCTCGAAGCCCATACCGACTACCGCGATAACCAGCTCAACCTGTATAAGATCGATCGCGCCAAAGAAATCTCCGAGGCCTTCCAGGCCTCGCTGCAGGCTCACCGCCTCAAACGATTGAGCCTGATCGATTCGCAAATCACCCGCGCGCAATGTTTGGCCGCCGATCGGATGGCGCGCGAGAAAATTACCCGGATCCGCGAGCATCTGAACGATCCGGTCGCCAGGCAGCTCGGGGTACGGCAAAAAATCGCTGCGCTGTCGATGATCGGTCTGATGGAACAGCTGTTGGATAACGACAACCTGCAGCTTTCGCAGGTCAACAACGCCAATGCCAATCTGTTCAACATCAACAGCGCCTATTACATCTCGCAAACCAGCAAGAGCTATTACCGCTACACCTACGATACCCGGATGGTGGATACCGATTCCTTTATGTTTCTCGAGGCCATTCGCCTCAACAACCGGCTGAATATGTCACTGACGGAGTTAAGCGATCAGATTATCGACGTCAACGTCAACCCGCTCGATCGCAAAGACGCCTATCTGAAGTCCATTCAGTTGACCGGCGTGCTGAACGCGCTGAGCACCCGATTGATCTTCATGAAGATCAACTACGACGACGTGCAAACCACCGACATCGTCAATCAGTTGCTCACCCTGGTGTCGGCCGAACGTCTCAAGCAGATCACCGATGGGTTATACACCGCCATCAATACCCAAAAACCCTATCCCGCAGCGCTTATTTCGCGCTATGTCGATGAGCTGAGCGGGCTTTCGCAGGCGCTGTATCAACGTAGCTTCGAGCTGGAAACCGTCGCTTCGCGTCACAAAATTTACGATAGCCAGACCACCATTTACGGCATGATCGCGCTCGCCGGCCTGGGGGTGTTATTGTTCATTTTGCCGGCGCTGGTGTTCTGCACCAGCATTAACCGTTGGCTGACCAAGACCCACAACAATATCGTCCGGCTGTCGCGCGGCGAGATGGACATCGATCGCAACGACGCCTTCTATAGCCGGGAACTGATCGCCATCAGCGACGCTATTCAGCAACTCAGACAATACCAGTTGGACAAGGTCTCGCTGGAAAGTGAGAAGCAACTGCTGATTAAAGAGCTCGAGGCCTCTTCCTTTCTCGATCCGCTCACCAATATTTATAACCGCCGTAAATTCTTCCTTGAATGTCAGCTGCTGGGCGACGGCAGCTATCCACAGGCCTTTTGCCTGATCGATATCGACAACTTCAAACAGCTCAACGACAGCTACGGCCACGACGTGGGGGACCGGGCGCTGGTAGCATTCGGCCACCTGCTGCAACGTGCGTTCCGCGCCAGCGACATTTTCTGCCGCTACGGCGGCGAAGAATTCGCGGTGCTGCTGGGCAACTGTTCGTTGGACAACGCGCGGGACATCATGGAGCAATTGCGCACCCGTACTCATCGCCTGACGCTAAATCTGGCCGATGGACGGCAAGTGCGTTTCACTACCAGCTGCGGCATTGCGCCGGTCAACGCGTTCACCGCGCTGCAGGCCGCAATCAAACAGGCGGATGAAGCACTCTATTTTTGCAAAAAGAACGGCAAGGATCGGGTCAGCGTACACACTCAGGTCGGGTTTATCTGATTCGCTGTTTAAAATAATTAACATTATAATTTTTATGACTAATTAGGCTAAGTCATTCACCTTACAGGCATATCTGGCTTTTTTTCCTCCCCGCTGCCGCCAGGCCGCCATAAAGGCACGTTTAATCCTCGACCCGCTTTGGTGATTTATGGTGTGATGCAGCTTCAATAACAGGATAATCCGGGTATACTCCACCCCCACTTTTATGATTATCCGGATTTGGACACGCGCCTGACGAGGATGCTGTAACGCGCTATGACTCAATACGCTTCCCCGATTTTGACATCACTGCTTGATACCGATGCTTATAAGCTTCATATGCAGCAAGCAGTGTTCCATCGCTATCCCGCGATCAGCGTGGCGGCGGAATTCCGCTGCCGCAGCGACGAACTGCTGGGCGAATATGCCGACGAGATCCGCGCCCAGGTGGCGCTGATGAGCCGGCTGGCACTGACCGACGCCGAATTCGCTTATCTCTCGGGCCTGCCCTTCTTCCGCCAGGATTACCTGAGCTGGCTGCGGACGTTCCGCTACGATCCGCAGCAGGTGATCGTCGAGAACCGCGACGGCAAGCTGCATATCCGCATCGCCGGGCCGTGGCGCGAAGTGATCATGTGGGAAGTGCCGCTGCTGGCGGTGATCAGCGAAGTGGTGCACCGCCGGCGTTCGCCGCTGGCGACGCCGGAACAGGCGGTAGCACACCTACAAACCAAGCTGGCGCAGTTCAAAACGCTGGCGGGCGATCTGGACCTTTCGCGCTTCAAGCTGATGGACTTCGGCACCCGTCGCCGTTTCTCTCAGGGCGTTCAGCAGGCCATCGTCAGCACCTTGCAGACCGAATTCCCGTACCTGTCGGGCACCAGCAATTACGATCTTGCGCACCAGCTCGGCCTGGCGCCGGTCGGCACGCAGGCGCATGAATGGTTCCAGGCGCACCAGCAGATAAGCCCGGTGCTGGCCAACAGCCAGCGCGCCGCATTGCAGGCCTGGTTGGACGAATACCCGGATCAGCTCGGCATCGCGCTCACCGACTGCATTACCATGGATGCCTTCCTGCGCGACTTCGGCCCGCAGTTCGCCGAGCGTTATCAGGGGCTGCGCCACGATTCGGGCGATCCCGTCGAGTGGGGTGAAAAAGCCATTGCCCACTACGAAAAACTGGGCATCGATCCGATGAGCAAAACGCTGGTGTTCTCGGACAATCTGGATCTGGAAAAAGCACTGGCGCTCTACCGCCACTTCTATCAGCGCATCAATCTCGGCTTCGGCATCGGTACGCGACTGACCTGCGATATTCCCGGCGTCAAGCCATTGAATATCGTGATCAAGCTGGTCGAATGCAAAGGCAAACCGGTGGCCAAGCTCTCCGATAGCCCCGGCAAAACCATTTGTCAGGATCAGGCGTTCGTCAGGGCCCTGCGCAAAGCCTTCGATCTGCCGCTGGTGAAGAAAGCCAGCTGATCCTTCTTTATATAGAGAGAAAGCCGGCCCGGTTCACGCGCCGGCTTTTTTGTTTTTATCCCGACCGCCCTCTTTTCAGCCAGCCGCGATAAATGTTGCGCCAATCCGATGATTTCTGCTTGTGCTCTGCACCGCGGCAAGTAACATAGCCATTACCCCCATATTCTTGGGTTGTAAGCTATTTCTAAACCAAATTATTAAAGAGAGAAATCTATGAGCGTAGTGCCTGTAGTCGACGTACTGCAAGGTCGTGCTGCGGTTGACAGTGAAGTCACCGTACGCGGCTGGGTACGTACCCGGAGAGATTCAAAAGCTGGTATCTCCTTCCTGGCCGTCTATGACGGTTCCTGCTTTGATCCGTTACAGGCCGTCGTTAATAATTCTCTGCCGAATTATCAGGATGAAGTGCTGCATCTGACCACCGGTTGTTCGATTGAAGTCACCGGCAAGGTCGTCGCTTCACCGGGCGAAGGCCAGAGCTTCGAACTGCAGGCCACCGCGATCAAAGTGGTCGGTTGGGTCGACGATCCGGACACTTACCCGATGGCGGCCAAACGCCACAGCATCGAATACCTGCGCGAAGTGGCCCACCTGCGCCCGCGCACCAACCTGATTGGCGCCGTAGCGCGCGTGCGTCATACCCTGGCGCAGGCGATCCACCGCTTCTTCCATGAAAACGGTTATTTCTGGGTCTCCACCCCACTGATCACCGCCTCCGATACCGAAGGCGCCGGCGAGATGTTCCGCGTGTCCACGCTGGATCTGGAAAACCTGCCACGCACCGACAAAGGCACCGTCGACTTCAGCGAAGACTTCTTCGGTAAAGAAGCCTTCCTTACCGTTTCCGGCCAGCTGAACGGCGAAACCTACGCCTGCGCGCTGTCCAAGGTTTACACCTTCGGCCCAACCTTCCGCGCCGAAAACTCCAACACCAGCCGCCACCTGGCGGAATTCTGGATGATCGAGCCGGAAGTGGCCTTCGCGACGCTGGACGACGTTGCCGGCCTGGCCGAAAGCATGTTGAAGTATGTGTTCCAGGCGGTGCTGGATGAGCGTGCCGATGACCTGAAATTCTTCGCCGAGCGCGTGGATAAAGACGCAATCTCTCGTCTGGAGCGTTTCGTTTCTTCCGATTTCGCCCAAGTGGACTACACCGACGCCATCGAGATCCTGCTGGCCTCGGGCCAAACCTTCGAAAACCCGGTTTCCTGGGGCATCGATCTCTCTTCCGAGCATGAACGTTACCTGGCGGAGAAACACTTCCAGGCGCCGGTGGTGGTGAAAAACTACCCGAAAGACATCAAAGCGTTCTATATGCGCATGAACGAAGACGGCAAAACCGTCGCGGCCATGGACGTGCTGGCACCGGGCATCGGCGAAATCATCGGCGGCTCGCAGCGTGAAGAACGCCTCGACGTGCTCGATCAGCGTCTGGAAGAGATGGGGCTGAATAAAGAAGACTACTGGTGGTATCGCGATCTGCGCCGCTACGGCACCGTGCCGCATTCCGGTTTCGGCCTGGGCTTTGAACGTTTAATCGCCTATGTCACCGGCGTGCAAAACGTGCGCGATGTGATCCCGTTCCCACGCACGCCACGTAACGCAAGCTTCTAATTTATACGATCAAACGTTTTTTAAACGATTTCGTTACAAAACAAAGGCCAGCATCGCTGGCCTTTCGCATTTTTTAATATTGACGCACGTCACAAAGTTCCCTAAAAATTACATTTGGTTACACATGCTTTCCTTTTGCAATCTGATTGGGACATTGGTATCATTTTCGTCCTAGATTAACCCGCCTGTGAATGGAACACTGCGTTCAGACACAGGACGACACCAATCTATCAACAATAGTTCCCAAAGAATTATTGGCGGCAGTGGCAAAGGTGTCCGAATAACACCAATGAGGGTAATAATGATGAAGCGCAACATTCTTGCAGTGGTTATCCCGGCTCTGTTGGCTGCTGGTGCAGCAAACGCAGCTGAAATCTACAACAAAGACGGCAACAAGCTGGATCTGTACGGCAAAGTTGACGGTCTGCACTACTTCTCCAAAGACAAAGGTAATGACGGCGATCAGACCTATGTTCGTTTTGGCTTCAAAGGTGAAACTCAGATTACTGACCAACTGACCGGTTACGGCCAGTGGGAATACAACGTTCAGTCCAACCACTCCGAGTCTCAGGGCACCGAAGGCACCAAAACCCGTCTGGGCTTTGCTGGTCTGAAATTCGCTGACTACGGCTCCTTCGACTACGGCCGTAACTACGGCGTACTGTACGACGTGGAAGGCTGGACCGATATGCTGCCAGAGTTCGGTGGCGATACCTACACCTACACCGACAACTTCATGACCGGCCGTACCAACGGCGTTGCGACCTATCGTAACAACAACTTCTTCGGTCTGGTTGACGGCCTGAACTTCGCTCTGCAATACCAGGGCAAGAACCAGAACGACGGTCGTGACGTTAAGAAACAGAACGGCGACGGCTGGGGTATCTCCTCTACTTATGACATCGGCGAAGGCGTAAGCTTCGGCGCTGCATACGCTTCTTCCAACCGTACCGACGATCAGAAACTGCGTTCCAACGAGCGTGGCGACAAGGCTGACGCATGGACCGTGGGCGCGAAATACGACGCCAACAACGTTTACCTGGCGGCCATGTACGCAGAAACCCGTAACATGACTCCATTCGGCGGCGGTGACTTCACTAACACCTGTGCTGCTTCTGAAAAATGCGGCGGCTTCGCCAGCAAAACTCAGAACTTCGAAGTGACTGCTCAGTACCAGTTCGACTTCGGTCTGCGTCCAGAAGTGTCTTACCTGCAGTCTAAAGGCAAGAACCTGAACGTCCCAGGCGCGGGTTCTGACCAGGATCTGGTTAAATATGTTTCTGTTGGTACCACTTACTACTTCAACAAAAACATGTCCACCTACGTTGATTACAAAATCAACCTGCTGGATGACAACGCGTTCACCAAAGCAACCGGCACCGCTACTGACGATATCGTAGCTGTTGGTCTGGTGTACCAGTTCTAAGTTGTCTCGCTTAACGGCGGTTTACCGTCGGCTAAGTTAAAAAAACAGGGCTTCGGCCCTGTTTTTATTTGTGTCGGCCGGTAATTTTTTATCCTGCCAACTTCTCCTTCCCCATCATTTTTTCTGCCTAACTCTCCCCCTTCACAAGATCGCGGTGTTTTTGTCGCAAACGGTTGGCAAAGCCGATAACTGGCGTTACCCTGATGTTTCTGTCTGCTTAACTCCGAGATTTGGAAGCACCTGACATGTTTGAAAAAATCACCGCCGCACCCGCCGACCCGATCCTGGGTCTGACCGACATTTTCCGCGCCGACGCCCGCCCGAATAAAATCAATTTAGGGATTGGCGTTTATAAAGACGAAACCGGTAAAACCCCGGTGCTGACCAGCGTAAAAAAAGCTGAACAGTATCTGCTGGAAAATGAGACCACCAAAAACTATCTCGGTATTGAGGGCATTCCGGCGTTCGCCAGCTGCACTCAAGAGCTATTGTTCGGTAAAGAGAGCCCGATCGTCGCCGATCGTCGCGCGCGCACCGCACAGACGCCAGGCGGCACCGGCGGCCTGCGCGTGGCGGCAGACTTTATCGCTAACCAAACCAGCGCCAAACGCATCTGGATCAGCAACCCAAGCTGGCCGAACCACAAGAACGTCTTTAGCGCCGTGGGCCTGGAAGTGCTGGAATACGCCTACTACGACGCCGCCAACCACGCGTTGGATTTCGACGGCCTGCTGAACAGCCTGAAACAGGCCCAGGCCGGTGATGTCGTGCTGTTCCACGGCTGCTGCCATAACCCGACCGGTATCGATCCAACGGCAGAACAGTGGGCGCAGCTGGCCGAACTTTCCGTCGCCAATGGCTGGCTGCCGCTGTTCGACTTCGCTTATCAGGGCTTCGCCAACGGCCTGGAAGAGGATGCTCAAGGCCTGCGTATTTTCGCCGCCAAACATCAAGAGCTGATCGTCGCCAGTTCCTACTCGAAAAACTTCGGTCTGTACAATGAGCGCGTCGGCGCTTGCACTATTGTCGCCGCCGATGCCGAAACCGCCGACCGCGCCTTTAGCCAGGTGAAAGCGGCGATTCGCGCCAACTACTCCAACCCGCCGTCACACGGCGCCGCCGTGGTCGCTACCATTCTGGGCAACGACGCTCTGCGCGCGATGTGGGAACAAGAGCTGACCGATATGCGCCAGCGTATTCACCGCATGCGTCAGCTGTTCGTGAATACTCTGCAGGAGAAAGGCGCGCAGCAGGACTTCAGCTTCATCATCCAGCAGAACGGCATGTTCTCGTTCAGCGGCCTGACCAAAGAACAGGTGCTGCGTCTGCGCGAAGAGTTCGGCGTCTACGCCGTGAACTCAGGCCGGGTGAACGTGGCCGGCATGACGCCGGACAACATGGCGCCACTGTGTGAAGCCATCGTCGCCGTGCTCTAAAAGCATCGACGCAGGTCATAAAAAAAGGGGCGCTCTATGCGCCCCTTGATTATTTCTGCCAGGAAATAATCGTTACCACACCGCCGGCTCTTCGCGCAGGAACGGGTTGGTCTGGCGCTCGTGGCCGAAGGTCGACATCGGACCGTGGCCGGGAATAAAGCGCATGTCATCGCCCAACGGCAGCAGTTTGGTACGAATAGAGGCAATCAGCGCCTGATGGTCACCGCGCGGGAAATCGCTGCGCCCCACGCCGCCGTTAAACAGCACGTCGCCCACCAGCGCCAAACGCGCCTGCTCATTGATAAAGACGATGTGGCCCGGCGTATGCCCTGGACAGTGCAGCACCTTGAGCGTCATCTCGCCCACCTGCATCTCATCGCCTTCCGACAGCCAGCGGGTCGGCGTCAGCGGCGCGCACTCTTCCAGTCCAAACATCCGGCTCTGCGCCGGCAAACCATCGAGCCAAAACGCGTCTTCTTTATCCGGGCCATAGATCGGCACCTGATAATGGTCCGCCAACTCTGCCGCCGCGCCGACGTGATCCAAATGGCCGTGCGTCAGCAAGATCTGAGTGATCGTCACCCCCTGCCGCGCGACTTCCGCTTTGATTTTTTCCGCTTCACCACCGGGATCGACCAACGCCGCCTGCTGTGTGTTTTCGCACCAGATCAGGCTGCAGTTCTGGCTAAAGGCGGTAACGGGAATAAGATGGTATTTCATAAGGCTCCAACGACAATAACGCCGCGTCCGCAAGGGGCGGCGTTATTCACTGATGGCACAGCGATTACCAGGTCCGAACCGGGCCGGTATCGATGTGTACGAAGTTGCTACGTGGGTAATATCCTACACCACCGGCGCGCATTTTTAACGCCGCTTTACGGATATTACTCAATTGGATACCTTCGATGTGGAAATCCATCGCCTGGCCTTTGGTGTGGTAGCTGTGCTTGGCCACGCCGCGGCTATGCGCACGCAGTTCGTTGTTGGTGTCTACGGAGCGGTATCCGGAGATCAGCTGCACCGGCTTGCTGGTGCCCAGCAGCCCCTGCAGACGATAGAGGTGATCAAACAAGCGGGGATCGATCGATTTAACCTTGTTGGCGCGATAATCGCGGAACAGATGATTTAGCCGCACCAACTCTTCTTTATTGTAACCTTTGCCGTCAAAGAACTCGGCTTTAATAGATTCACCGGTATTCAGGTTATTCAGCACTAAAATACGCGGTCGAGCGGTGGAAAGACTGGCAAACGCCTGCCCTGGAAGCAGCGCTATGCCCATAGCGGCGCCACCTAGTGCCAGCCATTTACGGCGGTGATGATCAATTTTGTCCATGACTCTGTTAAACCCGGCAAGAATGTCAAAATAAATGCACAAAGCAGCGCACTGTCCGAACCATAACCGCCTGCGTATGCTGAGTCAACCCGCGATACGCCTAGGTTTACAGGCCCCCGGCGACGAGGGCCTGCGGTATAGCCAAACATTCTGACCGTTATTTATTTATAATTACTGCATTTACTGCATTAATTTTTTGGCCTGAGCCAAAATTTGTGCGCCCGATCGCACCGTATTATCATAATTGTAAATATCTGTGCGGAATTGCGGTTGGCCGTCATCCGAAACCCAGGCGGTCAGATAATACAGTTTTACGGGAATACGCTGGCGAATATTCACATAAGTGGTATTCCCCTCTTTCAGCGTGGAAGACACGCGGCTGTTGTTCCAGCCGGCGTCCTGCAGCAGCATATTCGCCAAATCGGAAGCCTTATTCACCCGCACGCAGCCGGAGCTGAGCGCGCGGATATCTTTCTGGAACAGGCTGTGGTTCGGGGTATCGTGCAGGTAGATGGCGTCTGAGCTCGGCATATTGAACTTGAAGCGCCCCAGCGAGTTGGTGGCCCCCGGCGCCTGACGGACGCGGTACGGGAAGTTGCGCGCAGAAACCATGTTCCAGTCGATCATCGCCGGGTTGATCACTTCCGCATCGTTGCTCCAGCCCGACAGCACGGTATAGCCGTGTTTCTGGAAGTAGTTACCGTCGCGCATCGCCTTCGGCACAATGTCCTCGCGCACCAGCGTCGTCGGCACGTTCCACGGCGGGTTGACCACCACGTTGTTCAACGCACTGCTCATCAGCGGCGTCTTACGGCTCGGCCGCCCGACGATCACGCGGGAAGACAGCACTTCATTGCCGTTCTGGTAGTAGGTCAGCGAGTAGTTGGGAATATTCACCATAATGCCGGTGCCGACATGCCCCGGTAAAATTCGCAGACGTTGGATATTCAACGCCAACAGCGCGGCACGGGTTTTCGGTGACACATTGAGCCACTCACGGGTGCGCACGCCGATCACGCCGTCCGCCGTCAACCCCTGCCATTTCTGGAAGCGCTTGACGCCCTCCACCAGCTCATTGGTATAAAGATTGTCGCTCACCACGCTGCCAACCTGCGGCGGCGTCTGCTCCGCAGTCAACTCCGTTACCGGCGCCGCCGATGGGCTGACCGTCACGCGGCTTTTCTCTTCGTCTACCGTCAGCCCGCCGTCGTCGGGCTCATTGCTCTTCGCCGAGACTACCGCAGGTTCCTGCTCCGCTTCCGGCGCCGAGGCGGCCAGCATGCCGGTACGCGTCAGGATCTCACGCAGCGCCGGGATATCGTTGCTCATTTGGCCTGGGCGCAGGCTCGGGCCGCTGCCCACCTGTGGCCAGGGGCGATTGTCCGCCAGCATGTCGCGCAGCGCCTGATGCATCTTGTCGTATTGCGGATGCTGCGGCGCGAGCGAATTCACATAGTTCAGGGTACGCGCCTGGCGCACCGCCAGTTGCCATTGGTTGATCACCGCGGTGGGCGGTAAGCCAAGCTTGTAGGGAATATTGCTGTACAGCCAGTTGTTGCCGTTGGCACCGATGGCGGAGACGAACTGCAAATAGCCCAGCATCGCATCGGACAGCACCGCATCGCGGCCCGCTTCACTGAGCGCCGGATCGGTCAACATCTTCACCCATTGGGTGAACTGCGGCTGCACGCCGGACATCGCCAGCTCGGCCAGCTGCTGCTGAAACTGCTGAACGGCTTCGCGATCCTGCCACATCGGCTGCATGTGATTCGCCGCATACAGCGGCGCCAGCGTGGAAAGGTAGTGCAAATCCATGCCGCGCGGCAACACGGCCAGCAGCTCAGAACGGCTCTGCGCAACGGACATGCCTGCTGATGCCACCGGCAACGCCGTGACGGTGGCCGATGCGGAAAACGACGACACAAGACTACAGGCGATAGCGCCACTCAGCGCCAAACGTCGTAGAGAGTTTCCCTTTTTAAGCAACATCCCTTGCCCCCTGTATGCTCACAAAAAAAACGTCAAAAACTGCATATAGTTTCAGTATACAAACAGAAAGGCCGTTTCGCCCTGCGGGCGTCGAATAACTGTTTATGTGATTAAACTAACCGCTTTTCAACGGATAAAAAAGCAGGACTTATCATCCACGCGCACAAAAAAATAGCCACCCTGCGGCGGCTATTTTCAGATTTTTAGGGCGTTTTTCTGCGTTACGGCGTTTCAACCTGGGCAGTACCCAGCGCCGGTGGCTCGCCGGCGAAACCGCGCAGCCCCACCACGTGCACATGTTCGTGGTTCTGGAACACCTTACGCACCAGTTTATAGGTGGTGCCTTTCTCCGGACTGATGTTTTCCGGCGCGGCAATGATCAGCTGCATCTCCAGACGGTCGCACAGCTCGAACAGCGTAGCGATCGACTTGGCATCCAGACGCGCCGCTTCATCGAGGAACAGCAGACGACACGGCGAGATGTCTTTACCGCGCAGACGACGGGATTCTTCTTCCCAGCTCTGCACCACCATCACCAGGATCGACATCCCGGTACCGATGGCCTCACCGGTAGACAACGCGCCGCTTTCCGCACGCAGCCAACCGTCGGAACCACGGTACACTTCCACTTCCATCTCCAGGTAGTTACGGTAGTCCAGCAACTCCTCACCGATGGTCTGCGGCGTGCGCTGCCCCATGTCGATCTGCGGATTCAGGCGCTGATACAGCTTGGCCAACGCTTCGGAGAAGGTCAGACGGTTGCTGTTGAACAGATCCTGATGCTGTTCCTGCTGCTCGGAGAGCACGTCCAGCAGGGTGGCATGCGCTTCGCGCACATTGACGTTCAGGCGCACGCTCTTCACCTGGCCGAAGGAAACGGCCTGCAGACCCTGGTTCAGCATGCGAATGCGGTTCTGTTCGCGCTGAATGGTTTTGCGAATGATGTTGGCCACGCTTTTCGAACTGATCGCCAGCTTCTGCTCGCGCGCGGTCAGCTCTTCGGTCAGACGGCCCAGCTCGATCTCCATCTGTTCGATCGCCTCGACCGGATCGTCGGTGCGGATGATGTCCTGGCGGATACGCTCGCGCAGGTGTTGGTAGACCGCGATATAGAACTGAATTTTACGCTCAGGCCGCTTCGGATCTTCCGACAGGCGCAACACGTCGCGCAGGTGTTCGTTATCCGACACGGCCAAACGCAGCGCACCGAGCGCCTTATCCGACATCGAGCGCAGCTCGTCGCCATCCATATACGCCAGCTCGCGGCGGTGCAGGCGGCGTTCCACGCCGTTGTCTTTCACCAGGCGCATCACCGCGCACCAACCCGCCTTGGCGGTCACCACCTGCTCGCGCAGCTGATGATAATCGCGTTCCAGCTTGCGCAGTTTCTTCTGCAGGCCGTCCATTTCGGCTTCGCAGAAGGTCAGCTGTTTCTCCAGCTGATTGCGGCGAGCGCGGTTGTTGCTCAGCGCCGCATGCAGTTCGTCGCGACGCGCGCGCGCACGCGCTTCGGCGTTGGCATCGGCCTGCACGCCGATGTCCACCAGCTCCTGGCTCAGCTCTTTCAGCATGTCGCGCTTGGCGTCATACGAGCTTTTCAGCGAAGCCAGCACCTGGCTGTACTGGGTGAACTGGGTTTGATACTGACGCAGTTGCTCACGGGCGCGGGCGCGTTCGGCTTCCGCCTGCTCCAGACGCTGGCGCAGCTTATCGTTCAGATCGTTGTTGGCATTCTGCATGCCGGCAGAATCGGTGTAGCTGAAGTGCGCACGACGCTGCACCACTTCAGTCAGCGCGAACGCCTGCTGTTTAGCCTGACGCTGCACGCTTTGCGCCTGCGCGTAGTCCTGCTGCAGCTGTTCATGCTGCTGCGGATCGCTCTGCAGCACCGACAGCAGCGGCTCCAGCTTGGTCAGCGACACACCGTGCTGTTGGATATGACGCGCGGCGTCCTGCGCTTCTTCCAGCTCTTCGCGGATCTCGTCGACGCGGTCCTGCAACGTTTCATCGTTCAGCAACGACACCAGCGGCATCAGGCGGTTGAGCGCAGAAATGCCCTCTTTGGCCTGTTCGTACTGCTGACGCTGCTGCTGGTTCTGCGCTTCGTGATTGTTCAGCGCACGTTCGATCTCGCCACGACGGGCGCTCAGGCCGCGGATCTCCGCTTCCGGATCGGCATCGAACGCCACCGCCAGATGGGTGCCGATAAAGCGGCTGAAGGCCTGGTGTGAACGCTGGGTTTTCTGCACGTCGAACGACAGCGTAGCATAGCGCTCCGCCAGCGTTTCACGCTCGGCATGCAGCACTTCCAGACGGTTTTCGCGCGCCGCGCGGCCGAACAACGGCACTTCCGGGTAACGGGAATAACGCCACTGGCGATCGGCGATCTTCACCACCACCGCTTTGTCCTGCTCTTCGACGGCGAACACGCTGTCATCGAACGACTGCGGATCCCCTTCGATCAGGTAGAGATCTTCCGGGCAATCTTCCAGCCCTTCCAGCATCTCGCGCACCAGCGACAGATCCGGCACCACGATGGCGTGGCGCGAAGGGCCATACAGCGCCGAGAAGTAAGGCGCATCGTCGATGGTGACGTCATCGTAAATTTCCGACAGCAGCACGCCGCCGAAACGTTCGGCCAGCGTGACCAGGCGTTGATCTTCCGCGCCGCCCGGCTGGCTGAGACGCTCGATCTGCGCTTCCACTTCACGCTTGCGGGCCGCCACTTCGTCGCGCTCGACGGTGGTTTCACGCTCGCGCTCCAGCAGCTGCTGCATGTATTCGGTCACCTGCTGGCTGTTTTCCAGCGGCTCTCCGCTCTGATCGCTGAGCTGGCCCAGGGCGTCCTGCGCCGCCAGCCACACCGGCGCGCGCGCCGTCAGCTCACGGATGCGCTGCTGGATTTGCTCCAGTTCCTGGCGCATCTCCATGCGGCGTTCACCGGCTTCGCTGACGTTCTGCGACAGCGATTCCAGGCGCTCTTCCAGCTCCTGTTGCAGCATATCGAGATCGTCCGGCTGGTACTCTTGGCCATGGCGTTTGCAAAACTCTTGCAGCAGGCGCTCGGCATCCTGCTGCGAGCGCAGGCGCTGTTCCAGCTCGCTCAGGCGCAGACGCAGCGGCTGAACGCGCTCGGCGAGGTGTTGCTGCGAAGGCCAGTCGCGCAGCAATTCGCGCGCGCACTGCCAGGCTTCGCTGCGGCTGACCTGGCCGGCGATTTTACCCACCAGCTGATAGGCTTGCTCGAACTGGCCGTGCGCGGCGTCGGCCACGCTCAGCTTCTGTTCCAGCATCAGCAACGCTTCGGTCGCTTCCTGCTCGCGGGCCTGGAAGGTGTCCAGCCACTGTTCGGCGTTGTCGGCGGTCAGATCCGGCAGTTGGCACAGCGCGCGCGCGCGCTCCAACGCCTGTAGCGCCTGCTGGTACTGAATGGCGCGGGTCTGTTGCACGTCGAGCGCCTGCTGGTAGTCGGCCAGCTGGCTCTTCAGCTCATCCACTTCCAGCTCGGCCGCTTCGGCCCGCGCTTCGTTTTCGGCCTGCTGCTCGCTCGCCTCGGCCACCACTTCGTTCTGCTCTTCCAGACGGTAGGTCAGCTCTTCCAGATCGGCTTCATAGCGTTCGATCTTCTCTTGCTGACGCATCGCCGTCTGCACCAGATTCAGGTGGTCGCTGGCGGCCTGGTAATCGGTTTCCAGATCGGACTCGGCACCGCTCTGCTCGCCCAGCTCACGCGCCATTTCCACATGACGATACTGTTCGGCGGCCAGTTGCTTGCGGCTGCCCAACAGATCGCTGCGCAGCGCCAACGCGCCGTCCAGATGGATGCGGCGTTCGTTGGCGTGGCGCATATAGTCCGCCGCCACATAGGAAGTGGCCTCGGAGATCAAATGCTTGAACAGGTCGCGATCCGACTGGGTGACGCGGATCGCTTCCAGCGTCATGCGGTTTTCGCGCAGCGCCGCTTCCATGTCCTGGAACGCCTTGCGCACGCCGCTGTTTTCCGGCAGCAGGTAATCGCGCAGCGAGCGGGTGATGGCGCTGGAGATACCACCGTACAGCGACGCTTCAATCAGACGGTAGAATTTGCTGCGATCGGCGGACGAACGCAGGCGTTTCGGGATCACGCCCAGATCGAACATCAGCGAGTGGTAATCGGTGATGGAGTTGAACTGCTTGAACTGCACGCCTTCCATCTCTTCCACGCGCTCTTTCAGCTCTTGCAGCGACAGCACGCGCGCCTGGCGATCACCGACGGTCTGGGTCAGCAGTTCGGTCGGCTGTACCGCGGTCGGCAGGCCCTGGATGGTGAAAGGTTTGATGTCGACCTTACGATCGCGCCCTGCCACCTGCTGCAGGCGCACACCGACCACCACGCGCTGGTGGCGCGAGTTGACGACGTCGAGGGTGGAGTAACACACGCCGGCGCGCAGCTTGCCGTGCAAGCCTTTGTCGCGCGAACCGCTGGTGGCGCCCGCTTCGGTGGTGTTACGGAAGTGCAGCAGCGTCAGGTCGGGGATCAGTGCGGTGACGAAGGCCGCCATGGTGGTGGACTTCCCCGCCCCATTACCGCCGGACAGCGTGGTCACCAGCTCATCCAGATCAAAGGTACGGGCGAAGAAACCGTTCCAGTTAACCAGCGTCAGCGAGCGAAATTTACCGCGTTCAATCATTCCTGTTCATCCTCTGCACCGTCAGGAGCGTTATCAACCTGCTGATCCTCAGCGTCATTCTCATCGTTCAGCGACAGGCTGGTTTCAACCGGCATCGCCTCGCCGTCGCGAATCATACGCAGCTGCGCTTCACGCGGATCGTCGCCGCTGCGCACGTCGGCGCCAAAGCGGAACACCGCCTCGGTAATGCGGAACTTGCTGCTGTCATTGCCCATGAAGTAGACCATGCCGAGGCGGCGCAGGCGGTTCAGCGAGGTGCGCACTTTTTCGTGCAGCTTCTGCCGATCGAGATCCGAACCGGTGGAACGCTGGTTGACGAACTTCAGCAGCTTGTTCTCATCAGCCAGGCTCAGCAGCTCGTCGTACAGCTCCTGATAGCTGAAAATGCCCTCATGCGCCAGGCGTTCGGGGCTGAGATACAGGTAGCACAAGATTTTACCGACCATCATATCCAGCTCGGACAGCACCGAACGCGGGATCAGCGTGGTGGAGCGCGGACGCAAATAGAAGAAACCTTCCGGCGCCCGAATCAGCTCGACGCTGTAACGGTTGTAAAACTCTTCCAGCTCATCCTGGAAATCCATTAAAAAGGCGTGGTTGTCCAGCTCATCGATACCGATGTGACGACCCGCGCGCAGTTGGCTATCCAGCGCCGGGAACAGCGAGTTGGACAGCGCTTTAGCCAGCTTGACTGGCATTACTTGTTCAATATTTGTCGATGACATGGGCCTGGACCTTGGCTCCGTAATCATTGATTGCCTGCCATTCCGCCGGCAACCCTGAGAAATCTGCTTCAGCCACACCGAGGCGCACCGCCTGGTCGACCACTAAACGTGCCACGTCGAAATGACGCGCACGCGGATATTGCGCCAGGTAATCGCGCATCACCGCTGCAAGGTTGAGCGGCATTTGCTGTTCCTGATACACCTTCAGCGCCTCTTCGATCATCGCCGCCAGCTGTTCGCGAATTTCGCTGAACTCTTCGAACTCCAGATCCGGCGGCAGTTCCCCGGTCACTTCCTCGCTGCGCAGCGCCAGTTCCTCGTCGCGCATGTCCAGCAGACGATCGGCATTGGCATGGGTCAGCGCCCAAGGGTGGTCGAAATAGGTTTGCACCGACTGGCGCAAGCGTTGGGCGAATACGCGGTTTTTATCCATATCGATAGCGGTACGGATAAATTTGTGTACGTGGCGATCGTAGCCGATCCACAGGTCGATCGCCTGCTGCCCCCAGCTGATGATGCGATCCAGCTTGCTTTGCAGATCGAACACCAGCTTGTCGACGAAGCCGAGCTCCACATTGTCGAGGGTCGCGTCCTGGATGCGCAGCAGATTGGCCTGCAGCTTATCGCCTGCCGCATCCAGCGTATCCTGCAGCTCGCGCAGGGTGCCAGAGGTTTCCGACAGCAGCATCTCGCAGCTGGAGATCGCCGCCCGCCAGTCTTTGCTCAGCAGCGCCGCGATGTCGTTCTTCACGCTCTGCTGCTGCTCGTCCATCACGCGTTGCGTCATGTCGATGCTGTCGAAAATTTCCGCCACCGAATATTTCAACGGCGCGAACACGTTGCGGTGCCAATGGAAATCGTCGCCGCCCTCGTCGGCGGCGTCGGCGGCGCGCTTGAGTTCCTGCGCCACGATCGACAGCTGCATCGACAGACGCAGCGTGGAGAATTCGCGTTGGCGAATATAGTAATCGGTAATGCCGATACCCAGCGGCGTGAGGCGGTAGATCGCGTTGCCGTCCGCCAGTTCGCTGGTAAAGCGGTTCAACAGGCGCTGGCGCACCATGTCGTTGATCGCATTGTTGGCGCGCATCGCCACCGTTTCATGCGTCTGTTCAAAACCCTTGCTGACATGGCGAAATGCATCAACCAGCTCACCTTCGCTCATCTCGCCGTCCAACCGTTCGCCGTTCAGGGTGGCGATGGCGAGCAGAAATGCGAGACGCTCCGTAGGGAGCGAAATAGAGAAATCATTTTTCCGTGCCCAGGCGACCAGTTCGGGTACTGTCTGGGAAAATTCACTCATAGTTCGTCCTTCAGGTTTGGTTTATGCGCCATGACGTGAATATAGCGCCCCAAACTCACGTACGGCTCCTGCCGGCAATAGTGCTGTTCAAGCGCCAGTAACTCTTCAAATTTTTGTGTTTGCAGCTGTCTGCTCTGCAGATAGTCATGGAACACCCGCACGCCGGTTTTGCCGCCGATGCGCATGCCCAGCTGTTCCAGCCAACCGTAGACCAATCGCGGATCGTGCGGATATTGCGGCGACAGCGAACGCTTGCGGCGCCGCCTGATCTCGGGATCCACCAGTTGGAAATTACCCAACACCACGTTGCGCATCAAGAGGCCGTTGGCGTTGAAGAACATCAGCGACAGCGCGCCGCCTGGCGTCAGGCAATCATACAACGCCTGCAGCGCCGCTTCGGGCTCGGCGATCCATTCAAGCACTGCATGAAACAATATCAGATCAACCGGCTGTTCCAAATGTTGAGCGATATCCTGCGCAGAACTTTGTACGAATTGCATGTTCTGGCTCACACCTTTCTGCTCCGCCAGCTGCGCGGCGCGCTGGATCATCTCACCAGAAAGATCGCACAACAACACCTGATGTCCTAATTCTGCCAGTTGGCAGGCCATATGGCCTTCACCGCCCCCGGCGTCGAGGATGCGCAGCGGCCGCTGCGGCAACTGCGCCAGCAGCCCGGTCAGATCCTGCCAAACCACCGCCTGGCGGATTTTTCCTTTCGTGGTGCCGTAAATATTACGCGCAAATTTTTCAGCAATATCGTCAAAATTGCGATCCTGCATGGACAACGGCTCCGCTGAACTCATTATTGTCGGCGGCAAAGCGCACGCCTATTCAAACCTGCTATTTTGGCACAGACTGGCTTAGAATGTATCTTCTTGCGGCCTGTTTATGCCTGGATGCCGCTTTTTCACCCAAAAGGATCTGATTTTCGATGCTGTTCAACCTGAAAAAGTTCTTTGGTGCCCTGCTGATGCCGCTGCCGTTGTTGATGCTGCTGATGGGGCTGGCGCTGCTGCTGCTGTGGTTCACCCGCTGGCAAAAAAGCGGTAAGACGATTTTTACGCTGAGCTGGCTGTTTTTACTGCTTTTCAGCCTGCAACCGGTGGCCGACCGGCTGCTGCGGCCGATCGAAGCGGAGTACCAGACTTATCGCGGCAACGATCCGGTCAGCTACATCGTGGTGTTGGGCGGGGGCTATACCTACAATCCCGATTGGGCGCCCAGTTCGAATTTGCTCGGCAACAGCCTGCCGCGCGTGACGGAAGGCGTGCGGCTCTACCTTGCGCATCCCGGCGCCAGGATGGTGTTTACCGGCGCGTCCGCCGGAAGCATGCAAAGCAACGCCGCCACGGCGGCGCTGGTGGCAGAAAGCCTGGGCGTGCCGCGCAGCAATATGGTGATCTTGGGGGAACCGCGCGATACCGAGGAAGAAGCCGCTCAGGTCGCCAAGTTGGTCGGCGAGCAACCGTTCATTCTGGTGACCTCCGCCAACCATTTGCCGCGCGCCATGCGCTTCTTCGAGGCTAAAGGCCTGCACCCGATCCCGGCGCCGGCCAACCAGTTGGCGATCGACTCTCCGCTGAATATCTGGGATCGCGCCACACCGTCGTCGATGTTCCTCGGCCATACCGAGCGCGCCTGGTATGAAACGCTGGGTAGCCTGTGGCAATGGCTGAAAGGCGCGGATCGCGCCGGCACCGAGTAAGGCCCGTTCAACCGGCCAGCCAAGGCAGCAGCTGTTGCGACGCATAGTCGAACGGCCGCCGCTCCAGCTTGCCGGTATGAACCAAGCGCCCTACCGCTTCCCACACCACATACAGCCAGCGCCGAGCCAGGAAAGCGTCGGCGACCGGCGCGCGCTGTAGATAGTTGAACAGCAGTTGACTGGGCATACCCGCCTCGCAAAGGCGGAAAAGATCGTATTCGCGCGGCGCCCACAGCACCACGCCGGGATTGAGCATCGCCAGCAGCTGATCGCTTTTGGGATCTTTCAGCATGCTGCGCAGCGATAAGTTACCGTGCACCAGAACACAGGGATCGTCGAAGCCGACGAAGAAATGGGTTAGCGCTTCGCGCGTGCGATACAGCAAACGCCGATCCGCCATGGTCAGCTGCGGGGTGGTGAGATTGACCACCGTCGCCCACAGCACTTCGACCCGCTGTTGATACCAGCAAAACCAGTCGTTCTCCTGCGTGCTGTCAACGCTGCCGACGCTGCCGTGGCTGTCGATGCGGTGCCAGGCCAATACCCCGTCAACGATCTGTTCCATCAGCATGTTCCAGCGATCCGGCGAGCGCGTCGGCGCTTCAGCCGACACGCCGCGCAGGCGCTCGATCAGCAGAATTTCCTTATACGGCGCCTGGTGGGTACACACCACGCCGTACACCGTGGGCAGCCGAATATCCCCGTCGCGCGCCAGCATCGACAGCTTGTAAGCCTCCTGCTGGGCGATACCTTGACAGATAAAGCTTTTCGCCATCAGCGGGATCGCGTTGCCCTGCCGATCGTACAGCGAATACATATGCGCATAAGGCTGCTCGCTCACCCGCTCCAGCCGGCTGATGGACTCACCCAGCACAATGCTCAGTTCGGCGCGTAACTGCTCCATAAGGCATTCACCTCAGGCTAATAAGGGGGGATGTAACATCATCGAACGGTGAGCGGAAAATTTCTTCAACGCAGATCAACAAAACGGGGATCAATAATGGGGGTATTGCATCGTCGGCGCGTTGCGCGGCGCGCCGACGAACTCAGGCTCAGGGTTGGATGCTGTCGCGCACGCGCTGGAGATCTTCCGGCGTATCGACGCCCACGCTCGGGATCGCTTTCGCGACCGCCACGTGGATTTTTTCACCGTACCACAGCACGCGCAGCTGTTCCAACAGCTCGATCTGTTCCAGCTGGCTCGGCGCCCAGCTGACGTAGCGGCGCACGAAGCCGGCACGGTACGCGTAGATGCCGATATGACGCAGCAGGCTGTCGCCGATACTCTCTTTCGACGCCGCGAAACGCTCGCGATCCCACGGAATGGTCGCGCGTGAGAAATAGAGCGCGTAGCCCTGCGCGTCCATCACGACCTTCACCGCGTTGGGGTTGAAAGCCTCTTCGGCGCTCTCGATCGGCACTGCCAACGTCGCCATGCCGGCCTGGCTGCCCGCCAGATTCTCTGCGACCTGACGCACGATCACCGGTGGGATCAGCGGTTCGTCGCCCTGCACGTTAACGATGATCTGGTCGTCGGCAAAACCGTAATGCGCGATCACTTCCGCCAACCGCTCGGTGCCGGAATGGTGATCCGGGCTGGTCATGCACACTTCGCCACCGGCGGCTTCCACCGCTTTGGCGACTTCAGGGTGATCGGTCGCCACGATGACGCGGCTGGCGCCGGACTCGCGTGCGCGCTCCATCACGTGTACCACCATCGGCTTGCCATGAATATCGGCCAGCGGTTTACCCGGCAAACGGGTCGAGGCGTAGCGGGCGGGAATAATAGCGATAAAACTCATGCGTGTTTCTCATCCAGCGACAGCGCACGCGCTTCATTTTCCAACAGCACCGGAATGCCGTCGCGCAGCGGGTAAGCCAACCCGTCCGCTTTGCACACCAGTTCCTGGTTTTCTTTATTGAAATAGAGTTTGCCGTTGCATACCGGGCAGGCAACGATTTCGAGTAAACGGTGGTCCATGCATCCTCCGCAAGGGGATAGGTCATCTGGGAAAGGCAGTGAGGATAGCATAACGCCCACCCTCAGGTTAATCACCGGCGGCGCCAACCCACCGATATTTCCTCACCGCGCGGGGGCAATAGCTTGAACTGCGGCGCATCCCGGCGTAGAATTTTGTGATGCAAATCACAAAAAAAGGCCGTAATACGTGATCAAACGTCTGCATAAAATCATCGCTCTGTTCGCTAACTTCAGCCACTGAGCCCCTTTGTAACGAGCGACGCTGAACTTCGTTTTACCCCACCGACGGCGTCGCTCGTTATCCCACTTCCCAACCGGCCCCCCATTCAGCGGCCAATGCCGCAGGAATGTCGCCCAACGTTACGCGTTGCGCGCCGTGCCATTGGGCCGTGCGCGCGATGGCCTGCCGGATATCCTGCGCCCGCTGTTTGCCGAAGCGCACCTGCGGCTCCGCATGGAAGCTGATGATCTCGAACACCCCCTGGCGACGGTGCGCCTTGGCGTCAATGCGCCCCACCAGCTCACCGCGGTGCAGCACCGGCAGGGTGAAGTACCCATAGCGGCGTTTTTCTTTCGGCGTATAACACTCCAGCCGATAGTCAAAGTTGAACAGCTCCAGCGCCCGCCGCCGATCCCAAACCACCGGATCAAAGGGGGACAACAGGCTGGTGACCGTCGATTTGAGTTTGCCCTGTTCCGCCAGCGGCAGCAGTTCCGCCAGAGATTCATGTACATAGAACGGCCCTTCCAGCCCCTCTACCTGCACTGGCGTAATCTCCCCCTGCTCCTGCAGCTCTGCCAGCAAGGCTTTTGGCGCCACGCGTTTCAGCCGATAGTAATCTGCCAACCATTCGGCGCGGAAGATGCCCAGATAGCGGCAGGTGCGCTGCAGCATTTGCCGGCGCGCCCGCTCCGCAGGCAGCGTATGACGCGCATCGTCCCAGGCAGGCAGCAACCTTTCGGTCAGATCGTAAACCCGGTGGAAGTTGCGACGTTCGGCCACCATCAGCTTGCCGGCGGTAAACAGGATCTCCAGATGACGTTTCTCCGGTTTCCAGTCCCACCATCCGCTGTTGCCCTTTTTCTCGGCGCTGAAATCGGCGGAGCGCACCGGGCCCTGTTGTTCGATGTGCCGCAGCAGGCTGTCCATCGCCGCCTGGTGTTGCTGCACCCAGTCGGCGGAATATTTCCAGCCCATATCATGAGGCGCCAACATGCGGTGCCGCAGCAGACCAAAATCCTCAATCGGCAGGAAACAGGCTTCGTGCGCCCAATACTCAAACAGCTTGCGACCGGCAAGCGCCTGCTCCAGCCACTCCGACGGATAGGCCCCCAAGCGGCTGAACAGCACCAGATACGGGCTGCGGGCGACGACGCTAATGGTATCGATTTGTAACAGCCCCATGCGCTGGATCGCACTCACGACGTCATCGGGCTTGGCCTGGCGTTTAAGCGGAGAAAGCAGCCCCTGGGCGGCAAGGTGCAGCGCGCGAGCGGCGGTAAGGGAAATCATCGGGGTGGTCATCCTGATATCCGTGGCAAGTAGGCAATGGCCTGATAATAGTGGATATCGAGGGATTTATCTTCGCCAGTGCTTGCGGGTGGCGACACCGGCACTGGCGAGGAAGGAGGGTGCAATCAGAACGCGATAACGTCTGCCGCGGACAGCCCATGCGAGCTGCGATAGATCGAGAACTCAACGTTCTGACCTTCGTTCAACGACTTATTTTTGGTGTTGGCGATAGCGTTGCGATTGACATAGATTTCGTCGCTGCCATCTACCGGTGAAATAAAACCATAGCCTTCGGCCTGATTAAACCATTTCACGCGGCCCATTTTTAACACAGTATTTTTAAACATAACTTATATCCTTTTACTTGAGCATCCTTGACAACGTCATTTTTTATATTGTCTGGACGCTACCAGCCCATCCTAAAGTTTTTCGTAACAAACCTCTCGTGAGCAAAAAAATAAAAAACCCGCACTAAGGCGGGCTTGTTGAACTTAATATCTTCCGTATGACTCGGCGCTAAAGCCTCACCATGGTTGTATTAAGATCTCTTATACGCGTTCCCTGTATTCTTACAGAGCAACTACGTTAGCGGCAGCCGGCCCGCGCGGGCTGTCCTGGATGGTGTACTCGACGCGCTGGCCTTCAGCCAGGGTCTTGAAACCGTCGGTCATGATTGCGGAGAAGTGTACGAATACATCTTTGCCGCCGTCGTGCTGCTCAATGAAACCAAAACCTTTGCTTTCGTTGAACCACTTAACCTGACCAGTCTTCTTAGACATTACATTTACCTTTAAATATATTTACAAAACCTGCCATAAGAGGCAATTGGGGCCATTTCAGAAACATTACTTATGGGAGGTACTTAGAAGGTTCGTCTTTGAAGCGGAATCGGATGATAACGTTTTTGGAGGAACTGCTTAACTCTAAACTCGAACATAAATAGGTCTGGATTACAGGCCGACTTGCATTTACTCATAAAACTGGTGAATGCACAAGAGGTTTATGGCATTAAATTCACTATTACAGCGAAATTATTTTTATCTCTCTGAATATGCATACATTAATTTACCGTTCACTGCGGTCAATCCTCTGACGGTCCTCCTCACTCAGGTACCGTTTGCCCGTCTGTGCGCTGCAAATGAGAGCTAACGCATAAAACTCTAATATGCTTGGCGCGTCTATAACAAATCCCAAATCAGATGGCTAAACTTGAGGGGAAAACAAGGCAGACGGCTTTTTCGCCAGCACTTTTGCCGCTAAAAACACGATTTTTCAGATTATGCTGAATCAAGGAGCTATGCGCATGACCGCCCAGCAGTTCGTTTCACCTAATGAAATCCGCGCCAGATTCTCTCACGCGATGTCGGACATGTACCAAAAGGAGGTACCGCTGTATGGCGATCTGCTGGAGCTGGTGGCGGAAACCAATCGACAGGTTCTGCGCGAAGACGCCGCACTGGCTCATCAGTTGCAAATCACCGGCGAGATCGAATGCCTCGCCATGGAGCGCCACGGCGCGATCCGGGTCGGCACCGCGGACGAACTGGCCACCCTGCGCCGCCTGTTCCGGGTGATGGGCATGGCGCCGGTCGGTTACTATGACCTGTCGGTAGCGGGCGTTCCGGTGCACTCCACCGCTTTTCGCGCCGTACATGAAGACGCGCTGCAGATCAGTCCTTTCCGCGTGTTCACCTCCCTGCTACGCCTGGAACTGATAGAAGACCCCGCGCTGCGTGAGCTGGCCGAGCGCTTGCTGGCGCGCCGCCGCATCTTTACCGATCGCGCGTTGAAACTGATCGCGCTGCAAGAAGCGCAAGGCGGATTGAATGCGGCGCAGGCGCAAGAATTTGTCGAACAAGCGCTGGAAACCTTCCGGTGGCACAATCAGGCGACGGTCAGCGCCGAAGAATACCGACAGCTGCACGATCAGCATCGCCTGATCGCCGACGTGGTGGCGTTTAAAGGGCCGCATATCAACCACCTGACACCGCGCACGCTGGATATCGATCGCGTTCAGCAGGCGATGCCCGGCCGCGGTATTACGCCCAAAGCGGTCATTGAGGGGCCGCCTCGACGCCGTCGCGCGATCCTGCTGCGCCAGACCAGCTTCAAAGCGTTGGAAGAAAGCGTCGATTTCGTTGAACACGACGGCCACGCCATCGCCGGTCACCATACCGCACGCTTCGGCGAGATCGAACAGCGTGGTGTAGCGTTGACGACCAAAGGGCGCGAACTTTACGACCGTCTGCTGCAGGCCACCAACGATGCGCTGCAGGCACCGCCGAGCGAGAAGAATGCCGAACGCTACTATCAGCTGCTGGAAGAAAATTTCCGGGCGTTTCCGGACGATTACGCCACGCTGCGCGAGCAGCAGCTGGCCTGGTTCCGCTATTTCCCGACCGAATGCGGCCTGGCGGCCAAAGAGTCGCTGGATAAGCACAGCACCCTGGAGCAACTGATCGAGAAAGAACACGTTCGCTTCCAGCCGCTGGTGTATGAAGATTTTCTGCCGGTCAGCGCGGCGGGAATTTTCCAGTCAAATCTGGGAGACAGCCGCCACGCGCAGTACAACGCCGCTTCCAGCCGGGCTGCGTTTGAACACGCGTTGGGCAGTGAGGTGATCGACGAGCTGGCGCTGTATCAGCAAACCCAGCAGCGTTCGCTGGAAGCCTGCGCGCAGGCCCTGGGGCTTGCCACGCTGGCATCCTGAGATTACTTGGTCAGCAGAGATTCGATATCCTGCAGCAGTTGCTCAGCCTGAGCGGAGGGTAGCACCGCATCAACCGGCAAATACCACCAATTAGGCTGGGCAAAGGCGCGGCATTTTACCGCGTCCTTCTCCGTCATCAGCAGCGTTTGCTCTGCGGTAACCAACGCCGCCAGCTGCGGCTGCTGATATTCCTGATGATCGGCAAACGCCACTTCCTGCACCACCTCGACGTTCAGCTTTTCCAACGTCGCGAAGAAACGCGGCGGATGACCAATGCCCGCCATCGCCACCACGCGCGTCAGCTCGGCCGCCGGACGACGTTGACCGCTCAGCAGGTTCACCGCGTCACGCGCCTGCAGGCGCATGGCAATTTCCCCCGCCTGCGCCACGCCGCCATTGGCGACGCGCGCATCGACGCTGCCAAGTCGCGCGGCGCGCTCGCGCATCGGCCCGGCCGGTAACCACCAGCCGTTGCCGAAACGGCGTACGCCGTCGATGACCACCAGCTCGAAGTCACGCTGTAAGGCATAGTGCTGCAAGCCGTCGTCGGTGATGATCGCATCCAGCGGCTGTTGTTGCAGCAAGGCCTGCACCGCCTCAGCTCGCTTGGGCGCGATCGCCACGGGCGCGCCGGTGCGCTGATAAATCAGCACCGGCTCATCCCCCGCCTCGCGGGTCGAGGTGCTCTGATTGAGCACCAGGGGATAGACCGCCGACTTGCCGCCGTAACCGCGCGAGACCACGCCAACGCGATAGCCCCGCTGCTGCAGGTGTTCCACCAGCCAGATCACCATCGGCGTTTTGCCGTTGCCGCCGGCAGTGAGATTGCCCACCACCACCACCGGCACCGGCGCGCGCCAGCTTTTGCGCAGGCCACAGCGATAGCTTAGGCGAATCAGCCAACTGAGCAGGCCATACAGCCAGGAGAGCGGCAGCAGCGCCAGATAAAGCAGCGAACCGCCGGACCAGATGCGCTCAATCATTATTGACCAAACTGCATGCGGTGCAGTTGCGCATAGGCGCCCTGGCGTTCAAGCAACTCGGTGTGTTCGCCGCGTTCAACAATGCGACCATCCTCCACCACCAGGATCTCGTCCGCCTTCTCAATCGTCGACAGACGGTGCGCGATCACCAGCGAAGTACGGTCTTTCTGCAACTCGTCCAGCGCAGCCTGGATGGCACGTTCGGACTCGGTATCCAGCGCAGACGTCGCCTCATCCAGGATCAGGATCGGGCAGTCGCGCAGCAACGCACGCGCGATGGCGATACGCTGACGTTGGCCGCCGGACAGCATTACGCCGTTCTCACCGATCACCGTATCCAGGCCGTTCTCCATCTTGTTGATGAAGTCCATTGCGTACGCCATTTCGGCCGCTTTCTCAATCTGCTCGCGGCTGTATTCACTCTCGCGTGCATAGGCAATGTTGTTGGCGATGGTGTCGTTGAACAGGTGCACGTTTTGCGAGACCAGCGCTACCTGATTGCGCAGCGAGGCCAGGGTATATTCGCGCAAATCGTGGCCATCCATCAGAATTTCGCCTTCCTGGATATCGTAGAAACGCGTCAGCAGGTTGGCGATGGTGGATTTACCCGAACCGGAACGGCCCACCAAGGCGACGGTCTTGCCTTCGGCGATTTTCAGGTTGATATCACGCAGCGCCGGCGTTTCCTTGGACGGGTAGTAGAAAGTGACGTTACGGAATTCGATATCGCCTTTCGCACGCTTCACTTCGCGGGTGCCGGTGTCTTTTTCCTGTTCCATATCCAAAATGGAGAACAGCGTCTGGCATGCCGCCATCCCGCGTTGGAACTGGGCATTGACGTTGGTCAGCGACTTCAGCGGGCGCATCAGCGCGATCATCGATGAGAACACCACGGTAATGGTACCGGCGGTCAGGGTTGCCATCACGCTTGGGAAGCTGGCGGCAAACAGTACGAACGCCAGCGCCAGCGAAGCGATCAGCTGAATGATCGGATCGGAAATCGAAGACGCGGAGACCAGCTTCATGCCCTGTTGACGCATGCGGTTGCTGACCGAGTTAAAGCGCTCGGTTTCCACCTGCTGGCCACCGAAGATCAGCACTTCTTTATGGCCTTTCAGCATCTGCTCAGCGCTGGTGGTCACCTGCCCCATCGTGTTCTGCATGTTCTTGCTGATGTTGCGAAAACGCTTGGACACCAGGCGAATAGCGATGGAGACGATCGGCGCCAGCACGATCAGGATCACCGACAGCTGCCAGCTGTAGTAGAACATCATGATGAACAGGCCAATAATCGAAGCCCCTTCACGCACCACGGTCACCAGGGCGCTGGACGAGGAGGAAGCCACCTGCTCGGAATCATAGGTAATGCGCGACAGCAAAGTCCCGGTGGACTGCTGATCGAAGAAGGCCACCGGCATTCTCATCATATGGCCAAACAGGCGGCGGCGCATCTGCATCACCACCATGCCGGAAACCCAGGAAATGCAGTAGCTTGAAACAAAGCTGGTCACGCCGCGCATCAGCATCAGCGCAATGACCGCCAACGGCATCCACACCAGCACGCTGCTGTCGGTTTTTCCAAACCCATCGTCCAATAGCGGTTTAAGCAGAGACAGCATCAGCGTGTCACCCGCTGCGTTCATAATCAACGCAATGGCGGCCACAATCAGCCCGGTCTTAAAAGGAGTGATCATCGGCCAGAGTCGACGGAATGTCTGCCAGGTCGAGAGATCTTTATCATTCATCATGCAAATACCAGCATCGGAAGAAATAGCGGCCTATTTTACTCATTATCACCCTCTACGCCAAACCGCTGATGGTACCAACGGGGCATTAATTGTTCGCGAAAGCCTTTAATTTGCCAATCGTTGTCGAAAAAAAGTACCGATAACTGACCAGAGCGTGTCGTATCGCGCCATGTAATGCCATTTGCCCGGTATCTGGCGACCACTTTACGCGCCGGTAATCGCCACTTGTTGTAACGTGATGCTGACGCCAATGCCGCCTCAGGATTGACCGCGCGCAGAAACGGCGGCGTCGAAGAGGTTCTGCTGCCATGATGCCCCACCTGCAATACCGTGGCGGCTAAACGGTCGCGCCGCAATCGAATCAGCTGCGCCTCGGCTTTCTTTTCGGCGTCGCCGGTGAGCAGCAGACTGTATTTCCCGTCGTCGATACGGATCACGCAGGAGTCGTCATTGCCCGGCCTTTTGAGCGTTTTCGGTGGCCACAGCACCTCGAATTGCAACGACTGCCAGCGCCAACGCTCACCGGCGACGCAGGGCAAATGCCCCTCCCCGCGTATCGGGCTGCGCACCGTCGCCTGTGGAAACGCACTCTGTACCGTCGGCAGCCCGCCGATATGATCGAGATGAGCATGGCTGATAATGATCTGTTCCAGTTCAATGCTCCGCCAGTTCAGCATCGGCAAAATATGGCGCTCGGCGGCGCTTCCCGCAGGCCAACGATCGCCGGTGTCATACAATATTCCTTTACCGTTCTGCTCAATCACTATCGCCAGGCCGTGCCCGACATCGAGCATATCGACACGCCAGCGGTGTTCCGGCTCTTTTCCTCGCCATAGCACACAGCATATCGCAACCGTCGCCAGGCCCGGCGCATAGCGCCACCACCAATGAAAGCGCCAACAGATAACGATAAGCCATCCCGCTATGCTGGCCAGCAGCGATGCGGCCCCCAAATCCACCCAACCGCGCTGCAGGTAATTTAACGGCACAAACACCCCGCTCAACGTGAAATCTGCCAACCACCAAAGCCCGTAACTTAGCGAAGGGGAGGCGCCGCCGATCACCGCCAGCAAAATCAACGGCACCGTCACCAATGAAACAATGGGCACCGCCCAAAGATTGGCCGGCAACGAGGTCAGCGTCAGGCCTAAAAACAGCGCGACCTGCATCGGCACCAGCAGCAGCGTCATGCCGAGCTGAATATGCAGCCAGCGTACCGGCGCCCAATACCAGGCCGAACGAAATCGCTCGCCGAGCGGCGCCCATTCGAACCAAAAAATCAAACATCCCACCGCCAGCACAGACAGCCAGAAACTGTCTGACAATACCGCCAGCGGATCGCACAGCAAAATCAGCCCGACGCACCATAGCCACACCTGCCAGGAAGAACAATGAACGCCGCGCAAGCGCAGCAGCATCCACAGCGTCATCGCCAACGCGGTACGCACCGCCGGCGGCTGGGCGCCCACCAACCAGACATAGATCAGCGTCGCCACCCAGCCCGCGACCAGCGGAAAGCGATAACCAATCAGATGGGCGGGAAGAAAAAACTGCAGCGCACGCAGCACCGCCCAGAACAAGATGGCAACCATCGCCACATGTAGCCCCGAAATAGCCATCAGGTGCGCAATGCCGGTTTTCAGCATCAGCGTGCGCAAAGCCTGTTCCAGTGCGGTTCGTTCCCCAAACGCCAGCGCCAGCAATACCGCCTTGTAACGCAATTCACCCATGTTGGTTTCCGCATGGCTGATTATGCGCTGGCGCAGGCTACAATCGCCATCCAGCAAACGAGCCTGCCTGACCTGCGCGGTCAAGGGTTGGCGCTGCGCGATTGCCCAACGCTGGCTGTCAAAGCCGCCTTCATTGAGCTTGCCGTGCACCGGCCGCAAACGCAGTTTCAATTGCCAACGCTGCCCGGCGCACAGCCGCTGCTGTTCTGGAGCCCACGTCGTGGTAAACGCCACCGCCGGCACCAACCAATGGCCGTCGCCCCGCTCGATGCGCATCAGCGTCTGCTTACTGACGGCAGGCTCCAGCGCGACGCTGCTCACCTGCACCACCGCCATCATGTCCGGCATGCGGCTTAGGCGCTCCATTTGCCCGAGCAGGCTTCCGGCGTTGAAAACCGCCCATATGAATCCCAATCCCAGGCAGGCCAAATAACGGCAGAACGGCCAACGGGTGCGCAGCAGTAAACAGGCGACAAACAGCATCGGCCACAGCAGCCATGGCTCTGGCAACCGTGGTAAAACCAGCAGCGGCAGGATGCCGCAGATAACGGCGAGTATCGCCAGATCCAGCGAAATTTTGATCGCTCTTCTCCCATCGGCTCCACCATGAGCAAAAACGCGTCACGGCAAGCAAGCAGGATCGTTCAGGCGACATGTCGCCGCCAGCGGGCTTTAACGAAGATGCGGTGAACATGGCAGGATAAGAGAGGGCTATGTTGCAGCCACACCGCAAATGCGGCGCAGTACGCAATTCACGAGCGTATCGTGGAGAAATCGCAGGCGAAAAAAAACGGCGCCTTAAAGGCACCGTTTTATATTCTTTACAAGCAACAACGCTATGAGCAGTCAGCGACTAGCCATAGATATTGGCGCGGTCACGCAACTCTTTGCCTGGTTTGAAGTGAGGAACGTACTTGCCGTCCAGCTCAACTTTGTCACCGGTTTTCGGGTTGCGGCCTACACGCGGGGCACGGTAGTGAAGAGAAAAACTGCCGAATCCGCGGATCTCAATGCGTTCGCCCTCGGCCAGCGTTGCGGCCATGTGCTCAAGCATCTCTTTCACTGCATCCTCAACGGCCTTCGCCGGAATATGAGATTGCTGGCCAGCAAGTCTTTCAATAAGTTCAGACTTGGTCATAGTACCTCCAAGCTTTGCAGCTAAACTACCGTATCGGGGCGGTCAGAAACCGCCCCCCGTCATTACTCGCCTTTAGCCGCTTTGAAAGCTTCAGCCATTGCGTTAGAGAAGTTGCCTTCTTCCTGTTTGTTGTTAACAGTAGCGATGGCGTCTTTCTCGTCAGCTTCGTCCTTAGCACGTACGGACAGGCTTACAACGCGGTTCTTACGGTCAACGCCGGTGAATTTAGCTTCAACTTCGTCACCTACGTTCAGAACCAGAGTTGCATCTTCAATGCGGTCGCGAGAGGCTTCAGATGCACGCAGGTAACCTTCTACGCCGCCTGCCAATTCAACTGTAGCACCTTTGGCGTCAACTGCAGTGACTTTACCAGTAACAATAGCACCTTTCTTGTTCATAGACAGGTAGTTATTGAACGGGTCTTCAGCCAGTTGCTTCACGCCCAGGGAGATACGCTCGCGCTCTGCGTCAACTTGCAGAACAACCGCAGCGATTTCGTCGCCTTTCTTGTATTCACGTACTGCTTCTTCGCCTGCAACGTTCCAGGAGATGTCAGACAGGTGAACCAGGCCGTCGATGCCGCCGTCCAGGCCGATGAAGATACCGAAGTCAGTGATAGACTTGATTTTACCTTCAACGCGGTCGCCCTTGTTGTGGGTTTCTGCGAACTGCTGCCATGGGTTGGATTTGCACTGCTTCAGGCCCAGGGAGATACGACGACGTTCTTCATCGATGTCCAGAACCATCACTTCCACTACATCGCCCACGTTAACAACTTTGGACGGATGGATGTTTTTGTTGGTCCAATCCATTTCAGAAACGTGTACCAGACCTTCAACGCCTTCTTCGATTTCTACGAAGCAGCCGTAATCAGTCAGGTTGGTTACACGACCAGTCAGCTTGGTGCCTTCTGGGTAACGTTTCGCGATAGCAACCCATGGATCTTCGCCCAGCTGTTTCAGGCCCAGGGAGACACGAGTACGCTCGCGGTCGAACTTCAGCACTTTAACAGTGATTTCATCGCCAACATTGACGATTTCGCTTGGGTGCTTAACGCGTTTCCAAGCCATGTCAGTGATGTGCAGCAGGCCGTCTACGCCGCCCAGATCAACGAATGCACCGTAGTCAGTGAGGTTCTTAACGATACCTTTAACTTCCATGCCTTCCTGCAGGTTTTCCAGCAGTTGATCGCGCTCAGCGCTGTTCTCGGATTCGATAACCGCACGGCGAGAAACGACAACGTTGTTGCGCTTCTGATCCAGCTTGATGACTTTGAACTCAAGCTCTTTGCCTTCCAGGTGCAGAGTGTCACGTACCGGACGCACGTCAACCAGGGAACCTGGCAGGAACGCGCGGATGCCGTTCAGCTCGACGGTGAAGCCACCCTTCACTTTGCCGTTGATAACACCGGTTACAGTCTCAGCTTCTTCGTAGGCTTTTTCCAGCGTGATCCAAGCTTCGTGACGCTTAGCTTTCTCACGGGACAGCAGGGTTTCACCGAAGCCGTCTTCAACAGCATCCAGAGCAACGTCAACTTCGTCACCAACCTGGATTTCCAGCTCGCCTTGGGCGTTTTTGAATTGCTCAGCCGGGATGGCAGACTCAGATTTCAGACCGGCGTCAACCAGTACGATATCTTTGTCGATAGCAACAACGACGCCACGAACGATGGAACCCGGGCGGGTTTCGATTTCTTTTAAGGATTCTTCAAAGAGTTGAGCGAAAGATTCAGTCATGTTGTTAATCTTCAGGGTTCTTTAGTTTAACGTCCATTTAGCGTCCCGCCGAATGGGGTTGTTTCACATACCCCGCCATTGGCTCCATGCCGACAGGGTTTAAGGTTACAGGGGTAAAATTTTACCCGATATATTGCGATACCGCTATGACAAATATGACAAAAAGCCAATAGCGCCGCCGCGCTTATTGCTGCGGCAACGCCAACACTTTCTGTGCATACGTCAACGCCTGCCGGATCACTTCTTCGATCGACATGCTGGTAGAATCCAGCACGAGGGCGTCAGAAGCGGGCACCAGAGGCGCGATAGGCCGATTACGGTCACGGTCGTCCCGTTCCTTTATCTCGGCTAAAAGACGTTCAAAGTTAACATTAAAGCCCTTCTCCTGCAACTGCAGCATGCGGCGGTGCGCGCGCTCCTCCGAGCTGGCGTCGAGGAAAATCTTGACCGGCGCGTCCGGGAACACCACCGTGCCCATATCGCGACCGTCGGCGATCAGGCCGGGCGCCTCGCGGAATGCGCGCTGGCGGCGCAGCAACGCCTCGCGCACGCGCGGAAACGCCGCCGCTTGCGACGCGGTGTTGCCGACGGTTTCGGTGCGGATCTCATTGCTGACGTCCTCACCTTCCAAAATCACCTGCAGCTTGCCGTCCTGGGCAACGAAGCGAACATCGAGATGTGCGGCCAGCGGAACCAGCGCTTCCTCAGAAGTGATATCCACCTGATGATGCAACGCCGCCAGCGCCAGCACGCGATAGATCGCGCCGGAGTCCAGCAAACGCCAACCAAGGGACTCGGCCAACGCTTTACACAGCGTGCCTTTGCCTGCGCCACTTGGTCCATCAACGGTTATCACCGGGGCTGTAGCCGTCATTTCTCTCTCCTTCAGGTAGAAAACCTCACAGAGACACGGCGCGCTTTGGCTCACAGCCCGCGCGCCGCACTCTCTGCCACCCGCCCAATCAGGGGCAAATACGGTGGCGTATTATACGCTGCCCTACGGCGATCTGTTACCCTGGAACTGTCCGGTTGTTGAAAATAAGCGCACAACCGCGAAAAAGTATAGAAGAAACGCCGGTCGCCAAAGGTTAAAAACGATAAAGGCCCACAAAGGGGCCTTAAAATAAACGATTTGACGGGTTACGCCGGCTGGCTGATGCGCGCCAGCTGTTCGAAATAGTCCGGGAAGGTTTTCGCGGTGCATTTCGGATCGAGAATGGTGACCGGAGTATCCGACAGCGCCACCAGCGAGAAACACATCGCCATGCGGTGATCGTTGTAGGTGCCGATCTCGGCAAACTGCAGTTTGGCCGGCGGCACGACGTGAATGTAGTCTTCGCCTTCGTCCACTTCCGCCCCCACTTTACGCAGCTCGGTGGCCATCGCCGCCAGGCGGTCGGTCTCCTTCACCCGCCAGTTGTAGATATTGCGGATGGTGGTCGGCCCCTCGGCGAACAGCGCTGCGGTGGCGATGGTCATCGCCGCGTCCGGAATGTGGTTCATGTCCATGTCGATGCCGCGCAGTTCACCGCGGCTGCACTCGATGAAATCGTCGCCCCAGGTAATGCGCGCGCCCATTTTCTCCAGCACGTCGGCAAATTTGGTGTCGCCCTGCACGCTTTTGCGGCCGATGCCGGTCACCCGCACGGTGCCGCCCTTGATAGCCGCCGCCGCCAGGAAGTAAGAGGCGGAAGATGCGTCGCCCTCAACCAGGTAATCGCCCGGCGCGATATACGTCTGGCGCCCCTGGATATGGAACACCCGGTAGTTGTTGTGACTCACCGATACGCCGAAGGTGCGCATCAGATGCAACGTGATGTCGATGTACGGCTTGGAAACCAGCTCGCCCTTGATGTGGATCTGCGTATCCTGCGGCGCCAGCGGCGCAGTCATCAGCAACGCGGTCAGGAACTGGCTGGAGACGCTGCCGTCAACGGTGACGTCGCCGCCCTGGAAGCCGCCGCGCAGGCGAATCGGCGGGTAATCGGTCTGCTCGAGATAATCAATCTGCGCCCCGCCCTGGCGCAACGCGTCCACCAGATGGCCGATCGGGCGCTCTTTCATGCGCGGTTCGCCGGTCAACACCACGTCGCCTTCGCCGAGGCACAGCGCCGCCGCCAATGGGCGCATCGCCGTCCCGGCGTTGCCGAGGAACAGTTCCAACGGCTGCTCGGCCACCAGCGGCCCGGCCACGCCGGTCACTTCGCATACGGTGCGATCGGCGGAAAGCTGATAGTTCACGCCCAACGCCTGCAGGGCGTTCAGCATATGACGCACGTCGTCGCTGTCCAGCAGGTTGGTCAGCCGGGTCGTGCCTTTCGCCAGCGCAGCCAGCAACAGAGCGCGGTTAGAAACGCTCTTGGAGCCGGGTAAGTTGACGGTGCCATTGACCAGGGCGACCGGGTGTAACGTCAGGGAATCCACCATGTGAACAAAACTCTCCAATTCTGATAAACGAAACGGCTCCGGAATAATGCCGGAGCCGCTTTAATGCAAAAGGACAACAGCCTGAGCAGCCCGCGCCGGGCGGGCTGACGGTATCAACCGTGACGACGTTCGAAGTCGGTCATGAAGTCGGTCAGCGCCTGCACGCCGGCCAGCGGCATGGCATTGTAAATAGAAGCGCGCATGCCGCCAACTACCCGGTGGCCTTTCAGCGCCTGCAGGCCGATAGCCTCGGCTTCGCTGAGGAACACCTTGTCCAGCGCCGCATCGGCCAGCTGGAACGGCACGTTCATCCAGGAACGGTTGGCAATCGCCACCTGGCTGCGGTAGAAGTCGGATTTATCGATGGTCGCGTACAGCAGCTCGGCCTTGGCCTGATTGCGTTTTTGCATCTCCACCAGGCCACCCTGCTCTTTCAGCCATTTGAACACCAGCCCGGACAGGTACCAGGCGAAGGTTGGCGGGGTGTTGAACATCGAGTCGTTCTCGGCCAGCACGGTGTAATCGAGGATAGACGGCACTTCTTTACGCGCCTTGCCCAGCAGATCGTCACGTACGATCACCAGCGTCAGGCCGGCCGGGCCGATATTTTTCTGCGCGCCGGCGTAAATCACGCCGAAACGGCTGACGTCGAGCGGGCGGGACAGGATGGTCGAGGAGTAATCGCCGATCACCACCTTGTCGCCGAAGTCCGGCGTTTCATCGATGGCCACGCCGTCGATGGTCTCATTCGGGCAATAGTGCACATAAGCCGCGTCGTCGCTGAGCTGCCACGCTTTCATCGGCTTGATGCCGCTCAGGCCATCGATACGGGTTTTCACGTCGATGACGTTCGGGGTGCAATACTTTTCCGCTTCCTTGATGGCGCTGTGCGCCCAATAGCCGCCGTCGATATAGTCGGCGGTGGCCTTGTCGCCCAACAGGTTCAGCGGCAGCGCGGCGAACTGCCCGCGGGCGCCGCCGTGGCAAAACAGCACTTTATAGTTGGAGGGGACTTTCAGCAGATCGCGCAGATCCTGTTCCGCCTGCTCGGCAACGGCGATGAATTCTTTGCTGCGGTGACTGATCTCCATCACTGACGTGCCCAGCCCGTGCCAGTTGCACAGTTCCTGTTCCGCACGACGCAACACTTCCACCGGCAGCATCGCCGGGCCAGAGCTAAAATTATAAACCTGAGTCATTTCCCCTCACCACATTCACTGTTCGCCGCAGAAAAGCGACCTGTCGAAAAGACGCCCGAAGTTAACGCTCGCGTTAACCAACCCATCGGTTTTATCACTCACGCCCCATGGCTGCAACGCTTATTCGCCCGTCGGCGGCAAACGGCCGCGCCGGGTGATGACAGGCTCTGCGGCCGTCGCGATTATTTGGACGATAAAACCCTGCGACATGGGGAAATTCAGCGGGTTAACGCGGTGTTTTATGCTGTATTCAGCCAAGATGGCTGCGGAAGCCCGGTCGGCCCCCGCAGAAGAGAAAGCGATCAGTACTGATTGAACATCTGCTGGATTTGCTTCGCATCTTTGGTTTGCGTCAGCGCCAGCTGCAGCAGAATGCGCGCTTTTTGCGGATTCAGCGTGCCGGCGGCGACGAAGCCGTACTTGGCGTCGTCCACTTCCGCATCTTCGGTGGTGGCGCCGGTCGGCACGCGCGATGAACGCACCACCGCCACACCGTTGTGCGCCGCCGTCGCCAGGGTGTCGAACACCGTTTTATACAGGTTGCCGTTGCCGACTCCGGCGCTGACGATGCCCTGGTAGCCTTCGGCGATCAGCGCCTTGGCCGGCGCATCGGAAGCGTTGGCATAGTTGTAGACGATGCCGACCTTCGGCAGTTCGTTCAGCTTGCTGATATCGAACGGCGTATCCCGGGTATGCTTGCGCTGCGGCGATCGCTGGTAATCGACCTTGCCGTTATGGATATACCCGAGCGGGCCGAAGTTTGGCGACTGGAAGGTCTGCACGGCGGTGGTGTTGGTCTTGGTGACGTCGCGCGCGTCCAGCACGCTGTCGTTCATCGCCACCAGCACCCCGCGGTTGGCCGATTGCGGATCCGCCGCCGTCACCACTGCGTTATACAAGTTGAACGGGCCGTCGGCGCTCATCGCCGTCGCCGGCCGCATCGCCCCCACCAGCACCACCGGTTTGTCGCACTTCACCGTCAGATCGAGGAAATAGGCCGTCTCTTCCAGCGTATCGGTGCCGTGGGTGATGACGAAGCCGTCGGTCTTGCCGCAGTCGGCGTCAATTTTCTTCGCCAGCGTCAGCCAGACCCGATCGTTCATGTCCTGCGAACCGATGTTCACCACCTGCTCCCCCTGCACGTTGGCGATGTTTTTCAGCGCCGGCACCGCATCGACCAACGCCTCGACGCCCAGCTTGCCCGCCGTATAGTTGGACTTCGTCGCCGAATCGCCGCCGCCGGCGATGGTGCCGCCGGTCGCCAGCAGAGTGATGTTGGGCAGCGCCAGCGCCGAGGCGCTGAAGCCGGTCAACAGGAGGGTTAACGCGCTGAGTTTCACTGATTTCATTAGATTTCTCCGTGACAGATAACTCGCTGAATTATGGCCTTTATCCTTAAAAAAACTGTGACTTTGCCGCCGCTTTAGGAATACGTGGAGCTCCAGCGTAAAACCCCGTATCATTGCGCGTTTTTAGTACGCGCAAAAAGTGAAGACAATGACGCAAACTTTTATCCCCGGTAAAGACGCCGCCCTGGAAGACTCCATCGCCCGTTTCCAGCAGAAACTGAGCGATCTCGGTTTCAACATCGAAGAGGCCTCCTGGCTGAACCCGGTGCCGCACGTGTGGTCGGTGCACATTCGCGATCGCGATTGCCCGCTGTGCTTCACCAACGGCAAAGGCGCCAGCAAAAAAGCCGCGCTGGCCTCCGCGCTGGGTGAATATTTCGAGCGCCTGTCCACCAACTACTTCTTCGCCGATTTCTATTTGGGCCGGCAGATCGCCGAAGGCGACTTCGTGCACTACCCGAATGAGAAATGGTTCCCAATCCCTGAAGACGACGCGCTGCCGACCGGCATCCTCGACGAACGCCTGCACGCCTTCTACGATCCGCAGCAAGAGCTGAGCGCCAGCGATCTTGTCGATCTGCAATCCGGCAATGCCGATCGCGGCGTGTGCGCGCTGCCGTTTACCCGTCAGTCCGACCAGCAAACCGTGTACATCCCGATGAATATCATCGGTAACCTGTATGTTTCCAACGGCATGTCCGCCGGCAATACCGCCAACGAAGCGCGCGTGCAGGGCCTGTCGGAAGTGTTCGAGCGCTATGTGAAAAACCGCATCATCGCCGAATCCATCAGCCTGCCGGCGATCCCGGACGAGGTGCTGAACCGTTACCCGGGCGTGGTGGAAGCCATCGCCAAGCTGGAAGAGGAAGGTTTCCCGATCCTCTCCTATGACGCCTCGCTGGGCGGCAACTACCCGGTCATTTGCGTGGTGCTGTTCAACCCGACCAACGGCACCTGCTTCGCCTCGTTCGGCGCGCACCCGGACTTCGGCGTGGCTCTGGAGCGCACGGTAACCGAACTGCTGCAGGGCCGCAGCCTGAAAGATCTCGACGTGTTCACCGCGCCGACCTTCGATGACGAAGAAGTGGCGGAACACACCAACCTGGAAACGCACTTCATCGACTCCAGCGGCCTGATCTCCTGGGATCTGTTCAAACAGGACGCGGACTATCCGTTCGTTGACTGGAGCTTCAGCGGCAGCACGCAGGAAGAGTTCGCCACCCTGATGAGCATCTTCGACAAAGAAGACGCGGAAGTGTACATCGCCGACTACGAGCACCTGGGCGTCTATGCTTGCCGCATCATCGTGCCGGGTATGTCCGACATTTACCCGGCAGAAGATCTGCTGCTGGCCAACAACAGCATGGGCGCGCACCTGCGCGATACTCTGCTGGCGCTGCCGGGCAGCGAGTGGCAACCGGAAGAGTACCTGGCGCTGATCGAGCAACTGGACGACGAAGGGCTGGACGATTTCACCCGCGTACGCGAACTGCTGGGCATTGCCAGCGGCAAAGACAACGCCTGGCATACCCTGCGCGTGGGCGAGCTGAAGTCGATGCTGGCGCTGGCGGGCGGCGATCTGGATCAGGCGCTGATCTGGACCGAATGGACGCAGGACTTCAATGCCTCGGTGCTGAGCCCGGCGCGCAGCAACTACTACCGCTGCCTGCAAACGCTGCTGCTGCTGGCGCAGGAGCCTGAACGCGAAGCGGCGCAGTACTACACCGCGTTCGTGAAGATGTACGGCCAGGAAGCGGTCGACGCCGCCTCCGCCGCCATCAGCGGTGAAGCGCGCTTCAACGGGCTGTTCGCCGTCGATGCCGATTTGAAGGCGCTGCCGGCCCATCAGGCGCTGCTGGCGGCCTACGAGAAGCTGCAGGCGGCCAAACGCCGCCACTGGGCCAAAGCCTAAGCATCGTCAGGGGATACTGCCACGTTGGGAGTACCCCTTGTTGCCAAACGCCGCACTCCGTTGCGGCGTTTTCATTTCTGCGGTTTATTTCAACGCTTTCGGTTTTATTTTCTCGCCGGAAAATAGGCGGTTAAACGACCATAAAAATAAATAAACCGTCAATTGTTGCCGGACGGTGAAATAATAATTAACCGATAATTAAACTTTCAGCGCTGCGCGGCGACAAAACGCCTAAAAATTTAACTTTACTTCATCCCCTCCACTCAGTGAATTCAAAAAAAATTGCAAACATTAAAAAAATGTTTTTATATAAAAATCAATAAATTAACCACAAAAACCACACAAAAAACACGTCATTTTGCCGCTCTACTTCCCCGCCTTATGATCCAAATCAAATTTTCCCCTATACTGCTTTGCTAGTATCTCATTGCGTTGTTTTAACCCTTAAGAGCGAGAGTTAGTTTGAAAACTGACAGCCCCTTCGATCTGATTTTACCTGCGGCCACGGCGAAAATCGCTGAAGATGCCGGCGTGTATAAAGCCACCAAACATCCGCTGAAAACGTTTTATTTGGCGATCACCGCCGGTGTCTTCATTTCCATCGCCTTCGTCTTCTACATCACGGCGACCACCGGCACCGCCGGCGTGCCTTTCGGGCTGGCGAAACTGGTCGGCGGCATCTGCTTCTCTCTCGGGTTAATGCTGGTGGTGGTGTCGGGCGCCGACCTGTTCACCTCTACCGTACTTATCGTCATCGCCAAGGCCAGCGGCCGCATCAGCTGGGGCCAGCTGGGCGCCAACTGGCTGAACGTTTATCTCGGCAATTTGGTTGGCGCACTGTTCTTCGTGGCGCTGATCTGGTTCTCCGGCGAGTATATGGTCGCTAATGGCCAGTGGGGCCTGAATGTCCTGCAAACCGCAGACCACAAGCTGCATCACACCTTTATCGAAGCCGTGTGCCTCGGCATTCTGGCTAACCTGATGGTCTGCCTGGCGGTCTGGATGAGCTACTCCGGCCGCACCCTGACCGATAAGATGTTCGCCATGGTGCTGCCGGTCGGGATGTTTGTCGCCAGCGGTTTCGAACACAGCATCGCCAACATGTTTATGATCCCTATGGGCATCGTGGTCAAACACTTCGCCACGCCGGAGTTCTGGCAAGCCGTAGGGGCGGTACCTGAGCAATTCGCTCATCTGACAGTAAGCAATTTCATCATCGACAACCTGATTCCGGTCACCATCGGCAACATCATCGGCGGCGGCCTGCTGGTTGGGTTGACTTACTGGGTAATTTATCTGCGCGGGGGCCGCGAACAGCACTAAGCTGTGAGTTACCGCGTGCAGAGTTAGAAATCCACAATCAAAGGTAGGTGTACAATGACCGAACTTAACGAGAAATTAGCCAACGCTTGGGAAGGTTTCAGCAAGGGTGACTGGCAGAATGAAGTCAACGTTCGTGACTTCATCCAGAAAAACTACACGCCTTATGAGGGTGACGAATCCTTCCTGGCTGGCGCAACTCAAGCCACCACCACCTTGTGGGACAAGGTTATGGAAGGGATCAAACTGGAAAACCGCACTCACGCGCCGGTTGATTTCGACACCAACGTTGCTGCAACCATCACTTCTCACGACGCGGGTTACATCGCCAAAGAGCTGGAAACCATCGTCGGTCTGCAGACCGACGCCCCTCTGAAACGCGCGCTGATCCCGTTCGGCGGCATCAAAATGGTCGAAGGTTCGTGCAAAGTGTACGGCCGCGAGCTGGATCCGCAGCTGAAAAAAGTGTTCACCGAATACCGTAAAACCCACAACCAGGGCGTATTCGACGTTTACACCAAAGACATCCTGAACTGCCGTAAATCCGGCGTGCTGACCGGTCTGCCAGATGCCTACGGCCGTGGCCGCATCATCGGCGACTACCGCCGCGTGGCGCTGTACGGTATCGACTTCCTGATGGCCGACAAGCTGAACCAGTTCAAATCGCTGCAGGAAAAACTGGAAAACGGCGAAGATCTGGAAATGACCATCCAGCTGCGCGAAGAGATCGCTGAACAGCACCGCGCTCTGGCTCAGATCAAAGAGATGGCCGCCAAATACGGTTACGACATCTCCGGCCCGGCCACTAACGCGCAAGAAGCGGTACAGTGGACCTACTTCGGCTACCTGGCCGCGGTGAAATCCCAGAACGGCGCCGCCATGTCCTTCGGCCGCGTGTCCACCTTCCTCGACGTGTTCATCGAGCGCGACATCAAGGCGGGCAAACTGACCGAAGAACAAGCGCAGGAACTGATCGACCACCTGGTGATGAAACTGCGTATGGTGCGCTTCCTGCGTACCCCTGAGTACGATGAACTGTTCTCCGGCGACCCAATCTGGGCGACAGAATCCCTGGCCGGCATGGGCGTCGACGGCCGCACCCTGGTCACCAAAAACAGCTTCCGCTTCCTGAACACCCTGTACACCATGGGGCCGTCTCCGGAGCCGAACATGACCATCCTGTGGTCTGAGAAGCTGCCGCTGAACTTCAAGAAATTCGCGGCCAAAGTGTCCATCGACACCTCTTCCGTTCAGTACGAAAACGACGACCTGATGCGCCCTGACTTCAACAACGATGACTACGCCATCGCTTGCTGCGTCAGCCCGATGATCGTCGGCAAACAAATGCAGTTCTTCGGCGCCCGCGCCAACCTGGCGAAAACCATGCTGTATGCCATCAACGGCGGCGTTGACGAAAAACTGAAAATGCAGGTCGGCCCGAAAGAAGCGCCGATGATGGACGAAGTGCTGGACTATGACAAAGTCATGGCGCGCATGGACCACTTTATGGATTGGCTGGCCAAGCAGTACGTGACCGCACTGAACATCATTCACTACATGCACGACAAGTACAGCTACGAAGCTGCGCTGATGGCGCTGCATGACCGTGACGTTTATCGCACCATGGCTTGCGGCATCGCCGGCCTGTCCGTGGCGGCCGACTCCCTGTCTGCCATCAAGTACGCGAAAGTCACCACCATTCGCGACGAAGACGGCCTGGCTATCGACTTCAAAGTGGAAGGCGAGTATCCGCAGTTCGGTAACAACGACGCCCGCGTCGATGACATCGCTTGCGACCTGGTGGAACGTTTCATGAAGAAAATTCAGAAACTGCGCACCTACCGCAATGCGGTACCGACTCAGTCCGTACTGACCATCACCTCCAACGTGGTGTACGGTAAGAAAACCGGTAACACCCCGGATGGCCGCCGCGCCGGCGCACCGTTCGGCCCAGGTGCCAACCCGATGCACGGCCGCGACCAGAAAGGCGCAGTAGCCTCCCTGACCTCGGTAGCCAAACTGCCGTTTGCCTACGCGAAAGACGGGATCTCCTACACCTTCTCCATCGTGCCTAACGCGCTGGGTAAAGACGACGACGTGCGTAAAGCCAACCTGGCGGGCCTGATGGATGGTTACTTCCACCATGAAGCCTCCATCGAAGGCGGCCAGCACCTGAACGTCAACGTAATGAACCGCGAAATGCTGCTGGACGCGATGGAAAACCCTGAGAAATACCCTCAGCTGACCATCCGTGTTTCCGGTTACGCCGTGCGCTTCAACTCGCTGACCAAAGAGCAACAGCAGGACGTCATTACTCGTACCTTCACTCAAACGATGTAATACGCCAACCGGGTGGGAAACCGCCCGGTGCCAACGTCAGGGCCGGTTCTGCCGGCCCTTTTCTCCCACCGCTCTCCCCTGACTCTGTAGAGTCTGTTTTGCCGGACATCTATAATGAATGGATAGCCGGCAAAACAGTTATCCGGCAACTGACCGGCCGACAGGCATCATTACCCCCGGCGGCGGTTCCACCCGCTGCTGCATCGCAGATACCTGGCCGGCGGCCACGCGCCTATTTTTAGACTGCGTTTGACAGTCAATATTGGAGAAAACCCCGCAATGTCAGTAACTGGTCGCATCCACTCCTTCGAATCCTGCGGCACCGTCGATGGGCCCGGGATCCGCTTTATCGTCTTCTTCCAGGGCTGCCTGATGCGCTGCCTCTATTGCCATAACCGCGATACCTGGGACACCCACGGCGGCAAAGAAGTGACCGTCGAAGAGCTGATGAAAGACGCGGTGGCCTATCGCCACTTCATGAATGCCTCCGGCGGCGGCGTGACCGCGTCCGGCGGCGAGGCGATCCTGCAGGCTGAATTCGTGCGCGACTGGTTCCGCGCCTGCCATGCCGAAGGCATCAACACCTGCCTGGACACCAATGGCTTCGTGCGCCGCTACGATCCGGTGATCGACGAGCTGCTGGACACCACCGATCTGGTGATGCTGGATCTGAAACAGATGAACGACGAGATCCACCAGAACCTGGTCGGCGTCTCCAACCACCGCACGCTGGAATTCGCCCGCTACCTGGCGAAACGCAATCAGCGCACCTGGATCCGCTACGTGGTGGTGCCGGGTTGGTCAGACGACGATAAGTCGGCACACCTGCTGGGCGAGTTCACCAAGGACATGACCAACATCGAGAAAATCGAGCTGCTGCCCTACCACGAACTGGGCAAGCATAAATGGATAGCGATGGGGGAAGAGTACAAACTGGACGGCGTACATCCGCCGAAGGCCGAGACGATGGATCGCGTCAAAGGCATCCTGGAAAGTTACGGCCACAAAGTGATTTACTGATTGGCGCACGCCAAAAGAAAAAACCGGCTCAAGGCCGGTTTTTTTATGCTCAGGCGGCGGCGAATGGCGTGTGATGGTGATCCGGCTTCTGCTTTTTCAGCAGCATCAGCAGGTAAACCAGCGCCACAGCGGCAATCATCACGAACAGCACGCGGTCGGAGTAGTTTTGCATCAGCAGCGCCGTCATCGATGGCCCCAGCAGGCTACCGATGGTGTAGCTCATCAACAGCGCCTGGTTCATCGCCACCAACTCATGCGGCAGCGCCTTCTCGCAGGCCCAGGACATCGCCACCGGATACAGGGTAAAGCCGGCGCAGCCGAGGATGAACAGCGAAGGCGCCATGGCGTAGTTGCCGAGCATCGCCACGCTGGCGAGGATCACCACGAACACCTGAATGCGCAGCACCAGCAGGCGCCCGTAGCGATCGGCCAGGCGCCCGACCGGCCATTGCCCGACGATGCCGGAGCTGACCAGCAGCGCCATCCAGTAACCGACGTTGGCGTCGCTCATGCCCTGATGGGAGAGGTACAGCGGCATCAGGCCATACAGTGAACCGAGCACGATGCCGGAGATGATGCAGCCATTGATGCCGAGGCGCGCGCTGCGGCGTCTCAGCATTGTCCACACCGCCGCCTGCTGCGGCTCGTCTTCATGGCGGTTGACCCGCGCAAACAGCATCGGCAACATCGCGCTGATCACAATGGCGGTCACCCACGGCACCACATGCAGCAATTCCGTCGAAGTCATGCTCAACAGCAATTGGCCGGTCACCGTACCGAGGTAATAAACGATCATATAAGCCGCCAGCAGCTGGCCGCGGTTGCTCAGGTTGCCGCTGCGCAACAGCGCGCTCTCCACGATCACCCAGATCCAGGCGCAGCCGACGCCGGCGAAGAAACGCCAGCCCAGCCAGCTCCAAAAATCGATCGACAGCACCATGCCGGCGGTCGCGGCGGCGAACACCAGGCAAGAAAGATGATAGCTGCGGGTAAAGCCGACGCGCTGGATCAGTTTGCCCGCCACCAGCGTGCCCAACAGGTTGCCGCTGAAATAAGAGGAGCTGACCATTCCCACCTGCCAGGTCGACAGCTGAGCATGCGTTAACCAAAGAGGCACGAGCGTATTCAAAACGGCAATGGATACCGTGAGCAGCAAGAGGCCGCAGAGCAATAAGAGCACTGGGCGGGAGTATGCGGACATAGTGAAATTGTGACCGAACGCGCAATGAGAGTGCGCGCATCATGCCACTGGCGATAAAAAAGTCAATCGCCTCTTATCATTTCACCGCACGATTTGTTTCCGGCTAACCGGCTGAAAAAGCGCTATGCTGAGCGCAGAGCGGATTTGACGATGGAGAGACAGGATGAATCAGGCAAATGATGCGGCGGTAGAGGCCCTGCTGGCGGACATCGGCAGCACGCACGGTGAGCTATTGGCCATCGTGCAGCAGGTGCGCCGGATCGCGGCGGCGAGCGGCAACGGCGTCACCGAATCGGTCAAATACGGCGGCATCATGTTCTCGCATAGCCAATTTTTCTGCGGCGTTTTCGCCTACCGCCACCACGTCACGGTGGAGTTCGGCCACGGCTACCGGCTGGCAGACGGCCATCATCAGCTCGAAGGCAGCGGCCAGTATCGGCGGCACATCAAACTCCACTCGCCCGGCGAGGTGAAAAGCAAGCATCTGGCGGACTACATTCAACAGGCTTACGCGCTGGCGACAGACTGAATTCTCGACATAAAAAAAGCGCCCGCAGGCGCTTTTTCTCGTGGTTTGCCGTTTAACCGATGTATTCCAGGCCGCCCATATAAGGACGCAGCACTTCAGGCACCTGAATACGCCCGTCGGCCTGCTGGTAGTTTTCCAGCACCGCCACCAGCGTACGACCAACCGCCAGGCCGGAGCCGTTCAGCGTGTGAACCAAACGCGGTTTCTTGTCGGCTTTGCTACGGCAGCGCGCCTGCATGCGACGCGCCTGGAAATCCCACATGTTGGAGCAGGACGAGATCTCGCGGTAGGTATCCTGCGCCGGCAGCCACACTTCCAGATCGTAGGTTTTGCATGCGCCGAAGCCCATGTCGCCGGTGCACAGCAGCACCTTGCGGTAAGGCAGGTTCAGCAGCTGCAGCACTTTTTCCGCGTGGCCGGTCAGCTCTTCCAGGGCATCCATCGAATCTTCCGGACGAACTACCTGCACCATCTCAACCTTGTCGAACTGGTGCATGCGGATCAAACCGCGGGTGTCGCGGCCGTAAGAACCGGCTTCGGCACGGAAGCATGGCGTGTGCGCGGTCATCTTCAGCGGCAGAGATTCCTCTTCCACAATCTCGTCGCGCACCAGGTTGGTCAACGGCACTTCCGCCGTTGGGATCAGCGCGTAGTTGCTGCTGTCGGCTTCTTCTTCCAGCGGACGGGTATGGAACAGGTCTTCGCCGAACTTCGGCAGCTGGCCGGTGCCGTACAGCGTGGCGTGGTTGACCAGGTAAGGCACATAGGCCTCCAGGTAGCCGTGCTGCTCGGTGTGCAGATCCAGCATGAACTGGGACAGCGCGCGGTGCATGCGGGCGATTTGCCCTTTCATGACCACGAAGCGCGAACCGGTCAACTTAACTGCGGCGGCAAAATCCAGCCCGCCGGCCATTTCGCCCAGATCGACGTGATCGCGCACCGCGAAGTCGTACTGGCGCGGTTCGCCCCAGCGGGTCACTTCCAGGTTTTCGCTGTCGTCTTTACCATCCGGCACGGCGTCGTCCGGCAGGTTAGGCAGCGTCAGGGCGTAATCGCGGATCTCGCTCTGCAGCGTGTCCAGCTCTGCCTTGGCGGCATCCAGCTTGTCACCCAGCTCGTTCACTTCGCGACGCAGCGGCTCAATGTCTTCCCCACGCGCTTTGGCCGCGCCGATGGATTTCGATCGGGAGTTGCGTTCCGCTTGCAGCGTTTCAGTTTCTACCTGCAGAACTTTGCGACGTTCTTCCTGCGAACGCAGCAGATCCAGATCGAGTTTAAAGCCTCGGCGAGCCAGTTTGACGGCGACTGCGTCTAGCTCATTACGCAGCAGATTGGGATCGAGCATGCTAATCCTGTGCTTGTTGTTATTGAAAGAAGTGTTGTTGTTCTATGCGGCTGATTTATAGCCGCATAAAAGAAGAGTGATACCCGCTAACCTTACCGCAACGGCCTCGCTAGCGGTAGCGTTTTGTCGGGCTATTTTGATCCTGCTCAGCCAGCCATGCCAACTTTTCGCCGATTTTCCCTTCAAGCCCGCGCGAGGTCGGTTGATAGTAGCGCGTCTTGGCCATTTCGGGCGGGAAATAGTTCTCGCCGGCGGCGTAGGCGTTGGGTTCGTCGTGGGCGTAACGGTACTCCGCCCCCAGCCCCATCTCCTTCATCAGCTTGGTCGGCGCATTGCGCAGGTGCTCTGGCACGTCATAATCGGCCTGCTCTTTAGCGTCGCGCATGGCGGCCTTGAACGCGGTATAGACCGCGTTGCTCTTCGGCGCGCAGGCCAGGTAGACGATCGCCTGCGCGATGGCGCGCTCGCCCTCCGCCGGCCCCACGCGGGTGAAGCAATCCCAGGCGGCGATCGCCACCTGCATGCCGCGCGGATCGGCGTTGCCCACGTCTTCAGAGGCAATCGCCAACAGACGGCGCGCCACGTAGAGCGGATCGCCGCCGGCGGTAATGATGCGCGCATACCAATACAGCGCCGCGTCCGGCGCCGAGCCGCGCACCGATTTATGCAGCGCGGAAATCAGATCGTAATAACGGTCGCCCTTGTTATCGAAGCGCGCGCTGCGCTCGCCTGACACCTCTTTCAGCAGCTCCGGCGTCAGCACCCGCACGCCTTTGGCATCGATCTCCGCCATGTCCGCCATCATTTCCAGGCTGTTCAGCGCCCGGCGTGCATCGCCGCCCACCAGCTCGGACAGCAGGCGGCGCGTTTCCGCGGGCAGCTCGACGTTCTGATTGCCAAAGCCGCGCGCCTTGTCGCTCATCGCCTGATCCAGCACCTGGCCGATATCTTCGGCGGTCAGCGCCTTCAACAGGTAAACGCGGGCGCGGGACAACAGCGCCGAGTTCAGCTCGAACGACGGATTTTCGGTGGTGGCGCCGATAAAGGTGATGGTGCCGTCTTCGATGTGCGGCAGGAAAGCGTCCTGCTGGCTCTTATTGAAACGGTGCACTTCGTCGACGAACAGGATGGTGCGGCGGCCGGCGTCGCGATTTTGCCGCGCCCGCTCGATCGCCTCGCGGATCTCCTTGATACCGGAGGTCACGGCGGAGATCCGTTCGACATCCGCCTGACCGTAACGGCCGATCAGCTCTGCCAGCGTCGTCTTCCCGGTGCCCGGCGGCCCCCATAAAATCATCGAGTGCAGCTGCCCGGCCTCGATGGCGCGCGGCAGCGGCTTGCCGGCGGCCAGCAGGTGCTGCTGGCCGATATACTGCGCCAGCGTGGTCGGCCGCATACGCGCGGCCAACGGCTGGAACTCATTCTGGGAAAAATCGAGCGACAGATTATTACTCACTTGCACCTCACTGGCGCTGGTCGTCCAGCGTCACCCCCTTCGGTGGGGTAAATTTGAATTTGGCCGGATCGGCGGCGACGTTCTGCTGGCTTTTCAGCGTGTAGGAACTGCGCTGGCCGTCCTGCTCCACCGCAGCGAAGCTGCGAATGGTACCGCTGTTGGTCACGCTGATGGCGAACTGCTTCAGGTTGCCGCTGGCAGACTTCGGCGTCAGCTCGAAATCATCGCCCTTTTGCTTCACGTTGTACTGTTTCCAGTCGCTGGCATTATTGCGGGTGATCAGCATAAACGGCGTATTGCCGGTGGCGTTCTTCAGCCAGGTCGCCGTCACCTGCTCGACGAACGGATTATAGAACCACAGGGTCTGGCCATCGGAGACCAGCACGCTCTCATCGGGCGACGTCATGTGCCAGTTGAAGAGGTTTGGCCGCTTCACCCACAGCTCGCCTTCCCCCTGTTGCACCGCAGCGCCGTCGGCGCTGGTCACGGTTTGTGAGAAGCTGGCGTGGAAACTGTTCACCTTCGCCAGGCGACTTTGCAGATCCTGTGCGGCGTCGGCCAGCGCGGAGGTAGAAGCGAATCCCGAAAGCAGACAGCAGGCAACTAACAGTTTTTTCATTATTCCAGATACCTTATGAAATGCGTTAACCGCAGGGCGACGCCGTGCGGGTCAAATCAACCCTATACCCGCTTACTTTACCCGAAGCCGGCGATCGGCCGGTAGGCCAATATTCCGAGAAGAAACGGGTTTACGCTTCTTTGCACAAGGGCCGCTTAAGCGGCCCTTTCTTATTGAATTGCAATGGCTAAACGACCATCAATCGTGCCGAGGCGGCGCCAGCACCTCGCGGTTGCCGTTGTGCCCCTGCTCGCTGACGATGCCCTGCGCTTCCATCTGTTCGATGATGCGCGCCGCGCGGTTATAACCGATACGGAACTGGCGCTGCACGCCGGAGATGGAGGCGCGGCGTTTATCCACCACGAAATCCACCGCCTGGTCAAACAACGGATCCAGCTCTTCGTCACCGTCCATACCGCCGCCGGCACCGCCCTCGCCGTCTTCGCCACCGCTGAGAATGCCCTCTTTATATTGGGGCCGCTCGCGCGCTTTCCAATCCTTGACCACCGCGTGCACTTCCTGATCGCGCACGAATGCGCCATGTACACGCACTGGAATCGAGGAGTTCGGCGCCAGATAGAGCATGTCACCCATACCCAGCAAGGACTCGGCGCCCCCCTGATCGAGGATGGTGCGGGAGTCGATCTTGCTCGACACGGTAAAGGCGATACGCGTCGGGATGTTGGCCTTGATAAGACCCGTGATCACATCCACCGACGGACGCTGGGTCGCCAGCACCAGGTGGATACCCGCCGCACGCGCTTTCTGCGCCAGGCGAGCGATCAACTCTTCGACCTTTTTGCCGACCGTCATGATCAGATCGGCGAATTCGTCGACCATTACCACGATGTACGGCTCTTTCTCCAACACCGGCGGCGTGATGTCCATGCTGTCAGTCGGTTTCCAGAACGGATCCGGGATCGGGCGCCCCATCGCTTCGGCCTGATCGACGCGCTCGTTGTAGCCGGCCAGGTTACGCACGCCCAGGGCAGACATCAGCTTGTAGCGACGTTCCATTTCGCCCACGCACCAGCGCAGCGCATTGGCAGCGTCTTTCATGTCGGTGACCACATCGGTCAACAGGTGCGGAATACCTTCGTAAACCGACAATTCCAGCATTTTCGGGTCGATCATGATAAAGCGCACTTCTTTCGGCGTGGCTTTATACAGGATGCTCAGGATCATGGCGTTGACCCCGACCGACTTACCGGAACCGGTGGTACCGGCGACCAGCAAGTGCGGCATTTTGCCCAGATCGGCCACCACCGGTTCGCCGGAGATGTCCTTACCCAATACGATGGACAGCGGCGACGGGTTGTCGCGGAAGGCCGGGCAGTCCAGCACTTCGCGCAGGTACACCGTTTGACGCTTGGCGTTCGGCAGCTCCAGACCGACGTAAGGCTTACCGGGGATCACTTCCACCACGCGCACCGCCGAAGTCGACAGCGAGCGCGCCAGATCGCGCGACAGGTTGGAAATGCGCGCCGCTTTAACGCCCGGCGCCAGATCCAGCTCGAAGCGGGTGATGACTGGCCCCGGCAGGATGTCCACCACGTCGGCTTTCACGCGGTAATCGGCCAGGCTGGCCTCCACCAGGCGCGCCTTCTGTTCCAGCGCGAAGGAGTCGACCGGCTCCACCTCTTTCGGCGCTTCGGTCAGCAGATCCAGCGTCGGCAACGGCGTGGTCGGCTTCTGCAGCGGCTGATCGTTGCGCATCAGGAACGGGTGAATCAGGCTGTCCATCGCCGGATGTTGCTCGGCCTGAGATTGCTGAGGCTGCTGCACCGGTTGTTGTGGCTGCTGATATTGCTGCTGCGACGGCGGTTGATACTGCTGTTGCTGCGGCTGTTGATACGGTTGAGAGTGCGGTTGCTGAGGTTGGGCAGCCGGCGCCGCAGGCTCAAACTGGCCAAACGGCACGTCGTCCTCTTGCTCGCTTTGCTGTTCAATGCGCTCTTCAAGCTGTGGGGACAGCGTGAACATCGGCTCGCTCGGGCCATCGTCCACTAAATCCGCCATCGGCGAGAAGCTGAAAGCATTGCGGGTATCGACCGGGCTGGCGGCCGGCGCCTGCGGGGCAGTCTCTTGCTGGCCATAACGTGCCTGCTGTTGCTCGGCGAACGCCTGACGCAGCGCAGCCTCTTGCCGCGCCTCTTCATCGTCCTGTTGGACTTCACCGTAACGTTGATTCTGTTGTTCGGCGAACGCCTTGCTCAGCTCGGCTTCCTGCTGAGCATTTTCATCATCCTGCTCCGGCTCGTAGCTTTCGCCATAGCGCTCGCTTTGCTGCGTAGCGAACGCCTGGCGCAGCGCGGCTTCCTGCAGCGCCTCTTCTTCCTGCGGATTTATCGCCGTCGGCTGTTGAGGCTCCGCCTGGCGCTGTTCCTGCTCGGCCGCGCGCTGCGAAGGCAGCTTGATGCCGTAGGAAGCCAGCTCGCGGCGGGTCGGAATACGCACCGGATTCGGCCGCGGCAACTCAGGGCCGATACCCTGTTTAACCTGCGAATTGCCGTCGCTGGTGGCCGTGAAGGCCGGCATAAAGGTCGCTGCTGCGGCGCCCGCCGCGGCAGCGGCTGCCGTATCCAGCTGCGGCTTGGCGCCGGTGGCGCTGAAACCACCTGCTCCGCTGACGTCGGCACTGTCGCGCTGCGCGGCGGTAAAATCAAAGGGAGAACGTGCCGGCGGCTGCGGTGCTGTCGGCTCTTGCCAATTGCCGAGGCGCGGCTCATCATCGTCCCGATAAGGATCGGCAGGGCGCGTCGCCTTAGGCGCTGGCGTTTCTTCCGGGATTTCGAAGGAATACAGCGGCGGCGTGGCGTCTTGCGCCGGGGCGCTCACCGGGTGCTGATTGACCGAGGCCGGCGCTGTCGGTGCCACCGTTATCGACGGCGCCTGTGTGGCGATCGGTGCAGCAACGGGCTCGTGGATCTCTGCCGTCACCGCCGGTGCAGGCGAAGCCGCCGGCGCGATTGGCGCGGCGTCGGCTTCAACCTCACTATCGTCGGCTCGCAGGCCGCTGAGCAACGGATCGGCGGCGTCTTCCGCCGCCTCTTTGGCGCTTTCGGTGACCGAAGGTGCGGAGAACAGCACGTCGTCATCGGCAGCCGCGGCTCCGGCGGCGGTCGCCGCAACCGCTGCAGCGGCGCCCTTCCCTGCCTGCTCAGGCTCGTCGTCAACGTAGCGCTCGTCATCCTCGAAATAGCGATCTTCGCGGCGTGAGCGATTGGTCATCACCGTCGCGACACCCAACACCGCACCGCCAATCTTCTCGGCGATCACCAGCCAGGACCAGCCGGTAAACAGCGTCAGCCCCGCCGCCCACACGCACAACAGCGCCAGCGTAGCGCCGATGCCGTTGAACCACGGCAACATGGCGTTGCTCAGCAGGCTGCCGATCACGCCGCCGGAAGCGAAGTAATAGAGATCGTCAACGTTCAGCGCCGCCAACCCACAGGAGGTAAGCACTAACGCCAAGGTGCCGATCAGGCGCAGGGAGAGCGCGAAATAGTCGATGTAGTCTCTGTTGCCGCGCTGGCGATAGGCCGCCCAGCACAGGACCAGCATGATCGGCGGTATCGCGTAGGCGAGCACCCCGAAGGTGAAGAACAGCGTGTCGGCCAACCAGGCCCCAACACCGCCACCCAAATTGTGAATCGGCTCATGCCACGCGGTCTGCGACCAGCTTGGGTCAGACGGGTTGAAACTGACCAGCGCAGCCATGAGGTAAACGGCAAAAATCGCTACCACGATAAGCGCAGCTTCCAGCAAACGCCGGCCACTGCTGAGTCTTTTCAGGGTAACTTCTTTATCTTCTGTATATTCCTGGCTCAAGAAAGGCTCTCCAGGTTCCTGTTAGCTGACATAGCAACAGCGCCGAGAAGCTTCCCCGGCGCCGAAACTGTATGAATAAACAGGAGTGTAACCAATTTAATCAGGTTTTGCACCTGCACCTTACCGTGTTTTGATAACCAGACGGTTACTCTGTTTCACTTCTTCCATCACTACGTAGGTACGGGTGTCGTTAACTCCCGGCAAACGCAGCAACGTTTCGCCCAGCAGTTTGCGGTAAGCCGACATGTCCGGTACGCGGGTTTTCAACAGGTAGTCGAAATCACCGGAAACCAGATGACACTCCTGAATCTCTTCAAGCTTCTGCACTGCCGAGTTGAATTGCTCAAACACGTCCGGCGCGCCGCGGTTCAACGTGATCTCCACGAAAACCAGCAGGGACGCATCCAGATAATGCGGGTTGAGCAATGCGGTATAGCCATGAATGAAACCCTGGCGCTCGAGACGGCGCACACGCTCTAAACATGGTGTCGGGGATAACCCCACGCGCTTCGAAAGCTCGACGTTCGAAATACGCCCATCCTTCTGCAGCTCATTCAGGATGTTGCGGTCGATACGGTCAAGATCTTTACCCGGGCGTTTCTTGTTGTCTGCCATTATTATTGTCTCTCTTATTTTCTTCCGTGCACTTGCCACACCCTAGCCAACGTCAATGTGTAAGGGTTCGTTCCAAGCGAAGACCCGATGCCTGTCATATGCTTCTTCACTACCATCATTCCACGTCGCGCAGCCTGTCTGTCCAACCCCGCGCAACGCCGGTAACGACGTTTCGGTCGAGAAAAAATCAGCAAACGCTTCCGCGCCCTGCTCCGCACATCCACCGCGTATTGTCGCCTTGCGGCGTAAATACGTACGATTTGCTGGTGTTACGGGGATAATTTCTTCTTCCTATGATGTTTTCGCAAATGCGCAGCGGATTGTCAAAGTAAAAGAAGCAAAATCAGAACAACGTACCGTCATGAAAAGTCTGCATCCCATTTTTGGTTATGAATCGCTGGCAGATAAACCCCGGCAGGGAGCGGCTGAAGTCGCAGAATGCGCCGTTTTTGCGCGGTTGGCGATTCGGCAGCCGAATGCGGCTTTGATAAGGTAAATTTCTGCGTTCGGCGTACGATTTGCCGACAGCGGGTGCATTAATAGGCGACAACTATCATACAAATCGTTAACAACGTCGCCCGGCGCTTTTTTTACTGCGCCATTTTCCCTACAATCGGCTTCATTGTCCGCCATTGTGGAATAAAGAGGTTATTCATGGGCACGGCTAAACATAGCAAATTACTGATTCTGGGCTCCGGCCCGGCCGGTTACACCGCCGCCGTCTACGCGGCGCGCGCCAACCTGAACCCGGTGCTGATCACCGGTCTGGAGCAAGGCGGCCAGCTGACCACCACCACTGAAGTGGAAAACTGGCCGGGCGACGCCGAAGGCCTGACCGGTCCGGCGCTGATGGAGCGCATGCGCGAGCACGCGGAGAAGTTCCAGACTGAGATCGTCTTCGATCATATCAACAGCGTCGATCTGCAGCAGCGTCCGTTCCGCCTGTTCGGCGACAGCGGTGAATACAGCTGCGACGCGCTGATCATCGCGACCGGCGCCTCCGCCCGCTACCTTGGCCTGCCTTCCGAAGACGCCTTCAAGGGCAAAGGCGTTTCCGCCTGTGCGACCTGCGACGGTTTCTTCTACCGCAACCAGAAAGTCGCCGTGGTCGGCGGCGGCAACACCGCCGTTGAAGAAGCGCTGTACCTGTCCAACATCGCCGCCGAGGTTCACCTGATCCACCGGCGCGACAGCTTCCGTTCGGAGAAGATCCTGATCGACCGGCTGATGGAAAAAGTGAAAAGCGGCAACATCGTGCTGCACACCGACCATACGCTGGACGAAGTGCTGGGCGATGAAATGGGCGTGACCGGCGTGCGTATCCGCAGCACCAAAGCGGAAAACGAAACCCGTGAGCTGGAGCTGGCAGGCGTGTTCATCGCCATCGGCCACAGCCCGAACACCGGCATCTTCGGCGGCCAGCTGGAGCTGGAAAACGGCTACATCAAGGTGCAGTCCGGCATTCACGGCAATGCGACCCAAACCACCATCCCCGGCGTCTTCGCCGCAGGCGACGTGATGGATCACATTTATCGCCAGGCGATCACCTCCGCCGGCACCGGTTGTATGGCGGCGCTGGACGCAGAGCGTTACCTGGACGGCATCGCCGGCGCAGAAGTCTGCTAAGACGTTCTCTTCATCAGCAAAAAGCGGCTCTCGAGCCGCTTTTTTTGTCTTCAGCCCCCAGGAGGATGCACGCCGATGCATAATCTTCTTCACTGGCGCCTGCTGGTTGCCGTCGCCGACAGCGGTACCATCACTCAGGCTGCGGCGATCTGCGGTATGACGCAGTCTGCCGCCAGCCAGGCCATCGCTCAACTGGAGACGATGCTGAGCACCCGGCTTTTGGTGCGCCAGCCACACAATGTCGTCCTGACCCAAAGCGGCCTGCAGATCGTCGGCCATGCCCGCTCGATGTTGGCAGGGCTACGGGCCATTCAACAATGCGCGCAGCAAGCCGGTAACGCGCACGCGGGCAAAATACGCTTGGCCAGTTTCCCGTCGGCATTCAGCACGCTGTTGCCGCCGCTGCTGCGCAAATTTCGCCGTCTGTACCCCGACATTGAGCTGATTACGCTCGAGGGCACCGACCACGAAGTGGAGAGCTGGTTAACATCGGCAACGGCAGACATCGGCGTGGTGCTCAATCCGGCACCGGAGCGGCTGTGTTTCCCCTTGGGGGAGGATGCCTGGTTGGCTGTCGTACCCAGCGCGCACCCGCTGGCGCGAGAACGGCGGCCGGTGGCGCTGGATGCCCTGTTCCGGCTGCCTTTCATCCTGGCGACCGGCGGATGCGATGTGAATGCGCAAAGTTTGGCGCAGCAGTCGGGCCTGGCGCTGGCCGATGTCCGCGCCACCGTCAGCGACTGGCAAACGGCGTTGACGCTGGTCAAGGAAGGCACGGGCGTCGCGCTGATGCCCGCGTCCGTGATCCCGCCCGATGCGCTCGGAGTTTGCGCTCTGCCGCTCGTTGCGCCGGTTTATCGCCGTTTCGGCCTGGCCTGCTCATCCGAGGCGGTGACCCAGCCCCCCGTCCAAACCCTGCTGAATTACCTGCGCGAACAGGAGCAAACCCTGGCCAGTCGCTGAGTTAATAGCAGCTTTCTGAAATTTCCATTTCCCCGCCGGTGCCCGCATCGGCATGCTGTGGCAAGCGTTCTCATTGACCCACAAGGAAATAGCATGAAGCTGTATTTTGCTCCCGATGCCTGCTCGCTGGCCCCACATATCGTCCTGCGGGAATTAGCGATCCCTTTCACCCTGATCAGGGTGAACAATCGCAGCAAGCGGTGCGCCGACGGTGAGGATTTCTATCGCATCACCCCTAAAGGTTACGTCGCCGCCCTGCAGCTGGACGACGGCAAAGTGATCACCGAAGGCCCCGCCATCGTTCAATTCCTCGCCGATCTGCGCCCAGAATACCGGCTGGCACCGCCACCGACGGCCTTTGAGCGGGTACGGCTGCAGGAGTGGCTTAATTTCATCACCAGCGAGATCCATGCCGGCGCCGCCCCTTTATTCAATGACGCCCTGCCCGACGGCGCCAAGGCGTTGCTACGCGACAAGTTGAGACGGCGATTGGGTTATCTCGCGCAAGCGTTGGCACAACAAACCTATCTGTTGGGAGCGCATTTCAGCGTCGCTGACGCTTATCTGTTTACCGTGTTGCGCTGGATGGCGCGCTTCGAGATTTCGCTGAGCGAGTGGCCGGCGCTCCAGCATTATGTGGCGCGGATCGCAGAGCGAGCGTCGGTACGCGCCGCTCTGGAAGCCGAGGCCGCGAGTGAGGAAGTCAAATAGTCGGTAACGCGTCTGTTATAGCCACATTTGGCCGCTTTATTATTTTCAGTCTGCCGGGTGACGAGGTAACATGGGACCTCGCTTGTTTGTCGCCGATTGCGCCAAACACTATTATTTAACAGTACGTTAACCCAGTCCGTAACAAACGGGCACCGGCGACGCAGACGCATATCTGATGAAAAAAACCAGACAGCAACAGTTAACCCGTTGGCTTAAAACCCAGAGTTCGTTGGCGCAGCGTTGGCTGCGCCTTTCCATGCTGTTGGGGCTGTTCAGCGGCCTGCTGATCGTGGCGCAGGCATGGCTGCTGGCCAGCCTGCTGCACGCCCTGATCATCGAGCATACCCCTCGCGAACAGCTGATCCCTTCGTTTATCTGGCTGGCCGCCGCGTTCGCGCTGCGGGCGCTGTTGAGCTGGTTGCGGGAACGGGTCGGTTTCCTGTGTGGGCAGGTGATCCGCCAGCGCATGCGCCAACAGGTGCTGGATAAGCTGCAGCAGCTTGGTCCGGCCTGGATCCAGGGCAAACCGGCGGGCAGCTGGGCCAGCATCATCGTCGAGCAGATCGAGGATATGCAGGACTATTACTCGCGCTATCTGCCGCAGATGTATCTGGCGGTCTTCATCCCGCTGCTGATCCTGATCGCCGTCTTCCCGATCAATTGGGCCGCTGGCATCATTTTGCTGGCGACCGCGCCGCTGATCCCGCTGTTCATGGCGCTGGTCGGCATGGGAGCCGCCGACGCCAACCGCCGTAACTTCGTGGCGCTGGCGCGATTGAGCGGCAACTTCCTCGACCGCCTGCGCGGCCTGGACACCCTGCGGCTGTTCGACCGCGCGCAGGCCGAAACGGCGCAGATCGCCAAATCCTCCGAAGACTTCCGCAGCCGCACCATGGAAGTGCTGCGCCTGGCTTTCCTCTCTTCCGGCGTGCTGGAGTTCTTCGCCTCGATTTCCATCGCCGTGGTGGCGGTGTACTTCGGCTTTTCCTACCTCGGCGAACTCAACTTCGGCAGCTACGGCCTCGGCGTGACGCTGTTTTCCGGTTTTCTGGTGCTGATTCTGGCGCCGGAGTTTTTCCAACCGCTGCGCGATCTCGGCACCTTCTACCATGCCAAAGCGCAGGCGATCGGCGCGGCAGAAGCGCTGGAAACTTTCCTCAGCGCCGAAGGCGAGCAGATGGGCAACGGCACGCGGCAACTGCCCGCCGAGCAACCGCTGACGCTGCAGGCAAACGCGTTGGAAATTCTGTCGCCGAACGGCGTGCTGCTGGCCGGGCCGCTGAGCTTCACCCTGCAACCGCAGCAGCGCGTGGCGTTGGTCGGGCTGAGCGGCGCCGGCAAAAGTTCGCTGCTGAATCTGCTGCTCGGCTTCCTGCCCTATCGCGGGTCATTGACCGTCAACGGCATTGAGCTGCGTGAGCTGTCCGCAGAAAACTGGAGGCAACAGCTGAGCTGGGTCGGCCAAAACCCGCACCTGCCGGCGCAAACCTTGCGCACCAATATCCTGCTGGGCTGCCCGCAGGCCGACGAAGCGCAGCTGCAGCAGGCGGTGGAACACGCCTACGTCAGCGAACTGCTCCCTTATCTGCCGCAGGGGCTCGACACCGAAGTGGGTGACAACGCCGCTCGCCTGTCGGTCGGCCAGGCGCAGCGCGTGGCGGTCGCCCGGGCGTTGATCGGCCCGCGCCGCCTGCTGCTGCTGGATGAACCGGCCGCCAGCCTCGATGCCCACAGCGAACAGCGGGTCATGCAGGCGTTGAGTGCCGCTTCGCATCAGCAAACCACCCTGCTGGTAACGCACCAGTTGGAAGACACCGAAGACTACGATCAGATCTGGGTGATGGATAACGGGCGCATCGTGCAACAGGGCGATTACGCCACCCTCAGCGCCCAGCCGGGCCTGTTTGCCACTCTGATCGCCCATCGCCGCGGGGAGCTTTAATCATGCGCGTTTTGCTGCCGTTTTTGGCGTTGTATCGCCGCCATAGCCTGCTGATTAGCCTGGGCATCCTTTTAGCGATCGTCACTCTGTTGGCCAGCATCGGCCTGCTGGCGCTCTCCGGCTGGTTCCTGGCCGCCTCGTCGCTGGCCGGATTGGCGGGCCTGTTGACCTTCAACTACATGCTGCCGGCCGCCGGCGTGCGCGGCGCGGCGATCTTCCGCACCGCCGGGCGCTACGCCGAGCGCGTCGTCAGCCACGACGCCACCTTCCGCGTGCTGTCGCATCTGCGGGTATTCACCTTCAGCAAGATCCTGCCGCTGACGCCGGGCGGCATCGCCCGTTTCCGCCAGGCCGATCTGCTCAATCGCCTGGTGGCGGACGTGGACACGCTGGATCATCTTTATCTGCGGGTGATCTCGCCGTTGATCAGCGCGGCGGTGGTGATCCTGGTGGTCACCTACGGCCTGAGCTGGCTCGATCCTGCGCTCGCCCTGACGCTGGGCGGCATTCTGTTACTGTTGCTGCTGCTGGTGCCGCCGGTGTTTTATCGCGCCGGCAAGCCGATCGGCGGCCAGCTTACCGCCCTGCGCGGCCAATACCGTACCGACCTGACCGCCTGGCTGCAGGGGCAGGCCGAGCTGGTGGTGTTCGGTGCCGTCAACGACTTCCGCCAGACGCTGAACGCCACCGAACAGCGGTGGCAACGCCGCCAGTGGCAGCAGGCCTCGCTGAGCGGCAAGGCGCAGGCGCTGATGATCCTCGCCAGCGGGCTGACGGTGACGCTGCTGCTGTGGCTGACCGCCGCCGGCATCGGCGGCGATACCCAGCCCGGTGCGCTGATCGCGCTGTTTGTCTTCGCCGCGCTGGCGTCGTTCGAAGCGCTGATGCCGGTCGCCGGTGCCTTCCAGCATCTCGGCCAGGTGATCGCCTCCGCCACACGGGTCAAACAGATCATCGATCGTCAGCCGGAGGTCACCTTCCCGGCGGCCGGCCCGGCCGCCGCCAATCGGGCTCAGCTTAGCCTGCGGCAGTTGAGTTTCACCTACCCCGACCAGCCACAGCCGGTGCTGCGCGACGTCACGCTCGAGGTGGCGGCCGGCGAACACATTGCCTTGCTCGGCCGCACCGGCTGCGGCAAGTCCACCCTGCTGCAGCTGCTGACTCGCGCCTGGCGCACCGACGGCGGCAACATTCTGCTCAACGGCGAACCGCTGGAGGAATATGATGAAACCACGCTGCGTCAAATGACCACGGTCGTCAGCCAGCGGGTGCATATCTTCAGCGATACGCTGCGGGAAAACCTGCGCCTGGCTGCGCCGGATGCCGACGACGCTCGCCTGAGTGACGTGCTGCAGCAGGTGGGGCTCGGCAAATTGCTGGGCAGCGACGGCGGGCTGAACGCCTGGCTCGGCGAAGGCGGCCGGCAGCTGTCCGGCGGCGAACAGCGCCGTCTGGGCATCGCCCGTGCGCTGCTGCACCCAGCCCCGCTGCTGCTGCTTGACGAACCGACCGAAGGCCTGGACGCCGAGACCGAGCAGCAGATCCTGGCGCTGCTGCGCCGGCATTGTCAGGGCAAGACGCTGATCCTGGTGACGCACCGTTTGTATGGCCTGGAGCATCTCGACCGCATTTGCGTGATGGATGACGGCCGGATTGTCGAACAGGGCGATCACGCCACCCTGATGCGCCAGCAGGGCCGCTATGCCCGCTTTCGCAACCGTATCAGCAACCTGGCGCCGTAATCGGCCCGTAGAGGACGCAGAGACCCTGTATGCGCATCGTTAAGCTTTCCCCCCAGTCGCTGGCGTTTCCCTCGCCTGAGGGCGCCCTGCGCGATCCCAACGGCCTGCTGGCTATCGGCGGCGACCTGACGGCGCCGCGGCTGCTGGCGGCCTACGAGCGCGGTATCTTCCCCTGGTACTCGCCGGGGGAAGCGATTCTGTGGTGGTCACCCGATCCGCGTGCGGTGCTGTTCCCGGCCGAGTTCCATCTCAACCGCAGTCTGAAACGCTTTTTGCGCCACGATCCGTTTCGCATCACGCTCAATCATGATTTCGCCGCGGTGATCGCCGCCTGCGCCCACCGGCCGGATGAAGGCACCTGGATCGGCCCGGAAGTACAGCGTGCCTATCAGCATCTGCATCGCCTCGGCTACGCGCACTCGGTGGAGGTGTGGCAGGATGATCAACTGGTCGGCGGCATGTACGGCGTGGCGCAGGGCGCGTTGTTCTGCGGCGAATCGATGTTCAGCCGCGTCACCAACGCCTCAAAATGCGCATTGATGGCCTTTTGCCGCCATTTTGCCGCTTATGGCGGGGAATTGATTGACTGCCAGGTGCTGAACGCTCACACTGCCCGCCTTGGCGCGCGTGAAATTCCGCGCCGTCAATTTTTGCAGCAGCTCAGTACCCTTCAACGGCGGCCTTTGGCGCCGGCGTGCTGGGAGCCGCAAGTCATATCCCCACAGCCGGCTGAACCGCCCTCTCCAGTAAACTAATTGATGGAAACGGTGCAATGTTCACCGACACATCTTTACATAATGGGGGTTTTTCGGCATTATCTTGCCGGTTAAAAACTAAGGTAGTTAGACCTAGAGGATTCGATGGCCAAAGAAGACAATATTGAAATGCAGGGCACCGTTCTTGATACGCTGCCGAACACCATGTTCCGCGTTGAATTGGAAAACGGGCACGTGGTAACCGCACACATCTCCGGTAAAATGCGTAAAAACTATATCCGCATCCTGACGGGCGACAAAGTCACTGTAGAGCTGACCCCGTACGACCTGAGCAAAGGCCGCATTGTCTTCCGTAGCCGTTAATCGGCTCACCGCGCGCCACACGCTGGCGGCATCGAGGATGTAATCCCTCGGGAGCCCTTTCCGTTTACCCCCGCAGCGACGTTACACAACGGGTTGCAGGTGCGCAGGTAAACTGAGAGGGCTCACTCGTTTCTGTTGTACGGTGAATCTCACCCATAAAAAAAGCGATGCCGAAGCATCGCTTTTTCTTTGCCTGAAGGCAGCCTTAGTGCACCGCGCCCTCGTCCGCCTTGCGTTTGGCGGCGCTGAGGAAGTGGTAGGTCAGCTGTTTCTTGTCCTTGTCCAGCTCGACCTTCACGGAACCGCCGTCCACCAGCGAACCGAACAGCAGTTCGTTGGCCAACGGTTTCTTCAGGTTTTCCTGCATGACGCGCGCCATCGGGCGAGCGCCCATCGCACGGTCGTAGCCCTTCACCGACAGCCAGTCGCGCGCTTCGTCGCTCACTTCCAGCGAGACGCCCTTCGCATCCAGCTGCGCCTGCAGTTCGACGATAAACTTGTCGACCACCTGCTGGATCACCTCGGTAGACAGATGGTTGAACCAGATGATGTTGTCCAGACGGTTGCGGAATTCCGGCGTAAACACCTTCTTGATCTCTTCCATCGCGTCGGTGCTGTTGTCCTGTTGCACCAGGCCGATCGACTTGCGCTCGGTTTCCCGCACCCCGGCGTTGGTGGTCATCACCAGGATCACATTGCGGAAGTCCGCCTTGCGGCCGTTGTTGTCGGTCAGCGTGCCGTTGTCCATCACCTGCAACAGCAGGTTGAACACGTCCGGATGCGCCTTCTCGATCTCATCGAGCAGCACCACCGCATGCGGATGCTTGATCACCGCATCGGTCAGCAGCCCGCCCTGATCGTAACCGACATAGCCCGGAGGCGCGCCGATCAGACGGCTGACGGTATGCCGCTCCATGTACTCGGACATGTCGAAACGCAGCAGCTCGATATCCATCGCCTTGGCCAACTGTACGGTGACCTCGGTTTTCCCGACCCCGGTCGGCCCGGCGAACAGGAAGGAACCGACCGGCTTGCGCTCGTGGCCCAGACCGGCGCGGCTCATCTTGATCGCCTCGGTCAACGCTTCGATCGCCTGATCCTGGCCGAACACCAGCATCTTCAGGCGATCGCCCAGGTTTCTCAGCACGTCGCGATCGCTGGCCGACACGGTTTTCTCCGGGATGCGAGCGATGCGCGCCACCACGGATTCGATATCGGCCACGTTGACGGTTTTCTTGCGCTTGCTGGCCGGCATCAACCGGCTGCGGGCGCCCGCCTCGTCGATCACGTCGATCGCCTTGTCCGGCAGATGACGATCGTTGATGTATTTCACCGACAGCTCCACCGCGGCGCGGATCGCCTTGGCGGTATAACGCACGTCGTGGTGCGCTTCATACTTGGCCTTCAGGCCGTTGATGATCTGAACGGTCTCTTCCGCCGTCGGCTCGGTGATGTCGATCTTCTGGAAACGGCGCGCCAGGGCGCGATCCTTTTCGAAGATGTTGCTGAACTCCTGGTAGGTGGTCGAGCCGATCACCCGGATCTTGCCGCTCGACAGCAGCGGTTTGATCAGGTTGGCGGCATCCACCTGCCCACCGGAAGCCGCGCCGGCGCCGATGATGGTGTGAATTTCATCGATGAACAGAATGCTGTTCTGATCCTGTTCCAGCTGCTTGAGCAGCGCCTTGAAGCGCTTCTCGAAGTCGCCGCGGTATTTGGTGCCGGCCAGCAGTGAGCCGATATCCAGCGAATACAGCGTGCAGTCCGCCATCACTTCCGGCACGTCGCCCTGCACGATACGCCAGGCCAGCCCTTCGGCGATGGCGGTCTTGCCGACGCCGGATTCGCCGACCAGCAGCGGGTTGTTTTTACGACGGCGGCACAGCACCTGAATCGCGCGCTCCAGCTCACGATCGCGGCCGATCAACGGATCGATGCCGCCCACACGGGCCAACTGATTGAGGTTGGTGGTGAAGTTTTCCATACGGTCTTCCCCTCCGGACTGCTCTTCGTTCACCGGGTTTTCCGCATTCGGCGCTTGGCCCGGCTCGTCTTTACGCGTGCCATGTGAAATAAAGTTCACCACGTCGAGACGACTGACGTCGTGTTTGCGCAGCAGATAGGCCGCCTGCGACTCCTGCTCGCTGAAGATGGCCACCAACACGTTGGCGCCGGACACTTCGCTGCGGCCGGAAGATTGCACATGGAAGACCGCGCGCTGCAGCACGCGCTGGAAGCTGAGCGTCGGCTGAGTGTCGCGCTCTTCTTCGCCGGCGGGCAGCGTCGGTGTGGTTTGTTCGATGAAGGCTTCCAGCTCCTGGCGCAACGCGGCCAGATCCACCGTACATGCCTCAAGCGCTTCTCGCGCGGCAGGGTTGCTCAGCAACGCCAGCAACAGGTGCTCCACGGTCATAAACTCGTGTCTGTGCTCACGCGCCCTGGCGAAAGCCATGTTGAGACTGAGTTCCAGTTCTTGATTGAGCATAAGCACCTCCCCAATAGATTGCCTTATTCAGGCTTTTTCCAGCGTACAAAGCAACGGATGCTCGTTCTCCCTTGCGTACCGGTTCACATGGACGACTTTGGTTTCCGCCACCTCGGCGGTAAAAACACCACAGATCGCCTTGCCTTGATAGTGGACCGTGAGCATCAGTTGCGTTGCGCGTTCAATATCATAAGAAAAGAACTTTTGCAGAACGTCAATCACAAATTCCATCGGTGTGTAATCGTCGTTGTTAAGTATAACTTTATACATAGACGGCGGTTTTACCGCATCGATTTGTTTTTCTTCGGCCAAGTGTTCAAAGTTTAGCCAGTCGTTGTTATTGCCCATCGCTGCTCATCTTCTCTGCTCTGCCCTCTTATATGGGGGCAGGTTTCGGTTATTCAAAGTGGGGGATAGTTACTATTTTATCATCTTCGGCATCGTCCCGCCGCACTGTAACGTGCGCAAAAAAACGGGCCAATTGTGACTGAATCGTGGCAATAGCGTTACCTGCTTCAAACTTTGGTGAACTGCTCCCCGCCGACAAAAGCCGATCGCTTGACGCCCCGATCATTTGCTCTAGAGTGTAAATTCGTGGCTGGTGGTCTTTTAACCACCCCTTGTCCACCCTGCTACTCGCCTACGGCGAGTGCGAAATCAGTTATTCATCTCACTTAAAATAGCGTTGCGAGGGATGTAAAAGCATGGAGACGGGTACTGTTAAATGGTTTAACAACGCCAAAGGGTTTGGCTTCATCTGCCCAGCCGGCGGTGGCGAAGATATTTTCGCGCATTATTCCACAATCAAGATGGATGGTTACAGAACGTTGAAGGCGGGCCAGCAGGTCAGCTTCGACGTGCATCAAGGGCCCAAAGGGAACCATGCCAGTCTTATTGTGCCGGTGGAAAGCGAGGCGCTGTCCTAAACGCTTCCGGCAGCGTCGCGCTGCACTGACCATGACTGCGATAAAAATGCCAGCCGCCGTGTGACTGGCATTTTTTATGCTTTTTACTTACTCGCGCGCCAGCGCATCGATAGGATTCAACCGCGCGGCATTGCGCGCCGGCAGATAGCCGAACACCACGCCGATGCCGGTGGAACAGAGGAACGCGCTCAGCAACGCCGCCGGCGGGAAGCTGATCTGCCAGCCCGGCAACACCAACTGCACCGCCAGCCCGATGGCAAACGACAGCGCAATCCCCAGCGCGCCCCCCACCAGACAAACCAATACCGCCTCGATCAGAAACTGCTGCAACACGTCGCCGGAACGGGCGCCCACCGCCATGCGAATGCCGATCTCTCGCGTGCGTTCGGTCACCGACACCAGCATGATGTTCATCACGCCGATGCCACCGACCACCAGCGAAATCACCGCCACCAGCGTCAGGAACAGCTGCAGCGTGCGGGTGGTTTTCTCGGCGGTTTGCACCAGGCTGTCCATGTTATAGGTGAAGAAGTCCTTCTTGCCATGGCGCAGCGTCAACAGGCGCGACAGCTGCTGTTCCGCTTCCTTACTGTCGTAGCCGTCGCGGATGCGCACGGTGATCGAGTCGAAATAATTGTTACCCATCAGCCGGTTGGCCATGGTGCTGTAAGGCACCCATACGTTCAGCGTCTTGCTGCTGCCGAACATCGACTGCTTCTCCTTGGCCACGCCGACCACCGTCGCGGGCATGTTACCCACCAGGATCACCTCGCCCACCACGTTCTTCTGGTGCGGGAACAGCCGCCGTTGGGTATTGGCGTCGATCACCACCGTCTGCGCCTGTGACTGCACCTGCAGCGGATCGATGCCGACGCCCTGGGTAAAGCTCATGCCGAACACGCGGAAGAACTGCTCGCTGACGCCGTTGACGTTGGCCGCCGCATCGACGTTGCCCAGCCGCAGCCGCATGCTGCTGCTGATGCTCGGCGACAGCGCGCTGATGTAAGGCTGTTCGCGCAACGCATCAAGATCGCCGTATTTCAACGATTGCCGGTAGGTCGGATCGTCGTCGCCGAAATCCTTGCCGGGATAGATGTCGATGGTGTTGGTGCCGATGGATTTGATGTCCGCCAGCACCATCTGCTTGGCGGCGTCGCCGATCACCAGGATCGATACCACCGAGGCGATGCCGATAATGATACCGAGCATGGTCAGCGCGGTGCGCATCTTGTTGGCCGCCATCGCGCGCCAGGCCATGACCAGCGCTTCGCGGAAGCGGCCCCCCACCTGCCGCCAGGAAGCCGCCGCGGCGGCCAGCGCCAGCGGCTCGGCCTGCGCATTCTCCTGCGGTGCCGGACGCGAATCGGCGATAATCTCACCGTCGCGGATCTCGATAATGCGCTCAGCCTGGCGCGCTACCGCCGGATCGTGAGTCACCAGAATCACCGTGTGGCCTTGGGCGCACAGCTGTTTGAGGATCGCCATCACCTCTTCGCCGGAATGGCTGTCGAGCGCGCCGGTCGGTTCATCCGCCAGGATCACCTGCCCGCCGTTCATCAGCGCGCGGGCGATGCTGACCCGCTGCTGCTGCCCGCCGGAAAGCTGGCTCGGCCGGTAGTTGACGCGCTCCCCCAGACCCAGGCGCCGCAACAGCGCCTCCGCCCGTTCGCGCCGCGCCGCTTTTCCCAGCCCCGCGTACACCGCCGGCACTTCGACATTGTGCGCCGCGCTCAGGTGCGGCAGCAGATGATAGCGCTGAAAGATAAAGCCGAAATGCTCACGCCGCAGCTGCGCCAGCGCATCGTCGCTCAGCGTCGCCACATCCTGCCCGGCCACCCGATACACGCCGGCGCTCGGCTTGTCCAGACAGCCGAGAATGTTCATCAGCGTCGATTTGCCGGAGCCGGAGGCCCCCATGATCGCCACCATTTCACCGGCGTCGATGCTCAGGCTGATCCCCTTCAGCACCTCCACCGTCTGCTCGCCGGAGCGGTAGCTGCGGCGAATGCCGCTCAGCTGCAACAACGCCGCCATCAGCCGGCCTCCACGCCGCCACGGCTGACGATCACCTCATCGCCCGCCTCGAGGCCGCTGAGGATCTGCACGTCGATATTGTTGCGCAGGCCGATAGCTACCTCGCGCTTCTCTTCCTTGCCCTGTTTCAGCACCGAGACATGGTAACGATTGTCGGCGATCTGATCGCCCAGCGCCGCCAGCGGGATCACCAGCGCCTGCTCGACGCCGGCCAGCTGAATATGCACCTGCGCCGTCATTTGCAAGCGCAACAGCCTTTCCGGGTTGGGCACTTCGAAACGCGCATAATAGAAGATGGCGTTGTTGACCTTTTCCGGCGTCGGCTGAATGTCTTTCAGCACGCCGTCGAAGCGCCGGGTCGGATCGCCCAGCACCGTGAACCAGGCCTTTTGACCCGGCTTGAGGTTAATGACGTCGGCCTCCGATACCTGGGCCTTCACCAGCATGGTGCCAAGATCCGCCAACGTCAGAATGTTCGGTGCCTGCTGCGCCGCGATCACCGTCTGGCCCTGCAGCGTGGTGATCTGCACCACGTCGCCATCCATCGGCGCTTCGATGCGGGTATAGGCCAGGTTGATCTTGGCGGTATCCAGGCTGGCCTGGTTCCGGGCGATCTGCGCATTGATGGTGCCCACCTGCGCTTTCTTCACCGCCAGCTGCGTCGCCGCCTGATCCAGATCCTGACGCGATACCGCCTGCAGTTTGGCCAGCGCCTGGTTGCGCTGCAGCGTGACAGCCGCCAATTGCTGCTCGGCCTGTGCCTGCAGCAGTTGCGCATGCAGTTCGCGCAGCGTCGCCTCGCCTTCGCGAATGCTGTTCTGTGCCTGTTGCGGATCGATAACCCCCAGCAACTGGCCTTTTTTCACCTTGTCGCCGATCTCGACATACAGCTTTTCCAACTGCCCGCTAACCTGCGCGCCGACGTCGACCTTGCGCACCGCGTCCAGCTGGCCGGTCGCCAACACGTTCTGCTGCAGATCGCGTTTGCTGGCTTTCACCGTTTTGAAATCGGTTGGCGCCGGATGGCGAAAGTGCCAAACGGCCGCCGCGGCAATCGCCGCAATGACCGCCAGAACGAGTATCCAGCGGCGTTTATGTCCTTTAAACCCTGTCAAAATTGACCTGCCTGTGCTTGTGAATATCGGCCGCCCCTTGCGGCGGCGGAGCTAAATTAGCATGCAACGTAGGGAATAACTAAACCTTAGCTCAACACAATGTGGAGACACGCTTGGTTACAGTTCGGCATTGAACTCCCGTTTAGTGAAGCCTTGATGAAATAGCTCCATTCAACACAAGCCAAGGATTTCATCATGTCACAGCTCAGCTACCCACTCGCCTCCGCCCAGTCGCTTAACGGCTGGCAACTGATGACGGCGCTGATCAATGGCGAAATGGCGCCGAGCAATGCCTGGAAAAAAACCTCGTTTCGCCTGAAGTTTCTCGGCCGTTCGCTGCTCAACTGGCGCACCACCAGCGGCCTGCTCAACACCCTGGCCAGCAACCCGCTGCTGGAAGAGATCCTGAGCGCGCAGCCGAACCTGCCGTGCAAACTGCATCGCCCCTACCTGGCGGCCAACATGAGCAAGATCGAATGCCTGTTCGCCCTGCGCGATCATTACGATCTTATCGTACAGCGCATGCCGCTGAAGATGCGCCTCGGCCACCTCGGCCCGCAATCTTTCGTGTTGGCCAGCGCAATGGGCAAGAACGAAGCGCCGATCACGCTGGAACTGGCGGCGATCGACAAGCTGAATAAGGAAGGGGAAGCCACGCTGCTGCTGCGCAACGCCAACGGCGTGATGCTGGCGGAGATCACCTTTGCGCTGATGCATTATCAGCAGCAGCCGACGCTGTTCATCGGCGGCCTGCAGGGCGCAAACCATGAGGTGCCGCACGCAGAGATCCAGCACACCACCAAAGAGTGCCACGGCCTGTTCCCTAAACGGCTGGTGCTGGAAGGCATCTGCACGCTGGCGCGGCACCTCGGCATTCGCCAGGTCGTGGCGGTCGGCAACGCCACCCATATCTATCAAAACTGGCGTTACCAGAGTAAGAAGAAGGACAAGCTGCACGCCGATTACGATCAGTTCTGGCTGTCGATGGGCGCCAAACCGCTCGACAGCGGCTATTTTCTGCTGCCCGAACGCATCGCCCGCAAGCCGATCGAAGAGATTGCCAGCAAGAAGCGCGCCGAGTATCGCCGCCGCTATCAGCTGCTGGACGAGCTGGAACAGGGATTGGCGGCGCATTTCTGCGCTCGATAACGCCCGGTGGGTCGTCAGTCTGCCCGGCCGCGCGCCAGCCAGATCACCCGTGAGAACATTTTCTTCAGCAGCGGCGGCACCGAATCCGTGCCCCATTCGCCGGCCTGCATCGCGACCTCGATCGCCAGATCCGGCTTCGACGAGTGATGAACCGCTTTCAGGATCACCTTGCGCACCGGCATCTGCGCGTTGAGCGGCACCGACGCCATCCGGTGATAGACCGGGCCGAACCCTTCGCGGAACATGAAGTGCTCCATGTCCGGCGCCGGCAGCGCGGTCAGCCGATCGCGTTCGTTGTCTTCATGATTGTCCAGCAGGCTGCGTACGGTGTTGGCGTATTTTTTACCCGCCTCATCGCCGTCCACCAGCGCATGCCACTCAATGCCCATGCGGCGGGCGAAGCGCAACAGCGGCTTCAGGCCGCACTGGGCGAATTCGATGACCCTCACCCCTTCCGCCTCGAAATGGTAGCCGCATTGGCGCGCCAGCTCGTTCAGCAGCCACACTTCGGTCTCGCCTTCCACCAGCAGCCAGCAGCGGGCGAACAGCGACGACGGCCGATTGAAACGGATGTGAAACGCGATACGCCGTCCGTCTTCGGCGCTCAGCCCGCGCGGCCCGAGACGATAGGTTGCGACCCGCCCCGACTCACGCACCAGCCGGCACACGTGCTCCACCGGCACCAGCGACACCAGTTCGCTGGAGTTGGTGGTGGTGATGCGCTGCAATGGCAGCTGATTGAGCAGCCCCCAGGCCACCGACAGCATGATCGGGTGCAGGCGAGTTTCCGGGTCCTCCACCAGCAGCAGCGGGCGGGCATGGGGATCCAGCTTGACGTCGCCCTTGGCCTGCAACAGGGTGGAAAACATCCCCAGCAGGATCAGACGCATGCTGCGGCTGTTCGGTTCGGCCACCATGCGGTTGATGCCATCCAGCGCACGCCACGCATCCTGCTCCGGTTCGCCGCCGCGACGGCGCGGCCGCGCCACCTGCGAACTCTGCTCGGCGAAGTAGTGCTCCAGCAACTGCTGCATGGCCGCCAGCCCCTGACGCAGCTCGCCGTTGGTCAGCTTCTGCGGATTGCGCACCAGCTCGCGCGTCAGCTGATCCAACTGCTGCGCCAGCGCTTGGGTATCGGGTTTGCGTTCATCCCCGAGGCTGCTGGGGCGCAGGCGGCGAATAAAGCGCGCGTCGCGCAGGCGCAGTACCGGGTGGATGCGGATGATGGCGTGCGCCAGCTGTTCGATATGGTGCAGTTGAAAGGCATTGCCGTCTGCGTCGAGAAAACCGCGCCAGGTGCACACCGTGCCGTCGTCTTCCAGCTCGCCCTCGCAGCGGTAATGAATGCGGCTCAGGCCATCTTCGCCCTTGACCCACAGCGGCGTCAGGTGGCGATAGCGCGGCAGGTGCGCATGGCCGATGTCTTTTTCGCAGAAGGTGAACACCACCTGCAGGTGGCGCTCTTTGGCCGACTCTTCACCGGGGGGGAAATGGAAATCGTGCGCTTCAAACCGGTACAGCTTCTGCTCCGGCGCCAGCAACAGCGTCAGCGCATCCAGCAAGCTGGATTTACCCCAGGCGTTTTCACCGAGCAACAGCGTGTTGTCGTCCAGCATCAGGGACAGCCGGTTAATGCCGCGAAAACCTACAATTTCGATACGCTCCAAGAACATCCGCCGCCTCCCGTGCGCGCCGTCGCCTCTTCAATGAGGTGACCTTCACAGAGCATGGTCAAAAAACCCCTTGCAGGTCAAGCGGCCAACGTCAAATCTGCCGCTTTACTCCGGCCGGGCTTTTGGTTAGCGTGTGCTCCTCGCCGCCGTTCGGCGCGTTTCAAAACTCAAGGACACAAGCTGCACCATGTATTCAGGACTGTTGATTATTCTGTTACCGCTGATTGTCGGTTACCTCATTCCCTTACGCCATCGCCCGCTGCTGGTGCTGATCAACCGGCTGCTCAGCTGGATGGTGTACGTGATCCTGTTTTTCATGGGTATCAGCCTGGCGTTTATGGAGGATCTCAGCAGCAACCTGGTGCTGATCTTCCAGTACAGCGCGGTGTTCTTCTTCTGTATTCTCTGCGCCAACCTGCTGTTGCTGGCGCTGCTGGAGCGGCGCATGCCGTGGCGCAGCAGCCATAAACAGGAAAAGCTGCCTTCACGCGTGCACATGGCGCTGGAGTCGCTCAAGCTGTGCGGCGTGGTGCTCGGCGGCTTCCTGCTCGGCCTGACGCAGTGGCAATGGCTGCAGTTCGCCCATAAAGGCAGCGAATATGCGCTGATCTTCCTGCTGTTGCTGGTCGGCATTCAGCTGCGCAACAGCGGCATGACGCTGCGCCAGATCGTACTCAACCGCCGCGGTACGCTGGTGGCGCTGGTGGTGACCGTCGCGTCGCTGGCCGGCGGCGCGCTGGCGGCGCAGCTGCTGGGGCTGCCGGTCAAGGCCGGGCTGGCGATGGCCTCCGGCTTCGGCTGGTATTCGCTATCGGGCATTCTGATTACCGACGCCTACGGCCCGGTGATGGGCAGCGCCGCATTCTTCAACGATCTGGCGCGCGAGCTGGTGGCGATCATGCTGATCCCGACGCTGGTGCGCCGCAGCCGTTCCACCGCCCTCGGCCTGTGCGGCGCCACCTCGATGGACTTCACCCTGCCGGTGCTGCAGCGCAGCGGCGGGCTGGACATGGTGCCGCCCGCCATCGTACACGGCTTCCTGCTGAGCCTGCTGGCGCCGGTGCTGATCGCCCTGTTCTCCTGATCCTTTTCCCTGGGGGCCGGCCGGCCCCCAAAGCGTAATAATTCCCATCCGCACGGCAAAATTGCGCTAAATCAAACTTGCCCGCAGTAGTCGCACAAAAGCCTTTTGCAACCCCGATCGCCGATCTATGCTTTTAAACAAGCATTACAAATGCAACTTTAAAAATAAAAGGAAGCGACTATGTTCTGTGTGCAATGTGAACAAACCATCCGTACCCCGGCAGGCAACGGCTGCGCGTATGCTCAGGGCATGTGCGGCAAAACGGCGGAAACCTCCGATCTGCAGGATCTGCTGGTGGCGGCGCTGCAGGGGCTCTCCGCCTGGGCGCTGCAGGCGCGTTCGCTGGGCATCGTCGACCACGAGATCGACAGCTTCGCCCCGCGCGCCTTCTTCTCCACCCTGACCAACGTCAACTTCGACTCCCAACGCATCATCGGCTACGCGCGCGAAACCTTGCTGCTGCGCGATTCGCTGGCCGCCCGTTGCCGGCTGCTGGACGCCGGCGTACGCGTCGATCACCCGATGGCGGCGCTGCAGCTGGCCGGTGACGATATGCCTGCGCTGCTGCAACAGGCAGCGCAGTTTGCCCTCAACAGCGACAAGGCCGAGGTAGGCGACGACGTACACGGTTTGCGCATGCTGTGCCTGTACGGCCTGAAAGGCGCGGCGGCCTATATGGAACACGCGCACGTGCTCGGCCAGTTCGACGAGCAACTCTATGCCGACTACCACGCCTTTATGGCCTGGCTCGGCACCCAGCCGCGCGACGTCGACACCCTGCTGAACAACGCCATGGGCATCGGCAAGATGAACTTCAACGTGATGGCGATCCTCGATCGCGGTGAAACCCAAGCCTACGGCGATCCGCAGCCCAGCGCGGTCAACGTGCGCCCGGTGGCCGGGAAAGCTATTCTGATTTCCGGCCACGATCTGAAAGATCTGCGCATGCTGCTCGAGCAAACCGAAGGGCAAAACGTCAACGTCTACACCCACGGCGAAATGCTGCCGGCGCACGGCTATCCGGAACTGAAAAAATTCAAGCATCTGGTGGGCAACTACGGCAGCGGCTGGCAAAACCAGCAAACGGAATTCGCCAAATTCCCCGGCCCGATCGTGATGACCTCCAACTGCATCATCGATCCTAACGTCGGCAACTACGGCGATCGCATCTGGACCCGCAGCATCGTCGGCTGGCCAGGCGTCAATCATCTGGAAGGCGACGACTTCGGCGCCGTGATCCACCAGGCTCAGGGCATGAACGGTTTCCCTTATACCGAGATCGAGCATCTGATCACCGTCGGTTTCGGCCGCCAGACGCTGCTGAACGCCGCCGACACGGTCATCAACCTGGTGTCGCAGAAAAAACTGCGCCACGTCTTCCTGGTCGGCGGCTGCGACGGCAGCCGCGACGAGCGCAGCTACTTCACCGACTTCGCCCGCAGCGTGCCGCAAGACTGCCTGATCATGACGCTGGCCTGCGGCAAGTACCGTTTCAACAAGCTGGACTTCGGCACGCTGGAAGGGTTGCCGCGCCTGCTGGACGTCGGCCAGTGCAACGACGCCTACTCCGCCATCATGTTGGCGGTCAAGCTGGCGGATACGCTCGGCTGCAGCGTCAACGAGCTGCCGCTCAGCCTGGTGCTGTCGTGGTTTGAACAGAAGGCGATCGTCATTCTGCTGACGCTGCTGTCGCTGGGAGTGAAAAACATCGTCACCGGCCCGACCGCGCCGGGCTTCCTGACCGACAACCTGATGGCGATCCTCAACGAGAAATTCGGCCTGCGTCCGATCACCACCGTCGAGCAGGATATTGCAGCGCTGCTCGCCTGATGCCGTTACGTTATGGGGCCGCCTGCGCCGGCCCCTTTGTTTTTTGAGGTGCCCCGATGACTCAACCCACACCGCTTTGCCCGAACCGCATGCAGGTGCATTCCATCCAGCGTGAAACCGCCGACGTCTGGACGCTGAACCTGATCTGCGACGTTTTCTACCCTTACCAGGCTGGCCAGTTCGCGCTGGTCAGCATTCGCAACAGCGAGGAGACGTTGCGCGCCTATACGCTCTCCTCCTCGCCTGGCCAGAGCCGCTTTCTCAGCATCAGCGTGCGCTGCCTGCCGGACGGCGCCGGATCGCGCTGGCTGACGCAAGAGGTCAAGCCCGGCAACACGCTGTGGCTGTCCGACGCGCAGGGCGAATTCAGCTGCGAGCGCCACCCAGCCGATCGTTATCTGATGCTGGCCGCCGGCTGCGGCGTGACGCCGATCGTCTCGATGTGCCGCTGGCTGACCGCCAACCGTGCGGCCTGCGATATCGCCGTGATCTTTAACGTACGCACCCCCGCCGACACGATTTTCGCCGATCAATGGCGCGCGCTGTGTGCCGCCCATCCACAGCTGCGCCTGACGCTGATGGCCGAGCAGGATCTGCAACCCGGCTACCTCAGCGGCCGTATCGATGAACAGACGCTGCGGCAGGCGGCACCGGATATCGCCGAACGCACGGTGATGACCTGCGGCCCTGCGCCCTACATGGATCAGGTGGAGCAGCTTTGTCGCCGGCTCGGCGTGCCGGCCGAGCATTTCCATAAAGAGCAGTTCCACACGCCGACGGCGCAGGCCGACGCCACCGAAGGGCTGACGCTGCGCGCCGCGCGCCCGCTGCGTGAATTCCGCGTGCCGGTCGGCAGCACGCTGCTGGCGGCGATGGAGGCCAATGCCCTGCCGGTCAACGCCGCCTGCCGCGCCGGGGTGTGCGGCTCGTGCAAAACCCGCATCCTCGAGGGCGACTACACCACCACCAGCACCATGACGCTAAGCGCAGAAGAGATAGCGCAAGGCTACGTGCTGGCCTGCAGTTGCCAGCTGCAGGGTGACGTCACGCTGGCGTGATCCCCTGGCCCCATCGCCGCGATGGGGCATTTATCGGCAAGTTCCCCGTGGCCAGCCCAGTTACACTGCTTCCCGTCCTACGCTCTTTACCCTTCCTGACCGCATCTCGTCCACAGCCGGTAAGCTATGCTTGCAGTTGTTCTGCTGACACTCACCGGATCGAGTACACATCGTTTTTCAAACCATGTTTGGGGGAACCATGAAGCAAACCGTAGCCACACTGATCGCCAAAACGCTGGATCAAGCCGGCGTAAAACGCATTTGGGGCGTAACCGGCGATTCGCTCAACGGCCTGAGCGACAGCCTGCACCGCATGGGCACCATCGAATGGCTAGGCACCCGCCATGAAGAGGTGGCCGCCTTCGCCGCCGGTGCCGAAGCCCAGCTCACCGGCCAGTTGGCGGTGTGCGCCGGTTCCTGCGGCCCCGGCAACCTGCATCTGATCAACGGCCTGTTCGACTGTCACCGCAACCATGTGCCGGTGCTGGCGATCGCCGCACACATTCCTTCCAGCGAAATCGGCAGCGGCTACTTCCAGGAAACCCATCCGCAGGAGTTGTTCCGCGAATGCAGCCACTATTGCGAATTGGTCTCCAACCCGGAACAGCTGCCGCGCGTGCTGGAGATCGCCATGCGCAAGGCGATCCTCAACCGCGGCGTTTCAGTGGTCGTCTTGCCGGGCGACGTGGCGCTGCGCATGGCGCCGGAAGACGCGACGCTGACCTGGCATACCCCGGCGCTGCCGCTGGTGCAGCCGCCGATGAGCGAGTTGAACAAGCTGGCGGAAACGCTGAACAAGGCGAAGAACATCACCCTGATGTGCGGCAGCGGCTGCGCCGGCGCGCACGATGAAGTGGTCAAGCTGGCCGAGCTGCTGCAAGCGCCGGTGGTGCACGCGCTGCGCGGCAAAGAACATATCGAGTGGGATAACCCCTACAGCGTCGGCATGACCGGGCTGATCGGTTTCTCCTCCGGCTACCACGCGATGATGAACGCCGACACGCTGGTGCTGCTCGGCACCCAGTTCCCCTACCGCGCGTTCTACCCCACCAACGCCAACATCATTCAGATCGACATTAACCCCGGCAGCATCGGCGCGCACTGCCCGGTCAACATGGCGCTGGTGGGCGATATCCACACCACCCTCACCGCCCTGCTGCCGCAGCTGGAGCCCAAGCGCGACCGAGCATTCCTCGACAAGGCGCTGGAGCACTATCGCAACGCGCGCAAGGAGCTCGACGGGCTGGCGACCGCCAACGATGACCAGCCGATCCATCCGCAATATCTGGCGCAGCAGCTCAGCCAATACGCCAGCGACGACGCCATCTTCACCTGCGACGTCGGCACGCCGACGGTGTGGGCCGCCCGTTACGTGAAAATGAACGGCAAGCGCCGCCTGCTCGGTTCGTTCAACCACGGTTCGATGGCCAACGCCATGCCGCAGGCGATCGGCGCCCAGGCCACCGCGCCGGATAAACAGGTGATCGCCATGTGCGGCGACGGCGGCTTCACCATGCTGATGGGGGATTTCCTGTCGCTGGCGCAGCTCAAGCTGCCGGTGAAGATCGTGGTGTTCAACAACAGCGTGCTGGGGTTCGTGGCGATGGAGATGAAGGCAGGCGGCTACCTGACCGACGGCACCGATCTGCATAATCCGGACTTCGCGGCGATCGCCAACGCCGCAGGCATCAAGGGCATCCGCGTGGAAAAAGCGTCGGATCTGGACGGCGCGCTGCAGGAGATGTTGGCGCACCCTGGCCCGGCGCTGCTGGACGTGGTCACCGCCAAGCAAGAGCTGGCGATGCCGCCGCAGATCAAGTTCGAACAGGCGAAGGGCTTCAGTCTGTACATGCTGCGCGCCATCATCAACGGCCGCGGCGACGAAGTGGTCGAGCTGGCGAAAACCAACTGGCTGCGCTAAGCAAGCTGCCCCGGTGAAATAAAGGGTATATGATGCCATGTACCCTTTTCCTCTCCCTTATATTCCAGGAACCCTATGCTTATCGATCTACGCAGCGACACCGTCACCCGCCCCAGCGCCGCCATGCGCCAGGCGATGGCTCAGGCAGAGGTCGGCGACGACGTCTACGGCGATGACCCAACGGTCAACGCGCTGGAGGCCGAGGCGGTGCGCCTGTCAGGCAAAGAAGCTGCGTTGTTTTTGCCCAGCGGCACCCAGGCCAACCTGGTGGCGCTGCTGAGCCACTGTCAGCGCGGCGACGAGTATCTGGTCGGCCAACAGGCGCACAACTATAAATACGAGGCCGGCGGCGCAGCGGTGCTGGGCAGCATCCAGCCACAGCCGATCGAGGCTGACGCGGACGGCACGCTGCCGCTGGACAAGCTCGCCGCCGCCATCAAACCCGACGATATCCACTTCGCCCGCACTCGGCTGCTGAGTCTGGAAAACACCATCAGCGGCCGAGTTTTGCCGCAGGCCTATCTGCAGCAGGCGTGGCAATTTACCCGCGAGCGGCAGCTGGCGCTGCATATCGACGGCGCACGCATCTTTAACGCCGCCGTGGCGCTGAACCTGCCGCTGAAAGAGATCGTGCAATACTGCGACACCTTCACCATTTGCCTGTCAAAAGGATTGGGCGCGCCGGTCGGATCGCTGCTGTGCGGCAGCGAAGCCTTCATTCAGCGCGCGCTGCGTTGGCGCAAGATGACGGGCAGCGGGCTGCGTCAGGCCGGCATCCTGGCGGCGGCCGGTCTTTACGCGTTGGAGCATAACGTCGCGCGGCTGCGCGAAGACCATGACAACGCGGTCTGGCTGGAGCAACAGCTGCGGCAGATCGGCGTAGAGATCGCCGAACCCGGCGCACAGACCAACGTGCTGTACCTGCGCCAACCGCTGGCGCTGGCGGCCAAATTCGGCCCGTGGATGCGCGAACGCGGCGTGCTGATCAGCAGCGGCCCGCTGACGCGCATTCTGACCCACCTCGACGTCAGCCGTCAGGATCTGCAGCGGGTGGTTGAGCTGTGGCGGGAATTCCTCCGGCAGCACGCCTGATCGCCAGGGGCGCAGGCCGCGCCCCACCATCAGAAGATCCAGCGGCCATAAACCCAGTACCACAGCCCCAGCACCGCCACCAAGTTGAGCGCCACGCTGAGGATGAACCAGGTTTTAAACGGCTGCTTCTGGGTTTTGTGGCGAAACAGCTGCTGTGCCGCCAGTGCGCCCAACCACCCGCCCAGCGCGCCGAACAGCAACAGCGTCGCCTCCGGTACCCGCCGCCACCCTTTACGCGCCGCCAGCTTATCGCCGCCGTAGATCAAAAACGTCAGCAGGTTGGCCAGCAGCAACCACATCCACACCGGATGCAGCGAGAACAGGCTGGCGACCAGCGCCAGGCACAGCAGGGCGTAACAAATCACATTGAGCTTCATGGCAACCGGTTTTTCGTTCGATAAGGGGCGCGTAGTGTGAACCTGTGCCAGGATGGATGCAACCGGCTTATACCCATACAAAAAGTGCATTTAAACCCTAAATTTGGCATCCTGTCGTTCAGCCAATCCTCTACCGCACAAGGCGGCCCGATGACACCCCAACGCGTACTGGTTCTTGGAGCCAGCGGCTATATAGGCCAGAACCTGATCCCGCACCTGATCGAACAGGGGCACCAGATTACCGCCGCCGCGCGGCGCATCGAGTGGCTGCAGGAGCGGAACTGGCCGCAGGTCAACTGCCTGTATGCCGATCTGTATCGCCCGGAAACTCTGAGCGCGGCGCTGTGGGAAATCGATACGCTTTACTATCTGGTGCATGCGATGGGCGACGGCGACGATTTTATCGAGAAGGAGCGCCAGGCGGCGGAAAACCTGCGCGACGCGCTGCGCCATGCCAGCGTTAAACAGGTGATTTTTCTCGGCGCGCTGCAGCCTAACGACGACAGCTCACCGCACCTGGCGGCCCGCCGCCTGACCGGCGAGATCTTGCGTCAGAGCGGCGTGCCGGTCACCGAGCTGCGCGCCGGCATCATCGTCGGCCCCGGCTCGGCGGCGTTCGAAGTGATGCGCGACATGGTCTATAACCTGCCGGTGCTGACGCCGCCGCGCTGGGTGCGTTCGAAGTCGTCGCCGGTGGCGCTGGAGAACCTGCTGGTTTATCTGGCCGATCTGCTGGCACACCCGGCGCAGGAGCACCGCATCTTCGACGTTGCCGGGCCGGAATACCTCAGCTATCAGGATATGTTCAAACGCTTTATCGCCATCAGCGGCAAGCGGCGCTGGCTGATCCCGATCCCTCTGCCGACGCGGCTGATTTCAGTGTGGTTCATCAGCCTGATCACCTCGGTGCCGACGCCGATCGCTCGCGCGCTGATCCAGGGGCTGAAGCACGATCTGCCCGCCGACGGCCGGCCGCTGCAGGCCCTGATCCCGCAGCGGCTGCACACCTTTGATCAAGCGGTCACCGCCACGCTGCAGCGCGAACAGGAGGTGGTCGATTCCGCCGACTGGGGCTACGATCCGGCGGCGCGGGCCCGCTGGCGCCCCGGCTACGGTTACTATCCGAAACAGGCCGGTTGTTCGCTGGACACCGCCGCCACCCGCGAGGCCCTGTGGCAAACGGTGCAGCAGTTGGGGGGCGAAGAAGGCTATTTCTACGCCAATATTCTGTGGCGCATCCGCGCCCGTATGGACGACATGATCGGCAACGGGGTGGTCTATGGCCGTCCGGCGCGCGCGACCCTGGCGCTGGGCGACGAGATCGACGGCTGGAAAGTCATCACGCTGAAGCCGCTGCGGCAACTGGCGCTGCTGTTCGGCATGAAGGCGCCGGGGCTGGGGCGGCTGAGCTTCACCATCACCGATCACGGCGATCGCCGCACGCTGGACGTGCGCGCCTGGTGGCATCCGGCCGGCTTCAGCGGGCTGCTGTATTGGTTCGCCATGATGCCCGCACACCTGTTCATTTTTCGCGGCATGGCGAAGCGCATCGCGACGCTGGCCGAGAGCCTGGACCGCCAACAGCGCTGAACGCCGTTCATTTGTCGATCAACCGCACAGTTTGCCGCTGTGCTTCGGGGCTTTCCGATTGCATAGCGCACGAAATCACGGAAGAATGGCATCTTATTTGCTGGGAGCGCCGTAAGCGCCCGCCGGTATTCCGATTTTGGGTGAGAATAGAGTCCGTTATGAAGGTATTGGTCACCGGTGCAACCAGTGGGTTAGGCCGTAACGCCGTTGAATATCTGCGTCGCCAGGGCATCAAAGTGCGCGCCACCGGTCGCAACCAGGCGATGGGCAGCCTGCTGGAAAAAATGGGCGCGGAGTTCATTCATGCCGATCTCACCAACCTGATCTCTTCGCAGGCCAAGGCGATGCTGGCCGACGTCGACGTACTGTGGCACTGCTCCAGCTTTACCTCCCCCTGGGGCACCGAAGAAGCCTTCGAACTGGCCAACGTCCGCGCCACCCGCCGCCTCGGCGAATGGGCGGCGGCCTACGGCGTGGCGCAGTTCATTCACATCTCTTCCCCGGCGATCTATTTCGATTACCATCATCACCGCAACGTGACCGAAGACTTTCGCCCGCAGCGCTACGCCAACGAGTTCGCGCGCAGCAAGGCCGCCGGCGAGCAGGTGATCCAGCAATTGGCGCTGTCCAATCCGCAGACCCATTTCACCATTCTGCGCCCACAGGGGCTGTTCGGGCCGCACGACAAAGTGATGCTGCCGCGGCTGTTGCAGATGATCAAACGCTACGGCAACCTGCTGCTGCCGCGCGGCGGCGCGGCAATGGTAGACATGACCTATCTGGAGAATGCGGTGCACGCCATGTGGCTGGCGACGCTAAAAGAAGATACGCCGTCCGGCCGTGCCTACAACATCACCAACCAGCAGCCGCGCCCGCTACGCACCGTGGTGCAGCAGCTGATCGACGATTTGGGCATGAAGTGCCATATCCGCTCCGTCCCCTATCCGATGCTCGATATGATGGCGCGCGGCATGGAGCGTCTGGGCAGCAAAAGCGAAAAGGAGCCGGTGCTGACCCACTACGGCGTCGCCAAACTCAACTTCGACCTCACGCTCGATACCACTCGTGCACAGCAAGAGCTGGGCTATCAGCCCATCGTCTCGCTGGAAGAAGGCATCGCGCGCACCGCCCGCTGGCTGAAAGACCACGGTAAGCTGCACGGCCTGTAATCAACGCGCCGCGCCGTACTTCACCAGCAGCGCATCGACAATCGCTTCACTTTCTGCATCCGGCTCGCCGCGCACATCGTCGGGCCGGAAATGCATCTGAAACGCCGCCAGCACGTTGCGCTGCTGCCGCGCATCCCACGACGGGTCTATCGCGTAACCGTAACGCGCCAGCTTTTCGAGCAGCGGCGCCATCGGTACCGGCGCATGGCGATCGCGCCCCGCCAGCAAACGCTGCACGTCCCGTTCATCCGGCCAGGCGCCGATGCCGGCCTGCGCCAGCTGCCGCCAGGGGAACAGCGGGCCGGGATCCTGTTTGCGCTGCGGCGCGATATCGCTGTGCCCCACCACGTCCTGAGGCTGGATGCCATAGCGTTGGATAATGTCGCGGCTCAGCGGGATCAGCACGGCGATCTGCTCCGCCGTATAGGGTTGCCAGTGGGTGAACAGCATGCTGCGGGTGAAGCCCTTGTTGACGATTTCGATGCCGATCGAGGTGTCGTTGAGGTTGCTGCGGCCGCGCCAGGCGCTGGTGCCGGCATGCCAGGCGCGCATCGCCTCCGGCACCAACCGGTACACCGTCGGTTTGCCGTGCTCGCGCTGTGGGTGAGCCGGCAGCAGATAATGGGCGCTGACGTGCTCGTCGGTCAGCGTTTTCAGCGATGAATGGAAGTCTTCCGCCGTGTAGTGCATCACCAAAAACCGGATGCGCTGATCGGCGCCCTGTGCCTGATGCAGGGTTTCGAGCTGGTAAGCGCCGCGATCGACGTGCGTATCCTGCTGTGGATTTTGGCACCCCGCCAACAGCGCGGCGGCGATAATCCCTGGCCAAATTTTCACTTATCCTCCTGATTATCGTCCGTGAAAGATGTAACGTAACGCGATTAACCTGTATCCAATCATCACGCTCATCGAGAAATGATGACAGATAGCGCCGATATGCAAGCGAGTATTTCTCCCGACTGGCGGCCTCTCCCGCCCATGATAGTCTCAAAGTATCATCTGCGCTGAAAGAGCGGAGTCGAACATGTTCACGCCACGCTATCTGTCCTGGTTGCTCTGTGCCGCCATGCTGCCGCTCAGCGGCTGCGATCAGCAAAAAGTCGCCGGTGCGATGGGCGGGAGCACACCGCCCCCGGCCGCTCCCGCCGCCAATGCCAGTACACCGGCCTATACGCCGCTGACCGCCGATCAGCTTTACCAATTGGTCAGCCCGGTGGCGCTGTTCCCCGACAAACTGCTGGCGCAAGTGTTGGCCGGCGCGGGTTACCCTGACCAAATCAGCGCCGCGGATGCCTGGCTGGCGCAAAACCGCGGATTGCAACCGGCGGCGCTCAGCTCGGCGGCCGACGCTCAGCCCTGGGATCCCAGCGTACGCGGCCTGGTACAATTCCCCGACGTGCTCGATCAGATGGCGAAGAACATCCCCTGGACCACCGCCCTGGGCAGCGCCTACCTCAACGATCCCACCGACGTGATGAACGCCATTCAGGTGATGCGTCAGCGGGCGGCCAGCCAGGGTACGCTGAAAAACACCCCGCAGCAGCACATCGTCGTGGCTCCCACCACCCGTTACGTGGAGCAACAGTCTTATCGCCAGAGCGTGGTGGCGGCGCCGGGCGAAACCATCGTCATCGAGCCCAGCCAGCCGGATACGGTCTACGTCCCGCATTACGATCCCTGGGTGGCCTACGGCACGCCGATCCAGGCTTATCCAAGCTATCAGTATCAGCCTTCGGGCTACAGCGGCGGCGACATGCTGGCAGCCGGCGTGATCAGCTTCGGCGTCGGCATCGCGGTCGCCTCTTTGCTCAACCAACACAACAGCGGCTGGCACAACTGGGATATGCGCTGGGACGATCGGCGCCAGCCGGTGGTCTACCGCAATGCGCCCTACGTGTCGCATTCCACCACCGTGGTGAATCGCGTCACCAACATCAACCAATATAACAACGTCAACAATGTGAATCGCAGCACCACCAGCACGGTGAACAACTACAATACGACCCCCGCCGCGCCGACGCCGCGCTTCAATCAATCGACGCCGAACGCGGCGCCGCAACAGCCGCGCGTCGCGCCTGCAGCCCATGCGCCGATGACCATGCCGAACTTTGCGCATACCCAGCCGGTAGCGGCCGCGCCGCACGTGCAACAATCGGTCAACGCGCCCCATGTACAGCAGCCGATGAGCATGCCGACGTTCACGCATACCGCACCTAAGGCGCCCCACGCGCAGCAGCCGATGGCCGTGCATTCAGCCCCGGTACAGACGCATCCGATGCAGACCGTCGCGCCGGTGCATCAATCCGCCGTGCGGCCACCGGTTCAGGTCGTGCCGCACGTCGCTCAGCCGGCGGTGCGCGAACCGGCCGTAGCGCCGCACCCGGCGGTAGTGCGCCCGACGCCGATGCCGCAAGAACGCGTCATGCCGCATCCGGCCCCGGCGCCGCAGATCCGCCCGTCGTTCGTTCAGCCGATACAGCATCGCCAGGAGCCGGCGCCGGTAAAACCGCAGGAGCACCGCCCGATCGTCGAGCAGCACAAGGTGGGATAAAGCAAGAGGACGTCGCCCCGGCAGAACGGCCGGGGCGCGGAGAATAGCGTTAGCGGCTCACTTTCACCGCGGTGCCGCTGACGGTCACCATCAGCATGCTGCCGTCTTTGCCAACGGTTTCATAATCGATATCAATGCCGACCACCGCGTTGGCGCCCAGCTCTTTCGCCTGATCTTCCAGCTCTTCGAACGCGATCAAGCGCGCCTTGCGCAGCTCTTTCTCGTAGGCGCCCGAACGGCCACCGACGATATCGCGCACGCCGGCGAAGAAATCACGAAAAATGTTGGCGCCGAGGATCGCTTCGCCGGTCACGACGCCGCAGTATTCGGTGATGGTAAACCCTTCCAGGGTCGGGGTAGTTGAAAGCTGCATCAGAATTCCTTGTTTGATTAATTCAACGTATCTATGACCAGAAGATTGGCGTTATGTTCGCTTAATCAATGGCACGCAGTACGAATGCAAGGCCAAAAAACGCATTTATACTGTAAGCTATCGGTCTTCATGGTAGAGACTTTCACATAAGGTAATAAGATGAAAACAAAAACGATTGCGGCTGTTTTACCCTTAGCGCTGCTGCTGAGTGCCTGTACCACGGTGGAACCGGCATACAAGGATATCGGCACTCGCAGCGGCAGCTGTGTGGAAGGCGGCCCGGATACGGTCGCGCAAAAGTTCTATGATCTGCGCATCCAGCAGGGCGCCGGCCTGCCGGACAGCAACCGCCTGGCGCAGCTGCAACCTTACCTGAGCAAAGTGCTGTATCAGGATCTGGTCAGCGCCGGCCAGAACCCGGGCAAGTATCGGATAACCGGCGATCTGTTCTCCGGCAATGCGCAGGGGCCAAGCAGCGCGTCCGTCGCCAGCGCCTCGACCATTCCTAACACCGATGCGAAAAACATCCCGTTGCGCGTTGACTTGAGCTACCAGAAAGACGCCAACAGCACCGTGAACTGGCAGGACGAAGTGCTGATGGTGCGCGAAGGCACCTGCTGGGTGGTTGATGATATTCGCTACCTGAATGTTCCAGCGCACGCCACCAACGGCAGCGTACGCCAGGTGCTGGAAAACCAGTAACCCGCGATACCCCAGCCGACGCGGGCTTGCCGCGTCGGTCATCCCCGCTGCCGCCAGCCGCTCAAATTTCGTCCAATAGAAAAAATTTCGCTACCGATCTCACAGCCTGCACCACAAATCCCCTCCCTCGGCTTGAGTCGCGGTATCTTGTGCTAATCTTTTACTGTCCCGCCGCACACTCATAAATTTTAACGCACAAAGATTGCATAAGTATTCTGTGGAAGTTAACATTTGCGGCATCAATGTCTATTCAATTCTGGCGCATGAGTATTCAACTTAACGGTATCAATTGCTATTACGGCGCTCACCAGGCGCTGTTTGACATCACGCTGGATTGTCCAGCCGGGGAAACCCTGGTGCTGCTTGGCCCAAGCGGCGCCGGGAAAAGTTCATTGCTGCGGGTGCTGAACCTGCTGGAAATGCCGCGTTCGGGCCAACTGCAGATCGCCGGCAACCAATTCGACTTCAAGCAGGCGCCGGGCGAGAAAGCCATCCGCGAACTGCGCCAAAACGTCGGTATGGTCTTCCAGCAATACAACCTGTGGCCTCACCTCACCGTGGTTCAGAACCTGATCGAAGCGCCTTGCCGCGTGCTGGGTCTGACCAAGGCTCAGGCGATGGAGCGCGCCGACAAGCTGCTCAAGCGTCTGCGCCTGACCGACTTCGCCGATCGCTTCCCGCTGCACCTTTCCGGCGGCCAGCAGCAGCGCGTGGCGATCGCCCGCGCCCTGATGATGGAACCGCAGGTGCTGCTGTTCGATGAACCGACCGCGGCGCTGGATCCGGAAATCACCGCTCAGATCGTCAGCATCATTCGCGAACTGGCCGGCACCGGCATCACTCAGGTGATCGTCACTCACGAAGTGGAAGTGGCGCGCAAAACCGCCAGCCGCGTGGTGTACATGGAAAACGGCCACGTGGTGGAGCAAGGCGACAGCAGCCACTTTACGCAGCCGCGGACTACCGAGTTTGCCAACTACTTATCACACTAACAATTAACTTGCTGTAATTTGGGGATTTTGCGATGAAAAAACTAATAATCGCCGCCGTTCTGGCCGGCATCAGCGTTTCCGCCTCCGCAGCCGAAACCATCCGTTTCGCTACCGAAGCCTCCTATCCTCCATTTGAATTTATTGACGCCGGCAACAAGATTCAGGGTTTTGACGTCGATCTGGCCAACGCCCTGTGCAAAGAGATGCAGGCCGAGTGCACCTTCACCAACCAGGCGTTCGACAGCCTGATCCCGAGCCTGAAATTCAAGCGTTTCGATGCGGTCATGGCCGGTATGGACATCACGCCGGAGCGTGAAAAGCAGGTGCTGTTCACCAAGCCGTACTACGATAACTCGGCGCTGTTCATCGCGCAGAAAGGCAAAATCGCCGACGTGGCGGCGCTGAAAGGCAAGAAAGTGGGCGTGCAAAACGGCACCACCCACCAGAAATACCTGACCGACAAGCACCCGGAAATCACCACCGTGCCTTACGACAGCTACCAGAACGCCATTTTGGATCTGAAGAACGGCCGCGTTGATGCGGTGTTCGGCGATACCGCGGTGGTCAACGAATGGCTGAAGCAGAATGACGCGCTGGCGGCAGTGGGCGCCAAAGTGACGGATAAAGACTACTTCGGCACCGGCCTCGGCATCGCGGTGCGCCAGAAGAACACCGATCTGCAGGGCAAGTTCAACGCCGCTCTGGACAAGATCAAGCAGGATGGGACCTATGAAACCATCTACAAAAAATGGTTCCAGCAGTAATACGCCCCGATGAATGAATTACAACCTTTAGCAAGCGCCGCCGGCATGACCGTCGGCCTTGCCGTTTGCGCCCTGATCCTCGGGCTGATTCTGGCGATGCTGTTCGCCGTATGGGAATCGTCCCGCTGGAAAGCGGTCAGCTGGCTCGGCACCGCCTGGGTGACCGTGCTGCGAGGCCTGCCGGAAATCCTGGTGGTGCTGTTTATCTATTTCGGTTCGTCGCAGCTGCTGCTGATGCTCTCCGACGGCTTTACCCTCAACCTCGGTCTGTTCCAGTTGCCGATTCAGTTGGCGATAGACAATTTCGAAGTCAGTCCGTTCCTGTGCGGGGTGATCGCTCTGGCCCTGCTCTATTCCGCCTACGCTTCGCAGACGCTGCGCGGCGCGCTCAAAGCGGTGCCGCAGGGGCAGTGGGAATCCGGCCAGGCGCTGGGACTCGGCAAGGCGGCGATCTTCTTTCGCCTGATCATGCCGCAGATGTGGCGCCACGCCCTGCCCGGCCTCGGCAACCAGTGGCTGGTGTTGCTGAAAGACACCGCGCTGGTGTCGCTGATCAGCGTGAACGATCTGATGCTGCAAACCAAGAGCATCGCCACCCGCACCCAGGAGCCTTTTACCTGGTATGTGATCGCGGCGGCCATCTACCTGCTGGTGACGCTGTTCAGCCAATACGTCATCAAACGCATTGAGCTGCGCGCCACGCGCTTTGAGCGGGGGCCGGTCTGATGATTGAGTATTTACCGGAGATCCTCAAAGGGTTGCACACCAGCCTGACGCTGACCGTCGCCGCGCTGATCGTCGCGCTGCTGCTGTCGCTGCTGCTGACGGTGATCCTGACGCTAAAAACGCCGATCCTGACGCCGCTGGTCAAGATCTACGTGACGCTGTTCACCGGCACGCCGCTGCTGGTGCAGATCTTCCTGATCTACTATGGTCCCGGCCAGTTCCCGGCGATCCGCGACTACCCGTGGCTGTGGAACCTGCTGTCGCAGCCCTGGCTGTGCGCGATGATAGCGCTGGCGCTGAACAGCGCGGCCTACACCACGCAGCTGTTCTATGGCGCGGTACGCGCCATTCCCGCCGGGCAGTGGCAGTCGTGCGAAGCGCTGGGCATGTCGCGCCGGCAGACGCTGCGCATCCTGCTGCCGTTCGCCTTCAAGCGCGCGCTGTCGTCTTATTCCAACGAAGTGGTGCTGGTGTTCAAAAGCACCTCGCTGGCTTACACCATCACGCTGATGGAGGTGATGGGCTACAGCCAGCTGATGTATGGCCGCACCTACGACGTCATGGTATTCGGCGCCGCGGGCCTGGTGTACCTGTGCGTTAACGGCCTGCTGACGCTGCTGATGCGGCTGGTAGAGCGCCGCGCGCTGGCATTTGAACGCCGCAACTGAGGCCGCCGCCCCCCATGAGCCCCGCCATCGTGCGGGGCTTTTTTTATCCCCACGCAATATTTAATCATTTATATTGCATTTTAATTCACTCAGTGGCAGGGTTATCAGCAGACGCACGCGCAAAAACCTCTGGCGATTACCAGTAAAAACAAACGATAGCGAATAATCACTTTCAGGATTCAGACAGGAGCTCTACGCATGAAAAAACTGCTGCTTGCCGCGACGATGTTGGCCGGGATCACCTTTAACGCCACCGCGGCCGAGACCATCCGCTTTGCCGCTTCCGCCACCTACCCGCCGTTCGAATCGCTGGACGCCAACAACCAGATCGTCGGCTTCGATATCGATCTGGCCAACGCGCTGTGCAAGCAGATGCAGGCGCAGTGCACCTTCACCAACCAGGCGTTCGACAGCCTGATCGCCGCGCTGAAATTCAAGAAATACGATGCGGTGATTTCCGGTATGGACATCACGCCGGAACGTAGCAAACAGGTCGCTTTCACCCAGCCTTACTACGCCAACTCGGCGATCGTGATCGCGCAAAAAGGCAAGTTCAGCTCGCTGGCGGATCTGAAAGGCAAAAAGCTCGGCATGGAAAACGGCACCACCCACCAGAAATACATGCAGGACAAGCACCCGGAGATTAACACCGTCTCTTACGACAGCTACCAGAACGCCATTCTGGAGCTGAAAAACGGCCGTATCGACGGCGTGTTCGGCGACACCGCCGTGGTGAACGAGTGGCTGAAAACCAACCCGCAGCTGGCGCCGGTCGGCGAGCACATCACCGATGCGCAATACTTCGGCACCGGTCTCGGCATCGCGGTGCGCCCGGACAACCAGGCGCTGCTGGCCAAGCTGAACGCCGCGCTGGACGCCATCAAGGCCGACGGCACCTACAAGGCCATCAACGACAAGTGGTTCCCGCAGTAAGTCCGCATGTGGAGTCGCCCTCCTTCGGCGGCTCCATCGGATTGCTACCGCATCCGGTTAGTGCTAAATTTGATACTTAATTTAGCATCAAGGATAACATCATGACGGTTCAACCCATTCTCGCCGACTCCGCAGTCAGCATCAGCGATTTTAAAAAATCGCCCAACGCCGCCCTTAAAGAGGCACAAGGGCAACCGGTCGCCGTCCTGACCAACGGTAAGATTTCGGGATATTACGTCTCTCCGGAAACCTGGGAGGCGATCGCGGAGTACCTGGAAGATCTCGAACTCGCTGAAATCGTTCGTTCACGGATGAACGGCAAACGCATTAAGGTCAATTTGGATGACTTATAAGCTTGAATTCGAAGAACACGCACTGAAGGAATTTAAAAAACTGTCCCCGGCGATCCGGGAACAGTTCAAAAAAAAGCTGGCATCCGTGTTGGTTAATCCCCACGTCCCCGCCAACAAACTCGCCGGTTTGCCTGATTGCTACAAAATCAAACTCAGAGCCTCAGGCTTTCGTTTGGTGTATCGCATCATGGAGACGGAGATCGTGGTTCTGGTCCTTTCTGTGGGCAAACGCGAACGTTCAGCGGCTTACACGGCTGCCAAAAAGCGCCTTTAATGCCGCACCAACAGCGTCAGCACTTCGTAGTGCGCGGTATGCGGGAACATGTCAAACAGCTGCACCCGTTCGATGCGATACCCCGGCAACATCTCGATATCTTTCGCCATGCTCTCGGCGTTGCAACTGGAATAGAGAATATAGTCCGGCGCCATTCGGCTCAGATAGTCGCACAGCGCCTGACCGATGCCGCGCCGCGGCGGATTGACCAGCACCAGCTGCGGCACCTGGCCTTCGGCGGTGGCGAAGCGGGTGGAATCGAGCGCCTGAAAATCTACGTGCAACAGCCCTAACCGCTGCGCCGACTGGCGGGCGCAGGCGATCGCTTCTGCACTGATTTCGATGCCGGTCAGCCGCGTTTGCGGCTGCGCGCAGTGCAGGCCGAAACCGCCGACGCCGCAGAACAGATCCCACATGCTGTCGATACCCAGCGCCCGCACCCAGTCGCGGGCGGTGGTATACAGATCGGCGGCCACCTGCGGGTTGGTCTGGAAGAAGCTTTGCGGGCGGATGAACAGCGGCACCTGATTGAACCGTTCCTCCAGCGCCTGCTGTTCGGTCAGCGCGATCTCGCGCTCCCCTTCCATGATCGCCATGTGCACCGGCTGAATATTGGCGGAGATCACCTTGAGCTGCGGCAGCTGCTGCTGCAGCCACGGCAGCGCGGCGCGCAGCTGCGCCAGCTTGGTTTCCGAGCGCAGCACGAAGCGCAGCATCACGCCGCCGTCGAGCGTGCTTTCGGTCAGCAGCAGGTACTTCAGCTCGCCGCGTTTGCGCGCCACGTTATACGGCGTCAGGCCCGCACGGGCGATAAAGCTTTTCAGCACCGTAAACATCGGCGCAAAGGCGGCGGGATACAGCGGGCAGTCGCTCAGATCGACCGGCGTGCCGTCGCGGTGCAGCATGCCAAGCAGCGGGCGCTCCACGCTGCCGCTGACCACCATCTTGGCTTTATTGCGAAATGCGCTCAGCTCTCCTGCCACCGGCTGCAGCCACTGCGCGACGTCGCGCCCGGCCAGCAGCGATTGCAGGTGATGCTGTTTGTCGGCCAGTTGCTGCGGATAGGGCTTTTCCAGCCACTGACAGGAACGGCAGGTGCCCGCCGTATACAAAGCGCAATGCATGAAGATTACCGTGAAGTTCAGGATGACGAATTAAGGGCGCAGAGTTTACCACTCCGCGCGCCTAAAATCTCACTTGCGCGCGGCGAAGAAGCGGCGGCTGGCGGCAGGAACGAACAGCAACGCCAGGATCACCACGTCGGGGATCTTTTGCAGGATCAGAACGTGCAGAATCTGGCCGCTGGTTTCCCCTTCCACGGTAAACACCTCGGGGAAGACGCTGCCGATGGTGGCCAACAGCAGATAAAGTACCACGATGCACTGGCAGGCCACGTAACCCCAGCGCCCCCAGTTGCGCCCGCGCATCACCGCAAAGCCGCAGCTGATTTGCAGGCACAGCAGCATCAGGCCGGCCAGAAAAATAAAGGTAGAATCCCACGCCTGCGCGCTGGTGCTGACAAACTCCTGCGCACCGTCGACGCCCAGCTCGCCCAACAGCAGCACCACACTGATACACTTGATCGCGACCATGGCGGTACCCGCCACCATCACCGGCACCGGCGCATCCGAAGTCGATCTCATTCCCTGCCCGCTTTTCAGCATGTCTGACATATCCGTGTTCCGCTACGACGCGCCACCAATACAGATGGCGCATGTAAAGTCAGGTAGTTAGTTGCAATACTTATTGATTGCAAAAATAGCAGGTTTGTTACGATTCAGCTACGGGCCGCCCGCTGTAATTCACGCGATCGTTGTTTTTCCGAACGCGCCATAAACCACCAGGCGATCAGGCCGAGAATGCCCACCACCAGCAGGATCAGGCTGGCCAGCGCGTTAATTTCCGGATTCACCCCCATACGCACGCTGGAGAACACCAGCATCGGCAGCGTAGTGGCGCCCGGCCCGGAGACGAAGCTGGCGATCACCAGATCGTCCAGCGACAGGGTGAACGCCAGCATCCAGCCGGAGATCAGCGCCGGCGCGATCATCGGCAAGGTGATAACGAAGAACACCTTCAGCGGCGGCGCCCCCAGATCCATTGCCGCCTCTTCAATCGAGCGATCCACCTCGCGCAGGCGCGAGCTGATCACCACCGCCACATACGCGGTACAGAAGGTGACATGCGCCAGCCAGATAGTGAACATGCCGCGCTCCGACGGCCAGCCGAAAGCGTGTCCCATCGCCACGAACAGCAGCAACAACGACAGGCCGGTGATCACGTCCGGCATCACCAGCGGCGCGGTCAGCATAAACGCGAAGCCGGTCGAACCGCGAAAGCGGCCGAAGCGCACCATCACCACAGCGGCGATGGCGCCCAGAACCACCGCGGCAGTGGCAGAAGCGGCGGCGATGGTCAGGCTGAGCCCCACCGCGCTGATCATCGCCGAGTCGTGGAACAGTTCGGTATACCAGCGCGTGGACCAGCCAGCCCACACCGTCACCAGCTTGGAGCTGTTGAAGGAGTAGATCACCAACATCAGCATCGGCGCATACAGGAAGGTAAAGCCGACAGTCAGGATGGCGATGCGCCACGGTGAGCGTACTACCGGCAAGTTGTTCATTCCTGCCCCCCCATTTCCTTGTTCTGGTGTTTGTGGAACCACAAAATTGGCACGATCAGCAACAACAGCATGATGGTAGCGACCGCCGAGGCTACCGGCCAGTCGCGGTTATTGAAGAACTCCTGCCACAGCACGCGGCCGATCATGATGCTGTCCGGCCCACCGAGCAGTTCCGGGATCACGAACTCCCCCACTGCCGGAATGAACACCAGCATCGAACCGGCGATGATGCCGCCGCGCGTCAGCGGCACAATCACGCTGAAGAAGGTTTTCAGCGGCCGGGCACCCAGATCCAGCGACGCCTCCACCAGCGAGTAATCCAGCCGGATCAGCGCCGTGTAGATCGGCAGCACCATAAACGGCAGATAGGAATAAACGATGCCGATATACACCGCCAGGTTGGTGTGCAGGATCACCAGCGGCTGATCGATCACCCCCAGCCACATCAGAAAGTTATTCAGAATGCCGTTGTTTTTCAGAATGCCCATCCAGGCGTAGACGCGGATCAGGAACGAGGTCCAGGAAGGCAGGATCACCAGCAGCAGCAGAATGTTGCGGGTTGACGCCTTGCTGTGGGCCACCGCCCAGGCCAGCGGATAGCCGATGATCAGGCAACACAGCGTCGAAACCGCCGCCACGCGCAGCGACTGCAGATAGGCGTCGATATACAGCGGATCGTCGGTCAGCTGCAGGTAGTTGGCGAAGTTGAGCGCGATGTTCAGCTTGCCGTCCGCCCAGCTCAGCAGCTCGGTGTAGGGTGGCACCGCCAGCGCCAGCTCCGCCAGGCTGATCTTGAACACGATCAGGAACGGCAGCATGAACAGCAGCGTCAGCCATAAATACGGCAGCGCGATCACCAGCTTGCGGCCGTGAGCCATCAGCAGGCGGTGGAACAGCGCCTTTAAGGTGCCGGGCGTTTTGGCCGGCGGTTCCGGCGTGCGTTCAGAAAGCAGGGTCATACGGGTTACTCCTCACCGGCTCCACTACACCGTCAACACGACGCAGCTGTCAGTTTCCCAGCACAGACGCACTTCATCGCCCCAGGTGGGCATCCCCTTGCGGAAGCGGTGGCCGTTTTGCAGCTGGGCGCTGATAATCTGCCCGCTGTGCAGCTTCACGTGGTAAATCGACAGATCGCCCAGGTAGGCAATGTGCGCCACTTCCCCTACCGCGAAGTTGCAACCGTCTTCCGGTACCTGTTCGCACAGCAGGATCTTTTCCGGCCGCAGCGCCACCTGGATCGGTACGCCATCCACCACCGAGGCGTCCGGATCGACCTTGATCGCATGGCGCAATCCGGGGCTTTGCAGGATCAGCGCGTCGTCGTGCCGCGCCTGCAATACGCAGTCGAAGACGTTGACCGAACCGATAAATTCGGCGCTGAAGCGGCTGTTCGGATGCTCGTAGATCTCTTCCGGCTCGCCGATCTGCACGAATTTGCCGCGGTTCATGATAGCGATACGCCCCGCCATGGTCATCGCCTCTTCCTGATCGTGCGTCACCATCACGCAGGTCACGCCGACGCGCTCGAGAATATCGGTCACTTCCAGCTGCATGCGATCGCGCAGCTTCTTGTCCAGCGCGCCCATCGGCTCATCCAGCAGCAGTAGCTTCGGCCGCTTGGCCAGGCTGCGCGCCAGCGCCACCCGCTGCCGCTGGCCGCCGGAAAGCTGGTGCGGCTTGCGCCTGGCGTACTCCTGCATGTGCACCAGCGCCAGCATTTCCGCCACCCGTTCGGCGATTTCCGCCCGCGGCATTTTGTCCTGCTTCAGGCCGAAGGCGATGTTCTGCTCTACCGTCATGTGCGGGAACAGCGCGTAAGACTGAAACATCATGTTGATCGGCCGCTGGTACGGCGGCACGTGCGACATATCCTGCCCATCGAGCACGATCTGCCCTTCCGACGGCTGTTCGAAACCGGCCAGCATGCGCAGCAAGGTGGACTTGCCGCAGCCGGACGGGCCGAGCAGCGCAAAGATTTCGCCCTTATAGATGGTAAGGCTGACGTCTTCGACCGCGTTCTGCCCGTCGAAGGTTTTGGTGAGGTTACGGATTTCCAGCAGAGGGGTGAAAACCTTCTGCGACTTGGCTTGAGGGCGAGGGATAGCGTCGTTCAATCGGGGTGCTCTCCGGCGTAAAGCGGCACAAAACCACGGCTAGCGCCGTGGCCCAAAACGGCAATGCAGGCGGGGCACCCGCCTGCCGGTTTACCGACGATAGGGGACTATCCCCCATCATCACTTCCCGCTTTTAACTTTAGTCCATGCGCGGGTAATGACACGGTCCAGCTTCGGCGACTGCACGTTGAGCGTGAACAGCTTGGCGCGAATATCGGCCGGCGGATAGACGTTCGGGTTATCGCGCACCTCGGCGTTCACCAACGGCGTAGCGTCCTTCACCGCATTGGCGTAGTAAACGTGATTGCTGATGTCCGCCATCACGTCCGGCTTCAGCAGGAAGTTCAGGAACTGGTAGGCGGCGTCCTTGTTCTTGGCATCTGCCGGCATGGCGAACATGTCGAAGTAGGTCAGTGCCCCTTCTTTCGGGATCGCATAGGCCACGTTCACGCCGTTCTTCGCCTCTTTGGCGCGATTGGCCGCCTGCATCACGTCGCCGGACCAGCCGATCGCTACGCAGATGTCACCGTTCGCCAGATCGTTGATGTATTGGGAAGAGTGGAAATAGCGGATATTCGGCCGCAGCTTCAACAGCAGATCGTTGGCCGCGCCGGTATAATCCGCCGCGTTGGTGCTGTTGGGGTCTTTACCCAGGTAATGCAGCACGGTGGCGTAGACTTCGCTTGGCGCATCAAGGAAGGAAACACCGCAACTTTTCAGCTTCTCGAGGTTTTCCGGCTTGAAGATCAGATCCCAGCTGTTGACCGGCGCGTCTTTGCCCAGCGCCGCCTTCACCTTGTCGACGTTATAGCCAATGCCGGTGGTCACCATCATGTAAGGGATGCCGTATTTGTTGTCCTTGTCGTTATGCGCCACCAGCTTCAGCATCTCGGGATCGAGATTTTTGTAATTGGGGATTTTGCTCTTGTCGAGCGGTTCGAAGATGCCGGCCTGCGACTGGCGCTCGAGGAAGTTGGACGAAGGAACCACCAAATCGTAACCGGTGCTGCCCGCCATCAGTTTGCCTTCCAACACTTCGTTGGAGTCAAAGACGTCGTACACCACTTTGATACCGGTTTCTTTCTGGAATTTGGCCAGGGTATCCGGCGCGATATAGTCGGACCAGTTATACACGTGCAGCGTTTTATCTTCGGCTGACGCCGTGACGGACGCGGCCATCAGCAGGCCGGCAACCACACCCGATAACCACTTTTTACGTTGGGTGACCATCCGTAACTTCCTCCAAAACAGGGTGAATCATAGAATTGAACTTGTATCTGCAGCGATACAAAACCTTTCCTGATTGAGCGCAATCGTTGCAACCGCGAACTGAATGGCTATGCATATGATTGCATGCGCCTTTTCTCACTGCCCTGCTCGCGTGGTCACAAGGGAAATCGCAAGCCCTTTGCAGAATCAGCAGCATAGCCGCTGCCACCGCAACCCGCCAGCCCCCAGGGTAAAAAACGCCTTTTATCGATTTTTTATGCAGTTTTTCTCTATGTGATACGCCATTAACGGCACAAAAGGCGAGAAAGATCGGGCGGCCAAGGCCAAAATGCAGAATATTTTATTGCGGAGGGGAATAACGGCAGCATGCCGCCGGAGCGACGGCATGCTTAAGGTACAGCGAGGATCAGTGCAGCATCGGCTGACGCGCGGCGCCAGCGGGGATCTCTTCTTCGTCCCCCATAAACAGCAGATCGTTCGCCCGCGCCTCGAGGATCACCATCGAGACCTGCTCTTCACCCTGCTGCATGAAGTGGGTGAACTGCTCGTAGGTGATGCCGACCGCCACGCTCAACGACTGGCAGACGATCAGCTTCGGCAGGTTGTCGTCCTGAATGTCGACAAAGGCTTTGATGGTCAGCGAACTGGCGTTGATTTGGCTCAGGTCCGCCACCAGCGGGATCAGGGCGGTCGGCTTCACCTCGGCCAGCGCGGAGAACAGGATGACGTTGTCCACCAGATCTATCTTGGCGTCGAACACGCCGTCGAAGTTCTGCATGTGCGGCAGGTGCAGCGCCTGGCAGGAATCGCACTCAAAGAAAGAAATGCCCGACTGATCCAGCCAGCGCCGCAACAGCGCCAAATCGGGGACAATGAGTGAATCCATAATAACCAGCCTCACAATATTCAATACGCGAAAAGGCGCATAGCTTACGGAATATTCACCCGATACGCCACGATCAATGCGGCTTAATTCACTAATTAAGATATTGCTCGGCGGGAAAAGCGCGCCGACCGCTCCGTTAACCGCCGGATTTCAGGCGAAAGCCAGGCCGGCCGCGCTGCTCGATGTATTCGATCATCATGCCGGCGATATCCAGCCCGGTGGTGGTTTCCACCCCTTCCAGCCCCGGCGACGCGTTGACCTCCATCACCAGCGGGCCGCGCTCGGCGCGCAGGATATCCACCCCGGCGACGTCCAGCCCCAGCGTGCTCGCCGCTTTCACCGCGATCGCCCGTTCTCTGGCGGTGATGGTCACCTTGCGGGCGGTGCCGCCGCGGTGCAGGTTGGAGCGAAATTCGCCGGGCTTGGCCTGCCGTTCGATGGCGGCCACCACCCGGCCGCCCACCACCAGGCAGCGCACATCGCTGCCCTGCGCTTCGCGCACGTATTCCTGCACCAGGATATGGGCGTTCAGGCCGCGAAAGGCATCGATCACGCTTTCCGCCGCCTGGCGGGTTTCCGCCAGCACCACGCCGATGCCCTGCGTGCCCTCCACCAGCTTGACCACCAGCGGTGCGCCGCCGACCAGCTCGATCAGATCGCCGGTGTCGTCCGGCGAATGGGCGAAGCCGGTGATCGGCAGATCGATGCCCTGCCGCGCCAGCAGTTGCAGCGAACGCAGCTTGTCGCGGGCGCGGGTAATGGCCACAGATTCGTTTAACGGGTAGCTGCCGAGCAGCTCGAACTGGCGCAGCACCGCGGTGCCGTAAAAGGTGATAGCGGAGCCGATGCGCGGGATCACCGCGTCATAGCGTTCCAGCTGGCGGCCGCGATAGTGAATGGTCGGCGCCGCTGGATTGATGTTCATGTAGCAGGAGAGCGGATCGATGATATCGATGCTGTGCCCGCGATCTTCCGCCGCGTCACGCAGACGCTTGCATGAGTAGAGCGTTCCGTCGCGAGAAAGAATGGCAATTTTCACTCGTCACTCCAAAAGCCAACGCCTGCCCGGCAGGCGGGTTAGCGGCCGCGGCACTCAGGCGCGCGGATCGCTGTCCTGATTATCTTTCGATTGCGGTTTACGGCGATCGTTTTCCGGCGGCAACCCACCGCGCATCAGCGGCCCAAACCCCTGCACCACGCGCCATACCAGAAACGCCGCCGCCGGCACCATCAGCGCCACGCCGAGGAAAATCATGCCGACCGCCGCCTGCTGCGACGCCAGCCAGCCCGGCAGCTGCAGGTGGCCATGAATGCTGAGGTAGGCCAGCACCAACATCACGATGCCCAGCCCTTCCAACACCAGCACCGGACGCGGTAAGTCTCCGAATGAACGCATATTTTTCTTCTCCAGAAGGTCTGCCACCAGTGTAGTGAATTCCCGTCAACGGCGACAGCCCCGGTGGACTAATTGGTTACATGAATCAGATTAACAGGTAATTCCTGCTTTTTTTTCATGGCCTCAACGGGCATAGTAGGCGCCATCTGATGCGGGTAATGACTTTTTCGGTGACGGGATGTCGTTGCGATCGCGAATAATTTATTGAAAAATCCAATCTAAGGAGCGTTGCATGTTTGCAGTAATCTTCGGGCGTCCTGGCTGTCCTTATTGTGTCCGCGCTAAAGAGCTGGCGGAAAAACTGACTGAAGAACGCGACGATTTCAACTTCCGTTACGTTGACATCCACGCGGAAGGCATCACTAAGGCCGATCTGGAAAAAACCGTCGGCAAACCGGTTGAAACCGTGCCGCAGATCTTCCTGGATGAGAAGCACATCGGCGGTTGCACCGATTTCGAAGCTTACGCCAAAGAACACCTGAACCTGTTCCAGTAAGTTTTTGAACGACAAAGACAAAAAAGGCGCTTAACGCGCCTTTTTTTATTGCCGGTGCAGTTGCTGCAGCGTCTGCAACAGGCCGAGGGCGAACAGCATCAGCATCGCGCCGAACACGCACCAGAACACCGCGCTGGTGGCATAAGCCAGCTCCTGCCAGAACGAAGAGGACGGCGTCAGCCAGAAGTGGCGGATCAGCAGGCACAGCGGTAGCGCATACAGCGCACCCAGCAACGGGCAAAGCAGCCGCTTGCGGCTCGACAGATAGCTGGCTATCGCACCGGGGATGACGAACAGCAGCAGGCCGGTTTCACCGTGGTGCTCATGATCCGTGCTACCGAACAGGCCGGTTTGCTGGCCGAGAAACACCAGGCTGAACAACAGAAAACAGCTGAGAATGCCCAGCCAATATCTATAACTCGTCATGCGAATTCTCCCCCGCCCAATTACTGCATCAATAGAAATCAGTCCGATCACCCGTGCGGTGACGCTGAACCGAATTTTTTCCTTGGTCAAAAGAGAGTTAAATGCGCACGGCGGCGCAGGAAATCAGCTTTCTGTGCTGGCTGTCATCGGTCATAGCGTCTAGAATGAACGCCGCCGAACGATGGTTCGCTTCGCCTTACGCTGGTGGTGATTTATGACGTCGTTTTAAGGCTGAATTTATCTCTTATAGTTATCTATATCAAGCACTTACTGGTAAACAATAAGTTATCCTCCGTGAACATAAACGTCGCTAGTTTGTTAAACGGTAACTACATTCTGTTACTGTTCGTGGTACTCGCACTGGGGCTGTGCCTCGGTAAACTCCGTCTGGGCTCCGTCCAACTCGGTAATTCCATTGGCGTTTTGGTGGTTTCGCTGCTGCTCGGCCAGCAACACTTCGCCATTAACACCGAGGCGCTGAATCTCGGCTTTATGCTGTTTATTTTCTGCGTCGGCGTGGAAGCCGGACCCAACTTTTTCTCGATTTTCTTCCGCGACGGTAAAAATTACCTGATGCTGGCGCTGGTGATGGTCGGCTCGGCGATGGTGCTCGCCATCGGTCTCGGCAAGCTGTTCCACTGGGACATCGGCCTGACCGCCGGCATGCTGGCCGGCTCGATGACCTCGACACCGGTGCTGGTGGGCGCCGGCGACACGCTGCGTAACACCATCGTCAACGGCCCGGCGCTGCTGGCGGCTCAGGATCATCTGAGCCTCGGCTACGCCCTCACCTACCTGATCGGTCTGGTCAGCCTGATCTTCGGCGCGCGCTACCTGCCGAAGCTGCAGCACCAGGACCTGTCCACCTCTGCCCAGCAGATCGCCCGCGAACGCGGCCTGGACACCGACAGCCAGCGCAAGGTCTACCTGCCGGTGATCCGCGCCTACCGCGTCGGCCCCGAGCTGGTGGCCTGGGCCGACGGCAAAAACCTGCGTGAACTGGGCATCTACCGTCAAACCGGCTGTTACATCGAACGCATCCGCCGCAACGGCATTCTGGCCAACCCGGACGGTGACGCGGTGCTGCAGGTGGGCGACGAGATCTCGCTGGTCGGCTATCCGGACGCCCACGCGCGGCTGGACCCGAGCTTCCGCAACGGCAAGGAAGTGTTCGATCGCGATCTGCTCGACATGCGCATCGTCACCGAAGAGATCGTGGTGAAGAACAGCAACGCGGTGAACAAACGCCTGAGCCAGCTGAAGCTGACCGACCACGGCTGCTTCCTCAACCGCGTGATCCGCAGCCAGATCGAAATGCCGATCGACGACAGCATCGTGCTCAACAAGGGCGACGTGCTGCAGGTGAGCGGCGACGCACGCCGGGTGAAGAGCGTGGCGGAGAAGATTGGCTTTATCTCGATCCACAGCCAGGTGACCGACCTGCTGGCATTCTGCGCCTTCTTCATCATCGGCCTGCTGATCGGCCAGATCACCATTCAGTTCAGCAACTTCTCGTTCGGCATCGGTAACGCCGCCGGCCTGCTGATGTCCGGCATCATGCTCGGCTTCCTGCGCGCCAACCACCCGACCTTCGGCTACATTCCGCAGGGCGCGCTGAACATGGTGAAAGAATTCGGCCTGATGGTGTTTATGGCAGGCGTGGGCCTGAGCGCCGGCGCCGGCATTGGCCACAGCCTGGGTGCGGTCGGCGGCCAGATGCTGATCGCCGGGCTTATCGTCAGCCTGGTGCCGGTGGTTATCTGCTTCCTGTTCGGCGCCTATGTGCTGCGCATGAACCGCGCCCTGCTGTTCGGCGCCATCATGGGCGCCCGCACCTGCGCGCCGGCGATGGAGATCATCAGCGATACCGCGCGCAGCAACATCCCGGCGCTGGGTTACGCCGGCACCTACGCCATCGCTAACGTGCTGTTAACGCTGGCGGGTTCACTCATCGTGGTGCTATGGCCGGGCATACTCGGCTGATCGATTAGCGGGAGAGATGGATCGGCGATAAAAATATTTTGATTTTTTTGTCGCCGGCCAGAACTTTCGTTGGGGGCCGCAGTCTGAATTAGTGCCACTGCTTTTCTTTGATGTCCCCATTTTGTGGAGCCCGATAATCCCGCCTTTTAGGTTCAAGATTATCGGGTTTTTTGTTGCCTTGAAAAAATATCCTTATAAAACAATGCCAAGAAAAACACATAACTACCCTGTGGCGACAAAGTGGCGACAGCCATTTTACGGGCATAAAAAAACCTGCTTTCGCAGGCTTCTTGTTAAATCCAAAGTGTTCCCTGATTGCTTCGCGTTGGGTGTGGCGGAACGATATCAACTTTGCCCGGTGAAACGATCTGCCGCTGAATAGATTCCAGCGTCACAAAAGTACAACTGCAGTTTATGTTTTGGCATTGATGATAACGCTCTTTAGTGTTCTCACTAAGAGATCCGATGGTGCTGCCGAACGGCGCCCGGCTGATGTTCCTCGGCACCAACGTACGCACCGCGCAGAGCTACACCGGCAATCTATATCTTGATGAGTATTTCTGGATACCGAAGTTTCAGGAGCTGCGCAAAGTCGCCAGCGGGATGTCGCTGCACAAGCGGTGGCGCACCACCTACTTTTCCACGCCGTCGAGTCTGGCGCACTCGGCTTATCCGTTCTGGTCGGGGGAACTGTTCAACAAAGGCCGCCGCAGCAAAGCCGATCACGTTCAGCTCGACCTCAGCCACAGCCACCTGTCAAAAGGCGTGCTGTGCGGTGATGGACAATGGCGCCAGATTGTCACGGTTGAGGATGCGCTGACCGGCGGCTGTAACCTGTTCGACCTCGATCAGCTGTCGCTCGAATACAGCCCGGCAGAGTATCAGAACCTGCTGATGTGTGAATTTGTGGATGATACCGCGTCGGTATTCCCGTTCGCCGAGCTACAAGGCTGTATGGTCGATACGCTGGAAGAGTGGGAGGACTTCAACCCATACGCCGTGCGGCCGTTCGGTTATCGCCCGGTGTGGATCGGCTACGACCCATCGGAAGCCAACGGCGGCGACAGCGCCGGGTGCGCGGTGATCGCGCCGCCAATGGTGGCCGGGGGCAAATTCCGCGTGCTCGAGCGCTACCAGTGGCAGGGCATGAACTTTGCCGCGCAGGCCCAGAAGATTAAAGACCTTACCGAAAAATATTGCGTGGAGTACATCGGCATCGATGCGACCACCGTCGGCCAAGGCGTTTTCCAGCTGGTGCGCGAGTTCTTCCCGGCCGCGCGGGAAATCAAATACACCCCGGAAATCAAAACCGCTATGGTGCTGAAGGCTAAAGACACCATCGGGCGCGGCTGTCTGGAATACGACACCAGCCACACCGACATCACCGCAGCCTTTATGGCGATCCGCAAAACCATGACCGCCAGCGGCGCGCGTTCAACCTACACCGCCAGCCGCAGCGAGGAAGCCAGCCACGCCGATGTTGCGTGGGCAATCATGCACGCCCTCTTAAACGAACCGCTGACCGCAGGCAGCGGCCACAGCAGCCCGAACATTTTGGAGTTTTACTGATGAGCAAGCGCAAAGGTCGCAAGGCATTTACCTCCCCAGCGCCAGCCCCGGCAGCAGAGCAGAAGCAGGATTTTGAGGCGTTCACCTTTGGCGAGCCGTCCGCTGTGCTGGATAAGCGGGAAATTCTGGATTACATCGAGTGCACGACCAATGGCAAGTGGTACGAACCGCCGATCAGCTTCGATGGGCTGGCACGCAGCTTGCGCGCCGCCGTGCATCACAGCTCGCCGATATATGTTAAGCGTAACATTTTGGCGTCTACGTTCATCCCGCACCCGCTATTAAGCCAGCAGGAGTTTAGCCGTTACGTGCTGGATTATCTGGTATTTGGTAACGCCTTTTTAGAGGTCAGGAAGAACCGACTCGGAGAACCGTTGCGACTACAATGTTCACCAGCAAAATATACCCGCCGGGGTGTTGCACCTGATACGTATTGGTTTGTGCAGGACTGGAAAGATCCACACCAATTTGCGCCGGGGAGCGTGTTTCACCTAATTGAACCCGACATTAATCAGGAACTGTATGGCCTACCAGAATACCTCAGCGCGCTTAACTCAGCGTGGTTGAATGAAGCGGCAACACTATTTCGCCGTAAATACTATCAAAACGGCGCGCACGCCGGATACATACTGTATATGACCGACGCGGCGCAAAGCACCAGCGACGTAGACAGGATGCGCCAAGCGATGCGAGACACAAAGGGACTGGGGAACTTCCGGAATCTGTTTATGTACGCGCCGAACGGCAAGCCGGACGGCATAAAAATACTGCCTCTGAGTGAAGTCGCTACCAAAGATGATTTCTTCAATATTAAGAATGCAACGAGGGACGATCTGCTGAGTGCCCATCGGGTGCCACCTCAGATGATGGGGATTATTCCGAACAATACTGGCGGTTTTGGAGATGTTGAGAAGGCTAGTCAGGTGTTTGTGCGGAACGAATTGATACCACAACAAGAAAGAATGCAAGCAATAAACTCGCATTTCAATTGCAATGTGATTAATTTTAAAAAATATATACTATAAAATCATTTTAAAATTAAGGCTGCAACAATAGCAGCCTTACCAAATTATTTTGCGGTTGGTGTTATACCGCCTTTTTTCAACATCTTAGCTGCAACCCTGAATAAGTCAGGGATATCAAAGCGGCCATCAGCTCTAATTTCAAACAAGCCAATCTTAGCCATTGAGTCGGCTAAGGCTGATAATTTCGCCTCACCCTTCAACTTCTTGTAGAGGGGATAGGGGTATGGTGGCAAGAAACCACCACTATCAGACTGAGAAGCATTCATAATAACTTCTATGGTATTACTATCTTCCCAACGGGAAAGTATATCCTCTTCCGTACATGGCACACGCAATCCGGCCAAAGGTGCCAAAGCCCTCTTAACCCATTGATATTCAACAACTAACTGTTCAACCCTTACTTTTGAAGCCTCACGTAAACCATGTCGAATACCTTCCGCGGAGATCGCCCTATCTTGTAATAAGGAGCCAAACTTACCAGCTTCTGAAAATAGCTTCAAGAAGCTCCGAGGTGTAACATCCCCATTAGCGTCAGCCAAATGTTTATAAGGCCAATCATATGTTCCACCTTTTTTAAAGTTCTTCCCCATATAAGGGCCAGCAAGAGCAGTCATCATGTCTTTTTGAATTTTTTTATCACTAACAAGATTCCAATTTCTTCTTTGCTTATGAGGTAAAGGCTTAAATGGAGCACCTATCGACTTTGCAACTTTAAGAAATTCATCTGCATTTTTAGACTGATCATAACCTAAGCGAGAAAACAAAAGCCCATAAAGCTCGATCTGTGTCCACTCTAGTTCAACTCGAGAACTTCTCAATTTTGGTATTTCTACAAACTTTAAAGAATCATCATTGAATTGCTCAGGACGTATAAATATTTTTGCACGAATACGCTTTCTGATTCGCAAGTCCCATACAACTTCAAACAAAGAATCCAGTAACAAATTTGAACGGCCCCAGTCTTTAGACAGCTTATCCAAGGCATCAAATGTTATTAAAACTGTCTTTTCATCCTCTTCAAGTTTATCATCAAGATCAGAAAGATATAGATCTGCATCTTCAGGATCTGAGTATCTCTTTATATAGTCAGATAATTTTTCTTTAAATTTAACGCCCTTTTCTTCAGCAATCATCCGATCGATAGCCATTATTATGGACGCTTGCCAAAATTCGTAAGATTTTTTACTCTCCTGTCCCTCAGGCACTAACTCCTGCAGTATTCTTGTCGATAAAAAACCATTATAACCTTCCGCAACCAATAGCTTTTCAAGGCCTAAATTAGGATACGATTGAGCCGCAACATCTCGAGTATCCTTTTGCGCTAGTACACCAGCCCAAAAGCTCTTCCCTGTACCTCTAGCACCTACAACTATTGTCGTATAAGGATCTAAGGCATTAGCATGTTGCTGTGGCGCAAATATCTCATCTACTGTTGGTTTATACTCTCCACTAGCATCATGATCAGAAGGCAACGAAGCTAAGGCCTCTGATATTTTGGAGTAATTAATGGTATTCATATCTCCTCCCCCTCCAAAGACTCCTCTAGGATTGATCTCACCCTCTCCAAAAGAAGTTTAAATGTAACATCATAAAAATTACTTGTTAGTATATCCCTATTCGAAATAGGATCAAAATCACTGAACCTGCTATCATCTAAAATACTTATTATCGGATTAATAACATCAATCTCTTCGGTTATAAGCTCTACCGATTCAGTATCATCCCATTCTACTTCAAATGTGTCCTTAAGGGATGCCACATTAATATCAACATCAGCCTCTTTTTTTGAGAAATATGAAGCTATTTTAGCTTCCATTTTTTGGGCAAAAAGATCTCGTTTATCTTGTCCGTCAGAAGCTTTAGCCTGAACAAAATTAAATCTATTTAACCATGAGGGATCAATATTATTGAATATAGATAAATGTGAAAACAACAGATCATACCCAGCAAAAGTTTGAGGCTGATCCACACCGAAACAAAATATATTCGCCCCCAAGCCGACCATTGCAGACGCTGTCGTTTCATGCAAACCGGAACGAGCATCAATTAAAATAACATCATATCTAGTGGGATCAGAAAATTTATCTACCAAGATATCCATGTAATCAATGAAAGAGAAGTTATTACCAGCACAATCAGTTGTAGAAAGATAAGATCGAGCAATCTTCCCTAAGACATTTTCTGGATTATTGAATGAACTTTCACCAAGAGCAGGAATTACATCAACACGCCCCTTCCCTGATGAAATCCATGAAGAGCTGACCATATCAATATAACTAGAACCATTAACTTTACTAACATTTTTTTCAACAAAAAAGTCTAAAAGACCATATTTTGGCAAAGTTTTTTCAGTTAAAAGCATGTTGCCAAGCCCAGGAGCTTCTAAATCCATGTCTATTGCTAATACTCTTTTTCCTTCTTGGGCTAATGCACTAGCAACAACACACAAGGCTGTCGAACGACCCACCCCCCCCTTAATACTTGAAAAAACAATTCTCACTGGATTGTTAGTTTCTTGTTTTGTTTTTTTCAACCAATCAGAACCTATTATTCGCCTTTCAAATAAAAACACATTCCCGCTATAAAAACTAGAGGACAAGGCTATTTTAGAAGCAATACCAATATCTTTTAACGACTCATCAAAGAGCTCATCAGGAGTAGAGAAGACAAAATCATTATCATCGACATAATCACCCAAATAATTTTTAGCTTTAGTTGAAAGTCGCGTTCTATTTTCCTTGTCAATTTTATCATCTAAAACAATTACGGAGAGTCGACCTTCCGCATCGCGCAAAAAATAATTATTCTCGAGGGCTGCAACGCCCAGCTCCTCACTTACAAACTTTGCAAAAATAGGCAACGAGTCATCAAAATATATTTTCTTATTCATTTTCTTACTTTTAACCCCGCAGCAGAAATTAATCTAACTGTATCTCTAATCCAAGAATCTAGAACGGCCGAGTTAACTGTACCATCAACATAGTATCTATAATTAACATCCCACCCAGCTAAAATTGGATTGGAAAGAAGCTTAAAGACAGACATATGTGCTCTAGAATTCAATCTTTTTTTCGCAATATTAACAAAATCAGGAAAATGTCCTCGTGGTCTATCCATATCTGGAGAGATAGTGCTTATTTTATATTTTAAAGCGCATTCTGCAGCAAATCCGACAAGGTGCCCTGCATTATCAATTGAGCCACTACTCTTTAACTTTTCGGCATATATATAATGCCTAATTGCAGCGCTGGCATAGTCTTCCATTTACCTACCTCTCTACGGCTGAATTTCAAGATCCACTTTTAAGAGTGATCGTCAAAGATACATAGTAATCGAACAAAAACAATCGATCTACCCAGTTTGCGCGCAATGCTATCCCCGCCTCGCCTGCCCGCTTCATGTGTCGCTTTTAATGCAGTTGCACTATCCGGCGCGATCCGCGCCAGTGCTGGCGCTGCGGAGGTAAATGTCACACCGGATCATCATGCAAATTCATGCATCTAATGCATGCATAGGGTATGTAGACTGGAGCTGGCAACATTCCCTAGCAGCGCACAATGAAATCTGACAGTCCGCTCTGAGCGAAGAGCGGAAGTTCGTAGCTGTTCTAACAACTGTAACTGCATGACTTTGAGGGGCCTTCTCAATGTGGAGTAGGTCACATCCTCCGGTAGCTATGACATATTTTTATCATGCTTGGCTGAAATCTCATCAGAGATCTGATTCTTCTCATCAATCCAATTCTGAAAAACCTCATTTTTTTCATTAATAAAAGGGTGGTCTTTAGCTGATGCACAAAGCAGAAATGCAATAGCCTGCCCAACATCAACACATAGCATTAAGGCACTGTTTACCTCATGACTGTTTTCGCCATAAACGCCGATATGTGAAAAGGCGTGAAACTTATCATCCACCAAGCGTATGTTATGAAGATGGGGAGATATGGCTTTGATGTTTGGATGTGCACCATATTTAATAGACGAATCGTATAGGTTTTTCAGGTAGTCAGACATATCTGGCGAGAGGTGCTTTAGTCTGTCAACCGTCGCTCTGATAGTAAACACCTTACGGCATTTGTCAGTTGCGGTTTTGGATTTATCTCTGTTAAACCAGATTTCACTCATCTTATCATCGGATGAAGTTAGATAGGCATAACACGCTGACTCCAGAGCAGTACGGGCTACTGGAAATACTGCGACAAAATGACCAGATAGTGCCTGAAGAACTGCATTTGAAAGCATCATATATGAGTTCATCGCCAGCAGCATGGTTGCTGCGTTTGCGTCATATTCGCCGACGAAAATCTCTTGGTGAAAAATCCTGTCCATTTCAAGGGTAATTCCCATCAAGTCTGGCTCTTCTTTCGAATGATAAACATGATTTTCAAGGGTTGCTTTGAGATAGTTTGGAAGTGTATCGATTTCAATCTTCATCGCATCATCCAGTATAGTTTTAATGTGGATAATTTTACCTTCAAAGTTATTACGTGTAAATAATTATCCCTACAGGGCGCTGTTGAATAAATAGATTTATGCTACCAGCAAAGTTAGACAGATGATCTCAGCAGCGAGAAATTAATTAGTTAGGCTTCATGGGAAAAAAGCACATCTAATTTGTTAAGCATTTTCGACCAAAATCATCCTAACAAAACAGGATAATTTCCTATTATTCAACAAAGCCAAAGTCCGCTTCTGGCACAGAGCTGCCCTATTAGGTTAAGCTCTGTACTGTGACAATATCAGATTAAGTCTGAGTCAATACAATTTTTAACCCAGATAAAGGTATGTATTGTGCTGATAACGCCCCTCGTCAATCAGCCTGAACACGTGGCCGGACTGGTGCTTGATGTAGTAATTCGCCTCTTCAGGCGTTAGGTGTGTGCCGAGCCGGTTTGCGGCGTGAATGAAATCAACGGTCTTTATGCGGCGGCCCTTGCCGTTCTCGTTGAAGTTAAGCGCCTCCATAAACGCCCCGGCTAAGTTTAAATCTCGTCTCATACGTCACCTATGGATTAAGAGATCGTGGCAAGCTGCCTGATCACTTCTGCTTTTTCAGGGGCTATGCTGGTTTTCATCTCCCCCGCCAGTTCTGAAATCCATATCAGTGCAATGTCTTTGTCTTTCGCTTGGCTCTCATAACAAACCCCCAGACGGGCGATGAGTTCAATTCTTTCTAAAACAACTACTTCATCCACTGCTTGCACCCTTTCCCTCCGATGCTTAATTACTGTATACACATACAGTGTATGCCTATCAGATTTAATTGCGCAAGAAATTATTGGAAGCCCGCCCAATCGCTAACCGCCGGATAGTGCATTGAAATATCACCAAATTTGACTTTAGCGCCGCACGCCAGTGCCTCAAGTTCCCAGCGCGTCGGCTCGATGCCGTGTAGTGCCAGCTCTGAGTAAATTTTGGATACGCGATCGCGCTCGGCAGTGGTCAATCTGGCCGATGCAGCAGGCTCTATACGCTTATATGGGTCAATTCCTCTTTGCTGCCTGTTTATCTGTGGGGCATTTGCCCGTAAACGCGTCATAACAGACCGTGCAACGGTCATGTCATCCCAGTCAATCTGGGTTTCCGGTGCATGTTCCATCACTGCCACGGCCTCTACAGGCCCCCCATCCTGCGCATTTTTGGCGACACCGCTGCCGACCAACCCACAGTTATTGACAGGACTCCGAGGCGCGCCGGAGACGCTTTTCAAAGTCAAAGGCTCAACGGCAACGGCTTTAGCGACGATGCGCCATTGCGTGGTGCGGGTTTCATAAACGCGATCGGCGCCGATGTGCGGGGCAAAAATCCCCGCGATTTTCTGCACTTCTTCGTCATAGGCGTTGCGCTCGTCGGCAACCCGGCGGGCTACACGCACAGTCTGATCGTCACGGGCAACGTTAGGGCCGCCCTGGGCCAGAATGTAAGTGGCAAAGTCACCGGCATCAGCAGCAGCGCGCACCGCCTCAACGGTTTCGTCAAACTCATCGGCCAGACTGACAGAGCGGATCTTGCGGCACTCACGCCATGCGCCGCGCGACGGCAGGCCGATAAAGTGGAATTGAGGGATACGCCACGTTGACGCCCACGCGGTGACGGCGGCGGCTGTATCAGTCAACAGCTCACCGGTTTCATGATCGCGCTCGCCGTCCAGCGCATAGCCATCGATGTTTTTTGCAATGTATTTGGCGATATAGCCCGCCGCACCACCTTTGTTCAGATGCTTGCAGTCAAACCGGTTTTTGGCGGCGCCACTGTTCAAAGAGGCGGCACCAAAACCGGTTGTTAACAGTACCACTCTCGTCACCACCGGCTGGGTGCTCTTTGGTGGCTCATCCTATCATCTTCCTGTATGCCATCACGTCATGGTAGTGCACTGGGGGAAGTGCCAGCATTGTCCCCCATGAGAGTCGAGGCGAACTAATCCACCTGTTTTATTTTTTCTTTAATTTTAATTAGCTTTTTTATATACGCATTGCTCTTATCCCCTTTGGCTATTTCCGCAGAAATCAGCGAGAGGAAGCTGTCATTAAAGTCATCTTTGGCTAATGGATTAGCGCCATGAGCCAAAAGAACCTCAATGTGTTCTGGGCAACTGTTATACAGGGCATTAATTAATGGCATTCGGTTCATAGCACCTTTGATATCAACATCAACTTGGTATGCAATTAACATCTTTAATGTTTCTGTGTTCGCCGCATCAAAACTTTCAAATATAATGGGTTGATTATGAACCTTATCTCTGGCATTTGGAGAAAGGCCACCTTCCAGCATGGCCTGTATCCAGACGCCTTTGTCCGCCTTCATAACAAATTCAGCGGGGCTACCTGGCGTGTTAGGTTGAGGTTGTAATGGATCTGCCCCCGCCTTGACTAAATCTGTAATGATATTGAGCCGCTCTGGCGTGTTCTTGTCAAAGATGGCGTTGTTTATCGCCCAGAATAGCAACGTCATCTCCGCCTTGGCCGGCCGATTTAACGTTTCTATGCTTACCGTCGATAAAACTTTATCCAGCTTTTGCCTGTCACCCTCGTAAATGATGGTGGCGATGTCCAGCTGCTTCCCTTCAAAGTAATCTTGTGGTTGTAGATCCCTACCTTGTTCGCATCCCTGCATCATGAGCATCGACAGCAACATGATAATGATAAGAGCGCTGTGCCTCATGCCATCTCCATTTTTAACATAACCACGGCCCCACTTTGCTTTATTACCGTATCAGTATCCCTCTACCCCCTTGGGATACTGAGAACGGCCTATTGACTGACAGGAGCAGGCGGCCATTTCCCACCACGCTTAATTAGCTCGTCTTTGATGCGCTCAAGAGACTCTTTCGCCTCACTGCCGTCCGGACTCCTATTAATCAGCCGTTGTAGTTGATTACCCATCGTCCAACCCGAGTTGCCTCTTATATCGCTATCGGCGCCTTTTTCTAATAAAAGAATGACGTGGTCATAGGAGTGATAGTCTAAAGCATCGATGAGCAGCGTATCACCCAGTGAATTTCTTATATTTATATCAGCACCATGCTCCAACATGACCTCTAATGTTTCTGTATTTTTTGCAAAGATGCTATTAAATATAATGGGTTGATTATGAACCTTATCCCTGGCATTTGGAGAAAGTCCGCCCTCTAACATAGCCTGTATCCAGATGCCTTTATCCGCTTTCATAACAAATTCAGCGGGGCTGCCTGGTGCGTTAGGCTGAGGTTGTAATGGCTCAGCCCCCGCCTTGACTAAATCTGTAATGATCTTGAGCCGCTCTGGCGTGTTCTTGTCAAAGATGGCGTTGTTTATCGTCCAGAATAGCAACGTCATCTCCGCCTTGGCCGGCCGATTTAACGTTTCTTTGCTTACCGTCGATAAAACTTTATCCAGCTTTTGCCTGTCACCCTCGTAAATGATGGTGGCGATGTCCAGCTGCTTCCCTTCAAAGTAATCTTGTGGTTGTAGATCCCTACCTTGTTCGCATCCCTGCATCACACATATAGACAGCATCACGGTGATAATGAGAATAATGTGCTTCATGCAATACCCATCCCATCCACGTCAAACGCCAATTATTTCAACCACCTGAGAGCCAACTAATTCATAATGTTTATTTTCTCTTTAATTTTAATTAATTTCTTTATATAAGAATTATTTTTGTCTCCCTTGGCTATTTCCGCAGAAATCAAAGAAAGGAAGCTGTCATTAAAATCATCTTTGGCTAATGGGTTAGCGCCATGAGCCAAAAGAACCTCAATGTGTTCTGGGCAACTATTATACAACGCATTAATTAATGGCGTTCTGTTCATAGCACCTTTGATATTAACATCAACTTTGTAATCTATTAGAGTACTCAGCGTCTCTGTATTAACCGCTTGAAAGCTCTTGAAAATTATTGGTTGATTGTTTATTTCATCCCTTGCATTAGGCGATAGTCCGCCTTCAAGCATAGCCTGTATCCAGACGCCTTTATCCGCTTTCATAACATATTCAGCCGGGCTACTTCGCCCTTCCGGTCTTGGCTGCAGTGGATCTGCCCCCGCCTTGACCAAATCCGTAATGATCTTGAGCCGCTCTGGCGTATTCTTATCAAAGATGGCGTTGTTTATCGCCCAGAATAGCAACGTCATCTCCGCCTTGGCCGGTCGATTTAACGTTTCTTTGCTTACCGTCGGTAAAACCTTATCCAGCTTTTGCCTGTCACCCTCGTAGATGATGTTGGCGATGTCCAGCTGCGTCCCTTCAAAATAATCCTGTGGTTGTAAATCCATACCTTGTTTGCACCCCTGCATGATGAGCGTAGACACTACCATCGTGATAATGAGTATGATTTTTTTCATATTCTTCCCTTGATTGTGGCAATGTCATCGTCTTTTTCATTTTCAATGCATTGTATCGCCTGGTCTATACCGTGCTTATCCAGCAGTGAACCTGTTCCACCAGGAAGCGTGTGTTTTACTCCCACGGCGTCAGGCGCCAACATGGACAGCCGTTCTTTCGCCATCACCGCCGGGGGATAAAATTTAAGGTCTTTGGCATCCTCCCACAAATCAACCTCCTGCAACTTGGTCAACAGTTCCCCTTTTACGCGATACGCCTGAATATTATCGGTACTGCCTATAATCGAACCGCCGTATTTTTTTACGGTTCCCGCATTCAGGCCTGCAGCATTAAACGTCCAAGCCGGTTTGCCACTGGCCATGGAGGCCGCAGACGCCATGCCACCGCCCAGCGAATGGCCAGATATCCCAGCACCGCCTTTAATTGCTTTACCTATATTGACCGCTTTTTTGTAGTATTCCGAATTAAACCCCAACCCTTGAGCGCCATTATTTGACCAGTCACTCAGGTTTTTAATGCCTGACAAATCACCGTTCAGTAACGCTTTCTGGGCAGCCTTGCTTATTCCCTCCGGGAACTGAGGCGCACGCGATCCGCGGAACACCACCGTCGGATTCATCGCTTTACCAAAGACGTTTTCATCTGGCTGATAAACCCGAGCCAGAAAGCCCGGTGTATCCTCATCGTCATAGAGCATATCTTTGCTTAAACCGAGTTTACCCAGCGCACCATCATTGTTACTGATGTCCTTCCAGCCCTCAGGGATGTCTATCGTGTCCTTGAGCGGGTTAGTGGTTTTGTAAACATTCTCAGCCAGCTTCGCTTTTTCGACCGCGACGTTGTTCTCCGCCAGGCGCTGTGCCGCCATGCGCGCATCCGGGTAAATGCTGCGGTTGCCTCGTCCTATCAGGTACTGGCGTTCTTGCCAGCGTTCTGCCTTGGTCAGCGGACGGATGGCCTGCACCGTGGCGGCAACGGTTGCTACTGCGGTAGCAATGGCTTGCTGCAGAGGGGGATTCCGGGTCGTATTCTGCCTCACCGGCAGCACCGTCGGTTTTGCCCGGTGACCATAGCGGCTGACCATTTCTTCATAGCGGGCTATCACGCGCCCGGTAGGATAAAAGGCGGGAAGAGAGCTGCCGGGATAGCGCTGCAATCGGCCTTCCGCATCGACGTAAAAAGCGTATTTTGTCGGCGTCCAGGCGCCCATTCCCTTATCAATCGCCAGCAAGCCGCCCCGGTTGATCTCATCGAGCACGCTGCGCTTCATAGCCACGTCCTCACGATAACCGGTGACGCCAATCCCGGATTGAGCATTGCGGGTAATCGGATACCGGCTGCTTATCGATATGCCGGCTGCGCCGCCGAACAGATAATGCCGTTCCAGCTCATACCGCGCTGCTGTTGGGTTAAGTATCCTGGAAAAGCTTTCCGGCGCCGTGTGTTCAGAGGAGAAATGAATCAGTTTCATGCGGTGCCTGCCCACTCGTAAGGTTCCGTGGTCGGCACAGGCGCACCATCATCAAGCAACTCGCATGGTGTGCGGCTGTTACGGGTCTCGTCGAGCGTTAGCGAACGATAACGCATTGGATATCCTTATCTTCTGTGTCACGCCTAAATAGGGTATGGGCAAAATTATCACAATTCAGTAAAGATTTCTTTGCTCTATTTCTATACGCGCGCATCCTCTCCCATCCATGCAGCTGCGTGCTTCCTGTGCCCATGTGAAGAGCGTATTTCGTTGCCATGTTGCGGCTAAAAGCCACGTCCGAAAGCAATCAGTCGAGTGTCAAAGATGCGGGAATGATAAGGAGACAGGAAGGAGAAAGGCTCCGCCAACCTGGAATGGCCAGCGGAGCGGCGTCAGGCAGCGGTTACTTCTGTTCAGCCTGGCTTACGGTGTCTTCGGCTTTCCAGATGCGGTATTTCACTTCCGCGTCTTTCGGCGCATACACCACGATCGGCAGGCGGCTGTTGTAGCGCTGCATCGCAGCATCACCCAGGTTGGCGGCGATGAATTGCTTGGTCTTGGTGTTGTCCGGGCAGCCCATCAGCGTGGAGGCCGGATCGGACAGCTTCTCCAACACCAGATAGTCATAGCCCCAGCCGGAAAGGGTTTTGGTCTCCAGCGTGCCGCCAATCATGTGGCGGTTGCAGTCCACTTCCAGCGTCTTGCCGATCAGCAGCTCCACCTTGTAGTTCTCTTCGTGCTCTTGCTTCGGCAGGTAGATCACCTGGCGGTTCATGCCCTTCTCGGCTTTCGGGTAAGGCGCGATCTTTTCCAGCGGCTGCTTGCTGATATCCGCGTCATCGCCAGAGGTCGCCGCCATTGCGCCGGCGGAAACGGCCATCAGCAGGCCAGAAAATACAACGGATGCCTTGTTCATGTTTTATCCCTACACGTTGTCAAATAATCCGCCTATAAACTAATACACTACAGCCAAGCTCGCCACAGGTTTAATCTTCTTTACAATAGGCGATGAATAGTGACAATCGCCTAATATTATCAATTATCCGGAGCAATAGCTCAGTGCGTCTTCAGTTGAGCGATATAGGCCTTCACCACCTGATAGACATAATCCTGGCATGCCAGCCCGGTTTGCGGATCGTACTTGCCCTGATTGGTGATGTTGTTGGACAGCACGCGAATGCCGACGAACGGCACCTTGAACTCGGCGGCGATCTGCGCGGCGGAGGCGGTCTCCATCTCTTCGACCGACGTCCGGTAGCTGTCGTGGAAATAGCGAATGCGATCCAGCTCGCTGTTCCATACGTCGGCCGAGCCGATCACCCCTTCCACTACCTTGCCCTGTCGGTAATCGCTCTTAACGCTTTGCGCAATCGCCAGCAGTTTGGGGTCGGCGGGAAACTGGCGCAGGCTGTGCGCCTTTTGGTCCTCGCCGGCGCTGCCCTTGGAAGCCAACAGATCCATCGGCTGCCACTGACGCGAGTCGCTGCCTTCCCCCAACGCCTTGGCCGGCGTTTTGAACGCCCCGAGATTGACCGAATATTTGCCCAGCACGATGTCATATACTTTCAGTGCCGGGTCATGGCCGCCGGCGGTGCCCTGATTAATGATCGCCACCGGGTGAAACTGCGTGGCGGCGATCGCCGTTGCCGCCGCGGCGTTGGACATGCCCTTCAGCGTCTCCGACACCACCACCGGGTAGCCGTCTACGGTACCGTGCCAAAAGCGCCAGCCGCCAACCTGCTCCTCACGCGGGTTTTCCAACCGCTGGGCGAAACGTTCCGCCTCCACCGGCATGGCGCCCTGTACCACGATCGGCCCGGCCGCCGCAGGTTGGCCAAAGCTCAGCGGAGAAAAGGCCGCACCGGCGGCTGCCAACAGTAAGACACGCGCTTTATTCTGCATCACCACACTCTCATCCCGAAAAAAAGCAAACGATTACCTTAGCCGAAGGCGGTGGCCTCGGATAGGGTTTTCTTACCGGGGGACTAAGGTTTTCTTAAGACAGAATTATTACAGTGGCGTTATTCAATCCTGTCACCGAGCCTGCGCGTGAATCCAGAATCATCATTAAATCAATCCTCAACGACACCGCAAATTAAGACAACCGCCCTTTACTCCCTGCCGGCATCCTTTTACCGTTGGCAAGTTTTTGGCCTGCTGATCAGCGGGTTGGTGTTCCTGTGGCTCTCCCGCAACGAACAGCTGGACTGGGCGATCAGTAACGCTTGGTACGATGCCGCCAGCGGGCATTTCCCGTGGCAAAACAATTATTGGCTGGACCTGATCAACCACCGCCTGCTGAAGCAAATAGTGATCGTCGGGGCGGTGCTGACGCTGTTTTGGGGTATCTATCGCCGCAGCGCGCGCCTGATCGTGACCATGTTGTTGATCGGTATCGGCCCATTGGTGGTGGGCATTATCAAGGCCACCAGTGCGCACTCCTGCCCGTGGGATCTGATCGAGTATGGCGGCAAGGCGATGTCTTTCCCGCTGTTCGGCACGGTACCGGCGCTGCCGGGCCCCGGCCGCTGCTTCCCCGGCGGGCACGCCTCAAGCGGTTTCGCGATCATGGCGTTGTTTTTCCTGTTTTATCCGCAGCGTCCGCGCTTGGCCTGGTGGTGCTGGTGGGGCGGCATTGCGCTCGGCATGCTGATGGGCTTTGGCCAGATAATGCGCGGCGCACATTTTCTTACCCATAACCTGTGGGCAGGTTGGTGGGTTTGGTTAAGCCAGTTGGCTATTTATTGGACGGTTAGCGGCTATTGGCGCCGCAAAACGAGGTAACGGTTATGGAACAGTTAAACCATTTTTTTTTCGCCTGGATCAATGCGACCCCGGCGTCTCCCGAATGGATGATCGATTTCGCCACCTTTTTGGCACGCGATCTGATCATCATCGTGCCGCTGCTGATCGTCGGCCTGTGGCTGTGGGGGCCGCAAAGCCAGCTGGTTTCGCAGCGCCAGGTGGTAGCGAAAACCACTATCGCGCTGCTGTTCGCCATGCTCGCCGCCGCCACCATCGGCGCGCTGCTGCCGCATGAGCGCCCGTTCGTCGCCGGCGTCGGCTATACCTTCCTGGCACATGCGCCGGACAGCTCGTTCCCGAGCGATCACGGCACCGCCATCTTTACCTTTGCGCTGGCGTTCCTGTTCTGGCACCGGGTCTGGTCCGGCGTGCTGCTGATGATCGTCGCCATCGGTATCGCCTGGTCACGCGTTTACCTCGGCGTGCACTGGCCGCTGGATATGGTCGGCGGTTTCCTGCTCGGCCTGGTCGGCTGCCTGTTCGCCCAGCTGGTGTGGAATCTGTTCGGCGATGTCATCGCCGACAAGCTGTCGCGCCTGTATCGTTTCCTGTTCGCCTTCGCCATTCGCCGTGGCTGGGTGAAAGAGTAACTGCACAACATGACCGGGGCGTTACCGCCCCGTTATTTCAGACCACGCCGGTGGTCACGCAAAACGCCCGCGTTTTTCCCGCCCCCAGCATCATTCCTGCCTCTTCCTCCGGCGCATTCGGGCGACAGTTCGCCGGCTGGATAAAAGCCAGCAACCGCCGGTTGCCCTGAACGGCGATGCGCCGCAGGCCATAGTTGAATTGCCCGGTGGCGAAGCGCGTCACATAGCGCCGGCCTTGCGGCGCCAGCATAAAGAACTCGGCCTGATCCACATAGCGCGACAGATCGTCGGAGCACAGCAGTTCCTGCCCGAGCGCATCCCCCAACAGCGCCGGCGTCGGCAGGTTCTGACGGAATACCGCATCGGGAATGCAGTCGTAGTTGAGATGACACACATAGCGCAGCGGCTGCGGCCGCTCAGCCAGGTTGGTGACCGTCATCTCAATGGCGAACTGCGCGCTCTGCGCCGCCAGACGCAGCGCCGGGCCGATGCGCCAACGCCCACCCGCCGTGCAATGTCAGCTCATCGCCCGCCAGCTGGATCCACACGCGTTGCATCTGCAGCGGCTCACCGTCCTGATGCGGCCAGGCGGGGCAGAATGCGGCGTCGTCGGCGCGCTTTCTTCCGGCGCCCTTTACGCTGCGCCGGCCCGACTTCAGCGAATAACCGTCAAACTCAGCGTCCCAGATCGTGAGGCCCTGATACGGCAAAACCGTCAGTGCGCCACGGTGATTCGCCAACGTCAGCATCGGCCCGCGTTCTGTGCAGCGATGCGTGCTCACCGCGAAATCCGCATTGCGGAACAGTTCCTGCCGATGCGCCCCGAAAGCTTCAGGAGCCAGATCGATGTTGATCTTCATCTTTTTTCCCTCGACGTTTCGCCCGCGCAGGCCGCGAGCCCTGAAATGTTATTTAAATAACAAATAAAACGCCTTTAAGTTATACCCATAACAGCCTGATAGCGAAGATCTGGTCGACATTTTTTAAACATCGCTAGGTTTATCGGCATCTGAATGTTATTATTTTCACATTATCCATCCCGCTTACTGTCTTAACCTCACTAAGGAATCGCGATGACCACCGAAACCATCGATTACGCCAGCTACGTTGACCACACCCTGCTGGCGATGGACGCCACCGAACTGCAGATCGCCAAGCTGTGCGAAGAAGCGCAGCAGCACAACTTCTATGCGGTGTGCGTCAACTCCGGCTACGTGCCGTTGGCAGCCCAACTGCTGCAGGAAAGCACCGTGAAAGTCTGCTCGGTGATCGGTTTCCCGCTGGGCGCCGGCCTGACCGTTGCCAAAGCCTTTGAAGCCAAAGCGGCGATCGCCGCCGGCGCGCAAGAGATCGATATGGTGATCAACGTCGGTTGGTTGAAAAGCGGCCTGCTGGACGAAGTGAAAGCCGACATCGCCGCCGTGCGCGAGGTTTGCGCGGCGATCCCGTTGAAGGTAATATTGGAAACCTGCCTGCTCAGCGATGCGCAGATCGTCCAGGTTTGTGAAATGTGTCGCGAACTCGATGTGGCCTTCGTGAAAACTTCCACCGGCTTCAGCACCGGCGGCGCTCGGGAAGAGCACGTCAAACTGATGCGCGAGACCGTGGGCAGCGAGATGGGCGTGAAAGCTTCCGGCGCCGTGCGCGATCGCGCCACCGCCGAGAAGATGATCAACGCCGGCGCCACGCGTATCGGCACCAGCTCCGGCGTCGCCATCGTTTCCGGCGCGCAGCCGGCGGCAGGCAGCTACTGATCGTCGGCATGCCCTGACGGGCACAGCAATACACTCCGATGCGGGACAATACGGGCGGCCAAGGCGGCCCGATATTGCCCCGCATTGTTGTGTTTAGCGCCGGACACGCCGGCACGCCCTTTACCTCTACTACCTGTGGGAAGACGGACCTATGGAAACGCGGCGCGAAGAACGTATCAACCGGCTAGTTCAGGCGTTAAAACGCGCTGACAAGATCCACCTGAAAGAAGCCGCCGTGCTGCTGGGGGTCTCGGAGATGACCATTCGCCGCGATCTGAGCGCCGAACCGGCGGCGGTGGTGCTGCTCGGCGGCTATGTGGTGACCGATCCGCGCAGCAACGGCGTGACCAACTACTTCGTTTCCGATCAAAAAGCCAAGCAGGTGACGGAGAAACGGCGCATCGGCCTACTGGCAGCACCGCTGATCAATGAAAACGATACGGTGTTTTTCGACTGCGGCACCACCACCCCCGCGATCATCGATGCCATCGCCGACGAGCTGACCTTCACCGCCGTCTGTCATTCGCTGAACACCTTCCTGGCGCTGCAGGACAAACCGAACTGCAAAGTGATCCTGTGCGGCGGTGAGTTCAAGCCGAACAACTACATCTTTTCCAGCGTCAGTGGCCGTAACGAGCTCGATCATATCTGCCCGAACATCGCCTTTATCTCCGCCGCCGGCCTCAGCCTGCAGCACGGCGCCACCTGCTTCAACTTTGACGAGCTGGAGATGAAGCATCGCGCCATGGCGATGGCGCAGCAAAAGATCCTGGTGGCAGACCACAGTAAGTTCGGCAAAACCAAACCGGCCTGTATCGGCCCCCTGACGCAGTTCGATCGGGTGATCAGCGACCGCCAACCGGACGCCGACTTCATGGCGTTCTTCAACGACAACGCCATCGCTACCCGCTATTAATCCGCCTTCTGCGCCGTCGAAACCGACGGCGCACCGCTGCAATCCCCCTCTTTCCTTGCTCTAAAATGAACAAATAATGCGCAATCGATTCGCGTTTTTCGCTTATCCGCACGCAACATCAGGTTAATAAAATGCAACAGGTTACCCGAGTGATTATTCTCTCGTAGGCAAAACACGCTGTCGGCTGCGTGAATTAACGACTATTTATGACTTTTATATGATAAATCGCGCCAAAGGCCGGGATGTTTAAATAAACGGCGTTTTAAGCGATTGCAGCAAATCTCGCCAATACCTGTTAGTTATCTGTTATTTATATGATGAATGGTTACGCATTTTTATCCGCTAACCACGTAAGTAATTTCCCTTCGTTATTAGCGGTGATTTTTAATTAAAAACCATTAAAAACAAATAGATGAATTAAATTTTACTTAAAAATACAATGTGATCTACGTCACTAAAACTGCTTAATCCGGGTTTTTCGCTAGATCCAAAACCACGCATAAAATATATTGCTCGGCTTGCTGCTGAGCACAGCGCTTTATCCGGCTAATTATTGTACAACCCGCATAATCGCAGAAAGTTTTATGAGAGCGTTCTCAGCACAAAATCTTACACAAATGTGCAACAAATGCGCGAAAAATCGATAAAAAAGCGGATAACTGCACATATTGCGCATTTGAGAGCAGGATCACGGTTGTTTCTACTGTAAATCGTTATCTTGCCGCCAACAAAAATCGACAGGCAAAGACCTGTCGGCAGCGGTAACGACTTTTATCACCCGTGACGGTGGAAAGTCTTTAGTGAATTACCCGGCGCTGTGCCTTGGTAATGAACACAATAAACAACCAGGGGGACGCCAAAACATCCCCGCAAGCAACACCTGATTCTTACCGCAAGCGTTGCCTGAATAGGACGTTTGACGGTTTAACCTTAAGTTTTGCCTTTTAATTTTAAATTCGTGTTCACTTCGGAGATATTTATGGACACTACACAGACCGGCACAATTGCCTCTGCGGCCTCGGGCTCCAGCAGTACCTGGCGTAAAACGGATACCATGTGGATGTTGGGCCTGTACGGCACCGCCATCGGCGCAGGCGTCCTGTTCTTGCCCATCAACGCCGGCATCGGCGGTTTGATTCCTCTGATCATCATGGCCATCATCGCTTTCCCGATGACCTTCTTTGCCCACCGCGGCCTGTGCCGTTTTGTTCTGTCCGGCAAAAATCCCGGTGAAGACATCACCGCCGTGGTAGAAGAGCACTTCGGCATCACCGCCGGTAAACTGATCACCCTGCTGTACTTCTTCGCCATCTACCCGATTCTGCTGGTTTACAGCGTGGCGATCACCAACACCGTCGACAGCTTCATCACCCATCAGTTGGGCATGACGTCGCCACCGCGCGCCATCCTGTCGCTGATCCTGATCGTCGGCCTGATGACCATCGTGCGCTTCGGCGAGCAGGCCATCGTGAAAACCATGAGCATCCTGGTCTTCCCGTTCGTCGCGGTGCTGATGCTGCTGGCCGTCTATCTGATCCCTAACTGGACCGGCGCCATCTTCGAAAACGTGTCGCTGTCCGGCAGCGGTACCGGCATGGGCCACGGCCTGATCATGACCCTGTGGCTGGCGATCCCGGTAATGGTGTTCTCCTTCAACCACTCGCCGATCATCTCCGCCTTCGCCGTCGCCAAACGCGAGGAGTACGGCGCAGACGCCGAGAAGAAATGCTCCCGCATTCTGGCTTATGCACACATCATGATGGTGCTGACCGTGATGTTCTTCGTGTTCAGCTGCGTGCTGAGCCTGACGCCGGAAAACCTGGCGGAAGCCAAAGCGCAGAACATCTCGATTCTGTCTTACCTGGCTAACCACTTTAACAACCCGATGATCGCGTACATCGCGCCGGTTATCGCCTTCGTCGCCATCACCAAATCGTTCCTGGGCCACTACCTGGGCGCCCGTGAAGGCTTCAACGGCTTGGTTGCCAAGTCGATGAAGAGCCGCGGCAAAACCGTCAGCACCGCCAAACTGAACCGCATGACCGCTATCTTCATGCTGGTGACCACCTGGATTGTCGCCACCCTGAACCCAAGCATCCTGGGCATGATCGAAACCCTGGGTGGCCCAATCATCGCCATGCTGCTGTTCCTGATGCCGATGTATGCCATCCGTAAAGTGCCTGCCATGCGCAAGTACAGCGGCCACATCAGCAACGTGTTCGTGGTTGTGATGGGTCTGATCGCCATCTCTGCTATCGTGTTCAGCCTGATCGGCTAATCACGTCCGGCCGGCGCCGCTGTGCGCCGGCCCTCCCGCACTCCCCCATTTCCCGTATTCACCGCCTGAAACCTGAAGAAGGAGGCGAGACCATGGTCAGCGTTTTCGATATTTTCAAAATTGGCATCGGCCCATCCAGCTCCCACACCGTTGGCCCGATGAAAGCCGGCAAACAGTTCGTCGACGATCTGATCGCCCACCAGCAGCTGCAGGACACCACCCGCGTGGTGGTCGACGTGTACGGTTCGCTGTCGTTGACCGGTAAAGGCCACCACACCGATATCGCCATCATCATGGGCCTGGCCGGCAACCTGCCGCACGACGTGGACATCGACAGCATCCCGGGCTTTATCCGCGACGTCGAACAGCGCGGCCGCCTGCCGCTGGCCAACGGCCATCACGAGGTGGATTTCCCGCTACACGGCGGCATGAACTTCCACAGCGACAACCTGCCGCTGCACGAAAACGGCATGCGTATCCGCGCCTTCGCCGGTGAACGCCTGTTGCACAGCAAAACCTATTACTCGATCGGCGGCGGTTTCATCGTCGACGAAGAGCACTTCGGTCAGTCCGCCGAGGGCGCCACGCCGGTGCCCTACCCGTTCAAATCGGCGCACGATCTGCAGCAGCATTGCAAAGACACCGGGCTGTCGTTGTCCGGCCTGGTGATGCAGAACGAGCTGGCGCTGCGCAGCAAGGCGGATATCGACGCGCACTTCGCCGATGTCTGGCAGGTGATGAGCGCCGGTATCGAACGCGGCATCAACACCGAAGGCTTGCTGCCCGGCCCGATGAAAGTGCCGCGCCGCGCCGCCGCGCTGCGCCGCATTCTGGTGACCGGCGACAAGAACAATATCGACCCGATGAACGTGGTCGATTGGATCAACATGTTCGCGCTGGCGGTCAACGAAGAGAACGCCGCCGGTGGCCGCGTGGTCACCGCGCCGACCAACGGCGCCTGCGGCATCATCCCTGCTGTGCTGGCTTACTACGACAAGTTCATCCGTCCGGTAAACGCCAACTCCTACACCCGCTATTTCCTGGCGTCCGGCGTGATTGGCGCGCTGTACAAAATGAACGCCTCGATCTCCGGCGCCGAAGTGGGCTGTCAGGGGGAAGTGGGCGTAGCCTGTTCGATGGCGGCGGCCGGGTTGACCGAGCTGCTGGGCGGCAGCCCGGCGCAGGTGTGCATCGCGGCGGAGATCGCCATGGAGCACCATTTGGGGCTGACCTGCGATCCGCTCGCCGGCCAGGTTCAGGTGCCCTGCATCGAACGCAACGCCATTTCCGCCGTCAAGGCGGTCAACGCCGCACGCATGGCGATGCGCCGCACCAGCGAACCACGAGTTTGTCTGGATAAGGTGATCGAAACCATGTACGAAACCGGCAAAGACATGAACGCCAAATACCGCGAAACCTCCCAGGGCGGGCTGGCGATTAAGGTCGTGGCCTGCAACTGACCGCCACGGCGAGGCCCTAAAGGCGCCGGCCGGTCCGATCTGGCCGGCGCCGTTTCAATGCCGCTCTTTCCCTGCCGCAACGCCCGGCTGAATGCCGGCCCGAGCCCCCACGGCGCCGGGGCGGGCGCTGTGCCGCAGCCAGCCGTAAAGTTCGGCATTACGCCGGAATCCCATCTTGCGCATAACGCTCATCTTGTGATTGCTGACGGTTTTCACACTGATGTCCAGCATCCGTGCAATTTGCGTTACCCCCATCTCCCGCGTCATGCAGCGCATGATCTCCTGTTCGCGCAGCGTCAGGCCGCGGTGCTGGCATACGCAGTTCATGCCACAACCCGGCCTGCCCGGCCATTTGCTGCGCCGCTCCAGTTCGGCGCTCACCTGATACAATGCCGATACCAGCGGCGTATCGTGATAAATGACGCCGGCCTCCAGCGAGCAGCGGGTGCCGACGGTGCGTTTATACCGCCCCTCCGGCGTTCGCAACGAGAAATACAGCGTTTTGCGCCCTGCGGTCTGTGCCTCAAAAAAGTGACAAAAACAGCTTTGCACGCCGGGAGGAAAATAGCAGAACACCAGATCGGCTTCGTGAACCTGCTGCGTATCCAATAACAGCGTGCGCTTGCCGTAAGTGCTGAAATGCAGCGCCAGGGCCTCCTGCCAACCGGCGCTGAAGTAACGGTTTTCATCAAATAGCGCGATTTTTATCATGGTGTTCATCCCTGCCCTCCCGCCGTTCCGGCTTCCCGTTTAACCGCCTGGGCCCCCTTTGTCGGAGCCTGACTGTTGTCGATGCGTAATTCATAAATCATGGTGGCGTTAGGTGGCACTTTCGGCGGATAGCCGGTTTCGCCGTAGGCCAGCGCCGGCGGCACGACCATCGTCAGCGAACCGTGGTTATGCAGATGGCTTATCGCCTCTCTGAACAGCGGCGGATACTCGGACAGCGGTTGCGACAGCACCTTGCCGCTCAGCTCCATATCCTGGATCACCGTGCCGTCGGTCAATTTCTCCTTCACGACCACATCGACCACCGCCGTTGGCGCCAGCGCGCCCTCCCCGGCGTAATCCACCCGATACCAAAAGCCCATCGCCGACTGCTTTACGCCCTTTTGTTGACTGAACTGCGCCAGATAATCTTCATCACGCCGCCGCTGTTCGTTAACGCGTTTCTCACGCGCGGCCATGGCGGCGGCATCCGCCTGCGCCGTCAGCGTATTCAGTTCATCCGGCGGCAGCTGCAAACGCCCCGACACGCTATCGATGACGCCCGCCAACAGGCTGTCGCGGTCCACCGGTACGCCCCAGCTTTGACGCTCCGTCACTACCCCCTGAATATCCCTCCCCAGCGCACTGCCCGCCGCATAGGACAAACGCTTGCGTTCATCCTTCAACTGCTCCGGCGTCACCTCCCATTGCAGCCGCTTATGCAGCGCCAACAGCGCTTCGCGCGCCTGCTGGGTCACTTTCTGCTCATCGGCCCGCTTCTGCTCACTCGCCTCCAGCGCGTTACGCAGAGCGTGCAGTTCCTCCTGGTGCTCGCGCTGGCGTTGTGCAAGCGTCTGCGCCGATGCCTGCGCGGCGGACTCCAGCTCGGTGACGCGCCGTTCGGCCTGCATCGCCGTCGCTTTGGTTTTGGCGGTTTCCTGCGTCGCCTGCCGCAGCAGCGCCTCGGCGCGCTGCGCATCGGGCGAGCCGCGCCAGGCGGCGCCCAGCCCGGCGATCCACTGCTGCAGCGTTGACGAATCAGGCAACGTCGCGACGGGTGGCGCTGCTTTCTCAGCCCGCAGCGCAGTAAGTTCCTGGCGCAACATCGTCAGTTCCATTCGCTGGCGCGCCAGCTGTTGGTCACGCGCCAATAATTCCTGGCTCAGCGTAAAAGCTTTGGCCGGTGAAGCAGGCTGGTGGGTGTCCGGCGGACGCTTTGCCGGCTCACGCTTTTTTTGCCCCGCCCCGCGGTCGGCGGGCGCCGCGTTTTCGCTCTTCGGCGCGGTGTTCTGCCGTTGATACTGCTCGGCAAACTGCAGCAGCGCCGGCACGCCGTCGTCCGCCTGCGCGACGCCGGTGAACAGCAGAGCCGCACAGCCCAGCAGGCGCAGCCTCATTTAACCTGCTCCCCGCGATCCGCCAAGCCGGTCAACACCGCCTGATTCACTCCGGCGCACAGATAGTTGACCTTGTAGCGATACAGCGCATCCACCGTCTCCTGCGTGTCGCCGTTTACCCGTGCACGCAGGTTGGCGTACTGCGAAGCGCCGCTCATCAGGCTGTCGAAGGCCTGTTTATAGCGCTGATACTGTTTCTCGTCGATCGTGCGCAATGCACCCAGTTGCTGCTGGCACTGCTGCAGCTGCTCGGCCTCACGCTGCTTGCGCAAAGCCTCTTCTGACGGAGCTTGCACAGCCTGATTTTTGGTGTTCACGGCGGGCTTGCCCGACTTTTGGTTTTGACAGGCGGCGGCGCTCAACGCCAACAGGCACAGCAGGCTCATGCGCAGAGCGCGATTGAGGGGCTTTATCATCATTGCGTTTTTTGTCCTTGTAGACGCTTATTCGTATTCCAACGTAAAGGTGGCCACCGCGCTGAAGGTGCCGCGGCCGATGGACTTCGTTTGGATGGCCTCCGGCTCCCCCTGCACATAGGCCTGCAGCGTGAGCGTGGTGTTGCCGGCATTCAGGCGGAATTTATCGCTTGCCCGATTGAGCGGCAGCGCCTTGCCGGTGCTGTCCTCCAGCCCGATGCCGATCCCCGAGGCCAGGCTGCCGGCATCCAGCGCCAACAGGCCGGGCAGTTTGGCGTTCTCGGTGCCGGTAAACGTAATGGCCACCGTATTGCCCAGGCTGAGATCGCACTCGGTCAGGTGCAACGCGAAGCTTTGGCTATGGGTGCGGGTGTTCAGATACAGGTATTTGTCGACGATGGTGCCGAAATCCAGTTGGATATCCTCATCTCCCGGCTGAATGACGCACGGCTCGGCCACCAGCGTACCGTGAAAGCGCATGTTTTCCGCCGCAGCCGCCGGCGGCGCCATCATGCCGGCCGCCATGACCATGCCGGCCCCCAACAGCGCGCTCCGGCGCCGGTTCGTCTCTGTCGCGCGCATGACGCCACTCCCTTTGGTTGTGCTTGCGCCGCTCCGGCACAAGCGGCGTATTAGTCGTAATAAAGGCGGAAATCGATCGCCGCACGGTAGGCGCCGGCGCTCAGCGTCGCCGGGGTGCGCACCGGCGTCACCGTATACGTCAGGGTGTTTTGCCCCGGCGTCAGCAAGATCGGTTTGTTACGCGCGCCGAGGCGCACCGGCAGGCCGCTGGCATCCGCCAACTGCAGCCCCAAGCCGGTGACGCCGGCGACCCTGACCAAACCCGGCGCGTCGTCATCCGTCGGCGCGGCAAACGCCACCGACACCGCAGGCTGACTGCCGCTCCAGGCCAGAACCCCGGTCCAGGCGTCGCGATTGCTCGCCGGCGCCCGCAGACAGTCTTTCAGCGTCAACTCGAACGCCACCGGCGTGCCGCGATCGCCCGGACGCTGGAAGTGCGCTGTTCCGGTCTCCCCCAGCCAAACCTCCTGACGAGCGGTGGTCATTTCCAGACTGCAGGCGCTTTCCGTCAACGCGCCGTAGACGTGGAGCGTGCCGTTCGCGCCCTCCACGTCCCAGTTGTCCACCGCGCGGGCCGACGGCATCAGCATCAGCATCGTGCCTGCCGTCAGCGGTACCATCAGCGCGGCCAACACCGTCAGGCCGATAGTGCGTCGCTGATGACGTTCATAGGCCTTTCCCAACAGCATGGGGATCTTTCGTTGCATGATTCGTTCACTCCGCTGTGTTCACTCTGTCTTCCCTGCTTGCGCGCGGATCGTCATTTGGCGACCGGCACGACCTGGCAGGCATTGCCGGCGCAGCGGAAGTTCAACTGCGGCCGCCCACCGTAATCGTTGATGTATGCCAGCGACGGACCGTTGCCGAGGCTCGCGGCAGAGACGTTCAGCGGGGCACTGGCCTTCGGCGCCACCATCAGCGGTTCAAAGCCCGCCGCCCCTTTTCCGCCCTTGCCGGCGCTCGCCTCAACGATCGTCACGTAATAAGGGGTCGGGTTATTCACCACGTACTTATCACCCTGCCGGGTCAGCGTCAGCTGCTCCTGCCACGGCGCGGCGTTCTTTTTCGGGGCGAGCGCCGCCGGGCGATAAAACATTTTGATGCGCGTCTGCAGCGCTATCTGCAGCGTATTCGGCTTATTGCTGCGCGGCGGGATCTCGCGCAGGTTGAAGTAATACAGCGTCTCCCTGTCCTGCGGCAGCTGACGCGCGGCCGGCAGCGACTGGATCTTCACCTGGCTCGGTTTGCCCGGTTCCACCCGCTGCACCGGCGGCAGCACGGTGAAAGGACTTTGAATCTTGTTGCCGCGATCGTCTTCGATCCATCCCTGCGCCAGATACGGCAACTGTTTGTTCTGGTTGCTGATGTTGAGACTGACCGTTTTCAGGTCGCCGTCGAAAATCACGCGCGTGCGATCCAGCGCGATAGCCGCATGAGCGGGCAGGCTGACCGCGCCGATCGTCAACGCGGCGGCGAGCGGGCCCACAAGGAAAACGGTCTTTCTGGTCATAGTCAGATTCATCATGTCTTCACGGTTCCAGTCGGCCGGAAGCGGACGAGCCCGCCCCGGCGGTTTAGCGGCGGAGCGGGCTCCGCCGGGTGTATGTCAGTTGGCGTCAGCCGCCGACTTGCTGCCGTCAAGCGGGCGGCAAGGCAGCAGCAACGTGTTCATCAACATTTCGGCCGGCAGCGGCGACGGCAGCTGGATTTCACACTGCGCCGCGCCGTTCCAGTGCACGCTCATGCGCTCGCCGGGGTTGAGGCCGGACAGGTAAACGCTGCCGCCGTCGTTGATGATGCCGGTCTCCTGTTTGCGGGCATTCAGCACCGTGGCACCGAACGGCGGCTCGCTGCCGTCCGCAAGCTTGACGATCGCCATCGCCTTCTCGCCGGCAATCACTTCAAACTTGCGGTAGCCGATGGCCCCCTCGGTCAACGTGGCCTGCACTACCGAACGCGTCGCCTCGACGTTGTCGCTCAGGCTGTTGAGATCGATACTGGCCTTATTGCGGTAGTAGCTGTTTACATCCGCCACCACCGCCTTGCCGTAACGGTTGGTCAGCACCGTACTGCCGTAGCCGCGCACCGGCACACCGGCGACGCCTTCGGTATCGAGCAGCAAACGCGTACCGCCCGGCGTATTGACGCGGTGCAGCACCGCCCCTTCCGCCGCCATCGTCAGGCCGCCCTGCGCGCCGATGCCGACGGCGCTGTAGCGGCCGGCCTGGTAGCTGGCGTTGGCGTTGATCTGCGCCATGTCGCCCTGATGGCTGTAATAACCGCTGGCCGTCGCTCCGCTGCGTGCGGCGCCGGCGCTGATCTGATAGTTGTTGTGTTCATCAACCCGGTTGTAGTACCCGACCCGGTGGGCGTTCTCTTCGCGATCGAGCGTCATGTTGTAACTGAGCGTCCCGGCGCTGCCCCAGGGCAGCGACAGCGACAGATACATCCCGTCGTCGTTGCGCTCGTTGTAACGGTTGCGATAGGCCGACAGCGACACGCTGACGTTCTTGAAATCACCGATGTCGAAGTAGCGCGATACCATCAGGTTGTAACGATCGTTCGGCGCCCGATCCCAGTAGGTTTGGTGGCTGTAGTTGAGATAGGTGCTCAGTCCCAGCTCGCGGAACTGCTTGTTGAAGGTGATGGTGTACATCTCCTTGCTCTTGCCGCTGCGCCCCCCTTCGTAACGCGCATCTAGGTAGTCCCCCATGCTCATGAAATCTTCCTGGGAGAAGCGGTAACCGGCAAAGGTGACCTGGCTGTCGTATTCATCGAAGTTCTTCGAATAGCTCAGCCGGTACGAACCACCGGTCAGCGTGCCATCCTGCGGCAAACGCGCACGCGACTGCGTGGCATCGAACGACAGCGCCCCCAGCGCCATCAGATCGCGCCCGATCCCCAGCGACAGCGCGTTGTAATCGCCGCCGGCGATGGCCCCGCCGTACAGCGACCAGCCGTTGCTGATCCCCCAGGAGAACTCGCCGGTGCCGAACATCGGCCCGCGCAGATGGTGCCCCCACTCTGACGGTTTGCCCGTCGCCAGCTTGTAACGCACCGTACCCGGCCGCGTCAGATAAGGAATGTTGGCGGTGTTCATCTTGAACTCCTGCACGCTGCCGTCTTGCTCTTCGACACGCACGTCCAGCTCGCCGGAAACCGCATCATTGATGTCCTGAATGCGGAACGGCCCCGCCGCTACCTGCGTTTCATACAGCACGCGCCCCTGCTGGCTGACCACCACCTTGGCGTTGGTTTTCGCCACGCCGGTCACTTCCGGCGCATAGCCGCGCAGGTTGGGCGGCAACATGCTGTCGTCGGATCGCAGACTGACGCCGGTAAAGCGCAGGCTGTCGAAAATGTCGGAGTTCAGGTAATCCTCACCCATCGTCAGCCGCGAACGCAGCGCCGGGATCGCCCGGTAGGCGTAATAGCGGCTCCAGTCGAACTGCTTATCGGTAGGCTGAGACGAACCGGTCTGATGGTTGAGGTTGGCCTGCCAGTCGGCGCGCAGACGCCAGGCGCCCAGGTTGGCGCCGCCGGTGCCGTTGCCGCTCAGGCTGTAACTGCTGCCGCCTTTCTGATGCTTTTGCGTTTGGGCGTTGACGTTATAGTCAAACAGCAGCCCAGGAATACCGTCATCCCAGCGCGAAGGCGGGTCCCAGTTTTCCGAGCTGTATTCCAGATAGGCCTGAGGAATGTTGAGATACAGTGAGGAGCTGGCAAGATCGCCGCGGGCTTCCATCCCCGCCAGACTGGAGGCGTCAAGGCAACGGCCGCCGTGCGTCCAGTTCAGCGTGCTTAACAGTTTTTCTTTCAGCCCCAGTTGGTTGACCAATTCCGGCGAAAGACAGGCTTCGCTGCCTTTAGGATCGTTCTCGGGCGCCATAAACGTCACCGGCTGTTCCGGCAGATCGTTCTTATTGACGTGCACCACCATGGTATAAACGCCCGGCATGATGTAGCCGCTGCGCGTGAATTGGCTCAGATCGATATTTTTACGATCGTTGATGTCCAATACGTCGGTATTGAATTGAATAACGTCGGCGGCATAGACCAACGCGATTGGATTTCCCAGAGAAAGGGCAACGCAAAGCCCCAAGGCCTGAAGACGAAATAACTTCCCTGCCGGTGAAAGCATAATAAAGTCCTTTCAATAACGAATTAACCGTCAGTACGAGAAAAAATCAAAAATAATCCAGCTTAAAACGCACTGTGGAAAAATACGCTCCCACCTTCAACGGCTGGTGATTCGGCATCAACGTCATGGAATAATTCAGCACTCGGTTTCCCGGTATTATTCCCTCCATCGGTAAAGGTTTCCCTGGAATAACCGCCGTGCCGCTGCTGTCTTTTATCTCCAATGCAACGCCGCGCGCATCGCCCTGTACGCCAAACAGAGCGCCTTCCGCATAACCATCAAACGTGACCTGAAAGAATTTCCAGTCAGGCTTGTTTTCCGGTCGTTCCAAAATGCAATTGACCAATTCGATACTGAAAGGTTTGGTCATCCCCTGGCCGTCACGAATGATCTGCCCGAGAGGAATAGTGTCCATATCGATCGTCTGATCGCGGCTGCCGGCGGCAATGGCGCAGGCGGTGTCGATAATGGCGCCGTGCATGTTGACTTTGCCCCACCCCTGCGCGGCGGAAGTTGCATAGCCGGGCACAAACGCCAACGACGCCAAAAGAACGGCACCCGCTCGATTCCTTGGTAAAAACATCGCGACATTCCTTTGACAGGGAGATTCACCAGGCATGCGGCGAACCCCATGCCTGGTTGATTAAGCCTTCGGACTCACTTACTGATAAGCCAGGGTGAAATCGGCTACGGCAGTGAAATCGCCCGGAACGATGGCGGCGGAAGCGCCTTCGCCCTGCAGGTAGGCGGCGAAATGCAGGGTATTGTTGCCGGTGTTCAGGGTCTGTGCGGTAGTCGCTTCACCCAGTTTGATCGGCTGACCATTGTAAGAGATGGCTACGCCGGCGCCGCTGGCAGTGCCCGCGATACCCAACAGATCCTTGTCGGTGGACGACGCTACGCCGCTGAAGGTGGTTTTAACGGTTTTCAGCGTGGTGATATCACACTGCTCCAGTTTGATTTCAAACGGACGCGGGTTGGATTTGCCGCCGTTTTTCAACGCCACGTTGGAAACCTGGCCCAGATCTACGGTCTGATCGATCGACTCGGGTGCAATAGAGCATGGCGCATCAATAATAGAGCCCGTGAAGGTGACCTTACCGTGTCCCTGATCGGCTGCCTGTGCAAAAGAACTTGCGCCAAATGCAATCACTGCAGCCATCATGATTTTGTTAAGTTTCATAGAACCTATATTCCTTATAAGAAAAAATGCATATTCCAATCAAGAAAAAGAGCAACAGGAAACCCGCTCGCGCTTATATATGCGCAGCCCTGATTCTTTAGCATCTTGCTGGTTGGTTAACTGCCAAAACCCAAAGGCACCGACAATAAACATGTCGATCACGGCAAGTTCGCAGCGGCCCACCCATTAATGAATTCGTCATATAAAAATAAACGAAATCACAACAAGCAGAGGCCAATACTTTCTAATCCGCCCTTCTTGTCCGGCGATGAATATTCTGGCAAATGCCTCCAAGCAAAAAAAGGCTTTTTTTGATCAAGGCGAACATTCGCAATTTATTTCCTAATTGAAGTTAATTTACTGTTATTTTTAGGCTCATAGATCGTAAAAGATGCTTTTATAGAGTAATATCCTGTTTTTCTGAGATTACCAAGTAATCAGATCGCAAAGTGGCACTTTGTGAATATAATAAACCAAAATTTTAGGTTTCAGCGTGACGCCTCCCCTGCCTTGCTATAGGTAAAAGCGGGGCGGGCAACGCCTTTTTTTTCAATCCTGATAAATAGATAGGATTTTTCTTTGTTCGCGTTTTACCTCGTTGTTGGTAGGCAGCGAAAGTTTGTTTTTTCTTAGGAATACGGCAATCGGAATACAGAGGAAGTGCTATGGAAGCGTTATCTCCGAAACAAAAGGAAATACGGCAATTGCAGCACGATCTGCTGCAAACATTATTTGCGCAGTCGCCCCGCAAGTGCCCCGTCGCCGGGCTGCCGCCGCAGCAGCAATGGCTATCGACGCGGCAACTGGCCAATGCTGTCAACGTCGGTGTTTACCGGGCTCGGCGGCTGTTGTTGGATCTTGTCGTTCGGCAAAAAGTGATTGTGACGGACGGCTCTATCAACAACTCGTTGAGGTGGTATCCCACCGCGTTGCTGAACGGTGATAACGACGGCATCCCCAACAGAGATGCCCTCACTCCCCTTTAACGGAATAAATATGGCCAACCGGCCTGATTGGCGATATTTCATTGCGGAGTAATGCCGCACACTATTTATATATATTGGGATATTATCGTGAGAAAAACAGCCCTGCTATTTTTACGTTGCTGCCTGGCATTATCTTTCTTCATGCTGCTTGGCAATGCCAACGCATTTACCTGCCGCACGTCCGATGGCGGACTGATTCCACCCGGGGGCTCGGCCACGCCGGTTGACGTCCGGGTACGCATCGGGCCACAGCTTTCTTATGGCAAAAACGAAATCGTCAACGTCAGCCAGGTCACCTGTAAAAACGACGTCGCGAGCTGGTATGACTATCTCAAAACCGACAGCCCGGCGCTGTCGATGAACAGTGCGATTTTTGGCACCATCGGCAGCGGTACCACCATCAACGGCAGCGATTACAACTCTCCGGTGCCATCAGGCATCAGCGTACTCAGCCTGACCAACCTGCAAACTCAGTCGGTCGCCATCCGGGTCTATATCGTGTTGAACCGTTTCCCAACGCCGGACATCAAGGTGAACAAGGGCGACGTCATCGGTCAAATCAACTTTATTCAGACTAACGATCAGCCGGGTTGCCCACAGTGCGGCGTTTATCGCTGGCGCCTGATCGCCGACAATGACGCTTACTTCGTCACCACCAGTTGCACCATCAACAACGGCCAGCAGATTAACGTCGACTTCGGCCAGATCCGTCAGGACTTTCTGACTCAGAGCGCCAGCGATGCCCAGATAAAACAGGATAAAGCGCTCAGCTACCAATGCGACGACCAGAGCGCGACGCAGGATATTCTGATCCGTATGGTCAGCGACGCCAGCGGCTTCTCCAGCGATTTTATCAAGACCAGCAACCCTAACGTCGGCGTGGCCATGGTGTACAACGGGGCGGTGGTAAAGCCCAACAATGCCTTCAGAACGCGCATCGTCAACGGACTGGGCAACGACACCGTAACCTTTGTGCCGGTGAAGAACAATGTGCCTTACACCAGCATCGCCACCGGCCCGCTGTCAGGCTCGGCCACGCTGATCTTCAGCGCACCTTGAAACGGGAGTCAGAATGAACATGACGAAAAAAACGCGCTGCGCTCTGCTGTGGTCACTGAGCCTGATTAGCGCCGCCGCCCAGGCCGCCGACCAGGGCACCAAGGTCAACATCACCGCCACCGTGGTGGCGCCTCCGCCTTGCGTGATCAATGACGGGCGCACCATCGATATCGACTTCGGCAAGGTCGGTATCAAGCGCATCGACGGCAATCGCTATATGCAACGCATCGATTACAGCATCAAATGCGAATTTCTGGATAACAGCCGCCAGCTGAAAATGAAGATCATGGGCGGCGCGGCGGCCTTCGACGGCAGCGTGTTAACCAGCAGCGTCAATGGATTGGGCATCAAGCTGTTGGCCAACGGTAAGGCCTTTGCCATCAATACGCCGCTGAACATCGATTACGCCAATCCGCCGACGCTTGATGCAGTACCGGTGAAAAACAGCGCCGTCACCCTGGCGGAAGGCGATTTCACCAGCGGCGCCACCATGCTGGTGGACTACTTTTAAACACCCCGCATCCCAGAAACTTGCGAAAAAAAAGCCGCAACGTCTCCGTTGCGGCTTGGTCGAGAATCTTGCGCCCGGGGCGCGCGCCTCACATCAGGGTATTTAGCCGAAGATCCCGCCGAACCATTGGCTCAGCTTCATCATCACCATATCCCAGATGCGGCTGAAGAAGTTGCCCTCTTTCACCTCTTGCATCACCACCAGCGGGCGCTGCTCGATGGTCTTGCCGTCCAGTTGGAAATCGATGGTGCCGACCACCTGGTTTTTCGCCAGCGGCGCTTCCAGCGTCGGTTGGGTCAGCTTGTAGCTGGCCTTCAGGTTTTTCATCTGCCCTTTCGGAATGGTGACCGAGGCGTCTTTCGCCACGCCGAGCGGCACTTCGCTGACGTCGCCGAACCACACTTTCTGGGTGACGAACGGCTTATCGGCCTTGATCGGCGTCGCGGTTTCATAGAAACGGAAGCCCCAGGTCAGCAGCTTTTCGCTTTCGCTGAAGCGCACGCGATCGCTCGGCGCGCCCAGCACCACCGAGATCAGGCGCATCGGGCCGTCGGTGGCGGACGCCACCAGGTTGTGGCCTGCACCGCTGGTGTAACCGGTCTTGATGCCGTCGACGTTCAGGTTGCTGCTCCACAGCAGGCGGTTGCGGTTAATCTGGCGGATCTTGTTAAAGGTGAACTCTTTCTCTTTATGCAGCGCGTATTCGTCCGGCACGTCGCGGATCAGCGCCTGGCTCAGCAGCGCCATGTCGCGCGCGGTGCTGTACTGCCCTTCCGCATCCAGACCGTGCACCGTCAGGAAGTGGGTATTCTGCAGCCCCAGAGATTTGGCGTAGTTGTTCATCAGGCCGACGAACGAATCTTGGCTGCCCGCCACGTAATCCGCCAGCGCGATGCTGGCATCGTTGCCCGACTGGATCACGATGCCTTTATTCAGCTCCAGCACCGGCACCTGATCGCCCGGCTTGATGAACATCAGTGAAGAACCGCGCAGCGCCGGGTTACCGGGCGCCCAGGCATCTTTACCGACGGTGACCAGGTCGTCCGGCTTGATCTTGCCGGCCTTGATCGCTTGGCCGATCACGTAGCTGGACATGATCTTGGTCAGGCTGGCGGGATCGAGACGCGTATCGGAATTACCTTCGGTCAGCACCTTGCCGCTGTTGTAATCCATCAGAATGTAGGCCTTGGCGTCTACCTGCGGCGGCGCCGGCGGCTCGGCAGCGCGCACGGCCGGTGCGGCCAGCAACAGGATGCCTACGCTGAAGGTCAGTTTTTTCAGGGAAGTGGATAAGTTTTTTTTCATCATGACGTCGCCAGAGTGTCCATTCAAACCATTGAAATAGCGTTAACTTTCAAACATGTTCACGTTTTAAGCCAACCAGCGAGAGTGGCCCGGTGCGCGCATGCCGGCCGCAACCCCCTGCGGCGCCCATAGCGGGTAACACAACGCACCGAAAATGCCCTTGCTGTGAGTTTATGTGATTTATCTTATTTTTGCAGGGTTTAGCGTGAATTTTCAGCATTTTTACATAACTGTACGCAGGCCCCTGCTGATCGTTTAAAAAAACATCGCGACGCGCATTTTTGCACCCATCCACGGCCACACGGCCAAGCATCTGCACTGCTAAACATCTGCGCATCCATACGTCTAAAAAAGATTAATATATTCCATAATGGCATATAGAACCGTTATTTGTTCTTTTTAAAGCGCTTATCCTCAGCGCTATCATCCATACAAAGACTTTTATACCGAATAATCCTGGAGATGAGTCATGGCGATCCCCCATTCCGTCATCGAGATGATTGGCAATACCCCGATGCTGGAACTGACCCAGTTCGATACCGGCCCGTGCCGGCTGTTCGTCAAGCTGGAGAACCAAAACCCCGGCGGTTCGATCAAAGACCGCGTGGCGCTGTCGATGATCGAACAGGCCGAGCGCGACGGCAAGCTGCAGCCGGGCGGCACCATCATCGAAGCCACCGCCGGCAATACTGGCCTGGGATTGGCGCTGGTGGCGGCGCTGAAAGGCTATAAGCTGCTGCTGGTGGTGCCGGACAAGATGAGCCGCGAGAAGATCTTCCACCTGCGCGCGCTGGGCGTGGAAGTGCTGTTGACCCGCTCGGACGTCGGCAAGGGGCATCCGGCTTACTATCAGGATTACGCCAAACGCCTCGCCGGGGAGATCCCCGGCGCCTTTTATATCGATCAGTTCAACAACCCGGCCAATCCGGCAGCCCATACCACCACTACCGCGCCCGAACTGTGGCGGCAGATGGAGCACGACGTGGACGCTATCGTGGTCGGCGTCGGCTCCGGCGGCACGCTGGGCGGGCTGAGCCGCTATTTCGCCGACGTTTCGCCGCAGACGGAATTTGTGCTGGCCGACCCTGCCGGTTCTATTCTGGCGGACTATCTCGACAACGGTCACATCGGCGAAGCGGGCAGTTGGTTAGTCGAGGGCATCGGCGAAGACTTTGTCCCGCCGCTCAGCGACTTTGACCAGGTCCGCAACGCTTACCGCATCGGCGACGCGGAGGCCTTCACTACCGCGCGCGATCTACTGCGCAAGGAAGGCGTGCTGGCGGGATCGTCCACCGGCACCCTGCTGGCCGCCGCATTGCGTTACTGCCGCGCACAGGCCGAACCCAAGCGAGTGGTGACCTTCGTCTGCGACAGCGGCAACAAATACCTGTCTAAAATGTATAACGACCACTGGATGCTGGAACAGGGCCTGCTGAGCAAGCCGCAGCACGGCGATCTGCGCGATCTGATCGCCTACCGCCACGACGAAGGTGCGGCCGTTTCTGCCGCGCCGGACGACACGCTGGCGATCGTGCACGCCCGCATGCGGCTGTACGACATCTCGCAGCTGCCGGTGCTGGAAGGCGATCGGGTGGTCGGTTTGATCGATGAGTGGGATCTGCTGAACGCCGTCCAGGCCGACGCCGCCCACTTCAGCCTGCCGGCCGGCAGCGCGATGACCAAGCAAGTCCATACGCTGCAAAAAGAAGCCGGCTACGACGAATTACAGGCCACCTTCAACCATGGCCACGTCGCGGTAGTGCTCGACGGCGAGCGCTTCCTCGGCCTGATTACCCGCACAGACGTACTTAACGCCTGGCGCCAAAAATTACGTTAATAAGGACCCATTATGGCCAAGTTTGATACGTTGACCGTTCACGCCGGTTACACCCCGGACGCGACCGGCGCAGTGATGCCGGCGATTTACGCCACCTCCACCTACGCCCAACCGGCACCGGGCGAGCATACCGGCTACGAATACTCCCGCAGCGCCAACCCGACGCGCACCGCGCTGGAAAGCGCCATCGCCGAACTGGAAGGCGGCAGCCGCGGCTACGCCTTCGCCTCCGGTCTGGCGGCCTGCTCCACGGTGCTGGAGCTGCTCGATAAAGACAGCCACCTGATCGCGGTAGACGACCTGTACGGCGGCACCTATCGCCTGCTGGAAAAGGTGCGCAGCCGCACCGCCGGCCTGCGCGTCACCTACGTGTCACCGGCGGATCTCGCCGGGCTGGAACAGGCGGTCGAGCCGGATACCAAAATGATCTGGGTGGAAACCCCGACCAACCCATTGCTGAAACTGGCGGATCTGAGCGCCATCGCCGCGATCGCCAAAAAGCATCAGCTTATCAGCGTGGCGGACAATACCTTCGCTTCGCCGTATCTGCAGCGTCCGCTGGATCTGGGCTTTGACGTGGTGGTGCACTCCGCCACCAAATACCTCAATGGTCACTCCGACGTAGTGGCGGGCGTCGCTGCGGTGGGGGATAACCCGGCGCTGGCGGAGCAGCTCGGTTTCCTGCAAAACGCGGTCGGCGGCATTCTCGATCCGTTCAGCAGCTTCCTGACGCTGCGCGGCATTCGCACCCTGGCCCTGCGCATGCAGCGCCACAGCGACAGCGCGCTGTGCATCGCCCAGTGGCTGGAGAGCCAGCCGCAGGTGGAAAACGTCTACTATCCCGGCCTGCCGAGCCACCCGCAGCATGAACTGGCGGCGCGCCAGATGACGCGCTTCGGCGGCATGATCTCGGTGCGGCTGAAAGGCGACGACGCCTATGCGCGCCGGGTCATCCAGCGCTCGCACCTGTTCACCCTGGCGGAAAGCCTGGGCGGCGTGGAAAGCCTGATCAGCCAACCGTTCAGCATGACGCACGCCTCCATTCCGCTGGAACAGCGCCTGGCAACCGGCATCACACCGCAGCTGGTGCGCCTGTCGGTGGGGATTGAGGATGTGGAAGATCTGATCGCCGATCTGCAGCAGGCGCTGGCGGAATAATCGCCGAATCAATCGCCATCAGCCCGGCCGGCGTGCCGGGCTTTTTTGTGCCTGATGTTCAGACGCCGATGACGTCCCGATAAAAGCGCTGTGCCACATCGGGGTGGGAACGGATGCGGCCTTTCAGGTAGTTATACCCCACGTCGCGCAGCAGCGGGTTGAGCGGATCGCTGGCCGGGCCGCGCGCCTGCGCCGCCAACGGCGGCGGCAGTTGATACAACGGCACCACCGCGTCCAAGCGCGCGCCGAGGAAGAACGCGATCGACATCCTGTCGTACCCCGCCGGCGGCGTTTCCACCCGATGCACCGTGGCGCGCAGATAGCCGTTGGTCGCCAGCTCCAGCAGCTCGCCGATGTTCACCACGAAGGTGTCTTCACGCGGCTGCGCGTCTATCCATTGCCCTTCGCTTACCTCCACCTGCAGCCCTTTTTGCGCGTCCTGCAGCAGGAAGCTGAGAAAACCGGAGTCCTTGTGCGCACCGACGCCCTGTGCACTGTCGGTAGCCTCCCGCCCCGGGTAGCGGATCAGTTTGATGTGCTCGTTGGGCTTCTCGCCGTACAAGCGATCGAAAGCCTGCTCCGGCAGCGACAGCGCCAAAGCGAAAGCGCGCAGCAGCCGCAGCGACATGGCGGTCATCGCCTGTTGCCACTGCAGCAGCAGCGGTTTCAGCGTCGGCAGCGCCGCCGGCCACTGGTTTGGCCCCTGTAAGCACGCCCAGCGCGGCGTGTCGTCAGACAACGTCAGCGCCGGGCGTTCGGCGCCGATATCGAACTGCTCGCGCCAGTCCGGCTGCCCGCGCGTCAGCTCCGCCGCCGCCCGGTTGTAACCGCGAAAGTGCGGCGAATGCACCATCTGCACCGCCAATTTGTCGGCTTCCGGCAGCGCGAAAAATTGCCGCGCGGCGTGCTGCAGCCGCGCATTCAACGCGCCGTCCACGCCGTGGCCGCGCAGATAGAAAAAGCCGACGTCGCGGGCCGCCGCGCGCAGATCGTCGAGAAAGGCGCGCCGCCGGCGCGCATCGCCGTCAAGCTGCGAAAGATCCAGCAGCGGCAGCGTCTTCAGCGTCGTCAGGTGCGTCATCATGCGGTTCCTCTTGTTCCCCGATCACGATCGGGCTGCCATACAGGCGAATAATCAACATTGTCTCTCTCCAGCGGGTAGCTGCGTTTGCCTCATAGTTATCACCGCGCTCGCCGGGGCGGCCAATATTGTTGCGTTCTAAGTTATGCAAACGTTCAACAAACTGTCGCAAAACCGTCATCAATGTTTCTTATGCTCTGCGCAATTTCGCCGACGCCGCTGGCTGGCGATGGGCGCTATCCGCTATCCTGTAAACGACCACATACCCTGCCTGCCGGAGAAATACTGATGGATTTAGCCTTATTCGACCTGGATGAAACCCTGATTGACGATGACAGCGCCAGCCTGTGGATCCGCTGGCTGGTCGGCCAGGGCTTCGCGCCGGCGGAGCTGGAACTGCAGGAGCAGCAGCTGATGCAGCTCTATTATCAGGGCAAGCTGTCGATGGAGGACTACATGCAGGCCACGCTGGCACCGCTGACCGGCCTGAGCGTGCAAACCGTGGCCGGCTGGGTGCAACGCTACATTCGCCGCGATATCCTGCCGCGCGTCTATCCCGCCGCCCGTGAGCGCCTGCAGTGGCACCGCGAGCGCGGCGACTGCATCCTGGTGATCTCCGCCACCGGCGAACACCTGGTGGCGCCGATCGCCGAACAGCTCGGCGCCGACGATGCGCTGGCGATCGGCGTGGAAATCAGCGACGGCCGCTTCACCGGCAACACCTACGGCACCATGACCTACCAACAGGGCAAGGTGATCCGCCTGCAGCACTGGCTGACGCAGCATCCACACCTGAAGTTCGAGCACAGCCATGGCTACAGCGACTCTCTCAACGATAAGGCGATGCTGCAATTCGTCGACAGCGCCACGGTGATCAACCCAGACAGCGAACTGAGCGCGCTGGCGGCGGAGCACGGTTGGGAAGTGTGCCGCTGGGAGCGTTGATCGGCAGACAAAAAATGCCCTGCGGTGTGACAAAAAGCGCATTGTGGCGTAGGTATTAAGGGTCTTTAATCCGCTAACGGAGTTATCCCATGCTGACCATTTGGGGTCGTGAGAATTCGAACAACGTCAGGAAGGTGCTGTGGTGCGCCGCCGAACTGGGGCTGAGCTATACCCACATCAACGCCGGCGGCGCGTTCGGCAAGGTCAACGAAGAGAGTTACCGCGCGCTGAACCCGAACGGCCTGGTGCCGTTGCTGCAGGACGATGACTTCGTGCTGTGGGAGTCCAACACCATCGTGCGCTACCTGGCGGCGAAATTCGGCGACGCGACGTTCTATCCGCAAGATCTGCAGGCGCGCGCCGCCGCCGAGAAATGGATGGACTGGACCACCTCGACTATCGTTCCGGCCTTCACCATCGTCTTTTGGGGCCTGATCCGCACCGCGCCGGAGCTGCGCGACATGGCGAAAATCGAAGCGGCGATCGCCACGCTGGAAAAACACTTCGACGTCATTGAACAGACGCTGGCGCACCAGCCTTACCTCTCCGGCGACGCATTCGGCTTCGGCGATATTCCGCTCGGCAGCTTCGCCTACGGCTGGTTCGAGATGCCGATCGCCCGCCGCTCGCGGCCGAACATGGAACGCTGGTATCAGCAGCTGCGCGATCGCCCGGCCTATCAGCGCGGCGTGATGAGCGAACTCACCTGATGCGTGCGGGGCGTTACGACGCCCCGACCTTCAGCAGCTTGCCGTCCCGTTCGTCCGTCAGCAGATACAGGTAGCCGTCCGGCCCGCTGCGCACCTCGCGGATGCGTTCGCCGCGATCGCCCAGCAGCCGCTCTTCCGCCACCACCTTGTCACCTTCCAGCGTCAGACGAATCAATTCCTTTTGCGCCAGTGCGCCGATGAACAGCGAGTGCCGCCAGGCGGGGAAGCGCTGCCCGTCATAAAATGCCATGCCGCTGAGGCCGGGCGAAACCCGCCAATAGTGCAGCGGCTGTTCGGTGCCGGGCACCCGTTCTCCTTTGGCCTCCGGGATCGGCTGGCCGGAATAGTTGATGCCGTAGGTGGCCAGCGGCCAGCCGTAGTTTTTACCCGGCAGCGGAATGTTGAGCTCATCGCCGCCGCGCGGGCCGTGCTCATGTTCCCAGATCGCGCCGCTCCACGGGTTCAACGCCAGCCCTTGCGGATTGCGGTGGCCGTAAGACCAGACCTCCGGCCGTTTGCCGGCCTGGCCGACCCAAGGATTGTCCGGCGGTACCGCGCCCTCGGCGGTCAGCCGCACCAGCTTGCCCTGCAGCTTGTCAGTCTCCTGCGCCGTCGGCCGCTGGTTGTTTTCGCCCAGCGCAATAAACAGGTAGCCCTGCCTGTCGAACGCCAGCTTGCCGCCGAAGTGATTGCCGACCGACAGCTTGGGCAGTTGGCGGAAGATCACCTTGAAGTTTTCCAGCCGCGCGCCGTCGTCGCTCAAACGGCCGTAGCCGACCGCCGTGCCGGCTTTGCCGCCGTCACCCGGTTCGGCGAAGCTGAGGTACACCCGGCGGCTGGCGGCGAAGTCGGGGGCCGGCAACACCTCCAGCAGGCCGCCCTGCCCCTCGGCGTAAACCTGCTGCACGCCGGCGATCGGCGGCGACAGGCCTTTGCCCTGCTGCCACAGCCGCAGCCGGCCGGGCCGTTCGGTGATAAGCAGGCCTTGTTCCGCCGGCAAGAAGGCCAGCGACCAAGGGTGTTCCAGGCCGTCCTGCAGTTGGCTGACCATCGGCGCGGCGTGCAGCAGGCCGCTGCACAGCAGCAAGCCGGCCAGCAAAGTCAATCGGGGCATGGCGTCCTCCTGGGGTGAAATGACCCGTTTAGTGTAGCCCACTCAGCGGACGCGGTCGTTTGCATTACATTTCAACAGGTTGCCTTTTGGCCGTAGTGTGCTTAAGTTAACGCATCACCCAGGAGGAATCATGGATATTACCGTTACCGACGCGATTGACGAACACACCCTCGATGCGATCAGGCAAGGCCTGCGCGCTTACAACCTGCCGCATATCGACGCCCGTCACCGCAAGCCGCTCAGCGTCTATGCGCGCGACGGGGCCGGCACGGTGATCGGCGGGCTGACCGCCGAAACCTGGGGCAACTGGCTGAGCGTCGAGTGGCTGTGGGTGGCGGACTCCCAGCGCGGCAGCGGCCTCGGCGGCCGGCTGATGCGCGCCGCCGAACACGAGGCGCAGGCGCGCGGCTGCCGCTACGCTCGCCTGGACACCTTCAGCTTCCAGGCGCGGCCGTTCTACGAAAAACTCGGCTATCAGCTGCAAATGACGCTGAAAGATTATCCGGTGGAACATGAGTGCTATTTTCTCACCAAAACCCTGACTGATTAATGGATGGACGGATGGACAGCAAAAGCATGGTGGTGAACTGTGTGGCGTACAAAGCCGGACAACGGCTGGGCGAAGTGACCATCGACGATATCAGCGAGGTGGTCAAACAGCCGGACACCTTCGTCTGGCTGGGGCTGCGGCAGCCGGAGCCGGCGTTTATGCGCAAGGTGCAGGAGGAGTTTGGCCTGCACGATCTGGCGATCGAAGACGCGCTGTGCGCGCATCAGCGGCCGAAGCTGGAAACCTACGGCGACTCGCTGTTCATCGTGGTGAAGACCGCGCAGTGGGGCGAACACGACGAAATCGAATACGGCGAAACCCACTTCTTCGTCGGCAAAAACTTTCTGGTGACGGTGCGCCACGGCGCCTCGCCCAGCTACGCGCCGATCCGCGCCAAGGCGGAAGAGAACCACAAGCAGATGTGCCGCGGGCCGGGCTTCGCCCTCTATTCGGTGTTGGACTTCGTGGTGGACAACTACCGCAGCGTGGTGACGCGCTTCGAGAGCACCATCGAGAACATCGAAGCCAACATGTTCCAGTCGGACTTCGATCAGGCGGCGATCGAGAACGTCTATACCCTGCGCCGCCACCTGTTGGCGCTGCGCAACGCCGCGCTGCCGATGGATGAAATCTGCAACCAGCTGATCCGCCTGCACGAAGAGGTGATTCCGAAAGAGCTGCGCGCCTACGTGCGCGACGTGCAGGATCACGCGCATCAAGTGGTCAGCAACATCGACGACATGCGCGAAATGCTGACCAACGCCATGCACGTCAACCTGGCGCTGGTGACGGTCAAACAAAACGAAGTGGTGAAACGGCTGGCGGGCTGGGGCGCGATTTTGGCCATCCCGACGGTGATCTTCAGCCTGTACGGCATGAACTTCGCCGACATGCCGGAGCTGAAGTTCCCGTGGGCCTATCACGCCACGCTGGGAGTGACCGCCGTCGGCTGCATTTTCCTGTATCAGAAGCTGAAGAAATCGGGCTGGCTGTAGCGCCAAAACGGCGACTTTTCCCGCCGGCAAAGACGCTCTGCGAGGCAGCCGGATCCACCGGCCGTCCCGTTGCTTCAGTACAGCATCGGCCGTCGATCGCGATGCACGTGATTGTGGCGGCCGATGTGCTTGTCATCGGCTGCGCCGATATCCATCGATGCCAGCACCATGCCTTCGCCCTCCAGGCTCTGCGTCAACGGATAACCATCGGCGTCGACAATCACCGATCCGCCGATCCACGCAACGCCGCGCTCCGTTTCGCAGCGATCGCACACCGCGATGAACAGCCGATTGACGGCGGCGTTGGCCTGCGCCTTCACCATCTCCGCCGGCCGTTCACCCTGCGGGCGCGGCGCCAGCGGCCAGTTGACCGGCGCGCACAGCAGCTGAGCGCCGGCCAGCGCCGGTAGCCGCACCCACTCAGGGAATTCGAGATCGTAACAGATCATCACCGCCAACCGGCCAAAGCGGGTCTCGACGACCGGCGGTGGTCGATCGCCGGCGGTAAAAATGGTGCTCTCTTCATGCCACAGGTGCGCTTTGCGATAAATCGCCCTCACCCCCTGCGCATCGATCAATGCCGCGCTGTTGGCCACCTCGCCATCAGGCAGGCGTTCGCAAAAACCGGCGACGATCGCCACATCCAACTCGCGCGCCAGGCCCCGCCACAGGCTGAGGCTAGGCCCGTCTTCGGCCTCGGCCAACGCCCGCGCCTCTGCCTTGTCACGCAGCACGTAGCCGCTGTTCACCAACTCCGGCAACACGATGACGTTGGCGCCGCGCTGCGCCGCCCGGCGGATAGCCTGGGCGGACAGAGCCCGATTGTGTTCCGCTTCCCCGACCCGCAACGCTAACTGGCAGCATGCGACGCTGATTTTTTCCTTCACTCCCGTTCTCCTTCCAATAAACCCTCGCAGCGCAACGCCACCCGCCGTTCGGCTTCGAGATCGAGCTTTCGGCACATTACGATATAAACGCTCCCGGCCACCAGCAGGCCGACCAGAAAAGCGATATCCGCACCGCCCAGTAAAACAGCAAAGGGGCCGGTGTAAAAGCCTAACGTCATGAACGGCACCATCGCCAGCAGGCCGATCGCATAAGCCGTCAGGCCATGGCGCCCCCAGCGGCCGTAGATCCCCGCCGGGTTGAAGATTTCACCGATCGCGTAATGCCCGCCGCGCACCACGTAAAAGTCCATCAGATTTACCGCCGTCCAGGGCACCAGGAAATACAGCATCAGCAGCACGAAGGTATTGAAGCTGGCGAGGTAGCTCGCCGGGATGGCCATCGCCACCGCAAACACCGTCAGGGCGACGACGCCAATGCCGATCATGCGTAATCTCAACGTCGGCGTCACTTTGCAAAACGCGTCAATCGCGCTGAGGCTGGTCAGCATTGCGCCATAACAGTTGACCGCCATGATGCCGACCAGCGAGGGTACGGCGATCAGCACGGCCAGCGTGCCAAACCCCGGATAAACGGCATTACCCACCGCCTGTACGCTGCCGATCGCATCGGGGGCCGGTATGGCTGAAGCCAGAAACGCGCCCAGCGACATCAGCCAAAGCGCCGATCCTGCCGCCCCCAGGTAAGTCCAAAAGATCACGTTGGCAGACGGCGTTTCATGCGGTAAATAACGCGAGTAGTCGGAAACGTACACCGCGTAGCTGATCTGGTAGCCGGCGGCGGCCGACAGCTGAATCAAAAAGGCCGCCCACGAGAAATGTCCGGCGCCGGCGGCAGCATCCATCCGCAACGACAACACGGCGCCGACCGTCAGCACGCCGAACACCGCCATCATCACATAGGTCAGCCAGCGCTGCACCGCATGCAGCATGTCGTGGCCGACGATCGCCAACAGCACGGCCACCGCAATCAGCAACGCATACCAGGGCAGACGGTGGCCCGGCAACACCGTGTTGATCGCATCGGTCGCGAGAATAACGTTGAACACGTTGAAACCGATGTAAACAAACACCACGGCGGTAAAGGGAACGATGGCGCCACGCAGACCGAATTGGGCCCGCGACTGGATCATCTGCGGCAGCCCCATGCGCGGCCCCTGATTAGCATGACACGCCATGAAGAACGTGCCGACCCCTACGCCGACGGCAATGGCCAGCATCGAATAAAGCGCGCCCAACCCCAACGCCGGGCCGGTGAAACCGACCACCATCGTCGTCAAAACGAAATTGCCGGTGAACCAAAACGGCGCCTGATGCCAAACCTTGCCATGCCGCTCGTGACGGGGCACATAGTCTATCGAGCGCACTTCAATTTTTGGGCGTGACGCCACATTGCGATTGTTCATGTTCCACCTCGTCGCGGTCATTAGCCTCGTCGTCTCAACGCTCGGTTTGCGGCTGCAGCTGCGGCGCCGGGCGGCTCAACAGGCTGCCCAACACGAAGGCGACGCCGCCGCCCAGCAGGCCGCCGTAGATTGGGCTGTTGGCGTCGATGCCGTGCCAGGCCATCAGCCCCACCACGCACAGGCTGCCGGTCAGCATGCTGGCAATCGCGCCGGCGCTGGTGGCGCGCGGCCAGAAGATCGCCCCCACCAGCGGGATCAGCATGCCGCCCACCAGCAGGTTGTAAGCCAGCGTCAGCGCCGCCAGCACGTCGCGTACCACGAACGCCAGCCCCAGCATGACCACGCCCATGAAAAGCGTGGTGAAGCGCCCGGCGGCCAACCCGCCGGAAGGTTTGCGCCGGATGGCCGGCAATACGTCCTCCAGCGCGATGGTGGAAGACGCCAGCAGGCAGGCGCTGGCAGTGGACATCAGCGCCGCCAACGCCGCGGCGGCCACCAGCCCGCTGACGCCGACCGGCAACACCGCCTGCGCGATAGCGGCAAAGGCACCGTCGGTGTTGCTGAGCGACGGCAGCACGATCTTGCCGGCCATGCCGATCAGCGCGCCGGTCACGCCGTACAGCACGCAATAGACGCCCGCCCCCAGCCCGGCGAAGCGCGCCACGTTGGCGCTGCGGGCGGTAAACACCCGCTGCCAGATGTCCTGGCCGATCAGAATGCCGAAGAAGTAGATCAGGAAGAACACCAGAATGGTGTCCAATCCGATCGACGACAGCTGGTAGTAACCAGCGGGCAGCTGGCTGGTGAAGGCTTCCCAGCCGCCGGCCTTGACGATACTCATCGGCATCAGCACCAGCATCATGCCGACGGTCATGATGATGAACTGAATGATGTCGGTCAGCGTCAGCGACCACATGCCCCCCAGCGTCGAATACAGCACCACCAGCCCGCCGCCGAGCAGGATAGACGCACTGAACGACAGGCCGAACATCACCTGCATCACGCTGCCGATGGCGATGATCGAGGTCACCGCCACCATCAGGTCATACGCCAGCATGATCGCGCCGCTGGTGACCCGCGCCGCCGGGTGATAGCGTCGCGACAGCACCTGGCTGACGGTATACAGCTTCAGCTTGAGCAGCGGCTTGGCCAGCACCAGGCTCAGCACCACGATGCCCAGCCCGAGCGCGCCGAACAGCCAGACGCCGGAGATGCCGTAGGTGTAGCCGAGCTTGACGCTGCCGATGGTCGACGCGCCGCCGAGCACCACCGCCGACAGCGTGCCCAGATACAGCCCCGGCCCCAGGTTGCGCCCGGCGACCAGATACGCCTCTTTGGAATTGGCGCGGCGAATGCCCATCCACCCCACCGCGCCTATCACCAGAAAGTAAAACACCACGACCAGCAGATCGAGATTCATGGGTACCTCCACTCCGTTGTTATTGTTATCAGGGGCCCCGACGCAACCGCTCCGCCGGTAGGGTCAGCGCACCGGCCTCAGCGGGCCGGCAGCACGCACAACATTTCAAACAGCAGGTTAGCGGCCAGCAGCGCCGTGTTGCCGGAGCGATCGTAAGGCGGCGACACCTCCACCACATCGCCGCCCACCAGGTTCAGCCCATCGCAGCCGCGCACGATTTCCAGCCCCTGCCAGACCGACAGCCCGCCGACTTCCGGCGTGCCGGTGCCCGGTGCGAAGGCCGGATCCAGTCCGTCGATATCGAAGCTGAGGTAAACCGGCGCATCGCCCATCTGTTCGCGGATCTCCGCCATCAGCGGCGTCAGCGACCGGTGCCAGCAGGCCTCGGCCGGCACCACGCGGAAGCCCTGGCGCCGTGACCAGTCGAAGTCGTCCGCCGCATAGCCGCTGCCGCGCAGGCCAATCTGCACCACCTTTTCCGGCGCCAGCAGCCCCTCCTCGAACGCGCGGCGGAAGGTGGTGCCGTGCGCCAGCTGTTCGCCGAACATCTCCTCGTTGGTGTCGGAATGCGCATCGACGTGGATCAGCCCGACCGGACCATGCCGACGGGCGACGGCGCGCAGCACCGGCAGCGTCAGGGTGTGGTCGCCGCCGAGCGTCAACGGCATGCAACCGTGCGCCAGGATCTCGTGGTAAGCCGCCTCGATACGCTGCACGCTGTCCGCCAGGCTGTAAGGGTTGATGGCGACATCCCCCAGATCGGCCACCTGCAGCCGTTCGAACGGGGCGGAGCCGGTGCCCATGTTGTAAGGGCGGATCATCACCGACTCCTGGCGGATCTGGCGCGGGCCATAGCGGGTGCCGCTGCGGTTGGAGGTGCCGATATCCAGCGGAATGCCGACAAAGGCAGCATCCAGACCGTGCGCCTGATCGGCGGCGGGCAGGCGCATCATGGTGGGAATACCGGCAAAGCGCGGCATGTCGTTACCGCTTTGGGGTTGGTTCAGCATGGCGTTTCCTTGTCTTTATCTGCGATGAATTGAAACATTTGAGCAACATTCGCAGACTACCCCGTTGGCCACCCCGGCTACCATTCCCGCTTTTGCATGTAAACATCGAAAAACACGATGCAACTAACTTATTGAAGTATTGATTTTTATTTCCACTTCATGCCATAAGGAAGGCCATATCTTTAGCGCCGCCCCTATTTCTTTGATGTTAAAAATGGGTTAACCGGCCGACGTTCTGCGGAGGGGGAATGCTCACCAACCTAAGCGATATCGATCTGAAACTGCTGCGGGTGTTCGTCGCGGTGGCGGAAGCCCAGGGCGTCAGCGCCGCACAGGAAACCCTGCTGATGAACCAATCCACCATCAGCACCCACCTGGCCTCGCTGGAAACCCGGCTGGGTTTTCGCCTGTGCCAACGCGGCCGCTCCGGCTTCCGGCTGACGCCCAAGGGCGAACGCATGCTGATCGCCTGCCGCTCGCTGTTCAACGCCGCCCGCGACTTCACCCGAGTCAGTCAGTCGCTGAACGGCTTGCTGACCGGCGATCTGCAGATAGGTCTGGTGGATAACCTGGTTTCGCTGCCGGGTAATCCGTTCAGCCAGGCCATCCAGCACTTCCAGCGCCGACATCAGGACGTGCAATTGCAGTGCCGCATCTGTTCGCCGAACGAGATTGAGCAGGGGCTGCTGCACCGGCAGCTCGATCTGGGCATCGGCTACTTTGGCCAACAGTTGGAGGCGTTGTGTTATCAGCCGTGGCTGGAGGAAACGCAGGCGATTTACTGCAGCGCGGATCACCCGCTGTTCGCGGTGGAAGCCCCCGATCGCGAGCAGATTGAAAACGCGCGCTGGGTCAAGCGCGGCTACCTGCTGGCGCAGCAGCTGTGCCCGATCGCGCCGCCTCACTTGGCGGCGGTGGCTCATCATATGGAAAGCGTCGCCCATCTGGTGCTGAGCGGCACCTGTCTCGGCTATCTCCCCACTCACTACGCGGCGCGCTGGGTTGAACAGGGATTGCTGCGGCAGTTGGGCGGCGCGGCGCTCTCTTACCGCGCCACGCTCAGCCTGGTCAGCCGCCCCGTTCAGCCCGACGAGGCGTTGAACGCGCTGCTGGAGGATTTGGCGCGCGCCGCACGCCAATCACTTCATCGCTGAGAGGCCAGCGCCCGATTCATGGCAAACAGCGTGCCGATTAAAGACAGGATGAGGAGCCCGATAATGGCCCAGGCGAAAGAGGCCGCCCCGCCCTTGTCGAGCAGCATGCCACCGACCGCGCCACCGGCGGCCACGGCGGTATTCCAGCCCGTCGTATACATAGACTGCGCCACGTCGGCCGCTCGGCCGGAAAGGCGTGACAATGCCGTCTGCGTGAGGGTGGCGAAACCGCCGAAAGCCGCGCCCCACAATGCGACCGCGAGATAAACCATCGGAGCCATCCTCCCCCCACTCCCCAGCAGCATCGCCGCGAGGGCAAAGATGACGATGCTCATCACCGTAAGAGATTGGACTCGCCGATCGACCAGCATCCCGGCGACGCCCAATCCGACAATCGCGCCCAACCCGAAGATAAACAGAACGATATCGACCCGTTCGGACAACCCCGACGGCGTGAGGAAAGGCTCCAGGTAGATATACAGAATGTTGTGGGCAACGATGAAGGTGAACACCACGAACAGCACGGCGCGGATCCCGCATTGCAAGAATACGCCGCTCAGAGACGGGCGATGCGCCTTAGCCTGGCCGGGGAAATCCGGCACGATGGCGATGATCCACACCACGAGCATCACCGCCATCAACGTCATCAGGCCAAAGGCGCCCTGCCAGCCGATGGCTCGGCCAAGCAACGTGCCGAGCGGTACGCCGAGCACCAGCGCCAGGGTGGCGCCGGCGCCGGAGATCGCAATAGCGCGGCCGCCAAGATGGGCCGGCGACATGCGCACGGCGTAACCGGCCAGCAAGGACCAAACGATGCCGCCGAAAACGCCGGCGAAGAAACGCGTCGCCAATGAGACGTGGTAATCATGCGACAGCGCCGTGACGAGGTTGACGATGGCAAAACCGCCGATCGCGCTCAAGAGCAAGGGGCGGCGCCGCATGCCTTGCGTCAATGCGGTCAGCGGAATGGCGGCGACCAACGCCCCCACCGCATAGGCGGTGATGAATTGCCCCGCCAGGCTTTCAGACACGCTCAAATCGCCCGCAATCGAAGAAAGCACGCCCGCCGGCATGATCTCGGTCAGCAGCGTGATGAAAGCGGCCATCGCCAACGCCAGCAGGCGCCCCAGCGGCAACCGCTCGCTGCTCGCGGCAGGCGCAGATATCGTCGTTTGATTCATCAATTACTCCCCATTCAAAGATGTTTCCGCCCATTGCGGATGACGTTTGCATCATGCTGCCCACTCGCTGATAAAAGAAAAACAGGCTAAAGTGAACAACACTCATGACATAAAGGTCATCAATAGAATGGAAGCCTATGGAAAGCTTGGGTTCTCTCGACGTTTTCGTGCGGGTCAGTGAAAGCCGCAGTTTCACGGCGGCCGGGCAACAGCTGGGGATCTCCGCGTCGGCGGTCAGCAAAACCATCGCCCGGCTGGAGGAGCGGCTCAGCGTGCGCCTGTTTCACCGCTCCACCCGCACGGTCAACCTGACGCCGGAAGGCGCCTTGTTCCTGGAAAGGTGCCGACGCATTTTGAGCGAGGTGAAAGACGCGGAAGCCGAACTGTTGCAAACGCGAGGAACGCCCCAGGGTAAGCTGCGCATCAGTCTCCCGTCGCTGGGCACGCTTTTCATGCCAAAACTGGGGGACTTCAAGCGCCGCTATCCTGAGATCGAGCTGGATATTGATTATTCGGATCGGCTGGTTGACGTGATTGAGGAAGGTTTCGATGCCGTTATCCGCAGCGGCACTCCGAGCGATTCACGGCTGGTTGCCCGCCGGCTGGGTACTTGCCGCAAGGTGTTCGTTGGCGCGCCGGACTATTTCAGCAAAGCGGGTATGCCGCGCAAGCCCGAGGATCTGACAAGCCATGCCCGTTTGCATTATCGCTTTCCCCGCACAGGAAAACTGGATGTTTGGCCGCTGGGAGACAAGACGGAGATGATCCCCGAACGGCCGGCCAGCATGGTGACAAATACCCTCGATCCGCAGGTGTGCTTCGCCGAACAAGGGCTGGGCATCGCTTATTTGCCGGAGATCGCCGTACGCAGACAGCTGGAACAGGGCAGCCTGGTGACGATTCTGGATGAATACGACCGCGAGAACATGGTTTTTCATGTCCTCTGGCCGTCGGGCCGCCACCTGTCAGTCAAAATCAGGCTGTTCGTCGACTTTGTGACGAGCCACCTTTTCCCGCTTTAAACGACGTATGCCGCCTTAACTGACCGGCATACGCGCCGGATCGGGATACTGGTACTCAAAACCCAGCTCGTTGCAGATGCGGTTGCCGTCCACCAGCCGCTCATCCTGTTCCGTTTCGTCGGCGAACTGCGGCGGCGCCAGGTGCAGCTGTTCGGCCAGCGCCGGATAAAATTCGCGTTTGGCCGGATGATGCGGCGCGCACAGGTTGTACACATGGCCGCCCTTCGGCAGCTTCAGCAACAGTTGGATGGCGGCGATGACGTCGTCCTGGTGCACCAGATTCACCCCCTGCGATCCGCCCTTTACGTCGAGTTTGCCCGCCAGGAAGCGGCCGGGGTGACGTTCGGCGCCCACCAGCCCCGCCAGCCGCAGAATGTCCACCGAGGTGTTCGGCAATTCATGCAGCCAGCGCTCCAGCTCGGCCAACACCCGGCCCGACGGCGAGACCGGCCGCAGCGGCGACTCTTCACGCAGCGTGCCGGCGGTTTCGCCGTACACCGAGGTGGAACTGGTGAAGATCACCCGCGGCACGCCGAAGGCCATCGCGCTGTCCACCAGCATGCGCACCGCATTAAAATAGTTCTCGCTGCCTTCGACGGTGCGGCGCGCGGGCAGCGTCACCACCAGCGCATCCACGCGCAGCAGCGATTCCAGATCGTCCGGATCGCACACCAGCTCCGGCGTCAGCTCCAGTTGATAGCATTCGATGCCGCTCATGCGCGCGGCCTCGACGCCGTCCGGCGTGGTTTTGCTGCCGACCACATCATACCCGCGCCCCATCAGCGACAGCGCCAACGGCATGCCCAGCCAACCCAAACCAATAATGGCTACCTTTTTCATCCTCTTCCTCTCCTGAAGATCGCAGCGCCCTACCCCTAAGGCTACGCCACTGTGCACGGCGATACAATCTGCCCGGCTTAAGGTTAGGTAAAGCCGTCTGTGGCTAATAACCTAACCTGTTTCAATAAATTAAATTTATGACGTTAAAAAAGGGTTGCGCGGTGGACAGCGGATAGTTTAGCTTAATTGGCATACGGTTTTTACCGGCTTTTGATTAGAGAAAAACACCATGACACGCGTTCAGTTCAACCACCATCATCACCATCACCCTGACTAGTCTTTCAGGCGATGAGTGCTGGAAGACGGTTTGTTAATCTTCCAGTGGCGCGCAGAACGCAAGAGAGAGCCCTCGGAAGATTTCTTCCGAGGGTTTTTTTTTTGGCTCCGGACAGACAGAAAAGAATAGTTTTTACAATAAATTCATAAAATTACAGATTAAACAGAGGTTACCATGCTGGACAAGACACGTTTACGGATCGCAATGCAGAAGTCAGGTCGCCTGAGCGATGAATCCCAGGAGCTGCTGGCGCGCTGCGGCATCAAGATCAACCTGCAGCAGCAGCGTCTGATCGCCTTCGCGGAAAACATGCCGATCGATATCCTGCGCGTGCGCGATGACGACATTCCGGGCCTGGTGATGGACGGCGTGGTCGATCTGGGCATCATCGGCGAAAACGTGCTGGAAGAAGAGCTGCTCAGCCGCCGCGCTCAAGGCGAAGACCCGCGCTACTTTACCCTGCGCCGCCTCGATTTCGGCGGCTGCCGCCTGTCGCTGGCCACCCCGCTCGACGCCGAATACACCGGCCCGCAAAATCTGCAGGACGCCCGCATCGCCACCTCTTATCCGCACCTGCTGAAGCAATACCTCGACAAGCAGGGCGTGCGCTTCAAATCTTGCCTGCTGAACGGCTCGGTGGAAGTGGCGCCGCGCGCCGGCCTGGCCGACGCCATCTGCGATCTGGTCTCTACCGGCGCCACGCTGGAGGCCAACGGCCTGCGCGAAGTGGAAGTGATCTACCGTTCCAAAGCTTGCCTGATCCAACGCGACGGCGAAATGCCGGAGGCCAAACAGCAGTTGATCGACCGCCTGATGACCCGCATCCAAGGCGTGATCCAGGCGCGTGAATCCAAATACATCATGCTGCACGCGCCGAGCGAGAAGCTGGACGAGATCGTCGCGCTGCTGCCGGGCGCCGAGCGCCCGACCATTCTGCCGCTGGCCGGCGCGCAGAACCGCGTGGCGATGCACATGGTGAGCAGCGAAACCCTGTTCTGGGAAACCATGGAAAAACTGAAAGCGCTCGGCGCCAGCTCGATTCTGGTGCTGCCGATTGAAAAGATGATGGAGTAACGCCATGTCGACCTTCAACACGCCGATCGATTGGGCAACGTGCAGCGCCGAACGCCAGGCCGAGCTGCTGATGCGCCCGGCAATCGCCGCTTCCGACAGCATCACCCGCACGGTGAGCGAGATCCTCGACAACGTGAAGGCCAACGGCGATCGGGCGCTGCGCGACTACAGCGCCCGTTTCGACAAGGCGGACGTCGCCGCGCTGCGCGTCAGCGCCGAGCAGATCGCCGCCGCCTGCGCGCGGTTGGGCGATGACATCAAACAGGCGATGGCGGTGGCCGTCGCCAACGTGGACACCTTCCACAACGCGCAGCGACTGCCGCCGGTGGACGTCGAAACGCAGCCGGGCGTGCGCTGCCAGCAGGTGACCCGCCCAATCGACTCGGTGGGCCTGTATATTCCCGGCGGGTCGGCGCCGCTGTTCTCCACCGTACTGATGCTGGCGACGCCGGCGCGCATCGCCGGTTGCCGCCGGGTGGTGCTGTGCTCGCCGCCGCCGATCGCCGATGAGATCCTGTATGCGGCACAGCTGTGCGGCGTGCAGGAAGTGTTTCAGGTCGGGGGCGCGCAGGCGATCGCCGCCCTGGCGTTCGGCACCGAAAGCGTGCCGCGCGTGGCGAAAATCTTCGGGCCGGGCAACGCCTTCGTGACCGAAGCCAAGCGGCAGGTCAGCCAGCGCCTCGACGGCGCGGCCATCGACATGCCGGCCGGCCCTTCGGAAGTGCTGGTGATCGCCGATGCCGGCGCTACCCCGGCATTCGTCGCTTCCGATCTGCTGTCGCAGGCCGAACACGGCCCGGATTCGCAGGTGATCCTGCTGACGCCGGACGCGGCAATGGCGCAGGCGGTGGCCGAAGCGGTGGAAAGCCAGCTGGCCGAGCTACCGCGCGCCGACACCGCCCGTCAGGCGCTGGCGAGCAGCCGCCTTATCGTGGCGCGCGATCTGCCTGAGTGCGTGGCCATCAGCAACCGCTACGGCCCGGAGCACCTGATCATTCAGACCCGCAATGCGCGTGAGCTGGTGGACGGCATCACCAGCGCCGGTTCGGTGTTCCTCGGCGACTGGTCGCCGGAGTCCGCCGGCGATTACGCCTCCGGCACCAACCACGTGCTGCCGACCTACGGCTACACCGCCACCTGCTCCAGCCTGGGGCTGGCCGATTTTCAAAAACGCATGACGGTGCAGGAGCTGACGCCGCAGGGCTTCAGCAACCTGGCCGCCACCATCGAGACGCTGGCTGCCGCCGAGCAGCTGATCGCCCACAAGAACGCCGTGACCCTGCGCGTCGCCGCCCTGAAGGAGCAAGCATGAGCATCGAAAAACTGGCGCGCGCCAACGTTCGCGAGCTGACCCCTTATCAATCGGCGCGCCGCCTCGGCGGTAAGGGCGATGTGTGGCTCAACGCCAACGAATACCCGATCGCGCCCGAGTTCCAGCTGACCGTGCAAACCTTCAACCGCTATCCGGAGTGCCAGCCGGCGTTGGTGATCGAACGCTACGCCGCCTACGCCGGGGTGAAGAAGGAGCAGGTGCTGGTCAGCCGCGGCGCCGATGAAGGCATCGAGCTGCTGATCCGCGCCTTCTGCGAGCCGGGTAAAGACGCCATTCTGTTCTGCCCGCCGACCTACGGCATGTACGCCGTCAGTGCCGAAACCTTCGGCGTGGAGCGCCGCACCGTAGCCGCCAAAGAGGACTGGCAGCTGGATCTGCCGGCCATCGCAGACAGCATGGACAGCGTGAAGCTGATCTACGTCTGCAGCCCGAACAACCCGACCGGCAATCTGATCGACCCTGACTCTCTGCGCAGCCTGCTGGAGCTGGCCAAAGGCAAGGCGATCGTCGCGGTGGACGAAGCCTACATCGAGTTTTGCCCGCAGGCCTCGGTGGCCGGCTGGCTGAGCGACTATCCGCACCTGGCTATCCTGCGCACGCTGTCGAAGGCCTTTGCGCTGGCCGGCCTGCGCTGCGGCTTTACGCTCGCCAACGAAGATCTGATCGCCCTGCTGCTGAAAGTGATCGCGCCTTACCCGCTTTCGACGCCGGTGGCGGATATCGCCGCGCAGGCGCTGAGCGAAGAAGGTATCCGCACCATGCGCCAGCGCGTCACCGACATTGCAGCCACCCGCAGCTGGCTGCAGCAACAGCTGGAGAAATGCGCCTGCGTCGAGCAGGTTTTCGCCAGCGACAGCAATTACCTGCTGGCTCGCTTCACCGCCTCAAGTAATGTGTTTAAAAGCTTGTGGGATCAGGGCATTATCTTACGAGACCAAAACAAACAGCCCGGATTGTCCGGCTGCCTGCGCATCACCATAGGCACCCGCGACGAATGTCAACGCGTGGTGGACGCTTTGTCCGCCCTGCCCGGCGCCAACCCGACTCGCCAGGAGCCAATGTGAGCCAAAAAATCCTCTTTATCGATCGTGACGGCACGCTGATCGCCGAGCCACCGGAAGATTTCCAGGTTGACCGCCTGGACAAGCTGGCGCTCGAGCCGGACGTGATCCCTTCCCTGCTGGCGCTGCAACAGGCGGGGTATCAGCTGGTGATGATCACCAATCAGGATGGGCTCGGCACCGCCAGTTTCCCGCAGGAAACCTTCGATCCGCCGCACAACCTGATGATGCAGATCCTCAGCTCGCAGGGCATTCAGTTCGCCGATGTGCTGATCTGCCCGCACCTGCCGGCGGACAACTGCGACTGCCGCAAGCCGAAAACCGCGCTGGTGAAAGGTTACCTCGAACCCGGCGTGCTGAATGCCGCCCACAGCTACGTGATCGGCGATCGGCCGACCGACGTGCAGCTGGCGGAAAACATGGGTATCCAGGGGCTGCGCTACCAGCGCGGCGTGCTGGGCTGGAAAGAGATCGTGCGCCAGCTGACCCTGCGCGATCGCCACGCGCGGGTTAACCGCGTGACCAAAGAGACGCAGATCGACGTCAACGTCTGGCTGGATCGCGAAGGCGGCAGCAAGATCAAAACCGGCGTCGGCTTCTTCGATCACATGCTGGATCAGATCGCCACCCACGGCGGCTTCCGCATGGAGATCGACGTCAAAGGCGATCTGTATATCGACGATCACCACACGGTGGAAGACACCGGTCTGGCGCTGGGTGAAGCGCTGAACAAGGCATTGGGCGACAAGCGCGGCATCGCTCGCTTCGGCTTCGTGTTGCCGATGGACGAATGCCTGGCGCGCTGCGCGCTGGATATCTCCGGCCGCCCGCACCTGGAATACAAGGCCGAGTTCAACTATCAGCGCGTCGGCGATCTCAGCACCGAAATGGTTGAGCACTTCTTCCGTTCGCTCTCTTACACCATGGGCTGCACGCTGCACCTGAAGACCAAGGGCAAAAACGACCACCACCGGGTCGAGAGCCTGTTCAAAGTGTTTGGCCGCACGCTGCGCCAGGCGATCCGCGTCGAGGGCAATACCCTGCCGAGCTCGAAAGGAGTGCTGTGATGAACGTGGTGATTTTGGATACCGGCTGCGCCAACCTGGCCTCCGTCACCTACGCGGTGCGGCGCCTGGGTTATCAGCCGGAGGTGAGCCGCGATCCGGAGATCGTGCTGCGCGCTGACAAGCTGTTCCTGCCGGGCGTCGGCACCGCACAGGCGGCGATGGATCAACTGCGCGAGCGCGATCTGATCGAACTGATCAAGGCCTGCACGCAGCCCGTGCTGGGCATCTGCCTCGGCATGCAGCTGCTGGCGGCCAGCAGCGAAGAGAACGGCGGCGTGACTACGCTCGGCCTCATCGATACGCCGGTCAAGCAGATGACCGACTTCGGCCTGCCGCTGCCGCACATGGGCTGGAACCAGGTGTCCGCGCAGGCGGGCCACCATCTGTTCCGCGGCATCGATGACGGCGCCTACTTCTATTTCGTTCACAGCTATGCGATGCCGATATGCCCCAGCACCATCGCCCAGGCGAACTACGGCGAGCCCTTCACCGCCGCCGTGCAAAAAGACAACTTCTTCGGCGTGCAGTTTCATCCAGAACGATCTGGAGCGGCCGGCGCGCAACTGTTGAAAAACTTTCTGGAGATGTAGGCAGCATGATTATTCCGGCTTTGGATTTGATCGACGGCAACGTGGTGCGTTTGCATCAGGGCGATTACGGCCAACAGCGCGACTACGGCAACGATCCGCTGCTGCGCCTGCAGGACTATCAACAACAGGGCGCCCAGGTGCTGCACCTGGTCGATTTGACCGGCGCCAAGGATCCGGCGGCGCGCCAGATCCCGCTGCTGCGCAAGCTGTTGGCGGGGGTTGACGTACCGGTGCAGGTCGGCGGCGGCATCCGCAATGAGCAGGACGTCAGCGCCCTGCTGGAGGCCGGCGCCACGCGCGTGGTGATCGGCTCCACCGCGGTGAAACAGCCGCAGTTGGTGCAGAGCTGGTTCGAGCGCTACGGCGCCGACGCGCTGGTGCTGGCGCTGGACGTGCGCATCGACGCGCAGGGCGTGAAACGCGTAGCCATTAGCGGCTGGCAGGAGGATTCCGACGCCACGCTGGAACAGGTGGTGGAGCAGTTCCTGCCCTACGGGCTCAAGCACGTGCTGTGCACCGACATTTCGCGCGACGGTACGCTGGCCGGGTCCAACGTGGCGCTGTATCAGGAGATCGGCCGCCGTTATCCGCAGGTGGCCTTCCAGGCCTCGGGCGGCATCGGCAATCTGGACGACATCGCCCAGCTGCGCGGCAGCGGCGTTGCCGGCGTGATCGTGGGGCGCGCCCTGCTGGAAGGTAAATTTAGCGTTGAGGAGGCGATCGCATGCTGGCAAAACGGATAATCCCGTGCCTGGATGTTAAAGACGGGCAAGTGGTGAAAGGCGTGCAGTTCCGCAACCACGAAATCATCGGCGACATCGTGCCACTGGCGCAGCGCTATGCGCAAGAAGGTGCGGACGAGCTGGTGTTTTACGATATCACCGCCTCGAGCGACGGCCGGGTGGTGGACAAAAGCTGGGTATCGCGCGTGGCGGAGGTGATTGATATCCCGTTCTGCGTCGCCGGCGGCATTAAAAGCGCCGAGGACGCCAGCCAGATCCTGTCTTTCGGCGCCGACAAGATTTCAATCAACTCGCCGGCGCTGGCCGATCCTGAGCTGATTAGTCGCCTGGCGGAACGCTTCGGCGTGCAGTGCATCGTGGTAGGCATCGACACCTGGTTCGACAGTGAAACCGGCAAGTATCACGTCAACCAATATACCGGCGATGAGAGCCGCACCCGCATCACCCAGTGGGAAACCCTCGACTGGATACAGGAAGTGCAGCGCCGCGGCGCCGGTGAGATCGTGCTGAACATGATGAACCAGGACGGCGTGCGCAACGGTTACGATCTGCAGCAGCTGCGCCTGGTGCGCGAGGCCTGCAAGGTGCCGCTCATCGCCTCCGGCGGCGCGGGCACCATGGAGCACTTCCTGGAAGCGTTCCGCGATGCGGACGTCGACGGCGCGCTGGCGGCGTCGGTGTTCCACAAACAAATCATCAATATCGGCGAACTGAAAAGGTTCCTGGTTGAACAAGGCGTGGAGATTCGCGTGTGCTGACAGAACAACAGAGAAACCAGCTGGACTGGGAAAAAACCGACGGTCTGATGCCGGCCATCGTGCAGCACGCCGTTTCCGGCGAAGTGCTGATGCTGGGTTACATGACGCAGGAAGCGCTGGCGACCACCGAGCAGAGCGGTAACGTCACCTTCTTCTCACGCACCAAGCAGCGTCTGTGGACCAAGGGTGAAAGCTCCGGCCATTTCCTCAAGGTGGTCAGCATTACGCCGGACTGCGATAACGACACGCTGCTGGTATTGGCCAACCCGATCGGCCCGACCTGCCACCTCGGCAACAGCAGCTGCTTCCACCCGGCCGCCAGCGACTGGACGTTCCTCTATCAGTTGGAGCAGCTGTTGGCGGAGCGCAAGCACGCCAGCCCGGACAGCTCGTACACCGCCAGCCTGTACGCCAGCGGTACCAAGCGCATCGCGCAGAAGGTCGGGGAGGAAGGCGTGGAAACCGCGCTGGCCGCCACGGTCAACGATCGCGAAGAGCTGACCAACGAAGCTTCGGACCTGATCTATCACCTGCTGGTGCTGCTGCAGGACCAGGATCTGGATCTGAGCGCGGTGATTGGCCGGCTGCGCGAGCGGCATCAGAAAAAAGCGTGACGTTAAATCACGCGCAATAAAAAAGCCGCCGGGCGTTAACCTCGGCGGCTTTTTTTATCGCTCAACGAGCAGGCTTATTCCATCCATTCGGTATGGAACACGCCTTCCTTGTCGATGCGTTTGTAGGTGTGTGCGCCGAAGTAGTCGCGCTGCGCCTGGATCAGGTTCGCCGGCAGCACCGCAGAGCGGTAGCTGTCGTAGTAGGCGATCGCAGCGGAGAAGGTTGGCGTAGGGATACCGTTCTGCACAGCATAAGCTACCACGTCACGCAGCGCCTGCTGGTACTCGTCAGCGATTTGCTTGAAGTATGGCGCCAGCAGCAGGTTGGCGATATCGGCATCCGCCGCGTAAGCGTCGGTGATCTTCTGCAGGAACTGGGCGCGGATGATGCAGCCGGCGCGGAAGATCTTGGCGATTTCGCCGTAGTGCAGATCCCAGTTATTTTCTTTAGACGCAGCTTTCAGCTGAGAGAAGCCCTGCGCGTAGGACACGATCTTGCCCAGATACAGCGCGCGACGCACTTTCTCGATGAACTCGGCTTTGTCGCCGGTGAACGGCGCCACTTTCGGGCCGGTCAGCACTTTAGACGCGGCAACGCGCTGATCTTTCAGCGAGGACAGGTAGCGTGCGAACACCGATTCGGTGATCAGCGACAGCGGTTCGCCCAGATCCAGCGAGCTCTGGCTGGTCCACTTGCCGGTGCCTTTGTTGGCGGCTTCGTCCAGGATCACATCGACCAGGTATTTACCCTCTTCGTCTTTCTTGGTGAAGATGTCTTTGGTGATGTCGATCAGGTAGCTGTTCAGTTCGCCCTTGTTCCACTCGGCGAAGGTGTCGGCCAGCTGCTCGTTGCTCAGGTTCAGTGCCTGCTTCAGCAGAGAATAAGCTTCGGCAATCAGCTGCATGTCGCCGTATTCGATGCCGTTGTGCACCATTTTCACATAATGGCCGGCACCGTCTGCGCCAATGTAGGTCACGCAAGGCTCGCCTTCCGCAACCGCAGCGATTTTCTCCAGGATTGGCGCCACCAGCTCGTAAGCTTCTTTCTGGCCGCCAGGCATGATGGAAGGCCCTTTCAGCGCGCCCTCTTCACCGCCGGAAACGCCGGTGCCGATGAAGTTGAAGCCCTGGTCGGACAGTTCACGGTTACGACGGATGGTGTCCTGATAGTAGGTGTTGCCGCCGTCGATCAGGATATCGCCCTTGTCCAGGTGCGGAGTCAGCGAGGCAATGGTTTTATCCGTCGCTTCGCCCGCTTTCACCATCAGCAGGATGCGGCGCGGTTTTTCCAGCGATTCAACAAACTCTTCAACGGTGTAATACGGCGCCAGGTTTTTGCCCGGGTTCTCAGCGATCACTTCGTCAGTTTTGTCGCCAGAACGGTTGAAAATGGAAACGGTGTAACCACGGCTCTCGATGTTCAGCGCGAGGTTGCGGCCCATTACCGCCATGCCGACAACGCCGATTTGTTGCTTGGACATTTAGGAACTCCTGTCTGAGGATGACCCTGCCGGCAACGTCGGCCAGCAGGTTTTGTGATGTGGCACACATGTTAACTCAGGATTGAGCCGCGTGGGTAGTGATTGGTGCGATAGGTCACATGATGTCGCAATATATTCATATCCTCCCCACAAAAAACCACGGCACCCTAAGGTGCCGTGGTCTGCGGTTCAGTCAATCAGTACGAAACGAGGGGCTTGAGTCACCGCACCTGGGCCGCCTTGAACGCGTCTACTTTTTCCTTCAATAAACGCTCACTTTCACTGATCATATCCAGATATTGAGTATTTACGAACCCCCACAACGTGGAGGTTTGATCCTCAGCATGCCCAACCTGGAAAGGTAGAGTGGTCACCACAACCAGATTTGGCACTGACTCCAAATAGCGATCTATGGTATTGGTTTGAGCATCAACGTTACGTTCATCCCAGTGGCTAACTGCCTCTATCCCACGACGTGAGTAAATATTCATCACCGTGCTTGTCATGCGATTGATATAAATATACTCAATGCCATCGACCTCCTCGACAGCCAGAATCTCCGTATCTTCATTCAAATGCGCAATAATGCCCGAGAAAATGTGCCAATCCCAATTGCTGCGTTCCAGATAAGCAACAATCTTCTCAAGTTTAATGTCAAAGTCGTCAGGGAATAACGCATCGTCCTCGCAGATCATAGCCATTTCGGTATTACGATCGGCAAGCACGGACAGCATGTATTTATAACTCATGCCACATCCGATCCAGCCAATACGGTGTCTAACCCCCTCAATGACCTTGAAACCATGGGTAGGCTTACTGAGGAAATCTTGCTTCCGTACTGGTGTTTCCGTCAGTGAGAGGCAGAGTTTTGGAATATCCGCCTCTATCGCAGGGATAAAATCAACGCCATTTTTATAAGTTTCGAAATCAATCAAATCATTCGCCAAAAGATAGCGTTTGAAATAGCCTTCAAAGTTGTTGTCGCTATGAGTAAACAACGCAATATTTTTCTTACGGCTAGCATGATAATCTTGATCGTTCAAGAGACGATCAATTTTTTTCGCCATTGTGTCAATATCGCCAATAGGAGCAAAATCAATAACATCAATGAGAGACGTATGCTCCGCGATATCCACACTTTCTTCACTAACAATTGGCGTTCCCAACGATAGCACTTCGTAAATACGTGTGGTCTCAAGCAACGCATTCTCATAGTAATGCAGGTTAATAACCAGTTTGGCATTTTTCACCAGCCGGGTCAGCTCATCGCCGAATACACCAGAGGCAATATGAATATTAAAACGTTGTCCCAATTGTTCAAGATAATGACGACGACGCTCACAATTCGTATCACCATAGAAGAGAACGTCAATTTGCTCCTCATTGCCGTTCAACTTATGACCTTTCTGGGTCAATTTTGAGCTGTAGTCTGCAAAAGAAGCAATTGGGAGGTAGAACAATTTCTGATAAGGGATACCATGTTCTAATAAGTAATTAATGTTAGTCAGGGAATAGTCAAATATAGCCATTGCACGTTCGAGAATCGCAAAATACTCTGGCGTAAACCAACGTGGGTTAATAGATTGTTCCATTTGGAACGCAACAAAGTTTTGCGGCAGCTCAGCAAAAATTTGAGGGCAAATAACAATATGCAGTTGCCCACTGTCCGCCGGCGCTGAGTATGCTTCAATTATGGTAACGCCGCGCCCCACCTCTACAAGCGTTTTCTCAAGCAAATGGGCCACAAACAGTGTATGCCTAGTAGTGAGAATAACAATATGGTCGGTATCTATATTAACTAGCGGCATCGGCGTATTAGCGGTATTTTTCGCCACACGTAGAAGACTGCTACGCAACTCACCGAAACGGCCGGTTAGCAATAGTTTGCCTGCCACTTTAGTTTTGCGCAGCAAAGCCTTATAAGGATGCGGACTTGCACGAAACGCTTGCCAACCTTTCCCAACCAAAGAGGTCGATTTTGTCCCTTTACGCTGTCGCATGTAGTGTCTGGATATATCCCTGATTACCCCAAACTCACCGCGAATGGCCCGACCAAGCATACGAACAGGTACCGTTAGTCGCCACGACAGACTTTTTCGCATATTGTTCATGTCGGACTGACTTTCATTAAGTTGTTGACTCAGTGTTTCAACCTTTAATTTAAGAGGTTCGTCTTCAACATAATTATTATTTAAAAGAAGAACTTCTTTTTGCGCATTCTCCAACAATTGCTGAGTAACCAGCTGTTGCTCTCGCTGTTGTATAAGCGTTTCCTGAAGCAACAGCAATTGCTCTTGCATAGAAGAAATCATTGCCTGCTTTTCTTCGTTATCGATCATCAGATGATGCTCAGCAACACGAATTTTTTGTTGCATATCATCCTGCTTTTCATTTTCTTGCTTAACCTGTTTTGATAGCAACTCACCCAGAGTCAACCCCTGCATTTTTAAAAATCCTTCCTTCTCAGTAGAATAATATTCAATATGGCGACTGACTATTGCCTGTTCACTTGGCCGAGATAAACGGAATCGCAGATAATCAATATCGAAAATCAATTCGAATGGAACTAAGTATGAAAATAGATAAAATGCCAAACGATTAGTTCTTTCTTGTTCATCGTCTGCCAAGGTTATATATTTATATGAACTGTCACCAACGACTGTCGTTGGTATACCAGCGAAAATTCCTTCTAATCCCACACTAGAATTAATCGTTAAAATCTCTCGACAACGCTGGACGAAAGACAAACTGGTCGGTGAACTGTCGATCTCATACTCACCCTCCTTGAGCTGGAACTGACTACCAGGATGAGTGCGAATTAATAATTTTTTCTCTGGAAAACGTGTACGCGCATAGGAAAGCAACGTCAGATTAGTGAATTCTTCACCATAAGCAACGAGATTTGAATCGTCTTCAACCTGTAATGCGATCCCCAGATCGGCATCACACTGCTGCTCATGAGTATTTGGCACACGCAGGAAGTAACGATGCAACTCCTCTATGGAAAGATCGACCTGGCACTGTTCCTGAACCGCCAAATAGCGCTTCTCTGCCTCTGTGTGACCGTTAACACCTGAGAAATCCAAATACCCTGTACTATAATAAGAGGGCATTCTCAACGGCCCTACTTCAAAGTGCATGACAGGAATAGATAAAGACTCGGCAACGGCCTCCAGAGAAGGGCAATTGCAAATTGACAATATCCCCTCTATTTTTCCAGACTCATAGCCTTGGAGATGGTTTAGCAGCTCAGCTTCCAGCTCGGGGATTCGCTGGGTCAGCATTTTCTTGAACGCCAACATCGGATTGTAGTTTGAAGAGTCTAATAAACTCTCAAATACACTCTCTCTCAAATGGTAATAATCATGACTGGCCAATAGCTCATCAGACGGAATGCTGTAACCCAAATTATTCATTGTAGGTACATCAAATTCCCAACGTTCTGACTTGCGCCACTCTTCCGGAGACAACAAGTAATCATTACCGGCGATAAAAAGTGAACGCTGCTGCAATGAGTTAAGCAGGCGATAAAATATCCATAAATAGGGAGCTTTCACTCCCCTAAACGGATATGGCGGTAAGAATACAGCAATCATTGCTCTAATTACTCCTCGCTTAAAACACTGATAGGGGCATAAACAACCCCCCCGAGTTCACGAGAGGACCAAAACTTCAATCTCATCATTGGTCTGCGTTGATCCAACTCTTCTCGCTCGCCGCCTTGCAGCGATGCCAAGCCGCAATGAACCAGGTAATCTCCTGAGTTAATTGGCAATTTAACCTTATAAATCACATGCTGCTCACCAGCCTTGAGGATTAAAGGTTTGCCGGCTCCAATGTTGCTGTCCCCCCAAATATCTCCCCCCTGCGCTTTAGAAATGGAGATTCCCAAGGCAACATCTCGAATCTCTTCTGAAGCAAGGATAGTAAAATCCAAGGTCAGTTCATCACCAGAACGTACCAAAGGCTTATCGGAGAGTGAAGTGCCATCCGATTTTATCACTTCGAGATTTTGAATAATCGCTCGAGCACTGCCAAAGCGCTTTTCTCCCACTTCGGTATTCAACTGCCCCTGTTGCAAACCCTGCAAGTCAGATTGATTCATCACAACAGACGAGGAGATCTTGCCCGTATTCTCTCGTTTCACTGCTTGCGACAACAGCATTCCTTTCTCATAAGCCAGAACAGCAGCCAGTACGTCATAGGTGTCGCCCACTAACTCCCCATTGTTCATAACCAAACAACGGTCAGCGTATTCCAGAATACTACCGGTAGAGTGGGTCACCATGATAATAGTGACCCCCTTAGCACGAAGAGCCTCCATGCGTTTATAGCATTTATATTGAAAACCGATATCGCCTACGGCTAACGCCTCGTCCACGATAAGGATTTCAGGTTCGACACAGGCTTGGACAGCAAAAGCCAGGCGAATATACATCCCGCTTGAGTATGTTTTAACGGGTTGATCGATAAACTCGCCAATATCTGCGAAGTCAGTAATCTCCTGGAAACGCTCATCGATCTGTTCACGGGAAAAACCTAGAACAGAACCATTAAGATAGACATTATCACGCCCCGTGAACTCAGGATTGAACCCTGCACCTAACTCAAGTAAGGCCGCAATACGGCCATTGACTTGTATTTCTCCCTGAGTTGGAGTCAGCGTACCGCATATCATCTGTAATAACGTTGACTTACCTGCACCATTTCGTCCGATAATACCTACGGTCTCACCTTTCTTAATAGAGAATGAGACATCGCGAAGTGCCCAAAACTCGCGGAAATAGCGGCGAGACTCACGTCGTACTACACGTTGTAACCTCGGAGCAAAAAACTGTTTTAAACGATCTCGTGGACGATCATAAATTTGATAACATTTGCTCAATGCAGTCACTTGGATCGCGATTTCATTAGAGGACATCAGCAAACCCCTTTCTGGTTTTCTGGAAGAATACAAAACCGAACCATGCAACTAATGATGCCGCCAGGGTGTAAACAGCTAAACCTTGCCATTCTGGCAGACGCCCCCAAATTAAGACATTCCGTGATTGCTCAATAATAAATGTTAAGGGATTAAGCATTATCCAAATGCGATATTTTTCCGGTAACGACGTGATAGGGAAAAATACTGGTGACAAAAACATCATAACCGTTGTGATAATTACAGTCGTCTGGCCAACATCGCGTATAAAGACACCCAAGGATGCCAATATCCATGCCAATCCTAGGCAAAAAACGACCAGCGGCAAGAAAACTAACGGTATAAAAACGACGGTCCAGTGCAGAAAACCGTTGAATAAAAAGAATGCACATAGCAGTACGACCAAGCTGATCAGGGTATGGAACAACGCAGCGCATAACCCAATCACAGGCAACGTTTCCAAAGGGAAAACCACTTTCTTCACATAGTTGGTATTCCCAAGGATAATTTGCGGTGCCCGATTAACCACCTCGGCAAAAAAACCATGCACAATCATACCAACAAAGAGGATTACAGCAAACTGCGTACGGCTTTCATCGCCACCGACGGACCAACGTGCTTTAAAAACAACCGAAAAAACAAATGTATAGACCGTCAACATAAACAAAGGATTGAGGAACGACCAGGCCAGTCCCATAGTGGAACCCTTGTATCGCCCAACAACCTCACGTTTTGTCATTTGCAAGATCAGCGATTTGAACCCCCAAATGTTACGGATCAGAGCTAGGGGTGACAGAGGTTGTGATTTATGAGGGTTACTCATTACCCCACCCCGCTGCCATACCAACATTTTGCGCTTCGAAATTGCATCCAGTCATAACAAACATAATCAATACCTTAGATGTAATTGAACTCATAAAACATAGACATCATCTTCAACCATGTTACCGCTTGATTTCAGGAGAAGTCATGGGAATAGTCTTCAAACAGGCAGCATTCACCTTGGATCTCTGTGGATCGTGCCACCATCCCCATTTATTGAAATATAAGACAACTGATTTCATGTGATAAATGAATAAATTAAGGTTTTTATAAGAACCTTTACCAAAAACATGGATGATAGTAGCGCCAGGGAAGTAGACAATATCGCTCATTGACAAAGCCCGGCGACACAAATCCACATCTTCTAAATACATAAAATACCGTTCATCAAATCCCCCCAAGTTCGCTAACAACGTGGATTCAACCAGCATAAAACAACCAGAAACGGAAGGAACTGCGAAGGATTTAGTGTAATCAGCACGCTGGATTTCATAAGTGGCATCCAGCTTAGCTCCCCATTTAGGGAAAAAGCGCCGAAGAAACAAATTTGCAGGTGTAGGCAGTAAGCGGCAACTGTATTGGAATCGCCCATCGCTATATTGAATGCGAGGAGAAACAAAACGGTGTTTTTGGTTCCGCGCAAAATTGTAGAGACTCTCGAGCGCCCCCGAGGTAAAACTGATATCTGGGTTACAAATCAAAAAATATTCACATTCATTCAGGTAACGCTTCATTGCCAGATTATGGCCGTAGCCAAAACCGTTATTGGCTTCCGCACACATATAACTAATACGATGATTATCTAGTTTTGCAGCCCATTCAGAACCACCGTTATCAACCAAAACTATTTTTTGAACACATTTTTCGCTAAGCAAAGAAAGTAACGTGTCTTCTAGTTGGGCATAGCTATGGTTATACAATACGATTGAAGCAACAATTTGGTATTGTTTTTGTGTTGAAAACATGCAGTATGAAGTTCCTAACCAATAATCATTTAAAAACAATCAGTTACAAGGGTCTGATGGCTGATGTATTATCACTCGTCTATTGGAATGCAAACCGTCACCAATAAACAAAAACATCAAAGGGGATAAAATTATCCCCTTTTATTCCATGCAAACCAAGATCCACCTACTGCAACAGTTTGCGAATCACAGCATGTAACTGCTGGCGCCAAGCGCTAGGTTTAAGATTCAACGCGCAGATCTTATCGGTGTTAAGAACAGAGTATACAGGCCGGGGCGCAGGTGTAGGATACTCTTGCGTAGTAATCGGATTCACGATGACCTGATGTGGGTATAGCCCACTTTCAGTAGCCTGTTGGAAAATTATCTGCGCAAACTCATACCAGGAAACCATTGAATCACCACAAAAGTGATAGACACCGTATTCACCTGGTTCTTGCAGCATGGAGATTATGGCATCAGCGATATCACCGGCATAAGTCGGGCAGCCTTGCTGATCGCTTACCACGCCAAGCTCACCCCTTTGTGACCCGACGCGCAACATCGTTTTAACAAAATTATTGCCGTACTCGCTAAACACCCAAGCCGTTCTTATTACAATAGTTTTTGGGTTAGCCTTCAGCGCAGCAATCTCACCTTCAAGCTTGGTTTTACCATAAATGTTTTGTGGCGAGCAGGGAGCATCTTCGCAGTAGGGTTCTTCCGAACGGCCATCAAAAACATAGTCGGTTGATACGTGTACAAAAGGAATATTTCGTGCAGCAGCAGCAGATGCCAGGTAGCCAGGCCCGTAGGTATTGATTGCTTTAGCTACATCTGGTTCAGATTCAGCCTTATCAACAGCAGTATAGGCGGCGGCGTTTACGATAACATCGGGCTCAAATTCCGTCACCGCTTGCTCAATCGCATCAGAATCACAGATGTCAAGTTGCTTGCTGTCCAGTGCTAGCAGGCTCCAATCGGTAGGAAACCTATCGCTGAAACAGCGTCCCAGTTGCCCCATAGAACCTGTCAAAAGTACACGCATTAAAAAAGCTCTCTAAGTAATTTACCTTGTAGATCCTTTGGCGATAGCAATGGCTCATCGACTGGCCAATCAATGCCAATTTCAGGATCATTCCAAAGCAAGCATGCTTCGCTAGCAGGATCATAGTACTCTGTGCACTTGTATTCGAAATCAGCAATATCTGAAATCACTAAGAAACCATGTGCGAGACCTGGCGGAACCCAAAGTTGGTGGTGGTTATCTTCCGACAAGTGAACACCAACCCATTTTTTGTACGTCGGCGAATCGACCCTGATATCCACTACAACATCATAGACCTCTCCACGTACAACTCGGACTAACTTGCCTTGGGGTTTGATTCGCTGGAAATGCAAACCACGCAATACTCCTTTAGAAGAACGCGAATGGTTGTCCTGAACAAAATCCACATCAATATCTAACATTTCTTGATAGCGGTTTTTTTGAAACGTTTCGACGAAAAAACCACGATGATCACCGAACACTTTCGGCTCAATCAACTTCACACCTGCGACTGGTGTCTCAATCACTTTCATTAGGTAACCTGCTAACTAATACGCTCACCTCAGAGGCCCAAAGGATGGCCGCCTGAACATGCATCCCCAGCAGTCTATCACTACCCACTCGCCCAGTTTTCGAACAGAAACTAAACGAGAATAAATTTTGGATAGCTCAATGAACGCACCGTAGATGAAGGTATCGGAGATTAGCACAATTAATCAAAATATCCGACACTCATCCACAAAAAATAGTCAAAATTTATGTGGCTCATTGAAGGGTGAATCATCACACATCATTGTTATTAAACATATTTTAATTGCAACCAACATACAAATGGTCAATCGAGCCCTCGTTGGTTACAATTAATTTACATTATGTCATGTTTTGTCATTAACGAACTTCGCTATCAACCGTGACGATAGCCCCGAGGGTTGTTCTTTTGCCAATTCCACGCATCACGCATCATGGCATCCAAATCACGAGTAGCCCTCCATCCCAATTCTTTGAACGCCAATTCTGGAGCGGACCAGCATTCTGCAATGTCGCCCTCTCGACGTGGTACAATTTGGTAAGCTACATTGCGACCTGAAGCCTTTTCAAAAGCATGGAGCATCTCCAACACCGAATACCCTACCCCAGTCCCCAGATTATAGACCGTAAAGCCTTGGTGTTCATCGATGTGTTCAATCGCCTTGAGATGACCTTCAGCCAAATCCATGACATGAATGTAATCTCTGACACCCGTGCCATCCTGTGTCGGATAGTCATCACCAAAAATTGACAGTTTCTCAAGTTTTCCGATTGCCACCTGAGCAATATAAGGCATCAGATTGTTAGGAATACCATTTGGATCTTCACCGATCATGCCAGATTCGTGCGCCCCGACCGGGTTGAAGTAACGTAAGGCGGTAATGGAGAATTGCGGTTCTGCTTTAGCGAAATCTTGCAGAATTTGTTCTACCATCAACTTCGAGGTGCCGTAAGGATTCGTCGTACCGCCAACGCGTGACGTCTCAGTCAAAGGAACTTGTTCTGGAGTACCGTACACCGTGGCAGAAGAACTGAAGATAAACTTATGCACACCCGCACGACGCATTTCCTCCAACAATACCAACGTGCCAGTGACATTGTTCTGATAATACTCTAGCGGCTTGCGCGTCGACTCTCCGACAGCCTTTAGCCCAGCAAAATGGATCACGGCCGAAATGGCGTGAGCCTCGAAGATACGATGCAGACACTCAGCATCCAAGATATCGCCTTGGTAGAATTGAGCACTTCTGCCCGCGAGTTTCTCAACGCGACGCAGAGACTCATCGGAAGAGTTCGATAAATTATCTAACACTACGACATCTTCGCCATGTTCCAACAAAGCCAGAACAGTGTGAGAACCGATGTAACCGGCCCCACCGGTGACTAAAACCGCCATAAAAACTCCTTACTCGCGCCCCTGGCGCTCAAGATGAACTGTCTTATTTAATCAATCAATTGATTTTAAACGAAACTTGGACTCACGCACGCCTTTTCGATCATAATTGACCATCCATATGCCCCCAGAGTTCCCTTGGTACGATTGGCTTTGAAAACTTACAAACGAAAAGAGCTGTCTTAGACAGCCCCAGAGTATTTCCTTTTGCGCACAACATGCTGATGTAGCCTGAATAACTGGGTTCATCAACCTAAGTCAATTTCAGCCAATTGTTACGTTTTCGCTAACAATATCTGCTATCCCTCGCCACGCGCCTCTTAACAAGATTAGGTATGAAAATAGAACAGACCGGCGAAAGAATGAAAAGAACCACCAGCCGATAACATAACGTATTAACGCCAAAAAAAGCAGCATAGTACTGCTCTTTCAGACTAATGCTTATGACCCGTCCTGAATAGCGTTGACACATTTTACTCACGCACAGAGGAAAATGTGATGAACCAGTATATTAAACGCACACAACGCGATTACTCTCTATCCTTTAAACTGGCTGTCGTCGAACAGGTCGAAAAAGGTGAAATGACTTGTCGTCAGACCACAGACCGTTATGGTATTCAAGGCAACGCAACCGTCATGAACTGGCTGCGCAAATACGGTCAGCTTGACTGGCGAACTTCTCCTTCAACCAGCACGAGCGGAGACAGCATGCCCAAACTCCCCCTGACGCCCGAACAGCGTATTAAAGAACTTAAGCAGCAACTGGCTGAATCTGAAGTCAAAGCCCAGTTCTTCGAAGCTGTCGTCAAAGTGATGAACACCGACTTTGGCGCAACGCTGACAAAAAAGCAGCTAACCGCCTTATCGCGCAAACACAAGTACCGGGACTCACAGTAACGCGGGCCTGCCGATGGATGGGCATCAGCCGACAAGCGTGGTATCAGTCCCTGCAGCGTGAAGCAGGCAAAGAGGAGCAGGCCCGGCATCTCGTCGAACAGGTGACGGCCATCCGCTTGCACCAACCCCGACTGGGGACACGTAAGCTGCATCACCTGTTGCGGCAACGCCCCGAACCGGCGTTGCATGTGGGCCGTGACCGGCTGTTCAGTATCCTGCGCTGCGCGCGGTTACTGGTGATGCCTAAACGGGCATATCACAAGACGACGCAGAGCCATCATCGTTTTTATCGCCATCCCAACCTGCTGAAAGCGGGAGACAATCAAGTAATAGTCAGCCGTCCGGAACAGGTATGGGTGGCGGATATCACCTACCTGCCGCTGAGAACAGGGACGGCGTATGTCAGCCTGGTAACGGACGCCTGGTCGAGAAAAATCGTGGGATATCACGTGCATGACAGTCTGCATACCCGGCATGTCGCCTGCGCGTTCAAAATGGCACTGGCCGGCAGACGCACGGCGTTGCCGTTAGTGCATCACTCGGACAGGGAATACCTGCTCGGCAAGCCATAAGATATCGCGCAGGCAAGAAAGAGGGTCAGGGAGTCGGTGAAACTCTACAACACACGGCGGCCGCACCTGTCGCTAAAATACAAAACGCCCGATGAGGTTCATCGGGCGTTATCTGGCTTGAAAAGTGTCAACCTATATCAGGACTAGTCATCATAGTGAATATATTGCTAACGACTGCGGGCGAAATACTGCGCTACACGCAGCACATCCTTCTCGTCCAACGTGCCGGAGTCGCTCAGCAGGGTAATCCAGGACTTGATGTAGGTGTACTTGGCAGAAGCCAGATCCCGCTGGGCGCTATAGAGCTGCTGTTCGGCGTTGAGCACATCGACGTTGACGCGCTGCCCCGCCAAGACGCTCTGCCGGGTCGCCGTCACCTGCGTGGTCGCCGACTTCACCGCCAGCTCGTAGGCCGCCAGCTTGGCGCGGCTGCTGATGCACAGATTGAACTGTTTGCGCAAATCGTTCAGCGTCGAGCCAACCTGCGTGTCCATCTCGGCCATCGCCTGGCCGTAGCGTGCCGCCGCCTGCCGCGTTGAGGCCGCCACGCCGCCGCCGGAGTATATCGGCAAACTCACCTGCACCCCGATACTGTCGGTGCGGTATTTCTGGTTAACCGTGTTGTCGCTGCTGGAATCGTTCTCCGAATGCGAAGCATAGAGCTGCACGTTCGGCATAAAGCCGGCGCGGTTTCTCTCTACCTCGTATTTTGCCGCATCGACGCCATGGCGCGAGGCGGCCAGCACCGGGTTATTCTCCAGGGCGATCTTTTGCCACTCTTCGAACTTCGACGGGATCAGCGGTGCCACCTGGAACTTGCCCGGCCGTAAGACCTGCAGTTCATCCAGTTGATTCAACGGCACGCCGATGATCACCTCCAGCTCGCGCTGTGCGGCATCCAGCGCGTCGCGCGCCTCGATCACCTGCGCCTCGGCCAGGCTGTAGCGCGCCTGCGTTTCGGAAACGTCGGTCAACGTTCCCTCACCCGCGCTCATCAACCGATCGTTCAACGCCAGCTGCTCTTTATAGGCTGTTTTTTGCGCCTCGGCCAGGGCGATTTGATCTTTGGAATAGGCCACTTCGACATAGGCGCTGATCACCCTCACCGCCAGGTCGAGCAGTTTGCCGCGATAGCGTTCATCCGACATCATCGTTTGCGCCACGCCGCCTTTGTAGCGCGCATAGGCTTCATAATCGAACAGCGGCTGCGTCAACGTCACCGAGCTGGAGTAGCTGCGGTACTGCTGACGCCGCGTCGCTTCCGTAATGTTGCCAAAGAAATCGCTTTGCGGGTATTTCTGCGTTTGCCAGTTGCGCGGCGAATTCTGGTAGTTCAGCGATACCTTCGGCAGCAGCCCCGCCCTGCCGATATTTTCGTTCTCATCTCCCGCTTCTTTTTCTTTTATAGCCGCCCGGAAGGTCGGGTCCTTTTCTAATGCCAGCGAATATGCGTCTAAAATCCCTATCGAATAAACCGGCGCAGACATCGCAAACAAAAGGGTGCCGATAACCAGACCGGCAGCCTGTCGTTTTGAATGAATCAAAATTATTCCTCGGTTAATGAAGTATGAGCGCGATCCAAAATAGGTTTAAACAGATAGCTCAGCAGCGAGCGTGACCCCGTTTTCACGAACACCTCCACCGGCATCCCCGGCTTGATGTCCTCGCCACTGAGCATTTTCATGCCCTCCGGCGAGACCGTGACCTGCATCTGGTAGTAAGGTTCGCCATTGGTTTTGTCGACCAGACGATCGGCGGAAACCAGCGTGACCGTCCCCGGAATTTTCGGGGTTTTGTTTTGGTTGAAGGCGGTAAACATCAGATCCACCGGCAACCCGTTGTACACCTTATCGATCAGGTCAACTTTGAGGCGAGAATCCACCACCAATGTCGCCTGGCTGGGTACCACGTCCATCAGGTGGTCACCCGCTCCCACGACGCCCCCCTGAGTGAAGATATTCAATCCGACCACGGTGCCGTCCACCGGTGAGGTGATGGCGGTGTTGCCCAGATCGAAATCGGCCATTTGCAGCTTATTGCGGAACTCGCTGGCGTCCATTTGGGTTTGTGCCAGCTGCGTTCTGACCTCGCGCTGATAGTCGGCGAAGCGCTGATCGATGCGTTGCTGAGATTCCTGCAGCTGCTTTTGCAGTTGGCCAATCCGCCCGACGGTTTCATCGATACTGCTGTTCACCTCGGCGAACTGGCGCTGAATTTCCAGATAGCGGTTGCGCGGCAGGTAACCGTCCGCCGCCAGCTGTTTCATGCTGTTCATCTGCTCACGCAGGCTGGAGAGCTGGATCTGTTTGTTGGCGCGAGAGTCCTGCAGGCCTTTCAATTGGAAACGGATCCCGTCCATCGACTGCTTATAACCGTCAATTTCACTTTGCAGCCCTTGGCGACGGGAGGCGAACAGCTGCGTCTGCAGCGCAATGATCTCCGCGACGCGCGGCTGATCTTTAACCTGAGCGAAAACAGGGGAAAAAGTGACCTTGCTCAGACCGTCCCGTTCAGCCAGCAAGCGCCCTTCGGTCGCCAGCGTGGTGTAATACTGATCGCGCAGCGAATCGACCTGCGCCTGTGCCTGCACCTGGCTCAACTGCACCAGGACTTCGCCGGCTTTCACCTTGTCGCCGTCTTTCACCACGATATTTTTGATGATGCCGCCGGCCGGTGCCTGCACCGTTTTACGGTTGCCGGAAACGGTTACCGATCCCGGCGACGCGACCCCTTTGTCCAAAGGTGCAAACGCCGCCCAGGCCAAGAAACCGAACACGCCCACACCCAGCGCCAACCACCCGAGACGGGTATAACGGCGCTCATCCAGCGGGATCTGTTCTGAGTACGAGTCATTCGGCTCGCCAATATGCGTAGACATACCAACTCCTTTGACTGCCGGCGGCGCAACGGCGCCGCCAGGCCAGTTCACGGCTTAATTAATTTGAGTTTTAGGAACATCGCCTTCATCCGGCTCGGAGTTCACCGCACGCACCGCCTGCGTAGGCACCTGCGCTTTTTGCGCATTCGCCAAGGCCTGCAGCACCTGCTGCGTTGGGCCAAACGCATTGACGTTCCCGTTAACCAGCAGCAACAGCTTGTTGGTCATCGCCAGCAGATTGGTGCGGTGCGTAATCAGGATCACCGTCTTATTCCGCTGTTTAAGGAACGTAATGGCCTGGTTCAACGCCCGCTCGCCGGCATCGTCCAGATTGGAGTTGGGTTCATCCAGCACGATAAGAGAGGGATCGCCATACAGCGCGCGCGCCAAACCGATACGCTGTTTCTGTCCGCCGGAAAGCCCGGCGCCTCCGCTGCCAATAACCGAATCATAGCCATTGGGGAAGCGCAGAATCAGCTCATGTACCCCGGCCAACTTAGCGGCCTCGATCACTTTCTCCGAGTCCAGCTCGTTGAAGCGGGCGATGTTCTCCGCGATGCTGCCGGCGAACAGCTCAATATCCTGCGGCAGATAGCCGATGTAAGGTCCCAGCTCATCCTTGTTCCACTGGTAGATGTCGGCGTTGTCCAGCCGCACGATGCCTTCGCTGACCGGCCAGATGCCGACCAGCAGGCGCGCCAACGTCGACTTGCCGGACGCACTTGGCCCGATAATCCCCAGCACGTCTCCCGGCTGAATGGCGAAGCTGACGTTATGCAACACCGCGCTCCCCTTCGAGCCGGGCGGCGTCGCGGTTACCCCTTCAACGGAAATTACCCCTTCCGGGCGCGGCAGCGACATGGCGGTACCGCGCGGCGGATGCTGCTCCAACAAACGCACCAGGCGCTGGTAAGCCAGCTTGGCGGAGCTCCAGCTTTTCCAAACGTTGATCACCTGCTCGATAGGCGCCAACGTGCGCCCCATCAAAATGGAACCGGCGATCATCATGCCCGGCGTGATGTGCCCATCGATCGCCAGCCAGCCCCCCAGGCCCAAAACCAGCGACTGGAGCGACAGACGCACAAACTTCGTGATCGACGTGACCCGTGATGCCCGCTCGCTGGCGATGCGTTGGCTGTTCAGGAAGCGCTGATGCAAACTGAACCAGCGCCCCTTCAGGTTAGGTAACATCCCCAACGCTTCAATCACTTCGGCATTACGCAAGTTGGTGCTGGCCAGATTGCCCGACATGATTGAAAGCCGGCTGGCATCCGCCAACGGTTTCTTCGACACCACTTCGTTGATCACCGCCAGGGCGATCAACAGCAAGGAGCCCACCAGCGCGAACAACCCCAGCCAAGGGTTAAACAGGAAAATCACCAGCAGATAAATAGGGAACCACGGCGCATCGAAGAAGGCGAACAGCGCACTGCCGGTCAGGAATTGACGCACGTTGGTCAGATCGCTCAGCATCTGGCCGGCATCGGAAGAGCCGTTCTTTAAATTCGCCTCGTAAGCCGCCGTATAGATACGCGTATTGAGGCGCATATCCAGCTGGCTGCCGATGCGGATCACCACCATGCTGCGCACGTATTCCAGCAAGGACATCATGCCGAACATACCCAGCATGATCAGCGTCAGCATTAACAACGTGATTTCATTACGAGAAGGAAGCACCCGGTCGTAAACCTGGAGCATGTAAATGGAAGGCACCAGCATTAACAGGTTAATAAACGCAGTGAATATGCCAACGGTCCAGAAGACTTTACTGCGCGTCCGTATAACATCCGCAATTTCGTTGCGCGGGATAAATTGATTCACGTTCTGCCCTTACATCATGTGCACTGTCAGTCCAATCCGCATTGACCCCTTCCCTAAAGAAATTCCTAAAAAAGAATTATCCCGAGAAGACTCACCCCAAAGAAATGCCCGAGACTGCAGATACTTTTGTTAACTATAGGTAGAGAAAGTGAAAACCGGCAAGGTAGGGTATAAAAAAAAAGCCGGTCATCACGCCTTAAAAAGGCATGATAAAACAGAATGATACGGGAAAATGAAAAAGCAATGGGAAGATAACGAAATGGAATAACTTAGAGAGGATGATGCCGCTCACAAATTTAAACATGCGGGGGGATAACCTCCCCCGCATTATTTAAACCTCAATAGTTCCATAGGGAATTATTGATTATTGTGGTTTACCCTTAGGCGTAGTGCAGAGTATCCACCAATTGCTGGTGATTCTGGCCCGTCAGGTAAATGACGGTATCGTTAGCATCCAGCGTGTGGTTATTGTTATTGTCAATAATCACATAGGAGTCAGCATTGTTACCTGTACCACTGAACACCACCGAGGCCACGCCCACCTTCGCCGTCAGCGAGTTAGGATTGCTCAGGCCCAGGATGCCGCCCAACAGGCCGACAACGCCGGTAGTCAGACCGCCAACCAGCGAACCTAACAGCGCATCCAACGTATCTGAAGCGCGAGTACCGTAATCCGCCACCGCGGTACCGGTGTTGGACAGGGTCAGCCCGGAAGCCGCATCCACGATTTTGTCTTTCGCGGTGCTGAAGTCGGTGATGGTGACCCCCGCCTGCGAAGTACTGGATTTCAGATCGTAGATATTCGCCCCAGTGCCGCCGGTCAACGTGGTGTTACCCAGTACGTTGAAGCTGTCGGCCGTCGACGTCCCTTCTACCGTCAGTTGGTAACCGTTCAGACCCAGCGTGTTCAACAGCGGAGTCAGCAATGCGGTGGTAACCGCACTCAGTGGCAACGCGTTCAACAGTTGCACGATAATACCGTCACCGGTACCCGCATGGTTTGAATCCAGGTTCAAACCGCCGGTATTGGTTGAGGCGTTAACGTCACGAACGTTGCTGAAGCCGCTGCCCAACGTCAAGTTCAGCGCATGGTCACCGGTCACGTTGACGGTCTGAACCTGCGCATTGGTGCCAGCCAGGGACAGAATGTTGTTGAACGAGCCGGTACCGCCGGAAGCCACATTCACCGTCGTCAGCGCGGTGCCCAACAGCGCACTGCTGCTGCTGTTCAGGCTGATGGCGCCGGCATTCACGTTCGCCGAACTCACCGCATCAAAGTTGATGTTGAAGTGGTCGGTGGCGTTTTGGACGAAGGTGAAGTTCAGCGTGCTGGCTGAGGTCGCGTCCCCTTTCACTTCCAGCTGTGCGGCGTTACCGCCGGCAGCGTTGATGACGTTGACGTTAGCCAGGCCGGAGATCACGAACCCTTGCGCCCCCAGGTTGGTCGCCGCTGCGTTCTGGGTGACCGTACCGCCCGTAGTGCCTTCGACCGTAGACGTGCCGTTGGTCAGGCCAAAGTCGAAGGTATTGGTTGGCGTAGTGACGCTAGTGGTGGTCGGTGAACCAATCAGCGGTGTCGTAATCAGCGTACCAACAGACTTACCGATATAGCCAGTCAGGTCGATCTTCTCGAAGTTCGAGAAGTTGTTGGCGTTGCTGGTCACGGTGCTGGTACGAACGCCCAAGGCGTTCTGGTTGGTCACGACGGTTTTGGTGATGAAGTTGGCAGAGATGGAATCCGTGCCGGTGCCGCCGTCAGCCTTGACGGTATTGGCAACGGTGTTCGCCCCGCCGGCAACCCCATTACCCGCCCAGTGCAGGCTGTCGTTGCCGGCGCCGAGGTTAAACTGTGCGGTACCGGTCGCGATGTTAGCCGTCGAAGTCACGACCACGTTGTCTGAACCGGAGCTGGCATTCAGAATGACGTTGCCGTTGTTGACAGTCACCGCCACGCCAGGGTTGACGCCGTTATCAGACAGGTTAACCGTTGCAGCGCTGGTGCCGTTGATGGTCAGGTTAGCCAGGTGATCGGCGAACTTCAGGTTGACCAGGCTGGCGGCGTTGGCGTTCAGTTGAACATCAGTCAGCACCGCCGTCTCTGCGTTGCTGATCTGATGAGAAATGCCCGAGTTGATGGAGCCGGTTGCGTTGCCGCCGGCGGCGGTGGCCGTCAGCGCTGCGGCAGTTTTGTAGACCAAGCTGGTACCAATGTTGTATTCAAAAGCATGCTGATTGGTCACTGTAGCAGCATCGGTCGCCACTGAACTACGCAAATCGTTGATAATAGCCTGAGTGATAACGGACTTGTCCGTTCCCAGCGCACGATAGGTTGCCAAAGCACCGGCGCTAGGATCGACACCATAAACACCTTTATAGACATATTGGATAAAAGCGTCACCACTTAATTTCGTCCCCTTTTGCTGGAATTCAGAGGAATAGATGAGGCTCTTAACCAGCGACTGGAATGTATTTCCTGGTTGAAGTACATAGTTCGCCCAATATCCAAGGCCGTTGGAGTCTGCAGCCCGGTAGGCACCAGCAAGATACACTGAGGCAACTTGTTCTTGAGCACTAAGCGCCACGCTCCACTGGTTCCAAGCTGCAGAACCATAAGAGCTATAGAGCATAACGTCCAGATGGCCTTCTAACGCGGACTGCGAAGAAAGCGTCGCGCCATCAAAGCCCTTGTAATTGAGCAAACCGTCGATAGCGTTAAAAATGGCATCGTTAAGAGAAGTGGTATTCAATATGGTTTGCAGCGCCGCATCCGCTGGTGAAGAACCGTAAGCTTGCGTATAAATAGCTTTTAAAATTTCCAACGGGCTTTTCGATGCGTATAGAGCCTGCCCTGCCGCAGATGTTATTAACCCGCCAATATAATCCTGTGCCGTTATTTGCCCGGTACGAATTTGTCCCGCAGCGCTATCAAATGATGTAGGACCAGTAAAGGTGTTTTGGCCGAGAACCGCGTAAAGTATAGCAGCTACTTCTTTTTGATAAAACAGTACTTGAGAAGCCATGATAATATCCTCAAAAATTCAAAATTGAAAAACTCAATCCTAAACGTACTCCAAAGAGACATTAGCCACACAAAAAGAATGGATGCATGCAAGATGCGATCGCAACTCACGCAGCCAATGTCGAGGATAAGAACAGTTCAAAAGGGTAAGGTTGTCAACATGACAAAGCTTAATGTCGCACACTTGAATAAATGCAGAACAAAAAACCAAAACAACTTGATTTTTAGTTAAAAAAACAAAACCAGCACTAGAGAAGCCGTGGGTACAACTGCCGATGCTATCGCCATAGCACTTGACTAAAATGCTCAGATGACGCACGATTGTTGTCATAATCGGCGCCTCTTTAAAGATAATAGCCAAGTACTCTTAAAAAGATAATAGCTAAATACGATGATATATATTAATGCTCGTTTTTTGACGCAGGAAATAACTGGAGTTCAAAGATTTGCAGAAATGATTTCATTAGAACTATGTAAAAAATACAATGATATTATTTTTGTCTGTCCGCAAGGAGTGTTGAGGCAGGATGTTGCACAAAAATTGCGTGTAAAACAAGTAGGCTTCTCGCATGGGCATCTATGGGAACAAGTTGAGCTTCCCGCTTACTTGATGAGAAAAGGCTCTCCATTGCTGATAAACTTAGGAAGCACCGGTCCTATCGCTTATAAAAATAAAATCATCACTCATCATGATATCACCTATCTAAGATATCCCGAAAGCTACTCCAGAAGTTTTCTTTTATTTTACAAGCTTTTGGTACCGATGATGATTAGAACGTCCAAGCATCTTCTCACCGTGAGCGAATTCTCTAAGAGAGAAATAACCAACGCTTATCAATACCCACAAGATAAAACCTCTGTGATTTATAATGCCGTAGAGGATAAGTTCCAGCCCAAACAGCAAGATACTCCCGACGTTTATTTTCTTGCTGTTGCATCAAAAAACTTTCACAAGAACCATCGCGGAATGATTGATGCTTTCCTGGCATTAAAAGAAAAATTGCCAAGCAGCAGGAATATCAAGCTAAAAATCATTGGGGACTTGTTCAAGGAATTATCTTATAAGAATCATAATACCGATGCTAAAATGGAAGGTATAGAATTTTTAGGGCGAGTAGATGATAATGAGTTAATTAGGCTCTATCAAAACGCTTACGCTTTCATATTCCCATCATTTTATGAGGGCTTTGGTATTCCGCCACTGGAGGCGCAGGCATGCGGCTGCCCCGTGCTGGCCTCGAATCAGGCGTCTATCCCCGAGATCTTGGGAGAGAGCGCCCTGTACTTCAACCCATTCAGTGGGAATGAAATGATTCACGCAATGGAGGATATTCTGCGAGAGAATGAACTGCGGTTGCAGCTGATTAGGAAGGGGCATGAGAACATTAAGCGATTCTCATGGAAGCTATCGGCGGAAAAACTGATTCAGATAGTAAGAGGTATTGGTTAATAAAATAAAAAAATAATAAAAAAGAAATTTATAGTATAAGCAGCACATATTGAACATTCAGAAGAAACGCATATTGCTGTCAAACCGGACAGACATCACTAAATAATGCGTTTATTTCATCGAATATTGCAACCGGCTTGCCACAAAAGAAATATCTACGATCCACTGGCGCCCATCACTGCTGGGCCTGGTTATGCTTAACATCGATTTGTTGAACGATATGATGGAATCATGTGCCAGTTTCGACTTCATCGGCGAAAGAGCCGTGTCAGATATCATACCATTGCCATCCCGATCAACAGCAGCAAAGACCAGTTTCCGCTCAATCCCCGCCGGCGACATGATAGAAACGTCTATAAAGGCGCTTTCTCCAGAGTTAAACTTGATAACATCAACGCTATCCGTTTGTTCGAATGTGCCGGAGAGAGAGGCCGGATTTCTAATGTAGTTAACCGAACCATCAGAGTTAGCCTGGAATCGGCTGCAAAACACGGTCTTGGTTGTAGCCAGATTTTCACTCAGGCAAACGACACTCCCCACAATGTACAGCACCCCACCAGAAACCAAATCGATAGTGTTTTTCGGATGCTTTTCAACCGTTATAATTCCATAAAAATTAGAACGCGGTAGTCCGTCGTGTTGAATAATCGGTGAGGAAGATAGCCCCCTGAAAACGTGAATTGACATCGGTGCATTATACACCAGGCAGTTTTTGCCGATTAAAACATGCGGTGAGTTATCATCCTTGGTCTGCTGTTGAAAGATGCACTCACTCAACCCCGTGCCATGAAAAGACTCATTGCCTTTGTCTCTTTCATAAGAAATTCCCGTGCTGCACGACGCAGAAAAAGTACATTTATCCAGAACGTTAAACTCACTGAATCCTTTACTGCTTTCGTTTATCATCCTAATGCCAATATGGCAGTTTGAGAATATACAGCGTTCAATAGAGAGGCCACACTGGTCAGCAACAATAAGAATGCCATTATTATCCCCATCACCGGAGAAATGAATCCCGGAGATATTGGATGAACAGAGAATACCGGATCCGCCCTTAATTTTCATGAAGCTATTGCTTGAAAACTTCAGGATTGTTCCTTTGTCAGCCCGACGTCCGCCACAACCGATAAGGTTTGGGCAGGAGAATGAAGCTTTCTTCTCAACAATACCTGAATGATAATAGACACCAGAACCATATGATATATCAATACCTTCTTGATCGGCGTAATTGATAAGATTTATATGATCGGCAGTATTATCATATTTCCCATCGGGAACCATGCCGGCAAACGAAGCGTCAATGGCGCCCGTTCTATCCATAACCCGTGACCACACGCCGTTCGCAGAAGGGTATGTGGTTATCATGTTAATTTTGATGTCGTTGCCTACCGAATGAACAAGCAAACCACCGCCAATGCGTCCTCCTTCATGATAAGACAACAGGCAAGCGATTGCGCCGTTTTCTGCGGCGGCAGACTTCAGGCTGGCGACACTGTCGTATGAAGTAGCAGCGCTCGGTCGGGCGACATTATCCCCACTCCGCCCTGAAGCAGAAATAGGTAATGCAACCGCAGCAGGTAACGCAATGCTCAGCAATTTTCTACGAGATACCATTAACTTCCCTCATCACGATGACATTTGGCATAAGAAATCTGTCCCATAACCATACCTATCAACATCCAGTAGTATGGCCGCATGAAATTAGATTCGATAAATAATGCCAACATAGCAACTATCAATGAACAAACGATGATTGGCGCACTAGACTTATCACGATTAGCTTCTGCAAGCAGTTTAAAATGCCATGCTAACCACACAGCCAATGCCATCCACCCACATGTTGCCGCGATCTCAAAATAGATATTGATAGGCTCATTACCCAATGGCGATATATATTCTGGCATTCCAGAGAATTTAGGCAAATACGTCGTTAGGGTATATTCTTGGAAGGTCCCTATGCCAACCCCAAAGAATGTATTAAAAGCAGTATCAAATGTTAACTGTGCGCGAGGCCACCTGTTCCCTGTTCGGTCCATCGCAGCATCAAATAAATTAGCAGAATTAGAAAAGTTCTGGAAAGTCTCTGATATTAAGTCGTTATTACTTTCAGAATACCACGACATTCCAAGCCAAGCCACAGAGCACATTGCAATCATAACAATGATTTTTTTAAACTTACCTTTCCCATACAGAGAGAGAACTATCGCTGCAATAAGGAAAACGAAAAGCATATTGGCACTTTTGGTTGTATACAGCGCAACAAGCAAAAAGGCAACATCCATAGGAGATGCATATTTTTGTTGTGTGGCCCCCGCCCTGCCGCTCTTAAGATAAGCGCTAAAGACCAGAACAATATATGGCGTCAGAGAAAGCGCAAAATAAGATGGCTCATAATATAAGACCTGTGCTCGCCATTGAATACCGGTAAAGTAGAGAATTGCACCAATAATTACCTGTATTCTATAGGCATCTCTGACACCAAGAATGGCTTGTGATTCATCCGCAGCAACAAGGTTTTTATAAACAATCGAAACGGAGAGATAATTAAATATTATCCATAGCACATAACCCAGTGACTTACCCTGGAGCGGAGAGTATAGAACCGAGGGCAGGCAAGCGACGGCAAATAGAATGACATATATAAGCCATTTATCTATCGACCTTTTTTTATATATAGTATAAACACCATAACAGAGTAAAGGAATAAGCGTCAGCCTCAGACCAGAGAACTGAATTACATCAACGCTAACAAGTAACGTTGCAATAATCGCCATCAATCTTACTTTTCTTATCTTCATTTAAGATAAACCAATCAATCATTAGTCATTAAATTATACACAAACTTTATCATAGAACACTAAAATAGAGCAATAAACAAGTTAAAATAAAGTTTTAATTCAGTCTTATCTTTTACCTTACGTGTAATTAACGCTCGCCTTACCTAAAATGTGTCTTTTTACGAGTACTTTTACCTTCTTATTCACCGGCTCTTCTAACATCTTAAATATAAATAATGAGAGTATGGTTGAAAAAGCGAATGATAAAATAACCGCATACACATGTTCCTCAGTAATATACCGCTTAACCAACACCGCGCAAGGCTGATGAAAAAGATAAAGGGAAAACGATATTTTACCGAAAAATTCCAGTAAAGAAGAACGGAGTGAGAAATTTTTAAAGAGTAAAAACATTGCTATTGCTATTAAGTCTGAGCTAATAAATCTGTATGGATTCTCGTGATATCCCCAATCTTTGCTGTAAGACAAAAATGACGATGCAATGATAGTGAAAATGACAAAAATAGAGCCGTATAAGCACCGCTGCTTACTATCTTTCTCAGTGACAAAAATTGATGAGATCAGGATGACACTAATACCTATTGGCACCGCAGAAGGTGCCTTGATGTTCATATAATAGCGGATAACACCAAAAACTAAGGAAATGAAAACAAATGATAAAAAAGCCGCCTTCAACTTATTCCCCGTTACACCTGAAAAAGCTAAACACGCGGCGATTACGAAATAGAAAACCCACTCAATTTGTAGCGTCCAATAAACCCCATTAATATCCCTCACGCCAAAGAAGCGCTGGAGCATTGTAAAATTACCGAGTAACTCATACCACGTAGCCGAATATACTAGAAATGACAAAAGCACAGACACGATATATGCAGGGTATAATCTTCCTATACGTAGCATTAAGAAAGACGTGACTGTCTCGTCTTTCTTCTTAATTGTTGTCGCTGTAACAATGTATCCACTGATAATGAAAAAAACAATGACGCCAAAATTCCCGAAAGAAAAATATAGCGCCCTAGGATCAAGATAGTGTTCAATCACAACAGAAAGGCACGCTATGCCACGTAGAGCTTCTAGCCAGCGCATATGGTTAGGTTGATAAGAGACATTACTATTCATGGCTGCACCGTCTGCATACATAGAGAAGAAAATTTATGATGAATATATATCAAGCGATATTCAGCACGAATATAAGAAAGCTAAAAAAATACAGTCAAGAACTTCAATAAATTATCTTTTTACTCTCTTCAAAGAGGTTCCACTTCTCTTGCACATAGTCCCTCATCTCGCGCTGGAATCTTTCCTGTGAGAAACGCAGCGCATTGGCTCGGCAGTCGGCAGGCAGAATGCTGCCTTCCAGGTTGTCAAACTGCTTCACCGCGTTGATGACATCCGCCACGTTCTGTTGACCAAACAGGATCCCCGTCGCAGCTTGAACACCATGCGGCCGGACCGTTTCTAACGCTCCCCCCTTGCCAAAAGCGATGACCGGCGTTCCACAAGCCTGCGCCTCAACCGGCGTAATGCCGAAATCTTCCTCCGCGGCGAACACGAAGGCTTTGGCATTCCGCATATGTTCTTGCATCACGCTGTTAGGTTGATAACCGAGGATCTCAATGTTTTTGGTCGCCTTTGACTTGATCTTCGTCATCTCTGAACCGTCGCCAACCACCACCAGTTTTTTATCCGGCATCTGGCTGAAGGCCTCAACAATCAAATCGATTCGCTTGTAAGGCACCATGCGTGATGCGGTAAAGTAATAATCTTCTTTATTTTCATTCAAGGTGAAGCGTTCGACGTCGACCGGTGGATAAATCACATCGGCATCCCGCCCGTAGACTTTCTTTATACGTCGTGCAATAAATTGCGAGTTGGCGATAAAGTGATCGACGCCGTTCGCCGTGCGGCAATCCCACATTCTTATTTTATGCAGTAACCAACGAGCCAGGTTGCCCTTAAGCCCCTTATCCATCCCAGACTCACGCAAATATTGATGCTGCAAATCCCAGGCATAGCGGATCGGCGAGTGAACATAGCTGATATGCAACTGATCCGGCCCGGTCAGAACCCCTTTGGCCACCGCATGGCTGCTGGATAAAATGACGTCGTGTTTTGAAACGTCCAGCTGCTCAATGGCCACCGGCATTAACGGCAGATAGGTCTGATATTTTTTTCTGGCCTTCGGAAGACGCTGAATGAACGAGGTCGTTGCTTTTTTATTTTTGAACAGCTGCCGATTCTCGTCAGATAAGAAATCAACCACTGAATACAAGTCAGCGTCTGGGAAAATTTCAATAAACTCAGCAATTACCTTTTCAGCCCCCGCATACGTCACTAACCAATCAGCGACCAATCCAACGCTTAAATCCCGAGACATGTCTACACCTTATTATCAGAATTTTATTTCACATGAAGCTATCAATAAAAAAATATAAAGATGGGCAATATCATCCTATTGCCCATCGAAGAAAATCATTCGCTACGCAGCAGCTGCAGTATCTCTTCTGTCTTTTCCTGCATTAGCTCAACGTTGGCGCGTGACTCCACATTCAACCGCACCACCGGTTCCGTATTCGAACTTCTCAGGTTGAAGCGCCAGTTGTCATACTCAACGCTAATACCGTCTGTGTGATCGACGGCATCGGCTTCCATTTCGTATTTACCCAAAACCCGATCGATCGCTTCTTTAGGATTGCTTAAAGAACTGTTGATCTCGCCCGATGCCGGATAGGCGGCCACCCGGTCGTTCACCAGCTCGCCCAAACTTCTGCCTTTAATGCAGAGCAGTTCGGCCACCAACAGCCACGGGATCATGCCGCTATCGCAATAATAGAAATCGCGGAAATAGTGATGGGCGCTCATTTCCCCGCCGTACACGGCATCTTCCTTGCGCATACGTTCTTTAATGAACGCATGGCCGGTTTTCGACATCACGGGAATGCCGTAGGCCTTTTCAACGATATCGATGGTATTCCAGCTCAAACGAGGATCGTGAATAATGCGCGAACCCGGGCTTTTCTCAAGAAATGCCTCGGCCAGCAAACCGACGATGTAGTACCCCTCGATAAAGTTACCGCGCTCATCGAACAGGAAACAGCGGTCAAAATCGCCGTCAAAGGCAATCCCCATGTCTGCCCCGTGCTTAAGCACCGCATCGGTGGTGTCTTGCCGGCATTCCGGCAGCAGAGGGTTAGGAATGCCATTCGGGAAATTACCGTCCGGCGCGTGATGAACCTTGATGAACTCGACCGGCAGTCCGGCGTTTTTGAAACGAGCCTCGATCGCATCAATGACATGCCCGGCAGCGCCATTGCCGGAGTTGATCACCAGCTTCAGCGGACGAGTGAAGTTATCCAGCGTCACAAAGCTCAGTAACTTCTGCACGTACGCATCGAGTATTGAAAGCTGCTGATAGCCGCCGCGCGCAGCGTCATTCACCGCAGGGAAGCTATTGTTCTCCGCCAGCCGCTGTATATCGCGCAGACCGGTATCACCGCTGATCGGTTTGGACTCCTCACGCACCAGCTTCATGCCGTTATAGTCCATCGGATTATGGCTGGCGGTCACTTCAATCCCACCATCCACTTTCAGGTGCGACGTCGCGAAATAGATTTCCTCGGTACCCGAAAGGCCGATATCAATCACATCCGTGCCGGAGTCTTGCAGGCCGCGCGCCAGGGCCAATTTGAGCGACTCGCTGGTGAGGCGCACATCGCCGCCGAGCACCATGGTCTTGGGACGCAGATATTCTCCGTATGCGCGCCCGATGCGGTAGGCGATATCTTCATTCAATTCGCTTCCCAGCTTCCCGCGAATATCATAGGCTTTAAAACACGTTAATGCTTCTGACATGATCTCTTCCTGTTCAGCAACTGCTGTAATGATCTTTGATACGAATAATGTCATCTTCACCCAGGTACGAACCTGATTGGATCTCAAGCACTTCCAGCGGGATCTTCCCTGGATTCTCCAACATATGGGACGCACCGGCAGGGATAAACGTGGACTGATTTTCCGTCAGCAAATAGCTCTTCTCATTGAGCGTCACCTGTGCCGTGCCCGATAACACCACCCAATGTTCAGCGCGGTGATGGTGCATCTGCAAAGAGAACTTGCCGCCGGGTTTCACCGTCACCCGATTGACATGGTAGCGAGGCGTATTGACGACCTTATCGTTGCGCCCCCACGGGCGATATGACTCGCGATGCAGACGATACTCGCGCCGGTCGCTTTTCTTCAGATGTTCAACGACTTTTTTCACGTCTTGCACCTGCGATTTATCAATCACCAGCACCGCATCTTTGGTGCTGACTATCACCAGGTTTTCTACGCCGATGGCCGCAACCAGTATCTCATCGGTGTTGATGTAGCAATTGGCGGCATTGTGGGTAAAGATGTCGCCGTTCAGCGAGTTGCCGTCGTTGTCTTTCTCGTTCACTTCCCACAATGCGGACCAGGAGCCCACGTCATTCCAGCCGGCATCCAGCGGAACAACCACCGCGGAGGAGGTTTTCTCCATCACGGCATAGTCTACCGATTCATCCGGACAAGCCGTGAACGCCGCGGTATCGACACGAATGAAGTCCTGCAATGCATCCGGCTGCAAGGTTGCCATTGCCTGCCGGCACGCGTCCAAAATATCCGGGCGGAAAGCCTCCAACTCTTCCAGATAGCGCTTCGCTCGGAACAGGAACATCCCGCTATTCCAATAATATTCACCGCTGGTCAGATACGCTTGCGCAGTGTGCAGGTCCGGTTTCTCCACGAAACGCCGAACGGCGAATGCCGGGGTTGCATTTTCCTGCGGCGCTCCGCGCTGAATGTAGCCGTAGCCTGTTTCCGGGCCGGTCGCCACAATACCGAAAGTCACGAGTTTTCCCTGCTCGGCAAATTGGATAGCGGAATCGACCGCCCGATGAAACGCATCGACGTTCTCGATAACGTGATCGGCGGCAAGCACCAACAGCAGAGGATCTTCACCTTTGGCGACCGCGCTTAACGCTGCCAAGGCGATAGCCGGCGCCGTATTGCGGCCGACGGGTTCGAGAATGATGTTATTGGCCAATTGGTCAATCTGTCGCAGCTGTTCGGCGACCAGAAAACGGTGCTGCTCGTTGCAGATGACCAAAGGTGCGCCGACATTCAGACCTTCCAGACGGGATACCGTCTCCTGCAGCATCGACTGTTCGCCGTGCAGGCGTAAAAATTGCTTGGGATAAAGCTCGCGAGACATTGGCCATAAACGACTGCCCGTGCCACCGGCCATGATTACAGGAAGAATCATTGTTATCCTCAATTATTAAGTTAAGTGCTCATGCGTCGCGGTTACATGCAAAAGCCCAGAGAAGAACGAAAAGAAGCGGAAACCGCTTAAAATTAACCGCTCTTATCTTTTGACAGCCAAGATAAGCGCGCACCGAATCAGGCAAAGGAGCGGCACTTTTCAATAAGCTGTGCTGCGTACTCATGGTGCAGGGTTTTATTTGATATTTCGCTGTGCAAACCAATCTTCTCGCCTTTGAACTCAAAGTTGGTGGTTGAATTTGCGTTGCTATCCACATCGATGCGGTTGAAGAAATCGAACAGGCCGTCGAAACGGCAATTGTCGATTTTGTTTTTAAAGCCGCCGTTAACAAAGATCACCGGGGTACCCATCGCCAAACAAGGCAACGCGGTATGGATCCGCGAGGTTACGACCAGCTTGGCATTCGCCAAACGGCGCAGGAAGTCATCAGCCAACTTGAAGCCTTCTTCGGCGGAGATGTACGGTATGATTTGCGTTTCAAATTTGGCGTTTTTAAGCAAGTCCGCATCGAAGTGTTTTTTCAACACTTTATTGCGATGAGCAAACTCAAAAGCGCGACCATTCAGCAGGCGTTTCCCAAATCTTAACGGTTGACGCATCAGTTCCGGCAGTGTCATGGAATCGTACATAACGTCAATAAAGTAAACGTCATCGGTGACATTATCGCGTTTATAGGTTTGACCCAGAGTCAGCGTCATGCAACCGGAGTAATATGCATCGATGCCTTTCGAAATCAGCAGGTCGCGGGTATAGAAGTCACGACATCCAACCGGCTGGAATTTTTTGAAATGCGCGATGGATTCGGGGGTAAAGATTTTATCAACAATCGTGGAGTTGATATGAATTGAGACATACAGAGGATTGATGCTCTCGGCAGGTGGAAAGTTCTCCGGCAAGTCCATGTACCAGGCATTCATGATCATCTTGACCGGATCGCCCTGGTAAGCGTTCATATGATCGCGGGGGATAAAGGCATCGACAGAGGGCAGAAATTGCTTCGCTGCCGTACTTTGTACGTAGTCCCCTAAATTAATCCAGTTTCTCTTAACGTAAATGTCACTCTCATAGGTTAAGACACTATACTTAGAACTCATTATTCCCACCTTAAAAAAGATACCTATAAATAATTTAAAATCGATTCTTAATCAATTGTATAATTTGCTTTCTCTCTTCTGTTTTCAACACAACAAAAGAGAAAGCAAGCATAACCAAAACTAAATTAATGGCAGTCAACAGAACTAACCCCACAAATCCGCCAGGCAGATAATTGCTCATATACTGCATAGCAAAAACGGCAACGCATGCAACAAAACCAAGCTTTGGCAGGTCGATGAAAATAAATTGACTGGCACTTACCCCTGCAATTCTATTTACATAGATAACTCTAAAAACCAATAGAGAGAATGCGCACAGGATCCTGGCGGATACCGCTACATAAACAGAAGCCCCGAGGGTAAACAGTATAAACGTCAACAGCAGCGAAAGCATCATGATCGCCGACACGATGAACTGGTAGTTTCTCAACTTTCCAACAGCATATATAGCGGTAATATAGGGGCCAGATAGCGAATCAATCAGAATATATATGGCGACTATTTTTATCAGCCCCGTCAGATAAGGCGGTGCCTGGCCAAGCCAGAGACTGACGATATAGTCCGCATCGATGAACACCGGGATTGCCGAGATCATCACCACAAACCCCGTTAGTTTGCATGACAGCGAGATCAGCGAGGTGACATGATCGCTGTTGCCGATGGAATGCTGCTTGATTATTTGCGGGTTGATAGCGGTCTGTAAGGTGCCAATGATGCGATTGAAAGCGACCAGAATTTGCTCTGCAAGCCAAATGGATCCATTGGCAATAACGCCGACAAAATAATATGTCAGCAGGGCGATCCCCTGAGACAACCCCACCACGCTTAAAGAGCCAATCATCGACCAACTTGAAAAAGAGAAGATCTCTTTAATCAAGCCGATATTTTCTTTAACGCGTATATTTATCCTGCATATGCTGAGTTTCTTCGTGCATATCAATACGTAAACGGCAAATACCAATACATAACCAACGAGCAGGAACAAGGAATAGCTGATTATTTTATTCTGGAAATAAAACAGGGTAAACAAGAATACCATTAGCCAGCGCTGAAATGCGTCAAAGATGCCGATCTTGGCAAAGAGATCCATCTTTTCGCTGGCGATCAACGAGGCCATAAACGGCGTTTGCATAATCTGGAAAATCAACGAAACGATCGAGACTTGGTAGACCCAGAAGATATCGTCTAAACGCTCAGCGGGTACTTTAAGCTTATGCAGTAAAAACCAAAGCCCGACTGTTTCAGATAAAATTAAGACCAGCCCACAAATAATGAGATGCACAATAATGCTGACATTAAAGACGCTGTTGGTCCATTTATGGTCGTTCTTGCCAAGGCCGACAGATAAAAAACGTTGAGTAGCCAGTGCAGAAACGTTTTGTATAAATGAAAATAAAACGATTATACTGCCAACAACGCTATATAAGCCAAAATCATAAACCCCTAACGTATTCAAAACCATTCTTGATGTATAGAATGTCACGAACATGATGAGTAACATTCGGCCATACAACATGAAGGTATTTTTTGCCATTACCTTTTTATCGACCACACAAGCTCTCTCATATAATCATTTATAGGATCTTATTCAACTGCTCATCGACCTGTTTCGCCGTCATATTCCATGAGTACTTCTTAGCCCGTTGCAGGCCAGCCTGCCTCATTTGCGCACGCAGCCCTTCATCGTGGTTGACTTTGGTCATAACGCCGGCGATCTCACCGATATTCTCCGGATCAACCAGCTGCGCTGCATCGCCCGCCACTTCCCCCAGAGAAGTTGTGTGTGAGGTTATCACCGGTACACCACTCGCCATAGCCTCAACAACGGGCAGCCCAAACCCTTCATAGAGCGAAACGAAGATCAGCGCACGTGCCCCGCGATAGAGTTTTGGTAGGGCCTCGCTTTCGATATAGCCGGTGAAAACCACCCGGTCGCTGAGTCCCAACTCAACGATCTTACGTTCGATCTCCTCGGTGGCTTTCCCGGTAAACAGCAATTTGACATGTTCCGGCAAATTCGCCTGCTTAAAGGCCGCCAGGGTGCCAAACTCATTCTTATGCGCCTTGCGATTGCTGACGCAAAGAAAATAGTCAAAAGGGAAATTCAAGGTATCACCCACCGGGGTGAAGTCTTCCGATACGCCATTACCCACGTTGATGACCTTGTTGGCGTCAACGCCGGACCACTCGACGATTCTTTTCTTCGAAAACTCGGAAACGGTAAAGATAAGTTGGGCTTTCTTACAACCGTTTAATATGACGAATCGATAAAAAATTCTTTTGAAAAAGCTGGAGTTTTCCGACCTGTCAATATGATTAAGGTCATGTATGGTGAAGACATAGGGTTCCCGCGAGAACAGCGGGGGGATATAGCCAGGGAAAAATATTACGCGCCCTTTCTTTGAAAACAACTTCAGGGTTGTTTTAACACAATCTAACGGACTATATGGTTCGCCCTGAAATCCGGCATCAGAATAATTATTGATAGCATTTATTTGTTCTGAGAATGTCCCTATGCCTCCTGAACCGCTCCACCGATTATCAATAAGAATCTTCTTCATTTTAGTCTCGTTATACAATTTCATTTGAGTTATTAATGGTTTTAGCACCAAGTCTATTTTTTTTAGCGATGAATAGCGCTATCTTTTCTCTTAACTTATCAACGTCTGATTCGCTATCACCAACAAAATACAAACTGTCTTTCCCTAGATAATCCAACATGCCATCTCTGGCTGGCGCTATGACCGGTACATTCCTTTTCAGAGCTTCCAGCATGATCAGCGGCACGCCTTCATAGCTTGACGGAATCGCAATTAAGTCTGCATCGTATGCGAAATCCCAGACATTATCTTTCCAGCCTAAAAACTCAACGTTTATATTATTTCCTAGCTGACGGACTGTGTGCTTCATTTCATCGAGATCGGGGCCATCACCTATCACTGTCAGATCGACACGGTTATTGATATCACGCAGCGCCTCAAGCAAAATATCCTGCCCCTTCTGGCGGAAGAACACCCTACCCGCCATCAGTATTTTTATTTTTTCTGGATTTGACAGAAATTCATAACCAACGCCTCGGATGTCTTTTGGTGCCGGCTTAGCAACAAAATTCCTCAACACTCTCACATTTGCCGATTTATTTTTTTCTTTCAAATCATGGCGAAATTGGTTGCAGATAGTTACGTAGTTATCACAGTTTCTATACGCAAATTTCGCCAGGAAATCCTTCGCCTTTGCCAGGCGACTTCCCATCTTCTCAAAACTGTGTGCATACGGGATGTAGCTAACGACTCTGTTGCCCAACCCCAGTAAACGGCTGCCGTTTAAAAAACCGGCACCAAGCTCAATATCGCCCTGAATAATTACCATATAATCATGGTATTGGCTTAGCTTCTTGAGCAGAAGACTCGACTTTATGACATGAAGAGGATTAAAGAAAGAATGAATGATCTCCATTCTTTTATGCAGCACATGATGCAATTCGTAATTAATACTGGCTGAATCTAATAAAGCAATAAGCTTGCCGTTGTCACTCGGCAGATAACACGAAATGGAAAATCCCTTTTTAACAAACTTTTTTATATGAGCAACGCTCATCAGTTCATGGCCACCTAAAATAGAGGCGGTAAAAACTATGGCAATTTTTTTATTTTTTAACATACATCCTCATTGAATTACACTATAGATATAAACTCAAAGAGTTATATTCTTAAGCATTAACACAAGGGGCATGACAACATCAACTTCAGCAGCCGTAGGAAAGCAGAACGTTATTGTTCTGCCCCTGCGATAGGGTATCGCTTGTGATCAATACGCCCCATCTCTTTTCAAAACAACGTTGATGGTTTTAAAGAGAATGGCGATGTCATTCCACAGCGACCAATTCTTGACATACCAGGCGTCAAAATAAACACGCGTATCGTAGTCGACATCGTTCCTGCCACTCACCTGCCACAATCCTGTCATGCCCGGCTTCGCCATCAGATAATAGTCGACATCGCCGGCGTAGCGTTCCAGTTCTTTTTCGATCACCGGACGAGGACCGACGAGGCTCATTTCTCCCCGCAATACATTGAAAAGCTGAGGTAACTCATCAAGACTCGTTTTACGGATAAATTGACCAACGCGGGTTATACGCGGGTCATTTTTCAATTTAAAGTCTTTATCCCACTCTTTGCGGGCTTCAGGATCATTTTGCAAGAGGTTTTGCAATACCTCTTGCGAATTAGTTACCATAGAACGGAACTTCAGGCATTTAAATTTGTGACCATCGCGGCCAATGCGTTCGTGACCATAGATAGCATTTCCGCCGTCTTTCTTCACTAGATAACTCAATATGAGCAGCACTGGAGATAGCAAGACAATGATGCTGGCCGATCCCACAATGTCGAATATACGCTTCAAAAAACGAGATGTTCGCTTAGCCAAATTATTACTGACCCGAAGGATCATAACCTCGTGGCTGAAAATAAATGACATATCAGTTCCATATAGCGGAACCCCGCGCAGCGTAGGTATCACTGAAACTGAACGGCAGTGGTGCTTCGCCAATTTTTTTAGCCATTCATCACGCAGTGCGTTCTGTTCAAACTCTAATGCTACAATGAATTGGGTGGTTTCAGGATCACATAGTTGCCAGAGCTCAGCTTCATTCGCAATAACTGGTTTGTCAAACAAGGTTTTCTCACCTGACTCACCGCTGGAAAAGAACGAGCAGATCGCAAAGCCAAGAACTTCTTCACTTTGTAATGCTCTATACGCATCACAGGCATTCTTGCCCGAACCGATAATAATCGTATGTTTTTTCCACAAATTTAACTTATTTAGGATCCGCTTGGTTATTGCCCGCGCGAATGGTACTAATAACAATGCAACTCCCCAAGTGAGTATCCATACATAACGGGAGAACTGCCACTTTGAAAAGGCAACCAGGGCCAAATCCAATACTGCGAAAATGAGCAATGTGCGAAATATTTCTTTCAGTTCAAACCAGAACGGTTTGCGATATGTATAGTGACGCAAGCGAACCCAAAACCAAGCAACGCATACTAAAGATAGCATAACATGCGTCAGAAAACGTGCCGGCATTTCTGACTCTGGGATAAATTCGTTGATATTCCACCCAAAAAAACTAATAAGATAGATCGCGATACTCAACGATAAAGTAAAAAATATGAAATCAGAAAAGGCGAGGGATAACTTAACTAAATTAGTTCTTTTTGAGTAGGCAAGCGCACTCATGTTTTTTTCCTTTATTAGTAGAATCTTACCTTAGTACACCACACAGACATTCTACGTACAGGTATTTTTTACCACATCGAAACAGTTATACTTTCTATAAGTAAAGCTAAAATCAAAGCTCACCTACACCATTAAACCCATCTATTTTGACAGTCAGAGGCAGACTGTTAGATTGTATGAAAGACAATTGATAACAATAGGTATAAGCGTGGTTTTTGATATTATATTCACCACATCAGCTTCAGATCATGCAAAACTAAAGAGGCTGTTAACAGCCTCTCTGGCATAACTTTATTTAGCTTTTGGATTTATAACTGTATTCGTAATAATCATAACCATAATTATAGTAATTCGAGGCTTTCTTCATCACCGCGTTCAAAATAACGCCTTTGATATCAATACCATTTTGCTCGAAGCGTCTGATACTGACCTCAACCTCTTTAGGACTGTTCAGTTCAAAACGGGCAACCATCAGCGATGTACCGGCGTGTTTACCAATAATTGCAGCATCAGTAACGGCCAAAATCGGCGGGGTATCGACCAACACCAAGTCATAATTTTCTGATGCCCACGCCAAAACCTCGGAGAAACGGCTGTGCATCAACAATTCTGACGGATTAGGTGGGATCTGGCCACGCGGAATGAAAGCGAAACCGCCATGCACTGTGCTTCTGACAGCAGAGGTTGCAGTGATTCGGCCGGAAAGAATATCTGACAGGCCATCTTTAGCCTCCAGACCTAGCACTTCATGCATATACCCTTTACGCATGTCACTGTCGATGAATAACACGCGCTGACCCGCCTGCGCCACAACGGCTGCCAGGTTAGCACTGATAAAGGTTTTACCAATGCCGGGGCTTGCCCCAGAGATCATTAACACATTATTTTTTGCTTCCATCATGGCAAAGTGAAGGCTGGTTCGTAGACTACGAATCGCCTCGATAGCCAGATCTGCCGGGTTGCCGACGGCAAGCAGTGAGTTGGAATCGCTATTGAGCTTCCGCCCTTTATTTTTCAGGACGAACTCTTGGTCTTTCTTCTGCTGCCACTCAGAGAGTGGCACGCTCGCATACACATTGATACCCAACTCTTCCAGCTGTTCCGGGTTTTCAATGCCGCGATGCAGGAACGAACGCAACAAGACATACCCCACAGACAGTACTCCTCCCAGCACAATGCTGAAGAGAATTACAATGATGCTCTTAGGCTCTACCGGTTTTGATTGCGTGACGGCACGATCGATAATCCGTACGTTACCCACAGTACTTGCCTTCGAAATACCAAGTTCCTGCTCTTTATTCAACAACTGCATGTATACTTCTTGGCCCGATTGTACATCGCGGCTTAAACGCACAATCTCTTGCTGCGTTTTAGGCATCGCGCTCACACGCTTGTTGAGTCTGTCTCGATCGTTTTCCAACGTTTTACGTTTCTCAAGCAATGCACGATATGAAGGATGCTGTTTGGTATAGAGCTTAGAAATCTCCGCTTCTTTAAAAGTCAATTCATTCAGCTGAGAGTCGACGGCGACAATCGAATCCAAGACAGATTTCGCTTCGAGCGATAAATCGACTGAATCTTTCTGCTGTCGATATTGATTGAGTTTATTCTCTGCAGAGTCAAGTGAATTACGGATCTTAGGCAGCTGATCCCTCAGGAAGTCCAAGCTTTTCGCATCTTCTTCCGACTTTCGCACAATATTTTGTTCAAGATAGTTTCTTGAAATGGAGTCCAAAATCTCTCTAATAAGGACCGGATTCTCACCGGTGAGCCCTAGCCCCAACACACCAGTGTTCTTGCCTTTATCGGCAACTTCAAACTTATCCAGCAGATTATTCGTTGCCCGCATTTCGCTGATCTTAGAAACTTTAAACTTCGTACCCTGCGGTGCTTCAATATTGCTTACCAAGATGGTCACGCCGTTGTTATCAAGCAAACGTCCAACGCTACCCTTAGCGATCTCTTCCCCGTCACGCAGGATAGAGAAGCTTTTGCCATCACCAACGACTAACGTCACCGAAGGGTCTTCAGCCCATGCTTCTGGTAGGTCGAATTTGGAAACCGCTATTTTTCCCGGCACCTTTTTAGTCAAACGAGCGAAGCCTTTGCCAAACAGAGGAAAATATTCCTGCTCAACGATGGTCCGAAGATTAAGATCTTCTACTGTTTTATTTAAGATCATCCGAGACTTCAATAATTCTATTTCAGGACCCGACTCGGGTTGCCCATTAGGCAAAATCTGGTTAATGTTATTAAGTAATGCATTCCCTACGTTTTGCTCAACTTGCACCATAGCATCGGCACGATAAATTGGCGTAGCAAACAAGCAATACAGAATACCCAGGGTCAGGGATAATGCCGTTACTCCAATGATCAGCCAGCGGTTATCAATCAACTCGCCTAACAGACGCCCCAGATCGATCTCATCTGACTTTTCACTTCCTGAATTATTTACTCTATTTTTATCTGACATTGATAGTCCTGACTGATTATCGGCTTAAGGCTTGCGTCCATTTATGGGCGGATTCTTCAAGAAGGCGATAGACAAACTCAAACGCTTCGCGACTTTGGCGGTAGGGATCGGCAATTTCACGTTTCCCTATCCAATGCCCAAAGAGCATGGTTTTACCTCTGACCTCCGGCGCCAGTCTACATACGGCATCGATGTGATCTTTTTCCATCACCAGAATCAGGTCATACTCACGACACATAGAAGCAGTTAGCTGTTTTCCTTGGTGCCCGTCAAGCGATAGGCCATGCTGGTTTGCAACATCTGTCGCTCTGCCATCTGCCGGTTTCCCCACTAAAGCACCCAGCCCAGCCGAACTGATCTTTTTATGCGGTAAATTTCTTTTCAATAAACGCTCCCCGGTAGGGGAGCGGCAAATATTTCCTACACATACAACCAAAATAGAATCAAACATGCTTCACACCACCCTACTACGGCCAATTTCGCACGCGCAATGAACCTTCTGTCAAGTTGTTGAACCCGGTGATCGTCGGTACCAATTGGCTGATGACGCGGTTCCAACGAACAACCGGTGCGGTGGTCACATAAACAATATCATACGGCTGGAGTTGGAATTCTGTGCCCATGACCATGGCGGCCGCATCAGACGCGTTCAACTGATAGATATCCGCCAGCTTGTTGTTCCCCTTGCCGAGCAAAGGACGAATCACAAATACGCCAGTCGCATCGGAATAGGATTGATCCATGCCTTCTGCATTGCCCAACGCCTCGGTTAGGGTCATACCACTGCGATCCATCTTCAGCGTAGTTTGCTTCTTAACCTCGCCCATCACGAAGACTTTCAAATCATCATTGCGCGGAACGTAAAGAATATCGCCGGGATAAAGTAAACGGTTTTGGGTCAGATCGCCGCGCTGCATCAACGCCTGCAAAGAAATACGCTGTTCTCTACCATTATGCGTTAACACCACGTTGCGCCAGTCGGCATTCTCCGCCAGACCGCCTGCTGCATTGATCGCGTCCATCACGGTCAACGGCACGTTAGTGATTGCCTGTTTCCCAGAGGCCGCCACTTCACCCGTCACGTAGACTTTCTGCGAACGAAACGCCGCGATGCTTACATCCACTTGCGGACTCTCAATATACTGTGCTAGGCGGTTGGTGATCTCTTCGCGAACCTGAACCATCGTCTTGCCCGCAACTTTTACTTTGCCAATATAGGGATAGAAGATGGTGCCGTCAGAATTGACCCAGTTACCCGTGTCGCTAGCGCTGCGGTATTGGCCAGCCGGCGTAGTCAGTTCGGGGTGATCCCACACAGTGACCATCAATACATCGCCGATGCCGATACGGTATTCGTAAGTCTGAAGCTCGCGCTCCAGCAACGAGTTCGGCTGCGCCACAACCGGCTTCGCCCGCATTTTCTCGACCAAGCTCGGCGTCATCGGATAAATATTTACCAGCTTGTTAAGATCAAAATCACTATCTTGCTGTTTTACGACGTCTTTGCCACTGGTTGAAAGATGAGAGCCCGGCACGATAGTACAGCCGCTGACCACACTGATAGATACCAGAAGCGGTATCAGTTTCCATTTTTTTTTTGCCATCGAGTTATCATCACTTTCAAAGTAAAAATGCATGTAATGCCAAGCCCCAGGCCAACCATGGCGCCTACTGCGGCACTCAGCGAAATGAGTTGTCAATACTCACACGAAGGCACTCTAAGTTGCGCGTTCATTGAGCAAGTGTTGAATTCAGATTTGTTAGACTTAAACTCTCGGAGCATTATTGCATAATTCTTAAAAAAAGAGCTGCGGCAAGCCCGTCGTTTTTGTCCTAAACATAGCAGCGACCAGTTACGCATCGTTCCCAACCGGTCATTAAGAATAATCGATATATTTTACAAAGACAGTCGTTCAGCCCACTCACGGAAGGCCTTACCTTGCGTTGGATGGCGTAAGCCATACGTCACGAATGCCCGCAAGTAGCCCATCTTCTCACCGCAGTTAAACGACTCGCCAACCAACTCAGTGGCCTCTACCGTCTGATGTTTCAGCAATTCGGCAATCGCGTCCGTCAACTGAATACGCCCCCAGGCGCCCGGCTCGGTTTTTTCCAAAATGGGCCAGATAGCGGCTGAAAGCACATAGCGCCCAACGGCTGAATAGTTGGATTTCAGTTGAACATCGCTGTCCGGTTTTTCGATAATCGCGGTAATGGGCGAGGATTCACCTTGCCGCAACGCATTGTTCTGGCACTCCACAACGGAATAGTCACGCAAAACATGCTCATCCACGGGTTGGATCAGTACCTGACTCAAACCCGTCTCTTCGAAGCGGGAAATGAGGTGAGCCAGGTTATCTTTTTTCAGATCGGCTGTAGCATCGTCAAGCAACACATCCGGCAACAGCACCACGAAAGGAGAGTCTCCGATCAATGGTTTGGCGCAGAGCACCGCATGACCCAGCCCTTTAGGTTGCCCTTGCCTAATATGCATCAACGTTACGCCTTTCGGCGTTATTGATTGGACTTCATCCAACAACTGGCGCTTAACGCGTGCCTCGAGCATCGCTTCCAATTCAAAGGACGTATCGAAATGGTTTTCTATTGCATTTTTAGATGAATGCGTAACCAGAATGATCTCTTTGATACCTGCCGCTACGCACTCATTAACAATATATTGAATCAAAGGCTTATCGACGATCGGCAACATCTCTTTAGGAATCGCTTTGGTCGCCGGTAGCATATGCATGCCAAGGCCAGCGACAGGAATGACAGCTTTCAACTTCGTCATGCTCGTCCTCTTCAATCTTGTGAACGTACTCAGCCACATGTTAGTTGTTATTCAAGGCCAGCTTCAACCATCGCGAGAAATCTTCACCTTCTGTGGCATGGCGTAGACCGTATTGCACAAAGGCCTTCATATAACCAAGTTTATCGCCGCAGTCGTGTGATTTACCGCTCATATGGAAGGCTTCCACTCTTTGCTCATCCATCAGCATGGCGATAGCGTCGGTCAACTGGATCTCATCGCCCGCGCCTGGGGGCGTCTTCTCGAGCAACGGCCAAATAGCGGCGGAAAGCACGTAGCGCCCCACTACCGCCAGGTTAGAAGGCGCTTCCTCGCGTGAGGGTTTTTCAACCACGGCAGACATCGGTGCACTTTCTCCCGCAGCAATCGTCGCACCTGCACAGTCAACCACGCCGTATTTTGACACATCCTGCTCTGGCACCGGTTCAACCATGATTTGGCTGCACCCTGTTGCCTCAAAGCGTTGGATCATTTTAGCCAGGTTTTCTTTACGAAGATCCGTAGTTGCATCATCCAGCAATACATCTGGCAGCAAGACGACAAAAGGGGAATCCCCTACCATGGGTTTCGCGCACAATACCGCATGCCCGAGCCCTTTCGCTTGCCCCTGACGCACCTGCATCACGGTCACATCCGGCGGGCAAATGTTTTGCACTTCGGCCAGCAGCTGGCGTTTTACACGCGCTTCCAGCACGGCTTCCAACTCGAAAGAAGTGTCAAAATGGTTTTCAATCGCATTTTTCGAGGAGTGGGTGACCAGCACGATATCCTTAATGCCGGCGGCGACACACTCACCGACAATGTATTGGATAAGTGGCTTATCGACCACCGGCAACATTTCTTTAGGAATCGCCTTGGTTGCCGGCAACATACGAGTGCCCAAACCCGCCACTGGGATCACAGCTTTCAGTCTTTTTTGCATTTCTACTTCCACAATCAATTAACTGATTTATATAGTATAAACAGCGAATTTCAGGCAAAGCATGGCAGCGCAAGCAATGCTATCAGACACGCTACCGCCCTTGGCTTATAGCTGCCAAAACGCTGTTATGAAAAATTCCTGTACGCAATCCAATGAACGCTAAGCACGCTTCTGTACATGACAAAGAGCCCGCATCACACGTTGGTATTTCGCAGCTTGAAGAACAAGGAGAACCTATGCCCTTATAACCAAAAAACGCGAGTTATCTTCGCTTATATGGCTAAGATTCTTATACTATTGACTTGCTGATACAAGCCTTAGATACCCATGGCTAGGTGTTTTCAGAATAAGACTACTAACGCGCTGGAGTTATGCAAATAATAGCATAAGAAACCTATTTCAATACTTTGAAATTATTAAGGTTTAAGGCATGTTTCTTTTATGAACAGACACGTTCGCATTCTTATACATCGTTTCCCCGCTAAGCCGGATACACCTAAACGTGATTCAGATTACTGAGTACTTTTGTCAGCCTAAATACCTCGTTTTCATCCACTTCCTCTGATTAAAGTTGAATTTTGCCGCCCCAGCGCCCATCATTCCCGTGCGGCATAAGCCGTAGAACTTACAGGTGAAATTGGGCGTATGGAATGGATCGCTGATCCAACAATTTGGGCCGGCCTGGCCACATTGGTCGTGCTGGAAATCGTTCTGGGTATAGACAACCTTGTCTTCATCGCCATTCTGGCGGACAAACTACCAAAACAACAAAGAGATAAGGCTCGTGTCGTCGGTCTGTTGCTGGCGCTGGTCATGCGTCTTGCGCTGCTCGCCTCCATCTCGTGGCTGGCGACCCTGACCAAACCGATGTTCATCGTCGCGGAGCACCCCTTCAGCGGCCGCGATCTGATCATGCTGGTCGGCGGGATATTTCTGCTGTTCAAGGCCACCATGGAGCTGAACGAACGGCTGGAGGGCAAGGATGAAGAGCAGCACGGCGCACGCAAAGGCGCGCGTTTCTGGCCGGTGGTGGCCCAGATCGTGGTGCTGGACGCCGTTTTCTCGCTCGACTCGGTGATCACCGCAGTCGGCATGGTCGACCACCTGGCGGTGATGATGATCGCGGTCTGTATCGCCATTGGCCTGATGCTGCTGGCCAGCAAGCCGCTGACGCGCTTCGTCAACGCACACCCGACTATCGTTATCCTGTGCCTGAGCTTCCTGTTGATGATCGGCTTTAGCCTGGTGGCGGAGGGCTTCGGCTATCACATTCCGAAAGGTTACCTCTACGCGGCGATCGGCTTCTCGGTGATGATCGAAGCCTTGAACCAACTGGCCCAGTTCAACCGCCGGCGCTTCCTGTCGAAGGTGCGGCCACTGCGCGAGCGCACCGCCGAGGCGGTACTGCGCATGCTGAGCGGTAAACACGAAGAAGCGGAGGTCGACAGCCACTCCGCCAACCTGCTGGCGGACAGCGACAGCGAAAACGGCGAGATCTTCAATCAGCAAGAACGGCGCATGATCGAACGCGTGCTGGGCATGGCTCAGCGCACGGTCAGCAGCATCATGACTTCGCGTCACGACGTCGAATACCTCGAGCTGAACGATCCGCAGGAGAAACTGACGCAATTGCTGGAGCGTAATCAGCACACGCGTATCGTGGTGGTGGAAAGCAGCGCCAGCGACGAACCGCTGGGCGTTATCCATACTATCGACGTCCTCAAACAGCAGTTGGCGCAGGCGCCGCTGGATCTGCGCGCGCTGATACGCCAACCGCTGATCTTCCCGGAACAGCTCACGCTGTTAAGCGCCCTGGAGCAGTTCCGCCAGGCGCAGACACACTTTGCCTTTGTGGTCGACGAGTTCGGCTCCGTCGAAGGTATCGTCACCCTGACGGACGTGATGGAAACCATCGCCGGCAATCTGCCGGAGGCTGGCGAAGAGGTGGACGCACGCCATGACATTCAGCAAAACGAAGACGGTAGCTGGATTGCCAACGGCTATATGCCGCTGGAAGATCTGGTGCTGTACCTGCCGATGCCGCTGGAAGACAAGCGCGAATACCACACGCTGGCGGGGCTGCTGATGGAGCACAGCCAGCGTGTGCCGCAAGAAGGCGAGCAAATCAAGATCGGTGACTATCTGTTCGAACCGCTGGAGGTCAACAGCCACCGCATCCTGAAAGTGAAGATCACCCCGCCTCCCCCACCGGAGGACTACGAGGTTTAGCATTGAGGCCGGGCATCGCCCGGCCTTTCTTTTACTGGGGAACCAACAGCTCGGTCGCCACGATCACGACTACCAACCCGACAATCACCGGCACCGACGTGCGTTTCACCACGTCGAACGGCGAGATTTTCGCCATACCGGAAACCGCCACCACCACGCCGGAGACCGGCGACAGCGTGCGGCCGAGGTTAGACGCCTGCAGCATCGGGATCACCAGATAGGCCGGATTCACGCCCATCTGCGCCGCCAGTTTCGGGATCAGTTCGACAAACGCATAGAACGGCGCATTGCCGGAACCGGTGGTCATGGCCGCCAGCATGGTGATCACCACCAGCACCAACATCATGATCAAACCGCCGGTGCCGAACGACTGCGCCAGCCCGATCAATCCGCTGATAAAGCCGACGGTGCTCAACCCCTGCGCGAACACACCCGCGGCCACCAGCAACATCACCACGCTGGCGAAAGCGTCCGCCATGCCGCGATAGGCCACTTCCAGGCCGCTGAACACCTGTTTGGCGCTGAAGCTGCGCACAAACTCGATCACGGCCGCCAACAGTATGCACCCGACCAGTACGGTAATGATGTGCAGCTCCGGCCCCCATTTTCCGTCGAAAATCAGCACGCCGAGGATCGGCGTAAACGGCAAAATCGCATAGAACCCCGGCGCGTGGGTGTTGATTTCGCTGACGTCCATGATGTGATGCTGTTCATTGTTCTTTTTGTCGAGATAGCGCTGCCAGAAAAAGTGCGCCACGGCCATGCAGACGATGGCGGCAATCGAGATCGGCAGCGTGGTTTTGAACGCGAAGTCCACCAGCGGCATCTCCGCCGCCTTGGCCGCCAACACCACGTCGCCGGAGGTCGGCGCCAGAATAATCGCCGCCGGCGAAGCGCAAATGGCTGCCGCCGCACCACGGCTGATGCCAACGTTCACCATCAACGGGAACAGCGTCGCCATCAGCAATACGCCGAGGCCGGTGGCGGAAGAGACTGCCAATGACATCAGGCAAGCGACAAAATAGGCCGCCACCATCAGCAGATAAGGCGAGTTGATCATCTGCAAAGGGCGCGAGGCCAGCTTGACGACCACGTCGTTGGCGCCGATATGCGTCATATAGGCGGCAAAGCCGCACAGCATCATGATCATCATGCCGAGATCGCCACCGCGGCTCATCAGCAAGATCTTGACGTACTCGATCATGTCGGTCGCGCGCCAGCCGGTAGACGCCGCGCCGGGTGGCAACAGCGTTTTCCCCATCAGGGCGCTGATACCGAGCAGCAGTAACCCGCCCACCATCAAAACGCCGGTGGCGGAATACCCCTTGATGATGTAACGGCCCACGCCCGCCGCTACTACGGCGCCAATAAGAAGCTCTATCATGTTTCCTCAACTCGTCATGTTTTCGCGCTCAGGCGCATAGCCTCAGCAGAACAGGCTCTTACTCTGCACAAACTGCGCGCGAGTCTTCATGACCTTCATCAAGGTAACGGAGGGAAATTATCGTGGGAAACATCGATATTGACGCGGGCCCCAATGCGGCCCGCGTCAGGAGGAATTACAGCTTGTCGAGCAACTTCTTCAGATCCTGGCCTTCGCGCGAATCCTTGTTCTTTTCAGCCCACTTGTTCAACGCATCTTTTGCGCGATCCTGCAGCGTTTTACGCAGCACCTGATCGACCTGCAGTTGATAATTCAGCTGTTGCCACGGCCCGTAGACCCGCAGCGGGATCGGCGTTTTTTGCAGCTGTTCGATCAGCTCGCCGCGCCCTTGCCAACCGCCGGTGACGCGCACGTTAAGCGCCATATCACACTGTTTGCCCGGCATATCGATGCTGCCGGTGCCGGTCAGTGCCAGCAAAGGCGAATCCGCCGTCAGGCCGCTGAGTTTGACCGTGCCCTGGTTCAGGGTAGCCTGCGCCGAAACGCTTTTGACCTCGGTATAGCGCTGATAGCTGTCTTGTCCACGCACGCTGTTGTCATTGCGCGCCACGGCCTGTTGGATCAGTTGCTGGATGTTCAAACCGTGCAGTTGCGCATCCTGCATCGCCAGCTGCGCCGTACCGCGCCAGCGGTGCTCAAATGACTGTGAAGAGAGGCGATCGCCGGTCAGATCCCCTTTCATGCTGAACTTGCCGGTCAGCATCTGCGGCATGTCGAAGGCTTTGAGCACCGTGCCCAGCTCAATCTGGTTCAGCGTCGGCTGCACACTGATAACCGGTTTATTGCCGCGCGCATCCAGCGATCCTGGCAAGGAGAAATCCCCGCCGGCCAATTGCCCGGCAAGCTTGTGCAACGTCAGCAGGCCGCGTTGGTTATCCGCCGTAACGGCCAACTGGGTAACGTTCATACCGCGATAGGTTACCTGTGCCGCCTGCAGGTTCAACTGTGCAGTGAAATCGCGCAGCGCCTCCAGGTTTTGCTGCCGATCGTCAACCTGGCTGGCGATCACCGGCGCGGAAGTCACGGCGGGCTGCTCGGCGGTAGTGGTGCTGGATTGCCAGCCGGAAAGCGCGTCGAGATCGAGGTTAGCCGAATTGAGGTTCACCACATAGCCGGGCACTGGTCCCAGCGTGGCACTGATATCGCCGGTCAACTGACTGTTATTGGCGCTGACGTTCAGCTGGCTGACGGCAATCTGCGCCGGCGTCTGCTGATAGACCACCTGCGCATTACCCTCCCCCTGAATACCGCCGTTCAGAATATCCGCGCCCGCCAGTTGGTAATTGAACTGGGTCACTTTGGCGCCAATCTGGCGTGGGAACTGCTGCAGATTGACATCGGCCGCCATGCTGAAGGTCAGGTCACGCTGATCGCGGTTGACCCGGCTGGAAAGTTCCAGCTGCGCCTGGCGTTTCTCCGTTTGTTGCAGGGTGAGATTGATATCCCGGACATTGATTTGTTCATTATCGGCACGCTGCCAAATCAGCAGGCTGTCCACCACCCGAAGGTTATCGATATCGAACTTCCAGGCCGCGTCTACCGCGTCAGTACCGCTACCGGCGGGTGCGATCGGGGCGTCCACCTGCGAGTGCTCTTCGCTGTCGGGCGTGAGGCGAATAACCGCGTTTTTCAACATCACCTGCTTCACAAACAGCTGATGCGACAGCAGCGGCAACAGTTTGACATCGAGGCGCATGTTTTCCGCACTCACCACCGGCGCTTTGGCACCCGGTGCAGTTAGCGTCATGCGGCCGGCCAGGATGCTGAGCTGCGGCCAGATATGCCACCGCAGGTCGCCTTCGAGCGTCAGCTGGTAGCCGCTCTTCTGCTCGACCTTTTTGACCATGTAGCCGCGAAAATCATTCGGATTGACCAGCAGTACCAGCGCGGACATCCCCGCCACCACGACCACCAGTAAAATCGCCAATGTCGTCAGTAATCTTCTCATGCCACCCTCTTGTCAGCGCCACACCGACGGTGCATTCCGCGCCGTTAGTCCTTGTCGATTCGACTGGCTACTGCGCCCTGCTGATCGCGATATTTTGCGTCCTGGCGGCTGTTGTATGGCCGGGCCGCCGGGCCGGACAATGGCTCAAAGCTCAAGGCCCCGATCAGCATCCCCGGCCGCAGCGCCAGCGGCAGCTTGCCGGAGTTGTAAAATTCCAGCACGATGCGGCCGTGCCAACCCGGATCGATACGGTGCGCAGTGACGTGTACCATCAGCCCCAGGCGCGCCAAAGAAGAACGGCCGTCGAGCCAACCCACCAGATCGTCCGGCAGCGTCACGGATTCGAACGTCACCGCCAGGGCCAGCTCGCCAGGATGAAGGAAGAACGCCTCGCCTTCCGGCAGGACAATCTCGTCGCTCATCACGCGATCCAGCGCGGCGCTGACTTCGTCTTTCGGCCCGCTAAGATCGATAAAAGGCGCGGTATGGCCACTGAACACGCGGAACTGATTGCCCAAACGGACATCTACTGTGGCCCCGTTGATGCGTTCGAGCGGCGGGCGCGGGGAAATCACCAGTTTCTCGCTATCCAGCCAGGCTTCTATATCGCGGTCGCACAGTCTCATGTCTTTCTTCTCCATCAAAACGCATAACTAAACAAAAATTGCCACACAACGGGCGAAAGGTCTACGCCGGGGTGCAAATAGTTGGCCACCGGCCGGAAATACACATTTCCGGCCATTAAGCGGCATTATTCAAAGAATTGGCTGATTTTGGCTTTCAGAATATCGATCGCGATGCGGTTTTTGCCACCGCGCGGGACGATGATATCGGCGTATTGTTTGGAAGGTTCGATAAACTGTAGGAACATCGGGCGCACGGTCTTCTGGTATTGCGCCATCACCGAATCCATCGAGCGGCCGCGCTCGTTGACGTCGCGCTTCATGCGGCGCATCAGGCAGATATCGAGCGGCGTATCGACAAAGATCGAGAAGTTCATTTCCTGGCGCAGGCGGATATCCGTCAGCAGCAAGATCCCTTCCAGAATGATCACTTTTTTAGGTTCGAGATGGATGGTTTCTTTCTTGCGCGTGTGTTCGGTGTAGCTGTACAGCGGCAGCTCGATCGCCTTGCCGGCCTTCAGCATCTGCAGATGCTGAAACAGCAGGTTGTGATCCATGGCGCTCGGGTGGTCATAGTTGGTTTTGACCCGTTCTTCCATGGTCAGGTGAGTCTGGTCTTTATAGTAACTGTCTTCTGGAATAACGCCGATGTGCTCATCGCCGACCTGCTCGCGGAGTTCGCGGTACAACGTGCTGGCAATAAGGCTTTTTCCGGAGGCAGATGCGCCAGCTATACCAATAATGACGCACTGATGCGGATTGTCAGTCATAAAATTAAAGACCTGATTTCATAGTGTGAAGGGGGGAACTAAAACGCGACAATTATAGGGAGTCGTCAGGGTTTGCGCCACTGTATATTGCGCGACGGCGGGCGAATTCGGGCTATCTCGTCTTATCGGTACTGCCGTATTTTAAGAATCTCACGGCTAGGGCAACGCGCGCTAACAAGATACACTCCTGCGCTGACTTATGCTCCCCCATGCCCCTTCATCGGAGATTGATGTGCTGGATTGGTATTTTTTGACTTTTTTCGGCGACAGCATGCTGCTGCTGCCCTGCGCGCTGATTCTGTTTTTATTGCTGCTCACGTCTTCCACCACCCGCGCGGCAGGCTGGCAGTGGGCGCTGATCTTCGGATTCACCGGCGGGCTGGTCTGCCTGTCCAAACTGGCCTTTATGGGCTGGGGTATTGGTAACGCAAGTTATGATTTCACCGGATTCAGCGGCCATTCGGCCCTCGCCGCCAGCATCTGGCCGCCGTTACTCTGGGCGTTGACCGGCCGTTTTTCCCATCCGGTGCGTAGCCTCGCGCTGCTGACCGGATGGATATTGCCTTTCACCATCGGCGTGTCACGGCTGGAAATTCGCGTTCATTCGGTATCCGAGGTGATCAGCGGGCTGATTTTAGGCTACCTGGCCAGCGCCCTGTTCCTGTGGCTGCAACGCGCTAAGGCTCGTCCCCGCCTTTCCTGGCCACACTTGGCCATCGCGCTGACCTTGCCGCTGGCACTGATGGGGCAGCGGCAGCCGGCCCCCACCCAGGGGTTGCTGGAACATATCGCCAAAACGCTGGCGCAAATCGAACGTCCTTATACCCGCGCGGATTTGCATAACCCTGCCCGTATCCCATAAAAAAACCCGGCGTTTAAGCCGGGTTCTTGCATTGCCATAGGCCGATTACAGCGCGCGGAACGCAATCTCCGTCGGGATCGTCTCGCCCTGCCAATACATCTGCGCGGCCACGCGGCCGGCGAGCTGGCGATACATCTCGGCAAATTCGCTGTCCGGGCGGCTGATCACCGTCGGCGTACCGCGATCCAGATCTTCGCGCAGCGAGATATGCAGCGGCATCTGCCCCAGCAGACGGCTGTGGTATTTCTGCACCAGCTTCTCGGCGCCGCCGGTGCCGAAGATCGGCTCATGGTGACCGCAGTTGCTGCAGATGTGCACGCTCATGTTCTCCACGATGCCCAGCACCGGCACATGCACTTTCTCGAACATCACGATGCCCTTGGCGGCATCCAGCAAAGCGATATCCTGCGGGGTGGTAACCACCAGCGCGCCGGTCACCGGAATGTTCTGCGACAGCGTCAGCTGAATGTCGCCGGTGCCCGGTGGCATGTCCAGCACCAGATAATCCAGATCCGGCCACAGCGTATCCTGCAACAGCTGCATCAGCGCCTTGCTGGCCATCGGGCCGCGCCACACCATGGCATTGTCGTCGGTCACCAGATAGCCGATGGAGTTGGTCGCCAGGCCATGCGCCATGATTGGCGCCATATGCTGACCGTCCGGCGAAGTCGGCCGCTCATGTTCGGTGCCCAGCATATTGGGGATCGACGGGCCGTAAATGTCGGCGTCCAGAATGCCGACCTTGGCCCCTTCGGCGGCCAACGCCAGCGCCAGGTTGACGGCGGTGGTGGATTTCCCCACCCCGCCTTTGCCGGAGCTGACGGCAATGATATTGCGCACGCCTTTGATACCGGCCTGGCCGTTGGCACGCTTCAGCGTCGTAATATCGTGTTTCAGCTTCCAATCGATGGCCGCGGCGCCGGTCACGCGCAACAGCTCGGGGCCGACGCTCGCCTGCAGCGCCTCAAAACCGCTCTGCCAGGCAAACGGCATCGCCAGTTCGATATGCAGTACATCGTCCAGTAACGCGCAGTGATGAATGGCCTTCAATGCGGTCAGGTTGTTTTTCAACGTCGGGTGTTCAAAGGCGGCCAGTACACCGGTCACCAGGGCGCGCAGAACTTCGGGGTTGGTCTGCTCAGGGGATTTTGCGTTCATCCCGGCTCCTTGATTTTGAATGGGTAGCTTCCGGCTAAGCATATCAGAACTGCCCGGCGGCTGGCGCGTATAACCTGCAAGAAACCGCCCTAGCAGCGAAGGGCGCGATCGGTTAACATCGAAGGCCCTTTTATTCATTACAGAAAGCAAGTTCTCACTATGGCTCAAGTCGCGAAAAAATTATTGGTGACGTGCGCGCTACCGTACGCAAATGGTTCCATCCATCTCGGCCACATGCTCGAGCACATCCAGGCGGATATCTGGGTGCGTTACCAACGAATGCGCGGCCACGAAGTGCATTTCATCTGCGCGGACGACGCGCACGGCACGCCGATCATGCTGAAAGCGCAGCAACTGGGCGTCAAGCCGGAAGAAATGATCGCGGAGATGAGCCAGGAGCACCAACAGGATTTCGCCGGCTTTGGCATCAGCTATGACAACTACCATTCGACCCATAGCGATGAAAACCGTGAGCTGTCCACCCTGATTTACAGCCGCCTGAAAGAAAACGGTTTTATCAAGAACCGCACCATTTCCCAGCTGTACGATCCGGAGAAAGGCATGTTCCTGCCGGACCGTTTCGTGAAGGGCACCTGCCCGAAATGCAAATCACCGGATCAGTACGGCGACAACTGCGAAGTGTGCGGCGCCACCTACAGCCCGACGGAACTGATCGATCCGAAGTCCGTGGTTTCAGGCGCGACGCCGGTGATGCGCGACTCCGAACACTTCTTCTTCGACCTGCCGGCCTTCAGCGAAATGCTGCAGGCGTGGACGCGCTCCGGCGCGCTGCAAGAGCAGGTGGCGAACAAGATGCAGGAGTGGTTCGAATCCGGCCTGCAGCAGTGGGACATCTCCCGCGATGCGCCTTACTTCGGTTTCGAGATCCCGGATGCGCCGGGCAAGTACTTCTACGTCTGGCTGGACGCGCCGATCGGCTACATGGGCTCCTTCAAGAACCTGTGCGACAAGCGCGGCGATCTGGACTTCGACGAATTCTGGCGCAAAGACTCCACCACCGAGCTGTATCACTTCATCGGTAAGGACATCGTCTACTTCCACAGCCTGTTCTGGCCGGCGATGCTGGAAGGCAGCAACTTCCGCAAACCGACCAACCTGTTCGTGCACGGCTACGTGACGGTGAACGGCGCTAAAATGTCCAAGTCGCGCGGCACCTTCATCAAGGCCGGCACCTACCTGCAGCATCTGGATGCCGACTGCCTGCGCTATTACTACGCCGCCAAGCTCTCTTCACGCATTGATGACATCGATCTCAACCTGGAAGACTTCGTGCAGCGCGTAAACGCCGACATCGTCAACAAGGTGGTGAACCTGGCGTCGCGCAACGCCGGCTTTATCAACAAACGCTTCGGCGGCAAGCTGGCCGACAGCCTGGCCGATCCGGCCCTGTACCAGACCTTCGTCGACGCGGCGCAGAGCATCGCCGAAGCTTACGCCGGCCGCGAGTTCAGCCGCGCGATCCGCGAAATCATGTGGCTGGCCGATTTGGCCAACCGTTACGTGGATGAGCAGGCACCGTGGGTGGTGGCGAAGGAAGAAGGCCGCGATGCCGATCTGCAGGCCATCTGCTCGATGGGCATCAACCTGTTCCGTGTGCTGATGACTTACCTGAAGCCGGTGCTGCCTTCGCTGACCGAACGCGCCGAAACGTTCCTCAACGCCGAGCTGAGCTGGGACGCGATCCCGCAACCGCTGCTGGGCCACCAGGTGAACGCATTCAAAGCGCTGTTCAACCGCATCGATCTGGACAAGGTCAGCGAAATGGTCAACGCCTCGAAGGAAGACATGGCCGCCGCCAAGCCGGTGACCGGTCCATTGGCCGATGATCCTATTCAGGAAACCATCACCTTCGACGACTTCGCCAAGGTAGACATGCGCATCGCCCTGATAAAGAGCGCCGACTTTGTCGAAGGCTCCGACAAGCTGCTGAAACTGCAGCTGGATCTGGGCGGCGAATCGCGCCAGATCTTCTCCGGCATTCGCTCCGCTTACCCGGATCCGAAAGCGCTGGAAGGCCGACTGACCATCATGGTCGCCAACCTGGCGCCGCGCAAAATGCGTTTCGGCGTTTCGGAAGGCATGGTGATGGCGGCGGGCCCTGGCGGGAAAGAGATCTTCCTGCTGAGCCCGGACAGCGGCGCGCAGCCTGGCATGCAGGTCAAGTAACTGCGCCGGCGTGTCACATCGAGGGTCGAGCTTGCTCGGCCCTTTTTTAATGCCTCAAACCCGGCGTTATAAGCAGTAAGAAAAAGTCATAACCGCTCTGATTCCCTCGCCCGCCGCATCTCGCTATGATGCTCCGCAACAACAAATAGACGTCCAGACAGAAAGACTGCTATAACAGACCTTCACCGGGATCGTTTCCCTGCTTTTTTGGAGCCTATAATAATGAAAAACTTCAAGACTTCGCTGCTCGCCCTCAGCCTGCTGGCCGCCCTGCCGCTGCAGGCGGCGGAAAACGCCGCCGTGCCGGCCGCCATTGCTCAGCACCAGGGGCCGGTGCGTATCGCGGTGATCCGTAACCTCGGATCCGACGACAACACCACGCAATTTTTAGCGGGCGCCATTCAGGAAGGGCGCAAGCTGGGCTTCAAGGTGGACACCTTCCTCAGCAACGGCGACGACGCGCGCTTCCAGGACTTCGTCAACCAGGCTATCAGCCAGAAATATGACGGCATCATTCTTTCGCAGGGGCGAGCCCCCTATTCCACCGATCTGGTCAAACGCATCGCGGCGGCCGGCATCGCCGTCGCGGCTTTCGATACCGACGTCAGCGGCAGCATTCCCGGCGTTACCGTCTCGCAGCAGGACGACGCTTCACTGGCCAACGCCTCCTTCGGCCAGCTGGTGAAGGATTTCAACGGCCAGGCCAACATCATCAAACTCTGGGTGGCCGGCTTCCCGCCGATGGAACGCCGCCAGGCCGCCTATCAGCAGCTGCTGAAACAGCATCCGGGCATTCATGAGCTGGAATCGATCGGCGCGGTCTCATCCGACGTACAGGGCGATACCGCCAACAAGGTGGGCGCGGTGCTGGCTAAATACCCGAAAGGCAAGATAGACGCCATCTGGGGCACCTGGGACGCCTTCACCCAAGGCGCTTACAAAGCGTTGAAAGAGAACGGCCGCACCGAAATCAAACTGTACAGCATCGATATCTCCAACCAGGACTTGCAGCTGATGCGCGAAGCCGGCAGCCCGTGGCAGGTCAGCGTGGCGGTGGATCCGAAGCTTATCGGCGCAGTCAACCTGCGCCTGGTGGCCAACAAGATCGCCGGGGAAAGCACGCCGGACAGCTATCAGTTCAAAGCGACGGTCATTCCGCAGGCGCTGTTGCTGGCGCAGCCGGGGCCGGTCAACGTCGCCGGGCTGGCGAAGATCATCCCCGGCTGGGGCAGCAGCAGCGACTTCGTGCAGCCGTGGTTCGCCACGCTGCAGGCCGAACACGGTAAATAATGCTGTTTTTGACGAGGCTGCCGACGCAGCCTCTGTTTTTAAACTAATTTTCGGCTTCCCCCTTCCGTCCTCGCCAAAATACGCTATGTTATCTGCATTGCCCAATAACTGTATGCATAAACAGGCTTCGAATGAAGGGATTCCCCTCGCTGATTAACACGCTGCTGGCCAGTTCGCTGGTGTTGACCATCGGCCGCGGCGTGACGCTGCCGTTCATTACCATCTATCTCACCGAGCATTTCCATCTGCTGCCGAAGAGCGTGGGCGTGATCCTGGGCGTCAGCCTGACCCTCGGCATCCTTGCCAGCCTGTACGGCGGCTATCTGGTGGACAAATTCAGCAAGAACCGCCTGATCCTGCTGTCGATTTTATTGTTTGCGCTGAGCTTCTTCGCCCTTCCCTGGATCCCGCGCCCCGGCGGCGTGATCGTGGTGCTGGCGATCCTGCATACCTGTTATTCGGTGCTGAGCATCACCATTAAAGCCTGCTTCGCCGACTGGCTGCCGGTTGAGCAGCGCATCAAGGCTTTTTCAATCAACTACACGCTGGTCAACGTCGGCTGGGCGATCGGTTCTGCACTCGGCGTTCTGGTGGCCGGGCTTAGCCCGCTGCTGCCGTTTTACCTGTCGGGCGGGTTGGCGCTGGTGACGGTGGCGACGCTAAGCCTGCGCTTGCGCGGTCGGGAACAGCGCGCAACGCCAGCCGCCGCCCCCACAGCGCTCCCCAACTTCCGCCAGACGGTGACTATCCTGCGCAGCGATCGGCGGCTGATTTACTTCACCCTCGGCAGCACCCTGGGCGCCGTCGTGTTCGGTCAGTTCACCGGCTATCTGTCGCAATACCTGATCACCGTCTCCAGCGCCGAGTTCGCCTACAAAATCATCGGGCTGGTGATGATCGTCAACGCCAGCATCGTCATCGCTCTGCAATACCTGCTCAGCCGCGGCATGCGTCAGGAAAACATGCTGCGCTGGCTGGCGCTGGGCACGCTGTTTTTCATCGTCGGGCTGCTCGGTTTTATGATGGCCGGCCAGGCGGTCTGGCTGTGGCTGGCGGCGATGGCGGTGTTTACCCTCGGCGAAATCATCGTGATCCCGGTGGAATACATGTTCATCGACTTTATCGCGCCGCCGCACCTGAAAGGCAGCTACTATGGGGTACAGAACCTCAGCGCGCTGGGCGGTGCCATCAACCCGGTGCTGTGCGGGGTGCTGCTCAGCTATGCCGCGCCGCCGCTGATGTTCGTGATGCTGATCGTCGCCGCACTGCTCAGCCTGCTGTTTTTCTTCCTCGGCCACCGGCTGGCAGAACACGCGGCGGCAGCGGCCGAAGACACGCGCTGAACCCGCGCGTGGCAGCCATTGCGGGCTGTCAACCCGCCGATCGGGTATGGCACCCATAGCGATAATTCATGGTGCGATCTGTGGCATGGCTCACAGTTTAATTGTATGATGAATGCAGCAATTAAACGGGGAAAGACAATGGCCAACGTGCTCACACTGTGCTGGAAATACCTGAGAGCCCTGCTCCTCATCTACCTGTGTCTGTTCGTCGGCAATGCAGTGGCGGCGCTGCTGCCGTTCGCCATTCCCGGCAGCATTCTCGGCATGCTGCTGCTGTTCGCCCTGCTCTCGACCCAGATTATGCCGGCCAAATGGGTTAAACCCGGCTGCCATTTGCTGATCCGCTATATGGTGCTGCTGTTCGTGCCTATCGGCGTCGGGGTGATGAAATACTACGATCAGATCGTCGCGCATCTTGGCCCGCTGGTCATCTCTTGCCTCATCAGCACGCTGATGGTGCTGGTGGTAGTCGGCTATACCTCACACTATTTTCACCGCGAGCGCCGCATCGCCGGTAAGCCCGACGACACGGAGGGCAACCCATGATCCATGAAATCTGGTGGTCGCTGCCGCTGACGCTGGCGGTCTATTTCGCCGCGCGCTGGCTGGCGCGCAAGCTGAACATGCCGCTGCTCAATCCGCTGCTGGTTTCCATGGCGGTGATCATCCCGCTGCTGCTGCTCACCGGCATCCCCTATGAGCGCTACTTTCAGGGCAGCAAAATCCTCAACGATCTGCTGCAGCCGGCGGTCGTCGCGCTGGCCTTCCCGCTGTATGAACAGCTGCACCAGATCCGCGCGCGCTGGAAGTCGATTATCGCGGTGTGCTTCATCGGCAGCCTGACCGCCATGATCAGCGGCGGCGCCATCGCCCTGTGGCTGGGCGCCACGCCGGAAATCGCCGCCTCTATCCTGCCGAAATCGGTCACTACGCCAATCGCCATGGCCGTCGCGGACTCGCTCGGCGGTATTCCGGCGATCAGCGCGGTCTGCGTCATTTTCGTCGGTATCCTCGGCGCCGTGTTCGGCCATACGTTGTTCAACCTGCTGAAAATCACCACCCACTCGGCGCGTGGCCTGGCGATGGGCACCGCATCCCACGCGCTGGGCACCGCACGCTGCGCGGAGATGGACTACCAGGAAGGCGCTTTCGGCTCGCTGGCGCTGGTAATCTGCGGCATCATCACCTCGCTGCTGGCACCTTTCCTGTTCCCGGTGCTGCTGCACCTGTTCGGTTGAACAGGGTGAAACTTGCGATACATCTCGCATTTATGTATCTCATTGCATTAATTTCATCAATTAAGAGACATAAGTCACAATTTAATGTCTCTGGCCTGCCTAGAATGTCATCCCGTTAACCTGTAGAGAGACCCTTCTATGCATCCGCGTTTTCACACCGCTTTCAGCGCACTGCCCGCGACACTGCAATCCGCCCTGCTGCCCTATCTGGACGCGCCTGACTTCCCGGCAATGTTCACGGCCGAGCAAGCGGCGGCGATCCGCTCAGGCTGCGAGTTGGACGATGACGCGCTGGCATTCGCGCTGCTGCCGCTGGCGGCGGCCTGCTCGTTAACCCCAATATCACACTTCCACGTCGGCGCCATCACACGCGGGCAAAGCGGCAACCTCTATTTTGGCGCCAATATGGAATTCAGCGGCGCGCCGCTGCAGCAATCCGTGCATGCGGAACAAAGTGCGGTGACGCACGCCTGGCTGCGCGGCGAAAAAGCGCTGGCCTCGGTCACCGTCAACTACACGCCGTGCGGCCACTGCCGCCAGTTTATGAATGAGCTGAACAGCGGCGGCGAGCTGCAAATCCGTTTGCCGGGCCGCGCGCCGGCCACGCTGGCGGACTATCTGCCGGACGCCTTCGGCCCGAAAGATCTGGATGTCGCTTCGCTGCTGATGGATGAAGTCAATCACGGCCACCAGCTGGCGCTGAACGATGCGCTGACGCAGGCGGCGCTGGCGGCGGCCAACCGGAGTCACGCGCCTTACAGCAACGCCCACAGCGGCGTGGCGCTGGAAACGACAGACGGCATTATCTATGCCGGCCGCTATGCGGAAAACGCCGCCTTCAACCCTAGCCTGCCGCCGCTGCAGGCCGCGCTGATCTTGCTGAACCTCTCCGGTGGCGATTGCCTGAACATCCGCCGCGCCGTGCTGGCCGAACCGCAGGACGCGATCGTCAGCCAGTGGGACGCCACCCGCGCGACCCTGGCGTCGCTGGGCTGCCAGAACGTCAGCCGCGCCGCTTTCTAAGCGCACCACGGCGGGGCCATCCGGTTCCGCCGTTAACAGCCCCGCCCGCCAAATACAATGCCCCAACGCCGCCAGAGAAACTTTCTTTAGTTAAAAAATCATTTGATTGTCGATAATTACGCCAACCTGGTTCATCATCTGGCAACAAATGCTGTACATCTTCTCTTTATCTCTTAGGATCGTCGGCAATAAAGTTATCTGATACGTGAAGAGTAAAACTGATGGAACTAGAATACGAAAGCAAACGCCCGCTCTACATCCCTTACGCCGGCCCGATTCTGCTGGAATTTCCGCTGCTGAACAAAGGCAGCGCTTTCACCGAGGAAGAACGTAGCCACTTCAACCTGCACGGCCTGCTGCCGGAAGCGGTGGAAACCATCGAAGAACAGGTGGAACGCGCCTACCGCCAGTACCAGGATTTCAAGAACGATAACGACAAGCACATCTATCTGCGCAACATTCAGGACACCAACGAAACCCTGTTCTATCGCTTGCTGGACTCGCACCTGAGCGAGATGATGCCGATCATCTACACCCCGACCGTCGGCGAGGCCTGCGAACACTTCTCCGATATCTATCGCCGCGCGCGCGGGCTGTTCATTTCCTACCCGAACCGCGATCGCATCGATGACATGCTGCAAAACGCCACCAAGCAGAACGTCAAAGTGATCGTTGTCACCGACGGCGAGCGTATCCTCGGCCTGGGTGACCAGGGCATCGGCGGCATGGGTATCCCCATCGGCAAGCTGTCGCTGTACACCGCCTGCGGCGGCATCAGCCCGGCCTACACCCTGCCGGTGGTGCTGGACGTCGGCACCAACAACCCGCAGCGCCTCAACGATCCGCTGTACATGGGCTGGCGCCATCCGCGCATTTCCGGCGAGGAGTACCACGCCTTCGTCGAAGAGTTTATTCAGGCGGTCAAACGCCGCTGGCCGAACGTTCTGCTGCAGTTCGAAGACTTCGCGCAGAACAACGCCACCCCGTTGTTGAACCGCTATCGCGACGAGATCTGCTGCTTCAACGATGACATTCAGGGCACCGCCGCGGTGACTCTCGGCAGCCTGATCGCCGCCAGCCGCGCCGCCGGCAGCCAGCTGCGCGATCAGACCGTCACCTTCCTCGGTGCCGGTTCCGCCGGCTGTGGCATCGCCGAGCAGATCATCGCGCAGATGAAGTCCGAAGGGTTGAGCGAAGACGAAGCGCGCGCCCGCGTATTCATGGTCGACCGTTTCGGCCTGCTGACCGACAAACTGCCTAACCTGCTCGATTTCCAGAGCAAGCTGGTACAGAAGAGCGACAACCTGACCGGTTGGGAAACCGCCAGCGACGCCATCTCGCTGCTGGACGTGGTGCGCAACGCCAAGCCGACCATTCTGATCGGGGTGTCCGGCCAGCCGGGGCTGTTTACCGAAGAGCTGATCCGCGAAATGCACAAGCACTGCGAACGCCCTATCGTGATGCCACTGTCCAACCCGACTTCGCGCGTGGAAGCCCGTCCGGAAGACATCATCAACTGGACCGACGGCGCCGCCCTGGTGGCGACCGGCAGCCCGTTCGCACCGGTGAGCTATAAAGAGCAGCTGTATCCGATCGCCCAGTGCAACAACTCCTACATCTTCCCGGGGATTGGCCTCGGCGTGCTGGCCTCCGGCGCCACCCGCGTCACCGACGCCATGCTGATGGCCGCCAGCCGCGCGCTGGCGGACTGTTCGCCGCTGGCCACCGACGGTCACGGCGCACTGCTGCCGAATATCGACGATATTCAGGGCGTGTCGAAGTGCATCGCCATGGAAGTGGGTAAAGCGGCGCAGCTGCAGGGCGTGGCAATCGTCACCTCCGAAGACGCGCTGTCTAAAGCCATCGAGCACAACTTCTGGCGGCCGCAGTACCGCAGCTACAAGCGCACCTCGTTCTGATTGACGCGCTGAAATGACCCAGCCCGGCTCCGCCGGGCTTTTTTGTGCGGCAAAACCGCCTAAAAATGCGGCGTTGCGCGTGCTTCAGGCGGTTCGCGTCTTGCGTCGATCGGTCAGGTAAAGTAGCCTTGATCCATCTTTTTCAGCCCGGCGCGCGTAAGGCAACAACATGTGGAAACGCCTGATCATCAGCCTGTTCATCATCATTGCGGTGTTGATGGGTTCGGCTATTGCGCTCGATCGCTGGATTAGCTGGAAAACTGCACCTTACGTCTACGACGAACTGCAGGAGCTGCCGCACCGCCAGGTTGGCGTGGTGCTCGGCACGGCCAAGTATTACCGCACCGGGGTGATCAACCAGTACTACCGTTACCGCATTCAGGGGGCGATTAACGCCTATAACAGCGGCAAGGTGAAATACCTGCTGCTGAGCGGCGACAACGCCCAGCAAAGCTACAACGAACCGATGACCATGCGCCGCGATCTGATCGCCGCCGGCGTGGCGCCGAGCGATATCGTGCTGGATTACGCCGGCTTCCGCACCCTGGATTCCATCGTGCGCACCCGCAAGGTGTTCGACACCAACGACTTCATCATCATCACCCAGCGCTTCCACTGCGAACGGGCGCTGTTCATCGCCCTGCACATGGGCATTCAGGCGCAGTGCTATGCGGTGCCGTCGCCGAAAGACATGATGACGGTGCGGGTCCGCGAGATTTTCGCCCGTCTGGGCGCGCTGACCGATCTGTACATCCTCAAGCGCGAGCCGCGCTTCCTTGGCCCGCTGATCCCGATCTCAGCCATGCACACCGTGCCGGAAGACGCCCAGGGCTATCCCGCCGTGTCACCGGAACAGCTGGTGGAGCTGGAGCACAAGCTGAAAGAAGAGAAGCAGAAAGCCAAACAGCCCTGACGCGGCAAACGCCCAAAAAGAAAGGCCGGCAAAATAGGCCGGCCTTGTTGTCTGTGCTGCGGGAAATCTACTTCTTCTTGGCGTATTTCAACGAGTCCAGCGCCACGGCGAAGATGATGATGCTGCCCTTGATGATGTACTGCCAGTACGGGTTGATACCGATATAAGTCAGGCCGTAGTTGATGACGGTAAAGATGATCACCCCGGTCACCACGCCCCACACCGTACCCACCCCGCCGGCGAAGGAGACGCCCCCCACCACGCAGGCGGCGATGGCGTCCAGCTCATACATAAAGCCAAGGTTGTTGGTGGCGCTGCCGATGCGCCCCGCTTCCAGCAAGCCGCCGAAGGCGTAGAACACGCCGGACAGCGCATAGATCATGATCAGGTTCAGCGGCACGTTGACGCCGGACACCTTGGCCGCTTCCGGGTTGCCGCCGATGGCGAAGATGTTCTTGCCGAAGCGGGTCTTGGTCCACAGGATCCAGACGAATATGATGGCGATCAGCGCATAGAAGGTAATGTACGACAGCTTAAAGTCGCCGAAGCGCAAGAAGCCCTGGGCAAAGGTGGAAAACTTCGGATCGAAACCCGCGACCGGCGAAGCGCCGACCGAATCGTAATACAGCGAGTTGATGCCGTAGACGATGATCATGGTGCCCAAGGTGGTGATGAAGGGCGTTACGTTGAGATAGGCGATAATCAGGCCGTTAACCAGACCGATCACCGCGCCGACCGCACACACCAGCAAGATGACCAGGGGAATCGACCAGGTTTCCATGTGCGGGAATACCTTGTTGACGTTATCCATCGATTGCAGCAGCGTGGCCGCCACCACTGCCGCCAGCCCCACCTGCCGCCCGGCGGACAGGTCGGTGCCCTGAGTCACGATCAGCCCCGCCACGCCCAGCGCGATGATGATGCGCACCGAAGACTGTGTCAGGATGTTGCTCAAGTTCATCAGGCTGAGGAAGGTAGGATCCTGAATGATGATGATGGCCAACAGCACCAGCAACACCACGTAAATGCCGCCTTCCTTGAAATAGGTAAATAAGGTTTTTTTATTTAGCGCGTTCATAATTCCGATCCTTAAAGGTGCAGGGAGGCGAGACGTAAGATTTCATTTTGCGAGGTCTGTTTGGTATTAACGATGCCCGCAACCTGACCATTGCTCATCACCAAAATACGGTCGGTGATCCCCAAAAGCTCCGGCATTTCGGACGAGACGATAATGATCCCCTTGCCCTTCTTCGCCAGTTCGGTCATCAGCTGATAAATCTCGAACTTGGCGCCCACGTCGATGCCGCGCGTCGGTTCATCCAGCATCAGGATCTCCGGCTGCGTCAGCAGCCAGCGGCCGATGATCACCTTCTGCTGATTGCCGCCGGACAGCGAGCCGATATGGGTGTGATGCCCCGGCGTTTTCACCCGCATGGCGTCGATCACCCACTGGGTGTCGCTCTTCATCCGCGCGTTATCCAGCAGGCCGAGCTTGTTTTTATAGTTGCGGATATTGGAGATCAGCGAGTTGAAGCCCACGTCGAGGTAAGCATAAATCCCGGTGGATCGGCGCTCTTCGGTCACCAACGCAAAACCGTGGTTGATTGCTTCGTTGGCGCTGTGGTTATCGATCGCTTTACCGTGCAGCTTGATAGTGCCCGCCACCTTTTCGCGAATGCCGAACAGCGTCTCGACGATATCGGTGCGTTTGGCGCCCACCAGCCCGGCGATGCCGAGGATCTCGCCCTGATGCAGATCGAAGGACACATCGCGGATCGAGGGCTGGCGCAGCGACGTCAGGTTCTTCACCTCAAGGATCACTTCGCCCGGCGTGTTTTGCCTGTCGGGGAAACGCTGGCTCAGCGAGCGGCCGACCATCATGGCGATGATCTTGTCCATATCCAGCCCTTCCAGCGGCTGGGTGGCGATCCACTGACCATCGCGCAGCACCGTTATCTCGTCGCACAGCTGGAAGATCTCTTCCATCTTGTGCGAGATATAGACGATGCCGCAGCCGCGCTCTTTCAGCTTGCGGATGATGGTGAACAGGTGATTGACCTCTTTTTCCGTCAGCGAAGAGGTCGGTTCATCCATGATGACGATTTTGGCGTCGTAGGAGAACGCCTTGGCGATTTCGATCATCTGCATCTGCGACACCGACAGGTTGCCCACCTTTTCGCGCGGGTTGATGTCGATATCCAGCTCGTCGAAGATCGCCTGGGTGTCTTTGAGCATTTTTTCCTGATCGACGAACAGGCCTTTGGTCGGGTAACGCCCCAGCCACATGTTGTCCATCACGGTGCGTTGCAGCACCAGGTTCAGCTCCTGATGCACCATGGATACGCCGTGTTCCAGCGCTTCCTTCGAGCTCTTGAAATCGATTTCCCGGCCCTGAAACACAATGCTGCCGCTGTCTTTTTTGTAAATGCCGAACAGGCATTTCAGCAACGTCGATTTCCCCGCGCCGTTCTCCCCCATCAGGGCGTGAATAGAGTGCGGACGGACGCGTAAATTGACATTGTCCAAGGCTTTGACGCCGGGAAACGACTTACAGATATCCGTCATTTCCAGCAAAAATTCGCGTGAGCTATCGGCCATAAATACACCTGGCTTAACGATCTTGCAGTCGTAAACATCCCCGCCGGCGGTATTCCTGGTGTTGGCGCCGCCGGCGGGGTCTTAGCGGGATCTCAATTCTTATTTAACAAACTGAGACAGGTTGTCTTTATCTACGCCGACGTAAGGAATACGCACGACTTTATTTTCGACTTTATATTGGGTGCCTTCGGTGGCCGGTTTGCCCGCCGCCAGGTTTTTCGCCAGCTCGAAGGTGGCTTTCGCCTGGTTGTCGGCATCGTTCAGCACCGTGCCCGCCATCGCGCCGGATTTCACCAGCGCCAGCGCTTCAGGCAACGCATCGACGCCAAACACCGGGATACTGGTCTTGTTGTGCGCTTTCAGCGCTTCCACCGCGCCCATCGCCATGGCGTCGTTGTTGGCGATCACCACTTCAATCTTGTTGGCATTCGGGCCGGAGAGCCAGGCGTCCATCTTGTCTTTCGCCTGCGCGGTATCCCACATCGCGGTATCCATCTGCAGCTGCTGGGTCTTGATACCCTTTTCATTCAGCGTTTTCACCACGTAGGTGGTGCGCGCTTCGGCATCCGGGTGGCCCGGTTCGCCCTTCAGCAGCACGTACTGGATCTGGCCGTCTTTGTTCAGGTCCCAGGCCGGGTTGGCTTTCCAGTGTTTGGCGATCAGCTCGCCCTGGATCACGCCGGACTCTTTGGAGTCGGTGCCGACGTAATACGCCTTGTCGTAGCTGTCCAGCGCCTTGCGGGAAGGTTCTTTGTTGTAGAACACCACCGGGATATCGTTTGCGCGCGCCTTATCGATAACCACCGGCGCCGCGGCCGGATCGACCAGGTTGATCGCCAGCGCTTTCACGCCCTTGGCCAGCAGCACGTCGATCTGATCGTTCTGTTTGGACTGGTCGTTCTGCGAGTCATTCATCAGCAGGGTAACGTCCGGGGAGGCTTTAGCGTCTTTCTCAATCGCCTTGCGCACCACCGACATAAAGTTGTCGTCGTATTTGTAAATCGTGACGCCAATACGGGTATCAGCATGGGCTGCGGCGCCAAACATCATGGCTGCGGCCATGGCGGCCAGGGTGAAAACCTTCTTATTCATTGTCAGTCTCCGGTTCTGTGTAGGGTATTACTCGTCTTTGAGCCAATGGTCACCGGCAGTGCGCACACCCCAGGCCAGGCGATTTCCACTCAACACCTGTCGTCCGTGGATCTTGTTATTTCCGAGAAATGCTGTGTCAGCGCGAGATAAAGGTTGCAGCGGCAAGGGCCTTTGCGCCGGAAAACGCCTAGAGCATAGACGGCGTGATGTTAATATTCTGTGAATTTTCTCACAGATTGAAAACGGTTACACAAGATTAAATCGTCAGAGAGTGACCGTCACCTCACTTTGCCAGGGGGCGACAGAATGGCGCCGCACCAGCGTCGGCATGAACAGATGAGCGGCCTGCGGCTCCGCCAGGCCTGCTGCGCCCTGCAATGCCAGCTCGGTGGCCAGCGTGGCCATCGAGACGATCGGGTAGCGCACCGTGGTGAGTTTGGGGCTGGTGTAACGCGCAATGGGAATGTCGTCGAAGCCGATCAGCGAGAAATGCTGCGGCACCGTGATACCGTTTTCTTTCAGCACCGCCATGGCGCCGGCGGCCATGGCGTCGTTGTAGGCGAACACCGCGCTCAGCTGTAGGTTACGCCCCAACAGTTCCACCATCGCCGCCTCGCCGCCCTGCAGATCCGGCGAACCGTAGGCGCGCCAGTTGTCCGATGTGGCCAGCCCGGCGGCGGCCATCGCCTGCGCATAGCCCTGCTGGCGCAGCGGCCCGTCTTCGATCGGGTGATTGGAGCCCAGATAGCCGATGCGCCTATGGCCCTGCGACAGCAAAAGACGCATCGCCATTTCCGCGCCGCAGACGTTATCCAGCCCGACGCAGCGCGGCTCATAGCCGGGGATAATCCGGTTGATCAGCACCATGCCCGGCACCTGCTCCAGAAAGCCGATCAGCTCGGCGTCGCTCAGGGCTTTGGCATGAACAATCAGGGCATTACAGCGCTGGCGGATCAGCACTTCGATCGCGTGGCGCTCTTTGTCCGCCTGATGATAGCTGTTGCCGATCAGCAGATACTTGTGGTGTTTCTGCGCCACCGTGTCTACCGCTTTCACCAGCGCACCGAAGAACGGATCGGAGACGTCCATCACCACCACGCCCAGGGTATCGCTGCTTTGGGTCGCCAGCGCCTGCGCGTTGGCATTGGGCCGGTAGCCCAGTTCCGCCACCGCCTGCAACACCTGCTCGCGCGTCTCCTTGCTGGTCAGCGCGCTGTGGTTCAGCACGCGGGAGACGGTCGCCACGGAAACCCCGGCGCGTTTCGCCACGTCGCGAATGGTGATCGGATGAACTGGAGGCATGCGGGATCCTGAAATCGGGGTAGTGGCCGGTGGCGCTATCCTACCCCGATTGGCTCGCTGCTCGCGTGAATTACGTCACAGGAAAGAAAACGTTTACATACATTTTTTTAACCTGCCGGCAGACGCTCACTTCAGCGCTTTGGGTTCCGCTTCGCCGGCGGCCAGCTGCGTCAGCTTGCGCCACAGCCACTCCATCGGCCCCTGTTCGAAGTAACGCAGCCACAGTGCGGAAAACGCCAGGTTGGCCAGCCAGACCAGCGGCACGAACGCCAACAGCTGCAGCCGGTCGAACTGCTCATAGAGGCCAAAGCGATAAAACAACGTGGTGCAGATCAGCGTTTGCAGCAGGTAGTTGCTCAACGCCATACGCCCCACCAGGGTCAACCAGTGGGCGATGCGCATGCGCGACAGCGTGGGCCAGAAACCGTAACACAGCGCCAGATAGCCCATCGCCTGCAGCGGGGCGCCCAGCTCACGCGGTACCTGCAGCAGGAAACCGCTCCAGCGATAATCCCAATGGACCTGCCATTGCAGCGCCACCGCCGGCAGTTGAATCAGCACCGAAAGCGGCAGCAGCCACGCCGCCTGCCGCAGGTAATAGGCTGAGGAATAACTGCCGCGCAGCCAGCCGCTGCGCATCAGCCCGGCGCCGAACAGCATCAGACCCGCCAGTTCCCAGCCATACTGCGCGCCGATGGCCAGCAGGCTGGACGAGAGCAGATCGGTGCGGCTGCGCCAGGCTTCGAAACCGCCCTGCAGCTTCCAGAACTTCTCGTACTGCAGCTCCGCCACGCCCGGCTGCCAGAAGCTGCCCGGCTCACCGTGCGAGACGAAGCCAAGCAGCAGCAGCACCGCCACGCCGATCAGGTAGAGCACCACGCCGGTTTTCAGCAGCTGGAAAGTTTCTTTGGCCTCGCGGATCATACGCCAGCACACCAGGCCGATCAGCCCGTAGGCCAGCAGAATATCGCCGTCCCACAGGAAGATGGCGTGGGCAAGGCCGAACAGCACCAGCCACGACAGCCGCGCGCGGATCCAGCTTTTGCCGCGCCGCAGCAGCATGTGCAGCCCGGCGCCGAACAACAGCGCGAACATCGCCAGGAACTTGGCCTGGGCGAAGAGATCGAGCAGCGCCCAGGTCCAGGCGTCGCGCGATGACGGCATGCCCAGATAGGCCGGGTTGAGGTAGGCGGCCTTCGGCAAACCGAAGGCGCTGATGTTCAGCAATAAAATGCCGAGGATGGCGATACCGCGCACGCAGTCCAGCGTGGCGATGCGCGGCAGAGGGTGACTGTTCATTTTTTATCGCTGTCTTCCGCTCATGAAAAAGGCGCCCGCAGGCGCCTGTTGTCGTCTTGCGGGTTGCCCCGCAACGCCATCACCCCTGGTGATGACGCACCGCGCGCAGGAACTCCTGGCGGGTGTTCTGGCTGGACTTGAACAGCCCCCCCAACGAGGTGGTCGTGGTGGCGCTGGTCGCGTCGCGGATGCCGCGCGCTTTGACACAATAATGGACCGCATCGATCGATACCGCCACGTTATTGGTACCGAGCAGAGTCTGCAGCGCCACCAGGATCTGCTGGGTCAGGCGCTCTTGCACCTGCGGACGCTGGGAGAAGAACTGCACGATGCGGTTGATCTTCGACAGGCCGATCACCGAGTCTTTCGGGATATAGGCCACGGTGGCCTTGCCGTCGATGGTTACGAAGTGGTGCTCGCAGGTGCTGGTCAGCGTGATATCGCGCACCGTCACCATCTCATCCACCTTCATCTTGTTCTCGATGACGGTGATTTTCGGGAAGTTGGCGTAATCCAGCCCGGAGAAGATCTCGTCGACATACATTTTGGCGATGCGATGCGGCGTCTCCGCCAGGCTGTCGTCGGACAGATCGAGATTCAGCAGCTGCATGATTTCGGTCATGTGCTCTTTGATGCGGCGCTTGCGCGTTTCGCGATCCAGCACTTCCCCGCGCAGCGGTGTCTCCAGACCACGCTCTTCCAGTGCCGCATGCACCAGCGCGGCTTCTTTACTTAATGATGTCATGTACTTGTTCTCCTGCGGACGGAACCCGCCGGCGGCCTGGTAGGGCGTGCGGCCGGCGAATTGCTTGCTCTCGTGACGGCAGAGTTTTCGTGATGGATAACGTGAACCCGGTCAAGATTTTGCCCCCACTGTAGATGAGAGCGCGGCGATTATCCAGTGATTGTGCTTCATCCGCAGGTGAAATATTCGCATTTAGCACAATCAGGCCGGCTGCGGGATTCCACGCTTTTTGTATGGATTTTAATCAGCGCATCGCCGTTTTTTGCGCCAACCGCCGCGCCGGGGTATTCATCACCAACGCACCGGCCACCAACAGCGCCGCCACCGCCACGTACAACGCCGGCTCCAGCCGATGGGTCATGGCGGTCGACAGCGCCGACAGCATCGGCCCGACCAGTTGGCCGATCGCATAACCGGTGGTCAGCAATCCGGCCATGTAGCGCGCATGGCGCGGCGCCAGTTCACGGCCGTGCTGAAGGGCGAGCTGCACCACGCAGAGGAAACCGCCGCCGGTCAGCAACGCCCCCAACGCCAGGCCGGTCACACCCGGCACCACTTCGGCGCTCAGCACGCCCAGCGCCTGTATCCACAGCGTGATCGCCAGCCGGGTCTGGGTGGTCAGCCGATGACGGGTCAAAATGCCGATCACAATCCCCAGCACCGCCGCGCCGCCGAACACCGGCCAGACGAACTGCGCGAACAGGCTACCGGGAAAGCGCGCGGCCGCCATCTGCGACAAGAACGTCGCCGGCAGGATGTAGCCAAAGCCGGCCAGGCTGTAGCTCCACACCAGGCGTTTGAGCGCCGGCGTCAGCAGCAGCGGCTCCGGGGCCACATCCGGGCGATGCAGCTCGCCGCTGCGCGGCAGAAAGGCGCTAATTCCCCCGACCAACACCAGCGCCAGCCCGCCATACACCAGCCAGGCCTGCGCCGCCGTCAGCCCCAGCGTGTTGATGCCCACCGCCAGCATGCCGCTGAGGAAGATACCGGCGCCCGGCCCGGCGAACACCGCCGCGCTCAGCGCCGGCCGGCCGTAGTGCGCCAACCGCTCGTTGGTCCAGGCCGCCACCAGCACCATCGCCCAGCCGCTGGCCCAGCCGATGACGAAGCGCAGCGCACCGTGCATCCATTCATCCTGCGCCAGCGCCGACAGCAGCGTCAGCGCCATCGCGCCCCATACGCCCAGCCACAGGCGCCGCTCGACGTGGCGCGTGGCGCGCATCGCGTCGTAGGCGCCGCACAGGTAGCCCAAATAGTTGATCGCCGCCACCAGTCCAGCGCCGGTGAGGCTGAACTGGTGTTCCGCGATCATCAGCGGCACCTGGGGAGTGAAAGCGAAGCGGCCAATGCCCATCGCGACGATCAGCGCGGCAAAACCGCTCAAGGCAATACGTAAAGCCATACCGGTATCCAAAAGGTTAAAAGAAAGTTGCCAGTATCATGCCGCAGTATTAAACTCACAAAAACTGAATAATAGTTATCAAGTTCATCACGAAACGAGAATATTATGGATCTGACCCAGCTTCGCATGTTCTGCTGCGTAGCGGAAACCGGCTCGGTCGCCCGCGCCGCCGAGCAGCTGCACCGCGTGCCGTCGAACCTGACCACCCGGCTGCGCCAGCTTGAGCAGGAGCTGGGCGCCGATCTGTTTATCCGCGAAAAACAGCGCCTGCGCCTGTCGCCGATGGGCCATAACTTTCTGTGCTACGCCAACCGCATCCTGGCGCTCAGCGACGAGGCGATGAGCATCACCCATGCCGGTGAACCGGCGGGCAACTTCGCCCTCGGCTCGATGGAAAGCACCGCCGCCACCCGCCTGCCCTCGCTGCTGGCGGCTTACCACCAACGTTTCTCGCAGGTTTCGCTGTCGCTGACCACCGGCACCTCCGGCGAAATCGCCGATCGGGTGCGCGCCGGCACGCTGGCGGCGGCGCTGGTCGATGGCCCGGTACCTTATGACGAGTTGAACGGCTGCATCGCCTATCCTGAACATATGGTGGTGATCTCCTGCCTCGATCACGCGAAGATCCACAGCGCCAAAGACGCCAATGGCGAAACGCTGTTCGCCTTTCGCGCCAGCTGCTCCTATCGCCTGCGGCTGGAGGCCTGGTTCAAGCGCGAAGGCGCGCGGCCGGGGCAAATTATGGAGATCCAGTCCTATCACGCCATGCTGGCCTGCGTCGCCAGCGGCGCCGGGCTGGCGATGATCCCGCATTCGGTGCTCAGCCTGCTGCCGGGTCATGAGCGGGTTCGAGTTCACACCCTGCCGCCTGAAGTCGCCGACACCGCCACCTGGCTGCTGTGGCGCCGCGACGCGTTCGGGCCGAACGTGCGCGCGCTGAAAGAGTTGATTATTGAACAGACGGAAACCGCCGCTGTTGATGAAAGCACCCCCAACGATTTATCAGACGTTATCGATATCGTCTGATTTAAAAGAAAACCACTGAGGAGACTATGATGGAGATGATCAAAACCCGCGCCGCCGTTGCCTGGGGCCCGAACCAGCCGCTGAAGATCGAAGAAGTCGAGCTGATGCCACCGCAAAAAGGCGAAGTGCTGGTGCGGATCGTCGCCACCGGCGTTTGTCACACCGACGCCTACACCCTGTCCGGCAAAGATCCGGAGGGCGTGTTCCCGGCGATCCTCGGCCACGAGGGCGGCGGCGTGGTGGAAGCGGTCGGTGAAGGCGTCACCAGCGTGGCGGTCGGCGACCACGTGATCCCGCTCTACACCCCGGAGTGCGGCGAGTGCAAATTCTGTAAATCCGGCAAGACTAACCTGTGCCAGGCGATCCGCGCCACCCAGGGCAAAGGGCTGATGCCGGACGGCACCACCCGCTTCTTCAAGGACGGCAAGCCGATCTTCCACTACATGGGCACCTCCACCTTCTCCGAATACACCGTGGTGCCGGAGATTTCACTGGCGAAAATCAACAAGGAAGCGCCGCTGGAAGAAGTGTGCCTGCTGGGTTGCGGCGTCACCACCGGCATGGGCGCGGTGATGAACACCGCCAAAGTACAACCGGGCGACACCGTGGCGATCTTCGGTCTGGGCGGCATCGGCCTGTCGGCGATCATCGGCGCGCAGATGGCCGGCGCAGGCCGCATCATCGGCATCGACATCAACACCAGCAAGTTCGATCTGGCCCGCAAGCTGGGCGCCACCGATCTGATCAACCCGAAAGACTATGACAAGCCGATTCAGGACGTAATCGTCGAGCTGACTGACGGCGGCGTCGACTTCTCCTTCGAGTGCATCGGCAACGTCAACGTGATGCGTTCCGCGCTGGAGTGCTGCCACAAGGGCTGGGGCGAATCGGTGATCATCGGCGTCGCGGGCGCCGGCGAAGAGATCTCGACCCGGCCGTTCCAGCTGGTCACCGGCCGCGTCTGGCGCGGTTCGGCATTCGGCGGCGTCAAGGGCCGTTCACAGCTGCCGGGCATCGTCGAGCGCTATCTGGACGGCGAATTCGCGCTGAACGACTTTATCACCCACACCATGGGGCTGGAGCAGATCAACGAAGCGTTCGATTTGATGCACGAAGGCAAATCGATCCGTTCCGTCATCCACTTCGACAAATAAGCCAGGAGGCAGAGATGACGCTGTCATTGGAACTTCTCGAAGAGCACCGCATGTTCGGCGGCTGGCAACAGCGTTATCGCCACGCGGCGCAGAGCCTGAATTGCAACATGACATTCAGCATCTACCTGCCGCCGCCGCGCGATGACAACCCGCCGCCGGTGCTGTACTGGCTGTCGGGGCTGACCTGCAACGACGAGAACTTCACGTTGAAAGCCGGCGCGCAGCGCATCGCCGCCGAGCTGGGCCTGGTGCTGGTGATGCCGGACACCAGCCCGCGCGGCGACGAGGTGCCGAACGACGAAGGTTACGACCTGGGCCAGGGCGCCGGGTTTTACCTGAACGCCACCCAGGCGCCATGGGATCGCCACTTCCGCATGTACGACTACATCAGCGCCGAACTGCCGGCGCTGATCGAACAGCACTTCAGCGTCAGCGATCGTCAGTCGATCTTCGGTCACTCGATGGGCGGCCACGGCGCGCTGACGATGGCGTTTCGCAATCCGCAGCGCTTCCGCTCGGTATCGGCCTTCGCGCCGATCGTCAACCCGTGCCAGGTGCCGTGGGGTCGTAAGGCCTTCACCGCCTATCTGGGCAGCGACGAAAGCCAGTGGCTGCAGTACGACAGCTGCCATCTGCTGGCCAGCGGCGCGGAAAAAATGCCGGTGCTTATCGACCAGGGCGATGACGACCAGTTCCTGGCCGATCAGCTGCAGCCCGCGCGGCTGGCCGAGCTGGCGCGCCAGCGCGACTGGCCGCTGACGCTGCGCATTCAGCCGGGGTACGATCACAGCTACTTCACCATCGCCACCTTCGTGGAAGATCACCTGCGCTTCCACGCCGAGCACCTGTTCCGCTGATAAAAAAATCCGGGTGGTTAAAGCGCCCGGATTTCTTCAGATTCCGTTGATAAAAAATCGATAATTATCCTCCCATTTGCGTGGGCTGAGCGAGTGCCCAGAGATCGGCGGGCAGCCTGATACTATTTGAAAAATCAATAAAACAGGAAAAACACAAAAAATAAAACAGCGTGATATAACGAGCAAACCTCATGACAACTAACTAATTATCTGCAATCCCCACATCTAATATTATTCCAATTAATTAAATAGCCATCATTTCACCCTGATTTAAGCGACTCCTAATTATTATCATTTTATATCCTTTGATTAGCTCAGCAATTAAATAATTTAATATCCAGGCTTGTTGTGAAAATAAATTACCCTGATACGATTAAGTGTAAGGCCAGGATTAAACCCCATGCCGACGCACAGGTAAATAACGCTTTTTATTACACAGTGAACATTAAAGGAAAATACCATGAGACAAGTTCAGAAAATCACCGTAAATAATAAAGGTGGCTATGTATTTAATTTCTCAGTTCAATGGTTAGGAAGCGACGGAAAATGGAATACCACTGACTGGAACAGTGGGAATTATCCTGTCGCGCAGTCCAGAACAACACCTCCGCTTAATGAAATTGGTGTCCCGGATGATGCTTTGGCTGTAACGCCATATGGACATGCAGTGCTCGGCACTTCGGGCCAGGGAACACCGTTTGTTTCCTCTGCCTCCAACGGACAGATTGCGACCTATGATGCCGTTGGCACGACGTTAATCGGTTTTGCCATTGTGCTGATCGAGTAGCTTGGATAAAGGGAATTGCAGGCCTGAAATACCGGCAATTCCCAAAAGAGCGCGTTCAACAGCGGCAGAAGGTTTTTAATGACACGATTATCAGTAAAAACTGGCCGTACCTAACCCTGGTCAAAAAGACCTGCAACAAACCACAGCCAAAATAAAATAAAAACGCAGAGAAATAGGAATAAAATAACACGCCAGGACACATCATCAGAAGTAAAAGCAATTTATTGGCAAAACAGCTTTAACGGCATTAGCATATTGACCCCACTCATCGAGCGACGGGCAACCAAAAGTAAAGAAGAACGTGGATTTCACTTTTCCTCCCTTAATCGCGATAACAAAAAGCGAGCACGCAAAAAATTTGCAATGGTCTGAATATCCGGCAGAAACAGGCTATTCGCCATGCAGAATACCCACATGGCAATAGCTTTCTCCATCACCCCTTCAGCTTAGGATCGAGCGCGTCGCGCAATCCGTCACCCAACAGGTTGAACGCCAGCACGGTGATGAATATCGCCAGGCTGGGGAAGATCGCCACGTGCGGCGCGATCACCATATCGGCACGCGCTTCGTTGAGCATCGCCCCCCACTCCGGCGTCGGCGGCTGGGCGCCCAGGCCCAGAAACGACAGGCTGGCGGCGGTGATGATCGAGGTGCCGATGCGCAAGGTGAAATAGACCACGATCGAAGACAGGGTGCCCGGCAGAATGTGTCGCAGGATGATGGTCCAGTCCGAGGCGCCGATGCTGCGCGCCGATTCGATATAGGTCAGGTGCTTCAGCACCAGCGTGTTGCCGCGCACCAGGCGGGCGAAGGCCGGAATGCTGAAGATCGCCACCGCGACGATCACGTTGGCCATGCCGCTGCCCATGATCGCCACCACGCCAATCGCCAGCAGAATGCCGGGAAACGCGAACAGCACGTCGCAGACGCGCATGGTGAGGCGATCCCACCAGCCCTCATAGTAACCGGCCAGCAGCCCCAGCAGGGTGCCGATCGCCCCGCCCGCCAGCACCGAGAACACCCCGGCCGCCAGCGAAATGCGCGTGCCCATCAGGATACGGCTGAAGATATCGCGCCCGAGGGAATCCACGCCCAGCCAGTGCATCAGCGAAGGCCCTTCGTTCAGCCGATCGTAATCGAAATAGTTTTCCGCATCGAACGGTGCCAAATAAGGCGCCAGCAGCGCCGCCGCAATCAGCAGCAGCACGAACAGGCCGGCGACCAGCGCCGCCCGCTGGCGGCGAAAGCGCCGCCAAAACTCGTCCCACGGCGTGCGTACCGCGTTGGGATCGATAAGCGGCATCGCCTTCAGTGCAGCGTTGCGCCGCCAGTGCTTAATCATGCCGCCTCCTCATTGGTAACGAATCGCCGGGTTGATCGCCGCGTACAGCATATCCACCAGCAAATTGATCAGGATGAACTCCAGCGAGAACAGCAGCACCTCGGCCTGGATCACCGGGTAATCGCGCATCTCCACCGAGTCCACCAGCAACCGCCCCAGCCCCGGCCAGTTGAACACTTTCTCCACCACGATCGAACCGCCGAGCAGGAAGCCGAACTGCAGCCCCATCATGGTCACCACCGGGATCATCGCGTTGCGCAGGCCGTGCTTCATCACCACCACGCTTTCCCGCACGCCCTTGGCGCGCGCGGTGCGCATGTAGTCCTCCTGCAACACCTCCACGAACGAAGCGCGGGTGAAGCGCGCCATCACCGCCGCCACCGCCGCCCCCAGAGTGATCGAAGGCAGAATGTAGTGCCGCCAGCTGTCGGCGCCCACCGTCGGCAGCCACCCCAGCTCGACCGAGAACACCTGCATCAACAGCATGCCGAGCGCAAAGGCCGGGAACGAGATCCCCGACACCGCCAGCGTCATGCCGAGGCGATCCGGCCAGCGATTGCGCCACACCGCCGACACCACGCCGATCGCCAGACCAAACGCCACCGCCCACAGCATGCTGGTGACGGTCAGCCAGAAAGTCGGCATAAAGCGCGAGGCGATCTCTTCGCTCACCGGGCGTTTGGACACCATCGAAATGCCGAAGTCGCCCCGCAGCGCGTTGACGAAGAAGTGCGCGAACTGCTGCGGCAGCGGCTTATCCAACCCCAGATCCTTGCGCACCAGCTGCACCACCGCCTCGTCGGCCTCCGGCCCCGCCGCCAGCCGCGCCGGATCGCCCGGCAGCAGGTGAACGAACAGGAACACCAGCACCGCCACGATCAGCAGCGTCGGGATCAGGCCCAGCAGTCGTTTCAGAAAATAATTGAGCATCTCATTCCTTCCCCCACCTGCCGCCGTCTGGCCGCAGGCGGGGATGGGCGCCTTATTTCAGATCGGCGTTATCAAAGTTGAACGAGGTATCCGGCATCACGTAGAAGCCGCTCAGCTGTTTGCTGTTGGCCGACAACAGACGTTCGGTCGCCAGGAAGATCCAGGGCGCGTCGGCCCAGATGCGATCCTGTGCGTCCTGATACAGTTTCTGCTTCTCGGCGCGATCGGTGGTCGCCAGCGCGTCGGTCAGATCCTTGTCCACCTGCGGGTTGCTGTAGAACGCGGTGTTGAACTGCTTCGGCGGTGCCGCCTGGGTAGAGAACAGCGGCGACAGCGCCCAGTCCGCTTCCCCGGTCGAGGCCGACCAGCCGGTGTAGAACATCCGCACGCCGGTGTCTTTCACCCCGACGCTCTCTACCTGCGCCGCGCGCTGCCCGGCATCCATCGCCGTCACCGTCACTTTCACCCCCACCTGCGCCAGTTGCTGTTGAGTGAACTGCAGCACTTTCTGCGCGGTGCTGTGGTTGTGGGAAGACCACAACGTGGTGGTGAAGCCGTTCGGGTAGCCGGCCTCTTTCAGCAGCTCGCGCGCCTTGGCCGGATCGTACGGCCACGGCTTGTAACGGGCGGCGAAATCGATGGCCGGCGGCACCGGCCCTTCCGCCGGCACCGCGTAACCGGCGAACGCCACTTTGATCAGCGCGTCCTTATTGATGGCGTAGTTCAGCGCCTGACGCACCTTCGGGTTGTCGAACGGCTTTTGGGTGACGTTCATGCTGATGTAACGCTGCAGAATGGACGGCGCGGCCACCACGTCCAGCTTGGCGTTGCCTTCCAGCACCTTGGCCTGCTCGTAAGGGATCGGGAAGGCGAAGGTCGCCTCGCCGGTCTGCAGCATCGCCGCGCGGGTGTTGTTATCCACCACCGGGCGCCAGGTGATGCTGTCGAGCTTCGGCAGCCCCGGCTGCCAGTAGCCGTCGAACTTCTTCACCTTGACGAAGTCGGTCTGGTTCCAGGTCACGAACTGGTACGGGCCGGTGCCGACCGGGTGGAAACCGATCTCTTTGCCGTATTGCTTCAGCGCCGCCGGCGAGATGATCGCCGCCGCCGGGTGCGCCAGGTTGTTGACGAACGCCGAGAACGGCGCCTTCAGCACGATCTTCACCGTATTGGCGTCTACCGCTTCGGTTTTGTCGATCATCTTGAACAGGTTGTAGCGCTTGAGGTGGCTGTCCGGGTTACTGGCGCGATCGAGGTTGGCCTTCACCGCCTCGGCGTTGAACGCGGTGCCGTCGTGGAATTTAATGCCCTGGCGCAGTTTGACGGTATAGGTCAGGCCGTCTTTGCTGACCTCATAGCTGTCCGCCAGTACGTTCACCAGCTTCATGTCCTTGTCGAAGCCGAACAGCCCCTGATAGAAAGACTTGGCCACCGCCTGCGACAGCGTGTCGTTGGCGTCGTAAGGATCGAGAGTGGTGAAATTGGACGCCACGGCGATCACCGCGTCCTTCGCCGCCCAAACCGGGCCGGTTCCCGCCGCCAGCAGTATGGCGGCCAACAGCGCATTGCGTTTGAATGTGTGCTTCATGTCGCTTGTCTCTCCTGAGGTCTTTAAAAAGCACCGGCGATCGGGTGGCGGGCGACAAAGTGCCCGGCGCCAACCTGCACCAACGGTGCGGTAACGGGTTCATCGCCCAGTGCGCGCACCGGGCTCGGGATCTCATCGGCCGGCAGCGGCTGCCGTTTGTGGGCATGAGCGGGATCGGCCACCGGCACCGCCGCCATCAGTTTGCGGGTATAGGGGTGCTGCGGATTGTCGAACACCGCCTGCCGCGGGCCGATCTCGACAATTTGCCCGAGGTACATCACCGCCACCCGGTGGCTGATGCGCTCCACCACCGCCATGTCGTGTGAAATGAACAGAAAAGCAATGCCGAACTCGCGCTGCAGATCGAGCAGCAGATTGACGATCTGCGCCTGAATCGACACGTCCAGCGCCGAGACCGCCTCGTCGGCGATCACCACTTTCGGGTTTAGCGCCAGCGCGCGCGCGATGCAGATACGCTGGCGCTGGCCGCCGGAAAATTCGTGCGGGTAGCGGCGCGCATGCTCCGGCAACAGGCCGACGCGTTCCAATAGCCAGGCCACCCGTTGCTCCGCCTCCCGGCCGCGCATCACGTTGTGCACCAGCAGCGGCTCCATGATGGAAAAACCGACCGTCAGGCGCGGATCGAGCGAGGCGTAAGGATCTTGAAAGATGAACTGAATATCGCGCCGCAGGTGCTGCAGCGCCGGCCCCTTCAATTGGTCTATCCGCCGCCCGGCGAAGGTGATGGTGCCGCTCTGGCTGTCCACCAGCTTCAGCAAAGCGCGCCCGGTGGTGGACTTGCCGCAGCCGGACTCGCCCACCAGCCCCAGCGTCTCGCCGGGGTAAAGATCGAAGCTGACGTTTTCTACCGCGTGCACCCGGCGAGTGACCCGATTAAACAACCCGCCGCGCAGATCAAAACGCGTGACCAGATGCTCTACCCGCAGGATCGGCGCAGCGTCTGGCGGTACGGTATCCTGCGGCGCCGTATCCCCCTCGCCGTCCGGCAGCGGAAACTTCGCCGGCAGCGGCAGTGCGGCCATCGCCCCCAGCTTCGGCACCGCCGCCAGCAGCGCCCGGGTATAGGCCTGCTGCGGCGCGGCGAATAACTCACGCACCCGATTCTGTTCCACCTGCTCCCCACGGCGCATCACCAGCACCCGGTCGGCTATCTCTGCCACCACGCCCATGTCGTGAGTGATGAAGATCACCCCCATCTGCATCTCCTGTTGCAGCACGCGGATCAGCTGCAGGATCTGCGCCTGAATGGTGACGTCGAGGGCGGTAGTGGGTTCATCGGCAATCAGCAACGCCGGTTTGCAGGAGAGCGCCATGGCGATCATCACCCGCTGGCGCATGCCGCCGGAAAGCTGATGCGGGTAGCGCCCCAGCACCTCTTTGGCCTCCGGAATGCGCACCAGATCGAGCATGCGCAGCGCCTCCTGACGCGCGCTGCGGTGGTCCATGCCCTGATGCAGGCGCAGCGATTCGGCGATCTGCTCGCCGACCGGAAATACCGGGTTGAGCGAGGTCATCGGCTCCTGGAAGATCATCGCCATGTCGGCGCCGCGCACCGTGCGCAGCGTGCTCTGCGAGGCGTGCGCCAGATCGAGCAACGCGCCGTCGCGCCGGCGCAGCGTCATGGCGCCGCTGACGATGCGCCCGCCGCCCTGCTCCACCAACCGCATCAGCCCCAGCGAAGTCACCGATTTGCCAGAGCCGGACTCACCGACGATCGCCAGCGTCTCGCCGCGATCGAGATCGAACGACAGGTTGCGCACCGCTTCCACGGCGCCGTCCACTTGAGGAAAACTGATGCTCAGATCGCGCACCGTCAGCACCCGCTGCGGCGGCAATGACAATTCGTCGCCGGCGGGCCGGAATGAAACGTCGGTCATACCCCCTCCCGGTGAACGCTTAGCGATAAATCCCGACGGACGGCGCATCGCCGACATAACCAAAACCGCGATACATCCCCTCGCAGTTAAACGGCAGCGCGATATTGCCGTGGCGATCGACGGCGATCATGCCGCCGCTGCCGCCCAGTGCAGGCAGTTTCTCCATCACCACCCGATCGCTGGCCGCCTGCAGACTGAGGCCGCCGTATTCGATCAGGGCGGAGACGTCATAGGCCGCCACGCCGCGCATGAAAATCTCGCCGGTGCCGGTGCTGGAGACCGCCACGGTGGCGTTGTTGGCATAGCAACCGGCGCCGATAATCGGCGTGTCGCCCACTCGCCCTGCCTGCTTGTTGGTCATGCCGCCGGTGGAGGTGGCGGCGGCAAGGTTGCCCAGCGCATCCAGCGCCACCGCGCCGACGGTGCCGAATTTGCGATCGGGATCGAGCGGATCGCCGGCCTGTGCCGCGCCGTCGTGATCGAGCAATACCCGGCCCTGCTCCGCCTGGGCGCGGTGCAGCTGATCAAAGCGTTCTTGGGTAAAGAAGAAGTCGGGGGTAACCATTTCCAGGCCGTGGGCGGCGGCAAACTTCTCGGCGCCTTCGGCGGCAAACAGCACGTGTTCGCTGTTTTCCAGCACCGCGCGCGCCGCCAGCACCGGGTTGCGGACGCGGCTGACGCCGGCGACGGCACCGGCATCGCAGGTGCGGCCGTCCATCACGCAGGCATCCAGTTCGTGGGTGCCCTGATGGGTGAACACCGAGCCTTTGCCGGCGTTGAACAGCGGGCACTCTTCGAGTAGTCGCACCGCTTCGGTCACCGCGTCCAGCGCGCTGCCACCCTGTGCCAATATCGCCTGCCCGGCAGCCACGATCTCGGACAGCGCCTGGATATACTGCCGTTCTTTTTCCGCACTCAGCGCCGCCCGGGTAATTGCGCCCGCGCCGCCATGAATGGCAATCACTGGTTTGCTCATTTGCCTGACACCCTGTGTTAATCCCGCCGTTGCACAGCGAATAAGCTGAGCGCGGTATCATTATTATTCAGTCTTTTTCGACTCTATTTAGTCCTACAGTGGAAGTACAGCATAACGTCCACGCCCCGCTTTTAGCGTAGCGCGCTTAGACCGTTTCGCACCTTAAAATAGCTTATTGGAATAAAAACAGCAGGTTATAAAAAGCAGCAAACCGCTGACAGTGCGGCCGGGATTATTGGTAATTTCGCGGGAGGAAATAGCGGTAGAGCGTAATGAAATAAACGTTCGCGCTGAGTCACGCTTATTGTGGCGCCCGGCCTGCGTTTTTTCCTCCGGCCGGGCGCAGATGATCCAACGATTAAAAACCCGATCCAGGCTGCTGCAAAAAGGCCTCTTCTTCCGGCGTGCTGGTGCGCCCCAATATCGCATTGCGATGCGGGTAGCGGCCGAAACGATCGATGATCGCCTTATGCCGCAGCTCGAATTCCAGCTGATCGCCGTTATTGAGCTCGGTATACAGAACCAGCGCCTGTTGGTGGATCAACGGCGATTCCGAGTGCATGAACGGCAGATAAAGGAAGCCGCGCTGCTCGCGGCTCAGCCGTTCGCACTCGCCGCTGCGGATCGCCTCCTGCGCCAGGATCAGCGCCATGCCGTCGCAGGCGAAGGACTGCGGCGTGCCGCGGAACAGATTGCGGCTGAACTGATCGAGCACGATCACCTCCGCCAAGCGCCCCTCGATGGTGTCGCGCCAGTGCGCCAGCTCCCCCGCCGCCGCCGCCCGCCAGATTTCGCCGAAACGGCTGTGCAACAGACGATCGAAATCGTCGTCCTTTTTAAACCACATCACCGGTTCGATTTCGTCGAACCAGAACTCGATCACCTGTTTATGCATCATGATTCTCCTCTGTTTTGCGCAGTTTATACCCGTTCGCCCCGGTGCCACAGTACGAAAGATGGCAAGCATAACCCGTTCTCCCCCCCGGCGTTCTCTGCCATAATACCCGCACTTTGTCGCTATTTTAGCGCACCCTGATTACGGAGTTCCCTTTATGGATCATTGCCATACTTCCGATCTCATCTCCCTGGAGCAAGCGCTGGAAAAAATGCTCGGGCAGATCGCCCCGCTGCAGCAAACCGAATCCGTTGCCCTGACCGCCGCCGCCGGCCGCATCACCGCCGCCCCAGTGGTCTCGCCGCTCGACGTGCCGCCGTTCGCCAACTCGGCGATGGACGGCTATGCGGTGCGCCTCGCCGATCTGGCGGCCAATGCGCCGCTGCCGGTCGCCGGGAAAGCCTTCGCCGGCGCGCCGTTCGACGGCCAATGGCCGGCCAACAGCTGCGTGCGCATCATGACCGGCGCTCCGATCCCGGCCGGAGCGGACGCAGTGGTCATGCAGGAGCAGGCCGAGGTGAGCGACCAGGGCGTGCGTTTTACCGCACCGGTTGAAGCCGGCCAGAATATCCGTCTGGCGGGTGAAGACATTCGCCGGGGCGCGAGCGTATTGCCGGCCGGCGTGAAGCTGGGCGCCGCGCAGCTGCCGCTGCTGGCTTCGCTTGGCGTCGCCGAGGTGCAGGTAATGCGTAAGCTGAAGGTGGCGGTGTTCTCCACCGGCGATGAACTGCAGCCGGTCGGCCAGCCGCTGCAGGCGGGCCAAATCTACGACACCAACCGTTTCGCGGTGCGCCTGATGCTGGAACAGCTGGGCTGCGAAGTGCTCGATCTCGGCATTATCCGCGACGATCGCGATGCGCTGCGCGCCGCTTTCGAACGGGCGGACAGCCAGGCCGACGTGGTGATCAGCAGCGGCGGCGTCTCGGTCGGCGAGGCCGACTACACCAAACAGATGCTCGACGAGCTGGGCCAGGTCAGCTTCTGGAAGCTGGCGATCAAACCCGGCAAACCCTTCGCCTTCGGCAAACTGAGCCACGCCTGGTTCTGCGGCCTGCCGGGCAACCCGGTTTCCGCCGCCCTGACCTTCTACCAACTGGTGCAACCGCTGCTGGCCAAACTGGCCGGCCACAGCGATTGGCGCCTGCCGCCGCGTCTGTGCGCGCGCGCGCTAACCCCGCTGAAGAAATCGCCGGGCCGCCTCGATTTCCAGCGCGGGGTGTTCAGCAGCAACGCCGCGGGTGAACTGGAGGTCAGCACTACCGGCCACCAGGGCTCGCACGTCTTCAGCTCCTACAGCCAGGGCAACTGTTTCATCGTGCTGGAGCGCGAACGCGGTTCGGTGGCGGTAGGCGAAACGGTGGAGATCGAGCCGTTCAACGCCCTGCTGAGGAGCTAAACATGCTGCCGGAATTGACCGACGCCGAAGCGCTGCGCTACAACCGCCAGATCGTGCTGCGCGGCTTTGACTTCGACGGCCAGGAGAAGCTGAAGGCCGCCCGCGTGCTGATCGCCGGGCTGGGCGGGCTGGGCTGCGCCGCTGCGCCATATCTGGCGGCGGCCGGCGTCGGCCATCTGGTGCTGGTGGATTTCGACACCGTCTCGCTCTCCAACCTGCAGCGCCAGATCCTGCACCGCGACGATCGCATCGGCCAGAGCAAAGTCGCCTCTGCCAGGCGGGAACTGAGCGCCATCAATCCGCATATCCGCATCGATGCCATCGACGGCCGTCTGGAAGATGACGCGATCGCGGCAGAGATCGCCGCCTGCGATCTGGTGCTGGACTGCACCGACAACGTGGCGGCGCGCGACGCCCTGAACCGCCTGTGCCACGCGCAGCGCAAGCCGCTGGTTTCCGGTGCTGCGATCCGCATGGAGGGCCAGCTCAGCGTGTTCACCTATCAGCCGGGCGAGCCCTGCTACCGCTGCCTGAGCCGGCTGTTCGGCGACAGCGCCCTCACCTGCGTCGAAGCAGGCGTGATGGCGCCGCTGGTCGGCACCATCGGCACCCTGCAGGCGATGGAAGCCATCAAGCTGCTGGCCGACTATGGTCAGCCGCTGCGCGGCAAGCTGTTGATGTTCGATGCGATGAGCATGCAGTTCCGCGAGATGAAACTGCCGAAGGATCCGCACTGCGAGGTGTGCGGCGGGGCGTGACGGATAAAAAAAGGGCGGGATAATTCCCGCCCTGATGCGTTGCCGCGAGGGTTATACGATGCCCTGGCTGCGCAGATAGTCTTCGTAGTTGCCGGTAAAGTCGATCACCTTGTTCGGGGTGATTTCCAGAATCCGGGTCGCCAGCGAACTGACGAATTCACGGTCGTGGGAGACGAAGATCAGCGTGCCTTCGTACATCTCCAGCGCCATGTTCAGCGATTCGATGGATTCCATATCCAGGTGGTTGGTCGGTTCGTCCATCACCAGAATATTCGGGCGCTGCATCATCAACTTACCGAACAGCATGCGGCCCTTCTCACCACCGGACAGCACCTTCACGCGCTTCTTGATATCGTCCTGGCTGAACAGCAAACGGCCCAGCACGCTGCGCACCGCCTGCTCGTCGTCTTTTTCCTGCTTCCACTGGCTCATCCAGTCGAACACGGTCAGGGTGTCGTCGAACTCGTATTCGTGATCCTGTGCGTAATAACCGATACGGGCGTTTTCCGACCACTTCACGGTGCCGCTGTCGGGCTGCGCGTCGCCCACCAGCGTTTTCAGCAGGGTGGTTTTACCGATGCCGTTGGCGCCCAGCACCGCGACCTTCTCACCCACTTCCACCATCAGGTTCAGCTTGTTGAACAGCGGGCCTTCGTCGAAGCCCTTGGTGAGCGCTTCCACTTCCAACGCGTTACGGAACAGCTTCTTATCCTGCTCGAAACGGATGAACGGGTTCTGGCGGCTGGAGGCTTTCACCTCTTCCAGCTGGATCTTGTCAATCTGGCGGGCGCGCGACGTGGCCTGCTTGGATTTGGAGGCGTTGGCGCTGAAGCGGCTGACGAACGACTGCAGCTCGCTGATCTGCGCTTTCTTCTTGGCGTTGTCCGCCATCAAACGCTCACGCGCCTGGGTGGCGGCGGTCATGTATTCGTCGTAGTTGCCCGGGTAAACGCGCAGCTCACCGTAGTCCAGATCCGCCATGTGGGTGCAGACCATGTTCAGGAAGTGACGGTCGTGCGAGATGATGATCATGGTGCTGTTGCGCTCGTTCAGCACCTGCTCCAGCCAACGAATGGTGTCGATGTCCAGATTGTTGGTCGGTTCGTCGAGCAGCAGGATTTCCGGATCGGAGAACAGCGCCTGCGCCAGCAACACGCGCAGCTTGAAGCCCGGCGCGATTTCGCTCATCGGGCCATAGTGCTGTTCCACCGGAATGCCCACGCCAAGCAGCAGTTCGCCGGCACGCGCTTCGGCGGTATAACCGTCCATTTCGCCGTAGGCCACTTCCAGGTCGGCTACTTTATAGCCGTCTTCTTCGCTCATCTCCGCCAATGCGTAGATGCGGTCGCGCTCTTCCTTCACCGCCCACAGTTCGGTGTGACCCATGATCACGGTGTCCAGCACGCTGTACTGCTCGAAGGCGAACTGATCCTGACGCAGTTTACCCAGGCGCTCGTTCGGATCGAGGAACACGTTGCCGCCGCTCGGCACCAAATCGCCGCCGAGGATTTTCATAAAGGTGGACTTGCCGCAGCCGTTGGCGCCGATCAGGCCGTAACGGTTGCCGCCGCCGAATTTGACAGAGATGTTTTCAAACAACGGCTTACTGCCGAACTGCATGGTGATGTTGTTAGTGCTTAACACAGCGCTCGCTCTTTATACATAGGGAATGTGATTTGGCGCGCATTATGCCACAACGGGGTGCAGAGATCGCGGGAAGTTTCGGTGACATTTTGAGCGGTGGGTTCACGCCGTTTGCCGGTGGGCATTGGCTTGCGTACAAAAAGTCTGCTAGATTCGGCGCTTCATATTGAAAAGGATTTCTATGAAAAGCGCAAAGCAGATAGCCAACGATATGGCCGATGCCGTAAACATTGATAGCAATTTAGTGCGCGGGTTTGCACAAGGTTTTATCAGCGTACCGGTCGATTTCTACTACCTGGGCTACGACTATATTGATACTGAAAACAGATGGTTAAACTCGCAAGATAAAGAGCGATTTATCAGACTCATCAAGTCAGGCCTGGCCAATAAAGCGAGCATCGAGAAAGTGGCTCATATCTTCATCGAAAACTTCGCCAGTAAGGTCAAGTTTGAAGATGTTAAGGACATGACCATAAGAACATCAGGCAAACTCATCGGCAAATTCGCCTTTAATCAGTTAGCCACCGCAAACATGGGATATATATTCTCTAAACAAATCATCCCACGGCTTGTCTCCGGTGTTGCCGTTGGCTCAATTCTCACCGCAGGGGCAAGCATATCGCGCTCTGTCTATACATCACGCGACTTGAGGGCAAGAAACTCACGGATGTATGATCAACTTAGACGCCTGGGAAACCTCGATCTGCTGTACTTTCTGTTAGAAAACAAAGTCCGACCATTCGAGGATGCCGTCTCGGTTTGGGAAAGAGATCGAAAGAAATTCAACCAAATTTGTCAGTACTTTTTTGCAAAGGTTAACGTATGAAGAACTTTATGCTGGCGGCTTTATCCAGAATTATTCAGGGCATTGGGTGCGGCGTTGTGGCCCTCTCGCTGTTAGCCATTGTCTGGTTCATGTTTTATTCCGACGATAGTTTTAAGTATCTGTGGGTTGCGACCTCCATAGCTGGAATTTTCTTAGGGTATTTCATTTTCAGGTTTGCGGTTAAAAAAATACACGACGGAAGCCCTGATTAAATAACATTGTGTTCAATTGAGCAGCAGATCACTCAGTCCAAAGAAACTCGCGTCAATTATTACATAGCTTGTCCTAATACCGACGCTCAGCGCAGCTGCTTCTCCAGCCACGCGCGCATATCCGCCACCACCCGCGTCATCTCGCTGTCGCCGTTCTCGCGCCGCATCACATGGTCCAATGTCGAATAATTAAGGTAGGTGATATTCGTTTTACCGTCGGCCCGCAGCTCGGCGATCATTTTCCCGACCGCCCCCGGCGAAACGGCGCGATCCTGGTCACCCTGCACGATCAGCACCGGCGTCTTGATGCTGCGCAGGGTGGCGAGCTGATCGATGTTCAGCATGCCATGCCACCAGGCATAGCCATGATCGCTGGCGTTCAGGGGGAACGGCGGCGCCGTCATCACCTGCTGTAAAAATGCGTTCAGCCCGGCCACCTCTTCCTTCGGCGCGTCGGCGGCGCTGTGGCGCACGTCGTCGATAAACCAGCGCCCGCCACCGCTGAACGCGAGGGTGGCGTCAACCAGGCCCGAGGAGGCCGTCACCAGATTGGCGATCACCGCCCCTTCGCTGCCCCCCAGCACCGCGACCTTTTGATAGCCGTTTCGCGCAATCACCGCCTGCAGCACCTGGGTGACATCGCTCACCCGCCGCTGCGGCGTATCATGCTGCACGAAAGCATCCGGGCAATCCTGCCGCGGCACCTCTTCGCGGTACGGCAAGGTGTCGTCGATGCCGTATTTCTCCACCGTCAGCAGGTCTGCGGCGGGTAACGCCTGCCGCATCGGCGTGACCAGGCGGATATGCCGCACGCTGTTGCAATCCGAACCTTGCAGGATCACCAGCAGCGCCGCCGACGATTGCCCGGGCACCGCAGCGTCCAGATAGTAATGAATACTCGAACCATCCTCCCGCGGCAGCGTCAGCGCTGCAGATTGCGCCATCGCCAGCCCGCTCCACAGCGCCAATACGTTCAGCATGCCTGTCGCCACTCTCATCACTTGCTCCTCTTCCCTGTTGCGTTCGGTTAATTCGTCTTTTCTGGTCTACGCTTCATGCCAATCACGTTTCTGACAGGGAAGCCTTACCATGCCACACCTCTATAACACCGCACTGCTGATCGGCGCCGCGCTGAGCACCATCGCCGCCCTGTTGCATATTTGGGTGATCGCCGCCGGGCCGCGCGGCTATCGGCTGTGCGGCGCCGGCGATCGCTTCATTAAGGCGGCGGAAGCGGGTAAAAGTTCCCGGCCGTCGTCACCGCCGGTATCGCGCTGATGCTGTTTATTTGGGCGCTGTATGCGCTTTCCGGCGCGGGCCTGATCGCGCCGCTGCCACTGCTGCGGCCCGCGCTGTTTATCATTACCTTCATCTACCTGTTGCGCGGCGTCGCCGGCCCCTTCGCCCTGCGCGATACCGGCCGCAGCCAGCGTTTTATCGTCGTCAGCTCGCTGATTTGCCTCGGCTTCGGGCTGGTCCATCTGCTGGGGATGACGCAGCGCTGGAGTGCGTTGGCGTAACGCCCTGTTGCTGCAAAACGGCGATAAACGCCTGCGCGGCGGCGCTGCGGTAAGCGCCTTTGCGCTGCAGCCATACCGCCTGCCGCACCGGCATGGCGTTGGCCAACGCCACTTTTTTCAACTGCCGGTTCTCGCGCGCAATGGCGGCCGGCAGCAGCGTGGCGAGCTGCCCGCGCCGCACGATCTCGACGATAGCGCCCAGCGCATTGGCCTCCACCGCCACCTGCGGCCGAAATCCCAACTGTGTGCAGTAACGATCGATAAACTGCCGCGTGGCGAAGTCGCCACTCAGCAAAGCCAGCGGCAGATGTTGCCACTCCGCCAGCCTCAGCGGCCGGCGATGCGCCGCCAGGGGATGATCGGCGCCGACCATCAGCTCCAGCGTCTCGCTGAACAACGGCGTGGCTTCTACCTCCGCCGACTGCGCCATCTCGAAGGCGATCCCCAGGTCCAGCCGATCCTGCGCCAGCAGCGCCTCAATTCGCTCTTGCGCCATCTCCTCAATGCTCAGGGTAATCCCCGGGTAGCGGCGGTAGAACGCATCGATCGTCGGCCCCACCAGATAGGCGGTGAAGGTTGGCGTCATCGCCAGCCGCAAATGGCCGCGCGCCAGCGTCGCCACGTCATGGATCGCCCGCGCGCCGGCGTCCAAATCCTGCAGCGCCAGCCGCGCATAGCGCATCCACGCCTCACCGGCGTCGGTCAGGCGCACGGCTCTGCCGCTGCGATCGAACAACGGCGCCCCCAGTGCGTCTTCCAACTGCTTGATCTGCTGGGACAACGTCGGTTGCGAGACGTGCAGCGCTTCGGCGGCGCGGGTGAAGTTGCCCTGTTCGGCAACGGCCAGAAAATAACGGATGTGTCGCAGCAGCATAGCGTCCCAACTATTAGTAAAACCTATAACCAGCATTATAAATGGGTCTTAGACCCTATAGCCAGAAGCGTTCATCATGTCGCCATCGCATAACGACACCCAATGGAGAAACGGATGAAAGAGGTGATTGAAGGCTTCCTGAAGTTCCAGCGCGAAGCCTTTGTTGAACGCACGGCGCTGTTTCAGCAGTTGGCGACCCGCCAAAACCCGCGCACCCTGTTTATCTCATGTTCCGACAGCCGCCTGGTGCCGGAGCTGGTCACCCAGCGCGAGCCGGGCGATCTGTTCGTGATCCGCAACGCCGGTAACATCGTGCCTTCTTTTGGCTCCGAACCCGGCGGGGTTACCGCCTCGGTCGAGTACGCCGTCGCTGCGCTGGGCGTGGAAGACATCGTGATCTGCGGCCATTCCGACTGCGGCGCGATGACCGCCATCGCCACCTGCCAGTGTCTGGATCACCTGCCGACGGTCGCCGGCTGGCTGCGTTACGCCGATTCCGCCAAGGCGGTCAACCAGGCTTATCCGCACGTCTCCGACGCTGCCCGGGTCGCGTCGATGGTGCGCGAAAACGTCATCGCCCAGCTCAACAACATCAAAACGCACCCTTCCGTCGCCCTGGCGCTGGATCAGGGCCGCCTGGCGCTGCACGGCTGGGTCTATGATATCGCCAGCGGCGCTATCGAGGCGCTGGACGGCGAAACCCGCCGCTTCGTGCCACTCGCCACCCATCCCGACGTGACCGCCATCCCGGCGATCGCCCGTTTTTAAGTCAACAAAAGGAGCTAACATGACACACTCTCTGCACAACGCCGCCCCGCGCGAAGCGCTCACCGACACCATCATGGACGCCAAGATCCGCCATAACCTGACTTTCGACGCACTGGCCGAGGGCACCGGTCTCAGCCTGGCGTTCGTCACCGCCGCGCTGCTGGGGCAGCATGCGCTGCCGGAACCGGCGGCGCGCACGGTAGCGGCCAAGCTGGGGCTGGACGAAGAGGCGGTGCTGCTGCTGCAAACCATCCCGCTGCGCGGCAGCATTCCCGGCGGCGTGCCGACCGATCCGACCATTTATCGCTTCTATGAAATGCTGCAGGTTTACGGCTCCACGCTGAAAGCGCTGGTGCACGAGCAGTTCGGCGACGGCATCATCAGCGCCATCAACTTCAAGCTGGATATCAAAAAGGTCGCCGATCCCGAAGGCGGCGAACGCGCGGTGATCACCCTGGACGGCAAATACCTGCCGACCAAGCCTTTCTAATTGGCCTTTCGCCGGCGGCCCGCGCCGCCGGCAAATTGACAGCCAACCGGCCATTGGCTACATTATCTGCGCTGAAACGCCGCCCTGGCGTTTTTCACTGCCCGAGGCCTGTATGTTGGAGATTGTAACCACCCGATAGTCGCTTCCTTGCCGTATGGCGAGGGACTCTGACGTATCCGACGCGCGTTTGCGCGGGGATGCGCGTATCTGGGGTTATTACAGGATCTCCCAACATGAACATTTCCAAAGCGGAACAACGCGTGCTGCACGTGTTGGCCAAAGGCGGCTATATCGCCTTCACCCGCAACGACGCCGGTCGCGTCACCCACGTCGAATGCTACACCCGCGAAGGGCTCGGCCTGGCCGACTGCTCGCTGGCCGTCTTCACCAAGCTCAAAACCAAACGCCTGATCCTCTCTCGCCAGGGGCGCCCTTATCGCGTCACCTTTGCCGGGCTCAAGGCCGTGCGTGCGCAGCTGGATAACCGTTAATCATCGATACCGGCCGGGCAGCCCGGTCGGCACAGCCTTATTTAATCAGGATACAACCATGAACATCACTTTACGCCACGAAACGCCGACCGACGTCGGCGCCATCGCCACCCTGACCGCCGCTGCGTTCCTGCATGCCGAACACAGCAGCCACACCGAGCAGTTTATCGTCAACGCGCTGCGCGCGGCGGGAGCCCTTACCCTGTCGCTGGTCGCCGAGCACAATGGCACACCGATCGGGCACGCGTCCGTCTCGCCGGTCGTACTCAGCAACGGCGCCGCCGGGTGGTACGGGCTGGCGCCGGTGTCGGTGCTGCCGGCCTGTCAGAGCCAGGGGATCGGCAGCCGGCTGATCCGCCAGCTATTGGCCGAACTGCAAGAACGGCACGCCGCAGGCTGCGTGGTGCTGGGCGATCCGAACTATTACGGCCGTTTCGGCTTCCAGGCGCAGACCGCGCTGACCTTGCCGGGCGTGCCGCAAGACTACTTCCGCGCCATCGCCTTCCAGGGCGTGCTGCCGTGCGCGGAGGTCACCTTCCACAACGCGTTTAACGCCGAAGCCTAACCGTTGCCGGCGCCGTCATGGCGCCGGTTTTCAGTCCTGTTCGCCATAACGCCAGACGGTCATCCCTTCCTCTTCCGCCGGGGGAACAAAGTACTGCGCCAGGCGCTCAAACTCCGCTTCGCTCAGGGCAAATGGGTGCTCGCCGCGCGCATTTCTCAGCGTTATCCTGCTCAGGCACTGCGCATGGCTGACATCGAGAAAGTGCAGGCAGTGTGCGACGCCGGCCTCCTCCGCCAACGCTTTGGCCCAACGCCGCCTGTCCGGCGTATTCATCGGAAAATCGAGCGCCACGGACCAACCGCCGCGCAGCAGCTGCACGAGGTGCCCGCCCAGCGCCCGCCGTAACCGGTCGGAACAGCGCGCATAGTCTTGCAGGCTGGCCATCTCCTGTCCATACAGCGTCGCCAGCCACGCATCTTCGACCAGCAACAGCGTTTGCGGTTGCTGCGCCAAACGCTGCGCCAGCGTCGATTTGCCTGCGCCGGCCTTGCCGCACATCAGGTGTAAAACTGCAGGGTAGGTTTGCATGACGTTCTCCGGTCGTTGCCGGAAGGGGATAATAAAAACCCGCCTGCCGGCGGGTTTTTATTGGCGACACTCGCGCTATCCCACCCTTTGGAGACGGGTGATAATAATTAGCGCGAATGAGCGGTAGGATTTTTTCATAGCTAATGAATATGACAACCGTGCGCCGTTGTCAATTCGCCGCCATCAATCCCTGTTCTCGCACAAACTCGGTGAATAAACTCACTTTCTGCTGCAGATGCCGGCGCGTCGGGTAAACCGCGAAAATCTGATGCACGTCGGCAATCTGTTCAGGGAACAGCCGCACCAGCCTGCCGGCGGCGATCTCGGGATCCGCCACGAACGACGGCAGCGAACCGATACCCAGTCCCGCCACCAGCATATCCCGCAGCATCAGACTGTTGTTGGCGATCAGCCGGGGAGTGAACGCCACGCTCAGGCTCTCCTCGCCGGCGGTGAACTGCCATTGCCCCGGCTTTTCCGCCAGGGAATAGGCCAGACAGCTGTGCCGCTGCAATTCATTGGGCGTTTGCGGCACGCCGTGCTGCGCCAAATAGCCGGGCGCGGCGCAAATTCGCTGGTGCACGTCACCCAGCGCCCGGGCGCTGAGGGAAGAATCCGGCAGCCGTCGGCGAATGCGCAAGGAAATATCGAAACCGGCCGCCACTACGTCCAATACCCTGTCGTCCAGCGTCAGTTCCACCTGCAGCTGCGGGTAGCGTTGCATAAACGGCGGCAGCAGCGGCGACAGCACCGTCAGGCCGAACGAGAGCGGCGCATTGACCCGCAGCGTGCCGGAGACCTGCTGCGCGCTGGCGGCAACCGTCTGCTCCAAGGCGTCGAACTCGCCGAGCAGCCGACAGGCTTCCTGGTAATAGAGCTGCCCGGCTTCGGTCAGGCTCATGCTGCGGGTGGTGCGCACCAGCAACAACGTACCCAACCGGCTCTCCAACTGCTTAATCTGCTTGCTCAACGCCGCCGGCGTGATCGCCAGATCCTCCGCCGCCTTATAGAAACTGTTGCGCTCAACCACGCGGCGAAAGGCGCGCATCGTCAGTAGCACGTCCATATTATGTCCTATTGGTTAATTATAAATTCAATAAAACACAGATTATTAACCTCAACAACCTCAGTAGACTTTATTCAACCGCTTCCCTGAGTGGGAAGTGAATTTAATCTACTGATAATCATGGAGTTAATAATGAAAAAGACCCTAATCGCCCTGATGCTCGGCCTGAGCGCCGCCGCCGCCCCCGTGGCCGCGCTGGCGCAATCCCCCGCCGCCGATAGCCGCCAGGCGGGTTATGTGCAACCGCTGACCGCCGACAACAGCCTGTTGCTGCTGGTCGATCTGCAGGACATGTTCGGCATGACCATTTCCTCTATCGATCAAACCAATCTGGTGAATAACGCCGCCGGCATCGCCAAGGCCGCCAAGGTGTTCAACGTGCCGACCATTCTGGCCTCGGCCAACGCCAAAAGCTTCGCCGGGCCGGTATTCCAGCAAGTGACGCAGGCACGCCCGGACCTGCAGGTGTACGATCGCACCGCCATCAACGTCTGGCAGGATCGGCGCGTGGTGGATCTGATTAAACAATCCGGCCGCAAGAAAATCATCATCGGCGGGCTGTGGACCGCCAGCTGCGTGATGCTGCCGGCGCTGTCAGCCCTGGGCGAGGGGTATGAGGTTTATATTCTGTCGGACGTCACCGGCGACATTACGCCAGATAGCCAAAACAACGCCATGCAGCGCCTGATACAGGCGGGCGCCACCCCTATCAACTGGGTGGCGTTGATGCTGGAATGGCAGCAGGACTGGAGCCGCAAGGCCACGGCGGGGGGCGTATTGCAGATCGCCCGCGACCACGGCGCCGCCTGGGGAATGGGCGCCAGCTACGCCGGAGCGATGAAGGTGGGCAGCGAAGCGAAATAGCGGACGAAAGCCCGCCGCCGGCGGGCTTTTTTCAGGTGCGATGATAGCAACGGCTATCCTGCGGCGCCTGGTCGCGTCTCTCCAGCCCGTAGTCCCGCACCACCTCCGCCACCCGCAGCCGGTACTGCGCCAGCACCTCGCCACGGCCGCGCGCCTGTGCCGCGCGATGCTGCTCGAGATTGCGCCACTGCTGCACCGCCGCCTCGTCACGCCAGAAAGAGAGCGACAGCAGGCGCGCAGGATCGGCCAGGCTTTGAAAGCGCTCGATGGAAATGAATCCGTCGATCTGCGCCAGCAGCGGCTTCAGTTCCGCCGCCAGCGCCAGATAGGTATCGCGCTGCCCATCGGCGGCCTGCAGTTCAAAAATCACGGCGATCATTATCGTCTCCTCTCAACGGTAAAATTCCGGTACGCGCGCATTGTAAGAATGGCGCCACCGCACCGATTTCAACGCCCGCTCATCAATATCAAGCGAACACAGATGCGCCACGCCACAGCGCGCGATAATCCTCGCCCAGCGTTCGCCCGGGCAGCGGTGTGCCCCCGCGCCGAAGGCCAGTTCGCCGTCGGCGCCGAGCAACAGCAAGACGGTCTGCCCCACGCGCAGCGTATAACCGCCAAGCTGCGTCTCGCGCAAGACGAAACGGCGCGTGTTTTGGATAGGTGGCGTTAGCGCCCGCACCCGATCCAGCGCGGTGTCCACTTCACCGTTCTGCCGCGCCAGCAAATACGCCTGCCCGATCCAGCCCGCCGTCGCCTCACAGGCCTGAAACAGCAGACCGAGCGCATTGGCCAACTCAAGCCGGATGTCGCCGATCTCCCGCGCTAATGCCTGGCGCAGCACGCCCTTTCCCGTCGCCAGCCGGGCGCAGAGCCGCTGCGCCGCCGTAATGCCGCGTGCCAGCTGCTGCGGCGTGCCGCCGGGCGCGATACAGCGGACAAAGTCCAGGCTGTCATCGATAAGATGTTGCCATTGCGCTTCGGGCACGCCCAGCAATGCGCCGAGGGTGCAGACCGGCAATCCGTAGTTAAAGCGGGTGATCGCTGCCGCCTCGGGCGCTTTTGGCGCTAAACGCACCGCGCACTGTGTCGCGGTTTGCTGAATCAGGATATCGTCGCAGGAAGCGAACGCCCGCTGCAGCGCCGCCTTAAGCGTGCGGTGCTCCTCGCCGTCGCGCATCCGCGCCAGCCCGGCGAACAGCGGCGCCATCGGCGTCTCCAGCAAGGCCGTCGGCACCAGCTCATCGGCCGGCCGCACGCCGAGATCGGCATTGAGCAGCGCTTCCCTCACCCACTGCGACGCCGCGGCCACCCAACATTGCCCTGCGCTATCCCAGCTCAGGGGCGGCAAGGCGCGATAGCGCATCTGCGGCTCGGCGGCCAGCGCGGCGGCATAAGGACATACGGACATGGTTTTCTCCCTCGGTACCAGATGGCGATAATCACAGGTTAGCGATGGACGCGCAGTCATACTTCGTCTAACCTCGAAGTATGCATAACATCGACATCGAAGATCGTTTAGCGGCGCTGAGCGCCGCCATCGCCGACCGCACCCGGGCACGCATGCTGTGCCTGTTGATGGACGGGCGCGCCTACACCGCCACCGAGCTCAGCGCGGCGGTCGAGGTCGCCCCGTCCACCGCCAGCGCGCATCTGGCGAAACTGCTGGAGCAGCGGCTGATCGCCTGCGTCAAACAGGGGCGCTACCGCTATTTTCGGCTGGCCGGTCAGCCGGTGGCCGACGCGCTGGAAGGCCTGATGGCGCTGGCGGGCGTACCGCGCCCGTCGGTGAAAAGCAGCACGCCCACCACGCTGCAATATGCTCGCACCTGCTACGACCATATGGCGGGCGAGGTGGCGGTGAAGCTGCACGATCGGCTGCATGCGCTGAACTGGCTGAGCGGTGAGGAAGACTACCGGTTAAGCGACGCCGGTCAGGCCGCGCTGACGCGGTTAGGCGTCGATTGCTCCCCCGCCCCCACCCGCCGCCGCTTCGCCTGCGGCTGCCTGGACTGGAGCGAACGCCGCTCTCACCTCGGTGGCGCACTGGGCGCCGCGCTGTTGACCGCCTTTATTCAACGCGGCTGGATCGTCCGCCGGCTCGACAGCCGCGAGCTGCAGCTGACCCCCGCCGGTAAAAAAGCGCTGGCCGCACATTTTGACCTCACGGTGTAACCCGGCGGCGGGGTAGTTTTACTGCAATACTCAAGGGGGTACGCTTAAGCGCCCCCGTCAACCCGAGGAGTTTCCATGCTCGATTCCACTCAATTCCCGATCGTCAAACGCTGGCCGGCTCAGCATCCGGAACGGCTGCAGCTCTACTCTCTGCCGACGCCGAACGGCGTCAAAGTGTCCATCATGCTGGAAGAGATCGGCCTGCCCTATGAGGCGCACCTGATCGACATCGGCAACAACGAAACCTGGACGCCGGAATTCCTGGCGCTGAACCCGAACGGCAAGATCCCGGCGATCATCGATCCCGATGGCCCAGGCGGCCGGCCGCTGCCGCTGTTCGAATCCGGCGCTATTCTGCTCTACCTGGCGGAAAAGAGCGGCCGTTTCCTGCCGCAGGATCCGGCGCAGCGCTATGAGACCATTCAGTGGGTGTTCTTCCAGATGGCCGCCGTCGGCCCAATGTTCGGCCAGCTCGGTTTCTTCCACAAGTTTGCCGGGCGCGAATATGAAGACAAGCGGCCCCTGGAACGTTACAAAAACGAATCGAAACGCCTGCTTGGCGTGTTGGAAACGCGCCTGGAGGGCCGTGACTGGATCATGGGCGCAGACTACACCATCGCCGATATCTCGCTGCTGGGCTGGGTGCGCAACCTGATCGGCTTCTATGAGGCGCGCGAACTGGTCGAGTTCGACAGTTTCCCGCGCGTCGCGCAGTGGTTGGAGCGCGGTTTGGCGCGGCCGGCGGTGCAGCGTGGGCTCGCTATCCCGGCGCGCGCGGCCTGATCGTCAAACGGGATGGCCGCCGGGCCGTCCCGTCTTTCATTGTCATAAAATTGTCATCCCTCTGTTCTACTCTCCTTTCGTAACAATTTGATGTTATTTACATTGTTGTATTACGACAAGGAGCTTACCCATGCAACCTGCTGTATCCCTGATCGCCGGCGCCGTGCTGTCCGCCCTGCTCTGTTCCTCCGCCATCGCGGCGGAAACCTCGGCCAATGCCGATGGCCTGACCGAGCGCGCCGCGCGCGGCACCCTCACCGAGCCGGGCGGCGCCCGTCGTCTGGCCGGCGATCAGACCGCCGCGCTGAAGGCGTCGCTGTCGGACAAAACGGTGAAAAACGTGATCCTGCTGATCGGCGACGGCATGGGGGATTCCGAGATCACCGCCGCGCGTAACTACGCCGCAGGCGCAGGCGGTTACTTCAAGGGCATCGATGCCCTGCCGCTGACCGGGCAATACACCCACTACTCACTGGACAAGAAAACCCACAAACCGGATTACGTGACCGACTCCGCCGCCTCGGCCACCGCCTGGGCCACCGGGGTGAAAACCTATAACGGCGCGCTCGGCGTAGACGTGAACGGCAAAGACCAACCAACGCTGCTGGAGATAGCCAAGGCGGCCGGCAAGGCCACCGGCAACGTCTCCACCGCCGAACTGCAAGACGCCACGCCGGCGGCGCTGGTGTCGCACGTCACCTCGCGCAAATGCTACGGCCCGGAGGAAACCAGCGAAAAATGTGCCGCTAACGCGCTGGAAAACGGCGGCCGCGGCTCGATCACCGAGCAACTGCTGAAAACCCGCGCCGACGTCACGCTCGGCGGTGGCGCGAAGTCTTTCAACCAACTGGCGAAAAGCGGCGAATGGCAAGGAAAATCGCTGAAGGACCAGGCGGCGGCGCAGGGTTATCAGTGGGTGAGCAACGCGGATGAACTGCAGGCCGTTACCCTGGCCAATCAGCAAAAACCGCTGCTGGGCCTGTTTGCCGACGGCAACATGCCGGTGCGCTGGCTGGGGCCGAAAGCCAGCTACCACGGCAACCTCGATAAACCGGCAGTAACCTGTGAAAACAACCCGGCGCGCACCGCAGCCACGCCAACGCTGGCGGCGATGACCGACAAAGCGATCGCGCTGCTGAAAGACAACCCGAATGGCTTCTTCCTGCAGGTAGAGGGGGCGTCGATCGATAAGCAGGATCACGCCGCCAACCCGTGTGGGCAGATTGGCGAAACCGTCGATCTGGACGAAGCGGTGCAAAAAGCGCTGGCCTTCGCTCGCGCCGACGGCAACACGCTGGTGATCGTCACCGCCGACCACGCGCACTCCAGCCAGATCGTCGCCGCCGACGCCAAAGCGCCGGGCCTGACCCAGATGCTGACCACCAAAGACGGTGCGCCAATGACCCTCAGCTACGGCAACTCGGAAGAAGAGTCGCAGGGACATACCGGCACCCAACTGCGCGTCGCGGCCTACGGCCCGCATGCCGCCAACGTGGTGGGGTTGACCGATCAGACCGATCTGTTCTTCACCATGCGCGATGCGATGGGCATCAAGTAACCGTCTTCTGCACGATGGCCGCCCGCCACGGCGGCCATTTATTATTGGTTACCGATAGGTATTTGCCATTTAACCGCAATTATTGTGTGATAACGAAATAACGTTTAATTGCGCGACAATTAACCCCTGGAAATAACGCGGTTATATGGCCTTTCTTCCCTCTCTGTTTATTCCTGCGACAACAACCGACCGATTTTTGCTTATATTCATTTTTTTTAGTTACAAAAGTAGTTTTTAACATTCTCGCAAACAATAATACCCCGCCAGTAACGTGAACCGATCAATTTGCATCCGGACGGCCTGCAATAGTTCACTTTTCGTTAAATACCCTATTAACAAAAAGGCATTATCGCTGCCTATCGGCTCACGCCGGGCGGTCGGCTTCATTATTTTCCAGGGTAACTCCCGCTAAATTCTTTCACCTGCAATGAGTAGAATTTACACACAAGAGATTTAATTCAATGAGAAAATTACTCGTCCTGATTTTCAGTCTCAGCCTGTTTAGCGTTACGCAACAGGCGGCGGCTGAAGAGAAGAATAAAACCGTCGACGTGGTGTTGATCGGCGGCGGCATCATGAGTGCCACCTTGGGTACCTATCTGCATGAGCTGGAGCCGACCTGGACCATCGACATGTACGAACGCATGAACGGCGTAGCGGAAGAGAGCTCCAACGGCTGGAACAACGCCGGTACCGGCCACTCCGCCTTCAGTGAAATGAACTACACGCCGGAAAAAGCCGATGGCACCATCGACATCAGCAAGGCGGTGAAGGTCAACGAGTCTTTCGAAATCTCTCGCCAATTCTGGTCTTATCAGGTGAAAAACGATGTCCTGAAAGATCCGAAATCCTTCATTAACAGCGTGCCGCACATGAGCTTCGTGTGGGGCGACGACAACGTCAACTTCCTGCGTAAACGCTACGCGGCGCTGCAGCACAGCACCCTGTTCCGCGGCATGGAATACTCCGAAGATCCTGCGCAAATCAAACAGTGGGCCCCGCTGGTGATGAACGGCCGCGATCCGGCGCAGAAAATCGCCGCGACCCGTATGCCGCTGGGTACCGACGTCAACTTCGGCGTGATCACCCACCAGCTGGTTGACGCGCTGAGCACCAGCGACAAGTTCAAGCTGAACCTGAGCCACGAAGTGCGCGACATCAAGCGCAACGCCGACCAGACCTGGAGCGTGACCGTTGCCGATCTGAACCGCGACGGTAAAGAAACCACCGTTAACGCCAAGTTCGTGTTCATCGGCGCCGGCGGCGCGTCCCTGACCCTGCTGCAGAAATCCGGCATCCCAGAAGCCGACGGCTACGGCGGCTTCCCGGTCGGCGGCCAGTTCCTGGTCACCACCAACCCGGAGATCGCCAACCAGCACCTGGCCAAAGTGTATGGCCTGGCCAGCGTAGGTTCGCCGCCGATGTCCGTGCCGCACCTGGATACCCGCATGCTGGACGGCAAGCGCGTGCTGCTGTTCGGGCCGTTCGCCACCTTCTCCAGCAAGTTCCTGAAGAACGGTTCGCTGTTCGATCTGATGCACTCGCTGAGCACCTCGAACCTGATGCCGATGACTCACGTTGGTCTGGATAACTTCGATCTGGTGAAATACCTGGTCGGCCAGCTGATGATGAACGACGACGATCGCTTCGCCGCGTTGAAAGAGTACTTCCCGGACGCCAAGCAGGCAGACTGGAAGCTGTGGACCGCAGGCCAGCGCGTGCAGATCATCAAGAAAGACGCGGATAAAGGCGGCGTGCTGCAGTTCGGCACCGAAGTCGTCAGCTCTGAAGACGGCAGCATCGCCGCTCTGCTGGGCGCTTCGCCGGGCGCTTCCACCGCTGCGCCAATCATGCTGCACCTGATGGAAACCGTGTTCAAAGACAAAGTGGCGACGCCGGAATGGCAGAGCAAGCTGAAAGAAATCATCCCGTCCTACGGCCACAAGCTGAACGGCGATATCGAGATGACCAACAAGATCCGCGGCTACACCAGCAGCGTACTGGGTCTGAACTACATTGAAGTGAAGCCGGAAACCAACTGATTTTCCACTCGTTTCCTGCTGAAAAGGCCGCTTTATGCGGCCTTTCTTTTATCCCCCTGCCGTTCAAAGAGCATTTTTGGCCACCTTTTTACCCCCGGTTTACCCTTGCGTAACGGCGCACTCACGCCTATTATCAAAGCATATTCTTGGATAATTAAGCTAAGTCACTGTGACCTGAATGTCGTTTTTGCGGGAGAACTAAAACCATGGATCGCGTCAATATCATTCACGATTTACTAGACTGGATTGAAACTCATCTGGACCAGCCGCTGCTGCTGGATAACGTCGCCGCCAAGTCGGGCTACTCCAAATGGCACCTGCAGCGCATGTTCCGCAGCACCACCGGCCACGCGCTCGGCAGCTATATCCGCGAGCGGCGCCTGTCGCAGGCGGCGCAGGCGCTGCGTTCCAGCCCGCGCCCGATCCTGGATATCGCCCTGCAATACCACTTCGATTCTCAGCCTTCGTTCTCGCGCGCCTTCAAGAAACAGTTCGGCAAAACCCCGGCGGTCTATCGCCGCACCACCCGCTGGGACGTCGCGGAATGGCCGGCCCAGCCGGTAGACGTGGAGGCCGAACCGCGCCACGATGCCCCCGCGCTGCCTCGTTGGTATGCAGGCAAACCGCCGGAAGGCGTCTGCACCAGCTGGATGGGGCTGCGTTAATCCTTACGGTATTAAGGCACAAAAAGGGTTCAGTTCGCGAGAACTGAACCCTTTCTTTATTGACGAGACGCCGAATTATTTGAAGGTGACGTCGACGTTGGCGGTAGCGTTGAACACCCCGGTCTTCGGCGTATTGGTCAACCACTTCAGGTTCGCGATAAAGGTCTCTTTCACTTCGTTCTGCTTATCCTGCAGCACACCGCCGAAATCCACGTTGGTTTGCAGTGGGATCGGTTTTTTACTGGTGTCGCGCTGCTGCGTCAGGAAGATCGCCACGCCCGGTTGGGTGGTTGGCAGGATCTGCGTGTTGTCTGACGGATCGGCGTTGGTGCTGCTGAAACTGGCCTGCAGAGATTGACCGGCACATTCGCCGCCGCTCAAGGTAGCCTTGATATCGAACGGCACCTGCTTGGCGATGGTGCCGGTTTTGGCGCTGGAGCTGGTTAGCACGCCGAAATCGACGCTGGCGCCATTGTTGGCCAACACGGTGATCTGCGGGTTGCACTGAATTACGCGGATCTTGTCCAGCCCCTTGATGTAGGCGTTAAAGTTACTGTCTTTGGTGGCGTTCAGCCCCAACTCACCATCGATCTGGAACAGCGAAGCGCGCGCCAACGGTGGGAAGTTACCCGCCGGCGGTTTCACCCCGGTGGCTTTGATATACACCGAATAGGTGGCAGTCACCGCCTGAGGATCGGCTTTTCTTCTGTTACTACCCGGCTTGGTACCCGGCCCCAAATCAGGGCCCGTCGGCCGGTTGGAGCTTTGCTTCAGGTTGATCGCATCATAATCACGCCCGTTGATCGATACCCCAATCTCCAACGACTTATCCAGTGCGCCGAACGAGTTCTGCGGGTTCCAATAGATGTAAGCGTTCTCTCCGCGCGGGTAGTTATCCGTATCCCAGCAGGTAAAGGTGGAGGTAAAGTTCTGCGAACGCCAAATCAGGTTGCCTTTGACGAAGTCGCTAGCGGCCAGCACGATCGGGCGGCCGACATCGATATCCTGCGTCACGCTGCCAACCGGGTTTTTTGAACCCGTCGAGTTGCCGAAGCGGCATTGCATCGCCGCCGCCTGTTGCGCCATGGCCAACCCTGCCAGCCCCACCACCGACAGAAGTGTGTTACGTGCTAATTTGTTCAAGTTCATGGTGTACCTTACAGTTTTTGGCATTGCAGGGTCAGTTCCTGATATCCCATGGCCGCTTGTTTGTCGCCCACGTCCGCCGGAATCGGCAGTACGCATTGTTGATCGGCTTTCGGACCCCATTTGATCGTCAGTTTTTCACCCGCTTTCACGCCGGAAACATAGGTTGCGCCCTCCAGGCCCACGGTGCCGCTGTTGCGGCCGGACTCGTTGAACACGCCGGCGCCGATGGCCGGATAACCGTTATCACCCAGACGAGCGTGAATCAGCAGGCTGACGCCCTTGAAGGTATCGAAGCTCACCTTCACCACCGATTTCTCGGTCGGCACCACTTGCTTACTGGCCACCGGCACATCCAGACCCGGGCCAAAATCTTCGGTGCGCAGCGCCACATAGTTGTAGCGGTACGGGTTGGCCGACGGCACCACCGCATAACCGAAGCGATCGATGGTCACGCCCGGCTGGTTTTCCAAACGCACGCCTTTGGCGTCTTTCGCTTCCACCAGCAAGATAGTGTTCTGCAACGGCTGAGTCAGGGTCGCGCCGCCGGAGTGCACCAGCAGACCACCGGAGAGGCCCAGCCCTTCCTGGCGGTATTTCGAACTGTAGGCATAGCTACCGTCGATGTTACCGATGCTGCTGCTGTAGCCCAGGTTCAGGTTGCTGCTCTGACCGGAGGACTGTGTATGCCCGGTGGAGACCGAGTAGTTCATGCGACGGTCGTCCAGCATGGTGCCGCTGATGCCGGTCGAGTAGCTGTCGCCGCTCTGTTTGCTGTGCGCCGCGCTGAAGTTGGCGGTGGTCGAGTTGTTGCTCTGGCCCCAATCCAACGGGATCGACATCGTGAAGTTCACGCTGCGATCGGAATAGCCGTACTGGCCGCGCGTATCCTGCAGATAAACACCGTAGGAAATGCGCTTGAAGCCGTCGTTGTAACCCAGTTGAATCGTGCGATCGTTACCGGACACGCCCCAGTAGTTCTGGTGGCTCACGTTGGCGTACAGGCTGGCGCCCGCCCACAGCTGCTGGCTGAGCGACAGCTCGACGCGTTCACGCTTGTTGCCGTAGCGCGCGGTATATCGGGTGCGTTTCTGGTTGTTGCTCCAGGAAGGCTGCCCCGGCTGCAGATCGTTTGGATCCCAGTAATCATTGGCATAAATGCCGTTGCGCCAGCTGTTGCGCTCCTGGACCGCATCGCTGAGATCGTAGTAACCGGACGTCGCATAGCGATAACCCGCCAACTGGAAGTTGGTGCCCATCTGGTTGAGCGACTTGGAGTACAAGAAACGGAAGCTCTGCCCCTGCTTGCGATCGCCGTTCGCCAGCTCGGTATCGGAAATAGAACCGTCCACGGAGATAGCACCCCATGAGCCCAGGCTCTTACCGATACCCACGGCGGCGGAACGGTAATGTTCGGCGATAATGGCGCCGCCGAATGGCGTCAGGCCATAGTTCATGCCGTACGCCGCGGTGCCCTGGATCAGTTTCGGCTGATAGCCGCCGTTACCGTTGTGGTATTTACCGGCGGTCAGCTGGAAGTTCCAAATGCCTTCGCGCAGCATGTTGGCCACGGAAGAGTAGGCGACGCTGAACGTTTTGTGCGAACCGTCGGCCTCGTTCACGGTGACCTGCAGGTCACCGTTGTTGGTATGCGGATAAACGTCGTGGATCTCAAAAGGACCCGGCGCGACGTTGGTGCTATAGATGACGTAACCGTTCTGACGGATCTCGACGCGGGCGTTGGTCGCCGCCACGCCGCGCACCACCGGCGCATAACCGCGCAGGCTGTCCGGCAGCATGTCGTCAACGCTGGAGAGTTGTACCCCGCGGAACTGGAAGCTGTTGAACACGCTGTTGTTGGTGCTCGCCTGGCCCATCACCAAACGACTGCGCCAAGGCACGATATCGGTCTCGGCCCAGGAGGAGACGTTGGTCCAGTTGCTGCTGCTGCCACTCTGCTTGTCCCAGGTGGAGTTGTTGCGCAGGCGCCATCTGCCCAGGTTGAGGCCGCTGTTCAGCGCGAGGAACATGTACTCGCTGTCGTCGGCGTCATCTCGGCGATAGCTGTTCTTGTTGTAGTTGAAGTTATAGTTGGCGAACAGCGCGTTGATGCCTTCATCGTACATGCTTGGCGGGATCGCCCCGATCGCGCTCAGATCCATCATGGTCTGCGGCACGGAAATGTTGATCTGCTGCACCGCCGCGTCATAGCTGACGGTGGCGTCTTTAATCAACTCAGACACATCAACACAGCTGCCGGCCTGCAGCGTTTCCGGCAGTTTGATGCCGTAGTTGCGCAGGTCTTCAACTTTCAGGCAGGGTTGAGACGCGGTCTGGCCTTTAACCTGACGAAAAGTAACATCCTTATGATCGACCTGAGTCAGGTTGACGTAGATGTCGAATGGGTAAACGCCCGGTTGCAAAGCATCGCCCTGAGCGACCGCTTCCGCGTTGCTCAGGTTTTCATCGCCGTGAATAAACGACATGTTAAACTCTGCCAGCGCCGCTTCACTCCATAACATCGGCGCACTGGCGGCAATGATTGCAATTCGGATCAGCTGTGTCAGCCGCGTCGTTCCGCCTGCTACTTTTCGTTGATTTGCCATTCCCTGTCTCTCTTATTGTACTGGAACGTCCTTGACTTCCGTTCTACCGCCAAAATCGTTGATATAACTGAAAGCAATCTTGTTGCCGACGCTGACGCCCGCCGGGATGTTGATCGATAAGCGATCTTTCGGGCTCACCATGTTGGCGTCCACATCCACGGTCTTGCCTGCGCTGTTTTTCAAATGCAGCGCCCCAAAGGTAATATGCAGCGGGCCATCGTTAATCACTTGCAAACGTGAACCTTCACGCTGCCAACGCAAGTTTTGTACCTGCTCGTCCAGCGTCGCTTTCAACGCCACCGGCCGGTAAAAAAGTTTGATTCGGGTACGCACCGCAACCTGCAGCACGTTTTCTTGCTTCGGCGCCGGTGGAATTTCCTGCACGTTAATCCACAACAGGGTTTCTTTATCCTGAGGTAAACCATTACCGGAATAGATAAAGCGCAGAACTGCAGTTTTAGCAGCGTCCAATTTCAGAATCGGTGGAACGACAACGACAGGCAGATTTTTCGGCACTTGGTTTCTGTCACCGGTGTCCAGCCAGGTCTGCACCATATAAGCTTCTGAAGCATCGTTATGAATGGGCAGAGAGGCGGATTTGTCATCGCCTTTATAGATAACGCGAGTGGCATCTACCTGGATACCGGCGTAGCTGTTAAAGGTGCCCAGCATCAGCAGAGCAGCAAAGAACTTTTTCATCGGTTTCCTCTACGGGCCATCCTTGGCCGTGTGTGTCCTGAAAGACGATTATTTGTATTCGATAGTGAACGGGCTGGTGGCGTTAGCCAGACCTGCAGTTACGTTGCTATCGAATGAACGGTAACGAGCCTGCAGGTTGAAGGTCGCTTTACCGTCAGCAGCGATGGTGACTTTCGCTACGTCGTCGTTGATGTTTGAACCGTCGCCGATAGCGAATGGCTTGCCGTTGTTATCGGTGATTTCGATACCCACGCCGGTAGCTGCAGCGCCAGTGCCGCCAACGTTGCTTACGGACAGCAGGTCTGGGTTACCAGCAACGGTGTTACCGTCGAAGCGCAGGCTGTAATCGCCGGCATCACATTTTTCCAGAGAGATCTGGAAAGCTTTAGAAGCGGATTTAGAACCCACGGTTGGGAACGCAGAAGTTGGGTAAGTACCCAGGTAAACTTCTTTATTCTGAGTATCGCTAGTTACCTGGCAGGTAGACTGTTTGATTTCACCGGTGAATTTAACAGTGCCGTTTGCTGCCATTGCGTTGGAAGCAGTTGCAGACAATACCAGGGCAGCCAAAGGCAATAATACTTTTTTCATTTCCAGCTCCATAGAACAATAAAATAATCGATTCAGTGGCGGGCTTATATATATATTGCCGCCACTGAGCATACACTCAGCGATAGCACTCCCTTGCTGAAAAGGAGCGTTGCCTCGATGAACTCATTGCCGGACGAAATATAGACTAAGCATATTCTTAATGTTAAATCGTTTAAAACATTCATAAGGCCCCTCTTGATAGGAATAAACTATCGGCGGATACCTATCGATCGATGTTGACGATTCATATGAATAGGAATAATCTGTGTTTGGGAAAGCTGCAGAGTTCAAGATTTTGCATTAAGGCCTGAAAATCAGAATATTATCCCGAATATTTACATTTAGTAACAGATTGCGACGTTTGGACTTTGGCACAAATTACGCGTTAAATGGTCTGTCGACACGCTTCGGCCATCCTGACGCTTTAAATAAGAAATTTACCAATAAGCCTGGAGTAACTTTCTTTTTAACCATTTAAAATCAACAAGTTAAATATCAATCCAAGGATTGGGAAATGAGCAGTTCTTTCAGAGAGAAAAATAACGGCATTAATTATGTTTTTCAGCCAATGTTCGCGAAATCGGGACAATTGCTGGCCGTTGAATGTCTGTCTCGCTTTACGTTTAATAGCGAATATGCCCATTTTTCCCCTGAACAGTTCTTTCGCCATGCCGACAGCGCCACCCGGATTGAGATTTTGATGGATCAGATCAATCTGATCGATAAATACAAACACTGGTTTCATGAAAACCAAGTGATAGCCACTTTGAATGTTGACGATTATTCCCTGCAATCGCTGGCGAATACTCACTTTGCCGAAAGAATTAATGCTATGCGCTGTATTCATTTCGAGATCAGCGAGAATTCAACCCGGCTGGTGAAAGATCGCGTGCACGGCGATCCGTCATTGAATAGTTATTCATTTTGGCTCGATGATTTTGGTTCTGGCTATGCGGGTTTTTCCGCGTTGTACAACAGCCAGTTCCGCTTCGTTAAGCTCGACCGTTTTCTGCTTTGGGACTTCATGAAAAAGTCCGGCGGTGAGGGCTTGATGCGCGCGTTACTGCGCTTCTTTTACCTTAATCATTACAAGGTAATTATCGAAGGAGTTGAAACTCCCGAACACAAGAAATGGCTGGATGAAATGCCATATTACGCACTGCAGGGAAAGCTGTGGAAGGAATCCAGCATCAAGGATTTGAACTCGCTTCTTACAGCTGAATACTTTTAACTCGGTATTGGTGTTTGCCCTATGTCTAAAAACAACGTTCTTGTGATTAGTGAGTGTAAGTACAGCTATGTTGGCCTGTCGGTGCTGCTGAAGAAACACTACGGCGCGTACGATATCCGCCTGTTTTCCGATTTCATGCACGGTGGCGCCAAAGCAGAGAAGATCACCAAGCACGATATCGCGCTGATTTTCACCTCGCAAAACCTCGAACAGAGCGTCAACGTGATCGAAAGCCTGGTGTCCCTGCACCAGCAGTACAACAGCAAAACGCGCCTGTTGGTGTTCTATGACGACGAGCGCGTAGTGAAACTGTTGTCGATCCTGGGGATTTCCGTCGAGTTGGTCTCCACCCGCATTCCGCTTTATTCGCTGCAGGAAAAAATCCAGCGGCTGCTGGAAAGCAAAGAACCGGGCGGCATCAGGGTGCAGAAAACCCGCGAGCTCAGCCCGGCGGAAAGCGATGTGATCTTCAATCTGCTGCGCGGCGACAGCCTGCTGCACATTGCGGAAAAGCGCGGCACGCATCCGAAAACCATCTTTTCGCAGAAATACAGCGCGATGAAAAAGCTGCGGCTGCGCAGCATGAGCACCATCTTCGTCGCCGGAAAATAACCTGCCCTGGCTTGTTGCGCGGTACGCCGCGCGGCAACCCGCCTTCTCCCGCCAAGTTAAATTAATGTAACAACCGGCGACAAAGCAGCAACAGACACACAACATCCTCTCCTGTTGGTTACGATTTGCACACGGATTATCCGTGAGTCATGTCGTGTGGATTAAAATAAACATCAGGAGATGTTATGAAGTCGTCCTTATTCAGCCGCTATACCTGCTTTGTGCTGAGCATCTTGCTCACCCTGGTTTTCTTGATCATGATGCACAACCATCCGTGGTTCTGGCTGCCGGCCCTGGCCTGCGGTTGCCTGATGGTGCTGGGTATCTACGATCTCACGCAGCAACGCCACGCCATCTGCCGCAACTACCCGATCATCGGCCGCCTGCGCTTCTTCTTCGAATTCATCCGCCCGGAACTGCGCCAATATTTCCTCGAGCAGGATAATGAAGAGATTCCGTTTTCACGCACCCAGCGCACGCTGGTGTATCGCCGGGCGAAAAACGAGATGGGCGACAAGCCGTTCGGCACCCTGCTGGATGTGTACCAAACCGGCTATGAGTGCATCGGCCACTCCATGCGGCCGGTGGAAGCCGCCGACCCGACCAGTTTTCGCATCACCATCGGCGGCGCCGACTGCCGCCAGCCCTACTCTGCGTCGATCTTCAACATTTCGGCCATGAGCTTCGGCGCGCTCTCCGCCAATGCCATTCGCGCACTCAACCTCGGTGCGGCCAAGGGCAATTTCTACCACGACACCGGCGAGGGCAGCATCAGCCGCTATCACCGTGAAAACAACGGCGATCTGGTGTGGGAGCTGGGCAGCGGCTATTTCGGCTGTCGCACCGCCGACGGCCATTTCGATCCGCGCCGCTTTGCCGAACAGGCGCAAAGCCCGCAGGTCAAAATGATTGAAATCAAGCTCAGCCAGGGCGCCAAACCCGGCCACGGCGGCATTCTGCCGGCGAAAAAGGTGGATGCGGAAATTGCCGCCACCCGCGGCGTGCCGGAAGGCGTCGACTGCATCTCGCCGGCCTCGCACAGCGCCTTCACCACTCCGCTGGAAATGATGCATTTCATCCAGCAGCTGCGCGAGCTGTCAGGCGGCAAACCGGTCGGTTTCAAGCTGTGCATCGGCCACCCGTGGGAGTTCGTCGCCATCGTCAAGGCGATGCTGCACACCCGCATCCTGCCGGATTTCATCGTGGTGGACGGTAAGGAAGGCGGCACCGGCGCCGCGCCGCTCGAGCTCTCCAACTATATGGGCATGCCGCTGCGCGAAGGGCTGCTGTTCGTGCATAACACGCTGGTGGGCTGCGGCCTGCGCGACCAAATCAAGGTAGGCGCCAGTGGCAAGATCATCAGCGCCTTCGACATCGCCAGCGTGCTGGTGCTCGGCGCCGATTGGGTGAACTCGGCGCGCGGCTTTATGTTCGCCGTCGGCTGCATCCAGTCGCAAAGCTGCCACACCAACCACTGCCCGACCGGCGTGGCGACGCAAGATCCGCTGCGGCAGAAGGCGCTGGTGGTGCCGAACAAGGCGGAGCGCGTCTACCACTTCCATCAAAATACGGTGAAAGCGCTGGCGGACATGCTGGCGGCGGCCGGCGTCAGCCGCCCGGAACAGCTGACCTCGCACCATATGCTGCGCCGCATCACGCCGACCGAGATCAAAGTGTACGCCGATATCTATTACTACCTGGAGCCGGGCGCGCTGCTGCAACCGGAGATCAAAAGCGAGTTCTACGCCCGCATGTGGCGTATGGCGACGCCCACCAGTTTCGATCAGGCGATCTCGCTGCCGGCGGCATGAGGGGATAAAAAAGAGTTGCCCCCTCGCCTTGGGGAAGAGCATATGGAGAGGGGTTGCTTGCTACGGCGGCCCTCCCCCTCAACGGCGAGAGGGCGTGTCGGTTACTGCTTGCGCACCGGCGCATCGCCGGCGACGTAATAGTCGGCGGTGCTGCGCGGCAGTGGCGCGCGCTGGCGAATGCGATCGGCTAACTTCTCGGCGATCATGATGGTGGTGGCGTTCAGGTTGCCGGTGATGATCAGCGGCATGATCGACGCATCCACCACCCGCAATCCTTCCATGCCGTGCACCCGGCCCTGGCCGTCGACCACTGCCATCTCATCCTCGCCCATCTTGCACGAGCAGGACGGGTGGAACGCGGTTTCGGCATGCTCGCGCACGAAGGCATCCAACTGCTCATCGGTCTGCACGTCCGGCCCAGGGCTTATCTCGCGGCCACGGTATTCGTCCAGGGCTGGCTGCGCCATGATCTCGCGCGTGATGCGAATAGCGTCGCGGAACTCCTGCCAATCCTGTTCGGTCGCCATGTAGTTGAACAGAATGCTCGGATGCTGACGCGGATCTTTCGATTTCACCTGTACCCGGCCGCGGCTCGGCGAACGCATCGAGCCGACGTGCGCCTGGAAGCCGTGCTCTTTCACCGCGTTGCTGCCGTTGTAGTTAATCGCCACCGGCAGGAAGTGATACTGAATGTTCGGCCAGGCGAACTCTGCACGGCTGCGGATGAAGCCACCGGCCTCGAACTGGTTGCTGGCGCCGACGCCGGTGCCGTTGAACAGCCATTCCGCGCCGATCTTCGGCTGGTTGAACCATTGCAGCGCCGGGTACAGCGATACCGGTTTCTTACAGGCGTATTGCAGGTACATCTCCAGGTGGTCCTGCAGGTTTTCCCCGACGCCCGGCAGATCGTGTACCACATTAATATCCAGACTTTTCAGCAGCGCAGCCGGGCCAACGCCCGAACGCTGCAGGATCTGCGGCGAGGCGATGGCGCCGGCGCACAGCAGCACTTCGCGCCGTGCTGTGGCGTGAGTCAGCTGATTGCTGTCGCCCTGCAAATACTTGACGCCTACCGCACGCTTGCCGTCGAACACGATATGGTCGGTCAGCGCATGGGTGACGATTTTCAGGTTCGGCCGCGAACGCGCCTGATCCAGATAACCGCGGGCGGTGCTGGCGCGGCGCCCTTTCGGCGTCACGGTGCGATCCATCGGACCGAAGCCTTCTTGTTGGTAACCGTTCAGATCGTCGGTACGCGGGTAACCCGCCTGCACGCCGGCTTCCACCATCGCGTGGAACAGTTCGTTGTTACCGGCTTTCGGCGTGGTGACGCTCACTGGGCCCTCGCCGCCGTGGTAATCGTTCGGGCCGATATCGCGGGTTTCCGCCTTGCGGAAATACGGCAGGCAGTCCAGATAGGTCCAGTCTTCCAGACCCGGCGCCTTGGCCCAGTTATCGAAGTCCATCGCGTTGCCGCGAATGTAACACATGCCGTTAATCAGGGACGAACCGCCCAGCCCTTTGCCGCGGCCGCATTCCATCCGGCGGTTGTTCATGTGCGGCTCAGGATCGGTTTCATACGCCCAGTTATAGCGGCGACCCTGCAGCGGAAACGCCAGCGCGGCCGGCATCTGGGTACGGAAATCCATCCGGTAGTCCGGGCCGCCGGCTTCCAGCAGCAGGACGCTGACGTCGGCGTCCTCGGTCAATCGGGTGGCTAACACGTTGCCGGCGGAACCGGCACCGATAATGATGTAGTCAAATTCCATTCATTATCTCCTTACTTTATAGAGGCCTGGTCAGGCAAAGACGCGAAGCGCGACTCGGCAACAGGCTGTGTATTTTGGCTCTCTAGAGATTGTCGGCCGCAGCCAACGCGGCTGCGGCTCGAAAGACGGCGGGAAGATCAGAATACCGAGGCGTATTCGCCCAGCTCGACCTGCACCGATTTGATCTGGGTGTAGTGTTCCAGCGTCGTCAGGCCGTTCTCACGGCCGACGCCGGACTGCTTGTAGCCGCCGACCGGCATTTCCGCCGCCGACTCGCCCCAGGTGTTGATCCAGCAAATGCCGGCTTCCAGCTGATGGATCACGCGGTGCGCGCGGGCCAGATCGTTGGTCACCACACCGGCGGCCAGGCCGAAGGTGGTATCATTGGCGCGGCGCACCACTTCCTCTTCGCTCTGGTAGCTGAGAATGCTCATCACCGGCCCGAAGATCTCCTCACGCACGATTTCCATGTCGTCGCGACAGTCGCTGAATACCGTCGGCGCCACGTAAGCGCCCTTGCCAAATTCGCCGTGGGTGACGCGTTCGCCGCCGCACAGCAGGCGCGCGCCGCTGTTCTTGCCGCTCTCGATAAAGCGCAGCACCGACTCCATGTGCGCGAAGCTGACCAGCGGCCCGAAGTTGGTCTGCGGATCGGTCGGATCGCCGAGGCGAATGCGCTTGACGCGCTCGAGGATCTTCGCCTCAAACTGTGCCTGCAGCGCCGCCGGCACGAAGACGCGGGTACCGTTGGTGCACACCTGCCCGGAGCTGTAGAAGTTGGCCATCATGGCGATATCGGCAGCGCGATCCAGATCGGCATCGTCGAAAATAATCAGCGGCGACTTGCCGCCCAGCTCCATGGTGACTTCTTTCAGCGTCGATCCCGACGCGTTGGCCATCACCTTCTTGCCGGTTTTCACCCCGCCGGTGAAAGAGACTTTGGCAATGCCCGGATGATCGGTCAGGTACTGCCCCACCTCCGCGCCGCTGCCGGTCACCACGTTGAATACGCCGTCCGGCAGGCCGGCTTCGGTGTAAATTTCCGCCAGCTTCAGCGCCGTCAACGACGTGACTTCACTCGGCTTGAAGATCATCGCGTTGCCCGCCGCCAGCGCCGGCGCGGACTTCCACAGCGCGATTTGAATCGGGTAGTTCCAGGCGCCGATGCCGGCCACCACGCCCAGCGGTTCGCGGCGGGTGTAAACGAATGAGGTTTCGCGCAGCGGGATCTGTTCGCCTTCAATGGCCGGGATCAGGCCGGCGTAATACTCCAGCACGTCGGCGCCGGTGACGATGTCCACCGCGGTGGTTTCCGACATCGCTTTGCCGGTATCCAGCGTTTCCAGCGCCGCCAGCTCATCGTTGCGCTCGCGCAGAATATCCACCGCGCGACGCAGGATGCGCGAACGCGCCATCGCCGTCATCGCCGCCCACACCTTCTGCCCGCTGGCCGCGCTGGCCACCGCACGATCGACGTCTTCAGCGCCGGCGGACTGGACTTCAGCCAGAACTTCGCCGTTCGCCGGGTTAATGGCGTTGAAGGTTTTTCCAGCGGTGCTGTCTACATAGGCGCCATGAATATAGAGCTTCTGCAAGCCAAAACGGGACATAGGATCTCCTTGGGTTATCCTCCGGGCGGCGTTTGCCCCCGGAGTTGGAACGTGATGTATTCGGTCGTGAGCGCCAACGCCTGCGACTGATTGAACGCTGAGCCGCGCAGCGCGCTGCGCAGCCACAGTCCGTCGATCAGTGCCGCCAGCCCCTTGGCCGCCAACCGCGCCTGCGGCTGCGGCATAACGCGACGAAACTCGGCGCACAGGTTGGAATAAAGCCGGCGGCCGTTCACCTGCTGCAGCCGGTTGAGCTGCGGCTGGTGCAGACTGCTGGCCCAAAAGGCCAGCCAGGTCTTCATCGCCGCGCTGTTGATCTGGCTGTCGTCGAAGTTGCCGGCGACGATCGCCTGCAGCCGCGCCGCCGGGCTGTTATCGGTCAGCGCCTGCAAGCGCAGCTTCACCGCCTCGCCCAGATGGCTGATCAGATAGCGCATCGTGGCTTCCAGCAGGCCATTCTTATCCTTGAAATAATGGCTGATGATGCCGTTGGAAACGCCGGCCCGCCGCGCGATCTGCGCGATGGTGGCGTCATGCATTCCCACTTCGTTTACCGCGGCGAGCGTGGCATCAATCAACTGCTGCCTTCTGATTGGCTGCATTCCTACCTTTGGCATATTTCGACTCTCACAAAACCGACTTCGGCCTTATCTCAGCGGGCAAATTTCACTGCCGTTTCGCCCGTGATTCAGGTCATCATGAGGACTATTAAACTTTTTTTTGATTGAACGTTCAATAAAAATTGCATATATTTTATTGCCGCCTGGTTAAAAATTTGTACTATCTGGTTGTGGAACTGGCTGATTTTTGTGAGGTAATTAACGAATCTGACCAAAATCAGTGGCTGTAAGCGGTTCCCGCCGCGAAGCGCTCCGGCGCTTCAGCAACAGGCGAAAGCGGCATCATTCAGGCCCTCCTCTGCGGAGACGGCCGCCGCCTTCATTCGCCCGTTTTTCAGAGGCCAACGCGCCCCGGAATACGGAGCGGCACGATTTTCTCAGTTCAGAGGATGACGATGACAACCCACGAAACCTCCTCCAAACCGCAGCAGGACCGCCTCAACCCTGTGGTTTTCTTCACCTCGGCGGGGCTGATCCTGGCCTTCTCGCTGATGACCATCTTTTTCACCGACTTCTCCGGGCAGTGGATCACCCGCACGCTGAATTGGGTGTCAGCCACCTTCGGTTGGTACTACCTGCTGGCGGCGACGCTGTACATCGTGTTCGTGGTGTTTATCGCCGCTTCGCGCTTCGGTTCGATCAAGCTCGGGCCGGAACAGTCCAAACCGGAGTTCAGCCTGATGAGCTGGGCGGCGATGCTGTTCGCCGCCGGCATCGGCATCGACCTGATGTTCTTCTCAGTCGCCGAGCCGGTGACCCAGTACATGATGCCGCCGGAAGGCGACGCGCAAACGCTGGAGGCCGCACGCCAGGCGATGGTCTGGACGCTGTTCCATTACGGCCTGACAGGCTGGTCGATGTATGCGCTGATGGGCATCGCCCTCGGCTACTTCAGCTATCGCTACAATCTGCCGCTGACCATCCGATCGGCGCTGTACCCGATCTTCGGTAAACGCATCAACGGCCCGATCGGCCACAGCGTGGACATCGCCGCGGTGCTCGGCACCATCTTCGGCATCGCCACCACGCTGGGTATCGGCGTGGTGCAGCTCAACTACGGCCTCAAGGTGCTGTTCGAGATCCCGGAAAACCTGACGGTGCAGGGCTCGCTGATCCTGCTGTCGGTGATCATGGCCACCATCTCGGTCACCTCGGGCGTCAACAAGGGCATCCGCATCCTGTCCGAGCTGAACGTGCTGCTGGCGCTCGGCCTGATCCTGTTCGTTCTGTTCTTTGGCGACACCGAGTTCCTGCTCAACGCGCTGGTGCTCAACGTCGGCGATTACGTCAATCGTTTTATGGGCATGACGCTCAACAGCTTCGCCTTCGATCGGCCGGTGGAGTGGATGAACAACTGGACGCTGTTCTTCTGGGCCTGGTGGGTGGCGTGGTCACCGTTCGTCGGCCTGTTCCTGGCGCGCATCTCGCGCGGGCGCACCATTCGCCAGTTCGTGGTCGGCACGCTGATCATACCGTTCGTGTTCACCCTGCTGTGGCTGTCTATCTTCGGCAACAGCGCGCTCTACCAGATCATTCACGGCAACGCCGAGTTCGCGCAGGAAGTGATGCAGTTCCCGGAGCGCGGCTTCTACAGCCTGCTGGCGCAATACCCCGGCTTCACCTTCAGCGCCTCGGTGGCCACCATCACCGGCCTGCTGTTCTACGTCACCTCGGCGGACTCCGGCTCGCTGGTGCTGGGCAACTTCACCTCGCGCCTGGCCGACATTAATAATGATGCGCCGAACTGGCTGCGGATTTTCTGGTCGGTGGCTATCGGCCTGCTGACCATCGGCATGCTGATGACCGACGGCGTGCCGGCGCTGCAGAAAACCACGGTGATCATGGGCCTGCCGTTCAGCTTCGTGATCTTCTTCGTGATGGCCGGGCTGTATAAATCGCTGCGGGTGGAAGACTACCGCAAGGCCAGCGCGCTCAGCACCCTGGCGCCAGTGCCGGTCTCCAGCCACGACGTGCTCAACTGGAAGCAGCGCCTGTCGCGGGTGATGAACTACCCGGGCACCCAGTACACGCAGAAAATGCTGGATAAGGTGTGCCGCCCGGCGATGCAGGACGTGGCGCGCGAGCTGGAGTTGCGCGGCGCGAAAGTGGAGTTCAGCGAAGTGCCGCCGACCGAAGACGAACGCCTGAACCACCTGGAGCTGCTGGTGCACCTGGGTGAGGAACAGAACTTTATCTATCAGATCTGGCCGATGCGCTACTCGGTGCCGGGCTTCACCTACCGCGCGCGCTCCGGCAAGTCGCACTACTACCGGCTGGAAACCTTCCTGATGGAAGGCACCCAGGGCAACGACCTGATGGACTACAGCAAGGAACAGGTGATTGGCGATATCCTCGACCAGTACGAGAAGCACCTGAACTTCCTGCACATTCATCGCGAAGCGCCGGGGGGCACCCTGACCTTCCCGGATATGTGATAACCGGTCAATCAGCGAAAGGGCGTAGCCAGGCTACGCCCTTTTTTATGCCTGCTCGGCCGGCAAGTCGGCTTTCAGCAGCACCAGGGAACCGGCCAGCAACACCAGATCCTTGATTAAAAAACTGGTGGCCCCGGCCATGGCAGGAAAACCGCCGGCGGAAGGCTCCCAGGCGCCCGGCGTGGAAAAGATCAGCGTCAGCGTGGTCAGGTAGGTCACCGTCGAACCGATCGCCCCCAGCAATCCCAGCCGCCGCGACCAGAATCCCGCCAGCAGCAGCAAACCGAAGCTCCACTCGGCAACGCCCAGCGCATAGCTGGCGCCGCGGATGCCGAACGCCTGATGCATCCAGCTCAGCAGCGGGCTGTTGCCGATCAGCGGTACCAGCCCCTGCGCCTCGTAATCAAACCACTTGGCGTAACCGAAGGCGGCAAAGATCACCACCAGCGCCGCGCGCATAAAGATAACGTCCCCGTTCGAGCGCTGAAAGCGCCGCAGCCATGTCGCCTGCATCATCCTCTCTCCTTAATTGTCCGCGGCCGCCGCGGCTCGCCCGCTTGCGGCTCGCCCGCTTGCGGCCGCGGGGTGCGGCGGCTTAGTGCCCCATCGCGTCCTTCTTCATTTCGTCTTTCTTCATGCCGTCTTTGGCCATACCGTCTTTCGCCATGCCATCCTTTTTCATCGCGTCTTTGCCCATCTTGTCTTTCTTCATGCACTCCTTGCCCATACACTCTTTCTTCATGCCGTCTTTGGCCATGCCGTCGTGCGACATCTGGCTCATGCCGTCCTTTTTCATCGCGTCTTTGCTCATGCCGTCCGCGGCGTTGGCGCCGGCCACGCCCAGCATCAACGCGCTGCACATCATCATTGCGAATAACTTTTTCATGGTATTTCCTTCCGTCATGTCAAAGGCACCGGGGTGCCGGAGAATGGCCGGCGGCCGCCTCAGCTGCCGCCAAACCAGTTGTAACCCTGGTCTTCCCAGTAACCGCCCGGGAAACGGTTGGTGACCTCGATCACCTGAATGTGTTTCGGATTCTTGTAGCCCAGCTTGGTCGGCATGCGCAGCTTCATCGGGTAGCCATACTTGCGCGGCAAGATCTGGCCGTCATAGGTCAGCGCGATAATCGTCTGCGGGTGCAGCGCGGTGGCCATGTCGATGCTGGTGTAGTAGTCATCGGCACATTTGAAGCTGACGTAGCGGGCGCTCAGATCCGCGCCGATCGCCTTGAGAAAGGTCGCGAACGGCACGCCGCCCCACTTGCCAATGGCGCTCCAGCCCTCGACGCAAATATGGCGCGTCACCTGGCTGACCTGCGCCATCCGGTGCAGCTGCGGCAGGCTCCAGGCGCGTTTGTCCTGCACCAGTCCCGCAACCTCCAGACGGTAGTCGTCGCCGTTGATGTCCGGCGCGTCCTCCTCGGCGTAGAAAGCGTTGAACGGGAACGGCCGGGTGATCATCGATTCCGGGTAGACCGGCGCCAGGCGGTCGCCATTGAACAGCCAGCCCTGCACCCGATCGTTGAAGCGCGAGATGCGGCTCAGCGCCTGTTCGACGTTGGCGTTATCGCTGAGATCGCAGCCGGTGAGCATGGCGATGCCGCCCAGCGTCAGGCCGTTGCGCAGAAAGCGGCGGCGCGAAGGCGCGCTCAACAGCCGCTGCGCTTCTTTGACGATCGCCTGCCCTTCAATGACCGTCATGATCGGTTTATCCTTTTCCATCATTCACTCCTTAGCGTCCGCGCAGCATGGCCAGCAGCGTCCGTGGCACCAGCGCCACCATCACCAGGTGAATCGCGACAAAGGCCACCAGCGCCGACATGGCGAAAAAGTGGATATAGCGCGCCGCCTCATAACCGCCGAGCAGCGTGCGCAGCAGCGGAAACTGCACCGATTTCCACAGCACCAGCCCGGACAGCGCACTCATCACGCCGAGGATCATCACCGACAGATAGGCCACGCGTTGCACCATGTTGTAGTGGCGCAGGTCGGCGTGTTGCAGCCTGCCGCGCAGCGCGGTACCTATATCGGCGAGAAACTGCCGTGGGCTGAGCGGCCAATACTTGCGTTTGAAACGCCCGCTGGCCAGGTTGATCAGCAGGTAGCACAGCCCGTTGACGCCAAACAGCCACATGCCGGCGAAGTGCCACTGCAGCGCGCCGCCCAGCCAGCCGCCGAGCGTCAACTCGTTGAAAAAGCTGAAGTTGAACAGCGGCGAGGCGTTGTAGATACGCCAGCCGCTGGTCACCATGATCAGCATCGCCAGCGCATTCAGCCAGTGCGTCAACCGCAGCCACAGCGGATGTACGGTCTGTCGTTGTTCCGGAGTGAGAGTGAGGCTCATAAAGATTCCTGCCAGCTAGCGATGCGATGAGCCGAGTATTCCCCGGATTTGTTCCCCAAGACCTCACGCAAAGTTAAATAAAATGTGATAACTCCACCGGTGGGGGTTGTGTAGACTTCAGAGAGAATCAGGCAATCAGCGGTAATGAGAATGGAAAAGCCAAAACGAATTTTGATCGTCGAGGACGACGGCGACATCGCCGAGCTGTTGCAGCTGCATCTGCGTGACGAGGGTTACGCCATCAGCCACGCCGCCGACGGCAACCGGGGCATGGCGATGCTGGAACAGGGCGGCTGGGATGCCCTCATCCTCGATCTGATGCTGCCGGGCGTGGACGGATTGGAGATTTGCCGCCGGGCGCGCACCATGACGCGCTACACGCCGATCATCATCACCAGCGCGCGCTCCAGCGAGGTGCACCGCGTGCTGGGGCTGGAACTGGGCGCCGACGACTATCTGGCCAAACCCTTCTCCATGCTGGAGCTGGTGGCGCGGGTCAAGGCGCTGTTTCGCCGCCAGGAAGCGATGAGCCGCAACCTGCGCATGGACGCCGGCGTGCTCAGCTTCAACGATTTGACCATCGATCCGATCGCCCGCGAGGTGCACCTGCACCAGCAGCCGGTCGAGCTGACGCCGCGCGAATTCGATCTGCTGTACTTTTTCGCCCGCCACCCGGGCCAGGTGTTCTCGCGCCTCAGCCTGTTGAATCAGGTCTGGGGCTATCAGCACGAAGGGTATGAGCACACCGTCAACACCCATATCAACCGGCTGCGCATCAAGATCGAGCGCAACCCGGCGGAACCCGAGCGCATCCTCACGGTGTGGGGCATGGGCTATAAATTCGCGGCCGCGCCGCAAGAGTAAGCCATGAAAAACCTTACGTTAGCGCAACGCCTCACGCTGATCTTCGCGCTGCTGATCGTCATCGGCTGCGCCTTTTCCGGCTGGATGCAGGTGCGCAGCAATACCCAGTACAGCCAGGCGGTGATCCAGCGCCTGTCCGGCAACCTGGCGCAGCATATCGCCGACAGCAACCCGCTGCTGGGGGTGAACGGACCGGATCCGCAGGCGGTGCATACCCTGTTCGATCAGCTGATGGCGGTGAACCCCAGCGTGGAGGTTTACCTGCTCGACAAACAGGGCGCGATTATCGGCAACGCCGCGCCGACCGGGCATCTGAAACGGCAGCGGGTCGCATTGCCGCCGCTGCAGGCGCTGCTCGATGGCGCGCAGATGCCGGTGTATGGCGACGATCCGCGCAGCGAGGACGGGCGCAAGGTGTTCAGCGTCGCGCCGCTGAAGGTCGATGGCCGGATCGAAGGCTATCTGTACGTGGTCTTGCTCGGCGAAGAGTACACGGCGCTGGCCAGCAACGCCCAGTTCAACTCGGCGGCCAGGATGGCCCTGTGGACCTCCGGGGTGATGGTGCTGTTCAGCCTGCTGGCCGGCGGTTTCGCGTTTTATTGGGTGACGCGCCCGATCCGTCGCCTGACCCGGCAGGTCAATGCGCTGGACAGCGGCGGCATCGAAGCGGTGCAGGCCTACGCGGCGCTGCCGGCGGTACGGGCCGGGCGCGACGAAGTCAGCCAGCTTCAGCAGGCCTTCCACCGCATGGCGCAGCGCCTTGCCGAACAATGGCAAACGCTGGCACAGCAGGATCGGCTGCGGCGTGAGTTCATCGCCAATGTCTCGCACGATCTGCGCACCCCGCTCACCTCGCTGCACGGCTATCTGGAGACGCTGTCGGTCAAGGCCGCCACCCTGAGCGAAGCCGATCGGCGGCGCTATCTGGAGATCGCGCTGGCGCAGAGCCGCAAGGTGGGCAAGCTGGCGCAGGAGCTGTTCGAGCTGGCACGGCTGGAGTACGGCGTGGTGAAGCCGCAGAAAGAGCCCTTCTCCCTCAGCGAACTGTTGCAGGACGTATTCCAAAAGTTCGAGCTGGCGGCGGAGGCGCGCAACCAGAGGCTGCACGCCGACATCGCTCCGGGCATTCCGCCGGTGTTCGCCGATCTCAGCATGATTGAGCGGGTGCTGACCAACCTGCTGGACAACGCCATTCGCCATACGCCGCCCGGCGGCGACATCGGCGTGCGGCTGTGGCGGCAGGAAGACCAGGTAATGGTGCAGGTCAGCGACAACGGCCCCGGCATTCCGCAGACGCTGCGCGCCGATCTGTTCGTGCGCCCGTCTGTTCTGAGCGGCGCCCGGCGCCCTTCCGGCGGACTGGGCCTGATGATCGTGCGGCGCATTCTGCAGTTGCACGACAGCGATATTCAGCTGATCGAACAAGCGCAAAGCGGCGCCTGCTTCCGCTTTGCCATTCCGCCGCGTTAATCGAGGCAGCTGCGATCGACGCTGATAAATTTGTCGTTATAAATAATGAATTTCTGCCCCTTCAGCCGAATACCGGCATGGGTCAGCGTATCGCCGGGGCGCAGGTATTCGGTGACGCCCTCTTCATCCGTGCTGTTGCAGCCCGGCTTGAGCAGGAACTTGAAGTAGGTGTTGCCGGTGTTGGTGAGCGTACCGCGCTGGGTATCGAGCCGATAGGCAAAGTTTACCTGACGCGGGCGTACCACCAGAATGGTGTCCATCACCACGATCGGCTCCAGGTTGACGCCGGCGCCCCGACGCGGCCCCGGCTCGAACAATCGGGTCGGCACTTCGCGAAATGACACCCGGTAATAACGCTCGCGATTATCCTGCGGCCCGCGGTAGAAAAACTTATAGTACTCCGCCTGCCCGGCCTGCAGCGTCAGCTGACGCGGCGCGAACAGCAGCTCGCCGTCCGCCGGCCGGCTGCGCACCTCGCGCTCTCCCGGCCGATCGATAGCGCGAATGCTCACCTGATACAGGCGCGCGCTGCGGTTGTTATTCAACACCCGCTTGGCGGTGAATGAGCGATCCTGATCCATGGCAAACGTCAGGGTACCGACATTGATCGCGGCGGCGGTAAAGGGGAAGGACAAACACAGCAACCCTATCAGCACAAGTTTCACGCCCTGCCCTCAATTGATGTTGCGCCAGGTGGCTTCGACATGAATTTCACCGGCGGCGCTGACGTCGCCATACCAACCGTTGCCGTCGACGGTTCTCAGCGAGATCGGGTTGTTCATCGGAATGCTAAAGGTCACGCGGGTCTTGTTCAGCACCCCCACTTCACCGGAGATATCATTCCACGGGGTGCTGCTCCAGAGCGCATTGGTCATGTCGTGCCACTGGCCATCGCAGCCGGCGGCGAAGCTCTGCTGGCCGTTGGTGCTGGTGGTGATGCCAAGGGTGGCGGGGAACGGTACCCGGGTACTGTCATCCGCAGAAGAAAAGAGGCAATAGTTCACCCCGTTGATCGCCTGAGTCGGCCCGGTCGCCATCACCCTCACCTGATCGGCGGCGGTTTTGCCGCTGGTGGTCACGAAGTAGCCGAACTCCAGCGCCGGCTCCGCCGGGCCGACATAGCCTTCACGGTGTGGGCTGTTGTCGTAATCATCGGAAATAATGCTGATGCTGAAATCACGCGGCTTGATAATCAGCTGGTTTGAAGTGGAAAACTCATACCATCCCGACTCCGGCGAGGTGGTGTTCTGAAAACGGAAATTGATCAGATCGCGGGTGCCGCTGTCGGAAATCCCCAGCGCGACCATCTGTTTGAAGAAGTTACTGGAGAAGAACACATAGACCGCGTTGCTGCTCTTCAACTCGTTAAACGTATAGTAGCTGCCGGTGCCCGACGTGTTTTTCCAGGTGTTGCCGTTCAGACTGAACTGCAGATCGGCGGCGTTCACCGCAGAGGACAGCGCCGCATGGTTAATCGCCGGGAAAATATGAATCGAGGTATTGCTGACGCTGCCGTCGGTCTGCAAATCGTAGCTGACCATCTTGCACATGATGCCTGAGCGGGCGCCGATGGTCTGGTTCTTGCAATCGGCATTGCCCTCGCCGATGATCGGCACCCCATCGCTGTTGACGAACACCTCCGATACGGCATTGGTATTGATAAAGCGCAGGTGGGCCGCCTTGCTGTGCGTGACGGTGCGCTTGTACCAGCTGCCGCTGGCCTGATCCCGACAGCGGCCGCCGGCCGCGGCGTCGTAAGCCACCGACGTTTGGCAGCCGTTGATCTGCATGCTGAAAGCTTCGCCCGCCGCCATCTGCTTCAGATATTGATAGAAGCTCGGCGACATCATGCCGTGCATCCATTTTGCACCGCCGGGCGTGACCACGGCGCCGTAAAATCCCTTTTCGTCGGTGGTCTGCGGCAGAATCAAGCTGGTATCCATATTGCAGCCGGCATACCAGTTGATGCAGCGCAAGCCGAGGAACGGATTCTTTATCGGCGCATTTTCCAGCCACATGTCATAGCGCCAGTTGGCATTCAGCCCCGTGTTGTAACCATTATCCACGTACCCCAGGCTTTGCTGATAGACAGTGCCGGAACCGCCGTATTTCAGCCCGGTCCACTTATTGGCGCCGGTCATACGCGGATCCAGCCCGCCGGCCGGCGTGACGAAAAAGTTGTCGTCGGCGTTGTTCTCCACGAAGACAAATTTCATGACCGCCGCATCCGGCCAGTTGGTCTGGCTGACCGCCGCCTGCAGCGCGGGGGCGACCAGCGCCAACAACAACAGCGCAACGTTAGCTCTCATGATCAGACTCCCCGGATGACATATTGCCCGCATAGGTTTTCAGCCCGGTGCAGATCACGTCGCCGACCCACACGGCGCCTTGCGCCTTGCTGAGATCCAAATCCACTTCGCATGTCTGATTGCCGCTGTGGGTAAAATCGATAACCGGGAATTTCTTGTCGACGTCCATGATAAATTCGCCTTTCTCATCGGTGCGAGTGCGGCCGATATGGTTCTTGATATAGGCGTTGGCCAGCAGCGTGCCGTCCTCCGCTTTGATGCGGCCGAACACCGTCACCATCTGTTTTATCTCCGGCGAGATCACCGCCACGTTGCCCGGATACAGGGTGAGCTTGCTCTTGCGCTTGGTGACGATGTCGAAGCTCTCCGCCGAGTTTTTGTTGTTCATCAGCTCAACGTCGTACTGACCGTAAGGCGACAAAGGCAGGTAATTCTTATTGCCGCTCAGCTTCACCATCCGGCCGTCAACACGTGCGGTCAGCAGGCCGTCGTTTTCAATGCCGGTATTGAAGATGATCCCGGCGTTGCCTTCGTTGCGGCCACTGATGGCGATATCACGCCCTTGCCAGCCCACGCTGCCGCTCGCGGTCAGGCTGCTGTTAACGTAGCCGTCGGCGGAGCTGCTGACGTTGAGCGTGCCGGCCGAATACTTGGTGTCGAAGCGCGCATAGCCGCCACCGTTGAAGCGGTTGTCGCCGCGGGTATCACCGGAAATCGCCCGCGACAGGTTGGCGCCCAGGGTACGGATCGGCCCGTCCTTGATGTCCTTGCGTGCCGCCAGGTTGGCGGTGGTGTAGCCGTTCTGGTTGGAAACGCCGGCGCTGAGCCAGTTGCCCATCGGCAGTGAAAAATCGAGCGCGATGTACTTGCCGGTATTGGCGTTGCTGCTGCCGTTGTTGTAGCGTTGCACGCCCGCACGTACGCCCAGCGTGCCGAAGCGGCCGGTAAAAATATTTTGGTAATAATCGGCGTTGTAATAGTGACTGTCGTTCTTCTTATCGTCGTTGTAGCTGGCGCTCAGGGTGCCCAGCGGAGACCACAGCGCCCCCAGATTAAGGCTGCCGCCAACGGCGCGGTTATAGGCGTCATTTTGCAACAGACGATCGCCAATCTGCGTTTTCTCCTGATTGATCCATACGCTGCTGAAGCCGCCGGGCAACGCGGCGCTGACGCTATTGACCAGGCTCCAGGAGCGATCGGAGGCCGCCATATTTTGCAGGTTGATCTGAATCGACTCGGTCACCGGCAGGCTGACGCGGCTCTCGCCGACGGCGTTGCCGTCAAACGAATACCCCGACAGCGCCCAATTAAGCGTTTGCAGATTGCCGGTAGCCGAAGCGCCAAGCAAATAAGAGTCCTTTGCCGGGCGGTGACGTTCCCGTTCACCTCGCCAGTCGTCCATGCGCAGCATCCCGCCCCAGAATTGCCAGGCCAGCGGCGCATTGGCGCCGCGATTAGGGCTGAACAGTTTATTCACTCGCTGCATGCGTTTATCGACCACTTTGCCGTTGACCACGACCTCCACCTCTACGTCATAGATACCGTAGGGCAAACTGCCGGTATCCACTTCATGGTTGCCCATCGTGAAGTTTTGTACGCTGAGCAGCCGCCCGTCGCGCGACAGATGCACCTCGCCGGCCGAGGGGAAAAAAACCACGATCGGCGTCAGCGATTGGGAATTATCGAATACCGTCGAGTTGGCGCGGTTGCCGTAGGACAGACCATAAATCTTGCTCGAGTTGATGGTGGTGACCGGCCCCAGCGACTGCAGATTCCAGCTGTCCAACATGCCGGCGGCGAAACGGCGACCGGCGAAATCACGCTCGTACATCGCTTTGTACAGCGTGGCGTTTTCATCGCCGCTGCCGATACCGTAGATGGAGCCGTTCAACTCCACGTGGTGTTCACGCAACGCCGTGACGCTGTTGAGCGATAAATAACTGGAGGTGTTGCCTTCGCTGGCGCGGGCCCGGTTATCGTAGACCCCGAGGTTATAATCCAGCGTGCTGCTCACGGCATCCACGCTGGACGCGCCGATGTCGCTGGAACGAGCGCGCAGCACCGTCCCCAACGCGGATTCCTTCACCACCAGCTGCAGGTTGAGCTGCCGGAAATCCAGCGCCAGCCAAGCGTCGTCCGCGACCCGGATATGCTGCTGCCGATCGAATGGCGCATCCTGCAAAGCCTGCAGCTGGCCGGCAATCGACGCCGTCAGCCGGGCGCCGTCGTCGTTATCCTCCAGCGTCACCCGACGAATCTTTAGCCTGTCCTGATCCAGGTAGAGAAAGGCATGGCCGATGCGGCTGTCGTCTTTGACGCCATCGCTCTTTTCATAATGCAATAACAGCGGAATACTCATCCCCTCGCGCAACGCCAGGCTGAAAGTGTGCGGGATCAGCACGCCGTTAATCTGCGTCAAACCGGCCGCCATCGCCATACGGCCAGGCAACAGCGTCGGGAGCGCCAGCGCACCGGCAGCCAAAAGCGTTCTCAACAGCACAGCGTTCACATGCCACTCCTTGCGTGATTGTTTTGCATCCATCGTGGATAACGCGCGCATCACTTCACCGGGATAAACTGTTCGCCGTGCCACAGCGCGACGCGTCCTTTTTTATCGTTGACGTCAACCTTGCTGAAGGCGCGATCCTTCCCCGGCATCACGAAATAGTTTTCCTTGCAGTCGCTGCCGTCTTGCTTGTTCCTGCAATTGCCGTAGGCCACCACTTTGAACGTGGCGTTGCCGGTGTTTTTGATCCGTCCGTTGGCGAACTGATAGGCGAAGCGATCCTGCCGAGGCGCCACCACCAAAATGGTGCCGATGCGCGCCGACGTGGTGGCCACGGCATTACGCCGAGCGGAGTTTTGCCCCGCCTCGCTCAGCGCCTGATCGAACCAAACGATGCGGTAGTAACGCTCCTGGGCATCATTCGGCCCCTTGTAGTAAAAGCGGATCACATCGCTGGCGTTGGCCGGCAAGATCAGGCTGGCGGGCGACAGCAGCATTTCATCCCGGCTGCTCATCGGGATCACCGTACCGGAGGCCAGGGGACTGGAAATGCGTTCGATCTTGATGTTCACCAGCCGGCCGCTGTCGGTGGTGTTTTTGATTTCCTTGCTCAGGCGCGCGCTGTCGCCAGGCATGAAGGAGCTGATCTCACCCACATCGAGAGCCAAAGCCGGCCGCAGCAGCATTAACATCAGAGTGACGGCGAGAGAAAAGCGTGTCATTGCGGTATTCCACTGGCGTTGATGAGCGATAAATAGCAGGAGGTCTCCCCCCTGCCAGATGCAGATCGTTCGGAGGGATTAGGAAGTCCAGGTCGCGTTGAACTCGACGCTGACGTCGCCGCTCCAGATACCTTCCGGCAGCGTGCTGAAATCCGTGACGGCGGTGGTGCCGTTTGACGTCGCGCCGATGATGCTGAAGGTGAACTGATCCTGCGCGCTGGTGCGGCCGGCCTGGTTGTAGGCGTTGGACAGGGCGCTCAGATTGCCGCCCAAAATGCCGGCGGTGGTGTCGATCATGGTGGTTTCAGCCGTTTTCCCGACCACCGCACCGTTATAGTTCACCCCGACTTCCAGCGTAGAACCGGAAGTATCCAGCTGAGTCAGCGTATTGGAGACCAGTTTTGAGGTCAGTTTGAAAGCGGTGGCCGTGGTATCGCCTTCCACGGTGACGTCAAACAGGCCTTTCTGGCTGTTGAAACCCTTAATGCCTTCTGCATAGTTGAAGGCCAGGCTGCCAATCGGCGTCACAACCAGTTTGCTGGTGGTGTCTTTCTTGGCGGTCGCAGACCAGGTTGCCAGCGCCTGAGCGGTAACGTCGGCGGCTTGAGCAGTGCTGACCGCTGCAAAGGCGGAAACGATCGCCAGAGCCAGTGTCATTTTCTTCATGGTATAACTCCCTTCAATGTTGAATATGTTTTCTTTCTTTCGTCCATTCTCAGCCAGCCGTTTGCATCACTGCGTTTAGCCAGTCTGCTTGACGCCACAAGAATATCCCCGACCGATCAAAAAAGAATCATTAACTACTAAAGTTCAAATATTTAGATTTAAATCCCGACATTAATGTTTTAACCCCCCACCAATCACATTAAAAAGCGGGTTAAGCCTTTAATGAAAGCACAATCACATTGTGGTTTATCCCCTGCAAGGCGGTGATTGTTTAACCACAAATATGCTCTGTTCGCCCTTCCCATGTCGGTGCAAAATTTCAGCGCCGGCGTTGTTCGCTGAGGGGGGATTGATTGGATTTACGCAGGGAGGCAGCAGCCAATCAAGATCGGCCGCTGTAGAGAAAAGGGGGGCTTCTCGTCACGTGTCAGGAAGGGTATCGGGTTCTCAGAGTAAGGATAAGCCGCATAAAGCCGGCCTGATTGAGGCCCAGTTTTCGCATAATATTCAGTTTATGGGAGCTTATGGTTTTGTAGCTTCGGCGAGTCACGGTGGCGATGCTTCGTGGAGATGCGCCGGCAACCATCATGGCCAAAACTCGCCATTCACCGTCAGATAATGCGGCTGTAGAGTGCACCAGCCGGGCGCGAATATGCGGGGAACGATAGCCAGAGAACTTGCCCGCAGCCGCAATGGCGTCACTCAGGCAATGCAAAGGGTCCTCCTTAGCCACGATAGCTATGCGCGCATCCGCCGCCAACAACGCTAATATGCCGGGATGTTCTACCGTGGTGAAAATCACCAAGGGAATTTCCGGCCAGACATTTTTTGCCGTCAGAACGAATCGTAATACATCATACAAATATTCGCTCTGATGATATAACTCCATAATAAGCGCGCGAGGCTTTCCCTCTTTCAATGCCCCCTCCAGCTCCCTCAAGGTATCGATAAAATAGCTGTCACTTGATTGGGTAACGAGAAATGCTTCCATTCCTCTTCTCACTAAATAGCTGGGTTCAAAAAATAGCAGCGCATCACCGAAATCGGCTTTAACCATACATAATCACCATAATGAGGTAGAAAGCGGTAGAGAAAGGGAAATACCTCTCGTAAACGCCACACGGCAACCCGCCCAATGAAAGTCGAACGTTCTATTTCAACACTGTAATATTTTTGTCATATCCATCGTCCTTCAATCGTGTTGGGCAGCGGCTATCAATGGTCAATTAATAAACTCGGCATTGTCGCTTTCCAAACCTGAACAGATCTCCATTTTATGTTCACGCAAGATCTTGCAGCGCAGCAGGAATAAGCGGGAAATGCCGGAAATGTAAGCCCTAACCTGATTGCTGCGCACCACCAGCAAAAACTCATCGCCGCTGCACTCTCCCGTTTGGTGCGCGGCGTAAGCCAGAATATCCCGATTCAGGCTGGCGTTGACCGTCGCGGAGGCATCAGGCAACGACATGAAAACCTTACAGTTGCCCGACTTTCCCAGGTAGCTCTCCTGCCGGGCCCCCGAGCCGCTGAAATAGGCCGTGACAGCAATAGCCATGAGGATCCCCCCCAGAACCATCGCGCTGAACATCAGCCACCCGCGGCGGGAATAACCAAGATGAGAAGTGGCCCTATTGATGGCGGTTTCGGACGGCGGATTGGTTGCCGCTTCGGGCGTAGTTCCCGGCACAGCCGCGGCAGGCTCCGCGTCGTGAATATCTTCCGCGTCCTCATAAGACTCGATGGTAATCTCATCACGCAACATAAAACCCACTTTAGGGACCGTAACAATAACCTCATCCTCGACGCCAAGGTTTTTAATCACCCGACGCAATTTGCTGACGCACTGATTAAGATTATTATTGCTGGACACCATGCCGTAATCGTCCCAGACCTTCTTGAATATCAGTTCACGCCCTACGGCCTCGCCATGGTGGGCAATCAACAGCAACAACAACCGTTTGGAAGGACTGGATATGGATATGGGATCGTCAGAAAAATCTGTTGGGCTAAGGGTTCTGGTGTCTGCGTCAAAGAGAATATGGTCATTAAATCTATATTTCATTTTATTCACATGTTTTCACTATAGCGATCATTTATAGTTTGGCGTCAAATGTTAATGAAATATTAAATAAATATTTAATCAGGTAATTCGCGAAAATACCCAAGCACAGGCAAGAAAAACCACTCAATTAACGCCACGAAATACGCTTTTTCACCTCACCATCGTTTATATAGGATTTTTCTTGCAAACCATAACCAAAGGTTAACCAATCACCACACCCATTGATATATTGACGCGCCAAAAACCATAAAGTTAGTTTTTTGTATCGCGGATTATCCATTTTAAGGAAAAACATCTCAAAAAAGGACTGGGGAACTAAATTTTAATAAAAAAATAATAACAAGTGAATGTTGAGCATAATCACAGACCGCAGGCCATCCGCATTATCCTGATGAATTAATGCGCTTACCGCGACGTAAATGTTAAATTTTAGGTTCAGCCAAGGCGATGGGAAATAGTAATGAAAGGAAAAACTTGCGAATGACGCCTATCGCATGATCCGCAGTAGGCGAAAACATTCGCTGCAGCTCATTGAACTGATGAAGGGAAAACCAGGCTAAAGGTCAAACTGGCAGAATCCCGGCCATCAGAACACTGCGCGCACGCCTCTCCCCCGTGCAGCGTCATGATGGCGCGCACGATAGACAACCCCAACCCACTGGCGTGATTGCCGGCGCTGCGTGCGGGATCGGCACGATAGAAGCGATCGAACAGCTTTTCCAGCTGTGCCGGCGCGATCGGCGGCCCCTGATTGATGACCTGCACCCACCAGGCATCGGCACGCCGTTCAGCCCGCAGGACGATCAGGCTGTTTTCGTCGGCATAACGTACCGCGTTGGCCACCAGGTTGCTCAGCGCCCGCTGGAACAGCATGGCGTCCGCCTTCAGCACGCCTTCCCCTTCGCAGCTCAGCGCGATGCCGCGTTCTTCCGCCAGCCCTTCGAAGTAATCCGCCACCCGCCGCAGCTCCAGCGCCACATCCAGACGACTGTAGTTCAGCGCAGACTGCGCTTCGCCGGCGCGCGCCAGAAACAGGATATTTTCCACCATGCGGGAAATGCGCTCCAGCTCATCCATATTGTTCGACAGCAGGGTTTCGTACTCCTCCACGCTGCGGGGCTGGTAAAGCGCCACCTGGCACTGGCCCATCAACGCCCCTACCGGCGTGCGGATCTCATGGGCCAGATCGGCGGAAAATTGCGTCAGCCGCTGATAGCCTTCATTCAACCGATCAAGCATCGCATTGAACGAACGGGTCAGCTGCTGCAACTCCTTCGGCGCCCCCTGCTCGCTGAGGCGTGTCGACAGCGTATTGGGCGCAATCTGCGCCGCCTGCGCCGCCATGCGCCATAACGGCTTCAATCCCCTGCGCATGACCCCATACCCCAGGAGCGCAATCAGCAGGAAAGCCACCGCGACCGCCGCGACGATGCGCCACAGGTAACGCGCCAGCATCTTCTGTTCGTTGACCATCACGTGCGCGGCGGAGATCTGCAACAGGCTGCCGTCTTCCAATCGGACCATCGCCGAAGCGGCGCGCAGCGGTACCCCCTGCGCCGTTTCCCCGCCGCGCACGGCGGCCAGCGTCTGCGCCTGTTCAGGCGGCGTCGGCGCGATCGGCGGCAGGACCACCCTGGCGGGGTTTACGTTGATGAGCGGTTTTTGCCCCGGGATTTGGAAAATCAGCACGTCCTGTTCATTGCCCAGCATGTTTTCGAACAGGCCGTTATTGGCGGTCAGGCGCGCCAAAGGAAAGCGCTGCCCCAGCAAATGGCGGAAATACTCTACGCGCCCGGTCACCTGCAGATCGCTGCGCAGCGTCATTTCCTGACGCATGGCGCTAAACAGATACCCGCCTGTCCCGCTCACCACCAACGCGGCCACCAGCGCGAACAGCGTGGCGGTGCGCAGCGTCAGCGACACCGGCCGACGTGACGTGCGCCCGCTCACGAACGTGGCTCGCAGACATAGCCGATGCCGCGCACGCTGTGGATCAGCTTGACGTCGAACGGCCGGTCGATTTTGGCGCGCAGGCGTTTGATCGCCACGTCAACCACATTGGTGTCGCTGTCAAAATTCATGTCCCACACCTGAGAGGCGATCTGCGTGCGCGACAGCACTTCGCCCTCGCGCCGCACCAGCAGGTGCAGCAGCATGAACTCCTTGTTGGTCAACGGGATCACCTGATCCTGACGCACCGCCCGGCGGCGCAGCACGTCCAGCTGCAGATCGGCGATAGCGTAATGATCGGCTTCGCGCGCCGGCCCGCGGCGCAGCAAGGTGCGCAAACGCAGTACCAGCTCGGTGAACGAGAACGGCTTGATAAGATAGTCGTCCGCGCCCAGCTCCAGACCGTGAATGCGATCCTGTACGCCATCGCGGGCGGTGAGAAACAGAATCGGCACGTCGCTTTTCTTGCGCAGCACCTCGATAATCTGCCAACCATCCAGCCCCGGCAGCATTACATCGAGCACGATCGCATCGTAGTCCTGCTCCAACGCGCGAAACAATCCGTCGGTGCCGGTGCGCGCCAAATCGACGCCGTACCCCGCCTCACCCAGCCCTTTCTTCAGGTAATCCCCTGTGCCGATATCGTCTTCAACTACCAGTATTCGCATGCTCACCACCTCGTTACGTCTGCAAAAAATACTAGCAGTTTCGGCGGACAAACTTGATGACATTAATGTCATCAAACGGCCATGGCGCTGACCCCATCGCTCAACCATGCTTAACCGGCAAACTCATTTCAGGAGAACGTTATGATTACCCGTCATCGTATAGCCGGTTTACTGTTGTCCACGTTACTGCTGTCCAGCGGCTTGGCCGCCGCCGCCCAAACGCCGGGCAAGGTTATCGCGCCGCTGCGTGGCACCATCAGCCAGGTTGCCGACGGCAATCTGCAACTGACCGACCGCAAGGGCGAGACACTCAGCGTCAAGCTGAACGATCAGACCAAAGTGCTCAGCGTTTCCAAAGCCACGCTGGACGACATCAAACCGGACAGCTTTATCGGCACCGCTGCCGTGCCGCAGCCGGACGGCACGCTCAAAGCGTTGGAAGTGCACGTGTTCGCCGCCAGCCTGCGCGGCACCGGCGAAGGACATTCAGCCTGGGAATCCGCCGATGGCAAAGTGGACACCATGACCAACGGCACCGTCGGCAAACTGGTGAAATCCAACGGCCGCACCCTGACCGTCACCTACGGCAACCAGCAGAAAACCGTCGTCGTGCCGGAAGACGTGCCGATCGTAACGCTGGATCCGGGCGATTTGAGCCTGCTGAAGCCGGGCGTGCACATCGTGCTGTTCTCCGCCGTCAACGATAAGGGCGAGCGCATCGCCACCCGCATTTCCGCCGGCAAAGACGGCACCGTGCCGCCGATGTAACGGAGGGAAGCCATGAAGACCAACGCGTCGCGGCCGGTGCATCGCTGGCCGGTTCGAATCACTCATTGGATCAACCTGTTCGCCATGGTGTGCATGTTCATGAGCGGTTGGGAAATCTACAACGCCTCGCCGCTGTTCGATTTCCGCTTTCCGCCGCAGATGACGCTGGGCGGTTGGCTGGGCGGCGCGATTGGTTGGCATTTGGCGGTGATGTGGCTATTGGCGCTCAACGCCGTCTGCTATCTGCTGTGGAGCCTGTTCAGCGGCCATTTTCGCCGCGATCTGTTGCCGCTGCGCGTCGGCGCGCTGCGGCAGGATATCTGGCTGGCATTGACGCTGCGCCTGCGCCACCGGCATGGCCACTACAACGCCATTCAGAAACTGATGTACCTCGGCGTACTGGCGCTGGGGCTATTACTGGTGCTGTCCGGCCTGGCGATTTGGAAGCCGGTTCAGCTGCAGGGATTGGTCGCCCTGTTTGGCGGCTTTGATTTCGCGCGCTACGTGCATTTCTTCGCCATGGCCGGCATTGGCCTGTTTGTGGCGATCCACGTCTTTATGGTGATAGTCGTACCCAAAACGCTGTGGGCGATGATAACGGGTGGCAAACATGAATGAGAAAAAACAGCGGGCAACCGCGCCGACGCTGGAACCGGACCAAAAAAAGCAGCTGGTCAATCTGCAGCGCCGCCTGATGCTGCGTTCCGGCCTGACGCTGGGCGGTATCGCCATGCTCACCGGTTGCAACCTGCAAGACGGCGATCGGGTGGATAAGGTGCTGTGGGCCATGTCGCGCTGGAACGACCGGGTGCAGGCCTGGCTGTTCAGCGGTCATCGGCTGGCGCAAACTTACCGGCCCGATCAGATTACCCAGCCTTTCCCCTTCAACGCGTTTTACCCGGAATACAACGTCCCTGAGATCGATCTCGCCGGCTATCGGCTTGAGGTCGCGGGGAAAGTGGAGAAAAAAGCGCCCTGGACGCTGGAACAGCTGCAGCGGCTGCCGCAGCAAAGCCAGATCACTCGCCTGATCTGCATTGAGGGCTGGAGCGCCATCGGCCAATGGGGCGGCGTGCCGCTGCGCACCTTTCTGCAGCACGTCGGCGCGGATCTGAACGCCGGCTACGTCGGTTTCAAATGCGCCGATCGTTACTACTCCAGCCTCGACATGGCCACCGCGCTGCACCCGCAGACCATCCTGGCGCTGGATTTCGGCGGCAAGGCGCTGCCGGCGGACTACGGTTATCCACTACGGCTACGTGTACCGACCAAGCTGGGGTTCAAAAACGCCAAGCATATCGCCGCGATCTTCGTCAGCGACGTCAATCCGGGCGGGTATTGGGAGGATCAGGGCTACAACTGGTTCAGCGGCATTTAGTTTTGCGCAGCGCTGCGCATAAGCCTCATCGGCGGCTGGAGGATCTTCTCCATCGCGGTTAATAATCTGTTCGTCACAAAGGGGATAACTATAGGAAAAATAATAGTAAAAAGGATTTTATCATGGAGATTGATGTGAGGGCGTCACACACAGGGATAGCTGACACATACAGGTATCAGATTGCAGTAAGAAAAGGTGATGGTAAAACGGCCGTCTATCATTTGGATTTCAAGAAAATTGGGCAAAACATGCATCATTGGTTTTCCCCTGTGTATGTGGACACGGCTCTCCTCAATAATGCTTTCTCTCTGGAGTTTTATGATGTTAAGGCGTTGAGCGACGCAAACAGGCACCGGCGCTCAGCTTTCGATACCTATACCGCAATGCATTATACCCTTCTCCAACGCGAACGCTTATTCGTAGTTGGCATCGGGGAAACCCTTCTCAAGTTTGCCTATCAGTATCAGGCCAGGATCATCTTCAGTGCACCGTTAAGGCCAGCACTAGCTAAAATTTATGATTTTTTGTTGAAAAAATACGCCCATACAGGGCATTATTTATACAAAATAGAGTTTATAAAGGACGGCCTCTATGTCATCGAAATCCCGCGTAGCCCCCATAACCTCTCATACTGACCAGCAGCACGTTAAGGAACAGCGCCTGAAAGAGATGCAAGCCTTCCACGAAGAGTGGTGGGAACAAAGGCGCCGCGAATGGCATGAACGCGGTGGCGTTGAAGCCAGTGAAGCGCCCGCACGTGGCATCGATACCGAACTTTCATCCTAATTCCGGTTCGTTCTTATTCTTCTTCTCCCGCCGTCAGCAATGCAATCCCCGCTTGCTCGATTGCCTCTTGTACGGCGGCGGCTGGCCTCGAAACCTGGACGAAGCTGACCACCCAGCTCAGTCTTGAGCGGCTTTCTGTTGACCCGGCTGTTGTGGCTGGCGGTGTGATTTCTCTGGCATACTGAACGCCGTTGTTTTTCATCGCCTTTCACCCTGTGCAGGAGCAGCAACATGACCGTATTCAACACCGCGCCAACGCTTGTCACCGAACGCCTGCGGCTGGACGCACACACGCTGGACGACTTCGAGTCGCTGGCCGCATTGTGGGCCGATCCGCTGGTGGTACGCTATATCGGCGGCACACCGCGCGACCGGGAAGACTCCTGGGGGCGCCTGATGCGTTACGTCGGCCACTGGGCGCTGTTGGGGTACGGGTATTGGGCGGTGCGTGACAAACAGAGCGGTGAGTATCTCGGCAGCATCGGCTTCTCCAACTTCCTGCGCGACATCACGCCGGCGCTCGACGCGCCGGAAATGGGCTGGACGCTGGTGAGCTCGGCGCACGGCAAAGGCTACGCCACCGAGGCGCTGCGGGCGGCGCTGGCCTGGGGTAAGACGCACCTGCCGGGCGAGCAAACCGTCTGCATCATCTCGCCGGAAAACCAGGCCTCGCTGGCGCTGGCGAAAAAGGTCGGTTTCAGCGAAAGCCACCGCAGCGAGTACCACCAGAGTCCAATCGTCGTGATGCATTGCCCGCTTTGAATGCCTAAGCGCGTTGCATCGCCAACGCTGTCTGAATGAAGTTGTCCCGCAGCGCGTCCACGCGCTGCGGATCCCAGGCGATACCAACCTGCCACTCCGTCTCCTCGCCGCTCAGCGGTAAAATGTCGATGCCGGCCGGCGCGATATGCGTGATGCTGTGCGGCAGCAGCGCGACGCCGACGCCGGCGGCGACCAGCGCCAACAGCGTCTGGATATCGCCAGCCTGCTGCACCACGTTCGGCGTCAACCGGTGAGCGGCGATAAACCGCAACGACTGATCGCTCAGCCCGCGCCCGCGTTTCGGCGTCAGCTGCAGCAGCGGCAGCTGATTGAAACGCGCCATCAGATCGTCGGCGCACAGCGCCAGCGCGCCCGGCGCAGCCAGCACCAACCGATCGCTCAACAACGCCGCGCCGCACAGCGGCGTATTGACCGGCAAGCGCACGAACCCCGCCTGCAACTCCCCCTGCAACAACAGCTGATACTGACGTTCCGACGGCATGTCTTCGAGGCCAATCGCTACCTCAGGAAACCGCTGGCGAAAGGCCGCCACCAGCTGCGGCGCCAGATGAAAGCTGGAGAGGCCAAATCCCAGCGCCAGCCGCCCCGCTTCCCCGAGCGCCACCCGCCGGGCGCGCCGCTGAAACTGCTGGTACTGTTCCACCAGCGCCTGCGCCTCCGGGTACAGCCGCTGCCCACCGGCGGTGAGCACCGCCCCCTGTCGGCCACGTTCGAACAGCCGAACGCCGAGCTGGGTTTCCAGCGCCTGAATCTGTTTGCTCAGCGCCGGTTGGCTGATGCACAGCAGGTTCGCCGCCTGCCGATAGTTGCCCTGTTCGGCCAGCGCCACCAAGGCGCGCAGTTGTTTTATATCCATTCCATCAGGTTATCGAATAAGGAATTTAATTGATTATACAGTAATCAATCCACCTGCTGTAATCAACGCAGACCCCAACCGGAGAGAGACCATGACCCCTTCATTACGCGCCGCCACGGTGCAATTCCAGCATCGCGCCAATGACAAGAATTACAACCTGTCGACCATGGAACGCTTTATCACGGAGGCAGCCGAGCAACAGATACAGCTGCTGGCCTTCCCGGAAATGTGCGTCACCGGCTATTGGCACGTGCGCCATCTTTCCGTCGCCGAAGTGCGGGCGCTGGCGGAACCGATCGTAAACAGCCCTTCGCTGGCGCGCATTCGCCCGCTGGCGGAGCGTTACAACATGGCGATCGGCGTCGGGCTGATCGAGCTGGGCGACGACGGCCGCTGCTACAACGCCTATGCCGTTTGTCTGCCGGACGGCGAACTGCATGTGCACCGCAAACTGCATGCCTTCGAGCACCCGGCTATCGCCAGCGGCGACCGGTATACGGTGTTCGACACCCCCTGGGGCGTGCGCATGGGCGTCTTGATCTGCTGGGACAACAATCTGGTGGAGAATGTGCGCGCGACGGCGCTGCTGGGTGCAGACGTGCTGATCGCCCCGCACCAGACCGGCGGCACCCATTCGCGCAGCCCGCACGGCATGAAGCCGATCCCGCAGGCGCTGTGGCAACGGCGCGCGGAAGATCCGCAGGCAATAGAAGCCGCCTTTCGCGGCGAACACGGCCGCGGCTGGCTGATGCGCTGGCTACCGTCGCGCGCTCACGACAACGGGCTGTTCTTGCTGTTCAGCAACGGCGTGGGCCGCGATGACGATGAGATACGCACCGGCAACGCGATGATCCTCGATCCTTACGGCCGCATCGTGGCGGAGACCTGGGCGGCGGAAGATCGGATGGTCAGCGCCGAGCTCGATCTGACGCTGATCCCGCTCAGCACCGGTCGCCGCTGGATTTACGGACGCCGCCCCGAGCTGTACGGGCTACTGACTGAGCCACAAGGCTATGAGCGCGATGCCCGCAGCGCACGCTTTTCGACACAGCCGACGGGGCGCGGCAGCCGATAACAGATAAAAAAAAATCCGCCCGAAGGCGGATTTTTTATCGGTGCGGCAAAAGCTGCCGCAGGTTCATGCCCGCAGGCACGAACACACTTAGAAGCGGTAGCCTACGCCAACGTTCCAGGTGCCAACGTCAACGCTACGAATGCGGTTCTGCTCGTAACCGACATCCAGGGCAACGTTCTCGATTGGGTTGAACTGCAGACCGGCACCGTAGGTGAAGCCGTAGTCAGCGGTGTCGTGACGAGAAGTACCGTTCTGAGCGTTGGTAGTGAATTTACCGTAACCCAGACCAACCAGACCATAGATGCTCGCCCAGTCATTGATACGGTATGCTGGACCGGCAGAGATAGAGTTGTACTGAGCTTTGTTGTAGAAACCGTCCTGAGAACCGTCCTTTTCCAGGTGGGTAAAGGAACCGATTACGCCCAGTGGGTTGTTGTCGAACTCGTAACGGTATTTCAGGTTGAAACCGTCGGCTTTGTTAGCAACGCCTTGGAAATCACCCTGCGCATAGCCAGCGGATACGGTGCTCTGACCAGCGAATGCGGTACCTGCGCTAACTGCTAATACGCAAGCTGCTACTGCGGAAAGACATGCAATTTTTTTCATAACCACCTCAAACGCGTTTTATTATTAAGTACATCCATTTGTTCATGCTTTGAAAATATAACAAAAATTAGCGTGAAACTCTGCCTTGAAATGAGTGTCTAATGCTTTATATCGTGTAACAGAAGATTTCAAGAACAGTGTATCTTCTTCTTTTCGCTCTATTTTCGGCCGTATTCTACGGCTTTCTGTGACAAAAATCACCTATTTAATATCCAGATAATTCTTAAGAAAAAGCGCACTTTTTGACCAAATTCACCACATCTCATCCGAGGATCGGCGGATTTCACCGCGATGTGCGCTTTTCTCAGACAGATTTTCGCATTTCATTTACACTGCTCGCATCCCCGTTTCGACCGTTTTCTCAAGGCTGAGGAACGGCGCATAAAAGGCCCGTTAAGGATGTCGTTATCTACTTCCGGCAGAGCGCCCTCCGCGCTGCTGCCCATCTGTCTGTTAATCATCGCCATGGTGTCTATCCAGAGCGGCGCCTCGTTGGCCAAAAGCCTGTTCCCGATCGTGGGCGCGGAAGGCATCACCACGCTGCGTCTTTTCATCGGCACCCTGATTTTGTTCATCATCTTCCGCCCGTGGCGCATGCGCCTCGCCGCCGGCAGTCGCTTGCCGCTGCTGATCTACGGCCTGTCGCTCGGCGCGATGAACTACCTGTTCTACCTGTCACTGCGCACCGTGCCGCTCGGCATCGCCGTAGCGCTGGAATTTACCGGCCCGCTGGCGGTGGCCATGTTCTCCTCGCGGCGGCCGATCGACTTCCTCTGGGTGGCATTGGCGATCGCCGGGCTATGGTTCCTGCTGCCGCTCGGCCACGGTGTAGGTGGGATCGATCCATTCGGTGCCGCCTGCGCGCTCGGCGCCGGCGCCTGCTGGGCGGTCTATATCATCTTCGGCCAGAAGGCCGGTGGCGATCATGGCCCCGGCACGGTGGCGCTCGGCTCGCTGATCGCCGCGCTGGTGTTCTGCCCGATCGGCGCCTGGCAAACCGGCAGTGTGCTGTTCAATGTCGATATCCTGCCGGTGGCGCTGGCGGTGGCGATCCTCTCCACCGCACTGCCTTACTCGCTGGAGATCATTGCGTTGCCCAAAATCCCGGCGCGCACCTTCGGCACCTTAATGAGCCTGGAACCGGCGATGGCGGCGCTGTCCGGCATGCTGTTCCTCGGCGAACACCTGAGCGGCGTGCAATGGCTGGCACTGGCAGCCATCATCGCCGCTTCCATGGGATCCGCCCTAACCATCCGCCCCAAACCGCGCCTCGAAAGCCTTTCCTGATCGCCCGACCCGCCTGCCGACCGCAACGCCGGAATGCAGGCGGGTTAACTGTTTTCCTCGTGACAAGTCGGCATACTTCCCCTTAGCCTGTACCGCAGGCACCTTGGACTTTCGCTCACATGGAGAATAACAGTGATTCACAACAGCCTGTTCAACCCACGCTTCGGCCGCGGACTCGCGCCGGCGCTGGTTTCAACCCTGACCGAGTTGCGTCGATGCGACCTGCCCGAACTGGCGCCGGGCCATCACCCGATCGACGGCGACAACATTTTTATGGATGTCATGACGCTGACCACTACGCCAGCGGCGCAGAAGCGCGCCGAGATGCATCAGGAGTACATCGCGCTCCACCTGCTGATCAGCGGTGAAGAGCGCATCGAATACGGTCTGGCGGGCGACTGGCATCGCGAGCAGCCCCACGCAGAAAATAGCGACCTTCTGCTGCTGGACATCAAACGCCACCCGCAAACGCTGCACATGACGCACGGCATGTTCGCAATCTTTTTCCAAATGGAGCCGCACAAAACCGGCTGTCTTTGGCAGCGGCCGCAGCAAATCAAAAAAGCGGTGGTGAGGATCCATCACCGCCTGCTGCTTTGACCCTGCGGCAACGCCCGTACAAAATCGGCGGCCTGGCGGGGAGAACGCAAGCGTACGAAGCGGCGCCCGGCGCCGGCCATTTCCGCCAGGTATTTTCGCCGATTCTTGGAATAGGTGCGGATCGTCCACAACACGATCGACTCGCGGCTGAAAAAAGAACGGCGAAAACTTTCCCGGTTGCCGGTGCCCGGCCACAGCTCTCGTTTGCTGGCCGCGCGTCGGCACGCGCGGCGCACAGCTTGCCACAGCGTGCGGCCGAAACCGTAGTCCAGCCACAGGATATAGTCGACCTCGCGCCACTTGATCGGCTGCGTGCGGCTGTAGTTGCCGTCCAGCACCCAGCCTTCGCCCGCTTCGGCCAGCGCCTGCTCAAGCCGCGTCAGGAAGACATCATCGGGCGTCCCCTGCCACTCGGGCCGCCAATAGAGCCTGTCCATCTCGATATAGGGCACGTCAAGCCGTTCCGCCAGTTGACGCGCCAGGGTGCTTTTACCGCTGCCGCTGGTGCCGACGACGTTAATTTTCATCACTCGCCACTCATAGAGAGGGGATAATTCCCCTACTGTAACCGCATCAATTACGGCTATCAATCTGAATAGGCTTAAAATTAACACCACGATAACAAAGTGGATATTCCTATGAAGCCGGCATGCTCAATGAAAATAAAATAACAGGGGTAAACCGTCACTGCGGTAAATAATAAATCTGCAACAAAAAATAAAAAAACCAATAAAAATCAATTTCATTAATCAAAAACAAAAACCACATTGAAATATTACCAGTAGGCCATTCCTATTTGTGCAATAGCCATTTTCGTACGGCAAAAATAAATACCCCTGCTATAATTGATCCCGTAACGAAATAGGACAACGACTAATCAAGAGGATATCTGATATGAGTACCGCTAAACTGGTGAAAACGAAATCTTCTGATCTGCTGTATACCCGTAACGATCTGGACGAAAAAGTCAAACTGGCCGCCATCAAGGCGCTGAACCATCAGGTCGTGCAATTTATCGATCTTTCGTTGATCACCAAACAGGCGCACTGGAACATGCGCGGCGCGAACTTCATCGCGGTCCATGAAATGCTGGACGGCTTCCGCACCGCCATCATCGAGCATCAGGACACCTTCGCGGAGCGCGTAGTGCAGTTGGGCGGCGTCGCACTGGGCACCGTACAGGTGGTCAACGATCGCACGCCGTTGAAAAGCTATCCGACCAATATCCACAGCGTGCAAGAGCACCTGAAGGCGCTGGCCGATCGCTACGGCGCGGTCGCGAATGACATCCGCAAGGCGATTACTGAAGTGGAAGACGAAGACACCGCCGACATGTTCACCGCCGCCTCGCGCGATCTGGACAAGTTCCTGTGGTTCATCGAATCCAATATCGAATAACGCGAAAGCGTTGCAGAGGGCCCGTCGTTCCGGGCAGAACAGGCTGGGCTTTGCCCGGCCTGTTTTCTTTTGCGAGGCCGTTGCATTGTACAAAAAACGCCCCATATTAAACGGTAGGGTTCCCTTGTCAGGAGGTTATGATGGCCAGCGGCTGGGCGGCGGACGGCGCCGTACAAGATCAGATTGACTCCACCGTCGACGATGCGGTGCAGCGCGCGCGTGATGCGCTCGGGCACGGCGAGAGCGAACGCTATTGCCAGGAATGCGGAGAACCGATCCCGGAAGCGCGCCGCAAGGCGTTAACAGGCGTGCGTTTTTGCCTCGCCTGCCAGACCGAACAAGACAAAAAACACGCGGCCGCCAGCCTGTACAACCGGCGCGGCAGCAAAGACAGCCAGTTGCGCTAGCATTATCTGCTCCCCCTTTTGCGCCCTCGCGGCCCCGCTTGCACCGTCAGTGCATCATGAAAGTTAGAGTTAGTTATCAATATTGAAGCAAAAACGTTAAAGAACGGTTGTTTCACAGCCAAAATTTGGTTAATGATAGCCCTGTGCACCAAGATAATTCTTACGCACCATTTTGGTGCTCCACCTTGGTGCATAACCATAACAATTCGCCTTTCCGGCACAACATCACGTACTAACTCTTTGTTTTTATAGTAGTTGAAAACATGGCACGATTTTTTCATGGCACCAACTGCAATATAAAAAATGGGTAATCCGCAACCTGTACAGGAATTCCTCTCATGAAGTCGATTTTTAAAGTCTCCCTGGCCGCACTCTCTCTGGCCTTTGCCGTAAGTTCCCACGCAGCAGACAAACTGGTGGTCGCCACCGACACCGCTTTCGTTCCTTTTGAGTTCAAACAAGGCGACAAATACGTCGGCTTCGACATCGACCTGTGGGCCGCCGTCGCCAAAGAGCTGAAGCTGGACTACACCCTGAAGCCAATGGACTTCGGCGGCATCATTCCGGCGCTGCAGACCAAAAACGTCGATCTGGCGCTGGCCGGCATCACCATCACCGATGAGCGCAAGAAAGCCATCGACTTCTCCGACGGCTACTACAAGAGCGGCCTGCTGGTGATGGTCAACGCCGACAACAACAGCGTGAAAAGCATCGACGATCTGAACGGCAAAGTGGTGGCGGTGAAGAGCGGCACCGGCTCGGTGGATTACGCCAAGCAGCACATCAAAACCAAGGATCTGCGTCAGTTCCCTAACATCGACAACGCCTACATGGAGCTGGGCACCAAGCGCGCCGATGCGGTGCTGCACGACACGCCAAACATCCTATACTTCATTAAGACGGCCGGCGCCGGCAAGTTCAAAACCGTAGGCGATTCGCTGGAAGCACAGCAGTATGGCATCGCCTTCCCGAAAGGCAGCGACGAGCTGCGCGAGAAGGTGAACGGCGCGCTGAAAACCCTGCGCGCGAACGGCACCTATAACGAGATCTACAAGAAGTGGTTCGGCACCGAACCTAAGTAAGCTGTGAATTTAGCAAGCTATTAACTTAAGCACAGGGGGTCGCTTAACCCCCTGCGCTTCGTTGTATCTGATACCCACGTTTGGGATCACCGGGAGAAATATCATGCAGTTCGACTGGAGCGCCATCTGGCCCGCCATTCCTATCTTGTTAGAGGGCGCCAAAATGACCCTGTGGATTTCGGTCCTCGGTCTGATTGGCGGCCTGATCATCGGCCTCGTCGCCGGCTTTGCCCGCACCTACGGCGGTTGGATCGCCAACCACATCGCGTTGGTGTTTATCGAAGTGATCCGCGGCACGCCGATCGTGGTGCAGGTGATGTTCATCTACTTCGCCCTGCCGATGGCATTTAGCGACTTGCGCATCGATCCGTTCACCGCGGCGGTGGTGACCATCATGATCAACTCCGGCGCTTACATCGCGGAAATCACCCGCGGCGCGGTGCTGTCTATCCATAACGGTTTCCGCGAAGCCGGCCTGGCGCTCGGCCTGTCGCGCCGCGAAACCATCCGCTACGTCATTATGCCGCTGGCGCTGCGCCGCATGCTGCCGCCGCTGGGCAACCAGTGGATCATCAGCATCAAAGACACCTCGCTGTTCATCGTGATCGGCGTGGCGGAGCTGACCCGTCAGGGTCAGGAAATTATTGCCGGTAACTTCCGCGCACTGGAAATCTGGAGCGCCGTGGCGGTTATCTATCTGATTATTACCCTGGTGCTGAGCTTCGTGCTGCGTCGTCTGGAAAGAAGGATGAAAATCCTGTGATTGAATTTAAAAATGTCTCCAAGCACTTTGGCCAAACCCAGGTGCTGCACAACATCGACTTGAAGATCGACAAAGGCGAAGTGGTGGTGATCATCGGGCCGTCCGGCTCCGGCAAATCCACCCTGCTGCGCTGCATCAACAAGCTGGAAGAGGTCACCAGCGGCGATCTGATCGTCGACGGCCTGAAAGCCAACGATCCGAAAGTAGACGATCGGCTGATCCGCCAGGAAGCCGGCATGGTGTTCCAGCAGTTCTACCTGTTCCCGCATCTGACGGCGCTGGAAAACGTCGCCTTCGGCCCGATCCGCGTGCGCGGCGCGAAGAAGTCCGATGCGGAAAAGCTGGCGCGCGAGCTGCTGGCCAAGGTCGGTCTGGCGGAACGTGCCCACCACTATCCGTCCGAACTGTCGGGCGGCCAGCAGCAGCGCGTGGCCATTGCGCGCGCGCTGGCGGTGAAGCCGAAAATGATGCTGTTTGACGAGCCGACCTCCGCGCTCGATCCGGAGCTGCGCCACGAAGTGCTGAAGGTGATGCAGGATCTGGCCGAGGAAGGCATGACGATGGTCATCGTCACCCACGAAGTCGGTTTTGCCGAAAAAGTGGCGTCGCGCCTGATCTTTATCGATAAAGGCCGGATTGCCGAAGACGGCAACCCGCACGACCTGATCAACCACCCGCCAAGCCCGCGTCTGCAGGAGTTCCTGCAGCACGTGTCCTGATCCTGGCGGTTTAACGGCGGGCGCGCCACGCGCCCGCCGCTTTCATTCCGCACGCGTTCCCACGCCCCATCGCGTTTCCTTTCCTACTATATTCATTGTTTTCATCGTATTGCTTTTACATCCGCCGATCACAGAACGCCAAAGAGAGGAACAATGCCGCCAAACGCAGACTCCCGACGAGGTTCTCATCTGCGAGAACACCTGCTTTTCCTGCTGCTGTTGCTGACCCTGAGCATCTTCGCACTACCAGCGCTGGCGCAAAACGCGCCGCCCGCGCCCGCCGACAAGAGCGAGCAGCAAAAGGCCGCCTACGCCGCGCTGGCCGATCTGCTGCAGGACGACAAAGCGCGCGCGGAACTCATCAACCACCTGAAACAGGCCGCCGACAATGCCCACGCCGCCGCCCCGGCAACGCCGGAGGAGTCAACGCCGGCCACGCTGAGCGACAGCCTGAACTCGCTGGCGCAGGAAGGCATCGGCACCTTTAACCAAAAGCTCGGCGCGCTGCAAAAGCTGATCGATTCCGGCCCGAAGCGCGTTTTCAATCCCGCCGGCTTTTTCCGCGCGCTGGGCTATTTTCTGCTGACGGTGGCGGTCACCTTTGCGCTGTTCCACCTGATCCGGCGGCTGATCGCACCGCTGTACAAGCGCATGGGCAGTTGGGGGCACAACGCCAGGCTGCAGCGCGGCCCGTGGTATAAGCGCCCCGCCGCCATTCTCGGCGCATTCGCCGTCGATCTGCTGGTACTGCTGCTGGCGCTGGCGGCGGGCAACCTGTTCGCCCGCCACGTCCACGCCGACAGCGCCACCATTCTGCGACTGCAAACCCTGTTTCTCAGCGCCTTTGCGGTGATTGAATTCTTCAAGGCGGTGCTGCGGCTGATTTTCGCCCCTAACTTCGACTATCTGCGCCCCTTCCCCTTCAGCGACCCGAGCGCGCGTTACTGGAACACGCGTCTCGCCTGGCTCAGCGGGCTGATCGGCTACGGTCTGATGGTGGTGGTGCCGGTGGTGGCGGTACAAATAAGCTACCCGGCCGCCGCCGCCGTCAACCTGGTGGTGATGCTGGCGCTGACGCTGTACGCCATTTGGCTGATCCTGCACAACCGCAAGCCGATACAGCGACAGATCAACCTGCTGGCCGAACGGTCGATGGCGTTTTTCAGCGTGATCCTGCGCGGCCTGGGGCATATCTGGCACCTGCTGGCGATCGCCTATTTTCTGGTGTTGTTCGTGCTGTCTCAGTTCGACATCGGCAACAGCCTGCGCTTTATGATGAGCGCCACGGTGAAAAGCCTGCTGGTGGTCGGCGTCGGCGCCCTGCTGTCCGGCATGCTGACCCGCTGGATTTTCCGCCGCATTTCGCTGCCGACCGACGTCAATCTGCGCTATCCGATGCTCGAGCGGCGCATCAACTCTTACATCCCCAACGGGTTGAAGATACTGCGGGTGATGGTGGTGCTGGCGGTGACGCTGTTCCTGCTCGATGCCTGGCACCTGATCAACCTGTACCAGTGGGCGAGCAGCGAAAATGGCCAGCGCACCCTCGGCGGGCTGGTGCATATCCTGCTGATCCTGCTGATCGCCGTGTTCAGCTGGACGCTGATGGCCAGCATCATCGAGCACCGCCTGGCGCTGGAACTCAGCAACGGCGTGCGGCCGAGCGCGCGCGAACGCACGCTGCTGACGCTGTTTCGCAACGTGTTGGCTATCGTTATCAGCACCATTACCGTGATGATCGTACTGTCGCAGGTGGGGCTAAACATTGCGCCGCTGCTGGCGGGCGCCGGGGCGCTGGGGCTGGCCATCAGCTTCGGCGCCCAGACGCTGGTGAAAGACGTGATCACCGGCGTGTTCATCCAGTTCGAAAACGGCATGAACACCGGCGAATACGTCACCGTCAGCGGCATCACCGGCACCGTGGAGCGCATGACCATCCGCTCGATCGGCCTGCGCGACGACTACGGCGTCTATCACATCGTGCCGTACTCTTCGATCACTACGCTGGCCAACTATGCGCGTGAGTTCGGGGTGTATCGCGCCAATTATACCGTCAGCCGCGACGAGGACATCGATCGGGTCAATGAGGTGCTGCATCAGGCCATCGCGGCGTTGAAGCAGGATGAACAGGTGAAACATTTCCTGATTGGCGAGCCGGTCTTCAATGGCGTGGTGGCGCTGGGTGACCGCTCGTTCACCACCCGCGTGACGGTGCGCACGCTGGCGCTGAAACAGTGGGTGGTGCAATACGCCCTCGATCGGCTGGTGAAAATCCATTTCGATCGGGCCGGCATCGGCATGCCGCAGCAGGCGATGCAAATCTCCCGCGCGCCGCAGCCGCACGAAGAACAGGCACCGCCCGCGGCTCCCGGCGGTTAGCGCCCCCTGCCGCAGGGCTGGGCGGCCAGGAAGCCCGCCACGTCCTGCCGGTAGGTATCGTATTGCACCGAGCGCGGGGCAAACAGCCCCACCACGTTGATCAGCCACGGATGGCGGGCGAACAGCGGTTTAATCATCACGTGGTCGGCTTCGTCGATACGCGTCACGGTCAACAGCGAGGCCGGGATCGTTTGCCGATACACACGTTCGGTTTCGTCCACGTCCACGTTGACGTCGCGCCCCCCCAGGATCAGGTGCACCGGCGTGGTGAAATTTCGCAATCCCGCCGTCGCGTCGCTGGCCATGTTGACGCGAATAAAGCGCCAGCGGTCGGCGCTCAATGCGGCGGCGGCGCCAGACTCGCGGCGGTACTGCGCATAGCCGTCCGGTTGTTCGAGCAGCGTTTGGATATGGCGCCAATACGCCTCGCGCGCCTGGATCTGCGTTTCATCATCCCCCGCCGCCGCCATCGCCGCCCGGGTGTTATAGCGCCCCTGTCGCAGCCAGTTGATCGCCGGCGCCAGCGCCAGCGTGAAGGCGATGTCGGGGCGCAAACGCGCCACCTCCGGCATCACCCACCCCGCCTGGCTGGTGCCCCACAGCCCCACGCAGCGTGCATCGAAGCGCCCGTCCCGCCGGGCCCAGTCGATGATATCGGCGGTTTCCCGGGCGCGATCCGCCATGGTCTGATGCAGCCAGTTGCCGCCGGAGCCGCCAACGCCCGGCTTGTCGAAGGATAAAACCGCGTAGCCCTGCTGCGCCATCGCCTCCCAAATGCCGTAATAGCCTTCGTCGCGGCTGGCGTTAGCCGGCCCATCGCCGTGCACGAACACCACGACGCCGGGCTTGACCGGCGCATGCTGCGGCAACACCAGCGTGCCGGTCAGCCGGTTGCCGCCGGCGGTCACCGTGACCGGTTCGGTGACGAAGCGAAAGTCGTTGACGAAAATGACCCAGCCGAGCGCCAACAGAAGCAGCGCCACGCTGCACAGCCCTATTTTGCGCACGTCGCCTCCCCGCCGCGTTTCTCCATCAATACCCAGTCGGCCTGGCCGAAGAGCAGCCCCAACGACGCGTAATGTTCTTCTCTCCGCACCTGAAAACCGCAGCGCCGATACAGGCGCTGCGCATCCACGTTGCGCCGGCTGACGTGCAGGCTCAGGCGCCGGCCCGCGCCTTGTCCGGCGGCGTAGTCATTCATCCACTGCAGCAGTCGCCTGCCCACCCCTTTGCCGCGCTGACTCTCGGCCACCGCCAGGTAGGAAAGATACAGCTCATCGGCCGCCGGGGTGTGCTGCAACACCGCTATTTGCAGATACATGCGCCACACGTTCAGCCAACCATAGCGGCGGCACAGCCGCCAAATCGGCAAGGTGCGCGGACGCCGCCCGGCGTTGTTCTCACCGGCGGCCGCATGGAGGGCAAAGGCCGCCACCACCTGTTCATCCTGCTTCACCACGAAGCTGCGCTCCCGGCTGCCGCTTTGCTGCCAACTCCACAGCCGATAGAACAGACGCCACTGAAGGCGAGGGCTCAGACGGCGCGTGCGCTGGAACTTGTCGCAGAACGCGGCGTAGATCAGCGCCGCCGTTTGCAGGCGGTCAGCATTGCAGTACGGCTCAATGTGCAGCATATCCACCTCAACTAGGCATGCCGGTAGAGCAGCTGTTCCAGCAGCCGCACCGACGCGGTCTCCTCCGGCGCAGGCGACGCAAATATCGCCTGCCGCCAGGCCTGACTTTCGATCACGTCCAGCACCAGCTGCGCCAGCGGTAACGGCGCTATCGCCGCCGCGATCTCACCGGTTTGCTGAGCCTCGGCGATCGTCGTCGCCAGCGCCTCAATCAACTGCCGCTGGTTGGCGCTGAACGGCTCGGCCAACGCCGGGTTGCGCGCGACCTCCGCCACGATCTCCGCCGACAGTTGTACATTGGCCGGTTCAGCAACAAAGGCGTGATAGGCGGTGAAAAAGGCCGACAGCGCCTGCTTCGGCCGCGTTCTGTCGGCCCGCAATCCGGCGACGAGCTCGACGAATACGCCGTTTTCCAGCAGCGCAATTTCGCCGATTAGCGCCTCCTTGCCGGTAAAGTGGTTATAGAGATTGCCGACGCTGACGCCCGCCGCCTGCGCGATATCCCGCATGCTGGTCTGATGAAATCCCTTATGGGTAAAGCTGTGCAGCGCGGCCTCGACGATCCTTTCTCGGTTTCCCATCGGCAACTCCTGAAAGGGTGAAGGGGCGCCTGGCGCCATCGAATCAACATAAATATATGAACGAACGTTCGTTCATATTTAAAGATAGCATAGACCGGCAAAATTGAACCGCGGCTCAACGGCGTGCGAATCGGCGGGAAGATAAAAACGCCGCCCCTGTTTTCGGCGGGCGGCGTGATGAACACTCAGTGCAGCGCGTCGCCCTGCTTCACCGACGTAAACGCCTGCATCAGTTTCACGACGTCATGCATGCCGATGTTGACCTGGTTAATCACTTCCCCGGCGTCATGGGTCAATGCCACACCGCCGCCGGCCTGTTCCACACAGGTCGCCATGCCGGCGATCGCCGCCGCCACGCCTTGCTGGATAGACTTGGTCATGCGTTCAATCTCGGTCGCCGCCTTGCGTGACTGTTCCGCCAGCGTGCGCACTTCGTTGGCGACCACCGCAAAACCGCGCCCGTGCTCACCGGCGTGGGCGGCTTCGATGGAGGCGTTAATCGCCAGCAGGTTGGTTTGGGAGGCGATTTTACGAATGGCTTCGACGATGGTGCCGATCTGCTGAGAACACTTGCCCAGCTCGGTGACCACGTCTGAGGTTTCGCGCGCCGCCGCTTCGACCTGCTGCATGCCCTTCACCGCCTGCTGTACGATGACCGCACCCTGCGCCGCCTGCCGATCGGTGTCGAGCGACAGATGATGCGCGTTGCGCACCATCTCTTCTTCGTGCTGCTGCTGTTGCATCAGCCGGGTGATGTCCTGGGCAATTTTCACCACTTTCACCACCTGACCGTCGTTGTCGAGGATCGGGTTGTAACTGGCCTCCAGCCATACCCGTTCGCCGCGCCGGTTGACGCGCTCAAAACGCCCGGTGATGAACTTGCCGCGCGCCAGGCGCTGCCAATGCCGCCGATAATCGTCGGAAGCGGCGAACTCCGGCGGGCACAGCACCGCATGCGACTGCCCACACGCCTCTTCAAGCCGATAGCCCATCAGCGCCAACATATTGTCGTTGGCGCTGACAATGGTGCCCTGCGGCGTGAAAGCGATCATCGCCATCGATCGATTCAGCGCCGCCAGCAGGCTGCGGTGCTCCTGCGCCTGGGTCACTCGCTCGGTCACTTCGCTGGCGATCTTGACGATTTCCACTACCTTACCCTGTTTATTCAGCACCGGCGCATAGGTGCCCTGCAGCCACACCGCCTCGCCGTTTTTCGCGATGCGCTTTATGGTGTCAGTGATGGGCTGCCCCTTATTCAGCGTCTCCCAATGCTTACGATATAACGGGCTGGCGACATAGTTCGGATCGCAGAAAATACGGTGATGCTGACCTATCACGTCATCGCGTTGAAATCCCAGCGTGCTGAGGAAGAGATCGTTGGCGCGCAAGACCGTGCCGTCTGGCGAGAATACGATCATCGGAACGGCGTGTTCTATCGCGCTCAGTTCGGCGCCTTTGTGGGTAGTTAACTGACTGAATCGTAACAGCATAAGGTGTAGTCCTTGTGGCAGATGATGGCGCTTTTCTTATTTTTTCTGGCCACATGCCGCGCCCACACGCAGACGTGCCATCGCGGAAGGAACGGGCAGCGCCGATCCTTCTGGTTATTGCTCTTAACCGGATTAAATTTATTTATTCAGTAAAGTAATTATTCGAATTTAAATAAACCAACAACCTAAGATTTTTATTATCAAAACTGTATTGAGAATAACGTAAGTGATGAAAATTGAAAGGTAAAATGCGGTTTTTTGTCGGCGCCGGCAGGATAACCGGCGCCGGAAGGATTAACACCAGCGTTCGGCTGCCCAGGCGGCCTGTTGCTCGGCGTCGTGGAAGGTCCAGGCGACGAAGCGGCTGATCTTCTGCCCTTGCGCCATCTCGATGGTACGCACCTCGGCCGCGCCCGCCACCTTCAGCGCATGATAAATGGCCGGCAGCGTAGTGTTTTTCGAGATGAGCGAAGTGAACCACAGGCAGTTGTTGGCCTTGCCGACGCTCTCTTCCACCATCTTGCGCACAAAGGCTTCTTCACCGCCTTCGCACCATAGCTCGTTGTTCTTGCCGCCGAAGTTTTGCACCGGCTTGTCGGCCACTTCCCCTTTGCCCAATTTATGCAGCTTGCGGCGGGTGCTCGCGCGCGCTTCCTGCTCGGACGCGTGGAACGGCGGGTTGCACAGGGTGGCGTCGAATTTCTCGGCCGCGCCGATGATGCCGCTAAAAATCAGCTCAGGCTGTTTTTGCAGCCGCAGACGCACGCTATTGCGCAGCGTCGGGTTCATCTCAACGATCATCTTGGCCGCGTTGAGCGACACCGGATCGATTTCAGACCCGGTGAAACGCCAGCCGTATTCGCGCAGGCCGACGATCGGGTAGATGCAGTTGGCGCCGACGCCGACGTCGAGGATCGCCACGCCCTTGCCGCGCGGGATCTCGCCGCCGTTGCTGGTCGCCAGCAGATCCGCCAGGTGGTGCAGATAGTCGGCGCGGCCGGGGATCGGCGGGCACAGGTAGTCCGCCGGAATATCCCAGTGCTCGATGCCGTAAAAGTGTTGCAGCAACGCACGGTTGAGCATTTTCACCGCCGCCGGATCGGCGAAGTCCACCGAAACATCGCCCCAGGCGTTCGGTTTTACGAACGGTGCCAGCGCCGGGCAGCTGGCGATCAGCGCCGGGAAGTCGTAGCGCGAACGATGACGGTTGCGCGGATGCAGGCCGCTTTTCTGCTGCGGGAAGGTTTTCTTTTTTTCCACCGTGACGGGCTCTCTTGAAGGTATTTCCGGCGCGTAAGATAACACATCCGGCCCGGAATGGCGCAGCGGCGGGAAACCCGGCACAATGAAAGCTTCATCGATTGCCACAGGGTCCCCCATGAGCCGTGAATCTCGCTATTATTATGAACCCGCCGCCGGCCACGGCCTGCCGCACGATCCGCTGAACGCCATCGTCGGCCCGCGCCCCATCGGCTGGATCTCTTCCCGCAGCGCCGCCGGCTTGCGTAATCTCGCCCCCTACAGCTTTTTCAACTGCTTCAACTATCGCCCGCCGATCATCGGTTTCGCCAGCACCGGCTGGAAAGACAGCGTGGCGAATATCGTGGAAACCGGTGAGTTCGTTTGGAACCTGGCGACGCGCCCGCTGGCGGAAGCGATGAACAACAGTTCCATCACCCTGCCGCGCGGTGAGGACGAATTCGCCTTCGCCGGCGTTACGCCGTTGCCCGGGCGCCGGGTCAAAGCCGAGCGCGTGGCCGAAAGCCCGGTGAACTTCGAATGCCGGTTGACCCAATGCATCCAACTGCAAACCGCCGCCGGGGAGCAGGTGGAGACCTGGCTGGTCTTGGGCGAGGTGGTGGCGGTGCACCTCGATCCGGCGCTGCTGGACGAACACGGCGTCTACCAGACCGCCGTCGCCGAGCCTATCCTGCGCGCCGGCGGCCCGACCGCCTACTACGGCATTTCCGAACAGCACCGTTTCGATCTGACGCGCCCGACACGCTGATCGTTTCCCCCGTTTAGGCAGAAGATAAACGGGGGAATTAATAATCAAAAAAATTGAATAAAACTATCAACACTCTCCGATTTCATCCCGCCTGTCACTGCGCAATAATCCTCCCATCGAAAGGCAAACCCCTTTTTCCCTAATTGACTTTGACAGGAATGACGAACATGAAAACCATCAAAACTTTTGCTGCCGCTATCGCCCTGGCCACCGTTTCTTTCACTACTTTCGCCGCTGAACACGTCAGCGCCCAGGATGCCGCCCAATTCGAAAAAGCCGGCGTGATCGTCGCCAGCGGTGCCACCGACCTGAGTAGCCTGACCTCTCAGCTGGCCGCCAAAGCCGATGCGGCGGGTGCCAAAGCTTTCACCATCACCTCCACCAGCGGCAACAACCTGATGCACGCGACCGCGGTTATCTACAAATAATCACCGCCCCAGACGTCAAAAAGCCCGCCGGATATCATCCCGGCGGGCTTTTTTTATGTTCGCGTGCGTCAGCGCTGAATGGGTACGACAGCGAGTTTATTGCCGTCCGCTTCGTCAGCACCCCACGCGTAAACGAACCGGACAATGCAGCCGGAAACGGGTAGAAACCGCGTATTTAATGGGGTTTGCAGGGGGATGAGCACACATTTTTTTACCACCCCATTGCTGGACTAACGGGAGAGGATGATTATCATGTTACGCAGACTACAGATGCAGAGAGCGTTGTATGCAACATATCATTGAAGGTTTCCTCAGTTTCCAGAAAGAGATTTTCCCGCAGCGTAAGGAACTCTTTCGCAGCCTGGCCTCCAGCCAAAATCCTAAAGCGCTGTTTATCTCCTGTTCTGACAGTCGTCTGGTGCCCGAGCTGGTGACGCAGCAAGAGCCTGGGCAACTGTTCGTTATCCGCAACGCCGGTAACATCGTCCCTTCCTTTGGCCCGGAGCCGGGTGGGGTTTCTGCCACCATCGAGTACGCGGTGGTGGCGCTGGGCGTGACTGATATCGTGATTTGTGGCCACTCGAACTGTGGCGCCATGAAGGCTATCGCGTCCTGTCAGTGCCTCGACCCCATGCCTGCCGTTGCCCACTGGCTGCACTACGCGGATGCGGCCAAAGCGGTGGTCGAGAAGAAAACCTGGGATAACGAAACAGACAAAGTTAACGCTATGGTTGAAGAGAACGTCATAGCTCAGCTAAATAATATCAAAACCCACCCTTCTGTGGCGGTGGGTCTGCGCAACAGTGGGCTGCGCCTGCACGGCTGGGTGTACGACATCGAAAGCGGGGAGATTCGTACGCTGGATAGAAACACCAAGAGTTTCATTTCTCTGGCCGATAATCCCGACGTCTATTTCGAATAAAATAGCGCCGGTTTTAGCCATTAAATAAAATCCACGCCGCGGCGTGGATTTTATTGTCAGCCTTAAACCTGGCGCGCCTCTATCGCCGCGGCGAAGTCGTGGCACATCCGTTCATCACCGTCGGCGTTGTCCGCCAATACCGTCTCGCCATCCACCACCCGGATGTGCGCCTCCAAATCGAAATCTGCCGGCGGCTGCGGGCGCCTGGCCGCGGCCGCCATCGTTTGCTGCGCCTCATGCCACGCCTGCGCCACCGTCTGGTTGCACGCCTGCGCCAGATAGTCCGGATTGAATCCTTCGCCGGTCAGGCTACGCAACGTGTCGTCATGGCTGACGCTGTTGCCCGGCAACCAGTAGTGTTGCGCCAGATCCGGGCCGATGGCCGGGTTGTCCGTCAGGTAGCCGTCGCGCTGCAGGAAGAAGTGACGGGTTTGCTCTACCGCCATCATCGCCAGCAGATAGCCCTGGTAGGAACAGGCTGACTCCAGCGACAGCAGGTGCGGGATCGCCAGCGTCGGGCGCGGGCTGCCGCTGATGCCAAGGATCTTTTGCTCGACCTCGCGCGCCAGCGCGGTGATGGCTTCCGGCGTTCGCTGCGCGTCATCCCACTGGTACAGCGCCCACTCGAAGTACGGCACCAGCAGGATGTGGCGTTCGTTGAACGCACGCATCGGCTGGCGCGCCGCGATGCCGGCTTCGATCAGCGCATCGGGCACCGCTTCGCCGGCGGCGTTTTTCGCATAGCGTTTCAACCAGTCGGCATCGTCCAGCAGGCTGTCGCAGAACATCGACTGAGTTTCGGCATAGGCCATCGAGGTCGGCGGGAACTCCTGCGAGAAGCACGGCGCATTCTGGCGAATGTTGGCGAAGTGCGCCGCATGGCCGCCCTCGTGGAACAGCGTGTTGAGCCCGTAAGCCCCGCTGCCCACCTGCCCCGGCTGCGCCAGGCTGGTGAAGTTGATGCGCGCCGGCACCCATTCCCCCTGGCGCACAAACGGCGGCACCGGGCCGTGCATAAAGCCGTTCTCATACTTGCCTTTGCGCACCAGCAGATCGAGATTCATCTCGGCGCCGCCAAAGCCGATGTGCAGGCGTTTGAAGCTGTCGACCCAGCGTTCCAGCGAACGAGAAAACGGGAAGTAAGGATCCAGTTGACGGGTGACGTCGCCGGCGCTGGCGAAGCGCACGTTCCACGGCTCCAGCGCCTGGCTGCCCTTGTCGGCCGCCAGCTGTTGCAGGCTGCGCGCGTTGGCCTCGCGGGTTTCCCGCTCGAAGCGATCCAGAATGGCGAACAGCTGCTCCGGCGTCATGCGCTCGGTTTTGTTCACCTTGTAGTCGAAATAGTTGCGATAACCCATCTGGCGCGCAAAGCGGTTGCGCAGGCCAATCAGCTCCGGCAGGCCGTTATGCAGCAGCCATTGCTCCAGGTCGCGCAGCGCCTGCTGCGAGCTGCGGCGGTAGTCTTCATTCGGGTTGGTCGCCTGGTTGGTCAGCAGCTCGCCGAGCGAGGCCGCCACCCGCTGGCCGTCGGCGTTCAGGTGCGTGACCTGATAGCCCTTGCGGCGCGAGTAGAGATCGGATTCGGCATGAATGATCTGATCCAACAACGCCTGCGCCTGCGGATCTTCAATGGCGTTACAGTCGAAGAAACGCAGCCAACCTTGCAGGCCGTGGATCAGCGCATCGCGCTGCGCCTCCTGCGGCAGCGCTTCCAATCCGGCCAGCAGATTGCGGATCTCGGCCAGCCGGCGCGGTTCGGCGATAAAGCGCTTATAGGCGCTTTCCGCGGCGGAAAAGCGCGCCGACACGTCTTCACCGCCGGTGCCCATGTAGTTTTGCCAGAACAGCTCTTCTTTGGCGCGGTGAACGTCGAGGTAATCCTGGTTCAATTGATTGAAGTAATCGAGAGCCTGTTGCATAACCGTCCTTCTCAGCCGATGAGGAAATATCCCAGTATAGTCGCGCTTAGGCCTGACGCAGCCGCTGCAGCCCCTGCTCGAGCGTCTCGCTCTCGCCGGCGGCCACCAGACAACAGGCGACCTGCCGCTGGATGGCCTGCGGGATCGCCACCTCGCCCGCCAGGCAGCGCTCGGTCCAGCGTGCGGTGGTTTCCGCGTCTTTCGCCGCCGGCAATGCCGGCGTTTCATCCTGCAAGGTGCGCTCCAGCAATACGCGCTGTTCGCCGCCGGCAATATAATGAATCTGCGGGCAGCGCAGCGGGTTGGCGTAGGCTTCGCCTTCGGTGCCGTGCATCAACAGCCCGCGGGCGCCGATCTGGCGGAAAAACGACGCCACCCGGCCAACATACTCCGGGTGAGAGACGCTGGCGAGGCGCAGCGCATCCTGTTCGCCGAACGGCGTCGCCAGCTTGGCCAGCGTATGGGCGCTGTTGCGCACCCCCATGCGCCAACGCAACCCGAGCTGCCGCGCCAGCGGCGCCGACAGCGCGGAAATCGGCATGAATACCGCCTCGCCGTTATCGAGGCGCTGCTGGGCATGAGCGGCCTGTTCCGACCACGGCAGCCCCAGGGCATGGAAAATCTCGGCGCTGGTCACGCGGGTGCTGTCGTCCAGAATACCGTGCACTACCACCGGCAGGCCCACTTTCGCGAGCAGCAGCGCCAGCAACGGCGTCAGGTTGGCCTGCTTGCGCGCGCCGTTGTAGCTCGGCAACACCACCGGCAGCGGCCGCCCCTGCGGCGCCTGCAGCGGCAAGACCTGCTGTTGCATCGCCTGGTAGAAGCCCAGCATCTCCTCTTCGGCTTCGCCCTTGATGCGCAGCGCGATCAGAATGCCGCCCAGCTCCAGCTCGGGGACCTCTCCAGCCAGCATCGCCTGATACAGCTCAAAGGCGGTCTGCCGATCCAGATCGCGCGCATGATTTTTGCCGCGGCCTATTTCTTTGATAATTTTGGTGTAATCCATCCGAAGGTTCCCTCAGCTCACTCTTCGGTTAGCATACCCTATCCGCGCCGCCGCTCAACCTCCGCCGCCAACCGCCGCTGCGCGTCATCGCCCTCGCGCAGCCCGGCGATCACCCCATCTGCATCGTCGGCGCTGCGGTTTTGGCTCATCTTCCATTTGCCTTCGCGCCGGGTGACGGCGATCTCGATACCGACAATGCCTTTAAGCTGCGCGGCGATGTAGTTGGCCGGCGCATCATCGAGCCGCCAGGGCGCCGGGCGGCGCCCTTCCTGCTGCGCGGTCAGATCGATCAGTTGGCGGCGCAGCCAGGCCGGGTCGTCCATCACCGTCGGTACGCCATACAGCTGCACCATGCTGTAATTCCAGGTCGGCACCACCTTGCCGGTCTGGCGTTTGCTCGGGTACCAGCCGGGCGACACATAACCTTCCACGCCCTGAAAAATTACCAGGCATTCCGCCGCATGCTGCAGCCGCCGCCAGTGCGCGTTGGCGCGCGACAAGTGCGCCCGCAGCCGGATTTTCCCCTGTTCGACATCGGCCAGAAACGGCAGCGGATCGGCCGTCAATCCCTGTTCGCCGTGGCTGACCAATAGCCCCAATGGGTGGGCGCGCACCAGCGCCAGTTGGGCATCCAGATCGTCTTCGCGAAATGCGGCGGGTTGAAACATCAGTGTGGCTCCTTACGCTCTCTCATGATGACGACAGTAAAGCACCTGCCGACGGCCTACTTAAGATCCGCTTTCTGAGTATTTCGAGTGATCCGGTTTAACAACAGCAGGGCAATGTCCATCGCCACCAAATTACAGAGCATCGCGCCGGCAAAGGCCTGGGCATAGCGCTCCGCTGCGCCGCCGCTCGCCAACAGCGGCACAAAACCGACGCCGCTGACCACGATGCCCAGCGCGCCCCCCACCTGCTGCACGGTGGCAACCAGACCCGCCGCCATGCCCGCCTGCCGCTCCGGCGCCAAACCGAGCACCAGATTCAGCAGCGGCGTCATGCTCAGCGCCTGACCGAACCCCAGCACCACTAACCCCGGCAGCAGCCGCAGCGGATGCGCCAGCGCCTCACCCCACAGCGCCTGCGCCATCAATAGCGCCAACCCGGCGGCGTAAATCGCCACGCCCACGCTCAGTACGCCATTACCCCAACGCAGCGCTAACCGGGGCGCCAACATCGAGGCCAGCATGAAGGCCGCGCTGGCCGGGGCGAACAGACTGCCCGCCTGAAAAGGCGTCAGCCCCGCCCCCGCCTGCATCAGCAGTGCGAAACACAAGAAAAACGAGGAAGCGGTGGCATAAATCGCCAGCACCACCGCCATACCCGGTGCGAAGCCCGCCTGACGGAACAGCGCCGGATCGAGCACTGCATCGCCGCCGCGCTGCGCCAGACGGCGCTCCCAACGCAGGAAGCCCCACAGCGTCAGCATCGCTAACGCCAACATCGGCGCTATCCACCACGGCCAGCCGCGCGCTGGCCCCTCCAGCAGCGGCAGCAGCAACAGCGACAGGCCGGTCGCCGCCAGCCACAGGCCAACGCCGTCCAACCGCTGCGCCTGCGCCACCCGCGATTCGGGAATGCACCGCGCCGCCCACAGCGCCAGTGCGCCGATCGGCAAATTGATCAAAAAGATCATGCGCCAGCCGCTGCCGAACAGGTTAGCCTCGATGATAAATCCGCCGAGGATCTGGCCAAAGATCGCCGCCAACCCCAGCGTCATGCCCAGCCAGGCGAAAGCGCGCCGCCGCTGTTGCGGCGCGTACAGCACCCGCATCAAGGCGTAAATTTGCGGAAACAGCAACGCCGCCGTCGCCCCCTGCAGAATACGCGCGGCGATCAACAGGCTGAGCGATCCCGCCAACCCGCACAGCAGAGAACTCAGCGCGAATCCCAGCATGCCGAGGCTGAACAGACGCCGACGTCCGAAGCGATCGCCCAGGCGCCCACCGGCGATCAGCAGCACCCCAAACGCCAACTCATAACCGGCGACGATCAAACCGACACCGGCGAAATCGGCGGCGAACTGCCGCTGGATCACCGGCGCCGCCACGTTGACCACAAACAGATCGAACACCGTGACGAACCCGCCCAACAGCAGCACCGGCAGGCCGGGCAGCCCTCGCCGCTCACGAGATAATGAATGTTCCATACCACCTCCAGAGATTATGATGGCCGCAGTATGGAACAGGGTTTAAACTGTTACTATATAGCCATTTATACTATTACTAACAGCAACAGGACGGCCGCCATGCCCCCACGCACCCTCGAACGCACCCGCCACGAACTGGCGGACTTTCTGCGGCAAAAACGAGAACAGCTGTCGCCGGAGGCGGTCGGTTTGCCGAGCGGCAGCCGCCGCCGCACGCCGGGATTACGGCGCGAGGAGGTCGCGGCGCTGGCCGGCGTCGGCCTCACCTGGTACACCTGGCTGGAACAAGGCAGGGAAATCAATGCGTCGGTGGCATTTTTGGAAAACCTGGCGCGGGTGCTGCAGCTCGACGCCGCCGGCCGCTACCACCTGTTTTTATTAGCGCATCAGCGCCCGCCGGTGCCGGTCGGCCATCAGTGGTGCCAGGTCTCGCCGCTGGTGCGGCGCCTGCTGGACGATCTGACGCTGCGGCCGGCTTACGTCATGAACCTGAGTTGGGACATCATCGCCTGGAATCCGGCGGCGCAGCGGCTGTTCGCCATCGACGAACGTCCGACGGAAGAGCGCAACATGCTGTGGATGCTGTTTGCCGATCCGCAGCTTAATGAACGCCTGCTGGAGTGGCAGGCGCAGGCGCCGCAGATCCTGGCCAGCTTCCGCCGCGACTATGCCCGTGCGCCGGAGGATGAGGTGATGCGCCAACGGGTACAGGCGCTGGAGCGGGTGTCGCCGCCGTTCCGCCGGCTCTGGCGGCAGCACGATATCCACGGGCGCTGCCAGGGGCGACGCAGCTTCATCGTCCCGGAGATCGGCCCGGTCACCTTTGACCACGCCTCTTTTATCGTCGACGAAGAGAATCACCTGCGGCTGGTGATGTACAGCGCGCTGCCGGACGAACCGGCCAGCGCGGCGTTTGAAGCGCTGCTGCGCGAGGGTTAACGACGGCTGTCGAAAATGAGTTTGCAGGCCAGCCCGGCGAACACCCCGCTCAGCAGGTAGTTCGGCCAGCGGGCGCTGAAACGGCGGCCGGCAAAGCGGCTTTTCATGCCGCTGACCGCCAGGATCACCCCGCCGTTAATCAGCAACCCCACCAGATTCAGCACCGTCGCCAGCGCCAGCATCTGCACGACCACCGAGCCGGCGCGCGGATCGATAAACTGCGGGAACAGCGCCAGCACGAACAGCGCCATTTTCGGGTTGAGGATGTTGGTGAACAGTCCCTGACGGAAAATGCGCGCGGTCGGCACCGCCTGCAACCCGGAGGAAGCCTGCAGACTGCTGCCGGATCGCAGCGTTTTCCACGCCAGGTAGAGCAGATAGGCGGCGCCCAACATTCTCACCGCGTCGTAAGCCAGCGGCACCGCAACGAACAGTTGCGACAACCCCAGCGCCGCCGCCAGCGCGTGGCAGTAAGTACCGAGCTGAATACCCGCCAACGAAGCGAAACCGGCACGCCGCCCCTGGCTGACGCTGCGCGAAGCGATCAGCAGCATATCCGGGCCGGGGGTCAGCGCCAGCGCCACGCAGGCACCGGAAAACAACAACAGCGTTGCGGCATCAATCATGAATCACCTGATAAGAAGACGGACGGGAATGGAGCGTCCATCATAGCGACGCCGACATGGCTTGTCAGCGCCACTTACCTCAGATCACCCACAAATCGAGATACTCGTTGACCGGCATCTGCGCCAACCGCTGCCGGTCCAGCGACACCTCGAGAATGCGCTGCTGCTGCCGGGCCGGAAACTGGCGCGCCAGGTTGATTTTGAACTTCTCGATCAACAGCGGGATACCCTCTTCGCGCCGCCGCGCATGGCCGATGGGGTACTCCACGGCCACCTCATCCAGACGGCTGCCGTCGGCGAACTCCACCGTCAGCGCATTGGCGATCGAGCGTTTTTCCGGATCGTGATAATCGTGGGTGAAGGCGGGATCTTCGTGGCAATGGATCTTGCCGCGCAATGCATCAATGTGCGGATCCTCGGCCACCCGATCCTCGTAGTCCCCCGCCGTCAGCCGGCCGAACAGCAGCGGGATCGCCACCATATACTGAATGCAGTGATCGCGATCCGCCGGGTTATCCAGCGGCCCCTGCTTGTCGATAATGCGCAGGCAGGCCTCGTGGGTGCGGATGCTCACCCTGGCGATGTCGGCGGCGGTTTTGCCGGCAGCCTGCATCTGGCGGTGCAGCGTCATGGCCGCCTCCACGGCGGTCTGGGCATGGAACTCCGCCGGGAACGAAATTTTAAACAGCACGTTCTCCATCACATACGCGCCGTACGGCCGCTGGAAGCGGAAAGGCTTGCCGTTGAAAGAAACGTCGTAAAACCCCCAGGTCGGCGCCGTCAACGCCGAGGGGTAGCCCATTTCGCCGGTGGCGGCCATCAGCGCCAGTCGCACCGCGCGGGCGGTTGCATCCCCCGCCGCCCAGGATTTTCGGGTGCCGGCGTTCGGCGCGTGGCGATAGGTACGCAGCGACTGCCCGTCCACCCACGCCAGCGACACCGCATTCAGGATCTCCTCGCGGTTCAGGCCGAGCAGCTGTGCCACCACCGCGGTGGACGCCACCTTCACCAGCAGCACGTGATCCAGTCCCACCCGGTTGAAGGCGTTTTCCAGCGCCAGACAGCCCTGGATCTCATGCGCCTTGATCATGGCGATCATCACCTGCCGCATGGTCAGCGGCGCCTTGCCTGCCGCCACCGCCTGGCGCGAGAGCCAGTCGGCCACCGCCAGGATCCCGCCCAGGTTATCCGACGGGTGGCCCCACTCCGCCGCCAGCCAGGTGTCGTTGAAGTCGAGCCAGCGGATCATGGCGCCGATATTGAACGCCGCCTGCACCGGATCCAGCTGGAAACGGGTGCCGGGCACCCGGCTGCCGTTCAGCACCTCGGCGCCCGGCACCACCGGCCCCATCAGTTTTTTGCAGGCCGGATAGCTCAGCGCCTCCAGCCCGCAGCCGAGGGTATCGAGCAGGCAATAGTGAGCGGTGCGGTACGCCGCCGGGGTATCGACGGCCTCTTTCATCACATAATCGACGATATCGACCATTTCGCGATCGAACGGCGGACGGCGGGTATTGGCAGACTCAAGCATCATGATTCCCAAAGGCTCCAGAGTGAAAATGACACGATAACGATCGGCGCTCAGCGCTGATCCAGCGGTACGAACGCCCGCGCTTCCGGCCCGGTATAGTTGGCGGACGGGCGAATGATTTTGTTGTCCTGCCGTTGCTCGATGATGTGCGCCGACCAGCCGCTCACCCGCGCCATGACGAACAGCGGCGTGAACATTTCGGTGGGCACCCCCAGCTGGTGGTAAGACACCGCCGAGAACCAGTCGAGGTTGGGGAACATGTTTTTGGTGTCGTGCATCACGCTTTCCAGCCGATCGGCGATGTCATACAGCTTCATCGCGCCCGCTTCCTGCGACAGGCGCAGCGCGATCTCTTTGATCACCTGATGGCGCGGATCGGAGACGGTGTACACCGGGTGCCCGAAGCCAATCACCACCTCTTTGTTGTCGATGCGGCGGCGAATGTCGGCTTCCGCTTCGTCCGGCGTTTCATAGCGTTGCTGGATCTCCAGCGACACCTCGTTGGCGCCGCCGTGCTTCGGCCCGCGCAGCGCGCCAATGGCGCCAACGATCGCCGAATAGACGTCGGATCCGGTGCCGGCGATCACCCGGCCGGCGAAGGTCGAGGCGTTGAATTCATGCTCGGCGTACAGGATCAATGACGCGTGCATCGCCTGCTCCCAACTGGCGGAAGGCGCCTCGCCGTGCAGCAGGTGCAGAAAGTGGCCGCCGATGGAATCGTCGTCGGTCTCCGGCTGAATGCGCTCGCCGTTGTGGCTGTAGTGATACCAATACAGCAGCATCGATCCCAACGATGCCAGCAGCCGATCGGCGATATCACGTGCGCCGGCCGCGCCGTGCTGCTCTTTTTCCGGCAGCGTGCAGCCGAGGGCCGAAACGCCGGTGCGCATCACGTCCATCGGGTGAGACGCCGCCGGCAGCGCCTCCAGCACCGTGCGCACGCTGGCGGGCAGGCCGCGCAGCGCTTTGAGACGGTGTTTATAGGCCTGCAGCTCGTCGCGGTTGGGCAACTTGCCGTGGATCAGCAGGTGGGCGACCTCTTCAAACTCGCAGTGGCGCGCGAGGTCGAGGATGTCGTAACCACGGTAGTGCAGATCGTTGCCGCTGCGCCCTACGGAACACAGCGCGGTATTCCCGGCGGGCACGCCGGATAACGCCACGGATTTTTTCGGCTTAACGCCAGTCGGGCTTTGCGGGGGGATCGCTTGGCTCATACTGTCCTCATTTGGCTTCTGCGTGAATAGCGCCTATTCGTCGCGCTGGCGAGCAAACAGGGCGTCGAGTTTCTCTTCAAACAAATAGTAGTTGATGCTTTCATACAGCTCGTTGCGGGTCTGCATGGTGTCGATGACGCTTTTCTGCGTGCCCTCCTCGCGCAAAGTGCGGTACACCCGCTCCGCCGCCCGGTTCATCGCCCGGAAGGCCGACAGCGGATACAGCGCCATATCCACCTGGGCGCTGCGCAGCTCCTCGGTCGTAAACAGCGGCGTCGCGCCGAATTCGGTAATGTTGGCAAGGATTGGCACCTGCGTCGCCTCGGCAAAGCGGCGGTACATGCCCAGCTCGGTGATCGCTTCCGGGAACAGCATGTCGGCCCCGGCCGCTACGTAAGCCTGAGCGCGCTCGATGGCCGCCTCCAGCCCCTCCACCGCCAGCGCGTCGGTGCGCGCCATGATCACGAAGTCCGGATCGCTGCGCGCATCCACCGCCGCCTTGATGCGATCCACCATCTCTTCGGTGGAGACGATGGCCTTATTGGGCCGATGGCCGCAGCGCTTGGCGCCGACCTGATCTTCGATATGCAGCGCCGCCGCCCCGGCCTTGCTCACCGAGCGCACCGTGCGGGCGACGTTGAACGCCGAAGCGCCGAAACCGCTGTCGACATCCACCAGCAGCGGCAGCGGGCAGACGTCGGTGATGCGGCGGATATCGGTCAACACATCGTCCAGCGTCGAAATGCCCAGGTCCGGCAATCCCAGCGAACCGGCCGCCACGCCGCCGCCGGAAAGATAGATGGCCTGGAATCCGGCCCGCTGAGCCAGCAAGGCATGGTTGGCATTGATCGCGCCGGCGATTTGCAGGGGTTTTTCTTTACTCAGGGCCTGACGAAAGGCGAGCCCGGGTGAGCGCAGCGTCATGACGTTTTCTCCGATTAGCCAGATGAAACAGACAGAGCAAGGAGCGGGCCAGGTTGCACTTCGGTGGGGGAAAAATTAAAAACGATAAAAATAAGTGAGTTACAACATATTCAGCGCCATTGGCCTGGCAAAGGGATAAAAAACGTTTCAGTTAACGTTTCAATCGTTGTTTCACACAGTAAATTTGAAACATAACTGAAACCGGGCTACACCTATACCCTAAATAATTGGAGCTGCATCAAGGCGGCAAGCCTGTAAGCCCTCAGGAACATAGACAACTCTGTGACTGGGGCGCACAGGCGCAGCCAACAAAGAGGCGGCTTCAAGTATGACGGGTATAATGCAGCCACTTTCATTCGGTAACTCATCATGAGCGATCACATCACGCCGCCCCGCACGCCGGACAAGCCGGTGATCTGGACCGTCTCCATCACCCGCCTGTTCGATCTGTTCCGGGATATCAGCCTCGAGTTCGATCATTTGGCGACCATCACCCCGATCCGCCTCGGCTTTGAGGAGGCGGTGCAGCATATCCGCGCTCGCCTGGCGACCGAGCCTTGCGACGCCATCATCGCCGCCGGCTCCAACGGCGCCTACCTGAAAAGTCGCCTGTCGGTGCCGGTCATCCTGGTCAAGCCCGGCGGCTTCGACCTACTGCAGGCGCTGAGCAAGGCACGCAGAACCGCCGATCGGATCGGCGTCATCACCTATAAAACGCCTCTGCCCGCACTGATGGAGTTCCAGCAGACCTTCGATTTGCCGCTGGAACAGCGCAGCTACGTCACCGAAGAGGACGCCCGCGGCCAGATCGCCGAGCTGAAAGCCGCCGGCATTCAGGCCGTGGTCGGCGCCGGCCTCATCAGCGATCTGGCGGAAGAGGCCGGGCTCACCGCCATTTTCCTCTATTCCGCCGCCACCCTGCGCGCCGCCTTCAGCGATGCATTGGACGTAACGCGCCTGATGCTGGGCGGCAGCAAACGCGGGGGCGATTACGCCGCGCGCAATACCCTCCAGCCGCGCTATGGGCTGGGCGATTTGCAGGGCGGGTCTCCGCAGATGGAGCAAACGCGGCGCACCATCATGCTGTACGCCCGCTCGCCGGCGGCGGTATTAATTGAAGGAGAAACCGGCACCGGCAAGGAGCTGGCGGCGCAGGCGATCCACCGGGAATACTTTTCCCGGCGCGGCGCACCGTCCAGGGGGGCGACGCCGCCGTTCGTCGCCATTAACTGCGGCGCCATCGCCGAATCGCTGCTGGAGGCGGAACTGTTCGGCTATGAGGAAGGCGCCTTCACCGGCTCACGGCGCGGCGGCCGACGCGGGCTGCTGGAAACCGCCAACGGTGGCACCCTGTTTCTGGATGAGATCGGCGAGATGCCGCTGCACCTGCAAACGCGACTGCTGCGCGCGCTGGAAGAGAAAACCATCACCCGGGTGGGCGGGCAACAGCCGGTAACGGTCGACTTTCGCGTCATCAGCGCCACCCACAACCACCTGGAGCAGGCGATTCAACGGGGCGACTTTCGCGCCGATCTGTTCTACCGCCTGAGCGCCCTGCGGCTGCAGCTACCGCCGCTGCGCGCGCGCGGCGACGATATCGCGATGCTGGCGGAGCACTTTCTGAAACAGTCGCTGGCGGCGCTCGACGTGCCGCTGACGGAGCCGCTGCGCGCCGCCCTGGCCGGCTGTTACGCCGCGCTGAGTCATTACGCCTGGCCCGGCAACCTGCGCGAACTGCGCAACATGATGGAACGGGTGGCGCTGATGTTGAGCACCGGCGCAGCGCCGAGCGGCGAGACGCTGAGGTGGCTGCTGCCGGAGCTGGCGACGGCCACGCCGCCCGAGGCGCCGGCGGTGCCCGTCTCCGCTCATGAAGCGCTGGCGCGATGCGGGGGGGACCACGCCGCCGCCGCCCGGTTGCTCGGGATCAGCCGCACCACCTTATGGCGCCGGTTGAAGCACCCGGCCTGAGCATCAGCCGGCGCGCCGGCCGTCCGAGGCCGGCAGCAGTCGCGCTCGCCGCTCGCCCAGCAGGTTCATGCCCGCCGCCGCCAGCAGAATGATCGCCGCGCCCAGCAGCTGCCATGCAGACAGGCGGTGGCCAAACGCCAGGCGATCCACCAGCATGGCGGCGATCGGGTAGATGAACGACAGCGAGCCGATCAGGTTGGTGGGCAGCTTCTGCAGCGCGCCGTACATCAACACATACATCAGGCCGGTGTGCAGCACCCCGAGCGTCGCCAGCATCCCCCACTGCCCAACGCTGGCCGAAACGTGGAAATCCACCAGCGGCAACAGCATCATCGCCCCTACCGTCACCTGGATCAGCGCAATAAGATGCGGCGGCGTGCCCTTCAACCGCTTGGCCGCCAGCGCCATCAGGGCGTAGAAAAACGCCGCACCGAGCGCCAGCGCAATGCCCGTCAAATAATGGCTCTGCTCCCCCGTCTGCCGCGGCTGCGCCAGCACCACCAGCATCATGCCGCCGAACGCCAACCCCAGCCACAGCAGTTTGCGGGCGGTCAGCCGTTCCCCCAGAAACAGCGCCCCCAGCCCCACCAGCATAAACGGCTGAGTGTTGTACACCGCCGTGGCGATGGAAATAGAGGCATAGGAATAGGCGGCAAACAGCAGCAGCCAGTTGATCACCAGCGCGACGCCACCGGCGATCGCCAGCAGCAGCGTGGCGCGCGTCAGCGCATCGCGTCGCAGCTGCCCCAATACGCCGCACACCGCCAGCAGCACCAGCGCCCCCACCGCGCAGCGCCAAAACACCACGTTGATAACCGGCTGGCCGGACATCAGCACAAACCAGCCGATGGAGCCGGAAATCAGCATCGCCGCCGTCATCTCCAGCGATCCGCGTTTTATCTCTGCATTCATTCTGCGTTCCTCGAAGCTTGCCCAGAGACATAGCTTGCGGCTTTGCGAGGCGGCTTTCCATAGCATAAAAAAGGCAGATATGCTTAACTGCCTTTTTCTCGCAGCTATAGTAAAGAAAATACCTAACGGAGGCGTTATGGATGATATCGATCGCCAAATCCTGACCATTCTGGCGGAAGATGCGCGCGCATCGTTGAAGACGCTGAGCGCGCAGGTGGGGCTGTCGTCGCCGAGCACCTCGGAAAGGCTGCGGCGGCTGGAAGAAAACGGCGTGATCCAGGGCTATACCCTGAACGTCAATCTGCAGGCGGTGGGCTACGCCTTCGAGTCGCTGGTGCGCATCAAGCCGCTGCCGGGCATGCTGAAGAAGGTCGAGCAGCTGATTCAGGCGATCCCGGAAGTGGTCGAATGCGATAAGGTGACCGGCGAAGACTGCTTTATCGTGCGGCTGGTGGCGCACTCGATGGAACAGCTCGACCACACCCTCGATCGGCTGGCCGAGCATGCGCAGAGCAACACCTCGATCGTAAAAACCACGCCGGTCAAACGCCGCCTGCCGCCGCTGCTCTGATTAACGCCGCCGCTTGCGGGCAAACGAGTTGCCGCGCTTCTTCTCTTTTTTGGCCGCGTCGGCGGCGGATTTCAGCGCCGCCAGATGCGCCTTGTCGGCCTCCGGCACCGCGCGCTGCTCGATCGGGAACACCGGCAGCGACGCCAACAGCCGCGAACCGTAGTTTTTGGTCAACAGCCGGCGATCGTAGATCAGGATCTCGCCGTAGCATTGGTTGCTGCGGATCAGGCGGCCGACCTGCTGGATCAGGTTGAACGAGGCGCTCGGCAGGCTCTGCACTTCGAACGGATAGCGCTTCAGCGATTTCAGCCACTCGCCTTCGGTAATGATCACCGGGCTGTCGATCGGCGGGAACGCAATTTTGTGAATGTGTACCTGGGTCAGCAGCTCGCCTTTCAGATCCAGCCCTTCGGCGAACGATTGCAGCCCCACCAGCACGCTGGCGACGCCCTTCTCCACCCGCTTGCGGTGCTCTTCCACCAGCCGATAGCGCGGCTGGTCGCCCTGCACCAGCAGCATCAGCCGCAGATCGGTCACGTAGCTGAGGAAAGTCTGCATCGCCCGGTGGCTGCTGAACAGGATCAGCATGCCTTTGTGCTTGCCGCTCGCCTGCTCGGCGCGAAAACATCGCGCCATCTCCTCGAGGTGCTCCGCCTCGTTGGCGAGCGCCGGTTCGTAGCGCATCTGCGGAATGACAATCTTGCCCTGTTCGACGTGATTGAACGGCGAAGAGAGCGTTTCAAAGCGATCGCCGGCCTTCTCGCTCAACCCGCTCATCTCCTGCAAGCGCGCGAAGCTGTTCAGCGAACGCAGCGTGGCCGAGGTCACCACCACGTGCGGCACCTTGCGCCACAGCAGCTTCTCCAACTGGTCGCTGACGCGAATGCCGACGCAGTGTAGGTAGAGATGGGTAACGTTATCGCGCAGCTCGCGCGTGACCCATTTGGAGATCGGCGCGTTGGACGACTTGTCGAGCGCCGCCAGCCGCCACAGCTTGCTCATCGCTTCCAGATAGCCCAGCGTGCGACTCATCTGAATGATCGACCGGTGCAGGCGCACGATGTCGTGCTTGCCGGTCTGCTCGGTGAGATCGTTAAGCACGAACTCCGCCAGCCCGCGCAGCGCATCGGTCAGTTTGAACAGCCGCGCGCAACTCTCCACCATCTCCGCCGGCAGCTCGCCCATTTCAAAGCGGTGCTCGGCCGCCACGCTGTCGCCGGGCAGGTAGGCGCTGACCTGATGCTCGAAGATCTGCACCAACTCGCGCAGCTCCTCGCAATGGTTCTTCAGCCGCTCGCTGTTGGCCAGCCCCGGCGGATTCTTCGGCCGGTACTGCGTCATGCACTGCTCGACCTGGCGCACGATCATGTCCAGCTGCAGGTTGGTCGACAGCGCGGTAATTTCCCCGTCGATCTCCAACGCGTCGCGCGCCACCTCAGGCAAATGGTGGCCTTCGTCCAGCACCAGCAGCAGCTCTTTCGGGTTCGGCAGCACCGACTCCGTCTCCAGCGCCGCCATCACCAGAGCGTGGTTGGCCACCACCACGTCGGCGCTCTCGATCTCTTTGCGAGCGATATAGAACGGGCATTCGCGAATGTAGTGGCAGTTGCGCCCCAGACAGTTGGCCTTGTCGGTGCTCAGCTTGGCCCACAGCGGATCGTCGATGCTTTGTTGATAGTGATCGCGCAACCCATCCCACTCGAAGCGAGCCAACGCCTTGGTCAGCTTCTGGCACAGCGCCTGCTCTTCGCCGCTGGACGGCGCCAGCTCGTCGTCGAGGAACAGCGTCAGATCGCCCTGTTGACTGACGTCGGTGCTCATCGCCGCCAGGTTGCGCGGGCACACGTAGCGCCCACGGCCAAAGGCGCCGGTAAATTTCAGAGCGGGGATAATCTTCTTCAGCAGCGGCAAATCTTTGCTGTAGATCTGGTCCTGCAGCGCCACGTTGGCGGTGCTGACCACCAGCGGTTTGCTCTCCGCCCGCCCGACGGCGATGCCCGGGATCAGATAAGACAGCGTTTTACCGACGCCGGTCGGCGCCTCGATCGCCAGATGGCGCGGGTAGTCACCGGCCAGCGTCTTCGCCACCTCGGCGATCATCTGTCGCTGGGGCGCACGGGAAATGAAATCCGGTATTTGCTGCTGCAGGGCTTTGTACCACTGGCCAATCTGATCTTTAACTGCGGAGGAGAGCGCCATTCAACTCTTATCTAAACGAAATGATGGCGCTATTGTCCCACAGACCGCCGGCGACGTCAGCCCGAGTTACGCCTGCGGATCGATCATCGAGGCGCGCCCGGCGCTGAATGACCACTCATCCAACTGAGTGGTGGTGATCACCACCATCACATCCTCGGGGCGCAGCCGCAGGTTCTCCGCCAGCAGCGCCGCCAGCCGCCGGTAGAAACGCCGCTTGGTATCGGTGTCGCGCAGCCGCCCGGCGGTGATGTAAAACAGCACGAAATCCGCGCTGCGCGGCCCGCCGAGATAATCGCGATCGTAGATAAGCTCACCGGGGCGGTATTGATCGATCACCTGAAATTTATCCGTCGGCGGCACCTCAAAGGCCTCCACCAGCGCCTGATGCAGGCTGTCGGACAAGGTTTGCAGATAGTCGGCGGACTTGCCCTGATGCAGGGCGATACGGCTAAACGGCATGGTGGGCCTCCTGTTCCAGTTCGCGCAAGCGCGCCACGGCCGACGCCGCCGCGGGCCAGCCGGCGTAGAACGCCAAATGGGTGATGAGCTCAGCCAGCTGCTGACGCGTCACGCCGTTGCGCTGCGCCAGCTGCAGGTGAAACGGCAGCTGTTCCACGCGGTTGAGCGCCACCAGCGCGGCGACGGTAATCAGGCTGCGCTCGCGCGGGCTCAGCGCCGGCCGCTGCCAAATATCGTCAAACAAAACGCGGTCGCTGAGCTGCGCCAGCTTGGGGGCAATATCGCCGAACGCCTGTTGCCCGGCCTGGGATTCTGATGGCATCACACTCTCCTGTCAGTTGCGGATAGCCTTACGCTACCCGCCGCCACGGCGAGTGAAAATCGGGATTTTCGGCAGTCTCGGTTCAGAAAAACAGGAGGGTTCCCCGCCGGGCGGCGGGGAGATTTCACGATTCCAACGGGGCAACGCCGTCGAACTGAGCGCTCAGCAGCGCATTCAGCTCCGGCCGCTGCTCCACCCGTTCGGCGATGGCGTACAACCGAGGACAGTGTTGCCGGAACCACGCGCGGCCCGGCCGCCAGTTGCACATCACCGCCACGTACAGATCCAACGCGCTGAAGCTCTTGCCGAGAAACCACGGGCCCGCTGCACCGGCGGCGGCGTTCAGCAGCTGCAATAAACGCTCACGATAATCCATTACCGCGTTTTTCAGCTGTTCCGCCCCCGCCGCCTGCGGCTGCCAGCGCTGCGGATGATCGGCATAGGTGAAGGTGGGGTAAATCTCCGCGTTGATGAACAGCAGCCAGCGCAGAAAACGCGGCAACAGCGGCGAACCGCCGGGCGGCGCCAGCTCGGCATGCGGTGCACGATCGTGCAGCAGCAGAATAATCGCCGCACTCTCCGTCATCACTTCGTCATTGGGCAACACCAAGGTGGGCACCTGCCCCAGCGGGTTCAGCGCCAGCAGGCGATCGCGCTCCGGGCCGTCCTGCGCGTAGTCCACTTCCTCATAACCCCAGGGGAAAGCGGTCAACGCCAACGCGGCGGCCACGATCGTCGAGCCGCAGCCCTGCGTACCGAACAAAGTATAAGTATCGTGCATGATTCCTCCCGCAGCGGAACAAGGTATCGGTAACTGTAGACCAGCCGCCGACCGTCAGCTGAAGAAAAAATTCACCCTTTGCGCGACTTTTTTAATCGTTCGACATAAAAATGAATTTTTTGTCATAAATAGATCACATTACTACGGTAAAAATTCTCCGCCGCAAACAATCAGGCGGCACAGTAAAACAGCAATGCAACTGATGATAAGCGTCTTTCAATCGAATAAAGCAGGGTAACTCATGAAACGTAATCTTCTGGCCGTTATTATTCCGGCACTTTTACTTGCGCAAGCGGCACAGGCAGCAGAAATCTACAATAAAGACGGCAACAAACTCGATTTTTACGGTCGTGTGAAAGCCCTGCATTATTTCTCCGATGATGCCGGCAACGACGGTGATAAAACCTACGTCCGTATCGGCTTTAAAGGCGCGACCCAGATTAATGACATGCTGACCGGTTACGGCCAGTGGGAATATCAGATCGCCGCTAACCATTCTGAATCCGACGGCACCAAAGACACTAAAACGCGCCTGGGCTTCGCCGGTCTGAAATATAAGGACTTCGGTTCTTTCGACTACGGTCGCAACTACGGCATTATTTACGACGTCGGCGCCTGGACGGATATGCTGCCTGAATTCGGCGACGATGCTTACGTCAAAACCGACAACTTCATGAACGGCCGCACCAACGGCGTTGCCACCTACCGTAATAACAACTTCTTCGGTCTGGTCGACGGCCTGAAATTCGCCGTGCAGTATCAGGGCAAGAACGAAAACGACGGCCGCTCCGCCAGCAAGGCGAACGGCGACGGTTGGGGCCTTTCCTCCAGCTACGAAATCATCGACGGCCTGAGCGTGGGCGCCGCCTATGCCTCATCCAACCGTACCGCCAGCCAGAAAGCGGGCACCTTCGGCAAAGGCGACAAGGCCGATATCTGGGCCGCCGGTCTGAAATACGACAACAACGATGTCTATCTGGCTGCCACCTACTCGGAAAGCCGCAACATCGCGCCTATTTCCGGCACCGCCACCATCAATAACCGTTCCACCTCCGTCAGCGGTTTCGCCAATAAAGCGGAAGGCCTGGAACTGGTTGCGCAATATCAGTTCGATTTCGGCCTGCGTCCATCGCTGGGCTACGTTCAGCAGAAAGGCAAAGATATTGAAGGCATCGGCGATGCCGACCTGGTGAAATATATCGATGTCGGCGCGTATTACTATTTCAACAAGAACATGTCGACCTATGTCGATTATAAAATCAACCAGCTCGACAGCAATAACAAGCTGGGTCTGAAAGACGACAACGTGATTGCCGTCGCCCTGACCTACCAGTTCTGATGTGATGAATGAATAACCACCACTGCAAACTTTAGCGTCACTTGATACCCAGAGTTTTATTTCGCCGGGCGGCTGCGTCCGGCTTTTTTGTTTTTATTTTCCCGCCAACGAATGCCCCCCGCTTGCCTTGCAAAACAAACGGGTCTACATGTATAGCTTTCCCCAAGCGGAATCAGCCATGCATAACGACGGACGCTTCGACTATCACAACGCCGTGCGCTACAGCAGCGACGAACTGGCAAACATCCTCAGCCACTGTTTTGAAAACTACATCGTGCGTTTCGTGCTCGATGGGCCGACCTTCGCTGCCCGCTTCGGCGCCGAAGATCTCAGCCTGAATGACAGCCTGATCGTCACCCACCGCAATGAACCGGTGGCGGTGGCGCTGATCGCCCGCCGCGGCCGGCACAGCCGGGTTGCGGCCTTTTCCGTGCGCCCGGAGATGCGCGGCCAGGGGCTGGGCAAAACGCTGATGCAGCGGCTGGTGGCGGATGCACGTCGCCGCGGCGACCATCGGCTGTCGCTGGAAGTGATTGAAGGCAACGAAGCCGCACTGGCGCTGTATCATCGCGCCGGGCTGCGCATCGTGCGCACCCTGACGGGCCATCAGGCGCCGAAGGACGTGCCGCCAGGCACGGCGGCGCTGCAGGCGGTCGATCCGCTGACCGTCAGCCATCGTCTGACGGCGGAAGGCGCCACCGACCTGCCCTGGCTGATCGCCCCCGAATCGCTGTTCAAGCTGCCGGGCAAACCGCAAGCCTATACGCTCAATCGCCAAGCCTACGCCGTGGTAATGCCCGGCGCCGAGCACTGCTGGCTGCGCCTGATCTATGTGCCGCCGCAGCACCGCGGCCAGGGGCATGCCCGCACCTTGCTCGCGGCCCTGCAAGCGCAGTTCGCCCCTTTGCCGCTGACCGCCAACGTCTTTGTGCCCGAGGTGGCGGCCCCCTTCTTTACGCATCTTGGCTGGCGGCAGGATCCCCTGCGTCAGTTCGAGATGGATATGCTGCTGGACAGCCCACAATAAAAAAGAGAGAGATAACGATGGCAGGAAAACAGGTACGCACACTCACCCTCGGCGCGGCGGTCGGCGTCGCGCTGCTGACGCTGGCCGGGTGCGCACAGCCGCCGCACACCGATGCGCAGGCCCAGCAACGGCTGGCGGATCAGTCGGTGCTGGCGGTGAACTGGTTCCAACAGTCCGGCGAATACCGGGCGCTGGCACATCAGGCGTTCAACAGCGCGCAGCGCGCCTTCGATCAGGCCAAGGCCGCGCCGGGCCGTAAAAAGGCGGTGGTGGTCGATCTGGATGAAACCATGCTGGACAACAGCGCCTACTCCGGCTGGCAGGCGCAGCAGGGCCAGCCGTACGACGGCGCCACCTGGGCCAAATGGACGCAGGCCGAACAGGCCGGTGCGGTACCGGGCGCGGTGTCGTTCGCCCGCTACGTTAACACCCATCAGGGAACGATGTTCTACGTGTCGAACCGCAAGCAGAGCGAATACGCCGCCACGGTGGCCAACATGCAGAAGCTCGGTTTCACCGGCATGTCGGAAAAGACCGTACTGCTCAGCACCGACACCTCCAATAAGCAGGCGCGCTTCGACGCCATCAAACAAGCCGGCTATGACATCGTGGTGTACGCAGGCGACAACCTGAACGACTTCGGCGCCGCGACTTACCATAAGGACAATGCGCAGCGCCGGGCGTTCGTCAGCGAGAACCAGGGCAAATTCGGCACCGAATTCATCGTGCTGCCCAATCCGATGTACGGCGATTGGGAAAGCGGGCTGGCCCGCGACTACAACAAGCTGACGCCGCAGCAGAAGCTGCAGGTGCGCCAGCAGGCGATCAACGCCTGGGGCGGGCGCTAAACCTCACAGCAGTTTGTACATATAACAGGTGGCTTCCAACGCCCCGCCGTCGCTGGCGCGGGCGTATTGTGGGATGTCACCTGCCGCTTCGAACCCCAATTGGCAGTACAACCCCTGCGCCGCGCTGCCGCTCAGGGTATCCAGCACCAACAGGCTGCGGCGATGACGCGCCGCCAGCGCCTGCACTTCCTGCATCAACAGCCGCGCGACGCCCTGCCGCCGCGCCTGCGGGTGCACCATCAGCTTGACCACTTCCGCCCGGTGGCGGCCGTTGTCCGGCATCGCCAACAGCAGCTGCACGGTGCCGACCGGCCGACCGTTCTCGAGCGCCACCAGCATCGCACGCTCTCCCCGCGCCAGGGCCGGCAGCAGCCCCTGCCAAAACGCCCGCGCCTGTTCCAGCGTAAAAGGCATGACAAAACCGATGCTGGCGCCGTGCGCCACGCTGGCGTGCAGCATCTCGGCCAGGTCGGCCATGGCGCTTTGCGCCGCGTCGGCGTCCCACTGTTGCAATTCAATCATGGCTATGGCCTGCAGATAACGAGCGTGTAATGGGCCGGCTCATCGCCGGGGACATGGAAACGGGAGGCGCCGAACAGGCGGTAGCGCAGGCAGTCGCCGGGCGACAGCCGGAAAACGCGCCCTTCCAGCGTCAATTCCAGCTGCCCGTACAGCAGCCAGAGGTGATGCTCCAGCGCCGGAATCGACGGCAGGTCATAATCGATCTGCGCGCCGGCATCCAGCCGGGCTTCGATAAACTCGGCCTTATACAGTGCGGCGGGCGGGGAAACGGAGCGACGGTGAAAACCGCTGGCCCGATCGACCCACACCGGCTGTTGCGGCGGCCGCAGCAGCTCCGGCGGTTCGTCTTCGATTTCGCTCAGCAAGCGAGACATGGTCAACCCGTAGGCGGCACATAGCCGGTTCAGCAGCGACGCCGTCGGGCTGGTTTCGGCGCGCTCCACCCGCGAAAGCGTCGCCCGGCTAAGGCCGGTGCGCTGCGCCAGCGCCTCCAGCGACCACGCCCGCTGCTGGCGCAAATCCGCCAGCCGCTGCGCTAACCTCAGGTCGGCAGTCTCCAAACCATTATCCATCGCTCACGCTCCACCTCAAAATCCCATATAAGAGAAATAATCTCAAATTAGAGATATAGCAAGCGGATTTTAAAAAATGTCGCGCAGCGCGATGAAAATCAGCATGCTCAGCAACACCACCGCCAGCATGTTGCGCAGAAAGAACGCCAATATCACCGCAAACACCGTCCCCCACAGGTAAGGGTTGTCCGGCGCGGCGCGCAGCTGGTCGCCGCTGAAGGCGACAATCGGCCCGCAGATCGCCGTCAGCACCGCCGGCACGGAAAAGCTCAGCAGGGTTTTAACGCGCGGCGACAGACGCAGCGGCAGCCCCGGCGCCAGAAAACAGTAGCGGTTGAAGAACACCACCAACCCCATCAAAACGATCGTCAGCCAGATCATCGGCGTCCCCCGCTGCACAGCAGCCCGACCAGCATCGCCGCCACGGTGGCGATCACCAATGCGCCCGGCGTCTGGAAATGGTGCAACACGATGGAAAGCAGCAGCGCGGTCAGCACGCAGGCCAACACCGGCAGGTTGCGCACCAGCGGCACCACGATGGCGATAAAGGTGGCGGCGATGGAGAAATCCAACCCGTAACCGTCCAGATCGCCGGCGCTGCCGGCGGCTACGATGCCGAGCAGCGTGGAGAGAAACCAGCACAGGTAAAAAGTCAGCCCGGCGCCCAGCGCATACCAACGGTTGAAACGCGCCGGCGTCTGTTCGCCAGTCAGCGCGAACAGTTCATCGGTGAGCAAGAATCCCAGCGCCAGCCGCCAGCGCAACGGCAGCGGCGCGATGCGCTCCCGTAGCCGCAGCGCGTAAAGAAAGTGCTGGGCGGTAACGAAAAAGGTCGACAGCAGGAGCGCCAGCAGCCCGGCACCGCCCTTGATCATGCCCATCGCCACCAGCTGCGACGCCCCGGCGAACACGATAGCCGACATGCCCAGCCCCTGCGCCGGCGTCAGGCCGCTTTGCAGGGCCATCGAGCCCGCCAGTATGCCCCACGGCACCACCGCCAGGCACAGCGGCAAGATCGCCACTCCACCCTGCAGCGCGGGGCGCAGGCGGGCAGACGGCGGCGTGATGAGGGGGATTGAATCAGTCATGGGCTTCTCCTTCGGTTGAAGAAGTCAGCTTACGGCGCAGGCGCACACGGGTATTGCACCCGATTGCCCGACTATTTCAGCGATTTGACGTAGTCGCCCGGCGTGATGCCCATCGACTTGCGAAAATGGCGGTGGAAATGGCTTTGATCGTGAAAACCGCAGCTCAGCGCACTGTCCAGCACGCTGCTGCCGGCCTTCAGCATGCCGCGCGCCTTGCGCAGCCGCGCCTGAATTTGATAGGCATGCGGCGGCAGGCCGGTGGCCTGTTGAAACTGCCGCAGCAGGTAATAAGGGCTGAGCGCCACCCGCTCCGCCAGCTCCAGCAGCGAAACATCCGCCTCGGGGAAATCGTCGAGAAAGGCTTTCACCCGCGCCACCTGACTTTGCGCCCGGCTCTGCGGCGCAGGGTCGATACGGCTTTTGCCGTGTCGCAGCATCAGCCAGGTCAGCGCCGAAAACACCATGGTCTCTTTCATCAGCCGGTTCTCATCGCTGCGCAGCAGGCTGAACGCCATCCGCAGCTGGCCGGCCAGGCCGACGTCATGCACCACCGGGTTGGGGAAATAAGGCGTCGCGCCGGCGCCGATGTTCAGATCGCGCGATAAAAAGGCCAGCAGCTCCGGCGTCGGATACATCGCCTGATACGACCAGCCCTCTTCGGTGGCGGAACTGCCGGTGTGGATATCGTCGGCGTTGACCAAAATGATGCTGCCCAACGGCGCCACATGTTCGCCGCCGGTACGGTAGAAGCGCTGGGCGCCGTCGTCGATGACGCCCACGCAGAAGCCTTCATGGCTGTGGCGCGAGAAGGTTTGGCGGCGGTAGGTGGCCTGCAGCACTTCCAGCCCGCCGAGATCGTCGACGTGCATGAAATGGGCCTGTTCCCGGGATGCTTTGCGCGCTGCGCCTTCCACCTTCATCTTGCCTACCTCCGCTGAATGAGAGGCATTCTAGCATTCGCGCGAGGGCGGGTTTTGTACAAAATTGCCCGTCTCGGCCCCCGGCGGCGCGATCGCCGCGCAGCGCCAGGCGCTGAATATCGCCAGCAGCGGCGCCAGCGCGAACGCCAAGAACAGCCAACGCGCCGCCGATGCCGCGCCCGCCGCGCCGCCCGGATCGTTCAGCCCCGCCAGGTTAGCGATCATCCCAGCCAGCGCCGCACCGAATGCGGTGGCAAACAGCTGTACCGTGGTAATGGAAGCGCCGGCGATATCTTTGTCCGCTTCAGGCGCCACCTGCAAAATGCGCGTCAGCAGGTGCGGCCAACCGAAGCCGATGCCGAATCCCACCAGCAACAGCGCAATGACGATCGGCGCCAGCGCCTGCCAGTGGCCGCCGGACGGCACCGGCATCAGGATCGCCAGCGCCAGCAGCCCCACCAGCACAAACAGCGGCCCGCTGACGATCGCCCGGCGAATGCCCGCCCCGCGCCAACCGGAACTGAGGATCTCGGACAGCGTCCAGCCGGCGGCCATGGCGGCGGCGATATAGCCGGAGATCAGCGGCGACTGGCCGTGCAGCTGCTGCAGGAAATAAGGCACGAAGATCTCGCTGGTCATGCCGATCACCAGCAACGCGGTCGTGATGTAGAGCGCCGCCAGCGATGAGCCGCGCCGCAGTGCGCCGTGCGGCAACAGGCGAGCCCGCGAGTACGCTTCGCGCTTCAGCAGCCAGGCCATCAGCACCAGCGAGAGCGCGATACCCGCCAGGTTGATCCAGGCGCTGTGCGCCAGGCTGCCGGCGGACACCACCAGCACCGCCACGGTCAGCAGCAGCAGCTGCGCGGCCGGCAACGGTGCGGCCGCCTGCTGCGCTTTGCCCTTGGGCAGGATCAGGAAGGTAAACGCGGCGTACAGCACCATGATCGGCAGCAGAATGCCGAAGGCCCAGCGCCAGGCGTGCAGCTCGGCAAAAATGCCGCCTACCGCCGGCCCCACCAGGGTGGCGATGCCCCACATCGCCGAAATGAGCGCCATGATGCGCGGCCACAATCGCTGCTCGAACACCAGGTTGATCATCGCGTAGGAGAGCGCAAAGATCAGCCCGCCGCCGAAGCCCTGCACCGTGCGGCCGATCAGCATCACCGGCATGCTCGGTGCCAACGCGCACAGCGCCGCCCCGGCGATGAAGAACAGCGAAGCCACCAGATAGGCGCTGCGCGCGCCGTAGCCGCTGAGCAGCCGGGCCGACAGCGCGGAACCGAGGATCGACGCCACCACGAACAGCGTGGTGTTCCAGGCGTAGAGATCCAGCCCGCCGATATCCTGCACCACCGAGGGCAGAATGGTGGTGGCGACCAGAATATTGATGGCATGCAGCGCTACGCCGAGCGAAAGCGCGATCGCACTGGCCGCATTTTTGCCGGAGAAGAGGTCGCTCCAGCGGCTATCGTCATGGGTTATCACGGTTGTCGTCCTGTTTTCAGAGGAATGGCATTGAGTTGGTCATGAGATTGCGTTAAATTTAACAAGAGTTATCTTGGAATAAGTTAGGGCGAGGCGGAGAAATATGTCAAGAATAAACTTGGAAAATAGCGGCAGCACCGCACAATCGGTCAGTGACCGCTTGCTGACGCTATTGAAAACCCGCGGCCCGCAGCAAGCTTCTGACGCAGGAAAGGTGCTCGGCACCACCGGTGAGGCGGCCCGCCAGCAGTTCGTCAAGCTGGCGAAAGAGGGGCTGGTCGAAGCGGTGGCGGAAACGCGCGGCGTCGGCCGCCCGGTGCAGCTGTGGCATTTGACCTCGGCCGGCAACGCGCGCTTTCCCGACACCCATGCGGATCTGACGGTGCAGCTGCTGCGCACCGTGCGCGACAAGCTGGGCGAACAGGCGCTCGACGTGCTGATCGAGACCCGCGAGCAGGAAAACCGCATCAACTATAAGCAGGCGATGATCGGCGCCACCGATCTGCGCGAACGCGTGGCACGGCTCACCGAGATCCGCAGCCGCGAAGGGTATATGGCCGAATGGCGTCAGGAGGAGGACGGTTCCTACCTGTTGGTGGAAAACCACTGCCCGATCTGCGCCGCCGCTACCGTCTGCCAGGGCTTCTGCCGGGCGGAGTTGAGTATCTTCACCGAAGTGCTGCAGGCGCAGGTAGAGCGCGCCGAACACATTCTGGCCGGCTCGCGGCGCTGCGCCTACCGCATTTCGCTCCTGTAACACCGGTTTTTGCCCACGTTTTCAACCGGTACAGATTATTCTGCTTGTGCACCCCGCACCTTCCCTTCTAAGGTTGAATTAACGAACATTCAGACAAACAGCGGGCCTCGCGCCCGCTCTGGCAAACCCGTCAGCGCACTGAGCGCACGGCGGCAGAGTAACCCCACGGGAGTTGAACGATGAAGAAGCCGCATGCCGGATTCTGGCTGGCGACGCTGGGACTGGGCGTCTGCTGGCTGCTGGCGCTGCTGACTCGCGATCGGCTCAACGGCATACTGCTGGCCGGCGCCGCGCTGGCGCTGATCTTTACCCCTGCCGCCCGCCGCAAAGGCGCAGCCCTGACCGCTTTGGGCGGTATCGGCATGGATGGGCTGTGGAGCTACAGTGGCGTACTGCACTACAGTGGGCAACACGGCCTGCCGCTCTGGGCCATCGCGCTGTGGATCGGTTTCGGCTGCTGGTGGTATTGGCTGTTGGACGTGGTCAGAGCAGCGCCCTGGCCACTGGCGGTGTTGGGCGCCGCCGTCGGCCCCTTCGCCTACGCCGTGTCCTGGAAGCTGGACGCGTTGCTGCCCGGCGTACCGCCGGAGTTCATGCTGCTGCTGCTGGCCGTCGGCTGGTCGATTTACCTGCCGGCCGTCAGCTGGCTGCAGTGGAAACGACAGGACAGCTGAACGGCTTGCGGCGGCCGGGAAAAATAATGCCGAAGGCCATTGCTTATCGGTTGCCCGATCGGGTTTACTGAGCGTTCTAATAATAATCATCCCTGCAAAATACAATCCTATGCTTAGCCAACCAAGCCGTAGCGTCCTGCCGTTGATCGGGGCGTTGTTCACGTTATATATCGTTTGGGGTTCCACCTATTTCGTCATTCGCCTCGGCGTCGCGCAGTGGCCGCCGCTGATGATGGCCGGCATTCGCTTTCTGACCGCCGGCATCGTGCTGTTCAGCTTCCTGGCCTGGCGCGGCCACGCGCTGCCGACGCCGAAGCAGTGGCTGGCCGCCGGTGCCATCGGCATTCTGCTGCTGGCGGTAGGCAACGGCCTGGTGACGGTGGCGGAACACCAACACGTGCCGTCCGGCATCGCCGCGGTGATGGTGGCGACGGTGCCGCTGTTCACCCTTTGCTTCAGCCTGCTGTGGGGCATGCGCAACACCAAACTGGAATGGGCCGGTATTGCGATCGGGTTAGTGGGCATCGTGCTGCTCAACACCGGCAACAACCTGGTGGGCAACCCGACCGGCGCGCTACTGATTTTGCTGGCGTCGGCCAGTTGGGCCTTCGGCTCGGTATTGGGATCGCGCATCTCGCTGCCGGCCGGGCCGATGGCCGGCGCGGCGGAAATGCTGGTCGCCGGCGTGGTGTTATTGGTCGCCAGCCGGCTGAGCGGCGAGCACCTGGCTCAGATGCCGAGCACCAGCGGCTTTCTGGCGCTGGGGTATCTGATTGTCTTCGGCTCGATGCTGGCGATCAGCGCCTATATGTTCTTGTTGAAGAACGTACGCCCGGCGGTCGCCACCAGCTATGCCTACGTCAATCCAGTGGTGGCGGTGCTGCTCGGCATCGGCTTTGCCGGCGAATCGCTGGCACCGCGCGAGTGGCTGGCGCTGGTGATCATCGTGGCGGCAGTGGTGCTGGTGACGCTGGGAAAATACCTGTTCGCCCGGCCGGCTCGCGTGCAGGCCATCGACAGTGAACGGCAGTGATCACAAAGGGCGGTCTGCGCGCCGCCGTTAAAAACGATTCTTGTTTCACCCGGCGAAGGGGCTATAATTCCCGCTGTTCCAAGCAACCTGCGAAATTATTCCTATGCTGAAAAAAGCGTTCGTCATCGTCATCGCCCTGTGCGCCTTCGGTTCTCTGGGCGGCGTATTCCTCGCCGGGCTGAACATCTACACCCGTTCTACCACCCCGCACGAAGAAAGCGCGCCTGCCGGGGATACCGCCGCCACGCCGGCGCAAACCGAAACCCTTCAGGCCAAGTGATCGTCCATCCAACGCTGGCAGCGCTGCTGTAAAAAGCGCTGCAGCTGCCGGACGCGTTCCGATACCTGCGAGCGATGCGGGCAAACCAGATTGATCGGCACCGCGTCGCTGCGCCATTCCGGCAACAGGGGCACCAGCCGCCCGGCCCGAATGTCGGCCACCACGTCGATCGCCGACTTGCGCACCACGCCGTGTCCGGCCAGCGCCCAGCGCCGCGCCACTTCGCCGTCATCGGTAAAATAGCTGCCGTTCAGCGGTACTTCGATCAGTTCCTCACCGCGCCATAGCCGCCATTCCACATGCCGTTTGCCGCTGGGCTGATACACCAGAATGCTGTGCAGGGCCAAATCGGCCGGCGTTTGCGGCGCGCCGTGTCGCCGCAGGTAATCGGGGCTGGCGCAGATCAACCGCCGGTGCTGCGGCAAAATGGGCAGTGCCACCAGCGCAGAGTCGGCCAACGGCCCGAAACGCAGCGCCACGTCCACCGGCTCGCGAAACAAATCGGCCTGCCGGTCGTTGATCAGGAGCTGCAGCTGAATATGCGGATGCTGTAGCCGGAACTCATCCAGCCAACCGAGCAGCAGATTGCGGCCGAAATCCGACGGCGCGGAAATCTGCAGCACCCCGGACAGCCCCTGATGCTTCTCGCGGATCGCCTGCTCGCCTTCGGCCAACGCGCCCAGCGCCAGGCGTGCGCTGTCGAGATAGCGGGCCCCCTCCTCCGTCAACCTCAGGCTGCGGGTGGAACGCACCAGCAGCCGCGCGCCCAGCTGCTGCTCCAGCCTTTTCACCGCGATGCTGGCCGCCGCCGGCGTCATATCCAGCGCACGCGCCGCGGCGGAAAAACTGCCGCCGTCCACCGTGCGAACAAACACCTCGAGATCGACAAATGAGGTCATCAGCTCCCCTCCTTTAGCGCCATCGATTATTAATATTAATTTACAAGTGTTTGCTATTAGGCGGGGTTTTTTCCTCATTTTCAATCAGGAAAGATAGATCCCGTTGAAACTTACCTTAAAAGAGGCCTTAGCATGACAATTCCCGACTCCCCACTGAAACGACAAAAACTGGTGATCCTGGGCGGTACCAGCGGCATTGGCGCCGCGGTGGCCTACGCGGCGGCGGCGCGCGGCGCTGAAGTGGTGCTGGCTTCGCGCCGCCTGCCCCACGCCAGGGAGAAGAACGACGCGCTGCGCCTGATGCAGGCCGATCTGACCGATGAAGCGTCGCTGCATGCGCTGTTTGCCGCCGTCGGCGCCTTCGACCATCTGGTGATCACCGCCGGGCCGCTGGTGGAGGCGAAGCCGCTGGCGGAGACTACCCTGGAACGGGCACAGGCCGACTTCAACGTCAAATTCTGGGGCAGTTTGCGCGCGGTGCAGGCGGCGCTGCCGACGCTGGCGCCGCAGGGCTCCATCACCCTGACTTCCGGCCAGCTGTCGCGTAAATACCTCGGCGGTCAGCTGGTCAAAACCGCCATCAACGCCGCGCTGGAAGCGGCCGGCAAGCAGCTGGCGAAGGAGTTGGCGCCGCGGCGGGTGAACGTGGTCAGCCCCGGCATCACCGCCACCGAAGCCTACGACGGCATGAGCGCCGCGCAGCGTCAGGCGCTGTTCGAACGGGTTGGCGGTAGCCTGCCAGTCGGCAGGGTCGGCCAGGCGGCCGACGTCGCGGCAGGTTACCTGCTGGCGATGGAGAACGGCTTCGTGACCGGCAGCGTGATCGACATCGACGGCGGCGGCCTGTTGTAACGGCGGCTAGAGCGCCGTCACGCCCTGCCCGGCGGCCTGCTGTTCCAGCACGGTGATAATCTGATAGGCCGAACGCGGCACCAGGCTGAAATCGCCGATCAGCAGGCGGTCGCTGACCGCCTCATCCAGCATCGCCCGGGCGCCGGCGCGCAGGATTTCCACCTGTTCCGGCGGCGTGCCCGCCGCGGTGATCAGCGGCAAGCCGGGCACCGCCGCCGTGCGGCCGATGATTTTCAGCCCCTCCAGCGCCTGCGGCTGCGCGCGACGCAGCAGTTCCATGCTGATCGAATCGATGGCGGCGATATCCGCCTGCCCGCTGCGAATCAGCTTCAGCGACTGATAATGCGCGCCGGAGGCAATCGCCGCACCGAAGAATTTCCCATCCTGCGCCAACGGCGCGATCAGCGCGCGCAGGCCGTTGTAGCCGGACTGGGAATCGGTGCTGTTGTAAGCCACCGTCCGGCCGCGAAAATCCGCCAGCCGTTCGCCGGGGTCGCCCGCACGCACCACCAGCCAACTGCGGTAATTCGGCCCGTCGCACCCTTCAACCCGGTAGTGGTAGGTGCCGATCAGCTGCACCTGCGACAGGGTGCTGACCAACGGATAACCGCAGGTTTGGCTGAGCAGCAGATCGTCGCGCCGCCAGTGCTGCGCCAGATCGTCCGGCCAGCTGAGCCGCTCCGGCGCCGCCGGCAGCCCCAGCCGCAGCAGCTTGTCGCGCAATACCTGCCAGAAGGATTCGGCCTGCTCCCGGCCAACGCCGTACATCGGTAGAGACACCTGCATCATTTCCCCCTTACCCCGCCGGAGTGGTCGCCAGCGTCTGCTGGCGCCAGGCGGTGAGATAACGCACCCAACGTTCGAACAGCATATCGGTGATAATAGCCAACAACGCCACCACCGCCGCGCCCTGGATCACATAGGCGGTGTTAAACCCGCTCAGACCGATGATGATCGGCGAGCCGAGGGTCTTGGTGCCGACGGTGGAAGCGATGGCCGCCGTGCCGATGTTAATGATCACCGACGTGCGGATCCCGGCGACGATCACCGGCGCCGCCAGCGGCAGTTCGACCCGCCATAGAATTTGCCAGGCGCTCATCCCCACGCCGCGGGCAATCTCGCGCGTGGCGGGCGGCACCGATTCGATGCCCGCCAGCGTGCCCTGCAGGATCGGCAGCAGGCCGTACAATACCAGCGCAATGATCGCCGGCTGTTCGCTGAAGCCCATCACCGGCACCGCTACCGCCAGCACCGCCACCGGCGGGAAGGTCTGCCCCACCGCCACCACCGTTTCCACCAGCGAACGAAACTCCCGACCGCTGCGCCGGGTGACGGCCACGCCGGCCGCCACGCCGAGAGCCACCGCGATCAGGCTGGAGATCGCCACCAGCGACAGGTGCGCCCCCACCAGCGCGATAAAGCTGTCCTGCTGATTAATGGGCCGCTCCAGATCGGGGAACCAGGCGGCGAACAAGCCGCGCAGATGATCCATGCCGAACACCAGCGCCAACAGCAGCGCCAGCGTCCAGGGCAGCGGATCGCGCAGCAGGCGCCAGATGCGCCCGCTCATGACAGCGCCTGCCCGGCGATCAGATCGTTGAAGTGCAACACCCCCAACGCTTCGCCCCGTTCATCCACCACCGGCAGGCAGTCGCTGCCGCGCGCCACAAACACCGACAGCGCCTCGCGCAGGCTCATGGCGGCGGCGATCGGCTCGCCCTCGGCGATGCCGGGCCGCACCCGCTCCGCCACCGTTCCCAGCGACAGCAGCTTGATGCCGCGATCGCTGCGCCCGAAGAAATCGCGCACGAAATCGTTGGCCGGCGCGGTCAGCAGCGCCAGCGGCGTGCCCTGTTGCACCACCCGCCCCTGATCGAGCAGCACCAGGCGGTCCGCCAAGCCCAGCGCTTCGTCGATGTCGTGCGTCACCAACACGATGGTGCGGCCGGAGAGCTGATGGATGCGCGCGATCTCCGCCTGCAGCGCCGCGCGGGTGACCGGATCCAGCGCGCCGAACGGTTCGTCCATCAGCAACACCTCGGGATCGGCGGCCAGCGCGCGCGCCACCCCCACCCGCTGCTGCTGCCCGCCGGACAGCTGGTGCGGGTAGCGACGGCGAAACAGATCCGGCTCCAGATGCAACAGCTCCAGCAGCTCGGTCACCCGATCGCGAATGCGTGCGCGCGGCCATTTCAGCAGCTGCGGCACGGTGGCGATGTTCTCCTCCACCGTCCAGTGCGGAAACAGGCCAATCGACTGGATCGCATAGCCCATGCGCCGCCGCAGATCCTGCGGTTTGAACGACTGGATCTCTGCGCCGGCAAAGATAATCTTGCCCCGATCGTGTTCGATCAGACGATTGATCATTTTTAACGTCGTGGACTTGCCGGAACCCGAGGTGCCGATCAACACGGTGAATTCGCCCTCGGCGATGTGCAGCGTGAGATCGTCAACCGCCGGCTTGCCCTGAAAAATTTTGCTGACTTGCTCAAAGTGAATCATCGGCGCGATACGTCCAGGATTGAAACCCAAAATTTAAACAGCGAATCGACGATGACCGCCATCATGACCACCGGGATCACCCCCAGCAAAACCAGATCCAGCGCGCTGCTGAGCAGCCCCTGGAACACGATGGCGCCAAAGCCGCCGGCGCCGATCAGCGCCGCCACCACCGCCATACCGACGGTTTGCACCGCCAGGATGCGCACGCCGGTCAGGAACAGCGGCAGCGCCAACGGCAGCTGCACGCGCAGGAAGATCTGCCCGCGCGTCAGCCCCATGCCGGTGGCGGATTCGATCACCCCGGCCGGCACGCTTTGCAACCCCGCCACCACGCTGCGCACCAGCGGCAACAGCGCGTACAGCACCAGCGCCACGATCGCCGGCGCCATGCCGATGCCGCTGACGCCGTGTTCCGCCAGCCAGGGCACCGCCGTCGCCAGCCCCGCCAATGGCGCGATCAGCAGGCCGAACAGCGCGATGGACGGCACGGTCTGGATAATGTTCAGCGCGGAGAAAATCGGCCGCTGCCAGCGTTCGGAGCGAAAACACAGCACCCCGAGCGGCACGCCGATCGCCAGCGCCGGGACCATCGTCGCCAGCAGAATGGTCAGGTGCTGCAGCAGCGCGGCGTCAAACACCTCCTGGCGATTGTGGTACTCCTTCAGCAGCGACAGCTGATCGAGCTGATGCCCGAACAGCAGCAGCGCCGGCGGCACCAGCACCAGCGCGTTGCCCAGCATGCGCCACAGGTGCGACGCGGTGAGGCGCGCCATGGCGTCGGCGGCGATCAGCAGGCTCAGCGCCATCGTCAGCCAGCACCCGCTGCCCCAGGAGGTGCGCGCCAGGCGCGATCCCTCCTGCGCCAGGTGCCCGGCGGCCTGCCCGCTGATCCAAAAGGCCAGCGTCAGCACCCCGCAGGCGGCCAGCGCCGCCAACAGCGCCCGCCCCCGCGTCGGCGGCAACAGGCTGAGGATCGCCAATGCCGCCAGCGGTAACAGCAGCCACAGCGCCGAGCCATGCAGCAGGGAGAACAAGGAGAGGCTTTTGCCCGACAACAGGCGATTGGGGGCATAACTGAGGAACGGCAGGCCGAACGCGGCCAGCAGCAACAGCATGAACAGCGTCAACAAGACGCGATATTTTACGGCGATAGTCAAAGAAACGCTCCGGCTCCCTCGGTTTACCCCCTCTCCCGACGGCAGAGGGGGCACCTCGGCATTATCCCTTAACAAACCCTTTCTCTTTCAGGTAAGCGGCCGCCACCTGTTTGGCGTCCTGCCCTTCCACGGCGATCTGCGCGTTGAGTTTTTGCAGCGTCGGCCCGTCCAGCGAGGCGAACACCGGCTTGAGCAGCTCAGGCAGATTGGCGTGCGCCTTCAGCGCCGCTTCGCGCACGATCGGCGCCGGCGCGTAGATCGGCTGTACGCCTTTCGGGTCCGCCAAGGTCTGCAACCCCAGCGCCGCTACCGGGCCATCGGTGCCGTAAGCCATCGCCGCGTTGACGCCGGAGGTTTGCTCCGCCGCCGCCTTGATGGTCACCGCCGTGTCACCGCCGGCCAAGGACAGCAGCTGATCCTGATTCAGTTTGAAACCGTAGGCGCTCTGGAACGCCGGCAGCGCATCCGGCCGCTCGATAAATTCCGCCGAGGCCGCCAGCTTGAACTTGCCGCCGCCGTTGATCCACTTGCCGAGATCCGACAGCGTCTTCAGATGGTTGGCCTCCGCCACGTCCTGGCGAATGGCGATGGTCCAGGTGTTGTTGGCCGGCGCCGCGTCCAGCCAGACGATTTTGTTTTTGTCGTAGTCGAGCTGCTTCACCTTTTCGAAGCCGGCCTGGGCGTTCTTCCACGCCGGATCTTTCTCATCGGCGAAGAAAAACGCGCCGTTGCCGGTGTATTCCGGGTAGATGTCGATCTCGCCGGAGGTGATGGCGCCGCGCAGCACCTTGGTGGTGCCGAGCTGCAGCTTGTTGGTGGTCTTGATGCCGTTGGCTTCCAGCACCTGCACGATGAGGTTGCCGAGCAGCGAACCTTCGGTATCGATCTTGGAGCCAACGCGCACCGAGTCGGCCGCCTGCGCCAGGCCGCCGGTGGCCAGCAGGGCCAATGCGATGGCAAAGGAACGTCCGCGTGATAAGGTGATTGCCATACTTTTCCTCTGGTTATATGTTTTCCGGCTCATGGGCCGGTTAGGTTGGAAAATCCTGAGAAACGCGCTTCCAGCGCGCAATAAATTTTTCCGTCGGCGGGGCATCCCCTTCCCCCTGCGGTTCACCGGGGCGCAACGGATGCACACCAACGTCGATCGGCGTCAGGGCGTAATCGCGCAGCCACTCGCCATAGCCTTGCGCGACAAATCCCTGACTGCGCCGCTGATACGCCTCACGCTCCGCCAGATACACTTCGCGCAAACCATACCAGGGCAGGCCGGGCAGATCGTGATGCACTAAATGGTAGTTCAGATTGAGAAACAGCAGCCGCCACGGCCAGCCCGCCTCATTAATAATAGAACGTGCCTGCGGTGCGTCCACGGCGCGATGCTCAAAAAACGATCTTACCTTGGTCAGCGCCAGCGCCGGGTAGCTGATGGCCAGCAGGTAAAACACCGCGCCGATACCCTGCGCCTGCAGCCAGTTCAGCAACATCGCCAACAGCGACAGGTGCACTCCCCACATGCCCCAGGCGCGCCACTCCCCGGCAGCAAGCGCCTTCACCGCCCCGGCCAGGGTCGCGGCGATATCCAGCGCCGGGCCGAGGATCACCCGGCCGATCAGCGTATTGCGCACGGCGGCCAGCAGCGGCAACAGGCGGGGATAGCGCCGCCACTGCGCGGCGCTGAAGTAATAGCTTTCAGGATCTTCGTGCGGATCGGTCAGGTGGTCGTTGCGGTGGTGACGCAGATGCGAATCGCGATACAGCCCGTAGGGATACCACACCGCCAGCGGCAACAGGCCGAACAGCTGATTGACGCGCGGCCAGCGCGTCGGGTGGCCGTGAATCAGCTCGTGTTGCAACGACAGGTACCAGGTGGTCAGGAGGATCAACAGCGGCGCGCCAAGCCACGGGCCCAGCGTTTGCCACCCCAGCGCCACGCCGAACCAGCCGCCGTACACCGCCGCCATGATCCCCCAGGTGGGCAACTCCAGCCGCCAATGCCGGCGCCGATAAAGCTGCCTGATTCGTTCGCGCTGTTCGGGGTGCAAATAGTGGGCGTGGGACATGCTGCGGCTCGCGGTTGGGAATTTTCTCCCAGTATCCGTGAGCCGTGGCGGCGTTCAAAATAACGAAAATGGCAAAGCTAAGTGAAAATTCAGCGGGTTGCGGACGCGTAAAAGCGAAAAAACGGGCCGCGCAGGCGGCCCGTCGGTCACATCCCTTCAGGGAACGAAATCGAGCACCACGGCGTTGAACAGCGCGTACTCGGTGGCGCTGGCCATCGGCGGAAACTGCGCGTGCTGCACCGCCGCGCTGGCCGCCGCACACAGGGGCGCATCGCCCCTCACGATCTTGCTGCTCGCCAGCTTGCCGTCCGGCCGCAGCCGTATGCTGATGGTGCAACGTTGGCCGCGCGCGTGTTCCGGCAAACGCAGCTCGCGGCTCACCGCGTTATGCACCCGCACCGGATAACTGAGCGGTGCCGTGGCCTGCGCCTCGGCCTGCGGACCCGGCAACGGGGAGCCGGTCTGACGGCCGGCCCCCGCGCCACAGCCGCTCAACAACAACAGCGCCAACAGGCCTAATGTCTTTTTCATTCCCGATATCCTTATCGGGCGGCCCTCACTGCGCCGCCGGGTAAGCCTCGCCGTCATCCGCATAACGCTGCAACCGCTCGCGCCACCACTTGGCCGCCAGGCCGCTGGCGCTTTCCCGCCAGCCGAAATAGGCAACGTCGCTGCAGCGCTCAGATTCAACGCGTTTCGCCACCAGTTCGCCGCTGTTCAGGTAAGGTTCTGCCAGAGAACGCGGCAGATAGCCACAGCCCAGCCCGGCCAACTGCGCCTGCAGTTTGGCGTCGAAGCCGAAGACCGTCAACGTATCCTGCTCTTCCAGCAGGTTCAGGCTCTGCGGCGCGTTGACGCGCGAAGTATCGCGCACCACCACCGCCCGGTGCTGACGGATCTCATCCTTCGGCAACGGTTCCGGCAACGCCGCCAGCGGGTGCTGCGGCGCGACGGCGAACACGTAATCCAGCTGCCCCAGGCGGCTGAACGCATAACCCACTCGCGACGGCGGCTCGCAGATGGCGCCGATGATAATGTCAGCGCAGCCGTAAACCAGCGATTCCCAGGAACCGGCCAGCACCTCGTGGCTGAAACGCAGCCGGGTATGGTGATGCTGCCGATAGAATTCGTCGATCAGCGGCAACAGGCGGGCAAAGGGGAAGGAGGCGTCGATCCCGAGCGTGATCTCGCTTTCCCAGCCGTTTTCGACATAGCGCGCCTGCTGCTCCAGATCCTGCGCCGCCCGCAGCAGCACCCGGCCTTTTTCCAGCATCAGCTTGCCGGTATCGGTGAACTTCGCCCGGTGGCCGGAGCGGTCCAGCAGGGTGATGTCGAGATCGTTCTCCAGCTTTTGCACCATATAGCTGAGTGCCGAAGGGGTTTTAAACAGTGCGGCGGCCGCGGCGGCGAAAGATCCGTGCCGGTCCAGCGCGTCCAAAATCAGCAGCGCTTCCAGGTTTAATCTCATGCTTTCTCCCGTGTATAAAAAAACTCAACAAGTCGGCAAAAATTCTGCGGTATCTTTGAAATCGCCCTCTGCCTACCATGCGTTTTATCGGCGTTACACTCATCAGATGTTCAACCGAAATATCACTGGGAAGGTAAATTATGTCCAAGTTTCAACTGCTTGATAAAGACAATTCCGCACTGATTTTTATCGATCATCAACCACAAATGGCCTTCGGCGTGGCTAATATTGATCGTCAGCAACTGAAAAACAACGTTGTTGGTTTGGCGAAGGCAGGCAAGATTTTCAACGTCCCTACCCTTTTCACCTCGGTCGAAACCGAAAGCTTCAGCGGCTATATCTGGCCGGAACTGCTGGCGGTACACCCTGAAATCACCCCGATTGAACGCACCTCGATGAACTCCTGGGAAGACGCGGCCTTCGTTAAAGCCGTGGAAGCCACCGGCCGCAAAAAGCTGGTGATCTCCGCGCTGTGGACCGAAGTGTGCCTGACCTTCCCTGCGCTGATGGCGCTGGAAGCCGGCTATGAAGTGTATGTGGTGACCGACACTTCCGGCGGCACCTCCGTCGATGCGCACGAGCGTTCGATCGATCGCATGGTGCAGGCCGGCGCCGTGCCGGTGACCTGGCAGCAAGTACTGCTGGAGTACCAGCGCGACTGGGCGCGCAAAGACACCTATGACGCGGTGATGGCGCTGGTGCGCGAACACAGCGGCGCTTACGGCATGGGCGTCGACTACGCTTACACCATGGTGCACCACGCACCGGCGCGCACGGTGAAATAATCCCCCTTGCCCCGGCCCTGCGCCGGGGTATTTTCAGGAGTCGGTTTTATGGCCCATCCGCAGCATGTCACGCTGGTGATCACCCACCGTTTGGCGCCGGGGAACGAGCAGGCCTATGAGGCCTGGCTGAACCGCATCATGCCCGATGCCGCAGGCTTCACCGGCCATCTGGGTGTCAACGTGATTCGCCCTTCCGGCAGCGAACAGGCCTATACGGTGCTGGTCCGCTTCGACAATCTCGACAATCTCTACCGCTGGCTCAACTCGCCGCTGCGCAAGCAATACATCGAAGAGGTCACCCCGCTGCTGCTGGAGAACGACCATATCGAGATCCGCCCCGGCGCGGAGTTCTGGTTTACCCCGCCCAACCCCGGCGTGCGGCAGCCGCCCCAGTGGAAGCAGTTCATCATCACCCTGCTGGTGATCTTCCCTTCCACCAATCTGGTGCCCTGGTTTTGGGGGCGGGTGCTGCCGCAGCTGGACGGCACGCTGCTCGGCCATTTTCTCAATGACGCCACCGTAGTCGCCCTGGTGGTGTACCTGTGGATGCCTATCGTGACTCGCGTTTTTCATCAATGGCTGACCCGCCGCTAGGCGGTTCGCCGGGAGAATGTTATGAACCACCACGCTTCATTGATCATCACCAACGGCAAGTTTCACACCGTCGATCGCCAAAATCCTACCGCACAGGCGGTGGCCATCCGCGACGGCAAGTTTCTGGCGGTCGGCAGCGAAGGCGAAGTCATGCAGCACGCCGGGCCGGAAACCCAGGTGATCGACCTGCACGGCCACACCGCTATTCCGGGCCTGAATGACTCGCACCTGCACCTGATCCGCGGCGGCCTGAACTATAACCTGGAGCTGCGCTGGGAAGGCGTGCCTTCGCTGGCCGACGCGCTGCGCATGTTGAAAGAACAGGCGCTGCGCACGCCGAACCCGCAGTGGGTGCGGGTGGTCGGCGGTTGGACCGAATTCCAGTTCGCCGAGCGCCGCATGCCAACGCTGGACGAGATCAACCAGGCAGCGCCGGACACGCCGGTGTTTATTCTGCACCTCTACGATCGCGCGCTGCTCAACCGCGCGGCGCTGAAGGTGGTCGGCTACACCAAAGACACGCCGAATCCGCCGGGCGGCGAGATCCAGCGCGACGCCAACGGCAACCCGACCGGCATGCTGATCGCCAAGCCCAACGCCATGATCCTGTACGCCACATTGGCGAAAGGCCCGACGCTGCCGCTGGAACAGCAGGTTAACTCCACCCGCCAGTTTATGCGCGAGCTGAACCGCCTCGGCCTCACCAGCGCCATCGACGCCGGCGGCGGCTTCCAGAACTACCCGGAGGATTATCAGGTGATCGCCGAGCTGCACGAGAAAAAGCAGCTGACCATTCGCATCGCCTATAACCTGTTCACCCAGCGGCCGAAGCAGGAGCTGGAAGACTTCGAGCTGTGGACCGATATGCTCAAGCCGGGCCAGGGCACCGATTTCTATCGCCACAACGGCGCCGGCGAGATGCTGGTGTTTTCCGCCGCCGACTTCGAAGACTTCCTGCAGCCGCGCCCGGATCTGCCGCCGGGCACCGAGGACGAGCTGGAACGGGTGGTTCGCCATCTGGTTGAGCACCGCTGGCCGTTCCGCCTGCACGCCACCTATGACGAGTCCATCAGCCGCATGCTGGACGTGTTCGAGAAGGTGAACCGCGACATTCCGTTCAACGGGCTGCACTGGCTGTTCGACCACGCCGAAACCATTACCGAACGCAATATCGAACGGGTCAAGGCGCTGGGCGGCGGCATTGCGGTGCAGCATCGCATGGCGTTCCAGGGCGAATATTTCGCCGACAGGTACGGCATCGAAGCCACCAAACATACGCCGCCGGTAGCGAAAATGCTGGCGGCTGAGCTGCCGGTCGGGCTGGGCACCGACGCCACCCGCGTCGCCAGCTACAACCCGTGGACGGCGCTGTACTGGCTGGTCTCCGGCCGCACCGTCGGCGGCATGGCGATGTACGACGACAGCGCCCGGCTGGATCGCGAAACGGCGCTGATGCTGTGGACGCAAGGCAGCGCCTGGTTCTCCACCGAACAGGGCAAGAAAGGCCAGATCAAGGTCGGCCAGTTGGCGGATGTGGCGGTGCTGTCGCAGGACTATTTCAGCGTGCCGGAAGAGCAGATCAAAGGCATCGAGTCGGTAATGACGGTGGTGGACGGCAAAGTGGTCTACGCCGCCGGCAGCTTCTCGCCGCTGGCGCCACCGCCGCTGCCGGTGCTGCCGGAGTGGTCGCCGGTCACCCAGGTGCCGGGCCACTACCGCTCCGCGCCGCCGTCGGCGGCAGCTCGCGTCGGGGTAGTGAGCCAGGCGCACCAATGCTGCGGCCCGTGCGGCGTACACGCGCACCAGCATGACATCGCGCGCCGCTCCAGCATCCCGGTGTCGGACGAGAATGCCTTCTGGGGCGCGTTCGGCTGTTCGTGCTTCTCGTTCTAAGTTGCCAGGCCAGCAACTTATTACGCAACTAACTTAATAATATGTTAAGTTAACAAGATAGTAAGTTAATGGCGCTGTCCACGGGAGAGCGCCATTTTATTGTCAATCGCGGTTGATCTCCAGCCAGCGCCGCTGCTCGGCAGAGGCGGCTATCGCATCCAGCACGCAAGACACTTTCCAGCCTTCTTCAAAGTCCGGCCACATGGGATCGCCCGCGGCGATGCCGTTGACCAGATCGCGGATCTCCACCGTCTTCTGATCGTTAAAACCGATGCCGTGCCCGGCGCTGATGCAGAATGCCGCGTAGTCCGGGTGCTTCGGCCCTACCAACAGCGTTTTGAACCCCTGCCGCTCCGCCGGCTCATCGTGCCGATACAGCTTCAGCTCCGCCATCCTTTCCTGGGTATAGCTCAGCGTGCCCTTGGTGCCGGTGACCACATAGGTCAGCCCCATCTTGCGCCCGCAGGCGATGCGCGAGGTTTCGAGAGTGCCCATCGCCCCACCGGCGAAACGCAGCAGCGCGCTGGCCTGATCTTCGTTTTCCACCGGCAGCAGGCGCGCCGGATTTTGCGGGTCCGGGCGCTGCTTGATCACGGTCTGCATATCGCCACAGACCGCCACGATATCGCCCACCAGGTAGTGCGCCATGTTGACGATGTGCGCCGCCAGATCCCCCAGCGCGCCCAGCCCGGCGCTGGCGCGGCGGCAGTGCCAGTCGATCGGCGTGCGCGGGTCGGCCAGATAATCCTCATTGTGGGTGCCGTAAAAATGCACCACCTCACCGATTTCGCCGTTGGCGATGATCTCGCGCGCCAGCTGGCTGGTCGGGTTCTTCATGTAGTTGAAACCGACCAGCGTTTTCACGCCCTTGGCGCGGGCGGCCTGCACCATCTCCGCCGCATCGGCGGCGTCCAGGGCCAGCGGTTTTTCCGAATATACGTGCTTGCCGTGGCGGATCGCCTCCAGCGCCATCTCTTTGTGCAAGAAATTAGGGGCGCAGATGTCTACCACGTCGATCGCCGGATCGGCCACCAGCTGCCGCCAGTCGCCGGTCGATCGCGCAAAGCCGAATTCGGTGGCGCGCTGCGCCGCCAGCTCGGGGGTCACCTCCGCCAGCATCTCCAGTACCAGCTCCCCTTTCAGAGGAAAGACCGTGGCGGCCTGCGCATAGGCGATAGCGTGACAACGCCCGATATAACCGGTGCCGATTAACCCAACGCGTACCTGTTTCATCATTTTCTCCCGTGACCGAAATTCTGTGTAGAACCAGGCGCCGCTCAATGAAACGCGCCGGTTGATAACGGGTTTATATGGAATATAAATTTCAATAACAAGCACACGGGAAGATAAAGTTCATATTCGTGATGCCCTTCATGAAACGTTGACGGGATGATGCAACGAGGAAAGCCGGGACAAGGCTGGTCGTATCCAGACGGGATGAAATGAACTATTTATTTCATATTACGGTAAACCGTTGGCACCGTGCTGAACGTAGCCAGGGCGTTGCAGCAGGCTCTGCTGATAGGCCGCCAGCGCCGCATAATTCGGCCGCTCGAACGGCGTCAACAGCCAGCGGTTCAGCGACAGCCCCAGCACCACGTCCGCCAGCGTGAAAGCGGCGCCGGCGGCATAAGGGCCGTGCTGCGCCAAATGCCGATCCAACAACCCCATCAGCCGGTTCCACTCGCGTTCGGCAACGGCCAGGCTGGCAGCATCCTGATAATCCGCATGCCCACGCACCCGCGACATGAACACATAGCGCCAGGCGCCATTCAGATCGGTGGCCTGCCAGTCCATCCACATCTCCACCGCCGCGCGCGCGCCGGGTTCCTGCGGCAGCAGATCGCAGCGCCCCTCCCGCCCCGCCAGATAGCGGCAAATGGTGTTCGACTCCCACAGCACCCGCTCGCCGTCGATCAGCACCGGCACCAGGCCGTTGGGATTCAGCGCCAGAAACGCCGGCTCCTGCGTGGAGCGAAAGCCGCTGCCCCAGTCTTCTCGTTCCAGCGTCAGCCCCAGCTCCTGGCAGGTCCATAACACTTTGCGCACGTTGATTGATGAAGCCTTGCCCAAGACTCTCAGCATCGGTTTTCCTTCTATCTATTCTTTCCAGAAAGGTTTACATCCTTCTCGCAGCGCTTCTGCTCGCGACAAACCAATATCGATCAGCCGTGCATCGTCCAGCAATAATAATTCTTTTCGCGTCCTGTAGCGTTGCAGATACAGACGCCAGCGTGACCAACCTGATGAGCGCCGCCGCGGCGCGCCAGTAAACAGAGCCATCTTGTTATTCTCCCTGATGTTTTCGCGTTGCAGTCATCATGCTCGCCGGGAGAAAAACAATACAGATTCACGCTGACGCTCTTTTTTTCATACAGCTGCACCAAAAAACCCGCTGAATGGTTTACTTTGAGAGCATCTGTACCGGTTTTTTAACCCTGACTATCGATGAGAGGCCTCTGTATGACACGCTACGCGACGCTGGCCGCCATTCTCAGCCAACGCATTCAGCAAGGGCTGTATCCGGCCGGCCATCGCCTGCCTTCCGTACGCGCGCTCAGCCAGGAGCACGGCGTCAGCATCAGCACGGTGCAGCAAGCCTACCGGCTGCTCGAGGAACAGCGCCTGGTGGAAGCGCGGCCGAAGTCGGGCTACTTCGTGCATACGCGGCGCGCACAGGCCGAGCTGCCCGCCATGACGGCGCCGGTGCAGCGGCCGGTGGACATTTCGCAATGGGAGCAGGTGCTGGAGCTGGTGCGCAACCGGCCGCGCGAAGGCCTGATCCAGCTGGGACGCGGCATGCCGGACATCGCCGAGCCGACGATGAAACCGCTGATCGTCGCCCTGCGCAACGCCGCCCGCCACGGCGACCTGCGCAGCCTGTATTACGACAGCATTCAGGGCGTGGCCGCGCTGCGCGAACAGGTCGCTCGTCTGCTGCTGGATTCCGGCTGCCAAATCAGCCCCGATCAGTTGCTGATCACCACCGGCTGCCAGGAAGCGATCTCCGCCGGGCTGCGCGCCGTTTGCCAACCCGGCGACATCGTGGCGGTCGATTCGCCCTGCTTCCACGGCACCATGCAAACGCTGAAGGGCCTGGGCATCAAGGCGCTGGAAATCCCCACCGATCCGCTCACCGGCGTCAGCCTGGCCGCGCTGGAGATGGCGCTGGAACAGTGGCCGATCAAGGCCATTCTGCTGACGCCCAACTGCAACAACCCGCTGGGCTACATCATGCCCGACGCCCATAAACAGCAGTTGCTGACGCTGGCGCAGCGTCACGATGCGGCAATCATCGAGGATGACGTTTACGGCGACATCGCCTATCACTACCCGCGGCCACGCACCATCAAATCGTTCGACGAAGATGGCCGCGTGCTGCTGTGCAGCTCGTTTTCCAAAACGCTGGCGCCGGGCCTGCGCGTGGGCTGGATCGCACCCGGCCGCTATCTGGAGCGGGTGCTGCACATGAAGTTCATCGGCTCCGGCGCCACCGCCACCCAGCCGCAGCTGGCGATCGCCGAATTCATCCGCGGCGGGCACTATCTGCAGCACCTGCGGCGCATGCGCGCCCGCTATCAACAAAACCGTGATCGCATGACCGATCTGATCCTGAAACACTTCCCGGCCGGCACCCGCGTCAGCCGGCCGCGCGGCGGTTTTATGCTGTGGATCGAACTGGACGAGGCATTCGACACCCTGCGGCTGAACCGCCATCTCGAACCGCAAGGCGTACAAATTGCCGTCGGCAGCATCTTTTCCGCCGCCGGCAAGTACCGTAACTGCCTGCGCATCAACTATGCGCCGACGCTGACGACGGAGATAGAACAGGCGGTACAGCGGGTCGGCGCCACCATCCAGGCGCTGATGCCGGCTGGCGTCATCACGCCAGCGGACTGAATTTTTGCCGCGAACGCCCAAGCTCAGCCGCGCATCGAAAAACCAGGGGGCGTCACTCGATCGGCGCTGCCATCATGCTGAGTATCCTGCTATGTTATAGCCGCGCGCGCGGGCCAACGGCATCCGCGCTTTCGCCACTGCCGCAGAGAAAAAAGACATGTCGTCCAATATCCTTATCAGCGCCTGCCTGGCTGGTTTCAAAGTTCGTTACAACGGTACCGACAAACCTTTGCTTGACGCCACGCTGCAACGTTGGCGGCAAGAAGGCCGTCTGATCGTCTGCTGCCCTGAGCTGGCCGCCGGTTTTTCCACGCCTCGCCCCTCAGCGGAAATCTCGCCGCATGCCGACGGCGCGGCAGTAATCGCGCAGCGGGCGCAGGTGATGGAATCCAGCGGCGATGATGTCACCGCACAATACTTGCTCGGTGCCCAACTGGCGCTGGAAATCGCTCGCCGCCACGGCTGCCGTTTCGCCTTGCTGACCGACGGCAGCCCTTCTTGCGGCAGTCAACGGATTTACGACGGTGCCTTCAACGGCCGCACCAAACCCGGCCGCGGCGTTACCGCCGAGCTGCTGCGCCAACACGGTATCGAAGTCTTCTCTGACCAACAACTTCCGGCGCTGATCGCCAGGGTTGAAAGCACCGGGAACTTTAGTCCTAACGGTGCAGAAACTCCGCCACCCGGCGGCGCAGATGTTCGATGCCCTGCGGATGATCAATGAACTGCGCTACCGGCATCATCAGCCAACGCTGGCCCTCGTTGCCAAAGCGGATGGCGGCGATCTGCGCCGGCGTTATCTCGCCGGCCATAAACCAGGTCGGCGGGGAGCCGGGCAGAACGCCGTCGTAGCGCCGCCGCCAGACAACCTGACGTGCGGCGATCGTCACGCCAAACTCTTCCTGCGTTTCCCGCTGCACGCACTGCAGCGGCGTTTCGCCGTTTTCCCGCCCGCCGCCGGGCAGATCCCACAGGCCGGGCCACGGAATGCCCGGTTTGTCGTCCCGTAGATAAACCAGTAAGCGATCGTCGCACAGCAACGCTATCTTGGCTCCGCCAAACGCCTGGTCCGTCATGTTTTCTCCGCTCCCCGCCCATCCCCTTTGACTGAACATCATACTTCATCCCCGCGCGGCCTGGTGTATAGTGAAAATCCGTTTTCACAACAGGCGAACAATAACGATGAACTCTCCGTTTCTGGTGACCCCTCAATGGCTTGCGCAACATATCAACGATGAAAATCTGGTGGTGATCGACGTTCGGATGTCGCCGGTGGGGCTGACGCCGAAAAAGGACATGCTTGCCGAGTTCGAACGCGGCCATATCCCCGGCGCGGTCTATTTCGATATCGACGAGGTGGCGGACAAAAACACCGCGCTGCCGCACATGCTGCCGACGGCGGCGGAGTTTGGCGCGGCGGTGGGCAAGCTGGGCATCAGCGAGCGCGATACCCTGGTGATTTACGATGAGGGCAACCAGTTCTCCGCACCGCGCGGCTGGTGGACCTTCCGCAATTTCGGCGCCGAGCGCGTTTACGTGCTGGACGAAGGGCTGAACGGCTGGACCGCGCTGGGGCAAGCGCTGGCAACCGGCCCGGCGCAGCCTGAACCGCAGACGTTCAACGCCCGGTTCAACGCCGACGCGGTGGTGGATATGCGGCAAGTGGAGCAAGCATTAGGCACGCCGGTGCAAATTCTCGACGCGCGCGCCGCACCGCGCTTTTATGCCGAAGCACCGGAGCCGCGCCTCGGCCTGCACCGCGGTCATATTCCCGGCAGCATCAACATTCCGTACGGCGAGCTGCTGGAAAACGGCCGCTTCAAATCGCTGGACGCGCTGCGCCAAATCTTCAGCGACAAGGGCGTGGACATTAACGGCCCGATCATCACCAGCTGTGGCTCCGGCGTGACGGCGGCGGTGCTGGCGTTTGGCCTGCTGTCGCTCGGCGCACCGCAGGTCAAACTGTATGACGGCGCCTGGAGCGAATGGGGCCAGCTGAGCGGCAAGCAGCCGATCGCCCAAGATTAAGTTTCGATCCGCTCGACCACAATCTGCGCCAGCCGCTGCACGGCCGCCGAGGGCTGATCCTCGGCGCGGTGCAGCACTACACCGAGTTGGCCGAGAGCGGGCAGCAGATCGGGGGCCAGCGGTGACAGGCCGGGCGGCAACCCCGCCGCCGTGCGCACCGTGACGCCCAACCCGGCGCTCACCGCCGCCCACACGCCATTCAGGCTGCGGCTGGTAAAGGCGATGCGCCAGGGAATGCCGGCGCGATCCAGCGCCTGCGTCGCCGCGCTGCGCATCAGACAGGGCGCGTCGAACATCACCAACGGCAACGGCTCGTCCCCTTCTCGCCACGGCGCCAGCGCGAAGCCGGGCGAGGCTATCCAGTGCAGCTGCCGCTGCCCCAGCGCCTGATGATACGGCGTGCTCAAACCGCCATCCCACGCCAGCGACAGATCCAGCTGGCCTTTCAGCACCCAGTCGATCAGCTCGGCATTGCGGGCGATGCGCGCCTCGATGCGCACCTTCGGATTGGCGCGTGCGAAGCTGCCCAATACCTGCGGCAGAAACGTCTCGCCGAAATCCTCCTGCAACCCCAGCCGCACCGTGCCCTGCAGATCCAACCCGCGCACCGCGGCGGCGGCTTCGTCATTGAGCTCCAGCAGACGGCGCGCGTAGCCAAGCAGGGTTTCCCCCGCCTCGGTCATCACCATGCCGCGCCCGGCCTTGCGCAGGATCGGCGCGCCGACCTGCTGTTCCAGCTTTTTCAGGTGGGCGCTGACCGCCGACGTCGAACGCCCCAGCCGTTCAGCCGCCTTGGCGAAGCTGCCCAGCTCGACGCCGGTGACAAAGCTGCGCAAATCTTCGAGATCGAACGTTATTCGTCCCATGCTGACCATCCTGATTTTCTGAACCATCGATAAAAATAATACCGATTTTACTGATAAAGATGGCGTGTCACGCTCTCCGGGTCAATGTCTTTACGGAGAATCCTTATGCTCGCGATGCAATACCGTTTCACCCTGCCCGTCGGTTTCGATCCTCTGTCCGCCCCTTTGACCACACTGCGCTGCGGGTTGACAGCCAAACTTGATATTGATAATCATTATCAATATTGAACATTCACTTGCGGCTCGCGGGATGCGGCCGCTCTCCGGGGTCAACCGCCATGCCGTCATCACCGATCACACCTTACGCCACCACCTGCTGCATCGTGGGGGGCGGCCCCGCCGGGCTAATGCTCGGCTATCTGCTGGCGCGGGCGGGGATCGACGTGACGGTGCTGGAGAAGCACGCCGACTTCCTGCGCGATTTTCGCGGTGACACCATTCACCCCTCGACGCTGGAAGTCATGCACCAACTGGGCCTGCTCGACGAACTGCTGACGTTGCCGCACCAGCGTGCGGAGTCCCTGCACGCCGAAGTCGCCGGGCGCGACATCAAGCTGGCGGATTTCACCCGCCTGCCGACGCGCTGCAAATTTATCGCCTTTATGCCGCAGTGGGAGTTCCTCAACTTTTTGGCCCAGCAGGCCGCCGCCTTCCCCAACTTCAGGCTGCTGACCTCGGCGCAGGTTCATGAGCTGCTGTACGACCGCGGCCAGGTATGCGGCGTGCTGGCCGACACGCCGGAAGGCCCGATCCGCGTGCGCAGCCAGCTGGTGATCGGCACCGACGGCCGCAACTCGGTGGTGCGCGAGCAGGCGGCGCTCAGCAGCCGTTCCTTCGGCGCGCCGCGCGACGTTGTGTGGATGAAGCTCAGCAAGCAGCCGGGCGATCCGGCCTGGTCGATGGGCCACACCGGGCCGAAGCAGAACTTCATCATGATCGATCGCGGCGACTACTGGCAGTGCGGCTACTCGATCGATAAAGGCAGCTTCGACGCGATCCGCGGTAGCGGCCTGGAGAAATTTTTACTGCACCTCGCCGAGGTGGCGCCGTTCCAGGACGATCGCCTGCAGGAGATCGTCGAGTGGGATCAGGTCAAACTGCTGAGCATTCGCATCGATCGTCTGGATCGCTGGGCCAAACCGGGGGTGCTGTGCATCGGCGACGCCGCGCACGCCATGTCGCCGATCGGCGGCGTGGGCGTCAACCTGGCGATTCAGGACGCGGTGGCCGCCGCCAACGCCCTGATCCCGCCGCTGCGCCAGCATCGGCTGCAGCTGAAGCATCTGCTGAGCGTGCAGCGCCGGCGCGAACTCCCCACTCGCGCCATCCAGTTTTTGCAGATCAAAATGAGCCAGCGCAAGCCGGGCGAACGCCGCGCGGCGGGCGGCTCGCGCCTGATCGCCCGCGTCGGCAACAGCCGCTGGCTGCCGCGCCTGTTCGGCCGCATCATCGGCCTGGGTTTTCGCCGTGAAACACCGCGGCATCTGTCCAACGAAACCTGCCCGCCGGAATAGCATTGGTGATTTTTTCATCGCGCCGTATAATGGTTAAATCGAACGATTTAATTAACTGGAGCGATTAAATGTACGCACTCACCGCGAACGAGGCCAAAACCCAATTCGGCGATTTGCTGCTCAAGGCGCAGCGTGAACCGGTGCAAATCAATCGCAACGGCAAACCGGTCGCCGTCGTCATGTCGGTAGAAGACTACCAGGCGCTGGAAGATCTCAAATTACGCGCGCTGCAGCAAAAAATCGCGCAGGCTACCGCCGAGGAAGACGCCGGTAAGGCGGTAGACGGCGATGCCTTCTTCAACCGTCTGCTCACCGATGAAACAGACTGAGATGCCCGCGTTTCGCCTCACCCCGCAGGCCCAACAAGATCTGCTGGCTATTCGTCATTTCACCATCGAGCACTGGGGCCAAGCGCAATCTCGCCGCTATCTTGAGCAGTTGAGAGAGGTCATGCATCATTTGGCAGATATGCCGGAAGCGGGTAAAGCTCACTTCCACGATCTGGGCGAAGAGATACGCAGTTTTCCTTACGCCAGCCATAGGATCTACTACCGCAACCGCCCTGCCGGCATCACCGTTCTCGCCATTCTGCATCAGGCGATGGTGCCCCACCGGCATCTGGAACAACGGCTGTAATTTTTCTTACTCAAAGGGGCACTGATGTTCACCGTTCGTCAGGCATTGCTGGAAGATTTAACCCTGGTGCGCGATATCGGCATCCGCACCTATCGGGCGCACTTCGGTGAGCTGTGGCACTACCCGCACGAGCTGGAGGCCTTTTTGGCCGAGGATTTTTCCGTCTCCGCGCTGGAACAGACGCTGCGCGATCCCGACGTGTGCTGGCTGTTAGCCTATGAGGATGACGCCCTGGTCGGCTATGCACGCGTGAACTTCGACAGCCTGTTGGCCGCCACCCAACGGCGCGGCGCCGAACTGCAAAAGATCTACTTCCTGCCGGACTACGCCGGGCGCGGTTTCGGCCGACAATTTTTCGAACAGGTGCAGCGGCGGGCCGTCGAACGCCGTCAGCCCCTGCTGTGGCTGGAAGTGCTGAAACAGAACGCCGACGCCCAGCGCTTTTATCAGCGGCAAGGCCTGGCCGTATGCGGCGAGGCCCAATACACCAGCGAACAGGGTGCCATCGAACTTTGGACGATGAGCAAGGCGCTGTAACCGCGCCCCGCTCCGCCGTCGTTTAGCGCGGCTCCCGCTGCAGCATCAGGAACAGCAAGGCAAACGCATTGGGCGCCAGGTAGATCAGCGCCCCCAGCTGCACCGCCAGCGGATCCTTCTTGGCCTGCCAGGCCATAAACCAGTCGCCGGCGACCACCATAAAGCCGACGCCCCACACCGCAATTGCGCAAAGCGCCCCCAGCATCGCCCAGGCTTTGCCCTTGGCGAAGGCGGCGTAAGGGCCTTTCAATCGCCCGATCATCAGCACCACGCCTGCCGCCGCGAATAGACCGGCCAGCGTTTCCAGCGTGGTGATGACCGCCAACCCCAACATGCAGGCCCAGTCGGCGCTGATCGCGCGCCACATCAGCCCCGGCGTCTGATAGGTATCCTGCATGGCAAGCAATGGCCCCACCGCATTGCGCGCGGTACCGGCGAAATCCGCCGTATTGTTCAACAGGCTGAACAGCCCCCACAGGGCCGGAAACAGAGACAGGACGATGCAACCGAGGCGTGACACAGTGATTTCGTTCATGGTTATCCTTAATGAATAAACGGGTGACTCCCGCCCTCATGACGGGACCGCTATTGAGATCCTGATAGTTTGACGTGCACAATGTAAGAACTAATCTTACAATGACGCAGCATAGCCGAAAATGAGGAGGAACAATGGGCAGAACACTAACGGTAGATCTGGGTGACGAACTGCGTAGCTTCGTCGAAGACCTGGTGGCCAGCGGCGATTACCGAACGCCCAGCGAAGTCATCCGCGAATCCGTGCGCACTTTGCGCGAACGTACCGCCGCCTCAAAACTGGAAGAGCTTAGGCGCCTGATCGCCGAAGGAGAGAACAGCGGCGAAGCCGTCGAATGGGATCGTGATGTGTTCATGGAAAGAATACGGAGCAAAGCAAAAGGATGCGCAGGAGAGTAACCGTTCGTCCAAAAGCGCTGGACGATATGGAAGAGATCTATTTTTACGGGTTGGCGCACTTTGGCTTGCAGGTGGCCGAAGATTATCTGCGCCGCCTGCATCAGGCTTTCGATAACCTTAGCCACCACCAACTCGGCAAAAACATCGATGCAATCGGCCCCGGCCTATGGGTATTGCCCGTCGCCAACCACCTGATTTATTTTCGACAGCACAGGCGGGAGGTGAATATCATCAGAGTGCTGCATCATTCCCGCGATCCGCTCAGCCAATCCTTTTTCAGCTGACCCAACGTTAAATCGCCACCAGCGCGCGGACGCCGTCCTGTTCCATAGCGCTGCCGGCGCCGCGCTGCACGATGCTGCCACGCGACATCACCAGATAGCTGTCCGCCAGGTCGGCGGCGAAGTCATAGAACTGCTCCACCAGCAGGATCGCCATATCGCCCCGCGCCGCCAGCTGTTTGATCACCGCGCCGATCTCCTTGATCACCGAAGGCTGGATCCCTTCCGTCGGCTCGTCGAGGATCAGCAACTGCGGCCGGCAGGCCAGCGCCCGGCCGATCGCCAGCTGCTGCTGTTGCCCGCCGGAGAGATCGCCGCCGCGCCGATCCTTCATTTGCCGCAGCACCGGAAACAAGTCATAGATCGGATCCGGCACCGTGCGTGCGGCGGCGCCGGAAAAACGCGCCAGCCCCATCAGCAGATTTTCCTCCACCGTCAGACGCGGGAAAATCTCCCGCCCCTGCGGTACATAGGCGATGCCCGCCTGCACCCGCTGATGCGGCTTTTTACCGGTGATGGTTTCGCCCTGCCAACGGACGCTGCCGCTGCGCGCCAGGACCAGCCCCATCAGGCATTTCAGCAACGTGGTCTTGCCCACGCCGTTGCGCCCCAGCAGGCAGGTCACCTCGCCGATGCGCGCCTCGAACGACAGGCCGCGCAGAATGTGGCTGCCGCCGTAATACTGATTCAATTCCTCTACCTGCAGCATGATTACGCCTCCTCAGCGCCCCAGATATACCTCAATCACCCGTTCATCGGCCTGCACCTGCGCCAGCGATCCTTCCGCCAGCACCTGCCCCTGGTGCAGCACCGTCACGCGATCGGCGATGGTTTCCACAAACCCCATATCGTGTTCCACCACCATCAGCGAATGCTTGCCCGCCAGCTCGCGGAACAGTTCGGCGGTGTAGTCGGTTTCGGCGTCGGTCATGCCGGCCGCCGGCTCGTCGAGCAGCAGCAGGTGCGGCTCCTGCACCAGCAGCATGCCGATCTCGAGAAACTGTTTCTGCCCGTGAGATAAAAGCCCGGCGGGCCGGTGGCGTTCATGCCCCAGCCGCAGGGTTTTCAGCATCTCGTCGATGCGGTCGCGCTGTTCGCTGCTCAGGCGGGCGCGCAGGCAGGCCCACACCGACTTGCGGGTTTTCTGCGCGATCTCCAGATTCTCGAATACCGTCAGCGCCTCGAACACCGTCGGTTTTTGAAACTTGCGGCCGATGCCGGCGTGGGCGATCTGCATCGGCGCCAGCCGGGTCAGATCGACGGTCTGATCGTAAAACACTCTGCCGCTGTCCGGCCGGGTCTTGCCGGTGATCACATCCATCAGCGTGGTCTTGCCGGCGCCGTTGGGGCCGATCACGCAGCGCAATTCGCCGACGCCAATGCGCAGCGACAGATCGGTCAGCGCGCGAAAACCGTCGAAGCTGACGTTGACGTTGTCGAGCTGCAGCACCGGATCGGTTTGCTGCCGGTATTTATCCGCCGGCAGCGGGTGGGTAAATAGCTCGTCGGTCACTTGCATCGCTTTCATGAGGTTTTCCTCCGGCGCAGCAGACCGATCACCCCTTTGGGCAGAAACAGCGTGACGACGATAAACATCAGGCCGAGGAAGAACTGCCAGTATTCGGGAATGGCCATGGTGAACCAGCTCTTGGCGCCGTTGACGATGCCGGCGCCGAGCAGCGGCCCCACCAGCGTGCCGCGCCCGCCGAGCGCCACCCAGATGGCGGCCTCGATCGAGTTGGTCGGCGACATTTCGCCGGGGTTGATGATGCCGACCTGCGGCACATAGAGCGCGCCGGCCAACCCGCACAGCACCGCCGACAGCGTCCAGACGAACAGCTTGAAGCCCTTCGGATCGTAGCCGCAGAAGGTCAGGCGGTTTTCCGCATCGCGCACCGCGGTCAGCACCCGGCCGAATTTGCTGCGCGCCAGCGCAAAGCCGATGGCCAGGCTGGCGGCCAGCAGCAGCACCGTCGCCAGAAACAGCGCCACTCGCGTGCCGGCGGCGGTGATGGGAAAGCCGAGCAGCGTGGTGAAACCGGTAAAGCCGTTATTGCCGCCGAAGCCGGTTTCGTTGCGAAAGAACAGCAGCATGCCGGCATAGGTCAGCGCCTGGGTCATGATCGAGAAATACACCCCTTTGATTTTCGAGCGAAAGGCGAAGTAGCCGAACAGGAAGGCCAGCAGACCCGGCACCAGCACGATCAGGCACAGCGCCCAGGCGAAATGCTGGGTGCCGCTCCAGAACCACGGCAGCTCATTCCAGGAGAGGAACGCCATAAACGCCGGCAGCCCGTCGCCCGCCGCCTGCCGCATCAGGTACATGCCCATGGCGTAGCCGCCGAGCGCGAAGAACAGCCCATGGCCGAGCGACAGCAGCCCGGCATAGCCCCACACCAGATCGAGCGCCACCGCCACCACCGCGTAGCACAGGATCTTGCCCGCCAGCGTCAGGGTATAGGTGGACACCGCCAGCGGATGATCCGCCGGCAACAGCGTCATGAACGGCATCACCAGCAGCGCCAGCAACGCCAGCCCGCCGATGCTCAACGCCAGCCGGGGCGCTTTCTGCACGCCGGTTACGGTCAATGGTTGGCTCATCAGTCAATCACCCTGCCCTTAAGGGCGAACAGCCCCTGCGGACGCTTTTGAATAAACAGAACGATCAGCACCAGGATCAGGATCTTGCCCAACACGGCGCCGATCTGTGGCTCGAGGATCTTGTTGACGATGCCGAGGCCGAAGGCCGCCGCCACCGTCCCCGCCAACTGGCCGACGCCGCCGAGCACCACCACCAGGAACGAATCGATGATGTAGCCTTGCCCCAGCTCCGGCCCGACGTTGCCCAACTGCGACAGCGCCACCCCGCCGAGCCCGGCGATGCCGGATCCCAGCCCGAAGGCCAACATGTCCACCCGCCCGGTGGGCACGCCGCAGCAGGCCGCCATCGCGCGGTTTTGCGTCACCGCGCGCACGTTCATGCCGAGCCGGGTCTTGTTCAGCAGCAGCCAGGTCATCGCCAGCACCAAGAGCACGAACGCGATCACCGCGATGCGGTTCCACGGCAGCACCAGGTTCGGCAGCAGCTGCACACCGCCCGACAGCCACGCCGGGTTGGCGACCTCGACGTTCTGCGCGCCGAACAGCACCCGCACCAGCTGGATCAGCACCAGGCTGATGCCCCAGGTGGCCAGCAGGGTTTCCAGCGGCCGGCCGTACAGGTGGCGGATCACCGTGCGCTCAAGCAGCATGCCGATCCCGGCGGTGATGGCGAACGCCACCGGCAGCGCCGCCAGCGGGTAGAGCGCCAGCCACTGCGGCGCAAACTGCTGAAACAGCCCCTGCACCAGGTAGGCCGAATAGGCGCCGAGCATCAGCATTTCGCCGTGCGCCATATTGATGACGCCGAGCAGGCCGTAGGTGATCGCCAGGCCGAGCGCCGCCAGCAGCAGGATCGAACCGAGCGACAGGCCGCTGAACGCCTGGCCGAGCAGATCGCCGATCATCAGGCGGTGCTGCACGCGTTGCAGGCTGCGTTGCGCCTCGGCGCGCACCGCGGCGTCCGGCTCGTGGGCGGCGTCGGTCAACGCTTGCAGCCGGGCGCGGGTTTCCGGCTCGCCCGATTCACCCAACAGCCGCACCGCCTTGAAACGCACCTGCGGATTGCCGTCGGCCAGCTGCAGGTTAGCCAGCGCCAGGCTCAGCGCCTGATGCACCTGCGGGTCTGTTTCCCGCGCCAGCTGCCGGGCCAACAGCGGCAGCTGCTCGCCGTTCGCTTCGCGCTGCAGCGCGCTCGCCGCCTGCAGCCGCACCGCCGCGTCCGCGCTGACCAACCGCTGCGCCGACAGCGCATTGGCGATCAGAATGCGCAGCCGGTTGTTCAGCCACACCTTCTTCGGTTCGCCAACCGGGGCCGCCTCGCCCTCGAGCGGCAAATAGCGATCGCCCTGGCGGATAAAGGCGCGCTTCGCCCCGTCGATCGCCACGGTTTCCTGCTGCAGCCCCTGCAGCAGCGGCAGGCGCGCGGCATCCGGCTCGGCCGCCCACGCCTGCAGCAGTTTGGCCTGCTGCGCACGGTTGGCCGCCGCAAACTCATCGGCCGGCCCGGCCTGCGCCAGCAGGGGCCAGGCGCACAGCAGCCACAGCCCGACGCGCAGAGAAGATAAAAACGGAGATTGCATCAGCTGCCTCTTCTGTTGGGCCGGCGGGCGTTGGGCCGCGCCGGCGCTGAGTGACGTTACTTGCCGCCCTTCACCGGGTAATCCGGCTTCTTGTCGTTGCCGGCGATATACGGGCTCCACGGCTGCGCGCGCACCGGCGCTTCGGTCTGCCACACCACGTTGAACTGGCCGTTGCCCTCGATCTCGCCGATCATCACCGGCTTGTGCAGATGGTGGTTGGTCTGGTCCATGGTCAGCGTGAAGCCCGACGGCGCGGCGAAGGTTTGCCCGGCCATCGCCGCGCGCACCTTATCGACGTCGGTGGTGCCGGCCTTTTCCACCGCCTGCGCCCACATGTGGAGGCCGACGTAGGTGGCTTCCATCGGATCGTTGGTCACCGCGGTGGCGTAATTCGGCAGATTGTGCGCCTTGGCGTAGGCTTTCCACTGACTGACGAATTGTTTATTGGTCGGGTTATCCAGCGATTCGAAGTAGTTCCAGGCCGCCAGGTTGCCCACCAGCGGTTGGGTGTCGATGCCACGCAGCTCTTCCTCGCCGACCGAGAAGGCGATCACCGGCACGTCGGTGGCCTTGACGCCCTGGTTGGCGAGTTCTTTGTAGAACGGCACGTTGGAATCGCCGTTGATGGTGGAGATCACCGCGGTGTTGCCGCCGGCGGCGAACTTCTTGATGTTGGCGACGATGGTCTGGTAATCGCTGTAACCGAACGGCGTGTAGACCTCTTCGATATCCTTGTCCTGCACGCCTTTACTGTGCAGGAAGGCGCGCAGGATCTTGTTGGTGGTGCGCGGATAGACGTAATCGGTGCCCAGCAGGAAGAAGCGCTTGGCGCCGCCGCCGTCCTCGCTCAGCAGGTATTCCACCGCCGGGATCGCCTGCTGGTTCGGCGCCGCGCCGGTATAGAACACGTTCGGCGACATCTCTTCGCCTTCGTATTGCACCGGGTAGAACAGCAGCCCGTTCAACTCCTCAAACACCGGCAGCACCGACTTGCGCGACACCGAGGTCCAGCAGCCGAACACCGCCGCCACCTTGTCCTGGCTCAGCAGCTGGCGCGCCTTCTCGGCGAACAGCGGCCAATTGGAGGCCGGATCCACCACCACCGGCTCCAGCTTTTTGCCGAGCACCCCGCCTTTGGCATTGATCTCGTCGATGGTCATCAGCGCCACATCCTTCAGCGGCGTTTCGGAAATCGCCATGGTGCCTGAGAGCGAACTCAGAATGCCGACCTTGATGGTGTCGGCGGCCTGCGCGCTCCAGGCCAGGCCCAGGCCGACAGCGGCGGCGGACAGCGCAAAAGCTTTGATAAAACGACGACGTTGCATAGTTCAAACTCCTGATGTGTGTGAAATCAAAATCGTTGCGCCGAGCGCGCGGGCGGCTGGGCCCGCGCCTGGTGCAACATGTGCAGCGTTATTTTTCGTACCTCTGCCTTGCTGACGGCGATATGCTCGCCGAGCAGCGCTTGCGCCGCCCCGCTTTGCCGCTGCAGGATCGCCTGCAAAATGGCGGCGTGTTCGCGGTAGGTGGCGTCCACCCGCGCCTGCTGGGTGAAGTCCAGCCGGCGAATGATGCGGATCTTTTCGGTCAGTTCGCGGTGAATGCGCGCCATTTCGCCGTTGCCCGCCGCGGCCACCAACGCCTGATGAAACTGCTCATCGTGCTGCGACACCGCCTTGCCGTCAGCCAGGCGCGGCGCTGCGGTCCAAAAATGGCTCAACGCCGCCAGCGCGGCCGGCGTTTCCCCAGCCGGACGTTCGCACAGCCGTTTCACCGCCTCTTGTTCCAGCACGATGCGCAGGTCATACAGCTCTTCGAAGTAGGCGAAGTCGAACGGCCGCACCTGCCAGCCGCTGCGAAACAGCACCTCGACATAGCCTTCGCGCTCGAGTCGAAACAGCGCCTGGCGCACCGGCGTGCGGCTGGCCGCCATGCGCTGCGCCACGTCGCTTTCGCTGAAGCGATCGCCCGGCAGCAGGCGAAACTCGAAGATGTCGGCCTTGAGCTGCAGATAAATGCGCTCCGCTAGCCCCTCCGGCCGCGCCTTGTGCTCTCCGTTGGTGATTTGCATCATCGCTCCTCCGTTCAGACCGCTTTTTCCAGCCACAGCAGGGCGTCGCCCGGCCCGACCGGCCGCCCCTGCCGGCAGCTGATGCGTTTAACGATCCCGGCGCGCGGCGCGGTGACCGCCAATTCCATCTTCATCGCCTCGACCACGATCAGCGGCTGCCCGGCCGCCACCGCCTGCCCCGGCTCCACCAGGATCTTCCACACGCTGCCGTTCAGATCCGCGCTGACCCGATCGCCGTCGATCGCGTCTTCTTCCTCCGGCGGCAACAGCTGCGCCTCGGCCTCGTCGTCATCGCTGCGCCAGCGCGCCACTTCGGCGCTGAACGCCTGCTGCTGGCGATGCTGGAAGTCGGCGATCGCCTCGGCGTTGTCGGCCAGGAAATCGGTGTAGGCAGCGAAGTCGAATTCGCTCTCTTCGATGCGCACCTGCATGCGCCCTTCGCGGAACGCTTCGCGCTGCTCGTCCAGTTCTTGCTCGCTGACCGGGTAGAAGCGCACCTGATCGAAGAAGCGCAGCAGCCAGGGCTCACCGGCGGTGAACTGCGGGTTTTTGAGGAATTTGTTCCAGATCGGCAGCGTGCGCCCCACCAGCTGGTAACCGCCCGGCGAGTCCATGCCGTAGATGCACATGTACATGCCGCCGATGCCGACCGTTCCTTCGGCGGTGTGGGTGCGCGCCGGGTTATATTTGGAGCTCAGCAGGCGATGGCGCGGATCGAGCGGCACCGCGCAGGGTGCGCCGAGGTAGACGTCTCCCAGACCGAGGATCAGGTAGCTGGCGTCGAACAGAATGTCGCGCACCTGCTCGCGTCGGCTCAGGCCGTTGATGCGCTGAATGAAATCGACGTTGTTCGGCAGCCAGGGCGCCGAGGCGCGCACCGTCTGTTGATAGCGATCCACCGCGCCCAGCGTGGCCGAATCTTCGAACGCCATCGGTAGCCACACGGTGCGCGTCGGCACCTTCAGGCGGCTGACGTCCCCCAGCGCCCGTTCACGCGCCAGCAGGCGCTCTAGCAGATCGGCCTGGCTTATCCGCCGGCTGTCGTAGCGGATCTGCAGCGAACGCACGCCCGGCGCCAGCTCCGCCACGCCCGGTATCGCCTCCTCTCGCAGCGACTGCATCAGCAGATGAATGCGCAGCCGCAGCGCCAGATCGAGCACGTTGTCGCCGTACTCCATCAGGATGTAACCGTCCCCCGCCTGGCGATACGCCACCGCCGGGCGCCCTTCCGACGCCGGCAGCGCCGCCAGCACTGTGGCGGAAACGGTCTCCGCCGGGGCCAGATCCGGCGGCGGCAGGGTAATGGCCTTCACCGCCGCCAGCGCTTCGATGCTGCCAAGCTGCGCCTGCTCCAGCGACTGCGCCTGGCGAAAGCCGATCGGGTGGAACCGGATGCGGTCGCCCGGCTTCACCTGCCCCACTTTCCACAGCTCGGCCTTGGCGATGGTCACCGGGCAGACGAAGCCGCCGAGGCTCGGCCCGTCACGGGTCAGGATCACCGGGAAGTCGCCGGTGAAATTGATCGCGCCGATAGCGTACTCGCAGTCGTGCACGTTGGAAGGATGCAAACCGGCTTCGCCGCCGTCCTCCCGCGCCCACTCGGGCTTCGGCCCCGCCAGGCGCACGCCGAGGCGGTTGGAGTTGTAATGCACCTGCCAGTCGGTGGCGAAGAAGGCCTCTATCGATTCGGCGGTGAAAAAGTCCGGCGCGCCGTGCGGCCCGTAAAGCACGCCGATGTGCCATTGATCGCCGTAGTGCGGGATCAGGCTGTCGTCCATCGCCTGCGGTGCAGCGATCGGCGCCGGGGTGGTACTGGCCGCCAGCGCCGGTTGAGCGATCGCCAGCATGTCCGCCACCCGCAAGGTGCGCCCGGCGTGGCCGCCAAACTGCCCGAGCGCAAAGGTGGAGCGGCTGCCGAGATACACCGGCACGTCGAAGCCGTTGCGTACCGCCAGATAGGTGCGGCAGCCATGCGTGGCGCGCCCCAGCGTCAGCACCTGCCCGGCCCGCACCGCGATCGGCCGCCAGTAGGCGACCGCCTCGCCATCCAGATCGGCCGGGCAGCTCGCGCCCGTCAGCGCGAGGGTGGCGTCGCAATGAAAGCGCAGCGTCGGCCCCTGCAGGGTAAACTCCAGCCCGGCGGCCGCCGGGTGGTTGCCGACGATGCGGTTGGCCAGCCGAAACGCGAAGTCGTCCATCGGGCCGGACGGCGGCACGCCGATGTCCCAATAGCCGAGGCGGCCGGGATAATCCTGCACGCTGCTGTAGGTGCCGGGTTGCAGCACTTCAAGGCAGTGCGGCTGGAAACGCACATCGTCCAGCAGGCGCGTCCAGACGTCGCCGCGCTGAAATTGCGGCGTGGCGATCACCTGCCGCAGATAATCGAGGTTGGTGGCGATGCCGTGCAAGCGGGTCGCCGCCAGCGCCACGCGCAATTTTTCCAGCGCCTGCGCCCGATCCGCGCCGTGCACGATCAGCTTGGCGATCATCGGGTCGTAAAACGCCGACACTTCGCTGCCGGTCGCCACCCACCCATCGAGCCGCACGTCGTCAGGGAAATGCACCTCGGTCAACACGCCGGGACTGGGCTGGAAGTTTTTCAGCGGATCTTCGGCGTAGAGGCGCACTTCGATCGCCGCGCCCTGCGGCGCGCGCTGCAGTGCCGCCCAATCCAGCGCGTCGCCCGCCGCCACCTGCAGCATGCATGCGATCAAATCCAGGCCGGTGACCATTTCAGTGATCGGGTGCTCGACCTGTAAGCGGGTGTTCACTTCCAGGAAGTAAAACTCGTCGCGCGCGGCGTCATAAATGAATTCCACGGTGCCGGCGCTGCGATAATTCACCGACTCGCCCAGCACAATCGCCGCCCGATGCAGCGCCTGGCGGGTCGCCGCCGGCAGGTGCGGCGCCGGGGTTTCTTCCACCACCTTTTGGTTGCGGCGCTGCAGCGAGCAGTCGCGCTCGCCCAGCGCCGCCACCCGCCCCTGGCCGTCGCCGAAAATCTGCACCTCGACGTGGCGCGCCCGATCGACGAAGCGTTCGATAAAGGCGCCGGCGTCGCGGAAGAACTGCTCTCCCAGCCGTTTGACGCTGTCGTACGCGTCGCGCAGCGCCGCCTCGTCGTCACAGCGCGTCAGGCCGATGCCGCCACCGCCGGCGGTGCTTTTCAGCATCACCGGGTAGCCGATGCGCGCGGCGGCGGTCACCGCCTGCTCAACGCTCTCCAGCAAGCCGGTGCCCGGCGTCATCGGCACCCCGGCCAACGCCGCCAGCTCGCGCGCCCGGTGCTTGAGGCCGAACTCGCGGATCTGCGCCGCCGTCGGGCCGATAAAGGCGATGCCCGCCGCCTCGCAGGCGTCGGCAAACTCGGCGCTCTCGGACAAAAAGCCGTAGCCGGGGTAGATCGCCTGTGCGCCGGTGGCCGCTGCCGCCGCGAGGATCTTGTCGATGCGCAGGTAGCTGTCGGCGGCCTTGTCGCCGCCGAGCGCCACCGCCTTATCGGCTTCGGTGACGTGCGGCGCATTGCGGTCGGCGTCGGAATAAACCGCCACGCTGGTGACGCCCAGGCGTTTCAGGGTGCGAATGGCGCGGCAGGCGATTTCGCCGCGGTTAGCGATCAGTACGGTATTAAACATGTTCATGCCCCTTAAGGCTGGCGAGATAGTCGCGCCAGCCGCCAAACTCAGTGATATCCGTGGCGCCTTCCAGCGCCCAGGCTTCGCAGATAAACCCCTTCACCCGCCTGCCGTCCGCCAGCAGCAGCGTGCCGATGCCCAATGGCGCCGGGATTTCCGCCACAAACTCGCCGAAACGGGCCAGCGGGATGTCCCACAGCTCAAGGCGGATCGCCGCCCCCTGCGCCGCGCGCGCCAGCCCCGGCTTCGGCGGTTCGGTATCGGCCAGCGCGTAGAGGCGGTAACAGGGGGCGGTGACGGTTTGCTCCACCCGCACCGCGTCGCGCTGCGTCAGCTGGACGTTGAGCGGCATACCGCTGAGGTGAGCGCCCACTACCGCCAGACGCACGTGCCCCGCCGACGGCGCCGGCGTGGGCTGCGGCGGCAGTGCCCGCCCGATGGCCCCGAGCGGCAAGGCGTTTTGCCGTTGCCAGCGCAGGCCAAACGCCGCCAGCGCCCGGTCATGCCAGGCAGGCGCAATCAGGGTGATGCCCGCCGGCAGCCCGTCTCCGCGCAGCGGCCCCGGCAGCGCCAGCGCGCTCAGATCGGCCAGGTTGGTGAAATTGGTGTAAGTGCCGAATTGCGAATTGAACAGCACCGGCTCCTGCGCCATCTCCGCCAGGGTGCGGATAGTGGGCGCGGTCGGCACCACCAGCGCGTCGAACGGCGCCAGCCGCTGGGCGATCTGCCGCGCCAGCTCGGCACGCAGGTATTCCGCCTTGTAGGCGTCGCAGGCGCTGTAGCCGAGGCCGTTGCCGACGATGCCGCGCACCACCGGGTCGATGGCCTGCGGGCTCGCTTCCAGCACCTGCTCAATCGCCACGGTGCGCTCCGCCACCCAGGGGCCGTAATACAGCTGTTCCGCCAGGGTGCGAAACGGCGCGAAATCGAGGGGTTCCAGCGTGGCACCGCCCGCCTGCAGCTGCGCCAGCGCACGGTGAAACGCCCGTTCGGCCTGAACGTCGCCGAAAAACTCCAGCTGGGCGGGAACGGCGAAACGCGGTGCGGCGGGGATATCCGCCGGCGCGGTATGCGGATCGGGGCGGGAATACGGATCTGCTTCGTCAAAGCCGCTCGCCAGTTCCGCCACCTGGGCAGCATCGGCCACCGTCAGCGCGAAGACCGACACCGTATCGTTCAACCGGCAGGCCGGCACCACGCCGCGATTGGATAACCGCCCCTTGGTCGGCTTCAGCCCGACGATGTTGTTGAACCCGGCGGGCACGCGCCCCGAACCGGCGGTGTCGGTGCCCAGCGCAAACGGCACCAGGCCGCGTGCCACCACCGAGGCGGAGCCAGAGCTGGAACCGCCGCTGACGTAGCGGCTGTCGAAGCTGTTGACCACCGCACCATACGGTGAGCGAGTGCCTACCAACCCGGTAGCGAACTGATCGAGGTTGGTTTTACCGAGGGCGATCGCCCCTGCGGCGCGCAGGTGGGCGACCACGGTGGCGTCCGCCGCGGCCTGATAGGTGAACGCCGGACAGGCGGCGCTGGTCGGCCAACCGCCGACGTCGATATTGTCTTTGATGGCAAAGGGCACGCCGAACAGCGGCAGGCGGCTGAGATCGCCGTCAACCGCCGCCAGCAACTGCGCGAGCTGCCGATACTGCTGCTCGCGCTGCGCCGGCGTGGCGAGATACAGCCAGGCGTTATCGTTCGGGTTCAGCCCGGCGGCCAGGGTTTCGATCGTCGCGCTGACACAGGCGAGGCGCTCGCCCGCCGGACGGGTTTGATAATGGTGCTGCCATTCACTGAGGGTAAAACCGCACGCTACAACAGGTTCGCTCATCGGCTGAATTCCATCTGGTACACAAGATGGGATTCAACAGAGCAACCGGCGTGCCAATTTTTAATCTCATGATTTCAATAAATTATAATTAAAACTTATGACAGCGACGACGAACGGGCTGCACCAGCGGCGCGCAGCGGAAGAACAAAAAGAGTGCAATAAGGGGATGATGCAGAGGAAAATCGGGGCGACGACACTCGCCGCCCCGGAGGCCAATGTGGCTCAGTCGTTGATGCGTTTCAAACCGACCGGCGTAATGCAGTAGGTCTGCTGCTTGCCCTTCTCCGCCAGCCGCACATGCTGCATTTCGTTGACGATCGCCAGGCGGTTGTCCGGCTCTTCATGCCGCAGATGGATCACCTCACCGCCGTAGCCTGACAGCGGCAGCACCCAGGTTTTAGCCGATTGATTTTGGCTGCCGATGACGTCGTAGCTGAGCAAGGTGTTGCCGTCCGCATCCGTCACGCTGAGGAAGGCGTAGCTGTCGGTAAAGTAGTGGTGAGCAATCCCCGCCGCCAGCGTCACGGTCACGGTTTTCTTCACCAGATCGACGGCGCAGGTCAGAAACTGGCGATCGCCGATCCCTTTGCACGCCACGGTAAACGCATTGCCGACGTTAGCGCCCGGCGGCGTATTGTCGGCCGGCAGGCAATCCCGATAGGTCGCCAACAGTGGCTCACGTTGCAGCTCGGCAAAGGCGCCGATCGCCAGATAGATATCATCCTTGAACGACGACGACGGCGCATAGTAAGCCGGCAGCAGACGGCGTAAACGCTGCGCCGCCTGCTCCAGGCGCGTCAGCAGCGCCTGCTCGGGATCGCCGGACAGCGCCGGGTTTTTCAGCCCGCTGGTTTCGATACGCAGCACGTTGGTTTTGTTTTTGTTATCGATGACGCCGGCCGCCGCCGGATTCAAACGCACCCGGCTCGGCTCCACATGGTAAATCTCGATGTCGTCGCCTTCGGCAAACGGCAGTTCGTCATGACTCAACGTAGCCTGAGTGCCCTGAATCTCCTTAGCGAAGCGCACCGCGCCCTGCCGATCGCGCAGCGTCACCCGGGCATAGGTTTCACTGGGGAAGTAGGCGTGCGGCGTGGTGCTGGTCACGTCAACCACCACCGCCCCTTTGGCACGATCGACGACCACGGTGGCGAAGACCGCATCGCTCAGGCCCAACAGATTGATCTCCTGTGAAACGATCGGCGAAGCAACTTTACGCACGAAGCGAAGCGTCACCGCGTTTTTCCCCTGTTTCACCGTCAGGTAACCCGCCGTCGGCCGATATTTGCGATCTTTGCCGGTCGGCAACCGCAGGGTGTAGACGCCGATCGGCAGCGCAGTCAGGGCCAGGGTCGGCGCGTCGATACGGATCTTGTGGGCATAGCGCGCCCCTTCCATCAGGATCAAATCCTCACCGTAGATCTGCGCAAAGTCATCGATATCCAGACTCAGGGTGACATCGCCTTTCAGGCCGCTCACCTTGAGCTGACAGGAATCGACCAGGCGCAGGGAGGAATCCAGCTTCAGCTGTGCCTGCACCGCCGGCAAACTCTGCGCATCCACCAGTTGATACAGCGGGTACACCGCCTTGGCGTGGCTGAACGCGTTGAGGTCGCGCTGCGTTTGGGTGATCACGCCGCCGGTCAGCTCGACGAACGGCGTCACGTCGATTTGCTCGCCGGCCGCGGCGAAGCTTGCCGACAGCAGATCCAGCAAGGCATGTTCGGACGGCACGAAGCCCGCCGTGTTGCAGCTTTGACGATACTGCTGATTAAAGTGCGTGAAGGCGTTCTTGCCTGCCTTGTCGACCATCAGCATCGCGAAGAACAGCTTGGAGCGCAGATCCCACTGGTTGAGCGGCGTGCCCTGAGCGATCAGATCGACGATTTTCTTCTCGACGCCGGCCGCGTTGCCGTAGTTATACAGCCACCCTTCCTGGTATTTGCGCTCTCCCAGCATCACGTCCTGATAGCAAGCGGCGTAAATATTGTTCCACATCTCACCGGTGGAGAAATATTTGTCGCCCATAAAGTGCCCCTGATAGCCGTGCGCGATCTCATGCAGGCTGCCCCAGTTGCTGTCTTTCGGCGTCAGCCAGAAGCTGCTGACCGAGCTGCTGGTTTCCGCCGTCCAGCGGCCGCCATAATACGCGGCGCCGGCGCCGTGTTTATCGGCCTTCATAAAGTAGCGGTTGCGAATATTGCGATCGGACTCATGTTCAGCCTCGAACGAGACGCCGGTCAGCGCATTGTAGAAGGTGAAAATGCGGTCGTAGTAGGCGATCAGCCCGTCGATGTTTTTCGCTTCGCCCAGCGACTTCAGCGCCGGTTTACTGATTTTCGGCACCAGCAACACGGCGTATTCCGCATCGATCAGGGCAAACTCGGCGTCCCGATCGTCCCAGCGGGCGAAGAATGTGGCTTCGTTTTCGCCACGGCGATAAACCGGCAGCGCTTTCGCCGTGTCCGGATACTCGAACTCCAGCGCCGGTTCGCCCTGCCCGTACGGCGTATCGATAAACGGCACCGAGACGGCATTGACCTGGGCCTCGACCCAGCTCGCGCCGACGCTGAATTCAGCCTCCGTTTTGCTGTCGTCATTCAGCAAGCGCAGCGTGAGCTTGCCGGTAAACGCCGCGTTGGTCTGCCGCACTCGCAGCACCTGCCCGGCGGCGAGAATGATGCCCAGGTGCTGGCGATCGTGATCGATACCTTTGCTCATGCCTGCCGCATCCAGCCAGACCGGCCGGGTCAACGTGTAAAGTGATTGGGTTTTCGTGATGGTTGGCATCCTGCTTTCCTCATGGTTTGGGTGATTGAATTGACCATGAGAAAGTAACCGGAGGGGCGGCCCGCCCTCCATCGATGGCGGATGGCTGAGGGCCAGTACAACAACGGCGGGCGGGAGAATGGCAATAAAAAAGGCGCAACCTTGCGATTGCGCCTGAGGCTCGGTGAACGCAGCGCGTTACTCGCCGCGAACGCGCTGCGCCAGCCCTTTGAGGAAGTAGCGCAGCATCTGATCGCCGCATGGGCGGTAGTTCTTGGTGCCTTCTTTGCGGAACAGCGCGCTCAGCTCCGGCTTGGAGATGCGGAAGTCCACCGCGGTGAAGATCTGGTGCATGTCGGTGTCTTTCAGCTCGAACGCCACGCGCAGCTTTTTCAGCACCAGGTTATTGGTGATCGGCAGCTCAACCGCCGGCGCCGGGAACTTGTCGTCCTTGCCGCGCTTGAAGAACACCAGACCGTTGAGGAAGTGCGCCATCACTTCGTCCGGGCACTTCTCGTAGCCCGGCTCGCCTTCTTTGATCACGTAAGCGTCCATCGCCGACACCGCCACCTCGAAATCGTCCAGTTTGATAATCTCGACCATTTTGGCGTTGTTAATGCTCAGCATATAGCGCACGCTGCGCAGCACGTCGTTGTTCATCATGGGATTGCATTGCCTTTACTTGTCTAACGGGGACGTGCGCATTGTAAAAAAATGCCCCATACCCAAAATAGTTGGAGTTGCATCGCGGCGGCAAATTTGTAAGCCCCCGGAGCATAGTTAACTATGTGACCGGGGCGCGCAAATGCAGCCAACAAAGAGGCAGCTCCAAGTATGACGGGTATGGCCGCACACCTTGAATGTGCGGCAGTATAGGGATCGGCAAGGGGTTTCTCAATCGATTTGGCTTTTTTGCTGATACAGCGGGATGTCTTCGCCGATGATGTACTTGTTGCGCAGCATCGACGAGACCTTGTCCATGATCATCACCACCACCACCAGGATCAGGGTGATGAACATCACCACGTCCCAGTTCCACAGCCGCATATTCTCCGCGTACACCAGGCCGATGCCGCCGGCGCCGACGAAGCCCAGCACCGCCGCAGAGCGAGTGTTGGACTCGATCTGGTACAGGCTGAGCGCCAGGAAGGTGGGGAACGATTGGGTGAAGATGCCGTAGCGGTGCTTCTGCAACCCGTTGGCGCCCACCGCCGTCAGGCCGCGGCTGGGGGACTTGTCCACCGCCTCGTGCCCTTCGGCGTACAGTTTGCCCAGCAGCCCGACGTCCTGCATCACGATAGCCAACACCCCGGCCAGCGGCCCCATGCCGACGGCGCGCACGAAGATTAGCCCCCAGATCGCCATATCGATACCGCGCAGCACGTCCAGCAAGCGGCGCACCAGCACGGAGATCGGCCGCAGCAGCGGCGTCGACATCACGTTGCGCGCGGCGAAAAACGACAGCGGCAGCGCGATCAGCGACGCGGTAATGGTGCCGGCGAACACGATGGCGATAGTAATGCCGATCTGCTGGAAGTAGTACATGAACGGCCAGTTGACGAAATCGTGCCAGACGAACATGCGCAGGAAATAGCGCCCCAGCTGCTGGCAGCCGTTGATAAACTGCGGCCAGGTAATGCCGAAGACCAGGAAGAAGAACACGTAATACAGCACGATCGCCAGCGCGATCAGGCCGACGGTGCGCAGGTAGCGCCCCTGCTGCGCGAAGATCGCCGGATGCTGCTGTTTCAACTGGCGCAGCGTTTCCGCCGATGCCGGAGTGCCCGCTATCATTTTGCCCCCTCTACCACGCGCTTACGCAGCTCGCCCGACACGTAGTCGAGCACGGAAACCACCACGATGATCAGCAGCAGCGTCATGCTGACCTGATCGTAGCGGTCGAGTTTAATGTTGGTCATCAGCTCCTGGCCGATGCCGCCCGCGCCCACCAGCCCCAAAATGGTCGACTGGCGGAAGTTGATCTCCAGCCGCATGAAGCTGTAGGAGAGAAATACCGGCTTCACCTGCGGCCACAGGCCGAAGCGCATGCGCTGCAGCGGCGTGGCGCCGCAGGCCGCCAGCCCGCGCACCGGTTTATTGGAGGCGGTTTCGATCGACTCGTAGAACAGCTTGGTCAGGCTGCCGATGGTGTGCAGCGCCAGCGCCAGGAAGCCGGGAATGGCACCGATGCCGAACGCCATCACGAACATCACCGCCCACGCCAGCTCCGGCATGGTGCGCAAAAACGCCACCAGCGTGCGGATCGCCAGCCGCACCGAGGCCGGGGTATAGGTGTTGCCGGCCGCCAGAAACGCCAGCACGGTCGCCACCAGCACCGAGAAAATGGTCGCCGCCAGCGCCAGCTGCAGGGTCTCCCAGATCAGCGGCAGCTGGATATTCAGGCGGTAACCCCAGTAGGCCAGTGAGCCTTCGGTGCGCCCGTCGGCGAACAACAGAGGCCAATGCAGCGTCGGAACGGTTTCGGCCAGGTAGTCGAAGAAATGCGGAATAGACACCCAGACGGTGTGCAGGTTGAACTCGGCGAGGTTGCCGGCGCCCAGGTACAGCACCACCAGCCCGAGCGACCACAGCAGTGCTTCGCGCTTTTGCTTGCTGCGGATCCGTTGGTAATAGTGTGCGAAATCGGTATTCAAAAGAGGTCTTCCATCTTTATGGAACAAGGGGTTCAGCACGCTGAACCCCTTCATTCGGACGGCCTAGGCAGCCGGGAATTAACGGTCGCCTTTGGTCAGCTCGCGCTTCATATCGATGATGTTCTGGTATTCCGCCAGGGTGGTGTCGCCGATGTGCTGTTTGCCGCCCATTGCTTTGATAAAGCACTGGTGATCGTCTTTATCCAGCTTCTTGATGGCGGTGACCACTTTGGCCTTAAAGTCGGCCGGCAGCGAGTTGCTCACCAGGATCGGGCCGTTCGGGATCAGCGGCGACTGCCAGATGATGCGGATCTGCTTCATCAGGTCCGGGTGATCCATGCGGATCATGCGGGTGAACGCGCCGCTGGTGTAGCCGGTGTTGTAGTCGCCGATCATCGACGCCCAGGTCACCGCACCTTCGAACTGGCCGTTCAGCACGCCGAGAATGTCCTGCTCGTGGCCGCCGGAGAAGGTGACGCTGGAGAAGGTGTTGTTGTATTTGTTGTCGACCGTGCCGCCGAACAGCTTTTTAAACGCCTGGTTCGGGATCAGGAAGCCGGAGGTGGAATCCGGATCGGCGAAGCCGATGGCCTTGCCCTTCAGATCTTCCAGTTTCTGGTACGGACTGCCGGCCTTCACCACCACCACCGAGTGGTAGCCGCGCGACTGGTCGACGTCGTCGACCGCGATGCCGACGATGTCCACCGCTTTCGGATCCTTGATGTAGACCGAAGCGAACGACGACGGCGACATGCTCAGCACCAAGTCAATCTTGCCGCCCAGCAGGCCCTGGATCACACCGGAATAGTCGGACGAGTTGCGCAGCTTGGTATCGACGTTCAGCTCCTTGTCCAGGAACTGCTTCACGCACTGGTTATCGCCGATCTGCTGGGTGGCGTTCTGGCCACCGAGAATGCCCAGGTTCAGCTCTTTCGGCGCATCCGCTGCGGCAGCATTAAATACCATCATCGCGCCGGCCATCAGGGTGGTCAGACTCAATACTTTTTTCATTAGGTGTGCCTTGTGTGTAAAGGGTAAAGGTCAAAAGTGCTTCAATGGATCTGATTGGCTTCTTCGCCATACAGCTGGTGCAGGATCCGTTCGTTCAGTTGCGAAGGATGCCCGTCAAACACGATCTTCCCGTGGGCGATGCCGATCACCCGCGAGCAATACTCTTTCACCAGTTCGACCGAGTGCAGGTTCACCATCACCGCGATGCCGTCTTCGCTGATTTTCTGCAGCGCGTCCATGATGCGGCGGGTGTTCTTCGGATCGAGCGACGCGACCGGCTCATCGGCCAGCAGGATTTGCGGGTTTTGCATCAGCGCGCGGCAGATGGCGACGCGCTGCATTTGGCCGCCGGAGAGGTGCTCGGCGCGCTGTAGCGCGTGCGGCAGCATGTTAAGCCACTGCAACAGTTCGATAGCGCGAGCGCGGTCGGCGTCATCGAACAGTTTGAAGAAGGATTTCAGGGTGGAGGTGTGGCTCAGGCGGCCCAGCAGCACGTTGGTCATCACGTCCAAGCGCGGCACCAGGCAGAAGTCCTGGAAGATCATGCCGCAGCGTGCGCGCCACTGGCGCATCTGGCGGCCGGCAAGCTGGGCGATATCCTGCGCCACGCCATCGTCTTCGAAGTGCAGCATCTCGCCACAGCTGGAAGGAATGGTGCCGTTGAGGGTGTGCAGCAGCGTGGACTTGCCCGCGCCGGAGCGGCCGATCACCGCCACGAATTCGCCGGCGTGCAGGTCGAAATTGATGTCATCCAGCACGCGCTGCTGCGCTTTATAGGCCTTGCCGAGTCCCTTTACCGATAATACTTTGCGGGATGCGGCGGCGTGCTGCCCTGGTAAGTCGTGCTGTGCCAATTTTAACAGTGCCTGAGCCATATGATTTCTCTGGTTTCAGTGGCTAATCATTATGGGCACCTATTAACGGATAAGTTTATGACAGTGGGATGATCGTTTTATGGCCGGGGCGTGACGCGTGCCGCCCCGGCATGCGCATCATTCCAGGCTAAAGAAGTCCAGCCCCAGCGCCGTCTTGACCTGCCGCAGCGTCTGCTGGCTGACCTGATGCGCGCGGCGGGTGCCGTGCTGCAGGATGCGCGTCAGCTCGCCTTTATCGGCGATGAATTCGGCGCGGCGGGTGCGGATCGGCTCGAGCAGGCTCTGCAGGCAATCCTCCAGCAGCCGTTTGATCTTCACGTCCCCCAACCCGCCGCGCCGGTAGTGCGCCTTCAGCTCCGCCACCAGCGCGGCGTCTTCGCAGAAGGCGTCCATGTAGGTGAACACCATGTTGCCTTCCACCCGGCCGGGATCGCTGACGTTGAGATGGCCGGGATCGGTGAACATGCTCATCACCGCCTTGTGAACCTCGTCGGCGCTGGCGCCAAGCTGGATGGCGTTGCCGCGCGATTTCGACATCTTGCCCTGCCCGTCCAGCCCCGGCAGACGCCCGACGTTGCTCAACAGCGGCTGACACTCCGTTAATATCGGTTGGCCAACGATGTGGTTGAAGCGCCGCACGATCTCGTTGGTTTGCTCCAGCATCGGCAGCTGATCCTCGCCGACCGGCACGTGGGTGGCGCCGAAGGCGGTGATGTCCGCCGCCTGGCTGACCGGATAGATCAGAAAACCGGCCGGCAGGCTGCGGGCGAAATCCTTCTCGGCGATTTCGTTTTTCACCGTCGGGTTGCGTTCCAGCCGCGCCACGCTGACCAGATTGAGGTAGTACATCGTCAACTCGGCCAACGCCGGCAGCGCCGACTGCAGGCAGATCGTGGTCTTGTGCGGATCGATGCCGACCGCCAGATAGTCGGCCACGACGTTGAGCACGTTGGCGCTGATTTTTTGCGGGTTGTTGCCGTTGTCGGTCAGGCCCTGCAGATCCGCCACCATCACCGTTTGGTTATGCTGGTGCTGCAGTTCGACGCGTTGGCGCAGCGAGCCGACGAAGTGACCTAAATGCAGTGGGCCGGTGGCGCGATCGCCGGTAAGAATGGTGTAACTCATGACAGTGCTCCTGAAGGTCTGTAGACCGCCGGATCAACGCCACAAAAAATAATGCCGCCAAACCGGCGGCATTAAAAAGAGATGTGAATACTCGTGCCGCCTCAGAAGAGGCGCCACCATGACTGATTGTGGGTGGAGTGCATCGATATATTCATGCCATCAAGGTATACCCGCAGCGGCAGCGCGTCAATAGCCCGCCGCCGGCGCGTAAGACGGCGTTACACTCCGGCATTTGCGTTCCTGGCCTGGCGCGCTAGGGTAAAACCTTCAACCTGAAAAAGGAGCGCATGATGAAGATCGGATTTGCCGGACTGGGTGGGATGGGCAGCGCCATGGCGGCCAACCTGTTGCAGGCGGGCTTCACCTTAACGGTATGGAACCGCTCGCCGCAGGCGGCGCAGCCGCTGGTAAACGCCGGCGCGCGGCAGGCCGAACGGCCGGAACAGCTGGCCGATGCCGACGTGCTGATCACCATGCTGGCCGACGATGCCGCCACGCAACAGGTGGTGGTGGACAGCGGGTTGCTGCAGCGGATGAAACCGGGCGCGCTGCATATCAATATGGCGACCATCTCGGTCGAACTCGCCAAGCGTTTGACGACGCTGCATGCGGAACACGGCATCGGCTATCTCGCCGCGCCGGTGCTGGGGCGGGTCGACGTGGCCGCCGCCGGCAAGCTGAATATTCTGGCAGCCGGCGATAGCGAGCGGCTGAAGCAAGCGCAACCGCTGTTCGATGCCCTCGGCCAGAAAACCTGGCACTTCGGCGCCGACCCGGCGCAGGCCAACGTGGTCAAAATCGCCACCAACTTTACCCTGGCCAGCGCCATTGAAGCGATGGCGGAAGGCAGCGCACTGGTACGCAACTACGGCGTTTCCGGCGCCGACTACCTGCAGATGCTGAGCAGCACCGTCTTCGCCGCCCCGGCTTACCAGGGCTATGGTGCGCTGATCGCCGCCGAGAAGTATTCACCCGCCGGATTTCGGCTGGCGCTGGGGCTGAAGGACGTCGGGCTGGCGCTGGCCGCCGGCACCGACAGCCATACGCCGATGCCGTTCGCCGGCGTGCTGAAAGACAACTTCCTCGACGCGATGGCGCAAGGGGATGCGGATCTGGACTGGGCCGCGCTGGCCAAGGTGGCGGCGCGGCGGGCGGGCCTGAAATAACGAACGGGGGCATTAGCCCCCGTTTTTCCTTTCTCAGAACACAATATCCGCCGCGGGCACGGCGCGGATCGGCACGCCGAAGCTTTCGATATTCGACAGCGTCTCGTTATGGTGGGTGCGGATCAGCAGACCGTCGGCATAGGATTTGTCGTGGCAGGTGTGGGCATCCGCCGCCAGCGTCACCGGATAGCCGTGCGCCGCGGCGCTGCGCACCGTGGTATCGATGCAAAACGGCGTGGAGTAACCGCAAACCACCAACTGCGATACGCCGTTGGCGATCAGCAACGCGCCAAGCGAAGTGCGCAGGAACGAGTCCGGCGTGGTTTTATCCACCCGATGGTCGCCCGGCGCCACCTTTAGCGCCGCGAGCACTTGCCAGGCGGCGCTACCGTGCCGCAGCTCGTCGTCCGGCGTATGATGCTGAATGACGACCACCGGCACGCCCGCCCGGCGGGCGCGCTCGCTCAGCTGATTAATGCGCGTAACGGTGCCCGTGGCATCCGCCGGCGGCGGCGTAAACAATCCTTCCTGCACATCGATAATCAACAACGCGGTGGTCATGGCGGCTCCCGAAGATTAAGCCGCGTCAGCACACCGGCTGGCGCGGGCGGAAAATATGATCGACGCCCTGCTCACGCAGCCGGTTCACCAGATCGTGCCCGCCGTTCGGCGTGGCGTGCGCCAGCTGCCGCTCGGCGGTAAACACCGGGCTGGCCCAAAACAGGTTCACCGGATCGCCGTACTGCTGCGGCAGAGTTAGATGCGCGCTATGTGGGTAGAAGGACGACGATAAAATATAGCCCTCGTAGCCCAGCGGCGCCACGTCCGACTCCAGCGTATGCCCTTCGCCGATCCAGGTCAGCCGCGCCCACGGCGCATGCGCGAAACCGGCCAGCGCGCTGGCCATCTGCACCGCGTTGTCTTCGGTCATGTATTGGCTGTCGATGGCGATCGCCATCTCCATGCGGCGATAGCGCGAAGCCTCGTCGTTGAACAGGATCTCCACCCACGGCATCGGCCGAATGCTGACGCCCATGGTGAGGAAGTAATAGATGCCGTCACGCTCGTGCTGGGTGATGGCCATCGGCGGCCACTTGCCCTGATCGATGGCGTAGTACTTCACCGACGGGCCGAAATGCGGCTCATAGCGCGCCTGAAAATCGCGCTGCATCTTCGGCCACGGATTGCCCTCTTCACGCTGCCAGCTGCGCCAGAATTGGCGGGTGCTCTCCGCCTGCGCATACTGGGTGTTGGTCGAGGCCGAGCCGAGCGGATAGGCCAGTGGGCTCTCCTTGATGCAGCTGGCCGAATAGCACACCGAATGGTCGATATACAGGCTCCAGCCGGGGATCACCGCCAGCAGTTGGCCGTAATACCACAGGGCCGCGCCGTCGTCGCTTTCGCTCCACACCACCATCAACCCTTCCGGGTTCAGCGGCGCTTCCCCTTCCAGATTGCGGCAAAATTCCGCCGCCAGCATCGGCGGTTGCCCCTGCTCCAGCGCGGCGCGATCTTCCTGCAGCGGCGCGGCGGCCAGGTTACGCAGCCAGCAGGCGCGCACCTGATAGCGATCGCTGTAGGCTTCGGCGGGATAGATATAAAAATAGGCTGCCCTGCTCCCTTGCTGAACCACCGCGACCAGCGTCTGGTTCTCATTGCTGACTTCAGCAAGTACGTATGACTCGTTCATATCACCTCAATAGGGTCAGGGCGCGGCAGAATCGGCTGCGCGCAAAAAATGGAATGTGGCTTTGCCCTCAAGTGTAAAACGCATTACTGGCCGGATCACCCGTAAAAGTCTCAAAAACGGCCGTAAACGAAGATAAACAAAGACTAATTATAGCGGCTGCGGCTCATGACGGCTGAGCGATGCGCCGCACCGCGCGCTGATAGGAACCGTTGCGCATCGACGCGCCCAGCACCTTGCCGAGGCCTGCGGCCCCCGTTCGCACCAGCCGCCGCTGCAGCGCGCCCGGATGAAAGCCGAACTGCCGCTGCGCCCAATCGGGCAACAGATCGATGCCCGCCTGCATTACCACCCCGCCGAGCGGGCGCGCCAATGCGCTCGGCGCCGGCGCCTTCAGCAGAATGCGCGCCACCTCTTGCGTGCGTTCATCGCAGACCAGCTGTGGCCGCATCGCCTGCAGGTACTCTTCGACCTCCGCGCAGGACTGAGGAATGGCGGTCGCCCCCAGCGCGGCGGCCACGCGCGCCGCTTCGCGGTAGTATTGATCCTGTAACTCGCGGGAAAGATGCGGGTTGCGGTAGCGCAGGTGGCTGGCCAGAAAACGGCTGCTCTCCGCCACGTGCACCCAGGTGAGCAGCGCCGGATCGCTGGCAGCATAGGGCGTGCCGTCGCTGCCGATGCCGGTCACCCGCAGATGGATGGCTTTGACTTTGGCAATCAGCCGCTCCGCCTCGGCGGTCGGGCCGAAGGTGGTGACCGACACGAACTGGCTGGTGCGGCGCAGGCGGCCAATCATATCTTCGCGGAAGTTGGAGTGATCCCATACGCCGGCCAGCGCCAGCGGGTGCAGCATTTGCAGCAGCAAGGCGCTGACGCCGCCGCACAGCATCGGGGTGAAATCGCGGTGTACCTGCCAGATGACAGACTGCGGGCCGAACAGCCCCGGATCGCCGGGCGGATTCTCAAAATCGACGCCGCCGAGCGCCAGCCCGGTCAAACTGAGCACCTGTTTTTCTATCGCTGCGCGTACCGCTTCCATCCTGCTGCCCTCTCGCTCATTCAGCGGCCAGTGTATCACGCGGCGGGCACCTCAATACGCCCTGCGGCGGTTGAAAGCATTAACTTACTGAATTACAGTTGTTATACCGCTTGCAACAAAGCGGGCCTATTCGATCCACTGCAGAGGCGCTTTGCAGGGCGTTAACCCACGTTAATTCGGCACTAACCCCACAAAACCTCTATCTAGTTTTTTTCCTTCAACTTAGATAGCAGAGAGTTCGATGATTATCATCAGAGCACGCGTGGCGGAAGACAACGCGCAATTGGCAGATATCTGGCTGCGTTCGGTGCGCGCCACTCACCATTTTTTAACCGAAGACAACATCGCACAGCTGTTCCCGCTGGTGCTGAACGATTACCTGCCGGCGGTTAATGTCTGGGTAGCCGAAGAGCGTCCGGGGCATCCCTGCGGCTTTATCGGCCTGAACGGCAACAAGGTAGAGATGCTGTTTATCGACGCCGATCAGCGCGGCAAAGGGGTGGGCAAAGCGCTGCTGACCCACGCGGAAACGCTGCACGATGAACTGCAGCTGGACGTGAACGAGCAAAACCCGCAGGCCAGCGGTTTCTATCGCCACTACGGATTTGTCATCACCGGCCGTTCGCCGCTCGACGGCCAGGGTAACCCGTTCCCGCTGCTGCACATGAAGCTGGACAAACGCTAGCCCTCCCGCCGGCCGCCCTGCGGCCGGTTTTTCTCCCCCCTGTTTCACCCGCCGCTTTATATATCAAATCAGAATAAGTAATAGATTTTACATTCTTCCTGTCACTATAAACCCTCGGTAGGATTGCCCGGTATTCACCCGCAACAGAGGTTCCGTCCGCCACTCCCCGCCGGGTTGTGCCCCGCAGAAAAGCCGAACGATCCCTGTCCGGCGCACCGCGCTCTGGACGGAATGCTGTGATGTATCGATAAGGATCCGCTTCGCTATGATCGTTCTTTCGAACGTTTGCAAAACTTTTGACAGCACACAGGGCCGCGTCGTGGCGGTAGACAACGTCAGTCTGGCGGTGGACGCCGGGCAAATTTACGGCATCATCGGCTACAGCGGCGCCGGCAAAAGCACGCTCATCCGCCTGCTTAACGGCCTGGAAACGCCCACCAGCGGCCGCATTGACGTAGGCGGCTTCGATATCGCCCGCGCCAAAGGCAGCCATCTGCGCCAGGCGCGCCTGAAAATCAGCATGGTGTTTCAGCACTTCAACCTGCTGTGGTCGCGCACCGTCAGCCAAAACATCGCTTTTTCCATGCAGATTGCCGGCGTGCCCAAGGCACAGATTGCGCCGCGCGTGGCGGAACTGATCGCGCTGGTCGGCCTGCAGGGGCGCGAAAACGCCTATCCGTCGCAACTCAGCGGCGGCCAGAAACAGCGCGTCGGCATCGCCCGCGCGCTGGCCAATAACCCGAGCGTGCTGCTGTGCGACGAGGCCACCTCGGCGCTCGATCCGCAAACCACCGACGCCATTCTCGACCTGCTGCTGGACATCAATCGTCAGCTGAAATTGACCATCGTGCTGATCACCCACGAGATGCACGTGGTGCGCAAAATCTGCCACCGCGTGGCGGTAATGGAAAACGGCCGCATCGTCGAAGAAGGCCCGGTGCTCGACGTGTTCACCCGGCCACAGCAGCCGATCACCCGGCAGTTCGTCAAGCAGGTGTCGCAGTATGCGGACACGGAAGAGAGCTTCAATCCGCTGCTCACCGCTCATCTGCCGGGGGCGATTTTCAAGCTGACCTTCGTGGGCGTGCAAACCCATCAGGCGGTGATCTCCGAAGTGATCCGGCGCTACGCCCTGACCGTCAACATTCTGCACGGCAAGATCAGCCACACCCTCAACGGTTCGTTCGGCGAACTGTACATTCACGCCGAAGGCAACGAACAACAAGTCGCCGACATGCTCAGCCTGCTGCACGAAAGAGATATCGCCGTCGAGGTTATCCAACATGATTGAATCCCTGTTCCCCCACCTGCGTCTGGACCAACTGTGGGACGCCACCTGGGAAACGCTGTACATGACCGGCATCGCCGGTTTGGCCACACTGGTGCTGGGCATCGTGCTCGGCGTGCTGCTGTTTTTAACCTCGAAGGGCCAGCTGCTGCAGAACCGGGCGGTCTACTCGCTGATCTCGGTACTGGTCAACGTCTTCCGCTCTATCCCGTTCATCATTCTGATCGTGCTGCTGATCCCGTTCACCAAGTCGCTGATCGGCACCATTCTCGGCGCGGATGCCGCCCTGCCGGCGTTGATCGTCGGCGCGGCGCCGTTCTACGCCCGGCTGGTAGAGATCGCGCTGCGCGAGGTCGACAAAGGGGTGATCGAGGCGGCGCGCTCGATGGGCGCCAAAAACCGCACCCTGATTTTCCGCGTATTGCTGCCGGAGAGCTCGCCGGCGCTGGTTTCCGGCATCACCGTCACCCTGATCGCGCTGGTGAGCTACACCGCGATGGCCGGGGTGATCGGCGCCGGTGGCCTGGGCAACCTGGCCTATCTGGAAGGGTTCCAACGCAACCACAGTGACGTGACGCTGGTGGCGACGCTGACGATTCTGCTGATCGTTTTCGTCATTCAGTTCATTGGCGACACCCTGACAAGAACGCTCGATAAACGTTAATTAACCAAGGAAAACGATGATGAAAAAGCACTTACTGATGTTGGCTTTCGCCTCCGTCGCTACCCTCGCCTCCTACGGTGCCGCCGCCGCGACCAAGCTGGTGGTCGGCGCCTCCAACGTGCCGCACGCCGAGATCCTCGAACAGGCCAAGCCGATACTGGCAAAGGAAGGCATCGATCTGCAGATCAAGCGCTTCCAGGATTACATCCTGCCGAACACCGCCTTGGCCAGCCATGACATCGACGCCAACTACTTCCAGCACGTGCCTTACCTGAACTCGGTGCTGAAAGACCACGCCGACGACAAGAGCTACGACTTCGTCAGCGCCGGTGCAATCCATATTGAGCCTATTGGCATTTATTCGAAAAAGTACAAGAGCCTGAAAGACCTGCCGGAAAACGGCAAAATCATCATGCGCGACGCGGTGGCGGAAGAAGGCCGTATCCTGTCAATTTTTGAACAGCAAGGCGTGATCAAGCTGAAACCAGGGGTGAGCAAGGTGGACGCGCGCATCGCCGACGTGGTGGAAAACCCGAAACACCTGAAGTTCCAGGCCAACGTTGAAGGCGCGCTGCTGCCGCAGATGTACAACAACGACGAAGGCGACGCGGTGGTGATCAACGCCAACTACGCCATCGACGCCGGGCTGAATCCGACCAAAGATCCGATCGCGGTCGAAAGCGGCGAAAACAACCCGTACGCCAACATCATCACCGTGCACAAAGCCGACGTGAACAAGCCGGAGATCGTGGCGCTGGTGAAGGTGTTGCACTCCAAGCCGATTCAGGACTTTATCCGCGAGAAATACCAGGGCGCGGTGATCCCGGTCAACCAGTAATGGGTTAAATGGCCCGGTAAAAACCGGGCCTGTTGTTACACCTTATTGCCAATCTGGCTGAGCCGCGGCCACACCAGCATCAGCGCCTCCAGCAACCGCAACAAATCGTCCCGGCTTGCCCCTTCTCGCGCCTGTACCGACATGCCTTCAATGGTGCAAATCACGTATTTCGCCAGCAACGCGGTGTCGGTTTTCGCCAGCAATTCGCCCTGCTGCACCTTGCGGTCGAAGCAGACTTTCAGCGCCGCTTCCTGGGCATGATGTTTTTTGCGCAGCATCTGGGCGACGTCGTCGGAAGCCGACGACAGTGCCGCGGAGGCGCACACCATAAAGCAGCCGGAGGGGGTATCGGGATCGGTGAAGACCTGAACGGAAGAACGCACGTAGGCCTCGACGATCTCGGCCACCGGCACATCCTGTTCCAACAGCTGGTTGGTGCAGGTGGTGTATTTCTGCAGATAACGCTCCACCGCCGCGCGGAACATCCCTTCCTTGTTGCCGAACTCCGCATACAGCGTCGGTGCCTTGGCGCCGGTCACTTCCACCAGATCGGCCAACGAGGTGGCTTCATAACCGTGCCGCCAGAACAGATCGAGCGCGCTTTCCAGCGCCCGGTCGCGATCAAATTGTTTTGGTCTGCCACGGCTTTTCTTGCCGCAGACCGCTTCATTGATGCTCATCGTTCCTCTCCTATCCCGCTCCACGGCAGGCTTAGCACAAATAACTTAACGATCATTATAAAAAAATATTGCGCGCTCGTCGAGAACCGATTAGCATTTAGTTATCGATCGTTAAGATAAATTAGCGAACCGGATTAAAACCCTCTATTCACCGTTATCGGAAAGGAATTAACATTATGAAAAGCTTAAAATTAACCTTAGCAGCCCTCACTCTGGCCAGCGTTTCCTTCGGCAGCTTCGCCGCTGATTTAGTCCAGCATCAACCGGCAGACCAGCAGAAAGTCGGCGTCATTACCGTCAGCGGCGCATCCGACTTGACCTCACTGGAAAGCAGCCTGGCTGCCAAAGCCGATCAGGCCGGTGCCAAATCCTTCCGCATCACCAGCGCCGGCGGTAACAACCAGCTGCACGGCACTGCAGAAATATATCAATAACAACGTATTAGGCCAACTGATTGCCTGTCCTTTTGCTCACAACGCCAGGGCGTAAAAAAAAATTAATTAACGAGCATTAAAAAAATACTTGCAATCTGTCAAACCGGCCTCTAACATTAAATTATCGATCGTTAATTAATTTAACGACCTTACCAAACAGACATTGTAAAGAACACAGATAGGAAATAAGACCATGAAAAACCTGAAAATGACCATCGCTGCCATCGCACTGGCTTCCGTCTCCTTCGGCAGCTTCGCCGCCGAACTGGTGAACGCACAACCCGCCGACCTGCAAAAAGCCGGCGTCGTTACCGTCAGCGGTGCGTCTGACCTGAGCAGCCTGGAAAACAAACTGGCAGCCAAAGCCGACGCGGCGGGCGCAAAATCCTTCCAGATCATCGCCACCACCGGTGACAATAAACTGCACGGTACCGCGATCATCTACAATTAATGGCCAGATAGGCAATCGTGCAAAAGGGCGGCTCAGGCCGCCTTTTGTTTGTTTTGACGCCAACATTCTGTTGTAAGCTTGTAGCCACCTTTTCTTGCTGAGCCGAGCAACGCCATGACTCCCCTGCTGTTTCACAAATATCACGGCCTGGGCAACGACTACCTGATATGCCAGCGTTCGGTCGCCGATCGTCTGAGCCAGGAACAGATCCGCCTGCTGTGCCACCCGCATTACGGCATCGGTTCCGACGGCCTGCTGATCGACAGCGGCGACGCCGTCAATCCCACCCTGCGCATCATCAACCCGGACGGCTCCGAAGCGGAGAAAAGCGGCAACGGCCTGCGTATCTACGCGCGGTATCTGTTCGACAGCGAGCGCGTGGGGCATCAGCCGTTTCTGGTGCACACCGCCGGCGGCGACGTGCGTTGCCAAGTGGCGGAAGACGCGCATCAGATAACCGTGGAGATGGGGCGCGCCAATTTTAGCCCGGCGGCGCTGCCGGCCTTGATCGATCTGCCGGAGGCGCTGAACTATCCGCTGCCCCTGATGGAAGAGACGTTATGCGTTTCGCTGGTGTCAATGGGCAACCCGCACTGCGTAGTGCCGGTGGAAAAACTGGATCTGGCGCAGGTGCATCGGCTCGGACCGCAGATTGAGCGCCATCCGCTGTTCCCGAAACGCACCAATGTACAACTGGTAGAAGTGGTCGATCGCCAGACGCTGCGTATCGGCATCTGGGAGCGCGGCGCCGGCTTTACCCTCGCCTCCGGCAGCAGCAGCTGCGCCGCCGCCAGCGTGATGCGCAAGTTGGGACGAGTCGGCGATCGGGTTAGCGTACGGATGCCGGGCGGCGAACTGCAGATCGCCTTCAGCGGCGATTTTCAGGTCAGCATGCGCGGACCGGTGCATAAAATCGCCACCCTGACGCTGGACGAAGATTGTTTTGCCGGCGGCGCGGGGCTGTTTACGGGATCCACCCCAGCAGCCTGAACCACAGATAATCCAACGGCACCAGCAGTGCGAAGCTGAGCGCGGCCAACAGCAGGCACAGCTTCAGCCCTTCTCGCGCCGGTACTTTGCCCATCCCCATTGCCACCACGATCGGCGAGGCCTGATACGGCAGCAGCGGCGTGGCATAACCGATCACCTGGGTCATCAACACCGTCAGCAGCGGCAGGCCGCTGCCTGCGGACAGCGCCTGTGCCAGCGGGGTAAACAGCGCCGGCACGCCGTTGGCGGTCACCACGAAATTCAGCAACGCGGTGATCCCCACCAGCGAACCGAATGCGGTGAACGGCTTACCGTGCAGATCCGGCATCATCGCCAGCAGCGCACCGCCCAGCCGATCGCCAAGGCCGGAGTGGCTGACCAGCGCGGTCAGCCCCAGGATCCCCGCCACGTAAATGCAGGTGCGCACGTTAACCCCGGCGGCGAACTGCTCACCGTTGAGAAAACCGATACGCGGCAGCAGGCAGACGCAGGCCGCCGCCAACCCGATCCAGGCGGGAGCGATGCCGTGCCAGCTGTCGGACATCCACAGCAACACCGTAATGCCCAACAGCGCGATCAGCCGCCACTCGGCGGCGCTGAGCGGCGTTTGCCCCGCCTCGGCCACCACCGGTTGCGGCCGCGCACGGAACAGGCCGCAGATGCATAGCGTCAATAACGCGCCTTTGGCCAACCCGAGCACCGGGGCATGCAACAGCAGATAAGAGAGATAAGCGAAGTGGCTGCCGTAGGCGCTTTCCGCCGCGCCGCTCATCACCAGGTTGGGCACGTTGGCCGGCAAAATGCTGGCGGAGAGCTGGAAGGTGCCGAACCCCACCGCCAGCGCCAAACCTATGCGGCCGCGCGTGCCTTCCGCCAGACCGGCGCGATCGGCCAATGCCATGACGATCGGCATCAGCAGCGTAATGCGCCCCATGTTGGAGGGCATGACAAACGCCAGCGCGTAGCTTATCGCCACCACGCCGCCCACCAGACGGGGCCAGGAACCGGCCAGGTGCGGCAAGAGCCGGTTGGCCAGGCGATCCGCCAAGCCGGTGCTGCGGATGGCGGTGCCCAGCACGAAGCCGCTGAGCACCAGCCAGAATGCGGAAGACGCGAAACCGGAAAAGGTCACCGCGGCGGGCGCCAGCTGCAACACCATCACCGCCGCAAAGAACAGCAGCGCGACCAAATACTCCGGTAAGCGGGCACTGGCCCATAGCGCGATGACCACCAGCGTGACCAGCGCAGACAGCGCCATCGGATCCGCCAACATAGTTTTCCTCCCTGATAAAACGTTGTGATTGTTATCAAACGGTTAACAGGGTGACACAAGGCGCGGGCGCTAACCTTGAAACCGCTCACATATCGTCGTTCTGCAAATTTTTCAGCATGCACACATTACAGCCGTGGTGGCCGGTATTGCCGCGCCGTTCCGTCAGCAGCGTGAAACCCAGCGCGTAATACAGCCCAATCGCCTCTTTCAACTGTTCGGTGGTTTCCAGATAGCAGTAGCGATACCCTGCCGCCCGCGCCGCCTTCAGCACCTGCACCACCATATAGCGCGCCATGCCCAACCCACGCACACCGGGTTTGAAGAACAGTTTTTGCAGTTCGCAATAGCCGGGCTCTTCGCCCGCCAGCGGCGCCATGCCGACGCCCCCCACCACCTGCCCGTCCCGCTCCAGCACCCAGTAGCGGCCACCGTTGTCCCGATACAGGCCGGTCAGCCGATCGAGATCCGGATCGTGCAGGCTGACCCCTTCCATCTTGTCCATGCCATACTCGCGCAACACGTCGCGAATGATCGCCGCCATCGCCGCATCGTCGCGCGCGGCAATCGGCCGCACCCGCAGGTTGGCGTCGCGCTGTTTGCGCGCGCTGCGCAGCGCCGCGGTCATCTTTTTCATCGCCGCAGTGGTACTCGCCAGCTCATCGTCGTCCAACTGCGCCAGCGCCGCCTGCATAAAACCGTCGGCGTCGCTCTCGATGCCGGCCAGCGCCTTACCGCCCTTTTTACTCAGCCGATGCAGGTTGTGCCGCTTGTCATCCGGATGATCCACCGTTTCTATCACGCCGGCGGCCACCAGGCTGCGCAGCGCCCGGCTGGCGCTGGCCTTGTCGATGCAAAGCCGGGCGGCCAGCTCGGTGACGCCCAGCGGCTGCTCGCTGACTTCGATCATCAGATGGATCTGCAGCGGCGAAAAGCGCGAGCCGTTGCTCTGCTTGTTCAACATGCCGAATTCTCTGACCAAACTGCGCGCCAATGCTCTGAAATCCCTGATGTTCACGGCGTTATGCTCCCCTGTACTTCCACCTTCACGCTGCGTTGGATGGATTATTGGTTGATAGTGTTACCTAATTTAGAACATAACGATAACGCATAAACAATTGCGAATGAATAACCAACGGGGCATCTGAATATGTCAAAACATTTCATTAACCAGAATTTAAAACCATTTAATTTATTATTTTAAAAACTTAAACCCAAATTAATATTTAAAATTAAAATAAAAAACCAATGAAAATGGGAGTAAAAACATCAAAATTTGACAGAACAAAAAATAAAGCAAATATCTATTTGAAAAATAATTAATAAAAACTAAAACGTGAAAACTTGATAGCAGCAACTTAATCGCTATCCCGTCAATATCGGTTACATATTTACGCCTGCCTTCGCGCGCCTCCCTGCGCCATTGTCCCTTTTGCCAAAAGTAGCCCATGCTTTAACTGCTCCTCTCCTTCTGGCTAACCGGGACGCTGGCTCATGACGAAAAAAACCACCCTGCTGCAATTCTTCCATTGGTACTACCCCGACGGCGGCAAACTGTGGCAGGAGGCCGCCGAGCGCGCCCCGCACCTCGCCGAACTGGGCATTACCGACCTGTGGCTGCCCCCTGCCTGCAAGGGCGCTTCCGGCGGTTACTCCGTCGGCTACGATACTTACGATCTGTTCGATCTGGGCGAATTTGACCAGAAAGGCAGCGTGGCCACCAAATACGGCGACAAAGCGGCGCTCGAACACGCCGCCACGACACTGCGCGAACACGGCGTGGGGGTACTCTACGACGTGGTGTTCAATCACAAGCTCGGCGCGGACGAAAAAGAACAGGTACACGTGTTCAAGGTGGACGCCAACAACCGCAACGACATCGACGACCAGGGCTTCGACGCGCTGGCCTACACCCGCTTCACCTTTCCCGGCCGCCAGGGCGTGCATTCCGAGTTTATCTGGGATTACACATGCTTCAGCGGCGTCGACTACGTTGAGCAGCCGGACGACAAAGGGGTGTTCAAAATCGCCAACGACTATGGCGACGACGGCTGGAACGATCAGGTCGACGACGAAAAAGGCAACTACGACTATCTGATGGGCGCCGACGTGGAGTTCCGCAATGCCGCCGTGACGGAGGAGCTCAAATACTGGGCGCGCTGGCTGTTGGAAAGCCTGCCGTGCGACGGCTTCCGTCTGGACGCCGCCAAACACATTCCCGCCTGGTTCTTCAAAGAGTGGGCGGATCACGTGCGCGACAGCGCGCAGCGCGACCTGTTTATCGTTGCCGAATACTGGTCGCACGATCTCGGCGCGCTGCAACAATACATCGAGTTGGTGGACGGCAAGGTGATGCTGTTCGACGTAGCGCTGCACCTGAAGTTTCATCAGGCGTCGAAACAGGGCGACGGCTTCGACATGGCGCAGATCTTCACCGATACCCTGACCGCCGCCGATCCGGCCCACGCGGTGACGCTGGTCGCCAACCACGATACCCAGCCGCTGCAATCGCTGGAGGCGCCGGTGGAACCCTGGTTCAAACCGCTGGCCTACGCGCTGATCCTGCTGCGCGAACAGGGCGTGCCCTGCGTGTTTTACCCCGACCTGTATGGCGCCAGCTACCGCGACAAGGGGCGCGACGGCGGCGAGTACCAGATTGACATGCCGGCGATCCCGGAGCTGGAGAAGCTGATCGCCGCCCGCCAGCGTTTCGCCAACGGCCCGCAAACCGACTACTTCGATGACAGCCACTGCGTGGCCTTCAGCCGCGCCGGCACCGCCGAGGCCCCCGGCTGCGTGGTGGTGCTGACCAACGGCGGCGAGAGCGGCAAGACCGTCGCGCTGGGCGCCGATTTGGCGCACACCGCCTGGCGCGATTTCCTCGGCAACCGTCAGGAGGAAATCACCACCGACGACCAGGGCAGCGCCCATTTCCCGGTCAACGCCGGCAGCGTCAGCGTCTGGGTGCCGGCCGCCAGCCTGTGAGTACCCGCCGCCGCGTAATGATGACGCGGCGGCAAAACTAATGTTTGCCTTTCGGGTCTAACTTACGCTATCAACTGCGCAAGCCATTCACACCGGAGCCTAAATAGGGTACAAGGCTGCATGAAAATTCCAAAACGACTCCAGCCGCTGGTTGATGACGGGTTAATCGACGACGTCATCCGCCGGTTGAAAAGCGGCAAAGAAGCCGACGTGTTTATCGTGCGCTGCGGCGATGAGATCCGCTGCGCCAAAGTGTACAAAGAGGCCGAGAAGCGCAACTTCAAGCAGGCCGTCCACTATCAGGAAGGGCGCAAGGTGCGCAACAGCCGCGACGCGCGCGCCATGAGCAAAGGCTCCAAATTCGGCCGCCAGCAGCAGGAAGAAGCCTGGCAAAACACCGAAGTGGACGCGCTGTATCTGCTGGCCAAGGCCGGTGTGCGGGTGCCGCAGCCGGATATCTGCCTGGACGGCGTGCTGCTGATGGAGCTGATCACCGACGAAGAAGGCCTGGTGGCGCCGCGCCTGAGCGATGTCATCCTGACGCCGGAACAGGCGCGGGCCGATCACGCCCTGATGATGAACTACGCGGTGCGCATGCTGTGCGCCGGGCTGGTGCACGGCGATCTGTCGGAATTCAATGTGCTGATGGATAAAGACGGGCCGGTGATCATCGATCTGCCGCAGGTGGTGGACGCCGCCGCCAACAACCACGCCAAAAGCATGTTCGAGCGCGATATCGGCAATCTGGCGGAATATTATGGCCAATTCGCGCCAGAACTGCGCGACAGCCAATACGCCAAAGAGATTTGGGCGCTGTATCAGGAAGGCAATCTGACGCCGGACAGCGCCCTCAGCGGCCGGTTCAGCGAAATCCAGAAGCGCGCCGACGTCGGCTCGGTGCTGGAAGAGATCCAGGCCGCCAGCGAGGAACACCAGCGCCGCATCATGGCGCGCAACGCGGAAGAGTAACGCACCGCGCTATTCGACGCGAAACACATCCGGTCGCTGCGGCGTCGCCGCCTCGTGATAGATATCCCCCAGATAGCCGGCGATCTCCTCTTCGCGCAGATCGGCCGGCAGCACGATATCGTAGCTGGGGGCATATTTGCGCTCCGGCAGCGTCACGCGGAACAGCCGCCATTCGTCCCCGATGCGCTTCACGCCCAGCAGACGGCCGAACACGTTAAAAATCATCATCCGCCATTCCCCCTCTCGTCGCTTTCAGGCTATAACACTGTGATGCCGCCGCAGTGAAAAGGAAAGCGTATGAGTGAAAAAACGCCGCAGTTCTGGCGCGATCCGCAGTTGCCGTTCGTCGAAGCCCGCGCCATCGCGGATGGCCGCCAGGTGTGCTACAGCCTGCACAGCCACGAATTCTTTTCCATCGGCGCCATCACCGGCGGCGTCAGCACCTATGTCAACGGCGAGCGGCGCATGCAGGTCAGCGCCGGCGATCTGGTTGTCATCAACCCGCAGCAGGCGCACGCCTGCAACCCCATCGCCGATCGCCGTTGGTCGTACATCATGTTCTATCTCGATCTCGCCTGGCTCGGCGCGCTGCAGCAGGAGCTGCTCGGCAGCGACGGTGACCGTTTTGTTCCGTTCAGCCAGCCGCTCAGCCGCGATCCGGCGCTGTTCCAAGGCCTGAACCGGCTTTATGCGCTGCTGACGGATCCGCTGTGCAGCGCGCTGGAAAAACAGATCGCCATGGTGGAGTATTTCAGCGCCCTGCAGATCGGGCTGGGCGGCGGCGGCCAGCCGGAGACACCGCCGCATACCCGGCTGGAAGCGGCGGCGGCGTTTATCGACGCGCACTGCACCCAGCCGCTGACGCTGGACGATATTTGCCGCGCCGCCGCGCTCTCGCCCTCTTACCTGATCCGCGCCTTCCGCCAGCGTTACGGCATGACGCCGCACGCTTATCTGGTCAATCGCCGCGTGCAGCACGGCCATCGGCTATTGAAAAGCGGCCTGCCGATCGCCGCGGCCGCCAGCGAAAGCGGCTTTGCCGATCAGGCGCACTTTCAGCGCACCTTCAAACAGCTGCTGGCCGCCACGCCCGGCCAGTATCAAAAACCTTCCGCCAGCAGATAGCAGGCGCTGACCGCCAACAGCAGCGCCATCGCGCGGTTGAAACGCCGCACGTTGCGCGCCTGCCTGAGGAGGCCGCGCAGCATAGCGCCGACATAGGCCCAGCAGGCCACCGAGACATAGCAAATCACGAAGTAGAGCCCGGCGAACTGCCACAGCAGCCGGATGTCGCCGTCGCCGACAAAGGCGCCGAGACTGGCCACCGACGCCAGCCATGCCTTGGGATTCAGCCATTGCATCAGTGCGCCGTACCAACAGGAAGGCGCCTGCGCCGCGCCGTTGCCCAATCTGCCGTCGTCAAATGCCAGCCGGTAGGCCATAAACAGCAGGAAGGCCACGCCGGCCCACTGAACCAAGCGCGTCAACGCCGGCCACAGGATCAGCAACTGGTGCATGCCCAATCCCAGCAGCACCAGCAACAGGGTAAACCCCAGCGTGGCGCCGAACACGTGACGCTGGGTCACGCCAAAGCCGAATTGCGCCCCGGCGCTCAATGCGACGATGTTGACCGGGCCGGGGGTGATGGAGGCCGCCAGCGCAAATGCGGCCATGGAAAGGTAGATATTCATGATAGGCACCTGAGAAAATATTCACAGGTGCCAGAGTGCCTAGCCGCGCCGACAACGTATTGAACAGAATTACCCTGTTCGGTTTAGCGCACGGCGACGGCCCGACGACGCGGCAGCCCAAAGGTGTTGACCGCCATACCGGCCAGCACCAGCAATGCGCCGCCGAACTGCGCCGGCGACAGCGCTTCGTCCAGCAGCAGCCAGGCGGCGAACAGCCCGACCAGCGGCACCAGCAGCGTCAGCGGCGCAACGCGCCAGGTTTCGTAGCGCCCCAGCAGGCTGCCCCACACCGAATAGCCGAACAGCGTAGCGGCGAACGCCAGATAGGCAATCGCCAGCCAGGTGCCGACCTGCACATGGCTCAGGCTGCTCAGCACCGCCTGCGGACCATCGAACAGCCAGCTGCAGACCAGGAACGGCACGACCGGGATCGGCGCACTCCACACCACCAGCGACAAAATGTTGCGCTGTGGGAAACCGGCCAGGATCTTCTTGTTGGTCAGGTTACCCAGCGCCCAGGAAAACGCCGCCGCCAGGGTCAGCAGCAGGCCTGCCAGAGGTACCGCGCCGCTGCCCGGCTTATGCAGGCTGGCCTGCGCCAGCACCAGCATGCCGCCGCTGGCGATAGCGATGCCGACGAAATGGTTGACGCGCAGCTTTTCCCCCATCAGCACGACCCCCAACAGCAGGGTGAAGAACACCTGCGCCTGCAGCACCAGCGAGGCCAGCCCCGCCGGCATGCCCAGCTTAATGGCGACGAACAGAAAGGCAAATTGCGCGAAGCTCATGGTCATGCCGTACAGCAACAGCCATTTCCATGGGATCGTCGGGCGCGGGATAAAAAAGATCGCCGGCAACGCCACCAGCAAAAAGCGCATCCCGGCCAACAGAAACGGCGGCATGCCCTGCAGGCCAAACTTGATTACGACAAAATTCACGCCCCAAATCACCACCACTAACAGCGCCAACAGCCGATCGCGCAATGTCATCCTCGCCCCGCTTATCCCATTGAAAATTCGCTTTACCTTGCAGATTACAACCAAACCGGGGACATGGACACCGGCAAACGCCGGCGCTTATTCCGGCATCAGGCCGATAAAGGTGGTCTTCTTGCGCGGGCCGGTCATCAGCGCTTCCAGCTTCTCCACGCACTGCAGATAGTGTGGGGTCTGCTTATGCGCCGCCACCGCCTGCTCGTCGCGATAGGCTTCGTAGATATAAAACCGCGTCGGAATATGCTCATCCTGCAACACGTCGAAACGCAGGTTGCCCGGCTCTTCGATCGCTCCCAGATGATTGGCGCGGAAAACGTCGATAAATTCGTCGATTTTGTCCTGTTTAACGTTGATCTCTACCAATGTGACGTGCATGACAGCTCCTTGTTTGAACGGCGCGCCGTAGTATGGCGCTTTCCAACCATAGGTTTATTCCCGTCGATTGCCCTGCCGCAACGGCAATTTTGCCGCCTGGCTCACAAATCGCATCGGCGACGCCCACTCCTCCTCCGGCGAGGGAAGACGGCGGCATCTATAGTTAACACTCCTCCCCCTGAGAGCATAGGCTATGGATAACTACTTGATGGCGCTGGATGCAGGAACAGGCAGCATTCGCGCGGTGATCTTCGATTTGGCGGGCAACCAGATCGCACACGGCCAGGCGGAGTGGCAACACCTGGCCGTGCCGGGCGTGCCAGGCTCGATGGAGTTTGACCTCAACCGCAACTGGCAGCTGGCCTGCCAGTGCATCCGCCAGGCGATGCAACGCGCTGGATTGAGCGCTCAGGCGATCCGCGCGGTGGCCTGCTGCTCGATGCGCGAAGGCATCGTTCTGTACGATCGCAACGGCGTGCCGATCTGGGCCTGCGCCAACGTCGATGCGCGCGCCAGCCATGAGGTCAGCGAACTGAAGGAACTGCATCATCACGGCTTCGAACGTGAGGTGTATCAGTACTCCGGCCAAACGCTGGCGCTGAGCGCCATGCCGCGCCTGCTGTGGCTGGCGCACCACCGGCCGGATATCTATCGCCAGGCGGCGACGCTGACCATGATCAGCGACTGGCTGGCCAACATGCTGAGCGGCGAGCTGGCGGTCGATCCCTCCAACGCCGGCACCACCGGCATGCTGGACCTGACCAGCCGCGACTGGCGGCCGGCGCTGCTCGATATGGCCGGGCTGCGCGCCGATATTCTGTCGCCGGTGAAAGAGACCGGCAGCGTGCTGGGGCGCGTCACCGAACAGGCGGCGCAGGAGAGCGGGCTGCTGCGCGGCACCCCGGTGGTGATGGGCGGTGGCGACGTGCAGCTCGGCAGCCTGGGGCTCGGCATCGTGCGCGCCGGGCAGACAGCGGTGCTCGGCGGCACCTTCTGGCAGCAGATCGTCAACCTGCCGGAGCCGGCCATCGATCCGGAGATGAACATCCGCATCAACCCTCACGTCATTCCCGGCATGGCGCAGGCGGAATCCATCAGCTTCTTTACCGGCCTGACCATGCGCTGGTTCCGCGACGCTTTCTGTGCGGAGGAAAAATTGCTGGCGGAGCGGCTGGGGGTCGACACCTATAGCCTGCTGGAAGAGATGGCGGCCAGAGTGCCGCCGGGCGCCTACGGCGTGATGCCGATCTTTTCCGACGCCATGCATTTCAAAACCTGGTACCACGCGGCACCGTCGTTCATCAATATGTCGATCGACCCGGAGCGCTGCAACAAACAGACGCTGTTCCGCGCGCTGGAGGAGAACGCCGCCATCGTCTCCGCCTGCAACCTGGAACAGATCGCCGCCTTCTCCGGCGTGCAGGCACGCTCGCTGGTGTTCGCCGGCGGCGGTGCGAAGGGTAAACTGTGGAGCCAGATCCTCAGCGACGTCACCGGGCTGACGGTACGGGTGCCGGTGGTGAAAGAGGCCACCGCGCTGGGCTGCGCGATCGCCGCCGGCGTCGGCGCCGGGCTGTACGCGTCGCTGGCCGAGACCGGTGAGCGCCTGGTGCGCTGGGAACGCGAGCATCAGCCGGACATGACCCATCACGCGCTGTATCAGGAACAGAAAGAAACCTGGCGACGGGTCTACGCCGATCAGCTGACGCTGGTGGACAACGGCCTGACCACCTCGCTGTGGAAAGCGCCCGGGCTATAAGCACCACGCGGCATTCGGTCATAACCTTATGCCGTTTTATTCCTTTCCCCTCGGCGCGGCGCAAGCCGCGCTTTAACTCGCCGCCGCGATTGTTCCCCCTCAGAAACAGTGTAACTACCGTGAATGGATTTATCTGCCGCTCTCACCTGCCGTAAATTGTGATTTCGGTCACGCCGCGCCCCGAACGCGGCCTGCGTATTCACCTGAAACGAGCGGCATTATGCTGAATAATAAAGATAACCCTGCATCATCCCCGTGGCTGGCGATCTTTTCGCTGACGGTCGCCTGTTTTGTCATGGTCACCACCGAGTTTTTGCCGATCGGCCTGTTGACCAACATCGCCCCCTCGCTCGGCGTCAGCACCGGCACCGCCGGACTGATGGTCACCATGCCCGGTATCGTGGCGGCGGTGGCCGCCCCCGCATTGAGTCTGATGTCCGGCCGTCTGGATCGGCGTTTACTGATGTTGGGGCTATCGCTGCTGCTGATCGTCTCCAATTTGGTGGCGGCATTGGCCATCAACTTCCCGATGATGCTGCTGGGCCGCGTGCTGCTGGGCATCTGCGTCGGCGGCTTCTGGTCGTTCGCCGCCAACTACGGCCGCCATCTGGTGCCGGAAGCCAGCCAGGGCCGCGCCACCGCGCTGATCCTCAGCGGCATCTCGGTCGGCGCGGTGTGCGGCGTACCGGCCGGGGCGCTGATCGGCGATCTGTTCGGCTGGCGCGCCGCCTTCTTCGGCGGTGCGGCATTGGCGGTCGGCGTGCTGTTGGCGCAGCTGCGTTTGCTCACGTCGGTACCGCCTTCCCGGCCGGTCACGCCGCGCGATCTGGTGCTGCCGCTGCGCTTGCCGATGGCGCGCATCGGCCTGATCGCCATCGTGCTGCTGTTCATCGGCCACTTCGCCGCCTACACCTATCTGCGGCCGCTGCTGCAACAGGTGTTCGTCCTCAGCCCATCGGCTATCTCGCTGCAGCTGTTGGCCTACGGCGCCATCGGCCTGCTGGGCACCTTCCTCGGCGAGCGTCTGGGAGAATACAGCCTGCGCGCCACCTTTATTCTGATCGCCGCCATGCTGGCGGGCATTTTAATCGTTTCGCCGCTGCTCAGCGGCCTCGGCGGCGCCACGCTGATGGTGTTGGTATGGGGGCTGGCCTTTGGCGCCGTGCCGGTATGCGCCACCAACTGGATGTTCGCCGCCGTACCGCAGGCGCCGGAAGCCGGCCAGGCGCTGTTGGTGTGCGTCATTCAGATCGCGCTGGCTTCCGGCGCACTGCTGGGCGGCGAGGTAGTGGACTGGCAGGGCGTCAGCAGCGCCATGCTGTTCGGCGGCGCGCTGATCCTGTCCGCCACGCTGGTGTTCGGCCTCAGCTTGCGCTCCGGCGCGATTGGCGCTAAACAGTGTTAATCATTATCTATCTGCAGAAACATGCCCCGGCCGTCGCCGGGGTATGGCGTTGAGAACCTATGGACCATCATTTGCTCGCCATCCGGGTATTTAACCGCGTGGTGGAAACCGGCGGCTTTACCCGCGCCGCCGAGTCGCTGGGCATGCCGAAAGCCACGGTGACCAAGCTGATCCAGAATCTGGAGGATCACCTGCAGACCAAGCTGTTTCAGCGCACCACCCGCAGCGTGTCGGTCACCCGCGAAGGCGAATGTTATTACCAGAATACGGTGAAGTGGCTGGCGGATTTGCAACAGATGGAAGGCTGCCTGACCGAGTCGCAAAGCTCTCCGCAGGGCGTGCTGCGCATCGATACCGGCGGCGGCACCGCACGCCGCCTGCTGCTGCCTGCACTGCCTGACTTTCTGGCGCGCTACCCGCAGATACAGATCGATCTGAGCGTCGGCGACCGCGTGATCGATCTGATCAGCGACAGTGCCGACTGCGTGATCCGCAGCGGCCCGCTGGCCGACTCCAGCCTGATCGCCCGGCGCCTGTTCGATTTGGACTGGGTCAGCTGCGCCACCCCGGCCTACCTGGCGCTTCACGGTACGCCGCGCCACCCGTGCGATCTGGAGCAGGGTTTTCCGATGGTGCACTATCGCCACCCGCTTAACGACCGCATCCATCCGCAGCGCTATGCCGAACACGGCCAAGAGATCGCCATTCAACAGCGCTACCCGGTCAGCATCAATGAAGGCAACGCGCTGCTGGCGGCGAGCCTGGCCGGATTGGGCATCATCCAGACCTATCGCTTTATGGCGCAGCCGCACCTCGACAGCGGTGAGCTGGTCAGCCTGCTGCACGACTGGCAGCCGCCGCCGGAACAGATGTACGTGGTCTACCCGTCCAATCGCCACCTCAGCGGCAAGCTGCGGGCGTTTATCGACTGGGCGGTGGAGACGTTTCGCTAGCGGCAGGATGAGCCGCACGTTGTAGCCGCACGCAGTGTGGTATTATTTACCGCATAGTGATTCACGACGGACAACCACCATGGCCTATATCCCCAAAAACTATGCGAAGCTGGAAACCGGCTACCGCGAAAAAGCGCTGAAACTGTTCCCCTGGGTGTGCGGGCGCTGCTCGCGCGAATTCGTTTATTCCAACCTGCGCGAGCTGACGGTGCACCATATCGATCACGATCACAGCAACAACCCGGAAGACGGCAGCAACTGGGAAATGCTGTGTCTGTATTGCCACGACCACGAACACTCGAAATACACCGAGGCCGATCAATACGGTTCGACGGTGGTGGCCGGTGAAGATGCGCAAAAAGATATCGGCGTCGCCACCCACAACCCGTTCGCCAACCTGAAGGCGATGATGAAGAAATAATGTCGGCAACAGCTTAATAGGTAACTAACTTATTAAGCTGTTAAATTAATAGAACTCACCTCCGCATCGCCACTTCCCAGAGAATTCCTACTTACCCACCCGGGCAATTCACCGCAAAATAAGCTGCGCAGTTAACAACATACTGGCTTGGCAAGCCGCCTCAGTTGGTGCATATTGTTCGCGAGTTGTTCTTGTTAACCTGTTTGATTATCAACCTAATAAGCGCATTAACTTAATAAGTTACCTGCTTAATAACTTGAGAGATGGCAGCATGATTGTTCTGATTGGCTCGCAAAAAGGCGGCGTCGGCAAGTCGACGAAAGCGGTGAATATCGCCGGGTATTTGATTCTTAAGCAAGGCAAGACGGCGATCATCGTCGATGCCGACGACCAGAAATCGATCATGACCTGGTACAACGACCGTCAGAACGTCGAAGGGTTGCCGCACATTCCGGTGGTGGCCGCATCGGGCAAAATCAAGGAAACGCTGCTGGAGCTGGATCGCCATTACGACTACGTGATCGTCGACACCGCCGGCCGCGACAGCGCCGAATTGCGCTCCGGGCTGCTGGCCGCCGACCTGTTCCTCTCGCCGCTGCGCCCTTCGCAGATGGATCTCGACACCATCGGCTATCTGTCGGAGATGTTCTCCACCGCGCAGGAATACAACGAGAAGGTCAAAGGCTACATTGTGCTGAACATGTGCCCGACCAATATCTTCATTAATGAAGCCAACGAAGCGGCGCAGGTGCTGAGCGAATACCCGGAGTTCAACCTGGTGAGCAACCGTCTGTGCGACCGCAAGATTTACCGCGACGCCTGGGGCGAAGCCATCACCGTGCATGAGGCGAACAACGAAAAGGCGCAGAGCGAAATTGAATGCCTGGTGAAAGAGGTGATCCTGTGAAAAAACGCACCCCCACCCACCGCATGTCTGAAGACGAATTCATCAACAGCGCCACCTCGCACACGCTGCCGGTCGCGGCGCCCGCGCCGGAAGCCAAACCGGCCGGCCGCAAGCGCACCTATAAGGCGATTTCCGTCAGCCTGACGGACAACCACATTGAAGCCATCGATGAGGTGATCGTCCAGGCGGCGCGCAGCGGCATCGTGCGCATCACTCGTTCCGACATCATCAAGCTGGCCATCGACGGATTGGCGGAAAAAAGCGAAGCGCAGCGGCTGGAACTGCTGAAGAAGCTCTGACCGCCCGACAGCCGCCGGCTAACACAGCCGGCGGGTTATCATCACCTTCAGTTTCCCGCCACTGCGCATTGATAGTCCTGAATTTCGCCGGCCGAGCCCAGGTTCAGATCGGTCAACTTCAGGCGGTTCGCCAACAGCAGCATCTCGCCCTGTGGGCTGACCGCCAGCGCCAGGCCATAATTGCCGATGCTGTCGCCCTGCTCGACCACATAGTTGTGCAGTAAACGGAAAGGATCTTCCTGAGTTAAATCGGTGCCCGCCAATTTTCTGGCCAGATATTGGTGGCCGACCAATTTCACCGCCAGCGGGCGCCACTGTTGATCTAATTGCTCCGCCTGCTGCCCCAGCGCGTTATAGACATCCTGACGCAGGCAGGCAACGTGAATATGCAGCTGATTCTGAGAGCGACCATATTCCGAATTGACCGCCAGAGAAAGCCACGCATCTTTTAGCGGTTTACCCAACTCGCTGGATATATGTTCCCGGTTATTCCACGCCTGGGCGAAATAAGGCGGCGCGTGCTCCGTCTGCAATGCCGGGCTCTCGATGCCGCTGACCTTTTCGGTTGGCATCACCAGGTCGTGATAGGGGCCTTTGCTGTCCTTAAACAACACATAACCTTCGGTTAAATCTACCTTTAAGCAGGGCGCCGGATCGTTGTTCTGCTGCTGATTGGGCACGCACTGTTGGCTGACGATTTGCCACAGCGCATTCGGATTACCACGCCCGAAGAACCACCACAGCACCGCCGCCAGCAGCAAAATGACAAGCAAAATAATTAATAGTCTGAAAAGTCTTTTCATCGCAACACCCTGTTTATCTATTCCATCTCGAAAGGGGCGCCAGCATAAACCAAGGCTCTGGCGTCGACCAGAATATTATCCTTAATGTCACCTTTCATTGACGTCTTGTTAGCAATGGATAATTAAAAATAAGCTTCCACCTGAGTAATTTAAGGTAAATTAATACCGTGGGTTGAATATGAGTGTGATATAAGCAGCCGGGACTCTTTTTTATAAGGAACCGATAAGATGCCAACGATGGGCAAATCCCTGCATTATCTCGACGTAGGTTCAGGCTTTCCATTGCTGCTGGGCCACAGCTATTTGTTCGATCTGAACATGTGGGCGCCGCAGTTCGAAGCGCTGGCTAAACGCTACCGCCTGATCGTGCCGGATCTCTGGGGCCACGGCGATTCACCGGCGCTGCCGCCCGGGCGAAACAGCCTGTCGGATATCGCCGCCGATCATTTGGCGCTGATGGATCATTTGGATATTGAAGAGTTCGGCATCGTCGGCCTGTCCGTCGGCGGCATGTGGGGTGCCGAACTGGCGGCGTTGGCGCCGGAGCGGGTGAAAGTGCTGGCGCTGCTGGACAGCTACCTGGGCGACGAAACCCCAGAAGCGCGGCAGCGTTATATGGGCATGCTGGCGGCCGTCGAACAGGCCGGCGCCATCACGTCTCCGCTGCTGGAATATATCGCCGCGCAGTTTTATTCCGACGAGGTGCCCGATGCGTTGTCGCAGCCGTTGCTGGCCCATCTGCAAAGCCTGCCCGCCGATCGTCTTCGCGAGAGCATCGTACCGCTGGGCCGGATGATCTTCGGTCGGCCCGACAAGCTGCCACTGCTGGAAAACATCACCGCCGCCAGCATCGTCATCACCGGTGCGCAGGATAAACCGCGCCCGCCGGCGGAAGGCCAGCGCATGGCCGATCTTCTCGGCTGTCGGCACGTGCTGATCCCCAACGCGGGGCATATCAGCAACAAGGAAAATCCGGCTGCGGTCAATGAAACGCTGCTGGCGTTTTTAGCTGAAAACACCACGCCGCTATTCTGGTAAGATTCTCCGGGCCGCCAGGCCCGGCGAGTCACCTCGTGTGCCGCATAAATCCGTGTCGGCTCAGTATGTCCTGCCCTTGTTCGCTCAAGATAAATGCGGCCAACCGCTGCGCGCCATCATCCAACAGGCATAAACCATAATCCGCCTCGATATCCAACGGCGGCGCCAGCGGCCGCACCGCCAACGCCGGGTAGGCCGCTAAAGCCGGAGCATAGCTGGCATAACCGAGAAAAATATCCGCCTGCCCGCGGGTTATCAGATACTCCGCCGCCAGTCGGCCTGCCGGCACCGGTGCAGAATCTATCCCGCCGACTAACGGTAACGCCCGCCGGCGTAGCGCTTCCCCTTGCCCCGGCCAGTATTGCTCGCAGCGTTCGAAGAGCCGCTGTGCATAATCGCCGGAAGGATCCGCTCCCGGTGTCGAAGTGGCCAGCCGCCAGCGCGGATCGCACAAGACCTCAGGAAGCGGACGCTCGGTTAATGCCGGCACGTTGCGAACCGTCACGCAGAGCCGATTGCGCGCAAAAACCTGCACCGCCCCCGCCATCCCGAGATCCGCCAACCTTTGCGGGTGCGCCACGTTGGCCGAGGCGAACAGCTGTGGCCGCTCGCCGTTCTCTATCCGTTGGCGCAACAACCCCGCCGGGCCGAATTCCGCCGTGACTTTTTGCCCGGCGTGTCGCTGAAACGCCGACAGCAGCGGCGCAAACGCCAGCCGCAGGCTGCCGGCGGCAAACAGCAGGATATCACTCATCATGTCGCTCCATTTGGCTGCGATACAGCGGCACCAGCGTCGCGTAGCGGCGGCCCGCCACCGTCAGCGGCACCCGTTCGATCGCCAGCTCGAACAGAGGTGACAGGGATTGCGCCGTTAACACCTCGCGGCAGGCCCCTAGCCGGCTACGCCCTTCCTTGCCCAGCAGCAAAGCCCGATCGGCGACCGCGTGAGCATGGTTGGGCTGATGCGTGGAGAACACCACCGCCAACTGCTGTTCCCGCGCCAGGCGCGCCATCAGGCTCAATACCCGATCCTGGTAATGCAGATCCAGCGCCGAAGTCGGTTCATCCAGAATCAACACCTCGCAGCGCATCGCCAATGCGCGGGCGATCATCACCAACTGGCGTTGGCCGCCGGATAGGCTGCCAAACTCACGCTCTGCCAGGTGCTGTAAATCCAACGACTGCAACGCTTCTCTGGCCAGCCGATGATCCTTGGCTGACGGGGAACGGAACAGGCCGACATGGCGTGCTCGCCCCATCAACACAATATCCAGCACCCGATAGGCAAACGGCGGCGAAAAGTGCTGCGGGACAAAGCCTATCTCACCGCTGCGCTCAATCTCGCCGGATTGCGGCATCAGGCTGCCTAACAACAGCTGCAGCAGCGTGCTTTTACCGCGCCCATTCGGGCCCAATACCGCCAGCACTTCACCGCGCCGCAGCTGAATATCCAGGTGTTGGAACAGCGGGGGCCCGCCAGGCCAGGCAAAATTCACGCCCCTGGCAGCCAATAACGCGTCAGTCATGCCAGCCTCTTACTTGCGCGCGGCGCAACAGCAGCGCGAACAGCGGCGCGCCAATCAGCGCGGTCAGGATACCCAGCGGGATTTCGCTGCTGCTCAACGTGCGTGCCAAATCGTCGATCAACAGCATGTACAGGGCGCCCAGGCAAAGCGAAGCCGGCAACAGGCGCCGGTGATCCGGCCCCACCAGGCGTCTTGCGACGTGCGGTATCACCAGACCGACCCACCCGATGCTGCCGCTGACCGCCACCTGAGCGGCCACGATGGCGGCACACAGCGTCAGTATCAGCCAGCGGGTACGCTCAACGTTGATGCCGAGCGCACCGGCATCTTCATCGCCTAACGACAGCAGATTGATGCGCCAGCGCAGCGCCAGCAGCAGACCGCCGGCCAACAGTAAAGGCAAAAACAGCATCAGCAGCTTTTGCCGATCGGCGGTGGCAAAGCTGCCGAGCAGCCAAAACACGATGCTCGGCAGCTTCTCTTCGGTATCCGCCAGATATTGCATCAGGCTAACGCAGGCGGAGAAAAAACCGCTGAGGATCACCCCCGCCAGTACCAACGAGAGAATATTGCGCCGTGCAATGGCGCTGGTGAGGGTGAAAATCAACAGCAGCGCCGCCATGCCGAAAACAAAAGCCGACAGCAGCAGCGCCGCCAGCGGCAGGCTGAGCAGGATAGCCAGCGTGCCGCCAAACGCCGCGCCGGAAGACACGCCGATAATATGCGGATCGACCAGCGGGTTGCGAAAGACGCCTTGCAAAGCCGCGCCACACAGGGCCAGCGCCGCGCCGGCGCCCATCGCCAACAGCACCCGCGGCACGCGCACGCCCAGGATCACCTGACGTTGAATAGCATCGATGCCTGCATAATGCTGCCCGGTGAACGGCTCCAGCAAAATCATCAGGCTGTGCGTTATCGGCACCTGAAAGCGGCCAACGCCGAGCGAAAACAGCGCACAGCACAGCGTCAGCAGCGCCAGCCAACCCAGCTTCATTGCCCGCTCTGGCAACAGGTGGCGCGGTAATAGCGTTGATAGTAAGTATCGACCCTCTGCTGCAGATTGATATCGGCAAAACGCTGCGGGTAAAGTTTTTTCGCCATCCACAACTCACCCAACGCCATCGCCTCCGGCATCGGATATCCCCAGGCCTTGGCGTACTCCGGCATCAGGTAGACCCGCTTATTCTTCACCGCGTCAATCGGCTGCCACTGCGGTGACGTCAGGATCTGTTTCACCACGTCCGGGTAGCGTTCTTGCACAAAAATCACCTCCGGATCCCACTTCAGGACATCCTCGATAGAGACCTGTTTAAACCCCTGAATCTCTTTCGCCGCCACGTTGAGCGCACCCGCGTGCCGCATCATCAACCCGGTATATTTGCCGGCACCGTAGGTGGTGAGATCGGGGTTGGCCATATACACCCGCACCCGCCGATCGTCCGGCAGCGTGCCCAGCCGTTCGGCGACCAGGGCACGCTGTTGAGTGACGTCCTTAATCAGCGCTTCAGCCTGAGGCTGACGCTCCATGACTTCGCCAATCAGCCGAATACCGTCCTGCAGCCCCAGCGTATAGGCCCGATCTTCATCGCTCAGCTGGGGGTTCATTTTGCCCGCCTGATCGGCCGCCTCGCGGCGCAGCGAAATAGCCACCACCGGAATGCCCACCCGTTCGATCTGCGCAATCATTTCCGGCGGCGCATAGTTGGCCACAAACACCACCTGTGGATGCAGGCCGAGCAGGCTTTCAATATTCACCGAAGTCAGATCGCCCGGCATCGGCAGGGTTGCCAGCGTCGGTGCCAGCCGCAGGTAGTTTGGCCCCAGCTGCTTTTTCCAACTGCTGAGCACGCCGACCACCTGCGGCATCGCATCAAGCTGCACCAACAGGTTCAGCGTCTGGTGTTGCAGCACCACGGCACGGGTAATGTGATCGGGCAGCGTGACCTGACGGTTGAGCTGATCGGTGACCTGGCGATCCGCCAGGGCGGCGGTAGAGAACAACGCGAGCGCCAGCATCAGGCGCGGGAGAAAGTTAAACATGGCAGTGACCGGTTGATTATCGTTATATAGCTAATAATATAGCGATGAGCATGGCGAAACAATCAGCGAGATCAAACCCTATGCCATATATGCAGGAAGAAAAACGAGGAGATAACGATGAGCAAGAAGCGGATCCGCCGGAACGCCGGCAGATCCTGAGAACCAGATCGAGCGCGTAAAAAGCGCTTATTGGCCGATAGACGTCAGACCCTGGCGGATCCCTTCGTCAGCCTGCTGGCACCATGCCTGCAGACCCTGTGGCGCTTCCTTCTCCAACGCGACCACTTTGCCGTCGTCGTTCAGCACATTGCCTTCACGGCCCATCGCTTCGCGCTTGTCGCCGTCGCGGGTGTCGACACCGCCGGGAATAGCCGCCACGTAGGCCACCATTTTCTTGGCGTTGTCGATGCTCTCCGCTTTCAGGAAACCTTTATCGACGCAGTAGGACATCAGCCCGCTGGTATTACGCGTAACGTCATAGACGTTTTTCAATGCAGCAGGGTCCATCCCTTCGGCGCTAGCGGTGTTGAACAGGCCCAGGGTCGCGGCAATCACGCCGGTCAGAATAGTTTTTTTCATTGTTAACTCGTTTTAATAATGAAGTAGTTAAGTTTGAATTATTCACAAAAAGAATGTGAATACCGGTACGGCATAACGACGGCCTAGATTAACACAACCTTAACGCGTTAATAACTGTGATTAAGTTAACCTCTGATAAAATAAAAACGCATGGCTGGGTAATAATCCCCGGCTCTGCGCTATTACTCTCTCGTCAGGAATTATCTTTCAAAATACGAATAATAAATAATTTCATGAAGAGATTATTTTCAACGAAAGCGTTCATCTCCACGCCGCGCGTTGCGAAAACCCCTGGCATGGCATAGCCTGTTATAACGCCCCATGGCTCAGTGAGAGAGGGCTCACATGCAACAGGCCATCCTGCCGCCGCAGTGCGACAACCAGAAAATTCTCGATATCACGATGAATTTATATCTTTATCCGGCGGTGCTTATCGCGCATCGCCTGGGTATATTTGAGTTTATCGCTGAATCTCCCTGCACGTTAACAGATATTTGTTTCACAGCGCATCTGGAGAGACGACCGGCTGAAGCGTTGATGATGGCGTTGCAGTCTTTAAAATTAATTATCGCCGACGGCGGAAAATTGACGCTCGCTCCCGAAACCGAAAGCTTTCTGCTAAAAAAGAGCCCTCACTACTTTGGTTACTATTGGGATTTACTGTATGAGAACAGTGAAACCTTCTCGTTAAAAAATATGGAGTGCGCCATTCGGAAAAAACGCCTCGCAGGCCTATGGCGAACCGGAAGTCTTCGCCACGCACGAGTTTGATGCGGAAAAAGCGCGCCAATTCACGCGCGCCATGCACAGCCTGAGCATCGGTTCCGCCTGCGTTTGGCCGACGCGGCTTCCCTTGGCAGCGCATCGCGTGGCGTTGGATATCGGCGGCGCTTCCGGCGCACACGCCATCGGCCTGGCAACCCATTGGCCCGAGCTGAAGGGTATCGTGTTCGACCTGCAGGAAATAGGCCCACTGGCGGACGAGTACGCCCGGCAATACGGTTTAAGCTCGCGTATCACCCACTGCGGCGGGGACATGTGGCGAGACCCTTACCCCGCCGCCGATCTGCATGTGTACTCTAATGTTTTCCACGACTGGACGCCGGATAAAAACCGTTTTCTGGCGCAGAAAAGCTACGATGCGCTGCCCGTCGGCGGGAGAATAGTGATACACGAGGCGCTATTCGACGATGCCGGCGGCCCGCCAACCCTCGCCGGTTACAATCTGCTGATGCTCAGTTGGACAACCCAGGGCCGCCAATACTCCGGCAAGGAGATCAGCGGCCTGTTGAGCGACGTCGGCTTCACTGCGCCGCAGGTGATACCGTCGCTCGGCTACTACAGCATCGTGACGGCGCAAAAAACCCAGGCTTAGCGGTTCACCGAACGCGCCATGCGGCTGTAGGTATGGCGCACGCCGCGAATCGCCACGCTGTAGGCGAAGATGTTTTCCGGCAGCGCCAGCCCCAGAAAGCCGGTATCGCCGATATGGTGCAGGTCCGCGCCGGCCATTTTGCTCATCAGCGCAATCTGCCGCACGGTCTGCACGTCGGCTCCCTCCTGCGAGGTGCCGATCGCCGTCATCGCCAGCGCGCCCTGCCGCTGGGCAAAGGCGATCAACGCCGCCACTTTTTCCTGCGACATGCCGGGAATGGTGCCCGGCGCCGGCAACAGCACGATGTCCGCACCGTTCTCCACGAACAGCGCAATGTCCTGCTCGCCGATCAGCTGGCTGCCGCTTTCGCGCACAATGCCGGCGCCGTGCATCTTGCCGGTCACCAGCACCATCTCGTCGCCCACTTCATCGCGAATCGCTTTCAGCGCGGCGGCAATCGCCTGATTGCTGACGCCATTGTTCGGGTTGCCGGTCAGCACCAGCAGGCGCGCGCCGAGTTGATATAGCTTACGGGCATTCTCGGCGGTGGCGGCGCGGCCCGCCGTCATCTGCCAAAAGTCGTTATGTTCGGTGGCGAAGGCCGGATCGACGGCCTCCAGATTCACTCCGATCACCCGCCCGGTCAGACGCTGCAACGTGCGCAGCGCCTCATGCGGCGGCACGTCGGCGGGCAGGCCCGCGATGTGCGGACGATCGACGTCGAACAGATTCAACAGCAGCAGATCGGCGCCCTGGCTGGCCGCCAGCTCGGCGTTGGTGACGTTATTGAGCAGCGGCTGAGTGACCGCGATGGTTTCGCTGACCAAGATGCGCCCTTCGCTGGCGCGGATGGCATAGAGCAGATCGGCTTTGCCGATATCGGCCAGATCGCTGGCGCTGCAGTCCAGATAGCGTTTCATGAAGCAAGCTCCGGTGACGTTAGCGGAAAGGGATGGATGCCCCCTCTCCCACCGCAGTGAAAGAGGGGGAAAAGGTTACTTCAGCGTAAAGCTTTGCGCCTGCACGTTGTCGGAATCCAGGCCAACGAACACGTTGAATTTACCCGGCTCCGCCCCCCATTTCAGGCTGGCGTTGTAGAACTTCAGATCGTCTTCGCTAATCGGCAGCTCAACCTGCTGCGACTGACCGGCCTTCAGCGTCACTTTCTTGAAGTTGCGCAGCTCTTTCACCGGCCGACTGACCGAGGCGGTCACATCCTGCAGATACAGCTGCACCACCGTGGCGCCGTCGTACTTGCCGGTATTCTTCAGCGTGACGCTGGCGGTTAGCTTGCCGTTGCGCACCATCGTCGGGCTGGACAATTTCAGGTCCGACAGGCTGAAGGTGGTGTAGCTCAGGCCGTAGCCGAATGGATACAGCGGGCCGTTCGGCGAATCGAAGTAGCGCGAGGTGTACTTGCCCGGATTCTCCTTGCCGAACGGACGACCGGTGTTCAGATGGTTGTAGTACATCGGGATCTGGCCGACCGAGCGCGGGAAGGTCATCGGCAGCTTGCCCGACGGGTTGTAATCGCCGAACAGCACGTCCGCCACCGCGTTGCCGCCCTCGGTGCCGCTGTACCAGGTTTCCAGCATGGCGTCCGCCTGCTCGCTCTCCCAGCTCAGCGCCAGCGGCCGGCCGTTCATCAGCACCAGCACCAGCGGCTTGCCGGTGGCTTTCAACGCGGCGATCAGATCGCGCTGGCTCTGCGGGATTGTGATGTCGGCGCGGCTGGAGGCCTCGTGCGCCATGCCCTGCGATTCGCCCACCACCGCTACCACCACGTCGGCCTTGTTCGCCGCCTGCACCGCTTCGTCGATCATCTGCTGCGGCGAACGGGTATCGAACGCCACCGCCGGCTCATACTCGTTCAGATAGTCGATGATGCCTTTATCCTGCGTGACGTTGGCACCCTTGGCGTACAGAATGCGCGCCTTGTCGCCCACCGCCCGCTCCAACCCCTCACGCAGGGTGACCGACTGTTTGACCACCCCGGCAGCAGACCAGCTGCCCATCACGTCGCGCTGGCTGTCGGCCATCGGCCCGACCAGCGCAATGGTCGCCTGTTTGCTCAGCGGCAGCGTCTGCTTATCGTTCTTCAGCAGCACCATTGTTTTACGTGCCACCACCCGCGCCTCAGCGCGATGCAGACGGCTTTCGGCGTTGGTGTCCTGCGGATCGGAACCCGCCGGGCCCAGATGCACATACGGATCGGTGAACAACCCCATGTCGTACTTGGTGTTCAGCACGTCGCGGCAGGCGCGGTCGATATCGCTTTCAGGCACCAGCCCGTCTTTCACCAGACCCGGCAGGTATTTGTCGTAGAACTCGTCGCTCATACTCATGTCGACGCCGGAGGTGATCGCCAGGCGCACCGCGTCGCGCGCGTCAGCGGCCACGCCGTGTTTAATCAGCTCTTTGATCGCGCCGTGGTCGCTGATGGTGATGCCTTTAAAGCCCCACTGTTCGCGCAGCAGATCTTTCAGCAGCCACGGGTTGGCGGTGGCCGGCACGCCGTTCACCGAGTTGAGCGACACCATCACTCCGCCGCTGCCGGCGTCCACCGCCGCTTTGTAAGGCGGCAGATAGTCCTGATGCATGCGCAGCGGGCTCATGTCGACGGTGTTGTAGTCGCGGCCGCCTTCGACGGCGCCGTACAATGCAAAGTGCTTAACGCTGGCCATCACCGAACCAGGTTTGGCCGGATCGTCGTTCTGGAAACCGTCGACCATCACCTTGGCGATTTTCGAGACCAGCCAGGTGTCTTCGCCGAAGCCTTCGGAGACCCGGCCCCAGCGCGGATCGCGGGTGATATCGACCATCGGCGCGAAGGTCATGTTCAGACCGTCATCGCTGGCCTCCTGCGCCGCCACGCGGGCGCTGAGCGCAATGGCCTCCAGATCGAAGCTGGCCGCCAGCCCCAGGCTGATCGGGAACACGGTGCGCTGGCCATGCACCACGTCATAGGCAAAGAACAACGGGATTTTGAGGCGGCTGAGCTGCATCGCCTGATCCTGCATCACCCGGATATCCGGCCGGGTAACGGTGTTGAAGATGGCGCCGATCTGCCCTTTGCGAATCCCCTCGCGGATCGCTTCTTTCGGGTTATCCGGCCCGACGCTGATCAGCCGCAGCTGGCCAATCTTCTCTTCCAGCGTCATTTGCTTCATCAAGTTGGACACGAAGGCGTCGCGCTGCTGGGCGTGAATACCCTGCGTTATCGGCGTTTCCTGCGCAAAAGCCGGGCTGAGGGCCAGACCGGACAACATACTCACCACACAAAGCCATTTCATCTTGTTTTATCTCAGGCGTGTTTCCGCCGCCAACGCCGCGGAGTTTAATCGGAGTGAAGAAACAGTTTGCCACACTCTGTTTCATCGCCAAGGGAATTCGCATCGGTAATGTTTACAAAGCATTACAGGTTATCGGCAGGTAATTCCGCAGCCGGGTGCGGCTGTCGGCAGCCTCCGCCGCCAGAAAATCGACCAGCGCGGTTAACGTCGGCGGCGCTACCGTGCGTTCAGGATAGACCAAATAATAGGCCGCGCCGCTGCTGACGCAGAGCGGGAACGGCGTCACGATGCGCTGCGCCTGAATATCCTCCTCCAGCAGGCACAGATCGCCGATGGCGATGCCGAACCCCTGCAGCGCGGCGCTCATCGCCAGATCGAGGGTATCGAAATGCTGGGCCTTGCCGGACGGCAATGCATCGGCGCCCGCCGCCTTCAGCCAGCACAGCCAGTCGCGCCGATCGCGCGTCGGGTGCAGCAGGGTTTTGTCCGTCAAATCCGCCAGCCGAGGCGTCGGCGGCAGAAACGTCGGCGTGCAGACCGGCGTGAGGATTTCATCGAACAGCAAGTGCGCGGTCAGCTTTTTACCCGGCGGCCGACCGAATACCACCGCGGCGTCAAACTGCTCGGTGCTGAAATCCAGGCCGTGCGACACCGAAGCGGTCAGCTCGATATGCATATCCGGCCGTTCATTTTGCAGGCGAATGATGCGCGGCAGTACCCAGCGCATGGCGCAGGTCGGGCATTTGATGCGCAGCGCCCCCGGCGGTGCGGCGGCCCGCGTCAGGGCTTCATCCAACTGCCCCAGCGCCTGCTGCACCGGCGCCAGCAGCTGCGCGCCCTGCGGCGTCAGCGCCAAACCCCGCGCCTGACGGCTGAACAGCGGATAGCCCAGACGCTGTTCCAGCCCGAGAATTTGCCGGCTGACCGCCCCCTGCGTCAGGTGCAGCTGCCGGGCGGCATGGGTAAAGTTGAGGCGTTGCGCCACCACCACAAAGGTTTTCAACACGTCGAGCGACGGCAGGGATATCGGCATAGCGGGCCTCGATTAGGTATGATCGTAGTGCATGGCAAGTATGACAAACTTTCCCTTGTCCGCCTACGCCGGCTGATGCTTAATCGCTCAACACTTCCCTGTTTGCCTGGAGCCCATCATGCAGAGCGCCTGCTCATCCCGCTCGAAGCTGCCGGACGTCGGCACCACCATTTTCACCGTTATTGGCCAACTCAGCGCCGAACACCAGGCCCTCAATCTGTCGCAGGGCGCCCCCAACTTCGCCGGTGATCCACAGCTGATCGAGGCAACGGCGCAAGCCATGCGCGCAGGTCATAACCAATACGCGCCGATGAGCGGCGTGGCGGCGTTACGTGCTGCTCTGGCAGAAAAAGCTGAACGATTGTATGGCGCGCGCTATGACGCCGACGAAGAAATCACGGTGATCGCCAGCGCCAGCGAAGGGCTGTACTCGGCGATCAGCGCGCTGGTGCATCCCGGCGACGAGGTGATCTATTTCGAACCGGCGTTCGACAGCTATGCACCGATCGTGCGCCTGCAGGGCGCCACGCCGGTGGCGATCAAACTGTCGCTGCAGGACTTTCGCGTCGACTGGGACGAAGTGGCCGCCGCCATCAACGGCAAAACGCGCATGATCATCGTCAACACGCCGCACAACCCGACCGGCGCGGTGTTCGACGCGCAGGATATCGACCGCCTGACCGCCCTGACCCGCGACACCGATATCGTGATCTTGTCCGACGAGGTCTACGAGCATGTGGTGTTCGACGGCGATATTCACCACAGCATGGCGCGCTATCCGCAGCTGGCGGAACGCAGCGTGATCGTGTCGTCGTTCGGCAAAACCTACCACGTCACCGGCTGGCGCGTTGGCTATTGCCTGGCGCCGGCGGCGTTGATGGACGAGATCCGCAAGGTGCACCAGTTCATGGTGTTCTCCGCCGATACGCCGATGCAGCACGCCTTCGCCGCCGCGCTCGCCAATCCCCAGAGCTACCTGGGGCTGGCGGCGTTTTACCAACAAAAGCGCGATCTGCTGGCCAGCGCCCTGCAGGATTCGCGCTTTGAGCTACTGCCCAGCCGCGGCAGCTTCTTCATGCTGGCCCGTTTTAGCGGCTTCAGTCACGAAAGCGACAATGATTTCGCCGTGCGCTTGATCCGCGAAGCGAAGGTAGCGACGATCCCGCTGTCGGCGTTCTACAGCGACGGCACCGATACCGGCCTAATCCGGCTGAGTTTTTCCAAAGATAACGAGACCCTGCTGGAAGGCGCGCGCCGCCTGAGCCAGGTGTAATTTTTTGTCCGACCATGGGAAAGGGGCACTGCCTATGAAAGCTTTGAAAACGCTGTTCGCCGCCGGATGCCTGCTGGCCGCCGGCGCTTCGTCGGCGGCGGAAAACAGCCTGCGTTTCGGCCTGGAAGCACTGTATCCGCCGTTCGAGTCCAAATCCGCCAGCGGCAAACTGGAAGGGTTCGACATCGAGCTGGGCGACGCGGTGTGCGCCGCCGCACAGTTGCAATGCAGCTGGGTGGAAACCTCGTTCGACAGCCTGATCCCGGCACTGCAGGCGCGCAAGTTCGACGCCATCAACTCGGCGATGAACGTGACTGAACAGCGTCGCCAGGCGATCGCCTTTACCGACGCCATCTATCAGGTGCCAAACCGCCTGATCGCCAAATCCGGCAGCGGCTTGCTGCCCGACGCCAAATCGCTGACGGGCAAACACGTGGGCGTGCTGCAAGGATCGATTCAGGAGATTTACGCCAAAACCCATTGGGCGCCGGCGGGCGTGGACGTGGTGTCTTATCAGGATCAGAATCAGGTTTATCTCGATCTGGCAGCCGGTCGGCTCGACGCCACGCTGGTTATGGCGCCGTCGGGGCAAAGCGGCTTCCTGTCGCAGCCGGACGGCAAGGGCTTCGCCTTCGTCGGCGAGGCGGTGCGCGACGACAAAATCCTCGGTGAAGGCATCGCCTTCGGCCTGCGTAAAGGGGATGAGGGGCTGAAGAAAAAACTGGATGCCGCCATCGCCAAAGTGAAGCAGCAAGGCACGGTGGCGGCGCTGTCGAAGAAGTATTTCGGCGACATCGACGTGACGGTGAAATGATAGACGGGGCGGCACCGCCGCCCCCTACCGCGTTTAGCGATCGAACACCGAGCTGTTCAGCGCGCGATCCTGCTGATGGCGCTCCAGCGCCAATTCGATCAGGCGCGTGATCAGCGCCTGATAGCTGACGCCGCTGGCGGCCCACAGCTTGGGATACATGCTGATGTTGGTGAAGCCCGGCAGCGTGTTGATTTCGTTGATCACCACCTGGTTGTCCGGCGTCAGGAACACATCCACCCGCGCCAGCCCGAAGCACTCCAGCGTGCGGAACGCCTTCAGCGCCACCTCGCGGATGTGGTCGCTCACTTCCGGCGCGATTGCCGCCGGCACCACCACCTGAGCGCCCTGCTCATTGATGTATTTGGTGTCGTAGGAGTAGAAAGCGTCGCTCAGCACGATCTCGCCGCACACGCTGGCCTGCGGATCGTCATTGCCCAGTACCGCGCACTCGATCTCGCGGCCGACGATCGCCGACTCCACCAGCACTTTGTGATCGAAGCTGAAGGCCAGCGATACCGCCGCGTCAAACTCGGCGCGGTTTTCCACCTTGCTGACCCCGACCGAGGAGCCCTGGTTGGCCGGTTTAATGAACAACGGCAGGCCGAGGCGCTCGCTCAGTTGCTCAAACGTAAACCCGGCGCGGTTGGCGCGGGTCAGGGTGACGAACGGCGCCACCGCCAGCCCGGCGTCGCGCAGCAGGCGCTTGGTCACGTCTTTATCCATGCTGACCGCCGAACCGAGCACGCCGGCGCCGACGAACGGCATATTGGCCATGCGCAGCAGCCCCTGCAGCGAGCCATCCTCCCCCAGCGTGCCGTGCACGATCGGGAAGATGACGTCGAGCTGGCCCAGCGCGCCGGCGCTGCCCGCTTCGATCAGCTGCTGTTTTTCCTGGCCCGGGATCAGCGCCACGTTCTTGTTCGAGCGGTTCAGCGCGATCAGCGCCGGGTTCTCGGCGTTGAGCAGGTAGTTGGAGGCGTCGTTGATATGCCACTGCCCCTGTTTGTCGATCCCCAGCAGCGTGACGTCAAACTTCTCTTTGTCGATTGCATCCACAATGTTTTTGGCCGACTGCAGCGACACCTCATGCTCCGCCGATTTACCGCCAAAAATCACCCCAACACGTAGTTTAGTCACGCCTTAAATCCTTCTGAAAAATCATGGCAAAAAAGTCGTTCATCACAATAAACGCATTGTCTGGCGGCGGCAATCGTTGTTGCCAGAATCTTCTTACGCCACAGAATGCCACATCGCGACCATCCTAAACGTATACACTTCATATATTATTCATTTATGGAGACGCCGATGGGCATCGTAAAAATTTCGGACGTGCTGCATGACGATCTGCGCCTCGCCAGCCTGACCATGACGCGTTCGATCAACGCGCAGGCCGAGTACTGGATCAAGATCGGCATGCTGGCGGAGTTCCATCCGGAACTGACCTACCCGCAACTGGTAAAAAAAATGATGAAAGATAACGCGCTGACGCTGAAGGAGATTGTCGGGTGAAACAGATCGTGATTAAAACGCCGGAAGAGATTGCCAAAATGCGCCATTCCGGCGCCCTGCTGGCCAAAGTGTTTGCGATGCTCGATGAGGTCATCGTCGAAGGCATCTCCACCATGGAGATCAACGACCGCGCCGAGGCGTTTATCGTCGAAGAGCTGCAGTCGCGCCCGGCCAGCAAAGGGCAGTATGACTTCCCCTATGTGCTCAACACCTCAATCGACGACGTGGTGTGCCACGGGGTGCCGTCGGCCAGCAAAATCCTGCGTTCCGGCATGATTGTCAACGTGGACATCACGCTGGAAAACGGCGGCTATATCGCCGACTCCAGCAAGATGTACTGCATCGGCCAGGTGACGCCGCTGGCTAAACGGCTGGTGAACAACGTCTATGAATCGATGTGGCAGGGCATTCGCGCGGTGAAACCGGGCGCGACCCTGGGCGATATCGGTCACGCCATCCAGCGGCACGCCGAGCAGGCCGGCTACAGCATTGTGAGGGAGTATTGCGGCCACGGCATCGGCCGCGACATGCACGAAGAGCCGGCGGTATTGCACTACGGCCAACCCGGCAGCGGTCTGGTGCTGCAGGAAGGCATGGTGTTCACCATCGAGCCGATGATCAACCAGGGCGACCGCCGCATCAAGCAGAAGAAGGACGGCTGGACGGTGGTGACACGCGACAAAAAACTGTCGGCGCAGTGGGAGCACACCGTGGCGGTCACCGCCGACGGCGTGGAGATCCTGACGCTGCGCGACGAAGAGCGCCGCGCCGGGTATGCAGAACGCTACTAAGCCAATAAGCCAATAAGCCAATAAGCCAATAAGCCATTAGCTTATGAACGCAGTACGCCAGCATAGCGAACTCGACTGCGCTCACGCCCTTTCTTCTGCCCGTGTTTGTCCAGGAGAAAGGGCTACGCCAAACGACGAGGTCTCTACACCTGAAGGCTGCGTTGCTCATTGGGTACAGCGATCAATATGATCACGTTTGCGATGCTGGAAAACACCAACAGAATAATCAGCATATTGACTGCGCTCACGCCAAGCATCCCCATAGTCCAGATGTAGCCTGCAGAAAAAGCGATCTGGCAAATCGCCAGTACGGAGCTCGCCAATCCGGCATTTTGTTTAAACGGCTTAAGCGCCTGGCTCATTAAGACCCCAAACCCCATAGCGAAACTAACGCCAATCATGGCGAATCCAACAAGATTTAAATAGGTGTTCAGGTATAGCGCCTGCGTAAAGAAAAATACGCAAGCACAGACTAAAAATAACATCTGTGACAGGAATAGAACCCTTGTTTGGCCCAGCCAGGAAAGTAAGTAAGGCATTAAAAATGAGGTGGCCATGCTAAAGCTTGCAAGCACAGCCATCGAGATAGAGTATTGAGCGGTAGAAAACCCCATTTGGTTTATTAAAATAATTGGCGAGGTATTCACATAGGTCAAGATCGCTGTGATTGACAGGCAGGTGATGAACAAACGGCTTAAAAATAATGATGAGAGTAGGCTTTCACCACTGCGGTCTGTTGCTTGATGTGCGTCTTTATTCTTGTGATAGGTTTCATCAAGCCAAACTAAACAGACAAAACATGATATCCCGGCGAAAATAGCCATGCCGGTGAAAAGACTTGGCCACTTAAAATTCATTAACAGTAAATATCCCAGCACCGGGGCGATAACGGGAACGATGCAGGTAATGCCGTTAATTACGGAGAGCACTTTTGAACGCTTATCATCGTCCAGAGCATCCCTCAGAATGGCAAAAGTGACGACATAACAGAAACCGGCGCCGACGCCTTGCCAAAACCGTGCAAAAAGAAATTGATCGGCCGTGATAGTCAATGCTGCACCATATGAAGCACAGGAAAAAATAAGCGCCCCCAATAACGCAATGGGTTTTCGACCAAACCGATCGGAAACTATCCCTGCGATAATCATGGTTGATGCCATACCCGCCAAATAAATTGAAAATGCGGTATGAAGGTCGACGGCAGAAGCATTCAGGTCCCTGGCGATATCAGGTAAGCCAACAAGATATAAGTCCACACCTAAAGGATAAATTAAAATTAACATAAGACAGCATGTGAGGCATTTGCGCATACAGAGTTCCTGACGATTCCAGAGCATAAAAATATAAATAAAACTAATTAAAATTAAATCACAAAACCAAAAAAACCAATTAAAGGCTACACATACCTTGTCGTAAAGTCATCTTGATAGCGACATGGATTTTTATTTTTATCAAAAAAATCAAAAACATATACCTATCTCAGTTTTTTTTGATTCATGCATAATCCATCGTGATAGTGAGCATGATTTTATTTCCAAGATAAATCAAGGGCTTTTTAATTACATTAAGGTATTATTTATTTATAAATTATATTTAGTATTATGGTTGAACATGAATATAAAAAATCACTTTACATTACGTTATGTATTTGTATAATTTTTTCGTAATTTGTAATTAAAAATAGCATTTTGTTTACAAATTACCGGTACTACTGAACGAGATAGAGATATTGTTATGCCAGCATGGATGATGACTGTGTGAGGGGGTAATTCTCTACTTCATCACTTTGACTGCAAACCATCCTTTTTATTTTCGTTCTTGCATAATCAATAGCTATCAATCTTGCATGGCAACTCAAAGTACGCATATTCAATGCAGTACAGTTTTTTATATTAAAAAATTTATATGGCGTTAAATAACAGTGCATAAATAACTTTATTTTTAAGTCACCTCAAAGGAGATAATGTGTGAGGCATTTATCACGGAATGTCAAATTGTCATCGTTAGGTCTAACGCTTGATTTATCTAATTTTAACCTCAAAGATATAATCACAAAAAGTAAGTTCACGATTTACAATCAAGAAATCAGTCCGTATATAGTAAAAAGCATTGCAGAAGAAAATATTCGCAAACAGCTAGCCAATGACGGCAATGTTTATTCAGAGTTGTCATGGTTTTCTGAAAGGCAAAAATACGGATATTTATTAATGCGTAATTGTTTTTCGACCACAGCACTCCCCCCTACTCCTTGCAATGATGAAGCACCTGATACCAGTTTATGGATTGAACCCGCGTCAACGTTAATGGCCCTGCTAGGTGTTACGGGACACACCGTTTCCTCTTACCTGAATGAAATGCAAGGCCGATTGGCGCATATGGTTATGCCTGCAAAAAACAATGAAAAGTCTTGGGTTCGCTCTACAAAGTCGTTATCTCCACATACTGAAGTCGTCAATGGCCACTGGTCGGAAATGCTGCCTGACGATACTCAAAATCAGATTATTGCTCCTGAGGTTTTTGCACTGGCGTGTTTGAGAAACCCGATTCAAGCGGCAACAACAATTTGGTCATTGGATGACATTCTTAACAATTTAAGCTATTCGACCATAGAACAGCTAATGCGGCCTGAATATATCGCCAATAGCCAATCCAGTTTTGACGTTGACTCAAAAATAGAGAATGTCAGTGTTATTGGGGATATCAACGGCAGATTGGTGATTAGATACAGCAATTCTAAGCTTGTCGGGATCAACGATGCCGCTAATGAAGCACTGGAAAAACTCAGAAAGCATCTTTCTGATCCCCAATATATCAACAAAGTTGTTTTGCAGCCTGGCGACATCCTCATCATCAACAACAGGATTGCCCTGCATGGGAGGGATAATCTTTCCGGTTCGGCAAATTATGATGGGAATGATCGCTGGTTAATTAGAATGTATGGCTTTTCACATAGTTCGTGGAAAAAACTTAAACACCTCCCAGAAAAACAACACGTTGTTTTAGCTTGATTGATAAGGATTAATTAAAATGTTCTCACCATTAGTGGGCAGTGACAGACTTTTAGATACAAACGGGCATCCCATTCAATTCAGAAAGGGAAAGGGATACCGAATCGAAGATACTAACGGCAATGAGTATTTGGATTTCGTTTTAGGTATCGGGCCCGTTATATTAGGACACAGCCATCCCGATTTTAATAAAAAATTGAGTGATGCTCTCTGTTTGGGATTGTCTTTCCCTGGATTCGGTGAGGTGCACAGCCTGCTGTCCGACCTGTTTGAAAGTGTCTATGTCGGTTCTAAAGTTATCTCCTTATTTAAAACCAGCTCTGAGGCCGTAACGGCATCGTTCCGGTGCGCAATGATGGAAACCGAGCGCAAAAAGATCCTGAGGTGCGGTTTCTTGGGATGGCATGACGCCCAGCTCTATATGTCGCCGAGCTGGCATGAAGCCTTGGGCAGCGCTAAAAGAAATGATTTACGTTATGTAAAAGGCATGCGCGGCGTCACCGGTGAAGAGGCCGTTTTCAACTGGATTAATGGCGATCTGTCTGAATTGGATAAACTGCTTCAGGAACATGGAAGCGACATTGCCATATTTGCACTGGACGTGTATCAATTGGCTTTTTTCCCCGAGGAGAAGATTAAGTCTGCAATAGAGATGTGCAAGGCTTATGGCATAAAAGTACTGTTGGATGAAACGAAAACGGCGGGAAGAACCAACCCTGGCGGTTATTTGGCGAACAACCCAGATTTCGATCCTGATTATGTGGTGTTAGGTAAGGCAATAGGAAATGGCTTGCCTCTTGCTGTTCTGATCGGGAAACCTGACAGCATTGCTATCTATCGCGAAGCGCGTATCGGCGGAACGCACACCAAAGAAATCCTTTCCTCCCATGCGGCCCTTGCCGTGGCGGAAATCATGAAAGAGTGCGATGGTTATAACCTGATTTCACAGGCCGGTGGGGCTATCGTGACGACGTTGAACTCTGCCTTTAAAGAAGCTGGCGCCGATAATCTATTGATGGCTAAACCACTTTTCAATAACGCTCTTTTTGACCTGGTGTTTAGTCAAGATCTGGTCAATGACGCTATGCAGAGAGGCCGTTTGAAGAGTGAGCTTATGCGGAATGGTTTGTTGATTATGGAGGGGCACAACTCCTTTGTCAGCTTGGCCCATAGCAACCTGAATCATGACGAGCTCTTTTCCCTGGCCCATAAATCGGCAAAAAACTGGGTAGCCGCCATGTAGTTAATGATTTAATCGTTAGACATCGGTTATTTTGCCCCGTTTAAGACATCTCTTATGATGCATTTTAATGTTTTATTGGTGACATCATTTTAATTCAAAGTGAGCTTGACGTTATGAAAAATGAAATTTACAGTTTATTGGAAAACTACCAAACCAACTATGAGAAGGAGCAAGAACATAAGCTGAATATGTTGAGTATTCTGCAAAGCCGAGATGATGTATTATTTGAGACCTCTAAACTTGGGCATTTTACGGCATCCGCCTGGGTATTAAACCATGATAAGACTAAAGTATTGCTGACGCTGCATGCAAAGTTAAATCGGTGGTTCCAACTGGGCGGGCACATCGAGCGCAGCGATAAAACATTTTTAGACGCCTGCCTAAGAGAGGCGCAGGAAGAAAGCGGTATCCAGAACATAGCGGCTGACGGGGCCTTTGTGATTGATATCGACATACATCCAATACCTGAAAACCCTAAAACCGCAGCCCATCTTCATTATGATATCACCCTGTGTTTGATCGCAGATAAACACGCCGAGACAGCGCTTTCCAAAGAATCGACGAAATTGGAATGGATACCCATTAGTGAAGTCAAATCCATCACCGACGATCCTGCCGTGGTGCGCATGGCAGAAAAAACAATGCTGCTATCTTAGCCAATGGGTATATTTTGGGGCAACAGGCCCCTTTTTCGCCTTTCGCGGCGTTTTTCGAGCGTCTTTTCAAGGGCATTTTTACGGACCATACAACCACTAACTAATTGATATGGAATGGAATAGTGAACGAATTGGAATTCAGCGGTTTATTACAAAAAGTTAAAGAGATCGCCTTGTCCTCCTTCTCAATAATTGAAGGCAAAAAAAATGAAGTGACGTTTTTTGAAAAGAAGGATTTCAGCATTGTGAGTGAGGCCGATGTGGAAACAGAGGCGTATATAAGGGAGAGACTACAGGCATTAACCCCTGATATCCCCGTTTATGGCGAGGAGCTGGGCTGTGAGATTGCCGATGACTGCCAGTTATATTGGCTGATAGATCCTATAGACGGCACGACCTGGTATAAGTTAGGCATCCCGGTATATGGCTCCCTCATCGCTTTAGTCAAAGAAGGAGAGCCGGTGATGGGCACCATCGGTTTACCCGCAATCAATACTCTAGTGTATGCCGGAAAAAACGAAGGGTGCTTTATCCATACGGGTGAAAATAGTGTCAGGAGATTGTTCACTGAGGCGGATCAGACCGAAGCGACGCGGGTAGAACAAGCGACAATAACAGCATCAGGTATCCATGGCACCTCGACATGGCTTGAGAACGGCGACACGCCCTGGAATCTCATTGCCGTGCTGGAAAGTGCGAAATTATTCAAGTTCTCAGGGGACTGTATCCAGCATGTATCCGTATTCAATGGTTCATCGGATGCGGCGATTGATACGATAATGAAACCCTGGGACAGTGCGGCCATCATTATTTGTGCAAGAGAAGCCGGCTTCACCGTTATGGATCTTAATGGCAACCAGCAAGGAATATTAGCAAGCGGTAATTTGTTGACCGCCAAAAATGCACATTTGGCTAAAGAGCTTATTAAGCTGTTACAGGCTTGAGAGGCGGTTCCCCGCAGAATCCCGATTTTGCGCACGCCCTGCGGGGAACCCACCCGGGAGCGGTATCACCGCCCTCCTACGCCAAACAGGCGTTACTGATAAACAACCTGACCGCTGGCCAAAAGCAAAAACGCTTCCCCTGGAACGCCGCCATTGACATATTATTGCCATACGCCACTTCGGCACCGTAGCTAAAACAGCGGAGATGACAGGGAGACAGGCAGCATGCAGTCAGGCAATCAGGCATTTCTCAACCAGCTTAAAGACATCGTCGGCGGCCCGCAGTTGTTGACCGGCGATCGCAACACCGAGCGGTATCGCAAGGGGTTCCGCTCCGGCGAAGGCCAGGCGCTGGCGGTGGTGTTTCCCACCAGCCTGCTGCAGCTGTGGCGCATTTTGCAGGCCTGCGTGGCCGCCGACAAAATCGTCATCATGCAGGCCGCCAATACCGGCCTGACCGAAGGGTCAACCCCCAGCGGCAACGACTATGATCGCGACATCGTCATCGTCAGCACCCTGCGCCTCGACCATATTCAGGTGCTGGACAACGGCAAGCAGGTGGTCGGCTTCCCCGGCAGCACCCTGCACCACCTCGAGAAATTGCTCAAACCCTACGGCCGCGAACCGCATTCGGTGATCGGATCCTCCTGCATCGGCGCCTCGGTGATCGGCGGCGTGTGCAACAACTCCGGCGGCTCGCTGGTGAAACGCGGCCCGGCCTATACCGAAATGGCGCTGTACGCCCAGCTCGGGGAAGACGGCCAGCTGCGCCTGGTCAACCATCTGGGCATCCGGCTTGGCGACACGCCGGAAGAGATCCTCACCCGGCTGGAAAAAGGCGACTATCGCCCGACAGACGTCGAGTACGGCGAGCTGCGCGCCTCGGATAACGAGTACGCCAGCCGGGTGCGCGACGTCGATGCCGACACCCCTTCCCGCTTCAACGCCGACAAACGCCGTCTGTACGAGGCCTCCGGCTGCGCCGGCAAGCTGGCGGTGTTCGCGGTGCGGCTCGACACCTTCGAGAAAGAGGGCAAAGAGCAGGTGTTCTATATCGGCACCAACGACACCGCGGTGCTGACCGAACTGCGCCGCCACATGCTGAGCCAGTTCGAAAACCTGCCGGTGGCCGGTGAGTATATGCACCGCGATATCTTCGACATCGCCGAGGTGTACGGCAAAGACACCTTCATGATGATCGACAAGCTCGGCACCGATCAAATGCCGCGCTTCTTCACCCTGAAAGGCCGCATGGACGCCAGCCTCAACAAGCTGCCGCTGCTGCCGCACAACCTGACCGATCGGCTGATGCAGGGCCTGAGCCATCTGGCACCGAGCCACCTGCCGAAGCGCATGAAGGATTACCGCGAACGTTTCGAACATCACCTGCTGCTAAAGATGGCCGGCCCCGGCGTAGACGAGGCGCAGCGCTACCTGACCGAGTACTTCGCCCAGGCCGAGGGCGCTTTCTTCGCCTGCACGCCTGACGAAGGCAAAAAGGCCTTCCTGCACCGCTTCGCTGCCGCCGGCGCCGCCGTGCGCTACCATGCGGTGCACGCCGATAAGGTAGAGGATATTCTGGCGCTGGATATCGCCCTGCGCCGCAACGACACCGACTGGTTCGAAACCCTGCCACCGGAGATCGACAGCCAGCTGGTGCATAAGCTGTATTACGGCCACTTTATGTGCCACGTCTTCCATCAGGACTACGTGGTGAAAAAAGGCGTCGACAGCCACGCGCTGAAGGAAAAGATGCTCGAGATCCTTAACCGGCGTGGCGCCGAGTACCCGGCGGAGCATAACGTCGGCCACCTGTACCACGCCAAGGCGGATCTGCAGGCGTTCTACCGCACAGCCGATCCGACCAACAGCTTCAACCCCGGCATCGGCAAAACCAGCAAACGCAAAGGCTGGGCCGAAGACCCCCGCTAAGACCGCCCGATAGGCCCGCCGCCGCACCCGGCGCGGGCTTCCTCCTCCCAGCCTGCCTCATCGCGATCTTTCTGCGCCCTTAAAGATGCATTTTTATTGCAACTTATAAAATTCCCGATTACCATTCATCGCAAATGAGAATCAATTACAAAACTGTCATGACGGATACATGACGTCCGCCGTGGCATTCACCGCGAAGTTAATGAGAAGGAACCTACCATGAGTCAGACCCTCGATTCCGCCCAGCTGTTGGCCGCGCTGGATAAAGTGATGGTGATCTCCACCACCGATCTGCAGGGCACCATCACCTACGTCAACGATCTGTTTTGCCAGCTGACCGGTTTTTCCCGGGAAGAGCTGGTGGGCCAGCCCCACAGCATCGTGCGTCACCCTTCCGTGCCGAAAGCGGTTTATAAAGCGATGTGGGACACCATCAAGGCGGGCGGCATCTGGACCGGCATCATCCCGAACGTCGGCAAGGGCGGCGTCTTGTACGTGGTCGACACCACGGTGCAGCCGCTGTATGACGCCCAGGGCAATATCGAGGCCTATATCAGCATCCGCCGCGTGATCAACGATCTGATGACCGACTTCGAATCGGTGGAATTCGCCAAAGAACAGTTCGACAACCACTACGACAAGTAACCACCATGGCCGACCTTATCGAACGCATCCTGATTGGTTACGGTTCGGAGTCGGGCAACGCCCGGGCGCTGGCGATGCGCCTGGGTGAACAAAGCAGCCTGCAACCCTACCGCCCCGTCGTGAAAGAACTCAACGCCATCCAGCCCGCCGATGTGGGCGAGCGTGATGCCCTGCTGATCGTCTCGAGCTCATTTGGCGACGGCGAACCGCCCGCCAACGCCGAGCGTTTTTCCGACGCGCTGGCGCAATGGCCGGCTCCCTCCCGGTTGCGCTACGCCATCTTCGGTCTCGGCGACACCGCGTACCCGCATTTCTGCGGCTTCACGCAGGCGCTGGATGCGCGCCTGACGCAATACGGCGCCCGCACCATCGTCAATCGCGTCGACGCCGACGTTAACTTCGAACCGTTCTTCGCAACCTGGCTGACGACGCTGGAGAAGGTGCTGGCCGGTGATGCCCAGGCCGGCCGCGATTTGCATCTGCGCGTGACCGCCTACGGTGAAGACCATGCGTTCAGCGCCGCCCTTCTCGAACGGCGGCCGCTCAGCGCACGCACGCCGCAGGCCTGGCATCTGCGGCTCAATATCGCCGGCAGCGGCATCGTTTACCGGGCGGGAGATACCGTCTATCTGTTGCCGGAGAACGACGAAGGATTATTGACCCGGCTGGCTGACTGGCTCGGCAGGCCGGAGGCCGCCGACGCGCTGCGCCGCCGGGAGCTGCGCCAACTCAGCAAAACGACGCTGCGCGAACTGGCGCAATTGGCCGACAGCGAAGATCTCAAAGGCTTGCTCAAGATCCGCCAGCGCAAAGCCCTGGAGAGCTATCTGTACGGCGCCGATCTGCTGGACGTGCTGCACGATTTTTGCTCGTCGCAGACGGTCACGCTGGAGAATCTGTTGGCGCTGCTGCCCGTTTGCCTGCCGCGCGCCTACTCCATCGCTTCGGCAACGCGGGAAGAGAGCCTCGATCTGTGCGTGCGCGACGTACATTATGAACGCGGCGGCCGCACCCGGCGCGGCACGGCGACCGGCTGGCTGCTCAACCACCCCGGCCCTTTCCGCCTCTTCTGCCGCGCCAACCCCGGCTTTTACCTGCCGCGCGATACCACTGTGCCGGTGCTGCTTATCGGCACCGGCACCGGCATCGCGCCCTTGATAGGCTTGCTGCGCGAAATGGCCGCCCAGGGCGAACAGCGCGAAACCGTGCTGATCTTCGGCGAAAAACGGCGCGATGAAGATTTTCTGTATCACGAGGAATTGGCTGCACTGAACGCGGCGGGCGTGCTCACGCGGCTCATCACCGCCTTCTCGCGCGACGCCGCCGCCAAATACTATGTGCAGCATGCTATCGGCGATCATGCCGATGCCATCAGCGGCCTGCTGCGGCGGGGCGCGCATGTCTACCTGTGCGGCAATCGCCAGTATCTGGAACATGCCGTGGCGACGGCGCTGGAGCACGCCTGCGGGGCGGAAAACCTGTGGCAGACGCTGATTGAGCAGCAGCGCCTGCACCTGGAACTCTATTGAGACAGGGTGGCGTTCATCGTTCCGCGCGCAGCAGCAAGGAGACGATGAACGCGCCCCCGAGCCCCGCCGTAATGATGCCGATGGGCAGCTCCTGATTGGGGATCAGGCTGCGGCTGAGCATGTCGCCACCGGTCAGCAGCATCGCCCCCAGCAGACCGCACATCGGCACGGACAAGCGGTGGCGCACGCCCACCAGGCGCCGGGCCAGATAAGGCACCATCAGCCCGACAAAACCGATCACGCCCGTCAGCGAAACGAGAAACGCCGTGGACAGTGCGCAGCACAGAAAGGTCTCGGTGCGCAGGCGCGCCACGTTGACCCCCATCGAATGGGCGGTTTGCTCGCCCGCCAGCAACGCGTCCAGCGCCCGCCAACGCAGCGCCGTAAACCCGGCCAGCAGCACGAAACTCACCAACGGAATGAACAGATTATCCCAACGCGCCAACCCCAGCCCGCCCAGCGACCAGAACAACACCGAACCGGCCGCCCGCTGATCGCCGGAAAACACCAGGTAGCTGGTGAGCGCGCTGAACAAAAACGAGACCGCCAGACCGCAGACGATCAGCTGCTCGGCGCGCCTGACCCGGCTGACGCGAAACAGGATCATCACTGCCATCGCGGACAAAACGCCGCCGGCGAAAGCGGACAGCGGCAACGTCAGCGCGCCCAGCGCATCGCCAAAGCGCGTGATGACCAGCACCGCGCCGGCGGAGGCACCGGAGGAGAGCCCAAACAAAAAAGGATCGGCCAGCTCATTGCGGGTGGTGGTCTGCAGCAGCGCGCCGGTCATCGCCAGCCCGGCACCGGTCAAGGCCGCCAACAAGGCCCTGGGCACCCGCAGTTGCACAACGATAGTGTCCAGCATGCCGGAAAGGGGCGCCGAACCGAGTCCTAACGCCGCAAACGCCTGCCGCCATGACAGCGCAACGCTGCCCAGCTGCAGGCTCCAGATCATTAACCCGCACAATACCGACAGCGCCAACGGCGCGAGCAGCATAAATCGCCGGGTCGGCGAGTTCATTCAGCCTCCGGCGCGTACAGCGCCCGCGCCAGCTTTTCCACCGCGCCGATGTTGGCCGGCCCCGGCGTCAGCTCCGCATACTGCAGTTTCAGATAGCGGTGGTGCCGTACGGCAGGCGTCAATTTCATCAACGGGTGAGACTCGAGGAAGCGCCGCAGCGCATCGGCGCCTGACCCGGTCTGATAATCCAGCAGAATAATGAAGTCGGGCTCGGCCGCCGCCACCGCCTCCCAGGACGCCGTCGTCCAGCTCGCCGGCAAACCGTCCATCACGTTGCGGCCGCCCGCCGCTTCGACGATCGCCGTCGGCATAGCGTATCTGCCGCTGGTGAAAGGCTTCTCCTCCCCCGAGTCATAGACGAACACTTTAAGCGGCGGCTGGCCCGCCGGCCTGGCGGGAAGCGCAGCCAACCGGCGCTGCCAGCCCGCAACCAGCGCGGTGGCCTCTTGCTGCTTGCCGAAAATCTTGCCGAGCTTCAGCTCATCGTCATACAGCAGGTTCATATCGGCCTTTTGCGGCCGCCCGCCGGCCTGTACGCAGCTCTCGCTCAGCACCAGCGTTTTGATGCCGAACGGGGCGAGCTTCTCCGGCGTGACGTCGCCGCCGATCTTCATGCCGTAATTCCAGCCGGCGAAGAAAAAGTCCGGCTGCGCTGCCAGCAGCGTTTCCAGAGCAGGATATTTCGGCGCCAGTTCGGGAATGGCGCCCATCGCGGCCTTGAAGTCGGGCGTCAGTTTGTACCAGCCGGTGATGCCGGTCAGCCCGACAATACGATCCTGCAAATGCAGTGCAAAGGCCATCTCGGCCATGTTGATGTCGTTGATGACGGCGCGCTGCGGTGCCTGGTTGAAAGTGACCGGCGTACCGCAGCTTTCTACGGTGACGGGAAATTTTTCGGCCGCCGCCGCCCCACTGGCCAGCAGCAGGAGCAGGGGGAATACGCGTGTGTTCATGTTTCTCTCTGGTTTATCAAGCGCAATGGGGAACGTCAAAAATACGCAGCGTTTTCCCGCTAACGGGGTGCGCCACCTTAAAACTGTTCATGCCGAACACCGGCAAAATCACCGGGGTCTGCAACACCGTCTCGGGCGTACCACAGGCTACCTGGCGGCTTTCGTTGAGCACCAGGATCCGATCGGCAAACGCCTCTGCCACGGGCAGATCGTGCAGCACCGCAATCACGGCGATGTCTTTATTTTTCACTAACGACAGCAGCGCCGAGCGCCCAGGCGGATCGAGATGATTGGTCGGTTCATCCAGCAACAACAGGTCAGGAGACTGCGCCAACGCCCGAGCCAGCGCAGCGCGCTGACGCTGGCCGCCCGAGAGCCGCCCCAACGGGCGGTGCCTGAGCGGCGCCAGCCCGGTTTCCCCGATGGCCTCGTCAACGATGCGTTTTCCCGCCGCAGAGCGTTCGCCATGCGGTAAACGGCCCAACGCCACGTAGTCCTCAACCGACAGCCGCAAATCCGGCAGATCGTTTTGCGCCAGAAAGGCGATGCTTCTGGCGCGCTCCGCCGCCGGCCACTCGGACAAGGCTTGCCCTCGCCAGTAAATGCCGCCGCTGTCCGGCCGCGTTTCGCCGATCAGGGCGCGCAACAGGCTGGACTTGCCGCTGCCGTTAGGGCCGATCACCGCCAGCTTTTCACTGGAACGGAGCGCGAAATGGATGTTGTCGAGTATCAATGCCCCGCCATGGCCGGTCAGGCTAACCCTATCAACGTGGAGGATGTCGCAAACTGGATTCATCATGCATCAATTGTTATATTATAACATATCAATATATTTATCACGATTGCCCGCCTTCTGCAAAAGCGAATCGCAACGCCTTTTGCCGCGCACGCTGCGTGAACCTAGGCAGGCAACAAAAGCCGCACCCCCTGCGTCAACACTGCGCGCCTCAAGCAACATAGCACAGCCTTTTATTGATGATAATGATTTTCATTATCAATTGAACCGTTGTGATTTCCGATTGCGCATCCCGGCGAACTTGGTTATGTTTGAAGCGATTAGTTTCATTCCCGATTCTCAGGAACTCACATGACCTATCTGGCGCACAGCACCGATCCGACAGACGCGACCGTTCCGGCCGTCGTTTTGCTGTGTGCATCCTCCGCCCCACCCGCCGTTTCCTCCGTCGTTTCAGCGGTTGCCGCTTACCCGCCACGCATTGTGGTTGTGCGCTAAGCCAAACCGACTTTTTATCTCCGGCTTATTGATCTGTTGCGTTCAGGCGTAGACCGCCGCACGCGCCGGAGCCTGTAATTTTCACGACAGGTGAAATTGATATGCGATTACCTTCTCTCTGGGCCAATGCCGGCCTGGCTACGCTGTTCGTCCTGCTTTGGAGCAGCGGCGCGATCTTCTCCCGCTGGGGGCTGGAGCACGCGTCTGCCTTCGCTTTCCTGTTCTTCCGCTGCGCCATCGCGCTGGCGGTGCTGCTGGCCATCGGCCTGTGGCAACGCCAGTGCCTGCCCGCTCCCGGCACCCGCCGGCGCGTCGCGCTGATCGGCGTGCTGATGATCGGCAGCTATCAAATCTGCTATCTGCTGGCGCTGGAACAGGGTATTACGCCCGGCGTGCTGGCAACGCTGCTCGGCGTACAGCCGATCCTCACCCAGTTCATCACTGAACGGCGCTGCACCGGGCTGCGGGCGCTCGGCCTGGCGCTGGCAATGGTCGGGCTGACGCTGGTGGTGTACCAAAGCCTGATGGTGGCCCACTTCTCGCTGAGCGGCATGCTGTTCGCCTTTATCGCGCTGGGCTGCATGACCGCCGGCACCCTGCTGCAAAAAGGCATGACGCAGCCGCCGCTGGCGGTCTTGCCGCTGCAGTATGCCGTCGGGTTGCTGATGTGTACGCTGGCGCTGCCGTTTGAGCCGCTGCAGGTCGAATGGCGGCCGGCGTTCGTGCTGCCGCTGCTGTGGATGGCGGTGGTGATCTCGGTGCTGGCGACCTTCTTGCTGTATCGCCTGATCCAGCGCGGCAACCTGGTGCAGGTCACCAGCCTGTTCTATCTGATCCCGGCGGTGACCGCCCTGCTGGACTACCTGCTGCTCGGCCACGCGCTGGCGACGCTGAGCCTGCTGGGCATGGCGAGCATCGTGCTCGGCGTGATGCTGGTTTTCCGCCGCGTATAAAAGCAAAAGCCCCCGCGCCGTTCCACCGGCGCGGGGGCGACAACAACAGCCGTTAACTCAGAACAACCAGGAACCGTACCCCCACAGCAGCACCGTCACCCCAAGCAGCAGCTCGAGCAACAGAATGCCGATAGCGAAGGTCGAGCTGGAGAAGATGAACCCTTCCTTACTGTCGATATTCAGGAAGTGCGGGATCCCCAGATTCAGCAGATAGCCCGAATAGCACAGGCCGATAATGCCGACAAACAGACACAGCCAGACGACCGGATAGAGCGCCACAATCCCGCTGAGGAACATCGGGGTCGCCACGTAGCCGGCGAACACCATGCAGCGGTGCAGGCTGGGGCGCGATTCATAACGCCGCGCCATCCAGTGAATGACTTTCCCCATGGCCGCTACGCCCGCCAGCATCAGCAGGTAAAACGCCACGGCGGTATAAAGCGCGGTAAACATGTCGAGCCTGATGGCATGTCCCTCGCCGGAGAGCCAGCCCAACTGGGTGGTGCCGATAAAGGCGCAGACCACCGGGATGGCTGCCAAGAGCAACACGTGATGGGTGTATAGGTGCGAGACGCTTTCATTCTCGCTTTTGATCTGTTCGAACTCGGCGCTGGGATGCGCCAGAAGTCCCCAAACATGACTGACCATGAGACACCTCCTATCTCGCCGTAGGCCGCGATCGGCGAACGAATTTCACACCTCCGACGGACTGCTACCCGTGCGAGGATTGCGGCCACGGGGCTCTCTCCCCTGTACTAATTATAGTCTTTCGGCGAAAAAACGTGCGGAAAGCGCAACGCCGCGGCGCTTTGTCTTATACTCCCACCATAAAAACCAGGCTGCGAGGAAGGTCATGTCATCCGCAATCACCACCCGCCAGGCGGGGATCGTCGACGTCGACGCCGGGCGCAACGTTACCGTTGTCGAGCCCTGCAATCTTTACGGCTGCCGGCTCGGCGACGATGTCTTCGTCGGTCCGTTCGTCGAGATCCAGCGCTACGTCAGCATCGGCGCGCGCAGTAAAATTCAGTCGCACAGCTTTATCTGCGAATACGTCACCCTCGGCGAAGCGTGCTTTGTCGGCCACGGCGTCACCTTCGCCAACGATCTGTTCAAAGATGGCGCGCCCAACGCCGATCCGGCCAGTTGGGGGCGCACCTGCATCGGCGATCGGGTATCCATCGGCTCCGGCGCCACGATCCTGGCGGTGGAGATCTGCAGCGACGCGGTGATCGGCGCCGGGGCGGTGGTGACCCGTGACATCACCCGTAAGGGGATTTATGCCGGCAACCCGGCGCGCCTGCTGCGGGAGCTGCCGTAATGACCCCGGCCATCCGCATCGCGGCCATTGAGGCGCTGCCCGATGATTATCTGACGCGCGGCGATTTCAGCTTCACCATCGCCTGTTACGCTCTGCCACAGTTCGACAGCCCGGTCGACAGCTGGCCAACCCGCCCGGTGGCGCCATTTCGCAAACGGTATCCGCTGGCGCCGTTCGCCAACGAAGACAGCGTGACCTTCATGGCGTATCGCCAGAATGACGCCGTTGGCCATATCACGCTGAGCAAAAACTGGAACGGTTACACCCTGATCGACGAGATCGCCGTCAGCGCTCATGCGCGCCGTCAGGGCATCGCCGGGGCGCTGCTGGACTGCGCCAAACGGTGGGCGCGGCAGCAGGAAACCTCAGGTATGATGCTCGAAACGCAGAACAACAATCTGGCGGCCTGCCGCTGTTACCAGCATTACGGGTTTATCCTCGGCGGCATCGACCGTTTGCTGTACCGCGCCGAACCGGAGATCGCCGATCACGAAATCGCGCTGTTCTGGTATTTGCCGTTCAATAGCGAAATCGGTTACTGATTTATCGAACGTCATTGAGGTGATGTTTACTTTTTAACCCCTACCATCGGATGAGAACTGTTATCACTTACTCTGATAAGCCAGCGACACCCATGGAGGGCCGTATGAACAAGAACAAGGCTGTTTTACTGATGTTAGCTATCGCCATGAGCGGATGCGCCGAACGCTCTACCGCCGTCTTCCCCGCGACGCCGCCGACCGACGTCACCGTTTCGCCGCCGGGCGTGCAGCCGGAGATGGACGCCAGCACCCGCAGCAAGCTGCGTGAGATCCTCGCGCTGCGCGCCGGTTGGCCCGCCGCGCAGCCGCATGGCCGCACCGTCGATTTGATTTCGCGCGAGTTTCTCGGCACGCCGTATCTCGCCAACCGTCTGATCGGTTCGCAGAGCACGCCCGAGCAACTGGTGATCGACTTCCGCGGGCTGGATTGCTTCACCTACATCGATTATGTGGAAGCGCTCAGCACCGCCCGCAGCGAGGGCGAGTTCGTCCAGCGTCTGGTAGACATTCGCTACGTCGACGGCAACATCGCCTTCCCGCAGCGCAAACACTTCTTCACCGACTGGGCGCAGCGGCCACACAAGGTGGCTGAAGACATCACCGCACGACTCAGCCCGCATGCCGTCACCCTCGTGAAAAACCTCAACCAGAAGGCGGACGGCGGCAGCTACCTGCCCGGCTTGCCCAACGTGCAGCGCAGCGTCACCTATATTCCCAGCGACAACGTCGACGACAAGGTGCTGGCTCAGCTGCGCACCGGCGACTATATCGGCATTTACACCAACCTCGCCGGGCTGGACGTGACCCACACCGGCATCTTCGTGATGACCGATCATGGCCCGGTGCTGCGCAACGCCTCCTCGCGCAAGGCCAACATGCAGGTCGTCGACTCACCCTTTATGGATTACGTGATGGCTACGCCGGGCATCGTGGTGCTGCGTTCGCTCAGCCGATAATCCCCCGCCGCATAACGGCTATAAGCTATAGCCGTTTATGCTGAACGAGCGTTTGACTTCATCGGCGGTTCAGGCTTAGCTGTAAGAACAAAAACCAACTGATTTTATTGTTCTTTTCAGGGAGAGTTCGATGACCTTACGCTGGCGTATCACCCCTCTGGCGGCGGCCTTCGCCGCCGTATTGGCGCTTCAGGGCTGCGATCAAAAAACCGACCAAAACCATATCAAAGTCGGCGTCATCAACGGCGCGGAACAGGACGTGGCGGAAGTCGCCAGGCAGGTGGCGAAAGAGAAATACGGGCTGGACGTCGAGCTGGTCGGCTTCAGCGGTTCGCTGCTGCCGAACGACGCCACCGACAAAGGCGAACTGGACGCCAACGTGTTTCAGCACCGCCCGTTCCTCGAACAGCAAAACAAAGATCACGGCTATAAGCTGGTGGCGGTCGGCAATACCTTCGTCTTCCCGATGGCCGGCTACTCCAAAAAGATAAAATCGCTGAAAGAGCTGCCGGACGGCGCGGTGATCGCCATCCCGCTCGATCCGACCAACCTGGGGCGCGCTCTGCTGTTGCTGGAAAAAACCGGATTGATTACGCTGAAACAAGGTAAAGGGCTGCTGCCCACCGCCCTGGACATCAGCGCCAACCCGCATCATTATCAGATCATGGAGCTGGAAGGCGCGCAGCTGCCGCACGTGCTGGACGATCCAAAGGTCACCGTCGCCGTCATCAGCACCACCTACATCAACCAAACCGGCCTGTCGCCGACCAAAGACGGCATCTTCATCGAGGATAAGGACTCGCCGTACACCAACATCATCGTCACCCGCGAAGACAACAAGGACGCGCCGAACGTGCAGAACTTCATCAAGGCCTATGAGTCGGACGAAGTGGCCAAGGCCGCCGAGAAAATCTTCAACGGCGGCGCGGTGAAAGGCTGGTAAATTCGGCCACCATCAAGGCGGATTCTGCGTACGAATCCGCAATATTTCACTTTCATTCCCCGTTTCCTTACGCCACACCTTTCTCTAAAAGCAAAACGCCCGCATGCTCATTCCTTCATAACACGGATTGTTCACAACAAAGGAGTGTCTCGATGCCGATCAAATTTGCCCCCAAGGTCGGGGAAATTCTCGAGTGCAACTATGGCAACTATCCCCTCTCAGTCTGCCAACCGCATGAAGCCGGCTTTTATGATGGCCACATTCCACCAGAAATGGTGAAGAACCGTTTAGTTGTTGTGTTAAACGGCAAAATTAACGGCAACGCCTGCATTATCGTACCGCTGTCGACCACCAGAGATTCGAACAAGATCGAACGGGGATGGCACATCGAAATTACGCGTGAACTCATCGAAGATATGAGATTCTTTCATCCGCAAACGCGCTGGGCAAAGGGCGATCTGGTGCAGCAAGTCAGCCGCCAACGACTGAACAGAGCCCGTAAAGAGAGAGGCTTTCTTACCCAGTGTCTGTCGCGCGAGCTTGTTGCTGACATACAACGCGCCGTCATTAAGTCGATCAATGCCAAAAATATGCTGTTCTGACCAGTACGCTGTTGTTGACAAAACAGACAAATCAGGTGAAATTGTCGCCGTAGCCGATAAAGGCCCTTATGCTATACCCTCCCTTTCAGGGACCTGCGAAGCCCAGCCATCCAGCTGGGCTTTTGCCTCTCTGGCGCCCACCGATTTTTAAAACGTCATCCTTTCTTCCCGCTCTTGTCCCTTACCTGGCGTCAGGCTTTAGTCTCCCGTCATGCACAAGGGAGGAGCTAGATCGGTTATTGAAAGTCGGCGAACTGGCGCGCCGGATGAGCGTTTCACTGGCGGAAGTCGGGGCAATTCTGGCGCGTTCAGGGCCGGCGCTTCCGGCGGTGATTGAGCAGCAGATCGCCATGTTGGACCAGCAGTTGGCACAGATCGCCGCATTGTGCGGCTGACAACCCCATAGATTTTTCTTATCTCACCATAAGAAAACCCGATTTATCCCGGCGGCAAGCGGCGCGCATAATGGCGTTTATCCGCTGATTTCCAAGGTAAACAGGCATTACCATGACGCTCTCCGCTCCCGTACTCAGCCTCCTCGATGCCACGCCGGACGATATGGCCGCCGTGCTGCAAATTTACACCCACCACGTGCTGTATGGCGCAGCCTCGTTTGAAGAACAGCCGCCGACCTTAGCGGAAATGCAGCTGCGGCTGAGCAAGGTGCAAGAAGCCGGGCTACCTTGGCTGGTGGCGAAAAGCGAAGGCCGTATTATGGGCTACTGCTATGCCACGCCGTATCGCCCCCGGCCGGCCTATCGCTTTACCGTGGAAGACTCGGTGTATATCGCCGAAGGGCAGCAGGGGAAAGGCGTCGGCAAGGCGCTGCTGAGCGCGCTGATCGCCCGCTGCGAGCAAGGACCCTGGCGCCAGATGCTGGCGATCGTCGGCGATTCCGCCGCCAACCGCGGCTCGCTGGCGCTGCACCAGTCGCTCGGCTTTACCAGCGTCGGAACGTTAAAGGCCGTGGGATTCAAACTGGGGGAATGGCGCGATACCCACATCATGCAGCGTGTGCTGGGCGCGGGTGACAATCAGCGCCCGTGAATGATTGACGACGCACGATAGAGAGTTAGCGTCTATAGTGAAGAGGGATTTCATTGAGTTAGCGCCAGTTGCTCACCACATTTAACGGGTAAGGGAGAATCAAATGAAAATTATTCTGTGGATTGTCGCCATCATCTTCATCGTGGGTTTGTTGACGATTACCGGCGTTTTCAAACTGATTTTTTAAAACGTCTACACCGTCCCGCCCCTTCCGGGGCGAGACTTTTCATCATGCCTTGAAACGCGCGCGTACCGCACCCAGCGCCGACACCACCGCCAGCACCACGCCGCCGGCCACCAGCCCGAACGCCACGTTCAGCAGTGCCGGAACCACACCTTGCAAAAGATGGCCAAACGTCGGCACCACGCTGGTGTACGAGGCCCAGTCTTCGAACAGATGATGCACCGGCGGCAGGCCGTGGGTCAGGATGCCGCCGCCGACCATAAACATGGCGACGGTGCCGACGATCGACAGCGTTTTCATCAGATAAGGCGCGGCGCGCACGATACTGCCACCGATGGCGCGCGCCAACGCGCTGCCTTTGCGGCTCAGATACAGCCCCAGATCGTCCAGCCTGACGATGCCGGCGACGATGCCGTACACGCCGAGCGTCATCACGACGGCGATGCCGCACAAGACGATCACCTGCTGGCTGAAGGTGGCGCCGGCGACCGTGCCCAAGGTGATGGCGATAATCTCGGCGGAGAGCACGAAGTCGGTGCGTATTGCGCCTTTCACCTTGCGCTTCTCATAGGCCGCGGCGTCCTCATTGGCGCTGGGCCCGTCCGATTTTTCCTCCTGCGCCGCCTTGCCGTGGCTCAGGCTGTGAAACACCTTTTCGAACCCTTCGTAACACAGGTAGGCGCCGCCCACCATCAGCAGCGGCGTAATCGCCCAGGGTGCAAAGGCGCTGATCAGCAGCGCCAGCGGCACCAGGATTGCCTTGTTGATCAACGAACCTTTGGCGACGCTCCACACCACCGGCAGTTCGCGATCGGCTTTAACGCCGGTGACCTGCTGCGCGTTGAGCGCCAGATCGTCCCCCAGCACCCCGGCGGTTTTTTTTGCCGCCATCTTGCTCATTAACGAGACGTCGTCCAACAACGAGGCGATGTCGTCGATGAGGGTAAGTAAGCTACTTCCTGCCAAAATGATTCATCCTTTTCATATTCACGGGCCATTCTATTTTTAGCATAGCGGTAAAGCGTCATGAAAGGATATGAGAGGATTGCAGAAAACGCCGGGCGGGCGAATGCCGCCCGGCACCGACGTTAGAGCGCTACGCTGCCCAGGATGAACGTCACGGTGATAACCGACAGCAGCGTCGTCCAGGTGATGATGGAGGCCATCGCTTCATGATCGCCCCCCATTTGCCGCGCAAGAATATAGGCGTTGCCGGCGCAAGGCACGGCGGAATAGAGAATGGCGATGCTGGCCGGCACGCCGGTCGCGCCGAAATAGTGCACCAGCGCAATGGTAATCAGCGGCATGGCTACCAATTTCAGCACGGTCGCATAAGAGATGGAAACCAGCTTGCGGATATGCATGCTGACGATCAACCCTGCGCCGACCGACATCAGGCTCAGTGGCGTGGCGGCGTTGGAGAGATAAACGAACAGCTGTTTAAGCGCACCGGTAATGTGCAGGTTACACAGGTTCATCAGCACCCCGAACAACGCGCCGATGATCAGCGGGTTTTTCGTCAGCGCCAGCAGCGCGCCGCTTAGGCTTTTCTTGCTGCCGGTGCCGTAGTGGTTCATCACCAACACGCTCATGATGTTGGTCAGAATGATCATGTACGCCACGAAGAAACCGGACAGCGCCACCCCCTCGCTGCCGAACAGCGATTGCGACAGCGCGATGAATACATAAGAGTTGTATCTGACTCCGCCCTGAAAAATAGAGGTAAACAGATCGGCCGACGTATTGAAAAACAGTTTGCCAACGAAAATAATCAACGCGATGGCCAGCGTGGAAACTATGGTCGCCACAACGGGATAGAAGCTGTCCGCGCCGCTAAAATCCGCCTCGCTGATATCCAATATCAACAGCGCCGGAAAAAACAGGTAATAAACGAATTTGTCTGAGAAGCCCCAAAATACGGCAACGTCTTTAACATAGAGTTTTGACAAATAGCCCAGTACGATTAACAAAAAAATCGGCAATATAGAAAGAAAAACGTTCAGCATGAATAATAACCTTAAATCGAGAAAATACGCTCTTCAACCTGATTGAGGTTGCGATGATTCCACAAGCTTGCCGAAATGAAGACGCGTTGCACCCAGCGTAACGGCGTATCTCTTTCATCGAAAGAGGGTGTGAATTTATCGCGTGAATGCAGCGCAAAGCGGTTATCGATATACACCAAATCGCCCGGGCAAATATCGATGCCGATGGCGTTTTCTTTCACCAGCCCGTAGAAACGCTCGAGCGCGGCTTCCGCTCGCGGCGTGCTGGCCGCAATCATGCCGGGATAGAAAACGGCGCTCACATCCGGCAGAACATGGTTTTGCGAAATCAGCGGCACCAGCGCGGTTTCTTCGCGCCCGGCCTGCGTGGACTGACGCCAACGGTATGGCAGCTTGATGCTGTACAGTGGGCTGGCCAGCGTTTCGACGTCCTCGCGGCTCAGTTGAGCGATAGCCAAACGCGAATCGGAGATGCGCGTCATCGGGCTGTGCGGATCGCGGCGCACGCCGGCCAACAGCAATCCCATTGGCGAAACGTTGAACTGTTCCAGGTGTTTCAGGGCCGCATTTTCAATATGGAAGTCCAGTTCAACATCGAACCCCAGACCGGTATATTCTTTTTTGGCTTCGCGTTTGGGGATCAGATTATTGATCAGTTCCTTCCCTTCGAAATACATCGAATAGGGTTCACCAATTAACGAAGAGATGCCGACCAACAGGTTTTCACTGATATTCCCTGACTTGGCCGAAGGCGTATATTGGTTCGGGCAAGGGGAAAAGAACACTTCTTTATCCACCGGCACATTTTTTAAAATAAGATAAGGCCGTGGTTTGATTGACGCCTTTTGCTGGCTTAATGCGGCGCTTAATCTGTGGGGCAAGTGGGTGATCATGGCCGATCGTATGGCGTGAATATACGCATCACCACCGGCGGGATCGTAAGCAATTTTATCTAATGCCGAAAATAACTCGTTTCGTTCCTGATCCGTCAACTGAAAGACGTTTTGGTAATCCATCCTGAGCATTCCTTGACAATAAGAATATCATTAGCAAGCCTAATGAAAGCGGCAGGATGTTAACATTATGCAATCAAATTCATAAAGATTTATTAACTAATTTCGTGATCTTAATCACCACTCCTCCGTCCAGTTAACAGTGGCAAAGAAGTGATTAATAAACAAACAGATACACGGGAGCGTCTCAATCGGATGCGATAGCGAAAACGCGCGAGAGATAACGCAGGACATGACCGTGGGCCTCAAAAACGCACGATAAATGCGTACTGCCCTCAAGCAAACCAAAGGCAACATGTGCACTGCCGTGCTGTTCGACGAAACGCTGCAAGGATTGCGCGCTGAACAACTCATCCTGCGCTGCCGCCAGCAGCAAGGTCGGCAATCGCAGCGCCGCCAGTTGCTTTGCCGGGGTGCGTGGCGTCAACGCGTTAGCCATATTGACGCTATATTGGCAGACAAAATCGGGGGCGGTAGCCAGCACGGCCGGGGGAAAATTCAGGCTGACCGCCCGGGATTGCCCAAACCACCGCCCGCCGCTCAGCGCATTGGCCACAAAGGGCCATTGACGCACCTGAGCAAAACGAGCGGCCGCCGGCAGATCGCGGGCCATCCCGGAAAATGGCCCCAGCTCCGGCGCCAGCAGGATCAGGCTGTCCGCCTGCTGCTCGCAAGGATAGCGGGTCAGATAGTTGAGCAACATCCCGGCGCCGCTGGAATGGCCAAGCAGGTGCCTGCGCGCCAACGGAAAACGGTGGCGCATTTCCGCCAGAATGGCATCGACATCGCGCCAAATCCGCTCAGGCCGCTCAACCGTCCCCCGCTCTCCCGTGGAATCGCCATGTCCGCGGATATCGACCAGGCACACCGCGAGCATTGGCTCGGCAGCCAGCTGGCGCGCAAGAATGTCATACCCGGCGGCGCTGTTAACCCCGCCGCCGTGATAGACCAGGATCACGTCTTCACTCTCGGCAGTTTGCCGATACAGACGATAGCTCAACCCCTCGACGCGACCGGACGACATGTCCACATGCCCGCCCGGCCACTCACCGTAAGACTTCGCTTGCTCAACATAGCGGTCAAAATCAATCAAAGCGCACCTTTCCATGAATGTTGTCGGTATTTCCTACGGCAAAGCTCCTCGCCAAAGTGGTGATAACAATATGAAATAACAGCAGTAATTACCATTCCTTTTGCACGTTCTCCCTTAGCGTCAGGGCAGATCGCCCGCCGGCACATTGAGCTGCCAGGAGAGCCCAAAGCGATCGTTGAGCCAGCCGAAACGGGCGCTGAAGCCGTAGTCGTCGAGCGGCATCAGCACCTTGCCGCCCTCCGCCAGGCGGTGGAACGCCTGCTCCAGCGCCTGTTCGTTAGGCAGGTTGATGAACAGCGACACCGCCGGAGTGAAGCTGAAATCATGGCTGATTGGGCTGTCGATAAACACCAGGTTCTGCCGGTCAAAATCGATGGTGGCATGCTTGATCAACCGCCGGCCGTCCGGCGTCGGGTCGTAATGCTGCACCTGCATGAGCCGAAAACGCTCAAACACCTGGCTGTAGAGGTCGATCGCCTGCTGCGCCTCCCCCTGGAACATGACAAAGGTCGAAACCTGACTCATAACATCCTCTCCGGCAATCGTTGTGGTATTAATGGAGGATAGCGGATTACCGTTGAAGCGGCGGAAAGGAGCAACCATGAGCATCATTCATCGCCTGGCGCAGCAGGACGATCTCAACGGCCTGCTGGCTCTCTATCGCGAGCTGCGCCCACAGGATGCGCCGCTGCGCACCGACGACGCGCGCCGCGCCCTGCAACGCCTGCTGGACGATTCGGCGATCCGTCTGGTGGTGGCAGCGGATGAGGAACAGCCGATCGCCACCTGCATGCTGGCGCTGATCCCGGGGCTGGCGCACCAGGCGCAGCCGTTCGGCGTCATCGAACACGTGGTGACGGCAGAGCCCTATCGCGGCCACGGCGTGGCGCTCGCGATGATCGAATACGCGCTGCAGCTGGCCTGGCGCAAGGGCTGTTACAAGGTGATGCTGCTGTCGGGGCAGCAACGCACCGGCGCGCACCAGCTTTATCTCAAAGCGGGTTTCGACGGCGATCGCGAGCGGGGGTTTGTCATCAGGCGGCCCGAGGGCCGATAGCGGCCTGCTGCAAATGAGCAGGCCGTCAGGCGGGTCATTCGGTGGCGTTTTTCGCCAGGCTGGCGTCTTTTTGGCGACGATAGTCGCGGGCGGCGGCCGGGATCGGCGTCACCTTGCCGGTTTCAATCCAGCTGCGCAGACGGTTGGCGTCGGCGAAGTGGGTATACTTGCCGAAGGCGTCCAGCACCACCAGCGACACCGAGCGGTTACCGATCATGGTGCGCATCGCCAGGCAGTGGCCCGCCTGATTGGTGAAGCCGGTTTTGGTCAGCTGAATGTTCCATTTCGGGTTGTACACCAGGTGGTTGGTGTTGCGGAACGGCAGCGTGTAGTTCGGGTCTTTGAAGCTGGCCATGCGCTCGGTGGTGGTGCTGAGCTGGCCGATCAACGGGTATTGCTTGGTGGCGATCAGCAGCTTGGTCAGATCGCGCGCCGTCGACACGTTATGAATAGAGAGCCCGGTCGGTTCCACATAATGGGTATTGGTCATGCCCAGCGCCTTGGCCTTAGCGTTCATCGCTTTGATGAAGGCGTTGTAACCCCCCGGATAGTGGTGCGCCAGGCTGGCGGCGGCGCGGTTTTCCGACGACATCAGCGCGAGCAGCAGCATATCCTTACGGCTGATTTCGCTGTTCAGCCGCACCCGCGAATACACCCCTTTCATCTCCGGCGTCTGGTGAATATCCACCGCCAGCATCTCGTCGAGCGGCAGGTGCGCGTCCAGCGTGACCATCGCGGTCATCAGCTTGGTGATCGAGGCGATCGGCACCACCTCATCCGGGTTGCGCGCGTACATCACCTTATGGGTTTGCATATCGACGACCATCGCGCTGCCGGAGGCCAGCTCCGGCTGGGTGGCGTGCACGGCGGCGGCGTTGTCGCTGGCCAGCGCGCGTGGCGCAAAGCCTGCGCCCGCCTGCAAAGCGAGCAGAGTCAGAACCAAAACACGTATTTTCACAGGCATTACTCTGAAATGGGGGCTTGAATTCAGCGAATTATATGTGAGGGTTCAGCGCTTGGCACTGGGATTGTATGGCGGATTTGTGACAAATTCTGTCGGCCGAAAAACGACGCAGCCCGCGGGCGCTCTGGGATGAACGCCCGCGTCGAAAAAGTTACAGCGCCGGCTGCCAGGCCGACTGCGGCAGCAGGTACAGCCCCGGCGTTTGCCGCGCCCCGGCACCGACGATATGGCCGATGCCGGCCGCCATTACCGCCAGCGTCACGTCGAAGGCGTTGAGGCTGTCGCCATAGCCGGCGGTCAGGTTGAACATCGAGCCGTTGGCCAGCAAATAGACCGTCTTTTCATTCAGTTGGTAAGCGTTCACATAAGGCATTGGCTCGTGGTGCGGCAAGCCCTTGAGGAAGCCGACGTCGATCTCTTCCGCCACGTGGCCGACGTTGAGGATAAACACGCCGTCCTGCGCCAGTTGCAGATGCTGCGCCGAGAGCACGTTTTTCGCGCCGGTCGCGGTGGCGATCACGTCCGCCTGCGCGACGGCGCTCGCCAGATCCACCACCTGCCAGCCGTCATAACGCGCCTGCAGCGCACGCGCCGGATCGATTTCCGCCACCATCACCTGGCCGCCGTACGCCCTGGCCGCCGCCGCCGTCCCCTGCCCAACCAGGCCGTAGCCGATCACCAGCACGCGCTTTTCGTGCAGCGTCAAATGGGTGGTCTGGAAGAAAGTGTGCCAGGCGGTCAGCCCAACCATATGCCGATTGTGCAACCCCTCTTTCACCGGTAGATCGTCCCAGTTGAAGATCGGGTAGCGCGGCGCCACGCCGTTTAACCGGCTGATGCCCGATCCGGTGGCCTCCAACCCGGCGACGATCTGTGGGCCGCTCGGCGACTGGTGCAGACGGGTGGTCAGATCCGCCCCCATTTCGCACAGATGAGTCGGCTGCCAGGCCAGCGCGCGATCGAAAGATTCCGACCATTCGCCGACGCTCATGTCACGCCAGGCGTAAGCCTGCGCGCCGCGCCGTTCCAGCCAGGCCACTACGTCGTTCTGTACCGTGGTGGGATTACAGGTGGTCAGGAAGATCGCCGCGCCCTTGTCCAGCAGGCCGGCCACCAGCGGCGCCATTTTCAGATCCAGGTGCATATTGCACGCCAGCCGCACCCCATGCAGCTCCGGCAACGCTGCCACCGCCGCCCGGGTGCGCGGCATATGGCGCGTCGCCCAGCTCAATTCGCTCTCAAAATCCTGATACATCCGTTGCTCCTCTGGTGTGCCCCGCCGCCAGGCGTGGCAAAAAAATTATCCCGCGCGGCCGAGCCGGCGGATCGCCTGCGGCGACAGGCCAAATACGCGGATAAACGCCCGCCTCATGCGCTCCGGATCGCTGAACCCCACCAAGCGGGCGATCGCCTCCAGCGGCTCGGCGCTCTCTTCGATGCGCACCCTGGCCGCCTCCACCCGCAGCTGCTCGATGACCTTGGCCGGCGTCTGCCCGGTTTCGGCGCGGAACAGCCGACCGAACTGCCGCTCGCTCAGGCAGGCGGCGTCGGCCAGATCCGCCACCGACAGCGGCAGGTGCAAGTGTTCGCGCGCGTACGACAGCGCGGCGCGCATGCGATCCGACGACGGATTCAACGCCAGCAGCAGCGAGTATTGCGACTGCCCACCGGGTCGCCGGTGGTAGACCACCAGCTGCCGCGCCACGCCCGCCGCCATCGTGGCGCCCAGATCGTCCTCGATCAGCGCCAACGCCAGATCGATACCGGCGCTGATGCCGGCTGACGTCCAGATATCGCCGTCACGAATGAAAATGCGGTTGCTGTCGACGCGGATACGCGGATAGCTCTGCTGCAATCGCGCCGCGTGATACCAGTGGGTGGTGGCGCGCCTGCCGTCCAGTAAACCGCAGGCCGCCAGAATAAACGCGCCGGTGCACACGCTGGCGATGCGCCGCGCGCGCCGGCTGTGGGTCGTCAGGAACGCCACCAGCGCCGGCGATTGCGCCGCCATCACGTTGCCGCTGCCGCCGGCCACCACCAGCGTATCGAAACGCTCGTCGCCGCACGGCTGCGTGGCGATCTCCACCCCGGCCGAGCTGGCGACCATCCCGCCCTGCGGCGAAATCGCCACGCAGCGGTAAGCCGGCGGATCGGTAAACTGGCTGACGTTATCGAACGCCGCCAGCGGGCCGGCAAAGTCCAGCAGGTTAAAACCGGGAAAAACCACAAAACCGATCGTTTTCATGATGGCGCTTTTTGAGGGTTATCTGTCATATCAGCCAAAAACAGGGCGGCTATTATGGCCCAGGTCCAACGATAAAAATGAGGCGAATGTCATGTCTGAACCACTCGTGATTGTATTTCCCATCTATCAAGGCGTCACCCAGCTCGACTTCACCGGCCCGCTGCAGTTTCTGCGCCACATGCCGGGCGCGGAAATCATCGTCGCTTCAGTAGACGGCGCGGATGTCGAATCGGAAGGCTTGCACTTCACCCAACTGCGCCCGCTGCCGGAGATCGCGCGCTGCGACGTGCTGTGCGTGCCGGGCGGCAGCGGCTGCACCCAGGCGCTGCAAGATGAGGCTTTTATGCAGCAGATCCGTCGGCTGGGTGCCGATGCCCGCTACCTGACTTCGGTGTGCACCGGTTCGCTGATCCTGGCCGCCGCCGGGCTATTGCAGGGTAAACGCGCCGCCTGCCACTGGTCGATGCGCGACAGCCTGAAGCTGTTCGGCGCCGTGCCAAGCTCAGCACGCGTGGAGCGCGACGGCAACGTGATCAGCGGCGGCGGCGTCACCGCCGGCATCGACTTTGCGCTGGCGCTGATCGCCGAACTGCACGGCGAAGACACAGCCCAGACGATCCAGCTTTATCTGGAATACGCCCCGGCTCCGCCGTTCACGGGCGGCACGCCGGAACTGGCCCCGCCGCACATTTACGCCAAGGTACAGGCACAAATGGCGGAAAGCCTGGCGCGGCGCAGAGCGCTGGTGGCCCAGATCGCCCAAGGCTAGCGATCGGGCGTATACTTGCCCTTATGCGTCAGTCACATAAGGAGTAAGGAATGACCGATTTGGCCCACTACATTACGGACTACGGTTACTGGGCGTTGTTTATCGGCTGCCTGGCTGAGGGAGAAACCATCACGCTGCTGGGCGGCATCGCCGCCCACGAAGGGCTGCTGCACTGGCCGTGGGTGATAGCCGTGGTGGCGCTCGGCGGCACGCTGGGGGATCAGCTGCTGTACTTCGCCGGCCGCCGGTTCGAAGGCAGGGTCATCGCGCGGCTCAAGGGGCAGGAAAAGCGCATCGCGCGCGCCAGAAGGCTGATCGCTCGCCACCCGATGCTGTTCGTTATCGGGGTGCGCTTTATGTACGGTTTCCGCATCATCGGCCCGGTACTGATCGGCGCCAGCCGCTTGCCGCCGTCGCGCTTTGTGCCGCTCAACCTCCTCGGCGCCATTCTGTGGGCCACAATCTTCGTCATGCTCGGCTATTTCGGCGGCCAGGCGATCGAAAGTTTCGTTACCGGCTTCGACAAAAAACTCTCCAGCCTGCTGTTTGTCGCGCTGGCGATCGCCACCATCCTGCTGGTGCGCTTCTGGTGGCGCAAACGCCACGCGGAATAAGCCAGCGCGCCTGGCATCAGCTTTCCTGCGGCGCCGCGCGCATCAGCTCGACCAGTTCGCGCGCCGCCTTGTCCAACGGGCGGTTCTTCAGCCAGATCAAATGCATCGGCAAGCGCAGCTCGTTCTTGGTATTTTTGAATTTCAGCCGCACCAGCCGCCCCTGCGCCAACAGCGGCTCGGCCAGCGACAGCGGGAAATTGCCCCACCCCAGCCCCGCCTCCACCATGTTTAGCGCCATCGGCAGGCTGTCGGTGCGCCAATACGCCTCCGCCACCTGCGGACGCAGATCGCCGATCGGCAGATCGCGGCTGGCCACCATGATCTGCCGCACGTTGACCAGATCTTCGAGAAACAGCTCACCCGCCGCGCCGTCCAGCGCCGGATGCTGCGGCGACAGCATCGCCACCAGCGATTCCGCGCCGACGAAGTGGAACTGTTCCGCGCTGTTGATGTTCAGCCCGCCGAACGCCAGACAAACGCCGATGCGCTCCTGATGCAGCATGTGCAGCACGTCGTCCTGCGGTGCGCTGAGCACTTCGATGTTCAGCAGCGGATAACGCTGCGACAGCGTTTTCACCGCCGCCAGCAGGCCGGCGCCGTTGATATCCGACGCCACGCCGATCGAAAGCCGGCTCTCCAGCCCCTGGGACAGTTCGATGGCATGCACCTGCAGCTGCTTGAGCTGCCCGGCGATCAGGCGGGCGTGCGGCGCCAGAGCCAGTGCCAGCGCGGTCGGCGTCGGTTCACGGTGAGAACGGTCAAACAAGGCAAAGTCGAGCTCCGCCTCCATGTTGGCGATGCCCATGCTGACGGCGGACGGCACGCGCCGCAACGCGCGGGCGGCGGCGGAAAACGAGCCGCGGTCGAGCACCGCCAAAAACAGTTCGATGTTGTCGCTGGAAAAATTCATCGTCCAATCTGTCAGATTAACTGACAGCTCCTGACTTTTTCTATCAATGTGATTGACGTTATCTTAGCCGCCGTCGCCACAGAGGCAACTAAAAACAGATTCGGGAGAAAACGATGCAAGGCGTCAAACGCAAACTGGTGTATGTCACCGCTTATGAAATCATCGGCATGGCGATCTCGGCGCTGGGGCTGGCGCTGCTATCGGGCCATGCGCCAAGCAGCACCGGGCCGCTGGCGGTGGTGATCACCACCATCGCGGTAAGCTGGAACTTTATTTACAACTATGTATTCGAGTGGTGGGAAAGCCGCCAGGTGTCGCGCACCCGCACGCTCAAACGCCGCATTTTGCACGCCGTCGGCTTTCAGCTGACGCTGGTGGTGTATCTGATCCCGCTGATCGCTTGGTGGATGGGCATCACGCTGTGGCAGGCGCTGCTGCTGGATATGGCGCTGATCGTCATCATTCCTTGCTACACCTTCCTGTTTAACTGGGCGTTCGACAAGCTGTTCGGCCTGCCGGCTTCGGCTCTGCCGGCCGGTGAATCCGCCTAAGCCTCCCCCTCGTCCGATTCGCCTGCGCACGCTCATTGCCGCGCAGGCGCCATCGTTTTATTTTCCGCCCGCTTTCCCCCCTCACGCGAAATAACCTCAAAATCCCTTTAGTTTGCACGGTAATTATTATTCTGTGATTTCAATCACTTTTATCGTTCGATATTTCCGTGTTGATAATGAGACTCATCTTACTGAATAATATGCGCTTTTGTTTTCAGTTTAAAAAATACACACCATTGTTCACACTTTGTACGCAGGTTTTTTTGCCACATTTATCGGGAAACGGTAGCATGCCACGCCGTTATTTAACGGCGGCTGTATACACAATAAACAGCGGAATGATGCTACGACCTCATTCTCATTACGATTGCTGATGGCAATCGTTTGCCCTGCAGCTCAGGGCGGAGTTCATCATAGACAGGTAAACAGGACGGATAATGCACTCACAAAAAAAGTCGGCGGATGACAAACACGCCGCCAGACGACGCTGGCTAGACTCCCATGAATCCGGTTATCACAAAAGCATGGGTAACCGGCAGATCCAAATGATCGCCATCGGCGGTTCGATCGGCACCGGCTTGTTCCTCGGTACCGGCGGCCGCCTCGAACTGGCCGGGCCGGCGCTGGCGCTGGTCTATCTGGTGTGCGGGATCTTCTCTTTCTTCATCCTGCGCGCGCTGGGCGAACTGGTGCTGCATCGCCCTTCCAGCGGCAGCTTCGTTTCTTACGCCCGCGAGTTTCTCGGTGAGAAAGCCTCTTACGTCGCCGGCTGGATGTATTTCCTCAACTGGGCGATGACCGGTATCGTCGACATCACCGCAGTGGCGCTGTACATGCACTACTGGGGCACCTTTGCCGACGTGCCGCAGTGGCTGTTCGCCCTCGGCGCGCTCGGTATCGTCGCCACCATGAACATGATCGGCGTGAAGTGGTTCGCCGAGATGGAGTTCTGGTTTGCGCTGATCAAGGTCGTCGCCATCGCGCTGTTCCTGATTGTCGGCGTCGTCTTCCTCGGCACCGGCACGCCGGTTGCCGGCCACACCACCGGCATGCACCTGATCACCGAAAACGGCGGCATGTTCCCGCACGGCCTGCTGCCGGCGTTGGTGCTGGTGCAAGGGGTGATCTTCGCCTTCGCCGGCATCGAGCTGATCGGCACCGCCGCCGGCGAGTGTAAAGATCCGGCTAAAATGATGCCCAAAGCGATCAACAGCGTGATCTGGCGTATCGGCCTGTTCTACGTCGGCTCCGTGGTGCTGCTGGTGCTGCTGCTGCCGTGGAACGCCTATCAGGCCGGCCAAAGCCCGTTCGTCACCTTCTTCAGCAAGCTGGGCGTGCCTTACATCGGCACCATCATGAACATCGTGGTGTTGACCGCCGCGCTGTCCAGCCTTAACTCCGGCCTCTACTCCACCGGCCGTATCCTGCGCTCGCTGGCGATGGGCGGCTCCGCGCCGAAGCTGATGGCCAAAATGAGCAGCCAGCAGGTGCCTTACGCCGGCATCCTGGTTACCTGCGGCATCTACGTGATCGGCGTGGTGCTCAACTACCTGGTACCGTCGCGGGTATTCGAGATCGTGCTGAACATCGCTTCGCTGGGCATCATCGCCTCCTGGGCATTTATCATCGTTTGCCAGATGCGCCTGCGCAAAGCCGTGCGCGAAGGCCGCGCGCAGCCGGTCTCGTTCAGAATGCCTGGCGCGCCGTTCACCTCCTGGCTGACGCTGGCGTTCCTGCTGATCGTGGTGGTGATGATGGCGTTCGACTACCCGAACGGCACCTGGACCATCGCCACTATTCCGGTGCTGGCGGTGTTGCTGACGCTGGGCTGGTTCGGCCTGCGCAAGCGCGCGCAGGAAGTGAAGCGGGAGCAGCAGGCTCACGAAGAGCAGAACCCGCACTGAATCGACAAACCGCCCTCCGGGGCGGTTTTTTTATCCGCTATAACCGGCCGTAAAACGTCATTCTGGCGCTTTCCGACAGCATGACATCCGGCTGCGCATTGTAGGCCAGCACCACCAGCATGCGCGTGGTGTCGCCTTCGGTCGGCGTCACCCGGTGCATGGCGTTGCGCCCGCGAAACAGCACCAAATCCCCCTCCTCAATCGCCAGCTGTTTGACCGCCCGCTCGCCGTCCAGCACCTGCGTGACCCCGGCATAGTTCATCTCGCCGCGATCGGCGTCGCGCAGGTTCTCCACGTACTCGAAACGCCCGCCCGCCGCCGGTTTCTGGATCAGTAGCGTGATGGCGAACGACGAGTTGTCGAAGTGCCAGCCCAGCTCCTGGCCGGTGTGGGCGTAATGCAGGTTGATCGACGACAGCCGATCGGCGTAAGGGTACAGCTGCGCCTCATCCAGCACCGCACAGAGGAACGCGCGAAACGCCGGAGCGTCGTACAGCGCACGCAGCGGCGACTGCGGCGGAATATCTTCTTCGGTAATGCAGCCTTTGGATGACACCACCAGCCGGTTGCGCGCATGATCGGCCGGCAGCGCGTCGTCCTGCGGCCGCAGATACACGTTGTGTTTGCTGGTGGCGTAAAACGCCGCGTGGTGCTGTTCGGCGCCTTCCAACCGCACCGTCGCCAGCGCGGCGGCGCGCAGAAATCCCGGCAGTACTAACGCACCGCTGCGCTCCAGCGTTTGCCGGCAACGGGCGCGGAACGCGGCGTCGTCGATGGGATGGGAGGACAGATCGATAATATCGGCAAGTTGCGGCATGACATTCCCCTCGTGTGCGATAGCCGGATGCCTCTCACTGTAGCGAATGGCGCATTGCCGCCATAACAAAAATACGTTATGGATAAGCTAACCAATTCTTAGCGATAGCCCTGCCCATGCACTCACCGTCCCGCGCGCGTTTGCCCAAGCTGAGCGCCATTCTGGCGTTCGAAACCGCCGCCCGCACCGGCAGCCTGGCCCGCGCGGCGGATACGCTGGCGCTGACCGCCGCCGCCATCAGCCAGCAGATCCGCCAGCTCGAACAGCATCTGGGCATCACGCTGTTCATTCGCGCCAAAAGCGGCGTCACGCTGACCGAACAGGGCGCGGACTACCTGGCCTACGTGCAGGAGGCGTTCGAAACGCTGCGCGTGGCGCAGCAGCACGTCGAGCGCCAGCGCGGCAAACAGGCGCTGACGGTGTTCGCCCTGCCGGCGTTGGCCTCCAAGTGGCTGAACCCGGCGCTGGGCGATTGGCTGGCGCAGTGCCCCGACGGCGATCTGCGGCTGCACGCCACCCATGCGGCGGTCGATTTCGCCCATTCGGCGGCGGACTTCGCCCTGTGCTTCGGCGATCAGGATTACCCGCTGCTGGAAAAGGTGCAGCTGTTTCAGGATCGGGTGCAGCCGGTGTGCAGCCCGGCGCTGCGCGAGTGCGGCGACTGGACGCAGCTGCCGCTGATCCACGTCGACTGGGGCAAGGAGAGCCAGTTTTTGCCGGGCTGGCACGAGTGGTTCACCGCCGCCGATCGGCCGCCGCCGCCGCGGCGCGGGCTAACCTATAACCTGACGTCACTGGCCATCGACGCCGCCGTGCAAGGGCGCGGGGTGCTACTCGGCCAGCGGCGGCTGATCGCCCGTGAACTGGCGGAAGGCCAGCTGGTCACCCTGGCCGAACCGGCGCTGCCGCTCAGCAAACCCTACTACGTAGTTTACCCGCCGCGCACGCTGGAAAAACCCGGCGCAGCGGCGTTTCTGGCCTGGTTGCAAACCCTCGTATCTACAGACCAAACCTGAACCCCGGCGGCGATGTTTGCTGGCGTCAGGCACAACCCTGAACGCTTAAGCCTCTCACCTCAGCCTGTTAATTTATCTCTGCCGACCGGGATCGCGAACCGATTCACCCTTCGGCCACAATGCCATTTCCCTATGCCGCCGCCCCTGCAATCGCCATATTGCATCGGCCTCTTATTGTCCAAAACGAGGGCTATTCCATGATTTCATTAAATGATTACGCCAACCTGCGCAGCTATGCCGGTAGCGAGACCGCGGTGATGCTCGAAAACCGCTACCATCACGGCGTATTTACCCGAGACGATGCGGATACCACCAGCCAGGACAACGGCGTCACCCTGCTCGTCGACGCGCAAAACCGTCGCTGGAAGCGCATCATCAATGACGGCGATTACAGCATCGATTGGTGGCACCTGCCGGGCGATGAACTGGATTACTCGCTGACCATTACCCGCGCGTGCAACTTCTTGCAGGTCAAAGGCGAAGAGTGGTGGCAGTTGCCTATCCCAACGACCCCGGCGGGGATTACTCTGGTTGGCCCCGGCGGCGTTCGCTCTTGTAAAACCACCGCCAACCTGAAGCTGTGGAAAAACGCCGTCGATTTTAAGGGCACCATTCTGGACTTCAGCGGCGCCACCAACATCGAGTGCGTACGCGTGCAATATTCGCTGGGAGCGCCGGCGATTTATAACCTGCGCATCGTGGGTGCCCCTGGCGCGGCGGCCAACCTGCGCGGCCTGTGCGTCTACAGCGATGCCTCAAACATGCACGGCCTGCCTGCCTGCCAACTGCTGGTGCAAAACGTCTGGCTGACCAACCTGTATAAAGGCATTGTCTTTGGCAATAACGCCTATATTCAGAGCTGGCACAGCATCATGGTGCGCGGCTGTTTCTGGCCGATCTGGTCTGAAACCACCGCTAACGCCGGCGAAAAAATCGTCTTCTACAAATGCCTGTTCGGCGACAGCAGAAACTATTATCAGGGGGTACATGCCCTGGCCTTCCGCGATTGTTCGTTCGACTACAGCGGCTTTAGCAATGAAACCGAACAGTTGGCCAATACCGACTATGGTTTGTTCGACCTTAAAGGCGGCACGCTGGACTTCAAAAATTGCCACTTCGAGTGGGGCAACGCCAATTGCCGCAACTACCGGCCGGTCTTTACCAGCAACAACGGCGGTACGGTAAAAATCAAAGACAGCCAATGGCACAGCGTGATGACCAACAACACCGATGCCGGCAGCAGCGTGCCCTACCAATACGTCGAGTATTTCTTCTTCGATAAGTCCAGCGATCTGAGCGGAAAATGCTATATCGACGGTTTCGATCTGGTGAACGCAGACATTAAAAAAGGCTGGTCCAACAACCACATCGAGATGAAAAAGATCGTCGCACCCGGTTACGTCAACATGTGGCGCCTGCTCTATCTGGGCGATGGCGTCAACCATCTGCCGGAGCCGAGCTGGAAAGAAAGCGGCGCGCTGGCGTTGAATAACGTCTACGCCTTCGGCGGCGCACGTCTCTCGCAAACGGCGACCGCCGATCTGGCGGTAACGCTGCAAAACGGCGTGCTGACCGCCACCACCAAAACGGCGACGACGGCGGACAAACGCGTCGAGATCTACTTCCCGATCGCGAAAAACGATCTGGTGCTGTGGCGTGCCACGTTGGCCAACCTGAAAGGCCAGAACAGCCTTGATGTCACCATCAGCACCTACCAAGGCAAATATGCCCTGAGCGGCGATGCCGGCGTCACCCCCCTGCTGGAAAAAGCCTGTCAGTGGGCCCGCACCGGCACGGTAACGCCGGCCGCGTCGGCAACGATGACCTCGGATCGCATTACCGCGCTCGACGTTGCCGAGTATTTGCCGCTGCCTGAGGGCTACGTCAATTACGCCCGCATCGCCATCGTGCTGAAAAACTTTACCGGCAGCGCCGCTCAGCCCACCTCGGTGGACATCACCCAACTGCTGTGTCAAAAGATCGATATCGTCTCACGCAACCCACATAAATCCTGGTAACCACACAGGCCCCGCAAGGGGTCTGTTTGCCATTAACGTGCGGTATAACCGCCGTCGATACTGTAGAACGCGCCGGTGGTGAAACTGCTGTCGTCCGAAAGCAGGAAGGCCACCGTTTTCGCCACCTCTTCGCGCGTCGCCATTCTCCCCATCGGGTGCGAAGCGGCCATTTGCGCCCGCGCCGACGCCGGCAGTGCCCCCATCGCCGGCGTATCCACATAGCCCGGCCCGACGGCGTTGACGCGCACGCCGCGCGTGGCGAATTCCAGCGCCGCCGAGCGCGTCAGGCCCAGCACGCCATGTTTGGCGGCAGTATAGGGCGCGATCCCGGCAATGCCCACCACCCCGTTGGCGGAAGAGAGGTTCACCACCGCCCCGCCGCCGCCGGCGACGATCGCCGGCAGGCCGTACTTCATGCCGAAAAACGTGCCGCTCAGGCAGGTGGCGATCACCTCATGCCAATCGTCGACCGCGTACCGATCGATACCCACCTCGTGCGGGCCGGTGATCCCGGCGTTGTTGACCAGCAGATGCAGCGCGCCGCAGCGCCGCACTATCTCTTCAATACCCTGCTGCATCGACTGCGCATCGCGCACGTCCATCCGCAACGTCATCACCCGTCGGCCGTCGGGATCGAGCCGCGCGGCGGCGGCGGCGAGAGGCGCCGCGTGGCGGCCGGTCATCACCACCGTGGCTCCGCGCCGAAACAGCTCGGCGGCGATCGCTTCACCGATGCCGGTGGAAGCGCCGGTCACCAGCGCCACCCGATGTTTGAAATCTTGCATAGCCGTTCTCCTGCAATGTTGAACTCCGGGGAACAGGCTAGCGCCGACCAGTGACAGTTTGCGGCAGCAGCGACAGCGCAGCACGTAATGCGCTCACAAAAGCCGCAAAGCCCGCTATTTTATGCCTACTTTTTCTCATGCGAGACACCCTGTGGATACCCAACGCTACCTGCAGCATATCGGCTTTACCGGCGGCGCCCGCCCTGACCTCCCCACGTTGCAACAGCTGCACCATCGCCACATGCTGAGCGTCCCGTTCGAGAACCTGAGCATTATTTATCATCAGGGTATTCAGCTGGCGCCGGAGGCGCTGTTCAGCAAGGTGGTCGAGCGTAACCGCGGCGGTTTTTGTTATGAGCTGAACACGCTGTTCGCCCTGCTGCTGCGGGAGCTCGGCTTCAAGGTGAGCTTCATCTCCGGCGAGATCCGCGCGCGCGACGGCCATTTCGGCCCGCGCTACGACCATCTGGCGCTGCGGGTGGATCTGGCGGGCCAGGCCTGGCTGGTGGACGTCGGTTTCGGCGATTCCTTCCTGACGCCGCTGAAGATCGTCGTCGCCGAGCCGCAACCGCAGGCCAGCGGCACCTTCCACCTGGAGCGGGAAGGCGAGTATTACCTGCTGGAGCGCCGCAACGGCGACCAGCGTTCGCATGCCAAAACGCTGTATCGCTTTACCGTTCAGCCGCGCGAATTGCATGAGTTCGACGAGATGTGCCACTTCCACAGCACCTCGCCGCAATCGCACTTCACCCAACGCCTGGTATGTTCACGGCCGACGGACCACGGCCGGGTCACCCTCAGCGACATGAAGCTGATCGTGACCGAAGATCACCAGCGCCACGAAACGACGTTGCATTCGGAAGAGGAACGCCGCGCCGCGCTGTGGCAGCATTTCGCCATCGATTTGGATCGTTGACGGCGCCGGCGGCGCCCTTTTATTACGATTCTGTTACACCGATTGCATAACCGCGCTTGGCTGATTGCCAGCACCGCGGCGGCAGGCATCATAGGGCCATGATTCGGCAACAGAGTGCGAAAAATGATCCGTGTGATACTGGTGGATGACCATGTGGTGGTGCGCTCCGGCTTTGCGCAGTTGCTCAGCCTCGAGGACGATCTCGACGTGGTGGGGCAATACAGCAGCGCGGCGGCGGCCTGGCCGGCATTGCTGCGCGACGACGTCAGCGTCGCGGTGATGGACATCGCCATGCCGGATGAAAACGGCCTGAGCCTGTTGAAACGCCTGCGGGCGCAGAAGCCGCAGTTCCGCGCGATCATCCTCAGCATCTATGACTCCCCCACCTTCGTGCAAAGCGCGCTGGACGCCGGCGCCAGCGGCTATCTGACCAAACGCTGCGGGCCGGAAGAGCTGGTGCAGGCGGTGCGTTCCGTCGATATGGGCGGCCATTACCTGTGTGCCGACGCGCTGCGGGCGCTGCGTGGCGGCGAGCAGCCGGCTACGGCGCTGGAAGGGCTGACCCCGCGCGAGCGCGAAATTTTCGATCTGCTGGTCAGAGGCGACAGCGTAAAGGAGATCGCTTTCAAGCTCGAGCTCAGTCATAAAACGGTGCATGTACATCGCGCCAACGTCCTGGGCAAGCTGCAGTGCAACAGCACCATCGAGCTGGTGCATTTCGCCCTCGATCATCAGTTGCTGGCGGGGCATTGATGGCTCCGCGCTTCCGGCCCTGGGTTATCTCGCTGTTTATCCTGTTGGCCTGGGGCAGCGGCTGGCTGGCGCTGTGGACGCTCGGTTTCTATCTGACCCACAACGGCAATCAGGCGGCGCTGTTTCTGCCGCACGGCGTCTATCTCGCGCTGCTGATCCTGCTGGCGCGCCGCTATTGGCCCGCCTTGTTGGTACCTCCGGTGCTGCTGCTGCTTTGGCTGCACGGCGAGCGCCTGCTGAGCGGCTACGGTCTGCTGGCCGCGCCGTTTATCACCCTGCTTCCGGCTGCGGTCGCGCAACGATTCTGGCACCGCTTTCCGCTCTACTGGCAGCGGCTGACGCTGCTGCTGGCCACCGTAACCGCCGCCTCGCTGCTCAATACCGCCCTGCTTTCGCCTTTCGCGCACAGCCCGGCGATGCTGCTCGGCCTGGCGTCGTTTACCGGCGGCGTCTTGCTGACACCGTTCGTCTACCTGATCTTTGAATTTCTGCGCCAGCAGCACCGTTACCACCTGCTGGGGCTGGACACCACCAACCCGCCGCTGCGCGCGTCCTTAATCATCTGGTGCAGCCTGTTTTTCGTTATCGGCATCGGCACCCAGATGGTGCTGTCGCCGGAAATCGAACGCCTGCTGCTGATCGTGGTGTTCTTGCCGAACGTGGTGATGGCGTGGAAGTTCGGTTGGCAGGGCGGCGTGCTGTCCGGCCTGCTCGGCAGCATGATGATCACCCTCGCCCGGCAGGTCGGCGTGGGGTTCGGCAATCTGGTCGAGCTGGAAATCTTTCTGGCGACGCAGGCGCTGCTCGGTATCGGCCTGGGCATCGCCATCAGCCGCCAGCAGCACCTGGCGCAAAACCTGCACCACTATCGTCGACGCCTGGAAGAAGAGCTGGCGGCACGGCGGGCGCTGACCGAAAAACTGATCCACACCGAAGAAGACACGCGGAAAAACCTGGCGCGCGAGCTGCACGATGAAATCGGCCAGAACATCACCGCGATTCAAATCCAGTCGCAGCTGGTCAAACGGGCGCACGATCCGGCGCAAACCCAGGCCGCCGCGCACCAGATAAGCGAGCTCGCCCGGCGCATTCATCACTCCACGCGCCAGCTGCTGCGCCAGCTTCGCCCGCCCGCGCTGGACGAGCTGGCGTTCAAAGACGCGCTTCACCACCTGCTGAGCGAATTCGCCTTTAGCGAACGGGGCATCCGCTGCCGTTTCGACTACCGACTCATCGACACGCCCGCCGGCGAGACGGTGCGCTTCACCCTCTACCGGCTGCTGCAAGAGCTGCTCAACAACGTGTGCAAACACGCCGAAGCCAGCGAAGTCGCCATCGTCTTGTATCAACAGGGGGCGCTTTTGCACCTCGAGGTGCGGGACAACGGCATCGGCATCCGTGCGGACAAGGTGCCCGGCTTCGGCATTCAGGGGATGCGCGAACGGGTCAGCGCACTCGGCGGCGAACTGACGCTGGAAACGCAGCGCGGTACCCGGGTAATTGTTAACCTGCCCACAAATTTGCAACAAACCGCCGACTAACTAGGAAAAAGTCTTAGCCACTCCGGACTTTCTCTCATCCCCTTTCCCTTTCATCTTCTTATAGTCACCACCAGGGAGGCGGCTATGCAGGCACGCTCGGCATCTGAAATCGATCATCGTTACCGCGCGCTGCGCCCGCGACTGCTGCTGTACATGGTCATCGGGTACGCCGCCTTTTACCTGACGCGCAAAAGCGTGAATTACGTGTTGCCGGCGCTGCAAACGGATTTGGGGCTGGACAAAGGGGACATCGGCCTGCTCGGCTCGCTGTTTTACCTGAGCTACGGCCTGTCGAAATTCGCCGCCGGATTGTGGCACGACGGCCATGGGCAGCGCAGGTTTATGGGGATCGGCCTGTTCGCCACCGGTTTGCTGAACGTGGCGTTCGCCTTCGGCGAATCGCTGACGCTGCTGCTGGCGGTCTGGGCGCTGAACGGCTTCTTTCAGGGCTGGGGCTGGCCGCCCTGCGCGCGGCTGCTGACCCATTGGTATTCACGCAACGAACGCGGCTTCTGGTGGGGCTGCTGGAATATGTCGATCAACCTCGGCGGCGCGATCGTGCCGTTGATCAGCGCCTTCGCCGCCCAGCGCTGGGGCTGGCAGGCGGCGATGTTGATCCCGGGCGCCGTCAGCATGGTGCTGGGCATCTGGCTCACGCGGCGGCTGACAGGCACGCCGCAGGAAGAAGGCCTGCCGTCGGTCGGCCAGTGGCGCCACGATCCGCTGGAGCTGCGCCAGGAACAGCACAGCCCGCCGATGGGGCTGTGGCAGATGTTGCGCACCACGATGCTGAAGAACCCGATGATCTGGCTGCTCGGCGTCTCTTACGTGCTGGTCTACCTGATCCGCATCGCGTTGAACGACTGGGGCAATCTCTGGTTGACGGAAAGCCACGGCGTCAACCTGCTTAGCGCTAACGCGACGGTGATGCTGTTCGAGATAGGCGGCCTGCTCGGCGCGCTGTTCGCCGGCTGGGGCTCGGATGTGCTGTTCGGCGGGCAGCGCGCGCCGATGATTTTGCTGTTCACGCTCGGGCTGATGGTTTCCGTCGCCGCGCTGTGGCTGGCGCCGGTGCATCACTACGCGCTGCTGGCGGGCTGTTTCTTTACGGTGGGCTTTTTTGTCTTCGGCCCGCAGATGCTGATTGGCCTTGCCGCCGTGGAATGCGGGCACAAAGGCGCAGCGGGCTCCATCACCGGTTTTCTCGGCCTGTTCGCCTACCTGGGGGCAGCGCTGGCGGGCTGGCCGCTGTCGCGGGTCATCGAAGGCTATGGCTGGTCAGGCATGTTCAGTTTGCTGTCGATCGCCGCCGTTCTTATGGGTTTATTGCTGATGCCGCTGCTGATGGCGAGCGTTACCACCTCTACCGAGAGAAGGATAAAACAATGAAAAAAACGTGGGTCACTACCCTGATAGCGTCCGGCATCGCGCTGGCCACGCTGAGCGGCGCCGCGCACGCCAAGGGCCGCCTGGTGGTTTACTGCAGCGCCACCAATGAAATGTGCGAAGCGGAGACCAAAGCCTTCGGCGAGAAATATGACGTGAAAACCTCGTTCATCCGCAACGGCTCCGGCAGCACGCTGGCAAAAGTGGACGCCGAGAAGAAAAACCCGCAGGCGGACGTCTGGTACGGCGGCACGCTCGATCCGCAATCCCAGGCCGGTGAAATGGGGCTGCTGCAGCCGTACACATCGCCGAACCTCGAACAGGTGATGCAACAATTCCGCGACCCGGCGAAGCTGAAAGGCAACTACTCCTCGGCGGTCTACGTCGGCATCCTCGGCTTTGGCGTCAATACCCAGCGCCTGAAAGAGAAAAACCTGCCGGTGCCCAAGTGCTGGAAAGACCTGACCAAACCGGAGTACAAAGGCGAGATTCAAATCGCCGATCCGCAAAGCTCCGGCACTGCCTACACCGCGCTGGCGACCTTTGCCCAGCTGTGGGGAGACGATCAGGCCTTCGATTACCTCAAGCAGCTGAACGCCAACGTCTCGCAGTACACCAAGTCCGGCATTGCCCCGGCGCGCAACGCCGCCCGCGGCGAAACGGCGATCGGCATCGGTTTCCTGCATGACTACTCGCTCGAAAAAGAACAGGGCGCGCCGCTTGAGCTGATCTCGCCTTGTGAAGGCACCGGCTACGAAATCGGCGGCGTCAGCATCCTCAAAGGCGCACGTAACCTCGACAACGCCAAGCTGTTTGTGGATTGGGTGCTGTCGAAAGAGGCGCAGGAACTGGCATGGCAGAAAGGCAAGTCCTATCAGATCCTGACCAACACCACCGCCGCTACCTCGCCGAACTCGCTGAAGCTCGACGACCTGAAGCTGATCAACTACGACATGGACAAGTACGGCTCGACCGAGGTCCGCAAGGCGCTGATCAATAAATGGGTCAGCGAAGTCAAGATGGGTAAATAAGCCCACATTCTGCGCCTGTTGCCGGGTAAGCCTCACGCCTTACCCGGCCTGAACATCCGGGAAACTTATGTCACATACACATGCACTCCATCTCGTGAAAAAACGAGATGCGATATTCCTTTGGGTTTTGCTTGGCTGGCTGGCGTTCGCCCTGCTGCCGAGCTGGAGCCTGGATTACGGCCTGCTGGAATCCACCGGCGATGAAATCCTCGCGGCCTACGGCTGGTCACACCGCAATATCAGCTGGCTTTGGTGCCTGTTGCCAAGCCTGTTGCTGCTTCGCCCCTACGCCGCGGCGGGCGGTGAACGGCGGCGGCGGCACGCGTTCGATGCCGGCTGGGCGCTGCTGTGCATGGCCTTTATCGTCGTCAGCGCCACGGTGGCGGGACGCGGTTTAGGCTACGCCACCCTGGTGCAATTGACCGCGCTGGGCGCCATCATGACGCTGGCGCTGACCCGCCTCGAATGGCTGGGCGGCGACCGTTTCGTTATCGGTGCGCTGGTCACCATCGTGGCGCTGATCGGCGTCTTTATCGTCTGGCCGAGCATCGCGATTTTCATTCCGATGTTCACCGACCAGGCGGGGGCGTTCGCGCCGCTGGCGTTTATGAACGTGCTGTCGCAGGCGCATATCGTTCAGGTGATCCTCAACTCCATCGCCCTGTCGATCGCGGTCGGCGCCGGCTGCACCTTCTTCGGCCTGGTGCTGGCGATTTACACCACTCGCATCGCCAAGCGCAGCGCCATTATCGGCCGCATCTTCTCCATCCTGCCCATCGTCACGCCGCCGTTCGTCGTCGGCCTGGGCGTCACGCTGATGATGGGGCGCTCCGGCTACGTCACCGAGTGGATGGTGGCCTGGTTCGGCCTGACCAACACCAACTGGCTGTACGGCTTTACCGGCATCTGGCTGGCGCAGGTGCTGGCGTTCACGCCGATGGCGTTCATGATCCTCGACGGCGCGATCAAGACCATTCATCCTTCGTTGGAAGAGGCCTCCTACACCCTGCGCGCCAGCCGTTGGCAAACCTTTAACGGCGTGTTCGTGCCGCTGCTGAAACCGGCGCTGGCCAACGCGTTTCTGATCGTGGTGGTGCAATCGCTGGCCGACTTCAGCAACCCGCTGGTGCTCGGCGGCAACTTCGACGTGCTGGCGACGCAAATCTATTTCTACATCACCGGCTCGCAGCTCGACTATCAGGCCGCCAGCACCCTCGGCGCCTTCCTGCTGCTGTTCTCGCTGCTGGTGTTCTGCATCCAGTACCTGTGGATCGGCAAGCGTTCCTACGTCACCGTGTCCGGCAAATCCTACCGCGGCGACGTACAGCCGCTGCCGGTCACGCTGGTGTGGGGCGTGATCGCGTTGCTGGCGGTGTGGGTAGCCTTTAACGCCCTGCTCTACGGCAGCATTTTCTACGGCAGCTTCACCGTCAACTGGGGGGTGGATTACACGCTGACGCTGGATAACTTCATCAAGCTGTTCGGCCAGAGCATGAGCGACGGCGCGTGGCCTTCGCTGCTCGACACGCTGCTGTACGCCGGGATCGCCGCGCCGATCACCGCCGCCTTCGGCCTGCTGATCGCCTGGATCGTGGTGCGCCAGCAGTTCAGGGGCAAAAAGACCATCGAGTTCACCACCATGCTGTGCTTTGCGGTGCCGGGCACCGTGGCGGGCGTCTCTTACATTCTCGCCTTCAACAGCGCGCCGGTGTACCTCACCGGGACGGCCGCCATCGTGATTATCTCGATGGTGATGCGCAACGTGCCGGTAGGCATTCGCGCCGGGATCGCCGGGCTGGGCCAGATAGACAAATCGCTGGACGAAGCCTCGCTCAGCCTGCGCGCCGGCTCACTGCGCACCATCACGCACATCCTGCTGCCGCTGCTGCGCCCGGCGATCCTGTCGGCGCTGATCTACAGCTTCGTGCGCGCCATCACTACCGTCAGCGCCATCGTTTTCCTGGTGACGCCCGATACCCGCGTGGCCACCGCCTACATCCTCAACCGCGTGGAAGACGGCGAATACGGCGTGGCGATCGCCTACGGTTCAATTCTGATCGTGGTGATGCTGGCGATTATTTTCCTCTTTGACTGGCTGATCGGCGAGGCACGCATCTCCCGTTCAAAAGCCAAAAACCAGGCGTAATGGAGCCCATGATGAGCCAGAAAAATTTCGTTGAACTGCGTAACGTCTCCAAACGGTTCGGCAGCAACACGGTGATCGATAACATCACGCTCACCATCCCACGGGGGCAAATGGTGACGCTGCTCGGCCCTTCCGGCTGCGGCAAGACCACCATTTTGCGCCTGGTCGCCGGGCTGGAAAAGCCGAGTGACGGGCAGATATTCATTGATGGTGAAGACGTGACCCATCGTTCCATCCAGCAGCGTGACATCTGCATGGTGTTTCAGTCTTATGCCCTGTTCCCGCATATGTCGCTGGGAGAAAACGTCGGCTATGGGCTGAAGATGCTCGGCATTCCGCGCGCCGAAGTGAAAGCGCGCGTGCAGGAAGCGCTGGCGATGGTGGATCTGGCGGGGTTCGACGATCGCTATGTCGATCAGATCTCCGGCGGCCAACAGCAGCGCGTGGCGCTGGCGCGCGCGCTGATCCTCAAGCCGAAAGTGCTGCTGTTCGACGAGCCGTTGAGCAACCTCGACGCCAACCTGCGCCGCAGCATGCGCGAAAAGATCCGCGAGCTGCAAAAGCAGTTTGATATCACTTCGCTGTACGTCACCCACGATCAGAGCGAGGCTTTCGCGGTCTCAGACACCGTACTGGTGATGAACAAAGGGCATATCATGCAGATGGGTTCGCCGCAGGATCTCTATCGGCAGCCGGCGTCGCGCTTTATGGCGAGTTTTATGGGGGACGCCAACCTGTTCCCGGCCGGCTTCAGCGCCGATCATGTCGATATCAGCGGCTATCGCCTGCCGCGCCCCGCCCACTTTGCCACCCAAGGCGCCGGCACGGTGGGCGTGCGGCCGGAAGCGATCACGCTGAGCGAGCACGGCGAGGAAAGCCAGCGCTGCGTGATCCAACATGTCGCCTACATGGGGCCGCAGTATGAAGTGACGGTGGCATGGCACGGGCAGCAGATTTTGCTGCAGGTTAACGCCACCCGCCTGCAGCCCAACGTCGGCGAGCAGTATTATCTGGAAATACACCCCTACGGCATGTTTATGCTGGCGGATGCGGCATAATAAGCATCACCCTTAAGCGTTAGAATAACGGCCATCTCGCGTGGGATGGCCGTAAATAACCGCCATAAAAAACCGTATTTATCTATTTTTACAATTCTATCCAAGTCCTTGTTCAGCCGAGAAATAAATATATCCGCATTCATTAAAAAATAACCACCAAAGCCACTGAGGGTGATATTTTTATTTAGATAGGGTAAGCTTAATCCCGCAGTCGAAATTATTTAACGGCCAACTCAAGGAGAAATTCATGAGCAACAATGCAAACGCACAGGCGCAGCTGGATAATTTACGTAACGTCGCTTCCCAGCTGAAGGAAATGCGCCACTATGCGCAGGCGAATACCGAGACGCTCTCCGCACACTGGCTGGCCTTCGATCAGGGTGAATGCAAAAATAAGGCGTTCGCCGAAGCCATTAACGACCTGTTGAATAAACAGGGTGCCTGCCTGGAAGGGCTGGAAAAAACCATTCAGGATATCGAGATAGAATTAAATCGTCTCGACAAAGCTGCCTGATAATACCGATTTAAATAAACCCGCCGCGTGCGGGTTTATTTTTAGCTACGGCAGATAACGCGCGCAATATCCCCTGACGTCGTCAGCGCGCGTATTTCGCTGAACAGTTCGGTGGCTTCATCATATTCTTTGCGTAAATAGCCCAGCCACTGTTTGATGCGCGCCACGTGATACAGGCCGGTGTCGCCCTGCTTTTCCAGGTGGACGTATTTTTGCAGCAGCTCAACCACCTGCGGCCAGGGCATGCGCGGTTCGTTATACTTCACCACCCGGCTCAGGTTCGGCACGTTGAGCGCGCCGCGCCCCAGCATGATGGCGTCGCAGCCGGTCGTCTGCAGGCAATCCTGCGCGCTCTGGTGATCCCAGATCTCGCCGTTGGCGATCACCGGGATGCTCAGCCGCTGACGGATCTCGCCGATCGCCGCCCAGTTGATGCGATCCGCCTTGTAGCCGTCCTCTTTGGTGCGGCCGTGCACCGTCAGCTCACTGGCGCCCGCCTGCTGCACCGCATCGGCGATTTCAAAGCTGCGGTTGGAGGAGTCCCAGCCCAGACGCACCTTCACCGTGACCGGCAGATGGGCCGGCACCGCCGCGCGCATCGCTTTGGCGCCCTGGTAGATCAATTCCGGATCTTTAAGCAGCGTCGCCCCGCCGCCGCTGCCGTTCACCAGCTTGGACGGGCAGCCGCAGTTGAGATCGACGCCGTAAGAGCCCAGTTCCACCGCGCGCGCGGCGTTCTCCGCCAGCCACTGCGGGTACTGCCCCAACAGCTGTACCCGCACCAGCGTGCCCGACGGCGTGCGGCTGGCGTGACGCAGCTCCGGGCACAGCCGGTAGAACGACTTGGCCGGCAGCAGCTGATCGACCACGCGCAAAAATTCGGTGATGCACAGATCGTAGTCGTTCACGTCGGTGAGCAACTCACGCACCAAAGAGTCGAGAACGCCCTCCATCGGAGCCAATAATACGCGCATGACCAATCCCAGCTAAAAAAAGACCCGCAATGATACGGGTGAATGCCCGCGCCAGACAAGCCTCTGCGGGCATTAAAAATGCCGTCAGCCCAGCCGGCGAATCGGTTGACCGGCGAGGAACGCCGCTATGTCCTCGACCGCCTCGGTGAAGTAGGCGCGGTAGTTGTCGTCCGCCACGTAACCCACATGCGGCGTCGCCAGCACGTTGGGCAACTGACGAAACGCATCGTCGGCCGGCAGCGGCTCCGTCTCGAACACATCCAGCCCGGCGCCGGCAATCTTCCGCTGTTGCAGCACGTCCACCAGCGCCGCCCGATCGACGATCCCCGCGCGCGCGGTGTTGATCAGGTAAGCGGTGGGTTTCATCGCCGTCAATTCGTCACGCCCCACCAGCCCACGGCTGCGATCGCTCAGCACCAGGTGAATGGAAACAAAATCGCTCTGCTCGAACAGCGCCCGCTTGGACGGCGCCAGCAAAGCGCCCTCCTGCGCCGCCCGTTCCGCCGTCAGGTTCTGGCTCCAGGCCAACACCCGCATGCCGAACGCCTGCGCCACCTTGGCCATTTGGCCGCCGATCTTGCCCAATCCCAGCAGCCCCAGCGTCTTGCCCTGCAGGGTGACGCCGAGATCCCGCTGCCACGGGCCGTTGTTTTGCAGCCCGACGCTTTCCGGCACGATATGCTTCGCCAGCCCGAGCAGCAGCGCCCAGGTCAGCTCCATCGGTGCCGCCGATCCGCTGCTGGTGCCGCATACCACCACACCGCGCTCGGCGGCGGCGGCCAAATCGATAGACGCGTTGCGCATGCCGGAGGTGATCAGCAGCTTCAGCTTCGGCAGCCGCGCCAGCAGCGAGGCGGTCATCGGCGTGCGTTCGCGCATGATGACCAGAATGTCGCACTCCTGCAGATGCACCGCCAGCTCCGTCTCATCGGTAAAGTGCGCGCTGATGGCGGACACCTCCACCCGATCGGCCAGCGCCGACCAGTCCGCCATCTTGAGCGCCACCTGCTGGTAATCATCGAGAATTGCGCACTTCAATTTCATCTCCGTCTCCTGGAATGTAGGGTTAGCCACCGTCCAGCCTAGTACGAAAATGCCGTTCCGCCAGGCAAAAAAAAAAGCCGCCCGTATCGGCGGCTTACTCTTTGAGCAATCAGGCTTATTCGGCCGGTTTGCGACTACGTGGACGACGCGAGGCCGGCGCGCCGGAACGGCGTTGACCGTCCCCCTGCGGGCGAGCGTTACCGTTGCCGTTGCCACGGTTTTCACGCTGGCCGCCGTTCGCGTTACCGCTGCGCTGACCGCCGCCGTTACCAGAACGCTGGCCACCGCCGTTGCCGCGCGGGGCACCGCGTCCGCCACCCTGGCGGCCGTTGATGATCGGCTCGGCCTTGATGGTCGGATCCGGCTCGTAGCCCGGCAGCGCAATGCGCGGAATTTCACGCTTCAGCAGGCGCTCGATGTCGCGCAGCAGCTTGTGCTCATCCACACACACCAGCGAGATAGCTTCGCCGGTGCGTTCCGCACGGCCGGTACGGCCAATACGGTGTACATAGTCTTCCGGCACGTTAGGCAGCTCGTAGTTCACCACGTGCGGCAGCTGGTCGATATCCAGACCGCGCGCCGCGATGTCGGTGGCCACCAGCACGCGGATGCGGCCGTCTTTGAAGTCCGCCAGCGCACGGGTACGGGCACCCTGACTCTTGTTGCCGTGGATCGCCGCAGCGGTGATGCCGTCTTTGTTTAGCTGTTCCGCCAGGTGGTTGGCGCCGTGCTTGGTGCGGGTAAACACCAGCACCTGTTTCCAGTCGCCTTCGCCGATCATCTGCGACAGCAGTTCCCGCTTACGCTTCTTGTCGACGAAGTGCACGCTCTGCTCGATCTGCTCAGACGCGGTGTTGCGGCGCGCCACTTCTACCGAAGCCGGGTTGTGCAGCAGCTTGTTGGCCAGCGCCTTGATGTCGTCGGAGAAGGTCGCGGAGAACAGCAGGTTCTGACGCTTGGCCGGCAGCTTGGCCAGCACGCGGCGGATGTCGTGGATAAAGCCCATGTCCAGCATGCGGTCCGCTTCGTCCAGCACCAGAATTTCGATTTTGGACAGGTCAACCGCGTTCTGATGTTCCAGATCCAGCAGACGGCCCGGCGTGGCCACCAGAATATCGACGCCGCCGCGCAGCTTCATCATCTGCGGGTTGATGCTCACACCGCCAAACACCACCAGCGAACGCAGGCGCAGGTGTTTGCTGTAGGCATCGACGTTTTCGCCGATCTGCGCCGCCAGCTCACGGGTTGGCGTCAGGATCAGCGCGCGCACCGGGCGGCGGCCTTTGACCGGATGATCATGCTTGCTCAGCAGCTGCAACAGCGGCAGGGTAAAACCGGCGGTTTTACCGGTGCCGGTCTGGGCGCTGGCCATCAGGTCACGACCTTCCAGCACGACAGGGATAGCCTGACGCTGAATTGGCGTCGGTTCGCGATAGCCCTGTTCTTCAACAGCGCGCACAATTTCAGCACTTAAGCCGAGGGTTTCAAATGACATAAAGAGAAAAACTCCAGATCCCCCCTAACCTAACGGTGTTCGGTGCAGTTTCCTGGGAGGATGATCAGACGGGGCATTAAGCATGACCACGAGGGATTGGCACAAACTGCAGTGCACCAGGCGCCGATTGTAACAGAAGTCGCGCCATAAAAAGCACTTTTACGCACCCAGAGCACAATCTGCCGTAAATTCAGCATTGTCTGAAGCCGATCACATAACTCATTGTGGTTAGAGGTTGCATTTTAAACAATCTGGCATAAAGTTAATCATATGATTGATTAACTTCGAGCGTGACCTATGCCAGCTTCCGTCCCTCATCAGGCCGCCGGCCGAGCGCGCGGCGAGCAAACGCGCCGGCAGCTGCTCGCCGCGGCGACCGAACTGTTCGGCGAATGCGGTCTGCAGGGTGCCACCACCCGCGACATCGCCCAGCGCGCCGGCCAGAATATCGCCGCCATCACCTACTACTTCAGCTCCAAAGAGGGGCTGTATCTGGCCGTGGCGCAGTCGCTCGCCGATTTCATCCAGCAGGCGTTCGCCCCGTTGGCCGACGAGGCCGATCGCTTCTGGCAACAGTCCACCACGCAGCGCTCACCCGACGCGGCGCTGCGTTTGCTGCAGCGTGGCCTGCTGGCCTTCAGCGAACTGATGACCCAGCCGCACACGCTGAACCTGAGCAAAATCATGTCGCGCGAACAGCTCGCCCCGACCGAGGCCTACCCGCTGATCCACAGCCAGGTGATCGCGCCGATGCACGAGCGGCTGTGCCGCCTGCTGTCGGCCGCGACCGGCATCGACGAACAGGCGACCCGCCTCGTATTGCATACCCATGCGCTGATCGGCGAGGTGCTGTCGTTTCGCGTGGCGCGCGAAACCATCCGCCGTCAGGCCGGCTGGCAAGCCATTGGCGAGGGCGAAGCGGCGCAAATCGCGGCGGTGCTGAGCGAACATATTGAGATTCTGGTTACCGGGCTGCGCCAACGTCATGGCGCGTAAATTCAGGCAGGGAGTGTTATGAACAAAAAACGCAGTGCCTTGATCGTATTGTTAATTCTGCTGATTGCGGCCGCCGCTTACGGGGTATGGCATTACCAACAACGGCAGGATAAGCCGTTGACGCTGTACGGCAATGTCGATATCCGCACGGTCAACCTCGGCTTTCGCGTCGACGGCCGTCTGGCGTCGCTGGCGGTGGATGAAGGCGATGCCGTTCAGCCGGGCCAGCTGCTCGGCAAGCTGGACGATGCCCCCTACCGCAACGCGCTGCAGCAGGCCGAAGCCAACGTCGGCAGCGCGCGCGCCAAACTGTCGCTGCTGCAGGCCGGCTACCGCACCGAAGAGATAGCCCAGGTGCAGTCAGAAATGGCGCAGCGCCAGTCCGCCTTCGCCTATGCCGACAGCTTCCTGAAACGCCAACAGGGGCTGTGGGCGAAAAACGCCACGTCCGCCGACGCGCTGGAGGATGCGCGCACCGCCCGCAATCAGGCGCAGGCCAACCTGCAGGCGGCGAAGGACAAGCTGTCGCAATACCGCAGCGGCAACCGTCCGCAAGAGATTGAACAGGCCAAGGCCGACGTAGCGCAGAGTGAAGCGGCGCTGGCGCAGGCGCAGTTGAACCTGCAAGATGCCACGCTGGTCTCCCCTTCCGCCGGCACGGTGCTGACCCGCGCGGTGGAGCCGGGCACCATGCTCGGCGCCGGCGGCACGGTATTCACCCTGTCGCTGACCCGGCCGGTGTGGGTGCGCGCCTACGTCAACGAAACCAGCCTGAACCAGGCGGTGCCCGGCACCGAACTGGAGATCTACACCGACGGCCGCCCCGACAAGCCTTACCACGGCAAGATCGGTTTCGTCTCGCCGACCGCGGAATTCACGCCGAAAAGCGTTGAAACGCCGGACCTGCGCACCGATCTGGTGTACCGCCTGCGGGTGATCGTCACCGACGCCGACGACGCGCTGCGCCAGGGCATGCCGGTCACCCTGCGCTTCGCCAAACCCTGAGGCCGGCTATGGAACAGGCGCACACCATTGAGCTGGAAGGGCTGGAGAAGCGCTTCCCGTCGCTTGAGAAACCGGCGGTCGCCAGCCTGACCACCACCCTGCGCAGCGGCGCGGTGATCGGGCTGGTCGGCCCGGATGGCGCAGGTAAAACCACCCTGCTGCGCATGCTGGCCGGGCTGCTGCAGCCCAGCAGCGGCAAACTGCGGGTCGCCGGGCTGGATCCGATCGCGCAGGATCGTCAACTGCACGCGATCCTCGGCTATATGCCGCAGAAGTTCGGGCTGTATGAGGATCTGACGGTGATGGAGAACCTGACGCTGTACGCCGATCTGCGCGGCGTCACCGGCGATCTTCGCCGCCAGACCTTCGAACGGCTGCTGAAATTCACCGATCTGACCCGCTTCACCGAGCGCCTGGCGGGCAAGCTGTCCGGCGGCATGAAGCAGAAACTGGGACTGGCCTGCACGCTGGTGGGCGAACCTCAGGTGCTGTTGCTGGATGAACCGGGCGTCGGCGTCGATCCGATCTCGCGCCGCGAGCTGTGGCGCATGGTGCACGAGCTGGCCAACGACGGTATGTTAATCCTGTGGAGCACCTCTTATCTCGATGAGGCCGAGCAGTGCCGCGAAGTGCTGCTGCTCAACGAGGGCGAGCTGCTGTTCAGCGGCGCGCCGCAGGCGCTGACCCGCCGTATGGCCGGGCGCACGGTGTTGATCGCCGCGCCCCCCGGCAGCCATCGATCGTTGCTGCAGCGGGCGATCTGCCTGCCGGCGGTCACCGACGGCGTGATCCAGGGCAAGTACCTGCGCCTGATCCTGAAGGAAGGCGAAGATCACCGCCAGCTGTTGCAGGCGCTTGATCTGCCGAACGCCGAACTGGATGAAGCGGATCCGCGCTTCGAGGATGCGTTTATCGATCTGCTCGGCGGCGGCCCCAATCACCGCTCGGCGCTGGCGGAGATCATGCCGACCGTCAACGGCGCAAGCGGTGAAACGGTGATCGAAGCGGTGCAGCTGACCAAAAAATTCGGCGACTTCGCCGCCACCGATCACGTTGATTTCCAGGTGCGGCGCGGTGAAATTTTCGGCCTGCTCGGGCCGAACGGCGCCGGCAAGTCCACCACCTTCAAAATGATGTGCGGCCTGCTGATCCCCTCCAGCGGTAAGGCACTGGTGCTGGGGATGGATCTCAAGACCAGCTCCGGCCAGGCGCGCCAACGCCTTGGCTACATGGCGCAAAAATTCTCGCTGTACGGCAACCTGACGGTGGCGCAGAACCTGAAGTTCTTCTCCGGCGTCTACGGCCTGAACGGCAAGGCGCAGCGCGACAAAATCGACGAGATGTCGCGCGCCTTCAACTTCGCGCCGATCCTCGATCAGACGCCGGACGCGCTGCCGCTCGGCTTCAAACAGCGCCTGGCGCTGGCCTGCGCGCTGATGCACGAACCGGATATCCTGTTCCTCGACGAACCGACTTCCGGCGTCGATCCGCTGACGCGGCGCGAGTTCTGGCTACACATCAACGGCATGGTCGACAAGGGCGTCACGGTGATGGTGACCACCCACTTTATGGACGAAGCGGAGTACTGCGACCGCATCGGCCTGGTCTATCGCGGCAAGATCATCGCCGCCGGCACGCCGGACGATCTCAAACAGCAGGTGGCGCGCGACGACAATCCCAGCCCCTCGATGGAGCAGGCGTTTATCGAGCTGGTGCAGGGCTACGACGAGGAGGAATCACGGTGAGCGATAACCGTACCCCAATCGACGACAGCGGCTTCTCCTGGCGCCGGCTGCGCGCCCTGTGCCTGAAGGAAACGCGGCAGATACTGCGCGATCCCAGCAGCGGCCTGATCGCCTTCGTCATCCCGCTGATGCTGCTGTTTATCTTCGGCTACGGCATCAACCTGGACTCCAGCAAGCTGCATCTGGGCATTCTGATGGAGCAACAGAGCGAAGACGCGCGCGATCTGGCCCAGGCGTTCGCCGGCTCGCCCTATATCGAACCGACCATCAGCGACAACCGCCAACAGCTGATCCAGCAGATGCAGGCCGGCACGATACGCGGCCTGGTGGTGATCCCGGTGAATTTCGACCAGCGCATGGCGCGCCCGCACGACAGCGCCCCTATCCAGGTGATCACCGACGGCAGCGAGCCGAACACCGCCAACTTCGTGCAGGGCTATGCCCAGGGCGTATGGCAAGTTTGGCAGCAGCAGCGCGCCGCCGATCGGGGGAGCAGCGACAAGCCGCTGATTGACGTGCAGATGCGCTACTGGTTCAACCCGGCGGCTATCAGCCGGCACTACATCATTCCCGGCGCCATCACCATCATCATGACGGTGATCGGCGCCATCCTCACCTCGCTGGTGATCGCCCGCGAATGGGAGCGCGGCACCATGGAAGCCCTGCTGTCCACCCAGGTGACGCGCAGCGAGCTGCTGCTCTCCAAGCTGATCCCATATTACTTCCTCGGTATGATCGCCATGGCGCTGTGCATGGCGGTGGCGGTGTGGGTGCTCGGCGTGCCCTATCGCGGTTCGCTGCTGATCCTGCTGCTGATCAGCAGCCTGTTCCTCGCCAGCACCCTCGGCATGGGCCTGCTGATCTCCACCCTCACCCGCAACCAGTTCAATGCGGCGATGGTGGCGCTGAACGCCGCCTTCCTGCCGTCGATCATGCTGTCCGGCTTCATCTTCCAGATCGACAGCATGCCGGCCATCGTGCGCGCGGTAACCTACATCATTCCGGCGCGCTACTTCGTCAGCACGCTGCAAACGCTGTTCCTAGCGGGCAACGTCGGCACCGTGCTGCTGATCAATCTGTTGTTCCTGATCGCTTCCGCCGTGGTGTTCATCGGCCTGACGGCCTGGAAAACCCAGCGTCGGCTGGATTGAGGAGAAAGAGCGATGTTTCATCGTCTGTTGACGCTCATCATCAAGGAAATGCAGGCGCTGCTGCGCGATCCGCAAACCCGCGCCATTTTAATCATGCCGGTGATCCTGCAGGTGCTGCTGTTCCCGTTCGCCGCGACGCTGGAAGTCACCAACGCCACCATCGCGGTCTACAGCGAGGACAGCGGCCAGGCCTCGGTAGAGCTGACCCAGCGCTTCGCCAAGGCCAAGGCCTTTCAACACGTGCTGCTGCTGCGCAGCCCGCAGGAGATAAAGACCACCATCGATAACCAGCGGGCGCTGCTGCTGATCCGCTTCCCGGCGCAGTTCTCGCGCGATATCGCCGCCGGCAACACCGCGCCGCTGCAGCTGCTGCTCGACGGGCGCAACTCCAACAGCGCGCAGATCGCCGCCAACTACGTGCAGCAGATCGTGCAGGAATATCAGAACGAGCTGCTCGGCAACCGCGCCAAACCCAACAACAGCGAGCTGGTGGTGCGCAACTGGTATAACCCGAATCTGGACTACAAATGGTTCGTGGTGCCGTCGCTGATCGCCATGATCACCACCATCGGCGTGCTGATCGTCACCTCGCTGTCGGTGGCGCGCGAGCGCGAACAGGGCACGCTGGAACAGCTGCTGGTCTCACCGCTCACCACCTGGCAGATCTTTATCGGCAAGGCGGTGCCGGCGCTGGTCGTCGCCAGCTTCCAGGCCAGCATCGTGCTGTTGATCGGCATCTTCCTGTACCAGATCCCGTTCGCCGGATCGCTGCTGCTGTTCTACGCCACCATGCTGATCTACGGGCTGTCGCTGGTCGGTTTCGGCCTGCTGATCTCGTCGCTGTGCGCCACTCAGCAGCAGGCGTTCATCGGCGTTTTCGTGTTCATGATGCCGGCGATCCTGCTCTCGGGTTACGTCTCGCCGGTGGAGAATATGCCGGTGTGGCTGCAGGATCTGACCTGGGTTAACCCGATACGCCACTTCACCGACATCACCAAGCAGATCTATCTGAAGGACGCCAGCTTCAGCATCATCTGGCACAGCCTGTGGCCGCTGCTGGTAATCACCGCCACCACCGGCAGCGCCGCCTACGCGCTGTTCCGCCGCAAAATCGCATAAAAAAAGCTCTGCATATCACATGCAGAGCCTGGTAAGTCCTGTGGATTTCAAGCTACTGCTTGAAAGGCCATGGATTTAGCGACGGTTGCCGAAGATACGCAGCAACATCAGGAACAGGTTGATGAAGTCGAGATACAGCGTCAGCGCGCCGACGATGGCGTACTTGCGGAAGCTGTCTTTATCATCGGCGTTCAGCTGCTCGCCCATCGCCTTGAGTTTTTGCGTGTCGTACGCGGTCAGGCCGACGAACACCACCACCCCGATGTAGGTAATCGCCCACATCAGCGCGGTGCTTTTCAGCCAGATGTTCACCAACGAGGCCAGCACGATGCCGATCAATGCCATGAACAGCATGCTGCCGAAGCCGCTCAGATCGCGCTTGGTGGTGTAGCCGTACAGGCTCATGGCGCCGAACATGCCGGCAGTGACCACGAAAGTGCTGGCGATCGAGCTGTAGGTGTAGGCGATGAAGATGCTCGACAGCGTCAGCCCGGTCAGCGCCGAGTACAGCATGAACAGCGACGTGGCCACCGCGCCACTCAGGCGGTTGACCATGCCGGAAATCACGAACACCAGCGCCAGTTGGGCGATGATCAGGCCGAAGAAGGTGATCTGGCTGGAGAAGATGAAGTTGAGGATCGCGGGCGTGTTGGCCGCATACCAGGAAACGAACGCCGTCAGCAGCAGACCGCAGGTCATCCAGCCGTAAACCTGCGCCATGTAGGCCTGAATGCCGCTGTTGGCACGTTCGACGATTGAACCATTAGAGCGTGGATATCGGTCCATGACGGTTACCTTTTGCGTTGTAAACAAGATTCCGAAGCCCCTCGAACGGGGCTTCGCCTGCTATAAGCGTACCACAGAATATGCCGCGCGAAAGCGGCAAAGGTCTTGATTTGTTTCCGCTGTTGACGCGTTATTTAGCCGCATCGTGCCAGCGCTTCGCGGCCTCGCGATCGCTGTCGCGAGCGTCTACCCAACGATCGCCCTGGCCGGTGGCTTCGCGCTTCCAGAACGGCGCGCGGGTCTTCAGGTAGTCCATGATGAACTCGCTGGCGGCGAACGCCATGCTGCGGTGCGCGCAGGTCACGCCGACGAATACGATCTCGTCGCCGGGATACAGCGCACCGACGCGATGGATCACCGTCACCCGCTGCAGCGGCCAGCGGCTGCGCGCCTCGGCCACGATCTCCGCCAGCGCCTTCTCGGTCATGCCGGGGTAGTGTTCCAACGTCAGCGCGCTGACGTCGTCCCCGAGGTTATGGTTGCGCACCTTGCCGGTGAAGGTCACCACCGCGCCATCGGCGTCGCACTGAGCCAGCCACTGGTACTCGTCGCCGACGTTGAACGGCGCTTCGCCCACGCGAATGCGGGTATTTTCCATGCTTATCCCCCGGTGACCGGCGGGAAGAAGGCCACTTCATCGCCGGCGCGCAGCGGATGGTCCGCCGCCACCAGCGACTGATTGACCGCCGCCAGCAGTTTGCCGGACTCCAGCGCCAGCGCCCAGCGATCGCCGCGCGCGCACAGCGCCTGGCGCAGCGCCTCAACGGTCGGGTAATCCGCCGGCATCGACAGGCCGCCGGTGCCCACCAGTTCGCGCACCTGCGCGAAGAAAAGAATATCGATCATACGTTCACCTTAAAATCGCCGGATTTGCCGCCGCTTTTCGCCAGCAGGCGCACCGGGCCGATCACCATGTCTTTCTGTACCGCTTTGCACATGTCGTAGATGGTCAGTGCCGCCACCGAGGCGGCGGTCAGCGCCTCCATCTCGACGCCGGTTTTGCCGGTCAGCCGGCAACAGGTTTCGATGCGCACCCGGCTATGCTGCGTCTGCGCCTCCAGCTGCACTTCGACCTTGCTCAGCATCAGCGGGTGGCACAGCGGGATCAGCTCCCAGGTGCGTTTGGCCGCCTGAATGCCGGCGATGCGCGCCGTGGCGAACACGTCGCCCTTGTGATGGCTGCCGTCGACGATCATCGCCAGCGTGGCGGGCAACATCTCGACGAAGGCTTCGGCGCGCGCCTCGCGCACCGTTTCAGCCTTGGCGGATACGTCGACCATATGGGCTTCGCCGGCGGCGTTAATGTGGGTTAGCTGTGTCATGACTCAGAGCTTCTTCAAATGGGGTTGGAAGTTGCACGGGCGATGGCGCGCGTCCAACTGCTCTTCGATAATCCGCTCCCAGGCGGTGCGGCAGGCGCGGGTGGAGCCCGGCATGGCGAAAATCACCGTGCGGTTGGCCAGGCCGGCCAACGCGCGCGACTGGATCGTCGCGGTACCGATCTCTTCGTACGACACCATACGGAACAGTTCGCCGAACCCTTCCACCTCTCTGTCGAACAACGGCAACAGCGCTTCCGGCGTGTTGTCGCGGGCGGTAAAACCGGTGCCACCGGTGATCAGCACCGCCTGCACGTTGTCATCGGCGATCCAGGCGGAAACCCGCGCGCGGATCTGGTAAATATCATCTTTGACGATGGCGCGATCCACCACCTGATGGCCGGCTTCCTGCGCCGCGTCCTGCAGATATTGGCCGGAGGTGTCTTCCGCCGCGCCGCGGCTGTCAGACACGGTCAGGATGGCGATATGCGCCGGAATAAACTCGCTGCTCGCATGGCTCATGGTTCAATAAGCTCCTATTGGCTGTCAGCCGCCGATAAACGACAGGTTCTGGGTGATCCCGCTGTTGCCCTGATGCAGGAAATGGGTCTGCTTCTTGCTCAGCAGCCCGCTCTGGATGCGCGCCTTCAGCGCGTCGAGCTGGCCGTCATCCGCCAGCAGATCGCGCAGGGGCACCCCCTGCTCGCCGAACAGACACAGGTGCAGATTGCCGATGGAAGAAACGCGCAGCCGGTTGCAGCTGGCGCAGAAGTCTTTTTCATACGGCATGATAAGACCCACCTCACCCTGGTAGTCCGGGTGGCTGAACACCTGCGCCGGGCCGTCGCTGCGGCCGCGCGCCTGGCGCTGCCAGCCCTGCTGCTCCAGCTGCCGGCGAATCACTTCGCCGGAAACGTGGTGTTTGCGAAACAGCTCGCCGCCCTCGCCGGTTTCCATCAGTTCGATAAAGCGCAGCTGGATCGGTCGGTCTTTGATCCAGGCGAGAAAGGCGCCGAGTTGCTGATGATTGACGTCACGCATCAATACTGCGTTGACCTTGACCTTGCTGAAACCGGCGCTGAAGGCAGCATCGATGCCATCCATCACCTGGCGGAACTTGTCCTGGCCGGTGATGGCGTGAAACTGACGGGGATCCAGGCTGTCGACGCTGACGTTGATCGCCGTCAGACCGGCGTCACGCCAGGCGGCGACGTCGCGCGCCAGACGGTAGCCGTTGGTGGTGACCGCCAGGGTACGGATGGCCGGGTTTTCCCGCACGGCGGCGATGATCTCGGTAAAATCGCGGCGCAGCGAAGGCTCACCGCCCGTCAGGCGCACCTTTTCGGTGCCCAGTTCGGCAAACGCACGGCTGACGCGGCGGATTTCATCCAGCGACAGGAAGCTTTTCGGGCTGCCGCTCGGCTTGTAGCCGTCGGGCAAACAATAGGTGCAACGAAAGTTGCACACGTCGGTGATCGACAAGCGCAGGTAATAGAACTTGCGCTCATAAGCATCAATGAGTTGCGGTACCATAACACCTTTCCAAAGTCGGGAGATGCGAGCGTTTCCCCTCTGCACCCTGGTGGCTGACTTCGCCACGGCCCAGGCGCCATATCGTTCCGGATGAACAACGTAGGCACAGGGGCTAGGAGTTTGATTTCTCTTCCCGCTACCTTGAGTAGCCGGAATGAAACCGTGGTTTTCAGCAGAATTCTAGCGCTAATCGGCAACGATAGCCAACGCGTTAATTCGCTATATAATTGTCTATACAGCGTTTTTAGACGCCGCGTATTCTGGTAAACCATGATAAACATCGCTTGCGCGGACGAATTGACCGGAATCACGCAAATGACACTCTTATCGCGTTTTTATGCCGGATCCGCTACCTTATGCGGGCAGTTCAGCCCCTTTGTAAGGAAATTTATGCGTAATCGTACCCTGGCCGATCTCGACCGCGTGGTGGCGTTAGGCGGCGGACATGGCCTGGGCCGTGTGATGTCGGCCCTGTCGTCCTTAGGCTCCCGCCTGACCGGCATCGTCACCACCACCGACAACGGCGGTTCCACCGGCCGTATCCGCCGTTCGGAAGGCGGCATTGCCTGGGGCGATACCCGTAACTGTCTCAACCAGCTGATCACCGAACCGAGCGTCGCCTCGGCGATGTTCGAATACCGCTTCAGCGGCAACGGCGAACTGGCCGGCCACAACCTCGGCAACCTGATGCTGAAAGCGCTGGATCACCTGAGCGTGCGCCCGCTGGAAGCGATCAACCTGGTACGCAGCCTGTTGAAGGTGGACGCGGCGCTGATCCCGATGTCGGAGCAGCCGGTGGATTTGATGGCGCACGATCACGAAGGCAACCATGTTTACGGTGAAGTGAATGTCGACCAGCTGACCCATATGCCGCAGGAGCTGATGCTGTCGCCGCCGGTCAACGCCACGCGCGAAGCGCTGGACGCCATCGCACAGGCCGACGTGATCCTGATCGGGCCGGGCAGTTTCCTCACCAGCCTGATGCCGCTGCTGCTGCTGGACGATCTCACCCAGGCGCTGCGCCGCAGCAGCGCCAGCATGATCTATATTGGCAACCTCGGCCGCGAGCTGAGCGTGGCCGCCGCGGCGCTGTCGTTAAAGGATAAGCTGACGCTGATGGAAGAGAAGATCGGCCGCCGGATGATCGATGCGCTGATCGTCGGCCCGGCGGTGGACGCCAGTGAAGTGCAGGATCGGGTGGTGATTCAGCAACCGCTGGAAGCGAGCGACATCCCCTACCGCCACGATCGCCAGCTGCTGCGCCAGGCGCTGGATCACGCGCTGGTGGAGCTGGCCGCGCGCCGCTGACCGAATTTAACCGTCTCGCCCGCGCAGCCAGGGATTATCGCTGGCTGGGGCGGGATGGCTGACCATATCGATATACAGATCTTCCACCTCTTTACGCGCCCAGGGCGTGCGACGCAAAAACTTCAGGCTGGACTTGATGCTCGGATCGCTGAGGAAGCAGTTGATGCGAATGCGCGCGCCCAGTTCGGACCAACCGTAGTGATCCACCAGTTTATTCAGCAGTTGCTCCAGCGTTACGCCGTGCAGCGGGTCTTTAGACTGGTGTTGGCTCATGTTCGGTACTCTTCGTGGTCAAATCGGGCCGCACACCATAACAGCTTTGGCGCGGCCGACAAGGAATTTTGACGCCCGCGGCGCGGGCACCGTCCAACGGTCAGGAAATCGCGATGAACTGCTCGCGCAGCTGGTGGATCTCATCGCGCAGCGCAGCCGCCTGTTCGAACTCCAGGTTTTGCGCGTGGGTGTACATTTGCGCCTCCAGATCGCGGATTTTCTGATCGAGCGCTTTCGGCGTAAGGTTCTGAAGCTGAGCGCCGCCGTCCACCGCCTTGCCCTTGCCTTTGCTCTTGGCGCGGTTGACCGGCTGGCCGATCTGCAGAATATCGCCGATCTTCTTGTTCAGCCCCTGCGGCACGATGCCGTTGGCTTCGTTGTAGGCCTGCTGCTTGGCACGACGCCGCTCGGTTTCACCGATCGCCTTGGCCATCGAATCGGTGATGCGATCGCCATACAGGATCGCCTTGCCGTTCAGGTTACGCGCCGCGCGGCCGATGGTCTGGATCAGCGAACGCTCGGAACGCAGGAAGCCTTCCTTGTCGGCGTCCAGAATCGCCACCAGCGACACCTCAGGCATGTCGAGCCCCTCACGCAACAGGTTGATGCCCACCAGCACGTCGAACTCGCCCAGACGCAGGTCACGGATGATTTCGACCCGTTCCACGGTATCGATATCCGAGTGCAGGTAGCGCACGCGCTCGCCATGCTCTTCCAGGTATTCGGTCAGGTCTTCCGCCATGCGTTTGGTCAGGGTGGTCACCAGCACGCGCTCGTTGATCGCCGCACGCTTGCGGATCTCGGAGAGCAGATCGTCCACCTGGGTGCCCACCGGCCGCACTTCCACGATCGGATCCAGCAGCCCGGTCGGGCGCACCACCTGATCGATCAGATCGCCGCCGGATTTCTCCAGCTCATATTTGCCCGGCGTCGCGGAAACGTAGATGGTCTGCGGCGCCAGCGCCTCGAACTCCTCGAAGCGCAAGGGGCGGTTGTCCAGCGCCGACGGCAGGCGGAAGCCGTACTCCACCAGCGTTTCCTTACGCGCGCGGTCCCCCTTGAACATCGCGCCGATCTGCGGAATGGTGACGTGGGATTCGTCGACCACCAGCAGGCCGTCCGCCGGCAGGTAGTCGAACAGCGTCGGCGGCGGCTCGCCCTCGGCGCGCCCGGACAGATAGCGCGAGTAGTTTTCGATGCCCGAGCAGTAACCCAGCTCGTTCATCATCTCCAGATCGAACTGGGTGCGCTGCGTCAGGCGCTGCTCTTCCAGCAGCTTGTTGTTGGCCAGCAGCACCTTGCGGCGGTCCGCCAGATCGACCTTGATCTCTTCCATCGCCTGCATGATCCGCTCACGCGGCGTCACGTAGTGCGATTTCGGGTAGATGGTAAAACGCGGCACCACCTGCTCAATCTGCCCGGTCAGCGGATCGAACAGCGACAGCCGCTCCACTTCCTCGTCGAACAGCTCGACGCGCAGCGCCAGCTCGTCCGATTCCGCCGGGAAGATATCGATCACCTCGCCGCGCACGCGGAAGGTGGCGCGTTGGAAAGCCTGATCGTTGCGGGAATACTGCAGCTCCGCCAGGCGGCGCAAAATGGATCGCTGATCGATGATCATGCCCTGGGTCAGGTGCAGCATCATCTTCAGGTAAAGATCCGGATCGCCCAGGCCGTAGATCGCCGACACCGACGCCACCACCACCACGTCGCGCCGTTCCAGCAGCGCCTTGGTGGCGGAAAGACGCATCTGCTCGATGTGTTCGTTCACCGAAGCGTCTTTTTCAATGAAGGTGTCGGAGCTGGGCACGTAGGCTTCCGGCTGGTAGTAGTCGTAGTAGGAGACGAAGTACTCCACCGCATTCTCCGGGAAAAACGCTTTCATCTCGCCGTACAGCTGTGCCGCCAGCGTCTTGTTCGGCGCCATCACCATGGTCGGTCGATTCAGATCGGCTATCACGTTGGCGATGGTGAACGTCTTGCCCGAACCGGTGACTCCCAGCAACGTCTGGTGCGCCAGGCCGTCTTCCAGCCCCTCTTCCAGCTTGCGGATGGCTTCCGGCTGATCGCCGGCCGGTTTGAACTCGGAATGCAGTTTGAAAAGTTTACTCATTGCTCGGCTACCCTGTGGAGATGCGCGCGCTCAGGCGGCCAGCCGGCTCTGCGCCGGATATGGCCCCTAATTATGGAAAGTGTCGGCGATTTGCGCCAGTGCCCATGATACTGGATATAAAACCAGCTTCAAGCGGATTCGTCGCCGCGATCGATGCGGCGGCCACGCCGCTGCACCGTGGCGTTACAGCCCGGTGACATTTTTATTGTCAATAACAGATTTATCCCCAGAACTTGCCGCGAATTAACTTATTGATAGCACGGCGTCGAAAAATCATACATAGAGGCCTGATCAATACCCCTGCGTCTTGATTTTAATTAAATTATTGATATTTAATAATATTAATAAAAAGACGAGAATGCGGACAAAGCGAACAGAACCCGCGTCGGCTCTCGCTTTACAGCGTTTTTCTAAATCTAATGCACAAGGTTATCCACAGGAATAGTGGATAACTCTCACCGCCCCGCCCGGGGCGGGAGTTACAGAAAGAAAGCTTTTCGCCCTTTACACTCGCCAAAATGCCTTTTTTAGTTATTTTTTCATAAAAATATCGCTTTGTTTATGCCGATTAATACTAAAAATCCCCATTGCCAAAATCGCATCGGCCCCTTTCTCGCGGATCGCTCTTGACGGCGGCGCAATGCCTTGCACCATGCCCTCACCGAAGAGCACCACAAGAGTGCAAAAAACGTCCGGGTTAACTTCCCCGCGTATTTTCAGGCTGTCACGGCAGCGCGCGTCAGGCCTGACCGGCGGTTAACAAGGCGATAACAATCCCCCGTTTTCACCCGGTGGCAAAATTGGCCTGGGAGTTGCTTTATCTTCCTGCGTATAAATGCGGTGCGGCAGCATGATGCACTGTCTGCCGCTTCGTGTAACCCTTGCGGCGCTATCGCCCGTAAAAGCGCAAGAACGACACCAAGTCGTCACAAGCGTCGTTTTTAACGACATATTGACTGTCATTCCGTCCACCGCAGACCTTGCTCTGGCTCATCGGACGGACGGCATTTTGTTCCAGACATGGCCACACTCGGGAAATTCGCCGCACATGCGGCCTTTGCAGTCCCCCCACCAACGAGTGAAACGAGCGTCTATGAGGAGAATGCCAAATGCTGAGCCTGAGGTCGGTCAATCAATTTTACGGGCAGAACCACACCCTGTGGGACATCAACCTGGAGCTGCCGCGCGGACAGTGTACCGTGCTGCTTGGGCGCAACGGCGTGGGCAAGACCACGCTGGTCAACTGCATCATGGGGCATGTGCCGGTGGTGAGCGGCAGCATGACCTGGCTGCCGGCGGATCAGCCGCCGCAAAACCTGCTGCTGCAGCCGATGGAACGCCGCGCCGCGCTGGGCATCAGCCACGTGCCCCAGGGGCGGCAACTTTTCTCACAGCTGAGCGTAGAAGAGAATCTCCAGGTAGCGCAAATGGCCGGGCGCGGTGCCCCTCGCCGCATTCCGCCGCTGATCTACAGCCTGTTCCCCCATTTGCGCCAGATGCGCGCTCGCCGCGCCGGCGATCTGTGCGTGGGCGCCCAACGCCAGCTGGCGATTGGTCGGGCGCTGGCTCAGGAACCGGCGCTGCTGATCCTCGACGAACCGACCTCGGGCGTGCCCCCTTCAATCGCCGCCGATATCGGCAACGTGATCCGCAGGCTCAACGATGAATTGGGCATGACCATTTTATTGGTGGAGCATCAGCTGCCGTTCGTGCGCCGGGTGGCGGATCGTTTCTGTCTGTTAGACAGGGGGCGCACGGTGGCGCACGGCGCGCTGGCGCAGCTGGATGAGGCGCTGATCGGCGCCGGGCTGGCAGGGCAAGAAGAAGGATGAGGGAGAGAAGCCCCCCTCATTGAGCGTTTATAGCAGGCTGATGTCCAGATACTCCCCCAACGGCGCCCGTTCGGCCTGCGGCAGATGCGGGATTTCGCCCAGCAGCGGCGCAGGCAGCATGCGCCGCAGCGTGGCCAGGTATTCCTGATGCCGCCGCCCCGGCGGCGTCACGTCGTTGGCGATCCAACCGGCCAGCGTCAACCCCGCCTGTTGCACCGCCTGTGTCGTCAGCACTGCGTGGTTGATGCAACCCAGTTTGATGCCCACCACCAGGATCACCGGCAGTTGCTCCTGCTGCACCCAGTCGGCGAAGGTGTACTGCGCCGACAGCGGGGTAAACCACCCGCCGGCGCCCTCGACCAGCACCCAGTCGGCGCGCTGCTCCAGCCGGCGCAGGCCGTCGGACAGCTGCGCCGCGTCGATCGGCCGGCCTTCATCGGCGCTGACGATATGCGGCGAGGTCGGTTCGGCAAAAACGTAAGGGTTCACTTCGTCGTAATGAAGCGCCACGCCGCTGTTGGCCTGCAGCGCCAGCGCGTCGCCGTTGCGCAGCCCCTCGGCGGTCATCTCGCTGCCGGAGGCCACCGGCTTATAGCCGGCGCTGCAGTAGCCCGCCCGGTTGGCGGCCTGCAGCAAGGCGCTGCTGGCGACGGTCTTCCCCACTTCGGTGTCGGTGCCGGTCACGAACCAACGTTTAATCACGATAAATCACTCCATAAACCAGATGATAGCTGAGCGGGAACTGCCCCTGCCGGCACGGGTAAGCCGCCTGCAGCGCGGCGAGACGGCCGCGCGACATCAGGCCGCCCTCGCGCCCCTGATGCAGGTGCGTGGCCCCGATGCCCTTGAGCGAACGCATCAGCGTCATCACGTCCGGGTAGTTCAGGGTGCGCAGCTCCGTGACCAGCTCGTGCCGATAGTCAGCACAGGCGGCGCGGATCTGCGCCAGCGGCAGGAAAGCGTTCACATGGCGCTCGCCATCCACCTGTTGCCAGGTGTCCCCCAGTTCCTGCAGCGATCCCGCCGCCAGCGTGGAAAACAGGATCGCGCCGCCGGGGCGGGTCACGCGATACAGCTCCGCCAGCGCAGCGGGTAGATCGCTGCACCACTGCACCACCAGGCTGCTGAAACAGATGTCCATCGCCGCATCGGGCAGCGGCACCTGTTCGATATCGCCCAGCAGATAATGGTGCGCCGCCTGCCGTTGACGGGCGACGTCCAGCATGCCCGGCGCCAGATCGAGCGCGGTCACCTGCTTGCCGCGCTCGCGCCACAGGCGGCTGAAATAACCGGTGCCACAGCCGGCGTCCAGCAGCCGTTCGCCCGGATGGGCACTCCCCATCCCCAGTAAGCGCTCGCCAACGTCACGCTGCAGCGCGGCGGCGGCGTCGTAGCTGCCGGCGGCGCGGCTGAAGGCCGAAGCGACCGCCTGTTTGTTCACCGCGTCATTGGCTGACGTCATGCAATACCTCCAGCAGGCGATCGATGTCCTGCGGCTGATGCGCCGCCGTCAGGGTGATGCGCAGCCGCGCGCCGCCCGGCGGCACCGTCGGCGGGCGGATGGCGCTCACCCACATTCCGCACTCGCGCAGACGGGTCGCCAGATCGAGCGCGCGCTGATTGTCCCCCACCAGCAGCGGCTGGATGGCGGTGTCGGAATCCGTCAGGGTCAGCGCCAGCGGCGCCGCGCCCTGACGGAAACGCCGAATGTTGTCCTGCAGCCGGGCACGCAGTTCATCGCCCTCTCGAATGCAGGCCAGCGCCGCCTGCAGCGCGCAGGCTTGCGCCGGCGGCATTGCGGTGCTGTAGATTAGATGGCGGGCGAACTGCAGCAGATACTCGGCGGTCGCCTCATCGCACAGCACTGCCGCGCCGCTGACGCCGAACGCCTTGCCGAAGGTCGCCACCAGCAGTTCAGGGTGCACGCCCTGCTGCCAGCAGCTGCCTCGGCCTTGCTCACCGCGCACGCCGACGCCGTGGGCATCGTCCACCATCAGCCAGGCGCCCGCCGCGCGGGTTAAGCGATGCAGCTCCGCCAACGGTGCGCCGTCGCCGTCCATGCTGAACACCCCTTCGGTCACCGCCAGCCGCTGCCCGTCGCAGGGTTTGGCCAGCAGATCCGCCAGCGCCTGCGGCTGATTGTGCTGGAAGCGGCGCAGCTCGGCCGGCGATTGCGCCGCCGCCTCCAGCAGCGAGGCGTGGCTGAGGCGATCGGCCAAAATGCGATCGCCTTTCTGCATTAACGCCGCCAGCACCGCCTGGTTGGCGGCATAGCCGGAGATGAACAGCAGCGCGCGCGGATAGCCGAGCCACGCCGCCAGTTGCTCCTCCAGCGCCTGATGCGCCGCGCTAAAGCCGGTAACGTGGCCCGACCCGCCGCTGCCGACGCCGTAACGCTGCGCGCCCTGCTGCCAGGCGGCGATCACCCGCGCATCCTGGCTCAGCCCCAGGTAGTCGTTGCCCGAGAAGTTCAGGTAGAGACGATCGCCGAGCCGGATCTGGCGGCCGTTGCCGCCCTCGGTGGTCTGTCGCCGACGGTAGGCGGCGTTGAGGCGCCGCTCTGCCAGCGCCTGCTCGATGCGTTGTTGCCAGCTCATCACAGCGCCGCGTTGTAAAACTCGGCGGTATCGGCGTTCAGCAGCTGCTTAGCCAGCACCTGCTGTTGCTGGTTGTCGCCGTGTTCGGTGGCGGTCTGCTGCGGGTTCAGCCCCAGCTTGCGGAACAGTTGCAGATCCTTGTCTTCTTCCGGGTTCGGCGTGGTCAGCAGCTTGCAACCGTAGAAGATCGAGTTGGCGCCGGCCATAAAGCACATCGCCTGTGTCTGTTCGTTCATCTGTTCACGGCCGGCGGAAAGGCGGACATAAGAGGACGGCATCATGATGCGCGCCACCGCGATAGTGCGGATGAAATCGAACGGATCGACGTCGTCGTTGTCCGCCAGCGGCGTGCCTTTCACCTTCACCAACATGTTGATCGGCACGCTTTCCGGCGGTTTCGGCAGGTTGGCCAGCTGCACCAGCAGCCCGGCGCGGTCGCGCACCGTTTCCCCCAGCCCGACGATGCCGCCGGAGCACACTTTGATGCCAGCGTCGCGCACCTTGTCGAGCGTATCCAGGCGTTCCTGGTAGCTGCGGGTAGTGATGATGCTGCCGTAGAACTCCGGCGAGGTGTCGAGGTTATGGTTGTAATAATCCAGCCCGGCCTCCGCCAGCCGTTCGGCCTGAGTGCCGTCCAGCGTGCCCAGCGTCATGCAGGTTTCCATGCCCATCGCTTTCACGCCCTGCACCATCTGCTGCAGATAAGGCATATCGCGCTCGTGCGGGTTCTTCCACGCCGCACCCATGCAAAAACGGGTCGAACCGTTCGCCTTGGCCTTGCGCGCCGATTCCAGCACCTGCTCGACCTGCATCAGCCGCTCCGACTCCAGGCCGGTCTTGTAGCGTGAGCTCTGCGGGCAGTATTTACAGTCTTCCGGGCAAGCGCCGGTCTTGATCGACAGCAGCGTGCTGACCTGCACCTGACGCGGGTCGAAGTGCTGGCGGTGTACGGTTTGCGCTTCGAACAGCAGTTCCAGCAGCGGTTTATCAAACAGGGCCTGGGCTTGCCCTACTGTCCAGTGAATGCGGTCGGCCATCATGGCGTCTCCAAAACGAAAAAGTGTCGCCAGTTTAAATATTGTGGATATACTGTCAACCAATCTTAATTCAATTTGGTTTACAAGTATGTCTGTGACCGCTTCCGACCTGGCGTTTGACCAACGCCATATCTGGCACCCCTATACCTCCATGAGCCGCCCGTTACCCTGTTACCCGATCGAATCGGCCAGCGGCGTCGAACTGCAGCTGGCGGACGGCCGGCGCCTGGTGGACGGCATGTCCTCCTGGTGGGCGGCGATCCACGGTTACAACCATCCGCGCCTGAATCAGGCCGCCAGCCAGCAGCTGGAGAAGATGTCACACGTGATGTTCGGCGGTATTACCCATCCGGCCGCTATCTCGTTGTGCCGTCGGCTGGTGGAGATGACGCCGGAAGCGCTGCAGTGCGTGTTCCTGGCGGACTCCGGTTCGGTGGCGGTAGAAGTGTCGTTGAAGATGGCGCTGCAGTACTGGCAGGCGCGCGGCGAGCGCCGGCAGCGCATCCTGACGCTGCGCCACGGCTATCACGGCGATACCTTCGGCGCGATGTCGGTCTGCGATCCGGACAACTCGATGCATAGCCTCTATCAGGGCTATCTGGCGCCGCACCTGTTCGCCACCGCGCCGCAGTGCCGCTTCGACGAAGAATGGCGTGAAGAAGATATTGCACCGTTCGCTGCGCTGCTGGAGCAGCACGCCGGTGAAGTGGCGGCGGTGATCGTGGAACCGGTGGTGCAAGGCGCCGGCGGCATGCGCATCTACCATCCGACCTACCTCAAGCGGGTGCGCGAGCTGTGCGATCGCCATCGGGTGCTGCTGATCGCCGACGAGATCGCCACCGGCTTCGGCCGCACCGGCAAGCTGTTCGCCTGCGAGCACGCGCAGGTGGTGCCGGACATTCTCTGCCTCGGCAAAGCGCTGACCGGCGGTTACATGACCCTGTCCGCCACCCTGACCACCCGCCACGTGGCGGAGACCATCAGCAACGGCGCGGCCGGCTGCTTTATGCACGGCCCGACCTTTATGGGCAATCCGCTGGCCTGCGCGGTGGCGGACGCCAGCATGGCGCTGCTGGCGGAAAATCGCTGGCAGGCGCAGGTGAGCGCCATCGAAACCCAGCTGAAACAGGAACTGCTGCCGCTCGCGGCGCTGCCGAAGGTGGCGGACGTGCGGGTGCTGGGGGCGATTGGGGTGGTGGAGATGCGCGAACCGGTGGATGTCGCCGAGCTGCAGCGCGGGTTCGTCGAGCGCGGGGTATGGATCCGGCCGTTCGGCAAGCTGATTTACCTGATGCCGCCTTACATCATCGAAACGGAACAGCTCAGCCGCCTGACCGCCGCCGTGGCCGCCGCCGCGCGTTAATGCCTTACCAATGCTGGTCCAGATAACGGGCCAGCAACCCCAGGCACAGCAGCCAGAGTAAAATGATCATCGCCGCCGCCATGCGGCCGGTGGGGTTGTCGACGCGTTTTTGCGCCTTCTCGCGCAGCTCGGCCATCAGCGGCTTGGGGATCAGTCGCACCGCCAGCATGATGCCCAGCGGCACGATGATCACGTCATCCAGATAGCCCAGCACCGGAATGAAATCCGGGATCAGATCGATCGGCGAGATCGCATAGCCGGCCACCAGCAGCGCGATCAGTTTGGCGTACCACGGGGTGCGCTTATCACGTGCGGCCAGCCACAGCGCGTAAATATCGCGCTTGATGCTTTTGGCCCAACGGCGCAGCCAGCCGAACCACGGCGTGCGTTTTTTCAGTGAGATCATGGTGGCGTTGTTTGGCTATCCGGCGGTCTGTAGGGAGGAAGATGCGGCCATGGTAACCGATCCGCGCCGCCGTTGGCGAATGGCAATCCCGCTTGTATTGTCACGGCGAAACGATCTAGCTTAAGGGTCCGCGTTTATCGACAACTGGGAGTCACTATGGCTTTTCGTTTGTACAGCAACGATCTGCAGGACGGCGGCAAGCTGCCGCAGGCGCAGGTCTTCAACGGCATGGGCTACCACGGCGATAACCTGTCGCCGCACCTGGCCTGGGACGGCGTGCCGGCCGGCACCAAGAGCTTCGTAATCGCCGTTTACGATCCCGATGCCCCAACCGGCTCCGGCTGGTGGCACTGGGTGGTGGCCAATATTCCCGCCGACGTGCGCGAGCTGCCGCAGGGCGCGGGCTCCGGCAAAGCCCCGCTGCCCGCCGGCGCACTGCAGACCCGCACCGATTTTGGCTCGGCCGGCTACGGCGGCGCGGCGCCGCCAGAGGGCGAGAGCCACCGCTACCAGTTCACCGTGCATGCGCTGGACGTGGAGCGTATCGAAGTGGATGAGGGATCCAGCGGCGCGCTGGTGGGCTTCAACGTCCACTTCCACAGCCTCGGCAGCGCCACGCTGACGGTGACGTTCAACTGATCCGCCGCCAATAAAAAAGCGCGGTTCAACCGAACCGCGCTTTTTCCATACTCGTCTGACCGCCGAATTACTTCGCCAGCACGCTCACCCACATCGGGCCTTTGCCCACCGGATAACGCGCCAGCGTGGTCAGCTCGCCACTGGCCTGGTCAATTTCATACACCGCGATGTGATCGGACTTCTGACCGGACGAAATCACGAAGCGGCCGCTGTGATCGATATTGAAACCGCGCGGCTGCGTTTCGGTCGGGTGATAGCCGACCACGCTCAGCGTGCCGCCGTCTTCGGAAACGCTGAAAATGGTCAGAATGCTGGCGGTGCGATCGCTGGTGTACAGGAAACGGCCGTTCGGCGTGATATGAATGTCCGCCGCCCAGCGGGTGCCGTCGAAGTCGACCGGCATGATGTCCAGCGTCTGCGTCACGGTGTATTTGCCGCCGTTTTCCGAGATAGCCAGCACGTCCACCGTACCGTCCAGCTCATTGACGCAGTAGGCGAACTTGTCGTTGTGGTGGAACGCCATATGGCGCGGCCCGGCGCCGGCGGCGGTCGCCACCGCTTCCTGCGCGTGTGGCGTCAGCTGGCCCGCCAGGCTCAGGTTGAACAGGCGGATGCGGTCTTCTTTCAGGCAAGGCACCAGCACCAGCTGGTTGGTCGGATCGATGTTCGCCGAGTGCGGCGCGGTCAGGCCGTCAATCTGCTGAATAGGCGCCGTCACCACGCCGTCGTGGCCGATCGGGCTGATGCTGGCGCAGTTGCCGCTGTAGGAGGCGGAGAACAGGTAACGCCCCTGCAAATCGGTGGAAATATGGGTCGGGCTGCCCGGCAGCGGCGCCATGCCGGCCTGCTGCAGCGTGCCGTCCGCCTCGATGCGGTAGCTGACGATGCCGAACGCCGGACGTACGCCGACGTACAGGTGGGTCTTGTCCGGATGAAGGGTCATCGGCTGCACCTGGCCCGGCACGTCAACGGTTTGCAGCAGCGCCAGCGCGCCGGCGTCGTCCAACTGCCAGACGTGGATCTGCTGGCTCTCCGGGCTGGCGACATAAACGATTTGCTTCATGTGTTCTCCTTGCAAAGGGTAAAAGAGGAACCGGTTTCAGGCCGTTCGATTGCTCCTAGCTTACCGCACATCCGTCGCATGGCAACCCTGCTTAGCACCGGAAGCTCACGCGGTTTTCTCCATTGGCTATCCGGTGTACCATCGGATTAATTTTATGGCTAACGATAACGAGAACCCTATGAGCTACCGCGTCATCGCCCTCGATCTTGACGGCACCCTGCTGGACAATCAAAAACGCATCTTACCGCAGTCGCTGGACGCGCTGGCGCAGGCGCGCGCCGCCGGCGTCCAGGTGGTGGTGGTCACCGGCCGCCATCACGTCGCCATCCATCCGTTCTACCAGGCGCTGCAAATAGACACGCCGGCCATCTGCTGTAACGGCACCTACCTGTATGATTTTCAGCAGAAAAAGGTGCTGGCCGCCGACCCATTGGCGAAGGAGCAGGCCAAGCTGGTACTGCAGATGCTCAAACAGACCGACATTCACGGACTGATGTACGTTGACGACGCCATGCTGTATCAGGAACCGAGCGGCCACGTGACCCGCTCGCTGGCCTGGGCCGAAACTCTGCCGGCGGCGCAGCGCCCGACGCTGCTGCAGGTCGGCAGCCTGGCACAGGCGGCCGACGACGCGCAGGCCATCTGGAAATTCGCCACCTCGCACGCCGATACCCTGGCGCTGCGCGAGTTTGCCGACACGGTGGAGAAAGAGCTGGGGTTGGCGTGCGAATGGTCCTGGCACGATCAGGTGGATATCGCCAAAGGCGGCAACAGCAAAGGCAAGCGCCTGCGCCAATGGGTGGAGTCGCAGGGGCTGAGCATGGATCAGGTGGTGGCATTCGGCGATAACTACAACGATATCAGCATGCTGGAAGCGGTCGGTTTGGGCGTGGCGATGGGCAACGCCGATGACGCGATCAAGGAACGCGCCGATCTGGTGATCGCCGATAACCTGCAGCCGGGCATCGCCGAGGTGATCCGCACCCGCGTACTCTAGCTTTTTCGCCCTCCCGCCGGGAGGGCCTGTCTTAGCGGCTCTCGCGGCTGATCGACACGCTCTTCACCTGCGCGTACAGCCACTGCCCAGGGCGGATCGCCAGTTCATCGCGCGCCCACGGCGTGATCCGCGCCCACAGCACGTGTTCCCCGACCGCCAGCTTCACTTCCACCTGCCCGTCCACGTCCAGACACTCGCTCACCTTGGCCGGCAACACGTTGCGAATGCTGCTGTTGACCGGCGGCTGCAGCACCAGCGAGACGTCGGCGGCATTGATGCGAATGCGCAGCTGGGTGCCCAGTTCGGCGTCGATGCCGCTGACCCACAGCCGCTGATCGCCAAGCGCCAGCGCGGTCATGGCATAGCGTTGATGATGCTCAATCACGCTGACGCGCAGCACGCTGCTCTGATCTTCACGCTGCAGCCAAGGCCGCAGCGCGCTGCTGGCCCAGACGGCTTCCAGCCCGCCGAACGCGCGCACCTCGCCGCGATCCAGCACCATCACCTGCTCGGCCAGGCGCAGGATCTCGTCCAGGCTATGGCTGACGTAGAGGATAGGGATGTTGACGTCCTGCGCCAACCGCTCCAGATACGGCAGCAGCTCGCGTTTGCGCGGCAGATCGAGCGAGGCCAGCGGCTCGTCCATCAGCAGCAGTTCCGGCGCGGTCAGCAGCGCGCGGCCGATCGCCACCCGCTGTTTTTCACCGCCGGAGAGCGTCAGCGGCAGCCGATTAAGCAGCGGCCCGATGCCCAGCAGCTCGACAATGGTATTGAACTGCGCGCGCATGCCGGCCGCCATGCCGTACTGCAGGTTACCGCGCACCCGATAATGCGGGAACAGCCGCGCATCCTGAAACACGTAGCCGATGCGGCGCTTTTCCGGCGGCAGGCAAAGGCCCGCGGCAGTATCCACCAGCGTGCGGCCATTGAGCGCAATGCGCCCCTGCTGCAAACGGGTCAGGCCGCCGATGGCGTTGATCAGGGAGGTTTTGCCCGCGCCGGACAGGCCGAAAATCGCGGTGATGCCCTGCGCCGGCAAATCGGCGCGGACGTTGAGATTGAGGTCGCCCAGCTGCTGCGAGAAGTCCAGCTCCAGCATTTACACCCCCATCCGTTTGCGGCCCCAGCGGGCCAGCCATTCGGACACCATCAGCGAAGCCAGCGACAGCACGATGGCGATCACGCACAGACGCGCGGCGGCGGCCTCCGCCCCCGGCGTTTCAATCAGCGTATACATCGCCAGCGGAATGGTGCGGGTTTCACCGGGAATGTTGGAGACGAAGGTGATGGTGGCGCCGAACTCCCCCAGCGAACGGGCAAAGGCCAGCACCACGCCGACAATGACGCCGGGCAGCGACAGCGGCAGCGTGATGGTGAAAAACACCCGCCACGGGTTGGCGCCCAGCGTGCGTGCCGCCAGCTCCAGCCGAGTGTCCACCGCCTCCAGCGCCAGCCGGATAGCGCGCACCATCAGCGGAAACGCCACCACCGCCGACGCCAGCGCGGCGCCGCGCCAGCTAAAGCTGAAGCTGAAGCCGAACCAGTCGTACAGCCACTCGCCGATGACGCCGCGCCGCCCCATGGCGATCAGCAGCAAATAGCCTACCACCACCGGCGGCAGCACCAGCGGCAGGTGAATGACGCCATCCAGCAGCGCCTTGCCGGGAAAACGGCAACGCACCAGCACCCAAGCCATCAAAATGCCGAACGGCAGGCTGCAGACCACCGCCAAACCGGAGACTTTCAGGCTCAGCTCAACCGCCTGCCACTCGTACTCACTCAGAATCATTTACGCGGGGTGAATCCATAATGTTCGAAAATAGCGGCGGCTTCCGGGCTCTTCAGATAGGTATAGAAAGCGCTGACCGCCGGAGTTTGACGATCTTTCACCATCGCCATCGGATATTCAACCGGTTTGTGGCTGTCTTCCGGGAACACGCCCACCACTTTCACCTTGTCGCTGGCGACCGCATCGGAGCCGTAGACGATGCCGAGCGGCGCTTCACCGCGCTCCACCAGCGCCATCGCGCTGCGCACGTTGTTGGCGCGCGCCAGTTTCGGTTCCAGCGCACTCCAGGCGCCCAGATGCTCCAGCGCCTCTTTGGCGTAAATGCCGGCCGGCACGTGATCCGGATCGCCCACCGCCAGGCGGCCGCCGCTGAGCAACTTGGTCCAGTCGGTCTGCTTGTCGATGGCGATCTTGTCTTGTTTATCGCTCTTGGCGGCGATCAGCACCAGCTCGTTGCCCAGCAGCGTGTAACGGGTATCTTTCACCATCTGCTGCTTATCGATGGCGTAATCCATCCACTGCTGATCGGCGGAGATAAACAGGTCGGCCGGAGCGCCCTGCTCAATTTGGCGCGCCAGCGTAGAAGACGACGCAAAGGAAGAAACCACCTGTACGTCCTTGCCTTTTTGATATTGGGTGGCGATGTCCTGCAGCGCGTTGGTCAGCGACGCGGCGGCGAACACGGTGATCTTTTCCGCCGCCGAGGCCTGAGCCACCAGGCCCGATGCCAACACGATCCCGCCAACCCATTTGGTCCATTGCTGTTTCATTGTTTTTCTCCGCAAGTTAACGTGCATTATCACTCTTCGTTATATAAAAAATAATATAACGTTGCGCGAAAGCTTGTCATGCGGTTTATCGGCAAAGCGTGAGATAACTTGAGGAATGCCCGCCGGGCGATGCCGACGGGTATCGGGATGGGGAACGGTCAGTGCTGGGTGCGGTTTTCTTTCGAACGACCCACTTTGGAGAAGACGTTGAACACTTCGCCAAAACCGTAGATTAGACCGAGAATGATCGCCATGACCACCGGCACCATCACCACGGCGAATAACAGACTTTTCAATAATTCCAACATGATAGCCTCGCTTAACTGCCCATTGAGCGGCAAATGCCTTTCACCGCATATCGGGTTATTCTAACCCAAAAAAATCGCTAAAACCGGAGTTATTTTAGCCAGCGAGGCGAAATTGTGATCGGCCAAACGTGCCCTTTTGACCGATCTCATCCTGCCGCAGGGTAATAGATCAGCGGCGGCGCATAGCCGTCGGGCGCTGCCAGCCGGGCCTCCACCCCGTATACCGCGCGAATGTGCTCCGGCGTCAGCGCCTGCTGCGGCGTGCCCGCCGCACAGATCCCGCCCCGCTGCAGCAGCGCGACCCGATCGCAATAACAGGCCGCCAGATTCAGATCGTGCAGCGTCACCACCACGCTGAGCTTCAGCCGCCGCAGCAAGGCCATAAACTGCTGCTGATGAGCGATATCCAGATGATTAGCGGGTTCGTCCAGCAGCAGCCACGGCGTTTGCTGCGCCAACGCGCGCGCCAGATGCACCCGCTGCCGTTCACCGCCGGACAGCCGTTGCCAATCACGATCGGCCAGGTGGCTGATGCCCACTTGTTCCATCGCCTGCCCGGCGAGGCGGCGATCTTCGGAGCCGAAACCGCGCCAGCGGCCGATGTGGGCCAGGCGCCCCAACAATACCGCCTCCTTCACCGGCAGCGCGAAGGCGCCGGGGGCGGATTGCTCGAGAAAGGCGATGCGCCTGGCGCGCTCCCGCGCGGAAAACGCGGCGATTTCGCGCCCTTCCAGCCAAACGCGGCCGCCGGCGGCGGGCTGCAGCCCGGCCAGCAGCTTGAGCAACGTGGATTTACCGCTGCCGTTGACGCCGAGCACGCCGGTGATTTCACCGGGCAAGGCGCAGAAACTGAGGTTTTCCAACACCGTGCGCGTGCCCGCTCGCCAACTTACCGCCTCGGCGCACAGACCGGATTGCGTTTTTTCAACCGTCATGCATTGACCTTCCGATACAGCAACAGCAGGAATACCGGTACCCCCAACAGCGCCGTCAACACGCCGACCGGCAACTCGCGCGGGGCAAACAGCGTTCTGGCCAGGGTGTCCGCCGCCACGGCGAACAACGCGCCGCACAGCGCGCTGGCCGGCAACAGCTGACGATGCCGCGAGCCGACCAGCCGCCGGGCGACGTGCGGCACCGTCAGCCCGATAAATCCCACCGCGCCGCTGAACGCGACGATCGCCGCCGTCAGCGCGGTGGTCATCACATACAACAACAGTTTCAGCGGGGCCACCGCCACCCCCAGCGAAGCGGCGGTCACGCCGCCGAACGCCAGCGCGTCCAGCTCCCCCGCCCGCAGCCAACAAAGCAGCAGCGTCGCCGCCAGCGCCAACCCGCACAGCCCGACCTGCGGCCAGCGCGCGTCGCTGAACGATCCCAGCAGCCAGAACATCACGCCGCGCGTGGCGTTGGCGTCCGCCTGCCAGAGGGTGATCAGCGAAGTCAACGCAGAAAGCAGCTGCGTCACCGCCACCCCGGCCAGAATAAACAGCGTGGACTCCCCCTGCAGCGAACGCCCGGCCAGCAACATCACCAGCGCAAATGCCCCCAGCGCGCCGATAAACGCCCCGCCGGACACCGACAGCAGGCCGCTCCCCAGCCCCAATACCAGCACCGTTACCGCCCCCACACCGGCGCCGGAGGAGATCCCCAGCACCCAGGGATCGGCCAGCGGGTTGCGGGTCAGCGACTGCAGCACGGTGCCCGCCAGCGCCAGCCCGGCGCCGGCCAGCGCCGCCAGCAGCGCGCGCGGCATCCGCAGCGACCAGATGATACGCTGATACACCTCGGCATCGGTCTGCGCACCGCCGCTGACGCCGAGCACGATGCGCCAGGCGTCGTGCCACGCGATCGGCGCAGGCCCCGACAAGGTGGCGCCCAGCAGAGCCAGCGGCAACGCCGCCGCCAGCAACAGCAGCCAGCCGGCCTCACGACCGGGCAGTAACCACCGGATCATGTTATTTCCAGCCTGCGATCACATAGTCGTCCAACAGCTGCCACACCGTCCCCGCCTCGCTGAAACCGGCTTGTCTAAGCGCCGCGAGCTGGAAATCCACCGGCGTCGGCGGCGGCACCGGGCGGCCGGCGAACAGCGCGTCACGCTCGGCCTGATAAGCGGCCAATGCCGGCGATTGCAGTGCGTTCGCGAACCAGCGATCCCAATCCTCGACGCCGTTGTCCCAGGCGCGTTGCTGGGTCTGCTCATCGTGCCGCTCGGCCAACGCCTTCAGCCGTGGCTGACGGTGGTCATAGCGCTGATGATCGGCATTGAGGAATACGCCGCCGTCGGCCAGCAGCTCGGCGACGTTGCGGTACAGCGCCAGCTGCTGCTCCGGCATCAGCCAGTGCAGCGCCGTGCTGGACACCGCCGCCTGCGGCGCGGGGCCGGACAATGCGGCAAAACAGGCCGGATCCGCCAGATCGGCCTGCAGAATGCGGATCCGATCGCCGTATGCCGCCAGCGCACCGCGCGCCACCGCCAGCAGCAGCGGATCGAGATCGATGGCGGTCACCCTGGCCTGCGGAAAGCGCTGCAAAATGCGCAGGCTCAGCGATCCCGGGCCACAGGCCAGATCCACCACGTGAAAATCCTGGCCGGCAGCCAGCGCCAGCACCTCCAGTTGGGCGTTAAAACGCGCTTCCCGCTCGGCGATGTAGGCCGCCTGCTGGCGATCCCAGGCATCCAGCAGTGAAGAGAGCGAAGAAGATGAAGATAATGAAACGGCTGTCATATCAAGGTTCCTTGTTGGAAAAAGTCGTAGCCTGCGGCGGCAAGGCCGCCAGGCCACGAATCAAACGGCCCAGCGCCGCCACGGTGCGGGCGGAAGGGTCCATGTCGTAACCGGGGAGGATCACGTAGCGCCGCTGACGCACGGCGCGCAGCGTCGCGGTCAGCGGGTGATGCTCCAGAAAGGCGATCTTGTCCGCTGCGCTGTCGCCGAAGCCGCCGCGCGGCAGATCGCCAAGCACGATCGCATCCGGATCGCGGGCGGCGATAACCTCCCAGGATACCGTCGGCCACAGCTCGGGCCGATCGCCGAACAGGTTCTCGCTGCCGATGCTGCGGCTCAGCAAACCTGGTGCGCCGCAGCAGCCGGCCACGTAGGGCGTCTGCGTGCCGGCATACCACCACAGCAGACGCAAATGCGGCAGCGGCGCGCGCTGCGCCTCAAACGCCTGCAGTTGCCCGCGCAGCCGCGCGATCGGCGCTTCACCGGCACGGCTGACGTTGAAAATGCGCGCCAGCTCCCGCAGCTCGGAGAAGATGTCTTCAAACGTCAGCGCGGCGGCGATCGCGCTTTGCTGGCCGCTGCAGGCGCCGGGGGAGAGGTAAGTGCCGATGCCCCATTCCTCCAGACGCGCCCGATCGGGCGTTTCCGGGCTGTGCAGCCAGTAATAGCTGGCCGAATAGACAAAATCCGGCCGCATCAGCAGCAACGCTTCCGCCGTGGGCGGCGCCGGGCTGGCGGGCGCCCGCAGCGCATCGGCCGGCGCCGTCGGCGCGGGATCGCGCGCGCGGTCATACCCGACCACGCCGATCGCACGGCCAGCCAGCCCCAGCGCCAGCAGGTTTTCCAACGCCGGGTTGGCGTAAACCAGCACCCGCTGCGGTGGCTGCGGATAATCGCGCGTTACCCCGCAATTTTGCAGGCCGACGGCCTCAGCGTGCCACGGCACGCCCCCGCCCAATCCCAGGGCGCACAACAACGGATAAAGCGATCGTTTCACGCCGTCAGAACCTGACCGACACGAAGGTTTCATAGCTGCGCGGCGGCGCGATCAGCGCCTGATCCGGGTAGGTGCGCTGATAGGCGTACAGCTGGTTGGTGGCGTTGCGAATGCGAAAACCGACATCGACGATCGGCGTCAGCTGATAGTCTGCCGCCAGATCGAGCGTGGTGTACGCGCGCATCTTGCGCCGGTTGGCGTCGTCGTTGTAGCTGCTGCCGACGTAGCGCAGCGAAGAAGCCAGCCCCAGGCGCGCCGTCGCCTGATAATGCACGCTGAGGTTGGCGGTCCAGTCCGGGATATAGGCCGGGCGATTGCCGTTGTAGCTGCGCAGCGGGCTGCCGCCGCGATAGTCGTCGTAGCGGGCATGCGTGTAGGCGGCGTTGCCGGCCAGCTCCCAGCGCTCGTCGGGACGCAGCACCACGCCAAGCTCGATGCCGCGCGACGTCTGCCTGCCTACCGCGTTCAACGCATCCGGCCGCTGCGCGTCGGGCACAAACAGGTTGTCCTTGCGCAGTTCGTACAGCGCCAGCGTCGCCTCGCCCTTGTTCCCCCAGAACTGCCCTTTGGCGCCGGCCTCCCACTGGCGCGCTCGCGTCAGCGGCAGATCGGTCTGCGTTGGGCTGAGGAAGAACAGATCGTTGCCCGGCTCCTGACCGGTGGTGTAGTTGGCGTAGAGCGTGAGGTTATCGGTCAATGCATAGCTGGGGCCCAGGCTCCAGGTGCTGAAAACATAAGTGTGGGCGCGGCTCTCTTCCTGCGGCCCCTGGAAGCGCCAGTCCATGTTCATATGGTTGTAGCGCAGCTGGCCCAGCAGCGCTAAACGCTCGGTCAGGCTGAAGCGGTCTTCAAGAAAGGCGGCGTACTGATTCTGGGTGACGTGGCGCACCGGCGCACGCTGGCTGGCGGTGCCCTGAGCGAACGGCTCTCTGGGCGGCGCGCCGAGCGGTACGTCTTCGGAGCCAGGGAAACCGTTCGAGTAGTACTGAAAATGCCGCTTACTCAGATCGAAGCCGACCAGCAACCGGTTATCGAAACCGGCGATGGCCCGATCGAACACCAGCGAACTGCGGTTGCCGATCAGATCGTCGTCGTGCGCCAGGGCGCCAAAGGAGTCGCGGTTGACGTCGCCGGGCCGGGCCGCCGCCGCGACGCGGAAACGCTCGACGTTGCGCCATTCGCGAAAGCCGCTGTAGTAATAGAATTGGTTATGCCACTCCACTTCGGGCGTCATAAACCAGTCCAGACTGGCCTGAAATGCGGTGGCGTTGCTCTGGATGCGGCTGTCGGTCAGGTTGTTGTAATTGATGTCACGCAGCTCGCCGGCAATGCGCCCGTCCAGCAGCGGCGTGCCGTAGTAAGGGTTGTTGGTGCGGTTGAGCATGCGGTCCAGGCTCAGCGTCAGCAACGCATCGTCCGTCAATTTAAACAGCAGCGAGCCGGAAACCCGCTTCTGCCGATCGCGTTCATACTGCACGTTGCTGCCGCTGTCGTTGCCGCTGACGTCCAACCGGTACGCCACCGCATCGTCCACCAGCGCGCCGCCGGCCCCCAGATGCAGACGCTGGCTGCGGTAGCTGCCGAAGCCATAATCAAGCTCAACCGGCTGGCGGCTGAAGGTCGGCCGCCGCGAGATCAGGTTGACGCTGCCGCCCGCGGCGCTCAGCCCGTTCAATGCCGATCCCGGCCCGCGCAGTACCTCGATGCTGTCGTAATGCGCCGGATCGCCCAGTTGCAGCGTGCTGCCGGGCATCTCTACGCCGTTATACAGCCAGGCGATCGGCCGAAAACCGCGTGCGGAAAAGTTGTTGGACAACGTTGGCGAAGCGACGCCGGACAGACCGGTGGCGTGCTCGACGGCGGCGGCCAGCGAGCGATCGCCCCGCTGTTGGATCGCCCGCGCGCTGATGATATCGACGCTGCGCGGCGTCTCCCGAGCGCTCAGCCCGAGCTGTGACGCGCTGCGGCTCACGGCGTTCAACGCATCGTAACGCCCGGCGGGGGCTGCCGCCTCCACGGTGAGATGTTCTTCACATCCCGTGGCATTGCGGGCTTTATCGCAGTCGGCGGCGAAAGCCAGCGGCGCCGCCAGTGCACCGCCGACCCAGGCGGCGGCGAGGCATAAAGATTTCCTGGGCGCGTGAAGGCGCCGGCGTGTCGTACTCATATGGAGCATCCCTGTGGTGAAATAAAAATCGGCCGCAGCCGGAATAAAGCTTTATCGTTTCTTGTTATGTTATATTATTACAATATTGCAATACCAGTCTTTATTGCCCCGCTCTCCCACGCACGGCGTTTGGCGCTTTGCCGCCAAATCGGCGACAATAAGATTTTTGCTGCCGACAGGATGTGCGCTATGCAGGCCGAAATTCTTCTGACTCTCAAACTCCAGCAAAAGCTGTTCGCCGATCCGCGCCGCATCGCGCTGCTGAAACAGGTACAGCACACCGGCTCCATCAGCCAGGGGGCCAAACTGGCGGGCATCAGCTACAAAAGTGCCTGGGACGCCATCAATGAGATGAACCAGCTGGCGGAACAAACGGTGGTGGAACGCGCCACCGGGGGTAAAGGCGGCGGCGGCGCGCAGCTGACGCACTATGGCCAACGGTTGATCCAGCTGTATGACCTGCTGGGCCAGGTACAGCAAAAAGCTTTCGACGTGTTGCAGCAGGACGATCTGCCGCTCGACAGCCTGCTGGCGGCCATCTCGCGCTTCTCGCTGCAAACCAGCGCGCGCAATCAGTTCTTCGGCACCGTGATCGAACGCGATCATCAGCAGGTGCAGCAGCACCTGGCGATTTTGTTGAACGACGGCACCACTCGCCTGACGGCGGCCATCACTCAACAAAGTGCCGACCGGTTGCAGCTGACGCCGGGCAAAGAGGTGCTGGCGCTGATCAAGGCGCCCTGGGTGCGGTTAAGCGTCGAGACAGCGGAGCATGCCGGTGCGGATAATGCGCTGGCAGGCGTGGTAGCCGGCATTCAGCCAGGGGCCGAACACAGCGAGGTGCTGGTGACGCTGGCGGGGGGCGAAACCCTGTGCGCCACCCTCACGACGGCGGAGCTGCAGCGCCTGCAACTGAGCGTCGGCGCCGCCGTACACGCCCTGTTCAACGCCGACCACGTGATTGTCGCCACGTTGTGTTAAGCGCAACGTAACGTTGCGTTTTTGCTGATTGACATCACCGTGCAATGCGCCTATTTCTAAGGCAAATAATTGCAAAAAAAGGAACAGGTGATGTCGTCGTTGCACATTTCGCAAGGTTCATTCCGCTTAAGCGATACCCGTACCCTGACGCTGGACGCGCTGGCGATCCAGGCCGGCGACAGTTGGGCCTTCGTCGGCGCCAACGGCAGCGGCAAATCCGCCCTGGCGCGTGCGCTGGCCGACGAACTGGTTCTGCTGAGCGGCGAACGGCGCAGCGATTTTCAGCACGCAGTGCGCATCTCCTTCGAACAGCTGCAAAAAATGGTCAGCGACGAGTGGCAACGCAACAACACCGATCTGCTCAGCGCGGACGAGGACGACACCGGCCGCACCGCGGCGGAAATCATTCAGGAAGAGGTGAAAGACGCCGCGCGCTGTGAGCGGCTGGCCGCGCAGTTCGGCATCACCGCCCTGCTGACGCGCCGCTTCAAGTACCTCTCCACCGGCGAAACGCGTAAAACCCTGCTGTGCCGGGCGCTGATGCCCGAGCCTGACCTGCTGATCCTCGACGAACCCTTCGACGGGCTGGACGTTCACTCGCGCGCACAGCTCGCCGCGTTGCTGAGCGAACTTTCCGCCCAGGGCCAAACCGTGGTGCTGGTGCTCAACCGGTTCGACGAAATACCGGATTTTGTCCGGCAAGTGGGCGTGCTGGCGGACTGCACCCTGACCAGCCGCGGGCCGCGCCGCCAGGTGATGGCAGACGCGCTGGTGGCGCAGCTGGCGCACAGCGAAAACCTCAGCGGGCTGGCGCTGCCGGAGACCGAGGATCCGACGCAAAAGGTGGCCCTGCCGGCGGATCGGCCGCTGATCGTCCTGCGCGACGGCGTAGTCAGCTATAACGATCGACCGATCCTCAATCATCTCGACTGGCAGGTTAACCCCGGTGAACATTGGCAGATCGTCGGCCCGAACGGCGCCGGCAAGTCCACGCTGCTGAGTTTGATCACCGGCGATCATCCGCAGGGCTACAGCAACGATCTGACGCTGTTCGGCCGCCGCCGCGGCAGCGGGGAAACCATCTGGGAGATCAAGCGCCATATCGGCTACGTCAGCAGCAGCCTGCATCTGGATTATCGCGTCAACACCAGCGTGCGCAACGTGGTGCTGTCGGGGTTCTTCGATTCGATCGGCATTTATCAGGCGGTCTCGGATCGTCAGCGGCAGCTGACCGAACAATGGCTGGCGCTGCTCGGGCTCGACGGCGCGCGCGGCGACGCTCCGTTCCACAGCCTTTCCTGGGGCCAACAGCGGCTGGCGCTGATCGCCCGCGCGCTGGTGAAACACCCGGCGCTGCTGATCCTCGACGAGCCGCTGCAAGGGCTGGATCCGCTCAATCGCCAGCTGGTGCGTCGCTTCATCGACGTGCTGATTGGCCAGGGCGCCACCCAGCTGCTGTTCGTCTCACACCATGCCGAAGACGCGCCGCGGTGCATCACTCACCGCCTCAGCTTCGTGCCCGACGGCGAGGGCGGCTACGGCTACCAACAGCAACGGCTGGAGGTGGCCTCCGCCTGAAGCGCGGCGTAAACATATCCGGCAACACTTCACCGCAGCACATCACATTTGGCCTTTTATCATAGAAAGAAAGAAGGCCATTTTCTGGAGACGCCATGTCCGCTGCGTTGATTATCATCGACCTGATCGAGGATCTGATCGGGCCCAAAGGGCGCGCCAACCACTGCCGCGAACAGGTGCTGGCGACCCACCTGCTCGCCAACGTCAATGCCGCCGCGGCCTACGCCCGGGTGCGAAAAATCCCGGTAATTTGGGTGCGGGTGGGATTCGCCGACGATTATCATGATATTCCCCCCCACTCGCCGCTGTTCAACCATTTGAAACAGATAGGCGCGCTGCGGCTTAACAGCCCGGGCTGCCGCTGGATGCCCGACCTGCATCAGGAAGAGAGCGATCTGCTGTTTGAAAAAACGGCGGTCAGCGCCTTCTCCGGTAACAATTTGTTAGCCTGGCTGCGGCAGCATCGGTGCCATCATCTGCTGCTGGCGGGCGTCAGCACGCCGCTCGCCATCGAGAGCACCGCGCGTCAGGCGCACGACGCCGGCTTTCAGGTGACCGTGCTGCACGACCTGTGCGCGGCCCCCACGCAGGAAATCCACCAACAAAGCCTCGATACCTTGCAAAATCTGGCCGAAATCATCCGTTCGCAGGCCTGGATGAAAGGCTGACCCGCGTTGTCGCCGGTCGTGTGGGCCGGCATCATGCACAAATCCGTCACTGCCCCGACCTTTAGCGTCATTTGGGTGTGCTACTATCCGCTTTAGCGCTCAATTTCGCCATCATCGCACGCCGCAAAGGCGCTGAGCGCCGTGTACATATTTTAAAGGGACATATTATGTGGGGCGTACTGGCTGCTTCGTTATTTTTCTTGCCGTTTAATCGGCTGATAGCCTGGGTGATCCTGGCCGCCTCGGCGGGCATGGGGCTTTATCATGGGGTACTGACGCCGCTCAGCCTGAGTTATCTGCTGGCGATCGTAGCGTTGGCCGGGCTGCGTCACCATTTTCGCGCGCAGCGTAATCTGGCGATCGCGTTCGAAGGGTTGGTGGTCGCCGGCTGCATCGCGCTGTTCTTGCATCTGGTGCCGGGCATCCACAACCAGCTGATGATCGACGGCGAGAAAGCCGGCCCGCTCAGCGCGCCGTTCACCATGTATTACAATTTCGACAAGGCGATGGTGCCCTTCCTGCTGTTCGCCTGCTTGCCCACGCTGTTCAGAACCGATAAAGCGGAAAAAAGCGTCGCCTCGGGTTCCTGGATCGCATTGATCATCAGCGTACCGGCGCTGTTGCTGCTGGCCGTGGCGCTGGGCGGTTTAAAAATCGAACTGCATGCGCCCGCCTGGATGCTGCCATTCGTGATGGCGAACCTGTTCTTCGTCTGCATGGCCGAAGAAGCGCTGTTTCGCGGCTACCTGCAACAGCGCCTCAGCCAATGGCTGGGGGCCTGGCCGGCGCTGATCGTCGCCGCCCTGGTGTTCGGCGCCGCGCATTTGGCCGGTGGCATGCTGATGGTGATCTTCGCGACGCTGGCCGGCGTGATCTACGGCCTGGCATGGATGTGGAGCGGCCGCCTGTGGGTGCCGATTCTGTTCCATTTCGGGCTTAACCTGACCCATCTGCTGTTCTTCACCTACCCGCTGTATCAGCACCCCTGACGGCTGACGCCGGCAGAGAGCCTCTCTCTGCCGGTTGGCCAGGTGAAAACGCTATCACCGGCAGCTCACCGCAATCCCCTCAATCACGTAGCCACCGGCTCATCTCCGGCCATTCGTCGCTTTTCAATGAAGTGTAAACGATTCCATTTTTCGCGTTAGATCACCTTTTTATCGCCGCGGGCATGCTATCTTTTTGCGCAATGACCTCTCCCTGTCCAGTGACGGGCGTATCAAGGCGGTAATTGGAAGCGATTACACCTTCGTCGACGTCAAGAAAGGAACCGTATGACGGAATTTAACCCTATCGACCACCCACACCGCCGCTACAACCCGCTGAGCGGCCAGTGGGTGCTGGTCTCACCGCACCGCGCCAAGCGCCCCTGGCAGGGCCAACAAGAGGCCATCCCCACGGAAACGCTGCCGGCGCACGATCCCGACTGTTTCCTGTGCCCGGGCAACACGCGCGTCACCGGCGATCGCAATCCGGATTATCGCGGCACCTACGTTTTCACCAACGATTTCGCCGCGCTGATGAGCGATACGCCGCCGGCACCCGACAGCCAGGATCCGCTGATGCGCAGCCAGAGCGCGCGCGGCGTCAGCCGGGTGATCTGCTTCTCTCCCGACCACAGCAAGACCCTGCCCGAATTGACGCTGCCGGCGCTGGAGCAGGTGGTCGCCGCCTGGCAGGCGCAAACCGATGAGCTAGGCAGGCAGTACCCCTGGGTACAGCTGTTCGAAAACAAAGGCGCGGCGATGGGTTGTTCCAACCCGCACCCGCACGGGCAGGTCTGGGCCAACAGTTTTCTGCCGAACGAGGCCGAGCGCGAAGATCGCCTGCAGCAAGCGTATTTTCGGGAGCACGCCTCCCCGCTGCTGCTGGACTATGCGCGGCGCGAGCTGGCCGCCGGCGAACGCATCGTGGTGAACACCGAACACTGGCTGGCGGTGGTGCCCTACTGGGCCGCCTGGCCGTTTGAAACGCTGCTGCTGCCGAAAGCGGCGGTGCAGCGCATTACCGATCTCAGCGCGGCGCAAAGCCAAGATCTGGCGCTGGCGCTGAAGAAGCTGACCAGCCGCTACGACAACCTGTTCCAGTGCTCCTTCCCCTATTCGATGGGATGGCACGGTGCGCCGTTCAACGGTGCCGACAATCGACACTGGCAGCTGCACGCCCATTTCTACCCGCCGCTGCTGCGTTCAGCCAGCGTGCGCAAATTTATGGTCGGTTACGAGATGCTGGCGGAAACCCAGCGCGACCTGACCGCCGAACAGGCCGCAGAGCGTCTGCGCGCCGTCAGCGATATTCATTACCGTGAAGCCGGAGCCCAAGCATGAGCCTGAAACCGCTTACCCATTCCCTGTTTACCGAGCACTTCGGCTACGCGCCGGCGTTGACCATCCAGGCGCCGGGGCGGGTGAACCTGATCGGCGAGCATACCGATTACAACGACGGCTTCGTGCTGCCCTGCGCCATCGATTATCAAACCGTTATCGCCTGCGCCAAACGCGACGACCGCCAGATCCGCGTACTCGCCGCCGATTATCAGAATCAGCAGGATCAATTCTCGCTCGACGATCCGATCGTCAACCATCCCGATCAGCGCTGGTCCGACTATGTGCGCGGCGTGGTGAAGCACCTTCAGCGCCGCAACGCCGACTTCGGCGGCGCGGACCTGGTGATCGCCGGTAATGTGCCGCAAGGGGCGGGGCTCAGTTCCTCCGCCGCACTGGAAGTGGCGGTGGGCCAGGCGCTGCAGGCGCTCTATCAGCTGCCGCTGGACGGCGTGGCGCTGGCGCTGAACGGCCAGGAGGCGGAGAACCAATTCGTCGGCTGCAATTGCGGCATCATGGATCAGCTGATCTCCGCGCTCGGCCGGCGCGACAGCGCTCTGCTGATCGACTGCCGCTCGCTGGAAACCCGTGCGGTGCCGATGCCGGACAGCATCGCGGTGGTGATCGTCAACTCCAATGTGCAACGCGGGCTGGTGGACAGCGAGTACAACACCCGACGCAAACAGTGCGAAGAGGCGGCGCGGTTCTTCGGCGTCAAGGCGCTGCGTGACGTCAGCGCCGAACAGTTTGAAGCCCGTCAACATCAGCTCGATCCGTTAGTGGCCAAACGCGCGCGCCATGTTATCAGCGAGAACGCCCGCACGCTGGCGGCGGCCGACGCGCTGGCGGCCGGCGATCTGCAACGCATGGGCCGACTGATGGCGGAATCCCACGCCTCGATGCGCGATGACTTCGAAATCACCGTGCCGCCGATCGATAAGCTGGTCGAGATTGTCAAAGCGACGATCGGCCCACGCGGCGGCGTGCGCATGACCGGCGGCGGCTTTGGCGGCTGCATCGTCGCGCTGATGCCGCAGGATCTCGTGGAGACGGTGCGTGCCGCCGTGGCGCACGAGTATCCGCGGCAAACCGGCGGATTGCAGGAAACCTTCTATGTCTGCCAGGCTTCGCAAGGCGCCGGCCTATGCTGACGCCAACGGCGGCACTCGCCCCCGATGGGCAACCTTATCAACTGACGCAGCTGCAAAACGCCGGCGGCATGACCGTCACTCTGATGGACTGGGGCGCCACCTGGCTGTCCGCCGTCTTGCCGCTCAAATCCGGCGAAAGGCGCGAGCTGCTGCTCGGCTGCCGCAGCCCGGCGGACTACCAACGTCAGGGCGCCTATCTGGGCGCCACCGTCGGCCGTTACGCCAACCGCATCGCCAACGCCAGTCTGCCCATCGACGGGAAACCCCATGCGCTGGCCGCCAATCAGGGCGCCCACCAGCTGCACGGCGGCCCCGACGGCTTCCATGCCCGCCGCTGGCGCCGGGTACAGCACGATGCGCAGCAGGTCTGCTATGCGCTGCACTCGGCAGAGGGCGATCAGGGTTTCCCGGGCAATCTCGACGTGCAGGTCTGCTACCGCCTGACCGCCGACAATCGCGTGGAAATCAGCTATCTGGCGCAGGTCGATCGCCCCTGCCCGGTCAACCTGACCAACCACGCCTATTTCAATCTGGACGGTGCCGGCACCGACGCCCGCGCCCAGCGGCTGCAGCTGTTCGCCGATCGCTATCTGCCCGTCGACGCCGAGGGCATTCCCTGTGCCGGGCTGACGCCGGTGGACGGCAGCGGCATGGATTTCCGCCAGCCGAAAACGCTGCTGCAGGATTTTCTGCGCGACCGCGACCAGCAGCGGGTAAAAGGCTACGATCATGCTTTTCTGCTGCACCGCACCTGCGGCGCGCTGGAGTGCCCGGCGGCCCATTTATGGTCCGCCGACGGGCAAGTGCAGATGAGCGTGTTCACCGACGCGCCCGCACTGCAACTCTACAGCGGCAATTATCTGGCCGGCACGCCGGCGCGCGACGGCGGCAGCTATGCCAACCACGCCGGCGTGGCGCTGGAAAGCGAGTTTTTGCCGGACAGCCCGCACCATCCCGAATGGCCACAGCCGGACTGTTGGCTGCAGCCGGGGAGCCGCTACCGCAGCACCACGCATTATCAGTTTTATCCTATCTGACCCGCCACGCCCCTCGCCGCGCGGCCGGGGGCGATTTGTTATAAATGCTTACCTTTTAGCGCTATTCCCCCGCCGGCGCCCACCTTTCCTTATTCCAAAGCGCGCACTACACTCAGGCTACCGTGATAAGCACAACGCCTTGTGCAACGTCACAATTTTCGGCCGATGGCGGCCAATCAATAGCTGAAGGAACACCTATGCGTCTGATTACTGCACTTCCATTGCTGGCGGGCTTAATGCTGAGCACCAATCTGATGGCGGCCGACGCGACGACGGCGACAAAAACGCCTTCGCCGGCGCAGGCGGCCCAACAGAAACGCATGACCGATTGCAACCAACAGGCATCCACCAAATCGCTGAAAGGCGCGGATCGCTCCACCTTTATGAGCACCTGCCTGAAATCTGAAGGCGCCGCCGCGACGGGCAAAACCCTGACGCCGCAGCAGCAGAAAATGAAAACCTGCAACGCCGACGCCAAGACCAAGAATCTGAAGGGCGACGCGCGTAAAACCTTCATGAGCAGCTGCCTGAAAAAATCGGCCTGATTTGCCCCACGCCACGGCGCGCCCGACGCGATTTCGGCGCGCCGTTTCCCCCTCGCAGCGCCAGCCTGAACGATTCAGCTTTTTCCTTTCGCCAGCCCTTACTTTGCGGCAAGAAATTGGCTATGGTTAGACACTATCGATTGCCGAGCCCCGGCCCGCGGCAATATAATGATTTTCGTTATCATTGAAATGTCAGATTATTAAGGAGTTAAGCTATGGCTGTAACTAAGCTGGTTCTGGTGCGTCACGGCGAAAGCCAGTGGAACCAAGAAAACCGCTTCACCGGTTGGTATGATGTCGATCTGTCCGACAAGGGCCGTACCGAAGCGAAAGCAGCAGGCAAGCTGTTGAAAGAAGAAGGGTTCACTTTCGACTTCGCTTACACCTCCGTACTGAAGCGCGCGATCCACACCCTGTGGAACATCCTCGACGAGCTGGATCAGGCCTGGTTGCCGACCGAAAAATCCTGGAAGCTGAACGAACGTCATTACGGCGCGCTGCAGGGTCTGAACAAAGCGGAAACCGCTGAAAAATACGGCGACGAGCAGGTGAAACAATGGCGTCGCGGCTTCGCGGTGACCCCACCTGAGCTGACCAAAGAAGACGAACGCTACCCTGGCCACGATCCGCGCTACGCCTCGCTGACCGAGCAAGAGCTGCCGCTGACCGAAAGCCTGGCGCTGACCATCGATCGCGTTATCCCTTACTGGGACGAAGAGATCCTGCCACGCATCAAGAGCGGCGAGCGCGTGATCGTTGCGGCGCACGGCAACTCGCTGCGCGCGCTGGTGAAATACCTGGATAACCTGAGCGAAGACGAAATCCTCGAGCTGAACATCCCAACCGGCGTGCCGTTGGTGTATGAGTTCGACGAGAACTTCAAGCCAACCAAACGTTACTACCTGGGTAACGCTGACGAGATCGCAGCAAAAGCGGCGGCCGTAGCGAACCAGGGTAAAGCGAAGTAATTTCGCCCGTTAACGAAAAAGCCCCCGGTTTTCGCCGGGGGCTTTTTTATTACTGCTGCGCCATCGCCTCGTTCACCGCCTCCAGCCGTTCCTGCATCGCCGGATGGGTGCTGAGCCAGGCCGGCAACGCCCAGTCATCGGCCTGTTCTCGTTCAGGCGCCTGTGCCAACGCGCGGTAGATCGCCGCCATTTCCGCCAGCGAACGCCCCTGGCGCTGCATCTGAGCGATGGCGAACGCATCCGCCTCGCGCTCCATCCCGCGGGAAAACTGCATCTCATTCACGAAGGACGCGGACTGCAGCAGCGTGTCGCCGATGCCGCTGACGTCGCCGGTCATCCACATCAGCGTCAAGGCCACCAGCGACGAACGCACCAGCATACGCATCGGGTGGCGATGAGCGTGATGCCCCATCTCATGCAGCATCACCGCCGCCAGCCCCTCGTCGTTTTTCGACAAGGCGACCAGACTATCGCTGAGCACCAGCGTACCGTCCGGCAACATAAAGGCGTTCGGCGCACCGGGCACCGCCATCAGCTTCAACGACAGCGGCGTGCGCTCCTGGCGCATCTCGGCCGGCATCACCTGCCGGAACAGCTGCTGCAATGCCTGCTGCCGCTCGGCCGGAAGTGCAGAAGGCTTGAAGCCGCTCTGGCTCAAAAACGTCTGCGTGTGTTCGCCCAGCGTCTGTTCCACCGAGGTAGGGATGCGCATGGCGATCTCGCTGCTCGCCCACGGCAGCACAACGTAAACGTAGGCCACGACCGCCAGCAGCGTCATCAACAGCGCCAGAGCCACGCCGCGTTTGTGGCGTTCCAGGCGATGCACCCAGCCCGGCGAACGGCGCTGATAGAACCAGCGGCGAAACGCTGCGTCGTCGTCCGGCACAAAGCGCGCACCGTCCTTGAAGGTCAGCGTCAGCGGAATATTGCCCAGCGCCGCAGAGACGGTGATGTCAGCCAAGGGGATGTAACGTTGCTCATCCTGCCGCTGCAGCGTCACGCCCTCGCCGCTTTCGTTCACCAGCAGACGGGCCGCCTCACGTGCGGCCCGCCCCGGCAACTGATAGGCGCCCTCAAGGATCATCGGCGCCTCAGAAGCTGCCGCCCAGATCCAGCGCCTGCACCGCTTCTTCAGCCACCGCGCTGTTGGCGGTTTCCTGATGCGCCGCGATGTCCAGCAATGCCAGATCGCCTTCAACCGCCGTGCACTCCGCCAGATAACGGGCGTGACGCACTTCCGCCACCGGCGCAGCAAAGCCGAGCGAGAACAGCGTGATCAGGGTATTGGTGATCAACAGCCCCATATACGGCAGGGTTTGCATGGAAGAGCGCAGTTTGATATTGCCGTTCAGCGTCGCCTGGTTATACAGATAGTTGCGTTGGGCGACGATCTGGTAGCTGCCGGCGATCAACGCGCCAACCAGCAACACCACCATCATCAGCAGCAGGCTGCCAATATTCTCCAACACCAGCAAGTCGGCGGTTTCATCCGTCAGTATGCCCATCAATATCATTTGGTACAGCGACAGTATGAACGACCCCATACATACCAGCGCCGCCAACATAAACGGCAGGAAAATGAGCAGGCCGATCAAGGCAAATTTGATAAAGGCCGACTTTTTCAGCTCGGCAATAAACGGCGTGCGGCCGAAGAACAGATTATTAACGTACAGATCGTGCTGCAGCGCGCTAATAATACCGTTGACGGCGGCGAATGCCGGCACGGCCAACAGCAGCGTCAGCACCAGAATCAGGCCGATGGCGTTGATACTGTCAAAACCGCTGCCAATACTGAGCAAAATGATTAAGCCGACATAAAGCCCGATAATCAGTAATAGCGGGCAGAACAGTAGCGCCCAATAAGCGCGCCCGGTGCGGCAAACATAATTAAAACGCACGCCGCGATAGCTCGACATAATCGCATTGTAGCGCCAGCTGCGAATCACCACCCATGGCAGCAGGGCAAGCAACGCCAGTAAGGCCAGCAGCCCCAGCAGTGGCGCCACCGCCAGCAGGATATAAAACACGATGATGCCACCGATCACCAACAGACGCCCTTTCAGAATTTGCAGCGGCTGCGCATGATAATCGAAACGATCGCCGTCCAATTCCGTGTTGCCGTAAAAATAACGACGCCGACGCACCGTCGCCCAGGCGGAATAGATGCCCAGGGTCACAATGGTCAATAATGCATTGACTAACCAAATAGCGAAGTACTCGCCACCTTTCCCATGGAATTTAATCCGGTGCAGCCCCAGCGGCTGCGAGGTATTGCTTGTCATAATTCTTTCGTCCTGAAAGGAATAGGTCATGCCACTCCCCACTTATTTTTCATGCGGGGTTTGTGGAATAAAAAAGCGTCTTATATAAGCACAATGCCATGAGCAGTGACAATTATTCTTTTATTAAATAGGAATAATGCGAAGGAGGTCGCTTAATGATTTCATTGGCCTATTAATTGTAAGCCTTATATTAACGGAAGATGGAGATAGAGAAATGCAATGACAAGGATAAAACAAGGGCCCGCTGCCGAACCCTTGTCATTTTCGCGATTAACCGCGGCGCGCTTTCACCGCCGCCGCCAGATCGCGCAGCACGGTTTCGGTGTCCTGCCAGCCGATGCAGCCGTCGGTCACGCTCTTGCCGTAAACCAGCGGTTCGCCGCTTTCGAGGTTCTGGTTGCCTTCCACCAGGTGGCTTTCGATCATCACACCGATAATCGCTTTTTCACCGCCGCCAATTTGCCCGCAAACATCGGCGCTCACGTCCATCTGCTTTTTGAACTGTTTGCTGCTGTTGGCATGGCTGAAGTCGATCATCACCTGCGCCGGCAGCCCGGCTTTGCTCAGACCGGCTTTGACGTCCTTCACGTGCGCCGCGCTGTAGTTCGGCTCTTTGCCGCCGCGCAGGATAATGTGGCAGTCGCCGTTGCCGCTGGTGTTAACAATCGCCGAGTGGCCCCATTTGGTCACCGACAGGAAGCAGTGCGGCGCGCCGGCGGCGTTGATGGCGTCGATCGCCACCTTGATGGTGCCGTCGGTGCCGTTCTTGAAGCCGACCGGGCAAGAAAGGCCGGAAGCCAGCTCGCGGTGCACCTGCGATTCCGTGGTGCGCGCGCCGATGGCGCCCCAGCTCATCAGATCCGCCAGGTACTGCGGCGTGATCATGTCGAGGAATTCGCCGGCGGCCGGCAGGCCGCTGTCGTTAATCTCCACCAGCAGCTTGCGCGCCAGGCGCAGGCCGTCGTTGATGTTGAAGCTGTTGTCCATTTGCGGATCGTTGATCAGGCCTTTCCAGCCCACGGTGGTGCGCGGTTTTTCGAAGTACACGCGCATCACCACTTCCAGCTCGCCGCTCAGTTCTTCACGCAGCGCCAGCAGGCGCCCCGCGTACTCTTTGGCGGCTTGGGTATCGTGGATAGAGCAAGGGCCAATCACCACCAGCAGGCGATCGTCGCTGCCGCGGAGGATATTGTGAATTGCGCTGCGGGCCTGGGACACCGTCTTTGCTGCGCGTTCAGTGGCCGGGAATTTCTCCAGCAAAGCCACCGGCGGCAGGAGTTCCTTAATATCATTAATGCGTAAATCGTCGTTTTGGTAATTCATAGCTTTTCCATTCGGTATCGAGGGGTATTTCGCAGTGCGTAACGGTGTAGATCCCAACAATCTAGCCTGTGGGAATGGCGCTGTAAATCACCTTTGCCCCCCTCCGCTGGAACCGCCAAATTAACAGCAGATTGTGCTGTTTCATCAGGGGAGCGCAGAGCCTCCTTTTTCGCTATGCTAGCGATCGGAATATAAAGCGACCCGAGTTGAACATGCCCTCTCTGTTATTAGTTGATGACCACCCGGTGGTTCATGTCGCACTGGAAGCGGCGCTAATGAAATCATCCCGTCCCTACCGCCTTCAGGCGGCGCACGACGACGTTCAGGCGCTGGCCCTGCTGGCCGAGGCCGCTTTCGGCCTGGTGATCCTGGATATCGGCCTGCCGCAGGTCGACGGGCTGCAGCTGTTGAAAAAAATCCGCCGCCGCTACCCGCAACAACCGATCCTGATCTACACCGCGCAGGAGGCCGATGTCTATGCACGCATGGCGCACGCCGCCGGCGCCAACGGTTTCGTCAATAAAGGCAGCTCGCTGGCGCAGCTGGTGCAGGCGATCGAGCAGGTGCTGGACGGGGAAACCAGTTTCCCCGCCGCCGCGTTGGCCGAAGAGGCGCCGATGGCGGAAGGCGGGCTGCTCACCCCCAAGGAACTCGAAGTGCTGGGCTTGCTGAGCCAGGGCCTGTCCAACCTGCAGATCGCCGATCGGCTGCATATCAGCAACAAGACCGTCAGCACGCACAAGAAAAACATCCAGCGCAAGACCGGCGCCGGCAACCTGCTGGAGCTGGTGGCGGTGTTTAAAGAGCTGGCGCCATGATGCGCCGCGCCCTGCTGCTGCTGCTGCTGTGGTGCGGTCTGGCGCAGGCGGCAGAGCCGGTGCGCTATCAGCTGGTCAGCAATCTGAATACCCCCGATAACATGCTGATTGTCGGCGAGAAAAACCCCTGGCGCGACCGAACGCTGCGCATCGGCATCATCAGTGAGAACACCAGCCCATACAACATCATCGTGGACGACGATCTGTACGGACTGAACGCCGATTACCTCGGCTACATTCAGCAGGTGACCGGCATCCGCTTTGCCATTTACGGCTTCGCCGACCTGACGCAGCTGGAGCAGGCGCTGCACGACGGCAAGGTCGATCTGCTGTACGGCATCCCGCAGAGTGAAGCGCTGCACGGGCTGGAGATCTCTCAGCCTTACTACGTCAGCAACCTGCGCGTATTGCGCGATCGCAGCAACGATCGGCCGGTGATGCTCAATTCCGCCAACGCCCGCGTCGCGATCGGCGCGCTGACCGACATGCAATCCGGCGGCGCCCTGCAGGCGGTGGCATCGCAGATCCAGCGCTACGACAACAACCTGCAGGCGGTCTACTCGCTGCTCAACGGCAGCAGCGACTACTTTATCGCCGACGAGGCCAGCGCCAGTTTTATCATCGATCAGCTGCAGCTCGGCCAGCTCTATCAGATTGAAAGCAACGAGAACCTGGGCAACCTCTCCTTTGTGTTCGCCGCCGCCGACCCGCGACTGATAGACACGCTGGACACCGCCATCGCCGACGCGCCGATGGAACTGATGAACGCCCTGCAGAGCCGCTGGAGCAAAAAAATCCCCAGCTACCTCGACACCGGCAATGCCGATCTGACGACGATGGAGAAAAACTGGGTGGCGAGCCACCGTGTGGTTTACTACGCCGCCATCGAGAACAACTTCCCGTTCGCCTACCGCGGTTCCGACGGCCAGCCGCGTGGCTACGCCATCGACATTCTCAACATCATCGCGCAAAACACCGGGCTGCGTTTCGCGCCGCTGTGGGCGCGCAACGCCGAGCAGGCCGATGAGCTGGTGCAGTCCGGCCAGGCCAGCTTCCGCGCCGCCCTGCCGCTGGCGCGCGGCGTCAAGGCGCGCTACGGCGCCAGCATGCCGATCCACCGTTCGCTGTGGGGCGTTTACGTCGGCCAATACGCCAACGGCATCTCGACCTGGAGCGATTTGGCCGGTAAGCGCATCGGCGTGTTGCAGGGCGATTTGGCGCAGGGGCTGGTGCCGGAACGGGAACCAACCATCAGCTTCGCCGACAGCAAGTCGATGTATGATGCGCTGGCCAACGGCCAGTTGGATGCGCTGGTGGATAACGTTATCTCCGCCAACTTTTTGGCGCTGTCGCGCTATTCCGGCGCCATCAAGCTGGCCTTTGCCGCCAACAACATCCCCTACCCGGTGGCCTTCGGCGTGCGCCGCGATCAGCCTCTTCTGTTGGCCATCCTCGATAAGAACCTGATGCAGATCCCGGCGGACACCCTACAATCGCTGCGCGACGAGTGGATCGTCGACCGCAGCAATCTGATCGACGCGGTGAACGACAACCGCATGCCGCCGCAGACCACCTGGTTGCTGGCGCTGCTGGCCGCCGCCACCGTGCTGCTGCTGGCGTTGACGCTGCGCCGTTTCATGCTGCAGCGCCGTGAAAAACGCGAACGCGAAGAGCTCGAGCACGCGCGCCGTCGCGCCGAGGCGGAAAACCGCATGAAGAGTAAATTCCTCGCCACCGTCAGCCACGAATTGCGCACGCCGATGCATGCCATCCTCGGCCTGCTGGAGCTGGAGCTTAAACGCCAACCTGCGCCGGAAGGGCTGCCGGTGATATACAGCTCGGCCTCTTCGCTGCTCAACCTGCTCAACGACCTGCAGGATCACGCCAGGCTGGAAACCGGTTCGCTGACGCTGGCGCCGAAACCGGTGGCGCTGCGCCCCTGGGTAGCACGCATCGACGCCCTTTACCGGCCGCTGATCGGCGAGCGGCCGTTGACGCTGAGCGTGCTGGCGGATCCGGCGCTGCCGGAGGGGGTGATTATTGATGGTGAGCGTTTACTTCAGGTAACTAACAACTTGATAAACAACGCGATAAAGTTCACGCCGCGCGGCGCCATTCAGGTCGAGGTCGGCTGGCACGCGCAGAATGATCGACAGGGAGAATTGCATCTGACGGTGAACGACAGCGGCTGCGGCATCGCCGCCGATGAAATAGACAAGCTGTTCCAACCGTTTTACCGCGCGCGCGGCGCGCAACGCATCTCGGTGCAGGGTACCGGTTTAGGACTGTCTATCTGCAAAGAGATCGTCGAACAAATGGGCGGCCACATCGAGCTGCGGTCGCAGCCGGGCGTCGGCACCCGCGTCGAGGTCACGGTACCGGTCGAGCTGAGCGGTGCCGCGCCGGCTGTCGCCCCGGAGGAGCATACCTTTGCTCTGCCGTCTTCCGCCTTGCGTACCGCGCTGATCGACGATCACCCCACCAATCTGTTGCTGCTGGAACGCCAGTTGCGCCACTTCGGGCTGCAGCCCGCCCGCTTCGAGCAAGGCTATGCGCTGCTGAAGGCCCAGCGCCGGCAGCCGTTCGATCTGCTGTTTATCGACTATAACATGCCGCGTCCGGACGGCCTGACGCTGGCCAGGCTGATCCGCCGCGACGAACAGCGGCTGCGGCGCCCGCCTTGCCGCATCGTGCTCTGCTCGGCAGACGTGCAGGAGTTTACCCGCATCCCGCCAGGGCTGGTGGCGATCGACCACTTCCTGACCAAACCGATTTCACTGGCGGCGATCGGCCAGGTATTGGCTCAACAGCCGCAGGCTCAGGAAGAAAAGTCAGTCCTTACTGACCTGCAGCAAACGCTGGCCGAAATGGCGGGTGGCGATCGCGCCATGCTGCAGCGGCTGGCGCAGACGCTCGGCGATACGCTGCGGCAAGACCGGCAGCGACTCGCGGATGCCGTCGCCGCGAGCGACTGGCCACAACTGGAGCAGGCGGCGCACCGCATCAAGGGCAGTCTGCTGATGCTGCAGCTGCCGGAAGCTGCGCAGCTGTGCCAGCAGCTGGTGGATACCGCACGTCGGGGTGAGCTTGCCGCCGCCGCTTATACTAAATTAAAGGCGTTAGTGGCGCAGATAGTGCCGGAGCTGGACGCTCTGCTCACCGCCGCCCCCTCTTTCGCTATGCATAAGGATGAATAATGTCGGACACTCCACACGTACACTTGCCGAAAGACAGTAATAGTAAACGCCTACTGACCGCTTTTTTAGTCACCGCGGTCTTTATGGTGGCCGAGGTGGTCGGCGGCCTGTTGTCCGGCTCGCTGGCGCTGTTGGCCGATGCCGGCCACATGCTGACCGATGCCGCCGCGCTGCTGGTGGCGCTGATGGCGGTACATTTCTCCCAGCGCAAGCCCAACGCGCGCCATACCTTCGGCTATCTGCGCCTCACTACCCTGGCGGCCTTCCTCAACGCCGCGGCGCTGCTGGTGATCGTGGTATTCATCCTGTGGGAGGCGATACGGCGTTTCTTCGAACCACAGCCGGTGATGGGTACCCCGATGCTGATCATCGCCATAGCGGGGCTGCTGGCGAACCTGTTCGCCTTCTGGTTGCTGCATCGCGGCAGCGAAGAGAAAAATATCAACGTGCGCGCCGCCGCGTTGCATGTGCTGGGCGATCTGCTCGGTTCGGTGGGCGCCATCGCCGCCGCCATCGTCATTCTTGCCACCGGCTGGACGCCGATTGACCCGATCCTGTCGGTGCTGGTCTCCTGTCTGGTGCTGCGCAGCGCCTGGCGACTGCTGAAGGAGAGTTTCCACGAACTGTTGGAAGGCACGCCGCAGGAGATCGACATCGCCAAGCTGCAAAAAGACCTGTGCCTGAATATCCCGGAAGTGCGCAACATCCACCACGTACACGTCTGGCAGATCGGCGACCAGAAGCTGATGACACTGCATGCGCAGGTGATCCCGCCGCATGACCACGATGGGCTGTTGCAACGCATTCAGGCTTATCTGTTGGAACACTACAAGATTGGCCACGTGACCATTCAGATGGAGTACCAGCACTGCGAGACGCCGGACTGCGGTATCAACCGGGCGCCGGAGCCGAGTGAACACTCACATGCCGAAGCGCATTCCCATCTGGGACATCGTCACTAAGCCAAGAGGGCGCCACCACGGCGCCCTCTGCGTTGTTACGGTGTGGAAGAGAGCGGATTGGAACGGTTGCGCCCGGCGCTCTTAATCCACAGCCAGGAACCGTTCAGGGCGATCAGCGTCAGAATGACGTACTCCAGCGCCATCGCGTACACCCCTTGGTAGGCGAAGATCGCCACGCTGATGACATCGATAACCACCCACAGCAGCCAGTTTTCCACGTATTTGCGCGTCATCAGGATCATCGCCACGATGGAGAGCACCATCATCGCCGAATCCCAAAACGGGAACGCGTCCGGCTGCAGTTCAGGCATCTGCACGTTCAGCCCCAGCCCTTGCATCACCGCCACCGCAACCTGCGTCAGCCAGGCGAACACGCGGTCGATGTTAAAGGTCATCAGGCCGATGCCGATGACGCAGACCGCCGCCCAGGCCAACGCTTTCGGCAGCGGCAGCCAGCGGATCTGCAGCTCAGCCTGATTGTCCTGGGTCTGGCGGCTCCAGGCATACCAACCGTAAATGTTGGCACCGAAGAAGAACAGCTGCAGCAGCAGGCTGGCGTACAGCTGGATCTGGAAGAAAATCACCGCGAACAGCGTGACGTTGATCAGGCCGAACAGGTAGTTGATGATTTTTTCCTTGCTGGCGTACCAGATGCACAGCAACCCGAACAATGTGCCGATAGCTTCGATCCACGACAGATCGTAACCACCTGCGCCCAGCGGAATGTGCACCAGAATATTGCTGGTACTGAAGAAGCTCATGAGGTCATCCTTTTAAACGGTTAAGCGTTGCCTTTAACCTGCATCTTAAGCTGAGCGGCGAAATCCAGCATGCGATTCAGCGGCACCAGTGCCTTCTCACGCAGCGCGGCGTCCACGTGGATCTCATGCTGCGCGCCCCCTTGCTCCAGCCCTTCGGCAATTGCCTTCAGGCCATTCATCGCCATCCACGGGCAATGCGCGCAGCTGCGGCAGGTCGCCCCTTCTCCGGCGGTCGGTGCTTCGAACAACTCCTTGTCCGGGCAGGCCTGCTGCATCTTGTAAAAGATACCGCGATCGGTGGCGACAATCAGCTGTTGATGCGGCAATGTTTTCGCCGCCTGAATCAGTTGGCTGGTAGATCCCACCGCATCCGCCAGCTCGACCACCGCCTGAGGCGATTCGGGATGTACCAGGATCGCCGCCTGCGGATAAAGCGCCTTCATACGCCGCAGCGCCTGGGTCTTGAACTCGTCATGCACAATGCAGGCGCCTTGCCAGCACAGCACGTCGGCACCGGTCTGCTTTTGCACGTAGCTGCCGAGATGGCGATCCGGCGCCCAAATGATCTTCTCGCCCAGGCTATCCAGGTGTTCGATCAGCTCAACGGCGATGCTGGAAGTCACCACCCAGTCGGCGCGCGCTTTGACCGCCGCCGAGGTGTTCGCATAGACCACCACGGTACGATCGGGATGGCTGTCGCAAAACGCCTGAAACTCCTCTTCCGGGCAGCCCAGATCCAGCGAACATTCGGCAAACAGCGTCGGCATCAGCACCTGCTTTTCCGGGCTGAGGATTTTGGCGGTTTCCCCCATGAAACGCACGCCGGCCACCAACAGTGTAGAAGCCGGATGAGCGCTGCCGAAGCGCGCCATTTCCAGCGAATCCGCCACGCAGCCGCCGGTTTCTTCCGCCAGCGCCTGAATTTCCGGATCGGTATAATAGTGGGCGACCATCACCGCATTGCGCTGCTTGAGCAGGGTTTTGATCTTCTCGCGATAAAAGGCTTTTTCGGCTACGTCCAGCGGTACCGGTTTAGGCGGGAAGGGATACACCGCCGCATTGACATCAAACATTTCACTCATCGCTGCAATCTCATGCTAGGCTGGGCGCCTGCCGCGTGAATATCGCCTGCCGCAACGCCCTTCGTTTTATATACTAAACAAAATACCTAAAACTGCGCGAAAAGTCCGCTGATATTTTCATATTTGCGCACCTATTGTTTAATGAATTAAAAACACTGGCGTTACCCGCGCAGTTCACAGCGGATTAACAGCCTGGCGAGAACGTATAGCCGTTCAGAAAAGAGCGGGATGACGATCGGTGTGGTATTGAAACGAGAAAGCAGCGGATTTAGATTGCGATGACGCAGATGCGAAAAAAGCGCCAAAAGGCGCTTTTTTCTGAATGGGTGGGTCGTGCAGGATTGATTCGGCCTGTGGCCTCACCCTGCGGGCAACGCTGCGCGTTGTCGTATCGCTGCGCGATGCTCGAACCTGAACGCAGGATCTCACCCGCACGGCTCAGTGAACTATCTTGGCAAGCGGATAAAGTCAGGTTTGGGAGGATACAGATGCGAAAAAAGCGCCAAAAGGCGCTTTTTTCTGAATTGGTGGGTCGTGCAGGATTCGAACCTGCGACCAATTGATTAAAAGTCAACTGCTCTACCAACTGAGCTAACGACCCGCAGTGTGGTGGGTGATGACGGGCTCGAACCGCCGACCCCCTCCGTGTAAAGGAGATGCTCTACCAACTGAGCTAATCACCCACTGCTGTGGTACTGCTATTTTCACTCTCAAAGAGTGGTGGGTCGTGCAGGATAACTCGGCCTTTGGCCTCGCCCTTCGGGCCATCACCTGATGTGATGTTGTCTCGCTTTGCGAGACTCGAACCTTTACGGTTCTCATCCTGACGATTTAACACCTTGCTCTATTAAAGAGTGGTGGGTCGTGCAGGATTCGAACCTGCGACCAATTGATTAAAAGTCAACTGCTCTACCAACTGAGCTAACGACCCACTGATGTGGTTTACTGCTGATGGCGAATAGGTTATTGGAACCGACTCGCGGAAAACAAGGATGGGGATGTTCAGGACAACTCGACGGGTACTCGACTCGGACCTTTACTTGCCACATCAAACCGATTCTGAAGCTGCCATTCTTAAAGAATGGTGGGTCGTGCAGGATTCGAACCTGCGACCAATTGATTAAAAGTCAACTGCTCTACCAACTGAGCTAACGACCCATAACAGTGGTGGGTGATGACGGGCTCGAACCGCCGACCCCCTCCGTGTAAAGGAGATGCTCTACCAACTGAGCTAATCACCCACTGTTGTGGTTACTGCTACTTCAGAAATTGGTGGGTCGTGCAGGATTCGAACCTGCGACCAATTGATTAAAAGTCAACTGCTCTACCAACTGAGCTAACGACCCAATTTCCCTGCCGCTTTAACATCTTGCAAGATGTCTTGGCAACGGCGGCATATATTACTAATTTATCTTGGCAGCGCAACCTAAATTTTTTGCTGATACGTTCAACTGCTTGTTCTTCACGCGAATGAGCCCAGAAATCGGTCAAATCGACTAACTTCTGGGCTCATTTTTCTGACTATTAACCGCCTACGCGACTTTTCGCCTGTTTGGCCGCCGCACTGGTTGGGTATTGTTTAATCACCTGCTGGAACACAGCTTTGGCTTTATCGGCCTGCCCTTTCTCCTGCATGATGATACCCACCTTGTACATGGCGTCCGGCGCCTTCGGTGATTTAGCGTAATTCTTCACCACCACCGCAAAATAGTAGGCCGCATCGTCTTTTTTACCCTTGTTGTAGAACAACTGACCCAGCCAATAGTTGGCGTTGGGCTGATAGGTAGACTTCGGGTACTGTTTTACGAAGGACTGAAAGGCAGAAATCGCCTGGTCATACTGTTTTTTTTCCAGCGCCAGAGAAACAGCGGCGTTGTAGTCGCTGTTCTCATCACCGCCGCTCGGCGTTGCAGACGCGGCTGCAGGCGCGCTGCTGCCCGCATCGGAAGATGCGCCTGCGGCTGCCCCACCGGCAGCGCCCGCGGCCGCAGAGGCGCTCTGAGCGCCACCCTGGCTGAGGCTATCCATCTGCTGATAGATTTGCTTCTGGCGTTCAACCACCTGATTCAACTGATACTGACTTTCCTGGATTTGCCCACGGAGAGAATCAATGTCGCGTTGGTTATCAGAGAGTTGTTGCTGGAGTTGGTTTAAAAGCTGGCCTTGAGCATTGCTGATGCGCTCAAGCGAGGTGACGCGGTCTTCGACCGAGCCGGAGCCGACATTACTGATTGGCGCTTGGGCAGTAGCGGCCCAGGGGGCCGCTACGCCAACCAGTAACGACAGACTCAACAGGTGACGTCTGAAGTTACTGTTCATGCGATTCTCTTAGTAAACCAGAACGGCACGACGGTTTTTAGCATAAGCCGCTTCGTCGTGGCCCAGTACTGCTGGTTTTTCTTTACCGTAAGAAACGATAGAGATCTGGTCAGCGGAAACGCCTTTACCCTGCAGGTACATTTTAACGGCGTTAGCACGGCGCTCACCCAGAGCGATGTTGTATTCCGGCGTGCCGCGTTCGTCAGCGTGGCCTTCAACGGTCACTTTGTAAGACGGGTTGTTACGCAGGAATGCAGCGTGCGCGTCCAGCATCTGAGCGAATTCGGAGCTAACGTCATACTTGTCCAGGCCGAAGTAAACGATGTTGTTCTTCTGCAGTTCTTGCATCTGCAGACGAGCTTGTTCTTCGGAAGACAGGTTGCTGCTGCCGTTTTCCATACCAGTGCCAGCGCCCATACCAGATTGGTCGTTGTTCGCGCTTTTGTTAGAACTACAAGCTGCTACAGCCAGAACTGGCAGTGCCAGCAGAAGCCCTTTCAGCACTTTGTTCAGTTGCATTTCTTTGATCCTTTTATAGTTTGCCATACATATTTACACATGCATCACAGATACGGCGACCAGGCAGGGAATTTGACCTGTCCATCAGTTGCCGGAAGACGCGCTTTGAAACGTCCATCAGTTGACACCAACTGCAGCACGGAGCCCATACCTTGCGTGGAGCTATAGATCACCATGGTGCCGTTTGGCGCAATACTAGGCGTTTCATCCAGGAAGGTGCCGGTCAAAACCTGAACGGCGCCCGATCCAAGATCTTGTTTGGCGATGTGTTGTGCACCACTGTTGGTGCTCACCATCACCAGGAATTTACCGTCGGAGCTGACTTCAGAATCCTGGTTCTGAGAGCCTTCCCACGTCAGACGCTGTGCGGCACCGCCGCTGGCGCTGATTTTATAAATCTGCGGACGCCCGCCCTGGTCGGAAGTAAACGCCAGCGACTGGCCATCCGGGAACCAGGTCGGTTCGGTGTTGTTGTTGCGACCATCGGTCAGCTGCGTGATCTGGCCGGAGCCGAGGTTCATCACGTACAGGTTCAGGCTCCCGCTCTTGGACAGCGCGAAGGCCAGCTTGCTGCCGTCCGGCGAGAACGCCGGCGCACCGTTGTGGCGCGGGAACGAGGCGATCTGGCGGATTGCGCCGTTAGCCAGGGTTTGCACCACCAGCGCGGAACGGCCGCTCTCGAAGGTCACGTAAGCCAGTTTGCTGCCGTCCGGCGACCAGGCCGGTGACATCAGCGGCTCAGGAGAACGGTGCACCGTGAACTGGTTGTAACCGTCGTAATCCGCTACGCGCAGCTCATACGGGAATTTCCCGCCGTTGGTCTGCACGACGTAGGCGATACGGGTACGGAACGCGCCCTTGATGCCGGTCAGCTTTTCGAACACTTCGTCGCTGGCGGTATGGGCAGAATAACGCAACCACTGTTTGGTCACTTTATACTGGTTCTGCGCCAATACGGTGCCCGGCGAACCCGAAGTGTCCACCAGCTGGTAGGAGATCAGGTAGCTGCCGTCGGCGCCAGGTTGAACCTGGCCGACAACCACGGCGTCGATGCCCAATGCAGTCCAGGCCGCCGGCGTCACTTCAGACGCGGAGGTCGGTTGCTGCGGCATGCGCGCCACGTCGATCGGGTTGAATTTGCCGCTGTTACGCAGATCCGCGCCGACAATCTTGCCGATATCTTCCGGCGGCGTGCCTGGGCCCGCCCACTTAAACGGCACCACGCCAATCGGGCGAGCGGAGTCGACCCCTTGGGTGATTTCAATGCGAACTTCCGCGTGCAGCACGGACGCCCACAGAATTAAAAAACCTAGCGCTACTCGAAATGCCTGCTTCATCTCATCTCCCTTATCCAGGCGGGATGCCTGCGATAAATTAGCAGAATTTTAACAAACCAACTTACGTAAAACTACATAATCCCTGTTGGTTACCTTAGTACATCCCTGTGATCTTACTCAGTCAATCAACCGTTATTGCGGCTTGAATTCAAGGATAGAATTCTTAAAGTGCTGATAAACGGCATCGCTCGGCGGCTTCGGTATATGCGCCAACTTGGCGGCAGACACCGCGGCCTGGCACAATGCCGGATCGCCCCCCGCCGCTTGTACGCTTATCAGCAGGCCGTCCGGCGCCAGCTTGATACGCAGGTCGCAGGTTTTGCCGGCGAACGAACTGGCGTCATAGAACTTGCTCTGAATCGCCCCTTGAATCTGCCCCATATAACCGCTGATATCCGCCCCGCTGGCCCCAGCTGCCTTAGCATTGCCCTGCCCGGCCGGTTTACCATCACCTTTCGATTTGGCACCGCCGCTCTTCGGCGCGTTCTTGCCGTCCGCCAGGCCGCCAAACAGATCGCTCACTTCATCCGATTGTTTCGCAGCCTCAGCGGCGGCCTTCTTCTTGGCGTCCGCAGCGGCTTTCTTGGCTGCCGCAGCTTTCTCAGCGGCGGCCGCTTTCTTCTCTGCCTCAGCGGCAGCCTTCTTCTCGGCTTCCGCTGCGGCTTTTTTCTCGGCTTCAGCGGCCGCTTTCTTCTCCGCGGCCTCTGCGGCTTTTTGCTCTGCGGCGGCAGCTGCGGCTTTCTTCGCCTCTTCCGCCTGTTTCTTGGCGGCGGCAGCGGCGGCCGCTTCTTTCTTGGCTTCCGCTTCGGCTTTCTTCTGCGCGTCCGCCTGTGCCTTGGCGACCTTTTCCGCTTCGGCCTTCGCCTTGGCGGCGGCGGCTTCGGCGACCTTCTGTTGCTCTTTGGCCTTGGCTGCGGCGGCTTCCGCCGCTTTTTGCTGCTCGGCGGCCTGTTTCTGCTGCTCCGCTGCCTTCTGCTGTTGCTCAGCCTGCGCCTTGGCGTCCTGCGCAGCTTTCTCCTGCGCCGCCAAACGCTCTTTCTCCAGCTCCTTCAGGCGCTGTTGCTGCTCCGCCTGCTTCTGCTGAAGCTCTTCGGCCTGTTGCTCCGCCTTTTTCTGGCGCTGCTTCTCGGCACGCTGCGCATCGTTGCTCTGCTGCTGCTGGCGGTTGTATTGCTCCACCACCGCGCCAGGATCGACCATCACTGCGCCCACCACGGTGCCATCACCGCCACCGCCGGCGCCCATGTCGACCTTTTCCTGCAGCGATCCCCAAATCAGCAGGGCAATCAATATGAAGTGCAGAACGACCGAAACAATAACGGCGCGGTTCAGCTTATCGTTTTGCTCAGTTGCCTTTACCAAAATAGATTCCCAAAAACTGGTGTTGCTTATACGGGGTTCCTGGGCCGCAGCGCAGGAACCGGGTTGCCGTTCGCCTTACGGTCAGATCGGCTGGGTCATCAGCCCCACGGAAGCCACGCCCGCCTGATGGAGAATATTCAATGCCTTGATAATCTCATCGTAAGGGACTTCCTTCGCACCGCCGATCAAAAAGACCGTTTTCGGGTTAGCCGCCAAACGCGACTTGGCTTCGGCCGCGACTTGCTCAGGCGGCAGCAGCTCCATACGGTTGTGATCCACCACCAGGGTGTATTGACCTACGCCGGAAACCTCAAGGATCACCGGCGGATTGTCATCGCTGGACACCGTTTTGGAATCGGTGGCGTCCGGCAGGTCAACCTCCACGCTCTGCGTGATGATTGGCGCGGTTGCCATAAAGATCAGCAGCAGCACCAGCAACACGTCGAGCAGCGGAACGATGTTAATTTCGGACTTCAGCTCGCGCCGACTACGTCCACGTACTCTCGCCATGCTACCTCCTACTTATTTGCTGTCGCTGGAGAAGGCCTGACGATGCAGAATAGCGGTGAACTCTTCCATAAAGTTGTCGTAATTCTGCTCAAGCTTGTTGACGCGCTGGTTGAGACGGTTGTAGGCCATTACCGCCGGGATAGCGGCGAACAGACCGATCGCGGTGGCGATCAGCGCTTCGGCGATACCCGGCGCCACCATCTGCAGCGTGGCTTGCTTCACCGCGCCCAGCGCGATAAAGGCATGCATGATCCCCCACACGGTGCCGAACAGGCCGATGTACGGGCTGATCGAACCGACGGTGCCGAGGAACGGAATATGGGTTTCCAGCGTTTCCAGCTCGCGGTTCATCGAAATGCGCATCGCGCGCGACGCCCCTTCGATCACCGACTCCGGCGCATGGTTGTTGGCGCGGTGCAGGCGAGCGAACTCTTTGAAGCCGGAATGGAAGATCTGCTCGGAACCGGTCAGGCTATCGCGACGCGCCTGACTTTCCTGGTACAGACGGGAAAGCTCGATACCGGACCAGAATTTGTCTTCAAAGGCTTCGGCGTCACGCGTCGCCGCATTGAGGATGCGGGTGCGCTGAATGATGATCGCCCAAGAGGCTACCGAGAAGCATATCAAAATCAACATGATAAGCTTAACCAGCAGGCTCGCCTTCAAGAATAAATCTAGGATGTTCATGTCAGTCACTGCTTAAACTCCGCGACAATAGACTTAGGAAGCGCTCTTGGCTTCATTTGGTGTGGATCAATACAGGCAATCAGGACATCTGCCTGGCTCAGTAGGGCCCCGTCAGAATTGACAATGCGTTGAGCAAACGTGAGAGAAGCCCCGCGCAGACAGGTGATTTCGCTCTGGACCTCCAGTTGCTCGTCGAGACGAGCCGGAGCCAGATAATCCACCGTCATGCGCCGGACGACAAAAGCGACTTGTTCACTGAGCAGCTGCTGTTGATGAAAGTTGTGCTGACGCAGCATCTCTGTGCGCGCTCTTTCAAAAAAGGCGACGTAGCGGGCGTGATAGACCACACCACTGGCATCGGTATCCTCGTAGTAAACGCGAACCGGCCATCGAAACAACGTATTACTCACTCTACTTCCCAGCAATGCAATTTAACGCTGCTACTATACGCAAGACGGATCGGGTTGGGAATGGGTTACAAGATGGGAATGAAAATAATTATGGGCCGTGAGGGCCCATAACAAGGGGACATCGGGGAGATTATAAAGAAACGTAAAGTAATCCTGCGCACAAGATCACAATGGCGGGAAGCGGCGCGAAAAAAGCGCGCCAGACGCTGCGCTGCGGGCGGAATCCGAAACCGTGGATCACCCCGGCGCACACCGCCCAAATCAGCAACAGCCCTTCCCAAATCTCCAGCGAGCTGGTTTTGGCGGCGAAACGCGTCGGATCCCAGAACACGCACCCCGCCAAAATCAACGCCAGCACCAGGGAAAGGGCCCGGATCGGGCCCTTGTCGGTGACAGCGTACAGCTTGTCAATCACGGACGAGCTCATCACTTACCGTCTTGCTGAGCTTTGGTCGCTTCGCTCTGCTCAAGCGCCAGCGCCGTGATGATGCCGAAGGCGCAGGCAAGAAGCGTTCCGAGAATCCAGGCAAAATACCACATGGTTTAGCTCCTTATCCTTAGTACAGCGAATGCTTGTTGTTTTCGATGTAGTTCTTGTCGAGGCGACCGAACATTTTGTAGTACGACCAGCTGGTGTACGCCAAAACGATAGGCACGAAGATCGCCGCCACGACGGTCATCACTTTCAGCGTCAACAGGCTCGAGGTCGCGTCCCACATGGTCAGGCTGACGTTAGGCACGGTGCTGGACGGCATCACGAACGGGAACATGGTGACCCCGGCGGTGAGGATGACGCAGGCGATGGTCAACGACGAGGTGACGAACGCCAGCGCGCCCTTCTCCAGACGCGAGAACAGGATGGTGAACAACGGCAGCACCACGCCCAGCGCAGGCAACGCCCACAGCAGCGGATACTTGTTGAAGTTGATCAGCCAGGCACCGGCCTGATGCGCCACTTCTTTACGCATCGGGTTGGATTCCGCCATGGTGTCCAGCGCCGACGTCACAACGAAGCCGTCGATGCCTTTCACCAGCCATACACCCGCCAACAGGAAGCACACCGCCATGATCAGCGTCGCGATCTGTGCCGCAGCGCGTGAACGCAGGTGGATCTCGCCGGTGGTGCGCATTTGCAGGTAGGTCGCGCCCTGGGTGACCAGCATGGTCAGGCTGACCACGCCCGCCAACAGACCGAACGGATTCAGCAGTTGGAAGAAGTTGCCGGTGTAGAACAGGCGCATGTACTCGTCCATGTGGAACGGCACGCCCTGCAGCAGGTTGCCGAACGCCACGCCGAATACCACCGCAGGCACGAAGGAGCCGATGAAGATGCCCCAGTCCCACATGTTGCGCCAGCGGCTGCTCTCCAGCTTGGAGCGGTAGTCGAAACCGACCGGGCGGAAGAACAAGGCGGCCAGCACCAGGATCATGGCGACGTAGAAGCCGGAGAAGGCCGCTGCGTAGACCATCGGCCAGGCGGCGAACAGCGCGCCGCCGGCGGTGATCAGCCACACCTGGTTACCGTCCCAGTGCGGGGCGATGGAGTTGATCATCACCCGGCGCTCGGTATCGGTTTTCCCGATGATGCGCACCAGAATGCCGACGCCCATGTCGAAACCGTCGGTGACGGCGAAGCCGATCAGCAGTACGCCAACCAGGACCCACCAAATAAATCGCAGTACTTCATAGTCAAACATACGTGGACTCCTGTTTAGCGCGCTTCCTGCACGGCGGCAGTCGGTTGTTCAAAGTGATAGCGGCCGGTTTTCAGGCTGCTTGGACCCAGACGCGCAAACTTGAACATCAGGTACAATTCAGCCACCAGGAACAGGGTGTACAAGCCGCAGATCAGCCCCATCGAGAACAGAATGTCACCCGCGGTCAGCGAAGAGTTGGCGACCGCCGTCGGCAGCACCTCACCAATCGCCCACGGTTGACGGCCGTACTCCGCCACGAACCAACCGGACTCGATCGCGATCCAAGGCAGCGGCAAACCGTACAGCGCGGCGCGGTGCAGCCATTTTTTCTGGCCGATGCGGCCGCGGATCACGTTCCAGAACGACAGGCCGATGATCAACAGCATGATCACGCCACAGGCCACCATGATGCGGAAGGCGAAGTACAGCGGCGCCACGCGCGGAATGGAGTCCTTGGTCGCCAGCTGGATCTGCGCTTCCGTCGCGTCGGTGACGTTCGGGGTATAGCGCTTCAGCAGCATGCCGTAGCCCAGGTCTTGCTTGGTTTTGTTGAATTCGGCGCGTACCGCAGGATCGGTGTTGCCGCCGCGCAGCTCTTCCAGCAGCTGGTAGGCTTTCATCCCGTTGCGGATGCGCACTTCATGCTGCGCCATCAGATCTTTCAGGCCGGTGACCTGAGTGTCCGTGGAGCGGGTGGCGATCAGGCCAAGCGCATACGGGATCTGAATAGAGAAGGAGTTTTCCATCTTGTCCTGATCGGGAATGCCGAACAGGGTGAAGGACGCCGGTGCCGGCTGGGTGTCCCATTCCGCTTCGATAGCGGCCAGTTTGGTTTTCTGCACGTCGCCCATTTCGTAGCCGGATTCATCACCCAGAACGATAACGGACAGAATGGCAGCCATACCGAAGCTGGCAGCGATGGCGAAGGAGCGCTTGGCAAAGGCGATGTCGCGGCCTTTCAGCAGGTAGTAGGAGCTGATGCCCAGAACGAACATCGCGCCGCAGGTGTAGCCGGAAGCCACGGTGTGAACGAATTTCACCTGCGCAACCGGGTTAAGCACCAGTTCGGAGAAGCTGACCATCTCCATGCGCATGGTTTCGAAGTTGAAATCCGAAGCGATCGGGTTCTGCATCCAGCCGTTGGCGACCAGGATCCACAGCGCGGACAGGTTGGAGCCGAGGGCCACGAACCAGGTTACCGCCATGTGCTGTACCTTGCTCAGACGATCCCAGCCGAAGAAGAACAGGCCGACCAGCGTCGATTCAAGGAAGAACGCCATCAGACCTTCGATAGCCAGAGGGGCCCCGAAGATATCGCCGACGTAGTGAGAGAAATACGACCAGTTAGTCCCGAACTGGAACTCCATGGTCAAACCGGTGGCCACACCCAGAGCAAAGTTAATCGCAAATAACTTTCCCCAGAATTTGGTCATGTCTTTATAGATTTGTTTGCCAGACAGGACATATACCGTTTCCATAATTGCCAGCAAGAACGCCATACCGAGCGTTAATGGGACAAATAAGAAATGGTACATCGCCGTTAAAGCAAACTGTAAGCGCGACAGTTCGACAATATCAAACATCTTGACTCCTTGCTCCTCGCAGGAAGACTCCGACACGCGGTTATCGGCACGCTTCTTTCAAAGCCGCCAGTAACGCCCCGCAGTGAATGCCCTTAAACACAACAAATTTGATCCAGCTTCTCCGCTTTCAACCGCACACTCAGCCAATAGCCCCTCGGGCCGCCGACAAGCACGCCACTGAAAACCGACAACGGGTAACAAATGCAACAAGATCAACCATCCATAATCACAACATGGATGATACTCGCCCAATCCCACACAATAAATAGGTTTTTACGTGACGTGGGTTAGACTTTTGGTTACAGGTCAAATCTTAGCCGAAAGAGGTACTTCGGGCTAATTTGATCTGAGACAATTTAAGCCTATCCGCATCTTATTTCCATATTCATCAGCACATTTCGCGTAATTTTCTTAGGGTCATGTTGCGCAATGGTTTAATTGTTTTTTAATGATATTTTTGTGTTAAATAAATGTAATTTAAAAGAGCCGCCATTGTATTATTACGCGCTTATTATGCGACATAATTAACCTTTTATTTCCAATAAGCCGTGACAGTGATAGCAGTCACAAAACAACAAATCTCTCTCCAATATTAGTCTATTTCTCGCGATGGGATCGTAAAGGTTGCGATTTTGTAGCAAAATGACCAATTATGTTAAAATTACATTGAGTGACAATAACTTATGAAAAAAATCATCTTTGCCTCTGTCTTGGGACTCTCGGGAAACGTCATGGCCGCCGAAACGGTAAATATCACCCTGCTGGGTACTTCCGATCTGCACGGCACCTTCGTGCCCTGGGACTACGCCAGCGACACGGAAAATCTGGCGGGCAGCCTGAGCCAGATAGCCACTCAGGTCAAAAAGGTGCGGGCCGAGCAGCCCAACCTGATCCTGGTGGACGCCGGCGACACCATTCAGGGCAACTTCGTCGAAACCTTCAAGCATGAGGCCGTCAGCCCGATGATGCTGGGCCTCAACGCGCTCAATTACGATGTCTGGGTGATGGGTAACCACGAGTTCGACTTCGGCCTACCGGTGCTGGCTACGCCGCTCAAGCAGTTCAAAGGCGCGGCGCTGGCGGGCAATATCGTCTGGGACAACGGCAAGCCCTACCTGCCGGCCTATACCATCGTCGAACGCCAAGGGGTGAAAATTGGCATTATCGGCATGGACACGCCGATGACCGCGGAATTCGCCAAGGGCACCGATCGCATCAAAGGGTTGAACTTCACCGATCCGGTGCAGGCGGTGAAACAGGTCATCAGGCAAATCGACGGCCAGGTCGACGCCATCGTGTTGGTGGCGCATATGGGCATCGACAATGAGAACCAGCGCCCCGGCACCGGCGTGGCCGACATCGCCAACGCCAACCCGGAGCTGGCGGCGATCGTCGCCGGCCACATGCATGTGAAGATCGACAAAGCGGTGGTTAACGGCGTCATCATCACTGAGCCGGATAAATACGGCCGCGCGCTGTCGCGCATCGACCTGCAGTTTGAACGCCGCGACGGCAAATTCACGCTGATCGACAAAAACAGCTACACCTACCCGATCAAAGGGCTGGCGCCGGACAGCGCCATGCAAGCGCTCTACCAGCCGTACCATGACATTTTGCGCGCCAACGCCAACCGGGTCGTGGCGAAGCTGAGCGGCAGCGATCTGGTGCCCGCCGACGAGTTTCGCGGCATTCCCCAGGTGCACGTGCAGGATACCGGCATCAGCGCGCTGTTCCAGCAGGCCGCCCGCCACTATGCGCCGCTGGCTCAGGTGATCGCCCTGCAGATCGACAACGATCGCGCCAAATTGAACGTCGGCGACATCAAGGCCAAGGACATCGCCTTTAACTACCAATACGCCGGCGGCGAGATCACCGTTTATCAGCTCAACGGCAAAGCGCTTAAACGCTACATGGAGTGGTCCGCCGACTATTTCAATCAGCTGCAGCCGGGCGACGTCACCTACAGCTTTAACCCGGCGCGGCGATCGTCCAAATATTCCACCAACGATTTCTTCGACGGCGTCACTTACACCATCGATCTGCGCCAGCCCGCCGGTTCGCGCATCGTCGATCTGCGCCTGGCGGACGGCACGCCGGTCACCGACGACATGCCGATCCGCCTGGGCATGAACAGTTACCGCATGGGCCACCTGACGCAAAAGGGCGGCGCGTTGGAGGGGCAATCCTTCCCGGTGCTGTTTGACAGCAAAGCGCAATACGGTGAAGAAGAAGGCACCATTCGCCACCTGGCTCTGCGCTACCTGGCGGAAGTGAAACACGGCCAGTATCAGGGCGTGACGCCGCAGCGCTGGAAGCTGGTCGGCATGGAGGGGTACGAACCGCAGCGGGCGATCGTCAAACGGCTGCTCAATGAAGGCGTTATCCAGGTGCCGACCACCGACGATGGCCGCTACACCAACGTCGCCTCGATCAACGTCAAAGACGCGCTGTTCCGCAACGCCGACGATTACCGCACCGCCCTCACCTCGCTGGAAAAACAGCGGCAAATCGCCGCGGATCCGGTGCAACAGCGCCGCCTGCAGGATCGGATCGCGCTGATCAGAGCACTCAACGATTTCTGATCTTCCCCCATAAAAAAGGCCACCCAATGGGTGGCCAAACATGTCGAGATATTGTTATTTCGTACTAAGATCTTAGCGCTTCAGCACCGCTTTTACCGCGTCGCCGATGTCCGCCAGGCTGCGAACGGTTTTCACGCCCGCCGCTTCCAGCGCAGCAAACTTCTCGTCCGCCGTGCCTTTGCCGCCTGCGATGATGGCGCCGGCGTGGCCCATACGCTTGCCTTTCGGCGCGGTTACGCCGGCGATGTAGCCGACAACCGGTTTGGTGACGTGTTCTTTGATGTAAGCTGCCGCTTCTTCTTCAGCGCTGCCGCCGATCTCACCGATCATCACGATCGCTTCGGTCTGCGGATCCTGCTGGAACATCTTCAGGATATCGATGAAGTTGGAGCCCGGGATCGGGTCGCCGCCGATGCCCACGCAGGTGGACTGGCCCAGACCGGCATCGGTGGTTTGTTTCACCGCTTCATAGGTCAGGGTACCGGAGCGGGAAACGATGCCCACTTTGCCCGGCAGGTGGATGTGGCCAGGCATGATACCGATTTTGCACTCGCCCGGGGTGATCACGCCAGGGCAGTTCGGCCCGATCATGCGCACGCCGGCTTCGTCCAGCTTCACTTTCACGGTCAGCATGTCCAGGGTCGGGATGCCTTCGGTGATGGTGATGATCAGTTTGATGCCGGCATCGATCGCTTCCAGGATGGAGTCTTTGCAGAAAGGCGCTGGAACGTAGATGACCGAGGCAGTCGCGCCGGTCGCTTCAACCGCTTCGCGCACGGTGTTGAACACCGGCAGACCCAGATGCTGAGTGCCGCCTTTGCCCGGGGTTACGCCGCCAACCATTTTGGTGCCGTAAGCGATAGCTTGTTCGGAGTGGAAAGTCCCCTGGCTACCGGTGAAGCCCTGGCAAATTACTTTGGTGTTCTTATCGATTAAAATGGACATTATTTACCCTCCACTGCTGCAACAACTTGCTGAGCCGCATCAGTCAGGCTGGTCGCAGCAATGATATTCAGGCCGCTGTCCGCCAGTTTCTTGGCGCCCAGTTCGGCGTTGTTCCCTTCCAGACGCACCACGACCGGGACGTTAACGCCCACTTCGGCCACTGCGCCGATGATGCCGTCGGCGATCAGATCGCAACGTACGATACCACCGAAGATATTAACCAGAACCGCTTTCACCTTGTCGTCGGACAGGATGATTTTGAACGCTTCGGTCACGCGCTCTTTGGTCGCGCCGCCGCCAACGTCCAGGAAGTTGGCCGGTTCGCCGCCGTGCAGTTTAACGATGTCCATGGTGCCCATCGCCAGACCGGCGCCGTTAACCATGCAGCCGATGTTGCCGTCGAGGGCAACGTAGTTCAGCTCCCACTGAGCCGCACGGGATTCGCGCTCGTCTTCCTGAGAAGGGTCACGCATTTCACGCAGTTCCGGCTGGCGGAACAGGGCATTGCCGTCGGCGCCCAGTTTGCCGTCCAGGCACACCAGATCGCCCTGCTTGGTGATCACCAGCGGGTTGATCTCAACCATCGCCAGATCGCGCTCCAGGAACAGCGTCGCCAGGCCCATGAAGATCTTGGCGAACTGGCTGACTTGCTTACCGGTCAGGCCCAGTTTGAAGGCCAGCTCACGGCCCTGATAAGGCTGTGGACCCGCCAGCGGATCGATGGTCATTTTGTGGATCAGTTCAGGGGTTTCTTCCGCCACCTTCTCGATTTCCACGCCGCCTTCGGTAGACGCCATGAACACCACGCGACGGGTAGAACGATCCACTACCGCGCCCAGGTACAGCTCTTTATCGATGTCGGTCGCCGCTTCTACCAGGATCTGGTGAACCGGCTGGCCCAGCGCGTCAGTCTGGTAAGTCACCAGACGCTTGCCCAACCAGGCTTCCGCGAAAGCACGGATATCTTCTTTGCTGTTGACGACTTTAACGCCGCCCGCTTTACCGCGGCCACCAGCATGAACCTGACATTTCACCACCCACGGGCCGGAGCCGATTTTGGATGCGGCTTCTTCTGCTTCACGCGGAGTGGTACAGGCGTAACCGGTTGGTGCCGGCATGCCATACCGAGCAAACAGCTGTTTTGCCTGATATTCGTGTAAATTCATGATGTTCTATCCATTCAGTTCTGAAGGTTTTTAGCCGGACCATTATTACGCGGTAAACCGCATGGTTTTCCGGCCACATAGCACAGAGTGCGGGCGCGGCATGCCGCGCCCGGCAAGGGTTACTAGACGTCCAGCAGCAGACGAGCCGGATCTTCCAGCATCTCTTTGACCGTCACCAGATAACCGACGGATTCTTTACCGTCGATCAGGCGGTGGTCATAAGACAGCGCCAGATACATCATCGGCTGGATCACCACCTGACCATTGACCGCCATTGGGCGATCTTTGATGGCGTGCATGCCCAGGATGGCGCTCTGCGGCGGGTTGATGATCGGAGTGGACATCAGGGAGCCGAATACGCCGCCGTTGGTAATGGTGAAGTTACCGCCGGTCAGCTCTTCAACGGTCAGTTTGCCGTCGCGGCCCTTAACGGCCAGCTCTTTGATTTTCTTCTCGATGTCAGCCATGCTCATGGCGTCCACATCGCGCAGTACCGGCGTCACCAGGCCGCGCGGGGTAGAAACCGCGATGCTGATGTCGAAGTAGTTGTGGTAAACCACGTCGGAACCGTCGATCGACGCGTTCACTTCCGGGAAGCGCTTCAGCGCTTCAACCACGGCCTTGATGTAGAAGGACATGAAGCCCAGACGCACGCCGTGGCGCTTCTCGAAGGCTTCGCCGTACTGCTTGCGCAGGTCCATGATCGGCTGCATGTTGATTTCGTTGAAGGTGGTCAGCATCGCGGTGCTGTTCTTCGCTTCCAGCAGACGCTCGGCGACGCGTTTGCGCAGGCGGGTCATCGGCACGCGTTTTTCGCTGCGGCCGGCCAGAGCAGGCTGCGGTGCGGCTTCAGCAGCAGCGGCCGGTTTGGCAGCGGCGCCGCCTTTGGCCAGGTGCGCTTCCACGTCTTCACGCGTGATGCGGCCACCCACGCCGGTGCCTTTGATGGCGCCGGCATCGAGGTCGTGTTCGGCGATCAGGCGGCGAATCGCCGGGCTGAGCGCGTCATTGCTTTCTTCTTCCAGGCTCGCGGTAGCGCGCTGTGCAGGCGTGGCTTCTTTCTCCTGGCTCTTCTCAGCGGTCGGCTTGCCGGAGCTGTCGCCCGGACGGATGCGGCCAAGCAGCTGGCGAGACAGTACGGTCGCGCCCTCTTCTTCCACGATAGCATCGAGAATGCCCGCTTCACTGGCCGGCACTTCCAACACGACTTTGTCGGTTTCGATTTCAACCAGGACTTCATCACGCTGCACGCTGTCGCCTGGTTTTTTGTGCCAGGTGGCTACGGTCGCATCGGCAACCGATTCAGGAAGGTCAGGAACCAGAATATCTACGCTACTCATTTAGCTTTCCCTTAAGTTTTTTATCATCTGCTTGCCGGCCCTCGGCCGGCAAGCGAGCGAACATTAGTCAATATTCAGCGCGTCGTTCACCAGAGCCTGCTGCTGCTTCTGGTGTACGGACATATAGCCCACCGCCGGAGAGGCGGAGGCCGGACGTCCTGCGTAACGTAAAGAAGCCCCGAACGGCACCACTTCACGGAAGTTGTGTTGGCTGCAGTACCAGGCGCCCTGGTTCAGCGGCTCTTCCTGACACCAGACGAAATCATGCACGTGCGAGTATTGTTCCAGCACGGCCTGCACGGCCTGATGCGGGAACGGGTACAGCTGCTCGATACGCACGATGGCCACGTCTTTCTGCTCGTTCTTGCGACGCTGTTCCAGCAGGTCGTAGTAGACCTTGCCGGAACACAGCACGACGCGCTTGACCGCTTTCGGATCCAAGTCGTCGATCTCGCCGATCGCCGGCAGGAAGGTACCGTTGGCCAGTTCGTCCAGCGAAGAAATCGCCAGCGGGTGACGCAGCAGCGACTTCGGCGACATTACCACCAGCGGACGGCGCATACCGCGCAGCGCCTGACGACGCAGCATATGGTAAACCTGCGCCGGCGTGGACGGGACGCACACCTGCATGTTCTGCTCTGCGCACAGCTGCAGATAGCGTTCCAGACGCGCGGAAGAGTGCTCAGGGCCCTGGCCTTCATAGCCGTGCGGCAGCAGCATCACCAGGCCGCACATACGGCCCCATTTTTGCTCGCCGGAGCTGATGAACTGGTCGATAACGACCTGTGCGCCGTTGGCGAAGTCACCGAACTGCGCTTCCCAGATGGTCAGCGTGCGCGGTTCCGCCGTGGCGTAGCCGTATTCGAACGCCAGCACCGCCTCTTCAGACAGCACGGAGTCCCAGACCTTGAATTCGCCCTGACCGCTGTGGATGTTCGCCAGCGGAACGTAGACAGAACCGTTTTTCTGGTTGTGCACCACCGCGTGACGGTGGAAGAAGGTGCCGCGGCCGGCGTCTTCACCGGAGATGCGGATCGGGATGCCTTCATCCGCCATGGTCGCGTAAGCCAGCGTTTCGGCAGCGCCCCAGTCGAACGGCTTGTTGCCCGCCGCCATCTCGGCGCGGTCAGCGTAGATTTTCGCCACGCGCGACTGCATTTCGATCGCTTCCGGCACGGTGCTGATGCGGCGTGCCAGCTCCTGCAGGCGCTTCATCTCAACCTTGCTCGGGTACTCTTCGTCCCACTCGTGGTTCAGGTACGGTGACCAGGTGAAGGAGTGCAGATTCATCGGACGCCACTCTTCAACCACGCAATCGCCGCGGTCGAGCGCATCGCGGTACAGGTTGACCATTTCCGTGGCATCTTCCAGGCTGGCCACTTTCTGCTCGGTCAGAACGTCAGCGTAGATTTTGCGCGGCGTAGGGTGTTTCTTGATCTTCTGATACATCACCGGCTGGGTAGCGCTCGGCTCGTCGGCCTCGTTGTGCCCATGGCGACGGTAGCAGACCAGATCGATCATCACGTCACGCTTAAAGGTGTTACGGAAATCCAACGCCAGGCGGGTGACGAAAGCCACGGCCTCCGGATCGTCCGCGTTAACGTGGAAGATCGGCGACTGAACCATTTTGGCGATGTCGGTGCAGTATTCGGTAGAGCGCGCATCCAGCGGGTTGGAGGTGGTGAAACCAACCTGGTTGTTGATGACGATACGCACGGTACCGCCCACTTCGTAGCCGCGAGCCTGAGACATGTTCAGGGTTTCCTGAACCACGCCCTGGCCGGTGATGGCGGCGTCGCCGTGGATGGTGATCGGCAGCACCATGTTGCTGCGCGCTTCGTCCAGACGATCGCGACGGGCACGTACCGAGCCCATGACCACCGGGCTGACGATCTCCAGGTGCGACGGGTTGAACGCCAGCGCCAGGTGAACCATGCCGCCTTCGGTTTCCACATCGGAAGAGAAGCCCTGGTGATATTTCACGTCACCGGTGCCGAGGTGTTCTTTATGCTTGCCGGCGAATTCGTCGAACAGATCGGCCGGCTTTTTGCCCAGCACGTTGATCAGCACGTTCAGACGGCCGCGGTGGGCCATGCCCAACACCACTTCGCGCGTGCCGTTCTTACCGGCGTGGCGCACCATCTCTTTCAGCATCGGCACCAGCGCGTCGCCGCCTTCCAGCGAGAAGCGTTTGGCACCCGGGAATTTGGCGCCCAGGTAACGTTCCAGGCCTTCCGCCGCGGTCAGCTCGTTCAGGAAACGGCGTTTTTCGTCGGCGGTAAAGCTGGCGCGCCCCACCACCGACTCGATGCGCTGTTGGATCCAGCGTTTCTCTTCGGTGTTGGTGATGTGCATGTACTCAGCGCCGATCGACCCGCAATAGGTCTGCTTCAGCGCGGCGTACAGATCGCCCAGCTTCATGGTTTCTTTGCCGATGGCGAAAGAGCCCACGTTGAAGGTTTCCTGGAAATCGGCTTCGGTCAGGTTGTGGTAAGCGGGATCAAGGTCAGGAACTTGCTCGCGCTGCCACAGGCCGAGCGGATCGAGGTTGGCATGCTGATGCCCGCGGAAGCGGAAGGCGTTGATCAGCTGCAGTACCTTGACCTGTTTGGCGTCGGTTTCCGGATCGGTGATGGTGGTATTGTAGCGCGCGGAGTCTTTCGCCAGGCGGCGGAAGTAATCGCGCGTTTGAGAGTGAAGCTGATCGGGTTTGACACCCGCGGTTGGTAGCTGTTGAAAAATGGAACGCCAGCTATCTTCAACGGAACCCGGATCGGTTAAGAAGTCTTCATAGAGCTGCTCTATGTAAGACTGGTTCGCGCCCGCCAGATAGGAGGAATCCAGCCAGGCCTTCATTGCGCCGTTCTGCATCATGATCCCTTAAGCTTTGAAGCTTTAGTTTTCGCCGTGGTTAACATAATTACCGTGATGAATACGGTTTGCCGTAAAACGGTTCACTCGACGTACTTGCGGCCATGACGGCCCGATACGTTCTGTTATGGACCTTGCGGTCCCTTACAAGGAACCTCTAAAAACCGGCGGAAGAACCAGGCTGCATAGCGCCGCAGCCGCGGGTCAGTTTTTAGAGGTTCCCTCCCCTATGGGATGTGCGCCGGAAAAGAGCCCGGCGCAGCATCTCATTCCGTTTATGCGCCGCGTTGCAGCAGCATGGACTTGATATGCCCGATCGCACGCGTCGGGTTCAAGCCTTTAGGACATACACTGACACAATTCATAATGCTATGGCAGCGGAAAACACTAAAAGCGTCGTCCAGATCATCTAAACGTTCTTGCGTTTCCGTGTCACGGCTGTCGATCAGGAAGCGATACGCCGCCAACAGACCGGCAGGCCCGATGAACTTGTCCGGGTTCCACCAGAACGATGGGCAAGAGGTCGAGCAGCAGGCGCACAGAATGCACTCGTACAGACCGTCCAGCTTGGCGCGCTGCTCCGGCGACTGCAGGTGCTCGCGCGCCGGCGGGTTCTTGCCGTCGTTCAGCAGGTATGGCTTGATCTTTTCATACTGGGTATAGAACTGGCCCATATCCACCACCAGATCGCGCACCACCGGCAGGCCCGGCAGCGGACGGATCACGATCTTGCCGTTGCCTTTACGCAGCGACGAAATCGGGGTGATGCACGCCAGGCCGTTTTTACCGTTCATGTTCAGGCCATCGGAACCGCACACGCCTTCACGGCATGAGCGACGGAACGACAGGGTCGGGTCTTTTTCTTTCAGCTGGATCAACGCATCCAGCAGCATCATGTCGCGACCTTCTTCCGCTTCCAGGGTGTAATCCTGCATGTGCGGGGCGTCGTCGACATCCGGGTTGTAGCGATAAATGGAAAATTCGAGTTTCATCTGTCGATCTCCGCAATTAGTAAGAACGCACTTTCGGCGGGAATGCCGGGCGCAGCTTCGGTTGCATGTTCACTTCACGACGCGTCATGCTTTCCGATTGCGGCAGATACAGCGAATGGCACAGCCAGTTGGCGTCATCGCGTTCCGGGTAGTCGAAGCGGCTGTGTGCGCCACGGCTCTCGGTGCGGAAGTTGGCCGACACGGCGGTGGAATACGCGGTCTCCATCAGGTTATCCAACTCCAGGCATTCGATGCGCTGGGTGTTGAACTCGCTGGAGGTATCGTCCAGGCGTGCGTTCTTCAGACGTTCACGGATCACTTTCAGTTCTTCCAGGCCCTTGGCCATCGCATCGCCTTCGCGGAATACCGAGAAGTTGTGCTGCATGCAAGACTGCAGCGCTTTGCGAATTTCGACCGGGTCTTCGCCGGAACGGGTGTTGTTCCAACGGTTCAGACGGTCCAGCGAGGCTTCCACGTCGGAGTCGCTGGCGTCACGGCTCACGCCCTGCTCTTCCAGCGATTCCTGCAGGTGCATGCCGGCGGAACGGCCGAACACCACCAGGTCGAGCAGCGAGTTGCCGCCCAAGCGGTTGGCGCCGTGCACCGATACGCAGGCGATTTCGCCCACGGCGAACAGCCCCGGGATCACCACGTCTTCGCCTTTCTCGTTCACGGTCAGCGCCTGGCCGGTCACTTTGGTCGGAATGCCGCCCATCATATAGTGACAGGTTGGGATAACCGGGATCGGCTCTTTCACCGGATCGACGTGCGCGAAGGTGCGGGACAGTTCCAGGATGCCCGGCAGACGGGATTCCAGCACCTCTTTACCCAGGTGATCCAGCTTCAGCTTGGCATGCGGGCCCCAAGGACCGTCGCAGCCGCGGCCTTCGCGGATTTCGATCATGATCGAACGGGCAACCACGTCGCGGCCCGCCAGATCTTTGGCGTTCGGCGCATAACGCTCCATGAAGCGCTCGCCGTGTTTGTTCAGCAGGTAACCGCCTTCGCCGCGGCAGCCTTCGGTCACCAGCACGCCCGCGCCGGCGATGCCGGTCGGGTGGAACTGCCACATTTCCATGTCCTGCACCGGTACGCCGGCGCGCAGCGCCATGCCGACACCGTCGCCGGTGTTGATGTGGGCGTTGGTGGTGGACTGGTAAATACGGCCTGCGCCGCCGGTCGCCAGCACGGTGGCCTTGGCTTTGAAGTAAACCACTTCACCGGTTTCGATGCAGATAGCCGTGGTGCCGACCACCGCACCGTCCTGGTTTTTCACCAGATCAAGCGCATACCACTCGGAGAAGATGGTGGTGTGGTTTTTCAGGTTCTGTTGGTACAGGGTGTGCAGCAGCGCGTGGCCGGTACGGTCGGCTGCGGCTGCGGTACGCGCCGCCTGCTCGCCGCCGAAGTTCAGCGACTGGCCGCCGAACGGGCGCTGATAGATGCGGCCGTCGTCCAGACGAGAGAACGGCAGGCCCATGTGTTCCAGTTCCAGAATCGCTTCCGGGCCGGTTTTACACATATATTCGATGGCGTCCTGGTCACCGATATAGTCGGACCCTTTCACCGTGTCGTACATATGCCATTCCCAGTTGTCCTCGTGGCTGTTGCCCAGCGCGACGGTGATGCCGCCCTGTGCGGACACGGTATGGGAACGGGTCGGGAAAACTTTGGACAGCAGGGCACAGGTCGAGCCCGCTTGGGAAATTTGCAGCGCGGCACGCATACCCGCACCGCCGGCGCCGATTACGACGGCATCAAACTCTCTGACTGGCAGTTTCATTTAAGCACCCCACACTACGATTGTTCCGTACAGTAAATAGACCAGCAACGCGACCACGACAGCCAGCTGCAACACCAGGCGAACCGCCAGCGGCTTGACGTAGTCCGTCAGCACCTGCCACAGCCCGATCCAGGCGTGCACCAGAATCGACAGCAAGGTCAGCAGAGTGAACACTTTCGTAATGGAAGTGGCGAAGAAACCGCGCCAGATGTCATAAGTGAGTTCCGGAGCCGTGACGAAAAAGCCCAGGATATACAGGACGTACAGGGTGATGATGATCGCGGAAGCACGCAGCAGCAGCCAATCGTGCACGCCGTTGCGCCCTAATGCAGAAACGTTGTTTACCATACGAGGACTCCAGCCAGAACTGACAGCACGACGGTCAGACCGATCGCCACCTGGGCGGAACGGGTACCGGCGGCCAAACTCTCTTCGATGTAGCCAAAATCCATTAACAAGTGACGGATGCCACCGCAAATGTGATAGGCCAGCGCCGTAAGGATGCCCCAGAATATGAATTTGACGATGAAGCTATTCATGATGGCGGCCGCCTGCAGGAACCCCTCTTGGGAAGAGAGTGACAGGCCCAGCAGCCAGAGGAGGATACCCACGGCAACGAAGGTAATTACGCCAGAGACTCGGTGTAAGATAGACGCTATCGCAGTTACGGGGAACCGGATCGTTTGCAGATCCAAGTTGACAGGTCGTTGTTTTTTCACGTATTTGCCCACACAGCTCTTATTATTTTCCTTCCTCCGGGCCTGGGCGGGGATCAGACAGCGTTAAGAGCCTAAAACCCTTACACGTCACGCGCTCAAACATCAACATCCTCTGTGCTCAAACGGCGCGCATTTATAACGCTGGGTGCTCCTACTTCAGGGTAATCCGGAGACCTGGCGGCAGTATAGGAGGATCACATTCTGATTACAATTCTCATACAACCGCTTTGATAACATTTCCCCCGAACAGTGATTCAGATCACGGATTTCACAATTAGTGCAAAATTAATTATCTGATTTGACAAGAGATCAACATTTCCATTACATATAGGGGCACAAACGGTCCTATGATGCGCTACGGGTCAGCAGATACACTTCCCCCCGGGTTCGAGTTATGCAACAGTGTATTTGGCGAACCTATCCCAATAGCCGTTGTTTCCCGCTCGATTTTGCCGGCGTCAAAAAGCAAAGAAAGCAAATAAAAACAGTTTATTGGGATAGGTTCACATCTCTTCGAACAGCTCATAGGTAAGATTAACAGACTATAACGAATTACTATGAATCGTTAACAACTGGTCACCCGTCTCGTTCGCCTGGTCAGCACTCTGTACCCTACCCGCGCACAGTTGCGCAGTCGCTCACAGAGTTAGCGTCCGCACCATTTTTTTGCGGGCAACCTGCAGAGATTTAAGGTATTTCAGTTGTTAGTGGTTTTTAAAATAAGGCGCTAAGGAGACAGTAAATGACTGATAAGAAAGCGACGCTAACCATTAACGACAGCGAAGCTCCGATCGAACTGGGCGTATTGACACCGACACTGGGCCCTGATGTCCTCGATGTCCGCGCTCTGGGTTCCAAAGGTTATTTCACATTTGATCCCGGCTTTACCTCCACCGCTTCTTGCGAATCCAAGATTACCTTCATCGACGGCGACAAAGGCGTGCTGCTGCACCGCGGCTTCCCTATCGAGCAGCTGGCGAAAGAGTCTTCCTACCTGGAAGTGTGCTACATCCTGCTGTACGGCGAGACCCCAACGCCGGAAGAGTTCGAGACCTTCAAGACGACCGTAACCCGCCACACCATGATCCACGACCAGATCACCCATCTGTTCCGTGGTTTCCGTCGCGACTCGCACCCGATGGCGGTGCTGTGCGGCGTGACCGGCGCGCTGGCGGCGTTCTACCACGATGCGCTGGACGTCAACAACGAGCGTCACCGTGAAATCACCGCGTTCCGTCTGCTGTCCAAAATGCCGACCGTGGCCGCGATGTGCTACAAATACTCCCTGGGCCAGCCGTTCGTTTACCCGCGCAACGATCTGTCCTATGCCGGCAACTTCCTGCACATGATGTTCGCCACCCCGTGCGAAGAATACGTGGTGAACCCGGTGCTGGAACGCGCCATGGATCGCATCCTGATCCTGCACGCCGACCATGAGCAGAACGCCTCTACCTCAACCGTGCGCACCGCCGGCTCTTCCGGCGCCAACCCGTTCGCCTGCATCGCGGCCGGTATCGCCTCCCTGTGGGGACCGGCGCACGGCGGCGCCAACGAAGCGGCGCTGAAAATGCTGGAAGAGATCAAGACCGTCGAGCACATTCCGGAATTCATCAAGCGCGCCAAGGACAAGAACGACTCCTTCCGCCTGATGGGCTTCGGCCACCGTGTGTACAAGAACTACGATCCGCGCGCTACCGTGATGCGCGAAACCTGTCACGAAGTGCTGAAAGAGCTGAACAAGAAAGACGACAACCTGCTGCAGGTCGCGATGGAGCTGGAACACATCGCGCTGAACGACCCGTACTTCATCGAGAAGAAACTGTACCCGAACGTCGACTTCTACTCCGGCATCATCCTGAAGGCAATGGGCATTCCTTCTTCCATGTTCACCGTGATCTTCGCCATCGCGCGCACCATCGGCTGGATCGCCCACTGGAACGAAATGCACGACGAAGGCATCAAAATTGCCCGTCCGCGTCAGCTGTACACCGGCTATGCCGAACGCGATTTCAAATCCCAGCTGAAAAACAAGTAAGCCGTTTATCCGGCTGAAACCGCACAGCGCCGCCCCTTCGGGCGGCGTTTTTTTTAGCTATTTCTGGCAGCCCGGGCACCAATAAAACGGCCGCGACGACAGCTCGGTGCGCACGATCATCCCACCACAGCGTTCGCAGGGCTCGCCGCTGCGATGAAATACCTTGAAGCGAAACAGCGCGCCGTGATGACGGTTGTCATCCGCCTGCCCGCGCGTCTGGTAGGAAAGGCGCGGCACTGCCAGCAATGCCTCCGCCAGGTGGCGCAGCGCCTCTGGCATCAGATCCTGCGGTTTGTGCGGCGGCGCCAGTTCGGCCTGCCACAGGATTTCGGCGCGCAGATAATTGCCCAATCCGGCGAGAAACGCCTGGTCGAGCAGCATGCCGCCCAGCTGCCTGCGGCGAAAACGCGGCGTCAGCAACCGCTCCGCCACATCGTCTACCGTCAGCGACATGTCCAACACGTCAGGGCCGATGCGTTGCAAAAACGGGTGTTGTTCTATTTCCTCGCGCGGCCCGACGGTAATGTCGGAAGCGCTGTAGAGCAATATCGCGCTGCGGGCGGTTTCCAGCCGCACCCGCAGATCGCGCTTGGTCTCCGGCGTCTCCCCGGCCGCCGCCACTTTCCACACGCCGTACAACTGGTTGTGGCTGTACATCGTCAGCCCATTGGAGAAATGGGTCAGCAGCGCCTTGCCGCGCGGCTCGATAGCGACGATGCGCTCGCCGAGCAGACGCTGGCGATAGTGTTTCAGCTGAGGAAAAGCGAAATCGACGGCGGTCAGCGGCTGATCGATCACCGCCGCCGCCAGTTTGTCCGCCGCCCGGCGAATCTCCGGTCCTTCCGGCATAGACCACTCCTTGCGTAGACCCGGCGCAGCCCGATGCGCCGGGGATTCTCTTGATTAATGCGTCGCGCCGCCCACCACTTTCAGATCGTGTTCCACCTGCAAAGCGATGGAAACGGCCAGCTCCAGCGCAAACAGCACCGTCGAAGCCGCCATGCTCGGCGCACCGGGGTGCGCCGCCGCCTGCTCCGGCAGGTACGGAATATGAATAAACCCGCCCTTCACCTCGCGCTGGCCGCTCAAACGGTGCAGCAGCCCATACATGACATGGTTGCACACGTAGGTGCCGGCAGTCTGCGAAACGGCGGCCGGAATGCCGGCCTCGCGCATCGAACTGACCATCGCTTTAATCGGCAAGGTGCTGAAATAGGCCGCCGGGCCGCCGGCGACGATCGGCTCGTCCACCGGCTGCTGCCCCTGATTGTCGGGAATGCGCGCGTCGTCGACGTTGATCGCCACCCGTTCAATCGTGATATCGGTGCGGCCGCCGGCCTGGCCGATAGCCAACACCATCACCGGCTGCACCTCGTCGATCGCCGCATTGAGCGCCTCCAGCGCCGCGCCGAACACGCACGGCAGCTGGCGCGCCACGATGCGCGTGCCGACCAGCTCCATATCATTAAGCTGCTTCACCACTTCCCAGGAGGGGTTAAGGCGCTCGCCGCCAAACGGCTCAAAGCCGGTAATCAATACGTTTTGCATCCTTACTCCTACAGGAACATCAGGAAATACAGCAGGAACACGTTAACCAACAGCAGCAGCACGCCGGTCGGCACCTGCGCCTTGATCACCGCATTCTTGTCCGGCAGCTCCAGCAGCGCCGCCGGCACAATGTTGAAGTTCGCCGCCATCGGCGTCATCAGGGTGCCGCAATAGCCGGAGAACATGCCGATCGCCGCCATCACCGCCGGGTTGCCGCCGTGCTGCAACACCAGGATCGGAATGCCGATGCCGGCGGTAACGATCGGGAAAGCGGCGAAGGCGTTGCCCATCACCATGGTCAGCACCGCCATACCGATAGCGTAGACCGCCACGGCGATAAAGCGGTTATCGACCGCCAGATACTCCTGGGTCAAATGCGAGATCGCAGTGCCAACGCCGGCGACGGTAAACAGCAGACCCAGCGTGGCGAGGATCTGCGGCAGAATGAACGCCCAGCCGATCGAATCCAGCAGGCGCCGCGCTTCCTGCACCGGCTGCAACGCCTTCTCATGGGTCATTTTCACCGCGATCGCCAGGCCAATCAGGCAGCCGACGGTCATCGAGAACAGCGTGATCAGCGTCGCGTGGTTACCGCTGCCGAACACCGCGCTTTGCAACGCCGGAATGTTGTTGAACAGCAGCACGCCGATCACCGTCACCACCGGGATCGCCAGTGCGGGGATAAACAGCTTGTTGCCCAAACGCTTGGCGCTGGCCTCGCGCTCCTGCGGCGTTCGCTGATGATAGCTGCCGAGGCGCACGCCGCCGAAGCCGGCGATCAGGGCCATCACCACCACCACCCCGCCAACGATGATATGCAGCATGCGTTTCTCGTTACTGCCCTCGCCCAGTACGTCGCCCAGCAGGCGGTAAGTCCAGTCGCCGACCAGGAATACCAGGCCGTACAACCCCCAAAACAGCCCGGTGGTGATGCGGCGCGGGTTGGCGCGATCGCGGAAGGACATCACCGCCACAATCAGCAGCACCGCGCCGGCCAGCCAGTAGAGATATTGTTGCTGGAAGTTCATCGTGCCTCCCCCTTCGCCTGCAGCGCCGCCTGATTCAGCTGCGCCAGTTCGGCGCTCAGCTGTTTATCCATCCGATACAGCCGGAACGCGTGGATCAGGAAAGCGAAAATCGCGGTCGGAATGCCCCACAGCGCGATATGCAGCGGCTCGGTCTGGATACCGCCCGATTCCAGCATAAAGTTGTGCATGAAGATGATCGCGCCGAAGGCCACGAAGATATCTTCGCCGAAGAACAGCCCGACGTTGTCGGTCGCGGCCGACATGGCGCGCAGGCGGTGGCGGGTACGCTCCGGCAGCTCACCGTAGCGATTTTCCGTTGCCCCTTCCGCCATCGGCGCCAGCAGCGGCCGCACCATCTGCGGATGCCCGCCCAGGCTGGTCAGCCCCATCGCCGCGGTAATCTCGCGCACGAACAGGTACACGATCAGCAAACGGCCGGCGGTGGCGCTTTTGATCTTGGCGATCCACGCCTGCGCACGCTCTTTCAGCCCGTGGCGCTCCAGCAGGCCGATCACCGCCAGCGGCAGCAGCAGGATCAGCGGCAGGTTACGGGTGTTGAGAAAGCCCTCGCCGAGCTTTTCCAGAATGACGTCCAGCGGCATCAGCGCCGCCAAACCGGTGATGATACCGGCGGCGATCACCACCAGCACCGGGTTGAAACGCAATACAAATCCGACCACGATGGCGGCGATGCCGATCAGTGGCCAGAGATTCACGGCCTGTTCCATAGTCTTCCCTCGATATTTTCTAATAGTTTTTTGCTTGTGATGTTGTGTCTTGCTTTATTGCTTTTACTGCTCCGCGCTGACGCGGATGCCCTGCTGAACAAAACTGTCCCGCAGCTTGCGCGCATACGCCAGCGCATGATCGCCGTCCCCGTGCAGGCAGACGGTTTCCGCCTGAACGGCGGCCCAGACGCCATCCACGCTGCGCACCCGGTGGTGGCGCACCATCTCCAGGGTTTGCGCCAGCGCGTGTTCGTCGTCCTCGATAAGCGCCCCCGGCAAACCGCGCGGCACCAGCGTGCCGTCGGCCTGATAGCCGCGATCGGCGAACACCTCTTGCCGAGTGGTCAGGCCGAGTTTTTCCCCGGCGCGGATCAGCTCGCTCCCGGCCAGCCCCACCAGCCGCAGCGCCGGATCGACCGCCTGCACCGCCCGGGCGATCGCTTCCGCCAGCGCCGGTTCAACCGCCGCCTGGTTATACAGCATGCCGTGCGGCTTGACGTGCACCATCACCCCACCCTCGGCGCGGGCGATGGCCGCCAGCGCCCCGAGCTGATACACCACCTGCGCGTACACCGTTTCCGGCGGCAGCTGCATGCGGGTGCGGCCGAAGTTCTCCCGATCGGGAAAACTCGGGTGGGCGCCGATCGCCACGCCGTACTGCAATGCCCAGCGCACCGATTGACGCATGGTCTGCGCATCGCCGGCGTGGAAGCCGCAGGCGATGTTGGCCGAGCTCACCAATTGCAACAGCGCCTGATCGTTGGCGCAGCCTTCGCCGAGATCGGCGTTCAAATCAACGATCATGTAACCCCCAGGCAATCTGTCGAAGGAAGAGATCCTGCTCGGCTTTGGCGCGCTGCGCCTCCGTCAGTGAGCAGAGAACGAAGTGGATCGGTTCGCCGAGACGGATCTGCGCCAAGTGGTAGAGATCGGCTTCGATCACGCAGGCGATACGCGGGTAACCGCCGGTGGTTTGCGCGTCGGCCATCAACACGATCGGCTGGCCGTTGTGCGGCACCTGCACCACACCGGGCAGCAGGCCGTGCGACAGCATCTCGCGGTCGGTGGTGCGCTCCAGTGGCGTACCGCCGTGCAAGCGGTAGCCCATGCGGTTGCTCTGCGGGCTGAGCTGCCAGGCGGTGCGCCAAAACGTATCCTGCGCCTCTTCGCTGAATTCGGCGTACTCCGGCCCCGGCAGCGCGCGGATGCGGTTGGTGAACAGCAGCTGTTTCACGCCGCAGCGATGTTGCGGTTGAGCGGCCGATTTGCCCAACGGCAGCCGATCGCCGTCTTTCAGATTACGGCCTTCGTGGCCGCCAAAGGCGGCTTTCATGTCGGTGCTGCACGAGCCCAGCATTTCCGGCACGGCGATACCGCCCGAGATCGCCAGGTAGCTGCGCATGCCGCGTTTCGGCGTGCCCAGCACCAGCCGCTGCCCCTTTTTCACCGGGTAGCGCCAGCCGGTCCACAGCGGCTTGCCGTCCAGTTGCGCGTCGCAGCCGGCGCCGGTCAGGGCGATCCAGCCAGGGCGGGTAAACTCGGCGCTGAACTGGCCGAGGGTGATCTCCAGCCCGGCGGCCTCAGGCGCATTGCCCACCAGCAGGTTGGCGATCTTCAGCGCCGGTTGATCCAGTGCCCCGCCGGTGCTGATGCCCAGGCGGCGGAATCCCTCGCGGCCCAAATCCTGCACCGTGGTATAGATGCCGGCACGCAGAATAATCAGCATACGCCCTCCTTCTGCGGCACGAAGCGCACGTTATCGCCCGGGCGCAACAGCGTCGGCGGCATTTCATGCGGATTGAACAGCGCCAGTCGCGTGCGGCCAATCAGCTGCCAGCCGCCGGGCGTCACCAGCGGATAGATGCCGGTCTGGCCGCCGCCGATGCCGACGGAGCCGGCCGCCACCGCCAGACGCGGCTCAGCGCGGCGCGGCGTCGCCAGTTGTTCCGGCATGCCGCCCAAATAGGAGAAGCCCGGCTGAAAGCCGAGGAAATAGACCACGTAGGCCGCCGCCGCGTGGCATTCCACCACCTGCCGCGGCGTCATGCCGGTATGGCGCGCCACGTCATCCAGATCGGGGCCTTGCTCCCCGCCGTAGACCACCGGAATATCCACCTGGCGCGATTCCGGCGTCAGGCTCTCTTTGCTTTCCCAACCTTGCTGCAGCAATGCGAGCATCGCTTCGGCGTCGGCCTGCGGCGTATGCAGCAACAGCGTCAGGTTATTCATCCCCGGCACCACTTCCCGCACGTCGGGGTGGTGATTCAGCTTTTCCGCCAGCGCCCAGATGCGCTGCTGGCTCGGTAAGGTCACCGGCGGCGACAGTTCAAGCACTACCGCTCTCTCACCCAACAGGTAATAACGTGCTTGTTGCACCCTTATTCTCCTTATTATTATCGCGATGAAAAACACACCAGTTATGCGTGACGCGGCCCCGGCTGTCAATAGAACGCAACCATAAGGAAAATAAGGAAATAGCGCGATAAAAGGATTCAGCCGGCGCACAGGCCGGGCTGGATCCGGGGAAGAAAAAAATCAGGCGGGATTCGGGATATCGATAAAGGTCACATCAAAGCCGTGGTGCTGGGCCAGCCAGTCCCCCAACGCTTTCACGCCGCCGCGCTCGGTGGCGTGGTGACCGGCGGCGAAGAAATGTACGCCCATTTCGCGCGCGCTGTGAATGGTCTGCTCAGACACTTCACCGCTGATGAACGCATCGACGCCGAAACGCGCCGCGCTGTCGATAAAGCCCTGACCGCCGCCGGTGCACCAGGCCACCCGGCGAATGTGCTCAGGCGCGTTATCACCGCAGTGCAGCACCGCGCGCCCCAGCCGATTTTCGATACGCTGCTGCAGCGCTTCGCCGGTCAGCGGCTGTTCAAATTCGCCGTGCGGCACCAGCGGCTCAACGTCGCCAATCACCCGAATGCCCAGCGCCTGCGCCAGCTGCGCGTTGTTGCCCAGCACCGGATGCGCGTCCAGCGGCAGGTGGTAGCCGTACAGGTTGATATCGTGGGTCAGCAGCGTTTTCAGGCGATTGCGCTTCATGCCGCGCACCGCCGGCGCCTCGTTTTTCCAGAAATAGCCGTGGTGCACGATAATCGCGTCGGCCTGATGCGCCACCGCGGCGTCCAGCAGCGCCTGACAGGCGGTGACGCCGGTCACGATGCGCTGCACGTGTGGGCGGCCTTCTACCTGCAATCCGTTGGGGGCGTAGTCCTGAAACGCCGCGGCGTTCAGTTCCGTGTTGATCAGTTGTTCCAGATCGAGGTTACGCATTCTCTTCTCTCTTCATAGTCAAAATGTCTGCCGGTCGCCCTGCGCCATCAGGATGAATTTCACGCCCAGATCGTTGCCCTGCGCCAGCTGTTGCGCAATGGTGGCGCGCGTGTCTTCGCCCTGCTTCAGGCTGGGCTTGATGTGGCTGATCACCACCGGCAAACCGTTCAGCGAGCCATCGCCGCCGCTGTACTGCGTCAGGTTCTTCAGCTCCTTCAGCAGCCAGGCCGGCGTCAAATGGCCGTACAGATGTTTATCCTCCACCCCGTTGGGGTACGAGGTTTCGATAATCATACCTTTGAGCTTTTTCTGCTCGACAAGCGGCCCCAGCGTGCGCCAGACGGTATCGAGATCGCGTGACTGCTCCACCTTATCCGGCCCGGTATCGCCGAAGTAGGCAAAGAACTCGCTGCCGTTGGAAATCAGCAGCATCGACGACGGGTAGCGATCGTGGCTGAGCGGGTACATCACGCCGGTCAACCCGGTCAGGCCAAGGGTAAACCGCTGCTGCGGCCGCACCGTTTGCAGCCGGTAGGTGCCCAACCGCGAGCCGTTACCGGCGTCGGTAAAGTTCGGCCAGGCCTTCCAGTTGAAGTAGTGATTACGCAGGGTCAGCACGGTGTCCGCCTGGGCGTAAACGGTTTTTTTATTGTCCTCGGGCGAGCCGACGATCAGCCCCGCCACGTGGTCCAGATGGCCGTGGCTGATAAAGTAACTGCCGATCAACTGCCGGAACACATAGCCCTGCGGCGTGTAAGGCGCGGCCAGCTCGGGCGTCACCTGCGGGAAGCTGCCCTTCTCCAGCCCTTTGGCGATGCCCGGCAGCAGTGAACCGGCGTCCAGCGCCACATAATGCGGCTGATTGTCGCTGCGGATCAGGTAGGAAGTCAGGTTGCCGTCGCTGACGCCGCCGTCGACGCCCAGCGCCACCACGTCAAAGCCGGCGATCGCCAGCGCGGAATAGCCGCTCAGACACAGGGCCAGCACCTTTTTCATCATTACGTCGCTCCTTGCAGTTGCCTCAAGACTCTCCCCGTTTTGCCGCCTCGAACGCCGCCAGCGTCTCTACACGCGCTTGCTTGTGATCGACGATCGGCAGCGGATAGTTCAGCGGGCATCGCTGCTTTTCCGCCCAGCGATGGGGATGATGGATGTCATTGTCGGGCACATCCGCCAGTTCCGGCAACCATTTACGGATAAAAGTGCCTTGTGGATCAAAACGTTCACCCTGGGTGGTCGGGTTGAAGATGCGGAAATACGGCGCGGCGTCGGTGCCGGTGGAGGCCGCCCACTGCCAGCCGCCGTTGTTGGCCGCCAGATCCCCGTCCAGCAATTGCGACATGAAATAGCGCTCCCCGGCGCGCCAGTCGATCAGCAGATCTTTCACCAGAAAACTGGCGCTGATCATGCGCAGCCGGTTGTGCATCCAGCCGGTGGCATTCAGTTGGCGCATGGCGGCATCGACGATCGGATAGCCGGTTTCGCCCCGCTGCCAGGCCTGCAGCTTCGCCGCGTCATCGCACCAGCTCACCTTGTCCGTCCAGGCGATAAACGGCCGATGGCGACACAGCTCGGGATAGGCCACCAGCAGATGGCGGTAGAACTCGCGCCAAATCAGCTCGTTCAGCCAGGCGAAAGCGCCGCTCTCGCGATCTTCCAGCAGCTGCGGGCATTCGGCGCGCAGGCGGTTGAAGCACTGGCGCGGCGACAGCGCACCGATCGCCAGATAGGGCGACAGACTGCTGGTGCCGGCGAGGGCGGGCAGATCGCGCTGCCGGAGGTAATCCTGCACCTGCTCGCGGCAAAAGGCGCGCAGCCGCTGCAGCGCGGCCTCCTCACCGGCGGGATAGCCATCCCCGATGTCTGCCGTGGGATAATCGAACGCCGCCGGCATCTCAGGCATGGGTAACGCGCCACCGGCGCGGGTCTGCGGCGCCGGCAGGCAGCTCACGTCGGACTCGGTCAGGCGCTGAAGAAAGGCGTTGCGAAACGGCGTATAGACCTTGTACATCTCGCCGCCGCCGGTGAGCACGCTGCCCGGCGGCAACAGCAGGCTGTCATCGAAACCGTGGCACCTCACCCGCTCGCTCAACCGCTGTTCCAGCCGCGCATCGCGCCGCCGTTCGTTCAGTTCGTACTGGCGATTGTAAAACAGCGCATCCACCTGCTCCCGCTCGCAATAGTCCGCCAGCCAGTCGATCGACGCGGCAAAGTCCGCACAGGCATGGCAATGCAGCGCAATGCCCTTTTGCGCCAGCGCCTGCTGCACCGCCTCCAGGCTGGCGTGGATCAGCGCCGCCTGTCGCGGCGCCATCTCATGTTGCCGCCACTGCTGCGGCGTGGCGATAAACACCGCCAGCACCCGGGCTTCGGGATCGCTGCAGGCGGCGTGCAGGGCTTTGTTGTCGGTGATACGCAGATCGTTACGCAACCAGACCAGATGCGTGGTCATAAAACTCCTTGTCAATCAATGGCCGTAACGCAAACGCAGCGCCTCCGGGTAAGGTTCGAAATAGCGTTGTTCCGCCAGATAGCGATCGGGGTATTCCGCCATGTAATGCTTGAGCAGCGCGATCGGTGCCAGCAGCGGCTGCATGCCCTGCCGGTAGCGGTCGATCAGGTGCGCCAGCTCCTGGCGCTGCGTCGCGCTGAGCTGACGGCGGAAATAGCCCTGCACATGCATCAACACGTTGGTGTGGTTGCGCCGCGTCGCCTTGTGCGCCAACAGCGCCATCAGGCGGCTGCGGTATTCCACGGCGAAGGCCTCCAGCGAGTCCCAGCGGTGAATATCGGCGACGAAGCGCCCCAGCTCGCGATACGCCGGCTGCGAATGCGCCAGCAGCGACAGCTTGTAGCGGCTGTGAAACGCGATCAGCCCGCCGCGGGTCAGCCCCTGACGCCACAGCATGTTCAGCTCGTACAGCGCGTATACCCGTTCAATGAAGTTTTCCCGCAGTGCCGCGTCCTGCAATCGTCCGTCTTCTTCCACCGGCAGCCACGGCATCTGGCGCAGCAGTTCGGCGGTAAACAGCCCGACGCCGTTTTTACGCGAGTCCTTGCCGTTTTCGCTGTAGACCCGCACCCGCTCCAGGCCGCAGCTCGGTGACTTGGCGCAGACGATGTACCCGCAAAGATGCTGCAAGGCCGCCACGCGCTGCGCGGAGAAGCCGCGCATCTCCTCGGTCAGATCCACGCCGGCGTCGTTGCTGTAGCGCATCGCCGGCCACGGCTGCGCCTGTTTCACCAGGCGCAGCGCCGGGCGCGGCGTAGGCAGCCCGATCGCCATTTCCGGGCAAACGGGCTCAAAGCGCACATAGGGCGCCAACTGTTCCACCGCAAAGGCCAGCCGCTTGTGGCCGCCGTCGAAACGCACCGTCTCGCCCAGTAAACAGGCGCTGATGCCGATAGGGATCTTGTCGCTCATACCGCTCTCCCATGTTGTTGGCCGATGAGGAAAGTGTAGAAGAATGGCTTGCCGAATACGACCTTGCGCTTGATAGGGGCGGCCAGAGGCATAAAAAAACCCCCGCCGCAGGGCGAGGGTTTTTTCGTGAATCGGCAGCGACTCAGTAGAAATCGCAGGACGCCAGTTCCGCCTGCTGCAGCCAGACCGGCTTATCGCTGGTTTTTGACCAGACGCGGTGCAGGTAGCTGTAAAAACGCCCGCGATCGCTGCGGAACAGCATCACCGGCAGGGCCAAAATGCCCGCGATAACCACTGCGCTGCGGCGCAGGAGAATCCGATGCAATGAATAAGCGTGATAGGTAGTAGACATGCGAACCTCCTTAAAAACGCCTGCCGTTGATTTGTCAGGGAAAACGGCGTCGGCGTATCAAATGAACAATCGGTAATTTGGTAACTGAGCAAAATTTTAGCGCACTTGATGAAAGTTTACTACTCATCCGACCACTAAATCGCACAAAAAATCGCTAATCGCCGCAACGATTCGTAATTTTGTTACAACCAGGTTAATTTTTAACTTACCATTGGTTACATTGTGGTTATTATCCGGTTCGTTATTTCCCGCTTACGTGCGTTCTCCCTGCCCCATCGGGGGCAACCTCGCTACCGCCCTGATGGTTGAAATGCTGAATTTCCGCTGAAATTTCAGCCATTTTTATACTTTTTTTACACCCGCCCGCGCGATTTTTTCATCTTCTTTCTACCTCGCTCCCTACACTGCCTCTATCAAAAACAACACCTCTGGAGGTGTCCCGTGAGTTTCAGCGTTATTGGTGGTGCGCTGTTGGTTCTGCTGCTGTTGGCCTATTTGGTCTACGCCCTGTTTAACGCGGAGGATTTCTGATGGCGGCTTCAGCCTTTTTACTGATCGCCAGCTTCCTGCTGGTGCTTCTGCTGCTGGCCCGGCCGCTGGGCGGCTTTATGGCGCGCCTGATCGAAGGTGAGCCGCTGCCTGCGCTGCGCGGGGTGGAAGCCGGCGTCTGGCGCGCCTGCGGCATCCGCGCCACCGAGATGAACTGGTGGCAGTACGCGCTGGCAATCCTGGCGTTCAACCTGCTCGGCCTGGCGTTGCTGTTCGCCCTGCTGATGACGCAGGGCTCGCTGCCGCTCAACCCGCAAGGCTTCCCGGGCCTCTCCTGGGATCTGGCGCTCAACACCGCCGTCAGCTTCGTCACCAACACCAACTGGCAGGCCTACAGCGGCGAAAGCGCCCTCAGCTATTTCAGCCAGATGGCCGGGCTGGCGGTGCAGAACTTCGTCTCCGCCTCCACCGGCATCGCCGTGGCCTTTGCGCTGATCCGCGCCTTTACCCGCCGCGCCGGCAAGACCGTCGGCAACGCCTGGGCCGATCTGTTCCGCATCACGCTGTATGTGCTGCTGCCGATCGCGCTGCTGATCGCCCTGTTCTTCGTCAGCCAGGGCACGCTGCAAAACTTCCTGCCTTACCTGCACGTCACCACGCTTGAAGGCGCTCAGCAAACGCTGCCGATGGGGCCGGTGGCCTCGCAGGAAGCGATCAAAATGCTCGGCACCAACGGCGGCGGCTTCTTCGGCGCCAACTCGGCGCACCCGTTCGAGAACCCAACCGTGCTGACCAACTTCGTGCAGATGCTGGCCATCTTCCTGATCCCCTGCGCGCTGTGCTTCTCCTTCGGGCAGTTGGCCGGTGAAAACCGCCAGGGCCACGCGCTGATCTGGGCGATGGCGCTGATCTTCGTGGTGGCGGTGGTGGTGGTGATGGTCGCCGAGCTGGCAGGCAACCCGCACCTGAGCGCGCTGGGCGCCGACAGCAACATCAATATGGAAGGCAAAGAGTCACGCTTCGGCATTCTCGCCACCAGCCTGTTCTCAGTGGTGACCACCGCCGCGTCCTGCGGGGCGGTCAACGCCATGCACGACTCCTTCACCGCGCTGGGCGGCATGGTGCCGATGTGGCTAATGCAGATCGGTGAAGTGGTGTTCGGCGGCGTCGGCTCCGGCCTGTACGGCATGCTGCTGTTCGTGCTGCTGACCGTATTTATCGCCGGCCTGATGATCGGCCGCACCCCGGAATATCTGGGCAAGAAAATCGACGTTTACGACATGAAGATGACCGCGCTGGCGATCCTGGTCACGCCGACGCTGGTGTTGCTGGGCAGCGCGCTGGCCATCGGCACCGACGCGGGCCGCGCCGGCATCCTCAACCCGGGCGCCCACGGCTTCAGCGAAGTGCTGTACGCCCTGTCCTCCGCCGCCAACAACAACGGCAGCGCCTTCGCCGGGTTGAGCGTCAATACGCCGTTCTACAACCTGCTGCTGGCCTTCGCCATGTTTGTCGGCCGCTTCGGGGTGATCCTGCCGGTGCTGGCGATCGCCGGTTCGCTGAGCGCCAAACAACGCCAGCCGGCGGGCAACGGCACCCTGCCGACCTATGGGCCGCTGTTTATCGGCCTGCTGATCGGCACCGTATTGCTGGTGGGCGCACTGACCTTCGTGCCGGCGCTGGCGCTGGGCCCGGTGGCCGAGCATTTGCAGCTTTGGTTGGCAAACTAACCGACGTCACAGAGAGAGAATAAGAGATGACTCGCAAACAACGCGCGCTGTTTGAACCCGCCCTGGTGCGCACCGCGCTGATCGATGCGGTGAAAAAACTGGACCCTCGCGTTCAATGGCGCAACCCGGTGATGTTCGTGGTGTATATCGGCAGCATTCTGACCACCGCCATCTGGCTGGCGATCCTCACCGGCCAAACCGACGGCGCCGCCGCCTTTACCGGCAGCGTCGCCCTGTGGTTATGGTTCACCGTGCTGTTCGCCAACTTCGCTGAGGCACTGGCCGAAGGCCGCAGCAAAGCCCAGGCGGAAAGCCTGAGGGGCACCAAGAAAACCAGCTGGGCGAAAAAGCTGGCCGGCCCGCGCCGCGACGGCGCCACGGAGAAAGTGGCCGCCGAAAGCCTGCGCAAAGGCGATATCGTACTGGTGGAAGCCGGCGATACCGTCCCGTGCGACGGCGAAGTGCTGGAAGGCGGCGCCTCGGTAGATGAAAGCGCCATCACCGGCGAATCCGCCCCGGTGATCCGCGAATCCGGCGGCGACTTCTCCTCGGTCACCGGCGGCACCCGCGTGCTGTCCGACTGGCTGGTGGTACAGTGCAGCGTCAACCCGGGGGAAACCTTCCTCGATCGCATGATCGCCATGGTGGAAGGCGCCAAGCGCCGCAAAACGCCGAACGAGATCGCGCTGACTATCCTGCTGGTGGCGCTGACCATCGTGTTCGTCCTGGCCACCGCCACCCTGTTCCCGTTCTCGCAATACAGCGTGGAAGCAGCCGGCAGCGGCAGCGTGGTCACCATCACCGTGCTGGTCGCATTGCTGGTTTGCCTGATCCCCACCACCATCGGTGGCCTGCTGTCCGCCATCGGCGTGGCCGGGATGAGCCGCATGCTCGGCGCCAACGTGATCGCCACCAGCGGCCGCGCGGTGGAAGCCGCCGGCGACGTGGACGTGCTGCTGCTGGATAAAACCGGCACCATCACGCTGGGCAACCGCCAGGCTTCGGAGTTCCTGCCGGCGCCGGGCGTGAAAGAGCAAGAGCTGGCGGACGCCGCGCAGCTGGCCTCGCTGGCGGACGAAACGCCGGAAGGCCGCAGCATCGTGGTGTTGGCCAAACAGCGCTTCAACCTGCGCGAACGCGATCTGCAGGCGCTGAACGCCACCTTCGTGCCCTTCTCCGCCCAGACCCGCATGAGCGGCGTCAACGTGCAGGAGCGCATGATCCGCAAAGGCGCAGTGGATGCCATTCGCCGTCACGTCGAATCCAATCAGGGGCACTTCCCGCGGGCGGTGGACGATCTGGTGGAAAGCGTGGCGCGCACCGGCGGCACGCCGCTGGTGGTGGCGGAAGGCGCCCGGGTGCTGGGGGTGGTGGCGTTGAAGGATATCGTCAAGGGCGGCATCAAAGAACGCTTCAATGAGCTGCGCAAGATGGGCATCAAAACGGTGATGATCACCGGCGATAACCCGCTGACCGCGGCGGCGATCGCCGCCGAAGCCGGGGTGGACGACTTCCTGTCGGAAGCCACGCCGGAAGCCAAGCTGGCGCTGATCCGTCAGTACCAGGCGGAAGGCCGCCTGGTGGCGATGACCGGCGACGGCACCAACGACGCCCCGGCGCTGGCGCAGGCCGATGTGGCGGTGGCGATGAACTCCGGCACCCAAGCCGCCAAAGAGGCGGGCAACATGGTCGATTTGGATTCCAACCCGACCAAGCTGATCGAAGTGGTACACATCGGCAAACAGATGCTGATGACGCGCGGCTCACTGACCACCTTCAGCATCGCCAACGACGTGGCCAAATACTTCGCCATTATTCCGGCGGCGTTCGCGGCCACCTATCCGCAGCTGAACGCGCTGAACGTGATGCACCTGCACTCCCCGGCCTCCGCCATCATGTCGGCGGTGATCTTCAACGCCCTGGTGATCGTGTTCCTGATCCCGCTGGCGTTGAAAGGGGTGAGTTACAAACCGATGAGCGCCGCGGCCCTGCTGCGCCGCAACCTGTGGCTGTACGGGGTCGGCGGCCTGCTGGTGCCGTTCGTCGGCATCAAACTGATCGACCTGATCCTGGTCGCGCTGCACGTCGCCGGTTAACCATTGAGGGAAATGAACATGACGTATTTACGACCTGCGCTGGTGATGCTGATCCTGCTGACGCTGATCACCGGCATCGCCTATCCGCTGCTGACCACCGGGCTGGCGCAGCTGCTGTTTCCAGGGGCGGCCAACGGTTCGCTGCTGTACCGGGACGACAAGGCGGTCGGCTCCGCGCTGATTGGCCAGAACTTTACGCGCGCCGACTATTTCTGGGGTCGCCCATCGGCCACCGGCGATTCGGCCTATAATCCACTGGCCTCCGCCGGCAGTAACCTGGCGGCCACCAACCCGGCGCTGGATAAGGCTATCGCCGAGCGCGCAGCGCAGCTGCGCCAGGCCAACCCTGCGATGAGCGGCCCGATCCCGGTCGATCTGCTGACCGCCTCCGCCAGCGGGTTGGATCCGCAGATCTCGATCGCCGCCGCACAGTATCAACTGGCACGGGTCGCGGCGGCGCGGCATCTGCCACCGGAACAGATAGCTAAACTGATCGAAGACAACACCGATCGGGCCACGCCCAACTTCATGGGGGAGTCGGTGGTCAACGTGCTGAAGCTGAACCTGGCGCTGGATGCGTTGAAGTAACGCGCCGTATTCAGCATAGTGATAGGGTTCGGCATGCCGAACCCCTTTTTGCTTGGTAACACAAGGAATTGTCATGGTCGAAGAAGAACAGCAGCGCCCCGATCCCGATAGCCTGCTGGCGATGGCCAATGAAAAACCGCGCGGCCGGTTGAAGGTATTCTTCGGCGCCTGCGCCGGCGTCGGCAAAACCTACGCCATGCTGCAGGAAGCCCAGCGTTTACGCGCTCAGGGGCTGGACGTGCTGGTCGGCGTGGTGGAAACCCACGGCCGCAGCGAGACTGCCGCCCTGCTCGACGGCCTGACGCTGTTGCCGCAAAAACGCATCCAGCATCGCGGCCGGCTGGTGCATGAATTCGATCTCGACGCCGCGCTGGCGCGCCACCCGGCGCTGGTGTTGATGGATGAACTGGCGCACAGCAACGCTCACGGTTCGCGCCACCCCAAACGCTGGCAGGATGTGGAAGAGCTGCTGGATGCCGGCATCGACGTGCTGACAACCGTCAACGTACAGCATCTGGAAAGCCTGAACGACGTGGTGGGCGGCGTGACCGGCGTACGGGTGCGCGAAACGGTGCCCGACCACGTGTTTGACGAGGCCAGCGAAGTGGTGCTGGTCGATCTGCCGCCGGACGATCTGCGCCGGCGGCTGCACGAAGGCAAAGTGTATATTCCCGGCCAGGCCGAGCGCGCTATCGAGCACTTCTTCCGCAAAGGCAACCTGATCGCCCTGCGTGAGCTGGCGCTGCGCCGCACCGCCGATCGGGTCGATGACCAGATGCGCGAGTTTCGCGACACCCAGGGGCGCGAGAAAGTGTGGCACACCCGCGACAGCATTCTGCTGTGCGTTGGCCACAACAGCGGCAGTGAAAAGCTGGTGCGCATCGCCGCCCGGCTGGCGGCGCGGCTTGGCTGCCACTGGCATGCGGTCTATGTGGAAACCCCCAAGCTGCACCGGCTGCCGGAAAACCAGCGCCGCGCCATTCTGCGCGCGCTGCGGCTGGCGCAGGAACTGGGGGCAGAAACCGCCACCCTGGCCGATCCGTCCGAAGAACGCGCGGTGCTGCGCTACGCCCGCGAGCATAACCTCGGCAAAATCATCATCGGCCGCCGCAGCGAGCAGCGCTGGAAGCTGCGCGGCAGCTTCGCCGATCGCCTTGGCCGACTGGGCCCGGATCTCGATCTGGTGATCGTGGCGCTGGAGAGCGACACCACACAACCGCCGCCGGGCAAGGAACACGACGGCCGCAGCTTCAATGAGAAATGGCGCATGCAGCTGCGCGGTTACGCGGTCGCAGTCGCGCTGTGCGCGCTGATTACCCTGCTCTCGCAGTGGCTGCTGCCGGGCTTCGATCAGGCCAACCTGGTGATGGTCTATCTGCTCGGCGTGGCGATCGTCGCACTGTTCTTCGGCCGCTGGCCGTCGGTGCTGGCGGCGGTGATCAACGTCGCCAGTTTCGATCTGTTCTTCGTTCAGCCCGAATGGTCGTTCGCCGTCAGCGATATGCAGTATCTGCTGACCTTCGGCGTGATGCTCGCCGTGGGCATCATCATCGGCAACCTGACCGCCGGGGTGCGCTATCAGGCCCGGGTGGCGCGCTACCGCGAGCAGCGGGCGCGTCACCTGTACGAAATGTCGCGCGGGCTGAGCCGTGCGCTGACCGTGGCCGACATCGCCAACACCAGCCGCCACTTCCTCTCCAGCAGTTTCCAGGCGAAAACCGTGCTGCTGCTGCCGCAGGAAGACGGCCGGCTGCAGCAGATGGTCGGCGAGGAAGGCGGGCTGCTGTCGGTAGACGAGGCTATCGCGCGCTGGAGCTTCGACAAAGGCCTGCCGGCCGGCGCCGGCACCGACACCCTGCCCGGCGTGCCTTACCAGCTGCTGCCGCTCAATACCCCCAAGCAGACCTTCGGCCTGCTGGCGATCGAGCCCAACAACCTGCGCCAGCTGATGGTGCCGGAACAGCAGCGGCTGTTGCAGACCTTCGCGGTGCTGATCGCCAGCGCGCTGGAGCGGCTGCACCTGGCGCGCAGCGCCGAAGAGGCCAAACTGGACGCCGAGCGCGAACAGCTGCGCAACTCGCTGCTGGCGGCGCTGTCGCACGATCTGCGCACGCCGCTGACCGTGCTGTTCGGCCAGGCGGAAATCCTCACGCTGGACCTGGCGGCCGAAGGTTCCAATCACGCCACCCAGGCCAGCCAGATCCGCCAGCAGGTGCTGAGCACCACCCGGCTGGTGAACAACCTGCTGGATATGGCGCGCATCCAATCCGGCGGTTTCAGCCTGCGCAAAGAGTGGCAGTCGCTGGAAGAGATCGTCGGCGCCTCGCTGCACATGCTGGAGCCGCTGCTCAGCCAGCATCCGATCGTGGTCGAGCTGCCGCCGGAACAGATCCTGGTCAACTGCGACGGTAGCCTGCTGGAGCGGGTGTTCACCAACCTGTTGGAAAACGCCAATAAATACGCCGGCGCCGAGGCCACCATCGGCATTCGCGCGCGCACGCTGCCCGAGTGGCTGGAAGTCGAGGTCTGGGATAACGGCCCCGGCATCCCCGCCGATCAGCTGCAGCTGATTTTCGACAAGTTTTCACGCGGCAATAAAGAGTCGGCAATCCCCGGCGTCGGCTTGGGGTTAGCGATTTGCCGTGCCATTATTGAAGTGCATGATGGCCGCATCTGGGCGGAAAACGGCGCCAACGGCGGTGCCAGCTTCCGCTTCGTGCTGCCGCTGGAAAAACCGCCCGAGATCGACGGCGACGCCTTCGATCTGTAATCAACGCAGGGGAAACGTGAGCATAACGCCAACCAACATTCTGATTGTTGAAGATGAAAAAGAGATCCGCCGCTTCGTACGCACCGCGCTGGAGAGCGAAGGCCTGCGGGTGTTTGAAAGTGAAACGCTGCAGCGCGGGTTGATTGAAGCCGGCACGCGTAAACCGGATCTGATCATTCTTGATTTGGGCTTGCCGGACGGCGACGGGCTGAGCTACATCCGCGATTTGCGGCAATGGAGCGCCATTCCGGTGATCGTGCTGTCGGCACGCAACGCCGAAGAGGACAAAATCGCCGCGCTGGACGCCGGCGCCGACGACTACCTCAGCAAACCGTTCGGCATCGGCGAGCTGCTGGCGCGGGTGCGGGTCGCACTGCGCCGCCACTCCGCCAGTCAACAGGAAAGCCCGCTGATAAGTTTTTCGGAAATCACGGTCGATCTGGTGAATCGCCGGGTGCTGCGCAACGACGAAGATCTGCATCTGACGCCGATCGAGTTTCGCCTGTTGGCGGAGCTGCTGGCCAACGCCGGCAAAGTGATCACCCAACGCCAGCTGTTGAGCCACGTCTGGGGGCCGAACTACGTGGAACACAGCCACTATCTGCGCATCTACATGGGCCACCTGCGGCAGAAGCTCGAAGCCGATCCGGCCCGGCCCAAACACCTGCTGACCGAAACCGGCGTCGGCTATCGCTTCATGCCTTAACCTCGGCGGGCGCGGTTTGCCGCGCCTTTACGCCGCCGGCCCCTTCTTCAATCCGACCATAAATTCTTTAAACGCATCGCGCAGCGGAGCGAACACCGGGTGTTTGCGGTTTTCGATCATCACTTCGGAGAACAGCTTCAATCCTACGGCGAAGGCCGCGCTCTGCTCGGGGCCGAAGTTCAGATCGTCACGCGCCCGGATGCGCTCAACGATGTCGAGAATATCGTCGTGGTTGGTCACTTCAAAACTCAGCGGCGCTTTCTCGACGGGATTGCCCTGGCGATCGCTCAGGGCTTCAACGGTAATAGTAAAACGGTGGCCGGGCATCAGTTCTTCTCCTGCTGCGTGGGTTGAATATGCATTTCGCTTTCGATCGCCGCCACGGCGGTCAGCAACGCGGCGTTGATGCGCTCCACCTGCTGCGGCGTGAGATCGGCGCGCATCACGTTGCCGCGCAGCAGGCTGCGCAGACGATTCATGGCGTCGTAGATGCCTTCCGCCAGGTTGCCGTGCCGATGATGCTCGCGGCCGGCACCCGCCAGGCGCGCCAGAATGACGTCAACCACCTGTTGATGCTTTTGCAGTTCGCCCTCGCCCGCCGCAGTGATGCGGTAGCTTTTGCGGCCGTTGCCGGTGGTGAGCGGTTCAAGAAAATCCTGCTCTTCCAGCAGCGTCAGCGTGGGGTAAATCACCCCCGGGCTCGGCACATACAGGCCGGATGAAGCTTCCTCAATCGCCTTGATCAACTCATAGCCGTGGCTGGGCTTGCGCGCCACCAACGCCAGCAGCACCAGGCGCAAATCGCCGTGCTCGAACAGGCGATGGCGCCCGCCGCGGCCGCCGCGCCCACCCCGGCCGTGCTCTTCGCCGTCACCGCTGAAGTGATGACGACCGCCGCGATGACGGCGCTCCTCGCCCGCTTCGCAGTCATGGTGGTGGTGATGACGGTGTAAACCTAATCGGTGAAACATAGGGTGATACCTCGCTTTAACAGTGAACATCAATACGAGGTTGTTTAGATATATCTAAACAGCATCGATAACGCTAATCTAGATCGATATATCTAAATGCGCAAGCGCGCGCCGATAAAAAGATATATCTAAATTACAGGCATAAAAAAAGCGCTGTAAAAACAGCGCCTTTTATCAATCAAGAAAAGCGATTACTTGGCGGAAGCCAGCACTTCGCTGACGATCTCGACCGCTTCGTGCTCGATCTTCTCGCGGTGTTCCGCCCCGAGGAAGCTCTCACAGTAGATCTTGTATGCGTCTTCGGTACCGGAAGGACGGGCCGCGAACCAGCCGTTGTCGGTCATCACTTTCAGGCCGCCAATCGATGCGCCGTTGCCCGGTGCGGCGGTCAGACGGGCGGTGATCGGGTCGCCCGCCAGGGTATTGGCCTTGACCATCTCCGGCGACAGCTTGGACAGCGCCGCTTTTTGCGCCGCAGTCGCCGGTGCCTGGATGCGGTTATAGCTTGGCGCACCGAAGCGCTTGGCCAGATCGTCATAGTGATGCTGCGGATTTTCACCGGTTACCGCAGTGATTTCAGCCGCCAGCAGGCACATGATGATACCGTCTTTGTCCGTCGACCACGGTTTGCCGTTGAAGCGCAGGAACGAGGCCCCGGCGCTCTCTTCGCCGCCGAAGCCCAGGCTGCCGTCGAACAGGCCGTCCACAAACCACTTGAAGCCAACCGGCACTTCCACCAGCTTGCGGCCCAGGTCGGCCACCACGCGGTCGATCATCGCGCTGGACACCAGCGTTTTACCGACCGCCACATCGGCGCCCCACTGCGGACGATGCTGGAACAGGTAGTTGATGGCTACCGCCAGGTAATGGTTCGGGTTCATCAGGCCTTTCGGCGTGACGATGCCATGACGGTCGTAATCCGGATCGTTGGCGAACGCCAGATCGAATTTGTCGCGCAGCGCCAGCAGGCCGGCCATCGCCGACTCGGACGAGCAGTCCATGCGAATGATGCCGTCGTGGTCCAGATGCATAAAGCGGAAGGTCTGATCGATGGAATCGTTCACCAGCGTCAGATCCAGCTTGTAGTGTTCCGCTACGCGCTGCCAATAGGCGATGCCGGAGCCGCCGAGCGGATCCACGCCCAGTTTCAGGCCGGCACGCTGGATGGCCGGCATGTCGACCACCTCAACCAGCCCTTCGACATACGGCTGCACCAGATCTTTGGCGTGCAGGTGGCCGCTGTTCCAGGCCTTGTCCAGCGACTGACGCTGAACGCCTTTCAGCTGCTGCGCCAGCAGTTGGTTGGCGCGCTTTTCGATCACCGACGTCAGGTTGGTGTCAGCCGGGCCGCCGTTCGGCGGATTGTATTTGATGCCACCGTCTTCCGGCGGGTTGTGGGACGGCGTAATGACGATGCCGTCGGCCAGCGCACCGCCGCGGCGGTTGTGGCACAGAATGGCGTGCGATACCGCCGGCGTTGGCGTGAAGCCGTTGTTTTCCTGCACGATCACGTCGACGCCGTTGGCGGTCAGCACTTCCAGCACGGAAATGAAGGCCGGCTCGGACAGCGCATGGGTGTCTTTGCCCACGTAGCACGGGCCGGTGGTGCCCTGCTGATGGCGAACTTCGGCGATCGCCTGAGCGATGGCGAGGATGTGTGCTTCGTTGAAGCTGTGGCGTTGCGCGCTGCCGCGGTGGCCGGAGGTGCCAAACTTCACCGCATGTGCGGCATTGCCGGCTTCCGGTTGCAGCACATAGTACTGCGACGTCAGCTGGGCTACGTTGATCAGATCGCTTTGGCGGGCGGGCTGCCCGGCACGTGGATTATTCGCCATCGACATATCTCCCTCATCCCTGTCGGTGACCGGGCAAATACGTCGCGCACGGCCATCATGACGGGCTGTTCGCTAAATTAGACGGTACCGCAAACTTTCTCGATCAGTTCCGCCGGGAACTGCATGGCCTGCATGATGTGTTCGATCATGCTGCGTTTGCGGCCGGTATTGGTATTGGTGATCACCCAGTAAGGGGTGCCCGGTACATGCTTCGGCTTGGTATGCGTGCCGTTGGCCAGCAGGGTCTGCTGATCGCCGGCGAAATAGGTGCGGGTACGGCCGGTCAACGCCTCGGTGGCGGCGGCGAAACCGGCGGCATCGAGGGTATACAGCGTGGACAGCACCAGCATGAAACGGTTGACCGCTTTGTTCTGCTCGGCATATTCATCCGACAACAGCAGCTCGCGCATGGCGCGCACGCGATCGCGCGGACGCTGCGCCGGCGCCGTTTTTTCCAGCTCGACGGACTGTGGCGCACTGGCGGCAGGCAACGCGCGCACCGGTTGCCCGGCGGTGAATTTCAACATGCGGCGTAAAATATCGGACGCGCTTTCACCGATGTGTTGCGTGTGGCTGGCAATATAACGGTAAAGCTCTTCGTCGACTTCAATAGTTTTCATCTTTATCCAATACTGTTTTTTCTACTTAGAACCTGAAGCCAGATCCTGCATTCAAGCCATGGGATTATAAGGTTAAAAGCGCTGGGGCGAACACAACAATGTGCCTCCGGACGGAAAATGCAGACTAATACCTATAGCCGGCACTGCCAAGCCCGCGCCGCGAAAATTCCGCATGATTCATCGTGCGATTCAATCATGATACCCTAATCTGAATCTCTCTCAGTATGAACTTCGCCATGAAATTACATTATCAACTGCTGGCCGCCGAGTCAGACGCGCTGCCGGTGCTGCTGATCCACGGGCTGTTCGGCAATCTGGACAACCTGGGCGTGCTGGCGCGCGATCTGCATAAACAGCACACGGTGATCAAGGTCGATCTGCGCAACCACGGCCTCTCTCCGCGCGCCGACGACATGAACTACCCCGCCATGGCGCAGGATCTGCTGGCGCTGCTCGACGAACTGCAGCTGGAAAAAGCGATCGTCATCGGCCATTCGATGGGCGGCAAAGCGGCGATGGCGCTGACCGCCATCGCGCCCGAGCGCGTCGCCAGGCTGATCGTCATCGACGTCGCGCCGGTGAATTACCAGACCCGCCGCCACGACGAGATCTTCGCCGCGCTGAAGGCCGTCAGCGCCGCCGGCATCACCCAGCGCCAGGCGGCTGCCCAGCTGATGCGCGACTACCTGCAGGAAGAAGGCGTGATCCAGTTCCTGCTGAAGTCCTTCCACAACGGCGAATGGCGCTTCAACCTGCCGGTGCTGATCGAACGCTACGAAGACATCACCGGCTGGCAGGAAGTCCCGGCCTGGCCGCATCCGACCCTGTTCATTCGCGGCGGCCTGTCGCCGTACGTGCAGGACAGCTACCGTACGGATATCGCCCGCCAGTTCCCGCAGGCCCGCGCACACGTCGTCGCCGGCACCGGCCATTGGGTGCATGCCGAAAAACCGGAAGCGGTGCTGCGCGCCATTCACCGTTTCCTCGACGAAGCCTGAAAAACGCACTCACCTGGCGAAAAAACGCGCTAAAGATAACGGCTTAGCGCGTTTAGCCCGCAGTTAGGCATTGTCGTCGCTCCATCTGCTGGGGTAATATGGCGCGCTATAATTTTGCCACCGCGCCAGCGCGTTCGCGAACGCCGGTTCGGGGGTGAATTTGGGTTAGGGTTTATTGGCCCGAAGTGTGTTAACCGATGCCTCCGGAAGCGTGCGAGCGCTTTTTGATGCAAACTCCCTTGCAGTACCGCTACCTATGGCAAAAGAACAAACGGATCGCACGACGCTGGATCTGTTCGCAGATGAACGCCGTCCGGGGCGCCCGAAAACCAACCCGCTTTCCCGCGATGAACAGCTTAGAATCAATAAGCGCAATCAGTTACGGCGCGATAAAGTGCGTGGATTGCGGCGCGTAGAGCTGAAAATCAACGCGGATGCGGTGGACGCCCTGAACAAACTGGCGGAACAGCGCAACATCAGCCGCAGCGAACTCATCGAGCAGATGCTGTTGGCACAACTGGCGGAAGAACAGCCGGAACATTGATCTCTTCGGCCGCACGCGCGGCGCGGCGTTAAGGACAACGCCGGATCGACCACGCTTTTCTTCATTCTCCGGCATCGCATAAATGCGATAAAACCCCGGCGCCACTTTCTGGCATGATACGCATTTACCGGTAAGAGACTGCGCCTGTCGGCGCCCGCCCCGGAGGCGAAAGGCTCTTGCCATGGCATCATTTTAATCGGCGTCAGCGGCGGCAGTGCCGGCGTCGAGTAATGCAATTACTTGAATTTAAAGGTTATACGCGATATGGCTACTGTAGGCATTTTCTTTGGCAGCGACACTGGCAATACCGAAAACATTGCCAAAATGATCCAGAAAATTCTCCAGAAACAGTTTGGCGACGACGTCTCTGAAGTGCATGACATCGCTAAAAGCAGCAAAGAAGACCTGGAAGGGTTCGATATTCTGCTGCTGGGTATCCCGACCTGGTACTACGGTGAAGCGCAGTGTGACTGGGATGATTTCTTCCCGACGCTGGAAGAAGTCGACTTCAACGGCAAACTGGTGGCGCTGTTCGGCTGCGGCGACCAGGAAGACTACGCGGAATACTTCTGTGACGCGATGGGCACCATCCGCGACATCATCGAACCGCGCGGCGCGGCCATCGTGGGCCACTGGCCGACCAAAGGCTACCACTTCGAGGCCTCCAAAGGCCTGGCGGACGACGATCACTTCATCGGTCTGGCGATCGACGAAGACCGTCAACCGGAGCTGACCAACGAGCGCGTGGACGCTTGGGTCAAACAGATCGTCGAAGAGCTGAGCCTGGCCGATATCGTCGGCTAAGCCCCGGCACTGGCGAAAGGTTGAACAAAGGCCCTGTAAAGTGCATAGTGTGCCCACAGGGCCGTCATCGGCAGCAGGGATTGCTGCGATAGAAGCTACAGATTTGTAACTTCCCACCCCGTCACGGTAGACTGAGATATCGGTTTATCCCATCCATCAAGGCGTTGCATGCAAAACATGCAATAGTGCAATTATATCTTTGTTAACAACCGGCGGTTTCCATTTAGTACAACCGGTTCTATAATGAGACGCATTAACTCTTTGTGCCGACCGATGCCACAGGCGAGTACGCCTCAACTTGATTAGCATAGTAACAGGACTGAATTCGCATGACCGACAACAACATCGCATTGAAGAAGGCCGGCTTAAAAGTCACGCTTCCGCGACTCAAAATCCTGGAAGTACTGCAAAATCCGGAATGCCATCACGTCAGTGCGGAAGATTTGTACAAAAAACTGATTGATATGGGCGAAGAGATCGGGCTGGCAACGGTTTATCGCGTACTGAACCAGTTTGACGATGCGGGCATTGTGACACGTCACAATTTCGAAGGCGGCAAGTCCGTGTTCGAACTGACCCAACAGCATCACCACGATCACCTGATTTGCCTGGACTGCGGCAAAGTGATCGAATTCAGCGACGAATCCATCGAAGTGCGCCAGCGTGATATCGCCAAGCAGCACGGCATCAAGCTCACCAACCACAGCCTGTACCTGTACGGCCACTGTGAAACCGGTGACTGCCGCGAAGACGAAACGCTGCACGACAAGAAGTAAGCCTGACCGGCTTTGAAAAACCGCCTCACACCGAGGCGGTTTTTTTATGCCCGCCGTACAACGGACAAAAAAATCCCCGGACAAGCCGGGGGAAAATCATGTCATGAAATATCACAATTGCAGCGGCACTGCTACTCCACGTACTACTCTCACTACAACGTCCGCCCTACGCCGACACGCGCGAGCGAACGCATTCCCCCTTCGTTATACGGCCGCCGCCAGGGCAGCAGGCCGTTGCACCGGGCTTAGACCTTCTCGGCGCGGCTGTAGCGCTTGCCGTCCGGGCTGACCGAACGCACCTGCACCTCACCGGAGATCGCCGGTTTGGCCTTGGCGTCATAGCGCTGCCACTGCTTGCCGCCGTCGGTGGAGTACTCGATGCCCAATCCCGGCAGCGCGATATTCGCCTCCAGCTTGCCGCCCGCTACGCGTGCGCCCGGCACCGGCAGACGGTAAGCGACGCCGCCCTTGTCCAGCTTGGCCAGTTCACGCTGGCCCAGGATATTGGCGAAGCGCAGCCAGTCTTTCTCCAGCGTCTTGGTATCGACAAAGTGGGTTTCCCCGCCTTTGTATTCGCGGCCGGCGCGATAGTCCTGCTCCCAACCGGCGCGGTGCCAGGCGCGTTCTGCCACCGACAGCGCGCGTGGGAAGATCATGTATTCCATCTGCGGGTCGGTGCGCTGAGTTTCGCTCCACAGCTGAGCGGACAGCCCGTAGGCGCCCGGCCACGGCTTGTCGCTCTTGGCGTTGAAGTGGTTGCCGTCGCGGTCGACCGAGGTTTCAGCGTTCTGCGGCATGTTGTCCGGCGCGAAGCTGAACACCTTGCGCTCGTCGCTGAAGCGGGTACCCCAGTAGTAACCGCGCTCGTCCGGGTTCACCTCGTAAGGGAAGTCCATATAGACGTAGTCCGGGTTGGAGACCACCACTTCATACCCTTTGTTGGCCCAGTCGTTGACGCTATCGAAACCGCCCCAGTACAACGTGTCCCAGAAGTTGACGCCCACGCGCGAGGTGGCGAACGCCTTCGCGCTCTCGGCGTCTTTCAGGCCGTCTTGCCAGGCCTGCATTCTGTCGATGCCGTGCGCTTTCACCAACTTGCTGACCTCTTGGCCAAAGTAGCTCGGCAGGTGCTCCATGTCGGCCACCTTGCCCTCTTTGATCATCGTCTGGCAAACCTGCGACTTGGCCCACGGCTTGTCTTCGTTGCTCTGATCGATGATGCCTTTGCCCGGATCCGGTTTCGCCTTGTCGGTATAGCCGGCGCCCAGGCGAATGTTTTTCGCTTCGTCGCCGCCGAAGTGCCAGGTCTTGATCGGCTGGCCGGCCTCTTTATGCATCTGGGCGATCTCGCCGATCACCTTGTCGACAAAGCGCTGGGAAGAGTCCAGGCACGGGTTCAGGTAGCTCTGGCGGTTAAAGAACTGCACGGAGGTGGTGTTGGAGGTATCGGTCGGATCCACCAGGCGGAATTCGTTGGCCTCCTGCTCTTTCCCGGCGGCATGCAGCTTTTTATAGCGCGCTTCCATCGAGACCACCGCGGCGCGGGCGTGTGCCGGCATGTCGATCTCCGGGATCACCTCAATCTGGCGCGCCTGAGCGTATTTGATGATGTCGATATAGTCCTGACGGCTGAAGAAGCCGCTGTAGACGTCCGGCCCCTGGCCGTACTGCGGCAGCAGGCAGGTGGTTTCGCTCAGATCGTGGCAGCGCTGGCCGCCGACTTCCGTCAGCTCCGGCAAACCGGGGATCTCAATGCGCCAGCCTTCGTCATCGCTCAGGTGGAAGTGGAATTTGTTGAGCTTGTAGGCCGCCATCTGATCCAGCAGGCGCAGCACCGCGTCCTTCTTATGGAAGTTGCGCGCCACGTCGAGGAAAATGCCGCGATACTGGAAGCGCGGCGCGTCGCTGGCGTCCAGCGTGGCTATCTTGCCGCTGCCGTCGCTCGGCACTAACGACAGGATCGACTGCAGCCCGTAGAACACCCCGGCCTGATCGAAGCCGATCACCCGCGCCTCTTTCTTGCCAATGTTCAGCTCATAGGCACCCGGCACCGCCATCGCGCCTTTAAATTTGCCCGGCTGGATGTCGGTTTTGATCGGGTAACCGTTGGCCTGAACCGGCACGCCCAGCAGCGCGAAGCGCTGGTTGACGACGTCCGCCGCCGGCTTAACCAGCGTGCTCAGATCCGGCGATACCCCTTTGCGCAGATCGACGTCCTGCGCGTGAACCTTCACCTGCATCGGCGTCGGCACGATCTGGCCGCGCAGCGCGCCGGTAGGCAGCGTCTGCAGATCGGCATTGCTGACAAAGCGCGAAGCCGGCGTCATCAGAATGTTTTTGTCGTCCTTGGTGCGCTTCCACTGGTCGCCGGTGAACGGCGCCACAAACTGGTCCAGGTTTTCGGTGTCGGTATTCGCCAGCATTTTCGGCTTGGCGTCGCCGGACGTGGCATACCAGCGCGGCAGGAAGTCGTTTCTGAACAGCTGCCAATATTCGGCGACCACCGGGATTTCCACCGCCTTACCGGCCGGGAAACCGCTGAATTTGGCGGTCGGCTCCAGCTTGTACAGATCGCCGGTGAGGTGAGCGATCTTGAACTGGTCGTTGTCTACCCGCAGGGTCTGGCGCGGGCTGTGGAAATAGATGACCCAGTCTTTGCCGTCGATCGCCTGGCCGTCGTTGCTGAGGGTGAACAACACCCGGTTGCATGAGGCCCAGTCGGCGCCCAGCGCCGCGCAATCCACGCCGTTTTCGCCGGCGCGGTTATCCAGCATTTTCACGTTCAGCTTCAGCTGGCTCAGCTGATCCACCAGCTGTTGATCGGCCATGGCGTTTCCCATGCCGCCCAGGAATCCCATCGTTGCCGTCAACGCGGCTAATGCGCTCAGTTTGAATGCGTTCATGTTCTCGTCCTTCTTAATTATTGTTATCGCGAATTTCTTGCCACAGCTTGCCGCACTTGGCGTCGTAAGCCTGACCGTTACCGCTGTGCACCGCCATAATGCAGTTCTGATAATCCATCACCCGCACCGTTTCCTGCGCGGCGAACTGCTGGTGCTGCTTCTCTTGTTTCAGCACGTTCAGCACCGCCTTGCAGGGCTGCAGACGCTCCGGCGAGCCTTCGGCAGTGTTGATGCAGGCGCTGTAAGCCTGCTTCAATTTGGCGTCTTCCGGCGGCGCGGCGGGTTGCGCGCAGGCGCTCAAGGCCGCGGCGGCCGCCAACATCAGCATGATTTTTTTCATCGTTGAATTCCCTTAACTGCTCCCCGGCGGCGAGGCCGGGGAACGCATCAGAAGATGGTGAATGGCGCGATGACCATGAACTTGACGTCTTTCTCGTCCTGGAAGATGTTGCCGTAACCGCCGCCCCAGCTCGGGATGTTGGTGTGGTTGTCATACTGGGTGTAGTGCAGCTTGATCAGGGTGCCCTTGGCGCGCCCTTCCTGGATGGTGTACATCGCGTCCAGGCTCCAGGCGCTCTCTTTCAGGCGCTGGCTCTGATCGTAGATTGGGTTGGTGCTCGGCTTGGCGTCCCAGGCGTAAACGTAGGAGCCGCCGACCGCCATGCCCGGCAGGTTCCAGTTGCTGAGGTCATACATCACGCCGGCGTACACCGCTTTCTCGCCGTTGGCGTTAAAGTCGGAGCGGTTGTCCCACCACACGTCCAGACGACCGTTGGACGAGGCGTAGGTCGGGGTCATGCGCTGCAGGAAGAAGCCCTGGTTGCCTTCCGCCTTGACCATGGTGCCTTCCAGACGCCAGTTGAATTGACCGGTGGTGTAACCGAAGGTCAGCGCCTGCAGCCAGGCCAGGCCGTCGTAGATGCTGTTCGGATCGTTCTTGTTACTGATGCGGTCTTCCGCACCGTAGAACTGGTAACTGGTGGTCAGCGGGTTGCCCAGCACATCGAATTTGTAAGACGCCTTGGTGAAGTATTGATTCACATAACCCTGCGCCTGGCCGAAGGCGGCTTCCAGCACCAGATCGTTTTTGAAATCGTACTTGGCGCCCAGCGAGTGCAGGTAGGAGACGCGCGTTTTCTTATCGTTCTGGCGGAAGTCGTCCATCTCGATATGCCACGGCGCCTTGTATTTGTCGGTCCACATGTAGGAGAAGCTCAACGCGCCGGCATCGCCGTAGTCGAACTTGGCGCCGGCTTCGGCCCCCTGATAAGTGCCCGGCATAAAGCTCCAGTGCGGTGCCAGCAGGGTTTGGCCGCTCGGCTGAATATAGCCGGCGCGCGCCCAGACCGGGCCGTATTTGAATTTGGCGGCGGCTTTGTACAGGCTCACGCCGCCTTTGTCACCGGAATAGTCTTCGTCGTAGGTACGGTTTTTAGAGGAGAACGCGATCTCGTTCGGGTGGCCGCTGGCGCTGGATTCTGCCAGCTCGATGGCGGTAAAGGCGCCGACGTCCAGACCGAACATGTCCCAGGCGTAGCCCGACGCGAAATCCAGGCTCAGGTTGGCGGTGGAGTGCGACAGGTTGGTGGTGTATTGGTTGTAATCCTTGCTGTCTGGATTGAGATCTTTACGGTCGCGCTCACGTTGCCAGTAATAAATGCCGCCGGTCAGCGTGGAATCATCGATAAACCCTGCGGCTTTCGCCTCAGGCGCCATGGCAAACCCTGTTCCCAACAGCGCGCCCGCGACTGCGAGCGCCAGCGTTTTACGCTGAGCACCGTGCGTACCCATATTGAAATTCCTCTTTGACTTAACTTAAAAGTTGCAGCCGCCTGTGTTCACCACTGCCCTGCACGACTGCCAATAAAAAACCCGAACGGGTAAAAAATATTGCCGACGAGATGTTATTCCCACAGCACTAATTGCTACAGACAGACTATTTTTCGCGACGCGAATTATCAAATGAAAAATGCGGGAGATTTGTCAAAGTATGACAAGGAGCACATATCAGTGAGATTTTGTTACGTCGGTAATCATGGAGAGTGTCGAATAAAAAATTCAATTAAATCAGAATAAATTGAGATACAAGGTCAACCAGAGACGATTAATGGTTTCAGCCTGACTAAATTCGTCAGTCAGACGATAAAAATTGAGAGCGCTCTCCAAATGAAATTAATTCGCATCACGAATATATAAGAAAAAATGAAGACTAATAAAACCAATATAAGAAAACTAATGGGTTAATGCGTCGCCATTAATTAAACGCATCCCGGAGAAAATGAGAGAGGAATAGATCGTGAGCCGAGCGCAGGCATAAAAAAAGCGCGGCTTAAAGCCGCGCTGATTCATTAATTTTCGAGGCGAATAAGATTAGCCTTCGATTTTCGCCCAGGTGTCACGCAGGCCGACGGTGCGGTTAAACACCAGATGCTCGGCCGACGAATAACGATTGTCGGCGCAGAAGTAGCCTTCGCGCTCGAACTGGTAGGCTTTCTCCGGCTGTGCGGCCGCCAGGCTCGGCTCAACGAAGCCGTGCTTGATCACCAGCGATTCCGGGTTGATGGTGGAGAGGAAGTCCTCCGCCGCGCCCGGGTTAGGCACGCTGAACAGGCGATCGTACAGGCGAATTTCCGCCGGCAGCGCGTGCGCCCCAGACACCCAGTGGATCACGCCCTTCACCTTGCGGCCGTCGGCAGGATCTTTGCTCAGCGTTTCCGCATCGTAGCTGCAGAAGATGGTGGTGATCTCGCCCGCTTCGTCCTTCTCGACGCGCTCGGCCTTGATCACGTAGGCATTGCGCAGACGCACTTCTTTGCCCAGCACCAGACGCTTGTACTGCTTGTTGGCTTCTTCGCGGAAGTCGGCGCGATCGATATAGATCTCGCGGCTGAACGGCACATCGCGGCTGCCCATTTCCGGCTTGTTCGGGTGGTTAGGCATGGTGACCATTTCCACCGCATCGCCCATGTTCTCGATGACGATTTTCACCGGATCCAGCACCGCCATGGCGCGCGGGGCGTTCTCGTTCAGATCGTCGCGAATGCAGGATTCCAGCGCGACCATCTCGACGTTGTTGTCCTGCTTGGTCACGCCGATGCGCAGGCAGAACTCGCGAATCGAGGCGGCGGTATAACCGCGACGGCGCAGACCGGAGACGGTTGGCATACGCGGATCGTCCCAGCCCTCGACGATCTTCTCGGCCACCAGCTGGTGCAGCTTGCGCTTCGACATGATGGCATATTCGAGGTTGAGGCGCGAAAACTCGTACTGACGCGGGTGGCAAGGAATGGTGATGTTATCCAGCACCCAGTCATACAGACGGCGGTTATCCTGGAATTCCAGGGTACACAGCGAATGGGTGATCCCTTCCAGCGCATCGGAAATGCAGTGGGTGAAATCGTACATCGGGTAGATGCACCATTTGTTGCCGGTCTGGTGGTGTTCGGCGAACTTGATGCGGTACAGCACCGGATCGCGCATCACGATAAACGGCGAAGCCATATCGATCTTGGCGCGCAGGCAGGCGGCACCTTCGGCGAACTCGCCGTTGCGCATCTTCTCGAACAGCGCCAGGTTCTCTTCCACGCTGCGATCGCGGTACGGGCTGTCTTTGCCCGGCGCGGTCAGGGTGCCGCGATATTCACGGATCTGCTCCGGCGACAGCTCATCGACGTAGGCCAGGCCCTTGGTGATCAGCTCAACCGCATACTGGTGCAGCTGATCGAAATAGTCTGAGGAGTAACGAACGTTGCCGCTCCACTCAAAGCCCAGCCACTCCACGTCGTGCTTGATTGACTCCACGAACTCGATGTCTTCTTTCACCGGGTTGGTGTCATCGAAACGCAGGTTGCACTGGCCCTGATAGTCCTTGGCGATGCCGAAGTTCAGGCAGATGGACTTGGCGTGGCCGATATGCAGATAGCCGTTAGGCTCCGGCGGGAAGCGGGTATGTACCGACGTGTGTTTCCCCGACGCCAGATCTTCATCGACGATCTGACGGATAAAATTGGTTGGGCGGGCTTCAGCCTCACTCATTTCACTGTTCCTCAATGCAAAGCGCTACACATAACCGCCTATGATCCAACAAGCCACGTCTGGAAACAACCGTTTGTTTCACGAAAAATGCGGCGCGTTGCACCATCGGCGCGCAGCGCACCGCCGTGGGGCGAAACGGAATAAAAAAAGCGGGAAGAGATCGCTCTCTTCCCGCCAAGTCGGGGCAAACTCCGCCATGATGCGTGGCCAGCCCCCGGTACTACTCAGGTAAAAACGGCCTTACTTTTGGATCTCGTACAGCTTGGTCTGACCGGCGACCACCGAGCCGCTGGCCAGCGCCGCCAGGCCGGCGTAGTCGTCAGCGTTGCTGACCACCACCGGGCTTATCATCGAACGCGCGTTGGCGTTCAGATAATCCAGATCCAGTTCCAGAATCGGTTGACCGGCTTTCACTTCCGCGCCCTCTTCCACCAGGCGTTTGAAGCCCTGGCCTTCCAGTGCGACGGTGTCGATCCCCATATGTACCACGACCTCGGCGCCCTTATCGGTTTCCAGGCAGAACGCGTGGTTGGTATTGAAGATTTTCACCACGGTGCCGTCCGCCGGCGCCACGACGATGTTGTCGGTCGGGCGAATCGCCAGGCCGTCGCCTACCGCCTTGCTGGCGAAAGCTTCGTCCGGCACCTGATCGAGCGCCACGACTTCGCCGGTCACCGGCGCCACCAGCGTTTCAAACGCGACTTTCGGCGCGTTCGGTACCGCCTGCGGTTTGGCTTCCGCAGCAGGGGCCGCTGCCGAGGCTGCCGCAGCCGCCACCGGGCCGGCCGCAATCACGTTGCGCATTGCGCTGGCGATAAGTTCAGCACGGGTGCCGACGATCACTTGCACGCTCTGCTTGTTCAGGCGGATAACGCCCGATGCGCCGAGGCGTTTCGCCAATGCGTCGTTCACCAGCGCAGAGTCCTTCACGTTCAAACGCAGGCGGGTGATGCAGGCGTCGATGCCGGTCAGGTTGTCGGAACCGCCGATCGCGCCGACGTAGCGACGGGCCAGCGTGGTAGTTTCGTTCTCGTCTTTACCGGCGTTGCTGTTGACGTTGACGTCATAACCGTCGGTTTCGTCACCGGCAACCGCCAGCTCGCGGCCCGGGGTCATCAGGTTGAACTTATTGATGGTGAAGCGGAACACCACATAGTAGATAACGAAGAACACCAGACCTTGCGGGATCAGCATGTACCAGTGGGTCGCCAACGGGTTGCGCGACGACAGCACCATATCCACCAAACCGGCGCTGAAGCCGAAACCGGCAATCCAGTGCATGCTGGCGGCGATGAAGACGGAAATCCCGGTCAAGATCGCGTGAAGCACATACAGCACCGGCGCCACAAACATGAAGGAGAATTCCAGCGGTTCGGTGATGCCGGTAAAGAAGGCAGCGAATGCCCCCGCCATCATGATCCCCAGCACTTTCGCCTTATTCTCAGGGCGCGCGCAGTGATAGATAGCCAGCGCTGCGCCCGGCAGACCAAACATCATGATCGGGAAGAAGCCCGCCTGATAACGGCCCGTGATGCCGACGACCGCTTTACCGGCTTCGATCGACTGCTGGCCGCCAAGGAAGTTAGGGATATCGTTGATGCCGGCCACGTCGAACCAGAACACCGAGTTCAGCGCGTGGTGCAGGCCGACCGGGATCAGCAGACGGTTGAAGAAGGCATAGATGCCCGCGCCGGCGGAGCCCAATTTCTGGATGTGTTCGCCGAAGCTCACCAGAGCGCCGAACACCACTGGCCAGACATACATCAGGATGTAGGCGACCAGGATCATCAGGAAGGAAATGAGGATCGGCACCAGACGGCGGCCGCTGAAGAACGACAGCGCCTTAGGCAGCTCGACGCCGCTGAAGCGGTTGTACACTTCGGCGGAGATGATACCCACCAGAATACCGACGAACTGGTTTTCAATTTTGCCGAACGCGGCAGGCACCTGGTCGAGGGGGATCTTCTGAATCATCGACACGGCGGCCGGTGAACAGAGGGTGGTCAGCACCAGGAAACCGACGAAGCCGGTCAGTGCGGCAGAGCCGTCCTTGTCTTTGGACATGCCGTAGGCCACACCGATGGCGAACAGCACGGCCATATGATCGATAATGGCTGAACCGGATTTGATAAATAATGCGGCAAGCGCGTTGTCGCCGCCCCAACCAACAGGGTCAATCCAGTACCCGACGCCCATCAAGATGGCGGCGGCAGGCAGCGTGGCCACCGGCACCATCAGCGCCCGTCCCACCTTTTGCAAATAACTAAGAATGTTCACCTTTTCCCCCTATGTTGTCCGCGGACGGACCCTATTAGTAGTTTATTTGGATCTCTCACTACCTTTTTAGAAACAATGCTTGGCACGTATCACTCATGCCGAGTGTAAAAAATTTATTTTGTATCGCAAATTAAAACCTCCCTTTTTGTGATAAATATCACCAAAAAGTAGTCTTTACCTCCCAGATTGCTGGCCATCACACAAAACTTATTTTATCATTCAAAAAATCAACCAGACGGACGATTCACGCGAGAATCATCAAGCTGGGTTACGCTTAAGACTCCCGCAGGCCCGTACAGTATAGCTTTAGTTTACTTATCCCAAGAGGTGTTAGATGAGACTTATCCCACTGAAAGATACCGCACAAGTCGGCAAATGGGCCGCGCGTCATATCGTTCAACGCATCAACGCATTCAAGCCAACCGCAGAGCGCCCGTTTGTCCTCGGCCTGCCTACCGGCGGCACGCCGCTGGAAGCCTACAAACATCTGATTGCGATGCACAAAGCAGGTGAAGTAAGCTTTAAGCATGTTGTGACTTTCAACATGGACGAGTACGTTGGCCTGCCGCAGGAACACCCGGAAAGCTACCACACCTTCATGTACCGCAACTTCTTTGACCACGTTGATATCCCTCGTGAAAATATCAACCTGCTGAACGGCAACGCCGCGGATGTCGACGCCGAGTGCCGCCAGTACGAAGAGAAGATCAAGTCTTACGGCAAAATTAACCTGTTCATGGGCGGCGTGGGTATCGACGGCCATATCGCGTTCAACGAGCCGGCTTCGTCCCTGGCTTCGCGCACCCGCATCAAAACGCTGACCGAAGACACCCGCATCGCCAACTCACGCTTCTTCGGCGGCGACGTCAGCCTGGTGCCGAAATATGCGTTGACCGTCGGCGTGGGCACGCTGCTGGATGCCGAAGAAGTGATGATCCTGGTGACCGGCCATGCCAAGGCGCAGGCGCTGGAAGCCGCAGTGGAAGGCAACATCAACCACATGTGGACCATCAGCTGCCTGCAGCTGCACGCCAAAGCGGTGGTGGTGTGCGACGAACCGGCCACCATGGAGCTGAAAGTCAAAACCGTCAAATATTTCCGCGAGTTAGAAGCGGAAAGCGTGAAAAGTCTTTAATCTTTGCAGGGGGCTACGATGTTCGCTTTAACCCACGGCCGAATCTATACCGGCCACGACGTACTTGATGACCATGCAGTCATTATCGCTGATGGGCTGATCGAGAGAGTCTGCCCGGCGGCTGAATTGCCCGCCGGCATCGAAACGCGCGACCTGGGTGGCGCCATCCTGGCCCCCGGGCTTATCGACGTGCAGCTGAACGGCTGCGGCGGCGTCCAGTTCAACGATTCGCTGGAAGCGATTTCGGAAGAAACGCTGGAGATCATGCAGCGCGCCAACGAGAAATCCGGCTGCACCAGCTATCTGCCGACGCTGATCACCAGCAGCGACGAATTCATGAAGCACAGCGTCGACGTGATGCGCGCCTATCTGAAAAAGCACCAAAACCAGGCGCTGGGCCTGCACCTGGAAGGGCCGTACCTTAGCCCGGTGAAAAAAGGCACCCATAACCCGGCGTTCATTCGCAAGCCAACGCAGGACATGATCGATTACCTGTGCGCCAACGCCGACGTGATCACCAAGGTGACGCTGGCGCCGGAAATGGTTGAGCCGCACGTTATCCGGCAGCTGACCGAGGCCGGCATCGTGGTCTCCGCCGGCCACTCGAACGCCACCTACGATCAGGCGCGCACCGGCTTCGCCGCCGGCATCAGCTTCGCCACCCACCTGTACAACGCCATGCCGTATATCACCGGCCGCGAACCGGGGCTGATGGGGGCGATCTTCGATACGCCGGAGGTCTATACCGGCATCATCGCCGACGGCCATCACGTGGCCTGGGCGAGTATCCGTAACGCCAAACGCCTGAAAGGTGATAAATTGGTCTTGGTCACCGACGCAACCGCACCGGCAGGTGCAGATATAGACCAATTTATTTTCGCCGGTAAAACAATATACTATCGGGATGGGCTGTGCGTGGATGAGAACGGTACCCTGAGCGGTTCCGCGCTGACCATGATCGAAGCGGTGCAAAACAGCGTCGAGCATATCGGCATCGCGCTGGACGAAGCGCTGCGCATGGCGACGCTGTACCCGGCGCGCGCCATCGGCGTCGAGCAGCGTCTGGGCACCATCGAAGCCGGCAAGGTAGCTAACCTGACCGCCTTCACCCGTGATTTCAAGATCACCAAAACGCTCGTTAACGGTAACGAGGTTTAATTCAATGAACAGCGAGTAACATTATTGATGAGCACTGGCGGACAAGCACAAATAGGGAACGTTGACTTAGTCAAACAGCTTAACGGCGCGGCAGTTTACCGCCTGATCGACCAGCAGGGCCCGATCTCGCGCATTCAAATTGCCGAACTCAGCCAGCTTGCTCCCGCCAGCGTCACCAAAATTACTCGCCAGCTGCTGGAGCGCGGGCTGATCAAAGAAGTCGATCAGCAAGCCTCCACCGGCGGCCGCCGCGCGATCTCCATCGTGTCGGAAACCCGTCATTTTCATACCGTCGCGGTGCGCCTCGGCCGCCACGACGCCACCATCACCCTGTATGACATGAGCGGTAAATCGCTCAGCGAAGAACACTATCCGCTGCCGGAACGCACCCAGGAAACGCTGGAGAATGCGCTGTTCGCCGCCATCGCCCAATTCATCGAAGCAAACCAGCGCCGTCTGCGCGAACTGATCGCCATCGCGGTGATCCTACCCGGCCTGGTGGATCCGGCGCTGGGCGTGGTGCGCTACATGCCGCACATCAGCGTCAGCAACTGGGCGCTGGTCGACAACCTGCAGCAGCGCTTCAACGTCACCAGCTTCGTCGGCCACGACATCCGCAGCCTGGCGCTGGCGGAGCATTACTTCGGCGCCACCCGCGACTGCGAAGACTCGATTCTGGTGCGCCTGCACCGCGGCACCGGTGCCGGCATTATCGTCAACGGGCAGATTTTTCTCGGCAATAACGGCAACGTCGGCGAAATCGGCCATATCCAGATCGATCCGCTGGGTGAACGCTGCCACTGCGGCAACTTCGGTTGCCTGGAAACCGTAGCCGCCAATGCGGCGATCGAACAGCGCGTGCGCCAGCTGCTGAGCCAGGGCTACCCGAGCAAACTGACCCTGGAAGACTGCGGCATCAACGCCATCTGCAAGGCCGCCAACCGCGGCGATCTGCTGGCCAGCGAAGTGATCGAACACGTCGGCCGCTACCTGGGCAAGGCGGTGGCCATCGCCATCAACCTGTTCAACCCGCAGAAGGTGGTGATCGCCGGTGAGATCACCGAAGCGGACAAGGTGCTGCTGCCGGCGATCCAGAGCTGCATCAATACCCAGGTGCTGAAGGACTTCCGCAAAAATCTGCCGGTGGTGACCTCCGAACTCAATCATCGCTCGGCGATCGGCGCTTTCGCCCTGGCCAAACGCGCGATGCTCAACGGCGTGCTCTTGCAGCGATTGCTGGAAAGCTGATCCGCCGCTTCTGGCAGGTGTGTTATCGTCACCCCTTGCCTGCCGTAATCATGAGAAACAGCGACAAATGAAAATCAAAAACGTTATATGCGATATCGACGGCGTGCTGCTGCATGACAATACGCCGGTGCCCGGCGCCGATCTGTTCCTGGCGCGCATCCAGGAACAAGGCATGCCACTGGTAGTGCTGACTAACTACCCGTCACAGACCGCGCAGGATCTGGCGAACCGCTTCGCCGCCGCCGGGCTGGAAGTGCCGGAGAGCGCGTTTTACACCTCGGCGATGGCCACCGCCGATTTTCTGCGCCGCCAGGAAGGCAAAAAGGCCTACGTGGTCGGCGAAGGCGCCCTGATCCATGAGCTGTACAAAGCCGGTTTCACCATCACCGACATCAACCCGGATTTCGTGATCGTTGGTGAAACCCGCTCTTACAACTGGGAGATGATGCACAAGGCCGCCTATTTCGTCAGTAACGGCGCGCGCTTTATCGCCACCAACCCGGATAGCCACGGCCACGGCTTCTCGCCGGCCTGCGGCGCTCTGTGCGCCCCCATCGAGAAGATCACCGGCCGCAAGCCGTTTTACGTCGGCAAGCCCAGCCCGTGGATCATTCGCGCCGCATTGAACAAAATGCAGGCGCACTCGGAGGAGACGGTGATCGTCGGCGACAACCTGCGCACCGACATTCTGGCGGGCTTCCAGGCCGGCCTGGAAACCGTACTGGTGCTGTCCGGCGTCTCCACGCTGAGCGACATCGAAACCATGCCGTTCCGCCCGAGCTACGTCTACCCTTCCGTCGCCGATATCACTATCTTCTGATGCGGCCATGGCGGTCGCCTGGCCGCCATTATTTCCCTCTTCCTGACCGCAGTTTGAATTTAATTCGTTCATGACCGCAAAAGGTTTCAGCCTGCCTGCGCTAAAAATCCTCATTATAACCTTACGCCCCGCCAATAGCTGATATTGCCGGCACGCGAAAAACCCTTACCCTAGTTAATGAGGCTACCATGAGCACAAATAATATTATTAACGCCGCCGCCGATGACGCGGCCATTATGCCGACTATCGCCAATAAAAAAATCCTGATGGGTTTCTGGCACAACTGGGCCGCCGGCGCCAGTGACGGCTATCAGCAAGGCCAGTTCGCCAATATGAACCTGACCGACATTCCCGCCGAGTACAATGTGGTCGCAGTCGCCTTTATGAAAGGCCAGGGCATCCCGACCTTCAAGCCTTACAACCTGTCCGACGCCGAGTTCCGCCGCCAGGTTGGCGTGCTGAACGGCCAGGGCCGCGCGGTGCTGATCTCCCTCGGCGGCGCAGACGCGCATATCGAGCTGAAAACCGGCGACGAAGACAAGTTGAAAGATGAGATTATTCGCCTGGTGGAAGTCTATGGCTTTGACGGCCTGGATATCGATCTGGAACAGGCGGCGATCGGCGCCGCCAATAATAAAACCGTCTTGCCTGCGGCATTGAAAAAAGTAAAAGACTATTACGCCGCGCAGGGGAAAAACTTTATTATCAGCATGGCGCCGGAATTCCCGTATTTACGCACCAACGGCACCTACCTGGATTATATCAACGCCCTCGAAGGCTATTATGACTTTATCGCGCCGCAATATTATAACCAGGGTGGCGACGGTATTTGGGTGGACGAACTCAACGCCTGGATCACACAGAATAACGACGCCATGAAAGAGGACTTCCTCTACTACCTGACGGAAAGCCTGGTCACCGGCACCCGCGGCTATGCAAAGATCCCGGCGGCGAAATTCGTCATCGGTCTGCCGAGCAATAACGATGCCGCCGCCACCGGCTACGTGGTCAACAAACAGGCGGTGTATAACGCTTTCTCGCGTCTTGACGCCAAAAACCTGTCGATCAAAGGCCTGATGACCTGGTCAATCAACTGGGACAACGGCAAGAGCAAAGCCGGCGTGGCCTACAACTGGGAGTTCAAAACCCGCTATGCGCCACTGATCCAAGGCGGCGTCACCCCGCCGCCGGGAAAGCCTAATGCGCCGACGGCGCTGACGGCCTCCGAGCTGGGTGCCACCTCGCTGAAACTGAGCTGGGCCGCCGCCACCGGCGCCTTACCGATCGCCAGCTACACCGTCTACCGCAACGGCAACCCGATCGGCCAGACCGCCGGCCTGTCGCTGGCCGACAGCGGCCTGACCCCGGCCACCCAGTACAGCTACTTCGTTACCGCAACCGACAGCCAGGGCAATACCTCGCTGCCGAGCAGCGCGCTGGCGGTTAAAACCGCCAACGACGGCACGCCGCCCGATCCGGGGGCGCCCGAGTGGCAGAACAACCACAGCTACAAAGCCGGCGACGTGGTGAGTTATAAAGGCAAGAAATACACCTGTATCCAGGCGCACACTTCCAACGCCGGCTGGACGCCGGACGCCGCCTTCACCCTGTGGCAGCTCATCGCCTAATCGCTAATCGATTGCCGGTCAAATCGGCCGGCAATCCCGTCATCACGCTAAAAATTGCATAATCGTTAAATTTTCCCGCCAATAACTGAAAATCCGTTAAAAATCGCAGCCACGCAAACAACTATTTCTCAGCGTATGGCTAAAACGCTTGCATCTCCTGCAGCTTTAGGCGCATTTTCATAACCACAGCGCAGCAAAACCGCGTTATCGCTGATGAATCGGCAATGCTGCCCATAACAGTAAAAAACAACATCACAGTCATAAAAGCCCGTTAGGAGAGTTGTATGTGTTCTATTTTCGGTGTGCTCGATCTGAAGTCCGATCCCGTTGAATTGCGTAAGAAAGCGCTGGAGCTGTCGCGCCTGATGCGCCACCGCGGCCCGGATTGGTCCGGCGTTTATGCCAGCGACAAAGCCATTTTGGCCCACGAACGCCTGTCGATCGTCGACGTCAACAACGGCGCTCAACCGCTGTACAACGCTGCGCACACCCACGTTCTGGCGGTCAACGGCGAAATTTACAACCACCAGGCGCTGCGCCAACAGCTGAGCGACCGCTATGCGTTCCAGACCGGTTCCGACTGTGAAGTGATCCTGGCGCTGTATCAGGAGAAAGGCCCGGATTTCCTCGACGATCTGCAAGGCATGTTCGCCTTCGCCCTGTATGACACCGAAAAAGACGCCTATCTGATCGGCCGCGATCACCTGGGCATCATCCCGCTGTACATGGGCCACGACGAGTACGGCAACCTGTACGTCGCCTCGGAAATGAAAGCGCTGGTGCCGGTGTGCCGCACCATCAAAGAATTCCCGGCCGGCAGCTACCTGTGGAGCCAGGACGGTGAGATCCGCGAATACTATCGCCGCGACTGGTTCGATTACGACAGCGTCAAAGACAACGTGACCGACGCCGCCGCCCTGCGCACCGCGCTGGAAGAGTCGGTGAAAAGCCACCTGATGTCCGACGTGCCTTACGGCGTGCTGCTGTCGGGCGGGCTGGACTCCTCGGTCATCTCGGCGATCACCAAGAAGTACGCCGCGCGCCGCGTGGAAGATCAGGAACGCAGCGAAGCCTGGTGGCCGCAGCTGCACTCCTTCGCCGTTGGCCTGGAAGGCTCGCCGGATCTGCGCGCCGCACAGGAGGTGGCTAACCACCTGGGCACCGTGCACCATGAGATCCACTTCACCGTTCAGGAAGGCCTGGACGCCATCCGCGACGTGATTTATCACATCGAAACCTATGACGTCACCACCATTCGCGCCTCGACGCCAATGTACCTGATGTCGCGAAAAATCAAGGCGATGGGCATCAAAATGGTGCTCTCCGGCGAAGGTGCGGACGAAGTGTTCGGCGGCTACCTCTACTTCCATAAGGCGCCGGACGCGCGCGAATTCCACGAAGAGACCGTGCGCAAGCTGCTGGCGCTGCATATGTTCGACTGCGCGCGCGCCAACAAGGCGATGTCCGCCTGGGGCGTCGAAGCCCGCGTGCCGTTCCTGGACAAGAAATTCCTCGACGTGGCGATGCGCATCAACCCGAAAGATAAAATGTGCGGCAACGGCAAAATGGAAAAACACATCGTTCGCGAATGTTTCGAATCCTATTTGCCCGCCAGCGTGGCCTGGCGCCAGAAAGAGCAGTTCTCCGACGGCGTCGGTTACAGCTGGATCGACACCTTAAAAGAGGTCGCTGCGCAGCAAATTAGCGATCAACAGCTCGAAACTGCGCGTTTCCGCTTCCCTTACAACACGCCGACCTCAAAAGAAGGCTACCTGTACCGCGAGATCTTCGAAGAGCTGTTCCCGTTGCCAAGCGCCGCCGAATGCGTGCCGGGCGGCCCGTCCGTCGCCTGTTCGTCCGCCAAGGCCATAGAATGGGATGAATCGTTCAAGAAGATGGACGATCCTTCCGGCCGCGCCGTCGGCGTGCACCAGGCCGCCTATAAATAATCGCGCGGTGTTTTCCCTTGGGGCGGGCCTTTTGGCCCGCCTTTTTGTTGCCTTTCCCCCCCGCCAACTGCCTGAATTGCCGATTTTATCGCCATAATGTTCACAACCCAGACAAACGGCGCTTCCGGGCACTTTTTCGGGAAAAAACTTGTTGACGCAAATCGGTCATATACGCATAATGCGCCCCGCAACGCCGATGAAGGCAAAGCAAAAAAAGAGGGCTACGTAGCTCAGCTGGTTAGAGCACATCACTCATAATGATGGGGTCACAGGTTCGAATCCCGTCGTAGCCACCATCTCTTTTTTGTTTTTGCGGGAGTGGCGAAATTGGTAGACGCACCAGATTTAGGTTCTGGCGCCGCAAGGTGTGCGAGTTCAAGTCTCGCCTCCCGCACCATTTCTCTTCATCGTCGGCGCAGTATGTTGATGGGGTATCGCCAAGCGGTAAGGCACCGGTTTTTGATACCGGCATTCCCTGGTTCGAATCCAGGTACCCCAGCCATATTCTTTCGGGAATGGGGTTTCAACATAAGATTTGTTTGCAGGTGGGGTATCGCCAAGCGGTAAGGCACCGGTTTTTGATACCGGCATTCCCTGGTTCGAATCCAGGTACCCCAGCCATAACAAACTGCTTGCAAATCAAAGAAGTAAAAAGTAACATCGGCTACGTAGCTCAGCTGGTTAGAGCACATCACTCATAATGATGGGGTCACAGGTTCAAATCCCGTCGTAGCCACCATAATTGGGGTGTCGCCAAGCGGTAAGGCTCTGGTTTCTGATACCAGCATACCCAGGTTCGAATCCTGGCACCCCAGCCATATTTAGAAAAGCCCGCTTCGGCGGGCTTTTTGCTGTCTGGCGTTCAGCCCATCCTAACGGGCCCAGCCGCAGCTGAGCCCCTGGCGGTTACAATCCCAACGCGTACTTCAACGCATGCTCTTTCAGCTTGCCCGCCCGCTGCGCGGCCATCAGCGCCAGATTGCGCGCGACGTTCAGCGGCGCCAGGTTATTGCTGAAAGCGGTATAAAACAGATCCATGCCGCTCTGCATCAGCAGATTGTCGGTACGGCGGCGACGCTGATAACGCAGCAGTACCGCCTCGCAGCTCCAGTCCTCTCCCTGATCCCGCGCCTCGCTCAACACGTTCAGTAAGGCATCCACATCGCGATACCCCAGATTGACGCCCTGCCCGGCCAGCGGGTTGATGGTATGCGCCGCATCCCCCAGCAGCGCCAACCCCGGCAGCACGTAGCGCTGCGCATGACGCCGCGTCAGCGGGAACGATCCGGCAGCGTGCACCTTGACCGGACCCAGTCGTGCCGGGAAAGCGGTAGCGATTTCGCGCTCCAGCTGCGCCGGCGGCATCGCCTGCAATTGGCGAATGCGCTGCGGGCTGTCATACCACACCAGCGACGCCCAGCTGTCGTACAGCGGCAGGAAGGCGCGCGGCCCGGACGGGAAGAAGCGCTGCCAGGTCACATCCTGCTGCGGCGCGCCGGTATCGACGGTGATCAACATGCACGCCTGACGATATTGCCAGCCGTTGGTGCCGATCGCCGCCAGCTTGCGCACCTGCGAGTGGGCGCCGTCGGCGCCGATAACCAGACGCGTATGCAGCGTTTCGCCGCTGTCCAGCATCAGTTGCCAGGCATTGTCCGCCCGCTGCAGCGATTGCAGCCTGGCGGGGCACAGCAGCGTCAGGTTGGCGCACTGCGCGAACTGTTGCCACAGCGCCAGCTGCAGAATGCGGTTTTCCACCATAAAGCCCAGCTCCGGCAGCCCCAGGGACACCGCGTCGAACGCCACGCGCGACGACGCCCACTCCCAGGTCTCCAGCCGGCGATACGGCGCCGTACGCATCGCCGTCACGGCCTGCCAGGCACCGAGCTGTTTCAGCAACCCCACCGAGGTGCAGCCGATCGCGGAAATGCGCAGATCCGGCGGGCTTTGTGCCTCGAACGCCTGCGGCGCCTGATGTTCCAGCAACGCCACCGACCAGCCCGCCTGCGCCAGCCCCAGGGCCGCCGCCGCGCCGACCATGCCGCCACCTACCACCACCGCGTCATACCGATTTTGAGATGTCTTCATATTGGCTATGTTTTCTGTGTGAATGCTCGCCATCCCACCCGGCATGGCGTTTTGCGCAGTGTACCGGATTTTCGCTCCGGCTTCAGGTCGCATGCCATTTTCCCCCGCGCTGGTCACAACGGCGGCAAATGATTACAATACGCGCCCTGCATGTCGCGTAACGCAACTTTCGCTCCGCACTGAGTAATGGCAAGTCAATGACGAAAAAACTACATATCAAAACCTGGGGCTGCCAGATGAATGAATACGATTCATCGAAAATGGCCGACCTGTTAAACAGCACGCACGGTTTCGAGTGGACCGAAAACGCCGAAGAGGCGGACGTGCTGTTGCTGAACACCTGCTCGATCCGTGAAAAGGCGCAGGAGAAAGTTTTCGCCATGCTGGGGCGCTGGCGCTTGCTCAAAGAAAAGAACCCGTCTGTCATCATCGGCGTCGGCGGTTGCGTAGCCTCGCAAGAAGGCGAGCTGATCCGCAGCCGCGCGCCCTGCGTCGATGTGGTATTCGGCCCGCAGACCCTGCACCGCCTGCCGGAAATGATCAATCACGTTCAGGGCACCCGCAGCCCGGTGGTCGACATCAGCTTCCCGGAGATCGAAAAATTCGACCGCCTGCCGGAACCGCGCGCCGAAGGCCCGACTGCGTTCGTGTCGATCATGGAAGGCTGCAACAAATACTGCACCTTCTGCGTGGTGCCTTACACCCGCGGCGAAGAAGTGAGCCGCCCGAGCGACGACGTGCTGTTCGAAATCGCCCAACTGGCGGCGCAGGGCGTGCGCGAGGTCAACCTGCTCGGCCAAAACGTCAACGCTTACCGCGGCGCCACGCATGACGGCGATATCTGCTCGTTCGCCGAACTGCTGCGCCTGGTGGCGGCCATCGACGGCATCGATCGCATTCGCTTCACCACCAGCCACCCGATCGAATTCACCGACGACATTATCGCGGTGTACGAAGACACGCCGGAGCTGGTCAGCTTCCTGCATCTGCCGGTGCAGAGCGGTTCGGATCGCATCCTGACCATGATGAAACGCGCCCACACCGCGCTGGAGTACAAGGCGATTATCCGCAAGCTGCGCAAGGCGCGGCCGGCCATTCAGCTCAGCTCCGATTTCATCGTCGGTTTCCCGGGTGAAAGCCAGGCCGACTTCGAACAGACCATGAACCTGATTGCCGACGTCAATTTCGACGTCAGCTTCAGCTTCATCTATTCGTCGCGCCCGGGCACCCCGGCGGCGGACATGGTCGACGACGTCAGCGAAGAAGAGAAAAAACAGCGGCTGTATATTCTGCAGGATCGCATCAACCAGCAGGCGCTGCAGTTCAGCCGCCGCATGCTCGGCACCGTCCAGCGCATTCTGGTGGAGGGCACCTCGCGTAAAAGCGTGATGGAGCTGGCCGGGCGCACGGAGTGCAACCGTGTGGTAAACTTCGAGGGCACGCGCGACATGATCGGCCAGTTCGTCGACGTGGAAATTACCGAGGTGCTGACCAACACCCTGCGTGGCGCAGTGGTGCGCACCGAGCAGCAGATGGATCTGCGCGTACATGAATCCCCGCAGTCGGTGATCGCCCGTACCCGCAAAGAAAACGCGCTGGGCGTCGGCATTTACCAGCCCTGACGCCGCGGCGGCCGCCTTATCGCCGCCCATTCGCGCTACTCCTTACCGTTTCTCCGCCGGGCGCCCGCGCCCGGTGATTTTCTTTTTTATTTTTTTTATTGTTGAAGAGGCGACATAACATGCAACTCCCACACTGCCCGAAGTGCAACTCCGAATACACCTACCAGGACAATGCCCTGTTCATCTGCCCTGAGTGCGCTCACGAATGGAGCGACAGCGCCCCGGCGGAAGATCAGGACGCGCTGATCGTCAAAGACGCCAACGGCAACCTGCTGGCGGACGGCGATGCGGTCACGGTGATCAAAGACCTGAAGGTCAAAGGCAGCTCCTCGATGCTGAAGATCGGCACCAAGGTGAAAAACATTCGTCTGGTCGAAGGCGATCACAACATCGACTGCAAAATCGACGGCTTCGGCCCGATGAAGCTGAAATCCGAGTTCGTGAAAAAGAACTGATTCACGGCGGCCTTGTTCTGTGATGACGCGGCGGGCTTTGCGCCCCGCCGCGTTTTTTCCTTATCTTCCCTTGAATTCCGCCGATGGCGCACAGATAGATCAGCGGTAAACTTGCGCCGTTGCGGCGCACCATGAATAATTCAAGAAAGAGAGTATTCAGGCTCGCCCTGAACGCGCGCGTCCCGAACGCGCTATGTGACATCAACCAGGCCCGATGTGACCTAGAGGAATAGTTTGAACGTCGCAACACAAGAAATTTTGTTAGAGCCCGCAGACAACCAGCGTTTGCTCAGCCTGTGCGGCCCGTTTGATGACAACATCAAGCAACTCGAGCGCCGATTGGGCATTGAAATCAATCGCCGCGACAACCGTTTCAAGCTGGTCGGCAAAAACCTGTGCGTGGTTGCCGCCGCCGATATCCTGCGCCATCTGTACGTGGATACCGCGCCGATTCGCGGCGTGATCCCGGATATCGATCCGGAGCAAATCCACCTGGCTATCAAAGAGAGTCGGGTGCTGGAACAGGTGGCCGACAGCGTGCCGGATTACGGCAAGGCGGTCACCATTAAAACCAAGCGCGGCATGGTGAAACCGCGTACGCCTAACCAGGCGCAGTACATCGCCAACATTCTCGATCATGACATCACCTTCGGCATCGGCCCGGCGGGCACCGGCAAAACCTACCTGGCGGTCGCTGCTGCGGTAGATGCGCTGGAACGCCAGGAAATTCGCCGCATTCTGCTGACCCGTCCTGCGGTCGAAGCCGGCGAAAAGCTGGGCTTCCTGCCCGGCGATCTGAGCCAGAAGGTCGATCCTTATCTGCGCCCGCTGTACGACGCCCTGTTCGAAATGCTGGGCTTCGAGCGCGTGGAGAAGCTCATCGAGCGCAACGTGATCGAAGTCGCGCCGCTGGCCTATATGCGCGGCCGCACGCTGAACGACGCCTTTATCATTCTGGATGAGAGCCAGAACACCACCATCGAACAGATGAAGATGTTCCTGACGCGCATCGGCTTCAACTCGAAGGCGGTCATCACCGGCGACGTCACCCAGATCGACCTGCCGCGCAACCAGAAATCCGGCCTGCGCCACGCGGTGGAAGTGCTGTCGGACGTGGAAGAACTGAGCTTCAACTTCTTCCACAGCGAAGACGTGGTGCGCCACCCGGTAGTAGCTCGCGTAGTCATCGCCTATGAGGCCTGGGAAGCGGCTGAACAGAAACGCAAAGATGCGATTGCCGAACAACGTAAGCGCGAGGCGCTCGCCGCCTCCGAGCAGGAGACACCATGAGTCAGGTGATTTTGGATCTGCAGATTGCCTGTGAAAGCAGCGACGGCCTGCCGGATGAGGCCACCTTCCAGCGCTGGCTGGAAGGCGTGCTGCCGCAATTTCAGGAAGAGGCCGAGGTGACCGTGCGTCTGGTGGACGAAGCGGAAAGCCACGAGCTGAACCTGACCTACCGCGGCAAAGACAAGCCGACCAACGTGCTCTCTTTCCCGTTCGAAGCCCCGCCGGGCATCGAGCTGCCGCTGCTCGGCGATCTGATCATCTGCCGCCAGGTGGTTGAGCAGGAAGCGATTGAGCAAGGCAAGGCGCTGGAGGCCCACTGGGCGCATATGGTTGTCCACGGCAGTCTTCATCTGCTAGGGTATGACCACATCGAAGACGATGAAGCCGAAGAAATGGAGTCTTTGGAAACCGAAATCATGCACGGACTGGGTTATCCTGATCCGTACCTGGCGGAAAAAGACCCCGTCTGACGTCAGCCGTTTACCCCACAGCCCCCATGCGGGGCTGTCGCTGACGCCCCTTAACTCTGACATGAGTGACAGTAACTAAAACGCCATGAGCGACGACCATTCACAAAGCAATGACAGCCCCAGTCCCAAGAAGGGGTTCTTTACTCTTATCCTTAACCAGCTGTTCCACGGCGAACCCAAAAACCGTGGCGATCTGGTCGAACTGATCCGTGATTCCGAACAAAACGACCTGATCGATCCCGATACCCGCGACATGCTGGAAGGCGTGATGGATATCGCTGAACAGCGCGTGCGCGACATCATGATCCCTCGCTCCCAGATGGTGACGCTCAAGCGCAACCAGACGCTGGAAGAGTGCCTGGATGTGATTATCGACTCCGCCCACTCGCGCTTCCCGGTGATCAGCGAAGACAAAGATCACATCGAAGGCATCCTAATGGCCAAGGATCTGCTGCCGTTCATGCGCGCAGACTCCGAGCCGTTCAGCATCGACAAGGTGCTGCGCACCGCGGTGGTGGTGCCGGAAAGCAAGCGCGTCGACCGGATGCTGAAAGAGTTCCGCTCCCAGCGCTATCACATGGCGATTGTCATTGACGAATTCGGCGGCGTGTCCGGCCTGGTCACTATCGAAGATATCCTGGAACTGATCGTCGGCGAGATCGAAGACGAATACGACGACGAAGACGATCTGGATATCCGCCAGCTCAGCCGCCACATGTACACCGTGCGCGCGCTGGCCCCGATCGAAGACTTCAACGATGCCTTCGGCACCCATTTCAGCGACGACGAGGTCGATACCATCGGCGGTCTGGTGATGCAGGCCTTCGGCCACCTGCCGGCGCGCGGGGAAACCATTGAAATCGAAGGTTACCTATTTAAAGTTGCCATGGCCGACAGTCGACGTATTATCCAGGTTCATGTAAAAATTCCGGACGATTCTCCACCACCGAAACTGGAAGATTAAATCCAACATGGCTAAAGCCTCATTACTTGAACGCCAGCGGGTTCGCGCCCTGCTGGCGCTGTTGTCAGGTGCCGGCGGGACGCTGGCGTTCTCGCCCTACGACTTCTGGCCCGCGGCCATCGTCTCCCTGTTCGGCCTGCTGGCCGTCACCCTCAATCGCACCACCAAACAGTCCGCCCTGCTCGGCTTTGTCTGGGGCTTCGGGCTGTTCGGCAGCGGTATCAACTGGGTGTATGTCAGCATCGCCGATTTCGGCGGCATGCCCTTCGCCGTCAACGTCTTCCTGGTGGTGTTGCTCGCCGCTTACCTGTCACTGTATACCGGGCTGTTCGCCGGGCTGCTGACGCGCCTGTGGCCGGCTACCCGCTGGTGGCGGCTGGCCATCGCCGCGCCGGCGCTGTGGCAGGTGACCGAATTCCTGCGCGGCTGGGTGCTGACCGGCTTCCCGTGGCTGCAGTTCGGCTACAGCCAGATCAACGGCCCGCTGAAAGGCATCGCGCCGCTGCTGGGCGTCGACGCCATCACCTTTGTGCTGATGGCCATCGCCGGCCTGCTGGTGTACGCCGTCAATCAGCGCCGCCTCTCGGCAGCCGTGATCGCCATCGCGCTACTGCTGTTGCCGTGGCCGCTGCGCCAGCTGCAGTGGTTTACCCCGCAGCCGGAGAAAGCGGTGAACGTCGCCATGGTGCAAGGCAATATTCCCCAGTCGATGAAGTGGGATCCGAGCATTCTGCTCAGCACGCTGCAAACCTATCTGGATGAAACGCGCCCCTACATGGGCAAGGCGCCGATCATCATCTGGCCGGAGTCCGCCATCCCTGACTTCGAGCCGCGTCAGAACGGCTTCCTGACCATGATGGATGACCTGATGCGGGCGAAGAACAGCAGCCTGATCACGGGGATTGTCGATGCACGCGCCACCCCGCAAGGCGTGCAGGAATACAACAGCGCCATCGTGCTGGGCGAACCGACGCCGTACAGCTACCCGGCCAAAGATCGCTACAACAAACACCACCTGGTGCCGTTCGGCGAATTCGTGCCGCTGGGTGAACTGCTGCGCCCTATCGCGCCGTTCTTCAATCTGCCGATGTCCGGTTTCAGCCGCGGCGACTACGTACAGCCGCAGCTCAGCGTACGCGGCTACAACCTGACGGCGGCCATCTGCTACGAAATCGTGCTGGGCCAGCAGGTGCGTGATAACTTCCGCCCGGACACCAATTTCCTGCTGACCATCTCCAACGATGCCTGGTTCGGCCACTCCATCGGCCCGTGGCAGCATTTCCAGATGGCGCGCATGCGGGCGCTGGAGCTCGGCCGACCGCTGCTGCGCAGCACCAATAACGGCGTCACCGCCGCGGTGAACGCCAACGGCGAGGTGATCGCCGAGATCCCGCAATTCACCCGCCAGGTGCTCGAAGTGAAGGTCACGCCGACCACCGGCGTCACCCCTTACGCGCGCTTCGGCGCCACGCCGCTGTGGGTGATGACCCTGTTGCTGGGCGGCTGGGCGCTGATGCTGGGCCTGCGCCGCAAATAGTCCTCTTCGCCGGGGCGCGCCCGCCGCGCCCCGCTTTCTCGTCAAATCCCCCTCAGTCAGAAAACGCCGTTAAATCAACGCGACTGGCACACTCCTTGCTTTATCTATGGCGACATCGCGCGCCGGTTTACTTTTGCTGACGCTTTGTCGCACCTGCGCACATTTTGGGTGCATTGAACGCACCGCACGGGTGCGCCGACGTTTTGTTGCATTGATTTGGTGCGCGCGGCGTCTCAAAAAATGAAACATTTTAGTTTCAAGGTGTTCACAATCGGTTATTTTTTAACAGCGTTCAGTTCATAAGACTATCTTTATAACTTGAGCAATAAACAGTCGATTTAACCTGACGCTCTTTAGTCAGAGCCACAACAACAGCAAAGGAGTTGGACCATGCAAATGCGTAAATTGGCGTTATCGTTACTGCTGCTCGGTGCGGCAGGTAGCGTGGCGCACGCGGAAGACCTGACCGGTACGCTGAAGAAAATCAAAGACAATGGCGTGATCGTTGTCGGCCACCGCGAATCGTCAGTGCCGTTCTCCTACTACGACAACCAACAAAAAGTTGTGGGCTACTCTCAGGACTACTCCAACCAAATCGTTGAAGCCGTTAAGAAACAGCTGAATGCACCGAACCTGCAGGTGAAAATGCTGCCGATTACCTCGCAGAACCGCATCCCGCTGCTGCAAAACGGCACCTATGATTTCGAGTGCGGCTCCACCACCAATAACCTCGAGCGCCAGAAACAGGCCGCCTTCTCCGACACCATTTTCGTGGTCGGCACCCGCTTGCTGGTGAAAAAAGGCTCTGACATCAAAGATTTTAAAGACCTGGCCGGCAAACCGGTGGTGGTCACCTCCGGCACCACCTCCGAAGTGCTGCTGAACAAGCTGAACGACAGCGACAAGATGAACATGCGCATCATCAGCGCCAAAGACCATGGCGACTCCTTCCGTACCCTGGAAAGCGGCCGCGCGGTGGCCTTCATGATGGACGACGCCCTGCTGGCGGGCGAGCGCGCCAAGGCCAAGAAGCCGGATCAGTGGGAAATCATCGGCACGCCGCAGTCGAAAGAAGCCTACGGCTGCATGCTGCGTAAAGACGATCCTGCGTTCAAGAAACTGGTCGATGACACCATCGCCCAGGCGCAAACCTCCGGCGAAGCGGCCAAGTGGTTTGATAAATGGTTCAAGCAGCCGATTCCACCGAAAAACCTCAACATGAACTTCGAACTGTCGGACGACATGAAACAGCTGTTCAAAGAACCTAACGACAAGGCATTGAACTAAATAGAATGACAGCCGGGGCGGCCGCCAGGCCAAACCGGCCCAGTTGATGACTGGGACAGACAGGTATGAGGGGGGCCGTTCCCCTCCCTCATTTTCCCCAAGGCGCATCACCGACATCCGCACACAATAAGCCAGCCAGACTGGCCGCGCGGCGATCGGCGCTCATCAGGTCATCAATCTTCGGCGCTCTGCGCCCGTTTACCGGAGTTTGTTATGTCAATAGATTGGAACTGGGGTATCTTCCTGCAGCAGGCCCCGTTTGGGAACACCACTTACCTCGGCTGGATCTGGTCCGGCTTTCAGGTCACGGTGGCCCTCTCCGTCTGTGCATGGATTATCGCTTTCTTCGTCGGTTCGCTGTTCGGTATCTTGCGTACCGTACCCAACCGCTTTCTTTCCGCCCTCGGCACCTGTTACGTCGAACTGTTCCGCAACGTGCCGCTGATCGTACAATTCTTTACCTGGTATCTGGTGATCCCCGAGCTGCTGCCGGCCAATATCGGCACCTGGTTTAAAAGCGAGCTGGATCCCAACGTGCAATTCTTCGTCTCCTCCATGCTTTGCCTGGGGCTGTTTACCGCCGCCCGCGTTTGCGAGCAGGTGCGCGCCGCCATCCAGTCCCTGCCGCGCGGCCAGAAAGCCGCCGGGCTGGCGATGGGCCTGACGCTGCCGCAAACCTACCGCTACGTGCTGCTGCCGAACGCCTACCGGGTGATCGTGCCGCCGATGACCTCGGAGATGCTCAACCTGGTCAAAAACTCCGCCATCGCCTCTACCATCGGGCTGGTGGACATGGCCGCGCAGGCCGGCAAGCTGTTGGATTACTCCGCACACGCCTATGAATCCTTTACCGCCATCACGCTGGCTTATATCGGCATCAACGCCGTTATCATGCTGTTTATGCGTCTGGTCGAAAAGAAAGTGCAGTTGCCTGGCAACCTGGGGAGTAAATAATGTACGAATTTGACTGGGCGTCGATCGTCCCAAGCTTCCCGTTTCTGCTGCAGGGCATGGTAATCACGCTGAAGATCACCGTGACCGCCATCGTGGTCGGCATTCTGTGGGGTACCGTACTGGCGGTGATGCGTCTGTCGCCGTTCAAACCGATCAGCTGGTTCGCCACCCTGTACGTCAACCTGTTCCGCTCGGTGCCGCTGGTGATGGTGCTGCTGTGGTTCTATCTGGTGGTTCCAAGCTTATTACAACAGGTTCTAGGCTTATCGCCGAAAACCGATATTCGCCTGATCTCGGCTATGGTAGCCTTTTCCCTGTTTGAAGCGGCCTATTACTCGGAAATCATCCGCGCCGGCATCATCAGCATCTCGCGCGGCCAATCCTCCGCCGCGCTGGCGCTGGGCATGACCCATTGGCAATCCATGCGGCTGGTGATCCTGCCGCAGGCGTTCCGCGCCATGGTGCCGCTACTGCTGACCCAGGGCATCGTACTGTTCCAGGATACCTCGCTGGTTTACGTGCTGAGCCTGGCCGACTTCTTCCGCACCGCGTCGACCATCGGCGAACGCGACGGCACCCAGGTTGAAATGATCCTGTTCGCCGGCTTTGTCTATTTTGTTATCAGCCTCGCCGCCTCGGCGCTGGTAAGCTATTTGAAGAAAAGGACTGTTTGATGATATCCCTGAAAAATGTTTCTAAGTGGTACGGTCACTTTCAGGTGTTGACCGATTGCACCACCGAAGTGAAAAAAGGCGAAGTGGTCGTCGTCTGCGGTCCTTCAGGTTCCGGCAAGTCCACCCTGATCAAAACCGTCAACGGCCTCGAGCCGATCCAGCAGGGCAATATCCTGGTGAACGGCACACCGGTCAACGACAAGAAAACCAACCTGGCGCAGCTGCGTGCCAAGGTTGGCATGGTGTTCCAACACTTTGAGCTGTTCCCGCACCTGTCTATCATCGACAACCTGACGCTGGCGCAGGTGAAAGTGCTCAAGCGCGACAAGTCCGCCTCACGCGAGAAGGGTCTGAAGCTGCTGGAGCGCGTCGGCCTCTCCGCCCATGCCAACAAGTTCCCCGGTCAGCTGTCCGGCGGCCAGCAGCAGCGCGTCGCCATCGCCCGTGCGCTGTGCATGGATCCTATCGCCATGCTGTTCGATGAGCCGACCTCGGCGCTCGATCCGGAAATGATCAACGAAGTGCTGGACGTGATGGTCGAACTGGCGAATGAAGGCATGACCATGATGGTGGTAACCCACGAAATGGGCTTCGCCCGCAAGGTGGCGAATCGGGTGATCTTTATGGACGAAGGCAAAATCGTCGAAGACCGCAACAAAGACGATTTCTTCAACAACCCTGAGTCCGATCGCGCCAAGGATTTTCTGGCCAAGATCCTGCACTAAACGCTCTGCCTATGCGCCCCGCCAGGGGCGCATCTTTTCCCCCGGCACTAAAAGCGCTTGTTTCTCCCCGGTTTTGATCCGATGCTCGCAGGATAACAAACAGAGGAGAAAGAACATGCCCCGCCCTATTATCATCGATTGCGATCCCGGCCTCGACGACGCCATCGCGCTGGCTATGGCGCTGCGTTCGTCAGAACTGGACATCAAAGCCATCACTACCTCCGCCGGCAACCAGACGCCGGAGAAAACCCTGCATAACGCGCTGGGCCTGTTGACCCTGATGCAGCGCGAGGACATACCGGTCGCCGCCGGCGCCAGCGGCCCGCTGATGCGCGAACTGGTGATCGCCGACTATGTCCACGGCAAAACCGGCATGGGCAACACCCACCTGCCGACGCCGACCCTCAAACCCGATCCCCGCGGCGCCGTCGAGCTGATCGCCGACCTGCTGCGCGCCAGCCCGCAGCCGATAACCCTAGTGGTGACCGGCCCGATGACCAACATCGCCCTGCTGTTGGCCCAGCATGCCGAGCTGAAAAGCCGCATCGAACGCATCGTATTTATGGGCGGCGGCATGAACGCCGGCAATACCACACCGGTGGCGGAGTTCAACATCTTCGTCGATCCCGAAGCCGCCGAAATGGTATTGAAATCCGGGGTGCCGCTGACCATGGCCGGGTTGAACGTCACCCATCAGGCGCTGGTGTTGCCGCAGGATATCGAGCGCATTCGCCAGATAGACAATCCGGTCGCGCAGGCGGTCGCGGAGATGCTCGATTTTTACCTGCCGCTGTACCTCAGCCATCCGCGCGGCCTGCCCGGCGCTGCAATGCACGATCCCTGCACCATCGCCTGGCTGCTGGCGCCACAACTGTTCACCGGCGTAGAACGCTGGGTCGGCGTGGAGACCAAAGGGGAATACACCGTCGGCATGACGGTGGTGGACTATTTCCAGCAAACCGGCAACGCGGCCAACGTGGAAGTGCTGACCAGCATCAACCGCGAAGGCTTTATCGATCTGCTGGCCGAGCGCCTGGCGCGTTATTGATCCCATCGGGGCGCGCTCGCGCCCCTCATTCAACTTTTTTGATTTAACTCAGCGAATTTTTGCGCTATCACTGTTCATGGCTTGCCTCTACCATGCGTTTACACCGACTGACATCGTTACCGATTAAACTTCGCCTGGAGATAAGCCAATGAGCCGCATACTGGTCCTGAAATCAAGTATTCTGGGTGAATATTCCCAGTCTGGAAAATTAGTCGATTTTTTTGTTGAACAATGGCGTGAAACTCATCCTGAAGACACGTTCACCGTGCGCGACTTGGCCAACCCAACGCTGCCGGAGCTGGATGGCGAAGTGATGGCTGGCTTTACCGCCGGCGACAAACCGCTGATGCCGCATCAGCAGAGCACCCTGGCGCTGTCCGATGAGCTGATTGCCGAGCTGAAGTCGCACGACACGCTGATCATCAGCGCCCCGATGTACAACTTCAACATTCCAACGCAGCTGAAAATCTACTTCGATCTGATCGCCCGCGCCGGTCAGACCTTCCGCTACACCTCCGCCGGCGCCGAAGGGCTGGTGACGGGCAAAAAAGCGATCGTCATCTCCAGCCGCGGCGGCATCCACGCCGATACGCCGACGGATCTGATCACGCCGTACGTGAAGCTGTTCCTGGGCTTTATCGGCATCACCGACGTTGAATTCGTGCTGGCGGAAGGCTTCGCCTACGGCCCGGAAGCGGCAGAGAAAGCCGCTCAGGACAGCCGCATCGCGGTCGCGCAGAAAATCCCGGCCGGCGTCGCCGTACCGGCCAGCGCACCGGCGCAGGCGCAAGCCGCCCCGGCAGCCGTCAGCGGCGGTTTCCTGAGCAACTTGCTGAAGAAACTGTTCCGTTAAACGCCGGCCTTAGCGTTCTCCGCCCTGGCGGGGAACGTCATCAAGGTTCAAACGGCCGGCGCTGGAACTGGTCGTGACCGCATTTCGGGCAAAGCGGCAGCACCTCCGGCGTGTAGAACGCCAGGTGGTAATGGCACTGCTCGCACACCAGATTGCCCAGCCCCACCACTTCACCGCTGTGGTAAACGCCGTGGTGGCTGACATCCTTGAACACCTCGCGCCACTCCAGCTGGGTTTTGTCGGTGATATCCGCCAGTTCCTGCCACAGGCTCTCTTTGATCACCCGCATAAACACGCTGTCGGTAAACTCGTCCCGGCTTTCCTGATAGCTGCGGGCGAACTCTTCCAGATCGCGCCGCACCGCCTGCGTCACCTGCCGCACCTCGTCGCGGGTCAGATCTTCGGCCTCGTTCAACCGCCGCTCCGCGCTGGCCACCAGTTCGTCGATATCGCGCTCACCGTTTTTCAGGCGTTCGGTCAGCGATGCCACCAATTCGCGGTAATACTGAGCAACCTTGTTCATAGACTCTCCTCGATAAACGCTGCGCCGGACTTGGCTGTAGGGATACCCCTAAGCTACTTGTTCTTATTTTAGCCGTAAATGACTGATGTCACTTGGCAAGACGCGGGATCCGCAGGTTGTGAGCCGCGTCATGGCGGCGTTTTTTTTAAATGCGCCGAGTCAGGCGCTTGGAGTTGTTGCCGGGAGGTCTTATCAGCTATGCTATGCGGATCTACGAATACTAAATGTTCATTGCGTTGCCTCTGACCGAGGCAACGGTTTACACCTACAGGACCACCGGCCGCCATGCAAGAGCAATACCGTCCAGAAGACATAGAATCGAACGTACAGCTTCACTGGCAAGAGAAGCAGACTTTCAAAGTTACCGAAGACGACAGCAAGGAAAAGTACTACTGCCTATCCATGCTGCCTTACCCGTCCGGCCGACTGCACATGGGCCACGTTCGTAACTACACTATCGGCGACGTGATCTCGCGCTATCAGCGCATGCTGGGCAAAAACGTACTGCAGCCGATCGGCTGGGATGCGTTCGGCCTGCCGGCGGAAGGTGCGGCGGTGAAAAACAACACCGCACCGGCCCCGTGGACCTACGACAACATCGAATACATGAAGAACCAGCTGAAACTGCTGGGCTTCGGCTACGACTGGGATCGCGAAATCGCCACCTGCCAGCCGGAATACTACCGCTGGGAACAGTGGTTCTTCACCAAGCTGTATGAAAAAGGCCTGGTCTACAAGAAGACCTCGGCGGTGAACTGGTGCCCGCACGATCTGACCGTGCTGGCCAACGAACAGGTTATCGACGGCTGCTGCTGGCGCTGCGACACCAAGGTCGAGCGTAAAGAGATCCCGCAGTGGTTCATCAAAATCACCGCCTACGCCGATCAGCTGCTGAACGATCTGGACACGCTTGAAAGCTGGCCGGAGCAGGTGAAAACCATGCAGCGCAACTGGATTGGCCGCTCCGAAGGCGTGGAAATCACCTTCGACGTGGCGGACAGCGAAGAGAAGCTGACGGTTTATACCACCCGTCCCGACACCTTCATGGGCGCCACCTACGTGGCGGTCGCCGCGGGTCACCCGCTGGCGCAACAGGGCGCGCGCAACAACCCGGCGCTGACCGACTTCATCGACGAATGCCGCAACACCAAAGTGGCCGAAGCCGAAATGGCGACGATGGAGAAGAAAGGCATGCCGACCGGCCTGTTCGTTGTCCACCCGCTGAGCGGCGAGAAGCTGCCGGTGTGGGTCGCCAACTTCGTGCTGATGGAATACGGCACCGGCGCCGTGATGGCGGTACCGGCGCACGACCAGCGCGACTGGGAATTCGCCACCAAATACGATTTGCCGATCAAACCGGTGATCCTGAACCTCGACGGCAGCCAGCCTGACGTGAGCGCCGAAGCGATGACCGACAAGGGCGCGCTGTTCAACTCCGGCGAGTTCGACGGCCTGGACAATGAAGCGGGCTTCAATGCCATCGCCGACAAACTGGTCGCCAAGGGCGTAGGCCAGCGTAAGGTCAACTACCGTCTGCGCGACTGGGGCGTCTCCCGTCAGCGTTACTGGGGTGCGCCAATCCCGATGGTGACGCTGGAAGACGGCACCGTGATGCCGACGCCGGAAGACCAGCTGCCGGTGATCCTGCCGGAAGACGTGGTCATGGACGGCATCACCAGCCCGATCAAGGCCGATCCTGAGTGGGCGAAGACCACCGTCGACGGCCAGCCGGCGCTGCGTGAAACCGACACTTTCGACACCTTTATGGAGTCTTCCTGGTACTACGCGCGCTACACCTGCCCGCAGTACGACCAGGGCATGCTGGATCCGGCCGCCGCCAACTACTGGCTGCCGGTCGATCAATATATCGGCGGTATCGAACACGCCATCATGCACCTGATGTACTTCCGCTTCTTCCACAAGCTGATGCGCGATGCGGGCCTGGTGGACTCCGACGAGCCGGCCAAGCGCCTGCTGTGTCAGGGCATGGTGCTGGCCGACGCCTTCTACTACACCGGCAACAGCGGCGAGCGCGTCTGGGTATCTCCGGTTGACGCCACCGTCGAGCGTGACGACAAGGGCCGCATCATCAAGGCCACCGATCCGCAAGGCCGTGAACTGGTCTATGCTGGCATGAGCAAAATGTCGAAGTCGAAGAACAACGGCATCGACCCACAGGAAATGGTGGAAAAATACGGCGCGGACACCGTGCGTCTGTTCATGATGTTCGCTTCACCGGCAGAAATGACGCTGGAGTGGCAGGAGTCCGGCGTGGAAGGGGCTAACCGCTTCCTGAAACGCGTGTGGAAACTGGCCTACGATCACGTGGCAAAAGGCGCGGTACAGCCGCTGGACGTGGCGGCGCTGAACGAAGATCAGAAAGCGCTGCGCCGCGATCTGCACAAAACCATCGCCAAAGTGACCGACGATGTCGGCCGCCGTCAGACCTTCAACACCGCGATCGCCGCCGTGATGGAGCTGATGAACAAGCTGGCCCGCGCGCCACAGGAGAGCGAGCAGGATCGCGCGCTGCTGCAGGAAGCGCTGCTGGCCGTGGTTCGCATGCTGTATCCGTTCACCCCGCACGTGTGCTTCACCCTGTGGCAGGCGCTGGGCGGCGAAGGCGACGTGGACACCGCGCCATGGCCGGTTGCCGACGAACAGGCAATGGTCGAGGACTCCAAGCTGGTGGTGGTGCAGGTGAACGGCAAGGTTCGCGCTAAAATCACCGTATCTGCCGATGCGACCGAAGAGCAAGTGCGCGCGCGCGCTGCCGAAGAGCATCTGGTGGCTAAATATCTGGACGGCGTCACGATTCGCAAAGTGATCTACGTTCCGGGCAAACTGCTTAACCTGGTTGTGGGTTAACACAAGGAGGAGTTGTGCGACAACGTATTCTGACGCTGTTGCTGGGGTTGGCGGTGCTGGTCACCGCCGGCTGCGGTTTTCACCTGCGTGGCACCACGCAGGTGCCTAATGAAATGAAAACGCTGATCCTGGACAGTTCGGATCCTTACGGACCATTGACGCGCGCGGTGCGTGAGCAGCTGCGTTTGAACGCCGTGACCATCGTCAGCGATCCGAAGCGTAAAGACGTGCCTTCCCTGCGCATCGTCGGCGCGACGGAAAGCCAGGATACCGCCTCGATCTTCCAGGACGGTAAAACCGCCGAGTACCAGCTGGTGCTGACCGTGCAGGCCCAGGTGCTGCTCCCGGGCCACGACCTGTACCCGCTGTCGGTGAAAGTGTTCCGTTCGTTCTTCGACAACCCGCTGACCGCGCTGGCCAAAGACTCCGAGCAGGAGATCATTCGCCAGGAAATGCGTGAGCAGGCGGCGCAACAGCTGGTGCGCAAACTGCTGACCGTGCACGCGGCGGAAGAAGAAAACCGGCAAAAAGCCGCTGCCGTCGGCGAACGAGCGGCAAGCCAAACCGCACAATGATCCGCATTTATCCGGAACAACTTGCCGCGCAGCTCCGAGAGGGGCTGCGCGCTTGTTATTTATTGAGCGGCAATGAACCGCTACTGCTGCAGGAAAGCCAGGATCTGCTCCGGCAAGCCGCGCAACAGCAGCAGTTCAGCGAGCACTACAGCATTTCCCTCGACGCCCATACCGACTGGGACGCCATCTTCGGCATCTGCCAGGCAATGAGCCTGTTCGCCAGCCGCCAGACGCTGCTGCTGATCTTCCCGGAAAACGGCCCGACGGCGCCGATCGGCGAACAGCTGACCAAGCTTGCCACGCTGCTGCACGAGGATATTCTGCTTATCCTGCGCGGCCCGCGCCTCACCAAAGCGCAGGAAAACAGCGCCTGGTTCAAGGCGCTCAGCCCGCACGGCGCCCTCGTCAGTTGCCAGACGCCGGAACAGGCGCAGCTGCCACGCTGGGTCGCCACGCGCGCCAAGGCGATGAAGCTGGAATTGGACGACGCCGCCAATCAGCTGTTGTGCTACTGCTACGAAGGCAACCTGCTGGCGCTGTCGCAGGCGCTGGAGCGGCTGTCGCTGCTGCACCCGGACGGCAAACTCACGCTGCCGCGCGTCGAACAGGCGGTGAACGACGCCGCCCACTTCACGCCGTTCCACTGGCTGGATGCCCTGCTGGCCGGCAAGAGCAAGCGCGCCTGGCATATCTTGCAGCAGCTGCAGCAAGAGGACGTGGAGCCGGTGATCCTGCTGCGCACCCTGCAGCGCGAACTGCTGCTGTTGCTGACGCTGCAGCGCCGCATGGCGTCCGCGCCGCTGCGCACGCTGTTCGATCAGCACAAGGTTTGGCAGAACCGCCGCCCGCTGGTGACCCAGGCGCTGCAACGCCTGTCCGGCCCCCAGCTGCAGCAGGCGGTGCAGCTGCTGACGCAAATCGAGCTGACCCTCAAGCAGGACTATGGCCAGTCGGTCTGGCCGGAACTGGAAACCCTGTCGATGCTGCTGTGCGGCAAACCCCTGGCCACGAGTTTTAGCGATGCCCACTAATCCGGAACACCCCACCGTTTTGCACGCGCTGTTCGGCGGCACCTTTGACCCTATCCACTATGGCCACCTGCGGCCGGTGGAGGCGTTGGCCGCCGAAGTGGGCCTGAATCGCGTCACGCTGCTGCCTAACCACGTGCCACCGCACCGCCCACAGCCGGAGGCCAATGCGCAGCAACGCCTGAAGATGGTCGAGCTGGCGATCGCCGGCAACCCGCTGTTTGCGGTCGACGATCGCGAACTGCACCGCACCACCCCCTCCTATACCATCGAGACGTTGGAAACGATTCGTAAAGAGCGTGGCGCCGCTCAGCCACTGGCGTTTATTATTGGCCAGGACTCGCTGCTGACATTGCATAAATGGCATCGCTGGCAGGCGCTGTTGGACGTCTGCCACCTGCTGGTGCTGGCGCGCCCGGGCTATAACGATCGCATGGACACACCGGAACTGCAGCAGTGGCTGGAACGCCATCGCACCGTCGATCCGGCGCTGCTCAGCCGTCGCCCGCACGGCCACATCTATTTGGCCGATACGCCGGAACTGGAAATTTCCGCTACCGAGATCCGCCAGCGCCGCCATCAGGGCCTCAACTGCGACGACCTGCTGCCACGCCCGGTGCAGCGCTATATCGAGTTGCAGGGTTTATATCGCTAGCGAAAGGTGCGTGATATACTGCGCCGCTATTTTTCAGGTATCCGCTGAAAACCCCGGAAACCTTAGCTGGCCGGGCAGTCACCAGTTAGCTGGCTTTCAGCGGCAGCCTGCCGAAACCATTATCCGGTTACGCCGCGGCGTGCGCATGTTGCCCGCTGCAGCCGACTGAACAGAACACACCCGAGGGGGAACCTTTGCAAGGTAAAGCGCTCCAAGATTTCGTCATCGATAAAATCGATGACCTGAAAGGCCAAGACATTATCGCTCTGGACGTACAGGGCAAATCCAGCATCACCGATTGCATGATCATCTGCACCGGCACGTCGACTCGCCACGTGATGTCGATCGCCAACCACGTGGTACAGGAATCCCGTGCCGTAGGCATGGAGCTGTTTGGCATGAAAGGCCAGGAAGCCTCCGACTGGATCGTGGTCGATCTGGGCGAAGTGATCGTGCACGTGATGCAGGAAGAGAGCCGTCGCCTGTACGAGCTGGAAAAACTCTGGAGCTAAGCGGTGAAACTGCAATTGGTGGCGGTCGGCACCAAAATGCCAGACTGGGTGCAAACCGGCTTTATGGATTACCTGCACCGCTTTCCCAAAGATATGCCGTTTGAGCTGACCGAGATCCCGGCGGGCAAACGCGGCAAAAACGCCGACATCAAGCGCATTCTGGACAAGGAAGGCGAACAGATGCTGGCGGCGGTGGGCAAAGGCAACCGTATCGTTACGCTGGATATCCCCGGCACGCCGTGGGAAACGCCGCAGCTGGCGCAGCAGCTTGAGCGCTGGAAGCAGGATGGCCGTAACGTCAGCTTGCTGATCGGCGGCCCGGAAGGGCTCGCGCCCGCCTGCAAAGCCGCTGCCGAGCAGAGCTGGTCACTTTCTCCGTTGACACTGCCGCATCCTTTGGTGCGCGTCCTGGTGGCCGAAAGCCTCTACCGCGCCTGGAGTATTACTACAAATCATCCTTACCACCGGGAATAGCCGGTGGTGACCGTGACAGAGTGAAATAAAGCAGCGGGATGAAAATAGAACGTAACCCTTTTCGCGACTATACGGCTGAATCCGCCCTGTTTGTACGCCGCGCCCTGGTGGCGTTCTTGGTCATCCTGGTGCTGTCCGGCATCCTGATCGCCAACCTGTATAATCTGCAAGTGGTCCGCGTCGAGGATTACCGCACCCGCTCCAACGAAAACCGCATCAAGCTGGTGCCCATCGCGCCCAGCCGCGGCATTATCTACGATCGCAACGGCACCCCGCTGGCGCTCAACCGCACCATTTATCAGCTGGAGCTGATGCCGGAGAAGGTCGACGATCTCAAAGCCACGCTGCAGGCGCTGCGCACGGTGGTCGATCTGACCGACGATGACATCACCAATTTCGAAAAAGAGCGCAAGCGATCGCGCCGTTTCGTCTCCATTCCGGTGAAAACCGCGCTAACCGAGGTGCAGGTCGCCCGCTTTGCGGTCAATCAGTTCCGCTTCCCCGGCGTGGAAGTGAAAGGCTATCAACGCCGCTACTACCCTTACGGATCCGCCCTCACCCACGTCACCGGCTATGTGTCGAAGATCAACGACCGCGACGTCGAACGCCTGGATAAAGACGGCAAGCTGGCCAACTACGCCGCCACCCACGATATCGGCAAGCTGGGCATCGAACGCTATTACGAAGACACGCTGCACGGCAAAACCGGCTATGAAGAGGTCGAGGTCAACAACCGAGGCCGGGTGATCCGCCAATTGCACGAACAGCCGCCTTCCGCCGGTCAGGACGTTTATCTGACGCTCGATCTTGACCTGCAGCGCTATATCGAGCAGCTGCTGGTCGGCAGCCGTGCCGCAGTGGTAGTGAGCGATCCGCGCACCGGCGCCATCCTGGCGATGGTGTCCAACCCGAGCTACGATCCGAACCTGTTCGTCGACGGTATTTCCAGCAAGGACTATCAGGGGCTGCTGAACGATCCGAATCGCCCGCTGATCAACCGCGCCACGCAGGGGGTCTACCCGCCCGCGTCAACGGTGAAGCCTTACATCGCGGTATCGGCGCTGAGCGCCGGGGTGATCACCAAAAACACCGTGGTGTTCGATCCCGGCTGGTGGCAACTGCCCGGCTCGGAAAAACGCTTCCGCGACTGGAAAAAATGGGGCCACGGCCGCCTGAACGTCACCAAGGCGCTGGAAGAATCCGCAGATACCTATTTCTATCAGGTTGCCTATGACATGGGGATCGATCGGCTGTCGACCTGGCTGACCAAATTCGGTTACGGCCAGTACACCGGCATCGATCTGTCCGAAGAGCGCTCCGGCCTGATGCCGACGCGCGAGTGGAAGCTGAAGCGCTATAAAAAGCCGTGGTATCAGGGCGACACCATTCCGGTGGGCATCGGCCAGGGTTACTGGACCGCCACGCCGATCCAGATGTCCAAAGCGCTGAACACCCTGATCAACGACGGCAACGTCAAAACGCCGCACCTGCTGCAGAGCACCCGCGTCAACGGCGCGCTGGTGCCGTTTAAACAGGAAGAAGACACGCAGATCGGCGATATTCACTCCGGCTTCTGGGAAATCGCCAAAGACGGCATGTACGGTGTGGCCAACCGTCCGAACGGGACGGCGCGCAAATACTTTGCGGACGCACCTTATAAAGCCGCGGCGAAATCGGGTACCGCACAGGTATTCGGCTACGAAACCTACAACGCCCACAAACTGGCGGAGCACCTGCGCGATCATAAACTGATGACCGCCTTCGCGCCGTTCAACAATCCGACGGTGTCGGTCGCCATCATTCTGGAAAACGGCGGCGCCGGTCCGGCGGTGGGCACCATCACCCGCCAGATCCTCGACCATATTCTGCTGGGCGACAACAATACGCAATTGCCAAGCGAAGCGCCGCTGCCGCCTGGCGTAGAAGGTGACTAAGGTAGAACATGACTGAAAGCCAACAAAAAGGCTCGATCTGGACCAAAATCCACATCGACCCGACGTTCCTGCTGCTGATCCTGGCCCTGCTGGTCTACAGCGCCTTCGTGATGTGGAGCGCCAGCGGCCAGGACATCGGCATGATGGAACGCAAGATCGGGCAGATCGTCATGGGGCTGATCGTGATGGCCGTCATGGCGCAAATCCCGCCGCGCGTGTACGAAAGCTGGGCACCCTATCTGTACATCTTCTGCGTGATTTTGCTGATCCTGGTGGACGCCTTCGGGCAGATCAGTAAAGGCGCACAGCGCTGGCTGGATCTCGGCGTGGTGCGCTTCCAGCCGTCGGAGATCGCCAAGATCGCCGTGCCGCTGATGGTGGCGCGCTTTATGAACCGCGATGTCTGCCCGCCTTCGCTGAAAAACACCGCTATCGCGCTGGTGCTGATCTTCCTGCCGACGCTGCTGGTGGCCGCGCAGCCGGATCTGGGCACCTCGATCCTGATCGCCGCCTCCGGCCTGTTCGTGCTGTTCCTGTCGGGCATGAGCTGGAAACTGATCGCCGTCGCCGCCGTTGCGCTGGCGGCCTTTATCCCGGTGCTGTGGTTCTTCCTGATGCATGGCTATCAGCGCGACCGCGTGATGATGCTGCTCGATCCGGAGAGCGACCCGCTCGGCGCCGGCTACCATATCATTCAATCCAAGATCGCCATCGGCTCCGGCGGCCTGTCCGGCAAGGGCTGGCTGCACGGCACCCAGTCGCAGCTGGAGTTCCTGCCGGAACGCCATACCGACTTTATCTTCGCCGTGTTGGCCGAAGAGCTGGGGCTGATCGGGGTGTTGGTGCTGCTGGCGCTTTACCTGCTGGTGATCATTCGCGGGCTGATGATCGCGGCCAAGGCACAAACTACCTTCGGCCGCGTGATGGTCGGCGGCTTGATGCTGATTTTGTTCGTTTATGTCTTTGTTAACATCGGTATGGTCAGTGGCATTTTGCCGGTAGTTGGCGTACCTTTGCCTCTGGTCAGTTACGGGGGTTCGGCGCTGATAGTGTTGATGGCCGGTTTCGGCATCATCATGTCGATCCACACGCATCGGAAAATGCTGTCTAAAAGTTTATAAGAGGTGAGTAATGCGTAAGGAATGGCTTTGGATCGGCGTCGCGGCGGTGTTGCTCTCCGCCTGTACCGCCCCGACCACGGAACAGCAGGCACCACAGCAGCCGTACAACGGCCCGGTGGTGGAGATCGGTGGCGTCGAGCCTCAATATGAACCCTATAACCCTAACAACATGCTGGATTATAAGGTTAATGGCGATACTTACCGCATCGTAAAAGATCCGCAGAACTTCTCGCAGACCGGCCTGGCGGCCTGGTATGGCGAAGAAGCCAACGGCAACACCACGGCGCTGGGCGAGCAGTTCGATCCGAATGGCCTGACCGCGGCGCACCCGACCTTACCGATCCCAAGCTATGTGCGCGTCACCAACCTGGCCAACGGCCGTCAGCTGGTGGTGCGCGTCAACGATCGCGGGCCTTACACCAAGGGGCGCATCATCGATCTGTCGAAAGCCGCCGCCGACCGCCTCAACCTGTCCAACAACACCAAGGTCAAAGTCGATTTCATCAACGTAGCGCCGGACGGCACGCTGAGCGGCCCGGGCACCATCGGCACCATCGTGGCGAAACAGAGCTACGCCCTGCCGTCGCGCCCGGATCTCGGCGCCAGCGGCATGGGCACCCCAATCCAACAGGACGTGCCGGTCGCCAGCGGCGCGGCGGTGCGCCCGATCGATAACAGCACCCTGCGCACCGACGACAACAACGCCCCAGCCGCCGGTGGCAACGCCGCTGGCGGCCGCAGCGGTTTCCTCGGCGCGCCAAGCGCAGTACCGGCCGGCGTGCTGGAAGGTTCCGAACCTGAAGCCGCCGCCGTGGCCGCGCCGGTTGCAGCCGGCGCCGCGGCTGTCGGCATGGCTGCCGCGTCTTCCTCCGGCGGTTACGTGGTGCAGGTCGGTGCGCTGAGCAGCGCCGAGCGCGCCCAGAGCTGGCAGCAAAGCCTGAGCCAACAGTTTGGCGTACCGGGTAAAGTGGCGGCCAACGGCAACGTTTATCGCGTCCAGCTCGGCCCATTCAGCAGCCGTCAGCAGGCGGCCCAGCTGCAGCAACGCCTGGCCAGCGAAGCGCAACAACAGTCTTTCGTTACTGCTGCACCCTAAGCGTTAAGCCCGGCGGGCATTCGCGGCTGATAAGCGGTTATTTAGCTGAAACATTTTCTTGCAGCTAAAAGGTCTCTAACCGCAATTAGTCAGATGAATGGGTAATGCCTGCCGGGATCGCATCTGCTATAGTGTGGCTCGTTTTTTAACTTTACTTTCACGGATGTTGTAGTCCCGATCATGAAACAAGTAACTTCTTTTCGCTTAATCAAAAGCATCGCACTCGGCACCGTTATCGCAATGAGCGCAGCCTCCGTTGCGCATGCCGATGACGTTAACATCAAAACCATGATCCCAGGTGTCCCGCAGATCGATGCGGAAGCGTACATCCTGATTGATTACAACTCCGGCAAGGTGCTGGCCGAGATGAACGCCGATGCGCGTCGCGATCCGGCCAGCCTGACCAAAATGATGACCAGCTACGTCATCGGCCAGGCGCTGAAAGCGGGCAAAATCGGCCAGGACGATCTGGTGACCGTCGGCCAGGACGCCTGGGCGACCGGCAACCCAGTATTCAAAGGCTCCTCGCTGATGTTCCTGAAGCCGGGCGATCGCGTGCCGGTCTCCAAGCTGACCCGCGGCATCAACCTGCAATCCGGTAACGACGCCTGCGTGGCGATGGCCGACTACGTCGCCGGCAGCCAGGACGCGTTCGTTAACCTGATGAACACCTACGTCAGCAAGCTGGGCCTGCAGAACACCCACTTCCAGACGGTACACGGCCTGGATGCCCAGGGCCAGTACAGCTCGGCGCGCGACATGGCGCTGATCGGCCAGGCGCTGATCCGCGATGTGCCGGAAGAGTACGCGATTTACAAAGAAAAAGAGTTCACCTTCAACAATATCCGCCAGATGAACCGCAACGGCCTGCTGTGGGATAACAGCCTGAACGTCGACGGCATCAAAACCGGCCACACCGACGCGGCGGGATACAACCTGGTGGCTTCGGCGACCGAAGGCCAGATGCGTCTGATCTCCGCCGTAATGGGCGGCCGCACCTACAAAGGCCGCGAAGCCGAGAGCAAGAAACTGCTGACCTGGGGCTTCCGCTTCTTTGAAACCGTGGCGCCGCTGAAAGTCGGTAAAGAGTTCGCTTCCGAGCCGGTCTGGTTCGGCGATGCCGACCGCGTTGAGCTGGGCGTGGACAAAGACGTCTACCTGACCATCCCGCGCGGCCGCATGAAAGATCTGAAGGCCAGCTACGTGCTGAACACCCCGGAAATTCACGCGCCGCTGGCGAAAAACCAGGTGGTGGGCAGCATCAACTTCCAGCTGGACGGCAAAACCATCGACCAGCGTCCCCTGGTGGTGATGAACGAAGTGAAAGAAGGCGGTTTCTTCAGCCGCATCGTGGACTACATCAAACTGATGTTCCACCACTGGTTCGGTTAACGGTTGAAACGGGCGAAATTGCCCCCATATACTGAATAACATTAACTCCCGCCCCGGCGGGAGTTATAATTTATAGATTAGCTAGCACTCTGGAGCGCACGCACATGCAAAAAACTAAACTGAACGAACTGCTCGAATTCCCTTGCTCGTTTACCTACAAGGTGATGGGCCTGGCGCAGCCTGAGCTGGTTGACCAGGTAGTTGAAGTGGTGCAGCGCCATGCACCGGGCGATTACAACCCGCAGGTTAAGCCGAGCAGCAAAGGCAACTACCACTCCGTTTCCATCACCATCAACGCCACTCATATCGAGCAGGTCGAAACCCTGTACGAAGAGTTGGGCAACATTGAAATTGTTCGCATGGTGCTGTAATTCCAGCATAAAACCCTGCTTATCAACCCGGGATGGCGCAGCGTCTTCCCGGGTTGCGCATTTTTGGTCAGCGAAAGGCTGGCCGCAAGCCGGAGCGCCCGGTATAATGGCTTTACCACTTCTGTAACCTGACGATGACTCTTTTGCAACCAGACAAGATCATTTTGCGTCAGCTGGGGTTGCAGCCCTACGCGCCTGTATCCCAAGCCATGCATAACTTCACCGACAGTCGTACCGAGACTACGCCGGACGAACTGTGGCTGGTACAGCATCACCCGGTGTTCACCCAAGGCCAGGCCGGCAAAGCCGAGCATGTGCTGATGCCCGGTGATATCCCGGTGGTCCAGAGCGATCGCGGCGGCCAGGTGACCTACCACGGCCCGGGTCAGCAGGTGATGTACGTGATGGTCGATCTGAAACGCAACAAGGTCGGCGTGCGTCAATTGGTCACGGCGATAGAAGATACGGTTATCAACACCCTCGCCCACTTTCGCCTCGCATCGCGCGCCCGTCCGGATGCGCCTGGCGTGTATGTGGGGGAGCAGAAAATCTGTTCGTTGGGTTTGCGGATCCGCAAAGGCAGCTCATTCCACGGCCTGGCCCTGAATGTGGCGATGGATCTCAGCCCCTTCCAACGCATCAACCCTTGCGGTTACGCCGGCATGCAGATGACGCAGGTCAGCGCGCTGGCGCCCGGCGTTGGCATTGAAGACATACACCCAATCCTGGTACAGGAATTTGTTCATTTACTCGGCTACCAGACGGTCGAGCTTCGTAACTGGAACCTGCACGATTATGAGTAAACCAATTCAGATGGAACGCGGCGTCAAATACCGCGATGCTGACAAAATGGCGCTGATCCCGGTCAAAACGGTGGTCACCGAACGGCAGGAGCTGTTGCGTAAACCCGAGTGGATGAAGATCAAACTGCCTGCCGACTCAACGCGCATTCAGGGCATCAAAGCCGCGATGCGTAAAAACGGCCTGCACTCCGTCTGTGAGGAAGCCTCGTGCCCTAACCTGTCCGAGTGTTTCAACCACGGTACCGCCACCTTTATGATCCTCGGCGCTATCTGCACCCGTCGCTGCCCGTTCTGCGACGTGGCCCACGGCCGCCCGATCGCGCCGGACGCCAACGAACCGGAAAAGCTGGCGCAAACGATCGCCGACATGGCGCTGCGTTACGTGGTGATCACCTCGGTTGACCGCGACGATCTGCGCGACGGCGGTGCTCAGCACTTTGCCGACTGCATCTCGGCCATCCGCGCCAAGAGCCCGAACATCAAAATTGAAACGCTGGTGCCGGACTTCCGCGGCCGCATGGATCGCGCGCTGGAAATCATCACCGCCACGCCGCCGGACGTGTTTAACCACAACCTGGAAAACGTGCCGCGCGTCTACCGCCAGGTGCGCCCGGGCGCCAACTACGAGTGGTCGCTGAAGCTGCTGGAGCGCTTTAAAGAAGCGCACCCGGATATCCCGACCAAATCCGGCCTGATGGTCGGCCTGGGCGAAACCAACGCGGAAATCGTCGAAGTGATGCGCGATCTGCGCCGCCACGGCGTGACCATGTTGACGCTGGGCCAATACCTGCAGCCAAGCCGTCACCACCTGCCGGTGCAGCGCTACGTCAGCCCGGCCGAGTTCGACGAGATGAAAGAAGAAGCGATGGCGATGGGCTTCACCCACGCCGCCTGCGGCCCGTTCGTGCGGTCGTCTTACCACGCCGATCTGCAGGCCAAAGGGATGGAAGTGAAATAACGCGTAATAGTTTGTTACGCTAAAGACGGCGGAAACGCCAAAAAAACGGATGTCCGTAAGGCATCCGTTTTTTTATTGCGCGCCGTCAGACGGAATTAAACGTCTTTCTTTTCGACGCTCTGCTGAGCGGACTGGCTCTCGGCGGTGTTGTTGCCGGCGGCCGGCGGCGTGCTGTCGTCGCCCACGGCTTTTTTAAAGCCTTTCAGCGCCGCGCCAAGATCGGCGCCGAGCGTACGCAGTTTGCTGGTGCCGAACAGTAAAATCACCAACACTGCAATCACCAGAAGTTTGGTAATGCTGATACCTTCCATACTCACCTTCTTATCATAGAGCGCTGTGTGAACAGCGAGAAAAACTGACCTTGCCTGCGAATATTTAGCGACTTTCCCCCAGTTCGCACAACCGCAACATGTAACAGAGTGAGATCCGTCGCAGGAATGCCACGCGGCCTCACGGCGTGAATCCCAGACTATTCTTAGTTTATCACCCGCATGATACGCTGCCGTGATACTTATCAGGGAGATGCCGGATGTATATTGCTCCACCCATTTTCGATGCCCGAAAATCCGGCCTCAGCTTCGCCAAACGCACCTATCTGCCCCGCGTCGCCGGTCTGGGGCTCGGCTTTATCTGCGTCTGCGCCGCGCTCTACCCGCTGGCTCCGCCCACGGCGGTCTGGCTCTTGCTGGCCTTTCACGGCTTTGTCTGGCCGCATCTCGCCTACCATCGGGCCTGCCGCGCCAAAGATCCGTTCAAAGCCGAGATCCGCAACCTGCTGATCGACTCCGCCTTCGGCGGCTTCTGGGCGGCGATGATGGCATTCAACGCGCTGCCGGCGATCGTCATCCTGTCGATGATGAGCATGAACAACATCGCTTCGGCCGGTAAGACACTGTTTGTCAAAGGATTGGCGATTCAGTTGGCCGTGGCAGCGCTGACCGGCGCGCTGCTCGGCTTCCCGTTCCACCCGCACAGCACGCCGCTGCAAATCTATCTGTGCCTGCCGATGATCTACCTGTATCCGACGCTGCTCGGGCTGGTGACCTACCGCACCGCCAAGCGGCTGGCGGAAAAGAAACAGGAGCTGCAGCGCATCAGCACCCGCGATGGATTAACCGGCCTGTATAATCGCCGCCACTGGGAGCACCTGCTGCATCGCCAGTTCGACAGCTGCCGCCGCTACCAGGACAACGCCACGCTGATCCTGATGGATATCGATCGCTTCAAAACCATCAACGACACCTTCGGCCACGCGCTGGGGGATGAAGCCCTGGCGGCATTGGCGGAAGAGCTGTTGATCGGCTTGCGCAACGTGGATATCGTCGGGCGTTACGGCGGCGACGAATTTGGTGCGGTGCTGCCGAACACCAGTGCCGAACAGGCGGAAATCGTTCTGCGCCGTATCCAGCAGCGGCTGGACGCGGTCATTTTCAAGGAGGCGCCGCAGCTGCGGCTGCAGATCAGCGCCGGCATCGCCAACTACCACCCCGCGCTGGGCGGTTATCTGGACTGGCTCAAAGCCGCCGACGGCGCGCTCTACCGGGCGAAGCATAATGGCCGCAACCGGCTGGAAACGGCGACGCCGACGAGTGGCTAGCTTACTGACTTAATAACTTGGCAAAATACTTTGGCGCTTCGACAAAGCCTTCGCGCCGATAAAACGCATGGGCCCGCTCGCGGCGGCTGTGGCAATGAACTTCCAACCGATCGCAGCCGCGACGGTGCGCCAGCGCCTCGCCCTCCGCCAACAGCAACCGCCCTACGCCCGCGCCGCGCGCCCGATCGTCGACGCAAAAATAGCTGATGCGGGCAATATCGCCGGCCAACGCCAGCTGAGGCAGAAAATGCAGCGACAACACGCCCAGCACTTGCTCCTCCTCAACCGCCACCAGCAGCGCCTCATCCGGATGCGCCAACAATTGCTGCATTCGCTGCGTCAGAAACGCCTCGGTGCCGGGATAATCCAGCGCCGTCATTAATTCGGCGATAGCGTGCCGGTCGCTCAGACGCGCCGTTCTGATTTCCATCCGTTTTACCTCGCAGAGTGTCGATACTACAAAATAGGCGGCGTTAGGTGTAACATCCACCGGGTACGGCAAAAAAGGCCGTGCGGCACGCTGGAGATGACATTCCTCCCTAACCGCCTTCACAGGCTGATGATGTCTACGTAACCTCTCGGAGAGAGGCGCGTAGCGTTACGTCTGTCCCTTTCCGAGTCCCGTGAATTTCTCTGATTGAAAGGTAGTTGCCCCATGTTGAGTTCTTTACTGGCCGTATTTATCGGCGGCGGCGTCGGCAGCGTTTTACGCTGGGCGGTAAGCATGAAAATGAATCCGCTGAACGCCCACATCCCGCTCGGTACGCTGATGGTCAATCTGATCGGCGGTTTTATCATCGGTCTGGCGATGGCGATTTTCACCCGCATGACGCATCTGGATCCCACCTGGAAATTACTGATCACCACCGGGTTCTGCGGCGGCCTGACTACCTTCTCCACCTTTTCGCTGGAGGTGGTGTACCTGATGCAGGATGGCCGCTTCGGTTGGGCACTGGCCAACATGCTGCTCAACCTGGCCGGTTCGCTGGCGATGACGCTGCTGGCCTTTATGCTGGTGATGTGGGTCAACGGGCGCTAAGCCCTTAATGTTTCCTTAATCTTGCATGCGCATAATCTCATCCAGTACTCCTGACTGGATGAGAAACCGCTATGTTTAGCCTGCCGAAAACCGCCGCCGAAGCGATTGCCGTTGCGCTGTGCGTGCTGATCGTCGCCGCCTTTATCAAATCCTACCTGTTCGCATAAGCGCCTTTTTCCCCGCAGCACGCATTCATCTTGCGCCTTTCCGGCCGATTACACTACAATTGAGAATGAACGTTCACACCCAAAATGTGAACCCGGCTCACGCGTAGCAAAGGATCGGGCAGATGCTCTCCCCCAACGACAGTAAACAGGCTAAGGTGCAGGCCCGCCGCGATCAGATCGTCGAAGCGGCGAAAATCAGCTTCCGCCGCCACGGCTTCCACGCCGCCAGCATGGCGGAAATCGCCCAGGGCTCACAGCTCAGCGTCGGCCAAATCTATCGCTATTTCGCCAATAAAGACGCGATTATCGAGGAGATCGTCAACCGCATCATCGCCAGCAAGATGCAGCGGCTGGAAAACCTTGGCGATCACATCAATCTGATCGCCGGCGTGCTGGCGGAGCGCACGCTGTTCCAGCAGCCGGGCGAGAGCGAAACCGACCATATGCTGATGCTGGAAGTGACAGCCGAGGCCACGCGCAATCCGGTGGTGGCCAAAATGCTCAGCGACGCGGAAGCGAGGCTGTTTCGCCACGTGTGCCACAACCTGCAGCAGCTGTTTCCCCATTTCAGCGCGGAAGAGATCGCCGCGCGGGTGGAATTTATCGCCGTCATGAGCGAAGGCACCGGTTACCGTATCCTTACCACGCAAAAAGTCGATGCGTCCCTGCTGCGCGATCTGTATCAGCAGGCCATTTCTCACCTGTTCAGGAAACTCTAATCTCCCATGACCAAACACTTAGCCAGACAACGTCTGGTGTACGCCGTCGTGCTTGGCCTGCTGGCCGCGCTGGGGCCGCTGTGCACCGATCTCTACCTGCCCGCCCTGCCGGAAATGGCGGGTGAGCTGAATACCTCTACCGCCGCCGCGCAGCTCAGCCTGACCACCGGGCTGCTCGGCCTGGGCGTCGGCCAGCTGATTTTCGGCCCTTACAGCGACAAACTGGGCCGCATGCGCCCGCTGCTGCTGTCGCTGATCCTGCTGCTGGGCGCTTCGCTGTGGTGTGCCCTCGCGCCCAGCATCGACCAACTGCTGATCGCTCGTCTGCTGCAGGGCATCGCCGGCGCCGGTGGCGCGGTGATCTCCCGCGCCATCGCCCGCGATCTGTATGCCGGCCATGAGCTGACCCGCTTCTTCGCCCTGCTGATGCTGGTCAACGGCCTGGCGCCGATCGTCGCGCCGGTGCTGGGCGGCGTGATGCTGCAGGTGATGAACTGGCGCGGCATCTTCGGCGTGCTGGCGGCCATCGCCGTGCTGCTGTTCAGCCTGTCGGCGCTGAAGCTGCGCGAATCCCTGCCGGTAGAACGCCGCAGCCAGGGCGGTATCCTGGCGATGCTGATGTCGCTGGGCAGTTTGTTGACCCAACGCTATTTCATGGGCCTGTGCCTGACGCAGGGTTTCGTGATGGCCGGCATGTTCGCCTATATCGGCGCCTCGCCTTTCGTCTTGCAGCAGATCTACGGCCTCAGTCCGCAGATGTTCAGCCTGTGCTTCGCCATTAACGGCGTCGGCTTGATCATTGCGGCGCAGCTGGCCAGCCGCCTCAGTTCGCGTTGGGGGGAGCGCCGGGTGCTGAAGAGCGGGCTGACGCTGGCGGCCGTCGCGTCGCTGCTGCTGCTGTTGGCCGCCGCGCTGCATGCGCCGCTGGTGTTGTTGCTGGTGCCGCTGTTCTTCTCGGTAGCGGTGATCGGCATCGTCGGCCCAACCGCCTCTTCGTTGGCAATGCAAAGCCAGGGTGACAAAGCGGGCAGCGCCTCGGCTCTGATAGGCGTGTGCATGTTCGCCCTCGGCGCCTGCGCCGTGCCGCTCACCGGGCTGGGCGGCACGTCCAGCCTATCGATGGCGCTGACCATCGTCGGCTGCTACGCCGTCGCCATCCTGCTGTTCAGCGTGCTAGGCCGCCGCAGCGAGGCATAACGCGCCCAATAAAAAACCCGCTCAAGGAGCGGGTTTTAAGAAATTCAGCTACGCAGCTTAGATAGCAGTAACGTTAGCGGCAGATGGGCCTTTGGCACCGTTCGTGATTTCAAATTCTACACGCTGGCCTTCAGCAAGCGTTTTGAAACCGTTGCTAACGATGGCAGAGAAGTGAACGAAAACGTCCTTGCTACCATCTTCCGGAGTAATGAAACCGAAGCCTTTGGATTCATTAAACCACTTAACGCTACCTTTAATCTTAGACATCAAACTTACCTTTAACGTGAATGAAAGACACAAAACCTGTGTCGATTACAGTACAGCAAGCAGGCAGGATTTTGTCCACCACCGCGATCACAGAAATCCGATAAAGAGTGAAAAAATCCGTGTTGTCCGGTGTAAATTGATTGCACCGGTTGCGATAAGTTACCGTTCCAGGCCAAACCTCTTTCTACGCCGGCGAACAACGAGCGAACGCCCAAACCCGCCCGCTTACCCCAGCGTTGATGCCCTCATGCAGACGCAATCGCTATGAAATATAACCAGATGGTCTTTTTGCTTCGGCGGCCCCTGCACTAGGGTTAGGGTTTATTTCCCACTGTGAGCCAAGCCTATGACCAGCCAGTTGGCAGAAAAGATCATCGCCTATCGGCGTGAGCTGCACCAAAACCCGGAGCTTTCCAATCATGAATTCGCCACCACCGCCCGGCTGACCCGCTGGCTGGAAGAGGCGGGCATTCGTATTTTGCCGCTGGCGCTGAAAACCGGCGTCGTAGCGGAGATCGGCAGCGGCAAGGGGCCGATTATCGCCCTGCGCGGCGACATTGATGCTCTGCCGATCGACGAAATCGCCGACGTGCCCTTCAGTTCGCAAAACAGCGGCGTGATGCACGCCTGCGGCCACGACTTTCATACCTCGGTGATGCTCGGCGCTGCACACCTGCTCAAAGCGCGTGAGGCCGACCTGCCCGGCACGGTGCGCATCTTCTTCCAGCCGGCGGAAGAGACCTTCAACGGCGCCCGGCACCTGATCGACGCCGGCGCGCTGGATAACGTCGCGGCGGTGTTTGGCCTGCATAATGCGCCGGAGCTGCCCACCGGTACCTTCGCCACCCGCGCCGGGCCGTTCTACGCCAACGTCGATCGTTTCCAGATCCTCATCACCGGCAAGGGCGCCCACGCCGCCAAACCGGAACAGGGCGTCGACACCATCGTCACCGCCAGTCAGATCGTCGGTGCGCTGCAGACGCTGCCCAGCCGCAGCTTCAGCTCGCTGGAATCGCTGGTGGTCAGCGTGACGCGCATCGAGGGCGGCAATACCTGGAACGTGCTGCCGCAAACCGTGGAGCTGGAAGGCACGGTGCGCACCCACAGCGACGCGGTGCGCCGCCTGGTACCGGACAAGATTCGCCAGGTGATCGACGGCGTTGCCGCCGCGCTGGGCGCGCAGGCCGAACTGCGCTGGCAACCGGGGCCGCCGGCGGTGATCAATGACCCGCATTGGGCGGCGTTCAGCAAAACCGTCGCCGCCGAGGCCGGCTACCGGGTCGAAGAGGCGGAGTTGCAGATGGGGGGCGAAGATTTCGCGCTGTATCTGCATCATGTGCCGGGCGTCTTCGTCAGCATCGGATCTGCCAGCGAGTTCGGCCTGCATCATCCGCGTTTCAATCCCGATGAACGCGCCCTGTTCCCCGCAGCGCAATATTTCACGCTGCTGGCGGAACGCACGCTGCAACAATTAACCACCGCGCCAGAAAAAGCCCTCAGCAACGTCTGAATAACGGCAAAGAGTATTTCCCCGACGCCGCGGATGCCGCGTCGGGTCTTATTATTTCGCTCGCCGTGATATTTGCAATTTTCAACATTTGAATATGCTGTTTTGTTGTTTTACATCCCGCCACCGCTCATCAATAGTGAACCCATCAGACACCGCGCGCCTCTGCGGCGCATGACAGGATAATCACGATGAGCGACAACGCGAATAATCAACGGCAACTACGGCTGGGCGCCATTCTGCACGGCGCATCGGGAAATATGTCCGCCTGGCGCCACCCGGATGCCACCGCCGACGCCAGCATTAACCTCGAATTTAATATCGCCTCGGCGAAAAAAGCCGAACAGGGGAAATTCGATTTCGTCTTCGTCGCCGATGGCTTATATATCAACGAAAAATCCATTCCGCATTTTCTTAATCGTTTCGAACCGCTTACCCTGCTGGCCGCGCTGTCCGCCGCCACCGACAAAATCGGCCTGGTGGGCACCCTTTCCACCTCCTACAGCGATCCGTTCACCGTCGCCCGCCAGTTCGCCAGCCTCGATCACCTGAGCAACGGCCGCGCGGGCTGGAACGTGGTGACGTCGCCGCTGGAAGGCTCGGCCAAAAACTTCTCGCGTAAAGAACACCCGGAACACAGCCTGCGTTACCGCATCGCCGGCGAATTTCTCGACGTCGCCAAAGGGCTGTGGGACTCCTGGGAAGACGACGCCTTCGTGCGTAATAAAGCCAGCGGCGAATTCTTCCGCACCGGCAAGCTGCACACTCTCAATCACCAAGGGGAGTTCTTCTCGGTGCAGGGGCCGCTGAACATCGGCCGCACGCCGCAGGGCCGCCCAATCCTTTTCCAGGCCGGCGCCTCCGAAGACGGCAAACGGCTGGCGGCCCAACACGCCGATGCGATCTTCACCCATCACGACACGCTGGAGCAGGCGCAGGACTTCTATCAGGACGTGAAGCGGCAGCTGGTGGAACAGGGGCGCGAGCCAGACGATCTGCGCATCTTCCAGGGTGTCAGCGTGATCGTCGGCGACGACGACGCGGACGTCGAGCGCCAGTACCAAGAGACCGCCCGCCTGGTCAGCATCGAGAACGCCCTCAACTATCTTGGCCGCTACTTCGAGCATTACGACTTCGCCCGCCATCCGCTGGACGCGCCCTTCCCGGACATCGGCGATCTGGGGCAAAACAGCTTCCGCAGCACCACCGACGCCATCAAGCACAACGCCCGCGAGCGTAACCTCACGCTGCGCCAGGTAGCGCTGGAAGCCGCCTCGCCGCGACCGGTGTTCAGCGGCTCGCCGGAAGCGGTGGCGGATGGCCTGCAACGCTGGTTCGACAGCGAAGCCGCCGACGGCTTCATCATCAGCGGCGGTACGCCCAACGCCTTCGGCCACTTCGTCGATCGGGTGGTGCCTATCCTGCAACAGCGCGGCCTGTTCCGCCAGGCGTACCACGGCGACACGCTACGCGAGCACCTGGGCCTGAAGCGCCCGTTGAACAGATTCACCCAATAATAAGATCGTTTTCAGGGATACCCGCTATGCAGAAAACCGTTACCGCCGCCCTCGTGGCGGCCTTGCTGAGCCTGACCGGCGCCGCGCAGGCGGGCACCGGCATCGATTTGCAGGCCAATGAAACCCCGATCCACGCGCCGAAAAACCCGCAGGCGATCGCCAAACTGCCGGCCGATTTCCACTTCGTGAAGCCGGGCCAATTCACCGTCGCGATCGCCGCGCTCAATACGCCGCCGCTGGCGCTGTTCGCCGCCGACAACCGGCGGCTGATCGGCAGCGAAGTGGATATCGCACAGCTGGTGGCCGACAGCCTGGGCCTAACGCTTAACGTGGTGCAAACCTCGTGGGAAGACTGGCCGTTGGGGGTGGTCTCCGGCAAGTATGACGCGGCCATCACCAACGTCACCGTGACCAAAGAACGCAAAACCCGCTTCGACTTCGCCACCTACCGCATCGATTCGCTCGGCTTTTATGTCAAAACCGGCGGCAAGATCGCGACGATCAAACAGCCTGCCGATATCGCCGGATTAAAAATTATCGTCGGCTCCGGCACCAATCAGGAAGCCATCCTGCTGGCGTGGGACAAGCAGAATCGGCAGCAGGGGCTCAAACCTTTCCAGCCGATCTACGTGACCGACGATGCGGCCGCCACGCTGGCGATCCAGTCCGGCCGGGCCGACGCCTACTTCGGACCGAACGTGCTGGGCGCCTATAAAGCGGCGCTGAACGGCCGCACCCGGCTGGCGGGCACGGTGAAAGGCGGTTGGCCCAAGGCGGCACACATCGCCGTCACCACCCGTAAAGGCAACGGCCTGGTGCAGGCGGTGAACGAAGCGCTGAACGGCGCGATCCGCGGCGGGCAGTACGATCGGGTGCTCAACCGCTGGGGCGAGAGCGTCGAACGCCTTGCACAGTCGGAAATCAACCCGCCCGGCCTGGGCGATTAGGAGCGCGCGATGACGCAAGACACTTTCATTCAGACGCTGCCGACCGACCCGCTGATCGCCCCGGTGATCGAGGGGCTGTTCGGCGAATATCGCCAGCGTTACGGCGACTATTTTGGTGACCAGGAACCGGAAGCGCTGGATCTGTACGCGCCGCCGCAAGGGGCCTTCATCGTGCTGCTGCGCGCCGGTGCGCCGATCGCCATGGGCGCCTTCAAACGCTATGACGCACAGACCGCCGAGCTGAAGCGCATCTGGACGCGGGGCGACCTGCGCCGCCAGGGCCTGGCGCAGCGGGTGTTGCAACAGTTGGAAACGCTGGCGCTGGCGCAGGGATATCGCCGGCTCTATCTGACCACCGGCTTTCGCCAGCCCGAAGCGGTGGGCCTGTATCTGAACAACGGGTATCAGCCGCAGTTCGATCCCACCGTCGACAGCGAGGTTTACAGCCGCCCGCCCTACGATGGCCGCCTGCCGTTCCGCAAAAGCCTGATTGCAGAGGACGCGTGTTGTTGCGCGTCGGAAAGGAAAATCGCCTAAGGCCCCCTTATCTGTATCAGGAGACATGACATGTCCAAACAAGAAGTCTTGAAAGTCGTGCCCGCCCGCTATCCGCTGCGGCTGATCGGCGCGCTGTTTTAGCTGTTTATTCTGGCCGCCATCGTGCAATCGGTGGCGGGCAACGCGCGCTGGGAATGGGGCGTGTTCGCCGAGTGGTTCTTCGCGCCGGCGGTGCTGGCGGGGCTGGGGCAAACCCTGCTGCTGACGCTGCTCGGTACGCTGTTCAGCATCCTGTTCGGCACCCTGCTGGCGCTGGCGCGGCTGTCGCGCTCCTACCTGCTGGCGTCGCTGGCCTGGGGCTATATCTGGCTGTTTCGCTCGCTGCCGCTGATCCTGGTGCTGATCATCCTGTACAACTTTTCCTACCTGTACGACGCCATCTCGCTGGGCATTCCTTTCACCTCCGTGGTGTTCGCCAGCTTTCCCACCATCGACATTCTCGGCCAGTTCGCCGTGGCGGTGCTGGGCCTGACGCTGGTGCAATCTGCCTATACCGCCGAGATCATCCGCGGCGGCATTTTGGGCGTGGATTACGGCCAGCACGAAGCGGCGGCGGCGCTGGGCCTGCCGGGCTATCGCCGCACCTTCCGCATCATTCTGCCGCAGGCGCTGCGCTCCATTATTCCGACCGGCTTCAACGAGATCATCAGCCTGGCGAAAGGCACCTCAATCGTTTATGTGCTGGCGCTGCCGGAGCTGTTTTACACCATTCAGGTTATCTATAACCGCACCCAGCAGGTGATACCGCTGCTGATGGTCGCCACCGTCTGGTATCTGTTCATCACCACCGCGCTGTCGGTGATCCAATACTACATCGAGCGCTATTTCGCCCGGGGCGCGGTACGCGAACTGCCGCCGACGCCCTGGCAGAAACTGGCCGGCTGGCTAAAACGTTAGGAGACCCGCATGTCTGAAGCCATTGATTATTACGCCTTGCCCGAGCAGCCGGTACGCAATCTCACCCCGGTGCCGGCACGCGGTCTGATCGAAATCAGCAACGTCAGCAAATTCTTCGGCAAACACAAGGCGCTGGACGACGTCAGCCTGACGCTGCAGCCGGGCACCGTCACCGTGATCCTCGGCCCTTCCGGCTCCGGAAAATCGACGCTGCTGCGGGCGATCAACCACCTGGAGCGCGTGGACGAAGGCTTTATCCGCATCGACGGCGACTACGTCGGCTACCGCCGCAAGGGCAACCGGCTGTATGAGCTGAAGGAAAAGGCCATCCTCCGGCAACGCATCAACGTCGGCTATGTGTTCCAAAATTTCAACCTGTTCCCGCACCTGACGGTGCTGGAAAACATCATCGAAGCGCCGGTGGTGCACAAAATTCACTCCCGCGAGCGGGCGAAGGCGGTAGCCTATGAGCTGCTGGATACCGTCGGGCTGCGCCACAAGGCGGACGCCTACCCGCGCCACCTCTCCGGCGGCCAACAGCAACGCATCGCCATCGCGCGCGCGCTGGCGCTGAACCCGAAGGTGATCCTGTTCGATGAACCGACCTCCGCGCTCGATCCCGAGCTGGTCGGCGAAGTGCTGGACGTGATTAAGGGGTTGGCGGATCTGGGCGTCACGCTGGTGGTGGTCACGCATGAAATCGGCTTTGCGCGCGAAGCGGCGGATCGGGTGGTGTTTATGGTCGACGGGCAGATCGTCGAACAGGGCGACGCCAGGCAAGTGTTGGCTCAGCCGCAGCACCCGCGCACCGTCAATTTCCTCAACAAAGTGCTGTGATCGTCGGGGCGCTGCGGCGCCCCGTACCCGAGCCGCTTACCGGCCGGCGAAACGCCGTTTTTCGGCGGCAAAATCCAGCGGGCGGATCCCCTGCTGGTTTTTGTCCTCGTCGGTCAACAGCGCCGGGGGAATAAACCAGGTCACCTCGAACAGCAGCCCGTCCGGATCGTGGCCGTAAATACTTTTGTGCACGCCATGATCCTCTTCCAGCCCGAGAATGCCGCGTTCGGCCAGCTGGTGACGAATACGCTCCAGCTCTTCCAGACTGTCGACTTCCCAGGCCAGATGGTACAGCCCGGCCGGTGGCTCATGCTCCGCCGGCGGCTCGTTGTTGGCGCGAAAGACCCCCGCGCGCTGCTGACCCAGGTTCTTGCTGAACAGCGCCAAATCGTGATCGTTGTCCGAATCGGCGGCCTGGGTAAACACCGCCCGATCGGGGCTGTCGGACGGCTTGAGCTTGAACCCCAACACCTGATGATAAAAGTCGGCGCTCTGCCGCACGTCGCTGACATAAAGCACGGCGTGATTGAGACGTTTAATGCCCATCGATATTCCTTTTTCGCATTGAATGAAGTCAGCATGAACATAGCATGTGGTGGGAAAGCCGCTAAATGCCGTTATCGCATGACTAAATGCCGCCCGCGCAATCTGTCGCTGCAAGGCATTCCGCGCTATCATAAGCGCTGTATAGAACCCTTTTGTGAGAATAGCGATGAACGGCAAGATAACGACTTTTTTTGAAGACAAAGGCTTCGGCTTTATTACCGACGAGAACGGAGAAAATCGTTATTTTCACGTGATTAAAGTGCAGAATCCGGAGCTGATTAAGAAAAACGCGGCGGTGACCTTCGAACCGACCAACAACACCAAAGGCCCGTCGGCTTATGCGGTCAAAGTGTTGGCACCCAGCAAATACATCATCATCGCCAACGAAAGAATCAAGATCACCAGCATCAAGTCTTTCAATACTTTCACTAAGGAAGTGCCGGTCAAAGCCGACGTGGACAAAGAGAACACCGTGCTGTCGGTCGGCCTGCTGATGAACCGCATTCGCCCGCAGTCAGAAGACCAGGCGCAGACCATGCAAACGCTGCGCATGCTGACCATTACCACTTTCCAGAACACCACCCATACCTTCTCCGAACATGAGATCGATATGGATGAAACCATCAAGGCGCTGAAAAGCCTGTAAGCGCCGGTTGCCCAGCGTCGAGCCCTAGCGGAACAGGATATGCTCGACGCTGTTGCCGTTCACCACGTTGAACGACTCCACCCGATTACGCCCCTGCGATTTGGCGCGATACAGCGCGATATCCGCCATATTCATCAGTTGCTCCAGCGATTTCACCTCGTTCATCGCCAGGCTGGCGACGCCGACGCTGATAGTGATTTTCAACGTCTGCTTGCCTTCCGCCTGCAGCTCGGTCTGCTCCACCAGACGACGAAGATGTTCCCCCAGCGCCACGCCCTGCGCCGCCAGCGCGCGCGGCAGCATGATAGCGAACTCTTCCCCGCCCAAACGGCCGAACAGCTGATCGTGCCGCAGCTCGCGCCGCACGACGTGCGCGAACGACGCCAAGACCTGATCGCCGGCGCTGTGGCCGTGCGTATCGTTGATCTGCTTGAAGTGGTCAATGTCGATCAGCAGTAGCGACACCGCCTCTTTGGAGCGGTGCTTGTGCTCCAGCAGCTCGCCCGCTTTGCGCGTCATCGCGCTGCGCGCCAGCACGCCGGTCAGAAAATCGTGGTTGGCACTGTGCTCCAGACGCCGCATCAGCTTGCGGTTGGCGGCGATAGAGCTGGCGAGGATCAGCGGCCCCATCACCAGCATGGCGATGCCCAAGCGGGCAGACATCAGCGTGTCGAGGAAGGCGTTATGGTTGTTCGGCGTTTCATACAGCACCAGGTTGGCGGAAATGCTGCTGATTTCGGTCATGCCGGTCAACAGCGTCAGCAACGTTACGGGGAACAGCGGGTAGCGCACCGCGCACCACAGCAGCGCCGGGATCGGGAAGGCGATGGCGCCCGGCCCGCCAATATAGACGCTGAACGCCAGCGACAGCAGCAACGCCAACAGCGGCAGGCAGCCTTTCAAGCGCCAACGCACCTGCATGCGCAACAGCTGTTTCAATCGCGGCGCCGCCATCAGTACCGGCAACAGCAGCAAGGTCGTCGAGAACTGCTCGCTGAACCAAGCCAGCCAGGCGACCACCACCGTGTTGTTATACAGGCTGTCGTTGCGCAGCACCGACAAGGTCGACGCCACCGCCGCGCCGGCCAGACTGGCGCTGAACATATAGAGTATCGCCTGGGGTTTGCCCATGCGCCGTTGAGATTGGGGCAGCATCAGCATGATGCCGTAACCGACGGCGATCAGCGACATGTTGCAGGCGTTCAGCCACAGCGCCAGAGACCAGCCTTCGCCGGTGCTGAGATCGGCGACAACCATGCCCAGATAGGTGGTAAGCCAGCCGAGCGGCGTGGCGTAAACGGGTTTGCGCAGCAGCAGACCGAGCAGAATCGCATTCACTGGCCAAAATAAGGAAAGCGAACCAATCGGCCGGCTAAGAATACCTACCAGCGAAAGTAAAAAGGCCAGCATGAAAAGATTGATCAGCTGAACCGTCAGAGGCAGGCCATGCCTGGCATTTATTCTGACGTTCATCGCCTCGCCCATATTTTGCTAATAACCAGAATAATAATGTGCATACTCTCTCGCCCGGCCAGTGAGGGATAGTCAACTCGAATTTCAACCAAAAAAGCCAGACAAATCAATAATAAAAAATGTTAACATTTAATTAACAGACTTTTCTTAGCCCCATGCGGCTGCGGCGGGCGCCCCCGCATAGCGTCAGCAAATAATGCCTACTCTGCTGTCAGCATAGCGCATGGCGTAATAGGCCGCCGACGGCGCCAATTACATTAATAAGCTTGTGGTTATTGGTCATTGAATGATGTTTGAATAACTACGCGATTATTTTCCTGCAACTGGGCCGCCCGTGCAATAACAACCCAAAAAAAGCCCGCATAGCGCGGGCTTGCTTGAACAACAGCAAATCGACAGTTACGACACAGCCATACGTTGCATGCCTGTGCTGCTGCGCAGTATAGCGGTGAAAGCTTAAGCAGACCTTAGCAACAAAAAACCCGGTCTAGGAACCGGGAATATTTGTACGAAATGCAGTGTTAGCCCAAGCAGGCTAATAACATTTCGCAGCTTACACGCCAATTGTGCAGAGAAAATGAACGCGGCGTCCGTTCATCCGCGTCCCCCTATCCGCACGGAAGGCCTTACGCCAGTTTGGCGGCAAAGCCCGCTACGCGCTGGCCATAGAGCTTGGCGGTCGCCAGATCGCCCGACAGCATCTCGTCCACGCCGGCATCTGCCGGGGTCTGCACCAGCAGCCCCACCGAACCGCCCAGGTTATTGACGTCGGTGCGCTGCGCCGATTTGGTGTTGGCCGGCAGCAGCCCCAGGCTGACCCACAGGCCGCCATGTTGCGAAGCCAGCGTCTGCAGCGCGATCAGCGTAACCTGCTTGTCACCGTTCAGGCTGGCGCTGTTGGTAAAGCCGCCGAACACTTTGTCCTGCCACTTGCGGCCGAACCAGGCCTTGGAGCTGGCGTCGGCGAATTTCTTGAACTGCCAGGATGGGCCGCCCATATAGGTCGGTGAGCCAAAGATGATGGCGTTCGCCTCATCCAGCGTCTGCCAGGCTTCGTCGCTGATATCACCGTTCTGATCGATGGCGATCAGTGCCGCCCCGGCGCCTTCCGCCACCACTTTCGCCAAACGCTCGGTATGGCCGTAGCCGGAATGAAACACCACTACTGTCTTCGCCATAGAAATTCTCCACTCATTGCACAAAGGCGCCGACGGCGCCCCTCTCGCGTTCAATCTAATCAAGCGCGCAGCGGCTGAATACCGAATAAAACTGACGGTGTTATTCAAAAAAATCGCGCTACGCGCCCTGCTCTGCCTGTTGACGGGCAAAGTCGATAAAAGCGCGCAGCGGGCGCGGCATTTGGCGGTTTGCCGGATAGTACAGGTAGAAACCGGGGAACGGCGGCGTCCAGGCATCGAGCAGCGGCAACAAGCGGCCATCGGCCAAACCGGCGGCGACCTGTTGCTCAAACAGGTAGGCAATGCCCGCCCCATCCATCGCAGCCCGCACCAAGACTTCCGGCTCATCGACTATCACCGGCCCTTCCACGGCGATCTCCTGCTTTTCACCGTCGCACTCAAACTCCCAGCGATACAAACTGCCGTTGGTCGGCCAGCGGTAATTCAAGCAGCGATGTCGATGCAGATCGCCCGGTGTTGACGGCCGGCCGTGACGCGCCAAATACGCCGGTGAAGCAACGACGCGCATCCGCACCTCCCCGCCCAGTTTGACCGCCACCATATCTTTCGCCAGTTTCTCGTGCAGCCGCACGCCGGCGTCAAAACCGCCGGCAACGATATCCACCAACCGCTCCTCAACATTGAGATCGAGCGTAATATCGGGATATTGATGATGAAACGGCGCGATCAAAGGCGCCAGAAAATGTAACGCCGCCACGCGGGTTACATTAAGCCGCAAAAGACCTGAGGGGTTCTGGCGTTGCTCGACCGCCTGTGCCACCGCCGCGTCGATCTCGGCCATCGCGGGCGTCAGGCGCGCCAACATCTGTCTTCCGGCTTCAGTCAGCGCCACACTGCGAGTGGTGCGATTCAGTAAACGCACACCCAAACGCTCCTCCAGGTTGCGCAGCGTTTGGCTGAGCGCCGAAGCGGACATGCCCAAATGTGCAGCGGCGCGAGCGAAACCGCCGTGCTCAACAATCGCGGCAAAGGCGCGCAACTCGGCGAAATCACTGCCCCTCATTATGCTCTCCCTCCTTAATAATTCATGAAGATTATAGCGCATTCCTTAAACAACCTGTGGGCGCTACCGTAGACGCTACCTACACGGGAGAATGCCTATGAACACGTCACTATCGCTGGATCACTATCGTTTATTGGGCCGTTCCGGCCTGCGCGTTTCACCGCTGGCGCTGGGCACCATGACCTTCGGTGCCGACTGGGGCTGGGGCGCCGAACTGGCCGAAGCCCGCCGTCTGTTTGACGTTTATGTCGAACGCGGCGGCAACTTTATCGATACCGCCAACCGCTATACCGAGGGCAGCGCCGAACGTTTCGTGGGGGAGTTCGCCGCCGGGCGCCGCGATCGGTTGGTGATCGCCACCAAATACACCCTGCCGATGCAGCCGGACGATCCCAATTCCGGCGGCAATCACCGCAAAAGCATGCTGCGATCGGTGGAGGGAAGCCTGCAACGGCTCAATACCGATTACATCGACCTGCTCTATCTGCACGCCTGGGATTTCACCACGTCGGTGGAAGAGATCATGCGCACCATGGACGATTTGGTACGCGCCGGGAAAGTGCTGTATGTGGCAGTATCGGACCTTCCCGCCTGGCAGGCGTCGAGAATGCAAATGCTGGCGGACCTGCGTGGCTGGTCGCCACTGATCGCTCTGCAAATCGAGTACAGTCTGCTGGAGCGCACCGTCGAACGCGAGCTGATGCCGATGGCGCAAGAATTGGGGATGGGCGTGATCCCTTGGTCGCCGCTGGCCGGCGGCGTATTAAGCGGCAAATACCGGCGGCAGGATCTGCAACCGTCGCCCGATGAGGCGGGCTCTCGGCGTGAAGCCGTGCGCGCCAAGGGCACATTGAACGCACACAATCTTGATATCGCCGACGCCGTCAACCAGATAGCTGATGAGACGGGATATTCCCCATCACAAATCGCGCTGGCCTGGACACTGCGTCACCCGACGGTCACCGCGCCGATCGTCGGCGCCCGAACCCTGGCGCAATTGGAAGATAACCTCGGCGCATTGAAGGTGACGCTGGCGGAAGATCATTGGCGACAATTGGACGATCTCAGCGCCATCGAGCTGGGATTCCCGCACGATTTTCTCGCCCTGCCGGTCACCCGCAACATCATGACCGGCGGCGTGCATCTCGCCGGGCGCAGATAAAAAAAATCCCGCGCAAGGCGGGATAAACTTAACAGGGATGGGGTAATACACTACAGGGAATGGATAACACACAACATCATCGGGTAGAGCTACAGTACCAATCCCAATGTATAGAACTGTCATCCCCGCGTAAGTTTGCTCGGCCAGATGTAACGCCGAATGGGAAATATGACATTTTGCTCAACGCACCACGAACAGGCGCGATTCGAAACCGCCGCTCTTGAAGGTGCCGGTATTGACCCACCCTGTCGGCGAACGGCCGAAGTCCTGATTGAAATCCCCGCCGCTGACCAGCCAGACCCGGCGATGGCCTTTCGATAAAACGCTGAGCTTATCGACATAGGTCTGCGCCGCTCGATCGTGGAAAAAGGTGCCGAAGCCATAGGCATTGGGCTTGCCCGAAATGCCGTTGGGCCTGGCCGGGGTATACAGCAGGGCGCGATAGCCCTGTTTGTTGTAATACACGTAGCTCAGGTAGTTGAACATGTTGCTGACCACCACCGCATCGTTAGGCTGATAGTGGCTGTTGATATAGTGCACCATCACCTTGAACTCATCTTTCTCGACCGGGTAGTCGTTACGCACGCCGCAGCCGAACAGCAGGCTGAAGAACAGCAGCAAAGAGATCCCGCGCACCCGGCTTTTCGTTCCGGCGATCAGCACGCCCAACACCAGCGGAATGCCGAGCGCAGCCGAGTAGAGATAGCGATCGACAAACAGCGGCGAACGCCAGGAAATGGCGAAGACCAACGTCACCGGGATCAGAATGCCGCCGAGCAGCAGCAGCGAGAATGTCCTTGGCATCGCGCGCCGTTTCAGCAGCAGCGCGCACAACGCGACAAACATCGCCGGCAGCAGCCAGAGAATGATCGTGGGATAGTTGCTGCCGTCGTGGCCGGTGAGAAAACGCCAATACATTGCCGGCAGATCGCCCCAGGAAACCTGAGGGATCCAACCGACGTCGCCGCCAACCCGCAGCTCGGCGATATGCGCCAGCAGATTGAACAGCACCAGCAGCCAGGGAATGTAGGCCACCCCGATCGCCACATTGGCCAGCCACCACGCCGGCTGCTTGATGTAACGTACGCCTTCGTGGCGGCACGACAGCGCCAGCACCACCAGCCAGTGGGCGATCAGCGTGAAAATGGTGAAGTAATGGGTATAAAAGCTCAGCGTCATCAATAGCGCATACAGCGCCAGATAGCGGCGGTTATCCGGCGTTTTCAGCCACTTCGCCAACGCCATGGCGGCGACGATCGCCAGCATCCCCATCAGCGCGTACATCCGCGCCTCCTGGCTGTAACGCACCGCCATCGGCATGATTGCCATCAGCCACCCCGCGACCAGCGCCGCCCGCTCATTGGCCAACCAGCGGGTAAAGCGCATCGCCAGCGCCACCGTCGCCACGCCGAACACCAGGCTCAGCGAACGGGCCGCCATAATGCCGTCGCCAAACAGCACCATCCAGCCATGCAACAGCAGGTAATAAAGCGGCGGGTGAACATCGAAGGAAGCGTGGTACAGCAAAGCGCCCACATCATAGCGGCTGGTCAGCACGCTGGAGGCTTCATCGCACCAAAAATACCGATCCGTTAAGGAAATAAACCGCACGATCGCCGAAAACGCCACGATCGCCAACGCGTAATGTTTGTAACCGATGCCCTTTAAGCCGTTGTTGCTCAAAGAGACATTCGAAACCTGTTGCAGTGACATAACCGCATTCCGCCCAAGAGAACCACACAGTGTGGAGACGCAGCGTCATCATTGCCGACGGTGGGTAAATGGCGGGTAAATCAGTGCGAAAAAGTCGGCGCAGTCACCGCGGCGCCGCACGGCTCTCAGCGGACTTCAACGCTGATGTCCGGGTAGGCCTTCTCGCCGTCGCTGAGGTAATGCCCCAGCGCCCGGTAAGCCATCACGTACAGCACGGCGGCGGCGCACAGGCACAGCAAGGTCACGAGCAGGAATCTGGATTTGCGCACGATAGGCTCCATGGGGAAATTTTCGCCTATTGTAGCGCGGCAAAATAAACGAAAGTTCAATTGCCGGCGGGTCGAGCGCCTCGCACTCATTCGGCGAGGCGGCTCGTATCATTTCTTCAACATGTAGATAAACGAATCGACGGTTTCGCCGCCGGTGGTGGTGACGCTGACCGCTACCCGTTCATACCCCTCGCCTTCGAACGCATCGAGAGTCGACCAGTGGTTGACGAGATTAGCTGAACGGAACAGAAAACCGTTCACCCGATTGCCGCTGTTATCCAACACGATGCCCGGGTAGCCCATCTCGGCGCCCCAGCCTTCGTTAAGCAGCGATCCGCCAACGCTGCCTTCTTCCCAGCTGCCGCCGATAGCTTCCATTATGTGTGCGTTGGGTCTGCCTGGCCCCAGGGTGCCGTAAACGAATAAGCTTTGCATTTTTCATTCTGCCACTGACTGAAAGTTAGCGAACGAACATAGCACGACGCGCAGCGGCGAGCCAACGGGAGTACGGGTTACGCAGTCGAGTTTTCAAGGGAACAAGTAGGGGGAAGAAAATCAAGGGAGTAATGGCACGCCCTATAGGATTCGAACCTATGACCTACGGCTTAGAAGAAAGTGACATAAAGATTAACCTATTGTAATTAAAGGCCGTTCTGCATTCACAGTGACACGAATCGGCAAGTGGTGACATATTAGTGGCGCCTTAATGGCACCATAGTGACGTCACCAATATGACACCATCCCTACCCATCAATCCCACCACCAGCTACCATTACTGCACACCCACCAGCGGAGCAGAGCAATGGGCAGCATCACCCTCGCCGGCCGGCAGATCTTCATTCTCAACGAAAACGACCGATATCCAGAACCACAGCAAAACAGCCCGCCGATGTTCGCAATCCGCGAAGACGAAGAGCAGCAGCACTGGCTTTATGTTTGGCACAAGAGCCGCTGGCCGCTCGTATCAGAAACGCCATTCGAAACAGAGGGCAAAGCCGTTGATGCAGCACTCGCATTCGACTTTGCCACGCTTTACAAATAGCCGGGTTCCCTCCCGGCATCAGATCACGCCGTCAAGCTTGCTTTTCGCGCATTCAGCCATGAGTAAATTACAGTCTTGGTGACACTATCCACTGTCGTGGGAATAACCAACAGCTCGGCCAGGTCGCCGATATATCCGATTGAAATCGGGTTTCCCGCGCTCCCAACGACAAGCCGCCGACTATCGGTTGTGGCGAACGGAATGGCGCCAACAGACTTTTGCTGCAGCAATGTGCCGTCATGCTCCCATCTGTGCATTCCTGGGTTAATTTCGATTAACGCCGTGTGCCAGACGTTATCGCGGAATGATAGCGTGCTGTTGATTGGATAGTTTGCATCAGTGATCGGTGACGTGGCGCCGTGGTTAATCCAAAGCGCGTTACCAACGTAACTATCTTCCCCAAAGCGGACGCGCAGACGGTTCGGGTCTGCTGCATTATTCCCGAACAGGTTACCGCCAGTATTGCCTGATGGCATGCGGTATAGCGCCGCGACCGTCATCACGCCATTGGCTGGCAACGCCTCATAGGCATTTTGCGAAATGACGGCACCGTTGTTTGTTGGCCCAGGGGCGCCAAAATTCAGGATTGGCTTACCATTCGACGCAGCTTTACGCGGCATATTTGACAACAGCGGCGCCCAATTCGGGTTCCCGCCCCGATCAAGAATAAGCTTAACGTTTGTTCCATCATCTGACAGCAGACCATTCGCAGTAGAGATCCACGCGGACGGCCTTTTGCGTAAAATAAACTCTTCCTCAGGTGACAGGTTCAAAACCGGCAGGCTTGGATTAACGATTTTCGTTCTTGATTTGATTGATACGATCATTGAGTTACCCTTTAAAATGGAATTTCTTTGATAAACGCCGGCATCCAGTTGTGATTAGTTGCAGAGTCATAAAGGGATACATGGTTTGTGCTGTCTCTAATGCAGCCACGCGCGCCAACGACAGGGCCATCCTGAGTTGTATTCCCGTCGTTTCTTTTAATCCCATAGCCAATGCGAACCGCCGATGGATTAAGAGGAGCGACTGATAGAGCAATATCAATCACGGAGTTACTTGCCAGGGTGACACTCGAAATAACGATAGGTGTCGAACTTCTGTCATCTAATACAAAACCCATGCCATTACCGAGGCCGGATACTGTAATTGTATCTCCAGTGGAGTCGATAACTAACGGCGGAGTCGGCACATCAAAAACCAAACTTAATAGCGTCGGCGTCCTCCAGATATAATTGACAAGCTTTATCGTCCTCCATCCAGTTCCGAAGAATTCCCACATCAAAGCGCGCGAAACCATTTGTCCCCGCCGGTTCTGTCCCAGGCTGTTGATATGAATTACATCAGCATATGGGAATGGGTAAACAGGTCCTGCCAAACGAATATTACCAACCCCGTCAAGGTCATATTGAGCCTGTCGTACTGGCTGATCCCATAGCCCACGAGAGTTTGGTGTAAATGCGCTTTGGCAAACGATAATCCGCACGTTGCCGCTCTGTTTTGTAATGCGCTTTACTTCTGAGTTAAAGTCAGCATCTAACTGCTGAAGCTGGCGTTTGTATCGCTCAGTAGTCATCGCAGGTATATTCTCTGAATCTGTCTCGCCAGCCATAACATCAAGACACGCGACCACAGGCTTCCACCCATTTTTAATGCAGATGTTTTTGGCGTCAACAACCCCCTGAATCATGGCTTGCCATGCCGGCGTACCTTTTGTCAGATCTTGAAATGCTTTACCTCCCTCTGCCGCAACGAATGACAACGTTCTGATGGAGTGACCAGTGATTGTCTGAACCATCTGGAACGTGTGAGACGCCAGGCTGCTGGCCGCCGTTTCTTTCAAACCTCCGGCGCTGATAGCTTCTTTCAAGGGTGTAAGCGATGTGATCTCAGTAACACCCCTATTTGGTCTGGTTCCTGCAAACATCAGGCAGTTATCTGGATAAAGTGGAATTACAGCCGTCAGGGTGTCAGAAGCATCACCGTTGTAACCCTGAGCAAGTGATTGACCCCACGTTACGAAGATAAAGCAGACGTTATCATCGATGTTTACCGAAACTCTTGTACCAACCCCGCCCGCAATTGTGGCTACGGCCGATGCATAGACAATCGCTGATTCTTTATTTTCTGGCTCACCACCTGACACCCTTTTGAGTCCAGACTCAGATGCCAGGTAGTATCCGCCATCATATGTCCATGCCTCAATTATGCGCTTATCAGCATCAAGAATTACCTCACGGCAGATCGATCCATCTGATAAAACCAAGTCCTGAGCTTTATAAGAAAATTTGGCTACCAGCGAGTTGTCAAACGCGGCATCTTGCCATTCGCCAAATTCATCTACACTACCCACCCTGCCGGACTTGCTCATGAACGGCGCTACAACGCCGTCATCATACTCAACAACAGTAGCAATGTCCTGCATAGACAATGCACTATCTGGATAGTTTTGTATTGCTTCGAATAACTCATCCGATAGTTTTTCTTGAGAATTTACGCCCGGTGTTTCTGAAATTAAAAGTGGCAAGCCATTATTGTTAATGTAATATTTAAACCCTTTCCCGTCCCCAAGCCCAACACGGAAGCTCTTCCCAAGCGGAGTCCCGGCAATCCCAGCAATCGTCCCGTCGGGGTCTGACGGTGTGGTGTAGTAGGTATTGGCGTCTGCGACGTTCTGGGCGTTGTCTGCTGCCTGCTTAGCCTCATCCGTATACTGCTCAATGCTCTTTTGCGCACCAGTTATTTCATCTATGCGATCGGCAACCTGCCGGCGCACTGTCGGGAATGGTTTTTGAAACCGATCGTAAGCCTCATCTTGTTCGCCGTTAAGGAAGTCATCATAAGCAAGGGCGTTATCGTTTAAGTCCTTCATGCTGTTAGAAGGACGTGGGTTTCCGGTGTTGTATCTTTGGGCCATAAAATTTCCTGATGGTAATTTTACCGTTAACATTTAGCGGGAGGATGCCCACTGAAAGGCTGTGCTTCTGTCGGTCAGTTCACGCTGTAACCCCGGGCATAACACCTGTGCCGACGGCGCCATCGACTGGCAATCCTTCAGATGACATGGATTACTCTCCAATATTGCAGTGGGTAGGTGATTGGTTTGTGTGTATATGTTAAAATACCTAATAAAATTAAATATATTGGTGAAAAACAAGAGATGAAGAAACAACTTAACCCATGGTTAGATATATGCCGAGCAACTGCAATATTGCTTGTTCTACTCTCCCACGGTCGAATTTTCATCACACCAATATTCCCTAACGCTAACATATTAAAATTCGGCGGATTTCTTGGGGTTGAGTTTTTTTTCGTGCTTTCCGGCTTTTTAATCGGGGGGATTATTTTAGATAAAATAAAAACTTCTAAGTCGCCAGCATCATGGGTTCCTGAATTTTGGGGTAGAAGATGGATGCGTACATACCCAAGCTACTTACTTTTTATTATTATTAACATTTTAATAATATCTAGTGTTAGGCAGGAACCATTCCCTAATCTAGTAAAGTTTCTTACATTTACTCAAAGCTTATTATCTCCTCACCCATCATTTTTCGGTGAGGCATGGAGCCTTGCGGTAGAAGAGATTTTTTATTTTATAACTCCAATCGTACTATCAGTTTTTATTGCTATAACCAACAATAAAAGAATCAGTGTTTTATTAACCATCTCCTTACTAATCATAATTCCAGTCATGCTGCGTATTCATGCATCTCTATATACCGACATGACTTTCAACGAAATCAGGTCAACTGCACTCTGTAGAATAGACTCCATAATGATTGGTGTCATAGCAGTCATTGCTTATAATAAAATCGGTTCCACGCGTATAGTTAAGACTGGAGTTCTACTAATACCTTTATGCATTTACATTGCGTCCAAACCCGACTCATTCATGGATGAAAGTAAAATTTTAAAAGTACTTTTATTCCCGGTTGCAAATGTAGGATTTGCTTGCTTAATTTGCGCCGGATATAGAATTAGCGCAAGTCCAATAATTAACTATCCATTCTCAAAAATCGCACGATGGTCATACGCAGCTTATTTGACAAACCTTCCAGCATTAGTATCAATACGTTATTTTTTCCTACCCCCTACAACTTTTCTCGAATGTTTAATGCAATGGTTCCTTTTCATTTTCATTACTTTGTTAAGTGCCTGGTTGGTCTACTCATTTTTCGAAAAGTCAGTTTTATCCATGAGGGATAAACTAATTCCAAGTTGAGAGTTTATTTTCAAAGCAGGGGGTTCTGAGCCCCCGTTTCTTAACTAAAAACCAACTGACAACCACATAAAGTTGTTCAAAACTGCAGCATCAACCCCAAGCCTACCGTAGGCATTAAAACCGATTTTATTCACCTCACCAACCGTAGAAAACCTTCCATCACCTGCAGTGATTTTTACTGCAGAAACATAGAACACAGCACTATTATACTCCTTGGGGAAATTTATATTAACAGATGTATTGTCAGTATATTCCGTACCCCATTGAATTATTAGTCCAGAGGGTAATTCTTGGTAACCTCTGGGCTGTAGTAACGAATTAAACCCATCGGCAATAATAGTTTGAATGGATTTATATACTTGATGATCATCTGTAGGATCTAGTTCTAAACCAGCACCCTCGACAACACCAACTAACTCGCGCTGGAACGTGTTCAACATCTCCGCATTGATAATGGTCGGCGGGATGCCCTGCGCCACATTACCATTCGTATATTCGCCGTTTGCATCTGCTGTATCAGTTGTGCTTCCTACCTTTCTCATGATAACTCCTGAAATTTGATATAGATTTGTTTAGAGATAGCCCGATGCAGTGTCGAACATATCGGCAAATTCTGGGGTAACGTCGTAAACGCCCTCGTCGTTAAATCCAAAATTGATATAGCCAAATTTAACGATCGTATGCGAAGGTGCGAGCGCGTTCATTCGACACTCAAGCTGCTTATTCCCCCATGAACGCAGCGGATCTCCGCAGTAACTCATCCCGGCTCGGGCATAGGAAATGGTTGTTTCCTCTGCCTCCACCAGCCACACAAAAGGCCAGTCGTCGCCATTTAACCCATCGCCACACACAGACAGCCCGGCGCGCGCCTGGCGGTATTCCTTGATGGTGATGTTGTAACCGAGCGCTCTGGCGATACCGATAAAATAGGTGCGTGACTGGCCTCCGGTACTGATAAATTTTGATACCACGGCCGCCTGGCGTTTCGCTATCGTGTCAACCTCACCGATCGAACAGTCATCCGGCAAGCCGAGAGTTTTTTCCCACTCAGTCAGCATGATGGTTGCGGTTTCAGGGAAAGCGCCCACAAGCAACGCTATCGCATCGTTATCGCTACGCTGAAACCCTGTAGCCAGAGCCCGAATAACTGCCCCCTGAACCCCGCCAGGGTCGCGCGGCCACGCTAACCCGGTTGGGATCAACGCCTGTAGCGCGCGCGAATACTCCTTTACGGTAAACTGGCTCATGTGTAGTTCACCTCGCCACGCACCGGCAGTTCCCCTACCCCCAGATCGATATTCGTTGTTGGGGAAATAAGGATAAAGCCTGCTGTGCCATCAATGTCTCCGATTGCCCTGTTCAGGTCAGAGAGGAAGATCTTGCCATTGCCGACCGGCGTTCCACCTTCGAAAAAGACATTGTCGATAGCCGCCGCAATGGCCGTGGTAATGTCGCTGCCAACATGTGAAATGCCGCTGATCTCAAAATCCACCGTCTTGGCCACTGGCGAACAAACGTAAACAAGCGCAGTGACTGGCGCGCGTGGGTAGATGTAATCAGCCACACGCCCCTGATCTCCGGTAGCCTTCTGTGCGCCCCAGTCATCCAACTGAGAAATACCGTCAGTCCCTACCGGGAAACCGTGATTGGTTTCGTCGTTGCCGTCGCACATGATGTACACCCCAACCGTACCGGCCCCCATCAGGCGCCGTTTGGGCCAGCAACGTGTAACGCCAGGCACCGCCAGCGCCCACTGCTCGTAATCGGTATCGCTGCCGCCCTGGGGCGGATTTTGATAGGCCAGCAGCATACGGGCGCGGAAACTTTCCTGGGTCTCGATATCTGCTCCGCCGGTTGCGGGCTCGAGCATTACGCCGCTGGCATCAATGCCAGGTAGTGAAACATCCAGTGTCAGGGTCGTCCCGGCATCCGCATTACCTTCAATACCGCCCCCAGTAGGGTCGTCAATGATGTCGGGCAATATTGCGGTAAGCTTGCCAACACCTTTCCCGGTTGCCCCGATCGTTACGCTCTCTTCAAGCCGGTAGAGATAACCATCACCACGGCGCAACACAGCGCCTTTGTTGACGGGAGTCCCCACAGTTCCGCTAAATTCATAAGACGGTGTGGATGCCGGATTGGCCGGGTTTTGGTAAACACTTTTAAGGCCAGCCCATCCCGATAGCCATTCATCAGTGGCATTAAAAGGGGTGGACTGCAGCGCGATATAATCCAGGTACCCGTAATGTAAATGGGCCAGGCCGGCGTCGGCATCTGCCAAAACACGCATGTTGGAATAGCGCAACAGCGCACCGGTCTTTCTCAGTTCAGCCTGAAGCTGTGTGCGACTCTTCTCACGCAATTCGGTGAGTGTCGGTCGATTGAAAGGCATAGTTTATTGCTCCCAAACCCAAAAAAATCGCATGTCCGTGCGGTCACCGTTACCCGGACGCAGATAACGAATGACCATATTTAGCCGGCGTGGATAAACGATCTGGGTTGCTATTGTGAACGACGACACCACACCATCAGAGATCAGCCACTGCAATGCCTCGCGGGCATAGTCTTCCGCTTTTTGAGCAACTGCCTGGGTCAATTTCTGACGGCGCAACAACCAAAGGCGGGAGCCGATGTTATGATCCTCCCCCATATCCCCCCACCAACCGCGTCGGTCGTCTCCGTCTATATCATCGTCATCACGGGCGACACGGTCGGTGAACAGACTGATAATCATCGCGGTCTGCAGGTCATCGCCATTGATCAGATCGCCGTTTCCCTCACGCCACTCAGCTACTAGCCGTTCAATATCCCAGTAAGAGCTGATATCACTCATTCGACGATCTCCCCCGGTTTCTCGCTGGTCTTCTCATCGTTGCCGCTCTGGACATTTTTCACGTTATGGCTGTGATCGTTATAGGTATCGCGTAATGCTTTTAGCGTGGCGCCATTGCTGTCGCAGTTGTCGATCACGTCGCCGGTCACTTCCAAACGCGGCGTTTCAAGTCTGATTTTTTCAGTGGCCGTGACGGTAACGGTGGTCGCATTGGTCACTGTTACCGGCTTCCCTTTCGCTTCTATCTCAATGCCGTTTTCTGTGAGTTTTACAAACATTCCCCACTGGTTATAAATCAGCGTTTCGCCGCTTTTTAAACCCGATTGCCGGTATTGTTGATTGTTGCTGGCCACGATCACGGCGCTGGAACGATCACCCCCCAGATACGCCAGCACCACATCCGTACCCACCGGGAGACCGGAAGAAAATCCAAACTCCGCCATTCGCGGGGTGTCACCCCTCACCTCCAGTGGCGTCTGATACTGTAGTTTTTGAATTCCGCCGGCATCGCCGTACCCGGTGATCTTGCCCAGGCCGATCATCATGGCCACCCGGCGCCCAAGCTGCCTCAACATGCCGTCATTCATCGATTTAGCTCCTGCACCTGGCTATAGAATTGATAGGGTTGAACGGCAAATGCTTCTTTCGGCATCATGATGAGATTGGCCCGCGTGCCTCGCTCGTCACGGGTAAAGGTGACCTCCGCCAGAAGCCACTGCACGTTATTGAGCCCAAAAACAGGAATATTGATGGGGATCAGCGTATTCGGCTCCCACAGTTTCCCGGCCTTGTCTCGCCAGCTATCGATCTCCACCTGCAGGCGTCGTGAACGGCCATATCTCCGGTTCATCTCCCAGTCGATGCAGTTTTGCGCCTGTCCATGAGAGTTCATCGTGCTCTCAACGATGACAATCCGATTGCGGTAGCGCATTTTGGCGACTTCCGGATCCTGGGCGCGCGCCAGAGTAACGGCGGAATAGCCGCTATCCGGGGACAACTCCATCGCCGGCGTCATCGACATTGATACCCCGACATAATCGGAAAAACGTTCGTCCATCGATGACATGAAAGATGCCGTCTCAATATTTTCCCCTTGCGCCACGCCGCTGGCCGCCTTGGCGATTCCGACGCGGGTAAGGAAAAGACTTCCATCGGGCTTGTCGTAATATAGCAGTGCGGCCCAACGGGTGATCCGGTCGATCACTTCTTGCGAAGACTCCCCCCAGTTCAGGGTAAATTGGGGAACCGTCGTCATATTATTCACGTCGCTACTGACGGTGATGCCGTATGGTGCCGCCAGCTTTTGCGCTATCTGCAGGGCATTAGCCTGGCTGATCACGTTGTTAGGCCATTCAGCTGAACAATCCACCAGGTCCTGGCATTTACTCCTTCCCGTAGCGCGAACTTCATGGCGCTCTTTGCCAATCACCGGATTCCAGCGATCGACATAGCCGGTCATGACCAGATCATCCCCTAGATGCACCGTGCAGCTGTCTCCGGGCAGCACCAGCTGCTTTTCTTCGTTACCGGGGTAGTAGTCCATCAACGACAAGTCGAAATCCGATGGCAAGCGCTCAATGCCTCGCGTAACGCGAACAGAATCCCAGCCGGAAATTCGCTTACCGCCGGCCGTCAAAATCAGTTCATCTTTCATTTTCTCAGCGCTTTAAATTTGGTGGGCATGAATGCCGGATGGCGCGGCCCGACAGACTGAACCAGTTCATCACCCCGAGCACCGTCCTGATACATGCGGTTGGCCAGCACCAACGCCGGTAACGATGTGGGCATAACAACCTGGGTCAGTGAACTAAGAACGGCGCCTTTCTGGCTGTAGGCGTTGACCAGCGCATCGCGGGTTTGCAACAGGTTCAGATAATCGTCGTCGTCCCCGGCATCCGCCGCCATCAGCAGCACCTCATCCAGCGTGTCGCAGACGCGATTAAGCATCAAAATGGCATCGTCATAGCTTGATGGCTCATAATTGGCGGCGGTCGCTGCCAGTGCGCCGGCGGACAGTACGCAGAGCAAGATAGTGGCGCCATTGGCTACCGAATTTTCACCCGAGGTGGCGTAAAACGTGGTGTTTCGATACGAGGCCAACGTTTCCAGCATGCGGATTTTTTCTTCTACACTGCCGCTGAACGAAATGACCGCATCAATGATGGCCCTGGCATCAACGGGGAAGGCATCGACGGAGGCTACCCCCTCAAATGTGGCCGTGAGCGCCAACAATTCGGCGCGTCCTGTTACCGCTTGCGCCATTTTTTGGTTAACCAATCCGGCGTAATTGTCGGTATCTGCTGTTCGATTTACTGCACCGGTTGATCCCGAAACTCCTCCCCCTACGGTGCCTTTGTTGTATCGCCCATACCGGGCGCTACCGAAGGTCGATTTCAGGACATTACTGAGATTAGTGACCTCATTTGCGGTGCTTTTCACCATGTTTCCCCAAAACGCAGCGGTATTGCGCAACGTCTTGATGGTCTGAGTTACACTGCGGATCTCACCTTTAACCGTGGCAATAAATTTTGTGGCCGCCATCAGGCCGGTTCGTAACCAGTTTGCCTGAACCAGTGATGCCGCCTGAGTGCTGCCGGTAATCGCAAACACCTTTAAACCGGACTCAATGACCGTCAGGGTAAACTCGAAGGAACGGCCGTTATCCACGCTCTCAAGTACCCGCAAACCGCCATCCGGCACACTTACGGTAAGCTCCCCAAGCGTCGGATGTATCAACGTACCCGGCCCTTCCGTCTCGCACGCAGCCACCAGCGAATCACGCTGCGTTATCACGTCAGGTGCGTCATACGCCAGGCTGTTATGGACGATGAAACCCCTGATCGTTAATTTGCGCGTACCACGCCCCAAGTCTTCAACCCAGGCGGTGTTGCGATAAGGGTATTCATGCACGGCCTGGCGCCGACCAAATACGCCTTCGGCACTGACTACCGCAAAGGGAATGCCACGAAATGATGCCGGGTGAATATGCTCGAACCAGTCCCAGCTCTCTCCACTCCCCAACAGGGAAGATAGTGCGTCATTGATTAGAGCCATCTTTTCTCCAGAAACAAAAAACCCGCAATTAAGCGGGTTGGATAGGTGTAATCAATTCTGACTGTTAAAACAGCTTGCGGAGGTCTACTCCATATACCGCCATCCACGCTTCCCGTGGCCACGATTTTACTGTGCCAAACCGGGGGTCTTCGACGCTATGTGGCACTGCGTCGTTTTCTCTGCACCACTTGCGAAGCGGCTGCCATTTAAACTTTTCACCGGTTTTCTTCTCCACCGGGATAATGGCAGCGTAATTCTTTCCTTCTCCAAGACGCTCAGCAAGTCTGTTCTTCTCCCGCACGGCTACCGATGCAGTTGCCATCGCCGTGGCCTCGCGTTTCTCGCCAATCCAGCGCCGCTCCTTAATTGCACGATCGCGTTGTTCCGTAACTATGCGATTTTCTTTAACCTTTGCCAGCAGGTTTTCAAGTGCGTGCTCGTAGTCCAATGGCAAGCCAACGGATTCGCGAGGTCTGAAGTATGAATCTTCCAGTTTCTCGAAGAATGACCATGCTTCATCGGTATCAACGATCTTGGACATACGGGCAGCACCCTTTTCAGTCCAAAGAGTAAGCGAACGGGCATTCTTACCAACAGAGCCACTATCATTGGCTCTGTTCTTAAATTCGCGTAACTCGTTGCCTGATAACGTGAATAGGTGCATTCCCTCCACGAACCGCCCCTTATTGTTAGCTAGATTCATGCGGATACTTTTTTCTTGGCACCCATAACCCTTAGCCAAAGTTTCGGTGGTGACGACTCTTGTTCCACCCCACTCCATAACTGGCAGAATATCAGGATCGACAATGTGCGCTGTCTTTGCTACATTTACAGCTGTTGATTGTTGCATTCAAATCTCCAATCAGTAGTGACATAAGCCGCCAGCCCTACACTGGCGGTTTTTATTTGCCCAATGTCAGGGGCAAAATCCCTAATGCTTCCGCATCATTTTCTCCGTCGCTGGTCTGCGACTTATAAAACCTGTTGGCTCAAAACCCAAGTCTGTGGCAAGTCCACGCGCGATCGCCTTGAACGTATCAGCCTTTCCCAGAAGCTCAACATCAGCACCAAACACGTTATCTCTGATGATGACTTTCACGAAATATCGGTGAAGAGGTGAGTTCTCCGGCATTCGGGCCGCCTCTCTATCCAATATATCCAGAACCCAACGACGGAACTCTTTAGCTACAGGAGTGCGGGCGAACATAGCTATCAGATGAGCTCCGCGCAGTGAGAAAATCCGTGTCGCCTGCGTTCCACTTGGGGTGGTCAAATTGACCACCCCTGTCATGTTGTCTGTAAATTCATCAGCGTGTCGCGAGTAAATGCGTTGTACCGCCTTATCGTCGGCATACTGCAGCGCGTAGCCGATTTGGGATGCCGTTAACCATATGCCTGGCACTTCGGTTACCGGAGACAAAATCACACCATGGAAATTAAGATCGGTCTTCGCTACAATGTTCATGTTGGTTTCTCGCAAAGTTACTGACATAGAGACCCGGTTAGTGTTCGCGCACAGCCGGGTTTCGCCGTTATTCAATTGTAATTTCACCCTTCCTCTCCATTTCCATCAAACGATTCATCAAGTAGTCCATCATTCCCTGTGCTGATCGGTATGTCTTCGCCGCGTTACGATCCACGAATTCACGAATTTCAGGACGCATGCGATACGACATCAGCTTGCTGTTAACTGCCTTTTGCTCCATTATGCACCTCATGTATTTTTGCATATCACAACATCACAAGTTAGATTTGACTATATTACGCACATATCGATGTGTCAATGTGATTTTTTATGGTGCACATATGAATATTGATGACTCATTCTACAAAAGAGTAGCCGTAGCCAGAACCTCGCTGGGGTTGACTCAATCCCAGCTCGCTGAGGCTGTCGGTGTGGTAAGGCGTCAAATAGCTGCTTATGAAGCAGGAAACTCGAAACCGCGTGAAGGGGTTTTAAAAAACCTTGCTGCCACTCTCGGTACATCTGTTGAATGGCTTAGTTCTGGTAATGGTGTAGGGCCCGACGTTAGCAACATAAAGCGAACGGTAACGGTTAGAGAGATCCCCCTACTTTCTCACTCTCAAGCCATTAGGTTTAGTCTCGGTGAAGCATCAGAAGTCTCAATCCTTGACTTTATCCCAGCTCCAACCACTACCGGGGAGGAACTATTTGCCTTAAAAATTGATGGCGATTCGATGATGGCAACTGATGGCATCAGTTTTCCTGATGGGATCATAGTCACCTTTGACCCAAAAATACATGCGACTAGTGGTTCTTTTATTCTTTGCCATTTGAATGACACAGGAGAAACCACATTCAAACAACTAATAACTGATCAGGGAATAACATACTTAAAACCGCTTAATCCTGAGTATCCAACGATAAAGCCAAGCGATTTCTATATCGCTGGCGTAGCTATTCATGCTCAATTTTTTGTGCCAGTTGGTAGGTCTAGACCAAACTCTAGGGCGATCGCAATTGAAGCACTCAATGAGAAAAACGAAATAACAAAAAACAAAAACTTAAACAATAAAATCAACGCACTGGAGAATAAAATAGACACATTGATTAACTTAATCACCTCAGGCAACAATGCGATTGATACATCTAATCGCAATGACTAGGTTAGGAAGTGACATCCTGAAAAAATAAAGCCCACTTAAAGGTGGGCATACAACACTAGATTTAAAATAATAACTCACAGATATAAATATCAATTTAGCAATCTAGTTTTCAACCCTACACCATCAACATATTTTATTTCGTACTGCTCATTTAACGGGGTGTTAATAACAGCCACTTTATCATTAATAATGATGAATTTATTAACTTCTAAATTGGCGTTTTTATTTGCAATCTCCTTTATATTTACAACACTATAACAGAGTTCCCCATGACTCTCGTAGAAAGACTCTGTTTTATCATTACAGTTTCTTGATTGGTCTATCATTCCTTTAAACACATACCCATAATATGATGCAACCACTATTGCCGCTACCGCAATAAACCTCATGAGAGATCTGAGCACTGACGGCTCTTTCTTAAAAGAATAAAAAACAGAAAACAGGAAAAACACCGAACCTAATAAAATTGCATTCCACAAGCTCATTTCGTACCATCCATATGACGTAATGAATCAGTTCAGTGTCAATGCTAGCACAATGCTACTGGAAGTTCATTGAGGTTGATACCCGAGCCCCATCGTTACCAATGATAGTACGCCGCTCGCCCGTCTTACTATCAACTAGCGTTAACTCAATCTGCATCTTGCTGTCTTGCATGGTTTTATTTAACGATGTTATGGCTGACAACAAATCTTGATTTGCTCCAGATGAATCCCCCTGTCGTCCTGGCCCGCTGAAAATCCGAGAGGTGTTGTCTTTTGATGCTCGTGAATAGCCAGAATCTGATCCATCACCCTGAGGGTAGAACATCGGTAATCCAGGCATAATCTTTTGCAAGTAATCACGGGTTTCCCGCGGTGCTCTTGCAAGCCCTTTATCACTTACTCGATTTGGCCCCCAATTATATGCCGCAACTGCCTTGCTCACATCCCCATCAAATCTTTTTAACAGGTCTGACAGATAACGCGCAGCCGCATCGCTGGATTTATAGAAATCCATTCGGTCAGATCTATTATTAAGCCCATAATCTCTACCGGTAGGTGGCATAAACTGGAATGGGCCTTCTGCCCCGGCGGAGGAAAAAAGCTTTTTCCCTCGCGATGACTCAGTATTCCAGACCCTATCCAACAACCCCGGCGGGAGGTTGTTTTTTGTCTCTAATTTAAACAAATGCTGCTGCTCAGGTGTATTCCCCAATGCCTGATCTATAGGGTTGCTCACATTCTGTGGTAGGGGATGCATAACTTGTTCTAAATCATTTTGCAGTTGTTTCCCGACCTTCTCTGCATGCCAGGCCGGTTTATAATATCCGTTCAGTTTCTTGATCAGATCTTCTGACGCATAGCCCAGTTTTAAATCCAGCTTCTCTTTCCATGACAGCGTGTCTTTAAATTTCTCATCGCCTTGAGCCTGCCGCAAAACATCGGCCTGTTTCCCGCCGCTGTTAAACGTCAGGATCGAACCGATAGCCGTACTGTCCAGACCATTGGTGACGACCTGCTTGATCTGGTCTACCGAAGCCGCCAAGGTTTCCGACTGGCCCAGCCAGGCCTGCCCTTTCATCAGCATGCCGTCGTAGGCAGCACCTATCTGGTTCAGCTGCTGCTTGAACGCCAGGGCATTCTGCAGATCCTTCTCGGTAAATATCAGGCCATCCCGGCGGGCTTGATCCTTGAGCCTTTGAACTTCACTGGTCGTGTTGCGCAGATAGCTGAGAAGATCGGGCGAAAGGCCCAATTTGTTGGCAAACAGCGCCTGCTGCCCAGCAGGGAGTGATTGCATAGCGCGGTTGAGGTCGTTAATCAGCTTGCCTACATCGGCCAGGCCATCCTTGGTTTCACTGATCCCTATCCCCCGCTGTTTCAGCAAGGCGAGAAAGCCATCATTACGGCCGTGTACAGCATCATTCGCCTTTTCAAATAACTCACTGACCGATCCTTCCGCAGCCTCACGCGCGCTGCCGTTTTCAATCATGGCGCCAGTCAGTTCCTGAAAGGCGTCCGCCGTCATGCTGACGTTTTTTGCAACGGTATCGATCCGGTAGCCGGCGTTGGCAAAATTGGTCAGGTTGTTTTTAACAACGTTGACGACCGCTGCAGCGCCACCCAGCCCGAGGGTTAATCCACCGACCATTTTGAGCGGCGGGACCAAATCGCCGATGAATTGGACGCCGCTTCTGGCATTTTTAGCCAACACATCAAAACGGCTGCCCAAATCGTCAAGGTTATCTCTGGATTCCTGACCGCCCAACGCCAACGCATCGCGCGTTCTGTCCAACAGCGGATTGAGGTGCTTTACAATTTCCTCAATCCGCAGAATTGCGGCTGACGCCTCATCATTAGCCGTCAGCTCAAAGTCGAATGAGTTGGCCATTACTTGCCCGCCTTAAGCTTTTCTATCCGACGGGCCTGAACGGCCCAAAAATCCAACCGGGTACGGGTCAGGGACCACGCATCCTGCGGCCCCCACCCGTAATACTTCGTCACCTCAGCAGCTAGTTGCTGCCATCCGCCGAGGGATCGAAGGTCAAAAAAGACATCAAGTAGTCCTCACACTTCCTGTAATCGGTGTAAGCCATGCCACTCAACACTTTTTCAGTTACGCCCGAGTTCAACGCCAGCAGCAGCTTCATGGCTGCCATGCCATTCTTGCTGCGCTGCGTTTCATAGAACTGCTCAACCTCAGCCAGGGCAGGTTCTTTCAGTTCGAGGCTCTCGTAGCGGGTGTTGCCCATCTCCAGCGCTTTACTGAGTACGATCGTTTTAGTTTTATCAAGCACTGCCATATCAATACTCCGTTACCGAGCCGCCTTCCCAGCGAACATCAAACACCGCTTCTTCGCTATCAACATCCTGCGTATTCACGGACCACATGTTTTCGCCGATCACTGTTTTGCCGTTGGCCAGCTCGACGACCACCGTGACGTTGGTGGAATCGTTGATTTTAGCGATCGACGTTCCGCCGCTGTCACGTGCCTGGTAGGAAATAAACGGCGCCCGCGGCTTTTCTTTGTAACCGTGCACCGTATCCATCCCGGTCAACGTGGAGCGCTCCACTTTACCGGGACTGTATTTGAACTGGCCGGCAACCATGACCGTTACACCGTCGATGGTAACGTACGCGGTCCCGGCCAGGCGGTTAGTTGTATCTCCCATGAATCCCCCTTAGGCCGCGGTCTGCGCGCGTCGCCATTGATTGAGTAGTGCGAAAATTTCCAGTTGGTCGATCAACGTGCCCGTCCACAGCACATCGATCCGCTTGGTATTGCTGCTGTTACGCTCCACCAGCAACGTCTCGGCAAATGCCGCGGCATCCTGCACATAGCCGTTATATTCCAGCGTGCGATACTGGGCGATCAGCTCCGCGCGGATCACGTTGGGTGTCACAATCGCGGAGCCTGGCGCAAAGCGGGTACCGTCGTTAGCCAACTTCATACGGCCGAACTTGGAAGTGATTTGCGTGCGCAGGAAACGGGTCACGAACATCAGCAGATAGAGCGTTTCAATGTTCAGATAGCTGTCATCTGCATCGCCGAACTTGTTCTTCTGGTAGGTGGTGATGGTCTTTTCAACCTGCACAGAACCATCATCAGCGACCGTAAACGTTGAGATACCGCTATACAGCAGATTATTGCGTTCAGTCAGCATGAAGCGGGATTCCAGCGGCGGGGCCAGTACACCACTGATCGTCAACGTCTGCGTTGGACGGCCCGGATCGTTCCGCAGGCTCGGCGCAATCGCCCCGGTCAACGCTGCCGCCCAAAGATAAGTGGGCGTCGGTGATCCGTTGATCCCCAGCAGCGTCTCATGCTGGTTATTGCGTGCTTCGCCGGCGGCGGACAAAGAACCATACGTGCCTGCCAGCGCACCGAATGAATGGCCATAGAGCTGCTGTGCGTAAGACCAGCGGCCGGTGGCATCTGACAGGAACTCTTTCACGGCATCCAGCGACGTGGTGTCCGTGTAGGGGTTGACGATGAAGTCAAATGCGCGATCTTGCAGATTACCCAGCGGCTCAGTCAGAGACGGCGCACCGGCACCGCCGGCCATTGGCGTTACCTTCAACTCCATGCCCTGCGGGGTTTCCTCACCGCCGGCGGCACCCTGATAATTGAGGCGAATATCGATACTGTTGCCGTGCGCACCTTTATTTTTCGCCGTCAGGTTCACCGTATCGGTGGCTGTGGTATCCACGACAGCAGTAACCGGCAGCTTGCTTTGACCGTTGATCGCCGCTGCAATCGCCGCGGACACGGCAACCTTATCGTCGGTACTGACGACCGTGAGCTGAACGCGCATACCGGCAATGTAGAGCGACAAAACGCCGGTCGTGGCCGCCGCTGTCAGCACCTGTAATTTACCGGCTGCCGCTGTGGTTCCGGTGGTGCCATCCGATAACGGCAGGATCCAGATTTCCGCAGAAATGTCGTTGGCCAGATACGCTGCCATCATGTTGTGCAACATGGAGCCGTTACCGCAGATGCCAGCTACCGCCGATTCAGAAGAAACTTTCTGCGGGATGCCTGGCGTTGCCGTCGCCGTTGACAGCATTTGCCCGATCAGCAGCGTGCGCTGTACTGCAGTCGCGGTATTCGCCATCGAGTTATCAAACTCGGCGTAGAAAAACGGTGCACGCTGATTTGAAGGGATGCGAGTAAATGGAACGGTCATTGATCACTCTCCTGACTTTTCTTCCCCGCCACCGGCTTAACCGATGCGTTAGGGTCGAATTTTTGTACATCGCCATCCTTCAGGCGGCGCCCCCAAAAAATATTATCGGGAACCTGTTCGCCGGATTCCGGCAAAAAAGTGCCCTTGACCGGATCACGCACAATGCGCCCCGGTACGGGTTTCACAAACATAGGGTTACTCCAGATCGATTTTTACGAGTGGTTCAGGGGTGCCATCCGGCATGGAGATCGTGACGTCAATTCCCTCAAGCGGAGAAGCATCAATTTCATAAAACTCTTCGGGGCCCTGATAGTATTCGATATCCAGTTCCATCAGTAACTGGGCGGTGTGCCCTTCGCCGCCGGCGTCCACATCAATGGTCGAACGTACCTGCAGAAACTGCTGAATTTTTCGCGTCAGTTCATAGCTATTGATGACCGCGCGCTCTACCTGCTCGCGTAGCTGCTCCAGCGCTTCTTCGGCTTTTTCTGCCCCGTTGTCCTCCGCCGCATCGTCCAATTCCTGCAGACGGCCGGTGATGCGGACCGTAGTCACCGTGTTGAACTGGGGCACATTGCGCCCCAGCGAATTCTTCACGTCGATCGGTGTCTGCACCAGGAGAACAGGATACATATCCGCAGTGGTGGGCCAGTCCCGAGGTGAATAAACCCGATCGGCGGCATCGGTCTTATTCTTCAACGCTTCAATGACCAGCAACCGGACTCCTCTCGGGTTCATGATTTCACCTTGTTGAGAATTAGCTTCGTCCCGCCGTGGCTATCAGGTTGAACATCCGCTACGGCAAAGAGCGTATTGACCGGCACCCCACCAACGATGCCGACCAATACCCGGTCCCCCTGTTTAGGCGCTGCCCGGAACTGACTATCACGCACACCCAGCACAGGATTGGTGGTGTTAATAGTGCTGCCATCGTCCAGCGGATCGACCTCTTGCGTATAGGCTCGATCGAATATGCCGCTAATGGTGTAAGGCTCCGCGCCGCCGCCAGGGCGATACTCAACCGGGTCACCAAAAACGCCGTGCAACGGCGCCAGCAAATGCTGATCCCAGTTGATTCCCATTACTCCCCCGATTGCACAGATACGGCCGGCGCACTGCGAAGCAACGCCAACTTGCGGAGCTGTTCAACATCAGCAACCACGCCCAGGCCAATCAGCCGCTGCGCATCTTCTACCGGCAACATGAAAGCCCGGTTTTCTGGATAGTCGCAGCCATCGTGCCGCACCGTGTTACCTTTGGTGACAACCACTGAAACCATGCCGGCCGGCAACTGTTCACCGTCCTGATCGGCATCCGAATCGTGATCATCGTCGGTGTCGGTGTCGGTGTCGGTGTCGGTGTCGGTGTCGGTGTCGGTGTCGGTGTCGGTGTCGGTGTCGGTGTCGGTGTCGGTGTCGGTGTCGGTGTCGGTGTCGGTGTCGGTGTCGGCAGAATTGTCGGGCTCTTGGCCGTCAACTTTCAACTCTTCTCCGTTTTCCAGTTCGCCCACCATCAACTCGGGCGGCAAGCCGCCCAGTTCGTTACCTTGCTGTTTTTTCGATGCCATATCACACCACCGTCGCGCAGAGTGCAGCATTTACCCGGCTTGGGATAACCAACGGAGCTGACTGCATCATCAGCAGGCGTTGCGCCGGATCTTCTTTCACCCAGGTCTTAGGGGCATAGGCCAGAGGGCCATAGTTGAAAGCGGGATCGAGGATTACGCCAAACGCACGAGTCCCCATCAGATCAGCGCCAGACATAATGACGGCACCGTCAGGGATCATCGGTTTTTCGACATTGTCCAGCGGGTCAATGAACCAGTCGTTATACAGCCACAGGTCGAAGTTGCCCCAGCGGCCTTTATAAACGGCCCCTTTCTGCACCTGCGCACCGGCATTAATCTGGTTGCCGAACGGGCTCAACGCAGGGAAGGTGATGGCGTTGTCCTTGATCGTGGTATCCAGTCGGAATGCTTTCCACGCCTTGTTGGTGAAAATGATGTCCGTCGGTACCGCGCCGGAATTTTTAAGGATCAGCGTCTGCCACTCTTCAATGTCATCCGACGGCTGCGTGTTGGTAGCGCCGGCGGCCACCGTCAGCGGCCATTTATCGCTGCCACTGAGGGTGATGGTCAGATCCGGCGAACGGCCAAAATCCACCACCTTGGTTTCATAACCTTCACCGTTCACGGTGACTTTCCCTGACACCATGGCGCTGCTGGCCATCCATTCAAGACGGCGGTTAATCATGTCGATCTGATCTGCCATCTCGAACTGCAGGTTCAGCATTTCGCGCTCTGCCGCGGTAAATTCACCGCCGATGCGTTCGCCAATCTGCCGGCGGATCGGTTTACGCAGATCCGGGGCGCGCTTGTCTTTGATGTATGCCGGCTTAAAGGTATTGGTCTGGTATTTGCGACTCTCGACCAGTTTACCTTCCACCAGCGGCGATACGAATGGCGCCATACGACGCAGACCCACGTCCACATCGATAGCAACCTCTTCCGTCTCGTAAGTCACCACGTTCGGGAAGAAGCGATCCAGAAGCCAGTTTTGGCTGGTTTTCAGGTTAGGGACGACCTGGACCAGCACGCTGGTATCAAAAATGTTTTCCATATTCAGTCTCTTTATGATGCCGGCACCGTGGCCGGCCAGAATTCAGGACGAGTGCAACCCTGCCAAAGAACTGGCATCAGTTACGTTTCAAAGGGGTTAGATCAGGATACCGGCGACTGGATGCTATCGCGTAGGAAGATGGCCAACGGGCGGAATTGCGCTTTCAGTTCAGCAATGGTCCAGGTCGCGTCGAAGATCAGGCGATGCTGGTTAAACTCGCCCATCAGATACACACCGCCAGTTTGTGCTGTGGTTGTGGTGTCTACGTTATCGACCAAAATGGCAGATGGCTTTTCACTGCCGTCGGTGGCGTCTTTTTTGCTCGGGATATACGCGCCGGTAGCGGTGACCACACCGAGTACCGTCCCACGTTTAAGCGCCCCTGAAACACCGATCGTGACCGAGTCAGTGACCAGCTGTAACGGGCCGGAAACCAGCTGATCGGGTACGAACAGCGAACTGTTCATGCCCGGAGCGAATTGATTTTGTCCAAACTGGTCCATTACTTGTTACCTCGTGCAGTGTCATAGAGACTGGTCATTTTACTTACCAGCGCATTTTTACCCGTTGCAGGCTTCTCGCCGTCGGGCCCCAATCGTGCCTGCTCAGATTCACGCATCCGGGCATCCAGCGACTTTCTACCTTGTGGCTGCGGGGCTACGGCGCCCACCGTCGCCAGCGTGTCGATGGCTTCACGCGCACTCATCCGGGTATTGAAAGCCAGGTGAGCGGCCATGTCCGGGCGGCCGGCGGCATGCTTACTGCCAAAAATGGCGGCGCAACGTTTCCGCTCTGCCCGGCGACCTTTTTTCACATCGCGGTTTTCACCCTCTTCCGCGTCTTCGTCGTCTTCGTCGTCTTCTTCAGCACGACGGGATTTAGCCTTTTTGCCTTTTTCCTTGTCGTCATCATCGTCCTCGGCGTCAGGTTCACGATCGTCGTCGTCTTCCATGTCTTCGCGATCGTCATCGTCTTCAGCGTCCTCCTCGTCATCGCGCTCCTCTTCCGCGCGACGGGATTTCGCTTTTTTACTTTTTTCTTTGTCGTCGTCCTCTTCCTCAGACGCTTTTTTCTTGAGGCCGAGAAGATGGGCAAACTTGAAATGAGACATACGTTAAGCTCCTGCTTCATTGATTAATTTTCGGAATGCGGCATCAGGGGTCATCACCGCATCGGCAAGCCCCAACTTGACGCCATCAGCCGCCAGGAAACAGGCAGCCTGGGTGTTACGGATAGTTTTTTCAGTGATCCCCCGGTTACGGGCTACCGTGCTGACAAAAAGCCTACCCATCGCATCTACATCATCTTGAATCGCGGCGCGGGCCTGATCGCTCAATTTGACGTAGGGGTTGCTCTCGGCTTTGCGGTCACCGTAGGTGATGATGGTGACCGCCAGGCCGTCTTCTTTAATTCGCTGTGACCAGTCACAATGAATGACGATCACCCCGACCGAACCGACACCACCGGTGCGCGGTACATGAATGCGATCTGCCGCGCTGGCGATGGCATACGCTGCGGAATACGCATTTTCGGTAAGGATGGCGTGGATCGGTTTTGAACCGCGGGCGTGATAAATTTCATCCACCAGATCGAAACAGCCGGCTACCTCACCGCCGGGAGAATCGATATCGAGGCAGATTCCGCTTACTTCGGGGTCACTGATCGCGGTCAGGAACGACTGCCTGATCCCGTCGTAGCCCGTCATACCGCTGTAGGGTCGCAGACTGCCCAACTTCTGAACCAATGTCCCCTGCACGGGGATCACCGCGATACCGCCAACTACGTCATAGCCGGCGTCCTGTTTACGTGCCTTTCGGGTAAAACTTTCATCATCCCCCAGCCAGTCAGATGCCAGCGTGTTGATGCGGGTTATCCCGAACCGGTCCATCATGGCGGCCATAACCACTTCGGCCTTTTGCGGGTGCAGCGCCAGCGGCGTGTTAAACAGCCGCTGCGCCAGATGCGGTAAATTCACTCTGCCTCCGGATCTCTAATTGTTTCAGGTGCCAGGATTTCAGCCTGTGCCCAGCTCGGAACCGGGAGCCCCCGCTCTTTGAAGGCGGCAATCTCGCGCGCACGCTGATCCAGCATTTCTTCCCAGTCCTCGCCGGCGTTTTCCGCCGATTCCATTTCCAGCGTTGAAAGCCCGGCATCCATACCCAGAATTGCACCTTTCTTCTCCGCCACCGGGTCCACCCAGCCACGACCAGGCCCCATCCAGCGAGCACGGCAATACGCCGCCCTGGCGTCCAGAAAGTGCGGTGCACCACTGGGCAGCGGTAGGTCTTCCGTATCGTGGATTTCTTCAATAAAAGCGGACAGGATCGGCTGGGCGAACCCCACAGAAAAATCATCACGCCGGCGGGTCAGTGTCTTCCACGCCTCCAGCATCGCAGAGCGTGCCGAACTGTAGTTAACATCTGACCAATCTTGCGTGACCTGCTGCGTTGACAGGCCCGTTGCCGCGGCGATATTGCGCAGCGCTGCACTTTCAAACACCTCAAAATTGCTGTGCGGGCGCGCAGCTGTTACCGTCTCAATTTTTTCGCCTGGGTACATGATCGGCAACCTAGCACCATTTTGCAGAGAGATCCGCCGATCGTTATGGAATTCGACTCGCCCATCCTGATAAGCACCAATGGTGGTATCATCAAAAGCCTCACCCATCGCCGCTTCGACCATCTGGGGATCGTAGGGAGAGGTAATGTAGGCTCCAAATACGGCGTTCAGGATAGCTGCTTCAAGCTCCGACTGGTCATACTTGATGAGCATTTTCAGCCGCTGAACAACCGGCGTTAAAATCCCATTTCCCCGGTGTTGTGCGCCCCGCTCATGGTCATAATCATGGACCACATGCGGGCGGCCCCAACTTGTTTCCCGCGGGATACGCCGCCACGTCATCGTCTTGGCGCCGCTCCACCAATCGCCGATATGTGCTTCGCGGATGTGATACGCGATTGGCGCACCATCACCGTCAATTTCAACGCCACCGCGAACATTCGGCATGTCAAAGTTTTGCTGCGGGTTACTCAACCGGTCCGGATCGACGATTTGCACCGTTGTGGCATAGCGGCCACGCCCACGCCCCAGCCTGTCGGGGCGGTATTGCAGCACCGCCAACGCATCACCATCAAGCAGTTTGTGGCGAAAGCCCAGACGCAGCATTTGAGACACGGTTTGTTTGCGCTCTACATCGCAAAAACGTCCCGGATCATTAGCCCATGACCGCCAGTGAGCCTCAACCACCTTGCCATATTCATCTGCCCAGGTGGCGTCGAAGGCTGTATTACCAGTCATCAATGCCAACATGCGGTAGTCAGGCTTGAGGATGGGACGAAAGTTGGCGCCGACGGCGTTATCCAGCACGCGGGTAATGCTGCCGCTGGCCCAACCATCATTGCGCGCAAGATCTCGCACGCGGGAAACAATGCGATCACGGTAGATATTGATCTCATTGTCGGGTGACCATAAGGCAGGCTGCCAGTTGGCCAACTGGTCGCTAAACGAATCCGCCGCATCGTAAGGCACACGGCTGCCGCCCACCAGCATGGATGCCTTTGACCGCATCGGCGGTAGCGGCTGCCCATTCGGGCCTAAAATTTTGATGTCATTCATCAGAATCTAAACCTCATTGGCCGACGTGGGCGGGGAACAATACCCAACTGCGCCTGCAGCAACTGGATCAGTGCCATCAGGTCCGCCATTGAGGCTTGTTGATATGAGACAGAGCGCGTGCCATCACCTTGCGTGTACGAGAACGACACACCGCGCGCGCCGGCTGCGAGGTCAATATAGGCCTGTTGCGCCTTTGCCAATGCGTCCTGCAATTGCGCAGGCGTCATCGCACCGGCCAACAGGCTGGTGTTACGGTTAAACATAGGGATCCTTATGATGGCAAAAGTTGTGACAGGCGCTTGCGCTTCGGTTTTTCCGGCTCTTCAATGATGACGCCAGGCAGTCGAAGGTTTTGTTTTTCCTCCGGCTGCTGCGGCGCCGGCAACAGGCGATCGGGATTGATCGCAATGTTGTCCGCCAGCAGATTCAGCTTCAAACCAAGATAAAACAGGCCGCACAGGGCTCCATAACTGTACACCCTGCAGTCCAGCGCTTCGTTTGCCCTGCCTGGAAGCTGTTCCCACACCCGGTAACGCTGGCCGCCGGACACCTTCAACACCGAACGTTCCGCCAGCAACTGGCTGAAATAGTTCAGGTCACGGTCTGCCGGAAAATGCATGTAACTGGCTGCTGGCTCACCCGGTGCAGGCGGATCGATATGCAGTCGCCCGCGGATGGTATCCTTGGCCGCATTCACCCCAATGATGATTGGTTTAAAACTGGCCTTTGACTTGGACGTTGGCTTTTTCGTGGGCCAAACTGGCGAACGTTTACCACCGCGCGCCGATTCGCCCTTGATCGCCCAAATTCGGCGGCCAAGGCGCTCTTTGGCAAACTCGTAAACTTTCTGGGTGTGGTGACCACCGGAGTCCATGCAGGCCGCCATGATCGTGAATCCACGCCCGTCAGCCCGACGCCAGACCTGCTTGAGATACGCATCGAGGCGTTGCCACGGTTCGTTGGTTTCCAGATCGCCCTCAATCACGTCGAAGGCAATCGACCAGCTCTCCTCATTACGTCCCCAGCCCGTCACCTCAATTTCAAAGCGACCATCCTGGGTATCGATGCCGGCCGTTAATACCGCCACGCCGTCAGGCACTTCTGCTGCATAGACTTCACAGCGTTCCAGCAAGCGTTTCTCGCTCAGTGCTTTTTCGCCGCGGTCTTCATACGGCTCGCCAAGCACCAGGTTGATAAAGGTCTGACGCATGAGCGGATCGTTTTTCACCCGTAGCCACTCAGCCACCAGATACTTCCAGGCTGCGTTCGGGAACAGGCTGTAACCCGCCCAAATGTGAAAACCCGCATGCCCTTTAAATGGTTTAGTTGCGCGCCATTCGCCACGCTTCACCATGCCCGACTTTTCGTTATGGTGGATCACGCAACCATTATGCCGGCAGACGTAATATGCCGATTCTGGGATGCCATCGCCATTTTCATCCTTGTCCCACTTGATGCCGTATGGCGTCTCAGGGCCGCCCCACTCTAGTACCTGAAATTCACCGCAGTGCGGACACGGGACGTAATAGCGGCGCTGATCGCTTTCCTCATACGCCTTTTCAATCCGGCTGGTGCCTTTCACCGTTGGCGTCGAACCCAGGGCAATCTTGCGGTTCCAGAATGTTTCGGAACGCTTAATGCCCAGTGCAATCTGATCACCTTCCACCCCGGCGCCGCCGGACGGATAACCGTCAACTTCGTCAAACAGGATGATCCGGCAGGTAATACGGCGGAAACCGCCGGGGCTGTTTGCCCCCACCAGCGTCAAATTGGCGCCGTTGGCAAAGGTCTTTTTGAGGATGGTCTGATTACTGTCCTTGGCCTTGGGATCACCACAGATTTCCGCCAGCACCGGGGTATCACGCAACATCGGCGCGATCTCGGTTTTACTGTAATCTTCGGCATCTTCAACACGCGGCTGAACGATGAGGATCGGCGACGGGTCATGCGCCAGGTAATAGCCGACAACGTGGTCAAGGATTTTGGTGTAGCCAACGCGCGCCGACTTCATCACCGACACCTGCGTCACCGCTGGATCAGTAATGGCGTCCATCATGCCATCCTGATACGCGAAAGACCGGAATCGGCCCGTTTGCGCACTGGTTTCTTTCGAGAGCACCGCGTATTTATTAGCCCATTCGCTCAGTGACAGCGGTTCGGGCGGGCGAACATCGGAGCGACGCTGGCGCAGCTCCCCGGTGAAATTCTGCCAGGCTGCAGCGTTAGTTCTCTCCTCGGTTGTTATCTGCATCAAGGCTCAATTCCTCCATCGCCTCGTAAACCACCTCCTGCAGTGCCTGGACAAACTCCGCGTCGTTGGTGGTAGAAGCCAGCACCCGTAACCGGGGGCCATGTTCAGGAGCAATCGCAATGAGACGGGTGCGCATGCGGGCGTATTCATTACCTACGGCCTCGATCATGTCTTTGTACGGCAGCACCTGCCCGGATTTAATGTCGTACTCGAGCTGGGTAAGCAACGCGAGGAAGTTTTCTTTCATCTGGCGCGCTTCATCAAGCGTCATCGTCACGCCATGCTCGGCGATCATTCGCTCAACGGTTTTCGTCGGAGACTCGGCCAGATCCTTATCGTTTTTGTTACCTGACTTGTTACCCGAGGATCTGTTACCTGTTTTGTTACCCTGCTTGTTACCTGCCGGTTTTTTCTCTGGTCGGGTAACAGTTTTTCGGAAGCGCTCGATGTTCGCATTCGACGCTTCAACGTCAATGTCGTCTCCGGCCAGAACCAGCCAGCCGCGGGCCTTCCAGGCCGTTACCGTCTTTCGGCTAACGCTGTGAAGTTTGGCAAAATCTGACTGGTTCATCTGTTACCTCAGGTGTTACCTGTTACCCAAATTTCAAAAGTTGATAGCTAGACGCAGAACGCGGCGCGCAATGCCCGTGAGATAAAAAAGTGCCAGGAAGGACCCATTTTTTTCTGGAGCCTCCCCCGAAGGTGATCGCCGATCATTTTGCTGTTCGCATCGCCTCTGCCATAGCCCTGCTCAGCTCTGTCGGCATCAAGGCATTGGCCATAGCCTGCGCCCGTTCGAAATAGCCAAGCGTTGGCTTAACGGGAAGCGCGTCACCGAATCGTATAAGAAGCTTTGGCGCTCTTTGCTGGATGCGAGGTTGCCGCGTGCCATTGGCAGAGCGTTTACGCCGGCGCCCTTTGCCCTTTTTCACCTTTTTGGCTTTCTGCCGCTGCCATACACCGTTGACCTTCTCGCCGTATTTGGTGGTCACATCGCCAATGAACACGTCATCCTTAGCCTTCAGCTGCGCCATCTTATTGCGCGTCAGGTTGCCGTATTTGTTCAGCTTGATGTTCTTGGGGTTCAGCAGCGCCTGGCTATTCAGCTTATGCTGGCCGCCGAATTCGAACGGCTCCAGATAGCTCGCGGCGGTGTCCATCACGAACACCTTGGCCTTCAGGTTGCTTTTCCGGGCACCGAACGATTTAACCGAGTTGACCGTAAACGGTGTGGGGTTTTCCAGATGCCGCTTAAACGCGGTTTTCTCCGCTGCCTCTATCTTTCGGGCGACGCTTGTCAGTGCCTGCGCCGTAGCAAACGGGATTTGCTTACGTACGCTCTTGAGTTGAGCCGACAGCTCTTTTAAACCTGCCATCCTCCCCCCAATATAAATAGCTACAATCGCAAATTACCCATATACGAATGGTTCCTCAGCAAGGTTATTTAAAGAATTAATAACCACGCTTTTTTCAACATCTCCATTAATATAGTCTAACACCAAGTCGCGGCTATAAACCCATTTACCTTCAATATCAGTTCCGTCAAAGAATCTCTCACAATAAATCCAACATCCTTGCGCATTAGACAAAACCTTAACCAGCTCATCGAACTGATGAGAAATCTCCACATTACATCTGTCATCAATACTACTATTATCGCTGAATTTTAAGGCCTTTTTACCCCTTCCCGCCAGTTCAAGATTAAATCTATCTGGCATGCTGAGCATTATATTTATAATATTAAAAATTGAACGCTTGAAATCCATTTTCACTTTAGCTTTTTCTTGCTGCTTCCATGAAGCGACAGTCCTCCAAGCAAATATAACACCAAGTGCAGCAGCCAGTGCAGAGACACCTGAAGCAATCATAGTCCAAAAAGCCCATTCGGCGGCCTGCTTAGTGGCTAACATTGACTCAAACGAAATTATATCCGCGTTCATTGAACACCCCTTAGAAAAGTAACGAGGTGATAATATCTTATTATTAAATAATACACACACAACAATAGTAAGATAGGTTAGATCTTTTCTAACGATTACTACCGTTCATCATTAAGCCGCCGTATCTCCAGAAGTTGGTTGTTAGCCTTGTCGAGCGCCGCCAGCAGCGGATCAATCCACAGCACTGCTTGGCAGTATGTCAGGGCGCCGGAGGCAGTGGCACCAGCACCGGCTGCGTAAGCGTCGCCGGTATTGGCTGACATTGCGCGGGAGCGTAGACGGTGCGTGTAGTCGAGCAACCCACCAGCAACAGTGGCAGGCACAGCCAGATCACACGTAGGCTGTTTCTTGATGATCGTCCGGTATTCAATTTCCTTCCCCTGTGTGGCCGCGTCAGTGTTGATGCCGTACTTATTCGCCGCGTTGCTGATTTCGTTGGCGCGCTGAAAGTGAAGCGCTTGGGTAGCAATGGTCGCCGTCTGAAGGTTGTTATCGCCCTGCAGTTGCTTGACCGTGCCCTCCAGCCTCTCCGACTTTCCCTGGTAATAGCTGGCTACCCAGCAGGCGGCCATGACAGCCACCAGCAACACAGCGGCAATTATCGTGGTCGATCGGTTCATAGCAGAATCACTCCGACGAACAGGAACCAGCCCCAGCCATCAATGCCGTGAGCAGCAAGATAACCGGCCGCTGCGAAACATACCGCTGACGGTAGATATCTCATTTATCCAGCCCCCAGCAAGCCAGCTCGGCCTCTTGGTCGCGCCGGAGGATCTGCCCATAGCAGTTATTCGAGCGAATACGACAATCTCGGCCAGCGTCGTATATCCAGCGACGGATTTCGCGGCAGGCGCCAATGCGGTCGCCGGCGTTCAGCTTCTTGTAAAAGGTGGAGGTGAAGCACTTTCCGGGGCCGATGTTCCAGGGGCAGAACGAGGCGATACCGACTTTTTGCGGTTCGGTCAGCGTTACCTTGACGTTGCGGTCTACCCAGTCGAGCGCCTTTTTCTGCTCGGCTGCGTCAATCTGCTTGCACTGCTCGGCGGTCAGGCGCTGGCCTTTCACAACCTTCTTGCCGTTAACCATCGTCACGCCGCCGCAGATTGTCCAGATGCCGACACCGTCCTGGTATGCGATCAGGCGCTGGCCTTCTTTCTCTTCCTGAAACTGCGCCATCATCACCGGAGCCGATGCGCCGGCGGCGATCAGGGCCAGCATCACGGCGCTGAGTTTTGATTTGCTAATCGACATGTCATCCCTCTGCTCTGCGCATAGCTTCTGCAACAACCTCGATTGCCGCCGGGCGCTCGCTTTCTGGCTTTGTTGATACGCCGTGCAGATAGTCCTCCATGATTTTCGTGCGCCGTCGTTCCTCAGCTAAACGTTCCCGTTCTTCCTTCCGCTTGGCGTAGTACGTCTTGATCGTGAAGAAGGCCGATATAAGCGCGCCTACGATGAATACATAATCCTGCAGCGACAGCAGCGAAAAGAAGCCGAGCAGTGCCGACCACCAGTACGGTAGGTTTGGATTGTCTGGGTGCATTTTCATGACTCCACCTCCCGGCTATCGGGCTGTGCTGTTTGTAGGAAAGGATCAGCCACCAGCCGTAAACGCTGCAGGTAAGAAGGTGCCGTGTGTGTCGTCCGTTGGCTGGGGCTGAAATGCAAAAAGGCCACCCGAAGGCAGCCTTTGAAATTTTTGAATCCACCTTAACAATCAGACGGATTTCTAGTGTTAGGAAGATAATTACCCAGTTTTCGGAAAAAGTAAATAGCTCACGATAAAATACTGCACTATTTTTTCATGCACTATGCAGTAACACGCTGTAATACCCGCTCCGCGTGGCTCTCTTCGCTCTCCAGAATGCGAATAAGGCCGTCATAAAATGGCTTCACGGTTTTATCCCAGGTCGCCGAGGAAATAGCATCCGTGACCTGTTGCACTGCTGCGTAAGCGTGTGACGCTGGTATGCGCTCATACCCACGGCCTGAGCATCGTTTGCAGGTTCCTCTGACTGGCACACCCTGCTTTGCCGTCTCCTTCTTATCGACTGCAGAACCTCTGCCGGAGCAATCACGACAGGCCGTCGATACCTTGCCTTTCCCGTTGCAGTTTTTGCACTTAACGCGAACAACCTCTCTCTGTTCCCGGCGCACTTCATACTCGGAAGGTCTAAACCCCTCCACGCCAAACCGGATCGACGCTTTGACGAACTCCTTCGCCGGGAAAGGGGTGTGAACTTTATTCGTGAATACTTCGGCCTCAATAAATCCGGTTCCGGAGCAACAATCACAAGCAACCTCACTCGATGCGCTGCGGGAGTAATCCAGGAAGGCGAAAACTGATAGTGCCAGAACAACGCGAACTCTTGTCTCATCCTGCAGCTTTCTCAGTGGCGCCACGCGAACTGACCCAGCCATGCCCTTCTCCGCCAGCAGTGTCACCGCCTTGACCTTATCGGCATCGCTGACACCCATTTTCCCCATGAACGCCGAAAGGCCCAACTCTGCCTGCGCCTGGCACATCCCGAATGCCGCCATCACGTCAGTACCGGTCAAAGAATCCGAAGCCGTCGCGCGCGGTGAGTCGCTAAAGGTCGGTGTTTTCGGTGCAAAGTATTTCGGAATCGACTCTAATCTCATGCTATTTCCCCTATAATTATTTGGCCTACTTCGCCCCAAATCTTTGTTACTCGACCGTCCCAGATGCGGCAGTCGTCCTCAAAAATGGCATCCAGCAATGCCTTTTCCAGATTGTCCTTGTCTGGCTTCTGCTGATGCGGTTTCCCGGCCATCTCAGCGCGTTTCTTCTTGCTCCAGCCATCTGGCATGGGTAAAACAAACGTCACGTGATAGCCGCTCTCAGGCAGCGAGATTCGATTCAATTTCACCTCATCACAGAATGCCCGGTAGCGGAGAACTGGCGGGCGCTTGGCCCACCGGTCTTTTTGTGTCATGCGTGGTTTTGGGATTGGCGTTATCTTGTACGTCTTCATGCGATAGCCCCGATGCCAAAGGAGAAATCCAGGAACTCAAACAGCAGTTCAACCTGGCTTCCATGTTCCGCTTCCCAGGCCGCCATATCCTCGTGCAATGCGTCGTGGCATTTACGGCACAGCGGGATAGTGAAGAAGTCATGGGCCTTGGTTCCCATTCCGCCCTGCCCGTGGCCGATGATGTGGTGAGGATCGTCTGAGCGCCCTCCGCAACCGCAGCAGGGTCGAGTCTTAACCCATCGGGTATATTTGCTGTCCTCTACGCGGGTGAGCTTCGGCCGCAGCATGAAAGCCTTTTGTGGTGCTGGGTCTACGGTGAAACACTTAGCCGCCTGCTTGGAAATAATCGCAGTGGCCCCCGGCGTGCAGTCCATCTCGGATTCCTTGCGGGTGCCGGTGATCACCTTTGGCTCCGGTAAGTCGGTGACGGTGCGCGCAACGTCATCGGGAATCAGGTCGAATACGCCGGACAGCATGGCCCACAGCATCAGCTCAGGGATTGTCAGCTGTCCCTCAGACTTCAGGCGGTGTTTTGCCGTCGCCACCACCCAGCGAGCTGTATTGCGGGCTGCGATTTTTTCCAGCTTCGGCGATACACCCAGGCTTTTTTTGTAGCACCCAGGACAGATGCGAACGGCCGAATTGCCTACGCGCTCTGTGTCCAGAATTGCCTCCGGCAGGTCATGCTTGCTGTACTGGCATTTCGTGAACTGCGTCGCCCAGGCTTCAATAGCGTTAACCCCGCCACAGGCGTTTGTGACGCGCTCATGGGCGAAGAAACCCTGTAACCGTGGGTCGTTGGCGATCTCATGCTCCACCGCCGGTAGGATGCCTTCTGGGGCGTCTTTAAACTCTTTCGGCAGCGTGGAAACCATCACGCGGCCCGTCATGTGAAACGCCAGCTTTTCGTCAACCGGGATCAGGGCAATACCCAGATCACGCTGTACCGCTGCTTTGACTATCGCTCTCATGCCTGAACTCCTGACATTGCGTAAGCTCTGGTTAAAATTGGGCGCCACTGCTGGCGAGCTTTGCTCTCGTCCACATTCCCAAATCCGTTCTTGCGTACCTGTTGCTGCGCGCGTTTCTCAGCGTCATTTTCTGGCATCGCTGCATCACGGATCAGGCGATCGAAAGCCTCATCGAAATCAATCTCCGGCGCGTCACCGGCCACCGGCTCTTGGCGCTGCTGTTCGACCGCTTCGGCCATAGCAGCTTTGTGGCTGCGCTGACGATCCCAGGCGTTGGCGGCTGCCAAATATCCACCGAACCGGACGGCATCGAAAATCATCTTGGCGCTGAGCATGTGGCCCATCTTCGGATCGCCCAGCAGCAGACTTGCGCGGTGTTCAGCCACCAGCTTCAGTTCGGCGGCGCTGTTGCCTTCTGCCAGGCGCTCGGTAATCTCCCGCAACGTGTCAGCGCGCTTTGGCGTCCTGCCGTTGATTTTTTCATTCAGAAAATCGAGAACTTCCCCAGCCTCAGCCGATGGGTTATCTGCTCCCGCATCGCTCTGGGGGGCTATGGGGGGGTTTTCTTTTGGGGTACTCTCTGAAGTACTCTCTGTAAGAAGAGCGGCTCTTTTTGGTCTCTTGCAGCGTGCCGGTTTGGCCTGTTGCATTGGTTCATTGTGACCTGATGCAACGGTGCAATTTGACCTGTTGCATGAGGTCATTTTGACCTCATCAGTCAGGGCGCGGTGCTCATAGTTGATTGCGTAAAAATTGGTCTTGTCACGAGGGTCACTGGATAGCTGCTCCACATAGATAATCCCCTGCGATTTCAGCGATGAAAATGCCCGCTTAATGGACGATTCTGAGAGGAATGGAAACTGTTCCATCCACTCTGCGATCGTGTTGTATACCCAGCGACGGCCATCATGCTCAATCCCTGATGTTGTCTCAGTGATCCAGTAATGAACCTGCTGAAGCAGCATCGCTTCATTTAGCCCAACACGCATTGCAAGTTCAGGAATAACAACAATAGGACGAGAAGGCAGAAGCAAGCTCATAAAGAAGCCCCCTTTGACCGATTGCATGACATGCAAAGGGTTTGAAGATTCTCATCAGCCGAACTTCCGCCTTTGGATACGGGATGGATATGATCAATAGTCAGATCTTCGCTGGTGTTACAGTGCTTGCAGCAGAATCCATCGCGCTTAAAAATCCGCAACCTTACTGAGTCGGTTACCCTCTGCCGCTTTGGCTTTCTTTTGGCACTGCCTACAGCACTGCCGCCATGCCAGCTCTCATAGCTTTCCCATACTTTTCTTGCGCAATGATCGCAAACATGTACCCCGCTGGGATAAACCAGTTTCAGCATCTCCTCTTCGTCTATTGGAGATAGACATCCACAGCAGCGGGCTATCTGGTTTATGCTCATTCGTCAACTCGCTTAAAATTCTCTTTGAAGTTCTCGACAGACCTGAAGCACTCGCCATGCTCATAGCCATCACGCAGGAAAATCACTCGGTTCTCGCCGATATCCCAACGGATGACATGCACGCGGATGCCGTGGCTGTCTACGTAGTACCGATCAACCTCGCGGCTAGTCATGCAGCTCTTTCATCTCGAAGCGGCCAAGGCGCGGGTGATACCAGTACTTGCTGCGGCAGGCACGCGTCGCCGTTCGGCGAACCTCGCCCAGTGCAGACATGAAATCGTCCTCTTTTGCCACAGTCGCATTCGTCAGAATGCCGCCCGGTGCGTTGAAGGGAATTTTCTTGCTGGGTACATGGAAGGCGCTGATCAACGCTCTCACCTTCCCGTCGGAAAGGCCGGATTCAGCAACCAGGTTGCGGACAGTCTGCCAACCCGGAGGAATGGCGCCGGTCGAGATTTCTTCAATCTGCTGGGTTACGCCGCTCACCTGCAGCTGTAATGCGTTCATCTGGCGCTGCTGCTCGGCGGCTTTGGTCGCCATCAGAGCGATCATTTCCAGCTCGGTCATCGGTGATGCGGTTTGCACTGCGTCGAAGGTGCGTATCACCTTCAGGTTGAAGGCCGCGCTGATCCACATGGCGTAGGAGTAAACCAGCTCTTTGCAGGCATAACTGCCCTGCTCCAACCCACCGCGAATAACGCTAATTGGTTGATTTTCTTGCGAGGGGGGAATTCCTCCCTCGGTCAAAAGTTGCACAAGCTCTTGCGTTTGCTGGGTGGCGTACCAGTATTTCGGCTTATGGCGTTCCTCACCACCAGCGGCCCGATGCAGGTCATTCAGGCAGTAACGGCCAGCCGAGTCTTGACGAATGGCGGTATCTTCGATCACAATCAGGTTGTTCATAGCAGAACTCCAAATCAGATTAGTGAAGGCCGTGCAGTTGCAGCTGCGCGGCTTTTTGCTTTCTTGCCCGCCTTCTCTGGCTTCTCGTCCTTCGTACCGCTAGCCAATGCAAACTGCCTGGCTCGGGTGAGGCAATCGTCGAATGCCATCCCTTTGCGGCTCGCCTGCGACATACGGCGATAGTGATCAGCTCCATGGTTTGCCCCCCCTGAGCCAGCGCTTCGCTGAATCCCTCTTTCACCAGCTGCTTCTTGATGTTGTCGTAAACAAACGTGTCCCAGGCCATAAAGCCCCCCCTATTCCGTCTTTGGTTCCCGGATGTGCTCCAGCATTGAAAGCAACTTTTTAGCCTCATCACCGGTCAGCACTACGTTTTGCTCGCATCCTGGAGATGCAACGCACCCATCAGGCAATCCAAGCTCCAACACCATCCGCGCCGCCATCTTCACGATGCGAACCTTGTCACGGCTCAACCCCGAAGGGTGGATCCCCATCCCCATTGCCAGCGGCTTGTTGCCACGCAAAATAGCCTCCTTGTGAAAGAAGCTCTCCAGCACTTCAGGCTTGCAGTTGACGCGCACTGAATTGCGACTTGTTGCGACTGATTCCATTTACAATTTCCGTTATGTTGAAAGGTTGCTTTCACGAAGAAAGCTTGCGTTTTCCATACATCAGCCAATGGGCTGTGCATTTAAGGGCTGAAGAAATCTCCAGTAAGTTTCTGGGCCTCTTCGTTTCCCCAGCCTCAAGTTGCTGGTATGACTGCTGAGTAATCCCAGCTAGCTCTGCAACTTCGGCTTGTGTAAGACCAAGCTCGATCCGTCGAGCCTTTGCCCGATGTGAAAGTGAGTTACCTGTATTCATTGCGCTCTCCTACAGTTTTATCTGTATTGTTCTACAGGCAAGCCTGTTTGTCAAATACAGTATTTACTGTGAAGATTTGCGCTGTTCATTAATGGCGGAGAGGGGTTATGAGCCTTGCAGAAAGGGTACGAACTAGGCGCGAAGCGCTTGGTATTACTCAAACAGAACTTGCTGATCTGGTTGGTATTCGGCAACAGTCAATTGCAAGCATTGAAAATGGTGAGACAAAAAACCCGAGAAAAATATTTGAACTGTCTCAAGCTCTTAAGTGCTCAATGCAGTGGCTAAAAACCGGTGTCCAAGAGTCGAATGCGACGCCTTTGGACGGTATTTCACTGTGGACTGACGATGAAGAAGAAGATGAAGATGATGTCTATCTTCCTTTCTTCAAAGAGGCTCAGTTAGCTGCGGGGAATGGTAGAGTGGTAGAGCTTGACTGCGAGGGTAGAAAGCTAAAGTTCTCACTCCGTAGCTTAAAAAAACTTGGAGTAAAGCCCGAAGAAGCGGCTTGTATGTCGGTCTGGGGTAATAGCATGGAGCCCGTTCTCCCTGATGGAGCTACAGTCGCCATCAATACTGGTAACAGGGAAATAAAAGACGGAAAGATCTATGCATTGGATCATGACGGTATGGCTCGGGTGAAGATTTTGTATCGCCTTCCTGGTGGAGTGCGTCTACGGTCATTCAACACTGATGAGTACCCCGATGAAATATATATGGGTGACGATAGCAACAAAATCAGGGTAGTTGGCGCGGTGTTCTGGTATGGCGTCACAATAAGTTAATCCCTCTCAACTTCAAGACCTCGCTTCGGCGAGGTTTTTTTTCGCCTAAATCTCAAACTTTAATCTTTTCCAAATCATTGGATTACATCATGACCTGTAATTTTTACAGTTTTTCCTGTTTACTAAATACAGTTTTGCCTGTACATTTTAATCCATCGACAGCAACAACGTCACCGGCAGGAAGCCACGCAGGTAAGACGCCCAGGGGTGAGCGATGTAATCACTCCCCGGCCCCGAGAGGGATCGACCGGAGACGTTCTTTAGGGAGAAAGACTTTTAACCCCGCTTGCTCTTATCAGCTTCGGCTATGACGGGTGCAAGGGGACATAAGCGCGGGAGCCTGCCCCAGCAACGTGAACAGGCAGACAACTGGAGGGCTGGAAAATGTAACGGTTACGGAGTGCTTTTACCCTGCCGCTGCCAGTGTGGGGCGGTAGGCATAAAACCACTGAGGAGCTACACGATGGCACACGTAGATATGGCACTACAGATCGAACGATTCCAAAAAATCGCACATGTCATCGTCGAAAACGTAAAAACGCGCGTTACCAGCGGATTAGCGGACGACGAAATCATGCATATCATCCACGAAGAAATCCTGAGTTTTTTCGTGATGCAACAAAGAATTACTGTTGAATACATGAATTTTAACGAAGACCAGCGCGCCAATTTTGCCGCGCAAATGTATTCCCTGCTTGAGCCATTAGCTTGTGAATTTAAAGGGATAGTAAACCCCAAATATGCGGACTATGTGGCCGCCACGGGAAAGACTGGAGCACTTAATTTCATGGTAAACGCATAAAACACCCACCGCGCCCTACGGGGCGCACTGATAAGGAAAATGTGAATGAAGAAAATAGCTCTGGCTCTTTCGCTTCTGGTTCTGGCCGGTTGCGACAATGACGCAGACGTGGTTTCGCGCAATCTAAGCACCGCCTCAGATAACTTCGAGGTTAATCGCCGCGTCGTCTTCTATAACGGCATCACCGGCGATTATATGTTGTCTATCGAAGGCCTGTGCTCGAAAGACAACAGCAGCACCGCCAACACCTTGGGCATCGTGTGCAAGGTTGGCCCTAACTCGTACAAAAAGCACCTGCTCGGCCTGTCTGACAACGTGACATTCTTCATTGAGCAGATCGACGGCGTGAAGACCAACCCATATTTCTACCGCGTCACCTTCAAACCTTCAGTGATCATTCCTGATATCGACGTTCGCTAATCATCCGGCGCCGGCGGCGCACTGAGGCAATCATGAGCTTAAACGGATGGAAGGCGCTGGTTTACAGCGTCGCTGCGGGCCTGTGCCTGTGGGCTGTAACCATAGCGGGCTGCGTCTATATCGCCGGTTAACGCCGGCGTCTCACCTGTCTGGTGGCGTATCGTTCCGGTTCACCTTTTAACCTACACAGTATAAATCCCCGGTTCGATGCGCCACCAGGTGCGTGAGAAATCACAAGCCTGCTCAGTTCCCTTGTTACATCCTTTGCCCCGCTCGCCGGGGCTCTTTTTTTCACATCAGCAAAGGCGCTGCCCTGCTCCAGTGTGCTGGAACCGTAGGGAAACCGAGCGCGTGCATCAACTCAGGCAGCGCCTTTGCCCATGTGAATTTCATTGAGAGGACATGTTATGCAAACCAATACCCAACGCTGCGAGCACTGCGGACAGACCCGCGACGTAGAGAAAAAAGCAGTGAGCATTCAGCGCTACGAAGACGGCAGATATAAGGCCGTGAGAATCCTCGTCTGCGCCGATACCTGCGCGCCGGTGTACGTCGTCCGCCAGAACATCAGAACGTTGCAGCGCCGCCTTCACACTCAGCAGCGGAGGCCGACATGGTAAGCCTCAACGCCCGCATACAGCACAAGTACGACCTGACCGGGGGCGATTTCGCCCCTAAGCGCCACCACGGCAAACACCTCTTCTACCTTCTCATTTTTACCCTGTGCCTGCTCACCGCCGGCGCGGTATGGAGTTGATGCATGGCCAAAAACTCAACGGAAGCCTACGGCGCCAGCGGTAAAACCAACGTATTGATGTTCGAGCCGGAAAATCTGCACCTGGTATCCGATAAAAAGCACCCGCTTTACGACGAGCGCATCCATCTTCCCCTCCATGAACCGACTGTGCTTAGCATCATGAAATTGGGGGTATTGGAGCCAATCATTATCTGGAAAGACCCAGAGACAGGCCGCTCCTGCGTCGTTGAAGGTCGTCAGCGGGTTAAAAACACTCTTGAAGCAAATAAACGTCTGCGAGAAGAAGGCAAAAAACCTCTTCTGGTGCCGGCGGTCGTCAGACGTGGATCACCGTTTAGCGTCGCTGAGGTGATGATTAGTGCCAATGAAATCTTTCAGGCAGACACGCCTCTGGGACGCGCTAAAAAAATGGCTGATGCGCTTACGTGGGGCCACGACGAAAAAGATTTAGCGCTGATGTTTGGCGTCGGCGTGCAGACGATCCGCGCCACACTCGCCCTGCTCGATGCCACTCAGGCCGTTAAAGATGCGGTTGAATCTGGCGCAGTAACAGTCACCCAAGCGAGACAGTTGGCGAACCTCACACCCGACGAACAGCGCGAAAAAGTGAAAGAGGTTGAAGCGGCAACCGCCGGCACCAAAGGCCACGAAAAGGCACGCCGGCAGCGCCAGGTGATCGGCGATGCCAAACCCCGCCTGAAGTCACGAAAAGAAATAACGAAAGCCCTGGAAGGTGCGAGCGGTGATTACGCTCAGGCGCTCCGCTGGGTGCTGGGAGACGAAGCATGACAACCATCAAGCGCTTTACCCCTGATTACAAAATGCACGCTGTTCGGTTTGAGGCTTTCGCGCGTGAAGCTGAGCACGGCGAACTTGTTCGGTTTGATGCCCACCAGCAAGTGGTGAGCGCCGTAGAGGCTGAGCGCGATGCGCAGCAGAAGCGAGCCGATGCGCTGGCTGTGGAGAATGCGGTGCTGAAGGATGGGTTCGAATGGCTTTACGCGGTTGTCTCATCTGATGAAGTTTCCATTCCTGATGAGAAATATAGCGCCGTCACAAATGCTGCCGCCTTTTTAAGTGAAACCCCAGCCACTGACGCAGCACTTGCAGCTATCCGGGATAAGCACCGCGCGGAGGGTATCAACTTTGCGGCCAACCGGCTATTGGCGGCATTTGAACATGGCTTTATCGATAAGCCAGCAGGTGAAGTGGCGGACGTGGCAAAAATGATTTTGTCGGCTGTAACTGAGTTACCTGGAGCTCCTGAAGAGGATTTCACCCGTGATTACAGCGATGAAGTTATCGCGATGATTCGCGCTGAGCTGCGGGAGGCCAAATGAAAGAGCGCCCAGTGATTTTTAACGGCGAGATGGTTCGCGCCATTCTCGACGGCCGCAAGACCCAGACGCGGCGGGTTATTGCCAATGTCAGCCCCGATAACTGCATTCCACTGCATAAGCCGACCAAAACCAAAGACGGGATTTACACGCATGTTATGGATGCGCCGGGGCATGGGTTATGCCCATTCGGCCAGGTAGGCGATCTGCTGTGGGTGCGCGAGACGTGGGGTGTTATCAGCCACGAATTTGATGAAAGCGATCGGATTATTGATTGGGTGCCAGATCGACCAGCAACAGCCATTCATGAAATGCCTTTTGGCAATGGTTACTACTCCGGCCACGCCATCTATGCCGCCGACGGGGAATTTACCTGGGGTGATGACGACGGCCAGGGCGAGCGTTCTTGCTGGAAGCCATCAATCCACATGCCGCGCAAAGCCTCCCGCATCCTACTGGAAATCACAGCCGTGCGCGTTGAGCGCATGAACGATATCAGCGAAGAGGATGCCAAGGCTGAGGGCGTAAAACCGGCTGGCGACATGCTGCCGGATTACCCAGACACATTCCTGACGCCAAAGGGCGACTTTGCTACAGCCAAGGTTGCATTCCAGCGCCTCTGGCAATCCATTTATGGCGAAGAGAGCTGGCGTGCCAATCCCTGGGTGTGGGTTATCGAGTTTCGTCGTGTGGGAGGTACGTGATGCCAGCAAATGAACTGAAGCAGCAAGCTGAAGCGCTCGGTATCTCCCTGAGCTTTGATGCAAACTTCTGGAGCATGGGGCCGTGTGTCATCGCCACGTTCCCTACTCATAACGGCGGAGGGTGTGATTCAGCATTGGCATGGATGAAGAATTTCAGCAGCAGAGATGATGCAGAATCCTATGCGCTGAAGGTTGCCATCCGCAATGCAAGCCCAGGTGACAGCGCTAGGGAGGTGGGGCGTGGCTAAGCGCGATGACCTCCTTAAGGTTGGCGAAGTGTGGCAGTCCCCTCGCGGGGCTCTCTACAAGGTAATGGCCGTTGATGGAAATCAGGCAACGCTGCGCCTTGGTTCGTTTGGTGATGGCCGAATCGTTCGTCGCTGGGTTTATCAAAATTACGGATGGAAGTTGTGGGCCGAGGCCCAGGAGAAAGCATTATGAGCACTGAGAAGCTGAGCGAGCTGAGCAAGCCGGTGGCGTGGCGCTATCGTTACACGAAGCCCGGAATTACTGATTCACATGGCGAAGCGTGGGTCGGTGACTGGAAATTTGTCACAGATGAAGTTAACTGCAACCCAGCGCCAAATTACCAAAAATGCGCCCTCTACTCGCAAGAGTACGTCTCCGCCCTGCTAGCCGATAACGAGGCGTTAAAAATCCGCGCAGGGGAGAAAGAGCGGTTACTAATCTCGAATGCTGTCGATTACGAATATGACTTGATTGAGATGAAGCGACGCGCTGAGGCAGCAGAGCAACGAGCCTCCGAGCTGGAAGCCAAGCTGGCTACGCCGGTGCGGTCTCCAGATGATGGCCTGGATGATTGCCGAGATATGTGGCCCAGTGATTGCAGCGACGATTTCGACACTGGTTATAAATTCGGGCTTTGGCGCTACGAGCAGAACATCCGCGCCGCTGGCTTCACCGTAGAGGGGGATGAGTAGTGAACAAATACGAAAATCTGGACGCGGCAATTTTGCGGCGAATTGATGCGGAGCCAACCAAGTTTGTCGAGCTGTATAGCGGGTGTGTTCGCGGTTACTGCACGTCAATCGCCGGGGCCGAGGGAAAAGATAGCGATGAGGCATTCCGTGTTCTTGATCGCCGGCTGCAAGCTCTGCGCAAGAAAGGCCTAATTCGCAGTACAGGCCGTGGATGGGTAGAGGGAGATGAGTAGGATGACATTAGAAGACTTGCTTGAACTAACCCCGGCACAGCTGAAAGCGTGGAAACAGATTGAATCAGGTGTGAAAGCCTTCAAAAAAGCCGGGGGTGCATTCTATTCGGTGCTTGAGTCGGTAAACGGCTACAACGGGAAATTCGTAGACGAAATCACCGGTGATGAGCGTGAATCGAATTACCCAACTGCTAATGTCCATATGCATTCCATTTTCGATGCTGGACTTTCTGGGTTTGCAGATGACACGCACTTCATTCACTTGACCGACAAAGGCGAAGCACTGCTTGAGGGGGATGCATGACACTAACGACCGAACGCCAGCAGTTTGCTGAGCAAAACGAAATGAGTATGGATTTCGTTAACTGGTTCTTCGACAAGAAGAAGGACGGCTGCGGCAATGCGTGGTTCATCATGGCAGCTGCGATGTGGGAAGGATGGAAGGGGCAGGCGGCTAACCGGGAGGCTCAGCCGGTGGCATTGGATGTCATCGCGAAATTTAAGGAATGGAACACCGGATTCCCGGTTGAAAAGTTCAAGGCGGACTACGTTATTGGCTGGGTGCTGGCAAACTATTACGCACCGCCAGCGCCAGCAGTGCCGCCGGAGGCGTCGCCTGACGACATTCCGCAAGAACACAATATCAACAAGTACTCCGGCATTACATGGGCAGCAGCATGGAACGCCTGCCGCGCCGCAATGCTGAAAGGAGAACGACCATGATGAACCGCGGCAAACTGGAACACATCCTGGCATATGCTCGACAGCAGAAACAGTTTGGTTCCCCTACATGCAAAATACCACCGGGGGATATGGTGGAAATCATGGAGAGGCTTCTCGCTCAACCTGTAAGTAGCGGTTACACGTTCAACTCTCCGGTAATTCCGGATGGTTGGAAGCTGGTTCCTATAGATGCGACTCGAGCTATGATTGACGCGGCTCAGAGGGTGGAAGAAGACGGCTACGATGCCATGCACAAAGCGATGCTGGCAGCAGCGCCGGAGGGTGGGAATGATCACGATACCAGACGATAACGAAATCATCTCGCGGCTCAGCATTGCCGGTTCTACGCCGGATTCTGTCGCAAGCCTCCTCCGCTGCGCCGGCTACAACGGCATGACCGGTAGAGCCATCCGTCACCGACTGATGAAGCTGGAAAAAGAAAACGCCGTTGAGAAAGTCCGCCGCCCTGGCATCCGATCCATATGCTGGGCGCCAATCACCAAATAACCCACCGGTAAAAATGAAACCACGAATTCCGCAACGAATCAGCGCCAAAGCTGAGGGGGTTCTATGCGCCTACAGGGAGGGCAAAAAGAAACCCAACCTAACATATCAACACAAGCATTTAACGCTGCCAGTGGCCCGCTGCTGGCGATTGCTGTCAAAAGACAACGGCAACTCATGGGAAGTGATGAGCCATGAGCGCTACAACAACCAAATCAGGATTTAAACATGGGCACCTATGATGCATACCGCAATATCGCCAGAATTGCGGCTGAATGTGAACACCGCGGATGGTATGAAAAGGCCGCTGAAGTTTGGGAAAAGTCCCTCAAGCTTGCGCGAGCAGTCGATGTTCCGTGGATTAAAACTCGCATGGAGTTCTGCACCAACGCGGCCGCGCGCTGCTGGGGTAACGCTCAATGACCTATCAACTCATCTATGCAGATCCTCCCTGGAGTTACGGCAACACAATCAGCAATGGCGCCGCCGGTAATCACTACAGCACTATGAGCATGGCAGACCTGAAGCGCCTGCCGGTATGGGCTGTTGCTGCTCCAGATAGCGTGCTCGCGATGTGGTATACCGGCAACCACAGCCAGGAGGCGATCGAACTGGCAGAGGCTTGGGGATTCAGCGTCAGAACGATGAAGGCTTTCACCTGGGTGAAGCTCAACCAGCAGGCCGAAGCTCGGTTTAATAAGGCGCTGAAGCAGCAAACCATCTTCGACTTCACCGACCTGATCGACATGCTAAACGCCGAAACCCGGATGAACGGCGGAAATTACACTCGCGCCAACTCCGAAGACGTGTTGATCGCCGTTCGCGGACAAGGCATCGAGCGCGCCAGCGCATCGGTAAAGCAGGTTGTGTTCAGTTGCCTAGGCGAGCACAGCGCGAAACCCTGGGAAGTCCGCCGGCGCCTTGAGCGGCTCTACGGCGACGTGTCACGAATCGAACTATTCAGCCGGGGCGATGCGCCAGGCTGGGATCATTGGGGGAATCAATGCCCTGTAAACAGCCTGCAATTGCTGCCGGCAGCGTTCAGCAAAACGCACTAAGATCAGTAGCAAAACGCTGTAACGACGAACTCCACGCCGCGATTAAGCAACACCCGAAAACCCCTTTCGACACCCTATCCCGCCCTATCATCATGAAGCATTTCGCTCAGGTCGAATTGCTAGGCATTTCTTTGCCGCGATTCAACTACACGATCGGCATGCTGAATGGGCGTTTTACAGAGAGATGACCATGTCAGAAATCAACATAAACGATGTGCCGTTCACGCTCCCTGAAGCGGCTGCATTCATGAAGAAGTCGCCTAGAACCCTTCGAGCACTAATTAAAGAGGGGCTGCTTCATGCCAACAAAAGCGGGAAGAAAGGCGGCGGTAGATGGGAGATTTTAAAATCCGAGTGCCTTGCATATTACGCAAGAGAGACAGAAAATCGGGCCGTGAATGCAGACGGCCATCAACAGAAAGGTAACAACAGATGGCCCTCAAACAACGTTACGGAAATTGGTACTGCGATTTTGTCGAACCGGGCAGTGGTAAAAGAATTAGACGCTGCCTTAACACGACGGACAAGCTCCAAGCGCAAGAGCTCTACGATCAGCTAAGGGCTGAGGCTTGGCGGGTAAACAAGCTTGGGGAGATAGCGGAGCATACTTTTGAAGAGGCGTGTCTCCGCTGGTTAACGGAGAAAGAAGAGAAAAGGTCATTGGACGACGACCGAACGAAGATAGAGTTTTTCCTTCAGCACTTCGCCGGCAAAACTCTCTCATCTATCACGGAAGATAGGATTATGGCTGCTGTCGCCAAAATGCCCAACAGGAAACATCGTCAACGATGGGAGCTCAAAAAGGCCGCAGCAGAGAGGAAGGGTAAACCGGTGCCGGCATACGAGCCTAAACCAGTATCAGCGGCTACTCGAAGCCAGCATCTCTCTTTTATGAGGGGGCTGATGAAGATGGCGGCCGACGAATGGAAGTGGCTGCGCAAAGCGCCGGTGATAAAGGTAAGGAAGCCTGCAAGCAAGCGCGTCAGGTGGCTGACAAAGGAAGAGGCGGCCACCTTGATCAAATGCATGCCTGAACAGTTTAGGCCCGTTGTCGTTTTTGCCCTGGCAACTGGCCTACGCCGTTCAAATATCATCGATCTCGAGTGGTCACAGGTTGACATGCAAAGAAAGGTGGCATGGATCCACCCAGAGAACGCCAAAGCGGGTAAGGCTATTGGCGTTGCTCTGAACGATACCGCATGCCGAACGTTACGTGATCAGATTGGAAAACACTCACGGTACGTCTTTGTGCATACGACAGCACGGAAGCGACCAGGCGGCGGAGTGACCCCGGCAGTTAGGAAAATGCGGGTTGATGATAACTCAGCATGGAACACCGGGAAACGGAGGGCGGGAATAACTGATTTCCGCTTTCACGATCTGCGGCATACGTGGGCGAGTTGGTTGGTTCAGGCAGGTGTGCCGCTTTCGGCACTGCAAGAAATGGGCGGCTGGGAGAGCATAGAAATGGTTCAGCGCTATGCTCACCTATCCCCAACCCATCTAACCGAACATGCGAGAAAAATTGACGAAGTCTTGGCGGGCAATGTCACTAATCTGGCACTTTTGGAAAATCTTGCAGTGGGGGAATGAGCGTAACTCATTGATACTTAATGGCACGCCCTATAGGATTCGAACCTATGACCTACGGCTTAGAAGGCCGTTGCTCTATCCAACTGAGCTAAGGGCGCATTGAGATGCGGCAACCTGTGGCTGCGGGTTGGGATTATACGGTCAGAGGTTAGCGAGTCAATGCCTTTTCATGACGTTACGGCGGTGGCCGTGCTTTATGGCGTTTTTTCCGCCAGCGCCCGCACGGCGGCCCCCGCAACGCTGCGTTGCACCAGACCGACCGCGGTGTCACCCGGCGAGCGTTCAGAACGCTGCCGCCCGCTATTCCGCTGCAGGCAAACGCGCGCGGACTGAACGACCGCCGTGATATCGCTCCAGTCGGCATGCTCAACCGCCAGTGTGTTGCAGGTTGCCGCCAGTCTCGCCGCCAACGCGGCGTCGGGACGCGCACTGTTCAAAGAGGCCTGGCTCCACGGCGCCCAGACCAGCAATAGCGTGCAACCTACCCATGCGCTGCCGTTCATGCGCACAGCTTCCGCCACAGGGCGTTCAGGCGTGCCCGCCACGACGGCGCCGCCTCATGCTGGCCGAGCTGATGCAGCGCGATAAGCTGCGCACTGTCCGCCGGATGCAGCGAAGAATCGAACACCGTCTCTCCCACATGTTTAGGCTGCGCCGGTTGCTCGTCAGGCTGATGATGCAACGGGTAAAGCCGGGTTATCGCTCTCATGATCCTGCCCTCTTTCGCCCTGTGAACGACCTCAGCGTATGCAAATGCAGGTAAAAATGGCGTAGAGGATCCTGAGGCCGGCATAAAAAAAGCGTAAATCGGCATTGGCAACGGCCGCGAGGGTGATTCTGCGCCTGACAGCGCGCTCAGCTTCTGCCAGAATAGCGGCATCCCCGCTTTTCTTAATTGATGGATTTCCACACTGATGTCAGCAAAGATTATTGATGGTAAAACGATTGCGCAGCAGGTTAGAAACGAAGTGGCTGAGCAAGTGAAACAACGTCTGGCGGCCGGCAAACGCGCCCCAGGGCTGGCGGTTGTGTTGGTCGGCGAGAACCCGGCTTCGCAAATTTACGTCGCCAGCAAGCGCCGCGCCTGCGATGAAGTCGGCTTCCTTTCCCGCTCCTACGATCTGCCCGCTGCCACCAGTGAAGCCGAGCTGCTGGCGTTGATCGACCAGCTGAACGCCGATGAGGAAATCGACGGCATTCTGGTGCAGCTGCCGCTGCCGGCCGGCATCGATAACGTCAAGGTGCTGGAACGCATCCACCCTGACAAAGACGTCGACGGCTTCCACCCGTACAACGTCGGCCGCCTGTGCCAGCGCGCGCCTAAGCTGCGCCCGTGCACGCCGCGCGGCATCGTCACCCTGCTGGAGCGTTATAACATCGATACCTACGGCTTGAACGCCGTGGTGGTCGGCGCGTCCAACATCGTCGGCCGCCCGATGAGCATGGAGCTGCTGCTGGCCGGCTGCACCACCACCGTCACCCACCGCTTCACCAAGAATCTGCGTCATCACGTCGAGAACGCCGATCTGCTGGTGGTGGCGGTCGGTAAGCCGGGCTTCATTCCAGGCGACTGGATCAAACCGGGCGCCATCGTGGTGGACGTCGGCATCAACCGTCTGGAAAGCGGTAAAGTGGTCGGCGACGTCGATTTCGACGCCGCCAGCGAGCGCGCCGCCTACATCACCCCAGTGCCGGGTGGCGTCGGCCCGATGACCGTTGCTACACTGATCCAAAATACCTTGCAGGCCTGCGAGGAATATCACGACGTTCAACCTAAATAAGTAAGGCAGTATGGAAATTTTCAATCTGGACAATCATCCCCACGTCGAACTGTGCGATCTGCTGAAGTTCCAGGGCTGGTGTGAAAGCGGCGGCGCCGCCAAAGAAGTCATCGCCGAAGGGCAGGTGAAAGTTGACGGCAAGGTCGAAACGCGTAAGCGCTGCAAGATCGTCGCCGATCAGGTGGTGGAATTCAACGGCGGCAAGGTCATGGTTAAACCCTAACCCGCAGCCATAGAAAAAGGCGCTGAATTCAGCGCCTTTTTTGTTTTTCCCTGCGGCCGGATTACTTACGGCGCCAGGTAGTGCCCTGCGGGCCGTCTTCCAGCACGATGTTCATCTCGTTCAACCGATCGCGAGCGGCATCTGCCAGCGCCCAGTCCTTGGCAGCACGCGCTTCGTTACGCTGTTTGATCAGCGCTTCGATCTCCGCCACTTCGCCGTCGTCAACCTGAGCGCCCCCTTGCAGGAACTGCTCCGGCTCCTGCTGCAGCAGGCCGAGCACGTTCGCCAGCTTACGCAGCTCCGCCGCCATGCCGTTGGCCGCCGCCATGTCTTCACCCTTCAGGCGGTTAACCTCGCGCGCCAGATCGAACAGCGCCGAGTAGGCTTCCGGGGTGTTGAAGTCGTCGTCCATCGCTTCGCGGAAGCGGGCTTCGAACGCTTCGCCGCCGGCCGGTGCGGCATCGGCGTCGGTACCGCGCAACGCGGTATAGAGGCGCTCCAGCGCGGTGCGCGCCTGTTTGAGGTTCTCTTCGCTGTAGTTCAGCTGGCTGCGATAGTGGCCGGACATCAGGAAGTAACGCACCGTCTCCGCATCGTAATGGCCGAGCACGTCGCGGATGGTGAAGAAGTTATCCAGCGATTTGGACATCTTCTCTCTGTCGATCATCACCATGCCGGAGTGCATCCAGTAATTGACGTACGGGCCGTCGTGGGCGCAGCTCGACTGTGCGATCTCGTTCTCGTGGTGCGGGAACATCAGATCGGAACCGCCGCCGTGAATGTCAAAGTGGGTGCCCAGCTGCTTGCAGTTCATGGCGGAGCATTCGATGTGCCAGCCTGGACGGCCCGGCCCCCACGGCGACTGCCAGCTCGGCTCGCCCGGCTTGGACATCTTCCACAACACGAAATCCATCGGGTTGCGCTTCACGTCGTCGATTTCCACGCGCGCGCCGGCCTGCAGCTGATCCAGATCCTGGCGCGACAGCAGCCCGTATTGCGGATCGCTGTCGATGGAGAACATCACGTCGCCGTTGCTGGCCACATAGGCGTGATCGCGATCGATCAGGCGCTGGGTGATCTCGATGATCTCGGCGATATGCTGGGTCGCGCGCGGCTCTTGATCCGGGCGGTCGATCAGCAGCGCGTCGAAGTCGGCGTGCATTTCCGCCAGCATGCGTTCGGTCAGTTGGTCGCAGGTCTCATGATTTTCCGCCGCGCGGCGGATGATTTTGTCGTCTACGTCGGTGACGTTGCGCACATAGTTCAGCGAATAGCCGAGGTAGCGCAGGTAACGCGCCACCACGTCGAAAGCGACAAAGGTACGACCGTGGCCGATGTGACACAGGTCATAGATGGTTACCCCGCACACGTACATGCCCACTTTCCCGGCATGAATGGGTTTGAATTCCTCTTTTTGACGACTCAGGGTATTAAAAATCTTTAGCATCGGGAGATTCCGTGGTGTGCGTGATAACAAAAAAGATAACCGGGCTTCAGGTTTTCCGCCCGGTAGCGTATTGAAACCTGAAGCCTGATCTATTGCAAGGTTAAGGCCATGCTTTGCTGACTTCACGCGAATAAAATGCGCGAAATTCGGCGGTTGGCGAAATTGTTATAATATAACATAAATACAATTACCACAGACAGTGCGCGGTTGAGCCGCTGCTGACTCGCTGGGGCGGATATGTTATAAGGGCGGTCTGAATGTTCACTCGCTTTACGTGACGTCTCACTTCACCTTGTTAGGATTAAAACTATGGTTACTTTCCACACCAATCACGGCGATATCGTTATCAAGACCTTTGCTGACAAAGCGCCGGTTACCGTTGAAAACTTCCTGAACTACTGCCGCGCCGGTTTCTACGACAACACCATCTTCCACCGTGTGATCAACGGCTTCATGATCCAGGGCGGCGGTTTCGAGCCGGGCATGAACCAGAAAGCGACCAACGCGACCATCAAGAACGAAGCCAACAACGGTCTGAAAAACACCATCGGTACCCTGGCAATGGCGCGCACCAACGATCCGCACTCCGCCACCGCACAGTTCTTCATCAACGTGGCTGACAACGACTTCCTGAACTTCCGCGGCGAAAACGCGCAAGGTTGGGGCTACTGCGTGTTTGCAGAAGTGGTTGAAGGCATGGACGTGGTCAACAAGATCAAAGGCGTGAAAACCGGCCGCAGCGGCATGCACCAGGACGTACCGGTAGAAGACGTGGTGATCAACAGCGTGACCGTCAGCGAGTAATCGCGGCTGCATGAGTACGCTGTTCATCGCAGATCTGCACTTGTGCGCACAGGAACCGGCAATCACTGCCGGTTTTCTGCGCTTTTTACGGCGCGAAGCGGTGCACGCCGACGCGCTGTACATCCTCGGCGACCTGTTTGAAGCCTGGATCGGCGACGACGATCCCGAGCCGCTGCACGCGGAGATCGCCGCGGCGCTGAAAGCGCTGCAACAGGCCGGCGTGCCCTGCTACTTCATCCACGGCAACCGCGATTTTCTGCTCGGCAAGCGCTTCGCCCGCGCCAGCGGCATGCAGCTGCTGCCGGAAGAAAAAGTGCTGGAGTTGTACGGCCGCAGGATCCTGATCCTGCACGGCGACACTCTGTGCACCGACGATCAAGCCTATCAGCAATTCCGCCGTAAAGTGCACAACCCGCTGATTCAAAAATTGTTCCTCGCGCTGCCGCTGCGCTGGCGACTGAAGATCGCCGCCAACATGCGCGCCCGCAGCCAGCAATCCAACCAGGGCAAGTCGGACGCCATCATGGACGTCAACCCGCAGGCGGTCGAGCAAACCATGCTGCGCCACGACGTGCACTGGATGATCCACGGCCATACCCATCGCCCGGCGGTGCACCGGCTGGCATTGAGCAACGGCGAAGCCCATCGCGCGGTGCTGGGCGCCTGGCACGTCGAAGGATCGATGATCAAAGTCAGCGCCGACGCCGTCGAGCTGATCCAATTCCCGTTCTGAATTCCGCACTGACGCGCGAGTAAAAATTCGCGCTTTCGACGGTGAAAACCGGCGACGCAACCGTTTTCCTCGCCGTGCGCTCATGGTATGCTCTACGCCCTCATTCGGCCCTCAGCCGACGCCAGAAAAATCACAGGAGCCTTACACCCATGGGAGCCAACGCCGCTTCAGCCGCCACTACCGGGGCGAAAATCGCAATTGTAATGGGATCGAAAAGTGACTGGGCCACCATGCAGTTCGCCGCCGAAGTCCTGACCCAGCTCGATGTCCCCTTCCATGTCGAAGTCGTTTCCGCTCACCGCACGCCGGACAAGCTGTTCAACTTCGCCGAGCAGGCTGCCGCCAACGGCTTTGACGTGATCATCGCCGGCGCCGGCGGTGCGGCGCACCTGCCGGGCATGCTGGCGGCGAAAACCCTGGTGCCGGTGCTGGGTGTGCCGGTGCAAAGCGCCGCGCTGAGCGGCGTAGACAGCCTCTACTCCATCGTACAGATGCCGCGCGGCATTCCGGTGGGCACGCTGGCGATCGGCAAAGCCGGCGCCGCCAACGCCGGGCTGCTGGCGATGCAGATCCTGGCGCTGCACGACGCCGCGCTGGCGCAGCGTTTGGCGGACTGGCGTCAGGCGCAGACCGAAGACGTCTTGAACCACCCCGATCCGCGGGAGGACGCATGAAGCCGGTTTGCGTACTGGGCAACGGCCAACTGGGGCGCATGCTGCGCCAGGCCGGCGAACCGCTGGGCATCGCCGTCTACCCCATCGGCATCGATGCCGAACCTGAGGCGGTGCCGTATCAGAACAGCGTCATTACCGCCGAGATCGAACGCTGGCCGGAAACCGCGCTGACGCGCGAGCTGGCTACCCACAGCGCCTTCGTCAACCGCGACATCTTCCCGCGCCTGGCGGATCGCCTGACGCAAAAACAGCTGCTCGACCAGCTCGGCCTGGCAACCGCGCCGTGGCAGCTGCTGGCGAGCGCCGCCGAATGGCCGCAGGTGTTCGCTTCGCTGGGCGAGCTGGCGATCGTCAAACGCCGAGTCGGTGGCTATGACGGCCGTGGCCAGTGGCGCCTGCGCCCGGGCCAGGAAGCCGAACTGCCGGCCGACGCCTATGGCGAGTGCATCGTCGAGCAAGGCATCAATTTCTCCGGCGAAGTGTCGCTGGTGGGCGCGCGCGGCCACGACGGCCGTTCGGTATTCTACCCGCTGACCCACAACCTGCATGAAGACGGCATCCTGCGCACCAGCGTGGCGCTGCCGCAGCCCAACCCGGTGCTGCAGCAACAGGCCGAGCAGATGCTGGCGGCGATCCTGAACGAGCTGAACTACGTCGGCGTGATGGCGATGGAGTGCTTTATCGTCGGCGATCGGCTGCTGATCAACGAACTGGCGCCGCGCGTGCACAACAGCGGCCACTGGACGCAAAACGGCGCGTCCATCAGCCAGTTCGAACTGCACCTGCGCGCGATTCTCGGTTTGCCGCTGCCGCAGCCGGTGGTGAGCACGCCGTCGGTGATGGTCAACCTGATCGGCACCGCCGTCAACGAACAGTGGCTGTCGCTGCCGCTGGTGCATCTGCACTGGTATGAGAAAGAGGTGCGCCCGGGCCGCAAGGTCGGCCACCTCAATCTGAACGACCCGAGCGCCGCCGATCTGCGCCAGGCGCTGCAGGCGCTGGCGCCGCTGCTGCCGGGCGAATACCAAAGCGGGCTGGCCTGGGCACAGCAGAAGCTGGCTTAACGGTTTACACCGCCGAAAAGAAGAAGGTTCAGCCCAGGCTGAACCTTTTTCATTGCCGCAAAGATCAACGCGAGCCGATGTTACGCAACGGTTTGCCGGCCATCAGATTGCGTTCAATCTGTTCCAGCGAAATATTTTTGGTTTCCGGGATCAGCGCCAGCGTGATGAAAACAAACAGCACGTTAAGCCCCGCGTAGACCCAAAAGGTGTGAGCGCTACCCAACGAATTCAGCATGGTCAGGAACGTCGCCCCCACGATCATATTGGCTATCCAGTTAGTGGCGGTGGAACAGGTTATGCCGAAATCGCGGCCTTTCAATGGCTGGATCTCTGAGCACAGCACCCAAATCAGCGGGCCGGCGCTCATGGCAAAGCCGACGATAAACATCAGCAGCATAACGATGGCGAAATATTGCCCCGCCGCCGAGTTCATGCCGATGTTCATCATGGTTCCCAGCGCCCCCATGCCGACAGCCATCACGATAAACCCAAGGATCAAAGTGGGCTTGCGGCCCCAGCGATCAACCAGTCCAATCGCGATAAAGGTGGCCAGCACGTTGACCAGACCGACGATCACCGTACCCCACATCTGCTGTTCCGTACTGGCGAAGCCCGCCAGACCAAAAATCTTCGGCGCGTAATACATGGTGACGTTCATTCCGGTGAACTGTTGCATCACCTGGAGAAGAACGCCAAGGAAAACCGCGCGTCGGAAATTTTTATTGCCTTTGAACAACGCCCAACCTCTTTGCTTCAGTTTGAGGCTTTCACGAATTTCATTCAGCTCATGCTGCGCCTGGGCACTGCTGTCGCGCAGCTTCTCCAACACCTGACGCGCCTGCTCATGGCGATTGCGCGAGGCCAACCAACGCGGGCTGTCAGGCAAAAAGAACACGCCGACCAACAACAGCCCGGCCGGGATGGTGATAACGCCCAACATCCAGCGCCAGGCACCGGTATAGCTGAATGCCGTATCAGACAGGTAGGCGGCCAGAATGCCGATGGTGATCATCAATTGATACATCGAGATCATGCTGCCGCGGATTTTCTCCGGCGCGATTTCAGAAAGATAAATCGGCGCGGTATAAGAAGCGATACCCACCGCCAATCCCAGCAGAATACGTGAAACGATCAGCACCTCCACGTTGGGGGCGAACGCTGAAAACAGCGATCCCGCCACAAACAGAATGGCGCCGATCATCAAACTGTATTTGCGCCCCAGCCGGAAGTTCATCCAGCCGCTGCCGATGGCGCCGACGGCGGCGCCAAACATCATTGAGCTGACCACCCACTCCTGCTGAGAGCTGGTGATCTGAAAAGTGTCGGTAATAAACGGCAAGGCGCCGGCGATCACGCCGATATCAAGACCGAACAGCAGGCCGGCCAAGGCGGCTAAAAAACAGACAAAAAAAGTCATACCGACATGAGTCGGGCTTTTCTCCGCCGGTGTAACTTTGACGGTATCGCTCATACAGCCTCCAGGAGAAAACGGTCATCAGTGTGCGACATGATAGGAGGCAATGCGTCGGAGATAAGTGAGTGCGATCACATTAGTGAAAACGGTTACACACCATTAAATCTTTATAGACCGCTTTTTATGGCGGATGAATTCGCTTAAGTCATGCATAATCCTATAAATTAATGCGAAAAACAGGCGAAACCGGCCAGCTATCCGTTGCACCGATGCTCAGTGGCAAACGTATCGACATGACATAAATGTAATCGATTTCACTATAAATGGGCATGATAGAGGAATAGCGCCAGTAACGCGCGAAAGAAAATCGGCAGGCCCGGCCACGCCAGGCGGCAACGGGCCTGCGATCGCAACATCACCCCTCATAACTTCGGAACAGCGCCCGGCCGCGCAGCAGGCGCACGCCCAGCCAGCCACCGCACAGCGACAGCAGTAGCGCGCTGGCCAGCGGCAGCGCCCACCACAGCACCGGCGTCGGCGTCCACGGGAAGTCGAACACCCGGCTTTGCAGCAGCCACAGCGCCGCCTCGGCGCCTACCGCCGCCGCGATGCCCGCCACCAGCCCCAGCAGGGCGAACTCGCACCACAGCGTGCGGCGCAGCAGCCGTTTGCCGGCCCCCAGCGTGCGGTACACCACCAGCTCCTGACGGCGCTGACGCATGCCGACCTGCACCTGTGCCAGCAGCAGCAGGCCGCCGCACAGCACCACCAGCACCACCATCACCTCCAGCGCGCGGCTGACCTGCTGCAGCACGCCGCCGACCTGTTTCAGGATCGCGCCGATGTCCAGCAGGCTGAGCGTCGGGAACTGGCGGTTGAGCTGGGTCAGCATCTGGCCGTCGCCGTCGTAGCGGAAACTGGTGAGCCAGGTCTGCGGCTGGCCGTCCAGCGCGCCCGGCGGGAAGATAAAGTAAAAGTTCGGCTTCAGGCTTTCCCAATCCACCTGGCGCAGGCTGGTGACCTTGGCGCTGAACGCCTGGGTATCGCCGCTGAAGGTCAGCGTGTCGCCCAGCGTGATCTTCAGCCGCCCGGCAATGCCTTCATCCATCGAGACTTCGCCGCTTTTCGGCGGCCAGTTGCCCGCCACCAGCGGATTATGATCCGGCAGATCGGCCAGCCAGGTCAGGTTCAGCTCGCGGTTCACCGCCTCGCCGCCCGGATCGTCTTCATGCACCCGTTCGGTCGCCAGCTGCTGGTTTATCTCGGTCAGGCGTACCCGGACGATCGGATAATAGGTTTCCGGCTTGATCTGGTGCTGCTGCAGGAAGGTTTTCACCTGCGGCACCTGCGCCTCGGTCATGTTGAGCAGGAAATAGTTCGGGCTGTCCGGCGGCAGCTGTTGCTGCCAACGTTCGAGCAGATCGCCGCGCAGCACCAACAGCAGCGCCAACAGCATGAACGACAGCGAGAATGCCGCCAGCTGGCTGATGGTCACCCACGGCTGATGCAGCAGGCGGTTGACCGCCAGCCGCAGCGCCAGGCTCTTGAGCGTGATGCGGCGCAGCAACAACAGGCTGCCCCAGCCGATGCCGCCCAGCAGCAGCGCCAGCACCGCCATACCGGCCAGGATCGCCCACAGTAGCGTGCTGGCCCCCATCAGCACCACCAGCAGTGCCACCACAATCGCCGCCGTCACCGGCAGGAAGTAGCGCAGCGGCCACACGTTGGCCGTCACGTCGCGGCGCAGCACCCGCAGCGGTTGGGTAGCCAGCAGCTGACGGTACGGCCGCAGCCCGACCAGCAGCGAAATCAGCACCAGCGCGCCGAGCGCCCAGAGCCACGGCCAGGCGCCGGCGGCGGGCAACGCGGCCGGCAATACCGGCTTCAGCAGGCGAATCAACAGCGCTTCAAATGCCAGCCCGATCGCCCCGCCGCACACCGCCGCCAGCGCCATCACCGCCAACCACTGGCCGACGATCAACTTACGCAGCGCGCCGCGCCCGGCGCCAAGGGTTTTCAACACCGCGATCAGATCGTAGCGGCTGCGGCAATAGTGGCTCATCGCCACCGCCACGGCCGCGATCGACAGCAGCAGCGTCAGCAGCGCCGACAGCAGCAGGAACTGTTGGGAACGCTGCAGCGACTTGCCGAGCGCGCTGCCGGACTCTTGCAGCCCGAACCAGCGCTGATCCGGCGTCAACTGCGGCGTCAGCCGCGCTTCGTAACGCTGAATATCCGGCTCGGCGCCGGCGAACATGTAGCGGTAGGTCAGCCGGCTGCCCGGCTGCACCGCGCCGGTCTTATCGACGTCCGCCAGGTTGATCATGATGCGCGGCGCAGTCTGGAACGGATTGAAGCCGGCGTCCGGCTCCTGAATGATTTCACCGGCGATGCGCAGCGTGGTGTCGCCCACCTCGAGCGAATCCCCCACTTTCACGTTCAGCAGCGCCAGCAAACGCGGCGCCACCAGCACGCTGCCCGGTTCGGGTTTGATATTGGCCGGGCGCGTTTCCAGCTTGCCGTACAGCGGATAGGCCAGATCGGTGGCTTTCACGTCCGCCAGCTGCGGCCGATCGCCGGCATAGGTCATGGTGGTGAACGACAGCTGACGGCTCAGCTTCAGCCCCTGCTGCTGCGCGTCCAGCAGCCAACCTTCCGGCACCGGATGCGCGCTGCGCAGCACCCGATCGCCGGCGATAAAGTCGCGGCTCTGTTGGCTGAGCCCTTTATCCATGCGATCGCTGATGCTGCCCAGCGCCAGCACGCAGGCGACGGAGAGCGTCAACGCCAGCCAAACGATCAGCAGCGACGGCGAGCGCCATTCGCGCCAGAACCAGCGCCAGATCATGCTTCCTCCCACAGCTTGCCTTCGCGCAGCCGCAGCCGCCGCTGGCAGCGCGCCGCCAGGGTTTCGTCGTGGGTCACCAGGATCAGGGTGGTGTCAAAATCCCGGTTGAGGGAAAACAGCAGGTCGGCGATGCGATCGCCGGTCTGACGATCGAGGTTGCCGGTGGGTTCATCGGCGAACAGCACCCGCGGCCGGCCGCTGAAGGCGCGCGCCAGCGCCACGCGCTGCTGCTCGCCGCCGGACAGCTGCGCCGGCAGGTGATCGAGCCGTTTCCCCAATCCCAGCTGTTCCAGCAGCTGCACCGCCTGCTCGCGGCTCTGTCTGTCGCTCTCGCCGCGCAGCAGCGCCGGCAGCTGCACGTTTTCCAGCGCGTTCAACGTCGGCACCAGCATGAACGACTGAAACACGAAGCCGACGTTCCTGGCGCGCAGCGCGGCGCGGCCTTCTTCGTCAAGTGCGGTCAGCGACTCGCCGAGCAGGCGCACCTCGCCCTCGCTGCCGTCATCCAGCCCGGCCAAAATGCCCAGCAGGGTCGATTTCCCCGATCCGGATTCACCGATCAGGGCGATCGTCTGCGCGGGTTTGACAAGCAGCTCGACTCCGGTAAGGATGGTGAGCTGATGCTCACCCTGACCAACGTGTTTACTAAGATGATGAACTTCAAGAACGTTTTCCGCTGGCATCTTCCCTTCCTTTTGCTGTTGGGATTATTCAGTTTACGCGCTGTCGCCGCCGATACCTTGTTGATTTTGGGCGACAGTTTAAGCGCCGGCTACCGCCTGCCGATCGAGCGGGCCTGGCCGACGCTGTTGGCCGAACAGTGGCAGAAAAAACCGGGCGCGCCACAGCTGGTCAACGCCAGCATCAGCGGCGACACCGCCGCGCAGGGGCTGGCGCGTCTGCCCGTGCTGCTGAAACAGCATCAGCCGCGCTGGGTGCTGATTGAGCTGGGCGCCAACGACGGCCTGCGCGGCTTCCCGGCGCAGGACGTACAGCGCGATCTCGGCCAGATCATCACACAGGTGCAGCAGGCCGGCGCACAGCCGCTGCTGATGCAAATTCGCATCCCGCCGAACTACGGCCGCCGCTATACCGAGGCGTTCAGCGCCGTCTATCCGGCGCTGGCCAAACAGTTCAACATTCCGCTGCTGCCATTCTATATGGAACAGGTGGTGGTGAAGCCGGAATGGATGCAGGATGACGGATTGCACCCCAATGGGGACGCCCAGCCGTTTATCGCCACCTGGATGGCGGAGCGCCTGGAACCGCTAGTAAAACATGAGTCTCACTAAATTAGGGTCGTACACTAGGTAAAGTTATGCAAAAAGCGGTATTGATAACCGGCTGTTCCAGCGGGATTGGACTGATTGCGGCGCAGGATCTGCGCAACCGCGGCTACCGGGTGCTGGCCGCCTGCCGCAAACCGCAGGACGTGGAAAACATGCGCCAACTTGGGCTGGAAGGCATCGAGCTGGATCTGGACGACAGCGCCAGCGTCGAGCGTGCCGCTGCCGAGGTGATCGCGCTGACCGACGGCCGCCTGTACGGCCTGTTCAATAACGGCGGTTTCGGCGTTTACGGCCCGCTCAGTCGCATTTCGCGCAGCCAGCTGGAGCGGCAATTCGCCACCAACCTGTTCGGCACCCACCAACTGACCCAGCTGTTGTTGCCCGCGATGCTGCCGCACGGCGAAGGGCGCATTATTCAGACCAGTTCGGTGATGGGCCTGGTTTCCAGCGCCGGGCGCGGCGCCTACGCCGCCAGCAAGTTCGCGCTGGAAGCCTGGTCGGACGCGCTGCGTATGGAACTGCACGGCAGCGGCATTCAGGTCAGCCTGATCGAACCGGGGCCGATCTCCACCCACTTTAGCCAGAACGTCAACCAGGCGCAGAGCGATAAGCCGGTGCACAATCCCGGCATCGCCAAGCGCCTGACGCTGCCGCCGGAGGCCATTCTGCCCAAACTGCGCCACGCGCTGGAGAGCCCGCGCGCCAAACTGCGCTACCCGGTGACCCTGTTGGCACACGCCATGAGCGTGCTGCGCCGCATTTTGCCGGGCCGCTGTCTGGATTGGCTGCTGCGCGGCAACGCTTAATTCGCCCGCCGGGGTTGAAGAATGGCGGCGCGCCCCCATCTACACCCCATGGCTCCGCACGATCAGAGAGAAAAAAGATGCTAGCTCAAGCTGTTGTTGATATTAACGAAACTAACCTGCACCAGACGCTGGAACAATCGATGTCCATTCCGGTGCTGTTCTACTTCTGGTCCGAGCGCAGCCAACACTGCCTGCAGCTCACGCCGGTGCTGGACAAGCTGGCGGCGGAATACGCCGGTCAGTTCATTCTGGCCAAGGTGGACTGCGACGCCGAACAGATGATCGCCTCCCAATTCGGGCTGCGTTCGATTCCGACGGTCTACCTGTTCAAAGACGGCCAGCCGGTCGACGGCTTCCAGGGCCCGCAGCCGGAAGAAGCGATCCGCGACTTGCTGCAGCGTTTCCTGCCGAAGGAAGAAGATCTGAAACTGGCGCAGGCGCAGGAACTGCTGGCCGCCGGCAACGCCGCCGAAGCGCTGCCGCTGCTGAAAGACGCCTGGCAGAGCAGCCAACAGCGCAGCGACATCGGTCTGACGTTGGCCGAAACCCAGATCGCGCTCAGCCGCAGCGAAGACGCTGAAGCGGTGCTGGCAACCATCCCGCTGCAGGATCGCGATACCCGCTATCAGGGCCTGGTGGCGCAGATTGAACTGTTGAAGCAGGCGGCGGACACGCCGGAAATCCAGCAGCTGCAACAACAGGTGCAACAGCAGCCGGACAACGTCGAACTGGCGGTGCAGCTGGCGCTGCAGCTGCATCAGGTCGGGCGTAACGAAGAAGCGCTGGAACTGCTGATGGGGCATCTGAAGAAAGATCTGGCCGCCGCCAACGGCAACGCGCGCAAGACCCTGATGGACATTCTGGCCGCACTCGGTACCGGCGACGCGCTGGCCGCTAAATATCGCCGCCAGCTGTACTCCCTGCTGTACTGATATCCGTCATACCTGAAGCTGCATCCAGGCGGCAAACGTGAGAAGCCCTGGGAGCTTAGATAACTAAGTGACCAGGGGTTCGAACGTGCAGCCAACAACGATGCGGCGGGAAAGACGAAGGGATATCAACGATAGACCCGCACCCCACCTTCCACGCCCGCCGGGCTGAACAACACCTGCCACAGCTGAATGTTGCGCGAACGGAACGCGCCGGCGCACGCGTTCAGGTAATAGGTGAACATGCGTTCGAAGCGCTCGGAATAACCGCCCGCCAACTCTGGCCACGCCCGTTTGAAGTTCTCCAGCCAGGCCATCAGCGTGCGATCGTAATCGGCGCCAAAGTTGTGCCAATCCTCCATCACGAAACGCCCTTCGCTGGCCTCGGCGATATGCCGCACCGAAGGCAGACAGCCGTTGGGGAAGATGTATTTGTCTATCCAGGCGTCGACGTTGAGATCGGTCTGATTGGAACCGATGGTGTGCAGCAAAAACAGGCCGTCGGGCTTCAGGTTGCGCGCCGCGACGCTGAAATAGGTCTCGTAGTTTTTCGGCCCGACGTGCTCGAACATGCCGACCGACACGATGCGATCGAACTGACGATCCAGATCGCGGTAATCCTGCAGCAAGATCTCGACGTCCAGCCCGGCGCAGCGCGCCTGCGCCAGCTTCTGCTGCTCGGCCGAAATGGTCACACCGTGCACCGTGACGCCGTAGTTTTGCGCCGCAAACTGCGCCAACCCGCCCCAGCCGCAGCCGATATCCAGCAGCGTCATGCCCGGTTTCAGCTGCAGTTTTTCGCAGATCATCCGCAGCTTGTCCTGCTGCGCCTGCTCCAGCGTCTGCGCCTCTTTCCAGTAGCCGCAGGAGTATTGCATGTAAGGGTCAAGCATCGCCCGGAACAGGTCGTTGCCGATGTCGTAGTGCTCTTTGCCCACCTGCCAGGCGCGCTTGCGCGATTGGCGGTTGAACAGCCGGGCATAGGCGATGCGCGCGATGTCGCTCAGGCTTTTCGGCAGCCGCTCATCGACGCCGGCCTGCAAAATGCGGGTGAACAACATGTCCAGCCGTTCGCACTCCCACCAGCCGTCCATATAGCCTTCGCCGAAGCCGAGCGAGCCTTCCTGCAAAATGCGTTTGAACAGCGCCGGGTTATGCACCCGGATATCCCAGGCGCGCGGGCCGTTGATGGCGACGCCGGCTTCCGCCAACATCTCCTCCACAATGCGATACCAGCGATCCTTCTTCTGGGCGAGTTCATCAACACTGAGCGAATCCATAACAATCCTTGGCCGAAATGTCATTTCAAAAAGCATAGTCGCAAATAAAAATGACAAATTTTTGACGGTAAATACGGGGGTGTTTTTACTCTAGCCAAGGCGAGCAACATCATGAAATGAATAAAAATTATTGAAATCATGCCATTTAGGCATACTTATCCGCGCCAACCTGGGCGCGGATAAACCGACGGCGGCTAAGGTAAAATAGAAGTGCCGGCCTGGTCCGCCAGCACCGCGTCGATATCCTGCAGGCCACCGATATGCGCCGTCCGCCCGGTGCGATCGACGAAGCGGCTGACCGCCATGATCTTCGGCCCCATGGCGCCGTCCGCCACCGCCATCGGCGCCAGCTCCTGCGTGGTGGCGCGGCGAATGGCGCGCTGGCGCGGCGTGCCCCACTCCTGGTACACCGCGTCGGCATCGGTGAGGATCACCAGATGATCGGCCCCCACCTGCTCCGCCAACAGCGCCGCAGCCAGATCTTTGTCGATCACCGCTTCGCTGCCCGTCAGCCCATGCTCGCCGGCGATCATCGGGATACCGCCGCCGCCGTTGCAGATCACGATGTGCCGCTGCGACAGCAGCAGCGTGATCGCCTCGATGTCGAGGATCTTTTGCGGCGCTGGCGAAGGCACCACCCGGCGAATGTAGTTACCGTCCGCCTTCAGCGTCCAGCCGTATTTGGCCTCCAGCGCCTGCCGCTGTTCCGGCGCATACACCGGCCCGATGAACTTGCTCGGCGCCTGATAATCCGCATCCTGCGCATCCACCAGCACCCGCGTCAGCAGCGTGGATACCGGCTGCTGCGGATGGCAGGCGTTCAGCTGCTGCGCCAGCATATAGCCGATCATGCCCTGGCTTTCAGCCACCAGAATATCCAGCGGATAGGGCGGCACATCGCGGTACGCCAGGTTCTGCAATGCCAGCAGCCCCACCTGCGGGCCGTTGCCGTGCACGATGGCGATGCGGTATTTCTGCGCCAGCTTGCCGATGGCGTCGGCGATGAGGGCGATGCTCTTATACTGATTTTCCGCAGAGAGCACGGCTCCGCGCTGCAACAGGGCGTTGCCGCCCAACGCAATGACCAAGGTTTTCATGGTTTGCACCCGTAGTTGAAATCATACCGTCCCGGCCGGATCCGCGATCCGGCCCTCGTATTCACACCGCGCGCCGCACAGTGCGTTAATCGTCGTCACCCCCAGCCACACGCCCAGCAGCGTGTCCGCTCCCGAGAAGTGCCCCAGGCTCAGCACCGCCGCCACCGCCGCCGATACGTCTTCAGGCGCCCGCAGCCCCTGCGCCAACGCATGCAGCGGCGTGGCGAACACGCCCTGCTCGGCGTAACGCAGGTAGTGCGCGCTCACCAGCGTGGTCAGCGCGTCCAGCGGAGGGGTATGGGTGAAAAACGGCGCCAGCCCGGTGACAGGGATGCGGCTGTCGAGGTGCGCGCTCAGCAGCAGGCCGAGCAGGGTGTCGTCGTTGCTCGGCGTCAGCCCCGGCCCCTTGCCCAGCGCCTGACGCCAGTCGACCGTGTCGCCCCGCAGCCAACGGGAGAACTCCCGCACCAGCGCGGCCAGCTCCGGTGTTAACGGTTGCCTCACCAATCGGCCCAGCTCGCCGTGCAACCCGCACTGCGCCGTGCAGCGCTGCAATACTGCCGTCAGCGGCCGATCGGCAATGGCCGCGCGCAGTACCAACGCCAGATCCCGCGCCGCCGCGGCGGGCCGAACCAGGAGCGCATCCAACGTGATGCCGGCGGCGGAGAAAGCGCAGCGTCGCGCGGACGGCGCCGCATGACGCACGCGGTCGAAATCCCGCGTACCGAGCTGCCACCCCATCGGGCTCAGGCCGCTGCCGGCGCGGTGCAGCGTCAGCAGCCGCGCGTTTTCCGTCAGGAAATTGATCGCGTTGTTGAAGCTGCCGACGCAGCGCAGCGCGCCGTAATCCTGCGTCGCATGGCGGCTGCCGGCCAACGCGATAATGTCCATACGCCCCTCCGTTTGCTTACGCCGTAATGCCGAGCTTATCGGCCAGCGCTTCGATCGCTTTCTCGAAGCAGCCGAGCGGTGCACGCACCGTGCCGGCGCCAATTTGCCCGACCCCGGCTTCGCGGTGGGCGATGCCGGTGTTGATCAGCGGCGTGATGCCGGTTTCCACCACCCGGCGCGCATCCAGCCCCAGGCAGGCGCCCTGGAAGTCCCAGGTCGGGATCTGCAGCATCATGTTGCGCTCGAGGTAGATCTCCGCCATTTCCTCAGAGATGTCGGTGGCGGCGCTCATGCCGCCGGAAGCCCCGACAAAGCGCGTCACGCCCGGGGCCGCGACCATCGCCGCGCCGCCAATGCCGAAGGTTTCGGTGATCGCGCTGTCGCCGATGTCCGGGTTGGCGTCCGCCTGGCTGAAGCCGGAGAAGAACAGCCCTTCCGGCGTGTTCACCGGCGCGGTGAACCACCGATCGCCCATGCCGCTGATCTTGATGCCGAAATTCTTGCCGTTGCGGGTCATTACCGTGACGATGGTGCCCTGTTCAATCTCCGCCCCGGCGTCCATCGCCGCCTTGCAGTAGGCCATCGCCAGATTGAGGAAGAACTGATCGGTGATGCTGAGGAACTGCATCACCTGCGCCAGCTCCGCCTTATCGCGAGGCAGCAGGCTAATCTCCGGCGCCAGCCTGCGCATCAACAGCGCCGAGGCCGCGATATTGCGCTGGTGGAATTCGTCCCCCATGCTGATCGCCTGCGCCATCAGCGCGGTCAGATCGATCCCTTCGTCCAGCGTCGCCAGCACCGCTTTCAGCACCGGGGCCAGCGAGTCGCGCATCCAGCGCAGGCGCTGCTGCACGTCCTCACCGTAGGCGCCGAAGCGCATCACTTTGCCGATGCCTTCGTTCATGTTGCAGTAGGCGTAATTGCCGTGAACGGTATTCCTGACCACCACCATCGGCATGTGGGCCGAGGTGATGCCGCCCATCGGCCCCACCGCACTCACGCTGTGGCACGGGATAAACTCGATTTCCCCCTGCTCCAGCAGCGTCAGCGCCTGCTGCTCATCCTGCGCCCAGCCTTCGAACAGGCAGGCGCCGATGCAGGCGCCGCGCACCGGTCCGCTCATTTCTTGCCAGGTGACCGGCGGGCCGGCGTGCAGCAGCTTGCGCCCTTCGGCCAGCTGCGGGATCAACCGGTGCGCCAGATCCACATCCTGCCAGTGCGGGCGCGCCTCGCGGATACGGGCGATAACGGCGGCGTTTGCTTGCTCAATCGTTGCGTACATAGCGGTTCCTTACTTTAATTTTTTCAAGATGTTGGCTAATCGTTGATCGCCACCGGCCACCGGCGCCCACTGGTAATGCACCACCGGGATATCGCTGGTTTGCAGGTCATCGGCGAAGCTGCGCAGCCCGGCGTTGATCACCGCGACGCCGTCCAGCAAGGCCGGCCGTTCGCGTTCAGGTGCGGGTAAGACGGGAGTAATCAGCTGATGCGCCAGCGCGACCGCCGCCGGCAGCGACGGCATTACCGCGATGCCGGCCTCCTGCAGGGTGGCGATTTGCCGCGAACGCTGCTGCGGATCCTGTTCGGTGCCGGTGACGGTGGCGATCGCCGCCAGCGGGTGAGCCGCGCCGCGCGCCGCGCGCACGTTGGCCACCTCGGCCGCCAGCGACGCCGCCGGATCGTCCTGAGCGCCGAAGCCGATCACCACGTCCAGCAGCAATACGCCGGTCTGCGGCTGCTGCGCCAGGCGGGCGATCTCTTGCTTGCGGGCGGTCGGGTCAATCATCGGGTGCGGGCGCCCCTGGGTATAAAAGTCATCACCCATGTCGATGATGCGATGGCCGTCGGCCACCAGCATGGCGCCGCGCGGATGCTCGCTATCCACCGGCAGGGACAGTTTTTCCGCCAGCAGCATCGCGCATTCGGCCGCCAGCGTGCCCCCGGCGTACAGCCCGGCGATTTTGCCGCCGGGCACCGCAGGCTGTTGCGCCGCCTGTTGCTGCACGCAGCCCAGCATCGCCGCCAGCCGCGCCGCTTCATCCAGCGTGGCGGCGAACGTGATGTTGCCCTCCTGGCGCACGGCAGACTGCGCGCCGAGGAACAGCGCCACCACCGGCTTGCCGAGCGCTTTCATCTCGTCGATCACCCGCTGGCGCACTTCGGGCGCCGGCGGCTTGGACACGAACGCCAGCACAAGACTCTGCGGATCCGCCGCCAGCATGCGCAGCGCGCTGATGGCGCTGATGCCGCCGATCTCCGCCGTCAAATCCCGCCCGCCGAGGCCGATAGCGTGCGAGATGCCCTGGCCCGCCAGGGTAATTTGCGAAATAAGCTCCTGAATGCCGGTGCCGGAGGCGCCCACCACGCCGATAGATCCGGCGGGTGCCACGTTGGCGAACGCCAGCGGCGCGCCGGCAATGCAGGCGGTGCCGCAGTCCGGCCCCATCACGATCAGCCCGCGTTCACGCGCCTTGGTTTTCAGCGCCACTTCCTGCGCCGGGCTGACGTTGTCGGAGAACATCATCACGTTGCAGCCGTCTTCCAGCGCGCTATCCGCCAACTCCGCCGCGTATTCGCCGGCGATCGAGATCAGCGCCAGATTGGCGGCGGGCAGCTTCTGCCTGGCGGTGCGCCAGCTGCGCGCCCGCAGCAGTTTTTTGCCGCCCTGGCTCCCCTGCGCAATCGCCTTGAGCGCCGTCTCCAGCGCCACGCCGATCTCCTCGGCGATCGTCTCGTCGGCGGACTCCGCTTTGATCGCCACGCAAATATCGTTCGGCGTCGCTTCGCTAAACTGCGGGTGCCAGAAACCGGTCACCTCCAATAAGGATTTATTGGCCGGCGTCCCCATCATGACGGATATTTCCTCGACCTTGGGAGATTCACTGAGTTTGCGGGAGATCAACATCAGGCTGACGGAATCCTGAAAGCTCCCCTTTTTAATAAAAGCATGGATCATGGTGATATCCTTAAGACAGCATTTAATAATATCGGCAATATTTCCCGCACCGGCGGCACGGCGATGCATTGAATCCAGCGAAAAGGTTAATTATCAAGCTACAAATTAAAATCACGCCCAGAGGTGAGTGCGGTCACACTTTATCTATTGTTAGAAAAAATAACTTAATCACTTCAATATTAGTTAATCCAGACGGGGAAAAGCATTTATAAAAAAACTTCTAACAATGGCAATTTAATTCAACGAATTTTTAATCCAATCGGATAAAACGCATCTGGATCACATTATTCCCCCCCGGTATTTATACATTACAACGCAGAGGCGAATTAAATAAACCGTAGTGATAAAAGGACTGTATATGAAGGTCTCTAAACAACAATTACATCAGCTTATCCAGCAAAAAATTCACGCCGCCGGCCTGAGCCAGGAACACGCCGGCATCGTCGCCGATGTGCTGGTTCATGCCGATGCGCGCGGCATCCACTCCCACGGCGCGGTCAGGGTCGAATACTATTCCGAACGTATCAGCAAAGGCGGCACCAACAATCACCCGCATTTCACCTTTGAAAAAACCGGCCCCTGCAGCGCCATTTTCGACGGCGACAACGGCGCCGGGCACGTGGCGGCCAAGCTGAGCATGGATCGCGCCATCGAGATGGCGAAAGAGAACGGCGTGGCGGTAGTGGGCGTGCGCCGCATCGGCCACAGCGGGGCGCTGTCGTACTTCGTGCAGCAGGCGGCGCGCGCCGGCATGGTCGGCATTTCGCTGTGCCAGTCCGATCCGATGGTGGTGCCGTACGGCGGCGCCGAAGTCTACTACGGCACCAACCCCATCGCCTTCTCCGCGCCGGGCGAAGGCGACGAGCTGATCACCTTCGATATGGCCACCACCGTGCAGGCCTGGGGCAAAGTGCTGGACGCCCGTTCGCGCAACGCCGCCATTCCCGACACCTGGGCGGTGGACGCCGAGGGCAAGCACACCACCGATCCGTTCGCCGTCAGCGGGCTGCTGCCGATCGCCGGGCCGAAAGGCTACGGCCTGATGATGATGGTCGACGTGCTGTCGGGCATTTTGCTCGGCCTGCCGTTCGGCAAACACGTCAGCTCGATGTATCACGATCTCAGCGCCGGCCGGGAATTGGGCCAATTGCATATCGTGCTGAACCCGGGTTATTTCACCAACGAATCCGCATTCCGTAAAAATATCAGTCAGGTCATGAAAGAATTGAATGCCGTTAAACCGGCGCCAGGCGTCAGCAAAGTGCTTTACCCGGGGCAGAATAGCCATGCGCGTGAAATGGAAAGCGAGAAAAACGGTATCGAAATCGTCGACGATATTTATCAATACTTAATTTCAAATGCTATTTACCAGCGCTCTTACGACCATAAAGATCCCTTCGCCAGTTAACGCACTCTTATTATCGTGGGCTTTTTGCGCCGCGGCTCGCGGTTGATATGTCAGAGCCGGGGAGAAAAAGAAAACCTTCATCAGCGCGCTCAGCGCAATAGGTCGGCCGGTGGCGTATATCCCCGCCCTGGCCGCATCGCCGCTGAGACACAACATGCGGGCAGGTAAACATGAAAGACTTCCAACAAGAAATCCGTGATATTTCCGGCTGGTTATCGAAAATCGGCGCCGACCCCAGCGGCGGCATGACGCGTTTGCTTTATACCCCGGAATGGATCGAAGCGCAGCACGCGTTGAAAAACGCCTTCGAGGCCGCCGGGCTGAACACCCATTTTGATGCAGTCGGCAACCTGTTCGGCCGGTTGGAGGGCAGCAAATACCCCGACCAGGTGATTCTCTCCGGGTCGCACATCGACACGGTGGTCAACGGCGGCAACCTCGACGGCCAGTTCGGCATCGAAGCCGCCTTCATGGCGATCAAACACCTCAAGGACACCTACGGCCCGCCGCTGCGCAGCCTGGAAGTCATCGCGCTGGCGGAAGAAGAAGGCAGCCGTTTTCCTTATGTGTTCTGGGGCAGCAAGAACATCGTCGGCCTGGCCCGGCGGGAAGACGTGCAGCACATTACGGACGCCAAGGGCGTCGGCTTCGTCAACGCCATGCGCGACGCCGGCTTCGATTTCCCTCCGCCGCATCAGCCGCTGCGCAGCGACATCGCGGCCTTCGTCGAGATCCACATCGAGCAGGGCAAGGTGTTGGAAACCGAAGGCAAAACCATCGGCGTGGTGACCAGCATCGTCGGCCAACGGCGCTATGACGTGCGGCTGCAGGGCGAAGCCAACCACGCCGGCACCACCCCGATGAGCTACCGCCGGGATACCGTGCACGCCTTCAGCCGCATCTGCTGCGAATCGATCGCCAAGGCGCGCGCCGAAGGCGATCCGCTGGTGCTGACCTTCGGCAAGGTGGAGCCGAAGCCAAACACCGTCAACGTGGTGCCGGGCTTCACCCACTTCACCCTCGACTGTCGTCACACCGATCAGGCCACGCTGCTGCGCTTCACGCAGGAGATCGAGCAGGATATCCAGCGCATCTGCGCCGAGATGGGCATCGAGGTCGAGATCGATCTGTGGATGGACGAAGCGCCGATCCCGATGAACGAACAGCTGGTGGCCTGCGTCAGCCGCCTGTGCGAAACGCAGCGGCTGAATTACCGCATGATGCACAGCGGCGCCGGACACGACTCGCAAATCTTCGCCCCGCGCGTGCCGACGGTGATGATGTTCGTGCCGAGCATCGCCGGCATCAGCCATAACCCGGCGGAAAAAACCGCCGTCGCCGATCTGAACGAAGGGGTGAAAATCCTGGCGCAGACGCTGTATCAGCTGGCCTACACCGAACAGGGGGCCGAGGCATGAGCAACGATATCGACCCGCGCTACTGGAAAAAGATCGTCGTCGTGCTCTGTCTGGGCTGGGCGGTGATCTGGATCTATCGCACCGTCCTGACGCCGATCTTCCCCGAGATCCAACAAACCATCGGCGCGCACTCCAATGCGGAAATGGGGCTGATCGCCAGCTTCTACTTCTTCGCCTACACCGGGATGCAGATCCCGGCGGGCATCCTGGTGGACAAATTCGGCAAGAAGGTGGTGCTGATCCCGGGCTTCTGCCTGTTCATCATCGCCACGCTGCTGATCGGCAACGCCACCAGTCTGACCATGGTCTATGCCGGCAGCCTGCTGGCGGGCATGGGCTGCGGCTCTTATTACGGCTCGGCCTACTCCCTGTCGTCGGAGAATATCCCGCTGGAACGCCGTGGCCTGGCGACCGCGGTGATCAACAGCGGCTCGGCGCTCGGCATGGCGATCGGCCTGATCGCCTCCAGCCTGCTGGTGAAAAGCTTCAACATGAACTGGCAGATCATGCTGTTCATCATCACCGGCCTGCTGGTGGTGATGACGCTGGTGTTCGCCGTGGTCATCAAAGGCTCGCAGCCCCAAGCCCCGGTGGCCGTCAGCCAGACCGTTGCACCGACGGCGATCGCGCCCGAAGAGGACGGCCAGGCCAGCGGCCTGTTCAGCCTGCGCATGATCTCCGCCTACGCGATGTACTTTGCCACCTGCTACGGCTACTACATGATAGTCACCTGGCTGCCCTCGTTCCTGCAGCAAGAGCGCGGCTTTGAAGGGGTGGCCATCGGCTTCTCCTCCGCGCTGGTGGCGTTCGCCTCGGTGCCGGGCGCGCTGTTCTTCAGCCGCATGTCCGACCGTTTCCGCAACAAGAAGGTGCAGCTGATCATTTTCCTCGAGCTGTGCGCGGCGGTGATGCTGGTTTGCACCGTCATTTCGCCGGACTCCACCATGCTGCTGATCAGCCTGATCCTGTACGGGTTGCTGGGTAAGCTGGCGGTCGATCCGATCATGATTTCCTTCGTCGCCGACAACGCGCCAAAGAAAGGCTATGGCACCAGCTTCGGCGTGTTCAACTTCTTCGGCATGTCCTCGTCGGTGATCGCCCCCTTCCTCACCGGCGTGATCTCCGACAGCACCGGCTCCAAGGTGATGGGCTTTTACATCTCCGCCGCCATCCTGCTGGTGGGCACCGCCATTTTCTTCACCGTCAACGTCTTGATGAAACGCACTACGGCAGCTCGAACGGCCACCGAGGCCTGACGGCGCTTTTTTACCGGGCGCCGCCGCGGCGCCCTTTCAACGATCAGGAGAATCAACGTGGGTTACTTCAACAATCAAACCGGTTATCCAACCGACATTCTGTCAACGCGCGCCATCATCAAACGCGGCAACTATGCGCTGATCCCGCCGAACGGCCTGGTGCGCAACGTCATTCCCGGTTTTGAAAACTGCGACGTCACCATCTTGTCGACGCCGAAACTGGGTGCCACCTTCGTCGATTATCTGGTGACGCTGCACGACTGCGGCCGCAATACCAAAGGCTTTGGCGGCGAAGAGCTCGAAACCTTCGTGTACGTCATCGACGGCGCCATCACCGCTTCCGCCGACGCCACCGACTACCCGCTGACCGCCGGCGGCTACCTTTACTGCCCGGCGGGCGTCACCCTGCGGCTGGAAAACGCCAACGGTGGCCAATCCAGCCGCCTGTTCCTCTACAAACGCCGCTATCAGCGCATCAAAGGCTACGAGGCGCACGTGGTCAGCAACAACGTCGCCAACCTGGAGCAGATCCACTACGAGGGCATGAGCGAGGTGATCCTGCAGGATCTGCTGCCGAAAGATCTGGGCTTCGACATGAACATGCACATCCTCTCCTTCGCCCCCGGTGCCAGCCACGGCTACATCGAGACCCACGTGCAGGAGCATGGCGCCTACATTCTCAGCGGCGCCGGCGTGTACAACCTGGACAATGAATGGATGCCGGTGAAGCAAGGCGACTACATCTTCATGGGCGCCTATGTGCAGCAGGCGGGCTATGCGGTGGGCCAGGAAACCTTCAGCTACATCTACTCCAAGGACTGCAACCGCGACGTCGAGCCGTAAGCGCTTCGCCGCCAAAACCAAGGCCACCTGCTCGCGCAGCGTGGCCTTCTTTTTTATCCCAATCGCCGGCCGATGCGCATTACGCGGGCGACGTTGGCGGCGCTGCGCTGCAGGTTGAGTTCCCCTTGCGACAGCGCGACCTCCAGCGTACTCAGACGCGGCAGAATGCTGAACATCGCGTCGATTCCCTGCGCGTGCAGCGCTTCCGCCCCTTCCTCCACCACGCCGGCCAACGCGATGACCGGCAGGCCGCGCGCCCGCGCCAGACGGGCGACGCCGGACAGCGCCTTGCCGCCCAGCGTTTGGCTGTCGATGCGCCCTTCGCCGGTGATCAGCAGATCGGCCTCCGCCAGCGCCTGCTCCAGGCCCAGCGCCGCCATCACGATCTCGATGCCCGGCTTCAGCGTTGCGCCGAGGAACACCTGGCAGGCGATCCCCATGCCGCCCGCCGCCCCGCCGCCGGCGACCTGCCGCACGTCCTGGCCGGTGCTCTGGCGGATCACCTCGGCATACTGCGCCAGCCCTTGCTCCAACTGCGCCACCATCGCCGCCGTCGCGCCCTTCTGCGGCCCGAACACCGCCGCCGCGCCACGCGGCCCCACCAGCGGATTGTCTACGTCGCAGGCGACCTCAATCCGGCACTGCCGCAGGCGTGCGTCCAGCATGCTGAGATCGATTCCGCTCAGCGTCGCCAGCTCGCCGCCGCCCCACGGCAGCGTCTTGCCGTCCGGGCGGTAGAAACGCCCGCCCAGCGCCTGCACCATGCCGACACCGCCATCCACCGTGGCGCTGCCGCCGATGCCGAGGATCAGGTGGCGAATGCCCTGATCCAGCGCATGCAGGATCAGTTCGCCGGTGCCGTAGCTGGTCGCCAGCAGCGGGTTACGACGCTCCGCCGGCGTCAACATCAGCCCGCTGGCCGCCGCCATTTCGATCACCGCCGTTTTGCCGTCGCCGCTGACGCCATAAAATGCCGCCACCCGTTCCCCCAACGGCCCCGTGGCGGTCACGCTCACCTTGCGCCCGCCGGTAGCGGCCACCAGCGCGTCCACCGTGCCTTCGCCGCCGTCGGCGATCGGCAGGCAGACGCACTCGGCATCGGGATAAACCTCGTGAAAACCGCGCGCGATCGCCCGCGCCGCCCGTTCCGCGCTAACGCTTTCTTTAAATGAATCCGGTGCAATAACAATTTTCATGATGCATCCTTTATTCGAACGGAAATAAAAATGGCCATGCCTTCCCCCGCTGAATTAATCAGATGAGGAATGCATGGCGAAATAAAATAAAACTGTTGCCGATTATTTAATGAAGATGACGGGAAGTGTTATTTATTGACCCATTTTGCCGGCACGCTGTAGGTTAATATCGCCCCCAGTATCATCATTGTCGATAAGACGCACATCGCCACTAAATTACTGTGGGTCAGCTGTTTGAAATAGCCGATGATATAAGGCGAAATAAAGCCGCCGATATTGGCGATGGAATTGATGAGCGCAATGCCCGCCGCAGCGCAGGTGCCGGTAAAAATGGCGTTCGGCAGGCTCCAGAACAGCGGCGACGGCACCAGGCTCGACGCCACCGCCACGCACAGCGCCGCCATCACCACGTGCTTGTTGTCCGGGAACAGGCCGATGAAGATCAGCGACACTGCGGCGATGCAGAACGGTACGATGATGTGCCAGCGCCGCTCGCGATGCTTGTCCGAACTGCGCGCGGCCACCAGCATCGCCACCACCGCCAGCATGTAAGGCAGCATGGTCAGCAACCCGATATCCATCACCGAGGTCACGCCGGTGTCGCGAATGATGGTCGGTACCCAAAACGCCAGCCCGCCCTGGCCCATCACGGTGCAGAAGCAAATCAGCCACATTTTGGTGAACGCGGACGATCTCAGCATGCTCTTCATCGTCCACTCCTGCCCGCCGGCGGCGCCCTGACGCGGCGCGCTCTGCGCCATATCCTCTTTGATCAATGCCTTCTCCTGCGGGCTGAGCCACGTGGCGCTCTGATAGGTATTATCCAGGAAACAGAAGATGACAATGGCGATCAGCAGCGCGCGCGGGCCGCTGATAAAGAACAGCCACTGCCAGCCGGAGAGATTCATCAGGCCGTTCATGTGCTCGATGATCCACCCGCACAGCGGGCCGCCGATGATGTTGCTGACCGGGATGCCGCACACGAACAGCGCCGTCATCTTGGCGCGCTGGCTGGAGGGAAACCACAGCGTCAGGTAGAGGATCACGCCGGGGTAAAAACCGGCCTCCGCCAGCCCCAGCAGAAAACGCGCCAGGTAGAATTGCCAGGGGTTGGTGATAAAGACGCTCAGCATCGAGATCGCCCCCCACACCACCATCAGCAGCGCGATGATCTTTCTGGCGCCATAGCGGCTCAGCAGAATGTTGCTGGGTACCCCGGCGATGATATAGCCAATGAAAAATACCCCGGCCCCCAGCCCGTAAACGGCTTCAGCCATCGAGACGTTGCCGTTCAGAATATCGGGCATCATTTGGAATTTCGAAAACGAAATCCCCACCCGGTCGAGATAACCGACGATATAGCTCACTAATAGAATGGGCATAATGCGCCAGGCGATTTTTCGATATAAACGACTTTTGTCAGGGGCGGTAAGAATATCTTTATCAATAACAGCATTATCGGTTGCCATATTCAGTGTCTCCTTGGGTTGGCATCCTGCTTTTTACTTTTTATTGTGCTGAATCATTTTTTATTGGATTGGCGGGGACCCTCTTTATTTATCATAAAGAGGGCGTTATTAATGTCGAACATCTCTGATTCTAATGATAAGCCAGCAAATTAAATGCCGGCGGGCGCCTTAGCCGGCCACCCGGTGGTTGCCCATAATTTCCAGCGCCCGCACCAGCGCGGAGTGATCCAGCTCGCCGTCGCCATTGGCGGCGCAGACGTTGAACAGCTCCTGGCAGGTGGCGGTATTCGGCAGGCTGAGCGCCAGCGCCTTCGCGCCCTGCAGCGCCAGGTTGAGATCCTTCTGGTGCAGCGAGATGCGGAACCCCGGCGCGAACGCCCGCTTGATCATCCGCTCGCCGTGCACCTCCAGAATGCGCGACGAGGCGAAGCCGCCCATCAGGGCTTCACGCACCCGGGCCGGATCGGCGCCGGCGCGCGAGGCGAACACCAGTGCCTCGGAGACCGCTTCGATGGTCAGCGCCACGATGATCTGGTTGGCGACCTTGCAGGTTTGCCCGTCGCCGTTGCCGCCGATCAGCGTGATATTCTTGCCCATCAGCGCCAGCAGCGGCTGCACCCGTTCGAAGGTCGCTTCCTCGCCCCCCACCATGATGGTCAGCGTGCCCTGCTTGGCGCCCACTTCGCCGCCGGAAACCGGCGCGTCCAGGTACCGGGCGCCCAGCTGGTTGATGCGCTGCGCGAACCGCTTGGTCTCCAGCGGTGAAATGGAGCTCATGTCCACCACCACTTTGCCGTTCAGCTTGCCGGTGGCGCAGCCGCGTTCACCAAACAGCACCTCCTCCACCTGCGGCGTATCCGGCACCATGATAAAGATCACGTCCGCCTCATCCGCCACCTGCTGCGGATCGCGGCAGGCGATGGCCCCTTGTTGCAGCAGCGCCGCCGGTACCTCATGCCGGGTGTGGGCATAAAGCGTATGCCCGCCCGCCAGCAGCTTTTCCGCCATTGGCGCGCCCATGATGCCCAGACCAATAAATCCCACGTTCATTTTCATCTCCTCAAGACAGGTATTTTTTAATCCATGACAGGCCGCTTTCCGTGGTGGTGAGCGGTTTGTATTCGCAGCCGATCCAGCCGCGGTAACCCATGCGATCCAGCTGCGCGAAGATAAACTCGCAGTTGATTTCGCCGGTGCCCGGCTCGTGCCGCCCCGGGTTGTCGGCAACCTGAATGTGGTCGATCTTCGCCAGCAGGCGCTCAAGGGTCTGCGTCAGCTCTCCCTCCATGCGCTGCATGTGGTAAAGGTCGTACTGCAGATACAGGTTGGGGCTGCCGATCGCTTCGATCAGTTCGATCGCCTGCCGGGAGGTTTGCAGGTAGAACTGCGGCATGTCGTAGCGGTTGATCGGTTCGATCAGCAGTCGGATATTCTTTTGCGCCAGAGTGTCGGCGGCGTAGCGCAGGTTCTCCTTCACCCGTTCGTCGGTGGTGTGGCGGCTGACGGCGGGATCCGGATTGCCGATCAGGCAGTTGATGCGATCGCAGCCCAGCGCCTGTGCATACTCGATCGCGCGCCCGACGCCGTCGCGGAACTCCGCTTCGCGCCCCGGTAAACAGGCGATGCCCCGTTCGCCCGCCGCCCAGTCACCGGCCGGCAGGTTGAACAGCACCTGGTTCAGGCGATGCGCCTCCAGTTCGCTGCGCAGCGCGGCGATCGGGTAGTCGTAAGGGAACATATATTCCACCGCGCTGAAGCCCTGCTCCTTCGCCCGGCGGAAGCGCTGCAGGAAATCGACTTCGGTGAACAGCATGGACAGATTGGCTGAAAATTTCGGCATGGCGAGATTCCTCAACGGTAATCAAAGAAGTTGACCGAGGTCGGTGCGTCTTCCGGCGTTGCCGCCACCGGTTCAAACTCATTGACGTTATCCAGCTCGGTACCCATGGAGATATTGGTGACGCGCTCCAGGATGATTTCCACCACCACCGGTACCCGGTGCTGCTGCATCAGTTCCTGGGCCTGACGGAACGCCGGCGCGATCTCTTCCGGTTTGAACACCCGCAGCGCCTTGCAGCCCAGCCCTTCCGCCACCTTGACGTGATCGACACCGTACTCGCCAATCTCCGCGTTGTTGATGTTTTCAAACGACAGCTGCACGCAGTAATCCATATCGAACCCGCGCTGCGCCTGGCGGATCAGCCCCAGATAGGCGTTGTTCACCAACACGTGGATATAGGGCAGCTTGAACTGCGCGCCGACCGCCAGCTCTTCAATCATAAATTGGAAATCATAGTCGCCCGACAGCGCGACCACCTTGCGCTGCGGATCGGCGGCGCATACGCCCAGCGCCGCAGGCAACGTCCAACCCAACGGGCCGGCCTGGCCGGCGTTGATCCAGTGGCGCGGTTCGAAAACGTGCAGCATTTGCGCGGCAGCGATCTGCGATAGCCCAATGGTGGTGACGTAGCAGGCGTCACGGCCGAAGGCGCGGTTCATCTCTTCATACACCCGCTGCGGCTTGACCGGCACGTTGTCGAAGTGGGTTTTGCGCAGCAGCGTTTGCTTGCGCTGCAGGCAGGCGGCGCACCAGGCGTCGCGATTCGGCAACTCGCCGCGCTCGAAGCGGCGCTGCGCCGCGTCCACCAGCATTTGCAGCGCGATGCGCGCGTCGGAAACGATGCCCAGATCCGGGCAGATCACCCGGCCAATTTGCGTCGGCTCGATATCGATATGCACCACCTTGCGCCCGGCGGTGTACTTGTCCACCGACCCGGTGTGGCGGTTGGCCCAGCGGTTACCGATGCCGAACACCAGATCAGAATCCAGCAGGTTGGCGTTGCCGTAGCGGTGCGAGGTTTGCAGGCCCGCCATACCCGCCATCAGCGGGTGATCGTCCGGAATGGCGCCCCAGCCCATCAGCGTCGGGATCACCGGCACGTTGCAGATCTCCGCCAGCTGCTGCAGCAGATCCGCCGCATCGGCGTTGTGAATGCCGCCGCCGGCGATGATCAACGGCTTTTTCGCCGCGCACAGAAGATCCAGCGCTTTGTCGATCTGCGCCTGGGTAGCCGCCGGCTTATAGGCGGGCAGTGAAGAGTAGGTGTCCGGATCGAACTCGATCTCCGCCATCTGCACGTCGAAAGGCAGGTCGATCAGCACCGGCCCCGGCCGGCCGGAACGCATCAGGTGAAACGCCTGTTGCAGCACGCGTGGCACCAGCGCCGGTTCCTGCACGGTGACCGCCATCTTGGTCACCGGCTTGGCGATCGATTCGATGTCTACCGCCTGGAAATCCTCTTTGTGCAAACGCGCGCGCGGCGCCTGGCCGGTGATGCACAGGATCGGAATCGAATCGGCGGAGGCGGAGTAAAGGCCGGTGATCATGTCGGTGCCCGCCGGGCCGGAAGTGCCGATGCACACGCCGATGTTGCCGGCGGCGGCGCGAGTGTAGCCTTCCGCCATGTGCGAGGCCCCTTCCACGTGCCGCGCCAGGTAGTGTTTGATGCCGCCGTGCCGCCGCATCGCGTCGTAGAACGGGTTGATCGCCGCGCCGGGCACGCCGAACGCGGTGGTGATCCCTTCTTTTTCCAGCACGTGCATTGCCGCGTCTACCGCTCGCATAATTGCCATGTGATGTTCTCCTTAATTTATTGGAAAATTTTTCCAACTTAAAATTACGGTCAAAAAAACCCGTTTGCTCATCAAACGGGGAGTCTTGCTCCGCGCCGGTTCAGCCCGGCGCGCGACGTTTATGCCTTGCTGCGCGATTCGCCCAGCGCGGCGCTGATGTCTCTGGCCACCTCACCCACCAGTTCGCCCAGCTCCTTGAACCGCTCCTTGCCGACCCGCGAACTGGGCCCGGAGATGGAAATGGCGGCGATCACGTTGTTGTTGCGATCGAAAATCGCCGAAGCCAGGCAGTTCAGGCCGAGCGCGTGCTCTTCATCGTCGATGGTGTAGCCCTGCGCCAGCGACTGATGCAGATCCTTACGCAGCAGGTTCACGCTGGTCAGCGTCTTCGGCGTGTAGGATTGCAGCCCCGAACGCACGATCAGATCCAGCATCTCCTCTTCCGCCAGCGGGTACAGCAGCGCCTTGCCGGCGCCCGAGGCGTGCAGCGGCAAGCGGCTGCCCAGCGGCGCGCACATGCGCACCATCGCCTGGCACTCGCATTGACGAATCAGCACCGCGTCGAAATTGTTGCGGATCGCCAGGTTGGCGGTCTCGCCGGACAGCAGCATCAGCCGGCGCATGAACGGCCCGGCCACCGATACTACGTCGCGATCGTTCATGTAAGCGGAACCGACGGTGAACGACTGAATGCCGATATGCCACCAGCCCAGCTGTGGATCCTGAAAGACGAATTCCGATTTCTCCAACACTTTCAATAATCTGAAGGTAGTGGACAGCGGCAGCTCCAGCTTTTCGGACAGCACGGAAACCGACGAGCTCCCCCCGGCGTTGGCCAGGTACTGGAGGATCTCCAGCCCGCGATCCAACGCCTGCGCCCCTTTGGTGGCGCCGGCTTCGGTGGCGGGTCGTCCTTTCCTGCGTAATTCGGTCATTCAAGCTTCCTTTGTCAGTAACGGCATGGGTGACGCTATGATAAACGCCCTGCGCGGCGTGCGGCCAGCGCTATGCCAAAACTATGCGATACGGCTCCGGCAAGCGGCTGACCACGCAGTTGTCAGCGCCTGCGCGATCGATGGTGAAAAAGTCGGTGACCTTCGCATAGGCAAACAGCGGATGGTGCCAGACGTTGCGATGGTAGTTGATCCCCTGTTTGCCGTTGGTGATAAAAGCGCGCAGCGTGCCGACGGGGATGGTGTCGCCCGGTTCGGCGACGATCACCACGAAGCGTTCGCCGTTCATCGGCACAAAGGCCTGCGACGAGAGCGGATGCTTTTCCAACAGGGAAAAGGTCATCGGTAGCTCGCTGGGTTCCGCCCGGTTGATGCTGGCCAGCACCCGGTTGCCGTCGGATACCTCTATCTTGGCAAGATCGTGATAACGCTCGGTTTTCCCGTCATTGATATGAAAGAAGCGCGAGCCCTCTATCTGCAATACATCGCCATAAGGCGCAAAGGCCGCCGGCGTTAATTCTTCGATGACTAAATCCATGTGATTCTCCCAAGCGCATGACCCAGCGACGATTGAACGGCGATATTTCACCCAACGCCTTCACTCTAGACAGCGCTTGGCGAATTTGACAGCATTTTTTGGAAAATTTTTCCACAATAAGATCATCAGCACACTTTACGATCGAAGAGCAATATTAGTTGCTTTAAATCAATGAATTAAAAAACCGCCTAATTCATCATCGGGTAAAATGGGGCGGCGCACGTTCATCGCTATCGGATGATTCTGTGACCGGGATCGTGGGGTTGGGCTTTGCCGCTGCCTATCGCGCCGCAACATCAGTAGATTCTTCTCACCGATAACCGAAAAGGCGGTGTCAGCCAAGGACCCCACATGCTGGATCACGAAACCATTCGTTCGTTTATCAAAGTTGCCGAGTGCCAAAGCTTCTCGCGCGCGGCAGAATTGCTGCATAAAACCACCGCCACCATCAGCTACCGCATTAAAACGCTGGAAGAGAGCATCGGTACGCAGCTGTTTATCCGCACCACCCGCACCGTCAACCTGACGCCGGCCGGGGAGTATTTGCTGGAACGCTGCCGCCAGTGGCACACCTGGCTGGACGCCATGCCGGGCGAACTGCGGCAAATCAACGACGGCGTAGAGCATCAGGTGAATATCGTGATCAACAACCTGCTGTACGACGCCGCCGCCGTGGCCGGGCTGTTGACCCACCTGCACGACAAATACCCGTTCACCCAATTCCACATTTCCCGCCAGGTGTACATGGGCGTGTGGGATGCGCTGCTGAATGAGGACTGCCATCTGGCGATCGGCGCGGCGGGCAATGAATCGCTGGAAAACAGCATCAAGGTGCTGCCGCTGGGCAAGGTCAATTGGGTATTCGCCATCTCGCCGACACACCCGCTGGCCAATGCAGCCGATCCGTTGAACGAAACGCAGCTGCGCCCTTACGCCGCGATCAACGTCGAAGATACCGCGCGCCATCTGGCCAAGCGCACCGCCTGGCTGCTGTCGGGCCAACAGGAGATCAAGGTGCCGGATCTGCGCACCAAGCTGGAGTGCCATCTGCGCGGCCTCGGGATCGGTTTCCTTCCGCGCCAACTGTGCCAAACTTATCTTGATAGCGGCGAGTTGGTGGCCAAGCAGCTCAAATATCCGCGCCAGCCCTCTCCCCTGTCGCTGGCCTGGTCCGACGCTCGCGGCGGCGAAGCGGTGCGTACCCTTATCAGCCTGTTCCAGACGCGGGATCCGCTGATCGCGGGTTTGGTCGGCGCCCTGGATTAAGTCGCGGTATCAGTAGGCATTTTTCCGGCGCTGTCGTAATATCTGTTTACATATGTCTGACAGGAGGTTTGCATGCTTACTTTTATTCCCATCGTGATCGTCGTCGCACTGATTGTGGTGTTCGCCGGCGTCAAAATTGTGCCGCAGGGGTTCCAATGGACGGTAGAACGCTTCGGCCGCTACACCAAAACGCTGATGCCGGGGCTGAACCTGGTGGTGCCGTTCATGGACCGCATCGGCCGCAAAATCAACATGATGGAGCAGGTGCTGGACATTCCTTCGCAGGAAGTGATTTCCCGCGATAACGCCAACGTCGCCATCGACGCGGTGTGCTTTATCCAGGTGGTCGATCCGGCGCGTGCCGCCTACGAAGTCAGCAACCTCGAACAGGCGATCGTCAACCTGACCATGACCAACTTCCGCACCGTGCTCGGCTCGATGGAGCTGGACGAAATGCTGTCGCAGCGCGACAGCATCAACAGCCGCCTGCTGCACATCGTCGATGAAGCGACCAATCCGTGGGGGGTGAAAATCACCCGTATCGAGATCCGCGACGTGCGGCCACCGGCGGAACTGATCGCCTCGATGAACGCCCAGATGAAGGCCGAGCGCACCAAGCGCGCCGACATCCTCGAGGCGGAAGGGGTGCGTCAGGCGGCCATTCTGCGCGCCGAGGGGGAGAAACAATCGCAGATCCTGAAGGCCGAGGGCGAACGCCAGTCGGCGTTCCTGCAGGCGGAAGCGCGTGAACGCGCCGCCGAGGCCGAGGCGCGCGCCACCCAGCTGGTGTCCGATGCCATCGCCAGCGGCAACATTCAGGCGGTGAACTACTTCGTGGCGCAGAAATACACCGACGCGCTGCAGAAGATCGGTTCCTCCAACAACAGCAAGGTGGTGATGATGCCGCTGGACGCCAGCAGCCTGCTCGGCTCGATCGGCGGCATTACCGAGCTGCTGAAAGAAAGCAAAGGCAAATAATCATGCTCGAACTGATCGCGGCGAATCCGCTGTGGTTTTGGCTCTCCCTCGGGGGCGTGTTGCTGGCGGCGGAAATGCTCGGCGCCGGCGGCTACCTGCTGTGGAGCGGCGTGGCGGCGCTGTTGGTCGGCGCTCTGATCTGGCTGCTGCCGCAACTTTCCTGGGCGTGGCAAGGCATGATCTTCGCCGTCCTGACCGTCGTCGTCGCCTACCTGTGGTGGTACTGGCTGCGCCGGCGCCCGGTGGCCGCATCCGGCGGGTCGCCGGTGCTCAACCAGCGCAATCGCCAGCTGATCGGCACCCGCGCCACGCTGACGGAGCCGATGCACAACGGCATGGGGCGCATCAATATCGGCGACAGCAGTTGGCGCGCGCAGGCGGCAGAAGATCTGCCCGCCGGCACCGAAGTGGAAGTGGTGGCGGTAGAAGGGGTCACGCTGGTGATCCGCGCCATCAGCCGTTAATTCGAACGACAGCACCCCGCCAGATTATTGATAATGGGGCACTCCGCCCCCTCGTCGCCCGGGCATTGTTCCGCCAGCGTCAGCAGGCGCTGGCGCATTTCTCCCAGCTCGCTGATGTGTCTTTCGATCTCCGCCACCTTCTGCAGCGTGCGCGCCTTCACGTCGGCGCTGTGGCGGGCCGGATCGTTGAACAACGCCACCAGCTCACGGCACTCGTCCAGGTTGAAGCCCACCTGCCGCGCCTGGCGCAGCAGCGTCAGCTCTTCAACGTGCCTGGCGGAATAGTGGCGGTAACCGTTGTCGCTGCGGATCGGGGCGGTAATCAGCGCTTTCTCTTCGTAAAAACGAATCGTCTTGCTGGTTAACCCGGTTTTTTTCGCGACGTCGCTAATATTCATTTTCCCTCCTTGACCTTACCCTTGCTGGAAGGTTTAAGCTCCATTCTTAGTGAAAACAGGTCCGGCGGTCAACCTTTAAACACCGCCCTTTAAGCAAGGAGTCCAACCATGTCACACACCACTATGCTGGCATTGCAGGGGCTGTCCTGCATGAACTGCGCGCAGCGGGTGAAAAAAGCCCTGGAAAGCCGCAGCGATGTCGAACAGGCCGAGGTTAACGTGCATTACGCCAAAGTGACCGGCGACGCGCCGGACAGCGCGTTGATCGATAGCGTGATTGCCGCCGGCTATCAGGCCGAAGTCGCGCCACACGCCGATACCGAGCTGCAGCTGAGCGGCCTGAGCTGCATGCACTGCGTCGGCAGCACCCGCAAAGCGCTGGAAGCCGTGCCGGGCGTGTTCGCTACCGACGTCGAGATCGACAGCGCGAAAGTGTACGGCGATGCCGATCCGCAGGCGCTGATCGCCGCGGTGGAGGATGCCGGTTATCACGCCAGCGTGGCGGGTGCCGTCGTCCCAAAAACTGAGCCGTTGACTGACGCAACACCTTCGTTGCCGGACGTTCAGCCAGCGGCGCAACCTTCCCTTCCGGCAACCGACGGCGCGGACGACAGCGTACAGCTGCTGCTCAGCGGCATGACCTGTGCCAGCTGCGTCAATAAAGTGCAGCAGGCGCTGCAAAGCGTTCCCGGCGTAGAGCATGCGCGCGTCAACCTGGCGGAACGCAGCGCGCTGGTGACCGGCGGCGCCGATGCGCAGGCGCTGGTGGCGGCAGTGGAAAAAGCCGGCTACGGCGCCGAGATGATTCAGGACGAGACCGAACGCCGCGAGCGCCAGCAGCAGACCGCACGCGCCAACATGAAGCGCTTTAGCTGGCAGGCGGTGCTGGGCCTGGCCTTGGGTATCCCGCTGATGGCCTGGGGACTGTTCGGCGGCAGCATGACGCTGACGCCGGAAACCCAGCGCCCCTGGCTGCTGGTCGGCGTCATTACCCTGGCGGTGATGGTATTCGCCGGCGGGCACTTCTACCGCAACGCCTGGCGCGCACTGATGAACGGCAGCGCCACCATGGATACCCTGGTGGCGCTCGGTACCGGCGCCGCCTGGCTTTACTCGATCGCCGTCAACATTTGGCCTGATTTCTTCCCGATGGAGGCTCGCCACCTCTATTACGAGGCCAGCGCGATGATCATCGGTTTGATCAACCTCGGCCATGCGCTGGAGCAGCGCGCTCGTCAGCGTTCTTCGCAGGCGCTGGAGCGGTTATTGGATCTGACGCCGCCTACCGCGCGGTGGGTGACTGACGACGGCGAGCGCGACATCCCGCTGGCGGAGGTGCAGCTCGACATGACGCTGCGGCTGACCACCGGCGATCGCGTGCCGGTCGACGGTGAAATCGTGCAGGGCGAAGTCTGGCTCGATGAAGCGATGCTGACCGGCGAAGCGGTGCCGCAGCAAAAAGGCCCCGGCGATACGGTGCATGCCGGAACGGTGGTCGACGACGGCAGCGTGCTGTTCCGCGCCGCCGCCATCGGCAGCCAAACCACGCTGGCGCGCATCATCAAACTGGTGCGTCAGGCGCAGAGCAGTAAACCGGCGATTGGCCAACTGGCCGACCGCGTCTCGGCGGTGTTCGTGCCGGCGGTGGTGGCGATCGCCCTGTTCAGCGCGGCGATGTGGTACTTCTTCGGCCCGCAGCCGCAGCTGGTCTATACGCTGGTGATCGCCACCACGGTGCTGATCATCGCCTGCCCATGCGCATTGGGCCTGGCAACGCCGATGTCGATCATCTCCGGCGTCGGCCGCGCGGCGGAGTTCGGCGTGCTGGTACGCGACGCCGACGCCCTGCAGCAGGCCAGCCAGTTGGACACCCTGGTGTTCGACAAAACCGGCACCCTGACCGAAGGGAAGCCGCAGGTGGTGGAGATCCTGACCTTCAATCAGGTCAGCGAGCAGCAGGCGATCGGCTGGGCCGCGGCGCTGGAGCAAGGCTCCAACCACCCGCTGGCGCGCGCCATCATGGAACGCGCCGCCGGGCAAACGCTGCCGCAGGTCGCGCAGTTCCGCACCCTGCGCGGCGCCGGCGTCAGCGGGGAGATCGACGGCGTGCAGCTGCTGCTGGGCAACGCCGCGCTGCTGGAACAGCATCAGGTCGCAACCACCGAGCTGGATGCGCCGATGCGCGCCCAGGCCGAACGCGGCGTGACGCCGGTGCTGCTGGCCGTTGACGGTAAACCGGCCGCGCTGTTCGCCATTCGCGATCCGCTGCGCGAGGACAGCGTCGCAGCGCTGCAGCGCCTGCACCAGCAGGGGTATCAGCTGGTGATGCTGACCGGCGACAACCCGGTGACTGCCAACGCCATCGCCAAAGAGGCCGGTATCGATCGGGTGATTGCCGGGGTGCTGCCGGACGGCAAAGCGGCGGCGATCAAGCAGCTGCAGGCGCAGGGCCAGCGCGTGGCGATGGTCGGCGACGGCATCAACGACGCCCCGGCGCTGGCGCAGGCCGACGTGGGCATCGCGATGGGCGGCGGCAGCGACATTGCCATCGAGACCGCCGCCATCACCCTGATGCGCCACAGCCTGCACGGCGTGGCGGATGCGGTAGCGCTGTCGAAGGCCACGCTGCGCAACATGAAGCAGAACCTGTTCGGCGCCTTTATCTACAATACGCTGGGCATTCCAATCGCCGCCGGCGTGCTCTACCCGCTGACTGGCACGCTGCTCAGCCCGGTAGTGGCGGGCGCGGCAATGGCGCTGTCGTCGATTACCGTGGTCAGCAACGCCAACCGGCTGCTGCGTTTTAAACCCAGGAAGTGATCGCCGGGGCGCCGTCATGGCGCCCCGCTGTTTTCCGGGCTTCCCTGCGCGGCGGATAGCGTTTAGCATGAATGACGATTTTCCCTCGCTTTTCATGCTGAAACGCGCACCCGTTATTCAGGAGCCACGCCGTATGGGTCAACTGTTACGCCGTCTCGCCGCCTTTCTCGGCCTGATCTCGCCCAAACGTTACGCCTATCCGGCGCTGGACATCACTCTGCCGGGCGATCGTCGGCTGCATCTGGTGGGCAGCATCCATATGGGCACCGTCGATATGTCACCGTTGCCGCCCCGGCTGGCCGCCCGGCTGCAACAGGCCGACGCGCTGATCGTCGAAGCCGATATCACCGACGCCGCCTCGCCTTTCGACCACGCCGAGCTGCAGCCGGAGCTGGAACAGCGCCTGTCCGCCGAAGAATATCAACGGCTGCTGGCGCTGTGCCATGAGCTGGGCGCCGATCCGCACGCCTTCGCCACCCTGCCCGGCTGGCAGGTGGCGCTGATGATGCAGGCGCGCCAGGCTCAGCGTCTGGGGCTGCGGGCAGAGTATGGCGTGGACTATCAGCTGCTGCAGGCCGCCCGGGCGCAGGACAAACCGGTGATCGAACTGGAAGGGACGCAGCAGCAGCTGACGATGCTGGAACAGCTGCCGGAAGGCGGCATTGCGCTGCTGCGCGATACGCTGGAGCACTGGCACACCAACGCGCGGCTGCTGCAAACCATGGTGAGCTGGTGGCTGGACGCCAAACCGCGCGGCACGCTGGACACCTTGCCCGCCACCTTCAGCGCCGGGCTGTACGACGTGCTGATGCACCAGCGCAATCGCGACTGGCGGCGACAGCTGGAGGCGCTGCCGGCCGGGGACTATGTGGTGGCGGTTGGCGCATTGCACCTGTATGGCGAGGATAACCTGCCGGCGATGCTGCAGCCGCAGGGATAAAAAAAGAGGCCAATATCGCTATTGGCCAGTCAAAGAGGAATTTCTTGTATTCTAGTTATACGCATAGCAACCGTGTTAACGGTTACAGTAAACAGGGTAGCAACCCGGTGAATATCTTGGCAACCCGCTTTATGTAACAGCCGCTCAGGTTGCCGGGCAGGTCGGATTTTTGTATTTTTAAGGCTGGTTATCACCCTTTCCCCGCAGGGGACATTCTGGACAACACATCATGACGCCCGCAGTCGTTCTGCTTGAGAAACAAAAGGTCGCCTTTACCCTTCATCCGTATCACCACGACAGCGACGAAACCAACTTCGGCGACGAAGCGGTGAGAAAGCTGGGGCTGGATGCCGATCGGGTTTACAAAACGCTGCTGGTAGCGCTGAACGGCGACGCCAAACACCTGGCGGTGGCGGTCACGCCGGTCGCCACCCAGCTGGATCTGAAAAAGGTCGCCCGCGCCCTCGGCGCCAAAAAGGCCGAGATGGCCGATCCGCAGCTGGCGCAGCGCGTCACCGGGTATCTGGTGGGCGGCATCAGCCCGCTGGGGCAGAAAAAACGACTGCCGACGGTGATCGACAGCCCGGCGCAAGCGTTCGCCACCATCTACGTTTCCGGCGGCAAACGCGGGCTGGACATCGAGCTGGCCGCCGCCGATCTGTGCCGCCTGCTGGCCGGCAGCTTCGCCGATATCGCCAAGCGCGACTGACGCCGCGCGCTCAGCGGCACACCACCGTGGCGTCACAGGCCGCCAGCGTCTCGACCAGGCGGTCCTCCAGCGCCTTCACCTCCGCGCCGGGCACCAGATAGTTGTTGCTGATGATGGCGAACGCCAGCGGCCGTCCGGTCGCCGAATCGACATAGCCGCTGAGCGACGAGACCCCGGTCATGGAGCCGCTCTTAGCGTGGGCGCGCCCGGCTGCCGCCGTCTTCACCATGCGGCTCTGCAGCGTACCGCCCACCAACAACCCCGGCTGGCCCGCGATGGGCAAGGCACGATACCAGTCGGCAAACCACGGCTGTTTTCTGGCCGCCAACAGCAGCGTCGTCAGCTGCTGCGGCGTGATTTGGTTCATGCGCGACAGCCCGGAACCGTCTACCTGACGGTATGCGCCGGCCTCGATGCCCTGGCTTTGCACAAACTGGCCGATCGCCTGCAGGCCGGCGGCCCAATCCCCCTTACCCTGCGTCTTGCGGCCCATCGCCTTGGTCAGTACCTCGCCGTAACCGTTATTGGACACTTTCAGGAAGGTGACGACCAGGCGGGAGAGCGGCGGCGAGGTTTTTTCGGTCAGCAGACGAGCGCCCGCAGGCGTCACGCCCTCTTCCGCGTTGCCGCGCAGCGTGATGCCCTGCGCGCGCAGGGCATTTTGCAATAAGGCGCCGATCACGCGAACCGGTTGATCGACGGTGATCAATCGCGAGCGGGTCTCCGCCTGCGCGGCGATGGTGCCGCTGACCACGATCCGGTTGCTGCCCGGCTGGCGCTCGAACGTCAGTGCGGTGTCGCCGCCGGTGGTGGTGCGGTTGACCAGCGTCACCGCATCATTGGCGGGATAGACGCTCACCCGCCCTGGCGCACCAGCGCGGTTACCCGGCTGCACGTCCACCCGCACCACGTTGATATCGCCGCCGGGGGTAAAGGCGTAGTTCAGCGCCGAGATCGGCGCGGCGAAGGCGAAGGGTTCGTCGTCCCAGCTCCAGCCGGCGCCGAAGGGCGTTTGATCGAACGCGTTGGCGTCGAGGATCAGCCGCCCATGAATCTGGCGAATGCCGCGCTGCGCCAGCGTGGCGGCGAAGGTGTCGAGATCGTCAAGATGCAACGTCGGATCGCCGCTGCCCTGCAGATAGAGATCCCCCTGCAAGGTGTCGCCGCGCTGTTCACCGGTGGTCAGCAGCCGGGTTTCAAACCGGTAATCCGCCCCCAGCACGCCGAACGCCGCCAGAGAAGTGAACATCTTCATGTTGGAAGCCGGCGCCAGGCGCTGCTCCGCGTGCGCCTGATACAACACGGTACCGCTGTCGGCATCGCGCACCATCACGCCGCTCGACGCGCCAACCAGCGCCTTGTCTTGGCCGATGGCCGTCAACGCCTGGCTGAGCGTTTGCTCATGGCGTTGGCCGGATGACGAACACCCCGCCAGCGCCAGGATGGCGGGCAGCAGCCAGCCTGCGGTTTTCAACATGTCATCTCCCTGCTTGCGTTATCAAAATCAAATTGTTGCTCAGGCTATCATTGGAAGGCGGCGGCGGCGACTTTTGCGTGCGTTTGAGGCAGGGTTTTCGGCGGGAAAACAGGCGGCCCGCCCATGGGGGAGCAGGCCGCTGCGGTGGCGATTAGCGATAAACGATCTCGCCCTTCGGTTCGTAAGCCGCCGCATCCAGCGGCGAGTGTTTCTCGATATACTGCTTCAGCACCTCGGCATCGATAAAGCCGGTGTTGACGTAGCTCGGCAGCCCGTCCAGCTTCGGATAGCCGTCGCCGCCCAGCGCATTGAAGTTCAGCGTCGCCATGCGGTAGGTTTTATCCGCCTGCAGCGGCTGGCCGTTGATCTTCACCTCGCTGACGCCCTTGCCGTCCGCCACCAGGCTGACGTTGGCGAACTGGGCGTAGGCGCCGGAATCCGGCTTCATGTTGGCCACTACCGCCAGGTACTGCTCAACCTCGCTGCCTTTCATATCGACATGCACCAGGGTGTTGCCGAACGGCTGTACCTTGAGCACGTTTTTGTAGGTGATATCGCCGCTTTCAATGGAGTCACGCACCCCACCGCCGCTCATCACCGCAAAGTCGGCATCGGCGCGCTCCTTCTGCGCGGCCAACATCACCCGCGCCAGGTTGGTCTGCACGAAGCGTACCTTGCTGCGATCGCCCTCCAGCTTGCCGTTAACGCTGCCGATCTTCACGCTCAGCTGCTCCTTGCCCTTCTCCTGGAACGGCGTCAGCAGTTTCATCATGGTCGGATCTTCCGCGATCTGCTGGGTGTAATACACTCGCTCGCTGGTGCCGTCCTCCTTCTCCACCTTCTTCTTCAGGTTCACCGGGATCAGCTGATAATGCACCAGCTTCAGCTCACCGTTGCGGAATTCGAAATCGGCGCGGCCCACGTACTTGCCCCATTCATGCGCCTGCACGATCCAGGTGCCGTTCTGGCGATCCGGCGAACACGGCGTGCCCGGCACATAGTCCACCTGCTTACGGTTGTCGCCGGCCATGCACACCGGGTCCTGCGAGTGGCCGCCGACGATCATGTCGAGATACCCGGCCGGCAGGCTGCGCGCCATCTCCACGTCGCCCGGCGCGTTGGAGCCGTGTTCGCCGTTGTCATAGTGCCCCATGTGGGTAGCGGCGATGATCACGTCCGGCTTCTCGTCCTTGCGCAATTGCTCCACCACCCGCTTCGCCTCCGGCGCCGGCACGCGGAATTCAATGTCGGTAAAGTACTCCGGATTGCCCATTTTCGCGGTGTCGTCGGTCGTCAGGCCGATCACCGCAATCTTGATGCCCTGCTTGTCGAACAAGGCGTAAGGCTTGAACAGGCGCTGGCCAGTGCTTTTCTGATAGATGTTGGCGGACAGCAGCGGGAAGGTCGCCCATTTCTCCTGCTGGCGCAGTACGCTCAGCGGGTTATCGAATTCGTGGTTGCCGATCGCCATCGCGTCATAACCCACCAGGTTCATGCCACGGAAGTCCGGCTCGGCATCCTGCAGATCCGATTCCGGCACGCCGGTGTTGATATCGCCGCCGGACAACAGCAGCAGGCTGCCACCCTGCGCCGCCACTTCCTGGCGAATGCCGTCCACCAGCGTTTTCTGCGCGCCCAGGCCGTATTCGCCGTGATCGTTCTGCCAGAAGTGACCGTGATGATCGTTGGTGTGCAGAATGGTGATGGCGTAGGTCTTATCCTTTTCCCAGGCACTGGCGGCCCCCGACAGCAACGTCAGGGAAACGGCCAACGCGCATGCGGTGGTTTTCAGCGAAAAACGCATGGCGGATCTCCGTGTATTAAATGGCTTTTATGATGAGGGCGAAATTGTAGCGCGAATTAATGACAGCTGATTTCAAATTTTTGCGATGTGAGTCTGATTATTTCAGATATGGTAAAAATTGCGCGCCCTGCCTAAGATGTCATCTCTGTGCTCAACAACTTATCAGGCTAATAATAATATGACCGACAGTAGCCAAAGCGCGATGCCGCCCGCCAAGGGCAGCGCGGTGAAGGGAACCGCCTTCTCCATCCTCGGCGCCATCAGCGTGTCTCACCTGCTCAACGATATGATCCAATCGCTGATCCTGGCGATTTACCCGATCCTGCAAGCCGATTTTCACCTCAGCTTCGTGCAGATCGGCATGATTACCCTGACCTATCAGCTGACGGCCTCCCTGCTGCAGCCGCTGATTGGCTATTACACCGATAAACATCCGCAGCCTTACTCGCTGCCGATCGGCATGGGCTTTACTCTGTCCGGCCTGCTGCTGCTGTCGGTGGCGAACACCTTCCCGCTGGTGCTGCTGGCGGCGGTGCTGGTGGGCACCGGCTCATCGGTGTTCCACCCGGAATCCTCGCGCGTGGCGCGCATGGCCTCCGGCGGGCGGCACGGCCTGGCGCAGTCGCTGTTCCAGGTCGGCGGCAACTTCGGCAGCTCGCTCGGCCCGCTACTGGCCGCGCTGATCATCGCGCCTTACGGCAAGGGCAACGTCGCCTGGTTCACGCTGGCGGCGCTGCTGGCGATCGTGGTGTTGCTGCAGGTCAGCAAATGGTATCAACATCAGCATCGGGCAACTAAAGGGCTGCCGAAAAGCCCTTCGGTGTTGAAACCGCTGCCAAAACGTACCGTAGCCTACTCGCTGGGCATTCTGCTGGTGCTGATTTTCTCCAAATACTTCTATCTGGCCAGCATCAGCAGCTATTACACCTTTTATCTGATACATAAGTTCGGCGTTTCGGTGCAGAATGCGCAGATTCACCTGTTCGCCTTCCTGTTCGCAGTGGCGGCCGGAACCATTATCGGCGGGCCTCTTGGCGACAAAATAGGGCGTAAATATGTTATTTGGGGCTCCATCCTCGGCGCCGCACCCTTCACGCTTATTTTACCCTATGCATCCCTGTACTGGACCGGCATTTTGACGGTGATCATCGGGGTTATTCTCGCCTCGGCGTTCTCCGCCATTCTGGTCTACGCACAGGAGCTGATCCCCGGAAAAGTCGGCATGGTTTCCGGTTTATTCTTCGGTTTTGCTTTCGGTATGGGCGGATTAGGTGCGGCAGTTCTTGGTTATGTTGCCGATTTGACCAGTATCGAGCTGGTCTACCAAATCTGTGCTTTCCTGCCGCTGATCGGCATTATCACTGCGCTACTGCCCAATATGGAGCATAAAGCGCAATAACCCCGCTGAATGCCCGGATGAAATCATTTATTCATCCGGGTTATCCCACGGATAAACCAATGTTATTTGGCTTATCTGACACAAAATCTCCTCATTGCCGCGCCTTAAGTGAAATCCTCTGCTTTTTTACAAAAAAGGCCAAATTAGCCAAGCAAGCCGCGAACAAATGCAATAAACTAAATGTATCTTTTCGTAACTTTGTTGCGTTTCTCCCGTGCCGCGATGCATAGCCAGAAGGAGTATGGATGCATAATTCAACACCGCTCATCACCACCATCGTCGGAGGGTTAGTACTCGCCTTCCTCCTCGGCATGCTGGCGAACCGCCTGCGCATCTCCCCTCTGGTGGGGTATCTGGCCGCAGGGGTGCTCGCCGGCCCGTTCACCCCCGGTTTCGTCGCCGATACTTCACTGGCGCCGGAACTGGCGGAAATCGGCGTTATCCTGTTGATGTTCGGTGTTGGCCTGCACTTCTCTTTGAAAGACCTCCTCGCAGTAAAATCTATCGCCATACCCGGCGCCGTGGCGCAGATAGCCGTCGCGACCCTGCTCGGCATGGGGCTGTCCAAGCTGCTCGGCTGGGATCTGATCTCCGGGCTGGTGTTCGGCCTCTGTCTCTCCACCGCCAGCACCGTAGTGTTATTGCGCGCGCTGGAGGAACGGCAGCTGATCGACAGCCAGCGCGGGCAAATCGCCATCGGCTGGCTGATCGTCGAAGATTTGGCGATGGTGCTGACGCTGGTGTTACTGCCGGCCTTCGGCAACATGCTGGGCAACAACAACGCCAGCAGCGGCCAGTTGCTGATGGAGCTGGCGCTGACCATCGGTAAAGTCATCGCCTTCATCGCGTTGATGATCGTGGTCGGCCGCCGTCTGGTGCCGTGGATCCTGTCGAAAACCGCCAGCACCGGCTCGCGCGAACTGTTCACCCTGGCGGTATTGGCGCTGGCGCTCGGTATCGCCTACGGTGCGGTGAAACTGTTCGACGTCTCCTTCGCCCTGGGCGCCTTCTTCGCCGGCATGGTGCTGAACGAGTCCGAACTGAGCCACCGCGCGGCGCACGACACCCTGCCGCTGCGCGACGCGTTCGCGGTGCTGTTCTTCGTCTCGGTCGGCATGCTGTTCGATCCGATGATCGTGATTAACGAACCGCTGGCGGTGCTGGCGACGCTGGCAATCATCGTGTTCGGCAAATCCGCCGCCGCGTTCCTGCTGGTGAAAATGTTCGGCCACTCCAAGCGTACCGCGCTGACCATCTCCGCCAGCCTGGCGCAGATCGGCGAATTCGCCTTTATTCTGGCGGGCCTCGGCATCACGCTCGGCATGATGTCGGAACACGGTCGCAATCTGGTGCTGGCAGGCGCGATCCTGTCGATCATGCTCAACCCGCTGTTGTTCACCCTGCTGGAGCGCTATCTGGCCAAGACCGAAACCATCGAAGAGCAAATCCTCGAAGAGGCGGTGGAAGAAGAAAAGCAGATCCCGGTAGAAATGTGCAACCATGCGCTGGTGGTCGGCTATGGCCGCGTCGGCAGCCTGCTGGGCGGCAAACTGGCCGAGGCGGGCATCCCGCTGGTGGTGATCGAAAACTCCCGCCCGCGGGTGGAAGCGCTGCGCGAGCAAGGCATCAAGACGGTGCTGGGCAACGCCGCCAATGCGGAAGTGATGGACCTGGCGCGGCTCGACTGCGCGCGTTGGCTGCTGCTGACCATCCCCAACGGCTATGAGGCCGGCGAGATCGTCGCCTCGGCGCGCGCCAAGCGGCCGAACATCGAAATCATCGCCCGCGCCCACTACGACGACGAAGTGGCCTACATCACCGATCGCGGCGCCAATCAGGTGGTGATGGGCGAACGGGAGATCGCCAACAGCATGCTGAACATCCTGCAGCTGGACACCCTGAGCGAAGAAGAAAAAATGGGCGGCTGCCCGATCTGAAACGCCACGCGCGCATAAAAAAAGGTCCGGCATTGCCGGACCTTTTCTTTTTCAGCGGGTTAACGCTCCCAGTAAGCCTCTTCCAGGCTGTCTTCGCGCTCCGGCAGGCCGCGAGTGAGTCGTGGCGAATGCTGGTTCAACACCTGGTAGCTGACGCGGTTGGCGTATTTGCACACCTGCGCCAATGAGGAGTATGTCAGGTAACTGCGCACGTGCTTGCTGGAATTCGGCACGTTGTGGCGGTGATAGCCGTTGGCGGCGATATCGTGCAGCAACGCCGACAGCGCGCCGTCGCCGGCGCCGTTGGTGTTCATGATCCTCTCGGGGCCGCCCATATAAGGCGCGATGTGCGAATAAACGCGCAGCGGATGTTCACAGTGCTCGCGGCGCATAGCGCGGCTGAACTCGTAGCGGTTGAACTCGGCGATATGCCCCGGCAGCAGCGGATGCTGGGTCTGACGCTTGTTGGCTTCTTCGGTGTAGCCCGCCATATACAGGCCGCTCGGCCCGGCGGTGCACAGCACCAGATCCACCCACTCCAGCGCCATATCCGAGGCGGTCAACGGGTCGCTCAGCCCGGTCAGCTCCAACGCTTCGTCTTCGTTCATCGCCAGAATCGTCACGTTTTCCTTCAGGAAATCGCGCCACCACTGCGGGTTGTCAGCGATCACGTACTTGGTGCCCAACGTCAACACCACCGGCACGTCGTGTTTTTTGGCGTATTCGATCGCCTGCAGGGTAGCGGCCTTCATCGGCTCCCCTTCCTTGCAACGCACCAGATAAGAGCTCAGCACCAGCGCCGATGCGCCGGCGATCACCTCTTCAGGAATGCTTTCCGGGCGCAGCTGGTTCATCTGGCCAGGGTTGATGGCGAAGGTGCGCTCACCGCTTTCACCGATCAGCGTGAAACAGCGGCCGATGGCGCCGTCTACGCCCTGCAGATAGTTAAGATCGGTACGGCTGGAGGTATTGCACAGATAACGGTAGGCATAGCTGCCGATTTTCACGTTGCTGCACATCACGCCGAGCAGCACTGAGCGATCGTCCGCCAGCACCGAATAGTTGTGCATGGTATTGCCGATGGTGCCGCCGGCGAATTGATGGGTGACCAGGTTGTTTTCATTCAGTTCCTGATACAGCGCCTCGGCGACGTCGTCTTCGATCACCAGAGAGTGGCCCAGGCTCAGGCCATAGCGCTGGACAAAAGCGTCGTCCACTTTCGCCTCGATATCCACCAGCGTCTGATCGATGCCGACGATATACGAGGTGCTGATTTCACTTTCGGGCTGGGCCTGCTGCAGAAGCGGATCGCGGGCGCTCACCGGGAAATAGTGTTTGGACTTGCGTTTACCAGGAAATTTCATGTGATTGGCGGTGGTGACGGTTTAACAAGCGGAGAATGTTAACACATCCCCGCCCGATCACGATGCATCTAATAGACAGATTATGGATGATTACAGACGCTGCGCCACCAGCTGCTGCATCATATCGATATGCGCCGGCTCGTCGTTCAACGCCGAGATGTATTCAAACTTCTCGCCGCCGGCCTTGAGGAAGATCTCGCGGTTCTGTTCTTTGATCTCTTCCAGCGTTTCCAGGCAGTCCGCCGAGAAACCGGGGCAAATCAGCTGAATGTGCTTCACGCCCTGCGCCGGCAGCCCCTTCAGGGTCTCATCGGTGTACGGCGTCAGCCACGGCTCGCGGCCGAAGCGCGATTGGTACGTCATCATCACGCGCTCCGGCGCCAGCGGCAGCGTGGCGCTCAGCGCACGCAGCGTATCTTCGCAGCGCTGCGGGTAGTCATCGCCCAGGCGCGCATAGCGTTTGGGGATGCCGTGGAACGACAACACCAGCCGATCCGGCTGGCCGTGCTCGGCGAACGAGCGCTCCACGCTTTGCTGCAGCGCGGCGATATAGGCCGGGTGTTCGGCGTAATCGCGGATGAAGGCCACCGACGGCAAGCGGCGATAGCCTTTCAGCACTCGGGCTACGCCATCCCATACCGCCGCGCTGGTGGAACAGGAGTATTGCGGGTAGAGCGGCAGCACCACCAGGTTGGTCACACCTTGCGCCAGCAGCTTGTCGATGGCTTCAGCCAAACTTGGCGAGCCGTAGCTCATTCCCAGCTCCACCGGCGTATTCGGCATGCGCGCCGCCAGCGCCCGCTGTTGGCGGCGGCTGTATACCAGCAGCGGCGAGCCTTCTTCCATCCACACCGACTGATAGAGCTTCGCCACGCGCGGCGAGCGGATCGGCAGGATCGCGCCGTTGAGGATCGGCCACCAGATCAGCGGCGCCGTGTCGACCACGCGATCGTCACTGAGGAATTCCTTCAGATAGCGTTTGACCGCCGACGAGGTCGGCGCATCTGGTGTGCCCAGGTTCACCAGCAATACGCCGTGTTTCTCTTGCTTCATCTCAGTTCCCCTCATTTCCTTTCCGGCCGGCATTCCGTTCTGGGTCGGGATGTCAGCAGCCATTAATGCCGGCTATTGTAACGGAAAAGTCCTGCATCGAAACCGATAACAGCAACAGGCTATGCCTGTGGGCTTCCCCCTTGCGCCAGTTGCCATACCGCCGCCACGTTGCGCGCCGTCACCTGCAGATTGCGATCGGCGCTCGCCAGCGCGTCTTCCAGCGTCACGATGCGATCGAGTACCGAAAACGCCGCATCGATGCCGTGTTGATGCACCACCGAATAATCCGGCGTCAGGCTGCCGGCGATGGCGATCACCGGCACCCCGTGGCGCTTGGCCACCCGCGCCACGCCGATCGGCGTTTTGCCGTGGATCGACTGGCTGTCCAGCCGCCCTTCGCCGGTAATCACCAGATCGGCATCGCGCACCGCCTCATCCAGGCGCAGGGTTTCAGTGACAATCTCGATGCCCGGTCGCAAGCGCGCGTCGAGCATGCCGAGCAGCGCCGCCCCCATGCCGCCCGCCGCGCCCGCGCCCGGCTGAGTGAGCACGGCGCGGCCGGTTTCCCGTTCCAGCAGTTCGCCATAATGATGCAGCGCCGCATCGAGCTGTGCCACCATCTCCGGCGTCGCCCCCTTCTGCGGCCCGAACACCGCCGAGGCGCCCTTTTCGCCGCACAGCGGGTTATCGACGTCGCAGGCGGCGGTTACGCTCACCCGTTGCCAACGCGCATCCAGCCCGGCGAGATCAAGATGCGCCAGCTGCGCCAACGCCGCCCCGCCCACCGGCAGCGGCCGGCGCTCCTTATCCAGCAACTTCACGCCCAGCGCCTGCATCATCCCGGCGCCGCCGTCGTTGGTGGCGCTGCCGCCGATGCCGAGAATGATCGCCTTCACGCCGCGCTCCAGCGCCGCCAGCATCAGTTCGCCGGTGCCGTAACTGGTGGTGATGCGCGGATCGCGCCGGTTGGGCGGCGCCAGGTGCAGCCCGGAAGCGGCGGCCATTTCAATCACTGCGGTTTCGCCATCGCCCAGCAGGCCATAAAACCCCTGCACCGGCTCCCCCAGCGGCCCGGTGACCGTCACCTGGACGATTTCGCCGCCGGTGGCCGCCACCATCGACTCCACCGTGCCTTCGCCGCCGTCCGCCATCGGCAGCTTCACGTAGTGCACCTGCGGATAAATTTGGCGGAATCCCCGCTCGATGGCGTCGGCAACGCCGAGCGCGCTCAGGCTCTCTTTGAAAGAATCCGGGGCAATAACCACTTTTTTCAGCGTTTTCATCACTGTTCCTTATCCCGCCAGGTTAAACACGCCAAACATCAGCGCCGAGATTGCCGCGATGGTGAATCCCACCAGCGTTTCATACGGCAACAGCTTCAGCCGTTCGTGCACCGCCATATTGACGCTGCCGCCGGTGGCGTGGAAGAAGCTGCCGTGCGGCAGGTGATCCAACACCGTAGCGCCCGCATGGATCATCGCCGCGCCGGCCAACCCGCTCACGCCCAGTTCGAGCAGCGTGGAGCTGAACACCCCGGAAGCCACGGCGGTGCCGGCGGTGGTCGACGCGGTCGCCATCGACATCAGCGCGCCGGACAGCGGCGCCAGCAGCCAGGCCGGCAGCCCGGTGTGCGTTAAACCGTTAATCAAGACATCCTTCAGCGCCGAGTTGGCGATAATGCCCGCCAGCGTGCCGGTACCGAGCAACATGATCGCCACCGGCGCCATGCGCGACAGGCCGGAGACCATAAACTGATTGCACTGGCGGATGCGCCCCATCAGCAGTGCGCCCGCCAAGCCGCCGGCCGGCAGCGCGATCAGCGGATCGACGGCGATACCGGCGATCGGCCGCAGCGACAGCAGCAGGATCGCCACCAGCGGCGCGCTGATCGCCGCAGCGAAGCCCGGCCGCGCCCCTTCGCCATGCTGAGTCAGCTCTTCGGCCATCACTTTGCTACCTTTATCGCTCAGGCGACGCGCCAGCACATAGGCCACCACCAGGCCACACAGCCCCGGCACGATGCCGGCCATCATCACCGAAGTGAGCGGCACGTGGAAATTGTCCGCCGCCGCGATGGTGTTCGGGTTGGGCGACATCACGTTGCCGGCCTTGCCGCCGCCGATCATCGCCAGCAGGATCGCCGCGCGTGAAATGCCGGCCTTCTGGGCGATCGACAGCGCGATCGGCGCGACGGTGATCACCGCCACGTCGATAAACACCCCCACCGCCGTCAGGATCAGTGTAGCCACCGCAAGCGCCAGCAGCGCGCGGGTTTCACCCACCTTGCGCACGATGGTTTCGGCGATGGTGTGCGCCGCGCCGGATTCGATCAGCACCCCGGCCAGCACCCCCGCCGCCAGAATGCGCATCACGGCGTTGGTGATGCCCTGCGCCCCGCCGATCATCAGCGTTACGGTCTGCACCAGGTCGGCGCCGCCGCACAGCCCGCCCGCCAGCGCGCCGGCGATCATGCCGTAAGCCGGTGGCACCTTGCGTAGAATCAGGACGATGGCGACGGCTAACGCCACCAGCGCCCCCAGCGTGGATACGGTTGTCATTGTTGTTTTCTCCGTGGTTGATGTGCAGGCCAACATATCCCGCGCGCCCGGCGTTGGCCTGAGGGGAAACAACAAAAAATCGCCGGCGGAGCGGCGTGGAATTTGTGGGTTGGCACAACTCAGTCGTGCATCAGCATGCCGATATACAACCGCAGAGCGTCGGTTAATTGATTGATTTTCATACCAGTTATCGCTTCGATGCGCTGCAGGCGATAGCGCAGGGTATTGACGTGGATATGCAGCTGCGCGGCGGTCTGCGTCTGATCACAATTCTGCGAAAAATAGTGGCGCAGCGTGCCGCGCAGCACGCCTTTTTCGTCCTGTTCGCCCAGCGTCCGCCAGGGGCGCCCCAGCTCCTGCGCGCGCCAGTCCTCCCCCAGATCGCACAACAGCGACGGCAGCGGATAGTCGTGGTAGAACAGCGTGGCGTGACGCAGTTTCAGACGCTGCGCCATCGCCTGGGTGGCGCGCGCCGTCAGGCTGGAGCGGTAGGCGCTTTGCGGATCGTCATAAAAACCGCCGACGATCAGCCGCACCCGAAAGCGGTGTTTGAGCTGGTTTTGTAAACGCTGCGCCTGTTGGCGTTCCAGCTTCAGGCTCCATTCGCCCTGCGCCATGCAGGCCGGGCGCAGCAGGGTCATTTCATTGAAGCCGGTAATGGCGATCAACGCGTCGCGCTGGGTGGCCTCCAGCTCCGCCAGCAGCTCGCGCAGCAGGTGCGGCTGCGCCTCTTGCAGCTCGACTATCCAGACGATGCGCGACTGGCGCAGATCCAATCCCAGATACGCCGCCATCGCTTCCAGCGACGCGGTGTTCGGCTGGGGCTGCAGCAGCTGGTTCGCCAGCTCCTCCCGGTAGCGTTTTTCCCACTGGTGCTGATCCAGCAGCGCCGCCTGCTCCACCATCATCTCCGCCGCCATCTTCACCAGTTCAGCGTAGGCGCGCACCTCAGCCGGTTCACCGGAAATACCGATCACCCCCACCCGCTGATTGCGAAAGCTGAACGGCAGGTTGATGCCGGGCCGCACGCCCTTCAGGTGCTCGGCTGTGACGCGGTCGATTTCCACCACCCGGTTCTCGGCCAGCGCCAGCACCGCGCCTTCATGGCGCTGGAACAGGCGCTGCGGGTTGCCGGAGGCGATGATCACGCCGTTGCTGTCCATCACGTTGACGGAATGGCTGATGATGCCCATCGCCCGCTGGACGATCTGACGCGCGGTGGCTTCCGCCAGAAGATTGGTTTGTCTGAGCATGCCCGGCTCCCTGCTGAGGGTGAAAACGCAGGCTTGTTATACGCCATTTGGCGCGGGCGATTAACGGGCACGGCCGCAACAAGCTGCCGCGATCACAATTTGGCGGGAAAACGGCAAAAAAAACGCCGGACCTCAGGCCCGGCGTCATGCACAATGCGCTTGCGATCAACCGAGGATGGTCGCCAGCTCTGCGCTCACTTCGGCTACCTTGCGGGTGCCGTCGATTTTACGGTATTGGGTGTTGCCCGCTGCCGCTTCTTTGCTGTAGTAAGAGATCAGCGGCGCGGTCATCTGATGGTATTCCACCAGGCGCTTGCGCACGGTCTCTTCCTGATCGTCCTTGCGCGTGGTCAGCTCTTCGCCGGTCACGTCGTCTTTGCCTTCCACCTGCGGCGGGTTGAACTTCACGTGGTAGACGCGGCCGGACGGCGCGTGCACGCGGCGGCCAACGATGCGGTCAACGATCAGCTCGTCCGGCACGTCGAACTCCAGCACGAAGTCCACGTTGATGCCGGCTTCTTTCATCGCGTCGGCCTGCGGAATGGTGCGTGGGAAACCGTCCAACAGGAAGCCCTTGCGGCAATCTTCCTGTGTGATGCGCTCTTTGACCAGCGCGATCACCAGCTCATCGGTCACCAGCTTGCCGGCGTCCATGATCTCTTTCGCCTGCTTGCCCAGTTCACTGCCGGCCTTCACGGCTGCGCGCAACATATCACCGGTGGAGATTTGCGGAATGCCGTATTTCTCCATGATGAATTGAGCCTGAGTACCTTTACCAGCGCCCGGAGCGCCCAGCAGAATGATACGCATTGCGTAAATCCCCTTGCTATGTAGTTTTTATAAAATTGCGAAAACGCTCAACGATACCATTTCAGGGGGGGCAGGCTCAAGGCGCGCGAAGGAAATCGATTGCGGAATGTGCAAAAAAACGGACGAACAAAAGGCAAGAAAAAACGGGGAAAAAGCGGAAATACGCCCCTAACGGTGCCGTTAAGGGCGCATATCCTCAGCTTTTAGGCGGAAAGCAACTTATTCATACGACGGATGAACAGGTTCGGATCCTCCAGCGTGCCGCGTTCAGCCAGCAGCGCCTGATCCAATAAGAGGTCGATCCATTCGGCAAAATGTTCGTTATCGCCCACATCGGATGCTCGTTTGACCAGCGCATGCGCTGGATTAAGCTCGAAAATGTACTTCACTTCCGGCGCCTGCTGACCGGCGGCGGCAAACAGCTTGGCCATCTGGGTGCTCATTTCGTCGGCGTCGGTCACCACGATCGCCGGCGTATCGGTCAGGCGGTGCGTCAGGCGTACATCCTTCACGCGCTCGCCCAGCAGGGTTTTCACGCGTTCGATGAACGGTTCCAGCTGCTTCTCGGCGGCCTTCTGCTCTTCGGTTTCATCCGCCAGTTTATCCAGCGTTTCATCCGCTTTGCTGACCGACTGGAACGGCTTGCCGTCGAACTCGGTCAGGTAGCTCATCATCCACTCGTCGATGCGATCGGACAGCAGCAGCACTTCGATGCCTTTCTTGCGGAACAGCTCCAGGTGCGGGCTGCTCTTGGCGGCGGCGTAGCTGTCGGCGGTGATGTAGTAAATCTTCTCCTGCCCTTCCGCCATGCGGCCGACGTACTCTTCCAGCGACACGGTCTGCGCCGAGCTGTCGCCGTGGGTGGAGGCGAAACGCAGCAGTTTGGCGATCGCTTCCTGGTTGCCGTTGTCTTCCGCCGGGCCCTCTTTCAGCACCAGACCGAACTGTTGCCAGAATTTCTGGTAGCCTTCGGCGTCGTCTTTGGCCAGCTTATCCAGCATCTGCAGCACGCGCTTGGTCAGCGCGCCGCGCAGGTTTTGCGTCACGCGGCTGTCTTGCAGGATCTCGCGCGACACGTTCAGCGGCAGATCGTTGGAATCGATCAGGCCGCGCACGAAGCGCAGGTAGTTCGGCATGAACTGCTCGGCGTCGTCCATGATGAACACGCGCTGCACGTACAGCTTCAGGCCGTGTTTGTGATCGCGGTTCCACATGTCCCACGGCGCCTGCGCCGGGATATACAGCAGGCTGGTGTACTCCTGCTTGCCTTCCACCCGGTTATGGCTCCAGCTCAGCGGATCGGTGAAATCATGGGCGATGTGCTTGTAGAACTCTTTGTACTCTTCGTCGGTCACGTCAGCCTTGCTGCGGGTCCACAGGGCCTGCGCCTTGTTGATCTTCTCCCAGGTGACGGTGTCGTCTTCTTCGTTTTTGCTTTCGATCTCCACCGGCAGGGCGATGTGATCGGAATATTTGCCGATCACCGAGCGCAGGCGCCAGGCGTCGAGGTACTCATCTTCGCCTTCGCGCAGATGCAGGGTGATTTCGGTGCCGCGGGTCTCTTTGGTGATGTCGGCGATGGTGTAGTCGCCTTCGCCGGCGGACTCCCAGAACACGCCTTCATCATCGGCAGCGCCGGCGGCGCGGGTACGCACGGTCACTTTATCCGCCACGATGAACGCCGAGTAGAAACCGACGCCGAACTGGCCAATCAGCTGGCTGTCTTTCGCCTGGTCGGAACCGATGGATTCCAGGAACGCTTTGGTGCCCGACTTGGCGATGGTGCCGAGGTTTTCGATCACTTCTTCGCGGCGCATGCCGATGCCGTTGTCGGCGATGGTCAGGGTGCGCTGCTCTTTATCGAAGGACAAGCGTACGCGCAGCTCGCCGTCGCCGGCGTACAGCTCTGGTGCGGACAGGGCGCGGAAGCGCAGCTTGTCGGCAGCGTCAGAGGCGTTGGAAATCAGCTCGCGCAGGAAAATTTCTTTGTTGGAGTACAGCGAATGGATCATCAAATGAAGCAGCTGTTTTACTTCAGACTGGAACCCGCGGGTTTCTTGACCTTTCATACTCATTGATTACCTCAAAGACAATGGCTACCAAAATCGAACAATGAGGATCAGATGAGGGTCAGGGTCTTGTTTTTCAAGCGGACGGCGGGAAATTTTTGGCAAAAAAACGACGGGGCCGAATGGCCCCGTCCGGGAAAACATCAGAACTTGATGGCGTGACGCCCGGCCAGCGAATGCGACAGCGTGGTGCCGTCGACCATCTCCAGCTCGCCGCCCACCGGCACGCCGTGGGCGATACGGCTGGCAAGTACGCCATACTGGCCGCACATCTCGGCGATGTAGTTGGCGGTCGCCTCCCCTTCCACCGTCGGGTTGGTGGCGAGGATCACTTCGGTGATGCTTTCCTTTTCCAGCCGTTGCTCCAGGCGATCGAGACCGATATCGCCCGGCCCGATGCCGTCCAGCGGCGACAGATGGCCCATCAGCACAAAGTAGCGCCCGGCGAACTGGCCGGTCTGCTCGATGGCGTGGATATCCGCCGGGCTCTCCACCACGCAAATCTGGCCGTTTTGCTGACGGCGCGGATTGGCGCAGATGGTGCAGATGTCCTGCTCGGTGAAGGTGCGGCAGTCGGCGCAGTGGCCGATTTCCGACATCGCGCGCGTCAACGCCTGCGCCAGACGCATGCCGCCGCTGCGGTCGCGCTGCAGCAGCTGAAACGCCATGCGCTGCGCCGATTTCGGGCCGACGCCCGGCAGGCAGCGCAGCGCCTCCATCAGGGATTCAAGGAGCGGGCTGGTTTGCATCAGAACGGCATCTTGAAGCCAGGCGGCAACTGCATGCCGCTGGAGACGGAAGCCATTTTCTCTTTCTGGGTCTCTTCGATGCGGCGCGCGGCGTCGTTAAACGCGGCGGCGATCAGATCTTCCAGCATGTCTTTGTCGTCTTCCATCAGGCTAGGATCGATCTCCACGCGGCGGCAGTTGTGCGCGCCGTTGATGGTGACTTTCACCAGGCCCGCGCCAGATTCGCCGGTCACTTCCAATTTGGCGACTTCTTCCTGCATCTGCTGCATTTTTTCTTGCATTTGCTGGGCTTGCTTCATCAGGTTGCCCAGACCGCCTTTACCAAACATAGTCGTCTCTCGTCGCTAGGGCCGCGCACCTCGCGCGGCGTTTAAAGGGGGCGGATACTCTCTTCATCCAGATCCGCGTCGAAGAACCGGCACAGCGTCTGAATATGGGTATCCGCAACGATGGACTGGCGCGCCTGCGCCAGCTTTTCTTCATAGATGGCTTGTCGCCATTCCAGCGGGGTGCGCTCCGCCGGATTATCGTCCTCCACCACGGTCAGCTCGACCGGGCTGCCGTACAGCTCGCCGAGCGCTTCGGCCAGCGTCTTCTGCGCCGAAGGCGAATTCAGATGGCGCTGCGAAGACCGCAGATGGAGGTTAATCTTGCCCGGTTCCGGCTGCTGCTTGAAAGCGTTCAACGCCAGCTGCTGCACCAGTTTCGGGATCTTGAGCTTATCGATTTCCGCCGCCCAGGCGTCGCGCTCCAGCGATTCCACCACCAGCTTGGCAGCCAGCTCCGGCGTTTTCTCGTGCTCCAACGCCGTGCGCAACGCTTTCGGCGTCGCCAGCGGTTCCGGCGCCGCTTCCGGCTCGGTCTGCGCGCGCCAGCGATAGGCTTCCGGCTTCGCCGGTTTTTCCGGCACCTTCTTCTCCGCCAGGCGCTGCTGGCTACGCTCGGTCACCGAAGCCAAACGCCCCAGCGCCGAGTTTGCCGGCCGCGCTATTCCTGGCGCCGCCGGCTCATTCTTTTTTGGTGTGGATGCTCCCTGCTGCCGCTGCAACTGGGACCGCGCTTTTAAAAGCTGGGCGGTGGCATCCGGTAATGGGGCCGATGATTGTCGCGGTGGCGCGGCCGGCTGCCCTAGCGGCGGCGGCGCGTCCTGAAACTGCGGCGGCTGTTGCGATGCGGCGGCCTGCGGCTGCGCCATCGGCGCCGGCGCGGTCTGCACCAACGCCACCGGCTCCGGGATCACCGCTTTCGGGTGAAACGCCAGCGCGCGCAGCAGGGTCATCTCAACCCCCATGCGGCGATCCGGCGCATAGGCCAGCTCTTTGCGGCCCACCAACAGCGTCTGGTAGTAAAGTTGCACATCGGCCGGCGGCAGGGTGCGCGCCAGCTCGCGCAGCCGTTGTTCCACGGCGGCGTAGTGGTTGTCGAGCATCGAAGGCAGCAGTTGCACCATCGCAATGCGGTGCAGCAACGCCAGCGTCTCCACCAGCAGGTTTTCCCAGTCCACGCCGCGCGAAGCGGCCTGCGCGACCTGCGCCATCACCTTTTCGCCGTCGGCGCTGACCAGCGCTTCGAGGATCGCCAGCGGCTGCTCGTCATCGAGCGTGCCGAGCATCTGGCTGACGGTGGCGGCGGTCACCTGCCCCTGCCCCATGGCGATCGCCTGATCGGTCAGGCTCAGCGCATCGCGCATGCTGCCGTCGGCGGCGCGCGCCAGCAGCTGCAGCGCACGGGCGTCGCTGGTGATCTGCTCCGCCGTCAGCACCGTTTCCAGCTGCTGGCGGATCTGATCGACGTCCAGCGCTTTGAGGTGGAACTGCAGACAGCGCGAGAGAATGGTCACCGGCAGCTTTTGCGGATCGGTGGTGGCCAACAGGAATTTCACGTGCGATGGCGGCTCTTCCAGCGTCTTCAGCAACGCGTTGAAGCTGTGGCGCGAGAGCATGTGCACTTCATCGATCAGGTAGACCTTGAAGCGGCCGCGCGCCGGCGCGTACTGGACGTTGTCCAGCAGATCGCGGGTATCTTCCACTTTGGTGCGGGAAGCGGCGTCGATCTCGATCAGATCGACGAAGCGCCCCTGCTCGATCTCGCGGCAGTTGTCGCATTGGCCGCACGGCGTGGCGGTAATGCCGGTTTCACAGTTCAGGCCTTTGGCCAGCAGGCGCGCGATGGTGGTTTTCCCCACGCCGCGCGTGCCCGAGAACAGATAGGCGTGATGGATCCGCCCCAGCGAGAGGCCATTGGCCAACGCGGTCAGGACATGTTCCTGGCCGACCACGTCTGCGAACGTTTGAGGGCGCCACTTACGGGCGAGAACCTGATAGCTCATTAATACCGGAGAAGTCGAGGAATCTGGAGAGTCATGCTAACACAGCCCCGCGGCGATCCGCGAGGCCGTTGTGCCCAAGGGGCGATGCCGCATCAATGGCCGGCGAAGTCCACCAGGCAGTAACAGTCGATGCCCAGCTTGTTCAGACGCGCTTCCCCGCCCAGATCCGGCAGGTTGATGATGAACGCAGCGTCTTTCACTTCACCACCCAGGCGGCGGATCAGCTTGGTGGTCGCTTCGATGGTGCCGCCGGTCGCCAGCAGATCGTCCACCACCAGCACTTTGTCACCTGCGGTGATGGCGTCGGTGTGGATCTCCAGCTTGTCGGTGCCGTACTCCAGCTCATAGCTTTCGCTGAGCGTGGCGCGCGGCAGTTTGCCCGGTTTACGCACCGGCACAAAACCGACGCCCAGCGCCAACGCGACGGGCGCGCCGAACAGGAAACCACGCGCTTCGGTACCCACCACCTTGGTCACGCCCGCTTCGCGATAGCGCTCAACCAGCAGCTCGATGCTGGCGGCGTAGGCCAACGGGTTTTCCAGCAGGCTGGTCACGTCGCGGAACAGGATGCCCGGCTTCGGATAATCCGGGATGGTTTTGATACTGTCTTTAATAAACTGAAGCTGCTGCGCAGTAGCGGTCATAATTGTTGCCTGATAAAGCTGCCTGAAAACCGGCGCGCCGCTCACCCGCCGCCGCCGGGTGAAACACACCGGAGAAGGAATGGCAGGCAATCCGCGCACGAAAACGCTCAAATCTATGCAAACTGGCGGAAGAATGCAACTCTCCCCTGCATCTTTCAACCCGCAGCGTTGTTGACCGCACGCATTCCCCCCGGTCACTTACCTCAGTAAGCTCCCGGGGATGCCTGCGTTTGTCGCCTCGCTGCGGCTTGAAAGCTATTGAGGAGTTTAAGGTACAATCAGCGCTGTTTTTGTTGCGGCAGATCAATAACCGGCAGGCGCAGCATAAAGGTCAGCAAAATGGCCAGCATCAGCAGTAACAGCCCGCGCACCCACCAAATTTTCACCAGCCACAGCGAACAGGCGAAGGTGAGCACGATCACCAGCACCGCCTTCCACTTCGCCCCCGGCGGCAGCGCGCGATGCTGCTGCCAATGGCGCAGGTAGGGGCCGAACCAGGAGCGGTGCAGCAGCCAGTGATGAAAGCGCGGCGAAGAGCGGGCGAAACACCAGGCGGCCAACAGCAGGAACGGCGTGGTCGGCAACAGCGGCAGCACCACGCCCAACGTCGCCAGCACCACCGCCAGCCAGCCCAAAATGATCAATAACCCACGCGTCATGCGGCTCTTCGCTCCTCAATCGGTTGCCGTCTACTGTAGCATCGGCGCCGCGCCGGCGGAATATGCGTACGGCGCTTGTTTCACGGCAGGATCGCGGGCAAGCTTACGCCTGTTGAAATCAAGAGGGAGCTTATGTGAGCACTCAGCGTCTATTACAGGTGTTGGCGCAGCAGATCGCGGCGCTGGCGGCCGAAGTCACCCCGCGCGGCGACGCCCCGATCCCGCAGGCGCGCTTCGACGCCGCCCTGTTCGCCAACCGCGGCACGCGGCTGCGCGACTACCTGGCCGAGGTGGAGAAGAATTTCGCCCAGCTGCAAAGCGCCGCCAACGACAGCCGCACCAGCCAGGTGGCCTTTCTGGCCGAAAAACTGGTGGCTCAAATCTCTGCCCTGCAGCGCGAGCTGGCAACCCAGGCGCTGCGGCGCAAGAACCAGCCGAAAGAAGCCCCCGAGGCCGATCTGTACCACAAGCTGGCCGAGCATCAGGACTACGAACGCCGGCTGATCGCCATGATTCAGGATCGGGAAAGCCTGCTGGGGCGCCAGACCACGCTGGCGGCGCAGCAAAAGCTGCAGCACGAGCTGGCGGCGCTGGAGGGGAGACTGATGCGCTGCCGTCAGGCGCTGGCGCGCATCGAACGCAATATCGAGCGCAAAGAAAACGGTTTTTGAAGATTTATCACAATATTTTAATGATTATTCCCGGTTGCGCGCCGGGTTCACTATACTCTGCCGGTACGCGAGTTATTCATTCCATTAATTAATATAAGCGCAGGTACTATGTCTCTGGAAAACGCCTCACCCGAACTGCAACTGGCGGTAGACTTGATTTACCTGCTGGAATGCAACGAGATCGATCCGGCCACCGCGCTGGCGGCGCTGGATATCGTCAAACGGGACTATCAAGAAAAGCTGCAGCGCACCGGCGTCACCTCTCCCTATCTGCCTGCCGGACAATAATAAGGGACAGCGCCGCTGTCCCTTTTGCCTCTCATTAGCGTCTCAGTTCGCCGTCTGGCCGCCTTCATCCGGCGACAGCGTTCTTTTCACTTCCTGCACTTCGTTGCCCTGCTGGTTATGCAGATAGACCTCCAGCTGATTGAAGGCGATGTCGATGTCGTTTTCCCGGCACAAGCGGTCGATTGAGCGGTTCAGCTCGTCCACGGTGTAGCTGCGATCGCGCAGTTCGCGCACATAGAGCCGCAGTTCGTGATCCAGCGTGCTGGCGCCGAAGTTGAGGAAGAACACCTGCGGTTCGGGATCGGTCATCACCCGCGGGTTGTCGTGCGCCGCCTGCAGCAGCACCTTTTTCACCTTGTCGAGATCGGAACCGTAGGCCACGCCCACCTTGATCAGCACGCGGGTGATGGTGTCGGACAGCGACCAGTTGATCAGCCGCTCGGTGACGAACGCCTTGTTCGGAATGATCACCTCTTTGCGATCGAAGTCGGTAATGGTGGTGGCGCGAATGCGGATCTTGCTGACCGAACCGGAGAAGGTGCCGATGGTGATGGTATCGCCGATGCGGATCGGGCGTTCGAACAGAATGATCAGGCCGGAAACGAAGTTGGCGAAGATTTCCTGCAGGCCGAAGCCCAGCCCGACCGTCAGGCCGGCGGCCAGCCATTGCAGTTTGTCCCAGGAGACGCCGAGCGATCCCAGCGCAACCACGGCGCCCACGGCGGTAATCAGGTAAGTGAGCACGGTGGTGATGGCATAGGATGCCCCCTGCCGCAGCTGCAGCCGCGACAGCACCACCACCTCCAGCAAACCGGGCAGGTTGCGGGTGAGCACGTAGGCGACGATCACTGCGGCGATCGCCACCATCATGTTGCCCAGCGTCACCGCCTGCGACACGCTGCTGCCCGCCACGGTGCTGGTGTAATGCCACAGCGTGATGCTGTCCAGGTAAGCGATGACCGTCACCAGATCCGACCAAATGGCGTAGAAGGCGCTGGCGAAGATGGCGAACAGCACCAGGGTGGTCAGGCGCAGCGACTGCTGGTTGATCTGATCGAGCGCCAACGGCGGCTCTTCCACCACGGCTTCACCGCCTTCGGCCCCCTCCTTCGCCACATTTTGCCGCCGCGCCAACGCGCGCCGATAGGCCAGACGCCGCGCCGCCACGCTCAGGCCGCGCAGCGCGGTCAGGTACACGATATTCCACAGGAAGAACAGATACAGGCTGTCTATCCAGCGGCTGGCCAGCCGCAGCGTGGTATAGAAGTAGCCGGCAAACATCAGCCCCAGCAGGATCAGCGGCGTGGCGGCGAGCGCGGTGACCACCACCAGCCGCACGGCGTGCGAGCCCTTTTCGCGCCAGCTGTCGCGGCACAGCGGGAACACCAGCACCGTGAGCAGCGCCAGCGTCAACATCACCACGATCTGCCCGATGACGTCCTCCACCAAACGCAGCGGCGCTTTCTCGCCCAAGACCGACCAGAAGATCAACGGCTGCAGCGCCAGCCCCAGCCGCAGCGTCTGGCGGCGGTAATGCGCGCACAGGTTGGCGCCGAAGTTGAAATGCCGCTCGGCGATGCCGCCCGGCTTCAGCATGCGGTAGCTGAAGCCGAACACCAGCCACGACAGCGCCAGCTGCTGCGACAGCGCCCAGATAAAGTCGCTGATGCCCAAATCCGCGCGATACATCCAGAAACCGACGCCGAGCAGCAGCGCGGCGCCGGGCAACACCTTCAGCAAGGTCAGCGCGATGGCCTTCGGCGTATGCAGCTGGCCGTCGCGTTTAAGCTGCCCCACGTCGTTGGCCAGCTTTTGCAGATGGCCGTCGATCAGCCGGTAGCGCCAGCGCAACAGTCCGATCGCCAGCAGCATCGGGATCAGGAACACCAGCGCATTCAAGCCGCCCTGCAATAGCTTGCCACCGTCGAATTTGATATCGAGCCCGGCGAGCTGATCGCGCACCGCCTCAGGCATCGCCTTCAGCCACGCCAGATCGACCGGCTTGTTGCTGTTGACCCAGAAAATCTGCTGGGTCAGCGTATCCTGCAACGAGCCGTAGACGCTGGTGAGCTGCTGCTGGTTGATCTGCAGGTTGATCGACAGCGACAGCTGGTTGCTGAGCTGCTTGTTCAGCTGATCCAGCAGTTCGCGGCGCATGTCGACAATCTCGTTCAGCGCGTCGATCACTTCCGGGCCGGCCTTTTCCTTGCTTTCGGCCACCAGCTGGTTGATGTAATCCTCCCCCTTGAACAGATCGTCGCGTTGCTGATTGATATCGAACTGCTCCAGCCGCAGATCGGCGATGCGCGTGTCTATATCCGCCAGCAGCGTGCCCTGCGGCAGGCTCTGCTGCTGCTGATACAGGATGCGCGACAGCACCAGGCTGCCCTTCAGCACCTGGATCTGCTCTTTCAGGTTACGTTCCGCCTGCAGACCGCGATCGAGCCAGTTTTTGACCCGAATATTCTGCTGGAACAGGGTGTTGCTCTCTTCGGTGGCGGCAATCAGCTGTTGGCTCAACTGTCGGTTGACGTCCAACTGCTTGCTGACCAACTGATCGTGCTGGATATCGGTGGCGTCTTCCGGGTTCTGCGCCTCTTTGGCGGTTTTTTCAGACAGCGTCAGGCGCTTGCTGTTGACGAGCTCCTGCAGCAACTGCACCGACCGATCCAGTGCGTCGATATGCGCCGTGGTGTAATCACGCTGTTTTTGCAGCAGATCTTGTAGCGTGGTGTTGGCTTCCAGGCTCTTGCGCTGCAGCTCCAGCTGCGCATTGAGCAGCGCCTGTTCGGTGTTCAGCATCACCTGCTGGCTGTTGCGCAGCGAATCTTGCCCCGGCGTCTGGCCGCTGAGCTGGCTGCGGATCTCCTGCAGGCGCTGCGAAGCGGCGTACATGGTGCTCTGCACCCGTTCAGGCTGGGTTTGCAGCGACACCAGTTGGCTGTTGTAGGTCGAGAGGCTCTCCTGCGCGCTTTGCAGCTCGTCGAGCGTTTGATACAGCCGGCTTTCCAGCTGGCGCAGCGACAGCGGCAACAGTGCGGCGCGCGCGGCCGCGTTGTCCGTCGGCCGCTTCAGCGCATCCAGTTCGGCGGTGACCTGATTGAGCTTCGCCGGCGCCTGCTGCACCTGCTGTTTGAGCTGTGCGACGTCCTGCCGGTTGCGCTCGATGGCGTCCAGCAGCTCCAGCGTACGGGTTAAATCCTGTTGGGAGAGCTTTTCGACCGGCGTCAGGGCTTTTTGCTTGTTCAGCGTTTCCAGCTGGCTTTGCACTTCGCTGCGCTGCGGCAGATCGCCGTTCAGCGCCGCCTGTGCCGGCAAGCAACACGCAAAAATCAGGAAAAGGAGTGTCACGGCGGCGATGCGCCGCCGGCATGCGCCGACAAACGTGAGCGGCGTCAGAGAAGGCAGAGTCAACCAGCGATGCATGATTTGGCTTCGGATCGGTAAAGAAGCCTGAAGATTATCACGACCGCCGGCGGGCAACGAACAACAAAAACGTTGCTGGTGATGTCTCGTTGTCGCGAAATCAGAAAGTCAGCACTTTCTCCGCCGCCAGCGTCCACTGCGCCAGCTCGACCAGCGTACCGATCGCCACGCCGTCCGCCAGCGGCAAGCGGCTGACGCCGCGCGCGTCGGCGCAGGTCTTGCAGAGCTTGACCGGCACCTGCTGCGCGGTGAGGATCTCCAGCATCTGCTGCAGGTGATACCCTTCGTGCGGCTGCTGTCCGGCCAGCCCGGCCACCACCGCGTCGGACATCAGAAACAGTCGCAGGTCGAGACTGCTCTGCTGCTCTTTCATGGCGATGGCCAACCGCAGCGCATTGAACAAGGATTCATGGCCATAGGCGGCGCCATTGGCGATGAGAACGATGGATGACATGAAATCTCTCCTTATAAAGGAAGGCGGTCGACGTCAGGCGTCGCCGCGTCGGGTTTGAGGCGCAAGGTGGGGCAAAACTGCAGCATCTCCAAAAACGCGTCCACCAGCGCTTCGGCTTCGGCCCGCAGATCGAAACTTTCCGGCATAAACAGCCAGTTTTCCATCAGGCCGGTGATATAACCGCGCAGGATGATCGCCGCACGACGGGTATGCAAATCGGCGGGCAATTGCCCGTGGTGAATGCAGTTATACAGTACCGCTTCGATACGCTCGTAGCCGGCGAGGTACAGCACCTTGCGCGAATCCAGCAGCGGCATCATTTCACCGACAAACTCGCATTTGTGGAATATAATTTCCATCAACGCCCGCCTGCGGCCGTCTTCAACCGTAGACGTCAGAATGTAAATCAGAATTTCTCGGATAACCCGCAGTGGATTATCGGGAAACTTTGCCTGATACTCTGTTTCGAGCTGGTCAATTTTCGGCTCGGTAGATTCCCAAACTTCATTAAACAGGTCTACCTTATTCTTGAAGTGCCAGTAGATGGCTCCACGCGTAACCCCGGCAGCGGTGGCAATATCTGTCAGTGACGTTGCAGCAACGCCACGTTCAGAGAACTCTCTCACCGCAGCATCAAGGATTTGCTGTCGGGTTTCTTGCGCCTGCTGTTTGGTTTTTCGTGCCATGGCATTGTTATTTAGGGGGAGTGTGATTTACATACATTCGCGAATGTATGTACCATAGCACGCACATATAATTAACGCAGCAATGGGTTTTAAAGCTTGTGATCCATTGATCATTTTGAAATCGGACACTTGAGGTTTTTCTATGAACAAAAACAGAGGGTTAACGCCTCTGGCGGCCGTTCTGATGCTTTCAGGCAGCTTAGTGCTAACAGGATGTAACGATAAAGAAACCCAACAGCAAGGCGCCCACCAGCAGGCTCCTGAAGTGGGCGTAGTGACCTTGAAAGCCGAGCCTCTCAACATCACTACCGATCTTCCTGGCCGCACCGCTGCGTATCGCATCGCCGAAGTTCGCCCTCAGGTCAGCGGCATCATCCTGAAGCGCAACTTCGTTGAAGGCAGCGATATCAAAGCCGGGACGTCTCTGTACCAAATCGATCCCGCCACCTATCAGGCCAGCTACGACAGCGCGAAAGGCGATTTGGCCAAAGCGCAGGCCAGCGCTTCCATCGCACGCGTGACGGTAAACCGCTACAAGCCATTGCTGGGCACGAGCTACATCAGTAAACAGGACTACGACAACGCCGTCTCCACGCTGCAGCAGGCGGACGCCGCCGTCGTGGCCGCCAAGGCCGCCGTGGAAACCGCGCGCATCAACCTGGCATACACCAAGGTGACCTCCCCGATCTCCGGCCGCATCGGCAAGTCCGCCGTGACCGAAGGCGCACTGGTCAGCAACGGCCAGGCGACCGCCCTGTCCACCGTGCAGCAGCTGGATCCGATGTATGTCGACGTCACCCAGTCGAGCACCGACTTCCTGCGCCTGAAGCAAGAACTGGCCAGCGGCGCGCTGAAGCAGGAAAACGGCAAGGCCAAGGTGAAACTGATGCTGGAAAACGGCGCTGAATACGCGCAGGAAGGCACGCTGGAGTTCTCCGACGTCACCGTCGATGAGACCACCGGCTCCATCACCATTCGCGCCCTGTTCCCTAACCCGAACGATACGCTGCTGCCGGGCATGTTCGTGCGCGCCCGTCTGGACGAAGGCGTGCGCAGCGATGCACTGCTGGTGCCTCAGCAAGGCGTTACCCGCAACCCGCGCGGCGACGCGACGGCGTTGGTGGTAGGGGCAGACGACAAAGTTGAGCTGCGCACGCTGAAGGCAGACCAGGCGATTGGCGACAAATGGCTGGTTACCGATGGCCTGAAAGCCGGCGATCGCGTGATCGTCTCCGGCCTGATGAAAGTGCATCCGGGCGCGCAGGTAAAAGTGCAGGAAGTTGACACTCAGGCGCAAAAACAGCCGCAGTCTGAAGCGCAGAAGTCATAAAAAGGAGCCTGTAATACATGGCTAAGTTCTTTATAGATCGCCCGATTTTCGCCTGGGTAATCGCCATCATCGTCATGTTGGCGGGGGTGCTTGCAATAATGAAACTGCCTATCGCGCAGTATCCCACTATTGCACCGCCGGCGGTGAGCATTTCCGCCAACTACCCGGGCGCAGATGCCAAAACGGTGCAGGATACCGTCACTCAGATTATCGAACAGAACATGAACGGTATCGATAACCTGATGTACATGTCCTCCACCAGTGATTCCTCTGGTAGCGTCACCATTACCCTGACGTTTGATTCCGGCACCGATCCTGACATCGCGCAGGTTCAGGTCCAGAACAAACTGTCGTTGGCCACCCCGTTGCTGCCGCAAGAAGTTCAGCAACAGGGCCTGAAAGTAGAAAAATCCAGCAGCAGCTTCCTGATGGTGGCCGGCTTCGTTTCCGACGATCCGAACATGACTCAGGACGATATTGCGGACTACGTGGCGTCCAACATCAAGGACCCGATCAGCCGTTCGTCCGGCGTGGGTGAAGTGCAGCTGTTCGGTGCCCAGTACGCGATGCGTATCTGGCTGGATCCGAACAAGCTGAACAACTACCAGCTGACGACCACGGACGTGACCTCCGCCATCACCGAGCAGAACAACCAGATCGCCGCAGGCCAGCTGGGCGGCCTGCCGCCGGTGCCGGGGCAGCAGTTGAACGCCTCGATCATCGCGCAGACCCGTCTGACTTCGCCGGAAGAGTTCGGCAAGATCCTGCTGAAGGTAAATACCGACGGTTCCCAGGTGCGCCTGCGCGACGTCGCTCATATCGAGCGCGGCGCGGAAAGCTATGCCGTTACCGCTCGCTACAACGGCAAGCCGGCCGCCGGTCTGGGTATCAAACTGGCAACCGGCGCCAACGCCCTGAACACCGCCAAAGGTGTGAAAGACGAGTTGGCCAAGATGGCGCCCTTCTTCCCGCAAGGGATGAAAGTGGTTTATCCGTACGACACCACCCCGTTCGTTAAAATCTCCATCAACGAAGTGGTGAAAACGCTGATCGAAGCCATCATCCTGGTATTCCTGGTGATGTATCTGTTCCTGCAGAACTTCCGCGCGACGCTGATCCCAACCATCGCGGTGCCGGTAGTACTGCTGGGGACCTTTGCGATCCTCGCGGCGTTTGGCTTCTCGATAAACACCCTGACGATGTTCGGCATGGTGTTGGCGATCGGCCTGCTGGTGGATGACGCCATCGTGGTGGTGGAAAACGTCGAGCGCGTTATGTCCGAAGAGGGGCTGCCGCCGAAAGAAGCTACCCGTAAATCGATGGGCCAGATCCAGGGCGCGCTGGTGGGTATCGCCATGGTGCTGTCGGCGGTATTCGTGCCGATGGCGTTCTTCGGCGGTTCAACCGGCGCTATCTATCGCCAGTTCTCAATCACCATCGTGTCCGCGATGGCGCTGTCGGTGCTGGTGGCCTTGATCCTGACGCCGGCGCTGTGCGCCACCATGCTCAAACCGATCCCGAAAGGCGATCACGGGGTTAAAACAGGCTTCTTCGGCTGGTTTAACCGCATGTTTGAGAAGAGCACGCATCACTATACCGACAGCGTGGGCAACATCCTGCGCAGCACCGGTCGCTACCTGATCATCTACCTGCTGATCGTGGTTGGCATGGGCCTGCTGTTCCTGCGCCTGCCTTCCTCGTTCCTGCCGGACGAAGATCAGGGCATCCTGTTGACCATGGTGCAGCTGCCTGCCGGTGCCACCGAGTCCCGTACCAACAAAGTGCTGGAAGAAGTCTCCGACTACTTCCTGAACAAGGAAAAGGACAACGTGGTTTCGGTGTTTACCGTCGCGGGCTTCGGCTTCAACGGTAACGGCCAGAACAACGGCCTGGCATTCGTCAGCCTGAAGGACTGGGGTGAACGTCCAGGGGCCGGGAACAAGGTCGAGGCGATCGCAGGCCGTGCCATGGGTGCGTTCTCGCAGATTAAAGAAGGCCTGGTGTTCCCGTTCAACCTGCCGGCGATTATCGAACTCGGTACCGCAACCGGCTTCGACTTCGAGCTGATTGACCAGGGCGGCCTGGGGCACGAAAAACTGACCGAAGCGCGTAACCAGCTGTTGGGCATGGTTGCTCAGCATCCGGACGTGCTGGTGGGCGTGCGCCCGAACGGCCTGGAAGATACGCCGCAGTTCAAACTGATCGTCGATCAGGAGAAAGCCAAGGCGCTGGGCGTCAGCATCACCACCATCAACAGCACGCTGAGCACCGCCCTGGGTGGTTCGTACGTCAACGACTTCATCGACCGCGGTCGTGTGAAGAAGGTGTACGTGCAGGCCGAGGCGCCGTTCCGTATGCTGCCGGAAGACATCAACAAATGGTACGTGCGCGGCACGAGCGGCCAGATGGTGCCATTCTCCGCCTTCTCTTCGGCGAAATGGGAATACGGCTCACCGCGCTTGGAACGCTATAACGGCTTGCCGTCGATGGAAATTCTGGGCCAGGCCGCACCGGGCAAGAGTACCGGTGAAGCGATGAACCTGATGGAACAGCTGGCATCCAAACTGCCAAGCGGCATCGGTTACGACTGGACCGGTATGTCCTATCAGGAACGTCTGTCGGGCAACCAGGCGCCGGCGCTGTACGCCATCTCGATTCTGGTGGTGTTCCTGTGTCTGGCGGCGCTGTATGAAAGCTGGTCCGTGCCGTTCTCGGTCATGCTGGTATTGCCGCTGGGGGTTATCGGTGCGTTGCTGGCCGCGACGATGCGCGGCATGAACAACGACGTGTACTTCCAGGTGGGGCTGCTGACCACCATAGGCCTGTCGGCGAAGAACGCCATCCTGATCGTGGAATTCGCCAAAGATCTGATGGAGAAAGAAGGCAAAGGCCTGATCGAAGCGACGTTGGAAGCGGTGCGTATGCGTCTGCGCCCAATCCTGATGACATCTCTGGCCTTCATCCTCGGGGTTCTGCCGCTGGTTATCAGCAGCGGTGCAGGCTCCGGCGCACAGAACGCGGTAGGTACCGGCGTAATGGGCGGGATGATCACCGCCACCGTCTTGGCGATCTTCTTCGTACCGGTGTTCTTCGTGGTGGTTCGCCGCCGCTTCAGCAAGAAGAACGAGGATCTGGAACACAGCCATCCGGTAGAGCACCACTGATCGCTCAGTGATGTGAGCTCCACCCGATAATCGAAAAGGCCGCGCATGCGGCCTTTTTCTTTTGCTTCAGTTGCTTAATGCAAACCGTTCTCATTAATTCACTCTTGTGTGCAATTTGCGCTTGATCGCGATGCCAGGTCGGCGCATAATTATTGTTATAGTATAACATTACATTAGAGAGCCATTATGAAACCCGGCATCCATCCCGATTATCGCACCGTGGTGTTCCACGACGTCAGCGCCAATGCCTACTTCAAAGTGGGATCGACCATCAAAACCGATCGCACCATCGAGCTGGACGGCGAAAGCTGGCCGTATGTCACCCTTGACGTCTCTTCTGCTTCGCATCCGTATTACACCGGCAAGCAGAAAGACTATTCCAAAGAAGGCAGCACGGCGCGCTTCCAGCAGCGCTTTGGCCGCTTTATCGGCAATAAGTAACAAGGAAATCCCATGCAGGTATTGAGTTCATTGCGTTCGGCGAAAAACCGCCACCCTGATTGCAAAGTCGTGCGCCGTCGTGGCCGCATCTATGTGATCTGTAAAAGCAATCCGCGATTCAAAGCGGTACAGGGACGTAAGAAAAAGCGTTAATTCCAAAGTGTCATCTGTCGCAAAGCCCCGTTGCTGCTCAACGGGGCTTTTTTTTATGGCGAGAAAGTGCCTGCAAGCCGTCCCCCGCCGGCAGGCGGGGGCGGAGATTACTTCATGCTGCTCAGCAGCGCGTCGACATTGTGCTTGAACGCCTGCTCATAGGTGGCCGCCGGGCCGCCCGCGCGGGAGAGCGCTTCAGGGTACAGCTCGCCGCCCGCCTTGGCGCCGGTGGCGGCGGCGATCTGTTTCACCAACCGCGGATCGGTCTGATTTTCGATAAAGTAAGCGTTGACCTTTTCCTGTTTGATTTGCTTGATCAGGCCCGCCACGTCGCTGGCGCTGGCTTCGGCCTCGGTGGAAAACCCGACCGGGGCAAGGAAGGTGACGCCGTACTCTTGCCCAAAGTAGCCAAAGGCATCATGGCTGGTCAGCACCTTGCGTTTCTGTGGCGGTACTGCCGCGAACTGGGTTTTGGCCCACAGGTCCAGCTTTTGCAGTTGCTGAATATATTCGGCTCCGCGCTGGCGAAAATAGTTGGCATCTTCGGGATCGGCGGCAATCAGGGCGTTCATCACGTTGGTGGCGTACTGCACGCCGTTTTTCATGCTGTTCCAGGCGTGAGGATCGGTAATCGGTTTGCCGTCCTCCTCCATTTGGCGGGTGCGATCCCCTGTGAAGCGGTGATCACCTGCCCTTTATAACCCGAAGCGCTGACCAGACGATCGATCCACCCTTCCAGTCCCAGGCCGCTGACGAACACCACATCAGCCCGAGCCAGCGTCTTGCCGTCCTGCGGCGAAGGCTCGAAACTGTGCGGATCGCCATCCGGCCCTACCAGCGTGCTAACCTTGACGTGATCGCCTCCCACCTGTTTGACGATATCGCCCAGAATGGAAAAGCTGGCGACGGCGTCGACGGTCTTCGCCATCGCCAATGGGCTGGCCAGCAGAGCAGCAACCGCCAGCGATATAGGTAAACGTTTCATACTTTCTCCTTGCAAAGGGCACTTCTCAACGGCGCGCGAAGGCGCAAATGCCTCCGCGCGTTCCAAACAGGATCGAGACGAAAAAGATGACGCTGGCGCTGAGCACGATCGCCGGGCCGGCAGGCAACGACGCGTAGTAGGACCATACCAGCCCAATCACGCTGGAAAGCGCGCCGATGCCCATCGCCGTCGCCAGCGTCTGCGGCAGATTGCGCGCCCAGAAGCGCGCGCTGGCGGCGGGCAGCATCATCAGCCCCACCGACATCAGGGTGCCGAGGATCTGGAATCCCGCCACCAGATTGACCACCACCAGCGCCAGAAACAGGCCGTGGATCAGCGCCAACCGGCGCGGCGCATTGACGCGCAGAAAAGTCACGTCGAAGGATTCGATCACTAACGCGCGATACAGCGCCGCCAGCGCCAGCAGCGAAACTGAGGCGATTGCACCGACCATCAGCATGGCCTGCTCATCGACCGCCAGAATCGAACCGAACAGCACGTGCAGCAGATCCACACTGGAACCGCGCAGCGAGACCAGCGTGACTCCCAGCGCCAACGACCCCAGATAGAACCCGGCGAAGCTGGCATCTTCTTTTAACGGCGTGCGGCGGCTCACCAGGCCGGACAGCATCGCCACCGCCAGCCCGGCAATAAAGCCGCCCACGCCCATCGCCACCAGCGACATGCCGGAGATCAGATAACCGATCGCCGCGCCCGGCAACACCGCGTGGGACAATGCGTCCCCGACCAGGCTCATGCGGCGCAGCAGCAGAAACACGCCCAGCGGGGCTGCGCTGAGCGACAGCGCCAGGCACGCCATGAGCGCACGGCGCATAAAACCGAAAGAGAGGAAAGGATCGATAAGCCCATGCAACAGCATCATGGCGCCACCGCCCGCAGATCCGGCTGCCGTTCGGCGCGATACCTCGGCACCTGTTCCAGCACCCGCTCAGCCGCGCCCCAGTGGCAAGCCTGCGGCGTCAGCAACAGCGCCTGCGGGAAATGCTCGGCAACCATCGACATATCGTGCAGCACGGCAATCACCGTTCTCCCCTGCCGGTGCAGTTGCGCAATCGCCTGCAGCAAAATCTGCGTGGTGGCGCTGTCGATGCCGGTAAAAGGCTCATCCAGCAGGATCAGCGGCGCCTGTTGGACCAGCAGGCGCGCAAACAGCACTCGCTGCAGCTGGCCACCGGACAGCTCGCCCACCGGGCTGCGCGCCAGCGCACTCATGCCAACGTTCGCCAGCGCCTCATTGACCTGGCTCGTCGCACGCTTGTTCATGCCGCCGAACATGCCGCTTTGCGGCCAACAGCCCATCGCCACCAGATCGCTCACCGCGATGGGGAACTGCCGATCCAGTTCCGCCTGCTGCGGTAAATACGCTCTGCGCGGTGGCTTTCCGCCGCTAAAACTCAGGCTGCCCCCCAACGGCGGCAACAATCCGGCGAAGGTTTTCAGCAGCGTCGACTTACCCGCCCCGTTGACGCCCACCACCGCGGTTAACGATCCGGCAGTAAACTGCCCGCTCAGCGGCGGGAAAAGTGGCGTGGCCCCATAGCCTATCGCCAACTGACGCAAGGTGATCATGGCAGCGACACCGCCCAGAAAATGCCGAGCCACAACAGGGCCAGCAGCACAACGGCCCCCGAACAGCGCACGGCAGCGGAGGTGGTAAACAACGAATTCAGTGACGACGCAGCGTCATGTTGTGGAGAGGGAGTCAATGTCGTGACCAACGCGATGGAGTAATGGTTACAATATAACATCACACTCACTACGACGTCTCAAGCCCTGCCGTGCCAATTAATGCAACGGAACGTAACAGCCCCGCGCAGCGGCTCTCCCCCGCCACGCTCCCCTTATCAATCTCAGGGATATTCCCGTTCGACAGAAATGTTGGCATAGGGTAAAGAACAGCGGTAAATCGAAAAATTTACCGGCGCGTGTGGAAAAGGAGTAAGATAAGCAGATAACATTGCTGTTGGCCGATCTTAATGCTTGTTACCCTTGTCTGTAGCCTGGACGTCAACGCACTTTCTGTTAAAAAATTAAAGAAAGTGATTAATGACAATATAGCGGAGTTAGTGCCGGCGCTGACCAGTGGACTCAGTTTTTATTCTGAAAGCGCACGCTATGCCGAAGATTCATTAGAAATACTTGATATAGTGCAACAAGGTGACGGCGGTTATTCAATGAGTTATCGCTATAAGTGGGGCATTTTTAATGCCTGCCTGGATATCAACAGCGAAGATATCATCAACGACAGCGTCCGGTTTCGAGTGACGGAGCGGGGTTTAATCTTCGACATCATTGATAACTCACGTCCATCAACTGCGGATGAATTGTAAGTTTACGTAATAACTGCAGGCCAAACGCGAAAAAATGATTTATATTCATTTTACGGGAAGTTTATTTAACCACCGTTAAGCTGCCTCCGTTCATGATGTAAATCAGCTTACTCACATAGTGTTATCACACCGCAATTAAGACTTACGGAGGGGATGATATGGATGAGTATTCGCCTAAGCGACACGACATTGCTCAGCTCAAATTCTTGTGCGAAAATTTGTATGATGAAGGTATCGCTACCCTGGGAGACAGCCACCACGGGTGGGTCAACGATCCGACATCCTCCGTCAACCTGCAGCTTAATGAGTTGATCGAACATATCGCTTCGTTTGTGATGAGTTATAAAATTAAATACATGGACGAATCAGACCTGTCGGAGTTAGTCGAAGAATATCTCGACGATACTTATACGCTGTTCAGCAGCTACGGTATCAATGATTCCGACCTGCGCCGCTGGCAAAAGACCAAGGCGAGATTATTCAGAATGTTCTCAGGAGAGGACATCTGTACGACAATGAAAACTTAGGGGATAATTATTCCCGAGCTATTTTACGGTTATTAAACTAAAAGGCCACCATGACTAAAACCGACTATCTGATGCGTTTACGTAAATGCACCACGATTGATACTCTCGAACGTGTTATTGAGAAAAATAAGTACGAGCTTTCCGATGATGAACTGGAGCTGTTTTACTCAGCGGCCGATCACCGTCTGGCGGAGCTCACCATGAACAAACTGTATGACAAAATCCCCACCTCCGTTTGGAAATATGTCAGGTAATCAGACCCCAACGCGTTGAGCCGATGCTTTTATCGGCTTCAATGTCCACGTTAAATACGTATTTTTCCTATTGACAATGAAATGTTAATTACGTTCATCTTTATCGTTAATAATAAATAGCAACACTTCTCTGTTCCTGTTCGGGGTATAACGCGATTAACGCGTTATGACTCTCGCCCCCTTCTTAACGGCCACCAGCGTAACGGCCATGCAGCCAATCCCTCCTAACCTATACCCCTCGCGGCCACGCCGCCGCACTGCCTCGCCGGGCGGAGTGATCGCCCCGTAAAATCAGAGCATGCGGCGCAAAATCGCCTGCCGGGCAAAACAGTGGTGTTTAATCACCGCCGCAACGTGCAGCACGATCATGGCCGACAGCGCGATACACGCATAACGGTGCACGGCGAAAAAGAAGCGGTTAACGTCGAGATTTGCAATCGGGCGTGGGAAGTCAATCGCACCGAAAACGGCAAAGCCGTGCTCCAGCATGAGGAATCCGCTGATCAGCACCACGAAAATCAGCAGGTAGAATATTTCGTGCTGCAAATGCACCAATCCCTTCTCGTGCCCTTGCAGCATATCGCCATAGGGCACCTTCGGCCGGAAAAAGCGCCAGATAAAGCGCGCCGCCATCAGCGGTGTCAGCACCAAAGCCAACGACATATTGGTCACGGAGAAAAAAGCGAAGATGCGCGCATCCGTCATAAAATGCAGCGAATAACCGACAATCATTACGTAGATCATGACCGCGGCAATGCCCCAATGCAGTAACCGACTGAAAAGATCGTAACGGGCAGGTTCGTGTGACATAAAACTCCTTTAAAAGCGGCCATCGCTGGCCGCTTGGCTATCCGATTTACGCTTACTTTTTCAGAACCCAGGCATCCTGCCAGTTGGATCCCACGCCCGGCTCATAGTGAGTCGCGCCGCTGTTCCACTGCATGCAGTAACCGCTGTAAGGGAAAGGTTTGCACTGATACACCTTGCCGTCCTTCTGCTGCAGCACCGTGGTGCCGGCGGTGTATTTACTCAGCTCGTTCGGGAAGACGAAGTTGTAGTCGCCATTGCCACCACCGCCGGTGGAGTCGGCTTCCAGATTGAAGTTTTCGATATCAGGCTGAATGCTCTGCCCGTTATCGTTGCTGGCGATCACTTTCAGCATGTGGTGGCCCTCGCTGACGTTGCTCAGCGCGATGGTCAGCGGCTGGCTTGCGTCTTCCAGCGTCTCTTTCACATAGCCTTTCTCCGTCTGACCGTGATCGTAAACGCGCGCTTCAACCGTCAGCTTGCCTTTAACCTCGGCATTGAAGGTCAGTTGGGCTTTACCATCCTTGATCTTGGTGCTGGACAGATTGCCAATACGAATCTCTTCGGTAATCTCAGGTGTATTTTCATCATAGGAAATCACCACGCTCTTCATCGTGCTGCCCTGCTTGGCGAAGACCGCGTTATTGCCGAATACCGGGTTGACGTTGCCTTTGCCGTCCTTCACCCCGGCGCGCACCGCTTTCTGTTCGGCGTTGATCTTGGTAGCCAGTGCGTGGCTCCAGCGGTTTTTGTCGGTCAGCGCCTCGCTGTCGATCGCCAGCTCGGTTTTCATCGCCAGCACTTCGCCGTTTGCGTCGAAGAAGCGAGCGATCGCTTTGTCGCCAACCTGCAGGTTTTTACCGGTGAGGGAACCCTGCAGCTGCTTGCGCCATTCGGATACGACGCCGTCGTCTTCAAAGTTAACGTCAACCACCTGATAGAAACTGTTTACCGTGTCATTGATTTCCCACACGCCGTAAATCACCTGATAGCCGGTTCTCTCCGGCACCACGCACTGATGCACTTCGCGATCTTTTGGCGCCTGAGCATGGCCATCAACTTCACAGAACGGCTCTTTTTCGAAAGCCTCGCGCGACAGCGGTTTGTTCACATCCCAATCTTGTTTGGTGATGTAGTAACGCCAGTTATTGGTTTTATGCTTGGCGGTGTGGTACCAGGTGAACGTCTGCGGCCCCGGCTTCATGGTGTTCAACGCCCAGACGTTGACGCCCTGGCGATCCAGCGGTTCGAAGCCATTAACCCCGCCGCTGGCCAGCTGACCGTCGAGCGGCGTAGCGCCGCCAGGGAAGCCGGAAATCTGCTCAACGCTTTGCGGTTCCCACTGCGCCCGGCCGCAGTCGGTGTTGCTACCCAGCTTGCACTTGTAGGCGCGGCTTTCGGGAACTTCGATATACCCATGCGACCAGGCGGCCGACGAGGCAGCGAGCGTTGCCATCATCAGGGCGATTTTGGATAAATTCATTACGACTCCAGTTAAATTTATTGGATTCCAACTGAGTGAGAAGAAACTCAAAGAGGTGCGGCGATACCGCGAGAGGAATAATAAGTAGAAGCCCTGAACGCCCGGCACTTAGAATGCATTAAAATAATAAAACCTAATACGACCAAGATATTAAATGGCATGACAAACGTTTAAAATAATCCGGAAATCGTGAAGCGCCGCCGTGCGGCGAAAGAAATAAGCGCACCGTTCCTATTCCACAGAGAGAATAACGTGACATTGAAAAATATCGCCGCAGCGGTCTTGGCCTCCCTGCTGCTCTCCGGCTGCCAGCACGCCGCCAAATCCGCCCCTGACGCCGCCGCCCAACGCGACCAGCTGTCGTCGCTGGTCGGCGCCGGCTTGTTTTTGAGAGAGCGTTGCAATCGCGCCGACATCCCGGCCGACGATAAGCTCACGGCGGCGGCGCTGCAGGAAGCAGAGAAAAAAGGCTGGTCGCCGGCGCTCAATCGCGCCCAGTTGCTTGCTGCAGGTCAACACGTCGCCGCACAGCTGGCGGCCGACGCCACGCCGCTGCAGGAGAAGTGCAGCGAATTCAATCGGTCACTGGCGCCCTTTTTAGCCCAGCGCCGTTAGCCCCCCAGCGGCAGCACAAACCATTGGCAGGCGACCGCGCCTGCGCCCGCCGTCGCCAGCCCCGGCCCGAAAGGCAGGGGCTGAGTTCCATCACCGCCGCGCCATACGCGCAGCAACAGCCATAGCAGGCTGCCGGCGGAGGCGAACAGCAGGATCGACGGCAAAGCGGCATAGCCGCCCCAGGCGCCAAGCGCCGCCAACAGTTTAAAATCGCCGTATCCCAGCCCCTCGCGGCCAGTCGCCAGACGAAATCCCCAATACAGCAGCCACAGCGTCAGATAGCCCGCCATCGCGCCGATAACCGCCGCCGGCAAAAAGGCCGGGTGCGCGAGGCAATGCCACAGCAACCCGCCCCACAACAGCGACAGCGTCAGACAATCCGGCAGGAGTTGGCGCTCGCTGTCAATCGCCGCCAGCGCCAGCAACAACGCAACAAACGCCAGCATGAAAAACCAATCCAGCCCAATGCCGAGATGCCAGGCCAGCATGATTCCCATCAGCATCAGAAATAACTCCACCAGTGGATAACGCACGGAAATAGGGCGGCGGCAATAACGACAGCGGCCACGCAACAGCAGCCAACTTAATAAAGGAATATTATCGAACGCCGATAATTGTTTTGTGCATGACGGGCAAAATGAACGCGGCCAAACGAGATCAAACCGCTCGGCCTGCGTCGTTTCCATTTCACGCTCAAGCATGACAGGCAGCCGATAAACGACCACGTTAATAAAACTGCCGACGCACAGACTCAACACGGCGCTAAATAACAGCCAGTGTTCATCCGCCGCCGCGTTTAGGGCGAATAGCATGATTTTTTCTGATTCCTGATGATTCGTTAGCGTGGGTTACATCGACGGCTGCGTTGTCACCTGCAGCCGGCTGACCTGCACTACGCCCGGCGCCTGCCCCGCGCGCTCCACGGCGAGCGCGAGCACGCGGATACCGTGCTCGCGTTGCAGGGCGGCCAGCCACGACAGCAGGCTTTCGAACGGCACGGGCGGCAGCCTCACCAGCATCTCCGCGTCACTTTCCGTCAGGTCGGCGATGGGAATGCGGTACGCCTGCGCGCTCTGCCGCAGCCGCTCCGGCAGTTGCTCGCGCGCAGCGGCGCCCGGCGGCAAGCGAGCCTGCAGTTGCTGGATGACGCGTGCCTGCCCCTGCAGCGCCGCCAGCCGTTGTGCGCTTTTCTGCGCCAGTGAAAACTGATACAGGCAGTAGCCGCAGGCTACCAACAGCAACAGGCTTAACAACACCGCCCGCCGCAACGCCTTATCGCGCCATCCGATATTCATCGCTCACCTCTCACCGTCAGGACCGCCTGGTTGGGTGCGCCGCCTTCGCTGAACGTCATGCTGATCTCGCCATCGTTAACCGGTGCCGGCAGCGGCACGTCGTTTCTGTTCAGCGTCACCACCAGACGATCGTCGGCAGCGTCGAAAGCCAGCGCCTGCAGCTGCGGGGGCGCCCATAAAGCCAGTGCCCCGGCCGCGTAGGGCAGCAGCCTGAACAGCTGCGGCGCATTCAGGGCGTCTTGCATACGCCGCACCTGCGCTTTCGCCGCCTGTTCCGCAAACGCCGGCGCGGTCTGGCCAGGCAGCAGGCGCTGAGACAGTACCGCTATCCGGCTCTCGTTCTGCCGGGCCATCTGTTGGTGATGCAAACCGCCCACCAGCAGCGAACCGCTGAGCAACAGCAGCGCGCAGGCGGTCTTATCGGGCAGGCGACGCGGCCAGCGTACGCTCGATTTGAAACGCCCCTGCAGCAGCGTGGCGGGGCTGCTCCAGGCCTCTTGCGCCAGTTGCCAGAGCGGATCCTCGTCAATACGCGCCGCTTCCCAGCCCGCCGGAATCTCTCCGCCGCAGTGCAAACACCAATCCGGCGTCGGCAGCGGAGTGTAATCCCGCCAGGCATCGGGCAGCGACAAGCTCTGCCCATTCCCCGTTCGGATCAGCCAGCGATCGCGCCAGCGCAGCGCGCTGCATTGGCCCGGCAGCGGTAATGCCAGCACGTCGGGCAGCATTTTATCGGCGCGAATGCCGCAGGCGCTCAGGCGCTCGACCCAGCCCTGCATCTGCGCCAGCGCGACGCCGGCGAGGGTGAAATCACGCTGCGCCTTGCCCAGCACCGCCCAGTGCATCTGCTCGGTATCGGTCAACAGCCCGGCCTCGTGGGCGTAGGCCAAAGCCAGCGGCGTCGCCTGCCGGGCCTTACCCTGGAATGTCGTTTGTCTCAGCACCACATGACGGGCAGGCACCAACACCACCACCCGGCAGCCCTGCGCCATGGCCGCCAACTTGCCGCCGCCTTCGGTCAAATCGAGACGGGCGCCAAAGCGGCAGCGCGTCTCGCCGACGTGGCCCCAGCGCACATCGGCCATCGAGTCTTCGCTCAGCGCGATAAGCAGGATTGTGTTCGCCACCGTTTATCCCTCCCCTCTGTCGAACCGGCGTCCGCTGACCGTGATGCCTGACTGGCCCGGTTGCCACGCGCTGACAAGCCGATAGCGCCCGTCGTTCAGCGTCAGCTGCAGCTGCGCAATCCAGCGGCTGTCGTCGAACTTCAATCGCTCGTCGAGATCGTCGTCATCCAAGGCTTGCAGCGCTTTTTCCTGCGACAAAAACGTCAGCGTCTGCCAACCCTGCGGCGGGCGAACCGCCAGCAACGCCCGCAGCCGTTCACCGTTCAGGGCGTTCATCAGCATCGCCCGCAGCAGCGGCAACCGGGCCTCATCCACGGCGTCCGGGTTGATCTGCAATTCAGCATCCGGCGCCGCACAAAGCTGCGGCGCGAGGCGCAGGTATAGCTCACGATCGATACCAGCCAACTCCCGCAGTTCGCTGATATCCCCCATCAGATACCCTTCGCCATAAGCCCGGGCGACGATCGCATCGGCAATCGCACCCGCCTGCACGTCGGCGATCCCCAGGTTGTTCATTAACAGCATGAATATCCGTCTCTCCTTATTGGGGGGAGCCCCCTCGCTATCCCCGACCTCCGTTGGGCCGGCGGCGCGGATCAGGGCGTTTACGTTGAAACAGGCATCGACCCGGCGCAGGCGTATCGCCACCTCCCCCTCTTCGGTACGCATACTGAACATCGCCCCAGAGGCTCCCCAGGCCTTGCGCTGCTCTCCTGCCTGCCGCCACCGCTGTTGGGCGTAGATCTCCCCGCCCAACAGCAGCCATTTCGCTCTCAGCCGATCCTGCTGAGACTGGGTGCGCGCCAGCGAACGCTGCCAGTTGTCGTTAATATTGACCGCCACGATCGCCATCAGCGACATCATCAGCAGCACCATCAACAGCGCCATACCACGTTGTTTTTTCATCATGGCCTCGCCGAGGGCAGCGCGATGATGCGCCGTATTTCCCCCAACGCGGGGGTTTCGACGGTAATCTCCACCGCCTGCGGCAGCAGCCCACCGGCGCGCCAGGCCGTCAACCATTCGCCTTGCCGGTAAAAACGCAGGCGGAACCGCGTCACCTCCGGCAGCAACAGCACGCTGCGCGCCATCGCCTGCGGGCTGCTCAAATTCGGGTAACTGAGGCGCTCCAGCCGCCCCTGCCGGTGGCGATAGGCCACCCGTTCCTGCGTGGCACGCGGCAGCCGGGCCTGCGGATTCGGCCAGCCGCTTCGGATCAGCAACAGCTGAAAATCCGCGTCTTCCCCCTCCGCCGTCTGCAGCACCGCGAATTCCGGCGCCGCCGGCCTGCGTTGATCACCGATCGGCGCACGCACCTGCGCCTGAGCAAAATCGCGCTCGACGATCGCCAGCGCCCGTTGCAGCTGGGTCAGCTGCGTCGATTTGCGCTGGGTAATTTCGTCGTTTTTCAGCACACCCCTGAAGACCGCCAGGGCGGTGAGCGACAGCATGGCGAACAGGGCGATGGCCAGCAGCATTTCCACCAGCGTAAAACCGCGTTGCAAAGCGCGCGTCATGGCAACTCCCGATAAGCCTGCAACGCCGCCAACACGTTGCGATCCTGCGGATCGCGCCTGACTTCGATCGCGATCGCCCGCATTCCGGCGTCGCTGGTCTCCTGCCCGCGATAACGCCAGTACCAGGCCTCACCGGCCATCACCGTGGTACCCGAATGCCAGGCCAGCGTCGGCGGATGCGGATCGAGCTGCAGCAGCGTCAGCTGGTTGTCCGCGACCCACAGCGCAACGGTCTTGGCTTCGATCTCGCTCAGGCTACGCACCTGGCCGCCGGTGCTGTTGATCAGTGCCAGACAACCGATGGCGAAGATCATCAACGCCACCATCACTTCCAGCAGCGTCATGCCCTGCTGGCGTCTCATTTTCCGCGTCATCGCAACGAATGTCCGTCGTTTCAAATACGAAGTAACCGGGCGCCTGCAATCGCCACAGGCACCGCCCCTGCGACAGCGCTACGCTGAACGCCGTGGTTTCGCCCCCCGGATACAGCCACACCTGCGGCGGCCGCTCCGCCGCGTCATCGAGCGCGACGGTTTGCCCTTCAACGCTCAGCCACAGCGCGATGCCGTCCGGCAGGGCATATTCCTCCCGACGTTCCTGCCCCGTGGCAGCAACGCTGCGCCAACCGCCGCTGCCGAACGCCACGCCATAACTCACCCCTTCGCGCTCGGCCCGCTCGGCGAGGGCATTCAACCAATGGTTCAGCCGCTCCCCCTGCCGTGCCAACGCTTTCTCATCCGCCGGAAAACTCAGCATTACCAGGCCGCTGGTCACCCCCAGCAGCAGCAATACCAACATGATCTCCAGCAGCGTAAAGCCGCGTATGCGCCTCATGGCGCGTCGGCGTCGGCCACCCAGTTGCCGATATCGTCATCGGTGTCGGCGATGCCATCCGGGCCCAGAGAAAACACGTCCAGCTTGCCGTGACGCCCCGGATTGCGCAGACGGTACTCCTGCCCCCAGGGATCTTGCGGCAACCGGCGGATATAACCGTCTTCGGGATAATTTCTCGGGATCGGCGCCAGCGCCGGCCGGGTCACCAGCGCCGCCAGCCCCTGTTCCGCGCTGGGATAACGCCCGTTGTCCAGCTTGTACATATCCAACGCGTTCTCCAACGCGACGATATCGCTGGCGGCCTTTTGTCGATCGGCCTTCTCCTTGTTTCCCATCAGGCTGGGAATGGTCAGGCTGGCCAACAGCCCCAGAATGACGATCACCACCATGATTTCCAGCAGCGTAAACCCCCGCTGCCGCGACCTGCGCATCTTGCTGATATGACTCACTTTACTCTCCATTAACGGCATAATTAGCCGACCATATTATTGAGCTGCAATATCGGCTGCAGGATGGCCAAGATGATAAACAGCACCGAGCCTGCCATCGCGATCACCAATAAAGGCTCAAACAGCCCCAGCGCCAGCGTGACTTGCCGGCCGAAGGCCTCCTGCTGCATCGTCGCCGCCCGTTCGAGCATCATGTCCAGCTCACCGCTGCGCTCGCCGGACATGATCATGTGCCGCATCATCGGTGAGAACAGCGCGGTGCCCTCAAGCGACGGCGACAATCCTTCGCCCTCCCGCACTCGCTCCATCGCCGCCAGCAGCCGTTTGCGGGCGGCATCATTGCCCAACACGCCGGCGCTGATGCGCATCGCCTCCAGCAACGGCACCGCGCTGGCGTTCAAAATGCTCAGCGTTTTGGCGTAGCGCGCCGTATTCACCGCCAGTGACAGCTTGCCGACCACCGGCAACCGCAGGATGAACGCATGCCAGCGCACGCGTCGCGCCGGATCCCGCAGGCGATAGCGGAAAGCGCCAAGGCCCGTCAGCACCGATATCAGCGCCAACGCCCCCCATCGGCGCAGCCCGTCGCTGGCGCCGAGCAGCATCCGGGTCGACAGCGGCAAGGTCTGCTTCATATGCACAAACTGTTCGATCACCTTCGGCACCACCGCCGTCAACAGGATCGCCACCACGCCGATCGCCACCGCCGTCAGCACCATCGGGTACACCAGCGCCTGCACGATTTTGTTCTTCATTTGCTGGCGCTGTTCGACGTAGTCGGCCAGCCGTTCCAGCACCGGCGCCAGATGGCCGGAAATCTCACCGGCGGCCACCATGGCGCAATAGAGGCGGTCGAAAATCTGCGGATACTGTCCCAGCGCCTGCGCCAGCGGGAAGCCCTCCAGGATGCGCTGCCGCACCTGAACCAACGCCGCCTGCAGACCTTTCTTCTCCGTTTGCCGCGCCACCGCCATCAGCGCTTCCTCCAGCGGCAGCGCAGCGGACAGCAACGTCGCCAGCTGCCGGGTCAACAGCGCCACATCGCCACTGCTCACGCCGCTCATCCAGCGGCCGGCAAACATGCCGGCGAAAGCGGGCCGCCTGCGCGCTTGCACCGCCAGCACCTGCCACCCCTTTTCACGCAGGCGATCGCGGGCGTGGCGCAGAGAATCCGCCTCCAACACGCCGCGCTGGGCGCGCCCCTCACGATCGCAGGCGCGATAATCAAACTTCATCGCCGTCCCCTTCGCGCGTCACTCGCAGCACTTCCTCCAGGCTGGTCTCCCCGGCGCGCATTTTGGCGATACCATCCTGGCGCAGCGGCAGATAGCGTTCGGCGGCCAGTTTCGCGATATCCAACTCGCCCTCACCGCGATGGATCGCCATGCGCATCGGTTCATCCAGCACCAACAATTCGTGCAAGCCGATTCGGCCGTGATATCCCTGCCCACCGCAGGCCTCGCACCCCAACGGGCGCCAGCAGGTCACCGCCGGCGTCGGTGGCAGCCCCAGCAGGCGCCGCTGCGCGTCAGGCAACGCATAAGGCTCACGGCACTGCGGGCACAGCCGGCGCACCAGGCGCTGCGCCAACACGCCGCTGAGCGAGCTCGAAAGCAGAAACGGCTCGACTCCCATGTCCCGCAGCCGGGTCACGGCGCCGATCGCCGTGTTGGTATGCAGGGTCGACAGCACCAGATGCCCGGTCAATGAGGCCTGCACCGCGATCTGCGCCGTTTCACCGTCGCGGATCTCGCCGATCAGCACCACGTCGGGATCCTGACGCAGCAGCGCGCGCAGCCCGCGCGCGAAGGTCATGTCCACCTTGGGATTCACCTGCGTCTGCGCAATGCCGGCCAACTCATACTCGACGGGATCTTCGATCGTCATGATGTTGCGCTGTTCATCGTTGATCTGGCTGAGCAAGGTATAGAGCGTGGTGCTTTTGCCGGAGCCGGTCGGCCCGGTGACCAAAATAATGCCGTGCGGCTGGCGGATCAGGCGCAGCAACGCCTGCTGATGTGCCGGCGTCATGCCCAGGCTGGGCAGTTCGAGCCGCACGCCCTGTTTGTCCAACAGGCGCATGACCACGCGCTCGCCGTGGCTGGCCGGCATCACCGACACCCGCACGTCAATCGCCCGCCCGCCGACCTTCAGCGCCATGCGTCCATCCTGCGGCACGCGCTTCTCGGCGATATCCAGCTTCGACATCACCTTGATGCGCGACACCAGCAGCGCCGCCAGCTTGCGCTGCGGCGCCAAAATCCGCCGCAGCGCGCCGTCGATGCGAAAACGGATCACCAGCTCGCTCTCGTAGGTTTCGATGTGGATATCGGAGGCGCGCTCTTTGATCGCCTCGCTCAGTAAGGCGTTGATCAGGCGGATAATCGGCGCATCATCCTGTTCGTCCAACAGGTCTTGCTGCTGCGGCAGCTCCTCGGCCAGCGCGTAAAAATCCAGTTCGCCGCCCAGATCGTCGATCATTTTCTGCGCCTGGCCGCTTTCCTGCTGGTAGTGCGCCACCAGCCGTTGATCAAAGACCTCCGCTTCCAGCCGGGCCAGCGCCGGCTCGCCGGGCAGGCAGCGGTAGGCCTCCATCAATGCGGCGTGGCTCGTGTCAGGGCGACAATAAATTTGGATACCGTGCTGCCCGTCAACGGCCAGCACGCCATGCTGGCGCGCCCAGGAAAAAGGCAGCAGCGGCCCCGCAGAGCGTGGCTTCACGGGCGTGCTCCCCGCGGATAAAACGCGTCGATACTTGCAACGGTGGCGAGAAACGCCCGATTGTCGATCGCCTTCTTATCGCCGGCGATCTCGCCACGCAGTGCGTTATTCAGCTCACGATCGTCCTGTTGCTCGGCGTCGAACTTGCCTAACTTGCGTTGACTCTGTCGGGCATACCCCTCGGTGCTGCGAATGATGGTCGGGCGGATAAACAGCATCAAATTACGCTTGCTCGCTTTGGTGGCGGTCGAGCGAAACAGCGCCCCCACCAGCGGGATCTTGCCCAGGATCGGCACGCTGCTCTCCAGCTCCGAGTTGGACTTGTCCAACAGGCCGCCCACCACCACGGTTTCGCCGCTGTCCACCAGCACCGTATTGTTGACCGTGCGGATATTGAAGGTCGCTCCCAGCGAATCCGGCGTGGCGCCGGCGCTGTCGGCGACGCTGGAGACCTCCTGTTCGATCTGCATCAGCACGGACTGGCCCTGGTTGATCTGCGGTTTGACCTTGAGTTTGATCCCCACCGTCTTGCGCGACACGGTATTGAAGACGTTATCGCTATTGGTGGTTTGCGAACCGGTCAGGATAGGCACATCCTGCCCGACGCTGAATTCCGCCTCGGCGTTATCCAGCGTGACGATGCTCGGCGTGGCCAGGATATTGTTCTGATTGTTGCTGGCGATGGCGGTCAGCAATACGCCCCAGTTACCGCTGTAGAAACCGGTCATCAGGCCGTTGGCCTTGCCGAACACGTCGCTCATGCCGTTTTCGAACCCCGCCGACACCCCGGGCGCCGAGCCGGCGAACTGCGTGCCGCCCCCGTATTTGTTGGCCCACTGCACGCCGATGTTCAGCCCCTGCCCATCCTGCACTTCGACGATCACCGCTTCGACCAGCACCTGCGCGCGGCGCACATCGAGCTTGGCGACCACCGCCTCCAGATCGCGCATCACATCCGGCGCGGCGGTGATGATCAGCGCATTGGTCTGCTCATCGGCCTTGATCACCACATTTTTCAGCAGCGCCACGTTAGCGGCGGCGCTCTCCTTCTCGTTTTGCAGACCCGCACTCACGCCGGTCAGCACCTCGACCAGGCTCTGCGCCTTGGCGTATTTGAGAGGGATAACCTGGGTATTGCCCTGGGTGACGCTCTTGTTATCCAGCTGGTCAATCAGCTCCTTGGCGTGTTCGCGGCTCCGGTCATCCCCGGCGATCATCACGCTGTTGGTCCGCTCATCCGCCACCAGCCGCAGCGAGCTCGCGCCGGCCATGCGCCGCTTGCCCTCTTCGCGAAACAGTTCGTTCACCATGCGCGCGATCTCCGGCGCCGCCGCATGCTTCAGCGCGAGGGTCTCGACCCGATTGCCATCGTCCTGATCCATCTCCCTGACGAGCTCGAGCAGGCCGTTGACCACGCTGGCCCGGCCGGTGATCAACAGCGCGTTCCCCTGCTCGTAATGCGCCACGCTGCCCACGCCGATGCTGTCGTTGAGCTGGCGCAATATCGGTGAAACGTCTTTGGCCGCGATATTGCGCAGCGGTACCACGCGCATCACCACTTCATCCCCTTCGGCGATCGTCTCGCCGCCGTTTTGTGCCAGCGCGGCTCTTTTTCCCTCTTTGGCGGCGATCACCTTCAAGACGTTGTTGGGCATGCCGATGACCGTATAGCCATAAACATCCAATACGTTGAGAAAGAACTGGTAATACTGTTTCTCATCGAGCTGTTCATAGCTGCGTACCGTGACCTTACCTTTCACCGCCGGATCGATAATGATGGTTTTGCCCAGGTTCTTACTGACCGTATTGATAAATTCCTGAATGTCCGTGCCTTTGAAATTGGCGGAGAATTGCTCTGCGTGCGCCGCGCCAGCCAGCACAATCATGACGGCCACCGCCGCTAACGCGCGCCATAAGCCGGCGCTCCAGCCTGGGCCAGAACGATAAATAAAATGCGTAATCACAATGTCGCCTTATGCTATAAAACACCCCGCGCCGAAACGGCGCGCCGGCTACTCTTTAAACGTCAGCGTGGCGTAATAGCCGTTTTCGTCGAGCAGTATTTTATTTTTCACTATCCGCACGATGACGGCATTGCTGCCGGCCAGACGGTCGCCAACGCCATAACCGGTTTGCTTACCGCCATGCTCGACGATGACCAGGCTTTTTTGGGCGTTATCGCTGAACAGCAGGCCCGCTATCTTGCCAAGCGCAGCGGCTTCCGGTGCGTTAGCCAGCAGCTCGGCACCGATCGCCCATTCGCCGACTTTATACCCGTGCGCCTTTTCGCCGTCTTTCGCCGCTTGATAGCGCCCAAACCAGTGCGCGTCATTAATTTTCCCGATGTCCTCTTCCTGAGGAAAGACAATATGGCGCGCCGGCCCGCGCGCGTTTTCACGGCTCGGCTCAACGGGCGCGCCATCCCCGGCCATCATTCGCCATCCCAGCTGGAGCATGAACACCAGATTCGTCAGAAAAAAAAGAAGCATAAAAAAGTCTATCAACCGTTTGCTCACGGCACCCCCGGTTATTCAACGGTGCCAACGCTAAGCGGAAATACCGACCACCATCGCGACGGAAAACAGCAGCGTGATGACCAGGGCCACTTTATAATTCACGGCGTCCAGCCACGTTCGCCGGCGCTTATTAGCCGATGGCGGGCATCCCCCCTGCAAATTAGCGGACGCGCGCTCGCAGGCTTGAAAACTCAACATCACGCCAAATCGGGGAATGGTCTTGATCACCTCGCCGGGAATACCGTGGCGGGAGAGCAAAGAGCGGCATTGGAATATCATCTGATAATAGTTATTGTCGCTGATGGTCTCATGGTTGCAAAACCAGACTGCGCGAATAATGTCGTTCTTCTTATAAATACCGCTCAACAGGCACAGCATGAAGCGCCGCTGTAATTCGGTCATTTCAATGAGCACATTCTCTTTTTTAAACAACAGCGTTTTTTCATTGTTGTTTAATATCACCAACTCATTTTCCAACAGAGTCTCGTTCAGGGCAATGTTATGTATGTCCATCTCTCGCCTATCAGTTTAATGAAGTTCAAAGGCTCTCTGTGCCATCACCTTTGCACGCATGCGGCGAGATGCATTTTCAATGAAAATTAATGGTTCGCCGTTTCAAGAGCGGCCTCAATTAATCATGCAAAAAACATTCATGCAACTTATTTCTTTAAAATAAACAATATAAAATTAATATGGCCACATCACATCGCCTTAGATTCATTAAATCATTTAAAAACATGACGATAGCAGGTTTTATAAAATAACTAAATCACCATTAAATTTGATTAATGATGAAGAAAATAGACATTCGAACATAATAACCCATGTTATTAGTTGCGTGCTAAAAAGGCAGAAGGCGAGGATGTAAAGGGTAATATAAATACACCTTAACCTCATATAAAAAACGAGATAAAAATCAGGACTCAATATTACATAAAAACATCGGCGAGTAGGCATTGCTAAACATCAGCGTATTCTTGTCCACGCTACGAATATGATAAAACGTCGATTCATTGCTGAAAAAGTAAGTATACACCTCTTCCGGCAAGGTATCGCGCGGTGAATAATTCACCTCGCCATAGTGGAAACGATAAAAACTGCCTTGCGACACATAGCTGAAGTTAACCCGTCGGTTGACGAAATACGTCTCTTCGCCGTCGTTGGCCAGGCCCGACAGGATCATCACGCCTTTATCGCCGGACAAAAAGATGTAGTTTATTTTTAGCGACAGCTGGATGTCATCGTGTGCCGCCTGCACATCCAGCGAATTGAAATAATTGAACGTGGCGTTCGCTTCACAGGAAAATTCACCGAATTCATGATGGCTGCGGACCAGGGAATACACCACGCTGCCCGTCAACACGCACAGGCCGACCAGCGTGGCTGACAAAATATTTAATTTTTTTTCCATGCCCGGATGTACTCGCTCTCACAATTATGCAAAACGGCCGCACTGTCCTTCGTGCATTTGGCGATAAACTGGCGTCCGCTGTCTTCATTGGCATTATGAGAACGGTTAACCTTGGTAATGACAATCTCACCGGGGCGGCAGCGTTGGCCATAAAGATCCTTCCTGACCAAGAACTGCAAATAGTCGTCCTGGTGATTCTCCAAAAAATTCCCGGCATAGTAGATCGGGCAGCCGTTCACCGTACCGACGTAAGACAATACCTGCTTCTTTTCACTGTCGCGATGATGTTTGTAATAGATGAAGCACAGCGCCAGAAATGATAATGGCACGACGATCGATAAGCTGCGCAGCAGAATAAAAAAATAGTGGTGGGTGTTTTTTGACGTTGCGGTCGGCGCAGCCAAGGGCGTCGGGGCATCGGCAAGCGGTGGGGGCTCGGGTAAATCAATCCGCAGTCGGTCGATCGGTATTATTCTATTGAGTCTATACCCCTTTTTAGAGAGGGTAACGATCAGCCGTTCATTGAAACCGACAGACGTCAATGCCCGCCGCGTCAGGCTGATATATTGATTTAACGTCGCCGAAGAGGCGCTCAGGCCGTGATCGGTCCACACCTGCTGCAACAGCGTATCCCGGCTCACCGCCTCGTGGCCATGCTCAAGCAAACATTTGAATACTCTAGAATTAACGCTGGATAAGAAAACTTCTCGTCCCTTCTTTATACTCTTCAATGAACCGTTTTCAGTGTTAAATGTAATATCTTTATCAATGATATAAATCATGTTCAGCCTGACAGCGCACACGGGTTATTATTTAAACTTATTCAGCCAGTTCGACGACCGCCGCGAAGCGCGGATAGTTTTTTCGCATAGAGAATAAACAATACTAACGCCATCCCAACAGGCGTGCAACTTTAAGAATTTTCCCTATATCTCCGCCATTATTTGTCCCACAAATAACGATATAAACGCTATTTTTTTCACCGTCATCGGATCTGTTGGCAACTCTACAGGCGGAGAAGGGCAAAACGGCGCAGAGGAAAAGACGCTCGCTCGCGGCGTGCGGAATGACGCTTGTGCAGCTGTCGACAGGAAGAATAACGGGGAAAAGCGTTTTTGCGGGCCGCAAATGGGTGGGGACCCTGCCAGCTACATCCCGGCACACACGTCACCTGCTGCGGCTGCTTCCTTCCGGACCTGACCGAGTTCACAAGTTAGTGTTGCGGGAGAACCAACAGGGCCCCCATTGACGGCTTCTGTACTCCGAAGCGGTGGGCATTATCGGTGATGCCCTACCAAATAGCAAGCCAACCGGGACCAACCGCTGTTTTCTTACCCACCTGCGCTGTGGCACACTCTCCGCCTGGGTTTTGACTCGAGCAGGAACCGCAACATGCAACCAGAAGACGCCTCTTTCAGCCAGCGGGTATTCCACATCGTGGCCGCCATTCCTTACGGCAAAGTCACCACCTACGGCGAAGTCGCCCGGCTGGCCGGTTCACCGCGCGCCGCGCGTCAGGTCGGCGGCGTACTGCGGCGTTTGCCGGAAGGCAGCACGCTGCCCTGGCACCGGGTGATCAACCGCCACGGGCAGATATCGCAGCAGGGGGAGGATTTTCAACGGCAACGGCAGGCATTGCTGGCGGAGGGGATTATTTTCGGCCCGCACAGCACGGTCGATTTCGATCGCTACGGCTGGCGCTGGTAAAACAAAACAGCCTTTGGCCGAAGCGCAAAGGCTGTTGATTTCATCTTGCTGTACCGCAGTAAGATTACTGCATGGCGGTTGGCGCAGCCTGAATCGGCACACCCTGAACCGGAACCAGCAGCAGATCGGCACGCGTGCCGTTGCGATTGACCACTTCCTGGATGGTGTCGGTAATAAATATCAGTCGCCCGTTGACCGTCACCGCCGCGCTCAGAATGATACGCGCATTCGGTTGGATGTCGGACGGGTTATACGGCAGCGTAAAGCTGAACGGCGCCTGTTGCCCTTCAGTGCGTACCGCGCGCTGTGCAATCACTTTAGACGGCGCATCCGCCAGCGAGGCGTCAGAGAGAGTGACCGTCAGTACGGCGTCCGGCGGCAGCGCAATGCGCTGACGTATATTAACCGAACCTGTCACCGCCGGGCCCTGAATCTGCGTTTGCGCAGCCGCCGGGTTGCCGGCAGCCGGTGTAGGCACATCAGCACTCTTTTGCGCGCATCCTGCCAGCGTGATCGTCAGTGCCGCGGCACCGCCTACGATTTGCCAGAGTTTCATGGATCGGTCTCCTTTTTTATTATCAACACGTTGGTGGCTTTCACCACCGCACCCATTAAAGTTAGCACAAAACACTGATAAATCCACTTTGCTCCGCCTATTAATCACTTAGCCTGCCCAATGCGCTCACTATTAAGAGCATTCTCATCGGCCCTTTAACGCAAGATGTTGACGCCGCGCCGTGATATTCCGCACACTGCGCAAAATGATTATTAGAAAGGTAACAATTTTATGAGCCAGGCATTACAAAACCTCCTCGATCTGCTGGATCTGGAGAAAATCGAAGAAGGGCTGTTCCGCGGTCAGAGCGAAGATCTGGGGTTACGCCAGGTGTTCGGCGGGCAGGTGGTCGGTCAGGCGCTCTACGCCGCCAAACAGACGGTGCCGGATGATCGCAGCGTGCACTCGTTCCACAGCTACTTCCTGCGTCCGGGCGACAGCAGTAAACCCATCGTCTACGACGTGGAAACCCTGCGTGACGGCAACAGCTTCAGCGCCCGCCGCGTCAGCGCCATCCAGCACGGCAAACCCATCTTCTATATGACCGCCTCCTTCCAGAGCCCGGAAGCAGGTTTCGAGCACCAGAACCTGATGCCGGACGTGCCGCCGCCGGAAGGACTGCTGTCCGAATCAGAGATCGCCCAGAAGCTGGCGCATATGCTGCCGGAAAAAGTGCGCGAAAAATTTATCGGCCAGAAGCCGATCGAAATGCGCCCGGTGAAATTCCACAACCCGCTGAAAGGCAGCGTGGAAGAACCGCATCGCTACGTCTGGTTCCGCGCCAACGGCAATATGCCGGACGATCAACGTATCCACCAATACCTGCTGGGCTACGCATCGGACTTTAACTTCCTGCCGACCGCGCTGCAGCCGCACGGCGTAGGTTTCCTCGAGCCGGGCATGCAGGTGGCCACCATTGACCACTCTATGTGGTTCCACCGTCCGTTCCGCATGGATGACTGGCTGCTGTACGCGGTGGAGAGTTCCTCTGCCTCTGGCGCACGCGGCTTTGTGCGCGGCCAGATCTACACCCGCGACGGTGTACTGGTCGCCACCACCGTGCAGGAAGGGGTAATTCGCCAGCGCGACGCCTGATCCGCAGCATAAAGAAAGGGGCGATGTTTCCATCGCCCCTTTCGGCTTCATCATTATTTTAGTCTTTAGCGCACTGCCCTGCTTCGAGTCTTACTGGTTGTAGGCGCTCTCGCCGTGGCTGTTGACGTCCAGCCCCTCGCGTTCCTGCTCTTCCGGTACTCTCAGGCCCACCATCGCGCCCGCGATCTTGAAAGCGATAAAGGCGGCGACGCTCGACCACACCAGGGTGATCAGCACGCTCACCAGTTGGATCCAGACCTGATGGCCCATCGTCACCCCTTCGGCGTAGCCGGTGCCGCCCAGCGAAGAGGCGGTGAACACGCCGGTCAGCAGGCAGCCGACGATGCCGCACACCCCATGCACGCCGAACACGTCGCAGGTGTCGTCCACCTTCAGCCATTTCTTCAGCGTCACGACACCCCACAGGCCGGCGACGCCGCCCACCAGGCCGATGATCAACGCCCCGCCCACGCTCACGGTGCCCGCCGCAGGCGTCACCGCAACCAACCCGGCGATCATGCCGGAGCAGGCGCCCAGCAGCGAAGGCTTGCCGCGCAGCACCCATTCGGCGAAGGTCCAGGAGAGAATGGCGCCCGCGGTGGCAACCACCGTGTTGAGGAATGCCAGGGCCGCAATGCCGTTGGCCGCGCTGGCGGAACCGGCGTTGAAGCCGAACCAGCCGATATACAGGATGGACGCCCCGGTAAACACCATCGGCAGGTTGTGAGGTTTGAACGCCTCTTTACCGAAGCCGGCGCGTTTGCCGATCAGGTAGGCACCAATCAGCCCGGCGCTGGCGGCGTTGATGTGCACCACGGTGCCGCCGGCGAAGTCCAGTGCGCCGTCGGTGGCCAGATAGCCGCCGCCCCACACCATGTGCGCGATCGGCAGGTAAGACAGGGTGAACCATACGATCGCGAAGATCAGCACCGCCGAGAAGCGAATGCGTTCAGCGAAGCCGCCCACCACCAGCGCCACGGTAATGCAGGCGAAGGACGCCTGGAAGGCGACGTGGATCATCTGGCTGATGCTGCCGGTAACGCTGTCGATGCCGATGCCTTTCAGCATCGCCGTTTCGAACCCGCCGAATACCGCATTGCCCTCGCTGAACGCCAGGCTGTAGCCATACAGCACCCACAGCACGCAGACCAGCGCGAAAGTGACGGTGACCTGCGTCAGCATCGACAGCACGTTTTTGCCACGCAGCAGGCCGCCGTAAAACAGCGCGATGCCCGGCAGCGTCATGAACAGCACCAGCGCGGTGCAGATCATCATAAAGGCGTTGTCGGCCTTATCGGCGACCGCCGGGGCGGCCAGGGCCAAAGAAGGAACCAGGGTTACCGAACTCAGGCCCAACATGGATAACAGTCTTTTCATTATCAATCCATCCCCATTGCTTAACTGAGTTCGTGGTTACAGTGCCGATTCGTCGGTTTCGCCGGTGCGAATGCGGATCACGCGTTGCAACTCGGCAACGAAAATTTTGCCGTCGCCGATTTTACCGGTGTAGGCGGCTTTGCTAATCACATCAACCACTTCATCCAACTGATCGTCGGCGATAGCGATATCGATTTTGACCTTGGGCAAGAAGTTGACGTTATATTCGGCGCCGCGATACAGCTCGGCATGCCCCTTCTGGCGGCCAAAGCCCTTCACTTCGGTTACGGTCAACCCCTGAATGCCCACGGAGGACAGAGCCTCGCGCACATCCTCCAGCTTGAACGGTTTGATTACCACGGTCACCAGCTTCATATTGCCCCTCCACGAATTAAGCCCAAACTCACCCCTGGTACGCGTCATATGTAGCAAGGGCTGTGCCAAATTTAATTTTTGTATGACGATTCAGCGGATTAGCGCACACGCGGGCGCCGCCGCGACGCAGCACAGCACCGATACCTTGAATGGGTTAAATAATGCGCACTGATTTGGTGCGCATCGCGTCGAAAAAGTGCAGAAAGGGGGCATGGCACAGGCGGGTTGCCTGCTTGTGGTGCGTGGGAAAGAAACAAGGGCCGCGATCGCGGCCCCTGGGATCAGGCGGGTTGACTCTCCTCGCGCACCGCTTCCGCCAACTGCTCGCCCGCCAGCTGCAGCTGATACATCTGGTAGTAGCGCCCCTGCTGCGCCAGCAGCTGTTGATGGTTGCCCTGCTCCACCGCCTGGCCGCGATGCAGCACCAGGATGGAGTCGGCATCGACGATGGTCGACAGCCGGTGGGCGATCACCACCAGCGTGGTGTGCTCGCGGATCGCACGCAGCGCGCGCTGGATCGCCTGTTCGGTGCCCGAGTCGATATTGGCAGTCGCCTCGTCGAGGATCAGAATCTGCGGCGCCTGCACCAAGACCCGCGCCATCGCCAGCAGCTGTTTCTGCCCGACCGACAGGTTATTGCCCTGCTCCCCCAACCGTGTGTGAATACCCTGCGGGAAGCCGCGCACCAGATCCGCCAGCTGCACCGTTTCCAGCGCCCGCCAAACGGCGTCTTCCTCGATGTTACGCCCCAGCGTGACGTTGGCCAGTACCGAATCGGCGATCACCACCGGATCTTGCTGCACCATCGCTACGCCCTGACGCAGCGTGCGGTGCGACAGGCTGGAGATCGGGCGGCCATCGAGACGCACTTCCCCCTCGCTGACCGGGTAATAGCCCATCAGCAGGTTGGCCAAGGTGCTCTTGCCGCTGCCGGTATGCCCGACCAGCGCCACGAAGCCGCGTGATGGCACCGCCAGCGAAATATGCTGCAGCACCTTTTTGTCCGCACGGTAAGCGAAGCTCAGATCGGTGATGTCGATGCGGCCACCGGCCAACGGACGATCGTCAATACCGTAACTCTGCTGGCTGCGATCCATCAGCTCGAAAATGCGTTCGCCGGCCACCACCGCCTGCTGCAGGATCGATTGCTGTGACGTCAGCTCGATCAGCGGTTCATTCAGGCGCCCCAGGTAGTTGATGAAGGCGTAGAGGACGCCGACGCCAATCACGCCCTCGCCGCTGAAGCCGAACAGCATCAACAGGCCGCACAGCACCAGCGCCGAAAACAGGCTGAGCAGCGGCCGCAGCAGAAAACCGTCGAGCCGTAGGGTCTGCATACGCGCAAGATAATGCGACTGGCTGGCGGCGCTCATGCGCTCGCCGAAGCGCACCTGCTGGCGGAACTGCTGAATCACGCCCATGCCGTTGATCACTTCGTTGAAACCGTCGTTGATGTCCGCCAGATAGCTGCGCACCCGGCGCACGATCGGCGTGCTGTAGTATTGATAGATGCCCATCACCACGAACACCGCCGGGAAGATGCAGACCGCCACCAGCGCCATGCGCCAGTCGAGGCTGAACATCGCCACCAGCATGGTGCCGATCAGCGCGGCGCTTTTCAGCACCGTGGAGACCACCATTACGTACAGATCCTTGATCACCTCGGTGTCGTTGGTAACGCGCGAGATCAATTGCCCGACCGGCTGCGTGTCGAAGGCGCTGAGCGGCTGGCGCAGCGCGGCGTCCATCACGTCAGTACGCAGCCGCTGCACCACCCCCACCGCCGCCTGGTTGAACAGCAGCGCCTGGAAGTAGTGCAGCGCCGCCGCCAGCAGCTCCAGCAGAATGTAAGCCGCCGCCAGCCCGCCGACGAGCGTCAGCGGCAGTTGTCCTTTGGCGACGTAGTTATCGATAAAATAGCTCACCAGGATCGGCCCGGCGACTTCCGCCGCCGCCGCGATCCACAGCATCAGCACCGCCAGCCCCAGCGGTTTGCGGTACGGCGAGCCATAGGCCAGCAGCCGCTTCAGCGTCGGCCACAGCTTTTGCACTTTATTCATCGGCCAACGCCTCCTCGCCGTTTTCCGGCGCTTCGTCCAGCGCCGCTTCCAGCTGCTGATAACGGTACATATCGCGATACCAGCCCGGCTGCGCCGCCAGCGCCGCCGGGTCGCCGCGTTGCGCTACGCCGCCGTGCTGCATCACCAGGATCTCGCTGGCTTCGGTCAATGCCGACAGCCGGTGCGCACTGATGATCACCGTACGATCTTGCCCCCAGCTGCGCAGGTTGTGCAGGATTTGGTGTTCGGTACGGCCATCCACCGCCGACAGCGCGTCGTCGAGGATCAGGATCTCCGCATCCAGCAGCAGCGCACGCGCAATGGAGATGCGCTGTTTCTGCCCGCCCGACAGCATCACGCCGCGTTCGCCCACTTCGGTGTCATAGCCCTGCGGCAGCCGCAGAATGTCCTCATGAACGCTGGCCAACCGCGCCGCCTGTTCGATCTGCGCCTGCGTCGCCCCCGGATGGCCCAGCGCGATGTTGTTCGCCACGGTATCGGAGAACAGGAACGGCGTCTGGCTCACCACCGACAGCCGCGAACGCCAGTCGTCGAGTTTGACCTGCGGCAACGGCAGGCCGTGATAGCGGATCTGCCCTTGGTCGACGTCGAACTGGCGCTGGATCAGCGACAACAGCGTCGACTTGCCGGCGCCGGTCGGCCCGCACAGCCCCAGCATCTGCCCCGGCTTCAGCGTCAGCGCCACGTCATGCAGCGCCGGATGTGGGTTTTCCGGGTAGTGGAACGCGCGGATATCCACGTCCAGCACGCCGCGGCCGGCCGGCAGCGCCTGCGGGCCGTCCTGCACCGCCGGCGCCTCGTCGAGCAGGCTGCGGATGCGGCTGTAGGCCGCGCTGCCGCGTTCAACGATGTTGAACATCCAGGCCAGCGCCAGCATCGGCCAGATCATCAGGCCGAGATACATCACAAAGCTGGTCAGCTGCCCGAGCGTCAGCGACCCGTTCACCACCATCCAGCTGCCGCCGCCGATGGCCAGCAGGTTAGAGGCGCCGATGGCGATATAAATGGTCGGATCGAAGCGCGCATCCACCCGCGCCACATGCATGTTTTTGGCCCCGGTCTGCGCCGCCACCTCGGCAAAGCGATTGGATTGGTGATCTTCCAGCCCAAAGGCCTTGATCATGCGGATGCTGGTCATGCTTTCCTGCGCCTGATCGTTCAGGCTGGAAAACGCCGCCTGCGCCGATTTAAAACGCTGGTGCAGCTGGTCGCCGTAATATTTGATGGCGATCGCCATCAGCGGCATCGGGATTAACGCCAGCACCGTCAGCTGCCAGCTGATTTGGGTGCTCATCACCACCAGCACCACCAACCCCATCACCAGCGAATCCACCAGCGTCAGCACGCCTTCACCGGCGGCGAATACCACACGGTCCACGTCGTTGGTGGCGCGCGCCATCAGATCGCCGGTGCGGTGGCGCAGGTAGAACGCCGGGTTTTGCCGGCTGAGCTGGCGGTAAAAGTTTTCGCGCAGCTCGACCGCCAACTGGTAGGACGCGCCGAACAGCAACACCCGCCACACATAGCGCAGCAGGTAAACGACGATCGCGGTGCCGATCATCAGCCCGAGCCAGGCCATCAGCACACCGGTGGACATCTGTTTTTCGGTGATACCGTCCACGATGATGCCGACCAGCTTAGGCGGCAGCAGTTGCAGGATGGCGATGACGATCAGCAGCACCACCGCCCCGAGGTAGCGGCGCCACTCCCGGCGGAAGTACCAGCCAATTTGAGCAAATAATCTCACGCAGTTTGATTCCAGGGTTTTATGGGATTTGTCTCTTTTTCTGCTTTAGCAGAGCAGGATACCACCGTTAAGCCGCCCGTCCGGTGAACTTTTCACTCCGGTACCGGCAGCGCGGTGGTGTATTTGATTTTTTCCATGGCAAAGCTTGAGGTGACATCGATGAGGCCCGGTACGCCGTTCACCAGACGCTTATAAAAGCCGTCGTAGCTTTTCATGTCCGCCACTTCGACCTGCATCAGGTAGTCGTACTCCCCCGCCATGCGGTAGAACGCCAGCACCTCGGGCATCTGGCTGGTCAACTGCACAAACGCCTGATACCACTCGCTGCTGTGCTGCTGGGTCTTGATCAGCACGAACGCCGTCAGCCCCAGGCCGAGCTTTTCGTTATCCAGCAAGGCCACCCGGCCGCGGATATAGCCCTCGTCCTCCAGGCGCTTCAGCCGTTTCCAGCACGGCGTCGAGGTCAAATTGACCGCATCGGCCAGCGTCTGCAGCGACTGGGTGCAATCTTGCTGCAGCATGCACAGCAGCTTACGGTCTGTTTTATCTAACATATCGGCTACCAGGAGAAAAACTTTCTCTCATTAGGCGATTAAACAGGAAAAATGGCAATCCTTTTTTCCTGCCGACAGGCTATGCTACGCCATAAACCAGCCCCCTATTCTGAGGCCAAATCATGACAAACTCTTGGGTAAAATATGCTATCGGTGAAATAGAAGCGGATTTTCAGCGCTCCGCCGATACGCACCTGATCCGCCTGAACCTGCCGGCGTTTCCCGGCATCTGCCTGTATCTGAAGGATGAGAGCACCCACCCGACCGGCAGCCTGAAACACCGCCTGGCGCGCTCGCTGTTCCTTTATGGCCTGTGCAATGGCTGGATCACCGAGAACACCACCATCATCGAGGCCTCTTCCGGCAGCACCGCGGTGTCCGAAGCCTACTTCGCTCGTCTGATCGGCCTGCCGTTCATCGCGGTGATGCCGTCCTGCACCGCGCGCCGCAAGGTGGAGCAGATTGCCTTTTACGGCGGCCGCTGCCACTTCGTCGATCATGCCGCTCAGATCTACGCCGCCTCCGAACAGCTGGCGCAAGAGCTGAAAGGCCACTATATGGATCAGTTCACCTACGCCGAACGCGCCACCGACTGGCGCGGCAACAACAATATCGCCGACAGCATCTTCCGCCAGATGGCGCGCGAACCCTTCCCGGTGCCGAAACACATCGTGATGAGCGCCGGCACCGGCGGCACCTCCGCCACGCTGGGGCGCTATATCCGCTATCAGGGGCACAACACCCAATTGACGGTGGTCGATCCGGAAAACTCGGTGTTCTATGACTGCTTCCACCACGGCGATCGCACCCTGATCGGCAGCTGCGGCAGCCGTATCGAAGGCATCGGCCGCCCGCGCGCCGAACCGTCGTTCATCCCGTCGGTGGTCGACAGCATGCTGCGGGTGCCGGATGCCGCCAGCGTCGCCACCATTCACTGGCTGGAAGGCGTGCTCGGCCGCAAGGTTGGCGCCTCCACCGGCACCAATGTCTGGGGTGCGCTGCAGCTGGCGAAACAGATGCGGGAAAACGGCGAGCAAGGGTCGATCGTCACCCTGCTGTGCGACAGCGGCGAGCGTTACCTGGATACCTATTACAACCCGGAATGGGTCAGCAACAACATCGGCGATCTGCAGCCTTATCTGGCGCAGCTGGCGGATTTGTAACGCCAGGCGTTAGGTAAAAAAAAGCCGGGTAGTCATACCCGGCCGGCTGTAAGGAGAACCTCATTCTTCGGGGGAATAGGTGAGGCAAGGTGAACGCAGCCAATGTTGTAAATAGTGGGCCACCGCCTGCTGTTGGCAATGGCCGATAACCGGTAGCTGCGGCAGCAGGGATTTCAGCTGCGGCAGGGCGTTGCCCATCACCACACCGTGTCCCACCGCCCCCAGCATCTCTTTGTCGTTCATCGCGTCGCCGAACGCCATGCAGTCGGCCATCGTCAGCCCCAGATGGCGGCTCAGCCGGTCCAGCGCCGTGCCCTTGTTGCAACCGAGCGGCAGCACCTCCAGGCAGTCGTAGGCGGAAAAGCACAGATCGGCCTCACCACCCAGCTGTGCCCGCAGCTGCACCTGCAATGCCAGCAACTCCTCATGCGGCGCGACAAAACACACCTTGCTGTTACCGAACGCCGGCAGGCGGCGCACGTCAGCCAGCTGAAAACGAAAGCCGCTCAGGTGATGTGCCCGCAGCATCTCTTCCGGCACGGGGAATTCGGTCAGCCAACCTTCGTCGCGGAACACATGCATGCTGGCGCGGGTACGCCAATGATGATGCAGCACCTCTTCGGCGACCGCTGCCGGCAGATCGGTGGCATGCAGCTGTTGGCCGCGGTTGTCATACACACGCGTACCATTGCCGGTGATCAGGTAGCCCTGCAGCCCCAGCTGCGCCATGATCGGCTGCGCGTCAAGGTAATGCCGCCCGGTGGCGAACGTCACCACCATCTCCCGCTCCACCAGCTGGTTCAGCACCGCCAGCGTTTCCGGGCCAATCCGGTGATCCAGCATCAACAACGTGCCGTCCATATCGAAAGCTGCCAGGCGATACATAAAGACCTCTTGAATGTGAACGCGATTGCAATCAATGCAGTATGGGATGGCATTTACGGAAGTAATAGTGAACAATTTGAGAAAACTGTTCCGGATTTCTGCCCATGCGCCTGGTTCACCGTCTCAGCCAATATCAACGCCTGTACCATCAGCTCGGCAGCGCGCCGGTCGCCGCGACCATCGGCGAGCTGGCGGCGATGTTCTACTGCAGCGAACGCCACGCCCGCACGCTGGTGCAGCAGCTGCAGGATCAGGGCTGGTTGAGCTGGCATTCGCAGCCCGGCCGCGGCAAACGCGCCCGCCTGCACTGCCTGAAAACCCCGGATGAGCTGCGCGCGCAGCTGTTGCAACAGCTGCTGCAACAGGGCAATCATCAGGGGGCGCTGGAAATGGCGCAACTCGATCCGCAGCACCTGCAGGATCTGCTCAGCCCGCACCTCGGCGGACAATGGCAGGCCGGCAGCCCGACGCTGCGCATTCCCTATTACCGCACGCTGGAAGCGCTCGACCCGCTCACGCTGACCGGCCGCGCCGAACAACATCTGGTGTCGACCCTGCACGCCGGGCTGACGCGCCTGATGACCGGTAACCCGGAACCGCAGCCCGACCTGGCGCACCACTGGCAGATTGGCGAGCACGGCCTGCGCTGGCGCTTCTTCCTGCGCAGCCAGCTGCGTTGGCATAACGGTGAACCGCTGACCGGCCAACAGCTGCTGCAAACGCTGGAAAAACTGCAGCGCCACCCGCGCAGCCAACCCAGCCTAGCCAACGTCGCGAACATCAGCTTGCCGCATCCGCTGTGCATTCAGTTCGATCTGCACCTGCCGGACTATTGGCTGGCCCACCGGCTGGCGGAGCTGCCTTGTCTGATGACCCACCCGGAGCTGCCGACCATCGGCGCCGGCCCGTTCAAACTGGCGTTGAATGAACCGCAGTTGGTGAGGCTGGAACAGCACGCCGGTTACCATCTGCAGCATCCGTATCTGGACACCATCGAATACTGGATCACGCCCGATCTGCCCACCGCCGGCGCCGACACCAGCTGCCAGCATCCGGTGCGCATCACCATCGGTCAGCAAGACGACTTGGCGCTGGCCCGGCCGGTACAGCGCAGCATGAGCCTGGGCTGGTGTTATTTGGCGCTGAACCTGCGCCACGGCGTGCTGAGCGAAGCCCAGGGGCAAAAGCTGCTGATGCTGATCCAGCAGTCCGGCCTGCTGAACCATCTGCCGATCCCCAACAGCGTGATCACCCCCAGCCATGAAATGCTGCCCGGCTGGCGCATCCCCAGCCAACGGATTGAAGAAGATGTCCCCCTGCCCACCCGGCTGACGCTGCTGTATCGGCCGCCGGTCGAGCTGGAAACGGTGACGGCCGCGCTACAACGGCTGTTGGCGCAGCACGGCTGCGAGCTGGAAGTGCGCTACTACGCCGGCAAGCGCTGGCAAAGCGAGGAACAGATCGCCCAGGCCGACCTGCTGCTGGCGGACAACCTGATCGGCGAGGCGCCGGAGGCGACGTTGGAGAGCTGGCTGCGTCAGGATACGCTGTGGCGCGGCATCCTGACGGAAAGCCGCTGGCAGCATCAACAGGATACGCTGCAGCAGATCCAGCAGCTGCAGGCGCAGCAACCGCGCTTCGAACAGCTGCAGGCCTATTATCAACAGCTGATGGCCGCCGCCATCATCACGCCGCTGTTTCACTACCAGTATCAGATCAGCGCACCGCCGCGCATGCATGGCGTGACGCTGACCGCGCACGGCTGGTTCGATTTTTGCCAGGCGTGGCTGCCGCCGCCGGTGGACGACGCACCGGCCTGAGCCGAACCGTCCTGCGCCTGGCGGCCCTTTCTGCTACTATTGTCGCCGCAACGCAATTTTTATCCTGCCGCCCGAATGTGTATCGGGAATGGCCAAAGTCCAAAAAGGTGATTTTATGAAGCGCGCGGTTGTCGTTTTCAGCGGTGGACAAGACTCCACGACCTGCTTGATCCAGGCATTGCAACAGTATGACGAAGTTCACTGCGTCACGTTCGATTATGGCCAGCGCCATCGCGCCGAGATTGAAGTGGCTCAAGAGCTGTCGGTGGCCCTCGGCGCCAAAGCGCACAAGGTGCTGGACGTAACGCTGCTCAATGAGCTGGCCGTCAGCAGCCTGACGCGCGACAATATTCCGGTTCCCGCCTACGATCCCAATCAGAAAAATGCGTTGCCGAGCACCTTCGTGCCGGGCCGCAATATCCTGTTCCTGACGCTGGCGGCGATCTACGCCTACCAGGTGGAAGCGGAAGCGGTGATCACCGGCGTGTGTGAAACCGACTTCTCCGGCTACCCGGATTGCCGCGACGAGTTCGTCAAAGCGTTGAACAAGGCGGTGGTGCTGGGCATCGCTCGCGATATCCGCTTCGAAACGCCGCTGATGTGGCTGAACAAGGCCGAGACCTGGGCGCTGGCGGATTATTACCACCAGTTGGATCGCGTGCGGCAGGATACGCTGACCTGCTACAACGGCATCAAGGGTGACGGCTGTGGTGAATGCGCTGCCTGCAACCTGCGCGCCAATGGCCTGATGCAGTACCGGGCCAACCAGGCGGAAGTGATGGCAGCGTTGAAACAGAAGGCCGCGCTGGCCTGAGGCAGTGACGGCGGCAGCTCCTGCCGCCCGTGTGAGCTTACTGCGGATTTTCCTTCAGCGTGAGCGCCTCCAGGTGCTCGCGCAATTCGCCTTCAATCGGCAGCGCCCGCTGCGTTTTCAGATCGACACACACAAAAGTCAGCAGCGCGTCGGCCACCGGCGTTCCGGCCGGATCCTGCGTCACCTTTTGACTCAGCACCCCGCTCTTGCCGTTGAGCTGCACCATCTGGCTGTCGATACGCAGCTTATCGCCCAATACTGCCGGGCTGCGGTAATTGATATTGATGTTCACCACGATGAAAGCGATGTTGTTTTCCGTCATCCAGCGGAACCCGGCCTCGTTTTCCAGCCACTCCCAGCGCGCCTCTTCCAGAAACTCCAGATAGCGGGCGTTGTTAACGTGCTGGTAAACATCAAGGTGATAACCGCGAACTTTGATAAAGGTTTGCATAGGGAACGATCGCTCCTGCCTGGTGATTACAGAAAGAGGGAGCCGCAGAGGCTCCCTCGCCCGTTTGGTCAACGCGCCAAACTGGTAAGACCTGTGAAATGTAGCAGAGGAGTCATGGCCTCAGCGGCATTTTGCCACGCAGCCGCGACCGGGATCACATTTTCAGCCGGGTGCGGTTCTTCTCAAACAGCGCCGGCCCGATGCCCGGCACCTCCTGCAACTGCTCAACCTGGGTGAACGGCCCATTCTGCTCGCGGTAGCGCACAATGCCTTCCGCCTTCTTCAGACCGACGCCACTCAAGGCAGCGGCCAGCTGTTCGGCGGTGGCCTGATTGATGCTGACCGCCGCCTCTTCGGTTGCCTTGGTCATCACCGATTGCCCGCCATTGCTCGTCGGTGTTGAGAGCATCGGCGCCGGTGCCTCGGTTTTATCCACCGCAGCGACCGGCCCCGCCAGGCACAACAGCAGCGCGGTCAGCGCAGCTTTAATGTGATGCTGATAACCTGATAACGCTGATTTTTTCTCTGTATGTTGCATGCTGTATCCTCCTTGTGTGTGACAGCACGGCTACCTTGCCGCGGCGGCGAATATTCAGCAATCGGCGGATATCAGATGTGGAAAAGGCCGCGAAAGCGGCCTTTGTTTGTTGCACTGCGTTGCAGAAAAATGCGGCGATTACTGAGGCTGTTGCTCAGCGGCGCCCATTTTGATCTTGGCTTCTTTACGCAGGCTCGCCAGCAGCGAATCGAAGGAAACGCCGGTCGCGCCCTCTTCCATCTTGCCGACGAAGGTTTTCATTTCGTCTTCCGGCAGCGTGCCTGGTTTCACCGCATCGAGCGCGATCAGCACCACGTTGTCCTGACGATCCTGCGACATGCCGTACACCGGTTTACCGTCCTGCGGGTGCGGCAGCGCGAATACGCTCTCCACCAGCTGGCTGTCTTCCGGCGCGCGTGCCATCTTCTGCACGGCGCCAAAGCTCAGGCCGGCGGCTTTCATCGCTTCGTCGCCCTTGCCCTGCTTCAGCTCAACCAGCAGCTTCTCACCCTGCAGTTTCGCTTCCTGCACCGCTTTGTTACGCTTCACCAGCTCGGCCACGCGGTCTTTCACCTGGTCGAAAGGCTCGATACCTTCCGGCTTATGGCCGCTCACGCGCACCACGAAGGCGCGGTCGCCATCGACGGTGATCACGTCGGAGTTACTGCCCGGCGCGCCATTCTCGCCGATCAGCGAGCCGTCGAAGATCGCCTGCACGACCGGCTTGAAGTTCAGCGCGGCAGGAATGTTGTCACGGGTGAACCAGTCGCTTTGCGCCGCTTTCACGCCGGCCGCTTCTTCAGCCGAGGCCAGAGATTCGTTGTCGCTGGTCGCCGCTTCGCTCACCTTCTGCTGCAGCGCGTAATACGCGTCTACCGCTTTCTCCTGCTGCACCTGCTTGGCGATAGCGTCATGCACTTCGCTCAGCGGTTTCAGTTTCTCAGGTTCGATGTCGTTCAAACGCACGATCAGGAAGCCGACAGAGGATTTCACCACGCCGGACAGCTGCCCTTTCTCAGTCAGGTTAGCCTGCTTCAGCTCGTCGGCGGTGGTTTCCGGCTCCAGCCAGCCCAGCTCACCGCCGGTGCGGCGTGAGATGATGTCGGTAGACTTTTCTTTCGCCAGGGTGGCGAAATCGGCGCCCTTCTTCAGCTCGTCCAACGCCGCATTGGCTTCCGCCTCGGTTTTCAGCTGGATCACGCTGTAGTTTTTACGTTCCGGCTGGCCGTAGCTGCTTTTGTGCTGGTCGTAGTAAGCGCTGATGTCTTCTTCGCTCACTTTCACCTTGTCCTGCATGGACGCGGCGTCCAGCGGGATATAGCTCACCTTCACCTGCTCCGGTGCGATGAAGCTGTTCTTGTTCTGATCGTAATACGCTTTCAGCTCGTCGTCGCCGGCGTTCTGTTTCGCCTGCAGCGCCTTCAGATCGATAGTAGCCATGCGCACGTCGCGCTCTTGCAGCACCAGCGCCGCCATAGCTTGCGATTCGGACGGCAGTACGAAGCCGGATTCGCCGAAGGCCTGGATCAGCTGCTGATTGACCAGTTGCTGGCGCATCGACTGCGCGAAGTTGTCGGCGGTATAGCCCATACGGCCGATCAAATCGAGGTATTTGGCGTTATCGAACTGGCCGTTGGTCTGGAAATAAGGCGCCTTGCGGATGGCGTCTTTGATCTGATCGTCGCTGACCGCCAGACCCAGCTTCTTGGCGTATTGGTCGAGCAGCATGTTGTCGATCAACTGGGACAACACCTGACGACGCATCTGCTGCATGTAGCCTTCGTTGCCGGCCAGCGCAGAGAACTGGTCACCCAGCTGCTGCTGCATACGGCTGCGTTCGCTTTGGAACGCCTGCTCCAGTTGAGCACGTTCGATCGCCTGACCATTTACTTTCGCAGCATAATCGCCGGAGCCGCCGATCAGGTAGTTACCCACCCCGGTCAGAACGAATGACAGGATGATCAGGGCCAGGATGATTTTGAGCACGACGTGATTAGCAGCCGCGCGTAAATTGTCCATCATAGTGTGACAACACTCCGCTGTGATGTGGATTAACAACCCTTGTGCAGGCGCGTTCCCTGCGACAAAAATAAAAAAAGCGCATCAGTCCGATGCGCCTTGTATCTTACCTTACCAGCACCGCTGCGTCAGGTGATTGTTTATTACAAAACCCTGTTACGCTAAACGGTTAGACGCCAAATCAGTTTACAGCGTCTTTCAGCGCTTTCCCTGCACGGAAGGCCGGTACTTTGGCTGCCGCGATCTTGATTTCTTTACCGGTCTGCGGGTTACGGCCGGTACGAGCCGAACGTTCACGCACGGTGAAGGAACCGAAACCTACCAGAGCCACGTCATCCCCTGCTTTCAGAGAGTCGGTAACGGAAGCGATTACTGCGTCTAAAGCACGTCCCGCTGCCGCTTTGGAAATATCAGCACCTGCGGCAATCTTGTCGATCAGTTGTGACTTATTCACTCTATCATCCCCTCTAGAATTCTATCGTCGCACCGAAAAATCCCTACGGTTGCGACAGCGCAGCTGTTATATCAATCCCATCGAACCTTGGCAAGCCACCGACTGGGTGGCAAAACGCGGGCCGACAGAGATCTAACTTAGCGGTACAAAAAAATACTGGCAAGTCCGAAATGGCTTGCCAGTATAAGTTTTATCAATGGTTTTTGCGATTCGTCACTATTTTGCCGCTACCGGCAGTGCGCCGAAGGCCGGGTTTTGCAACGCAATGTTCAAAACTTCATCGATTCGCTGCACCGGATGAATCTCCAGATCGGCGATAACATTGTCCGGGATCTCTTCCAGATCGCGCTTGTTCTCGTAAGGGATCAGCACGGTTTTGATGCCGCCGCGATGCGCCGCCAGCAGCTTCTCTTTCAGGCCGCCGATCGGCAACACCTGGCCGCGCAGCGTGATCTCGCCAGTCATCGCCACATCGGCGCGTACCGGGTTCCCGGTCAAGCAGGAGACCAGCGCGGTGCACATCGCGATACCGGCGCTCGGGCCGTCTTTCGGCGTCGCCCCTTCCGGCACGTGCACATGGATGTCGCGTTTCTCGTAGAAATCGGCGTTGATGCCCAACTTCTCCGCGCGCGCGCGCACCACGGTCAGCGCTGCCTGAATCGATTCCTGCATCACTTCACCCAGAGAACCGGTGTAGGTCAGCTTGCCTTTGCCCGGCACGCAGGCGGTTTCGATGGTCAGCAGATCGCCGCCCACTTCCGTCCACGCCAATCCGGTGACTTCACCCACGCGGTTTTCAGTATCCGCACGGCCGTAATCGACCCGCTGCACGCCCAGGTAATCCTTCAGGTTGTCGCCGTTGATCTCGATATGCTTGCGCTTCTTGTCCATCAGCAGCGTTTTCACCGCTTTACGGCACAGCTTGGAGATTTCACGCTCCAGGCTACGCACCCCGGCTTCGCGGGTGTAGAAGCGAATGATACCGATGATGGCGCTGTCGTCGACCGTCAGCTCGCCTTTTTTCAGCGCGTTGCGCTCAAGCTGCTTCGGCAGCAGGTGCTGCTTGGCGATGTTAAGCTTCTCGTCCTCGGTGTAACCCGACAGGCGGATCACTTCCATACGGTCCAGCAGCGGCGCAGGAATGTTCATCGAGTTCGAGGTGGCAACGAACATCACGTCGGACAGATCGTAATCCACTTCCAGGTAGTGGTCGTTGAACGCCACGTTCTGTTCCGGATCCAGCACCTCCAGCAGAGCGGAGGCCGGATCGCCGCGCATGTCGGACGACATCTTGTCGATCTCATCCAGCAGGAACAGCGGATTCTTCACCCCAACCTTGGCCATTTTCTGGATCAGCTTGCCCGGCATCGAACCGATATAGGTACGGCGGTGACCGCGGATTTCCGCTTCGTCACGCACGCCGCCCAACGCCATGCGCACGTACTGGCGCCCGGTCGCTTTGGCGATCGACTGCCCCAGCGAGGTTTTACCTACGCCCGGCGGCCCTACCAGACACAGGATCGGCCCTTTGATTTTGCTGACGCGGCTCTGTACCGCGAGGTACTCGAGGATGCGATCCTTGACGCGCTCCAGGCCGTAGTGATCGGTATCGAGCACTTCCTGCGCCTTGACCAGGTCTTTTTTCACCTTGCTGCGCGCGTTCCACGGCACCTGCAACATCCAGTCGATGTAGCCGCGCACCACGGTCGCTTCCGCCGACATCGGCGACATCATCTTCAGCTTCTGCAGTTCCGCTTCGGTTTTCTCGCGCGCCTCTTTCGGCATTTTCGCCGCATCGATTTTGCGCTTCAGCGCTTCGTGCTCGTCCGGCGCTTCGTCCATCTCGCCCAGTTCTTTCTGAATCGCCTTCATCTGCTCATTCAGATAGTACTCGCGCTGGCTCTTCTCCATCTGCTTCTTGACGCGGTTACGGATGCGTTTCTCGACCTGCAACAGGTCGATCTCCGACTCCATCATCGCCATCAGGTATTCCAGACGCTCGGTGATGTCGGACATCTCGAGCACCGACTGCTTGTCGCTGAGTTTCAGCGGCATGTGGGCAGCGATGGTGTCCGCCAGGCGCGCGGCGTCATCGATGCTGTTCAGTGAAGTCAGCACCTCCGGCGGGATTTTTTTGTTCAGTTTGATATAACCTTCAAACTGATTGATCGCGGTGCGCACCAGCACTTCCTGCTCGCGCTCGTCGATCGCTGGCGAATCAAGGTATTCCGCCTGCGCGGCAAAATGCTCACCGCTGTCGGACAGCGTAGTGATACGCGCGCGCTGCAGCCCCTCGACCAGCACTTTTACCGTGCCGTCCGGCAGCTTCAGCATCTGCAAGATAGACGCTACGGTGCCAACCGAGAACAAGTCGTTAATGCCAGGTTCATCCGTTGAGGCCTCTTTCTGTGCCACCAGCATGATCTTCTTATCGTGATCCATTGCGGCTTCGAGGCACCGAATCGATTTTTCCCGGCCAACAAATAACGGGATCACCATGTGCGGATAAACCACCACGTCGCGCAATGGCAGGACGGGGATTTCAATGCGTTCGGAACGCTCAGGGTTCATAGAGCTCTCTCTTAGTTTAATTTCCGCCAGGTTGAGGGGGAATCTCATGAGACGCAAGCATCTAACGTTTCATAAAATCTGGTTAATGAGTATATGGGGATGAATCTCTTACATTCAACGGCAAGAATGCAGGAAAAAGAAATGGGGGATGAAATCCCCCATTTTGCTGATAACGCTCTGGTTTAACTGGCTAATTATTCGCCAGATGCCTGGGCTTCCGGCTTGCCGTAAATCAGTAGCGGCTTGGATTGGCCGGCGATGACCGACTCATCGATCACCACTTTGTCTACGCTGTCCATCGACGGCAGATCGTACATGGTGTCGAGCAGCGCGCCTTCCACGATGGAACGCAGGCCGCGGGCACCGGTTTTGCGCGCCATGGCTTTCTTGGCGATGGCGTTCAGCGCTTCGTCGCGGAACTCCAGCTCCACGCCTTCCAGATTGAACAGCGCCTGATACTGCTTGGTCAGGGCGTTCTTCGGCTCTTTCAGGATTTGAATCAGCGCGTCTTCGCTCAGTTCGCTCAGGGTCGCCACCACCGGCAGACGGCCGATGAACTCCGGGATCAGACCGAATTTGATCAGGTCTTCCGGTTCAGCCTGCAGCAGCAGTTCGCCTTCGGTGGCCTTCTCGGACTCGCCCTTGACGGTCGCGCCGAAACCGATGCCGGAGCCGGTGTTGACGCGCTGACCGATCACCTTATCCAGGCCGGCGAATGCGCCGCCGCAGATAAACAGGATCTTGGAGGTATCGACCTGCAGGAACTCCTGTTGCGGATGCTTGCGGCCGCCCTGCGGCGGAACCGCGGCAATGGTGCCTTCAATCAGCTTCAGCAGCGCCTGCTGCACGCCTTCACCCGAGACGTCACGCGTGATCGACGGGTTGTCGGACTTGCGGGAAATCTTATCGATTTCATCGATATAAACGATGCCGCGCTGCGCTTTCTGCACGTCATAGTCACATTTTTGCAACAGCTTCTGGATAATATTTTCCACGTCCTCACCCACGTAACCGGCTTCGGTCAGCGTGGTGGCGTCGGCCATGGTGAAGGGCACGTCCAGGAAACGCGCCAGCGTTTCCGCCAGCAGCGTTTTACCGCTGCCGGTCGGGCCGATCAGCAAGATGTTGCTCTTGCCCAACTCGATACCGTTGCTGGTATCGCCGTTGCGCAGGCGTTTGTAGTGGTTGTACACCGCAACCGCCAGCACTTTCTTCGCCTGCTCCTGGCCGATGACGTAGTCATCCAGGTGGTGGCGAATTTCGTGCGGCGTCGGGAGCGCACTGCGCTCACGATGCGGGGCAACTTCTTTAATCTCTTCGCGAATAATGTCGTTACACAGATCGACACATTCATCGCAGATATACACTGACGGCCCGGCAATCAGCTTACGCACTTCATGCTGGCTTTTGCCGCAAAAAGAGCAGTACAGCAGCTTTCCTGAACCGTCTTTGCGCTTATCTGTCATCAGTCAAACCTCTTCTTTAGTCTTGTCCCGCAGGAAAATCACGGCGGCAGTGCGCCCAAACTCATATCGGGAACGCCGAGGGTCACAACAGAGCGAGCCCCTGCCCACTCTGATTACTATAGTCCATCGGCGCCGCGTGATTCTAGCTGCGGTGTGTCAGAATGCCGTCAACCAGGCCGTATTCCACGGCTTCTTCCGCGGTCATAAAGCGATCGCGCTCGGTGTCACGCTCGATCTGCTCCAGCGGCTGGCCGGTATGCTCAGCCATCAGTTCGTTCATGCGCGCTTTCACCTTGAGGATTTCACGCGCGTGGATTTCGATGTCCGTCGCCTGGCCCTGGTAGCCGCCCAGCGGCTGGTGAATCATCACGCGCGAGTTCGGCAGGCAGAAACGCTTGCCTTTGGCGCCGGCGGTCAGCAGGAAGGAGCCCATCGAGCACGCCTGGCCCATACAGATAGTGCTGACGTCCGGCTTGATGAACTTCATGGTGTCGTAAATCGACATGCCCGCGGTAATTACCCCACCCGGCGAGTTGATGTAGAGGTAAATGTCTTTTTCCGGGCTTTCCGCTTCGAGGAACAGCATTTGCGCCACGATCAGGTTGGCCATGTGATCTTCCACCTGGCCGGTCAGGAAAATGATGCGCTCTTTCAGCAGGCGGGAATAGATGTCGTAAGAACGCTCCCCGCGTGAAGTCTGCTCTACCACCATCGGCACCAGCGCCATGTTCGGTGCAAATTGATCTCGTTCGCCACTGTATGACATTACCGTCTCCTAATAGAAATTGCCTTGGCGGCCAGGGTGTCACCCTAATACGCCGATTCTACTTGAGAACGGCCATGATGACTATGCTCAAGCATTCGACCCACGCCACACGTACCCGACGGTTATTTCATCCCGCGCACTTTGGCAAACAGCCCCAGAATTATTCTTTACAGATTGGGGGATCCCGGCGCGATTTCAAGCCCAGAAGTCGATTTTCTCCGCGCGCCGGAAACGATGCCGTTATTCTGACCGTTATCATGCCAGCCAGTTCCCCAGGCAACAGGGTAAATATAGTGCATATTGCCCCGCTTAACCTGAGATTAATCAGCAACGTGGCAAAAAGAAAAGCCCGCAACCTGAGGTTGCGGGCTTTTTCATCGTGCGCCGGTTCGCCAGGCGAAACCGGGGGCGCCGTTCATCGCGCCCGGCACGCCGGCATTACGCCTGTTGAGTCTGGTTCATCAGCTCGCTGAAGGTAGTGGCTTTTTCAGTCACTTTCGCTTTTGCCAGCAGGGCTTCAACCGCTTGCTCTTCCAGAGCCACGTTGCGCATGTTGTTCATCAGCTCTTTGTTTTTGCTGTAGAACTCGATGACTTCGCTCGGATCTTCGTAGGCAGAAGCCATTTCTTCGATCAGCGTCTTCACGCGGTCTTCGTCAGCTTTCAGATCGTTGGTGCTGATCACTTCGCCCAGCAGCAGGCCAACCACTACGCGGCGTTTCGCTTGCTCTTCGAACAGCTCGCGTGGCAGTTCCAGCGCTTGCTTCTCGTTGCCGCCGAAACGCTGTGCAGCCTGACGACGCAGCACGTCGATTTCGCCGTCGATCAGGGCAGCAGGCACGTCGATTTCGTTCGCGCTCACCAGACCGTCGATCGCCTGAGACTTGATGCGGTTACGCACGGCGCCTTTCAGCTCGCGCTCCATGTTCTTGCGAACTTCGGTGCGCAGGCCGGCAACGGAACCGTCCGCCACGCCGAAACGCTTGATGAACTCTTCGGTCAGTTCCGGCAGCTCGCGCTCTTCAACTTTCTTCAGCACGATAGCGAATTTGGCCGCTTTGCCCTTCAGGTTTTCCGCGTGGTAATCTTCCGGGAAGTTCACGTCGATGGAGAACTCTTCGCCCGCTTTGTGACCGACCAGACCTTCTTCGAAGCCTGGGATCATGCGGCCCTGGCCCATTGCCAGTACGAAGTCGGACGCTTTGCCGCCTTCGAACTCTTCACCGTCGATAGAACCGGTGAAGTCAACGGTCACGCGATCTTCAGCTTCCGCTGCGCGATCGGTTTCTTTCCAGGTAGCCTGCTGCTTGCGCAGGGTGTCCAGCATCGCGTCGACGTCTTCGTCGTTCACTTCAACCACCGGTTTTTCAACCGCGATGTTTTCCAGGCCTTTCAGCTCAACTTCTGGATACACTTCGAATTCAACGGCGAAAGTGAAGTCTTCACCTTCTTTGTACTCGCCCGGCACGTAGTTTGGTGCGCCGGCCGGATTAATCTTTTCTTTGATGATCGCGTCAACGAAGCTGCGCTGCATCGCTTCGCCCAGCACGTCCTGACGAACAGAAGCGCCGTAACGCTGTTCCACGATGTTCATCGGCACTTTGCCTTTGCGGAAGCCGTCGATACGCACGCTTTTCGCTGCGTTGATCAGCTCTTTCTTCACCGCCTGCTTGATAGTATCAGCCGGTACAGTAATAGAGAGACGGCGCCCAAGGCCTTGAGTGGTTTCTACTGAAACTTGCATCTTGTTACCTCAAAAAAATCACAGTGCTCGGTCAACTCCGTTCCAAGAACCAGGACGGCTACAAATAAGAACCGAGTTCCCTGATGACAGAAGCGTCCCGAAACCATTCCGGAAAAATAAGACGCGACATTATAGCGGCGCATGCATGGCGAGTCGAGGAAAGCTAGGCGGCGCAGGCGCGCTAAAACTCACACTTTTGCCGATTCAATCGCCAAAAGGCCGCCAAAACAGACCGAACGTTGGCCATATTGCGCATCGGCCGTGTCGTCGTCAAAAACAGAAACGGCCCGCAGGCCGTTTCAAAATTCGTCAGTAGTAATACCCTAATTCGAGGGCAAAGTTCCACTGATACCTGAAAATTTCCCCCTCAGGCCAGCGTCCCGGCGCCGCGGCACGGCGGCGAGGCCGGCACGGTATCCTGCAATCCTTCCCACTCTTTGAGCGTATAGGTGTGCAGCGCCAGCGCGTGTACGCCATCGGCCAGTTCTTCCGACAGTACGCCGTAGATAGAGCGGTGACGCGTCAAAAACCGTTCGCCGACGAAGCGATCGCTGACCAATACCACTTTGAAATGACTTTCTGAACCCGCCGGAACGTTATGACGATAGCTTTCATCAACGACTTCCAGATACGCGGGCTCAAACGCCGCCCTTAACTTTGCTTCTATTTGCTCGCGAATCATAGGATCTCCTTACAACACCGGCAGAGGACCGTGCCCATCTAGTTCAATATTAGCCGGTTTTCCCCCGTTTAGACCATCGCCTGGACAAATTTCTCTTTTCTGCGGTCAGATGATGAGCGTTATCCCCGCCGCTTGGGGGATTATCCGATTGAGCAGGCCAAAAAAGCGTGTTTTTATCAACGGCAGGTAAAAATTTGTCACTCAGGCGCCTTCCGCGCTTCCACCGCACGGCGGCGATGCTATGATGTCGGCAATTTGTTGTCGGCTATCCCGCTCTGATTATTGCTAAATCCATCGAGAATGAGACAGAAAACATGTTAAAGAAACTTTGTCTTCCTTTGCTGGCCGCCCTGCTGCTGGCCGGCTGTGCGACCAGCAGCAACACCCTGAACGTCACGCCGAAAATCGTTCTGCCGCAGCAGGATCCTACCCTGCAGGGCATCACCATCAGCATCAACGGCGCGGATCAACGCACCGATCAGGCGCTGGCCAAGGTAAACCGCGACGGTCAGCTGGTTACGCTGACGCCATCGCGCGATCTGCGTTTCCTGTTGCAGGAAGTGCTGGAGAAACAAATGGGCGCACGCGGCTACATGATCGGCGCCGACGGCCCGGTGGCGCTGCAGATCGTCGTCAATAACCTGTACGCGGACGTCTCCGAAGGCAATCTGCGCTACAACATCACCACCAAAGCCGACATCTCGATCATCGCCCAGGCGAAGAACGGCAACAAGCAGGTGAAAAATTACCGCTCAACCTATAACGTGCAGGGCGCCTTCACGGCCACCAACGAGAAGATCACCGACGCCGTCAACTCCGTGCTGGGCGACGTGATCGCCGACATGGCCCAGGACACCAGCGTCAACGACTTTATCAAGCAAAACGCGCGCTAATCGACGCGCCTTGCGCCGCCCGGCGGATCGGGCGGCGCAGACAGGGAACTCATGTCGAAACACTATCTGAACATCTTCACCCAGCGTAACTCCGCCATTCTGCTGCTGCTGGGCTTCGCGTCGGGTCTGCCGCTGGCACTGACCTCCGGCACGCTGCAAGCCTGGATGACCGTCGAAAACATCGATCTGAAAACCATCGGCATTTTCTCGCTGGTGGGCCAGGCCTACGTCTTCAAATTCCTCTGGTCGCCCTTCATGGACCGCTATACCCCGCCGTTCCTCGGGCGGCGCCGCGGTTGGCTGCTGATCAGCCAGCTGCTGCTGGTGGCGGCGATCGTGGCGATGGGCTTCATGCAACCCGCGCAGCACCTGTGGTGGCTGGCGGCGTTGGCGGTGCTGGTGGCGTTCTGCTCCGCCTCGCAAGATATCGTGTTCGACGCTTATAAAACCGACCTGCTGAAAGCCGAAGAACGCGGCACGGGTGCGGCGATATCGGTACTGGGTTATCGGCTGGCGATGCTGGTTTCCGGCGGCCTGGCGCTGTGGCTGGCGGATCGCTATTTCGGCTGGCAAGCCACCTACTGGCTGATGGCCGGATTGATGCTGATCGGCGTGGCCGCCACGCTGCTGGCACCGGAGCCGGATGAAAGCATCCCGGCGCCGCGCACTATGGAACAGGCGGTCGTCGCGCCGCTGCGCGATTTCTTCGGCCGCAACAACGCCTGGCTGATCCTGCTGCTGATCGTGATGTACAAAATGGGCGACGCCTTCGCCGGCAGCCTGAGCACCACGTTCCTGATCCGCGGCGTGGGGTTCGACGCCGGTGAAGTCGGGCTGGTCAACAAAACCCTCGGCCTGTTCGCCACCATCGTCGGCGCCCTGTTCGGCGGCGTGCTGATGCAGCGCCTTAGCCTGTTCCGCGCGCTGATGCTGTTCGGCGTCCTGCAGGCAGTCTCCAACCTCGGGTATTGGATCCTGGCGGTGACCGACAAGAGCCTGCTCACCATGGGCAGCGCCATCTTCCTCGAAAACCTGTGCGGCGGCATGGGCACCGCGGCCTTCGTGGCGCTGCTGATGACGCTGTGCAACCGTTCGTTCTCCGCCACCCAGTTTGCGCTGTTGTCGGCGCTGTCCGCCGTGGGCCGCGTTTATGTCGGCCCGATCGCCGGCTGGTTCGTCGAAGCCCACGGCTGGCCGCTGTTCTACCTGTTCTCGATCGCCGCCGCCCTGCCCGGCTTGCTGCTGCTCGGCATCTGCCGCCAGACGCTGGAACACACCCAGCAGCACGGCGACTTTATGCCGCGCACCGAGTTTTCAGGATCTTACCGCTGGGCGCTGCGCTTGCTGACGCTGGGCTGTTCGCTGTTGGGTCTGTGGTTGCTGTTGCTGGTCGCCAATGCGCTGGGCTGGACGCAGGAACCGCTGTTGGCCGATCGGCTGCTGCAGGTCGGCGCCGCGCTGAGCCTGCTCGGCGTCGCGATGGGCAGCACGCTGGATTACCTGGCGTTGCGCCGCACCCGTTTGGCATAATCTGACCGGCCGGCGATTTCGCCGGCCGAAAAAAAAGCGATCCGCAGGTATATTTATTTCGCTAAAAAAAGATAATCGGCGTGGAAATTATTTTTTTATCCGGCTACGGCGCTCGGAAATAAAATTAAATTCACCTTTAAGACACAATTATTTTACATTAAATAAACCTTTTCTGCGTATTTCCCCGCCGCGCATTTCTTCGCCAAATTCATCATACCTTTAGTTTTCCTTAACATACGGGCTGCTCGTCACGATTCAGCGTGCCAACGCGTTGTTGTCATTGGTAAATTGTCACGCAGGGTTACATCTGTGACCCCCTTAACAGAAAGTGTCAACAAGCCGCTGACACTCCCTTAAGCATGTTTACAGTACTGCAACCTTCCCGTAAAATGCCCGCACACATGAAACGACAATTGAGCCTTTGTTATTGAGGTCGTTAGATGAGACTTAAGAAATACAATAAAAGTATTGGGATGCTGTCATTAATCGCAGCCACTGTATTGCTCAGTGGTTGCGATATGGTTTTGATGAATCCCAAAGGAGCAATTGGTGTTGAGCAACGGACACTGATTATCACTGCAATCGCGTTGATGTTGATCGTGGTGGTGCCAGTTATCTTCATGGCGTTCGCCTTTGCCTGGAAGTATCGTTCTTCCAACAAAGACGCCAAGTACAGTCCGAACTGGGCCCACTCCAACAAGATCGAAGCGGTCGTCTGGACCATTCCTATCATTATCATCGCCATCCTTGGCACCATTACCTGGAAGACTACCCACGAGCTCGACCCGTTCAAGCCGATTGTCACTGACAAGAAGCCGATGACGATCGAAGTGGTGTCGCTCGACTGGAAATGGCTGTTCATCTACCCGGAACAAGGCATTGCGACGGTTAATGAGCTGGCGTTCCCGAAAGATGTTCCAGTCGAATTCAAGATCACCTCTAACTCGGTAATGAACTCGTTCTTTATCCCGCAGTTAGGTGGGCAGATTTATGCGATGGCCGGCATGCAGACCAAACTGCACCTGATCGGCAACGAAGCCGGTGCCTACAAGGGCATCTCCAGCAGCTACAGCGGCGCAGGCTTCTCCGGTATGAAATTCACCGCGATCGTTACCCCGACCGAAGGCGACTTCGATCAGTGGGTGGCCAAGGTGAAGGCATCGTCTAAAAACCTGAACACCACCGACGACTTTAACAAACTGGCAGAGCCGAGTGAAAACAACCCGGTTGAGTACTTTGCCGCTGTCAAACCGAATTTGTTCAAAGAAACAATTGCCAAATTCATGGGCGACATGGATATGCACAAGGGCGCTGGCGCGCACGAAGGCATGGACATGAGCCAAGGTATGGACATGGGTGAACATGCTGCTCACGCCGGAGCCGAGGAATAACTGATGTTGGGAAAATTAACACTTGATGCGGTTCCGTACCACGAACCGATCATCATGGTCACCGTAGCCGCAATTATTGTCGGGGGCCTGGCAGTGCTGGCGCTGCTGACATATTTCGGCAAATGGAAGTGGCTGTGGAGCGAATGGCTGACTTCGGTCGACCATAAAAAAATTGGTATCATGTACATCGTCGTGGCCATGGTCATGCTGCTGCGCGGCTTTGCCGACGCCATCATGATGCGTAGCCAGCAGGCGTTGGCGTCCGCCGGCGAAGCCGGGTTCCTGCCGCCGCACCACTACGACCAGATCTTCACCGCGCACGGCGTTATCATGATCTTCTTCATGGCGATGCCTTTCGTGGTCGGCCTGATGAACGTCGTGGTGCCGCTGCAAATCGGTGCGCGCGACGTCGCCTTCCCGTTCCTGAACTCCCTGAGCTTCTGGTTCTTCGTGGTGGGCGTTGTGCTGATCAACATCTCCCTGGGGGTCGGTGAGTTCGCTCAGACCGGTTGGCTGGCGTATCCGCCGCTGTCGGGTAAAGAGTACAGTCCTGGCGTCGGGGTCGATTACTGGATCTGGAGTCTGCAGATTTCCGGTCTGGGTACCCTGCTGACCGGCGTGAACTTCTTCGCCACCATTCTGAAGATGCGTGCCCCTGGCATGCCTATGATGAAGATGCCGGTGTTCACCTGGGCGGCCCTGTGTACTAACGTCCTGATCATCGTTTCTTTCCCAATTCTGACCGTCACCATCGCGCTGCTGACCCTGGATCGCTATCTGGGCACCCATTTCTTCACCAATGATATGGGCGGCAACATGATGATGTACATCAACCTGATTTGGGCCTGGGGTCACCCAGAGGTGTATATCCTGGTTCTGCCGGTGTTCGGCGTGTTCTCCGAAGTCACCGCGACCTTCTCCAGAAAACGCCTGTTCGGCTATACCTCACTGGTATGGGCAACCATCGCGATCACCGTTCTGTCGTTCATCGTCTGGCTGCACCACTTCTTCACCATGGGGTCCGGCGCGAACGTTAACGCCTTCTTCGGTATCGCCACCATGATCATTTCCATCCCGACCGGGGTGAAAATCTTCAACTGGCTGTTCACCATGTATCAGGGCCGTATCAAGCTCAACTCCGCAATGCTGTGGACCGTTGGCTTCATCATCACCTTCTCCGTGGGTGGTATGACCGGCGTTCTGCTGGCGGTGCCGGGCGCGAACTTCGTGCTGCACAACAGCCTGTTCCTGATCGCTCACTTCCACAACGTCATCATCGGCGGCGTGGTGTTCGGTTGCTTCGCGGGCCTGACCTACTGGTTCCCGAAATCCTTCGGCTTCACGCTGAACGAAAAATGGGGCATCCGCGCGTTCTGGTTCTGGATCATCGGCTTCTTCACCGCCTTCATGCCGCTGTACGCATTGGGCTTTATGGGCATGACCCGTCGTATCAGCCAGAACATCAACCCTGAGTTCCACCCTCTGCTGCTGGTTGCAGCCGGCGGTGCGGCGCTGATCGCCTGCGGCATCCTGTGCCAGCTGATTCAGATCTTCGTCAGTATCCGTGACCGCGAACAGAACCGCGATCTGACCGGTGACCCATGGGGTGCTCGTACTCTGGAGTGGTCAACTTCGTCTCCACCGCCGTTCTATAACTTTGCCGTAGTGCCGCAGATTCACGACCGTGATGAATTCTGGGACATGAAAGAAAAAGGCGAAGCGTATAAGAAACCGGCTAAATACGAACCGATTCATATGCCTAAGAACACCGGCGCCGGCGTTATCATCGCCTTCTTCAGCCTGGTCTTCGGTTTCGCAATGATTTGGGAAATCTGGTGGATGGCTCTGGCCGGCTTCATCGGTATGATCGTTGTCTGGATCGGCAAGAGCTTCGATCACGATGTTGACTACTATGTGCAGGTTGATGAAATCGAGCGCATTGAGAACCAACACTACGAACAAATCCGTAAAGCAGGCGTGAACCATGTCAACTGAAACTCTGACCAATCATAACGCAGCCCATGCAGAGCATGGGCACCACGATGCGGGTGAGACCAAAGTCTTCGGATTCTGGATCTACCTGATGAGCGACTGTATTTTGTTTGCGAGCTTGTTCGCAACTTATGCAGTCCTGGTGAACGGGACCGCGGGCGGTCCCTCAGGCAAAGACATCTTCGACCTGAAGTTTGTCCTGGTCGAAACTTTCCTGCTGTTGTTCAGCTCCATCACCTACGGCATGGCGATGATCGCCATGAACAAGGGTAAAGTTGGCGGTGTAAACACCTGGTTGTTCCTGACCTTCCTGTTTGGTCTGGGCTTCGTGGCGATGGAAATCTATGAGTTCCATCACCTGATCGCCGAAGGCTTCGGTCCGGATCGCAGCGCGTTCCTGTCCAGCTTCTTCGCGCTGGTCGGCACCCACGGTCTGCACGTGACTTCCGGTCTGATTTGGATCGTCGTGATGATGATTCAGGTGAGCAAGTTCGGCCTGACCTCAGCCAACAAAACCCGCCTGATGTGCCTGAGCCTGTTCTGGCACTTCCTGGACGTGGTCTGGATCTGCGTATTTACCGTTGTCTACCTGCTGGGGGTTATGTAATGAGCCATTCATCCCATGAAACCTCTCACGGCGGCGCAAGCCACGGCAGCGTGAAGTCATACCTGATCGGCTTTATCCTGTCGATCATCCTGACGGTAATTCCATTTGCGATGGTAATGAACGGCACTGCCTCTCATTCCACCATCCTGGCGGTTGTTGTCGGTATGGCGGTTATCCAGGTGATTGTTCACCTGGTTTACTTCCTGCACATGAACACCTCATCGGAAGAGCGCTGGAACCTGGTGGCATTGCTGTTCACCGCTATGATCATCGGTATCGTTGTTGTAGGTTCACTCTGGATTATGTACAACCTCAACATCAATATGATGGTCGATTAAGAGCTGAGCTGCACGTGATGATTAAGCAATACCTGCAAGTCACTAAACCAGGAATTATTTTCGGCAATTTAATTTCTGTCGTTGGGGGATTCCTGCTCGCTTCCAAAGGGAGCATCGACTATCCCCTGTTTCTCGCCACCCTGGTGGGTGTCTCGTTGGTGGTCGCGTCGGGCTGTGTGTTTAACAACTACATCGACCGCGACATCGACAAGAAAATGGAGAGAACGAAGAATCGGGTGCTGGTAAAAGGCCTGATCGCGCCGAGTGTCACCCTGGTTTATGCGACCGCTTTGGGTATTGTGGGCTTTGCGTTGCTGTATATCGCAGCCAACCCGCTGGCCATGTGGCTGGCGGTGATGGGCTTCGTGGTTTATGTCGGCGTTTACAGCCTGTACATGAAACGCCACTCGGTCTACGGCACGCTGATCGGCAGCCTGTCGGGCGCCGCGCCGCCGGTTATCGGCTACTGCGCGGTGACCAACGAGTTCGACGCCGGCGCGTTGATCCTGCTGGCTATCTTTAGCCTGTGGCAGATGCCGCATTCTTATGCGATCGCTATCTTCCGCTTTAAAGATTACCAGGCGGCCAACATTCCGGTCCTGCCGGTGGTGAAAGGCATTTCCGTCGCCAAGAACCACATCACGGTCTACATCCTGGCATTTATGATCGCCACGCTGATGCTGACCCTGGTAGGTTATGCCGGCTACAAGTACCTGATCGTCGCTGCGGCGGTGAGCGTATGGTGGCTCGGCATGGCGCTGCGCGGTTACAAGACCGAAAACGACAGCGTCTGGGCGCGTAAACTGTTCGTGTTCTCCATCGTCGCCATCACCTCGCTGAGCGTGATGATGTCGATCGACTTCAGCGCCACGGCGGCGCCTGAAGCGCTGGTGACCTACGTTTGGTAAGCCAAATCATCTGTGAATGGGCCGCTTTTGCGGCCCATTTTATTTGTCACGCCGAAAAGCGGCCGAACTGTAATATCTGCTAAACAACATTCGATTTACCCCCCCTGCCCTGCACACTAAAATGACGCAGCTTTACAGAAGTCATGCCATCAGGCGCTGTTTCAACGTCTGATGGCATGGTTTTTACCGAGGTTTGATGTGAACGATAATTCAATGACCCCGCAGGAGCGCCGCGCCACCTGGGGATTGGGCACCGTATTCTCCCTGCGCATGCTCGGCATGTTTATGGTACTGCCGGTGCTGACCACCTATGGCATGGCGCTCAACGGCGCCAGCGAAGCGCTGATCGGCATCGCCATCGGCATCTACGGCCTGGCGCAGGCGGTGTTTCAAATCCCGTTTGGCCTGGTGTCCGATCGCATCGGCCGCAAGCCGCTGATCGTCGGCGGCCTGCTGATCTTTGCCCTCGGCAGCGTGATCGCCGCCGCGACCGATTCGATCTGGGGCGTGATCCTCGGCCGCGCGCTGCAAGGCTCCGGCGCGATCGCCGCCGCGGTAATGGCGCTGCTCTCCGATCTGACCCGCGAGCAGAACCGCACCAAGGCGATGGCGTTTATCGGCGTCAGCTTCGGCATCACCTTTGCCATCGCCATGGTATTGGGCCCTATCATCACCCACGCTTTCGGTCTGCACGCGCTGTTCTGGATGATCGCCGTACTGGCGCTGGCCGGCATTGTCATCACCCTGGCGGTAGTGCCTTCCGCCGACACGCATCTGCTGAACCGCGAGTCCAGCATCGTGCGCGGCAGCTTCCGCAAGGTGCTGAGCAACTCGCGCCTGCTGAAGCTCAACTTCGGCATCATGTGCCTGCATATCCTGCTGATGTCGAGCTTCGTGGCGCTGCCGCTGGCGATGGAAAAAGCCGGGCTGGCGGCCAGCGAGCACTGGATCGTCTACCTGGTCACCATGCTGGTATCGTTCGCCGCCGTGGTGCCTTTCATCATCTATGCCGAAAAATATCGCCGCATGAAGCAGGTGTTTATGGGCTGCGTGGCGGTGCTGTTCTGCGCCGAAGTGCTGCTGTGGCTCTCCGGCGCACACCTGTGGGGCATCATCGCCGGCGTGCAGCTATTCTTCATGGCCTTCAACGTGATGGAGGCCATTCTGCCTTCGCTGATCAGCAAAGAATCGCCGGCCGGCTACAAGGGCACCGCGATGGGGGTCTACTCCACCAGCCAGTTTATCGGCGTGGCGATCGGCGGCAGCCTCGGCGGCTGGCTGTACGGTTTGCAGGGGGCGGGCTTGGTGTTTATCGCCGGCGCCGTATTGGCCGCAGTCTGGTTCCTGGTCAGCAGCACCATGAAAGAGCCGCCGTATGTCAGCAGCCTGCGCATTACGCTGTCGGAACTGGCGGTGAAGGATTCGGCGCTGGAAAGCCGCCTGAAGGCGCAGCCCGGCGTGGCTGAGGCGATCGTAGTGCCGGAAGAGCGCAGCGCCTACGTCAAGGTGGATACCAAGCAGACCAATCGCGGTCAGCTGGAAGCGCTGGTCAATTCGCTGTAAAGAAACGGGGCCGGCAATGCCGGCCCCGTAGAGATTAATCGCGGAAGTTCTTGAACTGGAACGGCTGCCCCAGATCGCCGCCACGCACCAGCGCCATCACGCTCTGCAAATCGTCGCGTGACTTGCCGGTCACCCGCACTTCTTCGCCCTGGATCTGCGCCTGTACTTTCAGCTTGCTGTCTTTGATCAGCTTGACGATTTTCTTCGCCACAGAGGTTTCAATCCCCTGCTTCAGCTTGGCTTCCACGCTGTAGGTTTTACCGCTGTGGGTAAACTCTTCCGGGATCTCCAGCGCGGCGCCGTCGATGCTGCGCTTGCTCAGCTTTTCGCGCAGAATGTCGAGCAGCTGCTGCACCTGGAAATCAGACTCGGTGGCAACCTTGATGCTTTGGTCTTTCTCGTTTAGCTCAAAGCTGGCCGGCACGTTGCGAAAATCCCAGCGGGTGCCGAGATCGCGGGTGGCGTTCTCAACGGCGTTACGCACTTCCTGCATATCAATTTCGGAAACGATGTCGAAAGATGGCATACTTCTTCCTCCTGAATGAGTGCCTAATAGCTTAGGCGATTTTGATGCCGAGCATGATAACCGCTTTGCCGTCTCAGACAAAATCTGCTGAACGCACGCAGGGATAGCGCTTCGGGCTGCCATAAAGCCTATAGTTAATTCACGGTAATTGAGCGGTATTCCCGTGTTTCCAAGGAGACTGAATGAAAATAACCATTCTTGGTTGCGGCGCGCTCGGACAACTGTGGCTCTCCCGGCTGTATCAGCAGGGCCACGATGTACAGGGATGGCTAAGAGTGCCTCAGCCTTTTTGCGCGGTGAACGTGATAGAGCCGGAAGGCGTCTCGTTCAATCGCAACTTACCCACCAACGATCCGGAGCATCTTGCGCAAAGCGAGCTGCTGCTGGTGACGCTGAAAGCCTGGCAGGTGTCCAGCGCGGTCAGCGCGCTGCTGCCGAAGCTGAACCCCCAGTGCGCTATCTTGCTGCTGCACAACGGCATGGGCACCCAGGAGGAGCTGCCGCCGAACGGCCAGCCGATCCTGCAGGGCACCACCACCCACGCCGCGCGCCACGAAGGCAGCACCATTATCCACGTCGCCACCGGCATCACCCACATCGGCCCGACCTCGCCGGCCGCCCAGCACCTCAGCCACCTGGCGGAAGTGCTGCATCAGGCGCTGCCCGACGTTGCCTGGCACAACAACATCGCCTCGGCCAACTGGCGCAAGCTGGCGGTCAACTGCGTGATCAACCCGCTCACGGCGCTGTACGGCTGCCGTAACGGCGATCTGCAGCGCTACCCGGAACAGATCGAAACGCTGTGCCGTGAAGTCGCCAGCGTGATGGCGATGGAGGGCTACCACACCTCCTGTGAAGGCCTGATGCAATACGTGATGGACGTGATCCACAGCACCGCCGACAACGTTTCGTCGATGCTGCAGGACATCCGCAGCCAGCGGCACACCGAGATCGACTACATCACCGGTTACCTGCTGCGCCGCGCGCGCAGCCACGGCCTCGTGCTGCCGGAAAATGCGCGGCTGTTTGAACTGATTAAACGAAAGGAAAATGAATATGAGCGTATCGGCGCTGGTCTGCCTGGCACCTGGTAGCGAAGAAACCGAAGCCGTCACCACCATCGACCTGCTGGTGCGGGCGGGTGTAAGCGTCACTACCGCCAGCGTTGCCGGCGACGGCGAGCTGACTATCGTCTGTTCGCGCGGCGTCAAACTGCTGGCCGACGCGCCGCTGGTGGCGATCGTCGATGAGCCGTTCGACGCCATCGTGCTGCCCGGCGGCCTGAAAGGCGCAGAATGCTTCCGCGACAGCCCGCTGCTGGTGGAGAAGGTGCGGCAGATGCATCTGCAGGGCAACATCGTCGCCGCCATCTGCGCGGCGCCGGCGCTGGTGCTGCAGCACCACGATCTGTTCCCGGTCGGCAACATGACCGGCTTCCCTGGCCTGAAAGACCAGATCCCGGCGGATAAATGGATGGAGCGCCGCGTGGTATACGATGCCCGCGTCAACCTGCTCACCAGCCAGGGGCCGGGCACCGCGATGGAGTTCGCGCTGAAGCTGATAGACCTGCTGCTGGGTAAGGCCAAGGCGGCGGAGATCGCTGCGCAGCTGGTGCTGATCCCGGGAATGTACGACTTCCGCGACTGAGCGGCTTGCCGATAAAAAAAGGGCTGAACACCGGTTCAGCCCTTCTCATTTATGCCGCTCCGTGCGTTACGGGCGATAAACCTTCACGTTGCTGAAGCCTTGCTCCAGCAGGTACAGCGCCTGCAGGCGGCTCATCACGCCGCGCTCGCAATACAGCAGGTAGGTTTTGCTCTGATCCAGATCGCCAAACTGGGTGCTCAGCTTGTAGAACGGCAGCGCTTTCACTTCAACCTGTTCCAGCTGCAGCGGCTTCTCTTCCTGCTCGTCGTTGGAGCGGATATCCAGGATCACCTCGTCGGCGCCGAAGGCCGCGACGGTTTCCACCTCGGTCACCTGCTCCTGCGCCTGCTCGGCGATAGAGCGAATATCGACGTTCTTCGCTTCGCTCACCACCCGGTCGAGAATGCTGAAATCGAAGTGGCTCTCTTCCTCTTCAATCTTGGCCTTGACCGCTTTCACCGTCGGGCTCTTAGAAATCACGCCGCAGTATTCCGGCATGGTTTTGGCGAAGTCTTCGGTGCCGATTTCGCGCGCCAGCTTGATGATGTGCTCTTTATCGTGCGAGATCAGCGGACGCAGGATCAGGGTATCGGACGCATTGTCGATCAAACGCAGGTTGGTCAACGTCTGGCTGGAGACCTGCCCCAGCGCCTCACCGGTCACCAGCGCCTGCACGCCGTAGCGTTCGGCCACTTGCGAAGCGGCGCGCACCATCATGCGCTTGAGCACCACGCCCATCTGGCCATCGTCGACCTTCTCCAGGATCTCGCCCACCACCGGTTCGAAGTCGATGGCGACGAAGCGCACCTTGTGCGAGCTGGCGAAGCGGTTCCACAGGTAGTGCGCCACCTGCTTCACGCCAATCTCGTGCGCGGCGCCGCCCAGGTTGAAGAAACAGAAATGCACGCGGCAACCGCGACGCATCAGCATATAGCTGGACACGCCCGAGTCGAAACCGCCGGAAATCAGCGACAGTACGTCTTCCTGGGTGCCGACCGGGTAACCGCCGATGCCTTCGAGGCGGCGTTTGACCAACATCAGCTTGTCGTCTTCAATCTCCAGGTTTACCGTGACCTGCGGGCGGCTAAGGTTAACGCGCGCGCTCTCGATATGCTGGTTCAGGCCGCCGCCGACGTAACGCTCCACGTCCTGCGAGTTGAACGCCTGCTTGCCGCGGCGCTTGACGCGCACGCAGAAGGTTTTGCCTTCCAACTGGGCGCGGTAGGCTTCCAGCGTCTGCTCGAAGATGTGGTGGATGTCGGTATAAGCGCGGTCTTCCACTTCCAGAATATGGTGGATGCCGGGAATGCGCGTCAGGGCGTCGGCAATGATCGGCCGCTGGTTTTCATCTTTGGCGCGAACTTCGATATGATCCCAGTGACGGACGACCGCCAGCGTTTCATCATACTGCTTCAGGACGTTGCGAATATTGGTCGAGAGAATCTTGATAAAGCGCAAGCGCACAGATTGGCTCTTGATGGTGATTTCCGGGAACAATTTAATGATAAACTTCATGGCGGTCTTTGTTGTCAGATAAGAATTACGGCGCGGAGTATATCACCATATCGCCGCGCTCTGCGCACAAAACCACACATGAGCGCCATGATTTGCTAATCAAGATCCGCTAGGATAGGCTCTGGCGCCACGGTTCACATGATGACGTAAAAAGAAAATTATGCCGAAAAAACCAGCACAATCAGCCAGTACAGAGCAAACTGCCAGCTTTGAAAGCGCCCTCGGCGAGCTGGAAAGCATCGTGACGCGCCTGGAGTCAGGCGAATTGCCGCTGGAAGACGCGCTGAACGAGTTCGAACGCGGCGTACAGCTGGCGCGTCAGGGCCAGCAGAAACTGCAACAGGCGGAACAGCGTGTGCAGATACTTCTTAACGACAGCGCCGACGATGCGGCGCTGGCGCCTTTCACACCGGATGCCGAGTAACCGACATGTCTGAGATCGCCCCATCGGCCGCTTTTGCCGATCAACTGCAGATGTTCCGCCAGCGCGCCGATCGCGCGCTGCTGGATTTCATCGCCCCGCTGCCGTTCAACGACGGCAACATGGTGGCGGCGATGCGTCACGGCGCCTTGCTGGGCGGCAAGCGCCTGCGCCCGTTCCTGGTCTACACCACCGGCCAGATGTTCGGCGTGTCGCTGACCAACCTGGACGCGCCGGCGGCAGCGGTGGAATGCATTCACGCCTACTCGCTGATCCACGACGATCTGCCGGCGATGGACGACGACGATCTGCGCCGCGGCCAGCCGACCTGCCACATTAAATTCGGCGAAGCCAACGCGATCCTGGCCGGCGATGCGCTGCAAACGCTGGCGTTTTCGATCCTGGCCGATGCCGAGATGCCCGACGTGGCCCTGCGCGATCGGCTGGCGATGGTCTCCGAACTGGCGGCCGCCAGCGGCGTAGCCGGCATGTGCGGCGGCCAATCGCTGGATCTGGAAGCTGAAGGCAAGCACGTCGACCTGCAGGCGCTGGAGCAAATCCATCGCCACAAAACCGGCGCGCTGATCCGCGCGGCGGTGCGCCTGGGCGCGCTGAGCGCCGGCGAAGCCGGGCGAGCGGCGCTGCCGCAGCTGGATCGTTATGCCGCCGCGGTCGGCCTGGCGTTCCAGGTGCAGGATGACATTTTGGACGTTGTCGGCGAGACTGAGAAAATCGGCAAGCGCCAGGGCGCGGACCAACAACACGGAAAGAGTACCTACCCGGCGTTACTCGGGCTTGACAGCGCGAAAGCAAAAGCGTGGGATCTCTATCAGGAAGCATTAGCTGCATTGGACACTTTGGCAGCGCAATCTTATAACACAGCGCCATTGCGAGCGTTAGCCAGCTTCATTATTGAACGCGACAATTAACGTGTGACGTTAACTCCTCTGATATGAGTATCGAATGAGTCTTGATATAGCCAAATACCCAACCCTGGCGCTAGCGGAAAACCCCGAGGAACTCCGCTCGCTGCCCAAAGAGAGCTTGCCGAAGCTGTGCGATGAGCTGCGGCAATACCTGCTGAACAGCGTCAGTCGTTCCAGCGGCCACTTTGCCTCCGGGCTGGGTACCGTCGAACTGACGGTGGCGTTGCATTTCGTCTACAACACGCCGTTCGATCATCTGGTGTGGGACGTCGGCCACCAGGCCTACCCGCACAAAATTCTGACCGGCCGTCGCGACCGCATCGCCACCATTCGGCAAAAGAACGGCCTGCATCCGTTCCCGTGGCGCGCCGAAAGCGAATACGACGTGCTGTCGGTCGGCCACTCATCGACCTCGATCAGCGCCGGCCTCGGCATGGCGGTGGCGGCAGAGCGTGAAGGCAAAGGCCGCCGCACGGTGTGCGTGATCGGCGACGGCGCCATCACCGCCGGCATGGCGTTCGAAGCGATGAACCACGCCGGCGACATCAATCCGGACATGCTGGTGGTGCTGAACGACAATGAGATGTCGATCTCGGAAAACGTCGGCGCGCTGAACAACCACCTGGCGCAGCTGCTGTCCGGCAAGCTTTACTCCACCCTGCGCGAAGGCGGCAAGAAAGTGCTGGCCGGCGTGCCGCCGATCAAGGAGCTGGTGAAACGCACCGAAGAGCACCTGAAAGGCATGGTGGTGCCGGGCACGCTGTTCGAAGAACTGGGCTTTAACTACATCGGCCCGGTAGACGGGCACGACGTGCAGGGACTGGTCGCCACGTTGAAAAACATGCGCGATCTGAAAGGCCCGCAGCTGCTGCACATCATGACCAAGAAAGGCCGCGGTTACGCGCCGGCGGAGAAGGATCCGATCAGCTTCCACGCGGTGCCGAAGTTCGATCCTGCCAGCGGCACGCTGCCGAAAAGCGCCGGCGGTCTGCCGACCTATTCGAAAATCTTCGGCGACTGGCTGTGTGAAACCGCCGCCAAAGACAGCTCGCTGATGGCAATCACGCCGGCCATGCGCGAAGGCTCCGGCATGGTGCAGTTCTCCCGCGACTACCCGCAGCAATATTTCGACGTGGCGATCGCCGAGCAGCATGCGGTCACCTTCGCCGCCGGGCTGGCGATCGGCGGCTACAAGCCGGTGGTGGCGATCTATTCCACCTTCCTGCAACGCGCCTACGACCAGCTGATCCACGATGTGGCGATCCAGAACCTGCCGGTGATGTTCGCCATCGATCGCGGCGGTATCGTCGGCGCCGACGGCCAGACTCACCAGGGGGCGTTCGATCTGTCGTTCATGCGCTGCATCCCGACCATGGTGATCATGACGCCAAGCGACGAGAACGAATGCCGCCAAATGCTGTATACCGGCTATCACTACAATGCCGGCCCGAGCGCCGTGCGCTACCCGCGTGGCTCCGGCACCGGCGCGGCGCTGGAGCCGCTCAGCCTGCTGCCGATCGGCAAAGGCGTGGTGCGTCGCCAGGGGGAAAAGATCGCCATTCTCAACTTCGGCACCCTGCTGCCGGAGGCCGCGCAAGCGGCGGAAGCGCTCAACGCCACGCTGGTCGACATGCGCTTCGTCAAACCGCTGGACGAACAGCTGGTGCTCGAACTGGCCGCTAGCCATGAAGCACTGGTCACGCTGGAAGAGAACGCGATCATGGGCGGCGCCGGCAGCGGCGTCAACGAACTGCTGATGGCCAAACGCCGCCCGGTGCCGGTGCTGAACCTCGGCCTGCCGGACAGCTTCGTCTCGCAGGGCAGCCAGGAAGAGCTGCGCGCCGATCTGGGGCTGGACGCCGCCGGTATTCAGCGCCAAATCGAAACCTGGCTGGCGCAGTAATCACCGCCTGCATCTGACAAACGCCTCCGCCTGCGGGGGCGTTTTCATTTCCGCCCTCCGGGATCCGCGCTACAGTTACTGTCTGAGCTGTGAATGGGAGGCAAGCATGAAGTACCTGAAACTGGGCAACACCGATCTGAACGTCTCGCGCATCTGCCTGGGCTGCATGACCTACGGCGAGCCAAACCGCGGCAATCACGCCTGGACATTGCCGGAAGAGAGCAGCCGCCCGCTGCTGAAACAGGCGCTGGAAGCCGGTATCAACTTTTTCGACACCGCCAACAGCTATTCCGACGGCAGCAGCGAGGAGATCCTCGGTCGAGCGCTGCGCGACTATGCGCGCCGCGAGGACGTGGTGATCGCCACCAAGGTGTATTTCCCGCTGAGCAACCTGAAGCGCGGTTTATCGCGCGCCAACATCATGCAGTCCATCGACGACAGCCTGCGGCGCCTGGGCACCGACTATGTCGATTTGCTGCAAATCCATCGCTGGGATTACGAAACGCCGCTGGAAGAGACGCTGGAAGCGCTGCACGACGTGGTGAAAGCCGGTAAGGCGCGTTACATCGGCGCCTCCTCGATGTACGCCTGGCAGTTCGCCAAGGCGCTGTATACTGCCGATCTGCACGGCTGGACGCGCTTCGTCAGCATGCAGGATCAATACAACCTGATTCAGCGCGAAGAAGAACGCGAGATGCACCCGCTGTGCGCCGCCGAAGGCATCGCCGTGCTGCCGTGGAGCCCGCTGGCGCGCGGCCGCCTGACCCGCCCCTGGGGCGAAACCACCGCGCGGCTGGTTTCCGACCAGTTCGGCAAGAGCCTGTACGAGGAAACCGAAGGCATTGACGCCATTATCGCCGAGCGCGTCGCCAGCCTCGCCGACGAACGCGGCGTTTCACGCGCGCAGATCGCGCTGGCCTGGCTGCTGAACAAGCCGGCGGTCAGCGCGCCGATCGTCGGCGCTTCGCGCAGCGAACAGCTGGACGACGCCATCGCCGCAGTCGATTTGAGTTTGTCGCCGCAAGAGGTGGCGGAACTGGAGACGGCTTACGTGCCGCACCGGGTGACGGGGTTTGAATAAAGAGAAGCGGGCGCGACGAAGCGCGCCCGTCTGTCAGAACAGCCCGATCGGCCAGTGGTGCCCAATCAGGTAGATGATGCCGGCGGACAGCACGCCGGCGATGATATCGTCGACCATGATACCCATACCGCCATGCACGTTGCGGTCGAACCAGCGGATCGGCCACGGCTTCCACATATCCAGAATGCGGAAGATGACGAAACCGGCGGCGACCCAGCGCCAATCGTTGACCGGTAACGCCATCAGCGTGATCCACATGCCGACGAATTCGTCCCAGACGATGCTGCCGTGATCGTGCACCTTCATGTCTTTTGCCGTGCGATGGCAAATATAGACGCCGATGCAAATGCTGAACATCACCGCCAGCGAGTAGAGCTGCCACGGCAGTTGGATCAGCAGCAGCCAGAACGGAATCGCCGCCAGCGATCCCATGGTGCCCGGCATCACCGGCGACAAACCGCTGCCAAAACCGGTGGCCAGCAGGTGCCACGGGTTGCTCATCCGCAGCCGGCGCTTGGCTTCATCCATGGCTGCCCGGCTCCGCGTTGAAATGATCGAACCCAATCCAGTCCAGCTCTACCGCTTCGTCGTTGCGATAATAGCGGATGCCTTCAGACAGCGGGCCAATTTGCCCGATGCAGGTGTAGTCAGCCCCGAGGTGGCTCAGCGCCACTTCCAGCGCGCCGCGGTTGATCTCCGGCACGGTGAAGCACAGCTCGTAATCTTCGCCGCCCGCCAGCGCCCAACGCAGCGCCTGCTCGGCATCGGCGTGGCTGCTCAGCGCCTGCGACATCGGCAGCTCGTCCAGAACAATGCGTGCGCCACAGTCACTGGCCTTCAGGATGTGCTTCAGATCGGAAATCAGGCCGTCGGAGATGTCGATCGCCGAGCTGGCCAGATCGCGCAGCGCCTGCCCCTGCAGCACGCGCGGCTGCGGCCGCAGATGGCGAGCGACCAGATAATCGCGCGCCGCCGTATCCGTCACCGCCAGGCGATCCTGCAGGATCGCCAGACCGGCGGCGCTGTCGCCCAGCGTGCCGGTCACATAGATCCAGTCGCCGATGCGCGCACCGCTGCGGGTCAGCGCCCGGCCGGCCGGGATCAGTCCCTGAATGGTCAAGGTCATGCTCAGCGGGCCGCGCGTGGTATCACCGCCTATCAGCTGCATGCCGTAATAGTTGAGCTGATCGAACAGGCTGTCGCTGAAGGCTTTCAGCCACGGCTCGTTCACCTCCGGCAGGGTCAGGGCCAGCGAGAGCCACGCAGGATCGGCGCCCATCGCCGCCAGATCGCTGAGATTGACCGCCAGCGCCTTGTAACCGAGATCGGCCGGATCGATGTCCGGCAGGAAGTGAATGCCCGCCACCAGCGTATCGGTACTGACGGCCACCAGCTGTTTTTCCGGCACTGCCAGCAGTGCGCAGTCATCTCCAATGCCCAACTGTACATCCCGGCGCACGCGCTTAAACCGGTCAAAATAGCGGGCAATGAGGTCAAATTCGCCGCATGCCATATCGATATTCCACTAGAAGAAATTAAGGCCGGGAATGCCGGCCTTAATGTTTTACTTTTTCTTGCGAAGGGTTGGCGCCACTTTATCCAGCACCCCGTTCACAAACTTGTGGCTGTCTTCCGCGCCGAAGGTTTTCGCCAGCTCGATCGCTTCGTTAATCGCCACCTTGTAAGGGACATCCTCGCGCATTTTCAGTTCAAACAGCGCGACGCGCAGCACCGCGCGCTCCACCTGACCCAGCTCTTCGAGCTGACGCGACAGGTAAGGCGCCATCAGTTCGTCCAGCATACCTGCATTCACTGCCGCGCCGGACAGCAACTCGCGAAAATAGGCGACGTCAACATCTTTGACATCCTGCTCCGTCAGGAACTGGTGTTCAACATCGGCAAGGTCGTTTTTAGACAACTGCCAAGAGTAAAGCGCTTGAACAGCGCACTCACGAGCGCGGCGACGAGCAGCAGGTTTCACGGAATTCCCCTTAACTAAATTCAGGCTTTAATAGCTTTGATAACATTAATCATTTCAAGTGCGGTCAGCGCGGCTTCAGCGCCCTTGTTGCCCGCTTTGGTGCCGGCGCGTTCGATCGCCTGTTCGATGCTTTCGGTGGTCAGCACGCCAAAGGCAACCGGGATTTCGGCATTCATCGCAACGTTGCCGATGCCGGAGCTGGCTTCGCCCGCCACATATTCGAAGTGCGCGGTGCCCCCACGGATAACGGTGCCCAGCGCGATAACCGCGTCGTATTTGCCGGTTTTGGCCAATACGCTCGCCGTCAACGGCAGCTCGTAAGCGCCCGGGACCCAGACAACGGTGATGTTGTCGTCAGCAACCTGACCAATGCGTTTCAGTGCGTCGATGGCACCTTCCAGCAGGCTGTCGTTGATGAAATTGTTAAAACGTGCAATTGCGATCGCCACACGGGCATTTGGAGTAGCAACAACACCTTCGATAACTTTCATGGGCTTTCCTTAAAAATGGGTTCAATACCCCGCAGGGGGGCGGATTCTATCATATTCTTTCATCGCCTGCGCGGCGCTTTTGTAAAACCGGCGCGCGGGCGCGAGATTCAGTGTTTCGCCCGCAGGCGCAAACGCAGATCGGGGCCAACCTGACGCACATCGCTAAAGACGAATTCCGGCGCGTCGGCCAACCGCTCCAGGCCCGGCAGGTGGCACAGGCCACGGCCATTATCGCCCAACAGTTTCGGCGCGATGTACAAAATGAGCTCATCCACCAGGCCGGCCTGCAGCAATGCCCCGGCCAGCGATGCCCCCGCCTCCACCCAGATTGAATTCACCTGGCGTTTGGCCAACAGCATCATCATCACCACCAGATCGACGCCGCCGCCGTGCGCCGGGCAGATAAACTGCTCAACGTCTTGCGGCCAGCTCTGTTCATCCGCCTGCAGGCGCGCCAACCAGGTGGCGCCCGGCTGCTGCACCACGCGGTGCTGCGGGGTAATGCGATTTTGGCTATCGAGCAGGATGCGCAGCGGCTGGCGCAGATTTTCGCGCGGATAGAGGCGCTGCGTCTCGGCGTCCAGCTCATCCCATCGCACGGTCAGCGACGGATCGTCCGCCAACACGGTGGCGCTGGTGCTGAGAATGGCGGCACTCTGCGCGCGCAGACGCTGCACGTCCTGGCGCGCTTCGGGTGAGGTGATCCACTGGCTTTCGCCGGAGGCCATCGCCGTGCGGCCGTCCAGCGACGCGCCCAGCTTCAGCTGCACATAGGGGAAACCGGTGCGCATGCGTTTGAGGAAGCCCAGGTTGACCGCTTCGGCCTCGGCCAGCATCAGGCCATGACGGACTTCGACGCCGGCCTGCTGCAGCTTGTACAGCCCGCGCCCCGCCACCTGCGGATTGGGATCTTGCATCGCCGCGACCACCCGCGTCACGCCGGCGGCCACCAGCGCATCGGCGCAGGGCGGCGTGCGGCCGTGATGGCTGCACGGCTCGAGCGTGACATAAGCGGTGGCGCCGCGCGCCTTGTCGCCCGCCATGCGCAGCGCGTGCACTTCCGCATGCGGCTCGCCGGCGCGCAGGTGATAACCTTCACCGACAATTTCGCCGTCACGCACGATAACGCAGCCGACGTTCGGATTGGGCGCAGTCGTGAAACGCCCCAGTCGCGCCAGTTCGAAGGCGCGCGCCATGTAAAATTCGTCGTGATGCATGAAAGATCCTTTAGTCTTGCAGGCGGGCAATCTCTTCGCCGAATTCGCGCACGTCTTCGAAGCTGCGGTACACCGACGCAAAGCGAATGTAGGCAACCTTATCCAGCTTTTTCAACGCGTCCATCACCAGATTGCCGACTAATTTAGTCGGCACTTCGCGTTCGCCGGTGGCGCGCAGTTGGGATTTGATATGGTTAAGGGCGTTTTCCACGTCGTCCGAGCTGACCGGGCGCTTTTCCAGCGCTTTCAGCATGCCGCGACGCAGTTTGTCTTCGTTGAACGGCTCGCGCACCTCATCGCTTTTAATCACTCGCGGCATCACCAGCTCGGCCACCTCGAAGGTGGTGAAGCGTTCATTGCATACCAGACACTGGCGACGACGGCGCACTTGCGATCCGTCCCCCACCAGGCGGGAATCAATGACTTTGGTATCAACGGCGGCGCAGAAAGGGCAATGCATAACACGTCCTGATAAACGTTTTTTATAGATAAATGCAGTTTAACCCGAAGTGCAGCCACAACAAAGAGCGGCGGCCATTTGTTGCGACAGGCGGCGGGAAGGCGACAGCGATATGACTTTCACCGCCATGCGGACTAAGCTGATAGCAGGAGACTCAGCATAGGAAATCGCCGTCATGACAACCTGTTACCCCAAAATCGCCCTGCTCGCCGCCGCCATTTTGCTGGCGGGCTGCGCGCACAACGCCGCCGTGCCCCAGCTGCGCCATCAGGTCGCCGCGCTGAACCAGAAAGTGAGCGTGCTGACCGACCAAACCACCGCGCTGGAGCGGCAGAATCTGCTCAATCAGCACTCCGACAACGGCGTCTACCTGCTGCCGGCAGCCCGGAGCGCCGCCCGTTTGCAGAGCAGCCTCGGCGAACTGAGCGTTTCACTGAGCCACATCAAGAGCGAAGCCAACGGCACGCAGGCGCAGCTGCATGTGCGCATCCTCTCACAGGCCACGCTGCCGCCGTTCAACGCGGTGGTGGAATGGGGCCAGCTGGATGAAGCCACCGGCCGGCCGTTGACCGCCGAAGCGCTGTCGCAACCGATCGCCAGCGCCGATTCGCTGCTGCCGAAACCCGGCCAGGACTTCGAACTGCGCTTCAGCGGCCTGACGCCGGAACAGCTCGGCTATATCCGTCTGCACAGCCTGGTGGCCACCGCACAACCGGCGGTGGTGCAGCAACACTGAAACTCAAAGCAAAAAAAAGGAGCGCCATCGGCGCTCCTTCTCATTTCGCTGAATACTGCGGCGGTTAAGGCAGAATCGAAGGCTGATCCGCGCCCTCTTTTTCCACTTTTTGCTGCAGCATGTGCTCGCGTTTCATCCCCAGCTTCAACGCCAGCGCGGACGCGACGTAGATGGAGGAAACGGTACCGATCGACACGCCGATCAACATCGCCAGCGAGAAGCCTTGCAGCATCGCGCCACCGAAGATGTACAGCATCAGCACCACCATCAGGGTAGTACCGGAAGTCATCAGCGTACGGCTCAGCGTCTGGGTCAACGACACGTTCATGATCTCGTAAGGCGTGCCGCGGCGGATCTTGCGGAAGTTCTCACGAATACGGTCGGATACCACGATACTGTCGTTCAGCGAGTAACCGATAACCGACATCAGGGATGCGACGATGGTCAGGTCAATCTCGATGTGGAACAGCGACAGCACGCCCAGCGTGATGATCACGTCGTGCGCCAGCGCGATAACCGCCCCCAGCGCCAGGCGCCATTCGAAGCGGAAACCGACGTAGATCAGGATACAGATCAACGCCACCAGCAGCGCCATGCCGCCGGTTTGTGCCAGCTCGCTGCCCACGCTCGGGCCGACGAACTCGATGCGCTTCACGGTGGCGTTTTTATCCACCGAGTCGTTGATCACGCCGATCACCTTGTTGCCCAGTTCCTGGCCTGCGGTGCCGGTCGCCGGTGGCATGCGCACCATCACGTCGCGGCTGCTGCCGAAGTTCTGGATAATCGGATCCTGGAATCCGGCCTTCTCCAGCGTATCGCGCATCAGATCGAGGTTAGCCGGCTTCTCCAGGTTGATTTCAATCACCGTACCGCCGGTGAAATCCAGACCCCAGTTAAACCCGCGCACCGACATGGTGACAATCGACGCGACCAACAGCAGCAACGAGATGCCGAAGGCCAAATAGTCCCAGCGCATAAAGTCGTAGACTTTACGGCCGTAGTTGAGTTGCTCAACAGTATAATCCTGTGCCACAACGCACTCCTCAGATAGACAGCTTGTTAATGCGTTTGCCGCCGTAAAGCAGGTTGACGATGGCACGGGTACCGACAATCGCGGTGAACATGGACGTCGCCACACCGATAGCGGTGGTGATCGCAAAGCCCTTGATCGAACCGGTGCCGACTGCGTACAGGATGACCGCGGTGATCAGGGTGGTGATGTTGGCGTCGACGATACTGGAGAACGCGCCTTTATAGCCCTCATGGATCGCCTGCTGAACGGACCTGCCGTTCTTCAGCTCTTCCTTGATACGTTCGTTAATCAGTACGTTGGCGTCAACCGCCACCGCCAGCGTCAACACGATCCCGGCAATACCCGGCATGGTCAGCGTCGCCCCCGGTAACAGGGACATCACGCCGACGATCAGCACCAGGTTGGCGACCAACGCCGTGGTGGCGATCACGCCGAACTTACGGTACCAGACCACCATGAAGACGATGGACGCCACCAGGCCCCACAGACAGGCTTCCAGACCTTGGGTGATGTTCTGCTGACCCAGGGTTGGACCGATGGTGCGCTCTTCAACGATCTGAATCGGCGCGATCAGCGCACCCGCACGCAGCAGCAGCGAAAGCTGGCGCGCTTCGTTCGGGTTGCCGATACCGGTGATGCGGAAGCTGTTGCCCAGACGTGACTGAATGTTCGCCACGTTGATCACTTCTTCCTGTTTCACCAGCACCGCACGGCCGTTGGCGTCTTTCTTGCCGCTGTCCTTATACTCCACGAACAGGGTCGCCATCGGCTTGCCGATGTTGTCCTTGGTGAAGTTGGACATGGACGTGCCGCCGGCGCTGTCCAGCGAGATGTTAACCTGCGGCTGGTTGTATTCGTCGGTGCTCGAGGTGGAGTCGGTGATGTGGTCACCGGTCAGGATCACGCGCTTGTACAGCACGATCGGCTGGCCGTCACGGGTGTATTTCACCTCGGAATCGCCCGGCACGCGGCCGTTGGCCGCCGCAGTGGCGTCCGCATTGGTGTTCACCAGACGGAATTCGAGGGTCGCGGTGGCGCCCAGAATTTCTTTGGCGCGCGCGGTGTCCTGAATACCCGGCAGCTCGACCACGATGCGGTCGGCGCCCTGGCGCTGCACCAGCGGTTCGGCGACGCCGAGCTGGTTGACGCGGTTACGCAGGATAGTGATGTTCTGCTGGACGGCGTATTCGCGCGCTTCGCTCAGACGGGCGTCCGTCAGGTTGGCTTTCATGGTGTTGGCGCCGTTGGCGGACAGCACCAGATCGCGCTGACGCGGGCCGATGTAGCTGATGGCCTGGTCGCGAGCCGCATCGTCACGGAAGCGAACTTCCACGCCGTTGTTGTCCAGCTTGCGCAGAGACGCGTAAGGAATACCCTTCTCGCGCAGCTCGCTGCGCAGGGTATCCATGGTCTGTTCCTGCAGCTTGCTCAACGCGGTGTCCATGTCCACTTCCATCAGGAAGTGCACGCCGCCGCGCAGGTCCAGGCCGAGTTTCATCGGTTCTGCGCCCAGCATGGCCAGCCAGGTCGGCGTGGCCGGCGCCAGGTTCAGCGCCACGACGAATTTGTCACCCAGCTCGGTCACCAGCGCTTCGCGGGCGCGCAGCTGAACGTCAGGATCTTTAAAGCGAGCCAGGATGGCGCCATTTTCCAGCGCAATCGACTTGCTCGCAATGTTGTCTTTTTCTAATACGGTACGGACCTGGTCCAGCGTAGTTTCACTGGCGGCGACACCGCGCGCGCCAGTGATTTGTACGGCCGGATCCTCACCGTAGATGTTGGGAAGCGCATAAAGCAGACCGACGAGGATCACGACGATCAACATCAGATACTTCCACAAAGGATAACGGTTTAGCACGGCAATTCCCTTCGGGAAAAAAGATTACAGGGCCTTCATGGTACCTTTCGGCAGAACGGCCGCCACGAAGTCACGCTTGATCATCACTTCCGTGGTGTCGTTCAGCGCGATGGCGATGATGCCGGTGTCGGCCACTTTGGTCACGCGACCGATCAAGCCGCCAGTGGTCAGCACTTCGTCGCCTTTACCGATGGAGTCCATCAGCTTCTTGTGATCTTTCGCGCGTTTCTGCTGTGGGCGCAGGATCATGAAGTAGAAGATCAGGCCGAACACCACCAGCATAATGATCAGAGAGTACGGGCTTCCCTGAGCCGGAGCCCCTGCGGATGCGACGGCGTCAGAAATGAAAAAGCTCATTGAAATTCCCTCATTAAGTTATCAATTATTAGATCAAGCGTTTAAAGGCGGAATCGGCTTGCCGATCCGACCATAGAAATCCGCAACAAACTGCTCTAATTTACCCTCTTCGATAGCCTGGCGTAAACCCGCCATGAGGCGCTGGTAGTGACGCAGGTTATGAATCGTGTTCAGTCGAGCACCCAATATTTCGTTGCAACGGTCGAGATGGTGCAAGTAGGCGCGGCTGTAATGGCGACACGTGTAGCAATCACAGTCCTTATCCAGCGGAGAAGTATCATCCTTGTGCTTGGCATTACGGATTTTTACCACACCGTCAGTCACGAACAAATGGCCGTTGCGGGCGTTGCGGGTCGGCATGACGCAGTCGAACATGTCGATGCCGCGGCGCACGCCTTCCACCAAATCTTCCGGCTTGCCGACGCCCATCAAATAGCGTGGCTTATCTTCCGGAATTTGCGGGCAAACGTGTTCAAGAATGCGATGCATATCCTCTTTCGGCTCGCCTACAGCCAAGCCGCCCACAGCGTACCCGTCAAAGCCGATATCCACCAGCCCTTTGACGGAAACATCACGTAAATCTTCGTAAACGCCGCCCTGAATGATGCCGAACAGCGCATTTTTATTTTCCAGCTCGTCGAAACGCTTGCGGCTGCGCTCCGCCCAGCGCAGCGACATTTCCATCGAACGCTTGGCGTAGTCCCAGTCGGCCGGGTACGGCGTGCACTCGTCGAAGATCATCACGATGTCGGAACCCAGGTCATACTGGATTTCCATCGATTTTTCCGGGCTCAGGAACACCTTGTCGCCGTTGATCGGGTTGCGGAAGTACACGCCTTCCTCTTTGATCTTGCGCATCGCCCCCAGGCTGAATACCTGGAAACCGCCGGAGTCGGTGAGGATCGGGCCCGGCCACTGCATGAAGTCGTGCAGATCGCCGTGCAGTTTCATGATCTCCTGGCCCGGGCGCAGCCACAGGTGGAAGGTGTTGCCCAGCAGGATCTGCGCGCCGGTCTCTTTCACTTCTTCCGGCGTCATGCCCTTGACCGTGCCATAGGTACCGACCGGCATAAAAGCCGGGGTTTCCACCACGCCGCGGTCGAAGATCAGGCGGCCGCGACGCGCGCGGCCATCGGTAGTGTCTAATTCGTACTTCACAAAGCCTCCAGCATCAGAGAAACAGTCTGATGTCGTTGAAACGGGGCCGCGCCGTGGGCACAGCCCGGGAAATTAGCCGCCGACGGACTCGTTTTCCGCCTGCGGGTTACGGCTGATGAACATCGCATCGCCGTAGCTGAAAAAGCGATACTGCTCGGCCACCGCCTGCTGATAGGCGTTCATGGTATTTTTATAGCCGGCGAAGGCCGATACCAGCATGATCAGGGTCGATTCCGGCAGGTGGAAATTGGTCACCAGCGCGTCGATCACCTGGTAGTGATAACCTGGATAGATAAAGATGCTGGTATCGCCGAAGAACGGCGCAATCAGCGCCTCTTTGCTGGCCGCCGCGGCGCTTTCCAGCGAGCGCACCGAGGTGGTGCCAACCGCCACGACGCGTTTGCCGCGCGCCTTGCAGGCCAGCACGGCATCGACCACGTCCTGCGGCACTTCGGCGTATTCGGCGTGCATCACGTGATCTTCGATGGTTTCCACGCGCACCGGCTGGAAGGTGCCGGCGCCGACGTGCAGCGTCACGAACGCCATTTCCACGCCCTTGGCGCGCAGCGCCGCCAGCAAGGGTTCGTCGAAGTGCAGGCCGGCGGTCGGCGCGGCGACCGCCCCCGGTTTCTCGCTGTAGACCGTCTGATACAGCTCGCGGTCGGCGTCTTCATCCGGGCGGGCGATATAAGGCGGCAGCGGCATGTGGCCGGCTGCGTTAAGAATGGTGAATACGTCGCGTTCGTCGTTGAAGCGCAGTTCGAACAGCGTCTCGTGGCGCGCCACCATGGTGGCGGCGATGCTCTCGTCATCTCCCAACAGCAGCTCGGCGCCCGGCTTAGGCGCTTTCGACGCACGCACGTGCGCCAGCACGCGATGGTCGTCCAGCACGCGTTCCACCAGCACTTCTATCTTGCCGCCGCTGACCTTACGGCCGAACATGCGCGCCGGGATCACGCGGGTATTGTTGAACACCAGCAGGTCGCCGGCTTCCAGCTTGTCCAGCAGATCGGTGAATACGCCGTGCGTCAGCGCCCCGCTCGGCCCGTCCAGCTGCAGCAGGCGGCATGCGCTGCGTTCGGCCTGGGGGTAGTGGGCAATCAGGGATTCGGGAAGTTCAAACGAAAAATCAGCGACGCGCATGGGTATTCACTTCTTCAATTTAGGGCTGGTTGGTAAAAAACAGGCGGCCTAGTCTAAAGCCGGGGGCGGTCAGCGGCAAGAAATAAGGAGGATTTGCCTGACTTCGGGTATAGTTGAGGGATGAATTTTCTCGCTCATCTTCATTTGGCCATGTTGGCGGACAGCTCGCTGCTGGGCAACCTGCTGGCCGATTTCGTGCGCGGCAACCCCGCCGCCGACTATCAGCCCGACGTGGTGGCCGGCATCATGATGCACCGCCGCGTCGACGTGCTGACCGACAGCCTGCCGCAGGTGAAAGCCTGCCGCGACTACTTCAGCGCCCCCTACCGCCGCGTGGCGCCGATTACCCTCGACGTGGTGTGGGACCATTTTCTGGCGCGCCACTGGCAGCAGTTGGAACCTTCACGCGACCTGCACCAGTTTACCCAGGAAGCCCGCAGCCAGATCGAACCTTACCTGCCACTCACGCCGCCGCGTTTTCAGAACCTGAACGGCTATCTGTGGCCGGAACGCTGGCTGGAACGCTACGCCGAATTGCCGTTCATCGCCCGGGTGCTGCAGGGCATGGCCAGCCGCCGTCCGCGCCTCGATGCGCTGGCCGGCTCGTTCGCCGACGTCGAGCAACATTATCATCAGCTTGAAACACAATTCTGGCAGTTTTATCCGCAAATGATGCGGCAGGCGAAGGACAAAACGCTCTGAGGTCAAGCCCAAGCGTTTGAAATTGCAGCGCCTTGCAAGAATTTACGTTTTGCCGCTTGCCCTTTTGTGGGAAAAGGTTATTTTTAAAGCCTGTCAAATTTAATTAATGAATTTAATAGGTAAAAGCTATCTCATCGATTGGTCTTTTGCCCTTTATTCGCCAAGTCGCGGCCCCTATACTGGCCCTTGTTTTTACATCCACCCTTTAACACCTATTACAGGAGTAATTATGGTCCTGGTAACTCGTCAAGCCCCTGACTTCACTGCAGCTGCCGTACTGGGTAGCGGCGAAATCGTTGAAAACTTCAACCTGAAGAAGCACCTGAACGGCAAACCGGCCGTGCTGTTCTTCTGGCCAATGGACTTCACCTTCGTATGCCCTTCCGAGCTGATCGCTTTCGATCACCGCTACGAAGAGTTCCAGAAGCGTGGCGTTGAAGTGGTTGGCGTTTCCTTCGACTCAGAATTCGTTCACAACGCATGGCGTAAAACCCCTGTCGACAAAGGCGGCATCGGTGAAGTGAAATACGCAATGGTTGCTGACATCAAGCGTGAAATCCAGAAAGCTTACGGCATCGAACACCCGGAAGCCGGCGTTGCGCTGCGCGGCTCCTTCCTGATCGACAAAGACGGCATCGTGCGTGCTCAGGTTGTTAACGACCTGCCAATCGGCCGTAACATCGACGAAATGATCCGTACCGTTGACGCGCTGCAATTCCACGAAGAGCACGGTGAAGTGTGCCCGGCTCAGTGGGAAAAAGGCAAAGCAGGTATGGGCGCTTCCCCAGACGGCGTGGCAAAATACCTGTCTGAAAACGCTGCCAAGCTGTAATTTCAGCCTGATAGTGAATCAACCGGCCCACGCGGCCGGTTTTTTTATGCTCCTTTTTGGGGCAGACCGCCCACCTTCAGTGCTTTATTTCCCTGTTTCCGCTCACATTTCCCGCCCTGCTCGCCGCGCGAATGCCCATCTGCGGCTACTATCAATAACGCTGGCTCGCGCTTTGCAAGTGAACAGCGGCAAGCAAACACAACACAATAAAAAACTGACAGGGTAGGAATAACTATGTTTTTACAGAAATGGAGCAAACCCCTGACCATGGCGGCGCTGCTGGTCAGCGGCAGCCTGTATGCGGCGTCCAACCCGGCGGTGGAAGCCAAAAACGGCATGGTGGTCACCTCTCAGCATCTGGCTTCGCAGGTCGGGGTGGATATCCTGAAGATGGGCGGCAACGCCATCGACGCCGCCGTGGCGGTCGGTTACGCGCAGGCGGTGGTTAACCCCTGCTGCGGCAACATCGGCGGCGGCGGCTTTATGACCGTCCACCTGGCGGACGGCACCGACACCTTCATCAACTTCCGCGAAACCGCGCCGGCGGCGGCCAGCGCCAACATGTATCTGGATGCCGACGGCAAGGTGAAGAAAGACGCCAGCCTGTACGGCTATTTGGCGGCGGGCGTGCCGGGCACCGTGCTGGGGATGGAAACCGCGCGTGAGAAGTACGGCAAACTGAGCCGTGAACAGGTGCTGGCGCCGGCGATCAGGCTGGCGCGCGAAGGCTTTGTGCTGACCCGCGCCGACACCGATATTCTCGACACCACCGTCGCACGCTTCAAACAGGATCCCGAGTCGGCCAAAATCTTCCTGCGCCCGGACGGCAGCCCGCTGCAGCCGGGGGACAAACTGGTGCAAACCGATCTGGCCAACACGCTGGAAGCCATCGCCAAAGGGGGAACCGACGCCTTCTATAAAGGCAAGATCCCACAGGCGGTGGAGGCAGCGGCCAAACAGGGCGGCGGCATTTTGACCGCCGCCGACTTCGCCAACTATAAAGTCACCGAAACCCCGCCGATCACCTGCAGCTATCGCGGCTACAAATTCGTGTCGGCGCCGCCTCCCAGCTCCGGTGGTGTGACGCTGTGCGAAATCCTCAACGTGGTGGAAGGCTATGACCTGAAAAGCATGGGCTTCAACTCGGCGGCGGCCATTCACACCATGACCGAAGCGATGCGCCATGCCTACATGGACCGCAACACCTACCTCGGCGACCCGGAATTCATCAAGAACCCGATCGACCGGCTGGTGAGCAAGAGCTACGCCGAGCAGATCCGCAAGAAAATCGTCGCGGACAAGGCCACGCCGTCGGAAAACGTGCAGCCCGGCATGGAACCGCATGAGAAGCCGGAAACCACCCATTATTCGATCGTCGACCACGACGGCAACGCGGTCTCCACCACCTATACCGTCAACGGCCGCTTCGGCGCCGTGGTGATCGCACCGGGCACCGGCTTCTTCCTCAACGACGAGATGGACGACTTCACGGTGAAAGTGGGCGAGAAAAACCTGTACGGGCTGGTGCAGGGCACCGCCAACAGCATTGCCCCCGGTAAGCGCCCACTATCGTCGATGAGCCCGACACTGGTGACCAAGGACAACAAAATCTTTATGGTGCTGGGTTCGCCGGGCGGCTCACGCATCATCACCATCACCCTGCAGACCGCGTTGAACGTGATCGACCACGGTATGGCGCCGCAGGAAGCGGTAGACGCGCCGCGCATCCATCACCAATGGTTGCCGGATGAGGTGTACTACGAACAGCGCGGCGTTTCCGCCGATACGCTAAAGCTGCTGAGCGGCATGGGTTATAAGATGGTCGAGCAAACGCCGTGGGGCGCCGCCGAACTGATTCTGGTCGGCTTGCCGGGCGCGGCGGGCGTCGGCCCGGCCAACTCCGGCAACGATTCGGCGGTTTCCGGTAAGGTGCGTGAAGGCTACCTGTACGGCGCTAACGACGTGCGTCGTCCGGCAGGCTCCGCGGTCGGTTACTGATGTAAACGCCTACTCACCTTTATCGCGGGGGCCTTACGGCCCCCGCAGTTGCTTTAGCCTTCATACCGCCACACGGTGGCCGACTCTTCCGCCAGCTGCAGGCGCAGCCCGCCCGCCGTTTCGCTCAACTCTCCCCGCCCTTCCACACGCCGCCACGGGCCGCGCGCCAACAGCGGGTTGTGCGGCAGCTGCGCCTGACCGCTGCCGTCGCGCTGCAGCGCCACCAGCACCTGTTCCTGCTGATACAGGCGCACGAACACCAGCGTTTCTCCGCTGGCATACAGCACCTGACAGCCGCCGCGGCGCAATGCCACGCTCTGTTTACGCAGCGTCGCCATGCGCTGGAACAGCGCCAACAGCGGCCGGTCCCAGTCGCCGACGTCCCACGGGAACGGCTTGCGGCAGAACGGATCGTTGCCGCCGTCCAGACCAATCTCATCGCCGTAATAGAGGCAAGGCACACCGATCCAGCTCAGCAACCACACCGCCGCCATCTGCATGCGCGCCGCGTTCCCCTGCAACAGCGTGAGGAAACGCGCGGTATCGTGGCTGTCCAACTGGTTGAACTGGATCAGCTGGCGGCCGTGCGGCAGCCCGGCGCGGTAGCCGTCCATCCACTGCGCGCACCCGGCGGCGTCCAGCCGCACCGGATGATAGGCCACGTCCAGCCCCGCCAAGAACGCCCGCACCGGCAGCGCGAAGCCCATGTAGTTCATCGCCGCATCCTCCACGCCGGCGTGCAGCCAGCGGCGCGCGTCGCCGAAGTGCTCGCCCAAGACGTAGGCCTGCGGGTTCTCCTGCTTCACCGCCTGATAGATGCCTGCCAGGTGACGCAAATTGCCGGCGGCGCCGCCGTTCTCCCCCAGCATGTGCACCACGTCCAGCCGCCAACCGTCGATGCTGTACGGCGGGCGCAGCCAGTGGCGCACCACGCTGCCTTCCCCCTGATAAATCGCTTCCGCCACCTGCGGCTCGGCGAAGTTGAGCTTCGGCAGGCTGGCGTTGCCCTTCCAGTCGAGCGCGCGGCCGTCCGGGTAAAAGTTGAACCAGCCGCGATACGGCGAATCGGGATGATGACAGGCGCCGTTTTCGCCCTGACGATGGCGGTCGAACCACGGATGCGAGTCGCCGGTGTGGTTGAAGACCCCGTCCAGCACCAGTTTCATGCCCACCTTGTGAGTGCTCACTCGCAAACGCTGCAGCGCCGCGTTGCCGCCGAAGTGCGGATCGACCTGATAATAGTCCTCGGTATCGTACTTATGCACGCTCGGCGCGGTAAAAATCGGGTTCAGGTACAGCGCCGTCACGCCCAGCTGCTGCAAATACGGCAGTTTGGCGCTGATGCCGTCCAGATCGCCGCCGTAAAAGGTCGAGGCGGCGTGGCGATCCTCCAGCGGATGCTGCCAGTCGCGCCGAATCACCTCGGCACCGGCCGCGTGATGGCGGTAACTGCCGCTTTGGATGCCGTGCTCGCCGCCGCTGCTGGCGAAGCGATCGGGGAAAATTTGATAGAACAGCTGATCCGCCACCCATTCGGGGCCGTTGTCGGGCTCGTCGACGGTGAACTGCGCCAGCTGGCCCGGCGGCGTTGGCGACCAGCCCTGCGGGCCGAACCACTGCTGGCGATCGGCCCACAGCAGCTTGAAGCAGTAACGCCGCGTCGGCTCGCCCTCATTCAGCGTCAGGCTGGCCTGGTAGCGCCGCATCCCCTCGTGGCGCTGCGCTTTCATCACCAGCAGCCACTCTTCGTTGTCCGGTTCGGCGCGCAAAAACACCCGTTCCGGCAGTTCATCCCCTTGTAACCACAGCGTGATATCCAAACGTTGCCCTTGCTTCACCACAAAAGGCGGGACCGGTTGATGCCAGGCGTTAAGCATACTGTTCTCCTGCTGTACCAAACGAAATCGACGGCGTTCTTCAAGAAGCGAACAATGCCACGTTAAGTGCAACTCCCCCTCCTCTCTGACCGCAAAACCCGGGGATGAGCCGGGGGGCGGAGACCGAAAAATAACGCTAACTCGATGTAAAAAAAGGTAAACAGGCACAAATCCTGCACGTTAACCCTTAGGCTAACGCGTTTTGAGCTTACAGGATATTTTTTGCGCATTTTTTAAGGAGCGGTAATGCAACAACAGATAACGCGCTGGCTGGAACAATTTGGGTTGGAATTCGGCGGAGTGATGTCGCTGTTGATGGTATTAGGGTTGATTGTTCTGATCTCGGTGGTGATCCACCTGGTGCTGCACCGGGTAGTGTTGGCTGCCCTTCAGCGCCGAGGCCAGCAATCGCAGCGCGTCTGGCAGCAGGCCATCACCCAATACAAACTGTTCCAGCGCGTGGCGCTGCTGCTGCAAGGGGTGATCATCAGCATCCAGGCGACGCTGTGGCTGCAGAGCGGCAGCCAGACCCAGGCGGTGATCGTTACCGCCGCGCAGGTGTGGATCCTCGCCTTCACCCTGCTGTCGCTGTTCTCGTTGCTGGATACGCTGCTGGCGCTGCTGCGCCAAAGCCCGATCTCCAATCAGCTGCCGCTGCGCGGCATTTTCCAGGGCCTGAAACTGGTGGCGGCGATCCTGATCGGCATCATGATCGTCTCGCTGCTGATGGGCAAATCGCCGCTGCTGCTGCTCAGCGGCCTGGGTGCCATGACCGCGGTCTTGATGTTGGTGTTCAAGGATCCGATCCTCGGGCTGGTGGCCGGCATCCAGCTCTCCGCCAACGATATGCTGAAGATCGGCGACTGGCTGGAAATGCCGAAATACGGCGCCGACGGCGCGGTCACCGACATCGGCCTGACCACGGTCAAAGTGCGTAACTGGGACAACACCGTCACCACCATTCCCACCTACGCGCTGATCTCCGACTCGTTCAAAAACTGGCGGTCGATGTCGGAATCCGGCGGGCGCCGCATCAAGCGCAGCCTGAATATCGACACCGGCAGCGTGCACTTCCTGTCAGAAGAGGAACAGCGCAGCCTGCAGCGCAACCCGCTGCTGCACAGCTACCTGAACGTCAAGACCCAGGAGCTGAGCCAGCACAACCAGGAGATCGCCGTCGATCTGGCCTCGCCGCTCAACGGCCGCCGCCTGACCAACCTCGGCACGCTGCGCGCCTATCTGGAAGCCTATCTGCGCGCTCACCCGCGCATTCACCAGAACATGACCCTGATGGTGCGCCAGCTGGCGCCGACGCCGGAAGGCCTGCCGCTGGAAATCTACGCCTTCACCAACACCACGGTCTGGGCGGAGTATGAAAGCATTCAGGCGGATATTTTCGACCATATCCTGGCGGTGATCGACGAGTTCGGCCTGCGCGTGCATCAGACACCGACCGGCAATGACCTGCGCGGCATGCTGCAACAAAGCGCGAACGCTTCCTGACGTCGGCTGACGTAATTGTGTCTGCTGGTAATGATGTTCTTTCAATTGCCAGCAGATATCTCCACCCCCTTCTTTTCCCCGGCGAAAACGGCGTTAATGCGCCATCACCTTCACCACCGAGAGGGAAAGCCCTTGCTGAAACGGTTACGTCACCGGTTGTTTACCCTGATGGCCACCCTGCTGTTTATCGGCTGCCTGCACAGCGCTTCGCTGGACGAAAGCCGCATGCCCCGCAATCTGCAACCTTCGCTGAGCGCGCTCAGCAGCAATATGCAGGACATTCGCGAAGTGCTGGCGCGCTGCGCCGGCGAGGAGGAGGAAGAACGCCTTAACGGCGGCGACATGCGTATCGAAGCGCGCGCCGCCGGGGAGGATGAAGTGGAAGACCAACGCTAAAAAAACACCGGCCTTAGCCGGTGTTTTTCCATTTAGTCTTGCTGCGTCGCCAGCGGCGCGCGTTTTTTCTGATGGTTGACCTTGAACCAGTATCCCGCCAGCAGCAATACCACCCAGACCAGGCCGGCGTACAGCGAGACGCGCGTGGTCGGGAAGTAGCCGATCAGGCCGATGATGAACACCAGGAACACGATCGCCACCACCGAGGTGAATACCCCGCCGCGCAGCGGGAACGCCAGCTGCTTCACCTGCTCTTTGCTCAGGCTGCGACGGAAGGCGATTTGGGAGAACAGGATCATGATCCACACCCACACGGTGGCGAAGGTCGCCAGGGACGCGATCACCAGGAACACGCTCTCCGGCATGATGTAGTTGAGGTATACCGCCAGCAGCAGCGCCAGCATCATCACCACCACCGTCACCCAGGGAATACCGCGCTTCGACACCTTGCTGAACATTTTCGGCGCGTGGCCCTGCTCAGCCATGCCGTGCAGCATGCGGCCGACGCCGAACACGTCGCTGTTGATCGCCGACAGCGACGCGGTAATCACCACGAAGTTGAGAATGCCCGCCGCCACGGTGATGCCCATATGCTGGAAGGTCAGCACGAACGGGCTGCCGTTGGTGCCCACCTGGTTCCACGGGTAGATAGACATAATGACGAACAGCGTGCCGACGTAGAACACCAGAATGCGCCACGGCACCGAGTTGATGGCTTTGGGAATCGATTTTTTCGGATCTTTGGCTTCGCCGGCGGTGATGCCGATGATTTCAATGCCGCCGTAAGCGAACATCACCAACTGCAGCGACAGGATCATGCCGATAAAGCCGTTGCTGAAGAAGCCGCCGTTCGACCACAGGTTATGAATGCCGGTCGGTTGCCCGCCGTTGCCGATACCCCAGATGATGATGCCGATACCGGCCGCGATCATGATGATGATGGTGGCGACCTTGAAGAACGAGAACCAGAACTCCAGCTCGCCGAACACCTTGACGCTCATCAGGTTGATGGCGCCGATGATCAACACCACGCTCAGCACCCAGATCCAGTGCGGCACTTCCGGGAACCAGACCCCCATATAGATGCCAAAAGCGGTCACGTCGGCGATGGCGACGATCAGGATTTCAAAGCAGTAGGTCCAACCGGTGATGTAACCCGCCATCGGGCCGAGGTAGTCCTGCGCATAGCGGGAAAATGAGCTGGCCTGCGGGTTGTTGACCGACATCTCCCCCAGGGCGCGCATGATGATAAAGGCCACGATGCCGCCGATCAGGTAAGCCAGCAGCACGCTCGGGCCGGCCATTTTGATGGCATCCGCCGAGCCGTAGAACAACCCGGTGCCGATGGCTGACCCCAACGCCATAAAGCGGATATGACGCGTGCTGAGGCCGCGTTTCAGCTTATTGTCGGGGGCAGAGGTGGGTGACTGTTGTTGCATGAAAATGACCCATAGTTTTAAACGAAAAAAAGCCACGGACATGTCCGTGGCCCTGGATTAAGCCGGGGGATTATCAGTGCGCGGTCACTTGGGAACGCGTGCACACCCGATCATAAATCGCGACCAGCACCAGCATCAGCAGCGAAGGCGGCAACCATGCCAACCCCTGCTCCGCCAGCGGCAGGTGAGTCGTCCAGGCCGGCAGCAGTTGCTGGAAGCTGGAGGCTTTCACCGCGTCAAGGATACCAAACAACAGGCTGACAAGCATCACCGGCGCGATGATGCGCGGCGCGCTGTGCCACCAACGCAGGGTGAAGCTCAGCACCACCAGCACGATGCACGGCGGGTAAATCGCGGTCAGCACCGGAATGGAGATCTGGATCAGGTGGCTCAGGCCGAGGTTGGACACCACCATCGAGAACAGACCCAGGATAAACACCAGCGTCTTGTACGAGAACGGCAGATATTGCGCGAAGAACTCGGCGCAGGCGCAGGTCAGGCCGACCGCGGTTACCATGCAGGCGATGAAAATCAGCGCCGCCAGGAAGAAGCTGCCCAAACTGCCGAAGGTGTTCTGAACGTAAGCGTGCAGGATCACCGCGCCGTTGGTGGCGTCAGGCACCAGCGCGCCGCTGCCGGAGCCCAGCTTGAACAGGCTCAGGTAAACCAGCGTCAGGCCCACACCGGCGATCAAACCGGCCAGAATGGTGTAACGGGTCAACAGACCGGCGTCTTTCACGCCGCGTGAACGCGCCGCGTTGACGATAACGATGCCGAATACCAGCGCACCCAGCGTATCCATGGTCAGATAGCCGTTAACGAAGCCGGAGGAGAAAGGCACGCTCTGGTAAGCCGCCGTCGCCGGGATCGGCGCGCCGGCAGGCCACAGCAGCGCGGCGATGCCCAGTACGGCCAATGCCACGATCTTCAGCGGCGCCAGCACATGGCCGACGGTGTCGAGCAGGCGGCCCGGATACAGGGAGATGCCGATCACCAGCGCGAAATACACCAGGCTATAGATGAACAGCGGCATGGCACCGTCGCCGGTCAGCGGGGCGATACCCACTTCGAAGGACACGGTGGCGGTGCGCGGCGTGGCGAACAGCGGGCCGACGGCCAGGTAGCAGACGGTCGCCAGCAGCAGGCCGGCGCCGCGCCCGATCGGCGAGCTGAGGGCGTCGATGCCGCCGCCGACGCGCGCCAGCGCGATGACGGTGATGACCGGCAGGCCGACGGCGGTGATCAGGAAGCCCAGCGCCGCGGTCCAGACGTGTTCACCGGACTGTAAGCCGACCATCGGCGGGAAGATGATGTTCCCGGCCCCGACGAATAAGGCAAAGGTCATAAAGCCCAGTGCCAGGATATCTTTTGACGTTAAACGATGACTCATACGATGTCGTGTTGCCTGTTCAAATGAAAAAAAATTGTCCGATAGCGTGGTGGCGTAACGCCCCACCCGGTTGCCGGCATGCCCGATCGTTGCAGCGCCAAATAAGCACCCTAAACGCACTGGATCCGGCGTTTATGTCCCTATTCGAAAGTGGCCGCTCATGAAGATGGGCAAAATTTTAGGAGTTATAAAAATGGAGGTTTAATCCGACAACGAAGGCTAAGGTAAACGTTTATAGCGCTTCAAGGCAAGGCGCACGGTGAAAAGCAGAGCTATCAACCATATAAACTTTAGCCACCAGTCGATCATATTGGCTATCAATAAATATACACTACATGATTTGTATCATTTTTGAACAACAGATTCACGAAACGTGAAACATATATCACTTTACCGCGCGAAAACACCAATATAAGCCCGATTTTCGCGTGGCACGAGCTTCGTTTGGCCGTGAAAAAAGGCGAAAATTACGTCGCCTTTTGTCGGTTATTGCATCATGGCCGACGCGAGCGGTTGCAACCCAAGCGCCTGACGGGTCTTCTGCAGGGCGGCCGGCGGCAGAGGCAGGTAGCCGTCGTGGTTGACCAGGCTCTGTCCGGCGGTCGACAGCACGCGATCGAGGAACGCGGCGGTCAGCGGCTCCAGCGGTTGATTGGGGGCTTTGTTGATGTAGATATAGAGATAGCGCGACAGCGGATAGCGATCGTTGCGCACGTTGGCGGCGGTAGGCGCAACATAGTCCTCTCCCGACTCCGCCAACGGCAGCAGCCGCACGCCGCTGGCGCGAAAGCCGATGCTGGCGTAGCCGATGCCGTTGAGTGAACCGGCCACCGCCTGCACCACCGAAGCCGAACCGGGCAGCTCATTGACGCGCGGCATAAAATCGCCGCCGCACAGCGCACGCAGTTTGAAATAGCCGTAGGTGCCGGACGCCGAGTTGCGGCCGAAGCGCTGCAGCGAACGCGTCGCCCAGTCGCCACTCAGCCCCAGTTCGCCCCAGCGCGTCAGCGGTTTGCTTTCGCCGCAGCGCCGGGTGGCGGAGAAAATGCGATCGAGCTGCTGCAGATTGAGGCCACGCAGCGGATTGTCCTGATGCACCAACACCACCAGCGCATCCACCGCTACCGGCACCGCCAGCGGCGCATAGCCGTAGCGATGTTCGAACGCCGAGACCTCGGCCGCCTTCATCGGCCGGCTCATCGGGCCCAGCTGCGCGGCGCCCGCCGCCAAGGCGGTCGGCGCGGTAGAGGAGCCGGCGGCCTGGATCTGCAGGTTAACGTTGGGGTAATGCTGACTGAAATCCTGCGCCCACAGCGCCATCAGATTCGCCAGGGTGTCGGAACCGACGCTGGACAGGTTGCCCGCCAGCATGCCGTCGGGCTGCGCCAGCGCGCCGCGTCCGGCCAGCAGCGCCAGGCAAAGCAACAGCCCTCGGGTTATTCGGGTCATACCGGTGTCTCGCGTTAATTTTTCACCGCATTCTCTGATAAAGCGGCGGGAACAATCAACCGATTGGGTAAGGTAAAGATAAAGCGGGTGCCAATCCCCGGTTCGCTGAGGATCTCCAGCCGCGCATCGTGATGGCTGAGCGCGTGTTTGACGATCGCCAACCCCAACCCGCTGCCGCCGGTTTGGCGCGAACGGGCCTTGTCGACGCGGTAAAAACGCTCGGTCAGCCGCGGCAGGTGTTCGGCGGCGATGCCTGGCCCGTTGTCGCTGACCTGGAACTGCGCGCCGTGCGCCGTCTGCTGCCAGCTCACTTCAATGTGGGTGCCCTTCGGCGTGTGATTGACCGCGTTGTACACCAGGTTAGACACCGCGCTGCGCAACTGGTCTTCATTACCGAACACGTTGAGCTGTTCGTTCACCCGGAAGGTGATCTCGTGATTGCCGCCGCTCAGCGACTGCGCCTCGCGCTGCAACACCCGCAGCATCAGCGGGATATCCACCCGCTCGTTCATGTCGACATTGGGCGCCGCCTCGATGCGCGACAGCGTCAGCAGCTGCTTGACCAGCCCGTCCATGCGGCGGGTCTGCTCTTGCATGGTGCTCAGTGCCTTGCTGCGCAGCGAGCCGTCCTGCTCTTCGTCGCCCATCATCTCCAGGTAGCCCTGCAGCACCGTCAGCGGCGTGCGCAGCTCATGGCTGACGTTGGCGAAGAAGTTGCGCCGCGCCCCTTCCAGCTGGCGCATCTGGGTAACGTCGCGCGCCACCATCAGCAGCTGCCCTTCGGAATACGGCATCACGCGGAATTCGACGTAGTGTTCGTTGTTCAGCTGCAGCGTCAGCGGGCGCGAGAACTCCTGCTGTTGCAAGTAGTGGCTGAATTCCGGATAGCGCAGCAGGTTGAGGATGTGCTGGCCGTTGTCTTCCGGCCAGCGGAAGCCGAGCAGATGCTGCGCCAGCCCATTACACCAGAAGATGTTGCCTTCGACGGTGGTCATCACCACCGCATCCGGCAGCGATTCGGCCCCGCTGCGAAAGCGCTTGATCAGCAGCGCCAGCTCGCGCCGGCGGCGGCGGTTGCGCTGCTGCATCTGATACAGGCCATAAAACAGCGGCTCCCAGCTCCAGCGGCCGGGCGGCGGTGTCATGCTGCGGTCGATCCACAGCCAATGGGAGAGTTTGAGCTGGTTGTAGAAATTCCACACCAGCGCAGCCAGCGCGGAGGCCAGCAGGAACCAGGGCAGATAACCGAAAATCAGCCCCAGCAGTAAAGCGGGCAAACAAAAAAGAGCCAGCTCCAGAGCCAGCCTCTTCCACGACAGACGTTCTAACACGGCATATTCTCCAGCGCAGCGCGATCAGTAGCGCGTTGAGAACCGGTAGCCGGTGCCCCGAACGGTTTGAACCATTTTATCATGCCCACTGGTTTCTAACGCCTTGCGGAGCCGACGGATATGCACGTCAACGGTACGGTCTTCCACATAAACGTTAGTGCCCCAGACGTGATTAAGCAACTGCTCGCGGCTATAAACGCGCTCCGGGTGGGTCATAAAGAAGTGCAGCAGCTTGAACTCGGTCGGCCCCATGTCCAACGCCTGATCGTTAGCCATCACGCGGTGGGAGGATGGATCCAGGCTCAGCCCTTGCATTTCAATCACTTCTTCCACCGCCATAGGTGAAATGCGGCGCATGACCGCCTTGATGCGCGCCACCAGCTCCTTCGGCGAGAACGGCTTGGTGATGTAATCATCCGCCCCCACTTCCAGGCCGCGCACGCGGTCTTCCTCTTCGCCGCGCGCAGTCAGCATCATGACCGGGATATCGCGGGTCAGCGCTTCGCGCTTCATATGTTTGATGAACTGAATGCCGGAACCGCCGGGCAACATCCAGTCGAGCAACACCAAATCAGGGAACGGCTCAGACAGGCGCGTCACGGCGCTGTCATAATCCTCGGCTTCCAACGGTTGGTAACCATTCTGTTCCAACACAAAGCACACCATCTCACGGATCGGCGCTTCGTCTTCCACCACCAGTATGCGTCTTGCCATCGTCAATCCTGCCAATGTGTTAGCGACTTTGCGGGCGCCATTATGCGTCAGTTTTGTGACACTTTTATGAAAAAAAGCGGCTGTTATAGGCAGTAAGCATAGCGATTATTTCCCGGCGCAAAGAAAAATCATTCCATGGTCATCGCCATTGCGCCGGGACAGCCGCCGCCGCGGCCTTTATAATCATCGCCATTATCTTTGCATCCGGGAGTGTCATGCGCCTGATCCACACCTCTGACTGGCATCTTGGCCAGTACTTTTTCACCAAAAGCCGCGCCGCCGAGCACCAGGCTTTTCTGAACTGGCTGATCGAGCAGATCGAGCAGCAGCAGGTGGATGCGCTGATCGTCGCCGGGGATCTGTTCGATACCGGCTCGCCACCCAGCTACGCCCGCGAGCTGTACAACCGCTTCGTGGTGGACCTGCAGCGCACCGGCTGCCAGTTGGTCGTGTTGGGCGGCAACCACGATTCGGTCGCGACGCTGAACGAATCGCGGGAACTGCTCTCTTGCCTGAACACCACGGTGATCGCGAGCGCGCAGGGTGCCATCGAGCAGCAGATCGTGGTGCTTAACCGGCGCGACGGTCAGCCGGGTGCCGTGCTGTGCGCCATTCCGTTTCTGCGGCCGCGCGATCTGCTCACCAGCCGCGCCGGCGAATCCGGCGTACAGAAACAGCAGGCGCTGCAGGAAGCCATCGCCGAACATTACCAGGCGCTGTATCAGGCGGCCTGCGAGCGCCGCGATCGGCTGGGCCTGCCGCTGCCGATCGTCGCCACCGGCCACCTGACCACCGTCGGCGTCACTACCTCCGACTCGGTGCGCGATATCTATATCGGCACCCTGGACGCCTTCCCGGCGCAGGCCTTCCCCCCTGCCGACTATATCGCGCTGGGCCACATTCACCGCGCGCAGAACGTCGCCAAGTCGGAACATATTCGCTATAGCGGCTCGCCGATCCCGCTCAGCTTCGATGAACTGGGCAAAGCCAAAAGCGTCTTCCTGGTCGATTTCGCCGACGGCGCCCTCCAGCGGGTAGACGCGTTAACGATCCCGCAGTTCCAGCCCATGCAGCTGATCAAAGGCGATCTGGCCGAGATCGAACGGCAACTGCAGCAATTTGCCGACTATGCCGGCGAGCTGCCGGTGTGGCTGGATATCGAAGTGGCGACGCAGGACTACCTCAGCGATATCCAACGCCGCATCCAACTGATGGCGGATGAGCTGCCAGTGGAAGTGGTACTGCTGCGGCGCAGCAAAGAGCAACGCCGCCAGGCGATCGCGCAGCAGGACAAAGAAACGCTCAACGAGCTGAGCGTCAACGAGGTGTTCGAACGGCGCCTGGCACAGGAGGCCGACATGCCCGAAGCGCGCCAACGGCGGATGCACCAACTGTTTCGCCAGGTAGTCGATGCGGTGCAGCACAATCCTGAGGAGACCAACCCATGAAGATCCTCAGCCTGCGGTTAAAAAACCTCAACTCGCTGCAGGGCGAATGGAAAATTGACTTCACCGCTGAGCCGTTCGCCAGCAACGGTCTGTTCGCCATTACCGGCCCGACCGGCGCGGGCAAAACCACCCTGCTGGACGCCATTTGCCTGGCGCTGTACCACCAGACGCCACGCCTCAACGTCACGCCGAGCCAGAATGAACTGATGACCCGCCACACCGCCGAATCGCTGGCGGAGGTCGAATTCGAGATCAAGGGCATCGGCTATCGCGCCTTTTGGAGCCAGCGCCGCGCCAAAAATGCGCCGGACGGCAATCTGCAGGCGCCGAAGGTCGAACTGGCGCGCCGCGAGGACGGCAAGATCCTGGCGGATAAGGTGCGCGACAAGCTGGAGATCACCGCCGCCATCACCGGGCTGGACTTCGGCCGCTTCACCAAATCGATGATGCTGTCTCAAGGGCAGTTTGCCGCGTTCCTCAACGCCGACGCCAACGATCGCGCCGAGCTGCTGGAAGAGCTGACCGGCACCGAAATCTACGGGCGGTTGTCCGAACAGGTGTTCGAGTCGCACAAGCAGGCCAAAACCGACCTGGATGCGTTGCACCAGCGCGCCAGCGGCATCGAGTTGCTGAATGATGAACAGCGCCACTCCCTGAGCGAACAGCTGACGGCGCTGAGCGCGCAGGAAAGTACCCTCGGCGAGCAAACCCAGCAACAGCAACAGGCGCTGAGCTGGCTGCAGCAATGGCAACGCCTCCGGCAACAGCAAAACGAGGGTCAACGGCGGCTGGAAACCGCCCAGCGCGAGCAGGCCGAGGCCGCCCCGCAGTTGCAGCGGCTGGCGCTCAGCGAACCGGCCGAGAAATTGCGGCCGCTGCGCGGCGAACGCGATCGCTGCCGCACCGAGCTACAAACGATACAACAGCAGGCTGCCCAGCTGACGCAGCAACAGGAGCAGCACTCGGCGCAGCTGGCGCCGCTGCAGCAGGCGGTGGAAAAGGCCCGTCTGGCGCAGCAAGCCCATGCCGAGCATATGCGGCAGCAGCAACAACTGATCGATGACCAGGTCGCCCCGCTCGACCATCAGATCGCCCAACTGCAGTCGACGCAGGCCGAGCGGCGACAGGCCGGCGATGCCGCCGCGCAGCAGTGCGCCCAGCAGCAGACCGCACTGGAGCAGCTCACCGCCCAGCGCAGCCAGCTGACGGCGCAGGCCGCACAGCATCAGCAGCAGTTGAACGCGCTGACCGAAGCGCTGGCCGTTCAACAACAGCAGCAACAGGCGCTGGAGGCGCAAACCCCGCTGGCCCCGCTGCGCCAACGCCTTAACGCACTGGCGGATCTGCGCCCGACGCGTCAGCAGCTGTTTACTCTCTCCTCTTTATCACAGCAAATCGTTAAACGGCTGGAACAGCAGCGGCAAGAGCTAAACATCGGTCAACGTGAACTGACCCAGCTGGAGCCACAGCTAGAACTCATCCGTCAGCAATTTAAGCAACAGAAAGCACACCAGGCCGATGTTGAAAAAACCTATGCGCTGGAACAACGGATCGTGGGTCTTGAGGCCGAGCGCGCCCGTTTGCAACCCGGAGCCCCCTGCCCACTGTGCGGCTCATGCGAGCACCCGGCGGTAGAACAATACCAAGAGGTAAAACTGTCAGAAACTGCGCAACGTCTGGAGCAAATGAAAGTCCAGACCGAAGCATTGCAAAAACAAGGCGTCGAGCTGCGAGCCCGTTACGACAACCTGCAACAGCAATTGCAGCGCCAGCAGCAAACCATCGCGCAGGATGAGCAGCAGCTGGCTGCCAAACAGCAGCAGTGGCAGCAGCTCAGCGCGCCGCTGGCATTCGACTTTACCCTGGCGGAGGGCGAGCAACTCAGCGCCTGGCTGAGCGGCTGCGACGACGAAGAGCGGCACGGGCAGCACGCGCTGCAGCAGCATGAACAGGCGGCGCAGGCGGTACAACAGGCAAAAGACGCGCTCGCCGCTCTGCAAACGCAGCAGCAGCAGGCGCAGCAACAGCTGGCGCTGCTCGAAGAGCGCTTTACGCTGCTGCAGAAAACCCACGCCGACAGCCTGCAACAGCAGCAAGACCTGCTTCAACGCTGGCAGGAAGGCGAGAAGACCCTCGCCGAACGGCGCGCGCAGCGGCTGGCGCTGTTCGGCGAACAGCGAGTCGCCGAGGTGCGCGAACAGCTGCGCGCCAAACAAACCGCCTGTGAACAGGCCAGCTTGCAGGCCGCCGAGCAGTGGCAAAAGGCGCAGGAACTGCGCGAACGCCTGGCCGGCCAACAGGCCGGGTTACAACAACAGCACACCCAAATGCAGGAACGGCTGCAGCAGGCGCAGCAGCAATGGCAGCAGGCGCTGGCCGACAGCGAATTCGCCGATGAAACCGCCTTCGCCGCCGCGCTGCTGGACGACGCCCTGCGCCGCGAATTGCAGCAGCGCAAAGAGCAACTGCAACAGCGGCAGGTAGAGGCTGCGGCCCTGCTGACTCAGGCGACGCAAACGCTGGAGCAGCATCGGCTGAACCGCCCTGAAGGGGTGGATGAAGCCAACGCGGATCTCGACGCGCTCACCCAATCGCTGGCCGCGCTGGCACAGCAGTTGAAGGCGCTGCAGCTGAGCCAGGGCGAACTGCGCAACCAGCTGGAAAGCGACGCCGCCCGTCGTCTCAATCAACAGGCGCTGTTCGAGCAAATCGCCCGCAGCCAGCAAGACTACGACGACTGGAGCTACCTCAACCAGCTGATCGGCTCGAAAGAAGGCGACAAGTTCCGCCGTTTCGCTCAGGGGCTGACGCTCGATCACTTGGTCTACCTGGCCAACCTTCAGCTCGGCCGGCTGCACGGGCGCTACCTGCTGCAGCGCAAAACCAGCGACGCGCTGGAGCTGCAGGTGGTGGACACCTGGCAGGCCGATGCGCTGCGCGATACCCGCACCCTGTCCGGCGGCGAGAGCTTCCTGGTCAGCCTGGCGCTGGCGCTGGCGTTGTCCGATCTGGTCAGCCACAAAACCAGCATCGACTCGCTGTTCCTCGACGAAGGCTTCGGCACGCTGGACGCCGAAACCCTCGATACCGCGCTGGACGCGCTGGACAGCCTGAATGCTTCCGGTAAAACCATTGGCGTGATCAGCCACGTCGAGGCGATGAAAGAGCGTATTCCGGTGCAAATCAAGGTGAAAAAGGTCAACGGGCTTGGCGTCAGCCGGCTGGAGGCGCACTTCAGGCTGGAATGATCCCGCCGCGCGCGGCGCAGAAGTGTGACCGTGGCGGCACTCCGCGGTGAAAAGCGTTGAGCCGCGGCGAGCACGGGTTATTATGCAGGCATAACAGGATTGTTACTGTATCCCCTCCGCCGCTCAGGCCGCAGGGCAGAAACATAAAATACAGGCAAAACCTGACGCCCGGGATCGCTTCCGGGCGTCAGGTTTTTTCGTTTTCAGGATGCTGAAACACCGGGAAAGACCATGAAAATCGCTAAAATACTCAATAATAACGTGGTGATTACGCTGGACGACCGTCACGAAGAGACGGTGGTAATGGGAAAAGGAATCGGCTTTAAAAAGAAGCCCGGCGACACGCTGGATGAAAGCCTGATCGAAAAGGTGTTCACTCATAACGGCGGTGAAATCGCCGAACGCTATAAAGAGCTGCTCGCCGAGATCCCGTTGGCCTGCGTCACCACCGCCGACAGGATTATTACCCTTGCCCGCGAACGGCTGCCGGGCAAGTTGCATAACATCGTCTACATCACGCTGACCGATCACATCCACTTCGCCCTGCAGCGCCATGCGCAAGGGCTGGATATCAAAAATGCGTTGCTGTGGGAGATTAAAAAGCTCTATCCGGCCGAGTTCGCCGTCGGGCTGGAGGCGCTGGCCCTGATCGCCCAACGGCTGGATACCGCGCTGCCGGAAGACGAAGCCGGATTTATCGCCCTACACCTGGTCAACGCCCAACTTAACGACGAGATGCACAACACGCTGCACATCACCCGCGTGATGCAAGAGATCCTCAACCTGGTCAAATACCACTTCCGCTTTGATTACAATGAGGAAGCCCTGAGCTACCACCGTTTCGTCACCCATTTGAAATTCTTCGCCCAGCGCCTGCTGGGGAAAAACTACGTCGACAGCGACGACGACTCGCTGTATCAGGTGGTGAAAGAGAAATACCGTGAGTCATTCGCCTGCGCCGGCAAGATCAACCGCCACATCGAAAAGCACTATCAGCATCAGCTCACCACGGAAGAGATGATGTTCCTGACCATTCATATCGAACGGGTGCGCAGCGAAAGCGAGGAAAAACCGGCTTAACGGCGGGCATCCGCCACCCGCACGCCGTACTGCGGAAACACCGCGTCGGCGGAGATCAGCGTCAGCCCTTCGGCCTGCGCCTGTGCGATCAGCATGCGATCGAAAGGATCCTGATGATAGGGCGGCAACTGCCCGGCCTGTTGGCAGTGAAAGGCGTCCATCGGCAGCGCCAGAAAATCTTCGGCCTCGATGATCGCAAAGATATCTTCCGGCAGCGCCAGCTTGCCCAGCGCCTGCTTGATCGAGATCTCCCAAATGCTGGCCGCGCTGACGTATACCGCGTTGCCGGGATCGGCGATCTGCCTTTTGGCGTTCGCGCCCAGGCAGGCGTCATCAATCAGCCACCACAGCAACGCGTGGGTATCCAGCAGCAAGCGCTTCATTCATCGCCCTCAAACAGCGCCGCAATGGCCGCATCCCCCGCGTTGAAATCCGCCGGCACGGTGAACTTGCCCTTGGCGGCGCCAGGGCGGCGCGCTTCCCCCTTGATGGCAACCAGCTGTACGTACGGCTTCCCTGCTTTTGCAATAATCACGGTTTCTCCCTCCGCGGCTCTGTCCGCCAACTGGCTCAGATTGGATTTGGCTTCGTGCATATTGGCCTGAATCGGCATACGCGTCCTCCTTAGCTAAGTTAGCTAAAGCATAAGGCGCCGTCCAGTTTTTGTACAGGAAAGGGTTTAAAGCGCGAGCAGCCTCGCGCTTTGTTGCAACGTTTAGCGTTGCTGTTGCGGCCACAGCCAGGCCGCACCGCGTACGCCGCTGGAGTCGCCGTGAACCGCCTTGCGGATCGGCGTTTCACATTCGCCGCCGAACACCCAATCTTTCACCCGCTGCGGCACCGTGCGGTACAGGCGATCCACGTTGCTCATGCCGCCGCCGAGCACCACCACGTCCGGATCCAGAATGTTGATCACGTGCGCCAACGCTTTCGCCAGCCGCATTTCGTAGCGAACGATCGCCTGCTCCGCCAGCGCATCGCCCCGCTCGCTCAGCGCCATGATCTCGTGCCCTTGCAGCGCGTTGCCGCTCAGGCGCGCATAGTCGGTGGCGAAACCGGTGCCGGAAATAAAGGTTTCGATGCAGCCCGGCTTACCGCAGTAGCACGGCACGTCGCGGGCGTAGCGCAGCTCATCGTCATCCTGCCACGGCAGCGGGTTGTGGCCCCACTCGCCGGCGATGCCATTGCCGCCGGAATGCGCCAGGCCGTTCAGCGCCACGCCGGCGCCGCAGCCGGTGCCGATAATGACCGCAAACACGGTTTGCGCGCCGGCACCGGCGCCGTCGGTGGCTTCCGACACCGCCAGGCAGTTGGCGTCGTTGGCGATACGCACCTCGCGCGCCAACAGCGCCGACAGATCCTTATCCAACGGTTGGCCGTTGAGCCATACCGAGTTGGCGTTCTTCACCCGCCCGGTAAACGGCGACAGCGTGCCGGGAATGCCGATCCCGACCGATCCCCATTCGCCGGTATGATCTTCCGCCAGCTTCACCAGCCCGGCGATCGCCGCCAGGGTTTGCCCATAGTCATGGCGCGGCGTGGCGATGCGATGGCGAAACAGCTCTCGCCCGTCGTCCGCCAACGCAATCACTTCAATTTTTGTCCCGCCCAAGTCGATGCCAATGCGCACGTTTTTTCTCCTCGATGCCACGCAGCGTTGCCACAGCCTAATGTAAGCGCGCGGATGAATCACCTGTTTCCCTCTCCCGGGCCAGGCCTTTTCCGCTGCGTACGGCGACGCAATTCGGAGAGAATGGGGCGATTTTTCAGCGTCAATTCGTTATCATGCCGCCCTGCTTTTGACGAATCAGCGTGCCGAACGCACGCCCAGCCAGGGATAACATTATGCTGTGGTTTAAGAATTTGATGGTTTACCGTTTGAGCCGCGAAGTGGCGTTAAACGCGGATGAAATGGAAAAACAACTCAGCGCGTTCGCCTTCACGCCGTGCGGTAGCCAGGATATGGCGAAGACCGGCTGGGTCTCCCCGATGGGCTCGCACAGCGATGCGCTGACGCACGCGGTCAACGGCCAGATCGTCATCTGCGCGCGCAAGGAAGAGAAAATCCTGCCGTCGCCGGTCATCAAGCAAGAGCTGCAGGCCAAGATTGAGCGCCTGGAGGCGGAACAACACCGCAAACTGAAGAAGACCGAGAAAGACGCGCTGAAGGACGAAGTGCTGCACAGCCTGCTGCCGCGCGCGTTCAGCCGCTTCAACCAGACCTTCATGTGGATCGACACCGTCAACGATCTGATCATGGTCGATGCCGCCAGCGCCAAACGCGCCGAAGATACGCTGGCGCTGCTGCGCAAGAGCCTCGGCTCGCTGCCGGTGGTGCCGCTGACCATGGAAAGCCCGATCGAACTGACGCTGACCGAATGGGTGCGTTCCGGCGAGATGCCGGCCGGCTTCGCCATTCAGGATGAAGCGGAACTGAAAGCGATTCTGGAAGAAGGCGGCGTGATCCGCTGCAAGAAACAGAATCTGATCAGCGACGAAATCGCGGTGCACATCGAAGCCGGCAAGCTGGTGACCAAGCTGGCGGTGGATTGGCAGGAGCGCATTCAGCTGATGCTGTCGGACGACGGTTCGCTCAAGCGCCTGAAGTTCGCCGACACGCTGCGCGAGCAGAACGACGATATCGATCGCGATGACTTCGCCCAGCGCTTTGACGCCGACTTTATCCTGATGACCAGCGAGCTGGCGGCGTTGATCAAAAACACCATCGAAGCGCTCGGCGGCGAAGCCCAGCGTTAATCCCGCCTCAGAAACGACCAGGGCCCAGCATCCGCTGAGCCCTGCGTTCCCCTAACGAACAAAATTTATTTGCTCAGATAGCGGCACAGATAGGCGGTCGCGTCGGCCACCTGCAGGTTGAACTCGCTGTGCCCCGGCACGAAGAACTTCTCGCCCGGCGTAAACACCTGCCAGTCCGGCGCCCCCGGCAGCAGCACTTTCAGCGCCCCGGTGATCACCGTCATTTCTTCCGGCTGCGCGGTGGAGAAGGTGTATTCCCCCTCTTCCATCACACCCACGCTGGTAAGACCGATGCTGCTACTGTCAAAACCGATAGACTTCACTTTTCCGGCAAAATACTCATTCACTTTCAGCATAGACTGGCACCCGCGTAATCATCTTGATGGAAAATCCATATTGGGGGATTGCGGTTGATCTGTCACTGGTTTTTCGCGCGAAATGCGATCCCGGCGCAGAGGCAAAGGTTTCCGTGCGTCACGCTCAGGCCATCGCCATGAAACCACCGCGTCAAAAACCCGCGCCGCGTAAACTGAAATCGATCGGCAACGTCAATTCCACCGTGCCGTTGACATAAGCGTCCGCCGGCGGCGTCGGCAGCGGCGAAGCGCGTTTGACCAGCGCCTGGATTTCACGATCCAGCGACGGCAGCCCGGCGCTGCTGACCAGCGTTATCGCCAGCACATGGCCCTGCTTGTCCAACGTAAAACGCACCTGCCCGACGCCCTGGCGCTTCAGCCGCAATGCGTCTTTGGGGTAACGCTTAAAGCGATTAAGGCGGCTGTTGATGCGGCTGCGCCAGCTGTCCTCTCCTGCCTGCGCATAGGGCGTCAGGCGGGTTTGCGGCGCGGCCGTTTTATCCGCCCGGCCCGGCGGCGGCGCGCCGATGCTTTGCTCCTGAACCTTCGGCGGCGCGATCGTTTTCTCCTGCGGCGGCGTGCGCGGCAGGGGGTTTTTCTTCACCGGCTTGGGCGGTTTTTTCTGCTTTGGCGGTACGGCGATGTTCGGCCGTACGGCTTCAGGCACCTTCACCGTCGGCAAGGGTTCCGGCGGTGCCGGCGGTTCAACCTGAGGCGGCGGCGTCCTTTCTCCCGGCGGTTGTTTTACCTCGGCCGGGGCCTGCGGTGCGGCGGCCATCAGCACCATGACCGCCGGCGGTGGCACCCACGGCGGCGCGGCCTTGTCTCGCCAGGGCCAGAGCAGCGCCGCGGCCAGCAGATGCAGCGTCAGCACCAGCACCAGGCAGCGGCGCCAGGGCATGGCGGCACCGGGCGCGGCGAAAGGCAGCGACGAAACCGACATGCTCACTCTTCCGTCAGCGCCAGATGAAGGCGATCGGTCAGCGGTTTGAACAGGTAGTTCATCATCGAACGCTCGCCGGTGCGGATGAAGCCTTCGACCGGCATCCCCGGGCGGATCTCCAACCCGTTCAGGCGTTGCAGCCCCGCTTCGCTGACCTTGGCGCGCACGCTGTAGTAGGGCGCGCCGCTTTTCTCGTCGGTCAGGCGATCGGCCCCGACCAGCGTCACCTCGCCTTCGACGCGCGGCGTGGTGCTTTGGTTAAACGCCGAGAACAACAGCTCGACCGGCAATCCCACCTGCACCTTGTCGATCAGCTCGACCGGGATACGCGCCTCCACCTGCAACCCCCGATCGCTGGGCACGATCTCCATCAGCTGCTGGCCGGCGCCGATCACGCCGCCTTCGGTGAACACGCTCAGCCCCACCACGGTGCCCGCCACCGGCGCTTTCACCTGCGTATGGCCCAAATCGGCCTCCGCCTTGGCCAGGCGGTTATCCAGTTCGTCCAGCTTCATCCGCACCTCGGCCAACTGGCTGCTGACCTCTTTCTGATACTCTTCCCGCCGCTGGATCGCCCGCAGCTTCAGCTCCAGGATCTGGCGCCCCAGGCGGCCGATATTGCCGGTATCCTCGGACGCCTGGCCGTCAATCTGCGCATACTGTCCTTCCAGATCCAACAGCCGATTGCGCGCCACATACCCCTGCGCCGCCAGCTTGCGCATGCCGCCCAGCTGCTCCTGCAACATGGCCTTTTGCCGCTGTTTGCTGGCGTAAGACTGCCGGATCCCCTCCAGCATCGCCTGCGATCCGGCGATGCTCTCCGCGATTGCCGCCAGCTCGCTCTGCAACGCCGCACGGCGGCTGGTGAACAGCTGCTGTTGCAACAGCATCAACGACATCACCTCCGGCTCCTCCCGCCGCGCTTGCAGCAATGCCGGGAAGGCGATCGCCTGCAGGCCGTCGCGTTCGGCCTGCAGCCGCGCCCGCTGCGCGGCGTTGCTCAACTGCTGGCTGCGCAGCGCATCGCGCTGGGTGCGGCTGTCGACGGTATCCATCAGCAACAGCACCTGCCCGGCGCGAACCCGGTCGCCTTCATGCACCTGAATTTGCGACACCACGCCGCCGCTCGGGTGCTGTACCGCCTTGCGGTTACCGGCCACCACCACGCTGCCGGAGACCGGCACGCCTTTGTCCAGCGGCGCCAACAGCCCCCACAGCAGGAAACCGCCAAACCCCAACAGCACCAGCCAGCCGCCGAGCCGCAGATGACGCCCTTCGTCGAACTGCCGGGAAAGGGCGTCGATATCGCCGGGGATCACACTCTGATTGCTCATACTTTTCGTTCACCGCTGGCCGTTTTTGCAAAGTTGGCGTAGTTGACGTTGAAGCCACCGCTGCTGCGGCCGACGTTGGCCGGTACGGCAGCGGGCGCAAAACCAGGCAACTTTTTCAGGATGGCGTCACTGGGGCCGAAGTGCTGCACCTGGCCAGCGGCCAGCACCAGCAATTTGTCGGTCGTCGCCAGGATCGCCGGTTTGTGAGTCACTAACACGATGGTGGTGCCGCGCGCCTTCAACGCTTCGATCGCCCGCTGCAGCGCCTCTTCCCCTTCACGATCGAGGTTGGCATTCGGTTCATCCAGCACTACCAACGCCGGAGAACCGTACAGCGCGCGCGCCAGCGCCACCCGCTGACGCTGGCCGCCGGACAGGCCGCTGCCGCCCTCACCCAGCTCAGTTTCATACCCTTTGGGCAAATGCAGTATCAATTGGTGCACGCCGGCCAGCGCGGCCGCGGCCACCACCTTCTCGGCGTCAACCTGGCCAAAGCGGGCGATGTTTTCCGTCAGGGTACCGGCGAACAGCTGGATATCCTGTGGCAAGTAGCCGATATGCGGCCCCAGCTGCTGTTTATCCCACTGCCGGATATCCGCGCCGTCCAGCCGCACGTCGCCGCTGAGCGGCGTCAGCGCGCCGACCAGTTGGCGCATCAGCAGCGTTTTGCCCGAGCCGGATGCGCCAATGACGCCCAGCACCTCACCGGCCTCCAGACGAAAACTGACGCCGTGCAATACCGGTGCGCTCCCGCCGGGCGCGCTGGCGGCCAGCTGATTCACGGTCAAGGTGCCATTGGGGGCCGGCAGCGGCAGGCTCGCCGCCTGCGGCGGGTTGGCGGCCAGCATCACTTCCAGCCGCTGCAGAGACTGGCGCGCCGACGACCACTGCTTCCAGGCGCCGATCAGCTGATCGATCGGCCCCAGCACCCTGCCGATCAGGATCGATCCGGCGATCATCATGCCCGGCGTAATGTCGCCGTTGACCGCCAGCAGCGCGCCGCAGCCCAACATCAGCGACTGCAGCGCCAGCCGCACGGTTTTCGACCAGGCGGTGACGGCGGCGATTTTCTCGCTGGCGCGGTTCTGCAACAGCAGGAACTGCTGATGCTGCCGCAACCAACGCAGGCGCAAGTCGGTCAGCATCCCCATGGCGGCAATGGCTTCGGCGTTGCGCAGGTTGCCGTTGGCCTGCTGCGTGGCGCTCAGCGCGACCCGGCCAGCCTCCGCGAGCGGCGCTTGCGACACTCGCTGGTTGAGCCAGGCCAGCAGCACCAGCACGATTACCCCGGCGCTGGCCAACGCGCCAAGCCAGGGGTGGAGCAGAAACACCACCAGCAGATAAACCGGGAACCAGGGCGCATCGAAGAACGCAAACAGCGCATTGCCGGTGGCGAACTGGCGCAGGTTGGTCAGATCGTTCAGCGCCTGCCCCGCCAACGGGTTGCCGGTTTTCAGATTGGTTTCGAAGGCGGCGTCGTAGACCCGCTGATTCAGGCGCATATCCATCTGGGCGCCGAGGCGGATCACCACTTGACTGCGGACCCACTCCAGCAGCCCCATAAACAGGTAAAGGCCGACCACCATCAGGGTCAGCATCGCCAGCGTCATGCGGTTGCCCGACGGCAACACGCGATCGTAGACCTGCAGCATGTACAGCGCCGGGGCCAGCATCAGCAGGTTGATCACCGCGGTAAACAGCGCGATGCCCCAAAATCCGCGCCGGTATGCGGCCAGCACGCTCATCACTTCTCCGCGCCTGACGGCGTTTTTCATGGCGTTTTCCATCGGCTAAAAACGAGAAAATGCCCGCCGGGGCGCGCGGCGCCGGCGGGCAAACGGCCGCGATCAGGCCGCCAGCAGTTCCGGGCTGTCGGCATGCTGCACGCCCACCGCCGTCGCCGCCGCCACCTGATCGAAGGTGGAATTGACGCTCAGGCCGTAGTCGTCGAGGATGCCGTTCAGCGCGGTTTCCAGCGCGCCGGTATCGCCGGACATCAGGCCGTACACTACCTGGTGCACCACGCCATCGTGGCCCTGCGCCTGCAGGCTGCTGAGGTTCAGGCCGCCGAAGCTGACGTCAGGCACCTGGATGTTGTACGGCGTGGAGCCGCCGCCGTTCAGGCCGTCGCCGAACGACAGCGAATCCAGCTGGCCATACAGGGTGTGCGCCGGGGCATTGAACAAGGTGTAGGTCAGGTTGCCGCCCGCCACGAACGAGGTAACGTTGTTGGCGGTGCTGGTCACAGCGTATTGGCTGCCGGACAGGCTGCCGCCATAGAAGCCGCCGCTGTTGGAGTCGGTGACGTTACCGTTGGTGTGGTTGATATCGCCAAATGACGACGCCCACTCGTTCAGATAGTTATGGATGCTGTAGCTGCCGAAGCTGCTGTCATAGTTGACTGAAAATGCCATTTCTCTATCTCCATTGATGAATGGCGCCCCTTGCGAGGCCGCCCTTGTGCTCAAGAATGAGCAACGCCCTTTTACTGCTTAAAAACGGTATTCCACCCCGCCCTGCACGGTGCGGCCGCGCCCCAGGGTATTGGCCAGCGTCTCGCCGTAGCTGACGACGTAGGCGCGGTTGGTCAGGTTCTCCACCGAGCCGCGCAGCGTCAGGCTGTCGGTCAGTTTGTAGCTGGCGTACAGATCGAACAGGGTGTACTTCGGCCAGTCGGCCAGGTACGGGTAGTTGGACGGCACCGAACTGTCCTGATAGCCCGGCGCGAAGCGCACGGTCACCCCGGCGTCCAGCTTGCGATCGAAGGCGCGGCCGCCCAGCGTGACCGAGCCGCGATCGCCCGGCAGATAGGCGGCAGTGCCGAACTGCGAGCCCCCGTCGCACGTGACGGCATCATTGGACGCGGCATCCGGTTCAACATAGAAGTTGCCGCGGCGCGAACCGTCGCCATAGCGCAGGCGTCCTCCCAGCCAGGCTTTGTTCGAGCAGAACTCGTTTTTGCCGATCATGTGGGTGTAGGTCAGATCGGCGTAGAACACCCCGGCGTCATAGTTGAGCTGGTACTCCAGCCCGCGGAAGCGGGTTTTCGACAGGTTGTTGACGTAAGCGGCATTGCCGATGCTCGGCTGCACCAGCCCCGGTTTATTGCGGTCTATCGCCAGGTTGATGTAGTTATCCACTTTGGTGTCGAAGTAGGCCACCTTGGCCACCAGCCGATCGCCCTCAAACCACAGATCCGGCTGCTGCACGTTGAACCCGACTTCCCAGGCGCGCGAGCGCTCGGGCTGCAGAAACGGGTTGGGGTATTGCGTGGAGGAGCCGTGCGCGCTGCCGTTGGTCAGCGTTTCGGTGATCGCCGGTGGCCGCCAGGATTTGCCGTAGGTGGTATACAGCTCCAGCCACTCCACGCCGGGGCGCACCGCCACCGCCAGCGTCGGCGACAGCTTGCCCTGATCGCGGTCAACCGCCCAATCTTCGCGGGTGGTGGTTGAACAGCCGGTCAGACGCAGCGCTTTGCAAGGATTGTCAATCGTGTAGCGTTGCCCATCCTTGGCCAAATCCGGATAGCTCAGGCCGGTCTGGCCGCGCAGGCGATAGCGGTCGTAACGCAGCCCGCCCTCCAACGTCAGCCAGCCGTCGTAGTCGTAGGTCAGGTTGGCGAACAGGCTGGCGACCGAACGATTGCCGGCCGGCGTCACCCCTTCCATGCCCTGACGAGAAGAGTCGCTGGTCGCCTTGTCGTAATAGAACTCCAGCCCGTAGTTGGCGCGGAAGTCATGCCCCGGCGCCAGGCTGAAGCGCGAGGTGTTTTGCGCCTGCGCGCCGTAGGTACGCAGCCGGGTACGCGTCGCGTAGCCGTTGTCCAGCAGCGAGCTGGTGCTGTAGGTGTCGCTGTCGTCCTGAGTATCGACGTAATACAGCTTGGCCTGAAAATCGAGCCAGTCGACGCCTTCCGGCGCCAGGCTGTAATCAAACGCCGCGTTGCGCGCCATCACGTCGCTGTAACCGGTGCGCTTCCAGCCCAGTTCATAGGGTGGGCGAGTGCCCAGGTTGGTCAGCGTGCCGGCGATCGGCGACGCGGTCTGGGTCTGCAGATAGCTCAGCTGCAGGCGCTGATTGGCGGGCAGATTCCAGCCCACCTTGGCCAGCCGCGAGTGCATGCGGTAATTGGTGTCGGGGATTTTGTTGTTCTTGATGCTCTCGGCGTAGCGATCGTAATTGCCGGTGTCATTATTGATACGAATGTTACCGATATCGCCCTTGTTGCCGGGCCAATAGTCGCCGAGGTGGCGTTCGCTGGCGGCCAGCAGGATATCGCCGGTTTCGTTGCCCAATGCCAGTATGCCGCTGCCGATGAAGTGGGTGCCGTTATCGCCGGTGCTGGCGTGCAGCTTGCCGCCCAGCTCTTTGCCCGGCGCCAGGAAATCGCTCGCGCTGACGGTATTGAAGGTGGCGATGCCGCCGAGCGTGCCGGCGCTGCCCATGCCGCCGGTGGTGCCCTTGTCGATGGTCACGCCGGACAGCAGTTCGGAATCGATGTACATGGTGCCATTACGCTGGCCATGGCCGCTCTTTTGAAAATTCTGCCGCATGCCGTCGATATTCATGTTCACCCGGCCATAGTCTTGTATGCCGCGGATGTTGACCGACAGCGCCGGATCTTGCTGGCTGACGCTGGAATAGGCCCCCGTAGTCTGCTCCAGAATATCGGCCGCGTGCCGCGCCGGGCGGTTGTCCATCTGTTCGCGGCTGATGACGCTGACCGAGCGCGGTTCGTCGTAAACCCAATCGTTGGCGTTGATGCCGCCGGCGCCCAGCACCGTCAGGCTGTCCAGCGCCAGCGCGCCACCGTCGCCGTTTGCCGCTGGCAACCGGCTCAATACGATCTGCCCCTGCGGCTGCAGGCGGAAAGCCACCGGATTGTCGCCAATCAAGCGCCGCAGGCCCTGTTCAACGCTCATGCTGCCGTTCAGCGCCGCCGCCTGCATGCCGTCGAGCTTCACCTCGTCGAAAAATACCTGCATATCGGCCTGCTCGGCGAAGCGCAACATGGCGCTCTGCAGCGGCTGCGCCGCAATGTTGAAATTCTTTTGCTGTGCGGCCTGCGCGCTGCTCGCATCAGCCTGGGCGTCGAGCGCTACCGCCGGCTGAGTCAGCATCATCGCCGCCAGCGCGGCGCGTATCGCCGTGGCCAATCGGCCGGCCGGCGTGGTTCCCTTGTGAATAAACATGCGTGTGTGTTCCACCCGAAAGAATGCCAAACTAAGTGATAATGGAAATCAATCTCGTTTAAACATAAGGACGTTCCGGGAGGCAAAAACCCGTAAAGATTTTTTACAGAAAGTGAAAATAGCGGCGAAACGGGCATCCCGGCCCGCCTTTAGCCGCTCAGTAAAGCAATGTGATGCCGGGGAGATTCAGTTGGCGGGCGGAGAGTTCCTGACGAATGGCGCCGACGCCGTCGTCGAGTTTATTGAGCGCGAACACGCCGCTCACCGTGCGCGCTCTTAGCGCGGGATTGACCGCCACGATGCGGGTTTCGCGATAGCGATTGAGCTGCGCGAGCGCCTGCGTCAGCGGTTGGCGGTCGATCACCAGCCAGCCGCGCCGCCAGGCGTCATCGCCGGCCGTTTGCCTCGTCAGCCACAGCAGGCCGCTGCGGTAATGCGCCGCCTGACGTTGCGCGACCACCAGCGAGCGCTCGCCGCGCTCGAGCGTCACCCGCACGCTGTGCTGATGCACGCTGACGTCTACGCCCTGCCCGGTGCGCGCCACGCTGAACTCGGTGCCCAGCGCCTGCGTAACGCCGTTTTCCGCCTCCACCCTGAACGGGCGACGTTCCGCCCCGCCCAGCGGCGCGACGATAAAATAGGCGGTACCGCGCAGCAGCCGCACCTTGCGCTCGTCTGCAGAATACGCCAGCGCGATCGCGCTGCCGCTGTCCAGCGCCACCCGGCTGCCGTCCGGCAGCGCGACTTCGCGCACCTCGCCGCGAACGGTTTGATAATCCGCCTGCAGGCCGATCCACAGATCCGGCCCACGATAAACGCCGAAGGAAACGGCGATCGCCACCGCAGCCGCCACCGCCCAGCGGGGCCATCGATGGCGAGAGGGCGTTTTCAGCGCCGCCACCTGCGGCTGTAACGCCTGCCGCTGCTCTGGCGGCAGCTGCCCCAGCGTCGCCCAAAGCAGGCGAGCCTGACGCAGCGCCGCCGGATGCTGCGGATCATCGGCCAGCCAGGCGTCCAGCGCTTGCCGCCGATCGTCGGGCAGCGCCCCTTCGGCCAGGCATACGGCCCAGGCCGCCGCCTGCTGTCGCACCTGTGCGGTTAGCGGTTTCATGATGACGTAGACCCCTGTTTTTTCTGGTTATAGGTTAAGACGTCTGAGGGCGGATAAACCCGTAAAAAAATTGCCATTATTGTTCGCCCATCCGCGCCATCAGCCGCTCCAGCGCGCTGGCCAAGTGTTTCTCCACCGTGCTGAGCGACACCCCCAGCTGCGTCGCCACCTGCGCCTGGGTCAAGCCATCGAGCCGGTTAAGGCGGAAAATCTGCTGCGTGCGCGGCGGCATGCCCGCCAACGCCTGTTGCAACAGCTGCAGCAGTTGGCCATCGATCGCCCGCTGTTCGAGCGCCGGTTCGCCGGAGGGGTACTGCGCCAGAATGTCGTCTTCTACCGCTTCGGTTTGCCGCCGCTGCTGCTGCCGCAGATGGTCGAGCATCAGATTTTTGGCGGTTTTATACAGGTAGGCCTCGATATCGAGAATATTGCCCTGCGGGTATTGCTCGGTGAGGCGGGTAAAACTTTCCTGCGCCAAATCCGCGGCCAGCTGAGGGTCGCGCAGTTTAGCATTCAAATAGGCTTGCAGCGGCCGCATGTGGCGCAGAAATAGCGCCTGCAACTCGGAATTGGACATCTCTTTTCCCAGAAGTGAAACACCCAATAGGGGCGATAAAAATCACATAAATGATTATCATTATCAATATTGTTCTGGGAAATATGTGCTAAGGCGGGAATAACAGGAAACCGGCCTGACGCCGGTTTCCGCTGGGCTGCAGGTCAGAGCTCTAACGCCTCGTCCTCATAGCGGTGCTTGGCGTCGAGCGCTTCCTGCTCGGTTTCATGTTCACTGAGCAGCGTATTCGGCTCAATGTCGTCGGTGCGCACTTCAAAACGGCGCAGATGCAGACTCGGGTCGCCCCGAAACACCTCTACGACGCGGGCGCTCCGTGGATAAGCAGGTTGATCATTTTCGCGCATGCCGTTCTCCCGTGTGTTTCACACAGTAGCAAGTATAGCAGCCGCCCTCATTCCGACACGCGCGAGCCAAGATCGCGATCGCCGGGGGCGCCCGCCAACAGTTCGGTCAATTCGTCGCAGGCGCAAATGCGGCCTTCACGCACGGTGAAGTGCGCCAGCACCCGCACACGGCTGCAGGAGCCATCGCGCTTTTCCACCTCGACCAGATGGTGGGTCAGCACCGCCTCGCCCTGCGCCGCCGCCGCGATCACGCTCAGCGTCATGCGGCGAGTTTGCCGCTTCAGCAGCGCCATGTGTTGTTCAAACTGTTCGAAGTTCAGCACCTTGCCATCCACCTGCTGGCGGTAGCCTGCGCTGAAACGGGCGGCGAGCTGCGTCGGCCGATGTTCCGGGCTGGCGACAACCTGCTGCAGCGTATCGAGTACCAGATTCAGTGGGGTAAGTTGAGTCATCACGTTTCTCCGAAATAGGGTGAACGGCGATCCTATCTCGGCCAGGCGATGGCATAATAACCACATAAAGACTTTTAATAACGCTAAACGGCCAATATGACGCAGATCCGCAGCCAACGCCTTCAGCATGAAAAAAAACACCTGACGCCCTGGCACCGACACGAAGGCGGCCAGATCTATCTCTTGACGCGCGGCATGCTGGCCATGGAACTCCCGGGCCGGCAATGGGCGATCACCGGCGGTACGCTGGGCTGGCTGCCGCCGGGATGCGCCCATCAGGCGCTGGCCTGCGGCGACGTGGCGGGCTGGAGTTTGTATCTGCCGGTGGAAAGCGTGCCGGAGATGCCGCCGCAGCCGCAGTTGTTCACGGCCTCTGCGCTGTTGCAGGCCCTGGTGGAGCGCATCGCGCAGTTCCCCGCCGGCCCGCTGAGTGCGCCGCAACGGCGGCTACTGCAGGTGCTGCTGGACGAAATGCATGCGGCAAGCCGCGCGCCGTTGCAATTGCCGCTGCCGCAGGACGCCCGGTTGCTGAACATCGCCCGGGCGCTGCTGAACGATCCCGCCAGCCTGCGCAGCCAGCGCGACTGGGCCGCCTGGGCCGGGCTCAGCCCGCGCACCCTGAGCCGCCGCTTTCAGCAGGAAACCGGCATCAGCTTTGCGCTGTGGCGCCAGCAGGCGCGGGTATTGCGTTCACTGGAGGGATTATCACGCGGCGCAGCGGTCGGCGAGGTGGCCGACGCCTGTGGCTATGACAACGTCAGCGCCTATATCGCCGCCTTTCGCCGCCGCTTCGGCGTCACGCCCGGGGCGTACTTTGCGCCGGCTCGGCAAACGGAATAGGAAAACGGGCGCCCAGCGCCCGACGAGAAGAAAGGGTTACTTCACCGTCTCACGCGGCAGCACCGCGAGGATTTGTTCCACCACCCGCTGTGGATCGGCGGCGCCGTCTATCACGTAATGCGCGGCGTCCTGATACAGTGCTTCGCGCGCCGCCAGCACCTCGAGCATCTCTTCGGCGATCGGCCTGCCGGTGAGCGTCGGGCGCTGCGCATCTTCCGGATACTCTTCCAACCGCTGCGCCAACACGCTGGCCGGCGCGCGCAGGTAGATAACGGTGCCATGCTGGCGCATAAACTGACGATTCTCTTCCGCCAGGATCGCACCGCCGCCAGTGGCAACTATAGTTGACGGCTTGGTCACGGTTTGCAACGCGATGGTCTCGCGGCGGCGGAACCCCAGCCAGCCCTCGCGCTCGACCATTTCCGCCACGCTCATCTGCGCCGCCTGCTGCATAAACAGATCGGTATCGACGAACTGATAGCCCAACGCCAGCGCCAATGCGCTGCCTACCGTCGTCTTGCCGGCTCCGCGAGCGCCTATCATGAACAGGGTTTGTGTCATTACGGGTTGTCCCTTATGCGGTGACTTGAGTGCATTGCATACCAAAATACCGAGCGGGTGCGATGACGTGGTGGCAGCATCATACCCTGCCCGCTCTGTATTTCAATATTTACGATAGTGTAAATTCCATAGCACAGCGACTGCCGACGGCAAAGCCGTGCGCCAGATCCTCATCCAGGTGCCGCCGTAAAGCGGTCGTGAGCCGCGCGTCGTCAAGCGGCCGGAATCCCAGCCGCCGGTAGTAAGGCGCATTCCACGGCACCTCGATGAAGGTAGTGAGCGTCAGGCGGCCGGCCCCCTGCCGTTTGGCCTCTTCCGCCACCGCGCCGATCAGGCGACGGCCGACGCCCTGCCGCTGCCAGGTGCCGGCGACCGACAATTCGGCGATGTGCCAATCGTCCCCCTGAACCTGCACGGCGATAAAACCGGCGCACTCGCCGTTGTCGCTTTGCGCCAGCCATTCACGGTGCTCGGCGATAAATGCGGCGTGCTGCTGCGGGGCCATCACCTCGCCTTCGGCGATAAAGCGCCATTCCGGCTGCTGGCGAAACAGCTGCGCCGCCGAACGTTCAACCGCCATCAGATGCACGATATCTTGCTGCTGCGCCAAACGAATCTGCAGGCTCATGGGTTCTCCTTAACGTTGGGGCGGTTATTTAAGCAAATTTCACCGCCCGTGGCTTAGAAATCGATACTGCCGCGCAGCACCACCTCACGCGGTTCCCCCACCGCCACGCGCAAATTACCGCCGCTGGACGGGTAGTAAGTTTTATCAAACAGGTTCTTCACGTTCAGCTGCCATTTCACCCGATAGCCGTTGATCGGCATGGTGTAAGCGGCGAACGCATCGGCAACGGTGTAATTATCCAGGGAGAAACTGTTGGCGGCATCGCCCGGGCGACGGCCCACGTAGCGCGCGCCGGCACCAATGCGCACCTCATCGCCGCTGTAGAGGCCCAGGCTGCCCAGGTTCTGGGTCAGGAACAGCGAGGCGGTATGACGCGCCACGTTGGTCATCTCTTTCCCCTTGTTATCCGGATCGTCCACCACGCGGGCGTCGGTATACGCATAGGAACCGATCAGGCTCAGCGAGTCGGTGAGATTACCGGCCACGTCCAGCTCCACGCCCTGCGAACGCACGCGCCCGGCGGTGCGCGTCACGGTTTCGCCCTCCACCAGCTCATTGACCATGACGTTACGCTTGGTGATGTCGAACAGCGCCAAAGTGCCGGTAACGCCGTTCGGCAACGCCAGCTTGCCGCCGACTTCCCACGACTTGCCCTGCTCCGGCGGCAGCGAATCAATTTGGGTGGCGATGGAAGAGTTCGGCTTGAACGACTCGGTATAGCTGCTGTACAGCGACACGTAAGGCGTCAGCTTGTAGACCACCCCGGCGCGCGGCACCAGCTTGCCGTCCGAACTGTCGGTGTTGGTCTGGAACGGCCGCCCCTTGCCGGCATAGACGTCGAAAGCGTCGTAACGCAGCCCGCCCATTACCAGCCATTTATCGGTCAGTTGGATGGAGTCCTGCATAAACCAGCCGTAGCTGGTGAGGTTTTCCCGCTGGTCGCTGTCTTTGGCGCTGACCGCGGTCGACGGCGGCATCAGGCCGTATACCGGATGATAGATATTGAAATCGCTGTTCTTTTTACCGCGGATCATGTCGCCGCGGTAGGTACGGTTATCTTCAAAATCGAAGCCGAACAGCATCTGGTGGTTGATGCTGCCCCAATCCACGTCACCATTGAGCGTCAGCTGCACCGCGTTGGCGTGGCTGACAGCATGGGCGGTCGAGTCGGCCTGGCGGCTCAACACGCCGGTCACCGGGTTCAGCGCCGTGGCGCGCGCCTGGTTGTCACTGTAGCTGTTGCGGCTGTAGGCGTAGGTCAGCGAGCTTTTCCAGCGCTCGTTGAGCGTTTGATCGATCTGCAGAGTGACGCTGTCCTGATCGCCGCGGGTGGCGTTATAGGCTTCGTCGAAACGGCGATCGCGCGGCGTATTCACCGGTTTGCCGGTGCGCGAATCGATAATGGTGCCGCGATCGAACGGCACCAGATATTCCATATGCTCGTAAGCCAGCCGCACGGTGGTGTTCTCGCCATACCACATCAGCGAGGGCGCGATCACCGTCTGGCGGTTGCGGCCGAAGTTGCGCCAGTAGTCGGTTTCATCGTGATCGACGATCATGCGATAGGCGAAGCCCGACGTGCCGAGCGGCCCGGTAACGTCGAGCTGACCGCCGCCGCCGTTGAAGCTGCTGCCCCAGCCTTCCACATGGGTGTGCTGCTGCAACTGGGGTTTTTTGGTGATCATGTTGATCATCCCGCCCGGCTCACCCATGCCGTACAGCATTGAGGCCGGCCCCTTGAGCACCTCTACCCGCTCGGTGGTCGGCGTAAAGTTGCGCGCCTGCACCGAACGCACGCCATCGCGCAGAATAGAGCCGTCGCGGTTGTCGCCAAAGCCGCGTTTCATTACCGCGTCCTGGGTGCCGCCCAGCGTGTTGGCCTGGGTAATGCCGCTGACGTTGTACAGCGCTTCGTCCAGGCTGCTGACCGCCTGATCGGTAATCACCTGTTGCGGCACCACGTCTATCGCCTGCGGCACGTTCAGCAGGTTGGCTTCGCTGCGGGTGCCGGTGACGCTGGTCAATGGTTGATAGCTCTGCACGCCGTCGGCGTCTTTGCGGCCAATCACCACCAGACTTTCTTCCTTCGACGCGGCTTTTTCCGCCGCCCACGTCGGCGATGTTGCGCAGACCGCCAAAGGCAATGCGCACCACCAGCCGCGCTTGTTGTTATTCATTATCTAACTGACTCCAATAGGTCCCTGAAAAAGGTAACGGCAAAAACTGCTGATACAGCTGTTGGAAGGTCTGCTGCGGGTTAATGTCGGCGAACAGATCCGGGTAAAACGCTTTGGCGAACATCTCGACCAGCACCACGTGGTACGGGCTGAGGTAAAAGTTGTGCCAGACGCTCCACGCGCGGTGATGCTTCACCGCCTGCAGGCTGGCCAGCATCGGCTGCGTGGCGATCAGCCGGCGGAAGCTGTCGGCCGCCTCCTGTGGGCTGACCTGCGGCCCGAGGCGCAGATCGGACAGCCGTTTGCCCTGCGGGCCGGCCATGCCGGTGGCGAGGTACACATCAGGATTGGCGCTCAGAATAGTTTCCGGGTTCAGTTCGCCATACACGCCTTTGACGCTGGCGTTGGCGATGTTGTCGCCGCCGGCAAAAGTCAGCAGATCGCCGAGATTGCCGTGTGCGGCGGTGGTGCAGCAGGTGTCGCGCCGCCCCAGATGCAGGTGCAGCATCACTTTGGGCTTCGGCCCCTGATAGCCCGCCAGCCGTTGCTGAACCACCGCCATATGCTGCTGATAAAACGTGATGAATTGCTCGGCGCGCTGCTGGCGGTTGAGCACTTCGCCCAGCAGCCGCACGCTCGGCACGGTGTTGTTCAGCAGATCGATACGCAGATCGACGTAGATCACCGCCACGCCGGCCTTGTTCAGCGCGGAAACCAGCAGATCGTTGTCGCCGTCTTCACGCGCGTAGCGCGCCAGGATCACCAGATCCGGCTTCAGCTGCAGCAGGCTTTCAATATTGACCTGGCGGAAGTTATTGCCGCTGATCACGGAGATCGCGGCGATCTGCGGGAACTTCTGCGTATAGAGCTGCCAGCTTTGCGCATCGAACCGCGCCAGATCTGCCGGCCAGCCGACGATGCGCTGCGCCGGGTTGCCCGGCTCCAGCAGGGCCAGCGTATACAGCATGCGGCTCTCCCCCACCACGATGCGCTGCGGGTTGTCCGGCACCACGACCTGGCGGCCGGTGATATCGGTCACCGTCTTCGCCTGAGCGGAGAACAGGCTGAACCACAGGGAAAGCAGCAGTAAAATGAGGGAATTGCGCATGATTGAGCCGGCACGGGGGAAATAGTGTGCGCATGATAATCACTCTCATTAGCACTTGCAATCCTGCACGGTGATTGCCAAAAGAAATCCGGTAAATGGCGCCGGGCGCACGGCGAAACATGGCGAAACCGCTAAAAGAGCGGCTTTAAAAAGTTAAAAAAATGGCGGAAAAATCGATTAAATAGGAGGGGGAAACAGCAAAAAAACCGGGAGACCTCCATGACTCAACGCATTATTCCGCTGTCGGAGTGCCCGCAGTTTGTCGACGTGTGCGCCGCCTGGGCCTTCGGCCAGTGGGGTTCACAACGCGGCGGCACGCTGGAACGCACCCAGCTGCGTTTCACCCAATGCAGCCGGCCAAGCGACGATCTCCTGACGCTGATGATGATCGACGGCGATCGCCCGGTGGGCATGGCCAGCCTGTGGCCCAGCGACGATCATCAGCGCCAGGATCTCACCCCGTGGCTGGCCGGCGTTTTCGTACATCCCGACCATCGCCGCCAGGGCATCGCCCATCGCCTGGAGATGGCCATCGTCGAAGCGGCGCGGCAGCGCCATCATTCGGTCTTGCATCTCATCACCGACAAGTCGGAAGCGCTGTATGCCGGCTGGGGTTGGCAACCTCTGGAGCGCCGGCGACAGCATGACGAAGACGTGGTGGTGATGGCGAAAACGCTGTAGTTAACGCGGCGTACAGACATACACCAGCGCCGGCGGGAAGTTGCGCACCACCCGCAGGCGCTTCCAGTGAAAATAGCGGGACAGCAATTTTTCCGACAGGTGGCTGTATTGGAACAGCACCAGCGTGCCATTGCGCGCCAGCAGCCGCTGCCGGGCCTGCTGAAGAATGCGCACGCTGATCCTGACCGGGATCGACAGCAGCGGCAGGCAGGAAAACACCACATCGTAATCCGTGGCCATTTGGGTCGCCGAATGGGGCATCACCTGCAGCCGCCGATCGTCTATTCCCCGCAGCCGATGCACGAAATGCGGTTGAATTTCGAAAGCCTCCAGCGCCGCATCGGCGCGCATCCGCCCCAGGATGCGTTTGGTCAGTACGCCGTCCGCCGCGCCCAGCTCCGCGATCGACAGCGCACGGGTCCATTCAATCTGGTTCAGCATCGCCTGGCACAGCCACGGGGAAGAAGGCGCCAGCGTACCGACGGTGCGCGGTGAAGCCATAAATTGCTGCAGGTAAGCGAAGTGATTCATCAGTTGCAGCCGGGTCGCATTTAACATTGAGGCCTCCTTGGGTTAAACCCCCAATGTGAGCCGAATTTCTTAAGTAATCATTAACATGATTCCGAAAGCGGCAGACACAGTTGTAATAAAATGCGACCTCAGCCACGACGGCACAAAGAAAAACGGTCGTAATAATGACCTGAAAATAAGTCGTTTATGCGCCGACTGTTCAGATAATTATTACGACCGTTTATTTTATTGGCCACGTTGCCGTGGCCAGAGAGTAACAATCAACGCTTAGCGATAAATTTCCGCGTTGCCGCGCCAGTTACTGGAGTCCCCGGGGGTGTCCAGGCCGATAATGCGGTAATGGCTGGCACCGTCCGCCGCGGCTTTTTCTTTCAGGGCGTGAATGGCGTCATGCGGTGAGCCGCTAATGCCGGAAACCGACACCACGCCGAGGCTTTGCAGATTGGCGGCCTGTTCGCTGTTGACCTGTTTCACCGACGACAGCGGCGCGGCGAAAGTGGAGAAGGAAGCGGCGGCGATCAATACTGCTGCGATGCTTGGGATAAGTTTCATGATTGACTCCAGGTGTTCTTGTTTATTAGCTCGTTGTCAGTGATGTTAATTATCCGCTAGCCAATGAAAACGGACGTCATGCAACGTAAAGAACATCAATCATTGTGAGGAGAATAAGGAGGAAGTAAGAGCGAGTATGTATTTTCAGGCGAGAATGATTTTACAGGCTTCACCTTACCCCTATTTGATGAACAATTAAAGACAGGGCGAAAGAAAGAACGCGTGTCGCCGCTATTTAAGATTGTTTACCCGCCGGGGCGCGCTGAGCTACGCTGATTTTGTGGCTTACCCTTTTAAGGAAGAACGCTTATGTCGCAAAACCTGCTGCGCGTACGTGACGGTCAGGGCGCTTCGGTCTCATTCTCCGAACTGCTGTTCGATCTGATCTACGTTTTCGCCGTGACCCAACTTTCCCACTATCTGTTGCATCACCTGACGTTGACCGGCGCGCTGGAAACCCTGCTGTTGTGGTTCGCCGTCTGGCTGGCCTGGCAATACACCGCCTGGGTCACCAACTGGTTCAATCCCGACACCCGTCAGATCCGCCTGCTGCTGTTCGCTATCATGCTGCTGGGGCTGTTCGCCGCCGCCGCGCTGCCGCAGGCGTTTGGCGAGCGCGGTCTGATCTTCGCGCTGTTCTATGTCGCCATTCAGGTCGGGCGCTCCGTCACGGTGCTGCGCCTGCTGGCGCCCGGTCATCCGTTAAAACGAAACTTTCACCGCATTCTCGGCTGGCTGTGCATCTCCGCCGTCTTCTGGATCGCCGGCGGGCTGGCGGAAGGCAATGTCCGCCTGGCGCTGTGGGCGGTCGCCGTACTGTGCGAATACGTCTCGCCGATGTTCGGCTTCCGGCTGCCGATGCTGGGGCGTTCGGACAGCAGCAGCGAATGGACCATCGAGGGGCACCATCTGGCGGAGCGCTGCCAGCTGTTCGTGATCGTGGCGCTGGGGGAAACCATTTTGATCACCGGCGCCACCCTGAGCGAGATGGAAAGCTGGAGCCTGCCGGTGCTCATCGCTTCGCTGGTGGCCTTTCTCGGCAGCCTGGCGATGTGGTGGGTCTACTTCGACACCAGCAGCAAAGCCGGCAGCCACGCCATCAGCCAGGCGGAAAACCCCGGCCAGCTGGGCGCTTATTTTCATTACGTGCACGTCGCGCTGGTGGGGGCGATCATCGTCTGCGCCGTGGCCAACGAGCTGGTGATCGCCCATCCCGACGGCCGCATCCAACACGCCACGGCGGCGGTGTTGCTGCTCGGCCCGGCGCTCTACCTGTTCGCCAACGCGCTGTATAAACGGCTGGTGTATCATCGCTTCCCGCTATCGCACCTGGTCGGGCTGCTGGCGCTGGCGGTATTGGCCCCCATCGCCTATTTAACCGATCTGCTGATGGTCAATGGCCTGACGACGCTGATCATGGTGGTGGTGGCGGCGTGGGAGAGCATCTCGCGCGGCAGAGCACCGCAGCGGCAGGCGGAAGCCTGACACAAACGGGGGCGCTATCGCCCCCGCTGTGAGATTGATGACAAACCTCATGCCATTGCCGGGTTTGCAAAGAGCAGCGGATAAAAAACAAGGAAAATCAATTTATTGATTTTCGGCTGATGGCCACAAAGGAGGAAAAACCACGTTTTATCCTCCTTTGTCAACGGTCTGACGGGGGCGCTATCGCCCCCACTGTCGGTCACTTCAAGGGGTGCGGCAAGGTGAGCACCCACAGCTCGCTCAGCGATTCCGGCTGCTCCAGCGGGCGCAACTCGATACGGGCGTCGGTCTTGTCGCCGTCGAGGCTCAGCCGTCCTTCTTTCTCCAGCTGGTAGTCGCCGATTTTCTTGCTCTTTGGCGATGCATCCACCAGTTTGGCCTGCAGGCCGAAATCGTTGTCATTGATCACCGCCAGCGTGCGATCGTCGATCAGCGCCAACCCTTCCGCTTTCTCCTGGCGCCAGCCCAACTGGCGCAAATCCGCCACTTCCCGTTTCTGCGCCAGCTTCACGCCGCGCTTAGCGAGATCTTTCGCGTCGTCGAACTCCAGCGCTTTACCCTGGCCGTCAAACGCGCCCAGATCGCTGGCCTGCGCGAGATCCACCAGATAGATCTTGTTGATCATTGTCTTATCTTTACCGGTTCCCTGTTCAATCAACAGGATGCGCTGATTGTCCAACGCCACCACATCGCCAATCTTGGCGTCTTTGGCTTTTTTATAACTGTCGATATCGATGGGATAGCCGTACATGGTGGTTTTGCCACTGCGCGGATCGAAACTCACCAGCCGGGTAAACTGCGCCTTGTTTTTGCTTTTGCCATCGACATCCAGCGTGCTCTGCACCGCCGCCAGAATGCGCCCATCCGGCATCCGGGTCAGCCCCTCAAAACCGCGGTTAGGCTGGCGCCATTTCAAGATGTTCGGTAACCCGCTCGCCACCGCCTGCTCACCGGCCTGCGGCGTTGGGCCGTATTTGGCGAGAATTTTACCTTTGCCGTCAACATGGATCAGAAACGGGCCGTACTCATCGCACAGCCAATAGCCACCGTTGCCGTCACCGGTAATGCCTTCGGTATCCAACCCGCGGCGATCGCCGGACAGCGGCTGCAACACGTCATTCAACGCCACTTCATTTGTGGAGCCAATTAGCTCGCTCGGCAGCGGCAGCCCGCTAATCGGCCCTTTTTCGTCATGCAAGGGCCGTGCATTCTCGGCCACGGCCTTGCCGCCGCCGATACGAATGTCCATCAACAGAGGCACGAATTGCGGATTGGCGAAAATCTTGGCCTCCTGCTTGCCCACCGCAGGGGCATCGGCATTCGGGCCGCGATCGGTCAGCGTCGTCAATACCAGAGCGTCGCCCTGTTTGCTATTGAACGTCAACCCGGAGCCGATCCCCACCGGCAGCCCCTGCGGGAAATTCTTGGCGAACGCCCCCTGATAGGCGACGTGTTCCCCGCCGGGGAAGCCGACCACATAACGCGCCACCTCAATATCTGCAGCGTAGGTGAATACAGGAAACAGTGAAGCCAACAGCAGGGAGAGCGATTTTATTTTCATGGTTTTTACCCGAGGTTGAATGAAGCGTTATCAGGCAGACGAAGATATTAATTTAGCATGACACTGAGATGACAACAGGCAATTCGTCAAATGTGAAATAGACAATAGGTTGGCTGGCAAATAGAAATTAGCAATTAACCTGGGGATATTGAATGGAGAAAACCACTGGAAAAAATCGCCCGAAAATAGCCCGCCATTTCGCTTAGGGTAAATTCTTATGGCAAAGATAAAAAAATCGGCAAACGCGCGCCAGCACGGCAAAAAACGGTGTTTTTCTCATAGACAAAATAAAATACCGGGGATTTAATACCGCCGTTATTCAAGGTGCATTAAGAAAATTCTATAGAATATCTGCATGAACTGAAAAAGCTGTTCTATAGTTTTTAGTGCTAACGCCCGTTAGTCAATTCCGCAGGATGGAATCTATGTCAAAGCGACTTTTTGCTGAATTTTTTGGCACATTTTGGTTGGTGTTTGGTGGTTGTGGTAGCGCAGTATTAGCAGCGGCATTCCCACAACTGGGTATTGGTTTCCTCGGCGTCGCGCTCGCTTTCGGTCTGACCGTGGTGACGATGGCCTATGCCGTCGGCCATATTTCCGGCGGGCACTTTAACCCGGCGATCACCGTCGGCTTATTCGCCGGCGGCCGTTTCGCGGCGAAAGACGTGATCCCTTACGTGATCGCACAGGTGATCGGCGGTATCGCCGCAGCGGCGGTGCTGTATCTGATCGCCAGCGGCAAAGCCGGTTTCGACGCCACCACAGGCGGTTTCGCCTCCAACGGTTACGGCGAACACTCACCGGGCGGTTATTCTCTGCAATCAGCCATCGTGATTGAGCTGGTGCTGACGGCCTTCTTCCTGATCGTTATCCATGGCGTAACCGACAAGCGCGCGCCGGCAGGCTTTGCCCCGCTGGCGATCGGCTTGACGCTGACCCTGATCCACCTGATCAGCATCCCGGTGACCAACACCTCCGTCAACCCGGCGCGCAGCACCGGCGTAGCGATCTTCCAGGGCACCTGGGCGCTGCAGCAGCTGTGGGTATTCTGGCTGGTGCCGCTGGTCGGCGGCATTATCGGCGGCCTGATCTACCGCTGCCTGCTGGAAGACAAAAAATAAGCGTATCGCAGTCGATCGCGTTTCACGGGGCAGCCTTCATCGGCTGCCCCGTTGCTTTCAGCCTTTCGTCACTTCAAACATCATGATATCGCTGGTAAAGGAGCCGTCCGGCTGAATGGCGAAGTGCGCTGCCACCTCTTCCGACACGCTTTGCTGCAGCGCGCGGATCGCGGTAACGAAATGCGCCGGCGTGCGCATGCGCGCCACCCAGCTGCCGAACTCCAGCATCAACCGATCCGACGTCACCTCGCGCACCACCAGCCCGGCTTCGGTCAATAACGCCAGCCACTCACCCGGCGCATAGTTGCGCACGTGTGAGGTGTCGCGCAGCACTTCCACGGTTTGCAGGTAGATATCCAGCAGCGGATGCCCCGGCGAGACCACGTCCATGAAGATCGCCCTGCCGCCCGGCTTGAGTACCCGCCTGACCTCACGCAGCGCCTGGCCGACATCGTGCCAGTGGTGCGCCGAATAGCGGCTGATGACCAGATCGAAGCTGGCGTCCTCAAAGGGTAAAGACTCCGCCACGCCCTGCTGCGGCTGAATGTTGCCCAGGCCTTTTTCCGCCGCCGCCTGCTTCACCACCGCCAACATTTGCGCCGACAGATCGTAGGCCACCACCTGCGCCACCCTGGCCGCCGCCGTGAAGCTGGCGTGCCCGGCGCCGCAGCCCAGATCGAGCAGGCGTGCGTCGGCATACGGCGCCAGTAACTGCGCGAGACGTTGCAAATCCTTGCCCTGCGCATGCACCGCACTGCTCAAATAGGCGTTGGCCTGCTCGCCGAACTGCCGGTCTACCGCGTTTTTATGGCTGTTGCTGTTGCTCATGTTTGCTCCTGTTATTATCCGGCTTGCGCCTGTGCCTGAAGGCTTTTGGCTACTATAATCAGGCTACTATACGGGTACAATATGAGCAGTTATCCTGGTATAAATAGGTACCATGCTATGTCATCAGAAGCCTTATCCGGGCCAAAAGCCCTCGGCGCATTTCTGCGCACGCACCGCGAACGCATCACGCCGGAAATGATCGGCCTGCCCAGCTCTTCGCGCCGCCGCACCAGCGGCCTGCGCCGCGAAGAACTGGCGCAAATCAGCGGCATCAGCGCCACCTGGTATACCTGGATCGAACAGGGCCGCGAGGTATCCATTTCCCCCTATACGCTGGCACGCATCGCCAAGGCGCTGCGGCTCGGCCCGGCAGAGCGCCACTACCTGTTTACCCTGGCGCGCATCGCCGACCCCGAGCAGGAAACGCACCGTGAAACCGCCAATGACGCGGTGCTGCAGAGCGTGCACCAGATGACGGTGCCCTGCTACCTGCTGGACGTGACCTGGAACGTCGTCGCCTGGAACCCACAGGCGGCGGCGTTGTTCAGCGGCTGGCTGGATGTGGCCAGCAGCCCCAACCTGCTGCACTTTATGTTCTTCCACCCATTGGCAAAAACGCTGGTCAGCGATTGGCAGGAACGCGCTCGCCGCGTGGTGGCCGAGTTTCGCGCCGAGACCAGCCATCATCAAAACACCGAAGAGATGCGCGCCTTCGTGCGCAACATGACGCACAACAGCACGGACTTTAATCACTGGTGGAAACAGCATGACGTGATGGCGCGCGAAGGCGGCGAAAGAGCGTTCGAACATCCTCAGCAAGGCGCGCTGCGCTATCGCCAGCTCACCTTCCACCCGGCGGAACACGGCGGTCTGAAGCTGGTGATGCTGATCCCGCTGCCGTAATTGGTAACAAATTCATAGACAGGTTTACCCGCCATTTATTTATTGGTTCATGTAAACGCGCTAGGGTGATTGTTACCGATGATAGTCATCATCCAGCACCGTTATTTATCTCCCGAGGTACGCCTATGCAATCCGAAGAACAACGCCTTATCGATGGTCTGTTTGGCCGCCTGAAAGAAGCCGAGACCAAGACGGGCCCACGGGATCTCCAGGCAGAACAGCAAATCAATCAGCATATTCGCGAGCAGCCTTCCGCCCCTTATTACATGGCGCAGGCGATGATCATTCAGGAAGCGGCGCTCAAGCAGATGGACCAGCGCGTCAAAGAGCTGGAAGCCCAGGTCGCGCAGCTGCAGCAAACCGCCAACGGCCAGCAAAGCAGCGGTGGTTTCCTGGCCGGCCTGTTCGGCGGCGGCAGCCGCAATACGCCGAGCCCGCGTGAACAGTACCAGGCGCAGCAGCAAAATACGGCGGCCTGGAACAACGCGCAGCAGGGGGGCTACGCGCAGCCGCAGCAACCTGCCTATGCCCAACCGCAGCAGGCGGCGCCTTCACGCGCCGGCGGCTTCCTGGGCGGCGCCTTGCAAACGGCGGCGGGCGTCGCCGGCGGCGTGGTATTGGCCGACATGCTGACCGGCATGTTCCGCCATTCGCAGCCGCAGGAAATCGTGAATATTATCGAAGAAACCCCGGCGCCGCTGGACGACAGCGCGATGCGTAATTTCGACGCCTCCAACAACCTTGATACCTTCAACAACGGCGACGGCGGCAGCTTCCTCAACCAGGACAACGGCTTCCAGAACGCCAACTATCAGGACGACACGGACTACGCCGACGACGATTACAACGACGACGACGACTCCTTCCTGTAATGCCCTCCCCCCTCTCACCTGGAGAGGGGGATTTCCCGTTTCGCCGATCTGGACTACAGTGAACGCTGTTCATTTATCCGGCCGGGAGAAACGATGCCGAGCTTTAATCCTTCATCCCCCTTCTTCAGCGAACGCCTGCAGATGCGGCCGCCGGTAATGGCGGACCTCGAACGTTTCTACGCCATCTTTGGCGATCCGCAAACCCAACGCTTCAACCCCGCCGGCCCGCTGACCAGCGAAGCGCAGGCCGCCTCGGCGCTGCAGGATCGGCTCGCCGGCTGGCGGCAGCACGGTTACGGCTCCTGGGCGATCGCCCTGCGCGAACGGCCGGATTGGGTTATCGGCTTTGGCGGCTTGTCCTGGAAACCGCTCGGCGCGCAGCGCACCGTTAACCTCGGCTATCGCTTCGATACCCGGGTGTGGGGCATGGGGCTGGCCACCGAGATGGCGTGGGCTTCACTGCAGTACGGCTTTATCGGGCTGGAAGTGGGTGAAATTTCCGCCATTGTGCGCGCGGAGAATCAGGCTTCGTGGCGGGTGCTGGAAAAGGTCGGTTTACGGCGGGTGGATACACTGGATGACGTGCCCGGCGCAGCGCCGAGCCTGGTGTATACGCTAAAGCGCGGCGACTATCAGGGCTGATCGTCGCTGATTTTGGCCAACGCCATGCGGTAAGACTTGACCTTCTGACGCTTTTTCAGCCAGGTGGTGGTAGACACGATGAACACCGCGCCCGACATCGCCAATACGCCGGTCGGATGGCCGTAAAACACCATCAAGGCAAAGTACACGGCGGAAACGATCGCCACCCATTTCGCCGTATTGCCCATGTCGTTCTTCTCCTGGGTCAAACGGCGGATGTGCTCTTCTTCACTGATTCCCATACGCGCTCCTTGTTGGCTAAACGTTCCATTATATGGAGCTGGAGTGTTGATATTTCAAGCGGTTGGATGGTAAAGAAGCGTAAAGCTCAGGCCGGCGGTTCCTGCCGCCGGGGCAGATAGCGCCCGGGCTGGTCGGCGCCCGGCAAACCGGTGCCATCGTTGCGACCAAACAGCCGGTAGCGATTGCCGGCGACCGCATCATAGACCTTGTCCGCCAGTCGCGGCGGCAGGTAACGCACCAGCGCCAGCGCGCGGTACGGCCATCCCAATTGGCGCAGCGCCCGAAACAACGCCGCCGAACGCAGCCAACAGCGCCCCTGCTCAATATAAACCACGGAATCGAAACGATCGGTCGGCAATCCCAGCGCCTGCAGGATCGCCTGCCCTTCGACGGATTGCACCGTCGCCAATAGAATGCGCCGCTGCCGATCGGCACGAATAAGGTATCTCACCAGCCCGTGACACAGATTGCATTCGCCGTCGAACAACAGCGCGCGATCGCCGGGCTGGAGATAAGGCAGTTGTGCTAAAAGGGTCATCCCGCCTCCCGATAAACGCTCGCCTTAGCCTAACGCGCCTTGGGCATGCGAACCAGAGCGGGATGGTGTGGCCCGTTAACGCGCGGGCGGGGCGTCAGGCACGGCTACCACCGCGACGCGCACCTCGTAATGCTTGGCGCTACCCGCCGGGATCACCGCCGTCAGTTTGTTGATGGTTTCCACCGGATTGTCGCTGGCCGAGGTGGCGCAGAACAGTTCGCCGCCGTGGCAGAACCCCGGTTTGGGCGGGTGCCCTCCCGGGAAAGGCGGCATGCGCATCGGTTCATCCGCCACAGGCGGCAACGCTTTGGCCGCAGGCGCCTCGGGGGCCGACATCGCGCTCGCGCTGAACAACAGCGCCATGCCCATGCAGGGCAGCGCCAGGATCTTGATTGCTTGTTTCATTGAATTAGCCTCATTTGCCGGGTTCGGGATTACGCTACCCCGCCCCCGGCCCATGAGAAAGCCGCTTTTCGCTACCTTTTCGCCCCGCTACGTTTTGCTTACATCCCGCGTCTAACGTGATGAAAGGCGAAAGGTTGGGTAAAGGGCCGTCGCGTTACTTACCGTTCGTCAGCGTGTTATAGCTGGTCATCAGGTTGCGGTAGTCCGGGATATGGTTGGAGAACAGCGCGCCCAGCCCTTCGATGTCATTGCGCCAGTCGCGGTGCAGCTCGCAGGCGACGCCGAACCAGGTCATCAACTGCGCGCCGGCGGCTTCCATGCGGCTCCAGGCCGACTGACGCGTCAGCTCATTGAAGGTGCCGGAGGCGTCGGTCACCACAAAGACCTCGAAACCTTCATTGAGCGCAGACAGCGCCGGGAATGCCACGCACACTTCGGTCACTACGCCGGCGATGATCAGCTGCTTGCGGCCGGTGGCTTTTACCGCCTTGACGAAGTCGTCGTTATCCCAGGCGTTGATTTGGCCAGGGCGAGGAATGAAGGGAGCATCGGGGAATTGGGCTTTCAGTTCAGGCACCAGCGGGCCGTTGGGGCCGTTTTCGAAACTGGTGGTGAGAATGGTCGGCAGATTGAAGTACTTCGCTAAATCACCCAGCGCCAGCACGTTGTTTTTAAACCGATCGGGATCGATATCGCGCACCAGCGAAAGCAGCCCTGCCTGATGATCCACCAGCAATACGGCGGCCTGGTCCTTGTCGAGGCGTTTGTAATTTGCAGTCATGGTTTTACTCCTGTGGGGGTTGATGTTGCGGATGAAACGCCCCGCCTGAGCGGGACGTCGAGGTTTAAGTGTAGCGCCTGAGCCGGGGAACACGTCCCGCCCCAGGCGCCAAGGTCAACCGACGGTCGCTTCAGCGTTCATGCTGCCGAACTTGCCGCTGTTGAAATCGCGGAACGCCTGCTGGATTTCCGCGTCGCTGTTCATGACAAACGGGCCGTAGCCGACGATAGGCTCATCGATCGGTTCGCCGCTCAGTACCAGCAGCGCGACGTCGTTGTTGGCTTCGATAGTGATCGAATCCCCCGCCCGGTCGAAACGCACCATTTGGGTTTCGCGCACCACGTCTTCGCCGTTGACCAGGATGGCACCGTGCAGCATCACCAGCGCCAGCGTATGGCCTTCTTTCACCGTCAGCGTGGTGGTGTGGCCGGCATTCAGCTTCATGTCCCACACGTTGAGCGGGCTGAAAGTGCGTGCCGGGCCGGCGTGGCCGCCAAAGTCACCGGCGATCACCCGCACCTGCCCTGCGCCGTCCGCCAGCGGAACCACCGGAATATCGGCGTTCAACAGCGTCTGGTAACCCGGCTCGGCCATTTTGTCTTTGGCCGGCAGGTTGACCCACAGCTGCACCATTTCCATGGTGCCGCCCTTGCGCGAGAAATCCCGTGAATGGAACTCTTCGTGCAGAATGCCGGAGGCGGCGGTCATCCACTGGACGTCGCCGGGGCCAATCACCCCGCCGCTGCCGGTCGAGTCGCGGTGTTCCACTTCGCCCTGATAGACGATGGTCACCGTTTCAAACCCGCGATGCGGGTGCTGACCCACGCCGCGGGTGCCGGAGGCGGAACGGAATTTGGTGGGCGCCGCGTGATCCAGCAGCAGGAACGGGCTCATTTCCGCCCCCAAATCGTTATAAGAGAACAGCGAATTCACCAGGAAACCGTTACCGACCCAATGTGCTTCCGGGCTGTTGTGAATACCGAGGATTTTTTTCATCTTGAACTCCCGTTTCAGGCCTCACGGCCTTAAGTTGATGTCAGAAGTTTAATCCGTCGGGGTTTGCTGCAGTAGTAGGCAAGATGTACACTCAGCGTTCTACTGGTAGAACGATAAGGGATACGATGCTGACCGATCTGAACGATCTGTTTTTCTTCGCCAGCGTGGTCGATCACCAGGGATTCGCCCCCGCCGGCCGGGCGCTGGGCATTCCCAAATCCAAGCTCAGCCGCCGCGTGGCGCTGCTGGAGGAGCGGTTGGGCGTGCGCCTGATCCAGCGCTCGACGCGGCGTTTCTCGGTGACCGAGGTCGGCCAAACCTATTACGCACACTGCAAGGCGATGCTGGTGGAAGCGGAAGCGGCGCAGCAAGCGATCGAGCAGACCCGCGCCGAGCCCTGCGGCACGGTGCGCATGTCCTGCCCGGTGGCGATCTTGCACACCCGCGTCGGCAGCATGGTGGCGGCTTTTATGGCCGATTACCCCAAGGTGACGGTACATCTGGAAGCCACCAACCGCCGGGTGGACGTGGTGGGGGAAGGGCTGGATCTGGCGATCCGCGTGCGGCCGCCGCCGCTGGAAGACAGCGATCTGGTGCTGAAGATCCTGGCGCAGCGCACCTGGTGCGTCGCCGCCAGCCCGGCGCTGGTGCGCACCCTCGGGCCGGCGCACACGCCGGAAGACCTGCGTAAATACCCGACGCTCGATCTCGGCCCGGCGCGTGGTCAGCACCAATGGCGGTTGACCGGCCCACAGGGTGAACGGGTAGAGTGGGAACACACGCCGCGGCTGGTCACCGACGACATGCTGATGCTGCGCACCGCCGCCATCGCCGGCGCCGGCATCGTTCAGCTACCGGCGATGATGATGCGCGACGACATGCTGCGCGGCGAGCTGGTGCAACTGTTGCCGGGCTGGCAGCCGCAGGGCGGCGTGGTGCACGCAGTCTACCCGTCGCGCCGCGGCCTGCTGCCGGCGGTGCGGCTGCTGCTCGACTATCTGGGTGAGCAGTTCGCCAGCATCGAAGAAGAGTGATCAGGCGGTAATTTCGATCGCATTGCCGTCCGGATCCCGGATGACGGCCTCATAGAAGCCGTCGCCGGTCCAGCGCGGCGCGGACAGCAAAATGCCCTCCTGCTGTGCGCGCTGCGCCAACCTATCGACCTGCCGCTCATCCCCCAGCGACAGCGCGATGTGCGCCCAACCGACCCGCTCCTCCTGCGCCTGCGCCGGCAACAGCGTCGGCACGCGCATGATCTCCAGCGACGGCCCGGCCGCCAGGCTGACAAAGCGGGAAACGAACCCCGATCGGTTGCGGCTGACATACTCCTCCCCCGCTTCACCGTTGAAATAGCGCTGCCAGAACGCCAGCTGCGCGTCGATGTCCTGGGTCCACAGGGCAACATGGGCAATTTTCATCATCATTCTCCGGTCGATAAGTCGCTGTGCCAGACCTGGCCGCCGCCCTGCACCACCTGCAACTCAAGCTGCGGGTGCGCGCCGCGCGCCGTCACCAGATGATCCACCCGCCCGGCGGGCAGGAAGGGGTAAGGGGCATAGGTATTGAGTTTGTCGCGGGTACACAGCACCGCCACGCTGCCGGCGCGCGTCAGCAACCGCTTTTTGAACGTGGCGTCCTGATAGCTCAGCGCCGAAAAACCGCCGGCCGGGTCGTAGGCGCAGATGCCGGTGAACACCAGATCGAAATGGAAACCGTCGATCTCTTCCGCCGCCTTGGTGTCCACGCAGCCACCGACCTGCGCATCCAGCTCGCCGCCGATCAGGATGGTGCGGATCCCCGGCCGCTCCAGCATTTTACCGGCGATACTCAACGCATTGGTCACCACCGTCAAACGCCGATCGCGCGGCAACAGCTCCGCCAAATGCAGGTGGGTGCTGCCGGCATCGAGGAAAATCAACTGTTCTTCGCCGATCACCCTCAGCGCGGTCTGCGCCAGCGCCAGTTTCTCATCGCCGCTGAGCGCCATGCGCGCCGCAACGGGGCCTTCGGCCGGCGTCGGCGCCAGCGCACCGCCATAGATACGTTTGCACAGGTTCTGCGCCGCCAGCTGGCGCAGATCGCGGCGGATAGTCGCTTCGGTGGTATTCAGCCGCTGCGCCATCTCCAGGGCAAGTACCCGCCCCTGTTGGCGAAGCGTGTCGAGAATGGCCTGGTGGCGTTCATTCGGTAACAGTTTGGACATCGCGTGGATCCGGTGGCACTGAAGTGATCACAAATGTACATAAACGTACACAATCGAACAATCACTTTTTTCGCCACGCCTAAGCGGCGGCGCTCGTCTAGACTCAAAGCGACATCACCAATAAGGGATTATGACGCGATGACCTCCGCCGTGCTTTATACGCTGTTTCCCGCCGCAGCCACCGTCGTCGGCGCTGCGGTGGCGCTCTATCGACGCCCCGGTGACGCCACGATGCGCGTCATCCATCACTTTACCGCCGGCATCGTTTTCGCCGCTGCCGCCACCGAAATCCTGCCCGATCTCAAGCAGCAGTCGCCTGTGGCCGTGTTGCTGGGCGGCGCTGTGGGGGTGCTGTTGATGTTGCTGGTTCGGCGGCTGGGTGAAAAATCGCAGGGGCCGGTCGGTTTTATCGCCGCGGTCGGCGTCGATATCTTTATCGATGGGCTGGTGCTGGGCATTGCCTTCGCGGCCGGCGCCAAAGCCGGTCTGCTGTTGACGCTGGCGTTAACGCTGGAAGTGCTGTTCCTCGGATTATCGATCGTCGGCGATTTGAAAGACTTTCTCGGCAGGCGGCTGCGTGCCATGGCGGCGATAGTCGGCCTGGCGCTGCTGCTGCCCATCGGTGGCCTGCTGGGGGCGCCGGTGGCCATGCTGGGCACATTTTGGCTGACCGCCTTTTTGGCCTTTGGCCTGATCGCCCTGCTCTACCTGGTGACCGAGGAGCTGCTGGTCGAAGCGCATGAAGGCGGGAAAGAGACCCCGTTCGCCACCGCGATGTTCTTTGCCGGCTTCCTGCTGCTGTTGCTGTTAGAGGAAGGTTTGGGGTAAAAAACAGGAATTTCATGGCGCATGCCGCCCGGAGGCAACGCTTTGGCTATACTGAGGCAGGCGAAGTTACCGCAGACGTAACGGCTTGGGCGTAAAGGGAAAACGATGTTATTGACGATCGCAAGGTGGCTGTTTCAACTCCCCGGGAAGCTGTTCGGGCTGATTTTCAAAAATCGCCTGAGGATATTTTTGTTCTTCATGCTGATCGCCCTCGCGGTGCTCGGCGCCAAGCGCTATCTGCGCGCCCACCAATATGATGACGAGTTCAGCCTCGCCGCCCCCACCGATTACAACCGCGCTATCAAGCGCGAAATGCCGCTGCGCGAGGCGCGCGAACAGTGCGGTGGGCCGCTGCACGACAATGCCGGACAGCCGTGGCCCGCCTCAGCCGGTTATCTGCATCAGCCGACGAGGCTGCCCGCGACCGGTCTGCATCGGCTGACGCTGGATAATCAGGGCAACAATTTCGCGGTGCTGGTCAAGCTGGAAACGCCGGCGGCGCCGCAGCAGCTGGCGGAAGTCTTTATTCCCCCCACCGGCAGCTTCGAGATAAAAATCAATGCGGACGCGGAACACGTCATGAAAATCAAGAACATCAAGACCGGCTGCATGTTCCGCTCCCGGCCGTTCAACCTGGATAAACAGAGCGATTGGCGCATGCCGCTGACGCTACAGAAGAACGGCAGTCTGCAGCTGCAGTCGATAGGCGATCGCCAATTCTGATCGGGCGCCGAGCGGAAGAGCCGGCGCCGCGAGGATTACTTTTTCACCGGGTGATCGCGCCGGAACAGCTCCCAGCTTTCTATTTCCTGCCCATTCGGCAAGGTACAGGTGGAATACTGGCCTGCCGCATTCTCTTTGGCGTTCAGCTTGCCGCCGATTTTGGTGCAATACACGTCGGCCGGGTTCGCCATGCCGATCGGTTTCGCCTGCGGTGGTGGCGGCGCATCGTTGGATTTCACGGAACACCCCTGCAACATCGTCATCCCTGCCAGCAGGGAAAGCATCAACGTTTTTTTCATTTTTCCAGCTTATGCAAAAACGAACGGCGGAGCGCTCCGCCGTTCGCTCATCATGAAATAAAGGATTTGCCCTGCTTCAGCACCAGATCGCAGGCTTTTTGCTTCACCTTCTCGGTGATCTGCGAGGTGCCCAGGCTGTTCAGATCCAGGCTCTTGCCTTCGCCGGTCTGCAGCAAGCCGCCCAGACCCTGCTGATAATCCTGGCTCTTGGCGTTTTCGGTGCTGGTGATGCCCAGCTTGCTGAGCAGCTGATCTTTCACCCCTTCGGCGCCGTTAGCCGACAGCACGTTGTTTTTCACGCAGTACTGCAGGATACCGGCGGCATTGGTCATGCTGCTGGAGCTCAACGCCTTGTCGCCGCCGTTCAGCAGGCCGGTCAGCGAGGAGAGCGACATGCCGCCGCTGCTGTCGCCGCCCGACTTGCTCAGTTCGCCCGCCGCGCTGCTGAGGGAATCCATCAGCCCGGCGGCCTGGGTGGCGCCGCTGGCCAGGGTAGCGGACAGCGCCAAGGCCAACAGTAAACGATGTTTGGTGATCATAGTGGTGAAACTCCTGTAATAACGGCATGCGATCGGCGCAGCGCGCCGGGATACCCTTCCGACGCCGCCGACGGCGACAAGTTCCTTTTATCTCGCCACCGCGCCGTTTTTCGGAATTCAGGAAGTTTAGAACTGCCAGCGCAGCCAGGCGAAGAACACGTTGCCGTTGTTATAGGTGCCGGGAATGTAGGTCGCCTGGAACGTCAGCCGCTGATAGCCGATAGAGGCCAGCGGCAGCGGCGCCGGAACAGGAATGTATTTCCAGTTGTCACGCGCAGTGACGCTGGCAGTGAAGCCCAGCCCCAGGCGGAAATCCTTGTCATCCAGCGGGCGCCAGATCTTCTCGTAGGCGTAGCCGCCGATCGGCTCCCACTTGTTGAAGGAATCCTTGAACGCCATGATGTAGATGCCGTGCCAGTCACCGTCGCTGTCGTAGCGGGAGATGCCGTAACCGGCGCCCCACGGACGCTCGTTGTACTTATCGATATGTTCATCATCGTAAGTCCAACGGTTGTGCCAGGTGATGGCCGGGATATAGAGATCGTGGTTAGGCGAGTTGTTCCAGGTCTCCGCCACGTTATGGGTAAACCGCTGCCATAGACCCGGTTTTTCAGCCTGCGCGGTATTGCCACTTTCTGTACCAACCTCAGCGTAAGAAGGCAGTGCAGGAAATATCAACGCCAGAGAACATGCCAAAAGAGTCCGTTTGAGAAACATCGTAAAGCTCCTGTAAAAATACGGCCGAAGATTCTTACCGATAGCCCAGGCAAGATCAAGCTGTATCTAATTTATCCAACGCCTGTTGTGCTTTGGTTAAGTTTAGCACCGGAAAATTCCCAATATTTTTTAACAGGTTGCACCGGTGTCCCCTATGCTATCGCCTTTCGAGCGGCAAAGCCGTGGGAAAAGTCCGCTTTGTCGCACGCTACTCACGGGCAAGGTGCTTGACCAACACATCGACATCGAGACGGTTCACAAACTCCAGGGAATAAGAGGAATAGAGACCGAACAGGCGGTTTTGGTGCCCGACCACCACCAGATCGATATCAGCCTGATGAATGAAATCGCTGACGTCCTTAAAGCGCCGGATGGTGACGATTTCCTTGACCGCAACCGGCGCATCGACGGCGCTCACCAACCGGCTCAGCATCGCCTTGGCGGCAATCACCTCCTGCGCCTGGCGGTCTTTGACCAGCGCATCGCTGCCGTACTCCAGCTCCGCATAGTCGGCGTTAAGGTGGCCAACGGTGATGGCGATCGGCAGCCCGCGCACCATCGCCACCGTTTGACGCAATAGCAGCAGCCCATTGCGCTCATCGTGAATCAGTACCAGAATATGTCGATAGCTTTTCATCGCTCTTCCCCCCGTCAGCCTGTGCCACTGGGGCACCGCCCTCTCTGGTAGGTATACGCCATCTGCGCACACGTAGAGAAAAGTTTACGTATCAGTTCCCACGGAATGTGATGGCCACCACGTTATATTAGCGCCCGTGACGGCATATTTTAACGCCGGCCCGACGTGACGCGCACTGCGGCCCCGTAAAGCAAAGCTGACGAAAACCGACGACTAAAAAACAATCGTTGTTAATTTTTTGTTTTTAATTGGTTACAGGATGGTTTCTTGAAATAAGCGTGCGGCGGATCACCAAAATCCCCCTTTACGTCAGCGTCGGTATTTCTTTCTCAGACTCACTGCCGGGTGTCGCCAGGCAGGATTTAACGCGGCGTCAAAAGTACCGGGTAACTCCCCCTGCATTATGATAAATGCCGACATGCCGCCATTTCTCTGTCGATATTCCATCAAGGAAAAATACCGCTGCACGCCAACACGCAATAACCCTACTTTTTATGTATTACTCAATCGCGTAAAGCGCCGAATACAAACCGCCAATTTACCGGCTGCCAACCCTATCTTGAACAAGTGGACGCTTTAAATAACTGTTAAAGCTAACGACACAACATCGCCAGCAATTTATTTTTGCTGATTTTCGCCTGACAAAATAAAGATAAATAATCCGGAGCAATCAATGAAAATAACTATCGGGTCATTCATTCTGCAACAGCTTCACGCCCTGAACGTCGATCGTATTTACGGCGTGCCCGGCGACTATAACCTCAGCCTGCTAGAGCTGCTGGAAAGCGACGACCGGCTGGCGTTTATCGGCAACTGCAATGAATTGAACGCCTCCTACGCCGCCGACGGCTACGCCCGAATGAAGGGCGCCGGCGCGCTGATCGTCACTTACGGCGTCGGCGATCTGGCCGCGTTGTCCGGCATCGCCGGAGCCTATGCCGAATCCTCGCCGGTGGTCTGCATCGCCGGCACGCCGCCGCTGCATGCGATGAAGAATCATCAGCTATTGCACCATACCTTGGGCGACGGTAATTTCGACAACGTCATGAACTGTTTTAAACAATTTACCGTTGCTCAAGCTTTGATTACGCCGGAAAATGCCGCGCAGGAAATCCCACGCGTTATTTCCCGCGCCTGGATAGAGAAGAAACCGGTCTATTTACAGCTGCCTTCCGATATTTGCGACGTCGAAATTGAAGTCGCCGCAGCCGCAGCGGCGCCGCAGTTGCCGGCCAGCGATAAATACAATGTGCAATTAGCGGCGATGGCGCTGTTAACCAAAATAAAACGCGCACAGCGTCCGATCATGTTGGTCGACCAAATGGTGGATCGCTATCAGCTGCAGCAGCAGGTTATCGCCGTCGCTCATCGTTTTGCCATTCCGTTGACCAATATGCCGACCGCCAAATGCATTATTCCGGAAGATACCGCCGGTTGGATGGGCGGCTACAGCGGCAACCTGTCGCGTCCCGAACTTTATGAACGCATGGCCCACTCAGACTGCGTGCTGAGCTTCGGCGTACGTCTGGTAGACTCCACCACCGGCTATTTCTCGCAGCAAATTCCCGCCGCCGCTCAGGTGGATATCCAGCCGTTCTCGCTGAAGCTGGACAATACCTCCTACCCGGCGGTGGCGACGACGGATCTGCTGCAGGCGCTGCTGGATCTGAGCGAAGACGCGCCGGCGCAGCGTTTATCGCCGCTGGCCGATCCCCGTGAGAAGCTGGCGACGCCGAGCGACGCGCCTATCGACCAGGCCTATCTGTGGCGACGCATCCAACGCTTCATCCAGGCGGATGACGTGGTGGTGGTGGAAAACGGCACCTCCGGTGCGGCCATCGGCGGCATGCGCATGCCGGGCGGCGTCAAGGTGGTCAACCAACCGATTTGGGGCTCGATCGGTTATACCCTACCGGCGCTGCTCGGCACCCTGATGGCAGCGCCGGAGCGCCGTCACCTGCTGTTCATCGGCGACGGCTCCTTCCAGCTCACCGCGCAGGAAGTCTCTACCCTGCTGCGCTGCGAACAAAAGCCGATCATCTTCCTGATCAATAACGATGGCTACACCATCGAACGTTATATCCTCGGCGAAAACTCGTCCTACAACGACATCAGCCCGTGGGACTATGCCAAACTGCCGGCGGTGCTGAATACCCAGGCGCAGCCGTTCAGCGTGGCAGTGGAAACCACGCAGCAGCTGGAAATGGCCCTGGAACACGCCTCGCGGCAGGATCGGCTGGCGTTTATCGAGGTGAAAGTGCCGATGATGGATACGCCGCCGGTGATGAAAGAGTTCTGCAACCGTTGCAACAGCTTTAACTTCGGCCTGACCAACCCGCGCCGCAGCGCCTGATGCGCGATCGCGCCGCTTCTCAGGAAGCGGCGTCGGTTTGCAACGCCGCTACAATCTCGCTCCCCAGCGTTTGCGCCAGTGAACGACGGGGGCCCTCTCCGATACGCAGCGCATTTACCACCGTCGGTAGTGGCAGCATACGCTCAAGCGTCTCATCGATTCGCACTCGCCGATCCAGACATTGCTGATTGAGCACGCCGACGCCCATACCGGCAGAAATCGCCGTCAGCATCCCGGTAACCGAAGGACACTCCAGGGTTATTTTGCAACGTATTCCCGCCGTGCTCAGCAACCGTTCCGCCAGACTGCGATAAAAACAATCCGGCCCGTAGCTCACCAATTTAATAGGTTCACCCTGCCGATAGCGCCAGCCCGGCGGCGAACACCAATGTAAACGCTCCCGACCGAGCAACGTCTCTGCCTCATCATCCGGGCCGTCAAACCGCTGATGCAGGATCAGGTCGAGTTCTCCCTGCACCAATCCGCGGCGCAGCACCTGACTTTGGTCGATAACCAACTGCACGTCAACCTGCGGGTGCCGATCATTGAACGCCGCCAACAGGGCAGCCAGCGGTGGCAACGGCATCTGTTCCGTGGCGCCGAGCCGCACTGCGCCCTGCAACGCTGAAGGTGCAAAATGCGCCAGCGCGCGGTCGTGTGCGCTCAAAATGCGTCGTCCGTGTTCGGCTAGCACCTCACCGTCTATGGTGGCGGCCAGCGCAGCCCCCTGGCGATCCAGCAAGGTGCGCCCCAGTAGCGCCTCCAGCCGTTTGATTTTCCAGCTGACCGCCGACTGGCTGAGATTCAGCTGCTGCGCAGCCCGGGTCATGCTGCCAGTGTCGATCACGCACAGCAACGCCCGCAAGGCATCTATCGACAAACGCTGATTCATATTTCCACCATGACAAAAATTGGGAGGAACCAACCATAACTTGTCATTGGCGTCATGGAAAGACACTGGTTAGGGTGGAAAAACACGCTCTCATCTGGAGATTCGCCATGAACGCTTTTCCAAACCTGCTTAACCAACACCGAATCATCAACGGGCATCGCATCGCTGCCGGCGTCCACGGCACGGGAGAGCCGCTGGTGCTGGTACATGGTACCCCGGCGCACGCCATCGTCTGGCGGCACGTGCTACCATCACTGATTGCGGCGGGGTTTCAAGTTCATCTCTACGATCTGCTGGGGTTTGGCGCTTCAGAGCGCCCGCTGACGGCGGACACCTCCATCGCCGCGCAGGCGGAACTGCTGCTCGCGTTGCTGGATGACTGGGAACTGGAGACGGCGCACATCTTTGGGCACGACATCGGCGGCGCGCTGTCGTTGCGTTTGGCCTTCAGCCATGCCGCGCGTTTTCGCTCGCTGACCATCGCTGATATTTGCAGCTATGATTCCTGGCCTTCGCCGTCCTGGCGCGACATGCGCGACCACTATCAACGCTATGCGGTCATGGCGCCGGAACAGCATGAACAAGCGATGACGCGGCAACTCAAAATGGCGGTGTTCAACAAAGCGCTGATGGAAGGCGAACTGCTACACCGCTATCTGACGCCGATCATCGGCGTCATCGGCCAACCGACGTTTTATCGGCATCAGATAGCTCATTACGATGCCCGCTATACCGCCGATTTTTCCGAGCATTTACCGGCTCTGCGTCTGCCTGTGCAGATCCTGTGGGGCGCCTGCGACGAATGGCAGCCGGTTAGTTACGCCTATCGGCTGCAGGGAGATATTCCCGGCGCCAGGCTGCAGGTGTTTCCCTTGGCCGGACATTTCCTGATGGAGGACGTGCCGCAGGCGGTGGCACAAGCCGTGATCGACTTCATTCGACGGCGCTGACGACATGGCCGCTACCCGCCGGCGCGCGCCATGCAGCGCTGGCGGCGTTCGTCCACCCGCTTGGCGAACCAGGCGGTGGTCAGCTTGCGGGTGATTTTCGGGCTTTCCAGCTGGATACCCGGCAGCATCTCGCGCGGCAGCTTGCCGCCCGCCAGCGCATAGACCTTCTTATACAGGTCGGTGTCGGCAAAGCCGGCCGTGTCGCCTTTCTCCAGCGCCCGGCGAATGGCGCTGTCGCTCATGTTCAGGCGCTTGCCAAGCGTGCGCACCGCCAGCTCGGTCGAGCCGGGCTTGTCGCTGCCGAAGTCGATAAGATCGCCGTCCAACGCCAGCGGAATAGCGCTCGCCCGGCTGACCGCGTTTTGGAACGCCGCGTTACGGCTGGCGTACCAGCCGGCGTTGAAGTCGGCAAAGCGGTAAATCGGCCGGCTGTAATCGGCCGGATATCCCAGCAAATGCATAATGCCGAAATACATACCGCCGCGCCGGCTGAAGACTTCGCGGCGAATCGAGCCATCGATCGAATAAGGGTACCCTTTGGCGTGCGCCTCGGCGAAGGTGACGCTCACCTGCATCGGGCCGCCGGTATGTACCGGATTTAAATGGCCGAACAGCTTCTGCCCCATCGGCACGCGGTCGATCATGTCATCGAAGATATCGCTCAGATCCTTCTCGGTACGCACCTTATCCAGCCGCTCGCTGTAGCTCTGGCCGTTCGACGACGAAATCTTCAATGCGGTGTGCACCAAAAAATTCGGGATGTGCATCTGATCGGCGCGGCGGTCGATCTCCTTCCAGGCGATCTTCGGCAGCCCCGGCACCTGCGGGTTAGCCTGGAACGTCGACTCCTGTTCGGTCACCGCCAGCACCGAACACAGGTTGTCATCGCTCGGCTCGATGCCCTGCGCGGCGAAGGCGGCGGTAATATCGGTAGCCCAGCCCTGACGATCGCCGACGTTGGCCGGGATCAGCGTCATCAGCCGGGCTTTGACGTCGGCGGGGCGCGCCGCCGGCGCCGTGGTGGTAGTTTTGCTGGTACAGCCCGCCAGCGCCAGCAGCGCGGCCAGACTTAGCCAGCGAAAAGGCATCGGGTGGAATAAACGAGGTATCGGCATCTTTTCCCTGAACGTGATGACATGAACAGCACTGAAATTAGCCCAGCCGCCGCGCACAATCCAGTATAAAGATACCGCCGCGCCTTTCCGTCAGGCCACTATGTTCAAACGATCGATAAAGATGTATTTTATATACATCATATAAATCACTTTGCTCACCCAGCCAGAGGAGCCCCCTATGGAGCAGCAGCTGCTTTGCTATAAAACCCTGCCGGAATGGAACAGCGACACGCTGCCGGAAGCCTTCCGCCAGCGCCACAATACCCAGAGCGGCACCTGGGCGAAGCTCACCGTACTGAGCGGCAGCCTGACGTTCGCCATGATGACCGAAGACGGCGCCACCACCGAGACCTGGCAGTTCAGCCCCGAAAGCCAGCCGCCGTTTATCGAGCCGCAGCAGTGGCATCGCATCGTTTCCTTCTCGGACGACATGACCTGCCGGCTGGCGTTTTACTGCACGCCGGAAGATTACTACCACAAGAAATACGAACTGACGCGCACCCACTCTGAAGTGATCGAGGCGGCAGCGCGCATCGCGCCGGGCAAGGCGCTGGATCTGGGCTGCGGTGGCGGGCGCAATTCGCTCTATCTCAATTTGAAAGGTTTCAACGTCACCGCCTGGGACAAGCACGCGCCGTCGATAGCCCGCCTCAATCAGATCATCGACGCCGAGCAGCTGACCCACCTGAGCGCCGGGGTGCAGGATCTCAATACCCACCGCTTCAGCGGTGACTACGACTTCATCCTGTCCACCGTGGTGATGATGTTCCTCGAGCGGCAGCAAATCCCGCCTATCGTGCAAAACATGCAGGACAGCACCGTGCGCGGCGGCCATAACCTGATCGTGGCGGCGATGGATAGCGAGGATTATCCCTGCCCGCTGCCGTTCCCGTTCACCTTCAGCCCGGGTGAGCTGAAGCATTATTATCGCGACTGGGAGATCCTCAAATACAACGAGGACGTCGGCCAACTGCACAAAACCGACGCCGCCGGCAACCGCATCTCGCTGCGCTTCGCCACTCTGCTGGCGCGCAAGCTATAGCGCGTCGTGAAAGATTACCCCCAGCGTGTGGCGTTGGCCGGTGCGTATCCGGCTGACGCCGTGGCGCAGATTGACCCGATAGTAGCCTTTCACTCCCGCTACCGGCCGGTGATGCACGGCGAACACCACTGCATCGCCCTGCTGCAGCGGCACCACCTCCGGCCGGCTCTGCATACGCGGCCGCTGTTCGGTCAGCACGAATTCGCCGCCGGTGAAATCCCGTTCGGGGGCGGAAAGTAAAAACACCACCTGCAGCGGAAACACCCGCTCGCCGTACAGATCCTGATCCAGGCAGTTATAATCCCCCGCTTCGTAACGCAACAGCAGCGGCGTCGGCCGCCGTTGGCCGGCCCGGTGGCATTCGGCCAGGTAGGCCTCGTGTTCGGCGGGATAGCGCGTCGCCAGGCCCAATAAGACGTTCCAGCGGTTGGCCACCGGCGCCAGCCGCGCATACATCAGGCTGCGCGCTTCGGCCACCGGCGGCGGCAGCGGATAGGCGAAGTAGCGGTACTCGCCGCGGCCAAAACCGTGCTTCGCCATCACGATGCGGCTGCGGAAGTGTGCATCCTGCGGGTAGAGCGCCGCCAGCTCGCGGCATAGCTCTTGGCTGAGCACGCTGGGCAACCGCGCGCAGCCCTGCGCATCGAGTTCACGCTCAATTGCCGCCCAGTCCAATTCGGCCAGCCGCGCCGCCAGCGCGCCGCTCATCGCTGCGCCTCTTTTTCCAGCAAGGCTTTCTTGCGCTCGACGCCCCAACGATAGCCGGACAAGGCGCCGTCGTTGCGCACCACCCGGTGACAGGGGATCGCCACCGCCAGCACGTTGGCGGCGCAGGCGCCGGCCACCGCGCGCACCGCTTTGGGCGCGCCGATGCGCCGGGCGATATCGGCATAGCTGACGGTTTCCCCGACCGGTATCGCCTGCAGCGCCTGCCAGACCCGCTGTTGAAACGCGGTGCCGCGAATATCCAGCGGCAGCGCCAGCCCGTTTTCCGGCGCTTCAATCAACCCCACCACCTGCGCCATCAGCGCTTCATACTGCGCATCGCCGCCGATCAGCTCGGCATGGGGAAATTTGTCCTGCAAATCCTGCACCAGCCGCTGCGCATCGTCCCCCAGCAGAATGGCGCAGATGCCTACCTCGCTCTGCGCCGCCAGGATCTCGCCCAGCGAACAGCGCCCGACGGCGAAATGGATGCGCATGCCTTTGCCGCCGGCCCGGTAGGCCTTCGGCGTCATACCCAGCGCGGCGTTGGCTTGCTGATAGAAGCGGCCGTTGGCGCCATAACCGGCGTCGAAGATCGCGTCGGTCACCGTCTCCTGCTGCGTAAGACCGGTGCGCAGCCGTTGGCTGCGCTGCGCATCGGCGTAGCCTTTCGGCGTCAGGCCGGTGATCGCTTTGAACAGCCGGTGGAAATGGTACTGGCTCAACCCAACGTGGCGCGCCAGCGTCTGCAGCGACGGCGCTTTCTCCGCCCGTTCGATATAGCGGCAGGCCTCGGCTATCTGCCGCGCATGCTGTTCCGTCAACGGCGTCAGCCCCTGGCGGCAGCGTTTACAGGGCCGATAGCCCGCCGCTTCCGCCTGTTCGGCATCGTCGAACAGCTCCACGTTTTGCCGATTCGGCTGGCGTGACGGGCAAGAAGGCGAGCAATACACGCCGGTGGTTTTCACCGCGTAGATAAAGCGGCCGTCGGCGTGCTTGTCGCGGCTGACGATCGCCAGCCAGCGCGGATCGGCGCTGTCGATTACGTTTTTCATCATCCGTTCCTCACTGCGGTTTCGGTGTTAACCAGCATAGTGACGGGCCGTTGGCGAAACACGCCGACTCTTGCTTTTTAATTCGGCGCCGACGTTTTCAGCAATGTTTCGACAATTTTTAACCAACAACATGAAGTTTATTACGTTGCCAACCCGGTTGCACAGCGTTAGGATCGCGGCCGGCCACGGGCGTGGCCAGTGTTTTTGCCTGTTAGTTGCGCGCATGGAGAGGTTATTGTGTTAGAGAGTTTTGGCGTCCTGAATTTATGGACCTATTTGGCCGGGGTGGTCTTCATTATCATACTGCCGGGGCCGAATACGCTGTACGTGCTGAAAACCGGCATATCGCGCGGCGTGCGCGCCGGCTATACCGCCGCGCTGGGCGTATTTATCGGTGATGCGATTTTGATCTTCTGCGCCTATATCGGCGTGGCTTCGCTGATCCGCACCACGCCGTTCCTGTTTACCCTGGTGCGTTTTCTCGGCGCAATTTACCTGCTGTTCCTCGGCGCAAAAATCCTCTACGCCACCTTCGTGCAGAAGGCGCAGGCGCAACAGCAGCAAATTGAGGGCGGCCACAGCATTCTGCGCAAATCGCTGACGCTGAGCCTGACCAACCCAAAAGCTATCCTGTTTTACGTGTCGTTCTTCGTGCAGTTCATCGATTTCAACTACGCGCACACCGGACTGTCGTTCACCATTCTGGCGCTGATCCTCGAAGCCGTCAGCTTTATCTACATGAGCACGCTGATCTTCTCCGGCGCGATGCTGGCGCATTTCTTCAATCACAAGAAAGGCCTGGCGAAGCTCGGCAACGGCCTCATCGGCCTGCTGTTCCTCGGCTTCGCCACCCGTCTGGCGACCCTGAGCTCGTGATCCCTCCCGGCCGGCGCCCGCCGGCCGCGGTTTACCCTTCCGTCACGGCAAAATGACACGCAGGACAAACCGAATGTCAGGCAGACCAAAGCCGCCGCTTTCCCGCTGATCTAGACTTGCAGGGTTAACGATAACCTGATGAGCCTGATCGGAGGATGTATGTCTGACAATACCGTAGCCGTGCTGGATAGCGTATCGCGTTTTCTCGATCGTCAGCATGGGCTGTATATCGACGGCCAGTGGCGCGCGTCCGCCGCGGAAGGCCGCCTGGCGGTGTATAACCCCGCCAATGGGCAGCAGATCGCCACCACCGCCGACGCCAATGAACACGACGTCGCGCTGGCGGTGCAGTCCGCCCACAAAGCCTTCAGCGCAGGCGTCTGGGCGCAGCGTCTGCCGGTAGAGCGCGAACGCATCCTGCTGCGCTTCGCCGATCTGGTGGAACAACACGCCGAAGAGCTGGCGCAGCTCGAAACCCTGGAGCAGGGCAAATCCATCAACATCGCCCGCGCTTTCGAAGTCGGTAGCACCCTGAACTGGATGCGTTACACCGCCGGGCTGGCGACAAAAATCACCGGCCAGACGCTGGACGTGTCCATTCCGATGCCGCCGGGCGCCAAATATCAGGTTTATACCCGTAAAGAGCCGATCGGCGTGGTCGCCGGCATCGTGCCCTGGAACTTCCCGCTGATGATCGGCATGTGGAAAGTGATGCCGGCGCTGGCCGCGGGCTGCTCCATCGTCATCAAGCCGTCGGAAACCACCCCGCTCACCCTGCTGCGCATCGCCGAACTGGCGAGCGAAGCCGGCGTGCCGCCGGGCGTGTTCAACGTGGTCACCGGCCGCGGCACCGTGTGCGGCAAAGCGCTGACCGAACATCCGCTGATCGCCAAAGTCAGCTTTACCGGCTCCACGCCGGTGGGCAAAAGCATCGCGCGCGCGGCGGCGGATCGCCTGACCCGCGTAACGCTGGAGCTGGGCGGCAAAAACCCGGCCATCGTGCTGAAAGATGCCGATCCACAGCAGGTGATCGAAGGCCTGATGCTCGGCAGCTTCCTCAACCAGGGGCAGGTGTGCGCCGCCAGCTCGCGAATTTATATTGAAGCGCCGATTTATGATCGGTTGGTGGCCGGATTCGAACAGGCGGTGAAATCGCTGTCGGTCGGGCCGGGGATGGATACCGGCGCGCAAATCAACCCGCTGGTGTCGCTCGCGCACCGCAACAAGGTGGCGGCCTACCTGGACGACGCCCGGGCGAAAAACGCCGAGCTTATCGGCGGCGCGGCCGGGCCGGACGCCAACGGCTTCTACATTCCGCCGACCCTGGTGATCAACCCGGACGATCGGCTGAACCTGACGCGCGAGGAAGTGTTCGGCCCGGTGGTCAACCTGATTCGGGTGGCGAGCGCCGAAGAGGCGCTGAGCAAGGCCAACGACACCGACTTCGGGCTGACCGCCAGCCTGTGGACCACCAGCCTGCAGCAGGCGATGGCGCTGACGCCGCGCATTCAGGCCGGCACCGTGTGGGTCAACACCCATACGCTGATCGATCCGAATATGCCGTTCGGCGGGTTTAAACAGTCGGGCAGCGGCCGTGACTTCGGCCCGGATTGGCTGGATGCCTACACCGAATCGAAATCGGTCTGCATCCGCTATTGAGTGAAGCGGCGCGGGCCTGGCCCGCGCCCTGACTTACTGATACTGCCGACGGTATTCGCTCGGCGACATGCCGAAACGCTGCTTGAAAGCGGTCGAGAAATGGCTGTGATCGGTGAAGCCCCAGTCGAGGCCGACGCCGGCCAGTTTTTCCTGCCCGGCGGCGCTGCGCAGCGCCTGCGCGCACAGATCCAGCCTGCGGTTCCTGATGTACTGCGCCACCATCAGCCCCTGACGGGCGAACACCCGATACAGGCTGCGTAACGACACCCCCAACTCGGCCGCCACCCACTCAGGGCGCAGCTGCGCCGACTGAATATGCCTGTCGATCAATGCCAGCGCCTTGTCGAAGACCGGTTGCTGCCCCTCCGGGCGCGCCTGTTCGAGCGCCAGCGCCGGACGCAGCAGCGCCGCCAGCGCATTCAGCACCGCCTCGCTTTCCGCCGCGGCGAGCTGAGGATCCTGCATACTGCTCAGCACCAGCTGGCGGCTGAGGCGCACCGCGCTGAGCTCAGCCCCGAGACGCTGGGCGCAAGGCGGCGGCACCGGCAGGCAGCCGCGCGGCAACAGCAGAGAGATTTGGCGCGAATCGCGCTGGAAGGTAAAGCTACTGGGCCGTGAGGCGTCGATCAGCGTCATGTCGCCGGGAGAGAGCACCGTTTGGCGATCGCCCTGCTCCATCAACGCGCTGCCGCGCAGCTGGAAAACGGTGAAAAAGTGCGCACCGTCACTGCGGGCGATCTCGCTCGGCGTGCGGTACAGCCGGGCCTGAGACACGTCGACCACGCTCAGACGCAGGGCATGAGCGCGAAACTCCTGCATCGCCCCGCTGAAGCCGGGCCCCAGCGTTTTTGCGCAGAATCGGCCGCAGGCGGTGTTGATTTTCCCCAGCCACTCTTCAAAGCCGGCGTCCCGGAGCGTTGCCAATGCCGTCATGATCTCTCCCTTCAAACGCCGGCGGTGCTGCGCCGTTGAACAGAAAAACACCATAACAATCCGTTAACACACAATCAATGGCGAACGGGGGATTTGGCGTCGCGATCACAGATCATCGGGCGCTGTCATTCATCCGCCACGAAACCGTCATCTCATCGTCACAGGCCTCGCCAAAAATACAGGCTGATCTCCCCTTCACGTTGACACCCTGGACATGACCCGATGAAATCGTTGCAAAAATCCGTTTTAGCGCTGTGTTTGTTTACCACCAGCGCCCTGGCCGCGTTCCACGCGCAGGCGGCAGAGGAAGCCCAACCGTTCACCACCGCGCAGCAGGTGGATCTGACCCACATCCTGCCGCCGCCGCCGGCCAACGACTCGGCGCAGACCCAGCGCGAACTGCGGGAAGTGCTCGACATGCAGCAGAAACGCACGCCGGAAATGGCCAGCCAGGCCAAGGCGGATGCGGAAGAGAACGTCTGGGTGTACAGCAACGTGATGGGGCCGAAGTTCAACGCCAAAGCGCTGCCGGCCGTGAGCGCCTTCTTCGATCGCATCGTCGCGACCGAGGCGGCGGTGGTGGATCCGGCGAAAGATTTCTGGAAGCGCCCGCGCCCGCATATGCTGGACAGCCGCATCGAGCCGATCGTCAAGCGCTCCAGCTCCGGCTCCTGGCCTTCCGGCCACACCACGCTGGGCACGCTGATGGGCATCACCTTAGCCAATATGGTGCCGGAAAAGCGCGCCGCCATTATGACGCGCGCCTGGCAATACGGTGACAACAGAGTGGTGGCAGGGATCCACTACCCTTCCGATATCGAGATGGGCCGCATCGCCGGCAGCGTCATCAGCCAGCAGCTTTCACAGCAGCAGGATTTCCAGCAGCAGTACCGGCAAGCGCGCGACGAGCTGCGCCAGGCGCTGGATTTGCCTGCGGATAAATAGACCCGGCGGCTAACACCGGGCCCTGACGGCCCGGTTTACGGCTGTTTGTCCAACAGGTAACGCACCACCGCGGCGTACTCTTTGGCGTAGCCTTCAACGCTGGTGCTGGCCATGCCGGCATTGTCTATCTTGTATTTGCCTGCCACGTAGAACGACGGGGTGCCGCGCACCTCGAATGCTTTCACCGCCTCGTTCTGCTTGGCGATCAATCCTTTGACCAGCAGGCTGTGGCGTGCGTTTTCATAGGTAGCGGCATCGATGCCGGCCGCCGTAAACACCCGCTGAATATCGTCGGCGCCGTTGACGGCGCGCTGTTTCTGCACCGCGTCGAACATCGCCCCTTCAATCTTGTCTTCCACGCCCAGCACCGTCGCCACCGCCCAGGCTTCGGTCAGCTCATTGCCCAGTTTGCCCATCAGGCTGACGTGATATTTGGTGACTTTCTCACCGGCGGGCAGCGCCTGCGCCACGGTACTGCCTACGCGATAGGTCTCGGCGAACTGATAGCAAGGGCCGCAGTAGAAGGAGAAGAACTCCACCACCGCCGGCGCGGCGGCCACCGGCTTATCCAGCCGGGTGTATTGCTCGCCCGCACGGTAATCCGCGGCCTGAACCGCAGGCAGCGCCAACATCAATACGACGGCGGCGGCGAACGAACGTTTAACTTTTGCCAACATAAACACTCCTGGTTTCATCTATGAACATCGTCCTTAGCGGCGGTTTTTATAATCAAATAACCGCCAGAAGACCAGTTTTTATTACCTTCTATTTGTGAGGGATTATGTTCAGCGCCCTTCGTAACCGTCCCAGTAGGCGCCTACCGCCTCTTGCGAGAGCACCTGGCGGCGCTTAGGATTGTCGGCGCTGCTGTAGGCGCGATTAATGAAAATGGTTTTGTGTTCCATGTTCTGCTGGAACTCCGCGCTGGCCAAGTAATCGGCCTTTTTCTGCGCCTCGCTGCGCGCCACGCCCGCCACGCGATCCTTTTTCCCCCATTGGTAGAACTGTTCGAACATCGGCACGGCGTTTTTAATGCTGCCGTTCACATCAGTGCGGAATTGCGGATCGAAGTCGTCGCGCGTTTGATAAATGTAGTGCTTGGCATGCTGCTCGGCGCTGCTGAGGTGATGGGTGCAGGCGCTGAGCGCCAACAGCGGCAACAACAACGCCGCGCTTTTCAGTTTTTTCATGTCGTCTGTCCCTGTCAGTGAGGAAGGTCCCTTTAGCGCCACGAGCATAACGCCGCCCCCCGGCGAACGTCAAACGACAAAAATCGCATCACATTGTTTTATATTAATATTATATACATTGATTGGTATTCATTGCCTGAAACACTATGCTTTAACAGAACAGGGTAAACACTCACCAACTGCGAGGCGGCCAATGAAACCGATCGACAAAAACGTGGGGGAGTACGACCTCACGGCGGAAAAAAAAGCGGGCATGATCACCGGCACCATCCACGGCGAACTGCCGGACAGCGACGCCAACCTGCCGCTGCTGCCCTTCTCCGGTACCTTCGCCGGCCCCAGCGTGGCCGAAGCCATCGCCGATATCCAGCAACAGTTCCCCGACATCGAACCGGCGATTATCGACGACTTGCGCGAGGAACTGCTGAAGGCCGGGTTCTAAACCGGATCGCGGTGCCGCACGAACGGGCTGTAGACCGGCGCACCGGGCTTCAGCGCCAGATCGGCGTCAAAATCTTCATTGCGGTTGAACGGCACCGCCGGCCAGGCGGCAAGATCGCTTAAGGCAGCCCGATACGCCTGGGTCACCTGCGCCAAAGCGGCGTTCTGCGCCTGCCGCTCCTCGCTCGCCAACCCGCCGCGCACGCCATAGACCAAGAACGGCTCCAGCACGCTAAAGCCGATATAGTGCAGCGCATGCATGATTGGCCACAGCATCAGCCGCATATCGCCGTCGCGCCCGTCCGGGGCGCAGGCCTGAGCGGAAGCGCCGGCGGTGACGGTCAGCAGCGCCCGCTTACCGCGCATCACGCCATTCTCATGGCGGTGGCGGCTGTCGTAGAGCCCGCCGTAAACGAACACCCGATCCATCCAGCCCTTGATGATGGCCGGCGCGCCGAACCACCAGAAAGGGAACTGCAGCACCAGCGTATCCGCCCAGTGCAGCAGCTCGATATGCCGCCGGATCTCCGCCGGCAGCGCCTGGATCGTCCAGTGATGGCGCTGTTCCTGCATCGCATCGAACCGGTCCGCCTGCTTTCTGCTGGGGTAATGGCCGGCGCCCTCGCGCGGATCAAACCCCTCCTGATACAGATCGACCGTCTTCACCTGGTGCCCCTGCGCCAGATAAGCCTGCCGCGCCTGTTCGGCCAAATGGGCATTGAAAGAATGCGGCTCGGGGTGAGCCAGCACAATCAGCACGTTCATCCTGTGTCTCCCGTTGTAAGGTGGTGCTGTTATGCTGTGGCTTTATCGCCCCCTTGGCAATTACGCACCTGAAGGTAACCCCCAATGGCTTATCCCGGCGACGTCTATTCGAGCAAGTGTTCCGCGCGCGATGCGCTGGCGCTGATTTCCGGCAAGTGGGTGATGCTGATCCTGCCTGCGCTGGCGCAGCGTCCGATGCGCAACGGCGAGCTGCTGCGCCGCATCGACGGCATTTCGCAGAAGGTGCTGACGCAAACGCTGCGCCAGCTGGAACGCAACGGGCTGCTCGAGCGGCTGGATTTAAGTGAAAAGAATCAGGCACATGTGGAATACCGGCTCAGCACCGTCGCCTGCTCGCTGGTCGAGACGCTGACGGCGCTGGACCGATGGGCGGAATACCATTTCCCGGAGCTGGACGCCGCCCGCGAGCGCTATGATGCCGACCGCGGGCGCGAGGCCGATTAAAGCGGTTTGGCCCGCAGCGCCTCGCCGCTGCGCACGAAGTTGCCTGCCCCCAGATGATGAATGGTGTGCAGATCCGCATTGGCGGCAGTGAAGTTCCAACGTCCTTGCTGGAACACCCGCTCATCCGCCGCCGCGCTCAGCACCTCGCCGAAGCAGGTATCGTATTTTTCCTGTGCGCCGCTTTCCGGCAATAAGCGGCACTCCAGCCACGCCACGCAACCCTGTTCGATCAGCGGCACCTGCAGCGTAGCGCTCGGCGCTGCGGCGATATGAAAGCGGGCGAACTTGTCGTCATCCAGCCCGGACACGCTGCCGACCGCGTAGGTGGCGTCGATGAACATGGCCGCCGGCACGCAAATGCCGAATGCGCCGCTCTCCTCGATCATTTGCCGGCTGTGCGCCCCTTTGTCCACCACGATGGCGATGCGCGGCGGGCTGAACTCCACCGGCATCGACCAGGCGGCGGCCATCACGTTGCGTTTAGCGCCGTCGCGGCTGCGGCTGGTGATCAATACCGTCGGGCCGTGGTTCAGCAGGCGGCTGGCGTGTTCGAGGGCGACAGGGCGAAAGTGGCTCATCGGGAAATCCTTGCGAGTGACTGATTGTCCCGCAGTGTAGATCTGCGCTGCGGCGGCAGGCAACGCGGGGCGCACAGAATGCGCAGGTGAGATGCTTGTTCCCCGTCTCGCCATCCGTTATCTATAGTTAAATCAATTCGCCGGTAACGGCCCACTCCACCTGAGGATCTTGCCTTGACGTTTTTAAAACACCCTATCACCGGATTGGTGCTGGCCGGCTGCGGCCTGCTGTCGGCGGGCGGCGCGCTGGCCGCTTCCGATGCGCTGGTGTACTGCACCGTCGCCTCGCCGGAATCGTTCAACCCGCAGCTCTCCAGCTCCGGGCCGACTTTTATCGCCACCTCGCAGGTGCTGTACAACCGCTTGGTGACGCTGCGCGAAAGCGATAAAACCCCCGCCCCGTCGCTGGCCACCGAGTGGAGCGTCAGCCCGGACGGCAAGACCTATACCTTTACCCTGCGCCAGGGCGTGAAATTCAACAGCAACAAATACTTCACCCCGACACGCGACTTCAACGCCGAAGACGTGGTGTTCACCGTGATGCGGCAGAAAGATTCCGCTAACCCGTATCACAAGGTCTCCGGCGGCAACTATGAATACTTCACCGACATGGGCCTGGATAAGCTGATCACCAAGGTGGAAGCGGTGGACGAGCATCACGTGCGCTTCACGCTGAGCCAGCCCAACGCCGCCTTCGTCGCTGACTGGGCGATGGATTTCGCCTCGATCCTGTCCGCCGAATACGCCGACGCCATGCTGAAAAAGGGCACGCCGGAATACGTCGACAACTGGCCGATCGGCACCGGGCCGTTTGCGCTGCAGCAGTACAAACAGGATTCGCTGATCCGCTACATCGCCAATCCGCACTACTGGCAGGGCGAAGTGGCCAGCAAGCACCTGATCTTCTCCATCACGCCGGATCCGCAAACCCGGCTGGCCAAGCTGAAAACCAACGAATGCCAGATCATCCCCGCGCCGCTGCCGGAACAGTTCGCCGCCATCAAGGCCGACGGCAACCTGCAGCTGCACGACATCACCGGACTGAACGTCGGCTATCTGGCGTTCAACACCCAGAAAAAACCGTTCGACAACCTGCTGGTGCGCCAGGCGTTGAGCTACGCGGTAGACAAGAAAGCGATCGTCGCCGCGGTGTTCAAAGACAGCGGCACGCCGGCCAATTCGCTGCTGCCGCCGGGCATGCTGGGCTACAACGATAAACTGCCGGAGTACACCTACGATCCGCAGAAGGCGCGCGAGCTGCTGAAGCAGGCCGGGCTGGAGCAGGGCTTTGAGACCGACATCTGGTCGATGCCGGTACAGCGCCCTTACAACCCGAACTCGAAGCGCATCGCCGAGATGATCCAAAGCGACTGGGCGAAGGTGGGCGTGAAGGCCAAGATTGTCACCTGGGAGTGGGGTCAGTACCTGGCCGGGCTGCGCAAAGGCGAGCAGCAGAGCGCGCTGTACGGCTGGGTGTCGGACAACGGCGATCCGGACAACTTCGCCACCCTGCTCGGCTGCGCCGGGGTGCAGAGCGGCGCCAACGTGGCGCGCTGGTGCGATAAGGATTATGACCGGCTGATCCAGCAGGCTATCCAGGAGAACCAGCCGCAGGCGCGCGCCAAGCTGTATCAACAGGCGCAGGTGATCTTCGCCAAACAGGCGCCGTGGCTGCCGTTGGCCACCGGCAAGGTGTTCTACGCCACCCGCAGCAACCTGAGCGGCTATGTGGTGGACGTGAACGGCAGCGATTTCGCCAAGGCGAAATTGAACTGATGTCAGGCGCCGCAGCGCGGGCTGCGGCGCAACCCGCTTCACCACTTAATAAGCTGCCAGCCTCTGAAACTGTCGCCCATTAGCTTCACAACTTACGATGCCCCTCTACCGCCTGGCGCATACCCCACTAAACCAATAGCTTAATAAGTGAGTTGAGCCTGGCGTTTTGCCTAAATTGCGCGCACGCGCTTTCCTCCGATGTAACATTTCGTTACCATCGACGCACAGACCCTTTAACATCAAAAGGTAACCCGGTGCAGAACACCTACATGCCGTGGCAAATTCGCCTGCACTGGCTGGTGGCGATCCTGCTGGTCATCACCTGTGTCACCATCGAGCTGCGCGGCTTGGCCGAACCGGGCAGCGCCCCCTGGTACGTGCTGGTTGTCACCCACTTCAGCTGCGGCGTAACGGTATTTGCGCTGATGCTCGCCCGCCTGTTCCTGCGCTGGCGCCACCCCTCGCCCGCCATCGCGCCCAAACCGCCGAAGTGGCAAACCGGCCTGGCGCACCTGACGCACACCCTGATTTACCTGCTGCTGCTGACGCTGCCGGTGCTGGGGGTCTATTCGCGCTATCTGGGGGGCAAAGAGTGGTATCTATTCGGCCTGCCAATGCCGTTCGCCGATGTGGCCGATCGGCCGCAGGCGCGGGCGATTATCGGCTGGCACAAAACGCTGGCGTCATTCGGCTACTGGCTGATCGGCCTGCATGCCGCCGCCGCGCTGTTCCACCACTATATCGTCAAGGACAATGCGCTGGTGCGCATGCTGCCGTTGATGAAAAAGCGCTGACCACCCGGCGCCAGGGATGAATTTTCGGGCCACGCCCGCTGACAGGGAATGACATGCAAACCCAATTTTTTCATGTGACCGTCGAGCAATGCGCTTGCCAACAGACAGCGCCCGACAATCTGGTGAGGCTCATCGCTTCCGGCCAGACGTTCTTTTTTTACCGTGACGACTTCAGCGACAGCGAAAACCTGCTGGCCACGCTCGCCGCCGGCGATCGGGTGAAGATCGGCGCCCACCGCCTGCGGGACGGCAGCTACTGGCTGCACTGGCTGCTGCACGGCACGAAAGGCCGCCTGGAGCCCGACAGAACGCTGAAATACAAGCTGAAATACTTTGCCCTGCTGCTGCTGGGCATCGTGCTGGCCGGCGGTTTCCCGGCGAGCTTTTTCATCATGGACCGGGAAGATTCCTGGCTGACCCTCGTCCTGTTTTTTATCGCCATCATCGCCGGCCTTATCGGCATCGGCCTGGTGCTGTTCGTCGGCTCAGAGCTCCTGTTGATTGCGCACCGCGGCCGCAGGCGCCTGCTCAGGGCGCTGGATCGCGTGCTGCTGGGGCAAGACGTCACGCCGCCCGGCTCGCTCAGCCTGAACATCCCCGGCATCAAATACCGGGCCGTCCGCACAGACGCCGTGCCGGCGGCCGCACCGCTGCAGACCGCGCCTCCCCTCCCGGACGGCGTCGAGGCCTCCGGCATCGAGACGGTCAACGCCCTGAGCTACGAACTCCGCGACTATAAGCTCCCGCGGCAGGTGCAGTATTTGGACACTTATGCGTGGCGCCAGAAGGAGACGCACTTCGCGTTGACGACCCGCGCGCTCAACGTTCCCAATACCAAACTGCATCCGGTATTTCGTCGGCAACATCCGCTTTTCATCGCCAAAGGCGATCCGCTGCAGGTGCTGTATTGCGAGAACGACACCGTCCCCGAGTTGCCGACGGTGCGGGGGATCATCAATCACCGCGACCGCCAGACCTATCTCATCGGCGGCAGCCGCTACTTCACCGAAGCCGGCCTTAACCTGAGCGCGCGCGTCGTCTTCATCCTCGGCGCGATCATGATGTGTTTGATGCTCGGCATGATCGTGTGGGATAACGCCGATACCCCAGCGGGCTTTTACCTGGATGCCTGGACCCTGAAGCGCCTCGGCAGTGAATTGCCGCCGATTCTGCTGCTGCTGATGCTGATGATCAGCGGCCTGGCGCTGCTGATCGAGGGCTTCGCCCAGATCTGCCGCCTCTATGCGTTTGACCAGCACCGCACGTTTAAAACGTTCAAATACCTGCGCCATCTGCGCCGCAGGCTATGGCGGCAGGAACAGGTGACGGAGCTGAAATGATGACGTTAGCGCTTTATAAAAGACCCCTTATTATCCTGATGCTGTTTTTGGCCAGCGCGCTGGGCGTCTATTTCCTCGCCCCTGAACAACGCTATGCACAGTGGCAATGGACCCAGAGCGACGAAGCCTTGCCGACGATAGCCCGTTACGATCTCATCCACAGCTACCCGGCGCAGGACGGCGCTCTGCTGCTCATCAGCAAAAGGAGTGAACGCGGGGCCTACAATAGCTTTTACGGCTGGGCGGCCAGCTACCTCAGCCAGGTGTTATTCACCGGCCCGAAGGGGTTGCAGATGCTGGGGCAACTCGACGAATCGATCTACGATGCGGTTTGCGTCGAGCAGGAGTGCGCGCTTTTTCTGTCCAAGGGGCGCCGGCTGGTCAATGTGCAACGGGGCACCATCGGGGCGCTGATCCCCTGGCCGGAGGGCGACGACAACCTGCCTTCCTTTATCGGCGGCAAACTGGTGGCGCTGCCGGGGCAACGCGCGCTGTATTTCATCAGCACCGAAGGCGTATTCTACAGCCCGGACTTTGGCGCCCATTGGCGGCAAACGCTGGATCTGCCGGCGCAGCTGGACGCGCGGCAGCTGCTGGGCTTTGAGCGCGGCGAGGAGGACTCACCGACGGCTAACGCCGCCGGAAAGCGCAAATCCATGCCCGAGATCTTTACCGCCGTTGATGGCGAACGCGTGCTGTTCTGGATGAACCCGGTGCTCGGTTCCGGCGCCTTGCACATTGCCGTTAACGGCAAAACCGGCGAGGTGGCCGAACTGCATTGGCTACCGGTACGCGTGAAGGAAAGCGCACAGGCTCCGGATGGCGGCATCTACCTGATCGCGCAAACGCTGGACAGAGGGCTGTATCAGCTCCTGCGTTATCAATCCGACGGGCAGTTGGCGGTGCTGTTGGAAAACGGCGATAAATCGCTGTATCAGCTGTGGGCGGGCAACGACAAACTGGTCGCTCAAACGGATAACGGCGATGCGCGCCTTTCGCTGATTTTCGATCTGCGCTCATCCGACGTGCGCTACCGACAGCCGTTGGAATACCGCTACAACGGGCGCGACGACGCACGCCAAACCGTGATCGAACCGGAAAGCCACTATGGCGATGACGGGAAGACCCCGCCACTGCCCTACTTCGTTCGCTATCGTTCCACTACGCCATGAACAGAAGGAACTTGCCATGCTGTTAGGCTATGGCGCCGGCGCCGCAGGATTGCTGGCGCTGTTGTTGGCCCTGCTGCTCGCCGGCATCCTGATCGCCTGGTGGGGCCGGCGCTACATCGCCGCCCGCTGCGGCCGACCGCGACCGCCGCTCTCCTGGGGCGGCTATCTGCTGGCCTCGGCGCTGGCGGTCTACCCGGTGGCGTGCGCGCTGATGCTGATCGGCATGGCCATCCAGGACATCAAGAGCCAGCGGGCGGAAGATCGTTGGAATCAACGCAGCTACCTGACGCTCGACGAAGCAAAGCCGTTCGGTGAAACGACGCTGCCGAAAGGCAGTTGGGTAAACCGCCAGGATCCACGCCTGCCCGGCACCGAAGACAGCCCTATCACGATGAACGGCGTGACCGCTGTGCGTTTTCCTCAGCCGCAGAGCGTGGCCGGCGTGCCGATCATCGCCTTCGAGGTTTTACCGCCGGTGATGGAGCTGGCGAGCGCGCACACCTTTACCCGCCCGAGCGGCCAAAGGGTGCACTGCGAAGCGGGTTGGCTGGTCACCTTCTTGTTGCCGCCGGATCGGCCGGCCCCGCAGTGGGAGGAGTGGCAGGCCGGGCTGCCTGCGACGGCGTTTCGGCCAAGCGACTGGATCTTTAGGGAGTGCTTCTCCGGCAGCCCGATCGCGGTGCTGACCTTGCACAACGGCGAAGTCAGGGTGCTGCCCTAAGCCTTACGCCGTGGCGTTGGGCAAACGCACGGTCACGCGGTTATTGGCCGTGGGCAGCTGCAGCGGCGTTTCCTGCCAGCTCACCGCGATAACCAATACCGGCGGGGCCGGCACGCGCGGCTCACGCCCGTCGGGCCCCACGCTGTAGGCATCCCATTCAATCACAAACACCCCGCCGTCTTGCGGCTCGACCCGCTCGACGAAAAAGGTGGTGTCGGAACCACGCCCGCCCGCCGGTTTATGCGCGTAAGCGAGCAGGCTGAACCACTCACCGGCGAAGTACAGATGGTACAGACCATCGACGATATGCTCGCCGCGGAACTGGCAACCGCCGACGCTCAAGCCGCAGCCCATCGGGGATCCCGCCACGCGTTCAAGATCGCGCACGAAACGATCCGTCGGCCGGTTATCCAACAACAGCTCATAAGGCGGCGCGTGCAGCAGCGCGGCAGGATCGTCCGCCTGGCGCAGATCCGCCGGCAACATCGAGCGCGCCGCCAGCACGCGGCCGTTGGGCAAGGCGATCTCCAGACGATCGGCCGGATCCTCTGTCCACGGCGGCACCCACAGACCGCGCACCGGATGCAACGGCGTGGCCTCCGCCTGCCGACACCTAGCCCGCAGCCGCGCCAGCGCCTCGGCGGCACCGGCGGCCAACGCCGCCTGCTCGCGATCGGTCAATGCCGGCAGCGCGTACATCATCCGGGCGGCAGGCTCGTACACCGTCAGCCCCTCACCCTCACGACTGCGGGTCGGGATCAGGCGCAGCTTGCCATCGTCCACGTCCTGCGCCGCCGCACAGGCGCCATGCACAATCGCCCCGTCGCGCAGCAGCAGCGTCCAAAAATTGGGGCCGCCCATGCCCAGCTCCCCCACGCCGCCAATCCGCCGATCGCTGTCGCCGGCGTGCGCCATTTCAATCGGCTGCGAGCGCCAGTCGGTCTTGCGCCACTCTGCGGCCGCTTCGGGATCTTGCGCGCCTTTAGCGGCGTACTTCACCCATTGCAGCACGGCAAACAGCGCGATGCACAGCACGCCGAAAATCGGGTGATCCTGCCAAATCAACCCCCAACCGACGATCAAAAGGGCCCAGGCGGCCATAGCGATATCCTTTTCCACGAGAAAACCGCCTGATTCTAGCGCAGGAAACGCAAGGGGTTGAAGCCTATGCCATGGATAATTAGCCATTCAATAGAAAGGTAATAATTTCAGCGTTATTTCTGTGACTACAGAGATCACATAAATAACGCTTCACAGAGTAATTTCAACATAAAAAGATAACCCTCTGTATCTCAATGCAATATTCGCAACCTTATTAAAACCAAAAAGATAAAAGGGGAAAAAAACCGCAATAATTTGTGTATATTCTAAACATTGACTATGTTTAGACATACTATTTATATGCAGGTAAAACGCCGAATAAAAAAAGAAAGGCGTTTAGGAAGTTAAATCAACCCCGTTATCCGCGAGGGTGAAAAACCATTTTATAGCAATATTCCGAGGGAATTTTATTTCCACGGAACGGGTAACCTTGCGTTTTATCAAGCCAATAGGCTACACACCGCAATTAATATCATTATTAGCATTCCGGAGAGCGACAATGAAAATCGTTACAGGCATTATCTTTACCTCTGTGGCCGCCTTCAGCGGCGCGGCTTACGCGGCTGATGCGCAGCCTACCACCGGCAGCGCGGCGGTGATGCTGGAACATGTGCATGCCGTGATGGAAAACGGCAGCCCGGCGCCGCAGCACGACGCCGCCTGCAAAAAAGAACTTTCCATGCCGGAATCGAAATATATGGGCATGAAGGTCAAAACCGATTACACCATCAACAGCAGCACCATGATGATGTCGGCCAAGTCGATGTTCCCATCGCCGGACTCTATGAAACCGATGGAGCTGACGGTCGATCTCTCCGCGCTGGGCCTGGCGGATGTGTATGCCTTCGGCGCCTTTAAACCGGCCGCGTTGCCGCAGGCCTATATTTATTTCACCATCGACAAGAATTTTAAAGATCCGGTCAGCACCTTTATGATCATTAACCAAGGTAAGCAATATAACTGCGTCATTTCCAGCTCGAATAAAATGATGAGCAAAGAGATGCGCGGCAAGATGATGATGAAGAAACAGTAACGGAATGAAAAACGGCGCTTCCCTTAACAGGAGGCGCCGCCAGAAAACGCGTTAAATCAGACCCGGATTGTATTTCTGATTGAACTTCTCTTCCGATTGGAACAGATAAATAATGCCTTCGATAAAGCCGACAATCGCCGGGATCCCCGTCCAGCAGAACAGCAGGTAGAACAGCCCCCACCACTTCATCCCTAAGTAAAACTTGTGAATGCCCAGCCCACCCAGGAAGATGGCCAGCAGGGCCGCCGCGAGCTTGTCTTTTCTGCTCATAGTGCACTTCTCCTTACTTCTCACCGAACCACCGGCATGTCCAAAAAACGGATGCCGCTCCACAGAGCGCCGCATCGCAATGCTTGAGGAGAAAACATTCACCCATCAAGGCTCAACAGGGGTAATTATAACAGTGATTAATTAAACGGTTGTTTAACCGGCGAAAGGGTAAGCAAATGGAGTCTGGAGAGGGAGTGGTGCCGATAATAGGAGTCGAACCTACGACCTTCGCATTACGAATGCGCTGCTCTACCAACTGAGCTATATCGGCATCGAGCCGGGCCTGCGGGGCAAGCCGGAAGTGCGTTGAACAAGGTAGACCTGTGCGTGAAATGAGTCAATAGCCGCCGGGGCGTTTGGTTGTTTTGCAAACAGCCGCACTGCAGCTACGCTGCAAAAAAAAATCAGGGCGCAGCCCGCTGCGCCCTGACCTCTTTATGACCGCAATGCGGCCTTAGCTGCGCACCAGATCGTCGCCGTAGCCGATCCACTTGTAGGTGGTCAGCGCATCCAGGCCCATCGGGCCGCGGGCGTGCAGTTTCTGGGTGCTCACCGCCACTTCCGCACCCAGGCCGAACTGGCCGCCGTCGGTGAAGCGGGTGCTGGCGTTGACGTACACCGCCGAGGAGTCCACCGCGCGCACGAAGTGCTCGGCGCTGCTCAGCGAACGGGTGAGGATCGCGTCGGAGTGGTTGGTGCCGTGGGTGCGGATGTGGTCGATGGCCTGATCGATATCGTCCACCAGCAGCACGTTCAGATCCAGCGACAGCCATTCATCGTCGTAATCTTCCGCGTTCACCGGCACCACCGTCGCCGGGCCGCCCTGCAGCAGCGGCAGCGCGTTTTCCGCCGCGTGCAGCGTCACGCCCGCCGCCGCCATTTTGGCGCTCAGCGCCGGCAGGAACTCGGTGGCGATGCTGCGGTTCACCAGCAGCGTCTCCAGCGAGTTACAGGCGCTCGGGCGCTGGATCTTGGCGTTTTCAATGACCGTCAGCGCCTTGTCGAAATCGACGTCGGCATCCACGTAGGTATGGCACACGCCGATGCCGCCGGTGATCACCGGGATGGTCGATTGCTCGCGGCACAGCTTGTGCAGGCCGGCGCCGCCGCGCGGGATCAGCATGTCGACATAGCGATCCAGGCGCAGCAGTTCGTTCACCAGCGCACGATCCGGGCTGTCGATCGCCTGCACCGCCGCCGCCGGCAGGCCGCACTGCTCCAGCGCCTGCTGGATCACTTTCACCGTTGCCTGGTTGGTGTTATGCGTCTCTTTACCGCCGCGCAGGATCACCGCGTTGCCGGTTTTCAGGCACAGGCTGGCGACGTCGATGGTGACGTTCGGCCGCGCCTCGTAAATCACGCCGATCACGCCGAGCGGCACCCGGCGGCGCTCCAGCTTCAGCCCGCTGTCCAGCAGGTTGCCGTCCAACACGTGGCCGACCGGATCGTTCAGGCGGCACACCTGGCGCACGTCGTTGGCGATCGCCGCCAGCCGCGCCGGGGTCAACAGCAGGCGGTCAAGCAGCGCTTCGCTCATGCCGGTGGCGCGCGCCTGCGCCATGTCTTGTTCATTCGCCAGCAGGATCGCTTCACTGTTGGCTTCCAGCCTGTCGGCCATCACCGACAGCACCTGATTCTTCTTCGCCGTGCTCAGCACCGCCAGCTGCCAGGAGGCCTGCTTGGCGGCCTTCCCCATCTGCTCCAGCATGCTCACTCCTTAACTGACAATCATATCGTCGCGGTGCACTGCCACCGGACCGTATTCATAACCGAGGATCTCGCTGATTTCCTGCGAGTGGTGCCCGGCGATCATCCGCATCGCATCGCTGTTGTAGCGGCTGACGCCGTGCGCCAGATCGCGCCCCGTCAGGTTGCGGATGCGGATCACTTCGCCGCGCGAGAAGTCGCCCTTCACTTCGCGGATGCCCTTTGGCAACAGCGAGCTGCCGCGCGCCATCATCGCTTCCACCGCGCCGTCGTCGACGGTGATCTCACCGGCCGGTGGCGCGCCGAAGATCCAACGCTTGCGGTTTTCCAGCGGGGTTTCCAACGCGTGGAAACGGGTGCCCACCGGCTTGCCTTCGATCACGTCCGCCACCACGCCCGGCTTGCTGCCCGCGGCGATCACCACGTCGATGCCGGCGCGGCAGGCCACGTCGGCTGCCTGCAGCTTGGTGCCCATGCCGCCGGTGCCCAGACCGGAGACGCTGTCGCCGGCGATGGCGCGCAGCGCGTCGTCGATGCCGTGCACTTCACGGATCAGTTCGGCCTGCGGGTTGTTGCGCGGATCGGCGGTGTAGAGGCCCTGCTGATCGGTCAGCAGCAGCAGTTTGTCGGCCCCGGCCAGAATGGCCGCCAGCGCCGACAGGTTATCGTTGTCGCCCACCTTGATTTCGGCGGTGGCGACGGCGTCGTTCTCATTGATTACCGGCACGATGCGGTTGTCCAGCAGCGCCGTCATGGTGTCGCGCGCGTTGAGGAAGCGCTCGCGGTCTTCCAGATCGGCGCGCGTCAGCAGCATCTGCCCGACGTGAATGCCGTAAATGGAGAACAGCTGTTCCCACAGCTGGATCAGCCGGCTCTGCCCTACTGCTGCCAGCAGCTGCTTGGAGGCGATGGTGGCGGGCAGCTCGGGGTAGCCCAGGTGTTCGCGCCCGGCGGCGATGGCGCCGGAGGTGACGATGACGATGCGGTGGCCCGCGGCGTGTTGCTGCGCGCACTGGCGCACCAATTCGACGATGTGGGCGCGGTTCAGACGCAGCGATCCGCCGGTCAACACGCTGGTGCCCAATTTCACAACCAATGTCTGGCTGCCGTTCATAGTATTTCTGCCGTGTGTAATGATGAGAAGAAGAGTGCAAAGGTCTTTGTAACAGGAGAGACGCGTTATGCCAACAGGCACAACGCGAAATCAGCACAATACGTGGTCAAACGGGGTCAGGCGGAGAGTTTGATCAGTTTTTCTTTGAAATCGTCGGCGGGTTCCAGCCCCAGTTCCATGGTCGCCAGCAGTTCGCCCAGGCGGCGATGGAAGTCGCGCAGGGTGTCTTCCAGCTTGGCGTTCACTTCATCATCCTTAATGTTTTGCGCCGTCCAGTCGCCTTCCTTGTCGAACAGGCCGAATTGGTACGAATAGGTGAAGCGCGCCTCTTCCGCCTGCAGCTCCATCCACCAGCCCCAGAACTCACGCTTTTCCGGAGCAGGCTTTACATTGACGCAGACGGCCAAACAATCAAAGAAAAAACGGTCGTTTTCACATTGCCCTTCACGCAGGTACGGCCCCAAGCTGGCAAAACGTTTCATTAGTCGGCTTTTAGGGTGACCACTCGGTAACGTCATTCTCTAACCTCCTCAATGTAGACCACTCTTTTTAACAAACTGTTAAAATTTAGCAACTAATTAACGCATTTTGTCCCTCAGCCAACCGGACATCTGCAGCAACGCCCGGTGGAAGCTGTCGTAAACCGGGGTGCGCGGGATGGCGACCAGCTTGCCGCTCACCGAGGAGGTGACGATCAGCTGCGACTCCTCTTTCGGGCTGAGCGTATCGCGCTCCCAGTAGCCGGAGATCATCGGCGTTGGGCAGCGGCGCCCCAGCAGCCCCTGCATTTTCAGCGAGTAGCTGTTCAGCTCCACCTTCAGCACGTTGTCGGAAGCGTTGGCCATGCCCATGCGGCTGGCCAGCACATCCATATACATGTCCGGCACGTTCAGCTGGGTGCTGCTGTCGCACAGCAGGCGATGCACCACCGGCCCCAGGCAGGCTACGCCGCGCAGCCGCTGCGGCTCCAGGTAGGCCAATCGCACCGCCACGTTGGCACCGAAGCGGAAGCCGAAGGCGCTCACCCGCTGATGATCCACCCACGGCACCGAGGCCAGCTGGATCAGCACCTGTTGGTGCAGGTAGCTGGAGTCCTGCGTCAGCTTCCATTTGCACGAAGAACCGATTGACGGCATGTCGAGCGTCAGCATGGCGATGCCGTGCGGTACCAGGTAGTCGCGGAACAGACGGTGGTAGTCGGTCTGCAGCGTGTCGAGACTGCCGCACATCAGCACCGTCGGGAACGGCGCTTCGCCCTTCTCCGGCATGTGCAGGAAGCCGGTGACGCTGCCGCCGCCTTCGATGCGAAACTCCAGCTCTTTCAGCTGATACGGCAGCAGCAGCGCCGCCTCTTCGTAAGCGCGGTTGGCGAGCATCTCCGCCTGTTCGGCCAATTCGTCGCCCTTCAGGTGCGGGTAACCGGCGATGCTGTACAGGCTCGCGGCCTTCAGCCAGTATTCGCCTCCGAGCAGCGGATCCTGCTGCTCCGTCGCCCGCTGCTGCCACTGCATGCCCTGATGGATCCACTCGTAGATCCAGTTGCCGTTGCGGTAGCCCACCACGGTATCCAGCCGCTGCGGATTGCTGCGCTCGGCGTCGGAGGCGGCGATGCGCGCCAGCACTTCGTGGATTTCGATCGGGCTGACGCCGCGCCAGGCCCACAGCAGCGGATTCAGCATGCGGTACCAGCTGCCGGTGGTGTCGCCTTCCAATGCGGAATGCATGGCGGCGCTCACTTTGTTGCGCGCACGCAGCACCAGCGTCGAGGTTTCGGGATGTTTGAATTTGGGCTTGAAAAGAATTTCAGAAAGGTTGGCCTGTGCCATGGTAACAACAGCCTCCGTAAATCTGGCGATAGGCCGCAAAAGGCCTACTTAACTGGAGGTAGTGTACCTAACTCTGGCGGGATAAACCAAGATAACGCAAACGCCCGGCATAACCGGGCGTTGACTTAGAACTGGCTGGGCTTAGCGGCCGCCGATCGGGGGAACGAAGCTGACGCCCATGTCCCACGGCTGTTCGATCCAGGTATCCTGCGGAATGTCGACCTCATAGTCGTCCACCAGCGGACGGCCCGCCGGTTTGGCGAAGATGGTGACGAAATGCGCTTTCGGGTACATATCGCGGATCGCTTTCGCGGTGCCGCCGGTATCCACCAGATCGTCCACCACGATGAAGCCTTCACCGTCGCCTTCGGCGCGCTTGAGCACTTTCATTTCGCGTTGGTTGTCATGGTCATAGCTGGAAATGCAGACGGTGTCCACATAGCGGATGCCCAGTTCGCGCGCCAGCAGGCCCGCCGGTACCAGACCGCCGCGGCTTACGGCAATGATGCCTGTCCATTTGTCGGCAGGCAGCAGGCGGTGCGCCAGCTTGCGTGCGTGCATTTGCAGCATATCCCAGGTAACAACGTATTTTTCGCTCATAGAATCGTGTCCCAGCCGGCGGTGAAGCGGCTTATTTTATAGTTCAGGGGAAAAAAGGTTGCGCGAGATTATAGAGACTGGCCGCATTGAATTCCAGCTGTACCGAGGAAAACCTCGTGATTTCCGCCGCGCAGCTTTCCGGTGATTGATGCTGAAAAAACGAACGTTCCCGCCGCGAAGCCGTGTGATCAAGCGCTTAAACCGCACAATACGGGGCGCGCACCGCCGGAAATAAAGTGATATTCTCTGATGATCGTGCCACGACGCACAGATGCCCACTCACCTTAACCGCGCGGCACGCCCGTCCTGTCGGAGCCTGCCGTCACAGGAGACTTATAGTGTCTGAATTGTCTCAGCTTTCGCCACAGCCGCTGTGGGATATTTTCGCCAAGATCTGTTCTATCCCACACCCTTCTTATCATGAAGAAGCGCTGGCGCAGCACATCCTCACCTGGGCCAAAGAAAAGAACCTGCACGCCGAGCGTGATCAGGTCGGCAATATCCTGCTGCGCAAACCGGCCACCAAAGGCATGGAAAACCGCAAGCCGGTCGCACTGCAGGCGCACCTGGACATGGTGCCGCAAAAGAATAACGACACCGTGCACGACTTCGCCAAGGATCCGATCCAGCCTTATATCGCCGGCGAGTGGGTGAAAGCGCGCGGCACCACGCTGGGCGCCGACAACGGCATCGGCATGGCCTCCGCCCTGGCGGTGCTGGCCGACGACAGCGTTGAGCACGGCCCGCTGGAAGTGCTGCTGACCATGACCGAAGAAGCGGGTATGGACGGCGCCTTCGGGCTGCAGCCGAACTGGCTGCAGGCGGACATCCTGATCAATACCGACTCCGAAGAAGAAGGCGAAATCTACATGGGTTGCGCCGGCGGTATCGACTTCATCACCACCCTGCCGCTGCAGCGCGAAGCGGTGCCGGCCGGTTACCAAACCCTGAAGCTGACCCTCAAGGGCCTGAAAGGCGGCCATTCCGGCGCCGAGATCCACGTCGGGCTGGGCAACGCCAATAAACTGCTGGCGCGCTTCCTGTTCGCCCATGCGGCAGCGCTGAACCTGCGCGTGTTGGATCTGAACGGCGGCACCCTGCGCAACGCCATCCCGCGTGAAGCCTCCGCGGTGGTTGCGGTACCGGCAGACAAGGCCGACGCGCTGAAAGCGCTGAGCCAGGAGTTCCTGGCCGTGCTGCAGAACGAACTCTCCGCCAAAGAGAAGAACATCACCGTGCTGTTGGAGCCGACCACCAGCGCTTCGCAGGCGCTGAGCGCCGACAGCCAGCAGCGCTTCCTGGCGCTGCTGAACGGCACGCCGAACGGCGTGATCCGCATGAGCGACGCGGTGAAAGGCGTGGTGGAAACCTCGCTGAACGTCGGCGTGGTCACCACCAGCGAAAACGAAGCGGAAATCATCTGCCTGATCCGCTCCCTGATCGACAGCGGCAAAGACTATGTGGTCGAGATGCTGACCGCGCTGGGCCAGCTGGCCGGCGCCAAGGTGGCGCCGAAGGGCGGCTACCCGGGCTGGCAGCCGGACGCCGACTCGCCGGTGATGCACCTGGTGCGCGAGCTGTATCAGGATCTGTTCGACAAGACGCCGAACATCATGGTGATCCACGCCGGTCTGGAATGCGGTCTGTTCAAAAAGCCGTATCCAAACATGGACATGGTATCGATCGGGCCAACCATCACCGGCCCGCACTCGCCGGATGAACAGGTGCATATCGAAAGCGTCGGCCTGTACTGGAAGCTGCTGACCTCGCTACTGAAAGCAATCCCTGAGCGCGCGTAATTTGCACGCTTAACGCAAAAAGCCGGCGACCGCCGGCTTTTTTATTCCCACGACAGCGCCAGCTGCCGCTCCAGCTGCGGATCGAGCAGCGTCACATGCAACCCCACCAGCCGCACGCCGCGCCCTTCGCGCCGCTCGCGCCACGCCTGCCGCGCCACCTCCAGCAAATCCTGCCGGTTCAGCACCGGAAACACGTGCTCCTGGGTGGTTTGCTGAAAATCCTGAAACTTCAGCTTCACGCCCTGCCGGGCGATCTGCAGATCCGGCTTCACCTTGCGCAGCCGCATCTCCAGCTCGGGATAGAGTTTGTCGATAATCAGCGTTTCGCAGTCTTCCCAGTCGTGAATATCCTCCGCCAGCGTGCGCTCCACCCCCACCGATTTGCGCAGCCGCTCAGGAGAGATTTCGCGCCGATCGATGCCCTGACAGCGCTCCCACAGCACCCGGCCGAACTTGCCGAAGCGCTTGAGCAGCTGCGCCAAATCGTATTGCTGCACGTCGGCGCAGGTGATAAGCCCCACTTCCTCCAGCCGCTTGGCGGTCACCTTGCCGACGCCGGGGATCTTGCTGAGCGGCAGCTGCTGCAAAAACGCCGGCACCTGCGCCGGCGTGATCACGTATTGCCCGTTCGGCTTGTTCATCTCGGAGGCGATTTTGGCGAGAAACTTGATTGGCGCGATGCCGGCCGACGCGGTGAGGTTCAGTTCGTCGGCGATCGCTTGGCGGATCTCCTGGGCGATCAGCGTCGCCGAACCGTTGCATTGCGGGCTGTCGGTCACGTCGAGATAGGCTTCATCGAGCGACAGCGGCTCGATCAGCGGGGTATAGCGGGCGAAGATTTCGCGGATGTGCAGCGAGGCCTCTTTGTAGGCCGCCATGCGCCCCGGCAGCAAGGTGAGATGCGGGCATAGCTTGAGCGCCATCGCCGTGGACATGGCGCTGTGCACGCCGTAGCGCCGCGCCGGATAGTTGGCGGTGCTGATCACCCCGCGGCGATCGGCGCTGCCGCCAATCGCCAGCGGGATATCGCGCAGGCTGGGATCGTCGCGCATTTCCACCGCTGCGAAGAAGCAGTCCATATCGACATGAATGATTTTACGCATCGCACCCTCCAGTAACACTGTATAAGTATACAGTCAGATACCGAAAGCTCAAGGCCGCAGGATTCGACGAAAGCACCGTTTCCGCCAGATATTTCCGCGTTGTTAAAAAAGCTTAATTTTTCAATAGTATGATTTCCGCCATCCCGTGCGGCTCACCACAACGATAACGACAAGGTACCCTACATGATCAGATTTTCTTCTTTGCTGCTGGCTTCCGCGCTGTCGCTGAGCGCGCTGGCGGCCAGCGCCACCGCCGGTCATGCGCCGGCGATCGTCGCCCACCGCGGCGGCACCGCCGATGCGCCGGAGAACACCCGCATCGCCATCGAAACCGCGCTGAAAAACGGCGCCGACGCCATCTGGATCACCCTGCAAGAATCCAAAGACGGCGTCATCGTGCTGTATCGCCCCTCGGACCTGAAAGCGCTGACCAACCGGCAGGGCCCGGTCTCTGCCTATACCGCCGCGCAGCTGGCCGAGATCGACGCCGGTTGGGCCTTCGCCAAGGGTGATGCGCACCCGTTCCGCGGCCAGGGCATCGGCATTCCACGGCTCGACGACGTGCTTAAAGCGTTTCCGCTCGTCACCTTCTATCTGGACATCAAATCCCCGGACGCCGATCCGGGCAGTTTGGCCAGGCGCTGCTGGCGACGTTGGAAAGCACCGACAGCCTGAACCGCATCCGCGTCTACTCCACCGACGCCAAATACCTGCAGGCGCTGCCGCCGGCCATCCCGCGCTTCGAAAGCCGCGACGAAACCCGCACGCTGCTGGCCAATATCACCATGGCGCACCAGTGCGACGTCAAACCGGACAACCGCCAGCCGCGCTGGTACGGACTGGAGCTGAAGCGCGAGGTGGAAGTGGTAGAGAAATATACCCTCGGCGAAGGGCGTTCTAAGGCGTTTCTGACCTGGGATAAAGAGTCGATGGACTGTTTCCGCTCGCAGGGCCCGGCGCACATCATCCTGTTCGGCGTCAACTCGCCGCAAGAGTATCAGCAGGCGCTGGCGCTGGGCGCCGACGGCGTGATGGTCAACTCACCGGCCGAGGCAAAAAGCTTCCGTAAGGCGAAATAAAAAACCCGGCTAACGGCATAAGGCGGTTCGACAAACCCGCCTTATGCCCGTATGGCTTTCAACATCCGTTAGCGAGCAGGAACCACCTGGATGGTGCTATTTTCATTGCGAACACTAAACCCAGCGCCGAATAGCCGGGCGGCAGGCTCAAGACCATTACTTCGTTTATCCCGCGACAACAGCGTCACCGATACCCCGTAAGACTTCCCGCCTTCGAATTTATAGTTATCGTCGGGAATGCACGTAGCCGCGGTGAGCGCAGGCATCTCGTTATCCGCGAAGTGCTTGCCGAAGATAGCATTGGCGTTGCCGATTTCTTCGATAATGACGCTAGCCAAGCGCTCGTCCCCTTCTGGTTGAACCCGCACACAAACGTGGTTATCAACGACAGTGACGTTGGCCGCGTAGTTTTTTGGCCTCGGATCGTTCATGTGCATGCAGCCGGCGAGCAACAAAGTTAGCGTTCCAACCAAAATAATGCGGTTCATCCTGTTACCCCTGCTTAAGAAACTGAGAAAGCGCATATTCGTATTTTCTGGCGATCGTTTTATCCGTTACGCCCTGAAAATTCACGCCATTGTTAATCGCACCCAGCCAGATAGTGTAACCATACTTCTTCAGGAACCAATAATCAGCGATGATAGAAGCTTGCTGCTCCATGGAGTAGTTATGCAACAGCTGTTTACCATCGAGTCGATATTTGTATTCAGCAGCCCAACTCAATAACCCTCGGGTTCTCACCCACATACCTTTTTGGTGCTGCCAGACATGGCTCATTTCGTGGATAAATACATGCTGGAAACCTGCAGCGGCCGTGGAAAAATCAGCCTTATATAAGGCTTGTCTAAACCAGACTTCTCCGTTGGGTGCCATCGCCGTTCTGCTGGCTTGCAGCCCAAACGGCAGATAGCTATCGCAGTGAACAAACACTTTCTCATAGAAAACTGACCTGCCAAACACGGAACGGGCCAAATTAATTTCACCCACCGTTAACACCCGTTTTATCCCTTCTTGTTGTTGTCCCATCCTGGAACTCCCTAAATCCAAAATAAACCTAATGAGACGATATTTTAACCAATCGAGTCAACAGACTAACCTGCTGAGAACTATCAGGAAGATCCGAATGATTCTAAAATGAGAGATGTATCAACCTTACGATTTAATCCTGAGCAAAATTAAAGATTACGATGGGCGTTTTAGCGATTTCTTTAAATCAAAAGAAGTCTGGTTCTGGCAGGTGATATGAAACGGATAGCAGCAATTATTGTCGGTGCGATAATAGGTATTGGCCTCATGCTCATGGCTTTTCCCTTTCTCTCAGACTGGATTATTGGCCACGTTGAGGGCGAGGATCAGATGTCGGCTAACTTCAAGTTGCTGGCGATTGGCCTGATTTTGTGCTGTTTCATGGGTGGTGCACTCGGTAATCTGGCCTATTCAAAATCAAATAACTCCCCCAAATAAAAAAACCCGGCCAAGGCCGGGTTTTCGCTACAGCTAAAGAATGCGGTGCTTGTCCAGCTGCTCGCGCCGCTGCGCCGCTTTGGCTTCGCGCTTTTTGCGCGCATCGCACGGCTCCGGGCAGTCGCAGACTTTCTCCATCCCCAATGCGGTGATGCCGCCGCAGCTGCCCTGCAGGCTTTTGCGTTTGAACACATAGCCCAGCGACATCCCGCCGACGATCAGCAGGAACAACACGAAGGTGGCGGCGAATACCGTCAACATAGCAACCTCACGAACGCTTTTTCAGATAGGGTTTGAACGCGTCCGAATAACGCTCCTCAAACCCGTCGGCGGTTTTCACGATCATGAACACCGGGATGCCGAGCAGATTGGCCAGCGCCAGGCCGCGCTCCGGCCCCATCACGTTCAGTCCGGTGGACAGGCCGTCGGCGGTCATGCAGGTCGGGCTCAGCACGGTGATCGACACCAGGCGGTGGTTGATCGGCCGGCCGGTGATCGGATCGATGGTGTGCGAATAGCGCACCCCGTCCTGCTCGAAGTAGTTGCGATAGTCACCCGAAGTAGCGATCGACATCTCCCCCGGCTGGATCACCAGCTGCGCCTGCTGCTGCGTGCCGGCGGTCGGGCGCTCGATGGCGATGCGCCACGGCTTTTGCTCGCCGTTGCGCCCGTGGGTGCGGACTTCACCGCCGATATCCACCATGTAGTTTTGCACGTGTTGCGATTGCAGGTACTCCGCCACCACGTCCACGCCGTATCCTTTGGCGATCGACGACAGGTCGACATACAGCTCGGGGATGTTTTTCACCAGCGCGTTGCCCTGCACCGACAGTTTATCGGCCCCGGTCCAGGCGCGACGGTGCGCCAGCTCCGCCTCGCTCGGCACTTTATCCGGCCGCCCTTCCGGGCCGAAGCCCCACAGGTTGACCAGCGGCCCGACGGTCACGTCCAGCGCACCGTCGGTGACGCGGTTGATGCGAAGCGCTTCGCGCACCACCTCAGCGGTGGCCGGCGAAACCGGGAACGGCCGGTCAATGTCGCGGCTGGCGTTGAAGCGGCTCAGCTCGGAGTCCGGCCGGTAGGTGGACATCTGGTCGTTCACCTGCTCCAGCCGTTTGTCGATCTCCGTCTGCATCTCGCGCGCCGACGGCGTATCGTCACCGGTCACGTAACGGATCGAATACGAGGTGCCCATGGTTTTACCCGTCAGGTCCACCTGTTCCGGCCCACAGCCGGTCAGCAGCAGGGTGGCGCTCAGCGCCACGCCCGTCAGCCAGTTTTTCATCGCCAATGCGCGCATTTAGCCACCAAAGTCATCCAGCATGATGTTTTCGTCTTCGACGCCCAGATCTTTGAGCATCTTGATCACCGCGGCGTTCATCATCGGCGGCCCGCACATGTAAAACTCGCAGTCCTCCGGCGCCGGGTGGTTCCTCAGGTAGTTCTCCAGCAGAACATTATGGATAAAGCCGGTGTAACCGGTCCAGTTATCTTCCGGCTGCGGATCCGACAGCGCCACGTGCCAGGTGAAGTTTTCGTTCTCCGCCTGCAGCTGGTTGAAGTCGTCTTCATAGAACATCTCGCGCAGCGAACGCGCGCCGTACCAGAAGGTGATCTTGCGCTTCGAGTTCAGGCGCTTGAGCTGATCGAAGATGTGCGAACGCATCGGCGCCATGCCCGCGCCGCCGCCAATGAAGATCATTTCGGCGTCGGTGTCCTTGGCGAAGAACTCGCCGAACGGCCCGGAGATGGTCACCTTGTCACCGGCTTTCAGCGACCAGATATAGGAAGACATGATGCCCGGCGGCACGTCCGGGTTGTTCGGCGGCGGCGTGGCGATACGCACGTTGAGCATGATGATGCCCTTCTCTTCCGGGTAGTTGGCCATCGAGTAAGCGCGCACCGTGGTGTCGTTCACCGTCGAACGGTAGCGGAACAGGTTGAACTTGTCCCAGTCGCCGCGATACTCCTGCGGCACCTCGAAGTCGGCGTAGCTGATGTCGTGCGCCGGCGCTTCGATCTGGATGAAGCCACCCGCGCGGAACGGCACGTCCTCGCCATCGGGGATCTTCAGCTTCAGCTCTTTGATAAAGGTGGCTTTGTTATCGTTGGAGATAACCTCGCACTCCCATTTCTTCACGCCGAAGATCTCTTCCGGCAGCTCGATCTTCAGGTTCTGCTTCACGTTCACCTGGCACGCCAAGCGGCAACCCTCTTTCGCTTCGCGCTTGTTGATGTGCGAAAGCTCGGTCGGCAGGATATCGCCGCCGCCCTCTTTGATCACCACCCGGCACTGGCCGCAGGAACCGCCGCCGCCGCAGGCCGAGGAAACGAAAATCCCCTGGCTGGAGAGCACGTTGAGCAGCTTGTCGCCCGCCGGTGCATGGAAGCTCTTATCCAGATCGCCGTTGATCTCCACCGCGATGTCGCCGGTATTCACCAGCTTCGATTTGGCGAACAGGATCAGCAACACCAGCACCATCACGATGGTGGTGAACATTGCTACGCCTAAAATAATTTCCATAAATTCTTCCCGCCTTTACAACTGAACACCGGAGAATGACATGAAGCCCAGCGCCATCAGTCCGGTGGTGATAAAGGTAATGCCCAGGCCGCGCAGCCCTGCCGGCACGTTGGCATACTTGAGTTTTTCGCGGATCCCCGCCATGGCGACGATCGCCAGCATCCAGCCGGTGCCGGAACCAAAGCCGTACACCACCGATTCGGCGAAGTTATAGTCGCGCTGCACCATGAAGGACACGCCGCCGAAGATGGCGCAGTTTACGGTGATGAGCGGCAGGAAGATGCCGAGCGCGTTATACAGCGACGGGAAGAAGCGATCGAGGATCATCTCCAAAATCTGCACCAGCGCCGCGATCACGCCGATGAAGGTGATGAAGTTGAGGAAGCTCAGATCGACGCCTTCCACCAGCGCGCCGTCGCGCAGGATCAGGTTGTAGACCAGGTTGTTCACCGGCACCGAAATGCCGAGCACGATGGTCACCGCGATGCCCAGGCCAAAGGCGGTCGAGACCTTCTTCGACACCGCCAGGAAGGTACACATCCCGAGGAAGAACGCCAGCGCCATGTTCTCGACGAACACCGCGCGCACAAACAGGCTGATATAGTGTTCCATCGGCCTTTACTCCTTTTCGATCTGCGCCGGCTTCAGGGTGCGCAGCACCCAGATCAGCAGGCCGATGATGAAGAACGCGCTCGGCGCCAGCAGGAACAGGCCGTTCGGCTGGTACCAGCCGCCGTTCTGCACCGTTTCCAGCACCGGGACGCCGAACAGCTTGCCGGAGCCGATCAGCTCGCGCAGGAAACCGACCAGCACCAGGATCACCCCGTAGCCCAGCCCGTTGCCGATGCCGTCCATAAAACTCTCGATCGGCGGCGACTTCATGGCGTAAGCCTCGGCGCGCCCCATCACGATACAGTTGGTGATGATAAGGCCGACGAACACCGACAGCTGCTTGGAGATCTCGAACGCATAGGCGCGCAGCAGCTGATCGACCACGATCACCAGCGAGGCGATGATCGCCATCTGCACGATGATGCGCACGCTGTTGGGAATATGGTGACGGATCAGCGAGATGAAGAAGCTGGAGAATGCCGTGACCAGCGTCACCGCAATGGTCATCACCACCGCCGTCTCCAGCTTGGTGGTCACCGCCAACGCAGAGCAGACGCCCAGCACCTGCAGGGCGATCGGATTATTGTCGAACAGCGGCCCCAACAGGACCCGCTTTATCTCTTTGGAATCAGCCATTTTTCAGCGCTCCTTCACGAACTTTTTTCAGGAACGGGCCGAAGCCGTGCTCGCCCAACCAGAAATCAAACGTATGCTGCACGCCGTTGGAGGTCAGCGTGGCGCCGGACAGGCCGTCCACCCCGTGCACATCCCCCTGACGCGCACCGCCTTTCACCACGCGGATCGCCGGCTGGCCGTTGTCGTCGAACAGCTGCTTGCCGACCCACTGCTGGCGCCAGGACGGGTTCTCGACCTCACCGCCCAGCCCCGGCGTTTCCCCCTGGTCGTAGTAGGTGATGCCCTTGACCGTGTTGCCGTCGTTATCCAGCGCCACGAAGGCGTACATCATCGACCACAGGCCGGTGCCGTATACCGGCAGCACAAGCTTGTTCACCTGGCCGCTTTCGTCACGCACCAGGTAGATTTCCGCCAGGTTGCTGCGGCGCTTGATGCCGGCCGGATCGTCGCCCGCGGGCAACGCCACGCTTTTGGCGTCGTCGCGCAGCGCGGCGCCCAGATCGAACGCCGCCGCCTTGCCGGCGACAAACTCACCGCTGTTCAGATCCACCAGGCGTGGTTCGATGCGCTCGCTGTATAAGCGCTTGACCTGCTCGCTCTCCATTTTCGGCTGCAACAGGCCGGCTACGTCGAGAATATTGCGCTGCTTATCGAGCAGCTTTTGCTCCTGCTGTTTGGACTTCAGGCCGACGGCGGAGCCCGCCACCACCACTGAACACACCAGACACAGCAGCAGCACTACCAGCAGCGTTTTACCGATGCCGTCGTTTTTCGCTTCATTCGCCACGGGCTTTTCTCCGCTTGATGTTGGCCTGCACCACCAGATAATCGAACAGCGGTGCGAACAGGTTGGCGAACAGGATCGCCAGCATCATGCCTTCCGGATAGGCGGGGTTGACCACCCGGATCAGCACGCACATCACGCCGATCAGAATGCCGTACCACCATTTCCCCTTGTTGGTGAAGGAGGCGGAAACCGGGTCGGTCGCCATAAAGATCATGCCGAAGGCGAAGCCGCCCAGCACCAGATGCCAGTACCACGGCATGGCGAACATCGGGTTGGTATCGGAACCGATGGCGTTGAACAACAGGGCAGAAGCCACCATGCCGAGCATTACGCCGGCGACGATGCGCCAGGAGGCCACGCGGCCGAACAGGATAATCGCCCCGCCGATCAGGATCATCAGCGTGGAGACTTCACCGATGGAGCCGGGAATGTTGCCGAGGAAGGCGTCCATCCAACTGATGGACTGGCCGGTGGCCACGTTGCTCAGGCTGTGCGCCCCGCCTGCGCTCCACTGCGCCAGCGGCGTCGCGCCGGAGAAACCGTCCGCAGAGGTCCACACCAGATCGCCGGAGATCTGCGCCGGATAGGCGAAGAACAGGAAGGCGCGGCCGGCCAACGCCGGGTTGAGGAAGTTGCGCCCGGTGCCGCCGAAGATCTCTTTGGCCACCACCACGCCGAAGGTGATGCCCAGTGCGGCCTGCCACAGCGGCAGGGTCGGCGGCACGATCAGCGCGAACAGGATAGAGGTGACGAAGAAACCTTCGTTGACCTCATGTTTGCGGATGATGGCGAACAGCACTTCCCAGAAGCCGCCGACGACGAACACCACGGCGTAGATCGGCAGGAAGTAACAGGCGCCCAGCACCATTTTGCTGACCCAGCCGGCGTCGGCCGCCAGCGAGGCGCCGAGCCACTGCGCCAGACGATAATGCCAGTCGCCCGCCAGCACCTGTTGCAGCGCGTCGCCGCTGTACAGATGGTGCAGCGCCGGGATCGCCTGCTGGCCGACGTTGTACATGCCCCAGAACATCGCCGGGAACACCGCCAGCCACACCAGGATCATCATGCGTTTCAAATCGATGGCGTCACGCACGTGCGAAGCGCCGCGCGTCACCGTGCCGGGGGTGTAAAACACCGTGGTAGTCGCTTCATACAGCGGATACCACTTTTCCAGTTTGCCGCCCGGCGTGAAGTGATGCTCTATCTTCTCAAAATAATTCTTCAGGCCCATCGGGTTATCCTTCCTGCTCAATCTTGGTCAGCACCTCGCGCAGCACCGGCGCGTACTCATACTTGCCGGGGCAAACGAAGGTGCACAGCGCCAGATCTTCCTCGTCCAACTCCAGGCAGCCCAGCGCCTGCGCGCTGTCGCTGTCGCCCGCCAGCAGATCGCGCAGCAGCAGCGTCGGCAAAATGTCCAGCGGCATCACCCGCTCGTAGTTGCCGATCGGCACCATGGCGCGCTCGCCGCCGTGGGTGGTGGTCGAGAAGGCGAACAGTTTGTTCTTCAGGAAGTGGCCCAGCGTGGTGCGGGTAATGGAGAACTTGTTCGGCGAAGGCACGATCCAACCGAACAGCTCTTTGTCGCGCCCTTCTTCCAGCACCGACACCTGCGAGTGGAAGCGGCCGAGCCAGGCGTTCGGCCCGGCGGCGTGCATGCCGTTCAGCACCGAACCGGAGATCACCCGGTTCTCACCGTCTTTCAGGCGGCCGGCGGTCAGCTCCTCGAGGCTGGCCCCCTGGCGGGTACGCAGCAGCGCCGGCTGCGACACCTGAGGCCCGGCCAGCGCCACGACCCGGCGGGTATCGAGTTTACCGGTGGTGAACAGCGTGCCGATGGCGATGACGTCCTGGTAGCCGATGTGCCAAACGGTTTTCTTCAGGCTAACCGGTTCAAGGAAGTGAATGTGGGTGCCCACCAGCCCGGCGGGATGCGGGCCGGCAAATTCGCTGTAGGCGATCTGCGGGCCGCTCTGCTGGCCAACGGAGGCGCCGGCGGCGTGGCATACGTGTACCTTGCCCGCCGTCAGACGCGCCAAGACCACCAGCCCGGCGTTGAACGCCGCCTGCTGCTCGGCGATGATCACCTGCGGATCGGCGGCCAACGGCTGGGTATCCATCGCGGTGACGAAAATAGCGCGCGGTTCGCTGCCGGGGCTCGGCGTTTTGCTGAATGGGCGGGTGCGCAGCGCGGTCCACAGGCCGCTGGCGATCAGTTCGCTCTCGATCTGTTCGCGCGGCAACTGGGCCAATTCCCCCAGCGGGTAGTGCGCGAACTCGAGCTGATCGTCGCCGCCGTTTTCCAGCGCAATCACCACCGATTGCAATACGCGCCGCTCGCCGCGGTTAATCGCAGCGATGCGGCCGCTGGCGGGAGCCGTGAAGAAAACCCCGGGGTTTTTCTTATCTTCGAACAACGCCTGGCCTTTCTTAACGGTATCGCCTTCCTGCACCAGCATGGAGGGACGCATTCCGACATACTCTTCCCCAAGCAGGGCGACATGCTGAATGTTCGGGCCATCTTGGATCGCCTGAACCGGAGCCCCGGCTATCGGCAGATCTAACCCTTTTCTGATCTTAATCATAGGATTTATACGATGTAGTTGGGTTTACACGTCTGCCCGGCCCCAGAGGCGGGTGCTGACGATGCCAGGATTGCCGGGCAGTGCGCACGGCGGCACGCCCAACATGAACTTTCTCGCAGTGAAAATACGGGGTAACGCGCATTCCCTTGATTCCCCTTTTCCGTTGTTTGCGCGACAGTCGATGTGTTAACGGCCTGTAGCCAAATAACCATCAAAACGGCCGGGTTATATGCAATAACTCTTGCCGCTTCAATCGCCACAGTGCGTTAAATTGAAGAGAGAATATTAACATTGTTCGCAACATTGTTCTGCGTTCCGTCGTGACTTGGGTCAAGCAAACGCAATTAAATTTCGCCTGTTTTTCACTACTTATCGTTAAAATCTGCCGGTCATTTCACTTTTATCGAGCTTTGTCGTTTTTTTATACATATCACGTATTGCTAAAAATAAACGCGCTGGTAATCTGGCGGTGTTTTGCAGCAGTAAAAACAATAATCAGTGGCATGCTGGCCAACCTCAATTGCGCCGGCAGATAAATATAAGCAGGAATAATAATGAGCAAAATCGCGCTGTTGTTTGCGATGCTTGTTTCTATGCCGATGATCACGGCCTGCAGCGCCAGCGAGCAGGTACCCGAAGCGCCGGTAGTTAAACAGCAATTATTGGGTTCGCCGGTCTATATTCAGATCTTCAAAGAGGAACGCAAGCTGGAATTGTATGCCAAAATGGGCAATGAATTCCGCCTGGTCAACACGTTCCCGATCTGTAATTTCTCCGGTGGGCTGGGTCCTAAACGTCGTGAAGGCGACTTTAAAAGCCCGGAAGGGTTTTATAGCGTTGACGCGCGCCATCTGAAACCCGACAGCAAGTATTACCGGGCGATCAATATCGGTTTCCCTAATGATTACGATAAATCGCAGGGCTATTCCGGCGCTTATCTGATGATCCACGGCGAATGTAAATCGATTGGCTGTTATGCGATGACCAACACCTATATGGATGAGATCTATCGCTACGTCGAAGCCGCCTTCGCCTATGGCCAAAGCCGCGTCGACATCAGCATCTACCCGTTCCGCATGACCGAGCAAAACCTCAAGCGCCATGCGTCATCCAGCTATATCGCCTTCTGGCGCCAGCTGAAGCCGGGCTACGATTACTTCGCGAAGAACCACCAACCGCCGATGATGACCGTAGACAGCGGCCAGTATGTGCTGGGTCAACCGTTGATGAGCAGCGGCCAGATGACGCAGTACGCGTCAGCCAATCCGACGCCCAACACCAATCCCTTCGCTCAGAACAAGCCGCTCACCGAAGTGAAATAACGCGAACTCGCCTGGCTCAATCTTGTGCCAGGTTTCGTTGGCGGTCAGCGGTTGGGTGGCGATCACCGTGACCACATCGTTCGGTGTGGTCTGCTGCTGAAAATCGATTTCCACATCCTGATCGAGCAGCGTCGCCTTGCCAAACGGCGCGCGGCGCGTGATCCAATACAGGTTGGTGGAGCAATAGGCCATCACGAAGCGCCCGTCCGACAACAGCATATTGAAGACCCCTTTCTTGCGCAGCTGGCTCGCCAACAGGCCGATATAGCGGAAAACCGCCGGCCACTGGCTCGGGGTGCGCGGGTATTTCAGCGCCAGCTGATGCAGCAGCCAGCAGAACGCGTATTCGCTGTCGGTCTGGCCGACCGGGCGGAACGTGCCGGTATCCAACTGACGATAGCCTTTCAATTGGCCATTGTGCGCGTAGGTCCAGTTGCGGCCCCACAGTTCGCGGGTGAACGGGTGGGTGTTTTCCAACGCCACTTCGCCGCGATTGGCCTGGCGAATATGGGACACCACCGCGCAGGACTTGATCGGGTAGTCCTGTACCAGGCGGGCGATCGGCGAGTTGAAGCTCGGCTGCGGATCCTTGAATGTGCGGCAGCCGTTCCCTTCATAGAAGGTAATGCCCCAGCCATCCTTATGCGGCCCGGTGCGGCCGCCGCGCTGTACCAGGCCGGTAAAGCTGAAGCAGATATCGGTCGGTACGTTTGCGCTCATCCCGAGCAGTTCACACATCGCCAGCACTCCTTAACCACACTGACACAGGCTGTGCGGACGCACCATGCGGCGTCCGCCGTCTTATCCATGGGGAGCCGCAGCTCCCCGAAGGCTATCAAGCCTTAACCATCTCTTTTTCGATCAGCTGAATCAAGATGTGAATCGCTTTGATGTGGATTTCCTGAATGCGGTCGGCGTAGCCGAAGTGCGGCACGCGAATTTCCACATCGGCGGAACCCGCCATCTTGCCGCCGTCCTTGCCGGTCAGGGTGATCACTTTCATCCCCTTGGCACGCGCCGCGTCGATGGCCTTGATGATGTTGCCGGAGTTGCCGGAGGTGGAAATGCCCAGCAGCACGTCGCCTTCGCGGCCTACCGCTTCCACATAGCGAGAGAATACGTACTCATAGCCGAAGTCGTTGCTGACGCAGGACAGGTGGCTCACGTCCGAGATGGCAATCGCCGGGTAGCCCGGACGGTTTTCACGGTAGCGGCCGGTCAGCTCTTCGGCGAAGTGCATCGCGTCGCAATGGGAACCGCCGTTGCCGCAGGAAATCACTTTACCGCCGGCTTTGAAGGAATCCGCCAGCAGCACCGCCGCACGTTGGATGGCGTCGATGTTGGCGTCGTCATTGATAAATTTCGCCAGGGTATCAGCCGCTTCGTTCAGTTCACTGCGAATAAGGTCGTGGTACATGAGGAACCTCTTGTTATCGTCAAATCTTCCGCTCCGCAGTGTACCGGATCGCGGAAACAGCGAGAAGCATTCTCAACCAAACAGCGCGCCGGTTAAGGAAGCGGAGAGGTTTTTGATGATTGGTGCTGTCAGTTTGTGACCTGAGTTGTAATTAAACTGTAAACGCATTGATAAAAATTCTGCCTTGTACTAAAACCTATTACATACACACAACAGGTCAGACCTCTTACTACTTCGGAGCTTCTTATGATGGTTCTTAGTATCGTCGTTTTCCTGGCTCTCCTCGGCGTGGTGTTCTACCACCGAGTGAACCTTACCCTCAGCAGCCTGATCCTGGTGGCGTACACCGCCGCCATGGGTGCTATCGGCCTGTGGAGCTTCTGGCTGTTACTGCCGCTGGCGATCGTGCTGCTGCCGCTGAACCTTTCCTCTGTACGCCGTTCCCTGCTCTCCGCGCCGGCGCTGCGCGCCTTCCGCAAGGTGATGCCGCCGATGTCCACCACCGAGAAGGAAGCGATCGACGCCGGTACCACCTGGTGGGAAGGCGATCTGTTCCGCGGCGCGCCGGACTGGAACAAGCTGCACAGCTACCCGAAACCGCGCCTGACGGAAGAAGAGCAGGCGTTTATCGACGGCCCGGTGGAAGAAGCCTGCCGCATGGCCAACGACTTCCAGATCACCCACGAACTGGCCGATCTGCCGCCTGAACTCTGGGCATACCTGAAAGAACACCGTTTCTTCGCGATGATCATCAAGAAAGAGTACGGCGGTCTGGAATTCTCCCCTTACGCTCAGGCGCAAGTGCTGCAAAAGCTGGCCGGCGTTTCCGGCATCCTGGCGATCACCGTCGGCGTGCCAAACTCTCTCGGCCCGGGCGAACTGCTGCAGCACTACGGCACCGAAGAACAGAAAAACCACTACCTGCCGGGCCTGGCGCGCGGCGACGAGATCCCTTGCTTCGCGCTGACCAGCCCGGAAGCGGGCTCCGATGCCGGCGCCATTCCGGACGTCGGCACCGTGTGCATGGGCGACTGGCAGGGCAAGCAGGTGCTGGGCATGCGCCTGACCTGGAACAAGCGCTACATCACGCTGGCGCCGGTCGCCACCGTACTGGGCCTGGCGTTTAAACTGCATGACCCGAACCGCCTGCTGAGCGACAACGAATCCCCAGGCATCACCTGTGCGCTGATCCCGACCAGCACGCCGGGCGTGGAGATCGGCAACCGCCACTTCCCGCTGAACGTGCCGTTCCAGAACGGCCCAACCCGTGGCACCGACGTGTTCGTGCCGATCGATTACATCATCGGCGGGCCGAAAATGGCCGGCCAGGGCTGGCGCATGCTGGTTGAGTGTCTGTCGGTCGGTCGCGGCATCACCCTACCGTCCAACTCTACCGGCAGCCTGAAATCCATCGCCCTGGCGACCGGCGCCTACGCGCACATTCGTCGTCAGTTCAAAATCTCCATCGGCAAGATGGAAGGGATCGAAGAGCCGTTGGCGCGCATCGCCGGCAACACCTATGTGATGGACGCCGCCGCTTCGCTGATCACCTATGCGCTGGTACAGGGCGAGAAGCCGGCCGTACTGTCGGCCATCGTCAAATACCACTGCACGCACCGCGGTCAGCAGTCGATCGTTGACGCCATGGACATCGCCGGCGGTAAAGGCATCATGCTCGGTGAATCCAACTTCCTGGCTCGCGCCTATCAGGGCGCACCGATTGCCATCACGGTGGAAGGCGCGAACATCCTGACCCGTACCATGATGATCTTCGGTCAAGGCGCGATCCGCTGCCATCCTTATGTGCTGGATGAAATGGCGGCGGCGCAGAGCAACGATCTGAACGCCTTCGATAAATCGCTGTTCGGCCACCTGGGCCACGTCGGCAGCAACAAGGTACGCAGCTTCTGGCTGGGCCTGACCAACGGCCGCACCAGCGCCACGCCGACCAAGGACGCGACCCGTCGCTACTATCAGCAGCTGAACCGCCTGAGCGCCAACCTGGCGCTGCTGTCGGACGTTTCCATGGGCGTGCTGGGCGGTAGCCTGAAGCGCCGTGAGCGTATCTCTGCTCGCCTGGGGGATATCCTCAGCCAGATGTATTTGGCTTCCGCCGTGCTGAAACGCTTTGACGACGAAGGCCGTCAGAAAGAAGATCTGCCGCTGGTGCATTGGGGCGTGCAAGACAGCCTGCATAAGGCCGAACAGGCGCTGGATGACCTGCTGCGCAACTTCCCGAACCGCTTTATCGCCGGCGCGATGCGCTTCGTGGTCTTCCCGCTCGGCCGTGTGCATACCGCACCGTCCGATCGTCTGGATCACCAGTTGGCCAAGATCCTGCAGGTGCCTTCCGCCACCCGCAGCCGCCTGGGGCGCGGCCAGTACCTGACGCCGAGCGAACATAACCCAATCGGCCTGCTGGAAGCGGCGCTGGCCGACGTGATGGCCGCCGAGCCGATTCACGAACGTCTGTGCAAGGCAGCCGGCAAAAACCTGCCGTTCACCCGTCTGGATCGTTTAGCGGAACGCGCGCTGGAAGAAGGCAAGATCAGCGCCGACGAAGCGAAGATCCTGGTGAAAGCCGAAGAGAGCCGTCTGCGCTCCATCAACGTGGACGACTTTGCGCCGGATGCGCTGGCGGCCGCCAAGCCGGAAAAGCCGGCGGCGCAGTCTAAGCGCCAACAGCAGACCGAAGCGGCTTAACGCCAATTCCCACTCCACGCATCCAAGGGGCGATCATCATCGCCCCTTTTTCTTTTCTTGCACCGCAAACTGCGCACCGCGCCGCAGGTTGGCGCAACGGCGGATTTCACGGGAAGGAAGTTCGAGTAGACTGCGCAGCGGGTGCTCTGGATCTTTCTGTCCGGAGCCTTGGCAAAGGAAAGAAAGAGAAAGGCCCCGAGTCGATATTATCAACCCGAGGCCACTCTGATGCCAAGCAACATCAGGTTAGCCTCTTACCCGCCGCAAGGCAAGGATAGGGAGGTCAAAAATGCAGCAAAAACGGGTCGTACTTAAGCTGGTGATCGTCTGTATGACGCTGATCGCGTTCATCTGGCTAACCCGCGGTTCGCTGTGCGAACTGCGCATCAGGCTGGGAGACTCGGAGGTTGCGGCCACTTTGGCTTACGAATCCGAACGGTAAGGCAACCCAACGGCGGGGTTCGCCCCGCCCGTTGGCTGATGGTGTCAGGCAGGATCCACGAGCACCCGCCTTTTCAACCGCTGACCGTCAGTTTGTCGTAGCCGCGCAGGCGGTAATTCACCACCGACACCAGCCAGCAGAAGATGAACACGGCGATCACCCAGTAGCCCATCTCCCCCAGATGATCGTTGAGCCGCGCGACGATGTCCCACAGCGGGCCGGACAGCGCCAGCTTGTCGGCGATAAGCCCGAGCGACTCGATGCCGCCGATAAACACCGCGATGATCACCGACGCCGCCGTGATGGTCATGTTGTAGTACAGCTTGCGGATCGGTTTGGAAAACGCCCAGCCGTAAGCGCCAATCATCACGAAGTTGTCGATGGAGTCGATCAGCGCCATGCCGGCGGCGAACAGCGCCGGGAACAGCATGATGCTCCACAGGTTCATGCCATGGCCCGCGCCGGCGGCCGAAATCCCCAGCAGCCCGACCTCGGTGGCGGTGTCAAAGCCCAGGCCAAACAAGAAGCCCACCAGGTACATATGCCAGCTCTGGTTCACCAACTTGAACAGCGGGCGGAAGCAACGCGCCAGCACACCGCCGCCGCTCATCAGCAGATCCAGCGATTGATGCGCAGGCAGCTCGCCCGCTTTCACCTGCCGGAACGCACGCCACACAGAGATCAGCACCAGCAGGTTGATAAAGGCCACCGTCAGCAAAAACAACGAGGACACCAGCGTGCCGATCAGGCCGCCGGTTTCGTGAAACCAGCCCATCTGGCGACTGAACATCATCGCCGTCGCGGCAATGGCGGCCGAGGCCAGCACCACAATGGTCGAGTGGCCGAGCGAGAAGAAGGTGCCGACCGCCACCGGCGTTTTGCCCTGCTGCATCAGCTTGCGGGTCACGTTGTCGATCGCGGCGATGTGATCGGCATCCACCGCATGGCGCAGACCAAAGCTGTAGGCCAGCAATGCGGTGCCCATCAGCGCCGCATTGTCTTTGAACACCGCCAGCGCCAGCAGCCAGACGATGACGTTGACCGCCACCAGCCCCAGCAACAGAGATACCGCCCGTCGCCGGGCCGCGCCATGCAATCCTTCGGAAACTCCCGCCATACCCACACTCCTGTTTTATCGTTATGTTCAAATCAATGGATTAGCGCCGCGCCGCGATCACCGCCGGATTGGCGCTCAAAAACAGCCAGGACGCGATCACGAACGGCATGGTCAGCGACGGCATGCCCAGCGGAGCCAGCAGGGTATTGAACGCTCCCTGAACCAGCACCGTGAAAATCACGCCGAGCAGCGTATAGATCAGCACCCGCCGGCCGGGCGGGTTGAAGACGGATCCCAGCGCCACCGCCGTCAGCACTGCGCTGAAGGCGTACAGCCCGGCGAAAACCGCCTGCGGATCGGCGCCGATCGCCAGCGATGTGGCCACCGCCAGCAACGCGCCGAAAAAACCCAGCAGCATCGCGCGCGGCGACGAAACCGCCAGCCCGAGCAACAGCAGTACGCCACCACTCACACTGCTGCACAAAAAGACCTGAGAAACGCCGTGCAGCGCGCCGCTCAGCATCTCTGCGACGCCGGGATGCGCGTAGAACACCGCCCCGTCGGCCGGGATGGCCGCCGCCGGTAACCGTACATGCCGCAGATGGCTGAACGGGTAGCTGGCCAACAGTACCGTCCAGGTGGTCAGCACGAAAGGCGCCGTCAGCGCCGCGATCTTCCAGGTTCGCAACAGCCGATTGAGGCCAACGGTGACGATCACCGAGATCGTGCTGCTGAATATCACGCCGATCCACAGCCAGGCCGAAGGCAGCAAAAAGGTCGGCAGCGCGGCGCCGACCAGGCAGCCGTTGTAGCCATACAGGCCAGAACGCAACGCCGTGCGATCGTCCACCAGCCACGCCGCACTCAGCGTCGCCGATGCGGTGCCCAGCAGACAGCCGAAGGCCACCTGCGGCAACCCTTCCTCATAGGCACCCACAAAAATGGCGATAAAAAACAGTAATCCGGTCAACGGGTTATTTTGAAACATCACCTGCGAACAGCCGCGCAGCACCGCATCCGTCGCCGCCGCTATCCGGCTGTGGGCACACAGCCCGCCCCAACTCCACCTTGTCGTCATGACCGCTTCCCGCTGCAGATTAGCGCCAGATAAAGGGCTCGGGCAGCGTCACGCCCAGGATCTCTTCCCGGGCGACGCGCCAGAAAACGCGAATGGCCGCCTTCACCTGGCGCGCCTCTTTGCCCAGGGCCTTAAAGATCAGCCCGCACTCGTTAGGCAACCGGCTGACGCCGCTGGCGATCCCCTCAGCCTCGTCATACTGGGGCGCGATGCGATCGAGGATCCGCTGATGGTGCTCAGGCGGCGTTAGCAGGATCACATTGCCGAACACGTCGAACGGCCCCATCACGCCGACTCCGTTCAGCGGGTGTTTATGCGGTTCCAGCACATAGCGTTCGACAAACAGCGTCTTGCCCTCGGGGCGGCAGGCGCTGATGCGCGAGGCGTACACGTCGAATCTGAACCCGCGATCCGCCTGATGGTGTTTGCGCCCCGACATCAGGATCTCGCCGTAGAGCAGCGTCGCCGTCGGGTGCAGCGTAATGCGGGTATCGGTAATGAAACGCGAGCCGCAGTGGGGGATCACCGGATCGGGCATCATCTCCAGATAGCTGCCCTCTTCGAGCGTCAGCGTCTGCATCTGCGCCGCGTAATTATTTTCCATGGCGTGGATCTTGGTCGCCGATTGGGTGGTGACATGCCCGCAGGCCTGGGGAGCGACCTGCACCTCGAGCGTCAGGCGATCGCCCTGCAAGATGCACCCCGAGGTGGAGATGACGAACACGCACGGCATCTGCGGCAGCGCTTCATCCCAATACAGCGCCCGCTGCACCAGAAACGGCACGCGCCGCTCCATCTGCCGCAGCACGCTGCGATGCCCACTTAGCGCAAACCCCAGCCGCAGATAGCCGGTTTTGCCCACGCCGCCGCTGGCCATTTGCGGCGGTTCATCCTGATAATCGGCCAGCTCCGGCGCGTCGGCGCCAAGCTGCGCGACGCGCCTCGCGGCTTCGCTGGCCGCCGTCATACCGCCGCCGACGGCGCATGGGTGAACAGGAAATCACGCATGATCATGTCCACCAGTTCGCCAATGCCTTCGCCGGTTTTGCAGTTGGTGAGAATATAAGGCCGCTCGCCGCGCACCACGCGGGTGTCGTGTTCCATCACCGTCAGGCTGGCGCCGACATAGGGAGCCAAGTCGATTTTGTTAATCACCAGGATGTCGGCCTGCACCAGGCCTGGGCCGTTTTTGCGCGGGATCTTTTCCCCTTCGGCGACGTCGATGACATAGATGTAAAAGTCCGCCAGCGCCGGGCTGAAGGTCAGCGTCAGGTTATCGCCGCCGCTCTCGATCATCACCACGTCGCTTTCCGGAAAGCGGGCCTCCATCTCCTCTACCGCCGCGATATTCATGCTCGGATCCTCGCGCACGGCGGTATGCGGGCAGGCACCGGTTTCGACGCCCAGGATTTTTTCCTCGTCCAGGATCCCCTTGAGCGTGCGCTTGACCTGTTTGGCGTCTTCGGTGGTGACGATGTCGTTGGTGATGATCAGCGGGCTGATGCCCCGCTCGATCAAGCGCGGCGTAATGACTTCAATAATCGCGGTCTTGCCCGAGCCTACCGGGCCGCCGATACCGATGCGGGTAATTTTTTTCACTCTGATCGTTCCTTATTATCAGTTGCTGAACAGTCGGGTAAATGCACCGACGTGCAGTGCGGCCAGGACATCGGTCACCGGCGCGTAAGAGGCCATTTGTTCAACGCCGCCGCGTTCGGCTTCGTCGCAAAAAACGTCGATGTCCCGGTTGAGTTGAAACAGGATGCGTTGGGTGTCGATATGGGTGACGCGCATCAGGCGCATGGCGGCGCTGAGAATGGTCATCGCCACGCCGTACTGATGCATCACCGCCACCTCGCGCGGGCCGGCGCCCAGCGCCGTCATCACCACCGCCTGCGTTACCGGATAGGTACCGGCGGCGCGACCGGCTTTGATCTGCTCAAGCCACCAGACCACCTGGGGCTCATCGCAGATGGCCGCCGCCATTTCCGCCAGCTTTTTTCCCATCCGCACCACCATGTTGCGGCCCTCTTCGTTCAGCTTGCGGTTGTACAGCGCCCAGTCATGCTCAATCGCCGCTTCGCGATCGCCGGCCTGCAGCGCCCGGCAGGCCGCCGCCACCGCTCGGCCGTCGCCGCCCGCCGCCTGTTGCAAGGCGGTGCGGGTGAACGACTGCAGCGTGTCGGCATCGCGCACGATGCCGGCCTGGATCGCCGACTCGACGCCGTTGGAAAAGGCGAACGCCCCCACCGGCAGCACCGAGTCGGCAAACTGCAGGATGCGAATCAACTGAACGGCGTTCATTTCAATTTGATCACATGCTGACCGAGGAATGGGCTGTCGACATGCACATGGGTGGCGGAATCCTCCGCACCGCCGAACAGCAGGCGCGCTTCGGGCTGGGTCAAATGCGGCAGAATGCTTTCGCCCTTCACGAACGAATAAGGCAACGCATGGAAACCGTGGGTTTTCATCACCGAATCCATCACCTTGGTCGCCACCGTCAGCGGAATAAAGATGCGATTCCCTTTGATGACCGATTTCCAGTGCTGATTGCCCAGCGCATGCCCCAGTTCGAACGCGGTCTTCAGCACCGTCGCCATATCGGTCGCCAGCAGCGACTCAAGATGGATGACCATCACATCGCGCAGGTTCATCTGCACCACCACCGCGCTGCGGTTCGCTTCGTTCCAGAGCAACACGTCGCCGTCGGCCAGCACCTGGTGACGATCGAGGGAAATACCGAGGTCCTGGCCGTCGCGGGTGGTTTTGCGGCAGCGGCTTTTCTGCGCCTCCCACTGCGAGAGCGCCAATACGTCCAGCGAGGCATGTTGCAAACGCTCGCGCCAGTCGGCATCCCGTTTGATATTGCCGAGTATCTTTTCAATCACGATCATGAGCAGCGATCCCTAGCTGAAGAAGTAACGTTGATTAAGCACGGCGGTGGTGATCGGCTTCACCGTGGCATGTTCGCCGTTGACCTTGACCGCGAAGGTTTCGGGATCCACCTCGATGTGCGGCGTTTCCGCATTGCGCACCATGTCCTGCTTGGAGATCGCCCGGCAGTTATGCACCGCCATCACCTGCCGCTCCAGCCCCAGTTTCTCTTTGATACCGTCGTGCAACGCGGCGCCGGAGACGAAGGTGACGCAGGTTTCCTGCAGCGATTTACCCATGGCGCCGAACATCGGGCGGTAGAACGTGGGCTGCGGCGTCGGCAACGACGCGTTGGGATCGCCCATCACCGCCCAGTTAATCATCCCGCCCTTGATTACCAGCTTCGGCTTGGCCCCGAAGAAGCGCGGCTCCCACAGCACCAGATCGGCCATCTTGCCGACCTCGACCGAACCCAGCACGTGGCTGATGCCCTGCGCAATCGCCGGATTGATGGTGATCTTCGCCACGTAGCGCAACACGCGGAAGTTGTCGTGCTCCGCCGCATCTTCCGGCAGCTTGCCGCGCGCGACTTTCATCGCGTGCGCCGTCTGCATCACCCGCAGCCAGTTTTCGCCCACCCGCCCCATCGCCTGGGAATCGCTGGAAAACATCGACAGCACGCCCATGTCGTGCAGCACGTTTTCCGCTGCGATGGTTTCCGGCCGCACCCGGCTTTCGGAGAACGCCACGTCGGCCGGCACATTGGGATTGAGGTTGTGGCACACCATGATCATGTCGAACAATTCGGCCTGGCTGTTGATGCCGAACGGCAGCGTGGGGTTGGTGGAGCTCGGCAACACGTTCATCTGCGCGGCGACCTTGATGATATCCGGCGAGTGCCCGCCGCCGGCGCCTTCGGTATGGAAGGTGTGGATGGTGCGTCCTTCAAAGGCGTCGATGGTGTCCTCGACGTAACCGCCTTCATTCAGGCTGTCGGTATGCACCGCCACCTGAATATCCATGTCGTCGGCCACGCGCAGCGCGTGGCGCAGCGCGGAGTTGGTGGCGCCCCAGTCCTCATGCACTTTCAGCCCCGCCACGCCGGCGGCGATTTGTTCGACCAGCGGCGCAGCGTGCGAAGCGTGCCCCTTGCCGAGCATCCCCACGTTGACCGGCATAGTCTCAAAAGCGCGCAGCATGCGGTGGATATGCCAGGGCCCGGCGGTCACGGTAGTGCCGTTGGAGCCGTCGGTCGGTCCGACGCCGCCGCCGAAGAACGTCGTCACGCCGTTGGAGAGCGCATGCGCCGCCTGCTGCGGCGAAATGAAGTGGATATGCGTATCGATGCCGGCGGCGGTCAGGATCAGGTGCTCACCCGAGATGGCGTCGGTGCTGACGCCCACCACCATGCCGGGCGTGACGCCGTTCATCATCGCCGGGTTGCCGCTTTTGCCGATGCCGGCGATCAGGCCGTTCTTGATGCCGACGTCCGCCTTGATCACCCCTTGCCGGGCGTCCAAAATCGTCACGTTGGTAATCACCAGATCCAGGACGTTATCGCTGGTTAATCGGTTGTCGGCGCCCATGCCGTCACGCAGCGACTTGCCGCCGCCGTAGACCGATTCCTCGCCGTAGCCGCGCAGGTCTTTCTCTATTTCAATAAACAGTTGCGTATCGCCCAAACGAATTTTATCGCCGGTGGTTGGGCCGAACAGCCCGGCATATTCTTGCCTGGAGACGGTTGGCATGCGTTATTCCTCGCTCGTTTTCGGCGGCGTCTGAACGAGGTTTTTATAACCCAGCTCAATAGCTCGCTTTACATCTATCGTTTTCTTTACCCTTTCACCCGCTGCTACCGGGCTGTCACCCGCCCAACCGTCTACCAGATTATTAAACCCGTAGACCGTTTGCTTGCCGCCGATAGCAATCAGCGCCACCTCAATCTCATCACCGGGTTCAAAACGGATCGCCGTCGTGGCTGTGATATTTAAACGCTTGCCAAAGGCGGCGGCGCGATCGAATTGCAGCGCTTTGTTGGCTTCGAAGAAATGAAAATGCGAACCGACCTGAATAGGCCTGTCGCCGGTGTTGCGCACCGTTAAAATAACCGTCTCGCGATCTTCATTGAAGGTAATGGGGCTTTCGGACAGGATATAGCCGCCTGGCGGCACGTGCTTTTCTTGGTCATGCTTTTTCATTGAAATACCTGTGCTGATAAGATTTATCCGTGGCAATCAGGAAAGCCAACCGCACTTACTGAATCGGGTCGTGCACCGTCACCAGGCGGCTGCCGTCGCTGAATATCGCTTCGACCTGCACGTGCGGGATCAAGTCCGCCACACCATCCATGACGTCATCGCGGCTCAATACCTGCCGCGTATCGTTCATGACTTCTTCCAGCGTTTTTCCCTCGCGGGCGCCTTCCAGCGCTGCGGTGGTAATAATCGCCACCGCCTCGGGGTAATTCAGCTTTATCCCTCTGGACTTTCGCTTTAATGCGACGTCGGCCAGGGTATAGACCATCAATTTTTCGATTTCTCTTGGCGTTAATTGCATGGAGCACTCCGATCTCGACAGGAATAATCAGACAAAGTGATGCCGAAGGCGATTAATAGTTAATAACCTTGCGTTATTTATTTGCGTTTATCTGACCCTCGAACAATCTAGGAGGTAACTTTGATTTTATCAACCTGCAACTTTATTCAATTTAGAGCATGAGCTATTCCCACCCATAAGAAAGTAACAGCGGTGCGATAGCTTTTATCGATAAAAAGGCTCTTTTTTTCTTTCTACTCCCACAATAAAACGATCAAAAAAAACGCAGTCGCCTATTTTTTATTTTAACCCGCTCAATGAATACTGGGTAAATAAGCACATCGCCGGTGCGGACACCGATATTAAAGACATGTAACCAACGGTCAGGAAATATAATTAAATTTACAAATAAGACACGAACAAAAATACCTTTTTAGTTAAAAAAAATTTATCTATTCTATTGCTGATACCAATAAGTTCTTAAAAATAAAAAACCCGGCCGCAGCCGGGTTTGCCTCATTGCCGAGTTATTCAACCTTGCTGGCGAATACGCGCCAACAGCGCGTCGATATGCTCAATCTGCGACGCATTAACGATCAGCGTGCGCCCCAGTCCCAGCGCATGGCGCTGGCAGTCGAGGCGCATATCGGCGTCGGCAATGCTGTCCAGATCGGCGACGTGCGCCAGGCCGATGGTGCGCCGGATCAGTTCGGTGCCGCAATACCCTACTGCGTCAGTCCAGACCTGCTGCAGGAACTGCTCAGCGTAACCCGGCGTCGCCAGCGCCGCATCGCGGCTCTGCTGATGGCATAGCGCCAGGAAGCGATCGGCGAAAATCAGCCACAGCTCGCGCACATCCTGTAGGCGCTGTTCGCGCCCGGCGGCGGCGTCGCGCGGCCCGAACAGCCCCGGCAGGCCGCAATAGTTGAGCAGCAGGTTGCCTAACGCAGTGCCGATATCGAAACCGATCGGGCCGTAGAAACCGAATTCGGCATCGATCGCTTTTAACCGCCCTTCCGCCACGAAGATCGAACCGCTGTGAATGTCCCCGTGCAGCAGCGCCTCCGCCTTACTGAGGAAGCGATGTTTCAGGCTGGCGACCGCCAGCTTCAGCGGTGCATCCGCGCGCAACGCCTGCACCTGCGGCAACAACGCCGCCTCGAACTGATTGCGCTCATGGTCGATATAGGGATCGGTAAAGAACAGATCTTCGGTGATCTGGCACAGCTCTGGGTTGGTGAAACGGCTGACTTCCGCCTTCTTCCGCTGCGCCGACTGATAAAAATCGGAGGTGTGGAACAGCGTCTGCGCCAGGTATTCTGCCAGTTGCCCGGCCGCCAGCGGGTGATAGTTGCCCTGCACCAGTTCACTGCGCCAGATGCAATGATCGGAGAGATCTTCCTGCACCATCACCGCCAATTCGGGATCGTGATGCAAGACTTTTACCGTATGCCTTGGGCAGAAACCGCCGTGGACCAGCAGCGTTTCCGCTTCGATGCGCGCCCGATCCAACGTCAGCGGCCAGGATTCGCCCACGCAGCGCACGTAGGGCAGCGCCTGTTTGACGATCACCCGGCTCACACCTTCGCGATCGCGGATCTTGAACACCAGGTTCAGGTTGCCGTCACCGATCTCGTCGGCGCTGACCAGCGCCTGCGGCTCAGCCACCTGCCCGTATTGGCGGGCGTATTCAACGGCGTCGGCAGCCGTAAACGTACGATAAAGCGACATTCCCCAACCCCTCTGTTCTCTTTCACTGACCCAGCGATTCTGTTTATTTAGACGTAAAAGCATTTGGACGTCTATACATCTGGAAGTCATGTTGGCAGAATAGCGTTTCAGATGCAATAACCACGCAACAAGGAATTAACCGCCGATGCAAGCGCTTAACACCACCAGTTTGACCCTGCAGGACAACCGCCTTTGGATCCTTGATCAGCAAGCCCTGCCGCAGGAAAAGCGGTGGCGCGCCTGCGACAGCGTGGAAGAGTTGGTCGGGCACATTCACAGCCTGCGGGTGCGTGGCGCGCCGCTGATCGGGCTGTCCGCCAGCCTGCTGTTGGCGCTGCTCGCGGAACGCGGTCTATCGCGTGCCGAGCTGGAGCAGGCGCTGCACACGCTGCGCGCCGCCCGCCCGACGGCGGTCAACCTGATGAACAATCTGGATCGCATGAAGCTGGCGCTGGCGGAGCCTGATTGGGTGCCGACGATGGTGAACGAAGCGCTGCGGTTAGTGGAAGAAGATCGCCTGCTGTGCGATCGCATCGCCGATCACGGCGCTGGGCTGGTCAAGCCCGGCAGCCGCCTGCTGACCCACTGCAATACCGGCGGATTGGCCACCGCCGGCGTCGGCACCGCCATCGGGGTGCTGCTGCGCGCGCACCAGCAGGGCAAGGTGCAACAGGTATGGGTCGATGAAACCCGGCCGCTGCTGCAGGGCGGCCGTCTGACCGCCTGGGAACTGGGCGAACTGGGCATACCCTATCGCCTGATCTGCGATTCGATGGCTGCCAGCCTGATGGCGCAGGGCCAGGTCGATGCGGTGTGGGTCGGCGCGGATCGCATCGCCGCCAACGGCGACGTCGCCAACAAAATCGGCACCTACAGCCTGGCGGTGCTGGCGCACTACCACGGCATTCCGTTCTACGTGGCCGCCCCGCATACCACCCACGATCCGCACTGCCCGGACGGCGCCGCCATCCCGATCGAGCAGCGCGCAGCGACCGAAGTCACCGGCGTTTCAGGCAGCTTCGGCGCCTGCCAGTGGGCGCCAACCGACGCGCCGGTCTACAATCCGGCGTTCGACGTCACGCCGGCGAAGCTTATCAGCGGGTGGGTGTTCGACAGCGGCGTGATCACGCCGCAGCAGGTTGAAGCGGGGATTTTCCGGCGGGCGCTGGGGGAACGCCCGCCGGTTGACGATCAGTCCAGACGCGGGTAGGCATCGGCGATCTTGTCGCCGGTGAAGTGCGCCACCCAGCCTTCCGGGTTGTCGAACACCCGGATCGCGGTAAAGTGCGGCGCCGATCCCATATCGAACCAGTGGCGAGTGTTGGCCGGCACCGAGATCAGATCGTTCTTTTCGCACAGGATCTGGAAGATCTTGCCGTCCAGATGCAGGCAAAACAGCCCCGCCCCTTCAACGAAAAAGCGCACTTCATCCTCGCCGTGCGTGTGTTCGGACAGGAATTTTTCGCGCAGCGCCTGACGCTGCTCGTGGTCCGGCCGCATGCTGATCACGTCCCAGCTCTGGTAGCCCTTTTCCGCCACCAGCCGGTCTATCTCATGCTGGTAGGCGGCGATCACCGCCTCCGGCTGCGGATTATCGCCCAGCTCGCGATCCGCCTGCCAACGTTCAAAGCGCACGCCGATTTGCGCCAGTTGGCGCTGGATCTCCTGCGCGTCGCGGCTCTGCCACAGCGGCTGCTGCGGCGCTTTATCGCTGAAAATGGTCAATCCACTCATGAGACGAACTCCCCTAAATCGATACGATCAAAACGGTTAACCTGCGGATGCCGGCTCTGCTCGTCCGCCTCATCGCGGATCAGCTGGCAGGTATGCCAGCCGGCGGCCTGCGCCGCATCCAGCTCCTGGTGGATGTCGGACAAGAACAGCAGCTCGTCGGGCGCGATGCCGATAGCCTGCGCGATGTTGCGGTACGACGCGGTTTCACGCTTGGCGCCGACGTGCGTATCGAAATAGCCGCTGAACAGCGGCTGCAGATCGCCGGCGTCGCTGTGGCCGAACAGCAGCTTCTGCGCTTCCACCGAACCGGAGGAATAGACGTAAAGCTTCACTCCCTGCCGCTGCCAGGCAGCCAACTGCCCGGCGACTTCCGGGTACAGATGCCCGCGAAAATCCCCTTCGCGGTAACCGCTGCGCCAGATGATGCCCTGCAACGCCTTGAGCGCGGTGGATTTGCGATCTTCATCCATAAAGCGGTACAGGGCGGCGATCAGCGCGTCGAGATCTGCCTGCGGCTGGTCAATTTCAGCGCGCAGCGCCGCCAGCGGCGCGGCGACTTCGCTCTCAGCGGCATGGCGGCGCACAAAATCCGCCAGCCGTTCGCGGGCATAAGGAAACAGTACCTGATGCACAAAGCGAATATCGCTGGTGGTGCCTTCAATATCGGTCACGATGGCGCGGATCATTTCGCCTCCAGTAAGCGGCGTTGCAGTTCACACTGGAACAGGAATTCCAGCCCTTCGAGATGGCGGCGGGCTTCCGCCACCTGGCTTCCCCAGCAATACAGACCGTGGCCGCGCACCAGAAAGCCGTATTGCAGCGGCGTGGCCTCGGCATAGGCCGCCACGCGCGCCGCCAACCGGGGGATGTCCTGATCGTTATCAAAAATGGGGATCGCCACGCTGTCCAGGTGGCTGCGCTGGCCGGCCAGCGACTTCTGCATTTCGTACCCCTGCAGCACCAGCGCATCACCGCGCTCCACCCGCGACAGGACGGTAGCGTTGACGGAATGGGTATGCAGCACCGCGCCGATATGCGCAGACAGGCGGTAGAGCAGCGTATGCAGCCCAGTCTCCGCCGATGGCGTGCGGCCGCTCGGCACATGATTATCGGCGATATCCACCCGCAGAAAATCGGCGGCGCTCAGGCTGCCCTTGTCTTTGCCGGACTCGGTGACCAGGCACTGACGTTCGTCCAGGCGCAGCGACATGTTGCCGCCGGTCGCCGGGCACCAGCCTTTGTCGCCAATCCAGTGGCAGGCCGCCAGCAATGCGGTAAGTTGCGGATTATCCGTCATTATTATCGTTTCCCGTTCGGTAAGGCGGCCGGCAGATGAAACTTTACCTGCCGCATGGCGGGCTAAGCACTTTTTCGCATTTAGCCATCTAAGCGTCTTGATTGCCAAATACTAGCATCGTGTTATATTGACGGCAATATAAGCGCCTGGAGTATTCACCTGCTATGAGCACTTCCGCATTGATTCCCGAAAGTAAACTGCCTGCCCTGGGCACCACCATCTTCACCCAGATGAGCGCGCTGGCGCAGCAGCATCAGGCGATCAACCTGTCGCAGGGCTTCCCTGATTTTGACGGCCCGGACTACCTGAAAGAACGCTTGGCCTGGCACGTCGCCCAGGGCGCCAACCAATATGCGCCAATGACCGGCGTGGCGCCGCTGCGCGAAGCCATCGCCGACAAAACCGCCGAGCTGTATGGCTGGCAACCGGACGCCTCCGCCGAAGTGACCGTCACCGCTGGCGCCACCGAAGCGCTGTTCGCCGCCATCAGCGCGCTGGTGCGCCCCGGCGATGAGGTGGTCTGTTTCGATCCCAGCTATGACAGCTATGCGCCGGCGGTGACGCTGGCCGGCGGCATCCTCAAACGCATCGCCCTGCAGCCGCCCGCGTTTGCCGTCGATTGGCCAGGGTTCGCCGCCGCGCTGTCGCCGCGCACCCGCCTGGTGATCGTCAACACGCCGCACAACCCGTCCGCCACCGCCTGGCAGGCGGAAGACATGCAGCAGCTGTGGCACGCCATTGCCGAACGCGAAATCTACGTGCTCAGCGACGAGGTTTACGAACACATCTGCTTCGCCAAAGGCGGCCACGCCAGCGTGCTGGCCCACCCACAGCTGCGCCAGCGCGCGATTGCGGTGTCCTCCTTCGGCAAAACCTTCCACATGACCGGCTGGAAAGTGGGTTACTGCGTGGCGCCCGCCGCGCTGAGCGCCGAGGTGCGCAAGGTGCATCAATACCTGACCTTTTCGGTCAACACCCCGGCGCAGCTGGCGCTGGCGGATAGCCTGCGCGCCGAGCCGGAGCACTGGCGACAGCTGCCGGCGTTCTATCGCGCCAAGCGCGATCGCTTTGTGCAGGCGCTGGCGAGCAGCCGACTGGAAATTTTACCCTGCGCGGGTACATACTTCTTGCTGGCGGACTACAGCGCCATCTCCGATCTGGACGATGTGGCGTTCTGCCATTGGTTAACCGAGCACGTGGGCGTGGCGGCCATTCCGCTGTCGGTCTTCTGTGCCGATCCTTTCCCCCATAAATTGATCCGGCTGTGCTTCGCTAAACAGGACGCCACGCTGGATGCAGCTGCGGAGCGGTTATGTCGACTTTAAAAATTACCCTGTTGCAGCAACCGCTGGTCTGGCGCGACGGCCTCGCTAACCTGGCCGCCTTCGACGCGTTGCTGGCACCGATCGTCGGGCGCGATCTCATCGTCTTGCCGGAAATGTTCACCACCGGTTTCGCCATGGATGCCGGCGAGAGCGCCCTGCCCGAACAGCAGGTGATCGACTGGCTGCACGGTTGGGCGGTGAAAAGCCACGCGTTAATCGGCGGCAGCGTCGCGCTGAAAACCGACGAGGGCGCGGTCAACCGCTTCCTGTTGGTGGAGCCGGGCGGCCAGGTGCATGCCTATGACAAACGCCATCTGTTCCGCATGGCCGGCGAACACCTGCATTACCAGGCCGGCAACCGGCGTGAAATCTTCGAGTGGCGCGGCTGGCGCATCCTGCCGCAAATCTGCTACGACCTACGTTTCCCGGTCTGGGCGCGCTATCAGCAGGATTACGATCTGGCGCTGTACGTCGCCAACTGGCCGGCGCCGCGCAGCCACCATTGGCAAACGCTGCTGGCGGCGCGGGCGATTGAAAATCAGGTGTATGTGGCGGGCTGCAACCGGGTGGGCGAAGATCCTAACGGCCTGAGCTACAGCGGAGACAGCTTAATCATCAGCCCTCAAGGCGAGATCCTGGCGGATGCGGAGCCCGGCGCGGCCACGCGGCTGGACGCCGAGCTGTCGCTGGAAACCCTGCAGAGTTATCGCAGCGCCTTCCCGGCCTGGCGCGATGCCGACAGCTTTCTGCGTTTAGACTGATTCCCCCTTCTCCCAGCCGGCGATCATCAGGCAATAGGCCTGGATCGCCAGCGCCACGTCCGCCTGCCGCACCGCTTCGTCCGGATGATGGCTGACGCCGCCGGCGCAACGCACGAACAGCATGCCGACCGGCCATTGCGCCGCCACGGCGATGGCGTCGTGACCGGCACCGCTCGGCAGCGCCAGGCTGCGGCCCTGCACTGGCGCGACGGCCGTCTGCCAGCGGCGCTGCAGCTCCGCATCGCAGGCGGTGGCATCAATGCGATAAAACTCTTCGCTGGCGAAACCCACTCCGCGCCGTACGCAGATCGCCTGAGCCTGTGCCAACAACGCCGTCAATAGCGCCGCCAGCGGCGCATCCTGCGGACCGCGCACGTCGAGCGTCAATTTCACCTCACCGGGGATGACGTTAACCGCGCCTGGCAGGCATTCAATACACCCCACGGTGGCCACCAGATGCGGATCGGCGGCGCGGGTCAGCGTTTCGACCGCCATCATCCATTCCGCCGCGGCCGCCAACGCGTCTTTGCGCTGCCCCATCGGCACCGTGCCGGCGTGGCCCGCCTCACCGCTGAAAGTACAGGTAAGCCGGCGCGCGCCGTTGATCGCCGTCACCACGCCCAGCGCCAAATCGGCCGCCTCGAGACACGGGCCCTGTTCGATATGCAGCTCGAGATAGGCGCAGATTTCCTGCGGCGCGCGGCGTGCCTGCGCGATCGCCGCCGGATCCAGCCCAAAGTCGCGCATGGCCTGTGCCACACTGATGCCATCGGCGTCGGTGCACGCCAGCCACTCTGCGGGCCACTGGCCGGTCAGGCCGCGGCTGCCGAGCAGCGTAACGCCGAAGCGCGCGCCCTCTTCGTCCGCAAAACCGATCACCTCCAGCGCCAGCGGCAAACGGCGCCCCTGGCGATGATAATATGCCACCGTCTCCAGCGCCGTGAGCACGCCGAGCATGCCGTCATAGCGCCCGGCGTTACGCACCGTGTCCAGATGCGAACCGAGCAGCAGCGCAGGTGCGCCGGGCGTGGGCCCTTCATAGCGGCCGCAGATATTGCCGACGCTGTCCTGCCAAACCTGCATGCCACTCTCGCGCATCCACTCGCCAACCAAGCGATTGACACGCCGATGTTCAGCAGAAAGATAAAGGCGCGTCAGCCGATCGGGCTCCGCGCTGATCGCCGCCAGCTCGTCGCAGCGCGCCATCACTCGTGCGGCGGCCTGCTGCGCCTCCAGCGGCGTCATCCATGATGCCCTGCATCATAAACATTCCAGGCGGCCTGCAATGCCTCGCCCTGCCTACTGGCGAAACCGAGGCGGTTCAACACCGCCTCCAGCGCCGCCAGCGTTTGCAGCACGCAATCCTTGCGCGCGTTATAGCCCATGGTGCCGATGCGCCAGATTTTTCCCTGCAGCGGGCCGAACGAGGTGCCGATTTCGATGGCAAAATCGTTCAGCATCATCTGCCGAACCTGTTCGCCATGCACCTGCGGCGGGATCACAACGCCGAGCACGTTGTTCATGCGGTGCTCAAGATCGCCGAACACCGCCAGCCCCATGCCGCGGATGCCCGCCAGCATTGCCGCGCCGTGCAGCCGGTGGCGGGCGATGGCATGATCCAGCCCTTCTTCGAGGATCACCCGCGCGCATTCCCGCGCCGCGAACAGCATGCTGGTGGCTTCGGTGTGGTGATTCAGGCGCTCCGGTCCCCAATAATCCATGATCATGCCGATGTCGAAATAGTTGGAGTAGATCATCTCGTCGTCGCCGTCGGCGTGCTCGGCGGTACGGATCCCCTCCTCCACGCATTTACGGCGGCGCACAATTTCTTCAAACTGCGGGCTGAGGGTGACCGGTGAACTGCCGGAGGGGCCGCCCAGACACTTCTGCAGCCCGGCAGAGACCGCATCCAGCCCCCAGGCATCGGTTTCCAGCGGGTTGCCGCCGAAGGAAGCGGTCGCGTCAGTGTAGAACAGCACGCCGTGGCGGCGGCAGATATCGCCCAACTCATGCAACGGCTGCAGCATGGTGGTGGACGTGTCGCCCTGCACCGTCAGCAGCAGGCGCGGGCGCACTCGCTTAATCGCGTCTTCGATGCGATCGGCGCTGAATACCTCACCCCACGGCACCTCGATCGTGTGTACCTCGGCACGGCAGCGGCGGGCAATCTCGCACAGCAGATGCCCGAAACGGCCGAAAACCGGCACCAGCACCTTATCGCCCGGCCGAATGGCGGAAACCAGCAGCGCTTCGATGCCGGCGCGTGAGGTGCCGTCCACCAGCATCGTCCAGCGGTTTTCGGTGCGGAACAGCGCGCGGTACAGCGCCATGACCTGATTCATGTAACCGGTCATCGCCGGATCGTACTGGCCGATCAGCTGACTCGACATGGCGCGCAGCACGCGCGGATCGGCGTTGATCGGCCCCGGCCCCATCAGCAGGCGCGCCGGCGGGTTAATCTGATCGAATTGCGAGATATCCAACATGTTCATTCCCTGTCAGCTTAGTAAGTTATTGAGTTATGCCGTCAGCGTCGACATGACGTTTGTTTGCTGCCCAACAGCCTACTCCCGATAGGGATTCAGTTGAAACAAAAGATTCTTATGATCAATTAATGAAACCAAAGTAACACAATGAGGTGACCGAACCGCCTTAAACGGCGGTGGGTGAAGGAAGGGAAATGATATGCCGCTTAACGCAGCTCCAGCTCGTCCAGCGCCTGGAACAGTTCGGCAACGTGATGAATGCGCTGCCGCCCCTGCGCCAGCCTTTCATGCAGCAACGCGTTGCTGAGCAGGCTGGCCAGGCTCATGGCGGCGGCATAGCTGTCGAAGGCCGACACGCTGTCGAGCGGCACGGTCAAGTGCCAGTTGGCCAACGAAAACAGCGCCTGCGCCTGCGGTTCACAGATCAGCAGCGTCGGTACCCCGCGGCTTTGCAACAGCGCCAGCACCGCCTTTATCTGGCGCGGCCGGCGACGGAACGCCACCACTACCGCCACGTCCTGCGGCGTCAGCCCCGCCAGATCTTCCGCCAGCGTCTGTCCCGGCTGCGGCGCCAGCAGCACCTGTTCACGCACCTGCATCAGCTGCTGACGCAGGTGCATCGCCACCGGATAGCTGTTGCGCAGCCCCAGCAGCAGTACGCCTCGCGCCTGCGCCAGTGCGGCAATCGCCGCGCTGAACTGCACCGCATCGATCTGCTTTACCCAGCGGGTGAGATTGGCCATTTCCTGCTTGCAGTGCCGCGCCAACAGCGTATCGCCCTGCACCGCATCGCGGCTGTCGGTCAACGGCATGCCGCTCTGGCGCAGGGTGCGCAGCTCATCGCGCATGGCGCGGTAGTTGGGGTAGCCCAGCCGTTTGAACAAGCGGCTGACCGTGGCTTTGGAAACGCCGCTCAGGCGCGCCAGCTCGGCGCTGTTGTAGCCGATCAAATCGTCATAGTGATCGAAGATGAAGTCGGCCACCCGCTGCTCCTGCGGCGTCAGCTGTGGGTAGTCGCGGCGCAGGCGTTCGTCGAACCGTTGCATTATCGTTCTCGCTGTAACCTTCGTTTCAGCGGAACATAACACGGCCGAACTACCCGCTGGCAAGCGATTATTGGTTGATGGGGAAATGGCAGCGGCCTGCCCTTCTCCAGCGTCAATGCCGGAAAAGGACAGCGCGTTCAGCACCAATAGGCCATGAAGTTCACGGTAGCGCGATCCAGATCGCGTTCGCCGATCAGGTAACGCCGCAGCGTTTTCACCGTGGAAGACTCAGCCGCCACCCAGGCATAAAAAGCGTTGCCGCCGGCCGCCCGCTCCCACAACACCTCATCGCTCAGGCTGCTTTCCGCCAGGGACTGCGCCTGCGCACACGCCGACGCGGGGATATCCACCCGCTGGCGCACCGCTTCCACCAGCAGCGTGCCATGCGTCAGTTGGTGACCCACGTCACGCGGCAGCCAGTAAACCTCGGCGAATGGGAAACGGGCCAAATCCAGGCAATCCCCCGCCACCGGCACCTCGAAGAATGCCTGCACCCGCGGCGGACTGGCCTGCTGCGCCAGCTGTTCCAGAATGCCCATCGCCGCCGGTACCGCCGTTTCATCGGCGATCAGCAGCGCCTGCTGCAGCTGCGCCGGCGGTGCCCATTCGTAGCCGCCGCTGTCGCCGTCGAACTCGTCGTTGGGGGCGACCGTCTGAAGGGCGTCACCCAGCTCGGCGTGGGTCGCCCAGGCGGAGGCCGGGCCGTTCACGCCATGCAGCACGAATTCGACGTCCATCTGATTCTGCTCGCGGCGTAGCGCACGCAGCGTATAAGTGCGCATCACCGGGCGCCGTTCTTTGGGGATCGCCATGTAATCGCCGTACCAGTCCGGGCCGTTGACCAACTGCGGGATCTTGCCGTCCGCCGCCGGGAACAGCAGTTTGATGCGCTGATCCGGCGCTTCCAGCTTCATCCGATGAATATCCGCACCTTCAAACACGCAGCGCACCAGCGAAGGTGAAATCAGCGTTTTGCTTTTCAAGGTGATATCAAAAATTCTGTAGCTGGCGGACATGTTCTCGATTCTCCGGCAACGGCTGTCGCTTGTGCGTATGGCCGATCGGCTGCCGTGTTGACGGCGTGGGGTGCTCGATCGCGCAGCGGGTAAAATGTTAATAAAACTAATTAATTACGTTAATGTATCGCAAAAAATCATATCATGATTTTATTGATAACAAGAAACGTTATTGATAAAAGAATCATTCTCAAAAAAAACACAATAACAATATCACCAGGAAATAACGATGAAACGCAAACACCTTTGGGTATTGAACCCTTGTCTGCTGGCAATGCTTGCGCCGGCGGCTTGGGCTGAAGATCAGAAAGCCGGCACTGAAGAGCAGATGGTAGTCTCCGCCAGCCGTTCACACCGCAGCGCGGCGGAAATGGCACAGACGACCTGGATCATCGAAAGCCAGGAGATCGAACAGCAGGTTCAGGGCGGTAAAGAGATCAAGGACATGTTGGCGCAGCTGATCCCCGGTATGGACGTCAGCGGCCAGGGCCGTACCAACTATGGCATGAATATGCGCGGCCGCTCGATGATGGTGATGATTGACGGCGTACGCCTGAATTCATCACGCAGCGACAGCCGCCAGTTGGATTCGATCGATCCGTTCAATATCGATCATATCGAGGTGATTTCCGGCGCGACCTCGCTGTATGGCGGCGGCAGCACCGGCGGCCTGATCAACATCGTCACCAAAAAGGGGCAACCGGAACAACAGGTCGAGTTGCAGATCGGCGGTAAAACCGGCTTTGGCGGCCATAACGATCACGACGAGAACGTGGCGGCGGCGGTCAGCGGCGGCAACGACAACGCCTCTGGGCGCCTGTCCGTTTCTTACCAGCGCTATGGCGGCTGGTATGACGGCAAAGGCAATGAGGTACTGATCGACAATACCCAAACCGGTCTGCAGTATTCCGATCGCCTCGACGTCATGGGCACCGGTACCCTCAACATCGACGAACACCAACAGCTGCAGCTGACCACCCAATACTATAAAAGCCAATCCGACGGCGACCACGGCCTGTTCCTGGGGGAAAACTTCGCGGCGGTGACCGGCAACGCCAAGGCGTACAACAGCGGAAACTTAAATTCCGACCGCATCCCAGGCACCGAACGCCATCTCATCAACCTGCAGTATTCCAATACCGATTTCCTCGGCCAGGATTTGGTGGCGCAGGTCTACTACCGCGACGAAACCTTGACCTTCTACCCGTTCCCGACGCTGGCGGGCAAAGCGCCGAACTATTACGTCAGCAGCATTGGCGCTTCGCAGCAAAAAACCGATTTCTACGGCGGCAAGCTGACGTTAAACAGCAAACCTGTCGACGCACTGACGCTGACTTACGGCATCGACGCCGAACATGAAAGCTTCAACGCCAACCAGCAATTCTTCAACCTGGCGAAGGCCCAGCAGTCCGGCGGCATGACGCTGGAGAACGCTTACAACACCGGCCGCTACCCGAGCTATACCACCAGCAACCTGGCGTCGTTCCTGCAGGCCAGCTACGACATCAACCCGATCTTCACCCTGAGCGGCGGCGTGCGTTACCAGTACACCGAAAACAAGATTGATGACTTCGTCGGTTATAACCAGCAGCAGGCGATCGCCACCGGCGCCGCGACGTCCGCCGACGCGATACCGGGCGGGAAAACCGACTACAACAACGCGCTGTTCAATGCCGGCCTGCTGGCGCACCTGACCGAGCGCCAGCAAACCTGGTTCAACTTCTCTCAGGGCTTCGAGATCCCGGACCCGGGCAAGTATTACGGCAACGGCACCTACGCGTTGAACGGCGGCCATTACCAGTTGCTGAAGAGCGTCAACGTCGGTGATTCCAAGCTGGAAGGCATTAAGGTCAATGCCTACGAGCTGGGTTGGCGCTATACCGGCGATAACCTTCGCACACAAATCGCCGCCTACTACTCGCTGTCCGACAAGAGCATCGCCATCAACAAAACCGACATGACCATCAACGTCAATGCGGACAAACGCCGCATCTACGGGGTGGAAGGCGCGGTGGATTATTTCTTTGAAGACAGCGACTGGAGCGCCGGCACCAACTTCAACGTTATCCGTTCCGAAACCAAGGTCAACGGCGAATGGAAGAAGCTGGTGGTCGATACCGCCAGCCCATCGAAAGTCACCGCTTATGTCGGCTGGGCGCCGGGCGACTGGAATCTGCGTTTACAGTCGCAGCAAACCTTCGACGTGTCGGACGATGGCGATTACACCAAGGCCAACTCCACTCAGGGCCGCAAAATCGATGGCTACAACACCCTCGATTTTCTCGGCAGCTATACCCTGCCGGTAGGGAAAATCAGCTTCAGCGTGGAAAACCTGCTGGACAAGGAATACACCACCGTTTGGGGCCAACGCGCGCCGATCCTGTACAGCCCGACCTACGGCTCGCCTGAGCTGTACAGCTATAAGGGCCGCGGACGCACCTTCGGTTTGAACTACTCGGTGTTGTTCTGAGGAATAAGGGGCCGGTCAGCCGGCCCCGTTCATTGGGCCGTACCGTTTTGCCGAGGGCAGAAACGACGAAGCCCTGAGTTATCGCTAACTCAGGGCTTCTGAATAGTGGCGGAACGGACGGGGCTCGAACCCGCGACCCCCTGCGTGACAGGCAGGTATTCTAACCAACTGAACTACCGCTCCGCGCCATTCCCTCTTGCGGGGGAACGAGGCGCATATTACGGACGCCTCTCGGTTCCGTCAACGCCTTTTTCTCACCAAATGAACCGTTTGCACAGTTTTTCAACGAAGGTTCATCCGGTGCGTTTTTTTCGTGCAAAAATGCCGTTACTCGGCCGGCGCACCGCGCCACAGGCAGCTGCCGCCCTTTTTCGCCACCAGATCCAGACGCGCCTCGTGCGCCTTCACTTCTTCGTCGCTGGCGTAGACCACTTTCATCGCCGTCGCCGGGCGGACAATGCGCTGAATTTCTTGCGCGGCGTCGTTTTGCTGGGTATCACCTTCCATCTGGAACGCTATCGAGGTCTGACCGCCGGTCATCGCCAGATAGACTTCCGCCAGGATCTCGGCATCGAGCAATGCGCCGTGCAGCGTACGCTTGCTGTTGTCTATCTCATAACGGCTGCACAAGGCATCGAGGTTGTTGCGCTTGCCCGGGAACAGGCGACGCGCCATCAGCAGGCTGTCGGTGATGGTGCAGAAGGTCTCGGTCTTCGGGATACCCTGCTGCAACATGCGGAATTCGTGATCCATAAAGCCGATGTCGAACGCCGCGTTATGGATCACCAGCTCGCCGCCGCGGATAAAGTCGAGGAATTCGTCGGCAACCTGATCGAAGGTCGGCTTGTCGGCCAGGAAATCGTCGCTGATGCCGTGTACGCCGTACGCTTCCGGATCCACCAGCCGATCCGGCTTGATGTAAACGTGGAAGTTGCGCCCGGTCAGGCGGCGGTTAATCACCTCCACCGCACCGATTTCGATGATGCGGTGCCCTTCGTAGTGCACCCCAAGCTTGTTCATACCGGTGGTTTCGGTATCGAGGACAATCTGTCTGGTGGTTGTAGAGATCATATTGCAGTGCTCACAGCGCTCGTTTATGTCAGACTTGGCTTTTATAAAACTGATAGGAAGAGTCTACCAGAGATGCTCAAACAGGTAGAAATTTTCACCGACGGCTCCTGCCTTGGCAATCCCGGCCCCGGTGGCTACGGCGCGATATTACGCTATAAGCAGACGGAAAAAACCTTCAGCGAGGGTTTTCGTCTGACCACCAATAATCGCATGGAAATGATGGCGGCGATCGTGGCGCTGGAAGCGCTGACCGTACCCTGCGCCGTGACGCTCAGCACCGACAGCCAGTATGTGCGCCAGGGCATCACCAGTTGGATCCATAACTGGAAGAAACGCGGCTGGAAAACCGCCGACAAAAAGCCGGTTAAGAATGTCGATCTGTGGCAGCGGTTGGATCTGGCCATTCAGCGCCACGAGGTAAAATGGGAATGGGTCAAAGGCCACGCCGGCCACCCGGAGAACGAACGTTGTGACGTGCTGGCGCGCGAAGCGGCCGGCAAGCCGACGCAGGAAGACGTCGGTTACCAACCGGAAGCCTAAGGCAGTTTGCGGTAGCTCTTGGTCGCGCCCACCGCGCGGCTGAGAGAAGGCTTTCTCGCCCCCAGTTTCATCGGCGTAGGCGTCAGCGGCAAGGTGCGTTTGCGCGCCACAATCACGCTCATGCAGCCCAGCGCCGGCAAATGGGTGCATAAAAACTTACCGCCCTTGCGATGCCACGGCAACACGTGAAAACGCGACTGATGCAGCACCTCATAATTCAGCAGGCTTAGCCAATCCAACAGCCGCATCTGGGTAAACATGCGGCTGACATAGGGCTGGCGATGACGTAATCCGGGCACCAGCTTGCCCAATCCCAACAGGCTGAACGGATTGAAGCTGCTGATAACCAACCAGCCGTCGTCGATCAATACCCTGTCCACTTCGCGCAGCATGCGGTGCGGATCGTCCGCATAGGACAGCGTATGCGCCAACAGGCAGGCATCCACCGACTTGGCGGCGAACGGCAGTTGATAGGCATCGGCGATCACCTGCAGCCCTTCGCCTTCCAGCCCTACGTTGACCTGATGGGAAATCGCGCATTTGTCCGTGGCCAGCTCGGCGCTGAGCATGCCCATCTTCAGCAGATGGAAACCGAACAGCTTCGGCCACCAGGGTTGCAACTGCCGCTCGAGCGCTTCACGATAGTACTCCCCCCACGGCAGCTCAGCCCATGACTGCGGGCCGGTGAGCTTTTGTAGAGTATGGGCTGGTTTCATGATTTATTATCTTCTTTCAAGCCGTTGCCAACGAGAGGTACACCATGAATCTTATCAGCATTCCCGCCTTCCAGGACAATTACATTTGGTTATTGGATGACCGGCAGGGACGCTGCATTATCGTCGATCCGGGTGAAGCGCGACCGGTGCTCGAGGCGCTGCAGCGTCTGCAACTGGCGCCGTCGGCGATCCTGTTGACCCACCACCATCACGATCACGTCGGCGGCGTGGCGCAAATCGTCGCGAAGTATCCCGGTCTGGCCGTCTATGGGCCGCAAGAAACGGCGGACAAAGGCGCCAACCACATCGTCCGCGACGGCGACACCTTTGACATCGATGGCCACCATTACAGGACTATCGCCGTTCCCGGCCATACGTTGGGCCATGTGGCATTCTATAGTGCCCCTTATCTGTTCTGCGGCGACACAATTTTCTCCGCCGGCTGTGGCAGGCTGTTTGAAGGCACCGCCAAACAAATGTACGACTCATTTCAACAACTCGCGCAACTTCCCGATAACACCTTAATTTGCTGCGCGCATGAATATACTCTTTCAAATCTTAAGTTTGCGCGAGCTATTTTGCCGGAAGATCGAGAGATTGAAACATATCAACAACATGTTGAAGCATTAAGGGCAAAAGGCCAAGCCAGCGTGCCGACCACGTTGCAATTAGAGCGCAAAATTAACCTGTTTTTACGTTGCCATGACGCTGATTTACAAAAGAAATTAGGCTTTAATTCACCACCGGAAAGCCTTCATTCGGTTTTTTCCGAATTACGCCTGCAGAAAGATAACTTCTAAGCTTTTAGTTGTGTTATTTGGCGAAGCAAAGTATTATTGCTCGTCTTTTAAGCAACTACATTGACACACACATGAAGGCTAAAGCGATATTTCTCGCCTCAGTCTTGCTAGTGGGTTGCCAGTCGTCCAGGCAGGACGCACCGGCGCCAGAACAGCATGCACAGAGTTTGTCTTCGGCTGGTCAAGATGGTGAAGCAGGAGAGTACACAGCAAATGGCCGAGCGAGCTCGGCGCGGTGGTTGGATAACAACAGTCCCGCCGCGCAACAGGACCTGTGGAACTTCATTAGCGACGAGCTGAAGATGGAGGTTCCGGAAAATTCCCGGATCCGTGATCAGAAAAGAAAGTACTTAAAAAGTAAGAGCTATCTCCACGATGTAACATTACGGGCAGAGCCGTACATGTACTGGATAGTCGGGCAGATTAAGAAACGTAATATGCCGATGGAACTGGTACTGCTACCCATAGTGGAGAGCGCTTTTGACCCACACGCCACGTCAAGTGCCAACGCCGCAGGGCTATGGCAAATCGTGCCGCAAACGGGTCGCAATTATGGTTTGAAAAACAATCAGTGGTATGACGGTCGGCGCGATGTCGTCGCCTCGACAACCGCTGCGCTTAACATGATGCAGCGCTTGAACCGCATGTTTAACGGCGACTGGTTACTGACCGTAGCCGCCTATAACAGTGGTGAAGGCCGCGTGATGCAAGCGGTGAAGGCAAACAAACGCCAGGGTAAGCCAACCAATTTCTGGGCATTGTCGCTTCCGCGTGAAACGTCAATCTATGTCCCGAAAATGCTGGCGCTGAGCGACATCATCAAGAACAGCAAGAAGTACGGTGTGAAACTCCCGAAAACGGATGAAACCCGTGCGCTGGCGCGTATCGATGTCGGGCAGCAGATCCAGCTGACTCAGGCGGCTGAGATGGCGGGGCTTTCAGTCACCAAGATGAAAGCGTATAACCCAGGCTATAAAAAAGGCGTTACGGCACCCAACGGGCCCCATTACATCATGGTTCCCAAAGGTCATGCCGATCAGCTGAAAGACTCGCTGGCCGATGGCCAGATCGCCGTGACTCAGCCAACGACGCAGTTGGCGAAGAACAGCGGTTTGTCCGGTGGCAGTTCGTATAAAGTGCGCTCCGGCGACACCTTATCGGCCATAGCCAAGCGGCTGAACGTTAAGACCAGCGATTTGCAGAGTTGGAACAACTTGCGCGCCAAAAGCGCCTTAAAAGTTGGGCAAACCCTGCAAGTGGCCAGCAATACTGGCAGTAACAGCAGCATCACCTACCAGGTTCGCAAAGGTGATTCGCTTGCCAGTATCGCACGTCGTCACGGCGTCGATATTAACGACGTGATGCGTTGGAATTCAACGCTCGCCAAAGGCAGCCTGCAGCCAGGTTTGAAGCTGACCCTGTTTGTCGGCAACAAGATGACGCCGGATACTTAAATTTTCGGCACAAAAAAAGCACCCTTCGGGGTGCTTTTTTATTACCTGCGATTCACCAAACCGGCGAGTCCTTCTCCGGGTGAAACTCCACTAACAACGGATTGTGATCCGACGCGCTGGTCACCAGCACCGAGGCTTCCACGACCCCCAGGTTACGGTAAAACACGAAGTCCAACGGGCGGCCAAAGGCCTTGCGGCGGTGATCGTCGGTGAAGCTCACCTCGCGCAGCGCCATTTCGCCGGCAAAGTCATACAGCGCATTGATACGTTTACGGCTCCAGGCGTTGAAGTCCCCCGCCATGATCACCGGCCCCCGGTGGCTGGCGATCTGCTCGCCAATCGGTCCCAGCTGCTTGCTGTACACGTCGACGCCCAGGCTGAAGTTAACCGCATGGATATTCACCACCATCAACAGCTCGCCATTGTACAGCGGATAAACGGTGATCAAGGCCGACTTGGACAGCCGCAGCAGCGGCTCACGCTCGCGCAGCGGGCAGCAGTAAACCGGATGAGCGGCTGCCAGCGTCATCACGCCGGAAGGATGTTGCGGCAGCACAAAGGCCGGCACCTGATCGGCCGCCAGATAGTTGGCGGTAGCGTAGCTCACCAGCTCCGGCGTGGTTTGCGCCTCTTGCAACAACACCAGCTGCGCATCTTTGCCATGATTTTTCAGCACCGAAAGCCAGTCGGCTCGTTGCTGTTTGAAAATATTCCATACCATGACGCGCAGAGCGCCGGTCGTCGGCAGCGCAGCCCCGGGCGGCAACGGCTGGTTAACGGCGCCAGGAAAAATTCGCTCAACTGGCTGACCTGCAACATACCTCATTGCATAAGTTCGTTTCGGCACGCGATTCGCCTATTACCCATTAACGTGAAAACTGGCGATGAACACTCGCCAACGATGAAATGATTATACGCCTCCCCTGCACAGAGGGCATGGCTTTTGCGGGCATTACCTTTTCAGTTATAGGGGCCGTCTGCAGCGATTTCAATCTTCTGACGGTATAGCTGTGTAAAGACGGGGAGTAATAGGTGAAAAATGCGAAAAGGCCCGCAAAATGCGGGCCAGACAGCAATGATTTTGTGTATCAAGCCGTTTGCAACTGAGACTTTTTATCCAGGCGGCCGCTGAGGCTAACCAGCAACAGTGCAACCACCACGATCAGCGCGCCAATCCAGGGAGTCTGCGCCAGCCCCAGTGAGGCGACGGTCTGACCGCCAATCACCGAACCGAGCGCAATACCGATGTTGAACGCCGCGATATTGAGACCGGATGCCACATCCACCGCATTTGGCGTATATTGCGCGGCTTTCTGCACCACATACACCTGCAGCCCCGGCACGTTGCCGAAAGCGAACACGCCCATCACAATTACCGTCAGCAGAGCGGCAATGCTATAACTCGCAGTAAACTGGAATACCAGCAATAAAACGGCCAGCGCAGCAAAGATAAAGCTCAACGCACGCACGGCCCCATGACGGTCGGCCAGCTTGCCCCCCCCAGATGTTGCCCACCGCCACCGCGACGCCATAAGCCAACAGTATCCAACTCACGGTTGGAGCAGAGAAACCCGCCAGTTCCTGCATCATCGGCGCAAGGAAGGTAAAGGTCGTGAAGACCCCGCCGTATCCCAAAGCGGTAATCGCATAAATCAACAGCAGACGAGGATGAGTCAGTACTTTCAGCTGTTCCCGCACGCCGGCGCTGCCCTGGTTCTTGATATTGTTCGGCACCAGAATAATGCTGGCCACCGTAGCGACAGCGCCAATCAGAGAAACGGCCAGGAAGGTTTCACGCCAGCCAAACTGCTGGCCGATGAACGTTCCCAGCGGTACGCCGGTCACCAGCGCCACCGTCAGGCCGCCAAACATGATGGCGATGGCGGAAGCCGCCTTCTCTTTCGCCACCAGGCTCGTCGCGATGGTGGAACCGATAGAGAAGAATACGCCGTGCGCCAGGCCGGTCAACAACCGGGCGATCACCAACGATTCATAGCTTGGTGATTGCCAGGCCAACAGGTTGCCGAGAGTGAACAGCACCATCAAACCAACCAGCAGCATTTTGCGCGGTATGCGACTGGTCAGGGCCGTCAGTACCGGCGCGCCGATAGCAACGCCGAGGGCATAGATAGTCACCAGCAATCCAGCGGACGGTACGGTCACCCCCAGCTGCTCCGCAATCGTCGGGATCAACCCGACAATCACGAACTCGGTCGTGCCGATAGCAAAAGCACTGATGGTTAAGGCAAGTAATGCGAGAGGCATTTTTTACTCCGAAATAACATTCAAGTTGATGACGACGATTATCGGCCTATGCTTAAATGATAAAAATGCTCAAAATTTCAAATTAACTTTGCCACGGGAGCAAAAATGAAAGCAAACTCAGACGAGCTGATCACCTTTGTCACCGTCGTGGAAAGCGGCAGCTTCAGCCGGGCGGCCGAACGCCTGGAACAAGCGAATTCCGTAGTCAGCCGAACGGTGAAAAAGCTGGAAAGTAAACTGGGGGTAACGTTGCTCAACCGCACCACGCGCCAAATCAGCCTGACTCAGGAAGGAGAGAATTACTTTCGTCAGGTGCAGAAGGTACTGAACGACATGGCCGCGGCAGAAAATGCGCTGATGGAAAGCCGCCAGCGTCCGCAAGGCCTGCTGCGCGTCGATGCGGCAACGCCGGTGGTGCTGCATATGCTGACGCCTTTAGTGGCGGAGTTCCGCGAACGTTATCCTGAAATGTCGTTATCGCTGGTGTCTTCGGAAAACTTTATCAATTTGATCGAGCGAAAAGTGGATATCGCAATCCGCGTAGGCGAGCTGACCGACTCCACGCTGAAAGCACGTAAACTCATGACCAGCTATCGGCATGTGCTCGCCTCCCCCGCCTATCTGGCCCAGCACGGCACGCCGCTAACGGTAGAAGATCTTGAACACCACTGCTGCATCGGATTCAACGACCTGCCCAGCTTGAATCGCTGGCCGCTGGCTTGTTCAGATGGCAGCCAGTTGGAAATTACCCCCGGCTTGACCACCAATAGCGGAGAAACCCAGCGTCATCTCTGCCTGCATGGCAACGGCATCGCCTGCCTGTCGGACTTTATGAGCGACGAAGATATCAAACGCGGAGATTTAGTCCCGGTTCTGGTAGAAGCAACGCTGCCGGTCGCCATGCCGATCAACGCGGTATATTACAGCGACAGCGCCGTCAGCAACCGTCTGCGCAGCTTTATTGATTTTGTGAGTGAATATCTGAAACGATAAAAAAGGCGCCCCGGTGGACGCCTTAAGTTAACTACTGCGAGGAATGATTAATCCCAGTTTGGCGCCAGGCCTTCCGGGCTAACCAGACGGCCGTTGCACTCCAGTGCGGCGATCTGCGCCATATCTTCGTCAGTCAGCGTCAGTTGCTGCGCCAACAGGTTGCTCGCCAGGTTTTCACGCTTGGTCGAGGATGGAATAACCGCATAGCCCAGCTTCAGTGCCCAAGCCAGGACAACCTGTGCAGGGGTCGCATTGTGACGTGCGGCGATGCTTTTGATCGTTTCATCCTGCAGCGCTTTGCCATAGGCCAACGTCATGTAAGAAGTGATGGCGATGCCATGCTGCTGCGCGAATGCTACCACCTTACGGTTCTGCAAGAACGGTGACAACTCGATTTGGTTGGTGGCGATTTCATCGGCGCCAATCGCGTCAATCGCTTGCTGCATCAAATCGATGGTGAAGTTAGATACGCCAATTTGGCGAGTCAGCCCCAGCTTTTTCGCTTCCAGCAGCTCAGCCATAAACTCGGCAACCGACACTTCATCGTTGGGTGACGGCCAGTGGATCAGCGTCAGATCAACGTAGGACGTTTGCAGTTTTTTCAGGCTTTCTTGCAGGCTTGGGATCAACGTGCCTTTCGCCAGGTTCGCGATCCAAATCTTGGTGGTGATGAACAGGTCTTCACGTTTCACGCCGCTGGCAGCGATAGCCTGGCCAACAGCCGCTTCGTTTTCATAGATCTGTGCGGTATCGATAGTGCGATAGCCCAGCTCGAGTGCGGTGCTGACAGAATCGATAACAACCTGATCCTGAAGGCGGAAAGTACCTAAACCAAATGCAGGGATGCTCATAATGTTTTCTCTCATTAACGGGTAGATGCGGTATGAGGAAGATTATGGCAACTTTTTTATTGATCAAAAACGCCTGGTTCGGCATAAGACTTTTGATCTAAAGGCAACAATATGGAGAAAGCAAGGCTGTCAGGAGGGACAATTCCAGCCTGAGAAGCGCAAAATTCAGATATGAAAAAGCCCTGAGTCAGAGACTCAGGGCTTATCAATTAAGTGGCGGAACGGACGGGGCTCGAACCCGCGACCCCCTGCGTGACAGGCAGGTATTCTAACCAACTGAACTACCGCTCCACCGATTCTTTTACGTTGCATCTCTCGATGCCGGCAAATTCGCGCTCTGCGATTTGCGCATTACCAGTCGTCACACTGATAACGTTTATTTGATGCCTGGCAGTGTCCTACTCTCGCATGGGGAGACCCCACACTACCATCGGCGCTACGGCGTTTCACTTCTGAGTTCGGCATGGGGTCAGGTGGGACCACCGCGCTATTGCCGCCAGGCAAATTCTGTTTCATTCCAACCGCGCCACTCTCGTGCCGCCATCAGAACCAATCTCGGAACTTCGCTGAAAATCTCTCTAAAAACACCTTCGGTGTTGTAAGGTTAAGCCTCACGGATCATTAGTACTGGTTAGCTCAATGCATCGCTGCACTTACACACCCAGCCTATCAACGTCTTAGTCTTAAACGTTCCTTCAGGGGCCTTAAAGGCCCAGGGAAGACTCATCTTGAGGCAAGTTTCGCGCTTAGATGCTTTCAGCGCTTATCTTTTCCGCACTTAGCTACCGGGCAATGCCATTGGCATGACAACCCGAACACCAGTGGTGCGTTCACTCCGGTCCTCTCGTACTAGGAGCAACCCCTCTCAATCTTCCAACGCCCACGGCAGATAGGGACCGAACTGTCTCACGACGTTCTAAACCCAGCTCGCGTACCACTTTAAATGGCGAACAGCCATACCCTTGGGACCTACTTCAGCCCCAGGATGTGATGAGCCGACATCGAGGTGCCAAACACCGCCGTCGATATGAACTCTTGGGCGGTATCAGCCTGTTATCCCCGGAGTACCTTTTATCCGTTGAGCGATGGCCCTTCCATTCAGAACCACCGGATCACTAAGACCTACTTTCGTACCTGCTCGAGCCGTCACTCTCGCAGTCAAGCTAGCTTATGCCTTTGCACTAACCTCACGATGTCCGACCGTGATTAGCTAACCTTCGTGCTCCTCCGTTACTCTTTGGGAGGAGACCGCCCCAGTCAAACTACCCACCAGACACTGTCCTCACCCCGGATCACGGGGCCGAGTTAGAACATCAAACATTAAAGGGTGGTATTTCAAGGATGGCTCCACGCAGACTGGCGTCCACGCTTCAAAGCCTCCCACCTATCCTACACATCAAGGCTCAATGTTCAGTGTCAAGCTATAGTAAAGGTTCACGGGGTCTTTCCGTCTTGCCGCGGGTACACTGCATCTTCACAGCGAGTTCAATTTCACTGAGTCTCGGGTGGAGACAGCCTGGCCATCATTACGCCATTCGTGCAGGTCGGAACTTACCCGACAAGGAATTTCGCTACCTTAGGACCGTTATAGTTACGGCCGCCGTTTACTGGGGCTTCGATCAAGAGCTTCGCCTTGCGGCTGACCCCATCAATTAACCTTCCAGCACCGGGCAGGCGTCACACCGTATACGTCCACTTTCGTGTTTGCACAGTGCTGTGTTTTTATTAAACAGTTGCAGCCAGCTGGTATCTTCGACTGGCTTCAGCTCCATCCGCGAAGGACTTCACCTACATGCCAGCGTGCCTTCTCCCGAAGTTACGGCACCATTTTGCCTAGTTCCTTCACCCGAGTTCTCTCAAGCGCCTTGGTATTCTCTACCTGACCACCTGTGTCGGTTTGGGGTACGATTTAATGTTACCTAGAGCTTAGAGGCTTTTCCTGGAAGCAGGGCATCAACTACTTCTGCACCGTAGTGCATCGTCATCACGCCTCAGGGTTAGTATGTAACCGGATTTACCAGGTCACACCCCCTACACGCTTAAACCGGGACAACCGTCGCCCGGCTAGCCTAGCCTTCTCCGTCCCCCCTTCGCAGTAACACCAAGTACAGGAATATTAACCTGTTTCCCATCGACTACGCTTTTCAGCCTCGCCTTAGGGGTCGACTCACCCTGCCCCGATTAACGTTGGACAGGAACCCTTGGTCTTCCGGCGAGCGGGCTTTTCACCCGCTTTATCGTTACTTATGTCAGCATTCGCACTTCTGATACCTCCAGCAACCCTCACAGGCCACCTTCAACGGCTTACAGAACGCTCCCCTACCCAACAACGCCTAAGCGTCGCTGCCGCAGCTTCGGTGCATGGTTTAGCCCCGTTACATCTTCCGCGCAGGCCGACTCGACCAGTGAGCTATTACGCTTTCTTTAAATGATGGCTGCTTCTAAGCCAACATCCTGGCTGTCTATGCCTTCCCACATCGTTTCCCACTTAACCATGACTTTGGGACCTTAGCTGGCGGTCTGGGTTGTTTCCCTCTTCACGACGGACGTTAGCACCCGCCGTGTGTCTCCCGTGATAACATTCTTCGGTATTCGGAGTTTGCATCGGTTTGGTAAGCCGGGATGGCCCCCTAGCCGAAACAGTGCTCTACCCCCGAAGATGAGTTCACGAGGCGCTACCTAAATAGCTTTCGGGGAGAACCAGCTATCTCCCGGTTTGATTGGCCTTTCACCCCCAGCCACAAGTCATCCGCTAATTTTTCAACATTAGTCGGTTCGGTCCTCCAGTTAGTGTTACCCAACCTTCAACCTGCCCATGGCTAGATCACCGGGTTTCGGGTCTATACCTTGCAACTATTCGCCCAGTTAAGACTCGGTTTCCCTACGGCTCCCCTATACGGTTAACCTTGCTACAAAATATAAGTCGCTGACCCATTATACAAAAGGTACGCAGTCACACCACGAAGGTGCTCCCACTGCTTGTACGTACACGGTTTCAGGTTCTATTTCACTCCCCTCGCCGGGGTTCTTTTCGCCTTTCCCTCACGGTACTGGTTCACTATCGGTCAGTCAGGAGTATTTAGCCTTGGAGGATGGTCCCCCCATATTCAGACAGGATGTCACGTGTCCCGCCCTACTCATCGAACTCACGACCTGTGCATTTTAGTGTACGGGGCTATCACCCTTTGCTGCGCGACTTTCCAGACGCTTCCACTAACACACAAGCCGATTCAGGTTCTGGGCTCCTCCCCGTTCGCTCGCCGCTACTGGGGGAATCTCGGTTGATTTCTTTTCCTCGGGGTACTTAGATGTTTCAGTTCCCCCGGTTCGCCTCATGCCACTATGTATTCATGACATGATAGTGTGTCGAAACACACTGGGTTTCCCCATTCGGGTATCGCCGGTTGTAACGGTTCATATCACCTTACCGACGCTTTTCGCAGATTAGCACGCCCTTCATCGCCTCTGACTGCCTAGGCATCCACCGTGTACGCTTAGTCACTTAACCTCACAACCCGAAGATGTTTCCATCGTTCGCGCTGCAAACATTTGAGAGACTCTATGACAGGTTACTCTTCATCCCAATACATCTACGGAGGGATAAATTTCAGCCGTCATGTTTCAATTTTCAGCTTGTTCCAGATTGTTAAAGAGCAATATCTTAAACATGACTCGCAAGTCATCTTTAAGATTTTTTCGGTCTGTTGTGACCGGTGATAATGTCTTTCACTCATTATCGGAATGGCGTCCCCAAGGGGATTCGAACCCCTGTTACAGCCGTGAAAGGGCAGTGTCCTAGGCCTCTAGACGATGGGGACACGAAAATCCGATTAAACTGAATAACTTAATCGGTTCGTATCAGCATGAATGACTCATGGCATCAACAGGTAGCGCTTTGCTCGTTACTTTTCATCAGACAATCTGTGTGAGCACGCCACTCGAACTAATATCTTTAGGTAAGGAGGTGATCCAACCGCAGGTTCCCCTACGGTTACCTTGTTACGACTTCACCCCAGTCATGAATCACAAAGTGGTAAGCGCCCTCCCGAAGGTTAAGCTACCTACTTCTTTTGCAACCCACTCCCATGGTGTGACGGGCGGTGTGTACAAGGCCCGGGAACGTATTCACCGTAGCATTCTGATCTACGATTACTAGCGATTCCGACTTCATGGAGTCGAGTTGCAGACTCCAATCCGGACTACGACATACTTTATGAGGTCCGCTTGCTCTCGCGAGGTCGCTTCTCTTTGTATATGCCATTGTAGCACGTGTGTAGCCCTACTCGTAAGGGCCATGATGACTTGACGTCATCCCCACCTTCCTCCAGTTTATCACTGGCAGTCTCCTTTGAGTTCCCGGCCGAACCGCTGGCAACAAAGGATAAGGGTTGCGCTCGTTGCGGGACTTAACCCAACATTTCACAACACGAGCTGACGACAGCCATGCAGCACCTGTCTCAGAGTTCCCGAAGGCACCAAAGCATCTCTGCTAAGTTCTCTGGATGTCAAGAGTAGGTAAGGTTCTTCGCGTTGCATCGAATTAAACCACATGCTCCACCGCTTGTGCGGGCCCCCGTCAATTCATTTGAGTTTTAACCTTGCGGCCGTACTCCCCAGGCGGTCGATTTAACGCGTTAGCTCCGGAAGCCACGCCTCAAGGGCACAACCTCCAAATCGACATCGTTTACAGCGTGGACTACCAGGGTATCTAATCCTGTTTGCTCCCCACGCTTTCGCACCTGAGCGTCAGTCTTCGTCCAGGGGGCCGCCTTCGCCACCGGTATTCCTCCAGATCTCTACGCATTTCACCGCTACACCTGGAATTCTACCCCCCTCTACGAGACTCTAGCTTGCCAGTTTCAAATGCAGTTCCCAGGTTGAGCCCGGGGATTTCACATCTGACTTAACAAACCGCCTGCGTGCGCTTTACGCCCAGTAATTCCGATTAACGCTTGCACCCTCCGTATTACCGCGGCTGCTGGCACGGAGTTAGCCGGTGCTTCTTCTGCGAGTAACGTCAATTGATGAACGTATTAAGTTCACCACCTTCCTCCTCGCTGAAAGTGCTTTACAACCCGAAGGCCTTCTTCACACACGCGGCATGGCTGCATCAGGCTTGCGCCCATTGTGCAATATTCCCCACTGCTGCCTCCCGTAGGAGTCTGGACCGTGTCTCAGTTCCAGTGTGGCTGGTCATCCTCTCAGACCAGCTAGGGATCGTCGCCTAGGTGAGCCATTACCCCACCTACTAGCTAATCCCATCTGGGCACATCTGATGGCAAGAGGCCCGAAGGTCCCCCTCTTTGGTCTTGCGACGTTATGCGGTATTAGCTACCGTTTCCAGTAGTTATCCCCCTCCATCAGGCAGTTTCCCAGACATTACTCACCCGTCCGCCGCTCGTCACCCAGAGAGCAAGCTCTCTTGTGCTACCGCTCGACTTGCATGTGTTAAGCCTGCCGCCAGCGTTCAATCTGAGCCATGATCAAACTCTTCAATTAAAAGCTTGATTTGCTTCCACTCGAGAAGCGATGCTCAAAGATTTACTGCATGAATTTTACTTCAGTTAGTCACTCTTCAAGACTTGATATTTTTTTTGCATCCGAAGATGCTGGATATCGTCTTGTGGAGTGCCCACACAGATTGTCTGATAAATTGTTAAAGAGCAGTGCCGAGAAACTCATCGGCGCGGGCTGCGTATATTACGCTTTTCGCCCTGAGAGTCAAGCGTTTATTTCGCTTTCTTCTCGCTGACCCGGCGGCTTGTCAGTCGTTGTTCCCGGTCAGTGGAGGCGCATTATAGGGAGTTCTCGGCGGGCCGCAACCCCTAAATGAAAAAAACTTTTCAAGCGTTCAAATAATCACCAAAAATACCTTTTTAGGATGTTTATTAGTCAAAAAATACCGGTTTTAACACAGTAATAGCGGCAAACCCTGTAAATAGGGACAAACGAAGATAAAGAAAAGGGAGCGGTCACCCGCTCCCTTTCATCTTTATTACGCTAGATTGCCGTTATTGGCGTGCAACGATATGGTCGTTTTCCACATCCAACGTGACCAGCTTGCCAGGGATCAGCTTGCCGGACAGTATTTGCTGCGCCAGTGGGTTCTCGATCTCCTGCTGAATAGCGCGTTTCAACGGACGCGCACCATATACAGGGTCGTAACCCGTTTTGCTCAACAGCGCCAGGGCCGGTTCGGTCATGGTCACTTCGTAACCGCGCTCTTCCAAACGTTTGTACAGACGCGACAGCTGAATCTTGGCGATCGCGGCGATGTGTTTCTCGCCCAGTGGGTGGAACACCACCACTTCGTCGATACGGTTGATGAACTCCGGACGGAAGTGGTGACTCACCATCTCCATCACCGACTCTTTCATCTGCGCGTAGTTCATCTGGCCGAAATGCTCCTGGATCAGATCGGAGCCCAGGTTGGACGTCATGATCACCACGGTATTACGGAAATCGACGGTACGGCCCTGGCCATCGGTCAGGCGGCCGTCATCCAACACCTGCAACAGAATATTGAACACGTCCGGATGCGCTTTCTCGACTTCATCCAGCAGAATCACCGAATAAGGCCGGCGACGTACGGCTTCCGTCAGGTAGCCGCCTTCTTCATAACCGACATAACCCGGAGGCGCACCGACCAGACGCGAAACGGAGTGTTTCTCCATAAACTCGGACATATCGATACGTACCATGGCGTCGTCGCTGTCGAACAGGAACGAAGCCAGTGCCTTGCATAGCTCGGTTTTCCCCACCCCGGTCGGGCCGAGGAACAGGAACGAACCGATCGGCCGGTTAGGATCGGACAACCCCGCACGGCTGCGGCGAATCGCATTGGAGACCGCGCTGACCGCTTCGTCCTGGCCAATAACCCGCGAATGCAGCTCTTGCTCCAGGCGCAGCAGCTTGTCGCGCTCCCCTTCCAGCATTCTGGCGACCGGGATCCCGGTTGCACGCGCCAGCACTTCAGCAATCTCCGCATCGGTCACCCGGTTGCGCAGCAGCTTCATGCTCTTGCCTTCGGCCTGCGTGGCGGCGGAGAGCTGTTTCTCCAGCTCAGGGATTTTGCCGTATTGCAGTTCTGACATCCGCCCCAGATCGCCGACGCGACGCGCCTGCTCCAGGGTGATTTTGGCCTGCTCGAGTTCGGCCTTGATGTTCTGGGTGCCGGAGAGCGAGGCTTTTTCCGCTTTCCACTCTTCCTCCAGCTCCGAATATTCGCGCTCTTTCTGCCCCAGCTCATCGCTGAGCATGTCCAGGCGTTTCTTACTGGCGTCGTCAGACTCTTTATTCAGCGCCTGCTGTTCCAGCTTCAATTGGATAATGCGGCGCTCAAGCCTGTCGAGCGACTCCGGCTTGGAGTCCATCTGCATGCGAATGCTGGACGCCGCTTCGTCGATCAGGTCGATAGCCTTGTCCGGCAATTGACGATCGGCGATATAGCGGTGCGAAAGCGTTGCCGCCGCCACGATGGCCGGGTCGGTGATCTGCACATGGTGGTGCAGTTCGTAACGTTCTTTCAAGCCGCGCAGGATAGCGATGGTGTCTTCCACGCTCGGCTCCGCCACATACACTTTCTGGAAACGGCGTTCGAGCGCCGCATCCTTCTCTATATACTGACGATACTCGTCGAGCGTAGTCGCGCCAACGCAGTGCAGCTCGCCGCGCGCCAGCGCCGGTTTGAGCATGTTGCCCGCATCCATGGCACCATCCGCCTTACCGGCGCCGACCATGGTGTGCAGTTCGTCGATAAACAGGATAACGCTGCCTTCCTGCTTGGCCAGATCGTTGAGCACGCCTTTCAGGCGCTCTTCAAACTCGCCGCGGTACTTGGCACCGGCGATCAAGGCGCCCATATCGAGGGACAGTACGCGCTTGTGCTTCAGCCCTTCCGGCACTTCGCCGTTGATGATGCGCTGCGCCAGGCCTTCGACGATGGCGGTTTTACCCACGCCGGGTTCGCCGATCAGCACCGGGTTGTTTTTGGTACGACGCTGCAGCACCTGAATGGTACGACGGATCTCTTCGTCACGGCCGATTACCGGGTCAAGTTTGCCCTGCTCGGCGCGTTCGGTCAGATCGATCGTGTATTTCTTCAATGCTTGCCGTTGGTCTTCGGCGCCTTGGTCTTCCACGCTGTCACCGCCTCTCATCTGTTCAATGGCTTTGCTGATTTTGTCGGCCGTCGCGCCGGCCGCTTTCAACAAGTCGGTCAACGAGCCGCGGTCTTCCAGCACCGCAAGCACAAACAGCTCGGAAGAAATGAATTTGTCCGCGCGCTTCTGCGCCAGCTTGTCGCACAGATTCAAGACGCGCACCAGCTCGTGGGACGGTTGAACGTCGCCACCGGTGCCTTCTACCTGCGGTAAACGGGACAGTGCCTGTTCGATTTCGGTGCGCACACGCCCGGCATCGATACCTGCGGAAGTTAATAGTGGACGAACCGTGCCCCCTTCCTGATTGAGCAGGGCGCTCATCAGATGTAGCGGTTCAATAAACTGGTTGTCGTGCCCAAGGGCTAGTGACTGGGCATCGGCGAGGGCAAGCTGGAATTTGTTGGTAAGACGATCCAGACGCATAACACCTCCAAGATGGGTCGAAATTGCTACTGGAGATTAAATGAGGTCATCCCTCAAATTTTCAAGGTTATCTCGACGCTAAATTTTCGGTACAACGCCATGCGTCGTTGGATCGTCCTAATTCAATAGGTTATATCAGCCAGATTAAACTTGCCAGACGTCCGGTTATTCCATCGCGTCGATAGGAGAAAAAATGACTCTTTTCGTTAACCGTGCAGCGGTCGCCGCCGTAGATGGCCTGCACGCCTGCCCGCAACAAACGTTGGCGAGCCAGTAAGTAGATATTAGCCAAAAACTTATCGCCATGCGGCGTAAAGGCAGCCTCGGCTTCGGCGTCTTCCGCGATAAAGGCGGCACGCACCTCCGGCCCGACTTCAAACTGCTGCGGGCCGATCGCCGGCCCCAACCAGGCGCTGATCTGGCCCGGTGCGGCGGTGAACGCCGCCACGGTTTGTTCCAGCACGCCCTGGCATAGCCCACGCCAACCGGCATGAGCGGCGGCCACTTCATCGCCGTTCTGCGAGCAGAACAGCACCGGCAGACAATCCGCCGTCATCACGGCACACACCTGCCCAGGCACGTTGCTGTACACCGCATCCGCCCGCAGATCGGCGGGCGGATGCCCCGTCAACGTCACCACGCGGGTGCCATGCACTTGCTCGAGCCACACCGGCATCTGCGGCAAGCCGGCGGCGGTAACCACCCTTTCCCGATTGCGTTTCACCGCTTGCACCTCGTCGCCGACGTGAGCGCCGAGATTCAGCGAGTCATAAGGCGGCAGGCTGACGCCGCCGCCGCGCGTTGTGCTGCACGCTTTAACGCCGGGAGGCAACGGCCAGTCGGGCAGAATGAGCGAATTCATTACCAGTCCATCTGATCTTTGAATTCTTCGGTGTCCGCCTTCAGCGCGTTGATCAGATCGACCATATCCTGCGGCAGCGGCGCATGCCACTCCATCTGGATACCGCTGATCGGATGATACAAACGCAGCATGGTGGCGTGCAGCGCCTGACGGTCAAAGCCGCGCAGCGTGTTGATGAAGGCTTCCGAAGCGCCTTTCGGCGGACGTGGACGGCCGCCGTACAGCGGATCGCCCACCAGCGGATGGCTGATGTAAGCCATGTGTACGCGGATCTGGTGAGTACGACCGGTTTCCAGGCGCAGACGCAGGCGGGTGTGCGCACGGAAATGCTCCATGATGCGGTAGTGCGTTACCGCCGGTTTACCCATCGGGTGCACCGCCATATGGGTGCGTTTGGTGGAGTGACGCGCGATAGGCTCTTCTACCGTGCCGCCGGCGGTCATGGTGCCGATCGCCACCGCTTCGTATTCACGGGTGATTTCACGCGCCTGCAGCGCTTCCACCAGCCGGGTTTGCGCCGGCACGGTTTTCGCCACTACCATCAGGCCGGTGGTGTCTTTATCCAGACGGTGCACGATGCCGGCACGCGGTACGTCGGCGATTTCCGGGTAATGATACAGAGCGCATTGAGCACCGTGCCGTCTGGGTTACCGGCACCGGGATGCACGACCAAATCGCGCGGCTTGTTGATCACCAGGATGTCGCTGTCTTCATAGACGATATCCAGCGCGATATCCTGTGGCTCCCAACGCGCCTCTTCTTCAATCTGTGCATCGATGGCGACTGTCTCTCCGCCCAGCACCTTCTCTTTCGGTTTATTTGACGTTTTGCCATTGACCTTCACCCGATCGCCCAGGATCCACTCTTTTATGCGAGATCGTGAATAATCAGGGAACAATTCGGCCAAAGCCTGATCTAAACGTTGTCCGAGTTGAGATTCGGCCACCGTTGCGGTGAGTTGTACTTGTTGTGCCATATGCAGCTTCTTCGTTAACGTTGGGTTTTCACGGCGATGCCGTTTAATATAATGTGCTATTGTACCTGGTCTTTGTCGGGAGCTTAACGGACAGTCTCCCGGAATAACACCCTGAGGATAATCAAAACGTCATGACGCGTATGAAATATCTGGTGGCGGCAGCCACGTTGAGCCTGGCGCTGGCAGGTTGCTCCACATCCAAGGATGCGGTTCCCGACAACCCACCTTCGGAAATCTATGCTACCGCGCAGCAAAAACTGCAGGACGGTAACTTCAAGGGCGCGATTACGCAACTCGAAGCGTTAGATAACCGCTATCCTTTCGGGCCGTATTCCCAGCAGGTCCAGCTGGATTTGATTTACGCCTACTATAAGGCTGCCGACTTGCCGATGGCTCAGGCATCCATCGATCGCTTCATGCGTCTGAACCCGACGCACCCGAACATCGATTACGTGATGTACATGCGCGGTCTGACCGACATGGCGCTCGATGACAGCGCACTGCAGGGCTTCTTCGGGGTTGACCGTTCTGACCGCGATCCTCAGCACGCTCGCGCTGCGTTCCGCGACTTCAGCCAGTTGATTCAGCAATACCCGAACAGCCAATACGCGACCGACGCCAACAAGCGTTTGGTGTATCTGAAAGACCGCTTGGCCAAGTATGAGCTTTCGGTGGCGGAATACTACACTAAACGCGGTGCTTACGTCGCGGTCGTTAATCGCGCCGAGCAGATGTTGCGTGAATTCCCGGATACCAAAGCGACGCACGACGTGTTGCCGCTGATGGAAAATGCCTACAAGCAGCTGCAGCTGAACGGCCAGGCTGACAAAGTGGCCAAAGTGATCGCCGCCAACCCGCAATAAGTGCGCGTCGGCAACGGCAGAAAAACAAAACGGCAGCCTCGGCTGCCGTTTTCATTGGCGTCGACCGGTTTTTTACTGGAAAAATATACAAGTAAAAACACGGTGTTAGCTAGCGCTCCTCACCGGTCAACTCATCGATAATGCGCCATCCGGCGGCAACTCTCAAGCATTAGATAGCCAATTCAGATGCTGAATCACAGATTGAACTAACTTTGCAAAAAGTGACAAAAAATCGTGATTTACATCACGCATTTAAACAAAAAGCGGGGTATGCTGGATTCACCAAGACGGAAAGACAGAGAGGTAAGTTATATGACATTGAACATTACCAGCAAACAAATGGATATCACTCCCGCAATCCGCAATCACGTCGAAGACCGTCTCACCAAACTGGAAAAATGGCAGACCCAGCTGATAAACCCGCATATCGTCTTATCTAAAGAACCGCAGGGGTTTGTCGCCGACGCTACCATTACCACGCCTAACGGCCCGCTGGTCGCCAGCGCAAAACATGATGACATGTACACCGCCGTTAATGAGCTGATCGCCAAGCTGGAACGCCAACTGAACAAGGTGCAGCATAAAGGCGAAGCGCGCCGCTGCAATGCCAGCGTGAAAGACATCGTGCCGGAAGTCACGCAAGAGCAGGAATAACCGTCCGACAGCGATTGCCGCATCAAACGCGCCCGAGGGCGCGTTTTTTGTCGGGTATTTTTGTTGACGGGGTAAAAGCCAGCGGTTACTTTAAAACCTGTTCGCATTAACCTTAGGTAGACCATGCCACGCACACCGTTTTTCTTCGCATTCTTTTTTACCTTCCCCTGACTGGGAGGCGTTTCGTCGTGTGAGAAAGAATGCGAAGACGAACAATAAGGCCTCCTGGAAACAGGAGGCTTTTTTTATGGCTGTTTTACAACGAATAAGAACTGAAGGCGGAAGCTGATTATGACTGACAACCCGTTATTGGTGCTGCGCGAGCGCATCAGCGCACTGGACTTGAAACTGTTGGCCCTGCTGGCGGAACGCCGTGAGCTGGCGATCGAAGTCGGCAAGACCAAGCTGCACTCTCACCGCCCGATCCGCGATAAAGAACGCGAGCGCGATCTGCTGGATGCGCTGATCGCCGCCGCCAAGCCTTACGACCTGGACGGCTTTTACGTCACCCGCCTGTTTCAACTGATCATCGAAGATTCCGTCCTGACCCAGCAGGCGTTGCTACAGCACCAGCTCAACCCCGTCAGCCAACATTCCGCCCGCATCGCCTTCCTCGGCCCAAAAGGCTCTTACTCACATCTGGCAGCACGCCAATACGCTGCCCGCCACTTCGATCAGCTGATCGAATGCGGCTGCCAGAAGTTTCAGGATATCTTCACCCAGGTGGAAACCGGCCAGGCGGACTATGCGATTCTGCCTATCGAGAACACCAGCTCCGGGTCGATTAACGAGGTGTACGATCTGCTGCAGCACACCAGTCTGTCGATCGTCGGCGAACTGACCAACCCGATCAACCACTGCGTTCTGATTGCCGGCGACAGCGATCTGAGCCAGATTGAAACCGTCTACAGCCACCCGCAACCGTTCCAGCAGTGCAGCCAGTTCCTGAACCGCTTCCCGCACTGGAAAATCGAATACACCGAAAGCACCGCCGCCGCGATGGAGAAAGTCGCCAAGCTGAATTCGCCGAAGGCGGCTGCTCTGGGCAGCGAAGCCGGCGGCGCACTGTATGGGCTGCAGGTGCTGGAACACAACCTCGCCAACCAGCAGCAGAACATCACCCGTTTTATCGTCCTGGCGCGTAAAGCGATCGACGTCTCCGAACAGGTGCCGGCCAAAACCACGCTGATCATGGCGACCGGCCAACAATCCGGCGCACTGGTCGAAGCGCTGCTGGTACTGCGCGACAACGGCATCATCATGACCAAGCTGGAGTCACGCCCGATCAACGGCAATCCGTGGGAAGAGATGTTTTATATCGATGTGCAGGCCAACCTGCGCGCCGAGGCGATGCAAAAAGCGCTGCGCGATCTGACGCCAATCACCCGCTCGCTGAAGGTGCTGGGCTGTTACCCGAGCGACACCGTGGTGCCGGTCAACCCATCCTGAAACCATAAAAAAAGGGTTCGGCTTGGCCGAACCCTTTACGCTTACTGCCCGCGTTTCACTGCCGGCTGTCGTTAGCCTGCCGCAACAGCGTGCGGCTCTCCACCAGGAAGCGCTGGGCGTAATCGCCGAACCAATGCTCTACCTTGCGGAAGCTATCGATAAACGCCTGTTTGTCGCCATGCTCCAACAGCTTGATCGCCTCGCCGAAGCGCTGGTAGTAACGCTTAATCAGCGCCACGTTTTCTTCCGACGACATGATGATGTCAGCATACAGCTGTGGATCCTGCGCAAACAGGCGGCCAACCATCGCCAGCTCCAGCCGGTAGATCGGCGAGGAGAGCGCCAGCAGCTGCTCCAGTTGCACGTTCTCTTCCGCCAAGTGCAGCCCGTAGGCGAAGGTGGCGAAGTGCCGCAGCGCCTGAATAAACGCCATATTCTGATCGTGTTCGACAGCGCTGATGCGATGCAGCCGCGCCCCCCACACCTGCAGCTGTTCAAGCAACCATTGGTAAGCCTCCGGTTGGCGGCCATCGCAGTAAACCACGACCTGCTTCGCCACGCTGCCCACGTCCGGACCAAACATCGGATGCAACCCCACCACCGGGCCGCTGTGCGCCGCCAACATCGCATGCAGCGGACGGTTCTTCACCGACGCCAGATCCACCAGAATGCAGTCGTCGGGCAACGGCGGCAGGCGGCTTATCACCTGCTCAGTCACATGGATCGGTACGCTGACAATCACCATGCCGGCGTCGGCCAACAGCTGCTCCGCCTGCGGCCAATCTTCCTGATCCAATACCCTGACCTGATAACCCGACAGCGTCAGCAGACGGTTGAACAGCCGGCCCATCTGGCCGTTGCCGCCGATGATGACGATCGGCCGCAGCTGCGGGCACAGAGTTTTAAAACCTTTATCGTTCTCGCTGACGTACGATTCGCGCATCACGCGGCGCAAGACGTCCTCGATCAAATCCGGCGGCACGCCGAGGTTTTCCGCCTCCTGACGGCGCGAGGCCAGCATCGCCGCCTCGCGCTCCGGCACATAAACCGGTAAACCGTGGCGGCTTTTCACCTCCCCCACTTCCGCTACCAGATGCAGGCGTTTCGCCAGCAGATCCAGCAACGCTTTGTCCACCTCGTCGATTTGATCGCGCAGCGCGGTCAGTTCTGCCACCATAACTTACTTTTCTCCCGTGCGTGCCGTCAGCGCAGCGCCGAGTTCCTGATGCATGTGGCGCAGCAGCGTTTCCGTGCTCTCCCAGTCGATGCAGGCGTCGGTGACGGATACGCCGTAACGCATGTCTGCACGCGGCTGTTCGGAAGACTGATTGCCCTCATGCAGATGGCTCTCCAGCATAATGCCGGTGATCGAGCGGTTACCCGCTTTGATCTGCTCCACCACGGACTCGGCCACCGCCGGCTGACGGCGATAGTCTTTATTCGAGTTGCCATGGCTGCAATCTATCATCAAGGACGGATGGAGTCCCGCCTCGAGCATCTGTTTTTCACAGGCCGCAACGTGCTCGGCGCTGTAGTTCGGGGTTTTACCGCCGCGCAGGATCACGTGCCCGTCCGGATTGCCCTGAGTCTGCAGCAGGCAAACCTGGCCCGCCTGGTTGATGCCGACGAAGCGGTGCGGCATAGCGGCGGCGCGCATGGCATTGATGGCGGTACCCAGGCTGCCGTCGGTGCCGTTTTTGAACCCGACCGGCATCGACAGGCCAGAAGCCATTTCACGGTGGGTCTGCGATTCGGTGGTACGCGCACCGATCGCCGACCAGCTGAACAAGTCCCCCAGGTACTGCGGGCTGTTCGGATCCAACGCTTCGGTAGCCAACGGCAAGCCCATGCCCACCAGATCCAGCAACAGGCGACGCGCGATATGCAAGCCTGCTTCAACGTCAAACGAACCGTCCATGTACGGATCGTTGATCAAACCTTTCCAGCCGACAGTGGTTCTGGGTTTTTCAAAATAGACGCGCATAACGATATACAGCTGATCGCTCAAGTCAGCCGCCAGGGTTTTCAAACGACGGGCGTAGTCCAGTGCCGCATCCGGATCATGGATCGAACAAGGTCCGCACACGACCAACAGACGGTGATCGCGCCCCTGCAAAATGTTGGCGATGGTGTTGCGCGCGGTGGCGATTTCATTTTCGTCGTCGGCACTAAGCGGGAACTGGTTCTTCAGCTCCTCCGGCGTGATGAGAACCTGTTCTGCACTGATGTGTACGTTATTGAGCGCGTCTTTTTGCATGATGCTATTCCTGTCGTTTGGCGTTATGCGTTGAAATGGAACATTGAGCGTTTCAGGGCACTACCTTATCACGAGATGTAAAGTTTTAAATCCAATTTCTGTAAATAAAAAATTACCGCATTTAATCTTATGAAAAAGCATGCGTATAAACATCAATAAAATACAATAAAATAACACAAATTCAATAACATATATAAACAACAAGATTGTCAAAACGCGCCGGTACGCTTTCCCAGCGAAGACCCTAGAGTGTAAACATATTTGTACAATTTGTTTTACAGGCAAGATACGCCGCCCGTCTCGGCGCCAACGAACGGGCAGGCGCGGATACCGTCAGACTCAGCACGAAATGCCGCCGAAAGCGATGAATTTAAGTAGAAGAAAAGCGAATAAATGAGGAATAAAAATTAAAAACTTAAGCTAATGGCGGCTATTTTTGTCGCCGAAGTGAACCGATATAATGTGACCGTCATCAACAATAACCACCCTTAACAACTGGATCCAAGATGCTCTCTTCCCGCGCTCGCCGCGCTTTTCCGCTGTATATTTGCTGCTTAACGACTTTCACCAGTGTTTCAGCCCTTGCCGACAATACGCTTTTCACCGCGATGGACGATCCGGCCACCGCCAAGAAACCGTTCGAAGGCAACGTGCAGGCGGGCTACAACGCCCAGTCCGGCAACTCGCAAAGCTCCACCCTGTTGGCCAACACCAACATGACCTGGTTCAATACCGACGCGGCGTATAGCCTGTGGGGGGCGGCCAACAACACCACCTCCTCCAACGTGCGCTCGTCCGAAAAGTACCAGGCCGGTGGTCGTACGCGCTATAACCTGACCGATCGCAATTACCTGTTTGGCCAGGGCAGCTGGCTAAGCGATCGCTTTAACGGTTATGACTCACGCTCCACGCTGACCGGCGGTTACGGCCGTCAACTTCTCAACGGGCCGCTCAGCGATCTGCGGGTGGAATTCGGTCCCGGCGTGCGCCATGATGAATACCACGGCGGCGGCCGCTCGACCAAAGGGCTGGCTTACGGTGCAGCCAACTATTCCTATCAGCTGACCGACAATACCAAGTTCATTCAGGGCGTTTCCGCGCTGGCGAACGAGGAAACCACGCTGAACTCGGAAAGCGCATTGAACGTGGCGATCAACGATCGCTTCTCACTGCGCGTGGCCTACACCGTGACCTACAACAGCAAACCGCCGGCCTCAGCGCCTAAGAATACCGACACGACCACCTCGGTCACGCTGGTTTACGGCCTGTAATCTCCTCGCCCAGAATCTCTTGAAGCCCATCATCGATGGGCTTTTTTTATGCCTGCCGCCCTCTTTTGCACAATCTGCTAAAAATATTCATCCCACCCATTGACGACTTTAGCAAATAGCTTAATACTGTATGCATATACAGTAATTATTATACAGCCTCGGGGCATGATGGATTTCGATAGAGTGTGGCCAGAAACGTATCGATGGCCACCACAGCTCCCGAGATACTGTAAACAAAGCGAGCATAAGCTATGGAGAAAATCACCTCATTCATCACCTACGCCATGGCGCTGTTTCTCGCCTGGCTCGGCAAGCTGTCACCGCAGGACATTGCCTTTCTAGTCGGTGCGGCGGTAGGAATCGGCACGTTTCTGGTGAACTGGTACTACCGACGTAAAAGCCTGCAAATCTTAAAGGCTATTGAACGCAATGCGGCGTCACGGAGGAACATTTACGATGAGTGCAATCGTTAAGCGCTGCAGCGTCGCCACCGTTTTGGCCATCGCCGTGCTGTTGCCGTCATTTGGCGAGCTGCAAACCTCAGAAGCCGGCCTCAGGCTGATCGCCGATCTCGAAGGCTGCCGCCTGTCGCCTTACCAGTGTAGCGCCGGGGTGTGGACACAGGGCATTGGACACACTGCTGGCGTCATCCCAGACAAGACGATAGATGAACGCAAAGCCGCGGTGGATTTGATAGACGATGTTCGCCGCACCGAGCGCGGCATGGCCACTTGCCTGCCGCATACGCTCTCGCAACAAACCTATGACGCGGTGATCGCCTTCGCCTTCAACGTGGGTGTCGGCGCAGCCTGCCACTCTACGCTGGTCGCGCTGCTGCAACAGCGCCAGTGGCGACAGGCCTGCGATCAGTTGCCTCGCTGGATTTACGTAAACGGAAAGAAAAACAAAGGGCTGGAACAGCGACGTGCTACGGAACGCGCACTGTGCTTGCAAGGCATTGCCTCATCATGACGGGCTCGCTCGCCTAAGTGGTGATGCCACAACAATTTCACTTAATTTGTTCAAGGGGGTTCTTATGATGCACTGTCCACTATGCGGTCACGTGGCCCACACTCGCTCCAGCCGCTATCTGAGCGAGTCGACCAAAGAGCGTTACCATCAATGCCGCAACATCAACTGCAGCTGCACGTTTGCCACGCACGAATCCGTTGCTCGGGTGATCGTCAAGCCCGGCGATGACATTGTCCCGGCGCAGCCGCACCCATCGGAGAATCCGCATAAACAAAGCGCCGCCGCGCTGTGATGCAAAAAGCCTGCTGATGCAGGCTTTTTAATGTCGCTACAACGCGGCCAAATCTCGAAATGCACCACAGCTGGATTTTCAGATAAAAAAAGGGGTTGGCATAAGCCAACCCCTGGTAACTATTAACTTTTGGATGCAGCGTTAGTTAACGCGGTTCAGACGCTCTTTGATACGAGCAGACTTACCAGTACGTTCACGCAGGTAGTACAGTTTAGCTTTACGAACGGCACCACGACGTTTAACAGTAATGCTGTCGATTACTGGGGAGTGAGTCTGGAATACGCGCTCAACACCTTCGCCGTTGGAAATCTTACGAACAGTGAATGCAGAGTGCAGACCGCGGTTACGGATAGCGATAACCACGCCCTCGAATGCCTGCAGACGTTTTTTGCTACCTTCAACGACCCATACCTTCACTTCCACGGAATCACCCGGACGGAATGCAGGTACGTCTTGTTTCATCTGCTCTTGTTCAAGTTGCTTAATAATGTTGCTCATAATATGTCTCTTACCCTAGGTAAACTGATATATCGGTCCCGTCTGATGTCAGACGTTTCCTTCATAGTCCTGTTGCCTGGCCTGATGTTCCCGTTGGAACTCAGCCAGCAACACCGCTTGCTCGTCAGTCAGAGCTAGGCTTTCTAGAAGTTCAGGTCTTCTAAGCCAGGTTCGGCCCAGCGACTGCTTTAAGCGCCAGCGACGTATCTCAGCATGGTTGCCCGACAGTAGAACCGGCGGTACTTCCATCCCTTCCAACACCTCTGGGCGGGTATAGTGCGGGCAGTCCAGCAATCCGTCGGCGAAGGAGTCTTCCTCCGCTGAGGCCTGATGGCCCAGCACACCCGGTATGAAACGGGCGACTGAATCAATCAGGGTCATTGCCGGCAGTTCCCCGCCGCTGAGAACGTAATCGCCGATTGACCATTCTTCGTCAATTTCGGTTTGGATTACGCGCTCGTCTACCCCTTCGTAACGGCCACACACCAGAATCATCTTCTGATTGGCCGCCAGTTCGCACACGCCGGTTTGATCCAGCTTGCGCCCCTGAGGTGACAGATAAATCACCTTTGCTCCCTCGCCTGCCGCTGCTTTCGCCGCATGAATGGCTTCCCGTAAAGGTTGCACCATCATCAGCATTCCCGGGCCGCCGCCGTAAGGGCGATCGTCCACGGTACGATGCCGGTCGTAGGTGAAGTCGCGAGGACTCCAACACTGCACGCTCAGCAGGCCATTTTTTACTGCCCGGCCAGTCACCCCGTAATCGGTGATAGCGCGGAACATCTCAGGAAACAGGCTTACAATACCGATGAACACAAGCCAATCCCCTTACCGTTATTCCACTTGCTTCGACCGTTTGATCCGGGGGTCAAAAACCAGGATCCCAATCTGCCTCAATCACGCGGGCAGTGAGATCGACTTTCTTGATAACCTGCCCATGAAGAAACGGAATCAACCGCTCCTTCATGCCGAACGCATCTTTCAGGTTCGCTTTCACAACCATCACATCGTTCGAGCCGGTTTCCATCATATCGATGACTTTACCCAGCTCGTAGCCGGCGGTGGTGACTACCTGGCAGCCCATCAGGTCTTTCCAGTAGTAATCGTCACCCTCCAGCGGAGGAAGTTGATCGGAATCCACCATAATCTCGCGATTAGTCAGCAGATTCGCCGCGTCCCGATCGTCAATGCCTTTGACCTTGATGATCAGATCCTGACTGTGGCGCTTCCAGTCTTCCAACTCGATATGCTGCCACTGACCCGCCTGCTGGATAAACCACGGCTGATAGTCAAAAATGCTTTCGGCGTTTTCGGTGGATGAAAACACTCTGAGCCAACCACGAATGCCGTAAGCGGACCCCATTTTACCGAGTACAATCGGCGCGATCGGCGCTACCGGTTTGAGTTGCTTGCTCATTGCCACCACCGCGACAGATTAAGCTGCTTTCTTAGCGTCTTTGATCAGCGCGTGAACGCGATCAGAAACGGTTGCACCCAGACCAACCCAGTGCTCGATGCGGTCCAGGTCCAGACGCAGTGCTTCAGCCTGACCAGAAGCGATCGGGTTGAAGAAACCTACGCGCTCGATGAAACGACCATCACGAGCGTTGCGGCTGTCGGTCACTACTACTTGATAGAACGGACGCTTTTTAGCGCCGCCACGTGCCAAACGAATTGTTACCATAACATCCTCTTTAGTTAATAAAACAGCCGGGCCCCATTGAGGGACGGGGCCCGGTTGCAATATAAAAAGCCCGAAAATTTTACTCATTTTGGCGCAAAAAGCAATCTAAAGCGTCGATCGCAGGGGACAACTTTTGCAGCCTGTCAAATTTCGGGCGGTTTTCACCGCGAACGGCGAATGCTGAAAGCGCCCGCACTCGGCGTGCGGAGGCCCATCAGCGGCCTGGGAAGCCCGGCGGCATCATACCTTTCATGCCGCGCATCATCTTCGCCATACCGCCTTTCTTCATCTTTTTCATCATACGCTGCATTTCGTCGAACTGCTTCAGCAAGCGGTTGACGTCCTGCACCTGCATGCCGGCCCCCATCGCGATGCGGCGCTTGCGCGAGCCCTTGATGATTTCCGGTTTGGCGCGCTCTTTCAGCGTCATCGAGTTGATGATCGCCTCCATGCGCACCAGCACTTTGTCGTCCATCTGCGACTTGACGTTGTCCGGCAGCTGGCCCGCGCCCGGCAGCTTGCTCAACATGTTGGCCATGCCGCCCATGTTGCGCATCTGCTTGAGCTGCTCCAGAAAGTCGGTCAGATCGAAACCGTCGCCCTTTTTCAGCTTGTTGGCCAGTTTCTCCGCCTGCTCGCGGTCGACCTTGCTTTCGATATCTTCGATCAGCGACAGCACGTCGCCCATGCCCAGGATGCGCGATGCCACGCGATCCGGGTGGAACGGCTCCAGCGCTTCGGTCTTCTCGCCCACGCCGAGGAATTTGATCGGCTTGCCGGTGATATGACGGATGGACAGCGCGGCACCGCCGCGCGCGTCGCCGTCGACCTTGGTCAGCACCACGCCGGTCAGCGGCAGCGCTTCGTTAAACGCCTTGGCGGTATTGGCGGCGTCCTGGCCGGTCATGGCGTCGACCACGAACAGGGTTTCCACCGGCTTGATCGCCGCGTGCACCTGTTTGATCTCATCCATCATCGCTTCGTCAACGTGCAAACGGCCGGCGGTATCGACGATCAGTACGTCGTAGAACTTCAGCTTGGCCTGTTGCAGCGCGCGATTGACGATGTCGATCGGTTTTTCTTTGACGTCAGACGGGAAGAAATCGATGCCAACGCCTTCCGCCAGCGTTTCCAGCTGTTTGATCGCCGCCGGGCGATAAACGTCCGCGGAAACCACCAACACTTTCTTCTTCTGTTTTTCTTTCAGGAACTTGCCGAGCTTACCGACGCTGGTGGTTTTACCGGCGCCCTGCAGGCCCGCCATCAGCACCACCGCCGGCGGCTGGGCCGCCAGATTCAGCTCAGTGTTGACTTCGCCCATCGCGGCGATCAGCTCGCCCTTGACGATCTTGACGAACTCCTGCCCCGGCGTCAGGCTCTTGTTGACTTCATGGCCAACCGCGCTCTCTTTGACGCGGTTGATGAAGTCGCGCACCACCGGCAGCGCGACGTCCGCTTCCAGCAATGCCATACGCACTTCACGCAGGGTTTCCTTGATATTCTCTTCGGTCAGCCGCCCGCGGCCGCTGATATTGCGCAACGTGCGCGACAATCGATCGGTTAAATTTTCAAACATCGTCTCATGCTCAACGTGTAATGACAGGCCGCTCCGGCGACACAATTGCGCCGATGATAACACGAAGCGCGGCGGATCTCTGCCTCAGCGTTGGAGATAGGTTGGAGTGAAACGCGCGCAACGTTATACTGACACTCCTATTAACCACGCCGAAGCAAAATTAAACGCTATGCCAGTTTTCTCCATTGTGGCTTTGATGGCCTACCTGCTCAGCCTTGGACTGATCATTCCCAGCTTGTTGCGGAAGAACAGCGCATACCGTCGACTGGCCCTCGTCTCGGCGGTGGTGGCGCTGATTTGCCACGCCATCGCGCTGCAGCAGCGCATCTTTGACGTCAGCGCCGGGCAGAATCTCAGCCTGCTGAACATTGGTTCCATCGTCAGCCTGATCATCTGCTCGGTGATGACCTTCGTCGCCTCGCGCGATCGCGGCTGGTTCCTGCTGCCGATCGTCTACAGCTTTGCGATGATCAACCTGGCCTTCGCCAGCTTTATGCCCGGCGAGTTCATTACTCACCTGGAAGCCAGCCCGGAATTGATGGTGCATATCGGCCTGGCGCTATTCTCTTACGCCACCCTGATCATCGCCGCGCTCTACGCCTTGCAGCTCGCCTGGCTCGACTACCTGTTGAAAAACAAGAAGCTGACCTTCAGCGCCGACATGCCGCCGCTGATGAGCATCGAGCGCAAGATGTTCCATATCACCCAGATCGGCGTGGTGCTGCTGACGCTCACCCTGTGCACCGGCCTGCTGTACATGGATAATCTGTTCAGCAAAGAGAACGTGCACAAAGCCGTGCTGTCGATCATGGCTTGGTTCGTGTATATCGTGCTGTTGTGGGGCCATTACCATGAAGGCTGGCGCGGCCGCCGCGTCGTCTGGTTCAGCTTCGCCGGCGCCTTCCTGCTGACGCTCGCCTACTTCGGCAGCCGTCTGATTCAGCAGGTGATGGTGCGCTAAGCCAGCCCGGCCCAATTCTCCCTCTCTATAAGGAATACTGCATTGGAGCATGTGTCGACGGGGACCCTCATCATTATCCTGGTGATCATGATCGTGGTCTCCGCTTACTTCTCCGCTTCCGAAACCGGCATGATGACGCTCAACCGTTATCGTCTGCGTCACCTGTCCAAACAGGGCAACCGCTCGGCGCGTCGGGTGGAGAAGCTGCTGCAAAAACCGGATCGGCTGATCGGCCTGGTGCTGATCGGCAACAACCTGGTCAACATCCTCGCCTCGGCGCTGGCGACCATCGTCGGCATGCGGCTGTATGGCGATCTCGGCGTGGCGATCGCGACCGGCATACTGACCTTCGCCGTGCTGCTGTTCGCCGAAGTGCTGCCAAAGACCTTCGCCGCCCTCTATCCGGAACGTATTGCCTTCCCCAGCAGCGTCCTGCTGGCCCCATTGCAAAAGGTGATGTTCCCGCTGGTCTGGCTGCTCAACGGCATCACCAGCCTGACCTTGCGCCTGTTCGGCATCCGCACCAACGTGCGCATCAGCGACGCCGTCAGCAAGGATGAGCTGCGCACCATCGTGCGCGAATCCCAGTCGCAAATCTCCCGCCGCAATCAGGACATGCTGATCTCGGTGCTGGACCTGGAAAAGGTGACGGTTAACGACATCATGGTGCCGCGCACCGAGATCGTCGGCATCGACGTCAACGACGACTGGAAGTCGATCATGCGCCAGCTGACCCACTCGCCGCACGGCCGCATCGTGCTGTATCGCAGCTCGCTGGACGACGCGATCGGCATGCTGCGCGTGCGCGAAGCCTATCGCCTGATGACCGAGAAAAAAGAGTTCAACAAAGAGAACCTGCTGCGCGCCGCCGATGAAATCTACTTCGTGCCGGAAGGCACGCCGCTCAACGTGCAGCTGGTGAAGTTCCAGCGCAACAAGGAGAAGGTCGGCATCGTGGTCGACGAGTACGGCGACATTCAGGGCCTGGTCACGGTAGAAGACATTCTCGAAGAGATCGTCGGCGACTTCACCACCTCGATGTCACCCACGCTGGCGGAAGAGGTCACGCCGCAGAGCGACGGCTCGGTCTTGATCGACGGTACCGCCAACGTGCGCGAGCTGAACAAAGCCTTCAACTGGACCCTGCCTGCCAGCGAGGCCCGCACCGTCAACGGCATGCTGCTCGAAGAGCTGGAAGAGATCCCTGAAACCGGCACCCGGGTGCGTATCGGCCACTACGATATCGACATTCTCGACGTGCAGGGCAATATGATCAAACAGGTACGGGTCACGCCGATCACCTCGCTGCAGTCCAGCGTCGGCCATCACTGACCGCCGGTCAGAAAGTAAAAAAGACGCGAAATCGCGTCTTTTTTTATCTCTGCGGGAAACTCGCGGCTAGATATGCAGTTCCTGCAGCTTCTCTTTCGGCAGCGCCAGCTCGTCGTTGTGGTTAACCACCACGTCGTTATCCAGGATGTGCTTGGCGATCTCCTGCGCTTCTTCCAGCGAGTGCATATGGTAAGTGCCGCACTGGTATTCGTTCAGCTCAGGGATTTTGCGCTGGTCAGTCACTTTCAGCACGTCGGCCATCGCCGCTTTCCACGCATCGGCTACGCGCTGTTCTTCCGGCACGCCGATCAGGCTCATGTAGAAACCGGTACGACAGCCCATCGGGGAGATGTCGATAATCTCCACCCCCTGGCCGTTCAGGTGGTCACGCATAAAGCCGGCGAACAGGTGCTCCAGCGTGTGAATGCCGCGCTCAGGCATCACTTCCAGGTTCGGGCGGCAAAAGCGCAGATCAAACACCGTGATGGTATCGCCATGAGGCGTTTTCATGGTTTTCGCAACGCGGACAGCCGGGGCTGCCATACGGGTATGATCGACGGTAAAGCTATCCAGCAATGGCATTTCGCTACCTCCTCGTAAAAGAGCATTTATTTCGAAACTTTTTTTCCTAACCGGGAAACCTTTTCCAACCCTGCGAGTCTGAGTATGTGAAAGACGCGCATTTGTTATCATCATCCCTGTCATCAGAGATGCATATTTGGCCACATTGATGTGGCCTTTTTCTTTTTCAGCTTCCGCCGTTTTGCTTCAGGAACGCTTCAAAGCTTAGCGTATCATTGGCTTCTATGTCGCGTTGGCGCTGCCACGAGGCTTCCCGCTCTTTATCCAGCTCGGATTCGTTCAGGATTTCCAACGGTTCTTCCAGCAACGTCTGGCGATACTGCTCCGCCAGCTGCAGACCGACGCGCCCGGTGCCTTCCGCCTTCATCGCCTTCAGAATGCGCGCGGAGAAGGTCAGCTCAGGATCGTCGAACGCGGCGACCAGCTCATCGCACACCTGCTGGTATTGACGATTGCCGGCTTCGCCGTCCAACACTTCCGCCACCCGCCGCAGATCGGCGAACAGCGCCTTACCCACTTTTTCCAGCGGTTCATGGCTGGCGCCACAGCCGATGCCGATGGTCTGGCCCGGCTTACGCCCTTCCAGAATCACCCGGTTCCAGTTCTTGCGCGTGCACAGCAGTTCATCGCTGCTCATCTCCGGCGCATCAGCCAGAGCGCACCATACCAGGAACAGATCCAGGAAACGCGCCTGCACCGCGTCCACGCCGATCGGCGAGAACGGGTTGATATCCAGCGAACGCACTTCGATGTATTCGATACCGCCACGCAGCAGCGCGTCCGACGGCGTCTCGCCGCTTTGGGTCACGCGCTTCGGTCGGATCGGCGCATACAGCTCGTTCTCGATTTGCAGCACGTTGCTGTTCAGTTGCAGGTAGCGATCGCCCTCTTTCACGCCCAGCTTGGCGAACTCTTCGGAAGGCGTCGCGATCGCCCGCTTCAGACCGGCCACATAGCTGTGTAAATCGTTGAAGGTGATGCCCAAATTGCTCTGCGACTTGTTGGTGTAACCCAGGTCGCTCAGACGCAGCGAGGTGGCGTACGGCAGGTAGCACATCCCCTGCTCGGTGCGCTCGAACGGCAGATTGGTCTCGCGCCCTTTGAGGAACGAAGAACAAATGGCCGGCGATGCGCCGAACAGAAAGGGGATCACCCAGCCGAAGCGATAATAGTTGCGGATCAGGCGGAAATACCCCGCCGAGATCTGCTCTTTACCACTTTCCGCGTCCTGTACGCCGGCCCAGGCCTGCCAAAACTCCAGCGGCAGCGAGAAGTTGTAGTGCACGCCGGAAATGGTCTGCATTAGCGCGCCGTAGCGATTCTTCAGCCCTTCGCGGTACAGCGTCTTCATGCGGCCGATGTTCGACGAACCGAACTGCGCCAGCTCGATATCCTGCTCGGCTTCGATAAAGCACGGCATGCTGAGCGGCCACATGCGCTCATCGCCGATATTGCGCGCCACGTAACGATGAATATCACGCAGGAACGTTAGCAGGTGGTCGATATTGTCATCAACCGGCGTAATGAACTCTAACAGCGCTTCGGCGAAATCCGTGGTGATCCAGTGGTGCGTCAATGCCGCGCCCAACTTTTCCGGATGCCCGGTGGTCGCCAAGGTGCCGTTCGGCGTGACCCGCAGCGTTTCACGCTCAATGCCGCGACGAATACCTTTTAATGCCTGGGGATGGGCTTCCAACCAAGAAAGCGCCTGTGATACGTCCGGGATCAAATTGACCTCCCGCTTCTAAAAACAATAACTCGTAAGCATACTGAATCCGCACCCGAGAGAATATTGAGTTATATTCACTTGGTTACTGCCACCAGGCGATGCCCTGTACCGTTATCATAGCCAAAACGATGTAACGCAGCGCTTTTCCGATACACAGAAACAGCGCGACAGAGCCCCAGGGCATGCGCAGCCAACCTGCCAACACGCACAACAAATCGCCCACCACCGGCACCCAGCTGAGCAGCAGCGCAGCCGGGCCGAAGCGTTGCAGCCACCCGAGCGCCGTTGCCAGCCCCCGCTGTGGTTTCAACGCCGGTAACAGGCGCCCGATAATGACATTGGTCAAGCCACCCAGCGTGTTGCCCAAGGTCGCGGCCAATACCAGCAACTCCGGCGAGACGCGACTCTGGGTCAGCAAGGCGACCAGAACGATTTCTGAATTTCCCGGCAGCAGCGTCGCACTGAGGAAGCTACTGCCAAATAACGATATTACGGCTAGCGTACTACTCACAGCGTGCGGACGTCTACCACAGCCATACCGGCACTTTTCGCCGCCTGAATGCCAAACTCGGCATCTTCAAACACCACGCATTTTTCCGGCGGCACGCCGATCAGTTCGGCACAGCGCAAGAAGGTGTCTGGCTCCGGTTTATGGCGCTGTACATCGTCCGCACCGACGATCGCATCGAAGCAGTTGAACAGGCCGAGATGACGCAGCAGCATTTCCGCCATGCGGTGCTCGCTGCCGGTACCGACCGCCATCGGACGGCGGCCGTGATAGGACTTCACCACCTCGATCAGCGGCAAGGGACGCACGCTATCCAGCAGCATCGCTTCCACCGCGCGGGTTTTCTCCGCCGCCAGGTGATGGGGATCGAGGTCGGCCTGATGGCTGGCAATAATCGCCTGCGCGATACGCCAGGTCGGTGAACCGCTCAGCGCCACCATGGCCGCTTCATCAAACGTCATGCCATAACGAGACAGCACTTCATGCCACGCTTTACGGTGCGTTGGCTCGGTGTCCAGAATCGTGCCGTCCATGTCGAAAATAAGACCCTGATAGCGGTCGTACATCGTTACTCCATGATCGTTGAGGAAAGAAAACTACTTTAGCGTAAAGCCGATGGGTTGTCGCTGACTGCGTCATAGCGGAATGTGCTGTGCCTAATCGGGCACAAAGGGGAAAGAGGGGGGAGATGGATAAAGGTTGAAAAGCGAAAAACCCGCCGAAGCGGGTTTCTCTTAGATGGTGCATCCAGGAGGATTCGAACCTCCGACCGCTCGGTTCGTAGCCGAGTACTCTATCCAGCTGAGCTATGGATGCATGTCTATTTTTTACTGCTTGCCTGCTTCACTAACGAAGCATGACGGAAAGAATGGTGCATCCAGGAGGATTCGAACCTCCGACCGCTCGGTTCGTAGCCGAGTACTCTATCCAGCTGAGCTATGGATGCACAGGAATTCTTTTTTGATACCGTATGGTATGTTGTTACTACCCCACCATACTGCAAAATATGGTGCATCCAGGAGGATTCGAACCTCCGACCGCTCGGTTCGTAGCCGAGTACTCTATCCAGCTGAGCTATGGATGCAAATGGCGGTGAGGCGGGGATTCGAACCCCGGATGCAGCTTTTGACCGCATACTCCCTTAGCAGGGGAGCGCCTTCAGCCTCTCGGCCACCTCACCATACGCTTCTTTCGAATTGTGCCTAACTTGCTTTAGAGAAGCTCATCGGCACTGCGTGGCGCACATATTACTTTCTCCGACTTTTAAGTCAAACAATTTTTCCCAACTCATGCGCGTTTGCACAATTCGCACCCAACATGGGCGATTTCACGGCAAAAAGGGCGTTTTATCAACAGGCAACCGCAGCATCTGTAGCAACAAAGCAGGGAACTAACCGGGAAAATAATCACGAAAAAGAGAGGGGAGAACGAAAGAAGTGGGTAAAACGATGCAGTAGCGTCTCGTCTGGCAACGAGACGCTGCTTCGGAATCAGTAAGTCGTCTGCTGAGACTTCTCTGCCTGAATGCGCTGATAGATTTCTTCACGGTGAACCGAAACCTCTTTGGGGGCGTTCACACCAATACGCACCTGGTTGCCTTTTACCCCTAGCACAGTGACCGTAACCTCATCGCCAATCATGAGGGTTTCACCAACTCGACGAGTCAGAATTAACATTCTTTGCTCCTTGAAAGATTAAAAGAGTCGGGTCTCTCAGTTTCCCCGTCATTATCCATCATATGTGGTGAAAACGTAAGCCGCGCAACCCACAATAAGTGTAAGCAGACTTGGTCCCACCTCAGATAATGGTAAGTTTAGCCGACCTGAAAAACTTTGTTCCCGCAATTGTAACTAAATTGTGTTAGCACAGTATGAAAACGCCATAATCAACAAAGTATTATGGCGTTTGTGCGTGCTATTTATTTATGTTCACAGCTTCGAGGCCACCCAGGCTTCTACGCTGTTTAACGCCGCTGGCAGGGCGTTGATATCCGTCCCCCCCGCCATCGCCATATCCGGGCGACCACCGCCCTTGCCGCCTACCTGCTGCGCCACGTTGCCGATCAACTCGCCGGCTTTCACGCGGTCAGTCAGATCCTTGGTCACGCCTGCAACCAGGCTGACTTTGTCATCAGCCGTCGTTGCCAACACGATGATGGCCGAACCCAATTGATTTTTCAGGTCATCCACCATGGTGCGCAGCATTTTGGCTTCGACATTGTCCAACTGGCTGACCAACAGCTTCACGCCGTTAACCACTTTTGCCTGGCTGGACAACGACGCGCTTTCCTGCGCCGCCTGCTGATCTTTCAGCTGCTGCAGTTCTTTTTCCAGCGCGCGGGTGCGATCGAGCACCGAGCGCACTTTATCGCTCAGGGTGTTGCTGTCGCCCTTAACCAGCTGTGCAACGTCTTGCAACAAATCGCTTTGCTGGTGCAGCGTAGCGATAGCGCCTGCGCCGGTCACCGCTTCAATACGACGGATGCCCGCCGCGGTGCCCGACTCGCTCAGAATGCGGAACAGACCGATATCACCAGTGCGGCTGGCATGAGTACCGCCACACAGCTCGGTGGAGAAGTCGCCCATGGTCAGTACGCGCACGTTGTCATCGTACTTCTCGCCGAACAGCGCCATCGCGCCCTTCTCTTTGGCATCTTCCAACGCCATCAGCTCGGTCTGCACCGGCAGGTTACGACGCACCTGCTGGTTCACCAGATCTTCCACCGCACGGATTTGTTCCGGCTTCATCGCTTCAAAATGCGAGAAGTCGAAACGCAGATACTTGTCGTTAACCAGCGAGCCTTTCTGCGCGACGTGATCGCCCAACGTTTGGCGCAGCGCAGCGTGTAGCAGGTGAGTCGCGGAGTGGTTCAGACGGATGCTGTTGCGGCGCTCAGCGTCGATCTGCGCATCTACGCGATCGTTCAGCTTCAGCGAGCCCTGCGCCAGCTTGCCTTGATGGCCGATAGCCTGACCGTATTTCTGGGTGTCGTTGACCACAAACTCTATGCCGGCGGCTTTCAGTACACCTTTATCGCCGACCTGGCCGCCGGATTCACCGTAGAACGGCGTCTCATCCAATACCACCACCGCCTCTTCGCCGGCATTGATCTGATCGACCGGCTGGCCGTCGCGGAACAGCGCGATGACCATCGCCTGCTGCTCGTCGTGATCGTAGCCGTTGAACTGGCTGCTGCCATCCACGCGGATCAGGCTATTGTAGTCGGCGCCGAAGCCGCTGGATTCACGCGCGCGGCGGCGCTGCGCTTCCATCGCTTCTTCAAAGCCCGCTTCATCGACTTTCAGGCCACGCTCGCGGCAGACGTCAGCGGTCAGATCGACCGGAAAACCGTAGGTATCGTACAGACGGAAAGCGGTTTCGCCGTCCAGGGTATCGCCCTGCAGCTTGGCCAGCTCTTCGTCCAACAGCGCCAGACCACGCTCCAGCGTGCGGGCAAACTGCTCTTCTTCGGTTTTCAGCACCTGCTCCACCAACGATTGCTGGCGTTTCAATTCGTCGGCGGCCGGGCCCATCACTTCAATCAGTGGTGCCACCAGCTTATAGAAGAAGGTGTCTTTCGCGCCCAGCATGTTGCCATGGCGGATCGCGCGGCGAATGATGCGGCGCAGCACATAGCCGCGGTTTTCGTTAGACGGGATCACGCCGTCCGACACCAGGAAGGCGCAGGAACGGATATGGTCGGCGATAACGCGCAGGGATTTGTTGTCCAGATCGGTCGCGCCGGTCACTTTTGCCACGGCGGCGATCAGGGTACGGAACAGATCGATTTCATAGTTGGAGTTCACATGCTGCAACACCGCCGCGATGCGCTCCAGACCCATACCGGTATCCACCGAAGGTTTCGGCAGCGGCAGCATAGTGCCATCGGACTGGCGGTTGAACTGCATGAAAACGATGTTCCAGATCTCGATGTAGCGGTCGCCGTCTTCTTCCGGGCTGCCTGGAGGGCCGCCCCAGATGTGATCGCCGTGATCGTAGAAAATCTCGGTGCACGGGCCGCATGGGCCGGTGTCGCCCATCTGCCAGAAGTTATCGGAAGCGAAAGGCGCACCCTTGTTGTCGCCGATGCGGATAATACGCTCGGCCGGCACGCCGATTTGCTTCTGCCAGATGTCGAACGCTTCGTCATCGGTTTCATACACGGTGACCCACAGTCGCTCTTTCGGCAGGTTGAACCAGTTTTCACCGGTCAGCAGTTCCCACGCGTAGCTGATCGCGTCGTGCTTGAAGTAATCGCCGAAGCTGAAGTTGCCCAGCATTTCAAAGAAGGTGTGGTGACGAGCGGTATAACCGACGTTTTCCAGGTCGTTATGCTTGCCGCCTGCGCGCACGCAGCGCTGCGAGGTGGTGGCACGGGAATAGGCGCGTTTGTCCAGCCCCAGGAAAACATCCTTAAATTGGTTCATGCCGGCATTGGTAAACAGCAATGTCGGATCATTGTTAGGCACCAGGGAGCTGCTCGCTACAACCTGATGACCCTTACTATGAAAGAAATCGAGAAACGCTTGACGGATCTCAGCGGTGCTCTTGCTCATAATTTTCCTGGAAAGGCTAGAATAACGACACGTGAGCCGGTGACGCGTCATCCCGACGATGACAACCAGCTCACGAACAAAAAGTGGGGATAAGATAAATTTTCTTCAGAGGGAAGTAAAACCCCGTGTGCGCTCATTGCGCAAAATCACGGTAAATTGACTGAATTTCTTCCTGGAAGAAGCCGCGATAGAGCAGATAGCGCTGCACTTTGGCTTTCTCTTTCCAGTCGGTTGGCAACGCATCGCCAAATTTTCGCTGCGCCACCTGTTTCGCCTGTTCACACCAGTCGATGTCGCATTCCGCCAGCGCGTCCTGCACCAGCGCTTTGTCGACGCCCTTTTGCATCAGTTCGCTGCGGATGCGCTGCGCACCGTAACCTTTGCGACTGCGGCTGCCAATGTAGCTGTGGGCGAAACGCTTATCGTCCAGCCAATTATGCTGATAACAGTAGGCGATAACCTGCTCGATCAGCGCAGGATCCACCGGTTCTTCAGCCACCGGCGGTGATGCCGGCGCATGTGGCTTCTTACCGCCAAAACGGGCTTTCGCCACAAACGGCTGCGCCGCAAGTTTGCGGCGCAGTTCAGCTTCACTATGATCGCGTTGCGACAGCAGGCGCATGGCGCGGCTTAGCAAGTCATTCATCATTCAAGCCTGAATTTATGGGATATGCGCCGCACGAACGACGGCGCACATCTTCAGCGATTAGAACTGCTCGCTGGTTTCCGCTTCATCGTCTTCGAAGTCGTCACCGGAGGCAGCCACCAGCTCACCGCCGCTGTGCAGCAGCAGATCGCGCAGCTTCTTATCCAGCTCGGCAGCGATAGCCGGGTTTTCTTTCAGGAAGTTACAGGCGTTCGCCTTGCCCTGACCGATTTTCTCGCCGTTATAGCTGTACCAGGCGCCGGCTTTTTCGATCATCTTGTGCTTCACGCCCAGATCGACCAGCTCGCCACGGCTGTTGATGCCTTCGCCGTACATGATTTGGAACTCAGCCTGCTTGAACGGCGCAGCGATTTTGTTCTTCACCACTTTCACGCGGGTTTCGCTGCCCACCACTTCGTCGCCCTCTTTGATGGCGCCGATGCGGCGGATATCCAGACGCACCGAAGCGTAGAACTTCAGGGCGTTACCGCCGGTCGTGGTTTCCGGGTTGCCGAACATCACACCAATTTTCATACGGATCTGGTTGATGAAGATCAGCAAGGTATTGGCGTTTTTCAGGTTGCCGGCCAGCTTACGCATCGCCTGGCTCATCATGCGTGCCGCCAGGCCCATGTGCGAATCGCCGATTTCACCTTCGATTTCCGCCTTCGGCGTCAGCGCCGCCACGGAGTCGACGATGATGACGTCAACCGCGCCGGAGCGGGTCAGCGCATCACAGATTTCCAGCGCCTGCTCGCCGGTGTCCGGCTGGGAGCACAGCAGGTTGTCGATATCGACGCCCAGCTTTTTCGCATAGATAGGATCCAGCGCATGCTCGGCATCGATGAACGCACAGGTTTTGCCTTCGCGCTGCGCAGCGGCGATCACCTGCAGCGTCAGGGTAGTTTTACCGGACGATTCCGGGCCGTAGATTTCGACGATGCGGCCCATCGGCAGGCCGCCAGCGCCCAGAGCGATATCGAGTGACAGTGAGCCGGTGGAGATCGTTTCCACATCCATGGAGCGGTCTTCACCCAGGCGCATGATGGAGCCTTTGCCGAACTGTTTCTCAATCTGGCCCAGTGCCGCAGCTAACGCCTTTTGCTTGTTCTCATCAATAGCCATTTTTGCTCCTTCGTTTCGCAATGCCGGTGTTACCCCACACTGCCACTGAATGTATGTTGTGCAGGAAATGTCACTAATTATACTGTATGGTCATACAGTATCAAGCCTAATTTACAAAAATTCGTCGATGGCAGTTTGCAGCGCGAAAATCGTCGCCTGCAGCCGCACCGCATCGCGGTCGCCCTCGAATTGCATCTTGCGCGACAGGCCCCGGCCATCGCTGCCGGCGAAGCCGAACCACACGGTGCCGACCGGCTTTTCCGCGCTGCCGCCGTCCGGGCCGGCGATGCCGCTCACCGACAGCGCCAGATCGGCCTGCGCCGCCCGCAGCGCCCCTATCGCCATCTCGCGCACTACCTCTTCGCTGACCGCGCCGTGCGCCGCCAGCGTGGCTTCGCTTACCCCCAGCAGATCATGCTTCGCCGCATTGCTGTAGGTGACGAAACCACGATCGAAATAGGCGGAGCTGCCGGCAATATCGGTAATGGCCTTGGCGATGCCGCCGCCGGTGCAGGATTCCGCGCAGGTGATCCAGCGGCCCTGGGCCTTCAGTTTCTCCCCCACCAGCGCGCTGAGCCGGCGCAGTTGGTTTTCACTCATAACTCCTCCCTCGCGAATTCAGGTATATGCGCCCGATAGTAGCATTTATCAAGGCGACGCGGCGGCCGACGCGTGGAAATGCGCAGCGCCTCGCAGGAGGTGCGGTTTTAAGCGCCCGGCCAAGCTGCTAGTATCAAAAGAAGCGCCCCATTGAGCGGCGGCGCACCAGCACAAGGAACATCACGGAGGCGGCACGCTGCGGCAGCGGCCTCAGGGCGCACCAGAAGAGATTAGGATGATAGCGTGAAAAAAACGTTGGGCGTATTCTTGCCGTTGTACACCACCACCCTGCTGCTGCTGTTGGGCTCGGGCCTGCTCACCACCTACGTCTCGCTGCGGCTGGCCTCTATCCACGTCAGCAGCGCGCTGATCGGCGCCATCATCGCCGCCAACTACATCGGGTTAGTGATCGGCGGCAAGGTCGGCCACTTCCTTATCGCCCGCGTCGGGCATATCCGCGCCTACGTGGCCTGCGCCGGCATCATTACCGCTGCGGTGCTGGGGCACGGCCTGACGGAGTTCATTCCCGCCTGGGTCGCGCTACGCTTGGTGATCGGGCTGTGCATGATGTGTCAGTACATGGTGCTGGAAAGCTGGTTGAACGACCAGGCGGAGTCCAACCAGCGCGGCATGGTGTTCGGCTTTTATATGGCGGCGACCTATCTCGGCATGTCGCTGGGCCAGATCGTGCTGATGCTGCAAAGCAGCCTGGGCATCGCCACGCTGCTGGTGATCGCGCTGTGCTTCGCGCTCTGTCTGGTGCCCATCGCTCTCACCACGCGCACCAATGCGCGCCATATGTCGCCGGCGCCGATGGAGCTGCGTTACTTTGTCGGCGCCATTCCCAAGGTGCTGGCCACCACGTTGGTGATCGGCATGGTAGTGGGCTCGTTTTACGGGCTGGCGCCAGTTTATGCCAGCCTGCAGTCCTTAACCACTCAACAAACCGGCCTGTTCATGGCACTGGCCATCTTCGCCGGGCTGGTGGCGCAGTTCCCACTCAGCTGGCTGTCGGATCGCTATAGCCGCCCGTTGCTGATGCGACTCAACGCTATTTTCCTGATCGTGGCGGCGCTGCCGCTGGCGCTGCTGCCGCACATCGATTTCCCGCTGCTGCTGGCGGTGGGATTCGTCGTCAGCATGCTGCAGTTTACGCTCTACCCGTTGGTAGTGGCGCTGGCCAACGATCTGATTGAGCCAGAGCGCCGCGTCTCGCTGGCCGCCTGTCTGCTGATGGCGTTCGGCGTCGGTGCCAGCATCGGGCCGCTGGCGGTCGGCGCGCTGATCGAGCCGCTTGGCGGCAATATCCTGTATGCCTTCTTCGCCCTGTGCGGCGTGCTGCTGGCGGCCCTCAGCCGCACGGCGAAAGCGAAGGAACCGCAGCTGGCGCAGGACGCGCCGGTGCCGCACATTGCGCTGCCGGACAGCCTCGCCAGTTCGCCGCTGTCGCCGGCGCTCAATCCGACCTTCGATGAGCAGATCATTCACGACACCATGCCGCCGCCGGAAGCGGCGCCCGATGCCGAGGAGCCGCAGCCCGAAGAACAGGAGGAGGAACCCTTGCCTCAGGGGGCCGATCCGCAAGAGGACACCGGCCTGAAAAAGGCGCACGCCATGCTGTAAACGGCAGCGCTACAGATCCTGGAAGGAGCCCAGCATAAAACCGCGTTCGGCGATCGCCGCTTTCAGCGTCGGCGCGGTCAACACATCCAGCTCGACGAGGCGCGGGTGGCAGTATTTGCTCTGCAGGATCGTCGCATCGAGGAACGCCGGGTGGCACATCATTTCCAATGACTCGGCGCCCTGCTCGTCGGCGCGCGCCAACCGCTGCAGGAACAAGGCTTCGGAAATCATTTCACCGTAGAACCCCGCGTCAAACGCGTCGGTGCTGCAGGGCGTCTGCAACGCAATATCGCGCCGCTGCGCCTCTTCGCGATCGAGGCGCAGCGGCAGACCCTGCGCCTGCGCAAACGCCTCCACCAGCGGGTAAACCTGCGGCTGCATGTGCACATGGTGGTGGCTGTCGATGTGCGTTGGCGGCCTGCCGAACAGCGTCACAAACCGCGCGAACTGGCGCTGAAGCTCCTCCTGAATCTCGTCCAGCTGCAGCTCGCCGGCCTCGGCGCGGCCCCACAGCCATTTGCCCAGCTCGCCATGTTCATTGACCAGCGAAGGCATGGCGCCCAGCGGCCTGCCATGCGTCAAAACGAAATGCAGCCCGATCGGCAATCCCGGATATTGCCGGCTGAGCGCGGCCGCGTGCTGGGCGCCGCCGCCGTTCACCATCGCCGTGGTGGAGGAAACGACGCCATGCTGATACGCCTCGATGACGCCGTAGTTCTGTCCTTTGCTCAGGCCGAAGTCGTCGGCATTCACGATCAGTAGTTTTTCCATAATGGCTCCCGCAGGATGAATTTTCGGCAAGGGAAGGCCGACCGACCGGCGCGGCATTCCCCTTCTCGAAGGTAAAAATCGAATGATTAACCGGCCGGCGGCCTAAAGCTCATCGGCATATCGGCGTTGATACTGATCGGGAGCGGCCCTAAAGAGGGCCGTAACACTTTTTTCGGTAGTTGCCTGGGGTCACGTCGGTGAGCCGCTTAAAGTTTTTAATGAACAGACTGACGTCGCCATAGCCGGAATCAAAGGCGATATCGGAAACCGAATAGTTGGTGACCTCCAGCTGCGTCTTGGCGAAGTTGATGCGGATCTCGTTGATCACCTGCATCGGCGTCTTATGGTAGTAGCGCCGCATCGCCCGGGTCAGATACTCCTGGGTTTTCCCCGACAGCGCCACCATGTTCGCCAACGCCCTTTCGCCGAACATCGCCTTGTCATGCATGCCGGCCAGGGTGTTCTTCAGCCACTGCGGGATATCGTCGCCGCCGTCATTGTCTTCTTTATAATGACGAATACGGCTGATCACATAGAAGGTCAGCGTTTCGAGAAATTCGGCGAAGTCATCCTCGTGAAACTGCGGCGAACTCACCACCGATTCGATATAGGCCAAAAACTCGTTTCTCAGGCTGTAGGCCTGCGAGGCGACAAAGCAACGCGGCAGCTGTTGCAAATAGTGCTCTTCAAAGAACGCCTTGCTGACCGCCACGTTGAAGATTTTCGTCGCGCCGAATTCGTAAAAGCTCTGGTGGTAGGAGCCGATAGGGATAAAGACGAAATCCCCGCGTTCCAGCAGCACCCGCTTGCCGTTGATCTCCTGATAGCATTTGCCGCTCAGCACGATGGTGAACTCGTAATAGTCGTGCTGATGCAGCCCGGTGGCGCTTTCCACCTTGTTATAGATAAACAGGTGAAAATCTTTGCAGTTAAAGAAATCCTGCTCGCGAATCAGCTTCACGTCGCTCGCACTCAGCGAAATTCGGTTATCGGACACGGCGCCGGCCTCCCGTTAGTCAAACCCGTTGCGTCTGGCCGCCTCGGCAAACCAGTAGCCGCTTTTCTTGATGGTGCGGCGTTGATCAGCCCGATCCAACCGCACCAGACCATAACGATTCTTGTAGGCGTTCAGCCAGGACCAGCAGTCGATAAAGGTCCACAGATGATAGCCCTTGCACTGCGAACCTTCTGCCAGCGCGCGGTGCAGCCACTTCAGGTGCTCGCGAATAAAGTCGATGCGGTAATCGTCCTCCACCCGCCCATCGGCGCCGATAAACGCCTCTTCGCCCTCGACGCCCATGCCGTTTTCCGAAATATAACAGGGCAGATTGCCGTAGTTCTCTTTCAGATCCATCAGGATGTCGTACAGCCCCTTCTCGTAGATCTCCCAGCCGCGGTGCGGATTGATTTTACGGCCCGGCATTGCATAGTAACTGAACAAATCCTCCGGTGATGCGATCGGCCCCTCGGCACGACGCCCCTCTTTCGCCTGTACCCTGCGCGGCTGGTAGTAGTTGACGCCGAGGATATCCACCACGCCGCCTTCGATCAGTTGCGCATCCTGCGGCTCGCAGTAGGGCATCAGCCCATGGCGCTCCAGCAAGTGCAGCAACGCCGCCGGATAACGCCCTTTGGCGACCGGGTCGAGGAAACTGCGGTTGAGCAACAGATCGGCGTCGTGTGCGGCCTGCCGATCCTCCGGCGCGTCGGAGCGCGGATAGGTCGGGCTCAGATTCAGAATGATGCCGATGCTCCCCGGCAGCCCGCGCGCTCTGAAACGCTGCACCGCCATGGCATGCGCCAGTACGCTGTGATACGCCACGGTGACCGCCCGTTTGAAGTCCACCACGCAAGGGTAGTGCAAGTCATTCAGGTAACCGGCCTCCACCGGCACGATCGGCTCGTTGAAGGTGAACCAGTGGGTGACCCGATCGCCAAACAGACCAAAGCAGATGTCGGCGTAACGCGCATAGGCTTCGACCACCGCCCGGTTTTCCCAGCCACCGTGCTGCTGCATGCACAGCGGCATATCGAAGTGATAGAGATTGATAAACGGGGTGATGCCCTGCGCCAGCAGCTCGTCGATCATCGCGTTATAGAACGCCACCGCCTGCGGGTTCACCTCGCCGTCGCCGTCCGGGATCAGCCGCGACCACGAAATCGACGTTCTGAAGGTATTGTGACCCAGCGTTTTGAGCAGCCCGATATCGGTGCGGAAATGGTCGTAAAAGGTCGAGGCCTCGTCCGGCCCCACCCGATCGTGAAAGCGCTCGGACGCGATCTCGTACCAATAGTCGAAGATATTGCGGCTCTTGCCGTCCCGCGCGGCCGCCCCTTCAGACTGCGGCGCGGAGGTGGCGCTGCCCCACCAAAACCCGTCGGCAAATTGATATTCCATACTCGCGTTCCTCGCGGGGCGGCCGCACCGCCCCGTTCCACAGTTAGAATTTCAGCGCCTTGGCGATGTCTTCTTCGCTTTCCGTCGCCGCGTCGATCTGGCTTTGCGCCTTGTTGGAGATCGCCACGAACGGCAGATAAATCACGGTGGCGACTGCCAGGTTGAACAGGCTCAGCAACATGGCCATGATGCTGCCGTTGGTGTTGAAGAACGCCCCCAGGCCGACCGGCATGGTCCAGGGCGCGATGTTGGTGATCGGCGGGATCAGCCCGGAGTAATAAGCCAGCGAGGTGATAATGGTCAATACCGGCTGCACCAGGATGAACGGAATGAACATCACCGGGTTCATGATCACCGGCAGGCCGAACAGAATCGGTTCGTTGATCTGGAAGATGCCGGATGGCGTCGCCAGTTTGGCGACCTGGCGGTAATCTTCGCGGCGCGAGGCGATGAAGATGGCGATAATCAGACCCAGCGTCGAGCCGGTGCCGCCAAGGTAGATGTAGGAGTCGACGAACGGCTTCGCCCACATATGGAACTCTTTCCCGGCGGCCACCGCCGCTTCGACCGAACCGTATTTGTTATACAGCTCCACGTTTTCCAGCGCGAACGGCGTCATGATGCCGCTGTCCAGCGCCGCCAGCGCCATGGAGCCGTGCACCCCGAAGAACCACAGCAGCGAGGAGAACAGCACGTACACCCAGCCCACCACGCTGCCCATCTTGGCCAGCGGCGCCGAAATGCCGTCCATGATGATCTGGTGGAAGTTGGTGCCCCAGTGCGCCAACGCGAACGCCACCAGCCCCATGATGGAGAGAATGATGAAACCGGGGATCAGCGCCGAGAAAGAGCGCGACACCGACGCCGGCACGCTGTCCGGCAAGCTGATCACCCAGTTGCGCCGCACGATGAAAGCAAACATCTCAGCCACCGCCAGCCCGATCACCATACCGGAAATGATGTTGGCGCCGCCCAGCCAGTTGGCGCCCACCGCATAGGCCTCGCCGACGTTGAACGGCGTGACGGTCATGAAGGCCGCCACCGCCAGCAGCGCCGAGGCCAGCGGATCGACCTTGCGCTCTTCGGCCAACGCCATGCTGATAAAGAACGGCGTCATCAGGGACATGATCCCCAGCGTACCGTTATAAACGCTGCCGCCAATGCTCTTCAGGCTATTCAGCGTCTCTATGGTGGAGGCGTCCAACCTTACGCCCAACGAATAGAAAAACGATCCCTCGCCGAAGCTCAGGAACACGTTGTTGATCAACACGAACATCGCCCCGGTCAAGGTCAGCGGCATCAGGCGGATAAAGCCGTTCTTGATGGCGTTGACGTGGGGCTGCTTACCGATTTTTACGGCGAAAGGCAGGATAACCTTCTCGAGCGAGGCAATGAGGGTATTCACGGCGGCCTCCTGTTATTGATTGGCTTTCTTGATGGCGGCCACCGCGGCCTTCAGTACGCCCAGTCCATCGACCTTGCCGTACAGCAGCGGATCGATGACTTCAACGGGTTTATTGGGCAGCTGTTTTTGCACTTCCGGCAAGGTGTAGGCGATTTGCGGCCCCAACAGGATCAGATCCGCTTCAATGCCCTTCTCTGCGGCCAGCGCTTCCGGATAGGCGGCGATGATCACCGGCACTTCATATTTTTCGGCCTGCGCCTTCATTTTTGATACCAACAGGGAAGTGGACATACCGGCAGAACAAAACAGATAGATTTTTTTCTTTTCCATACCAAGCACCTCAGATAATCAAAAAAACCCCGTGTTATTTGTATGCCAGATGCAATCACGATTGCTTCACGCACATTCCTTATGAAAATTTCCGTCACGTTGCCCTGGTTACAGACAGTATACGGAGCATGAAAAACGGATCGGTAAGCCAGGAGGAAACACAACCGTCTCTCATTGACCTGGCGGATTGACCCCCTTCACATTTCGCATAAAAAAATAGTGTGATCGGGCTCTCAAATAACTGAAAAAAGCTCAGAATATTCGCAAAAAATACTCAAATAACAATTATAAACAGCAGGTTATGAACTCGCTGAGAATTTAAGGATTTATTTGCGCCCGAGCAAACGGCGTGGGAATAAAAATAGTTCAAGCTTGATTCGCCTACTGCCATCCGAACGCGATGGCAGGCGAGGAGGATTACACGGGCAGACGCAGCAACTCGATCACCGTGGCCAGCGCCACGGAATGGTTCCTGCGGTTGGGGTAATAGAGGTAAAAACCGGGAAACGGCGCACACCAGTCGGCCAACACCCGCCGCAGCCGCCCGCTCGCCAGGTGTTCTTCCACCTCCTGTTCGATAGCGAAAGCGATGCCGACGTGCGCCAACGCCGCCTGCAGCAACAGCCTGGCGTCATCCACGATAAGCGGGCTGTTAGCCGCCACGGAAAACCGCTGCTCGCCCTGCTGAAATCCCCATTTGTAGCGCTCGCCCGAAGAGGCCTTGCGCCAACCGATGCAGCGGTGCTGCAGCAAATCCTGCGGATGCGTCGGTTCGCCGTGCCGTTGAAAATAGTCCGGCGTGGCGACGATGGCAAAACGCAGATCCGGCGTCAGGCGCACCGCGCGCATATCGTTGTGCAGATCCTCGCCGAGCCGAATACCGGCGTCAAAGCCTTGCTCGACGATGTTGGCGAACCCCTCGTCCGCCACCACCTCCAGCGTAATGCCGGGGTACTCGCTGGCCAACCGCCCCAGATGCGGCACGATGGCGAGATCGATCGCCGAACGCGGCGCGTTGATACGCACCAGGCCGCGTGGCCCTTCGCGAAACGCATTCAGGCTCTCCAGCGCGGCGTCGATGTCGGTAAAGGCGGGCACCAACTGTGCCAGCAGATGCTCACCGGCCTCCGTCGGCGAGACGTTGCGGGTGGTGCGATTCAGCAGGCGAATGCCCACCTGCGCTTCCAATTCGCGCAGGGTGTGGGTCAGCGTCGGCGGCGTCACGCCCAATCGGGCGGCGGCACGGCGGAAGCTGCGTTCACTGGCGATAGCCACGAAGGCCGCCAGGCCGGACAATTCGGGTTTCTTCATGCTATTAATATAAATTATCTAATAGTGAGATGAATTTTTAGCGGATAGTTATCCGTCATCTAACAACATAGCATTGCGATCGAACCCATTACCAGGTATCGAAGCGATGATTAATGCTACAGCTCCAACTCATGAAACACCGCGCCGTTTGGCGGACAAAGTCGTACTGGTGAGCGGCGGCGGTACCGGTATCGGCCGCGCTGCAGCGCTGGCCTATGCCCGCGAAGGTGCCAACGTCGCGCTGGTCGGCCGTCGCGCGGCGGAAATCGAAGCCACGGCGCGCGACATCGCGCTGGCCGGCGGCGACGCCCTGCCCATCGTGGCCGACGTCTCCCAGGAAGACGATATCCGCAGGCTGCTCGCCACGGTGAGCGCCCACTACGGCCGGCTCGACGTCGCCTTCAACAACGCCGGCATCATCGGCAACTTCGCCCCCATCACCGAACAGAGCAGCGAGGATTTTGACCGCGTGATCGCCATTAACCTTCGTGGCGTCTGGCTGGCGATGAAATACGAGATTGAAACCTTCCTGGCACAGCATTCAGGCGGCGTGATCATCAACACGTCCTCCTGGCTGACCCACGGCGCGCTGGCCGGCTCATCCAGCTACTCCGCCAGCAAAGGGGCGCTCGATGCGATGATCCGCGCGGTGGCGCTCGAATACAGCGGCCAGGGCATCCGCGTCAACAACATCAACCCCGGCATCATCGACACGCCGATGGCGCGCGGCAGCGTGGCCGACAGTGCGGCGTTCGCGCCCTTTATCGCCCACACGCCCGCCGGCCGCCTGGGCGAATCGGAAGACATCGGCGATGTGGCGCTGTGGCTGGCGACGGACGAAGCCCGCTTCATCACCGGCCAAAGCCTGCTGGTGGACGGCGGTTACACCATCGCCGGCATGCGCTGAGGAGACGACGCCATGAACTACGTACGGCTTGGCGACAGTGGCCTGCAGGTGTCCCGCCTCTGCCTGGGCTGCATGACCTACGGCGATCCGGCCTGGCGGCCCTGGGTGCTGAAAGAAGATGAAGCGCGCCCCTTTATCCGCGAGGCGCTGGAAGCGGGCATCAATTTTTTCGATACCGCCAACATTTACTCCGGCGGAGAAAGCGAGCGCATTCTCGGCCGCGCGCTGAAGGCGTTCGCCCGCCGTGAAGACGTGGTGATCGCCACCAAAGCCTACTTTCCGATGGACGCGCAGCCGAACAGCCGCGGACTGTCGCGCAAGCACCTGCTGCACAGCGTCGACGCCTCATTGCAGCGGTTGGGGACGGATTATCTCGATCTGTTCGTGCTGCACCGCTTCGACACCGAAACGCCGATCGAAGAAACTGCCGACACCCTCGACGGCCTGGTGCGGGCGGGCAAAATCCGCTATCTCGGCGCCTCTTCGCTGCACGCCTGGCGCCTGATGAAAATGCTGGCCTTTCAACGTCAACACCGCCTGGCGCCGTTTATTTCGCTGCAAAGCCAATACAACCTGGTGACGCGTGAAGACGAAGAGGAGCTGATCCCGCTGTGTCTGGAGGAGGGCCTTGGCCTGACGCCCTGGTCGCCGCTGGCCCGCGGCGTACTGGCCGGTTCCGGCAGTGGCGGCACGCTGCGCGCCGCCACCGACGAACAGGTCCCCCGTTGGTATAACGGCAGAAACGAGGTAGAGCGCACCGTCGATGCGGTAGCGGAGGTGGCGGCCGCGCGCGGCGTTCCACCGGCGCAGATCGCGCTGGCCTGGCTGTTGGCCAGACCCGGCGTGACGTCACCGCTGGTGGGCATGTCCAAGCCGCATCATCTGCAGGATGCGCTGGCAGCGCTCACCCTCAGGCTATCGCCGGAAGACGTCGCCGCACTGGAGGCGCCAATGGCACAGGCTGCCCGCCCCGAGCGCTGGTAGCTCCTTTTCCCCCATTCCCGGAGAGAAACATGTCATACGCTGTTATCGCGCGAGCGGCGTTGTTCACCCTCGCTACCGCACTCACTCTTAGCCCACCGGCGCAGGCAGCCGTCAGCGCAGACTGCGCAGAAAGCAGCATAACGCTGCCGTCCGGCGCGCTTTACCCCAACGGCATCGCCCGCGCAGCGGACGGTACGCTGTATGTCGGGCTGATCACCAGCGGCAACGTGCTGCGCAAACGGCCGGGTAAAGCGTGGGAAACCTTTTTCCCCGGTGCTGACACGGTGTTCGCCTCAAATGCGCTGCGGCTGGACGAACGGCGCGGGCTGCTGTGGGGCAATTCGCCGGACTTTCTCTCCGGCGGCAAAGCGCGCGCCAACCGCATCTATGCGCTGAACGTCGCGGATGGCACCCTCAACCGCAGCCTGGCGCTGCCGGCGGGAGAAATGGGCAACGATATCGTGCTCGGCGCAGACGGCACGGTGTACGTAACGGAAACCCGCGGCGGCGGCATCCTGCGCCTGCGGCCGGGCGAAACGGCATTCAGTACGCTGTATCGGTATCCGCAATTGGCGGCTCCCAGCGGGTTGGGGGCCGCCGGGATCGTGCTGCTCGACGACCGGCTGATGGCAGTCGCCAATTTCGGCACCGGTAAGCTCTACACCCTCAGCTATAACGATCCAAAGCCGCAGTTGACGGAAATGCAGCTGCCGCGCCTCATCGAAAACCCGGACGGGATGGGATTGGCGCCAGACGGCGCGCTGATCGTGCTGGAAAACGGGATCCTGAGCGGCCAAGGGCGGATCCTGCGGATCCCGTCACCCAAGGCGGCAGGGATGCACCAACTTGAGGTCTTGCGCGAAGGCATGGAGTCGCCGGTCAACCTGACTATCACCCCACAAGGCTGCGCCTTCGTCAGCGAGTCGCGCATCCGCCACCGTCTGCTGCCCGGCCATGAAACCGAAGTGCCCGACAGTTTCCGCCTCTATCAACTGCCCCTGCCTCTCACCGCCGCGCAATAAAGTCGCCCCCCACTGCGGGCGGCGACTTGCGTTGTTGCCCGCAGGCAAACGACAATCTCGCTGCGTTACAAACCGGCCTTGCGCAGCGCTTCCCATTTTTACCTGTGACAGCCGATTGCCCGCTGGGCTAGTATAAGCGTCTGTGCAAACCTTGGGTTTGAGCGCGCCGTTTGGCGTTTTGATGATTTGATTTGCGCCGCCCGGCAAGCGCTAAAAGGGGTGGCGCCTGCTGAAACAATGTGATAGCGAATGACGACAATGAAAATCACAATGACCTTTACATTCAATGGATTGGAAAAATAATCGCATGAATAGCACCGATAAACTCGATTCGCACACGCCGATGATGCAGCAGTACCTGCGCCTCAAGGCCCAGCATCCTGAAATCCTGCTGTTCTACCGCATGGGCGACTTCTACGAGCTGTTTTACGACGACGCCAAGCGCGCTTCCCAACTGCTGGATATCTCGCTGACCAAACGCGGCGCCTCGGCGGGTGAACCGATCCCGATGGCCGGCGTGCCGCACCACGCGGTAGAGAACTACCTGGCCAAGCTGGTGCAGCTCGGCGAGTCCGTCGCCATCTGCGAGCAGATCGGCGATCCGGCCACCAGCAAAGGGCCGGTCGAGCGCAAAGTGGTGCGTATCGTCACCCCCGGCACCATCACCGACGAAGCGCTGCTGCAAGAACGCCAGGACAACCTGCTGGCGGCGATCTGGCAGGATGCGCGTGGCTTCGGTTATGCCACGCTGGACGTCAGCTCCGGCCGCTTCCGCGTCGCCGAGCCGCAGGATTTGGAAACCATGGCTGCCGAGCTGCAGCGTACCAATCCAGCCGAGCTGCTCTACCCGGAAACCTTCGAACAAATGGCGCTGATCGAACAACGCCACGGCCTGCGCCGCCGCCCGCTGTGGGAATTCGAACTGGAGACCGCACGCCAGCAGCTCAACCTGCAGTTCGGCACCCGCGACTTGACCGGTTTCGGCGTCGAGCAGTCACATCAGGCGCTGCGCGCCGCCGGCTGCCTGCTGCAATACGTCAAAGATACCCAGCGTACTTCGCTGCCGCATATTCGCGGCATCACTATGGAGCGCCAGCAGGACGGCATCATCATGGACGCCGCAACCCGCCGCAACCTGGAACTGACGCAGAGCCTGTCCGGCGGCAACGACAACACGCTGGCGGCGATCCTCGATCGCACGGTCACGCCGATGGGCAGCCGCATGCTGAAACGCTGGCTGCACATGCCGACCCGCGATATCAAGGTTCTCACCGCCCGCCAACAGGCGATCGGCGCATTGCAGGAGCTGTTCGCCGATCTGCAGCCTTCGCTGCGCCAGGTGGGCGATCAGGAGCGAATTTTGGCGCGCCTGGCGCTGCGTACCGCGCGTCCGCGCGATCTGGCGCGCATGCGTCATGCTTTCCAGCAACTGCCGGACATCCGCGCGCTGCTGCAAGACGTGGACACCCCGCACGTGCAGCAGTTGCTGTCGCAGGTGGGCCAGTTCGACGAGCTGCGCGAGCTGCTGGAACGCGCGGTGATTGAATCGCCGCCGGTATTGGTGCGCGACGGCGGCGTGATCGCCCCCGGTTACAACAGCGAGCTGGACGAGTGGCGCGCGCTGGCCGACGGCGCCAGCGACTACCTCGACCGGCTGGAGATCCGCGAGCGTGAAAAGCTGGGGCTGGATACGCTCAAGGTCGGTTTTAACGGCGTACACGGCTACTATATTCAGGTGAGCCGCGGCCAAAGCCACCTGGTGCCGATTCATTATGTACGCCGCCAGACGCTGAAAAACGCCGAGCGCTACATCATCCCGGAATTGAAAGAGTACGAAGACAAAGTGCTCACCTCCAAGGGCAAGGCACTGGCGATCGAGAAAAGTCTGTACGACGAGCTGTTCGATCTGCTGCTGCCGCACCTGGCGGAACTGCAGCAAAGCGCCGCCGCACTGGCCGAGCTCGACGTGCTGGCCAACCTGGCCGAGCGCGCTGATACCCTGAACTACGCTTGCCCGACCATGAGTGAGCAGCCGGGGATCCGCATTACCGAAGGTCGCCACCCGGTGGTGGAGCAGGTGCTGAGCGAACCGTTTATCTCCAACCCGCTCACCCTGTCGCCGCAGCGCCGCATGCTGATCATTACCGGCCCGAACATGGGCGGTAAAAGCACCTATATGCGGCAAACGGCACTGATCGTGCTGATGGCGCACATCGGCAGTTACGTCCCCGCCACCAAGGCCACTATCGGCCCAGTGGATCGCATCTTCACCCGCGTCGGCGCGGCGGACGATCTGGCTTCCGGCCGCTCCACCTTCATGGTGGAGATGACCGAAACCGCCAACATCCTGCACAACGCCACCGAGCACAGCCTGGTGTTGATGGATGAAATCGGCCGCGGCACCTCCACCTACGACGGCCTGTCGCTGGCCTGGGCCTGCGCCGAGAACCTGGCTAACCGTATCAAAGCGATGACGCTGTTCGCCACCCACTACTTCGAACTGACGACGCTGCCGGAGAAAATGGAAGGCGTGGTCAACGTGCATCTGGACGCGCTCGAACATGGCGACACCATCGCCTTCATGCACAGCGTGCAGGACGGTGCCGCCAGCAAAAGCTATGGCCTGGCGGTCGCCGCACTGGCCGGCGTGCCGCGCGACGTCATCAAGCGCGCCCGCCAGAAGCTGCGCGAGCTGGAGTCTATCTCCAGCCACACCGCATCGGGCAGCGTCGATGCCACCCAGATGACGCTGTTGCAGGAAGAGACCTCGCCGGCGGTAGAAGCCCTGGAGGCGCTGGATCCGGATTCCCTGTCGCCGCGCCAGGCACTGGAATGGATCTACCGGCTGAAAAATATGGTGTAGCCTGGCGCCAAACGCGGGCATAAAAAAACGGTGAGCATCATGCTCACCGTTTTTATTTGATGCGGTTCAACAACCGGCGTTATTCGCGGAACAGCGCCTCAATGCTCAGCCCCTGCATCTGCAGAATCTCACGCAGACGGCGCAGACCTTCAACCTGAATCTGACGGACGCGCTCGCGCGTCAGGCCAATCTCCCGGCCTACGTCTTCCAGCGTCGCCGCTTCATAGCCCAGCAGGCCGAAACGACGCGCCAACACTTCACGCTGTTTGGCGTTCAGTTCGAACAACCATTTGACGATGCTTTGCTTCATATCGTCGTCTTGCGTGGTGTCTTCAGGCCCGTTGTCCTTCTCGTCGGCCAGAATGTCCAGCAGCGCTTTCTCCGAATCCCCGCCCAACGGCGTATCCACCGAGGTGATGCGCTCATTCAGGCGCAGCATGCGGCTGACGTCATCCACCGGCTTGTCGAGTTGCTCGGCAATCTCTTCAGCGCTCGGTTCATGATCCAGCTTGTGGGAAAGCTCGCGCGCGGTGCGCAGATAGACATTCAGTTCTTTGACGATATGGATAGGCAAACGAATAGTACGGGTTTGGTTCATGATCGCCCGTTCAATCGTCTGACGGATCCACCAGGTTGCATAAGTGGAGAAGCGGAAACCGCGTTCCGGGTCGAATTTTTCCACTGCGCGAATCAGACCGAGGTTACCCTCTTCGATCAGATCCAGCAGCGCCAGACCGCGGTTGCTGTAGCGGCGGGCGATTTTCACCACCAGCCGCAGGTTGCTTTCAATCATGCGGCGGCGGGACGGCACGTCACCGCGCAGAGCACGCCGCGCAAAATAGACTTCTTCCTCTGCGGTCAGCAGAGGTGAATAACCGATCTCACCCAGATAGAGCTGCGTCGCATCCAATACGCGTTGCGTAACGCCTTGAGACAACAGCTCTTCTTCCGCTAAATCGTTCTCGCTGGCCTCTTCTTCTACCAGCGCTTTTTCATCAAACGACTCAGCCTCAGCTCCATTCTCGTCGAAATCCGCATCATCATGTAACTCGTTAACTTTCAGCGTATTTTGGCTCATATGCTGCTCCTACCCGTGATACCGCGAGCAGAATCTCAGCGTATTCTGCCCAATCTATCGCTGCGGAAGATAACGCAGCGGGTTTACGGATTTCCCCTTGTAACGAATTTCAAAATGCAAACGTACTGAACTGGTACCGGTGCTACCCATGGTGGCTATTTTTTGACCCGCCTTCACTTCTTGTTGTTCCCGGACCAGCATTGTGTCGTTATGAGCGTAGGCGCTCAGGTAATCATCATTGTGTTTGATGATGATTAGATTACCGTAACCCCGTAAAGCGTTGCCGGCATACACTACGCGACCATCGGCGGTAGCGAAGATAGGCTGCCCACGGGAACCGGCGATATCGACGCCCTTATTCCCACCTTCTGATGAGGAAAAGTTATCAATAATCTTACCGTCAGTCGGCCATCTCCAGGTACTGACCGGAGAACTGTTGCTGACGGTGCTGCTCACGGGTGGAGCGGCTTCCGGTGCGGTAACAGGCGCAGTCGCGGTCCCAACCGCTACAGCACCCGCTGCAGGTAACATCTTACCTACATTCTGTTTACCCGAGTTTTCAGAATACGCGTTAGTTGATTGAGAATCAACCGTTGCCGTCTGGATCTGGGTGCTGGAAGGTGGCTTCGGAACGCCGCCTTTGGTCGCGTCTGTCGTCGCCAGCATGCCGCCGCCGCCGTTGGCAGAACCATTACCAAGCTGAATGGTTTGGCCAACATTCAGGCTGTATGGCTCAGGGATATTGTTGCGCTGCGCCAGGTCGCGGAAATCGTTGCCGGTGATCCAGGCGATGTAAAACAGCGTGTCGCCGCGCTTGACCGTATAGGTTTCACCGCCGCTGTAGCTCCCTTTAGGGATAGCGTTATAACTGCGGTTATAGACAATGCGGCCCTCGGGGCTGGCCTGCTGCACCCCGCCATTGTTATTGCCGGATGGAACGGCACCGCCGCCACCCACGCTGCTGATAGGGGCTGACGTCGAGGCATTGTTCGTACAACCCGCCAACCACAAACTTACCATCGTACACACCGCTACCCGGCGTAACGTAATCATTGGGCTTCCCGTGCTCATGCTTCCCCCATGACAGCAATATCAGTGATATATCCAAAATACCCTTTACATCGTAGCCGAGCTTTTGCCACTTCCCAGTCCCTGCGATGTAAAGGCGCCGCCGGCCGATCCCTGAACGCCAGGTCATCTCCCGCCGGAGCATCAAAACGCGCGCCAATGCTAACCACATTGGCATTGCCGCACCATAAGACAACTACGTAGAAAGGCCAATTCTAGTGAAAATTAGCCTGATTGGAACGAGAAAACCTTATCCGGACGTGATGAAAGTGCAACAGATTTTGCAGACGGTCGAAAAATCAGACAATCGCTAGGCCAATTCGCCTTTCACCAGCGGGACAAAGCGCACCGCTTCTACCGCATCGACAACGAACTCGTTGCCATGGCGTTGAATGCGTTTGAGGGTTTGGGCCTGCTCGCCCACCGGCAACACCAAAATGCCGCCGTCGTCCAATTGTTCCACCAGCGCCTGCGGGATCTCCGGCGGCGCGGCGGTGACGATGATCGCATCGAACGGGCCACGCGACGCCCAGCCCTGCCAGCCGTCGCCGTGGCGGGTGGAAACATTATGAAGATCGAGCTGCTTCAGGCGGCGCTTGGCCTGCCACTGCAACCCCTTGATGCGTTCGACGGAACAAACGTGTTGTACCAGATGCGCCAGGATAGCGGTCTGATAACCGGAACCGGTGCCGATCTCCAGCACCCGTGAAGTGGGATTCAAATTCAGCAGCTCGGTCATCCGCGCCACCATATAAGGCTGGGAAATGGTCTGGCCGGAGCCGATCGGCAGCGCGGTGTTTTCGTAGGCCTTATGATCCAGCGCTTCGTCGACAAAACGCTCGCGCGGCACCGCTTCGATCGCCCGCAGCAGCTTTTCGTCCCGGATCCCCTGCTGCCGCAGCTGCGTCAGCAATGTTTGCATACGCTTGTTCACCATTCCCCGCTAACCTCTGCCTTGGTTAACCATGTTTTCACGACTTCCTGCGCCGCGTAGGCGGTCAAATCCACCTGCAGCGGCGTGATCGCCACATAGCCTTGTTCCACCGCCGCAAAGTCGGTATCCGGCCCGACATCAAATTTATCACCAGGCGGCCCGATCCAGTAGAGATTTTGTCCGCGCGGATCCTGCTGGCAGAAGACCTTATCGGCGGGATGGCGGCTGCCGCAGCGGGTAACGCGCAGGCCTTTAATCTCCGCCAGCGGCAGATCCGGTACGTTGATATTCAGTATTTTTCCGGTACGCAACGGCTCACGCTGCAACGCGCGCAGGATACGGCAGGTAATGACGGCGGCGGTCGCATAGTGCTGGTGGCCGTTCAACGACACCGCCAACGCGGGCAGCCCCAGATGCCGGCCCTCCATCGCCGCCGCGACGGTGCCGGAATAGATGACGTCGTCGCCCAAATTCGGTCCGGCGTTAATGCCGGAGACCACGATATCCGGTGCCGGGTGCATCAGTGCGTTGACGCCAAGATAGACACAATCGGTCGGCGTCCCCTGCAGCACCGCAATATCGCCGTTGGCCAGCGTCTGCGTGCGCAGCGGCGATTCCAGCGTCAGGGCATTGGAAGAGCCGCTGCGGTTACGATCCGGCGCCACGACCTGCACCTCGGCGAACTCCCGCAGCGCCGCCGCCAGCACCTGAATGCCCGGGGCGCTGACGCCGTCATCGTTACTCAGCAATATCCGCATCACTGTCATCCTGCTGCATGATCTCGCGAACTACGCTGGTGGCAAAGCTGCCCGCCGGCAGCCAGAAGCGCAGTTCCACGGTAACCTCATCCCACCAGTTCCACAGCATATTTTGCGGCTGCAACAGCAGGGCCCGACGAGCGGGTTCGACACGCTCGCGCTTTAAAAGCGTAAGCAATTCCTGCTGCTCCGCCAAGCATTGTTGTTCAAATGCCAACGCGCTGCCGGCGGTGCCCGGCTCGCCGTCGCCCGGCAACGTCGCGGTGATAACCAGCTCACCGGCATCCAACCGCTGTTGCAGCGTCTCCAGCTCATCGGCCTTGGCGACGAACCAACTGCCGCGGCCGCTCAGCTGCAGGGCGTCCCCTTCCAGTACCGTGCGCTGCAGGCCATCGGCCAGGCGCCTGCTCGCGACCTGATTAAACAGCGCGCTGCGGCTGGCGGACAGGTAGAAACTGCGTTTGCTGCGCTCTTTGACGCGGATTTCGTCGTTCGCCCAGCGGCGCGCCATCACCAGATTGTTGCCGCCACGGCCGAAACGCTGGCTGCCGAAGTAGTTCGGCACACCATGCGCAGCGATGGCCTGCAGACGGCGCTCTACGTCCTGACGATCGGAAATCTGGCGCAGCACCAGCGTAAAGTGGTTGCCCTTCAGGTTACCGATGCGCATTTTACGCAGGTGGCGGGCGAACGAAAGCACCTCGCAGCCTTCCAGCGCAAACTGGGAGAAATCCGGCGTGTCCTTGCCCGGCATGTGCAGGCAGAACCACTGTTCGGTCACCGCATGGCGGTCTTTCAACCCCGCATAGCTGACCGAACGAGCGTGAATACCGGCGAAGCGCGCCAGATAGTCGGCCACGAACTGGGTATTGCAGCCGTTTTTACGGATGTTCACCAGCACATGCTCGCCTTCGCCGTCCGGCGCAAAGCCCAGGTCTTCCACCACCACGAAATCTTCCTGATTGGCTTTCAACACCCCGGTGCTCTGCGGCCGGCCATGCAGCCAGGTCAGATTCGCCATATCCATGCGGTTATTCCTTGATCAGCAAGGCGACCGCTTCGCAGGCGATGCCCTCGCCGCGCCCGGTGAAACCGAGCTGCTCGGTGGTCGTGGCCTTCACGTTGACGTCATCCATATGGCACTGCAGATCTTCCGCCAGGAAGACGCGCATCTGCGGGATGTGCGGCGCCATTTTCGGCGCCTGAGCGATAATGGTGATATCGAGGTTACCGAGGCGGTATCCTTTGGCGCGAATGCGTTTCCAGGCTTCGCGCAGCAGCTCGCGGCTGTCGGCGCCTTTGAACGCCGGATCGGTATCGGGGAACAGTTTGCCGATATCGCCCAGCGCCGCCGCGCCCAACAGGGCATCGGTCGCGGCGTGCAGCGCAACGTCACCGTCCGAGTGGGCCAGCAAACCTTTGTCGTAAGGGATGCGAACGCCACCGATCACCAACGGGCCTTCGCCGCCGAATTTATGTACGTCAAAACCGTGACCGATACGCATGATGCGCTCCTTAATTGTCTAACTGAGTCAAATAGAACGCCGCCAGCGCCAAATCCTCCGGCCGCGTTACTTTAATGTTGTCCGCCCGGCCGGCGATCAGCTGCGGATGATAACCGCAATGCTCCAGCGCCGAGGCTTCGTCGGTGACGTTCGCACCTTCATCCAGCGCGCGCTGCAGGCACTGCTTGAGCAGCGGCAGCGGAAACAGCTGCGGCGTCAGCGCGTGCCACAGATCCTGCCGTTCGACGGTGTGGGCGATGGTTTCGCGGCCGGGTTCGGCGCGTTTCATGGTGTCACGCACCGGCGCGGCGAGAATGCCGCCGACCTTGCTGTGTGCGGTGATCGCCAGCAGGCGCTCGAGATCGTCGGCGTGCAGGCAGGGGCGTGCAGCGTCGTGCACCAGCACCCAGTCCGCATCGCCCGCCAGTTTAAGTCCGGCCATCACCGAATCGGCGCGCTGTTTGCCGCCCTCAGTGACGGTCACCCGCGGATCCTGGGCGATCGGCAACTGTTCGAACTGGCGATCTTCCGGGCCGATCGCCACGATCACCCGCTCGATGCGCGGATGACGCAACAGGGCATGGATAGCGTGCTCGACGATACTGTGTCGGCCAATGGTTAAATATTGCTTCGGGCATTCCGCCTGCATGCGGCTGCCGATACCGGCAGCGGGCAGGACGGCAATCACCGAGGGAAAGGTGCCTGCGGAGTGATTCATGCGTTATTTTTGTGCGTTATTTTGCGAGGAAGACGCCGCGTTGCGTCTGGATTGGTCAGGAACCAGACGATAGAAAGTCTCACCGGGCTTGATCATGCCCAGCTCATTACGTGCTCGCTCTTCGATCGCTTCCTGACCGCCGTTCAAATCATCGATTTCGGCAAACAGCTGATCGTTACGCGCTTTCAACTTGGCGTTGCTACCCTGTTGGACCGCAACATCTTCATTGACTCGCACGTAATCGTGAATACCATTTTTGCCCAGCCACAGTGAATACTGTAACCAACCGAGCAATGCCAGCAATAGCAGCGTAAGTTTTCCCATCTCCGCCCCCTGAAAAACCGACCAATCATCCCACAACTTCTCGTTGGACTCCACACTGAGAGCGGCATTTCAACGCCAAATTCAGAATACGGATGAAGGGTTCCCGAGTTTATTGCCTAATTCCGCGGTGAAAGCGGCAAAAAAAGCCCCTTTTGCCCGGCACGCGCGGCGCATTTTCCGATGAGACACACACTGCCCCTCCCCCATTATGCAGCAAGAACCACTGCATCGCCGCTTGCTGACCCATCGCTTACGCCAAAACAACGTCAAAAGTGAATATTTAACACCATAGAAAGAATAATTCTCCTGCGGTGGTTGCACTTTCATTCATTGGGGCTTATTTTTATGCACTCATAGTGCATAAATAATTCCAATATATAACCATTCATTATCGGGGATCGCGATGTTAAAACGTTTAGTTCTGATCGGCGCCTGCCTGGCCGCCACCTTCTCCACCGCCGTATTGGCGGCTGAACCTACCTACGTCGTCGGCTCCGGCGGCACCTATCGGCCGTTTGAGTTTGAAAACAGCCAAAAGCAGCTGGAAGGTTTCGACATCGACATCATCAAAGCGGTAGCCAAGGCCGAAGGTTTCCAGATCAAACTGATCAATACGCCATGGGAAGGGATCTTCGCCACGTTGAATTCCGGCGATCGCGATATCATCATTTCCGGCATCACCATCACCGACAAGCGCAAGCAAATGGTTGATTTCTCGGCGCCATACTTCCCGGCCGAGCAGGCTATCGTGGTGCCGCAAGACTCGACGGTAGACTCTATCGCCGCGCTGAAAGCGCTGAAGGTCGGCGTGGTGAACTCCAGCACCGGCGACATCGTGGTGTCCGATGTGCTGGGCAAAAACAGCACTGCCATCAAGCGCTTCGACAATACCCCGCTGATGCTGCAGGAGCTGTATGAAGACGGCATCGGCGCGGCGGTCGGCGACGTCGGCGTGGCCAAGTTCTACATCAAAACCCACCCTGAGAAAGCCTTCAAGCTGGTACCCGACGCCAAGTTCGAGCGCCAGTATTTCGGCATCGCCGTCGCCAAAGGCAACGACGAACTGCGCAACAAGATCAACGCCGGCCTGAAGAAAATCGTCGCCGACGGCATCTACGCCAAGATCTACCAAACCTGGTTCGACAGCAACGTACCGACGCTGCCGGCGGAATAATGCCCTGTCGCCGGCGCCCACCAGGCCGCCGGCGCACCACCGTTTCAGCCTACCAAGAAGGAACACCCTTTGAACTTCCGCTGGGAGATCATCCAGGAATACGCGCCGCTGTTTATGGAAGGCGCCTGGATGACCATCAAATGCACCATTATCTGCGTGCTGCTGGGCACCACCTGGGGATTGATCCTCGGGCTGGGCCGTTTGGCGCAGGCGCCGCACGGCATCTGGAAACCCATCCTGCATTACGGCGTTCAGTGGCCGGTGCGCATTTACATCAGCGCCTTTCGCGGCACGCCGCTGTTCGTACAAATCATGGTCGTGCATTTCGCTCTGGTGCCGCTGTTCATCAATCCGCGCGACGGCCTGCTCGTCACCAGCGGCCTGATGAGCGTCGATTTCGCCCGTGCGCTGCGCGCCGACTACGGTGCCTTTCTTTCCTGCGTGGTGGCAATCACGCTCAACGCCGGAGCCTATGTGTCGGAGATCTTCCGCGCCGGGATCCAATCGATCGATCGCGGCCAGATGGAGGCTTCGCGTTCGCTGGGTATGAGCTACGGCAAGACCATGCGACAGGTTATCTTGCCGCAGGCCTTCCGCCGCATGCTGCCGCCGCTGGGCAACAACGCCATCGCTATCGTCAAGGATTCGTCGCTGGCCTCCGCCATCGGCCTGGCGGATCTGGCCTATGCCGCCCGTACCGTCTCCGGCGCCTACGCCACCTATTGGGAGCCCTACCTGACCATTTCGCTGGTCTATTGGGTCATCACCTTCCTGCTTTCGCTGCTGGTGCAACACATGGAAAAGAGGTTCGGTAAAAGTGATTCGCGTACATAACCTGCAAAAACAGTTCGGCGAGAGCCACGTGCTGCGCGGTATTTCCTGCCAGATCGCCGCCAACGAAGTGGTGTGCGTCATCGGCCCTTCCGGCTCGGGGAAGAGCACCTTCCTGCGCTGCATCAACGCGCTGGAAACGCTCTCCGGCGGCGAGATCGAGGTGAATGGCTTCGCCATCCACGATCAGAAAACCGATCTGAACAAAATGCGTGAAAGCGTGGGCATGGTATTTCAGCGCTTCAACCTGTTCCCGCACATGACGGTGTTAGAAAACATCATCATGGCGCCGGTAAGCGTGAAGAAACTGCCGCGCGCCGAAGCCATTACGCAAGCTGAACAGCTGCTGCGCAAGGTCGGCCTGCTCGACAAGATTGACGCCTATCCCAACAGCCTGTCCGGCGGCCAGCAGCAGCGGGTGGCGATCGCCCGCGCGCTGGCGATGGAGCCGAAGATCATGCTGTTCGACGAACCGACCTCCGCGCTCGATCCGGAGCTGGTGGGCGAAGTGTTGGCAGTGATGAAATCGCTGGCCCACGAGGGCATGACCATGGTGGTGGTAACGCATGAGATGGGCTTTGCCCGCGAGGTGGCCGACCGGGTGCTGTTTATCGATCAGGGGATCATTCAGGAAGAAGGGGTGCCGCAGCAGATCTTCAGCCATCCGACCAATCCGCGCACTCAGGCATTTCTAAGCAAAGTTTTGTAACCTTCGGCACCGCTTTGCAATCCTTCGGGCGCCGGCATCGGCGCCCGCTCTCTTACCACCCGGTCAGGAAGCTGAACACCAGCCAGAACAGGCACAGCACAATGGTGCCGGTCAGCAGCAGCGTCAAAATCAGACGACCGCGCAACAGCATGCTGAGGGTGATGCCGATCAGCACCGACAGCGGCATCAGCGCCAGGAAGAATGGCCAGGTATAGAGCAGGAAAAACAGCGTGTTGGAACCGTAAACCAGAAACGGCAACGCGAACGCCAGCCAGTAGAAAACAAAGCCGCTAACGCCGCCCAGGAAAGAATAAGAAGGCTCCTCTCTCTCCTGTTTTGACTGCTTGGCGTCGATCAAGATAGGCGTGACATTTTGCATAGTGATCCCTGGTTATTCGGCTCGCTCTGCGGCGGCTTAGAGTAAAAAGCGCATGGCGAAAAACGCCACACGCTTTTTTTGAATTCAGGGTTTGATAATAGCCTGACCACGCAACACGTCTAACAATTGCGCAATCAAATTTGTTACCAATTGTTGGCCATCGAGGTGGATTTCCGGCTGCTGCGGCGCCTCGTAAACCGCGTCGATGCCGGTGAAATTGCGCAGCTCGCCGGCACGCGCTTTTTTATACAATCCCTTCGGATCGCGCGCCTCGCAGATCGCCAACGGCGTGTCGACGAACACCTCGATAAAGCGCTCGTCGCCGAGCATCTCGCGCACCATTTGCCGCTCGGCGCGGTGCGGCGAAATGAACGCGGTCAACACCACCAACCCGGCATCCACCATCAGTTTGGCCACTTCCCCCACCCGGCGAATATTCTCGCGCCGATCCTCGTCAGAGAAACCGAGATCGCGGCACAGACCGTGGCGCACGTTATCGCCGTCCAGCAGATAGGTGCTGACGCCGAGCCCATGCAGCGCCTGCTCCAACGCGCCGGCGACGGTGGATTTGCCCGAGCCGGACAGCCCGGTAAACCATAGCACCGCGCCACGGTGACCGTTGCGCGCTTCGCGATCCGCGCGCGTCACCGCGTGCGGATGCCAAACCACGTTCTCATCATCCGGCCCGGTCGCCCTCAGTTCAGCGGCCACCTTATCGGCCACCGAGCAGATCGCGTGCGCCCCAGTGCGGGAAGTGCTTGCGCACCAGCGCATTCAGCTCCAGCTCGAAGGCGCTAAATTCGCCGCGTGCCGCCGATGCGGCCTGAAGCGTTTCACGCACCAGCCCGGCGCCCACCGTGACGTTGCTCATACGATCGATGAAGATCAGCCCGCCGGTGTCGTGATTGCTCTGATAGCTGTCCAGCATCAGCGGCTCGTCGAAGGTCAGCTCCACCAGGCCGATACCGTTGAGCGGCAACGTGTCGGCCGGGTGTTGCGCCAGCGTGTTGATCTCCACCTGATGGCGGATGCTCTCCACGCGTGCGCGGGTCTTTTTACCGGCGATTTTGATGTCGTAGCTCTGACCCGGCACCAGCGGCTGCTCGGCCATCCATACCACGTCCACCCGCGCGCTCTGCGCCGCCTGCAGGCTTTCGCCGGCGTCGACCAGCAAATCGCCGCGGCTGATGTCCACTTCATCCTTCAGCACCAGCGTAATCGCCTCGCCCGGCACCGCTTCTTGCAGATCGCCGTCGAAGGTCACGATGCGCGCCACGCTGGACTCCACGCCGGAAGGCAGCACTTTAACCCGTTGCCCCACCCGCACCACGCCGGCGGACAGCGTGCCGGCATAGCCGCGAAAATCGAGGTTCGGGCGGTTGACGTACTGCACCGGGAAGCGCAGCGGCTGATTTTCTCGCTCGCTGACCACGTCCACGCTCTCCAGCACTTCCAACAGCGTCGGGCCGCTGTACCACGGCATATGGGCGCTTTCGCTCGCCACGTTGTCACCGTCCAGCGCCGACAGCGGTACGAACTTGATATCCAGATCGCCTGGCAACTGCTGGGCGAAGGTCAGGTAATCCTGTTTGAACTGCTCGAACACCGCTTCCTGGTAGCCCACCAGATCCATTTTGTTCACCGCCACCACCAGATGGCGAATGCCCAGCAGGGTCGCGATAAAACTGTGGCGGCGAGTCTGATCCAGCACCCCTTTGCGCGCGTCGATCAACAGGATCGCCAGATCGCAGGTGGAGGCGCCGGTGGCCATATTGCGGGTGTACTGCTCATGCCCTGGGGTATCGGCGATGATAAATTTGCGTTTTTCGGTCGAGAAATAGCGATAGGCTACGTCGATGGTGATGCCCTGCTCGCGCTCGGCCTGCAGGCCGTCCACCAGCAGCGCCAGATCGAGCTTCTCGCCCTGGGTGCCGATGCGTTTACTGTCGCTGTGCAGCGTCGACAGCTGATCCTCGTAGATCTGGCGCGTATCGTGCAGCAGGCGGCCGATCAGGGTGCTTTTGCCGTCATCGACGCTGCCGCAGGTCAGAAAACGCAGCAGGCTCTTGTGCTGCTGCGCGTGCAGGTAAGATTCGACGCCGCCCTGGTCAGCGATTTGTTGTGCAATTGCGTTGTTCATCCGGCGGCTCCTTAGAAATACCCTTGACGCTTTTTCAGCTCCATCGAACCGGACTGATCGCGATCGATCATCCGCCCCTGGCGCTCACTGGTGGTGGAGACCAGCATCTCTTCGATGATCTCCGGCAGGGTTTGCGCCTGCGAGTCCACCGCGCCGGTCAGCGGCCAGCACCCCAGGGTGCGGAAACGCACCATGCGCTGGCTGATCACTTCGCCCGGCTGCAGATCGATGCGATCGTCGTCCACCATCATCAGCATGCCGTCGCGCTCCACCACCGGGCGCGGTTTCGCCAGGTACAGCGGCACGATGTCGATCTTTTCCAGGAAGATGTACTGCCAGATATCCAGCTCGGTCCAGTTCGACAGCGGGAAGACGCGGATGCTCTCCCCTTTGTTGATCTGACCGTTGTAGTTGTGCCACAGCTCCGGCCGCTGGTTTTTCGGATCCCAGCGGTGGAAGCGATCGCGGAACGAATAGATGCGCTCTTTGGCGCGCGATTTCTCCTCGTCGCGCCGCGCACCGCCGAAGGCAGCGTCGAAACCGTACTTGTTCAATGCCTGTTTCAGGCCCTCGGTCTTCATGATGTCGGTATGCTTGGCGCTACCGTGCACGAACGGGTTGATGCCCATCGCCACCCCTTCCGGGTTTTTATGCACCAGCAGCTCGAAGCCGTACTCCTTCGCGGTGCGATCGCGGAATTCGTACATTTCGCGGAACTTCCAGCCGGTATCGACGTGCAGCAGCGGGAACGGCAGCGTGCCGGGGAAGAACGCCTTGCGCGCCAGATGCAGCATCACGGAAGAGTCTTTGCCGATGGAATACAGCATCACCGGGTTGGCGAATTCAGCGGCGACTTCACGGATGATATGGATACTCTCCGCCTCCAATTGCCGCAAATGAGTGAGTCGTTTTTCGTCCATAACAGGTCCTTAAAAGCCTTGCCTATGCCAAATTCACGACGGCCGGGCGCGCTGCCCCTTCCGTCTGCGATTGATGCCCGAACCAGGCGATTTGATGGTGCAGTTCCACCACCTCGCCGATCACCAACAGCGCCGGCAGCGGCGCCCGTTGGGCCAGATGTTCCAGTTGTTCCAGCGTGCCGATCTGCACCTGCTGATCGGCGCGCGTGCCGCGGCTGATCACCGCCACCGGCGTCGCGGCAGCGCGACCGTGGGCGATCAGGCGCTGGCTGATGTCCGCCGCCTTCATGGTGCCCATGTAGATAGCCAACGTCTGCCGCGCCCGAGCCAGATCGGCCCAGTCCAAGCCATCGCCGTCGGGGCGGCAATGGCCGGTGATAAAGGTCACGCTCTGCGCATGATCGCGGTGCGTCAGCGGAATGCCGGCGTAGGCGGTCGCCCCCGCGGCGGCCGTGACGCCCGGCACCACCTGGAACGGGATGCCGGCGGCGGCGGCCACCTGCAGCTCTTCGCCACCTCGGCCAAAGATGAACGGGTCGCCTCCCTTGAGGCGCACCACGCGTTTGCCCTGCTGCGCCAGTTCCACCAACAGCCGATTGATTTCTTCCTGGATCACCGAGTGTGCGCCGGCGCGCTTGCCCACGCAGATACGTTCGGCGTCGCGACGCACCAGATCGAGGATTTCGCCACTGACCAGATGGTCATACAGCACCACGTCCGCCTGCTGCATCACCTGCAGCCCACGCAGGGTCAACAGCCCCACGTCGCCCGGCCCGGCGCCCACCAGAGCGATCTCGCCCTGCGCGCCCTCATCGCCTGCGGCGAAGCGGTGCAAATCCTGCTCCAGCTGCCGTTCCGCCTGCGCCGTCTGGCCGTTGGCCACCAGCGTGGCGAAACGGCCGCCAAAGGTTTTCTCCCAGAAACGGCGACGCTCGCCAATCGAGGCCAGCCGCTGTTTGACCTGGCCGCGCCAGCGGCCCGCCACCTGCGCCATCTGCCCCAAACTGGCGGGCAGCAACGCCTCCAGCTTTTCCCTCAGCAACCGCGCTAACACCGGCGCCTGGCCGCTGGACGATACGGCCACCACCAGCGGCGAGCGATCGATGATCGATGGGAAGATGAACGAACAGCGCGGCTGATCGTCCACCACGTTGGCCAGCAGCCGGCGCTTATCCGCCTCGGCGAATACCGCGGCGTTCAACGCGTTGTCGTCCGTGGCGGCGATAGCCAGAAACACATCGTCCAACTGCTGCGGATCAAAGGTTTTCCCCAGCCAGAGCACCTGCCCTTGCTGACGTTGTTGTTCCAGTTCCGGTGAGAGCGACTGCGCAACTATCCGTATTTCAGCCCCGGCGCGCTGAAGCAGATCGACTTTTCGCGCAGCCACGTCACCGCCGCCAACGACCAGCACCGGACGTTGTTTCAGGTCGGCAAATATTGGTAGATAGTCCACAACAGCCTTTTCATATAACAGAAAGATAGTGTGACTATACGGGCTGAGATTTAGCCTCTGAAATGACGAAAAGGAATGATTAGTTCCTTTATGGAATATAGGCCGCAACGCCAAAGGCAAACGGTGATAACTGCAGCGGTTGTTTGCGCATTCGCGCGAAAATTAAGAGACAGGGAAATTGTGTAATGCCGCCCGGCGTCTCATACTGGGTGCCGCAGAAAAATGATCGGCAGCGCCGATAGCAAAGAAGGATTTTTCGGTATGTTTTCCCGTTTTTACCTGAAGAGCAGCCTGCTGGCCCTCGCACTCGGCGGCGTCTTCAGCGTGTGTGCCGCACAGCCCGCAAAAGACGCGCCAATGGGCCGTTTCGCCGCCGAACAGACCCGCCACATCGCCACTTACTTCCCCGGCCGCATGGCGGGCAGCCCGGCAGAATTGCTCACCGCCGACTACCTGAAACAGCAGTTCAGCAAGATGGGTTACCAAAGCGATATTCGCAGCGTCAACACTCGCTATCTCTACACCAGCAAAGACGGCAAGAAGAACTGGAATAACGTTACCGCCAGTTCAGTGATCGCCGCCCGCAACGGCGACAGCCCGAAACAGATCGTGATCGTCGCTCACTTCGACACCTACACGCCGCAGAGCGACGAGGATTTGGATAACAACCTCGGCGGCCTGACGCTACAGGGCGTCGACGACAACGCCTCCGGCATCGGCGTGATGCTGGAACTGGCGGAGCGCCTGAAGAGCATCCCCACCGCCTACGGCCTGCGCTTCGTCGCCACCAGCGCCGAAGAGATCGGTTCGCTGGGGGCGCAGAACTACCTGCAGCGTATGAGCGCGGAAGAGAAAAACAACACCGTGCTGGTGATCAACCTCGACAGCCTGATCACCGGCGATCGTCTGTACTTCAACGCCGGGCGCAACACGCCGCCGCAGATGGCGAAACGCTCCCGCGATCGCGCGCTGGATATCGCCCATCGCTACGGCATCGCCGCCGCCAGCAATCCGGGCAGCGCGCAGCATCCGAAGGGCACCGGCTGCTGCTCCGATCAAGAGGTGTTCGACGCGGCGGGCATCCCGGTGCTGTCGGTGGAGGCCACCAACTGGTCGCTGGGCGACAAGGACGGCTACCAGCAGCGCGCCGTCAGCCCGCACTTCCCGCAGGGCGTCACCTGGCACCGCCCGCAGTATGACAACCTGCAGTACCTGGATCGCTACCTGCCGGGGCGGATCGACAAACGCAGCCGCGACAGCGTGCAGATCCTGCTGCCGCTGATCAAAGAGCTGGCGCAGGCGCACCCGCCGAAAGCACAGAAGAAAAAGTAGCCCGCAAAAAAACAGGGCCCAGCATTGCTGAGCCCTGTCGTGTGATTCGTCTCGTTTAGCCTTCGTGCAGGCCGCACTCGCGCTTCAGCCCGAAGAAACGCGTCTCTTCCTCGCTCATGCCCGGCTCCCATTTCTGGGTGGTGTGGGTATCGCCTACCGACAGGTAGCCCTGCTCCCACAGCGGGTGATAGCTCAGCCCGTGCTCGGTCAGATACTGGTAAATCTTGCGGTTGTCCCAGTCGATGATCGGCAGGATCTTGAACACCCCGCGCTGCACCGCCAGCACCGGCAGATTGGCGCGGCTGCCGGACTGCTCGCGCCGCAGGCCGGCGAACCAGCTCTGCGCCCCCAGCGTCTCCAGCGCACGGTTCATCGGCTCAACCTTGTTGATCTGGTTGTACTTTTCAATCCCTTCCACGCCCTGTTCCCACAGCTTGCCATAGCGCGCCTCTTGCCAGGCGGGAGACTGTTCGGCGCGGAACACCTGCAGATTCAGCTTCAGCTGGTCGGTCAGTTGATCGATAAAGCGGTAGGTTTCCGGGAACAGGTAACCGGTGTCGGTCAGGATCACCGGGATATCCGGCCGGATGCGTGTCACCAGGTGCAGACATACCGCCGCCTGAATGCCGAAACTGGACGAGAGTACGAACTCGCCGGGCAGATGCTCCAGCGCCCATGCAACGCGCTGCTCGGCGCTGAGGGTCTCCAGTTGGCCGTTGACCACCGCCAATGCCAGCGCCTGCCCGGATTTGGGCAACGCGTTCAGCGCCGCCAGATCGAATTCAGCCATGTTGTCTCTCCTGCTACTTGAAATTACCTGTGCGGCCCCTCTGCCCAGGGGCCGCCCGGCCTCACTCCCAGAAATCTCGCGCCGGATCCAGCACCGGTTTGACGATGCCCGCGCGAACGGTGAAGTCGCCGAAGCCTTCGCCGGCGTTGCGCTCCTTCGCCCAGCGCCCCACCAACAGATCGATCTCGCTCAGGATCTCGTCTTCGTTGATGTTTTCGCGGTACATGCGCGGAATGCGCGTGCCTTCGCGGTTGCCACCCAAATGCAGGTTATAGCGGCCGACCGCCTTGCCCACCAGCCCCAGCTCCGCCAGCAGCGCGCGGCCGCAGCCGTTCGGGCAACCGGTGATGCGCAGCACGATATGCTCGTCGCCCACCCCGTGCCGATGCATGATCCCTTCCACCTTGGTGACGAACTGCGGCAGGAAGCGCTCGGCCTCCGCCATCGCCAGCGGGCAGGTCGGGAACGATACGCAGGCCATCGAGTTCTTGCGTTGCTCGCTGATCTCGTCGTCGATCAGGCCATGATCGCGCGCCAGGGCTTCGATCTTCGCCTTCTCGCTTTCCGGCACGCCGGCGATGATCACGTTTTGGTTCGCCGTCAGACGGAAGTCGCCTTTATGGATCTTGGCGATCTCCGCCATGCCGGTCTTCAGCGGGCGCCCCGGATAGTCCAGCAGGCGACCGTTCTCGATAAACAGCGTCAGGTGCCATTGATCGTCGATGCCCTTCACCCAACCGATGCGATCGCCGCGGCCGGTGAATTCATACGGCCGGATCGGTGCGAAGGTAATGCCGGCACGCTTTTCCACTTCGGCGCGGAAAACATCCACCCCGACGCGCTCCAGCGTGTATTTGGTTTTGGCGTTCTTGCGATCGGTGCGGTTGCCCCAGTCGCGCTGCGTGGTCACCACCGCTTCCGCGACCGCCAGCGTATGCTCGAGCGGAATGTAGCCGAACTCGCTGGCCTGGCGCGCGTAGGTTTTCTTGTTGCCGTGCTCGATGGACAATCCGCCGCCCACCAGCAGGTTGAAGCCTACCAGCTTGCCGTTTTCGGCGATCGCCACAAAGTTCATGTCGTTGGCGTGCAGATCGACGTCGTTCTGCGGCGGGATCACCACCGTGGTTTTGAACTTGCGCGGCAGGTAGGTCGACCCCAAAATCGGCTCTTCGTCGGTGGTGGCCACCTTCTCCTGATCCAGCCACACCTCGGCGTAGGCGCGGGTGCGCGGCAGCAGGTGTTCGGAGATCTTCTTCGCCCACTCGTAGGCTTCCTGATGCAGCTCGGACTCCACCGGGTTGGAGGTACACAGCACGTTGCGGTTCACGTCGTTGGCGGTCGCCAGCGCGTCCAACCCCAGACGGTTCAGCAGCTGGTGCACCGGTTTGACGTTGCTTTTCAGAATGCCGTGAAACTGGAACGTCTGGCGGTTGGTGATGCGAATGCTGCCATACAGCGTGCTCTCCTGCGCGAACTTGTCGATGCCCAGCCACTGCTGCGGGCTGATGATGCCGCCCGGCAGGCGGCAGCGCAGCATCATGGCATGGCGCGGCTCCAGCTTCTGCTCGGCGCGTTCGGCGCGAATGTCGCGGTCATCCTGCTGGTACATGCCGTGGAAACGGATCAGCAGGAAGTTGTCTCCGTTGAAGCCGCCGGTCAGGCCGTCATTTAAATCTTCGGCGATGGTGCCGCGCAGGAAGTGGCTCTCCTTCTTCATGCGCTCCGCATCGGCCAGTTTGCCTTCGACTACCAAAGGCCCGGGGTGTTTATCACTCATCAGTAAACATCTCGCTGATAACGGCGCTCAAGGCGCAGCTCACTTAAAAATTCATCCGCCTGCTCGGTATCCATGCCACCGTGCTCGGCCACCAGTTCCAGTAATGTGTTTTCCACGTCTTTCGCCATGCGATTGGCATCGCCGCAGACGTAAATGTGCGCGCCTTCCTGAATCCAGCGCCACACTTCCGCGCCCTGTTCGCGCAGTTTGTCTTGTACGTATATTTTATGTTGCTGGTCGCGGGACCAGGCCAGATCGATGCGGGTCAGCAGGCCGTCTTTCACGTAGCGCTGCCATTCGACCTGATACAGGAAATCTTCGGTGAAGTGCGGGTTGCCGAAGAACAGCCAGTTCTTGCCGCCGGCGCCGTCGGCGTCGCGCTGCTGCATAAAGGCGCGGAACGGCGCGATGCCGGTGCCCGGGCCGATCATGATCACCGGCGCTTCCGGATTGGCCGGCAGGCGGAAGTTGTCGTTGTGTTCGATAAACACCCGCACGTCGCCGTCCTCCTCCAGGCGATCCGCCAGGAAGCCGGAGGCGCCGCCGCTGCGGGCGCGCCCGTCGATGTCGTAACGCACCACGCCCACGGTGATGTGCACTTCGCTTTCGTTCTCCGCCTGCGAAGAGGCGATGGAATACAGGCGCGGCGTCAGCGGGCGCAGCAGGCCAACCAGCTGTTCGGCGCTCAGATCCGCCGGCGCCTGCCGCACCATATCGACGATCGGCGTATTGTGTGCGTACTGCTGCAGCGCAGCCTTATCCGCCAACAGGCCGATCAGCGTTTCGTCGCGCGACAGCGCGGCGTATTTATCGACGATCGGGGTGGTGTTCTGCGTCAGTTCGAAATGGCTGCGCAGCGCCTGCGCCAGCGGCAGGGTCTGCCCTTCCACCTCGACCGGCTCGTCGCCTTTCAGCCACAACAACTGCACCAGCTCGTCCACCAGCGCGGGATCGTTGTCGAACCATACGCCGAGCGCATCGCCCGGTTGATAACGCAGGCCGGAATCGCCCAGATCGATCTCGATATGGCGCACGTCTTTATCCGACGCGCGGCCGGTAATCTTCTGCTTAACCGCCAGTTGGGCGGTGAGCGGCTGTTCCTTGCTGTACGGGCTGCTGTCGATCAGATCGACCGCACCGCTGGCCAACACGCCCGGCGCGGCGATTTCCGCCGGCGTGCGCGCCTTCAGCACCGACACCACCTGTTTGCGCCAGGCGGCCGCTAGCTCCTGGTACTCCACGTCGGCGTCCACACGCTCCACCAGGCGCTCGGCGCCCAGTTCGGCCAGCTTGCCGTCGAAATCTTTACCAGACTGACAGAAATTCTCATAAGAGGTGTCCCCCAGCCCGAACACCGCAAAAGCGGTATCATTCAGCTTCGGCGCCTTCTTCGAGAACAGGAATTTATGCAGCGCCACCGCTTCTTCCGCCGGTTCGCCTTCCCCCTGCGTGGAGGCGACGATCACCAGCAGGCGCTCTTGCGCTATCTGTTTGAATTTGTAGTCGCCGGCGCTGACCAACGTGGCGCTCAGATTGGCGGCCAACAGATCGTCGCGCAGCTGCTCCGCCAGGCGGCGCGCATTGCCGGTCTGCGAAGCGGAAATGATGGTGATAGCGGCCGCAGCCGCAGGGGCGACAGGCGCAATGGCCACGGCTCCGGGCTGTTGATTGACCATGCCCCAAAAATAACCGGACAGCCACGCCAGCTGCGTCGGCGAATAGTCGCCGATCGTTGCCTGCAAGCGCGCCAGCTGTTCGGGCGTCAGCGGGAGCAAAGATGTTGGAGGAGCCTGAGTCGTCATTGCTGTACTTATTTCCTATACTTAGCGCCTTTCCTGCCAGGCGCGCGCCAGTGCCAGTCGCTGTCTCTTCGCTGCGTCGGGTGTGCGGAAAAGATCAGGAGAGTTTGTAAGGTTACCGAGCAGAATAGCAACGATTAAATAAGGGATAGCAATAAATCATAACCAAAATGACTAAGCTGTTTTTCTGGTAAGGGATAACGCTTAAACCGTTAAACAAAGTTTTTTATCCAGATGAAAATAAAGCACTTTTTTTCATCATTTTTTCACCGTTCAACATTTCGGCTCATTACCCCAGCCGATAGGTGCCGCAAACACCAAACAAAAAAAGTGTTAACCGGGTGCGTTTGCCGTGGCGGTAGACCATAACGGTATAAATGGCAAGCAGGCGCGCTTTCCGGTACTATGCGGCGGTTTTTGAGTCAATGAGGCCGTAATAATGGCAACCACGCTGTTTAAAGATTTTCAGTTTGAAGCCGCACACCGTTTGCCGCACGTACCGGAGGGCCACAAATGCGGCCGTCTGCATGGGCATTCGTTTATGGTGCGTCTGGAAGTGACCGGTGAAGTGAACCCCCACACCGGTTGGGTGATGGATTTCGCCGAGCTCAAGGCTGTGTTTTCCCCGATCTGGGAGCGGCTGGATCACCATTATCTGAACGATATTCCAGGATTGGAAAATCCCACCAGCGAAGTGCTCGCCGCCTGGATTTGGCAGCAGCTCAAGCCCCAGTTACCGGAACTGACTGCGGTGATGGTGAAAGAGACCTGTACGGCGGGATGCGTATATAAAGGTTGATGCCGTGAGGGTATGTGCAGATACCCTCACACTACCTCGCCTTGCAGATCCAGGTGCCGCGCCGCCCAGGGCCTTTCCGACAGGCTCAACGCCATTCCCCCGCGATAGACAAACGTTTTGCTCTCGCCATCCTCAATGAACGCCGTCTCGTTTTCCATCGCCCGATAGCCGGCGCCGGTATAGTATTTTTCGCTTACCGCAAACAGTATGGAATATGCGATCCCTTTACTGCGCAGAGAGTCATGCGCCTGCACTAGCATTTTTGCGGCCACGCCGCGGCGGCGATGCGTTTGTGCCACGGCCACCAGCCCGATGATGCCAATCACCTCGGCCTCACCGTCAATCAGCACCGGCCGCTCATGCACCGCCAGTTGGCCGACGATCGCTTCACCTTCCGTGGCGATCACCAGGCAAACCGGCGCATGCTGCAGATAAAATCCGTCGGTTATCTCGGGGAAAGCGTCGGACAACAGTGAGCGAATCGACCGCAATTCCGCTTCCGTCACCGCCTCGAATGCACGCGATAAAATCTTCACCGGCAACTCCTGTCTCGTTCTAACGCTTCCTGCCAATAAACTCAGGCGATATTCAGATATTTGTGGGTCTGCATCGACAGCCGCCAGTTGCGCGCAATGCAGGTTTCGATGCACAGGCGGGTCGCCTCTTCTTTCTGGCTGATCGGCTGCAGCGCAATAATCCGCGCCTTGTCGTCCTGCAGCGTCGCCAGCAGCGCGTCGAGCGCCTCGATATCGCGCTCGCGCGCCACCGGATGCTTCACCTCGTCGGCGCGCCGCAGCGCCTGATCCAGCACTTTCATGCCGCCGCGCATATTCACCTTCGGCGAAACCGTCACCCAGGTGTTGGCGGAGCAGCGAATTTCGTGGGTGCCGCTGGTCTCAATCTGGCAGCCGTAGCCATGCTGTTCGAACAGCTCTGTCAGCGGCGTCAGATCGTAGATGCAGGGTTCGCCGCCGGTGATCACCACATGGCGCGCGGTGTAACCTTGTTGACGCATCACCGCCAGCAGCTGCTCGGCGCTGGCATTGCCCCAGGCGTCGCTTTCCTCTGTTTTGACCAGGATCCGTTGCAGGTCGACTTCCCGATTGGCTTCCTTTTCCCAGGTATGTTTGGTATCGCACCAACTGCACCCTACCGGGCAGCCCTGCAGGCGGATAAAAATGGCCGGCACGCCGGTGAAAAAGCCTTCGCCCTGCAAGGTTTGGAACATCTCATTGATCGGGTACTGCATCGGTTTCTCAATCTGGAAAAGTAAAAAGCGATTATCGCAGATTCCGGCCCGGCGACCAAACGGCCAAAATTGTATTAAATTTTATCCTCCGCGCCGCCATCAGCATATCTCACCGCCAATGGCCTTCATTTAATTTGTTAACCGGCCTTAGGCCTTTCATCGGCGGTGCAACCTGCTCCACAGAAAACAACACGCAGTTAACAAATAAGATAATTATATTTGACATAAAGCGCTGACGCGCAGATGTATATACAAGCAAACACAAGCCGAGCGCCAGTTTCGGCCACGTTCCATCCATCACGACTACATCTGCGTTTAGAGGGTGCCATGACTCATTCCACCAGCGAGTTGAACATTCAGCAGGCCATCGACGACAGCAAGTTTTCGCTGTTTCACTGGACCCTGATCATTCTCGGATTCCTGATCCTCGCCATCGACGGTTTCGATACCGCCGCCATGGGCTATATCGCCCCCTCGGTCGCCAAAGACTGGGGCATCGTCAAACAGGATCTGGGGCCCGTGCTGAGCGCCGCGCTGCTGGGGCTGTCGCTCGGCGCGCTGATCGCCGGGCCAATCTCCGACCGCATCGGCCGCAAGCGCGTGCTGGTGTTTTCCTGCCTGTTCTTCGGCCTGTCGAGCCTGGCCACCGCCTACGCCGGCTCGCTCAATAGCCTGACGCTGTGGCGTTTCCTCACCGGCCTCGGGCTGGGGGCGGCGATGCCCAACGCCATCACGCTGATCTCCGAATACGCGCCGCAGCGCTGCCGTTCGCTGGCGATCAACACCATGTACTGCGGCTTTCCGCTGGGCGCGGCCGGCGGCGGCGCCATTTCATCGTGGCTGATTCCGAGCTACGGCTGGCACAGCGTGCTGCTGCTCGGCGCCATTGCGCCGCTGGTATTGACGGTCTTGCTGATTTTGCTGCTGCCGGAATCGGTCAAATATATGGTTAACCGCGGGCAGGATGCGGCGAAGATCAAGCGCATCGCGCAACGCTTCGTCAGCCAGAGCCTTGACGGCGTGACGCGTTTTTACCTGTATGAAGAGAAGCTGACGCAGGCCAAGACCAGCGTCGGCCTGCTGTTCAGCCGCCCTTACCTGCTCGGCACGCTGATGCTGTGGGTGACCTACTTCATGGGGCTGGTGATCTACTACGTGTTGCTGAGCTGGATGCCGATCCTGATGCAGGGATTGGGCTACCAGTTGGAACAGTCGGCGATGCTTACCTCGCTGTTCACCTTCGGCGGCACGCTCGGCATCCTGGTAGCCGGCTGGCTGATGGATCGCTGGAACGCGCATAAGGTGGTCTCGAGCGGCTTTGTCGTCACCGCCCTGCTGATCGTGGCGATGGCGACCGAAGATAAACAGATCGTATTGCTGGGCGCCTTCATCTTCCTGATGGGCGTCACCATGAACGGCGCGCAGTCCGGGTTGCAAACGCTGGCGGCCACCTTCTACCCCACCCACAGCCGCGCCACCGGCATCGCCTGGATGCAGGGCATCGGTCGCTTCGGCGGCGTCGCCGGCACCATGATGGGCGCCCAACTGCTGGCGATGCAGTGGGAAGTGCAGAGCATCCTGATGTTCCTGTGCGTACCGGCGCTGATCGCCGCCATCGCCACGGTGTGCAAGATGAGCCGCAAGCCGATGCTGCAACCGGCCGCCTGACCCCTGCAAGCCCGCCCACGGCGGGCTTTGTTCTTGCGGTGATAGGGCTTGTTTATCCTCCGCCGCCAACTGTAATCAGTCTGTAAAAATATTGTGACTAGCCGCCCAAAAATGAGTCAATTTTAATTCATTTTTGCCGAACAGCTCACTTTTCTCCGGCCTATCGCACATGAGCCCGGTGATAAAAAAAACGCTTATCAAGCTGATATAAAAAGAAAATAACTTTTTCTTATGCCATTTTTCATCGGCAACTGGTCAGTGTTGCATATGCTTGTACATACAAGTATATGTTAATAAGCCCTACGCATTGTTATGCCGTGGTACTCATCCCCACCGCGGCATGAAATCTGCACCGATACTGTTTGAGGAAACTGCTGTGACTACAAATAACAAAGTTCGCAATGTCGATGTACGCGCGCCACGCGGCACACAATTAAACGCAAAAAGCTGGCTGACCGAAGCGCCGTTACGCATGCTGATGAACAACCTCGATCCTGAAGTTGCGGAGAACCCACACGAACTGGTGGTGTACGGCGGCATCGGCCGCGCCGCGCGCGACTGGGATTGCTACGACAAGATCGTCGAAACCCTGAAAACGCTGGAAGAAGACGAAACCCTACTGGTGCAGTCCGGCAAACCGGTCGGCGTCTTCAAAACCCACAGCAACGCGCCACGCGTGCTGATCGCCAACTCCAACCTGGTACCGCACTGGGCCACCTGGGAACACTTCAACGAACTGGACGCCAAAGGCCTGGCCATGTACGGCCAGATGACCGCCGGCAGCTGGATCTACATCGGCAGCCAGGGCATCGTTCAGGGCACCTATGAAACCTTCGTCGAAGCGGGCCGCCAGCATTACGACGGCAGCCTGCAGGGCCGCTGGGTGCTGACCGCCGGCCTGGGCGGCATGGGCGGCGCACAGCCGCTGGCCGCGACGCTGGCGGGCGCCTGCTCGCTGAACATCGAATGTCAGCAGAGCCGCATCGATTTCCGTCTGAAAACCCGCTACGTCGATGAGCAGGCCAAAGATTTGGACGACGCGCTGGCCCGCATCAAAAAATACACCTCAGAAGGCAAAGCCATCTCCATCGCTCTGTGCGGCAACGCGGCTGAAATCCTGCCAGAGCTGGTGCGCCGCGGCGTACGCCCAGACATGGTCACCGATCAGACCAGCGCCCACGATCCGCTGAACGGCTACCTGCCGAAGGGCTGGAGCTGGGAAGAGTATCGCCAGCGCGCCCAGACCGAGCCGGCTAAAGTGGTCGCCGCCGCCAAGCAGTCGATGGCCGATCACGTCAAAGCCATGCTGGCCTTCCAGCAGATGGGCGTGCCGACCTTCGACTACGGCAACAACATTCGCCAGATGGCGAAAGAAACCGGCGTCGACAACGCCTTCGACTTCCCGGGCTTCGTGCCGGCCTACATCCGTCCGCTGTTCTGCCGCGGTATCGGGCCGTTCCGCTGGGCGGCGCTGTCCGGCGATCCGCAGGACATCTACAAAACCGACGCCATGGTGAAAGAGCTGATCCCGGATGACGAACACCTGCACCGCTGGCTGGACATGGCGCGCGAGCGCATCAGCTTCCAGGGCCTGCCGGCGCGCATTTGCTGGGTTGGCCTCGGCCAGCGCGCCAAGCTGGGCCTGGCGTTCAACGAGATGGTGCGCCGCGGCGAACTGTCCGCCCCGATCGTCATCGGCCGCGACCACCTGGATTCCGGCTCCGTTTCCAGCCCGAACCGTGAAACCGAAGCGATGAAAGACGGTTCCGATGCGGTTTCCGACTGGCCGTTGCTGAACGCCCTGCTGAACACCGCCAGCGGCGCCACCTGGGTTTCCCTGCACCACGGCGGCGGCGTCGGCATGGGCTTCTCCCAACACTCCGGCATGGTGATCGTCTGCGACGGCACCGACGAGGCCGCCGAGCGCATCGCCCGCGTCCTGCACAATGACCCGGCTACCGGGGTCATGCGTCACGCCGACGCCGGTTACGATATCGCTATCGACTGCGCCCGCGAGCAAGGCCTGAACCTGCCGATGGTTGCCGCGACCCAAGGAGAAAAAGCATGAAAGCGCTGACTATTCGCCCAGGCAAACTGACGCTGGCCCAGCTACGCGACGTCTATCAACATCCGGTGACGCTGACGCTGGACGACAACGCCTACGGCCCTATCCAACAGAGCGTGGCCTGCGTGGAACGTATCGTTGAAGAAAACCGCACCACTTACGGCATCAACACCGGGTTTGGCCTGCTGGCTTCGACGCGCATCGCCCGCGACGATCTGGAAAACCTGCAGCGTTCGATCGTACTGTCACACGCCGCCGGCGTGGGCGAGCCGACCGACGACAACCTGGTGCGCCTGATCATGGTGCTGAAGATCAACAGCCTGTCGCGCGGCTTCTCCGGCATTCGTCTGGAAGTCATTCAGGCGCTGATCGCGCTGGTCAACGCCGAAGTTTATCCGCATATTCCGCTGAAAGGCTCCGTCGGCGCCTCCGGCGACCTGGCGCCACTGGCGCACATGAGCCTGGTGCTGCTGGGCGAAGGCCAGGCGCGCCATCAGGGCCAATGGCTGCCGGCGACCGAAGCGCTGGCCAAAGCCGGCCTGAAACCGCTGACGCTGGCGGCGAAAGAGGGTCTGGCGCTGCTGAACGGCACCCAGGTCTCCGCCGCCTTCGCGCTGCGCGGCCTGTTCGATGCCGAAGATCTGTTCGCCGCTGCGACCGTGGCGGGCAGCCTGACGGTGGAAGCGGCGCTGGGCTCTCGCAGCCCGTTCGATGCGCGTATCCACGAGGTGCGCGGCCAGCGCGGCCAGATCGACGCCGCCATCGCCTATCGCCACCTGCTCGGCGCGCGCAGCGAAGTCTCCGACTCGCACCGCAACTGTGAAAAAGTGCAGGATCCTTACTCCCTGCGCTGCCAGCCACAGGTGATGGGTGCCTGCCTGACGCAGATCCGCCAGGCCGCCGAAGTGCTGGAAATCGAAGCTAACGCCGTCTCCGATAACCCGCTGGTGTTCGCCGAACAGGGCGACGTGCTGTCCGGCGGCAACTTCCACGCTGAACCGGTAGCGATGGCCGCCGATAACCTGGCGCTGGCGTTTGCCGAAATCGGTTCGCTGTCCGAGCGCCGCATCTCGCTGATGATGGACAAGCACATGTCGCAGCTGCCACCGTTCCTGGTGGAGAACGGCGGCGTGAACTCCGGCTTCATGATCGCTCAGGTGACCGCCGCGGCGCTGGCCAGCGAAAACAAAGCGCTGGCGCACCCGTCGAGCGTCGACAGCATTCCGACCTCCGCCAACCAGGAAGACCACGTTTCCATGGCGCCGGCCGCCGGTCGCCGCCTGTGGAGCATGGCGGACAATGTGCGCGGCATTCTGGCGGTCGAATGGCTGGCCGCCTGTCAGGGCCTGGATTTCCGCAACGGCCTGAAGACCTCGGAAGGTCTGGAGCAGGCGCGCCGTCTGCTGCGCGAGCATGTCAGTTTCTACGACAAGGATCGTTTCTTCGCCCCCGACATTGAAGCCGCCAGCCAACTCTTGGCGGCCGGTCACCTGACATCGCTGCTGCCTGCGGCGCTGCTGCCTAGCCAGGCATAATCATCACACACTGAATCACGCAGTTTGTTCTGCCCCGCCGGGTGCGTTCCACCCGGCGCGGGCAGCGCGTGCCTGTTCGGCAAACACTTAACGGGAAGCAACATGCGTAACGAAACGACACAACTCAGACGCGGACTAAACGCGCGGCATATCCGTTTCATGGCCCTCGGCTCGGCGATCGGCACCGGCCTGTTCTACGGCTCCGCCGGCGCCATCCAGCTGGCCGGCCCGGCCGTGCTGCTGGCCTACCTGGTGGGCGGCGCGGCGGTGTTCATGGTGATGCGCGCGCTGGGTGAAATGGCGGTGCACCAGCCGGTTTCCGGCTCGTTCGGCCACTACGCCAGCCACTATCTCGGCCCGCTGGCCGGGTTCCTCACCGGTTGGACCTACACCTTCGAAATGGTGATCGTCGCCCTGGCGGACGTTACCGCCTTCGGCATTTATATGGGGCTGTGGTTCCCGGAGGTCGCCCAGTGGGTCTGGGTGCTCAGCATCATCCTGTTTATTGGCGCGCTCAACCTGTGCAGCGTCAAGGTGTTCGGTGAGCTGGAATTCTGGCTGTCGCTGGTCAAGGTCGCCGCCATCGTGGCGATGATCGTCGGCGGTGCGGCAGTGATGCTGTTCGGCTTCGGCCAAACCCAGCACGCCACCGGTATCAGCAACCTGTGGCAGCACGGCGGCTTTATGCCTAACGGCATCGGCGGCGTGGTCGCGTCATTGGCAGTGGTGATGTTCGCCTTCGGCGGCATTGAGATCATCGGCATTACCGCCAGCGAGGCGAAAGACCCCGCCAAAGTGCTGCCGAAGGCGATTAACGCCGTGCCGGTGCGCATCCTGCTGTTCTACGTGCTGACGCTGACGGTGCTGATGGCGATCTATCCGTGGAACAGCATCGGCCAGAATGGCAGCCCGTTCGTCGAGATTTTCAGCAACCTCGGCATCAGCTCCGCCGCCAACGTGCTGAACGTGGTGGTGATCACCGCCGCCATTTCGGCCATCAACAGCGACATCTTCGGCGCCGGCCGCATGATGTATGGCATGGCGCAGGACGGCCAGGCGCCGCGCAGCTTCACCAAACTGACCGCCAGCGGCGTGCCGTGGATGACGGTGCTGGTCATGTCGGTCGCCCTGCTGTTGGCGGTGGTGCTCAACTACCTGATCCCGGAGAAGGTCTTCATGATCATCGCCTCGATCGCCACCTTCGCCACCGTCTGGGTGTGGCTGATGATCCTGCTGTCGCAGATCGTCATGCGCCGCACGCTGTCGCCGGAAGAAACTCGTCAGTTGAGCTTCCCGGTGCCGTGGTGGCCGGTAGCGCCGGCATTGGCGACCGCCTTTATGGCGTTCGTCATCGGCCTGCTCGGCTACTTCGAAGAGAGCCGCATCGCCCTGTACGTCGGGCTGGTGTGGATCGCTTTACTCACCGTGGCTTACTGGCTGTGGGTGCGCAAAAAAGGCGGGGGTTCGCCGGTGAGCGCGGCAACGCAACAGATGTAACGCTTGCTGTTGATAAAACCCGCTGCGGCGGGTTTTTTTATTGCGCGCTTTTGGCCGAACGCCGGCCATAAAAAAACCCGCCGCAGCGGGTTTTTATTTAACAACCGAATCGGTCGAACTTACTGGCCTTTAACTTCTTTCAGGCCGTTGAATGGCGCACGGTCACCCAGCGCTTCTTCGATACGGATCAGTTGGTTGTACTTGGCAACGCGGTCAGAACGGCTCATGGAACCGGTTTTGATCTGGCCAGCCGCAGTCCCTACCGCCAGGTCGGCGATGGTCGCGTCTTCGGTTTCACCGGAACGGTGAGAGATCACCGCGGTGTAACCGGCGTCTTTCGCCATCTTGATAGCCGCCAGCGTTTCGGTCAGAGAACCGATCTGGTTGAACTTGATCAGGATGGAGTTAGCGATGCCTTTCTCGATGCCTTCTTTCAGGATCTTGGTGTTGGTCACGAACAGATCGTCGCCCACCAGCTGGATTTTGTCGCCCAGCACTTTGGTCTGGTAAGCGAAGCCCGCCCAGTCGGATTCATCCAGGCCGTCTTCGATAGACACGATTGGGTACTGTTTGGTCAGCTCTTCCAGGAAGTGAGTGAACTCTTCGGAAGTGAAGGCTTTGTTGCCTTCGCCGGCCAGCACGTATTTACCGTCTTTGTAGAATTCGGAAGCCGCACAGTCCATCGCCAGCGTCACGTCTTTGCCCAGCTCGTAGCCCGCCGCTTTTACCGCTTCAGCGATAACCGCCAGCGCTTCGGCGTTGGAACCCAGGTTTGGCGCATAGCCGCCTTCGTCGCCCACGGCGGTGTTCATGCCTTTGGCTTTCAGAACTTTCGCCAGGTGGTGGAACACTTCAGAACCGATGCGCACCGCTTCTTTCAGGGTTTTCGCGCCAACCGGCTGAATCATGAATTCCTGAATGTCGACGTTGTTGTCAGCGTGCTCGCCGCCGTTGATGATGTTCATCATCGGCAGTGGCATGGAGAATTTGCCTGGGGTGCCGTTCAGCTCAGCGATGTGCTCGTACAGCGGCATGCCTTTAGAGGCTGCGGCCGCTTTCGCTGCTGCCAGGGAAACCGCCAGAATGGCGTTGGCGCCGAAGTTGGATTTGTTTTCGGTGCCGTCCAGATCGATCATGATCTTGTCGATGTTCGCCTGGTCTTTGGCATCTTTACCCAGTACTGCCTGAGCAATCGGACCGTTTACTGCAGCAACGGCTTTCAGTACGCCTTTACCCAGGAAACGAGACTTGTCACCGTCACGCAGTTCCAGCGCTTCGCGGGAACCGGTAGAAGCACCTGACGGCGCAGCAGCCAAGCCGACGAAACCGCCTTCCAGATGAACTTCGGCTTCAACAGTCGGGTTACCGCGGGAGTCGATGATTTCACGACCGATGACTTTAACGATTTTGGACATTAGGTTTTCCTCAGTACAAGTTAAACTAAAACTCCAGACAAACAGCGCGCGGTTCTCACCGCGCGCCGCCCACCAAATATTTTATTTCACCTGGCGCTTCTGATGCTCGCCTGCGGCTTTCACGAAGCCGGCGAACAGCGGATGCCCATCACGCGGCGTAGACGTAAATTCCGGGTGGAACTGACAGGCTACAAACCACGGGTGATTCGGCAGTTCAATGATCTCGACCAGCTTGTTGTCGGCGGAACGACCGGCGACACGCAGCCCTGCGGCTTCGATCTGCTTCAACAGCATGTTGTTAACTTCGTAACGGTGACGATGACGCTCGACAATGGTCGGTTCGCCGTACAGCTGACGCACCAGGCTGTTGTCGCTCAGGTTGCACTGTTGGCCACCTACGCGCATCGTGCCGCCCAAATCGCTTTCTTCGCTGCGCACTTCGACGTTGCCGTCTTCGTCGCGCCATTCGGTGATCAACGCCACCACCGGGTACTTACAGTCTGGCATAAACTCGGTGGAGTTGGCGTTTTCCATGCCGGCCACGTTGCGAGCGAACTCCATCAACGCCACCTGCATGCCCAGGCAAATGCCCAGGTAAGGAATGTTGTTCTCGCGCGCATAGCGTGCGGTCATCACTTTGCCTTCCACGCCGCGGTAGCCGAAGCCGCCCGGGATCAGGATCGCATCCAGCCCTTTCAGCACTTCCACGCCGCGGGTTTCTACGTCCTGCGAGTCGATCAGCTTGATGTTCACGGTCAAACGGTTTTTCAGCCCGCCGTGTTTCAGCGCTTCGATCACCGACTTGTAGGCATCCGGCAGCTCAACGTATTTGCCGACCATTCCGATGGTCACTTCGCCGCCCGGATTGGCTTCTTCGTAGATCACCTGTTCCCATTCGGCCAGGTTGGCTTCCGGTGCGTTCAAGCTGAATCGTTTACAAATATAATCGTCCAGCCCCTGAGATTTCAATAGGCCTGGGATTTTATAAATAGAATCAACGTCTTTCAGAGAGATAACCGCTTTTTCCGGCACGTTACAGAAAAGCGCGATTTTCGCGCGTTCGTTAGCAGGAACCGCGCGATCGGAACGGCAAATCAGCACATCAGGCTGAATACCGATGGAAAGCAGCTCTTTTACGGAATGCTGGGTCGGCTTGGTTTTCACTTCGCCCGCCGCCGCCATGTAAGGCACCAGCGTCAGGTGCATGTACAGGGTGTGCTCGCGGCCCACTTCCACCGCCATCTGACGGATGGCTTCGAGGAACGGCAGCGATTCGATATCGCCGACGGTGCCGCCGATTTCCACCAGCACCACATCGTGGCCTTCGCCGCCTTCGATGATGCGTTCTTTGATCGCGTTGGTGATGTGCGGAATGACCTGCACGGTCGCGCCCAGATAGTCGCCGCGGCGTTCTTTACGCAGCACGTCGGAGTAGATGCGGCCGGTGGTGAAGTTGTTGCGACGCGACATTTTGGTGCGGATGAAGCGCTCGTAGTGACCCAAATCCAGATCGGTTTCTGCGCCGTCTTCGGTGACGAAAACTTCCCCATGCTGAATCGGGCTCATGGTGCCCGGATCCACGTTGATGTACGGGTCCAGTTTCATGATGGTAACGTTGAGGCCACGGGCTTCAAGAATAGCCGCCAGAGAGGCTGCGGCAATGCCTTTACCCAGAGAGGATACGACCCCGCCGGTCACAAAAATATAATTAGTTGTCATGCTGAACCTGAGAGTTTAGGTTTAAAGACGATGGAAGAACCAGGACGGGAAAGTAGTATACCCGAACCTCTCCTGACCTACAAACGATCGTTTTGCTGTCCATCATCTCGGCCGCCCTCGCGTGTTCATCAGGGTTTACTCCGCCGGCGCCGCATAAACCCTCCAGGTAAAACAAAGAGTTAGCAGAGAAAATTTCTTTTTACCGCCCCTCAGGAGCGATAAAACGCCTTAGATTTCAGTTTGTTGCCCTTTTGCTGCCGCCGGCAGCCATGCGCCGCCGATCTGACCGCAAGCTTAACCGTTTCAGCTTGAGTGAACCTTGTCGGCGATCAACATTGTCGTTGCAGCGATTCAATTTTCCTGGCGTTTCACCTGCTGCCAGGCCTCTTCCATCTGCTCCAGCGTGGCGTCCTCCAACCGCAGCCCGCGTTGCTGGACAATCTCTTCCACCTGGCGGAAGCGGCGCTCGAACTTGCGGTTCGCCGCCTGCAATGCGTTCTCCGCCTTGTGGCCCAAATGGCGCGACAGGTTCACCGTGGCGAACAGCAAATCGCCGATCTCCTCTTCCAGTTTGCTCTCGTCGACCACCGCCTGGCGGGCTTCGTGCATCACTTCGTCGATCTCTTCGTACACTTTGTCCAGTACCGGCCCCAGGGTGTTCCAGTCGAAGCCGACCGAGGCGCAGCGTTTCTGGATCTTGTGCGCTTTCATCAACGCCGGCAGCGCCTGCGGAATGTCGTCCAGCACCGAGTGCAGCGCTTTTTCGGCGCGCTCGCCGGCCTTCAGTTGCTCCCAGCGCGCCGCCACGGCTTCGCTGTCTCCGCCCTCGGCGTCGCCGAAGATGTGCGGATGTCGGCGCTCCAGCTTGTCGCTGATGGCGGTGCACACCTCATCAAAATCGAACAGCCCCTGCTCCTGCCCCATCTGGGCGTAGAACACCACCTGAAACAGCAAGTCGCCCAGCTCATCGCGCAGATCGGCGTAGTCCTGCCGTTCGATGGCGTCCAGCACTTCGTAAGTCTCTTCCAACGTATAAGGCGCAATGGTGGCGAAGGTTTGCTTGCGGTCCCACGAGCAGCCGAGCTGCGGGTCGCGCAGCGTTTTCATGATATTCAGCAGACGCTGCAGCGGAGTGGATTGGGTCATAAAAAATCTCTGAGAAAGAATGGGGGCGCAGGGGAGCGCCCGCAGAATTCATGGATTTCGGGCCGCATCCGCTATCGATACGGCCCGAAAGGCGATGTGGGCTTAGTTGCCGTGCAAACGCTTGGCGTCTATCACGTCCGGCAGTTGGTTCAGCTTCGCCAGCACCCGGCTCAGCACCTGCTGGTTGTAAATTTCGATATCCATGTCGATGGTGGCCAACTGCTTCTTGGTATCGCTGCGGCTGGCGACGCCCAGCACATTGACCTTTTCGTTGGCCAGAATGGTGGTAATGTCGCGCAACAGCCCGCTGCGATCGTTGGCCATCACGCGCACCACCAGCGAATAACCGCTGGAGTAGCTTTCGCCCCATACCGCATCGACGATGCGCTCCGGCGCGTGCGATTGCAAATCGACCAGCTGATCGCAGTCCGCACGGTGGATCGAAATACCGCGCCCCTGGGTGATAAAACCGACGATGTCGTCGCCCGGGATCGGCTGGCAGCAGCGGGCAATGTGGTGCATCAGGTTGCCCACGCCCTCCACCACCACGCGGCCGTTATCCTTGTTGCGGGTCGGCGGCGGCGCTTTCTGCTGCACCAGCTGGCGCAGCGCCTCGCGATCCTGCTCTTCGGCGCTCGGCTTGTTGAACTTACCCTGCAGGTAATTCACCATCTGGTTCAGGCGAATGTCCCCGCCGCCGATCGCCGCCAGCACCTCGTCCAGCGAGTTCATGTTGTAGCGCGGGATCAGCAGCTTCTCGGCCTCTTTCAGGCTGATGCCGAGGTGTTCCAGTTCGTTGTCCAACATCTGGCGGCCGGCCAGAATGTTCTTGTCGCGGTCCTGCTTGCGGAACCAGTTGTGGATCTTCGAGCGCCCGCGGCTGGTGGTGACGTAGCCCAGGTTCGGGTTCAGCCAGTCGCGGCTCGGGTTCGGCTGTTTCTGGGTGATGATCTCAATCTGATCGCCCATCTTCAGCTGATAGGTAAACGGCACGATGCGGCCGCCGATCTTGGCGCCGATACAGCGGTGACCGACGTCGCTGTGAATGTGATAGGCAAAATCAAGCGGCGTAGAGCCGGCCGGCAGATCCACCACGTCGCCTTTCGGGGTAAACACATAGACCCGATCGTCGAATACCTGGCTGCGCACTTCGTCGAGCATCTCGCCGGAGTCCGCCATTTCTTCCTGCCAGGCGATGAGCTTACGCAGCCAGGCGATGCGTTCTTCGTAGCCGGAGCGCACGGTCACGCCAGCGCCCTCTTTGTACTTCCAGTGTGCGGCCACGCCCAGCTCGGCGTCTTCATGCATTTGCCGGGTGCGGATCTGAATCTCGACGGTTTTGCCGCGCGGCCCCAGCACCACGGTGTGGATAGACTGGTAGCCGTTGGGTTTCGGGTTGGCGACGTAGTCATCGAACTCGTCCGGCAGGTGGCGGAAGTGGGTATGCACGATGCCCAACGCCGCATAGCAATCCTGCAGACGCTCCGCCACGATGCGCACCGCGCGCACGTCGAACAGTTCGTCAAACGCCAGGTGCTTTTTCTGCATCTTGCGCCAGATGCTGTAGATGTGTTTCGGCCGGCCGTAAATCTCCACCCGAATGCCTTCGCTGGCCATCTCGGCGCGCAGCCCGGCGACGAAATCGTCGATGAACTGTTCGCGGTCGATGCGGCGCTCGTGCAACAGCTTGGCGATGCGCTTGTATTCTTCCGGATGCAGGTAGCGGAAGCAGAAATCTTCCAGCTCCCACTTCAACTGGCCGATGCCAAGCCGGTTGGCCAGCGGGGCGTAGATGTTGGAACACTCTTTCGCCGCCAGCACGCGTTCGTCTTCCGGCGCGTCCTTCACCTCGCGCAGGTGGGCGATACGCTCCGCCAGCTTGATGACCACGCAGCGGAAATCCTCCACCATCGCCAACAGCATGCGGCGCACGTTGTCGACCTGTTCGGAGGCCATCGAGTCGTTTTGGGTGGCTTTCAGTTGACGAATGGCGTCCATGTCGCGCACGCCGTGCACCAGCGCGACGATGCCATTACCGAACGCTTCGGTCAGGGTCTCTTCCTGCACGATGCCGGCGTCCACCAGCGGGAACAGCAGCGCGGCGCGCATGCTGTCGTTATCCATGCTCAGCGTCGAGAGGATTTCCACCATCTCCAAGCCGCGCCACAGCAGCAGCGAGGCGTCGGGATGGTTCAGGGTCTGCTGCTCACAATAACGCCAGGTTGCGGCCAATCGCTCACATGACTGCGGGTTAGGTAGCCCCAAGCCGGCGATCCACTCATCAAGAGCGAACTCACCCGCCGTATTCAGATGTGCACTTCTTACCGCAACCATAACTTCTCCCTACTTTGCAGCGACCTCTGGCGCACGCTCGTTGATAAACAGCGCCATTGATTCAAGATGCCCCGTGTGCGGAAACATATCCAACATCCGCACGCGCGCAAGACGATAACCGGCGCTCAACAGCACTTTGCTGTCGCGAGCCAGCGTGGTGGGGTTACAGGAAACATACACCACCCGCGCCGGCGCCAGTTTTACAATGTGTGACATCACCCCGGCCGCACCGGCACGGGCGGGATCCAGCATCACCTTATCAAACCCTTGTGCTGCCCAAGGTTGCCGTGCAACGTCGTCCTCCAGATTCTCGTGGAAGAACGATGCATTATTCAGCTTATTCTTATGTGCATTATATTGCCCATTCGCTACCAGCGTGGCAACACCTTCGATGCCCACCACCGCAGCGGCCCGGCGCGCCAACGGCAGGGTGAAGTTACCCATGCCGCAGAACAGATCCAGCACCCGATCATTGGGTTGAATATCGAGCCATTCAAGGGCCTGCGCCACCATTTGTTGGTTTACGGCGTCATTGACCTGAATAAAGTCGCGCGGGCTGAAGTCTAAGCGTAGCCCGTCAACCTGATAATACGGCGTGTCACCGCACAGTTTCTCCACGCGATCGCTGTCCGGCGCCAGATAAACGGCGACGTTTTCCCGCTCGCCAAACGCCAACAGCGCCTGCCGATCCGCCTCTTTCAACGCGTCGAGATGGCGCAGCACCAGCAGCGGGCCGTTATCCGCCAGTACCAGCTCCACGTGCCCCAGCCGCCGTACCGCCTGCAACCCGCTCAGGCAGGCGCGCACCGGCGCCAGCAGCTGTTCCAGCTCCGGCCGCAGCACCGGACAGTGCTCCACCACCACCAGCTCACTCGAGGCCGCCTGTCGAAAGCCCATCATCAGGCGCTGCAACTTCGGCTGCCACGCCAGGCTCAGGCGGGCGCGGCGGCGATAACCGTATTCCGGGCCGGCGATCACCGGTTCCTGCTGCGGGGTCACCCCGGTTTCGCGGGCGATCATGCGCACCAGCGCCGCCGCCTTGCTCTGCTGCTGCAGTGCCTCATCCGCATGCTGCTGCTGGCAGCCGCCGCACACGCCGAAATGCGGACAGCGCGGTGCCACCCGCTGCGGGCTGCGGCTCAGCAGGCGCTTGAGCTTGCCTTTGGCGAACTGGCGCTTGTCTTCGGTCAGCTGGATTTCCGCCTGCTCGCCCGGCAATACGCCCGGCACGAACACCGCTTTGCCGTCGTGGCGCGCCACGCCCTGGCCGAAAGGATCGAGATCGCTCACCGTCACGGTGAAGATTTGTGAGCTCTGCCGGGTCGTCACGCGGCGTTTGGGAGAGTAGAATTGCGCCATATTTGTCGATTGTGTGCTGGTTCATTAAGCTAGTGTCAGCTGTCAATTCTCCCACATTGGAATCCCATGACCAAATACAGCCTGCGTGCGCGCATGATGATCCTGATTCTGGCCCCGACCTTGCTGATTGGTTTGCTGCTCAGCACCTTCTTCGTGGTGCACCGCTATAACGAGCTGCAGGAGCAATTGGTCGACGCCGGCGCCAGCATCATCGAGCCGCTGGCGGTGGCCAGCGAGTACGGCATGACGTTCCGCAGCCGCGAATCGGTCAGGCAGTTGGTCAGCCTGTTGCACCGCCGCCATTCGGACATCGTGCGTTCGATCACCGTGTTCGATGCGCAGAACAATTTGTTCGTCACCTCCAATTATCATCACAACTTCGCTCAGCTGCAGCTGCCGAAAGGCGTGCCGTTGCCCACCGAGCTGATGCTCACCCGACGCGGCGATTCGCTGATCCTGCGCACGCCGATCCTGTCGGAAAACCAATATCCGGATGAAACCGCCGACGGCGGCAGCCACCCCGACAACAACCTGGGCTATGTGGCGATCGAGCTGGATCTGCAGTCGGTGCGGCTGCAGCAATATAAAGAGGTGTTCGTCTCCACCCTGCTGCTGTTGCTGTGCATGTGCATCGCCATCCTGTTCGCTTACCGGCTGATGCGTGACGTGACCGGCCCGATCCGCAACATGGTGAACACCGTCGACCGCATCCGCCGCGGCCAGCTCGACAGCCGCGTGGAGGGCTACATGCTCGGCGAGCTGCACATGCTGAAGAACGGCATCAACTCGATGGCGATGTCCCTTACCGCCTATCACGAAGAGATGCAGCAGAACATCGATCAGGCCACCTCCGACCTGCGTGAAACGCTGGAGCAAATGGAGATCCAGAACGTCGAGCTGGATTTGGCGAAAAAACGCGCGCAGGAGGCAGCGCGCATCAAGTCCGAATTCCTGGCCAACATGTCGCACGAGCTGCGTACTCCGCTCAACGGCGTGATCGGCTTCACCCGTCAGATGCTGAAAACCGATCTGAGCGTGACCCAGACCGATTATTTGCAGACCATCGAACGCTCGGCCAACAACCTGCTGACCATCATCAACGACGTGCTGGACTTCTCCAAGCTGGAGGCCGGCAAGCTGGTGCTGGAGCATATTCCTTTTGCCCTGCGTGAAACGCTGGACGAAGTGGTGGTGCTGCTGGCGCCCAGCGCCCACGACAAAGGGCTGGAGCTGACGCTGGATGTGCACAACGACGTGCCGGAGCAGGTAATCGGCGACTCGCTGCGCCTGCAGCAGATCATTACCAACCTGCTGGGCAACGCCATCAAGTTCACCGAAACCGGCAATATCGACATTCGCGTCGAGCTGCGCAAACAGCTGGATCGCCGGGTTGAAGTGGAAGTGCAGATCCACGACACCGGCATCGGCATCTCCGAACGCCAGCAGTCACAGCTGTTCCAGGCATTCCGTCAGGCGGATGCCAGCATCTCCCGCCGCCACGGCGGCACCGGGCTGGGGCTGGTGATCACGCAAAAACTGGTGAAGGAGATGGGGGGCGATATCTGCTTCCACAGCCAGTTGAACCGCGGCTCGACCTTCTGGTTCCACATCACGCTGGATCTGAACGAGGGCATGCTGTCGCTGGCGCCGAGCCTGCCGGATCTGAGCGGCAAAACGCTCGCCTATATCGAGTCCAACCCGACGGCGGCGCAGGCGACGCTCAACATGCTCAGCATCACACAGCTGGTGATCACCCACTCGCCGACGCTGGGCCAGTTGCCGCCAGGCCACTATGACTTCCTGCTGGCCGGCGTGCCCATCCCGTTCCGCGACAACATGGCGCAGCACGAAGACAAATTGCTGGCGTCGCTGAAGCTGGCCGATCGGGTGATTCTGGCGCTGCCGTGCCAGGCGCAGATCGACGCCGAGCTGCTTAAACAACAAGGCGCGCTCGGCTGCCTGATCAAGCCGATCACCAGCACACGACTGTTCCCGCTGCTCCGAATGGAAGCGCCGGCACGTCTCACCGCGCAGCCTGAGCGTAAACGCCTGCCGCTGACCGTGATGGCGGTGGACGACAACCCGGCCAACCTGAAGCTGATCGGCACGCTGCTGGGGGAACAGGTAGAAAAAACCCTGCTGTGCGAAAGCGGTGAGGAAGCGCTGGCGCTGGCGCGCGACAACGTGCTGGATCTGATCCTGATGGACATTCAGATGCCGAAGATGGACGGCATTCACGCCAGCGAGCTGATCCGCCAGCTGCCGCATCACAACTCCACGCCGATCGTCGCCGTTACCGCCCATGCCGCCAGCGGCGAGCGCGAGCACCTGCTGCAGGCCGGGATGGACGACTATCTGGCCAAACCGATCGACGAGAAAATGCTGACCCGCGTGCTGTCGCGTTACCACAGCGGCGGCGTGGAAAACGCCGTCGCCGACGACGCGCCGCTGTCGCTCGACTGGCCACTGGCGCTGCGTCAGGCGGCCAACAAACCGGACCTGGCGCGCGATCTGCTGCAAATGCTGCTCGATTTCCTGCCGCAGGTGCGCGAACGGGTACAGGCGCTATTGGAGGGGCAACACGACGACGAGATCCTCGATCTGATCCATAAGCTGCACGGCAGTTGCAGCTACAGCGGCGTACCGCGCCTCAAGCAGCTGTGTTTCTACCTCGAGCGGCAGCTGCGCCAGGGCATCACCAACGACGAACTGGAGCCGGAGTGGCTGGAGCTGTTGGATGAGATTGAACTGGTGATCCACGCGGCGCGCGCGCATCTGGCGCAACCCGCCTGAATCCTCTGGCCATAACGCAAAAAGGCACGCCATAGCGTGCCTTTGTTTTTTTTAACGCCCGACGCTTATCACTGTGCCAGCAGGTAAAGCTGGCTCTCCCCGCGCTGAATATTCAACGCCAGCACCGACGGCTTGCTGTCGAGGATTTTACGCAGCTCACCCAGGTTCTGGATCGGCTGCTGGTTCACGCCCAGGATCACGTCGCCCTTTTTCAGGCCGATGCGCGCCGCGGCGCTGCCGGCTTTCACGCTGTCAACCTTGACACCCTTCACGTTGCCGACCTGGGTGTTGCTCAGCTCGGCGCCTTCAATACCGGTGTAGATATTGCCCGAGGCCACCTGGGTCTGCGCGCTTTGCTCCAGCGTGACGTCAATCGTTACCGGCTTGCCGTCGCGAATAATGCCCAGCGACATCTTGCTGCCGACCGGCAATGTACCGATCTCCGCCCGGAACGAGGCGAAGCTGGAGATGGCCTTGCCGTTCATGGTGACGATCACGTCGCCGGCCTTGATGCCCGCCTTCGCCGCGGAAGACTTCGGCATCACCTGGCTGACGAAGGCCCCGCGCTGCGCATCGACCTTCATCGCCTTGGCCAGCTCGGAGTTCAGTTCGGTACCCATGATGCCCAGCTCGCCGCGTTTCACCTGGCCATATTCGACCATTTGCGCCGTCAGGTTTTTCACCATGTTGCTCGGAATGGCGAAGCCGATACCGATGTTGCCGCCGTCCGGCGCCAGGATCGCGGTGTTGATGCCGATCAGCTCGCCGTTCAGGTTAACCAACGCACCGCCGGAGTTACCGCGGTTAATCGCCGCATCGGTCTGGATAAAGTTTTCGTAGTTTTCGATGTTCAGGCCGCTGCGCCCCAGGGCGGATACGATACCCGACGTGGCGGTTTCACCCAGCCCGTACGGGTTACCGATCGCCACGGTGTAATCGCCGACGCGCAGCTGATCGGAATCCGCCATCTTGATCGCCGTCAGATTCTTGAAGTCTTTCAGCTGGATCAGGGCGATATCGGAACGCGGATCCTTGCCGATCACCTTGGCGTCGAAACGGCGGCCGTCGCTCAGCTGCACCTGGATCTTGTTGGCGTTGTCCACCACGTGGTTATTGGTCACCACATAGCCCTTGGCGGCATCGATAACCACCCCGGCGCCCAGCGCCTGGAATTTCTGCTGCGTGCCCTGCGGCTGGCCATCCGGCCCAGGCTGTTCGCCGCCCTGACACATCGGTGAGCCCTGGAACGGCGAACCGTCCTGGCAGAACGGCGAATCTTCGCCGAAGAACTGTTGGAATTGCTGCGGCATGCGCGGCGTATTAACCGTGGTGCTGCCCTCAACGTTAATGCTCACCACGGAAGGCATTACCTTTTCCAGCATCGGTGCCAGGCTCGGCAGCTGTTGGGTGCTGGAAGAGGCGGTTTCAGCGGCGCTGGCCGTCGTCGGACCCATCGCCATACCGATACTGAATGCCAGTACGCTCAGAACTAATGCGGTTTTTTTCATCTGTGTGTCTCTTATAAAGTCGTTCAAAAAGAATGGCTGTCTTGCGTGCTTATTCAGAGTTAATTAATAGCCCGAAGTTCCGGCACAGATGATTGGCAATAGTAAACAAATATTGTCCGTCTTTACAAAACTCGAGACAGCCAACCGGTTGGAATTGCTGATAATTATTCTTCAGCTCAATTATTCCGCCGCCATCAATCGACGATATTCATCATAGGCGTAAAGGTCGGTCATTCCGCTGATATAGTCCTGCAATAAACGCGCGCGGAAATAATATTCCCGAATGGCTTGCTGCTCCGGCGATAAATGCTGCAGCCCTTCTACCGCCTCCGCATACGCCAGCCTATGCTTGGTGGACAGCTTGTGGAACAGGCGTGTTTCAATCGGATAAGCGCGATGGCTGTCCTCGCGCACCAGCTGGTTGAAGTCCGCCAGCGACATCGCCAACAGCGGGCTGTAAATGTCCAGCAGGCCGCTGATCACCCGATAGCCTTGCAGCTCGAGCTGCTCGACCTCAGGGTGGTTGAACACGTGCTTGAACGCCACATTTTTAAATATCTTCAGCAGCCGATAGGCCGGGCTGGAATCCTCCAGCAGCGCCTGATTGAAACTGCCTTGATAGACCGCGTCCAGATTGTCGATAAAGCGCTGCGCCGCATGCGGCACCAGCCGCGCCACGGTAAACACCCGCAGATACATGAAGAACTGATCTTCCGCGCTGCGCCGCGCGCCGCCGCGATCGATCTTGCGAAACGCGCTGGCGACGGTCTTGTCGAACAGATCGCCCGGCACCACCTCGCCCCACTCCTGAATCAGGTGCTGATACAGCTGCTCGACGGTGAAAATGCTCTTCTCCACCGCGTCTTCCAGATCGGCCACGCAGTACGAGATATCGTCGGCGGCTTCCATAATATAGGTCAGCGGGAAACGATCGAACTCGCCCATGTGCAGCTCGCGCCGCAACCGATCGACGAAGGCCTCTTCCGCCAGATAGTAGCCGGGCTTTTTCATCAGGTAACTGTGGCTGGCAGGGATGTCGCTCGCCCAGTAGGCCGGGCGGGTGTATTTCAAAATGCAGCCGACCTGCGCGTAGGTCAGGTTGAGCTTGAGCAGGCTGTACACCATGCGGATCGCCTGGGCGTTGCCCTCGAAGTGGCTGAGATCCTGACGGATCCGGCTGCGCAGCCGGTTCAGATCGCTCTCCCCTTCATGCAGGCGCAGCGTCGCCACCTGGCAGCGATCGTGGCTGCCCGGCTCGCTGCCGCAGCTGGCGGGATCGAGCCGCTGGGCGAACCAGTCGTTGATCGCCGACTCGCCGAAGTGTCCGAACGGCGGATTGCCGATGTCGTGCATCAGACAGGCCATTTCCACGATGCTTTCAAACGGATCGAGCAGCCGGGTCAGGCCGAGCTCATCAATTCTCCCCGCCTGTTTGAAGCGATTGAGGATCTCTTTGGCGATGTGGCGTCCAACCTGCTGCACCTCCATCGAGTGCGTCAGGCGACTGCGCACCGCCGCGTTGCGCTCCAGCGGAAACACCTGGGTTTTTTGCTGCAGACGGCGAATGGCGGCCGAGTTGACGATGCGCCCGCGATCGCTCTCGAACTGCCGCACGATGTCGTACTCTTCCTCGGCCTCGATCGGTTTGCTGAAAGGCCGTTGAAAGCTGATTTTTTGCTTGAAGTCGATCCCGGACATCTGTTTCTCCGCCGTTGCGCCCTGCCCCCGTGATAACAATTCCCGGCGGCGGATGCAACGCATTATCTCTGATACACAGCCATGATAGACTATGCCGCAATTCTCACGGCCAATCAGCGAGTGTTATTTATGAAAGTAGGCATCATCGGCGCAATGGAGCAGGAAGTTACCCTGCTGCGCGATCAAATCGAAAACCGTCAAACTATCCAGCGCGCGGGCTGCGAAATCTACACCGGCCAGATCGGCGGCGTTGACGTGGCCCTGCTGAAATCCGGCATCGGCAAAGTCTCTGCGGCCATGGGCACCACCCTGCTGCTGGAACACTGCAGCCCGGATCTGGTGATCAACACCGGTTCCGCCGGCGGCCTGGCCAGCACCCTGCGCGTGGGCGATATCGTGGTGTCGGAAGAAGTGCGCTACCACGACGCCGACGTCACCGCCTTCGGCTACGAGCCGGGCCAGATGGCCGGCTGCCCGGCGGCGTTCGTCGCCGACGACGCGCTGATCGCGCTGGCGGAAAGCTGCATCAAACAGCTGGAGCTGCACGCGGTGCGCGGCCTGATCTGCAGCGGTGACGCCTTCATCAACGGCGCCGAGCCGCTGGCGCGCATCCGCGCCACTTTCCCGCGCGTCGCCGCCGTGGAAATGGAAGCCGCGGCGATCGCCCACGTCTGTCATCTGTTCGGCACGCCGTTCGTGGTGGTGCGCGCCATTTCCGACGTCGCCGACAGCGAGTCGCACATGAGCTTTGACGAGTTCCTGGTGGTAGCGGCCAAGCAGTCTACGCTGATGGTCAATGCCATGCTGCAAACCCTGGCCAAGCGCGGTTGATGTGAGGCTGCGCTTCACCTCGATGCTCTGTCTGTTGGCGCTCTGGCTGGCCCTGCCGGTCGGCGCCGCCCAGCGGGTGATCAGCCTGGCGCCCAACGCCACCGAACTCGCCTATGCCGCCGGCATGGGCGATGTGCTGGTGGCGGCGAGCGCCTATTCCGATTATCCGCCGCAGGCCGCCAAGCTGGAGCAGGTGGCCTCCTGGCAGGGCATCAACCTGGAGCGGGTGCTGGCGCTCAAGCCGGATCTGATCCTCGCCTGGCGCGGCGGCAATCCGCAGCGCGTGCTGGATCAGCTCGCCGCGTTCGGCATCCCGATTTTCTATGCGGACGCCGATACCCTCGAAGGGATCGCCGGTTTGCTGGACAAGCTGGCGCAATACAGCCCGCACCCGGAGCAGGCGCATCAGGCGGCGGAAGGCCTTCGCCGCCAGTTCGCCGCTCTCAAACAACAATACGCCGCTAACTCGCCACGGCGCGTGTTGCTGCAGTTCGGCACCCAGCCGCTGTTCACCAGCGCCGGCGCCACATTACAGAGCCAGGTGCTGGCGCTGTGCGGCGGGCAGAACGTCTTCGCCGACAGCCGCACCCCTTGGCCGCAGATCAGCCGCGAGCAGGTGTTGGCGCGCCAGCCGCAGGCCATCGTCATCACCGGGGGCGCGAAAGAAGCCGCCAATGTGAAAGCCTTCTGGGCCCCGCAGCTGCAGGTGCCGGTGATCGCGCTGAACGAAGACTGGTTCAACCGCGGCGGGCCGCGCATCCTGTTGGCGGCGCAGCAGCTGTGCCGCCAACTGGCGGAGATCCGCTGATGCTGGTGTTCTGGCTGGATATTCTCGGCACCGCGGTGTTCGCCGTCTCCGGTGTATTGCTGGCCGGCAAGCTGCGCATGGATCCGTTCGGCGTGCTGGTATTGGGCGTGGTTACCGCGGTCGGCGGCGGCACCATCCGCGATATGGCACTGGCCAACGGTCCGGTATTCTGGGTCAAGGATCCCACCGATCTGGTGGTGGCGATGATCACCTGCATATTGACGCTGCTGCTGGTGCGCCAGCCGCGCCGGCTGCCGAAGTGGGTGCTGCCGGTGCTGGACGCCGTCGGGCTGGCGGTGTTCGTCGGCATCGGCGTCAACAAGGCCTTCGCGGCCGGCACCGGCCCGCTGGTGGCAATCTGCATGGGAGTGATCACCGGCGTCGGCGGCGGCATTATCCGCGACGTGCTGGCGCGCGAGATCCCGATGATCCTGCGCACCGAAATTTACGCTACCGCCTGCATCATCGGCGGCATCGTGCACGCCACGGCGTTTTACACCTTCCACATGCCGCTGCAACAGGCCATGATGCTGGGCATGATCATCACCCTGACCATTCGGCTGGCGGCCATCCGCTGGCACCTCAAACTGCCCGCCTTTATTCTCGAACGCTGAGCCGTCGCCCTGCGGGGCGACGCTTGGCAACGCCGCACCAGGTGATTTATTAGACTATTAACGGGGTTAATGGTATTATTTTCGACCAAAAAATAGCGTAGTGACGATGTAAAATTCTGTTATCCGCAGGTTAATCCCTTCCCCGCGCTGTTAAGACTTTTAACTTTTTGCCGATAAGTCATCACAAGATGGCTTACGGATGACTATTCCCGCAATGATGAAAAAAATTCTGCTTGCCTGCTGTGGCACCCTGCTGAGTGGCGCCGCGTATGCCGATGCCGTCAGCGGCCAGATCGGCGTTACCCTGACCATTGAACCGCAATGCGCCGTGCGCCTCGAGGCCACCGCCCCACAGGCCGAATGTAGCCACGCGACGGCGCAGCCGAACATCATCCGCACCCCACCGACGCAGGAGAACGGTGCGGAAGTGATCCTCGTGGAATGGTAGGCATAAAAAAAAACCCGCCGGCCGTAAGGCGAGCGGGTTGATGTTCTGACAGGCAAACTCAGATGCTGAACGACGAACCGCAACCGCAGGTGGTTTTGGCATTCGGGTTGGTCACCACGAAGCGCGACCCTTCCAGCCCTTCGGTGTAGTCCACCGAACCGCCAACCAGATACTGCAGGCTCATCGGATCGACCACCAGCGCCACGCCCTGCTTCTCGATGGTCATGTCGCCATCGTTGACCTTGTCGTCAAAAGTGAAGCCGTACTGGAATCCGCTGCAGCCGCCGCCGGTAATGTAAACCCGCAACTTCAGGTTCGGGTTTTCTTCGTCAGCAATCAGGAACTTAACCTTGTTTGCTGCTGCCTCGGTAAATTGCAGGGGCAGTGCCGTTTGATCACTCATACTCTTTACTCCCAACATTGTTCAGCATCAGATCGCTACTATGGCTGCCTGATTAATATTAACGATTATCCGATACCTGAGTGTTGCGTTCAAGTATTCACCGCATTTGTTGTATTTTCCTTACCTGTTTTCTCCGCCGCTTCCCGTGCCAGCTGCGCCTCCTGCCTTTGCAGCGTGCGAGCCAGGATCGACGAATACAGCGGCTTGCCACCGAGCAGCTGCGCCACTACCGTGGCGCCGAGGCAGGTGATAATCATCGGTAAAATGAGTTGGTAGTTGTCGGTCATTTCCAGCACCAGCACGATGCCGGTCAACGGAGCGCGCACCGTGGCGGCGAACAGCGCCCCCATACCGGCGATGGCGAAGGTGCCCGCTTCGATGCCGTATTGCGGGAACAGATGCGCCCCAGCCAGCCCGAAGGCGGTGCCGAACAGCGTGCCCAGCGCCAGCATCGGCGCAAAGATGCCGCCCGGCGCGCCGGAACCGAAGCACAGCAGCGTGGTGAAGATGCGGGTAATGAAGATAAACATCAACATGCCGACGCTGTAATTGCCCGCCGCGGCGATCGGGATCAGCCCAAAGCCGCCACCCGCCGCCTCCGGCTGGATCAGCCCCAGAATGCCGCACACGCCGCCGAGCAGCCCACCCATCAACAAGATATTGCACATTCTGCCGCCGTGCAGGCGCGCGAACATGTCTTGGGTGCGGAAGATCAGCGCGTTGAACCCCACGCCCACCGCGCCGAATATCGCCCCCAGCACCAGATAGAGCCACAGGGTGTTGATGGGCGCCGAAGAAAGTTTGTCGACCGCGATCACCGAGCCCTGGCCGTTAAACAGCTGGAACACCACGCTCGACATGATAACGCCGATAAACACCGCTTTAATCGAGATCAGGTTGTAGCGGAACTGCGGCCGCATCTCTTCGATGATGAACAAGATGCCGGCCAGCGGCGCGTTGAACGCGGCGGACAACCCGGCGGCGGCCCCGGTCGCCAGCAACGTATGACGCGCCTCGGCGCCGCGAATGCGCAGCACGTCCAATACCATACGCCCGACGTTGCCGCCCATTTGCACCGTGGGCCCTTCGCGCCCCAGCACCATGCCCGCTCCCAGCGTGCCCATGCCGCCGATGAATTTCACCGGGATCACGCGCCACCAGCGCACCGGCCGCAGCTCCTCCAGCGCGCCTTCGATCTCCGGAATGCCCGAGCCGCCCGCCTCAGGCGCAAAGCGCCGCACCAGGTAATAGCCCAGCGCCGCCAGCGCGGCGGACAGGATAAATGCCAGCGGCCACACCAGGAGCCAAGAGTCGGCGACCTGCGCCAACGAAGCCAGCCGCTGCTGCTGCACCCACTCCACCGCCTTATCGAAAGCCACGCCGAGCAAACCGGCCAGCGTCCCCACCAGCGCGGCCATCACCAGGATCGCCACCGGGGTTTTATCACGGCGAATAAACTGACGCACCGCATCGCTGCGGCTAAGACGCGGGCTCAGCGTCCCGACTGGCTGTGAATGTGTTTCCGTCATCGCGAGTAATTCGTCAGGTAATTTGTAATACAAATAGGCAAGGCGGTTATTCTACCCCAACCCGGTGGCGGGCGCTGCCGTTAATGGTATCTGACTGTGATCGTTTCATAACGCGGCGCTCTCCTCTAGAATAGCGCGGTCAAATCATTCAAAAGAGAATCCAGGAGCCGATTTATGAGCCTACACAGCAAGTCCGAAAGTCTGTACGCCCAGGCGCAACAGTTGATCCCCGGTGGGGTGAACTCTCCGGTGCGTGCATTCACCGGCGTAGGCGGTGTGCCGCTGTTTATCGAGCGGGCAGACGGGGCTTACCTGTTCGATGCCGACGGCAAGGCCTATATCGACTATGTCGGTTCCTGGGGGCCGATGGTGCTGGGGCATAACCACCCGGCGATCCGCGACGCGGTGATCGAAGCGGCGCAGCGCGGCCTGAGCTTCGGCGCGCCAACCGAGATGGAAGTCAAAATGGCGCAGTTGGTCACCGAGCTGGTGCCTACCATGGATATGGTGCGCATGGTGAACTCGGGCACCGAAGCTACCATGAGCGCCATCCGCCTGGCGCGCGGCTACACCAACCGCGATAAAATCATCAAGTTCGAAGGCTGCTACCACGGCCACGCCGACTGCCTGCTGGTGAAAGCCGGTTCCGGCGCGCTGACCCTCGGCCAGCCGAACTCACCGGGCGTGCCGGCCGACTTCGCCAAGCACACCCTGACCTGCACCTACAACGACCTGGATTCGGTGCGTGCCGCCTTCGAGCAGTACCCGTCCGAGATCGCCTGTATCATCGTCGAGCCGGTTGCCGGCAACATGAACTGCGTACCGCCGCTGCCGGAATTCCTGCCGGGCCTGCGCGCCCTGTGCGACAAGTACGGCGCGCTCTTGATCATCGACGAAGTGATGACCGGCTTCCGCGTGGCGCTGGCCGGCGCGCAGTCCTATTACGGCGTTGAGCCGGATCTGACCTGCCTCGGCAAAATCATCGGTGGGGGGATGCCGGTGGGCGCCTTCGGCGGCCGTCGCGATGTGATGGAGGCGCTGGCGCCGACCGGTCCGGTCTACCAGGCGGGCACCCTGTCCGGCAACCCGATCGCCATGGCGGCGGGCTACGCTTGCCTGACCGAAGTGTCGCAGGTGGGCGTGCACCAGACGCTGACCGAACTGACCGAGATGCTGGCCGCAGGCCTGCTGCATGCGGCGCAGGAAGAGAATATCCCGTTGGTGGTCAACAACGTCGGCGGCATGTTCGGCCTGTTCTTCACCGACGCGCCGACAGTCACCTGCTACCAGAACGTGATGCAGTGCGACGTGGAACGCTTCAAGCGCTTCTTCCACCTGATGTTGGAAGAAGGGGTGTATCTGGCACCGTCCGCCTTCGAAGCGGGCTTCATGTCCGTGGCGCACAGCAAGGAAGACATCCAGCGCACCATCGACGCCGCGCGTCGCTGCTTCGCCAAGCTGTAATCCCGGCCGAATGGCCAAAAAAATGGGCGCCTCGGCGCCCGTTTTGTTTTTCGCTGCGGCTTAAAGCAGCGTGCCGTAAATGGTCAACAGCGCCACCACCACCACGATGATCATCGTCACCTTGCGCGCCAGCGTCACCGCCGCGCGCGGCGTTTGCACCGGATCCATATGCGGATCGCGCGCCAGCGAGAACTGCGCCAGCCGCGTCAACACCTGATACGACGACGAATGCCGATCCCCCAGCGAGGCGAACCAGGCCGGCAGCGCCCGCTCGCCGTGGCCGAACAGCGCATAGGCCACCCCGGCCAAACGCACCGGGATCCAGTCCAGCCAGTTCAGCAGATGATCGATGCCCGACTGCGAACGCTCCAGCGGCGTATTGTGGCGCGCCAGCCAGGTTTGATAGGCGCGCAGGAAGGCATATCCCGCCAGCGCGATCGGCCCGTACGGCCCAAAGACCACGAACCAGAACAGCGGCGCCAGGTAATAGCGGAAGTTGATCCACAGCAGCGCGTTTTGCAGCTCACGCAGGCGCAGCTCTTCGCTGCAGTCCACCGGCAAGCCGTGGATCAACGCCAGCTCTTCCGCCATCTGATCGCTGGCGTGGGTATCGCCCTGCCGCGCCGCTTTCAGGTAGGCGCGGTAGTGTTTGCGCTTGATGCCGGCGCCGACGCACAGCAGGTCGATGACGATCCACAGCAGCAGCGTCACCACGCCGAAGAACAACCCGTGCGACAACCACAGAACACCCCAGACGATCACCATCCAGGCGGCGGTCATCACCAGCGTCTGCGCCAGCGAAACCCGATGCAGCCGTTGAAATACCACTTCGAGGCGATGATCCAGCTGCCAGTGTTCTCCCAGCTTGAACAGGCGTTCCCAGGCCAAAACCAGCAACAGCGTAAACAGCGTCATTAGCGATTCCTCTCCCTTTTTCTTGTCTCAAGCATAGCGTCGGCGGGCGCGCCGCGTTGTTCCAGAGATGCCAGATAGCGATCCCAATCGAACGCCGGCCCGGGATCGGTCTTGCGGCCGGGGGCGATATCGCAATGCCCGGCGATATTGGCCACCAGCGGCGGATAACGTTCGGCCAGCAGCGCGGTGACCGCCTGCAGCGTGCGATATTGCGCCTCGGTATAGGGTAATTGGTCAGTGCCTTCCAGCTCGATGCCGATGGAGAAATCGTTGCACCGCTCACGTCCCTGATACAGGGAAACGCCTGCGTGCCAGGCACGCTGGTCGAAAGGCACATACTGCACCATCTCCCCGTCGCGGCGGATCAGGCAATGCGCCGACACCCGCAGCTGATGGATTTCAGCGAAATAAGGGTGCTGCGCAGGGTCGAGCGTGCCGGTGAACAGCTGGTCAATATAGGGGCCACCGAACTCGCCGGGCGGCAGGCTGATGTTGTGGATGACCAGCAGCGAGGGCGGCTCGTCATCCGGACGCCGATCGCAGTGCGGCGAGACCACTCGCGTCACCCCGACAATCCAGCCATTTTCCAACTGCATCAGACACCTCTCTGCGGTGGTACTTATTCCTGCAACAGAGTAGCATGTTCCCCTACGATCTAACCGTCCATTTCGGAGTTTTCCATGCCGACACGCCGCTACAGTGCCGACAGTCGCCGCACCGAGCTTCTTGAACGAATTGAAAGTGATATTCCCTATGCCGTCGCCCAGGCGCTGCGCGAAGACCTGGGGGGTGAAGTCGACGCCGGGCGCGATATTACCGCGCAATTGTTACCGGCGGACAAGCAGGCCGAGGCCACCGTCATCACCCGCGAAACCGGCGTGTTCTGCGGCCAACGCTGGCTGAATGAAGTCTTTATTCAGTTGGGCAACCAGGTGCAGGTGGAGTGGCTGGTGGCAGATGGCGACCGTCTGGCGCCGAACCAACCCCTTTGCCGGCTGCACGGCCCCGCGCGGGTGATGCTGACCGGCGAGCGCACCGCGCTGAACTTCGTGCAGACGCTCTCCGGCGTGGCGACCGAGGTCAGCCGCTACGTGGCCCTGCTGGAAGGCACACGGACTCGCCTGCTCGATACCCGCAAGACCTTGCCCGGCCTGCGCACCGCGCTGAAATACGCCGTGCTGTGCGGGGGCGGCAGCAACCACCGGTTGGGGCTGTCCGACGCCTTCCTGATCAAGGAAAACCACATCATCGCCTCCGGCTCGATCAAAAACGCAGTGGAAAAAGCCTTCTGGCTGCACGCCGACGTGCCGGTGGAAGTGGAAGTCGAATCGCTCGATGAGCTGCAGCAGGCGCTGGATGCCGGTGCCGATATCATCATGCTGGACAATTTCAGCGTCGAGATGATGCGTCAGGCGGTCGCCCAAACCCAGGGCCGCGCCCAGCTGGAAGTGTCCGGCAACGTCACCAGTGAGACGCTGCGCACCTTCGCCGAGACCGGCGTGGATTACATTTCGGTCGGCGCGCTGACCAAGCACATCACCGCACTCGATCTGTCGATGCGCTTCAAATGATCCCCTCGCTCCCGGCCGCTGCCGGGGGCGTTACCATAAAATTGCGAACCCCCTCTCACCATTTTTTTCACCGCTGCAAACGACATCATTACTGATGGAAGCGCGCCGAGAAACGCGCAAAAGCCCCTCGCCGTGCCCCCGAGCAAGCCGCTACCGTTGCCTTCCACACCCCAATGGAGGAAACAACACATGGAAACGCAACGCGGCTTTACCCTGATAGAACTGATGGTGGTGATCGCCATCATCGCCATCCTCAGCGCCATCGGCATTCCCGCCTACCAGCGCTACATCCAGAAAGCGGCGATGACCGACATGCTGCAAACCATGGCGCCGTATAAGCTGGCGGTCGAGCTGTGCGTGCTGGACGAGGGCGCCCCCGCCGGCTGTGAGGCCGGCAGCAAAGGCATCCCCACCGGCGGCTCGTCGCGTTACGTCAGCGGGGTGAAGGTCGTTAAAGGGGTGATCACGCTGACCGGCACCCAAACGCTGCAGGGGCTGGCGGTAGCATTAACCCCCAAATCCAACGCCGATGGGCTGACCCGCTGGAGCCGGCTGTGCAGCAGCGAAAACGCGACGCTGGTTGAGGTATGTCAGGAAGTCTTCCGCTTCGACAACGCGGCGGAGTAACGGCGATGAACGCGCAAATCAGCGAAGAGGTTCACGCCCTGTGCCGGCGCTATCAGGCGCTGGCGCTGAGCGAAGACCCGACCACTCTGACGGTCGCGCTCAGCGAAGAAGCGCCGCAGGGGCTGCTGGCGGCGCTGCGTTTCGCCACCGGCAAGCACATCCATTTGGAACAATGGCCGGCGGCCAGGCTGGAACTGGCGCTGAATCAGCACCACGAGCCGCTCTCGGCAGCCTTGACGGCCGAAGAGGACACGACCGACATCGCCTACCCCGACGACGGCGATGCGCCGGTGGTACAGTTCATCAACCAGACGCTGCGCCTGGCCATTCAGCGCCGCGCCTCGGACATCCACTTCGAGCCCTTTCGGCAGCATTTTCGCATTCGTCTGCGCATCGACGGCGTACTGCAAACCCTCGCCTCGCCGCCGCCGCAGCTGACCGCGCGCCTCATCGCCCGGCTGAAGATCCTCGGCCAGTTGGATATCGCCGAGCGCCGTCAGCCTCAGGACGGACAGCTCAGCCTGACGCTGGACAGCGCGCGCTATGCCATGCGTATCGCCACCCTGCCGACGCTGCACGGCGAAAAGGTGGTGCTGCGCGTTCAGCAGGGTGAGCAGCAGGAGCTGCCGCTGGATCAACTGGGCATGAGCCGGGCGGATCTGGCGCGCTACGCGACGGCGCTGGCCTGCCCGCAAGGGTTGATCCTGGTGACCGGCCCGACCGGCAGCGGCAAGACGGTCACGCTGTACAGCGGTCTGCGCCAGTTGAACGATGCGCAAAGCAACCTGTGCAGCGTCGAGGATCCGGTCGAGATCCCGCTGTTCGGCGTCAATCAAACCCAGATCAACGCCAAAACCGAGCTGAGTTTCGCCCGGGTGCTGCGCGCCCTGCTGCGCCAGGATCCGGACGTCATCATGATCGGCGAGATCCGCGATGCGGAAACCGCCGAGATCGCGGTCAAGGCCGCACAAACCGGCCACCTGGTGCTGTCGACGCTGCATACCAACTCCACCGGCGAAACCCTGACGCGGCTGATGCACATGGGGATCCCCGGTTACCTGCTCGCCGGCTGCCTGAAGCTGGTCGTCGCGCAGCGGTTGGTGCGCAGGTTGTGCCGCCACTGCCGATACCCACATAGCCAGCCGACGCATTTTCCCACAGCGGTCTGGCCAGAACCGCTGACCGCCTGGCGCGCTGACGGCTGCGAGCATTGCTTCGGCGGCTACTATGGGCGCATCGGCGTGTATGAGCTGTTGGCCATTACGCCGGAAATACAGGCGGCGCTGCTGGCGAACGCTGCTCCTAGCCTGCTGGCGAATGTCGCCCGTGAGCAGGGGCAGCTTTCGCTGCTGCAGGCCGGGCTGACTCTGGCCGCCGAAGGCACGACCTCGCTGGAAGAACTGTATCGCGTGATCGACGTCGTCCAGCTCGGCGTAACCACGCCATGAAAGCGCGGCGCCTGTTTCTGTGGCAGGCTTTCGACGCTCAGGGCGCCTTACGCCGCGGCGAACTGATGAGCGAAGAAAAACGGCAGGTGAGCCGATTACTGATTGAGCAAGGCATGCAACCGTGGCGGATCGGGCACGGCAAACGCGTCACGCCCGGCCAGTGGCGTGGGGAACCGTTAATCCACTTCACGCGCCAACTCGCTACTCTGTTGCAGGCCGGGCTGCCGCTGGTCAATACGCTGCAGCTGCTGGCGACAGAGCACCCTTCGGCAGCCTGGCGTTGCCTGTTGCGTCAGTTGGCAGAACAGGTGCGCGAAGGGCAGCCACTTTCCGAAACCCTTGCCGCGCAACCAGGCGTTTTTCCGCCTATCTATCGCCAACTGATCGCCATCGGCGAACTGACCGGCAACCTCGATCGCTGTTGCCTGCAGCTGGCACAACAGCAGGAAGCCCAGCTGCTGCTGCGCCGCAAAGTGACCAAAGCGCTGCGGTATCCCCTCTTCATCTGTGCGGTGGCGCTGCTGGTCAGCGTGCTGATGCTGGTGATGGTGCTGCCGGAATTCGCCAAGGTTTATCAGTCGTTCGATGCGCCGCTGCCCTGGTTTACCCAAGGGTTATTGGGGGTGTCCGCGCTGCTGATCGCCGTTGGCCCCTATTTGGCGCTGCTGCTCGGCGCATTGCTGCTCGGCTATTGCCGCTGGCTGCATCCACGCCCGCCATGGCGCCGACGTGAACAGGCCGCCTTGCTACGCCTGCCGCTGATCGCCCGGCTGGTGAGCGGCGGCGCGCTGAGCCAAACGTTTCGTATTCTGACCATGACCCAACGCGCGGGGCTGACGCTGGTGGAAGGGTTAAACGCGGCGATGCTGGCGGCGGATCATCTGCTATACCGACAAGCGCTGGAACAGGTGCAGCGGCAGATCGCCGAAGGCGAGGCGTTTCATCATGCTCTGGGCCTGCAACCGCTGTTTCCGCCGCTGTGCCGGCAACTGGTGCGGGTGGGCGAAGAATCCGGTTCGCTGGACGCCTTGCTTGAAAAATTGGCGCAGTGGTATGAACGGCAGACGCACGAGTTGGCCGATACGCTGGCGCAAACGCTGGAGCCGCTGCTGATGCTGGTGGTGGGCGGGATTGTCGGGGCTTTGGTGATCGCCATGTACCTGCCTATTTTTCAACTGGGCAGCGTGCTGGGATAACAAGAGGTTAGCGGGCGCCGCTGTGCGCAGCGCCCGAATGCGAGGTGCGGCTTATTTGCTGCCGAAGACGCGGTTTTCCTGCTCCGCCACGCGGATAAAGGTGGTGCGCTTGGTCAGCTCTTTCAGGCGCTCTGCACCGACGTAGGTACAGGCGGAACGCAGGCCGCCGAGGATATCGCGCACGGTGAACTCCACCTCGCCGCGCAGCGGCAGCTTGACGGTTTTGCCTTCGGCCGCGCGATATTCCGCCACGCCGCCGACGTGGCGCTTCATCGCCGACTCGGAGCTCATGCCGTAGAACAGCATGAACTTCTCGCCGTTCTCTTCCACCACGGTGCCTTCGCACTCGTCGTGGCCGGCCAGCATGCCGCCCAGCATCACGAAGTCCGCACCGCCGCCGAAGGCTTTGGCGACGTCGCCCGGTACCGAGCAGCCGCCGTCGCTGACGATTTGGCCACCCAGCCCATGGGCCGCATCGGCGCATTCGATTACCGCCGACAGCTGCGGGTAGCCCACGCCGGTTTTCACGCGGGTGGTACAAACTGAGCCCGGGCCGATGCCGACCTTAACGATGTCGGCGCCGGAAAGGATCAGCTCTTCCACCATCTCGCCGGTCACTACGTTACCGGCGCAGATCACGTGATTCGGGCAGGCTTCGCGCGCTTTCTGCAGGAAGGCGACGAAGTGTTCAGAGTAGCCGTTGGCCACGTCGATACAGATGAATTTCAGCGCCGGAGACAGGGCCAGGATCTGCTGCATTTTGGCGAAGTCGGCTTCGGAAGTACCGGTGGACACCATCACATGGCGCAGCACCGATTCCGGCATGCGCTGCACGAAGTCAGCCCATTGCTCGACGCTGTAATGCTTGTGTACGGCGGTGAGAACGTCGAAAGAAGCCAGGGCCTCGGCCATGCGGAAGGTGCCCACCGTGTCCATGTTGGCGGCGATAATCGGCACGCCGGACCAGCTGCAACCTGAATGTTTGAAGGTAAACTGACGTTCCAGTTCAACCTCGGAACGGCTTTTCAGCGTGGAGCGCTTAGGGCGGATCAACACGTCTTTAAAGCCCAACTTCAAATCTTCTTCAATACGCATGACTTATGATTTCCTGGTTAATGGCGACGGATCGCAAGGAGGATATTCGAACCTCTGCCCGACGGCTTTCCAGTGGCGCAAAAAGACGGCGGCGAGATTAATGCCAGTTCCAGTGACGTTATAATACGCGCTAATAATCGCCGAACAAGACTGCGAATTCGCCTTTATTTACGCTACAATCCGACAAATTTACCTGCATAATTGCAGTGTGATTGCCCGCTCATTTTTGCCGTGCCGCTGCGCTTTTTCTCGCCACTCGATCGGTGCCGATGCGCAAGCGCCGCCTGCCGACTTGCACTTCTGCGCGATCGCTTTATGATTCGACTATTATTTTTTTATGAACATCGGATGCACCTAACACCATGGCCTACATTGTTGCGTTGACCGGGGGCATAGGCAGCGGCAAGACGACCGTCGCGAACGCCTTTGCGCGCCACGGCGCAACCCTCGTCGATGCCGACGTGATCGCCCGTCAGGTCGTCGAGCCGGGCACCCCTGCTTTGGCCGCGATCGCCGAGCGATTTGGTAATGAAATGTTGCTGCCGGACGGCGCGTTGAACCGCGCTACGCTGCGTCAGCGCATCTTCAGTCATCCCGATGACAAAACCTGGCTGAACCAGCTGCTGCATCCGCTGATACACCGTGAAACCCAGCGCCAACTGGCGCAGGCCACCGGCCCATACGCGCTGTGGGTCGTGCCGCTGCTGGTGGAAAACGGTCTGCAGGATCGCGCCGATCGGGTGCTGGTGATCGACGTCGACGCCGAAACCCAGCTGGCTCGCACCATCGCGCGCGACGGCGTCAGCCGTGAGCAAGCGCAGAGCATTCTCGCCGCCCAGGCCACGCGCCGGCAGCGCCTCGCCGTGGCGGATGACATTATTGACAACAGCGGCGCCGCTCAGGGGATAGAGCCACAGGTCGCCGCACTGCATCGTCGCTACCTTGAACTGGCGGCAACAGCGCCCCAACAGGATTAAACTGCATGAGTGATGTTTCCCCAACCGTTCTCTTTGAACATCCGCTGAACGAAAAAATGCGCACCTGGCTGCGCATCGAATTCCTGCTGCAACAGCTGCACGGCCAACGCGCCCTGAGTGAAACCGCCATCGCCCTCACCTTCTTTCGCACCGTCTCCGACCTGCTGGACGTGCTGGAGCGCGGCGAAGTGCGCACCGAACTGCTCAAAGAGCTGGAGCGCCAGCAGCAGAAACTGTTGGCCTGGGCCGATGTGCCGGGCGTGGATATGGCACTGATTGACCAGCTGCGCGGCCAGTTGAAGTCGCGCTCATCGGCGCTGATGGCGGCGCCGCGCCTCGGCCAGGCGCTGCGCGAAGACCGGCTGATCGGCCTGGTGCGCCAGCGGCTGAACATTCCCGGCGGCTGCTGCAGCTTCGATCTGCCGACCCTGCACATGTGGATGCACGCGCCACAGCAGGATCGCGATGCCGACGTCGCCGCCTGGCTACAGTCGCTGGATCCGCTGAACCAGGCGCTGATCATGGTGCTGGATCTGATCCGCCAATCCGGGCCGTTCCGCAATCAAATCAGCCTGAACGGCTTTTTCCAGGACAACGCCGAAGGGGCGGATCTGCTGCGCCTGCGCCTCCATCTGGCGCCGCAGCTTTATCCGCAGATTTCCGGCCACAAGACGCGCTATGCCATTCGTTTCCTGCCGCTGGACAGTGAAAATGGCGTGGTGCCTGAACGCCTGACGTTCGAACTGGCCTGTTGTTGAACTTGTGCAAGAAAGCCTTCTCAGCACTGACAGAAGGCGTAAGGAACCGTTATGACGACCGTAGTAAAATGCCCAACCTGTGGCACCGGCGTGGTTTGGGGTGAAGTCAGCCCGTTCCGGCCGTTTTGCAGCAAACGCTGCCAGTTGATCGATCTCGGCGAATGGGCCGATGAAGAGAAGCGCATTCCGAGCAACAGCGATCTGTCGGAAAGCGAAGACTGGAGTGAAATGGACGATCGTTGATCGTCCACGATTGGCCTGGCGGGCGCCAGGCCAATCTAGTTATTGCGCGGCGTTAGCCTGCGCTACCAGCAGTTGAATAATGCCGACGTTGGCTTCCGGGAACTCGTCTTCACGCAGATCGGCCTGTTTTACCCAGCGCATCGGTTGCCCCTCACGGCCGAACGGCTCACCCGTCCAGGCTTCCACCAGATAAAAATTCAGCGTTACGATGCGATCGCTGAAGCGGTGTTCCACCACCTCCAGCAGTTCGGCACGTTCGGCTTCGATACCGGTCTCTTCACGCAGCTCGCGGCTCAGCGCCTGTTCCGCCGTTTCACCCTGTTCGATCTTGCCGCCGGGAAACTCCCAGAATCCGGCCATGTGCGCGTCGGCGGCGCGGCGGGTAATAAAGATCTCCCGTTGAGCATTGCGGATGATGCCCACGGCGATATTCAGATGTTTCATCTCACCCTCCTGATGGGTGCCAAAAAACAGGGGCTCAGCAAGCTGAACCCCTGGGTGTTATCGGTTAACCGCGGCCGGCATTACTGCAGGCGGCCGTGACACTGCTTGTATTTCTTGCCGGAGCCGCATGGGCAAGGATCGTTGCGGCCCACTTTACGCTCGGCGGTGGCCGGCGCGTTCGGATCTTCAGTCACCAGCGCGTTCTCGTCGTGATGGCTCAGCTGTTGGTGCTGCGCCAGGCGCTCGGCCTCTTCACGGCGCTGCTGTTCCAGCGCTTCCACCTCTTCCGGCATCCGCACCTGCACCTTGCTCAGCACGCTGATCACTTCATATTTCAGCGATTCCAGCATGGTGGCGAACATGTTGAAGGATTCGCGCTTGTACTCCTGCTTCGGATCTTTCTGTGCATAGCCGCGCAGGTGGATCCCCTGACGCAGGTAGTCCATCGCCGCCAGGTGCTCTTTCCACAGGGAATCCAGCGTCTGCAGCATCACGCCCTTCTCGAAATTGCGCATCATTTCGCTGCCGACCACTTCTTCCTTACGCAGGTACTGCTCTTTGGCGTTCTCCAGAATACGTTCGCGCAGCGTCTCTTCGTGCAGCTCCGGCTCTTTGTCCAGCCATTGTGCGATCGGCATCTCCAGATCGAAGTCGTTCTTCAGGCGCTCTTCCAGCCCTTGAATGTCCCACTCTTCTTCCAGCGACTGCGGCGTGATGTAGTTGTCGATGGTGCTCTTGAACACGTCTTCGCGGATGCTGGCGATGGTTTCGCTCACGTCGGACACGTCCAGCAATTCGTTACGCTGGCTGTAGATGGCGCGGCGCTGATCGTTGGCGACGTCGTCGTATTCCAGCAGCTGCTTACGGATGTCGAAGTTGCGGCTCTCCACCTTGCGCTGAGCGTTGGCAATCGCCTTGGTCACCCACGGGTGCTCAATCGCCTCGCCTTCTTTCATACCCAGTTTACGCATCATGCCGGACACGCGATCCGAAGCGAAGATACGCATCAGGGCATCTTCCATCGACAGGTAGAAGCGGGATGAACCGGCGTCGCCCTGACGACCGGAACGGCCGCGCAGCTGGTTATCGATACGGCGCGATTCATGGCGCTCGGTGCCGATGATATGCAGGCCACCCGCCGCCAGCACCGCGTCGTGGCGTACTTTCCAGGCCGCTTTGATGGCTTCAATTTGTTCTTCGGTCGGCTCTTCCAACAGCGCCACTTCGGCCTGCCAGCTGCCGCCCAGCACGATGTCGGTACCACGGCCCGCCATGTTGGTGGCGATGGTTACCGCACCGCTCTGGCCGGCCTGGGCGACGATGTCCGCTTCCATGGCGTGGAATTTGGCGTTCAGCACCTTGTGCTCGATACCCGCTTTGGTCAGCTCATGGGAAACCACTTCGGATTTCTCGATTGAGATGGTACCCACCAGCACCGGCTGGCCTTTGGCGGTACGCTCGCGGATGTCTTCGATGATGGCACCGATCTTCTCTTTCTCGGTCATGTACACCAGATCCGGCATATCCTTACGGATCATCGGACGGTTGGTTGGCACCACGATGGTATCCAGCTTGTAGATCGAGCTGAATTCGAAGGCTTCGGTATCGGCGGTACCGGTCATCCCGGCCAGCTTCTCGTACAGACGGAAGTAGTTCTGGAAGGTAATCGAAGCCAGCGTCTGGTTCTCGTTCTGGATCTCCACGCCTTCTTTGGCTTCCACCGCCTGGTGCAAACCGTCGGACCAGCGGCGGCCCTGCATGGTACGGCCGGTGTGCTCATCGACGATGATCACTTCGCCGTCTTTCACGATGTAGTCCACGTCGCGGGTAAACAGCACGTGGGCGCGCAGCGCGGCGGTAACGTGGTGCATCAGCATGATGTTGGTCGGCGAGTACAGCGATTCGCCTTCATCCATGATGCCGGCTTCTACCAGCATCTCTTCGATCAGGATCAGGCCGCGTTCGGTCAGGTGAACCTGACGCGCCTTCTCATCCACCGAGAAGTGCCCTTCACCCTTGAAGGTGTCGGAGTCTTCTTTTTCCTGGCGGATCAGTTTAGGGATCAGCTTGTTAACCTTGATGTACATCTCGGAGCTGTCTTCTGCCGGGCCGGAGATGATCAGCGGCGTACGCGCTTCATCGATCAGGATGGAGTCCACCTCATCCACCAACGCATAGTGCAATTTACGCTGCACACGCTCTTCCGGGCTGAACGCCATGTTGTCGCGCAGGTAGTCAAAACCGTATTCGTTGTTGGTACCGTAGGTGATGTCGGCAGCGTAAGCTTCACGCTTGGCCGGCGCCGGCATGCCCGGCAGGTTGATGCCGATGCTCAGGCCGAGGAACTCGAACAGCGGACGGTTGTTTTCGGCGTCACGCTGCGCCAGATAGTCGTTGACGGTCACGACGTGCACACCGCGGCCGCTCAGGGCGTTCAGGTAGGCCGGCAGCGTCGCGGTCAGGGTTTTACCTTCACCGGTGCGCATCTCGGCGATGCAGCGATCGTTCAACACCATACCGCCCAGCAGCTGAACGTCGAAGTGACGCATGCCGAACACGCGCTTGCTCGCCTCACGCACTACGGCGAAGGCTTCAGGGATCAGGCTGTCCAGCGACTCGCCTTTCTCCAGGCGCGCGCGGAACTCGTTGGTTTTCGCTTTCAGCTCGTCATCGGACAGTTTTTCCATGTCCGGTTCCATACGGTTGATCTGCTCAACCACTTTGCGCATGCGGCGCAGGGTACGATCGTTACGGCTGCCAAAAACTTTGGTTAATAATTTCACTAACATGATGTTTGATATCTCTGTCATGACGGCCGAGCACGGCAGTCAACTTGCTATTATTTATGGTTTTTGTGCCCGAAGGGCGAAGTCAGACGAGCGCGGCGGGCCCGGCACGAATGCCTTGCACCTGCGCCACCCACAGGCCGGTCTGGTGCCGTGCCAGCGTTGGCAACACCTCAAGGTGGGTGTGACGAATGATGGTCGGCGGCTTCGGCTCGTGCGTCAGCAGCGCGTTGAGAGAAGAAAGCAGCGCCAGTTGCGCCACTTGCAAAGGGGGCTCCGCTTCGGCTTCGCTCTCCTGCACCCGCGCATAAACTGCCTGCGGCGCCAGCGCGAAAGAGAGGTGACGAATGACGGTGCGCAGCGCATGTTGCTGCCAATAATCTACGCTGAAGGTAGGACGGCGGTGCGCGTCCTGGAGCAGAGCCAGGCTATTGAAGGTGCCGTTGGCCGAATTTTGCCGGTTAAGGCTGGACGACGTATTCGGCAGTGCGGCCTGATCGGGGGCGCCGGACAAATTGGAAGGCGCGCCAAGCGTGGCCGCAACCATCCCTAACAGGAGATGGGGCCAGAAATAACGTCTGCCAAATTGTCGCCAACGATTTAGAATACCGATCACGAGTTTATAATCCGCCGGAGCCCATTATGCGCGATAGCCGTCCACAATTATTAGATGTCCTGTTCGACGACGCGTCTGCCGGCAGCAAAGGGACGCTGCAAAACGTCCAGCAACGCGCGGTGGCGCTACTCAAGCTTAACCGTGCAGTGAAGGGCTTGTTGCCTGCTCCCCTGCATCCCTGGTGCCGCGTCGCGAATTTCCGACAGGGTATTTTAGTGCTCGAAACGGCAAATGCCAGTTGGATGATGCGCTTGCGCTACGAACAACCCGCTTTGCTATCTGCACTACGAGCGCAAATTCTACCATCATTGTCGTCGATCGACATCAGGATTAATCCGGCCTTGATGGCGAAAGGCAGCAACCAGGTGCAAAACGCCGAAAAAGCGCCTGAAAAACCCGTGCCAATGCGGCATTTGAGTCTGGAAAGTGCGGAGGAACTGAGAGGATTGGCGAGCCGTAGCCCGGAGAAACTGCGCAAGATTTTGGAACGGCTGGCTGCATTGGCCGGAGAGGGTACCAACACAACCAGTCGTGATAAGTAATCAGCGACACGAACTGCAAAACATCCGACAGCCGGCATCACGAGCCTGAATGATCAGGCTCTCAGAGGATGCGCCTGCCGTTATTCGCAGGCGAGGAATTCAGACCTTACGCCAATACGGTAGACGGTGCCTTGAATGCCAATGGCATTTCGGCTTCGTCCTGGAAGGTCACGTATTCCCACGCTTCCTGCTTGGCCAGCACGGCCTGCAGCAGTTTGTTGTTCAGCGCGTGGCCAGACTTGAACGCGGTGAACGCGCCAATGATGTTGTGGCCGCACATGAACAGGTCGCCGATGGCGTCCAGCATTTTGTGACGTACGAATTCGTCTTCGAAACGCAGACCGTCTTCGTTCAGCACGCGATAATCATCTACCACGATGGCGCAATCGAAGCTGCCGCCCAGGGCCAGGCCACGGGACTGCAGGTATTCGATATCACGCATGAAACCGAAGGTGCGCGCGCGGCTGATTTGACGCACGAACGACTCAGCCGAGAAATCAAGACGATAGCGCTGAGCGCTGGCGTCGATAGCCGGGTGGTTGAAGTCGATGGTGAAGTCCAGGCGGAACCCGTTATGCGGGGACAGCTCGGCCCACTTGTCGCCATCTTCAACACGCACGGTCTCTTTCAGACGCAGGAATTTCTTCGCCGAGTTCAGTTCTTCGATGCCGGCATCCAGCAGCAAGAACACGAACGGACTGGCGCTGCCGTCCATGATTGGGATTTCAGCGGCGTCGACTTCAATGACGATGTTGTCGATGCCCAGCCCAGCCAGCGCGGCGTTGAGGTGCTCAACGGTCGAAATACGCACGTCATGCTCATTCACCAGGCAAGTACAGAGCATGGTATCACGCACGGATTTTGCATCAGCCGGAAAATCAACCGGTGGATTCAAGTCAGTGCGACGATAGATGACCCCGGTATTAGCCGGCGCTGGGCGCATTGTCAGCGTGACTTTCTTGCCGGTATGCAAACCGACGCCAGTCGCCTGAACAATACGTTTTAATGTCCTTTGTTTGATCATCGTTTTATCTCGCAATGTTATCCATCCTACCAGCCAAGCATACAGCATGGCTGGCGGGACAGTTTAGCACAAAGAGCGGAGATTCCAAATTCTCAGGATATTCTTAGTCTGCCTGTTTACGCAGGAAGGCTGGAATATCAAGATAGTCGGGCTCTTTATTCGGCTGCGCAGCTTGGTCGTTGACCACCTTGGCGGCAGGTTTCACTTCCTGCGGCAGAGGCGACATACCGTGCTGCTGATAACGGTGATCCATCACCGGCTGGCTGGCCTGCTTATTGGTCACCAGGGTGATTTCAGGACGTTTGTCCATACCGATACCGGTTGCAACCACGGTAACGCGCAGTTCGTCGTTCATTTCCGGATCCAGCGAGGTACCGATAACCACGGTAGCGTTGTCGGACGCGAACGCGCGGATGGTGTTACCCACGGTTTCGAACTCATCCAGACGCAGGTCGAAGCCGGCGGTAATGTTGACCAGCACGCCGCGCGCACCGGACAGGTCGATGTCTTCCAGCAGTGGGCTGGAGATCGCCATTTCGGCCGCTTCTTCGGCACGGTCTTCACCGCAAGCCACGCCGGAGCCCATCATCGCGTAGCCCATTTCGGACATCACGGTGCGCACGTCGGCGAAGTCGACGTTCATCAGGCCCGGACGGGTGATCAGCTCGGCGATACCCTGCACCGCGCCTTTCAGCACGTCGTTGGCCGCGCCGAACGCGTCCAGCAGAGAGATGCCGCGACCCAGAACTTTCAGCAATTTGTCGTTCGGGATGGTGATCAGCGAGTCCACGTGTTTGGACAGTTCAGCGATACCCTGCTCCGCGAATGCCATGCGCTTCTTGCCTTCGAAGTTGAAAGGCTTGGTCACCACGGCCACGGTCAGAATACCCAAATCTTTAGCCACTTCAGCCACCACTGGCGCCGCACCGGTACCGGTACCGCCGCCCATGCCGGCTGCGATGAAGACCATGTCTGCGCCGTCCAGCGCTGCGCGCAGGGCTTCGCGGTCTTCTTCCGCTGAATTGCGACCCACTTCAGGGTTCGCGCCCGCACCCAGACCTTTGGTAATACCGCTACCAATCTGGATGGTTTGGCCAACCGCCGTTTTGCGGAGCGCCTGGGCGTCCGTGTTCACAGCGAAGAATTCAACACCTTCGATGCGCTCGCGCACCATGTGTTCAACGGCGTTGCCACCGCCGCCGCCGACGCCGATGACTTTAATCACCGCGTCATTGGTTAGTTCCATTGGTTCAAACATAGTTTCTCTCCGTTTTGTGCCTGTCGCTGCGAGATCATAAAAAGATTACTCAGCATGATCTCTTTGTTGAAACATTAAAACTCTTTTCTCAGCCAGCTATTGATACGTTTAAACCAATTGCCCACCGAGGCGCGTTTTTCTACTTCTGTCTCACCGCTCAGGTGAGACTCTTTTCCATAGTGCAGCAGACCTACCGCCGTCGAGTAGTAAGGCTCCTGCGCATAATCCGTCAGACCCGTGATGTTCAAGGGTTGGCCGATGCGTACCTGAGTGTGGAACACCCGTTGCGCACAGGCTGCCAGGCCATCAATCTGGGCGGCACCACCGGTCAGCACGATACCGGCTGCCAGATGATGCTTCACCCCTTGCTGACGCAGTTGCTCCTGCAATTGCAAAATTTCATCGTTAACCAGATTCAACAGTTCGGTGTAGCGTGGCTCAATGACTTCAGCCAGCGTCTGTCTTTGCAGACTGCGCGGAGGACGTCCCCCGACGCTAGGCACCTCTACATTCTCATCCTTGCTAACAATCGACCCAAGCGCACAGCCGTGTCGAACTTTAATCGCTTCCGCGTCGGTCGGCGGCGTGCCGAAGGCGTAGGCGATATCGCTGGTGACCACGTTCCCGGCATAAGGGATCACTTTGGTGTGGCGCAGCGCACCGCCGGTGTACACCGCCATATCCATGGTGCCGCCGCCGATATCCACCACGCAAACGCCGAGTTCGCGTTCATCTTCGGTCAGCACCGCGTAGCTCGCGGCCAGACCGGCGAAAATAAGTTGGTCAACTTTCAGGCCGCAACGTTCCACGGCCTTGACGATGTTCTTCGCCATATCGTTATGGCAGGTAATCAGATGCACCTTGGCCTGCATGCGCACGCCGGACAGCCCAACCGGGTTTTTGATGCCTTCCTGATAATCGATGGCGTATTCCTGAGGAATCACGTGCAGGATGCGATGTTCGTCGCGCACGCGCACCGATTTGGCGGTGTGCACCACGTTCTCCACGTCGTCCTGCGTCACTTCCTCTTCCGAAATCGGCACCATGCCGATTTCGTTCTGGCAGCTGATGTGCTTGCCCGACAGCGCCAGATACACCGACGAGATCTGGCAGTCCGCCATCAGCTCGGCCTGATCGATGGCGCGCTGTACGCACTTCACCACCGACTCCAGGTCGTTTACGCCACCCTTATCCATGCCGCGAGACGGGCAGCTGCCCACCCCGATAATGTTGACCATGCCATCGGGCAGAACTTCCCCTACCAACGCGGAGACTTTTGCAGTACCGATCTCCAGTCCAACTACCAGTTTTCTGTCCGTCGACTTGATCATTGTTGTTTTGCCTGTGCCTGATTCTGTTGCTGATTACTGTTTTGCTGACCGCCAAGCGCCTGCGGATCGACCAACACCGGAGCCCATCCTACCGAAGCGCCGGACTCGTAGCGCAGATCGACATAGCTGACACGCTTGCTCTCCGCCTGGCCCTGCTGCTGCAATACCGGGTAAAGCTCGATAAACCGCTGCAAACGCCCGTTGCGGTCATCGCGCCCCAGCTCAAGCCGGACATCGTTGTCCAGCGCCAGCAGCCAGGAATGGCGCGCGGTCATCGCCGCCATTTTCAGCGTATATTTGCTGGCCGCCAACGTGGCGCTCATCGCCCGATAGCCCTCCAGCACATCCTGCTCGCTCCCTTCCGGCCCGTAGAGCAGCGGCAACTTCTGCTTGCCCGCCCGCTCCGCCGGCACGCTGAACGCTTTGCCCTCGGCGTCCACCATGTGCAAATCGTTCCAGCGCGCCACCGGAACGTACTCCACCAAATGGATCTTCAGCTCATCCGGCCATTGTTTGCGCACGCTGGCCTGCTTGATCCACGGCAGACGTTCGATCTGCTGCTGGATGACGTCCACATCCTGCGTCATAAAGGTGCCGGGTGCGCCCAGCGCCAGGATCGCCTGACGAATATCATCGTTGGTGGTGTAGTGGCGTTCGCCGGTCACCACCAGCCTTGAGAGCGGCAGGCGACTGGCGTCTTTCATCCAGCCAAGCACCGCCCAACCGCTCCACACGACCGTTCCCAACACCATCAGCAGGAAAATCATTCCCGCCAACTGGGTTCCATTGCTGCGGCGCGGGCCGTTATCCACCTCGCGATCGCGCGCATTCAGGGCAGCTTGCGACATATCAGTCGGCCAACTCCAAAATTCTCGCCACTAGCTGCGAGAAGCTTAATCCAAACTGGCGCGCTGCCATCGGCACCAGGCTATGACTGGTCATGCCCGGGGAGGTGTTCACCTCAAGCAGATAGAAGCTGCCATCGCTGTCTTGCATCACGTCGACGCGGCCCCAGCCGCTGCAGTCCAGGCCGCGGTAGGCGCGCAGCGCCAACGCCGCCATTTCGGCTTCCTGCTCGGCGCTCAAACCGCTCGGGCAGAAGTATTGCGTGTCGTCCGAAATGTACTTGGCCTGATAGTCGTAAAACACGCCGGCCGGCTGGATACGGATCGACGGCAGCACCTGGTCGCCCAGCATCGCCACGGTGTATTCCGGGCCGCTCAGCCACTTTTCCACCAGCACATCGTCGTCATGGCGGAAGGCTTCTTCCAGCGCGGCTTCCAACGTGGCGCTCTCGGTGACCTTGCTCATGCCGACGCTGGAGCCTTCGCGGCTCGGCTTGACGATCAGCGGCAGGCCGAGATCCGCCACGCGCGCCAGCAGCGCCGCTTTTTCAACGCCGAGGTACAGCTGGCGATTCAACGCCACGTAAGGCGCCACCGGCAAGCCCATCGACTGCCACACCATCTTGGTGCGCCATTTATCCATGGTCAGCGCCGAGGCCATCACGCCGCTGCCGGTATAAGGCAGCTCGAGGAACTCCAGCAGCCCCTGCAGGGTACCGTCCTCGCCGCCGCGGCCGTGCAGCGCGATAAACACTTTGGTAAACCCCTGATCTTTCAGCTCGGTTACCGGGAAATCGCGGGTATCGACGCCGTGCGCATCGATGCCGGCTTCGCGCAACCCGGCCAGCACCGCGGCGCCGGATTGCAGGGAAACGTCACGTTCGGCGGAGGTGCCGCCCAGCAGAACTGCAACTTTATCAGCCATGGTGCTCCTCCTCTTTCTTCGGCGGCTGCAGCTTCAGCTCGGCCAGTTTACGGGCGATTTTGCCCACGTTGCCGGCGCCTTGCACCAGCACCAGATCTTCATCCTGCAGCAGCTGCGCCAGGGTTTCCGGCACGGTATCGGCATCGGAAACCAGGATCGGATCCAGCTTGCCGCGGCTGCGGATGGTACGGCACAGCGAGCGGCTGTCCGCGCCCGGAATCGGCGCTTCGCCGGCGGCGTACACGTCGAGCATCAGCAGCACATCCACCTGCGACAGCACGTTGGCGAAATCGTCGTACAGATCGCGGGTGCGCGTATAACGGTGCGGCTGGAAGATCATCACCAGACGCTTGTCCGGCCAGCCGGCGCGCGCCGCTTTCAGCGTGGCGTCCACCTCGGTCGGATGGTGGCCGTAGTCGTCCACCAGCATCGCGCTGCCCGCTTTGCCGTTGACCGGCTCCAGCGGGAACTCGCCGAGGAAATCGAAGCGACGCCCGGTCCCCTGGAAGCCCGCCAGCGCGCGCAGGATATCCTCGTCGTCGATGCCTTCTTCGGTCGCGACCGCTACCGCCGCCGCCGCGTTCAACGCATTGTGGCGACCCGGCGCGTTCAGCGTCACCGTCAGCAACGGTTTGTCCTGACGGCTCAGGGTAAAGTGCCCCTGCGGCCCAATCTGCCGGTAGTCTTCGATGCGCACATCGGCATCTTCACTGAAGCCGTAGGTGGTAATGTGGCGACCCACGCGCGGCAACAGCTCGCGCACTACCGGATCGTCGATGCACATCACCGCACGGCCGTAGAACGGCAGGTTGTGCAAGAAATTGATAAACGTCTGCTTCAGGTTTTCGAAGTCGCCCTGGTAAGTGTCCATATGGTCGGCTTCGATGTTGGTGACCACGGCCACCATCGGCTGCAGATGCAGGAACGACGCATCGCTCTCATCCGCTTCCGCGATCAGATAACGGCTGGACCCCAGTCGCGCGTGGGTGCCCGCCGCCTTCACCAACCCGCCATTGACGAAGGTCGGGTCCAGGCGGGCTTCGGCGTAAATGCTCGAAACCATCGCCGTGGTGGTGGTTTTGCCGTGCGTGCCGGCGATAGCGATGCCGTGGCGAAAACGCATCAGCTCCGCCAGCATTTCTGCGCGGCGAATCACCGGGATGCGCGCTTCACGGGCGGCGACGATCTCCGGGTTGTCGGCGGAGATGGCGGTAGAAACCACCACTACGCTCGCATCCAGCACGTTTTCCGGACGGTGATTGAAGTAAATCGTCGCCCCGAGCGCGCTCAACTGCTGGGTGACCGGATTCGGCGCCAGGTCGGAGCCGCTGATCTGATACCCTTCGTTTGCCAACACTTCGGCGATACCACCCATGCCGGCGCCACCGATGCCGACAAAGTGAATGTGCCGGACGCGACGCATCTCGGGCACGATAGTACGTAGTTTCGCCAGTTGTTGTGTATTCATCACTCTCTCTAATCCGGATCCGGTACCCCGGCCCTACATCACATTGCTTTATTCAGGTTCGGCATACCGAACCCCTGCATTCGTTACTTGGCGAGCCGCACCAGCTCCGCCGCCACGCGCTCGGTGGCATCCGGAATGGCGACCGCACGCGCTTTCTCGGCCATGACCAGCAGCGTCTTGCGATCCCAGCTCGCCAGCAGTTCGGCCACCACATCGGCGTTGAACTGCGGCTGTTCGATAATCTTCGCCGCGCCGGCTTCTTCCAGCGGACGTGCGTTCCAGTACTGCTGACGGTCCTTGTGCATGAACGGCACGAAGATCGCCGGCAGCCCCGCCGCCGCGATTTCGCTGACGGTCAACGCGCCGGAGCGGCAGACCACCACGTCGGCCCAGGCATAGGCGGCGGCCATGTCGTCGATGAACTCGGTCACCTTGTGCTGCGTCTGCCCTACCCTTTCGTAGTCGCGCAGCACCGTTTCCAGCGCGCCCTTGCCAACCTGATGCCAGAGCGTAATTCTATCGCCCAAACGCGCCGCGACTTCAGGAACTGTCTGATTCAGCACGCGCGCGCCCTGACTTCCGCCAATCACCAGCACGCGGATCGGGCCTTCGCGCCCTTGCAACCGCTCCGCCGGCAACGGCAGCGCCAACACGTCGGTACGCACCGGGTTGCCCACCACCTCGGCGTTCGGGAACGCGCCGGGGAAGGCCTGCATCACTTTGGCGGCGATGCGCGCCAGCCAGCGGTTGGTCAAGCCGGCGATGCCGTTCTGCTCGTGCAGCACCACCGGGATGCCGCACTGCCAGGCCGCCAGGCCGCCGGGGCCGGAAACGTAGCCGCCCATCCCCAGCACCACATCCGGCTGATAGCTGCGCATGATGGCTTTCGCCTGGCGCACCGCCTGCCAGATCCGCAGCGGCGCGGTCAGCTGGGCCTTCAGGCCTTTGCCGCGCAGGCCAGAGATGCGGATAAAATCAATCTCGATCCCGTGCTTCGGCACCAGATCGGCTTCCATTCGGTCTGCGGTTCCGAGCCAGCGCACCTGCCAGCCCTGCGCCATCAGATGATGCGCGACCGCCAGCCCCGGGAACACGTGCCCGCCGGTACCGCCTGCCATCACCATTAAACGCTTAGGTTTCCCGCTCATCCCTTACCTCTTCACAAACGCCTGAGCCTTGGTCAGGCGCGTTTCATAATCAATTCGCAGCAACAGCACGATGGCCGTCGACATAATCAGCAAGCTCGAACCGCCGTAACTGATCAGCGGCAGCGTCAGACCTTTGGTCGGCAGCATGCCTGCCGCGGCACCGACGTTAACCAGCGCCTGGAAGCTGAACCATACGCCGATCGCGCAGGCCAGGAAGCCGGAGAAGCGTTGGTCGATCTCCAGCGCGCGGCGCCCGATGGACATCGCGCGAAAAGCGACGAAGAATACCATTAACAGGGCTAAAACCACACCGATATAGCCCAGTTCTTCACCCAAAATGGAGAAGATGAAGTCGGTGTGCGCTTCCGGCAAATACTCCAGTTTCTGCACCGAGTTGCCGAGCCCCTGCCCCCAGAACTCGCCGCGGCCAAAGGCCATCAGAGACTGGGTCAGCTGGTAGCCGCTGCCGAACGGATCGGCCCACGGGTTCCAGAACGAGGTCACGCGGCGCATACGGTAAGGTTCAGCAATGATCAGCAGCACTACGGCGAACGCGCCGGAACCGATGATCGCCAGGAACTGCCACATTTTCGCACCGGCCAGGAACAGCATCGCCAGCGTGGTGATGAACAGCACTACCACGGTGCCGAGGTCCGGCTGCGCCAGCAGCAGTACCGCCAACACCACCATCACGCCCATCGGCTTGCAGAAGCCCCAGAAGTTGCTGCGCACCTCTTCCACCTTGCGCACCAGATAGCTCGCCAGGTAACAGAACAGCGACAGCTTGGACAGCTCCGCCGGCTGAATACGCAGCGGGCCGAGCGCGATCCAGCGCGAAGCCCCGTTTACCGAGCTCCCCACCACCAGTACGATCAGCAGCATCACGATCGACATCAGCAGCATCACGTTGCTGTAGCGCTGCCAAACTTCCATCGGGATGCGCAGCGTCACCAGCGACAGGCCGAACGCCAGGCCGAGGTACAGCGCATCACGTTTGGCGAACAGGAACGGATCGTCCGCCAGGCGTTGGCCGATCGGCATCGACGCCGAGGTCACCATCACGAAGCCGATGATCGCCAACCCGAAGGTCAGCCACAGCAGGGTGCGATCGTACAGCACCATGTTGACCGCGTCGTTGTCGCGCGCGCCGGTCACCCAGTCTTTCAGCCGTTCTGTCAGCCCGAAGTTCGGCAAGCGTAGTTTCATCCGCCAAGCTCCTGCGCCAGGCGGGCGAACTCATCGCCGCGCACTTCAAAATTACGGAACTGATCGAGGCTGGCGCAGGCCGGCGACAGCAATACCATGTCGCCAGGCTGTACGCGGCCGGCGATGGTGCGCATCGCCTGCTCCATGGTCTCGGTCAGCGTCGCCACCTCCGGCCGCAGCTGTGCCAGCTGAGCGCCGTCGCGGCCAAAGCAATACAGACGCACATTGTCGCCCTGCAGGTAGCGCGCCAGCGGCGAGAAATCGGCGGACTTGCCGTCGCCGCCCAGCAGCAGATGCAGCGTGCCGTCTACCTGCAGACCGTTCAGCGCCGCTTCGGTACTGCCGACGTTGGTGGCTTTGGAATCGTTGATCCAACGCACGCCGTTGTGCTCCCAGGCCAGCTGGAAGCGGTGCGCCAGGCCGGTGAAGGTGGTCAGCGCCTTCAGGCTGGACGCGCGCGGGATATTGACCGCATCCGCCAACGCCAGCGCCGCCAGGGCGTTGGTGTAGTTGTGGCGGCCAGTCAGCTTCATCTCGCGCGTATTCAGTACCTTCTCACCGCGCACCCGCAGCCAGGTTTCCCCCTGCTGGCGGTTCAGGTGATAATCGCCGACGTCCGCACCGAAGCTGACGCAGCGCTCGTCGGCGCCGCGCACCGGCATGGTCAGCGCGTCGTCCGCGTTCACCACGCACACGGCGGCATTTTCATAGACGCGCAGCTTGGCGCCGCGATACTGCTGCAGGCCGAACGGATAACGATCCATATGATCTTCGGTCACGTTCAGGATGGTCGCCGCCGCCGCCCGCAGGCTATACGTCGTTTCCAGCTGGAAGCTGGACAGCTCCAGCACGTAAAGCTGGCATTCCTGACGCAACAGGCTCAGCGCCGGCAGGCCGATATTGCCGCCCACGCCCACCGCCCAACCGGCGGCTTTCGCCATCTCGCCCACCAGGGTGGTGACGGTGCTTTTGCCGTTGGAGCCGGTGATCGCCACGATCGGCGCCTGCGCTTCACGGCAGAACAGTTCGACGTCGCCGACGATTTCCACGCCGGCGTCCGCCGCGGCGCTCAATGCCGGGGTCGCCAACGCGACGCCCGGACTGGCGACGATCAGATCCGCCGCCAGCAGCCAGTCCTGATTCAGATCGCCCAGATGGCGCTCCACGCTTTCAGGCAGTTTGTCCAACCCTGGCGGCGCGATACGGGTATCCATCACGCGCGGCGTCACGCCGCGCGCCATGAAGAAATCGACGCAGGACAGGCCGGTGAGGCCCAACCCGATGATGACGACTTTTCTACCCTGATAGTCTGCCATGATTAACGCACCTTCAGCGTTGCCAGGCCAATCAGCACCAGCATCAGCGAAATGATCCAGAAGCGCACGATAACGCGCGGCTCCGGCCAGCCTTTCAATTCATAGTGGTGGTGAATCGGCGCCATGCGGAAAATGCGTTGCCCGCGCAGCTTGAACGATCCCACCTGCAGGATCACCGACAGCGTCTCTACCACGAATACGCCGCCCATGATCACCAACAAGAATTCCTGACGCAGCAGCACCGCGATGGTGCCCAGCGCGCCGCCCAGCGCCAACGAACCGACGTCGCCCATAAACACCTGGGCCGGGTAAGTGTTGAACCACAGGAACCCGAGGCCGGCGCCGACGATGGCGGTACACACGATCACCAACTCACCGGCATGACGCAGATACGGAATATGCAGGTAGTTGGCGAAGTTCATGTTACCGGTCGCCCAGGCCACCAGCGCGAAGCCGGCCGCCACGAATACCGTTGGCATGATCGCCAGGCCGTCCAGGCCGTCGGTCAGGTTGACCGCGTTGCTGGTGCCGACGATGACGAAATAGGCCAGCAGGATGTACAGCAGGCCCAGTTGCGGCATCACGTCCTTAAAGAACGGCACAACCAGCTCGGTGGCTGGCGTGTCTTTTCCTACGGCGTACATGGCGAATGCGACAATCAGCGCAATCACCGACTGCCAGAAATACTTCCAGCGGGCGATCAGCCCTTTGGTGTCCTTACGCACCACCTTGCGGTAGTCGTCGACGAAGCCGACGATGCCGTAACCCACCAGCACAAACAGCACGCACCAGACATACGGGTTGGACGGGTAAGCCCACATCAGCACCGAAATGGTGATGGAGGTCAGGATCATGATGCCGCCCATGGTCGGCGTGCCGCGCTTGCTGAAGTGCGACTCGGGGCCGTCGTTGCGCACCACCTGACCGAAGGACATTTCTTGCAGACGCTTGATCACCCGCGGGCCCATCCACAGCGACAGGAACAGCGCGGTCAGCAGGCTGACAATGGCTCGGAACGTCAGATAAGAAAAGACGTTGAAGCCTGAGTAATACTTGACCAAATGTTCGGCCAGCCAAACTAACATGGTGCTTTCTCCTGTAACGCGCGTACTACCTGCTCCATTGCGGCACTACGTGAACCTTTGATTAACACGGTGATGACCGCATGTTCCGACAGTAATTCCGCCACGCGCGCGATCACTGCTGTCTTGTCCTGATAATGTTCGCCGTTGCCGGAGGCTTCGCTCAGCACGCGGCTCAACCCGCCGACGCTGATCACTTTGTCGACCCCGGCCAGACGGGCGGCCTCGCCCACCTGACGGTGGCACTCTTCCGCTTCTGCGCCCAGCTCGGCCATGTCGCCGACCACCATCACGCGGTAGCCCGGCATTTCCGCCAGTACCTGCGCCGCCGCGGTCATCGACCCGACGTTGGCGTTATAGCTGTCGTCCAGCAGCAGCTTGCCTTCGGCCAGCGCCACCGGGAACAGACGCCCCGGCACCGCCTGCAGTTGTTTCAACCCCTGACGCACCGCTTCGAGGGTGGCGCCCACCGACATCGCCAGCGCCGTGGCCGCCAGCGCGTTGGCCACGTTGTGGCGCCCCGGCAGCGGCAGCGCGATCTCGGCGGTGCCGAACGGGCTGTGCAGCGTGAACTGCGTGCCTGCGCCGTTCACCCGCACGTCGTCCGCGAAGAAGTCCACGCCTTCGGCAGCCTGCGGCGAGAAGCGCCAGACGGTTTTGCCGCCTAGCATGCTCTGCCAGTGCGGCCAATCGTTGTTATCGGCGTTGACGATCGCCACGCCATCGGCCGGCAGGCCGGTAAAGATTTCACCTTTCGCCTGGGCGACGCCGGCCAGCGAGCCGAAGCCTTCCAGGTGCGCCGCCGCCAGGTTGTTCACCAAAGCGGTCTGCGGACGCGTCAATGCGGTGGTGTAAGCGATTTCGCCAATGTGATTAGCGCCCAGCTCTATCACGGCAAAGTCATGCTGCGGCTCCAGACGCAACAGCGTCAGCGGCACGCCGATGTCGTTATTGAAGTTACCGGCGGTATACAGCACTTCGCCGCATTCACGCAGAATGGCGGCGGTCATTTCTTTCACCGATGTCTTGCCCGAGGAGCCGGTCAGGGCCACCACACGCGCCGGCACCTGCTGACGCACCCAGGCGCCAAGCTGCCCCAGCGCCAGACGGGTGTCTTGCACCACCAGCTGCGGCACGTCCACCAATAAGCGCTTACTGACCAGCAACGCCCCGGCACCTGCGGCTACGGCATCCGCCGCGAAGTCGTGAGCGTCAAAACGCTCGCCTTTCAGCGCCACAAACAGGCAACCGGCGGTCACCTTGCGGGTGTCTGTCGTCACCTCGACAATTTGGCAATCGGCGCCAATCAGTTCAGCGCTCAATACCTCAGCCAGTGTCTGAAGAGAGACAGGGATCATGCCAGCACCCCCAGCAGTCGGGCGACCGTCGTGCGGTCGGAGTAATCCAGGCGACGGTTGCCCACCAGCTGATAATCTTCGTGGCCTTTGCCCGCCACCAACACCACATCCTGCTCCTGCGCCTGCATGATGGCGCTGGTTACCGCTTCGGCGCGGCCGTGGATCACCAGCGCCTGCCCGGCGTCCAGCAATCCGGTCAGGATGTCGTTGATAATCGCGCGCGGCTCTTCGGTACGCGGGTTGTCATCGGTGATCACCACGCGATCGGCGAACTGCTCGGCGATGCCGCCCATCAGCGGACGCTTGCCCTTGTCGCGATCGCCGCCGCAGCCGAAGACGCACCACAGCTGCCCCTGGCAGTGCAGGCGCGCGGCTTCCAGCGCTTTCTCCAGCGCATCCGGCGTGTGGGCGTAATCCACCACCACCGTCGGTTTGCCCGGCGCGTTAAACACTTCCATGCGGCCGCAGACCGGCTGCAGGCGGCTGCCGGTTTCTACCAGCGCCTCCAGCGGATAGCCCAGCGAAAGCAGCGTCGCCAAGGCCAACAGCAGGTTGCTGACGTTGAAAGCGCCCATCAGGCGGCTTTCGATTTCGCCGTCGCCCCAGTTGGAGCTGAAACGAACGGTGGCGCCGTTGTCGTGATAATCGACCGCCGTGGTTTTCAGCCAGCGGCCGTGGCCGCCCGGCTGCAGGTTGCCCTGCATCGTCACCGCCACCGCATCCGGCAGCTTGCCGAGCCAGCGCTGACCGACTTCATCGTCGGCGTTGATGATCGCCTGCCCCACGCTGTGGGCGGCGAACAGCGACCATTTGGCCGCCTCGTAATTGGCCATGTCACCGTGGTAATCCAGGTGATCGCGGCTCAGGTTGGTGAAGACCGCCGCGGCGAACGGCAGCGCCGCCACCCGGTGTTGCACCAGACCGTGGGAAGAGACTTCCATGGCGGCAAAGGTCGCGCCCTGTTCCGCCAACTCGTTTAATACGTGTTGAACATCCACCGCAGAACCGGTGGTATTCTCGGTCGGACACACTTGGCCCAGCAGGCCGTTGCCGACGGTGCCCATCACCGCGCTGGTTTCGCCCAGCAGTTGGCTCCACTGCGCCAACAGCTGCGTAGTGGTGGTTTTGCCGTTGGTGCCGGTCACGCCGACCAGACGCAGACGCTCGCCCGGCTGGTGGTAAAAACGCCCGGCCAGCGCGGAAAGGCGCTGGTTCAGTTGGCTCAGGTAGATCACCGGCACGCCGTGCATTTCAACGATGGCGCCGTCTTCGGCCTGACCGTCAGCTTCGGCGATCACGGCGGCGACGCCCTGCGCGATGGCCTGCGGAATATAGCGGCGCCCATCCGTTTGATGGCCGACAACGGCGACAAACAGATCCCCGGCAGCCGCCACACGGCTGTCTAATGTCATTTCCCGCAGCGCGCGCCCGGGTGCCGTCGGCACCCACGGGGCGAGTAAGTCGCGCAAATTACGATCTGCCACCTGAACCCTCTTTCTTGTTAATCACTAATTCGCTTTTGTCACCGGTAGGCAATGCGTCAGGCTCGACGTTCATGGTGCGCAATACGCCGCCCATGATGGCACCGAACACCGGCGCGGAGATTGCGCCACCATAGTATTTCCCACCCTGCGGGTCGTTGATGACGACCACCAGGGCAAAACGGGGGTTACTTGCCGGCGCGACGCCGGCGGTATAAGCGATGTATCGGCTGACGTATTTGCCGTCCGGGCCCACTTTTTTCGCGGTACCGGTTTTGATGGCGATACGGTATCCCTTGATGGCGGCTTTCACGCCGCCGCCGCCCGGCAAGGCCACGCTTTCCATCATGTGCACCACGGTGCGCACCAGAGGTTCAGGGAAAACGCGTTCGCCGGCGACCGGAGGGTCAACCTTGGTGATCGACAATGGGCGATACACGCCCAGGCTGCCGATCGTTGCATAGACTCGCGCCAACTGTAACGGAGTTACCATCAGCCCGTAGCCGAAAGAGAAGGTGGCCCTCTCTATGTCAGACCACCGTTGTTTTTTTGGGTATATGCCACTGCTTTCTCCGACCAGCCCCAAATTGGTCGCTTTTCCCAGCCCAAAACGAGAGTAAGTATCTACTAACGCTGAGGACGGCATCGCTAACGCCAGCTTTGAAACACCGACGTTACTCGACTTCTGCAAGATCCCGGTCAATGACAGCTCCGAGTACCGCGCCACGTCTTTGATCTCGTGGCCCTGAATGCGGTACGGGATGGTGTTCAGCACGCTGTTTTCTCTCACCACGCCATTTTGCAGCGCGGTCATCACCACCATCGGCTTCACGGTTGAACCGGGTTCAAAAATATCGGTGATAGCACGGTTACGCATGGTTTCTTTCGGCGTACCGGCCATGTTGTTCGGGTTGTAAGACGGGCTGTTGGCCATCGCCAGCACTTCGCCGGTGTTCACGTCGATCAGCACCGCAGTGCCCGATTCGGCCTTGTTGAAAGCCACGGCGTTGTTCAGCTCGCGATACACCAGCGCCTGCAGGCGCTCATCGACGCTCAGCACCAGGTTGTGCGCAGCCTGGCTGTCGACGGAGGAGATATCTTCGATCACCCGGCCGAAGCGGTCCTTACGCACCGTTCTTTCGCCCGGTTGCCCGGTCAGCCAGCGGTCGAAGCTCTTCTCGACGCCTTCAATGCCTTGCCCGTCGATGTTGGTCACGCCGATGATGTGCGACGTCACCTGCCCCGCCGGGTAGTACCGGCGCGACTCCTGCCGCAGGTAGATCCCCGGCAGCTTGAGCTTGTGGATGTAGTCGCCGATCGCCGGGTTCACCTGGCGCGCCAGATAAACGAAGCGCCCTTTCGGGTTGGCGTTGATGCGGTTGGAGAGTTGGTCCAGCGGGATGTTCAGCGCATCGGAAAGCGCTTTCCAACGGCTGTCCAGCGTGATACCGCCGCGCTCGTTCAGCTCTTTCGGATCCGCCCACACCGCATTGACCGGCACGCTGACCGCCAACGGACGGCCGGCGCGATCGCTGATCATGCCGCGCGCAGTCGGCACTTCCTGCACGCGCAGCGAACGCATGTCGCCTTCTTTCACCAGACGATCGGGGTTGATGACCTGCAGGTACGCGACGCGCAGCATCAGGCCGACCATCGCCAGCAAAATGCAGCCGCACAGCAACGCAAAACGCCAGCTGACAAAGCTGGCCTGATCTTCCTGGCGTCTCATCTTACCGGGGCGCGCTGCTTTCATGCGTTTCCTTTCTACTCCGTGTCATTATTCCGGTTAAACCATTCATTGTTTAACGATGATATTTTCCTGCGATGGATCAACGTGTTGCATCTGCAGTTTTTCTGTCGCGATACGTTCAACCCGGCTGTGATCGCCGAGGGCGTTCTCTTCTAAAATCAGGTTGCGCCACTCGATATCCAGCGCATCGCGCTCCAGAACCAGCTGTTCGCGCTCGGCGGTCAGCAGGCGGGTGCGGTGCGCGGTGGTCACCACGAAAATCGCGGAGACCAGTGACGCAATCAGTAAAATCATGGGGATCTTGGCGTTGCGCAGCAGGTCGCCGCCAATGACCCCGACCAAACCGTGACGTTCGTTGCCGATCACGCGGGCATCCTCTCAGCAATACGCAGCACCGAGCTGCGCGCACGCGGGTTGTCCGCCACTTCCGCTTCCGACGGCATCATTTTGCCCAGCGCTTTCAGCGTTCGCCCGCCCATGCTGCGCAGTTGCTCTTCGGTCAACGGAATGCCCGCCGGCACCTGAGCGCCGCGGCTATGGTGACGCATAAAGCGTTTGACGATGCGGTCTTCCAGCGAGTGGAAGCTAATGATCGACAAACGGCCCTGTGGGGCCAGCACTTCCAGCGCGCCGTCGAGCGCACGCTCGATCTCTTCCAGCTCGCTGTTGATATAGATACGAATCGCCTGGAAGCTGCGCGTCGCCGGATGTTTGTGCTTTTCACGGAACGGACTGGCATCGGCGATCAGATCCGCCAACTCTTTGGTGCGCGTCATCGGCTCCACGCGGTTTCTTTCCACGATGGCGCGTGCGATGCGCTTGGCGAAACGCTCTTCGCCAAAGGTTTTCAGCACCCAGGCGATGTCGTCCGCTTCGGCCTTCATCAGCCACTCTGCGGCGGACAGGCCGGTGGACGGATCCATGCGCATGTCCAGCGGACCGTCGCGCATAAAGGAGAATCCGCGCTCCGCATCGTCAAGCTGCGGCGAGGAAACGCCCAGATCGAGCAGAACGCCGTCGATCTTGCCGACCAGTTCGCGCTCCCGCACATAGTGCGACAACTCGGAAAATGGGCCGTGTACGATGGTAAAACGAGGATCTTCAATAGATTTGGCGGCTGCAATCGCCTGAGGGTCACGGTCAATCGCCAGCAAGCGCCCTTCCGGCCCCAGCTGGGACAGAATCAGACGAGAATGGCCACCGCGACCAAAAGTACCGTCGATATATATGCCGTTGCTGCGGATGTTGAGGCCGTTGACGGCTTCGTCCAGCAGGACGGTGGTGTGTTTATAGTTTTCCAACATGCTTATAGCGACAAGTCCTGTAGCCGCTCAGACAACGGTTCCTGAGTCGACTGTTCAGCGTCAATATCATCCTTGACTTGTTGATACCAGGTCTGTTCATCCCACAGTTCAAACTTGTTGAACTGACCGACCAGCATCACTTCTTTCGTGAGTCCGGCGTGCTGCCGCAGCGTATTGGCGAGCAGCAAACGACCGGCACTATCCATCTGACACTCACTGGCATGCCCCAGCAGCAGGCGCTGAACGCGGCGCTCGGCGGGATTCATGCTCGACAGACGTGATAATTTTTGTTCAATAATTTCCCATTCGGGCAAAGGATAAAGCAGCAGGCAGGGCTGATGGAGGTCAATGGTACAGACCATTTGGCCTTGCGATTCCTCGTTGAGCAATTCCCGATATCGGGTAGGTACGGCGAGCCGCCCTTTGCTGTCGAGGTTGACCATCGTCGCTCCACGGAACATTCCTGAGCTACCCCTTAGTGACCGTTTTCACCACTTTACCCCACAAATTCCCACACAATGGAGTTTACGGAGGGTATGAAAACCTTGTCAAGCCAGAGCGCCAGCGCTTTGGCAATATTTCTCTGGTCATTTTGGGAGCTGACTCGCGAAAGAAACTCTGATTATTCGACGATTAAAAATTAACATCATGATAAACGGAGAGAATTTTCTAAGCGGAAAGAATCTGATTAAAAACCTGACGAACTGGCGATTAATTAACTCATTACTTCCTTCTGCAAGCCATGTCTCATTTTTCAGCTCGGCAATCTCAGGGCCGTAACCGCTGGCGAGCCGCGCCCGCCAAGGCTCGGCGTCGGGCGAACCGATCGCGGAATAAGGCCATAACTCCTTGAGTTAATAACGCTCAATCGTTATTCACCGTAAAACCGGGCGCTATTTTACTTCAATTTGCATGGCCGTGATGCGGCCGCGATAAAAATAAATGGTTCGGATATTACGAGCAGAAGTAATTTCGATTTAAATCAATTTGGTAAGATTATTCCCAAAATACCTGTTTACAATTATGGTTTCATTTTCTTACACCTTTATTTCCACAATTTTTGCCGGAAAAAATCCCCTTCAAACATCAAAAATCGCAACATTATGTTTTTTATCGATTTATTTAAAAATGCCGATTTTAATCTCTCCGCCCCATCCTGAACCTCCGTTCTACGGGACAAAAACCGAACAAATGTTAAAAATAAAAATATAAATCTAGTTAAAAAACACAATGCAGATTAGTAAACTACTAATAATGCTAAAAACTAGAATTAACATCCAATTATTAATAATTTAACGGCATTTTAACCAAGAGGGATAACACATGCTTTCGCCCGCCGCTCACTGGCGTAGCGCCGCTGCCGATACGTTCGCACTGGTGGTGTACTGCTTTATCGCCGGTATGGCGATAGAAGTGTTGATCTCCGGCATGAGCTTCCAGCAATCCCTCTCTTCGCGCCTGCTGTCGATCCCGGTCAACATCCTGATCGCCTGGCCTTACGGCCGCTATCGCGATCTGTTTATCCGCACGGCGCGCCGCTGCCCGCGCGGCCAGTTCGTGCTGCGCAACCTCGCCGACCTGCTGGCCTACGTCAGCTTCCAGTCGCCGGTTTATGCCGCCATTCTGTGGAGCGTAGGCGCCGACGGTCAACAAATGCTGGCGGCGGTCACCAGCAATGCGCTGGTCTCCATGGCGATGGGCGTGGTGTATGGCTATTTCCTGGAGTATTGCCGGCGGCTGTTCCGGGTGGCGGGGTACGTTTAAATCAGGAGCCCAACACGCCGGGCTCCTGTAGAGCGAACTATTTGCGGCTCAGGCTACCGCGGCGGAACAGATTGCGGCGAATACGCGTCAACCCCGGTTTGGGTTTACGCGGTTCGTCCAGGCTGGCCAACACCAGCTCCAGCACGCGTTCGGCTACGTCCCGATGGCGCTGCGCCACCGCGAGCACCGGGCACTCGAGGAAATCCAACAGTTCATGGTCGCCGAAGGTGGCAATCGCCAGATCGGTCGGCAAACGGCCACGTTGCTTCAGCGTCACGTCCATCACGCCCTGCAACAGCGAGAACGAGGTAGTGAACAACGCCTGCGGCATCGGGTGCGTTTTCAGCCATTCGGCAAACAGCGCGCCGGCGGCTTCACGTTCATAGCTGTTGGCGTACAGATAATCGACGTGGCGGGGATCTTCTTGCCAGGCCTGACGGAAGCCCTGCTCACGCAGGAAGCTCACCGAAAGCTCCGGCAAGGCGCCCAGATACAGCACCGATTCAGCCGGGAAGGTGCGCAGCTCCTGCGCCAGCGCAAAGGCGTCTTCCTGATCGGCCCCGACGACGCTGATGAAATGCTCGCGATCCAGCGCGCGGTCCAGCGCGATGATCGGCAGCGGATCGTTGGCCCAGCGTTGATAGAAAGGATGCTCCGGCGGCAAGGCGGTGGAGACGATGATGGCGTCCACCTGGCGCTGCAGCAGGTGCTCAATACAGCGCATTTCGTTGTCCGGCTGATCTTCGGAACAGGCGATCAGCAATTGGTAGCCACGCTGGCGCGCCTGGCGTTCCAGGTAGTTGGCGATGCGGGTATAGCTGGTATTTTCCAGATCCGGGATCACCAGACCGATAGAACGGGTACGCCCGGCACGCAGCCCCGCCGCGACGGCATTCGGGTGATAGTTATGCTCCCTGACCACGGCCATCACTTTCTCGACGGTTTTATCGCTGACACGATACTGCTTCGCCTTGCCGTTGATGACGTAACTGGCCGTCGTGCGCGAAACGCCCGCGAGACGCGCGATTTCATCCAGTTTCACATTAACCCCTTAATGACGCTGAAAATAGAAGTGAAGGCTGTGCTCGGATTAACCATGACATCCCGTGCGGTTATTCAATCCAGCCTCTGCGATCTAACAGCAGAAAACACTGCCTAGCAACCGCTTTTGCCGAAAGGTGCCAGCAATCGGGCAAAAAATACCGAAAAACAAAGGGCGCAGCCACGCCGCGCCCCCGATTATTCGCCGCCAGACCGCGCTCAGCGCATGATTTTGTCGCCGCGCGACACGCCAACCACGCCGGAACGGGCCACTTCCACGATCTCCGCCACTTCACGCACCGCGCTCAGGAAGGCGTCGAGCTTGTCGCTGGTGCCGGCCAGCTGTACCGTGTACAGCGTCGCCGTCACATCAACGATCTGGCCGCGGAAAATGTCGGCGCAGCGCTTCACCTCTTCACGGCCGTAGCCGCTGGCCTGCAGCTTCACCAGCATGATCTCGCGCTCGACGTGAGCGCCCTGCACCAGCTCGCTGACGCGCAGCACGTCCACCAGCTTGTGCAGCTGTTTCTCAATCTGCTCCAGCACTTTCTCGTCGCCGACGGTCTGGATAGTCATGCGCGACAGCGTCGGATCGTCGGTCGGTGCCACCGTCAGGCTCTCGATGTTATAACCGCGCTGAGAGAACAGCCCGACCACGCGCGACAACGCGCCGGATTCGTTTTCCAGCAAGACAGATAAAATACGGCGCATGATCAGGTCCTCTCCGTTTTGCTAAGCCACATTTCGTCCATGCTTCCGCCGCGGATCTGCATCGGGTAAACATGTTCGGTTTCATCGACGGTCACGTCGACGAACACCAGCCGCTCTTTTTCCGCCAGCGCCTGCGCCAGCTTGCTTTCCAGCTCATCCGGCGTGCGGATGGCGATGCCGACATGGCCGTAAGCCTCGGCCAACTTGACGAAGTCCGGCAACGAATCCATGTAGGACTGCGAGTGACGGCCGGAATAAATCATGTCCTGCCACTGCTTCACCATGCCCAGATAGCGGTTGTTGAGGTTCACCACCACCACCGGCAGGTTATATTGCAGCGCGGTGGACAGCTCCTGAATGTTCATCTGAATGCTGCCGTCGCCGGTCACGCACACCACAGTTTCCTCCGGCAGCGCCAGCTTGACACCCAATGCCGCCGGCAAACCGAAGCCCATGGTGCCGAGGCCGCCGGAGTTGATCCAGCGGCGCGGTTTGTCGAACGGATAATAGAGTGCGGCGAACATCTGGTGCTGGCCCACGTCCGAGGTGACATAGGCGTCGCCTTTGGTCAGGCGGTGCAGGGTTTCGATCACCGCCTGCGGCTTGATGGTGCCGCTGTGCTTGTCGTAACCCAGACAGTCGCGGGCACGCCACTGCTCAATAGACTGCCACCAATCGCGCAGCGCGTCGTGATCCTGCGCTTTCTCGTCCTGCGCCAGCAGCTCCAGCATCTGAACCAACACCTGCTTGGCATCGCCGACGATCGGAATATCGGCGTCCACCGTTTTGGAGATCGAGGTCGGATCGATATCGATGTGCAGCACAGTGGCGTCCGGGCAATATTTAGCGAGATTATTCGTGGTGCGATCGTCGAAGCGCACGCCGACGGCGAAGATCACGTCGGCATGGTGCATGGTTTTGTTGGCTTCATAGGTGCCGTGCATGCCGAGCATGCCGACGCTCTGACGATGGGTGCCGGGGAAAGCGCCCAATCCCATCAGGCTGCTGGTCACCGGCAGGTTCAGCTGCTCCGCCAACGCCAACAGTTCGGCCTCGCAACCGGCGTTGATCGCGCCGCCGCCGACGTACATCACCGGCTTTTTGGCCGCCAGAATGGTTTGCAACGCGCGTTTGATCTGCCCGCGGTGCCCCTGCACCGTCGGGTTATAAGAACGCATACTCACGTCCTGCGGGTAGGCATAAGGCATCCGCACCGCCGGGCCGACGATATCTTTCGGCAGATCGATTACCACCGGGCCGGGGCGGCCGCTGGAAGCCAGGTAGAACGCCTTCTTCAACACCGCCGGGATGTCTTCGGTGCGTTTTACCAGGAAGCTGTGCTTCACCACCGGGCGAGAAATCCCCACCATATCGCACTCCTGGAAGGCGTCGTAGCCGATCAGCGAGCTGGGCACCTGCCCCGACAGCACCACCATCGGGATCGAGTCCATGTAGGCGGTGGCGATGCCGGTAATGGCGTTGGTGGCGCCGGGGCCGGAGGTCACCAGCACCACGCCCACTTCACCGGTGGCGCGCGCGTAGCCGTCGGCCATGTGCACCGCCCCCTGCTCGTGGCGCACCAGAATATGATCGATCCCTCCGACCGTATGCAGGGCGTCGTAGATATCGAGCACCGCCCCGCCGGGGTAGCCGAATACATGCTTAACGCCCTGATCGATCAACGATCGGACGACCATCTCGGCTCCTGACAACATCTCCATGGGTTTGCCTCCAGGCTTGCTTATTCTTCTCTGGCGCTGGAACGTAGCGCCTGCTGCGGGGCAATGCCCCAAAGTTTTTATGGGTTGTCGCTATCGAATTAACATAACGTCAGAATATGGGGCAGGCAAACGGCAAAATAGCTTAACGGTAGCGGGGTTATTGCCAAGCGGCTGGAGATCGCGGCTTTATAAAAACAATGCGCTAGCCTCGGGGTTGTCAGGCTAGGCATTGTTTCGAACAGGGGGGAAATTACAGAACTAAATCAGGTGAAGGATATGCCGCTTTTTTGGCCGGGCACATGGCCCGGCGGCGGCGTCAGGCCTGTTCCTGGTACATCGAGTCGATTTCACGCTGATAGCGCTGCAGGATCACTTTACGGCGCAGCTTCAGCGTTGGCGTCAACTCCCCCAGCTCCATCGAAAACGCCGCCGGCAGCAGAGTGAACTTCTTCACCTGTTCGAAGCGTGCCAGCTCCTTTTGCATTTCGCGCAGGCGCTTTTCGAACATCTCGAGGATCTCGCCGTTGCGCAGCAGCTCCAGGCGATCCTGGTATTTCAGGTTCACTGACTTCGCATACTCTTCCAGCGACTCAAAGCACGGCACGATCAGCGCGGAAACGAACTTGCGCGCATCGGCGATGATCGCCACCTGCTCAATAAAGCGATCCTGCGCCAGCGTGCCTTCCAGCATCTGCGGCGCGATGTATTTGCCGCCGGAGGTTTTCATCAAATCCTTCAGGCGCTCGGTGATGAACAGATTGCCCTCTTCATCGATCGCCCCGGCGTCGCCGGTTTTCAGCCAGCCGTCCTCGGTAAAGGTCGCGGCGGTTTCCAACGGCTTGTTGAAATAGCCGCGCATCACGATCGGCCCGCGCACCTGGATTTCATTTTCTTCACCGATGCGCACCTCAACCTCCGGCAGCGGTTTGCCGATAGAGCCGAAGCGGAAATGCCCCTCTTCCCAACAGGAGACGGTCGCACAGGTTTCGGTCATGCCGTAACCGTACTTGATGTTGACGCCCATCGCCTGGAAAAACAGAATCATATTGTCGTCCAGCTTGGCGCCCGCCGCTGGCAGAAAGCGCACCCGGCCGCCGAGGATACCGCGCAGCTTGCTCAACACCAGCTTATCGGCCCAGCGATGGGTGAAGTCGAACAGTTTGCCCAACGGTTTGCCGGCGCGTTCCTGCAGGAATTTGCGCTCGCCGCAGACGATCGCCCAGTGGAACAACGCACGGCGCAGCCAAGGGGCGCGCGCCACTTTTTCGTGCACCGCGCTGAAAATCTTTTCGTAGAAACGCGGCACCGCACACATCAGCGTCGGGCGGACCTGCCCCATCGCTTCCCGCACCCAGTCGGTGTTCGGCAGGAAAACGTTCTGCGCGCCGGAATGCATCACAAAGAAGCTCCAGGCCCGCTCAAAAACGTGCGACAGCGGCAGGAAGCTGAGCGACACATCTTCTTCGCCGACCGTCAGCCTTTCATCATGCAGGTAAAGCTGCGCCGCCAGGTTGCGGTAGTCCAGCATCACCCCTTTCGGCTCGCCGGTAGTGCCCGAGGTATAGATCAGGGTGAAGAGATCCTGCAGGTCGCACTCTTCAATACGCTGCCGACGTTGAGCGGCAAAAGCCGCCGGATCGGCAGCGCGTTCGAAGACGCTCAGATGCTGTGCGATCTCGCAGCCGCGCAGATCGGCCCCCTCGTCGAAGACGACAATATGACGCAGCTGTGGGCAGACGCCGCGCAGCGCGATGGCGGCGTCAAGCTGCGCCTGCTCGCCGACGAACAGTATACGGATGTCGGCGTCGTTGGTGACGAACGCCGCCTGTGCCGGCGTATTGGTGGAATACAGCGGCACGCTGACGCCGCGCAGATGCAGGATAGCGAGATCGGCCAACGCCCAGGCCATCGTGTTATTGGCGAAAATACCGATGCGTTCTTGCACGTCGACGCCAAGCCCCAGCAGCCCGGCGGCAATGCGATCAATACGAGTGGCGGCCTCTCCCCAGGTCAACTGAAACTCGCCGTTGGGCGACCATTGGCGAAAAGCTGTGCGATCGGCTCGGTGGATGATTTGATGCTGTATACGATGGATAAGATGGTATTGCAGCAGATTAGTGATCATAGTGCTCTAAGCCTGAAATGAATCATACAGTTAAGCCTGAACGACGCCTTGCGGCCCTCATCTCAGCTTACACGTGTTTACTTTTTTCCGCGCAGTCTACCTACTCTCAGGCAGAGGGAAAAGTGATTTCAGCGTAGAAGTGTGAGCCAAAACTCAGGCCGGCTTTCGTGCTTCCATAGGTTGGACAGAATGGGAAGGAAAAGGTTTGGTGGCGGCAATAAAACGCGGCCCATTCGGGCCGCCGCATCGGTTAGTTTAAAATACCAGCCGGGAAGTAAAAATCAGAATATTAATTTATATTAATTATTTTTGCTGAACGAACAAACCCACTCTGAAAATAAGTTATTTTATCGCCGTAAAACCAAGAAACATCTTAATAAAAACACAGATAGTTCTTAGCTTTTATCATGAGAAAAAAACGCTCAGTTGAATATTATCTTTATGTGGTTCCCATTTTTTATCGCTTTACTTTGGGTTACCGGCCTCAATCAGGACGGATTTCATCCACTGGTGGCCTTTATCCCGCTCGGAGGATTCATGCCAGGAGAGATAGCAAGTGGCTTTATTATCGTTGCCACATAAAGGAACCGCCTTTATTTTCAACGCCTCCGCCTGTTGCCGCACCAACCAAGCGGGCGCAATCGCCACCATTTCCGTTTGCGACACCATATTCAACACGCTGTAAAGATCCGTGCACTGTTGCGTCACGGCGCGCAGCATCGGTTCCTCTAAATAAAAAGGTTTACTGAACGATCCAAAACTTTCCAGGGAAACCGCAGCGTGCTGCTCGGCCAGTATGTGCTCCGGCGTCACCTCCTCGCCTATTCTCGGATGCGCCTGCGCAACCGCCAGCACTAATTCGTCGTCGAACATCGCCAGGCTGCGAAACTCCGCCGATTCGAAACGGCTGTAGCCGATGACAAACTCGACGTCCTGATAACGCAATTGATGCTCAATATTATTGTTGATGTACGATTTTATTTGCAGGTTAAGCTGCGGCGCGATCTGTTTGACGTGATTGATTATCCCGGCGCCCAGACGCAAATCGAGCGGGCTGCACAGCGACAGGGAGAACGCTCGCGTGCTGGTCAACGGTTCGAACTCGGCGCCCGGCAACTCATTTTGCACCAGCTGCAGCGCTTGCCGCACCGGCCCAAAAAGCTGCCTGGCCCGCATGGTGGGCTGGATCCCGCGCCCACAGCGCACGAACAGCTCATCGTTGAACATCACCTTCAGGCGCGCCACCGCATTGCTCACCGCCGGCTGCGACATCCCCAACGAATTAGCGGCTCGCGTAATATTTTGCATTTGCATCACGGCGTCAAACACCGTCAGCAAATTAAGATCGACGCTGCGCAAATGAATGTCCGCCGGCTCTTTGACCATGGCGATTTCTGAATCATATTCAGCCATATTTCACTCCACTAAATCCTGTGTAGATAATCTAATCCTTATGCTCGACAAACAATGAAACGCCGCATTGTCTTATCTTTGCACGACAAATCCTGCCATTACCGCCATCAGCCGATAAAAAACCTCGTGTTATCGTCACGATATAAGTCGTATATGGAATGCATGTCAGCAGCTTCTCCCGTCAGCGGGAAGAATGCCACCTGGGTGGTACTAATAATTAGGTATCAACAATGATTAATACAATTAAACAACCTAACCGCACAGTATGGGACAAACTATAAAAACACATCATAAGCAATCAAACCATCTAAAAACACCGCTCACTTTGTGTAAAAACGCATTATTTTGTTATATTATGACTAAAACAATCAATTAATCATATGAATTCAATTTAAATCATTTGTATTAAAAATGTTATTTTATTGCCCCCCGTGATTAATCGCTCTTATTTTTCATTACAAATCTTAACGCAACGAAATCCAGAAGCAATTAGCGCAGTCTCTATTCGATTCGTTTATGCTAAGCAGCGCGCAAACTGGCCCCGTTTTTTCTCTAAGGCGTCGCTTTTTTGCCGCATGATCCTCTGTTTGGCCCCTTGGCCGGTGCATTGTCCCCGCATTCAATCAGGTGTTGACATCGCCAGGCCAATCACGTATCAAATTAGGCAGACACCCAATTTAAGAGAAGCTGAACCATTATGATCCGTACTCACCGTCTACTAGGCCTACTACTTAACGCATCTTGTTTGCGCGGTATGCCTGTGGACGAAGTTCGGAGCTGACTCAGCCGATCACCCATAAGAAACCCGCGCTACTGCGCGGGTTTTTTTTTGCCCGCTTAGCGTGAAATCAACACGATAAGGAATGCACCGATGAGCCAACAAGTCATTATTTTCGATACCACGCTGCGTGATGGCGAACAGGCATTACAGGCCAGCCTGAGCGTAAAAGAGAAGATTCAGATTGCGCTGGCGCTGGAGAGAATGGGCGTAGACGTGATGGAGGTTGGCTTCCCGGTCTCTTCGCCGGGCGACTTCGAGTCGGTGCAAACCATCGCGCGCCAGATCAAGAACAGCCGCGTCTGCGGCCTGGCCCGCTGCGTGGACAAAGACATCGACGTGGCCGCCGAAGCGCTGCGCGTCGCTGAAGCGTTCCGCATCCATGTGTTCCTGGCCACCTCGACCCTGCACATTGAATCGAAGCTGAAACGCTCGTTCGACGAAGTGTTGGAGATGGCGGTGCGCTCGGTCAAACGCGCCCGCAACTACACCGACGACGTAGAGTTCTCCTGTGAAGACGCCGGTCGCACGCCGATCGACAATCTGTGCCGCGTGGTCGAAGCCGCCATCAACGCCGGCGCCACCACCATCAATATTCCGGACACCGTCGGTTATACCACGCCGAACCAGTTCGGCGGCATCATCACCACCTTGTATGACCGCGTGCCGAACATCGACAAAGCCATCATCTCCGTACACTGCCACGACGATTTAGGCATGGCGGTCGGCAACTCCATCGCTGCGGTACAGGCCGGTGCCCGTCAGGTGGAAGGTACCCTGAACGGCATCGGTGAGCGCGCCGGCAACTGTTCACTGGAAGAGGTGATCATGGCGATTAAAGTGCGCCAGGACATCATGAACGTGCACACCAACATCAATCATCAGGAAATCTTCCGCACCAGCCAGATCGTCAGTCAGCTGTGCAACATGCCGATTCCGGCCAACAAGGCGATCGTCGGCTCCAACGCCTTCGCCCACTCCTCCGGCATTCACCAGGACGGCGTGCTGAAGAACCGCGAAAACTACGAAATCATGACCCCGCAGTCGATCGGCCTGAAGGACGTGCAGTTGAACCTGACCTCCCGCTCCGGCCGCGCGGCGGTGAAACACCGCATGGAAGAGATGGGCTACCAGGAGCAGGACTACAACCTGGATACCCTGTATGCCGCCTTCCTGAAGCTGGCCGACAAAAAAGGCCAGGTGTTCGACTATGACCTGGAGGCGCTGGCCTTCATCAATAAACAGCAGGAAGAGCCGGAGCACTTCAGCCTGGGCTACTTCAGCGTGCAGTCCGGCAGCAGCATCATGGCCACCGCCTCGGTGAAACTGATCTGCGGCGGCGAAGAGAAAGCCGAAGCCGCCACCGGCAATGGCCCGGTCGATGCGGTTTATCAGGCGATCAATCGCATCACCGACTACCCGATCGAGCTGGTGAAATACCAGCTGACCGCCAAGGGCCATGGCCGCGACGCGCTGGGCCAGGTAGATATCGTGGTCTCTTACAACGGCCGCCGCTTCCACGGCGTAGGTCTGGCGACCGACATCGTCGAGTCCTCCGCCAAAGCGATGGTGCACGTGTTGAACAATATTTGGCGCTCACAGCAGGTAGAAAAAGAAAAGCAGCGCCTGCAGCAAAACAAACATCAAAATAATCAGGAAACGGTGTGAACATGACGAAGACTTATCACATTGCCGTCTTGCCCGGAGACGGCATCGGCCCGGAAGTAATGGCTCAGGCGCGCAAAGTGTTGGACGCGGTGCGTCAACGCTTTGACATTCGCATCACCACCGCCGAGTACGACGTCGGCGGCATCGCCATCGATCGCCACGGCAGCCCGTTGCCGGCGGCAACCGTCGCCGGCTGTGAGCAGGCCGACGCCATCCTGTTCGGCTCAGTGGGCGGCCCGAAATGGGAACACCTACCGCCGGCCGAGCAGCCGGAACGCGGCGCGCTGTTGCCGCTGCGCAAGCACTTTAAACTGTTCAGCAACCTGCGTCCGGCGCGCCTGTATCAAGGGCTGGAGGCATTCTGCCCGCTGCGCGCCGACATCGCCGCCCGCGGCTTCGACATTCTGTGCGTGCGCGAACTGACCGGTGGCATCTACTTCGGCCAACCGAAGGGCCGCGAAGGCCAGGGCATGCAGGAGCGCGCTTTCGATACCGAGGTGTATCACCGTTTCGAGATTGAACGCATCGCACGCATCGCCTTCGAATCCGCCCGCAAGCGCCGCCACAAGGTGACGTCGATCGACAAGGCCAACGTGCTGCAGAGTTCTATCCTGTGGCGTGAGGTGGTCAATCAGGTCGCCAAGGATTACCCGGACGTGTCGCTGTCGCATATGTATATCGACAACGCCACCATGCAGCTGATCAAGGATCCGTCCCAGTTCGACGTGCTGCTGTGCTCCAACCTGTTCGGCGACATCCTGTCCGACGAATGCGCGATGATCACCGGCTCGATGGGCATGTTGCCGTCCGCCAGCCTGAACGAGCAAGGCTTCGGCCTGTACGAACCGGCGGGCGGTTCCGCGCCGGATATTGCAGGCAAAGGCATCGCCAACCCGATTGCGCAGATCCTGTCCGCCACCCTGCTGCTGCGTTACAGCCTGGGCGCCGATGAAGCGGCCGACGCCGTGGAGCGCGCCATCAACCAGGCGTTGGAACAGGGCTACCGCACCGCCGATCTGGCCGGTGACGGCAAAGCCGTCAGCACCGATGAAATGGGTGACATCATCGCTCGCTTTGTAGCTCAGGGGGCATAACATGGCCAAGACCTTATACCAGAAGCTGTACGACGCCCACGTGGTGCACGAAGCGCCGAACGAAACGCCGTTGCTGTATATCGACCGTCACCTGGTGCACGAAGTCACCTCACCCCAGGCGTTCGACGGCCTGCGCGCCATGGGCCGCAAGGTGCGCCAACCCGGCAAAACCTTCGCCACCATGGATCACAACGTGTCGACCCAGACCAAAGACATCAACGCCAGCGGCGAAATGGCGCGCATCCAAATGCAGGAGCTGATCAAGAACTGCGCGGAATTCGGCGTTTCGCTGTATGACCTGAACCACCCGTTCCAGGGCATCGTGCATGTGATCGGGCCGGAGCAAGGCATGACGCTGCCGGGCATGACCATCGTCTGCGGCGACTCGCACACCGCCACCCACGGCGCTTTCGGCTCACTGGCGTTCGGTATCGGCACCTCCGAAGTAGAACACGTGCTGGCGACCCAGACCCTGAAGCAGGGCCGCGCCAAGACCATGAAGATTGAAGTCACCGGCGACGCCGCCGAGGGCATTACCGCCAAAGACATCGTGCTGGCGGTGATCGGCAAAACCGGCAGCGCCGGCGGCACCGGCCACGTGGTGGAGTTCTGCGGCAAGGCGATCGAAGCGTTGAGCATGGAAGGCCGCATGACCCTGTGCAACATGGCGATCGAAATGGGCGCCAAGGCCGGGTTGGTTGCGCCGGACGACACCACCTTCGCCTACCTGAAAGGGCGCCAGTTCGCGCCAACCGGTGAAAACTGGGAGCAAGCGGTCGCTTACTGGCGCACGATGAAGTCCGACGCCGACGCCCAGTTCGATACCGTGGTTACGCTGCGCGCAGAAGAGATCGCGCCGCAGGTCACCTGGGGCACCAACCCCGGCCAGGTGATCGCCGTCAATCAGGCGATCCCGGCGCCGGAATCGTTCAACGATCCGGTCGAGCGCGCCTCCGCGGAAAAAGCCTTGGCCTACATGGATTTGAAGCCGGGCATCAAATTGACCGACGTGCCGATCGACAAAGTGTTCATCGGCTCCTGCACCAACTCCCGCATCGAAGATCTGCGAGCGGCGGCGGCGGTAGCCAAGGGGCGCAAGGTCGCCAGCGGCGTGCAGGCCATCGTGGTGCCGGGATCCGGCCCGGTGAAGGCCCAGGCGGAAGCCGAAGGGTTGGACAAAATCTTTATCGAAGCCGGTTTCGAATGGCGTTTGCCGGGTTGCTCAATGTGTCTGGCGATGAACAACGACCGTCTGAATCCAGGCGAGCGCTGCGCGTCCACCAGCAACCGTAACTTCGAAGGGCGTCAGGGCCGCGGTGGGCGCACCCACCTGGTCAGCCCGGCGATGGCCGCCGCGGCCGCCGTCGCCGGTCACTTCGCCGATATCCGTGACATTCACTAAGGGGCTAACGTGGCTAAATTTACTCAACATACCGGCTTAGTGGTGCCTTTAGATGCGGCCAACGTCGACACCGACGCCATTATTCCCAAGCAGTTCTTACAGAAGGTCACCCGTACCGGCTTCGGCCAGCATCTGTTCAACGACTGGCGCTTCCTCGACGACGCCGGCCAACAGCCGAACCCGGCGTTCGTGCTGAACAAACCGCGCTATAAAGGCGCCAGCATCCTGTTGGCACGCGAGAACTTCGGTTGCGGTTCCTCGCGCGAGCACGCCCCTTGGGCGCTGACCGACTACGGGTTCAAAGTGGTGATCGCGCCGAGCTTCGCCGATATCTTCTATGGCAACTCGTTCAACAACCAGCTGTTGCCGGTGACGCTGAGCGAGCAGCAGGTGGATGAGCTGTTCACCCTGGTCGGCGCCAACGAGGGGACGGAGTTCGTGGTGGATCTGGAGAACCAGACGGTCAACGCCGGTGGCAAAAGCTACCCGTTCGAAATCGACAGCTTCCGCCGCCACTGCATGATCAACGGGCTGGACAGCATCGGCCTGACGCTGCAGCACGAAGCGGACATCTCCCGCTACGAAGCGCAGCAGCCGGCGTTTCTGAATTAATCCCCTTCACCCGCCGCCCGGCGGGTGAATTTTTTCCTCACCAGTAGCCCAGCAGCTTCCACCATGCCCCGCCGATCAGCATCCAGATCAGCAGGTTAACCACGCTCATCACCCATCCCGCTTTCCACCATTCCCCCAGCGTCACGTAGCCGGAGCCGAAGATGATCGGCGCGGTGCCGGTGCCGTAATGCGTCAACGACATCATCAGCGAGGAAGAGAACGCCAGGATCAGGCCCAGCAGCGCCGGTGGCGCGCCAAGCGCGATGCCGGCGGCGAAGAAGGCGGCGAACATCGCCGTCACGTGCGCCGTGGTACTGGCGAAGAAATAGTGCGAATACAAATAGATAAGGGTCAGCAAGATCGTACCGCCCACCCAGCTCATACCCATATGGTCAATGCCGTTGCCCACGGTCTGCGACAGCCAGCCGATCAGCCCCAGCTTGCCGAGGAAGCTGGCCATCATCACCAGTGCCGAGAACCACACCACGGTGTCCCAGGCCCCTTTATGCTTCAGCACATCCTCCCAGCTCAGCACACCGGTGGCCAGCAACACCGCCAGGCCGATCAGCGCCGCGGTGGTGGGATTGACCGCCAGCGCCGGGCCGAAGATCATCGCCGGGATGCCGGCCCACAGCACCAGCAACAGCGCGAACACCCCAAGGGTAATTTTCTCCGGTAGCGTCACCGGCCCCAGCGCCTGCAGTTTTTCGCGCGCGAAGCGCGGCGCGTCTGGGGTGCTTTTCACCTCCGGCGGATACAGCAGGTAGATGACCAACGGCATCACGATCAGCGAACACAGCCCCGGCACCAGGGCAGCGATCGCCCACATCGACCAGGACAGCTCGAAGCTGCCGTGGGTGCCTTTGGCGATCAGGCTGACGATCAACGGGTTAGGCGCAGTGGCGGTGATAAACATCGCCGAGGTAACCGGGTTGATGTTGTAGTTCACCAGCGACAGGTAGCGGCCGATCTTGCCGGAGGTATTGAGCTCCGGTTTTGAACCGAAACTGTCGGCGATCGATTTCATGATCGGGTGAATGATGCCGCCGCCGCGCGCGGTGTTGCTCGGCGTCACCGGCGCCAGCGTGGTTTCCGCCAGCGTCAGCGCATAGGCGATGCCCAGCGTTTTTTTGCCGAACAGCGAAATAAAGTAATAGCCAATGCGCGCGCCCAGCCCGGTTTTGTTCAGGCTGAGGGAGATCATGATCGAAAAGCCGATCAGCCAGATCAGTTGGTTGGAAAAACCGCTGAGCGCATCGTCCAGCGCGGCGCCCGGCTTGCCGGGATTGGTGACGCCGGTCACCGCCACCAGGGCGATGGCGATCACTGAGACCGCGCCAATCGGCATTGCCTTGCCGATGATGGCGATGATGGTGCCAATAAACAGCGCCAGCAGCTGCCAGGCGTTGGGCGCAACGCCCTCCGGCACGGGAATGAGGAACCAGATAATCAGCGTGGCGGCGAGGGCGCACAAGGAAGGAAGCGGTTTGAGCGGTGTGAGTTTATCCATAACGTTCCCACTGTTCTAAACAACAAGGCGGCATCTCAATAGCGAGACGGGCGTGGGCGCAACGATCGCGCTCCATATGCCTTCAGCTTGGGCGTCCGCTTCAGCCTTCTCAATGACTTGCATCAAGAATGCCGTCGTTTGACCTCACACTTCACGCACTTTGGCGCTCATCCAGAGCGCCGCCAGCGCCAACAGCGCCGCCATCCAATACACCGAGCCATGACCGAGGTTCTCCACCAGCACGCCCTGCAGCACCCCGGCCAGGATCACCCCGGTCGAGATACTGTTGGTGAACAGCGTGGTGGCGGCGCCCGGTCGGCCCGGCATCAAATCTTGAAAATAGAGCATGCCGATACCGGCGACGATGCCAATAAACACCGCGTTGAGCAGCTGCAGCGCGATCAGGGCCGGCTTGGCCGCCAGCACGATCAGCCCGAGATAAAACAGCACGCCCGCCGCCACCGCCAGCAGCATCATATTACGCTTGCCGAAGCGTTTGACGTAATAACCGGCCAGCAGCATCGCCGGGATCTCCAGCCCGGCAGCGGTGCCCATCAGCACCCCGGCCAGCCCTTCCGGCAGGCCGAGATCGGCGGTGATATACAGCGGCATGTCGATGATGTACAGGGTATTGCAGGTCCACATCAGCATTGAGGCGATGAAGAGCCAACGCACGTCGCGATTGCGCCAGGCGCTGGCGGGCGCAATCGGCGCGGAAGCGCCATCCCGCAACCCTTCCCCCTCCGCCGCGCGCGGCACCGAAGGCAGCATGAATCCGACCAGCAGCACGCAGACCGCGAAGGTGGCGGCGGCGATCAGGAACATCACGGTAAAGCCGTAGTTCAGCGCCAACGCAAACGACAGCGGCGGGCCAATCACCCAGGCCAGCGAAAGCTGGGCGCGCATCACCGAGCTGAACATCACGACTTCACGCGCCTCGCTGTCGGCGTATTCCCGCGCCAGCGCGAAGATCTGCGGCATGGCGGTGTTGGCGATCGCCGCCATCAACACCCCGGCAGTGATCAGCGTCAGGTAGTCGCGGTTAAAGGCGAACAACAGGCAATTGCCGACCGCCATCAGGCAGCACAGCAGGATCAGCCTGCGCCGATCGCCGCGGGTGTCCGAGCGCTTGGCCAGCATGAAGCTGACCACAATGCCGGCCACCGCGTTGGCGGTGTAAAACAGACCGACCCACAGCGGCCGCACTTTGACCTCGGTGGTCAGAAACAGGCTGAGCGTCGGCGTCAGCAACGCGCCGGCGATGCCGGAGAGAAAAGCGATCAGCAGGAATGCGGCAAAGATGGGGTTGATGCGCAGTGACAACCGGCTCAGGCGTTGCATATCGTCTTCCCTGACCTCAAAGCAGAAGAATGAACCTTAGGCCACGACGAGAAAAATGCAAGCATATCGCCATGACCACGCATAAAAAAACCAGTGGGTCGCCCCACTGGCTGGTGAAACAGCACCATTACTCAGAAACTTTTATACCGCAGCGCCTTACAGGTGCTCGCGATACTGTTTGTCCGTCATCTCTTTGATATCCCATTGCGTCAGGTGCGCCAGCATCGCCAGCCGCGCCTGTTCGGGCACCACGCTCAACCAGTCGGCGCGCTGGCGGCGCACCGCGCTGAAATAGCGCTGATAGAACTGTCTGGATAAGAAAGCTTTCATGATTACGCCCTCCCCTTTCATTGATGAAAATTATCGGCGTAATATAGGGAAAGATAAATTGACGAGTTGAGGCGGGAGCGTTCCTCTTTTATGTCCACGTCCAGATTGCAGCAACAGTTCATCCGCCTGTGGCAGCGCTGTCACGGTGAAACCACTGACACCACGCTCCAGGATCTGGCGGAGGTGCTCAGCTGCTCGCGGCGCCACGTGCGCTCCCTGCTGAGCGCCATGCAGCGGGAAGGCTGGCTCACCTGGCAGGCGGAGTCGGGGCGCGGCAAGCGTTCACGGCTCACCTTCCACTACACCGGCCTGGCGCTGCAGCAACAGCGGGCCGAGGAGCTGCTGGAGCAGGACCGCATCGATCAGTTGGTGCAGTTGGTGGGCGACAAAAACGTGGTGCGCCAGATGCTGCTGTCGCAGCTGGGTCGCAGCTTCCGCCAGGGTAAACACATCCTGCGGGTGCTCTACTATCGGCAGCTGTACAACCTGCTGCCCGGCTCGGCGCTGCGGCGTTCGGAGACCCATTTGGCGCGCCAGATCTTCAACGGCCTGACGCGCATAAATGAGGAAAACGGGGAACTGGAATCCGATCTGTCTCACCATTGGCAGGCGCTGACGCCGCTGCACTGGCGGTTTTATCTGCGCCCGGCAATCCATTTTCATCATGGCCGCGAGCTGGAGATGGCAGACGTCATCACTTCCCTCTCGCGTCTGACCTCGCAACCGCTGTTCTCGCATATCGAGAGCGTCACCTCGCCGACGCCGTTTGTTATCGACGTGCATCTGCGCAGCCCCGACCACTGGCTGCCCTGGCTGCTGGGCAGCGTGCAGGCCATGATCCTGCCGCACGAATGGCGCGAACTGCCGGATTTCGCCCGCCATCCGGTCGGCACCGGCCCCTACCGCGTGGTGCGCAACCTTCCCAGCCAGATGAAGATCCACGCCTTCGACGACTATTTCGGCTACCGGGCGCTTATTGATGAGGTCAATATCTGGGTGCTGCCGGAATTCTCCGAAGAGCTGGTGCACTCCGGCGTGCAGCTGCAGGGCAATGAAACCGGCAACAGCGAGCTGGAAAGCCGGCTGGAAGAAGGCTGTTATTTCCTGCTGTTCGATCAGCGATCCCCATTAGCGGCCGATCCCGCCATTCGCAGTTGGCTGTGCGAATTGATCAACCCCATTTCGCTGCTGAGCCACGCCGGGCCGCTCTACCAGCGCTACTGGTCGCCGGCGTACGGCCTGCTGCCGCGCTGGCACCACAACCGCACGCTGGCGCAGCAGCCCAAACCCGCGGGCCTGACCGAACTGACGATGACCCACTTCAATGAGCATTCGGAGTTTCACGCCATTCGCCAGGCGATCGAACCGCTGCTGGCGCAGCACGGCATCCGCCTGATCGTGCAAAGCGTGGATTACGCCACCTGGCACCAGGGCGACGCGCGCAGCGATCTGTGGCTCGGCAGCGCCAACTTCTATCTGCCGTTGGAGTTTTCGCTGTTCGCCACGCTGTACGAACTGCCGCTGATGCAGCACTGCATGAACGAGGATCTGGCGGAGGATGCGGCGCTGTGGCGCGCCAACCGCTTGCCGCTGGCCGAGTTCTGCCGGCGCCTGGTCAGCAACCACCAGCTGCATCCGCTGTTCCACCACTGGCTGCAGCTGCACGGCCAGCGCAGCATGCGCGGCGTGCGGATGAACACACTGGGCTGGTTCGACTTCAAGTCCGCCTGGTTTGCCCCGCCGGAGGCATAAGCGCCTTTCGCCCAGGTCGGTTAATCTTTACAATAGCGCCGTCTCAACGGGGTGCGGAGAATAGGGCCGTGTGATAAGCCCGATTTTCCGCTGAGAGCACACCCGTCGAACCTGATCCGGTCAATACCGGCGGAGGGATTTGAGCCCAGCGAACCGGCGACGCCGCCTCGCCCCCTCAGATGCCCTTGCCCCCTTATTTTTCAGGAGTGCAACGTGGTCAAAAAATATCTGCCCTGCTTATTGCTGCTGTGCGCCGCGCCGGTGTTCGCCAAGCCGACGCTGACGGTATACACCTACGATTCCTTCGCCGCCGACTGGGGCCCTGGCCCGGCGGTGAAAAAAGCCTTCGAAGCCGAGTGCGACTGTGAACTGAAGTTCGTCGCGCTGGAAGACGGCGTCTCGCTGCTGAACCGCCTGCGCATGGAGGGCAAGAACAGCGCCGCCGACGTGGTACTGGGGTTGGACAACAACCTGTTGCAGGCGGCGCAGCAAACCGGCCTGTTCGCGCCGAGCGGCGTCGACACCGCCAAACTGACGGTGCCGGGCGGCTGGCAGGATACGACCTTCGTGCCTTACGACTACGGATACTTCGCCTTCGTCTACAACAAAGAAAAACTGAAGAACCCGCCAAAAAGCCTGCAGGAGCTGATCAGCAGCGATCGCAACTGGAAGGTGATTTACGAAGATCCGCGCACCAGCACGCCGGGCCTCGGCCTGCTGCTGTGGATGCAAAAAGTGTATGGCGACAAGGCGCCGGCCGCCTGGCAGCAGTTAGCGAAAAAGACCGTCACCGTTACCAAAGGCTGGAGCGAGGCCTACGGCCTGTTCCTGAAAGGCGAAGGCGATCTGGTGCTCAGCTACACCACCTCTCCCGCCTATCACCTGATCGCAGAGAAAAAAGATCTCTATGCCGCCGCCATGTTCAGCGAAGGTCACTACCTGCAGGTGGAAGTGGCGGGCAAGCTGAAGGCCGCCAAACAGCCTGAGCTGGCGGAGCGCTTCATGCAGTTCATGGTGACGCCGGCGTTCCAGAACACCATCCCGACCGGCAACTGGATGTATCCGGTGATCAACACCCCACTGCCCGTCGGCTTTGAGCAGATGAACGTACCGCATACCGCGCTGCAATACAGCGCCGAAGAGGTAGCCACACAACGCGGCGGTTGGATCCGGGCATGGCAAACCGCCGTCAGCCGTTGATCCCCCGCTGGCTCTGGCCGGGGCTGCTGGCCGCCGGCGTGATCCTGCTGGTCGCCGCGCTGGCGATGGGCTCGCTGTGGCGCCATGCGCCGGACAGCGACTGGCGCGGCCTGTGGCAGGACAGCTACCTGTGGCACGTGGTGCGCTTCACCTTCTGGCAGGCGCTGTTGTCGGCGCTGATTTCGGTGCTGCCCGCCGTTCTGCTGGCGCGTGCGCTCTATCGCCGCCGTTTCCCCGGCCGGCAGCTGCTGCTGCGGCTGTGCGCCATGACGCTGGTGCTACCGGTGCTGGTGGCAGTGTTCGGCCTGCTCAGCGTCTATGGGCGCCAGGGCTGGCTGGCGACGCTGTGCGGCTGGCTGGGCGTCGAATATGGCTTCTCGCCCTACGGGCTGCAGGGCATTCTGCTGGCGCACCTGTTCTTTAACCTGCCGCTGGCCACCCGCCTGTTGCTGCAGGCGCTGGAGAACATCCCGGTGGAGCAGCGCCAGCTGGCCGCCCAACTGGGTATGAGCGGCTGGCAGCAGTTCCGCTTCGTCGAATGGCCGGCGCTGCGCCGCCAGATCCTGCCGAGCGGCGCGTTGATTTTTATGCTGTGCTTCGCCAGCTTCGCCACCGTGCTGTCGCTGGGCGGCGGACCGCAGGCCACCACCATCGAACTGGCGATCTACCAGGCGCTGAGTTACGACTACGATCTGGGCCGCGCCGCCATGCTGGCGCTGATCCAGTTAAGCTGTTGTCTGGGGCTGGTGTTGATCAGCCAGCGCCTGAGCCAGGCGCTGCCGGTGGGCCATACCCACGCCCAACGCTGGCGCAACCCGGAAGACAGCCGGTGGCGACGCGTCGGCGATTTTCTGCTGATCGCCGCCGCGCTGCTCCTGCTGCTGCCGCCTCTGCTGGCGGTGATCGCCGACGGCGCCAATCAGGCCGTCGTCAGCGTGCTGCGCCAGCCGGTGCTGTGGCAGGCGCTGTTCACGTCGCTGCGCATCGCCCTCGGGGCCGGGCTGCTGTGCGTGGCGCTCACGATGATGCTGCTGTGGAGCAGCCGCGAGCTGAAGCTGCGGCAGCAGCTGCGCGGCGGCCAGGCGCTGGAGCTGAGCGGCATGGTGATCCTGGCGATGCCGGGCATCGTGCTGGCCACCGGCTTCTTCCTGCTGCTGAGCGATACGATCGGGCTGCCGCAGTCGCCCTATGCGCTGGTGATCCTCACCAATGCGCTGATGGCGGTACCCTATGCGCTGAAGGTGTTGGAAAACCCGATGCGCGACCTCGCCGAACGTTACAACCCGCTGTGCCTGTCGCTGGATATCCGCGGCTGGCAACGGCTGCGGCTGATCGAACTGCGCGCGCTGCGCCGCCCGCTGGCGCAGGCGCTGGCCTTCGCCTGCGTGCTGTCGATCGGCGATTTCGGCGTGGTCGCCTTGTTTGGCAACGAGCATTTCCGTACCCTGCCTTTTTACCTGTATCAGCAGATTGGCGCCTACCGTAGCAACGACGGGGCGGTGACCGCGCTGCTGTTGCTGCTGTTGTGCTTCCTGCTGTTTACCCTGATCGAACGCTTACCGGGGCGCCATGCTGACGCTTGAAAAACTGACCTATCTGTATGAACACCTGCCGATGCGCTTTGATCTGCGCATTCAGCCGGGCGAGCGCGTCGCGGTGCTCGGCCCCAGCGGCGCCGGTAAAAGCACCCTGCTGAGTTTGATCGCCGGTTTTCTGCCGGCGGCCAGCGGCCGGCTGCTGCTGAACGGCGAGGACCACACCGCCACGCCGCCGGCCAAACGGCCGGTGTCGATGCTGTTTCAGGAAAACAACCTGTTCGCGCACCTGACGGTGGCGCAGAACATCGGGCTGGGGTTGGATCCCGGTCTGCGCTTGACTGAACAGCAGCGCCAACAGCGGGCGCATATCGCCCGTCAGGTCGGCCTGGAGGAACACCTGGAGCGCCTGCCATCGCAGCTTTCCGGCGGTCAGCGTCAGCGCGCCGCGCTGGCGCGCTGTTTGATTCGCCAACGGCCGATCCTGTTGCTCGACGAGCCCTTCTCGGCGCTCGATCCGGCGCTGCGCAACGAGATGCTGCAGCTGCTGCAGACGGTGTGCGAACAGCGCAACCTGACGCTGCTGATGGTGTCGCATAACCTCGACGACGCCGCGCGCATCGCGCCGCGCACGCTGCTGGTGGTCGACGGGCGCATCTACTACGACGGCCCGACGCAGGCCCTGCTGGACGGCAGCGCGCCCGAAGCGCGCGTGCTGGGCATTTCGGGTAAAGCGTGATCTGACGCGCGTTTTTTATGCTGCGCCAATAAACCTGTTGTGCGAATTTTGCGCCTGTGTTTTTATAAAAACCTGACTTTTTTTACTGATGATAAGGTTCCCTGTGATCGCATCCTCGCTGACTTCGACCCTACTAGTTACCGCGCTACCAGCCGCGGTGGTCGTCGTGCGTGTGGTGGTGGTCGTCGGCAATGCGCCGTAGGGTCCGAATCAACGCATCGATTCCCAAACCCCGCCGGCGCAAACCGGGCGGGGTTTCTTGTTTTAGCACCCTGCCCAGCAAAGCTCACCGGCCTTGAGAAAGGACAGGAACATGGCAACTTCGGGCACGCCTCAACCGAGCACCCGCTTCACCGGCGCACAATTGATCGTTCATCTGCTGGAGCGTCAGGGCATCACCACCGTCGCCGGCATCCCCGGCGGCGCGGCGCTGCCGCTGTATGACGCGCTGAGCCAAAGCACCCGCATTCACCACGTGCTGGCGCGCCACGAACAGGGCGCGGGCTTTATGGCGCAGGGCATGGCGCGCGCCAACGGCAAAGCGGCGGTGTGCATCGCTTCCAGCGGGCCGGGTGCCACTAACCTGGTCACCGCCATCGCCGACGCCAAGCTCGACTCCATTCCACTGGTGTGCATCACCGGTCAGGTGCCCTCCTCGATGATCGGCACCGACGCCTTCCAGGAAGTGGACACCTACGGCATTTCCATCCCGATCACCAAGCACAACCATCTGGTGCGCGATATCCGCGAACTGCCGCAGGTGATCGGCGACGCGTTCCGCATCGCCGAATCCGGTCGCCCCGGCCCGGTCTGGATCGATGTGCCGAAAGACGTGCAAACCGCCACCATCACGCTGGAAGAGCTGCCGCCGATCGCCGTGCCGGACGCCGCTCCGAGCTTCGATCCGGCGCTGGTTTCGCAGGCCGCCGCGATGATCAATCAGGCGAAACGCCCGATCCTCTACCTGGGCGGCGGCATCATCTGCGCCGACGCTCACCACCAGGCGCTGGAACTGGCTGAGCGCGCCGGTCTGCCTACCACCATGACGCTGATGGCGCTGGGGGCGATGCCGGTGGAACACCCGCTGTCGCTGGGCATGCTGGGCATGCACGCGGCGCGCAGCACCAATTTCATTCTGCAGGAGGCCGATCTGCTGATCGTGCTGGGCGCGCGCTTCGACGATCGGGCAATCGGCAAAACCGAGCAGTTCTGCCCTAACGCCGCCATCATTCACGTGGATATCGACCGCGCCGAGCTGGGCAAGGTCAAACAGGCCAACGTGGCGATCCATGCCGACGTCGGCCAGGTACTGCAACAGCTGCTGCCGCAGATCGACACGCAGCCGCGCAGCGCGTGGCTGAACACGGTCAACGACCTGAAGCGCGAGTTCCCGTTCAACATGCCGAACGCCGACGATCCGCTGAGCCATTACGGCCTGGTGCTGGCCGCCGCGCGCTGCGTGGACGACAGCGCCATTATCACCACCGACGTGGGCCAGCATCAGATGTGGGTGGCGCAGGCCTATCCGCTGAGCCGGCCGCGCCAGTGGCTGACGTCGGGCGGCCTGGGCACCATGGGCTTCGGTCTGCCGGCGGCGATCGGTGCGGCGCTGGCGGAGCCCGAGCGTAAAGTGCTGTGCTTCTCCGGCGACGGTAGCCTGATGATGAACATTCAGGAAATGGCCACCGCGGTCGAACACGATCTGGACGTGAAAATCATTTTGATGAACAACCAGGCGCTGGGGCTGGTGCACCAGCAGCAAACCCTGTTCTACCAGCAGCGCATCTTCGCCGCCGCCTATCCGAAGCGCACCAACTTCCTGAAGATCGCCGCCGGATTCGGGCTGGATACCTGCGATCTGAACGCCGCGGAAGATCCGCAGGCCGCACTGGCCGAAGCGATCCAACGCCCGGGTCCTTGCCTAATCCACGCGCTGATCGACATCAACGAAAAAGTGTTCCCGATGGTGCCGCCGGGCGCCGCCAACATCGACATGATTGGAGAATAAGCCATGCTGCAACCACAAGATAAACCCCAGGTGATCCTGGAGCTGGCCGTGCGCAACCATCCCGGCGTCATGTCGCACGTTTGCGGGCTGTTCGCCCGCCGCGCGTTCAACGTCGAAGGCATTCTGTGTCTGCCGCTGAAGGACGGCCAGCAGAGCCGCATTTGGCTACTGGTCGCCGACGATCAGCGGCTGGAGCAAATGATAAGCCAGGTGGAAAAGCTGGAAGACGTGCTGCAGGTGAAGCGCCACAGCGAAGACGTGCGGGTATTTGAACAGCTGGAAGCGTTCTTCCAGTAAGGCAAACGGGGGCTTACGCCCCCGCAATCATTGCCCGGACAGCACCTGCCACAACAGGTGCCGATACACCGGCATCAGCGGCTGCTGGCTCAGCAGATAGCCAACCGCCAGCGCCGCCAGCCAACTCACGGCGCACACCACGCGCAGCCGCAGCGGCGTCAGCCAACGGCTCAGCCGATCGGCGTTGCGTTTGCCCTCACGCCACCAGCGCCAGCTCAGCCACACCGCCAGCCAGAGGGTGAGCGCCGCAGCGAGCAGCAGCCACTTGAACATCGCGCTGTTGGCGCCGGCGGGAATGTCGATCGCCACGCCCGCCAAAATGCCGGGGAAGAAATAGACCGGCGGCCAGGTCAGGCAGCCGATGATGTTCGGCAGCGCGAACTTGTACGGCGGCAGATCGAGCATGCCGGCCACCATCGGCACCAGCGGGCGCGTCGGGCCAACGAAGCGGCCGATCAGAACGGTCGCCATGCTGTGCTGGTGCAAGGCGTGTTCGGTTTTGTCGAGCAGCGCTTTGTTCTTCTTCAGGAACGACCAGCGGTGCAAAGGCCCCTTAAAGGCGCGGCCGACGAAATAGGAGATCCAGTCGCCGAGCAGGCAGCCGACGATCCCCGCCGCCCAGGCGTAGTAAAAGTCCACTTTGCCGCTGCCGATCAGCGCGCCGATGCTGGCCATCATCACCGTGCCGGGCAGCAGCAGCCCCACCAGCGCCAACGACTCGAGAAAAGCGACCAGCAGAACGACCATCAGGGTGAAAGCCAGGGACTGGGTGATCAAATCTTGTAAATAGGCTTCCATTACACCTCTGCAGATTATTCGGCCAAACGGGGCGGAGGATTTTCCAGTGCCGCCGCAGACGAGTCAATCGATGAATTGTATGCGTATTTGGCAGCGCCGTACGCCGATGGACAATGACTGTATAAAAACACATACTATAATTTATCTATATTAGCGCCAAAACCGACATCTCGCTGAATGTCGCGCACGCCGCCCGGCCGAAGACGAAGGGGTTATGACAGCACTGCAACAGGGTTTCCTGCTCACTCGCCACTGGCGCGACACGCCCGCCGGCACCGAGGTCGAATTTTGGCTGGCGACCGACGCAGGCCCGCGTCAACTGCGCCTGCCGCCGCAAACCTCGGTGGCGTTTATCCCCGCCGAACAAAGGCAGCGCGCGGAACTGCTGCTGCGTGAAGAACGGCAAGTCGAACTGAAACCGCTGGCACTGACGGATTTTCACCACCGCCCAATGCTGGGGTTGTACTGCCGCCAGCACCGTCAGCTCATCAAGCTGGAAAAGCTGCTGCGGGAAGGCGGCGTTGCGGTCTATGAAGCCGACGTTCGCCCGCCCGAGCGCTACCTGATGGAACGCTTCATCACCGCGCCGGTGTGGTTCAACGGCCAGGACAACGGCGATGGGCCGTTGCTCAGCGGCCAGATGAAGCCGGCGCCGGACTACCGCCCGACGCTCAGGCTGGTGTCGCTGGATATCGAAACCACCGCCCACGGCGAGCTTTACTCCATCGCGCTGGAAGGCTGTGGCCAGCGGCAGGTCTACATGTTGGGGCCGGCCAACGGCGGCGATGAGCCGCTGGATTTCGATTTGGAATACTGCGCCAGCCGCCCTCAGCTGCTGGAACGGTTGAACGCGTGGCTGGAGCGCCACGATCCCGACGCCATCATCGGCTGGAACCTGGTGCAGTTCGATCTGCGAGTACTGCAAAAGCACGCCGAACGCTACCAAATCCCGCTGCGGCTGGGGCGTGGCGGCAACCTGCTGGAGTGGCGCGAGCACGGCTTCAAGCAGAATCACTTTTTCGCCGCCGCCGCCGGCCGCCTGATCATCGACGGCATCGAGGCGCTGAAATCCGCCACCTGGAACTTTCCTTCCTTCAGCCTGGAATACGTTTCGCAGGCGCTGCTGGGCGAAGGCAAGGCGATCGACAACCCTTATCAGCGCATGGCGGAGATCGACCGACGCTTCGCCGAAGACAAGCCGGCGCTGGCCCGCTACAACCTGAAGGACTGCGAGCTGGTGACGCGCATCTTCGCCAAGGCCGATCTGCTCAACTTCCTGCTGGAGCGCGCCACCGTCACCGGGCTGGCGGCCGATCGCAGCGGCGGATCGGTGGCGGCCTTCAGCCACCTCTATATGCCGCGCATGCATCGCCTGGGCTTTGTCGCCCCCAACCTTGGCGAACAGCCGGAGGAGCACAGCCCCGGCGGCTTCGTGATGGACTCCCAGCCCGGCCTGTACGATTCGGTGCTGGTACTGGACTATAAAAGTCTGTACCCGTCGATCATCCGCACCTTCCTGATCGATCCGGTCGGGTTGGTGGAAGGCATGCGCCACCCCAGCGACGCCGATTCGGTGCCCGGCTTTCGCAACGCCCGTTTCTCGCGCAACAAACACTGCCTGCCGGCGATCGTCGAACAGATCTGGCAGGGGCGCGAGGCCGCCAAGCGCCAGCACAACAAGCCCCTGTCGCAGGCGTTGAAGATCATCATGAACGCGCTGTACGGCGTGCTGGGATCGAGCGGCTGCCGCTTCTTCGATCCGCGGCTGGCGTCGTCGATCACTCTGCGCGGCCACGAGATCATGCGCCAAACCCGCGAGCTGATCGAAGCCGATGGCTATCAGGTGATTTACGGCGACACCGACTCCACCTTCGTGTGGCTGAAACAGCCGCATGACGAGCAGCAGGCCGCGCAGATCGGCCGGGCGCTGGTGCAACGGGTCAACGCCTGGTGGCAGCAGCATCTGCAGCAGCAGTTCGGGCTGGAGAACGCGCTGGAGCTGGAGTTCGAAACCCACTATTCCCGCTTCCTGATGCCGACCATTCGCGGCGCCGAACAGGGCAGCAAGAAACGCTACGCCGGCCTGATCGCGCGTGCCGACGGCCAGGAAGAAATGGTGTACAAAGGCCTGGAAACGGTGCGCACCGACTGGACGCCGCTGGCGCAGGAGTTCCAGCAGCAGCTCTATCAGCGCATCTTCAAACGGCAACCCTACCAGGACTACGTGCGCGACTACGTCGGCAAAACCCTGAACGGCGACTTCGACGATCAGCTGGTGTACCGCAAACGGCTGCGCAGGAAACTCGACGACTATCAGCGCAACGTGCCGCCGCACGCCCGCGCCGCGCGCATCGCCGACGACTACAACCGCAGCCAGGGGCGGCCGCTGCAGTATCAGAACGGCGGCTGGATCAGCTATGTGATGACCGTCGCCGGGCCGGAACCACTGGAAACCCGCCATTCGCCCATCGACTATCAGCATTACCTCGAACGCCAGCTGCAACCGGTGGCAGACGCTATACTCCCTTTCTTGCACGACGATTTCACTACGCTGGTCACCGGGCAGATGGGGCTGTTTTGAGATTGCGCCAGGTTAAGAAAAATCATCCGGTTTTGCAGGTGACGAACGCGCCGCCTTCCATTACCATAGCGCCCTTCCCAAAACTGAACCACGCTTAGCCCTGCCGTCTCGCGACGTCTGCATGGCGTGAACGGCTATTGCCCGTCAAATTTAAAACAAACCGGGATTAGCAGACGTTCAGTACAGGTGCCGCGGCCCTTCCCGCCCGGTAACAAGACTTACTTACAAAGAATCGAGCCGACAATATATGCCTTTTACTCTTGGTCAACGCTGGATCAGCGATACGGAAAGCGAATTAGGACTGGGCACCGTCGTGGCGCTGGACGCGCGCATGGTTACCCTGCTTTTCCCCGCCACCGGTGAAAACCGCCTCTATGCCAGAAATGATTCGCCGATCACCCGCGTGATGTTCAACCCGGGCGATACCGTCAGCAGCCACGAGGGATGGCAGCTGCAGGTGGAAGAGGTGAAAGAGGAAAACGGTCTGTTGACCTATATCGGCACCCGCCAGGACACCCAGGAAGGCGGCGTGGCGATGCGCGAAGTGCTGCTGGACAGCAAGCTGACCTTCAGCAAACCGCAGGATCGCCTGTTCGCCGGCCAGATCGACCGCATGGACCGTTTCGCGCTGCGTTTCCGCGCGCGCAAATACCAGAGCGAGCAGTATCGGCTGCCGTTCGCCGGCCTGCGCGGCATGCGCGCCAGCCTGATCCCGCACCAGTTGCACATCGCCCATGAAGTCGGTCAGCGTCATGCGCCGCGCGTCCTGCTGGCAGACGAAGTCGGCCTCGGTAAAACCATCGAAGCCGGCATGATCATCCACCAGCAGTTGCTGGCGGGCCGCGCCGAACGCGTGTTGATCGTGGTGCCGGAAACGCTGCAGCACCAGTGGCTGGTGGAGATGATGCGCCGCTTCAACCTCTACTTCTCGCTGTTCGACGACAGCCGCTACGCCGAAGCCAAGCTCGACAGCAGCAACCCGTTCGAAACCGAACAGCTGGTGACCTGCTCGCTGGACTTCGTGCGCCGCAACAAGCAGCGCCTGGAAGAGCTGGCGGACGCCCAGTGGGATCTGCTGGTGGTCGACGAAGCGCACCACCTGGCCTGGAGCGAAGAAGCGCCGAGCCGCGAATATCAGGTGATCGAACAGCTGGCCGAGCATATCCCCGGCGTGCTGCTGCTGACCGCCACCCCGGAACAGCTGGGCCAACAGAGCCACTTTGCGCGCCTGCGCCTGCTCGATCCAAATCGTTTCCATGACTACGGCGAGTTCGTTGCCGAGCAGCAAAAATATCGCCCGGTGGCCGACGCCGTCACCCTGCTGCTGAGCGGTGAGCGCCTGACCGACGACAAATTGAACCTGCTGGGCGAGCTGATCGACGAGCAGGACATCGAACCGCTGCTCAAAGCCGCCAACAGCGAAGGTGACAACGCCGAGCAGGCGCGCCAAGAGCTGGTTTCCATGCTGATGGATCGCCACGGCACCAGCCGCGTGCTGTTCCGCAACACCCGTAACGGCGTGAAGGGCTTCCCGCACCGCAACCTGCACCAGATCAAGCTGCCGCTGCCGACCCAGTATCAGACCGCGATCAAAGTCTCCGGCATCATGGGCGCCAAGAAGTCCGTCGAAGCACGCGCGCGCGACATGCTGTACCCGGAGCAGATTTATCAGGAGTTCGAGGGCGAAAACGCCACCTGGTGGAACTTCGACCCGCGCGTCGAGTGGCTGCTGGACTACCTGCTGGCCAACCGTAACGAAAAAGTGCTGGTGATCTGCGCCAAGGCCGACACCGCGCTGCAGCTGGAGCAGGTACTGCGCGAGCGTGAAGCGATCCGCGCCGCCGTGTTCCACGAAGGGCTGTCGATCATCGAGCGCGACCGAGCCGCCGCCTACTTCGCCTCCGAAGAAGAAGGCGCACAGGTGCTGCTGTGTTCCGAGATCGGCTCCGAAGGCCGCAACTTCCAGTTCGCCAGCCAGCTGGTGATGTTCGATCTGCCGTTCAACCCGGATCTGCTGGAGCAGCGTATCGGCCGTCTGGATCGTATCGGTCAGATGCACGATATCCAAATCATGGTGCCTTACCTGGAGCACACCGCGCAGGCGGTGCTGGGCCGTTGGTTCCACGAGGGTCTGGATGCCTTCGAACACACCTGCCCGACCGGCCGCACCATCTACGACAGCTGCTACGAGCAGTTGATCGGCTATCTGGCCGCGCCGACCGAGCAGGAAGGCTTCGACGAATTCATCCATGCCTGCCGCCAGCAGCACGATCAGTTGAAAGCGCAGCTGGAACAGGGCCGCGACCGGCTGCTGGAGATGCACTCCAACGGCGGCGACAAGGCCCAGGCGCTGGCCGCCGCCATCGCCGAGCAGGATAACGACGTCAATCTGGTGGGCTTCGCGCTCAACCTGTTCGACATCGTCGGCATCAATCAGGAAGACCGCAGCGACAGCCTGATCGTGCTGACGCCGTCCGATCATATGCTGGTGCCGGACTTCCCTGGCCTGCCGCAGGACGGCTGCACCGTCACCTTCGACCGCGATCAGGCGCTGTCGCGCGAAGATGCGCAGTTCGTCAGCTGGGAACACCCGATCATCCGCAACGGCCTGGATCTGATCCTCTCCGGCGATACCGGCAGCTGCGCGGTGTCCCTGTTGAAAAACAAAGCGTTACCGGTTGGCACTCTGCTGGTTGAACTGGTGTACGTGGTGGAAGCCCAGGCGCCGAAGCACCTGCAGCTGACCCGCTTCCTGCCGCCGACGCCGATCCGCATGCTGATGGACCGCAAGGGCACCAACCTGGCGGCGCAGGTCGAGTTCGAAAGCTTCAACCGCCAGTTGAACGCGGTCAACCGCCACACCTCCAGCAAGCTGGTCAACGCCGTGCAGCAAGATGTGCACGCCATGCTGCAGCAGGCGGAAAGCCTGGTGGAAGCGCAGGCACGCACGCTTATCGAACAGGCGAAGCAAGAGGCGGACGACAAGCTGAGCGCCGAACTGGCGCGTCTGGAAGCGCTGAAGGCGGTCAACCCGAACATCCGCGACGACGAAGTCGAAACGCTGGAGTTCAACCGCCGTCAGGTGTTGGCTAACCTCAATGAAGCCGGCTGGCGCCTGGACGCCATTCGTCTGGTGGTGGTCACCCACCAGTAACCGGCGCGATGCGGGGAGACCACCGTCTCCCCGTTCGGCCCTTTTCGCGGAGCCAAGATGGAACCCTACAATCCCCCGCAGGACCCGCTGCACATCCTGTATCAGGATGAACACATCATGGTGGTCAACAAGCCGAGCGGCTTGCTGTCGGTGCCCGGCCGCGCGCCGGAAAACAAAGACAGCCTGATGACCCGCATTCAGGCCGATCACCCGGCCGCCGAATCGGTGCACCGGCTGGATATGGCCACCAGCGGGGTGATCGTGGTGGCGCTCAACAAGGCCGCCGAGCGTGAGTTGAAGCGTCAGTTTCGCGAACGCGAACCGAAGAAATCCTATATCGCCCGCGTTTGGGGGCATATGGCGCATGACGAAGGGTTGGTGGACTTGCCGCTGATCTGCGATTGGCCGAACCGGCCGCTGCAGAAGGTCTGTTTTGACACCGGCAAAGCGGCGCAAACGGAATATCGGGTGCTGTCGCGCGACGCCGACGGCAGCACCCGCGTGAAGCTAACGCCGATCACCGGCCGCTCGCATCAGCTGCGGGTGCACATGCTGGCGCTGGGACACCCGATCCTCGGCGACGGTTTCTATGCCCCGCCGGAAGCCAAAGCGATGGCGCCACGGCTGCAGCTGCACGCGCAGGAGCTGCGCATCACCCACCCCGCTTTCCAGACGCCGATGCACTTTCGCGCCGAGCCGGATTTCTGAGCCCATCACTCAGGGATACCCTAAATAATTCGAGTTGCAGGAAGGCGGCAACTAAGCGCAGCCCCGGGAGCGTACAAAAAGTACGTGACCGGGGTAAGCGCGGGCAGCCAACACACCTGCGGCTCGAAGTATGACGGGTATCGTTATTTAAAGCCTTTCTCGCGTTTGATCAGGTCGTACGCCGCCTGGATTTCCTGCGCTTTCTGCTTGGCCATTTCCATCATTTGCGGCGGCAAGCCTTTCGCCACCAGCTTATCCGGATGGTGTTCGCTCATCAGCTTGCGGTAGGCACGTTTGATGGTGGCGGCATCGTCGCTACTGCGCACGCCGAGCACCTTGCACGCATCGTCGAGCGTCGGGCCACGCTGAGCCTGCTGATAGCCGCCCTGCGAATACCCGCCCTGCTGACCGCCGCCGAACTGGCGCCCGCCCTCCATCATGCTGAGGAACTGATCGAACTGCGCCCGCGAAATGCCCAGTTCTTCGGCGATGACATACAGTACCTGACGTTCATTCGGGTGCAGCGACCCGTCGGCGAACGCCGCCTGAATCTGAATTTCCAGAAACATCCGAATCAAATCGAAGCGGCCGAAACAGATGCTGCGGAACTGCTGCAGCGTCTCACGCAGCGGGAACTGGCTCTGTTTGCCCTCGCGGAACGCCTGCTGCGCGGCGGTGCGCGCTTCGCCGTGCAGCTGCAGACGATCCATGAACAGGCTGGCGATCTGGATATCCGCCTCGGTGACGCGTCCTTTGGATTTGGTCAGGTGGCCCATGACCTGAAAAGTGGTGCGGAAAAACAGCGTTTGCCGCGTTTGCTGATCGGTGAAAAATCCCCGGCTGCGCTTGTTGCTGCGCGCCGTATCGATCATATGACCGATAATCAGCCCCAGAACTACACCCCAGAATCCCGCGCCAGACCAGATGGCAACGATGACGCCGAGCAGTTTTCCCCAATACTGCATATACTCCTCAATTATCATGCCGAAAGCCGCCCGCTCTCCTCCGTTTCAGGAAAGGGCGCAGGCGATTTTTCCTAGAATTTGGATTATCATACCTGTCATTTATCTTTGCGCCTAACGACGACGCAAGTAAACGGCTGGATTTAGCACTAGCGCAACGCAGATGAGTAATATAGTCTCTGACCGTTTGCCGGACATGACGCCTCTGATGACGGAACACCAAAACCGCGTATGAAAAAAAGTTTCCCAACACTGCTGGCCACGATGATTTGGACGGCACTCTACAGTCAGCATGCGCTGGCTGATCTGGCCGAGCAATGCATGCTTGGCGTTCCCGTTTACGACAAGCCTTTGGTCAGCGGCGATCCGAACAGCCAACCGGTGACCATCAATGCCGATGACTCGCGCGCCGACTACCCGAAAAGCGCCCTGTTCAGCGGCAACGTGCGCGTCGAGCAGGGCAATAGCACCCTGACCGCCAAAGAAGTTGAGCTGAACCAGACGGAAAAACCCGGCCAGACGGATCCGGTTCGCACCGTCACCGCCACCGGCGACGTGCACTACAGCGACAATCAGATCAAACTGAAAGGCCCGAAGGCCTGGTCGAACCTGAATACCAAAGATACCGACGTCTATGAAGGCGACTACCAGATGGTAGGCCGCCAGGGGCGCGGCGACGCCGACAAGATGAAAATGCGCGGCGCCAACCGCTACACCATCCTGGAAAACGGCACCTTTACCTCCTGTCTGCCGGGTGACGACAGCTGGAGCGTGGTCGGCTCCGAAGTGATCCACGATCGCGAAGAGCAGGTGGCGGAAATATGGAACGCCCGCTTCCGCATCGGTGGCGTGCCGGTGTTCTACAGCCCGTACCTGCAATTACCGGTCGGCGACAAGCGCCGCTCCGGCTTCCTGATCCCGAACGCCAAATACGGCAGCAACAACGGCTTCGAGTTCATGTTGCCGTACTACTGGAACATTGCGCCGAACTACGACGCCACCATCACGCCGCACTATATGTCCAAGCGCGGCCTGCAGTGGCAGACCGAGTTCCGTTATCTGGTGCAGCCGGGCCTCGGCCTGATGGAGTTCGACTGGCTGCCGGACGACAAGGAATACGGCAAAGATCATGACGACAACAAACGCTGGTTGTTCTACTGGAACCACAACGGCGTCATGGATCAGGTATGGCGCTTCAACGTCGACTACACCAAGGTCAGCGATTCCAAATACTTCACCGATCTTGACTCCAAATACGGTTCCACCACCGACGGCTACGCCACGCAGAAATTCAGCCTCGGCTACGCCAACGAGAACTGGAACGCCACGCTGAGCTCCAAGCAGTTCCAGATCTACGACGATACCGATCGTTCACAGTCGGACTCATATAAAGTTCAGCCGCAGCTGGACCTGAACTATTACAAGAACGACCTCGGCCCGTTCGACTTCCATATTTACGGCCAGGCGGCCAAGTTCACCAGCGTCAACCCGTACAGCCCGGACGCTACCCGTCTGCACATGGAGCCGACGCTGAGCCTGCCGCTCACCAACGGCTGGGCCAGCCTGAACACCGAGGCCAAGGTGATGGCGACCCACTACCAGCAGGATATTCCTGACGGTTTCGCCACCAACTACCAGAACCGCAAAGGCGCCGCTGCACCGGAACTTGATGACTCGGTCAACCGCGTATTGCCGCAGTTCAAGGTCGACGGCAAGCTGGTGTTCGAACGCCCGATGATCTGGGCCGAAGGCGCCACCCAGACGCTGGAGCCGCGCGTGCAGTACCTGTACGTACCGTACCGCGACCAGAGTAACATCTACACCTACGACACCACGCTGCTGCAGACCGACTACTCCGGCCTGTTCCGCGACCGCACCTACAGCGGCCTGGATCGCATCGCTTCGCAGAACCGCGTCTCTACCGGTTTGACCACCCGCATTTATGATGACGCACTGGTTGAACGTTTTAACGCTTCCGTAGGTCAAATCTACTACTTCAGCCGTTCCCGTACCGGTGACCGGATGACCGGTTATGACAACAACGACGACACCGGCAGCGTGGCCTGGGCCGGCGATACCTATTGGAAAATCGACGATCGTTGGGGCCTGCGCGGCGGCCTGCAGTACGACACCCGCCTGAACAGCATCTCGCTGGGCAACGGCGTGGTGGAATACCGCCAGGACAGCGAGCGCGTGGTGCAGTTGAACTACCGTTACGCCACGCCGGAATATATCCAGACGGCGCTGAACACCCGGCAGGTTCCGGCCTTCCAGGACGGCATCTCGCAGGTGGGCATCACCGGCAGCTGGCCGATCGCCGATCGTTGGGCGGTGGTCGGGGCGTATTATTACGACACCCGCGCCAAACAATCCGCCGATCAGCTGGTGGGGCTGAAGTACAACACCTGCTGCTGGGCGGTGACTCTGGGCTATGAGCGCAAGATCACCGACTGGAACAACAGCAACAATACCAGCGTTTACGACAACAGAGTTTCGTTCAACGTCGAACTGCGCGGCCTGAGCAGCGATCATAGTCTCGGCTCCGCAGAAATGCTGCGCTCCGGCATTCTGCCGTATCAGCGCGCATTCTGACGCTTTGCAACACTTTGAAAACGAGAACTTTCACCCGCATTTGCGGATTACATAATGGGAAATGTATGAAGAACTGGAGAACGCTTATTCTCGGATTGGTGGTTTGCGCCAATGCCGCGTTCGCAGCACCCCAAGAAGTGGATAAAGTCGCCGCCGTCGTGGATAACGGCGTGGTACTCGAAAGCGACGTCAACGGTCTGTTGCAGTCCGTGAAGCTCAACGCCCAGCAGGCCGGCCAACAGCTGCCGGACGACAAGACGCTGCGTCATCAGATCATCGAACGCCTGATCATGGATAACATCCAGCTGCAGATGGCCAAGAAAATGGGCATCACCGTGTCCGACGCCGATCTGGACAAGGCGATCGCCAACATCGCCGCGCAAAACAAGATGAGCGTCGATCAGCTGCGTAGCCGCCTGTCGTACGAAGGGTTGAACTACAACACCTACCGTTCGCAGATCCGTAAAGAGATGCTGATCTCCGAAGTGCGTAACAACGAAGTACGCCGCCGCGTCACCATCCTGCCGCAGGAAGTGGACTCGCTGGCGAAACAGGTGGGCGCGCAGAACGGCAGCGACACCGAAATGAACATCAGCCACATCCTGATCCCGCTGCCGGAGAACCCGTCGCAGCAGCAGGTCGACAAAGCCGAAGAGCTGGCCAAACGCCTGGTGGGTGAGATCAACAGCGGCGCCGACTTCGGCAAGCTGGCGATCACCTACTCCGCCGACTCTCAGGCGCTGAAAGGCGGCAACATGGGCTGGGGCAAACTGCAAGAGATCCCGACCCTGTTCGCGGAACGTCTGGTGAGCGCCAAGAAAGGCGACGTCGTCGGCCCAATCCGTTCCGGCGTCGGCTTCCACATCCTGAAAGTGAACGACATCCGCGGCGCGAGCCAGTCAGTGTCGGTCACCGAAGTGCACGCCCGTCACATCCTGCTGAAACCTTCAGTGGTGCTGACCGACGATCAGGCGCGCGCCAAACTGCAATCCGTGGCGGAAGCGATCAAGAGCGGCCGCGCCAAGTTTGCCGACGAAGCCAAACAGCTGTCGCAAGATCCGGGTTCTGCGATGCAGGGCGGCGATCTGGGCTGGGCTTCCCCGGACATCTACGATCCGGCCTTCCGCGATGCGTTGCTGAAGCTGAGCAAGGGTGAAATCAGCGCGCCGGTCCACTCCTCCTTCGGTTGGCACCTGATCCAGCTGCTGGATACCCGCCAGGTGGATAAGACCGACGCCGCGCAGAAAGATCGCGCTTACCGTATGCTGTTCAACCGTAAGTTCGCCGAAGAAGCGCAGACCTGGATGCAGGAACAGCGCGCCCAGGCTTACGTGAAGATCCTCGATGGCAGCGATGCACAGCAATAAACGCGTCGTCATTACCCCCGGCGAACCTGCCGGGGTTGGGCCGGATTTGGTGGCAGCGCTGGCGCAACAGGATTGGCCTGTTGAGCTGGTGGTGTGCGCCGATCCGGCCCTGCTGCTTGAACGCGCCAAGCGTTTGGGCCTGCCGCTGACGCTGCGCGACTACCAGCCGCAGCTACCGGCCGAAGCGCAACGCGCCGGCACGCTGACCGTGCTGCCGGTCCCGCTCGCTCACCCGGTTACCGCCGGTGAGTTGAACGTCGGCAACAGCGCCTATGTGGTGGAAACCCTGGCGCGCGCCTGCGACGGCTGCCTGAACGGCGAGTTCGCGGCGCTGATCACCGGCCCGGTGAACAAGGGCGTGATCAACGACGCCGGCGTGCCGTTTATCGGCCATACCGAATTCTTTGCCGATCGCAGCCGCTGCGATCGCGTGGTGATGATGCTCGCGACCGAAGAGCTGCGCGTGGCGCTGGCGACCACCCACCTGCCGCTGCTGGCGGTGCCGGGCGCCATCACGCAACAGAGCCTGTTCGAAGTCATCCGTATCCTCGACCACGATCTGAAAACCAAATTTGGCATCGCCCAGCCGCACATTTACGTTTGCGGTCTGAACCCCCACGCCGGGGAAGGCGGCCATATGGGGCACGAAGAGATAGATACCATCATCCCGGCGCTCGATGCGCTGCGCGCTGACGGCATCCATCTTGTCGGCCCGCTGCCGGCGGACACCCTGTTCCAGCCCAAATATCTGCAAGATGCCGATGCGGTGCTGGCGATGTATCACGATCAGGGGCTGCCGGTGCTAAAATACCAAGGGTTCGGCCGCGCGGTGAATATCACCCTCGGTTTGCCTTTCATACGCACCTCGGTCGACCACGGTACCGCTCTGGAACTGGCCGGCACCGGCACCGCCGATGTCGGCAGTTTCCAAACGGCCCTGAATCTCGCCATTAAAATGATAATTAATTGTAATGAATAACAGAGTCCACCAAGGGCACTTTGCCCGCAAACGCTTTGGACAAAACTTTTTAACCGATCAGTTTGTCATCGATAGCATTGTCTCCGCCATTCACCCGCAGCCGGGCGAAGCGGTGGTCGAGATCGGCCCCGGCCTCGGCGCGTTGACCGAGCCGGTCGGCGCACGCATGGACCGCATGACGGTGATCGAACTGGACCGCGATCTGGCCACCCGGCTGGAGAACCACCCGCGCCTGAAAGACAAGCTGACCATCCACCAGCAGGACGCCATGACGGTGAATTTCGCCGAACTGGCCGAGGAAGCTGGCCAACCGCTGCGCGTATTTGGTAACCTGCCGTACAATATTTCGACGCCGCTGATGTTCCACCTTTTCAGCTATACTCAGGCAATCCGCGACATGCACTTTATGTTGCAAAAAGAGGTGGTCAACCGTCTGGTGGCCGGCCCGAACAGCAAGGCCTACGGGCGTTTGACCGTGATGGCGCAGTACTACTGCAACGTCATTCCGGTGCTGGAAGTGCCGCCGACCGCGTTCGCACCGCCGCCGAAGGTCGATTCCGCCGTGGTGCGCCTGGTGCCGCACAGCGTGCTGCCGAACCCGGTGGGCGACGTGCGCATGCTGAGCCGCATCACTACGCAGGCCTTTAACCAGCGGCGGAAAACCATCCGCAACAGCCTGGGCGACCTGTTCACGCCGGAGCAGCTGACGGAGCTGGGCGTCGATCCTTCGCTCAGAGCAGAAAATATTTCTGTGGCGCAGTACTGTAAGCTGGCGAACTGGCTGTCAGCCAATCCGACGCCGCAGCAATAAGGAGTTGTTGTCATGATTGATTCGCCCCGCGTGTGTATTCAGGTTCAGAGCATCTATGTGGAATCACAGTCGATCCCTGAAGAAGAGCGTTACGTCTTCGCCTATACCATCACTATCCGCAATCTGGGGCGGACCGACGTGCAACTGCTGGGCCGTTACTGGCTGATCACCAACAGCAACGGCCGCCAAACCGAAGTTCAGGGCGAAGGCGTGATCGGCGAACAGCCCGTCATTCCGCCCGGCGGAGAGTTTCAGTATACCAGCGGCGCCATTCTGGAAACGCCGCTGGGCACCATGGAAGGCCATTACGAAATGGTGGACCATCAGGGTCAGCCATTCCGCACCGCTATTCCCGTGTTTCGCTTAGCCATTCCAACGCTGATCCATTAATTATGTCGACATACCTTATCGGCGACGTTCACGGTTGTTACGATGAACTGAAGTCGCTGCTGGCTCAGGCTGCTTTCGATCCCGAGCGCGATCGGCTGTGGCTGACCGGCGATCTGGTGGCGCGCGGCCCCGCCTCGCTGGACGTGCTGCGCTTCGTGCGCTCGCTCGGCCCGGCGGTGCGCATGGTGCTGGGCAACCACGATCTGCACCTGCTGGCGGTCTACGCCGGCATCAGCCGCAACAAACCCAAAGATCGCATCACCCCGCTGCTGGAAGCGCCGGACGCCGACGAGCTGATCAACTGGCTGCGTCGCCAGCCGGTGCTGCAGGTGGACGATGAGCAAAAGCTGGTGATGGCGCACGCCGGTATCACCCCGCAGTGGGATATCGACACCGCGAAAATGTGCGCGCGCGAAGTGGAAGCGGTATTGAGCAGCGACAGCTACCCGCTGTTTCTCGACGCCATGTACGGCGACATGCCGAACAACTGGTCGCCGGAGCTGAGCGGCCTGGCGCGCCTGCGTTTCAGCACCAATGCGTTCACGCGCATGCGCTACTGCTTCCCCAACGGCCAGCTCGACATGATCTGCAAAGATGCGCCGGGCACCGCGCCGGCGCCGCTGAAGCCGTGGTTCGAACTGCCGCGCCTGGTGGATCCGGAATACACCATCATTTTCGGCCACTGGGCCTCGCTGGAAGGCAAGGGCACGCCGGAGGGCGTGATCGGGCTGGATACCGGCTGCTGCTGGGGCGGCGATCTGACGATGCTGCGCTGGGAAGACCGTCGTTACTTCACGCAGCCCGCCAACCGTGGCGAGGCGCCTGACCACGCCGGCAGACTGGCCGCATCCTGAAAACATAAAGGCGGCCCAGGGCCGCCTTGGTTCTCTTTACTGCCTTACGCCCCAATCACCCCGCCATCTTCACGCGTAATCATCAACACCGATGAACGCGGACGCGGGCTGTTGTTCGGGAAGTGCGAATCGCCTTCTTCTCCCGGATGCTGCACGTTGACGAACATCGTCTTGTAGTCCGGAGTAAAGGTGATGCCGGTCAGTTCGCAGGACTTCGGCCCTACCATGAAACGGCGAATTTCGCCGCTGACCGGATCGCCCACCAGCATCTGGTTATTGCCCTGCCCAACGTAATCCCCCTTGTTGCTGTACTTGCCGTCGGTGAGGATCCACAGGCGGCCGGCGCGATCGAAGCCCAGCCCGTCCGGGCTGTTGAACGTGTTGTCCGCCGTGATATTCGGCGTGCCGCGGTTGACGCCTTCCGGGTGGGCAATCGGGTTGCCGCACAGCGCATACATGTCCCAGGCAAAGGTGCCGGCGGTGGCGTCGCCGCCTTCGTCCCAGCGAATGATCTGGCCATAGATATTGTTCGGCCGCGGGTTGGCGGCGTTCAGCGGCATCCCTTCCTCACCGCGTTTGCTGTTGTTGGTCAGCGTGCAGTACGCACGGCCGTCATGCGGGTTCACCGCGATCCACTCCGGGCGATCCATTTTGGTGGCGCCGACCTGCTGCGCCGCCTTGCGGGCGAAGATCAGCACTTCGGCCTCATCGCGGAAGCCGTTCTCCGGCGTCAGGCCGTTCTTGCCGAACTCGAGCGCAATCCAGCGCCCTTTGCCCTTCAGCGGCGTGCCGGCGGCGTCGCCGTCGAACTGCGCCACGTACAGCGTTCCCTCGTCCAACAGCGTGCGATTGTTGGCCGGGTTAGCGGCGTCGACCACGCCTTTGGAAACGTACTTATAGATATGCTCGCCGCGCTCGTCGTCCCCCATGTACACCACCAGACGGCCATCTTTGGCCACGGTCACCGCCGCATTTTCATGCTTGAAGCGGCCCAGCGCGGTGTGCTTGATGGGCGTCGAGGTCGGATTCAGCGGATCGATCTCCACGATCCAGCCGTGGCGGTTGAATTCGTTGGGGTTCTTCGCCACGTCGAAGCGCTCGTCATAGTCCGGCCAGTTGCGCTCCGGCTCGCTGACCTTCAGCGTGTAGCGCTTCTGTTCCGGCGTGGTTGGGTAATCGGCCTGACGGGTGCCGAAGTAGGTATCGAAGTTTTCTTCGCAGGTCAGGTAAGTGCCCCACGGCGTCTTGCCGTTGGCGCAGTTGCCGAAGGTGCCCAGCACCTTGCGCCCGCTCGGATCGGCGGCGGTCTGCAGCAGCGGATGCCCAGCGGCCGGGCCGCTGAACTGCATGTCGGTGTTGGCGGTGATGCGGCGGTTATAGCGCGACGGGCGCTCCACTTCCCAACGCTGGCCGTCGCCGACGCGCTTTACCGCTACGATGGAAACGCCGTGCGCCGCCTGGGATTTACGCACCTCTTCCAGGCTGGTGGCCTTGGCGCCGCCGTGGGCGAACAGGTACTGCTCGTTGACGTATTCGTTATTGATGGCCATCACGCCGTGGCGATCGTCGATCGGGAAGAAACTCATGCCGTCGTTATTGTCGCCGAACTGTTTTTCCTGATCGGCGGCGCTGTTGTTGCCCTGCGGATCGAAGGCCGGTGCGCCATCCACCAGCGGCTCGCCCCAGGAGATCAGCACCTCCGCGCGGTAGCCCGGTGTGATGGTCACCTCGTCGGCGGTAGACGCGGCGATGCCCTGAAAGCCCAGCAGCGTGTTGGGCGGCAGATCCTCGGCCAACGCCTCGGCGGAGACCGACCAGATGCCGCCGCCGAGAAAGCCGGCCAGGCCGACGGCGCCGGCGCTGCCGAGCAGCAGTTTACGGCGAGTGGGATCGATCAGGCGGTCGGCGTCTACTTGCTCAAATTGCTTGGTCATAGCGTGGTTACCTTTTTAGTTATGGCGCCGCGGTCAAGATTCACCAGAGTTGCCGGGGCGCTCGGAGTTGGGCTTCATACTAATCAGGTAATGTGACGGAAAGGTTACGGACGACGGGCGCAAAAAGGCCGGGGGCGCAATTGCTTGCGCCCCCGGGGAGAGTTGGCTAACGCGCTGAAATCAGCGGCGCTGCAGGATCTCGAAGCAGTAGCTGTGCGAGTTCAGATCGTCGGCGTCGTGGAACTCGCTGAACGTGGTTTCCCACTCGTCCGGCTCGTAATCCGGGAAGTGGGTATCGCCGCCGACCTCGGCGTCGATGTGCGTCAGGTACAGGCGATCGGCGCGTGGCAGCAGCTGGGTATAGATGCGCCCACCGCCGATCACCATCACTTCTTCCACCTCACCCGCAGCGGCCAGCGCTTCATCCATCGAGGTCACCCAGGTCACCCCGGCTTCGCTGCCCGGACGGCTGCTCAAAACGATATTGTGGCGGCCCGGCAACGGGCGGCCGATGGACTCGAAGGTCTTGCGGCCCATAATAACCGGTTTGTTCAACGTGTTGCGTTTAAACCACGCAAGGTCCGCCGGCAGGTGCCACGGCATGGCGTTTTCCATGCCAATAACGCGATCCGCCGCCAAGGCAGCGATCAGGCTGATAATCATTGTTTAACCCTGTGTAGGCAGCAAAATTGGTGACACTATACGTAAAGGCCTGAGTGCCGTCGATAGGCTAATCAAGCAAGATGAATATATAAGATAGCTCTTATCAGCATATCTAATAACCAACGATCTCCCGCCGGGAAATTTCACACGCCGGGGCGTTTGCGGTACAGCCACAGGCCCGGCAACGACAGGCCGATCGACAACGCGCCGACGATGAAACTGGCCTTGAGGAAGTTGGTGATCATGATCTCCATCAAGGCTTCGCTGTAGCCCAGATGTGAGATCTCTACCACAGTTATCATCGCGGTATAGGCGGAAATGCCGGGGAACATCGGGATCACCGCCGCCACGGTGAACACCTTGGGATGCGCCAACAGCCAGCGCGACCAGTAGATGCCGATGATACCGATCAGGATCGCCGCCAGCAGCGAGGCCCACTCGATGTTCATGCCACCGTGCATCATCAGCATGCGCGAGCCGCGCCCGATGGCCCCGAGCAGCGCGCAATAGCGCAGCGCGCGTAGCGGCACGTTGAACACCATGGCAAAGCCCAGCGCCGGCACCGCCGCCAACAGCATCTCCTGCAACAATGCCCACAGCAGACTCATGACCACCCCCGCAGATCCCACAGCGACATCGCCATCACCACCCCGATGCAGGTCGCCAGCGTCAGCAGGCTGGCCATCGCCCAGCGCGCCAGCCCGGTATTGACGTGCCCCTTGAACATATCGGCCACCGCGTTGATCAGCGGGAAGCCCGGTACCAGCAACAGCACGCTGGCGGCCATCGCCACGCTGGAGGTGTCTTTAAACGCCGGCAGGCGCAGCAGCAGTCCGGAGATCGACGTCGCGACAAACGCCGTCAGGCAAAAATTGATCAGCGGATTCATATGACGGGCGGTGAGGATTTGACGTACCAGCATCGCCGCGCCGCTGGCGATAAAGGTCACCAAAAAGGCGTCGCCGCCGCCGCCGTTGAGCATGCTGAAACATCCACAGGACAGGCCCACCATCAGCACCACCAGCCAGCGCGGGTAGCGTAGCGGCCGGATCCTTTCAAAGCGACGCGCCACGTCGTGCGCATCCGCCAGGTGGTGCTCGGCGAGGATCACGATATGCTGCACTTCGGTCACCACCTGCATATTGATGCCGCGATCGACATTCTTGCGGGTGGTGGTCAGGCAGGCGCCGTGGCTGAGGGTGGTCAACACCACCGCATTGGCGGAGATTGAACTTTCCACGCTGTCCATCCCCAGCGCCAACCCCAGGCGGGTCGACAGCTGTTCCACCACCGTGCTCTCGGCGCCATGCTGCAACAGCAGCAGCGCGCATTGAATGCACAGGCGGGTAATTTCACGCTGTTGCCGGTGCGGCTCCGGCATGTCTGTGGCGGTAGTCTGCTGCATGGTGCTCCGTCGCTGGCGGTAGATGAATTATTATCATAGAGCCTAACAATACCTCATTGGGTTGATGCGCATCAGAGGAAGCGGCGTTATTATCGCCAGAACTCTGTCTTTTGCGCGAGACGCCCCATGCTTGAAACTTCGCTGTTCGTCGCCGGCATTGCCGCCCTCGGCATGCTCTCCCCCGGCCCGGATTTTTTCCTGGTGATCAAAAACGCCGCCCGCTATCCGCGGCTGGCCGCCATGATGACCGCCTTTGGCGTGATCTGCGGTGTCGCCACCCACATGTCCTACTGCGTCGCCGGGCTGGCGGTGGTGATCACCACCACGCCGTGGTTGTTCAACCTGCTGAAATACGCCGGGGCGGTGTATCTGGTGTGGATCGGCATCCAGGCGCTGCTGTCGCGCGGCGGCGGCAAGATGAACGTCAGCAATCTGCCGCAGCAACAGGTCAGCCTGAAGAGCGCCTTTGCGCAAGGCTACCTGTGCAACCTGCTGAACCCGAAAGCCACCCTGTTCTTCCTGGCGGTATTCACCCAGGTGCTGCAGATCGATTCCGGCCTGGGCGACAAGCTGTGGTACGCGGGGATTATTCTCGGCCTGTCGGTCATCTGGTGGCCGCTGCTGGTGTTCCTGATCCAGAGCGGGCCGGTGCGCCGCGGGTTGGAAAAGACCCAGAAGATCGTCGACAAGCTGCTGGGCGGTATGCTGATCGCCTTGGGCATCAAGGTCGCACTGAGCTAAGCAAAAAAAGGGGCGCCGATCTGGCGCCCCTACTCTTATCCTTTGGCTTCCACCACTTCATCCTCCGGCGCCTTGCCGTCGATACTGCCGCGCCAGCCGGTCTGCTGCACCCGCGCCAGCCGATTCTGATCCTGCTCGATGGCCGCGCTGAGCATCTCCTTGGCCCGCTGCAGGCTGGCGATGCGGAACTCGGTGTCCTGATAATTCTCCAGCGTGTCTTCCAGCATCTTCAGGTTATAGCGGCGGAACGTGTCTGCCTTCTCGCGTGCCTCATAGGCGTCCAGCCCCAGCAGCTCCAGCGTTTCACGGCCGATGCGCAGCGAGCTTTCAAAGGTTTCTCGCTCCGGTTTTTCCACCCCCAGCTGCCGCAGCTGATACCAGTGATCGACGTCGCGCGCCCGCGCCACCACCTTCAGATGCGGGAAGTGCTGCCTGGCCAGCTCGGTTAACGCCAGGCTGTCTTCCACGTCGTCGATGGCGTTGATCAACACCTTGGCGTGGGCGGCACCGGCGGCCTCCAGCAAATCGGCGCGCGTGGCGTCGCCGTAGAACACCTTGGTGTCGAATTTGCGCAGCGTCTCGATATGGTCCGGATCGTGATCCAGTACCACGGTGTGTACGCCGTTGGCCAACAGCAAGCGACCGGCGATCTGACCGAAACGGCCGAAACCGGCGATGATCACGCTGGCATTTTCGTCGTCAATGACGTCAGCCGGGCGCTCCTCTTTCGGCGCATTTTTCTCCAGCTGCGCGGCGATCACCAACAGCAGCGGCGTGGCCGCCATCGACAGCGCCACCGCCAGCGTCAGCGACTTGGCCCACTCGACCGGCAATACGCCGGCCAGCTGCGCGGCGCTGAAGATAACGAAAGCGAACTCACTGCCCTGCCCCAGCAGAATGGCGAACAGGCCGCGCTGGCGCTTCGGCACGCCGAGCAGCGGCCCGATCAGCCAAAGCAGCGCCGCTTTGATCAGCATAAAGCCCAGCAGCAGCGAGGCGATCAGCAACGGATGATGGAACAGGGTGCCGAAATCGATCGACATGCCGACGCCGATGAAGAACAGCCCCAGCAGCAACCCTTTGAACGGCTGAATATCGCTCTCCAGCGCGTGGCGGTATTCCGAGCTCGCCAGCAGCACCCCGGCGAGAAACGCCCCCATCGCCATCGACAGCCCGGCCATCTCCAGCAGGATGCCGAAGCCGAACACCAGGAACAGCGCCACGGCGCTGAATACCTCGCGCATGCCCGAGCGGGCGACGAAATGCAGCAGCGGGCGGGTGACGTAGCGGCCGAGCAGCACCACCATCACCAGCGCGCCCACCACCTTGGCCGCCGACAGCACGAATGCGCCCAGTGTGGTGCTGGCGCCGCTGCTGGCCAGCAGTGGGATCATCGCCACCAGCGGGATCGCCGCGATGTCCTGGAACAGCAGCACCGCAAACGCGCTGCGGCCGATCGGCGACGGCGTCAAATTGCGTTCGCTCATCGCCTGCATGGCGATGGCGGTGGATGAGAGCGCCAGCGTCAAACCGATCAGCAGCGCCACCTTCCAGTTGAGGCCAAGGAAGTAACAGAAAGCGCTCAGCGCCAGGCCGCAGCCCACCATCTGAATGCTGCCGCCGCCGAACACCGAGGCGCGCAGCGTCCACAGCCGCTTGGGATCCAGCTCCAGGCCGATGATAAACAGCATCAGCACCACGCCGATCTCGGCGAAGGTCAGGATCGACTCGGCGTCCGACACCAGCTTCAGCCCCCAGGGGCCGATGATACAGCCGGCGATCAGGTAACCGAGTACCGAGCCCAGCCCCAGTCGCACCGCGATCGGCACAAACAGCGCGGCGGAGCCGAGGTAGATCAGCCCCTCGATCATCATGTGGTGGTTATCCATGGCTGGCCTCCCGTGTTTCCGCTTCGGCATGTTCCATCAAGTAGTCGACCAACCGCTGGCGATAGGCTTCGCCGGCGGCGAGCAGCGCCGGCTCGTTGCAGGTAAAGGTGTTGTGCAGGGCGAAATAAGGCTGCCAGTTCATGCCGCAGTAGATCGCCGTGGCCTGCAGCGGCTGTCCTAGCGTAGCAAAGTTGGGAAAGTCGCCCAGCTCGAAGTGGTGCTCGTCGCCACCGCTGGTCACCGCCCACAGGCAGTCTTTACCCACCAGCGCATTGCCGTCGTGGCCGTAGGCCCAGCCGTGCTCCAGCACTTTGTCGATCCACAGCTTCAACAGCGGTGGGAAGCTGTACCACTGCATCGGATGCTGCAGCACCACCAGGTCGGCGCGCTCCAGCGCCCGCTGCTCGGCGTTGATGTCGATATTGAAATCAGGATACAGCTCATACAGCGAGCGCACCTCTACCTCGGGGAGATCCCTCACCGCCTGCAACAGGCGCTGATTGGCATGCGAATGCCGGGGATACGGGTGAGCATAAATTATCAAAATCATTGTTATCGTCGTTCCTTCGTTCCTTGCCAATACACCAAGCATATACCAATCACACAGAGTGACAGTTTGCCCACTGATTGATAGCGGAAATTTTTAACGTCAGCCGACAAATTCGCTGAATAAAAAAAAGGCGCTGCATCTGCAGCGCCCTGGCATAACGTTCTCGCGCGGTTACTTGCCGATACGCGCGTGCATTTCCTGCACCGAAGTCACCTGCTCGGTCGGATCCGCTTTCAGCGCCATCGCGGTGGCAAAGCCGCCGTTCAGCGTGGTGTCGTAGTGCACCTTGTACTGCAGGGCGCTGCGGCGAATCAGCTTGGAGTCCTCAATCGCCTGGCGGCCGGCCGTGGTGTTGACGATGTAGGTGTACTCGCCGTTCTTGATACGGTCCTGAATGTGCGGACGCCCTTCGTGCACCTTGTTGACCAGGCGCGGGTTGATGCCCGCTTCACCCAGCACCACCGCGGTGCCGTGGGTGGCGTCCAGCTCGAAGCCCTGCTTCAGCAGGCTGGCGGCCAAATCGACCACGCGAGCCTTGTCGCCTTCACGCACCGACAGCAGCGCGCGGCCCTGCTTTTTCATGCCCGAGTTACTGCCCAGCATCGCTTTGGAGAAGGCTTCCGCAAAGGTGCGGCCCACGCCCATCACTTCCCCGGTAGAGCGCATTTCCGGCCCCAGAATCGGGTCGACGCCCGGGAATTTGTTGAACGGCAGCACCACTTCTTTCACCGAGTAGTACGGCGGGATAATTTCTTCGGTCACGCCCTGCTCGACCAGCGTTTTGCCCGCCATCACGCGCGCGGCTACTTTGGCCAGCGGTACGCCGGTCGCTTTGGACACGAACGGCACGGTACGCGCGGCGCGCGGGTTCACTTCAATCAGGTAGACTTCGTTGTCTTTCACCGCGAACTGCACGTTCATCAGGCCGCGCACCTGCAGCTCGAACGCCAGTTTTTCCACCTGACGACGCATCACGTCCTGAATTTCCTGGCTCAGGGTGTACGCCGGCAGCGAACACGCGGAGTCGCCGGAGTGCACGCCCGCCTGCTCGATGTGCTCCATGATGCCGCCAATCAGCACGCGCTCGCCGTCGCAGATAGCATCGACGTCCACTTCCACCGCGTCGTCCAGGAAGCGGTCCAGCAACACCGGTGCATCGTTGGACACGCTGACTGCGGTCTGGAAGTAGCGGCGCAGGTCGATTTCGTCATAGACGATTTCCATCGCCCGACCGCCCAGCACGTAGGAAGGACGCACCACCAGCGGATAGCCGATGCCCGCCGCCTTCTCTACCGCCTGCTCGATGGCGGTGACGGTGGCGTTGGCCGGCTGCTTCAGGCCCAGGCGGTTGACCGCCTGCTGGAAGCGTTCGCGGTCTTCGGCACGGTCGATGGCATCCGGGCTGGTACCGATGATCGGCACGCCTGCAGCTTCCAGCTCGCGCGCCAGCTTCAGCGGGGTCTGGCCGCCGTACTGCACGATAACGCCTTTCGGCTTCTCGATACGCACGATTTCCAGCACGTCTTCCAGCGTTACCGGCTCAAAGTACAGGCGGTCGGAGGTGTCGTAGTCGGTAGAGACGGTTTCCGGGTTGCAGTTGACCATGATGGTCTCGTAACCGTCTTCGCGCAGCGCCAGCGAGGCGTGCACGCAGCAGTAGTCGAACTCGATGCCCTGGCCGATACGGTTCGGCCCGCCGCCCAGCACCATCACTTTCGGCCGGTCGTTGGTCGGGTTGGACTCGCACTCTTCTTCATAGGTGGAATACATGTAGGCGGTGTCGGTGGCGAATTCCGCCGCGCAGGTATCCACGCGCTTGTACACCGGATGCAGGCCGTGGCTGTGGCGCAGCTTGCGAATTTCACTCTCGGCGACGCCGGCCAGCTTGGCCAGACGCGCATCGGCGAAGCCCTTGCGCTTCAGGGTGCGCAGGAATTCTTTGTTCAGGCCGTTGATGCCCGCGTCGGCCACCTGCTCTTCCAGGCGCACCAGCTCTTCAATCTGCACCAGGAACCAGCGGTCGACGTTGGTCAGGTTGAAGACGCCGTCGACCGACAGACCGGCGCGGAAGGCGTCGGCGATGTACCAGATGCGGTCGGAACCGGCGTCTTTCAGCTCACGACGGATTTTGGTCAGCGCTTCCGGATCGTCCAGGCTGACTTTCGGATCGAAGCCGGTGGCGCCCACTTCCAGACCGCGCAGCGCTTTTTGCAGCGACTCCTGTTGGGTGCGGCCAATGGCCATCACTTCGCCGACCGATTTCATCTGGGTGGTCAGGCGGTCGTTGGCGCCGGCGAACTTCTCGAAGTTGAAGCGCGGGATCTTGGTCACGACATAGTCGATGGACGGTTCGAACGACGCCGGGGTGCGGCCGCCGGTGATGTCGTTCATCAGCTCATCGAGGGTGTAGCCCACCGCCAGCTTGGCGGCGATCTTGGCGATAGGGAAGCCGGTGGCTTTCGACGCCAGCGCCGAGGAGCGCGACACGCGCGGGTTCATTTCGATAACGATCAGGCGGCCGGTTTTCGGGTTGACCGAGAACTGCACGTTGGAGCCGCCGGTTTCGACGCCGATCTCACGCAGCACCGCCATCGAGGCGTTGCGCATGATTTGGTATTCCTTGTCGGTCAGGGTCTGGGCCGGTGCGACGGTGATCGAGTCGCCGGTGTGGATGCCCATGGCGTCGAAGTTTTCGATGGAGCAGACGATGATGCAGTTGTCGTTCTTATCGCGCACCACCTCCATCTCGTACTCTTTCCAACCGATCAGAGATTCGTCGATCAGCAGTTCTTTGGTCGGCGACAGGTCGAGACCGCGTTCGCAGATCTCTTCGAACTCTTCGCGGTTGTAGGCGATGCCGCCGCCGGTGCCGCCCATGGTAAAGGAAGGACGGATGATGCACGGGAAGCCGACGTCAGCGGCCACCGCCAGCGCTTCTTCCATGGTGTGCGCGATGCCGGAACGCGCGGTGTCCAGACCGATTTTCTTCATCGCCACGTCGAAACGGCGGCGGTCTTCGGCCTTGTCGATCGCATCGGCGGTCGCGCCGATCATGGTAACGCCAAACTCGGCCAGCACGCCCTGACGCTCCAGCTCCAGCGCGCAGTTCAGCGCCGTCTGGCCGCCCATGGTCGGCAGCACCGCATCCGGGCGCTCTTTTTCGATGATCTTGCGCACCACTTCCCAGTGGATCGGCTCGATGTAGGTCGCGTCGGCCATTTCCGGGTCGGTCATGATGGTCGCCGGGTTGGAGTTGACCAGAATGACGCGGTAACCCTCTTCGCGCAGCGCTTTACACGCCTGGGCACCCGAGTAGTCGAACTCACACGCCTGGCCGATAACGATCGGGCCAGCGCCGAGGATCAGGATGCTTTTTATGTCTGTACGTTTTGGCATTTTTTACTGCTCCTGATTATTTGGCGTTAGAACGGTGAGTCTCAATCAGTTCGATAAAGTGATCGAACAGCGGCGCGGCGTCGTGCGGGCCTGGGCTGGCTTCCGGGTGCCCCTGGAAGCTGAACGCCGCCTTGTCGGTGCGGTGAATGCCCTGCACCGTGTGGTCGAACAGCGATTTGTGCGTCACGCGCAGGTTCGCCGGCAGGTTGTTTTCATCGACGGCGAAGCCGTGGTTCTGCGCGGTGATCATCACGGTGTTGTTGTCCAGATCCTTCACCGGGTGGTTGCCGCCGTGGTGGCCGAGCTTCATCTTCATGGTTTTCGCCCCGCTGGCCAGCGCCAGCAGCTGGTGGCCCAGGCAGATGCCGAACACCGGAATGTCGGTTTCAAGGAACTGTTTGATGGCGGCGATGGCGTAGTCGCACGGCTCCGGGTCGCCCGGGCCGTTGGACAGGAAGATGCCGTCCGGATTCATTTTCAGCACCTCGTCGGCCGGGGTCTGTGCCGGCACCACGGTCAGGCGGCAGCCGCGATCCACCAGCATGCGCAGGATGTTGCGCTTGGCGCCGTAGTCGTAAGCCACCACGTGGAACGGCAGCTCCGCGGCGGTTTTGGCTTCAGGCAGGTCGCCTTCAAGCGTCCAGCTGCCTTGCTGCCAGCTGTAGGCCTCTCGGGTGGTGACTTCTTTCGCCAGATCCATGCCCTTCAACCCCGGGAAACCTTGCGCCTTGGCCAGGGCCAGCGCGGCGTCCGGCGAGTCGGCGGCGATGATGCAGCCGTTCTGGGCGCCCTTCTCGCGCAGCAGGCGGGTTAATTTACGGGTATCGATATCGGCGATCGCCACGATGTTGTGACGCTTGAGGTAGTCGGACAGGCTTTCTTCGTTGCGGTAGTTGCTGGCGATCAGCGGGAGGTCACGAATGACGAGGCCTTGGGCGTGTACTGCGGAGGATTCTTCGTCGGAAGCATTGGTGCCGACATTGCCGATATGAGGATAAGTAAGAGTAACGATCTGGCGGGAATAGGAAGGATCAGTGAGGATTTCTTGATAACCGGTCATCGACGTATTGAAGACCACTTCCCCCACTGCCGTTCCCTCTGCCCCGATGGCCCGACCGTGGAATTGGGTTCCGTCTTCCAGAACCAATAGCGCTGACTTTATCAAAACATCCTCCGAGGAATAATCAATCACAATATTTGCATATTAATTCAGATGTCACGATCTAAATCAATGCAAAAACCGTCCGCGAGGCCAATTTTTGGCAAATTGGGCGCATTTTAATGATGAGTGCCCGGCTTGTCTACCCAAACTGCCGTTTTTTGTTTTATTTTTGCAGTTCTCGCCGCTCATGCGGCTTGAGCGACGATAAAAACACAGAAAACCGGGGCTGGAAAACGGTTGCGAGGCTGAATGACGGAAAATGGCGCCAGAATAGACTCAAAAAGACCTTAAAATGGGATTTGGCGGATAAAAACGGGATGATTAACAAGGTAAACATCAATAAATAACAGTAAATGAAACAAAATCACGCCAATGCTTCGTTTTTCATGTTAAAAAAAAGGACAATAAAATTATTGTCAGATTATCATAGCATTATGATCAATACAACCACATCACGATGGTATGCAAATCAATTATAATTGGTCCAAATTCAACACGTCGCGCATATCAAACAGGCCTTTATCCCGATTATGCAACCAGGCGGCCGCGCGCACCGCGCCGCTGGCAAAAGTCATACGGCTGGAGGCCTTATGGGTGATTTCCACCCGTTCACCGATGTCGGCGAACATCGCGGTGTGCTCGCCGACGATGTCGCCGGCGCGAATGGTGGCAAAGCCGATGCTTTTCGGATCGCGTTCGCCGGTATGGCCTTCGCGCGCATAGACCGCGCAACTTTTCAGATCGCGCCCCAGCGCGCCGGCGATCGCTTCGCCCATGGCCAACGCCGTGCCCGACGGCGCATCCACTTTGTGGCGGTGGTGTGCCTCGACGATTTCGATATCGGTATAGTCGCCCATCACCTGCGCGGCCTTCTCCAGCAGTTTCAGCACCAGGTTAACGCCGACGCTGAAGTTGGCGGCGAACACGATGCCGATATGCTGCGCCGCATCGCGGATCGCCTGTTTGCCGGCGTCATCGAAGCCGGTAGTGCCAATCACCATCGCCTTATGGTGCGCCACGCAAAAATCCAGGTAGCCCCGGGTGCTTTCCGGGCGGGTGAAGTCGATCAAAATATCGAACTCGTTCGCCACCTTCTCCAGACTGTCGCTCACCTTGACGCCCAACGCGCCGATGCCCGCCAGTTCGCCGGCGTCGACGCCGACCAGGCTGGAGCCCGGGCGCGACAACGCTGCCCCCAACACCACGCCTTCCGCCTGCTGCACCGCCTGGATCAATTGACGGCCCATCCGGCCGCCGGCGCCCGCAATCGCAATGCGGATTTGTGAATCACTCATGCTTGCTCTCTTCTTGATTTGACGCCTATCCCATTAGGCTATCGATTCAGGGTAACCGCCCCGCTTCAGCGTCGCCAGAGGATTCATTTCATAATTAGAAAATTATGATATTCCTCCGTTCTCATCAGCGGCGCTGTCGTGAGATTAACATTCAACCGATTTGGCGGCCTGCGACGATTGTACATAATCATGCAGTTTGCATGGCAAAAAAATGCAGAAAAAAGGCGCCGAAAACGGCGCCTGAGGAAGGGAGAACGGCGAGGTCAGGCGGTAATGGCGGCCACTTCGTTGGCAATCGCCGTCAGCGCGTCGTGGCGAGCATAGTCCTCACGCACCAGCGCCGCGCGTTGCCGATAGATCGGCTGTTGCAGAATACGCGTCGCCGCCGCCAGAATCTGTTCGGCGCTCGGCGTGCTGGTGTGCAGGCTGATGCCGCAGCCGGCGGCCACCACGCGCGCGGCCGCCTCCAGTTTGTCTTCGCCGGTGCCGGCGACGATCAGCGGCACGCCGCTGTCCAGCGCATAGTTGATCGAGCCATAACCGCCGTTGGTGATCAGCAGCGCCGCCTCCGGCAGCCAGCGTTCGAAGGAGATAAACTCCCGCACCCTGGCATTGCCCGGCAGTGCCTCCATCAGCCCTTCCGTCGCCCGCCCGCCGGTGGTGGCCAACACCCTCACCGGCAGATGCGCCAGCGCTTGCAGCGTCGGTACGATCAGCTGATGCAAATCGACATTGGCCAGCGTGCCCTGAGACACGATCACCAGCGGTCGATCATCGTCCTTCTCCCACAGCGTCTCTTCCGCCGCCGGCTGGCCGCCGCTGCGCAGCGGGCCGACGAAGCGCACGCCGCTCGGCAGATCGTCGCGCTCATATTCCAGCGCCGTGGTGGCCAACTGCAGGAAACGCTCGCAGCCGCCGATCAGCGCGTCGGTAAACGGGCGATTCAGCGCCCGCCCGCCCGCCTGCACCAGTGCCGCATCAAAGCTTTGCTGCACCTCATCAAGCAACACTCGCGTCGCTTCATCCACCAATTGCTCGCGGGTCAGCGCCCGCGGCAGCAGCGCCGGCGGGATACGCGGGCCATAAAAAATAGCATCGCGCGAAGAATACGACAGCGGTGTGACGCCGATACCGAAGACCGGCGGCCGCTCGGCGGACTGCAGCAGCGGCAGCACGCCGTAGAAGCAGTTCTCCACCATCAGCAGGTCGGTCTTTTCGGCGGCGATGGCCGCACGCAGCTGCCGATCCAGCAACGGGATCGGTGCGGCGAAGAAATCCTTCAGCGCCAGCGCCATCTGCGCATTGCCCGGCGGCAGCGCGGCGCGCTCGGGGAAATGTTCCTCCAGGTGGCGATAATCGAAATCCACCTGCGCGTCGAACGGCACGAAGCTTGCCCCAACCGCCTCAGCGCGTTCGCGGAACAGCGCGCCGGTCATCACCCGCACCTGATGCCCTTGGGCAATCAGGTGGCGAGCGATGGCTAACATCGGGTAGACGTGCCCCGGAGTGGCGACCGCCGCCATCAGTATCCTTGCCATAATGCTCCTTTACGCTTCTGCGTTGGCCGGCTTCAGCGCCAGATTGGCGCACACCGGGTTGCTCTGGATATGCACGCGCTGCAAATGACGCGCGGAACGGGCGGTAAAGCCCTCACGGCCGTGCAGCAGCGAGAAGTTGTCCGCCACCACTACGTCACCCTGTTGCCATTGGTGAGCATAATAGTGACGCGGATCGTACAGATGCTGCTGCAGGGTGTGGTGGAACTGTTCCTGCTGCTGTTCAGGCACGCCGTGATATTCCAGCGCATGCTGGTTGAGGAATTTTTTCCCCTCCGTCGGCGGTTCATTGTAGCGCATGATTAACCCCCTGCCGTTCGGGTGCTGCACCACCAGCGGCGAACAGACTTCGCCACCGTAATGCACCACCTGTTTGATGCGGTAGGTGATAGAGACCGACAGCCACTGATCCAGCAGCGCTTCGTCCGCATTGGCCAGCAGCCGCGTGGTGTCGACGAAGGTGGTGCATCCGCCTTCGTCCTGAGAAGGTGCCGCTACGCAGTGGAACAGCTGGAACTCGGGGATGGTCGGCTTATACATGCCATCCCAATGCAGCGGGACGTAGCTGCTGTCGAAGATATGATCCTTGGCGTCAGGATGCTCCTTCACGTCCAGCACCGCACCGAACGGCCACATCATGATCTCGCCCCACTGTTCGGCATAGCGAGTCAGGACTTCCGCCTCGCTGAAACCGGAGTCGAATCCGCGCAGCACCAGCAAGTGGTGTTCCTGCGCCAGCGCTCGCAGCGCCGCCACCGGCAGCTCGCCGATCTTTTGCCCCGGATGCTGCGGCGTCAGGATCGCGCCGAACGGGGTATTCGGTTGGATGTGGCAATTAAGCGGTTGGTTGTTCATCGGTATTCTCCTTGCATCGAATGTGCTGCTCACACGGCAACGTGCCGTCAAAAACGCGCCCGCCAGGATTTCGGGCGCAAAAGCTTGCAGCGGCCTTAGGCCATCTGCGGCTGCTCGATCAGGTAATGGCTCGGCGTGCCGCGAATCTCCACCAGTTCACCGTCCAGGCTCTGCGCGTCTTTACGCTTCATCAGCACGAACTGGCCGTTCACGTTGGCCGCCACGCCGTGCCACGGCGTCAGCCAGTCGTCTTTGGTCGGCATCATATGGATGCCCATCTTCAGGCTGTCGACCGGCTGCGGGTGAATCGACAGACGGATCGCCGCCGGGAAGTGCTGCGCCAGCAGGTTGCCCCAGGCCCAGCTGCGCTGGATCACGCCGCAGGCACGCTGTTTGGCGTCTTTCTGCAGCGCGGCGTTGGAACCGCTGTAGCCCGGCAGCTGGCTGTCTTCATACAGGAAGCGCGTGATGGCGCGGTACAGCAAGAGACCCTGTTCGTCCTGCATCAGCTGTTGCTTGATCGCCTCTTCCGATTCGGCGTAGCCGTCCACCAACAGCCGGCGCAGCAGGTCGTAATCATCGGTATGCTCCGCCAGGCCTTTGACGTCGCCGAGGTTGAACACGCTCAGGTGCGTCGCGCCCACTTCATGCAGCAGGCTTTCAATCTCACGCTGATAGTGGTTGATCGCGTCGTCGCTGACGCGGATCAGATCGCCGAACACGTGGCCGTCGGAGCAGATAACGATATGCGCACCCGGCGGGTAATAGAGCTGAATACGTTGGCACAGCGAATTGAGGAAGATCAGCGACAGCCGCTCCGCCATATCCGGCACCGCGCCGATCACCTTGTTGGTGTTGGGTGACTTGGTCGGAAAGGCCGGCAGCACGAATTCGATACGCTGCTCGTTTTCAATGAATGCCCGAATGCGTGGCAACTGCACCTGAGTGACCCGCTGTTCTTCTTCGGCAATTGAGGTGTCGCCGCCGGGGAAACGGCGGCGGTATTGCAATAATTCACGTAGGATTTTTAACGCTATTTCATCTTTCTGAACGCTGTCCACAATGTGCTCCTGTTGCGATGCGGCGCGGGTGTATTATTGAAAAGCGCAATAAGATTTATCAAAAAGAGAAAAAACCTCTGCGAGATAATAATCAGCCCGGCGTTTATATGCTTCAGGCAATATAGAAGAGATGGTGCTATATTATTAGCCCGTATAATTCACAATCTTGGTTAAGTTGTGCTTAACAAACTATGAGCAATATTTTAAAACGCATGGCCATTTTCTCAAAAGTGGTCGATTGCGGCGCATTCAGCATGGCGGCAAAAGAATTGGGCATGACGACATCGGCCGTCAGCCAACATATTCGCCAGTTGGAGGAACATCTGGGCATTCAATTACTGCTGCGATCGACGCGTTCATTGAGTCTGACCGAAGCCGGATTGTGCTTTTATGAAGATTGCCTGCTGATGATCCACGCCGCCGAAAGAGGCCAACAACGGATCGCCGCGCTGCGTGGCGAACTGGTCGGCGAACTGCGCGTCGCCACCTCGACCGAATTCGCCACCCACTATCTGGTGCCGGCGCTGCAGAGCTTCCTCGATGAACACCCGCAGCTTACGCTGCGACTGGAAATCCACGATGAGAAGATAGACCTCATCACGCAACGCATCGATCTGGCGATACGTGGCGGCGTGCTGGCCGACTCCAGCTACGTTTCCACGCGGCTGGCACGCTGCCGCGAAGTGTTGTGCGCCTCGCCGGCCTACCTGGCGCACCACGGCGTGCCGGATTCGCCGCAGGCGCTGACGCATCACCACTGGGTGACCTTTACACCGCTCGGCAACCCGCAGTTTGTTCGTCTGATCCATCGCGACGGTGGTGAACACCGCATGCGCATGACCGGGCGCTTGTTCACCAACAGCGGTATGGCGATGAAGGAACTGGCGCTGACCGGCAAAGGCATCATTCGCAATTTCTTCGCCAACGTTGAGCGTGAGTTGCGCAGCGGCGAGCTGATTGAAATATTGCCCGACTGGCGATTACCGGAAATTAATTGCTATGCCATAATGCCGCGCCGGGAGATCCAGCCATTAAAAGTCCGACGATTGCTGGAGCATATGAAGCTCTATTTAAAGGAGAAAGGATTAAACGCCGTAGAACATATTCGACAAGAATAAAATAAGAAACATCTGCAAGACCACTATTGTAATTATTGTAATCACTTTACCAACACCAGGCCCTATTTAGATTGCAGCCTAATGATACTCCTCTTAATGACTTTTCTCCAGCCGATATAATTAATGATGCAGACTCTATTTCAAATACTCAGAATAAATTTGACTTTAGTTAGCAGAAAATTTGAATATGCCAGAATGTTATTTTTAACCCCGCACCGTATTCCCAAAAAAAACGGGAAGCCTAAGCTCCCCGTTGTCATTCATTAACGCATATCAGTCAATCTGGCGAACGTCCACGCGCAACTCTTTCGGCACTTCGAACACGATGTTCTCTTCACGCCCGCTGATTTCATGCACGTCCAGGCCGCCCAGCGCTTTCAGGCGAGAGATCACCTCCTGCACCAGCACGTCCGGCGCTGAGGCACCGGCGGTAACGCCGATGTGGCGCGCCCCGCTCAGCCAACTCTCCTGAATATCCGCCGCCGAATCGATAAGATAAGCCGGTTTGCCGACGCGCTGCGCCAGTTCCGCCAGACGGTTGGAGTTGGAGGAGTTTTTAGACCCCACCACCAGCACCACGTCCGCATCGCCGGCCAGGTTGCGCACCGCTTCCTGACGGTTGGTGGTAGCGTAGCAAATGTCATCCTTGCGCGGGCCGATAATGCTCGGGAAACGCTGGCGCAGAGCGTCGATCACGTCCGAGGTATCATCAACCGACAGCGTGGTCTGCGTCATGAAGCACAGGTTGCTTTCATCTTTCACCTGCAGCTTCCACACGTCTTCCGGCGACTCGACCAGGTACATGCCGCCCTGCGGGTTGCTGTACTGGCCCATGGTGCCTTCCACCTCCGGATGCCCGGCGTGACCGATCAGAATCGCTTCGGTGCCGCGGCGGCTGGCGCGCGCCACTTCCATATGCACCTTGGTCACCAGCGGGCAAGTGGCGTCGAACAGCATGGTCAGATCGCGCGCCTTGGCTTCGGCACGCACCGCCTGAGAAACGCCGTGCGCCGAGAAGATCAGGATAGAACCGTCCGGCACTTCGGCGATCTCTTCGATAAACACCGCGCCGCGCTCACGCAGGCTGTCGACCACGTAGCGGTTGTGCACCACTTCATGCCGCACGTAGATCGGTGCGCCATACAGTTCCAGCGCGCGTTCCACGATGCTGATCGCACGATCAACCCCGGCGCAGAAGCCGCGCGGGTTAGCCAGCAATATTTGCATGCGTCTCCTCCTGCTGCGGATCGATCTCCAGCACTTCGATATCGAAGGTCACCGGATGGCCCGCCAGCGGATGGTTGAAATCGACGGTGATCGAATCTTCCGCCACCGCGCGCACCACGCCCGGCATTTCACTGCCGTCGATGGCGGTAAACAGCATGATGGTGCCCACGTCCGGTACGCCGGTTTCCGCAAAGTCGCGGCGCGAGAAGAACTGGACCAGATCCGGGTTCTCCGCGCCGAACGCCGCTTCCGGCTGCAGGGTAAAGGCGCATTTGTCGCCCGCGCGCAGGCCGAGCAGCTGCGCCTCCAGCGGCGCCGACAGGCTACCGTCACCCAGACGGAACAGCGCCGGTTTGCCGCTGCTGCGGGTAGATTCGGCGGTCGAACCGTCTTCCAGTTTCAGCGTAAAGTGAACCAGCACCGCGCTGTCACTGATAATCTGAGCCGTCATGTTACTCACCTTTACTCTTTGCGCCTTTGTTCGCCGGCGACAGGAAACCTTCCAGCACGATCATCGCCGCACCCACGCAGATAAAGCTGTCCGCCAGATTGAAGGTCGGGTAGTGCCAGTCACCGACGTAGAAGTCGATGAAATCGACTACGAAACCGTGCCACAGGCGATCGAACAGATTGCCCAACGCCCCGCCGATGATGAAGGCGTAGGCGATGTTGTTCAACTTCTGCTGCGCCGCACTGCGGTACATCATCACCAGCAGCACCGCGACGATGGCGATGGCGATGCCGGCGAAGAACCAGCGCTGCCAACCGCCGTGATCGGCCAGGAAGCTGAACGCAGCGCCGTAATTGCGCGCGTAAAACAGGTTGAACGACGGGATCAACGGCTGGGACTGGCCCAGCGTAAAGTTAGCGAGGATCCACTGCTTGCTGCCGAAATCCAGCGCCAGCACCGCCACCACAACCCACAGCCAACGCAGGCCGGTCGAACAAATTGGTTTACTCATCAGGCGCGAATTCTCAGGCAAAGTTACGCTTCTCGCCGTCACCGGCGACGTTGCTTACACAGCGGCCGCAGATGTCTGCATGCTCCGCCACCAGGCCGATATCGGTGGTGTAATGCCAGCAGCGCGGGCACTTCTCACCCGGCGCCGTGCTGAAGGCGATCTTCAGCCCTTTCAGCAGCTCGGAAGCCTGCGCGTCGGCCGGCGCATCCGCCAATGGCGCAACGCTTGCCGCAGAGGTCAGCAGCACGAAGCGCAGCTCATCCTGCAGGCTGTTCAGGCGCGCCGCCAGCTCGCTGTCGGCATACAGCGTCACCGCCGCTTCCAGCGAACCGCCGAGGCGTTTGTCTGCACGCGCCTGCTCCAGCACCTTGTTCACTTCACCGCGCACTTTCAGCAGCTCGGCCCAGAAAGCGTCGTTCATCGGCTCGCCTTCCGCCAGCCCGAACAGGCCGTCGTACCACTCTTCGGTGAACACGTACTGCGCGCGTTTGCCCGGCATGAAGCCCCAGATCTCGTCCGCAGTGAACGACATAATCGGCGCCATCCAGCGCACCAGCGCTTCCACGATGTGATACAGCGCGGTCTGGCAGCTGCGGCGGGCGACGCTGTCGCTCTTCGCGGTGTACTGACGATCCTTGATGATATCCAGGTAGAAGGAGCCCATCTCGACCGAGCAGAACTGCATCAGACGCTGCACCACTTCGTGGAAATCGTAGTTGGCGTAAGCCTGCTCGATATCCTGCTGCGCCGCCAGCGCACGGCCGACCGCCCAGCGATCCAGCACCACCATGTCTTCCGGCGCTACGCAGTCGGTGCTCGGCTCGAACCCGTTCAGGTTGGCCAGCAGGAAGCGCGCGGTGTTGCGGATGCGGCGATAAGAGTCGGCGGAACGCTTGAGGATCTCGTCGGACACCGCGATTTCGCCGGTGTAATCGGTCGACGCCACCCACAGGCGCAGAATGTCACCGCCCAGCTTGTTCATCACGTCCTGCGGGCTGACGGTGTTGCCGATCGACTTGGACATCTTGCGGCCCTGGCCATCGACGGTGAAGCCGTGGGTCAGCACTTCTTTATAAGGCGCCTTACCTTTCATCGCGGTGGAGATCATCAGCGATGACATGAACCAGCCGCGGTGTTGGTCGGAGCCTTCCAGATACATGTCGGCGCTGTGGCCCTGGAACTCAGGGCGCACGTCGACCACCGAAGCGTGGGTGGAACCAGAATCGAACCACACGTCCAGCGTGTCCGGCACTTTCACGTAGTCGGCGGCTTCCGCGCCGAGGATGTCGGCCGCGTCCAGATCCCACCAGGCCTGAATGCCGTCTTGCTCGACGCGCTTGGCCACTTCTTCCATCAGCTCAACGGTGCGCGGGTGCAGCTGCTCGGTTTCTTTGTGCACGAACAGCGACATCGGCACGCCCCAGGTGCGCTGACGCGAGATGCACCAGTCCGGGCGGTTGGCCACCATCATTTCGATGCGCGCCTGGCCCCAATCCGGGATCCACTGCACGCCTTTGATCTCTTCCAGCGACTGCTGACGCAGGCCTTTCTGATCCATGCTGACGAACCATTGCGGCGTGGCACGGAAGATGATCGGCGTCTTGTGGCGCCAGCAGCACGGATAGCTGTGCAGGAACTTCTCGACGTGCAGCAGCGCGCCTTTCTCACGCAGCAGGTCGACGATCAGATCGTTGGCCTTGAAGACGAACTTGCCGTCCAGCAGCGGGTAGGTGCCGGTCAGGTAGCAACCGTTCGGCCCTACCGGGTTGGCCACTTCCAGGCCGTATTTCTGGCCGATCACGAAGTCATCCGGGCCGTGGCCTGGCGCGGTGTGCACCGCACCGGTACCGGCGTCCAGCGTCACGTGCTCGCCGAGGATCGCCGGCACGTCGAAGTCCATGAACGGGTGTTTGAAGCGCAGCAGTTCCAGATCGGCGCCTTTGCAGCTGCCCAGCACCGTCCATTCGGTGATGCCGGCGCGTTTCATCACGCTTTCCACCAGCTCGGCCGCCAGGATCAGGCACTGGCCGTCAACCTGCACCAGCTGGTAGGTGAAGTCCGGGTGCAGCGAGATCGCGCGGTTGGCCGGCAGGGTCCACGGGGTGGTGGTCCAGATAACCAGGGAGATAGTCCCGTTGAAGTGGCTCACGCCGAACTTGGCCGCCACGGCAGCCGCGTCGGCCGCATGGAAGCTCACGTCGATCGACGGCGAAGTCTTGTCGTAGTACTCCACTTCCGCTTCCGCCAGCGACGATCCGCAGTCGGTGCACCAGTGAACCGGCTTGGCGCCTTTCAGCAGGTGGCCGTTGCTGATGATCTTGCCCAGCGCGCGGATGATGTTGGCTTCGGTTTTGAAGTCCATGGTCAGGTACGGGCGATCCCAGTCGCCCAGCACGCCCAGGCGGATGAAGTCCTTCTTCTGGCCTTCAACCTGCTCGGCCGCGTACTCGCGGCACTTCTGGCGGAACTCGGCCGCCGTCAGCTTCTCGCCCGGTTTGCCGTACAGCTGTTCAACCTTCAGTTCGATCGGCAGGCCGTGGCAGTCCCAACCCGGCACATAAGGCGAGTCGAAGCCGGCCATCCCTTTCGACTTGATGATAATGTCTTTGAGAATCTTGTTAACCGAGTGACCAATGTGAATGCTGCCGTTCGCATACGGAGGGCCGTCATGCAAAATGAAGGTTTTTTTGCCCTTTTTGGCAGTACGAATCATCCCGTACAGATCCTGTTCATACCAACGTTGCAGCATGCCAGGTTCGCGCTTGGCGAGATCGCCGCGCATCGGGAACCCTGTTTCCGGCAAGTTCAGGGTATTCTTGTAGTCACTCATGAGATTCTCGTTTCCGTTTTCGGCTATTTACCCGTCACACTTCAAGCTGCATCTTTGTCGGCCGCCCTTTCTCACCCGAATCACTTGCCTGTGCAAGCTCATCGGGATTCGCGCGGTTGCCGCCGCGATGCTACTCGAATTGTTTAGGGTAAACGATTAAACCAGTGTTTTTAACCCGAAGAACTTCCGGGCCGTCACCACATCATTGGCGATTTGCTGCTTCAGGGCATCGAGCGAAGCAAACCGTTGTTCATTGCGCAATTTTGCGCGGAGCACCACCTCAATATGGCGCCCGTAAAGATCCATTGTGACATCCAGCAGATGCACTTCCAGCTGCTGGCGCACGCCGGCGACGGTCGGGCGCGTACCGATATTGGCCACGCCCGGCAGCGGCTGCGGCCCCAGGCCGTACACTTCTACCGCATACACCCCTTTCACCGGCGCCACCAGGCGCTTGAGCGGCAGGTTGGCAGTCGGGAAGCCGATGGTGCGGCCCAGCTCATCGCCATGCACCACGCGCCCGGAGATGCTGTACGGGTGGCCCAGCAAGGTCTCCGCCAGCGGCAGATCGTCCTCGCTCAGCGCGGTGCGGATCGCGGTGCTGCTGATACGCCGATCGCCTTCGCGGAAGGTCGGGGTGCTGACCACGTCGAAGCCGTACTCTTTTCCGGCCTGCTGCAATAGCGGAAAATCGCCCTGGCGCCCAGCGCCAAAGCGAAAATCATCCCCTACCATCAGGAATTTGACGCCCAGTTTCTCCACCAGCAGCTCGGCGACGAACGCCTGCGCGGTGTTGGCGGCAAAACGCGGATCGAACTTGACGCACAGCAGGTAGTCGACGCCCGCCTGCGCCAGGTAGCTGGCCTTGTCGCGCAGGCGCGTCAAACGGGCCGGCGCCTTGTCTGCGGCGAACATCTCCAGCGGCTGTGGCTCAAAGATCATGACCATCACCGGCAGCCCGAGGCGTTGCCCTTGTTGCTTCAACTGCTCCAGCAACGCCTGATGACCGCGATGCACGCCGTCAAAGTTGCCGATGGTGAGCACGCAACCATGGTGGCGCGCCCGGATATTGTGAATGCCGCGAATTAGCTCCATAGCTGGCTCAAAACAGTGGAAATCGGCGGATTATACCTTGTACAGCCGGTAAGGTTAACCCGCGATTGGTGCCTTTATGTAATAGACATACCATACCGGAGATAATCTGCGCGTGAAACGGCTTCGCCGCAGTTTATCCGGCGCCGCTGGGCCGATTCTCGACCGCGGCCAACGGCTTGCGTCCGCTGCGGCAAAACATTGGCGAATTTTCTCGCGAAACACTGTATTCCCAAGAGGGAAGCTGGTAAAATCCTGCGCCATCACAACGTAGCGAGTGCCGCCTGTACAAACGGCGCTTATTTGCACAAATCCATTGACAAACGAAGGCTAAAAGGGCATATTCCTCGGCCTTTGAATTGTCCTCAATAGAATATATTTGGGAGTTGGACCTTGGCTAATATCAAATCAGCTAAGAAACGCGCCGTACAGTCTGAGAAACGCCGCAAGCATAACGCAAGCCGTCGCTCAATGGTGCGTACCTTCATCAAGAAGGTAGACGCAGCTATCGCAGCTGGCGACAAAGAAGCAGCACAAAATGCATTCCTGGTAATGCAGCCACTGGTGGACCGTCAGGCAGCTAAAGGCCTGATCCACAAAAACAAAGCAGCGCGTCATAAGTCAAACCTGACTGCACGCATCAACGCAATGCAATAAGCATTTCGTTATCTGCTTGATAAAAAAACCGGCTCAGGCCGGTTTTTTTACGTCCTGCGTTCAGTGAACCGCTAGCAGGAAAACAGCGCCGAGAAGTCTTTGTTGCACACGCGCTGCACCGCCGGATGCTGGATCATGCGCTCGGCGAAGATGATGTAATACTCCTCCTGCACGCTGTCGATGCGCCCAATCTCCACCACGTTGTCATCGTTATAGGTATCCTGTGCATACAGCGTCGGCGCCACAAAGATCGCGTTGTGGTACATGCCGAAGGCCTTCATCAGCGCCGCATCGTCGAACTCGCCCAGAATCTCGACCTGGATGCCCTGCGTATTGAACCAGTTGAGCAGTTTGCGCCCCAGCATCGAACGGCGGCCGGGGATCAGCAGCTTGCGCTGTTCCAGGCAGGCCGGGAACGGCAGCTCCGGCGCCGGCTGGCGGCAGAAGAAGCTGATGCCACACTCGCCCAGCTTCAGTGAAAACAGCCCTTCCTGCTGGCTGGAGTCTACCGGGCAATCCGACAGGATCATATCCAGCTTGTGCTGGCTGAGCTGCTCCAGCAGCATCTCGTGCGTCGATTCAAAACAGCGCAGGTGGATCTGTTCGTTGTCCACCACCACCGCCGCTTCCAACACCTGGCTGACCAGGCGCTTCGACAGCGCGTCCGCCACGCCGACGTCGAACAGCAGGTTCGACTCTTTGCGGTAGTTGACGATATCCAGCATTTCCTGGCTGAGCATAAACATCTTGTCGGCGTAGCGGAACACCAGCTGCCCCAGCTCCGAAGGCACCAACCCGCGCCCCTGGCGTTTGAACAGCTTGCCGTCCAACCGCTCTTCCAGCGCTTTGATCTGGCCGGTGATGGTCTGCGGCGTCAAAAACAACGCTTCGGCGGCGCCGACCACGGAACCGGCCTTGCAGACCTGCCAGAAATAGTAAAGGTGATTAAAGTTGATATGCGACATCCTCACGAGCAGCTCTCCTTAACAACGTTTCGCAGCGGCAAACGGTGTGCCGTGACGAGCGACAAACTTCCTTTCCCTGCTTCAGACAACGTGTAGCCCCATTAGTCCCAACGAAGAACGGCCGAAGCTGCACATATTTTATACCGCACAGCTCCGACCAGCCATTTTATTGTGTGCCCTTATCGGGCACACGCAGGATTAACGCACCCGCGGCAACGCCAGACGCAGCAATCCATATCCTGTCACCGCCGCCGCGGTGGAGCCCAGCAGGATCCCCAGGCGAGAATAGGTGCTGAGCGCCGCATCCGCATCGCCGAACGCCAGCGAGGCGATGAAAATCGACATGGTGAAACCAATACCACACAGCACCGAAACGGCAAACACCTGTTTGAAACCGATCCCCTCGGGCAAACGGGCGATGCCCATTTTCACCGCCAGCAGGCTGAAGAGGAAAATCCCCAGCGGCTTGCCGATAAACAGCCCGGCCGCAATCCCTACCGGTAACAGCGACGTCAACCCTTCCAGCGACACGCCTTGCAAAGAGACCCCGGCGTTGGCAAACGCGAACAGCGGCAGGATCATAAACGCGACCCAAGGGTGCAACTCATGCTCCAGCGTTTCCGACGGCGATGGCCCTTTCTTGACGTTCAGCGGGATCATAAAGCCGACGATCACCCCGGCCAGCGTCGCGTGCACCCCGGACTTGAGTATCGCTACCCACAGTACCAGCCCGACCATCATGTACAGTGAGGTTTTACCCACCCCACGCCAGTTCATCACCGCCAGCAGCACCGTCGCCGCCGCCGCCACGCCCAGCGCCACCATCGACACTTCGTGGGTGTAGAACAGCGCGATGATGATAATCACGCCCAGGTCATCGATGATCGCCAACGCCAGCAGGAACACTTTCAGGCTGGTCGGCACGCGGTTGCCCAGCAGCGCCATTACGCCCAGCGCGAAGGCGATATCGGTCGCGGCCGGGATCGCCCAGCCCTGGCGGGTGACTTCATCCGCGCCGTTGAACAGCAGGTAAATCAGCGCCGGCGCCAGCATGCCGCCCAGCGCGGCGATCGCCGGAAACACCGCCTTGTCGCGCCCGGACAGCGAGCCTTGCATCAGCTCGCGCTTGACCTCGAGCCCCACCACCAGGAAGAAGATGGCCATCAGGCCGTCGTTGATCCACAGCAGCAGCGGCTTGGCGATTTCCAGCGAAGCAATTTTTACCATCACCGGCAGGTTGAGGAATGCCTGATAGATCCCCTGCGCCGGGGTGTTGGCCATGATCAGGGCGACGATCGCCGCCGCGATCAGAATGATGCCGCCCGCGGCTTCCTGACGTAAAAATTGACGAATGATGTTGGTCACAATACGTCTCTCCAAATCTGTGCAGGGCGTAGCGCCCTGCGAACCACAGTCATGAAGTGAGTATAGAGGGCGTTTTAGTTCGAAAAAATAAGTTTATAAATGCTAAATAACTCGAAAAAACCGATTAAAAGCACGAATAAGTCACATTATTGATAGGGAATTAGGGGTGCAGCATGCAAATAAAAACCCCGGAGCAGACGCCCGGGGTTCTAATATAACCTATAATAAACAGCAGGTTAACGAGTCAGGTCGTCAAAGAACTTTTTCACCCCGTCGAAGAAGCTCTTCGAGCGCGGGCTGTTCTTGTCACCGGACGGGCCGCCCAGGCTCTCTTCCAGCTCACGCAGCAGCTGCTTCTGCTTGTCGTTCAGATTGACCGGGGTTTCCACCACTACGCGACACAGCAGGTCGCCCTGGCTACCGCCACGCACCGATTTCACGCCCTTGCCGCGCATGCGGAACAGCTTGCCGGTTTGGGTCTCCGAAGGCACCTTCAGTTTCACCCGGCCGTCCAGCGTCGGCACTTCAATCTCGCCGCCCAGCGCCGCCATGGCGAAGTTGATCGGCACTTCACAGTACAGGTTGTTGCCTTCACGCTCGAAGATCGGGTGTGCCTTCACCTGCACCTGAACGTACAGATCGCCCGCCGGTGCACCGTGCTCGCCGGCTTCGCCTTCACCCGCCAGGCGGATGCGGTCGCCGGTATCCACGCCGGCCGGAATTTTCACCGACAGCGTTTTGGATTTCTCTACCCGGCCGTGGCCGTGGCACTTGTTGCACGGATCTTTGATGATCTGACCGCGGCCATGGCAGTGCGGACACGCCTGCTGCACGGTGAAGAAGCCCTGACGCATCTGCACCTGGCCCTGACCGTGACAGGTTGGACAGGTTACCGGCGAACTGCCTGGCTTGGCGCCGCTGCCGTGGCAGACGTCGCACTCTTCCAGCGTCGGGATGCGGATCTCTTTGGTGACGCCACGTACCGCTTCCTCGAGGGTCAGCTCCATGTTATAGCGCAGATCGGAACCGCGGCTGGCGCGCTGACGGCGGCCTCCGCCGAAGATGTCGCCAAACACATCGCCAAAGATATCGCTGAAGTCGGCGCCGCCGCCAAAGCCACCGCCGCCCATGCCGCCTTGCTCAAAGGCCGCGTGGCCATACTGGTCATAGGCCGCGCGTTTCTGGTCGTCGGTCAGGACTTCGTAAGCTTCTTTAACTTCTTTAAACTTGGTTTCGGCGTCTTGTTCCTGGTTGCGGTCAGGATGGTATTTCATCGCCAGGCGTTTGTACGCCTTTTTGATCTCACGTTCATCCGCCGTCTTGCTGACGCCGAGAATCTCGTAATAGTCTTTCTTCGCCATTCTTTCGCTTACCCTTAACATGCGTGCACGGGCGCAGAGTTGCCTCGACGCCCGTGCTGGTTTCCGGGAGCGGCATCGCGGCCGCCCCGTGCCCGCTTAAGGGCGATTATTTTTTGTCTTTAACTTCTTCGAACTCAGCGTCAACCACGTCGTCATCTTTCTGCGCCGCGTTGTCCGCGCCGGCGTCAGCACCCTGCTGAGCCTGCTGCGCCTGGGCCATTTCCAGCAGTTTGCCGGAAACCTGCACCAGTGCCTGAGTCTTCGCTTCGATCTCGGCTTTGTCTTCGCCTTTCGCCGCCGCTTCCAGATCTTTCAGCGCCGCTTCGATCGCCGTCTTATCTTCCGCCGGCAGTTTGTCGCCCGCTTCTTCCAGCTGCTTACGCGTGCCGTGGATCAGGTGATCCGCCTGGTTACGCGTCTGTACCAGCTCTTCGAACTTGCGGTCAGCTTCAGCGTTCAGCTCGGCGTCGCGCACCATTTTCTGGATCTCGTCTTCGTTCAGGCCAGAAGATGCCTTGATGGTGATCTTCTGCTCACGACCGGTGTTCTTGTCTTTGGCAGACACGTGCAGGATGCCGTCGGCATCGATATCGAAGGTCACTTCGATCTGCGCCATGCCGCGCGGTGCCGCCTGGATGCCGTCCAGGTTGAACTGGCCCAGAGATTTGTTATCGCTGGCGCGCTTACGCTCACCCTGCAGCACGTGGATGGTTACCGCAGACTGGTTGTCTTCAGCGGTAGAGAACACCTGGCTGTGCTTGGTCGGGATCGTGGTGTTTTTGGTGATCAGCGGCGTCATCACGCTGCCCATGGTTTCGATACCCAGCGACAGCGGGGTCACGTCCAGCAGCAGAACGTCCTTCACATCACCGGCCAACACGCCGCCCTGTACCGCAGCGCCCACGGCAACCGCTTCGTCCGGGTTCACGTCTTTACGCGGTTCTTTGCCGAAGAAGTCTGCAACTTTCTTCTGCACCATTGGCATACGGGTCTGGCCGCCCACCAGGATCACGTCCTGAATATCGGAAACCGACAGGCCTGCGTCTTTCAGCGCCACTTTCAGCGGCTCGATGGAACGCGCAACCAGATCTTCAACCAGCGACTCGAGTTTGGCGCGAGTCACTTTGATGTTCATGTGTTTTGGACCGGTCGCGTCTGCCGTGATGTACGGCAGGTTAACGTCGGTCTGCTGAGCGGAAGACAGTTCAATCTTCGCTTTCTCAGCGGCTTCTTTCAGACGCTGCATCGCCAGCGGATCGTTGCGCAGATCGATGCCCTGATCTTTCTTGAACTCTTCCACCAGGTAGTTGATCAGACGGCTGTCAAAGTCTTCGCCACCCAGGTGGGTGTCACCGTTGGTCGCCAGCACTTCGAAGGTTTTTTCGCCGTCAACGTCGTCGATTTCGATGATGGAGATATCGAAAGTACCGCCGCCCAGGTCATAAACCGCGATGGTGCGGTTGCCGACTTCTTTGTCCAGGCCATAGGCCAGGGCCGCAGCGGTTGGTTCGTTGATGATGCGTTTGACTTCCAGACCCGCGATGCGGCCGGCGTCTTTGGTCGCCTGACGCTGGGCGTCGTTGAAGTAGGCCGGTACGGTGATAACCGCTTCAGTTACCGGTTCGCCCAGGTAATCTTCCGCCGTTTTCTTCATTTTTTTCAGCACTTCCGCAGAGATCTGCGGCGGAGCCATTTTCTGGCCTTTCACTTCCAGCCAGGCGTCGCCGTTGTCGGCTTCGACGATTTTGTACGGCATGATCGCTTTGTCGCGCTGCGCTTCATCATCCTGGAAGCGGCGGCCGATCAGGCGCTTGATGGCGAACAGGGTGTTTTCAGGGTTGGTCACTGCCTGACGCTTAGCCGGCTGGCCAACCAGAGTTTCACCGTCCTGGGTATATGCGATAATAGAAGGAGTGGTGCGGTCGCCCTCGGCGTTTTCCAGCACGCGTGCCTTGGCACCATCCATAATTGCTACGCAAGAGTTGGTAGTACCCAGGTCGATACCAATAATTTTGCCCATCTAAACGTCTCCACTAAAAAATTCATAATCAGTCAGGTTGCTAACCTATATGCGGGCGATTTTTTGCTTTTCAACTGCCCGATATCTCAGTGCGACCCGCGGTTAGCAACTGCGGTTGCAAATAAGATGGGGCCATCCAACTCGGCATCAAGGGGCAAGGCGAAAAAAATTTCTTTTTTTATCGTCATTCAGATCATTGTTTCCGGCTGCGGGGATCATTATGATGCGCGCGCTCTGATGGAAAACTTCGATTTTTTGGCCATTCAGACCATTTATTATTTTACTTCGCTGTTTCCGTTAATTTTCTGTTATCGCAGAGGACTTATGCACACCAACAAGTTGGCGAATCCCGGCCCTCTCGGCCTGATGGGCTTCGGGATGACCACCGTCTTGCTGAACCTGCACAACGCGGGCTTTTTCCCACTGAACTCCGCCATCATCAGCATGGGGATTTTCTTCGGTGGCCTGGCCCAGATCCTGGCCGGTCTGCTGGAATACAAGAAGGGCAACACCTTCGGCATGACCGCGTTCACCGCCTACGGCAGCTTCTGGCTGAGCCTGGTCGGCCTGCTGCTGCTACCGCGTCTGGGCCTGGCTGAAGCCACCGAGGCGCACGTGCTGGGCATCTACCTGGCGCTGTGGGGCGTCTTCACCCTGTTCATGTTCTTCGGCACCCTGGCCGCCAACCGCGTGCTGCAGTTCGTGTTCGCCAGCCTGACGCTGCTGTTCGCCCTGCTGGCCGCCGGCAACATCACCGGCAATCACGCGCTGCTGACCTTCGCCGGTTATGAGGGCATCATCTGCGGCGCCAGCGCCATTTACCTGGCGATGGCCGAAGTGCTCAACGAGCAATACGGCCGCACCGTGCTGCCGATTGGCGAGCCGGCTCCGGCCCGCGTCGCGGCCTCGCCGGTCACGGCGTAATCGCCCTTCCCTGATGAAAAAGCCCTGCAGTGCAGGGCTTTTTTTTAGCTGTAGGAATCGGCTCGCCGCTCCCCGGCTTCGCTGTTCAGATCGCGATGCAGGTAGACACCGAGCAACAGCCCGATGAGCGACAGCGCCAGCACATAGTAAGCGGGCGCTAACGGGGTCAATTTCATGATCAGCGTCACAAAAATAGGGGTTAAACCGCCAAAAATAGCGTACGAGACGTTATATGAGAACGAGATGCCGGTAAACCGCACTTCCGCCGGGAACGCCCGCACCATCACGTACGGTACGGCCCCCACCACGCCTACGCTGAACCCCACCAGCGCATAGCAGGCGAACAACATTTCCGGGCGCACGCCCACCGTCTGATAGAACAGCCAGCTGCAGCCGGCCAGCAGCACACTGCCGACCACCAGCGTTTTGCTGGCGCCGAAGCGATCGGCCGATAAGCCGGCGACGATGCAGCCGGCGATCAGCATGATGGTGGCGATGCTGTTGGCCTGCAGCGTCAAGGCCGGCGCAATGCCGAACTGCTTTTGCAGATAGGTCGGGGTCATCAGGATCACCACCACGATACCGGCGGAGAGCAGCCAGGTCAGCAGCATCGATACCGCCACTTCCCGCTTGTGGTTGAGCACCACCGACTTCAGCGGCAGCTCCTCGGCCAGCGTTTTACGCGCCTGCATCTCGATAAAGATCGGCGTTTCCTGCAGCCAGCGTCGCAGGTACATCGCCACCAGGCCGAACATGCCGCCCAACAGGAAAGGAATGCGCCAGCCGCCGCCGGCAATGCTCTGCGGGCTGAGCGTGGTATTGATCACCGTCGCCACCAGCGAGCCCAACAGGATGCCCACCGTCAGCCCGGCGGTCAGCGTGCCGCAGGCGAAACCGATACGTCGACGCGGCACGTGTTCGGCGACGAAGACCCAGGCGCCCGGCACCTCACCGCCGATCGCCGCTCCCTGCAGCACGCGCATCAGCAGCAGCAACAGCGGCGCGGCGATGCCAATGCTGGCGTAGGTCGGCAGCAGGCCCATCGCCAGCGTCGGCAACGCCATCAGCAGAATGCTCAGGGTAAACATCTTCTTGCGGCCGACCAGATCGCCGAAGTGCGCCATCACGATGCCGCCCAGCGGGCGGGCCAGATAGCCGGCGGCGAAAATGCCGAAGGTTTGCACCAGCCGCAGCCACTCCGGCATATCCGCCGGGAAGAACAGATCGCCGACCACGGCGGCGAAGAACACGAAGATGATGAAGTCGTAAAACTCCAGCGCACCGCCCAACGCGGCCAACGTCAGCGTTTTGTAGTCTTGCCGGTTCAGCCGGCGATTAGTGTCGTGAGGCATAGGGCACCGTCGGTAAAGGCTGTAAAAATAAAAGCCGCAGGCTTTCTGTAAAAGAATCCTTACTATAACGGCAAATTATTTTCACACCAGACGGGCTGAGGCCGATCTCGCAGAATGCTGAAATTTAGAGGTTTATCTCGCGACGCGCGCTCTTTGGCCGAAATGCTGCTACCACTGCGGCGTGCGTTTCGACATAGGGCCCATCGAGCAGTTGAATGCAATAAGGCACGCTGGCAAAGATACCGTGCACCACCGCCTTGCCCTGCTCATCCTTTACCCCTTCCAGCGTTTCCTTGATCGACTTCGGCTGGCCGGGCAGGTTGATGATCAGCGCCTGTTTGCGGATCGCGCCCACCTGGCGAGAAAGAATTGCCGTTGGCACATAGTGTAGGCTGATCTGACGCATTTGCTCGCCGAAGCCGGGCATCACGCGATCGGCGATCGCCAGCGTGGCGTCGGGGGTGACGTCGCGGCGCGCAGGCCCGGTGCCGCCGGTGGTCAGCACCAGATGGCAGCCCATTTCGTCCACCAGCTCGCACAGCGTTTGTTCAATTTGCGTCTGCTCATCGGGGATCAGCCGGGTTTCCAGCTTGAACGGCGTCGCCAGCGCGCCGCTCAGCCACTCTTCCAGCGCCGGAATGCCTTTATCCTGGTAAACGCCGCCGGAAGCGCGGTCGGAAACGGAAACCAAACCAATACGTAAAATATCCATGCGTAACCTCTACAGCCTGATGGGGTTCGAACGGGTTCGTCTCCCGTTCTGTTGTCATTGCCGAGAGTATAAGGGCTTCCCCCGCCGACGGGAGCGCCGGGCATAAAAAAAGGTGGCCTGAGCCACCTTTTTACTGCGCGATCTGCGGGAATTACAGCAGGTCGGCGATCATTTTTTCCAGTTTACCCTGGTCTACGGCGAACTTGCGGATGCCGTCGGTCAGTTTTTCAACCGCCATCGGATCCTGGTTGTGCTGCCAGTAGAACTCAGGTTCGGTCAGTGCGGCAGGACGCGCCTTCACTTCACCGGTGTAAGACAGTTTGCGCTCCAGCGCGCCTTCGCTCTCCGCCAGCTCTTTCAGCAGCGCAGGGGCGATGGTCAGGCGGTCACAGCCGGCCAGTTCGATGATTTCGCCGACGTTACGGAAGCTGGCGCCCATCACCACGGTGTTGTAACCGTGCTGTTTGTAGTACTGGTAAATTTCGGTCACGGAGATCACGCCCGGATCTTCGTGCGGGGCGAACTCTTTCTTGTCGCCGTTGGCTTTGTACCAGTCGAGGATACGGCCAACGAACGGCGAGATCAGGTAAACGCCGGCTTCGGCACAGGCGCGAGCCTGAGCGAAGGAGAACAGCAGCGTCAGGTTACAGTTGATGCCTTCTTTCTCCAGCTGCTCCGCCGCGCGGATGCCCTGCCAGGTCGAGGCCAGTTTGATCAGGATGCGATCGTTGCTGATGCCGGCTTCGTTGTACAGTTTGATCAGGCGCTTGGCCTTGGCCACGCTGGCGACGGTGTCGTAAGACAGACGCGCATCCACCTCGGTGGAGATGCGGCCCGGAACCAGTTTGAGGATTTCCAGACCGATGTTGACCGCCAGCTTGTCGGCGGCGTCAGCGATCTGCTGCTCGCGATCGCTGCTCTGGCCGCGCGCCCAGGCGATGGCTTCGTCAATCAGTTTGCGGTATTCAGGAATTTGGGCTGCATTGAGGATCAGCGAAGGGTTGGTTGTAGCGTCCTGCGGTTGATACAGCTTCATTGCCGCGATATCACCCGTATCTGCAACCACCGTGGTCAGCTGGCGCAGGGAAGTTAATTTGTCGGTCATGTTGGCATTATCTCATCGTTTGTGCATGAACTTTTGGCATTGTTCAACCATGCCCTACCCTGATAATAACATGCGCCAAGCCCGGTGCAAGGCTGGAAAACCGCGGCGCGCAAGCATCTGTTTTATCCTTGGGCGAGCAACCGTTTACGCCGATATCTTTCGCCATAACCGAACGGATGGAAAGGCAATAACGTGCTATTGTCCGAATAAATTATGTTAAATTCGAAAAAATTGATGCAATTCGTCCGCTAATCTGCGAAAAATCTTAATCGACTGACGCCGGACCGATTCCAGCTAAGCTCTTGTAAAAATAGGCCAATGTTTTTCACCTGCGGTGGATGCTGCAAGGTGCGCATTAAATTTCGATAAAAGGAGGGATCCCTTGACGGACCTGATGAACTTTATAAACAACATTTTGTGGGGGTCGGTGCTGATTTATCTGCTGCTCGGCACCGGCATCTACTTCACGTTGCGCACCCGTTTTATCCAGCTCCGCCACTTCAGCCACATGTTCTCGGTGTTGAAAAACAGCAATAAAAGCGACAGCGCCGGCATCTCCTCTTTCCAGGCGCTGTGCACTACGCTGGCGGCGCGCGTCGGCACCGGCAACCTGACCGGCGTCGCCATCGCCCTGACCGCCGGCGGCCCCGGCGCCATCTTCTGGATGTGGGTGGTGGCGTTTATCGGCATGGCCACCTCCTTTGTGGAAAGCTCGCTGGCTCAGCTCTACAAAACCAAAGACGATAACGGCAACTACCGCGGCGGCCCGGCCTACTACATGGAAAAGGGCCTCGGCATGCGCTGGATGGGCGTGCTGTTCTCCATCTTCCTGATCATCGCGTTCGGCCTGGTATTCAACGCCGTGCAGGCCAACTCCATCGCCCAGGCCTCCGCCGTCGCCTTCCATTTGCAGCCGCTGCACGTCGGCATCGGCCTGGTGTTGCTGAGCGGCGTGGTGATCTTCGGCGGCATCCGTTCCATCGCCAAAGTGGCCGAGCTGGTGGTACCGCTGATGGCGGGCGCCTACTTGCTGCTGGCTCTCTGGGTGATTGGCCATAACATCGAACATATGCCGGCGATCCTGGCGCTGATTTTCAAAAGCGCCTTCGGCCTGCAGGAAGCCGCGGCCGGTGCCGTCGGTTACGGCATCTCCCAGGCGATGACCCAGGGCGTGCAGCGTGGCCTGTTCTCCAACGAAGCCGGCATGGGCTCGGCGCCCAACGCGGCGGCGTCCGCCTCGCCTTATCCGCCCCATCCGGCTTCGCAAGGCTATGTGCAAATGCTCGGGGTGTTTATCGATACCATCGTCATCTGCAGCGCCACTGCGGCGATCATCCTCTCTTCCGGCATACTCGATCAGCCGACCGACAGCATCAGCGGCATCGATCTGACGCAGCGCGCGCTGTCGACCGCCGTCGGCAGCTGGGGGGCACCGTTCGTCGCCATCGCCATCTTCTTCTTCGCCTTCACCTCGATCATCGCCAACTATGCCTATGCCGAGAGCAACCTGGTGTTCCTCGAGCACAACCACCCGGGCGGCCTGCTGATTTTCCGCTGCGTGGCGCTGGGCATGGTGATGTTCGGCGCGCTGGCGGAGCTGCCGCTGGTGTGGAAAATGGCAGATACCTCCATGGCCCTGATGGCGATCACCAACCTGACGGCGATCCTGCTGCTGTCGCGGGTGGCGCTGAAACTGGCCGACGACTACCATCGCCAACGCCGCCTGGGCAAGCTGCCAACCTTCGACGCCACCCGTTATCCGGAGCTGAAGTCGCAGCTGGAGCCGGGCGTGTGGGACGACCAAAAGCCGCCGCGCTGAGTTTTCCGGGGCGCCTGCGATACGCGCCCCGGCCTATTGGACCGATTGCCCCTTTTTCCCGCGCTTTTTGCTACAGTATCCGAACTTGGATAAACAGGATCTGGCCATGCTCGTTATTATTTCCCCTGCAAAAACTCTCGATTACGAAAGCCCGCTGGCGACAGAACGCTTCACGCAGCCCGAACTGCTGGACAAGTCGAAACAGCTGATCAAAATTTGCCGCGAGCTGACGCCGGCGCAAATCGCCAGCCTGATGAGCATCAGCGACAAGCTGGCCGGGCTGAACGCCGCGCGCTTTAGCGAGTGGCAGCCGAAATTTACCCCGGACAATGCCCGTCAGGCGCTGCTGGCGTTCAAGGGAGACGTTTACACCGGCCTGCAGGCGCAGGATTTCAACGAAGCCGATTTCGACTTCGCCCAGCAGCATCTGCGCATGCTGTCCGGCCTGTATGGCGTGCTGCGCCCGCTCGATCTGATGATGCCGTACCGGCTGGAGATGGGCATCAAGCTGGAAAACCCGAAAGGCAAAGACCTGTACAGCTTCTGGGGCGATAAAATCACCCAGAAGCTCAACGAAGCGCTGGAGCAGCAGGGCGACGACGTGGTGGTCAATCTGGCGTCCGACGAGTATTTCAAGGCGGTGAAGCCGGCCAAACTGCACGGCGCGCTGATCAAACCGGTGTTCCTCGACGAGAAGAACGGCAAGTACAAGGTCATCAGCTTCTACGCCAAGAAAGCGCGCGGGTTGATGAGCCGCTTTATCATCAAAAATCGCCTGACGCGCAGCGAACAGCTGGTGGACTTCAACCTGGAAGGCTACGCCTTCGACGAAGCCGCCTCGCAGGGTAATGAACTGGTGTTCAAACGCCCGGAGCAGGCATAAAAAAAGCCGTCGCAAGACGGCTTTTCGCATTCTAGCCTGCTGAACTTCAGGCCGGCAGTCCCATCAGGAACTTGCGCAGCTCGCCGAAGCCGGCCGGGAGCGTGTGCGACAGCAGCGGCAGATCGGCCCGCAGCGCCAGCGCTTTCGGCAACGGCAGTTCCTGGCCGAGGATCGCTTCTACGCTCTCTTTAAACTTGGCCGGATGCGCGGTACCGAGGAACAGGCCAAACTCTCCGTCCTGCAGCTGATCGCGCAGCGCGCGATAGGCAATGGCCGCATGCGGTTCTGAGATATAGCCCAGCTCGGCCAGTTCACGCATCGTTTCCCTGGTGGTCTCATCGCTGACCGCCGCGTGACCCAGCTCTTTCAGCTGCCAGACCTTACGACGGAACAGCTCTTCCACGCGCGGCCAGTTGTTTGGCTGGCTGACGTCCATAGCGTTGGACAGCGTCGCGACCGTGGCGTGCGGCTGCCACTGGCCGTTGGTCAGGAAGCGCGGCACGGTGTCGTTGGCGTTGGTGGCGGCGATGAAGCGCTTCACCGGCAACCCCAGCGACTTGGCCAGCAGCCCGGCGGTCAGATCGCCGAAGTTGCCGCTCGGCACCGAAATGACCAGCTGATTGCGCGCTTCCTGCGGCAGCTGCGCCACCGCTTCGAAGTAGTAACAGATCTGCGCCAGCAAGCGGCTGATGTTGATCGAGTTGGCCGAGTTCAGGTGCAGCGCATCTTTCAACTCCTGATCGTCGAACGCCTGCTTCACCAGCGCCTGACAGGCGTCGAAGTCGCCGTCGATCGCCACGGTGTGAATGTTGCCGCCCAAGGTACAGAACAGTTTCTCTTGCAACGGGCTGATTTTGCCCTGCGGGTAGAGGATCACCACCCGGACGTTTTTCAGGCCGTAGAAGGCGTGCGCCACGGCGGCGCCGGTGTCACCGGAGGTGGCGGTCAAAATGGTCACCGGCTGATCGCCGGCCACTTCCGCCAGCATCTGCGCCATAAAGCGGCCGCCGAAGTCTTTGAACGCCAGCGTCGGGCCGTGGAACAGCTCCAGGCAGGAGACGTCTTCCGTCACTTTCGCCACCGGCGCCGGGAACTCAAAGGCGGCCTGCACGCGTTTCTTCAGCGCCGCTTCCGGCACCTCTTCGCCGATAAAGGCCGACAGAATGCGGCTGCTGCGGGTGACAAAGTCCTGCTCCAGCAGCTGGTCGATCTCGGTCAGTTCGAACTCCGGCAGCTCCAGCGGGAAGAACAGCCCCTGCTGCTTGCCCAGGCCTTGTTTGATCGCCTGCGCGAAGCTGACCTGCTCGTTGTGATCCTTAAGGTTGTACAGTTTCATGCGTTATCCCAGTAGTCGAGCGCCTGCGGTATCCAGACGGCAAATATGAACAAAACCTTCGTCGTTTTGCAGATAGTGTTGTTGCAGCCAGGCGGCCATGCGTTGCGCGGTGGCGCCGTCGTTGCAGACGGCGAACAGCGTCGGGCCGGAACCGGAGATGCCGCAGGCCAGCGCGCCGATCTCCTGCGCCGCCTTGCGCGCTTCGGCGAAGCCCGGCAGCAGACGGGTGCGGTACGGTTCGGCGATCACGTCCTGCATCAATTTGGCGGCCAGCTGCGGCTGCCGGGTGTGGCAGGCATGGATAAAGCCGGCCAGATAGCGGCCGTGGCTGATGCAATCCTGACGACGGTATTGGGCGGGTAAAATGGCGCGCGCTTCGGCGGTAGAGACCTTGATACCCGGATAGGCCATGACCCACAGCCAATCGTCGAAGCACGGCACCTCCTGGCTGATGATGCCTTCTTCTTCCAGCATCAACTGCAGGCCGCCCAAATAGCATGGCGCCACGTTGTCGTAATGCACGCTGCCGGAAATGCGCCCTTCCAGCTCGCCCATCAGGCCGAGCAGCGTCATCTTATCCAGCGGGCGATCGCAAAATTCGTTCATCGCCATCAGCCCGGCCACCACCGAACAGGCGCTGGAACCCAGCCCCGAACCGATCGGCATGTTCTTTTCCAACCGCATCGCCACCGGCACTTCGCGGCCGATCTCCTGGCAGAAGCGCTCCCAGCATTGATAAACGATGTTCTCTTTCGGCTCGGCCGGCAGCTTGCTGACGAAGCGCCCGGCATTTTGCAAACTGAACGTCTCGGCGGCTTCGACGCTGACGCAGTCGCCCAGCAGCGTGCCGTCGATCGGCGAAACCGCCGCGCCCAGTACATCGAAACCGACGCTGACGTTACCGATCGAGGCCGGTGCATACACCTTAACCATATTAAACTCCCAACTTCCATGACAGTGTGCGCAGCAGATCGGCGAACACACCCGCTGCGGTCACATCGTTACCGGCGCCGTAGCCGCGCAGCACCAGCGGCAGCGGCTGATAGTAGCGGCTGTAGAAGGCCAGCGCGTTCTCGCCGTTCTTCACTTTATACAACGGATCGTTGCCGTCCACCGCCTCGATGCGCACCTTGCAGCGCCCTTCGTCGATCAGGCCGACATAGCGCAGCACCTTGCCTTGTTCGGCGGCGTTGGCCACGTTGCGCGCGAATTCTTTATCCAGCTCCGGCAGCCGCGCCAGGAACGGCTCCACGTCGCCCGACGCGTCGAAGGACGGCGGCAGCACCGGCTCGACCTCGATATCGCTCAGCTCCAGTTTATAACCGGCCTCGCGCGCCAGGATCAGCAGCTTGCGCGCCACGTCCATACCGGACAGATCGTCGCGCGGATCCGGCTCGGTGTAGCCGTTGGCCCGGGCCTGCAGGGTCGCCGCCGACAGCGACAGCCCTTCGTCCAGCTTGCCGAAGATAAAGGACAGCGACCCGGACAGGATGCCGGAGAAGCGCACCAGCTCATCGCCGGCGTTCAGCAGGTTTTGCAGGTTCTCAATCACCGGCAGACCGGCGCCAACGTTGGTGTCATAGAGGAACTTGCGGTGCGAACCGGCAGCGGCCGCGCGCAGTTGCTGATAATAGTTCATCGACGAGGTGTTGGCCTTTTTGTTCGGCGTCACCACGTGGAAACCGTCCGCCAGGAAGTCCACGTATTGATCGGCCACCGCCTGGCTGGAGGTACAGTCGACGATCACCGGGTTCAGCAGGTGATACTCCTTCACCAGCCGGATCAGGCGGCCGAGATTGAACGGCTCCTGCGCGCCGGCCAGCTCGTCGCGCCAGCTGTCCAGCGCGATGCCGTGCACGTTGGTCAGCATCACGCGCGAGTTGGCGATGCCGCACACCCGCAGGTCGATATGTTTTTGCTTCAGCCACGGCTGCTGGCGGTAGACTTGCTCGATCAGCGCCCCGCCGACACCGCCGACGCCGATGACGAACACTTCGATCACCTGATCGGTGTTGAACAGCATCTGGTGGCTGACGCGCACGCCGGTGGTGGCGGAATCATTGCTGACCACCACCGAAATTGAACGCTCGGAAGAGCCCTGGGCGATAGCGACGATATTGATGTTGGCGCGCGCCAGCGCGGAGAAGAAGCGCGCGGAGATGCCACGCAGGGTCCGCATGCCGTCACCGACCACCGAGATAATCGCCAGGCGTTCCATGACGTCCAGCGGATCCAGCACGCCGTCTTTCAACTCCAGATAGAACTCCTCCTCCAGCGCACGGCGGGCGCGCTGCAGTTCGCCCTGCGGCACGCAGAAGCTGATGCTGTATTCAGAAGAGGACTGGGTGATCAACACCACCGAAATGCCGGCGCGCGACATCACGGCGAACACCCGCGCGGCCATGCCGACCATGCCTTTCATGCCCGGGCCGGAGACGTTGATCATCGCCATGTTGTTCAGGTTGGTGATGCCTTTCACCGGCATCGCGTCATCGGTGCTGTCTTTGCCGATCAGCGTGCCGGGGGCCTGCGGGTTGGAGGTGTTTTTAATCAGGCAAGGGATTTGGAACTGGGCAATCGGCGTGATGGTGCGAGGGTGCAGCACTTTGGCGCCGAAATAGGAGAGTTCCATCGCCTCCTGGTACGACATCGATTTCAGCAGCCTGGCGTCCGGCACGGTGCGCGGATCGCAGGTATACACGCCGTCGACGTCGGTCCAGATCTCGCAACAGTCGGCGCGCAGGCAGGCGGCCAGCACGGCGGCGGAATAGTCGGAGCCGTTACGGCCCAACACCACCAGCTCGCCCTTGTCGTTACCGGCGGTGAAACCGGCCATCAGCACGATGTGGTCGGCCGGGATCGCCGCTGCGGCGATGCGCAGCGTGGACTCGGCGATGTCCACGGTGGACTCCAGGTAGTGACCCTGCGCCAGCAGTTTCTCCACCGGGTTGATCACCGTGACCGGGTAGCCCTTGGCGCGGAATACCCCTTCCATGATGGCGATGGAGAGCTTTTCGCCGCGGCAGATGATCGCCGCGTTCACGCTGTCCGGGCACTGCCCCAGCAGCGAGACGCCGTGCAGCACCTGCTTGAGCTGCGCGAATTCCTGATCGACGACGCCCTTCAGGCGATCGTACTCAAAGCCCGGCAGCGCCTGCGCCAGGCCGCTCAGCAGATCGGCAAAGATCCGCTCGGCGTCGCTGATATTCGGCAGAATGTCCTGGCCCGCCACCGTTTTGTCGATCATCGCCACCAGATGGTTGGTGATCTTTGCGGGGGCGGACAAGACCGTGGCTACCTGTCCCTGACGCGCGTTACTCTCCATGATGTCGGCGACGCGCAGAAAACGTTCTGCATTCGCCACCGAGGTTCCGCCAAATTTCAGCACTCGCATGTGTGATCTCTCCGAATTTAAGCCGAAAAAAAAGCCCGCACTGATTAGGTGCGGGCTTTTTTCTGTGTTTCCTGTGCGCGTCAGCCCGCCCCGTTACCTGTGGTATCGGTGGTGGTAATAATTGTGGTAGTCAGGCTGATATTGCGCATGTTGTCTGTCTGTCTCATGAAATACTCTGTCCCCTCTATTGGTTAAAGCAATCGCTATCCCAAGTCAAACGATTTCTTTTTTTTGCTTATTTTCCGTTCAGCGGCGGTAATGCGCGATGCAACAGGTGAAAAGCAAAACAACAGAACAAAAAAACAAATTAAAGCCTACTTACCAGTTGATTACGCTGGGTAACTGCTTGATGAAGCCGCTATCACTTGGCGAGTTTTTTTTCGATGTCGTGCAGCAACGTATGCAACATCGCCGTATCTCGCTGTTGCAACGCCCCGAGGCGCTGGTGCAGCCAGTCGCGCAATTTTTGGTCATCGCCGACATCCAAGGTGTCCAACAAGGCATCGGCGCGGTGGCGCAGCGCTCTGAGCTGCCCTTCAGAGGCCGCCGTTTCCTGCGGCGTGCTGACGCCCATCAAGCTCGCCAACTGGTAGCAGTAAACCATGACCGCCTGGCCCAGGTTAAGCGACGGATAGTCCGCCTGCATCGGCACCCCTGTCAGCAAATCCGCCAGCGCCAGCTCTTCGTTGGTCAGGCCGGAATCCTCGCGACCGAACACCAGCGCAGTCTGACCGACCCATTGCCGGCGCTCGCTCAACTGCTCCAGCAGCTCAGGCGGCGTGCAGTAGTAGTGAAAGCGCGCGCGGCTGCGGGCGGTGGTAGCAACGGTGAAGTCGACATCCGCCAACGCCTGCTCCAGCGTGGAGAACGTTTGCACGCCGTCGAGGATCTCGCCGGCCCCGTGCGCGACCCAACGCGCAGCCGGCTGCAGGTGCGCCTCGCTGTCGACGATGCGCAGCGACGTGAAGCCCATGGTTTTCATCGCGCGCGCCGCCGCGCCGACATTTTCCGGCCGCGCCGGAGCCACTAAAACAATATGAAGCTGCATCACTCTTCCACCGAATGCGGGTCTGCGTTTTTGACGGTGACGCAGCGCCCGCTTATATTTACAATTGCGCAACAATAAACGCGTTAATAGCAACAAACAAGATTAAACGGCTCGTTGAGCTAATAAACCCGTCGTAATAGTCATTATTCCTGCTTATGTTTTACTGCATTTATTTATCAATGAGTTAAAACAACGCCATGATCAATAAGCGAATAATTGTATCCTATCGGGCCGGATAATGCTGAATCGTTCACAGAATTTGACGTTCTGTGACTTAAACTGGCATTTCTGTAAGTGTTTTTCACAAATCTGTTAACGTGCTACAATTGAATTTGATATATGTCAACAAAGCGTAGTTTTGTTGGGTGATGAATTCGGCACGCGCTGTTATATTGCTGTTAATGGGGTTAGGATATGCGCCAATTTGGCCCCCCAGGGGTTGTAGGGAACAGCATCCCCACCAGGCTAGCGATCTTGTTGACATGAGATGGAAAGTGCATCAAGAACGAGTTTACGTACTTTAGTCATTTGCTGAGAGGGAACGTGGCGCTATCTCTGCCCTCCTCTAAGAAAACAGAGACTTCTGTACTTCCGATTTTCTATTTTGTTGGCAATTTTAGGTAGCAAATATGCAGACCCCGCACATTCTGATTGTCGAAGACGAGTTAGTCACTCGTAACACCCTGAAGAGCATTTTCGAGGCGGAAGGCTACATTGTTCATGAAGCCAATGATGGTGCAGAGATGCACAATATCCTGTCTGAAAATGATATCAATCTGGTCATCATGGACATCAACCTGCCAGGCAAAAACGGCCTGCTGTTGGCGCGCGAACTGCGCGAACAGGCCAGCGTCGCCTTGATGTTCCTGACCGGTCGCGATAACGAAGTGGATAAAATCCTCGGCCTGGAAATCGGCGCCGACGATTACATCACCAAACCGTTCAACCCGCGTGAGCTGACCATCCGCGCACGCAACCTGCTGTCGCGTACCATGAACCTGGGCAGCCTCGGCGAAGAGCGCCGTCTGGTCGAGAGCTACAAGTTCAACGGTTGGGAGCTGGACATCAACAGCCGCTCGCTGATCAGCCCGGCCGGCGAACAATACAAGCTGCCGCGCAGCGAATTCCGCGCCATGCTGCACTTCTGCGAAAACCCGGGCAAGATCCAGTCCCGCGGCGAACTGCTGAAGAAAATGACCGGCCGCGAACTGAAGCCGCACGATCGTACCGTGGACGTCACCATCCGTCGCATTCGCAAACACTTCGAATCGACGCCGGACACGCCGGAAATCATCGCCACCATTCACGGCGAAGGCTACCGCTTCTGCGGCGATCTGGAAGAGTAATTCCGGCCTGCCGTCATGAAAACGGGGTTCAGCATGCTGAACCCCGTTTTTTTTATTTCGCCTCGGCCCACGGCATGATCGGCACCGCGCTCAGCGCATTCTTCGGTGAGCCGTCGATCACCTTGTCAGAGTAGCTCAGGTAAATCAGCGAATTGCGCTTGGCGTCGTAGAAGCGCACCACCTGCAGCTTCTTGAACACCAGCGAGGTGCGTTTCTGGAACACCACATCGCCTTCCGCCTTGCCGTTTTTGATCTTGTCGCTCAGCTCGATAGGCCCCACCTGTTGGCAGGAAATGGCCGCGTCGGCGGTGTCTTCCGCCAGCCCCAGGCCGCCTTTGATGCCGCCGGTTTTGGCGCGGCTGATATAACAAGTTACATTTTTAACATCCGGATCGTCGAACGCCTCCACCACGATTTTGTGGTCCGGCCCCAACAATTTAAACACAGTATCAACGGAGCCCACCTGCTCCGCCTGCGCGCTGCCAACGCTTGCGCAAACCAAACCGAATAAAAATATCCAGCCTTTTTTCATTTACTTAACTCCGATGTAACCTTGCCGCAAAAATAGGTTCGGCGATCGCCATTATTTATGTCTAAGCTCACGGAATCGGTTTTTACGGGTCCGCACCGACCGTTTTAGCACAGAGCGTGACAAAAATCTTTGAGAGTCGCGGAGTAAAAAAATTGCTATGATGCGGCGTCGTTATTTCTTTGCGCCCACTACGGTGTACCCCAATCCAACTCTGGCGCGGCATGCGCAGCAGAGGCAAAGAGTGCAACGCATAATGGCTCATGGATCGGTCTGATAGCGCAGCACCAGCGTGACAAATCAACAGTTCGGGTTCCTACCCCAAGCTTTACGAGGAAGATCTATGGATCAAGCCGGTATCATTCGTGATCTGCTTAGCTGGCTGGAAAGCCATTTGGACCAACCCTTGTCGCTGGATAACGTAGCGGCCAAGGCTGGCTACTCCAAATGGCATCTGCAACGGATGTTCAAAGATATTACCGGTAACGCCATCGGTGCTTACATCCGGGCAAGGAGACTGTCCAAAGCCGCCGTCGCGCTGCGCCTGACCGGCCGGCCGATTTTGGATATCGCCCTGCAATATCGCTTCGACTCGCAGCAGACCTTCACCCGCGCCTTCAAGAAACAGTTTGCGCAAACGCCGGCGCTATACCGCCGCGCCGAAGACTGGAACGCGTTCGGCATCTGTCCGCCGATCCGTCTGGGGGCCTTCACCCTGCCGCAGCCGGAATTCGTCTCGTTGCCGGATAAGCCTCTGGTCGGCCTGACCCAAAGCTACTCTTGTACGCTGGAACAGATCACCACCGTGCGCACCGAACTGCGCTCGCAGTTCTGGCGCCAGTTCCTCGGTGACGTCGATACCCTGCCACCGGTGCTATACGGGCTGCACCACTCGCGCCCGAGCCAGGAGAAGGACGACGAACAGGAAGTGCTGTACACCACGGCGCTGGAGCCGGATCAGGTGCCTGACAAGGTGCAGGAAGGCCAGCCACTGGTGTTGCCGGGCGGCGAATTTGCGATGTTCAGCTACGAAGGGCCCACCGAGGGGCTGCAAGACTTCATCCTGACGGTGTATGGCACCTGCCTGCCGGCGCTCCAGCTGACGCGTCGCAAGGGGCACGACATCGAGCGTTTCTATCCGAAAGGCGAGCGCCGTCCGCATCAGGCGCCTATCGAGATCAAGTGCGATTACCTGATCCCGATTCGGCGTTAACGCTGCAGTTCGTCCAACGCGGGCATGTCCAGGTGCGTGACATCGCCCGCCGTTTCCACGATCCAGCCGGAAGCCAGCCACGGGCTCTGCTGGTGATCGACGCGCGACAATGAGCAGTTGCGCAAGCGCAGGCGGCGTTCCGCATAGGCCGGTAGCCCAAGCACCGTACTGATCAAACACCCCAACGCGATGCCATGGCTGACGAGCAGCGGTTTACTGCCTTCAGGCAGCATCAGGCAGCTCTCCAGCGCGGCGCGCATGCGCTCGCCCAGCTCCTCCATGGATTCGCCTTGAGGGATACGGCCGTCAGGAGTACCATCGACCATCTGTTTGCGCCACTGCTCTTCCTGCGGCGTTAAACTGTCGATCAGGCGTTCTTCCAGAACCCCCATGTGCAGCTCACGCAAACGCGGATCGCAAATCACTTCGCAGCCACAGGCTTCGGCGATGATCTGCGCGGTGCGGCGTGTGCGCCCCAGGTCGCTGGTAATGATATGCGTAATGCCTTCTTTGCTGACGCGCCTGGCGACCAGACGGGCCTGGTGTTCACCCATGGCGGTTAACGGGCTGTCGGACTGACCCTGGATGCGGCGAGCCGCGTTCCATTCCGTTTCGCCATGGCGAACGAGGTATACCTGTAACATTTTTGTTTTCCGTTATACTGCGTGAAATTTGCGTTTATCCCCGGCCCGGCGGCGCCTTCGCCGCTGCCCGGCGTATCGGCCAGAAGGATATCAAACCCGTTATGTACCATGTTGTCGCTGCAACTACCAACCCGGCAAAGATCAAGGCTATTCAACTGGCCTTCGACGACGTCTTCGGCGCGGGCCAATATCGTATTGAACCCGTCGACGTCGCCAGCGGCGTCTCGCTACAGCCGATAGGCAATCACGAAACGCGCACCGGCGCGCGTCAACGCGTGATGGAAGCTCGCCAGGTCAGGCCCGAAGCCGATTTTTGGGTCGGCGTGGAAGCCGGGATTGAAGAGAATATGACCTTCGCCTGGATGACCATCGAGAACCCATCCATCCGCGGTGAATCCCGCTCGGCGAGCCTGATGCTGCCGGAAGTCATCTTACAAGGTATTCGCGACGGCCGCGAATTGGGCAGCGAAATGGCGGCAATCACCGGCAATGCCGAGGTGAAGCGTCAGGGCGGTGCCATCGGCGTCTTCACCGACGGCCGGCTGAGCCGCACCAGCGTTTATCATCAGGCGCTGCTGCTGGCACTGGTGCCGTTCCACAACGCCATCTATCAGCAATAACCCGAGCCTGTTAGGGCGCGTCGTGCAGCAACTGCTGCTCAAGCCACTGTTTCAGCGCGGGTGACGCCGCTTTCAGGCTGTTCGAGCCGCGGGTGATGGTGGCGATCCCCGCGCCCAATTCATTTTTCAGCTCGCGCTGGCTCATCTCGCCGCGCATCAATTCCTGAATGATCCGCACCCGAGTGCCCAGCGCGGTGCGTTCGTCCGGCGTCAGCATCAGTTGCAACAGGGGTTGATGCAACTCTTGCGCAAACGAATTCTGCAGCAGCGCGACGAAGCGCAGCCAATCCTCATTGCCTTGTTCTGAAAGAGCGGGGTCGTTTAACGATAATTGCGTCATGGCAGCCACCATACTATTTAACTAGTACAGCAGCATACCATAGGGCCGTCAAAATCAATAACGTCTCTGCCACTCGGCGTCGGTCAGCACCTTGGCCGGCCGGTGCGTCAGATAACGGTAAAACGCATCATAAGCCAGCACGTTCTTCACGTAGCCGCGAGTTTCCGAAAACGGAATGCTTTCGATGAACGCCACCGGATCGATCCGCCCCGCGCTGTTGCCCAGCCAGGTATTCACCCGCGACGGGCCGGCGTTATAAGCGGCGCTCGACAGAATGCGGTTGCGCCCGAACTGCTGATAGACCGACTCCAGATAGCTGGTGCCGATGGTGATGTTGGTCTGCGGATCGAACAGCTGGCTCGGGCCGACATAGCCGGGAATGTTGAACATCTGCACCGTATGCTGCGCAGTGCGCGGCATCACCTGCATCAGGCCGGAAGCGCCAACCGGCGACTGCGCCTTCGGATTCCAGGCGCTCTCCTGACGCGCTATCGCCATCGCATAGCTGCTGGTGATCCCCTTGTCATCGGTGGCGCGGCGGAACTCCTGTGGCCAGGCGACCGGGAAGCGTTCCTCCAGATGATCCCACAGCTTGCCGACGATGGTCGCCTGCACGCTCAGATCGGCCCATTTTTGCTCAAAGGCGTAACGCGCCAGCGCCTCTTGTTCCGGCTGGCTGCGGCTGGCGACGTAGGAGCCCCACTCGCTGCGGGCCAGGTTGTCCATATTCCAGTACATCAGCTCGCGTACCCGGGCCACTTCCGGCCCGTCGGTCAGCGACGCGCGCGGCTTGGCCGCCACCGCCACCATCACCGGGTAGGTGGCGTTCAGCTTCTGCGCCGCCACCATCGGGTAGAAGCCACGCTCGGTCATCAGGTTGCGCAACATCTCCTCGCCTTCGGCGCGTTTGCCCTCGTCCATCAGCTGGCTGGCGCGCCAATAGCGCCACTCATCCTTGTTGCGCGACGCTTCCGGCAGGCGCGCCAGCCAGGTCGCCACACCCTGCCGATCGCCGTTGCCCAGCGCCATGCGCACCCGGCGCTCCAGCAGCGACGGCGAACGACTGCGCAGAATCACCTGATCGCGCCACTGGGCCTGTTCAAGGGTGGCATCGCTGCCCATCAGGCGCCAGGCCACCGTCTCTTCCAGCCCCAGCCGCTCGTCGTCGCTCATTTTCTGCAGCCGCGCAAGCGTCGGGATCATCGCCCGCGCGTTTTCCACATCCTGCCGCGCCAGGCGCTCAAAGGCGATGCCGGTGGCGGCGCGGGTAAAGTCGGTCGGCCCCACGCTGCGGGCGAAGGCTTCCACGGTGGTCGGATCGTTTTGCAAACGCACCAGTGCGTTGCCCATGGTCTGGTAGTCGGCCGGCAGCTGGCTGTAAAGGTTGCTGACCAGCGAGCTGTTGCCCTCTTTCAGCGCCAGCTTCATGCGCGCCAGAATATCCAGCGGCGTCTGCTTGCCTGCGCCGCGCCAGACGCTGAACAGCCGATCGCAGGCACCCGGCAGCGTTTTGCCGTTCAGCCACAGCTCGTCAGCGCCGCTCCAGGCCGCCTGCTGATCGCCGGTGGCCCACTTGGCATAGTAATAGTTGCAGCGCGCCGCCACCGGTTTGGGCGGCTGCGGGCTGAAGGCCAGCAGGGTGCGCCAGTCCTCGCGACGCGCCAACTCATTGACGAAGCGCGGCGCCAGTGATTTCGCCGGCGGCAGCGTCGGGTTGCGTTTGATAAAGTCGTTCACCTCGGAGAACCCCGCCTGACTCAGATCCTGAGTCAGCTCGCGGTATTCCAGGTAAGGATAAAGCGGATAATCGCGCAGTGTCGGCATCAGCTGCGCCACCACGTCCATCTGATTGCCGTCCCACGCCTGTTTGATCTGCTGGTAGCGCTGACGTTGCGCATCCAGAGAATCCGCCAGCGCCGCGCCTGAAAACGCCGTCAGGCACAGCCCCATCGCCAACAGCCGTCGCTTGTCCACCTTGACCATCCTCGCTCTTTCCTCACTGGTTATACCGCAGGAGCCGCCCAGCTCCCCGGTGACCGCCGCGCCACGGCGCCGCGGGACAAAATAATGCCGGGCACACGGCCCGGACGCAGATATCTACCATAGACAGCGCAATCGCTTATCCATTCAATACTGTAGAAGAAGAAGTGTATCGCCATGACCGGAGTCAGGTAAAAAACGTTTACTTTGGCTGACAAATCAGGCCGACGGGATATTTACGGCCACCGGATTTTTATTAGCCGCAGCGGCGTTTATTGGAGAAGTAAAATACCTTTTAATTATTAGCTATCACATTATTTCATTTGATAGAGGGTACAGCCGTTGCGCAAATCGCCTGACAGCTGGCCAAACGCGCCAACTTTGCAGAAAAGCGGTGGCAAACCCGGGTAGGCATTTTTATACTATCAAAAATAAGTAGGATAATTCCGAGAAAACAGCACATAAAGCGCCCAACGAAGACATCTTATAATACAATCCGCGCCAATTATGGGTTAGATAGTGTTCATTAGGCAGTGCGACTGACAGCTTTCAGCAAAACGATTGTCCCTTCAAGCGGACCGGATTTTTCCTTGTCAGGCCCCGGCCTGCGGGCGGTAGATCAGGCCGGAATGGCGGGTGAAAATGGCGAGTAAGACCGCGATAGCGATGCGTTGCGCAAAAAGCCCCGTACCGGGCTTCCATGCCGCACGCCTGAATATCGGCCGCCTGTTGCTGATCGTTTTGTTGGTGCTGCTGACGTTGCCCGGGCCTGCGCGCGCCGCCGATGATCCCTATCAAAAGCGCACGCATGCCGTGACGACCGTAGTGGTCGGCATCATCAGCTACGCCCGCTGGTCGCGTGAACCCAATCCGATCCGGTTGTGCGTGACCGCACCCACCCAGTATGCCGAAGGGCTGTTCGATCCGATCCTGCTCAGCGCGCCGCGTCCGATTAAAACCGAACGCGTGCCGTTCGACAGCCCAACGTTGAGTACCGGCTGTGATGTCATCTATTTAGGGAACATCAACGCCGCGCAGAGACAAAATTTCATGCAGCGCATTTCCGGCAACTCCATTCTCAGCATCAGCGAGAACGATAGCGAATGCTCCGCCGGCAGCGCATTTTGCCTGCTTATCGATGGGGATCAGGCCAGTTTCAAGGTCAACCTGGACGCCCTGGCACGCAGCGGCGTGCGCGTTCACCCCAACGTGCTGCAGCTGGCACGCAAACAGGCGCCGCCGCTATGAGGCTGTTGCGTAGAAACCGTTCCGGCAATGCGCGCCCGACATTGGGCCGGGTGCTGCAGCGGGTGCATCTTGGGCTGGCGCTGATCGCCGTCGGCACCGCCGGCATCTTTCTGACGCTGGTGGCGCTGTTTGCGCTGCGCGCTTACGCCAACCACAACCTGCACCTGATCGCGCGCTCCATCAGCTATACCGTCGAGGCCGCCGTGGTGTTTGAAGACCGCACCGCCGCGCGTGAGGCGCTGATGTTGATCTCCTCCAACGAAGAGATCCTGGAGGCGCGCATTCTGGATAATAAAGGCAAGATGTTGGCCTGTTGGCGTCATCCCACCGACGGCCCGCTGCACGGTCTGGAACAAATCGTTGCTCACTGGGCGCTGCCCGAGCCGGTCATCTTGCCTATCTCTCACGAGGGCAAACAGGTCGGCCAGGTCTGGTTGAGCGGCAACGGTGGCAGCCTGCTGCGTTTCCTGTTGCGCGGCCTGGTCGGCATGATCGCCTGCATGGTGCTCAGTACCCTATGCGCCCTGGTGTTATCGCGCCGCATGCTGGCCGGCATCGTCCGTTCGTTGGACGATATCGCCAACGTGGCGCACGCGGTGCGTCGCGATCGCACCTTCGGCCTGCGAGTGCCGTCGGCGCCCATCGCCGAGCTGCATGAGCTCAGCAACGATTTCAACGGCTTGCTCGACGAGTTGGAAGCCTGGCAAGCCCACCTGAAGCAGGAGAACGACTCGCTGGCCCACCGGGCGACGCACGACAGCCTGACCGGCTTGCCGAATCGCGCCTTCTTCGAAGGGCGGCTGAGCCGCGCCCTGGGCGATATCGCGCCACCGGCAAAATTGGCGGTGCTGTTTATCGACGGCGATCGCTTCAAGGAGGTGAACGACAGTTACGGCCACGCCGCAGGCGATGCGGTGCTGACCACCATTGCCGGACGCATTCGCGCGCAGCTGCGCGAGACCGATCTGGTCGCGCGTCTGGGCGGGGATGAATTCGCCGTGCTGCTGGCGCCGGTTCACGGCACGGAAGATGTTCTGCAGATCGCCGACAACATCATCGACTGCATGACACAACCGGTCATTTTGCCGAACGACGAGGCGGTCATTACCTCTCTGAGTATCGGTATTGCGCTGTACCCTGATCACGCGTCAACGCCTCAGGGTCTTTTGCACGAAGCTGACGATGCGATGTATCAGGCAAAGCATCGTTATAACGGAGGCTGGCGGCTGGCTATACATAAATAAGAGCCCCGGCTATAACACTTGAACTAGGGATTTTGACTATGATACAGCAACTGTTTAAAGGTCGTTTTTCACTGCTGACGATGGTGTTCGTCGTCCTGCTGGCGCTCGCCGGCTGCCAGAGCAAGCCGCAGGGCCTGACGCCCGAGCAGGTTGCGCTGCTGCAATCGCAGGGCTTCAAACTGACTGACAACGGCTGGGAGTTCGGTCTGTCGGATAAAGTGCTGTTCGGCAACAACATCGGCAAGCTGAACCCGGAAAGCACCGAGACGGTGCAGAAGATGGGCCGTGCGTTGCTGAGCGTCGGCATCACCAAGTTCCGCCTGGACGGCCATACCGACAACTACGGTGAAGACAGCTATAACGACCAGCTCTCCCTGCGCCGCGCCGATGCGGTGGCCGATCTGCTGGCCAGCGTCGGCATTCCGCGTGCCAATATCGAAACCCGCGGCATGGGCAAGCGCGATCCCGTTGCCGACAACCGCACCTCCAGCGGCCGCGCGGAAAACCGCCGCGTCGCGATCGTCGTCACGCCATAAGCCACCAATATGCGCCTTTATCGGCGCATAAACGGTTATACTTAGCGATCGCTGAGCGATGTCTGGGATCCGAGATCGAAACGGGCTACACTCATGCCGCCAGACATCCTATAAATACTGATATAGAGAGGCTTAGAGCAACGTGGCTCAATACGTCTATACCATGCACCGCGTCGGCAAGGTCGTACCGCCGAAGCGTCATATTTTGAAAAACATCTCCCTGAGCTTCTTCCCTGGGGCCAAAATCGGCGTACTGGGCCTGAACGGCGCCGGTAAGTCCACCCTGCTGCGCATCATGGCCGGCATCGATACCGATATCGAAGGGGAAGCGCGCCCGCAGCCGGGCATCAAGATCGGTTACCTGCCGCAGGAGCCGCAGCTTAACCTTGAACACACCGTGCGTGAGTCGGTGGAAGAAGCGCTGGCGGAAGTGGTCGGCGCGCTGAAACGCCTGGACGAAGTGTACGCGCTGTACGCGGAAGAAGGCGCAGACTTCGACAAGCTGGCCGCCGAACAGGGCCGCCTGGAAGAGATCATTCAGGCGCACGACGGTCACAACCTCAATACGCAGCTGGAACGCGCCGCCGATGCGTTGCGCCTGCCGGACTGGGACGCCAAAATCGCCCATCTGTCCGGGGGTGAGCGCCGCCGCGTAGCGCTGTGCCGCCTGCTGCTCGAAAAGCCGGACATGCTGCTGCTGGACGAACCGACCAACCACCTGGACGCCGAGTCCGTGGCCTGGCTGGAACGCTTCCTGCACGACTTCGAAGGCACCGTGGTGGCGATCACCCACGACCGTTACTTCCTGGATAACGTAGCCGGCTGGATCCTCGAACTGGACCGCGGCGAAGGCATTCCATGGGAAGGCAACTACTCCTCCTGGCTGGAGCAGAAAGACGCGCGTCTGGCGCAGGAAGCGTCCGCCGAAGCCGCTCGCCGCAAGTCGATCGAGAAAGAGCTGGAGTGGGTGCGTCAGGGTGCCAAAGGCCGTCAGTCCAAAGGCAAGGCCCGTTTGGCCCGCTTCGAAGAGCTGAACAACACCGAATACCAAAAACGTAACGAAACCAACGAACTGTTCATTCCACCTGGCGCACGCCTGGGCGATAAAGTGGTCGAAGTCAGCAACCTGCGCAAGTCCTACGGCGACCGCCTGCTGATCGACGATCTGTCGTTCTCGGTGCCGAAAGGGGCAATCGTCGGCATCATCGGCCCGAACGGCGCGGGTAAATCCACGCTGTTCCGCATGATGTCCGGTCAGGAACAGCCTGATTCCGGCAGCATCGTGCTGGGCGATACCGTCAAGCTGGCGTCCGTCGATCAGTTCCGCGACAGCATGGACGGCTCGAAAACCGTGTGGGAAGAAGTCTCCGGCGGGCAGGACATCATGCGCATCGGCAACACCGAGATGCCGAGCCGTGCCTATGTCGGCCGCTTCAACTTCAAAGGTGTCGATCAGGGCAAACGCGTGGGCGAGCTGTCGGGCGGTGAGCGTGGCCGTCTGCACCTGGCCAAGCTGCTGCAGGTTGGCGGCAACGTACTGCTGCTCGATGAACCGACCAACGACCTGGATATCGAAACCCTGCGCGCGCTGGAAAACGCCCTGCTGGAATTCCCTGGCTGCGCCATGGTGATCTCGCACGACCGTTGGTTCCTCGACCGCATCGCCACCCACATCCTGGATTACCAGGACGAGGGCAAGGTGGAATTCTTCGAAGGCAACTTCACCGAGTACGAAGAGTACAAGAAGCGTACGCTGGGCGCCGATGCGCTCGAGCCGCACCGCATCAAGTACAAGAAGATCGCCAAGTAATACGAAAGGCGCCGCATGCGGCGCCTTTTTTTATGCCCGCGCCCGCCGATAGTCGCGCGGCGAGCATGCCATCATGCGCTTAAAGGCGTGGCTGAACGCGCTGTCTGAGTCGTATCCCAAACGCTGCGCGATGACGGACACCGGTTCGCTGCCGGTACGCAAAGCCCGCGCCGCCAGTAACATGCGCCAGCGCGACACGTATTCAAGCGGTGCCATGCCGGCCTTCTGCTTGAAGCGCAGCGCCAACGTCGAACGGGAAACGCTCGCCGCGTCGGCCAACGCCGCCACCGTCCAGCGCCGGGCGGGATCGGCGTGCACCGCCAGCATCGCGGCGCCGATGCGCGGATCGAACAAGGCGGGCAGCCAACCCGACGCCGCACTCTCCTCCCCCATCAGGTAAATCCGCAGTGCCTGGGTCAACATGATTTGCCCCAGATGATGCGTCATCAGCGTACTGCCCGGCGAAGGCCTAACCAACTCATCCGCCAGCCGTTGCAACGCCCATTGCAGCACGGCAGCCTCTTCCGTGCCTCCGCGGATCACCATCAGCGCGGGCAGGCTGCCAAACAGCCGTTCCACTTCCTGGCCGAAGCTAAAGCGGCCGCCTATAAACAGGCACGTTTCCCCCTCGCCGCAGCTCGCCATGCCGTTTTTCGCCTGCAGATAGAGCGCGTCGGCGTCGAGCGCCGGCAGTGACAAGTCGCTGCCAACGGTCAGCGGCAGGCTGCGAGTCAGCAATAAACAGTCGCCGGCCGCCAGCCACAGCGGCTCGGCCAGCCCTTCCGCCGCCAGCCAACAGCCGCCGCGCACCACCGCGTTGAACTTCCCGCCTTGCGGAGCGGGAAAATGAACGGCCCAGTCGCCGCCGGCCTTCAGGCCGCCGAAAAACGCATTCTGGCTATTCAGTGGCGCCAGCACTTCCGATAAAGGATCCATACCCTCTCCCCCCAAGGCCCTTTCAAGAGCATAGCCCGTGCGATGCTCCAGCCAAAGGCCTTAGGACGATGGCGACAGAAATTAGGTTTTTGTTGCATTCAGCCGCTGATAGAGCCGACTTACACTCCCAGTGTCACAGCCAACCGCAGCGAGGAACGCCCAATGAACCGACAAATACCCCTCAACACCAGCTTTAACGCCACCACCGCCGCCGCCGACGTGCTCAAAGATCGGCAACTGGCCGGCATGACGGCGCTGATAACCGGCGGTCATTCCGGCCTGGGATTGGAAACGACTCGCGCATTGACGCAAGCGGGAGCACAGGTGATCGTCGCCGCCCGCGATCCCGTCATCGCCCGTACCCGTCTGGCCATCGCCGGTATCAGCAACATCGACATTTATGAGCTTGATTTGGCCGATCTGAGCAACATCAGAAAGTTCACGCAACAACTTCTGGCGACCGGCGTCCACCTCGATATGTTGATCTGCGGCGCCGGCATTATGGCCTGTCCTGAAACCCGTATCGGCCCAGGCTGGGAGACACAATTCGCGATCAACCATCTGGGGCATTACGCACTGGTGAGCCACCTCTGGCCGGCATTGGCGGGCGGCGCCCGCGTTGTCGTCATCTCCTCTTCCGGTCACCATGCCAGCGCCATACGCTGGAATGACGTTCAGTTTCACAGCGGCTATGACAAGTGGCTGGCCTATGGCCAATCGAAAACCGCTAACGCGCTCTTCGCCCTCCAGCTTGACAAGCTGGGGAAAAACGCCGGCGTGCGCGCCTTCTCACTGCATCCCGGCATGATCCCAACGCCGCTGCAGCGCTATCTCTCGCAGGAAGAGATGCTCGCATTGGACTGGATCGACGCCAACGGCAAACCCGCCCACCCGGAAATGCTGAAGACCCCGCAACAAGGAGCGGCAACCCAGGTCTGGGCGGCGACATCGCCCCAACTCAATGGCCTTGGCGGATTGTATTGCGAAGATTGCGATGTCGCCCGGCGCAACGATGACACCGGCTTTTCCTTCAGCGGCGTAAAAAGCTACGCCGTCGATCCTGAACAGGCCCAACGCCTGTGGAAACTCTCGGCGCAACTCACCGGCGTCGATGCCTTCGGCAAGATTTAATCAGGAGCCCACCGATGCAGAATCGCCAAATCATCCTCGTCAAACTCCCGCAAGGAAAACTGACCGTCGATTGTTTTCAGACTCGGGAGGCACCCATGCCGATCCCCGGCCCTGAAGAGGTTTTGTTGCGCACGCTTTACGTGCCTCTGGATGCGGCCAGCCGAGCCTGGATGCAGGGCGTCACCTATCGTTCCGGACTGCAGGCGGGAGACGTCATGGCTGCGACCGTGCTGGCCGAAGTCGTCGAGTCGCGCTCTCCCCTGCTGGCCGCCGGAGATTTAGTGCTGGCAGAAACCGGCTGGCAAACCTTCGCAGTCGTACCGGCGGCAGGCGCGCTCAAGCAGTCGGATATCGTTCCGCATACGCACTTGCTCAGCGTTTACGGCGTGCCTGGACTCACCGCTTACTTCGGCCTGCTGGAATGCGGACGCCCCAAGGCCGGTGAAACCGTCGTCGTATCCGCCGCCGCGGGGGCGGTAGGCATGTTCTCCGGACAAATCGCCCGGCTTCACGGCTGCCGCACGGTGGGCATTGCCGGCGGCGGCGCCAAAACGGCGCTGCTGACGGACAGGCTGGGGTTCGACGCGGCGATAGATTATAAAGCGGAAAATCTGCATGACGCCCTGCGCCGCTCGTGCCCCAACGGCATCGATGTGCTGTTCGACAACGTCGGCGGCAATATTTTGGCGACCAGTCTGCAGCACATGGCAAAACAGGGGCGCATCGTTTGCTGCGGCGCGGTATCGCAGTACGATACGGCCTCTCCGCCGGCAGCACCTGCCGGGATCCCCGGTGTGTTGATCGTCAACAGCTTGACGATGCGTGGGTTCCTGTTGGCCGATTTCCTTCACCGCCAAGAACAGGCGCTGGCGGCGCTCACGGTCTGGATCGCTGAAGGAAAACTTGCGGTCATCGAAGACCTGATCACCGGTTTCGAGCTGCTGCCCGCTGCGCTGGTCGGCCTGCTGGCGGGCAAAAATAGAGGGAAGCGCATCGTTCAGGTGGCGCGGCCCTCCGCCTGAAGAGAAGGCTCTGCGCGCCCCGGTCATCATTCCCGCGCCAGCTCGCGCGCATAGTCGTCGAATGCCGGGTGCTGCAGCACCACATCGATGAAACAGGCCAGCGCCGGGGAATTCAGCTTGCGGCTCGGGTAGACCAGATACAGCTCGTTCCCTTCCGCGCGCCATGTCGGCAACACTTCCACCAACAGTTTCTGCGCCACCACCTCACGGCTGAGAAACGCCGGCAGCAGCGTGATGCCGGCACCGGCGATGGCGCATTCGCGCGCATACAGCAGGTTGTCGGTGGTGTGCGCCAGCGGCAGCTGCCAGCGGTAATAGTCGTCACCGCAGCGCAGGTTCCAGGCCGTCCAGGCGCGGTGGGCAATGCAGCGGTGCTGCTGCAACTGCTGCGGATGTTCGATCGGCGGATGCTGCGCCAGATAGGACGGCGCCGCCAACAAATAGCGCGGCGCATACCCGAGACGGCGACCGATCAGCGAAGAATCCTGCGGCTTGCCGGTGCGCAACGCGGCGTCGAAGCCTTCCTGCACCAGATCCACCATGGCATCGGACACCGACACCTCCAGCGAAACGTCCGGATACTGGCGCTGAAAATCCGCCGCCAGCCGCGCCACCAGGGTCGCCCCCAGCCCGGCGGGCGTCGAGATGCGCAGGCGGCCGCTCGGGTTATCGCGCAGCCGCTGCAGCGCCAGATCGGCCCGCTCGGCGGCGGACATCATCGCCTGACAATGTTCCAGATAGCGCTCACCGGCGAAGGTCAGGTTCAACTGGCGCGTAGTGCGATTGAGCAAGCGCAGCCCCAGCGTCTGTTCGAGCTGGCTGATGCGCTGGCTGACGCTGGACTTCGGCAGCCCGACGCGCTGCGCGGCGGCGGTGAAGCTGCCGCACTCCGCCACCAGCGCGAACAGCGCCATGTCCTGCAGCTGTTTGAATTCCATTGTTCACCTTAAACGAACACTCAGTTAGATATTGTCCATCTTATCACCCTACTGCCGCGGGTCTACACTGGGAGCATCATTTGAAAGGAGTACAATCATGTCGATAAAAGCCATTGCCGTAGACCCGCAGAACCCCGCCGGTTTCATCGAAATCTCACCGGAGATGCCGGTTCCCGGCCAGTGCGATCTGCTGGTGGAAGTGAAAGCGGCGTCGGTCAATCCGGTGGACACCAAAGTGCACGCCGGTCTGCAGAAAAGCGGCCTGCAGCAGCCGCGCGTCCTCGGCTGGGACGCCAGCGGCATCGTGGTGAGCGTAGGCAGCGGCGTCAGCGGCTTCAAGCCCGGCGATGAGGTGTGGTACGCCGGCGACATCACCCGTCCGGGCAGCAACAGCAGCCATCAGCTGATCGACTCACGCATCGCCGCGCACAAACCGCGCAGCCTGAACTGGGCCGAGTCCGCCGCCCTGCCGCTCACCGCCCTCACCGCCTGGGAGGCGCTGTTCGAACACCTGAACATTCAGGACGCGCCCGAGCACAAGACGCTGCTGATCATCGGCGGCGCCGGCGGGGTCGGCTCGCTGGCCATTCCGCTGGCCGCATTGCGCAGCAAGGTGAAAGTGATCGCCACCGCCTCAAGGCCGGAGTCCGCCGCCTGGTGCCGTGAACGCGGCGCCGACCTGGTGGTGGACTACCGCGATCTGAAAGGCAACCTGGCGCAGCACGGCATCGAGCAGGTGGATTACATCCTATGCCTGAACGATACCGACGGCCACTGGCCGGCGATGGCCGAGCTGGTCGCGCCGCTGGGCCATATCTGCACCATCGTCGAGAACGCGCAGCCGTTGGATCAAAACGCGCTGAAGCTGAAAAGCGCCGCGCTGCACTGGGAATTCATGTTCACCCGCAGCATGTTCACCACCCCGGACATCGCGCAACAGGGCAAGATCCTGCAGCAGATGGCGCAGTTGCTGGACGAGGGCAAGCTGAGCACCACGCTGAGCGAAACCCTGCACGGGCTGTCGGTAGACACGCTGACCGCCGCGCATCGACAGCTGCTCGGCGGTCATATGCAAGGCAAGCTGGTTATCGCTTACTAAGCCTGAATCGCGGCGGCGCCCTGCGCCGCCGCTACTGCGGACGAACGAAGCCGACGCACAGCGTCTGCTCGTCGGCATGCGGATCGGCGCGGAAGGTCAGCGTCTGCTGCCAATCGAGGCGCATCTTCGGCCAGTGGGCCAACTCACCGCCGAAGTCGCTGTGCGCGCAGTCTTCACCCAACCGCCCAAACAGGGCGACGCCGTGCTGGGCAATCTGCGGATAGCTGATGTTGACGTTGTAGATATTCGGCCGCGTATGATTGGACCAGCGCGTAATGGTCTGCGGCCGTGAATCGGCGTACACCGTCATCCACTGCGACAGGTATTCGCCGCCGACGTAGCGTAGGTCGACGCCATACCGCTCCTGCCACAGCCGCTCCACCCCGGCGCTGAACGCCTTGATACCCACCATCTTCTGGCCGGCGTTGCGCACGTTGCCCAACATCACCGCGGCATACCCCAGATAGACCGCCAGCGCTGCGCACATCAGCCCGAGGGTCGCCGCGCGCAGTGAACGCACCGGCGGCTGACGCACGCAGCCAACCAGCAGCGCGGGCGCCAGCATGAAGAACGGCTGCAGCCATTCGGTCAACCGGCCGCCGACGTTGAAGGAGAACCAGAAAGTGATAATGCCAAGCGGCAACAGATAGATCCACAGCAGCACCCGCATCGGCAACGCCGATGGCCAGGCCAGCACCGCCCCGCTGCGCCGCAGGATCGCCCACAGCACCAGCGACGGATAGAACACCAGCAGCAGCGACTGCAGCATATCGAGGTTGAGCTGCATCTTGATCTGCGAATCCACCCATTTGAAGGCGGCAAAGTCGTGATTCCACAGCCAGAACACGTTCGGCAACACCAGCGCCAGCCAGATCGCTACCGCCAGATAGAACTGCGGCTGCCGATAGCAACGCCGAACCTGCGGCACGAACAGCGTCGACAGCGCCACGAAATAGACGAAGGCGAAGGTCGAGTACTTCGCCATCATCGCCAGACCGGCCACCAACGCGAAGGCCGGCCACCAGTTGGCCGAACGCGAGATAGCCATGTGGAAGAACAGCGCCATCCACGGCCACAGCATCACCAACAGGTAGTTGTCGTTGTAGGGAATAATGTCGAAATTGATGATGCCGGACAGGTTGAGCGTCAGCAGCGCCATCCAGGCCAGCGAGGTGCTGCCGCTCAGGCGCCGCGCCAACAGCCAGACGCCCAACATGCCGATGGCGATGGCGATGAAGTGCCCGCCATACCAGTAAACGTTCAGCGGCAGCCACGATAGCCAGATCGCCGGATGCATCGCCGCACCGACCAGCCACGGATTTTTCGGTGAGCCCCACTCTCCGTTGAGGCCCCAGTTGAGCGCCTCGACGGCGTCGTAAGGCAGGGTAGGATCGAGATGAACAGTCAGCAGCGTCCAGGCTGCGGCATAGCAGACCAACCAGAGAGCGAGTAAGCGATAAGACATGTCTTCTTCTGAGCGTTATTGTAAAGAAAACCTTAACGTAGTCGCTCTCGAATGAACCATGTTTAAACAAGCCGTTAAATGTGCGCCAGGGCGGCCGTTTCTGCCGCCGCGATCGCACATTACGCTAATTTCCCTCAGCCTGCAGCGTGGCGATGGGCGGGCGCGCTCAACCTGCCGGCATCCGCCGCCAGCAGCTGTTGCACCAGCTCGACGCAGCGCAGGAAACGCTCTTCGTAATCGCTGGATTCAACGTGCACGTACTCGATGTTGTTGGCGCGCAGCATCTCCTCCAGCAGGCGCTGGAACGCCAGGCGATCGGCGCTGCTACCGAGGCTGCGCAGACCGTCCGCCACCCACGGCGTGTTGTTTTCCAGCAGGATCACCAGATCGAAACGGTATTCGTCGATCAGCGCCTGCACGAAGGGGTGCTCACGCCCTTCGTACTTTTTGCAAAACGCCTGCGTAGTCACGAAATCGGTATCGATAAACGCCACCTTGTTGGCGTACTTGACCGCGAAATCCACGTATTGCGCCTGCCCGAGAGCAATTTTGTCGTAGTCGGAGTACTGCAGCGCCATCTCGTCGCCGCCCAGGTGCGAGAACACGTAATCGCGGCCATATTCCCAGGCGCTGGTGGTGTTGAAGATGTTGGCCAGCTTGTTGACCAGCGTCGACTTGCCGCTCGACTCACCGCCGAGGATCGCCACAGTACGCACGAAGAACGGCTTCACCTCGGTCGGGATATAGTCCCAATAGCGGAACGGATCCTGACGGATCTGATTGCCGCTGATGTTCATGAACGAACGCTCGGGGTCGACCAAAATGGTTTCGATGCCCAGATGCTCGCGATAGCGCGGCGCGTCCTGCGCTTCGCTGGAATAGATGAAGCTCGGCACGATGCCCTTCTGCTCCATAAAGGCCTTCATGCCATCGCTCCACACGTTCCAGCCGTGCGGATAGGGCTCGATGCCCTGCTCGTCGAACGAGTGGATATGGATGTTTTTCTGGTACTTGAAGGTCTGCAGGAGCCAGCGCAGGCGATCGCTGACCGTCGGCTGTTGCGACATCGAACTGTTCTCGAACAGCTCGCGATCGCGCGGCTCGTCATGGCACAAGATAACGTGCAGCTCGTCCACCTGGCTGCAGGCGCGCTGGATCAGATAGATGTGGCCGGTGTGCAGCGGGTAAAATTTACCAAACACTACGCCGACTTTAACCTCTTTACGCGGGAACTCCAGCCCGAGAAAACGGTGCAGCGCCTCGAGCTTTTGCGCGCTCGGGCTTTTGATCTTGTCGTTCAACAGCTGGCTGAGATAGCCTTTGGTCATGCCGCTGGCATCCGCCACCTGCTGCAAAGTACAGCCCTTTTGCTTGATGGACGTCTTCAGATAATCAAATTGCGGCATGGCCACCTCCGTTTAGTATGCTAAACAAAATAGCATATCTTTCTCGCCGTCGGCGACATTAATAAAACTCTTCCAGCACGTCCAGCGCGTCCGCCAGCTTCTTGACCCCGAACACCTGCATGTTGGCCGGCGGCTTCTTCGGCATGTTGCCGTGCGGCACGATGGCGCGCTTGAAGCCGTGCTTGGCCGCTTCGGAGATGCGCTCCTGGCCGCTCGGCACCGGGCGAATCTCCCCCGCCAACCCCACTTCGCCGAACACCACCAGATCGTTCGGCAGCGGGCGATCGCGCAGGCTCGAGACCAGCGACATCAGCAGCGCCAGATCGGCGCTGGTCTCGCTGACCTTTACCCCGCCGACCACGTTGACGAACACGTCCTGATCCGACATCTGCAGCCCGCCATGCCGGTGCAGCACCGCCAGCAGGATTGCCAACCGATTCTGCTCCAGGCCCACCGCCACGCGGCGCGGGTTGGACATCATCGAGTGATCCACCAGCGCCTGGATCTCCACCAGCAGCGGCCGGGTGCCTTCCCACACCACCATCACCGAGCTGCCGGAGGTGACTTCGTCGCCGCGGCTGAGGAAGATCGCCGAAGGGTTGCTGACTTCGCGCAGCCCCTGTTCGGTCATGGCAAACACGCCCAGCTCGTTGACCGCGCCGAAGCGGTTCTTGTGGCTGCGCAGAGTGCGGAAGCGGGAATCGGCGTCGCCATCCAGCAGCACCGAACAGTCGATACAGTGTTCCAGCACTTTCGGCCCGGCCAGCGAGCCGTCTTTGGTGACGTGGCCGACCATGACGATCGCCACGCCGCGCGTCTTGGCGAAGCGCGTCAGATAGGCGGCGGTTTCCCGCACCTGCGCCACGCTGCCCGGCGAAGACTGAATGTCCGCCATGTGCATCACCTGGATCGAGTCGATCACCATCAGCTTCGGCTGCTCCTGCTCGGCGATCAGGCAGATCTGCTCGATGCTGGTTTCCGACAGCATGTTCAGGCCGCCGGTCGGCAGCCCCAGACGGTGAGCGCGCATCGCCACCTGCTGCAGCGACTCCTCGCCGGTGACGTACAGGGTTTTCATCTGTTCGGACAGTTTGCACAGCACCTGCAGCAACAGGGTGCTCTTGCCGGCGCCGGGGTTGCCGCCGATCAGAATGGCGCTGCCGGGCACCACGCCGCCGCCCAGCACGCGGTCGAACTCGAGAAAGCCGGTGGTGAAGCGCGGCAGCGCCTCAAGGCTGATTTCCGACAGCTTCTGTACCTTGCTGACGCCGGCGTCGCCGGCATAGCCGCTGAGGCGATCGTTGCGCGCCGCGGCCGGCGACGCGGCCAAACGCACTTCCGTGATGGTGTTCCAAGCATGACAGGCGCTGCACTGCCCCTGCCAACGCGGATAGTCCGCCCCGCACTCATTGCACACAAATGCCCGTTTTGCCGCTTTTGCCACGTCTTACCTCAATCTTTCGTTATCGCACTTCGTGTTTCAGGCTGCCGGTGAGAATACACAGCACGCCCATCAGATCCGCATGCCGGATCGCCACCTGCGCTTTTTCATACACTTTCGGCTTGGCGTGGTAGGCGATGCCCAACCCCGCCGCCTGCATCATTTTCAAATCGTTGGCGCCGTCGCCGATGGCCACGGTCTGCGCCAGCGGGATCTCCAGCTTCTCCGCCAGCCGCAGCAGCGTATCGGCTTTGAACTGCGCGTCCACCACCGGCCCCAGCACTTCGCCGGTCAGCTTGCCGTCGCGGATCTCCAGCTCATTGGCTGCCGCCGCCACCAGCCGCAGCCGGTTGCGCAGGTATTCGGCGTAGTAGGTGAAACCACCGGAGGCGATCGCCACATGCCAACCCATCGCCTGCAGCTTGCCCACCAGGCTGGTCAGCCCCGGCATCAGCGGCAGCTCGTCGCGCACCTGCTTGAGGATGTTGGCGTCGGCCCCTTTCAGCGTGCCGACGCGCTGGCGCAGGCTGGCGGTAAAGTCCAGTTCGCCGCGCATCGCACGTTCGGTGACTTCCGCCACCTGTTCGCCGACGCCCGCCAGCTTGGCGATCTCATCGATGCACTCGATCTCGATCGCCGTCGAATCCATGTCCATCACCAGCAGCCCCGGCGTGCGCAGGTGCGGGATCTTGCCGAGCGGCGCCACGTCCAGCCCGCTCTCCGCCGCCAGCAGCTTGGCGCGCGGCGTCAACGTGCCCGCCAGGCGCACCACCTGATAGTCGTCCACGCCCCAGGCGGTGACGATCACCATCGCCGCGCCCAGCTTGCGTTGGAATTGCGTAATGCGCGCCTTGTCCAGCTTCCTGCCATATAACAGCCACCCGGTATTGCCCGCCCGGTAGTCCAGCGGCATCACTTCGTCGCCGCTGAGCGAAAGGGGAAGACCCGGCCATTGAGAGATCTCCGCCGGAAGATCGCAATAGGTCAGACTGTTTGACATCATTGACTCCTGAATGGACAAAAACGCTGCATGATAAAACGACGCATCAAGCTATCCTATCGCCAGCGGTTCTGGCAACATAAAGTGTCCCCGATGCCCAAGGAACCTGCATGGCTCGCGCTAAACTGAAATTTCGCCTGCACCGCACCGCTATTATCCTGATTTGCCTGGCTTTGCTGGTGCTGCTGATGCAGGGCGCCTCTTATTTTAGCCTGAGTCACCAAATGGCGCGATCCGAGCAGGTTGAAGAGCTGGCGCAGACGCTGACCAAACAGGTCGCCTACAGCCTGGCGCCGCTGCTGGACGACGACGGCAACACCCCGCGCATCGACGCCATCCTCAAGCAGCTCACCGATCACAGCCGCATTCTCGACGTCAGCGTGTATCAGCAGGATGGCACGCTGGTCTCCCACGCCGGGGAACAGATAAGTATACGCGATCGCCTGTCGCTCGACGGCAAACGCGCCGGCAGCTATTTCAACCATCAGTTGGTCGAATCCATTCAGGGCAAAGACGGCCCGATCGGCTTTATCCGCATCACCCTCGACACCCACGTGCTGGCGACCGAATCCAAGCAGGTGGACAACACCACCAACCTGCTGCGCCTGATGATCCTGCTGGCGCTGGCGATCGGCATCATTCTGGCGCGCACCCTGCTGCAACACCGCCGCAGCCGCTGGCAGCAGTCGCCGTACCTGTTGACCGCCAACACGCCCTTGGCAGAAGGCAATACGGTGGAAGATGACGAAGAGGATGCGCCGGAGAAAACACAGGAAGCGCCGAAGAAGGAGTAACTCAGGCCAGGCGCTGAATGCGCTGGTGCAGCTTCTGCAGTTGCACCAACATTTGCTCGGCAATCGCCCGGAACGCCTCGCTGATGTCGTCATGTTGCGCCGTTTGCCGCCAGAACTCGAGAGCCAATCGCTCCGCTTGCCGCCAGACGGCGCCGCTCACCTCGTTGCTCAAACGGATCTCCACCGCGTCGTGGCGCAGATTACCGCTGCTTGCCGGGGCAAAAGCCATCGGCAACATATCATACAAAGGCGCCAACATGACCGGCCGCTGGGTTATCCGCAAGAACGACAGGTTGCCTTGGTGCATATCGCTATTGGCGATCAACCGGCCAAAGGCCCAATACAGGGCAATCCGTTGGTAGGCAGAGTGATTGATCACCCCTTGCTGTAATAGCCTCTCGGCGGCCACGACCCAGTTGGCATGGCCGCTGCCGCTGAACTCGGCATCCAACGCCTCCAGCGACACCATCGCTACCCGCCCTTCTTCAGCGATGCGATCAAAGCGCTCAATCTCTAAAAAGCATTGCCGGTCGGCACCGAACAGGATTTGCGCCGATGCGGCAGGCAATCCCGCAGCGGCGACCGTCTGCAACGCCAGCGACTCGGCGATCAGCAAATCGCTCCAGCGCTGTGCAATGACATGCGTCGGCGCCAGGCTGAACTTCACCAAAACATGCGCGCGGCGCCCAGACGCCAGCTCAGCATAGGCGGCAAATTTGGGCTGCTCGCCACCGGCGGAAGAGCCCACCAGTTCCCCGGCCAGCGCCTGGACAGACAATGCGGCGTAACGCTCGGCTTTATCTTCCACCGTGATGGCGAGGGCAGTATCCCGCATTAACCAGCGCTGATAGCTATCGGCACCAGGCAGCAGATCGCCGGTCATGTCTTCGCCATAACGGCAGAGCGCCAACAAGCGTTGGCCTTCATCCCATCGCCGCACATCCTCCGGCAAATTCAACTCGCGCGCCGCTGCTTTTCCCCAGGCTCGCCCGAGAAAGCCAATCGGCCGCAGGTCGTTCAAATACCATGGCATACCATCATAGAGCTGCCACTCTCCGCTGCGCTCATCGCACACCGCACAGTTATCGGCAGGATACAGCGGGCAAAGCGTGGCAAACAGGTGCGCCTTACCCCGTTCATCAACCCGATACATCGGAAACTGCCTCTCACCGCCGATCCCGCGCCGCAATACATAGCGCGTCGCCTTACCTTTACCAAGGATCAATACCGCGCCCGCCAGTTCGCGGATACGGCGCGATAGCGTCGGCTGGCTGATGCCTAACGCTTCTGTCAGTTGACGAGCCGTAGCCGGCCCATGGCGCAAAACTTGTTCAACGGTGATCATCAGATGAATAGATTGGTGAATAGATTGATAGAGGAAGTAATAGCGTTAAACGGCAGAAAGGTAAAGCGTTAGCCAAAACTGGCCAAGCGGAATGAATAGATTGACGGGCGGGCGCCATGATGACGCCCGCCGGGGTATTACGCTTTGTCGCCCAGCAGCACGGATTCCAGCGCGATAACGATCATTTCGTTAAAGGTGGTCTGGCGTTCCGCCGCCGTGGTCGCTTCGTGACGCAGGATGTGGTCGGACACGGTGCAGATGGTCAGCGCCTTGCAGCCGAACTCTTCGTACAGCTCCGCCGCCACGCCGTAGATGCCGGCCGCTTCCATTTCCACGCCCAGGATGCCGTACTTCTTCATCACCTGGAACATGTCCGGATCCGGGGTGTAGAACAGATCGGCGGAGAAGATGTTGCCCACGCGCGCCGGGATGCCCTGCGCCGCCGCCGCGTCGACCGCGTTGCGCACCATGTCGAAGTCGGCGATTGCCGCGAAGTCGTTGTCCTTGAAGCGCAGGCGGTTCACCTTGGAGTCGGTGCACGCGCCCATGCCGATCACCACGTCACGCAGTTTGATATCGTCACGCACCGCGCCGCAGGAACCAACGCGAATGATCTTCTTCACGCCGAATTCGGCAATCAGCTCGCGCGCATAGATGGAGCAGGACGGGATGCCCATGCCGTGGCCCATTACGGAGATGCGGCGGCCTTTGTAGGTGCCGGTGAAGCCCAACATGCCGCGCACGTTGTTCACTTCCACTGCGCCTTCCAGGAAGGTTTCGGCGATGTATTTTGCACGCAGCGGATCGCCCGGCATCAGTACTACGTCAGCGAAATCACCCATCTCAGCATTAATGTGCGGCGTAGCCATAATTTTCTTCCTTTAGAAATCTTATTTAATAAAAACGTCAAACATCTAAGCCTTGAATGTCGAGTTGCAGCCAGGCAGCTAGCGGATGAATCCCCAGGAGCTTACTTGAGTAAGTGACTGGGGTTCACGCGTGAAGCTAACAACGCTGCGGCTTGAAAGACAGGGCTTAGAACAGGGTCTTACCGTAATCCATCGGCGACAGGCCAAAGTAATTGGCGACGGTCTGGCCGATGTCGGCAAAGGTCTCGCGGTGGCCCAGCGAGCCCGGCTTCACTTTCGGGCCGTAAACCAGCACCGGGATGTGCTCGCGGGTATGGTCGGTGCCCGGCCAGGTCGGGTCGCAGCCGTGGTCGGCGGTGAAGATGATGATGTCTTCGTCTTTCACCAGCTTCAGCAGCTCCGGCAGGCGGCGATCGAACAGCTCCAGCGCGGCGGCGTAGCCGGCCACGTCACGGCGGTGACCATAGGAGGAATCGAAGTCCACGAAGTTGGTGAACACAATGGTGTTGTCGCCGGCCTTTTCCATTTCAATCAGGGTCGCGTCGAACAGCGCATCGATACCGGTCGCCTTCACCTTCTTGGTGATGCCGACGTTGGCGTAGATGTCGGCGATTTTACCGATCGACACCACTTCGCCGCCCTTCTCGTCCACCAGCTTTTTCAGCACGGTCGGCGCCGGCGGCTCTACCGCCAGATCGTGACGGTTGCCGGTGCGCTGGAAGTTGCCCGGCTTATCGCCGACGAACGGACGCGCAATCACGCGACCGATGTTGTAACCGCCTTCGGTCAGCTCTTCACGTGCGATTTCGCACAGCTCATACAGGCGATCCAGGCCGAAGGTTTCTTCATGGCAGGCGATCTGGAACACCGAGTCAGCGGAGGTGTAGAAAATCGGCTTGCCGGTTTTCATGTGCTCTTCACCCAGCTGATCGAGGATCACGGTGCCGGACGAGTGGCAGTTGCCCAGGTAACCCGGCAGCTTGGCGCGCTCGACCAGCTTGTCCAGCAGCGCCTGCGGGAAGCTGTTGTGCTCTTCCGTGAAGTAGCCCCAGTCGAACAGCACCGGCACGCCGGCGATTTCCCAGTGGCCCGACGGCGTGTCTTTACCGGAAGAGAGCTCGCTGGCGTAAGCGTAAGCGCCGATGATGTCGGCGTTGCGATCCAGCCCCTGCGGGAAGTTGCCGGTGGACTCTTCCGCCGCTTTGCCGAGGCCCAGACGGCTCAGGTTAGGCAGCGTCAGCGGGCCCTGGCGGCCCACGTTGGCCTCACCGCGCGCGCAAACTTCGGCAATGTGGCCCAGGGTGTCGGAACCCTGGTCGCCAAAACGTTCGGCGTCTTCGCTGGCACCGATACCGAAGGAGTCCAATACCATAATAAATGTACGTTTCATTTGTGCTCTCCTGCGTGTTCTCACGCTATTGCGATCGCAAAACTGCAATCGCCCTTATTCTCTAAATTTATACCCAATGGATTTCAAATTGTAGCTAGGCGGCTAGTGCGTGTATCCCCAGGAGCTTACTCAAGTAAGTGACTGGGGTGCACGCGTGCAGCCAACAACGCTACGGCTTGAAAGACGAGGGTTATCACGCTTGAGTGATGCGCTTATACACCACCGGCGTCGCTTCCGGCGCCTTGTCGCTCAGCGTCATTGCGCTGCGCACCGCATCGGCCGCCAGCTGCCAGCTCTCTTCATCGTTGGCGTGGATCATCGCCAGCGGCTGCTGGGCATCCACTTTCTCGCCCAGGCGCGCCACCTCGGTCAGGCCAACGCTGTAATCGATGGCGTCGCTCGCCCGGCGGCGGCCGCCGCCCAGCGAAACCACCGCCATGCCCAGCGCGCGGGTATCCATAGCGCTGATGATGCCCGGGGTTTCAGCATACACCGGCTTGCTCAGCGTTGCCGCCGGCAGATAGCTATCGTAGCGTTCGACGAAGTCTATCGGCCCTTGCTGCGCCGCCACCATGCGGCCAAACACCTCCGCCGCCTTGCCGTTGTCCAGCACCGCCTGCAGTTTGGCGCGCGCGTCGGCCTCGTCTTGCGCCAGGCCGCCGGACAGCAGCATCTCCACGCACAGCGCCAGCGTCACTTCCAGCAGGCGCGGGTTGCGGTATTCGCCGGTCAGGAAGCGCACCGCTTCGCGCACTTCCACCGCGTTGCCGGCGCTGGAGGCCAGCACCTGGTTCATGTCGGTCAGCAGCGCGGTGGTCTTGCAGCCCGCGCCGTTGGCCACGCCGACGATCGCCTGCGCCAAATCTTGCGACAGGGCATAGGTCGGCATAAAGGCGCCGGAGCCAACCTTCACGTCCATCACCAGCGCATCCAGCCCTTCCGCCAGCTTCTTGGCCAGAATAGAGGCGGTGATCAGCGGGATCGAATCCACAGTGGCGGTGATGTCGCGGGTGGCGTAGAAACGTTTGTCCGCCGGCGCCAGCGAGCTGGTCTGGCCGATGATCGCCACGCCGACGTCCTGAATGATTTTGCGGAAGGCGTTATCGTCCGGGAAAATATTGAAGCCCGGAATGGCTTCCAGCTTGTCCAGCGTACCGCCGGTATGTCCCAGGCCGCGGCCGGAGATCATCGGCACATAGCCGCCGCAGGCCGCCACCATCGGGCCAAGCATCAGCGAGGTCACGTCGCCCACGCCGCCGGTCGAATGTTTGTCGACGATCGGGCCGTTCAGCGCCAGACTCTTCCAGTCCAGCACGGTGCCGGAATCGCGCATCGCCATGGTGAGCGCCACGCGCTCCGGCATGCTCATGTCATGGAAATAAATGGTCATCGCCAGCGCGGCGATCTGCCCTTCCGACACCACGTTGTCGCGAATGCCGTTGATGAAAAAGCGGATTTCCGCTTCGCTTAACGGCTGGCCGTCGCGTTTCTTACGAATAATTTCTTGAGCCAGGAACAAGGCATCCCCCTGTGTCGCCGAGAGTCGGTGCAGACGGGCGCGCCTGGCGCCCGCCAACGAAATCGATCAGTAGCCGCCGCCGGCGGTCTGGGTCTGGTGGCCCATCGTGGTCAGCAAGCTGGCCAACAGGCTGGAAGCGCCAAAGCGGAAATGCCGCGCGTCGGCCCAGCCTTCGCCCAGAATACGATCGGCAAGTTGCAGATAATGCAGCGCGTCTTCCGCGGTGCGCACGCCGCCGGCCGGCTTGAAGCCCACCGTCTTCGCCACGCCCATATCGCGGATCACCGACATCATCAGCTCGGCGCTCTCCAAGGTGGCGTTGACCGGCACCTTGCCGGTGGAGGTCTTGATAAAATCCGCACCAGCCTTGATGGCGATCTCGGACGCTTTGCGGATCAGGTCGGCCTGCTTCAGCTCACCGGTTTCGATAATCACTTTCAGCAGCACGTTGGCCGCCTGACAAGCCTGCTTGCACTGTTTCACCAGTTCGAAGCCGATCTGTTCGTTGCCGGCGATCAGCGCGCGGTAAGGGAACACCACGTCCACTTCATCCGCACCATAGGCGATGGCCGCGCGGGTTTCCGCCAGCGCGATGTCGATATCGTCGTTGCCATGCGGGAAGTTGGTCACGGTGGCGATACGGATGTCCGGCGTGCCTTGCTCACGCAACGCCTTGCGCGCTACCGGGATAAAACGCGGATAGATGCAGATGGCCGCCGTGTGGCCGGCCGGGCTGTTGGCCTGACGACAGAGGGCGATCACTTTCTCGTCGGTGTCATCATCATTCAGCGTGGTTAAATCCATCAGGTTCAGCGCACGTTGCGCTGCTGCGGTTAATTCGGTCATAAAACTCTCCAACTGAGTACCTGGGTGTTGGCGAGCGGACTTGGTTCCATGAAGATAGCGCTGGGGAACGCCGTTCCCGCGGCGGCAACTGAGATCCTTCTCACCGCACATGGCCACCCGCCTTGCGGCCGGCCAGTAATAGCTATTTGAACACGAATGCCGAGGGCGATTCGCGTTCATCATCACACTATATGAAATAGCACTGTAACAGACCGGAATTATATGTGAAGAGCATCACAAAATAACGCGATATCGTTCACAAATTCGCTAAAGAAGCGGCTGAAGATCGCGGGTGCGGCAAGCACCCGCGTTGCTTAGAGTATAGGCAGAGTCCCGCGATCGGTCGCGCCGTCGCGGGCTCAGGGATGGCTTACAGCGCCAGGAAGAAACCGGCGATGGTGGCGCTCATCAGGTTGGACAGCGTGCCCGCCGCCACGGCCTTCAGACCGAAGCGCGCGATGTCATGGCGACGGTTGGGCGCCATGCTCCCCAAACCGCCCAGCAGGATCGCCACCGAAGAGAGGTTGGCGAAACCGCACAGCGCAAAGGAGATGATCGCCTTGGTATGCGTCGACAGCACCTGCAGGCCTTCCGCCGCCACCACGTCGTCCGGGCGCAGATAGGCGCCGAAGTTCATGTAGGCGACGAACTCGTTGACGATGATCTTCTGGCCGATAAACGAACCGGCGGTCATCGCTTCGCTCCACGGCACGCCGATCAGGAAGGCGATCGGTGAGAACACCCAACCGAGGATCAGTTCAAGCGACAGCTGCGGATAATCGAACCAGCCGCCGATACCGCCGAGAATGCCGTTAAGCAAGGCGATCAGCGCGATAAACGCCAACAGCATCGCACCGACGTTCAGCGCCAGCTGCATGCCGGAGGCTGCGCCGGAAGCCGCCGCGTCGATCACGTTGGCCGGACGCTCTTCTTCGGCGATCAGTTTCATCGCATCGTCTTTATCGTGGGTCTGCTCGGTTTCCGGCACCATCAGCTTGGCGAACAGCAGCCCGCCCGGCGCGGCCATGAAGGACGCGGCGATCAGGTATTCCAGCGGCACGCCCATCTGCGCGTACCCCGCCAATACCGAACCGGCTACCGAGGCCAGGCCGCCGCACATCACGGCGAACAATTCTGACTGGCTCATGGTGGCGATATACGGGCGCACCACCAGCGGCGCTTCGGTCTGGCCAACGAAAATGTTGGCGGTCGCCGACAGCGATTCGGTGCGCGAGGTACCCAGCAGCTTGTGCAAACCGCCGCCCAGAACGCGGATCACCAACTGCATGATGCCGAGGTAGTACAGCACCGCAATCAGCGAGGAGAAGAACACGATCACCGGCAGAACGCGCAGCGCGAACACGAAGCCGCCGCCGCCGAACACCTCGAACATCTTGTCGGACACCAGCCCGCCAAAAATGAACGAAATGCCCTGATTGCCGTAGGCGATAACGTTTGCCACACCGTTAGACATACTGCCGAGGATGCTGCGGCCCAGCGGCACATACAGTACCAGCGCGCCGATGCCGATCTGAATGATGAACGCCCACACGACGGTGCGCAGTTTGATGGCCCGGCGGTTGCTGGAGAGCAGCACCGCAATGGCGATCAGCACCGCCATGCCGACCAGACTCATGATGAGTTGCATGCAAAGTTTCCCTGTTGCAAAAAATAAAGTACATCCCTGCTCATGAAGAGAGGTCTGCTATTGGAGTGTTTCGGGGGGGATTATACTGAGCGAGGTCACCCTCGCACCGATTTATGTCACAAATGTATACAACGAGACGCAAATGAAAATCTTATAACGTGACGCAAGTCACGTTATGTTGACCTCAATTTGGCATGGCGAACAGCGTTTGGGTATTGCGTTGCAGGTGGGCGGCGATCTCGTCAGCCGGTTCCGGCCGCAGTTCACACAGCGTCTGAAACACCTCGGCGGCGCGTTCGGGGCGATTCGGCTGCCCCTGATAGCCGGCCAGCGGCATGTCCGGCGCATCGGTCTCCAGCAGCAGCGCCTCGAGCGGCAACTGCGCCATCACGCCGCGCGTTTTCTGCGCCCGCTCATAGGTGATGGTGCCGCCCACGCCGATGTAATAGCCGAGGCGGATAAAGGCCTGCGCCTGCGACAGGCTGCCGGCGAAGCCGTGCACCACGCCGCGACGCGGCAGCTGCATGCGCCGCAGCGCCGCGGCCAGCTGATCGTGGGTGCGGCGCGAATGCAGGATCACCGGCAGGTCATGCCGTTTCGCCAGCTTCAGCTGGGCCAGCAGCACGCTTTGCTGGCGCTCGAACTGTGGGTTGTCCATATACAGATCGAGCCCGATCTCCCCCACCGCCACCAGCTTGTGCGGCCGTTCGGCCAACAGCGCCGCCAGCTGTTCCAGCTGCGGCTCATGATGCTGCGCGATATACAGCGGGTGCAGCCCCAGCGCGGCGAACAGCGGCGCGTGATCCTGCGCCAGCCGCAGCACCCGGGCGAAGCGATCGGCGGTGACCGTCGGGACGATGATGCGCTGCACGCCGGCGCTTGCCGCCCGCGTCAGGCTCTCGGTCTCATGCCCGGTAAAGGGCGGAAAATCGAAATGGCAGTGAGTATCGGTGAAGGCGTAACTCACAGCGCCCCCCCTTCACCCGGCGGCAAATCACCCGGCAGAATGATCTTCGGCGCCGCTACCGCGGCCTCCGGCTGCGCGCCCAGATCGGACGGCATGACGATATCGGTCACGATCGGCGAAGGCATTCTGACGTTCTCCGGCTGGATCAGGCGGCGCGACAGCGCTTTTTTCACCTTCATGCCGTCCGGCTCCGGCTGCGCCATCCACTGGCCGACGGTGGCCAGGAAGTAGCGGCCGCAGCGGCGTCCCAGGTGATAATCCTGATTGAGCGACCCCAGTCGGCTGCCCAACGCATTGCTGGCCAGCGGCTTCGGCGGAAAGATTTCGAAGATACGCAGCTTGCCCGGCGGCTTCTCGATAAAGCGCTGGATGCGGTGATAGCTTTGCTCGTGATGCTGCAGGATGCGCACCATCTGCTGCAGGCTGCTGTCGCTCAGCCAGTGCTCCATGCGCTTCATCCACTGCGGGGTGTAGTACATCTGCGAAGGCACGGTGCGGATCACCACGATGGTGTCGGCGCCACGGCGATAGGCCTCTTCCACCGGAATAGCATCGCTGATGCCGCCGTCCTGATAGCTGACGCCGTCCAACTCTACGCCCTGGCGATAAAAACCGGGAATGGCGCTGGACGCTTTAATGGCCGGCAGCCAGCGTTCGCGCTGCGCCGGCAGATAGGTCGGCTCAAAGTCATCGCTGCGGCAGGCGCACAGCAGGAATTCTCGCCCGTCGGTAAAGTGCTGTTCCGCCACGTCCATCGCCAGCGGCATCTGCGCCGCTGCCGTATCGACCAACCAATCGAGATCGATGAGATGCCCGCCGCGCACAAAGCGCAGCGGATTGAAGAATTGGGCAGAAGTGGTGTAACGGGTGATCACCCGACGTGCGTAACCCACCTGCCCGCAGATATAGGCGGACAGATTCTGGGCACCGGCCGACGTGCCGATCAGCAGATCGAAAGGGTTAAAGCCCGCACGCTGAAACTCGTCCAGCACGCCGGCGGTGAAAATGCCGCGCTGGCCGCCACCTTCGCAGACCAGCGCCATCTTGCCTGGCCGAAAGGGTTTAGACGACAGCGGTTCTATATTGCCGAGCGTGATGGGTATTCTGTATCCCAACTTGGCATCCTCAGTGAGACGTTTTCTCCGAGGATACCGCGTCTCGCTCTCTTCCGTAATCCTCTTGCAGTACGCCGGCGAGGAAATCATTGCTGCCGGCCAGCCAGGCATAATCGCTGCCGGACCATTCTGCCCACGCCTGCCATACCTGGCCTTTCAGCTGTTTCCAGCGCCCGACGATGATGTCGCTGTTCATGGCCGGCCCTCCCCGACGTGAGAAAAGGAGTTAAGCTTTGTTACAGTTTACGGGAAAATGCCTGCCGGCTAAGGGCGCCGGCGGCCGGTGAACAGGCTGACCAGGAACAGGATGATGCCGACAACGAACACGATTTTAGCCGCCCAGGCAGCGGTGCCCGCCAACGAACCGAACCCCAGCGCCGCAGCGATAAGCGCGATGACTAAAAAGATAATGCCCCAACGAAACATAAGCTTCTCCTTACCATTGTGAAAAAATTCGCTGCCATCTACCACCCCAACAACGGGACGTCGACGGCAAATCAGTTTCTTTTTTTGGTGTTACATGCCGGGCCGCCTTCACGGCCCGACAGATGCGGCTTGTTGTTGCTTGTTACGGGCGCCTGGCGGAATTACTGCTTGACCACCAGGTCGTTTTTCACGCTTTTCACGCCGTCGATGGCCTTGGCGATGCTTTCGGCACGTTCAGACTGCGCCTGCGTTTTCACCTCACCGGAAAGCTGCACCACACCATCGGTGGTTTCCACTTTCACATTGCGCGACGGCACGATGTCATCGGCCAGCAGCTTGGCTTTCAGCTCGCTGGTGGTGGCGGTGTCGCCGGCATACGATTTGATCGATTGGTTGGCTTCATCTTTCACATGCAGCTTGTCGCTGACGGTCTTGACGCCTTCCACCTTACCGGCGACCGCGACCGCATGCTCCGCCTGCGCCTGGCTGCCGACGAACCCGCTCAGGGTCACGGTGCCTTTTTCGGTTTTCACCGAAATGTCAGTGCTTTTGATGCTCTTATCGTCCACCAACGCACTTTTAACTTTAGCCGTTATCGCGCTGTCATCCATGTAACCGTCAACTTTTTTCATGGAGCTATCGATTTTGGCACCGGCACTATCCGCGGCGTTAGACGCCTTGTTGAGCAGACTGTCTTCGGCCAGCGCACTGCCGCTTACCAAAACAGAACCCAATACGACAGCCATCAGCGAGTGTGCAAATTTGGTCTTTTTCATCGATCTCTTCCTTTTGTTGGGGGCCCGCAGCGCCAGAGCGCCGGAACCCTGCGGCCACCTTCACGCGGCCTTCTCGGTAAATACTTCATCATCGCTATACGATTAAGCGTTCACGACAGGAGTATTGCAACGGCCGTGCCAACTCAAAAAACACTTTAAAAATCAAAGAAAAAAATCCATAAGTCGTATTTTTAGCCAAAAAACTGTCGCTTATTGGCGACAGGCTAAGTTACACAAAACTGAAATATAGCTATCTCATTGATATTTAAAGACACTGACTGTCTCCTATCGGCAACACATCAGAATAACTCACCAAACAAATAGCGTATTGCAGTGATTTACTCTCAAGCAATGTGCGGACATCTCGTTAAAGATAGACCATCAGACGGAAAACGCAGGCCGAACGAACATCGCCTGGCGATAACGGTTCGCAGGATAAAATATGAGGAAGATTTATTAATTAGCGCAGTGAGGTTAGGAGAAGCATGCAGGGCGCACTGGGCGCCCTGCAGAATTATCAGTGTTCGCGGGTTTTGCGGAAGGTCACGTCAGGATAGCGTTCCTGCGTCAGGTTGAGGTTCACCATGGTCGGCGCGATGTAGGACAGGTTGTCCCCCCCGTCCAGTGCCAGGTTGAGCTCGTTCTTGCGCTTGAACTCTTCGAACTTCTTCACATCGCCGCACTCGACCCAACGCGCGGTCGACACGTTGACCGACTCGTACAACGCTTCCACGTTGTACTCGCTCTTCAACCGCGCCACCACCACGTCGAACTGCAGCACACCGACTGCGCCGACGATCAGATCGTTGTTGGCAATCGGGCGGAACACCTGCACCGCGCCCTCTTCGGACAGCTGTACCAGCCCCTTCAGCAGCTGTTTCTGCTTCAGCGGATCGCGCAGGCGAATGCGGCGGAACAGTTCCGGCGCGAAGTTCGGGATGCCGGTGAACTTCATGTCTTCACCCTGGGTGAAGGTATCGCCGATCTGAATGGTGCCGTGGTTGTGCAGGCCGATGATGTCGCCCGGGTAGGCTTCTTCCACGTGCGAACGGTCGCCGGCCATAAAGGTCAGCGCGTCGGAGATCACCACGTCTTTGCCGGTGCGCACCTGGCGCAGCTTCATGCCCTTCTCGTAGCGGCCGGACACCACGCGCATAAAGGCCACGCGGTCGCGGTGTTTCGGATCCATGTTGGCCTGGATCTTGAACACGAAGCCGGTGAATTTCTCCTCCGCCGCTGTCACTTCACGGGTGTCGGTTTTACGCGGCATCGGCGCCGGCGCCCAGGCCACCAGGCCGTCCAGCATGTGATCCACGCCGAAGTTACCGAGTGCGGTACCGAAGAACACCGGGGTCAGCTCGCCGCTCAGGAAGGCCTCCTGATCGAACTCGTGGGAAGCGCCCTGCACCAGCTCCAGCTCATCGCGCAGCTGCGCCGCCAGATCTTCACCCACCGCCGCATCCAGCTCCGGGTTGTTCAGGCCTTTGACGATGCGCACTTCCTGGATGGTGTGGCCTTTACCGGTCTGGTACAGGTAAGTTTCATCCTTGTACAGGTGGTAAACGCCCTTGAACAGCTTGCCGCAGCCGATCGGCCAGGTGATAGGCGAGCAGGCGATCTTCAGTTCGCGCTCGACTTCATCCATCACTTCCATCGGATCGCGGATGTCGCGGTCCAGTTTGTTCATGAAGGTCAGGATCGGCGTGTCGCGCAGACGGGTAACTTCCATCAGCTTACGGGTACGATCCTCAACGCCCTTGGCGGCGTCGATCACCATCAGACAGCAGTCGACGGCGGTCAGGGTGCGATAAGTATCTTCGGAGAAGTCTTCGTGCCCCGGGGTGTCCAGCAGGTTGACCAGGCTGTCGCGGTACGGGAACTGCATCACGGAGGTGGTGATCGAGATCCCACGCTGCTTTTCCATTTCCATCCAGTCGGATTTGGCGTGCTGGCTGGAGCCACGGCCTTTTACCGTACCGGCGGTCTGGATCGCCTGTCCGAACAGCAGCACTTTTTCGGTAATGGTGGTTTTACCGGCATCGGGGTGCGAGATGATGGCGAAAGTTCTTCTTTTGGAGACTTCGCGGGCAAATTCACTAGGAGACATGGTTTTCAGGTTCTACGGTTAGTCCGCCCTGCGACATCATCAGAACGCGCCGATCGCGGCGCCGGGCAAAGCGGTGAATAAAAGATAACAGCCGGGCATTTTCGCCGATTTGCCAACCGGTGACAATCAATGGATCCGATTTCCCGCTAACGCAGGCGGAAATCGGGAGACAAAGCGGCCCAATGCCGGCGCAATACCGATTTGTGATCGTCCGCCATAGGCAGCTCTTCCAATAAGGCCGGCCACAAATTTCGCGCCTTGTCGATGGCATCCACCAGGTGCACCCGTATCGCAGACCAGGGAATATCGACCCGCTCAGCCCAGCGCTCGAAGGTTTGCATTGAGATCCTATCCCAGCGCTTTTCCTTCGCCATATTGAGCGCAGCCTCAGACTCACCAGGAATATAAGCCAACGTAGTGACGATGTCATAAGCGGGAGAAAGCCGGATATCAGTCTGGTTTGGATAGAACATGGACCAATTTTTTACGTGCGCATCGCCATTGGCGAGCAAAATATTCGCCAACAGACGGCGCGCCATTTGCTGCACATCCGCTAAAGATTCACTGCCATACTCATAGAGATAAGCCGCTATTTGATCGTAATTTTTGCCGCGATATTTATCGTGCGCGTAAATCTCGAATATCTGGGCAAAATCTTCTGCATGCACTCGCCCGCTTTCGCTGCGGTCAAAACGACGGATGGCATAAGCATAGGGTTCATCCGCCAAGCGAATATCAGGCAAGTGTTCAAGTCGTGTCAGTTCAACCAGCTCAATATCAGGAATATCCACGCCGATGGCTTGCGCCAAACGCATTGCCGTATATTCATTTTCAGGGAGATGACGATGAACCGTTGAAGGCGTTTTAATGATCCAGCTATCAGCGCCCACCTGAGAAGAAATGTTGAAGCGACCCTCTTTACGCACAGAGGAAAATTTCATTTGTACCCCTGCCAGAGAAAACTTTTGCGCCTCCATCCCAACATCAATTTGCACGGCTTCCAACTCGCCGCGCGACGTTAACGCCCAGGCGGGTATGTCACTGGCAGCCAGCGGCCGTGCTTCAAGCGCTCCCGGCAAGTTTCCACCGGCCCAGGCAATTAAAGGAAACTCCTCATTCACATGGGCTTTCAATGACTGAGCCACCCAAGCGCGCAGTGCGCCTTCGGGCAACAAGTTGGATAAAACGGGCGGCAGACGCTGCGATGACTGTAAAACTTGCTCAAGATACCCCGCGTGCGCCTTCTGCCTGAGCGTAAACAAAGGACGAACACGCTCCGGCAAAGCGAGGTAGTGTGGATCAAACGTCAGGATGTTTCTGCCGCCGCTGTAATGCGCCAGCACGCCAACACGCACGCCATGCAATATCAAGGCTAATGCCTGTACCGATTCAACCTGTCGCAGCCCTTTCATCAGCTAGTCCTCGAGATCTTTCAGTTTTTTTTCAAAACCCTGCGGCTTACCGACTTCCGGTGCGCTACTCACTTCCTGTTGCAGCAGGCACTCCACATCACGGGCAGACTTTTTTGGCACGATGACATATTCCAAATTCATCGCCGCCAATATGCGTAGCAACGTGCTTACCCGCATATCGCTCCCCGCTTCAATACGCTGGTATTGCTGTTGGGTCATGCCAATCTTCATTAAAAAGTCTTTTTGACTCCAACCCAGCTCACTGCGTTTTTCTTTCAGCAACGCTGATACTTCGGATAATTTTCTCATCCGCGCCTCCAAACAACGCATTGATTGTCTCACCAGCAATAAACAACAAATTAGTTGTCTAGACAGTGAAAAACAACTTTTTTGATGTAAATTAATGAAGAAACAACTTTTTAGTTGTAAAAGGGAATGCAAACAATAAACAGGATGTTTTAGATTACGCCAGCGGCAGCGCCATCACGATCGCGTCTTCGCGGCCGTGGACGCTCGGGTAATAATTGCGGCGCACGGTGACCTCGTTGAAACCGAGATCTTCATACAGTGCGATCGCCGCCTGGTTGGAAGCGCGCACCTCCAGCCACAGCGTAACCACGCCGCGGCTCTCCAGCTGTTCGATCACCGCGTTGAGCAGCAGGCGGCCAAAGCCCCGGCGCTGATACTGCGGATGAATGGCGATGTTGAACAGCGTGGCTTCGTCCAGCACGATCTGCGTGATGGCGAACCCCGCCATCGCCCCGTCGGCGCTCAGCTTCAGGTTAAGGTAGCGATCGCCCTGATTGCTGGCGAAGGTGGTTTCCGTCCAGGGAAAAGCGTGGCTGGCTTGCTCAATGGTGAAGGCCGTGGCCAGATCGGCCGCCGTCAGGGTAGAAATCGTGTTCATGATGACAAATCTGCTGCCAGAGGGCGCGTTTGGCCCCCGCGTCTTGGGAAAGCTCGGCCAGCGCCGGGCTGTGTAGCTGCGCGCCGGCGACCGCAAGCGGTTCCGCCACGCCCAGCCGCCAACTGTTGCATGCGGTCTCTTCAGACAGCATCGCCGCCTGTTCCGGTGTCAGGCTGTAAGTTTGCGCCGGCGTCAGCCCCAGGCTGCGCAGCACGTCGCAAAACAGCGGATCGTCGGGTGCGGGCAGCGTCTGCGCCACCACCAGCAGGCGCGCCTCGGGCGGCAGACTGACCGCCACTTCGCCCTGCAACACGCTCGGGCGGCGCAATGTCCACTGCGTAATACCCAGTTGTTGTAACAGCCAGTCGCGTTTTGATGCCATGCCGATTCCTACCCGTTGTGGTGCGCCATGCCTGCCATGCGCCGCGCTATGCTAACAAACCCGCGCAGCCCGCGCCAACAAACCCGTCGAACATATCGCCACAAAGCTCTATAATCCCCGGTCTCATTTCCAGGAGCCAATATCTGATGTCTGCATTAACCCCCGCCAGTGAAGTCATGCTGCGCCACAGTGATGAATTTATCGAACGCCGCGTGCTGTTTGCCGGCGACCTGCAGGACAGCCTGCCGGCCCAATTCGAGGCCGCGGACGTGCGCGTCCACACTCAGCATTACCATCACTGGCAGTTACTGAACCGGACGATGGGCGATAACGTGCAGTTCGGTTTGACCGTCGATCCCGCTTTCGTCGCCGACTGCGACACGCTGGTTTACTACTGGCCGAAGAGCAAGCAGGAAGCGCAATTCCAGCTGTGCAACATCCTGGCGCTGTTGCCGGTAGGCGTGGACGTGTTCGTGGTCGGTGAAAACCGCAGCGGCGTGCGCAGCGCCGAGCCAACGCTGGAAGGCCACGTTGCGCTGGTGAAAATCGACAGCGCGCGCCGCTGTGGCCTGTATCACGGCCGCCTGGACGCGCAGACCGAATTCGACCTGAACGACTGGTGGGACAGCTATCAGCTGCACGATCTGGAAGTGAAAACGCTGCCGGGCGTGTTCAGCCGCGACGGCCTGGACGTCGGCAGCTCACTGCTGCTGTCGACGCTGGAAAAACACATGAAAGGCAAGGTGCTGGACATCGGCTGCGGCGCCGGCGTGATGGCCTCGGTGATGGCCAAGCTGTCGCCGAAGGTGAAACTGACCCTCAGTGACGTCAACGCCGCCGCGGTGGAGTCCAGCCGCGCGACGCTGGCCGCCAACGGCATCGAAGGCGAAGTGATCGTCAGCAACGTTTACTCCGACATCACCGGCCGTTTCGACATGATCATCTCCAACCCGCCGTTCCACGACGGGCTGCAGACCAGCCTGACCGCTGCCGAGACCCTGATCCGCGGCGCGGTGAAGCACCTGCCGATCGGCGGCCGGCTGCGCATCGTCGCCAACGCCTTCCTGCCGTACCCGGACATTCTGGACGCCACCTTCGGCAGCCACGAAGTGCTGGCGCAGAACGGCCGCTTCAAGGTGTATCAGGCCACCGTCGGCCGCCCGCCGCGCGCGCCGAAGAAGAAATAATTCGCCGTTGGCGGAAAACGACAGAGCGCGGCCGGAGGCCGCGCTTTTTTTTAGCCGTTGATATAGGTCATCGACTCGGCGCCGTAGCGTTCGCCGGCCGCCGCACTCAGTGGGAACACCGCTTCGATCGCCGCCAGCTCGGCCGCGCTCAGCGTTATCTCCGCCGCCGCGACGTTCTCTTCCAGATAGCGACGGCGTTTGGTGCCGGGGATCGGCACGATGTGCTCACCCTGCGCCAACACCCAGGCCAGCGCCAGCTGTGAAGGCTTGACGCCCTTCTGCGCCGCCAGCTCCCCCAACTTCTCCACCAGCGCCAGGTTGCGGGCGAAGTTTTCCCCCTGGAAACGCGGGTTGCCGCGGCGGAAATCGTCCTCGGCCAGATCCTCCGGCCGCCGGATAGCGCCGGTGAGGAAACCGCGCCCTAACGGGCTGTAAGGCACAAAACCGATCCCCAGTCGCTCACAGGCCGCCAGCACGCCCTGCTCGGCGTCGCGCGTCCACAGCGAATACTCGGTCTGCAGCGCCGTGATCGGATGTACCTTGTGCGCCCGCTCCAGCGTGGCCACCGACGCCTCGCTCAGGCCGATATGGCGGATCTTGCCTTCGCGGATCAGATCCGCCATCGTGCCGATGACGTCTTCGATCGGCACCTGCGGATCGACCCGGTGCTGATAATAAAGATCGATCTCCTCCACGCCCAAGCGCCGCAGGCTGCCCTCGACGGAGCGCCGGATATACTCGGGGCGGCTGCTGACGCCGCGCGCCGAAGGATCCGCCGGATCGCGCAGGATGCCGAACTTAGTGGCCAGGAACACCTGTTGCCGTTTGCCTTTGATCGCTTCCCCCACCAGCTCTTCGTTGGTGTGCGGGCCATACATGTCGGCGGTGTCGAGCAGCGTGACGCCCAGCTCCAGCGCCCGGTGCAGCGTGGCGATGGCTTCTTGCCTATCGGCGCCGGTGGAGTAGAAGTCGCTCATGCCCATGCATCCCAGCCCCAGGGCGGAGACGACGGGACCGTGGGAACCCAGTTTACGTTGTTGCATTGTGCTGCCCTCATGCGGTGAATGGATAACGCAGCAAAGTCTGGTTGTTTACGCTACAAAGATAAATAATGCAGATTGCACATCACTGTTCCAAAATCACCAACAATCCGGAGTGGACATGGATCAGGTTCAAGCCATGCGCATTTTTACCCGCATCGTCGAACTGGGCAGCTTCAGTCGGGCGGCCGAACGGCTGCAGCTGCCGCGCGCCACGGTCAGCAACGCGTTAAAACGGCTGGAGCAGCGGCTTGGCGTGCGCCTGCTGATCCGCACCACCCGCCAGGTGCAGGTGACCAGCGAAGGCAGCCTCTACTATCAACGCTGCGTGCAGCTGCTGGGGGCGCTGGAGGAGGCGGACACGCTGTTCAGCCACCATAAGCTGCAACCGTCCGGCAAGGTGCGCATCGACATGCCCCATTCGCTGGCGCGCCAGATCGTCATTCCGGCGTTGGGCGACTTTTACCGGCGTTACCCCGACATCACCCTGGCGCTGGGCGCCAACGACACCCACGTCGATCTGTTGCGAGAAGGCGTTGACTGCGTGCTGCGCGCCTGGGAAACCGAAGACGACAGCCTGGTGGCGCGGCGCATCGCCCAGTTGCCGCAGGTCACCTGCGCTTCCCCCGCTTACCTGCAGGCCTGCGGCACGCCGCTCGACATCGATAGCCTGCAGCCGCATCGCGCGGTGGGGTATTTCTCCCTGGCCAGCAACCGCGATTATCCGCTGGAATTCTGCCGCGGCGGCAAGGTGGAACGGCGCGAACTCCCCGCCCGGCTGAGCATCAGCGGCGCCGACGCCTACATCGCCGGCGCGCGGGCCGGCATGGGATTGATTCAGGCGGCGCGCTATTCGCTTGCCCCCTGGCTGAAACGGGGCGAACTGGTGGAAGTGTTGGCGGACACGCCGCCCCCGCCGATGCCGATTTACATCATGTATCCGCCCGGCCGTTTCCTGGCGCCACGGGTCAGGGTGTTGATTGATTGGCTGATTTGGCTGTTTGACCAGCAGAAAAGCGGCGATATGGCTGTTTTTCCAGCAAACGCCCGCAAAGCGGGGAAATAACTGTTGACGTGTCCGCCAAAATCTCTAGAATTCGCCTCCGTGGTAACGTTACTCCGGTAATGTTTCTGGTACGCGAAGGTGGCGGAATTGGTAGACGCGCTAGCTTCAGGTGTTAGTGTCCTTACGGACGTGAGGGTTCAAGTCCCTCTCTTCGCACCAAATAACCACATGATTTATATTGCACTCAGCATCGATGCGAAGGTGGCGGAATTGGTAGACGCGCTAGCTTCAGGTGTTAGTGTTCTTACGGACGTGAGGGTTCAAGTCCCTCTCTTCGCACCAAGCTGGCGACGTAATATAAATCAAAGCAACAACATCGACTGTGCGAAGGTGGCGGAATTGGTAGACGCGCTAGCTTCAGGTGTTAGTGTCCTTACGGACGTGAGGGTTCAAGTCCCTCTCTTCGCACCAATTGATGATCTCTCCGGTAGTGTCCTCGAAAAAATCCCAACGCATTGATGAACAACACGCCTAAGCGTGGTTTTGCCGTTTCCGGCGTTTACGTGAAGCTGAAGTTGAGGCTGATTGCCGCCAGGCCGCCCGCCAGCGCCATGCAGGAAGGCAGCAGCAGATAGTGGCGCAGCCGGCTGTTGAACAGCATCACCAGCGTCGCCAACATCGCTATCACAATCAGGGTGCGTAACTGCATCATATTCAGATCGATCAAGGCCAACAGCGGCATCAGCGCGCACGGCAGCAAAACGCCCCAGGCGCTGGCCAAGCGATCGCCGAGGCACCAGCTGACGCCCCACAGTCCACACGCGGCAATCATGGCAGTAAGCATGACAACCCCCTTTAAGTGATAATGATAACCAATATCATATAACACTTTTTTGGCCGCCGCATCATTTTCACTGCGGTGACCAAACCCAGATGACACCAGCATGAAAAAATGATAATTTGACATAAGAAAATTCCTAGTCCTGTTTGCATGATAATAATCACAATCCTCAACCATGCAATTCAAGTGGATATTCGCGCCAAAGGAATGCTTCTCAACCTTAATTATTCGACAGAACGACTTTGCAAAGAGTGACCTCCGTATGAACGCCCGTTCTTATCAGGAATTACTGAACAGCAAGCAGCGCCTGGCATTATTTCTTTTTCTGGTGATGAATGCCGCCTCTTCCGTATTTACGTTATTGTTCCCTTTTAGGGATACGCCCGCATTTACCCTACCTTTATTATGTATACCGCTATTTTGTCTGGCGACGGCGCTATTTTCCCTGCAAACGCCGCGGAAATACTTGTGCAAACTCAACCTGTTTTCCAGCGTGCTTGGCCTGCTGTGGGCCGCACATATTTACGTTAAAAGTCAATATTGCTTGCCGAATAACCAAGATTTTTTATTAATTAGTTTGTTCAGCATCTTTTTTATCAGCGCTATTTCTCTGACGGATAACTTTACCGCCTTTTGTTTACACGCCGTGCCTTCCGCAATGGTGATCCTGGCTTTAGACGGCATGCATAATACCCTGCGGATATTATTCACCACGCTATTACCTATTATCGCTTTCTCCATTCATCACCTGATGTTGAAACGCAGTGAAATCTTTACCCACGCGCTGGTGGCCAACCTGTATAACGAGCGGGACAAATTCAATAATTTGAGCATGCTCGATCCCCTGACCGGCCTTTATAACCGCCGCGGGCTGGAAAATAAGATCAATATGCTGCTCGAACCGCAAACCGGCCGCCACTACGTGCTGCTGCTGGATATCGACCACTTCAAGGTCTACAACGACAGCTACGGCCACGCCATGGGCGACCGGGCGCTGGTGCAGGTGGCGGTCGCCATTCGCGATGCGGTACGTTCGCGCGACATCGTGGTGCGCTACGGCGGAGAAGAGTTTTTGGTACTGCTGACCAACGTGCACGAAGGCTACGCGGCGCAGCTGGCCGAACGGGTTCGCCAGCGGGTGGCGGAACTGAACATCCCGCACGGCGCCAGCCCGCAACACAGCGACACGCTGACGCTCAGTGCCGGCATCTCGGCCCTGGAAAAACTGGACGTCGAATCGGCGATCGGCGCAGCCGACGCCGCGCTCTATCTGGCGAAGCACAGCGGCCGCAACAATATCCAGCTGGCGCAAAACGTCCAGCCTGCGGCCATTCACCCTTAAGCCGGCGGCCGGTATTGAAACTCAGGCGGCGGTGAAACGCAGTCCGTTCAGCAACAGGTTCAAACTGGCCAAGGCCTGCTCCAGCGCGGCGTCTTTTTCCGGGTGATGGGCGACCCACAGCGCGGCATCCATCAGGCCGCCATTGAGCAAATGCGCCAGCGATTCCGGCTCGGCGACGGCGATGCGCCGCTGTGCCATCAACGCCTGCAATGCGCCCGTCATCCAGACAATGCACGCCAGCTTGCTGGCCTGCAGATATTCGGCCCCCAGCACCGAAGGTGAATCGCGCAACAGAATGCGCTGCGCTTGCGGCTCCGTCATCATGATCAAATACCCGCGACAACGCGCCGCAAACGCCTCCCAGTCATCCGCCGCACTCGCGGTAATGTCGGCCAGACGCGCATCCATTTCAGCGTCAATCGCCTTCACCACCGCCAGGAACAACCCCTTTTTATCGCCAAAATGGTGATAGAGCGCGCCGCGCGTCATGCCGGCTTGCGCGGTAAGTTCATCCATCACCGTCTCGGCATACCCCACGCTGCCAAACTGTCGGCGGGCCGCCGCCACCAGCTTTTGTCGGGTTTCTTCAATCATTTCGGTGCGCGCTTTACGTGCCATGGGTCCACTCCGCCTCGTTATTGATGACGTTATAATTGACATACGCCATGTATGTCAATTAACGTAACATACGTGGCGTATGTCAATGATGGACATTGAGCGAATACCTAGCCGCCAACATTCCGGAGCCCTTTCCATGGCAAATCCTTATTTCAAACTGTTCAACGCCCCGGGCAGCAAGGCGTTTTCCTCTGCCGGTCTAATCGCGCGCCTGCCGGTCTCGATGACCGGTATCGGCATCATCACCATGCTCTCGCAGGTACGCGGGTCCTATTGGTTGGCGGGCGCGGTGGCAGCGACGTTCGCCTTTTCCATGGCGCTGCTTGCGCCGCAAATCGCGCGCGCGGCGGATCGTCACGGCCAAAGCCGCGTGTTGCCGTATGCCACCGGGATCAGCGCGATCGCCCTGCTGCTGCTGTTGCTCTGCACCCACTATCGGGCACCGGACTGGACGCTGTTTGTCTTCGCCGCGCTCGCGGGCGGCATGCCCAGCATCTCCGCGATGGTCAGGGCCCGCTGGAGCGAAATTTATCGCGGCACGCCACAGCTGCACACGGCATTTTCATTCGAGTCCGTATTGGACGAGGTGGCCTTTATCGTCGGCCCACCGATCGCCGTGGGGCTTAGCGTTTCACTCTTCCCAGAGGCCGGCCCTCTGGTGGCCGCGCTGCTTCTGGTGGCGGGCGTTGCGGCATTCGCCGCGCAAAAAAGCACCCAGCCCCCGGTTTACGCCCACAATAACCAGCGGCAGCGCGCCATCCTGACCATGCCGTCGATGCAGATCCTGGTGCTGGCGCTGATCGCCCTCGGCACCATCGTCGGCACCGTGGACGTCATCAGCGTGGCCTTCGCCGAGCAGCAAGGGCAGCCGGCCGCCGCCAGCATCGTACTGTCGGTTTACGCGTTCGGCTCCTGCCTGGCCGGGCTGATTTTCGGCGCAATGAAGATCCCCGTCCCCTTGCCTCGTCTGTTCTTATACGCGGCGTTCGCCACCGCTTTCACCACCTTGCCGCTGCTGTGGGTGCACAATGTCTTGACGCTGGCGGCGGCGATGTTTGTCGCCGGATTGTTTTTTGCGCCGACCATGATCGTTGCCATGGGGCTGGTTGAAAACATCGTGCCGCCCTCCCGGCTGACGGAGGGGTTGACCTGGATGGTCACCGGCCTGGGGATAGGCGTGGCGCTCGGCGCCGCATTGGCGGGCCTGGCGATCGATGCCATAGGGATAACGGCCGGCTTCAGCATCACGCTCACCGCCGGACTGATCGTATTGCTGGTGGCGGCCGGCGGCTACCGCTTAATGCGGCGAACGCTGGCCTTGAAAGCGGCGTGAATCGCCCGCGCTAAGCGGTTTCCCAAATCGCCTTGCCCTGCCAGCGCCGTTCGATCGCCGTCAGAAACAGTTTCACCTTGGGGGAGAGATGGCGTCGGCTGGGGTAGACGGCGCAGATCGGCGGCCCTGGGCGACAATAGCGCTCCAGCACCGGCACCAGCGTGCCGGCCGCAATCTGCTCGCCGACCAGAAACGCCCCCACCTGGCACAGGCCGGCCCCGGCGACGGCCGCATCCCGTAAGGCCTCGACGTTGTTGAAACGCATCCTGCCGCGCACCGGCTGTTCGTGCAGTTGGCCGTTGACCAAATAGCGCCAGGGCGCCGGCAGCCCCTGATGACTGAAGACCAGCGTCTCGTGATCGCCCAACGCCTCCGGTTTTGCAGGCGTACCGTGCCGCGCCAGATAATCCGGCGCCGCGCAGGTGATCAGGCGATGCGGCGCGAGCACCCGCCGCACCAGCCGGCTATCGTCGCTGCCGCCGACCCGGATAGCTACGTCGATGCCGTCGCGCACCAGATCGCTGTACTCATCGGAGAAGCTGACGTCGGCGTCCTCCTCCGGCCACTGCGCCAAAAACTCCCGCAGAATCGGCAAGATATGCAATCGCCCCAACGAGACCGGCAGATCCAGCCGCAGCCGCCCGCGCGGCGTTTGCCGCCGCGTATTGAGCGCCGTTTCCGCCTCTTCGGCCTGCGACAGGATGCGCTGCGCATACTCGTAAAACACCGCGCCGTCTTCGGTCAGGCTGACGCTGCGCGTGGTGCGCTGCAACAGCCGGGTCGCCAGTCGCTCCTCCAACCGGTTCACGCATTTGCCCGCCGCCGATCGGGAAATGCCCAGCCTCTCGGCCGCCAGCGTGAAGCTGCAGGCGTCGGCGACGCGAATGAACACCAGCAGGTCGGTCAGGTTATCCAACGGCATAGACGGTAAATTAGCCACGATGTGTCCCCAATGTTGCGCATTCAGGCCAGTTTATCAGTCATTTTGGCGCGGATACACTGAGGCTCTTCATCTGTTGGGAGGATCCTTATGAGTGCCTTACACGCCGGCGGCGGCGCAAAACCCTGGCTGGCGACCTTTGCCATCGGCCTGTCCACCTTTACCGTCGTTACCGCAGAAATGCTGCCCGTCGGGCTGCTGACTCCGATCGTCAGCACCTTGAACGCATCGATCGGCCGTGCCGGATTGCTGATTTCCCTGCCGGCCCTGTTCGCCGCGCTGTTCGCCCCGCTGGTGGTGCTGGGTGCCCGGCGCACGGATCGCCGCAGCCTGTTGGTGGGCTTTCTGCTGCTGCTGATCGCCGCCAACCTGCTGGCCGCCGCTGCCACCTCCATGGCCCTGCTGTTCGCCGCGCGCATCCTGCTGGGTTTTTGCATCGGCGGTATCTGGGCCATCGCCGGCGGGTTGGCGGAACGCCTGGTGCCGCCGGCCTCCGTCGGATTGGCGCTGTCCGTCATCTTCGGCGGCGTAGCGGCGGCCTCGGTGTTCGGCGTGCCACTCGGGGTGTTCCTCGGCGAAGCGCTGGGTTGGCGCATGGCGTTTCTGGCCGTCGCCGTCCTGGCGGCGCTGACCCTGCTGTTGCTGCTGTGCGTGCTGCCGTCGCTGCCGGTCACGCAGGCGATAAGCTGGCGGTCGTTCACCGCGCAGCGCGCGAATCGCCGACTGCTCCTCGGACTGCTGCTGACGTTTCTGCTGGTCGCCGGCCACTTTATGGCCTACACCTTTGTCCGCCCGCTGCTGCAGACGGTCGCCGGCATCGAGGGCCGCTGGGTGGGGCCGCTGCTGTTCGCCTACGGCGTCGCCGGTATCGCCGGGAATTTCATCGCCGGCCAGGCCGCCGCCAAGCGGCTGCGCCGCACCCTGGCACTGATCGCCCTCGGGCTGGCGCTCGCCGTCCTGCTGCTGCCGCTGCTGGGCCACGCGCCGCTGAGCGGCAGTGCCTTCCTCCTGCTGTGGGGCATCGCCTACGGCGGCGTTTCCGTTTCACTGATGGCGTGGATGCTCAAGGCGGCCCCCGATGCGGTCGAGGTCGCCTCTTCGCTGTATATCGCGCTGTTTAATCTGGCGATTTCCTGCGGTTCGCTGGCGGGTGGGCTGGTGGTGGATGCCGGAGGCTTGACGATAAACGGCGTGCTGTCCGGCATGGTGCTGCTGCTGGCGTTGACGATCCTGATGCGAACGCGCCCACAGGCGCTGACAACGGCGGCGAAGGCCGATTCGCCGCCGGGTTGAATCAGGCGCGGCGCTGCCGCAGGCCGTAAACCAGCACCACCGCGAAGCACAGCAGCGGCAGCAGATAAGAGAGAGCAGTGCTGTAACGGTCGGCCAGCGCCCCCATAAAGTACGGCATGATGGCGCCGCCGACGATCGCCATGATCATAAAGGAGCTGGCGCGCTTGGTGTGTTTACCCAAATTTTTCACCCCCAGGGCGAAAATCGTCGGGAACATGATCGACATAAAGAAGAACACCGCGATCAGCGCCACCACCGACACGCCGTCGACGCTCAGCATCACCACGCCGCACAGTGCGATGTTGATCAGCGCATAGGCCGCCAGCAGCGTCGCCGGTTTGACTCGCCCCATCAGCCAGGTGCTGAAGAAGCGCCCGACCATAAAGCAGATCATGGCGATCGACAGCAGGTAAGAGGCGCTCTGGTTAGACACCTCGTGCCAGTGCTCGGTGGCATAGTTGATGAAAAACGCCCCTACGCCCACCTGCGCCGCCACGTAGAAGAACTGTGTGATAACCCCGCCGACGAAATGCGGATGCTGCCACAATCCCTGCGCTATCACGCCATGCACCGGTTTTTCCTCCTCGCGGATCGCCGGCAGCCGGGTGCGGCTGAACAACAGCGCGATCAGCAGCACCAGCACGGCGATCGCCACATAGGTGATCTTCACCGCGCTCTGATCGCCGTCGCCGGCGGACTGGCTGGCGGAGAAGAACAGCGTGCCGCCGATCAGCGGGCCGATAAACTGCCCGAGGCCGTTGAACGACTGGGCCATATTCAGCCGCCGTTCGGCGCCCTGCGCATCGCCCAGCACCGTGGCGTACGGGTTGGCCGCTGTTTCCAGGCAGCCCAGGCCGCTGGCGATAACGAACAGCGCGAACAGGAATACGCCGAAGCTGTTGGCCGACGCCGCCGGCACGAACAGCAGCGCCCCCAGCGCATACAGGCACAGTCCAACCAGAATGCCCGCCTTATAGCCCTTGCGATCCATAAAGTACCCGGCGGGCAGCGCCACCAGGAAATAGGCGCCGAAATAGGCCGCCTGCAGCAGCCCCGACTGCGCCTTGGTGACGTGCAACGTCTCTTGAAAATGTTTGTTCAATACGTCCAGCAGGCCATAAGACAGCCCCCACATGAAGAACAGGCTGGTGACCAGGATAAATGCCCAGCGCAGATTGGCGGTCACGGGGACGCCCGGCTGCGCGGAGGCCGCACTTTTTTCAGCAAGCATGGTGATACCCTCGTATCGTCTGGCGATGATGATGTTGGCGTTATTGCTGTTGCAGAGAGAAAATCCGCGCCATTTCCACCCATTTTTCGCCCTGCGGCGTCCAGGGGGTGGCGGCCTGGTAGTGCCACATCAGCGCTTCCCATCGCTGTACTTCGGGGTTGTTCAGGCTGGCGGCGTCAAAACGCGCGGCGTCGAAATCGGCGCTGACCTCCACGATCATGAACAGCCGGGTGCCCAACCGGTAAATCTCCATGTCCAGAATGCCGTGCTCGCGCAAATGCGCGGCGATGCCCGGCCAGATGCGCTGATGATGCTGCTGGTACTCCGCAATCAGCGCCGGTGAGTCAATCAGATCGAGCGCCTGGCAGAAACGGCGCCGCCCTGCCGCCGCGCCGCTCACGTCAGCGCCCGATCGAGATGCAGGTAGCCGCCGTCCACCGACAGCCACTGCCCGGTGGTGTGCGATGACCGCGACGACAGCAAAAACGCCACGGTATCGGCAATCTCCTGCGGCGTGGTCATGCGCTGCCCGAGCGGAATGCGTGCGGTGATTTTCTCCATCTGCCGCTGCGGCTCGGCGAAGGTGTTGAGCCAGCGCTGGTACTGCGGGGTGATCACCTCCGCCGGCACTACCGCGTTCACCCGCACCCCGTCATGGCGCAGCGATACCGCCCATTCGCGCGTCAGCGCCAGCACTGCGCCCTTGGCGGCGGTGTAGCCGCTGGTGCCCCCCTGCCCGCTGAGCGCGGTCTTGGAGGCGATGTTGACGATGGCGCCCCGGCTCTCCCGCAGCGCCGCCTGGCACAGGTGCGCCATCAGGTAGTAGTGCACCAGGTTCTTTTCCAAAGAGCCGACGAACGCTTCGCGCCCCGCCTCCAGCCCGACGCCGTCATTGACCCCGGCGTTGTTCACCAGCCCGTCGATGCGGCCGAAGGTCGCCAGCGTTTGGCTGACCGCGTGGCGGCAGGCCGCCTCGTCGCACAATTCGGTGAGGATCACCTCGGTGCGCGGCTGCAGCCGCTGCAAATCGGCCAGCAGCGCCGCCTCCGGCACGGCGTTGGTGACCAGCACCGGGATCGCCCCTTCCTCGGCCAGCACATGAGCAATCGCCGCGCCGATGCCGGCACCGCCGCCGGTCACCAGCACCACCTTATCTTGCAGATACAGATCCATAACCAGACTCCGTTAAACCGTAAATTCGCCAGGCGGTGCCGCCCCAAATCGCCGCCTGCTCGGCGGCCCCCAGCGTCGACAGCGCCCGTTCGCACAGTTGCACCACCTGGCGGTAGTCGCCGGCCAGCAGGCACACCGGCCAGTCGGAGCCGAACATCAGCCGCTGCGGGCCGAACGCCTCCAGCGCGGCGTCGAAGAACGGCAGCAGTTCTTCCGCCCGCCACCGGCCACCCGGCGCCTCGGTGATCAGCCCCGACAGCTTGCAGGCCACGTGCGGCAGCGCCGCCAGCGGCCGGATTTGCTGCGCCCAGTGCCGCGCGCCGCGCGCGATGTCCGGCTTGCCGAAATGATCCAGCACCAGCCAGTGCTCATCGTGGCGGGCGGCGAACGCCGCCACGGGTGCCAAATGCCGGTGCGTCAACAGGATCTCGTACACATACCCGGCGCGCTGCAGCGTTTGCATGCCGCGTTCCACCTCCGGCCGCGCCAACCAGGCCGCCGGATCCGCTTCGTCCTGCACCTGATGACGCACCCCGCGCAGCGCGATGCGCGGCCGCAAGGCCTCCAGACGCTGCGCCAGCTGCGGCGCGGCGATGTCCAGCCAGCCCACTACGCCGCATATGCCTTCGCTCTGCTCAGCCAGCGCCAGCAGGGCCAGCGTCTCGTCCTCGCTGGGGCGCGCCTGCACCGCCAGCGCGCCGTCGAAACCGTGTTCCCGCAACAGCGGCCGCAGCCGGGGCGGATCGAAATCCTGCCGCAGCACCCGCATCCGCTCGTCGATCCACGGGTAGTGCCGTGGGTGATAGCGCCAGTAGTGCTGATGCGCGTCGATGCGCGGCATGCGATCCTCCCGCCTCACCCGCGGAACCGATACTGCTCGATCGACGACGGATGCATCTCGATCGAATAGCCGGGACGGCTCGGCGGCATGTAGGCCGCACCGTTGATTACGCAGGGATCGACAAAGTGTTCATGCAAATGATCGACGTACTCGATCACCCGGCCTTCGTGGGTGCCGGCAATGCACAGGTAGTCGATCATCGACAGGTGCTGCACGTACTCGCACAGCCCGACGCCGCCGGCGTGCGGGCAGACCGGCAGCTGGTATTTGGCCGCCATCAGCATCACCGCCAGCACTTCGTTGACGCCGCCGAGGCGGCAGGCGTCGATCTGCACCACGTCTACCGCGCCGCGCATGATGAACTGCTTGAACATGATGCGGTTCTGGCACATCTCACCGGTGGCCACCTTGACCGGCGCCACCCCTTCGCGGATGCGACGATGCCCTTCCACGTCGTCCGGGCTGGTCGGCTCTTCGATAAACCAGGGTTTGGCGAACGCCAGGTGCTTCACCCACGGAATGGCTTCGTCCACCTCCCACACCTGGTTGGCGTCGATCATCAGCCGGCGATCCGGGCCGATCACCTCGCGGGCGATGCGCACCCGGCGGATGTCGTCTTCCAGATCGCGCCCGACCTTCAGCTTCAGGTAGGAGAAACCGGCGTCGACCGCTTCCTGGCACAGGCGGCGCAGCTTGTCGTCCGGGTAGCCCAGCCAGCCGGCGGAGGTGGTGTAACAGGGATACCCCTCCTGCAGCAGCCGCTCCAGGCGCCGCTCTTTGCCCTCGGCCCGCTGTTTCAGCAGCGCCAGCGCCTCCTGCGGCGTGATGCAGTCGGTGATGTAACGGAAGTCGATGCAGCGCACCAGTTCCTCCGGCGTCATCTCCGCCACCAGCCGCCATACCGGCTTGCCGACCGATTTGGCCCACAGATCCCACACCGCGTTGACCACCGCGCCGGTCGCCAGGTGAATGGCGCCTTTGTCCGGCCCGATCCAGCGCAGCTGGCTGTCGCTGGTGAAGCGCCGCCAGAAGGCGCCCATGTCGGCGGCGATATCCTCCAGCCGCTCGCCGACGATCTGATGCTCCAGCGCGCGGATCGCCGCGCAGCAGATCTCGTTGCCGCGGCCGATGGTGAACGTCAGCCCATGGCCGCTGAGATCCGCGCGATCGGTCTCCAGGATCACGTAGGCGGCGGAATAGTCGGGATCCGGATTCATGGCGTCGGATCCGTCCAGCCCCAGCGACGTGGGGAAACGAATGTCTTCAACCCGCAGTGCGGTAATGGTGGTCATGGCGGCGCTCCCGGTTAAGCCTGTACGGTTTGCTGGCGCTGTTCGCCCAGCCCTTCAATGCCCAGACGCATCGTCTGACCCGCCCGCAGGTAGATGGGCTGCGGTTTCTGCCCCATGCCAACGCCCGGCGGCGTGCCGGTGGAGATCACATCGCCCGGCTGCAGGCTCATGAAGCGGCTGAGGTAGCTGACGATCTGCGGAATGCGGAAGATCATGGTGCTGGTGTTGCCGTCCTGATAGCGCTTGCCGTCCACCTCCAGCCACAGGTTCAGGCTGTGCGGATCGGCGATCTCGTCGGCGGTCACCAGCCAGGGGCCGATCGGCCCGAAGGTGTCGCAGCCTTTGCCCTTGTCCCAGGTGCCGCCGCGTTCAATTTGATACTCGCGTTCGGAGACGTCGTTGATCACGCAGTAACCGGCGACGTGGCGCATCGCGTCGGCTTCGCTGATGTAGCGTCCGCCCTGGCCGATCACCACGCCCAGCTCCACTTCCCAGTCGGTTTTCTGCGAGCCGCGCGGGATCTCCACCCGATCGTGGGGGCCGACCACCGCGCTGGTCCATTTGTTGAACACCACCGGTTCTTCAGGAATGGCCGCGCCGGTTTCCGCCGCGTGATCGGCGTAATTCAGGCCGATGCAGATAAACTTGCCGATGCCGCCGACGCAGGCACCGAGGCGCGGCTGCCCCTCGACCAACGGCAGCGCGGCGCTGTCCAGCGCACGCAGTTTGGCGAGCGACGCCGGCAATAACGCGGCGCCCCCCACGTCGGCAATATGCTGCGACAGATCGCGCAGGCGGCCCTGCGCATCCAACATGCCGGGGCGCTCTTGCCCAGGTTGCCCGTAACGTAAAAGTTTCATGCCTTCCTCTCTCAAAAATGGCGGCTCAGTTGCTCCAGCCGCCGTCGATGATCTGCACCGTGCCGGTGGTGTACGAGCTGGCGTCGGAGGCCAGATACAGCGCCAATTGGGCGATTTCCTCGGTGGTGCCGATGCGCCCGATCGGCTGACGGGCGACGAACGCCTGATACACCTCTTGCTCGCTGCGCCCCTGTTCGCGCGCCTGCTCGGCGATGCGCTGGCGCAGCGACGGCGATTCCACCGTGCCGGGGCAAATGGCGTTGCAGCGGATGCCCTGGGTGACATAATCCGCCGCCACCGAGCGCGTCAGGCCGATCACCGCCGCCTTGCTGGCGCTGTAGGCGAAGCGGTTCGGCACCCCTTTCACGCTCGAGGCCACCGAGGACATGTTGATGATCGAGCCTTTGCCGCGCGCCAACATGCCCGGCAGGAAGGCGCGGATCATGCGGAACATCGCGGTGACGTTGAGATCGAGCGCGAACGCCCACTGATCTTCGCTGCAGTCGAGGATCGATCCGCTGTGCACCACGCCGGCGCAGTTGAACAGCACGTCGATCGGGCCGATCGCTTCCGCCGCCGCCGCGATGGCGGCCGGATCGGTGACGTTCAGCTCCAGCGCGCGGATCCCGGCGGAACCCTGCAGGCGTTCGAGGTTGATGTCGCTGGCGATCACTTCCGCACCGGCGGCGGCGAACAGCCTGGCGGTGGTAAAACCGATCCCTTGCCCGGCGGCGGTGATCAGTACGCGTTTCCCGGTTAAATCCATCTTGACTCCTCGGCCTAAAGGTCTAATGGTCAGGCCACTAAAGGCGGTTAAAGGTCAGGCCTCTAACATGACAAAAGACGCTTTACGCGTTATCGTTGGGGGAAGAAGTTAATAAAACAGCCTTGAAACCGCATTTCAATTAACCATTTTTTTACACTTGAATAACGATTACTCAAGCACCTTGTCGCATAATTGTGCGCCAAATCACTGAACGCCGAATCGTCAAAGGTCAAAAATGCCGATTACCCGACTGGAAAACCCAAGAATTTACAGACAGATAGCTGACCAGCTCAAACGTCTTATCGAAAATAACGAATTTCCGCCGGGCAGTCGCCTGCCCTCGGAGCGCGATCTCGCCCAGCAGTTACAGGTCAGCCGCGCGTCGGTGCGCGAGGCGCTGATCGCGCTGGAAGTGATCGGCCTGGTGGACGTCAAGGTCGGCAACGGGGTGATCGTGCGCTCGCCAACGTCGCTGGCGGCGTCGCAGGAGCCGGTGATGGCCCAGGCCGGCCGCAACCAGTGGGCGGAGATCGACGACGAACTGAACATCGAGCTGGATTTCAACGCCGAGCTGCCGCCGTTTTCTCTGCTGCAAACCCGCTTGCTGATCGAACCGGAGACCGCCGCGCTGGCCGCACGCCACGCCTCCGACGAAGAGCTGGCGGGCATTCGCGCCGCCTATGAGCAGAACTGCCGCGATAACCGCGCCGGTTCCGCCACCCACCCCGGCGATCGGCTGTTCCACATCCGCATCGCCCAGGCCAGCGGCAACCCGGCCTATGCGTTCATCATCGGCCACCTGCTCGGCCACCGTTACGGCAGCATGTTCCGCGTGCTGCAGCGCCACTATACGCCGGACGACATGCCGCACCGCTCCGAGCTGGAACACCGGGCGATCCTGGCGGCGATCGAAGCGCGCGACGTGCGCGGCGCCCGCAAGGCGATGAAGGCGCATCTGGACGAAGTGATCGCCATTTTCGCCCGCGCGCAGTAGCGCCACCGGCGGTGAAAAAATTTTATCGCCACCGCTCTTTTTTCTACATGCAGCCGGGGCCTGGGGGCATTACACTGGGCGACGAATAAGCCCTTTCCCCGCTGCATTGTTAAATGGATAACGACCGTTGAAGAACTCTGTCTCCGCTTTATTGCTGGCGCTGGGCCTGTGCGCCGCGCCGCTGGCCGTGCAGGCCGCGCCCCCGCTGCTGGCTTCGCAAATCGTCGACCAGTATGCCGAACATATTTTCTACAACAGCGGCGCCACCGGTATGGCGCTGGTGGTCATCGACGGCAATCAGGTGGTTAACCGCAGCTTTGGCGACACCAAGCCCGGCAACAACCTGCGCCCGCGCCCGGATTCGCTGATCCGCATCGCGTCGATCACCAAGCTGATGACCAGCGAAGTGATGGTGAAAATGGCGGCGGCAGGTCAGGTCAAACTGACCGATCCGCTGCGCAAGTACGCCCCCAAAGGCGCCTATGTGCCGGCTTACAACGCCGGCCAGCCGATCACGTTATTGAACCTGGCCACCCACACCAGCGCGCTGCCGCGCGAGCAGCCGGGCAAGAAGCCGCCTAAAACGCCGGTCTTCACCTGGCCAACCAAGGCCCAGCGCTGGCAATGGCTGGCGCATGCCAACGTCACGGTGCCGCCGGGCGTACACGCCGCTTATTCCAACCTGGCGTACGATCTGCTGGCCGATGCGCTGTCGCGCGCCGCAGGCAAACCCTACAACGCGCTGCTGAAAGAGAACATCACCGCGCCGCTCGGCATGGTGGATACCACGCTGACGCCGAGCCCTGAACAATGTTCGCGCCTGATGGTGGCGGCGGCCGGCCCGAGCGCCTGCCGCGACACCACCGCCGCGGCCGGCAGCGGCGGCGTCTACTCCACCCCGCGCGACATGCAGCGCTGGATGCAGCAGTTCCTCTCCTCCAGCGCCAGCGGCCCGCGCAAAGCCACCGCCGCCAGCGAGCAAACCATGTACTTCCAGCGCCACGATCTGGTGTCGCTGAAGGGCATGGACGTGCCGGGGCAAGCGGATGCATTAGGATTGGGCTGGGTGTATATGGCGCCGAAGGATGGGCTGCCGGGCATCATTCAGAAGACCGGCGGCGGCGGCGGATTCATTACCTACATGGCGATGATCCCGGCGAAAAACGTCGGGGTGTTCGTGGTGGTGACCCGCTCGGAGCTGAGCAAGTTCACCAACATGAGCGATCCGGTCAACCGCCTGGTGAGCGATCTGGCGGCCAACAAGAGTTGATATGCGGGGCGCAGCCTGCTGCGCCCCAACGCCTCAGGCCGGCACCGCCATCTGATGGATCACCGAATGGAAGTTGCGCTTGAAGTAGATCAGGCCATTACCGGCTTCGCTCAGCGCGATCTGCTTGATCTGCACCAGGTACATCTGGTGGGTGCCGATGCTCTGGATCTGCTCGATCTCCCCTTCCAGGCTGGCCAGAGTATTGCGCAGCACCGGCTGCCCCAGCGCGCCGAGCTGCCACTCTTCCAGCCGGAAACGATCTTCCATGCTGACGCCGGTCATGCCGGCGAAGTGGCGCGCCATCAGCTCCTGCTCGTGGTTGAGCACGTTGACGCACAGCCTGCGGTTTTCCTGAAACACCGGGTTCATCGCGCTGTTGCGGTTGATGCACACCAGCAGCGTCGGCGGCGTATCGGTTACCGAGCACACCGCCGTGGCGGTGATGCCACAGCGCCCCGCCGGGCCGTCGGTGGTGACGATATTCACCGCCGCCGACAGGCTGGCCATGGCGTCGCGAAAGCGCAGGCGCTGTTCATTTTCCTGAGACATACAACCTCCTCCTGAATTACTTCAGCAGATTATCCAACTGATTAATATCGTCATTGTTCCGCAGGTGCGGCACCTTCCAGCCGTGCTGATCGTAATCGGCCAGGCACTTGTCGACCATCTGCATCATGCGATCCATGTTGCCGGATCCCTGCGCGTGGCGCAGGCACTGCAGGCGGATCTCATCCTGGCTGCCGGCGTAGTTGATCTCATACAGCTCGTGACGGCCGCCGAATTCGCTGCCGATCGCATCCCACATCAGCTTGAGGATCTTGATGCGTTCGACGTGATCCATGCCGTCCGATCCGCGCACGTAGCGCGCCAGGTACTTGTCGATCTCCGGGTTGTTCATGTCGCGCACGCTGGACGGCAGGTAGATCAGGCCGCTGGTGACGTTCTTCTCGATGATGTGTTTCACCTTGGTGTAGGCCATCGGCGCCATCACGCGGTAGGTTTGCAGCGCGGCGGAATCCGGCAGGTAGGCGCCGTTTTCCCATTGAGTGGCTTCGGCGCACATCGCGTCGCTCAGCGACCAGAACAGGTTGCGCCAGGCCACCACTTCGCCCAGATCCGCCTGCACGCCGCGGAACTCCAACACGCCGGTACACGAGAGGCTTTTTTGCAACAGCGCGGTAATGAAGTCCATCTTCACCGCCAGGCGCACGCAGGCCTGCAGCGGGAACAGCCGGGCGAAACCGCCCTGGGTGCTCCAGCGGCGGCAGCGGTCGAAATCGCGGTAGATCAGCACGTTTTCCCACGGGATCAGTACATGATCCATGATCAGGATCGCGTCGTTCTCGTCGAAGCGACTGGTGAGCGGGTAGTCGAACGGCGATCCGGTGGCGCCGGCCACCAGCTCATAGGAGGCGCGTGAAATCAGCTTCACCCCTTCGGCGTCCATCGGCGCCACGAACATCAGCGCGAAGTCCGGGTTATCGCCCATCACCTGCGCCGAACCGAAGCCAATGAAGTTGTAGTGGGTCAACGCCGAGTTGGTAGCCACCACTTTGGCACCGCTGACCACGATACCGGCGTCAGTCTCTTTCTCCACCTGAATGTAGACGTCCTTCACCTCATTGACCGGCTTGTGGCGGTCGATCGGCGGGTTGACGATGGCGTGGTTGAAATAGAGCCCGGTTTCCTGAATGCGTTTGTACCAGTGGCGCGCGTTGTCGGCGAACTGGCCGTAGAACTCCGGGTAAGCGCCCAGCGCGCAGCCGAAGGCCGCCTTGTAGTCCGGCGTGCGCCCCATCCAGCCGTAGCTTTGGCGTGACCAGTCGGCGATGGCGTCGCGCTGCTGGCGCATCTCTTCCGGGCTGCGGGCGTAGCGGAAGAATTTGTGGGTATAGCCGCCGTTGCCGGTGTCGGTGTTCCAGCACAGGCGATCCTGGCTGGCCGGATCGTGCAGCGCGTCGTACAGCTGGCCGACTGACGCCGCCGCGTTGCGGAACGCCGGGTGCGTAGTCACGTCTTTCACGCGCTCGCCGTAAATGTAGATTTCGCGGCTGTCCTGCAAACTTTTCAGGTATTCGGCGCCGGTGAACGGGCGTTTGCTGTCGGCACGAAAGTCTTCTGGTTTCATCGGGTCTTCCTCGTCATCGGCATTTTTCAGGCCGTGGAGCCGGCCATTTGTTAAAATAATGTTTTCTTTTGGTTGCTTAATTGAAGCTGCCAAAGCCGGTTTCGAGAAGAGACTTTTGCGGCAATCGCCGGTACTTTTCAGGTCAGTTTGCCGCTTTCGCGGCAAACTGTGATCGCGGTTACGAAAGGGCGTGCTGCGCCGCGCGGTAGGTCGAGGGGGAACAGCCTTCCAGCCGATTGAAAAAACGGGCGAAATAGGCCGGATCCTTGAAGCCGAGGCTGTAGGCGGTTTCATGCACCGTACAGGCGCTGAACAGCAGCATCCGTTTGGCCTCGCGCAGCAGCCGATCGAAGATCAGCCGCTTGGGCGGCCGGTTGGCGAAGCGCCGGCACAGGTCGTTGAGCCGCGATTCGGTCACCCCCAGCGCCTGCGCATACTCCGGTACCGGCAGGTGCTCGCGAAAACGCTCGTCCACCATCTTGTTGAACCGCTGAAACAGCTGCAGTTCGCCGCGCACGCCGCTGTTGGCGCTGTCTTCCAGCGCGGTGTTGCGCAGCAGCAGCGTGAACACCGCCTGCGCCAGCAGCGCCAGCGTCTGTTCGCGCCCGGCCAGGTTCTGCCCGAACTCGCGGCGGATCAGCGCCCAGTAGTGGCTGAGCGCCGTCAGCTCCTGCGGCGCGTCGGCCAGCGACAGGCAGATGCCCGGCATGTCCAGCGCCAGGTTGCTGCCGGGATACAAGCGCTCCAGCAGCGGCCAAATCAGCTCCTGGCGCACCGTCAACACGTGGCCGTCGCTGTCCGGTTCGGTGAAGAACGCATGCGGCACCGACGGCGGCGTGAGGATGAACAGCGGCGCCTGCACCGAATAGTGCTGATCGTCGAGCTGCAGCTCTATCTTGCCGGTCTCCAGGAAATGCACCTGGAAGAAGCAGTCGTGCCAGTGCACCTGCATGTCGCGGCCGAAGAATGCCGCCAGCCCGGCGAAGGTTTCGTAGTGCACCTCGTCGGCGGCGTAGCGCGCGTCATACTCTTTGCAAATATCGATGTTGGCGATAAAGCCGGTACTTTTCCGCACCTCATGACCTCCTGCAATCATGCCCACTTGCGCATCAAGGCGTGGCTCTCGGGCGCGAATCCTTCATCGGAATGCGCCACACCAGCACGGCGCCGACGATCAACAGCGCCGAAACGAAATACAGCCCGGAGTTGAAGCTGCCGGTCATGTCCTTGAACCAGCCGATCAGCAGCGGGCTGAGCGCCGATCCGATGTTGCCGGTGGCGTTGATCACCGCGATCCCTACCGCCCGCGCTTCCAGACTGATCGACTGATCCGGCGTGGTCCAGAAGATCGCCATGGCGGTAAAGGAGCCGACCGAAGCCATCACGATCCCGAGCAGCTGGATCAGGCTGTGATCGGTGGCGGACGCCAACAGCCAGCCGGCGGCGGCGAACAGGTACGGCAGCGCGGTGTGATGCTTGCGCTCCTGCAGCCTGTCGGATCGTTTGCTCCACCACACCATGCCGGCGATGGTGCAGATCTGCGGGATCGCCGCCAGAATGCCGATCGTCACGTTGCTGCTGCCCTGGTTAAAGCTCTGCAGGATCTGCGGCGTCCAGATGTTGATTGCGCTCAGGGTGTTGGTCAGGCAGAAATAGGCCAGCGTGTACATCAGCACGATCGGCGTGCAGATCTCGCGCCACAGGCTGCGCTGTTGCAGCGCACGGTGGCTGCTCGGCCCATTGGGTTGCACCAGCTGCAGCTTGTCGGCCGCCATCATCGCCTGCAGGCTGGCTTTTTCCTCGTCGGTCAGCCACTTGGCCTTGGCCGGCGTATCGTCGAGATAGAACCACACCACCACGCCCAGCAGCACCGACGGAATGCCTTCCAGCAGGAACAGCCATTGCCAGCCCTTCAGGTTCATCACCCCGTCCAGCGCCAGGATATAGCCGGAGACCAGCGAGCCGATCGCCATGGTCACCGGCATGGCGATCATGAACAGCGCGTTGGCGCGGGCACGGTAAAACGCCGGGAACCAGTAGGTGAGGTACACCAGAATGCCCGGCAGGAAGCCGGCCTCGGTGATGCCGACGATCATGCGCAGCACGTACAGACTGGTCGGCCCGGTGGCGAACATGGTGCAGGTGGAGGCAATGCCCCACAGCACCATGATGGTGGCGATCCAGCGCCGCGCGCCGACCCTGCTCAGCATCATGTTGCTCGGAATGCCGAAGATCACATAGGTGACATAGAATAACGTCGCCGCCAGCCCGAACATGGTCGAGCTGAGGCCGAGATCTTTGCCCATCGTCAGCCCGGCGAAGCCGATGTTGATGCGATCGAGGAAAGAGAAAACAAACAACACAAACAGGAAAATGATCAGGCGCCGAAACAACTTTTTAATCACCGATTGCTCGGCGGCGGTTAACGCTTTATGTTGCTGCGCCGGGTTGGCCGGCTGCAGCGAATCGACGTGGTTCATGGTTCAGTAGACTCCCGATGAAGGCGCTTGCGCCCCGCCCTGTTTGAACTCGTTCGCCAGGGCTTCCGCCGCCCGCGCCAGCAGGGTGGTATCCACCCCCACCGCGACAAACAGCGCGCCGGCCTCCAGATAGCGCTGCGCCAGCGCCTTGTTGGCCATCAAAATGCCGGGCGCCTTGCCGGCGGCGCGGATGCGCGCGATGGCGTCGTCGATAGTGCGCTGCACCTCCGGGTGCTGCGGATTGCCGGCAAAGCCCATGTCGGCGCTGAGATCCGCCGGGCCGATAAACACGCCGTCCACCCCTTCCACCTGCAAAATGGCGTCGAGGTTTTTCACCGCTTCGCGGGTTTCAATCTGCACCAGCACGCACATCTGCTCATCGGCCTGCTGCAGGTAATCGGGCACCCGGTTCCAGCGTGAAGCGCGCGCCAGGGCGCTGCCGACGCCGCGCACGCCGTGCGGCGGATAGCGCGTGGCGCGCACCGCGTCGCGCGCCTGTTCGGCGTTTTGAATCATCGGGATAAGCAAGGTTTGCGCGCCGACGTCCAGCAGTTGCTTGATGATCACCGCGTCGTTCCACGGCGGCCGCACCACCGGCTGGCTCGGGTAAGGCGCGACCGCCTGCAGCTGCCCCAGCACCGTTTGCACGTTGTTGGGCGCATGTTCGCCGTCGATCAGCAGCCAGTCGAAACCGGCGCCGGCCAGCAGCTCGGCGCTGTAGCTGCTGCACAACCCGAGCCACAGCCCGATCTGCGGGCGTTTTTCCTGCAGCGCACGCTTGAAGTGGTTGGTTAACATCGCATTCTCCCTGACAAGCGGGCGCGGCGCGTGGCCCCCGCCCGGTTATTGCGGCCCGGTTCGCCGGACCTGCTTATTAGACGAAGCGGCAGCTGATGCAGCCCATCGGGCCGTAGTCGACGTGGAAGGTATCACCGCGCCGCGCCGGCACCGGCCGGGTGAAGGAGCCGCCGAGGATCACCTGTCCCGCTTCCAGCTCCACCTCATACGGCGCCAGCTTGTTGGCCAGCCAGGCCACGCCGTTGGCCGGGTGGTTGAGCACCGCCGCCGCTACGCCGGACTCTTCAATCACGCCGTTGCGGTACAGCAGCGCGGAGATCCAGCGCAGATCCAGCGCATCCGGTTTGATCGGCCGCCCGCCCATCACCACCCCGGCATTGGCGGCGTTGTCGGAAATGGTGTCGAACACCTTGCGCGGCCGCTGCGTCTCGGGATCGACGTTGTGGCTGCGCGCATCGATGATCTCCAGCGCCGGAATGACGTAGTCGGTGGCGTTGTAGACGTCGAACAGCGTGCAGTTCGGCCCGCGCAGCGGCTTGGCCAACACGAAAGCCAGCTCCACCTCCACCCGCGGCACGATAAAGCGATCGATCGGAATGTCGCTGCCGTCGTTGAAGAACATGTCGTCCAGCAGCGCGCCATAGTCCGGCTCGGTGATCTGCGAGCTCACCTGCATGGCGCGCGAGGTCAGGCCGATCTTGTGGCCTTTGAGCGTGCGCCCATCGGCGATCTTCAGCTCCACCCACTGCCGCTGAATGGCGTAGGCGTCTTCAATGGTGATCTCGGGATGATCGAGCGACAGCGCGCGGATCTGCTCACGACTCTTTTCCGCCTGATGCAGGCGCTGCACGGCGCGGTTAATCTGCTCTTTATCCAGCATGTACGACCCCTTATTCACGCCTTGTTGAACAGCGCGTGGACATTGTTCTGTTTGTAATTCAGCACCGGATCCAGCTCTTCCATGGTGAAAGAGAGCGCCAGGTAACGCTGCGCCATCAGCGCGGCAAAGTGTTCCTTGATCAGCGCAAACAGCATCTCGCCCACCTGCTGCCGGCTTTCCAGACTGCGGCCGTGGCCGATCTTCAGCGTCATGTGCACGAAGGCGTAATCCTGCTTGCCGTCGGCCATCTGCCAGGTGTCGAGCCAGATGGCGCGGCTGCGCACGCCGGCCAGCGGAAAGATGCCGGTCGCCGCCAGCGCCTCGTTGACCTTGGCGAATAGGGTGGGCAAATCCGCCTCGCGGCGGATGTTGTCGGTACATTCAGCGTAAAAATGGGGCATAACGTTCTCCAGACGGCGCATAGGCGCGGGCGCGGCCCGCGCAGCGGCATTTACAGCGTATTGCCAAGTTTGAAACCTTTTTCCGTATCGCCCTCGCGGGTATAGGAAAAACCGTCTGCGCCGATGGTGACGGCCATTTCGCTGGGCGCACTGCGCTCGATGACCGGCTGCGGCTGCCCATCGAGATCCAGCACCAGCGATCCTTCGGTATACCAGCTCGGCACCACCGGATTGCCCCACCAGTCGCGGCGCTGGTTGTCATGCACGTCCCAGGTCACGGTCGGGTTGTCCGGATCGCCGGTGTAGTAATCCTGCGTGTAGATTTCCACCCGGTGGCCATCGGGATCGCGCAGGTAGAGGTAGAACGCGTTGGAGACGCCGTGGCGGCCAGGGCCGCGTTCGATCAAATCGGATTTGCGCAGCGCGCCGAGCTTGTCGCAGATGGCCAAAATATTGTGCTTTTCATGAGTGGCGAAGGCGATGTGATGCATGCGCGGCCCGGCGCCGCCGGTCATCGCGGTATCGTGCACCGTCGCCTTGCGGCGCATCCAGGCGGCGTAAACCACGCCGTCTTCATCGCGGATGTCTTCCGTCACGCGGAAGCCCAGCCCCTGGATGTATTCCACGGCGCGCGGCACGTCAGGGGTGATTTGGTTAAAGTGGTCGAGGCGCACCAGCGCGCCTGGCGTATACAGATCGTAGCGCCAGGCCAGGCGCTCGACGTGCTGCACGTCGTAGAAAAACTCGTATGGGAAACCGAGCGGATCCTCTACCCGCACCGCATCGCCGATGCCTTTGGCGAACCCGTTCACCCGACGCTCGGTGCGGCAGCCAAGCGCCTTGAAATACGCTTCGGCGCGGTCGACGTCTTCCGGCGTGCGCACGCGGAAAGCAAACGCCGCCACGGCGGCGACCGGGCCTTCGCGCAGCACCAGGTTATGGTGAATAAACTCCTCCATCGAACGCAGGTAGAGGGTTTTATCCTCTTCGGCGGTCACGACCAGGCCGAGGATATCGACGTAAAATTCGCGTGCGGCTTTAAGGTTCGTGACCTGAATTTCCATGTAGGCACAGCGAACGACGTCGGGAGCAGGGACAGCATCAGTGGTAAGTTTTGTCGTCATTGTTCTCATCTCTTTCGTTATTATTGTGGCCTGAGGCTCAAACGCCCCATTTCGGGATCGGGTGGTCGCCCATGGAAATGCACACGTTCTTCATTTCGGCGAACACTTCGAAGCTGTATTCGCCGCCTTCGCGGCCGGTGCCGGAGGCTTTCACGCCGCCGAACGGTTGGCGCAGATCGCGTACGTTTTGGGTGTTGACGAAAACCATGCCGGCTTCGATGCCGCGGGCCAGGCGCAGAACCTTGCTCACATCCTGCGTCCAGATGTACGACGCCAGGCCATACTCCACGTCGTTGGCCATGCGCAGGCCGTCTTCTTCTGACTTGAACGGCAGCAGGCAGGCCACCGGCCCGAAAATCTCCTCCTGCGCCACGCGCATCTGGTTATCGACATCCGCCAGCACCGTCGGGCGCAGGAAGTTGCCGTGGCTCAAACCGGCCGGTTTGTCCGGGCCGCCGGCCAGCAGGGTTGCCCCTTCTTCCACCCCGAGGCGGATATAGCCGGAGACTTTTTCCCAGTGCTGCGGGCTGATCAGCGCCCCCACCTGGGTATTGGGATCTTGCGGATCGCCCACGCGCAGACGGTTGGCGCGCTCGGCGAAGCGTTTGACGAATTCCGGGTAGATGCTCTCCTGAATGAAGATGCGCGAACCGGCGGTGCAGCGTTCGCCGTTGATCGAGAAGATGGTGAACAGCGCGGCGTCGAGCGCCCGCTCGATGTCGGCGTCTTCAAAGATCAGCACCGGCGACTTGCCGCCCAGCTCCATGGAGAATTTCTTCAGCCCGGCGCTTTCGATGATGCGGCGGCCGGTGGCGGTGCCGCCGGTGAAGGAAACCGCGCGCACGTCTTTATGGCGCACCAGCGCGTCGCCGGCAGTGGCGCCGTAGCCCTGCACCACATTCAGCACCCCGGCCGGGATACCGGCCTCCAGCGCCAGCTCGCCCAGGCGGTCGGCGGTCAGCGGCGACAGTTCAGACATCTTCAGCACCGCGGTGTTGCCCAGCGCCAGGCAAGGCGCGGTTTTCCAGGTGGCGGTCATGAACGGCACGTTCCACGGCGATACCAGCGCGCACACCCCCACCGGCTGCACCAGCGTGTAGTTGAGCATCTTGTCGTCCACCGGGTAGGTCTTGCCGTTCATCTGCTGGCACACCTCGGCGAAGAACTCGAAGTTGTGCGAGGCGCGCGGGATCAGCACGTTTTTGGTCTGGTGGATCGGCAGGCCGGTGTCGGCGGTTTCCAGTTCGGCGATCTGCGGCACGTTCTGGTCGATCAGCTCCCCCAGACGACGCATCAGGCGCGCGCGCTCTTTCATCGGCGTGTTGGCCCATTTGGGGAACGCCTCTTTCGCTGCCGCCACCGCCTGGTCGATCTCCAACTGACCGCCGGAAGCCACCTCCGCCAGCACCTCGCCGTTCGCCGGGTTGGTGGTGGTGAAGTACTCTTTGCTGGCGACGTTCTTGCCGTTGATCCAGTGGTTGATGGTTTTCATCGCAGGCTCTCCTCGTAATCTTTTTCACTGATAATGTGGTTAACCAGACGGCCGATGCCCTCGATCTCCACCACCACTTCATCGCCCGGCTGCACGTCGGCCAGCCCTTTCGGCGTGCCGGTGGCGATCATGTCGCCCGGCTGCAGCGTCATGAATTCGCTCAGGTAGGCGATCAGGAACGGAATGTCGAAAATCATGTCGGCGGTGCTGCCGCGCTGGCGCAGCTCGCCGTTGACATAGGTGCCGAGCGCCAGCCGGTGCGGATCGGCGACGTCGTCGCGATCGACGATATACGGCCCGATCGGCGTCAGGGTGTCGCGGCTCTTCACCCGCAGATTTGGCCGGTAGTAGTTCTCCAGGTAATCGCGGATGGCGTAGTCGTTGCATAGGGTGTAACCCGCCACGTACTCCATGGCGTGCTCACGGCTGACGTTGCGCGCGGTCTTGCCGATCACCGCCACCAGCTCGGCTTCGTAATGCATGTACTCCACGCCGGCCGGGCGTACCGACACCTGACGGTGACCGGTCAGGGTGTTCGGCGCCTTGAGGAACACCAGCGGCTCTTCCGGCGCCTTGAATTCCAGCTCGCTGGCGTGGTCGGCATAGTTCAGCCCCAGGGCGAACACCGTGCCCTGCGCCGGCGGCAGCCATTCCACTTCGCGCTCCTGCAGCACCTCGCTGTTCGGCAGCGTGACGCGCAGCTGGTCATCCACCTGCACGTTGAAGACCTGGCCATGATGGCGAATACGAGCATGTTTCATGATGCGGCTCCTGCCTGGGTGACGCGGTTGGTCAGAGTGGGCAGGCCGGCGGCGCGCACCGTCACCTCATCCCCCGGTTTGATCTCCACCCGCTGGTGCGGGGTGCCGATCAGCACCGCATCGCCCGGCTGCAGGGTGATGAAGTCGCTGATGGCGGCGATCAGCTCCGGCACCGAGCGCACCAGATCGGCGGTGGACCAGCGATCCCGCTCCACGCCGTTGATCTCGGTGACGATCTCCAGCCGATCGGCAGTCGCCAGTTGGCCGATCTCCCCCAGCGGGCAGAACCCGTCGCGGCATTTGGCCTTGATCGCCGGGCGGTAGAAGCTGCTTTCCGGCAGGCTGACGTCGTTGGCCAGCGCGTAACCGGCCAGATAACGGCCCACCTGCGCCGCCGGCACCTTGCGCGCGGTGTCGCCGATGATCACCGCCAGCGTGCCGCCGCTTTGCACGGTTTCACCGGCCGGAAACGGGATCGCCCCGCCGTTGGCGAGGTGGGTGTTGCGCGGTTTGATAAACCACACCGGGGTTTTGGGCGGGGTTTGATACGGTGGCTGGTGAAACGCCTGATCCCAGGCGTCCAGTTGGCTGCGGTGGTTCAGCGCAACGGAAAATACGGTGCCTTTCATGCGAACTCCTCCAATGGCAAAACATGACAACCGGCATTCATTAACATATTAATGATTACTTTTATACGCTGTGCAGCTTTTACGCAACGCGCTTGGAGTGATTTGTGATCGTGATAACAAAATATTCACAAACAACGAACATTAGCGTGATTATTCAGCGTATTAATCATTTTTCTCGCCATTTTTCGCTGCGCCGCGCATTTTTGCTTTATCCCTGCGGGTAACTTTGGCTACTATTAAGTTATTAACAAAATCGGGCCTGCGGGGTAATAGCCCTGCGGTAAGCGCCGTGACAACGAACACCTTGATAGCTAAGGCCAAACTTATGCATGAATCGTTAACCATCGCCCTGCTGCAGGCGCGCGAAACCGCCATGGGGTTCTTTCGCCCGATCCTGAAAAGCCACAACCTGACCGAGCAGCAGTGGCGCATCATCCGCGTGCTGGCCAACAGCCGCTCGATCGAATTCCACGAACTGGCGGCGGAAACCTGCATTCTGCGCCCCAGCCTGACCGGCATTCTGTCGCGCATGGAGCGTGATAAGCTGATCTTCCGCCTCAAGCCGGTCAACGATCAGCGCAAGCTGTACGTGTCGCTGACCCAGCAGGGTCAGGATCTGTATGAAGTGGCGCGCCACCAGGTGGAACAGGGCTACGCCGAGATTGAAGCCGCTTTCTCGCGGCAGAAAATGGACCAGTTGATGACGCTGCTGGACGAGCTGATCACCCTGGGCGACAGCCTGCCCGCCAACGTCACCGCGCATCCCGCCAAGCAGTGATTTAACCCACCGGAATTCTCAAATTAATTGGCGTTGCAGCCAACAACGCTGCAGCGTCAAGTAAGCAGAGAATTCGTTTCCGGCAACAGCGCGCCGCCGTCCACCACCAGCGTCTGGCCGGTGATGTAGGCCGCCGCCGGCGAGGCGAGAAACACCATCGCCGCGGCGATGTCTTCCGGTTCCCCCAGCCGCCCGAGCGGCACCGAGGCAGCGATCGCCTGATTCACCTGCGTGTCGCCCAGATTGGCCATCGCCGGCGTGCGGATCATCCCCGGCTCCACGCCGTTGACGCGAATGTTCTCCGCCGCCAACTCCAGCGCCGCCGCGCGAATAAATCCGTTCACCCCGGCCTTAGAGGCCGCATAGTGCGCCAGCCCCGGGTAGGCTACCCGCGGGCCGGTCACCGACGAGGTCACCAGAATGCAGCCCCCGCCCCGACGGCGCATCCACGGCAGCGCCGCCTGCGCCAGAAAGAACGGCGCCATCAGATTGACGCTCAGCGTGCGTTGCAACAAGGCCGCGTCGATGGCGGTAAACGGCGTCAGCGGAAAATAGGCGGCGTTGTGGATCACCACGTCCAACCGTTGACGGCGCTCACCCACCGCCGCCACTCCCTCGGCAATCTGCCCCGGCTCGGCCAGATCGCAGGCCAGCGCCTGTACGCTCAGCCCTTCGTCCCGCAGCGTTTGCGCCGCCGCCTGCGCCTGCGGCAGCTGCACGTCCGCGATCGTCACCTCGGCGCCCAGCCGAGCAAAGGCGCTGACGATCGCCAGCCCAATGCCCTGAGCGCCGCCGGTCACCAGCACCACCTGCCCCGCGAAGGCATTGGCCGCATAGGTTGCGCTCATCGGCCTATCCTCGCGGGTGGTGCGTGGTGTTCAGCACCTGCGCGTGGGCGCCGACCGCAAAGTTGCTCAGCGCGCTGAAATCGCTGCCCTGATAACCGAGGATCTTACCGTCGGTGCGCATGCCCTGCAGATCGATCATCACCACGCCCAGCGTCGGGATGATCTTCTCGCGCCAGACGAACAGATAAAGCTGCTCCGCCACCTTCACGTAGTGGCAGCGATCGACGTCCGCCAGCCCTTTCTCCACCCCGTCCAGACACTGCCAGGCGTAGAAGTTGTCGTTCAGGTAGATATGCTCGTACCGCTCGGTCGGGCTGTAGGTGTACATATTGCGCATGCCGATCAGCTCGTCGGTAAAGCCCGGCGGTGCCGCGTCGGCGTCGTCCAGCGTGCCGAAGCGGAATTCGGCCTCGACCGCGGTCAGCGGCAGCCCCTGCTCCACCCGGCTGAAGGCGTCGAGCCGCGTCTGCGCTTCGTCCGGCAGTTGGCCGTACACCGCAGTAAAGTTGCCCTGATTGCGGTCGCATACCAGCGTAATGCTGGCGTTGGCGCGGGCAGGATCGAGAAAATCGATGAACAACACACCAGGGCGAATGCTGGTAGCGCGATAGGCGACGCCGCGCCGCTCCCCCCACTCCAGCGTCTGCTCGTCGGTAAACCGACAGCGCTGCGTCGCGCCGTCGCTAAAGCGCAGCGTCAGCGTGGTGCCCGCCAGGCCGTGCTGGCGTTCCAGCGTATTGCTGTGCGGCGCAAAGCCTTCCGCCAGCGCGCCAACCTGAATGAATACCGCTTCTGAACTCATGGAAATGCTCCTTACAGGGAAGTGAAAGCCAGGGTCGGCACATCGACGATGGTGGAGCCGCCGTCGGCCACCAGCGCCGCGCCGGTTATGATTGAAGCCTCGCTGGAACAGAGGAAACGGCAGACGCGGGCGATCTCCTCGGCGCTGGCCGGCCGGCGCAGCGGCACGTCGCGACAGACCATTTGGTAGGCCTGCTCCAGCGAAATCTGATGGGCGTCCATCAGCAGTTGCATCTCTTCGTCCGCCATCGGCGTGGTCACCCAGCCCGGGCACACCGCGTTGGCACGCACGCCCAGCGGGCCGTAATCGCGGGCGATGGAACGCATCAGCCCGATCAGCGCATGTTTGGCGGTAACGTAGCCGCAGACCTCTGGCCCGGCGGCCAGCGAGGCGATCGAGGCCACGAACAGCAGGTTGCCGCCGCTTTTAATCAGCTCCGGCAGGCAGGCGCGCGCGCTGGCGAAAGCGCTGTTGAGGTTGCTGTCCATCGCCCCTTGCCATTGCGCGTCGGTCATCTCGGTGATGCGCTTGAAGCCCATGCCGCCGGCGCTGCCGATCAGGCAGTCGATGCGACCGGCGTCGCGCAGAATCGCCGGCAGCAGCGTGTGGTTCCAGCTCTCGCCGCTGGCAGCGTCGCCCACCAGCGCCTGCGCGCCGATCTCTTGCGCCAGCGCCGCCAGCGGTTCCGGGCGGCGGCCGATGATGAACACCCGATCGCCCTGCGCCGCCAGCAGGCGGGCGCAGGCGGCGCCGACGCCGGTACCGCCGCCGGTAATCACAACCACTCTATTCATGATTCAGCTTCTCCATCAGTTGGCCGATCATCAGCAGGCTGCTCAACAGCAGCCGCCGCTGTTCGGCATCCAGCCGCAGATAGCGGCGGCCGGCCGGTAAACGGCTGACCACCTCCGACGCGGCGAAATGCTCGATATCCACCTGCCAGCGCCCGTCGTTCACCGTCAGCCGCACGCGGCGAAAATCCAGCTGCGCCAGCGTCTCGCCGATCTGCGGGTAGCGCTGCAGGCCGTCCAGCACCCGCTGCGCGGCCGCATGGCGCTGGCGCAACAGATAACGCACCCCGCGCCGCCGCAGCCAGCCGCCGGTCACCACGTCCAGCGTCAGCGGAGGCTGCGCTGCGCACGTGCCCTGCAACCGAAAGCGGTGGCTGACGATATGCGCCATAAACAGCCCCTGCACCTGTTCACCGATCTCGATCTGCGGCCCCTGCGGTAGCGTCAGCCGCAGCAGGCCCGGCGCCAGGCGTTCGCACGCGTAGGGTTCCAGATTGCGCGCCAGACGATCCAGCGCGGCGCCCGGCCGATAGCCCGACGGCGCGCGCCGCCAGGCGCGATTAAGTGAGGGAAGTAAGCCGATCAAACTGCGCCTCCTCGTTTTCACCCTTGGCGAACGCGTTCTCCAGCACCTGCTCGACCGGCACCGGCTTGAACGGGTTCACTTTCTGCACGCACAGCGTCCAGAACAGCGCATAGGCGGCGGTCAGGCCGATCATCCAGCCAAAGGGAATGTAGATGTCGCTCGGGTTCATCCCCGGCGGCGTGATGTAGACGATGGCCAGCACGATGCCGACGCTGGAGACGATTTGCGGCAGCGGGAACCACGGCGATTTATAGGCGCGCGGCAGGTCGGGGCGGCGCACGCGCAGGATCACCACCGAACAGGTCACCAGCAGGTAGGCCACGCCCCAGGCGCACACCGCCGCCAGCACCAGCGGAATGATCCTGTCGAGGTTGCCCTGAATGGCGAAGGCGTGTACGCAGGGGATCAACACCGCCACCAGAATGCCGACCACCGGCGTTTTAAAGCGCGGGTGCAGATAAGCGAACATGCGCGGCAGCGCGCCGTCCAGCGCCATGCCGTACAGAATGCGCGGCACCGCCGCCATCAGCGTGTTGATGGTCGCGGCGCCCGCCAACAACAGGCCGACGCCGAGCCAGTATTTGCCGAACTGGCCCATCACCTGGCCGGCGAACGCCGGGATGGCCATCGGCGTTTCCAGCAGGCGCGTGCCGCTGGCGGCGTCGATCACCACGTTTTCCACCTGATGGCTGAGCGCCGCGCCATACAGCGCCATGCACACCGCCACGCCGCACAGCCCCAGCGCCATCGCGCGCGGGATCACCCGATCGCAGCGTTTGATCTCCGGCGCCATCGGCGTCACCAGCTCACAGCCGACGAACATGAACATCGCCATGCCGATCAGGCTGAACACCGCGAAGGGATCGTTCAGGCTCAGCGTGCTGCCGAACCAGCCCTCGAGCGGCACCGCATGCGGCGACAGCAGCCCGACGATGCCGAAAATCACCAGCGTGCTCCACATGGCGAAGGTCAGCACGATCTCCGCCTTGCCGAAGGCCTCGATGCCGAACGCGTTGAGCAGGCCGAACACGATTACCAGCCCGACGCCGACCATCCAGGAGGCATTGTGGCTTTCCATCAGGGTGTTGAGGTGCTCAAAGTTCACCAGCGCCATGATGCCGGAGAGAATGGTCTCGGCGGTGCCGGCGAAGATGTGCACGATCAGGTAGGCCGACAGCGCGCCGGTGATGGCGAAAAAGCGCCCCATGCCGCAGGAGATGTAGTCGTAAACCGAACCGGAGGTCGGCAGCAGCGACGCCGCTTCGGAGAAGGTGGTGAGCTGCGCCTGCATCATGATGAAGGCGATCAGCATCGCCAGCGCGAAGGTGTCGCCGCCGATGCCGAAGCCGCTGGTGACCGTCAGGATCACCGGGCTGGCCATGATCACCCCGACCGAACTGGCCAGGGTGGTGGGAAAGCCGACCTTGCCTCGAGCCAGGTGGGCGTGCAACCGCGACGACAGGTTCATGGTTATTTCCTCTTATAGTTTTGGCCTGATGCATGCAGGTGCTTGCAGGTTTTTCACCGCCAGCGGCGGTAATCTCACTATAGAGAGGAAAGGAAAATGCTGACTATCGTCCTTAAGGACGAGACGGTTTCAACCTGCGGTGGCGCTCACGGCGGCGCGCCATTGCATCGCCCCCTGCGGGCTGCGCGGGTAGGCGCGCAGCGGCGCCAGCAGCGCGGAAAAGAAGGCGTAATAGCCGGCGCACAGCCGGTTGTAGCGATCTTCGCCCACATGCGCCGGGCAGCCGCCCTGGCAGACGCTTTTCACGCTGCAGCGTTGGCACTCGCGGCGCAGGCTCTTGTTTTTACCGAACGGCATTTCCACCGCCCTTGTCGCCAGGGTGGCGAGCGGCGTGTGGCGATCGGCATGGCCGAGCAGATGCTGCGCATTGATCAGATGATCGCAGGCGTAAAGCCGCCCGTCCGGCTCCATCACCAGATTGCCGCCGCAGCGTTCGGCGTGCACGCAGCTGAGGCTGACGTGGGTGAAATACTGCGCGTAGACCTGTTCGATGTTCATCACGAAGACCTGGCCGATATGCCCGCGGCTGCGCCAGCGGCGGTATACCGCCAGCATGAAGCGCCCCCAGTTGGCGGCGCTCAGTCCGTAACCGGCGGTGGGCGCATCCCCTTCCAGCATCAGCGGCTGAAACTGCAGATAACGCGCCCCGATCGCCACCGCATGATCGTAGATCGCCTCGGCGCGATCCGCGACGCCGTCGTGCACCACCATCAGCAGGTTGAAGTCGATCTGATGGCGCTGCAACAACGCAATGCCGCGCAACGCGGCGTCATAGCTGGCGCCGCCGCGCTTGTCCGGCCGGTGGGCGTCCTGCACCTCGCGATCGCCGTCCAGGCTGACGCCGAGGATAAAGTGATGCTGCCGGAACAGCCGGCACCAGGCGTCGTTCAGCAGGGTACCGTTGGTCTGCAGGCTGTTGCTGATCCGCACGCCCGGCGGCGCATAGCGGCGCTGCAACGCCAGCGCCCGCTTGTAAAAACCGATCCCCGCCAGCAGCGGCTCACCGCCCTGCCAGACGAAGTTGATCTCGCGGCTGTAACGCGGCTGGGCGGCGATGTAGCCGCGGATAAATTCCGCCAGCAGGTCGTCGTCCATCTTGCGCGTCCGCTCTTGCTGGCGCTGCGGGTAGTAACAGTAGCGGCAACCCAGGTTGCAGCCGGCGCCGATCGGCTTCACCAGCAAATGAAAAGGCGCCGCCGCGCGCGGTTCGCTCTCTACCGGGATCTGCTGCGCGCGCAGCTGGGCCAGGTTCATGGCGCCGCCTGCGGCAACGGTTTGTGGGTCTGCGGATCCAGGCCGATGTAGTCGCCGGTGCTGGCGTCAACACCGAGGTAGTCGATCGCTGCGCCTTTGGCCTCAATGACCATGCCCTGCTGCGCAAAGCGGCGATACGCCTCGCTCAGCCGTTTGACTCGATCCGGGTTGGCGGCGGCCAGATCGCGCGTTTCCAGCGGATCGTCATGCAGGTTGAACAGCCCCCACGGCGCCATCTGCGCCGTCGGCCCGGCCTTCACCAACCGCCGCAGCTTCCAGATGCCGTCCACGTAGGCGGCCTGGTTATGCAGCTCCACGCCGTAGGTCGCGCGCGGCACGCCGTCGGCCTCGCCGCTGAAATAGCGCTTGAAGCTGACGCCGACCATCGGCAGCCTCGGTTTGGCCTTCAGCGGTTTGTTGGCGTCGATGCCGGCATAGTCGTACAGCGTCGGGGCGATGTCATACACCGCCATCGGCGTGCGGTCGATGCCGCCGCGCCCCTTCAGCCGCGGCGCGGAGATGATGAAATCGGTATTGATGCCGCCCTGCGCGCTGGTGGTTTTGTGGTAGTTGGCGTACGGCGCATTGCTGACGTTGGCCCAGTGCGGCCCGTAAGAGATGAACGATCCCTTGCGGCCGAGGTTGGCGTAGCTGTTGTCGAACTGCCGCCAATACTCCGGCTTCGAGCCGTAGTAGAAGCCGCTGGCCGGGTTGGCGCCGTTGTCGGTGGCGAACACGATCACCGTATTTTGGTCGCGGCCGGTCTGCTTCAGGGTGTTCAGCACCGCGCCGACCTGATCGTCCATGTAAGCAATCATCGCCGCGTACACCTGCATGGTCTTGGCTTCATATTTTTGCTGCTCGGGCGTCAGCGCGTTCCAGGCCTTATCCAGCGCCAGCGTCGGCATCGGCGTGCGATCGGAAATCAACCCCAGCGCTTTCAGGCGCTGAATGCGCTGCTGATAGGCCTGCTGGTAACCGGCGTCGTATTTGCCGTCGAATTTGGCGATCCAGTCATCCGGCGCCTGCAATGGATCGTGCGGCGCGGTGAACGCCAGATAGGCGAAGACGGGCTTATTCTGCGGCGTATCGCGGATCCACTGTTCCAGCTGATCGGCATAGGCCTTGCTGGAGTAGAAATCTTTGGGCAACGACACGCGTTTGCCGTTCAGGGTGTAGAAGGTGTGGAACGCCTCCACGGTGCCCAGCGGTTTCGCATCGTCGAAATGGCTGGTGCCGCCGCCCATAAAGGCGAAAGCGCGCTCGAAGCCGCGATCGGTCGGTTTGGCGCCGTCGACATAGCCCAGGTGCCATTTGCCCGCCATCATGGTGGCGTAACCCGCGTCGCGAAAACGCTCCGGCAATGTGGTCACGCGGTCGGTCAGCCGCATTTCATAGCCCGGCTGCGCGGCGGTGCTCTCATACCACCACATGCCGCCCATGCCGGCCTGCTGATTGGTGTTGCCGGTCATCAGCATCGACCGCGCCGGCGCCGACATCGGCGAGGTGTAGTACTGGCTCATGCGCACGCCCCGTTCGGCCAGCGCCTGCAGGTTGGGGGTCGGTATCTCGCCGCCGAACGGGCTGATGTCGGAATAGCCCATGTCGTCCACCAGAATGATCAGCACATTGGGGCGATCGGCGTCCGCCCCCTGAGCCAGGCCCGATAAGGCACCGCTCAACGCCACCGCCAGCGTTTTTTTCTGCATCGTTCGTTCCCCGTATGGTCATGCGGACTGAACAACCCGACGCCTCAGCCCGAGAAAGGTCATCATTTTTTCGTCTTATACGTTTGGCGCCGCCTGGCGCTATCTTCAATTCGCAGTGTAGGAAGCGGTGGAAAAGCCTGGCTATCGTTCTTAAGAACGAGGGGCGGCGACGGTCGTGCCGGTTGTAGCACGCGCAGGGCGGCGAGGGCTTCGTCCAGGCAAGCAGTGAAAAGCGCTGTAAATTCAGCGGGAAAAGCGGCGAATTATTTCATTAACCTATTAATGAAAATCGCGATAAATCCGAACTGAAAAGCCCTGATTAACGCAGTGTCATCTTGTTATTTATGTGTTTTATTGTAATCGGCCTCACGTTGTTAATATGTTTTTATTGTGTTGCCAAATTGCTACAACTATGCTTGTATCGTTCATATATTGACCGCCAACATTCTCCAGATTGAACGATAAAGGGAGGAACACGAATCATGCACAGCACAGCATCCGATGCCTTTATCAACAGTTGTTTGGCGACTATTGCGCACCTGATCCCGGTGTCTGCCGGGGTGTTTTATCTGGTCGATCGCGACCTGCGGCCAGATCACTACATCCTGCACGGCATGCCCGATAAAACGCATCAGCAGTACCTGAACCACTTCCAACAGATAGACCCGCTGCAGCCGGCCAATTTCCATCGCCAGGACATCACCATGGTCGGCATGAGCCCGGCGGCGATCGCCGGCAACCGCCGCTATTACCACGACTTTATGCTGCCGAACGACATGCGCGACATGACGGAGATTTTCATTCGCCAACGCAAACGCATCGTCGCCGGGGTGTCGCTGATCCGCGATACGCCGTTTACCGAAGTGGAGCGCGGCCGCCTGCGCGCGGTGCTGCCGCTGATCGAGCTGGCGACGCGCGATCTGCTGCCCGACAGCGAGGCGCAGCTGTTGACCGCCAAAGAGCAAGAGATCGTCAACCTGGTGCGCGAAGGCGCCAGCAATAAGCGCATCGCCCTGAAGCTGGGCATTTCGCTGTCCACGGTGAAAACCCATATGCGCAATATTTTCGCCAAAACCGACGTGGTGAACCGCACCGAGCTGGTCGCCGGCGGCTTTCTCGCCCACGGTTAACGCCCGATAACGGCCGCCGCTGCCGACGGCCGGAAAATAACGCCAAAACGTATTCGCCATTTATGGCGCGGCCTCCCCCTGCCCGCAATCGGGCCGGGCGGGATAATTCATCGTCACTCAACGCTCGGGGAAAAGGTTTATGTCCAGTGATTCGGTTTCCGCGCCCGCCGTCGGCACGGCGCTCCCCTGCCCGCCGCGGCTGTTGACCGCCATTATCGTCTTCGCCGCCATCGCGCCGGGCATTCTGATGACCGCCCCCGCCGTGGCCGCCCAGCTCGCTACTCAGTGGCAGCTCGGCCCGGCGCAGATCGGCCACCTGTTCTCCACCGAACTCGGCGCCATGAGCCTGGCCACGCTGCCGGCGTGGTGGTGGATCGGGCGCATCAACTGGCGGCGGGTCGCTACGCTGTCGGCGCTGGTGTTTATCGCCGGCAACCTGGCTTCGGCGCTGGTGCAAGATTTTACGTTGCTGCTGCCGCTGCGCTTCATCGCCTCGCTGGCGGGCGGCACCCTGATGATCCTGTGCATCACCTGCGCCGCCGGCACCGCCAATCCCAGCCGCGTCTATGCCTTCTGGGTGCTCGGCCAGCTGGTGCTGGGTGCGGTCGGGCTGCTGGTGCTGCCACCGCTGTTTGCGCACTTCGGCCTGATGGCGGTCTACCTGATTTTGGCCGCCATCATGCTGTGCTGCCTGCCGCTCATCCCGGCGTTCCCCAACGGTTTCACCGCCGCCCGCACCGCCCGCAGCGGCCCCGCCGCCTCGCTGGCGCGCAAGCTGTGCGCCGTGCTGGCGGTGCTGACCTTTTACATCAGCCTGAGCGCGGTCTGGACCTTTATCGGCGGCATCGCCGCCGGCGCCGGGCTGTCGCCGGCCCACAGCGGCCAGGTGCTGGCCGTCGCCACCTTGCTCGGCATCGTCGGCGCGGGGGCCGCGGCGCTGATCGGCGCGCGCTTCGGCGGCGGACGCCTGATCGTGCTGGGATACGCCCTGCTGCTGGCCAGCGTGGCGCTGCTGACGGGCCAGCCCCTGCTGCTGCGCTTCGCCCTGGCGGCCCTGCTGTTCAAATTCACCTGGACCTTCGTGCTGCCGTTCATTCTGGCGCGGGTCGCCGGGTTGGATAACGACGGCAAGCTGATGAACGGCATCAACCTGGTGATCGGCGGCGGCATGGCCATCGGTCCGACGCTGGCCGGCTCTCTGATCGAATCTTCCGGCGGTTTCAACGCCTTGCTGCTTGGCGCGCTGGGCTGCGCGCTGCTGTCGCTGCTGTTGATTTCGCTGGCTTCACCGCGCGCACCGCGCCGTATAACAGGAGGAGAAAGGTGAAAAGAACAACCGGTTTCTTGTTTGATGAACGCTGTTTCTGGCACAGCACCGGCCTGCACGCCACCACCCTGCCGGTCGGCGGCTGGGTACAACCGCCCTCGGGCGCCGGCCACGCCGAATCGCCGGAAACCAAACGGCGTATGAAGAACCTGATGGACGTATCCGGCCTGTCGCGCCAGCTCACCCTGCTGAGCGCCGAACCGGCGACGGAAGAAGACCTGCTGCGCATCCACCCCGCCCACTACCTGCAGCGCTTCAAACAGGTGAGCGACAGCGGCGGCGGCCTGCTGGGAGAGGAAGCGCCGCTGGGGCCGGGCAGCTATGAAATCGCCAAACTCTCCGCCGGGCTGGCCTGTGCGGCGGTAGAGGCGGTGCTGCAGGGCGAACTGGATAATGCCTATGCGCTGTCGCGCCCGCCGGGCCACCACTGCCTGCCGGATCAATCGATGGGCTTCTGCTTCCTGGCCAATATTCCCATCGCCATCGAGCGCGCCAAGGCCCGCTACGGCCTCGGCAAAGTAGCGGTGCTCGACTGGGACGTGCACCACGGCAACGGCACCCAGCACATCTATTGGCAGTGCGGCGACGTGCTGACGCTGTCGCTGCATCAGGACGGTTGCTTCCCGGCAGGCTATTCCGGCGAACGGGATCGCGGCGAGGGCGCCGGGGCGGGCTGCAACGTTAACGTGCCGATGCTGGCCGGCGCCGGCGACGACGGCTACCTGCACGCCATGCGGCGCATCATCATCCCGGCGCTGGAAAAATTCGAGCCGGAGCTGATCATCGTCGCCTGCGGTTACGACGCCAACGCCCTCGATCCGCTGGCGCGCATGCAGCTGCACAGCGACAGCTTCCGTGCCATGACCGCGCTGGTGCAGGACGCCGCCGACCGGCTGTGCGGCGGCAAACTGGTGATGGTGCATGAAGGCGGCTACGCCGAATCCTACGTGCCGTTCTGCGGGTTGGCGGTGATGGAACAGCTAAGCGGCGTGCGCACTGAAGTGCAGGATCCGCTGCTGGCGTTCATCCAGCAACAGCAGCCGCGCGACGCCTTCAACCGCTTCCAGCGCGAAGCGCTCGACGCGTTGGCGCGCCAGTTCGGCCTGTAATCCCCCCCTTTGTGGGCGCCGCACCCGGCGCCCCTGACAACCTCGCCGCCAGCCGCTACGCTGAAGGGCAACCCTACCCACCATGAGAACAATAACATGTCCGAACAAACCGTCAGCTTTATCAAAGGCCGTCACGGCGACATCGCCGTGCACGACTGGGGCAACGACAAGCCGCGCTATCTGGCGCTGCTGGTGCACGGCTACGGCGAGCACCTCGGCCGCTATCAATACGTGGCGCGTACGCTGCAGGCGCAGGGGGCGCGGGTGTTCGGCCCCGACCACCTCGGCCACGGCCTGTCGCAGGGCGAACGCGTGCTGATCGAAGATTATGACGCCGTGGTCGACGACGTGCAGCGCGTGGTCAGCCATTTCCGGCAGCAATACCCCGCCTTGCCGCTGGTGGTGATCGGCCACTCGATGGGCGGCATGATCGCCACCCGCTACGTGCAGCGTCACGGCGAGGAAGTGCGCGCCTTGGTGCTGTCCGGCCCGCTGCTCGGCGACAGAACGGCGATTTCCGATCTGGCCGAACTGCCGACGATCCCCGACGCGCCGCTGGATACCGCCACCCTGGCGCGCGATCCGGCGGTTGGCGCGGCCTATCAGGAAGATCCGCTGGTGTGGCACGGGCCGTTCAAGCGCCCCACCCTGCGCGCCATGCAGCGGATCCTCGCCGCCATCAACGCCGGGCCGGGCTTCGGCGCGCTGCCCACGCTGTGGATCCACGGCGACGACGATCGGCTGGTGCTGCTGAGCGAAACGCAAACCGCGCTCGATCGTCTGCAGGGCGACGATTTCGAACGGATGATCAATGCGGACGGGCGGCACGAGAGCTTTAACGAAACCAATAAGGATCAGATCCTCACGCGGGTGACCGATTTTATTGCGCGGGTATTAGGCTAAAACGCTCCCCCTCAGCAAGCTGAGGGGGGCATGACGGCGTCAGCCCTCGACGATGGCGAGGTAGTGTTTGACGAAGCGATCCGAGGTGATGTCCCAGCGCACCGGGGTGCCTTTCTCGACGAACCAGGAATCGCCGGCCTGATACTGCACCGATTCGCCGGTACGTTCGTTGGTCAGGGTCGCGCTGCCTTCCCACACCGTGGCGTGCTCGGCGAACGGATACTCCATCACGAAGCTGCCGCGGGTGCAGCTGAACACGCCGCAGTTCAGGTTGTCGGTCGGTTCGCCGAAGATGCTGGCCACGCCGACGTTTGGCGTGCCGGCGATCACCGTGGCGCCCAGGTTGCTGACGCTGCCGATCTCCAGCAGTTCAGGCAGCGGTTGTTTAAGCAGTAACGGTTTCATGTGATTCTCCTCTGAGGGTTAACGGCGGCCTTTCCAGTAGCCGGATGTCTGGTGCCAAACCTTACCGGCGGTGGTCATCACCCGCCGCAGCTTGTCCTTGCCGAAGATGTTGACGTGCGGGATCGAGCTCATCAGATCGTACCGATCGGACCCTTCGCTCATGCCCTCCGCCAGCACCTTGCACACGATGTGGCTCGGCGTCACGCCGAAGCCGGAGTAGCCCTGCACGTAAAACACGTTGTCGCGATCCGGCAGCGTGCCGATCTGCGGGAACAGGTTGGCGCTGCAGCACAGCGGGCCGCCCCAGGCCAGATCGATCTTCACGTCTTTCAGGTACGGGAACACCTTCAGCATCAGGTTGCGGTTCCAGGCCTTGAGATCCGACGGGAAATATTCGATCAGGCGGGTGGCGCTGCCGAACAGCAGCCGGTTTTCGTTGGTCACCCGGTAATAGTCGATCACCGGGCGGATGTCGCTGTAGGCGCCGCGGATCGGGCTGATCTGGCGGATCAGATCGTCAGACAGCGGCTCGGTGGCCAGCTGGAAGGCGTAGGTATTGATGGTCTTGCGGTAGATCTGCGGCTCCATGCCGTTGAGGAAGCCGTTGCAGGCCCACAGCATCTTGTTGGCGCGCACCGAGCCCATGGCGGTACGCACCGTGATGCGCGGGCCATACTCCACGTTGAGCACGCTGCTGTTCTCAAAGATTTTCACCCCGTAGCCGCTCAGCGCCTTGGCCTCGCCCAGCAACAGGTTAAGCGAATGCACGTGGCCACCGCCCATGTGTTTCAGCGCGCAGGTGTAGGCGTCGGAGCCCACCACCTGCTTCACCTCCGCCCCGGTGTAGAGCTCAATTTCCTCCTGCGGCGCTACCGCCTTGAACTCCTTCAGCCAGCCGCGCAGGGTCTTCTCCTGGCGTGCGTTGCTGCCGAGATAGCCGTAGCCGAAGCAGAAGTCGGCGTCGATGTCATATTTCTTGATGCGCTCGCGGATAATGCCGGCGCCGAGGTTGCTGATTTTGAAGATGGTTTCCAGCCCGGCCGGGCCAACGTGGCGCTTGATCTTCTCCAGATCGTGGCCGATACCGGCCATCACCTGGCCGCCGTTGCGCCCGGTGCCGCCGTAACCCAGATAGCGGCCTTCGAGAATGGCAATGTTGGTGATGCCCTTCTCCGCCAGCTCCAGCGCGGTGTTGATGCCGGAGAAGCCGCCGCCGATGATCACCACGTCAACGTCCAGATCCTCTTCCAGCGTCGGGAAGCGCAGATCGTATTTTTTGGTCGCCGCGTAGTAGGTTAAGGACTCGATTTCGTTGTTCACTGCCGCACTCCCGATTGCCTATGCCATGACATCGGATTATCGGGAGCCGTGGGATCGTTCGCTATGTCCCCTTAGGGACATTTGCTACAAAAAATTAACATTCACGCGCTGCGCCGCTGCGGGACGGTCAGCAACAGGCTGAACAGTTCGGCCTGCGAGCCGATGTTCAGCTTGCCGTAAATGTTCTTGCGGTGATTTTTTACCGTGCCGAGGCTGATGAACAGCCGGTCGGCAATCTGCTGCGAACCGCAGCCGGCGAGGATCAAATCGACGATCTCCCGCTCGCGCGGCGTCAGCAGATAACGCGCCTGCCCACCGTCGTCGTTCATCGTGTCGGCCTCGGCCGGTGCCGCCACCACTTCGCCGTGCAGCCGCGCCACGCTTTTCACCAGCGTCAGCGCGCTGCGCAGATCCGCCCGCTGCGGGTAGCGCACCGCCACCGTGCGGCGCGCCGAGCCGAAGAATACCCCAAGCCCGCGCTCCGGCGTCAGCTGCAGCAGCACGCCGGCCTCGTCATGCCAGCCGGTCTTGCGATAAAAATTGCGGTAATAGTCGCTGTGATAAAACCCGCAGGGCGCCAGCTGGCGCAGCGTGAGCACCTCACCTTCGCCACCGTCGTTCAGCGCACGGTAAAACGGATCCTGCAGGTAGGCACCCTGTTGGTAGATCTGGTTGACCGCATCGCTGTTTTCCCGCTCGGTTTTGATCAGGCAGCGCGGCGGCCGGCCGCGTTCGAAGGCATAGACGATGGCGTTGTCGAAGGCGAAAAACCCCTCCAGCCAATTCAACAGGCTGGGATAAAAGCGCGGGCTGGCCACCGCATCGATCACCGCAGACAAGCGTTCAACCTGAATTTCCATACCCGCCTCGCCATTATTAATACATTAACAATCTACCGATTTCGGATGGGGTTAGCCGCATGGCGGCCAGTACTGTTAAAAAAAGCATCCGGCGCGCCGAAATGCAAGAACGCGATCGTTTACATGTTAAACAACTCACAAGTTGCCGCAGCGGGGAAAGCGGTGGCCGCTCCGCGCCCGCTGGCTTATGCTGTGGCATCGCGCTCTGCAACGTCGTCAAGGAGACCTCATGTCCGTCAGCCACATCATCGCCAACCGCCAGACCTGGTTCGGCCACGGCAGCATCCAGCAACTGCCGCCGCTGCTGCTTGCCGATCCGCAGCCGACGCTGCTGTTCAGCTGCCGATCTTTTCTCAACGGCCCGGTGTACGCCGGCCTGCGCGAATCGCTGACGCCGCTGCTTATCGGCACTGAGATCGTCAGCCACGAGGCGTCGCCGCAGGAAATAGACGCCTGGGTGGCGCGCTGGCGCGGCCAGGCGCGGCGCGTGGTGGCCATCGGCGGCGGCAGCGTCCTGGACGCCGCCAAGGCGTTCTCCGCGCTGGTGGAGCATCCGCTGCCGACGCTGCGCTATATGGAAAAAGTCGGCGACAGCAAAATCAGCGGCGCCACCCTGCCGCTGATCGCCATTCCCACCACCGCCGGCACCGGCAGCGAGGTGACGCAGAACGCGGTGATCACCGATACCCAGGTCAGCAAAGTGAAGGCCTCGCTGCGCCACAATAACTTCGTGCCGCACACCGCCATTCTCGATCCGCAGCTGCTGGCGGGCGCGCCGGACAAAGTGTTGGCCTACTGCGCCATCGACGCCTTCACCCACCTGTTCGAGGCCTATCTGTCGAAAACCGCCGGCGCCATGACGCGCGACATGTCGCTGAACGGCATACGCCACTTCCTCGCCGCCTGGCCGGCGCTCAACCGCAGCGATGCAGCGCGCGAAGCGATTATGCAAGCTTCGTACCTCGGGGGGCTGACGCTGAGCGCCGCCGGGCTGGGGGTGATCCACGGCATCGCCGGCGAGATCGGCGCGCTGCGCGACTACCACCACGGCCAGGTCTGCGGCCGCCTGCTGCTGCCGTTCCTCGCCCTGCTGGAAAGCAGCGAGCAGCCGCAGCAACGCGCACTGATGGCCGAGCTGGCCGCCAGGCTATTCCCGCACTGGCAGGGCAGCCCGGAGAGCTACCTGACCGATTTCATCACCCGCCACGCCATTGCGCTGTTCTGGCAGGACGATTTGCCGATTTCCGGCCAGGAATTGGCGGTCGCGCTGGAGAAATCCAACAGCAAGAATTCCTGGATCGACTATGCGCCGGCGCAGCGGCAACGGATGATCGAAGAGGCGTTTCGCGTCGAATGATTATATAATCAGATCAACGCACTAGCAGGAGTTAAGGAAATGGGCATCATCGGCTGGATCTTCGCCGGCATCGCGGTCGGCATCCTGGTCGGCGCGCTGATCAGGATCTTCGGCAAGAAGAAAGAGCAGTAAGCGTCAGCGTCACGCTGTTCCGTGGGCCGCCAGCAGGCACTCATGGAACAGCTTCACCACCCGCTGTGGCACCGGCGAGCGGCGCAGCACGCTGGAATATTCGCAGTGATAGCGGAACAGCGCCGGTTTGATCGCCCGCATCATATTCTGCGCCACGAAAAACGCCGCATAGTGATCCGGCAAAAAGCCGACGTATTTGCCGGACAGGATCAGCGTGGCGATCGACTCCTGCGCAAACCCCGTCGCCTTGCGATGCAAATGTTGCTGCAGGCTCAGTTCCATATTCGGCGAATGATAGCCTAAGCCGGCGAAGGCATAATTGTGCAGCAGATCCCAATTTAATGTTTCATGGGGGCCGGAAAATAATTCATGCTGCGCGCCGCAATATAAGAACATCCTCTCACTGAATAACGAATGATAAGATAAACTTTCCGCGCTGCGGTGCATGGGAATAACGCCAACCTGAAATTGCCCGTCTATGACGCCGCGTTCAATGGTATTAATCGGCTCCACGTACATTTGCAAAGAAACCTCCGGCGCACGCTCGCTGAATAACGCGATGGCCCGGCCGATCTGCGCCTGCGGATTGCTGACCGTATGGTCGAATATCGCCACGTGCAGCTGCCCGCCCATGCGTTGGTGCACCTCGTCCACCCCGCGCCGGAACGCCTCGGTGGCCGCCAGCAGGTTGACCGTTTCCTGGTAGATCAACAGCCCCTCGTCGGTGACCGCAAAGCCCTCGCGCCCGCGCTGGCACAGCGTCAGGCCCAGCCGCTGCTCCAGATCCTTGATGTGTTTGCTGATGGTCGACAGGCTGATGTTCAGTTCCAGTTCGGCGGCGCTCATGCCACCGCAGTCAACCACGGCCTTGAATACCCGCAGCAAACGCAGATCCATATCCGACAATTGCCCTAACAGCGCGCGCTTTTTTACTTGCATAAAACCTTAAGTAAGTTTCGACATATGATTATTCACAGTAGAGAACAAGCGGTACATAGTCAATTTCGCACAACAATTCGTTAACAACTCGGTTTATTTCATTAATCGCTCTTATTTTCCTGTTCGGAGGAAAACATGGCCGCTGAAAATCACCCGCTAAATAGTCTCGATGCCGAAGGGTTAGAGGCCCATTGGATGCCTTTTACCGGTAACCGTAATTTTAAAGCGCAGCCGCGCATCATTACTCAAGCCGCGGGGGCGTATTACACCAGCCATGACGGCAGAAAGATTTTCGACGGCCTGTCCGGATTATGGTGTTGCGGATTGGGGCACGGCCGGCAGGAAATCACCGACGCCGCCCAGCGCCAGCTGGCGACGCTGGATTACTCGCCGGCGTTTCAGTTCGGCCACCCGCTGTCGTTCGAACTGGCCAACAAGATCAAGGCACTGACGCCGGCGGGGCTGGATTACGTGTTCTTCACCGGCTCAGGATCGGAAGCGGCGGACACCTCGCTGAAAATGGCGCGCGCTTACTGGCGCGCCAAAGGCCAGGCAGGCAAAACCTGCTTTATCGGCCGGGAAAAGGGCTATCACGGCGTTAACTTCGGCGGTATCTCGGTCGGCGGCATCGCCGGCAACCGCAAGACGTTCGGCGCCGGCGCCGAGGCGGACCACCTGCAGCACACCCTGCTGGCCGGCAACGCCTTTTCGCGCGGCATGCCGCAACAGGGGGCGGAGCTGGCGGAAGAGCTCAACCGCATCATCGCGCTGCGCGACGCCTCAACGATCGCCGCGGTGATCGTCGAACCCTTCTCCGGCTCCGCCGGGGTGATCGTGCCGCCGGTCGGCTACCTGCAGCGCCTGCGCGAAATCTGTACCCAGCATGACATCCTGCTGATCTTCGACGAAGTGATCACCGCCTTCGGCCGCTGCGGTGCGATGACCGGCGCCGAGGCGTTCGGCGTCACGCCGGACATCATGAACATCGCCAAACAGGTGACCAACGGCGCGCAGCCGATGGGCGCGGTGGTGGTGCGGCCGGAGATCTACCACACCTTCATGAACGGCGGCGAGCCGGACTACCAGCTCGAATTCCCGCACGGCTACACCTACTCCGCCCACCCGGTCAGCTGCGCGGTCGCGCTGGCGACGCTGGACATCCTGCAGCGCGAACAGATGGTGGAGCGCGTACAGGCGCTGGCGCCCTACTTCGAGCGCGCGGTGCACAGCCTGCAGGGAGCCAAACACGTCGCCGACATTCGCAACATCGGCCTGGCGGCCGGCATTACGCTGGCGGCGCGGCCGGGCGAACCGGCGCGGCGTCCCTTCGAGGCGGCGATGCGCTGCTGGGAAAGCGGATTTTACGTGCGCTACGGCGGCGACACCCTGCAGCTGGCGCCGCCGTTCATCAGCAGCGAAGCGCAGATCGATGCGCTGATCAACGCCGTGGGCGACGCCCTCAACGCCACCGAATAAGGAGAAAACCATGACCATCACCCACTGGATCAACGGCGAGCCTGCCGCCGGCGGCGAACGCAGCCAGCCGGTTTACGACCCGGCCACCGGCCAATCGGCGCAGGAGGTGCAGCTGGCCGACCGCGCCACGGTGGAGCGCGCCATCGCCGCCGCCGAACAGGCCTATCCCGCCTGGCGCGACACCCCGCCGCTGAAGCGCGCGCGCATCATGATGAAGCTCAAGGATCTGCTGGAGCAGCACGCCGACGCCGTCTGCCAACTGATCACCGCCGAGCACGGCAAGGTGCTCAGCGACGCCCTGGGCGAACTGCAGCGCGGCATCGAGAATATCGAATACGCCGGCTATGTGCCGGAACTGCTGAAGGGCGAACACAGCAAAGAGGCCGGCCCGGGCATCGACAGCTGGAGCGAGTTTCAACCGCTGGGCGTGGTGGCGGGCATCACGCCGTTCAACTTCCCGGCGATGGTGCCGCTGTGGATGTGGCCAATGGCGGTCGCCTGCGGTAACACCTTCGTGCTGAAACCTTCCGAGCGCGTGCCTTCCGCCGCGCTGTATATCGCCCGGTTGGCGGCGGAAGCCGGGCTGCCGCCGGGGGTGCTCAACGTGATCAACGGCGATCGTGAAGCGGTGGAGACGCTGCTGCATGACGGGCGCGTCAAAGCGATCAGCTTCGTCGGTTCGACGCCGGTGGCGGAACACATCTATCACACCGGCTGCGGGCAGAACAAACGGGTGCAGGCGTTGGGCGGTGCCAAAAACCACGCGGTGGTGCTGCCGGACGCCGATATCCCCGGCGCGGTCGGCGCGCTGATGGGCGCCGCCTTCGGCTCCTGCGGCCAGCGCTGCATGGCCATCCCGCTGGTGGTGGCGGTGGGCGACGGCACCGCCGACGCGCTGATCGCCGGGCTGCGGCAACAGATGGCCGCCATGCGCGTCGGCCCCGGCAGCGACAACCGCAACGACATGGGGCCGCTGGTGACCCAACAGCATTATCAGAAGGTGAAAGGCTATATCGATCAGGGCGTGGCCGAAGGCGCCGAGCTGCTGGTGGACGGCCGCGAACTGAGCGTGATCGGCGCCGACGGCCGCCCCAGCCAGGGGTATTTCCTCGGCCCGACGCTGTTCGATCGCGTGACGCCCGGCATGCGCATCTATCAGGAAGAGATCTTCGGCCCGGTGCTCGGCGTGGTGCGCGCGGCATCGCTGCCGGAGGCGATGGCCATGATCGACGCCCACGAATACGGCAACGGCACCTGCCTGTTCACCCGCGACGGCGAAGCGGCGCGCTACTTTTCCAGCCGCATTCAGGTCGGCATGGTGGGGATCAACGTGGCGCTGCCGGTGCCGGTGGCCTACCACTCGTTCGGCGGCTGGAAGCGCTCGCTGTTTGGCGATCTGCACGCCTACGGCCCGGACGCCGTCAGGTTCTACACCAAACGCAAGACCGTGACCCAGCGCTGGCCGGCCTCCGGCGATGCCCGCCGCGCCAGCTTCAGCTTCCCGTCGGGGCAGGGGTAACACATAAGAACAATGAACTTCCGGGGAGCAACGCTCCCCGGCATTTAGCGCGCTCCATTTGATTCCTGCGTACAGCCTGTGCAGCAAAACAATAACTCACTCACACGTTAATGGAGTCGTTATCCCATGAAAGAGTCCGCCCCTGAACACACCTTCAAAGGCAATCTCAGCGTCCTCGACGTGGTGATGATCACCGCGTCCGGCGTGACGCCGGCCAGTTCGATCTTCGTTATCGCGCCGCTGGCGATCGCCAACGCCGGCAGCGGCGCCTTTCTGTCGTTTCTGATCGCCGCCTGCGTCGCCGCCTCCATCGCGCTGTGCTATGCCGAGCTCGGCGCCGCACACCCCAGCGCCGGCGGTGAATACAGCATCATCAAGCGCCTGTTCGGCACCCTGTGCGGGTTGCAGACCTACCTGTTTATCCTCAGCGCCTCGCTGTTCGTGCCGGCGGTACTGGCCACCGGCGCGGTGCCTTACCTGAACACCGCGCTGGGCACCCAGTTCGACGCCTCGACCGCTGGCATGCTCACCGTGCTGGTCGGCGGTATCTGCGCCATTTTCAACATCAAAGCCAACGCCCTGCTGACCGGCGCCTTTCTGGTGGTGGAAGTGGCGGTGCTGGCGCTGATCGCCTGGCTCGGCTTCAGCCACCCGCATCAAAGTACAGAGATCCTCACCGCGCCGGTGATGCTGGACGCGCAGGGCAGCCTGGCGCCGGTGTCGCTGCCGCTGATCGTCGCCATGGTCGGGGTCGCGTTGTTCTCCTACAACGGCTACGGCGCGGCGGTGTACATGGCGGAAGACATGCGCGAACAGGGCAGGCCGATGGCGATCGCGATCATGCTGACGCTGGTCATCGTGGTGCTGGTGGAACTGGTGCCGTTCACTGCCCTGTTGATCGGCTCGCCGTCGCTGACGGAGATGGCCAAACAGGCCGATCCGGTCGGCTACGTGGTCACCCAGCTCGGCGGCCCGACGCTGGCGCGGGTGGTGAGTGGCGCAATCTATCTGTCGGTGTTCAACGCCATTATCGCCATCGTGGCGCAGTTCAGCCGCATGATGTTCGCCAGCGGACGTGACGGCTTCTGGCTGCCGGCGTTCAACCGGGCGCTGAAAATCATCCACCCGCGCTTCGGCACCCCCTGGATCGCCACCCTGCTGTTCGGCGTGCCCTCGGCGCTGCTGGCGTTTTGCTCCGATCTCGAATCGCTGACCTCGTTCACCGTGATCCTGTTGCTGCTGGTGTACATCATCATGGCGGTGGCGGCGCTGATCAGTCGCCGTCGCCGCCACTTCCACCATCCGTACCTGATGCCGCTGTGGCCGCTGCCGGTGGTGGTGGCGCTGCTGTGCTGCCTGTACGTGCTGTGGACGATTTTGATCGCCAGCAGCCTGAAAGACTTTATTATCATTGCCGGCATCATCGGCTTCGGGCTGGCGCTGAACCATCTGCGCGGCCGCCAGACGGCGCCCCTCGCCGCCCCCTCAATAGAAGGAGAATAACCATGACGCAGCGCGCTCAGGATCTGGGCATTATCATCGGACAGGGCACGCCCGGCCCGCTGAACGCCATCACCGACGTGCCCGGCGTGCGCGTCGGCCATGCCAGCATTCATGCCGATTTAGCGGACGGGCGCAGCGTGCGCACCGGCGTGACGGTGATCGAACCGCGCCCCGGCTCCGCCCGCCACGCCCCCTGTTTCGCCGGCGTGCACGTGCTGAACGGCAACGGCGACGCCACCGGCCTGGAATGGGTGCGCGAAGCGGGCCTGCTGACCAGCCCGATCGCCTTCACCAACACCCACAGCGTGGGGGTAGTGCGCGATGCGCTGATCGCGCTGGAGCGTGAAGCGCTGCCCGCGAGCGACAATGCAGTGTACTGGAATATGCCGGTGGTGATGGAAACCTTCGACGGCCTGCTCAACGACATCAACGGCTTTCACGTCAAGGCCGAGCACGTGCGCCAGGCGCAGCAGGCGGCCCAAGGCGGCTTGCCGCAGGAAGGCGCGGTCGGCGGCGGCAGCGGCATGATCTGCCATGAGTTCAAAGGCGGCAGCGGCACCGCGTCGCGCCGCTTGCCCGCCGATCAGGGCGGCTGGACGGTGGGCGCCATCGTGCAGGCCAACCACGGCAAGCGCGAGTCGTTGCTGGTCGGCGGTTACCCGGTGGGCCGGCACCTGGGGCATCTCCCCTCGCCGTTCACGCCGCAGTTGCCGCATCCCGGCATGGGCTCCATCGTGGTGGCGCTGGCGACCGATGCGCCGCTGCTGCCGCACCAGTGTACGCGGCTGGCGCAGCGCGCCAGCATCGGCATCGCCCGCACCGGCGGCGGCACCGAGGATTCGAGCGGCGACATTTTCATCGCCTTCGCCACCGGCAACGACGACCTGCCGCCCGCCGACTACGCCAATAAAGGCGCCTTCACCACGCCGCTGCGCATGGTGAACAACGACTACATTTCGGCGCTGTTCGCCGCGGCGGCGGAAGCGGTAGAGGAAGCGATCGTCAATGCGCTGCTGGCGGCCAATAGCGTCAGCGGCAACGGCCATCGGGCGGAAGGATTGAGCGCCGAGCAGCTGGTGACGGCGCTGGAGCAGGCCGGCTGGCGGCGGTAAAAAAACACAGGGCGCGGGGATTAACCGCGCCCTGCTTATCAGGATTCGCCGCCCGGCTTGGGCGTCGGGTAGTCGTAATCCACCCGCAGCGGTTCAGCGTAGACGCTGTTCCACAGCTGTTGGTACAGCTGGTCCAACCGCCCGCTCATCGCCGCGCTGCGCATCACCAGCTCCAGATTGCGCGAGTTGTCCAGATAGCCGCCGGTCCAGTTGCTGGTACCCACCCAGGCAATCTCATCGTCGATGGTCATCAGCTTGCTGTGGATCACGCGGGCAAACGGAATGAAGCCGCTGCTGGCCGGCGGAATGGTCACCACTTTTATCTGCACGTTCGGCACCAGCGCCAGGCTCTTCAGCCAGGCGATATCCGGCTTTTTGGTGTTCCAGTTGGCCACCATCAGCTCGATCTGCACGCCGCGCGCCGCCGCGCCGCGCAGCGCGTTGTCGATCACCGCGTAGAAGGGGCGGCTGCGCTCCGGGCCAAACGACAACGGCGCGTAGTCCATCACCTGCACCCGCACCCGCCGTTTGGCGTCGGCCAGCAGGCGCGGCAACTCGGCCTGCGAGTCAATCACCCCCGCCGGGTTGTAGGCGCGCGGGCTGGCCACCAGATAGTTGCCCTGCGGCTGCGCCATCGTCGGCGAATCGGGCAACGCCGGCACCGGTTTATCCTGCGCCAACAGCGCCTGCGCCTGCCAGTCCTGTTCGAAGATCGCCTGAATTTGTCCCACCACTTTGGCGTCGCTGATGCGCAGCCCGGTTTCGTGAATATGCTCCAGCGCGCGCCAGTCGAAGTTCTGGCTGCCGACGAACGCCTGTTCGCCGTCCACCAGCAGGTATTTGGCGTGCAGAATGCCGCCGCTCAGCTTCTGGTAAGGAATGATGCGCAGCTCCAGATTGGGGATCGCCTTCAGCTGTTCCAGCGTTTCGGCGGTAGAAATGCGAATGCCCTTCTCTTCCACCAAAAAGCGAATTTTCACCCCGCGCTCGCCGGCCGCCTTCAGGTGCTGCAGCACACCGTCCAGCAGCGAACCGTCCTGATTCGCCACGTAAAACTGCCCCAGGTCGATGCGGGTTTTCGCCGCGTCGAACATCTCGCGCCACACCTCGGCGGTGTTGCGCAGGTCATCGGCCTGCAGCGCGGTTTCCACCGGCGCGGTGTACACCAGCTCATAGCCTGGAATAGCAAAACGCGCCGCAGCGCTCTGGCTCAACATCAACAAACAACCGCCCCACAATGCCGTATAAAGGCGGCCGAGCGGCCGCCGTACTGGATGGCCATTAGGCATAGCGCGGCGCTCCGCTGTCAACCCATTGTTCGCCGCTGCCGTTATCCGGGCGGCTGGCCGGCTGACCGGCGCGGATCAGCAGCACCTTCAGCAGCTCGTTGATGCGCTCCATGCGGCTCTGCAGAAAGTTGTTGGCGACCAGGCACAGCAGCGCGATGGCGATGCCCAGCCCCGTGGCATACAGCGCGGTGCCCATCCCGGCCGACACCAGGCTCGGCTCAGACACCCCCGAGGCGGCCAGCGCCTTGAAGGTTTCGATGATCCCCATCACCGTGCCGAGCAAGCCCAGCAACGGCGCGGCGGTGACCACGGTTTCCAGCAGCCACAGGCCGCGCGCCATCGGCGGCTTGCTCAGCAGGTACTGGGCGTCGATCAGATCGCCGATCGTTTCACGATCGCCGGCGCGGTGCTTCTGCGCCAATACCGGCGCGATCACCGCCATCGGCAGGCTGTTGCGCTGAGTCAGCGCGTCCGGCAGATCGGCGGCGCGGCGCACGTCCGGCGTCAGCGCCTGCTCCAGCCGGCGCGCCTGGCGCTGGGTATAGGCGAAGTACAGCGTGCGCTCGATGATGATCACCAGCGCAATCGCCAGCGCGGCGTACATCACGTAGAAAATAATGTCGTGCAACAGATTGGCGTCCATACAGGGCTCCTCTTTCCCGCCGCCGGGCAGGCGGCGGGGTATTCAGTTAAAAGGTGGCTTCCAGCGAAACGCTGAAGGTGCGTTCTTCGCCGACGTTGTAATACGGCGTGCTGGCCTTCACGCCGCCGTACGGCGCCGCGTTGAAGGTGGTGGTGCGCACCGAGGTCAGGTATTCCTTGTCAAACAGGTTGCTGATGCCAAAGCGCAGCGCGGCGCTCTTGACGATTTTCTTGTCCACCGGCAGATGCACCCCCGCCGCCAGATCGAACACCGTGCGGCCGCCGATCTTCTCGTCGTTGGTCAGATCGCCGTAGAACGCGCTGACGTACTTGCCGCTGACGCTGCCGTAATACAGCCCGTCGTCATAACCCAGCGTCATGTTCAGCAGGTTTTTCGGCACGTTCGGCACCTCCTTGCCGGAGGTCGGCAGCGGCAGCCCGCCGTTGCTGACGATATCGCTCTTCTGCTTCGACTCGGTGTAGGTATAAGAGGTGTAGTAGTTGAAGTTATGCGGCAGTTGGCCGCTCCACTCCAGCTCCAGCCCTTTGTTCTCCACGTTGCCGATGTTCATCATCTCGTAGTCACCGGCCGAGTTGGTGGTGGAGATTTGGCGATCGCTGTAGCGCATGTAAAACAGCGTGGCGCTCAGCAGCATGTCTTCCTGCTGGAAACGCCAGCCCAGTTCGTGGTTCCAGCTAAGCTCCGGCTTGGTGCTAAGCGAGTCGCCAACGTTGTACAGCACGTAGTTTGGCGGCGTGCGCATGTTGCGCGTCAGGTTGTAGAACACCTGGTTTTCCTGGTTCACCTTATAGCTGGCGCTGAAGTTCGGCAGGAATTCGTGATAGGTGGCTTTGCGCTTCTCCGGCACGTTGTACAGGCTGCCGCGGTTGTCCCCTTTACGCTCTACGTACTGATAGGCCAGGCCGCCAACAAAGGTCCAGTCCGGCGTGGCGAACCAGGTGTCCTGCAGCCACACCTTCTGCGCCGGGGTGATGGTGTACTGGTTGCGCCCCTGCACCGTATTACCGTTGGCATCCTTCACCTGATCGGATCCGCCCGGCTGGCCCCAAATCTGCGACGGATTGCCGTCGCCCTTGATGCTGATGAACGGTTGGGTCTGCAGCTGGCGCGCGCGTTCGTACCAGTAACCGACGTCCAGGCTGTGCTGCTCGTTGATGTCCCACTTCAGCTTGGTGGTGATGCCCGGCCGCCAGGTCTGGGTCCACGACGGGCGGTAATAGGTGTCGGATTTCAGGTTGCTGAGATCGTACTGCCCGGCCTTACTGGAGGTGTTGGACAGCACCGAGGCCGTCTGGCCGTTGAAGCTGCCGCCGTTGCCCCAGTAGTAATACGGCTGCAGAGTCAGCGACAGGTTATCGCGCAACTGCAGCTTCTGGGTGAACGACAGCGTGAAGTTCTCGAACGGGTTGCGTTCAATCTTGTAATACTTGTTCAACTGCCCTTTGTTGTTGTACTCCGGTGTGGTGACGTAGTCGGTGTCACGGCCGTCGTTTTGGAACTGTGCCTTGCTCAGGGTGTTGTAGTTGGTGTTGTTCTGGCGGTTGTACTTCATCACCAGATTGCTGCTGTTGCCGTTGCCGTCTTCATACAGCGAGTTCATCTCGAACTTGTCGGAATACAGTCGCCCCTCGCCGCGCCACTTCTTCGCTTCGGTGTGCGAATAGGAGAGCCAGTTGCTGAAGCCGTTGTACTCGCCGGTCTCGAGGCGGGCGAAGGTTTTGCTCAGGCTGTTGCTGCCCAGCGTCTGCTTGACGAAACCGCCGAAGTCTTTCGCCGGGCGGTGCGTCACCAGGCCGATGTTGCCACCGCTGGAGCCGATGTGCGGGCCGTCCGCTTCGGAAGAGCCCTGGGTGACGAACACCTCTTCCAGGTTCTCCGCATCGCCCAGCAGGTTCGGGTATACCGCGTAGTTGCCGGAGTCGTTGATCGGAATACCGTCCATCGACAGGCCGATCTGATCCGAGTTCATGCCGCGCATGGTGTAGTCCACGCCGCTCAGGCCGCTGGCGTCGTTGCTGTTGACGTTCAGGCCCGGCGTGTATTTCAGCTTATCGATGGCGTTGGCCGCCGACGGCATTTTGTCCATCGCCTCTTTGGTGACGGTAGAACGCGCCTTGGCGCTGTCATCCTGCACCATCATGCCGCCGCCGAGCGACTGCCCCTTGACGCTGATGGTGCCGACATCGGTGGCGTCGGCCGCCAGCGCGGCGCCCGGCAGCATCGCCGACATCACCGCCAGATAGATCCCAGAACGATTAAACGATTTCATTGTGTGCATCCCATAAAAATCAAACGATTAACCCTTGCGCTAAGGCGCCTGATAATTGAACGTCGCGGTAAATCTTTTGGTTGTTTGCCCGGCGAATGCCTCGCTCGGGAACGGCTTTACTGAACTGATGCTTTGCAAGCTGCCCATCGCCGCGCGGTTCAGCAGCATGCTGGCGGCTTTGTTGGCGATGCCGGAAGAGAGCACCCGCCCGCTGCGATCGACCTCCAGCCACACTTCGACGTTGCCCTGCGGGCGCTCGAGCGAAGCCTGACGCCCGCTCGGGTAGCGCTTGCGCTGTTCCAGCTCGCGGCGTAAGGCCAGCAGATAGCCGTTTTCAATCGCCTGCGCATTCACCTTCGGCGCCGCCGGGGCAGCCGGTGCGGATTGCGTCGCCGGTTTGCTGACCAGCGCGCGCGGTGCAGCAGGCACCGGCGTCGGTTTAGGCTTCTCTACCGGTTTGGCTTTCTCTTTCACCGGTTTGGGTTTGGGCTTCGGCTGCGGTTTCGGCACCGGCTTGGCTTCCACGATCGGTTCCGGCGCCGGCACCACCGGTTCGGGGATCGGCTCCGGCTCGGGCGGCGGCGGTTCGGGCTGGGGTTCCGGCGGCGTTTCCGGTTGAGGTTCAGGCGCCGGTTCAGGCTCCACCAGCGCCAGCTCGATGGCGGTTTCGTCGTAGCGCGGCTGGATCTTCAGCGCCGCCTGCTGGCTGGCGAACAGCAGGCAACCGGCGACAATCAGCGCCGGCAACCAGCTGAAAAGATGACGTGAGCGATAGAGCAGATACATGTCACAGCTTCCGTGTCGCGATGGAGACGGAGAAGAAACCGCCCTGGCGCAGGTTGTCCATGACTGCCACCAGCCGCTCGACCGACACGCCCTTGTCGCTGTTGACGATGATGGTGGTAGTCTGGTTGGCCTGCTGCTGTTGCTTCAGCGTGTTGACCAACGCGTCGAGCGCGATCGGCTGGCCATCCAGCTGCAGCTGTTCGTCGGCCCCCAGCGTGACGATCGCTTTTTTCTGCGGTTTCAGCTGCTGCGCGCTGCCGGCAGACGGCAGCTGCGTTTTCAGCCCGAGCGCCGGAATGACGTTCAGGCTAATCAAGACGAAAAACACCAATAAAAACATCATCACGTCGATCATCGGGATCAGCTCGATGTGCGCTTTGTTCTTTTTCGGTTCGTTCCAGTTACGCATGACACTCCCTCCCAAAAGCGAAGCAGCCAATATAGGAGGGGTTTGTTTACCTTTTGTTACGCTTGTGTGATCTTATTTTCACAGCGTGGATTTTTTGCGAGAATTCTTTCAATGGCAGGCGATAACGGAGAAGATATAACTTATTAATTAGCTATAGTTTTTAATGGAATAATCACAGGACGGGCGCACTCACCTAACGGGTAGCAGAGCCTGAAATGTGAAAATAGTGACAGCCGCACCGGGCCCAGGGCAACGACGAGAAGAAATCGCCTCAGCCCGTCCGCAATAAGGGCATTATGATGCTTTCCACCGCTGCCTCCAGTGATATCACCTTTTTTAGCCAAGAAGATTCTCAATTCCCGTCATAAAAATATCGACAGAAAATAAATACTCGCATATATAACCAAACAATATTCCACGTTGGATATATTATTGCCAACGGCTTATCAGCTGTTATATTTTTAAATTGAAATAGCGCGGCAGCGTTATTTTCGGTATTAATTAAACTCACTAAGTCACCCTTTTATTTATAAGGATTGTATATGAAAGTACTTAGTCAATATGAAGAGCAGTACGTTAGCGGTGGCGATCTGAACGCGGCCTGGGATGGGTTGCTGGACGGCGCTATGACCGGCGCGCTGATTGCAGGCAAATCCGCAGGGGCCGGCGGCTTTATTGCCGGCGCCGTCGGCCAACTGGTCGGTACCATTATCGGCGGCGTCGCAGGCGGCGTGGGGCTGGGGCTGTATGGCCTGACGCATACGCAGCAGGAAGTGGCGGACTACGCAAAACATTTCCGCGAAACTATCGGCTCCACCTCGACCTCGGTCGGCGGCAGCCTGTAAGCACGAATAGATAGTCACCCTCGCGGTGGCTATTTATTTTATTGCCACCCTCACCCTACGCGCCCGCTGAACGCGTTATCATTATCGCATCCCGATATTCTTTCAAGCCTGAGGTTATCGCCTCGGTATTCAATTGCGAAACCATCCACGGGCTGAAAGCGAAAGGCGTTAATTTTACCGCCGCCATTAAATGATTGAGCTCGACCCAGGCATAATCCGCAACCTCATCCGGATTGCCATGGAGCGTGCCTTTAATTTGCGCGGCAAATACCGGGCAAACTTCATTCTCCATCACGCCGGACGCGTCGGTAGCCTGGTAGCTGAATGCCTCGCTCAACAGCATTATCTGCTCCACCTCCGTGCCCAGTTCAACCTGGGCGCGGCGCCTCACCGCCTGTGCCAGCGCCTCTTGCGGCAAGGGGTGGCCGCAAAAGGAATTAGTCCAAACGCCCGGCCACGCGGTTTTACTCAATGCGCGCCTTGTGGCCAGCACGTTGCCCTCTGAGGTAAAGAGGTAACATGAAAAGGCCAAATGCAGCGGCGTATGGTGCGTGTGCACCTGATTTTTCGGCATCGTCCCGCAAGGCTGCCAGGCGGCATCGAGCAAAACGACGTCTTCGTTATTCATCATTGCGATTTCCATAAAAGACGGATGCTTGCCCGCCTTCAGTCTCATTTCGTCAGAAGAGGAGGAATGGCCGGCACGTCCGGCGCATTATCGATATCCTGCTGAGTCATGCGAAACTCAGGCGGATAATGTTCCCGTTCCGTTCTGCCAGCAGGCTCGGTATTCCGCCAGGTATAAAGACAGTGCTGGCATTGATATACCGTCCCTACGCCCTTCACCGGTGAATGTATCATGATGTCTGTCTGTTTATCGGCCCGACAAGGACAAATCATAGGCTCGCCTTAAGGACGGTTAGCCGGCATGGCGGTTAATTGTCTCTCCCCCCAGGCCGGCCTCATCAGAGGGTACAAAAATCATAAAAAAAGACGCCCGCAGGCGTCTTCTTGGCATTTTCACTGGGACCGGAAGGCTTTCAGTTCACTTTCACCGGCATACCGGAACGGGCTTTGATCGCCGCGTCCACTTCGCTCTGGTTAACGCCGGCGTCCATCAGCACTTTGCCGACCGGGGCGGAAATGGTCAGCGGTACCGGATCTTTGGATTGCAGCTGCTCTTCGTTGGCCGACAGCGGGTTGTGCACTTCCACGTAGCGCGAGCCGTCCGGTTCGACGGTGGCTTTCATCGGTTCGTTGATGAACTGCACGCGGGTGCCAACCGGCACGTTCTCGAACAGGTACTTGATGTCGTCGGCACGCAGACGCACGCAGCCGTGGCTCACGCGCAGGCCGATACCGAAGTTGGCGTTGGTGCCGTGGATGGCGTACAGGCGGCCAACATACAGCGCATACAGCCCCATCGGGTTGTCCGGGCCGGCCGGGAACACCGCAGGCAGGATCTCGCCGTCAGCCGCATATTCAGCGCGCATCTTGGCGGTCGGCGTCCAGGTCGGGCCGTCTTTCTTGCGCTGCACGGTGGTGGTCCAGTTCAGCGGGGTGTCTTTACCCAGCTGGCCGATGCCGATCGGCAGCACCACCACGGTGTTGGAACCTTTCGGGTAGTAGTACAGACGCATCTCGGCGCTGTTGATGATGATGCCTTCACGCGGCGCGTCCGGCAGGATCAGCTGCTGCGGAATGGTCAGGGTGCTGCCGGCCTTCGGCAGGAACGGATCCACGCCCGGGTTAGCCTCCAGCATGTTGCTCAGCCCCATCTGATACTGGGCGGCGAAGCTTTCCAGCGGCAGTTTGCTGTCTTCCGGTACGGTGATTTGGATATTCTCGCCCACCAAACGGCTGTCTTTTGGCGGCAGCGGGTAGACGACGGCGAAGGCAGCCTGGCTGAATGCAACCAGTGCCGTAAACAGGGTTAGTAACGCGCGAATGCTCATTTTCATCTTCGTGTTGGTCAAGGCCACTGGCGATTATGGGTATCGGTTTCTACGGCCACTTTGCCCCGCTGAATTTCAGCCGGCAGCCAACGGCGCTGCGGCCTGAAAAGCCAGGGGGGTTTGACCGGATGCGCATTATATGTGCACATCAATCAAAGTGTGAACCATTACCGATGTAATATCGCAATTTTTTGTAACCTGACGCGCCACGAAGGCGATTTTTTGCGAGAACCGCCGCCTAACTGGCGGCGGCCAACGCTTCCACCCGCCGGATTGGGATCAGATATTCACAGCGGATCGCCGCGCCGCCGAGCGGGCAGCTGCCCTCCTGCGCCGGGTAGAAACGCTCGATATCCTGCCCCGGCCGGCGGATGGCGTTCATCTGTGGCATCGCGGTGTCATACAGCCGCACGATAAAGTTTTGTAACCCTTCCGCCAGCCCTTGATAGGTGAAACGGGCATACTCCCCCTGTTCGATAGTCACCCGCTCTCCCATCGCCCCTTCATCCGGCAGAGCGGCGGTATAGGCCATGCGCGGGCAGCCCCGGCGTTGCCTGTCGACCTCCAGGCTGGTGAGGCCGTACACCACCTCCGGCAGTGCTTGCGGCCGCAGCAGCTGCCGCCAGGCATGGCGGCGCAGCTCGCATTTGGAATCCGCCAACTGCCCCAGCGTGAAGCTGCGGCGCTGGGTGTTGCCCACCAGCTGCATGGCGGGCAGCGTCACGATGTCGGCCTGCGGCAACGGCGCCTCGGTCAGCCGCAGCGGCGGCTGCAGGCCATAGCTCGACCAATCCTGGCTGCGGCGATAGCTGGCCGGCGGCAGACCGAACTGCTTGCGAAAGCAACGGGTGAAGGTTTGCTGTGAATCGAACTGGTAAGTATCGGCGATGCAGGCCACGCTGGTGCCGGTCAGGCGCAGTTCGCGCGCAGCGGCGGTCAGCCTTCTGCGGCGCGCGTAAGTGCCGAGAATATGGCCGGTATGCTGCTTGAATATCCGCTGCAAATGCCACTTGGAGTAGCCGGACTTGGCGGCGATGTCGTCCAGCGTCAGCGGCTGATCCAGGCTCTGCTCGATCCAGGCCAGCAGCTGTTCAATCACCTGTTGCTGGTGCATGGTATTCCCCTTATTTTAACAGTAACGTCTGCGCCAATACCCGGCCTGCGGCCTCATCGGCGGCCACCAGTATCGGATAGCCCCAGAATTTGGCGCCGTATTCGGCGAATTCTTCCGCCGCCGCGCGTTTGGCGTCGTCCGGCTCCAGCATGATCATGCCTTTCACCCACAGCTTCAGCGCCTCGCGGTTATCGCGTTTCCACAGCGCCACCTGGGTGCGAGCATCGCGATCGTGTTCTTCACCTTCATCGCCGACGCTGCGGTCGGTCATCAAGACAAAGGGTTCGGCGCGCGCCAACAGCGCGCTGAACTCAGCCAGCTCGGCCTGGGTATCGCGCCCGTTGCGGCGCATCCACACCAGCGGAAAAGTGGCGGTATCGAGTGACATAATCAGTTTCCTCGCGAAAGGGTTTAGGACTGGCGCTTACTTTATCGGCACCGGCGCTAGACCACATTGCGCAATCAGGACATAATACTTTTCAATTCCGCCAAATTGAGAATTGTTCTCATGAAAGTACAGATCCCTCGCCGCAATATCGATATCGATCAGGTGCCACGCCCGCTGTTCGCCGTACAGAGTTCCACTATCGAACAAGACTGGGAAGTCGAGCCGCACCGTCATCAAAAGGCGCAGCTGATCTATACCGTGCGCGGCATGATCCGCTGCGAAGTGGAAAACGGCCTGTGGCTGGTGCCACCTCAGTGCGCGCTGTGGATGCCGGGCAACGTGTTGCACAACGCCCAGGGCGCCGGCTCAACGGAAGCTTACTGCCTGTTCGTCGATCAACACGTCGTCGCCGGCTTGCCGCAAAGCTGCTGCACGCTGTCGGTCTCGCCGCTGCTGCGCGAACTGCTGCTGCAGGCCACCACCTTCGAACCGCTCTACGACGAACAGGGCGCCGAAGGGCGCCTGACGGCGGTACTGCTGGATCAGCTGGTGGCCGCGCCGATCGAGAATCTGCACCTGCCGGTGTCCGACGACGCGCGCATCCGGCAGTTGACCGAAGGCATGCTGAACAGCCCGGCGGACAAATCCACCCTCGGGCAGTGGGCGCAGCGCATCGGCATGAGCGAGCGTTCCCTCAGCCGCACCTTGCAACAGCAGATGGGCATGAGCTTCGGCCACTGGCGGCGCCAGCTACACGTGATGCTGGCGCTGCAGCGCTTGACGCAGGGTGAGAGCGTACAGACGGTGGCGCTGGATCTGGGCTACGAAAGCGCCAGCGGCTTCGTCACCATGTTCAGAAAGGCAGTGGGCAAACCGCCGGCGCGTTATCTGGCGGAACGCAACGCCTCCGGGCAACCCCTGGGCGGCGCGATCAGCATGTGAACGGCCGGCGAATGCCGGCCCGGCAAGACACCGATCAGAAGTCGTAGAACACCGTAATCCAGGTGGAATCCGGCTCGTTGTCGCTGCTGTTGGCCAGCGTGCGCTCCACATACACCGACAGGCCGTAACCGATGGTGGTGCCCGCGCCGAGATAGACGTGGTTGGCGTGATACGCCTCGTCCCCCTTCAACCGCAGCGAGTCCGCCGCCACGTAAGGCTGGACGGATTTGAGGAACGGCTTGTCGATATTGAAGGTGTAACCGACAAAGCCTTCCAGCCCGTAGCCGTCACCGGCGAAGAAGTGCGACAGCGTGCGCTGGCGGGTGCTCGGCACATAGTCTTTGTAATAGCTGGCGGTGCCGACGATGTACCAGTTGTTCGGCTGCCAGGTTAACGCGGTGCCGGACAGCTGCTGGTGATAATCCTTTTCGCTGTACAGATTGTCTTTGATCTTCGCGTCGGTATAACTGTAGGCCGCGCTGAAGGTGAAGTCTTTCGTCACCTTGTAATCGAAGCCCAACCCACCCCCGCCCTTGCGGCGATAAATCAGGTTATCCGCAGTGTGCAGATCGTCTTCCGGCAATAAATAGTTGGCGTACAGCGTCACCGGCCCGAAATCATTGGTGTACTTGAGGCTGTTTTTCGGTTTATTGCCGCCGTCGTAGTCGCCGGAAATACCGATGCCGGTGCCGCCCGCATGGCCATCGTTATCCCAGACGTCGCTTTTGATGCCGACCACCGAATAATAGATGCCGTATTGATGGCCGTAGGTCAGGGTGCCGTAACGATCGTCTTTGAAACCGGCGTACAGCTGGCGCTGATAGTCGCGCTTGCCGTCTTCGTTATAGTGCCCGTCCCAGCTGAGCGCGTGCGCCAGATCCACGCCCCACTCGTAATAGCCGATGATCGAGGTGTCCTGCGTCAGCGCATAGTCGCCGCTGAAGCGAAAACGCGTGCCGCCGTCGTGGCCATTTTTGTCATAGCCCGGCTCCGGGCCGTTATTGAAGATCCACTCGGGGCGAATGCTGCCGCCCACCTTGACACTGAGCGGTGCCAGCAACACATTGCTCTGCGGGTTTTTATCCAGAATGGTGATCTCGGCCTGTGCGCCGGCGGATAACGCCGACAGCAAGACGCCGCCAATGAATATTGGCGTTGTATTTTTTCTCATTATTACCCCTGCCCGAAAAATTATTGTTATAAACACGGTGGTCTTAAGCCACGCGGAAATAATTACCCGATGTAAACAGCGCACGCAAGATATAAAAATTCACGTCATAATCTGCCATTATTCCAGGTTGGCTTTATTTTCAGCATAAACGTGTTCATCTGTAACGCGAAGAAAAACAATGTAATAACTGCAGCACGAAATAAACCAATCCGCACGTTTCATCCAAAATAACCCGGCGCGATTATCCGGGAATAAAGATAGCAAATAACAAATAAATATTATTGCCACAGATAAACCGTCACGCAGGGGAATTAACTAAAGGCGGGAAATAACGACGGAGCGCGTCGCGCGCTCCGGGAGAAAGAATTCACTACTGCGCCAGCCAGCCGCCGTCCATGTTCCAGGCGGCGCCGCGCACCTGCACCGCCGCATCGCTGCACAGGAACAGCGCCAGCTCGCCGAGCTGCTCAGGCGTGACGAACGCTTGCGAAGGCTGCTTCTCCGCCAACAGCTCATCGCGCGCCTGCTGCGGATCGGTCCCGGCGGCAATGCGTTTGTCGATCTGCTGCTGCACCAGCGGCGTCAGCACCCAGCCGGGGCAGATGGCGTTGCAGGTGATAGGCGTGCGTGCGGTCTCCAGCGCCAGCGTCTTGGTCAGCCCCACCACGCCGTGCTTGGCCGCCACATAGGCCGACTTGTCTTTCGACGCCACCAGCCCGTGCACCGACGCCACGTTGATGATGCGCCCCCAGTTACGCTCGCGCATCCCCGGCAGCGCCAATCGGCAGGTGTGGAACACTGCCGACAGGTTGATGGCGAGGATGGCGTTCCATTTCTCCACCGGGAACTGATCCAGCGGCGCCACGTGCTGAATGCCGGCGTTGTTCACCAGAATGTCCACGCCACCGAACTCGCGTTCGGCATACTGCATCATGTCCGCTATCTGGCCCGCATCGCCGAGATCGGCGCCGTGATACCCCGGCGCGGCGCCCAGCCGCGCGACCTGCGCTTGCGCCTGCTCCACGTCGCCGAAGCCGTTGAGGATCACGCGCGCGCCGGCGGCGGCCAACACGGACGCTATCCCGAGGCCGATGCCGCTGGTCGAGCCGGTCACCAGCGCGGTTTTGCCTTGTACACTCATGGTATCGCTCCTTTAAACAATGCCGGTCAGGTAGAACACGCCGATCACGAACAGCACCGCGGCGCTCTTGATCAGGGTGATGGCGAAGATGCCGCCGTAGGCCTGCCGGTGGCTGAGGCCGGTGATCGCCAGCAGGGTGATCACCGCGCCGTTGTGCGGCAAGGTGTCCATGCCGCCGCTGGCCATCGAGGCCACACGGTGCAGCACCTCCAGCGGAATCTGTGCCGCATGGGCGGCGGCGATAAAGCTGTCGGACATCGCCGCCAGCGCGATGCTCATGCCGCCGGAGGCCGATCCGGTGATGCCGGCCAGCAGGGTGACGCTGATCGCTTCGTTCAGCAGCGGGTTGGGGATCGCCGACAGCGCCTGCGACAGCACCAAAAAGCCCGGCAGCGCGGCGATCACCGCGCCGAAGCCGTATTCGGAGGCGGTGTTCATCGCCGCCAGGATCGCGCCGCCGACCGCCGTCTTGCTGCCTTCCGCCAGCCGGCCGCGAATATTGCGAAAGCCGAACACCACCACCAGCAGAATACCCGACACCAGCGCCGCTTCCACCGCCCAGATGGCGGTGATCTTCGCCACGTCGGTGGTGATCGGCTTGGCCAGCCCCGGCAGCGTCAGCTCGTGGCTGGCGCCGTACCACTGCGGGATCCAATGGGTGAAGCCAAGGTTGAATACCCCGACCAAAATCAACGGCAGGATAGCGATCAGCGGGTTCGGCAGGTTGATGTCGTCCGGAGTTTCCGGCTCGTTCAGCAGATCGGTACCGTACCCTTCTCCCTTCAGCTGCGCCTTACGCCGCTGGCGTTCAAGATACAGCAGACCGACCGCGATGATGAACAGCGAGCCGATCAGCCCCAGCCAGGGCGCGGCCCAGGCATTGGTGCCGAAGAAGCTGGTCGGGATGATGTTTTGGATCTGCGGCGTGCCGGGCAAGGCGTCCATGGTGAAGGAGAAGGCGCCGAGCGCCACGGTAGCCGGGATCAGCCGCTTGGGGATACCACTCTGGCGGAACAGCTCGGCGGCGAACGGATAGACCGCGAACGCCACCACGAACAGCGAAACCCCGCCGTAGGTCAGCAGCGCGCACACCAGCACGATCACCGGAATGGCGTGACGCCGGCCGAGAATGCGGATCGCCGCCGCGACGATCGAACGGGAGAAGCCGGACAGCTCGATCAGCTTGCCGAACACCGCCCCCAGCAGGAACACCGGGAAGTAGAGCTTCACGAAGCCGACCATCTTCTCCATAAACAGCCCGGTGAAGGTCGGCGCCACCGCGCCGGGATCGGTCAACAGCACCGCGCCCAGCGCGGCGATCGGGGCGAACAAAATCACGCTGTAGCCGCGATAGGCGGCCAGCATCAGTAATCCCAGTGCTGCCAGGGCAATCAAAACGCTCATCGGACACCTCGCTATCGTTGTTATTGTCAGGTACGGAGTGCGAAATTACGGTTTCAGCGCAAAGCGCAGCTGATGCGCCCGTCGCCGTTGAATGCGTTCCCTGCGGGCGTCATCCCAAAGATAAAATCCCCGGCCGCTGCGCTGGCCGGTATCGCCGCGCTGCAGCCGCTGTTCCACCAGCGCCATCATCTCGTCGCCGGTCGCCAGTTCCGGGAACAGGTGGCGAGCGATGTCCGCCACCGTCGCCAGCCCGGTCATGTCGGCGGCCTCCAGCGGGCCGACCATGGCGTAGCGCCGCCCCAGCGAGGCGCGCATCACCTGATCCACCACCTCGGCGCTGGCGATGCCGCTGTGGACGATGTGCAGCGCCTCGCGCAGCACCGCAAACTGCAGCCGGTTGCCGACAAACCCCGGCGCGGCGCGCTCCAGCAGCACCGCCTCCAACGCCATCCCGCCGAGCAGCGCCTGCACCGCCGCCAGATGGCGCGGATCGGTGGCGCGGCCGGGCACGATCTCCACCAGCGGGATCAGGTGCGGCGGGTGCCAGAAGTGGGCGATCAGCAGGCGCTGCGGATGGGTCATGCGCGCCGCCAACTCGTCCGGCGGCAGGCCGCTGGTGTTGCTGGCAATCACCGCGTCGTCGGCGATCAGCCCCTCCAACTGCTCATACAGCGCGTGCTTCAGCTCGAGCCGTTCCGGGATCGCCTCGATAAGCAGCCGGGCGCGCGCCACGTCGTTCAGATCGCCGGTCACACGCAGGCGCGCCAGCGCCGCATCGCGCTCAGCGTTATCAAACTGCCCGACGTCGCTCAGCTCGGCCAGAATGCCGCTCGCCACCGCAGGCGCTTCCACCCGCCGCTGCGGATCCGGGTCATACAGCAGCACCTCATGGCCGTGGCGAATAAAGTGGGTGGCGATACCCACCCCCATCAGCCCGGCGCCCAGTACCGCATAGTCAGATGACTGCATGGTGCCCTCCTCGGTTGTTTACGGGCGCTCTACCGCCAGCGCCACGCCCTGCCCGCCGCCGATGCACAGCATCGCCAGCCCCTTGTTCACCCCGCGGCGCTGCATTTCGAACAGCAACGACACCAAAATGCGGCAGCCGGACGCACCGATCGGATGCCCCAGCGCGATCGCCCCGCCGTTGACGTTGACCCGCTCCGCCTCCCAGCCCAGTTCTTTGCCCACCGCCAGCGCCTGCGCGGCGAAGGCTTCGTTGGCTTCGATCAGATCGACTTCCTCCAGCCGCCAGCCGGCTTTTTCCAGGCAGCGGCGCGCGGCCGGCGCCGGGCCGATGCCCATGATCGCCGGATCGACGCCCGACGACGCGTAACCGGCGATGCGCGCCAGCACCGGCAAGCGCAGCGCGGCGGCTTTTTCCGCGCTCATCAGCAGCACCACGGCGGCGCCGTCGTTGAGCGACGAAGCGTTGCCGGCGGTTACCGTGCCTTCCTTGCGAAACGCCGGGCGCAGCCGCGCCAGCGCCTCCAGGCTGGTGTCGCGCGGCTGTTCGTCGTGCTCAACGCTCAGCGCTTCCCCCTTCGGCTTCGGCACCGTCACCGGCGTGATCTCCTGCACAAAACGCCCGGCCTGCTGCGCCGCCTGCGCCTTCTGCTGCGAGCGCAGCGCGAACCTGTCTTGTTCTTCCCTGCTGATGGCGTATTTCTCCGCCAGGTTCTCGGCGGTGATGCCCATGTGGTAGTCGTTGAACGCGTCCCACAGGCCATCGTGGATCACGCTGTCGACCATCTGCGCGTGACCGAGGCGCAGACCGGCGCGCGCGCCGGCCATCAGGTAAGGCGACTGGCTCATGCTCTCCTGGCCGCCGGCGATCACCGCCTCGGCGTCGCCGCTGCGGATCGCCTGCACCGCCAGATGCACCGCCTTCAAACCGGAACCGCACACCTTGTTGATGGTCAGCGCCGGCGTCGTCACGGGCAGCCCGGCATTCAGCGCGGTCTGGCGCGCCGGATTCTGCCCGCAGCCGGCGGTCAGCACCTGGCCGAGGATCACTTCATCGATCTGCTGCGGCGCCACGCCGCTTTGCGCCAGCAGCCCCTGCACCGCCGCCGTGCCCAGTTCCACCGCCGTCAGCGGCGCCAGCGCGCCGTGAAAACTGCCGACCGGCGTGCGCGTCGCCGCCACAATCACCACTTCACGTTGTTGCACATTCACCTCCCGTTTCAGAAACGCATTTCCGGCACATGCTCCGGCACGATCAGCCGGCCGGCGGTTTTGGCGACAATCTCCGCCACGTTGACGCCCGGCGCGCGTTCGCGCAGCACGAAGGCCCCGTCTTCAATTTCCAGATAGGCCAGATCGGTCAATACCTTGCGGATGCAGTTGGCGCCGGTCAGCGGCAGCGTGCAGCGCGGCAGCAGCTTGGACTCGCCGCCTTTCGCGGCGTGGGTCATCACCACGATGATGTTCTCCGCCCCCGCCACCAAATCCATCGCGCCGCCCATGCCCTTGACCATCTTGCCGGGGATCATCCACGAGGCGATGTTGCCCTCGACGTCCACTTCAAACGCCCCCAGTACGGTCAGATCGACGTGGCCGCCGCGGATCATGGCGAACGACTGCGCCGAATCGAAGATCGACGCGCCGAGGCGCGCGGTGACCGTCTGCTTGCCGGCGTTGATCATGTCGGCGTCCAGCTGCTGCTCGGTCGGGAACTCGCCCATCCCCAGCAGGCCGTTTTCCGACTGCAGCATCACGTCCATGCCCGCCGGCACGTAGTTGGCCACCAGCGTCGGGATGCCGATGCCCAGGTTGACGTAGTAACCGTCCCTCAGCTCTTGCGCCACGCGCTGCGCCATTTGTTCACGGGTAAGCATGCGAATTCTCCTTATGCCCGCAGGGTGCGTTGTTCGATACGCTTTTCGAAGGTGCCCTGAATCAGCCGATCGACATAGATACCGGGGGTATGGATCGCCGCCGGATCCAGCTCGCCCGGTGCGACGATCTCTTCCACTTCCACCACCGTGATACGCCCGGCGGTCGCCATCAGCGGATTGAAGTTCTGTGCGGTGTGGCGGTAGATGACGTTGCCGAAGTGATCGGCCTTCCAGCCTTTCACGATGGCGAAATCACCGGTGATGGCGGTTTCCATGATGTAAGGGCGGCCGTTGAACTCGCGCACCTCTTTGCCTTCGGCGATCGGCGTGCCGTAACCGGTGGCGGTGAAGAACGCCGGGATACCGGCGCCGCCGGCGCGGATCTTCTCCGCCAGCGTGCCCTGCGGCGTGAGATCCACCTCCAGCTCGCCGCTGAGCGCCTGCTGCTCGAACAGCGCGTTTTCGCCGACGTACGATCCCACCACCTTGCGGATCTGATGGGTTTCCAGCAGCCGCCCGAGACCGAACCCGTCGACGCCGCAGTTGTTGGAGACCACCGTCAACCCGCGCACGCCGCGCCGGCGGATCTCTTCGATCAGATTTTCCGGGATGCCGCACAGGCCAAAGCCGCCCGCCAGCACCGTCATGTTGTCCGTCAGGCCTGCCAGCGCTTCCTGGTAGCTGCCGACGCGTTTGTCGAGCCCTGCCATATCGTTGCCCCTGCATGTTGCGGCGCAGGGCGAAATGCCCTGGCTTGCGTGAGGGCATCTTCAGGTCACAAAAATGATTTGTTAATTTTGTTTTTATGCCGCATTCATTTAGAATTTTTATCAATCAGTCGTTAACCGACAATTAACAAAGAGTTAACGAAAGCCAAAATGAAAATGAGCATCAAACAGTTACGCGCGTTTTTAGCGGTAGCTCACACTCTGAATTTCGCCCAGGCCAGCGAGCGGCTGAATATTTCTCAGCCGGCGCTCAGCCTGGCGATCCGTGGGCTGGAAGACGCGCTGGGCGGGCCGCTGCTGTTGCGCACCACCCGCCGGGTGACGCTGACGCCAGAGGGGGAAACCTTCTTCCCGATGGCGCGCCAGCTGCTGGCGGATTGGGACAACGCGGAAGAGGCAATGCGCCAGCGCTTCACCCTGCAGATGGGCAAGGTGGCGCTCGCCGCCATGCCGTCGTTCGCCGGCAACCCGCTGCCGCCGATCCTCAAGGCGTTTCGCGATCGCTACGCCGGCATCAACGTGGCGGTGCACGACGTCATCAACGAGCAGGTGTTTGAAATGATCCGCGAAGGGCGGGTGGAGATGGGCATCGCCTTCGAGCCGGAGCCGAGCGACACCCTGCACTTTACCCCGCTGTGCCGCGATCGCTTTCTGGCGGTGGTGCCGAAGGATTCGGCGCTGGCGCGCAAGGCGCAGGTGAGCTGGAAGGAGCTGCTGACGCTGGATTTCATCACCCTGCAGCGGCCATCGGCGGTGCGGCTGCTGCTGGAGCAGGAGCTGGCCCGCAGCGGGCGAACGCTGGAGGTGGCGTTTGAAAGCCACCAGCTGGTGACGGTCGGGCGCATGGTGGCCAACGGCCTCGGTGCCAGCGCGGTGCCGGCGCTGTGCGAGAAACAGATGGATGAGCTGGGGGCGGTCTGCGTGCCGCTGATCGGCCCGATTATCGAACGGCGCGTGGGCCTGATCCGCCTGGCGCAGCATCAGCTCTCTTCCGCTGCGCAGGCGCTGGCGACGGTGATCGAACGGGAAATGACGGGGAGTGGCGGGCAGCCTGCGCTTAAACCGTAAGCCCGACGTGCTTGCCGCCCGGCAGCTCGAAAAAGAAGGTGGTTATTGCCTTACGGCTTGAACAGGGGATGCGACGAGATACGGGAACAGCGGCATCAGTATCGGCCAGAGAAGAAAACATGCGGGTTTGGCGAGGTAATAAAGCACGCAACCCGGCGTTTTTATTTTTGAATATATATAAAGAAATAAAATCATTTTCCATATCAATCAATAGATTGAACTAAAAATCCCTTTACCTTTCCATCTTGTGAGCGAACGCAAAAGATTGTGACAAAGTGGGTTAATCGTGTCTGAACTTTCGCTATGGTGTTTCTTTCATGTTTTAACGGATTAAAACCATGGCCACAACTCAAGGAAACGCCAGAAAACTTACGGCCGGTGAAATCACATTGGCCAGACTGCTCTACAAAAATGCTGTCGATTACTCCCGCGTTCGCGTCCATAACGGCAGCTATTTCCCCTTCGGCTTACAGCATGAAGATACGGCCGTAACACCAAATGGCACGCTCTATTTTATGCCCAAACACTTTCAAGAAGACTTTGCCACGGCAAACGCCTACGATCAGCATTGGTTTATCCATGAAATGGCGCATGTCTGGCAATATCAATTAGGCATGAACGTACGCCTGCGCGGGTTGGCTAGTTGGGCGGTTTCCTACCAGTATTCCTTGCCCAATTATCATCTTCTATCCGATTATGGAATGGAGGCACAGGCAAGTATCATTGCTGACTATTTCTACCTAACTAAATTCGGACGCAATGGCTTTCAAGTAATCACCAACTACAGCGGCATTATTGGGCCAGACATCAAAAAACGCTATGAATGGGTATTGCGAGCTTTCCTGAACAATCCAAAGAACCGGAACACCTTGTCATGATAAGACTTTATCTCTCGTTACTGTGCGCACTGCTACTGAACGGCTGCCAATCCACTCAACCCTGGTACCATCCGTTGGATGTCTCACTAAAAGACAACCAACCTTGCTTTGCAGTGCCTATCAACAGTGTTCGCAGCGGCGACAGCCTGCAAAACCGGGGAGTGATCGTCTCACGACAGGAACAACGGCAATGGCATATCGTCTGGACCTCACCAGAAGTCACTCCGTTGCCTGACCTGAAACCAGGGCAATGCGTCACTTATCCGCAGGTAAACTGGGCTGCGGGAGAATACTCGGTCTTGCTCGGCGTCTCGATGAATAACGATACGGAAAGGCGTAAATACATGAGAACCTTTACTTTGAGCATCGAGCGTAATGGAAAGACACTATTACGTAGCGATCATTAAGCTACCCATCGTTGTATTTTCAGATGATTCTCCGATCGAGAGCGTGAGCCAGAACCTGGCCTGCACCACCGGCCGCGAACAGGAGTGCGCCAAGATCGCGGTGAAGGGATACAGTCATTTTGCGGCAAGTACTGCGGCGGGGATTTGGGTAGGGAATGCAGGTGCAGGTCTTGCGATTGCAGCCTGTTCAATTGTGTTAGGTGCAGCAACAGCAGGAACAGGTGTGATCGTTTGTGGTATCGCTGGAGCCGCTATAGGCGGCGCAGCAGGATCCACACTGGATGGCATGGGTTCCGATTATTTGACGACGTTAGTGGTAGGTGAATGATGAAATTTATCGTCATATCGTGTTTGATATTGCTGGTTTTAAGCGCCTTCATCCAGTTCATTGGTTACCGTCGCCATAAAAAAGAGTTTGATGCTTTCTATCAACGTTACGCCGGCAGCGGACATTTTATTCCGCCCTACGTCGCCTTTGCCGATAGCCTCGGCATGCTTGGAACCTCATTGAAAGCACAGTGGTTTCTTTGGATTCTGAAAAGGAAAAAAATAAAAATAAGGGATCAAGTTTGGCTCGATGCGAAAACCTACGATTTCGTGCAAAAAACCGCCTCTCCTGAGCTACAGAAGTGGCTGGCGATGGATTTTATACTTTTGCTCGTAGAGGCCATTATTACCACCGTGGGCTGTATTTTTATTTATCTCATCAAAATCAACGTATAAAAATGATCAATTATATTGAGTCTTACATAAAAGAGATAAAACTCTTAGTGGTATTACTATTCTTTCTTTGCCTTCTTATCGCTATTATCCAATTTATTTACTATCGGCTTCATAAAAAAGAGTTTGATCTCTTTTATCAACACTATGTGGTGAGTAAACACCCTGTTCCACTTTTTGTCGTGATAGCGGACAACCTTAACTTCATCGGTGTTTCACTAAAAGCCCAGTGGTTTCGTTGGATTTTGAACAACCGGAAATTAAAACTGACTCGCAACGTTTGGCTAAGCCCCAAAACCTACGATTTCGTTCGAGCAACTTCATCACCAAGGTTAAAAAATTGGATCCGTAATGATTTCAGATTATTAATGTTACAAGGAGCACTCTTAATCATCATGTGTCTCCTGAACTATCTCCTGAAGTCGGTCTAATCTCCCTCCACCGCCTGCACCGCCGCCTTCTGCGTGGCGCGCTGATATAAGCACAGCTCCCTGCCCGGCTTGTTTTTCATAAACGGCTGCGGGTAGCGCCCGCCGATAAACAGCGCCGAATAGCCGACGTCATCGCCGTAGTGAACGATCGCCCCTTCCACCCTGGCGTTTTTTAGCCCGCTGGCTTTCAGGCAGGCGGCGCGCATCGCCCTTTCGCTCTCGGCCCACGCCTGTGGGGAAGACGCGGTGGCATTGAACGCGGCCAGCGCGGCGATAAGCAGCCCTATTCTCTTCATCGTTATCCCTCTTCGATACTCCGTCTCGCCAGTATAGACCCTGTCGATACGCCCCCCACTCACGCCACCGAACTCTTTACGGCATTTTTATTCCGTGCCCCGTTAACGTTACGGCGTTTTTACAGACAGTTTTTGCCGCCGCAGATACCCTTTTCACATCGCCGCTATGGCCTCACAAGAGAGTTGTCCCATGCGTTTATCCCTGCCTCTGGCCGTGACCGGTCGCCGTTCTGGAGCGCGCCATGCATGCTAATATCATCGGCTTCAATCCGCTGCTGGCGGTGCTGCCCACTTCGCCAACGCGCGCCTTCCACAAAGAGCTGGAACACTACCTGCAGCGCTATCCGCAGACCGAACAGCTGGATATTTATCTGCACGATCTAAACGGCCAGCTGCGCGGCAAGCGGCTGCCGATCGCCGAAGCCTTTGGGCTGGAGAAAGGCTGCTACTTTCCGCTGTCGATCTACGCCCTGGATCTGCACGGCCGGGTGGTTGAAGAAAGCGGGCTGGGGCAACGGGCGGGCGAACCGGACCGCTTGTGCCTGCCGGTGCCCGGCACGCTGCGCCCCTGCGCGCGCGATCCCGAACGCCACGCCCAGCTGCTGCTGACGATGCAAAACGCCGACGGCGGCGCCTGCGAGCTGGAGCCGCGCGTGGTGCTGCAACGGGTGCTGAAGCGCCTGCACGAGCGCAACTGCTTCCCGGTGGTGGCGGCCGAACTGGAGTTCTACCTGCAGGATCCGCAGCATCCCGCCGAGGCGGAAACCTGCCCAACGCAGAGCTTCGCGGTGGATGCGCCCGAGCGCCACCATGCGCTGCTGAGCGACATCGAACGGCACGCGCGGCTGCAGAGCCTGCCGTTGACCGGCGTGGTGGCCGAAGCCGCCTCCGGCCAATACGAGCTGAATCTGCATCACAGCCGGCGCGTGCTGGAAGCCTGCGACCAGATCATGGCGCTGAAACGCCTGACGCGGCAGATTGCCGAGCAACATCACCAGCACGCCTGCTTTATGGCCAAGCCCTGCGCCCACGCCGCCGGCAGCGGGCTGCATTTCCACATCAGCCTGCAGGACGAGCACGGCGAGAACCTGCTGACCGGCGCGCCGGGCGAACTGAGCGACAACATGCAGCAGGCGATGGCGGGCATGCTGGCGCTGATGCCGGCGTCGATGGCGATCCTGGCGCCCAACATCAACGCGTTTCGCCGCTTCCGCCCCGGCATGCACGTGCCGCTGCGCGCCTCCTGGGGCCACAACAACCGCACGGTGGCGCTGCGCCTGCCCTGCGCCGACAGCGCCAACCAGCGCATCGAATACCGCCTGGCCGGCGCCGACGCCAACCCCTATCTGGCGCTGGCGGTGATGCTCGGCGGCCTGCTGCACGGGCTGGAAAACCCGCTGCCGCTGCCGCCCGCCGCCAACGGCTGCGAGAGCGACAACGCCGCGCCCTTGCCACTCGGCCAACAGGAAGCGCTGGCACTGTTCCGCCACAGCGATCCGCTGCGCGAGCTGCTCGGCCCGGCGTTTTGCACCCTGTGGCATACCTGCAAAAGCGCCGAACTGCGCCGCTTCGAGGAACAGGTCACCGCCGCCGAACTCGGCTGGATGCTGTAACCACCCGGTTCATTAACCTAAGGACAATCATGAACATGCAATCGCAACGGGCGCCCGTGCAGCCGCTGCTCTGCTGGCGCAAAGGCGTTTTTCATATCAGCACCGATCGGCAGTTGTTGGATATCGAGGCGATCCAGCGTTTCCTCAGCCTGCAGGATCGGGCGGCGGCCGAGCGCCTGGTGCACCACGGCCTGTGCTTCGGGCTGTACCGCAAGCGCCACCTGCTCGGTTTCGCCCGCATGGTGACCGATTACGCCACCTTCGCGTCGGTGAGCGAACTGTTCGTCAGCGCCGAATACCGCGGCGTCGGGCTGGGAAGCTGGCTGACGCGCTGCTGCCTGGCGCATCCGGCCTTGCGCGGCCTGCGCGTCACGCTGCCCGCGCTGCAGGCGCCCTGGCGCGCCGACGGTGCGGCGCACGCCCTGCGCGCCCTTCACTGATAAGGAGACCCCCATGTCTCGTTTGGTGCTGATTTCCAACAAGCAGTGCGACGGTAAGGATCTGGCCTGCGCCGGCCAGACGCTGGCGGCCGACGCCGAACCGGGGCTGTGGCTCGGCTGGAACGGCGACGTGCAGAATTTCGCGCAGCGCCCGATCAGTTGCTGCCAACGCGCCGGTTACGTTCAGGTGACCTTTCCGCTGTCGATCGAGGAGTTTCGCCGTCACTATCAGGGCTATTACCACGACGGACTGTGGCCGGTGTTCCACAACCAGCCGGAGAAAGCGCACTTCACGCCGGAAAACTACCGCGCCTACCGGCAGCTGAACCGCCGGTTTGCCGATATCGCCTGCGAACACCTGTGCCCGGGCGACATCGTCTGCATCGACGACTACCAGTTGCTGCCCTGCGCCCAGGCGCTGAAGGAACAGGGGTTGCTGAACGCCTGCGCGTTCTTCTTCCACCTGCCGTTCCCGTCGGCGGCGCTGCTGCGGCGCATCCCGGAACATCGCCAGCTGATCGCCTCACTGCTGTTCTACGATTTGATCGGCTTTACCACCACCGAAGATCGCAACGCCTTTCTCAGCTGCCTGGCAGGCGAATTCCCGCTGGAGATGCTGCCCGACGACCAGATCCAGGCCAACGGACATCTGTTCGCCACCGGCATTTTCCCCGCCGGCATCAACGGCAGGCAGGTTTATTGATTTACGGCGGCGCGCCCCCTTCTGGCGCGCCGTTTTATTTCGCCGCGATTTATTTTTACCGTTTTTATTGCCATCACCATGCGTTATTTCATTTTATGAATATAGCGATTAAAAAATGAATATTCATCCTGTTACATATCAACCATAAAAACCCTACGCCGCCAATTGCTTTTTATTAGCGAAACACATTACCCTCTCCCTGCCATATTTAAACCGAGGAGGGCCCCATGGGCGATGAAAGTTTTAGTTTTACGCTAATGCTATTGGGCGTCTTTCAGTAATGCCATCCGCGTTGCATTCTGAAAGACACAGAATGCGGCATCCGCTCCCCTTCTGACGGTTTTCCCGCTCTGCCTGCCCGCCCATCGCCCCGCTGCGAAAACAACGTCTGTCTCAACCGCTACAGCGGTATTTATCTGGTGTCGCCGGGCATATTCCCCGAGCGGCGACGGATTTCTTATGGGAAAAATAAGGTATTGCGTTATGCAAAATAACCGGGGTACATCTGTTTTCAAAAAGTCTTATTTAAATGACTTTATCGTTATCGCCATCGGTGTTTTTTTCATTGCCTTTTTTATTCGTGCCTGGGGTGACATGCACGCTGACTTCAATGAACAAAACGTCTCTGCCATTAATCTCGATGCCTGGAACCTGCTTTATTATTCGCTCAGAACCAGCATGCGCTTTCTCCTCGGCATGGCCTGGTCGCTGCTGTTTTCTGTGGTATTCGCCGTGCTGGCCGCGCGCTATGCGCCGCTGCGCCGGGTGATCCTGCCCTTCGTCAACTTTATGGAGTCGGTGCCGCTGGTGGGGTTCCTGACCTTCACGACCGTGTATTTTCTCAACCTCTACCCGCACAGCGTGATGGGGCTGGAGTGCACCGCCATCTTCGCGGTGTTTACCGGCCAGGCCTGGAACATGATGCTGACGCTGTATCAGACGCTGCGCATCGTGCCCAAGGAGCTGGACGAAGCCGCCCGCAGCTTCAATTACAACCCGTGGCAACGCTTCTGGCGGCTGGAGTTCATCTATTCGGTGCCGGGCCTGCTGTGGAACGCCATGGTGTCGCAATCCGCCGCCTGGTTCGCCCTGGTGGCCTCCGAAGCCATTCCGGTCGGCGATCGTTCGGTCGAACTGCCTGGCGTCGGCTCCTACATCGCCGAAGCGCTGGCGCAGCAGAACGTGCCGGCGATCCTGTATGCGATCGTCGCGCTGGCCGCCAACATCGTGCTGCTCGATCAGCTGGTTTTCCGCCCGCTGGTGCGCTACACCGCCCGCTTCAAATACGAAGACGTCACCGCCAATCGCCCGCTCGGCAATCCGTGGTTTTACAACAGCCTGGCCTTCTCGCACGTCGGCGCGGCACTCGGCCGCACGCTGCGCGCGCTGGCTGACCTGTGGCTGTTCAAGCTGCCGCGGCTGTGGTACGCCCTCGGCCTGCACCGCCTGTTCAGGCTCGCCGCCAAGGGGAACTGGCTGTGGCGCAGCCTGTGGTATCTCGGCGTGGTGCTGGCCTGCGTCTGGTTCGGTTACCGGCTGTGGGAATACTTCCCCAAACAGTACTTCGCCATGCTGCCGGAATGGATGCTGCTCACCACCGCGCGCGTGGCCGCGGCCATGCTGCTCAGCGTGGCGATCTTCACGCCGCTGGGGGTGTGGATCGGCATGAATCCGCGGCTGGTGAAGATCTTCCAGCCGATCATCCAGATCCTGGCGGCCATTCCGCCCAACATTTTCTACCCGCTGATCGCCGCCTTCATCGCCATTTATCATCAGGATCTCGGCTGGTGGGCCATCCCGATGATCATGCTGGGCACCCAGTGGTACGTGTTGTTCAACGTGATCGCCGGCGTTTCCGCCATTCCAACACAGATCACCGAAGTCAGCGAAACCTTCGGCCTGCGCCGCTTCCGCTGGTGGCGCTACTACATGCTGCCGGCGATCTTCCCCTACATCGTGACGGGCATCATCTCCGCCGCCGGTGGCGCCTGGAACAGCGCCATCGCCGCCGAGGTGATCCAGTGGGGCAGCACCACCCTCAGCGCCACCGGGCTGGGCGCGTTCATTTCCGTGGTCACCGACGCCGGCAAGAACCCGGAGTCCGCGCTGGGCTGCGCCGCCATGTGCGCGCTGGTAGCGCTGTGCATCATCTTCGTCTGGCAACCGCTGTATCGCATCGCGGAAACCAAATTCAAATATGACTGATCAAGGGGGAACCACATGGTGACTCAAGAGGTAATTATCAGCGCCCGCCGGCTGAACAAGACGTTTATCGGCGAAAACAAGCGCCCCAAACCCGTGCTTCGCGACGTATCGCTGACCGTACACGCCGGCGAGTTCGTCACCATTCTGGGGCAATCCGGCTCGGGCAAGTCCACGCTGCTGCGCATGCTGGCCGGGCTGATCCCACCGGACAGCGGCACGCTCACGCTGGCGGGCAAACCGGTCAACGGCCCGAGCGCCAACGTCGGCATGGTGTTTCAGTCCTACGCGCTCTATCCCTGGCTGACGGTGTACGACAACATCGCCTTCGGGCTGCTGGCGCAAAAGCTGCCGCCGCAGACGATCGCCGAGCGGCTGGGGGCGCTGCTGCGCCTGGTGGGCCTGACCGGCTATGAGCACGCCTGGCCGCGCGAGCTCTCGGGTGGCATGCGTCAACGGGTGGGCTTCGCCCGGGCGTTGGCGGTAGAGCCCGACCTCTTGCTGCTGGACGAACCCTTCTCCGCCCTCGATATCTTTACCGCGCAAAAACTGCGGGGCGACCTGCTGGCGCTGTGGGGAGACAGCCGGCTGCGCACGCGCGCCATGGTGATGGTGACGCACGACGTCGAAGAAGCGGTGCTGATGTCCGATCGGGTGCTGATCCTGGACGCGGCCAGCAAACGGATCGACGACGAATTCAGCGTCAATATCCCGCGTGCGGCGCGCAACCGGGACAGCCTGCGGCACCTCACCGATCGGATCCGCAGCTGCCTGTACAAAAAAATCGCGCAAGCGCAATCGGCCGGTTAACGGCCCTGTTTTCATCCACTTGGGGAACTGAAATGAACCATAAAAGCGTGCTGATGACGCTGATCATCCTGCTGCCGGCCGCCGCCACCGGGGCAGAAATCGTCAATAAAGACGGCAATAAACTGGATCTGTACGGCCAGTTGAACGGCGTGCATTACTTCAGCAGCGACGCCGACAATAACGGCGACCGCTCCTATACCCGCTTCGGTTTCAAAGGCGAGACGCAGATCGGCGACGCGCTGACAGGGTATGGCCAATGGGAATATCAGGCAGGGCTCGATCAGCCGGAAAGCGCCGGGCCGGGCGACAGCTATACCCGCCTGGGCTTCGCCGGATTGACGTTCGGCCCCTGGGGCAGCCTGGATTACGGCCGCAACTATGGCCTGCTGTATGACGTGGCCGGCTGGACGGACGTGCTGCCTGAATTCGGCAACGACAGCTACGAAGCGGCCGACAACTTTATGACCGGCCGCGCCAACGGCCTGCTGACCTACCACAACCGCAGCCTGGGCGGCCTGGTCGACGGCCTGGATCTCGGCCTGCAATATCAGGGGAAGAATCGGGGGGACGACGCTCAACGGGCGAAGGATATCCAGACGCAAAACGGCGATGGCTACGCCTTTTCCGCCACCTACGACACCGGCGTGGGGCTCAACGTGGGCGGCGCCTACGCTAACTCTGCGCGCACGCTGGCACAACAGCGCTTCGGCCTGGCTGACGGCGATCGCGCCCGGGCCTGGACGCTGGGGCTGAAATACGACCAGGACAACCTCTACCTGGCGGCAAGCTACGCGCGCACCGAAAACATGACCTACGTCGACGGCGATCGCTACGCCGGCTTCGCCCCTGGCGCAGACGCCGTCGAGGCGGTCGCGCAGTATCACTTCGATTCCGGCGTCACGCCCTCGCTGGCCTACCTGCAAACGCGCGGCCGCAACCTGCCCGGCATTGGCGACGCCGATCTGGTCAAATACCTGGATCTGGCGCTGAATTACAGCTTCAACGCCAACATGTCGACCTACGTGGAGTACAAACTCAACCTGCTGCAACGGCAGAACGCCGTCGGTGCCGGCGCCGACGACATCGTCGAAACCGGCATCATGTATCAGTTCTGATCCTCATCCCGGCCGGAGGGCGCTCTCCGGCCGGTTCATGATTCGACTTTCCGCCCGCCCCTTATTCTCTCGTTTAATTCAGGTTTATATTTCCATAAAATGACGCCTATATTCATTATCGCGCTTTCTGTTTACGCCCCGTTTAATGAATAAAGAAAATCTTTCCCGCATTCATATTAAATTACATTTTGCCGCCATAATTCGGTGCAACCACATTGAACAATAGGCTATGGCACGCGTATTATGGCCACACGAAAAATAACGGGAGAATGATATGGACGGCGACAGTTGGTTGTTTATTTTATTGTTGGAATCGCTGAGGTCACAGGAGCAATAGTCATCCCATTGCATCCTGAAAGTGTCAGGATATGAGTCAGTTATAGCATCCCTTCGCTTTACCCTTCAGCCTCTGGCCTGCGCGCACGCCGCACCGGCACGCCCGATGGGCTACCCCCTCCAGCATAAGCGTATTAACAGTCCGATAACGGTCAGGCTTATTTACACCCGCATTTATTTTACGCCTGCCCGGCGATAAATATCGGCCCTTTTTCCATGCTCATATTTTTAATTGGGTGGAGACGGATCATGATGGTAAAAAAAACCACGCTGCTGACGGTCAATAACGTCAGCAAAAGCGTTCAGCCTACCGGTAAAGAAAAACGTCTGGTGCTGGATGAAATCAATTTGCGCCTTTACGACAACGAGGTCGTCAGCATTTTGGGGCAGTCCGGCTCGGGTAAATCCACCCTGCTGCGCATGCTTTCCGGCCTGATCGCGCCGGATCTAGGTAGCGTGATGCTGGGGGATAAAAAAGTCTCGGGGCCGAATCCGCAGATCAACATGGTGTTCCAGACCTTCGCCATTTTCCCGTGGCTGAACGTCTACCAAAATATCGCCTTCGGGTTGCAGGCGCAGGATCTGCCGCCGCAGGTGGTCGAAGCCCAGACGCTGAAAATGCTCGATCTGGTCGGGCTCGCGCCCTACCGCGACGCCTACCCGCGTGAGCTTTCCGGCGGCATGCGCCAACGGGTCGGCTTCGCGCGCGCGCTGGCGGTAGAACCGATGCTGCTGTTGCTGGACGAGCCCTTTTCCGCGCTGGACGTCTATACCGGCGAACACCTGCGCAGCGATCTGCTGCGCATCTGGAGCACGCGCCAGATCAAAACCCGCTCCATCGTGCTGGTTACCCACAGCGTAGAGGAGGCGGTGATGATGTCTGACCGCGTCCTCCTGCTGGGCGCCGGCACCCTCGACGGCTGCTATCACATCACGCAGCGCCGCGAGGCGCGCACCCGCGAGGGGATGCAGCCGCTGACGGACAAAATCAGCGAGACGCTCAGCCGGCAGATCGCCGCCGCGCACTGAGCGCCGCCCTGGACTGGCGGGACGGAACCCCGCCAACTTAACTACCTGTTTATCAAGAGTTACCCCGCCACGGGTGGCTCATGATAAGCGGATAATACATCGAGTTATTATCATGCATTTCATTCATACACTGCTGACGCTGCTGACCGCGTCCGTCCTGGGCGCCGCCATCGGCTACGAAAGACAGTTCCGCCAGCGCACCGCCGGGCTGCGCACCAACACGCTGGTGGCCACCAGCGCGGCGATCTTCGTCCATCTGGCCATGACCATCGACGGCAGCGGCGGCGCGGTGCGCGTCATCTCCTACGTGGTCTCCGGCGTCGGCTTTCTCGGCGCCGGGGCCATCATGAAAGAAGGGATGAACATCCGCGGCCTGAACACCGCCGCCACGCTCTGGGGCTCCGCGGCGGTCGGCGCCTGCGCCGGCTGCGGCCTGTACGGCGATGCGCTGGCCGCCACGCTGTTCGTGCTCGCCGCCAATACCCTGTTGCGCCCGCTGGTCAATATGGTCAACAAACAGCCCTTCAATGACGTTAACGGCGAGTCTACCTACCAGATTTGCGTCATTGCCTTCGAGCATGAGCAGCGTGAGGCGCTGGCCAAATTCAAACAGGTGCTGCAAGGGGAAAACTGCTTTATCTCGCATCTGGATATCGAACCCTTTGGCGACGACGACGTGGAGATCACCGCCACGCTGATGCCGGCCTCCGTCACCACGCCGGTGCTCGACCAGACCATCAATAAATTGCTGAACGACAGCATGATGAAACAGGCCTATTACAGCCGCATCGCCGGCTCCGGCTAATGCCGTTCACTTCCAGGGAGATCAATCATGAAAACCATGCCAAAACTGGCGCATCTGACGATGTTCAAAGACATCGTCCACTGTGGAAGCTTGCACGAGGCCGCGAAAAAGCTGGCCATCTCGCAACCGACGCTCAGCCGGGTGCTGAAAGAGCTGGAAATGACCATCGGCGCCCGGCTGCTGGAGCGCAGCAACCGCGGCGTGCGCCTGACGGCGGTCGGCGAGCTGTTTTACCGGCGGATAGACGCCGCCACCAATCAGTTGCTCAACGCGTTTGACGAGCTGCGCGGCCTGAGTGCCGACGGCGAGAAGCGCCTGCGGGTGGGGATGAGCGTCGATCCGCTGCTGTGCTACCTGCCTCAGGTGCTCGAAGGCTTCAACCGCCGCTACCCGCATACCCGGGTGACGGTGGTGGAAGACGGCCCGGAAGGCCTGCTGGCCCGGCTGCGAAACTGCGAGCTGGATTTGGCGGTCAGCAGCCTGAACGGCGCGGCGGGCGGCGCCGATCTGGCCATGCAGGCGCTGAAAAGCGAGCGCTTCTCGCTCTATCAGGGAGGCGGCCGTACCGCAGCCGGGCAGCCGCCGGCCGAGGCCAAATGGGTGGTGCCGCGCTCCTGCTCGGTGGGGCATGCCGCCATCCGCGAGATCGCCGAACGCTATACGCCGCACGGCCAGATCGTCGAGACCGACTCCTTTCTGGCGACCTGGTGCCTGGTCAGGCAACAGGGCTATATCGCACTGCTGAGCGATCGGGTGGTCGCACACTACGCCCCGCAGCTGCACCTGCAGAAAATCCCGACGCAGGAGATCGACATCAGCGCGCGCTTTTACGTCTTTACCCGCCATGAGCCGGCCACGCCGCCGCTCAGCGCCGCGTTTATCCACCTGCTGCAGGCCATGCAGACGGTTTGAGGAGACAGGTCGCCGCCCGCCGGCGGCCGACTCTCTGGCTCAGGCCGCCAACCGCTTACCCCGCCAATCCAACCGTTCACCCGGCGGATCTGACCGCTGAGCGAAATACACCTGTCTTCCCCCCTTACCCCCGGCGATGATGAGCTGTTCCTAAACCCGCCTTACCTCGGGAAAGACGCTACGGCTCACCGCGCCACTCTGACATCTCTTACAAGCGGATGAGTTCATTCATATTTTGCAGACTGGAATTAAGGATACCTCATGAAACGAGAGGGGATTTTAAAGCACATTCCGTGGATGCTGCTGGGGATACTCGGCGCAGCCTGCCTCGGCGTGGTGGCGCTGCGCCGCGGCGAACACATCAGCGCGCTGTGGATCGTCGTCGCTTCGGTGGCGGTGTATCTGGTGGCCTACCGCTACTACAGCCTGTACATCGCCACCAAGGTGATGAAGCTGGACGCCGGCCGCGCCACCCCAGCGGTGGTCAACAACGACGGCCTGAACTACGTGCCGACCAACAAGAACGTGCTGTTCGGCCACCACTTCGCCGCCATCGCCGGCGCCGGGCCGCTGGTGGGGCCGGTGCTGGCCGCGCAGGTCGGCTACCTGCCCGGCACGCTGTGGCTGCTGGGCGGCGTGGTGCTGGCGGGGGCAGTGCAGGACTTTATGGTGCTGTTCATCTCCTCACGCCGCAACGGCGCCTCGCTCGGTGAGATCATCAAAAAAGAGATGGGGCCGATACCGGGCACCATCGCGCTGTTCGGCTGCTTCCTGATCATGATCATCATCCTGGCGGTGCTGGCGCTGATCGTGGTGAAAGCGCTGGCGGAAAGCCCGTGGGGGGTGTTCACCGTCTGCTCCACCGTGCCGATCGCGCTGTTTATGGGCATCTACATGCGCTATCTGCGCCCCGGCCGCGTGGGTGAAGTGTCAATCATCGGCATCGTGCTGCTGGTGGCCGCCATCTGGTTCGGCGGCGTGGTGGCGCACGACCCGTACTGGGGCCCGGCGCTGACCTTTAAAGACACCACCATTACCTTCACGCTGATCGGCTACGCCTTTGTCTCCGCCCTGCTGCCGGTGTGGCTGATCCTGGCGCCGCGCGACTACCTGGCCACCTTCCTGAAAATCGGCGTGATCGTCGGGCTGGCGATCGGCATCGTGATCCTCAACCCTGAGCTGAAAATGCCGGCGGTGACCCAGTTCGTCGACGGCACCGGCCCGGTGTGGAAAGGCACCCTGTTCCCGTTCCTGTTCATCACCATCGCCTGCGGCGCGGTCTCCGGCTTCCATGCGCTGATCGCCTCCGGCACCACGCCGAAGCTGTTGGCCAATGAGACCGACGCGCGCTTTATCGGCTACGGCGCGATGCTGATGGAGTCCTTCGTCGCCATCATGGCGCTGGTGGCGGCGTCCATCATCGAGCCGGGCCTGTACTTCGCCATGAACACCCCGCCGGCGGCGCTGGGCATCACCATGCCGGATCTGCACCGCCTGGGCACCGAAGACGCGCCGATGATCATGGCTTCGCTGAAGGACGTCACCGTGCATGCGGCGGCGGCGGTCAGCTCCTGGGGCTTCGTCATCAGCCCGGAACAGATCCTGCAAACCGCCACCGACATCGGCGAACCTTCGGTGCTGAACCGCGCCGGCGGCGCGCCAACGCTGGCGGTGGGCATCGCCCACGTGTTCCATCAGATCATTCCGGGCGCCAACATGGGCTTCTGGTACCACTTCGGCATTCTGTTCGAGGCGCTGTTCATCCTGACCGCGCTGGACGCCGGCACCCGCTCCGGCCGCTTTATGCTGCAGGATCTGCTGGGCAACTTCGTGCCGTTCCTGAAGAAAACCGACTCGCTGGTGGCCGGCATCGTCGGCACCGCCGGCTGCGTCGGGCTGTGGGGCTACCTGCTGTATCAGGGCGTGGTGGACCCGCTCGGCGGCGTGAAGAGCCTGTGGCCGCTGTTCGGCATCTCCAACCAGATGCTGGCCGCCGTGGCGCTGGTGCTGGGCACCGTGGTGCTGATTAAGATGAAGCGCACCCAATACATCTGGGTGACCGTGCTGCCGGCGGTGTGGCTGCTGATCTGCACCACCTACGCGCTGGGCCTGAAGCTGTTCAGCGACAACCCGCAGCTGGAAGGCTTCTTCTTCCTGGCCGGCGAGTACAAGCGCAAGATCGCCGAAGGCGGCGCCGAGCTGAGCGCCCAGCAGATCGCCAACATGAACCACATCGTGGTGAACAACTACACCAACGCCGGGCTGAGCATTCTGTTCCTGCTGGTGGTGTACAGCATCATCTTCTACGGGGTGAAAACCGCGATGGCGGCGCACAAAAACCCGAAACGCACCGACCAGGAAACGCCTTACGTACCGGTGCCGCAGGCCGCGCCCGCCGACGGCGTAACTGAGGGGGAGGTCAAAGTTTCGACCCAGCATTGATGTGATTTAACGGATACCCTGCATAATAAAATCAGTTATGCAGTACCGACATGAAAGTTAACCGGTACCCAAAGGATTTCGGGCCGCAGCAAGGCGGCAAGTGAGCGAATCCCCAGGAGCTTACTCAAGTAAGTGACTGGGGTTCGGGAGTGCAGCCAACACCGCTGCGGTTCGAAAGACGAAGGGTAAGCAGGGTATTTGGGAGTAAGAAACTATGTTCGGAAATCTCGGCCAGGCGGGGAAATATCTCGGGCAGGCGGCGCGCATGTTGGTGGGCGTGCCTGACTACGATACCTACGTCCAGCACATGAAAGACAACCACCCGGACAAGCCGGTGATGACCTATAAAGAATTTTTCCGCGAGCGCCAGCAAGCGCGCTACGGCGGCGACGGCAAAGGCGGCATGCGCTGCTGTTAACCCGCAGTCACAAGGATCCGTATGAAACCCATTGCAGTCACCATCCTGACCGGCTTTTTGGGCGCCGGCAAAACCACCCTGCTGCGCCACATCCTGAACGCCGAACACGGCTATAAAATCGCGGTCATCGAGAACGAGTTCGGCGAAGTGCCGATCGACGATGCGCTGATCGGCGATCGCGCCAGCCGCATCACCACGTTGAGTAACGGCTGCATCTGCTGCAGCAAGTCCAACGAACTGGCGGACGCGCTGCTGGATCTGCTGGACGGCGTCGACAGCGGCCAGCTGGCGTTCGATCGGCTGATCATCGAATGCACCGGCATGGCCGATCCCGGCCCGATTACCCAGACCTTTTTCTCGCACGAGATCCTGTGCGAGCGCTTCCTGCTGGACGGCATCATCACCCTGGTGGACGCGGCGCACGCCGAGCAGCAGCTGAGCCAGTTCAGCATCGCCCAGGCGCAGGTGGGCTACGCCGACCGCATCTTGCTGACCAAAACCGACGTGGCGCCGGACTGCGAAGCGCTGATCCAGCGGCTGCAGCGGATGAACGCCCGCGCGCCGGTCTACAAGGTGACGCACGGCGACATCGATTTGAGCGTGCTGTTCGACATCGAAGGCTTTACGCTGAACGACAAGCTCAACCTGACGCCAGCCACCCCGCTGTTCCGCCGCATCCCGCAGCCGCAGAGCGACATCCGCTCAATTGTCGTGACGCTGGAACGCCCGCTGCCGCTGATGCAAATCTCCGACGTGATGGAAGGCCTGCTGCTGGAATACGCCGACAACCTGCTGCGTTACAAAGGCATTCTGTCTATCGAAGACGAGCCGCGCCGCCTGCTGTTCCAGGGCGTGCAGCGGCTGTATAACGCCGACTGGGATCGGGAATGGCTGCCTGATGAGGAACGCCGGAGCACCTTGGTATTTATTGGTGTGAACCTGCCGGAGGAGGAGATTCGGGGCAGGATTGGAGGGTTGGGGTAAGCGGGGTTGGGATATGGGGGCCTGTGAGGGCTCAAACTCCTAAGTTCGTTTGAGCTGTTCCAGCTTGTGTTCTGTTTTCCATTGCAGCATGGTAAAGAACGCTACCGCTGTAGTGCCCCAGCTCTCCGGCACAAACTCATCTGAAAAATGCTCCGCCATGCCTTCGTTTATACGCCCCGCATAGGTGGCCTGAAATTTTTTGGCTTCCTCGAGGATATCGCGGATGACCTGACTGCCGTTTTGCTCAAGGAAGCCGTCAATCACACCCTCGGCCGTTTCGGCATCAGTAAACAGATCATAATCCTGACCGAAGTAAATACTGAATAAGCTACTGAGCTCGCTAAAGTGATTACGAATCACGATGGTGCTCAAAGCGCTTTCACTGCAGCACTTCTGGCCTGTTGCAGGAATTCGGGAACCGTGGTTCCCCATAGCTCAGGGCTGAAGGTAAAACCGAAACGTTGGTTGAATAATGACTCCACATTATCCTGCGCCAGTAACTCATCGATCTCATTGACCAAAGCCTCGCACTGCTGATGAGTCGCCAGACGAATGTACTCTGCGATCAGCGCAGTAATATCGCCCTCTGCATTTATCAGGTCATAATCTTGACCAAAATAAACGACGATCAGGTTATCAAGTTCGCTGGTTTTCATCGGCTTATCTCGCAGGGAAAGCGCTAAGGATAAAGTAAGGTTTGCCATTATAGCGGGTAAATTCAATCACGACGCCAACCCGATGACATTGATAGACGTCAGTGCTGCTGCGTAACACGCCATAGCCTACTGATTCTGTGAAATTGTGATACACGCTCAAACGGCTGCCGGGAGACGCGTACTTCATCCAATTCACAATATCTGCACGGTTCGCCTTTACCGTGACAGATACATACTTTTCGGCCTCCTTTACCGATCTGAAGGTACTTGCCGCGATCAGTTTCGGGCGCCTGGCTAGCCTGGCAATAAGCGCTTCCGGAGCTATGTTTATATGCCGAGCCAATGTGTGCCCGCCCGGATATTTACCGCTAACGGACTCATGCTCAACCAGCTTAACCCGCCCCATACGCACGGATGCGACCCTGGCTGCGCCAACCGCTCCGGCAAAGACAAAAGGCACGGCAATATCGACCGTTAAACCGACGTTATAGGCCGTTTCCCGATCGGCACCCAATGTTTGCGCCAATAAAACGGCAGACTGATAAGTATCAGTCGTCGTTGGGTGCCCGGTAATCATCTGATTGGAAGCGGCTTTGATGCTGTCCAGACTATGCGTTCCCACCACCACGCACCCGACCTTGGTGATAAACGTCGGATCCGGCGCATAACACAACACCCCTGCCCCCATCAGCTCAACGACACCACCGGCAAGCCCCAAACCGCCAAGCAGACGGTTACTGAGCGTTTCGCCTTCAGTGACGCTTTCATCAGACAGTACCGCCGCAAGCTGCACCGGCGACAAGGCAATACGCAACTCATCTTCATTCGCCATGTTCGTTCATCCGTGAATGAGCAAAACCGTATGATTAGCATAAGCTCTAGAAAGGAGAAATACTGGAACGGTTAACGCCAAATTGACCTGCACCTTATCTGCAAAGTTCGGGCAGTGCTGAAGCACTGTTATTTCAATAGAGCGCCTCATTATTGGATGTTTTCGATAGCAAAGTGATTATTGAATCTTTTCACTTTGAAGTGAGCGATAAAGGCCCTGCCAGACACATCCTGCAGATTTCTGCGCTTATCAATAGGCACAAAATTTAGCCTCATGCTGTAGATATAATTTTCCTGAAACGGGTAATCGTTCTGCGTAACGCAAATGCCCTTTTTAAGATCCTGGTTCCCCACCTCAATCAATTTCTCATCCGTATCACCACTGATAAAGAGCGTATCTGGCCTTTCATTTTCCTTTGGTGACGGATAGATGCAGATGTCTCCATTCGCTTTAGCATGGGCGGCGATAGGGATGTCCGGCGCATAGCGCTGATCGAGACGATCGCCAGTACAGGCACTTAACAATATCGATCCTGCAATGGCCAGCAAGCAATTAGGTTTCATCATATTCCATTATTTATAAATCTTAATGAGTAAATATAACTCATGAATGGATGGCTGATAATTCAACGCAAAGATGATATACCGAATTGCGAGGTACATTCCAATCCTAAAAGTAAATAAACTGTAATTCCATACAGCTTATTTTTTCCTTTTACTGATAACGTTATAGTTTTTTTGCTGCGGCAAAATCCGCAACCGGAGTTAGCGTTCCGAATCTGACATACTACCGCTGTATTATGTAATAATGCAGCAGCTTTAGTTCACTCCAAATAATGGTGGCTCAGGCGGGGGCTTCGTAAGAAGCGCCGGTTCGTATGTCCCGGTGACGCTAACCCCGTCTGGGCTACCACCCGAGTTTAGCGTCTCTGGTGGTAGTCATTAATCAATGACATACGGAGATGCACCCATGACAAAGGTTCCCACTACAGAATCCGTTGCAAGCACCCTTACCCTCTACCGCCAACTGTTTAACCACCTCGATCTTAGCGCTTTCAGTCCCTCAGAACTTTTAGACCTGGCCGCCCTCTCTGCCGAACAGGCGGAAGGTTTGTGCCACGGCCTGATGCTATTCGGCCATTTACTGCAAAAGCACCCACAGCTGGACACTGAAGGCTGGGAACAGCTGAATCGCTATCTCAATGCTACAGCGCATCTGGTTCCTGCACTGTGTAACCTGTATGGGCGGGCACTGCGGGAAATGGAAGCCTGCAGCTAACGTAAGAGAAAATCAGGGCGATGCCTGCACTCATCGCTCTTCCTACCCACGATTTCCAATAGATCTGACTGACATATCACAACAAAAGCATTCATCAAGGTAGGCATTTCCTCCCCTACCTGGCATAGTTAACGCATTCGGTAAATCGATGAGTTAACTGCTGGGTATTGATGCATACTGCTCTCGTCAGCAAGCACATTGCTCAGAGCCAACTCGGCAATGTGAGGGAGTGGTTTTGGCAACAGCAATAGAAGCATTATCTTCAAAAGAATCCGTTTTAAAAGCCATCGAAGAATATAAAAAACTTGGCCGAGATGAATTCTTAAAACAACATAAAATAAAACGATTTAAAAAACACACCCTTATTTATAATGGCGAGAAGTACGACATCCGAGGCATTGCCGCTAGAGCATACAGTGAGCAACATGGCTATCCGTTTAAGGGAATCAACGCCGATAGCGGCACGGAAAAAGCTATCCAATTTCTCAAAAACCTCGGTTTTGAGATCGTCGAAACACCGCATCCTTTTGATTACTTAACCGAAGGCAAACTGTACACACGCAAAGCACTTATCGAGCTTTACGGCGGGCAGCTGCAAGGCGGTATCTGGACCCCACGGGAATTCCCGGTAATCTTTATCTTCACCGGAGAAAGCGGCGAAACCTACGGCTATAAAGATGGATGGACAGCCGAAGGCAGCTTCTCTTATACGGGAGAAGGCCAAAAAGGCCCTATGGAATTTATTCGAGGTAATAAATCCATCCGCGACCATAAAAAAGACGGCAAAGACATCTTCCTGTTCGAAGACAACAAGAAAGAAAAAGGCGTCCGCTATCTTGGCATGTTTGAGTGCGATTCTTGGGATCATATTCAGTGCTTAGACTTAGAAAATAACATGCGCCAAGGCATTACCTTTAACCTGTTCAAAGTCTCGTCACTGCACGCGGTTGAAGAAGATGCAGACACCGATGAAGCTGATACGCAGACAAAGACGCTCGAGCAGTTACGCAAGAAGGCACTGCAGTCCTCACAGCAATCAGGCCAGCGCCAACAGAGCGACAGCAAAAAATCCTGGTTCAAACGCAGCGAAGACGTAAAAAAATACGTGCTCAAGCGCGCCAATGGCATCTGCGAAGCCTGCGATCAGCCGGCACCGTTCAAGAAAAGAAACGGCGAGCCCTACCTTGAACCTCACCACACCAAGCGCCTAGCCGACGAAGGCCCCGATCATCCGCAGTGGGTGGGTGCCATCTGCCCAACTTGCCATCGCCGGATTCATAGCGGGGTGGATGGGAAAGAGGTGAATAAGCAGCTGATGGTGAAGTTGGAGCTGAAAGAGGCCGCTATAGGTTAAAAGTTGCCTGCCACACCGTGCTACCTGTCAACTTCAAAACAGAGTTTGTGCAGTATCATAGGAATAATAAGGAAAAACAGGGAACCTCAGCATGTCAGTACCTACCTACGACCAATTCATCGAGCCAGTGCTTCGCTTTTTAGCAACTAAGCCCGAAGGCGCAGTTGCTCGGGATGTGCAAGATGCAGCAGCAGACATACTCAACCTAAACGAAGCACAACGGGCAGAGACCATTGCCAGCGGCCAATTGGTTTACAAGAACCGTACCGGCTGGGCTCACGATCGTTTGAAACGTGCTGGGCTCTCGCACAGCTTATCCAGAGGAAAATGGTGCTTAACCGCCAAAGGCATCGACTGGTTAAAGCAGCATCCAAACCCGCTCACTGCAGCAGAAGTCGAACATCTCGCTTTGGCTTATACCAACGTCAAACTTCAACAAAATAGTGATGCGGTAGATTTGGACCCAGTTACAGAACCCCTTCTCACCGAAGCGATGTTAACGAATAGCCCAGACGACCGCCTGGAACAATCAATCAAAGAGATCCGCGATGCGGTAGCAACAGAACTGCTGGAGAACCTTAGCCAGGTATCCCCAGGCCGCTTCGAAGTTATCGTGTTGGATGTACTGCACCGTTTAGGTTACGGCGGCCACCGCGATGATTTAAAGCGTGTCGGAGGCAGCGGTGATGCGGGGATTGATGGCGTAATTTCTTTAGACAAGCTCGGCTTAGAAAAAGTGTATGTACAAGCCAAACGCTGGCAAAACACCGTAGGCCGCCCTGAGTTGCATGCCTTCTACGGTGCACTTGTGGGACAAAAGGCTAAACGAGGGGTCTTCATCACGACCTCTGGCTTTACTAAACATGCCGTTGCCTACGCGCAATCAGTGGAAGGCATGGTACTCATCGACGGTAACCGACTAGTGCATCTGATGATGGACAACGAGGTGGGTGTCAGTTCGACTTTGCTTAAAGTGCCAAAGTTGGATAGTGATTATTTTGATCAGTAATAAGTGCGTCCAATCTCAAATAAAGAATTGCTTTGGAGACTAATAAAATGATCAGCAGTCATCGATTGGTCTTAGGATGAATCAGCTATGACTCCCTCTCGCTTTGCTGCCAAAAGTAATGTGATATCCTTTCCAGAAATGCTGTTGTATCCACGATATAAGGCGATGATTGATGGAGCAGTCTCTCAATTTTGAAATGTTGCGCAGCCAGTGGCCGGAACTGGCGGAACTCGCGTGTATGGCAGAACGTTACGTTCACACCGACCCGGAAAGCAGTCTGGTGAAGCTGCGCAACTACACCGAATTGATGGTGCGTTGGTTATATCGTCAGGAACGGCTGCCTGAAGGCATCAAAGCAAATCTGTATGATTTAATGAACGCCGATGTCTTTACCAGCATGATGCCGGAAGCCATCATCATGAAAATGGATGCGCTACGTATACACGGCAACCGCGCCGCGCACGGTGGACGTATCAAGGCCAAAGATACCTACTGGCTGCTTAAGGAAGCGTATTTATTAGGTGTCTGGCTATATGTTCGTTACGCCCACGGTAATGTTGATAACTGCCCCAAATTTTCTCTCCCTCCGTTAACGCAATCTTCAGGTCGTGCAGATGAAAAACGTCTGGAAGATGCAATCAGGGCTCAAGATGAAAGCCGTGAGCGCGAATTGGCATTACAACGCGCATTACAACAGGAGCAGGAAAAGGCCGAACACCTCACTCAGCGCCTGAATGAAGCCAGGGCGCGTAACCAGCATGTTGCCGATATCCTCTCTATTGATGAAGCGGAAACCCGCCGCCGCCTGATTGATTCTCGTCTGCTTGCTGCTGACTGGAATGTAGGTGAAGAACTTAAGAATACCGATCAGGTTACGCAGGAACACCCGGTTAAAGAACAACCTACTGCAACCGGCGACGGTTATGCGGATTATGTCTTGTGGGATGAGGCGCATAAACCGCTGGCAGTGGTGGAAGCAAAAAAAACCAGCGTCAATGCCGAACAAGGACGAATTCAGGCCCGACTGTATGCAGACTGGCTGGAAAAAGAATACGGTCAGCGTCCGGTCATTTTCTACACCAACGGCTACGATGTCTGGCTATGGGACGATCATAAAACTCATGGCTATCCTCCGCGCCGGGTATTTGGCTTCTATTGTAAGGAAAGCCTGCAATATCTTATTCAGCAGCGTGAAACCCGTCTGCCGCTGAACAGTGTGCCGCATGTCAAAGACAACGAAGGTAAGGCCGTTGCCGGACGTTTGTATCAGCTTGAAACTATTGCCCGCGTCAGCGAACGGTTTACCAACAAGTACCGACAATCGTTAATTGTACAGGCCACTGGTACAGGCAAAACCCGCGTGGCAATTGCACTAAGTAAACTGATGATTGATGCTCGCTGGGTAAAACGCGTCCTGTTTCTTTGCGACCGTAAAGAGCTGCGTAAACAGGCGGCGAATGCCTTCAATCAGTTCACCAATGAGCCGCTGTATGTGGTCGGGAAATCAAAGAAAGCAGACAGACAGAATGCCAGAATCTACATCGCTACCTATCCGGGCATGATGAAAATCATGGACCATTTCGATGTCGGTTATTTCGATCTGATCATCGCCGATGAATCCCACCGCTCTATCTACAACGTCTACGGCGATCTGTTTAAGTATTTTGATGCCCTCCAGATTGGCCTGACGGCCACGCCGATCGACATGGTGAGTAAAACTACTTTCGGCCTGTTTGGTTGTGAAGGACGTATCCCTACCGCCAACTACAGCCTGGAAGATGCCATCGCCGATAACAATCTGGTTCCCTATGAGGTTGTCACGCATACCACAGAATTCCTGCGCGAAGGCATAAAACGGGAGAGATTAAGTGACGCTCAAATCCGCGAGCTGGAAGAACAGGGTATCGATCCCAATACGCTGGAATTTGACGGCAAGGCGCTTGATGAAGCAATTTATAACAAAGACACCAACCGCTATATTCTGCGTAACCTGATGGAAAATGGCCTGAAAGATCAGGACGGCCAGTTGCCCGGTAAAACCATCATTTTCGCCCGTAACCACAAACACGCGCTGCTGTTGAATGAATTGTTCGACGATATGTACCCGCAGTTTGCTGGACGCTTCTGCCAGGTTATCGACAACTACGATCCTCGTGCCGAGCAACTGATTGACGATTTTAAAGGGCTGGATGAAAGCACCAACAAAGAGCTGACCATTGCTATCTCTGTTGACATGCTCGATACCGGTATTGATGTCCCGGAGATTGTGAATCTGGTCTTTGCCAAACCAGTCAAATCGAAAGTGAAGTTCTGGCAGATGATTGGCCGTGGTACGCGTCTTTGTTCAGGGTTGTACGGCTATGATGACAACGGCAAACCGCTGGATAAACAAAAATTCCGTATCTTCGATCACTGGGGCAATTTTGAGTATCACGAGCTGCATACCGAAGAGGCCGAAGTCACAGCAACAAAATCGCTGGCGCAAAAACGTTTCGAGGCATGGATCACTCTAGGGGCCGCAGCGCAGCGTAAGTTCGATAAACAGGCGGTGGATTTAGTCGCTCACCAGCTTCGTGAGCAGATCAACGCACTGGATGAAAAGTCGATTGCCGTGCAGGAGAAGTGGCAGCAAAAAGCGCAGTACAGCGATGAAAAAGTGCTGCGCCAGCTTTCCCCGAAGACACAGCAGGATCTGCTATCTGTCCTGGCCCCACTGATGCAGTGGCTGGACGTGCGCGGGCAAAGTGATGCCATGCGCTTTGATATGGATATTCTGGCGGCGCAAACTGCACGCTATACCAACCCGGAAGAACTGGATGTGCTCTGGCCGGTCATCGTGGAGAAAGTGGAGCGCCTGCCGCCACATCTGGCACAGGTTCAGCAGCAAGGGGAGCGAATTAATCAGCTTCGTGATTTAGGCTGGTGGAAGCAAGCTAGCCTGGAAGAGCTGGAGGATATCCGCATTCATTTGCGCGGCATTATGCACCTGATGGAAAAAGATGCGACGCCGCAATTTGGTTCGATACAGGTGGATATTACCGAAGATGCGAACCTGATCCAGACGGAGACCCGCAAAACCAACATCCGCTCAATTGATTTCAAACTCTATCGTCAGCAGGTTCAAGGAGCGCTGGAGCCGCTGTTCCAGCAAAACCCGGTGCTGAAGAAAATCCGCAACGGCGAGCCGGTGACGCAAAGCGAGCTGGATGAGCTGGCAAAGCTGGTGCTGATCCAGAACCCCAACGTTGATATTCGTGCGTTGAAAGAGTTCTATCCGCAGGCAACCGCCAGCCTGGATAAACTGTTGCGTACCATCATCGGGATGGACAGCGACGCGGTGGAAGTGCGCTTTGCCCAGTTCGCCGCTGACAACAGTTTGACCAGCCAACAACTGCGCTTCCTGTCATTGCTGAAAAACCACATTCGCGATTACGGCACCATTGAAATGCGACAGCTCTTTGAACAGCCGTTTACGCATATCCACAACGAAGGCGTTACTGGCGTGTTCCCGGATCTAGAGCAGATCGCCCGGCTGCAAAAGATAGTCGAAGAGCTGGGTGTTGTGACCGACGCAGCGACGGTATAATACGCACATGACAAGCCCCGGCAGCGGGGCTTTTGTATTTATAACAAGGTATAGACGTTAACAATGATCACCGGTGACTTAAAAAGTAAAATCGACGGCCTGTGGGAAGATTTCTGGGTAGGCGGCATAACTAACCCGCTGACCGTTATCGAACAGATCACCTACCTGATGTACTCCCGGATGCTGGATACCCAGGAACAACGCGACGAGAAGCGTAAACAAATCGCGGGCGTTGATTTTAAACCACGCTTTGCGCCTGAGCAGCAGGAGTTCCGCTTCAGCCACTACAGCAACCTTGGCTCAGACGAAATGATGGAAGTAGTGCGCGACGGCGTATTCCAGCATTTCCGTCAGCTTGGGCAAGCTGAAGATACGAAAGTGACGCTGCTGGGCAACTTTATGAAAGATGCTCGCCTGGAGATTGTTAAACCGTCACTGCTGACCAAAGCCGTGGAGGTGATCAAAAACCTGCCGCTGGATCGTGGCGACACCAAAGGCGATCTCTACGAATACCTATTAAGCAAGCTAACCACCGCCGGGATCAACGGTCAGTTCCGTACGCCGCGCCACATTATCCGCACAATGGTTGAAATGATGGAGCCGAATCCAGCACGTGGTGAGACGATTTGCGATCCGGCCTGTGGCACTGGTGGTTTTCTGGCGACCAGCTATGAGTACCTGTTGGAAAAATACAGCTCGCTGGAGTCCATTCATACCGAGATTGGCAGCAACGAACGCGGTGAGCTGGAAGAGCAAAAAATCTTTACTGGTGATCTGCTGACGCCGTGGCGTGACCATGTGGATAACAACATGTTCCACGGCTACGACTTTGATACTACTATGCTGCGTATCGCCGCTATGAACCTGATTATGCACGGCGTGGAAGAGCCGGATATCCACTATCAGGACACCATGAGCCAGAGTTTCAGCACCAACTTCCCACAGGCCAGCAAAAATGCTTTCAACCTGATATTGGCGAACCCACCCTTTACCGGTTCACTAGATGAGGAAGATATCGACGCCACGCTGTCGGCGATGGTGAAAACCAAGAAAACTGAGCTGCTGTTCCTGGCGCGAATTCTGCAAATGCTGAAAGTAGGCGGACGCAGCGCCACTATCGTGCCGCAGGGCGTGCTGTTTGGCTCCAGTAAGGCGCACCAATCACTGCGTAAAACGCTGGTAGAAGATAACCAGTTAGAAGCGGTGATCAATCTGCCTTCCGGCGTATTTAAACCTTACGCTGGTGTGGCGACGGCGATCCTGATCTTTACCAAAGGCGGCCAGACGGATGAGGTCTGGTTTTACGATCTAAAAAATGACGGCTACAGCCTGGATGACAAGCGCATCCCGATAAAAGACAACGATCTGCCGCATCTACTGGCAAGCTGGAAGCATTACCGTACTTTGCGCGGGCTACCGGTTGATAACTTTATGGGTGAGAAGTTAGCCTCGCTGCTGAAACAGCAGCAACCGGAAGGGATTGATGCTGGCGTTGATTTTAAAGATCGTACTCAGGCGGCGTTTATAGTGCCGAAAGAGGACATTGCCGCGCAGAAATACGACCTCTCTATTAATCGTTATAAAGAAGTGGTGTATCAGGCTGAAGAGTATGAAGATCCAAAGGTGATACTGAAGCGGCTGAAGGACTTGGAGAAAGAAATTCTCGCGGATTTAGATGAGCTGGAGGGGATGCTATGAGTTGGCCGATGGTGAAACTTCATGATATTTGTAGACCAAAACAGTGGAAAACTATAGCTGCCAGTAGTTTAATTGCATCTGGTTACCCAGTTTATGGTGCAAATGGGAAAATAGGGTTTTATTCTAAATTCACGCATGAATTCCCAACGTTGATGATTACTTGCCGTGGAGCTACTTGCGGTAATGTGCACATTTCTGAGCCCATGGCATATATTAATGGGAATGCCATGGCATTGGACGATATAGACCGAAGTAAGGTTGACATCAAGTATTTGTACTATTTTTTTCTAAAACGGGGATTTGACGATGTGATTTCTGGCTCAGCACAACCACAAATTACTGGCCAGGGTTTAACTAAAGTAGAGATTCCTCTCCCTCCGTTATTAGAACAAAAACGAATTGCAGCTATTCTTGATAAAGCCAATGATATACGCCAAAAACGTGAGCAAGCTGTCAAACTCGCTGATGATTTTTTGCGTGCCACGTTTTTGGAGATGTTTGGTGATCCTGTTGCAAATCCGAAGAAATGGGATGTGGCTTCTTTGTTAGAATATGGTTCATTTAAAAATGGAATGAATTTTACGAAAGGTGAGTCAGGCTCGGTACTGAAGTGCCTGGGAGTTGGCAATTTCAAATCACTAGCAACTATTACCTGTATGGACAATATCGATGAAATTGAATTAAATACTCTTCCTTCAGATGATTATCTTTTGAAAGATGGTGATATCGTCTTTGTCCGCTCTAATGGTAATAAAGCCTTGGTCGGAAGATGTCTTACTATTTATCCAAATAAAGAGAAAGTCACATTTAGTGGATTTTGCATTCGATACAGAATAGAAAAATCTGCAATAACGGCAGAGTATCTTAACTTTCTCTTCCGTACACCTTCAATGAAACGGCAAATGTTAAGCGGGGGCCAGGGAGCAAATATTCAGAATATTAGCCAAGGTACCTTATCTGCACTCAGGATACCTGTACCTCCATTGGATAAACAACTTGCTTTTGCCAAATTGGTTGATTTCCGTGCATCTATTTTGAAAAAACAATATGATAAAATGTCTGAATCTGAAAAACTCTTCGATGCTTTGACTGGCGATTTTTTCATATTTAATGAGTGATGGTTTATAGAATAACTCATTCATTACAAGAGATTATTAAACACATAGAGGGGCAAATGGGTACATATATCTCAGATAAAACAGAAACATGTTTTGATGAATATTCTTTAATCGAAAAAGTCGAGGATGGCTATGAGATTAGTGTGTACTCATTTAAGCTTCATGCAGGAAATCCTTACCAACCACATATATCAGAAAGTTATAGTGGTGATATTTTTATTAGCTATTTGTACTATGGAAATGATTCTTACTACGAGCGTAGGCGTCAGGAGTACAGAAAATATTTATCATTAAAAGAAATCCATCTTGCTATTCTAACGATATTTCCAGATGAGCGAAGAATCGCGATAGGTATAAAAAAAGAAAGCTATAGCATCGTTAAAATATCTTATGTGGCAGCGGATGAAGTATATCTTCTTGATATTGCAAATAAAGAAATGTTATTGCTAGATAATATATTTTGCCTTCATAATATTATTTCCAAGCATGAAAGCAATATTAATAAGTTGGAAGGTGAATTAGCAAGTGGTAAAAAAGAATTCCAAAGCATGAAGTTAGATGTAAAAGAAAAATGTAAATCTATTCTTGATATTGTTGATCAGTAAAAATAACCCCAGTGGCTATAATTTATTGATGTGGAACTCTTCTAATGGCTGAAATACTTTCTTTGCGTTATGATGCTTTGCTTCTACAACCTTGTGATTTCACGTCAGGAAAGTAACCATGCCTTTAGATTTAAGTAACACTTTAGTTATTGGCATCAGCGCAACTGCGCTTTTCGACATGAGCGAATCCGACCGCATGTTTCGCGAAACGTATGCAACCGATCCTGACAGTGCTATTGAAAAGTATCGAGCCTACATGCTGGAACACGAAAACCAGCCTTTACAGCCCGGAACAGGTTATCCCTTAGTCAAAGCGCTTCTGGGTCTGAACCGGTACCGCCAGCCGGATGATAAATCGCCGCTGGTTGAGGTTGTTGTGATGTCGCGTAACAGCCCTGATACAGGTATCCGCGTTCTGAATACAATTCGTCATGACAAACTCGATATCACTCGCTCTGCTTTTACAGCAGGCGAAACCGTTGCCGATTATCTTGATGCCTTTGATGTCGATTTGTTTTTAACGACCAACGTCGAGGACGCGCAAAAGGTTATTGATTCTCGATTCTGCGCCGCTGCAATCCTCAAAGATCCTCCCTCCGACGCCTCCGATATCCCGGAAGGGCAGGTACGTATCGCGTTTGATGGTGATGCCGTGCTTTTCTCTGATGAAAGTGAGTTAGTTTATAAAACTCAAGGGATGGCCGCTTTTCACGCCTTGGAGGATGCGCAGCAAGATATCCCGATGGCTGAAGGGCCCTATGCAACTTTGCTAAAAAAAATAGCCAAGCTTCAGGAGCGACTACCGACAAGGGTTGAGTATTCACCTGTCCGTATTGCACTGGTGACAGCCAGAAACAGCCCTTCGGAAATGCGCGTCATTAAAACACTGAGAAGCTGGGGGGTGTATGTCGATGAAGCTTTTTTTCTTGGCGGTGTAGAGAAAACAAAAGTTCTGAAGGCGTTTAAACCACACATTTTCTTTGACGATCAGGATGTGCATTTGATCGCGGCGGCAAAGGTTGTACCTTCTGGAAAAGTCCCTTATGCCAGCAACTCCGAACTTGCAGAACGTGAAGCATCGTAATTATCGCTGACAAACCATTTAGTCATCAAGGCTGAATGGTTTGTATGCCACAGCCAAAATAACACCCCTACCCCAGATCAATACTCTCCTCTGAACACCTCTTTCCTGTGCCATTCCACAAACTGCTCGCCCGGATAATTTTCTTTAACCGGTGGCAACGCAATCGCCTTTCCCGCAAAATCCCAGAACAGCCGCTGTACCACCCCACCACCATTTACCGCGCCGGAAACCATCACACGCATATTTTCATCCAAACCAATCGAACCACGATCAAACGCTTTATGATGGATTGCGCACAATGCCAGGCCATTAGGTACTTCACAAGGCCCATGGTGCTGCTTCCATCTGATATGGGCAGCTTCCAGAGCAATCGGCGCATTATCGTGGCGCATGTTAAAGCCGCAGATAGTGCACTGATAATTGTAAGCACGTAGCACCATCTGGCGGAACTTCGGGTCGCGTTGACGGAGAGAGGTGCGAATATCAAAACCCATTTCGTCAGCGATGTCTTCCTGAATACTCGCCGGGAAATGCGCCTCCAGAAGCTGCTGCGCCAGTGTATCAATTAACCTATGGTTTTTTGCCACCAACGCAAAATTATCGGCATCAAATCCACCCGCGACATTATATTCGATGAGTTCACGTCGGGGAGGCTGGCGGCTACCATTGGTTGAGCACAGTTCCGCGTTTTGTAGTTCCCAGAAGCCATCGCCCTTCAGACGCCAGAACGGCATGTCCGGGCGCTGGTCACGACGCTGCGGTCCATAACGTTCCAGGAGATCCAACAGGGGCTCGTAGATTTCAGAGCCATAGTTAAACAGGCGCTCATGATCCTGCCGATAGTGTGAGAGGACGTGCAGCAGCAATAAAGGCTTATGTGGCGCACGCTGTTCGCCTTTGCGCCAGATAGTGATATTTGATATCGCTTTCTTTAGGGTTTTGTCAGAGGTCATTGCATTGAAGAATCCATGAGCACATGTTTGCGATGATGCTCGCAACTATATGTACATTCAAGGCATTATGAAAGCGGCACCAGATGAGGTGTACGAATTTTTGATCCCGGTGAGAATGTCTCACGCCAAATATAGGCTCTCGTTCAGAAGGGGTCATCCACATTGACGTTTCAAAATCTATCCCTGACCAGCGAGCCAAACGCAGCTCACTGGAACGAATAAAGATAAGTAGAGTGAGTTACGCAGCCCAGCGGTAAGTGGTCTACCAGTATAACCATTTATTTTCTTTAATAACTCAGGGATGTACTTTAGCTCCAAAGCCGAACGACATTGTCTATTTCCAGAAGCAACTGCCCCTATCCTCTTCTGCGCAGGATTATAATCAACCAGTCCGCTCTGCACTATATAACGCATAATAGCTGTGGCACGCTGTTGAAGCCAGGCTGCAACTTCAAGACGTTCAGACATTTCTATGGCCTTATACAGACTTTGATCTCTGTTAACGCCTGCTTATGTCCCCCGTTGGTACAAACATTATCGAACCGGGATATGCCTCCAGTTGTACCCGCACCAGTAAGTTGATGCAGATTGAGTCAGAATTGAGTTAGGTTGAGTGAAAAGGCGAGGAAAGCCTTGCAGATACTGGATTCCAGGCACAAAAAAACCACCTTTCGGTGGCTTCTTGTTCGCGCGGTACTTAATGGTGCCGAAGGCCGGACTCGAACCGGCACGTATCTCTACGGTTGATTTTGAATCAACTGCGTCTACCGATTTCGCCACTTCGGCACTGAAGTAGTATGCGGAAAACGGGTGAATTATACCTTCCCGCGACCAGCACGCAACACTTATCCGTTGTTCAATGAGTTAAGTGTCGAAAAAACCGCCGCAGCGCGCGTTTATCCGACCCACCTTTCCGCTGTGCACCCTTCACAACCACGTTGATGATGAGCATCAGGCTATTGCAGAGAGCATCGGGAGCTCCGTCACCACACTCAAGCGATACCGTCCGATTCCAGGTTCCACGCTTCATAGAACAATGATGGCTCATGTGCCGAACGTCACTCCCTCCCACTAGCCAGAACCACTCGCCCAGCTAGCGAAACAGGTTCAGAAACCCGTCAAGCTGAAGGTCACACCCGCCCCCCCCCATCCCCACTGTCTCACACAGCCCCTATCAAAAATCAAATAATCCCCAGCCGCAATGGCAATGCTGCAAATAATTGCGTACCCATGTGTCAGCCAATAAAGAATGAGGTTGCGCAACATTTCGAGAACACTATTTTTTCATTGATGAATATCAGGCAGGAAATAAAAAAATCGGAATGGCGCTCTCAAAGGCGAAAGAGTAATTCTATTAGATGGTTTTTATCTTAAATCACCATAAAATAGCGTACAGACCTAACAAAATGGCTAGTTAATGCCTAAAAAGCAGCTGAGATCGCTTGCCTCTGCGGAGTTAATAGCTTTAAGATGAGGTAAGAAAATTTTCCCTGGTGTTGGCCAATATTGGCAACCTGGCCCTACGCGGTCAGGTTTTTTTTTGTATTTTTATCAAAAAATTACCGGGAAAGTGTATCGCCTTACGGGGTGAGAAACCAGTTAGACTAAAGTACAGTCCCTTACTAGACCTTTATCAGTTCAAGCTGGTGATTATTTCAAAGCACAGAGGTCGGGACCCGCACTTTATTACGTCCTTCACTTGAAGCGCCATGCGGCCCAATCAATACCGATTAACGTCCGTCATTTCCTGAATCGAAAGACGCTGTTCTCTAGCCGATATTTTCTCCCTTTAGACGTATCCCGCTGATGAGTTCTGCGCAGTCGTTGCCTCAGTATTCCACGGGCTAGCTAGCCCGTCACTCCACCGGCTTAATCAGCCGCAGCTCCATCCCCAGGCGCACGGCATGTCGGGCATTCGTGACCCCCAACTTTTTGACGACGTTGGACATATGAAACTTGATGGTGCCGGTCTTTATGCCCAGGATCATCGCCGTTTCCTGGTAGGTTTTACCCACGCTGGCCCAATAGAGGATCTCGTTTTCCCTGTCGGTAAAGCGGGCGTTACGCTCCAGCGCTGCGGCGTTTTTTGCTGACAGTGGGGACAGCGCCAGATAGGACTCATGGATTGAGGCCAGCAATACCGAAATATCGCCTTTACGATCGGTGAGCGCCTGGATGGCTTCTGCTCTCTGCTCAAGGTTGAAGGCAAAGGAAAGCGTGACGAGATTGTCGTTGTAATCGTGCAGCACGAAGGTATAGCCGTGCGTTACGCCAAACTCGCGGGCCTGTTCGAACAGTTCGGGAAAGTGCAGCCCCGCGTCGGCCATGATTTGCTCGTCCCAGGCGAACGGGGTCAGGCGGTTGCGGGCGGTAAGCACCACCGGATCAATGTACTGCAATCCCTGCTCTTGATACTTTTTTACCCATTCACTCGGGTAGTTGGTGACGCCAAAGATGCAGGCAATGTCTTTTTTGGATAACACCACATACGCCCACAGAAGATCGCCCAACTCTCCTAGTGCCGCTTCCAGGCGCTTGCCGATGATATTGCTGAGATTATATTCGTCTTCCATTGGCTGCCCTCCCTCTCCCTGCATTGCCGCTGAAGTGACTATAGCACGACAAAAACCGCGGGCGGGGGGATGCCGCACCCACAAAAAAGGCGCGGCCCCGCGGCCACGCCTTTCTTCACTACCGATCGCCCCGCTACTTGCGTTTGAGCAGCATATACACGCTGATCAGCAGGAACAGCATGCTCGGCAGCAGTGCGCCCAGCACCGGCGGCATGCTGTAGACCATGCTCAGCGGACCGAAGATCTGATCCAGCACGTAGAACAGGAAGCCGAAGCTGATGCCGGTCACCACGCGGATACCCATCGGCACGCTGCGCAGCGGGCCGAAGATGAACGACAGCGCCATCAGCATCATCACCGCCACCGACAGCGGCGAGAAGATTTTGCTCCACATGTTGAGCTGGTAACGGTTGGATTCCTGGCCGCTCTGCTTCAGGTACTTCACGTAGTTGTGCAGCCCGCTGATGGAGAGCGAATCCGGATCCAGCGCCACCACGCCCAGCTTGTCCGGGGTCAGGTTGGTTTTCCATTCGCCGGTCAGCGTCTGGGTGCCGGTTACCTGTTTCGGGTTGGTCAGATCCGAGGTGTCCACCTGCGAAAGCTGCCACAGGCCGTTCTCGAAGCTGGCGGTAGCGGCATAGCGCACCGTCTCCAGGCGACGTTGGTCGTTGAAGTGGTAGATGTTCACGCCGGAGAGTTCTTTATCGCCGGAGACGCGCTCGATGTAGATGAAGTCGTTGCCGTCCTTCGCCCACAGCCCGCTCTTGGTGGAGAGCAGCGAGCCGCCGTACATCTGCTGGGCGCGGTAGTTACGCGCCATCTGCTCGCCCTGCGGCGCCACCCATTCGCCGATCGCCATGGTCAGCAGCACCAGCGGAATGGCGGTTTTCATCACCGAGCCGGCGATCTGCAGGCGGGTGAAGCCGGAAGCCTGCATCACCACCAGTTCGCTGCGCGTCGCCAGCTGGCCCAGGCCGAGCAGCGCGCCAAGCAGCGCCGCCATCGGGAAGAAGATCTCGATGTCTTTCGGCACGCTCAGCAGGGTGTACATGCCGGCGCTCAGCGCGGTGTATTCGCCCTGGCCGACCTTGCGCAGCTGATCGACGAACTTGATGATGCCGGACAGCGACACCAGCATGAACAGCGTCATGATGATGGTGTTGAAAATCGTTTTGCCGATATACCGGTCTAATACGCCAAACATCAGGCCGCTCCTCTCAGGCGTGCGCGCAGCTTGCGCATCGGCACGGTATCCCACAGGTTCAGCGCCAGCGCGATCGCCAAGTAAACGCCGTTAACCAGCCACAGCCACAGCATCGGATCCAGCTTGCCCTTGCCGGCGTTGGAGCGCAGCGAGGTCTGCAGCAGGAAGAAGATCAGATACAGCAGGATGGCCGGCAGCATGCTCAGCACGCGGCCCTGGCGCGGGTTTACCACGCTGAGCGGCACCACCAGCAGCGCCATCAGCGCCACCGACACCACCAGCGTCAGGCGCCAGTGCAGCTCGGCGCGCGCGTCAGGATCGTCGGATTCCCACAGCGTCTGCATCGACATCTGTTCGGATTCCGTGTTGTCCGCCACCACGGTGCGGTGGCCAATCACCGCCTTGTAGTCAGTGAAGTCGGTAATGCGGAAGTCGCGCAGCAGCGCGGTGCCTTCAAAGCGGGTGCCCTTGTCGAGCGTCACCACCTGTGAGCCGTCTTTCTGCTGCACGATGTTGCCGTGCTCGGCCACCACCACCGACGGGCGTTGGTTGCCGTTCGGCCGCAGCTGCGCCAGGAACACGTCGTTGAAGGTGCTGCCCTTCACGTTGCCGATAAACAGCACCGCGTTGCCGTCCTGCGAGGGTTTGAACTGCCCTTCCGCCAGCCCGGCGATGCTCGGGTTGGCCTTGGCTTCGTTCACCACCACGTCCTGATAGCGCGAGGCCCAGGGGCCGGCCCAAAACACGTTCACCGCCGCGACCGCAGAGGTGAGCAGCGCCAGGATCATGGCGGCGATAATCAGGGTGCGTTTGCCCAGCCCGCAGGCGTGCATAACGGTGATTTCGCTCTCGGTATACAACCGCCCAAGCGTCATCAGCAAGCCGAGAAACAGGCTCAAAGGCAGGATGAGCTGCGCCATTTTCGGCACGCCCAACGCGAGCAGGGAGAGTACTAAGTTTGTCGGGATATTGCCGTCCACCGCGTCGCCCAACACCCTGACCAAATTCTGACAAAAGAAGATCAGAAGCAGGATGAACAGGATGGCGATTTGGCTCTTGAGCGTTTCCCGTACCAGATATCTTATGATGATCACGCTTATTACGCCTGTGAAAACTTGTCTTTTTGCAGGAAAATCGATAATTTCATCGTTAATCCGCCATTTATTCTCATCATATGGCAACCTTCACAGCTAAAATAGTATTACAACATCAAGCCGTTTGGGTGTCCTATAGGAACTTGCTTATAGTCGCCAAAACAGAGCAATTTATGCCGTTCAGGTTAACATAATCCGTTAACTCAAATGGCAGGAGATCGTTACGGAGTCGGTTATTCTAGCCGTAGCGTCCGCCTTTGTCTTTAAGATTCAGGAGAGTGCATGGAGTTCAGTGTAAAAAGCGGTAGCCCGGAAAAACAGCGCAGTGCCTGTATTGTAGTCGGCGTTTTCGAACCGCGCCGCCTGTCCCCTATCGCAGAACAACTCGACAAAATCAGTGATGGTTATATCAGCGCATTGCTGCGCCGTGGCGAACTGGAAGGCAAGGTCGGGCAGACGCTGCTACTGCACCATGTGCCCAACATTCTCTCCGAGCGCATCCTGCTGATCGGCTGCGGCAAAGAGCGCGAGCTCGATGAGCGCCAATACAAGCAGGTGATCCAGAAAACCATCAATACCCTCAACGACACCGGCTCGATGGAAGCGGTCTGCTTCCTGACCGAGCTGCACGTGAAAGGCCGCAACACCTACTGGAAAGTGCGTCAGGCGGTAGAAACCGCCAAAGAGACGCTCTACACCTTCGATCAGCTGAAAAGCAACAAGGTGGAGCCGCGCCGTCCGCTGCGCAAAATGGTGTTCAACGTGCCGACCCGCCGTGAGCTCACCAGCGGCGAGCGCGCGATTCAACACGGTCTGGCGGTGGCTTCCGGCATCAAGGCGGCCAAAGATCTCGGCAACATGCCGCCGAACATCTGTAACGCCGGCTACCTGGCCTCGCAGGCCCGCCAGTTGGCGGACGCCTTCAGCACCCACATCACCACCCGCGTCATCGGCGAACAGCAGATGAAAGAGCTGGGCATGAACGCCTATCTGGCGGTCGGCGCCGGTTCGCAGAACGAATCATTGATGTCGGTGATGGAATATAAGGGCAACCCAAATCCGGACGCTAAGCCGATCGTGCTGGTAGGCAAAGGGCTGACCTTCGACTCCGGCGGCATCTCGATCAAACCGGCCGACGGCATGGACGAGATGAAATACGACATGTGCGGCGCGGCGACCGTGTACGGCGTGATGCGCGTGGTGGCGGAGCTGAACCTGCCGCTGAACGTGATCGGCGTGCTGGCCGGCTGTGAAAACATGCCGGGCGGCCGGGCATACCGTCCGGGCGACGTGCTGACCACCATGTCCGGCCAGACCGTCGAGGTGCTCAACACCGACGCCGAAGGCCGTCTGGTGCTGTGCGACACCCTGACCTACGTCGAGCGCTTCGAGCCGGAGCTGGTGATCGACATCGCCACCCTGACCGGCGCCTGCGTGATCGCCTTGGGCCACCACATCACCGGCCTGATGTCGAACCACAATCCGCTGGCGCACGAGCTGCTGGGCGCTTCCGAGCAGGCCGGCGACCGCGCCTGGCGCCTGCCGATGGCCGACGAGTACTACGAGCAGCTGGACTCCAACTTCGCCGATATGGCAAACATCGGTGGCCGCCCTGGCGGCGCCATCACCGCTGCCTGCTTCCTGTCGCGCTTCACCCGCAAGTACACCTGGGCGCACCTGGATATCGCCGGCACCGCCTGGCGTTCCGGTAAAGCCAAGGGCGCGACCGGCCGCCCGGTGGCGCTGCTGTCGCAGTTCCTATTGAACCGTGCAGGTCTGAACGGCGACGATTAAATACCCTTCATCTTTCAAGCCGCAGCGTTGTTGGCCGCATTCGTTCACCCCAGTCACTGACTTGATGTCAGCTCCTGGGGATGAACGAACTTGCCGCCTAGCTGCAACTTGAAATCTATTGGGTATATAATCCTCTCAGCAGCGAAGGGGTAGAGTTATCTGCTCCGTTCCCAAAAAGGGCGCAACCTACATGTTGTGCCCTGTTTTTTTATCGGCAGCGGTGGATCCTTAATGAAACAGGCGACGTTTTATTTGCTCGACAACGCGGAACCGTCTGGTGCGCTCAGCGCCCATGAGGCCGTGGCCTGCGCCGTTGCCGCCAGCGGCTTCCGTTCCGGCAAGCGGGTGCTGATCGCCTGCGAGAGCCAGGAGCAGGCCCAGCGGCTGGACGAAGCGCTGTGGCAGCGCGAGCCGCATGAATTTGTGCCGCACAACCTGGCCGGCGAAGGGCCGCACTACGGCGCGCCGGTGGAACTGTGCTGGCCCGGCAAGCGCGGCAACGCCCCGCGCGATCTGCTGATCGCCCTGCTGCCGCAGTTTGCCGATTTTGCTACCGCTTTCCATGAAGTGGTAGACTTCGTTCCTTACGAAGACACTCTGAAACAGTTGGCGCGCGACCGTTACAAGGCCTATCGCAGCGTCGGCTTCCATTTGACCACGGCTACGCCGCCAACTCACTGAATACGATAAAGAATGGAAAAGACAAACAGTCAGCTCGACACCGCATACGACCCAAAACAGATCGAACAGAAGCTGTACGATCACTGGGAGAATCAGGGTTACTTCAAGCCGAACGGCGACACCAGCCAGGAAAGCTTCTGCATCATGATCCCGCCGCCGAACGTCACCGGCAGCCTGCACATGGGCCACGCGTTCCAGCAGACCATCATGGACACCATGATTCGCTATCAGCGCATGCAGGGTAAAAACACCCTGTGGCAGGCGGGCACCGACCACGCCGGCATCGCCACCCAGATGGTGGTGGAGCGCAAGATCGCCGCGGAAGAAGGCAAAACCCGCCACGACTACGGCCGTGACGCGTTCATCGACAAAATCTGGCAGTGGAAGGCGGAATCCGGCGGCACCATCACCCGCCAGATGCGCCGTCTGGGCAACTCCGTGGACTGGGAGCGCGAGCGCTTCACCATGGACGAAGGCCTGTCGAACGCGGTGCGCGAAGTGTTTGTCCGTCTGCACAAAGAAGACCTGATCTACCGCGGCAAGCGTCTGGTGAACTGGGATCCGAAACTGCGCACCGCCATCTCCGATCTGGAAGTGGAAAACCGCGAATCCAAAGGTTCCATGTGGCACCTGCGCTACCCGCTGGCCGACGGCGCGAAAACCGCCGAGGGCAATGACTATCTGGTGGTCGCCACCACCCGTCCGGAAACCGTGCTGGGCGATACCGGTGTGGCGGTCAACCCGGAAGATCCGCGCTATAAAGATCTGATCGGCAAAGAGATCATTCTGCCGCTGGTCGGCCGCCGCATCCGCATCGTCGGCGACGAACACGCCGATATGGAAAAAGGCACCGGCTGCGTGAAGATCACCCCGGCGCACGATTTCAACGACTACGAAGTCGGCAAACGCCACGGCCTGCCGATGATCAACATTCTGACCTTCGACGGCGACATCCGTCAGGAAGCGGAAGTGTTCAACACCCTGGGCGAAGTCTGCACCGACTACTGCAGCGAGATCCCGGCCGAGTTCCGCGGCCTGGAGCGCTTCGCGGCGCGTAAAGCGGTGGTTGCCGCCTTCGATCAGTTGGGCCTGCTGGACGAGATCAAACCGCACGACCTGACGGTGCCTTACGGCGACCGCGGCGGCGTGGTGATCGAGCCGATGCTGACCGATCAATGGTACGTGCGCACCGCGCCGCTGGCCAAAGTGGCGGTGGAAGCGGTCGAACAGGGCGACATCCAGTTCGTGCCGAAGCAGTACGAAAACATGTACTTCAGCTGGATGCGCGACATTCAGGACTGGTGCATCTCGCGTCAGCTGTGGTGGGGCCACCGCATCCCGGCCTGGTACGACGTGAACGGCAAAGTCTACGTGGGCCGCAGCGAAGAAGAAGTGCGCAGCGAGAACAACCTGGGCGCCGACGTGGTGCTGACCCAGGACGAAGACGTGCTGGACACCTGGTTCTCGTCCGGCCTGTGGACCTTCTCTACCCTGGGCTGGCCGGAGCAGACCGAGGCGCTGAAAACCTTCCACCCGACCAGCGTGATGGTCAGCGGCTTCGACATCATCTTCTTCTGGATCGCGCGCATGATCATGCTGACCATGCACTTCATCAAGGATGAAAACGGCAAGCCGCAGGTGCCGTTCAAGACCGTCTACATGACCGGCCTGATCCGTGACGACGAAGGCCAGAAGATGTCCAAGTCCAAAGGCAACGTGATCGACCCGCTGGACATGGTCGACGGCATCTCGCTGGAAGATCTGCTGGAAAAACGCACCGGCAACATGATGCAGCCGCAGCTGGCGGAGAAAATCCGCAAGCGTACCGAGAAGCAGTTCCCGAACGGCATCGAGCCGCACGGCACCGACGCCCTGCGCTTCACCCTGGCGGCACTGGCCTCGACCGGCCGCGACATCAACTGGGACATGAAGCGCCTGGAAGGCTACCGCAACTTCTGTAACAAGCTGTGGAACGCCAGCCGCTTCGTGCTGATGAACACCGAAGCGCACGACTGCGGCTTCAACGGCGGCGAGAAAGTGCTGTCGCTGGCGGATCGCTGGATCCTGGCCGAATTCAACCGCACGGTGAAAGCCTACCGCGAAGCGCTGGATACCTACCGCTTCGATCTGGCGGCCAACATCCTGTACGAATTCACCTGGAACCAGTTCTGCGACTGGTATCTGGAGCTGACCAAGCCGGTGGTGAGCAACGGCAGCGAAGCGGAACAGCGCGGCACCCGCCACACGCTGATCACCGTGCTGGAAGCGCTGCTGCGCCTGGCGCACCCGATCATTCCGTTCATCACCGAAACCATCTGGCAGCGCGTGAAGCCGCTGACCGGCACGACCGCAGACACCATCATGCTGCAGCCGTTCCCGGCCTACGACGCCGCGCTGGAAGACGAGCAGGCGCTGAACGATCTGGAGTGGATCAAGCAAACCATCATCGCCGTGCGCAACATCCGCGCCGAGATGAACATCGCGCCAAGCAAAGCGCTCGACGTGCTGCTGCGCAACTGCAGCGCCGACGCCCAGCGCCGCGTGCAGGAGAACCAAAGCTTTATCGCCCGTCTGGCGCGCCTGGAATCCATCGCGCTGCTGCCTGCCGGTGAGAAAGGCCCGGTCTCCGTCACCAAGCTGGTGGACGGCGCCGAGCTGCTGATCCCGATGGCCGGTTTCATCGACAAGGACGCCGAGATCGCGCGTCTGGCCAAAGAGATGGGCAAACTGGATGCGGAAATCGCTTCGATCGAAGGCAAGCTGGCGAACGAAGGCTTCGTGGCGCGCGCGCCGGAGGCGGTGGTCGCCAAAGAGCGCGATCGTCTGGCGGCCTGCAAAGAAGGCAAAGTGAAGCTGCAGGAACAGCAGGCGACCATCGCCGCGCTGTAATCCACCGGCTCACGCCAACGCCTGAAAAACAGCGGGGTCTTCCCCGCTGTTTTTTTATCGCCGTTGCATCCGGGCCGGGTTAGATGTTATTACAAGATATTACTGCTGCAGGGACGCCGCCGGGAAATAATCCCCGGCGCGTTTCGTGCTGCGATAAAAACGAAAAACGAACGTGGTCTCTTTCAATGGCGAGTGTAAACATGACAACAGCAACCCCGGCGCGCCTGCTGGTGCGCCCCATCACGGCGGAAGATAATCCCGCCATTGCTCACGTCATTCGCGAAGTCTCCGCCGAGCACGGCCTGACGGCGGATAAAGGCTATACCGTCTCCGATCCCAATCTGGACGCCCTGTATCAGCTCTACAGCCTGCCGCGCAGCGCTTACTGGGTGATCGAGGTGGACGGCCAGGTCGCCGGCGGCGGCGGCATCGCGCCGCTGCAGGGCGGCGCAGACGATATTTGCGAATTGCAGAAGATGTATTTCCTACCGGTGTTGCGCGGCAAGGGATTGGCGAAACGCCTGGCGCTGCAGGCGCTGGATTTCGCCCGCCAGCACGGCTTCCGCTGTTGTTACCTCGAGACCACCGCCAGCCTGACGCAGGCCGTTGCGCTGTACGAACATCTGGGCTTCGAACACATCGACCACGCAATGGGCGCCACCGGCCACGTCGATTGCGAAGTCACCATGCTGAAAACGCTGTAATCGTCCCCCGTCTCTCTATCATGGCGCAGCGTGCTGCGCCATTTTATTAATATCGCAATCAATCAGTAAAACTCGCTATAACGCCGTTTTTCAAGCAGATAAACTGACGTTAAAAACCATGATGTAAATTTAATGTGAAGTTCGTTAATAAATTAACGATCGCAAATTGACCGCTTTTTCCCCCGCGTTACTCTGCCAGTATCCCAATCGCGCACGGAGAGCTGTCATGTCGGAAAATACCTTTGATTACATCATCGTCGGCGCCGGATCCGCCGGCTGCGTGCTGGCGGCGCAGCTGATCCGCCGCACCCAGGCGCGGGTGCTGCTGCTGGAAGCCGGCGGCGACGACAATAACCTGTTCATCAAGATGCCGGCCGGGGTGGCCAAGATCATCGCCAAAAAGAGCTGGCCCTACGAGACGGAACCGGAACCTCATGCCAATAACCGCCGCATGCAAATCGCGCAGGGCAAGGTGCTGGGCGGCAGCAGCTCGGTCAACGGCATGATCTACCTGCGCGGCCAGCCGCAGGACTACGATGACTGGGCCGAACGCTACGGCTGCACCGGCTGGAGCTACCGGGAGGTGCTGCCCTACTTCAAACGCGCCGAGGCCAACGAAAGCCTGTCCGACGACTACCACGGCGCCGACGGGCTGCTGCCGGTCAGCGAAAACCGCTATCGCCACCCGCTCAGCATGGCGTTTATCCGCGCCGGCCAGGAGTTGAACCTGCCCTATCGCAACGACTTCAACGGCGACAGCCAGCACGGCGTCGGTTTCTACCAAACCACCACCCACAACGGCGAACGTGCCAGCACCGCCCGCACCTACCTGAAGGCGGTGCGTGACGAACGGCGGCTGGTGGTGAAACTGAACGCCTTGGCGCACCGGCTGACCTTTGAGGGCAACATCGCCACCGGCGTGGTCTACAGCCAGAACGGCGGCGCGGAAGTCACCGCGCGCGCCACCAAAGAGGTGATCGTCAGCGCCGGCGCGGTCGGTTCGCCGAAGCTGCTGATGCTGTCCGGCATCGGCCCGCGCGACCACCTGCAGCAACTGGGCATTGAGGTGCGGGCGGATCTGCCGGTGGGTAAAAACTTCCACGACCACCTGCACATGTCGATCAACGTCAGCACCCGCGAGCCGATCAGCCTGTTCGGCGCCGACCGCGGCCTGCAGGCGCTGAGCCACGGCGCGCAGTGGCTGGCGTTTCGCAGCGGGGTGCTCTCGTCCAACGTGCTGGAAGGCGCCGCCTTCACCGACAGCCAGGGCGACGGCCGGCCGGACGTGCAGATCCACTTCCTGCCGCTGCTGGACAGCTGGGACGACGTGCCCGGCGAGCCGCTGCCGAACATTCACGGCTTCACGCTCAAGGTCGGCTACCTGCAGCCGAAGGCGCGCGGCGAAGTGCAGCTGCGCAGCAGCAACCCGCGCGATCCGGTCAAGCTGCACGCCAACTACCTCGGCCACCCGGACGATCTGGCCGGCAGCGTGCGCGCGGTGAAGTTCGGGCTGGACTTCCTGCAAACCGCGGCGCTGAAGCCGCTGATCAAAGATCTGCTGATGCCGCAGCCGGAGTGGACGCGCGACGAGGCGCAGCTGGAAGAGTTCGTGCGCAACTTCTGCAAGACGGTGTATCACCCGGTGGGCAGCTGCCGCATGGGGCCGTCGCCGCAGGACGCGGTGACCGATCCGCAGCTGCGGGTGCACGGTTTTGAACAGCTGCGGGTGATCGACTGCTCGGTGATGCCGCAGCTCACCAGCGGCAACACCAATGCGCCGACCATCATGCTGGCGGAAAAGGCGGTGGATCTGTTGCTGGGCGCGCCGCAGTAGGGGCGCCCCTCAACCTCAGGCGGCGGCGGGCACGCCGCTGTGGAAGCGCAGCTCGCTGTCCGGCGACAGGATCAGTTCAGCTTCGAGGCGGCCGAAATGCGCCACCCGTTCGCTGATGTCGCCGCCGGCTATCTGCTCGGCCAGCGTCAGGTAGTCCTGATAGTGGCGCGCTTCGGATCGCAGCAGCGAGACGTAAAAGCGGTTCAGCTCGTCGTCCAGGTGCGGCGCCAGTTTGGCGAAGCGCTCGCAGGATCGCGCTTCGATGTAAGCACCGCAGATCAGTTTGTCGATCAGCGTCGCCGGATCGTGGGTGCGGATCTCGCGGATCATCCCCTTAGCGTAGCGGCTGGCGGTGATCTTGCGATACGGGATCCCGCGCGCCTGCATGATCTCCAGCACCTGCGAGAAGTGGTGCAACTCTTCCTTGATCAACAGCACCATGCGATCCGCCAGATCCTGGCCGTAGGCCGAGCCGTTTTTCGGCAGGATCTTGCGGGTAAACTGGCCCTGGCGGAACAGCGTGTCCGGCGCGCCCTGCGCCTCGTGCAGAAACGCCTCATAGGGCCGCAGCAGCGCCAACAGCGCGTCGCCGCTCTCTTTGTCCGCCACGTAGCGGCGGATCAGCCACATGCCGGTCTGCGCGGCTTTCAGCTCGCACACCAGGTGGTCGGTCAGCAACAGCTGCAGGTTTTCCGGACGGCGCGCGGCATCGATCCAGGCGTCAGGAGTTTCACAGTGCAGGAAGCTTAAAATCGGGGCTAACAGGGATTGGTATGTCATGGCGTTTATCAGGGGCCGGCGAGAGCCGGCCCAGGTGAATAAGCGGGGTTAATCAGTGGCGTTTGCCGTCGTCGTCTTCGTCGATGTAGTCGCCGTCTTCGTCGATGTAGTCGCCGTCTTCGTCATCCTCACCGTCTTCACCGTTCGGATCTTCAAAGTAGGTGCCCCAGCCGTCGTAGTTGACGCCGCAGCGTTCCGCCAGCGCCACCAGCTGCTCTACCTGGGCGTCAATCAGCTCGGCGTTCAGGCCGACTTCGCTGATCACGTCGCAGCACATCACCAGCGAACCGTCTTCCACTTCCAGCTCTTCGGCGTCGGTCACTTCGTAGCCCAGCTTGAAGGCTTCAACGGCGGCCTGCTCCAGAACCTCAAATTTCTCGGCGGACAGATGGTGCTCGATGGTGTAGAGCGCGTCCGGATCGCTGCCGTCTTCCAGCAGTTCTTCGATGATCAGGCGGGTCTCTTCACGTTGTTCTTCCAGCAATTCGCGGTTTGCCATGCCTATATCCTCAAGTCAAATGGCCTTCATTCCTTCTATTTTCACACACCGCCGACGTTGCTTCCACGATAAACGTGAAAGATTTCCATGCTGGGGTTGAAATTGAATATTCATACATATAAAGTGAATTTTAATTCAATTACACAATCAGGGAATCGGACTATGAGCACCGGCAATGCGTTCTACCAACGTCACTTTCTGAGGTTAATGGATTTCACCCCCGCCGAACTGCAGGCGCTGCTGAAACTGGCGGCCGATCTGAAACAGGCCAAAAAGCTGGGGCAGGAACAGCGCCGGCTGCAGGGCAAAAACATTGCGCTCATCTTCGAAAAAGACTCGACCCGTACGCGATGCTCTTTCGAAGTTGCCGCATTCGATCAGGGCGCACAGGTGACCTATCTCGGCCCAAGCGGCAGCCAGATCGGCCATAAAGAGTCGATGAAAGACACCGCCCGGGTGCTGGGCCGCCTGTACGACGGTATTCAGTATCGCGGCTACGGCCAGGCGCTGGTGGAAACCCTGGCGCAACACGCCGGCGTGCCGGTGTGGAACGGCCTGACCGACGAGTTCCACCCTACTCAGCTGTTGGCGGATCTGCTCACCGTGCAAGAGCATCTGCCGGGCAAGGCGCTGAGCGAAGTGAAGCTGGCGTACATCGGCGACGCGCGCAACAACATGGGCAACACGCTGCTGGAAGCCGCCGCGCTGGCGGGCATGGATCTGCGGCTGGTGGCACCGAAGGCCTGCTGGCCGCAGCCGGAGCTGGTGGCCGAGTGCCAGGCACTGGCACAGCAAACCGGCGCGAAACTCACCCTGACCGAAGACATCGCCGAAGGGGTGCAAGACGCCGACTTCCTCTACACCGACGTCTGGGTCTCGATGGGCGAACCGAAAGAGACCTGGCAGGAGCGTATCGCGCTGCTACGGCCATATCAGGTCAACATGGCGATGCTGAAGCTGACCGGCAACCCGAACGTGAAGTTCCTGCACTGCCTGCCGGCGTTCCACGACGACCAAACTACGCTCGGCAAGCAGATGGCGCAGCAGTACGACCTGCACGGCGGCATGGAAGTGACCGACGAGGTGTTCGAATCGGCGCACAGTGTGGTGTTCGATCAGGCGGAAAACCGGCTGCACACCATCAAGGCGGTACTGGTCGCCACGCTGAGCGAAACCCTCTGATTGTCCCCCCTCCGCCCTGGCGCCCCCGGCCAGGGCGGCTAATATATTCCTGGAATATCAAATAGCGGATTGGCCTTTGCCCGCCGCCGGCAAAGGTTCTACCGTGACAGGCCGACGGCGCCCGCGCCATAAAAACCAACGATAACAAACCGTTCTCAGCGCCGCCTGGCGGCGCCTTCGGGGGATACACACCGATGAAAACCAAACTCTTGCCGCTGTTCCTGCTCGCCGCCCTACCCGCCGCCGCGTTAGCCGCCACGCCGCCGAATACGCTGGTGGTGGTGCAATCGCTGGATGACATCGTCAGCCTCGATCCGGCGGAAGCCAACGAACTATCCAGCATCCAGACGGTGCCCAGCCTGTACCAGCGCTTGGTGCAGGCGGATCGCGACGATCCGGCCAAGGTGGCGCCGGTGCTGGCGGAAAGCTGGCAGAGCGATGCGGCGGCCAAAACGCTGACGGTGAAACTGCGGCCGCAGGCGACGTTTGCCTCCGGCAACCCGCTGACCGCCGACGACGTGATCTTTTCCTACAGCCGCGCGGTCAAAATGAACAAATCGCCGGCGTTCATCCTCAACGTGCTCGGCTGGCAGCCGGACAACATTGACGCACAGCTGAAGAAGATTGACGAACATACCGTGCAGCTGCGCTGGACGGCGGACGTCAGCCCGGCGGTGGCGCTGAATATCCTCTCGACGCCGATCGCCTCGATCGTCGACAGCAAGGCGGCGCTGGCCAATGTCAAAGACGGCGACTTCGGCAACGCCTGGCTGAAGATGCACTCCGCCGGCAGCGGCCCGTTCAAGATGCGCGTCTATCAGCCGCATCAGGCGATCGTGCTGGACGCCAACCCCACCTCGCCGGGCGACAAGCCGCAGCTGAAAAACATCATCATTAAAAACGTGCCGGATCCGGCCACCCGCCGCCTGCTGATCCAGCAGGGCGACGCCGATATCGCCCGCGAACTGGGCGCCGATCAGACCGACACGCTGAAAAACCAGCCGGGCGTCAAGGTGCTGGAGATCCCGTCCGCCGAGCAAAACTACCTGGTGTTCAACACCGGCAACGGCGCCAATCCGCTGCTGAACAACCCGGCCTTCTGGGAAGCGGCGCGCTATCTGGTGGATTATCAGGGCATCACCCAGGATCTGCTGAAGGGCCAATACTTCGTGCACCAGAGCTTCCTGCCGGTCGGGCTGCCGGGCGCGCTGGAGACCAACCCGTTCAGCTATGATCCGGCCAAGGCGAAAGCCATCCTGGCCAAGGCGGGCATCACCCACGCCGCCTTTACGCTGGACGTAGAGAACAAACCGCCGTTCATCACCATCGCGCAGGCGCTGCAGGGCAGCTTCGCCGCCGCCGGCGTGAAGGTCGAGCTGCTGCCGGCCGCGGGTAGCCAGGTTTACTCCCGCGTGCGCACCAGGCAGCATCAGGCGGCGATCCGCCTGTGGATCCCGGATTACTTCGACGCCCACTCCAACGCCAGCGCCTTCGCCTACAACGACGGCAAGAGCAGCACGGTGGCCGGGCTGAACGGCTGGCAGATTCCGCAGTTGAATAAGCAGACGCTGGCGGCGCTGGCCGAAGCCGATCCGGCCAAGCGCCGCGCGCTGTACACCGCCATGCAGCAGGAGCTGCAGCGCAGTTCGCCGTACGTGTTTATCGATCAGGCCAAAACCGAAGTGGTGCTGCGCGACAACGTCAAAGGCTACCAGCAGGGGCTGAACGCCGACATGGTCTACTACGATCGCGTCAGCAAATAGCCCGCGGACGGCCATCGCCGGCCAATCGATTGCGGGGCGGCAAAAAACGGCGTTTTAACGCTTGCAGTGGCGAAAAGCGCGAGTATAATGCGCCACAATTTGCCAGGAGAAAGCATGAAAAACGACGTTTGTTTTGTTAGCCGCAATCGACAAAACCGACTGCCTATCGGCGGCCAGCTGCCGTTGTTTCTCCTGTTGCTAAACCGATCGTTTCAAGCCCCTCATTGAGGGGCTTTTTTTTGCCTTAAAAAATTATGCCCGAAAGATTTCGGGGCGCAGCCAGGCGGCAACCGCTGGAGTCCCCAGGAGCTTAGACAACTAAGTTACTGGGGTGACGGCGGGCAGCCAACGCCGCTGCGGCTTGAAAGATAAAGGGCATACCCAAAGTCCCGCGCCACGGGCACGCGTCGAGGAGGAGTGAAAAATGGCCAACCCGCTGTATCACAAACACATCATCTCTATTAACGATCTCAGCCGCGAGGATCTGGAGCTGGTGCTGCGCACCGCCGCCGGTCTGAAAGCCAACCCGCAGCCGGAACTGTTGAAACACAAGGTGATCGCCAGCTGCTTCTTTGAAGCCTCGACCCGTACCCGCCTGTCGTTCGAAACCTCGATGCACCGCCTCGGCGCCTCGGTGGTGGGCTTCGCCGACGGCAGCAACACCTCGCTCGGCAAGAAAGGCGAAACCCTGGCCGATACCATCTCGGTGATCAGCACCTACGTGGACGCCATCGTGATGCGCCACCCGCAGGAAGGCGCGGCGCGCATGGCCGCTGAATTCTCCGGCAATGTGCCGGTGCTCAACGCCGGCGACGGCGCCAACCAGCACCCGACCCAGACCCTGCTGGATCTGTTCACCATCCAGGAAACCCAGGGCCGCCTGAGCAACCTCAGCATCGCCATGGTCGGCGACCTGAAGTACGGCCGTACCGTACACTCGCTCACCCAGGCGCTGGCCAAGTTCGAAGGCAACCGCTTCTACTTCATCGCCCCGGACGCGCTGGCGATGCCGGCCTACATCCTGAAAATGCTGGAAGAGAAAGGCATCGAGTACAGCCTGCACAGCAGCATTGAAGAAGTGGTGCCGGAGCTGGATATTCTCTACATGACCCGGGTGCAGAAAGAGCGCCTCGATCCGTCCGAGTATGCCAACGTGAAGGCGCAGTTCGTCCTGCGCGCTGCGGATCTGGCCGGCGCGCGCGCCAACCTCAAGGTGCTGCACCCGCTGCCGCGCATCGACGAGATCGCCACCGACGTGGATAAAACGCCGTACGCTTACTACTTCCAGCAGGCGGGCAACGGCATCTTCGCCCGCCAGGCGCTGCTGGCGCTGGTGCTCAACGCAGATTTGGATCTTTAAGGGGGAACCGCCATGACTCACGACAACAAACTGCAGGTCGAAGCGATCAAATGCGGCACGGTGATCGACCACATTCCGGCGCAGATCGGTTTCAAACTGCTGACGCTGTTCAAGCTGACCGCCACCGACCAGCGCATCACCATTGGCCTGAACCTGCCCTCCAACGAGCTGGGCCGCAAGGATCTGATCAAGATCGAGAACACCTTCCTGACCGAGCAGCAGGCCAACCAGCTGGCGATGTACGCGCCGAAGGCCACGGTAAACCGCATCGATAACTATGAAGTGGTGCGCAAACTGACCCTCAGCCTGCCGGACCACATCGACGGCGTGCTGACCTGCCCGAACAGCAACTGCATCAGCCGCAGCGAGCCGGTGGCGTCGAGCTTCAGCGTGAAGCCGCGCGACGGCGAAGTGCACCTGAAGTGCCGCTACTGCGAAAAAGAGTTCGAGCATCAGGTGGTGCTGCAGGCCGACTGAATTCTGCCCCTTTAGCGGGAGCGGCGCTGTTAATCTGCGCGCCACTCCCTATAATGGATGCCTGAAAATAACTCTACCCACGTTGCTACCCACCGAATTTTACGCTGCGGCCGACCGCGCGGCGGCGTGAAAGACAACGGGTCTATCAGGAGAAAACATGTCACGTAACATCAGCACTGAACTCGCCCCGGCAGCCATTGGTCCTTATGTGCAGGGCGTTGATCTGGGCAGCATGATCATCACTTCCGGCCAGATCCCGGTCGATCCGAAAACCGGCGCCGTCGCCGACGACGTGGCCGCTCAGGCGCGCCAGTCGCTGGAAAACGTCAAAGCGATCGTCGAAGCCGCCGGCCTGATCGTTGCCGACATCGTGAAAACCACCGTGTTCGTGAAAGACCTGAACGACTTCGCCACCGTCAATGCCGCGTACGAAGCCTTCTTCACCGAGCACAGCGCGCCGTTCCCGGCCCGTTCTTGCGTAGAAGTGGCGCGTCTGCCGAAAGACGTGAAGATCGAAATCGAAGCCATCGCCGTGCGTCGTTAATCGACACACACGCGAATCACGGCCAGTGCAGACTGGCCGTTTTTACATTACTTGAATGCTGGGCGCCGACGGACACAGCCCAGAGTTTCAGCAGCCGGAGAGGATGAAGCGTTAACCTGTTTAACCGCCTGTTTTAAAACGGCGATAACCTCTTCTCGCGAAGCCGAAATCGATTTGCCGCGAGGCGTTATGCGGTCAATCTGTTCAGATGTATAGGTGTTCACTGCATCTACACCTTCCATGCCGAATTTATACACCTTCAGCTCATAAGAGGCAGGTTGTGTTACCTGACGTTTTGTTGACTTTATCACCATGCGAACCTCCTGTGACCCTACCGGCATTTCGCCATTATTGCGCAAATTTCACCCACCTTCAATTATGAGGCCGGCGGCGAAAAACCTTCCTGGAACCACAGGAAAAGCGCCTCAGCGTCTCGATAAAGTATCTGTTTGAGCCCCCCGGTGAGGTCGACAAAATGATGATGATTTATATAATAATCAGCCAACTCCGTATTAATCGGCGATATTAAGCGCAAACCTGCGCATGCGGTATCCACCATAAAGAGCACGGCGACATAGAGCGCAAAACGTAGCGTATTTCCATCAAGGCTCGAGTCTCTAATACGAAAATTCTGCAGCATCTCAATATTTAACATCGCCAGATGCTCGCCTGCAGCCGGACAAAACCGGCAGAGACAGGCGCCTGCCGGCCGGTCATCGATGCCCTGTATCTTAAAGCTAAACATAAAGCCGTCAGGATCGCCCAACGCGGCGCCATTCAACGCCCAGGGAATACGGCGCTCTTCGGGTTGTTGGCGAGCTAACGCAACGCACCACTCAAAATCTTCAGCATTCATCATTTGCACCCGGACGCCATACCCGGCCTCAGCAAAGAGGTCATTGGTTGCAGCCAGTGCGCCTTCTCCAATCAATCGGACATTAAAAACATGCGGCATTATCAATCCCTTGAATGCGTAAACCGTATTGAATGAACAAATCGGGCTGGATTTTACAACCAGCCCGTCGTTTCTGCTCTTTCAACCACATCGCAATGTCGAGATATGGAATACGCCCCGCAGTTTCTTCGCCACCTCTCCTTACGGCGCCATTTGCATCCCCCGCAGCAGCGCCTCCAGCGGGTACACCGCCGCAATCACCACTTCGTCGCGCGTCTGCGCCGCCGCATCCAGCTGGCGCTGCGCTTGCTCGGCCTCGGCCCGGCTCAGCGGTTTGCCCTGCTGATGGCGATCCAGCAGCGTTAAGCCCAGCGAGGCCAAGGCACCGACGTCCTGCGCTACCGGCGCCAGATCCCGCAACGTGCGGTTGCCCGCGATCGCCGTTTGCAACGCCGTGCCATTCGCCTGCCAGCGCTGCAGCCGTTCGCGCAGCGCCTGCGCCGCCGCCTTATCGCGCTTATCCTTCAACAAGGCCGCGACCTGCGCATGCATGTCGCGCACCGCGCCGCTCTCCGGCGGCAGCGCATCGGCAAAGCGGTTCAGCGGTTCGAACTGGTGATAGTTGCCGGCCTGGAACTTCAGGTGCTGGCGGGTGTAATACTGCGCCGGCTCCACCGCCTCGGCCAGGATCTGCAGCGGCAGGATCTGCACGCTGTTGCTCAGCCGGGTGAATTCGCGCGCCGTTTCCGCGTGCTGCTGCAGGCCGACCGATACCACCGACCAGGCATCGATCGCCGCCAGCCGCCGGTACATGTTGCTCTCGTCGGTGACATCCTGCGCCGACCACAGCCGCTCGGCCACCGCGAAGGCGCGCGGCCACAGCTTGAGATCGATCAGCGGCGCACGGACGTTTTCCGCCCACAGCGCCGCTTCACCGCCGAGAATGTTGGCCTGTCCCTTCTCGTCCGGCACCACCGGCATCTTGCCCGCCGGCGCCGCCGCCAGCTTGTCGCCGCGGGTGGGGTAACGCACGTTGCCGATCAACGTATAGCCGCTGAGCTTGTCCTGCTGCAGCGTGAACATCGGCCGCGTGTCGCCCATCCAGGTATCGACGCGGAACGTCACCTGCTGCGGCGTGCGCCAGACGATGTCATGCACCGCGCGGCGCGATTTGCCGTTGAAATCGATAAAGCCGCGCCAGCCCTGCTTGCCCTCGATCAGCGTGAAGCTGCCCTCCACCGCGCTGCCCTTCAGGCGCGGCATGCTGAAACGCCAGCTTTGCGCCTGTTCGCCGGGTTGCACCGCCGTCTCGACCCCCAGCGGCTGCGGCAGAATTTCATTGCGGTAGTGATAGGCAGTGCTTTGCGGCTGATCGAGGTAGAAACCGGTGGAAAGAATGCCCTGATAGCCGTCCTGCGCGCTGGCGCCCAGCGAGTCTTGCCCCTGCCAGGACTGAATGACGATCGAGCGCGGCAGCGACGGATGGTAGATCTCATCCCAGCCGACCATCTGCCGCTGGTGTTTCTCGAGGATCTTTTCCAGCTTCTGGTTGAAGTAGGCCTGCAGCGCATGGGTATCCGCCAGCCCGTTCTTCTGCATAAACGCCTGAATCGACGGCGACGCCCGCCACTGGCTGGCGTCAACTTCGTCGCCGCCGATGTGCAGATAAGGATCGGGGAAGATCGCCGCCAGCTCGCCGACGATCGTGTCGACAAACTGATACACCTCGTCGCGAGTCGGATCGAGCGTCGGCTTATGCACGCCCCACTCGCGCTCCATGCGATACGGCCCCGGCGCGCTCATCAGGTCGGGATAGGCCACCGCGATGCTGGAGGCGTGCCCCGGCATGTCGATCTCCGGCACCACGCGAATGCCGCGCGCCGTGGCGTAAGCTACCACCTGCCGCATCTGCTCGCGGGTGTAGAACTGGCCGTCGCTGGCCTGCTGTTGCAGTTTGGGGTAATGCTCGGAGGCAAAGCGCCAGCCCTGATCGTCGGTCAGGTGCCAGTGGAACACGTTAAGCTTGGCCGCCGCCATGCCGTCGAGCTGGCGCAAAATGTCCGGCAGCGGCAGGAAATGGCGCGCCGAATCCAGCAGCACACCGCGCCACGGAAAACGCGGCACGTCGCGGATATCCACCAGCGGCAGGAAGGTGTTTTGCCCGTCGGTCTGCAGCAGCTGCAGCAGGGTTTCCATGCCGCGCAGCGCGCCGAAGCGGGTGTTGGCGGTCAGCGTGGCACCCTGCGGCGTGACCGCCAGCCGGTAACTCTCGTCGCTGCCCGGCAGCGGCTGCGCCGCCACCCGGTCTTTAATCATCACCCTGATCGTCGCGCCGCCCTTCGCTTCACCCGCCGGCGCCAGCGTCCAGCCGGTCTGCAGTTCGATGCGCTGGCGCCAGCGCGGCAGCGCGTCGCCCAAGTCGTCACCCTGCAGCGTCAGGGACAAGCGGTGATCCAGCACCAGCTTGCCCGCCGGTTGCGTCACGTCCACCTGCTGCGGCCAGGGCATCAGCGGCAGATCGCCCGCCGGCTGCGCCAGCGCGCCGCAAGAAAACCATAACGATGAAGCCAGTAGCGTATAACGGAAAGGTCTGTGCATCGGAAATTCCTCAGAGGAAAAAACAAAATATCCCCAATGAATTTCAAACCACCGCTAGGCGATAAACAACAACGCGTTGGTTTGAAAGGCGCAGGGGAAAACAGCCAACGCTGTAGATAAAGACGCAGCACAGAACAGATGTCCAACCGTTGCGGTGAAAAAGCGGACGGGATCACAGTTGCCCCCTCCCGGCCGGAGGGGGCGAACGGGTTATTGCCAGCCGTAGCGGCGCACGAACCAGCCTTTCACGCACTGGGTCAGCACCATGTAACCGGCGAGGATCAGCACCAGCCACGGGAAGTAGCCGAGCGGCAGCGCCTGCAGCTGCAGGAAGCCGGCCAGCGGCGAGAACACCAGGCCGATGCCGGTGGCGATCACCGCCAGCGTCATGATGCACAGCGGCCAGGACGGGCGGCTCTGGATAAACGGAATTTTGCGCGTGCGGATCATGTGCACGATCAGCGTTTGCGACAGCAGCCCTTCCACGAACCAGCCGGACTGGAACAGCGTCTGCATTTCCGGGGTATTGGCCTTGAATACCCACCACATCAGGCAGAAGGTCAGCACGTCGAAGATTGAACTGATCGGCCCGAAGAACACCATAAACCGCCCCAGATCGGCGGAGTTCCAGCGCTGCGGCTGGGTGATCTGATCCTCGTCGACGTTATCGAACGGGATGGCGATCTGCGAGATGTCGTACATCAGGTTCTGAATCAACAGGTGCAGCGGCAACATCGGCAGGAACGGCAGGAAGGCGCTAGCAATCAGCACGCTGAACACGTTGCCGAAGTTGGAGCTGGCGGTCATCTTGATGTATTTCAGCATGTTGGCGAAGGTACGGCGCCCTTCGATCACCCCCTGCTCCAACACCATCAGGCTTTTTTCCAGCAGGATGATGTCCGCCGCTTCCTTGGCGATGTCCACCGCCGAATCGACGGAGATGCCGATATCAGCCGCGCGCAGCGCCGGCGCGTCGTTGATGCCATCGCCCATAAAGCCCACCACGTGCCCCTGGCGGCGCAGCAGTTTGACGATGCGCTCCTTGTGCAGCGGTGTCAGCTTGGCGAATACCGTGGTGCGCGCCGCCGCCTGCGCCAGCTGTTCGTCGTCCATCTGTTCGATCTCGCTGCCGCGCAGCAGGTGCTCGGCCGCCAGCCCGACGTCCCGGCACACTTTGGCCGCCACCAGCTCGTTGTCGCCGGTGAGGATCTTCACCGTGACGCCGTTCTGTTTCAGCGCCGCCAGCGCCGGCGCGGTGCTCTCCTTCGGCGGATCGAGGAAGGCGACGTAGCCTTCGAGGATCAGATCCGACTCGTCCGCCACGCCGTATTCATGGGTTTGCGCCGGCAGGATCTTGTTGGCTACCGCCACCACCCGCAGCCCCTGTTGGTTGAGATCGTCGGTGATGCGGCGAATGCGCGCCAGCAGCGCCTCGCTGAGTGGGATCACCTCGTCTTCGTGGCGCACGTGGCTGCAAATCGCCAGCATCTCTTCCAGCGCGCCCTTGCACACCAGCTCGTGATACTCGTTGTCTTTCGCCACCACCACCGACATGCGGCGGCGCACGAAGTCGAACGGGATCTCATCCACCTTGCGGTAGTGCTGCAGCGCTTCCGGCTGCTGATTTTGCTCCGCGCAGCTCAGCACCGCCACGTCGAGCAGGTTTTTCAACCCGGTCTGGTAGAAGCTGTTCAGCCAGGCGTAGCGCAGCACCCGCTCGCTGCTGGCGCCGAACACGTCGGTGTGGCGCTCCAGCACGATCTTGTCCTGGGTCAGGGTGCCGGTCTTGTCGGTGCACAGAATGTCCATGGCGCCGAAGTTCTGGATGGCGTCCAGCCGTTTGACGATCACCTTCTGGCGCGACAGCTTCACCGCCCCTTTGGCCAGCGTCGAGGTGACGATCATCGGCAGCATTTCCGGCGTCAGCCCGACCGCTACCGACAGCGCGAACAGCGCCGCTTCCCACCAATCGCCCTTGGTGTAGCCGTTGATCAACAGCACGATCGGCGTCATCACCAGCATAAAGCGGATCAGCAGCCAGCTGACCTTGCTGATGCCGCTCTGGAAGGCATTCGGCTGCTCATCCTGGCTGGTGACGCGCTGCGCCAGCTGGCCGAAATAGGTGTTGCCGCCGGTGCCGATCACCATCGCCAGCGCGGTGCCACTGACCACGTTGGTGCCCATGAAACACAGGTTCTGGCAGTCGAGCGGATCGGCCGCCAACGCCTGCGGCGCCGCGGATTTTTCCACCGGCAGCGATTCGCCGGTCAGCGCCGCCTGGCTGATGAACAGATCCTTGGCCGACAGCACGCGCAGATCCGCCGGGATCATGTCGCCGGCCGCCAGCTTGATGATATCGCCCGGCACCAGCTGCGCGATCGGCAGCTCCACGTGCTCGCTCCTGCCGGTGAGCGCATCGCTGCGGATCACCGTGGCGGTGTTACTCACCATGGCCTTCAGCGCGTCGGCCGCCCGGTTGGAGCGCGCCTCCTGGATGAAGTTGAGCAGCGTGGAGATCACCACCATCAGCGCGATCACCAAGGCGCCGGTGAGATCCTCGGTGGCATAAGAGATCATGCCGAGCGCGGTCAGCAGCAGGTTGAACGGGTTGCGGTAGCAGTGCCAGAGGTGTTGCCACCAGGCCTCTTTCTGTTGATCGTCGATGACGTTCTCGCCGCAGCGCTGGCGCACCTGTTCCGCCTCATGGGCGGTGATGCCTTCCGGGTGGCTGTGGAAACGCTCAAACAGCTGCATCGTCTCTGCGGCGGCGCATTCCAGCCGCTGCTGCGCCAGGCCGGCCGGCATATCGCGCGTAGCGCCACCGACGCTGTCCAGCAGGCTGTCGCGGCGCACCAAACGGCGCGGAAGGCCGCGGGCAAACAGGCCCAGCAGCTGACGGGGGAGTTTTTTCAGTTTCATGGTTCGCACCTCGTCGCCCGGTGCCTCACGGCAGCGGGTAAACGGGGATCGTCATCGGCCGGGCGGATGGCGGGCACGCCAAAAAGCCTCTGCCAATGCAGATCCTTATTCTTTTTTTCAGCAGCAGGAGCGAACGACGAAGCGCGCGCCACCGGTTACCGTGATGTACTTCACCGGTAAAACAGCAGCGCCAGGCGGAGAGGTTTTACCGGAGAACCGAGTGAGTGTCTAAAGCAGTCGGGTCGGGGTCCATATGGGGAATAACCTCCGGTAAAGGGAAAAACAGAGCGGCAGGAGCGGCCGTTCATCGCAATGTCACAATCCCGTTTTGCATCAAGATCCGCGTCGGAAAATGAGCTATGCTGACGGGCATTCATTATTGGCCGTCAATTTACGCCTTACAACCTAAACGACAAGTAAACCATGCAAAACCGGCTGACCATCAAGGACATCGCACGCCTGAGCGGCGTAGGCAAATCCACCGTCTCACGCGTGCTGAACAATGAAGGCAGCGTGAGCCCGCAAACCCGTGAACGGGTGGAATCGGTGATCCGTCAGCAAGGGTTTACCCCCTCCAAGTCGGCGCGCGCCATGCGCGGCCAGAGCGACAAGGTAGTAGGCATCATCGTTTCCCGTCTCGATTCGCCGTCGGAAAACCAGGCGGTGCGCACCATGCTGCCGCTGCTGTATCAGCAGGGCTTCGACCCGATCGTGATGGAGAGCCAGTTCGAAACCCGCCTGGTGCAGGAGCACCTGCACGTGCTGCACCAGCGCAACGTCGACGGCGTGATCCTGTTCGGCTTCACCGGCCTGACCGCGGCGATGCTCAAACCGTGGCAGGAAAAAATGGTGGTGATGGTGCGCGAATATGACGGCTTCTCGTCCGTCTGCTACGACGACGCCGGTGCGGTGAACCTGCTGATGGACCGTCTGTACCGGCAAGGGCATCGGCATATCGGCTATCTGGGGGTGCAGCTCAGCGACGCCACCACCGGCCAACGCCGCTACCAGGCCTATCTCGACGCCTGTGAACGCCTCACGCTTACGCCGCGCGCCACGCTGGGCGAGCTGAGCTACCAGAGCGGTTTCCAGCACGCCGCCGAGGTGATCGACTCGCACACCAGCGCGCTGATCTGCGCCTCCGACAGCATCGCCCTGGGGGCGATCAAATACCTGCAGCAGCAGCCGGCGCGCGCCATTCAGGTGTGCGCCATCGGCAACACCCCGCTGCTCAGCTTCCTGTTCCCCGATACTCTGTCGGTCGAGTTCGGCTACGGCAGCGCCGGCCAGCTGGCGGCGCAGCAGCTGTTGGCACAGCTCAGCGGCGAACAGGGGATCCGCCGCCTGGTGGTGCCCAGCAAACTTTCCTGACGATCTGCTTAGAAGTTGACCATTTTTTGTCATTTTGTGATCCTCGCCCCAAACCGGGAACGTTCCCATTTCATTCAAAAAGCCGAGTGGCTAAGCTTTGATCATTACTCAGTCAACACCTCTGCAGGTATCCCATAATGAGCAAAGTAAAACAGCAGGATATTGATCGCCTGATTGTTTTGGTCGGCGGCCGCGAGAACATCGCCACCGTCAGCCACTGCATTACCCGGCTGCGTTTCGTCCTCAATGATCCCAGCAAGGCCAGCCCCAAAGAAATCGAAGAGCTGCCGATGGTCAAAGGGTGCTTCACCAACGCCGGGCAGTTCCAGGTGGTGATCGGCACCGACGTCGGCGACTACTATCAGGCGCTGATCGCCAGCACCGGCGTCAACGAGGCTGACAAAGAACAGGCCAAGGTGGCGGCGCGCCAGAACATGACCTGGACCGAGCGCACCATCTCCCACTTCGCCGAGATCTTCTTCCCGCTGCTGCCGGCGCTGATCAGCGGCGGTCTGATCCTCGGCTTCCGCAACGTGATCGGCGACATCCCGATGTCCGGCGGCCAAACGCTGGCGCAGATGCACCCGGCGTGGAAAACCGTTTACGACTTCCTGTGGCTGCTGGGTGAAGCGATCTTCATGTTCCTGCCGGTGGCCATCTGCTGGTCGACGGTGAAAAAGATGGGTGGCACGCCGGTGCTCGGCATCGTGCTGGGCGTCACCCTGGTGTCGCCGCAGCTGATGAACTCCTACCTGCTCGGCCAGCAAACGCCGGAAGTGTGGAACTTCGGCTGGTTCGTGATCCAGAAAGTCGGCTATCAGGCGCAGGTGATCCCGTCGATCCTGGCGGGCATGGCGCTGGGCTGGATCGAAACCCGGCTGAAAAAGATCGTCCCCGACTATCTCTATCTGGTGGTGGTGCCGGTGGTTTCGCTACTGCTGGCGGTGTTCCTGGCGCACGCGCTGATCGGGCCGTTCGGCCGCATGATCGGCGATGGCGTCGCCTGGGCGGTGAAAGCGGTGATGACCGGCAGCTTCGCGCCGGTGGGTGCCGCGCTGTTCGGCTTCCTGTATGCGCCGCTGGTGATCACCGGCGTGCACCAGACCACGCTGGCCATCGACATGCAGATGATCCAGAGCATGGGCGGCACCCCGGTATGGCCGCTGATTGCGCTGTCCAACATCGCGCAGGCCTCGGCAGTGCTCGGCATCATCATCATCAGCCGCAAGGCCAACGAGCGTGAAATCTCAGTGCCGGCCGCGATCTCCGCCTACCTCGGCGTGACCGAACCGGCGATGTACGGCATCAACCTCAAATACCGCTTCCCAATGCTGTGCGCGATGATCGGCTCCGCGATCGCGGGCCTTATCTGCGGCCTGGACGGCGTAATGGCCAACGGCATCGGCGTCGGTGGCCTGCCGGGCATCCTGTCTATCAAGCCGCAGTTCTGGCTGATTTACTCGCTGGCGATTCTGGTGGCGATCGTCATCCCGCTGGTGCTGACCATCATGGTCTACAAACGCAAGGCCGCCCGCGGCGAGCTGCCGGTTTAATTGACGCAAAATACGCAACATGAATGTAGGGGCTGGAAATACCCTATAGCTTTCGAGCTGCAGCTAGGCGGCAAGGGTGCAAATCCCCAGGAGCTTACTCAAGTAAGTGACTGGGGTGCAGCGCCAGCAGCCAACAACGCTGCGGTTTGAAAGATGAAGGGTACAGGCCCGTTGTCACGATTCAAAGGTATTGAACTATGAGCAACCCAACCCCCTGGTGGCAGAACGGCGTCATCTACCAAATTTATCCGAAGAGTTTTCAGGACAGCACCGGCAACGGCTACGGCGATTTGGCCGGCGTGACGCGGCGGCTGGACTATCTGCAGGAGCTGGGCGTCGACGCCATCTGGCTGACGCCGGTCTACGTATCGCCGCAGGTGGACAACGGCTATGACGTGGCGGACTACTGCGCCATCGATCCGGCTTACGGCACGATGGCGGACTTCGAGCAGCTGGTCGCCGCCGCCCACCGGCGCGGCATCCGCATCGTGATGGACATGGTGTTCAACCACACCTCGACCGAACATCCGTGGTTCAAGGCCGCGCAGGATCGCCACAGCCCGTATCGTCAGTTCTACGTCTGGCGCGACGGCGAAGGCGATACGCCGCCGAACAACTGGCGCTCCAAGTTCGGCGGCAACGCCTGGCAGTGGCACGCCGACAGCGGCCAGTACTATCTGCACCTGTTCGCCGCCGAGCAGGCGGATCTCAACTGGGAACACCCACCGGTGCGGGAAGAGCTGAAGAAAGTGTGTCAGTTCTGGGCGGACAAAGGCGTCGACGGCCTGCGCCTCGACGTGATCAACCTGGTGTCCAAACAGCAGGACTTCCCGTCCGACAGCCTGGGCGACGGCCGCCGCTTCTACACCGACGGCCCGCGCATCCACGAGTTCCTGCAGGAGATGAGCCGCGAGGTGTTTCAGCCGCGCGGCCTGATGACGGTGGGCGAGATGTCTTCCACCACGCTTGAGCATTGCCAGCAGTACGCGGCGCAGAGCGGCGAAGAGCTGTCGATGACCTTCAACTTCCACCACCTGAAGGTGGACTACGCCAACGGCGAAAAATGGACGCGGGCGGCGCCGGATTACGTGGAACTGAAGCAGATCTTCCGCCACTGGCAGCAAGGGATGCATAACCGCGCCTGGAACGCGCTGTTCTGGTGCAACCACGATCAGCCGCGCATCGTGTCGCGCTTCGGCGATGAAGGCGCACTGCGGGTACCGGCCGCCAAAATGCTGGCGATGGTGCTGCACGGCATGCAGGGCACGCCTTATATCTACCAGGGTGAAGAGATCGGCATGACCAACCCCGGCTTCCGCGCCATCGAGCAGTATCGCGACGTGGAAAGCCTGAACATGTACGCCGAACTGAGCGCCCAGGGCCGCAGCGATGCCGAACTGCTGGCGATCCTGGCCGACAAATCGCGCGACAACGGCCGCACCCCGATGCAGTGGAGCACCGCGCCGCACGCCGGTTTCACCACCGGCACGCCGTGGATCGGCTGCGCCGAGAACTACCCGCAGATCAATGCCGACGCGGCGCTGGCCGATCTCGATTCGGTGTTTTACGCATACCGCCAGCTGATCACCCTGCGCAAGCAGTATCCGCTGCTGACCCACGGCGACTATCAGGATCTGGCGCCGGATCACCCGGCGCTGTGGTGCTACCAGCGCAGCTGGAACGGCCAGCGCCTGCTGGTGGCGGCCAACCTGAGCCGCGAGCCGCTGGCCTGGGCGGCGGAGGGCGTGGAAGCCTCCGCGCAGTGGCGCCCGCTGATGAGCAACTACGCCGATTCGGCAGACCAGCCGCAGGCGCTGACGCTGCGGCCGTTCGAAGCGGTGTGGTGGCTGCTCGAAGACTAACCCCGCAGGGCGCGGCGAGCGCTGCGCCCTACCATTTCCCCAGCAGCGCCACCACCCCGGCGGCCTCTTGCGCCAGGCGTTCATCGCTCATGTCGAACACGCCCTGCACCAGATGCGGCGACAGATAATCCATGCCGGTCAGGTTGGCCATGGCGTGGAACGGCAGCAGCAGATCCTGCACCGGATAACGGTTGTACCCTTCCGCCGTATAAGCCTGCGCGTTACCGCCGGTGCTCACCACCAGCTGCAGCGGCTTGCCGTGCAGTTTAGTGCCCTCGCTGCCGTAGGCGAAACCGTAGGTTAATACCGCATCCTGCCATTCGCTGAGGATCGCCGGCGAGCTGTACCAGTAAAACGGGAACAACATCACTACCGCATCATGGTTCTGCAGCAACTCCTGTTCGCGCGCCACGTCGATGCGGTAATCCGGGTACGCGCGGATCAGCTCATGTACGGTCACGTTAGGCAGCGTGCGTACGGCCTCGATCAGCGCCTGGTTAATGCGTGACTCGTCGGGGGTGCGGTGGGCGGTTAACACTAAAATGCGTGACATAACGATTCCTCGGTCATAAGAAGATGGGGGCATTTTTCCATTTCCGCCGCTTCGGGTGTAGGCTGTTAGAGGTCACTTCAATTTCAACCGAAAGTATCAACCACTATGTCACTACCCTTTGACGTGCATCGCCTGTTGCCGGCCTTCCTCGCCGCCGCGCAGGCGCAAAATTTCTCCGCCGCCGCCCGCCAGCTGGGCGTGACGCCGGCGGCGGTCAGCAAAAACATCCGCGCGCTGGAAGAGAAGCTGGCGCTGCGGCTGTTTCAGCGCAACACCCACAACGTGCTGCTGACCGACGAGGGCAAAGCGCTGCTGGCGCAGGTAGCGCCGCTGTGGCAGGCATTGGCGGCCACGCTGGAAAGCGCCGGCGGCGAACGGCAGGCGCCGGCCGGGGTGGTGCGCGTCAGCATGATCCCCGGCTTCGGCCGCCAGATGCTGATGCCGTTGATCCCGCAATTTCTGGCGCGCTACCCGCAGATCGATCTCGATTTGTCGCTGGATGCGCGGGTGGTGAATCTGGTGGGCGAAGGTTTCGACGTCGGTATCGGCAGCCGGGTCGATCCCGACAGCCGGCTGGTGGCCCGCCCGCTCTACCCGATGCACATGGTGCTGGCGGCGTCGCCCGACTATCTGTCGCGGCGCGGTGAACCGCAAACGCCGCACGATCTGCTGCGGCACGACTGCCTGCTGCACCGCAACCCGGCCAACGGCCGCCACGTCAAATGGCAGCTGCGCCATCAGGGCGAAACGCTGGCGCTGGATCTGAACGGCCGGCTGGTGGTCAGCCGCCCGGAGATGTTGCTGGATGCGGCGCTGGCCGGGCTGGGCATCGTCAACCTGGCGCGCTGGTACCTCGACAAGCACTTCGAACAGGGCACGCTGCGGCCGGTGCTGGCGCAATGCTGGCCGCGCCCGGTACAGCTGTGGCTCTATTACGCCTCGGCGGATCTGCCGCCGCGGGTGCGCGTCTGGGTCGATTTTCTGCTGGCGCATTTTCGCGATCGGCCAACCGGCGATTGACGTCTGTTCAGCTTGCACACGCTCTTCCGTTTTCCTTGTTCTACATCAAAAGAATCTCGCCAATATCTATATATAGTGCATTAAGAATTACGAACACCTATATATAGTAGTTATCCACAAAATCATCCACACGTCGCCACAGCCCTTGCGCGCTGCGGCTTTGCCCTGTGGATAAGCGAAATTTGACGGTTGCTCGCCATGCCAGGCGGGTATGAACGCTCCCTCGGGGAACAAGGAGTACAACGTGAAACCAGTAGTGATTAAGCGGGACGGTTGCCAGGTACCTTTTGACGAAGCGCGCATCGCGCAGGCCATCGAGCGCGCCGCGCTGGCGGTGGGCGTGGTCGACGCCGACTACTGCGCCACCGTCGCCCGCGTGGTCGCTCAGCGCATGGAGCAGCAGCCGCGCGTCGATATCCACGAGATCCAGCAGGCGGTGGAAAACCAGCTGATGGCCGGTGAATACAAACAGCTGGCGCGCGCCTATATCGAATACCGCCACGATCGCGACGTGGCGCGTGAGCTGCGCGGCCGCCTGAACCAGGAAATTCGCGGCCTGGTCGAACAAAGCAACCGCGCCCTGCTGAACGAGAACGCCAACAAGGACAGCAAGGTGATCCCCACCCAGCGCGACCTGCTGGCGGGCATCGTCGCCAAACACTACGCCAAGCAGCACATCCTGCCGCGCGACGTGGTGCTGGCCCATGAACGCGGCGAAATTCACTATCACGATCTCGACTACTCGCCGTTCTTCCCGATGTTCAACTGCATGCTGATCGATCTGAAAGGCATGCTGACCAACGGCTTCAAGATGGGCAACGCCGAAATCGAGCCGCCGAAGTCGATCTCCACCGCCACCGCCGTGACCGCGCAGATCATCGCCCAGGTCGCCAGCCATATTTATGGCGGCACCACCATCAACCGCATCGATGAAATTCTGGCGCCGTTCGTCGACGAGAGCTTCCGCAAACACCTGCAGGTGGCGGAAGAATGGCAGATCCCGGACGCCAAAGGCTATGCCATGGCGCGCACCGAGAAAGAGTGTTACGACGCCTTCCAGTCGCTGGAGTACGAGGTCAACACCCTGCACACCGCCAACGGCCAGACGCCGTTCGTCACCTTCGGCTTCGGCCTCGGCACCAGCTGGGAATCGCGCCTGATCCAGCGCTCGATATTGAAAAACCGCATCGCCGGGCTGGGCAAAAACCGCAAGACCGCCGTGTTCCCCAAACTGGTGTTCGCCATCCGCGACGGCCTCAACCACCAGTACGGCGATCCGAACTACGACATCAAGCAGCTGGCGCTGGAGTGCGCCAGCAAGCGCATGTACCCGGATATCCTCAACTACGATCAGGTGGTTAAAGTCACCGGCTCGTTCAAAACGCCGATGGGCTGCCGCAGCTTCCTCGGCACCTACGAGCAGGACGGCGAGCTGGTGCACGATGGCCGCAACAACATCGGCGTCATCAGCCTCAACCTGCCGCGCATCGCGCTGGAGGCGATGGGCGATGAATCACGCTTCTGGGCGCTGCTGGATCAGCGCCTGCAGCTGGCGAAAAAGGCGCTGATGACGCGCATCGCCCGGCTGGAAGGCATCAAGGCGCGGGTGGCGCCAATCTTGTACATGGAAGGCGCCTGCGGCGTGCGGCTCAAGGCCGACGACAACATCGCCGATATCTTCAAGAACGGCCGCGCTTCAATTTCGCTGGGCTATATCGGCCTGCACGAGACCATCAACGCGCTGTTCGGCGGCGAAAACCACGTGTATGACGACGAGGCGCTGCGCGCCAAAGCGGTGGCGATCGTCGCACGGCTGCGCGCCGCCGTCGACGCCTGGAAAGACGAGACCGGCTACGGCTTCAGCCTCTACAGCACGCCGAGCGAGAACCTGTGCGATCGCTTCTGCCGGCTGGACACCGCCGATTTCGGCGTAGTGCCGGGCGTCACCGACAAGGGCTATTACACCAACAGCTTCCACCTCGACGTGGAGAAGAAAGTTAACCCGTACGACAAGCTGGACTTCGAAGCGCCCTACCCGCCGTTGGCCAGCGGCGGCTTCATCTGCTATGGCGAATACCCGAACCTGCAGCACAACCTGAAGGCGCTGGAAGACGTGTGGGACTACAGCTACAGCCGGGTGCCTTACTACGGCACCAACACGCCGATCGACGAATGCTACGAATGCGGCTTCACCGGTGAATTCTCCTGCACCAGCAAAGGCTTCACCTGCCCGAAATGCGGCAACCACGACTCGGCCAAGGTTTCGGTCACCCGCCGGGTGTGCGGCTATCTCGGCAGCCCCGATGCCCGGCCGTTCAACGCCGGCAAGCAGGAAGAGGTGAAACGCCGGGTGAAACACCTCGGCAACGGGCAGCTCGGCTGAAAAGCGCCGTGCAGCCTAGGCAGAAGCCTGTTCATCAGGCGTGATTGTCGCCGCCAGTTTGCCTTCGGCCAGCGCGCACCAACCGCAGCGTACACGCAGTACGTGAGGATTGGCAGCACTGCCCGAAGGCAAAATGGCCAGTAAAATAGCCTGATGGGCAGGCCTCACATGAATTATCACCAGTATTACCCGATCGACGTCGTCAACGGCCCCGGCACCCGCTGCACGCTGTTTGTCGCCGGCTGCGTGCACCAGTGCCCCGGCTGCTACAACAAAAGCACCTGGCGGCTCAACTCCGGCCAGCCGTTTACCCCGGCGCTGGAAGACCGCATCATCGCCGATCTGAACGATGCGCGCGTGCCGCGCCAGGGGCTGTCGCTCTCCGGCGGCGATCCGCTGCACCCGGCCAACGTGCCGAGCATCCTGCAGTTCGTGAAACGGGTGCGCGCCGAGTGCCCCGGCAAGGATATCTGGCTGTGGACCGGCTACCGGCTGGCGGAACTGGACGCACAGCAAATGCAGGTGGTGGACAGGATCAACGTGCTGATCGACGGTAAGTTCGTGCAAGATTTGAAAGACCCAGCGCTGATTTGGCGCGGCAGCAGCAACCAGGTGGTGCATAGGTTGCGATGAGCGAGCTGCACAGACTCGATCTGGCAGCGCTACGGCACGGCGTTAATCTGATGGGCTGCTTTGTGCCAGGAGCGGACATAGCTGACCTCAAAATGTGTTAATCAACTGAGAACAGGCCAGTCAACCGGCGATGGGAGCGAATTGTCAAAAGCTGCCACTACCAGCGGGGATTCTTGAGTGTTAGCGCTCTAAGTTACAGTTGCTCCAGACAGTAGTTCAGATATATAGGAGGCCTTTTAACAACTCTATAGCTTGCTCAAAGCTGCCTAGATGATTATCTTTTATGAAGTTGATCGTCGAGAGTCCCTTTTAATGCTTGAATTGTTCATAGTACATCAAAATTATGCAAACTTTCATCATATTGCCTTGTTAATAATTAGCGGTCTTATGATGACGTCATTTTAAAATAACGGGATTTGATTAAATGGCAAAGCAATTTATGTTGATGGAACCAAAAAATGAGAATTTTAATGAATTAATTGGTGGTCCAAACAAATATATTGTACCCAGGTTCCAGCGAGACTACGCATGGGATGTAGGGCAATGGGAGGACTTGTGGGGGGATATAAATGCACTTGATGATGAAGGGTTCCATTATATGGGCTACATTGTCCTTCAACAAAAAGAACAGTATCAACATGAAATTATCGATGGGCAACAACGTTTAGTTACGTTATCGATTATAGTTCTGGCTGCAATGAAAGCTATCAAAACCTTAATTGATAATGGAGAGGATGTAGAGGGAAATACTGAGCGACTCAATGGTATAACTCAAAACTTTGTAGGAAGTAAGAACTTCGTTACGCTTAAGGTGATTAATAAATTAGAACTAAATAGAAACAACAAAAGTTATTTTCAAAGAATGTCATCGCATTTAGAGGCTCAAAACCCTCGAGGTATAACATCGACTAATAAATTGATACGAAAATGTTTTGATTTTTTTACTAAGAAAGATTTTGGTAGAACAGGTGCTGATATTGCTCAGTTCATTGCAGATTTTTCTTCGAGCATGGTTTTCACAAAGATAATAGTGCAAGATGATCTTAATGCTTATAAAGTTTTTGAAACTTTGAATGCGAGAGGTGTTCAACTTTCCACCCCGGATCTACTTAAGAACTATTTATTCTCAATTGTGACAAAAGATGATCAAATCGGAGAAGATGAACTCAATGATTTGGACGAGCAATGGTCAGAAATGATCGTCCAACTTGGCGAAAGCAATGTTTCTGATTACATTAGATATCACTATAACTCGCAGAGAAAAATGGTCACTAAGAACAACCTGTTTTCCTCTATGAGAAAGATATTAACGAAACCGGAAGAAGCGTATCAGTATTTAAAATCATTAATTGACTACTCACCTATCTATGCATCATTGATTAACCCTAATGATGCATGGTGGGGAGATCAAGATGAGAAATACAGAAATGTTTTGCATTACCTTAATGGAATAAGGTTATTCAATATCAAGCAACCACTTACAATATTCCTTGCTGCCTTCGGTAACTTCTCTCCTGAAGAGTTTATTAAGCTCGCAAGATATTTATACATATTATCTATTCGTTATAATGTTATTTGCCACTTATCGCCCAGTGAGCAAGAGAATATTTACAATCAAATTGCTAACAAAGTTTATAACCGAGAGTTTTTAAGAGCTAGTCATGTAAAAAATAGTGAAGAATTTAAACGCTTGTATCCTGACGATAATTCATTCTTTAATGCTTTTGAGTTTCATAGGATGCCTAGTAGGCAAACGGCGAAAAAAATACGGTTTTTACTTTCTGAGATTGAGGGGCATTTAGGTAATCAATGTGATTATGAAAAAACCACATTAGAACATATTTGTCCTTATCACCCCGAAAAAGAATGGTGCGATTCTTTTGGTGAAGGAATTAATGATGTAAAAGATAGGCTTGGAAACATGATTTTAATGGATAAAGATAACTTAAAGCGCTCATCATTTGAAGATAAGAAAAAAGAATATAAAAAATCTGGATATATACTGGCTTCAAAAGTCACTGAATATGCAGAATGGAATTTAGAAACTGTCAATGAGTTTCAGAAATGGATGTCAAAACAAGCTGTCAACGTTTGGAAGGTTGATTAATAACTGTATAAAAGCAACTATAATGGCGGACTATCTAGTAGAAAGTCCGCCGAAATTTTCCGTTTTAGTTGAGGGAAGATCTTGAAAGTATCCCAGAAATCCGCGCCAGTAACTTTAGAAGTCCTAAGCAATCCGGCTAAGTCAACGTCTTCTCCTCGCTCGCAGCAGACGTCCGGCTCGGTTAACTGACCGCAACGGGCCAGGAGCGGACATCTTAGTAAGCAAATTTACCTGAGCACTAAGTTGGTTAAAAAGTAAAACTATATATTTTAGTATCACTATTAATTATACTGTAAAATCATAGTTAGAATTTCTATCGAGAATAGATTATTAATATATGATATAACTAAGCAAAGTGAATCATTACAATGATTTTTATAGGATTAGATAAATGACTGAAATTGATTCTCGATATAAACTAAGCGGGTCTTTAAACCCTAATTCGCTCCCTGTCCTTGCTGCAGATATTCTTAAATGGTCTCTTGGTCATACTAAGGTTCGTATTCTTGATGGCCCTGGTGATGGCAGAAGAGATATTCTTTCAATAACCCCTGAAGGAATACAACATTTAACCCAATGTAAACACCACTCTGATGACTCAAAGTCTGTTAGCTCACGTGAAACAGATGAAATTGTTATAGCTTTGGCAAAGTTTGGAGTTAAGTCTGCTTTATTTTTTACGAATGGTCGCATTTCCCCACAGGGAAAGCGTGAATACATAGATAATTTCCCTGATTATTCTCTGGACTATATTGACGGCGATTTAATGTTGCAATATGTTGAAGAAAGTCCGCTACTATCGCGCATGTGGCTACATGGTTCTACCTTGGGAATGATTACCCAGCGCTTACTTATTCCCTTCATCATTCGGAATATAAGTGACGATAGCACTGTAAAATTAAATACAACTCAATATGAAGGTGTTGCTAACTTTTGGGGATCACGTGAATTATTTGAACCATTCCGACCATCAATTAAGTCTGGAGGCGTTGGTGATTTGTCGGCTAATTCGATTAGCGGAGAGCGTAGACTATCTCTGACAGAACTACCTATTGCTATTGCTAATATGAAACAGGATGTATTGCAAACATTAAAGGGAAGTTACACCGGAGTGACTGTTAGATTTGGTAAATCCGCTTTGATTAACCCAAAATCTAAAAATGAGGACGACAATATTTGGATAGGAGGAATTGAGCCAGAGAGTTATATCATAAATTTTAATGGAGAGATAAAGACTGAGAAGGAATGGCTTCTTCCTGAAATGGGAGAGGACTGGCAATTCCCTGAAAATATTTCAGTTGCTGAAGTTGAGTGGGCCGGTTGGTTTTCAGAAAATCATGATGCATTCTTGATGTACGAACTTCGATGGCCTTATGTTACTGGAAGCAATCAATCCATTGAAATTTATGAGCATTCCGAACGGGAGGCCGTTAATCAATCCCTTTTTGTAGCTGTTAATGACGAACAACTTGAGTTAATACGTCAAGACCTTGTTCCTCAACCGGACTGGTTTGAAAGCTTGGGAGGGAAAACTGTTCTGGGATGGCTACATCCTTATTTGTGTCATAATGAAAAAGAGCAACAAAGAAGCGTCAAAATCGAAGATGGAAAGTATATCCCTTTTCATCCTGAAGCAGAAATATTTTTTGTAGAAGCAGAAAATATTCGTCATCAGCTAAAAAAAATGGGTATTGATGAGTTTGAACCCGCTCGAGCAATTCATTTAGCCGCTGCATTAGCAAGACCACTGGTCTATACAAAGTCATATGATAGAGCGCCTGCAGTACAGATTTTAGAATATTACGATAATATACCGTCACCCAGTTACTTACTCGATCGAAGCATGACTTACTTACAAATGTTGGAAAGTGTTGATGAATCCGTTTTTGAAGTGGATATAGATATTAGAACCTTAGAAGCTCAACTTCCAGATGGGTTGACGCTTAAGCTAGATGTCAAAATGGGAAGGCGCACAGAACGGTTATTTGCAATGGTGATGTTAACAGCTAAAAGTATAGGTCCTGAAAGTGCTACCCATCATGCTAATCGATTAATTAACCTTGTGAGCAATATGACTCCCTCACTTAAAGAAATCATTGGATCAATTTGGCCTGGAGCTGTGTTAGCGACGAAACGTTTTTGGCGCGACGAAGTAGGCATGTTTTTTGAAGACGGTAAATTTATAGGCCGTCCATGGGTTATGCTGATGCCTCCTGAAAACACTCCCGACCAGTCTCCGGAGCTATATATTATTCGACCCGATCAGTTAGCAGAAAAAAAATAGCAAATAGAGGGCCCGTTGGCCACTTTTACCTTCGGAGCCCTATATCAAGTCCACTCATTCATTTTCGACTCTAAAATGTACATATAACGGTAATGATTATTTAAGACTTCCGCCATTTTTTCTCCAAGACCGCCAGCTGTAACTTAGTGTTATGAATTTAACTAATTGATTTCGACAGACCCAAAATGGCTTGCATGCCATGATGTTCACTTTCTGTTCTAGCAAGGATTTGAAATCCAATGGAGAGAAATCAAGGTCATAACGAGATAACCGTCTTCTAAGTGTTAATGTCGGCTTCTCGCTCAAAGCCGACCAGCGGCGACCTTAGACACTGTAAGTCCAGCTGTGAGCTAGCACAGCTCAACATCATCCTCGATAGCGCTCCCGGATTTTCACCTTGAATAAAGCCATTCGTTTTTCTACCTCCGAATGGCTGAGATAAACCGCGGTGCCGTTTCTCAAACGTTCAAGGGCGGCATCCACCCTTTCACGCAACGCTTGCTCCTGCAACATTGCCTCTAAGTCCATTTCAGGTTTATTCCGCTGCTCCATTGCGATCTCTTCCTTGAGACAGCATCGAACCACTCATCAGCAACGGTAAGTTACACCAACCCCATTCCCACCACGCCGGTCACCGCGCCGCACAACGCCACCAGCACCGCCGTCAGGCACAGCGCCCGGGCGGAGAAGGCCTTGTTGAGCATCAGCAGCGAAGGCAGGCTGACCGCCGGCAGGGTCATCAGCAGCGCCAGCGCCGGGCCCGCGCCCATGCCCGCCAGCATCATGGTCTGTACGATCGGGATTTCTGCTGCGGTGGGGATAACGAACAGGCAGCCGACGATCGCCAGGCCGATGATCCACAGCAGGCTATTGTCGACGGCGCCGTCGGCGTGCGGGAACAGCCAGACCCGCGCCGCGCCCAGCGCCAGCACCGCCAGCACGTAGATCGGGATGGTCGACCAAAACAGCGCCCACAGCGCTTTCCCCCAACGGGCGAGGAACGGCTGCTCGTCGTTCTGCGCCGTCAGCACCAAAGGCTGCGGCGCAGCGGGTTGCGGATCGTTGGCGGTCACGCGCTGCACCAGCCAGGCGATGCCCAGCACCATCACCACACCTGCCACCAGGCGAATGGCGGCGAACGGCCAACCGAGCACAAACCCCATGAACACCAACGTCGCCGGGTTCAATACCGGGTTGGCGAGCCAAAAGGCCAGCGCAGCGCCGCTGGACACCGACTGGCGGCGCATGCCGGCGGCAACCGGCGCGGCGCAGCAGGTGCACATCATGCCCGGCAGCGCGATCAGCGCCCCCAGCACGGTGCCGGAAAAACGCCGGTGGCCGAGCGTGCGCGCCAGCCAGTCGCGCGGGATCAGCACCTGCACCAGCGAACCTAACAGCACCCCGAGCAGCGCCGCCTTCCATACCGCGGTGAAGTAGACCAGCGCATACTGCCAGGCTGCCAGCCAGGGGCTCGCGGCGCCGTCGGCCAAGATCGATTTGCCGATCGAGTGGCTGTCCGCCGCCACGAACGCCTTGCCGTAGTAAGGCTGCCATTTGACGTAGTAGAGGCCGACGGCCACCACCAGCAGAAACAGGATCGGTTTCCACAGCGGCCAGGCGCGTGGGGCGGGTTCAGGGGCGTTCAGAGGTTGCGGCATAGTAGCGGCCAGAGTCAGTCAACAGAGGCGCCAGCATAGCGCGCCGTCGCCGCCCGTGCACGCCCGGGCTGTCCTAAATAGTTCATCTGTTCGCCACCGACGCGTAACGCGATTGTCATCTGCGCCCGGCACCATGATGCCAACTTGAAAACCACAGGGTAGACGCACGATGAAACGCACCGCTTCCGCCTTCATCGCACAGCCATCGGTATGACGAGGTTTTTATTATGATGGAGTTATCTAGACATCCGACCACTTACCCCACGCGCTATCAGCAGATCGCCGCGCAGCTGGAACAGGAGCTGCGCACGCAATACCGCTGCGGCGACTACCTGCCTTCGGAACAGCAGCTGGCCGAGCGTTATCAGGTCAATCGCCACACCCTGCGCCGCGCGGTGGATCAGCTGGTGGAGCGCGGCTGGCTGCAGCGCCGCCACGGCGTCGGCATTCTGGTGCTGATGCGGCCTTACGACTACCCGCTGCACGCCAATACCCGCTTCAGCCAGAACCTGTTCGAGCAGGGCAGCCATCCCACCAGTGAGCGCTTACTCGCTGTCTTGCGCCCGTGCAATGGGCATGTCGCCAGCGCACTCTCGCGTGAAGAAGGCGAAATGGTGATCCACCTGCGCACCCTGCGCCGGGTCAACGGCGTGCCGATGAGCGTCATCGACCACTATCTGCCCGATCTGGACTGGTGGCCGGCGCTGCAGCAGTTCCACAGCGGTTCGCTGCACCAGTTTATCGAACAGCACCTGCAGCAGCCGCTGACCCGCCGCCAGACGCGCATCAGCGCGCGCCGCGCGCAGGCCAAAGAGAGCCGGCTGCTGGAGATCGCCACCCACGCGCCGCTGCTGTGCGTGCGCACCCTTAACGTCCGCAGCGGCGGCGAAGACGTGGCGGAATACTCCGTCAGCCTGGCCCGTGCCGACATGATTGAACTGACGATGGAGCACTGAATGCAAGCCTTAGAGTCGAGACAACGCTGGATGTCGGTGCTGGCGCACAGCCGGCCCGAGCAGCTGCGCAGCCACTGGCAGGCGCTGAACCTCAGCCCGGGTTACCGCAGCATCCGCGCGCCGGAGATCGGCCTGGCGCAGCTGCATGGGCGCATGGGCGCCACCGGCCGCCGCTTCGTGCTGGGGGACATGACGGTCACCCGCGCGGTGGTGCAGCTGGACAACGGCGGCTACGGCTACAGCTATATCGCCGGGCGCGACAAGGCGCACGCCGAGCTGTGCGCGCTGGCCGATGCGCTGCTGCAACAGCCGGAACACGGCGAACGCCTGCAACAACAGCTGATCGCGCCGCTGGCCGCGCTGCAGCACGAACAGCGCCAGCTGCGCGCCCGGGCGATCGCCGCCAGCCGGGTGGACTTCTTTACGCTGGTGCGAGGGGATTAAGCCATGAGTTTATTGACCGGTTTTGAACAACCGATAGACCAATCGCAGCACGCTTTTCGTTTGATTCTTAAAGCCTTGAGCGAACCGGGCCACCGGGTGACGCTGCCGGCCGGCCCGGCCTGGGCGCCGCTGAACGCCGCCAGCACCGCCGCGCTGCTGACGTTGGCCGATCAGGAAACGCCGCTGCAGCTGTGCGCGGCGCTTAAAAGTGAGCAAGTGCTAACAAACATTCGTTTTCACAGCGGCGCGCCGCTGGCCACCGCGGCGCAGGAGGTCTGTTTTGCCCTGTTCGATGAGCAGCTGCAGGCCGCCGATCTGCAGGCCTTACCGCAAGGCACGGAAATCTCGCCGGAATGCGGCGCCACGGTGGTGGTGCAGCTTGCTGAGCTGGAGAACGGCGCCGCGCTGCGCCTGACCGGCCCCGGCATCGAGAGCCAACGCCTGATTGCGCCGCGCCTGCCGCCGGCGCTGCTCGATTACTTGGTCAACCGTCCGCAGCGCTTCCCGCTGGGGCTGGATATTTTGCTGACCTGCGGCGATCGCCTGCTGGCGATCCCGCGGACCACCCGCGTGGAGGTGTGCTGATGTACGTAGCGGTAAAAGGGGGCGAAAAAGCCATTGAGGCCGCCCATCAGCTGCAGGAACAGCTGCGGCGCGGCGACGACGCGCTGCCGGCGATCGGCGCGGAACACATCGAACAGCAGCTGGGGCTGGCGGTGGATCGGGTGATGACCGAAGGCGGCATCTACGATCGCGAGCTGGCGGCGCTGGCCATCAAACAGGCCAGCGGCGATTTGGTGGAGGCGATCTTCCTGCTGCGCGCCTACCGCACCACCCTGCCGCGCCTGGCGGTCAGCGAGCCGCTGGCCAGCGAAAACATGCGGCTGGAGCGGCGCATCTCGGCGGTTTACAAGGACTTGCCCGGCGGGCAGGTGCTGGGGCCAACCTACGACTACACCCATCGGCTGCTGGACTTCGCGCTGCTGGCGGAGGGCGAAGCGCCACGTGCGCCGCAGGCCGACGAACCGCTGCCGGACAACTGCAGCCACGTGTTCGATCTATTGTGTCGCCAGCAGCTGGCGCGGGAGGAACAGGACGACGGCAGCGCGCCGGACGACATTACCCGCAACCCGCCGGTTTACCCCTGCTCGCGCTCGGCGCGCCTGCAGCAGCTGGTGCGCGGCGATGAAGGTTTTCTGCTGGCGCTCGGCTACGCCACCCAGCGCGGCTACGGCCGCAACCACCCGTTCGCCGGCGAGATCCGCACCGGCCACGTTTCGGTGGAGATCGTGCCTGAAGAGCTCGGCTTCGCCATCGATATCGGCGAAATCCTGCTGACCGAGTGCGAAATGGTCAACGGCTTCGTCGATCCAAAGGACCACCCGCCGCACTTCACCCGCGGTTACGGGCTGGTGTTCGGCCGCGCCGAACGCAAGGCGATGGCGATGGCGCTGGTGGACCGCGCATTGCAGAGCCCCGACTACGGCGAAGGCGTCGCCGGCCCGGCGCAGGACGAAGAGTTCGTGCTGGCCCACGCCGACAACGTCGAGGCCGCCGGCTTCGTCTCCCATCTCAAGCTGCCGCACTACGTCGACTTCCAGGCCGAACTGGAGCTGCTCAAGCGGCTGCGACAGGAATACAGCGAGCGTCAGGAGGCCCGCGATGAGTGAAGTATTGACCGGCTATAACCTCGGCTATCTGGACGAGCAGACCAAGCGCATGATCCGCCGCGCTATCCTGAAGGCGGTGGCGATCCCCGGCTATCAGGTGCCGTTCGGCGGCCGCGAGATGCCGATGCCCTACGGCTGGGGCACCGGCGGCATTCAGCTCACCGCCAGCGTTATCGGCCGCGCCGACGTGCTGAAGGTGATCGACCAGGGCGCCGACGACACCACCAATGCGGTGTCGATCCGCCGCTTCTTCCAGCGCGTCGCCGGGGTGGAAACCACCGAACGCACGCCGGAGGCTACGCTGATTCAAACCCGTCACCGCATTCCGGAAACCGCGCTGCGCGAAGACCAGATCCTGATCTATCAGGTGCCGATCCCGGAGCCGCTGCGCTTTATCGAACCGCGCGAAACCGAGACCCGCAAGATGCACGCGCTGGAGGAGTACGGCGTGATGCAGGTGAAGCTGTATGAAGACATCGCGCGCTACGGCCATATCGCCACCACCTACGCCTACCCGGTGAAGGTCAACGATCGCTACGTGATGGATCCGTCGCCAATCCCGAAATTCGACAACCCGAAAATGCACATGATGCCGGCGCTGCAGCTGTTCGGCGCCGGGCGCGAGAAACGCATCTACGCCCTGCCGCCGTTCACCAAGGTAGAGAGCCTGGACTTCGACGACCATCCGTTCAGCGTGCAGCAGTGGGACGAACCCTGCGCGCTGTGCGGCTCGCGCCACAGCTATCTCGACGAAGTGGTGCTCGACGATCGGGGCAACCGCATGTTCGTCTGTTCGGACACCGACTACTGCCGGCAGCAGCTGGCGCAATCTTCGCAAGAGGCGCAGCACTGATGACTTCCACCCCTTTGAGCACCACCCCGCTGCTGTCGGTGAACCGGCTCACCCACCTGTACGCCCCCGGCAAGGGCTTCAGCGACGTGTCGTTCGACATCTACCCCGGTGAAGTGCTGGGCATCGTCGGCGAATCCGGCTCCGGCAAAACCACGCTGCTGAAATCGATCTCGGCGCGGCTGGCGCCGCAGCGCGGGCAGATCCTTTACCGCCCGCAGGCGGGCCAGGAACAGGATCTGTACGCCATGGCGGAGAGCGATCGCCGCCGCCTGCTGCGCACCGACTGGGGCGTGGTGCACCAACACCCGCTCGACGGGCTGCGGCCGCAGGTCTCCGCCGGCGGCAACATCGGCGAGCGGCTGATGGCCATCGGCCAGCGCCACTATGGCGACATTCGCCGCCAGGCCGGCCAGTGGCTGGAAGACGTCGAAATCCCGCTGTCGCGCCTCGACGATCTGCCGACCACCTTCTCCGGCGGCATGCAGCAGCGGCTGCAGATCGCCCGCAACCTGGTCACCCACCCCAAGCTGGTGTTTATGGATGAGCCGACCGGCGGGCTGGACGTGTCGGTGCAGGCGCGCCTGCTCGATCTGCTGCGCAACCTGGTGGTGGAGATGCAGCTGGCGGCGGTGATCGTCACCCACGATCTCGGCGTGGCGCGGCTGCTGGCCCACCGTCTGCTGGTGATGAAACAGGGCGAAGTGGTGGAGAGCGGCCTGACCGACCGAGTACTGGACGATCCGCACCATCCTTACACCCAGCTGCTGGTTTCTTCGGTGCTGTCGTAACCCAAGGCGATAACAGATGACTATGCAAATCCGAGTTGAACATCTCAGTAAAACCTTTGTGCTGCACCAGCAGTACGGCACCCGCCTGCCGGTGCTGCACGACGCCAACCTGACGGTCCACGGCGGCGAATGCGTGGTGCTGCACGGCCACTCCGGCAGCGGCAAATCCACCCTGCTGCGCTCGCTGTACGCCAACTACCTGCCGGACAGCGGCCATATCTGGATCCACCACCAGGGCGACTGGCTGGACATGGTCAGCGCCGACGCGCGCCAGATTCTGGCGGTGCGCCGCCATACGCTGGGCTGGGTCAGCCAGTTCCTGCGGGTGATCCCGCGCATCAGCGCGCTGGAGGTGGTGATGCAACCGCTGCTGGAACAGGGCGTCGAACGCGCCGAGTGCCGTGAACGCGCCGAAGCGCTGCTCGCTGCGCTCAACGTGCCGCAGCGCCTGTGGCCGCTGGCGCCGTCCACCTTCTCCGGCGGCGAGCAGCAGCGGGTGAACATCGCACGCGGCTTTATCGTCGATTACCCCATTCTGTTGCTGGACGAACCGACCGCCTCGCTCGACAGCCGCAACAGCGCGGCGGTGGTGCAGCTTATCGAACGCGCCAAGGCGCGCGGCGCAGCGATCGTCGGCATTTTCCACGATGAAGGCGTCCGCCAACAGGTCGCCGACCGGCTGTATGACATGCAGGCGCCGCAGGCGCTGGAGGCCCTCTGATGATCGTCAATAACGTTAAGCTGGTGCTGGATGACCAGGTAGTGCAAGGCTCGCTGGAGATGCAGGACGGCGTGATCCGCAGCTTCGCCGACGGCCCGAGCCGGCTGCCGCAGGCACTGGACGGCGACGGCGGCTGGCTGCTGCCGGGGCTGATCGAGCTGCATACCGACAACCTGGACAAGTTCTTTACCCCGCGCCCGAACGTCGACTGGCCGGCCCATTCGGCGATGAGCAGCCACGACGCGCTGATGGTGGCCAACGGCATCACCACGGTGCTGGACGCGGTGGCGATCGGCGACGTGCGCGACGGCGGCCACCGGCTTGAAAACCTGCAGAAGATGATCGACGCGGTGATCCACAGCCAGCGCGCCGGGGTGAACCGCGCCGAGCACCGGCTGCACCTGCGCTGCGAGCTGCCGCACGAGAGCACGCTGCCGCTGTTCGAACAGCTGATGGACAAGCCGGGCGTGTCGCTGGTGTCGCTGATGGACCATTCACCGGGCCAGCGCCAGTTCGCCTCGCGCGAAAAGTACCGCGAATATTATCAGGGCAAGTACCACCTCAACGACCAGCAGATGAGCGAGTACGAGGAGCAGCAGGTCGCCCTGTCCGCCCGCTGGGCCGCGCCGAACCGCGAGGCGATCGCCGCCCACTGCCGCGCGCGTGGCCGAATCCTGCGCGCTGGGCAGCGCGATCGCCGAGTTCCCCACCACCGAGGCGGCCGCCCGCGCCTCGCACCAGCAGGGCCTGCAGGTGCTGATGGGCGCGCCGAACATCGTGCGCGGCGGTTCCCACTCCGGCAACGTGGCGGCGCACCACCTGGCGGCGCTGGGCGTGCTGGATATTCTCTCTTCCGATTATTACCCGGCCAGCCTGCTGGACGCGGCGTTTCGCCTCGCGGCGGACGAACGCAACGCCTACGATCTGCCCCAGGCGGTGCGCATGATCACCCGCAACCCGGCGCGGGCGCTGGATCTGCAGGATCGCGGCACCCTCGCCGAAGGGCTGCGGGCGGATCTGGTGCTGGCGCGGCCGCACGGCGAGCACGTTTATGTGCAGAACGTGTGGCGCCAGGGTAGGCAGGTGTTCTGATGGCGCGGCTCATCTACCTGATGGGGCCTTCCGGCGCAGGCAAGGACAGCCTGCTGGCCGCACTGCGGGCCGACGCCGACCGCGCGCCGCTGGTGGCGCACCGTTACATCACCCGGCCGGCGGACGCCGGCTGCGAGAATCACATCGCGCTGAGCGAACCGGAATTTCTGCGCCGCCGCGCCAAGGGGCTGTTCGCGCTCGACTGGCAGGCCCACCAGCAGCACTACGCGTTCGGGATCGAAGTGGATCTTTGGCTGCTGCAGGGGATCGACGTGGCGGTCAACGGTTCGCGCGCCCACCTGCCGCAGGCGCAGCAGCGCTATGGTGCGCAGCTGCTGCCGGTATGCCTGCAGGTCAACGCCGCGGTCCTGCGCCGGCGCCTGCAGGATCGGGGGCGAGAAAGCGCCGAACAGATCGAGCAGCGGCTGGCGCGGGCGGCGGAATATCAGCAGAGTCTGCCCGCCGGCTGCCGGGTGCTGCACAACGACGGCCCACTCGACGACACCCTGGCGGCGCTGCTGGCGCTGCTGCCCACCCCTACCCGACAAGCTCAGGATGCGACGCCATGAACGACTTTGCCCAGCCGAAAATCGGCGACAACGTGACCCTTAACCGCACCCGGCTCGGCCAGTATGTGCACCTGGCCGACGATGCGATCCTGGAAGAGGTGGAGATGGGGGACTACTCCTACACCGCCGGGCACAACCAGATTTTTTACGCCACCATCGGCAAGTTCGTCTCCATCGCCTCCTATGCGCGCATCAATCCCGGCAACCACCCGACCTACCAGCGCATCGCGCAACACCACTTCACCTACCGCGCTTCCGAATACGGGCTGGGGGAAGACGACGCGGCGTTCTTCGACTGGCGGCGCGAGCACCACGTCACCGTCGGCCACGACGTGTGGATCGGCCATAACGCCATTCTGATGCCGGGCGTCAGCGTCGGCAACGGCGCGGTGATCGGCAGCGCGGCGGTGGTCACCAAGGACGTGGAGCCCTACAGCATCGTCGCCGGCGTGGCGGCCAAAAAGATCGGCATGCGCTTTGACGACGCGCTGATCGAGCGTATCGAACGCAGCCAGTGGTGGCACTGGGATCACGCCACGCTGCAGGCGCGGCTGGCGGATTTTCGCGACATCAACCGCTTTGCGCAGAAGTACCTTTAACGGAGGGGAGCGATGCAACTGACCTTTCTCGGCACCGGCGGCGCGCAGCAGGTGCCGGTGTTCGGCTGCGACTGCCTGAGCTGCCAACGGGCGCGGCGCGAGCCGGCATTTCGGCGGCGAGCGTGCAGCGCCATGCTTAACTATCAGGGAGAAACGACCTTATTGGATGCGGGATTGCCGGCTTTGGAGCGGCGGTTTTCGGCGGGGCAAATTCAACGTTTTTTACTGACACATTACCACATGGATCACGTTCAGGGGTTATTTCCTTTGCGTTGGGGGTGCGGAAATTCTATTCCGGTGTATGGCCCGCCGGATGAACAGGGCTGCGACGATCTGTTCAAACACCCCGGCATTCTGGCGTTTCAGCCGCCGCTGGCGCCCTTCGCCACCATCGAGCTCGGCGGCATGCGCATCACCCCGCTGCCGCTGCAACACTCCAAGCTGACCCACGGTTATCTGATCCAGGCGGCGGGCGCTGCGCTGGCCTACCTGACCGACACCGTCGGCCTGCCGTCGGCCACCGCCGACTATCTGCAGAACGTGGTGTTGGATCTGCTGGTGCTCGATTGCAGCCTGCCGCCTCAGCCGCAGGCGCCGCGCAACCACAACGACCTGACCCGCGCGCAGGAGACGCAGCGGTTGCTGCAGCCCAAACGCACGCTGCTGACGCACATCAGCCATCATCTCGATCGGTGGCTGCTGGACAATGAACTGCCCGCAGGGCTGGAGCTGGCGTTCGATCACCTCAGCGTCAGCCTCGGTAGCAGTGCAGCCGATCCGACTCCAGCACCCTGACCCCTTCGCCCGGCGTGAACGCCTGCTGCAGCAGCGTTTGCGCCACGTCTTTGGCGGAGACGGCGCGCCATTTGCCGGGCAGCAGCCTGAACAGCGGCAGCGTGAGGCGCTCCATCAGGCGCGGCGCGGGGCGATCCCCCACCAGCATGGAAGGCCGCACCAGCGTCAGGCGCGGCCAGTGCTGTTCGCGCAGCGCCTGCTCCATCTCGCCTTTGGTGCGGTTATACAGGAAGGTGGAATCCGCGTTGGCGCCCAATGCGCTTACCACCAGACAGTGCTGCGCCCCCAAGCGGCGGCCGGTCAGCGCGCTCTCCACCACCAGTTGATAATCGACGTAGCGGAAGGCATCGGCGCTACCCGCCGCCCGGCGGGTGGTGCCCAGGCAGCAGAACACCAGATCGACCGGCTGCTGCAGGCTACTCAGCAGTTCGAACAGCGCATCGCCGACCGGATTGGTCAGCTTGCCGTGCGGTGGCAACGGCGTGCGCGTCGGCGCCACGATGGCCGTTATCTGCGGATCGCTTTGCAACAGCTGCAACAACTCGCGCCCCACCAGCCCGGTTGCGCCGACTAACAGTGCTCGCGCCATGCAATCTCCCGTTGTAATCGATACGTCGACTTAAAGTATAGACCGCGCCCAGTGCAGCTTCTTGCCGAAGCCGAGGGTGTTGTCGGTCATCTTCACCTCGTGCAGATCCAGCCGCCAAACCGAGGCCTTCATCGCCCTGGCGATCGGGAAGCGCTTGCAGTAACGCGCACGCGCCGCCTCGGCCTCTTCACCGCTCAGCAGCACCGCCTCGGCGCGATACTGCACGCCGCGGATCAGCGCGATGCTTTTCGGCTTCGGCGCGATGGTGCCGACCACCCGGCCGTTGTTCAGCATCAGCCCGCCGTGGCGGGTGTGCGGTTCGGTCATCAGCCACAGCGCCATCGTCGCGGCGTCGAACACGTAAAAACAGTTGGCGCACCACATGTCGAGGCCGTCGCCGGCGCACAGCGTCAAGACGTGTTGTTTGCCGATGAAATTCGCAATCTGCTGCCGTTGTTCTGGGGTATTCAAGGTTGCTCGCCTCCCTGTTCACTCGCCTCATCTTACCCTGCGTTGTTGAAGCGAGTCACAAATAACGATAATCACCAAAAATCACACATGAATATAAACACAACAATAATGAATTTTTATTTACTTTTGCATAAAGCAGATTGATAACATAAAAAACACAAGGCGGATTTATTTGATCGTTATGTAGCCGGTTATTTGACCGCTTTTTTTATTCCTTTCCGAGCGCCATTGAAATTAAGCGCTTAAGGGCCGCGAGCATTAGCAATTCATTTACATGCCAACCTCTGGGTCCGGATGATACTTATGCAATACATTGCATAACCGGTGAATAGTTATTTATCAAAACCGGCATTTATGTGATTGTCATCACGATTTTTAGCGAATCTTGCGCTAAAATAGCGCCATCTTTTCACTCAGCAAGGTGGATTAGAAAATGGAAAACAATAACCGAAAAATGGCGCACATCAGGCGCACAACCCATATTATGATGATGGCTCATCGCAGCTGCTTTAGCTTCGCATTCTTCAACTACAGATAACCCTCCCCCCTCGCTCTTACGCCGTTGATAAGAGTGTCATTGCGTTTTTACTTATTCTCCGCACGCCGGTGATAATGTCTCTTTCTCGCTAACCGGGAAGGACACGCAATTCATTCTTAATTTCGGCCAAGCGCATCCAAGCTAAATAAAACAGCGAACACAGTTAATGCCTTTCGGCATCGCTGGGTTCTCGCACACCTTTATTTTCGTGAAGGCGTTAACGGCAAATGGAATTATTTGCCGGCGGACTGCCTTTGCCTGAAGAATGAGAAAAATGAAAAAATTAAAAATTGCCGCCAACACCCAAACCCTCGGCTGCTTTGAAACTGAACGCGACATCGTTGATGTGCATCACAGCGATTTCAATGACGTCGCCGCCATCGTGCTGTCGGTAGACGACGTCGCGCAAGGTATGTTGGCGCGCATCGAAGAACACGGCCTGAACATCCCGCTGTTCGTCGCCGTCTGCTGCGAAGAAGAGCTGGATAACGCCGTACTGCCGGCGCTGCACGGCGTGTTTGAACTGTGCGGCAAGAATACCCAGTTCTACGGCAAACAGCTGGAGGCCGCCGCCGCCAAATATGAGAGCGAGCTGCTGCCGCCGTTCTTCAACACGCTGACGCAGTACGTGGAAATGGGCAACGCCACCTTCGCCTGCCCCGGCCACCAGGGCGGCGAGTTCTTCCGCAAACACCCGGCGGGCCGCCAGTTCTTCGACTTCTACGGCGAAACGCTTTTCCGCTCCGACATGTGCAACGCCGACGTCAAACTGGGCGATCTGTTGATCCACGAAGGCGCGCCTTGCGCCGCGCAGCAGCACGCCGCCAAGGTGTTCAACGCCGACAAGACCTACTTCGTGCTCAACGGCACCTCAGCCTCGAACAAGGTGGCGACCAACGCCCTGCTGACGCGCGGCGACCTGGTGCTGTTCGACCGCAACAACCATAAATCCAACCACCACGGCGCGTTGATCCAGGCCGGCGCCACGCCGGTGTATCTGGAAACCGCCCGCAACCCGTTCGGCTTTATCGGCGGCATCGACGCGCACTGCTTCGACGAACGCTACCTGCGCCAGCAGATCCGCGAAGTGGCGCCGGAACGCGCCAACGAAGCCCGCCCGTTCCGCCTGGCGATCATCCAGCTCGGCACCTACGACGGCACCATCTACAACGCCCGCCAGGTGGTCGACAAGATTGGCCACCTGTGCGACTACATCCTGTTCGACTCCGCCTGGGTGGGCTATGAGCAATTCATTCCGATGATGAAAGACTGCTCGCCGCTGCTGCTGGAGCTGAACGAGAACGATCCCGGCATCATCGTCACCCAGTCGGTGCACAAACAGCAGGCTGGCTTCTCGCAAACCTCGCAGATCCACAAAAAAGACAAGCACATCAAGGGACAGAGCCGCTACTGCAACCATAAGCGCTTCAACAACGCCTTTATGCTGCACGCCTCCACCAGCCCGTTCTATCCGCTGTTCGCCGCGCTGGACGTCAACGCCAAGATGCACGAAGGCAAAAGCGGCCAGCGCCTGTGGCAGGAGTGCGTGCGCGTGGGCATCGAAGCGCGCAAAATGCTGCTGGACACCTGCACGATGATCAAACCGTTCGTGCCGGATCAGATCGACGGCAAACCGTGGCAGGCCTATGACACCGCGGCGATGGCCAACGATCTGCGCTTCTTCAACTTCGTGCCCGGCGAGAAATGGCACGCCTTTGAGGGCTATGCCGAATCGCAGTACTTCGTCGATCCGTGCAAACTGCTGCTCACCACGCCGGGCATCGATACCGCCACCGGCAGCTACAGCGAGTTCGGCATCCCGGCGACCATTTTGGCCAACTATCTGCGCGAAAACGGCATCGTGCCGGAAAAATGCGATCTCAACTCGATCCTGTTCCTGCTGACGCCGGCGGAAGACATCGCCAAGATGCAGCATCTGGTGGCCCTGATCGCCCGCTTCGAGAAGCACATCGAGCAGAACTCCCTGCTCAGCGAGGTGCTGCCTGCGGTCTATAAAAACCACCAGCAGCGCTACAAAAACTACACCATCCGCCAGCTGTGCCAGGAAATGCACGACCTTTACGTCAGCTACGACGTTAAAGAGCTGCAAAAAGAGATGTTCCGCAAAAGTTATTTCCCGCGCGTGGTGATGAATCCGCAGGACGCCAATACCGAGTTCGTGCGCGGCAATGTGGAATTGGTCTCGCTGGCCAAAGCCGAGGGCCGCATCGCCGCCGAAGGCGCCCTGCCTTACCCGCCGGGCGTGCTGTGCGTCGTGCCCGGTGAAATTTGGGGCGGCGCCGCGCAGCGTTATTTCCTGGCACTGGAAGAAGGCATCAACTTATTGCCGGGGTTCGCGCCGGAATTGCAGGGTGTTTATATCCAACAGGATGAGGACGGCTGGAACCGCGCTTACGGCTACGTCATGAAAAATTAATCACCTTACGGGGCGGCGATGATTCTCGCCGCCCGGATCGCATCCTAAAAGAGAAAATGATCATGAGTAAGTCAAATAATAAAATGGGGGTCGTGCAATTAACGATCCTGACCGCCGTGAATATGATGGGTTCCGGCATAATTATGCTACCGACCAAGCTGGCCGAAGTGGGCACGATTTCGATCGTTTCCTGGCTGGTGACCGCCGTCGGCTCGATGGCACTGGCCTACGCCTTCGCCAAATGCGGCATGTTCAGCCGTAAATCCGGCGGCATGGGCGGCTACGCCGAATACGCCTTCGGCAAATCGGGCAACTTTATGGCGAACTACACCTACGGCGTTTCGCTGCTGATCGCCAACATCGCCATCGCCATTTCCGCCGTCGGTTACGGCACCGAGCTGTTTGGCGCTACGCTCAGCCCGCTCGGGATCTGTATCGCCACCATCGGCGTGCTGTGGCTGGCGACCGTCGCCAACTTCGGCGGGGCGCGTATCACCGGCAAAATCAGCGGCATCACCGTCTGGGGCGTGATCATTCCGGTGGTGGGCATCTCGGTCATCGGCTGGTACTGGTTCAGCGGCAGCGCTTACGTCGCCGCCTGGAACCCGCATCAGGTGCCGACCTTCGAAGCCATCGGCGCCTCCATCTCGATGACCCTGTGGGCGTTCCTGGGGCTGGAATCCGCCTGCGCCAACACCGACGTGGTGGAAAACCCGGAGCGCAACGTGCCGATCGCCGTACTGGGCGGCACCCTCAGCGCGGCGGTGATCTATATCATTTCGACCAACGTGATCGCCGGCATTGTGCCGAACATGGATCTGGCCAATTCCACCGCCCCGTTCGGGCTGGCGTTCTCCCACATGTTCAACCCAACGGTCGGCAAGATCATCATGGCGTTGATGGTCATGTCCTGCGTCGGCTCGCTGCTCGGCTGGCAGTTCACCATCGCTCAGGTGTTCAAATCCTCCGCCGACAGCGGCTTCTTCCCGAAAATCTTCTCCAAGCTGAGCAAGGCCGACGCGCCGGTTAAAGGCATGCTGACCATCGTCGTCATCCAGAGCGGTTTGTCGCTGATGACCATCAGCCCATCGCTGAACAAGCAGTTCAACGTGCTGGTGAACCTGGCGGTGGTGACCAACATCATCCCTTACATCCTCTCGATGGCGGCACTGGTCATTATTCAGAAAGTGGCGAAGGTGCCGGACAACAAGGCGCGCATCGCCAATATCATCGCCGGCATCGGCGCGCTGTACAGCTTCTATGCGCTCTACAGCTCCGGTGAGGAAGCGATGATGTGGGGCGCCATCGCCACCTTCCTCGGCTGGACGCTGTACGGCATCGTTTCGCCGCGCTTCGAGCTGGCGGGAAAAAAGGGGTAAAGCGGTAGGGCACCGGCGGCCGGGGATGGGATTGTGACGGCGAACATGCCATCATACGCCGACCCTGGCCACCGAAACGGCGTACGATGACGGATACCTCCCCCACTCCCTGGCACCTCTACATGCTGCGTTTACCGAGCGGCCTGCTGTATACCGGCATTACCACCGACGTGGCGCGCCGCCTGGCGCAACATCAGGCCGGCAAAGGCGCCAAGGCGCTGCGCGGTAAAGGGGAACTGACGCTGGCGTTTCACTGCCAGGTGGGGGATCGCTCAACGGCGCTGAAGCTGGAATATCGCGTCAAACAGCTGAGCAAAATACAAAAAGAGCGGCTGGTGAATCACCCGCCGCTGTCGTTGGAGTATCTATTGCCGATCGTTAAAAGCGATTAAACGGCGCCGAAAAAGCCACTTCGCCGCTGACGCCATTCAGGGCGTCTTCCGCCAGCGGATACACCTGAAACGCGCTTTCCGTGTCCGGCCAGCGGCAGTTCAGGCCATAGGCGGCGGCCGGTTTAAAGCCGAAGCGGCCGTAATAGGCCGGATCGCCCAGCACCACCACCGCGGCGTAGCTGAATTCGTTCAGCGAATCCAAGCCTTCGTACACCAGCTTTTCAGCCAGCCCCTGGCGGCGCAGGCTTTCGTCTACCGCCAGCGGCGCCAGCGCCACCCATTGGCGGTCTTCGCCGGCCACGTCTACCGGGCTGAACGCGGCGTAACCCACTACCCCGCCTTCGTCGTCAGTGGCGACCACGCCCAGCGTCAGCAGGCCGTCTTCACGCAGCTGCTGCACCAGATCGGCTTCGTCATCGCGGCCAAAGGCGCGGCGCAGCAAGGCGTCGATGCCCGCCGCATCTACCGGGATCTCTACGCGGATCAGCATGATACCGCCACACGGGAAGCCGACGCCGTGCCCTCCTGCAACCCTGCTTCGACAAAATCAGCCAACTGCAACAGCCCCATGCGCAGCGGCGCGGGCATGCTTTCCAGCTCGATGGCGTCCATCAAATTTTTCACATACAGGCCCAATTCGGTATCCCCTTCAATCTGCAGCCGACGCTGAAAGAACAGCGTATCCGGATCTTGCTTGCGCGCCGCGATCAGGATCAGATCGTTGGCGTCGCCGCTGAAGCTGACGTCCGCTTCGGCGTGCTGGCTGACCACCAGTTTGTCGTTTTCTACCGTCATAAACCATTGTAGCGCCAGATCGCGAACTTCGATCTTCAGCCAACGCGATTCGAGAAACTCCAGATCCCCATCCGCCAACGCCTGGCGGAACTGCCAGCTCAGCACCTGTTGCAGCAGCTGACGCTGCAGAGCGAACGGCGTGAATTTCAGCGGGATGCGCAGCAGCGACGGCCCCTGGCGCACAAGGCGTGCTCGTAGTTGTTCCAACACGGTCATCCACTCCTTTCAATACGGACTATCGCTATTTTGCCACACTGGCGCGCGGCTTCAGCGGTCTATATCAACAAATAGTGCATTTCACCGCCATGTTTATCAATACGCCATAAGCTGCCTCAAATCAAAACCTGTGTGCGCTCCATTGCCTAAAATGGCCTCCCCGATTCGCGTTTGCCGGCGGAACACCGCCGCCGGCAACCTTTAAAGACAGCGTGCGCCCGGCCGGGCGCACGGCTAAGCCAGGATAAATCTATGGAGCTGCTTTGTCCCGCCGGCAACCTGCCGGCCCTGAAGGCCGCGGTGGATAACGGCGCCGATGCCGTTTACATCGGTCTGAAAGACGATACCAACGCGCGCCACTTCGCCGGCCTCAACTTCACCGAGAAAAAGCTGCAGGAAGCGGTCGATTACGTGCATCGCCACGGCCGCAAACTGCATATCGCCATCAACACCTTCGCCCATCCCGACGGCTACGCCCGCTGGCAGCGCGCGGTGGATATGGCGGCCCAATTGGGCGCCGACGCGCTGATTCTGGCGGATCTGGCGATGCTGGAATACGCCGCCCAACGCTACCCGCAGTTGGAACGCCACGTTTCGGTGCAGGCTTCCGCCACCAACGAGGAAGCGATCCGTTTCTACCAACGCAACTTCGACGTGGGCCGAGTAGTGCTGCCGCGCGTGCTGTCGATGCACCAGGTGAAACAGCTGGCGCGCACCAGCCCGGTGCCGCTGGAAGTATTTGCCTTCGGCAGCCTGTGCATCATGGCCGAGGGGCGCTGCTATCTCTCTTCCTACCTGACCGGCGAGTCGCCGAACACCGTCGGCGCCTGTTCGCCGGCGCGTTTCGTGCGCTGGCAGCAAACCCCGCAGGGCATGGAGTCGCGCCTGAACGACGTGCTGATCGACCGCTACCAGGACCATGAAAACGCCGGTTACCCGACGCTGTGCAAGGGCCGCTATCTGGTGGACGACGTGCGCTACCACGCGCTGGAAGAGCCCACCAGCCTCAATACGCTGGAGTTGCTGCCGGAGCTGCTGGCCGCCAACATCGCCTCGGTGAAGATCGAAGGCCGCCAGCGCAGCCCGGCTTACGTCAGCCAGGTGGCGCGCGTCTGGCGCCAGGCGATCGACCGTTGCCAGGCCGATCCGGCCGCCTACCGCGCCGACGCCGCCTGGATGGAGACGCTGGGCGCGATGTCCGAGGGCACCCAGACCACGCTGGGCGCCTATCACCGCAAATGGCAGTAGCCGGAGGAAAAATGAAATACGCATTGGGGCCGGTACTCTACTACTGGCCGAAAAACGACATCGCGGCGTTCTATCAACAGGCGACGGAGAGCAGCGCCGACATTATTTATCTCGGCGAGAGCGTCTGCACCAAGCGGCGCGAGATGAAGGTCGGCGATTGGCTGGCGCTGGCGCGCGACATCGCCCGCAGCGGCAAGCAGGTGGTGATCTCCACGCTGGCGCTGCTGCAGGCGCCGTCCGAGCTGAATGAGTTGAAACGCTATGTGGAGAACGGCGAGTTCCTGTTTGAAGCCAACGATCTGGGCGCGGTCAACATGGCGGCGGAACGCGGTCTGCCGTTCGTCGCCGGCCATGCGCTGAACTGCTACAACGCCTATACCCTGCGCCTGCTGCGCCGCCAGGGCATGATGCGCTGGTGCATGCCGGTCGAGCTGTCACGCGACTGGCTGGCCAACCTGCTGACGCAGTGCGACGAACTGGGCTTCCGCCACGACTTCGAGGTGGAGGTGCTGAGCTACGGCCACCTGCCGTTGGCCTATTCGGCGCGCTGCTTCACCGCCCGCTCGGAAAACCGCGGCAAGGACGAGTGCGAAACCTGCTGCATCAAGTATCCGCAGGGCCGCATGATGCGTTCGCAGGAGCAACAGCAGGTGTTCGTGCTCAACGGCATCCAGACCATGAGCGGCTACTGCTACAACCTCGGCAACGAGCTGCCGAGCATGCAGGGGCTGGTGGACATCGTGCGGCTGTCACCGCAGGGCACCGAGACGCTGGCGCAAATCGACGCCTTCCGCGCCAACGAGCATGGCGAGCAGCCGCTGTCCTTGACCGATCACGCCGACTGTAACGGCTACTGGCGCCGCGTGGCGGGGTTGGAGTTGGTGGGGTGATGGAAGCCACCGCTATTCTTTTTCTCGCCTGAGCGGCCCTTCGACGCGATCATCCGGCTGGCCGCCAGCGAGGAAAATGCGCCCGAGATCACTCATCGGGCGTATTCAGTGCCTGCGCCGGCGGCGATTACCTTTTCAACGCAATTTGTTTTAAGGACTGCCACAGGCGCTCTTTATCGCCGACTTTCAGGTGGGTTTGCTCAAGGGATTTCATAAAGGCAAACCTGTCGTTAAAACGCTCGCCTTTCTTTAATTTATTGCTGACGCTGGTCAAAATTTGGGTATTCAAACGGCTGATTTTCGCTCTTACGCTATCCAGCGGTTCCGGCTGCCAGCCGTTTTCCGGTGCCGACAACCAGTCTGCCCGATAACGATATTGAATCGCCTTGGCGGCGTCCATTTGCGCCTGTATAAAGGGAGCCACCGTCTTGCCATCCAATCCCAATGTTTCTGCCTCGCGGACTGAATTGGCCAATACGTTGGCCTCCTGAGGCAAATCCTCAATGGCCAGATGGTTGTTTGCCTTATACCCGGCAACGTCTTTCATGTAAGACAACCGCTGGTTAATCAATGATGCGGTCTCGTCGGTTTGAATAGGCTTTGCTACCGCCGTGATAGAGAAAAATAATCCAGCCAAAAGCAGCAACCCTCTCGTCACTTTAAAATCCATTTAACCTCTCCTGTCACAGCCCGGTTGGCAGTGGTTTTTGGCTCGCAACGAAATTCGCTATGCGTGCATAATCTTTTACGACCGCCGGGTGTTTTCGCCCGGGAAGAAACTCGAAGCTGCAGCGCTCGCCCTCTTTCACTAACTCAGACGCCAGATTCCTGATGTTCAACCTTGGGTTATCCTCAATACGCTGGAAGATTTCTCTCTCAAGATCGGTACTGTCTGGCTCCGCCCGCTCTTCGCGGCTGCCTAATAGCAGCGATAACCAATCAATGCTTGCGGCAAGCTTAACGTCGCCTTCGGGCAGCACCGCGCCATTCGCCCACCAGAGGGAGGGGCTGGCGGCAACATAGCGCTGAAAAGCCGTATTATGATTAAACGCCACATATAAAGTGAAATGCCCACCGAACGAATGCCCCGCCAGCGTTTGCATTTGCTTATTGATCTTAAAACGACATTCGATCCAGGGTTTGACGACATCCTGAATAAATCGATAGAACTGCTCCGCCCCGCCCCCGTCTTTAAAACGCTCGCTGCCATCACTTACCGTATAGTCAAATGTGCGAGCCGCCTTAATGTCTACCCCTTCCTGATAGCCTATTCCTATATAGAGTACAGGGGAAACATCATCACCGTGATAATCCGCCTTAATCATGGTATCAAACTGTCGGTTGGCATCTAAGAAATACAATGGATTTAGTTTGTTACACCCAACGTGTCTTTTATCCCATGCCAGGAAGAGCTTATATTTTTGCCCATGATATTCAAACAACACCGTTTGAACGCTTACTTTACTCGTCATAAGTCATGCTCCTTCATATTTATTACATAACGGCACCTATCTGAAACATCCCGTTTACAGACCAATCTCATGGCTATGAGCGAGTAATCATTTGAATTACCCGATGCTTAATGATTTCCGCATGCTCATATCGTAAATCCCGAGGAGTTCATCACACACATCAATAATTAAGAGAATCTAATCATTCTGCGCGAGATAGAAATATAACAATTAAAGTTGGATACGCAATGTTCTATTCCGGCAAATATCACTTTTGGCTAAATAGTCGAATGCTTATTTTTTAGGGATGATAAGTTTGAAAGAATTAGGAATGTCCTTATCAAAAAGAGAACATAACACTGCAGCGCCAGACAGGCGCTCTCCAGCCGTGTTGCGTTTCCGTTAACCCCGATTTCCCATACGCCTACGCCACAGGCTTGCTCAGTTCGCTCAGCGGTTTATCCCCGCTGGCGCGGGGAATACATCACGTCCGACTTGATGGCGGTTGAACCGCATCGGTTTATCCCCGCTGGCGCGGGGAACACCTATGGAATTACGCAAAGCGGCCACACATAGGCAGGTGCTCTTGTTGTCGATATGACCAAAGTATAGATTCAGCGGCGTGGCAGAAGTTTACGCCAAGAGTTAATTATGTAACAAATTGAAAATGTTAAGAAATACAGATAATGTGCATTATGTTAAATGGCATCGCATGAGCAAAGCGTCACGATGCTGGCCAGCATGAGCATCGCGTTCGCTCTGCTCTCGTCAGCTGCAGGTGAACGCTGTTTGATATGACCCTCCCCCTGTCTCTCCCTATTTCTAAATGGTTGCATCATTGCTCTTCTGTCCCCCGGGAAAAGTTGTGTGTGGTGTGAACGCGACGGTGTATCCTCATGGAGGATTTGTGAGCTGAATATCAATATATTGTGTTTTATATTTTCAGAACACACAGTATATTCTAATTTCATCATCTACTAGAGGGTGTGGCTGTGGGAAAAAATCAGCATGTTGTACCGCACAACGGGCAGTGGGCTGTGCGTGGCGAAGGGAATCAGAGAGTCACGTCGGTTCACTCAACCCAACAGCAGGCTATCGATGCCGGCAGAGGGATCGCTCGCAATCAGGAAAGTGAGTTGGTGATCCACCGACCTAACGGACAGATCCGTGACAAGGACTCGCACGGGAAAGACCCTTTCCCACCGAAAGGATAAGACTAAGGCGCCTGAGGGCGCCTTTTTTACACACCATACCGCTCATGGTCGTTACCCGAAATGACATCGAGGGTCAATTCACACCAGGTGATCGAGCCTTCCTGATTGCGCGCCTGCCGAGGCAGTATGAAGCGTCGAGTTTGCGTGTTAAATTCGGCCGGTATTATATTTACGGTTGAATTTATCATCCGACTGGAATAAAAAGACTATCCCTTCGATAAAGCCGACAATTGACGGGATCCCCGTCCAACATAAAAGCAGATAGAACAGCCCCCACCACTTCATGCCCAAATAAAATTTATGTATGCCTAATCCGCCCAGAAATATGGCCAACAGGGCCGCCGGCAGTTTCTCTTTTCTGTTCATATATAAAATATTTCTTGCCTTTCAATCGACTATCACTATGGGTAACAGGGTTCTGCTTCGCAGAGATCCTGACCTCAATGGTGCCAGCACGTATGCTAAGCTTACTCAATATTAAGCTTAGCAACAAATTATTAAACGAAAGGTTAACCGTCTCAGCGATATTAAAACGGCAGATCTGCATCACCCGCAGCCGGGCTATAAAATAGAAATCAGGCGCAAGGAAAGGAGAGCGTGCCACGTTAACGCCTTGCTCAAGATAAATGTGGAGCATTGATTTGAAAAAGTTAAATTTATTTCAAGGGGGAATTAAAGGGACTGAACAGCGTCAGGGTGCGATCTGAAAGAAAAAATGAAAGGGAAGCCATCCTGCAATGGCTCCCGGAACTTGCTGAACGCGGCGCCGTCTCAGTTGTCGAGCGTGTTCATGTCCGTGATCTGGTCGCGGTTAATCTGTTCCCGTTTCCCGGTTTGCGCGTTTTTGTAGGAAATCAGTCCGGTATCCGCATCAACCGAGGGCTTACCACTGGTCACAATCGTGCGGCCATCTTTGGTCTTGATAGCTTGGTTGGAAGAACAACCGGCAACGGCGAACATACCCAGCGCGCTTACGGCGATCGCCAACAGAGACATCTTTTTCATCGTTTACTACCTGTGTTATGTGCTTGCAAAAAAGATAACATTCCCGGTTGTTTGCAAACAATATGCGAAAATTTCATCCGCTCAAAAGATCGGCGAAACTATGCAACGTTGCCTAAACAGCGCGTGCATTTCGTAAAATATTTGCTATCTTGCATCCACGCAGACAAATAGCCTCTGCATTATTCGCCAGGCCTCCTGTGCGGTTGGTTAACTCAGATATTTATATTGCGATGAGAAAATTCCTAATTACTACCTTGGTCACCATAGGGACGCTCCTGTGCATTTCCGGTTTTATGGCCATACTGTCGGTTATTGTCACTTATGAAGTATTATCCTAGTGATTAATAAATAATTTTCAATTTCCTCTCGTGCTTCCCTCGTCACCGTTATTTTCTCTCGTCGGGGGAGTATCAAACGGGCGATGACCGATCGCTCCCTCTGACAAGGCGTTCTGCCACTGCGTCACGTCGGGTTCCTGGATCTTTGATTTGCCGATACCCACGCGCAGGGGCTGATAATCGGGCACGTCTGCGATGACGGCCTTACCCCAGCGGTTGCCGGGGATGGCATGACTTTCTTCATAGAATGGGGTACCCACGTCACGCCGGGAATCGAACAACAGGCGCGTACTGCCGGGGACATCGACGCGATGAAAAGCGCCGCCCTGAGGAGTGAGCGTTGCTCCTCCCTGTGCAGAGAACCCCACTGCTGCATACTGCCCTTCCTGCAAGTCGACGTTGGCATTCAGGCTGACGATGTCACCTTCATGATCATAATAACCGCCTAAGCTGGACTGGCTGCGTGAATGCCCTGCCGTGATGAGGTAGCTGTTATTTTCATCGATATCATCCGCGTATTCGATCCTGTGTGACGCTTTCCCCTGCTCTATGGCCAGGCTTTGGCTGATATAGCCGTTGCTGTGCAAAGGGATAGAAATCGATACGTACATGCCTTCGTCGTTGGCGCCGGCATACGTATTGCGATAGGCCGAAACGGACAGGTTCAGATCCTTGAGTCCTCCAAGGTCGAAATCCCGAGAAACCTGCAGGGTGTAGCGATCGCTGGACGGTGAATCCCAGTAGGACTGGTAGTTATAGCTCAGGCTGATGCTGAGGCCCAATTCCCTGAATTGTCTACTGACCGAAAGCACTTCCATGGCTTTATTGCCGCTGATGCGAAACCCCAAAACCCGAGAGTCCAGGTAGTCGCTCATGCCCATGTAATCCTGATCCATGAACTGATACCCGGTAAAACTTATCTGGCTGTCGAGATCGTCGAACGATTTTGTGTATCGGGCCCGGATCGCATTGCCGCGCAGGGTTTCATTATCCGCAGGAAGATACGCCTGGGCACGCGTCATATCTAAAGAGAGTGCGCCCAGGTGAGCAAACTCCCGACCGGCGCCCAAGGATAGCGCGCTGTAATCGCCCGCGACAATCATCCCGCTGTATAAGGACCATCCGTTTCCTACCCCCCATGACACCTCGCCGGCGCTAAACGGAGGATCTTGCAAATAATGCTCCCAGGCCGAGGGTTTTCCCGCGGCCAACTTGAAGCGAATGTCGCCACCGCGTGTCAGATAGGGGCTGCCGGCCGAATTGACCGAGAAGAGTTGCACACTGCCGTCCTGTTCTTCAACACGCACATTGAGCTCGCCGGCGACGGCGCCGTTGATCCTCTGGATACGGAACGGGCCGGGTTTTACCTGAGTTTCATACAGCACACGCCCTTGCTGCTTGATGGTGACTTTCGCATTGGTGCGTGCGATCCCCGCCACGTCAGGAACCGCGTCGCGCAGGGTCGAAGGGAGCATGCTGTCGTCGGAAAGCAGCGTTACACCGGCGAAGCGAAAGCTGTCAAAAATACTGGAGTCGAGGTAGTTCTCACCCAGTGTGAGTTTTGCCCGCCAGGCAGGAATGGCGCGGTAGGCGTAATAGCGACTGATATCCAGGGAGTGGGAGGCATCCATACCGAAGTAGGCCTTGCGTTCCAGGCTCCCCTGCCAGTCTGCGCGCAAGCGCCAGGCGCCGATATTCGCCCCCGTCGTTCCATTACCGCTGAAACTGTAATCGATACCTTCGTCCCGCTGCCGCTGGAGTTGAGCGTTGGCGGTATAGTCGAAGATAAGACCGGGAATACCGTCATCCCAGTGAGGATCAGAAGCATGATTTTGCGAGGGCAACCGTGTTGTTCCCTTGCCGTTCGCCGCATACGTACCAGAGGGAGACAAGGCCGCTAAAAATGAGAGTCCCCATCCCAACGATTGGTGACGTGGCAGTCTTATGCCTGACTGAAGGATAACCTGTAACAACGAGACCGTTCCAATACGCTGGGCAACTTGCAAAGCCCGCGAGTGTAACAGATGTGGCGTTGGGCATTGAGTTCGTTGAGAGAATAAAACGGTGTCCCGCCATGCCTGTCGCACAGAGCCTGGCGTCGGGGTCTGTGAGGAACGGCCGGCGCAATGCACCGATCATGAAGCGCTTAAATTCGCCGAAGAATGCGCGCGATGTCCAATAAATCAATTGCTTGTAATTGATTTCGAGTTGATTGACCGCAATGCAGCATTTTGTCCCATGCCATCATTTCTTTATTAGGATATTTCTTAGGATATTTTCACTTTTGCACGCGCCCCCTGTAAAATTGGCTCGCGAGACAAGGATTTAGAGGGCGTGAAAGGCGCCGTATGAATTATGGAGATATTTCAATGAATTTTTTGAAGATAGTACTGACTGCCGCTGTGTTTGTCGCTGCGCCTACATGGGCGGGAGATTTGACTGGGCCTCAAAAAAATGCCGCTAGATCTGCGAAGCAGTATCTCAGTGTGGCGGGCTTCTCACGGAGCGGTCTGATTCAGCAACTCTCATCGGATGCGGGGGATGGTTACGAGATATCTGACGCTACGGTAGCCGTGGACAGCCTGAACATTGATTGGAATCAGGAGGCGGTGAAATCAGCCAGGCAGTATCTCAGTATGATGGGCTTCTCGTGCAAAGGCCTCATTCATCAACTTTCCTCAAATGCCGGAGACAAATACACCGTTGACCAGGCAACCTACGGTGCAAAACAGGCAGGTGGCTGCTAAAAAACGGCGTGGCTCAACCGATGGTTACACTTGAGCCACCGAATTCCATGGCGCCGGTGTTTGCTCCCCCAACATGCGGTTTTTTATTCACTTAGGATAATTTCCGTTTTCCAAGCGCCCCCTGTTAACGTCAGCCTGGCGACGGGAATGGTCGCACAGGTGCGTTGTGTTGCAGGGGGACAGTCATTCGTGACGTGATCCCCTGGCCGGCAAGATCCCATCAACGAATTCCACGGTGATTAGCGGCTTCTCCTGATCGACTGTTCGACCTGTTTAACCTGTTCCGCGAACTTGCCGGCCTGCTTGATGCGTTCAATACGCTCTTGCACTTTCTGAACATCGCCCAGAAATTCTGGTCATATCTGCCAGCGGAAGCGCTTGATAATAGCCCTGCGCGCTACTGGTGCCATAATACCGAAGCATCAGCAGCAGGTTCAGAAAAGCCTCATCCCCCTGGACTTGGCGAACGACCCATTTCCGAACAGCCTGAACCCCGCTGATATCTCGCCATGCCCAGTATTACTTGACCACTACAGCTGCCATTGCTACCCGCTTCTCGCAAGTAGTAAGGCAGTTATCAAGTGCCCGGTACCGTATTGGCTCACATTTGCCCCCCCATTTAACCGAGTAGACCGATACGCCCCACCTCAACCTTAACGCTCAAACTTTGAATTGAGAAAAGTTATTTATTTAAACTCAATCAGTTATCCAATAAATGCAAATAAAAATCATTATCACTTGATCTAATAGATAAGTTCGTTTAGCATTTTTTACTGTACATTTATACAGTTTTCTGTGTGACTTATATTCCATTACTTGAGGGTTTCATCATGGCTAACAAACCGTACATTGTTGTAAACCAATTCCACGGCAACATCCTGGTTGGCGATCCAGCACGTGACTTCACACCTGGTCACGTTAATCTGTCCTATTACGATAAAGACGGAAAATACCTTGGCACTTATGGTGCCAACCACGACAACAGCTGGAGTGGTATTCTGGAGGAAACAGAGACTAACAAAGCACGAATGTCCAAGGGACAAGCGTGGTATAACCAGTCTTATATTTATCCTGAAGAAAATGCCTTTCTAAAATCCTGGGATTACGTGCGACAAGGTTCAATAAAAACCAAAAACAAGGAGAAGGAATACGAGCTATGGGGGGGGAACTGCGTTGATTTTGCTACCCAAGCTTTGTGTTTGGTTAATGAAAACTTAGGTAACTATCTTAAGGATGGTTCTGTTCTTAAAGCCTACTCTAAACTCAGAGACACCGCATGTCCTATTGATAATTCACATCGACAACGTCGTAGTTTGCAAAGTAATATTGATGACTTCGAAAGGATTTATGGCGTGAAAATCCTCAGGGTTATTCCTGCAAATATTGGTAGCCCGTTAAAACTTTATCGCGACTCAAAATTCGTTAACGACAGCTATTCAATTCCTAGACGTCGGGTAAATGGAGCTCCTGCTGCCGAGCCTTCAAACTATGCATGGGATAACGTGAAAGAGTTTCTCGTTACTCGGGGAACCAACTGTCCTTCTAGTAAGAACTATTTGGTCGCATATTTAACGCTTGTGTCACCCATTGTCATCAATCTAGACGGACTTGGCATTAAAACCACTTCTGTAGTCGGGGCAAAAGCCATGTTTGACATAGCTGGGTCTGGCGATCGGTGTTACACAGGCTGGATCACACCTGGCTCTGGCTTTCTGATTTGTGATAATGAAGGCACCGGCCAGGTTGATAGCATCAACGATATGTTTGGTGGGATGGAACGGGGTGAAGGATTCTTTAAACTGGCCCGACTCGACAGTAACAATGATGGGGTTATTGATCAATCAGACCCTGCTTTCTCAAAACTGAAAGTCTGGATCGATAAAAATGGAGATGGTATTGTCGATGATGGAGAAATCTTTTCGTTAACCGAACTTGGGGTTGAATCTCTCTGTGTCGAATTTGACAATGTAGATGAAGAAGACGATAACGGCAATATGATCGGTGAAAGAGCATATGCCGTCATTAACGGGAAGAAACACGAGATGTCTGACGTGTATTTTAAATACTTCTAATACCGATGTGTCCACCTCGCGTTTCTATTACGCGAGGTTTTTCTTGTTGCAGTATAGCACCCAGCAGACATAGAGACCGAGCAGGGATGACAGAATGAATGTCGCGATAGTAATACTGTCGTTCTTATAAAAATAGTGGTATGCAAATGGAAAACTCACTGCATTAGCTATCAATGTTGCAACCATTATTACAATCATTGCTGTTGATGAGTGCCATTTGTTCTTTCGATAATTGAAAATGCTGACCACGTACAGAACCAACATGATTGGAGTAATAAATATTGAGAACAAATAAAAGCTATATTTCAATTCATGAAATTTAGAGAGGTCTAACGATAATATTACGCTCGAAGAATAAAGTATTATCATGTTAATCAACAGTATCAATGGGCTTGACCACACTATGACTTTGTTTAACTTCTTCATATACATTCCTTTTGATAATGATTTTCATTATCAACAATGACATGCAAGAAGTAAAGAAAATCGGCTTACTCAGTTTTTTGCCACGCAAATCCGATTTCTGGCAGTTTCGGATCACCCGATCGTCCCCCTTCTCCGCAGCCCCCGTCAACACAACATGTGGCACTTGTTCAGCTGAGTTTTCTTCTAGATGCTGTGTTTGACCGGCCTGATCGTTAACTGCGGCTCCGGGCCGAAAACCACGGTATGATTATTTTCCCGCCGTGGAACATTTCCGGAAAGTTGCCATAATCCAGAAAGTCGGATCAACCAGATACGGGCGCCCGGTAATTTAATAGAGTGGTTATATGGATACTTATTATCAGGCGAGTGATGTTTACGGCAGGAAACTGCGGAGAACCATCACCGCCGTGAAGGTTAGGAAGATTGCGGAGAGGTAATAATTTTTCAGACGCACTTTTGTCGGCACAGTGAACGGCTGGCATATCATCGAGAAAGCTGAATTCCCGCGAAATTCCTGCCTAGTGAATGACAAAGTGCGACTGTCGCTCGGTACAACGAATTCTCGGTTTATCCCCGCTCTCGCGGGGAATACTCTAAATATATCTAGTTGAATTATATTAACTTTAAACATCTACGAGATTTCACCGCGATTTAAGCATCCGGGCAGCCACATAACCCTTTGAAATCTAATAAATAAAAAAACCACCTATAGCAATAAAGCAGGATCACCGAGTTTTTGCGCTATAACAACAAGATACCCCCCTACGCCCGCCGCTTCCTGAACATCCCGCGCAGCGCCACGCTGTTGCGCAAGAAGCCGACGCCAAAGCCCAGCAGGGTGTAGACCACGCCGAGCATCAGCATCATCATCACGTCCCCCCACACTTCGTTCAGCGACAGACCCATCTGGTTGACGCCGGCGATCGCCTTGGTGCCCCAGGTGGAGGGAATGCTGTACGAGATGGCGCGCACCCACGCCGGCATCGACTGCAGCGGCCAGATGGTGCCGGACAGGTAGAAGACCGGCGTGGTGATGAACGCCAGCGTCAGGTAGATCATCTCGACGCTGCGCAGGCACTCGGTCACCAGCTTGCCCAGCCCCAGTACCGCCAGCAGGAACGGGAAGGTCAGCAACAGCAGTTCGGCGATGTTCGCCGTCTGCCGATAGCCCAATACCCACGGCCACAGCACGAACAGCACGATCGACAGGAACAGCCAGATCGGCAGCAGCGCCGTTAGCCCGCCGAGGTGCGCCGCCAGCGGCGCCTTGCCGCCGGGCATGCTCTTCATGGCGATGTTGACGCGGATACAGGCGATCAATAGTGAGTGCTGCAACAGCATCACCAGCAGGCCGGGGAAGATGATCGCCGCGAAGCTGATGCCGGGGTTAAACACGTCCAGCGTTTGTCCCAGTATCGGCGTCAACAGTATCTGCGCCTGCCGTTCGCTGAAGCCGCTGCGCAGCAGCAGCCCGTTGTTGTACTCCGTCAACAGCTGCTGGTAGGCCGCCACCACGTCCTGTTGGATCTGGCCGTTGGCCAAGCGGTTGGTGGCGTCGCCGTACACCGGCACCACGATGTTCTGCCCGCTGAGGATCTTCTTCTCCAGATCCACCGGCATGATGATCACCGCAAACAGCTTGCGCCAGCTGAGATCGCGCTGCGCCTGTTCCAGGCTGTCGTAGGTTTCAATCGCTATCTTGGACGTGGCGTCCAGCTGACGGATCAGCTTCCGGCTGGCGGTGCTGTGGTCCTGATCGACCACCCCCACCGGCAGATCCCACACCGTGCGGTTGGCGTACACCATGCTCATGATGCACAGCGACAGGATCAGCATCAGCCACACCGGCCGCTCCAGCATGCCGAGCAGTACCTTAACGAAGGTTTGCCAATAGAGCTTCATCCGGTGTTCCCCTCTTTTGCCAGCCGCGCCGGCAGGCGATTACGCACCAGCAGCGCGGTCACCAGCGGATAGACCGCCAGCAGCGCACACACGCTGAAAATGGCGCTGGCGTGCACCTGCCGCAGGAACACGTCGAACATCGCGTACAGCGCGTGGGTCAGCGGTTCGATGTTGGAAATGATGCGCGCCGGCAGCGGCATCGACAGCTCAGGCACCGCCATGCCGGAGAACGTCATCGCGATACTGACCAAAATACCGATCAGGCTGTACGCGGTGATGGTGCTGCCGGTAAAGGTATACAGCAGCAGGCCGATGCTCTGCGCCGCCATCACGTAAAACAGGCCGATCATCAACATAAACAGCGGGTTGCCGCTGACGCGGGCGTCAAAGATGCCCACCAGCGCCGCGATCTCCACCATCAGCAGGGTGGTGAAACACAGCGTGTACGGCGCCAGCTTGCCGAGCAGCGCCAGGCTGAACGGCTTGGCCTGCAGCAGCGACTTGCTGCGCGCCAGCACGTAGATCATGCAGGTCACCGCGAACAGCTGCAGCAAATGGATGGTGGCGGCGAACTGCTGGTAATAGATGTAGCTGCCGCTGGCGTTGAACAGACTGCCGTAGGAGAGCGTCACGTCCGCCAGCGGCGGCAGCGTTTTGCCCATCTCGGTGGCGATGATGCTGCGGGTGCTGGCGTTGATTTCGTTCATCAGGCCGCCGAAGTCCTGGGTGGAATACAGCCCGGCGCCGTAGAACAGCGCGTTGTAGTACATCACCACGCTCGGCTGTTTGCCCGACAGCGCGTTGGCCTCGAAGTCCGGCGGGATATACAGCAACGCGTAATCCTGCGCGCTGCGCAGGCGGCTCAGCGACTCCGGCAGCCCACCGCCGTAAGCCTCGACGTGGGCGTGCGAACCGGCGTCCAGCCGCCGCGTCAGCGATTTGGACAGCGGGCTGTGATCGCTGTCCACCACCGAGACCGGCAGATCGAGCAGCGTGCCTTCGGAGAAGTTGCTGCTGATCAGCGCAAACAGGATCAGCGGAAAGATCCAGCTCAGCCAGTGCACCACCGGGCTGCGAAAGGCGACGCGACACTCTTTGTCGAACGCGTGACTGAAGCAGCGCCAGCCGGCCCTTACTCTTTCCATTGCCATAAGGTGCTCATCCCCGGACGCAGGCCGTCCACCGGCTGTGACGGATACAGGCGCACTTCGAAGGTTTTCAGGTCGAAGTCGCCGGTGGCGCGGGTGGCGCGTTTGGTGGCGTAATCCCCCAGCGGCGCGATGTAGCGCACCTCGGTGTCGATCATTTTGTCCTTCAGCGCCGGCACCCGCAGCTTGACCTTGTCGCCTTTGCGCACGTGGGCCAGGATGTCTTCGCGCAGGTTAAACACGAAGTAGGCGTCCGGCACCCGGATCAGCGTCACCAGCGGGCTGCCGGCGTTCAGCAATTCCCCCACTTCGGCCGGGATCGGCCCCACTTCGCCGTCTACCGGCGCTTTCACCTGCAGATCGTCGCTCTGCGCCTGGATCTGCAGCAGGTTCTCTTCCGCCGCCCGCAGCGCCGCCGCGTATTGCTGCCGCTGCTCGACGCGGTCGCCGTTGATGCCTTCATCCAGGTTGGCCTTGGCGGCCTGTACCTGCTGGAAGCCTGTGTCGCGCGCCCGGCGCGAGGCGTCCAGCTCGGACTTCGAGATATAGCCTTTGCCGGCCACGCTCAGGTTGCGGTTGTAGTCGTTTTGCGCATTGCGGTACTGCGCCTCGGCCTGCGCCAGGTTGGCGCGCAGGTTGCGGATGCTCTCTTCACGGGTGCCGTGCAGCGACAGCTCGAGCTGCGCCTTGGCCTCGTCGCGCGTCGCCTGCGCAGAACGCAGCTGCGCCATCAGTTCGGGGCTGTCGAGCTGGATAATCAGCTGACCACTTTTCACATCGTCACCGCGTTCGATCAGGCGTTCAACCACCCGGCCTTTCGCTTTGGAAGCGACGATCACTTCGGGGGCATCCACTTCACCCTGCAGTAACAGATCCTGATTGTGCGCGCGGAACAAGATCGCCAATGCGATCGCCACCATCATCAGCAACAGGGTAAACAGCGTCTTTTTTTTCATTATGTCGGCTCCCGGAACGGTAAGCGGCGGGCGGGGATCATCATTTCCATGTCTTAAATTGCTCCAAAAAACACCATTGCGCTCATGAGGATATCACAAGCACATATCTCCTCTTTTATAACTATAAATTGGATTATGCTTTTAACACTAAAAAGCATCATTTTCGGTTTTTTGGTATGCAGACTCCTGCAATCGCCCTTTAAGCGATCCACTCTCTGATGGACGATGTCATGACTGAACACACTGCGGTACCGCTTTCGGTACTGGATTTATCGCCAATCCCGCAAGGGGCCAAAGCGCGCGACGCTTTCCACTGTTCGCTGGATTTGGCGCAGCACGCCGAGCGCTGGGGCTACCAGCGCTACTGGCTGGCCGAGCACCACAACATGACCGGCATCGGCAGCGCCGCCACCTCGGTGCTGCTGGGCTATCTGGCCGCCGGCACCCAGAGCATTCGCCTCGGCTCCGGGGGCGTGATGCTGCCGAACCATGCGCCGCTGGTGATCGCCGAACAGTTCGGCACGCTGGAGTCGCTTTACCCAGGGCGTATCGACCTGGGGCTGGGCCGCGCGCCCGGCACCGATCAGCGCACCATGATGGCGTTGCGTCGCCATCTGTCCGGCGATGTGGATACCTTCCCGCGCGACGTGCAGGAGCTGCAAAACTATTTCTGCGACGCGCAGCCCGGCCAGCCGGTGCAGGCGGTACCGGGCCAGGGGCTGCACGTGCCGCTCTGGCTGCTCGGCTCCAGCCTCTACAGCGCGCAGCTGGCGGCGCAGCTCGGCCTGCCGTTCGCCTTCGCCTCGCACTTCGCCCCGGATATGCTGTTCCAGGCGCTGCAGCTGTACCGCGAGAATTTCAAACCGTCCAAACAGCTGGCACAGCCGCACGCCATGGTGTGCGTCAACGTGATCGCCGCTGAGAGCGATAGCGATGCGCGCTTCCTGTTCAGCTCGATGCAGCAGCAGTTCATCAATCTGCGCCGCGGTTCGCCCGGCCCGCTGCCGCCGCCGGTGGATAACATCCACGCGCTGTGGACCGCCGGTGAACAATACGGCGTCGAGCAGGCGCTGCGGATGTCGATCGTCGGCGATGAAAAAACCGTGCGTCACGGGTTGCAAACGCTGCTGCGTGAAACCGATGCCGACGAGATCATGGTCAACGGCCAGATTTTCGATCACCAGGCGCGGCTGCGTTCGTTCGAGATTGTTGCCGGAGTGCAAGGCGACATCGTGAAGGGATAAAAAGCGAAAAGGCGGTGGGGAGCCCCACCGCCTCGGCGTTAACGCTGGATCAGATAGCGGATGGTCGGCCCGTCCTGCTGGATATCCAGCACCTTGTAGCCGTGGTTGCGCGCATCGAGCGGGATGTTGTTGATCGACTGCGGGCAATCGCTGATCACCTCCAGGATTTCCCCCGGCTTCAGCTGCGGCATCGCCTCCAGCGTCGCCACCGCCGGGTACGGGCAAGGCTCGCCCAGCATGTCCAGCCGGTAGTCCGGCACTATCGTCGTCTCTTTCATGGCATGCTCCTCAAATTCACCACCTGCGCCTCAGGCCGGGCGCGGAAAAAGCGCTTCTCCCACCACAGCATGGCGGCAAAGGCCAGCGCCAGCAGCAGATAGGTCACCAGCAGGCCACCGATCGGGCCGAAGGTGTCGAGCAGGTTGATCTTGTCGTAGTCGGTCGCCAGCGCCGGTGCCAGATCGTCCCAGTAATAGGCCAGCAGCGTAGCGCCGATGATGTTGCCCAGCCCCACCCACCAGTAGTGTACCTGCCCTTCCACCGCGCGGTACATCCAGCCGGTCTCGCAACCGCCGGCCAGCACGATGCCGAAGCCGAACAGCAAGCCGCCCAGCACCGCATTCGGGCCAGCCCACATGATCTTCGGCGCCACGCCAAGCTGCACGTAGCTGAAGATGCCGATGGCGCTCACCGCCATGCCGATGATGATGGCTTTCGCCATGTGGGTGCGGCCGGTGATCCACAGATCGCGGAACGCTGAGGTAAAGCAGATCTGCGCGCGTTCGATCAGCAAACCGAAGCCGATACCGAACAGCATGGCGATGCCGAGCTTCGGCGCATCGAACAGCGTCCACAGCGACCAGGCCACCGCCAGGCCGAAGACCGCCATGCCCAGCCGGAAGCGGCGGCGCGCCTGCTCAGGTTTCTGCGTCAGCGGCGCGGCGGTCTTCACCTTTTGCAATTTGACCGGGATACGGAACATCGGCAGCAGCGTGAATTTGGCGCCGAAGTAGGAGCCGACGGCGGTCGCCAGCGCGAAGAACCAGGCGTGCAGCGAGAACTGCGGAATACCGGTGAAGAATGCCGCCAGGTTACAGCCCATTGCCAGGCGCGCGCCGAAACCGGCGATGATGCCGCCCAGCAGCGCCTGCACGATGCGAATGCGATGCTGCGGCTGGCGCAGCTTGATGTTGTTGGCCCACAGCGCAGCGGCGATGCAGCCGGCGAACATGCCGATGATCATGCGCCCGTCGATGCGCTCCAGCGGCGTGCCCTGCAGGCCGATAACCTTGAAATAACCCCACTGCTCAGGGTGCAGGCCGAACCACTGCAGCACATGGCCGCCCCAGCGCGTGAATTCGCCGGTCACCGCCCAGAAAGTGCCGGTCATGCCGAAGTAGTAGGTAGAAAGGATCCCGGCGGCGATCACCGCCGGCAGCGGCGCCCAAAAGCGCACCAGGTATTGAGATTTGAACTGCTGCCAACTCATGGCATCTCCCGTGCATATCATCCGTAAGAAAAAACCTTATGAATGATACGCCATTCGGGGGCGTTTGACGGCAATTTTCAGGCATAAAAAAACCAGCCCGCAGGCTGGTTTTTCAGAGCGCTTCACCGCGAACGGTGAATCAGCGATTACGCGTCGCCGAAACGACGACGTGGTGCTGCCGGTGCGCCGTCATCACGGCGTGGCGCCGGCTTGCCGTCACGGTTGTAGTTACCGCCACGACGCTCGCCGCCGTTACCGCCTTCACGACGTTCGCCGAAGGAACGACGTGGGCCGCCTTCGCGACGTTCGCCGTTGAACGGACGGCCGTTACCGTTGCCACGACGCTCGCCACCGTTGCCACCGTCACGACGCTCGCGGCGTTCGAACGGCTGTGCATCGCCCAACAGCTGCATGTTCATCGGCTTGTTCAGGATGCGAGTGCGAGTGAAGTGATTCAGGATCTCGCCCGGCATGCCTTTTGGCAGCTCGATGGTGGAGTGGGACGCGAACAGCTTGATGTTACCGATGTAACGGCTGCTGATGTCGCCTTCGTTAGCGATAGCGCCAACGATGTGACGGACTTCTACGCCATCGTCACGGCCCACTTCAATGCGGTACAGCTGCATTTCGCCAACGTCACGACGTTCGCGACGCGGACGGTCGCCGTCACGGCTATCGCGGCTGTCGCGACGGTCGCCACGATCACCGCGACGATCGTCACGGTCGTTGAACTCGCGGCGCTGACGCGGTTTGAAGACCGGATCCGGCGGCAGGATCAGCGGACGTTCGCCCTGAGCCATTTTCAGCAGCGCTGCGGCCAGGGTTTCCATATCCAGCTCTTCTTCCGGCTGCAGTTTGGTCAGCAGTGCGCGGTACAGATCTAGATCGCTGCTTTCCAGCTGCTGCTGAACTTTCGCGGCGAACTTGGCCAGACGACGCTCGCCCAGCAGTTCTGCGTTTGGCAGCTCCACTTCAGGGATGGTCAGCTTCATGGTGCGTTCGATGTTGCGCAGCAGGCGGCGTTCGCGGTTTTCCACGAACAGCAGCGCACGGCCGGCGCGGCCCGCACGACCGGTACGGCCGATACGGTGAACGTAAGACTCAGAGTCCATCGGGATGTCATAGTTGACAACCAGGCTGATGCGCTCAACGTCCAGGCCACGGGCCGCAACGTCGGTCGCGATCAGGATATCCAGACGACCGTCTTTCAGGCGCTCCAGGGTCTGCTCACGCAGCGCCTGGTTCATGTCGCCGTTCAGCGCGGCGCTGCTGTAACCGCTGCGCTCCAGCGCTTCGGCCACTTCCAGGGTCGCGTTCTTGGTGCGGACGAAGATGATCGCCGCGTCAAAGTCTTCAGCTTCCAGGAAACGCACCAGCGCTTCGTTTTTACGCATGCCGTAGACCGACCAGTAGCTCTGGCTGATGTCCGGACGGGTGGTCACGCTGGACTGGATGCGCACTTCCTGCGGCTCTTTCATGAAGCGGCGGGTAATGCGACGGATCGCTTCCGGCATGGTGGCGGAGAACAGCGCGGTCTGATGTTCAGCCGGGATCTCAGCCATGATGGTTTCTACGTCTTCGATAAAGCCCATGCGCAGCATTTCGTCGGCTTCATCCAGCACCAGACCGCTCAGGTTAGAGAGGTTCAGGGTGCCGCGCTTCAGGTGGTCCAGCAGGCGGCCTGGGGTACCCACAACGATTTGCGGGCCCTGGCGCAGAGCGCGCAGCTGCACGTCGTAACGCTGGCCGCCGTACAGGGCTACCACGTTGACGCCGTTCATGTGTTTGGAGAAATCGGTCATCGCTTCAGCAACCTGAACCGCCAGTTCGCGGGTCGGTGCCAGCACCAGGATCTGAGGTGCTTTCAGGTCTGCCTGCAGGTTGTGCAGCAGCGGCAGCGAGAACGCTGCAGTTTTACCACTACCGGTCTGTGCCATGCCCAGCACGTCGCGGCCGTTCAACAGGTGAGGAATACACTCAGCCTGGATCGGAGATGGTTTTTCATAGCCCAGATCGTTCAGGGCGGAAATGATTGGAGCAGACAGCCCCAGATCAGCAAAAGAGGTTTCAAACTCAGTCGTCATGTACACGTGCCTCATTAATAATGGCAGCCAGTCTACATAACTCGTCGAGAAAATTTTCAGTCATTTTCATTGAAAAGTGTGAACCGGCTCAAATTAGATTATAAAACGAACAAAAAAGCCCTCGCCCGTTAAGGCGATAACTTTGGTTAAAAACCAATGTTCATCAGGCTGATAGGTGTTCGTCAGCTATTGCTGGTCCGATTCCGATAGGTCGTCTTGCTCTTGGCCCAAAAGCGCCAATTCCAACAATGCATAGCGGTGCTCAACGAAGTTGTGAACGTTGTTAGACACCGTCAGTTTGAACAGCGCCGAAGCGGTGTCCTTGTCCCCCAGACTCAGGTAGTGTTTACCCAAATAGAAGTCAGTTTCACTGAGATGCTCAGCGAGCGAAGTGTTATCCGTTGCATCTGCCTTGAGGCGTTCCATCAGCGTTTTTTCGCTGATCTTGCCCAGGTAGAATTCGACAATATTCCATCCCCATTGCCCTCTGTCCGCTTTGTCATAGCGCTGCTGAAGCGCTACCTCGGCCTTCTTGGGATCGATTTCTCTCTCCACCAGATACAGCCATAACGAACGGAAGGGATCGTTTGGGTCGTCTTGATAAAACGCCTGCAGATCATCCTGCGCCAACGGGAAGCGGCCGCCATAATACAGTGCGATGCCCCGGTTTAAACGCGCGTAATTGTAAGTTGGATCAAGCTCTAGTACAGAATCAAACGCTTCATAGGCAGCATCAAAATTGCCTGCCTGCGTTAAGTAAATGCCCAGGTAGTTGAAAACTTCCGGCATGTCGGGACGTATCGCCAGCGCCTGCGAGAAATCATTGCGCGCTAATGCACGTAACCCGAGGCTATCATACAGCACACCGCGCTCATATAAAAGCTGTGCGCGTTCGTCATCCGTCAGTGCCCGGCTGGCAAGAATTTGTTCCATGCGCGCCAGGATCACTTCCTGCTGCAACGTTGGCTGCAACGGGATTGCCAAAACTTCGTCTTTACGCCAATCATGGTTGCTGCATCCTGCCAGCATGAGTGCTGTCGCAACGTAACACCAGCGCAAGAAAGGCTTCATTTCCCACTCCCGAAGACAAACATTGGATGAACGTCCTGTCCTCCGTTTGCTAAAACGCGGGCATCCTACCCGCGCGATACGAACAGCTCCCAACCCCATGGCGGGGAGCTGTAAAACTATCTATACAGTTATTCTGCTTCAGGCGCAGGTGAACCCGCTTCCGGCGCCATCGCTTCTTTGATGCTCAGACGCACGCGGCCCTGACGGTCAACTTCCAGCACCTTAACCGGCACTTCCTGACCCATCTGCAGATAGTCGGTCACTTTCTCGACGCGCTTGTCGGCGATCTGAGAAATGTGTACCAGACCTTCTTTACCACCGCCGATAGCGACGAACGCGCCGAAATCAACGATACGGGTCACTTTACCCTGATAGATACGGCCCACTTCGATCTCTGCCGTGATCTCTTCGATACGACGGATAGCGAATTTCGCCTTCTCACCGTCGGTCGCAGCGATTTTAACTGTACCATCATCTTCAATTTCGATGGTAGTGCCAGTCTCTTCGGTCAGTGCGCGGATAACGGAACCGCCCTTACCGATCACGTCTTTGATTTTATCCGGGTTGATGCGGATAGTATGAATACGCGGTGCGAATTCGGAGATATCGCCGCGCGGGGAGCTGATAGCCTGTTCCATTACGCCCAGGATGTGCAGACGCGCACCCTTGGCCTGGTTCAGAGCCACCTGCATGATCTCGCGGGTGATGCCTTCGATTTTAATGTCCATCTGCAGCGCGGTGATACCGTCGCGGCTACCGGCCACTTTAAAGTCCATGTCGCCCAGGTGATCTTCGTCACCCAGAATGTCGGACAGAACCACAAAGTTATCGGCTTCTTTCACCAGGCCCATCGCGATACCCGCAACGGCAGCCTTGATTGGCACACCGGCGTCCATCAGCGCCAGAGATGCGCCGCACACGGAAGCCATGGAAGAAGAACCGTTGGATTCGGTGATTTCAGACACGACGCGAACCGTGTACGGGAAATCTTCCGGTTTAGGCATCATAGCCAATACGCCACGTTTCGCCAGGCGACCGTGACCGATTTCACGACGCTTAGGAGAACCGACCATGCCGGTTTCGCCTACGGAGTACGGAGGGAAGTTGTAGTGGAACAGGAAGCTGTCGGTCTTCTCGCCCATCAGCTCGTCCAGGTTCTGTGCGTCGCGCGCGGTGCCCAGGGTCGCGGTAACCAGCGCCTGAGTTTCGCCACGGGTGAACAGCGCGGAACCGTGGGTGCGCGGCAGTACGCCGGTGCGCACGTCCAGGCCACGGATCATGTCTTTTTCACGGCCGTCGATACGCGGCTCGCCACGCAGTACGCGGCTGCGCACCACGTTCTTCTCGACGTTGCCCAGGATGTCCTGGATTTCGCCGGCGTCCAGCGTTTCGTCCTGCGCCAGCAGGGTTTCAACAACGCTGTCTTTGATCGCGTCAACCTGAGCGTAACGCTCTTGTTTTTCGGTGATGTGGTAAGCGTCGCCCAGGCGAGCTTCGGCCAGTTCAGCCACGCGCGCGTGCAGCGCTTCGTTGACCGCAGGGGCCTGCCAATCCCACTTCGGCTTGCCGGCTTCGGCAACCAGGGAGTTGATGTTTTCGATAACCACTTGCTGCTGGTCGTGGCCGAACACCACGGCGCCCAGCATCTGATCTTCGCTCAGCACTTCCGCTTCGGATTCAACCATCAGCACCGCGCCTGCAGTACCGGCAACCACCAGATCCAGACGGCTTTCTTTCAGCTCGTCAGTCGTCGGGTTCAGCACGTACTGATCGTTAATGTAACCTACGCGCGCTGCGCCGATTGGGCCGTTGAACGGGATACCGGACAGGCTCAGGGCGGCAGAGGCACCGATCATCGCAACGATGTCCGGGTTCACCTGCGGGTTAACGGAAACTACGGTCGCGATCACCTGAACTTCGTTCAGGAAGCTGTCCGGGAACAGTGGGCGGATCGGACGGTCAATCAGACGGGAAGTCAGCGTCTCGCCTTCGCTCGGACGGCCTTCGCGACGGAAGAAGCTGCCCGGGATACGGCCGGCGGCGTAAGTACGCTCTTGGTAGTTAACGGTCAGCGGGAAGAAGCTCTGGCCCGGCTTGGCTTTTTTCTGGCCAACGACGGTAACGAATACGGCGGTGTCATCCATGCTCACCATAACGGCAGCGGTGGCTTGACGAGCCATCATACCGGTTTCGATGGTGACGGTATGCTGGCCATACTGGAATTTGCGAATGATCGGTGTCAGCAAAATTATATCCTTGATTAGCGGCGCGCAATCGCATTGACGACTCGACACGCCTGTGACTCGATTTGCCTTCTCACTACATCCTCGCGACTAATGACAATCCTTATCTCAGGCAGGAGATAAAGCCTCTCATTAGCCGCGCGAACCTCTGTAACGGAAGAACCTGTTTGGAAACATCAGTAATACATTAACCTGATTTGCTTATGCTTCCTAGAAGAAAGGGGCCAAAATAGGCCCCTTTCCACTGAAACTTGCTAGATTAACGACGCAGACCCAGACGCTCGATCAGGCTGGTGTAACGTGCTACATCTTTACGCTTCAGGTAGTCCAGCAGCTTACGACGCTGAGAAACCATACGCAGCAGACCACGACGGCTGTGGTGATCTTTTTTGTGCTCGGAGAAGTGGCCTTGCAGATGGTTGATCTGCGCAGTCAGCAGGGCAACCTGAACTTCGGTAGAACCGCTGTCGTTAGTACCACGACCGAAATCAGCTACGATTTGAGCTTTAGCTTCAACACTTAGAGACATTGTAATACTCCAGATTATAGATAATAAAAACAGGCGCCGATCTCTAATTCAGCAACCCAATGCATAAGCTGCGCCATTCTACTCTTAGCGCAGTGCGATCGCAAGGCGACGCAGTGCCCCGCCGTCAGTCGAAATGCTCGACCACCAGGCGGCGCGGCGCCACGCGACCATCCTCGGCGATGTCGCCAACGCCGATGAATTTTCGCTCTTCACCCTCGGTGATACGCACCAGGCCGGAAGCCGGCGCGCCGGCCACTTGCACCGGTTGCCCCTGCTTGACGTAACCCGCGACCACCGGCAGCAAATTCACTTCCGGATAGTTCTCAACCGGGCTGTCCATCGGCATCAGCAACGGATCGAGCAGCTCGCCGGGCGCGATCGCTTGTTCCTGCGCCTGAGCCAGCAAAGCGTTCAGCTGTTCCAGCGTCACCATGCGCGCGATCGGATAAGTCGCCACCTGCAGGCGGCGCAGATAGATCACGTGCGCGCCGCAGCCCAGCAGCTCGCCGAGATCGTCGGTGATGGTGCGGATATAGGTGCCTTTCGAGCAGTGGATCTCCAGCTCCAGCTCATCCCCTTCCCAGCGGATAAACTGCAGCTCGTACACCGTGATGCTGCGCGCTTCGCGCGGCACTTCAATCCCCTGGCGCGCATACTCGTAGAGTTTCTTGCCCTGGTATTTCAACGCCGAATACATCGACGGCACCTGCTGGATGTCGCCGCGGAAGGTGTCCAGCGCCGCGTCGAGCTGCGCCTGGGTGAAGTTCACCGGACGCTCCTGCACGATCTGGCCGTCGGCGTCGGAGGTATCGGTACGCTGCCCCAGCTTGGCGATCACCCGATAACGCTTGTCGGAGTCGAGCAGATATTGCGAAAACTTGGTCGCTTCGCCCAGGCAGATAGGCAGCATGCCGGTCGCCAAGGGATCGAGCGCGCCGGTGTGGCCCGCTCGGTTGGCGTTGTACAGGCGTTTTACTTTTTGCAGCGCATCGTTGGACGACAACCCCTGCGGCTTGTCCAGCAACAGCACGCCGTGGATGTCACGGCCGCGGCGACGAGGGCGACTCATTAATCCTCCTTGTCATCGCCTGAGGCGGAACGGCGCTCGGCGTCGTTCTTCACCACGTTGGTCACCAGGTTGGACATGCGCATGCCTTCCACCAGGGAGTTGTCGTAAGCGAAGGTCAGCTCCGGCACCACGCGCAGGCGCATCGCTTTGCCCAGCAGGGTGCGGATATAACCGGAAGCGTCCTGCAACGCTTTGATGCCGTTGGTGACCAGATCCGGATCGTGGTTCTCGGTCAATACGTTCAGGAAGGTGACGTAAACCTTGGCATACGCCAGGTCGCGGGACACTTCCACGCCGGAAACGGTCGCCATGCCGACGCGCGGATCTTTAACTTCACGCTGCAGAATGATCGCAATCTCTTTCTGCATCTCTTGCGCCACGCGTTGACCGCGGCTGAATTCTTTTGCCATTTTGGATTCTCCAGACAAATCGGGGGGCACAAAGGCCCCCCGTAAACAGATATAAGCAGATGTGCAATCGTTAAGCGATGGTGCGTTGGATCTCAATGATTTCGAACACTTCGATCATGTCGCCGACGCGCACGTCGTTATAGTTCTTAACGCCGATACCACATTCCATGCCGTTACGGACTTCGTTAACGTCATCTTTGAAGCGGCGCAGGGATTCCAGCTCGCCTTCATAGATAACCACGTTGTCGCGCAGTACGCGGATTGGGTTGTGACGCTTGATGGTCCCTTCGGTAACCATACAGCCGGCGATAGCGCCGAACTTAGGCGATTTGAACACGTCGCGCACTTCGGCCAGGCCGATGATCTGCTGCTTGTATTCCGGCGCCAGCATACCGCTCATCGCCTGCTTCACTTCGTCGATCAGGTTATAGATCACGGAGTAGTAACGCAGATCCAGGCTTTCCGCTTCGATTACGCGGCGCGCAGAAGCGTCGGCACGCACGTTGAAGCCCAGGATGATGGCGTTGGAAGCCGCAGCCAACGTCGCGTCGGTTTCGGTGATCCCACCTACGCCGGAGCCGACAATCTTCACCTTCACTTCGTCGGTGGAGAGTTTCAGCAGCGAGTCGCTGATCGCTTCGCAAGAACCCTGTACGTCGGACTTCAGTACGATGTTCAGCTCGGACACTTCGCCGTCGGTCATGTTGGCGAACATGTTTTCCAGCTTGGACTTCTGCTGACGCGCCAGTTTGACTTCGCGGAACTTGCCCTGACGGTACAGCGCCACTTCACGCGCTTTCTTCTCGTCGCGCACCACGGTCGCTTCATCACCCGCTGCAGGCACGCTGGACAGACCCAGGATTTCCACAGGGATAGACGGACCGGCAGAGGTCACTTCACGGCCCAGCTCGTCGCGCATCGCACGCACACGGCCGTATTCGAAGCCGCACAGGACGATGTCGCCCTTGTTCAGCGTACCTTCCTGAACCAGAACGGTAGCCACTGGGCCACGGCCTTTATCCAGGAAGGACTCGATCACCACGCCGCTCGCCATGCCGCTGCGTACCGCTTTCAGTTCCAGAACTTCGGCCTGCAGCAGGATAGCCTGCAGCAGCTCGTCGATACCGGTACCGGCTTTCGCGGACACGTGGACGAACTGCGCTTCGCCGCCCCACTCTTCCGGCATCACGCCGTACTGAGACAGTTCCTGCTTAACGCGGTCCGGATCGGCTTCCGGCTTGTCGATTTTGTTCACCGCAACCACCAACGGCACCTGCGCCGCTTTCGCGTGCTGGATAGCTTCGATGGTCTGTGGCATCACGCCGTCGTCGGCCGCTACCACCAGAACCACGATGTCAGTCGCCTGAGCACCGCGAGCACGCATCGAGGTAAACGCGGCGTGGCCCGGGGTATCCAGGAAGGTGATCATGCCGTTCTCGGTTTCTACGTGGTAGGCACCGATGTGCTGGGTAATGCCGCCGGCTTCGCCCGCTGCCACTTTGGTGGAGCGGATGTAGTCCAGCAGAGAGGTTTTACCGTGGTCAACGTGGCCCATGATGGTCACGACCGGCGCGCGCGGCTCGGCCGCAGCGCCCGTATCACGGTCGCTCATCAGCGCTTCTTCCAGCTCGTTTTCACGACGCAGGATAACTTTGTGGCCCATCTCTTCGGCAACCAGCTGTGCGGTTTCCTGGTCGATAACCTGGTTGATGGTGGCCATGGCGCCCAGCTTCATCATCACTTTGATGACCTGAGAACCTTTTACCGCCATCTTGTTGGCCAGCTCGGCCACGGTGATGGTTTCACCGATCACCACGTCACGGTTAACCACCTGCGCCGGCTTGTTGAAGCCCTGCTGCAGAGTGCTAGGCTTGCGTTTACCTTTACCGCCACGGGTAACGGCACGCGCTTCTTCGCGATCCGCTTTGGATTCGGACAGCTTGTTGCCTTTCTTCTGTTTGGTCGCTTTGCCGCCGCGGGTGCGGCTACGACGATCGCCTTCAACTTTGGCGTCGTTTTCGTCTTCCGCGGCACGGGCGTGCTGAGAGGTGGTCACGTGATAGTCGGCGCTTTCAACCGCGGCGCTTGCCGCGTCGGCCTGGGCCCACTTCTCGCCGTTCTCTTCGGCCATGCGACGGGCTTCTTCCGCTACGCGCTTGGCTTCCTCTTCAACCTTGCGGCGCACTTCCTCTTCCGCTTTACGTTTCAGTTCAGCGGCTTCGGCTTCACGGCGTGCTTTTTCCGCCTGAGCTGGCTTGGTCATTTCGTCGGTATGTTGATTGGTCACTTTTTCTTTTTCCGCTGAATTACGCTTAGCAATCTCCGCGGCCTCACGTTTGGCTTGCTCTTCGGCTGCGCGCTTCGCTTCCGCTTCGCGTTTTGCGAGCTCTTCCGCTTCGCGCCGTGCCTGCTCTTCCGCTTCACGCTGTGCCTGCTCTGCCGCTTCAGCCAACTGGGCTTCCTGCGTATCGCGATTTACATAAGTGCGTTTCTTGCGGACCTCAATTTGCACCGATTTACTTTTACCGCCGGTGCTCGGGATATTCAAGGTGCTGCGCGTTTTGCGCTGCAAAGTGAGTTTACCCGGCGCGCTGCCGTGTTCACGGTTCAGGTGCGCCAGCAATGTTTCTTTTTCTTGCTGGGTAACAGAGTCCGACTCGGACTTGTTGATCCCTGCATCAGCAAACTGCTGTACCAGGCGATCAACCGGAGTCTGAATCTCTGCTGCCAGCGATTTTACGGTTACATCTGTCGTCATGCTGTTCCTTCCTGCTACAGTTATTACGCGTTGTCGCCAAACCAACAGATATTGCGTGCAGCCATGATCAGCTCGCCGGCTTGCTCATCGCTAAGCCCTTCAATATCAGCCAGATCGTCAACACCCTGCTCGGCAAGATCTTCCAGCGTACAAACCCCACGCGCGGCCAGTTTAAAGGCCATGCTGCGCTCAAGACCCGGCAGGTTGAGCAAATCGTCGGCCGGTTTGTTGTCGCCCAGGCTTTCTTCTTGTGCCAGGGCCAGCGTGGTCAATGCAGCTTTGGCGCGTTCGCGCAATGCTTCAACCGTATCTTCATCCAGACCGTCGATTTCCAACAGCTCTTTGATCGGCACGTAGGCCAGCTCTTCCAGCGTGGAGAAGCCTTCTTCAACCAGTACGGTGGCGAAATCTTCGTCGATATCAAGATACTTGGTGAAGGTATCAATAGCGGCATGAGCCTCGGCCTGGTGCTTGGCCTGCAGGTCGTCCGCCGTCATCACGTTCAGTTCCCAACGATCGTCGCCGCGGTGTTGTTTCAGCAGCTGGGAAGCCAAACGCACGTTTTGGCCGTTACGGCCGATCGCCTGCGCCAGGTTGCTGGCTTCAACGGCGATATCCATAGTGCAGTTATCTTCGTCTACCACGATCGACGCGACGTCGGCCGGCGCCATGGCGTTGATGACGAATTGCGCTGGGTTATCATCCCACAGGATGATGTCGATACGTTCGCCGCCGAGCTCGCTCGACACGGCCTGAACGCGCGCACCGCGCATACCTACGCAGGCGCCGACCGGGTCGATGCGCTTGTCGTTGGTTTTCACTGCAATTTTCGCACGGGAGCCAGGATCGCGGGCTGCCGCTTTAATTTCAATCACTTCTTCGCCGATTTCCGGCACTTCGATGCGGAACAGTTCTTTCAGCATTTCCGAGCTGGAACGGCTGACGAACAGCTGCGCGCCGCGAGCTTCAGGACGCACGGCGTACAGTACGCCGCGAATGCGGTCGCCCGGGCGGAAGTTTTCGCGCGGCAACATGTCTTCACGGCCAATCACCGCTTCGGCGTTGTTGCCCAGATCCAGCGCGATGCTGTCACGGTTCACTTTCTTCACCACGCCAGTGACGATCTCACCTTCGTGTTCACGGAAAGCGTCAACCACCATCGCACGCTCGGCTTCGCGCACTTTCTGCACGATAACCTGCTTGGCGGTTTGGGTGGTGATACGGTCAAAGGTCACGGATTCGATCTGATCTTCGACGTAACCGCCGAGCTCAATGCTCGGATCTTCAAACTGAGCGGCTTCCAGCGTAATTTCACGCGTTGGCTGAGTCACTTCGTCTACGGCGACCCAACGGCGGAAGGTATCGAAATCGCCGGTTCTGCGGTCAATGCTGACGCGCACGTCGATTTCCTGCTCGTATTTTTTCTTGGTTGCGGTGGCTAATGCAGTTTCCAGCGCTTCGAAAATCTTCTCGCGCGGAAGGGATTTTTCATTGGAAACTGCTTCAACAACAGCCAGAATCTCTTTGTTCATCCTAGTTGCCTCTTCCAAACTTTAAAAGTGGGGTACCAGGTTCGCTTTCTGGATGTTGCTCAGCGCGAACACTTCATCTTTCCCTTCCACAGTAACCGTGATCATCTCGCCTTCGACAGACTTGATAATACCCTGCCACTTGCGACGGTTCTGTACCGCCATGCGCAGGACCAGGCTGACTTCTTCACCGAGGTAACGCGTATAGTGTTCTGCGGTGAACATCGGGCGATCAAGGCCAGGAGAGGAGACTTCCAAGTTGTAAGCGACCGTGATTGGATCTTCGACGTCCAATACAGCGCTGACCTGGTGGCTGACATCAGCGCAATCATCAACATTGATGCCGTTATCACTATCAATATAGATGCGGAGCGTCGATTGGCGCGCACGAATGAATTCGATGCCTACAAGCTCAAAGCCCAACGCTTCTACGGGTGCCGAAAGCATCTCTGTTAACTGTTGCTCTAATGTGGACAAGCCCACCCCCAAGACATAAAAAAAGGGCTAAATAGCCCAGTGATTCTGTTGCCAAATAACAAAAAACCCCGAAAAATCGGGGCTTTATGCAACTGGACCCTGTTTGCCGCTAGGCGGCCTCGGTACAACTTTCGAGCAAGTGTCATTTTCAAATGTTGATCGAGAAAAGCGGGTTTCAATCGAAAAGTGTATTTGAAAATAAACACTTAAAGGAAAGTGGTTGCGGGGGCCGGATTTGAACCGACGACCTTCGGGTTATGAGCCCGACGAGCTACCAGGCTGCTCCACCCCGCGTCCGAAAACGTGGCAAATACTACGCCGATAATCGCAAAATTGCAAGTTATCTCTGGGATTTGGTACCGAGGATGGGACTCGAACCCACAAGCCCGTTAGGGCACTACCACCTCAAGGTAGCGTGTCTACCAATTCCACCACCTCGGTACTGATTCTTACTGCTAACGGCCGTTGTTCTTTCGAGTTCACAACCACCGTTTTCAAACTTTGTTGCGGCTTATTGCGGGATATCGCTGCTCGGCTTGGCAGGTGCTGCCGGCGCGGTTGTCTGCTCAGTTTTCACTGGCTGACCCAGGTTTTCCCACTCGCTGCCTTTCTTGCTTTGGTTGCTGCTGAGGTTGCCCAGAATCAGGCTGATGACGAAGAACAGCGTCGCCAGCACAGCAGTCATGCGGGTCATAAAGTTACCGGAACCACTCGAACCGAACAACGTGCCTGATGCACCTGCTCCGAAAGAGGCTCCCATATCAGCGCCTTTACCTTGCTGCAGCATAATCAGAGCGACCAGCCCGATTGAGATCAGCAGGAAAATTACCAGAAGAGCTTCGTACATAGTAGTACCCGTATCCTTGCGGCCTCACCGCATGCCAAATGCTTCACACTCATCAAGCAGGCGTTTTTACAAACTGCCTACTGAAGCGGGTGTGAATACTAACCAAAGCCGCCAACCCGCGCAAGGGCAATTTGCTGCCGCCGGCGCGTTTGCGGAAAAAAACGCCAACAATCATCTATTCGGGCTCAGCGATGCCAAGCCCGATGGCTAACTGTCTGTTTTAACCTGCTGATTTCACCGCATCGGCGATGCGATGCGCCAGCGCGGTCACCTGCTGCTCGTCCTCGCCTTCCACCATCACGCGGATCAGCGGCTCGGTGCCCGATTTACGCAGCAGCACCCGGCCACGGCCGGCCAGTTCGGTTTCCACCTGCTCGGTGACCTTACGCACCGCTTCAGACTCCAGCGGATTATGCTCGCCGGCGAAGCGGACGTTGACCAGGATCTGCGGCAGCAGCTTCATGCCGCTGCACAGGTCATGCAGGCTCATGTGGTTGCGCACCATGGCGGTCAGCACCTGCAACCCGGCCACGATGCCGTCGCCGGTGGTGGTTTTGTCCAGCAGGATCACATGGCCCGAGTTTTCCGCACCGATGCGCCAGCCCAGCTCCTGCAGCTTCTCCAGCACGTAACGGTCGCCCACTTTGGCACGAGCGAACGGAATGCCCAGCTGTTTCAGCGCCAGCTCCAGCCCCATATTGCTCATCAGGGTGCCGACCGCGCCGCCGCGCAGCTGCCCCTGACGCAGGCCTTCGCGGGCGATGATGTACAGGATCTGATCGCCGTCCACCTTGTTGCCCAGGTGGTCCACCATCATCACGCGGTCGCCGTCGCCGTCGAACGCCAGGCCAACGTGCGCTTTTTCCTTCAGTACGCGCTCCTGCAGCTGACGCACGTCGGTGGCACCACATTTTTCGTTGATGTTCATGCCGTCCGGCTCAACGCCGATGGCGATCACCGTGGCGCCCAGCTCGCGCAGCACGCTCGGCGCGATGTGGTAAGTCGCCCCGTTGGCGCAATCGACCACGATTTTCAGCCCCTTCAGGCTCAGCTCGCTCGGGAAGGTGCCTTTGCAGAATTCGATGTAGCGGCCGGCGGCGTCGATGATGCGGCTGGCTTTACCCAGCTCGGCGGACTCCACGCAGGTCAGCGGCTTTTCCATCTCGGCTTCAATCGCTTCTTCGACGTTGTCCGGCAGCTTGGCGCCGTCGATCGAGAAGAATTTGATGCCGTTGTCATAGAACGGGTTATGCGAAGCGGAAATGACAATGCCCGCCTCGGCGCGGAAGGTGCGCGTCAGATAAGCCACCGCCGGGGTGGGCATCGGCCCGGTGAAGGAAGCGGACAATCCAGCGGCCGCCAGGCCGGCTTCCAGAGCGGACTCCAGCATATAGCCGGAGATGCGCGTATCCTTACCGATGATGATCTTGCGGGAACCGTGACGCGCCAGCACTTTACCGGCCGCCCAGCCCAGCTTCAGCACGAAGTCCGGCGTGATGGGGCTGTCCCCGACCTTGCCACGGATGCCGTCGGTGCCAAAATATTTGCGCTCGCTCATGTCTCTACTGTCCCTTAGCTGAAAGTGTTGCCTCGACGACACGCATCGCCTCGACGGTTTCTTTAACGTCATGCACTCTGACAATCTGCGCACCCTGCATCGCCGCGATCACCGCGCAGGCCACGCTGCCGATAATCCGTTGATCCGGCGGCACGTTCAGCAGTTGTCCAATCATCGATTTGCGCGACATGCCGACCAACAGCGGCAAACCAAAACGATGAAACTCCGACAACCGTGCCAGAAGCTGATAGTTGTGCGCCAAATTTTTACCGAAACCGAAGCCTGGGTCGAGCAGCAATTTCTGATTTGTTATCCCCGCCTCGTTACAGCGCTGAATATGATGCTCGAAAAACGCCTGAACATCGGCAATCAGGTCATCGTAGTGCGGCGCCTGTTGCATGGTGCGCGGCTGCCCTTGCATATGCATCAGGCAGACCGGCAGACCGCTTTCCGCCGCCGCCGTCAGAGCACCCGGCTCCTGCAGCGAACGAATGTCGTTGATCAGATGTGCGCCGGCGTGTGCCGATTCGCGGATCACGCCCGCTTTCGAGGTATCGACCGAGATGAAGACTTCAAAACGCTGCGCCAGCGCTTCCACCACCGGCACGACCCGCTCAAGCTCTTCCTCTTCGCTCACCTCCGCCGCCCCCGGCCTTGTCGATTCACCGCCGATATCGATCATCGTGGCACCGGCCGAAATCAGCGCATGCGCGTGCAGCAGCGCCTGGTTCAGCGTGTTGTGGCGGCCGCCGTCGGAAAACGAATCCGGCGTCACGTTGAGGATACCCATCACCTGCGGATAGGAGAGGTTGAGCGTCATGTCGCGCACGGTTAACTGCATGGTTGGTCCACCTTACTGTTGCCTGGTTCACTGCCCGCCGGGCAAAAAAAAACCCCGGCGTACCGGGGTTTGATGTTATTACACAGCCGCTGTTACTTGTCGAGCTGTTCGGACATGGTGTTGCCCGGCGTTGGGGTGCGCGGCTCATCTACCGGCGTCGGGGCTTTCGGGGTGCCGCCGTTGTCGGAGCTGTTGCCTTTGTTCGCATCGTCCCAACCTGCCGGCGGACGCACGTCTTTGCGGTTCATCAGATCGTCGATCTGCGGCGCATCGATGGTTTCATACTTCATCAGCGCATCCTTCATCGAATGCAGGATGTCCATGTTTTCCATCAACAGCGAACGAGCACGCGTGTAGTTACGTTCGATCAGCGACTTCACTTCCTGGTCGATGATACGCGCGGTTTCATCCGACATGTGCTTCGCCTTGGCCACGGAACGGCCCAGGAACACTTCGCCCTCTTCTTCCGCATACAGCAGCGGCCCCAGCTTCTCGGAGAAGCCCCACTGGGTCACCATGTTGCGGGCGATGGAGGTCGCCACTTTGATGTCGTTCGACGCACCGGTAGAGACTTTTTCCGGCCCGTAGATGATCTCTTCCGCCAGTCGGCCGCCGTACAGGGTGGATATTTGGCTCTCCAGCTTCTGACGGCTGGCGCTGATCGCATCCCCTTCCGGCAGGAAGAAGGTCACGCCGAGCGCGCGTCCGCGAGGAATGATCGTCACCTTGTGTACCGGATCGTGTTCAGGAACCAGGCGGCCGATGATGGCGTGGCCCGCTTCGTGATACGCGGTCGACTCTTTCTGCGCTTCGGTCATCACCATGGAGCGACGTTCCGCACCCATCATGATCTTGTCTTTGGCTTTCTCGAACTCCACCATCGACACCACGCGCTTGTTGCCGCGGGCGGCGAACAGCGCCGCTTCGTTGACCAGGTTAGCCAGGTCGGCACCGGAGAAGCCCGGCGTACCGCGCGCAATGACGGAGGCGTCGATGTCAGCAGCCAACGGCACGCGGCGCATGTGCACCTTCAGGATTTGCTCACGGCCACGCACATCCGGCAGCCCGACCACGACCTGACGGTCGAAGCGGCCCGGGCGCAGCAGCGCAGGGTCAAGCACGTCCGGACGGTTGGTGGCCGCGATGACGATGATGCCCTCGTTGCCTTCAAAACCGTCCATCTCAACCAGCATCTGGTTCAGGGTCTGCTCGCGCTCATCGTGACCGCCACCCAGGCCGGCGCCACGCTGGCGACCGACGGCGTCGATTTCATCGATGAAGATGATGCACGGCGCGGCTTTCTTCGCTTGTTCGAACATGTCGCGCACGCGGGATGCACCCACGCCGACGAACATTTCGACGAAGTCGGAACCGGAAATGGTGAAGAACGGTACCTTCGCTTCGCCGGCGATCGCTTTCGCCAACAGCGTTTTACCGGTCCCCGGCGGGCCAACCATCAGCACGCCTTTCGGGATCTTGCCGCCCAGCTTCTGGAAACGGCTCGGTTCGCGCAGGTATTCCACCAGTTCACTCACCTCTTCTTTCGCTTCGTCACAACCGGCGACATCGGCGAAAGTGGTCTTGATCTGGTCTTCCGTCAGCATGCGGGCCTTGCTCTTGCCGAAGGACATCGCGCCCTTGCCGCCGCCGCCCTGCATTTGCCGCATAAAGAAGATCCAGACCCCGATCAGCAACAGCATCGGGAACCAGGAGATAAAGATAGAAGCCAGCAGGCTCGGCTCTTCAGGCGGCTCGCCGACAACTTTCACATTCTTCGTTAACAACGTATCCAGCAACTTAGGATCGTTGACAGGGATGTAGGTCGTGTATTTGTTACTGTCTTTCTTGGTAACGTTAATTTCACGTCCGTTGATTCGCGCTTCGCGAACCTGGTCTTGGGTCAGTTCGGACATGAAGGTAGAGTAATCCACCCTACGGCCATTCGACTCGCTGGGCCCAAAGCTCTGGAATACAGACATCAACACTACCGCGATGACTAACCAGAGAATTAGGTTTTTCGCCATGTCACTCAAGGGATTAACCTCATCTTACAACTGTGTTAACAAACAGCGTTAGGGTACTACAGTTTGCGCCCTGTCGCTACAATGTACACTTCGCGCGAACGGGCGCGGGAAGCGTCTGGCTTACGAATCTTAACCTTCGTAAACAGGGAGCGAATTTCCCGTAGGTACTCGTCAAAGCCATCTCCCTGGAACACCTTCACCAGGAAACTTCCGCCTGGTGCGAGGACATCACGACACATATCCAGCGCCAACTCCACCAGATACATCGACCTTGGAATATCGACCGCCGGGGTGCCACTCATATTCGGGGCCATATCGGACATGACCACCTGAACCTTACTCTCACCTACTCGTTCCAACAGCGCCTTCAGCACCAGTTCATCACGAAAATCGCCCTGAAGGAAATCGACGCCAACGATAGGATCCATTGGCAAAATATCACAGGCGATGATGCGCCCGGTACCGCCGATTTGGGTGACCACATACTGCGACCAGCCGCCCGGTGCGGCGCCGAGATCAACCACGGTCATGCCCGGTTTGAACAGTTTGTCGCTCTGCTGTATTTCATCAAGTTTAAACCAGGCACGGGAACGCAGTCCCTTTTTCTGCGCCTGCTGTACATATTTATCGCTAAAGTGTTCTTGTAACCAGCGACTGGAGCTAGCCGAACGCTTTTTATTAGCCATCTCGTTTTCCAACTATCATAAAAAGAGTCTTATGTCAGGGTCGCTGCTCACGTAGACTCACACCGGTGAAGACCGATTTGGTGATATACATGAGATGGCGGTAGAATGTACCGTTTTCAATCCCAACTTAAGCAAAAAAGACAATGAATCTGAATAATAAACAAAAACAGCACCTGAAAGGCCTGGCGCATCCGTTAAAACCGGTGGTGATGCTGGGCAATAACGGTCTTACCGAAGGGGTGCTGGCTGAAATTGAACAGGCTCTGGAGCATCATGAGCTGATCAAGGTGAAAATCGCCGCTGAAGATCGCGAAACCAAAACCCTGATCGCCGACGCTATCGTGCGTGAAACGGGCGCCTGCAATGTGCAAGTTATCGGCAGTACGCTTATTCTTTACCGCCCGTCGAAAGAGCGCAAGATCAGTCTACCGCGTTAATAACCATCAGGTTAACGAAAAGGTGCCATGCGCCTGACGAAGATAAAAGGCCGCTTGCGGCCTTTTTCCTATCTTTACAAAACGTTGGCGCATTAATGACCAACGGCCTCGATCAGAGATACTCGACCTTCAGGATCTCGTATTCCACGTCGCCGCCGGGGGTTTTGATCACCACCACGTCGTCTTGCTCTTTGCCGATCAGGCCGCGCGCCATCGGCGAGTTTACCGAAATCAGATTTTTCTTGAAATCGGCCTCGTCGTCGCCAACGATGCGGTAAGTCACTTCTTCTTCACTGTCCAGATTCATCACCGATACGGTGGCGCCGAAGATCACCCGGCCGGTGTTCGGCATCTTGGTGATATCGATCACCTGAGCATTGGACAGCTTGGCTTCGATTTCCTGAATGCGGCCTTCGCAGAAACCCTGCTGTTCGCGGGCGGCGTGGTACTCGGCATTCTCTTTCAAATCGCCGTGCTCACGGGCGTCAGCGATATCCGCAATGATTTTCGGGCGGCGCACGCTTTTCAGATATTCGAGCTCTTCGCGCAGTTTTTCAGCGCCAAACAAGGTCATCGGAATTTGGTTCATCGTATAAATACCTCTAAATCTTTCCTGTTCAAATAACCGTCATCCTGACGTATTCGTATGAAAACACGGTTGGCATACCGCCACCCGCCTCCAGGCGACAAACAAAAGAAACCTGACTCGGAACGAGGCCCAAGCCAAGATTGGTTTTGCATTTTGATGCGCATTTTAGCCTAGAGTTCCTTGAGGGTCATCGTTTACTTTTTCCCTGATTGCACCGTAGTATGACGGCACGTTATCCAGCTGTTATCCCGAGATTATGCGTTTTTCACGAATTGTCAGTGCATTGGCTTGCGCATTTGTTCTGAATGCGAATGCGGCCCCGGTTGAAGAGTACACACAATATCTGCCTGATGGGGCCAACCTTGCCCTGGTCGTTCAGAAAATCGGTGCCGGCGCGCCGACGATCGATTATCACTCTCAGCAGATGGCGCTGCCGGCCAGTACCCAAAAAGTGCTGACGGCGCTGGCGGCCTTGCTGCAACTCGGGCCCGATTACCGTTTCACCACCACGCTGGAGAGCCAGGGCGATATCCGCGATGGCGTGCTGCGCGGCAACCTGATCGCCCGCTTCAGCGGCGATCCGACCTTCAAGCGCCAGAGCCTGCGCAATATGGTAGCCGTCCTGAAGAAACAGGGCGTGCGCCAAATCAGCGGCGACGTCCTGGTCGATACCTCGGTCTTCGCCAGCCATGACAAAGCGCCCGGCTGGCCGTGGAACGATCTGACACAGTGCTTCAGCGCGCCACCGGCCGCCGCCATCGTCGATCGCAACTGTTTCTCGGTCTCGCTGTACAGCGCGCCGAATCCGGGCGACATGGCGTTTATCCGCGTCGCCTCCTATTATCCGGTCAATATGTTTAGCCAGGTGCGCACCCTGGCGCGCGGTTCAGCAGACGCGCAGTACTGCGAGCTGGACGTGGTGCCGGGCGAGCTGAACCGCTTTACCCTGACCGGCTGCCTGACGCAGCGCAGCGAACCGCTGCCGTTGGCCTTCGCCATCCAGGACGGTGCCAGCTACGCGGGTGCCATCCTGAAAGACGAACTGACCCAGGCCGGCATCCAGATCGATGGGCACTTGAAGCGCCAGACGCGCCCTGGCATCACCGGCACGGTGATCGCGCAAACCCAGTCGGCGCCGCTGCACGATCTGTTGAAGATCATGCTGAAGAAATCGGACAACATGATCGCCGACACCGTCTTCCGCACCATCGGCCACGAACGCTTCGGCGTGCCGGGCACCTGGCGAGCGGGTTCCGATGCGGTGCGGCAGGTGCTGCGCCAGAAGGCCGGCATCGATCTGGGTAATACCATCATCGCCGACGGCTCCGGTCTGTCGCGCCACAACCTGCTGGCGCCGGCGACCATGATGCAGGCGCTGCAGTACATCGCTCAGCACGATAACGAGCTGAACTTCATCTCGATGCTGCCGCTGTCCGGCTATGACGGTACCCTGCGTTACCGCGGCGGCCTGCATGAAGCCGGCGTCGACGGCAAAGTGTCGGCCAAGACCGGCGCGCTGCAGGGCGTCTACAACCTGGCGGGCTTCATCACCACCGCCAGCGGCCAGCGCATGGCCTTCGTGCAGTATCTCTCCGGCTACGCCGTGCCGCCGGAAGATCAGAAACAGCGCCGCGCCCCGCTGGTGCGCTTCGAAAGCCGCCTGTATCGGGATATTTACCAAAACAACTGAGGATCGTCATGAAGCTGTTGGTCGTTGAGGATGATGAACTGCTGCAACAGGGGCTGGCGCTGGCGCTGACCGGCGAAGGTTACGTCTGCGACTGCGCCGCCACGGCGGCGGAGGCCAACAGCCTGCTCATCACCAGTCAATACAGCATGGTGATCCTGGATCTCGGTCTGCCGGACATGGACGGCGCCGCGCTGCTGCGGCAGTGGCGCCGCCAGCAGATCGATCTGCCGGTGCTGATCCTGACTGCCCGCGACGCCCTGGAAGATCGCGTCGATGGATTGGACGCCGGCGCCGACGACTACCTGGTCAAACCCTTCGCGTTGGTCGAACTGCAGGCGCGCGTGCGCGCCCTTCTGCGGCGCTACCAGGGCCACAGCGACAATCTGATGCAGGTGGATGACCTGCAGCTGAACCTCTCGAGCCAGCAGGTCTACCTGCAGCAGCAGCCGGTGGAGGTCACGCCGAAAGAGTTTGCCATTCTGGCGCGTCTTATCATGCGTGCCGGGCAAACGGTAAACCGTGAACTCCTGCAGCAGGATCTCTACACCTGGCAGGACGACTTGGGTTCCAACACGCTGGAAGTACACATCCACAACCTGCGCCGCAAACTGGGCAAGGATCGTATCCGCACCGTGCGCGGCATCGGCTACCGCCTGGAACCCTCGTCATGATCAGCATGCGCCGCCGCCTGCTGCTGATGCTGGCGCTGATCCTGCTGGTCACGCAACTCATCAGCGCCTTCTGGCTGTGGCACGAAAGCCAGGAGCAGATCAGCTTCCTGGTGGACGAAACGCTGTCCGCCAAAGTGCGTACCGAACGCGTCGATACCGAGATCGCCGAGGCCATCGCGTCGCTGCTGGCGCCTTCGCTGATCATGATGATCGTCACGCTGCTGGCGTCATTTTGGGCCATCAGCTGGATCATCCGCCCGCTCAACCAATTGCAGCAACGGCTGGAAAAACGCTCTGCCGATAACCTGACGCCGCTGCCAATCACCAGCGACAGCCAGGAAATGGTGGCGGTCACCAATGCACTCAATCAGCTGTTTTCACGGCTGGATAACACCATTCAACAGGAACGCCTGTTCACCGCCGACGCCGCCCATGAGCTGCGCACGCCGCTGGCCGGCATCCGCCTGCACCTGGAACTGATGGAAAAGCAGGGCGTCAAGGGCAGCCAGGCGCTGATCGCCCGCATCGATCAGCTAATGCACACCGTCGAGCAGTTGCTGATGCTGTCGCGCGCCGGGCAAGACTTCGCCAGCGGCCATTACCAGCATTTCGATTGGGTGGCCGATGTGATTCAGCCGCTGCAGGAAGAACTCGGCGAAATGACCGCCCAACGCGGACAGACGCTGGATTGGCAATTGCCGGCCGTCGCCGCAGTGAACGGCGATCCGGTGCTGCTGCGGTTGCTGCTGCGCAACCTGGTCGAAAACGCTCACCGTTACGGCCCGGAAGGCGGTGCGATACAGGTGCGGTTAACGTCGCAAGACAGCGGCTATCTGCTGCAGGTCATCGACGATGGCCCTGGGATCAAGGAAGAGATGGTTGGGGAACTGACGCAGGCGTTTCGCCGCATGGATCAACGCTACGGCGGCAGCGGACTGGGCCTGAATATCGTGATCCGCATCGCGCAGCTGCACCAGGGGCGATTGACGCTGGAAAACCGCCGCGATGCGCGCGGCCTGAACGCCCAGTGCTGGTTGCCGGAAAAGGCGCTCAAATAACAAGGGCCCAGCATTGCTGAGCCCTTTATCACCGAATTACTTCTGGTAAATGATTTCGACGCCTTCGTCGTCGTCTTCGTCCCAGTCGTCATCCCAGTCATCTTCCGCTTCGGCTTCCACTTCCGCGATTTGCTCACGGTGGTAGTCATCCCACATGAATTCGACTTTTTCCGGTGCGCTTTCTTCGATCGCCATCGCTTTCGGCTGAGTGTTGATGAAGTTCATCACGTCCCAGCACAGCGCGTTGACGCCTTCGCGGTTGGCGGCGGAGATCATGTAGTACTTCCCTTCCCAGCCCATGCCTTCCACAATCGCTTTGGCGCGTTCGGCGGCTTCTTCCTCACCAATCACATCAATTTTGTTGAACACCAGCCAGCGTGGCTTCTGAGCCAGATTTTCGCTGTATTGGTTCAACTCGTTGATGATCACTTTGGCGTTTTCCACCGGATCGGTTTCGTCGATCGGCGCGATGTCCACCAGGTGCAGCAGCACGCGGCAACGCTCCAGGTGTTTCAGGAAGCGAATGCCCAGGCCCGCGCCTTCGGAGGCGCCTTCGATCAGCCCAGGAATGTCGGCGACCACAAAGCTCTGCTCGTGGTCCATGCGCACCACGCCCAGGCTCGGCACCAGCGTGGTAAACGGATAATCGGCCACCTTCGGCTTGGCGGCGGACACCGCACGGATGAAGGTCGATTTGCCGGCGTTCGGCAGGCCCAGCATGCCCACATCGGCCAGCAGCAACAGTTCCAGCAACAGGTCGCGCGCTTCGCCGGCGGTACCCAGCGTCTTCTGACGCGGTGCACGGTTGACCGAAGATTTGAAACGGGTGTTGCCCAGACCGTGCCAGCCGCCTTTGGCGACCATCAGCTTCTGCTCGTGGCGGGTCATGTCGCCGAGGATCTCGCCGGTGCCCTGATCCTTCACGCGCGTGCCGACCGGCACCTTGATGATGACGTCTTTACCGCGTTTACCGGTACAGTCGCGGCTCTGGCCATTCTGGCCGCGCTCGGCGCGGAAAGACTTCTCAAAACGGTAGTCGATCAGGGTGTTGAGGTTCTCGTCCGCCAGCAGGTAGACGTCGCCGCCGTCGCCGCCGTCGCCGCCGTCAGGCCCACCGTTGGGGATATATTTTTCGCGGCGGAAGCTGACGCATCCGTTGCCGCCGTCGCCTGCAACGACCAGAATCGCTGCTTCATCTACAAACTTCATTTACCGTCTCCGTAAATCATTCACCGGGCTGCTTCAAAGGAGCAACCTGGGGGGGTTCTGCCCGTCGCGGCCACCACCGGTGACCAATTGCGGAAAACATGGCGCCCGCCACGACCACAAACGCGCCAACATAGCCGACGATATTCAACGTCGGTGCGGCGAATGCCTGGGGCCAGGCCAACGCCAATAAATCTGAAAACAGCAGGGTAAACAGCGGGGTCAGCGTCACCAACGCGCTCACCTGCGCCGCCTGCCAGCGCGCCATCGCTTCGGCCAACGCGCCGTAGCCGATCAGCGTGTTGGCGCCGCAAAACAGCAGGCATGCCAATTGCCAGCCGCTAAGCTGGAAAATCACCTCAGGTTTGGCCAGAGGGAACAACGCTATCGCACATAAAGTGTACAACATAACCAGGATCTGCGGCGAAGCCAGTCGGCGCAGCAATACCTTCTGCGCCACGCCGTAGCTCACCCAGACCATCGCCGCACATACGCCCAACATGACGCCCAGCGTGTAGTCCGTCAGCCGGGTGAAGATCTCTATCAGACTGACGTTGAAAAACAGCATCAGCCCGCAAATCAGCATCAGGGCGCCAATAACCTGGGTGATGCGCATGCGTTCTTTTAAAATCAGCACGCTGGCGAACATCATGCCCACCGGCGACAGCTGGCCAATCACCTGCGACGCCGTCGGGCTCAGGTATTGCAGCGAGGAGCTGAAGAAGACAAAGTTGCCCAACAGCCCCGCCGTCGCGATCGCCAACAGCAGCAGCCAGCGCGGCTGGCGGAACATCGTCAGCGGCGGCAGCTTGCCGCGCACCGCGAGGATCACGCCCAAACCGATGGCGGCCATGGTAAAGCGATACCAGACGACGGTAAACGGCTCCATCACCGTCAACACTTCTTTCATTGCGATCGGCAACGCGCCCCAGCAAACCGCCGTGGTTAACGCCAGGGAAATGCCAACGCCGACCTGCTGCTTCGTATCCATATCACCATCGCCAACGCTGACGAGCCTGTTCCCAGGCAACCCATAAATGTAAAAAGCCCCGCAACGAATTGCGGGGCTTACATCTATTTCGTAAGGCTCGAAAAATTATTCAGCTTCGATGCTGATGAATTTACGATTGCTCGGGCCTTTAACTTCGAATTTGACTTTACCGTCTTTCAAAGCAAACAGAGTGTGGTCTTTGCCGCAACCCACGTTGGTACCAGCGTGGAATTTGGTGCCGCGCTGACGAACGATGATGCTGCCTGCCAGTACTGCTTCGCCGCCAAAGCGTTTTACGCCCAGACGTTTAGCTTCTGAATCGCGACCGTTACGAGTCGAGCCGCCAGCCTTTTTGTGTGCCATTAATCCGCTCTCCTAACTTAAGCGCTGATGCCGGTGATTTTAACGTCAGTGAACCACTGACGGTGGCCCTGCTGCTTACGGTGGTGCTTACGACGACGAAACTTAACAATCTTAATTTTCTCGCCACGACCGTGAGCAACGACTTCAGCTTTGATCTTGCCGCCATCGACGAAAGGAACGCCGATTTTGATATCTTCGCCATTAGCGATCATCAGAATCTGGTCAAACTCAACCGCTTCACCAGTTGCGATGTCCAGCTTTTCCAAGCGAACGGTCTGACCTTCGCTTACTCGGTGTTGTTTACCACCACTTTGGAAAACCGCGTACATATAAAACTCCGCTTTCCGCGTGCCCGACTGTGTTAGTTCAGAGCGCGCTATAAATATTCACAATAGGGCGCGAATTCTACGCAAAAAAGCAGCGCATGACAAGAGCAGAATAAGACCAGAAGGAGAAAAAAGAAGAAAAAAAGCGCAGTTTCTTTCGTGGCGTTTATCTGAACCGTTTTTCAAGTACAATCATAGGGACAGTTACCGCCATGTACCGATGTGAGCAGCGATCTCAACGCGGTGAAGAGAAACACAGCTGAAAAAAATACAATGAACCTAGATCAAATTACCGAGTTAACCGCGCAAGATATGGCGGCCGTGAACGCAACAATTCTCGAACAGCTGAATTCCGATGTCACGCTCATCAATCAGCTTGGGTATTACATTATCAGCGGTGGCGGTAAGCGCATCCGGCCGATGATCGCCGTCCTGGCGGCGCGGGCGTTGGGCTATGAAGGCAACAAGCACGTCACCGTTGCCGCCCTGATCGAATTCATTCATACCGCCACGCTGTTGCATGACGACGTCGTCGACGAATCGGACATGCGCCGCGGCAAAGCCACCGCCAACGCGGCGTTCGGCAACGCCGCCAGCGTACTGGTCGGCGACTTTATCTATACCCGCGCCTTCCAGATGATGACCAGTCTGGAATCCCTGCGCGTGCTGGCGCTGATGTCGGAGGCGGTCAACGTCATCGCCGAAGGCGAAGTGCTGCAGTTGATGAACGTGCACGATCCCGACATCAGCGAAGAAAGCTATATGCGGGTGATCTACAGCAAAACCGCCCGTCTGTTTGAAGCGGCGGCGCAATCGTCGGCGATCCTGTCCGGTGCCAGCACCGAACAGGAGCAGGCGTTGCAAGACTATGGCCGCTACCTCGGCACCGCTTTCCAGCTGATCGACGATCTGCTCGACTACAGCGCCGACGGCAGCACCCTGGGCAAAAACACCGGCGACGATCTGAACGAAGGGAAACCGACCCTGCCGCTGCTGCACGCGATGCACAACGGCGACGACGCGCAGCGCGACATGATCCGCAGTGCGATTGAGCAAGGCAACGGTCGTCATCTGTTGGAGCCGGTACTGCAGGCGATGCAGCAATGCGGTTCGCTGGAGTACACCCGCAAACGCGCTGAAGAAGAAGCCGACAAGGCGATCGCCGCGCTGCGGGTCTTGCCGGTATCGGAGCATCGCACGGCGCTGGAAGGCCTGGCCCACCTGGCGGTGCAACGCGATTTTTAAGAAAGTTAATTTTCTTAAAAACCATCAGGCCCGCGCACGCGGGCCTGCCTAGGTATTGCTCTCTTCGTCAATGCGCGCCAACAGGCCGCCAATCCCTTCCCGCATCAGGAAAGCCACCATTTTCTCGCGCTCGCTCTCCGTCAAATGGTAGTAATACTCGATCCAGACCGCCAACGGATCCTGACGCTCAACGTCATATGCCGCCCCGTCTTCCTTCAGCACCAGCAGATTACGCACGTCTGAAGGCAGGCTGTCGATGTGGTACTCCAACGCTTTTCCCTGCACGCCTTTACGCCTGCGGCTGATCCAGCCTTCGCGCCGGGCCATCAGATTGATTCCCTGTGGTGAGGAAGGTAATCCTGCGATGCCTGTCAGTTCCTTGGCGGCAAACCACTCGTTTTTCATAGCCATCATCTCTGGGCAATAGTGGGCAAAGTCATTTTTGGAAATTACTTGGGTATTTTTTTAGAAATTTAGTGGTATTCTGGTTTCCGAATAAGCGATTCACGTTGTGCAAACGCCTAACCTTGACCCGTTAGTTATACCACTAACGCAACTTTGGCTAATCAGAAAAGGAATGTAAACATGAATTCAAGGAACCCAGATTGGCATCCGGCAGATATCATCGCGGCGCTACGCAAACAGGGCACCACGCTGGCAGCAGTGTCGCGCAAGGCCGGATTAAGCTCATCAACGCTGGCCAACGCACTGTCGCGCCCGTGGCCAAAGGGGGAATGGCTGATCGCCGAAGCGATAGGCGTCCACCCTTCGGAGATATGGCCAAGCCGCTATTACGATCCCCGCAGCGATTGCCTGCTGGATCGCAAGGCACGCATCAAATCGTGAACGCGGGGCAAAAAAAAACCGCCGGAACAGGCGTCCGGCGGCGTTTATCGGCTGACTATCGGCAACGATCAGTTATTGATGAACTTCTCGCCCAGTTCGATATCTTTGTGCAGCACGTCCAGCATCTCGTTCAGCGCTTTCTGCTCGAAGGCGCTCAGGGTGCCGATATCTTTGCGCTCTTCAACGCCGTTCTTGCCCAGCACCAGCGGCTGTGCGAAGAAGCGAGCGTATTTGCCGTCGCCTTCAACGTAAGCGCATTCCACTACGCCTTTCTCGCCCTGCAGTGCACGCACCAGAGACAGACCGAAACGTGCGGCCGCCTGGCCCATGGACAGCGTTGCAGACCCGCCACCGGCTTTGGCTTCCACCACTTCGGTACCGGCGTTCTGAATGCGTTTGGTCAGATCCGCCACTTCCTGATCGGTGAAGCTCACGCCCGGGATCTGCGACAGCAGAGGCAGGATGGTCACGCCAGAGTGGCCGCCGATAACCGGCACGTTCAGCTCTTCCGGCTGCTTGCCTTTCAGCTCGGCCACGAAGGTGTTGGAACGGATGATATCCAGCGAAGTCACGCCGAACAGTTTGTTCTTGTCGTAAACGCCGGCTTTTTTCAGCACTTCCGCCGCGATGGCGACCGTGGTGTTAACCGGGTTGGTGATGATGCCGATGCAGGCTTTCGGGCAGGTTTTCGCCACTTGCTCAATCAGGTTACGCACGATGCCGGCGTTAACGTTGAACAGGTCAGAGCGATCCATGCCAGGCTTACGGGCCACACCGGCGGAAATCAGCACCACGTCCGCACCGTGCAGAGCCGGAGTCGCGTCTTCGCCGCTGAAGCCTTTGATTTTAACTGCGGTTGGGATGTGGCTTAAGTCGACGGCAACGCCTGGGGTAACAGGGGCAATGTCGTAGAGAGAGAGTTCAGAACCTGAAGGAAGCTGGGTTTTGAGTAGAAGGGCGAGGGCCTGGCCGATACCGCCAGCAGCACCGAGAACTGCAACTTTCATCCTATACTCCTTTATTATCTTAAATATATAAAGCGCCGTGAATGTGTTGGTTACGGACCTTAAGTCCTTACACCTTTCAAAACAATAAATTAGCCAATTCTTGCCTGCAGGTGTAATGAAATGGCCGCTGTCGCGCCCATTTTAGATTAAATCGCTTACGCATGAAGGGCATAGCGCACACTAATCAAAAATAGTGCGAGGTTATTCACGAGCAAGTTAACCGGCCGTTACATTACACCCTTACGCAACATCAGAACAACATCATTTTAATAACATTTTATTTACCACCGCAGGCCGATTTTCCGTCGTCAAAAGGGCATATTCATCGCAGCCGGATTTTGTTAAAATGCCGCCCTTTCCTCGCCGCCCGGTCATGTTTATTTTCTTTGGGTCGGCCTTTGTTGCATAAAAATTCATCTATATGCATAATCATGACTTCCACTATCAACATTCCACGGTGCAAAATGCGTAATCCCGCAAAACAGGAAGATCTGATCAAGACGTTCAAAGCGTTATTGAAAGAAGAAAAATTCAGTTCTCAAGGCGAGATCGTTTTGGCGCTGCAAGAAGAAGGCTTCGAAAACATTAACCAATCCAAAGTATCGCGCATGCTGACCAAGTTCGGCGCGGTGCGTACGCGCAATGCCAAAATGGAAATGGTGTATTGCCTTCCTGCCGAGCTCGGCGTGCCGACCACCACCAGCCCATTGAAGAATCTGGTGCTGGACGTCGACCATAACGACGCCGTCGTGGTGATCCACACCAGCCCGGGCGCCGCACAGCTGATCGCCCGCCTGCTCGACTCATTGGGTAAATCCCAGGGCATCCTCGGCACGATTGCCGGCGACGATACGATTTTCGTCACCCCGTCCAGCGGCTTTACCGCTCAGAAACTGCATGAAGCGATCCTGGGCGTGTTCGAGCAAGAGCTGTGAAACCTGGCGCTAACAAAGTGCGGCTGTAGCCCGCACTTTGTTAGCGCTTCTTTAACCCTCGCGTTACCTTTCCTACCTTCAAGCGCGTTTAACACTGCTTTTCTATTCCTCAACAACACATTTCCATGACATCTCCATGTAACCAGCAGTACCCACTGTGATCTTCCGCACTTTTGGTCAAAATCACTTACCTCATTGAAATCACATAAATTTAACATCAAAAGATCGTTTTATGAGCGTTTTTTATTCCTTACGGTTATAAAAAATAAGGATCATGAGGTTAAAGTTTCACTAGCAACTGTTAGCGAACTATTAATTTTTCGCGTTACTAGCTGTATACTCATTTTCGTGAACTGAATCACAGTTCGTTGGAACTGATAAAAGAATACGATGAGGTGAGATGATGAAAATTAAAACTACCGTTGCAACCCTGAGCGTTCTGTCCATGCTTTCATTTGGTGCATTCGCAGCACAATCTGTTGACGCAACTCAAGCCGCAAAACTGCAGCCGGCCGGTGTGATCACCGTAAGCGGCGTCGCCGCTGCGCCTTCCGACATTCGTCAGGCGCTGTCCGACAAAGCTGACGCCAAAGGGGCGACCGCCTACCGCGTGATCGAAGCGCGCAATGACGGCAACTTCCACGCGACCGCTGAAATCTACAAATAAGTAACGGCATTACCCGGCAACGGGCAATACCTCTCTGGAATCAAACGCTGTCATAACGGCCTTCAAGAATAAAAATCGCTGCCAAGCCCTTCCAGGCTGTTATGACCAAGGATCGCTATCATGAACATGAAAACTACGCTTGCTGCACTCGGTTTGCTGTCTGTCATCTCCTTCGGCGCGTCTGCCGCCCAGTTAGTGACTAACGATCAGACCGCCAACCTGCAATCTATCGGTACCATTACCGTCAGCGGTATCGACGGGGCGCCGACCGACATTCGCCAGGCGTTGTCTGAGAAAGCCGACGCGAAAGGCGCAACCGCCTACCGCGTGATCGAAGCGCGTAATGAAGGCAACTACCACGCCACCGCCGAGATTTACAAATAACAACTCTGGGAACGGCTTTGCAGAGCTGATTACCCTCGTCACTGCCACTGCCGAGTTCTGACGCAAACGCCGATTTCCCAGAGACCCTCTCGTCGTCCTATCCGACGAACCCCGTTGCCCTCGCTCGCGAGGGCTTTTTTACGCCCATAAAAAAGGCCGCGAATGCGGCCCTTGATGTGACTAATGCGGTTAACGATCAGTAGGTGACTTTCGGTTCCTGCTTTTTCGCCAGCGCGTCCAGCAGGCGATCGTGAATGCCGCCGAAGCCGCCGTTGCTCATCACCAGAATGTGATCGCCCGGCTGTGCGGTTTTCACCACCATGTCCACCAGCGTGTCGAGATCCGCGCTCCAGTGCGCCGGCTGCACGCAGGCATCCGCCACTTCCGCCACCTGCCACGGAATGTGGTGCGGCTGGAACAGGAACACTTCGTCGGCACGGCCGAGCGAAGGCGCCAGATCGTTTTTGCTGATGCCCATTTTCATGGTGTTGGAGCGCGGTTCCAGCACCGCCAGAATACGCGCCGTGCCGCCGACCTTGCCGCGCAGCGCGGCCAGGGTGGCGAGGATCGCCGTCGGGTGGTGTGCGAAGTCGTCGTACACCGTGACGCCGTTGGCTTCGCCACGCAGTTCCAGGCGGCGGCGGGCGTTGATGAAATCGCCCAACGCGCGGCAGGCGTCCGCCGGCTGAACGCCGACGTGGCGGGTAGCGGCGATGGCCATCAGGCCGTTATGCATGTTGTGCTCGCCCACCAGCGCCCAGTTCACTTCGCCGACCTGTTCGCCGTCGAGGAACACCGCGTAATGGCTGGCGTCCGGCGTCAGCTTCTGCGCGCGCCAGGTGCCCTCTTCCCCCACCAGCTCCTGCTCGCTCCAGCAGCCCATCGCCATCACCTGTTTCAGGTGGCTGTCGTTGTCCGGCAGGATGATCTTGCCTTTGCCCGGCACCAGACGCACCAGGTGGTGGAACTGTTTCTGGATGGCTTTCAGATCGTCGAAGATATCGGCGTGGTCGAACTCCAGGTTATTCATGATCAGCGTGCGCGGGCTGTAATGCACGAACTTGGAGCGCTTGTCGAAGAACGCGCAGTCATACTCGTCGGCCTCGATCACGAAGAACGGGCTGCCGCCGAGGCGCGCCGATACGTCGAAGTTACCGGGCACGCCGCCGATGACGAAGCCGGGCTGGTAACCGCAGGCCTCGAGGATCCAGGTCGCCATGCCGGCGGTGGTGGTTTTGCCGTGGGTGCCGGCGACCGCCAGTACCCAACGATCGCGCAACACGGCGTCGTGCAGCCACTGCGGGCCGGAAACGTAAGGGATGCCACGCTCCAGCACCGCCTCCACGCACGGGTTGCCGCGCGTCATGGCGTTGCCGATGATCACCAGATCCGGCGCCGGATCCAGCTGGGCTGGATCATAACCCTGAATAAGATCGATCCCCTGGTTCTCCAGCAGCGTGCTCATCGGCGGATAGACGTTGGCGTCCGAACCGGTGACGTCATGCCCCAATGAGCGTGCCAGCATCGCTAACCCGCCCATAAAGGTGCCACAGATCCCAAGAATGTGAATGCGCATAGGTTTCTCATGTGAGTGCATCGAATGTCGGCATATTCTAACGCTCAGAATCGTCCAGAAGAAATGGATTTGCCTATGAATGGCGCGCATCTTTGGGCTACACTGCACGCGAAAACGTTGGCGGTTTGTTAACAGGCCGCTATCCATCCGTAGATTCAGGGATTGTGTCATGAAAACGTTAGGCGAATTTATCGTCGAGAAACAGCACGACTTCTCGCACGCCACCGGCGAGCTGACTGCGTTACTTTCTGCCATTAAACTGGGCGCCAAAATCATCCACCGCGACATCAACAAGGCCGGCCTGGTTGATATTCTGGGAACCAGCGGGGTGTCCAACGTACAGGGCGAAGTTCAGATGAAACTGGACCTGTACGCGAACGAAAAACTGAAAGCGGCGTTGAAAGCGCGTGGTGAAGTTGCGGGTATCGCTTCCGAAGAAGAAGATGAAATCGTGATATTCGACGGCGAGCGAGCTGAAAATGCCAAGTATGTCGTATTGATGGATCCGTTGGACGGTTCGTCCAACATCGATGTCAACGTCTCGGTCGGTACGATTTTCTCTATCTACCGTCGCATCACACCGGTCGGCACGCCGGTGACCGAGGAAGACTTCCTGCAGCCGGGCAGCGCCCAGGTCGCAGCGGGTTATGTGGTTTACGGTTCGTCCACCATGCTGGTGTACACCACCGGTTACGGCGTCCACGCCTTCACTTACGATCCGTCTCTGGGCGTGTTCTGTCTCTCTCATGAGAAAGTGCGCTTCCCGGCGAGCGGCAACATGTATTCCATCAACGAAGGCAACTACATCAAGTTCCCTCTCGGCGTGAAGAAATACATCAAGTACTGCCAGGAGCAGGATGAAGCGACGCAGCGCCCTTATACCTCGCGCTACATCGGTTCTCTGGTGGCGGATTTCCACCGCAACCTGCTGAAAGGCGGCATCTACATCTACCCAAGCACCGCCAGCCACCCGCAAGGCAAGCTGCGCCTGCTGTACGAATGCAACCCGATGGCGTTCCTGGCCGAACAGGCCGGCGGTAAAGCCAGCGACGGCAAAAACCGCATTCTGGACATCACGCCGGTGAAACTGCACCAGCGCGCGCCATTCTTCGTCGGCACCAAGTCGATGGTAGAAGACGCAGAACGCTTCATCGCCGAAAACCCGGACGAGTAACGCGTTCTTTGCAAGGGTTCGGCGCCTTGCCGAACCCTTATCGCCTTACAGCTTGAACGCCGCCATGCTCTGCGCCAGCAGCTGAGCCTGATCTTCCAGCGAGCGCGTCGCCGCCGCCGACTCCTCCACCAGCGCCGCATTCTGCTGCGCCACCTGATCCATCTGCGCCACCGCCAGGTTGACCTGTTCGATACCGCTGCTTTGTTCGCGCGTCGCCGCCGAGATCTCACGCATCAACGCCGTCACCCGGCCCACTTCACCGGTGATGCCGCTCATGGTCTGCGCCGCCGACTCCACCATCTGTTCGCCTTCCTGCACCCGGTTCTGCGACGCTTCGATCAGCCCTTTGATCTCTTTCGCTGACTGGGCGCTGCGCTGCGCCAGACTGCGCACTTCACCGGCCACCACCGCAAAACCACGCCCTTGCTCGCCGGCGCGCGCCGCTTCCACCGCCGCGTTCAGCGCCAGGATATTGGTCTGGAAGGCGATGCCGTCCATCACGCTGATGATGTCGGCGATGCGGCGCGAACTGTCGGTGATCGCCTGCATCTTGCTCATCACCTGGCTGACCACGTCGCTGCCCTGGTTGGCGATATCGGACACGCTCAGCGCCAGTTGGTTGGCCTGCTCGCAGTTCTCGGCGTTCATTTTCACCGTCGAGGTCAGCTGTTCCATGCTGGCGGCGGTCTCTTCCAGCGACGCAGCCGATTCTTCGGTACGCTGCGCCAGATGCAGGTTACCGGCCGCCAGTTCGCGTGAACCGGTGTCGATCTGGCTGCTGGCATCGCGCACTTTGCTGACCGAACTGGCCAACGCCTGCTGCATACGCTGCATCGCCCGTACCAGGCGGCCCATTTCGGTATCGCCCTCACCGCGGATCTCATGGGTCAGATCGCCGCCGGCGATATGTTCCAGCTGCGCGATGGACTCGTCCAACGGGCGCAGAATGATCACGCGCAGCGCGAACCAAGCCAGCACCGCCAGCAGCACGCTGAGCAGGCCCGCCACCACGATCAGCGAGATCTTGGTGCTGGCGTTGTTTTCCGCGTCATACACCTGCTGTGCGCCGAGCTTCATCGCGAAGCTGCGGAAATCGCTGAGATCCTTTTCAAACGCGATGCTCAACGCAGAGATACGGGTCTCCTGAATATGGTAATACTCATCGATTTTGCCGGCTTTGATGGCGGCGGCCATCGGCTTCACGCCCTGTTCCAGATAGGCGCGATAGCTGTTTTGCAGGCGATTGGAGAGTTCGCGGCCGCGATCGGTTACGGTGCCGACGCCGACAAAGCGCGCCATTTCCTTGTTCGACTGCTCGAGGTAACCGTAGATGCGGCCCACGGTGGCATCGGACACATCGATCTGGCCGATCTCCCGTTGGCGCACCGCCAACGAAGCGGCGGTTCGGGCGCGCAGCGTCAGGTTGGAGCTGTTGGCCAGCGAGCCCAGCTCTTCACCGAGGATCTGGTTTAGGGTATGGATCGAGCGCGATCCTTCGTTAATCGCGTTGACGCCAATAACGCTGACCATGATCAGCAGCATGGTCATCAGGCTCAGCAGGGCGATCAGCCCAGCCTTCACCGTAATCTTTTTTAGCATGAGTTCTTCCCGGCTTCAGAATAGTGAGATCAGACGTAGTAGGGGTGGCAAAACGCGGAGCCAGCTTTGCTGGCTCATTATTGTTTGTTGAAGTTATCGGCAGGCGGAGGCAAAACTTCATGCCGCGGCGGGATTAATCTGGAAATTATCCCTGTGCCGGCACGCTGGGTTTTCAACGATGAAAAGGGCAGGAAATCGCAAAAGAGTCCGCTATAATAGCCGCCACTCCATTTCTGGTTTGATGATTAAAGGAAACCGACATGAGCTTGAATCTGGTCCCTGCTGGCAAAGACCTGCCGGAAGACATCTACGTAGTAATCGAAATCCCGGCCAACGCCGATCCAATCAAATACGAAATCGACAAAGAAACCGGCGCGCTGTTCGTTGACCGTTTCATGTCCACCGCGATGTTCTACCCGTGCAACTACGGTTACATCAACCACACCCTGTCTCTAGACGGTGATCCGGTTGACGTGCTGGTCCCAACCCCATACCCGCTGCAGCCGGGCTCCGTGATCCGCTGCCGTCCGGTTGGCGTGCTGAAGATGACCGACGAAGCCGGTGAAGACGCCAAGCTGGTTGCGGTACCGCACAGCAAGCTGACCAAAGAGTACGATCACGTGAAAGACGTGAACGACCTGCCGGAACTGCTGAAAGCCCAGATCGCTCACTTCTTCGAGCACTACAAAGATCTGGAAAAAGGCAAATGGGTGAAAGTGGAAGGCTGGGCAGACGCTGCCGCAGCTAAAGCGGAAATCATCGCCTCGTTCGAACGCGCTGCCAAGAAGTAATTCCTGCCGCCGTCCGATGAAAAAACACCGCTCATTGAGCGGTGTTTTTTTTCTTACTGTTCGTCGAGACGCTTCAGCCAGTCACCGCTGGTAATTCGCGGGTAACCGTCCACGCTGTGTTTGTACAGGTAGATCCACGCACTCCCATAAGGCGTCTGAATCAGCTCGCGCTTATAGTCCTTGGTGTTGCTTTTCAGTTCGTCCAGCTCTGCCAGAATCGATGAGTTAATACGATACACTTCGCAATGTATCGTGCCCTCTCCAGGGATCGCCGCCGGGTAATGGCCCAGATTATAAATCTGATAGCCTTCGAGCTCGTGCTCGCCGAGCCATTGGGCGTTGGTCATCCAATGGCTGTTTCCCTGTTTGCGCCGTAAACTGCCGTAGACAATTATTCGCATCGCTAAAACTCAAACTGATAGAGCAAATCTAATGCCTGGTCGAGACCAGACACCGCTTCAAGATACAACTTAGGCATCAGACGATAACGCAACGTCAGCGTGGCCAGCGAGTCGAAAATGCCCACCCCATATTTTACTTGTAAGCCTGGGAGGACATAGCCGCTCACGACAACCTGGGAATTGTCGCCAACCCCTTGAGTGTCCAGAGCCAAATTACTCACGCCGAATGCCTCGCCGATTTTACCCACAAGTTGACCACTTTGTGCAACCCCCATGCCGATTAACATCGACGTCATGGCGTTGCCGTCGGCGCCGGAGCTGTTCAAGCCCTGGCCGCGCAGCAGATAAGACAAGGCTTCCTGTTGCGATTTGGCCGGATCGGAGAACACTTCCAGCTTCGGTGCATCCGCCAGACCGGTCACACGCACGCCGGCGGTCACATCGTCCTCGGTGGATTCCGGGTTGCGGATCGCTTCGATATTGAGCAGCGGCTGATCCGGCGGGCCGGAGAACATCAGCTGCCCTTTACGCACGATCAAATCCTGACCATAAGCATGGAAGCGACCGGAAGGGATGTCAATCTGGCCATTGAGGCCCAACCCTTTCTTGTCCTGCACCACCTTCAGATCGCCCTTCAAGCGGGCTTTCAGGCCAAAGGCGTCCAGCCGCACGTCGTTGCCGACGTGGATCATCAGGTTGCTGTTGATTGGGATCGAGGCGGTCTTCGGTTGAATCGGCTTCAGCTGGTCGTCCAGCATCACCTCATCGGAAGAGACGCCCACCGCGCTTTCCGGCAGTTCCTGCACCGTGATGCGCGCCCAGGGAATGTCGACCTTGCCGTTGAGCGAGAACAACTGCGGCGTGGCTTCGAACACCAGATCCGGCGACACGTCGATGCGGATCATCGGCGGTACCGTCACCCGCAGCTTGTCGCCCTTGGCGGCAATGCGCGCACGCCAGGCGTTGATGTCACGCCAGTCGGCATCGCCCGCCAGATTCAGTTGGCCGCGGGTGGTGCTGAGCAGCCCCTCCAGCGTCGAGGTCATGCCGTTGAAATTCACCGCCAGCCGCGCGTCGGTCATATCGAACGGCATCCAGTGCCCCTGTACCTTCGCCCGATCCAACGCCAGACGCCCGAACACCAGCGGCTTCTGCGCGCTGCCGCCCAGACGCAGGTTGGCGTTCAGCATGCCCGCCGCGCTTTCGCCCTTCATCAGCGCCGGGTTGATCAGCGCCAGCGAGATGTTGGTGATATTGACGTTGCCGCTGATGGTGCGCCGCACCTGCGGATCCGCCACCTGGATATTGCCGTCGAACTGGCCGTTGTTGGTCAGTTTGATTCGCCAGTCGGCCTGCGCGCGGCCGTTGTTCAGGCCGGCGTTGAGGGTCAGCGTATCGAAAGCGATCGGCAGCGCGTTGCCCTGCACCTGCTGTACCACCTTGACGCCGTTGCCGGCCAGCGTGACTTTCGCCTCCGGCAGCGCGCCGCCCGGTTTCCAGCTGACGTCGGCCCGGCCGGTGAACACACCGCTCAGGGCGGTTTCAGGGCCGAGGAACGGCTTGATCATCGCCAGGTCGAACCGGTTAAGCACCACGCTGGCCTGGCCGCTCTGGCCCGCTTCAATGGTCTTAGGCACGCACAGCTCGGCGTTCGGGTTCAGCCAACAGTGCGGCCCGACGCTGATTTTCTGCTCGGTGTTCAGGTAGTCCAGCGCGATGGCGCGCGTCAGGCGCCACTCCCCTACCGGCGTATCGAAGCGGGTGTTGTTCAGATTACCGCGCCAGCGCTGCTGCTGGCGATCGAAGCTGCCCTGCAGCGCCAGCTGGCCGGAGACCGGCTTGCCGTCGATCTTCAGCTGCAGCTGGTGCTGTTTCTCGCTGCCTTTGGCGTCGAGGGTCAGCAGGCTGACCTCCAGCGCGTCCTGCTTCAGCTGTTCGACGCGTACCGCCAACTGCCCCTGGATCTGATCCGTGGAGCGCACATCACCGTCTATTTTCACGCGGTTGATACGCAGCGCCTGCCACTGCAAGCCGGAAGCGGTCAAATCCGCCAGCAGCTGCGGCGCCTGCAGATTGCCACGCAGCTTCAACAGCCCTTTGGCGGTGCCACCGAGGCCCGGCAGCGCGCCGTCCAGACGCGGCGCGTCGATGTTGGCGTCCAGGTTCCAGCTTTTCTCGTCCAGCTGCCCTTTGACGTTCAGTTGATTGCGCCCCAGCGCCAGATCGATGCCGGGGATTTTCCACTGCCCGGCGGCGTTGCCGCTCAGCGTGCCGCGCGCCGTGACCTTGTTCTGCTTCACGTTGCCGTCCAGCTGCAATACCGGCACTTGCAGCTGCCAGCTACCGCCGTGCAGGCTGCCGCGCGTGGTGATCTTGCCATCCAGCTTCGCCGGCCATTCCGGCCACTGCTTGGCGGTATTGATGCCGCTCAGCGTCAATTGCGAGGTCCAGCTGATGGCCTTGCTCCAGTCCACCAGCGCGGTAAGATCGGTATTGCCCTGCAGCGCCGCCAGGCGCAGGCGCTCCAGCTTGAACTGCTCGACGTTGCCTTTGCCGTCCAGCGTCAGCACCGCTGGCGGCAGATCCTGGCCTTTCAGATTGGCGCGCGTCGATAGCGCGTAATCGGTCGCCTTGCCGTTAAAGCGCAGGCGGAAGTCATTGACCTGGTACTGCGCCTCGCCGCTCAGCGGCCATTTCAGCTGCTTGCTCTGCAGCGTCAGCGCCAGCGGCAGGCCGGCTTCGGCCAGCCGGGTTTGCACATCGAGCTGGGCGCCGACCGGGCCGGACAGGTTCAGCGCCACCTTCAGCTCGTCACGCAGCCCGCCGCCGATGTTCAGCTTCACCTTCTCGCCCTTCAGCGGTTCGATGTTCAGCGCGCTGTTGGCGGTCAGGGCCACCGGCCAGTCGCCGGTCAGGGTCGCCTGCCCCTGCACCGACAACGTGCCCTGAGGCGACTTCACGTCGAAGTTGTCCAACTGGATATGCTGATCCTGCGTGCTAGCCTGCAGCAACAGGCTCGTGATCAGCACGTCGGTATCGCCGGTCAAGCGCAGCTGCTCACCGCTGATCTCTTTGACGGTGATATCCAGCGGCAGGCGGATGTCCGGCAGATCCGGCAACAGCGGTTTGGCGAACAGTTCCTTCAGCGTTTCGCCCAGCGGCTTCTCTTCCGGCGGCGGTGCCGGCTTCGCCGCGTCGGTAACCTGCTCGCCGACCTTTTTCGCCACCTCGACCGCCGGTTGCACCGCTTCCGGCAACGGGTTTTGCGGCGTTTTCGGCAAGGCGATCAGCAGCGAGCCGATCTTGGTCGGCATCAGCGTCAGCGCGCGTTCTTGCCACTGCGCGCCGGTGCGGAACTCAGCCAGAGAAATGGCGGTATCGTCGACGGTGACCTTGACGTTGTTCAACGCCAGCAGACGCAGGGTGATCGGATAAGGCGTGCTGAGATTGGTGGTCGGCTCACTGCTCTCCTCCACCGGCGCGGAAGGCGCCATCTCTTTGGTGTTCACCGCCACGTCCACATCCTGGGCGGTCAAGGCATTGACGCACAGCGAACTGCGTTTAAAGCAGGACAGATCAAGGGACAGATGGAACTGCCCGGCGTTGACCGTCACGCCCGGCATCTGATACTTCACGCCCTTCAGCGTCAGATCGCGCCAGCCGCCGCTGACGCCGGCGATCTCCAGCCCCGGCACCCAGCGCGCCGCGCCGTTGATGACCATATGCAAACCGGTGGTGGTGCCTATCAGGAAGGCCAACCCGCCGATCAGCAACAGCAGAACGACCAGAAATCCGAGACAAATCTTTTTAACCAGGCTCATAGTTCAGGCCCCAAACCGATGTAGAACTGCATCCCGTGGGTGTCCTTGTCCCCCACGGGCGCGGCGATATCCAGCTTCACCGGCCCCACCGGCGACTGCCAGCGCACGCCGACGCCGGCGCCGGTCTTGAAGTTGCTCTTCTTGATATCGTTCACCGCTTCACCGGAGTCGACGAACATCGCCCCCCACCACTTGCCGGTCACGTTGTATTGGTACTCCAGCGATCCGGTCAGCATCTTGGAGGCGCCGGTCAGCTTGCCGTCGTCATCGCGCGGCGAAATGTCTTTGTACTTGTAGCCGCGAATGCTGCGGTCACCGCCGGCGAAGAAGCGCAGATCCGGCGGCACCTTGTCGAAGTCGTTGGTTTCAATCCAGCCCACCTGGCCGCGCGCCACGAAACGGTGCTTGTCGGCCAGCGTGCGGATCCAGACGTTCTGCGCCTGCATCAGCGCGAAGTCCACGCCGGAACCCCAGGTGGTGTCGGACACGTCGATGGAGTAGCGCTGGCTGTCGCCCCAGGTCGGCATCAGGCCGCCGCGCGAGCGGGTGCGGTTGAAGCTGACGCCGGGGTACAACAGCATCGTGGTGTTGCTGACGTTACCCTGGGTAAAGTTATCCCAGCGCCAGGTCAGGTTGATCGCCCGCTGCCAGCCGCTGGAGAGATCCCAGTTGCGCGAGGCCACCACTTTGGAGGTGACGGACTTGGTGTCGTTAAGATTGACGTTCTTGAGGCCGCCCTGCAGCAGGTAATACTGCTCCAGCGGATTCTTCAGTAACGGGATCTTGTAGGTCAGATCCAGCTGCTGCTCCGGCGCCGACACGCTGGCGCTGGTTTCCAGGCTGTGACCGCGATCGTTGAGCCAGGGCTTTTTCCAGGTGCCTTTCACCCGCGGGCCGACGTCGGTGGAGTAACCGATACCGGTTTCGACGGTGTTGCGCGTGCGCGGCGTCACCAGCGCGTCCAACGGCAAAATCTTGTTCTCTTTGGCATCGTTGAAATCAGGGGACACCACCACCGAGTTGAACCAGTTGGTGGCGGACAAACGGCGGTTCAGCTCGGCCAAATCCTCCGAACTGTAGTAATCCCCCTGATGAAAGGGCACCAGATTTTGCAGATAGTCTTCGCGGATTTGCGAACCGGTGAATTTCACCTTGCCGAAGCGGTAACGTTCGCCGCTGTTGAAATCGATATCCCAAAACGCCTTGTGCAGATCTTCGGCCACGCCGAGCTGGCTTTTGGTCATGTCGGCATCGAAGTAGCCTTTGCGCAGCGCCAGGCCGGTGAGCGAGCCTTTGAAACTGTCATACTTGCCGTGGTTGAGGATCTCGCCGATGGTCGGCCGGTCCTTCTTTACCAGCGCCAGGTAGTCCTCATCGGTCTTCGCGCCGCCTTCCAGCACGATGTTGGCGCCGGCGATACGCACCGGTTCGCCCGGATTGACCTTGGCGTGCAGCACCGGGCGCGACATCCCCGGCCGGTCGTCCAGCGTAAACTCGATGGTCGGCTGGTAATAGCCGAGCGCGCGCAGCCCCTGGCGCACCGCCTCATCCACCCGCGCGCGGAAGCGACCGTCGGTGCCGACCTCTTCAGGCGTGATCGACGACAGCCGCACCCGGACGTTTTTTTCCAACTCTCCGCTTAACCCCTCCACCTGCAGCCGCACGTTCGCCGCATAGGCTGCAGGTGCCGCAAGCAACACAGATATCAAGCACATGACCGGGTACTTTGGCACGTGTTCTCCTTATTGATTTTACTTTCCTGTTATGGTGTTCGCTCCGGGGCCAGGGCAGACTCCGCGCTATCATGACGGCAGCCCTCTTCAACCTTGTTCCGGACGCCGCCCGCCGCGCTTTACCACCGCCGCGCAACAGGCGAATTCTTCACTTTTGGCGCTCAAAATACTGCGTTAAGCTTATACAAAATCCAACTTGCCGCTTATTGTGGGCAAAGACGCGGTGAGATACAACCGAACCGCCGCCATGTAGGGTCAATTCTTACTGTGACAACAGGAGTCAACCGTGGTGCCATTTTTTGATAAATCACAAACCGTCGATAAGGCAAGCGCGCTGCCTGGCCGCACCACGCCAATGCCTGTCGCAACGCTCAACGTGGTCACCGAACACTCGATGACCCAGGTGCCGGCAGGCATGGAGGTGGCGATCTTCGCCATGGGCTGTTTCTGGGGCGTTGAGCGTCTGTTCTGGCAGCAGCCGGGCGTCTACAGCACCGCCGCCGGCTACAGCGGCGGCTATACGCCGAACCCGACCTACCGCGAAGTGTGCAGCGGCCAGACTGGCCACGCCGAAGTGGTGCGCGTGGTGTTCGATCCGCAGGTCGTCAGCTACAAACAGCTGCTGCAGGTGTTCTGGGAAAATCACGATCCGGCGCAGGGCATGCGCCAGGGCGGCGACGTCGGCACGCAGTACCGCTCGGCGATTTATGCGCTGAGCCCAGAGCAGCAGGCCGAGGCGGAGAGCAGCCTGCAGCGCTTCCAGCAGGCGATGGACGCGGCGGGCGACAAGCGCGTCATCACCACCGAAATCGCGCCGGCGCTGCCGTTCTATTATGCGGAAGACGACCATCAGCAGTACCTGTTCAAAAACCCGGAAGGCTACTGCGGGCTGGGCGGCATCGGCGTTTGCCTGCCACCGCAGGGCTGATCCGATGCCGGCCGGCGGCACTTTTTTAACCGCTGGCGGCCCCTGTGGGGCAACTGCTATACTATGCGGGCCGCTTCTGCGGCCCGATAGCTTCTCTTCTGGTTGTTATCGCTGCTTTTTTTACTATGTACTACCCTTCCTCAAGAGCGCCGGCATCCCGTCGGCACGTATGGATAGATTATGTTAAACAGTATTTTACTGATTCTTTTTCTGATCGCGGTGAGTGCGTTTTTCTCACTGTCGGAAATCTCTCTGGCCGCCTCGCGCAAGATCAAACTGAAGCTGATGGCGGACGAAGGCAACATCAACGCCGCCAGAGTGCTTAAACTGCAAGAAACCCCAGGCATCTTCTTCACCGTGGTGCAGATCGGCCTGAACGCCGTGGCCATCCTCGGCGGTATCGTCGGCGACGCGGCTTTCTCCCCCACCTTCAAGGTGTTGTTCGATCGCTTCCTGTCGCCCGAACTGGCGGAACAGGTCAGCTTTATCTGCTCCTTCGTGCTGGTGACCAGCCTGTTTATCCTGTTCGCCGATTTGACCCCGAAGCGCATCGGTATGATTGCACCAGAGACGGTCGCCGTCCGGATCATCAACCCGATGCGTTTCTCCATCATGATCTTCCGCCCACTGGTGTGGTTCTTCAACGGCATGGCCAACCTGATCTTCCGCATGTTCAAGCTGCCGATGGTGCGTAAGGACGACATCACCTCCGATGACATCTACGCGGTGGTGGAAGCCGGCGCCCTGGCGGGCGTGCTGCGCAAGCAGGAGCACGAACTGATTGAAAACGTGTTCGAACTGGAATCGCGCACCGTGCCGTCGTCGATGACCTCGCGCGAAAGCGTGGTGTACTTCGATCTGCGCGAAAGCGAAGAGAGCATCAAGGAGAAGGTCTCGACCCATCCGCATTCCAAATTCCTGGTGTGCGACGGCCATATCGATCAGGTGGTCGGCTACGTCGATTCCAAAGACCTGCTGAACCGCGTGCTGGGCAACCAGAGCCTGGTGCTGAGCAGCGGCGTGCAGATCCGCTCGGCGCTGATTGTGCCGGATACGCTGACGCTGTCCGAAGCGCTGGAAAGCTTCAAAACCGCCGGCGAAGACTTCGCGGTGATCCTCAATGAATATGCGTTGGTGGTGGGCATCATCACCCTTAACGACGTGATGACCACGCTGATGGGCGATCTGGTCGGCCAGGGCCAGGAAGAGCAGATCGTGGCGCGCGACGAAAGCTCATGGCTGATTGAGGGCGGCACGCCGATCGACGACGTGATGCGCGTGCTGGACATCGATGAGTTCCCGCAGGCCGGCAACTACGAGACCATCGGCGGCTTTATGATGTATATGCTGCGCAAGATCCCGAAACGTACCGACTTCGTCAAATACGCCGGCTACAAGTTCGAAGTGGTGGATATCGACAGCTACAAGATAGACCAGCTGCTGGTCACCCGGCTGAGCGACAAACCGGCGGCGGTGCTGCCGAAAGCCCCGGAAGACACCCCGGCGGCTTGACGGCAGCCGGCAAAAACATCAGCGGCCCCATCGGGGCCGCATTTTTTTTTACCGCTGTCAGCGAGGTGTTACCCCATCTCGGTCTGCAACAGCAGCACCTGACGGTTCACTTCAGACATCACGCTGAAATGGCGCTTGTCGCGAATCTTCGGCGGCAGGATTTTCCCCTCGTCGAATTCAAATGCGCCCACGTCCTTGATATACAGCCTTCCGCGAAACAGAGTCTTAACGTACTTTGCCACTTTCAAAGGGTTATAACGCTGGAAGATTCTCATTCTTTTACGCTCCTCCCGTTGATCCATGCGCTCAGCGAGCCGCCAAAGGTGGCAGCCTCGAAATTCAGAACGCAACTTGATTGCATGTAGTAGACCCAGTAAAGACCAGAACGTTCACTTCTGCCCGGATATCTACGCTGGATTTACACTTTTTGACAGAATTGTATATGATAATTTATAGCGTTTTCAGTATATCCCTTCAAAATCTGATGATTAGCGAACCAAGGGAAAATCTGCGATCCGGTTAACAGGACAGACCTCTTATCACATCCTATGCTTTAGGCTGTCGAAGTGCTGTCGCACAAATTTCACTCATTACAAGGAGAAAGCATGAAAACAAGTCGCATGCTGATGGTATCCCTGCTGCTCGCCCCGCTTTTCGCTTCCGCGCACAACTTCCAGCTCCAGCAGCGCGTAGCGCCGGTCGGCGTCAGCGACAAAGGAGAGCTCAATTACGCTGACGGTAATTTTAGCTACCAGAACTGGAACAGCGCGCAGCTCAGTGGAAAAGTGCGAGTGATACAACATATTGCCGGCCGCAGCTCCGCCAAAGACATGAACGACCCACTGATCGAAGCGATCAAGAAGGCGAAGCTACCACACGATCGTTACCAAACGACGACAATCGTCAACACCGACGATGCCCTGATGGGCACCGCGATGTTCGTGCGCAGCAGCATTGAGGACAGCAAGAAGGAGTTCCCGTGGTCGCAGTTTATCGTCGACAGCGACGGCAACGTGCGTAAGGCCTGGGATCTGCAGCCGAAAGGCTCAGCTATTGTGGTGCTGGATAAGCAAGGGCGCATTCAGTTCGCCAAAGACGGCGCGCTGACGCCGGAAGAGGTGCAGCAGGTGATGTCCAAGCTGCACCAGCTGTTGGCGAACTAACTCAGAACAGCGACACCCGGAAGCCGGGGTTGAGGAAAGATTCACGCGGTGTATAGAGCAACGGCTTGCCCTGCCAATCGTGAATTTGCGCCCCGGCGGCCACCGCCACCGCATGCCCTGCTGCGGTATCCCAAATGTTGGTCGGCCCGAAGCGCGGATAGAGCTGCGCTTTGCCTTCCGCCACCAGGCAGAACTTCAGCGAGGAGCCGACGGACACGGTCTGGTGCTCACCCAACTGCTGCAGATAGTCTTTCAGCTCGTCGTCGATATGCGACCGGCTCACCACCACCAGCGGCGGATGCGCGTTGCTGACGCCGATCGCCTGCCGCACGCCCTTCTCTTCTTTCCATGCCTTGCCGCGCTCTGCCAGATACAGCACGTCGATCGCCGGGGCATACACCACGCCCATCACCGCCTGCCCGTCTTCAATCAGGGCGATATTGACCGTGAACTCGCCGTTGCGGTGCAAAAACTCTTTGGTGCCGTCCAACGGATCGACCAACCAGTAGCGCGTCCAGTTGCGGCGCTCTTCCCACGCCGGCGGATCCTCTTCCGACAGCAGCGGCACCTCCGGCGTCAGGGCCGCCAGGCCGCGCTTGATGATGTGATGCGCAGCCAGATCGGCCGCCGTCACCGGTGAGTCATCTTTTTTCTGTGCGACATCAAGCGGTTGTTCACCGTCGTACACCGCCATGATCGCCGCTCCCGCCTCGCGGGACAGTTGGCAAATTCGCTCTAACATCATGCACCTCAACTCTGCATCTCCGTGGGAAATTTCCCTCTGTCTCTGCTAGCAGACTAGTTTTTTTTACGCCGAATATCCATCTCAACCGGCTAACCCCCGGGAATTCCTCAGATCTTGTTGGGCACAACTGTGAACTTCCCCGCGTTACCTGCTCCCGTTTTCTGCCACACTTCACAGTTTACTGTGGCAAGCAGTGTTAATTACATTTCCCTCTGCGATAACACTCGAATAATGGAATGGAGAGACCCCAATGATGAAGCATCCACTGACGCTGTCCGCGCTTGCGCTGCTGGTATGCGCCTCGGCGCAGGCGGCCACCGTCGACCTGCGCGTGCTGGAAACCACCGACCTGCACAGCAACATGATGGACTTCGATTATTACAAGGACACGCCGACCGACAAGTTCGGCCTGGTGCGCACCGCCAGCCTGATCCAACAGGCGCGCCAGCAGGCCGCCAACGCGGTGTTGGTGGACAACGGCGACATCATTCAGGGCAGCCCGCTCGGCGACTACATGGCGGCCAAGGGGCTGAAACCGGGCGACGTGCACCCGGTCTATAAGGCGATGAACACGCTGGATTATGTGGTCGGCAACATCGGCAACCATGAGTTCAACTACGGGCTGGACTACCTGAAAAACGCCATCGCCGGCGCCAAATTCCCGTACATCAACGCCAACGTCATCGACGCCAAAACGCAAAAACCGCTGTTTACGCCGTATATCATTGTCGATACGCCGGTGAAAGACCGCGACGGCAAGGCGCATACGCTGCGCATCGGCTACATCGGCTTCGTGCCGCCGCAGATCCTGGTGTGGGACAAGGCCAACCTGCAGGGCAAGGTGACGGTGGACGACATCACCGCCACCGCCAAACGCTACGTGCCGGAAATGCGTAAACAGGGCGCCGATCTGGTGGTGGCGATCCCGCATTCCGGGCTGTCCAGCGAGCCTTACAAGGCAATGGCGGAGAACTCGGTCTACTACCTCAGCCAGGTACCGGGCATCGACGCCATCATGTTCGGTCACGCCCATGCGGTGTTCCCGAGCAAGGACTTCGCCAACATCAAAGGCGCGGATATCGATAAGGGCCTGCTGAACGGCGTACCGGCGGTGATGCCAGGACAATGGGGCGATCATCTCGGCGTGGTCGATCTGCAGCTCAACAACGATGGTGGCAGCTGGAAAGTGACCGCTGCCAAAGCGGAAGCACGGCCGATCTACGACAAAGAGAACAAGAAATCGCTGGCGGCTGAGGACGCCGCGCTGGTGAAGGTGTTGGCGGACGATCACAAGGGCACGCGCGAGTTCGTCAGCCAGCCGATCGGCAAATCCGACGGCAACATGTACAGCTACCTGGCGCTGGTGCAGGACGATCCGACGGTGCAGATCGTCAACAATGCGCAGAAGGCCTACGTCGAACATTACATCCAGGGCGACCCGGATCTGGCCGATCTGCCGGTGCTGTCGGCGGCGGCGCCGTTCAAAGTCGGCGGCCGCAAGAACGATCCGGCCAGCTTCGTCGAAGTGGAAAAGGGCCAGCTCACCTTCCGCAACGCCGCCGATCTCTATCTCTACCCCAATACGCTGGTGGTGGTGAAGGCCAGCGGCAAAGAGGTGAAAGAGTGGCTGGAGTGTTCCGCCGGCCAATTCAACCAGATCGACGTCAACAGCGCCAAACCGCAAGGTTTGATCAACTGGGACGGTTTCCGCACCTATAACTTCGACGTGATCGACGGCGTCAACTACCAGATCGACGTCAGCCAACCGGCGCGCTACGACGGCGAATGCCAGCTGATCAACGAGAAGGCGGAGCGTATCAAGCGGCTGACCTTCAACGGCAAGCCGATCGATCCGAACGCCACCTTCCTGGTCGCCACCAACAACTACCGTGCCTACGGCGGCAAGTTTGCCGGCACCGGCGACCAACATATCGCTTTCGCTTCGCCGGATGAAAACCGCTCGGTGCTGGCGGCCTACATCAGCGCCGAAACCCAGCGCCACGGCGCAGTGCATCCGCAGGCAGACAACAACTGGCGTTTGGCGACCTTCAGCAGCAAGCAGCCGCTGGATATCCGCTTCGAGACCTCGCCATCGGACAAAGCGACGGCGTTTATCAAAGAGCACGCCCAATACCCAATGACCGCCGAAGGCCATGACCGCATCGGTTTCGCGGTCTATCGCATCGATTTAAGCGCGAAATAATCGCCAGGCCGGGGCAATCCCCCGGCCATCTCCTCTATTTTCCCGCTGGCGCGCCCTTTAAATTGTATTTAAAATGCATGTTATAAAATTCCTTCGTTTAAAGAGGCACTACCATGGATTACCGCAATCAATCCCTTGGCGCGCTCGCTATCGCCATTCCCCGGGCATCACGTCTGTTTCGCCAGCATCAGCTGGATTTCTGCTGCGGCGGTCGGCAATCGCTGGCACGCGCCGCCGAGCGCAAAGGGCTGGACATCGACCAGTTGGAGAACGCGCTGGCCGCACTCGCCGCCGCGCCGGAGCAAAGCCGGGACTGGCGCACGGCGCCGCTCGATGAGGTGATCGACTACATTCTGCCGCGCTTTCATCAGCGGCACCGCGAACAGTTGGCCGAACTGGTGCTGATGGCGGAAAAAGTCGAACGCGTGCACGGCGACAAACCCACCTGTCCGCGCGGACTGGCGAAGCAGTTGAACCTGATCCGCCTGGATCTGGAGAATCACATGATGAAAGAGGAGCAGATCCTGTTCCCGCTGATCAAACAGGGCATGGGGCCGCAGGCCGCCGGACCGATCTCGGTGATGGAACATGAGCATGACGAGGCGGGTGAACAACTGGAGGTGGTGAAGTTCCTCACCGATAACGTGACGCCACCGGAGGGCGCCTGCACCACCTGGCGGGCGCTGTACAACGGCATCGACGAGTTCATCGGCGATCTGATGGAACACATCAGCCTGGAAAACAATCTGCTGTTCCCGCGCGCGCTACGCGGCGCATAAAATAAGGGCGCCACGAAGGCGCCCAGAGCAATCCTCGGGGGGATTACAGGATTTCCAGCAGCTCGACGTCGAACACCAGCGCGCTGAACGGCGGGATGGACGCGCCTGCGCCACGTTCGCCGTAGGCCAGGTTGTGCGGGATATACAGCTGCCATTTGGAACCAACCGGCATCAGGGTCAGCGCTTCGATCCAGCCTGGGATCACGCCGCTGACCGGGAATTCTGCCGGCTGGCCGCGCTCGACCGAGCTGTCGAACACGTCACCGTTGATCAGACGACCGGTATAGTGCACACGCACGCGATCCTGACGGGACGGGATTGGGCCGTTGCCCTGCTCCAGCACGGAGAACTGCAGGCCAGACTCGGTCAGCGTCACGTCGTCGCGCTTAGCGTTGTCGTCCAGGAATTTCTGGCCTTCAACGGCCATCGCCTGCTGACGCTCGCGGCGCACCGCATCCGCACGCTCGTGGATTTCACGCAGCGCACGGTGCACCACGTCTACCGGAACCGCCGGGGCATTCCCTTCCAGCGCGTCGCGCAGACCCGCCAGCAAAGCTTCCGGTTGCAAACCTTCCAGCCCGGACTCTTGCAGCTGCTGGCCGACCTGTAAACCAATCCCGTAACTTGCTTGCGCTTCAACGCTGTCAAAAGAAGGGGTTGTCATGGGGTTTTCCTTAAGTCTGTAAAAAGTCGAAAGCGCAGCATAACAGCGCGTCAATGCCGGGTAAAATCTTGTGTGGAGAATGATGACTTTTGTCGTAGAAAAAGAAACAATAACCTTCTGTTAACGCCCGCAGCCGCAAACCCCGGCCCTGCCGCTCAGCCGCCTTTCACTTCAATCAGTTAGCGGGCTATACTGAAAGCAGGATATCGGGCAGGCGACGCGTTTGTCGCGCCGCGCTAATTACTACGCCGTCGAAGAGAGGTCACCATGGGCAGAATCGCGCCCAGGAGAAGGAAAACCACCCGCATCTACCAGCCGCTGCTGCGCACCTGGCTGAACGTCAGCCAGCGCCTGAAACCGGGCGCCGCACCCACGTCTGAAGGCGCGGAACCGCCATCGGAGCCACCGCCGGCCAACGACAAAATGCAGCAGGTCAAAGCGCTGCTGGCCAAAGTCTGGCATCTGCCGGACGGTTTCCATTGGATGGAGCCGCTGCCCTACTTTCACCGCCGCTGGGTGCTGATCTTCGGCATCATCCTGCTGTTGGCGTTGCTGTGGCCCTACTCGCCCGAAAGACAGCCGTTCCCGGTTTCCCAACAGGAAACCAGCGTGCCGCTGCAGGCCGATCTGCAAAACGGCGGCGGCGCCACGTCTACCAACGAACCGACGCCGGCGGGCAACTGGCAGCGTTATCAGATCCAGCCCGGCCAGACGCTGGCCCAGCTGTTTCGCGACAACAATCTGCCGGTGAATGAAGTGTTCGCCATGGCGCAGGTGGAAGGCGGCGACAAGCCGCTGAGCAACATGAAAGCCGGCCAGGAAGTGCGTATCGAACGCGACGCCAACGGCGTGATTAACGCGCTGTCGGTCACCACGGTGGACAACAGCCAGGCGCTGTTCCGCCGCCAGGCCGACGGCAGCTACCGCCGGGAACGTTAATCCCTACAGCTGCGCCAGCAGAAACTCGCGCAGCACCACGCCCTGGTTGTGCTCGGTATCTTTGCTGCCATACAGCAGCGTCAGCGCTTGCCCCTGCCGTAACAGCGCCACCAGCGGCTGCCAGGCGTCGTTGGCCGCCAGCTGTTGGCGGTAGCGCTCCTCGAAGACCGCCCACTGGTCGGTATGCTGATGGAACCACTTGCGCAGTTCGTCATCCGGCGCCACCTGTTTCAGCCACTGGACGCCCGCTAGCCGCTCCTTGCTGATGCCGCGCGGCCATAGCCGGTCTATCAGATAACAATGTTCCGGCGCCGGCGCGCTGAAATCGTAAACCCGCTGTAGCGTAATCTTTGCCATCGCTCGCTCTCCTTTTTATCTCGTCTTCAAGCGTAGCGCGTTTTGCCGGGCGCAGAAAAGCAAAACGCCAGCGCGAGGCTGGCGTTTTAACCGGGTTAACAGCAGCGTAAATTACGCTTCTGCAACCACAACTACATTCAGCTGTGCGAACACGTCGCTGTGTACCTGGAAGTGCACTTCGTGCTCACCAGTGGTACGCAGAACGCCGTTCGGCAGACGAACTTCGCTCTTGGCAACTTCAACGCCTGCCGCAGTCACTGCGTCAGCGATGTCGCGGGTGCCGATAGAGCCGAACAGTTTACCTTCGTCGCCAGATTTGGAAGCGATGGTCACTGAACCCAGTTCGTTGATCTTGGTTGCGCGAGCTTCAGCAGCAGCCAGAACGTCAGCCAGTTTGGCTTCCAGTTCAGCACGGCGTGCTTCGAAGAACTCAACGTTTTTCTTGGTAGCAGGAACAGCTTTGCCCTGTGGTACCAGGAAGTTACGAGCGTAGCCCGCTTTAACGTTAACTTGATCACCCAGGCTGCCCAGGTTTGCTACTTTATCAAGCAGAATAACTTGCATTACCTTATCCTCTCAAAGTCGTTAATGGACAGTGGCCGATTACTGATGACGATCAGTGTACGGCAACAAAGACAGGTAGCGCGCGCGCTTGATAGCACGGGCCAGCTGGCGCTGATATTTTGCACGAGTACCGGTGATACGGCTCGGTACAATTTTACCACTTTCGGTGATGTAGTTTTTCAGCGTAGCGATGTCTTTATAGTCAATCTCTTGAACGCCTTCCGCGGTGAAACGGCAGAACTTGCGACGACGGAAATAACGTGCCATTTGGCTAGTCTCCAGAATCTATCAATTCAATCTGCTCGGCATGCAGAACCAATTTGCTCAGCCCGTTGCGCCCTTGATGGCAGCTTACAAAGCCTTGCACGGTAATCTGACTGCCGACCGTTAATCTTTGAGTTAGTGCTTGTGACTGTTGTCCGCTGACAACCACGGGCATTCGGCACCATGCTTGTCTGCTGAATCCGGCTTCCATCTGCTGCGAACGGTGCTCTAGCACAAATTGGCAGTGCGGTATCCCGGAAGGACTCACTTTTCGAACCGGCGCCTTGCACACAGTGCCCGACAAAACCAGACGATTAGCCGTCACGGCGGCAATTACTCTTCAGAATCCCCAGCATCTGCATCATCTGCGGTTTCGTTAGCGAAGTCTTCGCGGCGATCGCCACGACGTTCGTCTTTCGCTTTAACCATCGGAGATGCTTCAGTTACCGCGTGCTTAACGCGCATAACCATGCTGCGGATAACGGCGTCGTTGAAGCGGAAGTTAGTTTCCAGCTCATCGATCGCTTCCTGCGGCGCTTCAACGTTCAGCAGAACGTAGTGAGCTTTGTGCAGTTTGTTGATCGGATAAGCCAGCTGACGGCGGCCCCAGTCTTCCAGACGGTGAATCTGACCTTGCGCGTTAGTGATGGTAGCACTGTAACGCTCGATCATGCCCGGAACCTGTTCGCTTTGGTCAGGATGGACCATAAAAACGATTTCGTAATGACGCATCGAATTGCTCCTTACGGATTATTCAGCCTCCTGTCAGGGTCAACCGCGGCCCATGGAAGCAAGGAACGTGTTTAGTGTGCGGCTGAAAAATGACGCGTAATCATACTGACGCAGGGCGGGAAACTCAAGGACTGCGTGGGTTTTATTCGCGTTAATGCGAGGCGCTATGGGAAATAGCACGATTTGCTCGTGGGTGAACCTATGTACGCCGATCCATCGGTTTCAAAAATCTTTCAATGAAATCAGAGTTGAGTCACAAATCTATTTCACTTTTTTTGAAAGAGGTCATCAAAAGCCCCCGCTTTTTAATCCGCCGCAACGGACTAAAATTAACCATATCCGCCGCAGACAGCGCGACGAAAAAGATTTCAGATTATTCAATGCAGATAAATGACTTTTTGCCGCAGCGACATTCGCTGTCAGGCAGTAACGGCAAAGGGTTAAGAGAGGCACTATGAAACGCATCATTCTAGCAACGGCGCTGGCCGCCCTGTTCTCCGCCAACGTAATGGCCGCGACGGAGATCACGTCGCACCAGGCCGATCAACGCCAGAGCGTCGGCTTCGTCACCCTGAACCAGAACGTGGTTTCGCCGGATGACGCCAGCAGCCAGGTCAGCAAAATCGCCGACCAACGCGGCGCAAGCTCTTATCGCATCATCGCCCTGCACGAACCGGGCGACAACAGCACGATGCACGTCAGCGCCGAGCTGTACCGCTAAAAAGACGCGCCGCACCAGGGAAATCCCCAGGGCTTCATCAGAAAGCCCGTTCAGTCCTCGCCGGAGCGCCGCCCGTTGGGCGCTCCATTTTCTCACCCTTCACAGCTTGAGCAAGGCCGGCATGCTGAACGCCTTGCCCGGATTATGCAATTGCAGCGCCATCTGCAGATAATTTGTCCGCGTTTGCAGCAGTTCGGCGCTTCCCGTCAGGGTCGCCCGCTGCTCGAAGGAGAGCGTACCGGCCGCCGCGGTGTGAGTGGCCGCCGTTTTCGGCACGAAGGCAAACAGCGCCGTCATGTTTTGCACCGTCTGCGCGGTGATACGCGACAGCGGATTCGCCTTGTTTTGTCGCGCCTTGCCGTCGGCTGCCCCCAGCATCTCGCTGAAGGCCGCTGAGTTCAGTTCGGCGCGCGCTTTCATCGTTCCCATTAAACCGGCCGTACTGCCGATGTTTTTTATCATGCCCTCTGCTCCTTGCTGCCCTGAAAGAATTCAAGCAGACATTCTCCCCCTTCATTCAGCCAAACGATGGCCGAAACAGCCCGCACAGAGCGGTGCAATTCCCTGCATCGCGCACGGAAACACACTACAACTCGCGGCGGAAAAAGTCGGCCGTGGCAGACAGCGCCAGCGGCGTGATGCGGTGTTTCACCCCCGGTTCGATGAGCGACGTCAAGCGGCCATCCGCGCCTTGCTGCCGCAACTCGGCCGCCAAACGCAGGCTGTCTGTCGCCGGCACCACGTCGTCCGTCTCGCCGTGCCACAGCAGCAGCGGCCGCCCGGCAATCGTCTCCAAACGCCCTTCCAGCTCATACTCCGCCAATACGGCGGTGCGCGCCGCAAACGCCGCCGGCGAGAGCGCCTCGCCCTCTTCGCCCAACGGCGGATACAGCGTTTGCGCCAGCGAACGGTAATAGCCGGAACCCATCAGGCTGGCGGCCGCCCGGATCCACGGGAAACGCGCGAAGGCGCCCAGCGCGGTCATGCCGCCCATAGAGGCGCCGGCGACGCCGATACGCCCGTCGGCAATCAGGCCGAGCCGCTCGAAATGCGCCTTGATCTGCGGCAGCTCGTCGATATTGCTGCGCAGGATCTCCCAAAACGAGGCCAGACGCCGCGCCTCATCGCCGTCGAACCGCTCGCCGTGCCGATCGGCATCCGGCAATACCACCCGAAAACCAACGCGCGCCAGCGCATAGGCGAAGTAGGCGTACACCTCTTTCGACGAGGTATAGCCATGGCAGAAGAACACCGTCGGCAAGGGCCGGTGATAGTGCCCGGCGGGAACGGCATGGATCACCGCAATATCGCCCACCCGCTCGTCATGAATTTCGATCATCCGTTCATCCTCAACCCACCTGTTGGCATTCATCATGACAAACTTGCGCCAGCCAGCGTTAGCTCAATCTGTTCCAGCTTATATTGCGTTACACTGAAGCCATCGTACCGGCACTTTCGAGGTCACCATGACGCTAGTCCGCACACTCATCGCCCTGACGCTGGCCGCACAGCTTTCCGCCTGCGGCATCATGACCACCACGCCGAAACCGCCGCCGCCGCCCACCGCACAGGCGCAGGAGATCGTCCGCGCGCAGACCGCCGAGCTGGTGAAAATCGGTACCGTCACCGCCGTAGTGCGCGGCAGCCCGATGGACGTGGAAGCGGAGATTCAGCGCAAGGCCACCGCCGCCGGCGCCCGGTATTACGTGATCATCATGAACAGCGAAACCATCGTGCCGGGCCAATGGTATTCCCAGGCGATCCTGTATCGGTAAGGCGGGGATTTTTTAAGCAGATTTACACTGCCTTTGCACAGGCTGAAGTAGGGTGTTGCACACTGGCGGACAGCATGCCGCATGTTGCGGGTGTCGATTCAGGATCTGACGAAGGGGAACGCTATGAAACGCTCCACCGCACTCACCTCCCTCCTGCTTTCAGTAGGGCTGCTCAGCACCGGCGCACAGTCCGCCGAGCTGGCGCCCGCCGATCGCGTGACGCCGCTCAGTGAAATCGCCGAGATCACCTTTAACGATCTGCCCGGTTCACCGCAGGAGGCGGAGCAGGCCATCGCCCGCACCGCCGGCCAACACGGCGCCAGCTATTACCGCATCCTGCGGATGGAAGAGCAGGCGCACCCGCTTGGCTGGCGCGCCTCGGCCATCTTATACCTTTAGTAGCTCATGCAAGCCGCATTCAACACGCCGCCGCTGACGCAGACGCCCCCCAGGAAAATCCCGGCGGCCAGGTGGTTCGCTTCGATCTTGTCGCTGATGCGCGGCATGTAAATCTTCACTGCCGCGAACAGCAAGAGTTGCACCACCAGCGCCACTACGCCCCACAGCAGGTAATCCAGCAGGCTGATCGAGTTGATCGCCGCGCTGGCCAACGGGATCACATACCCCAGGCAGGCACCGATGAAAGCAAAGGCGGCGGATTGATTATCGGCCTTGATCAGCGCCCATTCGTCGTGTGGGGTGATGCGGGTATAGACGAACAGAAACACCAAAATCATGGCGAAACCGCTGAAGAAATAAGAGGCGAACGCCGCCAACGCGCTGAGAATATCCATGTGCATTTTCCTGTCAGAGTGAGGCTGAATTAAAAAGGTTTTCGCCGCCGCGCGCCACCCTTTTCCCTAACCGCCGATAGCGCGATTCAACAGCAGTTCGCACACTTCGGCCGACAGCAGGCTCTCACCACGATGATCCAGCGTCAGGTGGCACCAGGCGTCGGCTATCTGCGGGCTGGCGTGCTGCAGCAGCTGCGCGGCGCAGCACAGGTCGAACAGCTGCTGGGTCAGCAGCCGCCCCATCTCTTCACGCGGTTGCCGGGCACGCTGCTGCCACTGCCGCCAGGCGTGATCGAACAACCGATTCTGGCCGCGCACCGGCTGCAGCTCGAACTGCAGCATCTCGAGCGCGCCCGGCAGTTTGTGCAAGCTGCGCAACACGTCCAGACACATGATGTTGCCGGAACCTTCCCAGATGCTGTTGACCGGCATCTCGCGATACAGGCGCGGCAGCTCGCTCTCTTCGCAGTAGCCGATACCGCCCAGCACCTCCATCGCCTCGGCGATGAACGGCATGCCCTGGCGACAGATACTGTATTTGGCCGCCGGGGTCAGCAGACGGCTGTAGATCAGCTCACCTTCATTGCTGCGGCTTTCCCAGGCGCGGGCCAGCCGGAACAGCAACGCGGTATGCCCTTCCAGCCGCAGCGCCATGCGCGCCAGAACCTGGCGCATCAGCGGCTGTTCGATCAAGAGCTTGCCGAACGCCTGCCGCTGCAACGCATGATACAGCGCCACCGACAACCCGCGGCGCATCAGGCCGTGGCTGCCGAGCGAGCAGTCGAAACGGGTCAGGCCGCCCATCTTCAGGATATGCCGCACGCCGTCACCCTCATCCCCCAACAGCCAGGCGGTGGCGTCCTGAAACTCCACTTCGCTGCTGGCGTTGGAGCGGTTGCCCAGCTTGTCTTTCAACCGCTCCAGGCGAATGGCGTTGCGGCTGCCGTCCGGCAAAATGCGTGGCAGGAAGAAACAGGACAACCCGCCTTCGGCCTGCGCCAGCACCAGGTGCGCATCGCTCTGCGGCACCGAGAAGAACCACTTGTGCCCCACCAGCCGGTAGGCTTCCCCTGGCCCGCGCGCGCCGAGCGGCGCGGCGGTGGTGGTATTGCTCAAAACGTCGGAGCCGCCCTGCTTCTCCGTCATGCCCATGCCGATCAGCAGGCCACGCTTTTGCCCGCCCGGCAACAGGTGAGCGTCATAACGATCCGACAGCAGCGGCGTCAGCCAGGAGCGAAACTCGGCCGGCAACGCCTGCAGCAACAGCGGCGTGGCGCCGAAGGTCATGGTCACCGGGCACAGCGTGCCTGCCTCGACCTGCGCATGCAGCATAAAGCGCGCGGCGCGTGCCACGAAGGAACCGATGCGCGCATCCTCCTGCCAGGGCAGGTTGTGCACCCGGTTGGCGATCAGCCCCTGCATCAGGATATGCCAGGCGGGGTGAAAGCGAACGTCGTCCAGCCGCTGACCGGTGGCGTCGTAGCGCAACAGTTCCGGCGGGTTGGCGTTAGCCAGCCGACCCAATTCCAGCGACTCCTGAGTGCCGAGCTGCTGGCCCAGCGAGGCCAACACCTCGGCGTCCCAGCCGCCCTGCTCGCGCTGCAACGCTTCGCGCAGCGGCGTATCGGAGAGAAACAGGTTGCTGTTGCCCAGCGGCTTGGGTTGGTTAAAAACGGTGTGCGTAGTCCAGACCATGAGAGTGCTCCCTGAAAAAAGCGTCAGGGGTAAGTATGGTCGGCGCAGAGATTTCTGCCGAAGGCGGGATCACAAGAGGGGGAATTAACGGGGGCACAGGGCCCCCGTCAGGAGAATCAGCCGCGCTGACGCACCGCTTCGAACAGGCAGATGCCGGTGGCGACCGACACGTTCAGCGAAGAGACGGTGCCGGCCATCGGGATGCTGATCAGCTCGTCGCAGTGTTCACGGGTCAGGCGACGCATGCCTTCGCCTTCCGCGCCCATCACCAGCGCCATCGGGCCGGTCATTTTGCTCTGATACAGCGTATGGTCGGCTTCGCCGGCGGTGCCCACCACCCAGACATTCATCTCTTGCAGCAGACGCAGCGTGCGCGCCAGGTTGGTCACGCGGATCAACGGCACGTTTTCGGCGGCGCCGCAGGCCACTTTCTTGGCGGTGGCGTTCAGTTGGGCTGAACGGTCGCGTGGCACGATCACCGCGTGCACGCCGGCAGCGTCGGCGCTGCGCAGGCAGGCACCGAGGTTATGCGGGTCGGTCACGCCGTCCAGCACCAGCAGGAACGGGGTCGCCACGCTTTCCAGCAGGCTCGGCAGATCGTTCTCCTGATACTGACGCCCTTCGCGCACCCGGGCGATGATCCCCTGGTGCACCGCGCCTTCAACCTTGTCATCCAGCCATTGGCGGTTCGCCACCTGAATAACGATGCCGGTCGCTTCCAGCTCGGCGATCAGCGGTTGCAGGCGGCGATCTTCGCGGCCTTTCAGGATAAACACTTCCAGGAAGCGTTGCGGGTCGCGCTCTAACAGGGCTTTGACGGCGTGGATGCCGTAAATAATTTCGCTCATGATGCTCTTTTAAATTCGTGCGGCCGGCGATAACCGGCCGATGGTAACGATGTGCGGCAGGTTAAGCCTGCTCGGCACCTTTCTTCTTGGCTGCGCGTTTGGCTTTGGTCGCCGCCGCGATTTTCCGCGTTTTGTCGGACGCTTTCTTGGCTTTCTTCTTCGCCTTCTTCACGTTGTCCGCGGGCTTGGCGTCATCCTGCTTGCGGAAGGCGCTGTCCGGTTCGAAGTTAGCCGGCGGTTTGCCGCCGCGGCGCTTGCCGCGCCCCGCGTTGCCGCTGTCGCGCAGCGTGCGCTGGCCGCCCTTCTTGGCGCGATCGCGCTCGGTTTTGCCTTCACCGCGCGCTTTGCGGGTGCTGGATACCAACGCGAAGTCGATCTTGCGCTCGTCCATATGCACCGCATCCACGCGGATCTCCACCGTATCCCCCAGGCGATAGACCGTGCCGGAAGACTCGCCGATCAGGCGCTGGCCGATATTATCGTAGCGATAGTAATCATTATCCAGCGTTGATACGTGCACCAGCCCGTCGATGAACAGATCGTTCAGGCGCACGAAGAAGCCGAAGCCGGTCACGCTGGAGATGATGCCGCTGAACACTTCACCGACGTGATCCTGCATGAAGTCGCACTTCAGCCAGTCGGCGACGTTGCGCGTCGCTTCGTCCGCGCGGCGCTCGGTCATCGAACAGTGCTCGCCCAGCTGCAGCATCTCTTCGAATTCGCTGTGCCAGCCGCCGGTCGGCGTCCAGCGCTCTTTCGGCTCGCCGTGTTCTTTAGCCAGCTGGTATTTGATCGCACGGTGAAGCGCCAGATCCGGATAACGGCGGATCGGCGAGGTGAAGTGGCCGTAAGACGCTAGCGCCAGGCCGAAGTGGCCGCGGTTTTCCGGATCGTAAATCGCCTGCTTCATCGAACGCAGCAGCATGGTTTGCAGCATTTCGTGGTCAGGGCGCTCGGACACTTCATCCATCAACACCGCATAGTCCTTCGGCTGCGGCTTGTTGCCGCCGCCCAGCGTCAGCCCCAGCTCGCTCAGCACGCTGCGCAGCGCAGAGATGTGGTCGTCGCTCGGACGATCGTGCACGCGGTACAGCGCCGGCTCGTTGCGTTTCTCGACGAAGCGCGCGGCCGCCACGTTGGCCATGATCATGCACTCTTCGATCAGCTTGTGGGCGTCGTTGCGCACCGTCGGCTCCACGCGCTCGATGCGGCGTTCGGCGTTGAAGATGAACTTGGCTTCTTCGGTTTCAAACGCGATGCCGCCGCGCTCGGCGCGCGCCTTATCCAGCACCTTGTACATGGCGTGCAGCTCTTCCAGGTGCTTGACCAGCGGGTGGTAATGCTCGCGCAGCTCCTGATCGCCCTGCAGAATGTGCCACACCTTGTTGTAGGTCAGGCGGGCGTGAGAGCTCATCACCGCCTCGTAGAATTTGGCCGTGGACAGGCGCCCCTGGGCGGAGATGGTCATCTCGCACACCATGCACAGGCGATCGACCTGTGGGTTCAGCGAGCACAGCCCGTTGGACAGCACTTCCGGCAGCATCGGGATCACCTGCGACGGGAAATACACCGAGTTGCCGCGGCTGCGCGCTTCGTCGTCCAGCGCGGTGCGCGGGCGCACGTAGTAACTGACGTCGGCGATCGCGACCCACAGGCGCCAGCCGCCGCCGCGCTTTTTCTCGCAGTATACGGCGTCATCGAAGTCGCGTGCGTCTTCACCGTCGATGGTGACCAACGGCAGCTTGCGCAGATCGACGCGGCCCTTCTTGGCCGCTTCCGGCACCTGCTCGCTGAGATCGGCCACCTGCTTTTCCACCTGCGGCGGCCAGGTATGCGGGATCTCATGGGTGCGCAGCGCGATATCCACCGCCATGCTGGTGCCCATCTTGTCGCCGAGGATCTCGACGATCTTGCCGACCGCCTTGGTGCGACGGGTCGGACGCTGAGTCAGCTCCACCACCACCATAAAGCCCATGCGTGCGCCGCTGACGCTGTCCGCCGGGATCAGAATATCGAAGCTCAGACGGCTGTCGTCCGGCACCACGAAGCCGGTACCGGCGTCCATGAAGAAGCGGCCGACAATCTGGCTGGTTTTCGGCACCAACACGCGCACGATGCGCGCTTCGCGGCGCCCTTTGCGGTCTGCGCCCAAGGCCTGCGCCAGCACCACGTCACCGTGGATCGCCATTTTCATCTGTTCGGCAGACAGGTACAGATCGTCTTTGCTGCCTTCAACGCGCAGGAAGCCGTAGCCGTCGCGGTGGCCGATCACCGTGCCGCGCAGCAGATCCAAACGTTCCGGCAGCGCGTAGCACTGGCGGCGGGTGAACACTAACTGGCCATCGCGCTCCATGGCGCGCAGGCGGCGGCGCAGCGCTTCCAGCTGCTCTTCACCGCTGAGGCCCAGTTCGTTGCCCAGTTCTTCGCGGCTGGCCGGCGTTTCTCGTTTCGCCAAATGGGCCAGGATATATTCACGGCTGGGGATGGGGGATTCGTATTTTTCTGCTTCTCGTTCCAGGAATGGATCTTGTGACATTGCGGTTCCTCCGTTGTCATCAGCAGGATGACGTTGAGCCTTGTCTTCTCAACGTCGTTTTATTCGACAAGCAATAGCTTGTAGAGCGGCGGATTGTCTTCGACCATGTCGGCCAACGTATGCTTATCCAGCTCTTCAAGGAAATTCTGTACGCCCTGTTGGAGCACCTGCTTCAATCGGCAGGCAGGGGTGATGTGGCAAAAATCGCTGCTGCAGTTAACCAGCGCAAGCGGCTCCAACGCCCGCACCACGTCGCCGAGGCGAATGCTCTCGGCCGGTTTGCCCAAACGGATGCCGCCATGCTTGCCGCGCACCGCCGTGACAAAACCTACCCGGCTCAACTGATTGATGATCTTCACCATATGGTTACGAGACACGCCATAAACCTCGGTCACTTCCGAGATACTGGTCATTTTGTCCTGCGGCAACGAGGCCATATAGATCAACGCCCGCAGGCCATAATCAGTAAAACTTGTTAACTGCACATCTTACCTCTGGGTATCATTTTACCCGTCTGATACGCCGCTTTTCGGCGCTATTCAAAAGATTACTCATTGGATAATAAACCAGCCGGAGAGTTCGTCGCTAATTATTTAGCGAATCCCGCGCCCTAAGGCGGGTTTATGAAAGGATTTTTTGACGTGAAACCGCAATCGGAGGGAGTCAGGATAAAAACAAACCGGGACTCGCCCGGTTTGTTTACTGCCGCAAAGCCTGATTATGCGTCGAACGGGTCGCGCAGGATCATGGTTTCGCTGCGGTCCGGGCCAGTAGAGATGATGTCTACCGGTACGCCGGTCACTTCTTCGATGCGCTTGATGTAGTTCAGCGCAGCCTGAGGCAGCTTGCTGTGCTCTTTCACGCCAAAGGTGGTTTCGCTCCAGCCCGGCATGGTTTCGTAGATAGGCTCAATGCCTTCCCAGCCTTCAGCCGCCAGCGGAGTGGTGTCCACTTCGCGGCCGTCCGGCATGCGGTAGCCCACGCAGATCTTCACTTCTTTCAGGCCGTCCAGGACGTCCAGTTTGGTCAGGCAGAAGCCGGACAGGGAGTTGATCTGCACGGCACGACGCACCGCTACCGCGTCCAGCCAGCCGGTACGACGACGACGGCCGGTGGTGGCGCCGAACTCGTTACCCTGCTTGCACAGGTACTCGCCGGTTTCATCGAACAGTTCGGTTGGGAACGGGCCTGCACCCACGCGAGTGGAGTAGGCTTTCACGATGCCCAGCACGTAGTCCACATAACGCGGGCCGATGCCGGAACCGGTAGCCACGCCGCCGGCGGTGGTGTTGGAAGAGGTCACGTACGGGTAAGTACCGTGGTCGATATCCAGCAGGGTGCCCTGAGCGCCTTCGAACATGATCAGGTCGCCACGCTTGCGCGCGCCGTCCAGCAGTTCGGAAACGTCAACCACCATGGCGGTCAGGATGTCGGCGATAGACAGTACGTAGTCCAGCGTTGCTTGATAATCGACGGCTTCAACTTTGTAGTAGTTGACCAGCTGGAAGTTGTGGTAATCGACGATCTCTTTCAGCTTAACGGCGAAGGTTTCTTTGTTGAACAGGTCGCCAACGCGCAGGCCGCGACGAGCCACTTTATCTTCGTAAGCCGGGCCGATGCCGCGACCGGTGGTGCCGATCGCTTTCGCGCCGCGCGCTTTCTCACGCGCGTTATCCAACGCAACGTGGTAAGGCAGGATCAGCGGGCAAGCTTCAGAGAGTAACAGACGTTCGCGTACCGGGATGCCACGCGCTTCGAGTTCACCCATTTCTTTCATCAATGCGTCCGGCGCCAGAACAACACCGTTGCCGATGATGCTGGTGACGTTTTCACGCAGAATACCTGAAGGAATTAAATGAAGGACGGTTTTTTCACCGTTGATTACCAGAGTGTGGCCAGCGTTATGGCCACCTTGGTAGCGCACAACATATTGAGCCCGTTCAGTCAGCAGGTCTACAACCTTGCCTTTACCTTCGTCACCCCATTGGGTGCCCAGTACGACGACGTTCTTACCCATTTTTCAAAATCACCGATTGCTTAAAAATGGATTCTACCACCGTAATTTTCGATTTTCAGCACTTTTAGCATACGATTGCATAAATTTTGGGCTAGACTTTAAAGACCCGTGCGGCCGCTCAACATGTAGTAGATCACGCAGCCCGCAACCACTATTCCACCGCCAAATCGCCGCAGCGTCGCGTCCGGCAACTGCGACATCGCCACAATCATTTTGCGCCAGGCCTGCGGAAACAGCATCGGCCCTAATCCTTCCAGTACCAGAACCAGCCCGAGCGCCAGCCAAATCGTTGAGTTCATGCATCCCCCAAAAACGAGAAAGGGCCCGCGTAAACGGGCCCTCGGTCAGATTGCCTGCCGCTTATTTGCGCAGGGTATCAGGCGACTTCATGTAGCGGAAGAAATCGCTGTCCGGGCTCAGTACCAGCACGTCCTGGTTGTCCTTGAAGCTGGCTTCATAGGCACGCAGGCTGCGGATAAAGGCATAGAAGTCCGGATCCTGGCTGAACGCGTTGGCGAACAGTTTAGCCGCTTCGGCATCGCCTTCACCGCGGGTGATACGCGCCTGACGCTCGGCTTCCGCCAGGGTACGAGTCACTTCGTAGTCCGCGCTGGCGCGCAGCTTCTCGGCTTCTTCCTGGCCCTGCGAGCGCAGACGACGGGCTACCGCTTCACGCTCGGCGCGCATACGCTGGTAGATGGCGTCGGAGACTTCGGCCGGCAGGTTGATCTGCTTGATACGCACGTCGATCACTTCGATGCCCAACGCCGCCATGCTGTTCGGGTTCACCTGTGGCTGTTTGCCGGTGGTTTCCCGCTCAACGCGCGCCGCTGCAGAAGCGATAGCGTCATCGGCTTCGGTGGTCGCCACTTCTTCGCCGTCACCCACGGTGCCGGTGTTCAGCGCGTCACGCACGTCAGACATCAGCTTGCCGCGCGAGTCGGTCACGATGTCTTTCACGTCCAGGCGGCCGATTTCGGAACGCAGACGGTCGCTGAACTTGCGTTTCAGCAGCACTTCGGCCTGGGAGACGTCGCCGCCGCCGGTCGCCAGATAGTAACGGCTGAAGTCGCTGATACGCCACTTCAGATAGGAATCGACGATCAGGTCTTTCTTCTCGCTGGTCACGAAGCGATCGGCCTGGTTATCCATGGTCTGAATACGCGCATCCAGGTTCTTCACGGTCTCGATGAACGGGATCTTGAGGTGCAGACCCGGCGCATACACCAGCGGCTTGTTTTCACCGTCGCGCAGAACCTTGCCGAAGCGCAGCACGATGCCGCGCTGGCCTTCCTGCACCACGAACAGCGAAGCGTACAGCACCACCAGCACCGCGAGGACAATAACTACAAAAGACTTACGCATTGATTACTCTCTCCCTACGCGAGTGGTGTCGTCACGCTGCGCATTCGCCCGGCGCTGATCCATAATCGAACCGCCGCTGGTACGCGGAGCGCTGCTGTTGGCAGCCGGCGCAGGATTCGGATTGAGGCGAATCAGGCTGGTATCCTTGTTGCCGCTCTCCGGCGCCGCGCCTTGACCGCGCAGCATCTGATCCAGCGGCAGCACCATCAGGTTGTTGCCTTTGTCGCTCACCAACACCTTACGGGTATGGCCCAGCACTTTTTCCATGGTTTCGATATACAGACGCTCGCGGGTGATCTGCGGAGCGGACTTGTATTCCGGCAACAGCTTGGCAAAGCGCGCCACCTCACCCTGAGCTTCCAGGACGGTACGGTCTTTATAAGCCTTGGAGTCTTCCAGCAGACGCTGCGCCTGGCCGTTCGCACGCGGCTGAACTTCGTTGGCGTAAGCTTCCGCTTCACGGATGTATTGCTGCTCGTTCTCACGCGCGGCGATCGCATCGTCGAACGACGCCTTCACCTCTTCCGGTGGACGCGCCGCCTGGAAGTTGACGTCCAGCAGCGTGATGCCCATGTTGTAAGGACGAATGGTCTCTTCCAGCATGCGCTGCGTATCGTTACGCACCACGGTACGGCCTTCGGTCAGGATGCGGTCCATCGAGTATTTGCCGATCACGCCGCGCAGGGCGCTGTCGGTCGCCTGGCTCAGGCTGTCGTCGGCATTGACGACGCTGAACAGGTACGCTTCCGGGTTGGTCACGCGGTACTGCACGTTCATTTCCACGCGCACCACGTTCTCATCGGAGGTCAGCATCACGCCGGACGCCGCCAGCTCACGCACGGATTCCACGTTCACCGGACGCACGTCGTCGATGAAGGTCGGCTTCCAGTTCAGGCCCGGCTGCACCAGGTGGCTGAACTTGCCGAAACGCGTCACGACGCCGCGCTCGGCTTCCTTGATGGTGTAGAAGCCACTGGCGGCCCAGATCACCACCACGGCAACCGCCGCGATACCGATAATGCGGCCGCTGAAGCCCGGACCAGAGGTGCCGGTGCCGCCGCTATTGCTGTTGGAGCCCTTGCCCCCGCCGAAACCGCTCAATTTCTTGCTCAGTTTGCGGAAGATATCGTCCAAATCAGGTGGCCCTTGATCACGACCGCCTTTGTTGTTACCGCCAGAGTTGCCGCCATTGTTATTGCTGCTCCCCCACGGGTCGCGGTCCTGTCCGTTATTACCGGGCTGATTCCACGCCATGTTTTAGCTCCATATTCTGTGATTGGGTACTTCAGGCTTTCGCGAAGCATAAATGTAACAGGATATGATCATACGATAAAGTCAATCAGGTCCTGTTCTTGCTTGCAGAGACGACGCCATTCGACGATCGGCATTCGCACCACCACGCCAATGCTGCCGTCCTCTTCGTTCCACTCTTTTTCAATCGCCTGAAGCTGGTAAAAACGGCTGCGAAGACGGCCTGCCCGTGGCGGTAAGCGCAATTCGTAATGCGCGATCTCCCCCGATAAGCGCTCCGTCAACGCCTGATACAGCAACGGAATACCCTCTCCGCTGGCGGCGGACAGCCACACCCGGATCGGCAGGTTTTCGTCGTTGCGGTCGATACGCGGCACAAAATCGTCCAGCATATCTATTTTGTTCATCACTAACAGTGTAGGGATTTCATCCGAGTCTATCTCCGCCAGCACGGTGTTCACCGCTTCGATGTTCTCATCGACGCGCGGATCTGCGGCATCGATGACGTGCAGCAGCAGAGATGCCTGGCGCGTTTCCTGCAGCGTCGCCTTGAAGGCGGCCACCAGATCGTGCGGCAGGTGCCGGATAAAGCCTACGGTATCCGCCAACACGGTATCCCCCACGTCCGGCACGTCAATGCGCCGCAACGTAGGATCCAGGGTGGCAAATAGCTGGTCCGCCGCATACACCTCGGCAGACGTTATTCGGTTAAACAGGGTGGATTTGCCGGCGTTGGTGTAGCCCACCAGCGATACGGTCGGCACATCGGCGCGGGTCCGCGCGCGTCTGCCTTGTTCACGCTGCTTTTCTACCCGCTCCAGGCGGCGCAGAATCAAGCTGATGCGATCGCGTAACAGGCGACGGTCGGTCTCAAGCTGGGTTTCCCCCGGCCCACGCAGGCCAATCCCCCCTTTTTGCCGCTCCAGGTGCGTCCAGCCGCGTACCAGACGCGTGGCGATGTGACGCAGCTGCGCCAGCTCCACCTGCAGCTTACCTTCATGGGTGCGGGCACGCTGGGCGAAGATGTCTAAAATCAGCCCGGTGCGATCGATCACCCGGCATTCGCACAGGCGCTCGAGGTTTCTTTCCTGCGCCGGGGAAAGGGAATGATCAAACAGGACAACAGACGCGCCGCTGGCTTTCACCGCATCTGCAATTTCTTCGGCCTTTCCTTCGCCGACAAAGTACTTCGGATGCGGGGCTTTGCGGCTACCAGTCACCACTTGCAAAGCTTCGACACCGGCTGAGGAGACCAACGATTCGAACTCGTTGAGGTCTTCCGTATCTTTGTCTTGCGAGAAATAGATATGAACCAGTACGGCCTGCTCACCGGCTTCATAACGGTCAAACAAGCGTGCAACCTCTCAAACGGACACTCACCGTGAGTTTGGGGGACATAAACAGCCCGCGGCTGCTTATGCTCCCCGTCATGGTTGACTTGCAACGCGCTTTATTCAGCGTCATCGCTTTCCTGCTGCGGCTGTTGCTGCGCAGACGGATTGCTACCATGGTGATAGTTGCTTGAACCGCCGCTCGGGTTGTTGCTGTGATGCGAAACCGGGCGTGACGGGACAACGGTAGAGATAGCGTGCTTGTACACCATCTGGCTAACCGTGTTCTTCAACAGGATGACAAACTGGTCAAAAGACTCAATCTGGCCTTGCAGCTTAATACCATTCACCAAATAAATAGAAACCGGAACACGTTCACGACGCAATGCGTTCAGGAACGGATCTTGCAAAGATTGCCCCTTAGCCATTCTATCTTTTCCTTATTTGCTTGTTGTTTGTAACTAAGAACCTGTCGGCTCTAAAATAAACGACGTAAAAAATTTGCGCGCTGAATACTCAGCAATTGTACACAATCACCCAACCTATGCACTAACAACCTGTGTCACCGAGTCCAAAGCCTCTCCCGGCTTTTCACTGTCCAACCAATGGACCGACTCCCAACCCCGTAACCAGGTCATCTGACGTTTAGCCAACTGACGTGTTGCGCAAATACCACGATAAACCATCTCATCGTAACTAATTTCACCAGACAAATATGACCACATCTGGCGGTAACCGACACAGCGAATGGAGGGCAAGTCCGTATGCAAATCACCCCGTGCGAAAAGTGCACGCGCTTCCGTCTCAAAACCCGCCGCCAACATTTGATGGTACCGCAGCTCGATGCGTTGATGGATCAACTCACGGCTGGTCGGCGCTATCGCAAATTGGTGAACTTGATACGGTAACGATTCACCCGAAATTTGAGTCAGTTCCGTTAAAGTTTTACCCGAAATAAAAAAAACTTCCAGTGCTCTAGACAGTCTCTGCGGATCATTCGGATGAATTCTCACTGCCGCGACGGGATCGATCGCCTGTAACTGACGGTGCAACGCCTCCCAACCCTGCTCCGCCGCTTGCCGTTCAATGCGCTCGCGCACTGCGGGATCGGCGGACGGCAGCGGCGACAATCCTTCCAGCAACGCCTTAAAATACAACATGGTGCCGCCCACCAACAGCGGAATACGGCCGGCGGCGGTGATGTCGGCCATCTCTTTCAGCGCGTCAGCGCGAAACTCCGCTGCCGAGTAGGCTTCGGCGGGATCGCGGATATCGATCAGCCGATGCGGCGCCTGCGCCAATTCTTCGGCGCTTGGCTTGGCGGTGCCGATATCCATGCCGCGATAAATCAGCGCGGAATCGACGCTGATCAGTTCCACCGGCAGGCGTTCGCGCAGCGCGATCGCCAGCGCGGTCTTGCCCGAGGCGGTCGGCCCCATAATGAAAATAGCCGGGGGACGTGATGTCATTTCAGTTTCAGTCATGCTTGAGGGCCACCAGTGCGGCCTGTAAATCAACGGGTTGTAAAAGTCCGCTCGGTGGCGACTTGACCAGCTGCGGGCAAAGTCGTTCAACGTCGGTCAGCAATTGTATCGCTTGCGAGGTGTTCCACTGTTCATGTTCGCTGCCAAGACGACGAGCGAGCCAGGTGGCCAACACCGCGGGCGACATCTCCTGATGTTCGGCCAGATAGCCTAACAGTTCAGGTATCAGTTTTTGTAAATTTTGTTGGCGTAATGGTAAAGGCACTGCGCGCAGCGTCACACGGCCGTGATCCGTCTGCAGATCCAGCCCCATCGCCGCCAACAGCGTCTGATGCCGCGCGATGGCCGCTGCTTCACGCTTATCCAACGTCAGCTTGATCGGAATCAGCAGCGGCTGCGGCCGCAGCCCTTCCGCCGGCGGATTGAGCTGCGCCTGGCGCAGCCAGCGTTCCGCCACCGTCAGGTTGAGCAACGCCGGCTGCTGGCGCTGTTCAAGCAACGCGTAGCACGGCGGATGAATCATCAGCACCCGGCCAAAACTGTGCTGGCCGCTCGCCAACGGCGTTTCCGCTGCGGCTTTCGCCGGCGGGAACAGCGGTGGCTTGCTCGACACTTCCGGCGCGGCCTCTTCCTGCGGCTCGGCGGCGGGCCGCATCAGTTTCCCGTACAGCTCGCCTTCGCGTTTCTGATAACCGCCCGCCGCTTGCCAGCCCTGCTGGGGGGCGCGCTCGCGGGCGACGCCGGCCGGTGGCGGCGTTTCGCGACGCGGCGCAGGCTGAGAAAAATGGTTGCCGCCGGCGGCGACGCGGTTTTCCGGCTGCCAGACCGGCGCCGGCGCTTCGTCAGGCGTTTCCGCCAGCGGCAACGCCGGCGTCTGGCCGGCCTGTTGCAGCACGGTGGTTACCGCCTGGTAGATAAAATCGTGCACCAGCCGCGCCTGATGGAAACGCACCTCGTGCTTGGCGGGATGAACGTTGACGTCCACCTGGTGCGGATCGACCTCCAGATACAGCACGTAAGCGGGCTGCTGATCGTCCTTCAGCTGATCCTGATAGGCCTGACGAATGGCGTGATTGATCAAGCGATCGCGCATCATGCGACAGTTGACGTAGCAGTACTGCATTTCACCCAGCTGGCGCGCCCCGGCCGGATCCGCCACCCAGCCGCGGATGCTCAGATCGCCGTGTTGCCAGTCGATATTCAGCGCATGCTGCAAAAACGCCGGGCCGCAGATGCTGCCCAAACGGCGCTCGTGCTGGCTCTCTTCTTTCGCCGCCCGGTACTGGCGGATCAGTTTGCCGTTGTGGCTGAGGTTGATCGCCACATCGAAACGCGCCAGCGCGATGCGCCGTACCACTTCATCGATATGGCCAAATTCGGTTTTCTCGGTGCGCATGAACTTGCGGCGCGCCGGGGTGTTGTAAAACAGATCCAGCACTTCCAGCGTGCTACCGACCGGATGCGCGGCGGGTTTGACCGTCACCGCCTGCTCGCGCCCTTCGGCATAGGCTTGCCACGCCTCGCTTTGCTCGGCGGTGCGCGACGTCAGGGTCAAACGGGAAACCGAGCTGATACTGGCCAGCGCTTCGCCGCGAAAACCGAGGCTGACGATCGCTTCCAGGTCATCGAGCGTGCTGATTTTACTGGTGGCGTGCCGCGCCAGCGCCAGCGCCAAATCGTCCTTGCCGATGCCGCAGCCGTTGTCGCGAATGCGGATCAGCTTGGCGCCGCCGCGTTCAATGTCGATATCGATGCGCGTTGCGCCGGCGTCCAGACTGTTTTCCACCAGCTCTTTGACGACCGACGCGGGGCGTTCAACCACCTCTCCGGCGGCGATCTGGTTGGCGAGCTGTGGCGGTAACACCTGGATAGGCATGCTGACTCCTGTAGCGGTGGCGCTAGGCCTGCGGAATGGTCAGCGTCCGATCCAGCGGCGCGACGTCCGACTTCAGATTATTGACCCGTTTCAGATCGCCGACGCTAACCCCGTAGCGGGAAGCGATGGAGGACAGCGTATCCCCGCGGGCCACTTTATGTTTAGACGGCTTCTTCGCCGGCGTTTTCGCCTTGGCGACGGCGGTGACGGCGGCGGTTTTCCCCGCCGGCACCTTCAGACGTTGCCCGACCCACACGCCGTCTTTTTTCAGTTTGTTCAGATCCCGCAGCGCCGCCATGGTCGTGCCGTAGCTGTCGGCGATGCCGGACAGCGTCTCCGCCCGTTTCACCACGTGGATCTGAGTCTTGCCGCTTACGCTGCGGCTCGCGCCGGCCGAGCTCACGATAGGCTCCGGCTGGCGCACGTCTGGTGTTGAGGTGTTAACCGCCGCTGCGACGTCCAGCGGTCGGTTTTCCACCTTTGGGTCGGCTTGCAACGGATGCGCCAGGAAGTAGCTGCGCAGGCCGTTATGAATGGCCTTGGCAATCTTCTCCTGATACGCGCTACTGCCCAGCAGCCGCTCCTCCGTGCTATTACTGATAAATCCGGTTTCCACCAGCAGCGAGGGGATATCCGGCGAGCGCAGCACGCCCAGACTCGCGTGTTCAGGCCGGCGTTTATGCAACGATCCGACGCTCTGCAGCTGCTGCAGCACCTTCACCGCCACATCGTACCCGACGCGTTGCGAGTGGCCGAACTGCAGATCCAGCACCGCCTGGCTCAGATAAGGATCGGCCTGGCTGTTGGCCAGCAGATCGCCGGCGCCGCCGAGCAGCTCGGACTGCTTCTCATGCTGTTCCAGCCAGCCGGCCATTTCGCTGTTGGCGCGGCGGTTAGACAGCACCCAGACGGAAGCCCCGCTGGCGCTGCGGTTTGGCGCGGCATCGGCGTGGATGGAGACCAGCACGTTGGCACCCTGTTTGCGCGCCACGTCGGAACGCCCCATCACCGAGATGAAGTAGTCGCCGTTACGCGTCAGCACCGGTTTGAACTGCGGATCGGCGTCCAGCATCGCCTGCAGGCGGCGCGCGATGGCGATGGTGACATTCTTTTCTTTCAGCCCGCTCGGGCCAATGGCGCCCGGATCCTGGCCGCCGTGGCCGGCGTCAATCGCCACCACCACCCGATCGCCGGAACCGGCGGAAACGCGGCTGCTGCGCGGCGTGACCTCTGTAGCGGTGCCTGCGACCACGGTCTGTTTATTGGTAAAGGGATTCGATCCGGTCGGCGCTTTGCGCAGCGGCGGCTCCGGCGCTTCACGCACTGCGACCGGCGCCTGACGCGGTGGCTGGCTGACCGTGGCCGGCGCAGGCGTTTGCACCGGCGCCTTGCGCACCACCGTATTGGCACTGCCTTCGGCCGTAATGGTGAACACCACGGTATGCACGTTGCCGTTCTGGCGGGTGGAGACGCGGGTTTTGGCGCGCTGGGTCAGATCAAACACCAGGCGAACGCTCTGAGCGTCTTTCGGCGCGCTGGAGCGAATGCTTTTTACCAGGTTTTGGCCGCTGAAATTGAGCGGCAGGCCGCCGACCTTGCCCTTCTGGTTAACGTCCAGCACCACGCGATCCGGGCCGTGCAGCGGGAAAAATGCGTAGTCCGGCGGGCCATTGAAGCTCACCGACACCGTCGCTTCACGCTGGGCGTTGGACACTTTGATATCGGACAGCGAGGATGCCGCCAGCGCGTTCAGCGCGCCGAGCGGCCCCAGCACGGCGATCAGCATGATGACCGCAAATTTTTTCAACACGTGCGTCATTGCAGCATCATCCCTGTGATCCATGAATGCGGTCTAACAGCTGGCTGCCGTAAGCGGAAATCGCCTCGATCTTCGCCTCTCGCCCCTCGCCCTGATAGCGAAGATGCAGCGCCAGATCCGGCTCCGGCAGCACGCCGGTACCCTGCTGCGGCCATTCGACCAGGCAGATGGCGTCTTGCGCGAAATAATCGCGAATGCCCATGAATTCAAGCTCTTCCGGATCGGCCAGGCGATACAGATCGAAGTGATACACCGCCAGCGGCTGCAAGGCATAGGGCTCCACCAACGTGTAGGTCGGGCTTTTGACGTTGCCCTGATGCCCCAACGCCTGCAGGAAGCCACGGCTGAAGGTGGTTTTACCGGCGCCCAGGTCGCCGTAGAGATAGATGACGCTGGCGCGATCGCAGGCCTTGGCCAAAGTGGTGCCCAAAGCGACAGTCGCTGCCTCGTCCGGCAGAGGTAAAACGAGTTCTTTCATTCGATAAAGTCTATTTTGCCCACTCAGGGTTAACGAAATGAAGGATGTCCGGCAGTAAATCGGTCGCCAACATGCCTCTTGTTCCTTGTCTTTCCGCTACGCGATCGCCGGCCGCGCCGTGTACGACGCAGCCCGCACAGGCGGCATCATACAGCGGGAGCTTTTGCGCCAGCAAACCGCCGATGATCCCCGACAGCACATCGCCCATGCCGCCGGAGGCCATACCGGCGTTGCCGACGTCGGCGATCGCCATCTGCCCCTGCTCATCGGCGATCAGCGTACCGGCGCCTTTCAGCACCGCCACGCCGCCGTAGCGCGCCGTCAGCTTGCGCACGGCAAGTAAGCGATCACTCTCGATGTCAGCAGTGCTGCAGCTCAACAGCCGCGCCGCCTCTCCAGGATGCGGAGTCATCACGCGATTCTGCCGTTTCTCGGGATTTAATGCCAGCAAGTTCAGCGCATCGGCGTCCCACAAGGCCGGTTTATCGCTGGTTTGCAGCACGTTCAAGGCGTTTTTGCCCCATTCAGCCTGGCCCAGCCCCGGGCCAATCACCAGCACATCCGCCCACTGCATCGCCTGCCGCAGCGTCGCCTCGTCCAGCGCCTGCGCCATCAGCTCCGGCCGGGCCGCCAGCAGCGGTGCGACGTGCTCAATGTGAGTAAGCACTCGCACCAATCCCGCCCCGCTGCGCAGCGCCGCTTCCGCCGCCATGCGAATGGCGCCGCCGAATCCGCGGTCGCCACCCACCAACAGCAGGCGGCCATGCTCGCCCTTATGGGCGCAGGGGCGGCGCGGATGCAGCCAGCGCGGCAACGCCTCGGCGGTAAGCCGCTGAATCTGCTCCGGTTGCTTCGCCAGCCACCCCGATAAGCCTAGCGCATTCTGATGAAGTTGCCCGACCCAGTCGCGTGCCTGCCCGGTCAGCAATCCCGGTTTGAGGCCGATGAACGTGACGGTGTGCGCAGCGCGCACGGCCGCGCCCGGCACCGCGCCGCTTTCCGCCAGCAGGCCGGACGGGATATCGAGCGCGACCACCGGCGCCGAATGGCGGTTGGCGGCCTCGATCAGCGCGTCATAAGGCGCACGCGGCGCGCTGCCCAGGCCAGTGCCTAACAGGCCGTCGATAATCAGAGAGACAGAGGCCGGCCAGCGGCTGTTCGCCGGCAGAATATCACCGCCGGCAGCCAGCCAGGCCTCGCGGGCAGCTGCGGCTTCCGGCGGCAAAGGCCGTGCACCTTCGCAGGCGATCAGCGTCACCTGCAGGCCCGCCGCCTTCGCCAGGCGCGCCACCACATAGCCGTCGCCGCCGTTGTTGCCATGGCCGCACAGCACCAGCCAATGGTCGCGGGACGGGTACGCGTTGCGCGCCAATGCGTAGGCCGCCTGACCAGCGCGCTGCATCAAATCGTAAAGAGAAAGACCGAGCGAGGCCGCCGCCGCGGGTTCCGAACAACGGATCCAATCCGCAGGCCAAACAGAGTGTGGTAAACTGTCAGCGTATGCTTTTTCACTGTGGCCCGTCATGACGCACCCCCTCGATCTCCATCAACTCGCCCAACATATCAAGCAATGGGGGCAATCGCTAGGATTCCAACAGGTTGGCATCTGTGATACCGACCTGAGTCTCGAAGAGCCGAAACTGCAGGCCTGGCTCGATAAACAGTACCACGGCGAGATGGAATGGATGGCGCGCCACGGCATGCTGCGCGCACGCCCTCACGAACTGTTGCCGGGCACGCTGCGGGTGATCAGCGTGCGCATGAACTACCTGCCGGCCAAGGCGGCCTTTGCCAGTACCTTGCAAAATCCGCAGCTGGGTTACGTCAGCCGCTACGCGCTGGGGCGCGACTACCACAAACTGTTGCGCCAGCGCCTGAAAAAGCTGGGCGATCAGATCCAGGAATACTGCGGCGAACTGAATTTCCGCCCTTTTGTCGATTCTGCACCGGTGATGGAGCGCGCGCTGGCCGCCAAGGCGGGCATCGGCTGGGTTGGTAAACACTCACTAATTCTCAACCGTGAAGCCGGGTCGTGGTTTTTCCTCGGCGAGTTACTGATCGATTTGCCGCTGCCGGTGGATCAGCCGCAGGAAGAGCAGTGCGGCCGCTGCGTCGCCTGCATCACCACCTGCCCGACCGGCGCCATCGTCGCCCCCTATACCGTCGACGCCCGGCGCTGCATCTCCTACCTGACCATCGAGTTGGAAGGCGCGATCCCGGAGGAATTCCGGCCGCTGCTCGGCAACCGCATCTACGGCTGCGACGACTGCCAGCTGATCTGCCCGTGGAACCGCTTTTCGCAGCTCACCGACGAAGACGATTTCAGCCCCCGCGCCGCGCTGCATGCGCCGCAGCTGCTCGATCTGTTCAACTGGACGGAAGAAAAATTTCTGCGCATCACCGAAGGCTCGGCAATACGCCGCATCGGCCACCTGCGCTGGCTGCGCAATATCGCCGTGGCGCTGGGCAATGCGCCCTATGGGGACGGCATTGTGCTCGCGCTGCGCGCGCGATTGGGCCAGGACGCCATGCTGGACGAACATATCCACTGGGCGCTGGCGCAACAGCTCGCCCGCCGCGAAGCACAGAGCATCGAGGTGCAGACGACGCAGAAAAAACGACTGATACGGGCTGTGGAAAAAGGTTTGCCGAGGGACGCCTGACGGCGTGCGCCGCGCAGCCATCTCAGCGGATGCCTCACTCTGTGGATTTGTGCATAAAAATAAAAACACGTTGTCTTTCAACTGCAACAAAAAGAGCAAGTGATCGGCATAACGTTTTGGGATAAATAAATAGACTTATAAATCAAATAGATAAATATTTAATTTGTATGACGTTGATTTTTCAGGCAGGCGGGTTTATGTACAGAGGCTGTGGATAACTCTGTTCACAACGTTTTTACCAGGTATGTAAAACGGGACAAAAACCCGCGCCGGATAAGGCGTTGGATTTGAGTTTGAAACGAAGAGAAAATTGGAGCGGGAAACGAGACTCGAACTCGCGACCCCGACCTTGGCAAGGTCGTGCTCTACCAACTGAGCTATTCCCGCATTGAGATGCTTTTGGCATCCGGCCACCAAACACTGGCGTGACCTTTGAATTTTTGGAGCGGGAAACGAGGCTCGAACTCGCGACCTCAACCTTGGCAAGGTTGCGCTCTACCAACTGAGCTATTCCCGCGTCGCATAGGTACTGCTTGATACTGCTTTATTTATTCATCATGCCGCATCGCGACATTGTTGAATTTGGAGCGGGAAACGAGACTCGAACTCGCGACCCCGACCTTGGCAAGGTCGTGCTCTACCAACTGAGCTATTCCCGCCCGGCGTATCGATGGTGGAACGTTACGAAATTCTTCATCGGTACGGGGTGCGCATTATACGAGAAATCCTTTTTGTCGCAAGCCCCTGAAAGCAAAAAAACGCGATTTTTGTTTGATTGCCGATTAAAGCGCCAGATTGGCGAATTAAGCGGCTAAAAACGGCGTTTTTTCCCCGCAGGGGCCGTCATCGCCTTAAAGCTGAATGAAATGTTCGCGGTAATAAGCCAGTTCGGCCACCGATTCGCGGATGTCGTCCAGCGCCTGATGGGTGCCCTGCTTCTTAAAGCCGGCGAGAATTTCCGGCTTCCAACGGCGCGCCAACTCCTTCAGCGTGCTGACGTCCAGATAGCGGTAATGGAAGTAGGCCTCCAGCTCCGGCATATAGCGGAACAGGAAACGGCGGTCCTGACCCACGCTGTTGCCGCAGATCGGCGATTTGCCGGCCGGTACCCACTGCTGCAGGAAGGCTATCGTTTCCAGCTCAGCGGCGCGATCGTCCTGACGGCTGGCTTTCACCCGCTCCACCAGCCCGCTGCCGGTATGGGTGCGCACGTTCCACTCGTCCATCAAGGCCAGCTGTTCGTCGGATTGGTGCACAGCGATCACCGGCCCTTCCGCCAGGATGTTCAGGTTGGCGTCGGTGACCAGCGTGGCGATCTCGATAATGCGGTCACGCTCGGGATCCAGCCCGGTCATCTCCAAATCGATCCAAATCAGGTTATTTTCGTTTCCTGTCATGATGTTTCCTGCCTAAAAGCCGAGAGAAAAACGCTGTGCGGACGAGACGACGGGCGCCGCCGGTGGCGACGCGCCGCAGCCGGCGGCTAACAACGGTTATTTAATATAAAATAGCGTGTATCATAGTCTTTTTGGTCGCCATCGGCGACATATACCCTGATGGGTTCAAGGCTGTGCCCGGGGCAAGTCCCCCGCCGCAGCTGTGCGTATACGTAAAGGTATAAAACCGATTCAAGTGAGGCGCAGTGAGTAAGAACAAACTGTCCAAAGGTCAGCAACGCCGCGTGCAGGCGAACCATCAGCGCCGTCTGAAGCGCGCTGATAACAAACCGGAACCGGATGATTCCCAGCTGGGCGAGCCGCAGGAAGGCGTCGTCATCAGCCGTTTCGGCATGCACGCCGACGTTGAGGCGCCGGATGGCACTCAGCACCGCTGCAATATCCGCCGCACGCTGCGTTCGCTGGTCACCGGCGATCGCGTGGTGTGGCGCCCCGGCCTGGGCACCCATGAAGGGGTGAAGGGCATCGTGGAAGCGGTGCACGAGCGCACCTCGGTGCTGACGCGCCCGGACTTCTACGACGGCGTGAAACCGATCGCCGCCAATATCAATCAGATCGTCATCGTGTCGGCAATCCTGCCCGAGCTGTCGCTGAACATCATCGACCGCTATCTGGTGGCCTGCGAAACGCTCGAAGTCGAGCCGCTGATCGTGCTCAACAAAATTGACCTGCTGGACGCCGAAGCGCGCAAGCTGGTCGACGGCATGATGGATATCTATCGCAAGATTGGCTACCGGGTGCTGGAAGTCTCCAGCCAGACGCGGGAAGGCATGGCGGAATTCGAACAGGCGCTGGCCGGGCGTATCAGCATCTTCGCCGGCCAATCGGGGGTCGGTAAATCCAGCCTGCTGAACGCGCTGCTGCCGCCGTCCGAAGAGCAAATTCTGGTAAATCAGGTTTCCGACGTATCGGGCCTCGGGCAACATACCACCACCGCCGCGCGGCTGTACCATTTCCAGCACGGCGGCGACGTGATCGACTCTCCGGGGGTACGCGAGTTTGGCCTGTGGCATCTGGAACCGGAACAAATTACCCGAGGATTTGTCGAATTCCGTGATTATTTAGGCGGTTGCAAATTCCGCGACTGCCGCCACGATACCGATCCCGGCTGCGCCATCCGCGCGGCGATGGAGAAAGGCGATATCGCGGAAGAGCGTTTCGACAACTATCACCGCATTCTGGAAAGCATGGCGCAGGTGAAGGTTCGCAAGAACTTCACGGACGCCGCAGACTGACACTGACGGGCGGGCATTGACGACGGCGGAGCCCTCGTTACAATGCGCGCCCTTTACCCTGATTCACGAGGTTAACGTGCTGGATAGCATCAAGATTAAATTGCAATATTGGCTGCCGAAGCTGGCGCTGACCCGCCTGGCGGGCTGGGGCGCCGACAAACGGGCCGGCTGGCTGACCCAACTGGTGGTCAAGGCCTTCGCCCGCTTCTACCGCGTGGACATGCAGGAAGCGCAAAATCCGGACCTGGCGTCTTACGCCACCTTCAACGACTTCTTCGTGCGCCCGCTGCGCGACGGCGCCCGCCCGATCATCGCCGACGCCAACTGGCTGGCGCTGCCTGCCGATGGCGCCATCAGCCAGCTCGGCCCGATCCGCGAGGATCAAATCTTCCAGGCCAAAGGCCACCACTACAGCCTGGAAGCGCTGCTGGCCGGCAACTACCTGTTGGCCGAGCCGTTCCGCAACGGCCTGTTCGCCACTACCTATCTGGCGCCGCGCGATTACCACCGCGTGCACATGCCGTGCGCCGGCGTGCTGCGTGAAATGATCTATGTGCCGGGCGATCTGTTTTCGGTCAACCCGCTCACCGCCGCCAACGTGCCTAACCTGTTCGCGCGCAACGAGCGCGTGATCTGCGTGTTCGACACCGACATCGGACCGATGGTGCAAATCCTGGTCGGCGCCACCATCGTCGGCAGCATCGAAACCGTCTGGGCCGGTACCGTCACACCGCCGCGCGAAGGCATCATCAAGCGCTGGACCTACCCGGCCGCCGGTGAAGAAGGCGCCATCGCGCTGGAAAAAGGCGCCGAGATGGGCCGTTTCAAACTCGGCTCCACGGTGATCAACCTGTTTACCGCAGGCAGCGTGCAGTTTGCGCCGCAGCTGCATAACGGCACCGTCACCCGCATGGGTGAGGCCTTCGCCGAAATCCCGGCCGCCGCTGAAACACCACAGACCCCGCTCTAAAGGAATCGACGCCGTGCGCCTGATCATCACGCTTTTGCTCGGTTGCCTGCTGTGGCAACCGGCGCTGGCCGCCCCCGTGCCGACCGAAAACCAGCTCAAACAGGAGCTGAAGCAGGCGGAAAGCAGCAAAAACGCGCCGAATCAGGCGGAGACCACCGAGGCGCTGCAAAGCGCCCTTAACTGGCTGACGGAGCGTAAAGAGTCGCAGACTCGCTCCGAGCAGTATCAGAGAGTGATCGACGATTTCCCGAAGATGACGCAGGAGCTGCGCCGTCAGCTGGTGCTGGAAAGCAACAAGATCCTGCCGAACGGCGACGATCTGCCGGCCGCCGAGCTGGAACAGCAGATCCTGCAAACCAGCAGCCTGCTGCTGGAACAGGCGCGCCTGCTGCAGCAAGAGCAGGATCGCACGCGGGAAATCAGCGATTCGCTCGGCCAGCTGCCACAGCAACAGACCGACGCCCGCCGCGCGCTGACCGAAGTGCAGCGCCGTCTGCAGGCGCAGCCCGCCAACCCAACCACCCCGTACGCGCAGGCCGCCCTGGCTCTGCTGCAGACCGAAGCCGCGGCGCGCAAAGCCAAAGTGGACGAGCTGGAGCTGGCGCAGCTGTCGGCCAACAACCGTCAGGAGCTGGCGCGCATGCGCGCCGAGGTCTATAAAAAGCGCCACGAGAAAATAGACGTTCAGCTGCAGGCGCTGCGCAACAACCTCAACGCCCAGCGCCAACGCGAAGCGGAACTGGCGCTGGAAAAAACCGAGCAGCTGGCCGAGCAGAACGGCGACTTGCCAAAAAGCCTCAGCCAACAGCTGCAGATCAACCGCGAACTGTCCGCCGCGCTGAACAGCCAGGCGCAGCGCATGGATCTGATTTCATCGCAGCAGCGGCAGGCGGCGGCGCAGACGCTGCAGGTGCGCCAGGCCCTGAGCACCATCATCGAACAGGCCCAGTGGCTCGGTTCGTCGTCGGCGCTGGGGGAAACCCTGCGCGCCCAGGTCGCGACGCTGCCGGAAATGCCCAAACCGCAACAGCTGGACGGCGACATGGCCCAGCTGCGCGTACAGCGCCTGCAGTTTGAAAGCCAGCTGGAAAAACTGTCGCAGCGCGAGTTCAAACGCGACGACGGCAGCGCGCTGACCAACCAGGAACAACGCATCGTCGATGCCCAGCTGCGCACCCAGCGCGAGCTGCTCAACTCACTGCTGTCCGGTTGCGACACCCAAATCCTCGAGCTGACCAAGCTGAAGGTGGCCAACACCCAGCTGATCGAAGCGTTGAACGAAATTCGCGACGCCACCCACCGCTATCTGTTCTGGGTGCCGGACGTCAATCCGATCAACTTCTCTTATCCGCTCAACGTGGCGCACGATCTGACGCGCGTCCTGTCGCTGGACACGTTGTCGCAGCTCGGCGGCGCCTTCATGATGATGGTGACCAGCCGCGAAACGCTGATCCCAATCTTCGGCGCCCTGCTGCTGGTGATTTTCAGCATCAGCTCACGCAAGCACTACCACGCCTTCCTCGAGCGCGCCAGCAGCCGCGTCGGCAAGGTGACGCAGGACGAATTCTTCCTGACGGTGCGCACCGTGTTCTGGTCGATTCTGGTGGCGATGCCGCTGCCGGTACTGTGGGCCGCGCTCGGCTACGGCCTGCAGAGCGCCTGGAACTACCCAGTGGCGGAAGCGATCGGCAAAGGGGTAACCGCCACGCTGCCGATCCTGTGGATCTGCATGATCTGCGCCGCCTTCGCCCACCCGCAGGGGTTGTTCATCGTGCACTTCCGCTGGCCGGCGAAGCAGGTTTCGCGCGCCATGCGCTACTACAAGATGTCGATCTGGCTGATCGTGCCGCTGATCATGGCGTTGATCACCTTCGATAGCCTGAAAGAGCGCGAGTTCGCCAACACCCTGGGGCGGCTGTGCTTCATCCTGCTGTGTCTGGCGCTGGCGCTGGTCACCCACAGCCTGAAACGTGCCGGCATCCCGCTGTATCTGGATAAAAACGGCTCCGGCGACAACATGCTCAACAGCGCCTTCTGGGGGCTGCTGCTGTCGGCGCCGCTGTTAGCGGCGCTGGCCTCGACCGTCGGTTACCTCACCACCGCGCAGGCGCTGTTGGCGCGCCTGGAGACCTCGGTGGCAATCTGGTTCCTGCTGCTGGTTGTCTACCACATCATCCGCCGTTGGATGTTGATCCAGCGGCGGCGCATCGCCTTCGATCGCGCCAAACAGCGCCGTGCAGATATCCTGGCCCAGCGTGCCCGCGGCGAAGACGAAACCTCGCACACCCCGAACAGCACCGAAGGATCCATCGATCCGGACGATTCGGACTTCGATCTGGACACCATCAGCGCCCAGTCGCTGCGGCTGGTGCGTTCGATCCTGACGCTGATCGCGCTGGTGTCGGTGATCGTACTGTGGTCGGAGATCCACTCCGCGTTCGCCTTCCTGGAAAACATCTCGCTGTGGGACGTAACCTCGACGGTGAACGGCGTGGAAACCGCCCATCCGATCACCCTCGGCGCGGTCCTGATCGCCATTCTGGTGTTGATCATCACCATGCAGCTGGTGCGCAACCTGCCGGCGCTGCTGGAGCTGGCGGTGCTGCAGCACCTGGATCTGACGCCGGGTACCGGCTACGCCATCACCACCATCACCAAGTACCTGCTGCTGGTGTTCGGCGCGGTGCTCAGCTTCGCCTGGATCGGCATCGAATGGTCGAAACTGCAGTGGGTGGTTACCGCGCTCAGTCTGGGGTTGGGCTTCGGCATGCAGGAGATCTTCTCCAACTTCATCTCCGGCCTGATCATCCTGTTCGAGAAACCGATCCGCATCGGCGACACCGTGACGATCCGCAACCTGACCGGCACCGTCACCAAGATCAACACCCGCGCCACCACCATCTCGGACTGGGACCGCAAAGAGATCATCGTGCCGAACAAAGCCTTCATCACCGAGCAATTCGTCAACTGGTCGTTGTCGGATAACCTGACCCGTGTGGTGCTGACCGTACCGGCGCCGGGTGAAGCCAACAGCGAAGAGGTGACCAAGATCCTGATGAACGCCGCCGAGCGCTGCGCGCTGGTGCTGGATAATCCGGCGCCGGAGGTTTACCTGGTCGATCTGCAGCAAGGTATCCAGATCTTCGAGATGCGTATTTACGCTGCCGAGATGGGCCACCGTATGCCGCTGCGCCACGAGATCCACCAGCTGATCCTGGCGGGCTACCGCGAGCACGGCATTACGCTGCCGTACCCGCCGTTCCAGGTGCGCACCGAGACGCTGTCGCGGCTGACCAATAACGGCCGCACGCCGCCGTCCACGCCGGCACCGAACACCAAGCGCGACGCCGGGGGCCTGTAAGCGGTTCTCGCGATAAAAAAAGGGTCGGCAAATGCCGACCCTTTTTGCTTTTCTCACCGCCTGAAACTCAGGCGATCCCGACCGGGAAGGCCAACACGTCGCTCAGGCTCTCGGCGCCCAGCGCCAGCATCACCAGGCGATCCACGCCCAGCGCCACGCCGGAACATTCCGGCATGCCGTGCTGCAACGCCGCCAACAGGTTGTAGTCGATCGGCTGCTGCGGCAGGCCGCGCTCCGCGCGCTTGCCGTTGTCCTGCTCGAAACGCTGCTGTTGCTCACGGCCGTCGGTCAGCTCGCGGAAACCGTTCGCCAGCTCTATGCCCTTGAAGTACACCTCGAAACGCTCCGCCACGCGGTGGTCTTCGGTGCTGATCTCCGCCAGCGCCGCCTGGCTGGCCGGGAAGTGGTAAACGAACGCCGGTTTTTCACGGCCGATATGCGGCTCCACGCCCACGGTGAACAGCAGCTGCAGCAGCGTATCGCGATCTTCTTCAGTATCGGCGATATTGCTCAGATCGAGTTTGGCCGCCGCTTCGCGCAGCTGTGCCTTCTCCGCCGACAGCGGATCGATGTCCAGATGGCGCAGGAACGCCTGCTGATAAGACAGGGTCTCCGCGCTCTCGCAGTCCAGCACCTGTTGCAGCAGATCGTCCACCTCGTTCATCAGGCGATACATGTCGTAGTGCGGACGGTACCACTCCAGCATGGTGAATTCCGGGTTGTGATGTCGCCCGGCTTCTTCATTGCGGAAGCTGCGCCCCATTTGGTAGATCGGGCCGCTGCCCGCCGCCAACAGGCGCTTCATGTGATATTCCGGGCTGGTCATCATGTATAGCGTCAGGCCCTCTGCCGCCCCCGGCCCGACGAAACGTGTCTCGAACGGGAACAGGTGAACGTCGGTGACCGTCGCCTGGCTCATGGTGGGCGTCTCAACTTCCAGCACGCCACGATCGGCGAAGAAACGCCGGATCTCAGCCAGAATCGCTGCGCGTTTCAACAAATTGGCGATGGGTGCACTAGGCTGCCAGCTTGCCGTTTCGCTCATGGTAATTAACTCCGAAATCAAACAGGGGATGCAGTCTACTCGCATCCTTGCAGCCAAACAAATTCTTCACGATACGCAACCGTCCATAACGCCAATTTCCGATAAATGGGCGGCAAAAGCGCGTTAAAAAGGGTAAAGCAGGCCAAACGCGCAAAAAAACAGGCAAGCCTGTTGGTCGAGCGTTAATCGACAAAACAATCGATCACATCAAATTTCGACTACTTAACTTTAGGTATAGTTAATTCCCCATTATTGGTGGGAGATATCTATCCTTAACCTTTAAGCAACATTAATCGGTTCAATTAGTTAGCACCCGAAGAGTTCGCTAAATTTTAAGCATAGATATTTAACTTGCCGTTCTTAATAAGAACATTGGAGGAATGCAGTGCAAACCTTTAACGCCGATCTTGCCATTATTGGGGCCGGGGGCGCTGGTTTACGTGCAGCAATAGCCGCAGCGGAAGCCAATCCCCAACTGAAAATCGCGCTGATCTCTAAGGTCTACCCGATGCGCAGCCACACGGTCGCCGCCGAGGGGGGCTCCGCCGCCGTCACCCAGGATCACGATACCTTCGACTACCACTTCAACGACACCGTCGCCGGCGGCGACTGGCTGTGTGAACAGGACGTGGTCGATCACTTCGTGCATCAGTGCCCGCGCGAGATGACCCAGCTCGAACAGTGGGGCTGCCCGTGGAGCCGCAAACCGGACGGGTCGGTCAACGTGCGGCGCTTCGGCGGCATGAAGATCGAACGCACCTGGTTCGCCGCCGACAAGACCGGCTTCCACATGCTGCACACCCTGTTCCAGACCTCGCTGAAATACCCGCAGATCCAACGCTTCGACGAGCACTTCGTGCTGGATATCCTGGTGGATGACGGCCAGGCGCGCGGCCTGGTGGCGCTCAACATGATGGAAGGCACCCGCGTGCAGATCCGCGCCAACGCGGTGGTGATGGCCACCGGCGGCGCCGGGCGCGTCTACCGCTACAACACCAACGGCGGCATCGTTACCGGCGACGGCATGGGCATGGCGTTCCACCACGGCGTGCCGCTGCGCGACATGGAGTTCGTGCAGTATCACCCGACCGGCCTGCCCGGTTCCGGCATCCTGATGACCGAGGGCTGTCGCGGCGAAGGTGGCATCCTGGTCAACAAAGACGGCTACCGTTACCTGCAAGACTACGGCATGGGCCCGGAAACCCCGCTGGGCGAGCCGAAGAACAAATACATGGAGCTGGGCCCACGCGATAAGGTGTCCCAGGCCTTCTGGCACGAATGGCGCGCCGGCCGCACCATCGCCACCCCACGCGGCGACGTGGTCTACCTCGATCTGCGCCACCTGGGCGAGAAAAAGCTGCTGGAGCGGCTGCCGTTCATCTGCGAACTGGCCAAGGCCTACGTCGGCGTCGATCCGGTGAAAGATCCGATCCCGGTGCGCCCTACCGCGCACTACACCATGGGCGGCATTGAAACCGACCAGAACTGCGAAACCCGCATCAAGGGGCTGTTCGCGGTCGGCGAATGCTCCTCCGTCGGCCTGCACGGTGCCAACCGTCTCGGCTCCAACTCGCTGGCGGAACTGGTGGTGTTCGGCCGCGTCGCCGGTGAGCAAGCGGCCCGCCGCGCGCTGGAAACCGCGCCAGCCAACGGCAGCGCGCTGGATGCGCAAACCCGCGACGTCGAAACCCGCCTGAGCAACCTGATGAAGCAGGAAGGCAACGAAAACTGGGCGAAGATCCGCGACGAAATGGGGCTGTCGATGGAAGAAGGCTGCGGCATCTACCGCACGCCGGAGCTGATGCAAAAAACCATCGATAAGCTGGCCGAGCTGAAAGAGCGCTTCAAGCGCGTCAACATCACCGACAACTCCAGCGTGTTCAATACCGATCTGCTGTACACCATCGAGCTGGGCTACGGCCTGGACGTCGCCGAATGCATGGCGCACTCCGCGTTTAACCGCAAAGAGTCGCGCGGCGCCCACCAGCGCCTGGACGAAGGCTGCACCGAGCGTGACGACGTCAACTTCCTCAAGCATACGCTGGCGTTCCATAACCCGCAGGGCGCGCCGCGTCTCGAATACAGCGACGTGAAAATCACCAAGCTGCCGCCGGCCAAACGCGTCTACGGCGCAGAAGCCGAAGCGCAGGAGAAAAAGAATAAGGAGCAGGCAAATGGCTGAGATGCAAACCCTGAAGATCGACGTCATGCGCTATAACCCGGAAAGCGACGCCGAGCCGCATTTTGTCACCTACGCCGTGCCTTATGACGAGCAGACCTCGCTGCTCGATGCGCTGGGCTATATCAAGGATAACCTGGCGCCGGATCTCTCCTACCGCTGGTCTTGCCGCATGGCGATCTGCGGCTCCTGCGGCATGATGGTCAACCGCGTGCCGAAGCTGGCGTGCAAAACCTTCCTGCGCGATTACGTCGGCGGCATGAAGGTCGAAGCGCTGGGCAACTTCCCGATCGAGCGCGATCTGGTGGTCGACATGACCCACTTCATCGAAAGCCTGGAGGCAATCAAGCCGTACATCATCGGCAACAATCGCAAACCGGAAGACGGCCCGAACGTGCAGACCCCGGCGCAGATGGCCAAATACCACCAGTTCTCCGGCTGCATCAACTGCGGCCTGTGCTACGCCGCGTGCCCGCAGTTCGGCCTCAACCCCGAGTTTATCGGCCCGGCGGCGATCACGCTGGCGCACCGCTACAACCTGGACAACCGCGACCACGGCAAGAAACAGCGCATGCCGCAGCTCAACGGCCAAAACGGTGTCTGGAGCTGCACCTTCGTCGGCTATTGCTCCGAAGTCTGTCCGAAACACGTCGATCCCGCCGCCGCTATCCAGCAGGGCAAGGTGGAGAGCGCCAAAGACTTCATGATCGCCATGCTGAAGCCGCAATAAGGGAGAAAAATTGCCATGACAACTCAACGTAAGCCCTATGTGCGCACCATGACGCCCACCTGGTGGCAAAAGCTCGGCTTCTACCGTTTCTACATGCTGCGCGAAGGCACCTCGGTGCTGGCGGTCTGGTTCAGCATCGTGCTGCTCTACGGCGTGTTCGCGCTGAAGGGCGGCGCCGAGAGCTGGGCCGGCTTCGTCGGCTTCTTGCAGAACCCGCTGGTGCTGTTGATCAACGTCGTCGCCCTGCTGGCGGCGGCGCTGCACACCAAAACCTGGTTCGATTTGGCGCCGAAGGCCGCCAATATCGTGGTCAACAGCGAGAAAATGGGGCCGGGCCCCATCGTGAAAGGGCTGTGGGCCGTCACGATCGTCGTCAGCGTGGTCATCCTGGCCGTGGCCCTGTTCTAATCCGGAGGAAACATGATAAATCAAGCACCTAAACGCTCCGACGAGCCGGTTTTCTGGGGATTGTTCGGCGCCGGCGGCATGTGGGGCGCGATCGTCGCGCCGGCCATCGTGCTGCTGGTCGGCATTCTGCTGCCGCTGGGGCTGTTCCCCGGTGAAGCACTGGGTTACGAACGCGTGCTGGCGTTCTGCCAGAGCCTGATCGGCCGCCTGTTCCTGCTGCTGATGATCATCCTGCCGCTGTGGTGCGGCCTGCACCGTATCCATCATGCGATGCACGATCTGAAGATCCACGTACCGGCCGGCAAATGGGTGTTCTACGGTCTGGCGGCGATCCTCAGCGTGGTCACCGTTATCGGCGTCGTCACCCTGTAAACCGCTTCGGCGGCCAACGCCCGTTGGCCGCCCTTTTCTCATCGGCTACACTGTCTACTCGCCCCCGGTAAACAGGAGTCACCGATGCGTTTATGGTCAAACCTTAGCGTCATGCTTTCCGCCCTGCTCTCCGTCGCCTGCAGCGTCTCCCCGCCCAAAGACATCAAGGTCGTGACCCCTTTCGACAGTCAGCGCTATCTCGGCACCTGGTACGAAATCGCGCGTCTGGATCATCGTTTTGAACGCGGTTTGCAGCAGGTGACCGCCCACTACAGCCCACGCGCCGACGGCGGACTGAAAGTCATCAATCGCGGCTTCAATCCGCAGAAACAGCAATGGCAAGAAAGCGAAGGCAAAGCCTACTTTATCGGCTCACCGCAGGTCGCGGCGCTGAAAGTGTCGTTCTTCGGCCCCTTCTACGGCGGCTATAACGTGATTGCCCTGGACCCGGACTACCGCTACGCGCTGGTTTGCGGCCCAAACCGCGACTATCTGTGGATCCTGTCGCGCACGCCGACGCTTGACGCCGGCGTACGCGACAGCTTATTGCAGACGGCCAAGGGCTACGGTTTCGCCACCGACAAGCTGATTTGGGTGCAACAGTCCGCCGCTCAGTGACTGCTGAACTTCAGCCCGAGAATGCCGACCACGATCAGGCACAGGCTGATGATGCGCGCGATATTGGTCGACTCGCCCAACAGCACCATGCCCATGATGGCTGCACCTACCGCACCGATACCGGTCCATACCGCATAGGCGGTACCGGCGGGCAGCGTTTTCATGGCGTTGGCCAACAGCAACATGCTGACCACCATCGCGGCGATGGTGATGATGCTCGGCGTCAGCCGGGTAAAACCGTGGGTGTATTTCAGACCGATAGCCCAAACCACTTCGAGCAAACCGGCGATAAGCAGAATAATCCAGGCCATGAGACGGCCTCCCTACCACTGGGGTCGTCCCCGAAAAAATGACGCGTAAACGGGTCGTCCCGTTCAGCGGGGTGATGAACGGCGGGCAACCTCACCCGCACTGCGGCAGGATAGCAGCAGCGTTAACGCTCAGGCAAGAGGAGGAAATGCGGCGGCCCTCCGCACGCGGAACGCCGCCGGAGGGAGAACGGATTATTCCGCGCTGCGCTGAATGGCCTTGCCGCCGGCCTGAATGTCCTCACCCACGCCGCGGGTGGTGTTACAGGCGGTCAACGAGGTCAAAATCATCAAAGAGAAGATCGCGATAATACTTTTCTTCAGCATAAGAAAGTCCTTATTTGTCGTTGATGAAAAAGTACGGCTTTCTAAGCTTAGTCAAAATTGGCGCAAGGAGTGGGATTGCCACCGGCTTTGTGGCGCAAATACATCGGGTTAAAGGGCGGGATCAGCCGGCCGTGCGGGAAATGGCGCCGCCGAGATGCTGAACGTCTTCGCCGAAACCGCGAAACGTATTGCAACCGCTAAGGGAGAAAAGGAACAACAGGGAGAGCACGGCCAACAACGTTTTCTTGAACATGCGGGTTTTCTGCCAACGAACGGGGATGGGATAAAACAGAGGAACCACGGGGGTTCCTCTGCTTTGAAACTTATTTATTTAACGCGAGAGACGTATTCGCCAGAGCGAGTGTCAACTTTGATCACTTCGCCGATCTGGACGAACAACGGCACTTTAACCACGGCACCGGTGCTCAGGGTAGCCGGCTTGCCGCCAGTCCCTGCGGTATCGCCTTTCAGGCCCGGATCGGTATCGGTGATTTCCGCTTCGATGAAGTTCGGCGGCTGAACGGCGATTGGACGGCCATCCCACAGGGTGATGATGCACTCTGCGTTGTCCTGCAGCCATTTGGCCGCGTCGCCTACGGTTTTGCCGTCAACCTGATGCTGTTCGAAAGACTCAGGGTGCATGAAGTGGTAGAACTCACCGTCGCTGTACAGGTAGTTCATGTTGGTGTCCATCACGTCTGCGCCTTCGCAAGAATCGGTAGACTTGAAGGTTTTTTCCACGCGGCTGCCGGTCAGCAGACGACGCATTTTCACGCGTGCGAACGCCTGGCCTTTGCCCGGCTTAACGAACTCACTGGCTTCGATGGCGTAAGGTTCGCCCTCGAACATGATTTTAAGACCCGGACGGAAATCGTTGCTAGAATAAGTCGCCATGATGGCCCTCTGAATATTTGAACTGGTAGCTTAGCCAAAAAAATGGCACACATTATAACCCAAAGTACGGCACATAGAGAAGATTGGTTGCATCAACTCGCCGATGTTATTACCGATCCTGATGAATTACTGCAGCTTTTGTCACTGAATACGCACCCGGAACTGCCGCAGGGGCGCGATGCCCGCCGGCTGTTTGCCCTGCGCGTGCCGCGCGCCTTCGCTGCGCGCATGCGCCCCGGCGATGCCAACGACCCGCTGCTGCGCCAGGTGCTGACCGCCAGAGAGGAGTTCATCAACGCCCCAGGGTTCACCACCGATCCGCTCGATGAGCAGCGCAGCGTGGTGCCGGGCCTGCTGCACAAATACCGCAATCGCGCGCTGCTGCTGGTCAAAGGCGGCTGTGCAGTCAACTGCCGTTACTGCTTCCGCCGCCACTTCCCCTATCAGGATAATCAGGGCAATAAGAACAACTGGCGGCAGGCGCTGGATTATATCCGCCAACACCCGGAACTCGATGAGATCATTTTTTCCGGTGGCGATCCGCTGATGGCCAAAGACAGCGAGCTGGAGTGGCTGGTCGGCGAGCTGGAAGCCATCCCGCACCTGAAGCGCCTGCGCATTCACACCCGTCTGCCGGTGGTGATCCCGGCGCGCATTACGCCGGCGCTGTGCCGCCTGCTGTCGGCCTCGCGCCTGCAGGTGCTGATGGTCACGCACATCAACCACGCCAACGAAATCGACCGCGAGCTGCAGAGCGCCATGGCCCAGCTGCGCCTCGCCGGCGTCACGCTGCTCAATCAAAGCGTGCTGCTGCGCGAGGTCAACGATGACGCCGATACGCTGGCGGCGCTCAGCAACGCGCTGTTCGACGCCGGCATCCTGCCCTATTACATCCACGTGCTGGACAAGGTGCAGGGCGCGGCGCACTTCATGGTCAGCGACGATGAAGCGCGCGCCATCATGCAGGCGCTGCTGAGCAAGGTGTCCGGTTATCTGGTGCCGCGCCTGACGCGTGAAGTGGGCGGCGAACCGAGCAAAACGCCGATCGACCTGCGCCTGATGCCGGAGTGACGTGCGCTAAATGCCGTAACGAAAAAGAGGAATGCCATGGCATTCCTCTTTTTTTATCTCTTTGCGGCTGCGGCCTCAGCGCCTTATGGGCACTTGTAAACCTGGCCGACCATTTTGCTGTCCAGCGGTGCGAAGCTGGAGAGCAGATTCTGGCTCGGGCTGTTGGCGCCGTAGATCACGTTGCCGCCCATGGCCGCCGCCTTGTTGCGCAGATCGTTGGCCGCACCGCGCATGGAGCTGCCTTCACCGCCGTTGCCGGACAGCCAGTTGCTCTGGGTGCCGGTCACTTCCCCCAGCAGCTGGCATTCCGCCGCCGGCTTGCTGTCGGTGAACTTGATCTGCTGACCCGCAGCGGTCAGTTCATGAGTGCTGCTGCAACCCGCCAGCAGCATCGCTGCCGAGAGACCCAGTAAGGCTTTAATCCGCATCTTGTTCCCCATTCGATGTTGAGAATTACGCAAAAGCTTATCAGAAAGCGATGCCATCTCTTAAGCACCCGTTGCCACGCGAGCGGGCCAACGTCTTGAGCGACAGCTGATGACTTACCAGTTTACCAGCTAAATCGCCCCGGGCGGCAAAAATATCATCAAATACAGTGCGGCGGCGTTAGGCCCAACCGGCAACGGTCGCCGATGCCTGCGCCTCCACGTCGCCCTGGCGCGATTCCCCCTCCGCCAGTTTGAATACCGCCACCGCCTGCGCCAGCAGGGCCGCCTGTTCCTCCACGCCGACGGCGGTGGTCGCCACCTCCTCCACCAGCGCGGCGTTCTGCTGGGTCACCTGATCCATCTGGGTCACCGCCACTCCGACCTGCTCAACGCCTTTGCTTTGCTCTTCCGACGCGTACGAGATGTTATCCATCAGCGACGTCACCTGGTTCACCGAGCCGACGATGGCATTCATCGTCTCGCCCGCCTGTTCCACCAGCCGCACGCCGGCGGCGATATCGCCGGTCACGCCGTCGACCAGCCCGCTGATCTCCTTGGCCGAAGTCGCGCAGCGCTGCGCCAGGTTGCGCACCTCGCCGGCCACCACCGCAAAACCCCGTCCCTGTTCACCGGCGCGGGCGGCCTCCACGGCGGCGTTCAGGGCCAGGATATTGGTCTGGAAAGCGATGCCGTCGATCACGCTGGTAATATCCCCCACCTGGCGCGCGCTGTCGTTGATCGCCCGCATCTTGTCAACCGCGCTGGCCATCAGCGTTTCGCCGTTGCGGGCAATGCCGGCGGTCTGATTGACCATCCCGGCGGCCTGGTTGGCGTTATCGGCGTTTTGCCGCACCGTAGCGGTGATCTGTTCCATGCTGGCGGCAGTTTCCGTCAGCGCACTGGCCTGTTCTTCAGTGCGGCTGGAAAGATCGGCGTTGCCGACGGCGATCTCGTGCGTACCGTGGTTGATCGACTCCACGCCGTCACGCACCTGCTGCACGGTGGCGCTCAGCTCCTGCTGCATCGTCCGCAGGCTGGCGAACAGCATGCCGATCTCATTGTTGTTGCGTACCGCGATCTCACTGCGCAGATCGCCACGCCCAACCTTTTGCAAGTGTTCGGCGATCTGGCGCAGCGGCAGAATCAAACGCCGGCGGAAATCACGTTGCACGGCGACCAGCAACAGCAGGATCGCCGCCAGGGTGCCGCTCAGCAGGCGTGCGAAGACTTTTTGGGTCTGCTCCGCCTCTTCCACCGCCAGACGGTGGGCGGCCACCGTGGCCCGCATGTAGTCGGCAAACTGGTTATCCAGCCGCTGGCGCACCTGGCGCTTCTCTGCCGCCATGGCGTGCAGCCGCTCGATCAGCGCCGCCTGCGGCGTATCGGCCAACAGCGTCAGTTCTTGCTTCAGCACCGCCTGCTGCGCCAGGTAGACCTTTTTCATCGCCTCGCCCAGATCCGGGCGCGATACCGTCAGGCCCGGCGTCTCCCAAAACAGGTTGAACGCGACGTCGGCGCTGCGCAGCTCACCGCGCGCCTCATCGATACCCTGCTGAATATCGGCTCTGCTGGTCTGCGCCCAGCGCTCGAATGCCATGTTGTCGATCAGCGTCTGCGTTTGCAGCAAAGCACGCCAACTGCGGTTAAGCGCCGCTTCCTCGTCGGAGAACGTGCTCATCCTGCCGATGCTGTTGCCGTTTTGCTGCATGAAATAGAAGGCGATGGCGCCGGTTCCCATGGGCATCAAGCCCAGCAGCAACAGCATCAACATCAGCCAGGTGGCTATTTTCATATTTTTCAGCATAAGTCGTCTCCGTTGACAGTCACACCGGCGAGGGAAAATTCCCCGCCTGGTAGGGGCTATATCGGTACGAAACGGCAACGGTTTAGGGCAAAAGAAAAATAATGCAATAATTCATTCAGTGAACTAATAACAGGCTAAATAAACATTCTTTTTATTGATTTTTAAGATAAAAAAAACCCCGGTCGTTTGACCGGGGTTCTCAGCACACAAGCGTGTGGGGGATGATTACATCATGCCGCCCATACCGCCCATGCCACCCATGCCGCCTGCTGCGCCCAGATCCGGTGCGTCAGCCTTCGGCAGGTCGGTGACCATGCATTCGGTGGTGATCATCAGGCCAGCCACGGAAGCCGCGTACTGCAGAGCAGAACGGGTCACTTTGGTCGGATCCAGGATACCCATCGCGATCATGTCGCCGTATTCTTCAGAGTAAGCGTTGTAGCCGTAGCTGCCTTCGCCCGCTTTCACCTGGTTGGCGATAACGGAAGCTTCTTCACCGGCGTTGACCACGATCTGACGCAGAGGGGCTTCCATTGCGCGCAGCGCAACTTTGATACCCACGTTCTGGTCTTCGTTGTCGCCTTTCAGCGCGGCGATTTTGCCTGCAACGCGGATCAGCGCTACGCCACCGCCGGCAACCACGCCTTCTTCCACTGCGGCGCGGGTCGCGTGCAGGGCGTCTTCAACGCGGGCTTTCTTCTCTTTCATTTCAACTTCAGTGGCTGCGCCAACTTTGATAACGGCAACGCCGCCGGCCAGTTTCGCTACGCGCTCCTGCAGTTTTTCACGATCGTAGTCAGAGGTCGCTTCTTCGATCTGCTGACGAATTTGAGCAACGCGGCCCTGGATGGTCGCTTCGTCGCCCACGCCATCGATGATGATGGTGGTGTCTTTGTTGATCACAACGCGTTTTGCCTGGCCCAGATCTTCCAGGGTGGCTTTTTCCAGCTCCAGACCGATCTCTTCAGAGATAACGGTACCGGCAGTCAGGGTCGCGATGTCCTGCAGCATGGCTTTACGACGGTCGCCGAAGCCAGGTGCCTTAACGGCAGCCACTTTCACGATGCCGCGCATGGTGTTGACCACCAGAGTCGCCAGCGCTTCGCCTTCTACGTCTTCAGCGATGATCAGCAGCGGTTTGCCTGCTTTGGCAACGGCTTCCAGCACCGGCAGCATTTCGCGGATGTTGGAGATCTTCTTGTCAGCCAGCAGGATGAACGGGCTTTCCAGCTCAACAGAACCGGTTTCCGGCTTGTTGATGAAGTATGGGGACAGGTAACCGCGGTCGAACTGCATACCTTCAACCACGTCCAACTCGTCTTGCAGGCCGGTGCCTTCTTCAACGGTGATAACGCCTTCTTTGCCCACTTTCTCCATCGCTTCCGCGATCAGTTTACCCACGGTTTCGTCGGAGTTGGCGGAGATGGTGCCTACCTGAGCGATAGCTTTGGAATCGGAGCAAGGTACGGACAGTTTTTTCAGTTCTTCAACCGCAGCGATAACCGCTTTGTCGATGCCGCGCTTCAGATCCATCGGGTTCATGCCTGCAGCAACCGCTTTCAGACCTTCGGTGATGATGGATTGAGCCAGTACGGTTGCAGTGGTGGTGCCGTCGCCCGCCGCGTCGTTCGCTTTGGAGGCCACTTCTTTCACCATCTGTGCGCCCATGTTCTCGAACTTGTCTTCCAGTTCGATTTCACGCGCAACGGAAACGCCGTCTTTGGTGATGGTCGGTGCGCCGAAAGATTTATCCAGCACTACGTTGCGGCCTTTCGGGCCCAGAGTCACTTTTACTGCATCAGCGAGAACATTCACGCCGCGGAGCATTTTCACGCGAGCGTCATTGCCGAATTTTACGTCTTTAGCTGCCATTGGTATTTCCCTTCAACTCGTTCAGTTCAGAAGATAAAGCGCAATTACGCTTCAACAATTGCCAGAATGTCGCTTTCGGACATGATCAACACTTCTTCATTGTCGATCTTCTCTGCTTTCACGCCGTAGCCGTCGTTGAAAATCACGATATCGCCAACTTTCACATCCAGCGGTTGGATGTTGCCGCTTTCCAGCACACGCCCTTTACCCACTGCAACCACTTCACCGCGAGTGGATTTACCCGCAGCGGAGCCAGTCAGGACGATGCCGCCAGCAGATTTTGATTCAACTTCTTTGCGCTTGACGATAACGCGGTCATGCAATGGACGAATACTCATTGAACGCTCTCCTGTAAGAAGGTCTCTATCAGATTTAGGGTTGTACACCGGATGGTTGTTATTACCGGCCTCGTGGGATTTGAGATGGGGGCGTTCCAGCCCCCTTCAAGGGGGCTAACGAAAAAAATTTCGCATTTTTGGTCGGGCGGAGGCGACAGAGATGAAAAACGCGGCCTGAGCCGCGTTTGCTTAACGATCGTGGGGCTTGCGCTCCTCATCCGGGCGGTGTTCCAGCACCGGGCGTTCGTCGTCCTTGCGCTGGAATTCACCGTCGAAGGTGTTGCCGTTGGCGGCGTCGCCCCCCGTCCAACCGCCGGGGCGATAAACCGACAGGTGCGGCATCAGCTTCAGCGTCAGCGATTTTTGCACCGGCGGCAGCAGCAGCAACAGGCCGAGGAAGTCGGTAAAGAAGCCCGGGATCAGCAGCAGGAAGCCCGCCAGCACCAGCGAAACGCTTTTCACCATTTCCGCCGCCGGGCTTTCGCCGGCCGCCAGTTTTTGCTGCATCTGCACGAAGGTTTTCATGCCCTGATTGCGCACCAGCGAAATGCCGACGCAGGAGCTGAACACCACCAGCAGCAGGGTGACAGCCACGCCGAGCACGGCGGCGACTTTGATAAAAATGGATATTTCTATGTAAGCCAGCAGAAATATCAGCAGTAGCGGTAACCAGCGCACCTGGTTCTCCTATCGGTAGGTAAAGCACGGCCGCCATGGGGGCGACGGCGCTAAAAAAGAGGCCGTAAACGGCCGACACCATTACAATGAGGGCATCACCCCACCATTTCAACCGAGAGCCGGTTTTTATTGCTAAAGTTCACAAACGTGAAAGAAGTCACAGAACCGGAAAAGGGCATATCCTTAAACACCATAAGGTGATCTGGGTTCAGTCATTTCTTACCAACCAGCATATGATCTGGGCAGCAACGGGCGATTTGGTTAATCGTTTCACGCCCCAAGCCTTCGGCAATATTAATTTAGGCTGTGCCCTTACTAGCCTTGACCTGACAAATTATTAATTCGGCAGCAACACATAGAGAAGGTTCTCATGTCAAACAACATTCGTATCGAAGAAGACCTGTTAGGAACACGTGAAGTCCCCGCAGACGCTTACTACGGAGTTCACACTCTGCGTGCGATTGAAAACTTCTATATCAGCAACAGCAAAATCAGCGATGTCCCCGAGTTCGTTCGCGGCATGGTGATGGTGAAAAAGGCCGCGGCGATGGCCAATAAAGAACTCAAAACCATCCCGCGCAAAATCGCCGACGTGATCATCCAGGCCTGCGACGAGGTGTTGGATAAAGGCAAGTGCATGGATCAATTCCCGGTGGACGTGTTCCAGGGCGGCGCAGGCACCTCGCTGAACATGAACACCAACGAAGTGCTGGCGAACATCGGCCTGGAGCTGATGGGCCATCAAAAAGGCGAATACCAGTACCTGAACCCGAACGATCACCTCAATAAGTGCCAGTCCACCAACGACGCCTACCCGACCGGGTTCCGCATCGCGGTGTACGCCTCCAACCAGAAACTGATCGACGCCATCAACCAGCTGCGTGAAGGCTTCGATCGCAAGGCGAAAGAGTTCGAAACCATCCTGAAAATGGGCCGCACCCAGCTGCAGGACGCGGTGCCGATGACCCTCGGCCAGGAATTCCACGCCTTCAGCGTGCTGCTGAACGAAGAGACCCGCAACCTGCACCGCACCGCGGAGCTGCTGCTGGAAGTGAATCTGGGCGCCACCGCCATCGGCACCGCGCTCAACACCCCGGAAGGCTATCAGCCGCTGGCGGTGCAAAAACTGGCGGAAGTCAGCGGCCTGCCGGTGGTGCCGGCGGAAGACCTGATCGAGGCTACCTCCGACTGCGGCGCCTACGTGATGGTGCACAGCGCGCTCAAACGCCTGGCGGTGAAACTGTCCAAAATCTGTAACGACCTGCGCCTGCTCTCCTCCGGCCCGCGCGCCGGCCTGAACGAAATCAACCTGCCGGAGCTGCAGGCGGGGTCGTCCATCATGCCGGCCAAAGTGAACCCGGTGGTGCCGGAAGTGGTCAATCAGGTGTGTTTCAAGGTGATTGGCAACGACACTTGCGTTACCATGGCGGCCGAAGCGGGCCAGCTGCAGCTGAACGTGATGGAGCCGGTGATCGGCCAGGCGATGTTCGAGTCGATCCACATCCTGACCAACGCCTGCTACAACCTGCTGGAAAAATGCATTAACGGCATCACCGCGAATAAAGAAGTCTGCGAACACTACGTCTTCAACTCGATCGGTATCGTCACCTATCTGAACCCGTTCATCGGCCACCATAACGGTGACATCGTCGGGAAGATCTGCGCCGAAACCGGCAAGAGCGTGCGCGAAGTGGTGCTGGAACGCGGCCTGCTGACCGAAGCCGAGCTGGATGACATCTTCTCCGTGGAGAACCTGATGCACCCGGCCTATAAAGCTAAACGCTATACGGATGAAAATGAACAATAACAGACCTACCCGGTAGCCCTGAAAGGCACGCTAAATCCTCTGGATAGCGTGCCTTTTTACTTTCCGGCGCCCACAAAATTTTAACGTTTTATTTTCAATTTACACCCTAAATCATTGGGACTGCATCAAGGCGGCAAGAGCGCAAGTCCCCAGTCACTTACTTAAGTAAGTGACTGGGGTGAGTGCTCGCAGCCAACACCGATGCAGTTTCAAGGATGACGGGATATCTCATTTTAAGGAGTAAACACTATGCTAGCCGTAGAATTGGTTATCGTTCTGCTGGCCATCTTTTTAGGGGCCAGGTTGGGCGGTATCGGTATCGGGTTCGCGGGGGGGTTGGGCGTTCTGGTCCTGGCGCTGATCGGCGTCAAGCCGGGCAGCATTCCCTTCGACGTGATTTCCATCATCATGGCGGTGATCGCGGCGATCTCCGCGATGCAGGTCGCCGGGGGGATGGATTACCTGGTGCAGCAGACCGAAAAGCTGCTGCGCAAGAACCCCAAGCACATCACCATTCTCGCCCCTATCGTCACCTACTTCCTGACCATCTTCGCCGGCACCGGCAACATCTCGCTCTCGGCGCTGCCGGTGATCGCCGAAGTGGCGAAAGAACAGGGCATCAAGCCTTGCCGCCCGCTGTCGACCGCCGTGGTGTCCGCCCAGATCGCCATCACCGCCTCGCCGATCTCCGCCGCGGTGGTGTACATGTCTTCGGTGATGGAAGGCCACGGCGTCAGCTACCTGCACCTGCTGATGGTGGTGATCCCGTCCACCTTCTGCGCCGTGCTGGTGATGTCGCTGCTGGTGACCTGGCTGTTCGACTCCAAGCTGTCTAACGACCCGGTGTATCTGAAACGCCTGGAAGAGGGTCTGATCACCCTGCGCGGCAACAACGCGCTGGCGATCAAACCGCGCGCCAAAACCTCGGTGCTGCTGTTCCTGCTGGGCGTGCTGTGCGTAGTGGCTTACGCCATCATCAACAGCCCGGGCCTGGGCCTGGTGGCCAAGCCGCTGATGAACACCACCAACGCCATCCTGATCATCATGCTGAGCGTCGCCACGCTGACCACCCTGCTGTGCCGCGTCGACACCGACATGGTGCTGAACTCCAGCACCTTCAAGGCCGGCATGAGCGCCTGTATCTGTATCCTCGGCGTCGCCTGGCTGGGCGATACCTTCGTGCAGGCCAACATCGACTGGATCAAAGAGACGGCCGGCAGCGTCATTCAGGCGCACCCGTGGCTACTGGCGGTGATCTTCTTCTTCTGCTCGGCGCTGCTGTACTCGCAGGCCGCCACCGCCAAGGCGCTGATGCCGATGGCGCTGGCGCTGAACGTGTCGCCGCTGACCGCCGTCGCCTCCTTCGCCGCCGTTTCCGGCCTGTTCATCCTGCCGACCTACCCGACGCTGGTCGCCGCGGTGCAAATGGACGACACCGGCACCACGCGCATCGGCCGCTTCGTGTTCAACCATCCGTTCTTCATTCCCGGCACCATGGGCGTGATCTTCGCGGTGGTATTCGGCTTCCTGCTCGGCAGCGTCATGCTGTAAGGCTTCGACCGGGGCTGCGGCCCCGGTTTTCCTTTTGGCGATAAACTCGCCTTCTAGCCAATCCGCCTTCAGGGTATAGTGCCCATTCGAATCGATGAGAGGGCTGAAGATGTCTGATTGCGAAGCTGTCGTCATACTCTGTACCGCACCCGATGAAGCCAGCGCCCAGGAACTGGCGGCGCGGGTCTTGGGCGATAAGCTGGCGGCCTGCGCCACACTGCTGCCCGGCGCCACCTCGCTGTATTACTGGGAAGGGAAACTGGAACAGGAATACGAAGTGCAGATGCTGTTCAAAAGCGATCGCCGCCGTCAGCAGGCCCTGCTCGACACCCTGAAACAACATCACCCCTACCAGACGCCCGAGTTGCTGGTGCTGCCGGTGATGGCCGGAGATAAAGACTACCTGTTATGGATCAACGCTTCCTTAAACTGATGTTGCTGCTGTGCAGCCTGTTCTTCCTGCCGCAGGCGGCGCAGGCTTCGCTGTTCGCGCCGAAAGGCGGCAGCCAGTTCGTGCCTGTCGATCAGGCCTTCGCCTTCGATTTCAAACAGCAGGGCAGCCAGGTAACGCTGAACTGGCAGATCCGCCCCGGCTACTACCTGTATCGCCAGCAGATCAAACTGGTGCCGCAGCAGGCGACGCTCGGCGCCTTTACCCTGCCCGAAGGGGTGAGCCACAAGGACGAGTTCTTCGGCGAAGTGGCGATTTTCAAACAGCAGCTGAATCTGCAGGTGCCGCTGCAACAGGCGGCGGCCAACGCCAGCCTCAGCGTCACCTATCAGGGCTGTGCCGAGGCCGGCTTCTGCTATCCGCCGGAAACCCGAACCATCCCGCTGGATGCGGTCAGCGCCACCGCAGCCGCGCCGCTCTCGGCCGCTGCACCAGTTGAAGCCCCCGCCACACCGGCCAGCCTGCCGTTCTCGCCGCTGTGGGCATTGCTGATCGGCATCGGCATCGCCTTCACCCCGTGCGTACTGCCGATGTATCCGCTGATCTCCGGCATCATCCTCGGCCGCGACCGGCCGCAAAGCAGCGGCCGCATTCTGGCGCTGGCGGTGGTTTACGTGCAGGGCATGGCGCTCACCTACACCTTGCTGGGCTTGGTGGTGGCCGCCGCCGGATTGCAGTTCCAGGCGGCGCTGCAGCATCCTTACGTCCTGATTGGCCTGTCGGTGCTGTTCATCGCGCTGGCGCTGTCGATGTTCGGCCTCTATTCCCTGCAGCTGCCCTCGGCGCTGCAAACCCGGCTGGCGAACTGGAGCAACACCCAGCGCGGCGGCTCACTGACCGGCGTGTTCCTGATGGGCGCCCTGGCCGGGCTGATCTGTTCGCCCTGCACCACCGCGCCGCTCAGCGCCATCCTGCTGTATATCGCCCAGAGCGGTAATCTGTGGGCCGGCGGCGGCACGCTGTACCTGTACGCGCTGGGGATGGGCATTCCGCTGGTGATCGTCACCCTGTTCGGCAACCGCCTGCTGCCGCGCAGCGGCCCGTGGATGCAGTACGTGAAAGAGGCCTTCGGCTTCGTCATTCTGGCGCTACCGGTGTTCCTGCTGGAGCGGGTGATCGGCGACCTGTGGGGCCTGCGCCTGTGGAGCCTGCTCGGCCTGGCATTCTTCGGCTGGGCCTTCGCCCTGAGCCTGAGAAGCACACGTGGCTGGACGCGCGCTCTGCAACTGCTGCTGCTGGCGGCAGCGGTGATCGCCGCGCGGCCGCTGCAGGACTGGGCTTTCGGCACCGACCAGGCGCAGCAGGCGGCTCAACCGCATCTGGCCTTTACCCGCATCAACAACGTCGAACAGCTCGATCTCGCGCTGCAACAGGCGCGGGGCAAACCGGTGATGCTGGACCTGTACGCCGACTGGTGCGTAGCCTGCAAAGAGTTCGAGAAATACACCTTCAGCGATGCAGCGGTGCAGGCGAGCCTGGCCAACGCGGTGCTGCTGCAGGCGGACGTCACCGCTAACAGCGCGGAACAAGCGGCGCTGCTGAAGCACCTGCAGGTGCTGGGGCTGCCGACGATCCTGTTCTTCGATCCGGCAGGCCGCGAGCTGACGGCCGAGCGGGTCACCGGTTTTATGAAGGCGGAAGCCTTCAACGCGCATTTGCAGAAAGTGATGCGATAACTGACACTGAAGATCGGAAGTGAATGGGAGGAAGCACAAGTGCAACGTGAACACGTCCTTGATACTGCGCTGGGTCTGTTGGAACAACAGGGCCTGGCGACCGCCACATTAGAGATGCTGGCGGAAAAACTCGACGTTCAGCCCGGCGATCTCAAACGGTTCTGGCCGGATCGCGAAGCGCTGCTGTACGACTGCCTGCGCTACCACGGCCAGCAGATCGACACCTGGCGCCGCCAGCTGCTGCTGGACGAAAGCCTGAGCCCGCAGCAAAAGTTGCTGGCGCGCTATGACGTACTGGCGGAATACGTGCAGCAAGACCGCTATCCCGGCTGCCTGTTTATTGCCGCCTGCAGCTTCTTCCCAGAAACGGATCACCCGATCCACCAACTGGCAGAGCAGCAAAAGCTGACCTCGCTGGAGCTGACCCGCGAATTGCTGCGTGACATGGACGCCGACGACGCCGACATGGTGGCACAGCAAATGGAGCTGATTCAGGAAGGCTGCCTGAGCAAACTGCTGGTAAAACGTCAGCTCCAGGACGTATCGGTCGCCAAACGACTGGCGGAAGACATCTTGCAGGTAGCGCAGTGCCGCCGCAACGGGGCGTTGAGCTGAATCGGCAGGGTTGCCGGCACAGCCAACCCAAGGTGATAGCCAGAACAGGCGCATTTTTTGCGCCCTTTGCCTGAAAAGCCAGCAACCGGAGGCATTTTAACGTCTTTCACGCATAAAGCCGTTGACGGATTTCGGCCAATACGGTTTAATGCTGCGCGTTGCCCGGATAGCTCAGTCGGTAGAGCAGGGGATTGAAAATCCCCGTGTCCTTGGTTCGATTCCGAGTCCGGGCACCATTAATTCTGCATGAAAGCGAGCTGGTTAGAGGCAATCCCTTTAACGGGCAAAACAATGGAACTAACAGATTGATATCGCAATGTTTTTTCGAATTTGCACACTCGATGTTAATAACTAGGTTCCTCTTAAAATGGATGCCTGCGTTCCTGCACAGGCGTCCTTTTCTCGATCACTGGTGATTTTTACAGCTTGTTAAAATTATGTCAAGGCGTGTCTGCGCCCTTTTTCACCGTTGGTGGCGACATCCATATACAGTGATAATTCATTCTCAAGTGCTTGCCCTGTCATCTTCAAATCCAGCTCAACATACTCCATCGTTGTACTGACACTTCGATGTCCCAGCAGACCTTTAACCATTGCCAAATTACGATCTGGTGACTTCATCATCTCAGTCGCCAGTGTATGCCTGAACCGATGTGGACTTACCTTAAAACCACACTCTTTTGTTAGTCTGGTGAAAAACGAGCGAACAGGTTGTATTGCTGGCTCTGAGTCAACCTCACCCAATGGCGCCAAGAATCGCGCCACATCGAACAGATAATCTGCCGGTTCGGCCCCCTGTTCAATTGCCCGACTAACAAGTATTCGCATACGTTCGCGGACAAAACTGACGATAGGAACCAACCACTCACGATGAGTTTTACTCCCCTCTTTACACAGCAACATCGAGTTTGCCTCAAGATCAACATCCATAAGACGTATATGTAACAACTGGTTTTGTCTCATCCCCGTCGAACGCAAAACGTCGATAACCGTCCGCCAATACCAAACAGGAAAAAGAGCACAGGAACGGCTTTTGCCCACGTGGCTTTTTTCGCGTTCTTCAAATTGCTCTAACACCAGATTAATCCTGACCAACTGGTCACGGTTCAGTATTTTTTTACGCTTACTACCTGGTGGTACTTGCGTTTCGTTTAAAGGATTTTCCTCTATGTTTAACCATTTTTTCTTTATCCCCTGATTGTAGATCGCACGCAAATGGCGAGCTTTATTATTCCAGGTACTTGTTGTAATCCCCCTTCCAAGCATGTCTCTACGCCACAAAATCAGCTCTCGATTTGTAACGTCATCAGGTAACTTGTCATACCCAATAAACTTCCTGAAAACGGCAACGACACGGAAATAACTCTTTTCAGTTTCTGGACGTAGCGCTTTTGAGAAAAAATATTCCTCAAGCAGAGTTTCCCAATCCATAGCACGCAATTTATGCATGATATCTCCCTAGCTTAAACAAAAATCATGCGAGCATGATATGTTCGCATGACACGATTAATCCCTGTTAAGGGATCACTAATACCGGACTGTCGTCAGGTAGTTTTTCGCCCCGATAGAGCAAACTTGCTTTAACGAGATAACCTTTGGTTCGTTTAAACGCACCTGTGCACTCTGATGTTTTATACAGGTACGCAAAATAAAATCGCTTACCCTTCCCCCTGCGGTGTTTTTCCAGGCGTTCAAAGTCTTCCTGAAGGACTTCTCGCTGAGAGCCATCCAGACCCGTCTGTTTCAAATACAAATAAAAAACTCCAGGCACGGTTATAAAGACAAAACCAGAAACAAGATGAACCCTAGCCTCTCCAGTGTTAATGAGGATTTGATTAGAATTGAGTCCATCAGCTAACCAACGCCAAAATGCGTCTCCGGGCGCTACCCCTTCATTAGCTTCAATAGCCGGTGTTGGTATTTGAGGAGCGCCAAGTTTGGGGGTTGAAAACGCCGCTTCGGAAGCGATATCATCGCCTCCGTCTGACTCCTGGTTTACTTCGGCTGCGTCAACCTCCTGAGCCACTTCAGCAGTAAGCACAGGATTATCAGCAGGCATAGGGCCTTCATCTTCGTGAGGGGCGTCTCCTAATGCCTGTTTTGCCTGGTTCACCGGAGCAGACGGTGCATTCCCGTTAGACGGGCCTGCTATCTCTGCCAGCAGTTGTTCCTCGATAAGAGGTGAGTGGGTGCTGCTGACTGTGCTTTGCAAATCAATCGACGACACCGGCGGAGTGAAAGTTTCTTTTTCAACTGCCGGCACCATCGGCGTTAATGGCACTGCCGGTGTTACAAGCGCAGCCCCACCTTCCTGCAGGGCAGCCAATAAATCCTCGCCACGGGCCAGCCTGACCGCCTCCTGGACAATGTCGTCTATCACCGGTAATGCACTCGGTTGACGTAACGCAATCAGCATCAACGACTGAATGGACACCGGCAGTGCTGACAGCCAGTCGGTGACCGCTGCCGGCAGCAAACGTGCCGCAATCATCGTGCTCTGACTTGTCACCAATACCGGATCTGACGAGGTAGCAGTGAACCGAAAGCGGTAAGGTTCTATGGGGATGACCACACCAACTAACCAGGGCTGACCGCTCCGGAGCTCACCCTCCAGTTGGCTAAACAGCGGCAGGTAGTGCCACAGTGCCGCATAGAACACCACCATGTTCCACTGCACATTTTGGGCTGCCTGTTCTTCCGGCGCCGCTCCCGGGGGCAGCATATGTCCCTTGGCAAGGCGCACCGCATAGGCCACCGTCTGGAGGGTTACCTCAGCCAACCCGCCCTCCCGGGCATACTCCCCCTGCTGCGCAGCCGGCAGTACCTGCATCAGCGTCATTAGCTGATTCAGCGGCTGCAGATAGAAATCCGTATAGAGGTCTTTGGGCAGTACGCTGTTCTCCCACAGTTGCTGCAGACACTGCTTGCGAGATGCCGTGTCTAGCAACTGCTCGGCGGTCGCCGGCATAAAATAGCCTGCTGGGCTCTGCGGGGTTGAAACGCGTGCTGTTGACCTCACCAGCATTTCCCTGGTCCCAACCAGCATCTCTTTGATGGCTTTCAGCATACAGGGTCTCCCGTGTCGGCAACATCCTCGCCCTCGTCGCCCTTCTCCATCAGCATCTGCAGCAATCCGTTCAGCACCAACGTTTCCTTGGTCCGGGTCACGGCGACATACAGCAGGTTGGTTTCATCGGTACGCTCACACTCGGTCATCAAAGGGTCCGTGATATCCGCAAAATCTTCGTCCAGCACCACCACCGGCCACTCCAGTCCCTTGCTGCGGTGCGCCGTCGACACGGTCACCTGCGCCTGACTTTCGTCAGTAACCGCATGCTCACGCATCACCTGTAGCTTTTTCGGCAGCGGGAAGTACAGGTCAAGCAACCGGAGCCCCTGGTTCATTTCCGCATCTTTGGTCGCCCTGGCCACCGCCTCAAACTCCTCAAAGTTACGGTAATCCCGGGAAAGCTGCGGGGAGTGCATTCGTTCGGGCATGTCCGCCGAGAACCAGTACAGGTCTTCCAGTTCCTCGGTCTTGTAGCCGACGATACCGCCGACCCAATACACCTTCTTGCCGGCCAGACTGGCATCCAGTGCCGCGCCGATGACACCGGCCACCGTGCGGTTCAATACGGCAACAGATTGCGCCTTTACGTCATCGGGTAAACACGTCACAACCCTGTCGTTTCCCCACTCCCCGACCACGGGCACCGTTTCGCCTTGTCGGGCCAGCAGCCTGTTGGCCACCCGGGCCACGGCGGGGCCAAAACGGAAACTGTGAGTCAGGTAAAGCTGGTCCGCATAAGCCAGCTCTGAGGCGTCAAGAGCATTCTCCGCGCCCCGGAACCGATAGATTTGTTGATGCCGATCGCCAACCAGCACCACATCACAGCACTGCGCCAGTACCAGCGACTGCGTCACCGGATTTGCATCCTGCCCCTCGTCAAACAAGAGCGTCTGCCAGCGTCTGGAGAGGTCAGGCTGCGAGAGCTGATAAAGCTTGAGGTAAATGTCATGGGTGACAGGGAAGGTGCCGTCCTGGCACGCAGACTCACGCCACAGCAGATGCGCGGCCGCTAGAATTTTATCGGGAGACAGGCCGCTACGCGCCTCTTCATTAGGCAGGTGTTGCGGGCCTAATTCAGCATCTCCGCTGCAGAGGAAGGCGTTAAACGTCGTGATAGATGTGCGGGCCAGTGGCCAATGGCGGGTATTGAGCTGACGGGCCACGTCGGTGATACGCAGATTAGCCGTCAGCCGCTGCCGGTAATGGCGCCCAAAGTTGGGCCAGGCCAGCTGGTGTGACGTCTTGCATTCGACGTTGAACGGGAATTTTTGCTCGGCCTCATCCCTGACTGCACGGTTATAGGCGAGATAAAGCATTTTGTGGTCCGGGTTTGCCTGGGCAAACCGAACCAGCGTGGACGTTTTGCCGGTGCCGGCAAAGGGCCTGACCACCAGGCGATGGCCAGACCAACCGATGATGGCAGCCTGTTCGGGCGTATCAGAATAAGACATCAGCAGCACTCCGTAATCACATGACCGGCGCTTATCCTGCGCAGTTCAGCACGACAAGCGCCACCAAAAAACCTTTTTCCGAAAGAAAAGATTTACAGGGTAAATTGCCTTACGTTGTATTGCTGTTGCAGTAGTCTTAAAAAAAACGCCAAATACTATGGTCACACACCATTAATATTTAGCGCCCAATGTTGTTGCAGATTAAAAATTAATACACTTGACCGGCACACGGTCTTTTTATCTTCTTATACTCCCCTGGTATTGCAATCGCTTCGATGCAGGAAAATTAACACTCCACCTATTCAGTGATTACAGGATAAAGTTAACAGACCAGAGAATCAAATACCAAAAAATGAAAACCTATGAGTTTTCATAGGTCATGAAAGTTAACATATTACACAACCATCTGAAAAGGAAAGTTTTCATGATACCCACGCTCAATGCAAATCTCTATTAGATTCACTATTGAACCAGCATGAAATTTAAACTTAATGTTTCTCAAATAATAATCATAGTTCGCCGGTGTAATATTCATCACATCTGAAACCTGTTTCCTTTTCACTCCCTTAAGAACAAAAAACAGGATCTTAGCCTCATTAGCAGTAAGGTTCACCCCTTGGTAGGGGGATACTCTCATAAGTTTTGATGTTCCAGCTATGTTAGAAAAATCAAAGACACCATTCATGATAATAGCAGTTGCAAGCGTTCCTGCAGGATACCCGTTTGCATCATAAATAATTTCTTTGGATGTGTGCAAAAAGGCCTTAATCACTCCAGGCAAAGGTTCAAGAACATTATAACGCTCGCCAGATAGAATCGCATTCTCATGATTGGTATAAATATCCCTTCTATCAGCCCAGGGCATGTCAAAGTCATTAAGCCCCTGAAGCTTATGTGGATGTACGCCTGAGAAACGACTAAATACCGCGTTAGATGCCACAAAGCGGTGGTTCAGGTCCTTCACAAGGATAATACCACCGCCAGCATGAATTAATGGTTTGTCCATATAGGATTCAATTGTTGGCTCAAGGGCTTGCTCTGCTCCTGTGAAAATCCGTTTTCCCTTTTTCATAGAATGCCTCAGATATCTGGAAACAAGCTGTAAGTGAGGTGTTGACAATAGGTGGATATGGATTCAAACCCATTTGATACTGTAAAGCCCACTCAATATGGTGGGCTTTACAGCATCAGGCTTTGTTCTAACCAACCGAATACCCACCATCAACCGTAATGATTTGTCCTATGATGGACCGAGCAGCATCGGAGGAGAGAAATAAAGCCGTAGCAGCAATCTCCCCAGTAGTTGCTGTACGCCCGGTAGGCATTCGACTAAGAAATTCGGCTTTCGCTTCTTCATTCCGGCCAACAAAGCGATCAAACATATCAGTATCAACGGGGCCTGGCGCAATCGCATTAACCCTAATACCTTTAGCTGCGACCTCAAGTGCTACGGAGCGCGTAAGCCCATTGACTGCATGTTTACTGGCAGCGTACACGCTTCCTCTAGGGATACCAACCAATCCAGCTTGCGAAGATATATTAATTAAACTGCCAGTCCCCCGCTTGCACATAACAGGCAAAGCATGCTTCATCACAAGCAGTGTGCCCAGGACATTAGTATCAAATACCCGATGAAAGTCTTCGACGGTAGTTTGAGCATAGGGTGCGGGTAGCCCCTCTGTTCCTGCACTGTGAATTACCGTGTCAATTTTACCGTACATTTGACAGGCCATTTCCATCAAGGAGGCCACTTGTTCTTCAAAAGCAACATCAGCAAGCACAAAGTGACTTTGAGAATTAATGTCCCTCAGCTCCTCTTGTAGCTCTTCACCACGCTTGGTTTTTCGGCCGGAAAATATTACATTATAACCGTTTTTTGCAAACTGACGGCAACACTCTTCGCCAATCCCAGAAAGCGCACCTGTTATTACAACTACTTTTGCTGACATTAAAAAATCCTCAAGATTGGTTGTAAATATCTGACGGTAGAGAATCATTACTCATACCATGGGTAACGAAATGCTATTGAAAAGACTACACCCTTTTAATTATAAAAGGCAACCAGAGGAAATCCGTATGTACTTTCATAACGACTCCTCGCTGGGGCGCTACACTCACTAGCCACACTTCAGAGTGAAAGCTGTATGACTCTCTACGGCTCATAATGATTTATTTTACTTTAAATGCGATCCTATTGCCTGTTCGATGACTTACCTGGACAACTTCAGGTGTGGTTCATACAATCAATCCATACTTCAATCAACAATTAACTCATAATCAACAGATAGTTACGCTATTGGATGCCCGTACTCGACTGAAATTATTATTTCTATCGAATAATGAGTTTCATCAGGATTCGATTTTCTTCATATCGCGAAATAGAGGAATAAGCTCGCCATGCGCTCGTGTCGAGGTCGGCACCAATTTTAGCGTCAACGTGAATGGCGAGACTGGACTGACCCCACCCCGGTAGACGATCCTGCCCTATAGTTTGAGCATAGGAGGAGCGTATGGGCACACCACGATTTACACCTGAATTTAAGGAAGAAGCCGTCCGTCAGATAACGGAACGCGGTTATTCCGTTGCCGAAGTATCTGACCGTCTGGGTGTTTCTGCACACAGCCTCTACAAGTGGCTACGGGCTATCAAACCTGATAACAGCGAACAGCATGCTAGGGATTTACTGGAAGCCAAAAGCGAGATCCTGAAACTACGGGCACAGCTAAAACGTACCGAAGAAGAACGGGATATCCTGAAAAAGGCCGCGCGGTACTTTGCAAGGGAGCCCGACTGAAGTACCGCTTTATCAATGAGCACCGCACTGTATGGGGTGTGATGACGATGTGTCGGGTACTGCATGTCGCCCGGGCCGGGTTCTACGCGTGGCTGCACAACCCGGTCTCGGCGCGTGATAAAGATAACCAGCGTCTGCTGACGCTTATCCGTGATTCATATTCACTGAGCGGAGGCGTATACGGTTACCGGCGGGTTCATGGCGATCTGAACGAAATCGGGGAAACCTGCGGCAAAAACCGGGTGGGCCGTATTATGCAACTGAACCGGATTAAAGCCGTGCGGGGCTATAAAGCACCACGGCGTATCGCCGGCCGACCTTCGGTGGTTGCTCCTAATCGCGTACAGCGGCAGTTTACCGTTGTCCGGGCCAATCAGGTCTGGGTCACCGACATCACTTATATCCGGACCTGGCAGGGATGGTTGTATCTGGCGGTGGTTATCGACCTCTTTGCCCGTAACGTGGTGGGTTGGTCGATGAAGCCGACCCTCTCACGCGAACTGGCACTGGATGCGCTGATGATGGCGGTCTGGCGACGTAAACCGGACAGCGAGGTCATCGTGCACTCAGACCAGGGCAGCCAGTACGGCAGCGACGACTGGCAACGGTTCTGTCGGGCCAATAACCTGGCACCCAGTATGAGCCGGCGTGGCAACTGTTGGGATAATGCGGTGGCCGAATCGTTCTTCAGTTCACTGAAAAAAGAACGCATCAGGAAGAGAATATACAAAACCCGGGATCTGGCCCGGGCGGATATCTTCGATTACATTGAAGTGTTCTACAACCGGGCCCGGCGTCACAGTCACCTTGGCGGCGTCAGTCCGGAGGCCTTTGAACGGGCCTCGTCGTGAGGACAGGATATGTCTACGGTCGTGGGGTCAGTCCAGTAACGATTTTTTTCCGTAGATTTGGCATAACTGATTATTATTGCTATGTTTGTTATGGCTCGATTGAGACTGTGGCATCTCTTTCAGCAAACATTAACACAATGTTAACAACATGAAAAGGATCGTAAATGAAAATGGGAAATGGGATGGTTGTTGAAAAAAAATATCATGGGGTAGCGTAATAGGCGGTGTGATCACTGTATTGGCCGTGTCATTACTGTTGTCAACGCTGGGTACAAGTCTTGGGCTTTCCATTGTTGACCCGGCTTCGGACGATCCGGTAAATGGAGCGGGAACCACCGTTGCCGTCTGGTCTGCAATCTCGATTATTGTCAGTCTTGCCATCGGCGCTTTCGTCGCCGGTCGTCTGGCAGCAAATGATGGTCTCATTCATGGCTTCCTGGTGTGGGCTACAGCGCTCATTGTTGCTGCAGTTCTGGGAACCTTGTTGGTTGGCTCAGCCGTTAAGATGACTGGTAATGCGCTCGGCGCCATAGCTTCTACCTCAGGTAGCCTGCTTTCAGGTGCAGGCTCTGCGCTTGGAAACGGTGCTTCCGGAGTGACAAATGTGGGAAAAAATCTCTTTGACCAGTTGGACATCGACACAAAACTTGAGCCGGAAAACCTAAAATCGGATGTGGTAGCTGCATTGAAAAAGAGCGATATACCTTCGTTGCAGCCAGAATTTATGCAGCAGCAGCTTAATGGTGCTAAAGCGGATTTGAGTGATGCGATTAAGGCTTTCTTCAACCAGCCTGATAGCAATGACGCTATCATACAGAAACTTATTAGTAAGCTGAAAAAGCGCGCGGATGCAATTACTCAGGATGTCAACCAGGACTCATTGAAAAAAGCGCTGAGTGAAAACACCGACATGTCTCCTGCAGAGGTTGATAAAACAGTCACTAACTTGATCGATACAAAAGAAAAAACAGCTCAAATCGTTAAGCAACGTCTCGATGAAGCAGAAGCGAAAATTAATGAGGCGAAGCAAAAGTATGCCGAGCTTAAACAGAAAGCACGTGAGCAGGCTGCCGCAGCTGCAGATGCATTGGCGCGTGCGGCTCTGTGGTCATTCTTTGCCTTGCTTCTTGGAGCAATCATCAGTGCGTTGGCCGGGTTATGGGGCGTAAAGACGAATGCCCGTCATATTCGAAGCTGATAGGCTGGTTTAGCGTTATCAAGAGATCTAATCAGATTGAGTGCAATTTTAGCTATGTTCATGCTGTTAAGGAGAGACTTATGAGAAAATCGCTAATGTACGCTGCGACCGTCATTTTTTCCATCATGGCCCTATCGGGATGCACACGTTCAAGTTATGCCATCTATACACATGACGGCCGTACTATAGTCAGTAAAGTTAAACCGGCCCAGACCAGCGCAGGCTTGGTAGGCTACACCGATGCTAATGGCGTCAAACAGCAAATTAACCAGTCTGAAGTGAAAGAAATTTCAGAGATCCCATAATGAAGTTAAGAGGATAGAAGTAAAATAAATTAGTTAAGTAACAGTGTTATTTTTTAATGAAGCCCCTTATTACAAGGGTCTTCATTAATCAACAGAACTGATTGGTATCTATAGTTATTAAAATGTTACACCCATCATCCAACCATTAAGATGCCGTCTAAGAAACCACTTTTTTATAGAGGGATTCTCATATAAAAAGATGTAACTAACTTTAATGGAATAGGTTTGGAGCGTGCTTTATTCTTTTAATAAATTAAGGAAAGCCTGGTGAATAAATACAGCCTGGCAATTTTACGATTTACACTGATGTTTATTTTTACGTTAATTCTTGTAGGTTGTCCTGAAACCCCTAATAAATCTTTGCGGGAGCAGGTAAGGGATGCTGAAAAGGCTTCTGGATATAGCTCAGATCCTGCTGTAATTGAAAAATGATGAGGTTAATATGGTTCGTGCAAACTCTGGAAAGTCGATCTCATCCTAAACGTCAATACGCCCCGGATGAGACGACTACTCCCAATATCAAATTGGCACGACCCATCCATCCCCAATAAGGAAATCATGCCATGGATAAACAGGAATACCGGCTGTACCTGGCCATGTTGAAGGCGCGCGGCGAACTGGCGCGCAAGGCAATGGCCGACAACGCCCGGCGGCGCAACATGCTCAAAGCGCATCGTCAACGACGCTCTGACGACATCAGGTCATTGTTGGCCTGGAAAGATAGGGATGTCTCAGTTGACGGGTTACTGGCCAGCGATGAGGAGTTGGAAACTCGTGAACGGGCGTTTGGCAAATAATGCGAAAGCGTAGGCAGCTGGCTGAAGGCGATAATAAGGGGGTTCTACATGGGAACCCCAGATTTTTCGAAGGCTGAAACAGACTAGGGGCGGTGGTTCAATCATGGAGCGCGAGAACCTAAACCAGCCTCTTGTCTTGTTATCTGAACAGGCGGATCCGTTGACGAATAAATTTCATTGCCCCCCATGCGGCCACAGCTCTGCGTGGCCATATGAACAGACGACTTGGTTTAGATTTGAGCGCATACAGGGCGGCTATCCCGATACCGGGAACGGTAAAAGCCCGGCAACGGTATAATGCCTGCCAGCCGCGATCAACGGGTTCCGACAGTCTTAGCCAATCACTTTTTAACAGGCTCAATATCTGTCGCTGTTGTGCTATTTGTTGCAACAGTTGTTGTTTACGGTTTTCCCTGAGTTCCCTGACATTCATGCTTCATCCCCCTTAAGAATGCTCAAATCCTTACTGAGTTGTCTGCGGGTCTCTGGCAATATTCTGCTACGGGAAATTATTTGTCTGATGAAAATGCTCGAAGCTAATGCGAGAACAATAAACATAGCGGAAGCCCCCCCAGTACCATGAGGCGATGTTCCGGTGAGGCTAACAACAGAATAAACACCAGAAGGGATATAATACCAAACGCAGTGAAAAGAAGGGTCAGCCCCACCATTATCAGGAGATGGGTAATGCGGCTTTTCTCTTCTTCCAGCTCAACGGCTACAAGCTCCAGGCGGGTATGCAGCGTTCCGGTAAGGGCGGTAAATACGCGGCGAATAGTGTCTATCAGGCCACGGGAGGGGCCCCGCTGCGGATCATTCATTTTTCTCATAACGGCGTCCTTCTGTTTTGTACGACAGGGCTTCTTTGCCACTGTGCTTCATCACTGACCGGCGAGCAATAGCTCTGCCGTGTTTTTTAAATCGCAGCCCAGAGAGGTTAACGCGAAGTTTAATCCGGTATCCCCGGACAGGCCGGGGAATCGAGTTAATGGCCTACTTTTTCGCTTACCGCGTCACCCGCCTGTTGAGCGGCTTCTTTTGTTTTATTCCAGCCTTTTTCTGTGGTTTCCTTGGTCCGGTTCCAGGCTTTCTGTGAGTTTTCCTTTACCTTATCTGTCGCGGTTGCTTCTCCGCCGTTTTTGAGCCGGTTTTCAGCCTGAAGTTGTTTCTCCTCCAGCCGGTTTTTTGCCTTGTGAGCCGTTTCTTCAGCACGATTGGTGGCCTGCTCAGCCTTCTGCCCTGCTTTGTTTTTTAAATGTTCAGCATTGATAGATTCGGCCAGAGCGCCTGTTGATACCAATGTTGCAGAAAGGATAACCATATTTAATATATTCATTTTTAACTCCTTTAAATTATAGCAAAGCGCCCGCTATCAGAAAAAGCGGGCTTTGCGCCCGCGTTTATCTTATTTACGGCCAATGAGCAGACCAATCAGTAAGCCAATGCCCGCAGCGATGGAGATCGCCGCAAATGGATTGTTTTCCACATTATCACGTACGACTTCAGCAGCCTCCTGAGCTGCCTGACTCCCCTGTGCCGCGACTTTACGGGCCGCTCCTTTTACCTGGTGCCCGTAATCGTCGGTCAGTTCACCGTATTTTTCCTGCGCTTCGCCAGCAACTTCTTTTACTTTGTCTTCAGCTTTCCCAAACATGATGTTCTCCATAACGGTTATGACTCAGAATATTTAACCAGCTTTATTTCGCCAGCATAAACGTTATACAAAAACTGTGCCAAATACTCAAACACACGCTATAGCAGCTTTTTTGATAGCTAAGCATGAACTGCTTGGTGCTTTTGACCATAATATAATCAAATTGACCACAGTATTCTTAGTGTAAAACCTCTAGCCGAAAATGTTGGCGGTTTTGGCGTAACCCTCGATAAGGAGAGATTGTATGGGTGCACAGTATTATTGTCGTGGTAACACTTCGCCTTATGTTGCTTTGCCTGCTGATAAAACAGCTCTTCGCCTGGAGTCGCAGGGGCTGTGGCGGCGTGCCGCCACGCGCTGGCAGCAGGTACTGCTTCGTGAGGCAGACGACCACGTGATAGAAGCGGTGCTGCAGCGCCTGCGCTATTGCCTGGCACGGGCGCCAGCACAGGTCCGCCGTGTCAGTGACGGCACCGCGCCGGCGGGCGCGACGCTCGTGGCGAGAAACGGCATGCCGAACGACCCGGATCTGTGGCGAATGGAATAATCAAACAGGAAGGGGTTCTACGCCGGAACCCAATTTGGGTGATGCGGCGACCGGAAGATCCCTACCGATCACAATGTCGAGGCCGAGCGGACCGGTCGGGATTGTTGCCCTTGTGCATTAGCACCTTTGCTGAACGCCTTCTCGGTGGCGGTAATGGCGCTTACAGTGCTTTAGCGCGACTTGGCCACGTCCTGTGTTAGCGGGGTCGTGATACATTGCTCATTGGGCGTTCTCCTCTGGTCGGAAACGAAACGTGTTATTATAACCACACTGTATGTATAACCAGTTCAATATAAAACCGACGAGGAATGGTAAGGGACTATAGTGAGGTCAACCGCGAGGTGGGCACTAGCCCCACATTTTGAGGTGAATATTTTTACCGGCGATGCGCACAGGTTATCCCCCAAATTTGTGGATATCGTCTTGGCAGCAGGGGACGGCGCCGTTGGCGGAATATGTGAACCGTGACGGTAGCGGTATTATGCTGGTTCGAGCGCTATGGTGTGGTAGGCTGACGTGCTGCCCTGCCGGCGCGTACACAGTCCGTACTCGGCCATCACATGCATAAACCGGTCGGCGTCACCGATCACCCGAAATGTGACAGAGTGCAGATGGCGACCGTCCAGGGCAAAAGCGGCGTTCAGCGCCGTTTTTTCGACATAGAACCCGTTATGCTGTGACGGTGTCGGCACGACGCCGGACTTCCACTCTTTCGCGTCCAGCAGATAATTGTCCCAGCCCTGGTCTTTCAGGGTTTCAGAGGCGTAGGTGAGCCGGAACATGTCGGACTGAGCGGCCAGGTTGCCGCTGCAGAAACGCCACAGGTATTCCAGATGCTGGCGCAGGTGACCAGCCGGGCCGTGCTTACGGCCGCGGTCGAGTAACCACTAGATATCAATCGCCACGCTCCTTGGGAAGCGTTTTTGCTTTTGGGCGATGGCCAGCCAACGGATCAGGAACAGGTTTTCGGCATAGGGCGTGCCAGCCCCAGTGCCGCCAGGGCGCAGAACGCCAGATGGCTGAGCGCTGAGGTGGTGTTTTCCGGGGAAACGGATGCGGTTTTATCTGTCAATGGCTGTCCTGCCCGTCGACGCAAAGGATTAGTGGCGAATTTGGGCCAGGTCGTCAGCTGTCAGCCCGGTCATTTGCATCACCGAATCGCGATCGAGGCCATTGGCCAGCATGGCACGGGCAATTTTCAGTGAGGCTTCACGCTCACCTTTTTCAATGCCGCGCTGTTCACCCAACTGGATACCCTGCTCGATACCATTCTCGATACCTTTTTGTTTAAGCTGTTGTGCGATAGTCATCAGTTCCTCCTCATGTTGCGGAACCCGCAGGGCCAGTTCGCGGACAAATGCCTGCGCATCCTCGGATTCACCGGCCTGGATAATATAGTGTATCAGCGAAATCACCTGGGGCGAAGAGATAGCCGGCCAGCAGAATGGCGGACAGTCTGTCGGTCAGTTCGGTCAGGTCGCGCTGACGGATATGTTTCTGCAGCAGAGTCAGGGCGGCCATGCTGCGGTGGCCCATGATCTCTTCGTCGGGGATGACGGTCACATCAACCAGCGGAGAATGCCGGTGTACAGTTTCCTGGCCAGCGTCGGATCATCAAACTCCTGCAGCCAGTTAGTCGAGTAAGGGTATGGGCTGCGTTTGCCGGTATAGAAAAGTATCGGGATGATCAGCGGCAGCGATTTATGGCCGGCGTCGAGGTGACGCTGCATGGCGGCAACGGCATATCGAATGAGGCGAAACGCCATGTGCTTATCCGGGCTGGACTGGTGCTCGATAAGGACCATCATGTAACCGTCAGCGCCGGCGGTGGTTTTCAGGCTGTAGAGCACGTCGCTGAAATACTGGCGCAGGTCATCTTCGACAAAGGAGCCGGACTCCAGCTTCAGCGTGCTGAGGTTACAGATGGCCCGCAGGTCGGCCGGCAGGTGTATGTCCATGAAGTCACGGGAAATTTCAGGTTGCGTCAGAAATTGTCGGAAAGTGGCATCGCCCCATTCCCACTCGAAACGCAACAAAACTGTAGTGGCACAGTAAATTTGGCCACCTGATTAAAGGTGATATTCTCACCTCAACATGAAACAGGTGACTTAATGAACAAGAGAACTAAGCGTACTTTCACCCCTGAGTCCAGGCTGGAATGTGCACAGCTGATTGTTGATAAGGGATACTCGTATCGGCAAGCCAGTGAGGCGATGAATGTCGGCTCTACCACGCTTGAGAGCTGGGTACGCCAGCTCAGGCGAGAGCGTCAGGGGATCACGCACTCTGCTACCCCCATTACTGCAGAGCAGCAACGTATCCGCGAGCTGGAAAAGCAGGTTCGCCGCCTGGAGGAACAGAATACGATATTAAAAAAGGCTACTGCGCTCTTGATGTCCGACTCACTGAACGGTTCACGATAGTTGCCAGACTGAGTGACAGCCACACGGTTGTTACCCTTTGCTCCGCTCTGGGAATACATCGTAGCAGTTGCCGATATTGGCGAAAACGACGCGATACTGTCAATCCAGCGCGAGTCAGGTTGTGCAGCGAAATACGCCAAGCATGGAACCAGAGTCGGGGCTCTGCTGGCGCACGCACTCTGGCTGAAATGCTGACTCAGAACGGCGTCCCGATGAGTCGTTACCGTGCCGGGCGTCTCATGAAATACCTGAATCTGAGTAGTTGTCAGCCCGGAAAACATCAGTATAAAAATGCCCGTCAGGAACATACATGCTTGCCGAACTTACTCGACCGTCAGTTCGCTGTGCCGGAGCCAGACCGTGTATGGTGCGGAGATATTACGTACATCTGGGCAGGAAATCGCTGGTGCTATCTGGCAGTTGTCATGGATCTTTTTGCCCGCAGAATTATCGGCTGGAGTCTGTCAGCGAATGCCGATACAGCGTTGGTAAGTAGTGCCCTACGGATGGCCTATGAGATGCGTGGCCAACCCCGGGAGGTCATGTTCCATAGCGATCAGGGAAGCCAATATACCGGCCTTAAATATCAACAAGTTCTCTGGCGTTACAGGATAAAGCAAAGCGTCAGTCGGCGAGGGAACTGCTGGGATAACAGCCCAATGGAACGCTTCTTCCGTAGTCTGAAAACAGAATGGGTTCCGACAAATGGTTACGCAGGGAGTGATGAGGCCCGGCGTCAAATCGGCGGTTATATCCTGAATTACTACAATAGCGTCAGACCTCATCATTACAACGGGGGGCTAACGCCGGAAGAATCAGAGAACAGATACCGTTCTTACTATAAAACCGTGGCCAGTATTACTTGACCACTACACTGGTGAGAAATGCCCGCTCCGGCACGTATTTTATGGGGACGCTGTACGGTATTGCCACGATCAAGATGCATGGCATGGCGGAACGCCGCATCGCTCACTGGCTCAACCTTGAAATCGACACCATCAACACCGATATCCAGGTAGCCAAAATAGACATGCTGTTTGGAGGGATCAACACCTTCGTGGAGGCCTGCGACCTGGTCGTCATACTGTGGCTGAGCACCAGCCAAGTGATCGACAATCTGATGACCATCGGCATGTTCGTCGCCTTCGGTGCCTTGCAGGGGCAGTTTTCTGTCCGTATAGAGTCGCTGATAGAATTTTAACTGCAGCTGCGCATGATGAGCCTGCATAACAAACGCATTGCCGATATTGCTCTACCTCCACGAGAAAACCGTAAACCAGACCTTCCCTAAAGGAATTATCAAGAAAGGTATCCCGCACTCAATTCTTAACCTCCGTAATATAATAAGAGACGGAAGTCGATGCGATCCCTTCTACAACTCCCTGAGACAGTTTTATCTTCTCCGCGTCTTTTGGACGTAAGTATCTGGCATAATCATTACTAAAAAGAATTTTTTCAACGTCCTGACGTGCCAATGTTGTACAACTACCATAGATGCTTTTAAAATATTTGTTTCCGTCCTCGACGTCCTTTCTTATAAACTCGACGTCATTCGGCCTGATCCACTCAGCTTTGAGGTTTGGCGATGCGGACGGATGTAACATGAAGGATGCATCAGGAAAAGTATATCTCTTCGGCGCACCGCAATAGACTAATGTCGCTGAAGATGCCGTCATACCGGCATTAATAGTCTCAACCGGAATCTTAGATCCTTTAACGGCTTGATATGCCAAATATCCGCTTTCCATACTACCGCCAAAACTGCTGATGAATAATTTAATAGATTTTGCGGCAGGGTAATTCACGTTGATCTCATCGAGGGCTGAAATCAACTCAGCCACCAGTGTCGGAGTTACATCACCGTTATAGACAATTTTAACCGTATCTACGTTATCCGGTTTTATTTTATCATTTTTTACCCAGTGCATCTCCGCATGTGTAATAGCAGGAATAACCAACGCAAGTACAACAATTGACGTTCTCAACATAGCTTAATCCTTTAGGATTATAAACAATAATGACCCACTAGGATAATCATCTTATTTCTCGAAGATAAATAAATTTTTTTTCATACACATTCAAGCCAAACTAACTCCTGGCAGCGGGACACGCAAATAACTTATTGGATATTCTCGCAACGTGTCAATACGTCTAGAACCCGATATGTGGAGCGATAGCTCATCGATATTACGCCGCGTATGCTGAGACGCCGAAGTATACGGAATTTTTAGAGCATGCTCATTAAAATATAGGTTAAATTGTAACAAGAGAATCCTGTCCCTTATCTTTATGTACAACACCATCATAAAAAAAATACTCAATCCAAATACCTTGATTTAACAAAAAGCCAGCAACGAAAGGCTGGTTCTGAACAACCACCAATACCTTATTCGAAAATGCACCAGGCATAACTGGTTATAGCTTACATACTGGGTAACGTTCTGAACAACACTTTAAATAAAAAAGAAATCAATTGAACCACCAAGCCACTGCAATGCAAAGAGATTATTTATTAAATATAACCAATTTAACGTCTAAATTAATTACACAAAGCTTATATTTAGTGATAAATCTTATTTGTAAATTATATTAACTGTCGCTGTCGTATTAATTAACCCCGAGCTCATACTATTGATTGTAAATGGATAGTAATATGCAGCCATACGGATAGAAAATTGCGCATCCAAGGCATTGCCGGCTCCCACATGAAATAATGAAGTCGCCGTGCCTGGCGTCACGCTGGAAAGCGACAGCGTGACGGGATTATTCGGCGAAGCCATCTTGACCAGCCGGATGCCAATGCCTTTTGCCGCCTCAGGGCTTTTATCAATCAAAACCGTATTATCCGAAGACAACAGATTATTGCTGGATAAAAACATAGTGATATCCCGATCGGCCGTGCCGCCACTTTGCCGATTCTGACAGCTGATATTCAGCGTAAAGGGCGTCAGGCCATTTTGCGCCCCCTGAGTAATCTGCGATATCCCCAGCGTTGGCAACTTCACCGCCAGGCCGGCATTGTCGAAAGTGCAGGTCGTCATCTTGGGCGCATACTTGATGGTCATCGGCTGTCCGTACATATCGCGCTGCTCGTAAGGCCAATTGAAGTCGTTGAGCAGCCAGGTCAAGATCTTCAGCAACTGCTTGGCGGGCCATAAAATGATCTCCAGCAAGGACATCCCGCTCAGATCGGTCACGAACATCACGTCCTTTAGGCTAACCGTGTCGCCGGGTATCGATTTGCCCGTCTTGCTGACCAGACTGAAACGAATATTCATCGGCTGATTCAATTCCGAAGCGGAGTGCGATCCCCAACCGCTAAGTTTTTTGTTGGCGATGTCGTTGGTTATTTCCGCGCGTATCCAATATTTACCGTTGTTGAATCCCAGGATGGTCGCCTTTGTGCTGTCGGTTGACAGGATGCGCGTATAGCCGAATTCGCTGCTCGAGGTTGAACAACTGAATGAACCACTGTATTGCGTATAAAAACTGCCTTCCCAGACCGGTGTTTTATCGCTGAGCTTATCCGACAAATCGACGTAGATAGGCGGCGCATATTGGATGCCGTTGCCGTAGCATGAAGCGTAGCTGTAACCGCTGAACAACAGGGACAGGGTCAGTGTGAGTATCCTGAGCATGGTGTAATTATCCTTTTATCGACATGTGTTGGCTGCGCTGTCCATCGAGATTTTCGGGCGTTCAATCTTGCAGACACCGTCATTCAGCCTGACCTCCAGCGACGTTGGCTGCTGCTCCCCCCGCAGATACAGGACGCTGGCCTGCCCGACGAAGCCAATGGCATGCCCGCTTTGATCCGCCACCTCCGCACCAAATGGCAGGGGCTTATTGCCGCGCTTAAAGGCGCGCAGCGTATAAGGCCGACGCTGATCGGTTTCGAATCTCAAATAGTTGACGGCGCCGGCATAGGGCACGCTGTGTACGATATTGCCGACGATCTCGGCGCCGGAACTGTTGCCGGTATCCGACAATGTCACGGAGTTTTGCCGGTAAGGCGTGGCATAAGGCACCAAAGCCAGCCCTTCGTCGTTAGTGACGATGCTCTCGTCGCCGTTCACCATCAGCCCTTTGGCCTTGGGCGCGTCCACCACCATCATGGTGTTGCCCATTTCGTTGGACGCCAGCAAATGCCAAGGGATCGCCACCAGGCTGCCGCGGGCGCTAATGCCCAACTGTCGATAGTCTGATGATTCACTGTAAGAGCCGCCGACAGTCGTCGCGTTGGCGCGATAGGCGGCATTCATGCTCGCCATGCTGTTACCGCCGCTTTGATTGCTGCCGGCAAGCGCATAACTCAGACGGTTTGATTCCAGCGCATTGCCGCTCAGGCTCAGCGAACTTTGCTGATAGTGCGAATCGGTGGCGGATAAGCTGGTGCTGAGATAGGCATTGTTGTCGAACATCGACAACGGCACACTCAGAGAGAGATAAAACCGCGTCTCTTCTTTGCGATCGGAGTTTCTCACGCGACTCGCGGAAATGTTGTAACTGACGCGCGCGAAGGCGTTTGAGTACCCGAGCTGGTATTCCCGGCTTTTATTCGTATCCGACCAATAGTCGCGCTGGGTGCCGGAGAAATAGAGCGTGCCCCACCCGTCTGCGAGCCTCTGATTCAGGTTCAAATTGAAGGTATTGCGCGGACGAGCGGTTCGAACGGCGTCCCAGGTATTCAAATCCAGCGGGGCAAGCTCATCGTCATCCCGATCGTTCCAATAATCGTGAAAGCGCTTGTCACGCTCGCGGTAGCCTTGATGGGTGTAGATGGCATCGTTGAAACTGTAATAACCTTTGGTCGAATAACGGTATGCCGCCAGCGTGAAGTTGGTTGCGGTAGCGTCCAAAAACTTGCTGTAGGCGATCCGAAAACTTTGCCCATTCTCATTGCGATCCTGCAAATGCGTCGAGGCCTGAGTCACATCGACGGATACCGCGCCGAACGGCAGATTCCAGCCACTGCCCAGCAGCCAGGCGCGATAGTCCTCGCTGAGGATCGTACCGGCGTAACCGGTGACCAGATTATTGAAGCCGTACTGCAGCGTGCCCTGAACAAAAGCGGGCGCATAGTCGGTATCCGTCTGATTGACCTTACCGGCCACCAGGCCGTATTTGCTGACGCCCTGCTTCAACATGTTGGGAACGGCGGAAAACGGCACGGTAAAGGATTGTTCCCGCCCGTCGGCTTCCCTGACCACGACCAACAGATCCCCCGCAGAACCGGTCGGCAATAGGTTGTCCAGCGTAAAGGCGCCCGGCGGCACGTTCTCCTGATAGATGAGGTTGCCGTTTTGCAATACTTTCACCAGGGCATTGCTCTGCGCCACGCCCCGTACTATCGGCGAAAAGCCCTGCTGCGAATTGGGCCGCATGTTGATATCCGAGGCTAAAGCGCCGCCCCGTACCCGAATCGAGTCGAACAAATCACCCGGCGAATAGAAATCGCCCATCGTCAGGTTCGATTTGATGGCGGCGAAGCCACGCTGCACATAGCGAGTATTATTTTGCCAATCGCTGCCTTGCCGCGAACTGCTGCGGAAATTGCTGCTGTCTCTGAATTGCCAACCCGCCAGATTGACCCCCGATTCCAAACCGGTATAGAAATCGTCGTTTGACGCCTTGTCGCCCTGCAACGACTGCACGTGGTAATAGGTGGTGTTATAGGCCAGCAGCAACGCAGGCACGCCGCGATCCCAAAATTTGGCATCAACATAGCCGGCCTCTGCGCGAATCACTCGCGACTGGGGCACCGTCAGCTTAAGGCTCAACGTCCCCACATCGAAGTCCGCCCTTCCTCCTTGCACCAACGTTTGGACGGGGATCGGCCCCTTGTCCACCCCGATGGACAAACTACTCATATCGATGCCCAACAGGGCGGCGTCACGATGGGCGATGCGAATATCGCCTTTATGTTCGCCAAACTGCAACGAGAACCGCCCTTTCCAACTCTGGTTGACATACACGTCGACCGTTTGCGTGCCTGCCGGCATGTCATTATTGAGGTAAAAACGCGACAGATCGGATTCGCTGGACGCACCGGCCAATAGAGAAGTGTCGAATTTCATCGCCGATGCTTTATTTAACGGTATGAATACAGATGCGGTCAGTATCGAAAGCAATTTTAGTTTAAGCTTCATAGCCGTTCTTCACGTTAGCGGGCTGTAATGGCTTTAGATTTATAAGCCCCCAGGTCGTCGATATAGAGCAGGGTGTAGGGAATATTCCGGCTCACGCCAACTTTGGTCGGGGCAAAGAGGCTGGAATACGGCCCAACCATCACTGAATCGACCAACAGATTCTTTTTGCCTTTCTGATCAACATTGGCCAACGTAAAATAGTAAGGGCCTTTGTTGATAACCTTAAATCCCTTCCCCTCCGCCTGGAGTTCAATGAAGTCGGTGATGTTATTGACACTGCCGGTTAACCCTGCCGGGCGATAAAATAGCTTGATACGTGATTTGATGGCTAATTGCAGTGTATTGACGCCCTGCAAATTCTCCGGCGTAGGCGGGATATCCAGCACATTCAAATAAAATACCGACTCACGATCGCCGGGAAGCGCCGCGCTCATTTTTTGTATGCGTAATTGCTGGCCATTATTTCCGGCAACTTTCACAACCGGTGGGGATAACAAGAACGGCACGTTTGCCGTTTCAGGCGTCGAGTTTATATCACCGTCATCAATCCATGCCTGCACCAGTGCCGGATCGTCACCATTGTTGACTAACTGAACGATAACATCCTTGTTTTTTTCCGGATAAATAACGCGCGTTCCATTAATTACAATATTGGCATCGGCGCAAAAGCTGCTGAGAAACAATCCAGCAAAGATTAAGCACTGTTTCATAGTCACCCCAGAAGCCAGGCCTTTGCCTTGGGCGCAGGCCTGGCTTAATAGCAATTACAGGTAAGAAATGGTGTAAGTCACGTTGGAACTCAATTCCCCCACTTTTGCTTCCAACGCATTGGTCTTGTAGTAATAGGCGTCCAGCGTCAGCGTTTCGGCATCCGGCGCCGTTTTATCGCCTTTGATCTTGGTTACATAAGGCACGTTCAACGGAATCGGCGTGGATGAACCCGGCTCAGCCAGAGAAAAACCGACGTTTTTCGCTACGGCGGCGTCGCTTTCATTCACGGAGCTGTTCAGCAGATATTTCCCGTCGGTAGAGATATTATTCGCCGAAGAGAAGTAGATCTTCAGCGGTGTACCGGCCGTTCCCGCCGCCGGCGTGCAGCCGGAGAACGTCAGCGAGAAAGATTTCTTGTTTTTGGTGATGGGGCCGACCACGGTGCCCGCATCAGTCACGGAAATCGGGCTGAGCGCAACGGTAAAATCGGCGCTTTTCCCGCCATTGATGGTACAAGTGGTATCCGTAACGGCACCGCTAAACGAAATAACGCCACCGGCGGAATTATCTGCTGCCATTGTACCAGCAGAGGTTAGCATGGCAGTCAACATAGCCAAGTATATGCTATTTTTTTTCATTTCCAACTCCTTTGTCAAAAGAATTTATTTATCGTAATAGGTAATTATGTCAATTAGCACACATGATTTAACCAACTATTTCCAAAGTATCATTAAAATTAACTTACTGCATGACGCTCATTAAAGTACACCTCCCCATTTGATCCCCACCCCTCTCTGGCTTGTTAAAAATTCAAACCGCATTTAATTTTAATATTACAACCAACACTAACAACCAAAATGCAAATGATAATAGGAACACTATCAACCAAGTATAGCGTCGTATATTTCTCATTTCCTCCAACCTTACACATATAATATTGAAATTGTTAGCGCGCTTAAAAAGCATAACAATATTAGTGAGTTTTTTTAATTTTTACTATTGGCGCAAGTTAAAAAAATGCCTTTTAAAGCCCATGCTGATTCGACTATTTCTCTAACATTATTACCTTCATCAATTGACAAAGCCCTCATTACTACCTATTAAAACAAAAACCTGCAACTTTAACTTCGTTATTCACATAGTAACTTAGTTATCGTTGCAGGCTAAACTTATGAACTATTGCACTATATTAGTGTAGCAATAATAATTTAAATAAAATTAACTTGCAGAATAGAATATCACACATAAACATTATGCTGCAGATAGATTATGATTTATATCGTTGAAGACATCGTTATGTAAATGTGAAGCATTTATCCAGTCAGACCCCACTTCTTTGTTAAGTTTAACAGTAGCATCGCTCTTGTCTCCGCCTGGTAATTTATTTAGTGAAATCATTCCATTATCTTTTACTAAAGATTTTACTAATGAAATATTTTCATCAACATCTTTTGGCTTATCTAGGGATCTTGACTCGATTGCATTCTCCTTAGAACCCTTAAATAGATCACCTATGAAAGGAATCTTGCCGAGATCTGGCAAGGATGGTATTTTTTCAATAATGGTAGTAATGGCTTGAGCAATTTTTGTAAATGGTTCAGCTATAGCCTTCACTCCGTCACTTAACGAAGTAACAACATCTTTTATAGTCCCTCCGATATCTTTAATTGGGGATGTGATAGCACTGAGTGCGTCAGTGAAAACAGAAACTGCTTTAGACGCAATATTGACAGTTTTCTCCAAACCAGAATGTATATCATTTCCCATCTCTTTTATGAAATCCCAACTCCCCTTAACGGTTTCTTTGACTTCATTTATTATTTTTCCTGGAATTGAGGCTACGGTTTTCACACTATCCCAAATAAATGAGCCAGCATCCTTGATCCCTTCAAAGATTTTCCCCGGTACCGAAGCGACACTCTTAATGCCGTCCCAGATGAATGAACCGACATCCTTGATCCCTTCAACGATTTTTCCCGGTACCGAAGCGACACTCTTGATACCGTCCCAGATGAATGAACCGACATCCTTGATCCCTTCAACGATTTTTCCCGGTACCGAAGCGACACCCTTGATACCGTCCCAGATGAACGAACCGATATCCTTGATCCCTTCAAAAATTTTTCCCGGTACCGATGCGATACCCTTGATACCGTCCCAGATGAATGAACCAACATCCTTGATACCTTCAAAGATTTTTCCCGGTACCGAAGCGATACCCTTGATACCGTCCCAGATGAATGAACCGACACCCTTGACTACGTCCTTGATCCCCTCAAAGATTTTTCCCGGTACCGAAGCGACACCCTTGATACCGTCCCAGATGAACGAACCGACACCCTTGACTACATCCTTGATCCCCTCAAAGATTTTTCCCGGTACCGAAGCGACACCCTTGATACCGTCCCAGATGAACGAACCGACACCCTTGACTACATCCTTGATCCCCTCAAAGATTTTTCCCGGTACCGAAGCGATACCCTTGATGCCATCCCAGATGAACGAGCCGACACCCTTGACTACATCCTTGATCCCCTCAAAGATTTTTCCCGGTACCGAAGCGACACTTTTGATACCGTCCCAGATGAACGAACCGACACCCTTGACTACATCCTTGATCCCCTCAAAGATTTTTCCCGGTACTGAAGCGATACCCTTGATGCCGTCCCAGATGAACGAGCCGACCCCCTTGACTACATCCTTGATCCCCTCAAAGATTTTTCCCGGCACCGAAGCGACACTCTTGATACCGTCCCAGATGAACGAACCGACACCTTTGACTATATCCTTGATCCCCTCAAAGATTTTTCCCGGTACTGAAGCAATACCCTTGATGCCGTCCCAAATGAACGAGCCGACCCCCTTGACTACATCCTTGATCCCCTCAAAGATTTTTCCCGGCACCGAAGCGACACTCTTGATACCGTCCCAGATGAACGAGCCGACCCCCTTGACTAAATCCTTGATCCCCTCAAAGATTTTTCCCGGTACTGAAGCAATACCCTTGATGCCGTCCCAGATGAACGAGCCGACACCTTTAAACATGTCATAAATACCGGAAATTACTTTCCCTGAAATAGTGGAAATATCTTTGATTAAACTTGATATGAACTCCATCAGTTTTTGGAGCATACCTTTTTCAGGGTCCGGATCCGGTTTCGGCTCTGGGTCCGGTTTCGGCTCTGGGTCCGGTTTCGGCTCTGGGTCCGGTTTAGGCTCTGGGTCCGGTTTAGGCTCTGGGTCCGGTTTAGGCTCTGGGTCCGGTTTCGGCTCTGGGTCCGGTTTAGGCTCTGGGTCCGGTTTCGGCTCTGGGTCCGGTTTCGGCTCTGGGTCCGGTTTTGGCTCTGGGTCCGCCTTAGAACCAGAAGAGTTTTTATGAGTGGCTATGGCAATTGCACCAACTCCTGCGGCTATTAAAGGAATAACCCAAACGGCAGGGTTGATATTTTCGCTATCAGAGATAAAGGCCTCGTCGAAAGAGCTTAGCTTTGAGAAAGACAGGCCCGCAAAATTCTCAGCATCGTATTTTGCTTCATAGAGTGAATGAGAAACAGCATCCTCAAAAACAAGTTTTATATTGGAGTTGTTTGTTTTTTTAAAAAAATCATTTATTGTTAATTGCTTGCCGTTTTTATCATATATTATTAGACTAGTCCCCGTTTTTTTTACACCGGCTATATCCCCTGGAGATATTCCGACTTTAACTACGCTAGCTGAGGGAGGGACTGATACAATATCTTTATTAACTACTAAGTTAGACTTAGCCTTTTTAGAGGTGTAAGCCTCAAGTTTATCCATCATAGCGTGTTCTCCTCTGAGATGGCTTATATAATGATGATATATTTAAAACAACACAACACTTTAATATAAGTGATATTTCGATTCGATTTGTGATTATTAAAAAAATTAAATTCCTTCCTCATTACTTTGATTTCTTTTGAAACTATCAAAGAGCGTTGATACTCCCTCCATATTAAAGATAATTGCATCCTTCATTAAAACAATAATATCAATAGGGTTTTTAAACATATCATTCAACTGAACAAAAGACAGCTTTGCCTTTTCTTTGTTATCATTAATATAGATTACGACACCTTCATCCGTTATTCTTTTTGCCCATTTCTCTACCGTTTTCCCATCAATGGTTTGTGACAGTGAACTAATAATTGACATCACCTCGTTATCAGGTAATTCATCACCGTTTAATATATTACTTAACTTACCATTACCAATGCTATTAATCACAGGAACTAGAAATTCTTTTTGAAAGTCAGCAATGAAAGTCAAACGTTTCCAAGGTTCTAACTTTATAATGTAAAACTCTTTACCTGAGATACAAACTTTATTATATTCACTCGATTTTTCCATCTTTAAATCCTCTAATCATCTCTCTCTAAGAGCTTCATTTACTTTATTAAAAGGTTTTACCAAATAATCTAAAATAGTTTTACTTCCAGTTCGAATATCAACGCTAGCAATCATGCCCGGGCTGATGTAAAAACGCTTTCCCTTTATTTTTTCAAGATAGTCCTTAGTTGTCCTTATATAAACTCGATAATATAAAATGTCAGGCCTTTGCTCATCTTTAATTGTATCAGGCGATATAGTTACAACTTCTCCATCAAGCCCTCCATAAATAGAATATTCATATGCAGTGATTTTAATCCTCGCGGATTGCCCAGGGCGAATAAATGCAATATCACGAGGAGAAATTTTAGCTTCAATTAGTAAACTGTCGTCCAAAGGGACTATATACATGATAATGCCATTAGGAGATATAACACCATCTATAGTATTAGTAACTATATTTTTTACTATCCCACGAACAGGAGATCTGACCGTAGATTTATATAACAAATCATTCTTGCCGAGAATAACTTGACTCAGAGAACTTATCTCTGTTGAAACTTTAGATAGTTCTTCTCGAGACTTTAAATAATACTGAGAGATAAGGTCAGCCTCTTTCATATTTAGATCAACTAACTGTTTTTTCAATCTAATAACATCAACAGAACTAGACGCTCCTAATTTTGATAACTTAGAATTTATATCTAACTCTCTTTGTAACAGAAGCCTTGAGTCCCTTAAGCTAACCAATGAGTCTTCAAAGTGTTTTTTCCTAGACTCAAAAAGTCTAGTTTCAGCTTCAATTAGCTCTGCTTTTTTTTTCAAATCTTCTGGGAAAACTATCTTTGTGCTGTTAACTTCAGCCTTAAGGCGTGCTTGCTGGGCTAGTAAAGCATGATATCTTTCAGTTGTTTCTGAGACTGATGCTTGTGTCCTGGTCGTATCCATCTGTACTAAAGCTTCACCGGGCGTAACTATTTGTCCTTCTTTAACATATAGCCTCTTTAATATACCTCCATCCATGGATTGAATTATCTTCTCTTTAGAGCTAGGAATAACCTGGCCATTACCTTTTGAAACCTCATCAATCTCAGATATATATGCCCATAAAATTAAGAAAGACAAGAAAAATATAATAATAGCTAGAGTTAATTGTATCTTCCCCCTTTCCCCTTTCTTACCTGAATAGCAAGCTATATAATCATCTACACTGTCCGCTTCTGAATTCAAATCTTCATTTTTGAAAAAAAAATAATTTATTGACTTTAACTTTTCTTTTATTGCAACTCTATTCATTTTAAATCTGCTAAAGAGTTGCGATAACATCCTTTTTTTTCTCATCTAAAAGCATTTCCCCATTTGAAACTACTATGACTCGATCCACTAACTCTAGAATTTTTTTTCTATGTGTTGCGATAATAACAGTCTTACCTTTTAGCCAATCTTTCATATTATTAACAAACTCGTCCTCTGTAAGCTCGTCTAGTGCTGCAGTAGGCTCATCTAATAAAATCACACTTGGATTCCTTAAAAGTAAGCGGCTGAGTAATAGTATCTGCTGTTGCCCCCCAGACAACCCGCCACCACCTTCTTGAAGAAGATAATCTAGCCCATCGGGAAGTTGATTAATGAAATTAATTGCACCTGTTAAACTTATAGCCTGAAAAAGATCTTCATCCTTACATAATGGCATACCTAATGTTAAGTTTTCTCTTATGGTGCCATAAAATAATCTTGAGTGTTGAGTTAGATACCCAACATCTCTACGAACGTCAGATGGGTCAATATTATATAAATTGATGTCGTCAAGAATCAATTCTCCATTTGTTTTAAGCATCATGCCTGCTAGAGCACTCAGCAATGATGATTTACCAGAGCCATTTCTACCAAGAAGCGCGATCCTTTCACCAGGCTTAATATCTAGTTTTTTTATCTTTACAGCGGCCATAGTACTCTCATCATTGTGTATGAAAGCAGCATCACGAATTTTATATTTTCCATAGATTGCCGGTTTATGTACCATTCTTGAGTCTTCTTGATGATCAACGGGCAATTTCATTATGTTATCAATGCCAGAGATAGCAACTTTTGTCTGTTGCCATCGAGTAAGTATATTTGCTATTTGAGATATAGGCGCCATCATACGGGAGCTGAGAATTGATGATGCTACTAAAGCACCTGTGGATAGTTTCCCCTCCATCACAAAAGGTGTTCCTACCAATACAACACATACAAAAACACTATTTTGAATAAAAAACGACCAAGTTGTTAGAGTATGTGTTAATTTTTTTATTTTTATTGAGTTGTCTGCAGTTGCATTAGTGTAATGAAGCCACTGCTGTTGAAATCTATACTCTGCTTGCAAATATTTTATATCATCAAGCCCTTGTACTGTTTCTACTAAAATAGCATTTCTTAGACTAGATTCTCGCATAGATGAATTAGCAAGAATAGAAAGTTTTTTTTGAGAAAGTAATCCAGGTAAGACCATCAGTACCATCCCCACTAATGGCACTAAAAAAACAATCCCCGCCAAAGAGTAAATAACAGCTAAGAATAAGAAGAAGAAAGGTAAATCTGCAATCGCTATGACTGTAGACGAGGTCATCATTTCTCTTACTTGTTCTAATTCACGCAATTGAGATATAAACGTCCCGGTGGATTTAGGACGATAACCATTTTTAATCCTTAATGAGCGACCAAAAACCCGATCTGAAATTATTAAATCGGCTCTCTTACCAAGCATGTCAATTATACTATATCGCATTATCCTCAAAAGAAAATCAAAAACAAAAGCCAGTATAACTCCAATAAACAACACCCACATGGTTGGAATTGATTGAGCGGGAATTATTCTATCATAAGTCTGCATCGAATATGTTATTCCAGCCAAACCAAGGATATTTACGAAAAATGAACCAAGTATAATTACATAATATGGTTTTAGATTAGGGAACGCAATTTTCCAGGCCCAATGTTTTCTGAACGGTATTATATACTTATCTGAACGAGGGTCTTGTTGAGTTTTTATAGGCCGCAGTGTAACAATACGACTAACTTTCGAGTTTATATCATCACGACCAACAACTGATACTAATCCATCATCTTCGATAAATGATATAATGTAATTGCCTTTAGAATCAATACTTTTAAGTATAGCTAGCTGTCCATTGCTCATCTCAAGCACCTGAGGAAAGAGCCAAGTATTGAATATGTAATCCTTACCACTATCTATTTTTAGCGAAAGCCCGGCTTGCCTGGCCATATTTTTAATTATCTTCTCCCTTCCTAAATTATAACTCCATAGTTCAGTTATTAATATATTCTGCTCTGAAATATTTAGCCGATAATGATGGGCTATTTGAACAATAGCCGACCTCCAGCGGGTCAGGAAATATTTATCCTCCGCTTCTTTACTATCTATTACATCATCTAGGAAATCATTATTCATTTACTCTTCCTTTATAACTCTTTCTTTGTTCGTTAGTTTTCCTGTTTGATATAAACATTCAACGGAGAAACTTATTATATTATATTTGCTGTTAATTATGTCTATGTTTGTCTGATGAATCTCAGCCTCGGAATTAATTAAATCTGAAAATGACCGATTACCTAGCTTTTCATATTGTAGTATATAAAGATCTCTGGTACGCACTGCATCTTTTACTCTATTTATTTTCGCATCTAAGCTTAGCCTTGAATTACGCACTTGACTAGATGCTTCTGTTATTTTCGACCTTGCATTATATAATTCGTTATCCCAATTATACCTTGCTGCATATAAGGCTTGTTCCGACTGCCTAACTCTTGATGAAGTAGCACCACCTTGATAGATTGGAACTTTAATATCTAAAAACACTCCAAACTTATCACGATTATAGTCACTGTTATATCGACGTTCTTTGCCTTGCCTATCTAGTTGATATTCATAGAACGGGCTAAGATATATGCTGGGATAAAACTCTGTATTTGACAAGTTTACTTGACTCTCAGCAACTTCTATTTGTGACTTTGCTGCTAGTATTGCTGGTGAATTATTTATATTTTCCAAACTATTTAAACATATATCATTATCTAAAACAGGAAACTCCACGAGAATTGATTTTGAAACATGAGCATTAGTTATATTATCTAGCGCTGATGACCAACGATTATATTGCGCCTTGTAATCATTTAATAAAGCCACTGAGGAAGCCAAGCGCACTTTTGATTGAGAATAATCGGATTCCGCACTTGCTCCTAGCTCAGAGCGTAATTTTGCGATTTTATTTATCTTATTAAAACCTATGAGTTGCTCTTCTGCTATTTTATATAATTTTTTATACTTCACCACTTGTAGATATATTGTTACCGCTTGATATGCAATATTATTGATTTCTTTATCCAACTCATTTTCAGAATGTAATGCATTTGATTTATTCAACCTTACCTTATACTTGGTCTTTCCAAAATCATAAATAACCTGTTCTGCTGCCATTTTTAGTTTGTTTGTATTTTCATTCCCACTACCATAATCGTTACTTTGCAATCCAGATTGAATACCTACATTGAAAGATGGATAGTAAGCAGCCATAGCTTCATTTATCGTTTCTCTAATTCGTTCAAGATCACGGCTAGATCTTTTTATAGCAGGATGCCAACTTATTGCCATATCTATCACTTGCCTTAAATTATAATAACCGCTGGGCTGTTGATATTTGATTGCTTTGCCGCCACCTTCACTTAATCCATTATTTAAGTCAATTCGTTCTTCTTCATAGTAGCTTAAGTAATCCTTATTTCTTGACTTTCCCTTAAAAATATCACTATCAGTGCTTTCATTTTTATTCGCTGTATTCTTTTTTGAGCTTACCTCATAATTTTTAGATAAGATTTTAGGGTTTTCCTTATCCTTTAACGGCAAAAAATTTTCGTTCAGTGATTTTTCATCATCAAAAACCACAGGATATATTACATCATCCTTACCATTGGCTTTATAAGAAAAAAAAACAGGTGACACAATTAACAAACCAATTAGCCATCCTTTATTTTTTCCATACTTATCGCCTATGTATTTATTCGAGATTAGTTTCATAGTTGCGGATTCAGCCTGTTTATAAAATTAAAATTTATATTATAGATAAGTAAGAGATGATATATTGGAGAAATAGCAAAAAATTATGTTCACTTCTTTCACAATACGGGACAACACTTTAATTCTCATACTGATAACAATAAGAGACAATTTCAATTTGATTTACATATGCATCTTCTTACTTAGTCCACTTTATAATCACTATGTATTTATCCCATAAACTCAAATTTCAATACCAGCTTTTCATAAACCGATTGCACACCACATCTTTTTTATTCTACCCCCGTTACCTTATTCGTACCGCTTATACTACGGTTGCTAACCAGCCAGATCCGGCATGATTACTGCCCCAGTCGGCCATGATCCTGAGGCATGATGTCACCGGGTCTGGTGGTGCGATGGTAACCGCCAATAGGAGCCTGGTCAGGCACTTTATGCCGGGACCGTCTGTAACGTGGATGCCGGTACCAGCTCCCCGTGGTTGTCTGGTTAACCCGTATAAACAGGGGGACAGAATGGCCGAATCCAGCGATTACAAATCAGTCTAGGTCTTTATTGGCGTTGATGTTGGTAAATATATCCATCACGCTGTTGCCGTTAGTGGTTTACACAAGCCACTGTTTTATAAATAATTACCTAGCGACAAAACCAAACTCAGTAGCTGATACCTGACCTGAAACAGCATGGTCATATACTTCTGGTCATTGCCCGTTCTGAAGGCATCCTTGTCGGATACCTTCCCAGGCTGGCAATGCGCCGCATCGCCGACTTACACGCCGGTGAAGCCTAAACCGATACCCGCGATGCGGCCATCATCGCTGAAGTGGCCCGTACTTTGCCTCACGCGCTACGCACGCTGAAGCTGGCTGACGAGCAAATCACCGAACTCTCCATGCTCTGCTGCTTCGATGATGATCTCGCCGAACAGACAACACAGGCCAGCAACCGTATCCGCGGCCTGTTGACCCAGATACATCCGGCTCTTGAGCGCGTTCTCGGTCCGCGACTGGATCACCCGGCAGTGACTCCAACGATATCCCTCACCCGAAAAACTCGCTTCACTGGGTGAGAAGAAACTGGCAACGCAGCTCTGCAAACTCGCGCCTCGTCTGGTAAAGCGCCTTGCTGCAGATATCACTCAGGCACTGACACAGCAAAGCGTCGTCGTTCCCGACACGAATGCTGCTGCCGTTGTTCTGCCACGACTGGCACTCGAGCTCATCATGCTGCGTCAGCAAAGAGGCGAGGTGACACTTAAGGTAGAACAACGGGTTCTTGCTCACCCTCTTTACCCGGTCCTGACCAGCATGCCCGGAGCCGGTGTCAGGACCGCAGCCAGACTCCTCACAGAGGTCGCCTGCCGCGCCTTCGACTCTGCGGCAAATCTCGCGGCCTATGCCGGTCTTACGCCGGTAACCCGACGCTCCGGCTCATCCATATGCGGGGAGCATCCCTCTCGGCGGGGTAATAAACGCCTCAAACGGGCGCTGTTCCTGTCGGCCTTCGCGGCACTCAGAGCTCCGATCTCCAGGGCCTACTACACACGAAAATTAGCCAGGGAAAACGACACAACCAGGCACTTATCGCTCTGGCAAAGCGGCGCTGTGACGTCCTGTTCGCCATGATGCGTGGCGGGGCTTTTTATATCCCTGCAGCATCATAAACATGCTTGACAACTTAATAGGCCCCCCATTTATTAAAACCTCCTTGCGTGTGATTTGACGCAACCTGAGCGTGTTATCCCATGATTGTTTAATAAACCCCCACGCTACCGCCCCTAGCATTATTGCAACCAGAGTACAGATTTATATTAAATAAATTTTAAACTTCTCTTATTTACGATAAGCCACATTTATTTTATTACGCAAAACAAGATCATTAAGGTTTCCTACATTTATTTTATTTAATGCCTTATTTTTATGTGTACTTACTGTCTTTATACTAATACCTTTCCAAGTTGCAATTAACCTGGGTGACACGCCTTTAATTAGATTCTTTAAAACATATCTCTCCATTATGGTTAGCAATGGCGGTTTAATGGACATGTTTTTTATTTTTCTGATGATACGTGGGCTGTAATACTCTTCATGCCTCTCAATAGTTAACACTTTAATAAAGGAGGAGATATCATCTTTCGCAGATATGATCTTATTAATATTCAGACTTCTAATAAGTGAAACTAGTTGTATATTAGGATTCGAAATCACTACAATGTTATTTAATTTTGGGAAGTAGTCATTTATAGCATCTAATAATGAAAAATTCTCGGAGTACAATACATCGTAATCAACAATAGCTGTATTTACTTTATCGTTGTCTGACAAAGCTCGTAAAAAATCATTTGATGATCGATATGTTAACACTCTATCTTTTCCAAATACCCCCTCTGCAATGTGCTTTACAGCACATCTAAAGAATACATCCCTGCCTAACACCGCCAATAATTGATCTTTCTCGCTACTTGCCTTACTTATCAATATTGAATCCTCCATGATAGTAGAGCCATCCACACTAACCCTATAGAATATTAGATCTAAATGCCACAAAACTCAATATCCACATTATAATGGATCGCGTTTTGCAAAAAAAACAGGATAAAATCCTGTTTGATTTTAAGAATGTTCTCGTTTTTTTATGCCATCTACTTTTTAACCTTTCTTTTTTAAGTGATAATTCTAATGCCAGTAGTCAGTACGCCTAGCGTTTTCCCCCTCTTCCTCCCCCTCCCCCTTCTCAATATCCTAACAATCAATATTATTTGGGCTGTTTTCGATGACCTTGATTATCTAGAGCAGCCACAAATTTTGCATGAGCCCCCCTTTGGAGTAAGCTTATAATCACATTTCAATCAATATGATAAGGAAGGCAGACAGTGTTTCGGCAGGAAGCGATTAACCATCAAAAAATGAAATGGCGGGGACGGGCATTGCTGTTGCCCGGCATTCCCTTTTGGCTCATGACAGGGCTCTGCCTATTTTTTATCGTTGCATTTCTTACTTTCATTATCGCCGGTACCTACACCCGTCGAGCCAACGTAACCGGCGAGATCACCTCCTACCCGCGTGCTGCCAACGTTTACTCTACCGTCCAGGGGGTGGTGGTAAAACAATTAGTCACTGAAGGCCAGCTCATCACTGCCGGCACCCCTATCTATCAAATTGACGTCAGCAAGAGTACCCGCAGCGGTGTGGTCAGTGACAATCAGCGCCGGGATATAAATAGTCAACAGGCCCGTATTGCACAAATCATCAGTCGTCTGGAGGGCAATAAACGGGCCACCCTCGCAATGTTGGAAAAACAGAAAGCGCAATATACAGCAGCGTTTGAACGCTCCACCGATATCCTTCGCAGGGCTCAGGAAGGGATACGTATTATGAAGGAGAACATGCAGAACTACCGACATTATCAGGCCAAAGGACTGATCAACAAGGATCAACTCACCAATCAGGTTGCGCTGTATTACCAGCAACAAAATAACCTGCTGGGTCTGAGCGGACAGAACGAGCAGAATGCGCTGCAGATCACTGCATTGGAAAGTCAGATCCACACTCAGGCTGCAGAATTTGATAATCAGATTTACCAGATGGAACTGCAACGTTACGAGCTGCAAAAGGAACTGCTGAATATTGATGCAAGCGGGGTGATCATTGTACGCGCATTATCCGAAGGACGCGTTGATTCATTGAGCGTCACCGTTGGTCAGATGGTGAACGTCGGCGACAGCCTGTTGCAAATGCTTCCTGACAAGGTCGACCACTATGCACTGGTGCTCTGGGTGCCTAACGATGCCATCCCCTATATTTCCACTGGCGATAGGGTCAATGTACGCTATGACGCTTTCCCGGCGGAGAAATTCGGTCAGTTCGCCGGAACGGTATCCGTCATATCCAAAGCTCCGGCGTCGCCGCAGGAAATGCAGACTTACCAGGGCGCACCGAAAGCTGCGCTGACTGCCGCCATACCGTATTACAAAGTGATTGTACGACCAGAAAAGCAGGCTATTTCCTACCATGGTAAACGCCTCAGTCTGGAAAACGGTATGAAGGCGCAAAGCACCCTGTTTCTGGAAAAGAGAAAAGTTTATCAATGGATGCTGTCACCTTTCTACGACATGAAACAAAGCGCTACGGGACCGGTGAATGACTAATTTTTCTTTTAAACGCCTGGTTAATCAGCTGGATATACATCTTTTCAAACGAATGCCTTTGGTACATCAAACCGAAGCATCGGAATGCGGTCTAGCTTGCCTGGCGATGATCTGCGGGCACTATGGCAAGAATGTCGATCTGATTGCATTGCGACAACAATTCAATTTGTCAGCGCGCGGCACCACTCTGGCCGGGTTGATTGGTATGGCCGACCAACTTGGGCTATCCACTCGCCCTTTATCCCTGGACATCAATGAACTCGGTGCGCTGAAGATGCCGTGCGTCCTCCACTGGGAGTTCAATCATTTTGTCGTATTGGTAAGCGTTGGACAAAATCGTGTCGTATTGCATGACCCTGCTCGTGGGCGGCGTACTGTCAGCCTGTCAGAATTGTCGGCCAGCTTTACCGGTGTGGCACTTGAAGTCTGGCCGGGCAGTGCGTTTAACGCAAATACTGTTCGCAACACGTTCAGTCTTGGCACGCTGACAGGCAGTGTGCACGGCCTTAAATGGACGCTCGGCAAAATATTTTGGACTGACCCCACGACCGTAGACATATCCTGTCCTCACGACGAGGCCCGTTCAAAGGCCTCCGGACTGACGCCGCCAAGGTGACTGTGACGCCGGGCCCGGTTGTAGAACACTTCAATGTAATCGAAGATATCCGCCCGGGCCAGATCCCGGGTTTTGTATATTCTCTTCCTGATGCGTTCTTTTTTCAGTGAACTGAAGAACGATTCGGCCACCGCATTATCCCAACAGTTGCCACGCCGGCTCATACTGGGTGCCAGGTTATTGGCCCGACAGAACCGTTGCCAGTCGTCGCTGCCGTACTGGCTGCCCTGGTCTGAGTGCACGATGACCTCGCTGTCCGGTTTACGTCGCCAGACCGCCATCATCAGCGCATCCAGTGCCAGTTCGCGTGAGAGGGTCGGCTTCATCGACCAACCCACCACGTTACGGGCAAAGAGGTCGATAACCACCGCCAGATACAACCATCCCTGCCAGGTCCGGATATAAGTGATGTCGGTGACCCAGACCTGATTGGCCCGGACAACGGTAAACTGCCGCTGTACGCGATTAGGAGCAACCACCGAAGGTCGGCCGGCGATACGCCGTGGTGCTTTATAGCCCCGCACGGCTTTAATCCGGTTCAGTTGCATAATACGGCCCACCCGGTTTTTGCCGCAGGTTTCCCCGATTTCGTTCAGATCGCCATGAACCCGCCGGTAACCGTATACGCCTCCGCTCAGTGAATATGAATCACGGATAAGCGTCAGCAGACGCTGGTTATCTTTATCACGCGCCGAGACCGGGTTGTGCAGCCACGCGTAGAACCCGGCCCGGGCGACATGCAGTACCCGACACATCGTCATCACACCCCATACAGTGCGGTGCTCATTGATAAAGCGGTACTTCAGTCGGGCTCCCTTGCAAAGTACCGCGCGGCCTTTTTCAGGATATCCCGTTCTTCTTCGGTACGTTTTAGCTGTGCCCGTAGTTTCAGGATCTCGCTTTTGGCTTCCAGTAAATCCCTAGCATGCTGTTCGCTGTTATCAGGTTTGATAGCCCGTAGCCACTTGTAGAGGCTGTGTGCAGAAACACCCAGACGGTCAGATACTTCGGCAACGGAATAACCGCGTTCCGTTATCTGACGGACGGCTTCTTCCTTAAATTCAGGTGTAAATCGTGGTGTGCCCATACGCTCCTCCTATGCTCAAACTATAGGGCAGGATCGTCTACCGGGGTGGGGTCAGTCCAACTATAGGGCAGGATCGTCTACCGGGGTGGGGTCAGTCCAACTATAGGGCAGGATCGTCTACCGGGGTGGGGTCAGTCCATGTCGCATTTGTCGCTGTTAGGCTGGGAGTACATCAAACTGATAGACGATTATATCTGGAAAAGCAACCGGATACAGGCTTCAGGCAAGTTTCGTCGCCTGAAACCAGCTAAAGTCGAAAGGTAAAAAAATAGCCTTAACGTACAATAATTAATGAGATGGTCACTCCCTCCCTCACAGCTGTATGCTGTGAACAGGCTTAAAATGGAGAACCATCATGGAAAACATTGCGCTCATTGGTATCGATCTGGATAAAAATTCTTTCCACGTCCGTTGTCAGGACCGTCATGGGAAAGCGGTTTACCGTAAAAAGTTTACCCGGCCAAAGCTGATTGAATTTCTGGCAACTTGTCCTGCAACAACCATTGCAATGGAAGCCTGTGGCGGTTCTCACTTCATGGCCCGCAAATTAACTGAGCTGGGACATACTCCAAAACTAATATCTCCACAATTTGTCCGTCCATTCGTTAAAACCAACAAAAATGATTTCTTTGATGCTGAAGCTATCTGTGAGGCCGCATCACGCCCATCAATGCGCTTCGTTCAGCCAAAAACGGAATCTCAGCAGGCCATGCGTGCTTTGCATCGGGTACGAGAATCATTTGTGCAGGATAAGGTTAAAACGACTAATCAGATGCATGCTTTCCTGTTGGAGTTTGGTATCAGCGTTCCGAGGGGACCGACTATTATCAGCCGACTGAGCACTATCCTTGAAGATAATAATTTACCCTTGTATCTCAGTCAGTTATTGCAGAGACTACAGCAACATTACCATTATCTTCTTGAGCAAATAAAGGAGCTGGAAACTCAATTAAAGCAAAAGTTAAACGAAGATGAGGTCGGACAACGTTTACTGACCATTCCCTGTGTGGGAACTCTGACGGCCAGTACTATTTCCACTGAGCTTGGCGATGGGAAACACTACGCCAGCAGTCGAGACTTAGTAGCGGCAACGGGGCTGGTTCCACGTCAGTATAGCTCCGGCGGTCGAACAACTCTGTTGGGTATCAGCAAACGAGGTAACAAAAAGATCCGAACCATGCTTGTTCAGTGCGCCAGAGTGTTCATTCAAAAACTGGAACACCAGAAAGGCAAACTGGCGGACTGGGTCAGGGAATTGCTGTGCAGAAAAAGCAACTTTGTTGTGACCTGTGCACTGGCAAACAAGCTGGCCAGAATAGCCTGGGCGCTTACGACGCGACAAGAGACGTTCGCGTCATAAGTATCTATAGCAATAAATAGCTTAAACAATCACTTATCTGATTTTGCGAATACTGATCATTGATGATACAAACGGCCGACCGGCCTGTTGAAGAACCTGTATATCGGAATGGCTCATCTGAAGCCGTATAATTTTTCTGAGGTTCATCAGGCGCGGAACTCATCGTGGCGCGATTTAGACGCCGGATAGATTTAAGCAAGCCAATGATATCGTCGAAAATCAGTGTTGCAAAAACGGGAGTGACCATAGATTCGATAACCAAACTGACCTCAGTAATATGTTGTGCCCATGGCGATCTTTGGCTAGTTTGGCCGCATGAAACCGAAAAAATGCATCCTGCAGGTACGGCTTTCCGATGAGGAACACGCGCAGCTGCAGCAGCTGGCTGCCGATGCCGATGCCGGTATGACCATGTTCGAGCTGGTGCGTGCCCATATTGGCCGCATCCTGGTACGTAATTGCCAGGACGAACGCGAACGAGTGGCAATGCTCAACCGCATCAACGACAACCTGAACATGATTGCCCGCTGTGTGAACACCTGGCGCATCGGTGCGCTGGCGGTCGAGGCAGTCAGTCACCTGATGGCCATCGAGCGCGCCGTGTTGGAATTGACGAGGGAAAACAAGGAGTAGTGATGAGGAAAATATTGGTTTTACTGGGACTTTCTGTGTTGCTGCTGTCGGGCTGTGTCGCTTCAGATGGACCAACCAAGAGCAGCCCGGAGAAGCATGCCACGCGCTATGCAAATGGTGTAGTTAACGTATTGCCTGTGAGTCGATCTGATGTTTACGAGAATATACTTCCTTTCCTGACAAGTATTTATCACGAGGGTAAAGAAGATCGGGTTGAGGGAATACCTGAGCCACAGGCAAAGGAGAAACGAAACTCTTACTACAGCCCCGTTTTTTTTAAAGGGTATGACAAGCATTATGGTGATGTCGGTATTGATTTGGAAAATAAAGAAAAAGGCATTAATTACAGGCTCAAAGACCTGCTTGCCCGTGAGGCCTCGGCGACCTACTGGGACGGATACATGGGGCGTTGAGCTGATGATTATTGGCTTCTCCCGGAACGGCACCGGCGGGCATGGGCCGGTCGAGTACATCACCAGTCAGGAACGGGCGGGCCGTGAAGCGCACCCGCCGCAAGTCCTGCGCGGCTCTCCAGACAAACCCGCCTGCTGATAGATTTCATGGCGTTCGAGCACCGGTACACCTCCGGGATGCTGTCGTTTGCGCTATCTCCAGCCGGGGAGATGGCCAAACAGACTTTCGATGACCTGCGCAGCGAAGTAAGCGCGAAATACGGCCTAAGCGCCCCCAAAGACCTGTCAAGGGTAAAAGACGTGGCTACGTGTAGTGACGCCTGACCACATCCTGAGAATTGCCGCAGAAGCCCGTAAGGGGTTATCGGGTCGCGCAGGGGAACTTCCCTCCTGCGCGACCCGATAACCCCAACTATAGCATTACGGCCTGCTAATCTTTTCTCACATTATGTAAATGATAACTACTATCATCCATTGATAGTCCATAGATAAGCGCGTAACTTTCTTTATTACTGCATGCATATACAGTACTTATTATTGAAATCAAGAAGGAGTTTAACGATGGCTAAATCAGGATTGGCAGACAGTGACGGCCTTGAATGGAAAAAAATGCTTGAGCTTGGGTATGAATGGAACGGTGAGTCGTGGGGCTGGCCGACAACGGGCGTCGATACGCCGCCCGGCATAGGAGATACGGAACCAGGGATGACTGTTTGGCCTTCAGGGAGTACTCCCCCAAGCGGTTACACCAACCTCAACGGATATGGCACCAACTACGTCGCCGGACGTCCTGACTCATTGGGGGTTGCGGCCAATGCCAAAAAGGCAGCGCAGTTCGAACAGGATCTAATGTTCTTTCAGAACGTGGAATCCGACGCGTCACAGAAACTCGAGGCAGCGAGTCAGCGCATGCGAGTCCTGAGCGATGAGGCCAGCCGCTTAACCGGTGCGGATAAGCTCAGGAAGGAAGCAGAGCAGGCAGTTGCCTCGGTGGATGAAATGGCGCAGGAAATTACGCTTGATGAAGCCAAAGCCAACAAACTGAATGCCGACTTTGAAGTCTCTTTCGCCCGCTGGCGGGAGAATCCGCGTGATGTTCGTCTCGATGGCGACCGGCAGAAACGGCTGATGGACGAGCGTGACGCACTGCGGAACGGTATTCCGGTGAAACAGAGTGAAAAAGACCTGCGCGTGGCCCGCCTCAACAAGCTGATGGCGGACGTTGCGGCGCTGGATGCGTGGCAGGATGTACGAGAGGTGAATGCCGCGCGTGAACTGGAAGACGTTCGCAATCAGGCTAACGCCCTGGAGCAAGAGCGGCAGCGTCTGGAGGGGGAGGTCAGCAGCAAAAACGCTCAAGCCGCCCATGAGCGAGAAGAAGAAGCCAGGAATCTGGCGCTGAAGGAAAAAATTGTTACGCCTGGCGATGCGTTGAGTCTGGAGCAACGCAAGTGGGAAGAAGACCGATGGAACGACGCGCAGAGAAACAAGGCGGAAGCCGAACGGCTCTCGGGAGAAGCGGCAGCCAGTCAGGGCGCACTGAATGATGTGAATCGCCGGTTGGGCGAAGCACGGAGTCAGGAAAGTCAGAAACAGCAACAGCTGAACGATGTTCAGGCGCAAGTGGCGGCGGAAAAGGCCGAAGCGGCTCGACGTCAGGAAGAGCAACGTCAGCGTGAAGAGGCTGCCCGTAAAGCCAGGGAAGAAGCTGAGAAATTAGCTCGAGAGGCAAAAGAAAGGGAGGAGAAAGAAATACAAGATGCTGTTAAATTTACTGCGGATTTTTATAAGGAAGTTTTCAAGGTTTACGGAGAAAAAGCTGAAAAGCTTGCTAAATTATTAGCAGATCAGGCTAAAGGAAAAAACGTTCGCAATGTAAATGATGCGCTGAAAGCCTATGATAAATACAAGGCAAACATTAACAAAAAGATCAATAAAAAAGATCGCGAAGCCATTGCAAAAGCTTTGGAATCGGTTGACGTTAAGCAAGTGGCTAGGAATATAAGTAAATTTGGTAAAGGGTTAGGCTATACTAGCCTTGCTATCGATGCTGCAGAATGGGCCGGAGCTTTAAAAGAGGCAATAGAAACTGATAACTGGCGCCCGTTTTTTGTCAAAACAGAAGCTATTGCGGCAGGCATGGCCGCCTCTGCGGTTACGGGTTTTGCGTTTAGTATTATCCTAGGAGGACCAGTAGGGCTATTGGGCTATAGTCTAATAATGGCAGGAGTTGGTGTGTTAATAGATGATGATGCAATGGAACAAGTGAATAAATTTATCGGCATTTGAGTTGTAATTATAGAAAAGGCTGCTTACTTGCTAAGTAGCCTTTTCATAAAAATAACAAAAACAAATATCGTTATTATTGGCATTGATAATAAAAAAACAGTCCCATAGTAAATCGCTAGTCCGCCCATTTTCCCAGGCGTATCCATAAACAAACCTCTATTCCAAAATTCTTTTGTCGTGAAGGTCAATATAAAACTTTCCACTATCCATTTTGAAACGGGATAAAACACCAATCCAAAAATGCTCACCGACAATAATATATATTTATAATTAAATTCATCTCCCCAAGACAAGTAAAAAAAACATAAAAACATAAAGCATCCAAAAGGCATATTTCGGATATAGTATTTCTTATTCATTTACCCTCCACGGAGCTAGCTATTTAAATTGAACGTCAATGCAATCACCAGAAGTATACTTTCGCTCTATTAAAGTAGTAAACGCCATTCCATCTCCATTAAACACAAAGTGTGGGTTGATATAATAAAACCCTTTTCTGAGGGTCTTTGCAATAATTTTGCTAGTTTCTAGTTCGGGGTGTTACGCCGGAACCCCAAGTAGGGGGCAGTTTGGCCATCATGGATGCCACACTCCAGGGCGTAAAAAACTGCCCACGATGTCTATCACCAAGCTCCAGACTCATGAAAGCCATGCCCAAAAAATCACAAGGTTTAGCGGCCAGTGCTATTCGGACCAGAGCAAGTAGGTGCGCCAGGCGTTCGACATCCTCACGTTCATACCCTTTGATGAGCGACATGTACTGCTTCTCCAGCGCGTCGTCCGGACAAAAGCGGTTGTGTATTGCTATCGCGCTGCACTGAACAAAGTCAGAAAAGACCTTGTACCGGTGATAGTAGCGTGCCGTTTGGCCAAAGAGGCCGATGAATTGGTTTTGTGCTTCAGTAAACGTCAGCATGGTGAACTCCGTTAATAAAGGGAGTTCACCCGCAGTGGGAGAACTCCCCCACGGGAAAAAAAGGCCACCGGGATACCGGTGGCCATACGTTAGTGCTTCAACAAAAGACGGTGATTAGCCGGCGGCTGCATTCGGTGACAACGGCACAGAATCCTTATCGGCGTAGGTCAGGTGGATCACCTCACCAGCCTCAACCTCAGCCGCTATTCGTCCACCGTCGACATGCTCACCACGGTCGTAACGATCGTAGCCACTGCGTTCCGCATCAGGCATAGTCCAGGTATGTTCCACCTGGCAACTGAACCGCTCCGATACGGTCCCGATAACCTCGCCGGCTGGCGGGTACCACGGGGAATCAAAGTGCACTGTCAACGTGTTAATGCCATCCCGTACGCAGCCGACATGATGGCCTGCCGGCCATTCGACGCCGTACTGTCGACCATAGAGCTCGACAGTGGTCGGCACATCACGCAGCAGTCCACCAGAGCCATTCAGTTCGGTCGCCAGACGCGTCGGGATCAGCATCAGCATATCGCACGGTGCGGTATATTCAGGCATCATCCCCAAACGTTCCCAGCAGATGCCGGCATCGATATCAGGGCTAACCCCCACCAGGCCGAACCAGTCCGCATACTGACGCGACAGTACATCCACCATATGCGCCTTCGCGACGTTGGGGATGTTCTCCCATTTCACCGCATCGATACCCGACTGGCGGTAGAGTCGCTCTATCAGGCGAATGTTCTCACCCGTTAACGGTACATCTGCCTTCAGCAACCCGAACCAGTGTTCAAAGGCCAGATTCTGAGGCGATGCAATCCCCAGCTGCGTTAACAGTGCCGGGTAAGGCACGTAAACACCGGGTTTTGTCGTCGCCGGCTTCAGTATGCCGGCACACCCGGCCAGGAACAGCCGGCAGCTTTGTTGGACAGCATGACGGTAGTCAGGAACAACATGGCCATTGACCCATTGCTGCAGTTCATCAACAAAAACGGATTGGCCAGTGATCACTAAACGGTTATTGTACCAGTTCGACATGGTCGTTCTCCTCTTCTTACAAGAAAAAAGAGGGAGCTTTCCCCAGCGGGGGAAAGTCTCCCCCGTTGGGTTAGGTGTTACCTCATGATGGCCAGGACGCTGATCCTGTCCTTAGTGGGCTTGCTCGCCATAGTGAGCCCGGTATACCTGATGTTCGTCGCCATTAGCGACCAATCCCAGCTGTACCAATATTCCGCGCTCCCACGAGCCCGGACGTCGGCTACCATCGGCAATACTCGCCAGAATGTAATGGATCAGGCCCTCGACATTCTCAAGCTGAACAACGGCGCCACAGGTCTGCTGAAGCTTCAGCATGTAGGCCAGCTCGCTGGCAATCTCAGGATCAACGGTTATCTGCAGCCCCTTGTTGGTGGCTTTAGTCATCGGTTATCTCCTGTTCTGTTTCACCGATCACGCCCAGCTCTTCCACCTGGCGCAGATACGGTGATGATGAGGTAAAGGGATTGGCGCCGAGTCGTACCAGGTGGTATTTATCCACCAGGTTGTTGATCGCCTCAAACGGCCGTACTCCCGCTTCCTGTAAAGCCATCACGCACTCCGCTTCACACAGATCGGTATCGTTTAACGCCAGGCCAAAATATTTGGCCAGTAACCTGCCGGCAATGGTCTGCCAGTAATGTTGTTCAATCGTCATCACCAGACTCCTCATGCCGCAACGGCTGGATCGGTTGTCACCGGGTCCGCCAGAGGCTTCAGCAAAAATTCTGATGCCTCACGGGCCTGTTTGGCCGCACGAAACAGCGCGCGCTTATCTTCACGCAACACCCTGAGCCAGTGCTCAAGGTAGCTGTCGTGCTGGATGTCACCAAAGACGCCAAGCTGCGCGCACATAAAGGCGCTGCCAAGCTCCGCCACCAGTTCCTCGAACGCATACACCGGGTCGCCGAACCGACGGGAGGAAGACATTATACCCTCACGGTTGAGCCGTGTTGCATGACCGGTGCTGTGCACCAGCTCATGCAACAACGTCGACCAGTAATCCGCCTCAGTCCGAAATTGCTGAGCCTGTGGCAGGACAATCTGGTCCCGGAGCGGGGAGTAAAACGCCCTGTCCTGGTAAACCTGTTCAACCCGAACGCCGCAGGCCTCAACGAGGGTGTTAACCTGAGCCTGCTTTTTCGCATCAACCAACGCATCACCCTCATCCGTCTCGGTTGTCGGCATAACGCCGACAACGGTCTCGGGGAGGTTGTCGCATTGGGCAACGTTAAACAGGTACAGCGGCTTCAGCATGGGTATTCGCATTTTCAGCGGTTTCCCCTCTTCGTCAAACAGCTGCCGGCCATCAGCATCCTCCACCTGCTTGTCCCAGGGTTTGAATACCACAGCCAGGGTTGCCGTTTCGCCGGCACGTACATGGCCACCGACGGCTTCCGCCTGCTTATAAGTCAGCCAGCGATTGGAGTGAAAACCGCGCTCTTCCGCAGCTATCCATAACAGCAGCACATTCACGCCGCTGTAGTGGTACCCCGTCGTGCCGTTCTGCGGCATGACAGACCCGGTATAAATCCGGTTCCGGTCAGTCCGCCAGGGCTTGCGCCAGGGTAAGGTGCCACGCTCGATGGCACCAATGATGTTGTCCGTGACCTGTTGGTACAGGTCTGGTCGTTCGCGACGGGCTTTTGCCGACCGGCGTGATGGTAATGTTTTCTTCATGGAATGCTCCTCAATGAAAAAGGCGCATTCTTCCCCTGGCGGCGAAGAATACGCCCCAGGGGACAGGAAAAGTGGTTAGAGAGCAGGGTAACGCAGCGCCCCTTTCGGATTCACTGTGTCAACACGCTGTTTCAGCCGTTCGAACAGAGCCAGGTAATCAGCCCGATCGGCGGGCTTTGCCCGTTTGCAATCGGTATGACAGGCCGTGGCCAGCAGGTTGATGGCCCGCTCACGCCAGTGTTTAAACTCATCCTGGCTGACGCAGACCGAGTAATGGACCTCGGCCAGCTGCAGCATGCGCGCGGTCACCCGCCGATAATCGGCGACACACACCCAGTTAACCGTGGCAACGTGCATATAGACCGTTTCGGGTAACAGATGTATCCAGAGCTCATGGCCTTGCGACAGTATTCGCTCGATACAACTGTCGTTCAGCACCAGCTCCTCGCCAAAGTCGTCGCCGCCGGCAAGCTGCCGGGACGTTTCATACCAGGCCTCATCCTTGTCAGGATGACACCCGTCGGCATACGCCAGGTGTTTGATACGGCCGGTGGCGTTTCGTTCGCCCACGGCCGGCATCAGATAGACGCCATTATCCTTGGCCAACACCAGCGCACACTGATTGGCGCGTACTTCAGCCACCACGGCGCGCAGTTCTGCAGGGTTAAAATGCAACATGATAAGTCTCCTGAGTTGCGGAGACGGACTTCCCCGGGAGGAAAAGCCCCTCCAGGGAAATGAAACGTTATGGCCAGTGGGAGGTGTTACCACGAAGCCCGGAAGTAAAGGTGGTCCCGACTGAAATCAAAACCGGCAAGCACGTTGTTAACGTACGCCTTCAGCAAATCGACTTGCGTCCAGTAAATACCGCCGTAGTCACGAGATTCAGAAGGAAACTCATCATGGCAGTTCGCTTCATTCAGCCGCGACAGACACAAATCCAGCATCTGGACGTCGTTACGGTCGAACGCCATCAGCTCACCGCTTTTGACATCCCCGACACTGTTGGCCACCCAATGCATCAACGCAGTAAACCCGCGAAAATGACAGGTGTGAACCAGCAGCGGCGGATGGTAGTGGTTACACGTATTGTGGTTGTATATTCGCGGCGCCTGCACGCAATCACCGCCGTCCTCCAGCCACGCTGGTGAACACGGCACCCAGTCGCCGACGGGTGTCCAGTCGCCGTTTACCGGCAACTTCGGATAGTCAGCCTTACGCTGACGGAAAAAGTTGATATCAAGTCCCATGGGTCACTCCTCTCGGTATACGGACAGGAGCTCCCCTGCAGGGAGGCCCTGCCGGGTGAATTAAAAATCGCGACTATGCCGCCGAATGCGCCTGATTCAGACGCACCGCCAGCACTTCATCCATGCCGACAATAACGCGCCAGCGACAAAGCAGTTCATCGGGATCATCGTTGTGACTGTTATACCCTTCCAAATGGTAAAGAATAGAGTCATCAGCCAGTGCCGCCTCATCCACTTCACCCGGAGCAAGAAGTTCTGGGCGTTTAAGGTGGTGGCGCAACCAGAGTAGTGGCAACTCCCATCCTGGATTTTTGGAAAGTCTGGAGTCGTTCCGCTCTATCCGTACAGAGCCAGGGCACAGGTTATGAATCAGTATCAGAACCAGTCGGTGAAAAAAATCAGGGTGCTGAAAGAACCCCATACGTTCTTTGACGTAAGGCACCTGTTGCATCGGGATATTTTCCTCTGATCCCGGTGATACACGTAAACCGGCCGTTTCGAAGATCATACCATCAAACAGCTGACCGGCTTCCGTGATACCTTCTGGCCGGGCCTCTTCCGGCAACAGCCAGAACACCTCGGTCACCGCCAGGGTGAAATCAATCCACGCGTCCTGGGACGGTGGTGCGACAAAATACACGTTCATACTCACGATAAATCCTCCGGTAACAAAAAATTTGGGGGGGATTTATCCCCCGGACGGGAATAAATCCCCGTCAGGGTGTGTGTCTGTCAGGCTGTCGTGCCGATCACCAAACCTCGAGCTCGCCAATCGCAATGTCGGCTTCGACATAGCGCTTGCCTTGCTCCACGGCCTGCGCCCAATAAGACGCGTGAATATCTGCGCTCAGTGTATCCAGGTGAGCCATAAGTGCTTGCCCGTTAGCGGAAAGCGTCGATATATAGCCGTACTGCATGACCAGCAGGAAACCACCAAAGGCCTCTCCCGCATTGATAACGGCATTTTCCACATCATTCAGCTCAGAGGGGTCTTCACGTTCAAGACCCAGTCCCAGACGCTGGCAAGCCCGTATACTCATGAGCTTACCTTCAACCAGGCAAAGGAAATGAAACGCATCAAGCGCGGTTTTCACGTCAAGTACGTTGGGTAACTGGGTATGCATCGATAAATCCTCCACAAAAAGAAAAGCGGGATTTATCCCCATAACGGGTGTAAATCCCCGTCAGGGTATGAAGTGGGTAAACCGACCGCTCTAAAAGCGGTAACGCAGTCTGGCCAAATGCTCAGCATGTTGGCTGGCGAGTCGGTACGCTTTTCTGCGCTCGGTATGCTTGCAAGACAGCACAACATGGGTGCTTGCGTAGGTATATTCGCCTTTGTACCAACCTTTGCGCAGCGTCAGTAACGCGCTGACCGAACCCTCATCACTGCAGATAACATGCGCGCGAACGGCAAAATTACCGGCTGCATTGACGTACCAGTCAGTAAAACGCGGCGGCGCCATGCGAAAAGGTATTCGCTGGACAGCCGATTTGACACGGTGCAGGGTTGAGAAGAAATCAGGAACAACTGAAGAAGTAAAAACAGACATGGTGTTTCTCCTGTAAAAAAGGGAAACACCGCTCCCAGGGGAAAGGTATTTCCCCGGGGGATCAGATTGCAGCAACCGCAGTCGTTATGACATCGGTCAATACCTTCATCACCGTTAAGTGATCCCTGTTCTCAAAGGTTAAACAGGGTTACCGCCACTGGGGCTTCCTCTTTCAGGCTACGAGGATATTCGCAGTCGCCCGAAGGCGTTTCTCACAGACCGCTGAAACTTTGGTTGGCACTCACCCGAAGGCGCTTCTCACAGAGTGCTGAAGCATTGGCTGGTTGTCCGAAGACAACGAGTAAGCATGTTTATTTTCCGAGCAAATCGCTGCTCTGTCAATAGGCCATACGCACCTGTTTTTGGATTAATATTTCCTATTATCCTAATAACGTAACATCTCAGTACCATTATCATTTTTAGGTCGCAGCCCTGTGAGAGCTGCGACCTTATGTACGATAAATCATATTCACGTATACCGTTGAGAAAATTTTAAATTAATAAAATCCCGCACACTGAATGCGATTAATCCGTTACTCCACATCACCTTTGAAATAGACTCGCTTAATATAACGCCCTCGGCCATCACCATGGCCCAAATCCATCGATACCAATGCCTCTGCTTCTACGCGACTCATTCCATTTTTAACATGATGAGTCACCGCATCGCGTGAATACGCGTATCGCAAACTATGGGGAGCATCTTTCCCTGTCATTCCTGCCTCACGAACAATATTTCGATAACGTTCTATTGCTGTATGCAATGAAGGCTTATCAATCAGTTTCCCATTGTGATCATCACAATGTTTTATTGCCGCCTCTAAAATAGATAAAACCTTCTCACGATTAAAAATGGTCGTATCGCGAGGACGACCGCCTTTCGTGCCAAACACAACCCGAACACGCTCGTCTCCATTAATTAAAGCCTGCCGCCATGTTTTTAATGACTTTGCTGACTGAACAGTTTCTTCCGTTCGCAAACCTAAATAGCGAGACAACTGAACACCCAATGCTACCCCTGCATCTTTTTTTAAGACGTGATTGATGACAGCAGTTAACTTTTCATCCGAAATAGGGGTTTTTGTTCCATCACGGTTAGCACCTGAAATCCCTAAAGCCTGGTTACTCAATTTCTCATGGTTGGGATCAGCCAGTTTATTCCGACCCGCAGCTGACATGATTGAGCGCACAGCTGCCATCTCGTTTTGCAATGTGCGAAGCGATATATTTTCAGCCAGCCGGCTATGAATATATTTTTCGATATGGGTCGTCTTGATGTGTTTTACATCACGAATTTGAATATTTAATTTTGCCAGACTTTCAGAAAAACGGTCTGCAATTCTGGAACGGTCAGCAACGGTTTTAAAACTCCCTCGTCCCTGACGAGCTAGCGTGACAAGTTGTTTTCCCAGCTGTTTACCGAATCTGGACATCTTAACATCTCCAATGGGATACACGTCCATCTGCTTTAAAAGAAGCAGACGGATCGGTACCCCAGTAATTTCAACCCCGACGACACGGTTGCTTTTGCGCTTCCTGCGTCTCGACTGGTATCTGTGCATCGGGGCGGCGAAATGTTGAGTTCTTGCGAGGCACCCCAGATCTCTGATCCGTTTGCTGCTAATGCAGAGCTGACTTTCGTCAAGCTGCCTCCAACACTACTGTTCGTAGTGTCGCCATCGATACCGAGTCGATTTCTTCCTTTTAGATAGTGAAACGTTCAAGACGATGTTTTCCGTCGTTATTACGTTGAAGTGAATAAGTGTTTAAAACCGTACTGACACAGACTACATGTTGGTCAGATGGTAGTTAAACGTTGAAAGCCACGTCGTACGTGGGTTGAGACGTTATGCGCTACGCGCGTCACTTGGTAGTGTCTTCGCCACTTCACAAGTGACGCGCGCTCCTCTGCTCCTAATGAGACTCACGTAAGCGGCCAAATGTACCAAATGGCCTTATACGTGCGTTCAAAAGTCGCATCGTCAGCAACACGTCGAAAAAGATAAAATAATCAGAACGTTGAAGCGTAAAACCTCGCCTTGGCGAGTTTTGTAGCTGAAAGACATAACACATACGTTATTGGTGAAAGGAACCGTACCAGGACTGGCGCGGTTGAGTCGTTAATGAACCTTCATCACAGTCGTGATCTCCGTTCTCAAAGGGTAAACGGAGGTACCGCCACATGGGCATCCTCTTCCAGGCTACGAGGATATTGTGACCACCCGAAGGCGTTTCTCACAGGTCACATGAAACATTGGCTGGCACTCACCCTAAGGCGCCTCTCACGGAGTGCTGAGGCATTGGCTGGTCGTCATAGAGACGACGGTACAACATGGCTACCTTAAACGATAATAGCAAGATGCGTCAATATATGGTTTATCATCGAGCAGGGCAAGATCGTACTTTGAGTGAACTTAATCGTGTTCAGGTGATCAGAAACTATCCCAATAAATGAAAGAGATAGCGGCATGTGCTTTATCGATCACTTCAGTGAGCTGGATGACCTACGCAAAAACATCAACATCAGGTACGACTTCCTGGACATTGTTTTTCTTACCGTTTGTGCCGTGGTCTCTGGCGCTGAAGGCTGGAAAGATATCAAACAATTTGGCGATGAGAAAATCGAATGGTTGCGGCAGTACAGAACTTACCCGCATGGTATCCCGGTCGACGATACGATAGCCCGGCTTATCAGGGCGATAGAGCCGGAAAAAATGAACCAGGCGTTTATTAACTGGGTGAATGAGGTTCGCCAGGAACAGGGGCATGAGCAGATTGCCATTGATGGCAAGACGCTACGCCACTCATATCAGGGTGATCACGGTTCTGCTCTGCACAGCATTACGGCATGGAGCAAGCAGCAGGGGCTGATACTGGCCCAGACGAAGTCGTTGGGTAAAAAGAACGAGAATGCTTCAGTGCTTGTTTTGCTGGATACGCTGAACATCAATGGTGCGCTAATCAGCGTTGACGCCATGAATACGCAAAAAAAGATAGCCGATAAAATTATTGGCAGAGGGGTGGATTATGTTCTGTGCGTAAAAAATAACCACAAAGAGTTACGCAACGAAATTGCCGCTTACTTCACTAAAGTCAGCCGCGACAACCCGGAATACCTGGCTCGGTTTGAAGAAATCGATGCGGGGCACGGGCGAACAGAAATCAGGCGTTACCGGCAGTTACGAGTCAATGAATGGATCACGGAAAGTGCTCACTGGCGGGGATTGCAGACAGTGATAGAAGTTGAACGTGAACGGCATACCGGTAAAACAGAGCCGCTGTCCTGTGAGAAACAGTATTATATAAGTTCACTTCCGCCGGATGTAGAGCGAATAGCCGGAGCCATCCGCAGCCACTGGGAAGTAGAGAACAAAGCACACTGGGTACTTGATGTAACGTTTAACGAAGATGACAGTCGCATCAGAGCCGGAGACGGAGCCGAAAATGTGGCCGTGATAAGGCGGTTCGCGCTGAATCTCGCGAGGCTCCATCCTCAAAAAGACAGTATGCGCAGTAAGCTAAAACAGGCTGGCTGGAGTGATAAGTTCAGGAGCGAAATCATCTTTGGTTAAAATAAAACCAAAGTATGCGTTTGCCCTGTATCATCGAGTATATAAACTTACAAATAGCTGAATTTTAATCACCGGGTCGGCGTCACTTGGCCTCTATCCTGTTGAGTTATTTCCCAAAAACATGATTGCCGCAAAAATTCTCAATGCACAAATGAAGCCACTTGCTAACCTTATACACAGGAGTAACAACACAGAGGGAAGAGGAATGAATACTAGAACAAATTCGCGAAGAAAAACCGGCTTAACCATTAAATATAGAACACAATTAGACACAGCTTCAAAAGCAGTAACATTAATGACGTTCACTTCAACCGTTTATGGCTCAATGCTTTTGTTTTTCTTCTCGATAAAACATAACATCAATTTTATCGACCTTATATCTCCAGGCATACTAATTAGTGCTGGCACCCTAGCTCTTTTCATGTTGACTTTAATTTTCACACTCATGATCGCCATTTTATATGTAAACAAAGAGTCGATTCAAAATTCATTTCTTTGCCTCATCTACATAAACCCCTGCAAAAAAAATACACAAATACAAAAAAACAATCATGGCATTCTTTAACTTATTAATTTGCCTGTGGCCCTTCATTCTTATCAAAGCCAGCTCCGTAAACATAGTATTCATCTACTTAATAGTAATAACAGGCATAGCGCTCACCCTATCAATAGCAACCTCACATACATGCTCCATCAGCAGGGTAACAAATAACCCACCTATAAAAATCAGAACAGTAAGCATTAAAACAGCAACACTCTTTGTAAGAGCACTGCTATGCTTAACAATTCCAGTCATAGAACTCATCATGATATTGTTGTTAATTCTTTTTCTGTCGTTCTTATTCAAGCCTGAGTTTATTTCTATCGGTGATGGTACATTTGCAATCACAGTCGCTGTAACTCACTTCCTTCTAAAACTACCATCTTTATCAACATCCAAACGAAGCAGAAATTTAAGCACTCTATTCTTTGCCGCCATTATTATTGCCGAGACAGCTATGTTGCTATCATTCACTTTCTCGCAAAATTTAGCTCAAGCAACATCAAATCGAATTGGCATAACATTAGACAACACCTGTTTTTTACGCAACGAAGTTCTCAGAAATGGGATACCTCGCATTTATATAAATGAGAACAACTCCAACAACGAGCTCGTCAAATTGAACCTTGTTACTAAAGTTAATGATATTTACTACTTATCGATAGAACCTGGTAATGAGATTGAAAGAAAAGCAAACATCAGGATAAAAGGTTTAAACTTAACAGAACTAGACTGTCCGAGAAGGAAAGAGTAATTCTGTGACAAAGGGCTTCAGAACCGTAATAGAGGCCCTTAACCTCGCACAAACAATGCATATTGTTATATAAATCATTATGCTAAGATTTGCTTATGTATTATAGCAAGTCATAGAACAGCACTAGGTATCACTATTACACTGCAGAGGATATCAGCGAAGCTGAAAAGTCATAGGGAAGAGAATGGAAACCGATACGCAAGGAAACGAACCAGAAATCACTCTGTCAGCACTGAGCAATCTGGCATTTTGCGCGCTTGTTGCGTTGGGTATCGCTCGTCAGGATGGCATCGCCAGCACACCGTTGTCGGAGCATCTATTTCTGGTTCGTTGGCTGGCCACCGCCCAAAAGCAAAAGCGATTTCCGAAGTGTGTTGCCATTGATATCGCTTTCCTGCTTGAGCAGGGGCGAAAAAAGGGTCCTTCCAGTAAGCTTCGAGAAAAGCTGCAATACCTGTGGCAATCCTGTACTGAGCCTTTAAGCACACAGTCAGACTTGTTTCGTCTTACTTACGTTACCGAAAAACTGAAAGAGCAAGGCTGGAAAAACTTCACCATGGACAATAAGTCCTGGAAGGATGAGCGCTTTCCGGCATCATGCCCGCCCAATGGGTTTTATACTGAAGAAAGCGCACTACATGCCGTCTATTCAGATGATGGTCGCTTAATCAGCCCGCTGGAGCTTCGGATTGTGGGGGATTTCGACATACTCCTGACGCTAATGGACCAATCGTAAGCGTAAACCCAGCGCCGTATGTAGCCATTAAGCCAGTACTGGTAACTTAGACGTCCACCTGTACAGACGGACATCTAAGTATGGAATCCCAATCCTGGCGAAAAGAACCCCGTAAAAATTATCCCAATGACTTCAAGCTTCGTATGGTCGAACTTGCTTCCCGTCCCGGAGCCTGCGTTGCTCAGATCGCCCGTGAAAATGGCGTCAATGATAACGTCATCTTCAAATGGCTACGGCTCTGGCAGGATGAAGGCCGTATATCACGCCGCCTTCCGGCAACAATCGAATCTTCATCATCACCGACTATGCTGCCTGTTGAGGTGATACCGGATCCAGCGCCAACAGGTGAGACGAACACAAACCCGGATCAGTTCTCAGCGCTGAATGCCACCTCCTGTTGTGTTGAGTTCCGCCACGGCAAAATGACGCTGGATAACCCGTCACCGGAGTTGCTGGCAGTGCTGCTTCGTGAGCTGACCGGGAGAAGTCAATGATATCTCTCCCGTCAGGCACCCGCATCTGGCTGGTTGCCGGGGTCACGGATATGCGTAAATCGTTCAATGGTCTGGGCGAGCTGGTACAGCATGCACTTGATGAAAATCCGTTCTCCGGGCATCTGTTTATCTTCCGTGGCCGCAAAGGGGACACCGTGAAGATCCTCTGGGCTGATGCTGGCGGTCTGTGCCTGTTTACCAAACGTCTGGAAGAAGGCCAGTTTATCTGGCCAGCTGTACGCGACGGCAAAATCGCGATCACCCGCACACAACTTGCTATGCTCCTCGATAAGCTGGACTGGCGCCAGCCAAAAACAGCACGCCTTAACTCACTGACGATGTTGTAAAAAGAACATGACCGCATTATAAATGGGGTCATGAGTCAGGACTATCTCGCCCGTATCGCTGCGCTGGAAGACGCGATTCGCCAGAAAGACAGCCAGCTCAGCCTCGTTGCAGAGACTGAGTCGTTCCTGCGTTCGGCGCTGGCTCGCGCTGAAGAGAAAATAGAGAACGAAGAGCGTGAAATAGAGCATCTGCGGGCTCAGATAGAAAAACTACGCCGGATGCTGTTCGGAACCCGTTCAGAAAAACTACGCCGCCAGGTTGAAGAAGCCGAAGCCCTGCTGAAACAGCAGGAGCAACAAAGTGATCGTTATAACGGTCGGGATAAAGATCCGCAGGTTCCGCGCCAGCTTCGACAGTCCCGCCACCGCCGGCCTCTCCCTGAACATCTTCCCCGCGAGATCCATCGTCTGGAGCCTGCGGAAAGCTGCTGTCCTGAATGCGGCAACGATATGGAGTACCTCAGCGAAGTCAGCGCGGAGCAGCTGGAACTGGTCTCCAGCGCCCTGAAAGTGATCCGTACGGTCAGAGTGAAAAAGGCCTGCACCCGATGCGACTGCATCGTTGAAGCGCCTGCGCCATCACGCCCCATCGATCGGGGTATCGCCGGGCCGGGTCTGCTGGCCCGCGTGTTAACGGCCAAATACTGCGAGCACCTGCCGCTCTATCGCCAGTGCGAAATCTTTGCCCGTCAGGGCGTGGAGCTGAGCCGGGCTCTGCTCTCCAACTGGGTGGATGCGTGCTGCCGGTTAATGGCCCCGCTGGATGAGGCCCTTCATCACTACGTGATGGACTGCCACAAGCTGCATACGGATGATACCCCGGTGCCGGTACTGGCCCCGGGCAGAAAGAAGACGAAAACCGGGCGCATCTGGACGTACGTTCGCGATGACCGGAACGCTGGCTCGTCAGACCCGCCAGCAGCATGGTTCGCCTTCTCACCAGACCGGCAGGGTAAACATCCTCAGCAACATCTTCAGCACTATCATGGTGTGCTGCAGGCGGATGCGTTCGCAGGTTACGATCGGTTGTTCAGCGTAGAACGTGAAGGCGGCCCGTTAACAGAAGCGGCCTGCTGGGCCCACGCACGCAGAAAAATCCACGACGTCTATATAAGTACTCAAACGGCTACAGCAGAGGAAGCCCTGAAACGTATCGGTGAGCTGTACGCAGTCGAAGAAGCCATACGTGGTCTCCCGGCAACTGAGCGGCTGGCAGCGAGACAATCCCAAAGCAAACCACTGCTGGCATCCCTGCATGAGTGGCTGGTAGAAAAAAGCGCGACGCTCTCGAAAAAATCCCGTCTGGGTGAAGCGTTCGCGTATGCCCTGAACCAGTGGGATGCCCTGTGCTACTACTGCGATGACGGTCTTGCAGAAGCAGATAACAATGCAGCGGAGCGGGCCTTACGGGCGATATGCCTGGGTAAAAAGAACTACATCTTCTTCGGCAGCGATCATGGCGGTGTACGCGGAGCTCTGCTGTATGGACTGATCGGAACGTGCAGGCTGAACGGCATCGATCCGGAAGGTTACCTCAGATATATCCTTAGTGTGTTGCCGGAGTGGCCGTCGAACAAAGTGGCTGAACTCCTGCCATGGAATGTGGATCTCACCAATAAATAGCCGTCAATACGGCGCTCGCTTAACGCTTACAGACGAAGTGACCATGTTCGAGGAGTTTGACGAACAGGCAGAGCCCATCCACGTCGGCCCACAGCAGTTTTATCATATCGCCGCGGCGTCCGCAGAAGATGAACAGATGGCCGCTGAACGGATCGTCGTTGAGGACGCTCTGCACGCGCGACGCCAGGCCGTTGAAGCCGTTACGCATGTCGGTCCGGCGACCAGCCAGATGCGGGAACCCGCAGGAAGTGAGATCACCGGCGACCTCGCTTCAATTCGCGAACCAACGTTGCCAGCATGGCCGGCGTAAGGTGGCCAGACAGCTTCGGGCGTGCGCGGCCGATGACTATCTCGCAGGTCTGCTCAGGCCTGGGCGATGATGCCGGTACCGCTGCGGGTAGCAACGGCAACTGGCGTTCGAGAACAACGGGAACGATGTTGTCCGTGATGGTGCTGGCCTCACCCGCACCGTCATCAACGGGGGCGTCGACCAGATGGCGATAGCGCTGACGCCAGGTAAACAGCAGGTTGTCATTAATACCGTGCTCGCGGGCAAGTCGGGCCACGCTGGCACCGGGTTGCAGCGATTGCTGAACCAGGTCGATTTTGAACGACATGGGGTAAGATGCGCGTTTGCGCCGGGCTGTGGGCTCTGTCACCTGTGATAGTGTCCATCTAAATTTAAGTGGACACTATCATCGCCGGATTGACAGGGATCTGACAGACGTCCTCCACGGGGCTCTTACCAAGGAAGCGTTCCCAGCCCTCGTTGTGCTGGAACAGAAGCTTTGCAGGTCGCGGTACGTACATGAAACACAGTATAAAATGCGTCGAGGAAGGTGGAAAGGACTTCGGTTGCGCAGCAGGCGAGCTCACGCAGCAGGCGTGCTACCGTTAAGTGATATCACCTTTGCAAGATATTGTGCGGTAATACTTTCCATCGCTCGTGATACTTGTTCGGGAGAGCCTGCGGCAACCAAGCGCCCCCCTTCATGGCCGGCTCCTGGACCAATATCGATGACCTGATCCGCCTGAGCAACCACACGCATATCGTGTTCAATCATTATCACGGAATTGCCTGCATCAACAAGCCGCTGCAGCTGCACCAAAAGACGGTCTGCATCTAAGGCATGCAGGCCGGTTGTTGGTTCATCTAGGATGTACAGCGTGTGTCCGTGCTGACTACGCTGTAGTTCGGTTATCAGCTTTATCCGTTGTGCTTCTCCTCCCGAAAATTCAGTAGCTGGCTGCCCAAGACGTAGGTAACCCAAACCTATTTCTCCCAGCAACCGGAGGGGGCGTGCCACAGGTTCTTCATCAGCAAAAAACTGACAGGCTTCATCCACCGTCATCTGAAGTACTTCTGAGATGTTTCGCTCCTGCCAGCGGATCCTGAGAGTGTTTTGGTTATAACGTGCTCCATGACAGGTTGGACACGGCGCATACACACTAGGCATAAACAACAGCTCCACACTGACAAGGCCTTCTCCTTCACAGGTTTCACAACGACCTTTTGCCACATTGAAAGAGAACTGACCCGCATCGTAATGATGTTTTTTCGCGGCAGGTGTCCCAGCAAAGAGCTTACGGATATGGTCAAACAGCCCGGTATACGTTGCTAGATTAGAACGGGGTGTCCGACCTATCGGTTTCTGATCAACCTGAACCAGCCGTTTTATCAATTCGATATCTCCACTCAAGGTACCGTAAGTTTTCTCAGTTACAGCCGGTTCCTCTGCTTCGGAATGCACGTATTCTGGCCCATGGCCAAGAGAAGAAAATACCAGCTCAGGTAATGCCTGAGCAATCAAGCTAGATTTACCGGAACCAGATATCCCCGTGACAGTAGTCAGCACGCCCAATGGAATATCAACATCAATCCCCTTAAGATTATGTCGGCGAATACCTCGTAGTGTCAGCCATCCTGATGGCTGACGGGCGAAAGATTGCGGTTGTCGCACTTCATCAAACAAATAACGCGCTGTTCTGGATTCAGAAACTGCTTTCAGACCTTCCGGCATACCACTGTAGAGAATATGTCCTCCTTTTTCACCGGCCTCCGGGCCCACATCAACCAACCATTGTGCCCGTCGCATAAGGTCAAGATCATGTTCAACAACAAAAACTGAGTTGCCGGTATCCCGGAGATTTTCAAGCGCATCGTAGAGCGCATGGCTGTCCGAAGGGTGCAAACCTGCTGATGGTTCATCAAGAACATAGACTACACCAAATAGCATTGAACTAAGCTGAGTGGCAAGACGCAGTCGCTGAAGCTCTCCGGCGGACAGAGAAGGAGTTGCTCTGTCCAGTGTCAGATAACCAAGCCCCAGTTTCTGCAACTGATACAACCGGTTCATGACACCTCTGGTCAGCCGCTGTGCGGCTAATCGTTTCTCTTCCGATAACACAAAAATGGGATGAGACTCTTTGCCGGATTCAGTGTGTTCTGTCCGGTCCCGACGGCGGATATCTCTGTCGACATCCGCATCAGCGTGGTGGGCGCTGGAATCCCCCCTGGAAATCGGAAGGAGTAGTTCTCTCAATTGGTCTAAGGGCATCTGCATAAATTCACCGATGTCCACACCGGCAAAGGTGACGGACAATGATTCAGGTTTCAGCCTTTTCCCGTGACAGACAGGACACAGCTTGCTTTCCATAAAGCGAGAGACGCGTTTTTTCATCAGCATGCTTTGTGTGTTGGCGAAGGTATGCAGAACATAACGTCGTGCCCCCGTGAAAGTTCCGATATAACCTGGAGTCAGCTTTTCCCTGACGGCGGCGCGCGTGTCTTCAGGACTAAGTCCAGGATAGACCGGTACAGTAGGGGTATCTTCGGTAAACAGGATCCACTGGCGGTCTTCCGCTGGAAGGCTTTTCCAAGGAATATCGATGTTATAGCCCAGGGTCACCAGAATGTCTCGCAGATTCTGTCCGTACCAGGCTCGGGGCCAGGAGGCAATGGCTCTTTCACGAATACTGAGTGAGGGATCGGGCACCATCAGCGCTTCAGTCACCTCATAGATATGGCCCAAGCCGTGACAGGAAGGACATGCCCCATGTGGTGTGTTGGGAGAAAAATCCTCGGCATACAGCATCGGTTGTCCGGCCGGATAGGAACCCGCCCGGGAGTACATCATTCGCACCAAGCTGGATAAAGTAGTCACACTGCCGACAGAGGAGCGCGAGTTATTAGCACCATGTTGTTGCTGAAGGGCAACGGCTGGAGGCAGTCCATCAATGCTGTCCACGTCCGGAACGCCGGCCTGATCAATGAGGCGACGCGCGTAAGGGGCAACCGATTCAAAGTAGCGCCGTTGCGCTTCGGCATAAATAGTACCAAAGGCCAGTGATGACTTACCCGAGCCTGACACGCCAGAAAAGACAACCAGTGTATTGCGCGGAATAGAAACATCCACATCTTTAAGATTGTTCTCCCTAGCACCGCGAACCACAACAGAATTGCTGTCGTCAGCCAGGACCTGAGGATGACCGTAAAGTTTCTTTGACATAGTATTTCCTGTATTACGTGAGTCCATCCAAGATCAGATCATGGCCACATGGTTCTGTTTGAATAACCCCGACTTTATTAGAGAGTAATTTTAGCAATACTCTGCCGTTAACACCGAAGCGTAATAGTTCATTTCAGCTTCAGCAGGAGGGATATAGCCCAGGCGACCAAGCAGCCTTTTGTTGTTGTACCAGTCTACCCAGACCAGCATGACCAACTCCACTTCCGTCCGGTTTTTCCAGCTCTGGCTGCGGATCACCTCCGTTTTGTATAAGCCGTTGATACTCTCTGCCATCGCATTATCGTAGGAGTCGCCGGTGGTGCTGACTGACGCCAGTATTTCCTCCTCTTTCAGTCGATTTGAGTACGCCAGTGAGACATATTGCGACCCCCGGTCTGAATGATGGATACCCCTTTTACCCGGACGCCAGGCCCAGAGCGCCTGCTCCAGCGCATCCAGTACCAAATAAGTTTCCATCGACGTTGAGACCCGCCAGCCAAAGATGCTGCCGCCGAACACATCGACGATAAAGGCCACATACACGAAGCCTGGAGCTGGGCTAACGTAGGTAAAATCAGCCACCAAAAGCTGATTTGGCCGTTCCGCCACGAACTGTCGATTCACCAGGTCATCCGGGGTAGTCGCATTTTCATCGCTGCGCGTTGTTTTCACGCCTTTGCCACGGCGGACACCAAACAGGCCCATTGCCCGCATCAGTCGTTCTACCGTACAACGCGCCACTTTGATGTCTTCGCGCCGAAGCTGGAGCCAGACCTTCCTCACGCCATAGAGCCGTTTGCTCTCATCATAGACGCGTTCAACCTCCTGACTGAGCTCTTCATCGCGCCGCTGGCGGACGCTGCGGAGTTCCGGATTTTGCTGTTGCTTTCGCTGCCAGTAATAGGTTGCCGGGGCAATATGCAGTTCCTGACATACCGGCTCGACCCCATGTTGTTCCATCAACGGTGCCGTCAGTGGCGCTATTTCTTGCAGTGGCGGTCGAGCTCCGCTTGGGCAAATACGCTGACGCCAGTCGCAGAATATCGTTGCTACGGCGAAGCTCGCGGTTCTCTCGTTCGAGCTCTTTAAGACGCTGCCGCTCATCCGCATTGAGATTGACCTTCACCGCCAGGCGTTGTTCATGCTGCTTGATCCACAGACGTAACGTCTCCGGAATGCAACTAATTTTGGGCGCGATGGAGCAGATCTCCTGCCACTGAGAGGCATGTTCATACTGTGTTTCCAGCACCAGATTTACGGCGAGCTCCCGAACTTCGGGTGAGTAACGTTTGGTCGTATTCATAGATCCTCTACTTTAACAGTATAGGTTCTAATTCAACCGGTGCTATTCAGTTGCTGGAACGGGGCGGAGCCCGCGCGATAACAATCGAACTCAGTGACTGCTATACCATGTGGCGGCTATATGAACGCATCCCGTTTGCAAGGCTTCCATGGTGTTGACGTTGACGGTAGGTTGCAGCTCTATATCCAGCTTTGTTGCAGTCGATGCTGCGGGCCTCGATGTAGTACCGCCTGCTGCTCCTCGGTTTTCACAGCGACAGCTTTAGCCGGCTGCTGAACCGCCATCCAGATAGCACGCGCATCCATGACGTCATTTTTGTTGCCCATCACGCAGGCCTTGACGAATTTCCCCTGGAGTAACCTGACCTTATTCCCCAGTTTTTCCAACTCACGTGCCCAGTGCAGGGAACCGCCGCAGGCCTCCATGCCAATCAGGCAAGGTTCACGATTGCTGAAGTATTCCAGTAGCGAATCACGTTTAATCTGTTTATCGATAACCTCACCAGTGTGCTTATCAATGAAGTGAACCTGCATCAGATGTTTTGCGATATCGATACCAATAGGGGTATATTTCATCTCGTGGATCCTCCAGTTATCAGAGAGCTTTATGCCTCTCGTATTGGGCACCATGATGCCGGAAGTCTGCGAGGATCCACACACCCCACCTACCGCCTCTTTCGCCCCTCTCAAATAGTTGGGATGCGTTCATTTCATTCTCTTGGTCCAACACCGCAGGAACATCCAGACGGCAGGGATATTCTTCCTTTGATTGCCTTATCGAAAATGGATGTTTGGGGGAGCTTACAGCGATCACGCCAGTTTGAGAATTGAGATGCCCAGCATAATTGAAACAATTCCGAACCAGCCGAGCTGGCGTGAGCTTTTGTTTAAAGAGCACTAATCCCGCCACTGCGGTCAGCAGAATGCCCGAACCTCCCCACAGTGCGTAGGCAATCGACAAGTCAATGCCCTTTGCTGCCTGGGATAAAGCGGTGAATGACACCAAGATGCAGAAAATACCCAGTAAACCCATCAGGCGTTTTCTGAACCCGTCCGAATACTTGATGAATATATTGGCGACGACCTCCAGCGAAATAGCGATTGCCATGAGGGCGTAATGAATGAATTCAGTGTGTTGCATAATTCACCAACGTTTTGTCGCTCCGAAATTAACCATGACAACACCAGCGATTAGAACGGCCATTCCCGATAGCTTGTATATGCCCATACTCTCGGTGAAAAAACAAAAACCGATGAAGGCAATGGTTATCAGGCCGATTGTCTCCCAAGTGGCATAAGCTAGGGCGATGGGCAAATCCTTTACCGCCATCGCCAGAAAATAGAACGAGAGGCCGATCGTGGCATACATAAAGATAAAGGCAGTGACAGAGCCCGAACCTGACACAAATTTCATCACTGTCACTCCCGTGACTTCTGCAGCAATTGCCACAAACAGGAATAGCCAGGGTTGAAGTCTCATGTTTTTCTCCGTCGATTTGCTTAAAACGGTGTTATTATGTTTATAGATATGGGCGGAAGAAAGATGAAGCCCATCCTTTTTTTTGATGGAATGTCTGTATGCAATGGAATCTCGACCAGTTACGTCAATTTATCGCCGCCGCTGAACACGGCTCGATCAGCGCGGCTGCACGCCATTTGGGCAAGGCGCAGTCAGCCGTCAGCACGGCCATCGGCTTGCTGGAGGCCGATTTGGGTGTGGAGCTGTTTGATCGCACCAGGCATCGGGTTACCTTGTCCGACGTGGGTCAGTTGCTGTTGCTGGAAGCGCAGGAGCTGCTGCGGCAAGCACAGTCGTTAGATCAGCTGGCGCTATTGCTGTCGGACGGCGGCAAGGCCAAGCTAGCACTGGCGTTCGACGAGGCGCTGCCCTATACCGCGATCGGTCACTTGGTGCACGAAATATCCGAATGTTTCCCCTACATGGAGCTGGCGCTTTTCAATGGCACTGCTAATGAGGTCGCAAGCTATGTTGATCAAAAGCGTGCTGATATTGCTTTCCATTTTGATCGAGGGCCGTTGCGGAATTGTTTCGATCAACGCTATATTGGCTCACTGCCTCAGGGGATATTCGTGGCCAGCGGTCATTCACTGTTGGATGAGCAGCCGGTGGCGCGTAAAGACTTGGCTCGCTACCGGCAATTACTGATTCATGCCGAGGACGAGCAGGCCATTGCATACAGCCCGAGGTTGTGGCGTTCGGATAGCTTTTACTGTATCGCCGAAATGATAGCCGATAACTTGGGGTGGGCTATCCTGCCAGTCAACATCGCAAAGCACGAAAGCTACCTAAAGTCACTGCGGCAGGTGTTTTGCCCATCGTTGGTGTTGCCGCCGCTGCCGGTACGCATGATATGGTGCCATGGTGGGCAACTGGACCCGAACACGGAGTGGATTTCGACTCGATTTGCCGAGTTGCTGAAGCTTTCGACATGAGTACCCGCAACACAAGCTGCAGCAGTGCCGGACAGAGCGCTACAATTGCTGCCAAGATAAGAGCATCGGAAGCTTTGCAAACGGGACACGGCCATATAGAAATACATGTTACATTAATCGCAGACATCGCTAAAAATGAGTTATTTCGTATATAGATTTTACTCAAGCCGACTGTCAAAGTTACACTGTTTGCTAGGATTAGGTGTCTTTAAATCTCTGAGGGTTATATTCCCCGCCGCTTGCGGCGTAGACTAACTGGATGAGCGAATACATCCATAAAAGCCATAATATTACAGTGCTAATGTACCATCTTGTTTTGCCAGCAAAATATCGGCGTGCGGTGTTTGATGATCGTGTTGATGAAACTCTGAAAATGGTGTGTCTGGATATAGAGCTACGCTATCAGGTGAAGTTTCTCGAAATAGGTACGGACAAAGATCACGTGCATTTTCTCGTGCAATCAGTGCCTACGTATAGCGTGACCAAAATCGTTACGATAATCAAAAGCCTGACTGCTCGTAAAGTATTCAGACGCTGCCCATAAGTGAAGAAGGCTCTGTGGGGAGGTGAGTTTTGGACTGACGGCTATTTTGCAAGTACGGTCAGCAAGCATGGAGATGAGCAGATGATTGGGCAGTACGTCAAAAAATCAAGGCAATGAATACCACAAATTGCATTCAGATCATCAATTGGCACTGTTTTGAGATACCCCGCTGCTTGCGGCGGGGTTGTTCATTTTTCGGATTAAGGTGACGTGTTGGCATTAATAAAACTTGCTGTGGGTCTTGGTAACCCAGGACAAATTCATGAGTGGAATAGGCATAATTCAGGATCCATTTTCATTACCCGATTGGTAAGTCAGTATCATGCAACGATGACTAAAGTTAGAGGTCAACCATATAAAACTGCAATCATAAACATAAATGGAGAAGCTGTTAGCGTTATTATTCCTTTACTGCCATTAAATAATAGTGGCGCATTTATTTTTTCGCTTATGCAGAGATTGAAAATTAAGAATGACGAACTCTTAATCGTTCATGATGATCTGGATATTCCGCCGGGTCAAGCTAAAATAAAATATAGTGGAGTACACGATAGACATAAAGGGGTTATTGATATAGTTAATGCAACTGGGCATAACCCTGATTTCTATCGGCTTCGTATAGGGATAGGTCATCCGGGAAGAAAAGGTAATGTAATAGATTATGTTATGCAGGATCCAAAAGAAGAAGAGTTGAAATTAATTTACCAGGCAATGGATAAAGCAATCGAGTGTTTTGAATTATTGCAAACTGTTGGTGTTAATCGTGCAAGGGAAAGATTACATTCCTTCTCGGCCTAACGTGAGCGAAGCTACAATAGGGGTCAGTTTGGGGAACGGGAATTTTTGTACTATAAGGGCTTGCCCGGCATGTCAACGCCGGTGTTTACGGTTTCTGTCTGCACTTCTGTCAAAAATTAAAGGGGGGAGAGACTGCGGTACTATAAACGGCACTGTTGCAAAAATCGGCAGGTGATAAACTCATCGTCACCTTTTGCTGACGGAGCAGCACGTGCCCCCCTTCAAAGGCCGGCATTTTCAGCGTGACATCATCCTGTGGGCGGTACGCTGGTACTGTAAATACGGCATCAGCTACCGTGAACTGCAGGAGATGCTGGCAGAACGCGGCGTGAATGTCGATCACACTACCCTTTACCGCTGGGTTCAGCGTTATGCGCCTGAAATGGAAAAGCGACTGCGATGGTATTGGCGTAACCCTTCCGATTTTTGCCCATGGCACATTGATGAAACGTACGTGAAGGTCAATGGCCGCTGGGCTTATCTTTACCGTGCCGTCGACAACAGGGGCCGCACTGTTGATTTTTACCTCTCCCCGCGTCGTAACAGCAAAGCTGCATACCGGTTCCTGGGTAAAATCTTCAACAACGTGAAGAAGTGGCAGATCCCGCGTTTTATCAACACGGATAAAGTGCCTACCTATGGCCATGCGCTTGCACTGCTCAAACGCGAAGGTCGATGCCCGCCTGACGTTGAACACCGACAGATTAAGTACCGGAATAACGTCATTGAATGCGATCATGGCAAGCTGAAAAGGATAATCGGCGCCACGCTGGGATTTAAATCCATGAAGACAGCTTACGCCACAATCAAAGGGATTGAGGTGATGCGTGCACTACGCAAAGGCCAGGTCTCACCATTTTATTATGGAGATCCCTTGGGCGAGATGCGCCTGGTAAGCAGAGTTTTTGAAATGTAAGGCCTTTGAATAAGACAAAAGGCTATCTCTCCGCTAACTTTGCAACAGTGCCGTGCCGCTTCAGGAACCGGCCCAGGTATTTCACGCTGAAAATCTATGACAGTCTTTAAAAATATCATGTAGATGTTTTATGTACGCCTTTACATTTCTATCAATATCTGGATTTTTTATAACATCAAAAAAACCAAATGCAGGTAAGTGAGTCATACCTATAAATTGATGGGCTTTATGGAAAGCGAAAAAAACATTGTCGATATCATTCCCCTCAAAAAATTGATTTTTATCTAAAAATGCTTCTTTCGGAGCATTCCATGTAACAGATAACATATATTTTTTGTTTACTAACAATCCACCACTACCATATTTTTTAGATAAATCTTTCCTACTCCTTCCATCACCACTCGTATATATATCTTCCCCAGCCGTAAAAACTTCATCAATATATTTTTTCAAAGTCCAAGGCATCTCCATCCACCATGCGGGGAGTTGATAGATAACAAAGTCCGACCATAAATACTTCTCAACCTCTTCACTTATATCGTAGCTTGATCTGACGTTTGTCGTTTTCACATTAAAGCTGTGGTTTTCAAAATATTTTACAGCAACATCATCCAGGTAATTATTTAGCGAACCTTTTGAGGATCCAAATACCGTCGAAGAATTTACAATAAAAATATTTTTCATTATGATTTTCCACTCCACTGAGAAAATAGTTAGTAGGTTTTTTTTATAATATCCAGGTAATTATTCACGCTAAATTTTACTGGGTTACTGCTATTAGACGCATTTTGGGATGCTTTGATAGCGATAGCTTTGAAATGTATTGGATCAACTATAGCTATATCCTTTAACTTTGGCAACTTGAGGTCTTGACAGAGTTTTTTTAGCGCGGGAACAACGGAATTAGCTAACTGTTCTGTCGTCATACTTTCCTTTTCAATTCCCATAGCTCTGGCTATATCTGCGTATTTTTTCGGGTTTGAAGGAATATTATATTCTGTAACTGTTGGTAGGAATATAGAGCATGCTACTCCATGTGGAATATTATATTGGCCACCTAATGCCTCAGCAAGACAATGTATGGCTGCAACATCTGAATATCCAAAAGCAATACCAGCCATATTACTAGCTAACATAATGTTAGTGCAACTTTCAATATCATGGTTTTCACATGCATTTATTAAATTATTAGCGATTAATTCAATTGCTTTAATTGCGTAAATATCAGTATAAAGTACTGAACGATTACAAGTATATGCTTCTATTGCATGAACCATCGCATCTATACCCGTCGATGCCATAATATGGTGGGGGGCTTTAAGCAAAACATTAGGGTCAAGTAAGGCAATGGCTGGAGAACATTTAATATCTATGATATTTTCTTTAGTTCCCTTTTCTTTATCTGAAATTACAGCAAAAGGCGTTACTTCACTACCGCTACCAGCAGTTGTGGGCACTGCAATTATTGGTGCAGCAGCAACCTTGAGTTTATTAGGATAAAAAAAATCTTTTAACTCACCGCCATTAGTTATTAATGTAGCTATCGCTTTTGCCACATCAATACTATGGACTGACCCCACCCCGGTAGACGATCCTGCCCTATAGTTGGACTGACCCCACCCCGGTAGACGATCCTGCCCTATAGTTTGAGCATAGGAGGAGCGTATGGGCACACCACGATTTACACCTGAATTTAAGGAAGAAGCCGTCCGTCAGATAACGGAACGCGGTTATTCCGTTGCCGAAGTATCTGACCGTCTGGGTGTTTCTGCACACAGCCTCTACAAGTGGCTACGGGCTATCAAACCTGATAACAGCGAACAGCATGCTAGGGATTTACTGGAAGCCAAAAGCGAGATCCTGAAACTACGGGCACAGCTAAAACGTACCGAAGAAGAACGGGATATCCTGAAAAAGGCCGCGCGGCACTTTGCAAGGGAGCCCGATTGAAGTACCGCTTTATCAATGAGCACCGTACTGTATGGGGGGTGATGACGATGTGTCGGGTACTCAATGTCGCCCGGGCCGGGTCGCCCATCTGCGGTATATCAGCTTGAGGGTGTCCAAAAAGCTGTTGATAACGGCGGAGGGGAACGGTGTGCGCACCTTCTGGAACAGCGCGGCAATCTTCCGGCTCAGTTGCCGGTGTGGCAGCACCTGCTTGGCACCGCGCGTATAGCAGCAGAGTTCTTCCTCCACCGTTGGCACCGCCAAGGTGTTGCCGTAGTGCACGGCCAGCAGTTCGGCTTTCTCACTGGCGCTCATGGTTTTCAGGTCGGCATCGCTCAGCGTGTCGAAGGGGCTCGGCTACGGCGGCTGGCTGAACACCTAGAGCTGCGCGCTCGTCCCCTTCCCGGCCATAAACTTCGTTCCAGTCGCCCTCCGTTGGTGGCAGCGCCGGGACACCGCAGGTTAGTTTGGCCGCCTCGGCGGCCGTGCATCCCAGTAGTGGCTACGCAGCTGCTGCGCCACGGCCGCCAGGTAGTTGGCGTTCAGCGCCACGCACACCGTCTCACCGGTCAGTTGGTGCACGGTGAGGCCGGTAGCCTAGCCCTCGGTGAGCCAGATACCCGCGTTGTCCGGACCGCAGAGGGTGTGGCCGGAGGCTTTCACCTGCCAGCCTCCAACACGTTGACCACCTCGCTTCCGGCATTGTGCAGCGGCAGCAGCAGGTCACCTGCCCCGCACTGATTGCTGAACGAGGTGCCGCGTCCGTCCTGGTTGTCGAAGCGGAAGCGGTCTTTACCGCCACAGGTCTGGCACGGCTGCGGCTTGCCGTTCGGCTGCAAGGTGATACCAAGAGCCGGGAGTATCACCGGCCGGTGGCGGTGCGTACGGTCTGGGAAACGAACTGGGCGCTCATTCCCTTCTCTCCTCAGTATACGGTGGCATGCTGTGCCGCCGACAGGCTGTCACTGCACAGCTCGTCCATCATCTTTTGCCCCAGCGAGGTCAGGCGTGGCGCAGCCACCAGAACGTCTGGCTATACTATGTCACTCAACATCGTGCACACCATATCCATGCCGTACTGACGCACAAAATGCCCCCTATAGGCATAGGGCAATCGCCATCTGCAGTTCGTCCAGCATGTAACCCGGGCTCACCCGGCTGTGTTCGATCTGCCCCAGCAATATCTCTCCCCCGAAAAACTCGTGTCCCAGGAAGATTAAGAAGCTGGCAACCCAGCTCAGCCAACTCACGCCTCGTCTGTGAAAGCGCCTTACTGCAGAAATCACCTAGGCATTGACAGAGCAAAGCGCCTTTTTTCCCCAGCACAACCTCCGCTCAGGGGAGTCATTATCATGCAGGAATTCTGTTTCTGTATGGAGCAGGATTTTGGGTCAGGGTCAATAGCCAACTGATGCTACTAAGTTATGTTCTGGCTGAGCGAAAAGAAAAAACAAGCATGTGCAACATGCCTCCTGCAGGACCAAGCAAATAGCCATTGGTTATTATTTAGGCTATAGTGGTCAAACGGCTAAGCAGGTGAATAGAGGCATTATGAGCCGAGCCAGAGATCAACAGGGCTACCAGCGCGGTGTCTGGGCTGCCCGAAAGTGGAGTCGTCTGAAAAATGTGGTTATGAGATGGGATCGACTTTGCGTGTCTAAGGTACGAGAGAACAGGCTACCTGCCTGGATAGGCCATGTTCCGATTGTTATCGCTCTCATCGCTTCGGTCGCAGCAATGCTGTTCGGGGGACTTCTCGTAGTCGGCTGTATGCTTTTTATTTGGGCGATCGCATTCATTCTTCAAAACGCTGGGCAAAACCTTGCGGGGGAAGTTACCCATGAAAACAATAGCCTGGAAAACCCAAAAAATTCATCGGACTATGCATACGAAAGTGCTGTAATGAACAACGAATATGACGGGGCTCCGTATAAATCTCCTAGCGATAACTGACCGAGGTGCTGTTTTTCTCGGTCAGTTAGTCTCGGCTATCGGGTAATTTTATTTGTTACAGCATCACCAACTTTCCCCCCAGTGTTTTTGGCTGTTTCTGTACCGCTATTCACTGCGGAAGCAATAGCATGGCCAACATTTACACCAGCCCATGACAACGCTCCCATCCAAACGATGGGCAACACAATAAACATACAGCCCATCACTAGGTTCATAATCAGGTCATCGGCACTATTCTGGAACCCGGCCACATTCCAGCGGCTGTGCGAGTCCGAACTGTACAATGCCTCCAGTAACCAGCTGTCCAGCCAGCGCGCCAGTTCCCACCAGAATGTCAGGAAATTGAGTGCAAACACCACGAACGTCACCGTAATCACCGTCTTGTACTCGTAGGCAGCGAACGCCAGGATAAGCGGCACCATGATGTAGACGGCCATCAGCAGCACCGCCTGCACCATCGGCAGTGCCTGACGCATCGCATCAAATGCCGGGTACGCCGCCAGGCTCCCCAGCGCGGTTCCGCCCAGCGACGCGAGCCGGTTAACCGAGTTGTCCAAGGTAAAGTCTGCATTGCCGCCGTAACCGGCATAAGCGCGTCCGCCCTGGGAGACCGTCAGGTTATCCGGACTGACCAGGCGGCGCACCACCGCCTCTTTATAGTCCGCATCCGGTTGCCCCATCATCTTCAGCGCGGCAGACATCCGCAGCATGACGCCCGGATCGACCTGTTTCACCACGCGGGCTTCCAGCCCCGTTTCGCCGGCTGACCACCACTCGCTGCAGGTTGGATATCCCCCTCGTCCAGTGTTTGGCCGGCCGCTGTCCCGCCCCTCATTCCAGGGGAAACTGGTACGCGGAGTTTTGGACTGCAGGTTGTTGTAGTACCCGCCGTTCAGGAAGGTTTTCGACCCCAGCCACTCGATGTCACGCAGGGTGGCTTTGTCCGTCGTCTGGCCCTGGTCGCGGTTCTGCCAGGTATATAATGCCAGCGCGTAGCAGTCGTTGGTGAAGTCCTGCAGTTCCTTCGCCAGCGCAGGGTTGTTGACCCGACTGTGTTGGACTTCAAAACGGACCTGCCGCAGATCTGGCCTGCACGGAATGGTGGCTACGGCCGCCGACGTGATCCCCTTCGACAGCTTATGCATCAATAACCACCACACCGGCACCTTCGCCGTCTGGCCATTCAGGCTCGACATGATGTTGGCGTAGCCCGTTTCATCCGGCTTCTTCGGCGTCCAGGTGCCACAGGTCGCCGCCCGGCTGCTGTCGTACTTGATGGTGTCGAGGCTTACATTCATCAGCGGCAGGCAGCAGGCCAGCATCACAAAAAATGCCCCGTAGAGCAGGTTTTCGATGCGTGGCAGAGACAGCATCCCTTTGTTGCCCTCATCCTCCCCTTCCTCACGCACCCTCAGCCAGATGGCCACTACCTTGAATAGCAACGGCAGCACAAACAGCCCCGTACTGACCAGCAGCTCCCACAGACCGTTGTTAATCAGCCAGCCAAGCAACGTCAGGAAATACTCCAGATAGCTGTTGGTCATCATAAGTTCAGCCCTCCGCCGAAGAGGCTGTATTCACAGGCCAGGGCAAATACCGCGCAGGCGATGGCCATGCGCTTGAGGGGCTGCCGGTATTCCGGTTTGCAGCCCGGCGCGCGCCAGACTTTCCAGAATCCCCAGGCCAGCGCCACATAAAGCGCCAGGCGCCAGCTCAGCCAGCCATACCGGGTGCTGTGCACCCAGTCACGCAGCGCGGCACTCTCTCCCGGGTGATTGACACCCCAGTGGGCCATGCCCAGCGCCACTATCATCGCAATCACCAGCATGCCCAGCATCTGCAGGACACGCTTTGCCCGGTGACCGAGCCGGCCGCCCCTGCGGGGCGACACACCTTGTTTCTCTGTTCCAGTCATTGATACATCCCCTCGCTTACTGGTCGCTTTCCGGTACGGCCAGCTGGTTGAACCTGGTATCCGGGCTGTCAACCGACTGACGCTGCGGGTTGGTTTCCGCACGGTTGTTCTCCCTGTCGATGATGGTCAGCACCGCGTTACGCGCAATCTCACGCTTCATCTCCATCTCGTTCTTGAGCGCCGTGATTTCGCGATCCAGCGCCTCGATACGCCGGTCGCCCTCTTCCATCACCATTTTCTGGACAGCAGCATTGGGCTCTGACATGCCGGTGGTGACCATACGGCGCATGATAAAGGCCGTTTCAATGGTGTCCGCCATCGCCAGTTCGCTGGCCAGGCGACCGACCAGGGCAGCATTATCCGGGTCGCGCTGCAGTGCCTTGATGACGCCGGCGGTCACCGCCAGGCTGCCCGTTTTGAGTTTGACCAGGTTGGCCGAGGTGGGTTTCTCTGCCCCGTTGACCAGTTTGGCCAACTGCTCGTTATTCTCCTTCGTCGCCTCTTCCAGCATCGGGGCAAAGCCGGTGCCGGCCACGGTACTGCCTGGCTGCTCACTGCCTTCACCACTGGTGCATTGCGCCGCATCTTTACAGGTGCGCAGGGAGGAATCCCCCAACACCTTGACCACAGCGGCAGCCGCTTCTTCACTGCTGGCATATTTGGTACAGGCACCGCCGGTGCAGCTGCTGCCGGATACGCTGGAGGTACTGGTGACCGGCAACGCATTCATCATGTTGTAGCCAGCGGCCGCCAGATCGTGCGTTGGCTTGATCGCCGGCTGACCGGCGCCCCCCCGTTTTTGACCGCCGATCCAGGTCTGGCCGGATTGTCCGGTCACTTTCTCCGTGGCATTCATCGACCGCACCGCATCGGCATCCCCGTTATTGATAAGGCTCTTGGCTTCCTCCATCGCGGCGGCCTGGCTCCAGCCGCCGGAGTCCGCCATATCCATCATCCGCTTGGAGAGGTTCTGACAATTCAGCTGCGCCTTGTCGAACGCGACACCGCCCTGCAGGACCCCGTTGGTCAGCATTTCATACAGTCCCGGGTTGGCTCGCTGGATAGCCATCGCTGGCAGGCTGGCCACCGCACCGGTAGCACCCTGGATAACACTGCCCATCAGGTTCTTGAAGCCGTCCGTCACCCCGTTGAGCTGGTTACCGATGGTGGTCTTCAGGTCGAAATTGCCGCACATCAGATCCGAGCTCCAGCCTAGGTTCATACCCAGCCGTTGCATGTTGCCGCGCGTCGCCGGCTGTGAAATCACCGAGCCGCCGCCCAGGGAGTAAAACAGCTTGTCCGAGACCGCGCCGCTGACGCTCTTCCCGTACCCCACGTTGCTGTCATTCACCTGGGGCAACGAAATACCAAACAGGGTGCCGTTATCGTCATTGTCGTCAGCGTGCGCATTTACGCCGACCAATGCCATACTGCTGACAACCAACAGAGACAGCAGGCTGCGCCGTCCCCAGAGTGATTTATTCATCGTGTTATTCATCGTTCATGCCTCAAAAATCCGTGCTGTAGAGGAAACGCTGCCCGCGGCGCTGGCAGCAGCTGTAGGGTTGCCACAGGGCAAAGGCAGCGTTCGCATCCGCGGCCGGCGTATGGTCACCGTCCGGGAATACGGCGCAGGACTGGCTCAACTGCGGCGCAAGGCGTTGCCATTTATGGTTGCGGGTACCGGTGTTCTCCTTAACCTCCCCGGGAGGCCAGTACCCTTCCGAGCGCTGGCCCATCAGGGGCTGGTAGACGTGCGGCTGACCAGAGCGAGTGATGATGTCCGCCACCCGCTGTGCCACCAGAGCACCCGCCTTGTCGTCATCGACCTGAGTCACAAATCCCGAACGGGGATAGACGTTGCCCCACATATTCGCGGCCGCCTGACTGCCGACCTCACGCTGACCAGGCACCAATGCTTCGGGATAGAGGGATTCCGGCATGCCAGTACGCCATACCAGGCTGTCCAGCGTGCTGAGGAAATACGGCACGAAGGGGGTCGCCGCACTGCGGCACGAATAGCCGGCAATGCTGCCGCCAATCAGGGTCGTCGCCGGATGACCAATGGCATCGGCATACTTGAAGTGAAGGTTGGTTTTACGCTGCCCGGGGGTTTTCAGCTCATTGTTGCCACCGCCGGCAGCAACACCGCCCAGTGCGCTGGTGATACTGCTTTCGAGTCCGCCGGCGGCCTGACTGACCATCGACATCTCACGCCACGGGTTGCCTCCCGGGGTGTTGTACGCCGACACCACCGCCTCCGGGATGAAATGACTAACTTTGACCGAAGTTCGGACAGTGCAGCCGCCCCAACTGCAGAACAACCAGTAGCAAATACCGCTGACGCGCCAGCTGATGCAGGACTGCGACACCGCACTGGCAACAATCTGTGCACTGTTGAGCGCGGCATTCGCCGCCGGCACGCCGGCTGCAGACAGCATCATGGCCACACCGAGGGATTTAAGGGTCAGCCGGGGTTGTCCGGAAGACGCCAGCTGCAAGGGAGCTCGTTGCATATCACTGCCCCTCCAGTGACTTCGCGCGCAACGCGGTGGCCCGGGCGATATCAGCGGTGCCATACACCACATCTCGATCGTCAAACACGACCGCGGGGACTTTTTTGACGCCCAGTCCCCACGCGCGCACCACCGCGCGGTAAACCGTGGCCAGCTCCTTTTCATGCGCCTGCCATTGTGGTGACTGCAGTACGGCTTGCGCCTGCCGCTGCGCTTCATCCGGGTTCGACGACAGTGCGCCAAAGAGCTGCGTCTGCAACTGCACCGGATCGTCAAGATAAATCACGGTCACGGAAGCATCATTATTCGTCGGGGGATGGTGGGAATCGGTATACAGTACCGTGCCGGCAAGCACCGATGCCGGCATCAGCAGAGGAAACAACGTCAGCAACGTGCTGATTTTCATGGCGTGCACTCCTGCGTGGATAGAATCCACATAGGGTGCTACGACATGGTCAGAAAGGCAGCAAAGAAGTCTTTATTGATTTCTAAAAATTTTTCTTCCCCTACGGGGTAAGTCCGTAGTGGCACGCCGATACTTGCCTCTTGATATCCCAGTTGATTATCGCAGATCACTAGCCCATCGTATTTGGGATTAGCGTTGCGAAAATGTGAAAAATCACCGCTACATTCTCTTCACCCGATTACAGCAGCAATCTCAGGGTTTAAAAACATACATAAAAACAATGAGCTGGGTCAACAGACCGGGAGTTTTGTTAGTCATCGTATTGGAAGCTTATGCATATTTTAGCTGCTGGAATGTCAACGATTAATTCACAAGAAGTCCATGCGGACTTCCCGTTAGTCATATTATTCTTGATATAAAAATCCCTCATCTCAACCAGAAGAAGACGAAGATCATAACTGGCTAATTTATCTGGTACAAACCAGTCTTCGTTATCTTCCTGATCAATATAATCATATTCATATTCACATGACTCACCATCAAGAGATAATTTTGCACGAGCAATAATCTCCTTGGCATTTTTAGGCCCTGTATCCACCAATAACTGACCAATTTTACTGTGTAGAGCATCTAGATTGTTCATCCCCCCCCTCCAGGAGTATTACTAATGTCTTTAATTACAGGGCGACCACCACCTATAGAGTAGGTTACGTTAAAACTATCAGGCCATTGCAATCTCCAAAGTAAACAGGACCTATCTTAACATCAGTGTCGGGGTGTCTAAGATTCAAGGATCCATTCTATTTAGATACCCGCGACTCCGTGCCTCTTGCAATATAAGTTCTGGAACGTTTTCCACATCAGATATCTTTCTCTTATTAACAATAATCTGACTCGCTTCTTTATAATCCGGCGCCCACAAGTAATTATTGTCAGTTATGTTTTTGTAAACAGATATTAGTGGTTTCTTCCATGCAGCAGATATATGTACAATCGAAGTATCTGGAGAGATAACCAAGTCAACTTGTCTAATCAGTTCCATAACATGATGCAGTGAATTGAATGGATTTATCGCAACATTATCGGGAAGAGACACATTCAGTTCTTTCCTGTGATCAAGAATAATAATGATGATGTCATCTGATTTCTCGTTAATCATCTCAATAGTTTGAGTTAATTGCTCTTGAGATAAGTTTCTTTCTGGACTTCCAGTGAAAGCATTAATGACAATTTTAATTCCCCCCTCCCATACGCTTAAATACTTTCGCACTTCGGAAGCAATCGCGTCAGGGATATGCAAGTCATAGGTGTGACTATTTTTAAAGTCAAGCCCCATGTTATGCGCTGCCAAGGAAATGGCTTTTGTCACATGTTCCGTACCATTCTTAAATGGAATTGATTTGCTGTAGTGATTAATGAAATTCCATTTATTAAATCCAAGAACAAACTTTGCGTTTAAGTCTCGAAAAAGCATCATCCTATGCACAGGGGTGTCGAACAGGCAAAGATCAACCACCAGGTCATAATTATTTTCATTCAACGCTCTCATTGTCGACTCAGCCACGGTGTGACTAAATCTCTTCAAGAAAACCTCATTGTTACAGTCCCCAGCTTCGTAGATATTCCTGATATAGGGGTTGTATTTCATAGCTACGCTACTTGACTTTGTCAGTAGTAAATCAACTGTATAACCCGACTCATAAAGGCACTTCACTAGTGGCGTTGAAACCACAACATCTCCGATTGTTCCTTCATTGCGAAGGAGCAGTACAGTTTTGATTGCTTTGATATCAAAATTGCTTTTTCTACGCTTATCCCAGATAAGCTTTGCAATATAAATCTTGATATTAAGCTTTACTTCCTTGAAGTAATAATTTCGTCTCCTGTTCCACTCCCTTAACTTCTTGAAACGACCACTTGAAATAGAAATTTCCAAATCCTTACTCACAACTCCCTCCACTTTTCATATGGGACCGCTCATTAACACATGAGAGAAGTATCTTATTAACCACCGAACAATACTGAGTATTTTAACTATGTGCCATTTGGTTCTCATTACCTGGAAAGGTTGTCCGAAGCATTGTGGACTTCAAATAGTAGTCAGTGCAGTAAAAATAAATAAATTAAATCTGTGTAATTTGTTTTTACTGGCTTACTTCCTTGTATCTAACAGTTCCCCCCCCAATCATTGACTGGAATCAGACCGCTATTCTTCGGGTGGGTGGGGGGCATTACGCTTCCGTTCATCAAGCTTAGACAATATCCAACAACCTATACCTAAGGGAATGCCTCCGGCTAGAGCAGTTTTTCCTGAGTAAATTACATCATCCCATCCGTAATTTAAAACCCCAATCTTAAAATAAGCATACACACTTATTCCAAAAACCAATAACATAACAAATAAAAACAAAAAGATAACGCAGTATCCAATGAGAAAAACTAGCAAATGAAAATTAACTTTTTTAGGTAACATTTTACTTACCATCCAATTTTTCTTGGGTTTTGCTTCCTGTTAATTCTGATGTTATAGCACCAGTTCCAGCTCCAATTAGCTCTGCAGAGCCATCACTAATAATAGGTTTCAACTTATCAGTAACAACTTTACCAGCCCCAATCATCGCATTGGTCGGATCTTCACCTTTGATCGTACTGCCAACATAAGCACCGCCAACACTGACACCACCTGTCAGCAACGGGCCTTTACCTTGCGATAATGCCCCTGTCCCTATTGCAAGTAGTGCATCGGTGTAGCTGAAGGGTTTGTCTCCATTCACCGTGAGTTGCGTACTGACATTCGCTGCACCACCAATAGCCCCTCCCGTTGCGGCCGCTCCTGCACCGGCGGTTGACCCCGTGCCCATTGTCGCTGCTGTGCTCATCAATAGTGCCCATTTTTTCACAAGCTCGGTAGCCGGCTGTGGTGCCCCTGTTCCCAGACCTTTTGCCAGGTCGCTCTGCGCCTGTGTTACCTCTTCCGGCGTGGCACCATGCTCCGTCATAAACTTGCTCAGTGTCGAAGTGGCTCGCCCTGCATCCATTAGCCCATTCGGCAAGCTCAGATGGTTATTCTCAACTACAAAAATTCCGACAGATCGGTTCTTCTGCAATTATCCGCTTTCATAGCAAAATGCTCTATATCTTTCGGTAGTAAAATAACCAGTAGGCAAATCCAACACCAACCCCCACTAAAGCTGTATTCAATACTTTATGAAAGTTCTCCTTCAAGTACCCTAGCATTTGATCGCCGCCACCAATCCAGTACCCCACCACTTGAAAAATAAAACTTACAAAAAAAATCATTAAAAAGAAGGCAACGCACAAATACAACAGGACCAGTAGTGACTTTTTACTTATTAACATTACCATTCTCCTTATTTTTTATAGAGTTTTGCAATGCGTCAGAGAACCACCCAGAAACAGCTGAGTCAGCTACATTTCCAGAAAGTGAAGGTAAGTTATTTTGAGGGGCTGGTTTTGTGATAGTCCAGACTCCTGTTGGAACCCATTCATATTGCTTCGACACTGGATTAAGTACCTTACTCATAGGCACCTTGATAACATTACCCGCAGCATAACCAGCCGATGCGCCAGCCTTACTTAGTAGAGCCCCCATAAACGGATCGTCGCCTTTAATCTCCGCTTGATAGTAACCACCCGCTGCATTCCAAGATACTGTAGGGTTATAACCTTTACCCGCAGTTATAGCTCCAATCACTCCTGATCCGATCACGTCAGAGAGTTTCACTTCACCAGTCGTGCCGTACTGAATTCCTGCACTGGCCGCAGATGCCACCCCAACAGCAATTAATTGTTCTTTACCCTTGGTAACGGTATTGGTGATAATCGCTTTCCCGCCCATAACCGCAACCGGCCATGGGGTCGGATCGCTTATTACAGATAACAGGCGATCTCCAGTGGTGATATTGTCTTTTAGGAATTTAAGGTCAGTTCCATTTAGGTAATTCACCAGTGCTGCCGCACTCGGATCTTTCAGCTTTACATCCAGCCGGATTTGCGACGGATGCGCATCATTAGCAACATTTGTCGCCCCCTGAATAAGCTCTTCCCATGTCACACAGGCAACGCCACCACCGGAGCAAGCATCAATCAGTTCCTTGCTGTTCTTGTTGCTGATTTCTATGTATTTTTCAACCACTGCGTTACAGTCACCACCGGATGCTTTACAGTCGGAGAGTTCTTTATCAAGCGCTCTGGCTTCTGTACTGCTCAGATAGTTATTCTCCACCGCATTCTTGCCGGCCTGCCCACCGGTCACCGCTCCTGCAGTATCGCCCGTCACCAGCCCGCCTGCAAGCCCTGCGGCCAACTGGCTCAATGCGCTGACCTGCTGCTTCTCGTTTTCGCTCAGCTGCTCTGCCGTCTTGCCCGGGAACAGCTGGCCGGCAATGTAGCGCGCCGCCAGTTCACCGCCACCCGCGCCCAGTCCCCCTGCCGCGACCGACTGGTTGTTCAGCTGCGCGGTCACTGCGCCCAGCATCGCGTGCGCCATCGCATTGGCGGCGATATTGTCTTCACCGACCCGCTTTTTAATTTCCGTCGCCAGGTACGGCGATGCACCGCTGGCCAGTGCCCCGGCCAGATTATTGCCCGCCAGCGCCGTCAGCGCGCCCGTCACCGCCTGCGCCGCCTTCTGCAGGTCGGTGCCGTATTGCCGCATCGCGTTGTCGTACGCCTGTTTCATCACCGCCACATCGTTCGTCGGTTTGCCGGCCTTCTCCAGTTGCTCTCGGGCCTGCGCCAGCGCCGCCGGGTCTTTCTGTGCCTTCAGCCCGGCGATATCGCCCTGCGTGCGGATGACGTCCATTGCCTGGCCGCCAATCTCCCCAATCAACTGCGCCTGCTTCAGCCGGTTCTGCTCCTTCTCCTTGTTGAATATCGGGCTGATGCTGCCGTCGTTGGCATGCTCGGTATCCCGGTTCAGCTGCGCCACATCCTGTTGCTGTTTGTCGGTGTCGCGGACTATCAGCGTACCCTCACTGACGCCGGCCTTCGTCGTGCCCTCGGCATGCCCGCTGTTGTTGGCACCCGACAGCATGCCGCCGGCCATATTGGTCAGCAGGTCTTTGCCCACCGGCCCGCCGGTGCTGAATGACCCGCCGCTATGCGTTGCGCTGTAGTCCGCCTGGTTGTGGATGTCCGTCCAGCCCAGCGTGCCGGTATCGAGGCGGTTTTTCTCTTTGTCCGCCTGGCTTGCAATGACGGCACCATCAAGCTGGGTATGTTCTTTGACTTTGACGTCATACCCGCCTTTGCCCGCAAACAGCCCGGTCTGCTCTTTTACCGAGTCGAAGTTGCTGTGCAGCTTGTCCTTGCTGGCGCTCACGTTGGCTGAACCGGTCATCGAGCCGAAGGTGAAACTGCCGCCCGCGCTGGCGTTTTGCTGCCTGGCATCATAGCGGTCGCTGTCCTGCTGGCTTTGCAGCGTCAGGTCACGGCCCACGTCGACGGTAACCTTTTCGCCGCTGGCCTGCGCGCCGGTAAGCGTGGTGTCGCGGCCGCTGGTCACCTTGAGATTACTGCCCGCATCCAGGGTGGTTTCGGTATGGGTCAGGCCGTTGCCGTTCTCATGTCCCTTGCCGGCATTGACGCCGGCCGAGACGCTGATGCCATAGCCGCCCGAACCGGCGCCGATGCCGACACCGACGTTGCCGCCTTTGCTGCTGTTCTTGCCGACGGTGCTTTCGCTGTTCTGCGCCGACTGCAGGGTAATGTCCCGCGCCGCATCGAGCGACAGGTCTTTGCCCGCTTTCAGCTGGCTTCCGGTGATGGCGATATCGCCACTTTGCGTATTGTGGTTCTTGCCGCTCGCCGTTATCGACAGGTTTTGCCCGGCGGTAAGCGTGCTGCCCTGCGACTGGCGGCTGTCGGTGCGGGTTTCGCTTTTCGACGACTGGCTGCCGTAGGAGGCGCTGATGCCTACCGTATTGGTGGCGCCCTGCGCCGCATCTTCGTCTCCCGGCTGTAAACCGGCAGCGGCGTTTTTCGCCTCCGCCGAGGCGGTCAGCGCATTGTCCCGCTCCCAGGCCTGTGCGGCCTGCACGCCGGACAGCGCCGCCTTGGTGTTTTGCAGCACGTTCAGGCGTCCGTCGCCTTCTTTTCTTGCCTGTTGCGCCGAGCTGACGGCCGCGTTGAGCGCGCCGCCCACGGTGCCCGACAGCGCCACGCTCAGGCCGCTCTGTTTCTGCTCGAAGGTTTCTTTGCGCGTACGCTGATCGTAGCCGGGGTCAATAGTCACGCTGTCGCCGGTCAACGCCAGGTCCTTGTTCGCGATCAGATCGGCGCCACCGATGTGCAACTGGTTACCCGCCGTGATGTTGACGCTGCCCTGACTGCTGCCGACGGTGCTGACACTTTGGCTCTGAGTCCTGCCTTTCTCGTCGATTTCGTGTTTACTCGACTGTTTACCAATGGTGAAGCCGATGCCGCCGCTGCCCAGCAGGCCGCTTTTTTTCTTCTCTTCCAGCAGGTAATGCGTGTCGGTCTCAGTGGCCGCGCCGATGTCGACGTTACGGCCGGCCTGCAGGTTCACGTCCCGGTCAGCGGCAATGGCCGAGCCGGTGACCGTCAGATCGTTGCCGGCGCTGACGCTGACGCTGTTGCCGCTCAGCAGGCTGCCTTTCTCGCGCGTGGTCGCGTCATTGGCGATACTGTGGCTGCTGCTTTTTTTCAGGAAGCCTTTTTTCTGTGACCGCTCTTCACTGAGGGTCGACTCGCGTTCGGTGGCGGTATTGAGGGTCACATCCTGCTTCGCCTGCAGGGCGATGGCGCCCTGGTCGCTGTGCAGGGTGCTTGCCGTGGCGATGATGCTGCCGTTCTGCGCTACCACCGTGACGCCGCCCTGCCCGCTGAGGGTGCTGCCCACCACGTTTTCCCGCAGGACTTCTTCGGCGCGCTCACCCTTGGTTTTCCGGCCGCGACTTTCCTCGTTGGAGACGCGATGCTCGCTGTCGGTGGTGTGGTTAAGGATCACATCGTTTTTCGCCTGCAGGGCGATGGCGCCCTGGTCACTGTGCAAGGTGCTGCCGATGACCGTGACGTCGCCTTCACGCCCGACTACCGTCACGCCGTCGCGCCCACTGAAAGTGCTGCCGGTGCTGATTTCGCGCTCGGTTTGCTCGATGCGACGGCTTTTGGTTTTAGCCTCGCGTTTGTTTTCGCTGTCCTGGTCCTGCGCGCGGGTGCGCGCGTCTTTAATGGTCACGTCCCGCGCGCTGACGCCAATACGCCCCTCTTTACTGTCAATCTGCGCGCCTTCGGCCAACAGGCGGTTGCCCGCCACCAGGGTGACGCCCTGGTCTCCGCTGAGTGCGCTTAATGTCAGGCGCTCTTCCTGGCGGTCGTTGCTGACTGATGAAGTACGGCTGTTGGCGTCCAGGTGCGTGGTATTGGTGGTGCTTTCGGCCCTGATGTTGATATCGCCGCCGGCCTGCACGCGGGTGCTGCCGGCGGCGCTGGCCTGGCTGCCCGTGAACGTGACGTCTCGCCCGGCATTGAGCGTGAGGTTGCCGCCGGCGTTAAGCTCACTCCCCTGAGCCTGCTGCCATTCGCCGCTGACGTGCGCCATCCGGGAGCCTGCCGCTTCCGTGCCGCCGCGGGTGCGGTTACCCATTGAACCGGAGATAACCTCAAGATCGGCGGTATGGCTGCTTTTCGCGGCGGTGATGGTCAGATCGTTACGCGCGCTCAGGCTGAGCGTATCGGCCGCATCCAGTTTCGCCCCCGTGAGCGTGATATCGGTACCGCGCAGGCGAATATCGCCGGCGCTCATCGTCGCCTGACGCAGCGCATCCTGCAGGTTAGTGCTCATGGCCAGACTGTCGGCCTGCACGTCAATGCTGCCGGCTTTGATGTCGCCGCCCTGATGCAGGAACTGCCCGGCGTCGACCGTCAGGGCTTTGTCGGCAAACAGGTTGCCGGCATTGGTGATGCTGTTTGCCGAGAGTTGCAGGTCGCCGCCGCCAATTACCGCGCCATCGCCGGTCAGGCGCAGCGTAGTCTGTGCCAGGTACACCTTCGGTACCCACACCGTTTGCGGGCCGCCTTCCGTTTGCACCGTCTCGCTCACCAGCCAGACGATATCCTGTTGCAACGCTGCAATTTGCTCCGGCGTCAGGGCCACGCCCGGCACCAGATGGAAGTCCTGGGCGACTTTGCTGCCATTGTTCATCAGTTGCTGATACTGCTCCATCGCATCCCAGCCCTTGACGGACGGTTTACCGGTCAGCGCCAGCACCTGCTCGCGCACCAGACGCTGCTCGTAAAAGCCGTCGCCCAGGCGCTTATGGGCCTGCGCGGGGTCATACCCTACGCGTTCTAGCATATAGTCGCTGCTGATAAAGTTGTCGCGGCGGGTAAAGCGTTCATCGGTCACCACCAGGAACGGGCTGCCGGTCGCCGTATGCTGACTAAACAAGCCGTTATTGGGGATGGCGGTGGCCACATTGCCCAGGTGCTGTAACTGCGTCAGCGCCAGCTCAGACGGCAGCAGTGGGCGCCCCAGCGGCGAGGACGGCGCGGCGCCCGGTCTTGTCATTTGCTCGCCCGGTGCCAACGCCGTATCGCCGTCAGGTCGGGCAGCGCCCTCTACCGTGAAGGCCAGCGGATTGCGCTCAAGCTCGGCGCGTTCGGCATCTACCGCCTTCAACGCCGCATCAAGTTGACTGATTTGCGCCTGATTGACCGTGGTGTTGGTGATGCGGGCTCCGTTGATGGTGACCGTGCCATTGCCGGTGATCACCCCGTCAACGGTCACCAGCGCCGTGGTTTCGTCCCGGTTGAACGTGGGGTACCAGTGATGCGTGTCCTTGTCATAATGGTCAACGATAGCCGCCTGGCGCCGCTCATTAACCGAGTAACCGCGGTTGTCCACGCTGCCGCCGCCGTCCTGCGTCAGATTGCCGTTGGCAGTAATGACGCTGGCGTCATTGAGCAACGCTCCCGTGATGCGCAGCACCATGTTGCCGCCCGCCAGAATACGCGCGCCGATCCCCTCACTCACCAGCTTGTCGCGCGTCACCGTGCCGCTCTCGGTACGTTCGCGGAAGTTGTTGTAATCGGTGATGAACGGCGCGCTGTCGATATCGACATGCTTTTCGGGATCCCAGGTCATCACCTGCGTCCAGTCGTGCTCCCAATGGAAGCCGTTTTGGTAAGGCGTCGGGATATTCGACAGCTGGTTTCCCCCCCGCGTCTCGTAGAACGTCATCGCATAGCTGCCATCGGCATTCGGCTTGAGCGCCAGGTAATTGACCCACAGGTCGGTCAGTTGGCCCTTATTGTCCTTGACCCGCACCTGTGCGCGCTTGCCCGCCGCATCAATGGCCAGCAGAGTGCCGTAGCGGGTGGTTTGCGCCGCCGCATCATCCTGGAAAGTCAGCTGTTGGGTAGTCGGCGCCAGGGTGCTTTTGTCAGGGTTGACCTTTGAACCGTAGGAGCGCCAGTAGTAGTTGTAGCGGTGCCATTTGTAGTCGCTCTTCTCCGCGTCACGCTCAATCACCAGCCCTTCGCGCAGGTTGTTCAGGCGACGGGCCTCGACGGTGGCGTCACCGTCAGCTTCGATAAAGCTGGCCCGATTTTCAATCAGGTCATCGCTGTGCAACTGCAGGCGGTCGGCGCTGTAAATCAGCGCGCCCTCCCGATTGGTCAGTCGCTCACCGGCCTGCACCGTCAGGCTGTGGGTCGCCGCCATCACCGCAGGCGCACCGTGGTTGTCGATAATGCGCCCGTTCACGGTGATGTCGTCGCCCATCAGCGCCGCGGTGTTGTCCAGGGAATCGACGTTCAGCGTCATGCTGTCCGCCTCAAGGCGCCCGGTGTTTTGCAAGGCTCCGGTCGTCAGCAGCAGCGTTTTGCCCACCAGCGTCGCCGGATTGGTGATGCTGGCCGCAGTGAGCGCCAGATTGCCTGGCAGCAACCAATCCGCCAGGTTGGTAAAGGCGCCGCTCAGGGAGAACGTCACCGTGCCGTTACTGCTGATCGTTTCGCCGGCCTGATGGGTGTAGTCCTGCTGCGCGGACAGCGTCAGCGCCTGCAGCCCCAGCAGGGTACCGTTCTGATTATCCAAGGTACGCGCATGCACGGTGAGTTGCCCGGCGCTCTCCACGCGCCCGCCCTGGTTGAGCAGCGCCAGCGGCGAGTCGGTCTGTGACCGGTCAGTATTGATATTGAGGTTGCCGTTGGCCAGGATACGCCCCTGGCGGTTGTCCAGCTGCGTTACCCCCGCGAGGGTCATCTGGCCGCTACTCGGCAGGCGGCCTGCGGTATTGTCGATATCATGAGAGGTGATATCGGCGCGTGTGGTGCCCAGTATCAACCCACCATCACGATTGTTCAGACGGTCGGCCTGTAGATTGAGAGCCGCCTGGCTGCTGAGCGTGCCCTGACCGCTGTTATCGAGCGTCCCGGCCTTGAGCGCCAGCCCCTGGGTTGACACTAATTGCCCACCCCGGTTGTTGACCTGCGCCCCCTCAAGGGTGAGCGAGTCGCCGCTGTGCACCTTGCCGTGCTGATTGTTAAGCCGGTCGAGTCGGTAGATGCCCGCCCCCTGACTGATGAGCGTACCTCCGGCGTTGTCCAGCTGCTTTGATGCCACCGCGATGCCGCCGCGGCTGCTGAATACGCCGCGTGTATTATTGATACCGGCGGCCGACACCTTCTGGTCGCCATTACTGCGCACGGCACCGTCGGTATTCTCCAGCAAGCCAAGAATACACAGCGCTACGTGTTGCTGGCCGTCTATCGTCCCGCCGGCATTATTCAGCGTTTGTGCGTCAAGCGCCAGCGCACCACCGCCCTGTATTTTCCCGCCGCGGTTGTCCAGCCCACCGTTCAGATTGAGCCGCAGCTGCTTCTGGCTGTAGAGTTGCCCCGCCTGTGCGTTATCAAGGCTACGGGCGGCAATAGTCAGCGCCTGGCCCGCCAGCCACTGACCACCGGCGTTATTGATGGCGCCGGCATGTTCGCCATCTTTGGCGCCTGCAACAGCAAGCTGCCCCTGCGCCGAGACCTTGCCGTTGCGATTATCGATATCCTGTTTGATGCGCAGAGCCAGGTTTTGCGCCGATTGCATCACGCCCCGGGCGTTATCCAACCAGTCAGCCGTAAGCTGTGCTTCCTGCTGGCTCTGTACGCTGCCCTTCGTATTGTCAAAACCGCCGCTTCTGGCCCGCCAGCTCCCCTGGCTGCCCATCCAACCCTGCGCGTTGACGATATCCTGCGCCTGCAGCATTTGAGACGACTGACTAAAAATCCGCCCCTGGCCGTTATCCAGCTTGTCGGTGAACTGCATGTCCAGGCTGCCCAGCGCGTTGATGGCGCCCTGAGCATTGAGCAGACTGGCGGCGCGCACCTGCGTGCGGCCATTGCCGGTCAAGGTGCCGCCCTGATTGTCCCAGCCGCCGGTCAGGTTCAGGGAAAGCGCCTGCCCGCCGAGCACCACCCCTGCAGCGCGGTTGGTCAACTGGCCTCCCTGCAGAGACAGGTCGCCACCGCTCTGCAGGGAGCCGCCATCATTATCGAACAGGCTGGCTGCACCGCCTTTAACGGCAAGGGCTTGCTGCGCGGTCAGTTTGCCGGTGCGATTGAGGATATTGCCTGTAGCATCCAGCGTCAGGCCTCCGCCGGACTGCAGCCGCCCGCCGGTATTGTCGAGCGACTGCGCGCTGGCGGTGACCTGCTGGCCACCTTGTGCGGTGCCACCCTGGTTGTCCCAATCGCCATCGGTGTTGACGGCGAGTGTGCTGCCGCCTTCAAGCCAGCCGGCGGCGTTGCTCAACCCTTGCTTCGCCGTCAGGTTCGCATCCTGCCTGGCGACCACCTTGCCCTGAGCGTTATCGAGGCGCTGCGCCGTTAGCGTGAGCGACTCGCCGCTGATTTCCCCCTCGCGGTTGCCAAGCACGCCCGACGTAGTGAGAGAGAGCCTTTGCCCACCCAGCAGCTTGCCGGCCTCGTTGTGGACGTCTCGCGCTGACACCGTGGTTTGCCCATTTCCCTGCACCCTACCGTGATGATTGTTCAGCTCGCCCTCACTGCTCACCGTCAGCATCTCACCGGCGCCCAGCAGCCCCTGCGTGTTGTCCAGCCCCTGACGGGCATGCAGCTCAAGCCGTTGTCGGCCAATCACCTTGCCCTGCGTGTTGTCGAGACGGTCAGACTTCACCGTCAGCACCGCGGCGCTGATTTCGCCGCCACGGTTACTGGCATTACCCGAGGTCGTCAGGGTTGATGCCTGGCCGGACAGCAGCTTGCCACCGTCGTTGTTGAGGGTCGTTGCCGTTGCCGTGACGGCCGTTTCGCCTTGCGCCGTGCCGCCACGGTTGTCCCAGTCGCCGGTATGGATATCCAGCGCCTTGCCGGCACCCATCAGGCCGCGTTGGTTATCCAGGCGGCTGGCCGTCAGGTCGAGATTGCCCTGACCGATGATCTGCCCCTGCGCGTTATCCAGCCGTTGTACCGCCAGACGCACGTCATCGCCACTCAGGGTGCCGGACTGGTTATTCAGATCGCTACCTGCCTCAAGCGCCAGGCCGTTCCCGGCCAGCAGGTTGCCCCCGGCATTATTCACCGCACCATCAGCATGGAGCGTGAAGCCCGCCTGGGTTTTTACCGTGCCGCGCTGATTATCGAGGCTGCCGGCGTCGAGGCGAAGAGCTCCGTTGCTGCCCATCGTGCCACCGCCATTGTCGAGCAGGCCACCCACTCGCCAGTGCTGCGCCGTTTCCCCCAGCGCCACCAGGCGACCACGCTGATTGACCAGCCGGCCGGCCGAAAGCAGAAGGCTCTGCGTCTCGATGGTGCCGTCACCGTTATCCAGTGCGCCTGCCAGGGTGAAACGGCTTTCACCGTCACCGGTCTGTGACCAGGTCGCCTGTTGGTTGGACAGGTTGTCGGCATCTACCGTCCAGCGCCCGGCCTTGACCCGGGCCTGCTGCGCATCCACATTTCCCTTCGTGCTCACGGCCAGCTCACCGCTGTCTACGGTGGACTGGCGCAATGCCACCCCGCCCTCGCGGGCCGTCAGCGCGGTACGGCCGGCTCCGACCTGCGCGCCGCTGATATCCACCCGCCGCCCGGTCGCGTTGACGTTCTTTTTACTGAGCAGACTGCCACTGGCGCGAATTTCGCCCTGGCTATCAAGCTGCAGATTGGCATCATGGACCAGCGTGCTGTCGGCATTACTGCCCGCCAGCAGGTGGCCACTGCTTTGGATGCCGCGCGCGGCGTTCAGGTGCACATTCCCGGCCGCCGCCAACGTACCGGATTGCGTTAACATTCCCTCGCGACTCTGCACGGCCAGTTGGCCACCGCTATACACTTTCCCGTGCGTCTCGATGTCGCCTTTTGCCGCCAGCTGAATATCGCCGCCGGCCTGCGTGGCCGCATCCGGCGCACCAGAGCGCCAGCTGAGCTTGCCTTCGCTGCTCACGGTGAGCGTTTTGCCCGCCTGGACCTGTCCGCCCTGGTTACGCACGCCGACGCCGGCTTCAGTGCCAATCATGCGGATACTGCCGCTGTACATGCCGCCCATCTGCCCCATATCGATGGCAAGCTCAGGCCTGGCGCTGCCGTCGCCCGAAAGCGGCGCGGCGGTTTTGCCGTCCGCGATCACGCGATTGCGGCCAGCCACCAGCGTCACGCCTTCTTTAGCCCAGACGCCGGCGTTGACCTCCACCACGCGCGCCAGAATGTCGACGTACTCGGTATCATGACGGGTATCGCCGTTGAGCCCACCGCCCTCGATGCGCACCACGCCACGCTCGACCTGGTAGCCCGCCACACTGCCATCGGCGTTCAGTTGCGGTTTACCGGTGGTCAGCGTCATGCGTCCGGCGTTGATGGTGCCGCAGCCGTTGCAGACAATGCCGGCGGGGTTGGCCACAATCACCTGCGCCTTGCCGCCGGCCACTTCCATAAAACCGCGCAGCTGGCTGGGATTGTTGCTGTTGACTTCGTTGAGGATGACGCGCGCCGGCGCGGAATTGGGATTGAGATTAGGGTTACCCTGGATCATCCCGGCCATCTGGGTCGCGGTCATCACCGCCGAGTTGTTGAGGATGGCGCCTTTGGCGTCGACGTCGAACTGCTGATACTGATTATGTGAGACCCCGGCCTGGTTGGGGGCGGTGATGTTGACCTGCGGCAAGCCGTTCTGGGTATTGATGACCTCCGGCCGCAGGGAAGGATTGGCACCGCCGTCCGCGACAATGCCGTCTGCCATGACGGGGCCGGCGAACATCAACAGCCCAAGCAGCCACACTGACCGACGCACGGTGACCCACAGACGACTTACACCCGTTATCCCTGCACCGATGCGCTGCCCCGGTTCGCTGCAGCAGCTGCGGGCCAGTTCGGACACAACCCGCAGCTCCCCGTGGGTGCGGCTGAAGATAAGGCGATAGCAATGTTTGTTCATAGCAGAGTCCATCCAGGCCCTGTATCAACACCATGCTGCATCAGGCCGTCATTAATGAAGTTTGTTGTCGGGCGACAAACGCCGCCACGGTGAACATAGGGTCAGATTTCCAGGTTGACCCTAAACCCTGCGGTCGCCCCGGAGGTGTGGAACCCCGCCGGTTTGTACAGCGGCACGCCGGCAAACAGGTCATAGCTGAATCGTCCCCACAGCGCGCCGCGCATACCGACCGCACCGCCCGCCAACTGCCGCCCAGGCAGACCGCGCGTATTCGGGCCGTCCACCCGACCATAGTCGGCAGCCAGGTACAGCTCGTGCCCGCGAGAAAACACGTTCCAGGCGATGTCATTGCGCCACAGCAGGCCTTTTTCGCCTGACAGCATCTGTTCGCCGTCAAACCCGCGCACCGTGTAACGACCGGCAATGGCCATCCGTTCTTGTGGCGTCAGCGCATTCGGGCTCCACTGGCCCCGCACGCTGGTATAGACCCGCCAGGGCTGCTCGCCCCAGGTGAAAGGCAGGTTGAACCCCACATCCCCGAGCAGCATACCGGTACGCGCCGAACCGTCGTGATTGACTTCCTCCGGCGCACGCAGCGCCCCGAGGGCGCCGGTGCCGCGGCGCCAGCTGATATTCGCATCCAGCGTATTGCGCCCGAGGTAACTGCGTTGGTTGAGCCCAATCTCCCAGCCGGCGGTGCGCCGCTTTTGCAGGGGCATCTCGATGTCATCCACGGCATTGGTGGAATGCTTGCGGTAGCCGCGCAGGTTGAGCGTTAACTTATGCGACTGGTCACGGTAGAGCAATCGGGAGACGGTCAACTGAAGGTTGTCGCTCTTGCCGCTGTAGCGCAGCACCTCGTGAACGTTGGGGATGTTCTGGTGATAGGTGTAGTCGTTGTAATTGGCCGAGAAGGCCCAGTACCCCACAGGGAAGAAGTAGTTCAGGGTATGCGAGCGGTTGCCGAACGGCCCGTGCTGAAACACATCCTTGCCGATGTTGGCGTAGAACAGGTCATTTTGCGCAAACGGCGCATCGAGTGCCAGAGTGGCCGAACCGAGATAACGCCCGGTACTTTTGGAGCCACTGTCGTCCAGCCCCAGGCTGAGCCGCACCGGCCGCCCCTCGTGCCAGTTGACCTGCAGGTCACTGGTGGCCTCCTGGGCGCCAGGCACGATTTTAATGTCGGCATTGGCGCTGGGCACCCGTCTGAAGTTCTCCAGCCCCTGTTCGATATCACGCAGGTTGAGGATATCGCCGCGCGAGGCCGGAATAGCGTTCCACAGCCGCCCCCGCCAGGAGACAGGCTCCTCAAAACGAATGTCACCAATACGCCCGGGTTGCAACGTCAGCGTCAACACGCCGGTGGTCAGGTCCTGCTCCTGTGCCATTACGCGTGTAGTGACATAGCCTTTGGCCAGTATGGCGTTCTGCACTTTATTGATGGCAAGCACAATACCCTGACCGCCCAGACAGCGACCTTTGGCATCCGCAGCGGCGTCCAGCGCCCACTGAAAGCGAGCGGCCGACTCCCCGACCAGGGTAAGCCGGTTGATGGTGAAGCAGGGGAACTCATTGACCGGGTAATCCGGCAACACGGCCTCGGGGCGGGAAAGGCGCGCATCGGCCTGTGGGGTGTTCTGTTCAAGCAGGGCGCGCTCACGTTCCTGCTGGCGCTGCTGCTCGCGGGCATCAATAGCGGAAGCGGCTCGCTCCGGGGTATCAGAGGGCGTGGCGGCCATGCCCGAGAAAGTGCTGGCGAAAAGAACACCAGCGAGAATGTGGCTTAACGCCTTCGATGTGGATCCGTTCGAAAGAAAAGTCCTTTTCATGAAAATCCATTTCATAAAGTGTAAAGGTATGTAATTTTTGGCGCATTATCCATCCGCCTGTGAGATCAAAAAGCAAGCAAGTCGTGTTTTCGGGAGGAATGATATCGCCTGCGTTGTCAGTTGGGTCACATACAATCCTACTGTGCAGTCAACTGTGCCACGTGTTACATCCTGCAGCGTATAAACACGCTGATTCTCTTCGCGTCACGGTGCTTAGATTCAGGATCTAAACTTCATTCGATACCTGATTTTTAATTATCACGCTCCAAAAACTCAGCCCCCAACCATGCAGAAGTACCATTACGCGTTTTTCCCACATTCAACAAAAATACTTGCCCATCCAACCCGGCTTCAGAAAAGTCAATACCACCATCTTTTGGGGTATAGCGACGAGAACCATTTTTCGGTCGAAATGCCGAGAGACGGTATCGTTGGCCATCATCTAGGGAGGTAAAGTAACAGACAAGGTGGCCCGAGGACGTGGTATTCGACCAGACTTTGAAATCGAGTCGAGCGGCCCAGTCGCCGACAGGTACGGACTGCCATGCATAGCTACCCGGATCCATTCCCGCATCCAGTGCACCGTTATAGCTAAAAGCACGAAGAACGCTCTCATTCATAAAGCCGCCTTAAATCATGGAGGAAATAATACTGACAATCAGAGAGACAACAAACAGAATGATCAGGAGCCCAACAAGCACCATAATAAAATAACGCAATCTGACCAGCAAAAAGCCAATGGCAATAGAGGGGATCACGGTAACAAGGAAACGAATCAACTTATGCCACTCTGGGTTCACAAAGTAAGAGTGGACCAATATCCCCGTACCGATAGCACCAATGAGAAACAGTCCACAAACCCAGCGCCAGTCCATTTCTGCATCATATTCTTCCTGTGATAAAAATCGGTTCCCTATTCGATATCTCGCCATAATGTTACCTTCCCTATATACAATAAACCGGCCCAAAGGCCGGTAGAAAGCGACATACAATGTGAAAGAAATAAAAGCCTTCGGGTTCATTGTAGACCAGAACTAATTGATCCGAAACCGCCCACACAGCTCGCTCAGGTGAAGAAGCAGGTACACCACATCGGCCGCATCCGGCACGGTGATATACCAGCGCGGGTGGCTGTATTCGTCCGGCTGCGGCCATAGCGTGTTACCGGCCACGGTGATCAACACATCGATGCAACGCCCAAGGCGCCCCTCAAGATGCAGTGCCACACTGGTACGACTCCCAATACGATGCGGGTGGGCGGTAAGTTGGATCGGTCCCAGCAGCCTATCGCGGATAGCAGCACAGAACGTCTCAAGCGCCAGCGCATCCGTTTCGCTTAAGGTGGCCACTCCCTGCGGAGGGAGGGTAAACAACGACGGTTCACGACAGACCAGGCCATGTGGTCGAACAACCGGTTCCGGGTATTTCAGCGCCATCATGCAGCCCGTGCCTCCCCGTTCGCCGCCAGGCCGCGCAGGCGATCAAGCTTTTGCGCTACCCTGCGCGCCGCCTCGAGCTCACTGCAGCCAAATTCCTGCATCAGCGCGCGGCGTTCGGCCTTCTCTTCTTTCTCGGTCATCCCCAGCGCCAGATACAGGCTCGGCGGTACCGCACGGAACAGCGCCTCGAGTTTTTTCGACAGCACCACACCTTCGGTATAGCAACCAGACAGCTTGCTGGCCGACAGCAGCACCGCCTTTTGCTCTTCAGTCAGCGCCTTGAAGCGGGCAATGTCGTTGACCTCCTCCGGCGGCATCGTCAGACAAACCCACCACTCCGCCATGTTCAGCATTTTCTCGGCAATATCCGGAAAGTCTTTCAGGTTCTGCGTGGCCAGCCACAGCCAGGCACCGAGCTTACGCCACATCTTGACGATTTTGGTCATATACGGTGCCAGCAGCGGGTTCACCGTCACAATGTGTGCCTCATCCACCGCGAACACGATATCCCGCTCCGAGTACTGGTCTCGTTCGGCAATGTTGTTGATGGTATTGGTCAGGCTCACCATCGTCAGCGCCATCTGCGCCTCATAGCCTTCGCGTGCCAGGTGCCCCAGGTCAATCAGGGTCACATCCGCCTCTGGCCACAGGCTGCCCTCACGGTTAAACAGCTCTGCTTCAAAACTGCCTGCCTGGGTAAACATCCCGAGCGACTCCGCCATTTCGGCCGCTTTGGCCCGGCGCTGGACGTTACGGATATCACTCCCTTCGTCTTTGGATATGGCGTACAATGCCTTCTGCAGGTCTGCCGGCAACATCTGCCGTCCTTCGTCATAGGTCTGCCGCGCTGCCATCAGCAACGCCTCACGGATCATCGCGCGGTCGGCGCGTTTCAGTTCATGTTCTTCTTTCGCATCGCCGCCGGTGATCATCATGCGCGCCGAGATTTCCATTTCTCCCAGGTAATCGCGCTTATCTTCATCCTCGTCGTCATCGGCATCGATGTCCGGCAGGTCATTTTCATCCAGGGCCAGCGAGGTTAACGCATCGTCGACGAGTTTATGCGCGTAGGAGAACGGCGGCAGCGAGACGCCACTGCCCGGTTTGATACTCACCTTGTTGACACTGAGCCCCAGGCTTTCGAAATAATCGGCCAGCAGTCCGAACGAGTTCCCCGCTTCGGCAATAAACAGTCGCGGCCGGTGTAGTGCCATCAGCTGCGACAGGGTCGCGCACAACGTCGCCGATTTCCCCGCGCCGGTCGGACCAAAATACAGCATGTGCGCATTCTGACTCCGGTCGTGCTTGTTGAGCGGATCAAACGTCAGCGTATCCCCACCGCGGTTGAAGAAGCTCATGCCGGGGTGACCGGTCCCGGTTTCGCGGCCGGTCACCGGTAACAGGCCGGCCAGATGCTGTACCCAGGTCAGGCGGGTGTACCAGTGTTTCTTGTCCGTCTCCGGGTTAAAACACATCGGCAACGCCCGCAGGTAGGTATTGAGCGGCGCCACATCAAATTCCGGACGAACCGGCTGCAGGCCGGCGCCAAGCAACACGTTGGTGAGCTCGACACGTTTGTGATTGAGCGTGGTCAGATCGCCGGCACGCAGCAGGAAAGTGATACCGGCACGGTACAGTTTGTGACGATTGCCCAGGTACTCTTTCACCTGCGCCACGTCCTGGCGCACGCGGCCAGATTCAGTATTTTCACCGACGGCATTTTTGGCCAGTCGATTGAAGTCATTCTCCAGCGTGTCCTGCGGCTGCACCACAATCGTCATGCACACCATCGTCCCTTCCGGGAACAGATCCATCAGCGCATTGATTTTCTTTTCGCCGCGTTTCATTTCACCTGTGATTGTGCCCGGTTCCGGCGGACGGCGCAGTTTCTCGACCGGAATGGCGCAATGCGCCTGGTTATCGAACCACCATACGCCGTGATCAGGATCGGATACGGGCGGGGTGAACAGCAGGGTTTCGGCAAAATCATTCTGCACCGGCATCGCGCCTTCCGGCGTGTCACGGCTGTCAAAATAGGCGGCATCGCGGTACAGCGTCTCTTTATCCACCCACTCCGGGCTGGGGTTAAAATGACGCAGCAACCAGTCATGGACCTGCGCACCGTTCTGGCGCACGCAGGCAACGCCGGCACCGGCCAGGGCCCCGGTCACGCGCTCACAGGTCTGATTGAGCATGGCAATCGGTGGCATCGGATCATGATTGCTCTTACCCATCCAGCGATAGACCACCATGCGGGTCCGTCGCTGTTGCCCACGCCATGGCTGGTCTGTTATCAGCGTATCTTTGAACAGGCCTTCCGGACGCGCAATCCCGCGCAGATGGCGCTCGGTCTCTTTCAGCCAGTCTTCAGTAAACGCACTGCCCTGCGCGTGGGGTTTGACATACTGTCGCAGCCTGTCGATATACGCCTCGACATTGTTCTCGTCCTGGCAGAAGAACTGCACGATCCAGGGGTTTTCATCATGTTCGTCAAACGAGTCCTGCAGGGCATCCTCTACAGTATCGCGCATCTGCTCCAGGCGATCGTCCGTCCGTCCTTCGGTCGCCACCGGCGTGATGTCAAAAGCTGCCCCGACGGATACGCCGTCATCGAGCAAGATACACTGCTCACGGTCGAGAAACTCCGCCCAGGGCAGGTAATCAACGATGGACGGATTGGCGTGGTACACCTGCTGCTCATCCTTTACCGTCATCTTGCCCTGGCGCCGTAATGGCTCACGGCCGTCGACAGACAGCGGCACACCGTCCTCGGTCACGTTCAGTGCGTCCTGGGCAACAGCCGCCGGCTTTTTTCGCGCCAGGCGCTTTTTATCAAACAGGGAAAACCGCATCAGTAAGCCTCCGTCCGTTCACCCGGCATCGCATACTGCACCTGGCTGTAGAAAGGAAACACAGTGCTGTACCCCGGCACCGGCGCGTTGCCATCCGCCAGGTGCGGGAACACGTACATCACAAGATCGGGATTCGGCAGGCGCGGGAACTGCTGGCTGATTTCGCTTTCCTGCGTGCGGCTGTAGCTGCGATCGCTCGCGGCTGTTGCCTGGCTTTCGCTCTCGGTGAGCGGCCGGCGCAGGCTGTCGCGCGCCGCCACCGCATTACGCGCCGTTCCGCCGCCATCTTCCCCCTGCCACAATTCCAGCATCGAGCTGTCCCCCGGTGGCAGCATTTCCTCTTTCGACGTTGAACAGCCGGTCAGTGCGATAGCGCCGACCATCACCGCGACGGCCATAACTCGATTAAACAGATTTTTCCGCATGATTATCATTCTCTTATAAGCAAACACAGCAGGAGCAGCACACCCAGCCCAAACGCGCTGCAGGACAGCAAAACCAGCGCCCAACCCTGTGGGCGATTCATCCTTTCGCATTGACGCCACAGCATGCCTTTTCTCCTCTGAATGACGCGTTAATCCAGCCCGCCGGTGTTGCCGTCTTCGCCAGGCAGGCTGAAGTCGTAACGCACCTTTCGCCCTTTGGTCTCAAAGTCGATCGCCAGCTGGCGAGTAATGTGCACGGCCAGCTTCTGGCCCGGCGGAACGTACACGGCGTCGAACATCATGCCGTAGCGCTCACGCACCCAGTCGGCAGTCTCTTTCATCCCACCGGACAACGCTTTGCCCAGCACTGCCTGGCCGGCATTACCGGTCATGGTCGAGGTGATGCCATTCACATTGTTTTGCGTGGTGTATTGCCCCTGACTGATCCCTTCCCCGGCGGCACTGGCCGCCGACAAAGCGGCGATCGTCGGCAGGTAAGTCGAGGCATTGGACTTACGCTCTCCACTGATGCACGGGATGCCGTTGTCATCGGAGATCCAGCCAATGCCGGCGGTGGTGCTGACATCCTTCGCATTGCTGCCGGCAGTATTGTTACTGCCGTTGGCATTCATGTTGGTGTTCGGTTTTGGCAGGGTGCGGACCGTCCCGTCCGCAAACACGAAGGTGATGCTGTTGACCTGGCCGCGCACGCACGACAACGTCCAGTCCCCGCTGGCGGTCCCCGAGACAATCGCACCCTCGACGTCCGGCAACTCGATGCCGTTCGCCGTCAGGTTGTCTTTGCCAATCATCAGCTTGAACGGGTAAGGGTCAGTCACCGTGCCGTTGATCGGCACGCGCCCCAGCAGCGCCGTCATGGCGCGGCTGCCCACCAGGGTGGAATTCTCAGGCAGGGTAAACACCGGCTCGGCGTTCTCCTCCCCTTTTTCATTGGTATGTCCTTTAACCTGCTGCTCATAGGCAGCTTTTTGGCGTGTGATCGCATTGTCCGACAGGAACGACGTCGGGAACTGCGGGCCGTCTTTGACGCTGTTCGGATTACGTGGGTCGGGTTCTTTCATGTCTTTCGGTCCGACCCACATCAAGCCATCCTGACCAGGAGCGGCACCACCGTCCCCGGCGCCCATGCCATCCAGTCCCAGCCCCAGCGGAATATCACTGTCGCTTTTTGCCTTGTCCTTGTTTGCACTCAACTGCTCGGTCAGCGTCTGGATTTTTCCCATCAGCGTTTGTTGCTCCTGCTGAAGCTGCTGCTGGCGCTGCTGCGCTTGTTTTTGGAAGCCGCCCACAGCCTCATTGACCTGACCGGACACATTGGCATTGCGCTTGCGAAGTTCTTCGTTTTCTTTCAGCACTTTATCAATGTTTTTCTGCAGCTCGGCCTGCTGGGTTCGGGTAGTCCGTAGGGTGCCCACCAGGGTACGCAACGTGTCCTCCGGGGTATCCCCCTCCACACCCAGCGCCCGCAGCTCTTCCGGCGACATGCTGGCCAGCACGTTATGCGCCTGCTGAGTCTCCTCCTGTGTTTTACCGCCGCTGCAGGCCTTAAGTCCGACGAGGATCGCAGTGGCCAGCACGCCGAACACAATCACTTTCGGCAACATGTTAGATTTCACCTCAGCCATGGTTTGCCCCCTTCTTCGCCGCTTTTACGGCTTTGCGAACCGCTGATGGCTCCGCGACAAACGCCCCGTCCGGGCGACCGGACGTGACCAGATACAGCGTTGTGGTGTCTTCCGGGGTCCCCACCGGGCCGAGATAGCGGTGCTGGAACGTCGCCGTCACAAACTGCCCCTGCAGTACCCGGGGATCGAGCGTGATTTTGCGGCTGGCGGTGTTTTGCACCTTCAGCGCTACCACGTTGCGGCTGCCAATACCCCAGCCGCCCAGCGGCGTGATGGTCACCGGCTCTGACGGGTACAGTGTGGTGATACGTTTCGGCAGGTGCGGGTTGACCGGATGAATGCCGGGCACCGCTTCAACCGTACGCACCGGGCCGTACAGGCTTTGTGCTGCGTAACGCGTCAGGACAACCGGCAGCGGCGCGTTGTATTTGACTTTTTTACGCTTCGCCTGGGTGCCGTTATCCGCCCCGGGCGCCGCGTTGTTTCCCCCTGAAGCAGCTGACGCGTCACTGCTGCTGACTGAGGTCACGTCACCGCTGTAGACAATACGCACCGGTTCAGCCGAGCCTTTGTCCGATGCCGTCACATCAAGGAGAATAACCTCCCCGTTTTCCACGTCCTGCAGCTGCAGACGCGTAGGCGGGAAAGCCGCATCCGCTTTCAGGTAGACCGCACCGCCACTGCTTTGTACCCGCAGCTTGCCGTTCAGCGCCGGCGGGAATCCGACGCGGACATTTTTATCGGCAAACAACACCCGCTCCTTGCCGACGGCCAACGGGATTTGCAAGGGGATACGCTCCCATTTCATCAGCTCTTCCGCCTGCGTAACCGGCACGATAAACGCCGCCGCCAGGGGAAGTACACTCAGGGAAAGCGCCAGAACACGTGCTTTCATCATTGGAATACTCCTTTTTTCTCAGGCGCGGGTTCCACCGGCGCCGCAGCAAGACGCTGTGGCATGCTGTCGTAACAATCCAGTGCCAGACCAAACTCATTACGTTCCGGATCCCCTTCTGCGCGCACCACTTTCAGCGGGTAACGTGTCAGTGCGCGTTTCACCGGTTCGCCGGCAAAGGACTCGTCCGCCACCAGATCAAGGCTCACCACCCAGTTATCACGGCCTTTGACCGTCACCGGGCTCTGGTTATAGCGGCCGTTGTAGCCATGCTCAGGGATTTCGAATACCACGCGCGTTCTGCCGGCAAGCTCACCGCTTTCGCTACGCTTTTTGGCGTCCGCCTTCAGGAAACGTGCGCAGGAGTCGGTCAGATAAGGAGACAGCGCGGCAATTTTGGCCGGGTAATCGGCATCACCGTTCTTTGGCCAGGCATTGAGTTGCTGGAAGATATAAAAGCCGAAGCTGTAGACCGTGGACGGTGGTACCTCCCACCAGGCGCGGGTAGAGCCGCTGCGCAGGTCTGGCGGGTTATGGATGGTCAAATTGTCTGGCGCCCGCATCCAGCCGATGCTGGCTACCAGAAGGAAAACGACCAGCACGCCACAGGCAACACGCAACGTGAGGATATGCTGATCGCGGTTTTTAACCGCATGTCTGAAACGGCTCATGTGGACCTCTTAACAACGCGGCTGCGACGCAACGACCAGCCCTGTTTGTCAATAATCAGGGTGGGATCACCCCACCCCATGCGACGTTTACGCGCCTCGAGGCGCTGCCAGATATAATTCTCCGGTTTACCGCGCTTCAGACGCGTCAACCGGCTGCCCCCAAACCAGATGACGAGAAGCGGCGTCACCAGCATGCCGGTGGGTATCACGACCCAACCGGCAAGGGGAAGAAACGGCAACGACACGAGCAGACCCAGCCCTACGCCCGCCAACGCCGCCAGTCCCATCTCCGGGGTGGTGAACCCCCGGAAGACGACAGGCTCTGCGTTAAGACGGTCAGGTAAGAATCGGATAGTCTGCATGGCGGGCCACCTTAGAACAGGATCTCGGCGGACTTGCCAACCAGCCAAATAACGGTGAGCAGCAGCACCACACCAACCAGCACGATGGCGCCGAACTTGGCCCAGGTCGCCTTCTGATCACGGACCTCGGCAAAGGTATGGATCGCAGCGTTGGCGACAATCAGGAAGGCCACCGCAGCGGCGACCAGACCGATAATAACGATCCCGTCCTGGAAATAGCCTTTGATGGTATCCATCAGACCACCGCCACCACCGGAGGACGGAGGTTCAACCGACGGCAGAGCCGCCTGCACCGGCTGGCTGACGACATACGCCAGGGAAGTGGCTACCGCGGCACGCGCGCAAAGTTGACGGAAAAGACGAACTGCAGCATTCATAAAACATTCCTTATGGGTGTGTGAAAATAACATCGTGAAATACGGACCAGCGCCTCTCACAGGTCAGCTGGCAAACATCCAGATTGAAACAACCAGCAACAGCACGGTTTTGATGACGAAGTGAACCAGCGCCCCATTGCGTACTTTTTCGTTGCTCCAGCCCTGGTAAACATCAACCAAAGCCCAGGCCGCCCAGACAAACAGCACCGCGAGCAACCCGCCGATGCAAATTAGCGACAGGATATTGACTTCAACGCCGCCGCTGGCCGCCTTGAAGGCCTGTTCCTGCACCGCATTCATGGCCATCAGGGGCGCTCCCGACGATAATTGCCGGCCACCGCACTACCATCACGCGGTTGGGCGCGCGAGGGTTCCAGATAGCGGTAAATGCCGGCATTGATGGTTTTGAGATCGGCGGTAGCGCGGGCATAGTCGAAGAAGAAACGACCGCGCTCCGACGGGTCCGCCTGAACGGCGGCAACACGCGCACGTTCAAGCGCTGCCTGCACCTGAATCAGCATGCGCTGGGCAGAAGCCAGCTCATCTTTTTCAGCAGCAGAGGCAGGTAATGAAGTCAGCAAAGTCAGCCCCAGCACACAACCGGCGCCGAGACTACGAACTGCGGGGATAGGCATACACAAGCACTCCTTAATGGTTTAGGGTGCTCTCAGGGTGCGATAGATGGGGCGGGGGGTCAGCGGATAACTCTTTAAAGGATTCTGATAATTTTCAAAAAAACGGGAATGAGGGCAGCCAAGCCCTATGCAAGAACTTGGCTGCTTCACCAATCATTGATTGCTTTCATATGAATATAACGAATAGCTGACTGGCTATGCGTATTATAAAACATGCAATATTGATAACATCCTCACACTTAAGGTAAGCTCATCCCCTGCATGTTTGGACAGTTGATCAACACACATCGGGATAGCAGAAAAAAATCACAGGAGATCCGTGTCCAACCTTACGTATGATGTTGCTCAAACACCGACTTTTGTTTGAATATCAAGCAGTAATCGCTCAATAGCTTTTCCATCGAGCTCAGGTATTGGCATTTTATCGTAGTTTTCCTGTACAAATTCATTTACTGCATCAATTGAAATTTTCTGATTTTGAGGTTCCATCTTCTGATATTCATCTAGATATGACCAGAATTGTTCCAAATATTTTTCAACAGTAGTTTTTCTTGATACACCCATAATATCAAGCAATTCGTCAGAGAGCCCTCCATCACCAGAAGCAAGACAAAGAGATACATAGCCTCGCGCTGCTTTCCTTGACATTGCATACAACGAATTCAGACTCGATCTCATTTCATAAAATTCCGGAAGGTGCTTATCAATGAAATCACTACATTTACTAACGGATGATATCTGCCCATCAGATAATTCTTTCCCTAAGGTAACAGCAATACGCTTTGCTTAGGATAGCTGTTTTTCCGTTGGAGGTCTGATATCCGAAGGGATCATTTTCCTGATGATTTGCCCGAAATCATCGCTATACTCCTGTTCAGGTATGAAAGAATTAGTTTCAAATTCTAGGGTATCTGAAAGCCAGGCCAGCACAGTAAAATCCAACTCAATATCTTTAACTCTTAGGCTTACTTCACGTGTTCTGGTTGACAAATATCCCTTTAGGAATCGTGTCATTTCCAGAGAATCCAACTTAAGACTATTTTCTGACTTCAACAGCTGGGACACCAGCTCTTCATGAACAGGAATTCTAATGACTAGATTCCCTATATTAATCTCTGCCTGACCATTCTTTTGTTGCATAAATCGCCTACTCCAGGGCAATAGTGGGTAACATATAGCCATGAGCTATAATATTTATAATTATCTTATTTTACAATAAATTGTCATTTTACCATTGATTCAAATGGCATCAAGTGCAGTAAGTAACACCAACAGCGATTCACTGCTAGCCTATCAGCAAAAAGTCACTAATTTTGTCACAGATACACTCCAGGATACTTCCCCTCTGCGCCACACCATTCACTGACGCGCCAATGACGGTCATTATAAGGCTTGTCTGCTGACGGCAACGCACAAAAGCCAGTTTTGTACGCCGCCGTCCAGCTCGAGTTTTTCGTTCATCGGGTACCCGCCATGCCTTTCCTCGTGGGCTACTGTTGGTCGTACAACAGGTCAATCTCCACTCAGACTTCGAGTGTTTGACAATAACTGGCGAAGTTTATAGTCTATTTCATACGTTTTAACCCCTTGTTTTAATGTGAAATAAACTTTCACGTCGCACCTACAAATATTTCTTAAACGACGCTGTCGTCACTGTCACCGCAATGCCGAGCAGGATAGCGGCCGGCAACAACAGCAGATTGGGGGATACCGCTGTTGGCCAGGACAAGTACAGCATGCAGGGGATATACACCGCCGGTTTCACCATCCGCTTGGCGTGGTGGTACACAAAGCTCGACTCATAGCCGGCACCGTAGCGCCGAATATCACGCCGCCCCAACCCCTCGGTCAGCGCAACCAGGACCACCAGGATAAACAGCGGGATGGACAGCACCAGAATGGTCACACGTACCAGGGTGATCACGGTGACGTACACCGTTGCCATCAGGTACTCTTTAAGCGTGGCTGCCAGCCAACCGCTCCAGCTGTTCAGCTCCCTGGCCACGGCATTTTGGCTGTGTACCTGCGTGTCATATGCCTGCTTAATCCAGTCCAAAAAGCCACTGTCCACGAAGGTCCATTGATACGCCATCATAATCCAACGGGTGACGGTCACTGACGGTTCAGACAGTAGCAGGCTGCGTGTAAACTCAGAGGACAGGTACCCCAACTCGGTGTTCATCACCGCTTCACTGTGCGATGCGCCAAGCTCTGGCCAGAAGAAGGCCATCCCGACATATTCGATCACCAGACTCACCAAAAGCGAAGCCAGGAACATCCCGATCAGCATCCAGGGCCAGCCCCACAACACGTTGTAAAACAGCCCATGCTTACGGGGTTGTACGGGCTGCTGAGGTTGATTATTCACCGCTTGCGACATTCAGCCCCCTTTGATGGCAACATCCGGTAATACCGTGCTGGCAGACCACCAGGACTCGCTGGTACGGTAGTTTCGCTGCATCTCCTCGGCAATCTTCTGCAGGTTGGCCGGCATCAAAGCATCATCCCTGTCACCGTTGGGCAGCGGCATCCGAATTTTCCACAGTTGACCACCTTCCAGCAGCGCGAACGCCTGCCCTTTCGGGAGGTTAATCACATCCGCCGGGGCAAGCAGAGGGGCTTTCACAGTACCGACGCGGTCCTGGGTATTGGAGGTAAAATCCTGTCCCTTCTCCACATCGGCCGTATCGGCATGCCCTGATACCAGGGTTTTGGTGTAGATATCCACTTCCGGCAACTGTGTGGTAAGTAACTGCGCGGTCCGGTTCTCACGCACGCGCAGCATAATCAGAGTATTGAAGTTCCCCGTCACCTGAGCCGCCTTGGCGGTACTGCCGATGCGCGCCTCGATATCCGACTCGGTTTGCGTGTAGGCCGTCACCTGCATACCGGCGCCACCGCCTTTGTTGATAAGCGGGATAAATTCGTCCCCCATGAGTTCGTTGAACTCGTCACAGTGCAGGTTGATTGGTAGTTTACCGTCTGCCCGGGGCGGCAACCCGCCGTGCATACCGTGTTTATAGATATGACCGGCAACCGACACCAGGTCGGCAAACATGCTGTTGCCGACAGCAGAGGCGACCACTCCGTCCGACAAGGCATCCAGCCCCACGTAGACAATACCGCGCTTGCGGATAACCTGCTCCCAGTCAAAAATGGGCCTCGGGTCGCTCATATCCATATAGTTCGGCGCCAGAAGCTCGGCGGTCTTGCCGGTGGTAAGTTTTTCCAGCAGCGGCAACAGGGACGCCACAATTTTATCGAAGTAGGTACGGTCATAACGGACGGCTGACCGCAGGCCATCGAGAATGGGGTCATACAGCTGCTTGCCGGCCTCGGAACTCAGCGCCATTTCCACCGCCATGATTTTTATCGCGTTCGGCTGGCCCTGCATATTCCGCGGTACATCGTCCTCCGTCAGTACCTGCAGGCTGTTGTCGATTTGTTGCTGCAGCGCCGGCATACGCGCCTCAATCACTTTCTTCGCGTAGGTCTCATACAGCTCGCTGATGTTGTTCACGTAACGGGTGATCAACTGATAGTCCGGACGTTGCCCCAAGGCGACCAGGGCACGCGCCACAATATTGACGAATCGCCAGGCAAACTCACGGAACGCCGCACTGTTGCCCTCTCCGCTCAGTTGCCCAGAAATACGCCCGGCCACTTCGGACACACGCTCAAAGCGCCCGACGGCGTTATAGCGTGCCGAGATATCCGGCCAGCCCAGGTGGAAGATGAACAGCTCATCCCCACGGCCGGCACGGTGGGCTTCAGCCCAAACACGCCGCAGCAGGTCAGCATCCCCTTTCGGATCAAACACAATGGTGATATCACCGCGGCGAATATCCTGGGTGATCAGCAGTTCCGCCAGGCGGGTCTTACCGACACGGGTAGTGCCCAACACCAGGCTATGCCCTACGCGTTCACCCAGTGCCATCGAGACATCGAGCTCATCGGGTTCAATACCATGGATCGCCGGGTTCCCCCCAACCGGTGGCAGCGGCCTGACCGGATTAAGCGGGGAGTCTTTGCGCAGCAACTGGGACAACCACGGTAGGGTATATTCGGTTTTAAGCTCCAGTCGGCGCGCCATCTGGTACAACTGCTGAGGCTGGACGTATTTTTCCACTTCCGGACGACGGGTATCCATCAGGCGCTGGGTGTGCTTTTGCTGCCAACGAAATCCCTTCCCCAGGAACAGCCGCTGCCGGCTCACCGGGATCTGTCGACTTTCCATGACATAGCGCGGTAACCGACGCAGATTACGGCGATAACGGACCACCCGCAGGCCCTGCCGTGCTCGTACTGCGGACAGCACCACAAACCCGCCGGCAGTAACATAACTCACCGACGGCGCCAGGGCGACCGACCAGGGAGCAACAAAACAAATCGCAGCCGCAGCACCGGCAACGATCGCGGTATTCAATTCTACCGCCGGGCGCAGCAGCGCTTCCATGACATGACGATTATTCATGACGACCTTCCTTATCATTCAGGTTGGTGACCGAATTCACAGTTAAAAAAAGCAGCCACTCTGTATTGCCGGCTAGCAACGCAAGCAGCTTTCGGCCACTGACCAGGTGGACGTGGGGATGGTTCTGCAACAACACCCGGCTCAGTTGACCGGTACGGCCGGTATGAATGAAAAAACCGTCACAATGGTGCTGTCGTAGCAACGCACCAAAACGCGTGATATGGGACGGTGAGATCGCCCGTCCGTAACGTTTGGCCTGGATGAAATAGGTCTTGCCTTCGATAATGACCTGACCGTCCAGGCCACCGTCGCCGCTGTAGGAGGTATTGCGGATAACGGCATACCCCTGACGTTCAAACGCCAGGAGCAACAGCTCTTCAAATACATAGGGGTTGATTTTGCGCAGATAGGCCAGACGCCGGCCATCACCGCCCAGCAGCGGTAAGCGCGCCATTACCCGCGTGGCCGTCGCCTGATATCGGCGGTGGCGCCGACGGCTGGCTGTCTCCCGGCCACGGCAGTTCAGCCCCATCATGACAGCAACAAACAACACAACCAGCACAACCGTCAGCACAGGGTTTACCATTAATGCTGCGGCGAAGTGTTGCGCCGATATCATGGTGTGACCTGCTGGGACAAACCGGTATCAGGGATGAGTACCGGGTAATTCGCCAGCTGCAGCCGGCGCGCCAACTCACTGCCGGAGGCCGGCGCCATCGGTACCCCCGGCGCCAGCTCACGCAGTGCCTGCAGTGCAGGCAGGTTGCTGACGTTAACGACGAGGCCCGCAGCATGCCGGGATTTGAGTTGTTCCGCATTCGCCTGCAGCCAGAGACGACTGGCATCGTCATCCCCCACAATAAACAACGAACCAATCCCAGGCAGTTGCAGCGGGCGCGCCGCTACCACACCCGGCGTCAGCTCCGGTGTCGTCACCGGCAATACGGTCACTTCAACTTCATCAGCAGAGGCAGGGGCTTGCGGCATGGCCGGCGGCGCTTCCGCGTCACCCTGCCGATTAATCCCCTCAAAGTAGGGTGATGCGTCATCGCCACCGATATCAGCGATGACATTCAGGTTGGCCAATGCCGTGGTGGTCACCAGACTCAGGCCGAACAGCAGAAAATTCATTTTTTTCATGATTATGGGTTCCGTGGTTCAATCCAGGTCAGCGCCGCCGTTTGTACCGGTAACACCGTAGCCGTGGGGGTTGTACTGGTCACCCGAACCGGAGCAGCCCCCCTGCCGTTCAGGCGTGCCAGCTTGCCACTCACGATGGATTTATACCGGGCTGCCGGTGCGCCGCCGGCGGGGTGGTGATAACACCCGGCGGCAACCAGCCAGCTTCCGGGATTGCGGTCATAGCATTCCCGCAGGATGGCCGCTGCCGCGTTTAGGTTGGTGTAAGGGTCAAACGCCTCCCAGGTCGACGTGAAGTGATGGCCGTTCCAACCCAGATTAACCTGGGCAATCCCGACATCGATGCGCTTGCGAGGATGTGTTTTCAAAAAGCGCTGCAGTGCTTCCCAGGCCTGCAGGCGGCTGGCGTAACGATACCCTTTGCCGGCCACGTTAATGGTCCAGGGCCAGGGGCGTTCCACATCCGGGGCCGGGCCGGCCCCGCGAGTCACCGAGATGATGCTTTTCGGCGCCATCGATGTCTCGGCCAGCGCCACCGAATACAGGGACTCGGGAGGAACCCCGTGACGCAGCGCCACCTCCCGATAACCGGAAGGCACCTGTTGGGTAGCAGCATGAACGACGCCACCGCTCACAACGGTGAGGAGGGCAAGCAGGGGCAACAGCCCCCGGGTCAGAACGCGGCGAGTGTCCATCCGTTTTCCCCTTGTTGCAGCACCACCGGCATCAGGCCGTTGCCGAATTTCATCCAGCGGCCACCATCATGATTGAGCGTAATTTGACGTGCGCGCACCTTGTCGACGGGAATGTGATGCGCCCGAGCCCACTCGCGCAGCAGACTGTCATTACCCTTGCTGTCAACCAGGTAAATGTCGACCGGCCGGTTATCTGCCAGCACCGCCGCCAGGCGTGCATCGCACTGCCCGCAGTCCTTCGCTTTCACGAACAGCGCCAATCGCCCGCCGGTGTCATGTGCGATACCGGCCGCATTCCCCATGTTCACCGGCAACACACCAAGGCGCTGCCAGGCAGCATCCACCTCACGCTGGAACCTGAGTTCTTTCTCGGTGCGGGCGAACTCCTGCTTTACCCACAGCTGCGCGTACTTTTTACGCTCGGCATCGCTCTGTGCTTCGATGCCAAGGGCAGTTAGCGGATCAAGCCCCGGAGACTGCGTCCCGCGAGGGCCATCCATCAACTGCTGATAACGCTGGTACTCTTCCCCACTGAGGCCCCACTGCCTGCCCTGCTGCGCCGTCTTGTTCGCCTGGCTCTGCTGAATCTCACTCAGAGTAGACTGGCTGTTCTCAATCGTCGTCTGCTGCGCCGCCTGTGATAACGGGCTCAGCAGCATCAGGGAAATTACGCTGTATTTCAGTTTCATCATTTTCTCCTCACTGGGCGCTGACGGTCTGCAGGCGGCCGTTCACACGAAACGTCGCCTGCCCGTAACCGGCACTGACCAGGATCCAGCCGGCGACCGACTCCCCTTCCCCGATTAACCGCACCTGCGACAAATCGCTGAACCCCAGCGGCGCCACAGCCGCAAAGGCCGACGTCCCGCGCTGCTCCACCCCGGTCAGCACGAATGGCGCTTTGCGCGCCACACGAGGTACCGCATTACGCGGGGAGGGTTTAATTGGCGTGGGCTTGTGCTTTGGGGTGATTTTGGCGGTCGCTGAAGGTGCAGCGGGGACGTCCGTTGAGGGGGCTACAGTCGGTACAAGCTTTTCAGTTACTGACTTTTTCACGGACTCAATGCTGCCTTTCAGCGCATTTAACTCAACCTGTTGAGCCTGCAGTTGCTGCTCAAGTTTCTCCGGTAGCCCGGTGGTTAACGTCAGCGTCCCAACCTGCCGTATGAGCAAGTCCTGACGCTCAGCCAGGCTCTTAAGCTGTTTAGCATGCGCCTGCAGCTCAGCGGCCATAGAGCTCATGCCATCCTGCGGCGCCAATGCTTTCTGTGCCTGCTCAATCAGGGCAATACGCTGGTCGACATGCCTGATAGTCCCTGAGCCGACAAGGCCTGCAACAAGGACAACAACGACGCCGGCCGTTGCCCCCCAGAAGGTCTTGCTTCGCAGCAACCCTTTTTTTGCCGGTGTCATCGGCATCATTTCGTCATTATGCTCAGTCATTTTTTCAGCCACCCTCCGGTTGTCGGTACCGCGTTAACGGGCTGAGGGACAATGACCGTCGCAGCAGGATGCGCTGAAACCGGTGCTGAAACCGCCCTGGCCGGCGCCACCGTCACTGGCGGCAGCTGTGTCGCCGGCAACTGATACCCGTCACGCAGGCTGTGGCAGACAACACGTTGCACGTCGTCTACCTCAAGCTGCCACGCGGGGCCTGCCAGTACCTGCAGCGCGGTACGCAAACGCATCGGCCCCAGTTGGTACTGCACCGCCGGCAGCGCCTGGCGGTACAGCACGCCGTTTGCAGGGCCGGTCGCGCACAGGGAATAGCCCGACTGGCGCAGCGCATAACGCAACGCGTCAGCCACCGTCGGTTTTACTGATGCCGGAATACGGATATCGATGATTTGCGAGAGCGGATCTCGCTGAACGGCCGCCGGGTCGGTGCTGACCAGTAAATAACGGTCATAGCGCACGACCTCCGGCACCTGCCCGTAAGCATCCGGGCTGACCGGTTGAACGTTGCGAGTGACGGTAACCGAATGCGTGACAGGGGAAACATCGCGCTGCTGCAGTGGCCGCTGAGTAACGCACCCGGTCAGCATGAGTGCTGCCAGGGAAGAGACGAGTATTGTTTTTTTCATCCGGAAGATTTCCTGTTCAGTGACAATTGGCAGGTGTCACTGTGCGGTTACCGTCCAGGAGGCTCAATTAACAACTCTTTATTGCTAATCAAAAAAAACGCCAACCAGAAGGTCAGCGTTATCGAATCATGCTAACGAACCCAAATTAGGGTTCTGGGTAATAATCCTGGTTCAGGATCTGCTCTGTAGTCCAATTGCAAGAAGCGGGTAATTTATCCAGACCGATCCCCGTTTCTTTTGATGCTATAGCCAAAGCATCAAACCAGGTATCTTCCAGCCACTCCCGATCGACCATAGCAACTTTCAGACTGGGGGTTTTCTTTAAACGGCGCTCAATCAAACCGCGTTGCCCCTTGATCGTCAGTTCCCAACTTGTACCACGGTGAGTAGGTTGAAATTGCCACTTCAGAAGGTGAGCCAGTAAAACCGCCATCCGGCTGGCCAGTTCGCGCTTTTCACTCTTGCCCACGTCCTCAATCTCCTCGGCAATGTTTTCAATATCCAGTTGGCTAAGTTTACCGGCACGCAGTAACGCCGCCTGTTCATTCGCCCAAGCGACCACGTCGGTATCGTAACGAGTTCCCATGGGAGCCTCCGGTATAGTAGATAGAAAAACTGCACACAGCAGACGCTATGTGCAGTATGTCAATGAATGCCATCCAGGTCAAAATGGGATGTCATCATCAAAGTCCATCGGCGGTTCATTGCCGGCAGACGCCTGAGTGGGTGTGCCACTGTGGGTCGGGTGCTGAGGTTGCCCCCAACTACCAGACGCTGAGGGCCCCGAGTTATCGGTCTGACTACGATCACCCAGCATCTGCATCGTGCCGCCCACGTTAACGACTACCTCGGTAGTGTAGCGATCTTGGCCACTCTGATCTGCCCATTTACGCGTGCGTAAAGCCCCCTCAATATAGACCTGCGAACCTTTACGCAAGTATTCGCCGGCAATTTCAGCGAGCTTGCCGAACAGCACGATACGATGCCATTCGGTTTTTTCTTTCTGTTCGCCGGATTGTTTATCACGCCAGGTCTCGGAGGTCGCGAGCGACAGGGTGGCAACCGCGCCACCATTTGGCATGTAACGGACTTCCGGATCCTGGCCAAGATGACCAATCAATATGACTTTGTTAACGCCGCGAGACGCCATAATCAAATCCTCATAGGGAATAAAGTTAGAAAGGGAAAAACGCCCCGAAAAATCGAGGCGTAGAGGGCGTTATCAGAAAGAGTTTTCCGCGTATTGTTGCTGTGCGGAACCTTGCTGAGGCGGCGTAGAGTCGGATTTCTCAGCCTGATATACCTTTTCCTGACCAATGTTGATCCAATCGACCTTGATAAGGCGGGCTTTGAGGCTGACGCGCTGTTCACCGGCATGTTCGCCACTGTTGAGCGTGAAGATGTCCGTTTTGGGATTGCTGAGCACAAAACCAATCAGGACCTTTTTGTCTTCATCAACCGATTTTTGACAGCGGTTGATCAGGCTGCTGGCTTCTTTACCGGCGACCGTTACATCGAAACGCGTGTAACTGGCGTTATCGGTAGGACCGGAGAGTCCATTGACGACACAGCTGATAAAGGTGCCATTCGGCCCATTGACTTGACGAATGTTGCTGAGGTACCCCATGCCTTTGATAGTCAGGTTGAAGTATTCAGTTTTAGTAGATGCTTGCTGAGATTGAGTAGACATGATGTTTTCTCCAGGAGTAAAGATTCGGTGACGGAGAAATACACCTTCCCGACGGGAAAGTGTTTCCCGTCGGGAGTCTGCAAAGTCGTACGTCAGTGCAGACTGTCTTGATTGTGAAATGGACCTTCATCACCGCTAAGTGATCCCCGTTCTCAAAGGCTAAACGGTGTTACCGCCACGTGGGCTTCCTCTTTCAGGCTACGAGGCTATTGGCAGTCACCCGAGGGCGTTTCTCACAGACCGCTGAAACTTTGGCTGGCACTCACCCGAAGGCGCTTCTCACAGAGTGCTGAAGCATTGGCTGGTTGTCCGAAGACAACAAGTAAGCCTGTTCATTTTTAATGCAAGCATCGAGAGTGTCAACCGAAATATTCCGTTTTGAGAACCATAAAATAAAAACGGCGTTGATCCGAAAATCAACGCCGCACGGCCGGTACCTGAACCTTCAGTAAATTCTGTCAAACTCCGGGGAGGAACCTAGTCTCCCGACGCGTTTTTCACGGAGTTGCATGCGTCTTGACAGCCAACCTGAGTGTGGAGGCCGCTGACCGAACTGAAGCAGAAAAAACCATGGAAGAATTTTCCCACCACCGCAGTTACGGGGTACCTATGCATTCTGCAAGAAAGCCAGATAACCTTAGCAAATCTTCCTAACATTAACATCAGGCAATCTCTTACTCCGCACCGGTTGTTTTATTTTTAGCCGGTGATTTTGCTTTATAGCGCTTTGCCTTACGACCACCTTTTGCATCAATGTTGATGATACCCTGGCAAGTGGGGTAATTACTGCAGCCCCAGAAGGCGCCACCGCCTTTCTTGCCTGCACGCCGGCGCATCGTCCCTCCGCATGTCGGGCACGGCGGTGAAGGAGGCGCAGTGAACTTCACCGCCTGCGTCTTCCCTTTCGCCACCAGATGGCCCGTCCACTGTGCCTGGCGGCTCATGAACGTCTCAAGTGTCATCTGGCCCTGGGCAATCTCGTCCAGCGCCTGCTCCCACAGCGCCGTCATCCCGGGGTTGGTCAGCGCCGTCGGTAACGCATCTATTAGTTCGCCAGCAATCGGCGTGGAGAGCAGGATTTTTCCCTTCTTCTCCAGGTAGCCGCGTTTAAACAGCGTTTCCAGGATACCGGCACGTGTCGCTTCAGTACCCAGTCCCGCGTTCTCTTTCAGCACCTTCTTCAGTTGCGGGTCACTGACGAACGCCGCAGCATTTTTCATGGCGGCGATCAGTGTCCCGTCAGTAAAATGCCCCGGGGGCTTCGTCTGCAGCGTTTTAAGCTCCGCGCCGGCAACCGCGACGGATTCACCTTTTACCAGCGCCGGCAGCCGGACATCATCCGTGTCTGCCGACTCATCTTTCGCCTCGCTCACGTCATGCTGGAACAGTGCTTTCCAGCCTACCACCGCCTCGACCTTGCCACGGGTGCGGAACAGTTGTCCGCCGATATTAAAGGTAGCCTCAGTCACATCCACTTCATGTAACGGCAGGAACTGTGCCAGGTAATGCTGACGGATCAGCTGATAGACCTTCAGCTCATCGGCAGACAGCTTGCTCAAATCGAACGGCTGCTTGGTCGGGATAATCCCATGGTGCGCCGTGATTTTTTTGTCGTTCCAGATGCGGGAAACAAAGGCCCTGTCGAGCCTGGCCACACTTTCGCTCTGCGTTGGATCCGTGCGGGTAACCGCACCCAGCACATCGGCAACCTCTTCCCGCATCGATGTCGGCAGATAGCCGCAATCCGTCCGGGGATATGTAGTCGCTTTGTGCGTTTCATACAGCGACTGCGCGATACTCAGCACCTGGTTGGCGCTCATCCCCCACTTGCGTGAGCAAACCTGCTGCAGCGTTCCCAGGTCAAAGGCCAGCGGCGCGGACTCTTTCTTGCGCTCGGTCCCTACCTCAAGCACAACGGCATGACCTGTTTGCTGACACAGTTGCACGACGGCCTGCGCCACATTCTGCTGAATACAACGCTTCTCGTCATCACAGTAGTTAGCGGCCGGCACCCAGTTCGCAGGAAAAGTAATGCCATCCTTTTGCAGGTTCGCCCTGACTTGCCAGTACGGCTTGGAAATAAAGTTGGCGATTTCGCGGTCACGGTTCACGACCAGCGCCAGCGTGGGAGTCTGCACCCGCCCGATCGATAACACCTCGCCGTATCCCTGTTCCCGCGCCTTTAGAGTATAAAGTCGGGTCAGGTTCATCCCCGTCATCCAGTCAGCCCGGGCGCGTGCCAGGCCGGCTTCATAAAGAGGAGCGGTCTTCTCGCCAGGGAGTTTGTTTGCCAGAGCATGCCGGATACTGGCCTCGTCCAGCGCTGACAACCAGAGCCGCTGGACCGGGCCGGTAAAGTGGCAGTGCTCCAGTAATTCCCGTGCGATAACTTCCCCCTCTCGATCCGCATCGGTCGCAATCACCACAGAATCAACCTGCTTGAGCAACCCACGGATGACCGCAAACTGATCGGCAGTGTCTTTTTTTACCGTCATTTTCCACTGAGCAGGCACGATAGGCAGTACAGACTCCCGCCAGGGGTTACCGAACTGTTCACCGTAGGTCTCCGGCTGAGCCTGCTCCAGCAGGTGCCCGATGGCCCAAGTGACGATGACGCCAGTACCCGCAAGATAGCCCTGCTTACGCTGGGTCGCCCCGAGAATGGCGCCGATATCTTTACCCTGGCTGGGTTTCTCACACAGGTAGAGCTGCATCAGTTAACCTCCCTCAGCCCTGACCTTTGGCAACCTGCTGCAGCTGCGTCATCAGTCTCCCAAGGTAAGCCTCGGTCAGGTGTGACGCATCCGGTGAGCTGTATGTCACTTTCAGACGGCTGCCGGCGCCGGACTTGACCACTTCGAGCTCAAGGCGATCATTGCCTTTCCATTCCTGCCCCATCTTGTAATAACTGCCCCGATTTGCTGACCAGACCGGGCGTGCTTCATCAATGGAGCTCGCGCTCCAGTCACCGTGCTGATCACGCTGGCGCAGACTTTCAAGTTCCTCGGAGGAGATGAACTGATAATGACTTTTCAGGCGCGCCGCTGCGGTATCAACGTCCACCGCGAGGCTATAAGTATGATGCACGTCCTGCCGGGGCCCGGAAATACCGGCTCGGGTCATCCATGGCATGCTACCCTCACTGGAACTACCGCTACCACCGCTTGCCAGCGAATGTGCAGCGTCACTGATTTTCTGGTTCCACTCGCCCAACTCAGTGCCTGCACACCCCGTTAACAACAACGCGGCGCAAAGAACACCTAGCATCAAAAAAGACTTTACCTGTCGATTCATCATCATGATTTAGCTACTTTTTTTGAAGAAGTGGACAATGTTGGCACAGAAGTTTTATTGAGTGGGGGCGAAAAAGCGGAACGCGATGTGCCAGACATAATGTCTGCGTCAGGTTCCCCCAGACGCTTGACCGCCTCCATACCAACCGGAGTTTGAAGGCGAATATCATCACGCGTTACAGCTACAGATCGGTACTGCTGCACAACCCCATAAACCTGCCGTACCCAATGCCCCCCCTGGCTCAGCAAGTCATCCCGCTTTTGACGGGAGATCAACCCATAGTGCCATGCCTGAAATGCTTTCATAGCCAGTTGATCAAATCCAACGAGTAACCAGACACAACGATACCCGAGCGGAGTACGACTAAATACACCGATATTCAGCGGTGATACTGATGAGACTTCTGACATCGAGACCTGACCCGGCAAGCTGGATAAGACGTTATCAAGTTCTGCGACTGCGCTCTGCAATCGCGCGGTGCCACGTTCAATAACCTGCTCCAACGACAACATCGCGCCATCGGCATAAGGGTTGTCAGCGTTTGAATCAGCATTAATTTTCCCTGCTCGGGCGATGACCTGAGGCATGCTGACTATTGGTGGTTTATTTGACTCTTTCTCACGCTGCCGTCCCTCCCATAACAATATTGCATATTGTGTATGCAACTGGACGGTTAACGTCGATTTGAGCGCTCCTGCGCGAGTTGAAGAGGGTTTGTTTTCTTTATTGCTTGATGAATCAACCATTTTAAGCATCCTGTTTAACTTATGTGTGGCTTGAAATAGTTGCGCCAGCTTGTCCTGGCAACAATCCAAAACTCTTTTTGCATGACGAACAAAAACTCAAAAGGCTATCCCGTTCACTTCTATCCATTGCTGCCAGTGGCAACGGTGCATGCTTTTTAACCAGTGCTGCCAGTGGCAGCGCTGGTGTATTTTTAAACAACTTGATTATCTGCACTCACGACTCATTTTTTTGCCCGCATCATTTGCTGACGCAATTTGGCCACAACACCGCTTACATGGTCCCGCGACGCCAGGTGTTGACGGACTGGACCTGTTGGTTTTGCTGGCGACGCAGAGCAAGGTATTTGGCGTCGCGGTACAGGCCTGGCAGGTTCAGGGGATTTGGCACTCGCATACAATTCACCGTTTCTGGCGCGCTTGATGACCGCCAGTAGCCAGCCAGTGGGATTATTCAGGTTGCCTTTGGCCATTGCCTGCTCAAGACTCTCCAGCACCTGACGGGAAACCTCTGCAGGCAATGCCTTAAGCTGGGCACCAATCTGCCGCTGATCATCCGTCGCTATGATGTTCTGCAGTTCGGCCGGCAACTCAGGTACGTACGTTGTTTTATTCACACTCTGTGTGAAAGAACGTACGTTACAGTTCGGTTTCGTTGATGCACCGTAAGTTACTGATTTAACCATGAGTTCGGAAAGCGAACTCGGTGTTTTGCCTCCCTGTTTTACACTGGGTTCGGTATCCGAACCGGGTTTAATTTGACTTAGTTCGGTATCCGAATCCGGGGATTTTTTACTGAGTTCGGCGTCCGAACTGGGGATATTTTCCTGTCGTTGAGACACTCTGACGGCCATCTGTTGCGGGGTTTGTGGCGACTCCAGCCGTTCAGCAATCGCCGCCATCTGGGAATGCTGATGACGCATTGTCGGATCATGCTGAATATCCGACAGTACCGACCAGGCCGTCTGGCTGACGGTGCGGTTTTTATGCGCACAGCCCATGGCGACCGTATCCAGCCAGGTCGGATCCAATGTCTCCGCATCACGGGCCGAGAGTGGTTCATCGTGTTGGGCATAGATATTCCCCCTCACCCGCCCTTGGCCGTCACGCACACGCCGGCACAAACTGAGCCAGCCGGTCAGCCGTAACATCAGCAGCACGCGGCTGACGGTCTCGCGAGACGCCTTACCATTGAAGGGCGAGGCAAGCTGCAGCTGCAGCTCGTCATAGGTCGGGAACACTGCGCCCTGATTCTGTTGCGCGTACAGGCGGATCATAATCCACGCAGTTTTATCCAGCGGTGACAGACGGGTGTCCAGGAGCAACCGGCGGGGGATGGAGTCATGCACATTGCCCATGTACAGGAGACCGCTGCGCAGATTCGTGACATCGGGATTCCCCGCGTGCTTTTCCGCGCCTATTCGCTCCGCCAGGCGGGCATCCATTTGTTCGAGCGTAAAGGTGATCAGGCTGTCATCAGGTGTTTTGTTTATGCTCATCGATTTTACGCATCCTTTTACGCTGCCCCCGCCCACAGGGCGAAGGCATCAAACGGTTGTTGGCCTAACGGCACTCAGGCCTGTACCCGATACCAGGTACAGGGTGAATGTCATCACTTCCACAGTTCGTTGTTGTAGCGTTCATGGGTCAACAGTTCCCAGTCATCACCACTGTTTCGGCTGAGCAGTCGCCAGCTGGTACCGATATCAATCTTCATCCAGGCACGCCCGGGGGCGTGCTTGCCTTTGACATGAAGGTGCTTGTAGTTACGTTCCCCGCGGCGGAAACGCCTGACCTGCTCCTTCGCCTTTCTCTGGCAGGATGGCGGCGCCGAACGGGGGACCTGCAAACCCGGCATTAACATCACAGGCTTCATGCCAGCCTCCTTGTATTTCCTCCCGGCGTAGCGCGTGGCGTACGCACAGCCTGAATGGCTTTTCTGGCCGTCGCAGTCTGAGGGGCATCGAAGCTGCGGACGGCGTGCCAGACAGCCGTCAGAGAAACATCCATCTGTTCGGCGGCCAGCATCATGACGTCCAGTCCATCGGCACTGGAGGCGTCATCGACGTCGGATTTTTGCCACTGGCGCCACAATGCCGCGTTCTCGTCGTCGCTGAGCGCTGCACAGCGCCCCTGGCGAATACTGATACCGGTCATGCGCCGGCGGGCGGCAACTTCAACGGTGGAAAGGCCAAAATAGTGCTGCATCATTTCGATAGAGCCCCCCAACGCCAGTGCACGATCAATCCGCTGCATACGTTGCTGCTCACGGCGCGCATGTTGCAACATCAATGAGAAATTCTCGTGATGGATTTGGAAGGTCAGCACCGATACCGAGCTGTTCATCAGGTAATGCAGATCTTCAATGGTCAAACCGTGCAGCAGTTGCATCTCCTCCGTGGTCAGCCCCAGAGATTCACAGCGGCGGATATAGCCTGATTTAAGTTCCATCACGAGCTGAGTGAGCAGGCTGTTCGTCGCCTGAGACAAGCTATTACTCATAGTGAAGCCCCCCGATTTCTGAAAAATATCTCGAAAAAAAAGCAAACAAGCATGCCAGCAACACCATGGAAACGAACAGGAATGGCAACGCTGAAATGAAGTTTTTGCCCTTGTCCTTAAACCACGTTCTGGGATCAGGAACGTCGCGCATAAACAGGAACCAAAAAATGAAGGACAGCATTGTGATAAGGAATAGATAAAGGTTCATGAATTGCGTCCTCCCTGATAACCAATGCCAGTGGTCACAGCCCCCTGAACACCCTGGTGTAAACGGGCGTTCTGGCCTGCTTCGAATCCACGTAATCGGGCAATATCATCACCGCGGCAGGTTTTCGGGGCGCGCGTTTGCAACTCCCCCATCTTTTGGCTTTCGAGCCAGGTTCCCATCAGCTCGCATTCCTGTTCAGTAACGGTAAACGTCGTGATGACTCTCCGGACGCCGGCAACCCAGCCGGCACGAAACTGCTCAGCTCGGGCACGCCGCGTGCTCATGTTCAGGCGCTTATTCTGGGTTTTCAGGTAGTCTGCAGTCGCATCTTTCAACTGCCGGCTCAGCACATCGAACGCATAAGCCGCAACGGTCGGCCGCTCACTAAAACCGTAGAACGTCACGTTGCGGCGCGGGCCCGACGCGGTATCCCGCCAGGAAAAATACAAACGGCATCCAAAGGCGCGGGCAATCGCCCACGCCAGCCCGGACATCCATTCAGGCAGTTTTTGTTTCGCTTCGGAAGGTGCTCCCTGGCTCGGTGCCGTCTGGATAGATGACAGGCTGGCTTCCAGCTCGCTGATGCCATATTTTTCCATCAGTTTTTGCGCCCGGGCTAACGCCAGTCCAGCCTCACGCGCATTGCTGTTGCTGCGAGCCAGCTCAAGCAGTTTGCGCACCAGTTTCACCAGGCGCGCCTGTCGTTGTGAATGGCTCATCAGGCTGTCTCCTCTGTTGCAGATAAGTCACGCTGCAGTTCACGCAGACGGCGTAAGACGCGAATAAGGCGCATTAATTTCACGGCATGAATATCGTCAAGCAAAGGCCAGTCAGCCGCATTTTCCGACCCGATAAGGGCTTCATTGAGCGAGCTGGATGAGGCACCGTCCGGGTTGTTGCCGGCAAGGGTCAGGAGTAATGCGGTAAAGCGAGAGGGACGTTCGGCAGTCAATGCATAGCCGGCAGCCTGCAAGTCGGCTTTATCGACTTTGATTTCAGCCTCGCAGCCCGCCACTTCGGCCAGTTCGAATGCCAATCGGAAGGTGATCACCTGCAGGTGCTCGATATCATCCTGCAGGGCGGAAATAGCCCAAATAGAGAAGACCGGCTCAAGTCCTACCTCGGCAAAAGGCACCTCTGCAACAGGGGGTACACCTTGCTTTGGCTGTGTCACGGTATTGCTGTGAGGGGCTGTCGTCTCATGAGGGTCCGGCAGGGGGACGGTGGTATTCTCATCGTCTAAAACCGTTTCAACGTCCCCCGACAACATCGGAGGCGCACCATACAAGTCAGGCTGAGTTTCAACACGGCGTTCAGTTTGAGTTGCAGGCGTTTCCTCTTCCTGAGCGTTCTGTGATTCATCATCGGCATTTCCCGTTGATTCATGCAACGCGCTGTCCAGCACTAAAGAAGATCTTTCTCCCTGTACTTCAGGTACCGTCGGTCCGCCGATATTTCCCTGCTGCAGTGCTGGCGCCAGTTCGACAGTATTGCTTTCGCCTGACAGCTCAGGCGTTAATGCCGGCTCAGGCTCACCGAGGTGCTTGCGCCGGTTTTGCTCTTTGGGATCGAGCTCCAATAGCCAGCGGTCATAATTGAGCAACGGGTGTGGCAACGCGTTGATGAGCGCACCAATCAACTCATCACGGAACATATCCAGCGAATAGTCCTCGGGCGAATCAAAATGGCTGCATACATCACCGAAAACGGTATCAAATGGCTGCTTTGGTTCTTGGGTAATACAGTGCTTCTGCCAGGTGGTTTCTGCATGGGATCGCATAGCCAGCAACTGCAGAATTTGTGGACGCCCCAGGCCTGTCTCCAATAAATGAGGCATATAGGGATACAGGTACTGCACCGTATCCTCCATCCTACTGATACTGGAATTATGGACGGGGTAACCTTGTGCGGTAAGAAGTGTCGAGAGTTCACGCAGTGAGACGGCTTTCCCCAACTCCGCTTCATATAAAGCCCGGGCCTGTCGAATGCCAAACGCTTTTTCAATGAAGCTCAGATCACCACGTACCTCATTCTCGGCAAGATGACCAATCACGCAGGATAATCGTCCTGGCCAGGGCTTGAATACACAAGAGAAGCGATAAAACCGTTCTTCTCCCGTTTCCTGCCAGAGCTCGGAAGGAATGGCATAACGCGTATTGCCTCCATCACTGAAAAAATACCCCAGCTCTGGACGTTCCGGATCACGAGTCACCTTCGGTACCGTATCGAGACCTCGAGCTAGAATTGATGACTTAATTTCCTCATATCTCGGATTACGCGAGGTTCGTGGGTTATCCGGATTCGGGTTCACTTCATCCAGGGTCAATACCAACGGCATTTCACTGACAGGGGTTTCCGCCAGCACAGGGGCTAAAGGTTGTGTGCCTGCTGCAGTCTTGCCCTGCTGGAGCAAAGCACTGTTCAGATCGAGGATCTTGGTTTTAGTACGCGCCATAGTTACGCCCTCCCCGAGTATTGGTCATACTGACCATCGTGGAAGTCACTGAACGCGGTGAATTGCCCTTCAAACTTGACGCGAACGGTGCCCGTTGCCCCCTGACGCTGCTTACCAATGATAATTTCTGCCGTGCCGGCATCATCAGAGTCAGCGTAATAGACCTCATCCCGGTAGATGAAGGCGATCACATCGGCATCCTGCTCCAGCGCACCAGAGTCTCGCAGGTCACCATTAAAGGGGCGTTTGTCAGCACGGCTTTCCAACTGACGGTTCAGCTGAGACAACGCCACAACGGGACAATCAAGTTCTTTGGCCAGCGCTTTCAGACTGCGGGAAATTTCTGAAATTTCCTGGGTGCGGTTTTCCTGGCCAGGGCAACGCATCAGCTGCAGGTAATCGATCATGATTAACCCCGGATTACCATACAACCGGGTATAGCGCCGTGCTTTGGAGCGTAGCAGTGCAGGGGTCAAATACGATTCATCGTCAATAATCAGGCGGTTTTCCAATGGCAACAACCGCTCCATCGCTTTGGAAATGCGCGCCCAATCCTCATCATCCAACAGGCCGCTGCGCAGCCTTGAAAGTTCAACCCGCCCGTCAACAGCAATCAGGCGTTGGAGCAACTGCTCGCGCGGCATTTCCAGGCTAAAGAAGAATGCCGGTTTCTCCGTGCCTCGAAGTGCACCGGTGTAAGCGCTCAACGCAAAGGCGGTTTTACCCATCGACGGCCGTGCGGCAAATAAAACCAAATCCCCCGGCTGCAAACCACACGTCATCACATCAAGCTCTGAGAAGCCGGTCGGGGTGCCTGTGATACCATTACCGCCATTCACCGTCTCCAGATAGGTCACGACAGCATTCAGCCCATCGGTCAGGCTGACATTTTGCTGTGAATGGGTTTGCTCAGAGAGCTGGAACAATTGCTGTTCTGCCCTTTCGGTCAGGGCCACAGAGTCTGCGCGGGGATGAGCAGCATCAGCGCTCAATTCACGTCCGAGCTGCAACAGGCTACGCAGTCGACTGCGTTCAGCGACAATCCCGGCATAGGCGACAATATTGGCTGCGCTCGGTGTGTTTTTAGACAACTCCGCCAGATAGGCAAAACCGCCGACCTGCTCGAGCTCACCATTTTGTTCCAGTGACTCATGGAGAGTAATCAGATCAATCGGCTGCTGAACAACCATCAGACGAGCCATCGCCTGGAAGATTCGGCGATGTACCGCCAGATAAAAATCACGATCTCCAACTAATGGCAGAATGTCATCCCAACGCTCGTTATCCAACATCAAGCCACCGAGAACGGCCTGCTCGGCATCCAAAGAATAAGGAATATGCATATCAACCATGACGCACCTCCGATCCTTCACCGTCAGTTGTTAACGGGTGCCCAAGAAAAGTCGGGCAGCAAGAACAGACACCCAGCCCAGTTTCACGATTGACCTTGAGCCAACTGCATGGTTTGCTGTTTTTATCCAGACAAGCATGGCCATCTGTACAACCGCACCCTACGCAAGTTGCCTCTTTTAGATGAGTATTCTCGGCATCGGCGCCACAGATGTGCTCAAGCACCGCGGCGGCCTCATACGGAGCCTCGGCCATTTCGTGAAGACATTCGGCATCATAGAAGCTGGCAGCATGATTGGTTTTTGCCATCATCAACGCATGCATTTTCAGCATGCGGCGCAGTACATTCTCCATGGTTTCCAAATTACGGTTAAGCACATTGATGTAAGCCAGTAACTGTGGTGCTACAGCGGCCAGATAACCATTAGCCCGTTGCTCCTCAAGACTCACATCACGGCTCCCACCGTTATCCGACCAGTGCTCAAGCCCAAGTTTTTCCCAGTCTGGGACAATCGCGACATTAGGGATTTCCACATGCTCGAAGCCGTTGACATCCACGACAGTGACACCATCGCTATAGAGTTCAAGAACCTGCCAGGATGCAGGTGCGGCTAACTCGCGCTGTTCATTAAGAAAGGTCACTAGCTGTTCAATATTCATTGATTTGCCTCCTGACGTAGAACGTCGAAGTCGGCAACCCAGTGAGGGAACAACTCGCAGGCCAGCTCATACATAGTGTCAGCAGCAGCGAGTGTTGATGTACGGGTGGTGGTTCTTTCGAGACGATGAACAGGTTGTCCGGAAGCATGCCCCATTTTGTAGATTTCCAGCTTGGGGATGATGGTGTCGAGAAGGGAGACGTCGAAGGTATCTGCACGCAGATACTGCCCGTTTGCGATAATGCCGCGCAGACTATTCAGGGTCTGCCAATCCAGATTCGTGTACTCCATGCAGTTCGTCAGAATACGGATACGCGGTAACGCAATACCGTAGCTGGTCAGCGGCAATAATCCCTCCATCAACCCCAATGTGCCACGCAGAAACTCACGCGTATCCGGCAATATAGGCTTGATAACACCGACAGCGAACTCCGTACTGGCAACCAGAATCAGTTCGAGCATCACAGACGCCGCGCCTTTGGAGTCAATGATGATGACGTCGTACTCGTTGAACAAAGGGTGCTGCAGAACATTCTTCAGCCGCATACGACCATCAGGGGCATGCAACATGGCAGAAGATAAACGGTCGTGGGGATCGTTGGAAACGATGACATCGAGATTAGGGATAACAGAACGGGAGATGATTTCTTCGGGTTGGTTGAGATCGACAGTCTTCATCAACAGTTCATACAAACCGCTGGGTGCCTCGTATTCCAGGGAGAAAATGCTGCTTGCGGTGGGTTGGGAGTGGTCACCATCGATGAGGAGAGTTTTTTTACCTGCATCGGCAAGGAAGCCGGCAAGGTTGGCGCTTTGAGTAGATTTACCCTCTCCGCCTTTGGTTGAAACCATAGGCACAACTTGAGGCTTAGTACTGTTAGAAACAGTAGCGGCTTTTGTGACGATATTTTCCATGTGTACACTCGAATAAAGTATTCGATGAGTACAAATTCGATGCAGAAACTAATTTCACACTGCGATAATTCAACTTGCTAGCGAAGAGAGGATTGAAAATCCCCGTGTCCTTGGTTCGATTCCGAGTCCGGGCACCACTATTTAGAGAACCCAGCCTATGGCTGGGTTTTTGCTTTTCAGTGACTGGACTCTCCATCGAACTGCGTTCGATTATTCGGCCAAGGGCCTCACCCTACGGGCCAGCGCTAAAGCGCTGTTCAACGCGGCGCCAGCGCCGGTTGTCCGAGTCCGGTCGCCCTATTCAGAAGAACCCGCCTATGGCGGTTTTTTTGCTTTTCAGGGAGTGGACTCTCCATCGAACTGCGTTCGATTATTCGGCCAAGGGCCTCACCCTGCGGGCCAGCGCTAAAGCGCTGTTCAACGCGGCGCCAGCGCCGGTTGTCCGAGTCCGGGCACCACTATTTAGAGAACCCAGCCTATGGCTGGGTTTTTGCTTTTCAGGGACTGGACTCTCCATCGAACTGCGTTCGATTATTCGGCCAAAGGCCTCACCCTGCGGGCCAGCGATACATGACGAATGCTTCCTTGTCTGCTTAAGGTGTCCTCTCAGAGACGTTGGCTCCAGGGTAACCGGATTACCGTATTCTTGGCATTAAGCGTGAAAATGGCGATGCCAGGCGAGCAATACCCAATTTCGTTGAGGCGGGCACTACTCTCTGGTAAAAACGCTACGCCATACAATGCCGAAGCAGCGTCAATGATGACGCCATGATGCCAACCGACGGGAAGAATGGCCGAGTTCTTGAATAGATAACTGCCTTTTCTTCATCCGCTGCGCATGTTTGTAGAATGAATAGATGCTTAAACAGAACAAGAATATCGCGAAATAAAACAAATCCACTTAACCTTTCCCTTGGTGTAGATAATACCCAACGTAAATTACGTACAGCTACCATCACTGCCAACGATAATAATTCACCGAACTTATATTTTGAGTCGGAACAACAGGATATTTAATCAATAGCCACAAAAAAAGCAGGGAGGATAACCCTGCTTGTCATTTAAAAATAAATATTACTGGCATAGCGGCGAGTATTTTTTCATAAACGGCGATTCACAGATCGCATTCATTACTTCGCCTTTATCTTTTTCTTTAGGCTTGGCGCCTGTGTTGGTGTTGCCCGCACATTGCCCACCCTTTTTCCCCTGACCATTGATGCATTGGCCAAAATCGCTATTGCCGGCGCCGCTGGCGTTGCCATTATTACCCTGCACGCTCTGATTGCCATTAAAACCGGCATGAGCATAAGACGCCATCATGATGCAGGCGCCGAGAAGCAAAGCTGTCGTCTTTTTCATAACTTTCCCTTTTTGTTATTTAATAAATGAATAAAACAAGAATTAATATTCCCCTGATAAATTTTAATCATAATCCACTATCCTTTAGCGCTCTAAAGATAACAGATGGGAATAATTAAAATTATCCCCCATCACGGTTAGGAATACTCTGCCTCTGGCGATAGTAACCAATACATAAAATCATGGCTGCGGTTTAACATCAGCTTACCCATTACCGAACGTTTATGGCTGTGCACCGTTTTAACGCTCACCCCCATTATTCTGGCGGTTTGCGATTGATCCAACCCACGCCGCATATAGCCAATAACCTGCCGCTCACGGGGGTCAGCGCCTGACCGGAAAAATGGCATACCGGGCCGGGATTGGCCAGGGCATCGGTCAGCAGCGTAAACAGGTATTGCTGATCGTCAGTGCGGTACAACACCCGGCTTGTACGCCTGGCTACAAGGGTCTGCCTTTCTTTAATGGTGACGACGTGTGCCTTTGAATAGGTAGCCCAGCATCGGGTGCGCCGGATCTGCGAGGTCAACACGATGTCAGGCCACTCATCACTTCCTGGCGGCAGGAAATGCGCGACTTTATTATACTGCTGCGCATATCTCGCAATGCTTAACCGCAAGCCGGCGGCAAAATAGCGGTTTTCGTCATCAATCACAATATTGATTGGTTTCATTGTCTGAGCCTCCTGTAGGCCTATTTCCCCTTATTTGCCAAACGAGAAACCATTCCTGATAAACAGCCCGGTAAATTTTGCCCCCACCGTTATTCATTTTACGCAGCCTTCCGCTTAAAATACTTTCAGCGGAAGGACCAAGAATAACAGCGCCTAATGAAACGTCTCGCTGAAAATCGCATTCCTAACGGGGTAACACATTCATAACGCCCGCTCCCATTAAAAATGGGGGCTGGCCGTTTAGTCACTGTTATATGATTTCTACTATCGCTACCACAGGCACAGAAAACGGGCCGGCATGCGACGTATTATTATTCCTGAGATCACCGTCGATAAAGATTTCTCTATTGCCGCCAGGCACTTTGACATAATCCTCGCCCACGCCGGTGATCAGGTCTCTAAACTTCAGGCTGGCGGTCATCCGCCCGTCCTGGCTTAACGACATGTTGGTGACATTGGAATTAAACTTAACGCGTAAGTAAGCCTCGCTGGCACAATTTACCTTAATGCTTCCCGTGGCCTGCCGGGCCGTAACGTCGCTGCTGAATGAGCCAAAGTCAACGATGGCATTCGTGTCAAGAATATCGCAGCTGTTCGTCCTGGGTATCTCTGGGGAACAGCCGAAAGGGCCACTCCATTTACCGTTAATTGCCACACCGAAGCAGAGTCGAAGAGGCCAGGTGCCAAGCTGGTTTATATCTCTCGTCGAGTTCGTTCCATTGCGCCCTAAATACCTGACTAACGGCGCAAGCTCCCCCATGGTTTTGGCCGTTTTCGTGCTGGTCTTGCAATCCGCCGTGTTGCAACTGCTGTTGGTCTCAGCCAACGCCACAGAGACACGTGGGGAGTTCGATAAGGTCATTACCACAGATAACTTGCATTCTCTTTGCCCATAACATGGGTTGGGTTCCTGCGACTCCGGTAAAATACGGAGAAACGTAAAAGAGAGAAAAGCATAGGACCCACTTGTAGGCTCTATACGAGGAATAGCCTCAAAATTAGCGGAGCTGGCCGCATTTATGCCGCCGAAAAATATGATTAGCACTAAAAAAATCTTTTTCATCTGGTTACCCTGCCGGCAAAATGAATTATCCGACCTCGCCAATGGCGAAAATATTCCGCCGGTTAAGTGCCGTCGGTGTGCCTCTTTCCACCGCGTTTATAACGCGGCGGCTTTATTGCTGCCGCAGCCCGGCACCGGAGCAGTGCAGCTTCGGTGCCGGTCTAACGCTTTACTCATATATGGCGGTCATGGTCGCCGACGCGGTGAAATTTCCCTCAGGTAAACCCGCGTTCTCTCTGCCGATCGGCACGGCGTAAAACTTAGGCGGATTATTCTGATCGGCAACCACCACCTTGGTGTTAGGCACATAGGTTTTATCCGCGTCCCCTTCGATGATACGCAACCCGAAATTAGCAAATTGCTGGAGGGGTTGGGCCTGGATCGAGCTGTAATCCCCCCATGGGACGGTCGTATAGCCCAGCATCACCTTAAGCTGGCCGCTGCCTGGTGAACCGCCGCTGCAGCTGACGGTGTAGGGGATCGGCATTTTCTTGTAGGTTTTACCATCAACCTTGGTGCTCACCACTTCCGCAAAATCAACGCTGATATCTTTACCCGTGTTGAGGACGCAGTCGGGTGCCGCCACCAGCTTCCCGGTAAAGTTCACATTTATCGCCTGCGCCGCGCCGCTGGCCAGCAACCCCATGCAGGCCAAGGCGACCAGCCCTGGAATATATTTCATCTTCATCTCCTTATTGAACCTCGACTAATAATGTGGCGGAACTGGAAAAATCCCCGCCACTCAACCTGGCGCCGCCGCGTTTGACCGGTACGGCATAGAGCAGTGGATAATTGGGATAAAAAAAGTTATGCCACTCGTTCAGCTTTAGCTGCTGGCCATTTTCGAACAGCAGCTTGATCGCCAAATCGTCCTTCTCGCGGGTACGCAGCAAACCGACGCCAAAATTTGAGTTCTCGCCCTGCAATGACACTTTCATATTTCCGTTCGAGCCGGAGGTATCGCCGCTGCAGCTCACGCTATAGGGGATCTTTTTCTTGCCGTAGTTAACGCCGTCAATGTCTGCGATATTCAGTTCGCCGAAGGGCACATCGATGTCATTGCCGCCGTTGATTTCACACTTTGGTTTCGCGAGCACTTCGCCTTTCACCGTGACATTCACCGTCGCAGCCTGCGCCAGCTGGCCAAAACTCAGCACCGCCAGCAGGGTGAGCGCCGAAGCGGCAGCGGTGCTGGCCGCCAGCGCGCAGCCCAGAAGGAGATATTCGCCGCCGATGGCCAGCGTGCGTCGCCCTGTATCGCCCATACCGTCCACCTCAGTCATAGTTCAGCCGGAAATCGATCGCCGCGCGGTAGGCACCCGCCAACAGCGGCGCACGCGTACGCTCCGCCATCACATAAAACTGCAGCCCGTTATCGCCCAGCGCCAACAGCTGCGGCCGGCTGCGGCTGCCCAGCCGCACATCGCGGTTATCCGCATCCAACAGCCGCAGCCCCAGGCCTTCGGCGCCCTGCACCTGCACCAGCTGCGGGTTATCCGCATCGGCCGGGGCGGTGAAGCTCACCGTTACTGCCGGCTGGTAGGCATCCCACAGCCGGTAACCGAGGCGAGTGTCTCTGATGGCTGCCCCCATGCGCGTGCAGTCGCGCAACCGCAGTTGGAAGGCCACTGGCTGCGTGCGGTTGCCGGGCACTGCCAGGCTGCTCGTAGTGGTTTCACCCAGCCAGATATCCTGGTAGGCCGAAGACATCTCCAGCAGGCAGGCGCCTTCGGTCAGCGCGCCATGCACAAACAACATGCCGTGGTTACCAGGCTCTGCCCGGCTCCCCTGGCTCGTCAGCAAAACCAGCGCCAATAACGCCGCCTGGCCTGCCCGTCGCGTTAAAGCGTCTCTTCCCTGGCTATTGCAGCCGTTATCGATTCTTTGCATGAGTTTCCCTGCCGCTTCAACTGATGGAGCGCCGCTGCCGGCGCCGATTATCCTTGCTTCTCAGGCATCGCCTGACAATCGCCAGCGCCACATTTGAAGGTCAGATCCGGGCGGCCGCCGTAGTCATTGATATAAGTCAGCACCGGTGCATTGCCCAGGCCAGTGGCGCCTAACATGACGCTACCTTTCGGCGGCACCATCAGCGGTTCAAAACCGGCGGCGGTTTTACCGCTCTTGCTGCTGCGGGCATCGACCAGCGTGATGTAATACGGGGTCGGGTTATTGGCTTTAAAGCCCGCGCCCTGGCGGGTCAGCGTCAGCTGTTCTTGCCATGGGTTGAACGCGGCGTTTTTGTTCGGCACGATCGCCGCCGGGCGGTAAAACAGCTTGATGCGGGTCTGCAGCGCGATCTGCAGCGTGTTGGCCTTGGTGCTCTTCGGCGGGATCTCGCGCAGATTGAAGTAGAACAGGCTCTCGCGATCCTGCGGCAGCGCCTTGGCGGCCGGCAGCGCCTGCACCTTGACCTGGCTTTGCGCGCCCGGCTCCACCCGCTGCACCGGCGGCAACACGATCAGCGGGCTGTTGATTTTTTCACCCTGCTCATTCTCCAGCCAGCCCTGGGCCAGATAAGGCAGCTGCGTGTTTTTATTGGTGATGTTCATGCTGACCGAGCTATCGCCGCCGTTTAAAATCACGCGGGTGCGATCCAGCGCGATGGCAGCCTGCGCCTGGCCGCTCAGCAAGGTGGTGGTCAGCAGGCCGGCTACCGACAGCGTTTTTACAGTGTTGTTTCGCATAATAAGCTTCCATTTGGTCAAAAATTGCATTTACGGATTTTCCGGGGCATCTGCCTGGCCTTCACTGCCTGCGGCCACGCGCCGGCACGGCAGCAGCAGATCGCTCAGAGCAACATCCGTGCGCAACGCCGGCAGATCGATTTCACATTGCGCCTTCCCTTCCCAATGCACCGTCATTTGTTCACCGGCGCGGATACCGCTGAGGTAAACGCTGCCGCCGTCATTCACAATCCCGGTTTGCTGCCTGCGGCGGTTGAACACCTCGGCGCCAAACGGCGGTGTGCTGCCGTCCGCCAGGCGGATCACCGCCATGGCTTTCTGGCCGGAAATCACGTTGAAGCGCCGGTAGCCAATCGCCCCTTCGGTGAGCGTCGCCTGCACCACCGACTGCGTCGCTTCAGCCTCGTCCGATAAGTTGGTCAGATCGATGCTCGCCCGGCTGCGGTAAAAGTTGCCGACGTCCGTCACCACCGCTTTGCCAAACATGTTGGTACGGCTCGTGGCGCCATAGCCGCGTACCGGTACCCCGGCCACGCCATCGGTGTCCAACAGCAGACGGGTGCCACCAAAGTTCCCACTGCGGTGCAGCGCCGCCCCCTGGGCGGTCAGCGTGGCGCCCCCTTGCAGACTCATGCCTAACGAGGAATACTGGCCGCTCTGATAACTCACGTTGGTATCGATACGCGCCGCGTCGCCGTCGTGGCTGTAAAACGCGCTGGCGGATTCACCGCTGCGCGAGGTGCCGGCGGTCAACTGGTAGTTGTTGTGTTCATCCAGCCGTTGGTAGTAACCCACCCGCTGGTTGTTATTGTTACGGTTCCACGAGCTGCTGTAGCTGAGGTTGGCATCCCCTCCCCACGGCACCGTCAGGCTCAGATACATACCGTCGTCGTTGGTCCCTCTGGACTTATTGCGATAGGCCGAGAGTGAGGCGCTCAGATTTTTCCACGCTCCCAGGTTGAAATAGCGCGACAGCGCCAGGCTGTAGCGTTCGTCGGTCGGCTTATCCCAGTAAGTCTGGTGGTCGTAGTTGAGATAGGTACTGATCCCCAGATCGCGGAACTGCTTGTTGAACGTAATGGTGTACATTTCCCGACTTTTGCCGTTCCGCAGGCCGTGATAGCGCGCGTCCAGGTATTCGCTCATGGTCATAAAATTTTCTTCCGAGAAGCGATAACCGGCGAAGGTGATTTGGCTGTCGTATTCATCAAAGCTTTTCGAATAGCTCAAGCGGTACGAGCCGCCTTTTTTGGTGCCGTCGTCGATCGGCAATCTGGCCCGCGAATACGTGGTATCAAACGACAGCGCGCCGAGCACCAACAGATCGCGCCCCAGCCCCAGCGACAGCGCGTTATAATCGCCACCGGCGATGGCCCCGCCGTACAGCGACCAACCATTGCTGATCCCCCAGGAGAATTCACCAGCGGCGAAGGTTGGCCCTTGCACATGGTGCTCCCAGTTCGACGGCCGGCCGCCGGCAAACTTGAAGCGCACCATGCCGGGGCGCGTCAGGTAAGGAATGTTGGCGGTGTCCACCTGAAACTGCTGCACGCTGCCGTCTTGTTCTTCAACCTTGACGTCCAGCTTGCCCATTACCGAATCGCTCAGATCCTGGATGCGGAACGGCCCGGCGGCAACCTGCGCCTCATACAGCACGCGGCCCTGCTGGCTGATGGTGACTTTGGCGTTGGTTTTGGCGATGCCGGTCACCTCCGGCGCATAGCCGCGCAGGTTAGGCGGCAGCATGTTGTCGTCCGACACCAGGCTGAAGCCGGTAAAGCGGAAGCTGTCGAACAGGTTGCTCTGCAGCGAATCCTCACCCAGCGCCAGGCGCGCGCCCCACTGCGGCAACGCGCGAAAAGCGTAATAGCGGCTCCAGTCAAACGTTCTCTGGCTCGATTCCCCTGAGCCGGTCTGGTGATTGAGGCTGGTCTGCCAGTCGGCCCGCAGTCGCCAGGCGCCCAGGTTGGCACCCACCGCACCATTGCCGCCCAGGCGCTGCGTCTGGCCGCTGCCGTTGCGGTTCTTCTGCACCTGGCCGTTCAGGTTGTAGTCCAGCAGCAGGCCGGGAATGCCGTTATCCCAGCGCGCCGGCGGATCCCAATCCGGTGTGGAGTACTCTAAATAGGCCTGGGGAATGTTCAGATACAGCGCCGACACCGCCAGATCGCCCCTGGCCTCAATGCCCTTGAGGCTGGTCAGATCCAGGCACTGCTCGTTATGCCACCAGCGCAGCTGCTTGAGAAACTCGGTTTTAAGGCCCAGTTTTTCAACCAGCTGCGGCGAGACGCAGGCCGCACTGCCATCGGGATCGTTTTCCGGCGGATAAAAAGCCACCGGCTGCTCATCCAATGACTGTTTGTTCACCAATACCGTCATGCTGTACTTGCCAGGCATAATGTAGGCGCCTTTGGAAAAGCGGCCGAGATCGATATTTTTACGATCGTTGATATCCAGGATGTCGGTGTTGAACTGAATTGCATCATCCGCCCGCCCCTGAAAGGCCAAGCCGCAGAGAGCCAGAGAAATACATATCCCTAATAAACTTAACGGGAGTGCCCCCGATTTAAATTTTCTCGCATCCATGATCCCGCCAACCTTTAACTTATTTATAATCAGTAGTAATCCAATTTAAAACGAATGGCGGAGCGGTAATCCCCTGCGCGCAATACCTGGCTGTTAGCCACCAGCTGCATTGAATAATTCAATCGATAATCTTTTGTTAGGGTATTTTCTATTGACATCGGCACCCCAGGGTAAATATCCGCACCGATGCTATCGACAATGCGCAATGCAATACCGCGGGCGTCGCCGATGACGCCGAAGTTTTTTCCTTCTGCATTACCGTCAAATATCATGCGGAAATGCTGGCGTCCAGAATTAGCGGAATTATCACCCGACAACCCACAGTTCACTAATTTCAGCGTAAAGGGGCGGGTTAGCCCGTGCCCATCGCGGGAAATTTGTTCCACCGGCAAAGTTTTCATGTCGATGGTTTGATCACGGCTGGCCGACTCAAGGGCGCAGGCCGCGTTGACAATAGCGCCTTCCATATTGACTCTTCCCCAGCCAATAACCGAAGCCGTTGCCGGCATCGCCTGGGCCGTAAAAATCGCGACCAATAGGGAAGGCGCCACTACATTTTTGCCAATAAGGGCCATAGAGATTATCCCTTGCAAACAGGAATCCATTCTGGGGAAAAGCATGCGGGCTACCCCGCATGCTGGCATTATTCAGATAAAGCGCTTATTGATAGTTCAGCGCGAAGTTAACCACGCTAGTGAATGCACCCGGAACGATAGTATCCAAAGCGCCACCATTACCTTTCAGGAAGGCGGTGAATTTCAGGTCAGCTGTTTCCTGGCCTGCTTTAATACCCTGACCTGCGGTCGCCTTGCCCAACTCAATCACGGCATTACCGTTTTCGTCATCGGTCATAACGATACTCGCCCCTTTAGCAGTGCTGCCGCTGCCAAACCCGATCATTTTATTATCCGTGCCAGCCGCGCCGCCAGGCTGACCGGTGAAGGTGGTCTGCACTGTCTTCTGTGTGGCGCTGGTGCAGTCTTGCAGCTTAATGGTAACCGGCTGTTTTAATTGAGACTCACGGCCGTCCTTCAGGCTCAGGTTGGAGATCTGCCCCATTTTAATAGTTTGATCGATATCGCCCGGAGCGATAGAGCATGGCGCATCGATGATTTCACCGGTGAAAGTGACGGTACCGCTACCCTGATTCGCAGCCTGGGCCATCATAGAAGAAGCACCGAAGGCCAATACCGCTGCAATCATAATTTTGTTCAGTTTCATAGAGATTCCTTACATTCCTTAGTAAGTAGTGGGAAGAATTAAATCCTTAAGTCACGCATGCAATGCGGCAGCTTTATTCCTGAGATTCCTGCGCATTGTCTCCGTGGCTAATACGCTGCGTTTCCGCGCCCCGTATCAGTGGAAACAAATTTACACTTAGCGCTCTCAACTTGAAACGTTATATCGCAAAATACAAAAAACACGGGATAATTATCGATAACATAATAATCAAATAGATTAAAATTCCGATAAATAGAATTTAATTATCAATATTTATATTAAAAAACTTGTAAGCAGATAAACATTTCATTTCAATTATACGAATAAAGAGAAAAATCCTATTGCCCTGCAGCCCAAGGGATTGAAAAAAATAAAAAGAGGTCTCAGAATAATCTCTCGACAGGAAAGTTGACGGGTAAATAAAATGATTTTCATTATAAATGAGAGCATCCTCTATAATGAGGAGGAAGGCACATTGATGCATGTCGATAATGCCAGCAATAAAATAGCTTTACTGAAGCCAACCAGCAGACTGCTTTCGTTGTTCATCAAGAATAATAACAAGCTGTTGTTGCGAGAGAGGTTACTTAATGATGTTTGGGTCGATCATGGGCTGAAAGCCTCCAACAATAATTTAAACAATTACGTTTCCGGGTTACGTAAATCACTGGCGCAGTTTGGCGCCGAGGAGATTATCGTCACTTATCCCCGCCAGGGGTTTAAATTCACCGCCAAAAGTATTCATGAAGCGAATGAAAATAAGGATGAGATATATAGAAAGGAACAACAACGGGAGGTGGAAATTGCTTCTACGCCGCCCCCCGGGAATTCTCCCCCCGGTATCCGACGGGCATTACAACGCTTAATAATGATTGCCGCTGCCTGTCTGGTGCCTTTTGCCATCATTGTGTTGTACCAAAACAGCACGCGCATCAGCGTTTATCCACTTGGGAATTACCAAAGCTGCCAGGTGTACAGCATGACTTTAGGTGGAGGCAGCTTGGAGAACATCAAGCAGGTGATACAACAGGCGGGCTTCAATTGCCGTACGCGGGCAGACGTCTATTATTACGCTAACATTCTTAATGAGAGCACTAACCAGGACGAGCAGCAGGTCACCTACTGCCCACGCTCCGGCAACAGCCCTTGCATAAAGATAACTATCTAGCCGGCAATCAACCTTAATCTTTTCGCTCTTGACACCCAGGGTCAGAGACAACATCGGCCCCCCGGTAATTCTGGGGGGGACCGTTATGCACCAGTCACGCAGACAAAAAGCGGCGAATGGTTATCAGTAAACAGATAGTGATGCGGATCGATACGCTCGATGCGCATATGCAACTGCTGCCCGGCGATAGGCAACCGGCGATTCATATCCTCGCGAACGATAGAGTCCTGCGGCTTGCGGGTATTTTTCGTTACCCACATGGTGTAGTTGCTGCCGCGACGCTGGTAACTCATTTCCACGGAGCGATCGACCACATAACGTGTATCACCATCAAAAAAACTGCCGCTCATCAACATAGTGAGCTGCCGCGCCCCCTCAGGCACTATGCTTACCAGCAGCACACGCTCCATCGCCGTATCTTTATCCTGATTATGCACCCGCATCGACGCCCGGCATTCCGGCACCTGCGGCATAGCAAACAGCACATAAGCGGCGACGCAACAGCAGGCCAGTGCCGCAAAGGCTAACAGCGCGTAACGGTAATGCCATATCCAGTTATTTTTCCAGACTTTCATAGTAGTTCTCGCATTGCGCTTTGCCCGCCGCCATCGCCGCCTGCGGACAATAAAAGAAGTAAGAAGATCGCACGCGTTCTGCGCTGCCGGGCACCACCGACTGGCTGTCGTAATAAAGCAGCGTCGCCGGCTCACTACAGTGAATATGGTTTCTTTTATCCAGCAACGTTTGTAAGTGCGTCAAATCCGCCTTACCGGAACCGGTCTTATGATAAGAAGCGATAAACTTCACTTCACAGCTGCCGATATTGCCAACGCTTACCGCGCTGAGCGGCGCATAGCCGATGTCCTGCCAGGCCCATATGCCGCTGCCCACCGCCAACAGCAGCAAAGCGGCCAACCCGAAGCGCTTAAATCGCTGCGTTCGCCGCGGCCTGGTCGGCAAGGCGCTTTCTGCAGCCGCCGGGATCGGCATCTCCGGCAAACTCTCCGCCAGGCTGTCTGTCGTCTTCAACGAAGCGGCGGTAAACATGAATCCCTGGCGCGGCAGCGTGACGATAATGTCGTCCTCGCCCAAGGCGGCGAACATCTTGCGCAGGATGGAAATGGTGTTATTGAGGTTATTACCGGAGGCCACCTGGCCGTGCGCTTCCCATACCTGCGTCAGCAGGGTATCGCGGGAGACCACCAGATTATTGTTTCTGACCAACGTGGACAGCAGGCGGTTCAGCGTGGCGGTGAGCGTTTGAGGGGGTAGCTCAGCGTTTAGATCCACCAACTCTGATCTATCTTCATGATATTTAATATTATTATTAATTATGTATCTCATTATTCCCCGCTCAAAAAACTAATTAATAATAATTAGCCCTTATTAAACATGAGAATAGTAGCACACGGCATGAGTTAAGAAAATTCCTAGAAAAACACATAAAAAGCTAAATAAACATAAATATAGGAAATAACATTGTGCTGTATCACAGGGTGACAAATATTTAACTGATGATTGTCGATTTTTTATAATGTGGACATTAAAAATGCCGCCCGGCAAATACCAGGCAGCACGAGAAACTGTCACTTTTACCCGACTCAACCGCCGCAGGGCTTACTCTTTTAAACGCCGCAGTTGCCGATCCTGCCAGCCACCGAATAGCCACTGGCCGGCTATCGCGCCGAGCAAGGCGCAGAACATATCGGACTGCGTGTCCCACGGGTCGCCCTGGGTGCCGAGAAACTCATCGGCGCCCTGGCCCAGCGCCAGCGCCGCCCACCACTCGATCAGTTCGTACACCGCGCTGATGGCCAGCGCGATACAGCACACCACGAAGCCCAACATCTTGCGGCCCTGCACATAACCGCCGCGCAGCAGGATCTCGCGCGCCGCCAGCGCCGGCACCAATCCCTGGAAGAAATGCCCCAGTTTGTCGTACGGGTTGCGGCCAAGATCCAGCCACTGCTGCACCTCAAAGCCCAGCGGCACGCGAGCGTAGCTGTACATGCCGCCGAAAATCAGGATCAGCGCATGGAAGAAAATCAGCGTGTAGAGCAGCGGCGTCAGCGGATAACGGCGATGGGTCAGCCACAGCAGCGGCAAAACGATCAATACCGGCGCCACCTCCATCAGCCAGGTCGCGCGATCGTAAGGGCTGATGCCGCTGTGGATCAGCGCGGCCAGCAGCAACAGGGTAATAACGGACAACAACAACGGCGTGCGTGAGACGGGCATAACCAACGTTCCTTCGGGTTAACGGATCAATGCCCTCTTTATACCGCAGATCGCACGGCGAAAAAAAACAGGCGGAGCGTCGCCGCTTCGCCTGTTCGAGGGGTGCTTACCCTGAGAGGGATTATTTCAGCGCAACGCGGATCACGTCGTCCGGCGCGGTCGCTTCTTTCTCGCGGCTGGAAGCCTGCTTGACGCTGACGTACAGCGTCTGGCCGTCCGGCGACAGCGCCAGGCTGTTCGGGTGGGTCGGCGTCTTGATGGTGTTCAGCACCTTGTAGCTCTTGGCGTCGATCACGCTCACTTCACCCGCCTGGCGATGGGTCACGTAAACTTCATTGCGCGCCGGGTTGAACAGCACCGCCAGCGATTCCGGCACGTCGATCTTGCTCAGGATGTTGCCGCTGCGGGTATCCACCACCAGCACCTGCGGCTGCTTGGAATCGGTGATGAACGCGCGATGGGTAGCGGTATCCAGGCTGATGTTCAGGAAGAAGTGCTCTTTGGACTCATCCAGCTTCTTGCGCGACAGCACCTTGTTGCTCTGGGTATCGATGGTCACCAGTTCGCCGTCGGCGTTAGTGACGTACAGGCGTTTGGCGGCGGCATCCAGCGCCAGGCCGGTGCCATACTTACCGGTATCCGTCACGGTGGCACGCAGGGTCAGATCCTTGCCGTCCACCACCCACACCACGCTGGATTCACCCAGCCCGGTGATGTACAGCGTATCGCTGTCGGCATCCGCCACCAGTTCGCGCGGCGCCAGCGGCTTGACGGTCTCGGAACGCTGGCGCGCGTCCAGCACCAGGCGGCCTTTCACGTCGCCGGTCTTGGCGTCGATGGCGGTCACCGAGTTATTGACCGTGTTACCGAAGAACAGCGTGCCGGTTTTAGCATTAACGGCAGCGCCAAACGGCTTGATGTCGTTATGAATAATCTGGGTCACGTCCAGCGTGGTCGGGTCCAGGCGGTAAACGATGCCACCCTTGTCCAGCTTGCGGCTCTGCGACGTCGCCAGGTAGAGCGCGTTCTCGCTCGGGCTGTAGGCCATTTCATAGGCGCCCTTGCCGACCGGTTTGCGCAGCACTTCCGGCGCGGTCTGCGCCAGCAACGAGTTGGAGAACAGCAGTGTGGACAGCAGCATCAGCGGAAATGCCGCACGTTTTCCCTTGGTGATCAAAGCATTCATCGAAATCTCCTTATAGAGCCAACGGGGCAGCCGAGCGGCCGCCCTCTCATCGTTATTAAAATCAGGCTTTCTCTTCGGAAAGCAGCGCCCACCAGCTGTCGATGGTCGGGTTGCGCGCCAGCGCGATAAAGTCGATGTCGCCGCGGATCTTGCGCCAGCGGGTCGCCAGCTCCATGATGCGCACCGAATCCAGACCGTAATCGATCAGGTTCTCATCGTTGCCCATGTCTTCGCTGTCTTCGTCCAGCAGCGGCAGGATCTGCTGACGCAGCGCGTCGATGCTGGCGATGCCGGCCGCCGGCAGCAGAGACGCGGTGGTCACCACCCGGCCGCAGCGGCCGGCGGTATAGCGCAGCGCCATCAGGTGTTCGTCGCGCGAGAAGTCCGCCAGGCCGTCGGCCACCATGAACGGCTGGATGTTGCGCATGAAGGCGTCGATGGCGGTGGTCAGGCAGCCGATGTGCGCATACACGCCGCAGATGATCAGCTGATCGCGGCCGGACTCCTGCAGGATCTCCTGCAGCGGCGAGCGGTGGAAGGCGCTGTAGCGCCATTTCACCAGCACCGTGTCGTCTTCGTCCGGCGCCAGCGCGGCGGTCACCGCCTGCTGCTCGGGGTGTTTGTTCAGGCCCGGCCCCCACATGTCGTTCAACAGCGCGCGGTCTTCATCGCTCTGCTGGTTCGGCTGCGCGGTATAGAACACCGGAATGCCCTGCTGTTTGCAGTAGCGGCGCAGGTTGGCGATGTTCTCCACCACCTGTTTGATCAGCGCGCTGTCTTCGCCCCAGAAATTGAGGAAATACTGCTGCATATCGTGGATCAGCAGCGCGGCGCGCTGCGGTTCTACCTGCCAGGTGACTTTATTTTGCGGCAGTTCGTCCGCCGTCGGCAGCGCGTAGTCATTAAGTTTTGGAATGGCCATCGATTAATCTCCCTGAGCCTGAGTCTGTAGTTGCTCGTCGAGCTGCTGACGCAGCCGTTTTTTGTCCACTTTGCCGACCGGAGTCAGCGGCAGGCTGTCCACCTGAATAAAACGATCCGGCAGTTTGAAGTCCGCCACGCCCTGTTCGCGCAGGTGGCGGCGCAGCACCACCGGCTTCAGCGGCGCGTTGGCGATGATATAAGCGCAGCTCTTCTCCCCCATCAGCGCGTCCGGCATCGACACCAGCGCGGCGTTGATCACGTCCGGATGACGCAGCAGCAGGTTCTCGATTTCCTCGGCGGCGATCTTCTCCCCGCCGCGGTTGATCTGGTCTTTCTGCCGCCCCTGCACGGTGATGTAGCCGTCTTCGCTGATGCTGATCAGATCGCCGGAGCAGTAGAAACCGTCGGCGTCGAAGGCATCGGCGTTGTGCGCCGGGCTCTGGTAGTAACCGCGGAAGGTATAAGGCCCGCGCGTCATCAACCGGCCGACCTCGCCCGCCGGCAATGAATTGCCGTCGTCGTCCGCCACCCACACTTCGTCATCCGGCGACATCGGCCGCCCTTGCGTCGTCAGGATGTGGCGCTCGTCGTCGTCCAGCCGGGTGTAGTTCACCAGCCCTTCCGCCATGCCGAACACCTGCTGCAGTTGGCAGCCGATTTCGTTCTGAATACGCGCCGCCAGCGTTTCGCCCAGCTTGGCGCCGCCCACCTGCAGCAGTTTCAGGCTGGCGAGCTGGGCATTGCCGCCCCACTCTTCGATCGCCTGCAGCCACAGCGTGACCGCCGGCGGCACCAGCGCCGTCACGTTGATTTGGTGCTGTTCGATCAGGCGGAAGCACTGCCCGGCGTCCGGATCGGCGGCGAACACCACCAGCCCCGCGCCATAAAACACGCCCAACACGCCCGGCGAGCTCATCGGGTAGTTGTGCGCCACCGGCAGCGCGCACAGATAGCGGGTCTGCGCGTCGAAACGGCAGATCTCCACGCTGCGGCGAATGCTGTAGTAGTAGTCATTGTGGGTACGCGGGATCAGCTTCGGCGTACCGGTGCTGCCGCCGGAAAGCTGGAAGAACGCCACCTGATCGGCCGCAGAAGGCTGCGCGACGAAACCCTCGCTGGCTTCGTCCAGCCAGGCGGCCAGCGCCAGCTCACCCTCGGGCTGGCTGCGCAGCGCCACGACACGCAGCGAAGGATGCGCATCGCGGAAGGCGTTCAGGAATTGGTCGTCGGCAAACAGCGCGTGCTGGCGGTCGGCGATCAGCAGCGCCGGCTTGATCTGCTCGGCATAGGCATTCAGTTCGCTGCGCTGATGGCTGAACAGCGCGTTGACCGGCGCCACGCCAATCTTCAGCAGCGCGAAGAACACGATATAGAACTCCGCCACGTTGCCCAGTTGGACCAACGCGGTATCGCCGGATTTCACGCCGCGGCGCAGCAGAGCGGCCGCCAGGCGATCGGAGCGCTGCTGCAGCTCGCGGTAGGTCAGGCTGCCCTGGGCATCGATAATCGCCGGGGCGTCGTTGTTGGCCTGGCGGTCGAGGATCTCGGTCAGCGGCTTGTCAGTCCAGTAGCCGCGCTCGCGATAGCGGCTGGCGAACTCCGCCGGCCAGGGGGTAAAGGCAATGCTCATCTTGTCGTTATCCTTGATTCATACCAAAGGCACGCAGAATGGTGCTGAGTTTGGTGCCTGTTTCATGCCATTCAGATTCGGGTGAAGAGTCTTCCACGATGCCGGCGCCGGCGAACAGCCGTACCCGGTTGCCGTCAACGGTGCCGCAGCGGATAGTCACAACCCACTCGCCGTTGCCTTCGTCGTCGCACCAGCCGACGATGCCGCCGAACAGGCCGCGATCGAACGGCTCCAGCTTGCCGATCAGGGCGTGCGCCTCGGCCGTCGGCATGCCGCACAGCGCCGGCGTCGGGTGCAGCAGGCAGGCCAGCGACAGGGCATTTTCGTCTGGAGACGCCGCCTCGCCGTCGATCGGCGTGGAGAGATGCCACAGCGTCGTGGTGGTCAGCAGTTCAGGGGTTTGCGGCACGTTCAGGTAGCGGCAGCGGCCGGCCAGCACGTCACGCATGCTTTCGGTGACGATGCGATGCTCGTGGCGATCTTTCGCCGAGGCCATCAGCCGCTCCCCCACTTCGCGATCGCGCTGCGGGTCGGCCTCGCGCCGGGCGGAACCGGCCAGCGGGTTAGAATAGAAACGGCCGTTGTCCTGGCGCAGCAGCAGCTCTGGGCTGGCGCCCAACAGCGCACCCTGCTCCAGCGGCACATGGAAATGGAAACCATGCGGGTTCTGGGCAATCACGCGCGCCATCAGCGCATGGCGATCCACCGGCTGGCGCGTTTCGATCTCCAGCAGGCGCGACAAGACCACTTTATCCAGCTCACCGGCCTTCATCGCGTCGACGGCGTCGCTGACCATCTTCATAAACGGCTGCTGCGGCGGCAGCTCCGTCACGCCGGCCAGTTCAGGGCCGTTCGCCGGCGGCCGAACGCCGGCCATAAAGGCGGCGCGATCGAACCAGCGGCTCTGCTGCGGAATAAACAGCGCCGAAGGCTGCCGGGTATCGAACGGGATGGCACCGCACAGCAGCGGTTTTTTGATACCGGCCTGACGGGCCTCGACAAACGCCTGCCGCACGCTGCGCTGGAACTCGCCGTTCAGGTCGGCGCCGTCTGCGGCCGGCAGGCGAATGCGGCTGAAACAACCGGTAGTGGTCAAGCTGCGGAAAGGAGAGGTAAAGAAGAAGCCCGACGCCGGAGAAAAATCAGCGGCGAACCGGTGTTCTTCGCACTCCTGCATTTCCTTTCGATTGATGTCGTTCACGGCAGTATCCATCGCTTCGCCCTCAAGGATTTGAAGTGATAACCAATATAATAATGATTATCATTTGAGTTAATTCCGCGCTAAATTACTCGCCGATATTTGCTATGTCAATAAACGTAAGCACTTCTTTCATTTCGAAATCATGACATAAACGCTGTGGGTTTTACGCATGCCGATGATAAGCATTGCTATTTGATCCCACAGCGTTGTCTTAACGCGTTCGACTACTTTTCTGTGGCGGGCTGCGGCTCCGGTTTGTGCAACGTCACCTGGCGCAAACCGGTCATGGCGAACAGCAACAGGATGCCGAGCAGCGCGGCGCCGAAGCCGAAACCGCTGGCGCTCATCGCCGGCAGCATGAAGGCGCCCATCGCCCCCAACAGCAACGCGCCCAGCGCATCGCCCACCACGTTTTGCGCCGTCCACAGGCCGTTGATGCGGCCGAGGAAATTGTCCGGCGTCAGGCTCTGGATCAGGCCGTATTGCAGCAGCGAGTTCAGCGCGCTCAGGTAGCCGAACGCCACCAGGCACAGCAACGCCAGGCTGTACCACGGCATCAGGCCGAACAGGCCAATGGCGGCGAACGCCGCGATCGCCGTCAGCAGCATCACCCAGCCGGGGCGCGCCACGTGCGCCACGCGCCCGCTGGTGAACGCGCCGATGGCCGCGCCGAGCGGCACGGCGGCGTACATATAACCGAGGTGGGCAGCGTCGATGTGCCAGCTTTCCGCCATCGCCGGGTACAGCACGCGCACCGCGCTGGCCATGGTCAGCAGCGCGCCGATCAGCGCCACCATGCCGATCACCTTGTTCTGGAACAGGAAGGCGAAGCCGCCCGCCAGCGCGCGCAGCGGGTGTTCACGCGGCTGCGGTGGCGGCATTAGCTGCGGCAGGCTCAGCAGCGGCAACAGCGTCAGCAGGGTGCCGAACGCCGCCAGGCCGTAGTTCCAGGCAATGCCCATGTGGGCGATCACCAGGCCGCCAATCGCCGGGGAAAGAATCGAGCCGAAGCGCACCGTCAGCATGCTGATGGCGCCCGCCTGCACGATGTTTTCGCGGCCCACCAGCGCCGGCGTGGCCGCCAGCAGCGCCGTCACCCCCACCGCACCGAAGAAACCGTCCCACACCGCCAACAGATAAATGGCCGCCAGCGAAGGCGATGGCAACAGGGCATTGAGACACAGGCCGACGAAGCCGATGCCGCAGGTGGAGCGCGCGAACAGGATCAGCCGGCGCCGCTCATAGCGATCGGCCAATACGCCCCCCATCAGCAGCCCGGCGAACATGCCGCCGCCGGCCAGCGTCACCGCCAGCCCGACCTGCAGGGTGGAACCGGTCAGCGCCTGGATTTGCACCGGGATGGCGATCGCCATCAACCCCAGCGCTACAATGGAGATAAAGCGCGCGCAGAACACCGCGCGGAAAGCCCGGTTGGTTTTCAACAGGCTGAAATCAAGCAGGATGGAGGGTTTGCTACTCATCGGTTGTTCACCACATCTTTAAACGGGGATTCTGCAGTTGCGGAGCGCTATGCTAGCACAGATGACGAAATCAATAATGATAATAAAAATCATTGATATTCAATTGTGAGCAACCGCAAGAAACGCCGCCACACGCGGGGTAATCCCCGAGCCTGGCGGCGAGATGACGAGCGCGATTACAGCGTGCGCAAGATCCGGTTCAGCAGCGGCCCCAGCACTTTGAACGACGCCGGCGAAACGATATCGACATGCGCGCAGTCCAGCTCGTGCGCCTGCAGCGCATCGACGTACTGCGACCAGGTCTGCTGCACGTCCATCCCTTCCTGCAGCGTACGTTTGGCGACGAACAGCGTCGCCTGGCCATGGAAACGGGCGGTACGCGTGTGCGACAGCAACCGCACCGAATCGGCGTAGTTAGCTTCGATGTTGTCGAACATCGCCGTGCGCGTCTCGCCCAGCGCCGGATCGAGCGTATCCTGCGACACCGCCAGGAACTGCTCGCGCTCGCGCTGCACTTCCTTCAACACGTTGTCGTCCAGCATCACGTCCCAGTTTTGGGTCTCCGGCGGATAGGTATCCAGCAGGCCGAGGAACGCCACCTGCTCGCCGCGCGCCTGCAGCCGGGCGGCGATGCCCTGGGCCAGCGTGCCGCCCAGCGAGTAGCCGATGAAGTGGTACGGCCCGTGCGGCTGGACCTGCAACACCGTCTGCAGGTGGGCATCCACCACCTGATCCATATCTTCGCTCAGCGCCAGCGGGCCGTCCGGCCGCGGCGACTGGATACCGACCAGCGACCAGTGCTGATCGAGATAGCGTGGCAATACGCTGAACTGCCAGGAGAAACCGGACGCCGGGTGCAGACAGAACAGCGTCGGCCCCTCGGTGACGCGCAGCGGCAATACGCTGTCGAAGCCGCTACGATCGGCCTCTTCCTGCGTGCGTTCTTCCGCCAGCAAGACAGCCAGTTGCTCGACGCGCGACGCCACCATCACCTGGCCGACGGACACCGCCTTGCCCAGATCGCGGCGCAGCTCCGCCGCCAGCCGCATCGCCAGCAGCGAATGGCCACCGAGCGCGAAGAAGTCGTCATCGGCGAACACCTGCTCGCGCTGCAGCAAACGGGCGAACACCGCCGCGATCTCGCTTTCCAGCCCGGCCTGCGGCGGCCGTCCTGCCTTGCGCTCACCGCCCTGCGGCTGCGGCAAGGCCTTGCGATCCAGCTTGCCGTTGGCGCTCAGCGGCAAATCACTCATTTCCACCAGCGCCACCGGCACCATGTGCGGTGGCAGACGGTCGGCCAGCGCCGCACGCAGGGCTTCCGCATCCCAGTTCGCGCCGGGCTGCATCACCAGATAACCCACCAGTTGGCGCGCATCGCCGCCGGCATCCACCGGCGTGCCCTGCAGCACCAGCGCGTGCGTCACCGCCTGGCGCACGCCCGGCAGCGACAGCAAGGCGTGGTCGATTTCGCTCAGCTCGATACGCTGCCCGCGGATCTTCAGCTGGTCATCACTGCGGCCCAAATATTCCACCGTGCCGTCCGGCAGCCAGCGCGCCACGTCGCCGGTGCGGTACATGCGCCCGCCCTCGCCGAACGGATCGGCGACAAAGCGGCTGGCGGTCAGATCCGGCCGGCCAAGGTAGCCGTGCGCCAGCTGCACGCCGGTCAGATACAGATCGCCCGCCACGCCCGGCGGCACCGGCCGCAGGCGCGCGTCAAGAATACGCAGCCCGGTGTTCCATACCGGCAGACCGATCGGCACGTTGGCGCCGGTCACTTTCGCCAGTGTGTCGCCGTAAGCCGGATGCCAGGTCACGTCCACCGCCGCTTCGGTCGGGCCGTAGAGGTTGTGCAACGGCACCGCCGTGCGGCTTTGCCACAGGCGGCACAGCTCCGCCGGCAGCGCTTCGCCGCTGCAGAACACCTGGCGCAGCGCAGCGCAGTTCGCCACCGCCGCGTCGTCGTCCAGGGCGGCCACGAAGGCCGCCAGCATCGACGGCACGAAGTGCAGCGTGGTAATGCGGTGTTGTGCGATCAGCTGTTGCAGCTGCTGCGGATCGCGGTGCGCCTCCGGCGGCGCCATCACCAGCCGGGCGCCGACCATTAGCGGCCAGAAGAATTCCCACACCGAGACGTCGAAACTGCACGGCGTTTTCTGCAGCACCGCGTCGTTCGCCCCCAGCGGATACTGGTGTTGCATCCACAGTAGGCGGTTGACGATCGCCTGATGGCCGACCAGCACGCCTTTCGGGCGCCCGGTGGAGCCGGAGGTAAAGATGATATAGGCCGCATGGTCCGGCGTCGGGCCCGCGATCGCCACCCCGGCGGCGTGATCGGCCGCCAGCGGCGCGTCATACAGCAAAATTTCGCCCTTGTCGGCGAAACGCGCCTGCTGCGCCGGGTTGGTGATGACCAGCCGGGGCGCGGCGTCTTCCAGCATCATCGCCAGCCGCTCGTCCGGATAACCGGTGTCCAGCGGCAGATAGGCGGCGCCCGCTTCCACGATCGCCATCAACGCCAGCGACAGAAACACCGAACGCGGCAGCGCCACCGCCACGATGTCGCCCGGCCGCACGCCCTGCGCCACCAGCTCGCGCGCCAGCGCCGTAACCTGCTCGCGCGTTTCGCGGTAGGTGAAATTGAAATGCGCATCCGCCAGCGCCGGTGCGTCCGGCGTGGTTTGCGCCTGCTGCGCCAGCAACTGGCTCAGCGTGGTCGCCGGCACCGGGTGCGCCGTGTCGTTGACCCGCGCCAGCAGCGCGTGATCGTCTGCAGTCAGCATATCGGCTTCGCCGATCGGCAACGTTGCCTGCGCGGCGAACTGCGCCAGCAGCAGCGGCAATCGTTGCAGGTGCGCCTGCAATTCCTGGCGGCTGTAACGCTCGGCGTTGGCCAGCAGTTCAACCTTCAGCTGATGGTGTTCGTCAATAAACAGCGCAATCTCCAGATCGCGCACCGGCCCGGAGGCCAGATCGTGGGTAATGCCTTCGATACCGGCGAAATCCAGCTGGTAATCGAACATTTTGAAGTTGAAGACCGTGCCGTACAGCGGTTCGCCGTCGCCGATGCGCCCCAGATCGCGCTGCACCTGTTCGGCGTCGTAGCGCTGATGGCGACGCACCGTTTTCAGCTCGCGACTGATGCGGGTGGCGGCCTCATACAACGTGGCCTGCGGCTCGAGGTGCATCTCCATCGGCAACACGTTGATCACCGGGCCGGCGGCGCACAAGGCGGCCGATCCGGTGCGGCGCATGAAGATAAAACCGGCGCTGAAGCTCGGTTGGCCGCTCAGGCGCGATACCCACAGCGCCACCAGCGCCACCGCCATATCGGCGGCGTTCAGCTTCTGCTGCGCGCCACGCTGCACCAATTCGGCGAAGGCCTGCGGATCGCAGCGCTGTTCCAATCGATGGATACGCGGCGTGGGCGTTTGCCCGGCCAGCGGCTGCGGGCAGAGCGTGGCCGGCGGCGGCAGTTGCCGCGCTTTTTCGCCCCAGAAATCGGCGTCGCGTTGCCAGGCCGGCGCCTGCCGGTAAGCCTGGTATTCCGCCACCACGTCGCTGAACGCCGTGAAAGGCGTCGGTTCCAGCGCGTCGCCGCGGCAAAGATGGGAGTAAATCGCCGCCACGCGGCGAGCGATGGCGGTGAAGCTGAAACCGTCCACCAGCAAATGGTGATAGCGCTGATACCAGAACCAGCGATCATCCGCCAAACGCATCACCACATGGCGATACAGCGGTGCGCCGCTGCCGGCGCGCAGATCGCTTGCCAGATCGATGTCCATCAGCGCGCGCGCGGCGGCGTCGGGATCCGGCGACGTCGTCAGATCGACAAGTTCCGGCTCGTGCACCGCCAGCGCATCGTCCAGCCATTGCACCGGCACGCCGTCGCGTTCCGCAAAACGCAGGCGTAGCATGTCCACCTCGCCCAGGCCCTGGATGATGGCCCGCAGCAGAGGCTCCACGGCGACAGGGCCGTTGAGTTCGATGGCATGTGCGACCGCGTAGGCATTGCGATGCGGGGAGATTTGATCGGCGACCCAGATGCCGGGTTGCGCCGCGACCAGCGGCCATTCGCCCGCAAGCGCCGGGCCGCTGAGAGAGTTAGGGGTGTGTGACACTGCTTATTGCTCCCGTGATTACCTGGCGCCGGTCACGCCTCGCGTGCTGCGACCGGCAGAATGTCTTGCCAATGCTGCTCCAGCCATTCGGCGCACGCGGTGCGCGCCGCCGGGCCGAAGACGATCGTCCATTCGGACGGAATGGCGCGGAAATCCGGCCACAAACTGTATTGTTGTTGTACGTTGCGCAGCACCAGGCTGCGCTGCTGTTGATCATCGAACGGATTCAGGCTTTCCACCATGTGTTCCTCGTGCCGTTGCCGTCGCCGATGCCGGATAAGCAGTGGCGAAAGCGGAAGCCCAGACCGCCTGCAGCCCATCGGTCAGGCCGCTGCGCCAACACAGCGCGTCGTGCCCGCCTTCCACCACCCGGTAGTGCACCCGATGGCCGGCGTCGCTCAGGCGTGCCGCCATTTCACCGCTGACCCGATGCACCAGTTTTTCCTGCGAACCGGCTTCCATAAATACCTTCAGCGCGCCGTGATTGCCCAAGCCGTGCCGTTCTACCTGTTGCAGCAACCAGCAGGCGTCGTCGGGAATGCTCGGCAGCTGCAGCATGTCGCGCCGCGGCCACCAGTAGGAACCGGACTGGGTGATCACCGCGCCGAAGCGCTGCGGCCAGCGCAGCCCGGCATACAGGGAGGCCAGGCCGCCAAAGCTTTGCCCCGCCACCACCGTGTCAGCCGGTTTGTCGCTGTGCGGCGCCCAGTCGGCCAGCTGTGGCATCAGTTCTTCCTGCACCGCCAGCCAGAAGTCGTCCTTGCAGGTCAGTTCGCGCGACCGGTGCGGCAGATCGATGATGTCGATCAGCACATACACCGCTTCCGGCAATGCCCCTTCACGGGTCAGCTGCATCAGCGGCTCCCAAACCGGCATCTGCTTCGCCCAGAACTGGCCGTCGAGCAGAATAGCCAACGGACGCTCGGCCGGCTTGCTGTCACCGGTGGTGTAGATCCAGACGTCGCGGCTATTGCCCAGGCGCTCGCTTTGCCAGGTATGGCGCTGCAAACGCGCCGGCAGCGGTGGCGTACAGCGCCCGCTGGCGATCTCGTACTCGTCGAACGAGCGCCATACCGGCTGCGGCGGTGCATCCGGCATGTGCAGGCCGGATACGCTGTGGCCGCTGGCGCTTTGCCAGGAGCGGTACGGGTTGAGCAGATCGGGGGTGGCGCTGGCGAACACCTGGTGCCACCAGTGGCGCAGGTTGTGCATGTTGGCGTGCGCATCGTCGCCGCTGAACGCCGGCGGCCGCTCGTCAAAGCAGGGGATAAAGCAGTAGCTGCCGCGCCAGGCGCCGCTCAGCTCGGTCTGCCAGTACCACACGTCGGTACCGGCCAAACGCTGCAGGCTTTGCGGCGGATTCGGCTGGTGATGGTCGGTCAGGCAGTTAATGTTGATCCACACGCGACGGTAAGCGGAGGTCAATTCGCATCCCTGAGGATCGCGCCAGAAAAAGGTGGTTCGCCACCGGCCGTTACCCGCCGGTTCTACCCATGGCGTACCGCGTCGTGCCACCGTCAACCACCACCCTGGACTGCCCGCATTGCTGCTGGCCAATAATCTGCTGCTTTCTGACTGTAGTTCTGTATTCACAACGCCTACCCATTTTGTAGTTGGCGGCACCGGGAACGTCGACTTTTCCCTATCGCCGGCCACCGCCCGAACGCACTGTACGCCAAATACTATTGATAATAATTTGCATTTGCAATAGTGTGTAAGGCTTGGAGATCGTGCTGGTATTGCGCGCAACGGACAGGGATCGGGGATACATCAATGGCATCCCTTGCCGCAGCCGATTTTCTATTTCCGACTACACAAAAACTACAACCGCCCTTCCCCCCGTTCGGCGAGGGATGGCAGCAAGGTAGGACACTCAGATGAAAAGCAAGCTATCACGTTATTCTTTAGCCACTCTTATCGGCTTGGGATTGGGCGCGTCCGCGTTCGCCAACGCCGCGCAGCAGACCGACACCCCCACCACGGAAGAAAACAGCGGCACAGCGGATAAAAAGCCGCGCGGCGAAGACACCATCGTCGTGACCGCCGCCCGGCAGAACCTGCAGGCGCCGGGGGTGTCCACCATCACCGCCGAAGAGATCAAAAAACGCCCGCCGGCGCGCGACATCAGCGAACTGATCCGCACCATGCCCGGGGTTAACCTGACCGGCAACTCCACCAGCGGCCAGCGCGGCAACAATCGCCAGATCGATATCCGCGGCATGGGCCCGGAAAACACCCTGATTCTGATCGACGGCAAACCGGCCTCCAGCCGCAACTCGGTGCGCCAGGGCTGGCGCGGCGAGCGCGACTCGCGCGGCGATACCGCCTGGGTGCCGCCGGAAATGATCGAGCGCATCGAAGTGCTGCGCGGCCCTGCCGCCGCGCGCTACGGCAACGGCGCCGCGGGCGGCGTGGTCAACATCATCACCAAGAAGGCCGGCGATGCGCTGCACGGCTCGCTGAACGGCTACTTCAACGTGCCGCAGCACAAGCAGGAAGGCGCCACCAAGCGCACCGACTTCAGCCTGTCCGGCCCGCTGAGCGATTCCCTGAGCTTCCGCCTGTTCGGCGGCTACAGCAAAACGCAGGCCGACGCCTGGGACATTAACGAATCACACAAGTCCGAACGCGTAGGCGCCTACGCCAACAGCCTGCCCGCCGGGCGCGAAGGGGTGGTCGATAAAAACATCGACGCCTTGCTGCACTGGGATTTCGCCCATCTGCAGTCGTTGGAGTTCGAGTATGCCTATGGCCGCCAGGGCAACCTGTATTCCGGCGATACCCAGAACACCAACACCAATGCCCTGGTGCAGAGCAACTACGGCAAAGAGACCAACCGCATCTACCGTGAAACCTTCGGCCTGACCCACCGCGGCGCCTGGGACAACGGCGTGAGCACCAACAACTACGTGCAGTTCGAGCGCACCCGCAATACCCGCCTGAACGAAGGCCTGGCCGGCGGCACCGAAGGTATCTTCGACACCAAAAATACCGGTTTCGGCACCACCAAGCTGGACGACTTCCTGGCGCACAGCGAAGTCAGCGTGCCGTTTGAGCTGGGCGTTTCACAGACCGCCACGCTGGGTACCGAGTGGACCCAACAGCGGATGAAAGACGGCACGTCCACCAGCCAAACGCTGATGGGCGGCACTATTCCCGGCATGGGCAACGGCACGCGCAGCCCTTACGCTTCCGCGCATATCTTCTCGCTGTTCGCCGAAGACAACATCGAGCTGACCGACACCACCATGCTGACGCCGGGTCTGCGTTACGATCTGCATTCAGAATCCGGCAACAACTGGAGCCCGGCGCTGAACCTGTCGCAGGAACTGGGCGACTACTTCACGCTGAAAATGGGCATCGCCCGTTCTTACAAGGCGCCGACCCTGTACCAGACCAACGGCAACTACCTGCTGTACAGCAAAGGTCAAGGGTGTGCGGGCAGCGATGTCAGAAACGGCTGCTACCTGCTCGGTAACGACGATCTGAAGGCGGAAACCAGCGTCAACAAAGAGATCGGGCTGGAGTTCCATAACGAAGGCTGGCTGGCCGGCGTCACCTACTTCCGCAACGATTACCACAACAAGATTGAAGCGGGTAACTCGCGCATCGCCACCAGCAGCACCGGCACGGCGGTCTATCAGTGGGAGAACGTACCGAAGGCGGTGGTGCAGGGGCTGGAAGGCTCGCTGAACGTGCCGGTCAGCGAGACCGTCACCTGGAGCAACAACGCCACTTACATGATCGAGAACAAGAACAAGACCACCGGCGATTACCTGTCGGTGATCCCGAAGTTCACCGTCAACTCGACCCTCAGCTGGCAGGCTACGCAGGATCTGTCGATGCAGTCCACCCTGACCTGGTACGGCCGTCAGAAGCCGAAGAAGTACAACTACCAGGGTAAACCGGCCACCGGCGGCGAAACCCGCGAGGTCAGCCCTTATGCCGTCGTCGGCGCCAGCGCGACCTATGACCTGACCAAAAACGTCAGCGTCACCGCCGGCATCGACAACCTGTTCGACAAACGCCAGTTCCGCGCCGGTAACGCGCAGAACGTGGGCGACCCGATTACCGGCGCGATCAACATCGCCGGTGCGGGCGCGGCCACCTACAACGAACCGGGCCGTACCTACTACATGAGCATCAACACCCACTTCTGATGACATGACCCAACGAAAAAGGGGCGCCGCGGCGCCCCTTTTTACTTTCGCTCTCTCGTTACCTGGTGTGCAGCTGAATGCGCACCACGCTTTCCGGCTTGCCGGCCTTGGTGGAAGCGCCGTCGTTTTTCACCGTCACAAACAGCGCGTCACCTTTCGGATCCAACGCCAGGCTGTTAGGGTGCGGCGGCAGGTCTACGGTTTGCAGGCGTTTAAGCGTTTTGGCGTCGAACACCGTCAGCGTCCCGGCGCCGTGATCCACGCGCACGCCTTTGCGGTTGGCGACATACAGCCGCTGGCTGCGTTCGTCGAGCAGCAGGCCGATCGGCACCTCATCCGTCAGCTCGCTGGCCAGCACTTTGCCGCTGTCCGCATCCAGCGCAAACACCCGGTGGCCGCTGCTGCGCTTCACGTAGTCGTGCCCCAGATGATGGTTGCGGTAGTCGTCGCGATCGATACCCTGATCGACGCCCAGCAGGCGATTGCTCGCCGGGTCATACACCAGGTTCAGCAGCTGATCGGCCTGCACTTCGTGCGTGGCGGTGATCGCCAGCGTGTCGGCGTTCAAGGTGATCACCTGCCCCTGCATGTTGGAGACGAACACCCGGCGGCCCTTCTCATCCAGCGTGATACCCACCGCGTTGTAGCCGAAGCCCGGGATCACTTTCTCCAGCTTGCCGGCTTTGGTATCGACCACGTACAGCACGCTGTCGACGCCGAAGCCCAGGCCCGGCAGGAACAGGCGGCCGCTTTGCGCGTCATACTTGAGCTCGCGGAGGCGGTACAGGTAGTCCTCGGTGATTTTGAATTTCTTCAGCTCCGCCAACAGGAAGTCCAGGCGCTTGCCGCTGATGCCCGCCTGCTTGTAAGCCTGCTCCAGCACCGCTTTGTCCAGCAGCTTGATGCTGCCCAGCGCGTGGTTGGTGGTGGTGTCCACCACCCCAACTTCGCCGTTGAAAGCCTGCGTCAGGTACAGGCGATTGCCCGCGTCGTTCAGCGCCACGCCGAAGCCTTTCACCTGCAGCGGGATCTCTGCCTTGATCGCCAGGGTGTTGGGATCCAGCCGCAGCACGCGGGAGCGCGCCTCTTCTTTCCAGTCCGGCGCGCTGACGAACAGCGCCTGTTGCGAGGTGCTGTAGGCCATCTCCACCACCGTCGACGACAGCGCCTCGCGCTTGATGTCCTGCGGTTTGATGCCGACATCGTCCGCCTGCGCGGCGCCGGCGACCACCAGAGAGGCCGCCACCAGCAGCGACAGTAGCGCGCGCGGGGTTGCTAGGGTTCCAGACATCCTTTTATCTCCTTGAAAATCATGCTTTCGGTTAGAGTGAAACAACGTCATGCCTGCGGCCCGGGCGGCAGCGCCGCCAGAGCGATATCGCCAGCGATGTGCTGCGCAAACTGGGTAAAGACGTGCTGAACGCCATCGGCGATCAGATTGGCCTGCTCCCGGCTGTAGTGGTCCTGACGGTAGGTCATCATCACCCGCAGGGATTTCTTCCCGGCCAGATCGTCTTCCATCACCTCAAACTGCAGGCCGAGCAGCGATTCGGCTTTCTCCGGCTCCACCTGACGGTAGGCGATCGCACTGCCGTCCTGCAGCCGGAACTCGCCGTTCAGCTTGATGCGGCTGTGGATCTGGATGAACACTTCGAACATGTGATTCTTGCGGTCGGCGTCCACGCCGAACAGCCCTTCTTCCACCAGATCGATCGGAATGTCGGTGTACGGCAGCGAGCCATTGATGGTGTTTTTCACCTGGCTGACCAACCCGGCCACCGTCAGCCCTTCGTCAAAGCGCACGCGGTGCACCACCACGGTGGTGAAATAGCCGACGGTATCGAAGAACTCGGCGTCGTTACGGCCGGAGGTTGAGGTGCCCACCAGCAGATCCGCCGGGCCGCCCAGCAGACGCAGCGCCGAGGTAATCCCGGCATACACCACGTTAAACAGCGACGCGTTGTTGCGGCGGGCAAGCTGATACAAGCCTTCCGCCACGGCAGGATCGACCTCGAACTCCAGCCAGCCGCCGTTGACGTCCGCCGGTGCCGGCACCGCCGGATGGGTGGACGCTTCTTGCCGGAAGATCGGCTGGCCGACCGGCGCGCCGCGCAGCGCATCGAGCCAGTAGTCCAGATGTTGCTGCTGCACCCCGGAGGCCCGCTGCTGCCGGGCGAAGGTGTGGAACTGCGGCGGCTGCCCGCTCCACTGCGGCGCCTGGCCGACGACGCGATGGCGATAGGCGACGCCCAGCTCATCCATCATCAGGTTGAGCGACCATTCATCCAGCACCACATGGTGGAACAGCAGCGACAGCAGCTGTTGGCCGTTGTCCGCATCGCGCAGCAGCGTGGCGCGCAGCGGCAGCTCGGCGGCCAGATCGAACCGGTGCTGGCCGGCGTCGGCCAACAGGGCCGCGGCATTACCCGCTGGCGTCTCGTGAGAGAAGCGGAACCACTGATAATCCGGCAGTTCTGCGGCCGGCACCACCACCTGCACCACCTCCCCCTGCTGCTCGACAAAGCGTGAACGCAGCACGGTATGGCGAGTCATGACGTCGATAAACGCCTGGTGCAGCGCCGTTTCGTCCACCGCATCGAAGAAGCGCAGAGAGAACGGCAGGTTGAAAATCTCGTCATGGCCGAAGGCTTCATACACCTTCCACAGCGATTCCTGCGCCAGCGACAGCGGCGCCTGCGCCCGATCATGATCGTCGGCGATGGCTACCGAGGCATTCGGCTGCGCGACGTTCAGGCGTTTGGCGTAGCCCGCCAGCCCGCGCGCCGTCGGATGGCTGAACAGATCGTTAATGTTGATTTCGATCTGATGCAGGCTCAGCAAGCGGCCAATCACCCGGGTAGCGACCAGCGAATGGCCGCCGCGATCGAAGAAGTCTTCATCGAGGGTCATTTCCGGCGCTACCAGCGCCTCACGGAACTCCTGCAAAATCAGCGGCGCAACGCTTTCGTCGGCGTCGCCGTTCGCCACCGGCGCGGCCATCGCCGGGGAAACGGCCTCAGCCACCGGCAAGGCGACGGCAATTCGCTGCCCGGCCAGGAACGCGCTGAACTGCTCCAGCAGGAAAGGCGCCGCGTGCGGAGACAGGCGCGGGTCGGTGACCAGCTCCAGCGTCAGCGTTTCTGCCTCCGGCAAGCCCAACAGCAGCGCCAGTTCAAACGGCGTATGCAGCGGCGGCAGCAACAGGCGTTCGGCGTGAACGCCTTCCAGCCGCCACTCTGCGGCCAGATCGTCGCGCCAGGCCACCAGCAGCTGCGCCCGTTGCGGATCCAGCTGTTCAGCCACGGCCTGCGCCAGCAGCCGCTGCCCGATGTCGCCCTCGCCATGCTGCACGGTCAGGCGCATCAGCGGCGCCGCCGTCAGGCCCAGCTCCAGACCGACGCACTCCGCCGTTTCTGCGGCCGGCACGCACAGCTGCACCGTTTGGCCACCGGCCTGCGCGGCGACGAACTCGGCAAACCGCGCCGCCACCGCCGCCAGCAAGGCCCGCGGCGTGTCGTTGGCGGGCAACAGCGCGCGCGCAATGCGCGTGACCACGCGCGCGCCCACCGGCGGCAAGGCTTCAGCACGCTGCGCCGGGCTGCGGTAATCCTGCAGCGAGACCGCCTGGCGCGCCCAGGGCAGCTGCGGCTCCGGGATTTCCGGCAGCTCGACCGGCTCCGCCGCGAATGGCAGAGGCATCGCATCCCCGTTATAACGGGCGGACAGCATCGCCGGCAGGTGGCGCCACGGCAGCGTTTCCGCCAGGATGTCATGCAATACCACGCCCAAAATCACGTCATCGCCCGGCGTGAGCAACAGCAGGCAGCGCAGCGGCGCTTCGCTTTCCAGTTCAAACGGCGCCGCCTGCGCCTGCAGCAGGCAACAAATGGCGTGTGGTTCGCCCGCCACCTGACGGAGGCTCACCGGCAGCGGCGCCGAGCCGGCGGGCCGTTTCACCAGACCGTTTTCGTCATCAAAAACGTAATGCACGTCCACGCCCGGCGTCTCCCGCACCAACGCCTGCAGCGCCGCCGTCAGTTGGGCGACATCCACGCCCCCCGTCAGGCGCCAGGCCAGCGCCCGCTGCCCGCGTGCGTCACCCTGCTGCAGATGGGTAAACCATGCCCGCTCTTCGGCTTCGCTTACCGGCCGCTCGCCGTTCGCCGACGCCGCGCCCAGCGCCTGAAAAGCGTTCTCCAGCCGCTGGGCCTCTTCATCGCTCAGAATGCTGTCAAAATCACCGATCACTGCGTTATCTCCTTGCCCGGCCGTGCCGGGATAGCGCATAAAACGGGGGACATTCGTCCCCCGTCATCGCGATAGCGTTAGAAATTCAGCTCAACCGCCGCGCCGACCAGACGGCCTCGCTGGAGAGTCGCCGTGTAGATGTCGTTGCTTCTGACCATCTCACGGCGGTCTGAATCAAACAGGTTTTTCGCATACAGCGTGGCGCGACCGTAGTCGAAGGTGTAAGCCAGCTGAGCGTTGGCCGTCCAATAGGAGCCGATGCGCCCGCGCGAGTCGTTGTCGTATTGCGAATAGTAGGAGTCGGTAAACGCCACGTTGCTGCTCAGCTCCCATCCTTTCAGGAACTGATATTTGGCACCCATGTTGGCGGTGTAAGCCGGTGCGCGCGCCAGCTCATGCCCTTCCACGCCGCTGCCCGAGAACTTCTTGATGTCGGTTTTCAGCAGGCCGAGGTTGCCGAACAGTTCGAAGTCCCAACGCGGCTGCCAGGTGGCGCCGATTTCCGCACCGTAGGTTTCCACCTTGTCGGCGTTACGGATCACGCTGGAGTTCTCACCCAACGAGTACGGCAGCTGCATGTCTTTGTAATCGTTGTAGAAGATGTTACCCGTCAGCACCACGTTGGCGTCTTTCAGGTGATGGCGGGTGTACAGCTCATAGTTCCAGACATACTCGGAACCGTAGGTATAGCTGACCACCGGCGTACCGATCGTGATGCCGCCGCCGCCGGCGTTATAGCCGCGGGCGATCTTGGCGCCGTAGGTTTGGGTATCCGTCGGTTTCCAGGCCACGTCCAGCTTCGGCAAAAACACGGTGTAAGTTTCATCGAAGTCGATACGCACCGCCTGGCTGCCGCCGTCGCGGCGACGGTGTTCGCGTTCCAGGCGGCTGGCGGCGGTCACGTCCACCTGCGGCGTCAGCGCATAGGTCAGCTCGGCGAACGCCGAATGGGTATCGGTTTTATCTTTGAAGGTCGATCCGCCGAAGATGTTGACGAACTCATCCTGCGTACCGTGGAAGTAACGCAGCCCCGCCAGCCCATGCAGACGGCTGTCCGCACCGCCGAAACGCACCACCGGCTCTACGTGAACTTCCTGGCCGTCGATCTCGGCGTATTGGATGTTGTAAGCGGTCGGACGGTTGATGTTGAAATCGGTATAGATAACGCGGTTTTCAAACGTCAGCGCATCGGAGGCCTCCCAGGCCAGATCCCAGATGCTGCTGTTCATGTTGCTTTTGAACACGGCGCGGCGCGGATCGTGACGCGGGTTGGTCGGATGCGGCTGCGGGTTGAGGCTTTCGTTCTGTGGCGCGGTGCTGCCGAAGTGGTTAAAGGTCAGCTTGGTGGTCAGATCGCGCAGGCCGGCCGGATTGAACAACAGCTTGGCACGGGCGGTGGTGGCTTCCACTTCGCGCGGATCGCCCACCGGCGCATAGGCCGGCAGATCGGCTTCGCTGCGGCGCCGCTGGCGATCGACGCTGACGCGGAACGCCAGCTGATCCTCCACCAGCGGGCCGGACGCCATGGCGGCCAGCTGTGAAGAGTGCTGGTTACCGGCCCCACCCTTGAAGGCGCTTTCCCACTCGAAGGTCGGATCTTTACTGGCCATGACGATGGCGCCGGCGATGGCGTTGCGCCCCTGGATGTAGCTTTGCGGGCCGAGGAACACTTCGACGCGATCCAGATCCCACAGCGACTGCGGGCCGAACGCCTGTTCGTTATAGGTCAGCGAGCGGCCGTCCAACGACAGATTGAGGCGCGGGCGGGTGCCGCTGAGGAAGGCATTGGCGCCGACGTTCGGGCCGGAACCGTCGATGCCGCGCACGGTCGGCAGTTCGTTGCCGATGCCCAGATCCACCACGTTGGGGGTCATGCGCAGCAGATCGGGGATCTGCACTGCGTCAGGCATCGAGGCGATGCGGTTGCTGTCGAACACCTGCACGCTGGAGCCGGTGTCGAAAATGGAACGTTTGATCTTCTCACCGGTGACCAGCAGCGTTTCCGCGTCCTGGTAGGTTTCGTTGCTCTTGGTTTCCGCCGCGTTGACGTTACCGATCGCCAGTGAACAAACCCCTAAAAATACGGAGGAAAACGCCCCAATGGCTTTCAACCCCGCTTTTTCCCCGTTTCCTACGCTTTCATGCCGTTGAGCCGCAAAATGCTTGCCCATAGATGTCTTCTCCTTTCATCCCAGAGGTGCACAAAATTTGATTTTTTTTTACACAACCTACATCGACACTCACACAGACCATGACGCTACGGCCTTCCCGACCTTTCTGTTGCTTATCCCTGCGGCAAACCCATGTCTTTCGCGGCCAAACGGGCGCGGCCCCGTCCACAGCCAAGCCGCCGGCGGAGCGGCCGGCAGCTTGTATAAAAACGTAAAATAATGTTAAGAATGATAATATTTTGCATTTTCTAATGCAAATCATTATCAATAAAGGTGTGAAGCAGGCCGCGATAGCCGCCAGAAAACCTTATACTTTCGCAGGTAAAACAGGCGCTGCAATAACAAGCAATCATTACAATGCTAAGAATAATATAGATAAATTATTCACACCCAACGGCATGCCCGTCCGTTCTCGCTAAAACCCCTTATAGATAGCACCCTCGCGTCAAATGGATCAAATAATAATAATTTTCATTCCTATTAACATTTGGATATATTCTTGCAATCTCGTTGGCTGAATCAAAATGGATACCCGATGAAAGCTTTGACCACGATGCAGGCCGCCTATTGGGTAGGCCGACAGTCCGCTCCTCCCCTCGGCGGCATGGCCGCCCACCTGTATGCGGAATTCGACGGCGGCGAGCTGGATCTCGCCCGGCTGCGCCAGGCCGTCGAGGCGCTGTACCTGCACCATCCGCTGTTACGCCTGCGCATTACCGATGATGGCCGGCAGACGATCGCGCCTCCCGGCCCTCGGCACGCCTTGCATCTCGACGATTGGCAGCACGCCGATGAAGCAACGCTGGCAGCCGCACTTGCCGCCAAACGCCAGGCAAAAAGCACCCAGCTGCTGCCGCTGGAACAGGGCGTGCCCTGCGATATCAGCCTGAGCCTGTTGCCGGAAGGGCGCAGCCGCCTGCATGTCGATCTCGACATGATCGCCGGCGATGCCATGAGCTTTCGCCTGTTGATGGAGGATCTGACGGCGTTTTATCACCGGTGTCCGCCGCCCCCCTCCGATGACGCGCCACCGGCCTACTTCGAACACCTCGAACGACGCGACGCCGACGACGGGCTACGCCAACGGCGCGAACGCGGCCAGCGTTGGTGGCGTGAACGCCTGGCGCAGGTGCCGCCGGCGCCGCGCCTGCTGCGCACGCCGGACCGCTGCCGCAGCGATCGCCTGGCCGTACAGCTGAATGCGGAAGAAAGCCGCGCGTTGGAAAGCGTCGCCAAACGGCACCACACCTCCCTCTCTACGCTGTTTCTCGCGCTGTTCGCCCTGGCCGTCGGCCAGGGTTGGAATATGACGCGCTTCCGGCTCAACGTGCCGCTGTTCCACCGCGAGAGCGAACGGGAGGACGCGCATCGCCTCATCGGCGATTTCTCTAACCTGGTGCTGCTCGGCGTGGAGCTGAACCCGACGGAAAATCTAAGCGCTTTCTGCCGACGCCTGATGGCGCAGCTGGCGGAGCTTATCGAGCATGCGGATTACCCCGGCGTGAGCGTAATGCGCGATCTGTCGCGCCTGCACGGCAGCCTGCAGCCTTCGCCGGTGGTGTTTACCGCCGGTTTCGGCATCCGCGGCAAGACGCTGTTTTCCGAACGGGTCACCGACACCTTCGGCCGTCTCGGCTGGGTCATCTCTCAAGGACCGCAGGTTGCGCTGGATGCGCAGGTCGCCCACGTCGACGACGGCATTCTGATCAACTGGGACGTACGGCAGGACGCGTTCCCCGAGCAGGTGCTGCCGCGCCTGCTGGCCTGTTACCGGGCGCTACTGCACCTGGCCGCACGGCAAACGGAGGCGTTCGATCGCCCGCTGTCGCAGCTGTTGGCGCAATGTACGCCCGACGCGCTGGCGCAGCAGGCGCCGGTGCGCCAGGTGCTGCACCGGCTGCTGACGCGGGTGGCCCCCGAGGCAGGCTTGCACGACCACGACGATATCCACCGCTTGGCCCTGCCGGATGCCGGGGTGAACGCGCTGCTGACGGTGCTCAACAAGTATCTGGCGGCGGCGCTGACGGCACAGGATCTGGCGGCGCACTCCTCCCCTGCGGCGCTGGCGGCATTGATCTGCCAACGCTCGCCCGAGGCTGGACGGAATGCGAAAACGCTGCTCGCCGCGTTGGCGCCGCAGCACTGAGATCGGTTTCCGGGCGCGCGGCGCCCGGCTCGTTTTAATCGGTTAGCGACTATAGGGAAGTACCATGGAGACACCATTAACCGCACTGCAGCAGGCCTATCTTCTGGGCCGCAGCGATCGATGGCCGCTGGGCGGCGTGGCGATGCACGACTTTCGCGAATACCGCGCCCGGCAGCTGGATGTACCGCGCCTTGAAGCGCGCCTGACCGAGCTGGTTCAACACTACCCGGCACTGCGCACCTGCATCGATGTGCCACGCGGCACGCAGCACGTACGCCCGGAAACCACGCTGCATCTGGATCGCCACGATCTGCGCGCCCTTGATGGCGAAGCGGCGCAGCGCCAGGTCGAACAGCTGCGCGCGCGTTACTCCCACCAGCGCCACGATCCGAGCCAGCCGCTGTGGCGCATCGCCGTGATCCAACTAGCCGAACGGCAGGATCCGACGGGATCGCCGTACGATACGCTGATCTTTACCAGCTTCGATGCCTTGATCCTCGACGGCCAGGGGATCTCCACAGTGATCGCGCGCCTGTTCGACGATCGCCCTCTGACGCCGACCACCGCCACGCTGCCGCCCCCCGCCGCATCAGCGGCGCAGCGCCAGACCGATGCCGCCTACTGGCGCGAAAAGCTGCAGGATGTCACCACCCCGTCGGCGTTGCCGTGGCGCGCCCCGCTCGCCAATCTCACCTCATCACGCTATCGCCGCGCCACCCTGACGCTGCCGCGCGATACGATAAAACAGCTCGGCCGCCTGGGATCGCCGCATGCGCTGCTGCGCAACAGCCTGCTCTCGGCGCTGATCCTCGATACGCTGGCCCACTGGACCACCGACGGCGAGCTGTGCGTCGGGGTACCGGTGGCGTTCCCCGCCGCCGACGGCGCCCTGGGCAACGCCTCCAGCTTCGTGGCGGTGCGCTATTCGCGCTACGGCGAAGACTTTATCCAGCGCGCACAAGCCTTGCAGGACGACGTGCTCGGCGCGCTCGATCACCTGGCATTTTCCGGCGTCGATCTGGCGCGGCAATTGCTCGGCCAAAGCCAGGGCGGCCCGGCGCTGCCGGTGATCCTGACCAACTGCCTGGGCTGGGAGACGCTGCCGGCCGAGGCGCCGGTGCGCTTCCACGACGGCCTGACCCAAACGCCGCAGGTCGCCATCGATATCCGCCTGACGCTGGACAGCGAAAAAAACCTGCAGCTGTGCGTGGACTACGCCGAGCAGGCGCTGCAGGGTGAACAGGTAGAAGCGATGCTGGCTGCGTTGCAGCGACGCATCCTGCACAGTTGCCAACGGGCCGACCTGGCAATCGCGCCGCGCGACTTCATCGATCTGGCGCATTACCGCCACAACGACAGCGAAGCGAATTACGCGCCTTATCCTTATCTGGCGCAGCTGGCCGAGCGGCTGTTCGGCGCGCAAGACGGCGGCAATGCGCTGATCTGCGGCGAACAGACGCTGACCTATCGTGAGCTGGGCCAGCGGATCGCCACGGCGATCGTCAACCTGCAGAGCCGCGGCGTGCAGCCGGGCAACGTGGTGGCGCTGTACCTGCCGCGCAGCCCGGAACTGATCATCTTCAGCCTCGCCTGCGCCCTGCAGGGCGTGATCTGGGTACCTGTCGATATCAACTCGCCGCCTGAACGCACCGCCTACCTGCTGGAGAATTGCCGGCCGACGCTGGTGGTGCACGGCGGCGATCTGGAGACGCCGAACGGCGTGACGCCGGCGACCCTGCTGGCGCAGGCGGATCGCGCGCCCGCGCTGCCGGATGAACGGACGCTGGTTGAACGCAGCGCCAGCCAGGCCGCGAGCTACTACCTGTATACCTCCGGTACCACCGGCAAGCCCAAATGCGTGGTGCTTAACAACCGCGCCACCGCCAACGTTATCCACCACACTCAACAACGCTGGGCAGTCACCGCCGACGACGTCTTCATTTCCGTCACGCCGCCACACCATGACATGTCGATGTTCGATCTGTTCGGCTCGCTGTGCGCCGGCGCCACGCTGGTGCTGCCGGCGCCGCATCAGGAAAAGGATGCCATCAGTTGGAACCAACTGGTGGAAAAACATCGGGTCACCCTGTGGTGTTCGGTGCCCGCCATTCTGGAGATGCTGCTCACCTGCAAAACGGCCGACAGCCTGCGCTCGCTGCGCCTGGTGGCGCAAGGCGGCGACTATATCAAGCCGGCGACGGTGCAAACCCTGCGTACCCTGCGCCCGGATCTCACGCTGTTCTCACTCGGCGGGCCGACCGAAACCACTATCTGGAGCATCTGGCACCCGATCGCCCCACAGGAGAGCGGCACCGTGCCTTACGGCCGCCCGCTGCCGGCCAACCGCTACTTCATCTGCCATGACGACGGCAGCCACTGCCCGGCCGGCGTGGTCGGCCGCATTCATACCGCCGGGATTAACCTGGCGTTGGGCTATCTGGAACAGGGGGAGGTGAAGCAGCATGATTTCGTCACCCTCGAAGGACCGGACGGGCAACCGCTGCGCGCTTTTCGCACCGGGGATCAGGGTTACTACCGGGCGGACGGCAACATCATGTTCGCCACTCGGGTGAACGGCTATGTGAAGATCCGCGGCGTGCGCGTCTCGCTGCCGGAAATCGAAGACGTGCTGCGCCGCCATCCGGCGATCCTGGATATGGTGGTGGTGGATTATCCCAGCGGAGAGAACAACGAGGCAGCGCTCGGCGCCCTGTATCTGACCCGCGACGGCAAACCGCTGCCGCTGTCCGAGATCCGCGCCTTCTCCACCGGCTATCTGCCCTGTACCCATATTCCCACGCGCTTTATCCATGCCGAGGCGCTGCCGCTGTCCGCCAACGGTAAAACCGATCGCCATCGCATCCGCGCCGACCTGAGCCACCAGCAAACCGCGCCGGCGCTGAACGCCTGTGCGGCCCCGCCGCCGAACGCACCGTTGGCGCGCAGCGCAGAGATCCTGACCATTTACTGGCAGGCGATTGGCGTAACGCCGCGCCCGGAATGGGGAGAAGAGACGGCGTTTATCGCCATGGGACTGAAACTGCCGCATATCAAACAGGTGGCGGCACGCCTCAATGACGCTTTCGGCACCCGGCTGGTGAGCAGTTCGCTCCTGCCGTGCAAGAACGCACGCGAAGTGGCGGCGTTGCTGGCCAGCTGAAGCCATACCACTCGGGCGGGGACATCCCCCGCCCGCGCTTTCTCAGGCGGGCAACGCCGTCAGGGCCGCCAGCGGCTGTTCCCACGCTTCCCGCTGCAGCGCACGCAACAGGAATTCTTGCAGCGCCTCGCCATAGTCCAGCACATCCTCCGCCGGGAACTGTTCCAGATAAATATCGATATCCACCTGCAGATCGCGGGCGTCGGTGCGGCCGCGATAAGTCAGGTTAAAACCGTCGCCCGAACCGCCGGCCAATACGCGGCGGGTACCGCGACAGCCAGTAAAACGAGGCGCATCGAAGGGTTGCACGTTGATGAAGGGGGAAATAAAGAAGCGCGAGCCCGGATCCACACCGCGATCGGCGGCCAATTGGCGCAGACGGTAGCCGGCGTGGCTGCGCAGCTCACGCAGCTGCTGCGTCAGCGTGGTGAGAAAGCCCCCCAGCGTCTCCGCTTGCTGCGGTGACACCAGCAGCGGCAACGTATTCACCGCCAGCGAAGGCACGTTGGTGGCGGCCTGCCCGCGGCGATTCATCGCCGGCATCCACATCGGCAGCGTATCGCCCTGCCAGGTACAGCGCGGCATCACCTGAAACAGCCAGGCCGCCGACAGCGCCACCAGCAAATCGGGCCAATTGATGCCGCTGCGCTCCGCCAGCTGCGCCAGTCGTTGCGATACCGCCGCCGGCAGCCGGTGGTGGACGCTCAGACGCCGCACGCCATAGGCCTCACCGCCCTTGCGTACCGTCGGCAGCGCCTGCGACGGCGGCAGATAGGTCTGCCAAAAGCGCCGATCGCGCTCGCATCGCTCAGAATCAGCGTAGGCCAGCTCAGCCTGTTGAAAGACGTCGAAGGCGCCCAGGGGAATACCCGCGCTGCCTTCACCCCGATAGTGTGCATACAACGCGGCGCAACGGTGTTCGATCAGCGCCATGCCGAAACCGTCGACCAGAATATGGTGCGCCCGCACGTACCAGAGGTAGCGCTCCGGCCCCAGTTTCAGCAACCACGCGGCGGCTAGCGGCTCGCTGTGCAGCGCCCGGTGCTGCGCAATATCCTCGCGCATCAGGCCCTGCGCCGCCTGCCAAGGGTCGCCGTGCGTTTGCAGATCGATACGTTGCAATGACGGTATGCGCTGTGGATCGTGCCGTAACGGCGGAGGAGAGTCGCCGTGCCGCTCACCAAAGCGCAGGGCAAACGCCTGCGTTTCGGCGAGGGTGACGGCGATCGCCTGACAGAGCGCTTCTTCCTCTACCGCGCCGCACAGTTCGGTGCAGTGTGCGACGGTGGATAAGGTCTGCCCGGGGTGCAAGGTGTGTTCTTCCCAGAAATCAAGCTGCGCTGGCGCCAGCGGCAACCATTCAGAGGCCAAAGCGGTGTCCGACATGTTACCTACCTTTGATAAGCCCGAATAAAGACGCCGAACGGGCGTAACCCCACCGTTCAACGGCTTTTGCGTGTCTCCATACATCATCAAATGAAAATGATAATAACATCTATTATCATTTCTATTAATTTGGTAATACTTTAGATTTTGTTAAGCGGGGATGCAAGTCGCACTGTAGGGCAGAGAAAAGAAAGCGGCGGGTTGCAGGGGCATAAAAACAAAACGCCCCGGCACAATTGGCCGGGGCGTTTTTAAAGGCGGCAATACTCGGTGATTAAGCCTGGTTGGCCGGCTTCACCTTCTGTGCCAGGAACTCCGTTTCGTAAGCCAGCGCCTTCTTGCGATCGAACTGGTGCTCCCACTTGGCGATCACCAGTACCGCCAGCGCGTTGCCCACCACGTTCAGCGCGGTACGCGCCATATCCAGGATACGGTCCACGCCGGCGATGAACGCCAGGCCTTCCAGCGGGATGCCGACGCTGCCCAACGTAGCCAGCAGCACCACGAACGAGACCCCCGGCACGCCGGCGATCCCTTTCGAGGTCACCATCAGCGTCAGCACCAGCACGATCTCCTGCCCCAACGACAGCTCGATGCCGTACAGCTGGGCGATAAAGATAGCGGCGATGCTCTGGTACAGCGTCGAGCCATCCAGGTTAAAGGAGTAGCCGGTCGGCACCACGAAGCTGGTGATCGACTTGGGCGCGCCGTAAGCCTCCATCTTTTCGATGATGCGCGGCAGCACCGTTTCCGAGCTGGCGGTGGAATAAGCCAGGATCAGTTCGTCTTTCAGGATGCGGATCAGCGTCCAGATGCGCAGGTTGCACAGCCGGGCGACCGCCCCCAGCACCACCAGGGCGAAGAACGCGATGGCGAAGTATACCAGCACCACCAGCTTGGCCAGCGGCAGCAGCGAAGCGAAACCGAAGTTGGCTACCGTAACCGAAATCAGACCAAACACCCCGATCGGCGCATAGCGCATGATCATATGGGTGACTTTGAACATGCTCTCGGACACCGCCTTGAACACCTTCAGCAACGGCTCTTTGGTCTCTTTCGGCAACGACGACAACCCCAGACCGAACAGCACCGAGAAGAAGATAATCGGCAGCATGTCGCCCTTGGCCATCGACGAGAAGACGTTCGATGGGATCAGCGACAGAATGGTCGCCACCAGACTGTGCGAACCGCTTTGCACCTGTTCGGTGGTTTTCTCATACTGCGAAATGTCCACCGTGGTCAGCGTCGACATGTCGATGCCGTGGCCGGGTTGGAATACGTTGGCCAGCGTCAACCCCACCACGATGGCGATGGTGGTGATCACTTCGAAGTAAATAATGGTTTTCAATCCGATGCGGCCCAGCTTTTTCGCATCGCCTACGCCGGCAATACCGACGATCAGCGTGGAAATAACAATCGGCACCACAATCATCTTGATCAGACGAATAAATATATCACCCGCCGGGCTGAGAATATTGCTGACCAGCCACTCACGAGATTCTGTCTGGTTGTGCAATACCGCGCCAACAATAATACCCAGTACCAACGCGATCAGGATTTGCCAAGCCAGGCTAATTTTTACACTTTTCATACCCAAAAAGTCCTCAAAGACTCTTTTCGCCGCACAAAGTCGCAACACGGAGAAAAGAATACTTAATCATTTATTACAGGCTTATGTTAATTCAGTGGAAGCGTTCACCTGCCCTGGGTGCGACGCAGTATAAATCTGTATCATCCGGGTGGCATGCTCTGCAAGCCTTGATTTGTCAGGGTTGAGCGCTGAATCGAATCACAAAAAATTCGCGTAACTATTTCAAACGGCATAATTGGTTGTTATTAAAAACATAATTTTTCATACAATGAAGTACATAACCGCGTCGACGATGTTTTTTTGAACGCAATTGAAATGCGTTATTTTTCGCCCATTCTGCATATTTAGTCCGCATCAAATGTTTATATTTTGTTACTCAAAAGTCAAATAAATGAGAATTAGCCGAGTGACATACCCCTCTATAAATGCAGAGCTACTTTATATTTCGATTAAAAAGTGAACGATATCGCAGGCTGAATACCCTCGGGTATCTCCCGACCTTTCATCAGGAATTAAAGGTTAATAAAACGTTATTTCACGATATGCCGTCCATCGTTATATCGCGTTAATACCAACTTCGAATATTAATAGCGAAAAATAATCCAAAAAGATTTATAGCGCGAAATAACGCAGGCCTTTCCACCGATTTATTTGGCACGAGGCAAATAACTTCACCTTTGTTTATTCTTTTTTGTTCTTTAGATAAGTGTTTTTGGCTAAAAAAGCGGGTTTATGATGATTTAAACGCCAAAGAGATAGATACGCCCTGCAAATGCGACAGAACTATTACAAATCAATATCTTTGTTGCGTGATCTGCCGCGCAAAAAAGAAACAAAGAATCGTAGCAAACTATACTTAACCTTCAGTTGACATATTATTAACAACTTCAAGGAGAAAAGCTATGAGCCAACTGCATAAACACGCTATTCCTTCTGCAATTGCAGAGCACGCCCTGATTAATCCGGCACAATACCAACAGTATTATCAACAGTCGGTTCAAGACCCAGAGGCTTTCTGGGGTGAGCATGGCAAAATCCTGGACTGGATCAAACCCTATACCAAAGTTAAAAACACGTCGTTCGATCCCGGCCACGTCAGCATTCGTTGGTTTGAAGACGGCACGCTGAACCTGTCTGCCAACTGTTTGGACCGCCATCTGGCTGAGCGCGGCGACCAGACCGCCATTATCTGGGAAGGCGATGACCCGACCCAATCCAAGAACGTGACTTACAAACAGCTGCACCATGACGTCTGCCAGTTCGCCAACGTGCTGAAAAAGCTCGGCGTGAAAAAAGGCGACGTGGTGGCTATCTATATGCCAATGGTGCCGGAAGCGGCGGTCGCAATGCTGGCCTGCGCGCGTATCGGCGCCGTACATTCGGTGATCTTCGGCGGCTTCTCACCGGAAGCGGTCGCCGGACGCATTATCGACTCCAACGCCAAGCTGGTGATTACCGCCGATGAAGGCCTGCGCGCCGGCCGCGCCGTGCCGCTGAAAAAGAACGTCGATGATGCGCTGAAAAATCCCGGCGTAGTCAGCGTGGCTAACGTGGTGGTGTTCCAACGCACCGGGAAACCGGGCTACTGGCAGGAAGGGCGCGATCTGTGGTGGCATGAGCTGACCCAGGGCGTCTCCGCCGACTGCCCGCCGGCAGAAGTGAACGCCGAAGATCCGCTGTTTATCCTGTATACCTCCGGTTCGACCGGCAAGCCGAAAGGCGTGCTGCACACCACCGGCGGCTACCTGGTCTACGCCGCGATGACCTTTAAGTATGTGTTCGACTACCACGACGGCGATATTTATTGGTGCACCGCCGACGTGGGCTGGGTCACCGGCCACAGCTATCTGCTGTACGGCCCGCTGGCCTGCGGCGCCACCACGCTGATGTTCGAAGGCGTGCCTAACTATCCGGGCGTCAATCGCCTGTCGCAGGTGATCGACAAGCACCAGGTCAACATTCTGTACACCGCACCGACCGCCATTCGCGCTCTGATGGCCGAAGGCGACAAGGCGATCGAGGGCACCCGACGCGATTCGCTGCGCATCATGGGCTCGGTCGGCGAGCCGATCAACCCAGAAGCCTGGGAGTGGTATTACAACAAGATAGGCAACGCGAAGTGCCCGATCGTCGATACCTGGTGGCAAACCGAAACCGGCGGCTTCATGATTACCCCGCTGCCGGGCGCCACCGAGCTGAAAGCCGGTTCCGCCACGCGACCTTTCTTCGGCGTACAGCCGGCATTGGTCGATAACGTCGGCACGCCACAGGAAGGCGCCTGCGAAGGCAACCTGGTGATCGTCGACTCCTGGCCGGGGCAGGCGCGTACCCTGTTCGGCGATCATGACCGCTTCGAGCAAACCTACTTCTCGACCTTCAAAGGCATGTACTTCAGCGGTGACGGCGCCCGCCGCGACGAAGACGGTTACTACTGGATCACCGGCCGCGTCGATGACGTGCTGAACGTCTCCGGCCACCGTCTGGGCACCGCCGAGATCGAGTCTGCGCTGGTATCGCACCCGAAAATCGCCGAAGCGGCGGTGGTCGGCATTCCTCACAACATCAAAGGCCAGGCGATCTACGCCTACATCACGCTGAACCACGGCGAAGAACCGACGCCGGAGCTCTATACCGAAGTGCGCAACTGGGTGCGCAAAGAGATAGGGCCGATCGCCACGCCGGACGTGCTGCACTGGACAGATTCGCTGCCCAAAACGCGCTCCGGCAAGATCATGCGGCGTATCCTGCGCAAAATTGCCGCCGGCGACACCAGCAACCTGGGGGATACCTCCACGCTGGCGGATCCGGCCGTAGTCGACAAGCTGTTGGAAGAAAAACAATCAATGAAAGTGCCGTCATAATTTACGCCGCTTCAGGTCGCTCATTCGGATAACGTGCCGTTGAGCGGCCCTGGCGCGGCGTACTCTCTCAATACCGACTGGAGACACTCTGATGAATGACACCATTTATCAAGGGATTGAAGAAAACCCGCGCTTTAAAGAGCTGGTGAGAAAACGCGGCCGGTTCGCCTGGCTGCTTTCACTGATTACGCTGGCGCTGTACGTCGGCTTTATTCTATTGATCGCCTTCGATCCGCAATGGCTTGGCACGCCGATCGCCGCAGGATCAACCATCACCCGCGGGATCCCGGTCGGCGTCGGGCTGATCGTGATCTCTTTCGTCTTGACCGGGATCTACGTGTTTCGCGCCAACGGCGAGTTCGATCGTCTCACCGCAGAAATTCTGCGTGAGGTGAAACAATGAAGCGCTTATTGTCCGCCGCCGCGCTGCTGTTGCTGCCAGGCCTGGCCTGGGCCGACGCCATTGGTGGCGAAGTGCAGCGTCAGCCGCTGAACATCCAGGCGATCGTGATGTTTATCCTGTTTGTCGGCGCCACCCTGTACATCACCTACTGGGCTTCCAAACGCACCCGTTCCCGTCAGGACTACTACACCGCGGGCGGGCGCATCACCGGCCTGCAAAACGGGCTGGCGATCGCCGGTGACTTCATGTCTGCGGCCTCGTTCCTCGGTATCTCCGCCCTGGTCTACACCTCGGGCTATGACGGCCTGATCTACTCTATCGGCTTCCTCATTGGCTGGCCGATCATTCTGTTCCTGATCGCGGAGCGCTTGCGCAACCTCGGCCGTTATACCTTTGCCGATGTCGCCTCTTACCGTCTGCAGCAGAAACCGATTCGTACCCTGTCGGCCTGCGGCTCGTTGGTGGTGGTGGCGCTGTATTTGATCGCGCAGATGGTCGGTGCCGGCAAGCTAATCCAGCTGCTGTTCGGACTCAACTACCATGTGGCGGTGATCCTGGTCGGCATCCTGATGGTGCTGTACGTGCTGTTCGGCGGCATGCTGGCCACCACCTGGGTGCAGATCATCAAAGCAGTGCTGCTGCTGGCAGGGGCCAGCTTTATGGCGCTGATGGTGATGAAGTCGGTCAACTTCGACTTCAATACCCTGTTCGCCGAAGCGGTGAAGGTGCACCCGAAAGGCATCGCCATCATGAGCCCCGGTGGTCTGGTCTCCGATCCGATTTCCGCGTTGTCGCTCGGCCTGGCGCTGATGTTCGGCACCGCCGGTCTGCCGCACATCCTGATGCGCTTCTTTACCGTCAGTGACGCCAAAGAAGCACGCAAGAGCGTGTTCTACGCCACCGGTTTTATCGGTTACTTCTATATTCTGACCTTTATCATCGGCTTCGGCGCCATCTTGTTGGTCAGCGCCAATCCGGCGTTCAAAGACGCCACCGGCGCGCTACTGGGCGGCACCAATATGGCGGCGGTGCATCTGGCCAATGCCGTTGGCGGCAACTTCTTCCTCGGCTTTATCTCGGCGGTGGCCTTCGCCACCATTCTGGCGGTCGTTGCAGGCCTGACGCTGGCCGGTGCCTCGGCGGTTTCCCACGATCTGTACGCCAGCGTGATGAAAAACGGCAAGGCGACCGAGCGCGACGAGCTGAAGGTCTCCAAGATCACCGTCGTGGTATTGGGCCTGGTCGCTATTGCTCTGGGGATTTTGTTCGAGAAGCAGAATATCGCCTTTATGGTCGGGTTGGCGTTCTCTATCGCCGCCAGCTGTAACTTCCCTATCATCATCCTGTCGATGTACTGGTCGCGTTTGACGACCCGCGGCGCGATGATTGGCGGCTGGCTGGGTCTGTTAACGGCGGTGATTCTGATGATCCTCGGCCCAACGATCTGGGTACAGATCCTCGGCCATGAAAAACCGATTTACCCGTATGAATATCCAGCGCTGTTCTCAATGATCGTGGCCTTTGTCGGCACCTGGTTGTTCTCGATCACCGACAGCTCGCTGGCCGGGCAGCAGGAGCGGGAACGCTTCCGGGCCCAGTTTGTCCGTTCGCAAACCGGGCTGGGCATCTCTCAGGGCAGCTCGCATTAACCGAATAATAAGTGAAAAAAAGCAAACACACCCTAATCAAAGGCCCTTCGGGGCCTTTTCTCTGGCTGTTTATCGGAGAGAAGCAGGGAAAAGCAGCGCAGCCTAGCTGCGCTTTTTTGCGTTTTACGCACAGCAAAAAGCCCTGAACGTCAGTTCAGGGCTTTCGGCTTTATTTGATGCCTGGCAGTGTCCTACTCTCGCATGGGGAGACCCCACACTACCATCGGCGCTACGGCGTTTCACTTCTGAGTTCGGCATGGGGTCAGGTGGGACCACCGCGCTATTGCCGCCAGGCAAATTCTGTTTCATTCCAACCGCGCCACTCTCGTGCCGCCATCAGAACCAATCTCGGAACTTCGCTGAAAATCTCTCTAAAAACACCTTCGGTGTTGTAAGGTTAAGCCTCACGGATCATTAGTACTGGTTAGCTCAATGCATCGCTGCACTTACACACCCAGCCTATCAACGTCTTAGTCTTAAACGTTCCTTCAGGGGCCTTAAAGGCCCAGGGAAGACTCATCTTGAGGCAAGTTTCGCGCTTAGATGCTTTCAGCGCTTATCTTTTCCGCACTTAGCTACCGGGCAATGCCATTGGCATGACAACCCGAACACCAGTGGTGCGTTCACTCCGGTCCTCTCGTACTAGGAGCAACCCCTCTCAATCTTCCAACGCCCACGGCAGATAGGGACCGAACTGTCTCACGACGTTCTAAACCCAGCTCGCGTACCACTTTAAATGGCGAACAGCCATACCCTTGGGACCTACTTCAGCCCCAGGATGTGATGAGCCGACATCGAGGTGCCAAACACCGCCGTCGATATGAACTCTTGGGCGGTATCAGCCTGTTATCCCCGGAGTACCTTTTATCCGTTGAGCGATGGCCCTTCCATTCAGAACCACCGGATCACTAAGACCTACTTTCGTACCTGCTCGAGCCGTCACTCTCGCAGTCAAGCTAGCTTATGCCTTTGCACTAACCTCACGATGTCCGACCGTGATTAGCTAACCTTCGTGCTCCTCCGTTACTCTTTGGGAGGAGACCGCCCCAGTCAAACTACCCACCAGACACTGTCCTCACCCCAGATTATGGGGCCGAGTTAGAACATCAAACATTAAAGGGTGGTATTTCAAGGATGGCTCCACGCAGACTGGCGTCCACGCTTCAAAGCCTCCCACCTATCCTACACATCAAGGCTCAATGTTCAGTGTCAAGCTATAGTAAAGGTTCACGGGGTCTTTCCGTCTTGCCGCGGGTACACTGCATCTTCACAGCGAGTTCAATTTCACTGAGTCTCGGGTGGAGACAGCCTGGCCATCATTACGCCATTCGTGCAGGTCGGAACTTACCCGACAAGGAATTTCGCTACCTTAGGACCGTTATAGTTACGGCCGCCGTTTACTGGGGCTTCGATCAAGAGCTTCGCCTTGCGGCTGACCCCATCAATTAACCTTCCAGCACCGGGCAGGCGTCACACCGTATACGTCCACTTTCGTGTTTGCACAGTGCTGTGTTTTTATTAAACAGTTGCAGCCAGCTGGTATCTTCGACTGGCTTCAGCTCCATCCGCGAAGGACTTCACCTACATGCCAGCGTGCCTTCTCCCGAAGTTACGGCACCATTTTGCCTAGTTCCTTCACCCGAGTTCTCTCAAGCGCCTTGGTATTCTCTACCTGACCACCTGTGTCGGTTTGGGGTACGATTTAATGTTACCTAGAGCTTAGAGGCTTTTCCTGGAAGCAGGGCATCAACTACTTCTGCACCGTAGTGCATCGTCATCACGCCTCAGGGTTAGTATGTAACCGGATTTACCAGGTCACACCCCCTACACGCTTAAACCGGGACAACCGTCGCCCGGCTAGCCTAGCCTTCTCCGTCCCCCCTTCGCAGTAACACCAAGTACAGGAATATTAACCTGTTTCCCATCGACTACGCTTTTCAGCCTCGCCTTAGGGGTCGACTCACCCTGCCCCGATTAACGTTGGACAGGAACCCTTGGTCTTCCGGCGAGCGGGCTTTTCACCCGCTTTATCGTTACTTATGTCAGCATTCGCACTTCTGATACCTCCAGCAACCCTCACAGGCCACCTTCAACGGCTTACAGAACGCTCCCCTACCCAACAACGCCTAAGCGTCGCTGCCGCAGCTTCGGTGCATGGTTTAGCCCCGTTACATCTTCCGCGCAGGCCGACTCGACCAGTGAGCTATTACGCTTTCTTTAAATGATGGCTGCTTCTAAGCCAACATCCTGGCTGTCTATGCCTTCCCACATCGTTTCCCACTTAACCATGACTTTGGGACCTTAGCTGGCGGTCTGGGTTGTTTCCCTCTTCACGACGGACGTTAGCACCCGCCGTGTGTCTCCCGTGATAACATTCTTCGGTATTCGGAGTTTGCATCGGTTTGGTAAGCCGGGATGGCCCCCTAGCCGAAACAGTGCTCTACCCCCGAAGATGAGTTCACGAGGCGCTACCTAAATAGCTTTCGGGGAGAACCAGCTATCTCCCGGTTTGATTGGCCTTTCACCCCCAGCCACAAGTCATCCGCTAATTTTTCAACATTAGTCGGTTCGGTCCTCCAGTTAGTGTTACCCAACCTTCAACCTGCCCATGGCTAGATCACCGGGTTTCGGGTCTATACCTTGCAACTATTCGCCCAGTTAAGACTCGGTTTCCCTACGGCTCCCCTATACGGTTAACCTTGCTACAAAATATAAGTCGCTGACCCATTATACAAAAGGTACGCAGTCACACCACGAAGGTGCTCCCACTGCTTGTACGTACACGGTTTCAGGTTCTATTTCACTCCCCTCGCCGGGGTTCTTTTCGCCTTTCCCTCACGGTACTGGTTCACTATCGGTCAGTCAGGAGTATTTAGCCTTGGAGGATGGTCCCCCCATATTCAGACAGGATGTCACGTGTCCCGCCCTACTCATCGAACTCACGACCTGTGTATTTTAGTGTACGGGGCTATCACCCTTTACTGCGCGACTTTCCAGACGCTTCCACTAACACACAAGCCGATTCAGGTTCTGGGCTCCTCCCCGTTCGCTCGCCGCTACTGGGGGAATCTCGGTTGATTTCTTTTCCTCGGGGTACTTAGATGTTTCAGTTCCCCCGGTTCGCCTCATGCCACTATGTATTCATGACATGATAGTGTGTCGAAACACACTGGGTTTCCCCATTCGGGTATCGCCGGTTGTAACGGTTCATATCACCTTACCGACGCTTTTCGCAGATTAGCACGCCCTTCATCGCCTCTGACTGCCTAGGCATCCACCGTGTACGCTTAGTCACTTAACCTCACAACCCGAAGATGTTTCCATCGTTCGTGCTGCAAACATTTGAGAGACTCTATGACAGGTTACTCTTTATCCCAGTACTTCTACGGAGGGATAAATTTCAGCCGTCATGTTTCAATTTTCAGCTTGTTCCAGATTGTTAAAGAGCAATATCTTAAACATGACTCGCAAGTCATCTTTAAGATTTTTTCGGTCTGTCGTGACCGGTGATAATGTCTTTCACTCATTATCGGAATGGCGTCCCCAAGGGGATTCGAACCCCTGTTACAGCCGTGAAAGGGCAGTGTCCTAGGCCTCTAGACGATGGGGACCCGAAATTTGCTTATCGAATCACCGATTCGATAATTTCGGGTAAAGGTGAGATTTTTCGTGAAAAATCGAGCGCCATTGTCGTTTGTCACTGCACTGGACAGTCACAAATCTCCCGGCACTTACCTATACCACAAGGTTTTGTTTGCTCATTACTTTTTCATCAGACAATCTGTGTGAGCACGCCACTCGAACTAATATCTTTAGGTAAGGAGGTGATCCAACCGCAGGTTCCCCTACGGTTACCTTGTTACGACTTCACCCCAGTCATGAATCACAAAGTGGTAAGCGCCCTCCCGAAGGTTAAGCTACCTACTTCTTTTGCAACCCACTCCCATGGTGTGACGGGCGGTGTGTACAAGGCCCGGGAACGTATTCACCGTAGCATTCTGATCTACGATTACTAGCGATTCCGACTTCATGGAGTCGAGTTGCAGACTCCAATCCGGACTACGACATACTTTATGAGGTCCGCTTGCTCTCGCGAGGTCGCTTCTCTTTGTATATGCCATTGTAGCACGTGTGTAGCCCTACTCGTAAGGGCCATGATGACTTGACGTCATCCCCACCTTCCTCCAGTTTATCACTGGCAGTCTCCTTTGAGTTCCCGGCCGAACCGCTGGCAACAAAGGATAAGGGTTGCGCTCGTTGCGGGACTTAACCCAACATTTCACAACACGAGCTGACGACAGCCATGCAGCACCTGTCTCAGAGTTCCCGAAGGCACCAATCCATCTCTGGAAAGTTCTCTGGATGTCAAGAGTAGGTAAGGTTCTTCGCGTTGCATCGAATTAAACCACATGCTCCACCGCTTGTGCGGGCCCCCGTCAATTCATTTGAGTTTTAACCTTGCGGCCGTACTCCCCAGGCGGTCGATTTAACGCGTTAGCTCCGGAAGCCACGCCTCAAGGGCACAACCTCCAAATCGACATCGTTTACAGCGTGGACTACCAGGGTATCTAATCCTGTTTGCTCCCCACGCTTTCGCACCTGAGCGTCAGTCTTCGTCCAGGGGGCCGCCTTCGCCACCGGTATTCCTCCAGATCTCTACGCATTTCACCGCTACACCTGGAATTCTACCCCCCTCTACGAGACTCTAGCTTGCCAGTTTCAAATGCAGTTCCCAGGTTGAGCCCGGGGATTTCACATCTGACTTAACAAACCGCCTGCGTGCGCTTTACGCCCAGTAATTCCGATTAACGCTTGCACCCTCCGTATTACCGCGGCTGCTGGCACGGAGTTAGCCGGTGCTTCTTCTGCGAGTAACGTCAATTGATGAACGTATTAAGTTCACCACCTTCCTCCTCGCTGAAAGTGCTTTACAACCCGAAGGCCTTCTTCACACACGCGGCATGGCTGCATCAGGCTTGCGCCCATTGTGCAATATTCCCCACTGCTGCCTCCCGTAGGAGTCTGGACCGTGTCTCAGTTCCAGTGTGGCTGGTCATCCTCTCAGACCAGCTAGGGATCGTCGCCTAGGTGAGCCATTACCCCACCTACTAGCTAATCCCATCTGGGCACATCTGATGGCAAGAGGCCCGAAGGTCCCCCTCTTTGGTCTTGCGACGTTATGCGGTATTAGCTACCGTTTCCAGTAGTTATCCCCCTCCATCAGGCAGTTTCCCAGACATTACTCACCCGTCCGCCGCTCGTCACCCAGAGAGCAAGCTCTCCTGTGCTACCGCTCGACTTGCATGTGTTAAGCCTGCCGCCAGCGTTCAATCTGAGCCATGATCAAACTCTTCAATTAAAAGCTTGATTTGCTTCCACTCGAGAAGCGATGCTCAAAGATTTACTGCATGAATTTTACTTCAGTTAGTCACTCTTCAAGACTTGATATTTTTTTGCATCCGAAGATGCTGGATATCGTCTTGTGGAGTGCCCACACAGATTGTCTGATAAATTGTTAAAGAGCAGTGAGTTAGGCGCTTTCGCTTGCTAACTCGAGGTGGCGTATATTACGCTTTCCTCTTTCAGAGTCAACCCTAATTTTCAGGATTTTTTCTCTGCGACCCCCGGATACTCTGTGAAGTTGTTCACATGTTCCGTGTCGATGGAGGCGCATTATAGGGAGTTCCTCGCAGGCCGCAACAGGTATTTTCAGCAAAAACGATCGTTCGCTGCATTCCACAGCAAAACCCCGCCTTATACCCACTTGCGCACAGTGTTATCCACAGATGTGATTTGCACGGAAAATTTACGAGCGCCACGCAAACGTTTTCGCTACAATTCCCCGCGACGAAACGATCCCCCTTTTTATGGGGGCGCTACCTGAATATGTGCCTGACCCTCCCTTTATAAGGCAAAAAACCCTTCCTTATAGAGAGAACGAGGTGGACATTCACGTAACGCTCTTTAATTGCGACTCAAAGCCAAGGGATAAAACCATGCAACAACCTCGTCCAATCCGCCGGGCCCTGCTCAGCGTGTCTGACAAAGCCGGTATCGTTGAATTCGCCGAAGCGCTTTCCCAGCGCGGAGTTGAACTGCTCTCCACCGGCGGTACCGCCCGCCTGCTGGCAGACGCCGGTCTGCCCGTTACCGAAGTTTCCGACTACACCGGCTTCCCAGAGATGATGGACGGACGAGTAAAGACCCTGCACCCGAAAGTCCACGGCGGCATTCTCGGCCGCCGCGGCCAGGACGACGCGGTCATGAATCAGCATGACATCCAGCCGATCGACATGGTGGTCGTCAATCTGTACCCGTTCGCCCAAACCGTAGCGCGCCCGGATTGCTCGCTGGAAGACGCGGTCGAGAATATCGATATCGGCGGCCCAACCATGGTGCGCTCCGCCGCCAAGAACCATAAAGACGTCGCCATCGTGGTGAAGAGCAGCGACTACGCCGCCATCATTACCGAGATGGACAACAACGACGGCTCGCTGCGCTATGCCACCCGCTTCGATCTCGCCATCAAAGCCTTCGAACACACCGCCGCCTACGACAGCATGATCGCCAACTACTTCGGCGCGCTGGTGCCGGCGTACCACGGCGAGACCGAACAGCCTTCCGGCCGCTTCCCGCGTACCCTGAACCTCAACTACATCAAGAAGCAGGATATGCGCTACGGTGAGAACAGCCACCAGCAGGCCGCCTTCTATATAGAAGAAGAGGTAAAGGAAGCGTCCGTCGCAACCGCCGAGCAGCTGCAGGGCAAAGCGCTGTCTTATAACAACATCGCCGATACCGACGCCGCGCTGGAATGCGTGAAAGAGTTCGCCGAACCGGCCTGCGTGATCGTCAAGCACGCCAACCCTTGCGGCGTGGCGATCGGCGACGACATTCTGACCGCCTACGAGCGCGCTTACCAAACCGACCCGACCTCCGCCTTCGGCGGCATCATCGCCTTTAACCGCGAGCTGGACGCCGCCACCGCGCAGGCGATCATCAGCCGCCAGTTCGTGGAAGTGATCATCGCGCCAAACGTCACCCAGGAAGCGCGCTCCCTGCTGGCCGCCAAACAGAACGTGCGCGTGCTGGCCTGCGGCCAGTGGCAGCAACGCGTGGCGGGGCTGGACTTCAAGCGCGTCAACGGCGGGCTGCTGGTGCAGGATCGCGATCTGGGTATGGTGACCGCCGGCGATCTGCGCGTGGTATCCGAGCGCCAGCCGACCGAGCAGGAACTGCGTGACGCACTGTTCTGCTGGAAAGTGGCCAAGTTCGTGAAATCCAACGCCATCGTTTATGCACGTGACAATATGACCATCGGCATAGGCGCCGGCCAGATGAGCCGCGTTTACTCCGCCAAGATCGCCGGTATCAAAGCGAGCGACGAAGGGCTGGAGGTGAAAGGATCCGCCATGGCCTCCGACGCCTTCTTCCCGTTCCGCGACGGCATCGATGCCGCAGCGGCAGTCGGCATCACCTGCGTGATCCAGCCGGGCGGCTCGATCCGCGACGACGAAGTGATCGCCGCCGCCAACGAACACGGCATCGCGATGATCTTCACCGACATGCGTCACTTCCGCCATTAATTCCTTTGCCGCGTGCGCTCCGGCGCACGCCATTCGTGGAGCCCCTGATGAACATTTTGATTATCGGCAACGGCGGGCGCGAGCACGCGCTGGCCTGGAAAGCCGCCCAGTCTCCGCTGGCGGACAAAGTCTACGTTGCGCCGGGCAATGCCGGCACCGCGCTGGAAGCCAATCTGGAAAACGTGGCGATCGCCGCCACCGACATCCCTGCCCTGGTCGCTTTCGCCCAGAGCCATGACATCGGTCTGACCATCGTCGGGCCGGAAGCGCCGCTGGTGATCGGCGTAGTCGACGCCTTCCAGGCCGCCGGTCTGAAAATCTTCGGCCCGTCACAGGCCGCCGCGCAGCTCGAAGGCTCCAAAGCCTTCACCAAGGATTTCCTGGCGCGCCACCGCATCCCAACCGCCGAATATGAAAACTTCACCGAGGTGGAGCCGGCGCTGGCCTATGTGCGCCGCAAAGGCGCACCGATCGTCATCAAGGCCGATGGCCTCGCGGCCGGTAAAGGCGTGATCGTCGCGATGACGCTGCAGGAAGCGGAAGAAGCCGTGCGTGACATGCTGGCCGGCAACGCCTTCGGTGACGCCGGTCATCGCATCGTGGTGGAAGAGTTCCTCGACGGCGAAGAAGCCAGCTTCATCGTGATGGTCGATGGCGAGAACGTGGTGCCGATGGCTACCAGCCAGGACCACAAGCGCGTAGGCGACGGCGACACCGGCCCGAACACCGGTGGTATGGGGGCCTACTCCCCGGCACCGGTCGTGACCGACGAGATCCACCGGCGCGCCATGGACCAGGTGATCTGGCCGACGGTGCGCGGCATGGCAGCGGAAGGCAATACCTACGTCGGCTTCCTGTATGCCGGCCTGATGATCTCCGCCGACGGCCAGCCGAAGGTGATCGAATTCAACTGCCGTTTTGGCGATCCGGAAACTCAGCCGATCATGCTGCGTCTGCGCTCCGATCTGGTGGAACTGTGCCTGGCGGGTGCCGAAGGCCGCCTGAACGAGAAAAGCTCTGACTGGGACGAACGCCCTGCGCTCGGCGTGGTGCTGGCGGCCGGCGGTTATCCGGGCGACTATCGCAACGGCGAGGTTATCCAGGGGTTACCGCAGCAGGAAAGCGCCGACGGTAAGGTCTTCCATGCCGGCACACGCCTGCAGGACAATGACGTCGTCACCAGCGGCGGCCGCGTGCTGTGCGTAACCGCGCTGGGCGACACCGTGGCGCAGGCGCAGCAACGTGCCTACCAGCTGGCCGAAGGCATTGAGTGGCCGGGCAGCTTCTGCCGCAAAGATATCGGTTATCGCGCGATTGCGCGCGGCAAGTGATTTGACCGTATAAGGTCATGACGAGAGGCTCCGCTGCGCGGGGCCTTTTTTATAGCTGGTCTTCTTTCGGTTCCCAGCTGCAGAAGTCGTCGTTCGCCACCAGCAGCAGTTCGCTGCCTTCGGGCGCTTCCAGCCAGGCGACGCTCACCGGCCGGCTGCTGCTGCGGGCACGCTTCTCGATCCAGACGATGGAGGCGGCATCCAGCCCCGGTTTCATGCGTTGGCCGTCGCAGGTTTGCACCTCGCCCTGCATCCAACGCCCCTGCAGCAATTTCACCTTGCCGGCGCGCAGCGCATTGCTCACTTCGAGGATCCGCCGCGCCTGATATTGGTACAGGGCGATTTCATCGCGAGTCAGCGGTTCGCGGCGTGTCGCCAGCTGGCGCTGCATAAAGCTCACCGTGCCGTCGTCGGCAAAGCGCAGTTGAATAGAGTCGCGATCGCCGTCGGCGTCGTTACGTTTGATTTGGCGCAGCACGTCGCCCTGATAGGTGTACAACGTGGTGATGGTACCCGGACCGCGGTAAGGGCTGTAGACGCTGACCAACACCTGCGGACGATGTTGCTCATCGTCTTTACGCCACAGGCGTATCACGCCCTGATCGGCCACGAAGCCGCTGGCGGTAAAGCTGGGAATATCGGAATGGGAACTGCAAGCGCTCAGGCCGACGGCGATGCCAACGACCATGAGCGCCCGACGAGTAAACAAAAGGGGCGCCATCGCCCCTCTGTTTAATCTTTTCACCGAGGCGCGGTCTTATTTAACAGCGTCTTTCAGTGCTTTGCCAGAAACGAACGCAGGCACGTTGGCTGCTGCGATTTTGATTTCTTTGCCAGTCTGCGGGTTGCGGCCAGTGCGCTCGCTACGATGGTTTACTTTGAAAGTACCGAAGCCAACCAATTGTACTGCATCACCTTCTTTCAGAGACTCAGTAATAGCAGCCAGGGTAGATTCCAGAGCCAGTTTAGCTTGTGCTTTGGAAAGGTCAGCCTTGTCCGCGATTACATCAATCAGTTGAGTCTTGTTCATAAGTTATCCTTACAGTGTGTTTATCGTTTGCAAAGCATCGAGTGCGACGGATATGCCGATTGACAGCACTCTCCTGCATACACGCACCGATAGCCACTTTTTTTACGCCCCCCAAATGTAGACCAGACAGGGTGCGGATGTGAAGCCTTAAGGCATGACAAATCAGGCGTTAAATCACGTTTTGTTGCCTTATTGCGCTAAATTTATCCCGATGTTGCTGACACCCGCCTCTCGCAGGTCGGATCGCAGCCCCTTGATCAGGTCTATATCGCGCTCTTCACAGGCATCCAACAGGCGGAAAATTTCCCATTGAATGTCCCATTCTTCCTCTACCGCAGGCAAACTTTCCAACTCTTCGTCGGTCATTTCCTTACCGGCTTGGGTCATTTCCAACATCGCCACGGTGCGAATCGATGTTTCGCTGATGGCGATGGCGTGCTCCAGCGTCTCCCCGCCGAGCCGCGAATGGATCAGTTCCCCTAATGCGATACAGGCATCAATTGCCGGGTAAACGCCGTAAAGATCGTAATCTTCCGCCGACGGAATCGCCTCTTCCAACTTCTCGAGCTGGCTGTCGAAGTTGACCTTGGCATCCTTCACCACCAGCGTTTCCCACACCAAATCCAGAATGCGGCGATAAACCGCCGGATCGCCGAACTCGGTCTGTTTGCAGAACATCTGGTAATTCGGGTACATACGCTCGCACAAACTGGCCATAAAGGTCAAATGTTGCCAGGCCTCGAGCCGTTCCAGACGTAAATGAATCGGGTTACGTAGCATGCTTTACTCTCTTACGCGTTATCTGCGGCGCAGTGTACCCGAAATCGCTCATGGCGACACCTCCGGATGCTGCTACAACCACCGCTGAAACGCCGGACGACGCGATGCGATGGCGTCGGCCCAGCGGGTCGGCTCCGGCAAACGGTAGCCCGCCATACAGCGCTGCACCCACGCCAGCGCGCTGTCGGCGCCCACGCGATGCCCGGTAGAGATGAACAGCGGGTTGCAACGCGCCTTGCTGCGCCACACCCAGCCCAGCTGTTCACCTTTATCTTCCAACGGCGCCAGCGCGCCGACGGCGGCGTCCAGCGGCGCAAATTTGCCGCACAGGCGCTTCTTGGCCACGCCGATGGTCGGCACATCGACCAGCAGACCGAAATGGCTGGCGACGCCGAGACGCCGCGGATGCGAAATGCCATGCCCATCGACGAAGATCAGCCCCGGTTTCTGCTGCAGCTGCCCCCAGGCGGCCAACAGCGCCGGGTATTCGCGAAACGACAGGAAGCCCGGGATGTAGGGCATGACGGTGGCGATGCGTGCCACCTGATACTCCACCAGCTCCAGCGACGGATAGCGCAGGATGGCGATGGCGGCGCGCGTCACCGCCCCCTCTTGCTCGAAGCCCACGTCGGCGCCGGCGATGAAGGCCGGCGGTTCGGCCGGCAGATCGTCGTAGCGAATGATTTCAGCCGCGCGCCGCAGCTGTTCGGCGCGCAGGGCCGCCATATCGGTCACATCGGATCCTTAACGGTGGTATTTCGCCGAGTGCGCGTGTACCGCCTCGACGAAGGCGCCGGCGTGCTCCGGCGGCACATCCTGGTGGATGCCGTGGCCCAGGTTGAACACATGGCCGTTGCCGTGGCCGAAACCGGCCAGAATGGTCTCCACTTCTTCCGCGATGCGCGCCGGGGAGGCATACAGCATCGACGGATCCATATTGCCCTGCAGCGCCACTTTGTCGCCCACGCGCCGACGCGCGTCGGCGATGTCGGTGGTCCAATCCAGCCCCAGCGCATCGCAGCCGGTGGCGGCCATCGCCTCCAGCCACTGCCCGCCGCCTTTGGTGAACAGCGTCACCGGCACGCGGCGGCCGTCGTTTTCACGCAGCAGACCATCGACGATCTTGTGCATGTAGTGCAAAGAGAACTCGCGGTAATCGCGCCCGGTCAGCACGCCGCCCCAGGTGTCGAACACCATCACCGACTGCGCGCCGGCCTTGATTTGGGCGTTGAGGTACAGGATCACGCTGTCCGCCAGCTTGTCCAGCAACAGGTGCAGCGTGGCCGGTTCGGCATACATCATCTTCTTCAGCTTGGTGAAGGCCTTGCTGCTGCCGCCTTCGACCATATAAGTCGCCAGCGTCCATGGGCTGCCGGAGAAGCCGATCAGCGGCACTTCGCCCTTCAGCTCGCGGCGAATGGTGCGCACCGCATTCATCACATAGCCCAACTCCACTTCCGGATCGAACACCGGCAGCTTGTCGACGTCGGCGCGGCAGGTGACGGGGGAGCTGAAACGCGGGCCTTCGCCGGCTTCAAAGTACAGGCCGAGCCCCATGGCGTCGGGAATGGTGAGAATGTCGGAGAACAGGATGGCGGCGTCCAGCGCATAGCGGCGCAGCGGTTGCAGCGTGACCTCGCAGGCCAGCTCCGCGTTCTTGCACAGCGACATGAAATCACCGGCCTGGGCACGGGTCGCCTTGTACTCCGGTAAATAACGACCGGCTTGGCGCATCATCCATACGGGGGTGACATCCACCGGCTGGCGCAACAGCGCGCGCAGGTAGCGATCGTTCTTCAACTCAGTCATTTATGGGGCTCCCTTAATAATCTGCCGGCCATTGTACATTATTCTGCCCGGCACAGCGCCACGGTGTCCTCAATCAACCGGCGCGCCACGGTGCCGGGCGGCGGCAACAGCGGCAGTTGGTCATAGCGGTACCAGCCGGCGTTGAGCAGCTCCTTGGGGTCGTGACGAAGGTCACCCTGATGGTAATCGGCCATAAAGGCCATCATCAGCGAGTGCGGGAACGGCCAGGGTTGTGAGGTGACGTAACGCAGGTTCTTGATTTCGATATTGCTCTCTTCCATCACTTCACGCGCTACCGCCTGTTCCAGCGTTTCGCCTACTTCGACGAAGCCGGCCAGCACCGTGTGAATGCCACCGCGATGGCGCACGTGTTGCGCCAGCAGGATCTGATCGTCGCGCCGAATGGCGACGATCACGCAGGGCGCAATCTGCGGGTAATACCGTTCTTTGCAGTGGCCGCACAGGCAGGCGCTTTCGGAGCGGCTGAGGTGCATTTCATGGCCGCAATAACCACAGTAGCGATGAGAGCGGTAGAAATCCGCCAACTGAACGCCGCGCCCGGCAAGCTGGAACAGACCGCGATCCTGATCCAACAGCTGACGCACCGATCCCATCTCCCGCGGCATCGCCTGGCGCACCAGCCAAACCGGCGCCCCCTCCCATTCACCGATGGTGCGCGCCATGTGGCCCTGTAGCCCGAGGGCGGCGGCCGTCCCCGACGGCAATTCACCGTTCGGTAACCAAAGTTTGCTTTCATGGCTGACGATCCACCAGCCGTTTTCATTGCCCGTTAATGCAAGTTCCATATCGTTGTTGCACAACCTCAGCTTCACTGGCACTCTACAAATCGGCTTTGTTACATTTTAATAACTTACCGGTTACTTTTGTTACTTACACGGAGTCAAACATGCTCAACCGTTTGGAAAGGCTGACTCAGCGCGTTGGCGGTAGTAATGAATTAGTTGATCAATGGCTTCAAGCCCGCAAGCAGTTGCTGGTCGCCTACTGCACGCTGGTAGGCCTCAAACCGAATAAAGAAAAGCATACGCCGCTGAATGAAAAAGCGCTGGAGAACTTTTGCCACAACCTGGTGGATTACCTCTCCGCAGGGCATTTTCATATCTATGACAGAATTATCAAACAAGTGGAAGGCGCAGCCAGTCCGAAAATGTCGCTGGCGGTGAACATCTACCCCAAGCTGTGGGCCAATACCGAACAGATCATGGCGTTCCACGATCGCTATACCGAAGTGGATATCGATCAGGAGGTTTGTCTGGAATTCCACCAGGCCTTGTCGGATATCGGCGAAACGCTGGCGGCGCGCTTTGCGCTGGAAGATAAGCTGATCCAGTTGGAAGCGGAAGCCGCACAGCAACCGCTGCCGGACCAGGCGCTGGATCCGGCGCGTTAAAATTTTATAGTTTTTTTTCTTATCCCTCCTATACTGGGGGGCATCTTGTCGGAGTGCCTAGCGCCTGATTTGTTCATCGAATCAGCCAGGCTGAGACCGTTAATTCGGGATCCGCGGAACCTGATCGGGTTAATACCCGCGAAGGGAACAAGAGTAATCTATCGCCACAGGCACGGCCTTCCCCTTGCGGGTGCCCTGCCTTATCGGCCACCATCATTACTCCCTCCGAGCTCCAGACAAGCAACTTTCCCAATCCAACACACTGGTAGGAACTTGCTATGTCTAATGTTAATCCACCGCGCGCCCGTAAAGCGCAACGCGAAGCCGCTCAGCAGTTTATCGACACCCTGCAAGGCATGGCTTTCCCGAACTCACGTCGCATCTATCTCCAGGGCTCGCGCAGCGATATCCAGGTGCCGATGCGCGAAATTCAGCTCAGCCCGACCCTGCTCGGCGGCAGCAAAGACCACCCACAGTATGAACCCAACGAGGCGATCCCGGTGTATGACACCGCCGGCCCCTACGGCGATCCGCAGGCCAAGCTCGACGTGCACGCCGGCCTGGCCAAGCTGCGCGCAGGCTGGATCGACGCGCGCGGCGATACCACCACCCTAAGCGGCGCCAGCTCCGGCTTCACCCAACAGCGGCTGGCGGACGAGGGGCTGGATCACCTGCGCTTCGAGCATCTGCCGCTGCCGCGCAAAGCGCTGCCGGGCCAGCGCGTGACCCAGCTGCACTACGCCCGCGCCGGTATCGTCACCCCAGAGATGGAGTTCATCGCCATCCGTGAAAATATGGGGCGCGAACGCATTCGCGGCGAGGTGCTGCGCCACCAGCATCCGGGCCAGGGCTGGGGCGCCAACCTGCCGGACAACATCACGCCGGAGTTCGTGCGTCAGGAAGTGGCCGCCGGCCGCGCCATCATTCCCGCCAACATCAACCATCCGGAGGCGGAGCCGATGATCATCGGCCGCAATTTCCTGGTGAAGGTGAACGCCAATATCGGCAACTCGGCGGTCACGTCGTCGATCGAAGAAGAGGTGGAGAAGCTGGTGTGGTCCACCCGCTGGGGCGCGGACACCGTGATGGATCTATCCACCGGCCGCTATATTCACGAAACCCGCGAGTGGATCCTGCGCAACAGCCCGGTGCCCATCGGCACCGTGCCGATCTACCAGGCGCTGGAGAAGGTCAACGGCGTGGCGGAAAACCTCACCTGGGAGATGTTCCGCGATACGCTGCTGGAACAGGCGGAGCAAGGGGTCGACTACTTCACCATCCACGCCGGCGTGCTGCTGCGCTACGTGCCGATGACCGCCAAACGCCTGACCGGCATCGTGTCACGCGGTGGCTCGATCATGGCCAAATGGTGTCTGTCGCACCATCAGGAAAACTTCCTCTATCAGCATTTCCGTGAAATCTGCGAGATCTGCGCCGCCTACGACGTTTCGCTGTCGCTCGGCGACGGCCTGCGCCCCGGCTCGATTCAGGACGCCAACGACGAAGCCCAGTTCGCCGAACTGCATACGCTGGGCGAGCTGACCAAAATTGCCTGGGAATACGACGTGCAGGTGATGATCGAAGGCCCGGGCCACGTGCCGATGCAGATGATCCGCCGCAACATGACCGAAGAGCTGGAACACTGCCACGAAGCGCCGTTCTACACTCTCGGCCCGCTGACCACCGATATCGCACCGGGCTATGACCATTTCACCTCCGGCATCGGCGCGGCAATGATCGGCTGGTTCGGCTGCGCCATGCTGTGTTACGTCACGCCGAAAGAGCACCTCGGCCTGCCGAACAAAGAGGACGTCAAGCAGGGCCTGATCACCTACAAGATCGCCGCTCACGCCGCCGATCTGGCCAAGGGCCATCCGGGCGCGCAGATCCGCGATAACGCCATGTCCAAGGCACGTTTCGAATTCCGCTGGGAAGATCAGTTCAATCTGGCGCTCGATCCGGCCACCGCGCGCGCCTATCACGACGAAACCCTGCCGCAGGAATCCGGCAAGGTCGCCCACTTCTGCTCGATGTGCGGGCCGAAATTCTGCTCGATGAAGATTTCGCAGGAGGTGCGCGACTACGCCGCCGCCCAGGAGGCCGCCAAACCGATAGAAGTGCAGCTGACCGGCATGGAGAAAATGTCCGCCGAGTTCCGCGCCCGCGGCAGCGAGCTGTATCACAGCGCCGGCGCCGGCACCCTGCAAGAGGAGACAAGCAATGACTGATATCACGACCCCCTTCCCGGCTACGCCCCACAAGCTGGGGCTTTACCCGGTCGTCGACAGCGTGGAATGGATCGCTCGCCTGCTGGAGGCCGGCGTCACCACGATCCAGCTGCGCATCAAGGATCTGCCTGACGAGCAGGTCGAAGAGGATATCGCTGCCGCCATCGCGCTGGGCCAGCGCTATCAGGCACGGCTGTTCATCAACGACTACTGGCGGCTGGCGATCAAGCACGGCGCCTACGGCGTGCATCTGGGCCAGGAAGATCTCGATACCACCGATCTGGCGGCCATTCACCGCGCCGGGCTGCGGCTGGGCGTGTCCACCCATGACGACGCCGAGCTGGCGCGCGCGCTGGCGGTGAAACCGTCCTACATCGCGCTGGGGCACATCTTCCCCACCCAGACCAAAGACATGCCTTCTGCGCCGCAGGGGCTGACGGAGTTGAAACGCCACATCGCCGATTTGGCGGATTACCCGACGGTGGCGATCGGCGGGATCAGTATCGATCGCGTACCGGCGGTGCTGGCGTGCGGCGTCGGCAGCGTGGCGGTGGTCAGCGCCATCACCCAAGCGCCGGATTGGCGCGCGGCGACGGCCGAGCTGCTGCGGCTGATCGAAGGCGAGGAGCCGAGCGATGCTTAACGATCAGGAATTCCTGCGCTACAGCCGCCAGCTGCTGCTGGAGGACGTCGGCCCGGAAGGCCAGGAGAGGCTCAAGCGCGCCACGGTGCTGATCGTCGGTTTAGGCGGGCTCGGCTCCCCGGCTTCACTGTATCTGGCCGCCGCCGGCGTCGGCACGCTGCTGCTGGCCGACGACGACCAGCTGCACGTCACCAACCTGCAGCGGCAAATCCTCTACCGTAGCGCCGATACCGCCAGCGGTAAGGCGGCGCTGGCGCAACGCCACCTGCAGGCGCTGAACCCGTTGGTGGAATCCATCCCGCTGGCGCAGCGGCTGCAGGGGCAAGCGCTGCGCGACGCGGTCGCCCGCGCCGATCTGGTGCTGGACTGCTGCGACAATATGGCGACCCGCCATGAGGTCAATGCCGCCTGCATCGCCGCCGCCAAGCCGCTGATCAGCGGCAGCGCGGTCGGTTTCAGCGGCCAGCTGCTGGTGCTCGAGCCGCCCTATGCGCACGGCTGCTACGCCTGCCTGTACCCGGATCAGGAAGAGCCGCAGCGCAACTGCCGCACCGCCGGGGTGCTCGGCCCGGTGGTCGGCGTGATCGGCACCCTGCAAGCGCTGGAAGCCATCAAAATGCTGGCCGGCATGCCTTCCTCCCTTAGCGGTAAGCTGCGGCTGTTCGACGGCAAGCAGCAAAGCTGGAGCACGCTGCAACTGAGCCAGGCCCGTGCCTGCCCGGTATGCGGAGGCACGGCATGAAAATCCGTTTAAACGATCAACCGCTGGAGCTGGCGCAGCCGCTTAGCGTCGCCGCCCTGCTAACCCAGCTGGAGCGCCACCAGCCGGGCACCGCGCTGGCGATCAACCAAATCATCATCCCGCGCGCCGACTGGGCCGACCATCAGGTGCAGGACGGCGATGACATCCTGCTGTTTCAAGCGATCGCCGGAGGCTGACATGCTGAAAATCGCCGATACCACTTTTACCTCGCGTCTGTTCACCGGCACCGGCAAGTTCGCCACCCCGGCGTTGATGCTGGAGGCGCTGGCGGCCTCCGGCTCACAGCTGGTGACCATGGCCATGAAGCGCGTCGATCTGCGCGGCGGCAACGACGCCATTTTGGCACCGCTGCAACAGTTGGGCGCCCGGCTGTTGCCCAACACCTCCGGCGCCAAAACGGCCGCCGAGGCGGTGTTCGCCGCCCGGCTGGCGCGTGAAGCGCTCGGCACCCACTGGGTGAAGCTGGAGATCCATCCCGATGTGAAATACCTGCTGCCGGATCCGATAGAAACGCTGAAGGCGGCGGAAACGCTGGTGAAAGACGGTTTTGTGGTACTGCCCTACTGCGGTGCCGATCCGGTGCTGTGCAAACGGCTGGAAGAGGTGGGCTGTGCGGCGGTGATGCCGCTCGGCGCGCCTATCGGCTCCAACCGCGGTCTGCGCACCCGTGACTTCCTCGAGATCATCATCGAGCAGGCCAAGGTGCCGGTGGTGGTCGACGCCGGCATCGGCGCGCCAAGCCACGCGCTGGAAGCGATGGAGCTGGGCGCCGACGCGGTGCTGGTGAATACCGCCATCGCCGTGGCGCGCGATCCGGTGCAAATGGCGCAGGCGTTCCGCCAGGCGCTGGAAGCCGGCGAGCTGGCGCGCAGCGCCGGATTGGGCGCCAGTCAGCGCAATGCAGCCGCATCCAGCCCGCTGACCGCCTTCCTCAGCCAGCCAGAGGAGGCACAGTGATGGCCGACGATTTCAGTAGCCGCTGGCAACAGCTGGACTGGGACGACATTACGCTGCGCATCAACGGCAAAACCGCACGCGACGTGGAGCGCGCGTTGAACGCCGACAAGCTGACGCGTGACGACTTTATGGCGCTGATCTCCCCCGCCGCCGCGCCGTATCTGGAACCGCTGGCGCAGCGCGCGCAGCAGCTGACCCGTCAGCGGTTCGGCAACGTCGTCAGCTTCTATGTGCCGCTGTACCTCTCTAACCTGTGCGCCAACGACTGCACCTACTGCGGCTTTTCTATGAGTAACCGCATCAAGCGCAAAACGCTCGATGCGGCGGAGATCGCACGCGAGTGCGAAGCCATCAAGGCTCTGGGGTTCGAACATCTGTTGCTGGTCACCGGCGAACATCAGACCAAGGTCGGCATGGACTATTTCCGTCAGCACATTCCGGCGATCCGCCGGCACTTCAGTTCGCTGATGATGGAAGTGCAGCCGCTGGCGCAGGACGAGTACGCCGAACTGAAAGCGCTGGGCCTGGACGGCGTGCTGGTCTATCAGGAAACCTACCACCCGGCTACCTATCTGCAGCACCATCTGCGCGGCCAGAAGCAGGATTTCCATTGGCGTCTGGCCACGCCGGATCGCCTGGGGCGCGCCGGGATCGACAAGATCGGCCTCGGCGCGTTGATCGGCCTGTCCAACAGCTGGCGCACCGACTGTTACCTGCTGGCGGAACATCTGTTCTACCTGCAGCAAACCTACTGGCAGAGCCGCTACTCGATCTCGTTTCCGCGTCTGCGCCCCTGCGCCGGCGGCATTGAACCGGCGTCGATCATGAGCGAGCCTCAGTTGGTGCAGCTGATCTGCGCCTTCCGGCTGTTCGCGCCGGACGTTGAGCTGTCGCTGTCTACGCGTGAGTCGCCGTACTTCCGCGATCATATGATCCCGGTGGCGATCAACAGCGTCAGCGCCGGATCCAAGACGCAGCCCGGCGGCTATGCCGACGACGTACCGCCGGAGTTGGAACAGTTCGAGCCGCACGACGGCCGCACGCCGCAGCAGGTCGCCGAGGCCATCAGCAATGCCGGGCTGCAGCCAGTGTGGAAAGACTGGGACGATTATCTGGGACGCAGCGCGCAATAAGCGGCAACGTTTACCGCCGTGCGAAGAAAACGCTGGAACGGCCGCGCAATGCCGAACGGTGGCGCTGGCGCCGACAGGCCCGCCGGCTATAGTGACCTAGCCGACCGCCAAACCCGGCGCCGGCCGGGGCCGTCTCCCTCTCGATGGCCCCGCCTTATCCCATCCCCGATCGCGCCGGAGATGCTCCTGCGCGACACCGGGCCCTCGTCCGCGGCAACGCGCATATGGCGTATAGCGGCCTGTAAGGGCGTACGGACAGGTTGCCTTGTCAGCGAAGGTGATAGGCAGAATGAGAGCATAGCGGCGTTCAGCGCAGACTCGGGGGTGATATTCATAGACGCTGTTGTGGCAGAAAAGTGGGGAAAGAGGAAAAAAAGAAGGTACAGCGACGAAGAGAGTTTCGAATGGTCATCCCCGGTGCTGCCAATGGCCCTGGTGTTGGCCGCGGATCTTTTTGCCGCCTGCTCCCTGCTTACGGACAAGAGCAGGCGGTTTATTTTGTGAGACTGGCACCCCCCCAGGACGCGAATCACACAGTATGTGCGCTAATTAACCACATAAACGGTTAAATGTGAATGTCTTTTGAGTGTTTTTTTATTTAGTATCGAGTGTGTTCTGAGTTTGCCAAGGAAAATCAAACTGATATCGCCGCAACCTCCGGGGCATCATCTATAATCCAGCACGGGTTCTCGCGCAGGTTTTTCAACGCTCGCGGTCAACATCAAAAAAAGCCAAGGTTGTCATGAAGAAAACGCCAAATTACATCGATGCAATCAGCGCGTTGCTCACTCTGAAAGGAGTTGGCGACAGAAAGCATGCCTCCACGATGGCCAACATACTGAACCTTCAGTACAACAGCGCCAAACAGAAACTGGATGGCAAGAGAGGCATCACCCTCGATGAAGTCAAAAAGGTTTTCCAGTATTTCAACGAGCCTTTTGCCGGCCAAAGGACGCATAACAGCGTCTTTATCATGAACAGCATTCACAAGCGCTGCAACATTGAGGTCGACGAGTGCCCGGTCACGCAAGCGGACAACGACGAAACCTACGCCTACAAAAAAGACGATCTTTTCATCATCAACACCAATCGGGAACATGCCGCCGATGCTCCGCTGTACAAAGTCAACAAGATAGACTTTCTACCGGCCCCACGCATCGCGATCCTGGATAATGACGGCGATATTCTCGAACTGTTGAAAAAGATTGCCAGCCGATACGGCATCGAAACTGAGACCTTTCAGACGGCGGACGCCATGCTGGCCGCGCTGGAACAGCAGTCCTTTGAGGCGTTTATCCTGGACTGGTTGTTGGACTTCGGCGAGACCTCCGAACGCGTCGTGAAGAAAATTAAAGACGCTCTCGATCCCCACGCCCGCATCATTATTCTGACCGGCCAACTGAATCACTACGAGAAAAACATCGGCGATATGATCCTGCACTATGACGTGCACCTGGTGGAAAAACCGACCAAGCCGCTGATTATCTCCTCGCTGCTGCTGTCGAACCTATTCTTTAATTAGTTTGACCGGGACACGGATCAAAAACGACGAGCCAACCCCTTCGACGGATTTGGCTTTGATGGTGCCTTTCATCGTCGTGACGTAATTTTTGATAATGGTCAGCCCCAGCCCCAATCCCTGCCGAGTCTCCCTTTCCACCCCCTGGTTGAACGCCTTATATAACCGATCCAGGTTATCGACGTTAAACCCGATGCCGGTGTCTTTTACCCGCAAATACAGGTTGCCGTGGCATACCTTCACATTGAGGGCAACCACGCCCCGGTGGGTAAATTTGTCCGCGTTGCTGAGCAGGTTGGCCAATATTCGGTAGAGCTTGTATTTATCGGAACCGATCAGGCCGGCATAAGACGAACGGTGAATCACGAGGCGATTGCCGCGCCCGGCGCCGATGCCGGTTACGGCATCGTCCACCACCTCATTCAGCCGGAAGGTGGAAATGTTGATTTTAACTTCGCCCATCTCAAGCCGTGAATAATCCATCACTTCGCGCGTTTGTTCGGCGATCTTATTACCGTGATAGGAGATCAGGCGGGCTTCTTTTTTCAACTCTTCCTGCGCCAGCTCGTGCTCCATGATATCCGCAGCAATGACGATGGCCTGGGTCGAGCCGGCGATCTCGTGGTAGATGGAAGAGATAAAGATGTTCTTGTTCTTGATGATCTCTTTCAGCGAGACGGCATTTCTCAGCACCAGAAACATCATCAGGAACACTAAAATCAGCGAAAAGATGGCGAACATCTCGGCTTTACTCGAGTTGTCCTGGATGATGCCTTTCACTTCGGTAAAGTTTTTAATCTGTATCCGATAAATAATTTCCTGAATATCAACCAGCGTACCCTCGATATCATCCATATAAGAGAGAATGTCCGCCTTGTTTTTCTGCCCCACCAGTAAGCCGGCGGAGAGACCGTCCAACGTGCGGTACTGCTGCTTCAGCAGCGCAACATTCTTGATGAACTCGTCGTCGTAATAAAAAGAGTCGCTGAAGGTCGAACGACTTTCCAGGATCTGAATCTTCGAGTAGAAGATTTTCTTTTTGATCAGGAAGGCGTCGTAGTCGTTGTTTTCACTGAGCAGCAGCGCGGTTTTGGTCCTTTCAAACGCCAGAAAAAGGATCTCGGCCACCGAGTAGTTGTCCAGATTCGGCTCGATTTGTTTGTAGCGCTCTTTTACGCCGCCGAAGTTAATGGCAATCAACAAAATTAATAAAGAGAAGATGGCAACCAACGCGATAAGAGTACCGATCAGTTTTTTGCTCATCTTATTTCAGCTCCAACCGTTTAACTTGCCAGACAGTTTTCGCATTCACATCCAGGTTATTCAGCTCGGCGTAGCCATCGCGCGGATAAATAATGGCGAACGGCCCCAGCTCCCCAACGTCGATCGGCTTGCCACCGCGCTGATAGGCGACGATCACACGGTATTTAATCATCTCGTCAATCGGCATCGAGTAAGAGTAATCGTCCCAGGCGAAAGCGCGCACCGACTGGCCTTTCAGATGATAGGTTTTCACCAGCTCCGCAAACTCAACGCCGGTGAACGTATCTTCCGGGGTGAAATTGGTCGAGGTTCTAATCGTATGCGGCGGCATCGCCTCCAGCATCTGCCGGGTGATTTTGATCTTCTCACCGTCGAGCGGTTTCAGGTAAAAATAGTCAACGGCCGCATACAGCGGTGCGCTGAACAGCGAAAGCAGCAGTAACGTCATCAATCCTTTGACTGTCATTATTCACCCTCTTTGCGTTTCACCAGTTCGGCCTGGCCGAACTCATCCTGCCCGACCACGGCCCAGCCGTGATGTTGATAAAATCCTTCGGCTTTGGAGCCGGGATCGGTGGTTAAGTGGATCGCTTCGGCGCCGTGCTCAAACATCCAGTGAGTGACCCGTGCCAGTAAGGCGGAGCCGATCCCCTTCGACTGGTATTCCGGCTTCACGAACAGGCCGCCGATCAGCGGTTCAGGGATGAATAACCCGAAGCCAACGCCGGCATAGTCGTCGCCATACTTGCAGATCCAGCCGCCCCCCTGGTTGATGTCCTCCAGCGCCTGTTTGCGCTGCAGATACTGGATCTGATGCGGGTGCAACAGGTTTTCTTCAACGGAAAAGCGGATCTCATACAGGTAAGGCAGGTGTTGCGCCGTCAGTTTTTCGAAGGTAATGAGGCTGTCCATGTTTTGCACTGTCCTTGGTTGTCAGATAAAAAGCACCGGTCAATTTCTGCTGTAAACATAGTAGCAAAGTTTGTCTTAACCCGGCACGAGGCGAAAAAAAACCGCCCCCGAAGGGGCGGTTTATCTGGCGATGGGCCCGGCGTACCGAGCCCGCGGCGCTGATGACGATTACTCGTCGTCGCTGCCGCCCAGGCCTGCGTTGAGCAGCTCGGCCAGGTTAGCCGTCGCTTCTTCCGCGCTGACTTGCGGAACAACCGGCGCTTCACCCTGAGCACGGCGACGCATACGATCCTGATGATAAGCGTAACCGGTACCGGCTGGGATCAGACGGCCCACGATAACGTTCTCTTTCAGGCCACGCAGTTCATCACGCTTGCCGGCTACGGCAGCTTCGGTCAGAACGCGCGTCGTTTCCTGGAACGATGCAGCGGAGATGAAGGACTCGGTCGCCAAGGAAGCCTTGGTGATACCCAGCAGATCGCGCGAGAAGGTTGCCGCGATTTTACCTTCAGCTTCCAGCTGACGGTTGGCAATCTTGACGCGAGACACTTCAGCCTGCTCGCCTTCCAGGAATTCGGAGCCACCAGCGCTAACGATGGTGCCTTTACGCAGCATCTGACGAACGATAACTTCGATGTGCTTATCGTTAATCTTAACGCCTTGCAGACGGTAAACTTCCTGCACTTCGTTGGTGATGTAGCGGGTAACCGCATGCACGCCACGCAGACGCAGAATGTCGTGCGGAGACTCTGGGCCGTCGGAAACGACGTCACCACGTTCCACCACTTCGCCTTCGAACACGTTGAGCTGACGCCATTTCGGAATCATCTCTTCGTAAGCGTCGCTGCCGTCCAGCGGAGAGATCACCAGGCGACGTTTGCCCTTGGTCTCTTTACCGAACGAGATAATCCCGCTGATTTCAGCCAGGATTGCCGGCTCTTTCGGACGACGTGCTTCGAACAGGTCGGCAACGCGCGGCAGACCACCGGTAATATCCTTGGTACCGCCGGATTCCTGAGGAATACGCGCCAGGGTATCACCCGCACCGATCTGAATGCCGTCTTCCAGCTGAACGATCGCTTTGCCCGGCAGGAAGTATTGAGCAGGCATATCAGTACCTGGGATCAATACGTCTTCGCCCTGAGCGTCAACGATTTTCAGTGCCGGACGCAGGTCTTTACCGCTACCGGTACGCTCTGCGCTGTCCAGTACGACCAGAGAAGACAAACCGGTCAGTTCGTCGGTCTGGCGAGTAATGGTCTGGCCGTCAACCATATCCGCGAAGCGAATGAAGCCGCTGACTTCACTGATGACCGGCATGGTGTGCGGATCCCAGTTAGCAACGGTTTCGCCGCCGTTAACTTCTTCACCGTCGCCTTTGCCCATCACGGCGCCGTAAGGCACCTTGTAGCTTTCTTTGGTACGGCCGAATTCGTCGATCAGTTTCAGTTCGGTGTTACGCGAGGTGATCACCAGCTTGCCCGCGGCGTTCATAACGAACTTCACGTTGCTCAGCTTGAGGCTACCCTTGTTTTTCACCTGGATGCTGGATTCAGCAGCCGCACGAGATGCCGCACCACCGATGTGGAACGTACGCATCGTCAGCTGTGTACCCGGCTCACCGATGGACTGTGCCGCGATAACGCCGATGGCTTCACCTTTGTTGATGATGTGGCCACGTGCCAGGTCGCGACCGTAGCAGTTTGCACACACACCAAAGTCGGTTTCACAGCTCACCACGGAACGGACTTTAACGCTGTCGACAGAATTCTCTTCCAACAGGTCACACGCCTTCTCGTTCAGCAGGGTGTTGCGTGGCACCAGAATGTCCGCCGTACCCGGCTTGAGGACGTCTTCTGCCGTCACACGGCCCAGAACGCGTTCACGCAGCGGCTCTTTCACGTCGCCACCTTCGATAACCGGAGTCATCAGGATGCCGTCGTGGGTGCCACAGTCGTCTTCGGTCACAACCAGATCCTGCGCCACGTCAACCAGACGACGGGTCAGATAACCGGAGTTCGCGGTTTTCAGTGCGGTATCCGCCAGACCTTTACGAGCACCGTGGGTGGAGATGAAGTACTGGAGTACGTTCAGACCTTCACGGAAGTTCGCGGTGATTGGCGTTTCGATGATGGAGCCGTCCGGCTTCGCCATCAGGCCACGCATACCGGCCAGCTGACGAATCTGAGCGGCGGAACCACGCGCACCGGAGTCGGCCATCATAAAGATGCTGTTGAAGGAAACTTGCTGTTCCACTTCGCCGTCACGGTTAACCACGTCTTCTACCGACAGGTTTTCCATCATCGCTTTCGCAACGCGTTCGTTCGCTGCAGCCCAGATATCGATCACTTTGTTGTAGCGTTCGCCGGCGGTAACCAGACCAGACTGGAACTGCTCCTGGATCTCGGCAACTTCGGTTTCCGCTTCTTCGATGATCTCCGCTTTCTTGGCCGGGATAACCATGTCGTCGATACCTACGGAAGCGCCTGAACGGGCTGCGTAAGCAAAACCGGTGTACATGATCTGGTCAGCAAAGATAACGGTCGGCTTCAGGCCCAGGATGCGGTAACAGGTGTTCAGCATCTTGGAGATCGCTTTCTTGCCCAAAGGCTGGTTAACGATCGAGTACGGCAGACCTTTCGGTACGATCATCCACAGGATGGCGCGGCCGATGGTGGTGTCGATGATGCTGGTCTGAGAAGTCCATTCGCCTTCGGCGTTTTTGACGTCTTCGGTGATACGCACTTTAACGCGCGCATGCAGAGACGCCAGGCCGGCGCGGTAAACACGCTCAGCTTCTTTGGAACCGTTCAGCACCATGCCTTCGCCCTTGGCGTTAACACAGTCGCGGGTCATGTAGTACAGACCCAGTACAACGTCCTGAGAAGGAACGATGATTGGCTCGCCGTTCGCTGGGGACAGGATGTTGTTGGTAGACATCATCAGCGCACGCGCTTCCAGCTGGGCTTCCAGCGTCAGCGGCACGTGAACAGCCATCTGGTCACCATCGAAGTCGGCGTTATAGGCCGCACAAACCAGCGGGTGCAGCTGGATCGCTTTACCTTCGATCAGAACCGGTTCAAACGCCTGGATACCCAAACGGTGCAGGGTTGGTGCACGGTTCAGCAGTACCGGGTGTTCGCGGATCACTTCGTCCAGGATATCCCAAACAACGGCTTCTTCACGCTCAACCATTTTCTTGGCGGCTTTGATGGTGGTGGCCAGGCCACGCAGCTCCAACTTGCCGTAGATGAACGGTTTGAACAGCTCCAGCGCCATCTTTTTAGGCAGACCGCACTGATGCAGACGCAGGTATGGACCTACGGTGATGACGGAACGGCCGGAGTAGTCAACGCGTTTACCGAGCAGGTTCTGACGGAAACGACCCTGCTTACCTTTGATCATGTCGGCCAAAGATTTCAGAGGACGTTTGTTGGAACCGGTGATGGCACGACCGCGACGGCCGTTATCCAGCAGGGCGTCTACCGCTTCTTGCAGCATACGCTTTTCGTTGCGCACGATGATGTCAGGCGCAGCCAGATCCAGCAGGCGTTTCAGACGGTTGTTACGGTTGATCACGCGGCGATACAGATCGTTCAGATCCGAGGTCGCGAAACGACCGCCATCCAGCGGAACCAGCGGGCGCAGATCCGGCGGCAGTACCGGCAGCACGGTCAGGATCATCCACTCTGGCTTGTTACCAGACTGTACGAACGCTTCCAGCAGCTTGATACGCTTGGTCAGCTTCTTGCGCTTGGTTTCGGAGTTGGTTTCGTTCAGCTCTTCACGCAGCTGCTCGCACTCGGCTTCCAGATCCATGTTTTTCAACAGGGCCTGAATAGCTTCCGCACCCATCTTGGCGTCGAATTCGTCACCGAACTCTTCCAGCGCGTCCAGATACTGCTCTTCGGTCAGGATCTGACGACGCTCGAGGTTGGTCATACCGCCTTCGACCACCACATAGGATTCGAAGTACAGTACGCGTTCGATATCACGCAGCGGCATATCCAGCAGCAAACCGATGCGGGATGGCAGCGATTTCAGGAACCAGATGTGCGCGGTCGGCGAAGCCAGCTCGATGTGGCCCATGCGCTCACGACGCACTTTGGTCTGGGTCACTTCAACGCCGCACTTCTCACAGATCACGCCGCGGTGTTTCAAGCGCTTGTACTTACCGCACAGGCACTCGTAATCTTTTACCGGCCCGAAGATACGGGCGCAGAAAAGGCCGTCACGTTCTGGTTTGAACGTACGGTAGTTAATGGTTTCCGGCTTCTTAACTTCACCGAACGACCACGAACGGATCATGTCTGGCGAGGCCAGAGCAATCTTGATCGCATCAAACTCTTCGGTCTTAGTTTGCGCTTTCAGAAACTTCAATAAGTCTTTCACGGATTGGCTCCTGTCGGAGTTAAACCTGTTGGGTACCCACAACCGCAGTAGGTACCCGTGTGACCTGAACAACCACCCTCAGGCTCCCTTAGGCGGGGAGCCTGAGCCGGAATGACGATTACTCGTCTTCCAGTTCGATGTTGATGCCGAGCGAGCGGATTTCTTTCAACAATACGTTGAAGGATTCCGGCATGCCTGGCTCCATCCGGTGGTCGCCATCCACGATGTTTTTGTACATCTTGGTACGGCCGTTAACGTCATCCGACTTAACGGTGAGCATTTCCTGCAGGGTATAAGCCGCGCCGTATGCTTCCAGTGCCCACACTTCCATCTCACCGAAGCGTTGACCACCGAACTGCGCTTTACCACCCAGAGGTTGCTGAGTAACCAAGCTGTAAGAGCCGGTTGAACGGGCGTGCATTTTATCGTCAACCAAGTGGTTCAGTTTCAGCATGTACATATAGCCGACAGTAACCTGGCGCTCGAATTGCTCACCGGTACGGCCATCGAACAGCGTGATCTGACCGGAGGTCGGGATACCACCCATTTCCAGCAGCTTCTTGATTTCAGTCTCTTTCGCACCGTCAAACACCGGCGTTGCGATCGGCATACCTTTTTTCAGGTTCTCTGCCAGACGCAGCACTTCGTCGTCGCTGAAGGTGTTCAGGTCAACTTTCTGGCAAACGTCGTCGCCCAGATCGTAGGCCTTCTGGATGAACTCACGCAGCTTGGCCACTTCCTGCTGCTGCTTCAGCATCTGGTTGATTTTCTCACCGATGCCTTTCGCAGCCATACCCAGGTGGGTTTCCAGGATCTGACCGATGTTCATACGTGATGGTACGCCCAGCGGGTTCAGTACGATGTCTACCGGCGTGCCGTTTTCATCGTAAGGCATATCTTCGATCGGGTTGATCTTGGAGATAACACCCTTGTTACCGTGGCGGCCCGCCATCTTGTCACCCGGTTGGATCTGACGTTTAACGGCCAGATAAACCTTGACGATTTTCAGCACGCCCGGCGCCAGATCGTCGCCCTGAGTGATCTTACGACGCTTGGCTTCCAGCTTCTTCTCGAAGTCGGATTTCAGTTCGTCGTACTGCTCGGCCAGCTGTTCCAGCTGGTTTTGCTTCTCTTCGTCGGTCAGGCCCAGTTCCAGCCAGCGATCGCGCGGCAGCTTGCTCAGCTTGTCGGCTTCGATGCCACCGGCAACCAGCACCGCGTGGATACGTGCAAACAGGCCGGCTTCCAGGATCTGCAGTTCTTCCGTCAGGTCTTTCTTCGCCTGCTTCAGCTGCATCTCTTCGATTTCCAACGCGCGCTTGTCTTTTTCCACGCCATCGCGGGTGAAGACCTGCACGTCGATAACCGTACCGGAAACGCCGTTCGGCACACGCAGAGAAGAGTCTTTAACGTCAGACGCTTTCTCACCGAAGATCGCACGCAGCAGTTTCTCTTCCGGCGTCAGCTGGGTTTCGCCTTTAGGCGTTACCTTACCGACCAGGATGTCACCGCCGGTCACTTCAGCACCGATATACACGATACCGGATTCATCCAGCTTGGAGAGCGCAGCTTCACCCACGTTAGGGATGTCGGCGGTGATCTCTTCAGGCCCCAGCTTGGTATCGCGAGACACGCACGCCAGTTCCTGGATGTGGATGGTGGTGAAGCGATCTTCCTGCACCACGCGCTCGGAGACCAAGATGGAGTCTTCGAAGTTGTAGCCGTTCCAAGGCATGAACGCTACGCGCATGTTCTGGCCCAGTGCCAGTTCGCCCAGGTCTGTCGATGGGCCATCCGCCAGCACGTCGCCGCGCTCGATTGGCTCACCCAGACTCACACACGGCATCTGGTTGATGCAGGTGTTCTGGTTAGAACGGGTGTACTTGGTCAGGTTGTAAATATCGATACCTGCTTCGCCCGGGTACATCTCGTCTTCGTTAACTTTGATAACGATACGGGAAGCATCCACGTACTGGATCACACCGCCGCGTTTGGCAACGGCGGTTACGCCGGAGTCAACCGCTACAGCACGTTCCATACCGGTACCGACCAGCGGCTTGTCAGCGCGCAGGGTTGGTACGGCCTGACGTTGCATGTTCGCACCCATCAATGCACGGTTGGCGTCATCGTGTTCCAGGAATGGAATCAGTGAAGCACCAACGGAAACGACCTGCTGGGTGGATACGTCCATGTAGTCAACCTGGTCGCGGCTGAACAGGCTTGATTCGCCTTTGCTGCGGCAGGTGACCAGGTCTTCTACGAAGCGGCCTTCTTCATCCAGGTTGGAGTTCGCCTGGGCGATAACGAAGTTGCCTTCTTCAATAGCAGACAGGTAGTTGATTTCATCGGTCACCACGCCGTCACGCACGCGGCGGTACGGGGTTTCCAGGAAGCCATACTCGTTAGTCTGTGCGTACACGGACAGGGAGTTGATCAGACCGATGTTTGGACCTTCCGGCGTTTCGATTGGGCACACGCGGCCGTAGTGGGTCGGGTGTACGTCTCGAACTTCAAAGCCGGCGCGCTCACGGGTCAGACCGCCCGGGCCCAGTGCGGAGATACGACGCTTGTGCGTGATCTCGGACAGCGGGTTGTTCTGGTCCATGAACTGGGACAGCTGGCTGGAACCGAAGAACTCTTTCACCGCCGCCGAAATCGGCTTGGCGTTGATCATGTCCTGAGGCATCAGGGTATCCAGATCGCCCAGAGACAGACGCTCTTTCACCGCACGCTCAACACGCACCAGACCTACGCGGAACTGGTTCTCGGCCATTTCGCCGACGGAGCGGATACGACGGTTGCCCAAGTGGTCGATATCGTCCACTTCGCCCTTGCCGTTACGGATATCGATGAGCTTCTTCATCACTTCGATGATGTCGTCTTTGCTCAGGATGCCCGAACCTTCGATCTCGTCGCGCAGCAGAGAACGGTTGAACTTCATGCGACCCACCGCGGACAGATCGTAGCGGTCTTCGGAGAAGAACAGGTTCTCGAACAGGCTTTCGGCAGCTTCGCGCGTTGGCGGCTCACCAGGGCGCATCATGCGGTAGATTTCTACCAACGAGCTCAGACGATCGTTGGTCGGATCGACACGCAGCGTTTCAGAGATGTACGCGCCGTGATCCAGATCGTTGGTGAACAGCGTTTCGATGCGCTTGTGGCCGGACTGGCTCAGCTTGGCCAGCAGATCCAGCGACAGCTCCATGTTGGCTGCGCAGATCAGTTCACCGGTATTGGTATCGATATAGTCTTTCGCGACCACTTTGCCCGCGATGTACTCTACCGGTACTTCAATGCTCTGAATGTCGTCTTTTTCCAGCTGACGGATATGACGAGCGGTGATACGACGGCCTTTCTCTACGTAGATTTTGCCGTTGGCTTCGATATCGAACGAAGCGGTCTCACCACGCAGGCGCTCTGGCACCAGCTCCATCTGCAGCTTGTTGTCGCGGATTTCGAAGACGATCTTGTCAAAGAACAGGTCGAGGATCTGTTCAGTGGTGTAGTTCAGCGCGCGCAGAATGATGGTCGCAGGCAGTTTGCGGCGACGGTCAATACGCACGAACAGGTTGTCTTTCGGATCGAACTCGAAGTCCAACCATGAACCGCGGTAAGGGATGATGCGTGCGTTGTACAGCACTTTACCCGAGGAGTGGGTTTTACCCTTATCGCTGTCGAAGAATACGCCAGGACTACGGTGCAACTGAGATACGATAACCCTCTCAGTACCGTTGATCACAAAGGTGCCGTTTTCGGTCATGAGCGGAATTTCACCCATGTAGACTTCTTGTTCCTTGATGTCTTTGACCGTACCTTCAGGCGCTTCGCGCTCATAGATAACCAGGCGCAGTTTTACGCGCAGCGGTGCAGAGAACGTCACACCACGGATCTGGCACTCTTTGACGTCGAAGACCGGCTCACCAAGACGGTAGCTAACGTATTGCAGCTCCGAATTGCCACTGTAGCTCTGGATAGGGAAAACAGAACGGAATGCGGCTTCAAGGCCGTACTGCCCTTCTGGATCTTGCTCGATAAACTTCTGGAACGAGTCAAGCTGGATAGAAAGGAGATATGGTATGTCCAGCACTTGTGGACGTTTACCAAAATCCTTACGAATACGTTTTTTCTCGGTATAGGAGTAAACCATAGGGTTCCTCAGCTCGCTGATCAGTGACCCAATCTGTCCGTCCGATTAGGGACAGTTCATGCAACACCGTTTTGTCGACCGGAAAGCGGGAACACTTTCCGCAATGTCTCTTGCTATCACGCTTAAACCATTTCATCGCGTCTTCCCCCAGAACTCCTGGTAGTGCAAAGACCGCGGTATATTAAGTCGTCAATAGAAACAAACATTGGGAGGCGAAACCAGCAGCCAAACAGTGTGAAACGCTACTGGCGCCCTACAGCGCAAAAAGGCTGGTGACTAAAAAGTCACCAGCCATCAGCCTAAAAGACTAGGCTGCAACCGGAAAGGTTGGCTTATTTAACTTCAACTTCTGCGCCAGCTTCTTCCAGAGATTTTTTCAGAGCTTCTGCGTCATCTTTGCTCACGCCTTCTTTCAGAGCGGCTGGAGCAGATTCAACCAGGTCTTTAGCTTCTTTCAGACCCAGGCCGGTAGCGCCACGTACTGCTTTGATAACAGCAACTTTGTTAGCGCCTGCAGCTTTCAGGATAACGTCGAATTCAGTTTTCTCTTCAGCAGCTTCAGCTGGGCCAGCAGCAACAGCTACAGCAGCAGCAGCAGAAACGCCGAATTTTTCTTCCATAGCGGAAACCAGTTCAACAACGTCCATTACGGACATAGCGGCAACTGCTTCCAGGATTTGGTCTTTAGTGATAGACATAACAATTGTTCCTAAAATTCAGAAATAGTTTAAATACGTTAGCAAAGGCTAAGAAAGAGTGGCTTACGCCGCTTCTTTCTGATCGCGTACTGCAGCCAGAGTGCGAACCAGTTTGCCGGCAGCGGCTTCTTTCATGGTTGCCATCAGGCGTGCGATCGCTTCTTCGTAAGTTGGCAGCGTCGCCAGGCGGTCGATTTGCGCCGCTGGGATCAGCTCACCTTCAAAGGCCGCAGCTTTAACCTCGAATTTTGCATTCGCTTTCGCGAACTCTTTGAACAGACGAGCAGCAGCGCCCGGGTGTTCGTGAGAGAATGCAATCAAGGTTGGACCGACAAACGTGTCTTTCAGGCATTCGAATGGAGTGCCTTCAACTACGCGACGCATCAGGGTGTTGCGAACAACACGCATGTAAACGCCAGCTTCACGACCTGCTTTACGCAGTTCAGTCATTTTATCTACGGTAACGCCGCGGGAATCCGCAACAACCGCAGACAGCGCGCCTTTGGCTACTTCGCTGACTTCAGCAACAATCGCTTGTTTGTCTTGAAGATTTAATGCCATTAGCTTTTTGCTCCTGGATTAGCCGGGGAAAATCCCCCGGAACTCACTTCACTCGGCGCTTTGTAAAACGCCACGCCGAGCGGCTTAACACGGTGAGCAGAATCCAGCAAAGACATTCTTTTATAAAAAAGAAAAATTTTCTTAGGCTCTGTCACCGTCTACGCAGGAAGGATTAAGTATCTTGCGATACACCTGCGGTCTTGGACGGAGGCCTGGATAGGCCAGGCTCCAACCGAAAAATCTTTGTTTTGCCTACGGCATAGCCAATAGCAAAACCTTGGGGCATAAGATTCTAGACAAATCTCGGCCCCAAGTCAAAGCGATAATCGCAAGTGCGATTAGTTCGCTGCAGCAGACAGACCGCTCTGATCGATAGAAACGCCAGCACCCATGGTGGTGGAGAGGCTAACTTTCTTGATGTACATGCCTTTCGCCTGAGAAGGTTTGGCTTTTTTCAGCGCAACCAGCAGGGCTTCCAGGTTTTCTTTCAGTTTGTCTGCGTCGAAATCAACCTTACCGATAGTGGTATGGATGATGCCGTTTTTGTCGTTACGGTAGCGAACCTGACCTGCTTTAGCGTTTTTCACTGCTTCAGCAACGTTCGGAGTAACGGTACCCACTTTCGGGTTTGGCATCAGGCCGCGTGGACCCAGGATCTGGCCCAGTTGACCTACAACGCGCATTGCATCCGGGGAAGCAATAACAACGTCGAAGTTCATTTCGCCTTTCTTGATCTGGTCAGCCAGATCGTCCATACCTACCAGCTCTGCGCCGGCAGCTTTCGCTGCTTCAGCGTTAGCGCCTTGGGCAAATACGGCAACGCGAACGGAACGACCGGTGCCGTGTGGCAGAACGGTAGCGCCACGAACGTTTTGGTCAGATTTACGAGCGTCGATGCCGAGGTTAACGGCAACGTCAACGCTTTCTACGAATTTAGCGGTGGCCAGCTCTTTCAGCAGAGCAACAGCTTCAGTGATGTCATACTGTTTAGTAGCATCAACTTTGTCACGGATCACGCGCATGCGCTTGGTCAGCTTAGCCATCTCTTAATCCTCCACTACCAGGCCCATGGAACGAGCGGTACCTTCGATGGAGCGAGTCATCGCTTCAACGTCAGAACCAGTCATGTCCGCAGCTTTGGTTTCTGCGATTTCACGTACCTGAGCACGAGTCACTTTACCTACTTTGTCTTTGTTCGGCTTACCGGAACCAGACTTGATACCAGCCGCTTTTTTCAGCAGAACTGCTGCTGGCGGGGTTTTGGTAACGAAAGTGAAGGAGCGATCAGAATAAACGGTGATAACAACCGGAATCGGCAGGCCTTTTTCAACGCTGTCAGTCTTAGCGTTGAATGCCTTACAGAATTCCATGATGTTAACGCCCTGCTGACCCAGAGCTGGACCCACTGGTGGGCTCGGGTTCGCCATACCAGCTGCAACTTGCAGCTTGACGTAGGCTTGTACTTTCTTAGCCATTTAAATTTCCTCGGTTTGGGTAGTATCGCCTCGCAAAAGGCTCCCCGTGTTTCACCCCGCCCAACATGCATCAGGCAAGGCATCTAAAAACAAAAGGCGCGAAATTGTAGTTCAATTTCGCGCCTTTGACAAGCGGCAACGCGCCACTCATTGCTGATTATTCGATCAGCCTTTCTCAACCTGGCTGAAGTCCAGCTCCACCGGCGTTGCACGGCCAAAGATGGAAACGGAAACTTTCAGGCGGCTCTTCTCGTAATCGACTTCTTCGACCACGCCGTTGAAATCGGCAAACGGGCCGTCGTTGACGCGCACCAGCTCGCCCGGTTCGAACAGCGTTTTCGGACGCGGCTTGTCACCAACCTGCTGCAGGCGGTTCATGATCGCATCAACTTCTTTATCGCTGATTGGCGCAGGACGGTCAGACGTACCGCCGATGAACCCCATGACGCGCGGTACGCTGCGCACCAGGTGCCAGCTGGCGTCATTCATCACCATCTGCACCAGCACGTAGCCAGGGAAGAACTTACGCTCGCTCTTGCGACGCTGGCCGCCACGGATTTCAACCACTTCCTCCGTAGGCACCATCACTTCGCCGAACAGCTCTTCCATATCGTGCAGTTTGATGTGTTCACGCAGCGATTGTGCTACGCGACCTTCAAAACCGGAAAACGCCTGAACGACGTACCAACGTTTTTTTGGAGCTTCAGACATTTTAGAACCTCAGGCCAGTAATAAACGACACCAGACGGACCAGAATACCATCCAGCCCCCACAGAATCAGTGACATCACGGCGGTTACCGCGGCAACGATCAACGTGGTGTGTAGCGTTTCCTGACGAGTTGGCCAAATCACTTTACGTACTTCGGTACGCGCTTCGCGGGCAAACGCAACGGTGGCTTTGCCTTTGGTGGTCATCAGAGCCACTGCACCTGCAACGGCGATGATCAGTACAACTGCCAGCGCGCGCAATGGCAGGCTTAAATCACGGTAGTAATAGTTACCGACAATAGCCACAACCAACAGAACGGCGACGATCAGCCACTTTGCCGCTTCCAGGCCGCGTCCGCTCCCTTGAGCCTCGGTATTCGCACTCATAAACCAACCTGTCACAATGATGATTCAGAACAAACAACTTTGCCTCGCATTGCGAGGCAAACCAAACCGATCGGATACCGCGTTAGCACTATCCCGGTGTTTTACGCTATGACGTATTTCAGTCAATACGGTTTAAGAGCCCATCTCACCAATGATTATGACTGCAAAATCGCTGATGAGATAGGTTCTAGTTCACAGCGTAGAAAAAGGGCATCAAATGATGCCCTTTTACCGCGTGTCGCGTCAAACTTTATCAGCGATTAAGCGATAACTTTAGCAACAACGCCTGCGCCAACGGTACGGCCGCCTTCACGGATTGCGAAACGCAGACCGTCGTCCATCGCGATTGGGTGAATCAGGGTGACAATCATGTTCACGTTGTCGCCTGGCATTACCATCTCTACGCCTTCTGGCAGTTCGATGGTACCGGTCACGTCAGTGGTACGGAAGTAGAACTGTGGACGGTAGCCTTTGAAGAATGGCGTGTGACGACCACCTTCATCTTTGCTCAGGATGTACACTTCAGATTCGAACTGGGTGTGTGGCTTGATAGAGCCTGGCTTAGCCAGTACCTGACCACGTTCGATGTCTTCACGTTTGATACCACGCAGCAGAACACCTACGTTCTCACCAGCACGGCCTTCGTCCAGCAGTTTGCGGAACATTTCAACGCCAGTACAGGTAGACTTAACGGTGTCTTTGATACCAACGATTTCAACTTCTTCGCCAACTTTGATGATACCGCGCTCAACACGACCGGTAACAACGGTACCACGACCGGAGATGGAGAATACGTCTTCGATTGGCAGCAGGAACGGCTTGTCGATAGCACGCTCTGGCTCTGGGATGTAGCTGTCCAGGGCTTCGGCCAGTTCGATGATTTTCGCTTCCCACTCAGCTTCGCCTTCCAGCGCTTTCAGCGCGGAACCGCGGATTACTGGCAGGTCGTCGCCTGGGAAGTCGTACGCGGACAGCAGTTCGCGAACTTCCATTTCTACCAGTTCCAGCAGCTCTTCATCATCAACCATGTCGCATTTGTTCATGAATACGATGATGAAAGGAACGCCAACCTGGCGACCCAGCAGGATGTGCTCACGGGTCTGAGGCATTGGGCCGTCAGTCGCAGCTACTACCAGGATCGCGCCGTCCATCTGAGCAGCACCGGTGATCATGTTTTTCACGTAGTCGGCGTGCCCTGGGCAGTCAACGTGCGCGTAGTGACGAGTCGGGGTGTCATACTCAACGTGAGAGGTGTTGATGGTGATACCACGAGCTTTTTCTTCTGGCGCGTTATCGATCTGGTCGAAAGCACGTGCAGAACCGCCGTAGGTTTTAGCCAGTACGGTAGTGATCGCTGCAGTCAGGGTAGTTTTACCGTGGTCAACGTGGCCGATAGTACCGACGTTAACGTGCGGTTTTGTACGTTCAAACTTTTCTTTAGACATCGATTGTCCCTCTAAGACACGGATAAATCGGTGGTATCACCACATCAACCAAGCATTTGCTCGTTGAATCCAGAACAGAAAGAAAATCAGGGGGCGAGAAATTAAGAAGTGGTGCTGATAGGCAGATTCGAACTGCCGACCTCACCCTTACCAAGGGTGCGCTCTACCAACTGAGCTATATCAGCACATCTTGGAGCGGGCAGTGGGAATCGAACCCACATCATCAGCTTGGAAGGCTGAGGTAATAGCCATTATACGATGCCCGCATCCTGGAACTCGGCTACCTGATTTTTCTGTAGAATTTTGGGATGGAGCAGGATTGTTCATCACTCGGCTCGCATCCTTCGGGCCGGCTGCGCCTTGCGCTGCACAGCTCGAACCTTGCCGAAGGCTTTCGCCCTCTCCTCCCGCCATCAACCGTTGCGGTATTTATCGCATCTCAGTTAATCGCCGAAGGCAAGATTTGGTGGTGGGGGAAGGATTCGAACCTTCGAAGTCTGTGACGGCAGATTTACAGTCTGCTCCCTTTGGCCGCTCGGGAACCCCACCAGATTTTAACTACTTGTGACTTGAATGGTGCCGGCTACCGGAATCGAACTGGTGACCTACTGATTACAAGTCAGTTGCTCTACCTACTGAGCTAAGCCGGCATCAAGTGCAGCGCATTCTAGGTAGAGCGGGCGACCTATGCAACAAAAAAATTGCTTTACGCGCACTTTCGCTCATAAATCAGTCAATTTTGCATACTGTCATGCAATTCGCAGCTTGCGGCGTGCAAACATTCATCACTCGCGGCAATCATTCTCTACAATTTTATCCACTTTTTGCAAGCCTTGAGCGCCGCTTTCTCCGTGTCAGGCTTCTTAAAACACTTAACCCGTGACGGTAAACTGTGAGCGGGATCGATGCACCAAAAAGGGGATACCTGCCCCGGACTGCGGCGTGGGCTACACTGATCCCTCGCCCTTTTGCCGCCGCCATGCCTTTCGCCGCTGTGGCTCAGTTATTGCTTCTCTTCATTACCCCCATCCCAGGAGGAATGACCGATGAAAATAGTGCCTATCAACGCCGCTACGCTACCGATTTACCGCGATGAATTGGCCCGCCTGTTGACCGATGCCGTCACGCACGGCGCTTCTGTCGGTTACGACACCTTAATCCCTCACGAAGACGCCGAAAGCTACTTCCACAGTCTGCGACCGGCCTTGGCCAAAGGTGAACTGCTGCTGTGGATTGCCCGCGACGAGCGCGGCGTCGTTGGCACCGTGCAACTCGAGCTCTGCCAGAAGCCGAACGGCCGTAATCGTGCGGAGGTCGTGAAGCTGTTGGTGCATAGCCGCGCTCGCCGAAACGGCGTAGGTCAGGCGCTGATGAAGTCACTAGAGCACGCGGCACTGCAACAGCAGCGCGGACTATTGTACCTGGATACGCAGACCGGTTCGGCGGCAGAAGCGCTTTATCGCAGCCTGGGTTATCGCTGTTTGGGCGAGCTACCGGATTATGCGGCGGGGCCCGATGGGCATTACCATCCAACCGTTATTTATTACAAACGTCTGTTCGCCGTGAACCAACCTTCGCGCGCCATCGCCAGCTAGCCTTCAGGCGGTATCCGCCCCCGATGATACCGCCTTGCCCCCCTGCTTAATCAACTGCGCGCCGCTTCGCACAATTGACATAAACTGCTGCCTATCGACAACTTTTGCGAAAAAAGTCTACGCCAAAAACGAAGCTGTCTATAATATGCAGCTTGTTTATTCTCTGGAGCTGGCGTCCGGCGCCTTTCCCAACCTGCGTTAACAGGCAGAATTTGGCTTATGATAAAAAGAGATCAATCTTTAGCAACGCCCTACCTACAGTTCGATCGCACCCAATGGGCTGCGTTGCGAGATTCGGTGCCGCTGACGTTGTCGGAAGAAGAGATCGTTAAACTGAAAGGGATTAACGAAGATCTCTCGTTGGAAGAAGTTGCGCAGATTTATCTGCCGCTATCACGACTGTTGAACTTCTATATCAGCTCCAACCTGCGGCGACAGGCGGTTCTGGAGCAATTCCTCGGCACTGACGGGCAAAAGATTCCCTATGTCATCGGCATCGCCGGCAGCGTAGCCGTCGGCAAGAGCACAACAGCGCGCTTGTTGCAGGCACTGCTGAGCCGCTGGCCGGAACACCGCAGCGTTGAACTGATCACAACCGACGGCTTCTTGCATCCTAATAAGGTGCTGAACGAACGCGGCCTGATGAAGAAAAAAGGCTTCCCGCAGTCTTACGATATGCATAGCCTGGTGAAATTCGTGTCGGAAGTGAAATCCGGCGCCAAACGCGTTACCGCTCCAGTTTATTCTCATTTAATCTATGATGTTGTACCCGAAGGCAATAAAGTCATCGAGCAACCGGATATTCTGATCCTGGAAGGGCTTAACGTATTGCAAAGCGGTATGGATTACCCTCACGATCCTCATCGCGTATTCGTTTCCGATTTTGTCGACTTCTCTATATATGTCGATGCCCCGGAGACGCTATTGCAAAGCTGGTATATCAATCGCTTCCTGAAATTCCGTCAGGGCGCATTTTCCAATCCCGATTCTTATTTCCATCACTATTCAAAATTGCCGGAACCGGAAGCGGTTAATATCGCCACGCAATTATGGAATGAAATTAACGGGTTGAATTTGCAGCAGAATATACTGCCCACGCGCGAACGCGCCAGCCTGATCATGACCAAAAGCGCCAACCACGCCGTTGAAAGCGTGCGTTTAAGAAAGTAAGCCCACCTAACGATCAAGGGGACGCTGCCGTCCCCTTGTCTTTTCTCACTATTCCGCGCTGCGCAGCGATATCTCTCCGCCGATAAAGGGTTTTATTTCCCCGTCTTGTTCCAGCAGAAGTGCACCTTGCGAGTCGATACCCCGGGCGATGCCCACAATCTGTCGCTCACCGATCAGCAGCTTGACCGGTCTGTCGATAAAATTATCCAGCGTGCGCCAACGGCCAATGAACGGCGCCAGCCCATCTATCTCGAATTGTTTTAACGACTGCCGCAATTCATTGAGCAGAGTAGCCGTCAGTTCATTACGATCGATGTTAATGCCGGCTTCTTGCAGGTTGATCCAACCCTGGTTGATCCCCCCGGCATTGGTATCCCGCATCGCCAAATTAATGCCGGCACCGATGACCAACTGAGCCGCATCGCCGGTTTTTCCTGTCAACTCGACCAGGATCCCTGCCAATTTGCGATCGTTCAGGTAGAGGTCGTTGGGCCATTTTACTCGCACGTCTTTAGCACCAAGGCGCTGCAAGACCTCCGCCATCACCATGCCGATCACCAGGCTCAGTCCCATCGCCGCAGCCGGTCCCTGTTCCAATCGCCAAAACATCGACAGGTATAAATTGGCACCAAACGGCGAAATCCACTGGCGTCCACGACGACCGCGGCCAGCCAGTTGATACTCAGCGATACAGGCGTCGCCAGATTGCAGCGTTTCGATACGATCCAGCAAATATTGATTGGTAGAGTCGACTACCGGCAACACGGTAACGCGTTTGTCGTCCAGCCCTTTAAGAATGCGTTCCGCCTCCAATAGCGGCATGGGGGCAGGCAAGCTGTATCCTTTGCCGGGCACGGTAAAGACATCCAGTCCCCACTCGCGAATGGTTTGAATATGCTTATTGATCGCGGCACGGCTCATGCCGAGTGACTCACCGAGGTGTTCCCCGGAATGGAATTCGCCATCGGCCAGCAGTGCGATCAGTTTTAACGGAACCTTGGTATCTTTCATGACAGCACCGCCACGGCATTCAGCTCACCGGTCGCGCCAATAAAACGCACCTCAGGCTCCAGCCACACACCGAATTTATCGGCCACCGTCTTGCGTACGTGGCGCGCCAGCGCCACCACATCCTGGCTGTGGGCGTTGTCGATATTCACCAGCACCAGCGCCTGCTGGCGGTGTACCGCAGCTCCACCGATACGATATCCTTTCAGTTCACACTGATCGATCAACCAGCCAGCGGCCAGCTTCACCTGGCTATCCTGCTGCGGATAATGCGGTATACCGGGATATTTGGCGATGAGTTCTGCGGCTTTCTCTGCGTTTACCAACGGATTCTTGAAGAAGCTGCCGGCATTGCCGGTTTCACGCGGATCGGGCAGCTTGCTGCGGCGCATGGCGCACACAGATTCAAATACCTGAAGTGGTGTCACCATGGCAGGATCCAGCTTGGCCAGATCGCCATAGCTCAACTTGGGTTGCCACTCTTTGCTCAGACGCAGGCCGAGCCCAACAATGACATGTCCAGTTTGGAAGCGGTGTTTGAAAATGCTTTCCCGGTAGCCGAAACCACACTCGGCTGCCGGAATACGGTCAATGGCACCGGTAGAGAAGTCCAGCAGATCGACATACTCACAGACATCTTTCAATTCGACGCCGTAGGCGCCGATGTTCTGGATAGGTGCAGAACCGGCCAATCCAGGAATCAACGCCAGGTTTTCCAGGCCGCAGATCCCGGCCTGCAGCGTATATTGCACCAGGTCATGCCAATTTTCACCGGAGCTGACGTGGAGATGCCAGGCATCGTTATCTTCTCGAACATCGATACCCTTCAGCTGATTGACCATTACCGTGCCCGTAAAATCCTCCAGGAACAGCACGTTGCTACCTTCACCGAGAATCAGCAGCGGCTCCTGACGCTTACGCGTTTGTTGCCACACCTTGAGCATCAGCTCAATTCTATCGGCTATGATCAGGTGCGCTGCGTTGACCGGGAGCGCAAACGTATTGTGGTTTTTTAAAGACGCGCTTTCAGTAGACATAACGTTCAGTACCTATACGGAAATAATCTTTCGCCTAGTCTACTCGATTCGAGACGTCTGGCTAATATTTGTTTTAATTAACGTGAAATTTATCGAATAATACACTAAAGAATTAAGAGTTATCGTTGATATAACCAGATAATTCTTATCAACACATTAATAAATAGGCATTTTTATTATTTAAATAATAACCTGAAGCTATCAATTATATATTGATTTGGCTATTTCCCCGATAAAAAACATTATACTTTCTTATAAGAAAAAACTGCATATGACAAAAAATCTATTTTCCAGAGTAATAGATATAGTCAGGATATTTATTTTACGCACAGCAAAAAGCCCTGAACGTCAGTTCAGGGCTTTCGGCTTTATTTGATGCCTGGCAGTGTCCTACTCTCGCATGGGGAGACCCCACACTACCATCGGCGCTACGGCGTTTCACTTCTGAGTTCGGCATGGGGTCAGGTGGGACCACCGCGCTATTGCCGCCAGGCAAATTCTGTTTCATTCCAACCGCGCCACTCCCGTGCCGCCATCAGAACCAATCTCGGAACTTCGCTGAAAATCTCTCTAAAAACACCTTCGGTGTTGTAAGGTTAAGCCTCACGGATCATTAGTACTGGTTAGCTCAATGCATCGCTGCACTTACACACCCAGCCTATCAACGTCTTAGTCTTAAACGTTCCTTCAGGGGCCTTAAAGGCCCAGGGAAGACTCATCTTGAGGCAAGTTTCGCGCTTAGATGCTTTCAGCGCTTATCTTTTCCGCACTTAGCTACCGGGCAATGCCATTGGCATGACAACCCGAACACCAGTGGTGCGTTCACTCCGGTCCTCTCGTACTAGGAGCAACCCCTCTCAATCTTCCAACGCCCACGGCAGATAGGGACCGAACTGTCTCACGACGTTCTAAACCCAGCTCGCGTACCACTTTAAATGGCGAACAGCCATACCCTTGGGACCTACTTCAGCCCCAGGATGTGATGAGCCGACATCGAGGTGCCAAACACCGCCGTCGATATGAACTCTTGGGCGGTATCAGCCTGTTATCCCCGGAGTACCTTTTATCCGTTGAGCGATGGCCCTTCCATTCAGAACCACCGGATCACTAAGACCTACTTTCGTACCTGCTCGAGCCGTCACTCTCGCAGTCAAGCTAGCTTATGCCTTTGCACTAACCTCACGATGTCCGACCGTGATTAGCTAACCTTCGTGCTCCTCCGTTACTCTTTGGGAGGAGACCGCCCCAGTCAAACTACCCACCAGACACTGTCCTCACCCCGGATCACGGGGCCGAGTTAGAACATCAAACATTAAAGGGTGGTATTTCAAGGATGGCTCCACGCAGACTGGCGTCCACGCTTCAAAGCCTCCCACCTATCCTACACATCAAGGCTCAATGTTCAGTGTCAAGCTATAGTAAAGGTTCACGGGGTCTTTCCGTCTTGCCGCGGGTACACTGCATCTTCACAGCGAGTTCAATTTCACTGAGTCTCGGGTGGAGACAGCCTGGCCATCATTACGCCATTCGTGCAGGTCGGAACTTACCCGACAAGGAATTTCGCTACCTTAGGACCGTTATAGTTACGGCCGCCGTTTACTGGGGCTTCGATCAAGAGCTTCGCCTTGCGGCTGACCCCATCAATTAACCTTCCAGCACCGGGCAGGCGTCACACCGTATACGTCCACTTTCGTGTTTGCACAGTGCTGTGTTTTTATTAAACAGTTGCAGCCAGCTGGTATCTTCGACTGGCTTCAGCTCCATCCGCGAAGGACTTCACCTACATGCCAGCGTGCCTTCTCCCGAAGTTACGGCACCATTTTGCCTAGTTCCTTCACCCGAGTTCTCTCAAGCGCCTTGGTATTCTCTACCTGACCACCTGTGTCGGTTTGGGGTACGATTTAATGTTACCTAGAGCTTAGAGGCTTTTCCTGGAAGCAGGGCATCAACTACTTCTGCACCGTAGTGCATCGTCATCACGCCTCAGGGTTAGTATGTAACCGGATTTACCAGGTCACACCCCCTACACGCTTAAACCGGGACAACCGTCGCCCGGCTAGCCTAGCCTTCTCCGTCCCCCCTTCGCAGTAACACCAAGTACAGGAATATTAACCTGTTTCCCATCGACTACGCTTTTCAGCCTCGCCTTAGGGGTCGACTCACCCTGCCCCGATTAACGTTGGACAGGAACCCTTGGTCTTCCGGCGAGCGGGCTTTTCACCCGCTTTATCGTTACTTATGTCAGCATTCGCACTTCTGATACCTCCAGCAACCCTCACAGGCCACCTTCAACGGCTTACAGAACGCTCCCCTACCCAACAACGCCTAAGCGTCGCTGCCGCAGCTTCGGTGCATGGTTTAGCCCCGTTACATCTTCCGCGCAGGCCGACTCGACCAGTGAGCTATTACGCTTTCTTTAAATGATGGCTGCTTCTAAGCCAACATCCTGGCTGTCTATGCCTTCCCACATCGTTTCCCACTTAACCATGACTTTGGGACCTTAGCTGGCGGTCTGGGTTGTTTCCCTCTTCACGACGGACGTTAGCACCCGCCGTGTGTCTCCCGTGATAACATTCTTCGGTATTCGGAGTTTGCATCGGTTTGGTAAGCCGGGATGGCCCCCTAGCCGAAACAGTGCTCTACCCCCGAAGATGAGTTCACGAGGCGCTACCTAAATAGCTTTCGGGGAGAACCAGCTATCTCCCGGTTTGATTGGCCTTTCACCCCCAGCCACAAGTCATCCGCTAATTTTTCAACATTAGTCGGTTCGGTCCTCCAGTTAGTGTTACCCAACCTTCAACCTGCCCATGGCTAGATCACCGGGTTTCGGGTCTATACCTTGCAACTATTCGCCCAGTTAAGACTCGGTTTCCCTACGGCTCCCCTATACGGTTAACCTTGCTACAAAATATAAGTCGCTGACCCATTATACAAAAGGTACGCAGTCACACCACGAAGGTGCTCCCACTGCTTGTACGTACACGGTTTCAGGTTCTATTTCACTCCCCTCGCCGGGGTTCTTTTCGCCTTTCCCTCACGGTACTGGTTCACTATCGGTCAGTCAGGAGTATTTAGCCTTGGAGGATGGTCCCCCCATATTCAGACAGGATGTCACGTGTCCCGCCCTACTCATCGAACTCACGACCTGTGCATTTTAGTGTACGGGGCTATCACCCTTTGCTGCGCGACTTTCCAGACGCTTCCACTAACACACAAGCCGATTCAGGTTCTGGGCTCCTCCCCGTTCGCTCGCCGCTACTGGGGGAATCTCGGTTGATTTCTTTTCCTCGGGGTACTTAGATGTTTCAGTTCCCCCGGTTCGCCTCATGCCACTATGTATTCATGACATGATAGTGTGTCGAAACACACTGGGTTTCCCCATTCGGGTATCGCCGGTTGTAACGGTTCATATCACCTTACCGACGCTTTTCGCAGATTAGCACGCCCTTCATCGCCTCTGACTGCCTAGGCATCCACCGTGTACGCTTAGTCACTTAACCTCACAACCCGAAGATGTTTCCATCGTTCGCGCTGCAAACATTTGAGAGACTCTATGACAGGTTACTCTTTATCCCGGTACTTCTACGGAGGGATAAATTTCAGCCGTCATGTTTCAATTTTCAGCTTGTTCCAGATTGTTAAAGAGCAATATCTTAAACATGACTCGCAAGTCATCTTTAAGATTTTTTCGGTTATCGCTAACCGGTGATAATGTCTTTCACTCATTATCGGAATGGCGTCCCCAAGGGGATTCGAACCCCTGTTACAGCCGTGAAAGGGCAGTGTCCTAGGCCTCTAGACGATGGGGACACGAAAATCCGATTAAACTGAATAACTTAATCGGTTCGTATCAGCATGAATGACTCATGGCATCAACAGGTAGCGCTTTGCTCGTTACTTTTCATCAGACAATCTGTGTGAGCACGCCACTCGAATCAATATCTTTAGGTAAGGAGGTGATCCAACCGCAGGTTCCCCTACGGTTACCTTGTTACGACTTCACCCCAGTCATGAATCACAAAGTGGTAAGCGCCCTCCCGAAGGTTAAGCTACCTACTTCTTTTGCAACCCACTCCCATGGTGTGACGGGCGGTGTGTACAAGGCCCGGGAACGTATTCACCGTAGCATTCTGATCTACGATTACTAGCGATTCCGACTTCATGGAGTCGAGTTGCAGACTCCAATCCGGACTACGACATACTTTATGAGGTCCGCTTGCTCTCGCGAGGTCGCTTCTCTTTGTATATGCCATTGTAGCACGTGTGTAGCCCTACTCGTAAGGGCCATGATGACTTGACGTCATCCCCACCTTCCTCCAGTTTATCACTGGCAGTCTCCTTTGAGTTCCCGGCCGAACCGCTGGCAACAAAGGATAAGGGTTGCGCTCGTTGCGGGACTTAACCCAACATTTCACAACACGAGCTGACGACAGCCATGCAGCACCTGTCTCAGAGTTCCCGAAGGCACCAAAGCATCTCTGCTAAGTTCTCTGGATGTCAAGAGTAGGTAAGGTTCTTCGCGTTGCATCGAATTAAACCACATGCTCCACCGCTTGTGCGGGCCCCCGTCAATTCATTTGAGTTTTAACCTTGCGGCCGTACTCCCCAGGCGGTCGATTTAACGCGTTAGCTCCGGAAGCCACGCCTCAAGGGCACAACCTCCAAATCGACATCGTTTACAGCGTGGACTACCAGGGTATCTAATCCTGTTTGCTCCCCACGCTTTCGCACCTGAGCGTCAGTCTTCGTCCAGGGGGCCGCCTTCGCCACCGGTATTCCTCCAGATCTCTACGCATTTCACCGCTACACCTGGAATTCTACCCCCCTCTACGAGACTCTAGCTTGCCAGTTTCAAATGCAGTTCCCAGGTTGAGCCCGGGGATTTCACATCTGACTTAACAAACCGCCTGCGTGCGCTTTACGCCCAGTAATTCCGATTAACGCTTGCACCCTCCGTATTACCGCGGCTGCTGGCACGGAGTTAGCCGGTGCTTCTTCTGCGAGTAACGTCAATTGATGAGCGTATTAAGCTCACCACCTTCCTCCTCGCTGAAAGTGCTTTACAACCCGAAGGCCTTCTTCACACACGCGGCATGGCTGCATCAGGCTTGCGCCCATTGTGCAATATTCCCCACTGCTGCCTCCCGTAGGAGTCTGGACCGTGTCTCAGTTCCAGTGTGGCTGGTCATCCTCTCAGACCAGCTAGGGATCGTCGCCTAGGTGAGCCATTACCCCACCTACTAGCTAATCCCATCTGGGCACATCTGATGGCAAGAGGCCCGAAGGTCCCCCTCTTTGGTCTTGCGACGTTATGCGGTATTAGCTACCGTTTCCAGTAGTTATCCCCCTCCATCAGGCAGTTTCCCAGACATTACTCACCCGTCCGCCGCTCGTCACCCAGGGAGCAAGCTCCCTTGTGCTACCGCTCGACTTGCATGTGTTAAGCCTGCCGCCAGCGTTCAATCTGAGCCATGATCAAACTCTTCAATTAAAAGCTTGATTTGCTTCCACTCGAGAAGCGATGCTCAAAGATTTACTGCATGAATTTTACTTCAGTTAGTCACTCTTCAAGACTTGATATTTTTTTGCATCCGAAGATGCTGGATATCGTCTTGTGGAGTGCCCACACAGATTGTCTGATAAATTGTTAAAGAGCAGTGAGTTAGGCGCTTTCGCTTGCTAACTCGAGGTGGCGTATATTACGCTTTTCACCCGGAGAGTCAAGCGTTTATTTCGCTTTTCTCTCGCTGACCCGGCGGCTTGTCAGTCGTTGTTCCCGGTCAGTGGAGGCGCATTATAGGGAGTTCTCGGCGGGCCGCAACCCCTAAATGCAAAAAACTTTTCAAGCGCGGATTTTTTCGGCAAAACGCTGGCCAAACCCGCGTTTTTGTCACTTTTCGTACTGGATCTGGCTAAATTCCTGGGCAAAGCGGTCGACCTGTTGCCAATCTGTGTACTCCACTTCCTTACTGGTATCCGTTTCACCGCCCGTCATACGCATAATGAATTGAATCATGATGCGATCGAACCAGCGATAGCGCGGATAACGCAATGCGCCGGCAAACACCGCGCACTGTTTTGGCTGCCACGGCGAAGCCAACAGGAACTTACGGGTATAGGCGTTGGTTTGTGGCGAACGCTTTTCCGGTTTGCGCGCGGTCAGGTTGACGGCAAAGAATGCGCTCGGCATCCGATTCAACTGCTCAGCATGACGCTTGACGAATTTATCCAGCGCCGGGTTAAAGTGCCCGTAACGGATAGAAGCGCCGATCATCACCTGCTGATACTGGCTAAGATCGACCTGTTCTGCCTGCAGCAGATCGATCACCTCACAACGCAGCGTGTCCTGCAACTTGCTTGCTATATAAGAAGCGATAGCACGTGTTTGCCCGTCACGGCTCGAATAAAGTATCAATGCCTTCATGGCGTACTCCTTATATCAGGCTTACTCACGCCAGAAGGTTGGCGTGAACAGCACCAGCAATGTAAACACTTCCAGGCGCCCGAACAGCATCGTCACCACCAGGACCCACTTGGCCGCCGCCGGCATCGTGGTGAAGTTATCCGCCACTACGCCCAGACCGGGGCCGAGGTTATTGAGCGTTGCCGTCACTGCGGCGAACGCGGAAAAGTCGTCAACGCCGGTGGCAATGATCGCCAGCATGCTGACGATAAACACCAGCGCATAGGCAGAGAAGAATCCCCACACCGCCTCCAGAATGCGTTCCGGCAGCGCACGGTTGCCCAATTTGATGGTATAGACCGCGTTGGGGTGCACCAGCCTTTTCAACTCGCGCGAACCTTGCAGGTACAGAAGCAGGATACGGATCACCTTCAGGCCGCCGCCGGTCGAGCCGGCGCAACCGCCGATGAACGCCGAGCACAGCAACAACATCGGCAGGAACAGCGGCCACTTGGCGATGCTGTCGGTCGTAAAACCGGCCGTAGTCGCCATCGATACCACCTGGAAGAACGCCTGATTGAGCGTTTCCATACCGCTCTTATAGACGCCATGTCCCCAGAGCACCAACGTACACACCACCACCAGCGTCAACTGAACGAAGATGAACATGCGGAATTCAGGATCGCGCCCATACACCTTCAGACTGCGGCCGCTCAGCAAAGCGAAGTGCAGGCCGTAGTTACAGCCGGAAATCAGCAGGAACACGGCGATGATGGTGTTGATGGTCGGGCTGGCGTAATAACCGATACTGGCGTCGTGGGTAGAAAAACCGCCGATGGCGATGGTCGAGAAACTGTGGCCAATGGCGTCGAACACCGACATCCCAGCCCCCCAGAGCGCCAGCGCACAGGCGACGGTCAGCAACACATAGATTAGCCACAGGGTTTTGGCGGTTTCGGCGATGCGTGGACGCATCTTGTTATCTTTCAGCGGTCCGGGCATTTCCGCCCGATACAGCTGCATGCCGCCGACGCCGAGTATCGGCAGTATCGCCACCGCCAACACGATGATCCCCATGCCGCCCATCCATTGCAGCATCTGGCGATAGAACAGAATGGCCTTCGGCAGCGAGTCCAATCCCACCAGCGTCGTCGCGCCGGTGGTCGTCAATCCCGAGAAGGATTCAAAGAAGGCGTCGGTCAGCGACAGGTTGGGCCGTTCCGAAAACAGGAACGGCAATGCCCCCACGCTGCCCAGCACGGTCCAGAACAGCACGACGATCAGGAAGCCTTCTCGGGGCTTCAGCTCGTGTTTCTGTTTGCGGTTCGGCCACCACAGCATCAGACCGATGGTCAGCGCCACGAAGAAGGTTTGGCTGAACGCGCGCCCCGCCCCATCGCGGTAAATCAATGCCACCAGGCCAGGAATAAACATCGTCCCGGAGAACAGGATGACCAGCAGACCAACGATACGGGTTATGGCGCGAAAATGCATTTCAGCACGATCCTTAGCAATTCAATTGGGAGGAATTATTGCGAAATGGGGGTTAATTGCAAATTACCGCGACTGAGATCACGCAATTTATTTCCAAACAGCTCGGCCTCGGTGGTCGGCAAGGCTAGATGCAGCACAACGGCGGCGCCGTATTCGCCCTGCAGGATCCGACCTGCGGTTTGCTGCAGCAAGTTCTCCACCAGCGCCAACTGCGCATAGTCGCACTGCAAGATATATTCGGCTTCCGGCACCTTTTGTGCCAACGCCAACTGCTTCAACGCCTGTTGAACACCGTTGCCATAGGCTTTCACCAGCCCGCCGGTGCCCAGCTTGACGCCGCCATAGTAACGAACGACCACGGCGGTCACTTCGCCAATACCGCTGCCCATCAGCTGCGCGAGGATCGGTTTTCCGGCGGTGCCCGACGGTTCTCCGTCGTCGGAGAACCCCAGCTGCTGCGAGTCATCGGGGCTGCCAGCGACGAAAGCCCAACAATGGTGCCGCGCCGCCGGGTGCTCATCCCGCACCTGCCGAATAAACGCCTTTGCCGCTTCTACCCCGCTGGTCGGCGCCAGCAGGGTGATAAAACGGCTCTTCTTTATTTCTTCGGTAAAGCAGGTTGCTTCCGCCGGTATCGGGTACGGCCGCATCAGGCCAGGTTCAGATCGCGCGTCATGTTCTCGATGCGCTTTTCATGGATCACGATGTTGTCTTCGATACGGATGCCGCCATACGGCTTCAACGCATCGATGCGATCCCAGGCGAAGTGCTGCTTGAGCTCACCGCTGCGCCACGGCGCCAACAGAGATTCGATGAAGTACAGACCCGGTTCGATGGTCAACACCATGCCCGGCTGCAACACGCGGGTGCAACGCAGGAACGGATACTTGGACGGCGCCGCCAGATGGGTGCCTTGCTCGTCCTGCATAAAGCCGGCGGCGTCGTGCACCTGCAGACCCAATGGATGGCCCAGCCCATGCGGCAGGAACGGCGTGGTGATACCCGTTTCAACCATCGCCTCTTCGCTGAGGCCGTTCACCAACTTGTGATTCTTGAGCAGCTTGGCGATGCGCTGGTGCATCTGCACATGGTAGTCGGTATAGCGCACGCCGGTCTTGATGGTGTCGATCAACGCCAGCTGTTCACCGTTGAGATCTTTCACCAGGTGGGCGAACTCGCTACCGCTTTGCGCCGCGTAGGTGCGGGTCAGATCGGCGGCGTAGCCGTTATATTCCGCACCGGCGTCGATCAGGAAACTCAGGGATTCGGCCGGCGGCTGATGATCCAGCTTGGTGTAGTGCAGTACCGAAGCATGTTCGTTCAGCGCCACGATGTTGTCGTAAGGCACGTCGGTATCGCGGTGGCCGGTCGCCGTCAGGTAGGCCAGGTTGATGTCGAACTCGCTCATGCCGGAGAGGAAGGCCTCATGCGCCGCACGATGGCCGGTTACCGCCGTCTTCTGCGCTTCGCGCATGCAGGCCAGCTCATAGCCGGTTTTGATCGAACGGTGGAAATCCAGGTAATTCAACACCGCTTTCGGGTTGATGTTCTCAGAAGGGATGCCGAGATCGCGGGCGCGCTGTTGCGCATAACCGATATAGCCCACGCGCTCGCGCTGCGGCGGAAGCTGCTGGGCAATGGCGTCGGCGTTGGCCAACGGCATCAATTCAAGGGATTTGGTCCAGAAACTGTCCGGCAGCGGTTCTACGCTGTGCCAGTAGTCGACCGGGGAGTAGAACCACAGCTTCGGCTTGTTGACACCGTCGATCCACAACCAGCAGTTCGGCACCGACGTCACCGGCACCCAGGCTTTGAAATGCGCGTTCACTTTGAACGGATAGCTATGGTCGTCCAAAAATACCTTTTGCAGTTCCCCGGAGTGAATCAGCAGCGCATCCAACTTGTTGCGCTCCAGCACTTCGCGCGCGCGTTTTTGCAGCTCTGCCAGGTGGTCGTTATACAAAGAAGCCAGCGTTTCCATCACAGTACCCTTATGCCTTAGCACGAAAGAAGTCATCTTAACACAGCGCTCCGACGCTCCAACCTCATCGCGTTGGGCATGCGGAGCAGCTCGCAATTCCCTGCAAATGCCGTTACATCCGCAGTTTAACCATGAGCCAGCCGGCCAGGCCGAGCAACGCTATCGCCAGCGTCCACAGACCATGGTGCTCCAACAACACCGCGCCGGCCGCAGCAACGCCCGCCAGACACTGCTGCAGAAAGCCGCACAGCGCCATCGCATAGGCGCCGTACTCTTTAGCGTCGCTGACCGCCATCGCCATGCTGTTGGGAAACAGCACCGCCTGGCCAAAAATGGTCAGGCAATACAGCGCGATGAACAGCGCCATACCGGAAAGGCCGGCCAAAATGCCGCTCCACCACAATATCAGGATCGCCACCGTCGCCAGAGCCACGATGCCGCTGCCGGTTTGCATCAGTTTTTTCCCGCCGACACGCGCCACCGTGCGGTTCACCGCCAACGCGCCGCTAAAGTAGGCGATGCCGATCACCAGCCCCAGCGCGCCGAACGCCGTGACGTTGAGCCCAAACCCCTGCTGCATGACGAACGGGCTCACCTCCTGCAGCGTCACCGTGGTGGCGAAACCCAGCCCGCCGACGCAGGCCGGCCAAAAAAATCCCGGCCGCCGCAGGATGGCGAAGTAGGTGGCCACCATCGCCGGGCGTGGCCCGCGGGCGCGCCCTGCCTCCAGCGGCAGCGTCGCCATCAGCGCCAGAATGGCCAAACCGGTGGTGCCCATCAAGACGAAGCCCATCTGCCAGTGTGAATATTGGCTGAGCAGGCCGCCGACGAACTGGCCGCCGCCCAGCGCGGTGATAAAAGCGATGGACAGCACCGACAGCCGTCGCGCCAGCTCGTCACCGCTCCAGTTATCCCGCACGATGATACGCGCAATGATCGCCGCGCCACCGGCGCCCACCCCCTGCAGCGCACGCAGCGCCAACAGCTGGGTGCCGTTGCTGCACAGCGCCAACAGCCCGCTGCAGCCAATGAAAAGAAACAAAGACAGCGTCAGCGGCGCACGGCGGCCAAAGCGATCGGCGGCCGCCCCCCAGAACAGCACTGGCAAAGCGGCGCCGATGACGAAGATCGAAATGGACAGCTCGGTGGCGCGTCGGCTCATCGCCAACTCCCGCATCACCGTCGGCAGCGAAGGCAAATACACGGTCGTCGCCATCTGCGCCATAAACACCAACAGACACGCCAGCGTCATGGTTCTGGCGGGAATACTCCATAAGCCGCTGCGTTTGACACAAGCCGCCTTAGTCATGCCTTACCTCGTCTGAATGATCAATCGCTGCAGGCAAGTGTATGAGTGCCGACAAACTCCAGCAAATGCCGATAGCACATAAAATATAACTTCGTTTCAAATCAAAAAAGTAACTTGGCGACATGTGATCAAACCAGCAAATATGCAATCTCTCATTTGCATATTTTTAACATAAAAACCACACTCCTCTTCATCTGGTCATACCAGATCATACGCTGATTCAGGAGATAGACATGCTCTACCAAGGCGAAACATTACAACTGCACTGGCTCGATAACGGTATCGCCGAGCTGGTGTTCAACGCACCGGGCTCGGTCAACAAGCTGGACACCCGCACCGTCGCCAGCCTGGGCGAAGCGCTCACCGTGCTGGAAAACCAGCCTGAGCTGAAGGGGCTGCTGCTGCGCTCCTCCAAAGCCGCGTTTATCGTCGGCGCCGATATCACCGAATTCCTTTCTCTGTTCGCCGCACCGGCTGAAAAGCTGCAAGAATGGCTGGTGTTCGCCAACAACGTCTTTAACCGGCTGGAAGATTTACCGGTACCGACCATTTCGGCCATTAACGGCTATGCGCTCGGCGGCGGTTGCGAATGCATTCTGGCGACCGATTTCCGCGTCGCCTCACCGGACGCGCGCATCGGCCTGCCGGAAACCAAATTGGGCATCATGCCGGGCTTCGGCGGTTCCGTCCGCCTGCCACGCCTGCTGGGTAACGACAGCGCGTTGGAAATCATCGCCGCCGGCAAAGACGTCAGCGCCAAAGACGCGTTGAAAGTCGGCCTGGTGGATGCGGTGGTAGCACCGGAAAAACTGGCCGAAGCAGCGCTGAAAATGCTGCAACAGGCGATCGACGGCAAGCTGGACTGGCGCGCCGCGCGTCAACCTAAGCTGGAGCCGCTGAAGCTCAGCCCGATCGAAGCGGCAATGAGCTTCACCACCGCCAAAGGCATGGTGCTGCAGACCGCCGGTAAACATTACCCGGCACCGATGACCGCGGTGAAAACCATTGAAGCCGCCGCCAAGCTGGGCCGCGATGAGGCGCTGAAACTGGAAACCGCCAGCTTCGTGCCGTTGGCGCGATCCAACGAAGCGCGTGCGCTGGTCGGCATCTTCCTTAACGATCAGTTCGTGAAAGGCCAGGCGAAAAAGCTGGCCAAGAATGTGGATGCGCCGAAACAGGCGGCGGTACTGGGCGCCGGCATCATGGGCGGCGGTATCGCCTACCAATCGGCGCTGAAAGGCGTGCCGGTGATCATGAAAGACATCAGCGACAAATCGCTGACGCTGGGCATGAACGAAGCGGCCAAGCTGCTCAATAAGCAACTGGAACGCGGCAAGCTGGATGGCCTGAAAATGGCGCAGGTGCTGTCGACCATTCAGCCGACGCTGGACTACGCCGGCATCGAGCGTGCGCAGGTGATCGTTGAAGCGGTCGTCGAGAATCCGAAGGTCAAAGCCGCCGTGCTGTCGGAAGTGGAAAACCTGATCGGTGAGGACACCGTTCTGGCGTCGAACACCTCGACCATTCCGATTAACCATCTGGCAAAATCGTTGAAGCGCCCGCAAAACTTCTGCGGCATGCACTTCTTTAACCCGGTACACCGCATGCCGCTGGTTGAAATCATCCGCGGCGAACAGACCAGCGACGACACCATCGCCAAAGTGGTGGCCTACGCCAGCCGCATGGGCAAAACGCCGATCGTGGTGAACGACTGCCCGGGCTTCTTCGTCAACCGCGTGCTGTTCCCGTATTTCGCCGGCTTCAGCCTGCTGCTGCGCGACGGCGCCGACTTCCGTCAGATCGATAAAGTGATGGAGAAACAGTTCGGCTGGCCGATGGGCCCGGCCTACCTGCTCGACGTCGTGGGCATCGACACCGCGCACCATGCGCAGGCGGTAATGGCCGCCGGCTTCCCGGATCGCATGAGCAAAGACTATCGCGACGCCATTGACGTGATGTTCGACAACCAGCGCTTCGGTCAGAAAAATCAGCTGGGCTTCTACCGCTACAGCCAGGACAACAAAGGCAGGCCGCGCAAGGACAACGACGAGCAGACCGATGCGCTGCTGACCGAAGTGAGCCAACCGCGCCAGACCATCAGCGACGAAGAGATCATCGCGCGCATGATGATCCCGATGATCAACGAAGTGGTTCGCTGCCTGGAAGAGAAGATCGTCGCCAGCCCGGCCGAAGCCGACATGGCACTGGTCTACGGCATCGGTTTCCCTCCGTTCCACGGCGGTGCGTTCCGCTACCTGGATACGCTCGGCACCGCCAACTACGTTGAGCTGGCCCAGCGTTACGCACACCTCGGCGCCCTGTACCAGGTGCCGGCCGGTCTGCGCGCCAAGGCCGAGCGCAATGAAAGCTACTACCCGGTGGCGACACCGCTGTCCGACGTCGCAACCCGCCAACCGGCATGAGGTCATAAAGATGGAAAACGTAGTTATTGTTGATGCCGTACGCACGCCGATGGGCCGCTCCAAGGGCGGCGCCTTCCGCCAGGTACGCGCCGAAGATCTCTCCGCTCACCTGATGCGTGAAGTGCTGAGCCGCAACCCGGCGCTGGACGCCGCCGAGATCGATGACATTTACTGGGGCTGCGTGCAGCAGACGCTGGAACAAGGCTTCAACATTGCCCGCAACGCCGCGCTGCTGGCCGAGATCCCGCACCGCGTGCCGGCGGTGACCGTCAACCGCCTGTGCGGCTCTTCGATGCAGGCATTGCACGACGCGGCGCGCGCCATCATGGTTGGCGACGCACACGTCAGCCTGATCGGCGGCGTGGAACACATGGGCCATGTGCCGATGAACCACGGCGTGGATTTCCATCCGGGCCTGAGCCGCAGCGTGGCCAAAGCCGCCGGGATGATGGGACTGACCGCCGAAATGCTGGCCAAGATGCACAATATCAGCCGCCAGATGCAGGATGAGTTCGCCGCCCGCTCCCACCAGCGCGCGCATGCGGCGACGCTGGCAGGTTACTTCAAAAACGAGATCATTCCGACCAACGGCCATGATGCCGACGGCGTGCTGACCCGTTACGATTTTGACGAAGTCATTCGCCCGGAAACCACCGTCGAAAGCCTGTCGGCCCTGCGCCCGGCGTTCGATCCGGTCAACGGCACCGTCACCGCCGGCAGCTCCTCCGCCCTGTCGGACGGCGCTTCCGCCATGCTGCTGATGAGCGAATCGCGCGCCAAAGCGCTCGGTTTGAAGGCTCGCGCCCGCATCCGCTCGATGGCGGTCGTCGGCTGCGATCCTTCCATCATGGGTTACGGCCCGGTGCCGGCCAGCAAGCTGGCGCTGAAACGCGCCGGTCTGAGCGTGCAGGACATCGATCTGTTCGAGCTGAACGAAGCGTTCGCCGCCCAGTCGCTGCCGTGCATCAAGGATCTGGGGCTGATGGACAGCATCGACGACAAGATCAACCTGAACGGCGGCGCCATCGCGCTCGGCCACCCGCTGGGGTGTTCAGGCTCCCGCATCTCGACCACCCTGTTGAACAACATGGAACGTCGCGACGCACAGTTCGGCCTGGCGACCATGTGCATCGGCCTGGGCCAGGGAATCGCCACCGTCTTTGAACGCGTTTAGCTGTGTCTATCTTGGGATGACCGCGTCACCACTTCAAATCGCGGCATCCCGCCAAGTTTAGTTGCCGTTCTTCCCGCCTGTCAGGGGCGGGTTTTTTATGCCTGAAGTTTGCCGGCGCCCAAATAAAAACGGGGCGACCCTCGGCCACCCCGTTCACTGCGTATCGCCTCGGTCAGATAAACGAAAACGCGTCGCCGAACATATGCGCTTCCTGCGCGCCGCGCTCGGCGCAGAAACGCTCACGGGCGATTTTCGCCATCTCGAAACGCCCGGCGATGTAGATGTCGTGCTCCGCCAGCGTACCGAAATCCTGCAACACCGCGCTGAGCACGGTACCACTGCGGCCGCGCCATTCGGCTTCCGGCTGCTCGACCACCGGGATCACCTTCAGATTCGGATGCTGCAACGACAGCGCTTCCAGCTCGCTCAAATCGTACAGGTGCTTCAGCTCACGCCCGCCCCAGTAGATCGAAATGTCGCGATCGGGCTGCTGCTCCAGCGCGGTCAACAAGATTGAACGCGCGTAAGAGAAGCCGGTGCCGCCGGCGATCAGCACCAGCGGACGGCTGCCCTCTTCCCGCAGCCAGGCGTCGCCATGCGGCACGTCAACGGTGATCGCCTGCTCTTTCAGGATGCGATCCATCACCGCCATGGCGTACAGATTCAGCTCCGAAGCACCGATATGCAGCTCGATGTAATCTTGCTGCGTCGGGGTTGATGCCAGCGAGAACGGGCGCTTGTCGCGCTCGTCCATCACCACCATCAGATATTGCCCTGCCTTGAAAGAAAACGGCTGCTCGGGCACCAGACGTACCCGATAAACCGTATCGGTAATGGCCTCTACCGAGGTCACTTTACAGCTCAATATTGTCATGCGTTCCCTCTGTCGGGTCATCAATGCAAAGCTGAGAACAGAGCCTGACGCTACAGCGTCGGTTCCCTGTCACTGAAGATTGCGAGCTCATCCCAGATTTCGTCGACGCGCGCACGTACCTTTTCATCCATCTGAATCGGACGGCCCCATTCGCGATCGGTTTCACCCGGCCATTTATTGGTGGCGTCCAGCCCCATCTTCGAACCCAGACCGGAAACCGGCGAGGCGAAGTCCAGATAGTCGATCGGCGTATTCTCCACCAGAACGGTATCCCTTGCCGGATCCATTCGTGTGGTGATCGCCCAAATCACGTCGTTCCAGTCGCGCGCATTGACGTCGTCATCACAGACGATAACAAATTTGGTGTACATAAACTGCCGCAGGAACGACCAGACGCCCATCATCACGCGTTTAGCATGGCCGGCGTACTGTTTTTTCATGGTCACTACCGCCAGGCGGTACGAGCACCCTTCCGGTGGCAGATAGAAATCGACGATTTCCGGGAACTGTTTTTGCAGGATCGGCACGAACACTTCATTCAGCGCCACGCCCAGGATCGCCGGCTCATCCGGCGGGCGGCCGGTATAGGTCGAGTGGTAGATCGCGTTGCGGCGCTGGGTGATGTGGGTGACGGTGAACACCGGGAACTGGTCGATTTCATTGTAGTAACCGGTGTGGTCGCCGTAGGGGCCTTCCGGCGCCATTTCACCCGGCTCGATATAACCTTCCAGCACGATTTCGGCGCTGGCTGGCACTTCCAGATCGTTGGAAAGACACTTGACCACTTCGGTTTTATTGCCGCGCAGCAGCCCGGCAAAGGCATATTCAGACAGCGTATCCGGCACCGGCGTGACTGCACCGAGGATAGTGGCGGGATCGGCGCCCAGCGCCACCGCAACCGGGAAACGCTCGCCGGGGTGCGCCTGGCACCACTCCTGATAATCCAGCGCGCCGCCGCGATGCGACAGCCAGCGCATGATCACTTTATTCTTGCCCAGCACCTGCTGACGATAGATGCCGAGGTTTTGCCGTTCCTTATGCGGGCCACGGGTCACCGTCAGCCCCCAGGTGATCAGCGGCGCGGCGTCTTCCGGCCAGCAGTGCATCACCGGAATACGGCCCAGATCGACATCCTCACCCTGCCATACCTGCTCCTGACAAGGCGCGGACCCCAGCACCTTGGTCGGCATGTTCAGCACCTGCTTGAACTTCGGCATTTTGTCGAACAGATCGCGGAAGCCTTTCGGCGGCTCCGGCTCTTTGAGGAACGCCAGCAGTTTGCCAACTTCGCGCAGCGCGCTGATGTCTTCCTGCCCCATGCCCATCGCCACGCGATTGGCGGTACCGAACAGGTTGCACAGCACCGGCATGTCGTAGCCTTTCGGGTTTTCAAACAGCAATGCCGGGCCGCCCGCCCGCAGGGTGCGATCGGCAATCTCCGTCATTTCCAGGTAAGGATCGATCGGCTGGCTGATGCGTTTTAGTTCCCCTCTCTTCTCCAGCAACGAGAGGAAATCGCGTAAGTCACGGTATTTCATGCTGATCATTATAACGGCCAGTGGGGAGGGCATTATAAGCCCTCTTCACGGTTGTTGCTGCAATTTTGTTAACGCCGCCCTCTGCGGGGTGGCCCTCAGCCGCAGTTGAACGGCACCAGCGTGGCCAGCGCACGCGTATCCTGGTATTCACGCGTCTCCTCACCGTGGCGGAACACCTTGAAGCCCTGCCCGTTGGCGCTGAAGTAACGCAGCGCATTGCCTTCAACGTGCAGCAGGCTGCCTTCACGCAGCGCCACCACCGATTCGCTCGGGTTGATCGCGCAGAACTCCGCCAGGCGCTCGTCACGGGTTTCGCCCATGTGGCCGCTGATATGCGCGTCGATGTAATGCGGGTTGATCTGCACCGGGAACAGCCCCAGCGCCGGCAGCACCACGCTGCAGCGCACCGGCATGTCATTGGTAGTGCGAATGCTCGGCGTGGCCACGTTGCAACCGGCGCTCCAGCCGACGTAAGGCACTTCACGCTCGCGCACCGCGCGCTGAATGGGCACGATCAGGCCTTGTTCGTGCAGCATTTGGTTCAGCAACCAGGTATTGCCGCCGCTGACCAAAATGCACTCCGCCTGCGCGATCGCCGCCGCCGGCGAAGCGGCGTGGTGGATGCTGGTGACGTCGATGCCCAGCGTTTGCGCCAGCTCCTGCGCACGCTGGTCGTAGTCGTAGCGGATCAGGGCGTAAGGGATAAAGACGGCGGATTTGATGCCGCGACGCGCAATCATCGCCAGCAGTTGGCTTTTGGCATACCCCAGCAGCTCGGCTTCGCCAGACAGCTTGCCGTTGCTCAACAGAAACAGCTCCATTTCTTTCCCCCTCGGTCAAAAACGATGAATAGCGTCACAGCCGGTAGCACAACGCCTTGTCATACTGTGACGGTAACAAATTTTTAGCTCTCTGTTATACCAGCGCCGTATCGAAAAGTGTGTGACCCCTCGCTAATAGCCGCATATTCATAGAGATAGGTGATGTTACACGCTGAAACTTGCATCACTATGTATCCGGAATAGCTTTTGATATGCTTACCGGCTGGCAGAAAGGCATGTGAAATTATGGAATCCTGGTATCTACTTTATTGCAAACGCGGTCAGCTGTTGCGAGCGCAGGAACATCTGGAACGGCAGCAGGTAAACTGCCTCAGCCCGATCATCACGCTGGAAAAGATCGTGCGCGGCAAGCGCATCGCGGTCAGCGAACCCCTGTTTCCCAACTATCTGTTTGTGGAGTTCGACCCGGAGCGCATTCACACCACCACCATCAGCGCCACCCGCGGCGTCAGCCACTTCGTGCGTTTCGGTGCGTTGCCGAGCGTGATCCCGAACAAGGTGATCGATGAGCTGCGCACGCACGCCAGCGAAACCTATGTCGATCCGGAAACCCCGCAGCCGGGGGATACCGTTCTGATCGTTGACGGCGTGTTCGAAGGGCTGCAGGCGATCTACACCGAGCCGGACGGCGAGGCGCGTTCCATGTTGTTGCTGAATCTGATCAACAAACAGGTCAGCCAAAGCATCGACAACCGACAGTTCCAGAAGATGTAATGCAAAAGGCGCCCTCAGGCGCCTTTTTGTTGGCTCACTTTGCGCTTAACGACGCATCGCGTCGTCGTGCAGCCACTGGGCGACACGCTTGGCGAAGTAGGTCAGCACACCGTCGGCGCCGGCGCGTTTGAAGCACATCAACGACTCCATCACCGCAGGTTGCTCCTGCAGCCAGCCGTTCTGAATCGCCGCCATATGCATGGCGTACTCGCCGGACACCTGATAAGCGAAGGTTGGCACGCCGAAGGTATCCTTCACGCGGCGCACAACGTCCAGGTACGGCATGCCCGGTTTCACCATCACCATGTCCGCGCCTTCCTGCAGATCCTGTGCAATCTCCTGCAGCGCTTCATCGCTGTTGGCCGGATCCATCTGATAGGTCTTCTTGTTGCCGCCCTTCAGATTGCCGCTGGAGCCCAGCGCATCGCGGAACGGGCCGTAGTAGCAGGAAGCATACTTGGCGGAATAGGCCATAATCTGGGTATTCACCAGGCCCTGCAATTCCAGACGATCGCGGATCGCCCCGATGCGGCCGTCCATCATGTCGCTCGGCGCCACGATTTCCGCACCCGCTTCGGCATGGGACAGCGCCTGACGCACCAGAATGTCTTTGGTCACATCGTTAATCACATAGCCCTGCTCATCGATGATCCCGTCCTGCCCGTGGGTAGTATAGGGATCGAGCGCTACGTCAGTCAGAATGCCCAGCTCAGGCACCGCGTCTTTCAGCGCACGCACCGTGCGCTGTACCAGCCCTTCCGGGTTATAGGCTTCTTCCGCATGCAGCGATTTCAGGCCCGGTTCGATTACCGGGAACAGGGAGATCACCGGCACGCCGAGTTTGGCGATGGTTTCCGCTTCCTTGACCAGCAGATCGATCGTCATGCGCGATACGCCCGGCATCGAGGCCACTTCTTCCTGGCGATTGCTGCCTTCCATGACAAACACCGGATAAATCAGGTCGTTGACCGTCAGTTGATTCTCGGCGACCAGGCGGCGGCTGAAGTCATGACGGCGCACGCGGCGCATACGGCGACCAGGGAAGGTACCCGGAAATGCATAGCTCATAGTTTTCTCCTAGCTCAAACCAGCCGGAATAGCCGGCGGGCGTTCTCATCGGTTTTTTGCCCCAGCCATTGCGGCTCTTCCTGTCGCCAGACGGCGACCTGATGCACGATATGGGGCAGGAAACAGGGTTCGTTGCGGCGAGATGCGGGTTTAGGCTGTAAATCCCGGGGCAACAAATAAGGGGCGTCAGTTTCCAGCAGCAGACGCTCGGCCGGGATCTGCGACAACAGGGCACGCAATTCCAGGCCGCGCCGCTCGTCGCAGACCCAACCGGTAATCCCGATCGACAGGCCCAGCGACAGGCAGCTTGTTAATTCTTCGGCGGTGCCGGTGAAGCAGTGCACCACGGCCGCGGGCAGTTTATCCAACCACGGCGTCAGTAGCTCGGCAAAACGTGCGTGTGCGTCGCGGCAATGAAGAAACACCGGCAGCGCCAACTCCTCCGCCAGCGCCAGCTGTGCGGTGAACGCCGCTTCCTGCTGCGCGGGCGTCGAGAAGTTGCGGTTGAAATCCAGGCCGCATTCGCCGATCGCCGCCACTTCTGAGCACGCGGCCAGGGCATAAATCTGCTCGGCGGCGTGTTCATCCCAACTGCTGGCGTTATGCGGATGCACGCCGGCAGTGGACCAGCAATAACCCGGATGTTGCTGCGCCAGTTTGGCGGCCTCACGGCTCTCCGGCAGATCGGTGCCGGTGATCAACATCCCCGTCACGCCCGCGGCGCGGGCGCGTTCCACCACCGCCTGGCGGTCTTTGGCGAACTGGCTGCTGGTGAGATTAACGCCGATATCAAACATGGTTTTTTCCAAAGCAAAAGCCGCCCAATGGGCGGCTTCGCAATCAAGATGGATCAGGGGGCTGGGGGTTCGTCACCCTCGTCTTCTTCTTCCGCCTGTGGACGACGTTTTCCAGTATAGAAGCGAGCGAAGAACACCCCCACTTCAAACAGCAGATACATCGGTATCGCCAACAGGGTTTGCGAGAACACGTCCGGTGGCGTGAGCAGCATGCCGACCACAAACGCGCCGACCAACACATACGGCCGTTTCTTCTTCAGATCTTCCGGCGAGGTGACACCACTCCAGCACAGCAGAATGATGGCGACCGGCACTTCGAAGGCGACGCCAAACGCCATAAACAGCGCCATGACGAAATCGAGGTAGTTTTTAATGTCGGTCGCAATGGTCACCCCCATCGGCGCGGTCTTGGCAAAGAAGCCGAAGGCCAGCGGGAACACGATGAAGTAGGCGAAAGCCATACCGAGGTAGAACAGCAGGCTGCTGGACACCAGCAGCGGCATCATCAGGCGGCGTTCATGCTTATACAGCGCCGGCGCGATGAATGCCCACACCTGATACAGAATCATCGGCGCGGAGACGAACACCGAGACGATCATGGTCAGCTTGATCGGCGTAAAGAACGGTGACGCCACGTCGGTGGCGATCATGCTCGCCCCGGCCGGCAGCTGCTTGAGCAGCGGCGCAGAGACCAGCTGGTAGATGTCGTTGGCGAAAAACACCAGCACCACGAACACCGCCAGCACGCAAATAATCGAGTTCAACAGCCGCTTGCGCAGCTCTATCAGATGACTGATAAGGGGTTGGGTATCTTCAACAGCCATGTATTAACGATCGCCACTAGGTTGGTGAGACGCTGGGGTTTTATCCGCAACAGGTTCGACAGGAGCAGGCGCGGTTTCCACCGGCGCTTTAGCCGGTTGCGCCGCCACAGGCGCAGCCGCAACGGTTTCAGGTTCCACTGCCGGTTTTGGCACCGCGGCGGGCGCGCTGGCACTGGTTGCCGCTTCCGCCGGCGTCACGCCGTCGTGCAAGGCTTCCGGATCGATGGCCTGCGGGTTATGAATGGTGTTCGCCAGCTCTTCTTTCTCGCCCCGGTAGGTGCGTTTCAATGATTCCGCCGCGTCTTTCAGCTCATCCATCGACGCCTTCAGCTCCGGCGTCAGGTTCTGCAGGCCGGCCTGTTCCGCTTTTTTCAAGCTGTCCTGCAGCTCCTGCAGCTTCAGTTCCTGAGACAGTTCGTGCTGCACCGAGGCCGCCAGCGAGCGCAGCGCGCGGATCCAGCCCGACACCGTTCTGACCGCGACCGGCAACCGTTCCGGCCCCAGGACAACCAGGCCGATCACCAGCACCAACAGCAGCTCACTAAACCCAATGTCAAACACGGTTTATACCTGCTCTTTGTTCTTCGACTCTTCCGGTTTCACTTCCGGCTGCTTATCGGTAATAGGCTTGGCCGAGAAGTCAGCGTCATCCAGGCTGCTTTTCTCAGCCGTGTTGGGGGTCGACGGCGTGTCGTCGCCGATCGCCTTCTTGAAGCCCTTGATCGAGGCACCGAGATCGGAGCCCAGCGTGCGCAGTTTTTTGGTACCGAACAGCAGCACCACGATCACTGCGATGATCAACAATTGCGTAATACTAATACCGCCCATTTTAATTACCTCTAATTTTAAAGGGTCTTTCAAAGACAGCCCGCATTATAGGGCCGACTTTACCAGAGTGACGAATTAAATCAGGTGGTTCGCTTCCAGCCAATCACCCAGCATACGATGCCGGCGGCCATCATCCAGGCGGGAAACACCTCGACTTGCCCCAGCAGCAGCAGCGTGCCGCTTACCAAGAGTGTAGCGCCAACGCCGAACAAATAACGTGACTGCCCCTGACGAACCCGCTGAGCCTGCATTTGGTTGGTCAGCTTATCAACGCTTTGTTGCAACAGTTTATGCTGCTGCAGGCTGTCGTAAAACAGCTCGGGCAGTTCGGGCAGCTTCTCCGCCCAGAACGGCGCTTTCTCTTTCAGCGCGCGCACCACGGCAGGAATGCCGACCTGATCGCGCAGCCAGCTCTCGAGGAACGGCTTGGCGGTGGTCCACAGATCCAGCTGCGGGTAGAGCTGACGCCCCAGCCCTTCAACATACAGCAAGGTCTTCTGCAATAACACCAGCTGCGGCTGCACTTCCATATTGAAGCGGCGTGCGGTGTTGAACAGGTTGAGCAGCACGTTGCCGAAGGAAATCTCCGCCAGCGGCTTCTCGAAAATCGGCTCGCACACGGTGCGGATAGCGAATTCGAAGTCTTCCACATTGGTGTCGCGCGGCACCCAACCGGAGTCGACGTGCAGTTCCGCCACCTTGCGGTAATCGCGGTTGAAGAAGGCGATGAAGTTTTCCGCCAGGTAGCGTTTATCATCCTTGTTCAGCGAGCCGACGATGCCGCAGTCGATGCCGATGTAGCAAGGATCTTCCGGATGTTCGTAGCTGACGAAAATATTACCGGGATGCATGTCCGCATGGAAGAAGCTGTCGCGGAATACCTGGGTAAAGAACACCTGAACACCGCGTTCCGCCAACAGTTTCATGTTGGTGCCCTGCTGCTCCAGCGTGGCGATGTCCGAGACTGGAATGCCGTAGATGCGCTCCATCACCAATACGCTTTCACGGCAGTAGTCGGAATAAACTTCCGGTACGTACAGCATCGGGCTGCCGTCGAAATTGCGGCGCAGCTGAATGGCGTTGGCCGCTTCGCGCAGCAGGTTCAGTTCGTCCAGCAGGGTTTTCTCGTACTCGCGCACCACTTCGCGCGGGCGCAAACGGCGGCCGTCCGGCAACAGCTTCGGCACCCAGCCGGCCAACCGGTACATCAGGCGCACGTCGGCCTTGATGATCGGCCCGATATCCGGCCGGATCACCTTCAGCACCACTTCCTGGCCGGTGGTTTTGAGCCGCGCGGTATGCACCTGCGCGATCGAGGCAGAGGCCAGCGGCTGCTGATCGAAATCGTCGAACCAGGTTTCCAGTGGGCCACCCATCGCCAGCTCGATATGCTTACGTGCCAGCGCACCGTCGAAAGGCGCTACCCGATCCTGCAGCAGCGTCAGCTGATCGGCAATCTGCGGCGGAAACAGATCGCGGCGGGTCGACATCATCTGGCCAAACTTGATCCAGACCGGCCCCAGTTCCTGCAGCGCCAGCCGCAGGCGTTCGCCCAACGGTTTGTCCTTATGCCGATTCGGCATCCAGAACAGCAGCCGGCGGCCAAAGCGCAGCGGCAGCGTCAAACGCATTGTCGGGATCAGCTCGTCCAATCCATAGCTGAGAAAAACGCGGACGATAAAATACAAACGACGCAGTTCGCCTGGGGTCATCGCTTGCCCTCCAACTGATCCATGCGAGCAATCAGCGCTTCCGCGCTGCGGGCGAGTGCATCAACTTCTTCATTGAACCACACCACTTCCAGCGGCCCCGGCGCCAGGCGCCACTCTTCCGTCAGCGCCTCCGCCACGTCCTGCTGCCGGCGCATAAAACTGCTTTTCAACAGCGAGGCGCCTTTTCCCAGCGCCTGCGTAATGCCCTGGGCGGCGATATCGCCGATATAGGGCGCCAGCCATTCCGCCGGATCCCACTCCGCCAGATCGAGCAAACCAACCAGCTGTTGCACCACCTGAATATCGCCTTCCACCGTCAATTCGCCGCTGCGCATCAGCACCGGCAACTGCTGGCGATCGCGCAGCTTCAGTAAGGCGGGAATGCGGCTGCGCACGGTGCAATCGGCGCTGTCTTCAGACTGCCCCAGCACGTCCACACGCAGTTCGCTGAACACCAGTACCAGCGGTGAAGCCAGTTCTTCCAGTTCGATGCGCAGCACCTTGCCCGCCAGGCGTTGGCGAGCAGCTTTCATGCTGCGATCGCGAAACAGCAGGTTATTCAGCGAGGTTTCCAGCGCACCGGTCAGCAGAGGGGTAAACAGCATCGGCATCTCCCTCTCAGAACTTGAAGCCGCGATGCAGGGCGACAATCCCACCGGTCAGGTTGAAATAGGTGACGTTTTCAAAACCGGCGTTGCCCATCATGCCTTTCAGGGTTTCCTGATCGGGGTGCATACGGATCGATTCCGCCAGGTAGCGGTAGCTGTCAGGATCTTTCACCACCAGCTCGCCGATCTTCGGCAACACGTGGAAGGAGTAGGCGTCGTAAGCCTTGCTCAGCGGTGCCAGCAGCGGCTTGGAGAATTCCAGCACCAGCAGGCGGCCGCCCGGCTTCAGCACGCGGAACATCGAGCGCAGCGCTTTGTCTTTGTCGGTGACGTTGCGCAGGCCAAAGGAGATGGTGATGCAATCGAAGTAGTTATCCGGGAACGGCAGCGCTTCAGCGTTGGCCTGCACGTAATTGATGTTGCCGACGATGCCGCGATCGCGCAGCTTCTCGCGCCCCATCTTCAGCATCGAATCGTTGATGTCCGCCAGCACCACCTGCCCCTGCTCGCCAACCATGCGGGAGAACTTGGCCGCCAGGTCGCCGGTGCCGCCGGCCAGATCCAGCACGCGCTGCCCACGGCGCACGCCGCTGCAGTCAATGGTGAAACGCTTCCAGATACGGTGGATGCCGAACGACATCAGGTCGTTCATCACGTCATACTTTGCCGCTACCGAATGAAAAACGTCCGCCACCATGGCCTGTTTTTCGTCTCTAGCGACGGTGCGAAAACCGAAATCGGTGGTTTCCTGCGGTTGATCTGCCATTGTCCTGCCTGCTATTCAGTCAATTTTGTGTGGATGAGTGTACCAGAAGCCTGGGGAATACCCCACCTCGCCACAGCCTCAGCCGTGCGAAACGAAGCCCGGTTCCCCGGCGGTATCGTCATCGTCTTTCGTCTGCGGCAGCGCGGCGACATCATCGTCGTTCGCCTCTTCCGCGTCATCGTGTTGCGCGCCGGCTTGCTGCGCCAGCAGCGGGTTGATCGGCCGTTTGACCTCAACCCCCAGCGCGCGGAAACCTTCAATTTGGCCGATAAGATTACCACGGCCTTCGCTCAGTTTGTTCATCGCCTGACGATAACTGCCCTGCGCCTTGTCCAGGCTCTGCCCCAGCGCGGACATATCGTCCACGAACAGCCGCATCTTGTCATACAGTTTCGCCGCGCGATCGGCGATGCGCTGGGCATTTTGGCTCTGATGCTCATAGCGCCACAGATTGGTGATGGTACGCAGTGCCACCAGCAACGTGGTCGGGCTGACCAGCATGATGTTGTGCTTAAGCGCTTCGCTGATCAGCTCCGGCTCGCGATCGATAGCCAGCAGGAAGGCAGGCTCGACCGGAATGAACATCAGCACATAGTCCAGCGAGCGCAGCCCCGGCAGCTGCTGATAGTCCTTGCGGCCCAGCATGCGAATGTGGCCGCGCAGCGAGGCGATATGTTCGCTCAGCGCCGCTTCGCGCTCCACCTCGTCTTCACTGTTGAAATAGCGCTCGTAGGCGATCAGCGACATCTTCGCGTCAATCACCACATCCTTGCCCTGCGGCAGGCGCACGATCACATCGGGCTGCATGCGGCTCTGGTGATCCACCCGCACGTTGACCTGCGTTTCATACTCGTGCCCTTCGCGCAGGCCAGAGGCCTCCAGTACCCGGCTCAGCACCACCTCACCCCAGTTGCCCTGCGTTTTGTTGTCGCCTTTCAGCGCCTTGGTGAGGTTAATGGCCTCGCGCGCCATCTGCGCGTTCAACTGCTGTAGATTACGTATCTCGTGCGTCAGCGTGTGGCGCTCCCGCGCTTCCTGGCCAAAGCTGTCCTGAACCTGGCGGCGGAAACCGTCCAGCTGTTCGCGCAGCGGCAGCAGTAAACGATCCAAGCTTTGCTTATTTTGCTCGTCCACCTTGCGGCCGCTGTGTTCAAAAATGCGGTTGGCGAGATTTTCAAACTGGGTGGTGAGGCGCTGTTCGCTGTTGATCAGCAGGCGTTGCTTCTCCTCCGCCGCCATACGCGTCTCTTCCAGACGGATGGTGACTTCGCGCAGCTCGGCCTCCTGCGCGCTGTTAACCTCGCGCTGGGCGCGCAGCTCCTGGTTAAGCAGCTCGCATTCGTTGCGCCAATGATTGAGCTGTTGCAGCTTTTCATGCCCGGCCGCCAGCTGGCTGTGCAGGTTACGCAGCTCCAGCTCGCTCTGCCGCAGCTGCTGCTCGTGGCGCTGCAGAGTCTCCTGCCGCGCGGCCGTTTCCTGCTGCGCCTGCTGCAACGCTTGCTCCAGCAACCGCAGCTCGGTTTCATGTTGCGCATTCGTCTGCTGCACCCGCAGACTGGCGATCAGCCACCCCAACAGCATGCCGATCGCTACGCCGCCAATCCCATAAATCAGACTGGTATCCACCCTGCCTCCTGTTGCACCTTGCCGTTCCGGCGTTTCGCACGCCCATTGCCCGTCACGTTAAGGGGAGGCTGTATGGATGTCCAGCCTGATTTTGCCCGCCGCGCACAATATTGCGCGGCGCTGCGCAATTTAGCGAGAAATCAGCCCAGCCACTGGCTGAGCCACTTGATGCCGAACGCCCCCGGCGCCAGAATGCCGAACGCCCAGATCATCGCCGACGTGACGTTGGCCAGTTGGAAATAGCGCTGCGGCATGCCGCAAATGCCGCCCACCAGCGGCACCACGGCGCGCAGCGGGCCGAAAAAGCGGCCGATGAAAATGCCCAGCGCGCCCCAGCGCTCAAAGAAGGCATGGCCGCGCGCCAGCAGCTGCGGATTGCGCGACAGCGGCCACATATGGGCCACGCGATCCTGATAGTGATAGCCGATCCAGTAAGAGAGCCAGTCGCCGAAAAACGCCCCGGCGGCGGCGGCGGCCCAAATCGGCCAAAAGGCGATGCCGCTTTCGCCGATCAGCGCGCCCAGCGCCAGCAGGATCACCGTGGCCGGCAGCAGCAGCGACAAAAACGCCAGCGACTCGCCGAACGCCAGGAAGAAGATGATGGGAATGGCCCAGCCTTCGTGCTGACGCACGACGTCGCTGACCCAGTTGATAACGTCATTGAGGCTCAATGCAGGGCTCCTGATACGCGATGGTTCGCCGCCTAGGATAGGCCGGGGCGAGTTAAACCCCGGCTAAACACGCGGCAATTTACTCGAGGTAGAACGCCTGCAGTGCTTCGCGCTGAGCCGCGCCCAGGCCGTATTCCGCTTCCAGCCAGCGGTCAGTGGAGCCGTATTGCCGGCGGATACAGCCCAACGCCGTCATCAGGAACTCCTCGCGCGCGCTGAGCACGTAGGCGAATTGCTCCAGCGCCGCTGCATTCAGCTTGATAGACAGCTGATCCAGCATCTGCTCGCGGAAAGTGGCCAGCGTGGTTTCGGTCAGCAGATAGTCTTCCAGTACCGTCGCTTCGTCGGCGCCCAGCGCGAACAGCACCAGCGCCGAACCGACCCCGGTGCGATCCTTGCCGACCGCGCAGTGCTGCACGATCGCGCCGCCGCCAGGGTTGCTCAACAGCTGCGCCAGCCGCTGATAGGCCGCATTGCCAAACGGCAGGCGGCGATACAGCTCCAGCATGAACGCCCGGGCGTCGAAAGCGGCCAGCGTTTCGTTGGTGAGCTTTTCCAGGTTGGCGTTAACTTCGCTGCTCAGCGGGTTGGCCGGCACGTGATGATAATCGGCGCCATTCCACAGAATATCTGGTTTTGCCTGCACTTCGTCGGCATCGCGGTAGTCCAGCACCGAACGCACCGGCACCCCGGCGAGGAAAGTGCAGTCGCTTTCCGTCAGCCGTTCGAGAGAACCGGAGCGGAACAGCAGGCCGCGTTTGATGCGGCGCCCGTCGGCCATGCCATTGCCACCGAAGTCGCGGAAATTGATGCCACCGTCGAGCGGCGCAAGCGAAGGATGAAGCAGGATCTGGGCGGTCATAAACGTCCTCGTTGTTTTTGTTATGACAACGCGCGGCGGCCATCGGCGCAGCGCTGAGGAGTATCACCGTAACAGATTCGTCGCGAATGGAAAAACGGGCCGCGTCGGCGGCCCGTTCAGTTCGTTGACAAAGGAGGAAAAAACGTGGTTTTTCCTCCTTTGTGGCCATCAGCCGAAAATCAATAAATTGATTTTCCCTGTTTGTTATCCGCTGCTCTTTGCAAACCCTGCAATGGCATGAAGTTTGTCATCAACCTCAACGGGCCGCGTCGGCGGCCCGTTGAGGGAAGGCGATTACAGCAGGCGGCGGGCGGCGTCCACTACGATCTGCACCGCTTTGCTTTCGGTGTTTTTCATGGTCTCGGCGTTCGGGATCTCTTGCTGGGTACGGTTGACGATCACCCCGGCCACCATACCGGCACGCAGGCCCTGGCTGGCGCACATGGTCAGCAGCGTCGCGGATTCCATTTCATAGTTCATCACGCCCATCGCCTGCCATTCTTCCATCGAGCCTTTGAAACGGCTAACGACGCGGCCAGAGTAGGTATCGTAACGTTCCTGGCCCGGATAGAAGGTATCGGAAGACGCGGTCACGCCAATGTGCGTGGTGGCGCCGCTGGCCTTGGCCGCTTCCACCAGCGCAGTGGTGCAGGCGAAGTCTGCGACCGCCGGGAACTCCATCGGCGCAAAGTGCAGGCTGGCGCCGTCGAGACGTACCGCCGCCGTGGTGACCAGCACGTCGCCGACGTTGATATTGGCCTGAATGGCACCGGTGGTGCCGATGCGCAGGAAGGTGCGAATGCCCAGCTGCGCCAGCTCTTCCACCGCGATAGAGGTAGACGGGCCGCCGATACCGGTGGAGCAGACGATCACCGCCTTGCCGTCCAGCTCTGCGCGCCAGGTAGTGAATTCACGATGGGAGGCCAGATGCACCGGATTTTCCATCAGCTTGGCAATCTTCTCTACGCGCTGCGGATCGCCCGGCACGATGGCAAGCTGGGCCCCTTGTAAATCGTTCTTGGTGAGGCCGAGATGAAAAACGTCAGACTGAGACATACGAGACTCCTCATGGATCATGTTTATTGGGAGGAACAAAAAAGCACTCTACTGAAAATCGTCGTTTAATTTCGTGACGATAGTCACTATGAAAAGAGAAACAAATTACATGCTACATATTTTTTGTGAATTTAGTCACAAAAAACCCATTAATGGCCCTCTGTGCACCGCTGAACCTCAGTCTAGCCGACAAATCTTGCTGTCTCTCTGCCGATTGGTTACTCGTTGAAACTATCTAGCTCATCAATCCGAAATACCCCCATCTTATCGGTTGCTTAGGGACAAAAAAGCCCTCTAACGCACCTTATGGCACTTACGCGGGTCAAAACGCGTAATAACATGATAAAAAGCGCTTAAAAATGCCGCAAAGCCAGATAATTAGCCGTTTTTTATCGACTTGTCCGAAAGTGCGCCACGCAGCGCCAATAATGGGTAATCTTTCCTATAGTTAATCTCAGCGCTTTTTTCTATTGCACGGAGACCGCAATGAAAACCGAACATGTGATGACATTAGAACAGGCTCAGGGGGGATTCGCCCCGGCCGCCGCGCCGTTGGCCGCCTCCGCGATTATCACCGACGAACAGGGCATTCACGCCGGGCAAACGACCATCCCTTCTCAGGGCGACGCGCTGCCGGCCTACGTCGCCAAACCCGCCGACCATAACGGCCCTTTCCCCATCGTGCTGGTGGTGCAGGAAATCTTCGGCGTCCATGAGCACATTCAGGATCTGTGCCGCCGCCTGGCCAAGCAGGGCTATTTGGCGATCGCGCCCGAGCTCTATTTCCGCCAGGGCGACGCCAACGACTACACCGATATCGGCGAGCTGTTCCAGCAGTTGGTGACCAAGGTGCCGGATCGTCAGGTGCTGTCGGATCTGGATCACGCCGCGCACTGGGCTATCCGCCACGGCGGCGACGCCGGCAAGCTGGCGATCACCGGTTTCTGCTGGGGCGGCCGCATTACCTGGCTGTACGCGGCGCACAACCCGCAGTTGAAGGCGGCGGTCGCCTGGTACGGCAAACTGGTCGGCGAGAAAACGCTGAACTCACCGAAGCATCCGGTCGATGTCGCCACCCACCTGTCAACGCCGGTGCTGGGGCTGTATGGCGGGCAGGACAGCGGCATTCCGCTGGAGACGGTGGAAACCATGCGCCAGGCGATCCGCGCCGCCAACGCCGAGGCCGAAATCGTGGTATACCCCGAGGTCGGGCATGCGTTCAACGCCGACTATCGCCCCAGCTACAACGCCGAAGCGGCGGAGGACGGCTGGCAGCGCATGCTGGCGTGGTTCGCCCAGCACGGCGTCAAATAATTTCCCTCGCATAAAAAAGGGCGCCGAAGCGCCCAATCATCACACCAGTAAATCTATAAGCGGCGGTTTATCCGCCGCACGGCATCACGCGTGCTCGCGCAGGCGCTGCGCCGCCAATACCATGTTGGCCAGCGACTGTCGGGTTTCCGGCCAGCCGCGGGTTTTCAGGCCGCAATCCGGGTTAACCCACAGGCGTTCCGCCGGGATGTTCTGCGCCGCTTTACGCAGCAGCGCTTCAATCCATTCCACGCTCGGCACGTTCGGCGAGTGGATATCGTAGACGCCCGGCCCGATTTCGTTCGGGTATTCGAACTCTTTGAAGGCTTCCAGCAGATCCATATCGGAACGCGAGGTCTCGATGGTGATCACGTCGGCGTCCAGCGCGGCGATGGAGTCCATGATGTCGTTGAACTCGCAGTAACACATGTGGGTGTGGATCTGGGTGTCGTCCCGCGCCACGGCGGCGTTCAGTTTGAAGGCGTCCACCGCCCAGTTCAGGTACGCGGCCCAGTCGGATTGGCGCAGCGGCAGCCCTTCGCGCAGGGCGGGTTCGTCGATCTGGATGATGCCGATACCGGCTTTTTCCAGATCTTCCACCTCGTCGCGCAGCGCCAGCGCAATCTGCTTGGCAATCACTTCGCGGGTCACGTCTTCACGCGGGAACGACCAGCACAGGATGGTCACCGGCCCGGTCAGCATGCCTTTCACCGGTTTGTCGGTCAGCGACTGGGCAAATTTGGCCCATTCGACGGTAATGGCTTCCGGGCGGCTGACGTCACCGATGATGACCGGCGGCTTCACGCAGCGGGAGCCGTAGCTCTGCACCCAGCCGTTCTGGGTAAACACGAAGCCGTCGAGGTTCTCGCCGAAATACTCCACCATGTCGTTGCGCTCAGCTTCACCGTGCACCAGTACGTCAAGCCCGAGACGCTCCTGCTCGACGATCGCCTGTTTGATATGCTCACCGATGCTGGTGCGGTAGTTGTTGCCGTCTAAACGGCCCTGTTTGAAGTCCAGACGCAGGCCGCGGATCTCGGTGGTCTGCGGGAATGAACCGATGGTGGTGGTCGGCCAGGCCGGCAGGTTGAAACGCTCGCGCTGCGCCCTGGCGCGCTCGGCGTAAGCGCTGTGGCGTTCGCTGTCCTGCGCGGTGATCGCGGCCAGCCGGCGCTCAACCTGTGAGTTATGCACGCGGCTCGACTGACGGCGGGCGCGGATCGGTGCGCTGTAGGCGTCCAGTTCAGCCTGTTTCGTCGCGTCAGGCGCGTTCAGCGCCGAGCTTAATAGCGCCAGCTCGGCGCATTTTTGCAGCGCGAAGGCGAACCAGCTTTTCACTTCTTCGTCCAGACGGCTTTCCACGCTCAGGTCGATCGGGCTGTGCAGCAGTGAACAGGAGCTGCCGATCCACAGTGGGCGGGTGCCCACCAGCGGCTGAAGACGTTCGAACCAGCGGCTCAGATCGGCGCGCCAAACGTTGCGGCCGTTGATCACCCCCAGCGACAGCAGCCAATCTTGCGGCAATGCGGCGCTCAGCGCGGCGATATCGTCATGACCGGCGACCAGATCGACATGCAGACCCTGCACCGGCAGCGTGCGGACGGTATCGAGGTTGTGGCCGACGCTATCGAAATACGTGGTCAGCAGCAGCTTCACCTGCCCCTGCAGCGCGTCGTAAGCCGGTTTGAACGCATCCAGCCAGGCTTGCGGCAGCTCCAGCACCAGCGCAGGCTCGTCAATTTGCACCCACTCGACGCCGCGTTTCGCCAGCTCGGCCAGTACCTGTTGGTAAACCGGCAGAATCTCTTTCAGCAGCGACAGGCGATCGAACGGCTCGCCCTTCACCTTACCCAGCCACAAATAGGTCACCGGGCCCAGCAGCACCGGTTTGATGCGATGGCCGAGCGCCAGCGCTTCGTCCACTTCGTCCAGCAGCTGAGTCCAGCCCAGCTTGAACTGCTGGCCTTGCTGGAATTCGGGCACCATGTAGTGGTAGTTGGTGTTGAACCATTTGGTCATTTCCGCCGCGGCCGCCGGCTCGCCGGTCGGTGCGCGGCCACGGCCGATGCGGAACAGCGTGTCCAGATCGATCGCGCCATCCGCATTCTGATGGCGCGCCGGCACGTTGCCCAGCAGCAGGCTGGTGGTCAACACATGATCGTACCAGGCGAAATCGCCGACCGGCACCAAATCCACCCCGGCCTGCTGTTGCTGCTGCCAATGACGAGCACGCAGCTCGCGGCCAACCGCCAACAGCTCTTCCTGCGTTGAGTTGCCGGCCCAGTAGCTTTCCTGAGCTTTTTTCAGCTCACGTCGTAGCCCAACGCGAGGAAAACCCAGTGTGTGATTCAAAATTGCCATCGTCATATTCCCCATTTAGCCGTCCAGATGTTTACACATCCATAATCAGCAGGTACTGTATTAACCACAAGCGCAATTTATTCACTGTCAATGTGAAGGACTCTCATGATCGAACTGAAACATTTACGGACGCTGCAGGCCCTGCGCAACAGCGGTTCGCTGGCGGGGGCGGCGGCCCAACTTCACCAGACGCAGTCTGCCCTGTCGCACCAGTTCAGCGATCTTGAGCAACGTCTGGGCTTCAAGCTGTTCGTGCGCAAGAGCCAGCCGCTGCGCTTCACCGCCCAGGGCGAGATCCTGCTGCAGCTGGCGGAGCAGGTCCTCCCGCAGATCCAACAGGCGTTGCAGGCCTGCCACGAGCCGCATCAGACCACGCTGCGCATCGCCATCGAATGCCACAGCTGCATACAGTGGCTGACGCCGGCGCTGGACAACTTCCGCCGGCGTTTCCCACAGGTGGTGATGGACTTTACTTCCGGCGTGACTTTCGATCCGCAGCCGGCCTTGCAACAGGGCGAACTGGATCTGGTGATGACGTCGGATATTCTGCCGCGCAGCGGCCTGCACTATTCGCCGATGTTCGATTTCGAGGTGCGTCTGGTGATGGCGCCGGATCATCCGCTGGCTGGCAAGCCGCACATCGAGCCGGAAGACTTAAGTGACGAAACGCTGTTGATTTACCCGGTGCAGCGCCAACGGCTGGATATCTGGCGGCATTTTCTGCAGCCGGCGGGCGTTAGCCCGGCGTTGAAGAACGTCGATAACACGCTGCTGCTGATCCAGATGGTATCGGCGCGGATGGGGATTGCGGCGCTGCCGCACTGGGTGGTGGAGAGTTTCGAACAGCAGGGGCTGGTGGTGACCAAAACCCTGGGTGACGGCCTGTGGAGCCGCCTGTACGCCGCCGTGCGCGACGGTGAACAGCGCCAGGCGGTGACCGAAGCCTTTATCCGCTCGGCCCGCCAGCACGCCTGCGATCATCTGCCGTTTGTACGCGATGCCGCACGCCCTGGCGCGACCGGCGCCAAAGCATTGGCAGCCGGCGTATAAACATTCGGGCCCCCCGTGCCGGGGTGGCCCACTCGCTTAACCGAGCTGTTTCGGCGCTACCCAGCGGCGATGCACCCACAGCGAAGCGACGATCACCGCCCCACCGATGATAAAGCTCGGCCAGTGCGGCTGCTGTTGCCAGATGGCCAGATTGACCAACAAACCGGCCGGCACATGCATATTGTTCATGATGCCGAGCGTGCCGGCATCCACCTGCGTCGCGCCGTAGTTCCACATGAAGTAGCCCAGCCCCGACGCCACCACGCCCAGCCAGATCAGCACGCCCCACTGCAGATTGGTGGTCGGCAGCTGCTGCGGATTGCCCCACAGGAACCAGGCCACCACCGCCACCGCCGCCGCCCCCAGGTAGAACCAGGAAAACGCAGTGTGCTGCGGCAAGGGGTGCACTTCCATCAGGCGCTTATAGCCGACCATGCCGATGGCGAAGCTGATATTCGCCGCCTGCACCAACAGCAGCCCCCACCAGAAATGCTCACTCAGCTGGTGATAGCGGATGATCGCCGCGCCCAGCACCGCCAGCAGCGCGCTGAAGACATAGCCCCAACGCAGGCGTCGGCCGCTCAGCAAGTCGTAGATCAGCGTGATGTACAGCGGCGTCAGCACGGTGAACAGCAGGAATTCCGGCACCGTCAGGTACAGGTAGGCACGGAAGCTGAACAGGTACATGATGCCCAGCTGGAAGGCGCCCACCAGCATATACAGCAGGATCACCTTGAGTTTGATATTGCGCCAACGCAGAAACGGCAGAAACACCAGCGCCGCCAGCCCGATGCGCACCAGCGCCGAGAACCCGCTGTCGACATGGCCCGCCAGGTACTCGCCAATCAGGCTGAAAGAAAATGCCCACAGGATGGTGGTTATAACCAAAAGCAGCACGATGGGTTCACCCTAAAAAGACCGAAAGGGCGATTGTAACGGAAGATGGACGCATAAGGGGATGAAAGGCGGTTTACATCTGAACAAAAGACAAACTACCGGCAAAATTTCACCGCTGGGTTAGGCTTAATAAAAAGACGAGGTAACCATCATGAAAACTTCTCACATTCTGTTCGCTCTTCTGTTGCTGCCTGGGTTGGCGGCGGCGGCCAACGGCGTAACCGACCTGCGTTCACAGCAGCAGTTACTCAACCAAAACAACCAGCAGGCGCAGCAACAGCGCCTGTTGAACAACCGGCAGATGGATCAACGCCGCCTGCAGCAGCAGCGACAGTTCGACAATCAACGGCAACAGCTGTTGCAAACCACGCCAAACGGCGGGCAGCTGCTGCCTAACGGCAACCAGCCGCGCGATCCGTTCAACCGCACCGCACCGGCGGTGCCGCAGGCGCCGATGCCGGCTACGCCCGCACGCCCATAACGGTGAGGATCAGCGGCGTGGTGATCGCCGCCAGCACGGTGGACATCACCAGGCTGGTGGCGGCCGGGCCGGTGAGCGTATTGAACTGGCGCGACATCAGGTAGACGTTCACCCCTACCGCCATCGACCCCAGCAGCACCACAACGCGGGTCTCCATCGGCGGCAGATCCATCATCCAGGCCAGCAGCCAAATCACTAGCGGCTGCACCAGCAATTTCAGCACGCAGATGGCGCTGCTCAGCCGCCAACCTTCGCCGATGCGATACTCCGCGAGCCCCATGCCAAGCACCACCAACGACAGCGGCGCCGCCACCTGGCCGAGCATGCTGACCGGCCGATCGACGAAGGCCGGCAGCGGCAGGCCGGTCAGGCTGAACAGGGTGCCGGACAGGATGCCGACGATCAGTGGGTTGGTCAGCACGCTGCGCGCGGTTTTAGCGAAGCCGCTCAGCGTCGGCGAGCCGTTGCGCGCCCATTCGATCGACACCGTGACCAGCGTCCACAGGATCAGGCCGTTGAACACCAGCACCAGCGCCACCGACGGGATCGCCGCCTGCCCCAGCATCACGCTGGCGATCGGCAAGCCGAGCATCACGTTATTGGAGAAAATACCGCCCAGCGCAAACACCGAACCGGCGACGCCATCCAGCCGGAAGAGATGCCGGGCGACGAGGCGGCCGAGCACAAACACGATCAGGCAACTGCCGAAGAACGCGATCAGCAGCCGGGCATCGACCGCCGGGCGCTGCGAGAAATCGCACATCATGCGAAACAGCATGGCGGGCAAGGCGAGGGAAAACACGAAACGCGTCAGGCCATCGGTGATGCTGGCAGGCCACTTCCCCCAGCGAATCAGCCCATAACCCAACGCGATCAGAACAAACAGCGGTAAAGACAGCACGATCTGGTGCCACAGTGACAGGATAAAGCCAGGCATCGCATTCCTTCCGGTGGTGCGGCGGCAAGGCTTGTCGTCGCGGGATTCATCGGTGCCGGATTAAAAATCCGGGCCGATCAAATCTATCCGGTCGGTGCAAATGCAGTCAACGCCCCAGTCGAGCAGCAGGCGCGCGCGATCCGGTTGGTTGACGGTATACACCAGAATGCGCAGCCCGGCGTCTTTCAACGCTTTCACCCGCTCGGCGGTCAGCGCTTTGTGATCGATATGCAGCGAGACGCAATCCAGACGTTCGGTCAGCTCGCGCCAGTTGTCGTCCCAGGCCTCCAGCAGCAGGCCGCGTGGCAAATCCGGCACGGTGCGCTGCGCCGCCGCCAGCGCTTCTACCGAGAAGGAAGAGAGCAGCGGATCGGTCTGCCCTTGCCACAGCAACCGCGCCGCCAGCGCCACCACCCGGCCGGTTTCATCGTCGCTGCCGGTGGTCGGCTTGATCTCGATATTGGCCATCAGGCCGTGTTCCTGGCAGCGTTCCGCCACCTCCGACAACAGCGGCAGCCGCTCGCCCTTGAAGGCCGAGCTGTACCAGTTACCGGCGTCCAGCTGCACCAGTTTGTCCCACGGCAGCTCGCCCGCCACGCCCCAACCGTTGCTGGTGCGATCCAGCGTGTCGTCGTGCAGCAGGAAAATTTGCCCGTCCTGCGCCAGCTTGGCATCGAACTCGATCATCTTGTGGCCGTGGCGCGCGCCGACGTCGATCGCCGCCAGGGTGTTTTCCGGCGCCAGAGAACCGCCGCCGCGGTGGGCGACGATATGAGGGTAAGGCCAGGGTCTAGTCATCAATCCATCCGTAATCCGCTGTGGGTGTCAAAGAAGTGCAGCGCCTGAGCAGGCAGCTGCAAATATAGCGTACTGCCCGCCGCCGGCAAGGTTTCATGCGACAGCCGCGCGATCACCCCGTGGCCGCCCCACTGGCCGTGCGCCAGATTGTCGGCCCCCAGCAGTTCCAGCGTCTGCAGCTGCAGCGGCACGCCCTGGCCTTGCGCCACCAGCTGAATATGCTCCGGCCGAACGCCCAGCGTCAACTGCCGCCCCGCCCACTGCGGCTTGGCCGCCGGCAACGGCAGCGCCATGCCGTCCGCCAGCAGCAGCTGGCCGCCGTCGGCACTGAGGGTGCCGGGCAGCAGGTTCATCGCCGGCGATCCGATAAAGCCGGCGACAAACAGCGAAGCCGGCCGTTGGTACACTTCACTCGGGGTGCCGATCTGCTCCGCCACGCCCTTGTTCATTACGATCACCCGCTGCGCCAGCGTCATCGCCTCCACCTGATCGTGGGTGACGTACAGGCTGGTGGTTTTCAGACGACGATGCAGCTGCTGCAGCTCCAGGCGCATCTGCACCCGCAGCTTGGCGTCCAGGTTGGACAGCGGCTCATCGAACAGGAATACCGCCGGTTCGCGCACGATGGCGCGCCCCATCGCCACGCGCTGGCGCTGGCCGCCGGAAAGTTCGCGCGGTTTGCGCTTGAGCAGCGGCTCCAGCTCCAGGATGCGCGCCGCCTCCTCCACCCGCTGGCGGATATGATCTTTGCCGAAACCGCGGATCTTGAGGCCGTAGGCCATGTTGTCGTACACGCTCATGTGCGGATAGAGCGCGTAGTTCTGGAACACCATCGCGATGCCGCGATCCTTGGGCTCCAGATCGGTCACGCGCCGGGTATCGATATAGATATCGCCGCTGGTGGTGCGTTCCAGCCCGGCCACCATACGCAGCAGCGTGGATTTGCCGCAGCCGGACGGGCCGACCATCACGATGAATTCGCCGTCCGCCACATCGAGGTCGATCTGTTTGATCACCGGCGTTTTACCGTCGTAAGACTTGGTGACCGCCTGTAGTTTTAATCCTGCCATCGTCGTTATTTCTCGCTATCAACCAGACCGCGCACAAACCAGCGCTGCATCAGAAGCACCACCGCCAGCGGTGGCAATAAAGTCAGAATCATCGCCGCCATCACCTGGTTCCACTGGGTCGGCGCGCCGGAAGTGGAGATCATGCTCTTGATGCCCGCCACCGCGGTGCCCATCGAGGCGTCGCTGGTGATCAGGATCGGCCACAGGTATTGGTTCCAGCCGTAGATAAAGGTGATGACGAACAGCGCCGCCAGATTGGTTTTCGACAGCGGCAGCACGATGTCCCAGAAGAAACGCATCGGCCCGGCGCCGTCGATGCGCGCCGCCTCCAGCAGCTCATCCGGCAGCGTCATGAAGAACTGACGCAGCAGGAAGGTCGCGGTGGCCGAGGCCATCAGCGGCAGCGTCAGGCCGGTGTAGCTGTCCAGCAAGTTGAGGTTGGAGATCACCTCCACCGTCGGGAAAATGCGCACCTCCACCGGCAGCATCAGGGTGAGGAAAATCAGCCAGAAGAACAGGCTGCGCATCGGGAAACGGAAATACACGATGGCGTAAGCCGACAGCACCGACACCGCGATCTTGCCGAAGGTGATCGCCAGCGCCATGATCACGCTGTTGAGCAGCAGCAGCGAGAACGGCACCTTGAGGTTGCCCACGCCGCCCTGCCAGATATTACGGATGTTCTCCCACAGGTGGCCACCGGGCACTAGCGTCATCGGCACCTGAAACACCTGCTTGTCGTCCAGCGTGGCGGCGACAAAGGCCACGTACAGCGGGAACAGCACCACCAGCACGCCGATAATCAGCATCACATGGCTGAAGATATCCAGCCCGCGTCGATTCTCAATCATTGATAGCGCACCTTACGTTCAACGAAGCGGAACTGGATCACCGTCAGGCCGATCACCAGCAGCATCAGGATCACCGACTGTGCGGCGGAGCTGGAGAGATCCAATCCGGCGAAGCCTTCGCGGTAGATCTTGTAGATCAACGTGGTGGTGGACTGCACCGGCCCGCCGCCGGTGGCGGCGTCGATCACCGGGAAGGTATCGAAGAAGGCGTACACCAGATTGACCACCAGCAGGAAGAAGCTCACCGGCGCGATCAGCGGCAGCACCAGATGGAAGAAACGCCGCACCGGGCCGGCGCCGTCGATGGCCGCCGCCTCCACCAGCGAGCGCGGGATCGACTGCAGCGCCGCGAGGAAAAACAGGAAGTTATAGCTTATCTGCTGCCACACCGAGGCCAGCACCACCAGGAACATCGCCTGGCCGCTGTTTTGCGCATGGTTCCAGTTATAGCCCAGCCCGTTGAGGAAATGGGTGATCAACCCCAGGCCGGGGTTGAACAGAAAGATCCACAGCACCGCCGCCACCGCCGGCGCCACCGCATAGGGCAGGATCATCAGCGTGCGATAGAGGCGGCTGCCGCGCAGCACGTAGTCCACCAGCGCGGCGAAGAACAGCGACACCGCCAGCCCGATGCCCGCCACCAGGAAGCTGAAGATCAGCGTGGTGTAAAACGAGTCGAGGTAGTAAGGATCCTGGAACAGCTGCGTAAAGTTATCCAGCCCGACAAACTGGCTGGACAGGCCGAACGGATCGAGGCTCTGCACCGAATACCACAGCGCCTCGCCGGCGGGCCATAAAAAGAACACGGCGGTAATCAGCAGCTGCGGCAGCACCAACGCATAGGGCAGCCAGCTGCAGCCGAAACCGGGACGGGAAGATGACATAGAAGTTAAACCATTAATCGGGTACGGAAGGATCGGCGTGAAGACGCGAGCCCGGTCTGCCGGGCTCGCGACGCAGGGTTACTTGGTCGATGCTTCGAAGCGGCGCAGCAGCACGTCACCGCGCTGCACGGCGGCGTCCAACGCCTGCTGAGGCGTTTTCTTGCCGGTCCACACGCCTTCCAACTCCTCATCCACCACGCTGCGGATCTGCGGCATATTGCCCAGGCGCAGGCCCTTGGTGAACGGCAACGGCGGCTTGTTCAGCATCTGGCGAGTGGCGACGTCAGCACCCGGGTTCTTGTCGTAGAAGCCCTGCTGCTTGGTCAGATCGTAAGCCGCGGTGGTAATCGGCAGATAGCCGGTCTTCTGGTGCCATTCGGCGGCGATTTCCGGCTGCGCCAGGTACTGCAGGAACTCGGCCACGCCCTTGTAGGTGGCGGCGTCTTTGCCGTTCATCACCCACAGGCTGGCCCCGCCGATGATGGCGTTCTGCGGCGCGTTTTTCGCGTCGGCGTCGTACGGCATCATGCCGACGCCGTAGTTGAATTTGGCGTAGTGCTTGATGTCCGCCAGCGAACCGGATGACGCGGTGGTGATGGCGCAGTCGCCGTTATAAAACTTCTCGGTGGATTCGTCTTTGCGGCCGAAGTAGGTGAAATCGCCCTTCTTGTTCATCGCCTCCAGCAGCTCGATGTGCTTGACCTGCAGCGGCTTGTTGAACTCCAGCTTGGCGTTGGTGCCGCCGAACCCGTTGTTTTCGCTGGCGAACGGCACGCCGTGCCAGGCGCTGAAGTTCTCCAGCTGGATCCAGCCCTGCCAGCCGCTGGCGTAGCCGCACTTCATGCCGGCCTCACGCAGCTTGGCAGTATCCGCCGCCAGCTCCTGCCAGGTTTTCGGCGGCTGGTCCGGGTTCAGGCCGGCCTTCTTGAAGGCGTCTTTGTTGTAGTACAGCACCGGCGTGGAGCTGTTGAACGGTTGAGACAGCAGATGGCCGCTCTTGTTGTCGGTGTAATAGCCGGCTACCGTCGGCACGAACACCGACTCGTCGAAGTTGATGCCGGCCTCTTTAAACACCTCGTAGACCGGTTTGATGGCCTTGCTGGCCATCATGGTGGCGGTGCCCACCTCGTAAACCTGCAGGATCGCCGGCGCCTTGCCGGAGCGGTAAGCGGCGATACCCGCCGCCAGGCTCTGTTCGTAGTTGCCTTTATAAACCGGCACAATCTTGACGTCGCTGTGCGACTGGTTGAAGCGATCCGCCAGGGAATCCACTTCCTTACCCAGTTCGCCTTCCATCGAATGCCAGAACGGGATCTCGGTCGCCGCCAGCGCCTGAGTGCTGACCGCCAGGGTCAACGCGACGCACAGCGTGGTTTTGCGAATAGCGTAGGTGAGCATGCCTAACTCCTGAAAAAAGCTGGTGTAAAAGCGCGTGAGCGAAAAGAATCAATTCTTGATGAGGGAGTGCCCCCTATAGCTTTCGAGTTGCAGCTAGGCGGCAACCTGCTGGCACCCTGGAGCTTAGCTAACTAAGTGACAGGGGGGCAGTCGGGCAGCCAACAACGCTGCGGCTCGAAAGATGACGGGGGATAACATGCCATGCGCGGATGACAGAAAAATAACCGTTATATGACAGCCACATGACGGCAAGGTGAAGTGAAGATGGCGGTTTGATGTCGGCGGCGGGCATGGGCTCCGCCGCCGCGAGGATTACAGCGAACGGCGCAGACGCGCCACCGCTTCCTGCATCTGCTGTTCGGTGGCGGTGGCGAACGACAGGCGGAAGGTCGAACGATCCGGGTTGTCGGAGAAGAAGTATTCCCCCGGCACGAACACCACGCCCTGCTGCAGGGTAGCGTTCAGCCATTCGGTGGCGTTGAACGGCTGGCGGAAACGTGCCCACAGGAACATGCCGCCCTTCGGCTTATCGAAGGTGATGTAGTCGCCCAGCTCCTGCTCCACCAAACCGGCCAGGATCTCGCCCTTCTGTTTGTAGGCGGCGCGGATCTTGTCGATCTGCGCCGGCAGGCGGCCCAGGCCGAGGTAGCATTCGACGATGCTCTGCGACAGCGCGCTGGCGTGCAGATCCGCCGCCTGCTTGATGATCGCCACTTTATGCAGCAGGAACGGCGGCAGGATCGCCCAGCCCAACCGCAGGCCCGGCGCCAGGATCTTGGAGAAGGTCGAGGTATAGATGATGTGGTCGGTGTTGCCCAGCACCCGCTGTGACACCTGATGCAGCGTCGGGTGGCGCTCTTCGGTAAAACGCAGCTCGCCGTACGGATCGTCTTCGATGATCAGGAAGTTATGTTCGGCGGCCAGCTTCACCAGCAGTTCGCGGCGCTCGGCGCTCAGAGTGATGCCGCTGGGGTTGCCGAAGTTCGGCACCACGTACACGCCCTTGATGCGCTGGGTTTTCAGCAGCTCGGCCAGCTCTTCCACCACCATGCCGTCGCTGTCGGACGAGACCGACATGATGTTGGCTTCCGCCAGCTCCAACGTTTGCAGCGCCGCCAGGTAGGTCGGGCGCTCCACCACGAACACGTCGCCGGGGTTGACGATGGCGCGCATCACCAAATCCAATGCCTGCTGCGAGCCGGCGGTAACCATCACCTCTTCCGCGCCAGCGGTGACGCCGCGCTCGGCGCACAGCGCGCAAATGCGCTCACGCAGCAGCGGGCTGCCCTCGGTCAGGCCATACTGGAACGCGCTTTTCGGCTGTTCGGTGATCGCCTGCTGGGTGGCGATGCTCAATCCTTCGAAATCGAACAGCGCATCAGAGGGGATGCCGCCCGCCAGCGAAATGACGTGTTCCATCTTGCTGTGTTTAAGCAATTCACGGATGGCCGAACTTTTTACGTTAACGATGCGCTGCGCGAGTAACCCTTCTGTCTTCATTTCTTCTTCTCGTACCTGATTATTTTAATTCGTAGGGGGGCGGATTAACCGCCCAGATACGCCGACCTCACTGCTTCGTTGGCTAACAATGCAGCCCCCGTATCTTCCAACACCACGCGGCCGTTTTCCAGCACATAACCGCGGTCCGCCAATTTCAGCGCCTGATTGGCGTTTTGCTCCACCAGGAAGATGGTCATGCCCTCTTCCCGCAGCTGCTGAATGATGTCGAAAATCTGCTGGATGATGATCGGCGCCAGCCCGAGCGAGGGCTCGTCGAGCAGCAACAGCTTCGGCTGGCTCATCAGCGCGCGGCCGATGGCCAACATCTGCTGCTCGCCGCCGGACATGGTGCCGGCGCGCTGGCTTCGGCGCTCCAGCAGGCGCGGGAACAGAGTGAACACCCGTTCGATGCGCTGTTGATACTGCCGGCGATCGGCGAAGAAGCCGCCCATCGCCAGGTTTTCTTCCACCGTCATGCGCGAGAAGACGCGCCGCCCTTCCGGCACGATCGCCACCGCTTCGCGCATGATGCGCGAGGTTTGCCACTGGGTGATGTCCTGGTTCTGAAAGACGATGCTGCCTTCGCTGGCGCGCGGCTCACCGCACAGGGTGCCGAGCAGCGTGGTTTTACCGGCGCCGTTGGCGCCGATTAACGTCACGATTTCCCCCTGGCTTATCGTGAGACTGACCTGATGCAGCGCCTGAATTTTGCCGTAATGGGCGGATACCTGATTGAATGACAACATATTATTCTTCGCCCAAATAAGCCCGGATCACGTCCGGGTTGTTGCGGATCTCCGCCGGTGTGCCCTGCGCCAGCGGCGTGCCCTGATTCACCACGTAAATGCGGTCGGAAATGCCCATCACCAGCTTCATGTCGTGCTCGATCAGCAGCACCGATACCTTATGCCGATCGCGCAGCTCGACGATCAGGTGATCCAGCTCGTCGGTCTCTTTCGGGTTGAGGCCGGCGGCCGGTTCATCCAGCATCAGCAGCTCCGGCCGGGTCACCATGCAGCGGGCGATCTCCAGCCGCCGCTGCTGCCCATAGGCCAGGTTGCCCGCCGAGCGGTTGGCCATTTCCAGCAGGCCGACGCGCTCCAGCCACTCCGCCGCGCGCGCCAGCGCTTCGGCTTCGGCGCGGCGGAACGCCGGGGTTTTCAGCAACCCGGCAAACACGCCGCTTTTCAGGTGCTGATGCTGCGCCACCAGCAGGTTTTCGATCACCGTCATTTCACGGAACAGCCGCACGTGCTGGAAGGTGCGCACCACCCCCATGCGGGCGATGGCCTGCCCCGCCAACCCTTCCAGGTGGCGATCGCGCAATTTGATGGTGCCGCCGGTCGGGCGGTAAAAACCGGTCAGGCAGTTGAACACCGTGGTCTTACCGGCGCCGTTGGGGCCGATCAGCGACACGATTTCACCTTCGTTCAGCGTCAACGCCACGTTGTTGACCGCCAGCAGCCCGCCGAAACGCATCGACAGGCCCTCCACCTGCAGCAAAGGTTGAACGCTCATGCCTGCTCCCCCTTGCCCGCGTGAATGTCCGCCGCCTGCAGCTTCAGCTGCGGCCGTTTCATCGGCAACAGCCCCTGCGGCCGCCAAATCATCATCAGCACCATCAGCGCACCCAGCAGCAACATGCTGTATTCATTCAGATCGCGCATCAGCTCGCGCGACACCACCAGCAGGATCGCCGCCAGAATGACCGCGAACTGCGAGCCCATGCCCCCCAGTACGACGATCGCCAGTACGAAGGCCGATTCGACGAAGGTGAAGGATTCCGGGCTGACGAACCCCTGGCGCGCGGCGAACAGCGTGCCGGCAAACCCGGCGAAAGCGGCGCTGATGGTAAAAGCGGTCAGCTTGATGCGCGTCGGGCTGAGGCCCAGCGAGCGGCAGGCGATCTCGTCTTCGCGCAGCGCTTCCCAGGCGCGCCCCAGCGGCATACGCAGCAGGCGGTTGATGACGAACAGCGTCAGCACCACCAGCAGCAGCGCCACCAGGTACAGGAACACGATGCGATCGCTCGGATCGTATTTCAGGCCGAAGAAGTTATGGAAGGTATCCCAGCCGCCGTCGCGCACGCTGCGGTTGAACTCCAGGCCGAAGAAGGTCGGTTTCGGGATCTGGCTGATGCCGTTCGGTCCGCCGGTGATCTCGGTATTGTTCAGCAGCAGGATGCGCACGATCTCACCGAAGCCGAGCGTCACGATCGCCAGGTAGTCGCCGCGCAGCCGCAGCACCGGGAAACCGAGCAGGAAGCCGAAGGCGGCGGTGACGATGCCCGCCAGCGGCAGGCTCTCCCAGAAGCCGAGGCCGTAATAGTGATTCAGCAGCGCGTAGGTGTAGGCGCCGATGGCGTAGAAACCGCCGTAGCCGAGCACCAGCAGACCGGACAAGCCCACCACCACGTTGAGGCCGAGGCCCAGCATCACGTAGATCAGCGTCAGGGTGGCGATATCCACCGTGCCGCGCGACACCAGGAACGGCCAGGCGACCGCCGCGACGATGAGCAGAGCCGCCAGCAGTTTTTGCCGCGGCGTGGTGCCGTCGAAGCTCGGCAGCACGAACGCCGGGCCGGAGACTTTTTTCAATCCCTGCTGCAGCAGCGGGCGCAACAGCTGGAAGAAAAAGACGATGACGCAGCCGATGCCGATCCACATCCAGCGTACTTCCGCCGCGCCGTGCACCACCAGCTTGGTGCCGTCCAGGCTAAGCTGCATGCCCATCAGGAACGACGCCATCACGAACAGCACCGCAGTGGCGATCAGCGCATTGAGCAGATTGAGTTTCATACTTTCTCAACCTCCGGACGCCCGAGGATGCCGGTCGGCATGATCAGCAGCACCACGATCAGCAACGCGAACGACACCACGTCTTTATATTCAGTGCTGAGGTAGGCGGAGGTCAGCGCTTCCGCCACGCCCAGCACCAGGCCGCCGATCATCGCGCCGGGAATGCTGCCGATACCGCCCAGAACCGCGGCGGTGAAGGCTTTCATACCGGCCATAAAGCCGATGTAAGGGTTGATGACGCCGTAGAACTGGCCGAGCAATACCCCGGCCACCGCCGCCATCACCGCCCCGATGACGAAGGTCAGCGAGATCACCCGGTCGGTGTTGATGCCCAGCAGGCTGGCCATCTTCAGGTCTTCCGCACAGGCGCGACAGGCGCGGCCCATGCGCGAATAACGGATAAACAGCGTCAGCGCCAGCATCGCCAGGAAGGTCACGAGCCAGATGATCAGCTGCATGGTGCTGATGGTGGCGGCGAAGCCGTTGCTTTCCCCCAGCACCCACTGGCCGGTCACCAGGCTGGGCAGCGCCAGATCGCGTGAGCCCTGCGTCAGGCTGACGTAGTTTTGCAGGAATATCGACATGCCGATGGCCGAGATCAGCGCAATCAGGCGCTTGGAGTTGCGCACCGGCTTGTAGGCCACCCGCTCGATGCTCCAGCCGTAGGCGCTGGCGATGACGATCGAGACCAGGAACGCGGCGCCGATCAGCAACCAGCCGACGTCGATACCGAGCATCATCAGGGCGGCGATGACGATAAAGGAGACATAGCTACCGATCATGTACACCTCGCCGTGGGCGAAGTTGATCATGCCGATGATGCCGTAAACCATGGTGTAACCGATGGCGATCAATGCATAGGTGCTGCCCAACGTTAAGCCGTTGAACATCTGCTGCAGAAAATAGAGGAGCTGCTCTGACATACTCTGAACCCTTGGCTGCGAAACCCGCCGGCGGAGAACCGGCGGGTAAAGGGAGACGGGGCCGGCAAGCCGACCCGCCGGGCGCAGCGGGCTGCGCCCCACCCTAATCATTATGGCTTATTTGATCGGTGTGGACGTGCCGTTGGCATGCCATTCGAACACGCCGAACTCGAAGCCTTTCAGATCGCCCTTGTCATCCCAGGTCAGCGGCCCCATCACGGTCTCCACCGGCTTGCCGGTTTTCAGATCCTTGACGATATCCGCCGGCTCCTGGCTGCCGCTGCGCTCCATGCCGGTGGTCAGCGACTGCAGCGCGGCATAGGTGGTCCAGACGAACGGGCCGGTCGGATCCAGCTTCTTGGCTTTCAATGCATCGACGATCGGCTGGTTGGCAGGCACCTGATCGTAGCGTTTCGGCAACGTCACCAGCATGCCTTCCGAAGCGGCCCCGGCGATGTTGGACAGCGAGGAGTTGCCCACGCCTTCCGGCCCCATGAAGCGGGTGGTCAACCCGGCCTGCTTGGCCTGACGCAGGATCTGGCCCATTTCCGGGTAGTAACCGCCGAAGTACACGAAGTCGATATTTTCTTTCTTCAGGCGCGCCACCAGGGTGGAGAAGTCTTTGTCGCCGGCGGTGATGCCTTCGAACATCGCCACTTCGGTGCCCTGTTTTTTCAGGCTGTCGCGCACCGAGCGCGCCAGGCCTTCACCGTATTGCTGCTTGTCGTGCACCACGGCGATGCGCTTCGGCTTGATGTCGCTGAGGATGTATTTGGCGGCGGTCGGGCCCTGATCCGAATCTAGGCCGGTGGTGCGCAGGATCATCTTGTAGCCGCGGGTGGTCAGATCGGCGTTGGTGGCCGCCGGGGTAATCATGATCACGCCTTCGTCTTCATAGATATCGGACGCCGGCTGGGTGGACGAGGAGCACAGGTGGCCGATCACGTAGCGAATGCCGTCGTTGATCACCTTGTTGGCGACCGCAACCGCCTGTTTCGGGTCGCAGGCGTCGTCGTATTCCACGCCGACCAGCTTGTCGCCCTTGATGCCGCCCTTGGCGTTGATGTCGGCAATCGCCTGGCGCGCGCCGGTAAACTCCATGTCGCCATACTGCGCGACCGGGCCGGACATCGCCCCGACGATCGCTACCTTGATGTCTTTCGCCATGGCCGCCTGGCTCATGGCCATCGCAATACAACCCGCCAGCAGTGCCTTACCTGTTGTTAATTTCATCCGCAAATCCCCATCTGTCGTTGTGAACGTACCTGTTGTGTTTGCCTGCGCCCGATCGTTATTGACCGCTTTTGTTATAAGTAATAATGATTTAGGCGCTTTGTCGGCATTATTTTCTAATAAGACTTTATTTTTCATGTCATTAAACAGGAATTTTCTTCTGCAAATCAACTTCATCAGGCAGAAACAAGCGGTGTAAACAGGATAAAATTCGAATTAAATCTGCGCTGTTTACCTTGAGGCGCAGCGCGTTGTGCTGGTTAACAAACCCTTTACTAACTATTTACTCGGAAAATGCCCCATGCAAAAAACATATTGCACAGTAATCGTACAGAAAAACTTACACAACGCTCTGCACAAGATCTATTACACTGTCGACATCATTTAGCTGCGCGGAAATTCTGCATGAAACTGACCATCGAGCGCCTGACCGCGCTGTCCCCGCAAGACCTTATCGACCTCGGTAAAATTTGGCCGCATCAGCAGCCGGAACAGTGGCAGCGCTGGCTGAGCGACGGCAAGGCGCTGTTCGCCGCCCGTTTCAACGAGCGCCTGCTGGGCGCGGTGAAAATCGCGCTGCAGGATGACCGCGCCGAGCTGCAGGACCTGCTGGTGCGCGAAGTGACGCGCCGCCGCGGCGTCGGTCTTTACCTGGTGCAGGATGCGCAGCGTCAGCTGCCGCAGGTCGTCCACTGGCAGCTGTCTACCGCCGGCCTGGCGCCGCGTGAACGTGGGGAAGTCGATAACTTCATGCGCGCCTGCGGCTTCGCACCGCAGGGCGACCTCTGGCAAAAATGAAACGCCGGCTGGCGGCGCTGGTCTTGATTGCGCTGGGGCTAGCGGCCGCGCTCCTCGGGCGCCAGCAGGCGCTGCGCCTGGCCTCAGGCTGGGATCAGCAGGTTTATGTCTGGCAGCGGGTTTGGACGCCGCAGCACGCCGATGCGCTGGCGCACAGCCGCGATCTGTTCACCGGGCTGCGGGTGCTGGCGCTGCAGGTGCATCCGCGCGAAGGCTGGCGGGAAATCCCGGCCGATCTCAGCCTGCTGAAGCAGGACGGCCGCCCGCTCTGGCTGGTCGCACGCCTCGACGGCCAGCTGCCGCAACTGGACCAAGAAGCCATTATCCAGCGTCTGCTGGCGATCACCCAACGCTGGCAGGCGGCCGGGCTGCCCGTCACCGGCGTCGAGATCGATCATGACGCCGCCACCGCCCGCCTGCCGGACTACCAACGCTTTCTACAGCGGCTGCGCCAACGGCTGCCCGCCGCTTTGCAACTCGGCATCACCGCCCTGCCGGCCTGGATCGGCTCACCCAACCTGCCCGGCGTACTGCAACAGGCCGACAGTTCCGTCCTGCAGGTGCACGCGGTGCTCTCGCCGCAGCAGGGGCTGTTTGACGGCCCCTTGGCGCTGCGCTGGGTGCGGCAGTACGCTGCCGTCACACCGAAGCCGTTTCGCGTCGCGCTGCCGGCCTACGGCATGGCGCTGCTGGGGTTTGATGCGCAGGGCGCGCAGGTGGAGAGCGAATCCTCGCTGCGCGTGGCGGGCAACGGCCGCGAGCTGACGGTCGCGCCGCAGCAGATCGCCGATTTTCTGCAAACGCTGGCGCAGCAAACGCCGCCCCGGCTGCGCGGCATTATCTGGTTCCGCTTGCCGCTGGCGGACGATCGGCGCGCCTGGTCGCTCGCCACGCTGCGAGCGGTGATCGAGCACCGGCCGCTGAACGTCGACTGGCAGGTAAAATTTAGGCCTCAGCCACAGCAAAACGGGCTGTATGATCTGATAATTCATAACAACGGGCCGGTGGATGCCCCGCTGCCGCAAGAGGTGGTCATCCGCGCCGACGACTGCCTGGCGGCGGACGCGGTCGGCAACTACCGGCTGGAATCCGCACCGCAACGGCAACGCTTTATTCGCATCAGCGGCGACCAGCTGCGCGCCGGGCAATCCCGGCCGCTGGGCTGGCTGCGCTGCCAACAACTGACGCCAGGAGGCACCCTTGTCACACCTTGATACGCGCGCGGCACGGAACACCCGCCGCCTTCTTCCGCTGGCCATGCTGATCGGCGCCGCGCTGGCGCTGCCGCTGAACGGCTATGCCTGCGGCCCGGATTTTCCTAACCGGCTGCTGATCGACCGCAACGGCACCCTGCTGTATATGCCGGAGGGCAATTTCGCCTTCGAAGCCGGCCGGCTGGTGCCGGCGGATAAACAGCTGCCGCGCTGGCAAGCCCCGCCGCCGCCGATGCCGCCGAAACCGATGCCGCAATCGCCGGAAACGATCGCGATCGGCAAAATGCGCGCCGCCAAAACGGTGGAAGAAGCTGACGCCGTCAATACGCAGGGGCTGTCCAACGCCGCGCGCCTTTATCAACTGGGCGCCGTCGCTTTCGCCGGCCACGATCCGCGCGCCACAGACTATTTCCAACAGGTGCTGAAGCTACCGGCCGCCGAACAGGGCGACTGGGGGCTACGGGCGCAGTATTCGCTTGGGCGGATATTGATGGCTGACCACGGTACGCCGGTGAATGAATCTGGTGAAGCGGCGCCCGCCGCCGAGCATCCGCCAAAAGCCACGCTTGAGCAGGCGCTGGCGGCGTTCCAGCAGGTGATCGACCGGGTGAAAAGCGGCGCCGCCGATCCCGATCAGCTGGCGCTGAGCAGCCTCGGGCAGCAGGCGCGTATCCACCTGTGGCTGGGGGACGTCGCCCCCGCCGCCCACCTCTATGCGCTACAGGCGGCGCAGGGCGATCCAAGCGGCGGGCAGTCGCTACAGTACGTCTCCAGCTACCTGGTCAATCCCGACCATCTGGAAACGCTGAAACAGATCATCGGCGATCCGTTGATCCAGCAGTTGGTGACCATTGAGCTGTTCGCCCGCAGCGGCAACCTGCAAATGGCGGATACCGACGGCAACGGCCGCTCCGCCCAGATTATCAGCCAGATCCTGACGCTGCTGGACGGCACGGTGAAAAGCGGCTTCGCCGGCAGCGATCGGCTGGCGGCATTGGCCTACCGTTCCGGGCAGTACCCGATGGCGGCCAGCCTGCTGAAAAACGCCGGCGACAGCGGCCTGGCGTGGTGGCTGCGCGCCAAGATGGCGCTGCGCGACGGTGACGTGAAAGCTGCCACCGCCGCCTATGCCAAGGCGGCAAGCGCATTCCCCGCCGACGAAAGCTGGGGCGAACAGCGCAACGCCGACTTCGTCGCGGAAACCATCGTGCCCGAGTGCCGGGTGGCCGGCGAACAGGCTATCCTGGCGCTCAACCGCGGCGACTATCTGCAGGCGATGGACCTGCTGTATCGCGGCAAGGCGATCTACTGGGCCGACGTAGCCGACGTGGCGGAGCGGGTGCTGACCGTCGATGAGTTGAAAGGCTTTGTCGATAAGCACGCCCCGGCGCCGACGACGCCGCTCAAGCCGGTTAACCCGGACGACTACGGCGGCCAGCAGATCACGCCGGAAGTGCAGCTGCGCGAACTGTTGGCGCGGCGCTTGATGCGCGCCGGGCGGGCCGCAGAGGCGCAGGCCTACTTCGATATCCCCAACTACCGCCAGGCGGCGCAGCAGTATGCCGACGAGCTGAAGGCCGCCAAGGACAAGTCCGCCGCGCCGCTGACGCGCGCACAGGCTTACTATCGCGCCGCCAACCTGCTACGCGCCCAGGGGCTGGAGTTTACCGGCTATGAGATGACGCCGGACTACGCCATCTATGGCGCCGGCTATTCCTATCTGGGGGATGCGTTCGATACTCGCGAGCTGAAGCACAAAAGCTGGATAGACAGCGCAGAAGCGGCGCGCGCCAAGGCGGCGCTGCCGGCGCAGGACAACCGTTTCCTGCACTATCGCTGGCAGGCCGTGGGGTTGGCGCAGCAGGCGGCCGATCTGCTGCCGCCGAAAAGCCAGGCCTACGCCGCCGTGCTGTGTAACGCCGCCAGCTGGGTTATCAAGCGTGACGCCAAGACCGGCCGGGCACTTTATCAGCGCTACATCAACACCGGCACCCGCTACCCGTGGGCGGCAAAATTCGGCTACGACTGCCCGGCGCCGGACTTCGCCACTGTTGCGCCATAACGCCGAATTTCAGGCATGAAAAAGCCCGGCTTGCCGGGCTTTTTTTTCGAATATCGCATCGACTCAGGCTTCAATCGCCATTTTCAATTTCTTCATGGCGTTCTTTTCCAACTGGCGCACGCGCTCGGCGGAAACGCCGTACTGATCGGCCAGCTCCTGCAGCGTCGACTTGTTGTCGTCGTCCAGCCAACGGGCGCGGATGATATGCTGGCTGCGCTCGTCCAGACCTTCCAGCGCATAGGCCAGTTTGTCTGCGGCGTTGCTTTCCCAGTTATCTTCCTCGATGCCTTCGGCGAAGTCGGAGCTCTTGTCCTGCAGGTACAGCACCGGCGCCATCGCCTGGCCATCGCGGGCCTCGTCGTCCGGAGTCGGATCGAAGGTCATGTCCTGCGCCGCCATGCGAGATTCCATCTCGCGCACGTCTTTGCTGGTGACGCCCAGCTCGCGGGCCACCAGCTCCACTTCGTCCTGGTTGAACCAACCCAAACGCTGTTTGGTTTTGCGCAGGTTAAAGAACAGCTTGCGCTGCGCTTTGGTGGTCGCCACTTTCACGATGCGCCAGTTGCGCAATACGTACTCGTGGATTTCCGCCTTAATCCAATGCACCGCAAAGGAAACCAGACGCACGCCGACTTCAGGGTTGAAGCGGCGAACGGCTTTCATCAGGCCGATATTGCCTTCCTGAATCAGGTCCGCCTGCGGCAGACCGTAGCCTGAATAGTTGCGGGCAATATGAGCGACAAAGCGCAGGTGAGACAGGATGAGCTGCTTAGCGGCATCCAGATCGCCCTGATAATGCAGCCGTTCAGCCAGCTCCCGCTCTTCCTCTGCCGTCAGCATCGGATAGGCGTTGGCTGCCCGGATATAGGCTTCCAAGCTACCTTGGGGTACTAAGGCTAAAGTTTGCATTTCTTTGGTCATTCAAACCCTCTCTATGAGAATACAAAATCATGCAGGTGATTATTACAGCGGGGAAATGATTGATTCTACGGCAGTTGCTGAAGCAAAAGCGGTTCCACACGCCGGGCACCTTAACATTTGCTGCAATTTTTGACCGTACTCCGCCCTATAAGTTCACCCTTTTTTGCAAGCATTGTTGCTGACAATACGTGACGAAGGTGCAGGCCGATAGGGAATTTGTGCGCTAAGAAGAGAGGTGTGGTGCTGACTTCGCTTGAGGTCACTCTTCTCCCGCAACGCGATCAAAAGCAGCAGGAGAAGAGTATACCAAAAAAATCTTACTGTGGTGTAAATCGGCGTAAATGTTGCACTGTCGCCAGCCAGGCGGCGATCCAGCCGATCATGGCGGAGATGATCAGCAGCAGCAGCGCCTCATCCCAGCCCAGCCCGTGCAGGGTGAAGGTGGTGCCGAATACCTTGGCGACCCCGGCGACTACCGACTCCAGCTGCCACACCAGCGCGCCGGAGAGCACCAGCGACAGCAGCGCGCCGGCAAAGCCCAGCATCGCCCCGCCGTTGAGGAACGGCCGCAGGATAAAACCGTCGGTGGCACCGATCAGCTTCATCACGTTGATGGTGTCGCGACGGCTGAAGATGCTCAGACGCACGCTGTTGCCGATAACCAGGAACACCGCCACGATCATCAGCACGCCGATGATCGCCGCGATCTGGCCCGCCAGCCCGGTCAGCGCCGCCAGGCGGGCAAACCAGCTGTCATCCATACGCACTTCTTCCACGCCCTGCACCGCCGCTACGCGATCGCGCAGGGTGTTGAGGGTGTCCGAACTCTGGAAGCTCATCTTCGGCGTGACGATCGCCACCGCCGGCAGCGGGTTCTCTTCCAGCATGTCCAGCGCGCCGCCAAAGCCCGACCAGTTGCGGAACTCACCGCGCGCTTCTTCACGCGACAGGTAGTTCACCTTCTCCACGCCGGCTTCCGCCTTGATGGCGTCGAGCACTTTCAGCGCCGCGTCGTCATCGAGCGACTTATCCAGGTAGACCGTCAGCTGCGGCGTCGGGTACCACTGGCTGGCCGCGGTGCTGACGTTTTTCCACACGATGTAGCACACGCTCGGCAGCGTCAGGGAGATGGCGATCACCATCACCGTCAGCAGCGTCGCCAACGGCTGGCGCAGCATGTCTTTGATGGCGTTCATCCAGGCGTAACGCCACTGTTCGCGCCAGCCGCCGCGCAGCGCCTTGCTCTTGGCGGTTTTTGCGTTATTGGCCATGGTGAGCGCCCCCTTGCATGCGGCCCTGGCTCAGCGTCAGGATGCGGTAATTACGGCGGGCGATAAGCCCGGTGTCGTGCGTCGCCATTAATACGGTGACGCCGACGCGATTGAATTCTTCAAACAGGCGCAGAATGCCTTCCGACAGCGCGTCGTCCAGGTTGCCGGTCGGCTCATCCGCCAGCAGCACCGCCGGCTTGTTCACCACCGCACGGGCGATGCCCACGCGCTGCTGCTCACCGCCGGACAGCTGAATCGGGAAGTTCTTCGCTTTATCCAGCAAACCGACCTTGTCCAGCGCGGCGGAGACGCGGCGACGGATGTCTTCGGTGCTGGCGCCGGCGATGATCAGCGGCATCGCCACGTTGTCATACACCGTGCGATCCAGCAGCAGATGGTGATCCTGGAAGATCATGCCGATCTGCCGACGCAGGAACGGCACCTCGCGGTTTTTCAAACGGCTGATGTCGTGGCCGCCAAACCAGATGTGGCCGGCGCTGGGCCGTTCGATACCGCAAATCAGTTTCAGCAGGGTACTTTTCCCCGCGCCGGAATGGCCGGTCAGAAACGCCATTTCCGCCGGGCGCAGATGGAAATCGACCCCCTGCAGCGCTTGCCGTCCGCCCAGATAAGCTTTACTGACCTGTTCAAAGCGAATCATCCGTATTAATCCTCTCGGGCAAAAAGTGCCTCAATAAAATCGTCAGCCTTAAACGGCCGCAAATCTTCGATGCCTTCCCCGACGCCGATATAGCGAATCGGGATACCGAACTGATCGGCGATGGCGAAGATCACCCCGCCCTTGGCGGTACCGTCCAGTTTAGTCAGCGTGATGCCGGTTAAGCCCACGGCCTCATTAAATAATTTCGCCTGACTGACCGCATTCTGGCCGGTGCTGGCATCGAGCGTCAGCATAACCTCATGGGGGGCCTGGTCGTCCAGTTTTTTCATGACGCGGACGATCTTCTTCAGCTCTTCCATCAGGTGCGATTTGTTCTGCAGACGGCCGGCGGTATCGGCGATCAAGACATCGATGCCGCGCGCCTTGGCGGCCTGCACCGCATCGAAGATCACCGAAGCGGAGTCCGCCCCGGTATGCTGCGCCACCACCGGAATGCGGTTGCGATCACCCCACACCTGCAGCTGCTCCACCGCCGCGGCGCGGAAGGTATCCCCCGCCGCCAGCATCACCGACTTGCCTTCCGCCTGGAACTGACGCGCCAGCTTGCCGATAGTGGTGGTTTTACCCACGCCGTTCACGCCGACCATCAGGATGACATACGGCGTTTTCCCGCTGACATCCAGCGGCTGATCGACCTTGGCCAGAATTTCGGACATTTCCTCCTTCAGCTTGCCGTACAGCGCTTCGGCGTCTTTCAGCTGCTTGCGGCTGGCGTGCTGGGTCAGGGAGGTGATGATCTTGCGCGTGGTGTCTACGCCGACATCGGCGATCAGCAGCTGTTCTTCCAACTCGTCGAACAGGTCGTCGTCGATCTTTTTACCGCGGAACAGCCCCATAAAGCCGGAGCCAAGATTTTGCTTGGTCTTCAGCAGGCTGCGCTTCAGGCGAGCGAAGAAGCCTTCTTTGGTCGGGCGCTCCTGCTCTTGCGCAGCGGCCGGCACCACAGGTTCAAGCAGCTCTTCTTCTTCCGGCTCGGGTTCTGGTTCGACGACTGGCTCAGGCTCAATGACCGGCTCAAGTTCGACGACCGGCTCAGGCTCAATGACCGGCTCAGGCTCGACGACCGGCTCAGGCTCAACGACCGGCTCAGGCTCAACGACCGGCTCAGGTTCGACGACCGGCTCAGGTTCGACGACCGGCTCAGGCTCGACGACCGGCTCAGGCTCGACGACCGGCTCAGGCTCGACGACCGGCTCAGGTTCAACGACCGGCTCAGGTTCAACGACCGGCTCAGGTTCAACGACCGGCTCAGGTTCAACGACCGGCTCAGGTTCAACGACCGGCTCAGGTTCAACCACCGGCTGCTGCTGCGCCACTACCTGCTCGGTCACGCTGACAATCTCTTCGGCCAACGCTTGCGCCGCCGGGTGTTCACCCGCCGCCGGCAGGTTTTCCGCGATTTGTTCGCCGGCCTGACCGTTATCCCACTCTCCCGGGGTGTCGACGGAGGCGGCAGGTTCAGATTCCTGGGCGGGGAGCTTGTCATCCAGCTTGGCGGCGGCCGGTTCAACCGGCGTCTCCGCGGCCTGAGGCTCTGCCTGCTCTACCGGCTGCTCAGGTTGCTGTTGCTCTTCTTCCTTTTCCTTCTGGCCAAAGCCCAGCCAGGAGAAAAACCCACGTTTCTTATCTTTTGCCATGTTATGACTCTACTCCGTACCGAAGGCTCGCTTACCCTACATACCTGAAGGATATATGCTGACAATAATCCGCCGAGTCTATCACTTTCCCTCGCGCAGCAACACGCATCCGGCATGCTTTCCGGTGTGAAATCAGACAACAAAGTTTTACCGTTTCCCCCGACGCCCGTCACCGGTAGAATAGGGACAACTTTTCGTTAACCTCTGCGGCCCCGCGCCGTAAAAGAAATCAAACAACGCTTATGACAAGACTCTCGCCACGGGCGGCGGCCAAAAAACCGCCCCAGGCCGCAGCCGGACAAATCCGCATCATCGGCGGCCAATGGCGCGGTCGCAAGCTTCCGGTGCCGAACAGCCCGGGGCTGCGCCCCACCACCGATCGGGTGCGCGAAACCCTGTTCAACTGGCTGGCGCCGGTGATTCAGGGCGCGCGCTGTCTGGACTGCTTCGCCGGCAGTGGCGCATTAGGGCTGGAAGCGCTGTCGCGCTACGCCGGCAGCGCCACGCTGCTGGAATTCGAACGGCCGGTGGCGCAGCAGTTGGAAAAAAATCTGGCGCTGCTGCAGGGCAAAGGCGTGGTTATCAACACCAACGCGCTGAGCTGGCTGGCGGGCGAGGGCAAACCGTTTGACGTGGTGTTCCTCGATCCGCCATTCCGCAAAGGCCTGCTGGCGGAGACCGCCCTGCTGCTGGAGCAGCGAGGCTGGCTGGCCGACGAGGCCTGGATCTATGTAGAAGCCGAGGCGGAAAGCGCCGCGGCAGACGTGCCTGCCAGCTGGCAGCTGCACCGGGAGAAAGTCGCCGGCCAGGTGGCTTATCGCCTTTATATTCGTTCGCAAGAGAAAACCGACCATGCTGATTAATCTGGGCCGCCTGCTGATGCTGTGCGTGTGGGGCTTCCTGCTCTCTAACCTGTTCCATCCGTTTCCCAAGCCGCTGAAGTATTTCATCGACGTGGCGCTGTTCTTTATGGTGGTGATGCACGGCCTGCAGTTGGTGCTGTTGAAATCCACCCAGCCGAAGGATCAGCCGATCAGCTACTGGCAAGAGGCCAAGATCTTTATCTTTGGCGTGTTCGAGCTGCTGGCCTGGCAAAAGAAACAGCCGCCCATCAAGAAGAAGTGACCGCTACGGCTGAGCGGTGAACGAAACGAAGCGCGTGCCCTGCATGTTTAACGTGCCCTGCGCGCCTTTTTCTATCGGGTTGTACTGCCATTGCTTCAGCCGCAGCTGGATGTCTTCACCGCCCTGTACCGGGCTGAACACCACCTCGTAATTCATCGGTTCATTGACCAAGGGCTCGCGCTGCGGCGCGCGGGTCTTGGTGACCGGCACCGCGCGTTTGTCGCTCACCGTCACCTGCAGACTGCGCATCGGCGCGCGGTCGTTTTCCGCCTCCTGCTGGCGCTGTTTGAAGTAGCGTTGCGTGGCCAGTACGGCGATCAGCGCAATCACGGCGACAAAAAATAACGGTGGTTTGCTCATCGGTTTCCCATTTCCTTCACGGCCAAATCGGCGTAAACATAGCATTCTCAAGAAAGCATTGTCGATCGTCGGCAGGCTACCTACACTGAAATAAGAAGTGACATGGGTGACAGTTTGGAGCCGGTGGTTGCGGCTCCCTCATACATAAGGAAGACATCAATGAGTTGGCCGTTCCTTGCCGTATTCTTTTCCGGTTGGCTGTTCGTCGACGCCTCATACCGTGGGCCGCGCTGGCAACGCTGGGTGTTCAAACCCGTCACGCTGCTGCTGCTGTTGCTGTTGGCCTGGCAGGCGCCGGTGCTCAGCGCGGCAGGTTATCTGATCGTACTCGGCCTGCTGGCGACGCTGATCGGCGACGCGCTGCTCCTGTTGCCGCGCGAGCGGGTGCTGTACGCCATCGGCGCCTTTTTCCTCTCGCACCTGCTGTATACCCTGAGCTTTGCCAGCCAGATGACGTTCAGTCTGTTCTGGCCGCTGCCGCTGGCGCTGCTGGCGATAGGCGCGTTGCTGCTGGCCACCCTTTGGACCCGGCTGGAAGAGATGCGCTGGCCAATCGTCACCTATGTGGCGATGACGCTGCTGATGGTCTGGTTGGCGGGCGAACAATATTTCCTGCGCAGCACCGATTTCGGCTTCTCGCTGCTGACCGGCACCTCGCTATTGCTGCTGGCCAACGTGGTTTGGCTGATCAACCGCTACCGTTTCACCTTCCGCGCAGCGGACGCCATCGTCGCTTTCTGTTACTTCTCCGGCCACTTCCTGATCGTGCGCTCACTCTACCTGTAACGACCTGCCGCGGGTTCGGCACGCCGAACCCGTTTCCACATCAAGCCAACGCTTTCAACGTTAAGGCATCATCGGCGCCCAGCTGATTGCGATACAGATCGCCGTCGCGCGAGAAGAACGCCAGCGTGCTGCCATCCGCCCGCAGCAGGGCGATGCCGTCCGGCGCCGGGCGCCAGCCCACCACCTCGGCCGCAAACACGCTTTGCAGACAACGTTGCCGATCCACCAGTTGATAGCCGTTGGTTTCACTTTGCTCATTCGCCAAAAACTCGATTTGGCATTGGCGTTCGCTGTCGGCAACCTGCCATTGCCCCGCCAGCGACTGCGCGCTCGGCAGCGCCAGGCTGCCGGCCATGACCGCACTCGTCACCATCATGCCGCCCGCCGCCAGAGCGGTGCGCGTTAAAGTACCTTTCATACCGGGCTCCCACATCACGCCCGGCCGAGACTGCGCCGGGCGTTTCGTTGCTGTGTTACACGATAAAGTCGGTGGCGACGTCTACCTGACCGACGATTTTCACCAGGAAGTCCGGCGCCTGATGGCCGCCGATGTTCACCGACAAATCGGTCACGTTGTTGGAAGCGTTGTAGCTGAGCAGCGCTTCACCGGCCGCGCCGCTGAAGTGATCGACGAAGTGGATGAAATCACTGCTCTGTGCCTCTTTGTTGAAGAACGACAGGTCAATTTTGTCGATCCCTTTCTGGAAGTCACGGATCCAGTCCGAAGCACCCGGTGCAGAGTCGCTGGCAGCGGTGAACACGAAGGTATCCTGGCCGGAACCGCCCCACAGTTCATCCGCCCCACCGCCGCCGAACAGCACGTCATTACCCGCGCCGCCTTTCAGCACGTTGTTGGCCGCGTTGCCGACGATCACGTCATTGCCGGAACCGCCAATGGCGTTCTCGATGGTCACCCCGGCGGCGATCGAGACGTTGCCCTTCAGGCCGCCCACGTCGGAGAACGACTTCTCGTTCAGGTTGATGCGCTGGTTAGCGGTATAACCGGAGAAATCGAAGGTATCGTTACCGCCCGCATCCCAGACCGCAAAGATCACTTTCTGCGAGTTGCTGGTGGTGCTGAGGAAGTCACGACCGGTGTTGGAGTTAAAGCCATACACGGTGTCGCCAGTGCGGGTCGACAGGTTGGCGCCATACAGATGTTGAATGGCGGCAATGTCATCCAGCAGCGGAGCAGCGGCGTAATGACCGCCGTTATCCCCACCGGTGTTGGTTTCGCTCCAGTAGCTCATCAGGCTGAACTGACGGGTATCTTCCGCGTAAGTGACGTCGCGGTAGGTTGGGTTGCCTTCACCGGCGTTGTAATCGCCCGGGTGGCTCAGACCCAGCGCATGGCCAATCTCATGGGTGAACGTCTGGCGGCCGTAGTCTTCGGTCGCCGGATGCTTCACGTTGGACTGGTTGACGTTGTACCAGGTCTGGCCGCCCAGATCCTGGCCCTGCCAAATGGTGTTCGGCAGGAAGGCATAGGCTTGGGTGCCGTAATCATAATGACCAGGACGATCCTGGCTGTAGTTGCCGAAGGTGATGTTGGCCTTTTGACCGGCCGCCACTTCGGTAAAGGTGATATTGGCGACGTCGGCCCAGGACTGCAGCGACAGCTTAGCCTGCTGCTGCTGTTCCGCGCTGAACTTGCTCAGCCCGGTGTCGCCGGCGACGTTGGTGGCAGAGAACTTATAGTCCGGGAAGGAGAAGGTTAATTTAACCGGCTGGCCAAATACCTTGTAACCGTTCCAGGTTTGGTTCTCACGGGTAATAAACAGCCCAGCTTGCTCGTTAGAAAATGAATCCTTGCCATTAATCTGAATCCCGTTGCCACGCTCATGATAATGCAGCAGGTCGGCTACAGCATCGTAGCCGGTTTTGGCGGCCGCGAAGTTGGATTCAGTAATTTCAATTGCCTTTTTAGTAGATTGCATTGGTTCGATTCCACTCATTATCTGATCGTTATCAATCAGACAGATAGACATAACCTCCCCGTAAGCCACGGTTAATGAACCTTAAGCTTGCTGGAAGGGGCTTATGCGCCGTTGCCGGCAGTGTGTTAGGTAGAATTAATGCATATATATCAGCAAATAAGATCACCATTAAAAATGGTAATCGATTCCAATTATAGGCAGGGTCACGAAACTGAACATAAAATAATCAACCTTTTATTGTCTCAACGAAAGTTTGTTATGCTGCTTTTTTGGCTTCTTTACAAAACAAATGAAACTTAACGAGGATAAGTTGGCACCAAACTTCAATAACAATGCGGCCTGCAGACACAAGCGAATCATGCTGGCTTGCGATGGGCAAAAAGGTAAATTTTACTAAAGCGTTATAGGTTAATAACTCTTTATTATTAGGTCGGGCGACTTTTTAGTTTCTATAGGAATATTATTTTCTTATTTAAACTAACGGCAGTGAGCCTTTTCACCCAAATAGAGGATAAGAAAATCCTATAGATTTAAATTCGCATTATTCATTATTGAATGAATACCCCTTTATAGGCTCGAACGCCGTTAGCAATAATTCTCATCCGTCGCTTGACTCTGGAGTTGACTCCAGGGTGTAGAGTCAGCTGAGCAAACCCGTTTAACAGCCCGAAGGGGGACGTTATGCACAATCAGCAAAATCATAATCATCAGGAACATCACCACGCCGAAGGCGGATGCGGCTGCAACCACAGCCACAGCAAAACTCAGCATGGCTGCAGCAGCGAGCCGAAAAACGCCGCCGCACAGGCCGAACACGCCCACCACCATCACGATCATGGCGATAGCAGCTGCTGCACCGCCGCGCCCGACGATCCGGACGAGGAAAGCGACAGGCAGGCCGCCGCTCCCCCTTCCGGTAGCCAACGTTTCAGCTGGAAAGTCACCGGCATGGACTGCCCCAGCTGTGCCAAGAAAATCGAAAATGCCGTCACCGCACTTCCCGGCGTCGACAGCGCGCGCGTGCTGTTTGCGACCGAGAAACTGGTGGTCGACGCGCAGTCCGACATCAGCTTGCGGATCCAGGACGCGGTTGCCCAGGCCGGCTTTACCCTGCTCGGCACTCAGACCGCCAAAGCCGCCGCGCCAAAAACCTCACGCTTCGGCGAATTCGCACCACTGCTGCTGTTGACCACCCTGATGGTCGTCAGCTGGGTGCTGGATCGGGTTAACCCGGAGCTGGGCCGCATCGCCTTTATCGCCACCACGCTGGTCGGATTGGCACCGGTCGCCGCCAAGGCGCTGCGTCTGATTCGTTCCGGCACGCCGTTCGCCATTGAAACGCTGATGAGCGTGGCGGCCATCGGCGCGCTGTTCATCGGCGCCACCGCCGAAGCGGCGATGGTGCTGCTGCTGTTTATGGTCGGTGAACTGCTGGAATCCTATGCCGCCAACCGCGCGCGGCGCGGCGTGACGGCGCTGATGGAGCTGGTGCCGGAAGATGCGCTGCTGCTGCAAGGCGCGGAGCGCAAACGCGTGCCGGTCGCCAGCCTGCGTCCGGGCGATGTGATTGAAATCGCACCCGGCGGGCGCCTGCCGGCCGACGCCGAGCTGCTCAATCCGTTCGCCAGCTTCGACGAAAGCGCCCTGACCGGCGAATCGGTGCCGGTCGAGCGCCAACAGGGTGAGAAAGTGGCCGCCGGCAGTCTGTCCGTCGATCAGGCGGCACAGATGAAGGTGATCTCCGAGCCCGGCAAAAACGCCATCGACCGCATTCTGCAGCTGATTGAAGAGGCCGAAGAGCGCCGCGCGCCGATCGAACGCTTCCTCGATCGGTTCAGCCGTTATTACACCCCGGCCATTATGCTGCTGGCCGTCGCGGTGATCCTGGTGCCGCCGCTGCTGTTCTCACAGCCGTGGGATACCTGGATCTATCGCGGCCTGACGCTGCTGCTGATCGGCTGTCCATGCGCGCTGGTGATCTCGACCCCGGCGGCCATTACCTCCGGACTCGCGGCCGCCACGCGGCGCGGCGCGCTGATTAAAGGCGGTGCGGCGCTGGAGCAACTGGGCCAGATACAAACTATCGCCTTCGATAAAACCGGCACCTTGACCGAAGGCAAGCCGACGGTGACCGACGTGCTGCCCATCGGCGCGCTGACCGAACAACGGCTGCTGCAGCTTGCCGCAGCGGTAGAGGCCGGATCACATCACCCGCTGGCGCAAGCGATCATCAACCGTGCTGCCGAAAACGGGGCTGAGCTGCCGCTGGCACAGGCGCGCCGCGCGCTGGCCGGCGTCGGCGTGGAAGGGATCGTAGATGGCAAGACCGTACTGATCAGCGCGCCGGGCAAGTTGACACCGGGCCTGCTCGACGCCCAATGGCAGAGCCAGGTGGATAAGTTGGAAAACGCCGGTAAAACGGCAGTGGTGGTGCTGGAAGACGGCGTGCCCATCGGCTTGCTGGCGCTGCGCGATACGCTGCGCAGCGATGCCAAACAGGCGATAGCCGAACTGAACGCGCTGGGTATTCGCGGCGTGATGCTGACCGGGGACAACCCGCGCGCCGCCGCGGCGATTGCCGGCGAGCTGGGCCTCGACTATCGTGCCGGTCTGTTGCCGGAAGATAAGGTCAGCGCGGTCACCGAACTGAGCGAACTGCGCCCGACGGCGATGATCGGCGACGGCATCAACGACGCCCCGGCGATGAAAGCCTCCAGCATCGGCATCGCCATGGGCAGCGGCACCGACGTGGCATTGGAAACCGCCGACGCCGCCCTGACCCACAACCGGCTGGTGGGCGTCGCGGAGATGATCCGCATCTCGCGCGCCACCCACGCCAATATCCGGCAAAACATCACCATCGCGCTGGGGTTGAAAGGGGTCTTCCTGATCACCAGCCTGCTGGGGTTAACCGGGCTGTGGCTGGCGGTGCTGGCCGACTCCGGCGCCACCGCGCTGGTCACTGCCAACGCGCTGCGGCTGTTGAGAAAGCGCAGCTAAGTTCGGAAACAAACACGGGCGCGGCATACCGCGCCCGTTGTCATTTCGGGAAAGGGACTTTTCTTTCATCGACACGACCGTGCCGCCGTTATACGCCTTTACGCAACAAATAACGGTATGGCGCCTGCTCGGTCTCCTGCGCCACCAGCGTGTGTTCCATAAAGCGGCAGAACCCCGGGATATCGCGGGTGGTGGCCGGATCGTCGGCGATAATCAGCAGCGTTTCGCCGTTGTCCATATGGCGCACGGTTTTACGCACCATCATCACCGGTTCCGGGCAACGCAGGCCCAGCGCGTCGAGCGTCTGGTCTGCCTGGGCAAATAAGTCAGTCATGCAATTTTTCTCGTTCAAAAACGATCGGCGAACGCTCGCCGCATCTCATTAGCGCCTAGTTTACGCCGGTAGTTTTTCTGCGCAAGATGCGTTAACGTTTGCGTTAAATTTAACCATTGCATTGGTTGCGCAAACGCGTATCATGCCGCCGCGCAGCGTTTTTTGCTGTTTTAACAAGACACACTGGGTTCCCTCACCCCACTGCTAAAAAGGCTACAACATGTATTCGTTTACCGCACAGCAGCGCTTCACCGCGTTGGTCTGGCTTTCGCTGTTTCATATCGCCATCATTACCTCCAGCAACTACCTGGTGCAGCTGCCGATCACCGTTTTCGGCTTCCATACCACCTGGGGCGCCTTTACCTTCCCGTTTATCTTCCTGGCGACCGATCTGACAGTGCGCATCTTCGGCGCGCCGCTGGCGCGACGGATTATCCTGGCGGTGATGGTGCCGGCGCTGTTCATCTCTTATGTGATCTCCACCGTCACCTATCAGGGAGAATGGCAGGGCTTCGCGGCGCTGAGCAGTTTTAACCTCTTCGTGGCGCGCATCGCCGTGGCCAGCTTTATGGCCTATGTGCTCGGCCAGATCCTTGACGTACATGTGTTCAACCGCCTGCGCCAACGCAGCGCCTGGTGGGTGGCGCCCGCGGCGGCGATGTTCCTCGGCAACATCAGCGATACGCTGGCGTTCTTCTTCATCGCCTTCTATAAGAGCAGCGATCCCTTCATGGCCAACAACTGGGTGGAGATCGCGCTGGTGGATTACAGCTTCAAGGTGATGATCTGCCTGCTGTTCTTCTTGCCGATGTACGGCGTGTTGCTGAACATGCTGCTCAAACGCATCGCGGCGCGCAGCGGCAGCCTGCAGCTGAGCTGAGTCATGCTATTCTGGGCGGCCTTATCCTTGGAGGCCGCTCATGACCCCAATCGTCCGCACCGCCACGCTCGAAGAAATCCACCGCCTTTATCAACGCATCCCCGAATTCGGTGGCCTGCATAGCCTGGCCGATCTGCAGCAGCGTATCGGCACCGCCCCCGCCAGCCTGTTGATCGCCGAGATAGACGGGCAGCCGGCCGGTTTCAAACTCGGTTATCAACGGCAGGAAACGGTGTTTTACAGCTGGCTGGGTGGCGTGCTGCCGGCATTCCGTCGCCACGGCGTGGCGCAGGTCTTGTTGGCCGAACAGGAACGCTGGGCGCGGGCGCAGGGCTATCGCCAACTGACGGTCAAAACCCGTAACCGGTTCCGCGCCATGCTGACGATGCTGCTCACCCACCACTATCAGATTGTTCAGCTGGAAAAGAAAGGCGAAGTGGCTGATTATCGGCTATTACTGGAAAAAAACTTGTGACAACATCTGCCTTGCATTTCAACCTGGAATAGGTTGCGATACGACAGTGAATCCCTACCGGAAAGGAAGAAGGAAGCCCGATGCGTAAAGTAGCGAAATTGATGGGTATCAGCCTGCTGGCGCTTGGCCTCGCGGCCTGCGACGGCAACACCAAAGACACCAAGGCAGCGCCAGACGGCGCGGCGGCCAGCGCGCCGGCCGGGCAGCAGGTGAGCCTGCTGGACGGTAAACTGGCGTTCACCCTGCCGGTCGGCATGGCGGATCAGAGCGGCAAGCTGGGCAACCAGGCTAACAACATGCATGTTTACGCAGACAGCACCGGCCAGCGCGCGGTGATCGTGATCCTGGGCGACAAGACCGCCGACAGCCTGGAGACCCTGGCCAAGCGCCTGGAGAATACCCAGCGCGCGCGTGACGCCAACCTGCAGGTGATCACCAACAAGGCGCTCGACGTCAACGGCGTGCCGCTGCGTCAGTTGGACAGTATCATCACCAGCGGCGGCGAAAAAGCCTATTCCTCCGTTCTGATCGGCTCGCTGAACAACAACATGCTGACCATTCAGGTGACGCTGCCGGCGGACAATCAGCAGCAGGCGCAGACCGAAGCCGAAGGCATCATCTCCACCCTGAAGCTGAAGCAGTAATCCCACAGAGGGCCGGTTTGCCGGCCCTTTCGTTTTTATGCCAGTGCCTGCGCCAGCAGGGTGATCGGATGTTCGCAGCGCTTGCTGGTGGACATTTCTATCTGCCATTTGCAGGTCTCGCAGTCGGTCACCACCAGATCCACCCCGCTCTCTTCGATCTGCCGGAACAGCGGCGCGCCGATGCCTTGCGAAGTGGCGTAGTTCTCCGATTTGAACCCGTAGGTGCCGGCGATACCGCAGCACTGCGAATCCAGCACCACCAGCTCCAGCCCCGGTATCTGCCGCAGCAGCTCCAGGGTGTAGGCGGTCCAGCCCATCTTCTCCATATGGCAAGGCGTGTGATAAGCCACCCGCAGCGGCGTGTGCTTCAACGGCAGGCTACGCCCCTGATTGATCAGGCGATAGAGATAGCGCGTCGCCAGCTCCACCCGATCGCGCACCGGGGTGGTGTCCACGTCCAGCAGATGAGGGTATTCGTCGCGCAGGGTGAAGGTGCAGCTCGATGAGGTTGCCACCACCGGGATACCGCGTTCCAACACCGTTTCATGCAGCGATTCGGCGTTGACCCTGGCCTGCTTTTTGGCCTGCTCGATAAACCCGTTGGCGATCAGCGGCACGCCGCAGCATTTCTCGCGTTTCAGCAGCTGCACGCCGATATCCAGCGCGTTGAACACCCGGATCAAATCCTTGCCCAGCTGCGGATGGTTATAGTTGACGAAGCAGCCGTGGAAAAACGCCACCTGCTCGGCGTAACGCTGCTGAGCCTGCGCCTGTTGCCGGTACCAGCGGCGGAAAGTGCCGAACGAGTATTTCGGCAGTTCACGGCGTTGATCGATCTTCAGCGCCTTGTCCAACAGCTTGCGCACCGGTTTCAGCCCGGTAGCGGCATTGACGATCGGCGCAAACGGCGTCGACAGCGAGCCCATGATATCGGTGTGGCTGAGGATGGCGTCGCGCAGCGTCGGCTTGCTCTGGGCGAAGTCGGCGCGGGCGCGCTGAATGATGTCACCGATTTTGACGTCGGACGGGCAGGCCACTTCACAACGCTTGCAGTTGGTACAGTATTTCAGCGCTTCGTCGTACAGCGCCGGGTCTTTCAACCGCAGCCGCTCGCCGTCCGGCCCCGCCTGTTTCGGCCCCGGATAGAGCGGGTTCACTTTGGCGACCGGGCAGTAGGTGGTACAGACGGTACATTTGATGCAGCTTTCAAAGCTGTGATCCTGATGCAGGCTCATACGCACTCCTCCGCGGCGATCTGCTGCGCGACGTGCAGCGCACCGATCAATGACACGCCGGCGCCGCAGCCCTGCTGCAGCGGATCGTAGCCGCCGGCGACCGCGCCGATGGCATACAGATTGTCGAACGGCATTCCCTGTTTCATCGCCCGCAGCCTGCCGTCGGTGCGCACGCCAAACTGCAGATAAGGCTGCGGTGCAAACAGCTCGCGCTGGCTCCAGTCGGCGCGATCGGCGCGGCTGTGCACGTCCAGCCCGAAGATCGGCTCGCGTACCCCGTCGAAATCCGCCACCAGCCCATTGCTGAAGAAGCTGCCGCTGGCCAGCACCACCTGCTGTGCCCGCAGCGGAATATCGCCGTGGTTGCGGGTATACAGGCCGGTGACGCGGCCGGCTTCGCACTCGGCGCGCAGCACGCTGTCGCCAGGCATGAAAACACCGTCCAGCTGTTGAAAACGCCGCCGCAGCGCCTGATGCAAACGCATGCCGGGCACCGAAGGCGGCAGCGTCGGCAGCAGCCGGATCGGTTTGCCGACCGCATCCTGCAGCACCGCCAGCGACGTATCGTCCTCCAGGCCCAGACAGGCCGGCAGGAAGAGCGCGTCGGCCTCGCCCGCCAGCCGCCGCAGCTCCTCGGCCATCGGCGGCAGGCTTTCCATCAAATCCAGTACCCGGGCGATGTTCACCGCGCGGAACTCGCTGGGGTTATTGCGCAATCTGTCCAGCGCCGGCATGTGCAGATAGGCTACCTCCGTCTGCACACCGAGCTCCCGGCTCAGAGAGTCGGCGGCCATCTGCGGCTGGAAGTCGAGGAACCCCTCGATGCCGATCACCGCGATGCGCCGCCACGGCAGTTGGCCGGTCAGCGGCAGCGTCGGGATCGCCTGCGGGCTGAGCCAGGTGGCGCGGCGCGTGCCCAGCGGCGTAATGCGCAGATGGTTATTGGTGCCCTCGCCCTGCAGGTTCAACCCGCAGCGCGCCAGCAGCCGCTGGGCGGCGGCGGACAGCGCCGCCACCCGGCCGGGCCCGATCAGGGCATACGGATGCTGCGGCGCCTGCTGCGCCAGCTGCGGCAACGCCGCCAGCGGCATCTCGACCGGCGTGCCGTCCGGCAATCTCGCCAACAGATCGAGCGAGCCGGAGAAGAAGTAGAGCGCGCTCTGGCCGGAACTGACCACCGCGCAGCGTTTGCCCTGTTCAGCCACGGCAATGGCGCAGCTCAGGCCCGCCAGGCCACCGCCAATCACCACTACGTCAAATCGCATCATCCGCCTCCTGCTCCTTGTCGGCCTGGGCCTCAAGCCCGCATAACCCCTGGTAAACCCAACTGGTAAATTCGCTCTCGCGCAGCGCATCGCCCCAGGCGATCGGCCGTACGCCTTTCCACCGTTCGTTGAGGAACTGCGACAGCTGCGCGATGGACTGCTGCGGCGTGCTGACCTTGAAGTGCGTCAGCAGCCCGGCGGCGCGGCAGGCGCAGAGTTCGCCTTGGCAGGTGCCCATGCCGACGCGGGTGCGGCGGCGCAGATCCACCAGGTTATTGACGGTCAGCGAATTGACCGCATAGCGCACTTCCCCGGCGGTCACCGCCTCGCATTCGCACACCAGGCTGGTGTCGAGCCGATCGGCCGCCGGCACCTGGCTGGCGCGATCGCCGTGGCGGTAAATTGCTGAGCCGCGAATACTGGCGGGCAGTGAAACCACGCTGCGCACCGTTTCCTCCGCCGACTGGCGAGATCCCGGCAACGCGTCCTGCGCGGTGGTGCACGGACGGTTTACGCCAAGCTTTTCGCACACCTTGTCGGTGGCCCACTCCGCCATCAGGCGGTAGGTCATCAGCTTGCCGCCGGTGATGGTGATAAACCCTTCCAGCCCGTCGCGGGCGGCGTGATCGAGCAGCACGATGCCGCGGCTGACGTTGCGCCCGCTGGGATCGTCATCGCTGGCTACCAGCGGCCGCACCCCGGCATAGGCGCGCAAAATGCGGGTCTGCGCCAGGGTGGGCGCCAACAGCGCCCCCTCGCGGATCAGAATGTCCACCTCCTGCGGGGTCACCAGCATGTTGTCAATTTGGTCGTAGTCGATATGGGTCGAGGTGGTGCCGATCAGCGAGATGGTGTCGCCCGGCACCAGGATGTCGGCGTCCGCCGGTTTGCGGCAGCGGTTGATCACCATGTTGTTGATGCGATGGCCGAGGATCAGCAGCGCCCCCTTGGCCGGGAACATGCGGATGCGCAAATCGGCGTATTCGGCGATCTGCTGGCCCCAGATGCCGGCGGCGTTGACCACCACCGACGCGTGCAGCTCATAGCGCCGCTGATTCTGATGGTCGTAAACGCGCACGCCCGTTACCCGATCGCCGCTGCGCAACAATCCCACCACCTGGTGGTAGGTCAGGATCTGTGCGCCGTGTTCGCGCGCGTCCAACATGTTGGCGGCGGTCAGCCGGAAGGGATCGACGGTGCCGTCCGGTACGCGCACCGCGCCGATCAACGCCGGGTTAGCCGCCGGCTCCAGCCGCAGCGCCAGCTGCGGGTCGATCGCTTCGGCGTCGATGTCAGCCTGGCGACAGGCGGCGATAAACTGTTGCTGATAGTCCAGCGAGTCCTGCGGCAGGGTGATGAACAGCCCATCGGTGCGCTCGATACAGTGATGAGCGATACGTTTCAGGATGCGGTTCTCTTCGATGCACTCGCGCGCCGACTCGCCGTCGGTCACCGCATAGCGCGCGCCGCTGTGCAGTAAACCGTGGTTGCGGCCGGTGGCGCCGGTGGCGATGTCGTGGCGCTCCAGCAAGATGCAGCGCAAGCCGCGCCGCGCACAGTCGCGGGCAATGCCTGCGCCGGTGGCGCCGCCGCCGATGATGATCACATCCGTTTCGCCGCCGTCAAAATAGCTGCTCATGTCGCTCCCTCAGGATCGGTAGTTATGAGCCTATTGAGCCACGGTTATTAGGGTCTTTGTTTGATAAGGAACAATAACGAACATCAAACGAAATAAAAATGTCCACAAAAAACCATCAATGTGATCATAATCACGATTTTTGGACGTTTTTCTATTTCATAACGTTAACGAATCGCTCAAAATCCGCCGTGGTTTCATGAAAGTGTAACAATTGCGCCATTCGTCACAGCGACACCAGGCGTATTTGATGACAATGGCGCTCGTTATGGAACACAAAAACACCACATTCGATATCCGCTCAATCATCAAATGAACGTAAAAGGTCATATTGATGTGATAACAGATAAAGCCATCGGAGGCGCTCATGTTGAGTATTTTTAAGCCGGCCGCACACACCGCCCGTGTGCCGAGCGATAAGGTAGACCCGCTCTACCGTAAGCTGCGCTGGCAAATTTTCCTGGGGATCTTCTTCGGTTACGCCGCCTACTATCTGGTGCGTAAGAACTTCACCCTGGCCATGCCTTACCTGATCGAACAAGGCTTCAGCCGCGGCGACCTCGGCTTCGCGCTGTCGGGCATCTCCATCGCCTACGGCTTCTCCAAATTCATCATGGGTTCGGTCTCCGACCGTTCCAACCCGCGGGTGTTCCTGCCGGCCGGCCTGATCCTGGCGGCGGCGGTGATGTTGTTCATGGGCTTCGTGCCGTGGGCCACCTCCAGCATCGCGGTGATGTTCGTTCTGCTGTTCCTGTGCGGCTGGTTCCAGGGTATGGGTTGGCCGCCGTGCGGCCGCACCATGGTGCACTGGTGGTCGCAGAAAGAACGCGGCGGCATCGTTTCCATCTGGAACTGCGCCCACAACGTGGGCGGCGGCCTGCCGCCGCTGCTGTTCCTGCTGGGCATGGCCTGGTTCAACGACTGGCACGCGGCGCTGTACATGCCGGCCTTCGGCGCCATCCTGGTGGCCCTGATCGCCTTCGCCCTGATGCGCGATACCCCGCAATCCTGCGGCCTGCCGCCGATTGAAGAGTACAAAAACGACTATCCGGACGACTACAGCGAAAAAGACGAAGAAGAGCTGACCGCCAAGCAGATCTTCATGCAGTACATCCTGCCGAACAAGCTGCTGTGGTACATCGCGGTCGCCAACGTGTTCGTCTACCTGCTGCGTTACGGCATTCTGGACTGGTCGCCGACCTACCTGAAAGAAGTGAAGCACTTCGCGCTGGACAAGTCTTCCTGGGCCTACTTCCTGTATGAATACGCCGGTATCCCGGGCACCCTGCTGTGCGGCTGGATGTCAGACAAAGTGTTCAAAGGCAACCGCGGCGCCACCGGTGTGTTCTTCATGACGCTGGTGACCATCGCCACCGTGGTGTTCTGGATGAACCCGGCCGGTAACCCGACCGTGGACATGATCTGTATGCTGGTCATCGGCTTCCTGATCTACGGCCCGGTGATGCTGATCGGCCTGCACGCGCTGGAGCTGGCGCCGAAGAAAGCCGCCGGCACCGCCGCGGGCTTCACCGGCCTGTTCGGCTACCTGGGCGGCTCGGTTGCGGCCAGCGCCATCGTCGGTTACACCGTGGACTTCTTCGGTTGGGACGGCGGCTTCATGGTGATGATCGGCGGCGGCGTGCTGGCGGTTATCCTGCTGCTGCTGACCATGCTGAACGAAAAGAAACACCACGCGGAAATCGCCGCCAAGCGCGGTTAAGCGTCACACGACTTTTGCATGATTTAAAGGCCGCCCTGCGGCCTTTTTACTACCCTGCCCCCAACAACACGGAGAAAATGGAATGCGGACTCAAGTCAAAGCCCTGCTGACAGGGATCATTCTCGCCACCTCAATGGTCAGCGCCGCACAGGCGGCGGACAAAGTGGTGATCGCCCACCGCGGCGCCAGCGGCTACCTGCCGGAACACACCCTGCCGGCGAAAGCGATGGCCTACGCGCAGGGCGCCGATTACCTCGAGCAAGATCTGGTGATGACCAAGGACAACGAGCTGGTGGTGCTGCACGACCATTACCTCGATCGCGTCACCGACGTCGCCGAACGCTTCCCGGACCGCGCGCGCAAAGACGGCCGCTACTACGCCATCGACTTTACGCTGGCGGAGATCAAATCGCTGAAGTTCACCGAAGGCTTTGACATCGAAAACGGCAAGAAGGTACAGGGTTATCCTGGCCGCTTCCCGATGGGCAAATCCGACTTCCGCGTACACACCTTCCAGGAAGAGATCGAGTTCGTGCAGGGTCTGAACCATTCGACCGGCAAAAACATCGGCATCTACCCTGAAATCAAGGCGCCGTGGTTCCACAAACAGGAAGGCAAAGACATCTCCAGCAAAGTGCTGGCGGTGCTCAAGCAGTACGGTTACACCGGCAAGAACGACAACGTCTACCTGCAGTGCTTCGACGCCAACGAGCTCAAACGCATCAAGAACGAGCTGGAGCCGAAGCTGGGCATGGATCTGAAGCTGGTGCAGCTGATCGCCTATAACGACTGGCAGGAAACCTACGAGCAGAAAGCCGACGGCAAGTGGGTAGAATACGACTACGACTGGATGTTCAAGCCGGGCGCGATGAAGAAAATCGCTCAGTATGCCGACGGCATCGGGCCGGACTACCACATGCTGGTGGTAGCGGATCAATCCAAGCCGGGCCACATCGTGCTGACCGACATGGTGAAAGAAGCGCACGCCAGCAAGCTGGCGGTGCATCCGTTTACCATCCGCGCCGATGCGCTACCGAAGTACGTGACCGACGTAAACCAGCTGTATGACGTGATTTACAACCAGGCCGGCGTCGACGGTGTGTTCACCGACTTCCCGGACAAGGGCGTGCAGTTCCTGCAGAAGCAGGGCCAGCACAAGTAATGCCAAGGGCGCCGCAAGGCGCCCTTGTTATTTCAGAGGAACATCTTGCGCAGGTAGTGCGGCACCGCGTTATCGACATTGGAGCCGATCACTTCCAGCTCCGGCAGCATATCCTTCAGGCGCTGATGCGCGTCGCGCATGATGCAGCCCTTGCCGGCCATCGACAGCATCTCCAGATCGTTCATGCCGTCGCCGAAGGCGATGCACTCTTGCAGCGTATAGCCGATGATCTTGGCCACTTCTTCCAGTGCATGCCCTTTCGACACGCCGCCCGCCATCACTTCCAGACAGGTCGGGAACGAGAAGCTGACGTTGACCCGATCGCCCCAGCGCGCGTTGATGGCATCTTCCACCTGCAGCAGCCGCTCATGATCTTCACAGGTAAAGTAAACCTTGCAGACGCCGTCGGTTTCCAGCAGGCCCGGCTCGAACAGCTGGTATTTGAACACCGACTCCTGGAAGAACTCTTCCTGCTCCGGGCTTTCACGGTTGATGAACCAGTCATCGTTACGGTAGACGTTGGTGGTGATCTCCGGATCGTCGTGCAGCATGCCGTACAGATCGCGGGCGATATCCCCGTCCAGGTTGTGGCTGAAGATCAACTCGCCGGCGGTGTTGTGCACCCGCGCGCCGTTGGAGGTGATCATAAAGGCGCTGATCTCCAGGCTGTCGCGGATCTGCGCCACGTCGATATGGTGGCGGCCGGTGGCGAACACGAAATGCACGCCGCGCTGGGTCAGCAGCTTCAGCGTCTCTTTGGCGTACGGCGACAGGGTATGGTCGGGAGACAGCAGCGTGCCATCTAAATCGGAAGCGACGACGTGATACATAGCGTTATGTTCTAACCTCTGATGGAGTTGTCGGCGGCAGCGCGCCGCCTAAGTGTTGAGCAAAGAAGCGCAGGATTGCGTTCAGTGCTTCGGCGCGCATCGCGTCCCGCTCGAACAGGATCTCATGGCGTGCGCCGTTGATAACCAGCGGGAGCCCCCCTTCGCAAGGGCGCCCCGCGTCTGACAGAGCCTGACAAAAAGCCTGGTGCGAACGGTTGTCGACCACCCGTTCCTCACCGGCTTGCAAAAGCAACAGCGGCGTTGTTATCTCCCCGGCCTGAGCGATAATCTGCCGGCCGGCGCGGATGCTCTCTCGCACCCAATGGTAGGTCGGCCCGCCCACCTGCAGCTCGGGGTAATCGGCGTAATAGCGCAGGCTGCGCCGGTAGCGTTCACGGCTGTGGGTCAACACGTTGACCACATAGGGCAACGGCCGCCACTGGCCGGTGCCCACCGCGTAGTAGTCGCGGATCGCCGGGCGGGTCTCCACCCAGTCGAGAATGCGGTCGGCCAGCCAGCCCGGCATCGGCAACTGGATGCCGAACATCGGCGCGCAAAACGCCGCCGCGTCGAACGCCTGCGGCCGCCGTTGCAGGAACTGCGCCAGGATCGCGCCGCCCATCGAATGCGCCAGCGCGACGCGCTGCCGATAGCCGCGCGATTCGACCTCACGCTGCCAAAGCTGCTCGAAATCGTCCACGTAGTCGACAAAGTTTACCACATGACCGCGGTGCGTATCCGCCAGTAAACGCCCGGAGCGCCCCTGCCCGCGATGATCGACGATCACCACGTCGTAGCCACTGTGGAACAGGTCGTAGGCCACCTCAGGGTATTTCACGTAGCTTTCGATGCGGCCGGGGCTGACCACCACCACCCGCTGATGCCGTGCGGAGCGAAAACGCACAAAGCGGATCGGCACGCCGCCCACGCCGCTGAACTCGCCTTCTTCCCGTAGCCGCCAGAAGTCCAGCAGCGGCCCGGTGGCGAAGGCAGCGAACTGCGTTTCACGCGTTAACCAGTCATCGGAGCTGAGAGTGAACGAGGTCATCGAGAGCGTTTTCCCTGTGGGGCCGGCGGAAAAATGTGACCGCTGGCACAAGAAATCATACTAGCGTATTGTGATTCAATTCTTACAAAAAACGGCGCCGCCTCGGCGCATTGTGGCACAAAACGACACTTTCAGGGAGCCGAGAACCATGACCTTGGACTGGTGGTTAACCTACCTGCTGACCACGCTTATCCTCAGCCTGTCCCCTGGCTCAGGCGCCATCAATACCATGAGCACCGGCATCAGCCACGGCTATCGCGGCGCCGCCGCGTCGATCGCCGGGCTGCAGGTCGGGTTGAGCGCGCACATCGTGCTGGTGGGCATCGGCCTCGGCGCGCTGATTTCTCAATCGCTGCTGGCGTTCGAACTGCTGAAATGGCTGGGTGCAGCCTACCTGGTGTGGCTCGGCATCCAGCAATGGCGCGCCGCCGGGGCGCTGGATCTGCATGCGCTGGCGGGCAGCATGCCGCGCCGCCGTCTGTTCCGACGCGCGGTGCTGGTCAACCTGACCAACCCGAAAAGCATCGTGTTCCTCGCCGCGCTGTTCCCGCAGTTCATCTTGCCCAATCAGCCGCAGGCCGAGCAGTATCTGGTGCTCGGCGTCACCACCGTGGTGGTGGATATTCTGGTGATGATCGGTTACGCCACCCTGGCGACGCGCATCGCCGGCTGGCTGAGAACGCCGCGCCAGATGCAGCTGCTTAACCGAGTGTTCGGTTCGCTGTTCATTCTGGTGGCGGGGCTGCTGGCGACCGCCCGCAAAGCCTGACAAAAAAGGCCGGGCATCGCTGCTCGGCCTTTGGCATTTCACTGCGGTTAGCGGGTAAAGATCAGGTGTAACCCGAAGCCGGTAAACAACACGCCCGCTACCCCGTCTATCCACTTGGCCAACCGCTGATAGCCGCGGCGCATCGCCGGCAGCGCAAACACCACCGCCACCAGGCTGAACCAGACGAAGGTCTCGGCGACGATCAGCAAAAACAGCCCCCAGCGCGCTCCGGCGCCGACGCTGTCGCCGACGAACAGCGAGAACACGCTGCCGAAATAGATCACCGCTTTCGGGTTGGACAAATTGGTCAGGAAGCCGCGAATAAAGCTGCGCCCGGCCTTCGGCAACGCCACCTGGGCCTCCGCCGCCGGCTGCGCTCGTTGCGCCCGCGCGGAACGCAGCAGCTGCCACCCCATCCAGCACAGGTAAATGCCGCCGCCGACCATGATGATCTGATGCAACCAGGCCATCTTCTGCAGGATCAGATGCAGCCCCATCAACGCCACGCCGGCCCATACCACGATGCCGAGCGAAATGCCGACCACGCCCATCATCGCCTCACGGCGCGAGCGGCTGGCGGCGGTTTGCGACACGAAAAAGAAGTCCGGCCCCGGGCTCATCAGCGCAATCAGATGCACCAGCGCCACGGTAAGAAACAGCATCAGCATGATTTATCGCCCTCAGTCTTCGTCATTGTCGAGATGGTCGCGGATCATCGCCATAAAGGGCGCGCCGAAACGCTCCAGTTTGCGCTGGCCGACGCCGTTGACGCTCAGCAGATCGCCGGCCTTGATCGGCATCTGTTCGGCCATTTCCAGCAGCGTGGCGTCGTTGAACACCACGTAAGGCGGAATGTTTTCTTCGTCGGCAATCGATTTGCGCAGTTTGCGCAGCTTGGCGAACAGCTTGCGATCGTAATTGCCGCCGTAGGATTTCTGGTTGGCGCTGCTGCGCGACTTCAGGCTCTGAATACGCGGCACCGCCAGCTGCAGCGCCACCTCGCCGCGCAACACCGGACGCGCCGCCTCGGTCAATTGCAGCGCCGAGTGCATGGCGATGTTCTGGGTGATAAAGCCCAGGTGGATCAGCTGACGCAGCACGCTGGTCCAGTGTTCGGTGGTTTGATCGCGGCCGATGCCGTACACCGGCAGCTTGTCGTGGCCATATTCACGAATGCGTTGGTTGTTGGAGCCGCGCAGCACTTCCACGATGTACCCGAGGCCAAAGCGCTGGCCGACGCGGTACACACAGGACAGCGCCTTGCGCGCATCCTCCAGCCCGTCGTAGCGCTTGGGCGGATCGAGGCAGATGTCGCAGTTGCCGCAGTTCTCGTGCTTGCCTTCGCCGAAGTAGTTGAGCAGCACCAGGCGGCGGCAGGTTTGCGCCTCGGCGAACGCGCCCATGGCGTTCAGCTTGTGGCGTTCGATGTCCAGCTGCTGCCCGGCGGGTTTTTCCTCCAGGCAACGGCGCAGCCAGGCCATGTCGGCCGGATCGTACAGCAGGATGGCTTCGGCCGGCAGGCCGTCGCGCCCGGCGCGGCCGGTCTCCTGATAATAGGATTCGATATTGCGCGGGATGTCGAAATGCACCACGAAGCGCACGTTGGGTTTATTGATGCCCATGCCGAAGGCGACGGTAGCCACCACCACCTGCAGATCGTCACGCTGGAACGCTTCCTGCACCTGCGCGCGGCGATCGTTGTCCAGCCCGGCGTGGTAGGCGCCGACGCTCAGCCCGCGGCTTTGCAGACGCGCGGCGGTGTCTTCCACCTTGGCGCGGCTGTTGCAATAGATAATGCCGCTCTTGCCGCGCTGATCCTGCACGAAGCGCCACAGCTGATCGAGCGGCTTGAACTTTTCCACCAGCGTGTAGCGGATGTTCGGCCGGTCGAAGCTGCTGACCTGCACCAGCGGATCCTGCAGCGACAGCAGGCGCACGATATCGCCGCGGGTGGACTCGTCGGCGGTGGCGGTCAGCGCGATCACCGGCATCGACGGGAAGCGCTGTTTCAGCTGACCCAGCGCGCGATATTCCGGCCGGAAGTCATGGCCCCACTGCGAAATACAGTGCGCCTCATCCACCGCCAGCATCGCCGGCGGACAGTGATCGAGCAGGCTGAGGAAGCTTTCCATCATCAGCCGCTCCGGCGCGATGTACAGCATCTTGATGGTGCCGTTGCGGCAACCGGCCATGACGTCCAGCTGCTCCTCGCGGGTTTGCGTCGAGTTGTAGCAGGCGGCGGAAACGCCGTAGGCCAACAGTTGGTCGACCTGGTCCTTCATCAGCGAGATCAGTGGGGAAACCACCAGCGTCAGGCCGTCCATCACCAGCGCCGGGATTTGGTAACACAGCGACTTGCCGCCGCCGGTCGGCATCACCACCAGGCAATCCTGCCCGCCGATCGCGGCGTTGATAATCGTTTGTTGGCCCGGACGGAATTGCTGGTAGCCAAAGGTATCGCGCAATACCTGCTCGGCCAGCAACTCTCTGTTAATCACTGCTGCGGTTGACACACACTTCCCCATTTTTTCATCGGTACATACCCACCGGGTATGATTACATAATATCGTTCAGCATGACACCAACGCCCACCCGTGTCTGCCGGAAGTTGTAGTCGATCAGCGATTCGCCGTAGCCGCTGAACACCTGGGTATAGAAACGCACGTTGCGGGTGATCGGATAGCTCCAGCCCAGCTCCGCGCCGCCGTAGCCGCTGTTCCAGTTATAGTGGCTGTCGACGCTGAACACGCTGTCGCCCCAGGCGTAACCGACCTTCAACCGGTAGTATCCCATGTATTTGGTGATGTCCGGGTTGTCGTCGTTGCTCGAGCTTTCCGAGAAGCGGAACCAGGGCTTGAGATCCACCTGCCAGTTGCCGTTTTGCGCCATCAGCCGCGCATAGCCGCGATTCCAGCTGCGCGACGTCGGATCCGAGCGGCCGTTAGACTGATGGTTAACGCCGATTTCAACATCGCGCAGCGTCCAACCGGCAAAACGGTAATCGGTCGCCCACCCCACGAACAGCTGCGGCTCATAGTTGGTTTCGCGGAACGGTGAAGACTCACCGCGGTTGGACAATTGCCACCAGGAGCGCTGAGTATAAGACGCGCCGAGCACCGAGTTGTCGCCGGCAATGCCTCGCCACAGTGGAAACGCCAGGCTAAGTTGGTATTTCACCTCGTCCTTGCGCGCCTTGTCGGCCCAGTTGTACGTCTTGATGGCTTCTTTGTTGATATCGCTGGTGTCGGTGTACAGCAGGTAATTGGGATCGTAAGGATACAGGGTGAACGGATTATCGTGCTCCTGCAGCAGGTTGGCGATAATGCTGCCCCGCACCGCCGGCTTATCGTGAATCTGCTGCTCTTTGGCTTCCTCAGCCAATGCCAGCGCCGGCATCAGCAGCGTGGCGGAAACGATCCCTGACAAAATGCGCATAACCTCTCCTCACTCCAACGAAAAAGGGCAAGCCCGGAAAAAATCAGGCCATTTTACACACAAAGGGCGTTTTACCGCAGCGCAGGCCGGTTTTATTGGAATAGTCTGGAAAGCAACAAAGGTTAAGCATAAAATCAACATTCCATTAACCTGGACTGACCAGTTAGCTCCCTTAAAACGCAAAAGAAAAACGGAAACCCGCTATGTCGACCACACCATTGACCCTGGAAACCGCCCGCCGCAAGATCGGCGAAATCTTTGTCTACCACATGCCGTTCAACCGCGAGCTTGGCCTGGAGCTGCGCCGCTTCGACGATGACTACGTCGAGCTGAGCTTCACCAATCAGCGCAAGCTGGTGGGCAACGCCGCACAGGAAATTCTGCACGGCGGCGTGATCGCCGCGGTGCTTGACGTCGCCGCCGGATTGGCCTGCGCCGGCGGCGTGCTGACGCGCCTGGAGCCGCTGATCGAAGAAGAGATCGCCGCCAAGCTGTCGCGCATGGGCACCATCGACCTGCGCGTCGACTACCTGCGCCCCGGCCGCGGCGAGCACTTCGTCGCCTCCGCCAGCGTGCTGCGCAGCGGCAACAAGGTCGCCGTCGCGCGCGTAGAACTGCATAACCACGACGGCCTGCATATCGCGACGGCCACCGCCACCTATCTGGTCGGCTGATGATTGTGCGCGGTGAGCGTCTTCAGTACACTCACCGCATCTTACGTTCCCCACCAGAGTGACGTCATGGACGCAAAGCAAACGCGTCAGGGCATTTTCTTTGCCCTGGCCGCCTATTTTATGTGGGGCATCGCCCCGGCCTATTTCAAACTGATTCAGCAAGTACCCGCCGATGAGATCCTTACCCACCGGATCATCTGGTCGTTTTTCTTCATGCTGGCGCTGATCTCGCTGGGCCGCAGCTGGCCGAAAGTGCGTGCCGCCTGTCAAAATCGCAAACGGCTGCTGCTGCTGGCGGTCACCGCGCTGTTGATCGGCGGTAACTGGCTGCTGTTTATCTGGGCGGTGAACAATCACCATATGCTGGAAGCCAGCCTGGGCTACTTCATCAACCCGCTGGTTAACGTGCTGTTGGGAATGCTGTTTCTCGGCGAGCGCTTCCGCCGCATGCAGTGGGTGGCGGTGGCGCTGGCGTTCACCGGAGTGCTGGTGCAACTCTGGCAGTTCGGCTCGTTGCCGATCATCGGTCTGGGGCTGGCGTTCAGCTTCGCCTTCTACGGCCTGCTGCGCAAGAAAATTGCCATCGACGCCCAGACCGGCATGCTGATTGAGACGCTGTGGCTGCTGCCGGTGGCGGCCGCCTATCTTTTCCTGTTCGCCGACAGCCCCACCAGCCACCTGAGCGCCAACCCGTGGTCGCTGAACCTGCTGCTGGTCGCCGCCGGCATCGTCACCACCGTGCCATTGCTGTGTTTCACCGCGGCGGCCACCCGGCTGCGCCTGTCGACGCTCGGTTTCTTCCAGTATCTCGGCCCGACGCTGATGTTCCTGCTGGCGGTCACCTTCTACGGTGAGACCATCGGCCAGGACAAGCTGGTCACCTTCGGCTTTATCTGGGCGGCGCTGATCCTGTTCACCCTCGATGCACTCTACACCCAACGCAAGCTCCGCTGAGCCCGGCGCCGCCGGGTTACATTACAGCCAGTTCTTGCGCTTGAAGTACAGATAAGGGGCCAGGCCGGCCAGGATCATCAGCGTGATGGCGCCCGGGTAGCCGAATGACCATTTCAGTTCCGGCATGAATTCGAAGTTCATGCCGTAGCTGGAAGCCACCAGCGTAGGCGGCAGGAACACCACCGACACCACCGAGAAGATCTTGATGATGCGGTTCTGTTCGATATTGATGAAGCCCATCGCCGCCTGCATCAGGAAGTTCACCTTCTGGAACAGCGATTCGTTGTGCGGCAGCAGGGATTCGATGTCGCGCAGCACTTCACGCGCCTGCTCCAGCTGGCCGGTCGGCAGACGCGCCTTGCGCACCAGGAAGTTGAGCGCGCGCTGGGTATCCATCAGACACAAACGCACCTTCCAGCCGATATCTTCCAGCTCCGCCAGCGTCGATAGCGCGGCGTCGTATTCGTCGCCCTGATGCCCTTCCATGATCACCCGGCTGAGCTGTTCCAGATCGCTGTAGATGTTCTCTATCTCGTCCGCCAGCTGTTCAATCTTGGTTTCGAACAGATCCAGCAGCAGTTCGTAGGCGTTGCCTTCGAGCATGGTCTGGTTGCGGGCGCGCATGCGGTACAGGCGAAACGCCGGCAGTTCACGCTCGCGCAGGGTATACAGGCGGCCGTCGCGGATGGTGAAGGCCACCGTGGAGTTGCCGGCGTGATCTTCCGCATCTTCGAAGTAGAAGAAGGAGTGGATATGCAGACCGTCTTCGTCTTCGAAGAATCGGGCGGAGGCTTCGATGTCGTCCAGTTCGGGACGCGTCGCCAGGCTTTGTCCCAGCTCATTCTGTACGCGCTCACGCTCGCCCTCTTCCGGCTCGACCAGATCAACCCACAGCGATGACGTGAGATCATCCGAGTCGTCCAGCTCCAGACGGGACAAGCGGCGGTTATCTAATTTAAAAGCGCTCAGCATGTGCCAAAACTCCGTGAAGGTAACGGGTGCGGACAACGCGTTGAAGCACAGAAACAGAGGGATGCGTATCACCGATTTGTTTCAGACCATGAAGAGATCTGACTCATAGCGACGCTTTGCGGGGTCGCCGACAACCACGAAGGCTATCAGCAAAAACGGAGAGCCTTAGAAGTTATACCTGCGGCGCAGGTCAGTGAGCCAGTATCTACTGGGTGTGTCCAAGGCGTCTGTCCTCAATGATAATAGTGCGCGCATGTTACGCCGAGAGGAAAAAGCCTGTCAACACGTTAGGCGGGATAATTGCGCAACAAATCATCACGATGATCAATGGTAAAAATGGCGCTTAAACCGTGCTGAAAAAGTCGCGGCGATCGCTTACCGCCACCAAGAATGTTGTTAAGATGACGTCACCCTAATGGTACGACAAGCATGCGGATTTAAATGATGAAACAGATTACCGCCCATGAACTGACAGCGATGAGCGAACAGGCCGCCAGCGTGGCCCGCCTGCGCGCGCACCGCACCTTACACGAAGAGTTGAGCGACCCGGTGCAACGCCTGGCGATCGCCATGGAGCCCGGCACCTATATCCGCCCGCACCGCCACCCGCAAACCTGGGAGCTGCTGACGCCGCTGCGCGGTCGTTTTGTCGTGTTGCAGTTCAACGATGACGGCGTCGTCACGCAGCGCACCCTGCTCGGCGAAGAAACCAAAGTGCTGGAGATGCCGGCATTTACCTGGCATGCGGTGCTGTCGGTCGATGCCGGCGGCGTGGTGTTCGAAGTGAAGCAGGGCCCGTATCAGGCACTGACCGAAGAGGACTGCATGCCATGGGCGCCGCAGGAAGGCGGCGAAGGCACCGAAGCAGTGATGCGCTGGTATGCCACCGCGCAGGTCGGCGATCGCTACCCTCACTGATAATGAACGCTTGCAGGGGCCTGCCCCTGCAACTCTCCCCGCTCTTTATACCGTTTCCAGGCGAGCGTAGGCCGCCACCAGCCACTTGATGCCCTCGCCCGGGAAAGCGATCTGCAGCCGGCTGTGCTCGCCGCTGCCCTCCAGATTGACGATGGTGCCTTCGCCAAACTTGGGATGGCGCACGCGCTGGCCCAGCTTGTAGCCGGTATCGTTCTCGCTGATCGGCGTGCCCATGCGGCGGTGATTGACCGGGCGCGATACGCTGGCGCGCAGGCGCACTTCTTCCACGCACTCTTCCGGCAGCTCGCCGATAAAGCGCGACGGCCGATGGTAAACCTCTTTGCCGTACAGACGGCGCGTTTCGGCGTAGGTCAGCGTCAGCTTCTGCATGGCGCGCGTTACGCCCACATAGGCCAGACGACGCTCCTCCTCCAGACGGCCGCCTTCATCCAGCGACATCTGGCTCGGGAACATACCTTCTTCCATGCCGACGATAAACACCAGCGGGAACTCCAACCCCTTGGCCGAGTGCAGGGTCATCAGCTGCACCGCATCCTGATAGGCGTCGGCCTGGCCTTCGCCCGCTTCCAGCGCCGCATGCGACAGGAATGCCTGCAGCGGCATTAGATCCTGATCTTCTTCCTGATAGCTGAACTGGCGCGTCGCCGTCACCAGCTCCTCAAGGTTTTCGATACGCGCCTGCCCCTTCTCGCCTTTTTCCTGCTCATACATGATGAACAGTCCGGAATCGCGGATCACGCGGTCGGTCTGCACGTGCAGCGGCATGTCGGCGGTTTCATGCGCCAGCGACTCCACCAGTTCGATGAAGCGCTGCAGCGCCGACGCGGCGCGGCCGGCCAACACCTTGTCCTGCATCAGCTCGCGCGTCGCCTGCCACAGCGTCAGCTGGCGATCGCGCGCCGCCTGGCGCACCACGTCGAGGGTGCGATCGCCGATGCCGCGCGTCGGGGTGTTGACCACGCGCTCGAAGGCCGCATCGTCGTTGCGGTTGGAGATAAGGCGCAGGTAAGCCAGCGCATCCTTGATTTCCTGGCGTTCGAAGAAGCGCTGGCCACCGTAGATGCGGTACGGCATCGCCGTCTGCAACAGCGCCTCTTCCAGCACGCGCGACTGGGCGTTGCTGCGGTACAGGATGGCGCAGTCGTTCAGCGCCCCGCCGTTGTCCTGCCAGGTCTTGATGCGGTTGACCACGAAGCGCGCTTCGTCGAGTTCGTTGAAGGCACAGTAAATGGAGATCGGTTCGCCTTCGCCGCCTTCGGTCCACAGGTTTTTGCCCATGCGCCCGTCGTTGTTGGCGATCAGGGTGTTGGCCGCTTTCAGGATGTTGCTGGTGGAACGGTAGTTCTGCTCCAGGCGGATGGTTTCCGCGCCGGGGAAATCTTTCAGGAAGCGCTGGATGTTTTCCACCTGCGCGCCGCGCCAGCCGTAGATCGACTGGTCATCGTCGCCGACGATCATCACGTTGCTGTTGCCGCCCGCCAGCAGACGGATCCAGGCGTACTGGATGCTGTTGGTATCCTGGAATTCGTCCACCAGCACGTTGGTGAAACGTTCGCGGTAGTGGTTGAGGATATGCGGCTTGTTCAGCCACAGCTCGTGCGCGCGCAGCAGCAGCTCGGCGAAATCCACCAGCCCGGCGCGATCGCAGGCTTCCTGATAGGCCTGGTAGATGCGCAGCCAGGTGGCCTCTACCGGGTTGTTATAGGTCTCGACGTGCTGTGGGCGCAGGCCCTCGTCTTTCTTGCCGTTGATGTACCACATCGCCTGACGCGGCGGCCACTGCTTCTCGTCGACGTTCAGCGCCTTGATGATGCGCTTGAGCAGCCGCAGCTGGTCGTCGCTGTCGAGGATCTGGAAATCCTGCGGCAGGTTGGCTTCCAGGTGGTGGGCGCGCAGCAGACGATGCGCCAGGCCGTGGAAGGTGCCGATCCACATGCCGCCCTGGCTGGTGCCGATCAGATGTTCGATACGGTGGCGCATTTCCGCCGCCGCCTTGTTGGTGAAGGTCACCGCCATAATCGAATACGGCGAACAGTTCTCCACCGACAGCAGCCAGGCGATGCGATGCACAAGTACCCGGGTCTTGCCGCTGCCCGCCCCGGCCAGAACCAACAGGTTGCTGCGCGGCGCCGCCACGGCTTCACGTTGTTTTTCATTCAGGCTGTCGAGCAGATCGGAGACGTCCATAGGCACCACTAATGGTTAAGGGAAAACCCGCCGGTGACGGGTTTTTCACTGGAAATTTATACAGAGTTCTGGCAGGGATTATAACAATGCTGTCAGCGATGCCAACTGCGAAATCTCAATATGCGGCAGCAAGCGGCTGTCGGCAGCCTGCATCAGGCAGCGTTGCCGATCGTTGATCCAACAGGCCTGCAGCCCCGCGCGCAGCGCGCCGGCGACGTCGGTAGTCAGATCGTCGCCCACGTGCAGGATCTGCTCGGGCGCCACGCCCAGCCGCTCAACGGCCAGGTGGTACATGTCCTGGTACGGCTTGGCGCGCCCGTCCGGCCCGGAGCGCAACACGAACTGGAAATAACCGTCCAGGCCGCATAGCGACGGATCGACGTTGCCGTTGGTGATCGCCACCAGCGGGTAGCGCGCGGCCAACGCCTTCAGCGTGGCGTGGGTCGCTTCCGGCACCTCGATGCGGCTGCGCCACAGCGCGAAGTTCTGCATCGCCGCATCGGCCCCGATCGCCGCTTCGGCGTCGCGCAGCCCCTGCCGGCTCAGCGCCAGATGAATGGCACGCCAGCGCCACTGGGTGACGTCATGGTAGATCTCCGGCTCCTGCTCGCGTAGCTCCTGACGCAGGCGATGAAAATCCGCCGACTGAAAGCTGCTCAGGCCGGGGTGGTAACTCTGCAGGAAGGCCACCGATTGTTGTTCGGTTTGCCGGATCACCGGACGGTTATCATACAGCGTGTCGTCCAGATCGAAAGTCAGCGCCGCCAGCGGGCGCAGCGGGCGATAAAAATGCATCAGGATTTCCCCCGTTTGGCACGCGGATGCGCGGCATCGTACACGTTCGCCAGATGTTGAAAGTCGAGGTGGGTATAAATTTGCGTGGTGGTCAGGTTGGCGTGGCCGAGCAGTTCCTGCACCGCGCGCAGATCGCCGCTGGACTCCAGCATGTGGGTGGCGAAGGAGTGGCGCAGCTTGTGCGGGTGAATATGGCTGTTGACGCCCTGTTTCACGCCCCACTCGGCGAAGCGCTTTTGCACGTTGCGCGTCGAGATGCGTCGCCCCTGATTGGACAGGAACATCGCGTCATCTTCCGGCCCGAACAGATCGCGCATCGCCAGCCAGTGTTCCAGCCAGGTGACGGCGGTGCGCCCGATCGGCAATTTGCGCTCTTTGCTGCCTTTCCCCATCACCCACACCTCGCCGGCGGCCATATCGACATGACGGCAATCCAGCCCCACCAGCTCGGAGAGGCGCAGGCCGGCGCCGTACATCACCTCCAGCATGGCGCGATCGCGCACCGCCAGCGGATCGTTGAGATCGATCTCCAGCAGCTGGTTCATTTCATCGACGTCGATGTTTTTCGGCAGATGGCGGCCGCTGCGCGGCGTGCGGATGCCCTTGGCGGGGTTGGCGTGCAATACGCCCTGGCTGACCAGCCAGTCGAGGAAACTGCGCAGCGAAGAAAGCCGCAGCGCCAGGCTGGCGGACTGCAGGCCGGCGCGTTTGCTGCGCGCCGCCAGCATGCGCACCCGGGCGGCATCCAGCGCCACCCAGTCGGTGACGCCAATCTCCTGCGCCAGGCGCATCAGCGCCGCCAGCTGGCGTGAATAGCTGAGCTGCGTCAGCGGGCTGAGTTGGCGTTCTACCTTGAGATAACGCAGAAACGCGTCCACCGGCTGCTGCAGGCTGGGCGCAATCGGCGTCATGCGCGTTCGACCCAGCGTTCCAGCAGTTCCGGCAGCATGCGCGCCAGTTGATTGAGCATCACCGTGCCCATGCCCTGCTGATAGTGTTGCGTATCGCGGCTGCTGAAGATCACCATGCCCAGTTCGCCGTCGTCGCCCAGCATCGACAGCGCCACCGAGCCAATCTGGCCAATCTGTTTGGCCTGCGGCAACAGCAGCAGCAGTTCGGGGCCGTTCAGACCACCGAGGTAGTGTTGTTCGCTGCCCAGCCGCTGAATGCGGAACGGCTCGAACGCCGAACGCGTCAGCGCCAGGTGGGTGAAGTCGGAAGGTGCGCCGATCTTCCAGCGTTCGGCGAACAGGCGCACCGTGGCGCCGGCTAAACCGAAGCCGCGCGCCCAGCGCTGCAGCCGATTGAGCATGTCCTGCAGGCTGTCGGCGGTGGCCAAATCGGCCTGCAGGTGCAGCAACCGGGCGAACAGCCCTTCGTTGGCGCTGGCCTGTTCCATCAACAGCGTGATCTCTTCTTCCAGCCGTTCGATGTGATTGCGCTGGCGGGCCAGATGCCATTCCACCAGCGAAACGGTGCCGCGCACCGGGTGCGGCACGCGCATCTGTTCAACCTGGCGTGCGTTGCGAATAAAGAAATCCGGGTTCTGCAGCAGATACTGCATCACGGTGTCGTCATCCAGCGCCAGGCCGGCGACGCTCTGTTCTTCTACGCTTTTCATAGATGAATAAATCCGTCATAGACATGGGTTGCCGGACCGGTCATAAACAGCGGGTTGCCCGGCCCTTTCCAGCGAATATGCAGGCTGCCGCCCGGCAGTTCTACATGCACCTCTTCTGACAGCAATTCCTGTTGGATCCCCACCGCCACCGCCGCACAGGCGCCGCTGCCGCAGGCCTGCGTTTCGCCGGCGCCGCGCTCGTAAACGCGCAGCTTGATGTGATCGCGGCTGACCACCTGCATAAAGCCGATGTTGGCCCGTTCCGGGAAGCGCTCATGCCCTTCCAGCACCGGCCCGAGCAGCTCCACCTTGGCGGTTTTTACATCATCCACCTGCAAAACACAATGCGGGTTGCCCATCGACACCACGCCGCACAGCACGGTATGTTCCGCCGCGCGCATGATGTAGGTCTTTTCGGCCTTGGCGGCGCGGAACGGCACCGCCTGCGGGTCGAAATTCGGCTCGCCCATGTTGACGCACACCAGATCGTCGTCGGTGACGCTGAGCACCATGCGCCCGGTTTGGGTGCTGACGCGAATATCGCGTTTGTTGGTCAGCCCTTTCAGCCGTACGAAACGCGCGAAGCAACGCGCGCCGTTGCCGCACTGCGCCACTTCGCTGCCGTCGGCGTTAAAAATTCGGTAGTGAAAATCCAGCTCGGGATCGTAAGGCGGTTCTACCACCAGCATCTGGTCAAAGCCGACGCCCAGGTGCCGATCGGCCAGCCGGCGGATCAGCTCAGGTGAAAAATAGACATTCTGTGTAACGGCATCGACCACCATAAAGTCGTTGCCCAGACCGTGCATTTTGGAGAACTGCATATCATACTCCGCTATCTGGACGCGCTATCCGTCTTGATTTTGCGGCGGCGCTGGCCACCGCAAACAGGGTGTTACTGGTCGACCATCGACGGTTTTTGCTGAGAGCCAGACTGCTCCTGCTGGTTCTTTTGCACCTGATCGCCCGTTTGCACCGGCGGCTTGGCCGGTTTTTGGCCGGCGGAATCGGCAGGTGGGAAGTAAAGCGGGCCCTTCAGACCACAGCCGGCGAGGCCGGTAAGCAGAACTGCCATCAGCGCATAGCGTAGTTGTTTTTTCATTTGCATTAATGCCTGTAATTCATGCGTCCAAGGTCTCTATAATCGCAGGTGGATCATGAAAAGCAATAGGAATTGAATATGAACGACAGCGAGTTTCATCAGTTGGCCGACCAGCTGATGCTGAATATTGAAGAGACACTGGACGATTTTGACGGCGATGCGGACATCGATTACGAAACCAATGGCGGCGTAATGACGCTGAGCTTCGAAAACGGCACCAAAATCGTCATCAACCGCCAGGAGCCGCTGCACCAGGTGTGGCTCGCCACCAAGGCCGGCGGTTACCACTTCAACTACCGCGACGGCGTTTGGCTATGCGATCGCAGCGGGCAGCCGTTTTATCAGCTGCTCAGCGAAGCGGCCAGCGCGCAGGCCGGCGAGGAACTGCATTTTTCCTGAGGCTAAGCAGGGCTCGGCAACCGAGCCCTTGCGGCGTCAATGCAGCTGGAACTGCTGTTTCAGCGGCTGAGCGGCGCCGTCGGCCACCGTCACGCACAGGCTGGACAGCACGTTGCTGCGGAAAGGGATCACCTGCGTGCGCCCGTCGAGCTGCACGATCTGATAGAACTGCGGCAGGTTGAAGTTGATGAAGCTGGAGCCGTAGGTGAAGCGATCGTGCGAAGAGGAGTAGAAGCGGCTGACGTCGCGCACCAGCTCCTCCTTACTGCCCTCGCAGTGGTGATACACCTCCACCCGATTCGACTCGTCCAGAATATAGATGTTGAAGCCCTTGTCGTCTGAGGTGTCTTCGAAGAAGAACTGGATGATCCCCTCGCTGGCGAAACCATCCACCACCGGCGGCAGATGCACCTGATCGGTTTCCACCTTGATAGACAGGCCGTGCAGCTTGTTGTTGGAGATCGCGCCGTAGAACTCCACCGCATTTTCCAACTTTTGCACCGACACGCTCAAGCGCTCGAAGAACAGCCCCCAGGTCTGCCCGGCGACGCGCACCGCCTTGAAGCGGCCGGGTTCCAGGCGAGTGCTGGACAGGCGCAGCTCGATGCACTCCGACACCAGCTGCTGGATACGGGTGCGGATCAGGCCGCGCAGGTGCTGGCTGTAGCAGAACACTTCCACCGACTCCGGCGGCGCGGCATCCTGGTGCATTTTGCCGAGAATGGTTTTCAACGCTTCCAGCACCGACTGCTCGCCGCTGAAATGCAGGGTGCGCACTTCGTTCCAGGAGTTGCGGTACAGCAGATCGATGCTGCCCACCAGACACTGCTGCTGCTGGCCAAAGCTGAACACGTCCAGCTTGCGGAAATCGAAGTGTACTACCTGATTACGGAAGGCGGCGGTCGGATCGTTTTCCAGATTGACGATGATCGCCAAATGCCGGATCTCACACGGGCTGTACAGCGCTTTCGGCGTTGGCGCCGGCAGGCGCAGCGGGAAGTGATGAGAAACGTCGGCCACCAGTTCCTGCAGTTTGGCGGTGTCGCACAGGTTGCCGCTTTTGATGTGCAGGCGGGTCTGCGGCGTCAGCAGGCCGTTGAAATAGGCCCAGGCCACCAGCTTGTTCAGGTAGCGGTTATATTCCAGCGGCTGATGGCTGACGATCGAATCCATGGCCGGTGCCTGATTATACAGGTACCAGCCGGTGCGGTTGGCGCGGCCAACCGGCACGTGAATAAAGGTTAAATCGTTTTCCGACAGGTCCGGTGAGATCTGCGGGTTCACCAGCGTCACCTTGCCGGGCAGCGCTTCGAACGCCGCATACAGTTTGCGGGTCAGCACGCCGATATCCTGCGGGCTGGCGCTGACGCTGAGGTTGTTGCGGCGGGCGAAACGGATCAGGTTGCGGTAGCTCTGCATCATCGCGTCGAGCAGTTCGTTATGCGCTTCGCGCACCCGTTCGATTTTCCAGTTGGCGCGGTTGTCCAGCATCGCCAGGCGCTCTTCGCTCCAGCCCCACTCGCTGACCAGCTGGCTGAGGATCTCGCGCCGCCAGCCGACGCAGGCCTTGGCCAGCGACAGCTTTTCACACACTTTCAGGTAGAAACAGCGGCGGGCCAGATCGAGGCGGGTGGTGTCATTGATGTCGGTCAGGTAGCGGGTCACGCGCTCGAGCATCATGCAGTAGGCGTCGAGCCCGAAGCTGACGATCTCACCCTGATGCAGGCGGTGTTTGATGTCCGTCGCCAGCAGTTGGGTATTGGGGTATTCCCAGGAATAGGCTTCCAGCAGCAGGGTCTTCAGCACCGCCTTGTAAGGCGAATCGATGCTCTTGTACAGCTGCCACAGGCTGGCGCCGAAGTACTCTTCCGCCGACAGCGAACTCAGGCCGCCGAGATCCAGCCACTCGTTCGGCGTCAGCGCGCCCTGCGCGTACAGCGACAGCACGTATTCATCGTAGTGCGCTTCTTCTTCGCCCGGCACCATGTTCCACAGGATGCGTTTGCCGGCCAGGCGCACCGCGGTGCGGTAAAATTCGTCGAGCAACAGGATATGCTGCGTCGAGCCGCAGTCTTCGCCACCCAGGCTGCCGCTTTCATTATGGCGGAAGCGGTTTTCGTCGATCAGGAAGAAGCTGACTTCCACCCCCATCGAGGCGGCCCACTTCTCAAGCAGGCTGCATTTTTGCTGCAGGCGGGTGCGTTCTTCGTTGTCCAGCCAGGACTGGTGGCAGACCCAGATGTCGAGATCCGAGCTGCAGCTTTGGCCGATAGACGAGGTGCTGCCCATCGAGTAGACGCCGGTGATCGGCAGCTCGCCGCTGGCCGGTTTGTCAAACGGGCTGCCCCATTTGTCTTCTAAATCGTTCAGGTAATCTTGTTGAGTTTCATCAGGCGTGTAGAGGCAAATGCCGTGGGGAACGTTACCGTTCAGGTAACCCGGCATCAGCGGGTGGTGGTGGTGCAGTAAGGTGGGCAGCAGACTGTATACCCGTTGAAACGCGGGCTTCATAGCCGCTAGGGCGCGATCGACGCGTAGCTGATTGATCGCATCCAGTCTCTGCTTCAATGTCTCGATGTAGAGGTACAAGACGTCTCGCCTGATTATCCCGGTGTTTAGAAAAAAACCCGTATTCCATAAGCGCCGTTAGTGTAAGAAGAATATTTGGCGACTTATTGCTGGAAACGTGATCAATTTAACACCTTGCTGATTGACCGTAAAGGAGGTAACGCTTCACAATTATTGTAGCGCTTCCCTAAACGATTTACCCGCAGTGTTAACTGCCCCAAAGCACATCACACGTCCCTTTGATTCCGTTGTCCTTTTTCCGCCTCCGGCTTCTTGCACTGACAGTATTGGCTCTCAGTGGTAGGATGGATGGCGAAATATAAAAACGGTAACAAGCATGTTAGACAAAATTATTCGAATTGCCACCCGACAAAGCCCGCTTGCACTTTGGCAAGCACATTATGTGCAGCAACGTCTGATGGCCAGCCATCCCGGCCTGCAGGTCGAGTTGGTGCCGATGGTCACGCGCGGCGACGTTATTCTGGATACGCCGCTGGCGAAAGTCGGCGGTAAAGGCCTGTTTGTTAAAGAACTCGAGCTGGCGTTGCTGGAAGGCCGCGCCGACATCGCCGTGCACTCGATGAAAGACGTGCCGGTCGATTTCCCTGCCGGCCTCGGTTTGACCACCATTTGCGAACGCGAAGATCCGCGCGACGCTTTTGTTTCCAACCGTTTCGCCTCGCTCGATCAACTGCCGCAGGGCAGCGTGGTCGGCACTTCCAGCCTGCGCCGCCAGTGCCAGCTGCGTGAACGCCGCCCGGACCTGATCGTGCGCGACCTGCGCGGCAATGTCGGCACTCGCCTGGCCAAGCTGGACAACGGCGACTACGACGCGATTATTCTGGCGGTGGCCGGCCTGAAACGCCTGGGGCTGGAGCAACGCATCCGCAGCCCGTTGAGCGCTGAAGAGTGCCTGCCGGCGGTCGGTCAGGGTGCGGTCGGCATTGAATGCCGCCTTGACGACTGCGTCACCCGCGCGCTGCTGGCGCCGCTGAACCATGCGGCTACCGAAACCCGCGTGCGTGCCGAACGGGCGATGAACACCCGTCTGGAAGGCGGCTGCCAGGTGCCGATCGGCAGCTATGCCGAACTGGAAGGCGACAGCCTGTGGCTGCGTGCCCTGGTCGGTGCCCCGGACGGCAGCCAGATGGTGCGCGGCGAACGCCGCGGCCCGGCCGCCGAGGCCGAACGGATGGGCGTTGAGCTGGCGGAAGAACTGCTGGCGCGCGGCGCGCGCGAGATCCTGCGTGAGGTTTACCAGGGAAACCCGCCGGCATGACGATCCTGGTAACCCGCCCATCGCCTTCGGGCGAGCAGTTAGTGAGCCGGCTGCGCGCACTCGGCCGGGTTGCCTATCATGCACCGCTGATCGACTTCGCCCCCGGCAACGATCTGCCGCAGCTGCCGCAGGCGTTGCAGCAGCTTAGCGCCGGCGATCTGGTATTCGTACTGTCGCAACATTCGGTGAACTATGCCGATTCGGTCATCGGCCGTGCCGGGTTGAGCTGGCCCGCGCACCTGGCGTATTACGCCATCGGTCGCACCACCGGGCTGGCGCTGCACCGCATCAGCAGTTTGCCGGTGGAATACCCGCGCGAACGCGAAATCAGCGAAACGCTGCTGCTGCTGCCGGCGCTGCAAAAGCTGGCGGGCAAACGCGCGCTGATTTTACGCGGCAACGGTGGCCGCGAACTGTTGGGGTCGACGCTGAGCGAGCGCGGCGCCGACGTCAGCTATTATGAATGCTATCAACGCAGCCCGGTGCACTACGACGGCAGCGAGCAAAGCGCCCACTGGCAGCGCGCCGGTGTGGATACGCTGGTGGTGACCAGCGGTGAAATGTTACAACAGCTCTATACTTTAGTTCCTGATTACTATCGTTCTTCATGGCTGCTGCATTGCCGCCTGGTAGTAGTGAGCGAACGCCTGGCTACCCTCGCCCGGGAATTGGGCTGGCGTACGATTCGGGTAGCTGACAACGCCGATAATGACGCGCTGATCCGCGCGCTACAATAATCTGACTATGGGATGTGCCACTATGACGGAACAAAATACCCCATCCGCCCCGGTTGAAGAGCCAACCACCGCGGTTGAGAGCTCCCAGCAGCCAGCCGCTGCCAGCCGCAAAGGCAAGAACACCGGCCCGGTGCTCGGCGCGATTGCTATCGTGCTGGTCATCGCCCTCGGCGCGGGCGGCTATTATCACACGCACAAGCAGGCACAGCAGCTGATCGCCGCCAACCAGGCGCTGCAGCAGCAGCTTGAAGGCGTGAAGCAGAGCCAACAGCAGGAAAGAAATGCACTAGAGGGCCTGTTGCAGCAGCAGGGTAAAACCCTGGATGCCGCCGATCGCGAGCAGGCGAATCTGGCGCGCCAGCTGAGCGAACTGCAGGAAAAAGTGGCGACCATCTCCGGTAGCGATGCCAAAACCTGGCTGCTGGCACAGGCCGATTTCCTGGTGAAAATGGCCGGCCGCAAGCTTTGGAGCGATCAGGACGTCACCAGCGCCGCCGCGCTGCTGAAAAGCGCCGACGCTAGCCTGGCGGATATGAACGATCCCAGCCTGCTCGACGTGCGCCGCGCCATTACCGAAGACATCAGCACGCTTTCCACGCTGACCCAGGTCGATTACGACGGCATCATTCTCAAGGTCAACCAGCTGTCCAATCAGGTGGATAACCTGCGCCTGGCAGATAACGACACCGACGAAGCGCCGATGGATCAAAACAGCAGCGAGCTCTCCGGCTCGATCGGCGAATGGCGGCAGAACCTGGCCAAGAGCTGGCGCAATTTCATGGCCGACTTCATCACCATCCGCCGCCGCGACACCAGCGCCGAGCCGCTGCTGGCGCCGAACCAGGACATCTACCTGCGCGAAAATATCCGTTCGCGCCTGCTGGTGGCGGCACAGGCCATCCCGCGCCACCAGAACGAGACCTACAAGCAATCGCTGGAAACCGTCTCCACCTGGGTGCGCGCCTATTTCGACACCACCGATCCGGCGACCAAGGCTTTCCTGGAAGAGCTGGACAGCCTGAGCCAGCAGTCGATCTCGATGGACGTGCCGGATCAGCTGAAAAGCCAGCCGCTGCTGGAAAAAGTGATGCAGACCCGGGTGCGCAACCTGATGACCCAGTCCCCTGCCGTTCACCAGGAGGGTTAAGCCATGTTACGCGTGCTATTTCTGTTCCTGGTGGTGATCGCCAGCGTGGTGCTCGGGCCGATGTTGGCCGGGCATCAGGGCTATGTACTGATCCAGACCGATAACTACAATGTCGAAACCAGCGTCACCGGCCTGGTGATCATGCTGGTACTGCTGTTCGTGGTGCTGCTGGTGATCGAGTGGATCCTGCGCCGTCTCTTCCGTACCGGCGCCCGCACGCGCGGTTGGTTTATCGGCCGTAAGCGCACCCGCGCACGCCAGCAAACCAAAGCCGCGCTGATCAAGCTGGCGGAAGGCGACTACAAGCAGGTTGAGAAGCTGATGACGCGCAACGCCGACCACGCCGAACAGCCGGTGGTGAACTACCTGCTGGCCGCCGAAGCCGCACAACAACGCGGCGACGACTTCCGCACCAATCAATATCTGGAGCGCGCTGCCGAAGCGGCCGACACCGATCAGCTGCCGGTGGATATCACCCGGGTTCGTATCCAGCTGGCGCAGGGCGAGAACCACGCCGCGCGCCACGGCGTCGATCGCCTGCTTAACCAGGCGCCGCGCCATCCGCAAGTGCTGCGCCTGGCGGAACAAGCCTATCTGCGCACCGGTGCCTATGCGTCGCTGCTGGAAGTGCTGCCGTCGATGCGTAAAATCGAACTCCACAGCGAAGAGCAGCTGCAGGCCTTGCAGCAACAGGCTTATATCGGGCTGATGAATCAGGCGATGGCGGACGAAGGCAGCGAAGGCCTGAAGCGCTGGTGGAAAGATCAGAGCCGCAAGACGCGTCACGAAGTGCCGCTGCAAATCGCGATGGTGGAACACCTGATCGAATGCAACGACCACGAACTGGCGCAGGAGATTGTGCTCGACAGCCTGAAGCGCCAATACGACGAGCGCCTGGTGCTGTTGCTGCCGCGGCTGAAGTCCGGCAACCCCGAGCAGTTGGAGAAAGCGCTGCGCCAGCAGATGAAGCAACACGGTGCGACGCCGCTGTTGAACAGCACGCTGGGGCAGTTGCTGATGAAGCACGGCGAGTGGCAGCAAGCGGCCGACGTCTTCCGTGAAGCGCTGAAACAGCGCCCGGATGCCTACGACTACGCCTGGTTGGCCGATACGCTGGAAAAACTGCATCGTTCGGATGAAGCGGCGCAGATGCGGCGTGAGGGGCTGATGTTGACGCTGAAACAGAACGGCGGCGAATAACGCCCTGCCCGAGAGAGAAAAGCGCGGCTCCGATGCCGCGCTTTTTTTTTGCCCAATGGTTTTCTGAAGCGCAAAAAAAACACTTGCCGCATGGCAAGTGTATAAAGAAGCAATCAGGTCTAGGACAACAGGGGCGGTGCCTCACTCAACGTTCTGCCCTGAGCGTGATGACGGGTTAGTCATCGTTCTCGTGGGCGATAGGCACCCTAAATCGGCTCTGCGTCATTCCCAGGGTTTATGAGGCCTAAGGCGAACATAAGAGGTGGAATGAGCATCTACGCAATAGATAATGCACTTGGCGTGCCAACTTTTAAATTGAGGCTCTCACATAGAAAGATAGATAGTAATGCATTGAAAATATTGATTTTTTATTTAACTCTGCCTTTCCCGTCACAAATCACTCTCTGGCGTTCTTTGCCGGCGGTCTTTATCAGGTTGTCGCCTCGAAACGACGACTTAAGTCAAAGCCCGCTTTATCTTTTTAAATCAATGAATTATTTGTCTCAACCTGACGACAGCGCCGGATGGTATTGTCGCTGAAAACCAACACGTTTGCAGGCAGGCACCCGATGCTCCCCCCAGAGAGGCAAAAAAGCCCGCGCAGTGCTGCACGGGCTTGCCGATATTCGTTTCACGAGGCTCGAACCGCCTGCGGAGGTGCTCATCCTCATAAACGACAGACGAAAAAAAACCTGCTTTAAAAAGCAGGTTTTTCGAATGTGGTCGGCGAGAGAGGATTCGAACCTCCGACCCACTGGTCCCAAACCAGTTGCGCTACCAAGCTGCGCTACTCGCCGATTTGTGTTGCTGATACTACCCGATTTATCAGACCGTTGTCCATATAAATCTTATATTTATCAGATATTTTGCGTGGTGCGAAGAGAGGGACTTGAACCCTCACGTCCGTAAGAACACTAACACCTGAAGCTAGCGCGTCTACCAATTCCGCCACCTTCGCACTGTCACAAAATACTGCTAAATCTTCACTTCGTTAGGAAGTGGGGTGGCTAATGGGACTCGAACCCACGACAACTGGAATCACAATCCAGGGCTCTACCAACTGAGCTATAGCCACCATTACTACTTCTTCTTACTCACGCGGTAATATTACCACCGCAGCTCCTGCGCACAAACTTAATGGCGCGCCCGACAGGATTCGAACCTGAGACCTCTGCCTCCGGAGGGCAGCGCTCTATCCAGCTGAGCTACGGGCGCGTAGCGCCGTTGCGGGAGGGGATACTACGGATTTACACCAATCCTGTCTAGTGCTTTTTCGCAGAAATGTTGCGTTTGATTACGCTTTGCTCACTCCTGCGCGGGAAAGCGCACTCCGTAGCCCCTTTTCACCGTTTATTGCCGCGTTTCTACCCGATTTTCAGCCGGATGATGTTTCTTGTGCATACCGAAAGCGAAGTAGCACAGGCTGACGCCGGCTAAGAAAATCGCCCCGACCAGCAGGGAAATCCGCGTATCCGGGTTGATTCCCATGCCGACCAGCACGCAAACCAGAAAAGCGATAGTCAGATAGTTCACATACGGGAACATGATCGACTTAAAGCTGTGGGTTTTGATCGCTTCCTTATGAGCGCGGCGGAAATAGAGTTGGCTTATCAGCACCACAAACCACGGCACCATGCCCGGCAGCACGCTGGCGCTGTAGACATAGACGAACACCTGCTCCGGATTCGGGATGATGTAGTTCAGCGCAGAGCCCACCAGCAGACAGGCGATGGTGACGGCGATGCAGTTCACCGGCACGCCGCTGGCGGAAAGCTTGGTCAACGCCGCCGGCAGTTGGCGGTTCTTGGCCAGGGCGTACAGCATGCGGCCGCCGCTGTACATGCCGCTGTTGCAACCGGAGAGCGCGGCGGTCAGCACCACAAAGTTGATAATGCCGGCGGCGGCGACGATGCCGATCTTGGCGAAGGTCAGCACGAACGGGCTGCCGGTGGTGCCGATGCCGTTCCACGGGAAGATGGTCACGATGACGAAGATTGCGCCGACATAGAAGATCAGGATGCGCCACAGGATATTGTTGATCGCGCGTTTCAGCGTCACCTGCGGGTTCTTGGCTTCCCCGGCGGTGATGCCTACCAGCTCAACCCCCTGATAGGACGCCACCACGATGCACAGCGCAAACAGGAAGCCTTTCCAGCCGCCGGCAAAGAAACCGCCGTGCGCCGTCAGATTGGCGAAACCGATGGGCTCACCGCCGTTGCCGAAGCCGAAGAAGATCACCCCCAGCCCCACCAGAATCATCACGATGATGGTGGTGACCTTGATCATGGCGAACCAGAACTCCAGCTCACCGTACAGGCGCACCGCCGCCAGGTTGGCCAGCGCTACCATCGCCACGGCGATCAGCGCCGGCACCCACTGCGGTATTTCCGGGAACCAGAACTGCACATACACCCCGATGGCGGTGATCTCAGAAATGCCGACGGCAATCCACATAAACCAGTAGCCCCAGGCGGTCAGGTAACCGAAATAGGGATTCATGTATTTATGCGCGTAAACGGCAAACGACCCGGCGACCGGCTCGAGGAACAGCATCTCCCCCATCGAACGCATAATAAAGAACACGAACAGCCCGGCGATGATGTAGGCCAGCAGTACCGACGGCCCCGCCCATTTCAGCGTACTGGCCGACCCCATAAACAGGCCGACACCGATGGTGCCCCCCAGAGCGATAAGCTCGATGTGCCGGGCCTCAAGGCCCCGGTGTAGCCCTTGCGGTTTCTCTTTGTGTGCCATAAATCCTCAATAATTTTTCTCGGGTTGTGTTTGCCTGCCGGCCGCTGCCGGTCGTTATTGTCATTATTAAAAGAATAAATCATCCCCTGCCGTTCGGGTTGGCATCAACGGGTAGTCGGAGCGAAGTTACCGTGAGAAGAACATCGTTCAGCGCTGTCGCATCAGGCTTCAGCGGCCGGGGATAATTTCCGGGCGGTATCGTTTCGCATTTCGCCGCTATAAGCAAACCGCAATTTAAAACTTTATGGAATAAATGCGGCTGCGTTTAGGGCTGGGGGTTATAGATATGCGGGAGAAACGTGCAAAAGCAGATTATTGGTACAGCAGACCGGAGCGGAACAGCACTTTCCGCCCCGGATGTAGAGGTTACATCTTGCCGCTGTAGTAGTAGCCGACAAACTTCAACAGCTTCAACTGCCGGCCAATGCGGCTGGGCTGGCTGAGCAGGCGGTAGAGCCATTCCAGACCGAGGTTCTGCCACACCTTGGGCGCACGCTTCACATGGCCGGTAAAGACGTCGTAGGTGCCGCCCACGCCCATGTACAGCGCCTGCGGATGCACCTTGCGGCAGTCGCGCATCAGGATCTCCTGCTTCGGCGATCCCATCGCCACCGTCACGATAGCGGCACCGCTGGCGCGAATACGCTCGAACAGCACCTCACGTTGCTCCGGTTTGAAATAGCCATCCTGGCTACCCACCAGGTTGACATTCCACTGGCTGCGCAGCTTTTGCTCGGTTTCCGCCAAGACCTCGGGCTTGCCACCGACCAGGAAGACCGGCGTGCCTTCACGGCCGGCGCGCTGCATCAAGGCTTCCCACAGATCGGCGCCCGCAACGCGCGAAACGTCCGCCGCCGGGTATTTGCGGCGAATCGAGCGCACCATGCTGATGCCGTCGGCGTACTTGTACTCCGCCTCATCCAGCAACGCATGCAGCGCCTGGTCCTCTTCCGCCTTCAGGATCTTTTCCGCGTTCATGGCCACCAGCGTGCCCTGTTTGACCCGCCCGCCGTCGAACAGAAAGTCCATGCAGTGCGCCATATCGCGAAAGCCCCACAGGCTGAAACCGCGCAGCTCATACTGCGGCACCGAAATCTTTGTTTCCATCGTTCTCATTACCCTTACAAAAGACCGTTCGCCCGAGGCGGAGACGCCAGCGCGCGGGCGCGCGTCACTCTGGCCTTGATCAGCCCGGCGGTATCGAACAGCCAATACAGCAACTTCGCCAGCACCAGACAGGCGCCGAAAATAATGCAGAAGAACACCACGCGCGACACGAATGAGTCCACCCCTTCGCGCGCCAATACGATTATGTTGAACACCGCACCGAAGCAGAAGCCTTGCAGAATGGCCGCCTTATAGCGGTTCGGTTCGGTTTTGCCCAACTCATACAGCCAGTCGAACCACTTGATGATCATGCCCACCAGAATCGCGCCGAGCGGGATAAACAGCGCGCCGCCCATCACCACCAGTGAACCGATCAGCGTCGGGGAAATCGCCAGCCCGGAGTGATTGTTCAGCACTTCCCAGGTGAAATAGTTGGCTGAGTTCAGCACCACGTCCGGCCGGCCTGGCCATAGCCAGGTTGGAATAAAGACGTAGAAATCACGCACGATCGGCGCCAGGCCCTGGAAATCGATCTTGTCGTAATTTTGCAGCAGCAGCGCCAGGTTTTCCCACGGCGAGAAGGTATCGCGGGTCAGGTAGAGGAAGGTATAAAACGCTTCCGCGCCGCTGACGTCCAGGCTATAGCGCTTCAACGCCAGCCAGAACATGCCGACCACGCCGAATATGCCCGCCGCCGCCAGCATCCACAGCGTGATCCAGCCGCGCACGATACCGATAAACAGGAACAGCGCGAAGGCGATGATGATGTTGGCGCGAGTGCCGCCGACGATCACGTAGGTCAGAATGCCGAACGCCACCGTCGCCACCAGGAACAAGAACCAGGCGCGCAGATCCTGCCGCAGGAAATAGACCACCAGCATCGCCGGAATGAAGAAGTAGAAGAACCGCTTGAGCGCTACGCCGGACACGTCGCTGGAGAAGATCTGGCTGTAGGAATTGAGTTTGAACAGCAGGAAGCCGTTCTGCATGAAGAAGATCCCAACGGTACCGATCGCCACCAAGGCCAGCAGCACCCAGGTCATATGAGTCTCTACCCGGTTCATGGTAAACAGCGCCGCACGCGGCTCAGTGCGGCGCTTGCGCAGCCGGGTCTTGTAGGTGACGTAATAGATAGCGTAAAACGCCGTCGCCGACAGCAGGGCGTACAGCAGAAACTCCACCGGCACCACCTCGACGTCAAACTGAAACACCAGCAGACAGGTCAGCGGGAAGCCGAAATAAAACGTCAGCAAATACAGCAACGAGAAGAAGACATTGAAGTTAAAGCGCACCCGCCGAAACTCCTGATAGGTCAGCGTCAGGATAAACGTCAGGCTGACCAGATAGACGACGAACAGGCCGCCGAATTGCGCCAACGTCATGAGTGCTCTCCCGCCGCCAACGCCAGGGCTTGCTGCCAGCCGTCGACATAGTTCGGATTGAAAAAGGCGATCGCCTGTTTATCCACCGCCGCCAGCTGACGCTGCGCTTCGCGCACCACCGCCTCGTCGAGCGAATCGCCGTAGAACAATACCGGCAGATGCTGTTCCGCCAAGTCCTGCCAGAACGGGTTTTGCCGGCTGAGCACGAAAGGCACGCCGAACTGAATCAGCAGGCACAGGGTGCCAATCCCCTGCTGGCGATTGAAAATGAAATAACCGAGATCGCAGGCGCGCAGAATATTGAGGTAGTCCTCAAACGCCACCTGCTGCGTGAGCAGCTGCAGGTTTTTTTCGCCGAACAGCGGCAATCCGGCGGCGCGCACCTGCTCGATGTAGGCGTCGTTATTGGCCGGATAGCCCATCGGCAGGATCACGCGCACGTCGGCGCCGAACTGCTGATGAATCGCCTGCAGCGCTTCGATATGCCGATTGCTGCGATCGCCGGAGTTGCCCACCAGAATCGTCATCGGCCCGGCCAGGTTTTTCTCGACGTGAACGTCGGTCAGCGCCGGATCCATGCGGGTCGGGAAGTACAGCAGCGAGGCCGGCACCCGCGCATGGCGCTGCTGGTAGTGAATCACGTCGCCGCGAGTGGCAAACACGTTCCCTACTCGCCCCTGCGCAATGCGGCGCAGCAGATAGAACAGCCGGAATTTCCAGCTGGTGGCGTCCTCATACAGATCGGCGCCCCAAATATGCCAACTGACCTGACGCGCCTTGATCTTGCCGCTCAGCAGCGCCAACCACAGACCCGGGTTGAACTGGCCGTGCAGGAAGAAGCGCGCATCGCGATCGGCCTGGGCACGGGCGATGACCGCTGCCGCCAGGCTTTTTTTGTCGGCGTAGGGCTCAATATTCAGGGCGGGGAAATCACCCAGTGCCGCCACATCCTTGGCCGCCACCATAAAATGCCGCGTCTGCTCAGCCGGCAAACGCGGCGCCAGCACGTCGTTGAAGAAGCGCAGCACCGTCTGGTTATGATGCGGGATATCGGATCCCAGAACGTGAATCAGTGTGGTCATACTCGTCTACGATAAATAAGGAACACGCAGCTACAGAGCGCGAAATACACGATGTAGGTTGCCATATAGGCCTGAGCCGCCCCCAACGCGCCGTGCAGCGGGATCAGCCAGTGCGAGAACAGCGTCAGCAACAGAAACTGGCTGACTTCCGTCAGGATATAGAAGCGCAGCGACGCTTTGGCGATCACCAGATAGCCGAACACATAGGCCCCGACTTTCAGCACGTCGCCCACCAACTGCCAAGCAAACAGATCGCGCATGGCGACAAACTTGTCCGAGAACAGCAGCCAAATAGCGAAATCGCGCAGCACCCAAACCGTAAAGCTCGCTGCCGCTACCGCCGGCAGCACGAATTTCAGCGAACGCACGATCTCCCGTGAGATGGCGCCCTTGTCCGTCAGCCGCGACAGCGTCGGCAGCAAATAGACGGTAAACGAAGCGGTGATAAACTGCAGATAGGCATCGGAAATGCTGCTGACGCCCTGCCAAATCCCCACCTCATCCCAACCGTAATGCGCTGCCAGCAGGTTTCGCATCATCACGTAGGCCACCGGCAGCGTCACCGACGTGATCAACGCCATGATGGTGAACTTGCCGAGGTTACCGGCCACGAGTTTGTCCCAACGCGGCGCCAGATAGCGCAGCGGCAGCGTTTTGCGCCGCCACAGCATCAGCCCGGCAGGCAACACCACCAACGCAGGCACCAGCGCCAGCCCCGCCAGCGCGCCTTCATAGCCACCCAGCGTGAAGCACAGGTAATAAGCCACCACGCCAATCAGGCTGCCGCCGATCACCGCCAACGCATTGCCCATCGCGTCGCGATAGCCTTTCAGCACCGCCATGAACAGGTTGGCGTAGGCGATGCCCATCTGAATGAAGGCGACGGCGCGCACCACATCGACGTAGTCGGCATGCCCGAACAGCCCGATGCTGATCGGTTCGGCGGCGAACAGAAACACCAGCGCCAGCAAAGTCGAAAAGCCCAGCACGATGCTCGATGCGGTGCCCACCGCCAGACGCAGACGCTGCGGATCCTGGTGGTGCTCCGCCACGTATTTGGTGATGCCGTTAAAAATGCCCGCGCCGGACAGCACGCCCAGCACGGTAATCAACTGGCGGAAGTTACCCGCCTGCCCCACCCCGCTGGGGCCAAACGCCACCGCCAGCAGTTTCACCACCAACAGTCCCACGCCGATTTTGATCAGCGTGGAGCCGGCGGTCCATATCGATGCTTTTGCCAGCGACATATCAGGCAAAGAAGCTCAGGATGGTATTGATTACCGTACGCTGATTAACATCGGACATATTGTAGAACAGCGGCAAGCGCACCAGGCGCGCGCTTTCCTGCGAGGTGTAACGGTCTTCGCCGGCAAAGCGACCAAAACGTTCGCCGGCCGGGCAGTCATGCAGTGGGATATAGTGGAACACCGCCATGATCTCGGCTTCCTTCAGGTAGTCGATAAAGGCCGTGCGATCGCCGATATCGCGCAGCTTGATATAGAACATGTGCGCATTGTGCCTACAATCTGCCGGTATGCTCGGCAGCTCGATGCGGCCGGCCTTCGCCAACGGCAGGAAACTGTCGTAGTACTTCTGCCACAGCGACAGGCGGCGCTGGTTGATGCGTTCCGCCACTTCCAGCTGGCCCCACAGGTAAGCGGCCTGCAGGTCAGACATCAGATAGCTGGAGCCGATGTCGCGCCAGGTATATTTGTCCACCTGACCACGGAAGAACTGGCTGCGGTTGGTGCCTTTCTCGCGGATGACTTCCGCCCGATCGACCAGAGCCGGATCGTTCACCAACGTCGCACCGCCTTCGCCGCCGGCGGTGTAGTTTTTGGTTTCATGGAAGCTGAAGCAGCCGATATGGCCGATGGTGCCCAATGCCTTGCCTTTGTAGGTCGACATCACGCCCTGCGCGGCGTCTTCCACCACGAACAGGTTATATTTCTTCGCCAGCGCCATGATGGTATCCATCTCGCAGGCGACGCCGGCGTAGTGCACCGGCACGATCGCGCGGGTTTTATCGGTGATCGCCGCTTCGATTTTGGTTTCGTCGATGTTCATGGTGTCCGGACGCAGGTCGACGAACACCACTTTAGCCCCGCGCAACACAAAGGCGTTGGCGGTGGAAACGAAGGTAAAACTCGGCATGATCACTTCATCACCCGGCTGGATATCCAGCAGGATGGCGGCCATTTCCAACGACGCGGTGCAGGAAGGCGTCAGCAACACTTTCGCGCTGCCGAAACGCTGTTCCATCCACTGCTGGCAGCGGCGGGTAAAACCGCCGTCGCCGCACAACTTACCGCTGCCCATAGCAGCCTGCATATATTCCAGTTCAGTGCCAACAACCGGTGGAGCGTTAAATGGAATCATGTCTACCTCTGTATAACCAGTACGCGGTGCTTTCAATCACGGCACCCTGTCGTTGATAGAGTCGTAATGCGGCGATATTGCTTATCTGGGTCGCGACCCGCAGGCGCTGCATACCTTGACGCCGACATTCGGCGATCGCCGCTGCCATCAGCCTGGAGCCAATGCCCCGGCCAGATGCGCCAGGGAAAGCCGCCAGCAGGCCGATGCGCATTTCCTGGCCGCCAATGTCACGCAGGCTGACAAAGCCTTCTGGCTGCCCCTGCTCGCCCAGAGCTAACAGGCACTGATGATCGAAAGTGCCTAAAACGGCCTTTTCAATCCACAAAGCATAAAACCGGCCGCTGTCATCAGGTTGATACCAAGGTGCGCGAAAGCGGCTGACGGTGAACGCCTGAGCCGCCGCGGTGCGCAATGTCGGGATATCGGACTCGGTTGCCAGACGGGAAGTCAGGGTACCGTCGCCGGGTTCTACCGCTCGTTCACGCTCGAGAGCCAGGACCAGATCGACCTCCCCTTCAACCAGACGAAATCCCAAGTCGGCGAGGCCATCCGCCAATGCCAGTTGCTGCGCGGGAAGTTTTGCCTGAACCAGGGCATGAGCTGCCAAGTCGGCTTCGGCAAGCACCGGAGCCGAGGAGGAGAAGCTGAGTTTCGCGCTGTCTAGCGCGAAAAACTCGCTTTCCCACGCCAAAGGCTCAATAGTGGCGTGGACGCGCATGCAGCAGATCCAGCAAATACTTGCCGTAGCCCGTTTTGGATAATGAGGTAGCGGCGCGTTTCAACCCCTTGTCATCCAACCAGCCGTTACGCCAGGCAATCTCTTCCAGGCAGGCGATTTTAAAGCCCTGACGTTTTTCTACCGTCTGCACGAAGCTGCTGGCTTCCAGCAGGCTGTCGTGAGTCCCGGTGTCCAACCAGGCGAAACCACGCCCCAACAGCTCGACGGTCAGTTCACCGCGTTCCAGATACATCTGGTTGATGCTGGTGATTTCCAGCTCGCCGCGCTCGGAAGGCTTCACCTGTTTGGCAAACTCCACCACCTGGCTATCGTAGAAGTACAGGCCGGTCACTGCCCAATCGGATTTCGGTTTCTTCGGTTTTTCTTCAATCGACAGCGCGCGGAAGTTGTCGTCAAACTCCACGACGCCAAAGCGTTCAGGATCCATCACCTGATAACCGAACACGGTGGCACCTTCGGTGCGAGCCGCAACGGTTTTTAATTTCGGGCTGAAAGACTGGCCGAAGAAGATGTTATCTCCCAACACCAGGCAGCAAGAATCGCCGTTGATAAACTCCTCGCCGATCAGAAACGCCTGCGCCAGACCTTCCGGCTTAGGCTGCGCAGCATAGCTGAGATTGACGCCGAACTGTTCGCCGTTACCCAACAAACGTTCGAAGGACGGCAGATCTTCCGGGGTCGAGATGATCAAAATGTCACGGATCCCCGCCAACATCAGTACCGACATCGGGTAATAGATCATCGGCTTGTCATAAATCGGCAGCAGTTGCTTGGACACGCCACGAGTAATCGGATGCAGACGCGTACCGGAACCGCCGGCCAGAATAATACCTTTCATACTTACTCCAAAACCCGCCGCGCCGGCGCAAAGCGACGCGGCGTTAAATTAATCTGACAGCCCCAAACGCTCACCGGCATAAGAACCGTCTTGCACCCGGCGCCACCAGGTTTCGTTAGCCAGATACCAGGCTACCGTTTTGCGAATGCCGCTTTCGAAGGTTTCCTGCGGCCGCCAGCCCAACTCACGATCGATTTTGCCGGCGTCGATGGCGTAACGCATATCGTGGCCCGGGCGATCCTTCACGTAAGTGATCAGATCGCGGTAGTTCGCCACGCCCCGCGGCTTGTTCGGTGCCAGCTCTTCCAGCAGATCGCAAATGGTCTGCACCACTTCGATATTCTTGCGTTCGTTATGGCCACCGATATTGTAAGTTTCGCCCACCACGCCCTCGGTCACGACCTGATAGAGCGCGCGCGCGTGATCTTCCACATACAGCCAGTCACGCACCTGCGCGCCGTTGCCGTATACCGGCAGCGGTTTGCCGGCTACCGCATTCAGGATCACCAGCGGGATCAGCTTCTCCGGGAAGTGATAAGGACCGTAGTTGTTCGAACAGTTGGTCACGAGGGTCGGCAAACCGTAGGTGCGCAACCAGGCACGCACCAGATGATCGCTCGACGCCTTGGAGGCGGAATACGGACTGCTCGGCGCATACGGCGTGGTTTCGGTAAACAGATCATCGGTGCCGTGCAGATCGCCGTACACTTCATCGGTGGAGATATGATGGAAACGGAAAGACTGCTTTTTCTCTGCGGCCAACGGCTGCCAGTAGTGGCGCGCCGCCTCCAGCAGGGTGTAAGTACCAACCACGTTGGTCTCGATAAAGGCCGCCGGGCCGTCGATAGAACGATCGACGTGGCTTTCCGCCGCCAGGTGCATCACCACGTCCGGCTGATACTGGGCAAATACCCGATCCAGCTCGGCGCGATCGCAGATGTCGACCTGCTCGAAAGCATAGCGTTCGCTCTCGGCCACCACCGCCAGCGACTCGAGGTTACCGGCATAGGTCAGCTTATCCACCACCACCACGCTATCGCCGGTGGCCTCGATGATGTGCCGCACGACTGCGGAGCCAATGAAACCGGCACCACCGGTAACTAAAATACGTTTCAACGCCATACTCCTTTGGTATCAACAACCCATGTTTGTTTTACATCTTCCGGCCGGATGGCCTTGAACTGCTGGTGATCGACCAACATCACGATCACGTCGGCCTGCTGCAACGCCTCAGCGATTGGCGTCAACGTCACATGGCCCGCCAGCGACTTCGGCAACTGCTCGACATTCGGTTCCACCGCCAGCGTTTCGCCGACGTGCCATTCGGCAATCAGGTGTGCGACTTCCACCGCCGGGCTTTCACGCAGATCGTCGATATTCGGCTTGAAGGCCAGGCCGAAACAGGCAATTTTGACCTCGGACGCGCGCTTGTCGGTGGCGGCCAGGCAATCGGCCACCGCCGCTTTCACCCGATCGACCACCCACAGCGGTTTACCGTCGTTCACCAGGCGAGCGGTGTGGATCAGGCGCGCCTGCTGCGGGTTCTGCGCCACGATAAACCACGGATCGACGGCGATGCAGTGACCACCGACGCCCGGCCCCGGCTGCAGAATATTCACCCGCGGATGGCGGTTCGCCAGGCGGATCAGTTCCCAGACGTTGATCCCCTGCTCGGCGCAGATCAACGACAATTCGTTGGCAAAGGCGATATTCACGTCGCGGAAGCTGTTTTCCGTCAGCTTGCACATCTCGGCAGTGCGCGAGTTGGTGATCACGCATTCGCCCTCGAGGAAAATCTTGTACAGCGCGCTGGCGCGTTCCGAGCATTTCGGCGTCATGCCGCCGATCACGCGGTCGTTTTGAATCAGTTCCACCATGACCTGCCCCGGCAGCACGCGCTCCGGGCAGTAGGCGATATTCACGTCCGCCGCTTCGCCCGCTTGTTGTGGGAAGCTGAGATCGCTACGCGCCTGCGCCAGCCATTCCGCCATCTGTTCGGTGGCGCCCACCGGCGAGGTGGACTCGAGGATCACCAGATCGCCTTTTTTCAGCACCGGCGCCAACGATTTCGCCGCCGCTTCGACATAGGCCAGATCCGGCTCGTGATCGCCCTTGAACGGCGTAGGCACCGCGATCAGGAATGCATCGGCCGCCAGCGGCTTGGTCACCGCCTGCAGGAAACCACCGTCGACGGCGTCCTTGACCACTTTGTCCAGATCCGGCTCGACGATGTGGATCGCACCGCGGTTAATGGTATCTACCGCATGTTGGTTAACATCTACCCCCACCACTTTTTTCTTGCGGGAAGCGAACGCCGCCGCCGTTGGCAAGCCGATATAACCCAGGCCGATAACCGAAATAGTGTCAAAACTCATAGTGTCACCTGATGATTCTTTAAAGCTTCGAGGATACGCTGACAGGCATGACCGTCACCGTATGGGTTATGCGCCCGACTCATCGCGTGATATTCGCTTTCGTCCGTCAACAGCCGGGTCACCGCTTCAACAATTTTGGCCACGTCGGTGCCGACCAGCCGTACCGTGCCCGCATCTATCGCTTCCGGGCGTTCGGTGGTGTCGCGCATCACCAGCACCGGTTTGCCTAACGATGGCGCCTCTTCCTGAATACCGCCGGAATCGGTCAGGATCATATAGGCTTGGGTCATCAAATAGACAAACGGCAGATAATCCTGCGGCTCGATCAGCATGACGTTGTCGATGCCTTTCAAGATGCGATTCACCGGCTCGCTGACGTTCGGATTGAGATGCACCGGATACACTACCTGCACTTCCGGGTGGTTGCGGGCAATCTCCGCCAGCGCGCTGCAAATTCGCTCAAAGCCGCCGCCAAAACTTTCGCGGCGATGGCCGGTGACCAGAATCAGTTTCTTATCGGCGTCGAGGAACGGGTAACGCTGTGCCAGGCCAGCCTGCTGTGCGGCATCGCTCATCACGCGGTCGCGCACCCAGAACAACGCGTCGATCACCGTATTGCCGGTCACGAAAATACGGTTGTCCGGCAGCAGCTCGCGCAACAGATTTTGGCGCGAGTTTTCGGTTGGCGCAAAATGGTACATCGCCAGATGGCCGGTCAGTTTGCGGTTGGCCTCTTCCGGCCAGGGAGAATACAGATTGCCGGTGCGCAGCCCGGCTTCGACATGCCCGACGGGGATGCGTTGATAGAACGCCGCCAGGCTGGTCGCCAGCGTAGTGGTGGTATCGCCGTGCACCAGCACCACGTCCGGCTTGAAGTCTTCCAGCACCCCTTTCAGCCCTTCCAGGATGCGGCAGGTGATTTCCGTCAGCCCCTGACCAGGTTTCATGATGTTCAGGTCGTAATCCGGCGTAATCTCAAACAACCGCAATACCTGATCCAACATCTCACGATGCTGTGCCGTTACGCAGACTCTTGCGTCAAAGGCCTCATCCTGGGCCAGTGCATGTACCAGCGGCGCCATTTTAATGGCTTCCGGCCTGGTGCCGAAAACAGTCAACACTTTCACAGCGAATCTCTTTTGGTCGGTTAATCGCAGGCCCCGCCTGCGAATGGGGCGCTCACGCGCCCTGCATCAGATTATTATATTATTTTTTAACTACGCGGCCGACGCGCCAAGGCAACACCCGCGCCAACCAAAGCGCCCATCGCGCCCCACAGAATCAGCCAGAAGACCCGGCGTGGGCTGTCGCGTTTTACCGGCTCTTCCGGCGTACGCAAATAGCGATAGGTCTGGAACTTCTCATCCAACGTCGGGCCAACGTTCAGCGTCGCCAGCATCGCGCGGTTCTGATCGTAATCCAGGTCATAGGTCGGGCCGGAGGCCTGCAGGCCTTCCAGACGCGCCTGCAGCATCGGCCGGCCCAGCAGGAACAGATCCGAATCCGGCAGTTGCTCGGCCGGGGTGTCGGTTTGCGTGCGGCTTATCCCCTGGCTCTCGGCGATTTTCAGCGCCTGCTGCGTGGTGTTCAGCTCACGCTTGTAAACCGACTCCGCCACCGCTTCCTGGCGCTTGACCTGCGCCTTCATCGAGGTGGTACGGGCGGCCCATGCCCCCTGGATCTCTTCGTTCAGGTGCAGGGCAGCGCGATGGCTGGCGAAGGCCACGTATTGGCGCAGCAGGCGGTTGGCGTCCGCGGCGGTTTCCGCCGTCAGCTTCACGCCGTCGTTCGGCACTTTTTTGTCGTCGCGCGGCGTGAACAGGATGTTGTTGATCAGCTCGTCGAGCAGCGCCGCATCGGCGCGGGCATCCCCTTCCTGGCGCTGCTTGTAGTAATCGCTCTGCAGCCAGAAATCGCGACGCGTATCGTAAGCCGCCAGCTGCATGATGAACTCATTGTACGCTTCGTCCGCGATGCTCGGCTGTTCGCCGGCCGTCGCCGGCAGCGTGCGCACGTCCAGATTACGCAGGAACTGCTGCTGCGAGTAGTAACCGCCCAGCGCATTCACCGTAGGTCTGTCCGTGATGGCGGTCGCGCTCCACTCTTGCTTAACCAGATAAGAGACGATCAGCGCGACCGCCGCGAACAGCACCGCAATGCCGATAATCCACGGTTTGCCGCGCCACAGGGTGCAGCACAGGCCGCGGATATCAAGTTCGTTATCCACCGCCGGGGTATGCTTGTCAGACGTTGTTTCTGGATTCATCACAGCCAAAAAGCCTCTGGTTAAGATACTTGCTTGTTATCGCTCGAACGCCGCAGGCGACGCTTGATACGCTTAATGTACCGCGCAACCCGCCAGGCGCGCTTGATGCAGTAACCGTACAGGAAGAAAGCAAGCAAGAATAATGCCAACATAACCCACTCTGGGATAAAAGTCAGGCGTTCGCCGATCACGCCAACCGCCGCCAGCAATGCGGCCGCCAGGGTGATCAACACGAAAGCCTGCCGCGGCGTAAAGCCGGCGCGCATGATCAGGTGGTGAATATGTTGACGATCGGGAGAGAAGGGGCTCATCCCCTTGCGTAAACGACGATACATGATTGCTATCATGTCCATCAGCGGAATAGCGATGATCCACAGCGCGGTCACCGGGTTAATCGAGTGTGCCTTTCCCTGCGAGCTTTGCAGCAGCAGCCAAATGGCGGTAAAGCCGATCAGGGTACTGCCGGCGTCCCCCATGAACACCTTATAGCGGCGGCCGAGGATGCCGAGGTTGAGCAAAATATAGGGAACGATGGTGGCAATCATCGCAAAGCACCAGAACGCCAGCTCATGATGGCCGCTCAGGTACAGCAACACACCCAGCGCGCCGAAGGAGACGCACGACAAGCCCCCCAGCAGACCATCGATGCCGTCGACCATGTTGAAGGCGTTGATTGCCGCCCAGACCGCGAACAGCGTCACCAGATAGCCAAACGGCCCCAGCAGCATCTCCCAATCGCCCAGCACATGGCCGAAGCTGCGCAGATACAGACCGGCGAACACCATCATGGCGATGCCGACCAACGCCTGCACCAGGGCGCGGATTTTAACGCTGATGTCGAACCGGTCGTCGAGCGCGCCCACAAACACCAGAATGCCGGCGCAGGTAAGATAAAGCTTGGCGTGCGCGATAGGTTGTTCAGAAATCCAAAACGCAAAGCACAGCCCGGCATAAACGGAAATACCGCCGACCAGCGGAATCAGCCCCTGATGGCGTTTGCGATAATTGGGTTTATCTACCAGACCAATACGTTTTGCCGCCTTGCGGGCAACAAAGAGAAAAGCCAAAGAAAACAGGAAAACAAATAGAATTTCAGTACTCATAGTGAGTAAGTTCACAGTTAACAGATCTCTGTAGAAGATAAGGCAGCTTACCACGGGCAATAGCTTGTGCCATCGGCCCCCGCTACCTTTCGGTCATTTCCTATGACAACGGTGATTCATGCCTATTTTCTTCGCATCGGCTGACAAAACGACAGCAGCAAAGCCGATCGGCGCAGAGCCAACCGACAAACAAGATGAATTCTCAATAAGTCGAGGAAACAACTTACTTTTCCATTACTGCTACTTATCGTATCCGCCAAAAGCGAAAAACGCCACGACTAGGCGTGGCGTTCAGCGAATTTTTTAACGAATTATGAGCGTTTCATCATATCGAAGAATTCATCGTTGGTTTTAGTCATCGCCAACTTATTAATGAGGAACTCCATCGCGTCAATCTCACCCATCGGGTGAATGATTTTGCGCAGGATCCACATTTTCTGCAGCTCTTCGGAGGTGGTGAGCAACTCTTCTTTACGGGTACCGGAGCGGTTGTAATCGATCGCAGGGAATACGCGTTTCTCGGCGATTTTACGCGCCAGGTGCAATTCCATGTTGCCGGTACCTTTAAATTCTTCGTAGATCACTTCGTCCATCTTCGAACCGGTATCAACCAGCGCGGTCGCGATGATGGTCAGGCTGCCGCCCTCTTCCACGTTACGTGCCGCACCGAAGAAGCGCTTCGGGCGATGCAGGGCGTTGGCGTCCACACCACCGGTCAGTACCTTGCCGGAAGCCGGTACCACGGTGTTGTAGGCACGCGCCAGACGGGTGATGGAGTCGAGCAGAATGATCACGTCTTTCTTGTGCTCAACCAGGCGCTTGGCCTTCTCGATCACCATTTCGGCCACTTGCACGTGACGCGAAGCCGGTTCGTCGAAGGTCGATGCGATCACTTCGCCTTTCACCAAGCGCTGCATCTCGGTCACTTCTTCCGGACGTTCGTCGATCAGCAGCACCATCAGCACGCAGTCGGGGTGGTTGTAGGCGATGCTCTGCGCGATGTTCTGCAGCAGCATGGTTTTACCGGCTTTCGGCGGTGCCACGATCAGGCCACGCTGGCCGCGGCCAATCGGTGCCGCCAGGTCCAGTACACGCGCCGTCAGGTCTTCGGTCGAGCCGTTGCCGCGCTCCATCCGCAGACGGGAATTGGCGTGCAGCGGGGTCAAGTTCTCGAACAGGATCTTGCTGCGGGCGTTTTCCGGCTTGTCGTAGTTGACTTCGTTGACTTTCAACAGGGCAAAATAGCGCTCGCCTTCTTTTGGCGGACGAATCTTACCGGAAATGGTGTCACCTGTGCGGAGGTTGAAGCGGCGGATTTGGCTAGGGGATACATAGATGTCGTCGGGACCGGCGAGGTAGGAACTGTCTCCAGAGCGGAGGAAACCGAATCCATCCTGCAATATCTCGAGCACGCCGTCGCCGAAGATATCTTCTCCGCTTTTCGCATGTTGCTTCAGAATGGAGAAGATAATGTCCTGCTTGCGCATGCGGGCAAGGTTTTCCAGCCCCATATTTTCGCCGAGAGTAATCAGCTCAGAAACCGGCGTATTCTTTAATTCGGTAAGATTCATAGTGGTGGGTTCTTAAACTCGGGGTATGTCTCGAACTTGTATCGTGAATGGTATGGCAGCGAGATGCGTGCCTGTTTACTGGACGTTCGATCACCGGGCGCAGAGCCGTCGCGGTAAGAAATGGCTTACATCGGGCGCACGCATTGACGGTTGAAGATCGAAGGTACCTTAAAAATGATTTTTGCAAAACCGTTTGATTGCCAAAACACGGGCTGAGTTCAGTTTACTTTCAACGCCAGTGGTTCGACACAGAGTATAGCTTTAGATTCAAACTCTTTAGATTTAAAACTTCGGGCAAGTTCTATATGCAGTGTGGTTAAACTTAACACGCTTCTTGGCAGGCGTCTAGCGGTGAATTGAACATCACCGCCAGGCGCCTGATACTGGGCTTCCCGCCCGATTACAGATTCGCGTTCAGGAAATCTTTGAGCTGACCTTTGGACAACGCGCCAACCTTGGTCGCGGCCACTTCACCGTTCTTGAACAACAACAGCGTAGGGATGCCACGGATACCGTACTTAGGCGCGGTAGCCGGGTTCTGATCGATATTCAGCTTGGTGATGGTCAGTTTGCCTTCGAACTCTTCGGCAATCTCATCCAGAATCGGAGCAATCATCTTGCACGGCCCACACCATTCAGCCCAGAAATCGACCAGGATCGGCCCTTCCGCTTTCAGCACATCGGCTTCGAAGCTGCTGTCAGTCAGGTGAATAATTTTATCGCTCATGTTCTACTCCACAGGATTATGTCTACCTTGTTGGTGTAGCATTAACCAACTCAAGGTGATTTTATTGCACCGCGTTTATTTCAACGGATGTGCTTTCGTAAAGCAATAGTTAGCTGATATTCTACCACACTATGAGCAAAACACACTTGACTGAACAGAAGTTTTCCGACTTCGCCCTGCACCCGTTAGTCCTTGAAGCCCTTGAGAAAAAAGGGTTTCACAACTGCACGCCCATCCAGGCGTTAGCATTGCCGCTCACGCTCTCCGGGCGTGACGTTGCAGGTCAGGCGCAAACCGGTACCGGAAAGACGCTGGCGTTTTTGGCGTCTACTTTTCACTATTTGCTGACTCACCCGGCGAAACAGGATCGCCAGACCAATCAGCCGCGCGCCTTGATCATGGCGCCTACGCGTGAACTGGCGGTGCAAATCCACTCCGATGCAGAAGCGCTCTCCCAGAGCACCGGCCTGAAACTGGGCCTGGCCTACGGCGGCGACGGCTACGACAAACAGCTGAAAGTGCTGGAAAGCGGCGTGGACATTCTGATTGGCACCACCGGCCGTTTAATCGATTACACCAAGCAGAACTATGTCGATCTCGGCGCGATGCAGGTCGTCGTGCTGGATGAAGCCGATCGCATGTACGATCTCGGCTTTATCAAAGACATCCGTTGGCTGTTCCGCCGTATGCCTACGGCCGATCAACGCCTGAACATGCTGTTCTCCGCTACCCTGTCCTATCGCGTACGCGAACTGGCCTTCGAGCAGATGAACAACGCCGAATATGTTGAAGTGGAACCGGAACAGAAAACCGGCCACCGCATTAAAGAAGAGCTGTTCTACCCGTCCAACGAAGAAAAAATGCGTCTGCTGCAGACGCTGATCGAAGAAGAGTGGCCGGATCGCGCCATCATCTTCGCCAACACCAAGCACCGCTGCGAAGACATCTGGGGCCATCTGGCTGCCGACGGTCACCGGGTCGGCCTGCTGACCGGTGACGTGGCGCAGAAAAAACGCCTGCGCATCCTCGACGACTTCACCAAGGGCAACCTCGATATCCTGGTCGCCACCGACGTCGCCGCGCGCGGTCTGCACATCCCTTCCGTCACGCACGTCTTCAACTACGATCTGCCTGACGACTGCGAAGACTACGTGCACCGCATCGGCCGTACCGGCCGCGCAGGCGCCAGCGGTCACTCCATCAGCCTGGCGTGTGAAGAGTACGCGCTCAACCTGCCGGCGATCGAGACCTATATCGACCACAGCATTCCGGTGAGCAAGTACAACAGCGATGCGCTGCTGACCGATTTGCCGGCGCCGAAGCGCCTGTCGCGTCCGCGCGGCGGCAACGGCCCACGTCGCAACTCCGCGCCTCGTCGTGGCGGCGCGCCGCGCAACAACCGTAAACGCCCGAGCTGATCGCCATGCTCAGTTCCAGCACGCTTTATGCTGCCATCGATCTCGGCTCCAACAGCTTCCACATGCTGGTGGTGCGCGAGGTGGCCGGCAGCATTCAGACTCTGGCGCGGATCAAGCGCAAGGTGCGCCTGGCGGCCGGGCTGGATCAGAACAATCACCTGTCGCATGAGGCCATGCAACGCGGCTGGCAGTGCCTGCGGCTGTTCTCCGAACGCCTGCAGGACATTCCGCGCGAGCAGATCCGCGTCGTCGCCACCGCTACGCTGCGCCTGGCGTCCAACGCCGATGAGTTCCTGCAGGTCGCCGAGCAAATCCTCGGCTGCCCGGTGCAGGTGATCAGCGGCGAAGAAGAGGCGCGGCTGATTTATCACGGCGTTGCGCACACCACCGGCGGGCCGGATCGGCGGCTGGTCGTCGACATCGGCGGCGGCAGCACCGAACTGGTCACCGGCACCGGCGCACAGGCATCGCAGCTGTATAGCCTGTCGATGGGCTGCGTTACCTGGCTGGAACGCTACTTCAGCGATCGCAACCTTGGGCAAGAAAACTTCGAACGCGCCGAACAGGCCGCGCGCGAAATGGTGCGGCCGATCGCACCGCAGCTGCGCCAGCAAGGTTGGCAGATCTGCGTCGGCGCTTCCGGCACCGTGCAGGCGCTGCAGGAGATCATGGTGGCGCAAGGCATGGATGAGCGCATCACCCTGCCCAAGCTGCGCCAGCTGAAACAGCGCGCCATTCAGTGCGGCAAGCTGGAAGAGCTGGAGATTGAAGGATTAACGCTGGAGCGCGCGCTGGTCTTCCCAAGCGGCCTGTCCATTCTGTTGGCCATCTTCCAGGAGCTGGGCATCGAGAGCATGATGCTGGCCGGCGGGGCGCTGCGTGAAGGCCTGGTTTATGGCATGCTGCATCTGCCGGTGGAGCAGGATATTCGCATCCGCACCATCCGCAACCTGCAGCGTCGCTACCTGATCGACACCGAGCAGGCCGAACGCGTCAGCCAACTCGCCGCCAACTTCTCGCAGCAGGTTGCCAACGAGTGGCAGCTGGATGCGCGATGTCGCGAGCTGTTGCACAGCGCCAGTCTGATCCACGAACTCGGCCTCAGCGTCGATTTCAAGCAGGCGCCGCAACACGCCGCCTACCTGATCCGCCACCTGGACTTACCCGGCTTTACCCCGGCGCAGAAAAAACTGCTGGCCACCCTGCTGCAAAACCAGAGCAACACCCTCGACCTGTCGCTGTTGAACCAGCAAAACGCCCTGCCGCCGCGCACTGCGCAGCGTCTGTGCCGCATTTTGCGCCTGGCGATCATCTTCGCCAGCCGCCGCCGCGACGACACGCTGCCGGCGGTGCGGTTACGTGCCAATCAGGACGACGAACTGACGGTGATCTTACCGCCGGGTTGGCTGGAACAGCACCCGCTGCGCGCCGAGGCGCTGGAGCAGGAAAGCCACTGGCAGAGCTATGTCCACTGGACGCTGCGGTTGGAAGAACAACGTTGAAATGACCAGGGCGCGATGAGCGCCCTGTCTTTTTAATTCCCGCCTTTGGCCTTGGCCAACTGGGCGCGGATATTGGCCAGATGGCTCTGCCCTTTCTGCATCCGTTCTTGCGGGCTCACCACTTTGCGCTCGGATTCCCACGCCAAATCGTCCTGCGGCAGCTCCAGCAGGAAGCGGCTCGGCTCCGGCCGCACCAGCTCACCGTACTGACGACGCTCGCGGCACAGGGTGAAGATCAGCTCTTTTTGCGCGCGGGTGATCCCCACATAGGCCAGGCGCCGCTCTTCGTCGACATTGTCTTCATCGATGCTGCTCTGGTGCGGCAACAGGCCCTCTTCCATACCCACCAGGAACACGTAGGGGAACTCCAGCCCCTTGGAGGCGTGCAGCGTCATCAGCTGTACCTGATCCAGCTCTTCTTCACTTTCACCGCGCTCCATCATGTCGCGCAGGGTGAAGCGCGTCACCACCTGGGTCAGCGTCATCGGCTCGTCCAGATCGTTGCCTTCCAGCATCTCCGTCATCCAGCCGAACAGCGTGTTGACGTTCTTCATCCGCATTTCGGCGGCCTTCGGACTGGTCGAGGTTTCAAACAGCCAGCTCTCATAATCCACGCCGCGGATCAGATCGCGCACCGCCGCCACCGGCTCACGTTCCGCCTGCTGGGCGATGCCGCCGAGCCAGTGGGTAAAGCGCTGCAATGACTCCAGCCCGCGCCCGGTCAAGTGCTGGCTCAACCCCAGATCGAAACTGGCGTGGAATAAACTCTTGTTGCGCTGGTTGGCCCATTCGCCGAGCTTCTGCAGCGTCGCCGGGCCAATCTCGCGCTTGGGGGTATTGACGATGCGCAGGAAGGCGCTGTCGTCCTCCGGGTTGGTCAGCACGCGCAGATAGGCCAGCAGATCCTTGATCTCGGGGCGCGAGAAGAACGACGTGCCGCCGGAAATCTTGTACGGGATGCGGTTCTGCATCAGCATCTTTTCAAACACCCGCGACTGATGGTTACCTCGGTACAGGATCGCATAGTCGCCGTAGTTGGTCTTTTTCACGAAGTGGTGGGCGATCAGCTCCCCCACCACCCGCTCGGCTTCGTGATCCTCGTTGTTGGCGGTCACCACTTTCAGCTCTTCGCCATACCCCAGCTCGGAAAACAGGCGTTTTTCAAACACGTGTGGGTTATTGGCGATCAGAATGTTGGCCGCCTTCAGAATACGCTCGCTGGAACGGTAGTTTTGCTCCAGCTTGATCACCTGCAGCGCCGGGAAATCTTCCTTCAGCAGCACCAGGTTCTGCGGCCGCGCGCCGCGCCAGGAGTAGATCGACTGGTCATCGTCACCCACCACGGTAAAACGCGCACGGTTGCCCACCAGCAGCTTAACCAGCTCGTACTGGCTGGTGTTGGTATCCTGGTACTCATCCACCAGCAGATAGCGGATACGCTGCTGCCAACGTTCGCGCACCTCTTCGTTGCGTTGCAGCAACAGCGTCGGCAACAGGATCAGGTCGTCGAAGTCCAGCACGTTGCACGCCCGCATATGGGCGTGGTACAGGCCGTAGCAGTGGGCGAACAGCTTGTCGCGCTCCGAGCGCGCCAGCTCCGCCGCCCGCTGGGGATCGATCAGGTCGTTTTTCCAGTTGGAGATGGTCGAAATCAGCTGCGCCACCAGCGTTTTATCGCTTTCCAGCCACTTTTCGGTCAGCTCTTTCAACAGCGCCAGCTGATCCTGGTCGTCGAACAGCGAGAAGTTGGACTTCATCCCCAACGCCACGTATTCCCGTTTGATGATCTCCAGCCCCAGGGTATGGAAGGTGGAAATCATCAGCCCGCGCGCCTCTTTACGCCCCAGGGTTTGCGACACGCGCTCTTTCATCTCGCGCGCAGCCTTGTTGGTAAAGGTCACGGCGGCGATGTGTCGCGCCTGGTAGCCGCAGTGGTGGATCAGGTGGGCTATCTTGTTGGTGATAACGCGCGTCTTGCCGGAACCGGCACCGGCCAACACCAGGCAGGGCCCGGTAACGAATTCGACGGCTTGTTGTTGGCTGGGGTTTAATCGCATGGCGCTGGCTTGCTCGACTGTAAAACGTGGAAGGGAATTGTAGCAGAAAGCGCCGATGAGATTTAGCGGGTATAATCAGCGCAATTTTCGCATCGACAAAGGCAATACCATGGCAAAAACGGCGTGCGCCCTGCACATTCTGGTAGACAATGAAAAGCTGGCCAACGAACTGCTGGCCAAGCTGAAGCGCGGCGTCAGCTTCGACACGCTGGCGCGCAAATACTCGAGCTGCCCGTCAAAACGCAACGGCGGCTCGCTGGGCGAATTCAACAAGGGCGCGATGGTGCCGGCGTTCGATAAAGCAGTGTTCAGCATTCCGCTGCTCAAACCCTACGGCCCGGTCAAAACCCAGTTCGGTTACCACATCATCAAGGTGCTGTACCGCAACTGAGGGGGCCTGAGCCCCCTGCTGCGATTACTGCACGCTGGCGTCCGTCGCCGGCGCAGCCACCGCGGTGTCGGCCGGTTTGGCTTCTTCCGTCACCACCGCCGGCGCCGGCATCATAATGCCGTTATAGGTATCCTGCAGCTGCTTCATGCTCATTTCCGGCTCGCCCTTCGGCTGCATCAGCACCAGCGTCGCGTCCTGAGACAGCTGCAGCTTCAGCGCCTGATTCAGCGTCTCCAGCGTCAGGCTGGACAGGAACTCCTGGCGCAGCTTCTGATACAGTTCCGGCGCGATATCCACCACCCCGCTCTGCTGCGAACGCAGGCGCTGGCTCATCAGCACGTCGGTATCGGTGCGGGCGTAGGTGGCGAACAGCTTGCTCAGCTGATCGTTTTTCTGCGCCAGCAGCGCATCGAACTCCTCTTTCGACAGGCCGTTGTCCCGCACGTTGGCCAATTCACGGGCAATAAAGCCCAGGCTGCTGTTCAGGTTGTTGTTCGGCGTATCCAGGTGGATAGCGCACTGTCCGCGCTGGTACTGCACGCGGCAGTCAAAGCCCAGATGCAGGTTCTTCTGGTCGCTTTTTTCCAACGTCTGCTGGAGATGCCAGAACAGCGCCTCGCGGGCAAGATCGCCACGCCAGTAGCGGAGCAGGTTCTGCGAATCGCGAATCGGGTGCCACGGTGAATCCCACATGATCGACAGCGTATCCTGCTTCACCTGCTCGCTGATCAGGCTCACCGGCTGCGGCGGCAGCGGTGTCAGCGTCGGCATCGGGGCCGGGGTTTCACGTTTGCCCTGCAGCGGCGAGAACGCCTTGTTGATCTGCTCACCCAGGCTGCGGCTGTCAATCTTGCCGACCACGAACAGCGTCATGGCGTCCGGGGTATACCACTGCTGATAGAATTTCTTCAGCTGCTCGAGGTTGACCGGCCGTTTCGCCGGCTGCGCCGGATCGTGCGCCAGCAACGTCGAGCCTTTCAGGCGGTAACGCCACCAGGCGTCTTGGGTATTGGGCGGGAAAGTGCCGACCGGATTGATGCTGGAGTTCATCACCGCGTGCACCGTATGCTCGTCGATCGCCAGTTTACCGGTGGTGTCCGCCAGCCAGGCCAGCGCCTCTTTCAGCAGGTCGGGCCGGTTGTTCGGCAGGCTGAGATTATACATGGTGAAATCATACGAGATGATAGCCGGCGGCAGCGGCCGCTCGTTATCCACGCTCTGCTGCCACAGAGCGCGCAGCTGCGGCGCAGTGAAGCTTTCGCTGCGCGCCAACGCCAGCCGCGGCAGCAGGTGGGCGAAGCCGGTCTGCTGCGAAGACTCCACCAAAGAGCCGGTATTGACGATCAGCCGCAGTTCTACGCGGTCACTCGGCCGCTGCGGCGTATCGAGAATCTGCCATGAAAACCCGTTGGCCAGCGACCCCTGCTGCCAGGCAGGATCGGGTTGTAGTGCTTCAGCCTGCACGCTGCTACTGGCGGCAGCCAATAGCAGCCCACCAACTATAAGATGAATTCTGGTGCCCTGCATGTGAACCCCTACTTAATGACTATCCAATTTCTTATGCAAATGCGTGTATTCCATTCAATGGAATCATAAAAATACGCCCTGAGTTTCACAGTGGGGCGGAAAGCAGAAAGTGTACCATCGTGTTAGACCGCGCGCCTTTGCGGATGTCACTCATTAGAGTGAAAAATAATAGATTGCGGGGTTTTTAATGCAAAAAATCGTTACGAGGCAGGGGAAGAACCTCACCGGCCGCGAATGCGGCCGGTGATTTACCGCCGATATCAGGCGGAAGGCAGCGTTTTGTCCGCGCCGGCGTTTTTGTTGTTCAGCGTGTCTTTCAGCTGTTTTTCATCCAGCTGGTTACACCATTTCGCCACGACCACGGTCGCCACGCCGTTGCCCACCAGGTTGGTCAGCGCGCGGGCTTCCGACATGAAGCGGTCGATACCGAGGATCAGCGCCAGGCCGGCCAACGGCAGATGGCCGACGGCAGAGATGGTGGCGGCCAGCACGATAAAGCCGCTGCCGGTCACGCCCGCCGCCCCTTTGGAGGAGAGCAGCAACACCACCAGCAGGGTAATCTGATGCATGATGTCCATGTGGGTGTTGGTCGCCTGCGCGATAAACACCGCGGCCATGGTCAGGTAGATAGAGGTGCCGTCCAGGTTGAAGGAGTACCCGGTCGGAATAACCAGACCCACCACCGATTTCTTGCAACCCAGCTTCTCCATTTTATCCAGCATGCGCGGCAGCGCGGACTCGGACGACGAGGTCCCCAGCACGATCAACAGTTCTTCTTTGATGTAGTTGACGAATTTGAAAATGCTGAAGCCGTTGGCGCGGGCAATGCTGCCCAACACTACCACCACGAACAGGATACAGGTGATATAGAAGCACACGATCAGCTGGCCGAGTTGCACCAGCGTTCCGACGCCGTATTTACCGATGGTAAACGCCATGGCACCGAAGGCCCCCAGCGGCGCCAGGCGCATGATCATGTTGATGATGCCGAAAATCACCCGTGAGAAGCTGTCGATCACGTTGTAGATCAGCTGCCCTTTGTCGCCCAGACGATGCAGGGCGAAGCCGAACAGCACCGCGAACAGCAGCACCTGCAAAATGTTGCCGCTGGCGAACGCGCCGATCACGCTGCCGGGAATGATATCCAGCAGGAAAGGAATGATGCCCTGCTGCTGCGCCTGCTCTGCGTAGACCGCCACCGCCTTGGCGTCCAGCGTGCCGGGATCGACGTTCATGCCGGCGCCCGGTTGCACCAGGTTGACGATCACCAGGCCGATAATCAGCGCAATGGTACTGACGATTTCAAAATACAGCAGCGCGATGGCGCCGGTGCGGCCCACCGCCTTCATGCTTTCCATGCCGGCGATGCCGGTCACCACGGTACAGAAGATTACCGGGGCGATAATCATCTTGATCAGTTTGACGAAGCCATCGCCCAGAGGTTTCATCTCGGCGCCGAGGTCAGGGTAGAAATGGCCAAGCAGGATACCTAGCGTGATCGCCGTCAGCACCTGAAAATAGAGGCTCTTAAAGATCGTTGTTTTCATATGAACATCCTATGGGGGGAAGACACGCACCAGGCAGCAGTCTAAAAATCCAGCCTGTTCATTGCTTGCGCGGAAAATAACACCCACTTAACAACATGGAAATAATTTGTTGCACCCGCCCCTGGGGGTTGATGTGAATTTAAGAGCTGAAACGCGTCAGTCAGGGTGCAAAGCTGAAAATTGCGTAAGCCTTTGTTTGCACTAACGCAAAAGAGGTAGGGGAGGAATGGCGATTTTCGGACGGGGAAAAGTACCGGAAAGGTCAACGCGGCGCTTACGGCGCCGTGCGGCAAAACTCGGCTTCGAACGCCTCGCGCGGCAACGGTCGGGCGAACAGGAATCCTTGCCCGCTGCGAATGCCATGCTGCAGCAGCCAGTGGCGCTGCTCGGCGTTTTCCACGCCTTCGGCCATCACCGGCAACGCCAGCACTTCAGAGATCGAGCTGACAATGCGCACCATCGCATCGTCGGCCGGCAGCCCCTGAATGAAACTGCGGTCGATTTTAATCAAGTCAATCGGCAGGGATTTCAACCGGTTCAGGTACTCCAGACTGGAGTAGCCCATGCCGAAGTCGTCCAGCGCGATCGACAATCCCAGATCGTGCAGCTCACGCAGCAGCGCCAGCGCACGGTCGAGATCGTCGATGCGTACCGTCTCGGTGATCTCCAGCAGCAGCTTGCGCGGATCGATCCGATACTGCGCCAGCAGGTTTTTCAGATGCGGGACAAACGCCTCATCCTGCATCTGAATACCGGAAACGTTGACCGCCAGCGGCAGCTCAATGCCGCGCTGCTGCCAGTCCGCCAGGATACGGCAAGACTCTTCCAGCACCCAGTTGCCGAGGGGCACGATCACGCCCAGCTCTTCCGCCAGCGGAATAACGTCGGCCGGCAGGGTATAGCTGCCGTCATACTGCTGCCAACGCAGCAGCGCTTCGGCGCCGATCACCTCGTTGGACTGCATGTCGATCTGCGGCTGCAGGAACAGCGTGAAATGCCGCTGTTCGATGCCGTGCAAGATCTCGCTCTCCTGCGTCAGCCGCTTCTGCGTGCGTTCCGTCAGGCTGGGTTCGAAGAACAGGATCTGATTTTTTCCTTCGCGGTGTGCGGACATCATCGCCGAGGTGGCGCTGCGCAGCAGCTGCTCCGCGCTCTCCCCCTGATTGAGGTAGTGCGCGATGCCGATGCTGGCGTTAGGCCGCAGTGCCAGACCCTCCAGCGTCAACGGCGCGTTGATCTCCGCCATGATGCGCCGTGCCAGCTGCATGGCGTGGAACGGCCGCTCGATGCCCTTGGCCAGGATGGCGAATTCGGTATTGCTCAGCTGTGCCAGCACGCCGTTTTCGTCGATGCAGCCGCGCAGCTTCTTCGCCAGCGCCAGCAGCAGCGCTTCACGCATCGCCGGGCTCATCACGCCCGAGGCCTCATGCAGCGTCTCGATGCCGATCACCAGCAGGTTAAAACGCTCGGGGCGCAGGCTGGAGGCGATATGCTGTTCCAGCAGCGCGTTCAGCAACGCCGGATTTGGCAATTCGGTCACCGGGTGGCGGGTGCTGAGGCGGCTCATGTCGGCATGCGCCTTGGCCAGCGTCTGTTGATTGCGGTTGTAATTGCGCACCAGCAGGCCGAGCTCGTCGTCCTGATGCAGCGCCGGCAGCATCAACTGGTGATAGGGCGCTTCGTCCTGCGAGATATTTTCCAGCTCTTTGGCCATCGCGCGCAGCGGATGTACCATCAGCCGGTTCATGCACCAGGTGATGGCCACCGACAGGATCAGCGCCAGCAGCAGGTAGGTCGACAACATGGTCGACAAAATACTGAGAATAAACTGGTACATGCGGAACGAGTCAGCCTGCAGCACCAGATAGGCCAGCGGCTGCTGGTTGGCCGGCACCCGCTCCAGCGAATAGAGCGGCACGGAAATTTGGATCGGCAATTCAAACAGCCGGGCGATCAGCGTCGGCACCGGCCTCTCAGGCGGGAAATTGGCGTGCAGCGCCTGAAACTCGTTCGGCAAGACGATATCCGCCCGACTCAGAATGCCGACCGGCAACAGCGTATTCAGCACCTTTTTGGCTTCCGGCACGTCCATGCGCAACACCGCTTCCGCCAGCGGCTGGCGCACGGAGTGAGCGATATTTTCCAGTTGCTGGGCGTAGTCATCCCTGCGCTGCTGCACAAAGTGGAATAACTGGATCACGATAAAGATACAGATCGTGACCAGCGCCACGCCGGACACTGTCGCCATCTGCTTAATCGTTAACGAACGCCTGACCCGCAAACCTGCTCTCCGTCAAATCGGGCTGAAACAAAAAAGGGGGCTGACTCTCACCCGCCCCCTCGAACCGGGCTGAGTATACTCGATCATCGGCTGTTTTTATCTGGCTATGCCGCAGGCAAAACCAAGAAAATCGCGGGTTTCAGTCTTTTCCTAATGCGAACAAACGCGACCCGGACACAGGGTAACAAAACTCCCCGGTGTCCGACACTCCGAATCGTTCCCCCTCCCGGTTACTTGAAGTCGGCGTAAGGCGTCAGCGGCTGCGGCGGCAAATCGAGGTCTCCCTGCCAGCCGGCCAGGGAATAGCGCAGATAAATCAACGCGTGGCTCGGCGTATAGTCCTTCGCCTGCTGAATGTCGATGCCGGCACCGAGCGTCCAGTGCGAACTGAGGCGGCGTTCGACGATCGCTCGCAGGGTATAACCGACGCCGCTCGAAGAGCTGCCGTCCTCGACGGCGAACTTATCGGGCAGTGAATCCGGGATCAGCCCCTGCAGCGGATAACGGCGTTGGCTGTCGGTTTTCGAATGGGACAGCGAAACCGAGCCGCCCAACTCCCATGACCAGTTCTCGGTGCGCTGACGATAGTTGACCGGCAGCGCCAGCGACAGATATTGCTGCGGGCTGTAATAGCCGCCCTGTCCCAGCGAATAGCCGCTCAAATCCTTCTGGTAGTGCCACAGCATGGTATTGAGCCCAACGCTCAGGCGGCGATTGTCTTCGTTGATCAGCTTGTAGTAATAGCCGGCCATCAACCGCTGCCGCTGGTTATCCGCCACGTTCTTGCCGGTAATCTGGTGCGCGCTGAGATCGGCCCACACGCCGTTCGCCTCGCCGCGATCGTAGCTGGCACTCAGGCTGACGCCGGTGGCGCGCACGCCGCCCCAGGTGGTGCCGGTGTTCGGATCTTTGGCGCCGCCGAACGCCAGCAGCGAGCTGGAGATCGGCCGCCGCGAGGCCGCCAGCGTCCAGCCGATGTGGTTCCAGTCGCCGCTGTAGGCCAGGCCGCCGGTCCAGTCGACCACCTCAAAGCCCATCGGCGTCGTGCCGATGTCGGCGGCCCAGCGATCGTTTTTCCAGCCAGCCGCCACGCTGGTGCCGGTGGTTTTCTGGTGTTCATCGCCGCGGCACCCTTGCGTATTGCAGGTACCGAAGGTCTCGTAGTATTTGCCGCTGCCGTCGGTCGAGAAGCGGCCGGCATCCAGCTGCACGGTGTCGGTACGCAAGAAGGCGCGCCCGTCATACAGCGGCATGTCCATCTGCAGCATGGTGTCGTGCGCGTTGAAATCGGAAATGCCGCCGGTGCCGCTCGAGCGCCAGTAATCGTGATCGAGCGTGACGTTCACGTCTTGCTGCCGATACAGATCCGCAGCGTCGGAGCGGATGCCGCGTTTCAGCCAGTCATCGCTCGGATTATTGCGCGTCAAATAGGTGTAGCTGTCATTGTCCTGCGGCAGGGTCGGCGTGATGCCGCCGGCCACCATCGCCTGCCGATAATCCTGCTGCGCCCGCTCCGGCTGCTGCTGAGCCTGTTCCAGACGGGCGGCGTCGCGGTAGATCAGCGCCTTGGTCTGTCCGACGGGCTCCGAAGCCGCCGCCGTTTTCAACCGGCTGAACAGCGCATCGGCCTGCTGCGGATCGCCGACCGCACTCCAGGCGTTGGCGACCCGCCGTTGGCTGTTGAGCGAAGCGTCTTGCGGCTGCGGTTCGGTTTTCAGCCGCTGGCGCGCCGCGTCCAGATCCCCTTGCGCCACATAGGCTTCGATCTCGCCCAGCTGCGCATCCGGGTTGTTCGGTTCGCGCCGTTTCACCCGCTGATAGTCGTCCAGCGCCGCCGCATACTCCCCGCGCGCCAGCGCCCAGTCGGCGAGCAGTAAATCGATGCGGGTGTCCGCCGGCTGCCGGCGCAGATAGGCTTCCGCCGCCGGTTCGTCACCGGCCGCCCGCAGCCGTTCGGCCTGTTCGATTATCGCCTGCATTTTCAGCCGCTGCGCCAGTTCGCGCATGTTGTCGTTCCATTGCGCCGCAGGCAGCGTATTGAGCTGCGCCAGCGCCTGCCGGTCGCGATCGCTGCCGGAAAGATAGAGCGCATAGGCGTAGGTCAGCTGCGGATTGGCGTGCTGACGCTGCGCCAGCTGCCGGAACAGAGCGTCCGCCTGCTGCGGCTGCCCGGCCTGACGCAGCGCCTGCGCGTAGCGATAGGTCAGCCAGACATCGTCGGGATCCATCGCCTGAGCGCGGCGATAGATGTCCGCCGCCTGCTGCCACTGCTGCTGCGCCGCCAGCGCCTCCGCCTGCTGTTTCAACATATCGAGCCGCAGCCCGTCGAGGGTGCTGCGCAGCTTGGCCTGTTGGCTGCGCGGCAGGCCGTTGAGGTAGGCCAGCGCTTTTTCCGGCGACTGACGTTGATAGAGATTCACCAGGCCGCGCAGCGCGCTGCCGTTGCCGGGGTCGCGCCGCAACGCCTGCTGATAAAACCCTTCCGCCGCGGCGTCATCCTTGCTCGCCACCGCCACATCGCCCAGGCCGATAAACGCATCGCCGTCGCTGTCGTCGAGCTGGCGCGCCTGCTGATATTTCTGCCGGGCCAGCGCGAGATTGCCGGCCTTGAGCGCTTTGTCGCCCTCGTCGATCGCCAGCCAGTAGCCGGTGCTATTGATCAGGCTTTGCCATTTGCTGCTGCCGTAGCCGCTCTTGTCGGCGGCCAGCGCCTGGCGGAACAGTTTCAGCGCCTGCGGGCGGTTACCGGCGCGCGAATAGGCCTGGCCGAGTGCGCCCAGCACCTCGGCGTCGTTCGGCGTCGCCGCCAGCGCCTTTTGCAACGCCGGAATGGCCGCCCGGCTGCCGCCTTTATCCACCTGCGCCAGGCCGCGCACCCGCGCCTGATAAGCCGGATCGGCCAACAGTTTCTGCTGTCTGGCCAGTTCTTCACGGGCGCTGGTCGCCTGATCGCCGGTATCGAACACGCCGAGGAAACGGTTGAGCGCCGCCACGCTTTGCGCGTTGACCGGCATCGCTTTGACCTTGTCCAGCCACAGGTCGGCGGCATCACCGCGCCCGGCCGGATCGGCGGCGATCTTCTGCAGCAGCTCATAGGCCTGCGCGTCCTGGTTCTGACTGAACAACATGCGCGCCAGCGACATGCGCAGCGCCACGTTGCCGGAATATTGCTGGTCCAGCGCCTGCAGCTGCTTCAACGCCTTCGCCTCCTGCCCCGGCAAACGCGCCACCAGCCGCCAATACTCTACCGCCAGATCGAGCGTCGGCGGCTCGCCGTGGAACAACGCATCGTACTGCGCCTTGGCCTCCGGCAGCCGGCCGGCGGTCGCCATCAGGCGCGCCTGCTGCAGCTTTTGCCGGGTTTCCGGCTGGGTCAGCAACATGTTCATTTGCGCCTGGCGATAGGCGCTGGACTGCGGCGCGAGGGTTTTCAGCTTGTCCAGCTGCTGTTGCGCCAGCGCCATGTTGCCCTGCCGCAGCGCCAAACGCATGCGCGCGGCGATCACGTCCGGGTTATTCGGATCCATCAGTTCGAGCCGGTACAGCGACTGGCGCACCAGATCGTCCTTGTTGCCGGCCTCGCCAATGCGTACCTGCTCCAGCAGCCACTGCTCCGGGGCCACGGCCTCCGCAGCGCGCGCCTGCGGCAGCATCGCCAGGCTCAGCGGAATCAAATTCAGCCAGTTTATTTTGAAGTTGTGCATTGGCCGTCCCACGAGGGTTGCAATTCACCCTGTCGATTAAAGCGATAGCGTTGTTGATCCCACCCCTGACCGAACAGCGTCAGCGAGGCGCTGAAATAAGCGTCGTCACCCGGCGGATGTTCGCTGATGCGTTGCCGCTGTGTCGCCAGCGCCTCGGCCTGCGTCGCCAACATCGGCAGCATCGAGGCGGAAAAGCCGACAGGGCCGTCACCGGTGGTTTTGCCGCTGGCCGTATCGGTTTTCTCCGGCGGCACGCCCTGTTTGGCGGTGAGCTGCGCCATCGGCTGGAAGCGTGCGAGCAGCGCCGCCTTATGCTCATCGTCGTCCGCCAGCATGCCGGCCCACAGATAGACCCGAATAGCGTCGTAGCTGCCGACGTTCGGCTTGACGGTATCCGGCTGCCAGCCGGTGCCGACCCGCCACACCACCCAGTCCGGTGAGAAGCCGTGCGGCGCGGTATCCAGCCACAGCCGCTGATTGACCTGGCGCATCGCGCGCCACGGGCCGTTCAGCGCCGCAAAACGCGCCAGCAGCTGCGGCGGCAGGTAGCTGGGGTTCAGCCGCCAGCGATCTTCCGCCACAAACCCGACTTTGCCCGGCAGCAACATCAGGCCCAGGCCGGGAATGTCGGCCACTTCCTCGCGGCCGATGCGTTGCAGCAGCAGCGTTCCCAGGGTTTGATAACGCCGGCTTTTCCACAGGCGGCCGGCTTCGAGCAGGTTATAAGCGATCCACAGATCGGCATCCGACGCCGAGTTGGCGTCCAGCACCTTCCACTGTTTGTCGTCGTTCTCGCCCCACAGCCAGGCGGGCAAACGGGCGCTGAGATCGCCCGCCGCCAGGTTGTTCTCCGTCCAGGCCAACAGCCGATCGAAGGTCGGCCGGTCGTTGGCCACCAGAGCGAAGAACAAGCCGTAACTCTGTCCCTCGGAGGTGGTGATTTTGTTCGGGCTGCTCGGATCGATCACCCGCCCCTGCGGGCTGATGTAGAACTGCTTGTACTGTTGCCAGCCCGGCCACTCGCAGGCCGCCGCCGCGCTGAACGCGCACAGCAGCAGCATGCCGAGCGACAGGCGTTGCAGCATCGCGCTCACCGCCGTCAATCCCGATCTTCAGGCGCCAGACGACGCCGGCTGAAGGCCTTCAGGCCGCGCCACAGCATCAGCCCCAGGATCACCACCAGCACCACCGCGATCACCGCCAGCAGTACCGGATGGGTGGAGAGGGCATACCACAGCCGCTCCCACCACGGCAGGTGGCCGACATAGTAAATATCGCCGACGCGCAGGCTGTTGACCCCCGATTCGCGGATCACCGCCACCGAACCAAACACCGCGGCGCGCTTGCCGCTGTCCAGCAGGGCATTGTTGAGCAGCTCATAGCCGCGCGGGCTGTCCGCCAACAGCGCCACGATGCTGCGTTGGTCGTTGAACGGCGACTGTACGCCGATGATCGCCGACATTGCGCCCTCGGAGCTGACGGTGGTCTTGCTGTCCGGCTTGGTGTCCTCTGCCAGCACTTCCGCACTCGGCAGCGGCGGCTGCCGCGTCGGCTGTTTCACCCAGCTTTGGGTCGCGTCCACCAGCAGACTGATTTTCTTGTCGTCGCGCAGCTCCGGCGGAATGGTGCCGACCATCAGGATGTCGTCGTCGCGATCCTTGGCCTGCGACCAGTCGTCGCTCAGCGTGAAGGCCAGCGCCGGATAACCGGTTTGCGCGCCGATCACGCCCAGCGCGTTCAGCAGCGCGCTGACCTGCGCCGGCTGCGGTTTCTGGTTCACCAACACCAGCGTTTGCGACAGATCCGCCAGGCGGCTGAACGGGAAACCGGCGTTGGCGAAAGCGCGCAGGTCCGGCATCGCCATAAAGTGGCGGTAGCCGGAGAAATCGATGGTGGACGCGCCGTCGATCACCGCGTGGTTTTGCGTGAAGGAGTAGGTTTCGCAGCGCCCTTCCGCGCCGCTGGCCAGCAGCGTGGTGTAATCGAAGTCAAAGCGCAGCTGGTTGGTGGCCCCGAGCCGCAGCGCCGGAATGCTGACGTTTTTGTCGGAATCGAGCAGCCCCTGCGTCAACGGCAAGCGCAGCAGCTGTGCGCCCTGTTCGTGTTCCGGCACCAGCGAGTAAGCCTGCACGAACTGGTTGTTCAGACTGACGCTCAGCCGCGAACCGTCCTGAATGCGCGGCGCGGTATAACGGTATTTCAGGTGCATGTCGATGCCGGTGCTGCGGATCAGGAACAGATCCGGCGGCAGGTTCATGGTCAGCGAGATCGGGCCGGGCTCGATGCCGCTGGTTTGCAGCTGTTCGGCGTATTGCTGCAGCTCGGCGAAGGTCATCGGCCGATCGGTGCGCACCCAGTTCGGCGCGTCGTAAGGCTGGCGCGGCGCGAGCTGCTCCACCTTGTCCACCGTCACGTTCTGGCCACGGAACAGGATGTTGCCCTGCGCGATGCCCTTCACCGCGGTGATCAAATCGTTGTCGTCACGCCCCTGTATCAGCAGCAGTTTGACGTACGGATTGTCGGGGTGGCTGATCATCTCCACCGTCGGGCCGTTGACCGCCGGATAATCGCGCAGGAAATCCGGACGCTGCTGGTTGGTGGCGAATACCACCGCGTGCTGCGCCGGCAGCGCGTTGTACAGCGTCGGGAAAGATTGCCCGCGCCACTGCGCCTTGCTGCCGAACCAGGAGGCCAGAATGCCCGCCGCGCGCTGCTGGGCCAGATCCGGCTGGCCGGCGAACACCATCGGCAGCGTCAGCGGCCGATTATCGCGGCTGTCGAAGAACGGCTCAGGGAAGTGCGACAGCTCGTTTTTCACCGGTAGCGTCTGGAAACGCAGCTTCAGCGCGCTGGATTTGCTGACATCGAGCCACAGCGAGGTGCTGGCCGGGTTTTCGCAGATGTTCTGATAATGGCCGACGAACACCAGCCTGACGCGGTTAAAATCGGTGATATAGCGCGGATCGATCGCCATCTGGATGCGATTGGGCTTACCCAACTGCTCCTTGGCGATCGTGGTCACCCCCATCAGCTCGTCGTTCAGGTAGACCTTGACGTGCGACTCCACCGGGATCAGCGCCGGCGACGGCGTGAACTCCATATCGAGCATCGCCTGCGAGACCACCTCATCGCTGCGCACGCCGAATTCGATCTGCCCGTCGGGTCGGGTGCCGCGCAGAACAAAGGTGCCCGGCGGCGGCGCTATCTGCGCAAACGGCAGCGACACGTCGCGCACCGGCGCATTCGGATCCTGCGGCGCGGCGGCCGGCGGTGGCGCGGTCGCCGTATCGGCCGCCGCGGCGATCGGCGGCTGGGCCGCCACGGTCGGCGCGGTGGCGGTTTCGGCCTGCGACAGGGTGCTGATGCCTAAGGCCAGAGCAGTTAACCAGGTTATTTTTCTCGTCATCGTATCATCATCAATGTTGGAGCCTGTTCACCGGGCGAGTGAGCGGGCGGTTGAACTCGCAGCTAACCCACTGTTTCTTGTTGACCCAAGGTCGGATCCCTGCCGACGCCGCGTGGAATAAACGACACTACCCAGGCGGTCAGCGACGTGACCCCGACCAGCAGACCGCGCACCAGCGGCGGCGCGTAGTCCGCCATACGCACATAGCCCCGGAAGCCCAGCGCCAACACGTCACGCAGGCTTTCGATCGGCCGGTCTTCAGGGAACCCGTCCTGCCACAGCGCCCAGGTATCGGCGCGGGCGAAGGTGCACTGAATGAAATCGATGTGTTCACGGGTGGAGAGGTCGACCAGGCGCACCCCCACCTTGTTGCCGAAGGCGCGCGTCACCACGCAGGGGAAGCTGTACTCCTGCTGGCCGCGCTTGAGCAGCAGCGAGGCTTTGTCGCCGTCTTTCAACGCGTTTTCCACCCGCATTTCGATGCCCACCCCGCCGTCGGAATAATCGCGCAGCGTGCAGGGATACAGATGGCCGTCGGCGCGCGCGATCGCCGCCGGCATGGCGATTTCCACGCGGTGCGCCTGACGCACTTGCTTGGCCTCCACCGCCACCGCCACCGCGCCGCCGAGAATGGTCATGTTGTACAACACCCACACCAGGCTGATGATCACCGTCATCACCTCGTCCGTCGGGCCATAGGCCAATCGCCAGACGCCAAACGCCAGCCCGGCCAGGTTCAGGACCACCAGGAACATGTAAGGGCGGGTGATCACCCAGTCGACGTGCTCTTCCTCCACCAGCCCACCCTTGGCGGTGACGTTGAATTTGCCTTTGTGCGGATTGAACAGCGCCACCGTTGTCGGCCGCGCGATATACCAAGCCAGCACCGTTTCATAGATTTCGCTCCAGAACGAATGGCGGTATTTCCCCTGGATACGCGAGTTGGTCAGGCTGGCGTGGATCATGTGCGGCAGCACGTAAAGCGCGATCGCCAGCGCCGGCGCGAAGATGATGTAGGCATGCAGCAGCAAAAATGCCAGCGGGGCGGTGAGGAAGATCAGCCGCGGAATGCCCGACAGGAAGTGCAGCATGGCGTTGGCGTAGCACAGGCGCTGCGCCAGTTTCAGCCCCTTGCCCAGCAGCGGGTTGTCGAGCCGGAAGATCTGCACCATGCCGCGCGCCCAGCGAATGCGCTGGCCGATGTGTGCCGACAGGCTTTCGGTCGCCAGCCCGGCGGCCTGCGGAATGCGGATATAGGCCGAGGTATGTCCACGCCGGTGCAAACGCAGCGAGGTATGGGCGTCTTCCGTGACGGTTTCCACCGCGATGCCGCCGATCTCGTCCAGCGCGCTGCGGCGCAGGATGGCGCAAGAACCGCAGAAGAAGGTGGCGTCCCACATGTCGTTGCCGTCCTGCACCAGCCCGTAGAACAAGGTGCCCTCGTTGGGCGTCTGGCGGAAACGCCCCAGGTTGCGCTCGAACGGGTCCGGCGAGAAGAAGTGGTGCGGGGTTTGCAGCATCGCCAGCTTTTTGTCTTTGAAGAACCAGCCCATGGTCAGTTGCAGGAAGGAACGCGTCGGGACGTGGTCGCAGTCGAAAATCGCCACGAAATCGCCGGTGGCCTGTTTCAGCGCATTGTTGATGTTGCCGGCCTTGGCGTGTTCGTGGGTCGGCCTGGCGATGTATTTCACCCCCACTTCGGCGGCGAACGCCCGGAATTCGGGGCGATTGCCGTCGTCGAGGAGATAGATATTCACCTTTTCCTTCGGCCAATCGATGCCCAGCGCCGCATAGAGGGTGGGCTTCACCACCCCGAGGTCTTCGTTATAGGTCGGCACCATCAGATCGATGGTCGGCCAGGTGGTGCTGTCTTCGGGCAACGGTACCGGCTGGCGGTTAAGCGGCCAGATAGTCTGGAAATAGCCCAGCACCAGCACCACCCAGGCGTAGGTTTCCGCCACCAGCAGCAACAGGCCGCACACCAGACTGAGCGGATCGTCCCAGTTCAGCGTGGCAGTATAACGCCACCACAGATAGCGACAGGAGACGGTCAGCGACAGCACGATCAGCATCAACGCAGGCAAACGCCCCGGCACCCGGCGCACCACCATCGCGATCCCCCACAGCAACACGACGAATACGAACTGCGCCGACAGATCGAACGGTTGCGAGATACACAGCATGGCGAGGATCGCCGCCAATACGCCGACCAGAATAAACAGCGCGCGCCGCAATCCACGGTTCATGCGGCCGAGGCGCTCTACCGAGCGCTGTTCCACACCGGCGTTTTTCAGCCGCTGCGGCAGGCCCTGCAGCCAATCGGCATAGCGCTGTTGCAGGCGGCGCCAACCGGCGAAATAGTCGCGCTGTACCGGCGCGCGGCCGCTGCGAAACAGCAGCAGCCACAGGCCCTGCAGCAGATAGCGCAGCGCATCCGCCGGGCGCGGGCGTTCGGCGGACAGATGCGGGAACCAATAAGCGCGGCCGGCGCGCACGCGCTGCCAGGCCGGTGACTCGAAGCGCAACAGCATCCACCCCAGCGCCACCAGCAGCGTGGCGAAAAAGGCCGTCAGCGCCGACGCGCCGTTGCGCCGATAGCCGCGGTAGCGCGTCTGCACCGCCTGACGCACCGGCGGCACCAGCAGCAGGCTCAGCACCCGGCTCATGGCGCAACGCCCCGCTTGAGGTTGATCAGACACCAGTTGGCCAGCGTCAGCACTTCATCCGCTGCCAGACTCTCGGGACGGTACTCGCCCAATGGCTGTTTGACCGCCAGCGCTTCCGCCAACGCTTCGTCGCGGTGGATCACCACCGGCAACAGGCCGCTCAGCGTTTGCAGCCACAGCTGATGCAGATCCTGCTGCAGCTGGCTGGCGGAGGAGTAGTGATTGACCAGGAAACGGCAGTCGTTCGGCAGCGTCTGCTGATGGAGCCGTACCTGACAGTTGGCGTCGGGGTTCAACAGCACGAACACGCTGTCGGCAAGCTGCAGCGCCTGCTGCGCCAGAACGCCGTCGCCGACCGGCACATCCAGCAGGATCCAGCGCTGCGGATCGCCGGCGATCAGTTGGCGCACATTGTCGCGCCAGCGTTCGGGCTGCTGCCGACACTGGTGCTGCACTTCCAGCCGTTCCGCCACATTCAGGCGACCAAACGGCAGAAAATCGAGGTTTTCACAATAACGCAGCGCGCCCTCCTGCCAGCCGCCGCCATCCTGTTCCGCGCGGGCCCAGCCGCGCGCCAGCTCGAACGGCGTGTTGAAATGCAGACGCAGCAGATTATCCGGCGTGAAATCGATCGCCAACACCGATTCACCCAGCTGCTGCAACGCCCAGGCGAGCGCCGCCGTGACCGACGTCGTCCCCATCCCACCCCGCAGCCCTTGCAGCGCAATCACCGGCATAGATCAGTGGCTCCCCGTGGTCAGCGCCAATTCGGCCAGCAGCGGCCAACGCGTCATCATTTGCGCCAATCGTTCCTGTCGCGAGATATCGACATAGCTTAATTTCGGCAATGAAAAAGCCTGGCTGAGCGCCTGCAGGTCATCCTGACTCTCCCCAGGCGCCGCTGCACGAAAATGGGTGGGTGCGTTATTCATTCTTCCGCCTTGGCGAAAATAGGCTATGTTAATTAACTATAGCAACGATACAAAAAGAGACAGGCAATAAGATGATTCTCAACAAATATTGTTGAATAGCGTCGGATATTTGTTATTGCCAGAGTAAAAATGGCTATCTTTAAATATAAACGCCTTTAGTCGGCTTTCAACGAAAGTAGAGCACACCCTATGGCGCACTCTTTTTCTCTAGGCATTCGGCAGATTTGGGAAGAGCTGTCGGTGATGCAGGCCCCCGGGCTTTATTGGATCAATATCGACAGGCAAAGCGACGCCGCGTTGCTGTGCCGCCAGGTCATCGCCGCCCAGCCGGCCACCCACAAAGTCGCCCTGATCTGCAGCGGCGATAAACCCGAAAGCTTGCTGGCCGAGCTGGCTTCGCCTGCTTTGCAAAAGCTGCCGCTGTATCAATTACCGGAGAAAAAAGCCGCGCTGACGCAGTTGAGCGACGATCTGATGCGCGCCCTACGGCCGCAACATCGCTTACTTATCCTGCTGGCCCACGCCAGCCTGTGGCAAACCTTCACCACCGAAGAGCTGCGCGAGTGGACGCGTACCCTCGCCGCCTGGCTGCGGCGGCAGGGCTGTACGCTGTTGATCCTCAGCCACGGCGGCGGCATCAATAAACTCAAGGGGCAGCTCAGCGCTCAGCATCGCATCCTGAACGGCCTGTCCAGCCTGCAATGGCAGCAGGACAGCGCGCAGTATCTGGTGAACTGGTGGAGCACCGAAAACGGCATCAACGCCAATCAGCTGCTGACGCTATACGCGGCACAGGGCGGCTGGCAGGGTGAAGATGAAAATAGCCAACCCTCCCCCACCGCCTTGCGCAGCGACGAAGGCCTGTATTTGGCCGAGCGCAGCATCCTGGAAGGTGCGCCGCCGCTGTCTGCCAACTGGCAACTGCTGGAAAGCAACGACGAGCTGGCGCAGCATGGCATGCTGCGGCTCTCGGCGACGTTGATTTTCGCGTTGTACCAAAGCGATCAAATCGATCACCTGGCGCACCAGATCCACACCCTGCGCCGCAGCCGCGGCAACGGGCTGAAAATCGCGGTGCGCGAGATGAGCGCCAGCCTGCGCTACAGCGACGAACGGCTGCTGCTGGCCTGCGGCGCCAACCTGATCGTGCCGCACGTCGCCCCGCTGTCGCGTTTTCTGACCATGCTGGAGGGCATCCAGGGGCAGCGCTTCTCACGCCATGTGCCCGCCGACATCGATGCGCTGCTGGCCGGTTTGCGCCCGCTGCAGCTTAAAGGCTATATGCGACCGGAACCGTTCAGCCAGGCGGTGCTTTCGCTGATGGGCAACACGCTGCTGCCCGAGGACGGCAAAGGGGTGATGGTGGCGTTGCGCCCGGCCACCGGCCTGCGCGCCGAACAGGCGATGACCCTGTGCCACCTGCGGCGCTTCGGCGACGTGATGACCGTGGTGCAGGGGCGGCTGGTGTTGTTCCTCTCCACCTGCCGCATCAACGATTTGGATACCGCGCTGAAGTTCATCTTCCGCCTGCCGGTGGATGAAGCCTTCAGCAACCGGGTGGTGTGGCACCAAGACGTCGATATCATTTCGGAAATCAAGCGTATGGCCCAAGGGCGCTGGCAGATTTCGGCCACCGGCACCGCCGGCACCGCGCCGCGCCCCAGCGTGGCGGCGGCCGAGGTGCCCGCAGAACGGCGGCAGCCGGTCGCCTTCACGCTGTCGCTCGGCCCGCAGGAGGAACCGCATGCTGAACCTTAACGACATCGTGCAACTGATCCTGCTGTGCGCGCTGATCTTCATCCCGCTGGGCTACGCCTTTCACCGGCGTTTTCCGCATTTGCGTCAATACTGGCAAAACCTGTTGTTATCGCCGCGCTATTTGAAATCCGCCGGTTTGTGGGTGCGCACAGGCTCCTCATCTCAGATTAAACGTAAGAAGCAGCCATGAATCCAAACTCGAAGACGCAATCCGATAACGCTCTGTGGCGCTACTGGCGTGGGCTGGGCGGCTGGAACCTCTACTTTCTGGCCAAATTCGCCCTGCTGTGGTTCGGCTATCTGAATTTCCACGCGCTGCCAAACCTGGTGTTCATGGCATTTCTGCTGATGCCGATCCCCTCACAGCGCCTGCACCGCTGGCGCCACTACCTCGCTATCCCGATCGGCATCGCGCTGTTCTACCACGATACCTGGTTGCCGGGCATCAACAGCATTCTCAGCCAGGGATCGCAGCTGACCGGCTTCAGCGCCCAGTATCTGCTGGAACTGACCAACCGCTTCATCAACTGGCAGATGGTCGGCGCCGCCTTCGTGCTGATTATCGCCTACCTGTTCGTCGCGCAGTGGATACGCGTCACGGTGTTCACCGTGGCGGCGCTGGTGTGGCTTAATATCGTCAACATCGCCGGGCCGGCGATCTCACTGCTGCCCGCCACCTCTACGGCCTCGGCCGGTGCCGCCAATACGCCGGCCACGTCCGCACCGGCGGCGGGGGACAGCGCGCCGGCAGACAGCCTCCCGCCGACCAGCGCCAACCTGACGGCCTACCTGAATCAGTTCTACGAGCGGGAAAAAGGCCGCGCCACCGCGTTCCCGGCCACCTTGCCCGCCGACGCCCAGCCGTTCGATCTGCTGGTGATCAACATCTGTTCGCTGGCCTGGGCCGATATGGAGGCGGTCAACCTGCAGAATCACCCGCTGTGGTCGAAGATGGACATCATGTTCGACAGCTTCAACTCGGCCACCGCCTACAGCGGCCCGGCGGCCATCCGCCTGCTGCGCGCCAGCTGCGGCCAGCTTTCGCATCACGATCTGTACCAGCCGGTGAACCAGCAGTGTTACCTGTTCGACAACCTGGCGAAGCTCGGCTTCAAGGAACAGCTGATGCTCGATCACTCCGGGGTATTCGGCAACTTCCTGAAAGAGCTGCGCGAACAGGGCGATATGCAGGCACCGCTGATGTCGCAGGCCGGCATCGGCAACGAGCTGACGTCGTTCGACGGTGAACCGATTTATAACGATCTCGAATTGCTGACCCGCTGGCTGGATCAGCAGCAAAAAGCCGGCGACGGCCGCACCGCCACCTTCTTCAACATCATTCCGCTGCACGACGGCAACCGCTTCGTCGGCGCCAACAAGAGCGCCGACTACCAACCGCGCGCGCAGAAGTTGTTCGATCAGCTGAACACCTTCCTCGATCAGCTGGAGAAATCCGGCCGCAAAGTAGTGGTGGTGATCGTGCCGGAACACGGGGCGGCGTTGGTGGGCGACAAGATGCAAATGTCCGGCCTGCGCGACATCCCCAGCCCGAACATCACCCATACGCCGGTCGGCATCAAACTGGTGGGCATGAAGGCGCCGCATCAGGGCAGTCCGTTGCAGATCAAGACGCCGAGCAGCTATCTGGCGCTGTCGGAACTGGTGTCGCGCCTGGTGGACGGCAAAGTGTTCAGCGAGTCCAGCGTCGACTGGCAGGCGCTGACGCAGGGGCTGCCACAGACCCCGGTCATCTCCGAAAATGACAACGCCATCGTCATGCAATATCAGGGCAAACCCTACATTCGCTTGAACGGCGGTGACTGGGTGCCTTATCCGCAATAAACGCGGCTTCATCAACCAAAGCACGCCGCCGGCGTGCTTTTTTTTAGGGTTTTTATAATAAAAAACGGCGGCGCTTATCGGGCAAAAAAACGTTATTAATAACAAGTCGTTAAATTCTATTATTCGACAATTATCAATATAAGAAGATTCTTAAAAAATAACATTTACTAAACCTGGCGAGGACATTCATTAAAATAGCGGCTTATGACGACTGCTTATTGATCAACCCTTTGATTGAATAATAAAAAACGCCGGCATTATGCCGGCGTGAGTTTACGCAATGCCATCCGATGCCTTATGCCCCCGGATGTTCGTCCTGATCGACCGCGAAGCAGGCCACCATCTGCTCACCGTACTGCTTCAGCTGCGGCTGCAGCTGCACGCAGGTGCCGAAAGCGCGGCGGCAGCGGGCGTTGAACGCACAGCCCGGCGGCGGGTTCATCGGGCTGGGCAGTTCGCCGGTCAGCTTGATGCGCTCGCGGCGCATATCCGGGTTCAACCGCGGCGTCGCCGACAGCAGCGCCTGGGTGTAAGGATGGCGCGGGTTGTTGAAGATCGCCTCTTTGCTGCCCTTTTCCACGCAGCGACCGAGGTACATCACCATCACCTCGTCGGCGATGTGTTCCACCACCGACAGATCGTGCGAGATGAACACATAGGACAGCCCCAGCTCCTGCTGCAGATCCATCATCAGGTTCAGCACCTGCGCGCGCACCGACACGTCCAATGCCGACACCGGCTCATCGGCGATCACCACGTCCGGGTTCAGCATCAGCCCGCGGGCGATGGCGATACGCTGACGCTGGCCGCCGGAGAACATGTGCGGGTAGCGGTCATAATGCTCGGTCTTCAGGCCGACCTTCGCCATCATCTCCAGCGCTTTTTCCCGCCGTTCGGCGGCGCTGAGCGAGGTATTGATCAACAACGGCTCCTCGAGGATCTGCCCGACCTTCTTGCGCGGGTTGAGCGATCCGTAAGGATTCTGGAACACGATTTGGATCTTCTGACGCCGCAGTTTCTCGGCCGAGACGTCCGGCTTCAGCAGATCCTGCCCCTGGTAGTACAGCTCGCCGCCGGTCGGCACTTCGATCATCGTCAGCAGGCGGCCGAGCGTCGATTTGCCGCAGCCCGATTCGCCGACCACCGCCAGCGTTTTGCCGCGCTCCAGGGTGAAGGACACGCCGTCGAGCGCCTTGACCAGCCGCTCCGGCGCGAACAGGCCCTTTTTCACCGGGTAATGCTTCTTCAGGTCAATCGCCTGCAGTAAAGGTTGATTCTGGCTCATACGGTCGGCCTCCCCGCATCATCCAGCGGTGTGTGACATTTAACCTGACGGCCGGGAATGCTGCGCAGTTCCGGCTCCTCGTTACGGCAGCGCTCGTTGGCGTACGGACAACGCGGATTGAGCAGGCAGCCGGTCGGGCGATCGTATTTGCCCGGCACCACGCCCGGCAGCGAAGCCAGCCGCGCCTTGTCGGCGGCAAACTCCGGCAGCGCGCGCAGCAGTGCCTGGGTGTATGGGTGGCGCGGCGCGCGGAAAATCTCCGCCGCCTTGCCGGATTCCACCACCTGGCCGGCGTACATCACGATGATGTGATGCGCGGCTTCCGCCACCAGCGCCAGATCGTGGGTGATCAGCAGCAGCGCCATGTTTTCGCGCTGCTGCAGGTCCAGCAACAGCTCGATGATCTGCGCCTGGATGGTCACGTCGAGCGCGGTCGTCGGCTCATCGGCGATCAACAGCTTCGGCCGACAGGCGATGGCCATGGCGATCATTACGCGCTGGCTCATGCCGCCGGAAAGCTGGTGCGGGTATACGTCCAGCCGCGAAGCCGGATCGGGAATGCCGACCTGCGTCAGCAGATCGATAGCGCGCTGGCGGCGTGTGCGACGGTTGCCGCCCTGATGCACCTTCAGCGCTTCCATGATCTGATAACCGACGGTGTAGCACGGGTTCAGGCTGGTCATCGGATCCTGGAAGATCATCGCCACTTCGGAACCCACCAGCTGGCGGCGCTCCTTTTCGGAGATCTTGCGCAGATCCTGGCCGTTGAACTCCAGCTTGTCGGCCATCACCTTGCCGGGAAAATCGATCAGGCCCATGATCGCCAGCGAGCTGACGGATTTGCCGGAGCCGGACTCGCCGACGATACCGACCACCTGACCTTGATCCACGCTGTAACTGATACGGTCTACCGCGCGGAACGGGGTACCTTCGTCACCGAAGTGCACCGAAAGCTTGTCTACATTCAATAACGCCATCTCTCTCGTCCTCTGTTACTGCTTGAGTTTGGGGTCGAGAGCGTCACGCAAACCGTCCCCCATCAGGTTAAATGCCAGCACCGTCAGCAGGATCGCCACGCCGGGGAAGGTCACTACCCACCAGGCGCTTTGCGCGAACTGCAGCACGTCGGAGAGCATGGTGCCCCACTCCGGCGTCGGCGGTTGCGCGCCCATGCCCAGGAAGCCGAGAGCGGCCATGTCCAGAATGGCGTTCGAGAAACCGAGAGAAGCCTGAACGATCAAGGGCGCCAGGCAGTTAGGCAGAATGTTGACGAACATCTGACGCAGCGCACCGGCGCCCGCCACCCGCGAAGCGGTGACGTAATCGCGGTTCACTTCCGCCAGCACCGCCGCGCGCGTCAGACGCACATAGTGCGGCAAGGCGACGAAGGTCAGCGCCAGCGAGGCGTTGACGATCGACGGCCCGAATACCGCCACCAGCACCAACGCCAGCAGCAGGCTCGGCAGGGCCAGCATGATGTCGACGACGCGCATGATCACCGCGTCCACCGCGCCGCCGAAGTAGCCGGCCAGCAGGCCGAGCACCACGCCCATGATCAGCGACAGCACCACCACCAGGCAGCCGACCAGCAGCGACAGGCGCGCACCGTACATCAGGCGCGACAACACGTCGCGGCCCACGTCGTCGGTACCGAGGAGATATTGCCAGCTGCCGCCCTCTTGCCACACCGGCGGCTTGAGCAGCGCGTCGCGGAACTGGTCCGCCGGCGCATGCGGCGCCAGCACCCCGGCGCCGAGCGCGATCACCAGCATCAGAACGATATACACCAGGCCGACCACGGCCCCTTTATTGCGCTTGAAATAGTGCCAGAACTCCTGAAACGGGGTCATTGGCTTCGGCGCACCTTTAACTGCAGACTCAGTGATTTGAGACATGAGAGCGCCCCTTATTTCTTGTGGCGAATACGCGGGTTGACCACGCCGTAGAGCACGTCTACCAGCAGGTTAACCAGAATGATCATACAGGCGACCAGCAACACCCCGCCCTGCACCACCGGGTAATCGCGGCGCTGCAGCGCGTCGATCAGCCAGCGGCCCAGTCCCGGCCAGGAGAAGATGGTTTCGGTCAGAATGGCGCCGGCCAGCATGGTGCCGACCTGCAGCCCGATCACCGTCACCACCGGCAGCAGCGCGTTGCGCAGCGCGTGAACGACGATCACCCGCATGCGGCTCACGCCCTTGGCGCGCGCGGTGCGGATATAGTCTTCGCCCAACACTTCCAACATCGAGGAGCGGGTCATGCGCACGATCACCGCCAGCGGGATGGTGCCCAGCACGATAGCCGGCAGGATCATGTGCATCACCGCGTCGATAAAGTCGCCCGGCTCGCCCCAGATCAGGGTGTCTATCAGCATGAAGCCGGTCAGCGGATGGCTGTCGTCGAGGAATACCGTGTCGCTGATGCGCCCCGACACCGGCGTCAGGTTAAGCTGCACCGACACCAGCATGATCAGCATCATGCCCCACCAGAAAATCGGCATCGAATAGCCGGTCAGCGAGATGCCCACCGCCGTGTGATCGAAGACCGAGCCGCGTTTGACCGCCGCCAGCACCCCAACCGGGATGCCTACCAGCACCGCGAAAAGCATCGCGCAGAAGCCCAGCTCCAGCGTGGCCTGAAAGCGCGGAACGAACTCGCTCCAGACGGAGATGCGACTTTTGAGTGAGGTGCCCAGATCGCCGTGCAGCACGTTGGACACGTAGGAGAAATATTGTTGATAGAGCGGCTTGTCCAGCCCCATTTCCGCCATCAGCTGCGCGTGGCGCTCGGCGGAGATACCGCGTTCCCCGGCCATGATGGTCACCGGGTCGCCGGGGATCATATGGACGAATGCAAAAGTCAGCAAGGTAATGCCGATAAACGTTGGGATAACTAACCCCAAACGTCGGAGTATGAACTGCAACATATCCCGAACTCTCTGTATCAATGCCCGGCAGCTCATCGTCCGCCAGGCTTATTAACGCTCACATGCCTTTGAACGATTCGACGGCCATACGCCGGAGACTGGTCAGCAGGGGCGCAAACCTGTTGCGCCCCTGCAAGTCCATTCGTGCGTCTCCGGTAAAGCGGTCGAAATCAGTCTACAGAGACATTCTCGAAGTGATGCTTACCGAGCGGATCCACGACGTAGCCTTTCACTTCCTTACGCACAGGCTCGTACACGGTGGAGTGTGCGACAATCAGCGCCGGAGCCTGATCGTGCATCACCACCTGCGCCTGTTTGTACAGTTCGATGCGCTTGTCGTGGTTGGATTCGGCGCGCGCCGGTTGAATCAGATCTTCAAACGGCTTGTAGCACCAGCGGGAGTAGTTGGAGCCGTCTTTCGCCGCCGCACAGCTGAACAGCGTGGCGAAGAAGTTATCCGGATCCCCGTTGTCGCCGGTCCAGCCCATCATCACCGTCTGGTGCTCGCCCGCTTTGGCGCGCTTGAGGTATTCACCCCACTCATAGGTCACGATTTTGGCTTTCACGCCGATCTTGGCCCAGTCGGCCTGGATCATTTCCGCCATGCGGCGCGCGTTCGGGTTGTAAGGACGCTGTACCGGCATCGCCCACAGGTCGATGCTGAAACCGTCGGCCATGCCCGCTTCTTTCAACAGTGCTTTCGCCTTGGCCGGATCGTAAGCGTAATCCTGCACCGCGTCGTTATAGCCCCACATGGTCGGCGGGATCAGGTTCTTGGCCGCCTGGCCCGCGCCCTGATAAACCGCATCGATGATCGCCTGCTTGTTGACCGCCATGGTCAACGCCTGGCGCACTTTCAGGTTATCCAGCGGCTTTTTCTCGACGTTGAACGACAGGTAACCCACGTTCAGGCCCGGCTGTTCCATCAGGTTGATGGACTTGTCTTGTTTCATGCGGGCGATATCGGCCGGGTTCGGGTACGGCATCACCTGGCACTCGTTTTTCTGCAGTTTAGCGTAACGCACGGAGGCATCAGGCGTGATGGAGAACACCAGGCGATCGATCTTCGGCTTGGTGCCCCAGAAACCGTCGAACGCCTTGTACAGGATCTTGGAGTCTTTCTGGTATTGCAGCAGCTGGAACGGCCCGGTGCCGATCGGGTTCAGGTCGACTTTTTCCGGCGTGCCGGCTTTCATCATCACGTCAGCGTATTCTGCGGACAGGATGGACGCGAAGTCCATACCCAGGTCAGCCAGGAACGGCGCTTCCGGGCGGTTCAGCACGAAGCGCACGGTGTTGTCGTCCACTTTTTCGATCTTGGCGATCAGCTTAGGCATGTCCATGCCTTCAAAGTATTCGTAACTGCCACCGGACACTTTGTGATAGGCGTTGTTCGCATCCAACTGGCGTTCAAAGGAGAACACCACGTCGTCGGCGTTGAAATCACGCGTCGGTTTGAAGTCTTTATTGCTCTGCCACTTCACGCCTTTGCGCAGGTGGAAGGTGTAGGTTTTGCCGTCTTCGCTGACGTCCCACTTCTCAGCCAGGCCCGGCTGCAGTTCGGTGGTGCCGATTTTGAATTCGACCAGGCGGTTGTAGATCGGTACCGAGCTGGCGTCGTAGGTGGTGCCGGAGGTGAACAGCTGCGGGTTGAACCCTTCCGGGGAACCTTCAGAACAGTAAACCAACGTCTTGGCCTGTACGCTGGCCGCCACGGTCAGCGCGATCAGCCCAATACCGAATTTCAGAATCCCCGATTTACCCAAGGAACGTGTCATCGTTAGTGCTCCATTGTGTGATGTGATGTGTGTAATTGCCGCCAGACCTGTATTTTTTATTGCGTGGCCTGTGCGATCGGCGCCCGAAGGCAGAAGGCGTACGAGGAGAGAATGCCGGATGGAACGCATCGCGGCGGGGACGTCTGAGCGCGTGGAATTCACTCAAACAACTCTCGCTCTTACCCCTGAGGCTATCAAGTTGCCAACTGTTTGGGGTGTCGTCAATATAACCAGTGGGGATTTACGCAGACTGTGAGAAACAGCAAACAAACATAAAAAAAACCTTTTGTTAACAGTTCCAGCATGAAAACTTATGCTAAGCGGTCATTTTTAGCGCATTGGTCTGACCCTCACAAACTTACTGGTTTTTAACTCCGTTAAAAAACCCCAAAACTTTGTTGCTGAATGATGAATATCTGAACGGTTATTTTTGTGATCGCCGTTAAAGACAGGAGGAAATGCTGAGGGATTACCCAAAAGGGTGAGTCCGATGAGCGCGTTTTGCATCGGGCAGGCCCACAATCTGTGCGGCGTAAAAAAACTTTCGGCGGTGAAAAAGCCGGGGGCGAAAGGATATCCCCCGGCAACGCACTGCAACCGATTATTGAACGCCGGCGCTGTTGCCCAGGCTGGCGTTCATGCTGTTGAGAATATCGCCGTTGTCCGCGTCGATCTCCCAGGAGAACAGGCCGCCCAACTGCTTATCCAACACGTACTGGCCTTTGGCCTGCACCGAGCGGGCATCGTCGAAGGTGATCAGATCGCCGGTGGAAGGCTTGAACACGTAAGGCGCTTCCGCCGTGGCGTCGTAGGTGTACTGCCACTCGCCGCTCATGAACTGGCTGGCGATTTGGCGGTAGTCCACGATCCCGTTCTCCCAAGTGCCTTTAACCGGCCCGGTGGAGGTGCCGGTAAACGGAATATTGTTCTGGTAGCCGTTCACCCCGGTCCAGCCGCGGCCATACATGGCGGTGCCGACCACGATCTTGCCCGGCTTGACGCCCTGCGCCAGCAGCGCATTCACGCCGTTCACCGTGGTGTAGGCGGTATCCGGTTTCCAGGCCGGCGCATTCAGCGCGGTCTGATGCCCCAGGTTCTTCAGATCGAAGGCGCCGTAGAAGTCGTAGCTCATCAGGAAGATGTGATCCATCGAGTTCTGCGCGACGTTGTAAGCCACCTTATCGATCTTGTCCTTGCCGGCGCTGATGGCGGAGGTCAGCTCATACTTGCGGCCGGTTTCCGCCGACAGCTGATCCAGCATCGCCCGCAGCTCCTTCATCAACAGCACATAGGTTTCCCCGTCCTGCGAGCTGCCCAGGTTAGGGTTAGCGCCTTTGCCGCCCGGGAACTCCCAGTCGATATCCACACCGTCGAAGAACTTCCAGGTCTGCAGGAACTCTTTCACCGAGCCGACGAAGCGATCGCGCTTCACCTTGTCACCCATGAAGAAGAACGGGTCGGACAACGTCCAGCCGCCGATCGACGGCAGAATTTTCAGGTCAGGACGCGCCTGCTTCAGCGCCATCAGCTGGCCGAAGTTGCCCTTGTAGGGGTCATCCCAGGCGGTGACGCCCTTCTGCGCTTTTTGCAGCGCGGCGAACGGATCGTGGATCGAGACTTTGAAGTCCTCCCGGCCCTGACAGGAGCGCTGCAACGCCTGGAAACTGCCTTCGATCTCTTTCAGGCTGTCGTTGATGCCGTTGCCGCCGCAGATCGGGATAAAGCCGTACAGCAGGTGGGTCAGGTTTTGCGCCGGGATCTTGTCGACGGTGAAATTGCGCCCGTAAACGCCCCACTCGACGAAATAAGAACCGACGACTTTTCCGGAGTTTTGTTTATAAGGTTTGTTCTTTTCCAGCAGCGGCTCTTTCAACGGCGCCAAATGGCTACCGTCGGTATCGGCCACCACAATTTCGGTGGCGTCGCTGGCGGTGCAGCCGTCGGCATTACATAGTGCCACCTGCATTTGATAACGGCCGCCTTTATTCACTTTAAAATTCGCCGTACCGGAAGAACCGGTTGAAGGGCCGCTCCACGCCTCTTTGCCATTTAATAAAATTTTTGCCGTCGTACCGGTGTCGCCATTCCATAAATTCCAGGAGACAGAAACGTCGGCGGCATTTTTTACCTTCACCAGATTATTATAAGCGGTGGCCGCCTGATCGACTTCGACAATGGCGAACTTGGTGTTGCCCCAGGCGATGGTCGGCTTGCCCGGCGCGGCGGCCTGCGCCGCGGAACACAGCGTACTGCCGATCAACAGCGCCAACAGCGGTTTATTAAATTTGCGCATAACTGATTCCTTTATTCCGAGAGGATAAACATAAAAGAGTTAATCGTCGCTACGCATTGCCGAAGCGAAAAAATTCCGCAATAATCCACGAAGATTAACGTTAATAAATAATCACGGTATTTCCCACGCGACGGGAATAAGAGTTCCCGCGTTGTCCATTTAGACTATAGGTAAAAAAAACGTGAAAACAAGAGCGCTATCAATCGGGTTTTATTTGGCAAGTATGAATTTATTTAAACATGAAAATAAGAACCTAATGGGAATAAGGAGTGTGAATTAATTAAGCGTAAAGGATAAATATATTTCACGAGGACGGCAGATTGAGGCACGCCATAAAGCGAAGCCGATCGTAGCGAGGAGGTACTCATCCTCATAAACGACAGGCGAAAAAAAACCTGCTTTAAAAAGCAGGTTTTTCGAATGGTGGTCGGCGAGAGAGGATTACGCGCATCTTTGATGCGCGCCCTACGGGCCGTTGCTAAAGCAACGTTGTCTCGCTTCGCGAGGCTCGAACCTCCTGCGGAGGTGCTCATCCTCATAAACTGCAGGCGAAAAAAAACCTGCTTTAAAAAGCAGGTTTTTCGAATGGTGGTCGGCGAGAGAGGATTCGAACCTCCGACCCACTGGTCCCAAACCAGTTGCGCTACCAAGCTGCGCTACTCGCCGATGCGGGGCGCATCTTACTGCTGGCGGTTATAGGCGTCAATCACTTTTTTGCCCCTGCATTTCAAGTGATGATAAAAGCGCCATAATGCGCTGCGCCGGGGGCTGCGCAGCGTATTTTACTCAGGCGTTGGCCGGTTTCAGCGCCGGCGTCTGCGCACGCAGGAACGGCAACAGGAACAGCGCTGACAGGCAAGCGGCGATGGAAATCACCACGAAGAAGCCGTTCCAATGCCAAATCTCCATCACCCGTGCAATCGGGTAGCCGGACAGCGCCGCGCCCAGGTAGGCGAACAGGCCGACGAAACCGGTCGCCGCGCCCGCCGCATCCTTGTGCGAGCACTCCGCCGCCGCCATGCCGATCAGCATCTGCGGGCCAAAGATGAAGAAGCCGATGGCGAAGAAGCAGCAGGCCTGCAGCAGGTAGGTCACGCCCGGCATCAGCCACAGCGCCGCCACCGACAGGAAGATACCGATGGCGAAGATCAGGTTCATCGGGCCGCGGTTGCCGCGGAACAGCTTATCGGAACCCCAACCGGCCACCAGTGAACCGATAAAACCGCCCACTTCAAACAGCGAGATGGCTGAGTTGGCGGTCATCAGCGAATAGCCCTTTTCCTGCGTCAGATAGAGGTTGCCCCAGTCGTTGATCGCGGTGCGCACGATATACACCAGCACGTAAGAAACCGCCAGCAGCCAGATGTACTTGTTGGTCAGCACGTAGCGTTTGATGATCTCGCGGTTGCTCAGCCCCTGGCCTTCCGATTCCTGCACCAGCTCCATGGCGTCGTTACGCCATTTGCCGACGCTCGGCAGCCCCAGGGTGGATGGCTTGTCGCGCAGGCGCCAGCACATCAGCAGGCCAAGCACCACGCCGATGATACCGGGAATGATCATGCCGTAACGCCAGCTGAAGTGCAGCGAGATAAAGCCCACCAGCAGCGGGATCAGCGCCCCACCAACGTTGTGCGAGGTGTTCCAGATCGCCCACCAGCTGCCGCGCTCGGAGCGCGAATACCAGCTGGTGAGGATTTTCGAGCACGGCGGCCAGCCCCAGCCCTGGAAGAAGGCGTTGAGGATCCACAGCGTGCCCAGCATCAGCAGCGACGAGCTGAGGCCGAAGAAGATATTCAGCACCCCGGTCATGATCAGACCCAGCCCCATAAAGTAACGCGGGTTGGAGCGATCGCTGATCATGCCGGAAATGAATTTCGAGCAGCCGTAGGTGATGTAGAACAGCGTGCCGAGGATGCCGACGTCGGACATCGTCAGGCCCAGATCGCTCAGCATCGCCGGCATGATGAAGTTGAAGCTTTTGCGCGTGAAGTAAAACGCGGCGTAGCCGATGTACATGGTGCACATCAGCTGGATGCGCCAGTATTTGTAGCTGGCGTCGATCTGCCGTTGATCGGTGACCTGCGGCGCGTCCGAGCGGCTTTTAAGGAAAGACCACATGTGGAACCTCAGAGGATTGAATAAAGTGCCGCTATGATGCTCCCCGCGCGCGCGGGAGGCTTACGCCAGATTCCCGACGCGGTTAGGAGTTTTTCCTAGTTTTGCGCTTGCGCCGGTGAAACTGTGGGCAAGATCACACTCAAACAGGCGCCCCGTTCAGCGGTGAACCGCAGGCTGCCGCCGAGGGCGCTGATGCGCTCCTGCATGCCCCGCAGGCCGTACCCCGGCTGATGGTTGTCCGCATCGAAGCCCACGCCGTTGTCGCGGATGGTCAGGGCGATCAGTGGCGCGGCGCCTTTGCGCGGCTGCAGGCGCGCGTCCAGCTCCAGGCGGCTGGCGCCGGCGTGCCGGCACACATTGGTCACCCCTTCCTGACACACCCGGTACAGCGTGATCTTCAGCGTTTCATCCAGCAGCTCGTCCGGCACCTGCCATTGCAGGCTGCTCACCAGCGACGCGTCCTGCGGCAGCGACTCTCGCAGCATCGCCGCCACCGCCGCCGACAGCGGCAGGTTGTTCAGCGCCGCCGGCCACAGTTGGGTCAGCACGTCGTGCACCCCGTCGTAGACCCGCAGCGCCAACGCATCGATGGTGTCGGCGCAGCCGATCACCGCCGGCTCCGGCGCCAGGCGTTTGACGATGCTGGCCTGGGTACGAATCACGGTGATGGTTTGCCCCACCTCATCGTGCAGCTCGCGCGCCACCTCGCGCCGGGTTTGCTCCTCCGCCGTCACCAGCGCCCGCGCCAGTTGCCGGTTCTCCGCCAGCCGCAGCCGCAGCTGCTGATTCAGCTCGCGCTGGCGCTGAATGCCGGCGCCCAGCAGCAGCCCGGTCAGGCTTTGGGCCAGCAGCGACAGCAGCAGATCGCGGTGCGACTCCGGCTGCGGCGGCTCGTTGACCATCAGCGCCACGCCGTTGAGCAGCGTCGCCAACAGCGCGCCCTGCCAGCCGTAGCGATAAGACATGAACACGATAGGAATGGCCAGGCAGAAAGGCGCGAAACGCCGCAGCTCGGCGGCGTTCACCTGCTGCTGCAGCCAGATGCTGAATGCAAACAGCAGCAGATAGCTGGCCAGGTGGCCCAGACGCAGCTCCACCGGCTTGTGGATTAGCCCCGGCTCCAGCGGCACCCAGATTTGGCGCGCCAGATAGTGCCACAACAGCAGGCAGGTCGGCGCGATGGTGAAACCGCCGGTCAGGCCGAGCAGCAGCGCACGGGCGCCTTCGCCGCTCACCAGCTGCCACACCAACGCCTGCAGCAAGGCGGCGGCCACCACCACCGCGCCCTGCAACAGCGGCCAACGCCATTCGCTGTCGCTCTGTTGATGGCGCAACAGCCACGGCGAGGCCAGCAGGCTGAGCAACACCGTCAACACCAGCACCGCCACCGACGCCCACAGCGCCGGGCCGTAACCGAACTGGTCCGCCAGCAGCGCCATCAGCAACAGATCGGCCAGCAGGATCCCCGGCCAGAAACGGTACGGGCTCTGCAGCAAAATGCCCATGCGCAGGCCGAACGGGAACAGCAGCAGCGCCTGCCAGGGCGGGTCGATCAGCGCGGTGCCGATGCCCCACAGGCAAAACGCGCTGGCGGCGTAGATGAAAAACAGCGCCAGCTGGGTGATCAGGCGCTGCGTCACAGGTTCAGCATCCGTCTGGCCAGTTCGACGTTGTTGGTGATGCCCAGCTTGGCGAACAGGTTGGCGCGATGCACATGCACCGTCTTCGGCGACAGCCCCAGTGCGGCGGCGATCTCGCGCACTTCCTGGCCCTGCGCCAGCAGCAGCGCGATCTCACGCTCGCGGCGGGTCAGCGGATCGACCCTCACCCGCGCCAGCTGCTGGGCGATTTCCGGCATCAAATAGACACCGCCGCCGGCGACGGTGCGCACCGCGGTGATCAGATCTTCCGGCTTGCAGCGCTTGGAGAGGAAGCCGCTGGCGCCGCGATCCAGCGCCATTTCCACCAGCGCCGGGTTATCGTGCATCGACAGCATCACCACGCGAATGCCGGAAGGAATGTCTGCCAGCAGATCCAGCCCGCTGCCGTCCGGCATCGAAATGTCGCAAATGCAGATTTCCGCCTCCAGCCCCGGTAGGCCGGCGCGCGCCTGCGCCGCGCTGCTGAACTCGCCCACCACCTGAATATCGGCCTCCAGCGACAGCAGCTGCACAAAGCCCGAGCGCACAATGTCATGATCGTCGATAAACGCCACGCGCAGGGTCATGGAAATCTCCGGTTAGAAGGGGAAGTGCGCAAGTATACCGTATGCACACACCGGAATAATTGATGAAGAGAATGTATTGGCGGAAATTACCGGGTGCGCAAGGCACCCGGCGGGCGGGATTACAGGCGGGCAGGCGCCGTTTTATTCTGCGGGAGATGGCACCAGTTGTTTTTATCCACGATGCCGCCGTTCGGCGAGGTGTAGCCGAGGCAGCCGAGGATGGTGTCAAACAGCTCGACGTGGCGATGCGTTTTGCCGATGCGCTGCTGCGCCTGCAGTTGCTCAAAGGCGCTGAGGTGCTGCGGGTTCTCGAGGAACTTGTCCGACGCCCATACGATCATCGGCACGCGGAACTGCTCCGGCGGCGCCATTTCGCGCGGCGTGCCGTGCAAGTGCGTATTCTCGCCGATCGATTCGCCGTGATCGGCGGCATAGAACACGATGGCCTTCTTGTCGCGCACCTGGTCGATCACATTACTGATAAAGCTGTCGGTGTACAGCACCGTATTGTCGAACGCGTTGATCAGCTGCGCCTTGGTGCAAGAGTCGTCCACCCCCATGCACTCCGGCTGATAGCGCGCATAGCTGCGCGGATAACGCTGCGAGTACAGGTAGTGCGAGCCTTTGGTATGCAGGATCACCAGGTGTTTGCCCTTCGGATAACGCGCCAGCGACTCCTTCATCTCGTTCACCAGCAGCATATCGTCGACCGCCTTGCCGTCGTTGCGCTTCTCGGACGCGATCATCTCGCGGAACGAATAGTTGTTCACCTCGGTGTTGTTGTAGAACCACACCTCGCTCTGCATGGCGAACAGCTCGGAAGAGAAGCCCAGATCCTTCAGCACCGCGAACACGTTCTGCTCTTTCAGCGTGCGCTGCGGATTATCCTCGGTGCCGCCTTCGCGCACAAACATGCAGCGCAGCGACAGCTTGGTGGCGGTGTCGCACGACTCACCGCGAAACGCCACCAGGTTCTTCTCTTTCGACAGCCGCGGCGTGGTATCGCGCTCATAGCCCAGCATGCCCATGTGATCCCAGCGCGTGGTCTCGCCGATGATGAACACCACGTAGGTATCGTCGATATCCGCCGGCGGTACATAGGTGAAGTGTTTGCCCGGATCGAACATCGTGCTCTGGTCCTGGCTTTCGTCATAGCGGGTATAGGCAAACAGCCCCAGCGCCGACAGCCAGTTGGACGGCAGATACGAGTGCGCTACCACGCCGCCGTAGCTCGGCAGATCGACGTTGGCGAGCTTCTCCTGCACGCTCTGCTCGTCGTCCAACATGCGCAGCGGCAGCCAGACCAGCGCCACCACCGCCAGCAACACCAGCAGCGGCTTGATGCGATGACCGGGGGTTTTCAGCTGTTCAATCAGGGTGTAGCGCAGGCTGTTTTTCCAGATCAGCAGCAGCGGCAAGGCGCTGAGCGCCACCATCCACAGCACGAAGTGCAGGCCGACCACCTCTTTCGACAGATCGATATCGGTAGTCATCACCGACACCACGATGCCGTAGCCGATCACCACGTTAAAAAACGTCATGTAGTAGCTGGCAGCCACCGAAATCAACACCAGCAGCGAGGCGACGATGCGATAAAACAGCCGGCCGCCGAGCGATACCAGCCGCATGATGAAGAATGTGAACAGGACGATAGCGATGACTTCCGTCACCGCCGAAATCAGCTTAATTCCCTGAATGCCATGCGCCAACGAATCAAAACGGCGATAGAAAACGGACAGGTTTAGAAAGATGCCGATATAGATCGCTAACAATAACGATAAATTCTGCTGTGATAGCGATTTAACTTTGTTCATGTAACGCGGTGGCTCCGGGGACGGTGTAGCGGTTCTGACTCAGTCAGACACTGATTGCGGCTTCTGGTTCAGCCAACCGGCAATAAGCGTTATTTTGCGGGTAATAATCAAGAGAATTCTCACAAAAAGGACAAAATTTACCGTTTTTTTGAGCGATTTTCAGGCAGGGCACACAAGAAAATGGAGGGACAAACCCTCCATTTTTTCCAGATATCGGCAAAAATCTTACTTAACGTTCAGAGTCACATCGATATTTCCACGGGTGGCGTTGGAGTATGGGCACACCACGTGCGCCTTTTTCACCAGATCTTCCGCCACGCTGCGCTCGATGCCCGGCAGCGAGATATCCAGCTGCACTTCGATGCCGAAGCCGTTGGGAATCTCACCGATGCCGACGGTGCCGTCGATCTTGGCTTCGGCCGGGATTTTGACCTTTTCCTTCGCCGCGACAAACTTCAACGCGCCGAGGAAACAGGCGGAGTAACCGGCGGCGAACAGCTGCTCGGGGTTGGTGACTTCGCCGCCGGCGCCGCCCATCTCTTTCGGCACGCCCAGTTTCACGTCCAACACGCCGTCGGAGGAGGTCGCACGGCCGTCGCGGCCGCCGGTTGCGGTGGCGTGAGCGCGGTAAACCACTTTCTCAATAGACATCGTTCATTCCTTCTTGCTGGTTGGCGAGATGACTACGGCTTCCACGAGGTAAAGCCGGTCACATATTTATCTTTTGCGATTAAATCGCGCACTACTTATATTTAACACTTATTAACCAGTGTAGACCACCCGCGCCGTTCTTGCGTCCGGCGGCGGCGGGTCAAATCTGATCGATCAGGCTGCCGCGCAGCTTTTCCAGCTGCTGTTTGAGCGAGACGATCTCGTCCAGGCTGCAGTCGGTGGCGCACATCACCGCCTCGGGCACCGATTGAGCCCGCTCGCGCAGCGCGCGGCCGGCTTCGGTCAGGGCGATGATCACCTGCCGCTCGTCGGTGGTGGCGCGATAGCGCACCAGCAAACCGGCGGTTTCCAGCCGCTTCAGCAGCGGCGTCAGCGTGGCGGAATCGAGGAACAGCCGCTCGCCGATATCCGATACCGTCACCCGATCGCGCTCCCACAGCACCATCATCACCAGGTATTGCGGGTAGGTGAGTTCGAGCTGACTCAACAGTTTGCGGTAGACTTTGTGCAACGCCAGATTGGCGGAGTACAGCGCGAAACAGAGCTGCTGATCGAGCTGCAGCAGGTTCTTCGCCTTGGGTTGTTCGGTCTCGGTGCTTTTCATGTGTATGAATATAGATAGTGCACGATGTAATCGCAAGCTATTTCTTGTGAGGTATGCTACCTTTTTTATGCAGAGGATGCTCGGAGGGAAAGGAAATGACGAATACGCTTGTAGAACGCGCGCGCCGCTACGCCACCAAGGCGCATGCGGCCATCGATCAGCGCCGCAAATACACCGACGATCCGTACATCGTCCACCCGCAGGCGGTGATGGAGCTGGTGCGCAGCGTGCCGCACACCGAAGAGATGCTGGCGGCCGCCTGGCTGCATGATACGGTGGAAGACACGCCCACCACCCTCGGCGATATCGACAGCCATTTCGGGCCGAAGGTGGCGGAGCTGGTGCGGATGTTGACCAACGTCAGCCACGCCGAGGACGGCAACCGCTTCGAACGTAAAAACCGCGATCGGCGCCACAGCGCCGGCGCGTCGCCGCAGGCCAAAACCATCAAGCTGGCGGATCTGATCGACAACACCCGCTCGCTGCTGGACTACGACAGCCACTTCGCCCAGACCTACCTGATCGAGAAACAGCGCCTGTTGGAGGTACTGACCGAAGGCGACCCGACGCTGTGGCGCCAGGCCAGCCATATCGTTGAACAGGGGCTGCTCAGGTTGCAGCAGCCACCGCACAACGTTCCGGCCAGCTGGTTCGAACACGCCCGCCGGCGCTACCGCGAGAGCGACGCGGCCTGATCAGAAGGTCACCACCGTTTTCAACGCCGTCACCCAGGCGTCCTGCGTCTCACTGACGCCCGCCGGGTGATGCCAATACTGCAGGCCCGGCTGCAGCTGTAGCCACGGCGTGACGTTAACGCGGTAATACAGCTCCGCCGTCACCGAGTGGCCCGGTACCGGCCGGTAGTTCGGATCGTGATAATCGCTGATGCCGCTCATCTGGTTGAGATACCGCTGATTGTCTTTGTAGCGGTCGCTCAGTTTCACCACCGAGACACCGAGCCCCAGCCAGTCGTCCGGCCGCGCATCGAACAGCCCGCGATAGCGAATGCCGGTCGAGGTAGACCAGTGCAGGTAGTTGCTGCGCTGATCCCCCAGGCCCAGGCTGTAGAACACGCTCAGGCCGCGGTTGACGTCATCCGCATGGCGCGTCACCTGCTGGTTAAAACCGGTATACAGGAACCAGGTGCGATCGTGGTTGCGATAACCCTGCGGATCGCTGGCGCCCGGCCCGCCGGACACCCCTTCATAAAGATCGCTCTGGCGCGCGTTGGTGAACAGCACACCCAGGTTATACACCCCCGGCAGCTGGTTGACGGCGTGGGTTTTCAGCTCCAGCTCCATCGGCAACAGGAAGCCTTTGCTGCCCTTGGTGGACCAACTCCAGGCGTGGCTGCGGCTGGGGGCGCTCGGGTTCTGCTCCATCACCCCGCCCTTGAGCGTCAGGCCATCGGTCAGCTTGTACTGTAGCGTGGTGCCCCAGTAATGCACGTTCCAGTTATACCAGGTCAACGAGTTGGCAGACTTGCCGCCGCACAGCGTCAGCGTCTGAAAATCGCAGGGGATAATCTGATCGAAATCCTGCACCTTGTTCATCATGCCGATGCGCCACTTCAGCCGCTGTTCGAGGAAGGAACGGCTGAAGGTCAGCCAGCCCAGGCGGGTAATCGACTGCCCGCCAAAGCTCTCCTGCGACAGATCGGTCAGGCCGACGCGCGAGTCCTGCAAGCGATCGCGGGTCAGGTTATTGTCATGGTTGCGGTTGACGATATTGCCTTCGATCGCCGCGTCCGGAATGCCGGTCAGCGCCTGCAGATCCTGACTGAAGGTCAGCGAGAATTGGTCGATGTACGACGCCTGTTTATCGTGGTTGTAACCGCCGCCGGCGTTATACGACAGCTGGCTGAGGTAGCCGAGATTATAGTGGAAGCCGTGATCCTCCAGGATCGGCCTGATCCCCAGCATATCCCCCAACAGCCCGGGCTGCGGCGGCTCAAAGCCGAGCGCCACCCCTTCCCATTTGGCGGTGGGGGCTTCGACGTCCTTGCCGGTTTGCAGCGTTTCCGCCTGCGCCTGGCTGCACCACAGCGCCAGCGCCGCCAGAGTCATGGAACGAGGTAATAAGCTTTTCATCATTATTATATTTCTCCGCATAACGGCTGACTGCGGGCAACAGCATTCCCTGGGAGAGAATTTCCCATCATGAACAGCAGCGAATAACGTTAGGTTAACGCCCGGCGCTTGCCGCCGGGCTTAGAGATTAGCGCCGGTCTTTCAGGCTGGCGCCGTTGCTGTGGATCACATCGCGATACCAGTAGAAACTTTTCTTGCGGCGGCGCTCGAGGCTGCCGTTGCCGGCATCGTCTCTGTCGACGTGAATGAAGCCGTAGCGCTTCGACATTTCGGCCTTCGAGGCGCTGACCAAATCGATCGGCCCCCAGCTGGTGTAGCCCATCACCTCGACGCCGTCGTCGATGGCTTCCGCCACCTGCACCAGATGGTCATTGAGGTAGTTGATGCGGTAGTCGTCGTTGATACTGCCGTCCGCCTCGACGCGGTCTTTGGCGCCCAGCCCGTTCTCAACGATGAACAGCGGCTTCTGATAGCGGTCATACAGCACGTTGAGCAGGTAGCGCAGCCCGATCGGATCGATTTGCCACCCCCACTCCGAGCTGGCCAGGTGCGGGTTCGGCACCATATCGAGAATGTTGCCGCGCGCCGTCTCGAACTGCTCCGGGTCGGCGGTGACGCAGCCGCTCATGTAGTAGCTGAACGAGATGAAATCGATGGTTTCGCGCAGCGTTTGCCGATCTTCCTCGGTGATCGCCACCTGGACGCCGTTTTCACGGAAAAAGCGCTGCATATAGGCCGGATAATAGCCGCGCGCCTGCACATCGCCGAAGAACAGCCAGTCGCGGTTTTGCCGCTGGGTTTCCAGCAGATCTTCCGGCTTGCAGCTCAGCGGATACAGAATGCCGCCCAGCAACATGTTGCCGATTTTGCCCTCCGGCACGATCTCGTGGCAGGCCTTCACCGCTCTGGCGCTGGCCACCAGCTGATGGTGGATCGCCTGATAGACGGCGCTCTTGTCGCTTTCCTGCGGCAGGCCGACGCCAGTGAAGGGCGCATGCAGCGACATGTTGATCTCATTGAAGGTCAGCCAATGTTTGACCTTGTGCTTATAGCGTTCGAACACGGTGCGCGCATAGCGCTCGAAGAAATCGATGGTGCGCCGATCGCCCCAGCCGCCGTAGTGCTTCACCAGGCCGTAAGGCATCTCATAGTGCGACAGCGTGATCAGCGGCTGAATGCCGTACTTCGCCATCTCGTCGAATAGCCGATCGTAAAACGCCAGCCCGGCTTCGTTCGGCGTCTCTTCGTCGCCCTGTGGAAAAATGCGCGTCCAGGCGATCGAGGTGCGCAGGCACTTGAAGCCCATTTCGGCGAACAGCGCGATGTCCTCCGGATAACGATGATAGAAATCGATCGCCACGTCCTTGATGCCGCTGTCGCCCGCCATGCGCGGCGTAATGGCGCCGAAGATGCCCTGCGGCTGCAGATCGGAGGTCGACAGCCCCTTGCCGTCGGCCTGATACGCGCCTTCTACCTGGTTCGCCGCTACCGCGCCGCCCCACAGAAAATGTTGCGGAAACTTGCCGTTCATCGCTTGCTCCTCAATTAACGTAATAAAGTCAGCAGCGGCGCCTGTTCCTGCACCGGAGACAGGCCGCTGGTCAACACGTCCACGTAGTCATCGCTGTTGCTGATGATGATCGGCGTGGTGGTGTCATAGCCGGCGGCATGGATCGCCGCCTGGTCGAACTCGATCAGCAGATCGCCCGGGGCGACCCGCTCGCCTTCCCGCACGTGGGCGGTGAAATGCGCCCCGTCCAGCTTCACGGTATCGATGCCGACGTGGATGAGAATCTCCGCACCGTCGTCCGATTCAATACCGATGGCGTGTTTGGTCTTGAACAGCGACGCCACGCTGCCGCTGACCGGCGCCACCACGCGCCCCTGCTGCGGCGCAATCGCCACCCCTTTCCCCAGCAGGCCGCTGGCGAAGGTCGCGTCGTTCACCTGATCCAGCGGCACGATATCGCCGGCGATCGGGCTGAGGATGGCCTGTTTGCGGTTAAGCGGCGCGGCGGCTTCAGGCTGCACCGTCTCTTCCGCCGGTGCGACGCCGAACAGATAGCTGGCCAGCGCGGCGAACACGAACGACAGCAGGGTGCCGCCGATCGCGCCCCATACCGTGGCGTCGATGCCGCCGCCGGGGATAATCTGCGCGAAGGTGAATACGCTCACCAGGCCGAACGAGTAGACCGAGGTATGGAAGTAGCCGATCACCGCACCGCCCAGCGCGCCGCCGATGCAGCCGAAGATGAACGGGCGTTTGTTCGGCAGCGTAACGCCGTACACCGCCGGTTCGGTGATGCCGAAAATCCCGGCGCCGATGGCCGAAGCGGACAGCGCCCGCAGCTTGGCATCGCGAGTGCGCAGCATCACGCCCAGCGTGGCGCCGACCTGCCCCATCACCGCCGGCAGCAGCAGCGGCACCATGGTGTCGCGCCCCAGCACGCTCAGGTTATTGATCATCAACGGCACCAATCCCCAATGCAGGCCGAAGATCACGCACACCTGCCACATCGCCCCCATAAAGGCGCCGGCGATGATCGGGTTAAAGGCGTAAATGCTCTGATAGCCGTTGGCCAGCAGGTGGCTGAGCCAGGTCGCCGCCGGGCCGATCAGCAGGAAGGTCAACGGCACGGTGATCGCCAGGCACAGCAGCGGCGTGATGAAATTGCGCAGCGCGCTGTGGATCACCCGGTTAAACAGCGGCTCCAGGCGGCAGGATACCCAGGCCGCGAAGATGATCGGGATCACCGACGAACTGTAGTTGATAAAGGTCAGCGGAATGCCGAAGAAATATTCGCGCACCGCCCCCGGCTGCTGCGCCGCTTCGAACGCCGCCATCATCAGCGGATGCGTCAACGCGCCGCCGATCGCCATGGTGACGAAGGGGTTGCCGCCGAATTTTTTCCCGGCGGTGTAGCCGAGCATGATCGGGAAGAAGTAGAACAGCGAGTCGCTGGCGGCGAACAGCATTTTGAAGGTGCCGCCGCTCTCCAGCAGCCAGCCGCAGGCCAGGCTCAGCGCCAGGAAGCCTTTCAGGATCCCCGAAGCGGCCATCACCCCGAGCAGCGGGGTAAAAATGCCGGACACCAGATCGATAAAGCGGCTGAGCAAGCTGTCTTTTTTACCGCCCGCGTCGTCGCTCGGCGCGCCCTCGGCCAATCCGCCGACCCGGTTGACCGCGTCGAACACCTCCGCCACGTGGTTGCCCACCACCACCTGGAACTGGCCGCCGCTCTCCACCACCATGATGACGCCGGGGTTTTTCTTCAGCGCTGCCGCGTTGGCGCGAGTGTCGTCACGCAGCTTGAAACGCAGGCGGGTGGCGCAGTGCACCAGGCTTTTCACATTGTCGCGGCCACCGACGCCGGCCAAAATCTCACTGGCTAATGTGTCATATTTCATACGGTTATCCTTAGACTTCGCGTTCTGCCGCTCCCCTCCCCGCACTGGCCTGGCGCTGAGGCGGAATTCGGCGCAAAAAAAAACCTAAACCTCGCGGCCTCTGCCCTATCGGGGAACAGAAACGCGAGGTTTAGGTTTTGCCTGCCGCAGCAGTAACAACCCTAAATCGGTTGAGCTATGACGTTAACACCGCGGATTTTACCGGGGCAAGCCTTTGCATCGGCAAATTGCCGAACTGTGATCGCGGGGGCAAAACGGCCTCAATGCGCGAAATAATGCATGCCACCATCTACCGGGATCACCGCGCCGGTGATATATCGCGCGAGCGGGGAACAAAGAAACGCCGCCAGATAGGCCATATCTTCCGGTTCGCCGAAGTAGCCAATCGGGATATGTTGCGCAATGAACGCCTGGCGTGCTTCATCGCAAGCGTATAAGCGCTCGCGGATCTGTTCACTGTTGATGCGCCCCGGCTGTAGCGTATTGACGGTAATCCCCTGTGCAGCCACGTCGCCGGCCAATCCTTTGGCCCACAGATGCAGCGCGCCCTTGGCGGCGCTGGCGGCGCTCAGGCTGCGCGGCTCCATCGAGCCGCTGATGTTGATCACCCGGCCCCAGCCTTGCGCCTGCATGGCCGGCAGCAGCGCCTGGGTCAACCGCCGGGCCGGTGTGAAATTCAAAGCAAAGGCGTCATCCCAGCTGCGATCGCTGTCGTTCAGCGTTGTGGGGTGAAACGCGCCGACCGCGTTGATCAGGATATCGACTGTCCCCACCTGACGCAGCGCCTGCGCCGCCAACTGGGCTATCGCCTCAGGGTCGGTCACGTCTGCAACGGCTACCCACGGGCGCACCACCCCTTGCCGTTCCACCTCATCCGCCAGCGCCTGCAGCCGCTCACCGCGTCGTGCGGTAGCCACCACCGTGACCCCTTGAGCGGCCAATACTCTGACCATGCCGGCACCGATCCCTTCACTGGCGCCCGTGACCAATGCCGTGCGTTGCTGCAGTTGCAAATTCATAAGAAATACTAATTGAATAATTCAATTTAAAAGGAAACGTTCACACATTGAATCACACCGTTATTCGTGTGAATATTCCCTAAAATCTCATCATCAATGTGCAGGAATTCACCGATGTTTGACTGGCAGGATTTAAAACACTTCATGGCGCTGGCGCGTACCGGTTCGTTGTCGGCGGCAGCGCGGGAGCTGGGTTGCGATCACGCCACCGTCGGGCGACGCGTAGCGGCGCTGGAACAGGCGCTCGGCCTGCGTTTGATCGTGCGTTTGCCGCGCAGCACGCCCTTGACCCAGGACGGGCAGGCGATTGCCGGGCTGGCGGCGGAGATCGAGGAGCAAAGTCAGGCTATCGCCCGCCATGCGCGCAGCGCCGGCGCAACGCCACAGGCCGGCGTGCGCATCAGTGCGCCGCCGTCGATCGCCGCGCATATTCTCGCGCCGCGCATTGCCGCATTTAACCAGGCTTTTCCACAGATCGTCGTCACGCTGTCGGGTGAATCGGCGCTCGCCGAGCTGGATCGCGGTGAAGCCGACATCGCCGTGCGCATGGTACGCCCACAGCAACCGGAGCTGTTGACGCAGCGCATCGGCATGATGCGCTACGCGCTGTATGCCGCACCGGAGCACGCCGCACTGCCCGACGCGGCGCGCCGCTTTCTCGCCTATGACCATCACTATCGGCAGCAGCCGCATCAGCAATGGCTGCAACAGCTGTTGCAGGGCCGTCCGGTGGTCTTTCAGGCCAGCGATCTGTTTTCACTGCAGCAAGCGGCGCGTTCGGGGCTGGGTGCTGCCGTTTTGCCGACGTTCGTCGCCGATGGCGATCCGGATCTGGTCGCGTTGCCCACGGCCAACGCCGCGCCAACGCGCGAGCTTTGGCTGGTGACGTATCCCGATTTAGCGCGCACCGCTGCCGTGCGCGCGGTGATGAATTTCCTGGTCGAAACGCTCGGCAAAACATGCCCATTGCCGGCATAAAGCATCAGAATGATTAATATAAACACTGGACAAAAGTCACGCGGGGGATTATTACTGGTCAACGCTTAATCGAGAGTAGGGATGGCAGTCACCATGGTGTTGCGTACTGATGTAGGACGGATTTTGATCACCGGCGCCGGCGGCCGGGTAGCCACGGCGTTTCGTCAGGCGATGGGCGACCGCTACGCGCTGCGTCTGGCGGAACGCGACATCAGCCTGCTGCGCGATCTGCAGCCCGGCGACGAAGTCATCAGCTTCAACATCGCCGATCTCGACGCCTGCCGCGCGGCTTGCGCCAATATCGACACCGTGCTGCACCTGGCGGCCGACCCCTCCCCCGACGCCGACTTCTGCAGCTCGTTGATGGACAACAACATTCTCGGCACCTTCAATATCTTCCGCGCGGCGAAAGACGCCGGCTGCCGCCGGGTGGTGTTCGCCAGCAGCGCGCAGGCGGTGGAAGGCTATCCGCTCGATTACCAAATCCGCCCGGACGACGCGCCGAAACCGAAAAACCTGTACGGCGCCAGCAAAGCCTTCGGCGAAGGCATCGCCGCCTATTTCGCCCATCAGGAAGGGCTTTCCGCCCTGTCGGTGCGCATCGCCAACTTCACCACCCTGAGCCGGGGCGAACAGCTTAGCGCCCGCGACATGAGCGCTTTTCTCAGCCATCGCGACGCCGCCGATCTGTTGGAGCGTTGCATTCGTGTCGAAGGGGTGCAATATGCGGTGGTGCACGGGGTTTCCAACAACCGCTACAAACGTTTATCGCTGGAAGAGACCCGTCGCCTGCTGGGTTACACCCCGCAGGACGATGCGTTCAGCCTGCTCGGCTTTGAATAGCCTGAGCGGAAAGGGAAACAACGCCGGGAGGAACCCGGCGTTGGGGCAGCATTACGGTTTTTCGGCGATCTTGCGCAGGTATTCGTTATTTTTAAACGCGATGATGATCATCTCGAACGCCACACGCACGAACACGCCGCCGACGATGATGCCGAACAGGCCGCGGAAGAACTCGCCGTAGAACATCATGCCGATGCCGCTGATCAACACACCCAACAGCGCCAGCCAATAAACGGCGGTGATGATTTTTGGCGTGAGCATCGCGTCGAAGAAGAAGATATTTCTCATGTGGATCTTTCCTTAGGCAGGTCTTTCATTATCCCAGAGGGGCCGTGCAAGCGGCCACCATGCATATACATGGGTAATGATAGCGGCTAAGCCCCTATTACAGTACATAAATAGAGACGATCCTTCGCCCGAATACTTACGCTAAAAATCTGCACGGCGGAGAGTTCCGCCGTGCAGGTACAACTTAGTTGCTGGCGTAGGCCACTTTTTCGGCCTGACGGTGGGTGAACAGCACCAGCAGCAACGCCAATCCGGCAATAATTGCGCCCATCACCGGCACGAAGCTGTATCCCAGCCCGGCGGAGACCACCGCACCACCGGCGGCGGCGCCCAGCGCATTGCCCAGGTTAAAGGCACCGATGTTGACCGAGGACGACAGGCCCGGTGCTTCGCTGGCGACGCGCATCACGCGCATCTGCAGTGGCGGCACCACGGCAAAGGTCGCCGCCCCCCAAATCACCATGCTGACTGCCGCGCCGATTTCACTGCGCGCCAGGAACGGGATCACCAGCATAATAACCACCAACAGCAGCAAGAAGCCCTTCAGCGTCGCGCTCTCGGAACGGTCGGCGAATTTGCCGCCCAGGTAGTTGCCGATGGAGAAACCGACGCCGATCAACACCAGCATGGACGTCACGAACAGCGGCGTCGCATCGGTGATGTGCTGCAATACCGGCGAGATATAGGTATAGAGCGTGAACATCGCGCCCGCGCCCAGCACGGTCGTCAGCAAGGCGGACAGCACCTGCGGGCGTACCAATACCGACAGTTCGCGTTTCACATCCGGGCGCGCGCCGGCGCTGCCTTTCGGCAACGAGAACCACAGCCCCAACATGGCGATCACCCCCAACCCTGCGGTGGCCAGGAACGACATGCGCCAGCCGATGGTTTCACCCAGCCAGGTCGCAGCAGGCACCCCGCCGATATTGGCGATGGTCAACCCCATAAACATGGTCGCCACGGCGCTGGCCTGTTTCTCCTTCGGCACCACGCTGGCGGCCACCACGGAACCGAGACCAAAGAAAGCGCCGTGGTTCAGGCTGGTGATGATGCGCGACAGCATCAGGGTGGTGTAGTCAGGCGCAATGGCCGACAGCACGTTACCCAGGGTAAAGATCGCCATCAGGAAGATCAGCGCGCTTCTGCGCGCCCGGTGCGAGAGCAGCAGCGTCATCAGCGGTGCACCGACCATCACGCCAACGGCGTAGGCGCTGATCAACATGCCGGCCATCGGGATGGAGACATCCACCCCTTTGGCGATCGTCGGCAGCAACCCCATCGGGGAAAACTCGGTCGTGCCGATGCCGAACGCCCCCACCGCCAGGGCTAATAAGGGAAAGTTAATTTTCATTCAACAACTCCGGTTAACCGCTGCCGAAGCGCGGGAAAGTTAAGATGCCAAAAGTATGACATTGATCACACCAAAGATAAGCAGGCAGGAGGCTAAAAGACTTTTGCGATTTTGTTAAAAATCGTGGGGAAAAACAGCAGCCGACTCTATCTCAGCAATGCGCCGACAAGCAATAGCCGCCGTCGCCCGAGCGCACATCGGGTTCATTCTCACCACCTGTGCAAGCCGCCATACCGACCCATCGGCGGCTGCCGCAACTATTGAACACAGAGCAAAAGTGTTTTGTTATTGTGCGCGTTTTTAGAATTAAACGACGAAATATAATGGCCTCAGTAAAACATCAACGCCCGACGACCTAATTCACATAGAGGGAAGCGCCATGCTTTTTGACTCGTATTCTTTAAACGGTTTATCGCTGAACAATCGCATCGTCATGCCGCCAATGACCCGCTCTCGGGCCGGTGCCGGCGACGTCGCCACCGACATGATGGCTGAATATTATGCGCAGCGCGCCAGCGCCGGGCTGATCGTCAGCGAAGGTACGCAGATCAGCCAGCAGGGCCAGGGTTATGCCTGGACGCCCGGCATTTACTCCCCGGAACACATCGCCGGTTGGAAAAAAGTGACCGACGCCGTACATCAGGCCGGCGGCAAGATCTTCGCGCAGCTTTGGCACGTCGGCCGCGTGTCACACACTATTTTACAGCCTGACCACGCCGCGCCGGTCTCCTCCTCCGCCATCCAGGCCGACGGGGTCAAAGTGTTCGTGGATGTCGAAGGTCGCGGGCCGGAACATGGCGTGGGTGAAATGGTGCAACACTCCGCACCGCGCGCCTTAACGCGGGAAGAAATCCCGGCGATCGTTAACGACTACGCCCAGGCGGCACGCAACGCCATCGCCGCCGGTTTCGACGGCGTAGAGCTGCACGGTGCGAATGGCTATCTGATCAATCAGTTTATCGACTCGCGGGAAAACCAGCGTGACGACGAATACGGCGGTTCACTGCAAAATCGCCTGCGTTTCCTGCGGGAAGTCGCGCAGGCAGTCGCGGACGCCATCGGCAAAGAGAAACTGGGCGTGCGCCTGGCGCCGCTGACCACCCTGATGGGCTCGCAGGACGATACCCCGGAAGCCACCTATCTGGCGGCGGCCAGCGTGCTGAACGATATCGGCGCCGCTTATATTCACATCGCCGAAGCGGATTGGGATGATGCCCCGGTGATGCCGGCGGCGTTCAAAGAGTCGCTGCGCCTGATTTTCCGCGGCACGCTGATTTACTCGGGCAAATACACGCCTGAACGCGCTGAAGAAGCGCTGGCCAAAGGTTGGGCAGACTTGATCGGCTTCGGCCGCCCGTTCATCGCCAACCCGGATCTGCCTCACCGCCTGCAGCACGGGCTGGCGCTGAATGCGCCAATCAAAGAGAAATTCTTCGGCGGCAGCCAGGAAGGCTACACCGATTACCCGACGATCGGGTAACGATCGCCGACAACGCCGGCTCAAGCCGGCGTTATTTTTTCTGTGCTTCGATCCAGTCGAGAAATCGCATCATTCTGTCGTTAAAATCCGCGTCATTCGCCTCTCCCACCGCGTGCGCTAACCAATAGTCCATTTCATCTCGCTGCTCTGCATAAAGCGCCGACAGCTGTTCGGCATAGTCGGTTAACGTTATTGGCCAGAACGGGCTTCCCTCGGCGCGCAGCATATTGGTGGCTCGGATCAGTTTTCTGGCCGCTTCGCGCTTTAAGCGCCTCTCCTCCGATACCGTCCTTGCCTGCAGCAGTTGCTCCCGATAACGCGCCAATACGCGGTGCAAATCGGCATTGACCGCCAGCGCGATGCGCCGATCGGGCCGAAACAGCGAAAAAGCGGCGGACACGTCTTCGCCCCACAGGCAGCGGTAGTGATGCTTCAGCCAAAATCCCCAGGAATCGTGATGCTCCGGCGCCAACGCCTCCTCGACGCTGCCGATGTCAACGTCGACCTTGCTCACGATCCGCTGCTCCAGCTGAAAGGCTTGCCGCCACGCCTCAAGGCGCTGTAACGCCTCACTATCGGCCGGCTTGATGAGCAACAGCGTGATGTCCAGATCGGACACGCCGGGAAGGGCTTCGCCGCGCGCGACGCTGCCGTAGAGATAAATGCTGTGGATAAGCGCCGGAAATTGACGCGGCAGCCCCGCCGTCAGCGCTTCCAGCAGCGGGATAAAAGCCCGCTGCAGCGGAAATGCCGTCACCGTGGGAATCAACGCCACCTCATGCCCTCCCGTTGCGCACTTTGCCCGCGCGCATTTCGATGTTCCGCTGCAGTTCGCACAGCCCGCCGGCCAGGAAGCAGGCTTCCGCCAGCACGAACAGCGGGCCGATGATCAGGCCCGTCACGTCGTCCATAAACGCCGGTTTTCGTCCCTCCCAGAAATGCCCGACAAACTGAAACAGCCAGCCGATGACGAAGCCGCCGATGCCGACGCTCAGCCACGCCGCCGTCGACAGCGACGCCACCCAGGCGCCGACCCCGAGGCACAGCAGCAGCAACGCCAGCATCATGGCGCCAAGGCGCAGATTTAGCCGCAGGTAATAGAGGGCCGACACGATCACCACCGCGCAGGCCGGCGAGAACGGCAGCCACCCCGCGCCCCATGCCGGCCGGGAGAGCAGTGCCAGCAGGCTGACGACGATCAGGGGGATGCCGATAAAGTGCGTGACGATATTGCGCGCATCGCGGTGATAGGCGGCATAAGCGGCAAGTTGATCTTCCAGACTTCGCATGTTGACCTCCGGTATGTGTGGCCTTCGTCGCCGAACGCGCGCCGCCGTATGCGGCTGCCCTTCTCCATAGCTTAGCGCGGGATCACCAATACCGGTTGACCAATCTCATCCAGCAGGCCGCGCGTGACCGAGGCGTTCAGCCAGCGCTCCAACGAAGACAGGTGGCGGTGCGAGATGATCAACAGATCGCAGTTGAACAGCGCCATCTGCTCCGGGATCACCTCGATGGGTGCCCCGGCGGCCAGCAGGCCCTGGGCGTTGAAGCCCATCTGTTTCAACGCCCGCGTCACCTGCCCGACCTGCTTTTCCGCCAGCGCCTCTTCCCGTAGCGCGGCGGGATACTCCTCGCGCTCCTCGCTGTCGAAACGCAGGCCGCTGCGGCTGAGCGTGAAGGCATTGTCCACCACCGTCAGCACGATCACGCCGCCGATGCTGCCTTGCAGACGCGCCATAAACTCCAGGGCGTTGCCGCTGTGTTCAAAGCAGTCCACCGCCAATAACACTCTCTCAATCATAACCATCCTCATTCGACCGAGTTAAATCGCGCCCTTGAAATTGGCTTCGCCCTTTTTCCAATAACCTTTGGCAAACAAAGCGGCGCGGGAGATGCCCATTTCGTTGATAAAACGCGCCTTCAGATACGCGGCAATCTGATGTTCGCAAGCCAGCCACACCTGCCCTTCCCCGGCCGGCAGTTCGCAGTGGCTGACGGCCTGCACCAGCGGGCTGTTCATCACGCTGTCGAAATGCCGGGTGCGTATTTGCCAGCTGTTCACCTGCAAAAAGGAGCAATCGATGTCCTGGATCTCCTGCGCATCGCCCACTTCGGCGAACCACAGCACCGGCAACGGATCGGAGAGCGAGGCGAGAATGGTGCGCATGGCGGGCAACGCGGTCTCATCGCCCAGCAACAAAAGCCAGCGGGTTTGCGGCAGCAGCCGAAAGCCGCCGGAGCAAGGGCCGGCGAACCCCAGCTTGTCGCCCGGCATCGCGTCGCGCGCCCAGTTCGACGCCGGGCCTTCGCCGTGCAGCACCATGTCGATATCGAAGGTGCGGGCGAGTTTATCGATGCCGCTCAGGGTGTAAGCCCGCCCGGCCAGGGTGTCGCGCCACGGAAAGAACACCTTGACCCAGCTGGCCGGCTCCTGAGCGCGCGGATCGGCGATAAACTTATCCACATCGTCGCCGCTCAACGTGATGCGGCGGATCCGGGCGGTGACTTGCCGCACGGCGCTCACCCGAGCCTCCCGTTTGCGGCGGGTGTCCCTTTCCAGCATCTCGTCGACCATCTTATTCAACGTGTTGTGCATCAGCCTTCTCCTGTGGCGCCACAGACGGGTAGGTGTGTTCCCAGCCGCCGCCCAGCGCTCGATAGATATTCACCACGGCGATCGCCGTCTCCTCCTCTGAAACAATTTGCGCGGACTGCAGATCCAGTAGCGCGCGCTGCGTGCTCAGAACGTGGATAAAATCGCTGGCGCCGTTCAGATAGCTGTCGCGCGCCAGCGCAAACGCGTGTCGGTTGGCGGCCAGCGCCTCGGTCAGGTGCGTCTGGCGGCGCTGCTGGGCGCGATAGCCGGAAAGCGCGTCGTCAATCTCGTGCCAGGCGCGCAGCACCGTTTGCTGGTAGGCGATGGCCATTTCCTGCTGCCGGTATTCGCTCAGGCGCACCCGTTGGGTGATTTTCCCCCCGTCGAACAGCGGCAAATACAGGGCGGGGCCGATGGCGAAGGTATGCGTGGACCAACTGCCCATATCCGCCAGCGCCAACGCCTGATAGCCCGCATTGCCGGTCAGCGTGATGCGCGGATAGTAGTCGGCGGTGGCGACGCCGATCTCGGCGGTCGCCTGATGCAAACGCTCCGCCGCTTCGCGAATATCCGGCCTGCGCAGCGCCAGATCCGACGGCACCCCCATCGGCACCGCGCGCGCCAGCGTCGGCAGCGGCCCCGGCGGCGACAGCATCGCCTTCAGCGCGCCTGGCCGCTCACCCAGCAACAGGCCGATGGCGTTAATCAGCCGTTCTTGCCGGTCGGCCAACGTCGGCAGCAGGGCATCCACCTGCGCCAACTGCACCTGCGCCTGATCGATATCCAGTTCGTTGCCCGCGCCGCTTTGATAACGGCTTTGCGTCAGCTGCAGCGTGCGCAGCGCGGTGGCACGGTTTTCCTGCGCCACCGCCAGCTGCTGCTGCGTGGCGCGCAGGCGCAGATAGTTGCTCGCCACCTCCGCCGTCACCGACGTCAGCAGCGCGCGCCGATTCTCCTGCGAAGCGGCGAAGCCGGCGCGCGCGCTTTCCGACGCGCGGCGCAGCTTGCCCCACATGTCCAACTCCCAGGCGGCGCTGAAGCCGCCGCGCCAGAGGTTGTAATCCGCCTCTCCGCCGTTGCCGGACGGATCCATGCTGCCCACCGAGGTAGCGCGCTGGCGCTGATAGGCGCCATCCAGGCTCAGATCCGGCATCAGCGCCGCCTCCGTCACCCCCAGCAGGGCGTGGCTCTGCTGCAGGCGCGCCGTGGCGAGCTGCAGATCCAGGTTACCGGCCGCCACGCGCTGCACCAGCTGCGACAGCGGCGCATCGTTGAATATCGACCACCAGGCCACCGGCAATTCCCCGCTGCCGGCCTGCTGACCCCAGCTCTCGGGCAATGTGTTCTGTGGCTGAGCATAATCCGGCTCCACCGCCCGGCAGCCGCTCAGCGCAATCAGCAAGAGCGGTATCACGGCTCTGTTCATTACAGCCCCCCCTCCAGCGTATTGATGCTGACGTCCGCAGACATGCCGACGCGCAGCGCGCTCAGCAAAGCGGCGTGCTCCTTGTTGATATCAAACACAATCTTCACCGGGATGCGCTGGACGATCTTGGTGAAGTTACCGGTGGCGTTTTCCGGCGCCACGGCCGAGAAACTGACGCCGGAAGCTGGCGCGATGCTGTCCACCTGCCCTTTCAGCGTTTGACCGGGAAAGGTATCGATATGGATGTCTACCGACTGCCCGTGCGCAATGTTTTCCAACTGGGTTTCCTGGTAGTTGGCGATGATGTACAGCTTGTCCTGCGGCACGATGGCCAGCAGCGCATCGCCCGGTTTGACGAACTCCCCGACCCGCAGGCTTTTCTTGCCGACCACGCCGCCGATCGGCGCGGTGATGCGGGTATAAGACAGGTTCAGTTCGGCCATCGCTTTCTTCGCCTGCGCCAACATCAGTTCGGCATCGCTGTCCGCCAGCTTGGCCTGCAGCACCTGCTCCATATTTTTCGCCGCTTTGAGCGTCGCCTCCGCCTGCGCCACATTGGCGGAAAGCGTGTGCACGCGCGTCGTCGCCTGCTGCGCCGCCTGCTGCGAGCCCGCACCGCTGCTGGCCATTCGCTGGTAGCGGTTCTGCTCCTGGCGCGCAAACGCCAGCTCCGCCTGCGCCGCCTGCCGCTCCGCCTGCGCGGCGGCGATCAGCGCACTCTGCCGGGTGAGGTTAGCCCTGGCGTCGTCCTGCCGGGCGCGGGCCGATTGTTCCTGCGCCGTCGCCTGCGCCAGAGCAACGTTGAATTCACGCGGGTCGATCACCGCCAGCAACTCCCCCTGCTTGACCCACTGGTTGTCCTTGACCAACACCTGTGCAATTTCACCGGCGATCTGCGGAGAAATACGCGAAATATCGGCGCGAATATAGGCATCGTTGGTGTGCTGCTGTGTATCTTTAATAAAGAATTTATTGATTAATAATCCCAGCGTAATGGCGGTGACCGCCAATACGGCAATGGCGACTTTCTTATTAGCCATAAAAGTGACTCCATATAATAGGTATTTCTGATGATGAAATGTCAGGCGGCGACCGATCGCGGCGGATAAATACGGGTCGGCATAAATAAAATCAGCGCGGTCAGTAATAACGCCAGGCCGGCAACCAACAGATAAAGATCGGCGCTGGCCAGCACGTGGCTCTGCCGGGCGGCGAGCTGCGCCAGCTGTTCCGCACCGCCCGATGCGCTACTGTAGGCCGAGCCGAAACCGTCGGCGATCGTGCCGGCGTGATAATCCCCGCGCTGGCGGCTGAGCAGCGCGATGGCGCCGCCGGCTGCGGTGGCCGCGAAGCCTTTCACTGCGTTGAACCAGGCCGCCGCAAACGGCCCGTCGGTCGGCAACAGCCCACCGGTCGCCTGCATCAGCAACGGGATGATCGCCATCGGTTGAGCGACCGCCTGCAACAGCGCGATGACGCGAAACGTGTCGCCGTTCCATTCCGGCGTCAGTTGAGCCGCCAGCACGCAGGCGGTGGCCATCAACAGCAGGCTGATCGCCAGCACCCAGCGGCAATCCACCCGCGGCGTATTGCAAATTATGGCGACGATCGGCAGCGTAATTAATTGCGGCAACGCAACCCACAGCATTAAGTCGGAGGTTTGTTCCTGACGATAACCTTGAATCGCGGCTAAATATCCCGACGTGATATTAACCAGCGACACCATAATTAACAGCACGCCACCCAGCGTAATTAAGGAGAAAGACAAATTCCTTTTGCTTAATAGCTGTAATTTAAAAAAGGGCAGCGGGTGGTACCATTCGTTAATCAGAAATAACGCCAATAATCCGCCGCCGCCCAATAATAAAACGTAGATCAGCGGCGAATTCAGCCAGTCGAGCCGCTCCCCCTGTGAAATGCCCACCGTCAGCATGCCGAGCGCCATGCCGCCGAGCAGTAGGCCGCGCCAGTTGAACTGCCGCAGGCGCTCCAGCCGCAGCGGATCCTGTGGCAGACCGTAGCCGATGCACAAGGCGGCGATCGCCATCAGCGGCAGGTTCCAGTAGAAATACCCGCTCCAGCCCCAGTGGAAGGCGAAGGCGGCGGCGGTGGCACCCAGCGTGGCGCTCCAGGCCGAGACCCAGCCGTAGGCGCCCAGCCCCAGCACCTTGATCAGCGGCGGCATAAAACGCAGCACCACCGTCATCAGCATCGGCGGCAACGCGCCGCCGGCGAAGCCCTGCAGGCTGCGCACCGCCAACAGCGTGCCATACTGTTCTCCCAGCCAGGGCGTCAGCAGCCCGCCGGCCAGATAAATGCCACACATCGTCAACGCCACCCGGCGCAGCGAAAAAGTCGGCCAAAAACAGGGCGTGAACCCGGAACCGATCACAAAACCGGTGACGTAACAGGTAGTCAGCCAGCTGCCGGCATCGAAGCTCAGCAGCATGCCGCCCTGTATGTCCGCCAGCGCGAACTTGCTGGCGTTTTCCCCCACGCCGCTGGCCATCACCGCCAAAAACACGCCGAACAGCCCCAGCCAGGTGCGGCCGTTGATTTCACCGGCGCTGGCGAGCCATCGATTTTTGTGGTGCGGCGTAACAGACACCTCAACCATTCCCCACTCCTGCTGTTTCAGCCTCAATCTTTGTTGTCGTGGGCAGTATCCGGACTTATTTCGATTGTTTAAAATGAAATCATGTAATTAACTAGTTGCACAAAACGCAATCCACTACGCACACCACGACCGGAGAGGCCATGCCGCAAAAAATTGATTTCAATCTGATCTATGCGCTGAATCTGCTGCTGGAAGAAGGGAGCGTGAGCGGCGCTGCCGAAAAGATGAACCTGAGCGCGCCGGCGATGAGCCGCATTCTGGGGCGCATCCGCCGGCAGTTCGACGATCCGATCATGGTCAGGGCCGGCAAGCATCTGGTGCCGACGCCGCGCGCGCTGGAATTGAAACGCCAGCTCGGCGAGATCATCGAACAGGCCGCCGCGCTGATCGCACCGAATGATGCGTTCGAACCCGGCAGGCTGACCAGAACCTTCACCATTCGCGCCAACGACATCTTTATCGGCGCGCTGGCAGGCGGATTGCTGGAGACGCTGCGGGAATCGGCGCCGCTGAGCGGCCTGAAATTCATCGCCGAAAGCGACGGCGAGGATGACGCGCTGCGCAGCGGCAAAGTGGATCTGGTGATCGGTTCCTCACGCGATTGGCACCCGGAAATCAAGACGCAGAGCCTGTTCACCAGCACCTTTCAGGCGCTGGTGCGGCCGGGGCACCCGATCATCGGCCGGGTAACACCCGAAACCCTGACCCATTACCCGCATATCAGCGTCTCCCGCCGCGGGCGTACGCAGGGGCCGATCGACGATGCGCTGCGCGATCTCGGCCTGCAGCGCAACGTCGCTCTGACCCTGCCGGGCTTCCATTCAGCGATGATGTTGACCATGAAATCGGACTTTATCCTGCCGCTGCCGCGCCACGTGCTGCAGGGGGTGAGCAACATCCACCTGCCATTGGCGGAGATCGAGCTGCCGCTCGAGCTGGAGTCGGTGTTTATCGTGCAGGCCTGGCATCCGCGCCTCGATCGCGATCCGGCGCACCGCTGGCTGCGGCAGACCATCAAGCAGTTCTTTTTGCAGCGGGAGTGAGGGGGTTAGGTGTTGGGGAGAGAAGATGCTCGCGGCAGAACCCAAATACGCCTGCCAGATAAGCCGGTAATATGGCATTTTGCCGAAGCCCTGCGCATACTCAGACGTCTTGGGTAAACCGCGCAACGCGGGCAATGGCATCGGTATTCCATTTCGCCAAGCACGAAAACAGAAAGGAACTCATGCCCAGGGAGGTACAAATGACCAAAGCGTATTATTGGAAAAGTCAGGTGTGGGGAGCGGCCTATTTTTTTACCGCGCTTTATTACATCTATTCTTTCCAGGATATGGTGAATACCGCACTTTCGTTGATCCTCTCCATCCTGAGTTTTTTACTGTATCCCTGTGCTAAAAAAAGCATTGAAACGGCCGCTCTGCAGTTCACGAGTGAAGAATTTTGGCACCGCGGACTGTTCGCCGATACCATAGGCAAAAATGGCGTGCTGATCCTGTATTATGCTTTCTGTTATGTCATGGCCCTGCCGCTGGGCACCCTGTATCTGCTTGCCCTATTCCTCAGAAATAAAAAGGCCGCGTAAGCGGTTTTTACGTCAACGGCTTACTGCCTCGTAGTCCTTCTTCATGAACGTTTCTTCTACCCACGCAAGCTGCGCTATCACAAAGCGAAAGAAGCAAACTCACTCTACCGGAGCCGACAATCACAGAGGAGATTGGGGGACATTGATTGGCGGAAGATCACAGGAGTCGAACCTGCCCAGGACCGCTGGCGGCCCCAACCGGATTTGAAGTCCGGCCGCCCCACCGGGGACGAGGATCTTCCTTGGAGAAGAGAAGAAGCAAGGCGCTGATTATAGCGCAGTTTGTTCGCTGCGCTAAGCGGGAAATGGCGGCCGCCGGCGATTCGGCGGCCGGGGAGCGCTACTTCAGGAAATCCTTCACGTCCAGCAGGATGAACTCGTTGTCATCCGCCATATTGGGTTGGCGGCTGGAGGAGAACGGGAAGTTGTTGTCGTTGCCGACGATGATGTGGTTGGCGTCCACCACGTCCACGTTCTCGATGGTGAAGAACGGGAAGGTCAGCACGCCATCGTTCAGCGGCTTGCGCGCCAGCTTGTTCGGATCCTGAATGTTCATCAGGTCGATATAGCCCAGTTTTTCGACCGGTTTGCCGACGTTGGCGTCCGAGAAGGCGATTTTATACACTCGTTTGAACTTGGCCACCTGGCTGAAGCAGTTGTCGGTCGGCGCACCGGCGGCGCAGGCCTTATCCGGCGTGCCTTCGCCGTTGTCGCGCTCGATCACCAGCCCGTGGGTGGCGTCGATCATGTTGAAGTCGCCGATGGCGTTCTGGTTGTCTTCCAGCACGTACTGCCAGCTGCGGCCGGTCCAGGCCTGCTGTTTCACGTCAAACTCCAGCACCCGCAGGTAGCGTTTGCCGCCGACGTTCTCGAACTGCTCGCCGTCCCACAGCGCCCCTTCCAGCAGCGGGTACAGCTTGCTGCCGTCCGGCGAGGCGGCCATGCCTTCAAAGCCTTTGGAACGCGCCACCTGGAAGTTCTGCTTGCCGTCCGGCGCGCCCGGCAGGGTCAGCGTCGGGTTGTCCGGCGATTTCACCACCTTGCCGTCTACCTGAGTGTCGAACACCGCCAGCACTTTGCCGTTCAGGTCGGCCTTGATCAGGTAAGGCCCGAACTCTTCACCGATCCATAAGGCATCGTCGGCAAACTGGAAGCTTTCCGGATCGAAATCGCTGCCGGTCAGATAACGCTTCTCGGTGCTCTCGTTGATGATGTGGAACGGCACCTTTTTATCCGGATCGTGCAGGAACACCGTCTTCAGCGGCGCGACCGTGCCGTCTTTGAAATCTATCTTGTAGTGATTGAGGTACAGCATGGCGTCCGGCGAATTGGCCTTGCTGCCGAAGCCGTTATCGGTCAGCACCCAGTAGGTGCCGTCGGGCATGTGTTTGATACCGGAGTGGCCCTGCAGCGGCTGGCCGTCGATCGGCAGGCCGAGGCCGGTCAGGCGATCGGCGGATTTGCCCGCCACGCTGCCCAGCTCGGTGATGCGTTTGCCGCTGGTGTACTTGCCGCTCTGCTGCAGATCGCTCGGCGCGTCCTTCGGTGTGGAAACGGCGGATTTCACCGGCAGCAGCGCATGCCCGGCCAGCGTCGCTTGCACCGGCTGCGCGTCGGCCCACAGGTTGGCGCTCAGCGCCATGCAGCCGACCAGCAGCGCCAGCCGGGTTTTGGTGTTGTGCATGTCATTGTCCCTTTTCGTTGTTATCGCCCAGAAGTAAAAGCAACGTCACTATAGGGAGCGGCAATGACAGAAATATTATTCGGCGAACGCCCGTCGGTAGCTGTGCGGATGGAAGCGCCAGGTGATGGCGATCAACACCACCACCAGCAGCGCGTGGATCTGCCAGTCCAGCACGAAGCCGCCGCTGTAGTCGCGCAGCAGGCCGGAAAGGTAAGGCGTGACGCCCGCCAGCAGGAAGCCGACGCCCTGCATAAAGGCCACCAGTCGCCCGGCCGCCGCCGGTTGGTGCAGGTGATCGAGCGCCAGCACCAGGCACAGCGGGAACGCGCCGCCCAGCCCCAGCCCGGAAACCAACACCCACAGCCACGGCAGCGTCTGCGGCAGGTAAATCAGGCCGATAAAGCCGATCAGTTGCATCATCAGCGCCAGCAACAGCAGCGGCCGCCGGTCATGATTGCGCGCCAGCGCCGGCAGCAGCAGCGCGCCCACGACCTGGCCAAAGGTCATCAACGCCAGCAGCGAACCGCTGGCCTGCGGCTGCCAGCCGAGCTGCATGTAATACGGCGGCAGCCAGGCGATCAGGCTGGTATAGCCGCCGTTGATCAGGCCGAAATAGGCGCCGAGCAGCCAGGCGCGCCGGTTGCGCAGCAGGCCTGGCCCGCGGTTTTCGCCCGCCGCGCCCAAGCGAGACAGCCCGCGGCTGACCGGCCACCAGGCCAGCAGCGCCACCAGCGCCGGCAACGCCCACCAGGCCAGCGCGCTGTGCCAGTCGTGCCCTACGCTCATCAGCCACGGGGTGATCGCCGCCCCCAACCCACCGCCGCCCATCAGCGCCGCCGACCACAGCCCGGCCACCAGCGCCATGCTTTTGAGGAAATGATGCTTGATGATGCCGGGCATGACCGCCTGGATCACCCCGATGCCGAGCCCGCCCAGCACCGCGCTCATCAGCAGTTGCACGCTACCGGGGGCCAGTTCGCGCCAAAGCGCGCCCAGCCCGATCGCCAGCAGGCTCAGCGTCACGGCGCTGCGTTCGCTGAACAGCCGGTTGATGGCGCCGCCCGCCAGCGCCATCAGCCCCATCATCAGCACCGGCAGCGTGGTCAGCAGCGCCGCGCCGCCAAAGCTCAGCCCGGTAGCCTGGCGCAGCGTCGGCAGCAACGGGCCGATCGAGGTCAACAGCGGCCGCATGTTCAGGCCGATCAACACCAGCGCCAGCAACAGGGGGTTGAACCAGCGGCGCGAGGAGGATGAATTAACAGAATGATTTAACAAGGTATATTCCTGGTACTGCGAAATGAAGAGTGCGGCGTCACAGCGCGATCGCCGCAGCGTTGCGTTACTGTAGGCAACGCCGCTAGTATTGGGAAATTAAATAATAAAATAGCCAACAGTGGGAAAATGAATCGCTACCCGATGTTCAATCCGCAGCTGCTGCTCAGCTTCGTCGCCGTATGCGACAGCAACAGCTTCACCCGCGCCGCAGAGCGGGTGTTTTTGTCGCAGTCCACCGTTAGCCAGCAGGTGCGCCGGCTGGAAGAGATGCTGGGCAAGCCGCTGTTTGAGCGCTCCTCGCATCAGGTGCTGCTGACCGAAGAAGGCGTCAAGCTGTTGAGCTACGCGCGCCGCATTATCGCGCTAAATGAAGAAGCCCACGACGCGCTGACCGGCATCTGGCGCGACGGCGTGCTGCGGATCGGCATGCCGGAAGATTTCGCCGTGCCCACCACCGAGCTGCTGGCCGACTTCAGCCGTGAGCACCCGCACCTGCGGCTGGACGTCGCCAGCGGCCTGAGCGCCGATCTGCACAGCGCCTACGCGCGTGAAGAGCTGGATCTGATCCTGGTGAAACAGCGCCGCCGGCAACCGCCGCGCGCCGCGCGGCCGGAACCGCTGCTGTGGCTGGACAGCCTGGCCTTCCCGGCCATCGAGCAATCGCCGGTGCCGCTGGCGGTATTTCCGCTCAACGGCCTGTACCGCGAAGAGCTGTGCCAGGCGCTGGACACCCTCGGCAAACGCTGGCGCATCGGTTACAGCAGCGCCAGCCTGGCGGCGCTGACCGCCGCTTCCGCCGCCGGGCTGGGCGTCACCCTGCTGCCGGCCGGCTGCCGTCTGCCCGCGCACCGGGTTCTGGGTGAGGCCGAAGGATTACCGCCGATAGACAGCTTCGAACTGGCGCTCTACTACCGCGACGGCGCCCCCGCCGCCACGCTGGCGCTGGCCCAGCGGCTGGCGGTGTTTTGCGGGTTGAAGTGAGACCACTTACGCCACTATCTGCGGATATTCGCGCTGCAGCCAGTCGATAGTCCGTACCCACAGCGCTTCTGTCTGCTCAAGGCAAGCCTGTACCGCCGCATCCGTCACCAAATCACCGGAGTAATCCGCCACATTGCGCTGTTTTCGCAATGCATCCAGGCAGATCATTGCCTCGCGCGGCAACCCTACAGTGAGCGGCAACGTTTGGATCATGGTCTGGTGATGACCAAGCCTGCTGGTCAGCGTACGGTATCCCTTGGCGTGCAAAGCGGCATTAGCCATTTGCATGACCGCCTTATATGCCATGTCGAAACGGCTCTCATTGCTGAGCTGAGTGATACCCGCATCGCGTCGGTTGCGAGCGGCGGCGGCCAGCAATTTTTTAATCGCCCCCGCGTCAGGCGTTATCACCTCCAGTCCCAGCCCGACCAGATTGTCCAGCGTCATCCTTGTCTCCCGCAATCCAGAGTTGGGGTTTCTGCATAATGTCCTGAATAAACGCGGAGTTCTCGGCCAAAGCCGCTCGCCACTCTTCCGGCGAGTACAGTTTGGGGTTAATTTCCCGACCCAGCGTTGCCTGCAGCGGATAAACCGCCTGAATTACATCCGCAAAAGACAGTTTACCGACGATCAGAACATCGATATCACTGGCCGCCGTCGCTTTGCCACTGGCGACGGAACCAAAGATGAAAGCCCGTTCGATGTCCTCCCCAAATCCAGCCAGCACCTGCCGTAAGCGCGCAGCCGGGCCGCAGGTCTTGCGGAAAATCGCCGCCAGCTCGGGAAAAATCAGGCAATCGGCGTTAGCCTGATAGCAAATTTGGTTGCCCTGCCGCTGCCTGAGCAAGATGCCGCCTTCAGCCAGCCGGCTCAACTCTTTATGTAAAGTCCCGGCCTGAGTTGCGGTGCGCCGCGCAATTTCTCGCACATGAAACGCCTGCCCGGCTTCAATAAACAGCAGGCTTAGCACTTTTCTACGGTATTCGCTGAACAGTAATTCGAGCATCGGATCGTGCATCACGCTGACCTCAATGTAGCTTTAATGACTACAAATGTAGCCATTAAAGCTGCGAAAGAGCAAGCCAAGAGCACCCTTCCGCCGGCAGACGCCGATCATTACCAAATCGAATAGTCACCAGTGGCAAATGTCGCTGCCAACCGGTCGGTTCCTCTCCTAAATTGGGGGATGTTTTCACTCCCTCACCTCTGGATTAAGGAACCGAACGTGGAAAACCCTCAGCAACCGGGCCGCAGAGCCTTCCTCAGCCAAACCGGCAAACTCACCACTGCCTGCGCGGTGATCGGCCTGACCGGCGGCATGGCGCAGGCCGCGTCACCGGGCGACGGGCAATGTGCGCCAACGCCGATGACCTTGACCGATCGCCACTACTGCCTGAGTGAGGTGCGGCTCGAAGACGGCTTTGAATACGACGGCGACACGGTGATCGGCACCCGCACCGCGCTGTACACACTGGAGATCAAAGACGGCAAGATCGCCGCCATTCACGCCGCCAACGCCGCGTTGCCCGCCGGCGTGCCCCGCTATCAGGCGCAGGGCCAGCTGCTGCTGCCGGCGTTTCGCGATATGCACATCCACCTGGACAAAACCTTCTACAGCGGCCCGTGGCAGGCGCCGCGCCCGCGCCAGGGCAAAACCATCATGGACATGATCGCGCTGGAGCAGACGCTGATCCCGACACTGCTGCCCACCTCACAGCAGCGGGCGGAAAATCTGATCGCCCTGCTGCAGTCCAAAGGCAGCACCGTGGCGCGCAGCCACTGCAATATCGATCCGGTCAGCGGCCTGAAAAGCCTGGAGCACCTGCAGCGCGCGCTGGAAAACCACCGGGCGGACTTCAGCTGTGAAATCGTCGCTTTCCCGCAGCACGGCCTGCTGCACTCTAGGGTCGATGCGCTGATGCGCGAAGCGATGCAGATGGGCGTGCAGTACGTCGGCGGGCTCGATCCGACCAACGTCGACGGCGCGATGGAGAAATCGCTGGACGCCATGTTCCAGATCGCCCTCGATACCGGCAAAGGCGTGGATATCCACCTGCATGAAACCAGCCCGGCCGGGGTCGCCGCCATCAACTACATGATCGCCACCGTGGAGAAAAACCCGGCGCTGCGCGGTAAGGTCACCATCAGCCACGCTTTCGCCCTGACCACCCTGACGCCGGGCGAACTGGCGGAAACCGCCACCCGGCTGGCGGCGCAGCAGATCACCATCGCCTCCACGGTGCCAATCGGCGGCCTGATGATGCCGCTGCCACAGCTCAGTGAGAAAGGGGTGTTCGTGATGACCGGCACCGACAGCGTGATCGACCACTGGTCGCCGTTCGGCACCGGCGACATCCTGGAGAAGGCCAACCTGTATGCTCAGCTGTACCGCGGTTCCGACGAGTATCACCTGTCGCGCGCCATGGCCATCTCCACCGGCGGCGTGCTTCCGCTGGACGATAAGGGGCAGCGCGCCTGGCCGAAAGCCGGCGATGCCGCCGAGTTCGTGCTGGTCAACGCCAGCTGCTCCGCCGAGGCGGTCGCCCGTCTGCCGGCGCGCAACGCCACCTTCCATCAGGGGCGCCTGGTCGCCGGCCAGGTGAGCAAAGCCTAAGGTCGGTCCGCTGTTGTCATCATGATGGCCGTTTTTGGCCTTCTGCCAGAGTCAGTAGCGGCGCAAGATGGTCGCTACACACACTGGCGGAGGGCCGAAAATGTCACAGAGCGCGTTATTGATCATCGATGTCCAGCAATCATTCCAGCACCGTCCATTCTGGCAAGAGGACGATCTGCCAGCGTTTCAACAGGCGCTGACCCGTCTGATCGCGGGCTGCCAACAACGCGGCGCAGCGCTGGTCGACGTGCTGCACGTTTCGCCGCAGGGGCCTTTCTCGCTGGCTTCAGGCCATGTGCAGCGCCTGCCGTTCCTCACCCACCAGGCGGATATCACCGTGCACAAGCATGTGCACAATGCGCTGACCGAATCCGGCCTCGACGCCTGGCTGCGCGAACGGAATATCAACCACCTGATCGTCTCCGGCATCCGCACCGAGCAGTGCTGCGAGACCACCACCCGGGTGGCGTCCGATCTCGGTTATCGGGTGACTTTCGTCACCGAGGCGACGCTGACCTTCCCGATGCGCCATCCCGACGGCGAAGTCTTTACCCCCACACAGTTGAAGCGGCATACTGAAACCGTACTGGTCGATCGTTTCGCCCGCATCGCCAGCGTGGATGAGGCGCTGGCGCAACTCGCACAGGAGTAACCATGTCGCAGGCCGTCTATTTTCTGCTGTTGCCCAACGTGTTGTCGCTGGACGTCAGCGGCCCGGCGGAAACCCTGCGCCTCGCCGGGCAGTTCACCCTGCGTTATCTCAGCCCGGCGCCGCAGGTCGTCTGCTCCATCGGCATGACGCTGAGCGGCCTGCAGCCGTTGCCCGATCGCCTGGAAGACGGCGCCATCCTGGTGCTGCCTGGCGTCGGCGATTCGCAGCGCTATTTCGCCGGGGAAGAGGCCGAGCAGGCGCGCCGCTGGCTGGCGACGCTGCAGCCCGACCTGCAGCGGCAGCGCATCACCCTGGTGTGCATCTGTTCCGGCGCGCTGCTGGCGGCGCAGGCCGGGCTGCTCGACGGCTATCAGTGCACTACCCACCACGACGTTATCGAGCGTATCCGCCGGCAGGCGCCGGCGGCGCAGGTGAAAGAGAACCGTATCTTCGTCGAAGATCGCGGCGTCTACACCAGCGCGGGCATCACCACCGGCATCGATTTGGCACTGCACCTGGTCCACCGCCACTGCGGCTCCGGCCGGGCGCGCGACGTCGCCCGCGATATGGTGGTCTATTTCCGCCGCGCCGGGGACGATCCGCAGCTGTCGCCCTGGCTGCGCTACCGCAACCACCTGCACCCGGCGGTGCACCGCGCGCAGGATGTGATGGCCGCCGAGCCGGAGGCCGACTGGTCGGTGCCGCAGATAGCGGAGAAGGTGCACGTCAGCAGCCGCCACCTGGCGCGGCTGTTTCGCAGCCACGTCGGCATCAGCGTGCGGGAATACCATGAGCAGCTGCGGCTGGCGGTGGCACAACAGCGCCTGCAGCAAGGGTATGGCTTGGAGAAGGCCGCGCTGGCGGCCGGTTTTTCTTCCGGGCGACAGCTGCGCCGCGCCCAGCAGCGCCAGCACTCGCCGCTATGACACCAGCCGGCGGGTATCCAGCCGCTGCAGGCCGACAGACAGCAGCAGGCTGAGCCCCAGCGCCACGCCAAACACCCAGAAGATATCCAGCAGCGGGTGGCCGGTGAAGTCCAGGTGCCGGCTGCGCATCACGTTGACGATCAGGGCGTGAAAACCGTAGATCGCCAGCGAATGGCGGGAAAACGCGCTCAGCCAGCCGATCGGCTGCGGCAAACAGTGTTTCACCCACACCAGCAGCGCCACCGCCGCCATAAACACCAGCGGGCCGCTGTAGATGTAGTAGGTATCGGCGAAGTTGCCGTTGATGAACAGCTGGTGCTTGGTGCCGCGAGCGATCAGCGCCACGCACAGCGCAAATCCCAATGCCGCCAGCCAGCCCACGGCACGCCCGCGTGCCTCCATCATACCAATCGCCCGCCCGGTCAGCGCATACAGCAGGTAGTAGAAGGTATCGCCGTAGATATACAGGTTAACCGGCAGCAGGTGCGCGTTGCCGAAGGTCAGCTTGTCGGTATTCGGGTTGGCGATCACCGCCAACACCACCAGCGCGGCGGCCAGGGCGTAGCGCGACACCGGTTTGACGCTGATCAGCGGCGACAGCAGGTAAATCACCGCGATGGCGTAGAAAAACCACAGATGATAGAACACCGGCTTTTGCAACATGCCGCGCAGCGATGGCCAGAAACCGATCTTGGTAAAGGCCGCGATATAGATCAGCGCGATAGCGCTGTAGAACAGAATGCAGCAGATGATGCGGGTGAAATGCCGGCGGCCGGCGCTCTTGTCGCCGAAGAACAGGTAGCCGGAAATCATGAAAAACAGCGGCACCGACACGCGCGACAGCGAGTTCAGCACGTTGGCGATATCCCAGTTGTGCAGCCCTATCGCCGCGCCGTTGGTGACGTAATAGGTGGTGGCGTGGATCATCACCACCATCATGCACGCCATCGCCCGCAGGTTGTCTATCCAGCCGATTTTCTCGCTCAAACGCTCGCCCGATCTTGTGTCATATTGATATGTTAAGAAGAGGTTATCGGGCACGGCGTTCGGCGACAACCCAAAAGCGAAATATCAGAATGCACTTAAACAACACCTTATGATTGCGAAGGTGAACAATTGGCGGCAAAATAGCCGCCATAACTCGCTCAGTTTGCGCTTCCCGCCCTGGCAGTTCCTTTTTCTCTTTTACTATCAGTACAATAATATGAAAACGACATTACCACCTGCGGCACGTTTGGGCCGACAGGCGCTTTTATTCCCTCTTTGTCTGGTGCTGTTCGAGTTCGCCACCTATATCGGCAACGATATGATTCAGCCGGGCATGCTGGCCGTCGTGGCGGATTTCAACGCCGGCGAAGAGTGGGTGCCTACCTCGATGACCGCCTATCTGGCCGGCGGCATCTTCCTGCAGTGGCTGCTCGGGCCGCTGTCGGATCGCCGCGGCCGTCGCCCGGTGATGCTGGCCGGGGTGGCGTTCTTTATCGTCTCCTGCCTGGCGATCCTGCTGGTCACCAACATCGAGCAGTTCATCGCCATGCGTTTCCTGCAGGGCATCGGCCTGTGCTTTATCGGCGCGGTCGGCTACGCCACCATCCAGGAGTCGTTTGAAGAATCGGTGTGCATAAAAATCACCGCCCTGATGGCCAACGTGGCGCTGATCGCCCCGCTGCTCGGGCCGCTGGCCGGCGCGGCGCTGATCCACGTCGCGCCGTGGCAGAGCATGTTCGTGCTGTTTGCGGCGCTGGCGGCCATCGCCTTCTACGGCCTGTGGAAAGCGATGCCGGAAACCGCCACGCTGCAGGGCGAGGCGTTTTCCGCCGCCAATCTGTGGCGCGACTACCGCCAGGTGCTGGGCAACCGCCGCTTCCTGTGCGGCGCGCTGGCGATCGGTTTCGCCAGCCTGCCGCTGCTGGCCTGGATCGCCCAGTCGCCGGTGATCCTGATCAGCGGTGAGTCGCTGTCGACGCTGGACTACGGTCTGCTGCAGATCCCGGTGTTCGGCGCGCTGATCCTCGGCAACCTGACGCTGGCGCGCCTGACCGGCAAAAACAGCGTGGAGCGCCTGATCAAGCTGGGCGCAGGCCCGATGTTGCTGGGGCTGCTGATCGCCGCGCTGGCGACCCAGTTCTCCAGCCACGCCTACCTGTGGATGACCGCCGGCCTGAGTCTGTACGCCTTCGGCATCGGCCTCGCCAACGCCGGCCTGTACCGCCTGACGCTGTTCTCCAGCAACGTCAGCAAAGGCACCGTGTCCGCCACCATGGGCATGCTGAGCATGATGGTGTTCACCGTCGGCATCGAGCTGGCCAAGGTCGCCTACGTCTGGGGCGGCAGTGGGCTGTTCAATCTGTTCAACCTCATCAGCGGCCTGTGCTGGCTGACGCTGGTGGCGCTGTTTATCGGCAAACGCCGCGGCGGCAACCCCACGCCGCAGCCGAACGGCGCGGCTTAAGCGCGACGATAAAACGCCGGTCCGGTTTCCCGACCGGCGTTTTTTTTATGCGGCTTCAGCCGAGCAGCTCCCACAGCGCATACCCTGCTCCCACTACCGCCACCCCCAACAGCAGCAACGCCGACAGGACAGAGATCGCCCGCCGCACGCGCTGCAGCGCCGTTCCCGACAGCAGGGTGATATAGGCCAGCAAGATGGCGAAATCCGCCAGCACCCACAGCGCGGTCAACAGCGTCAGGCTGACGCCGATCGAGGGGGTGACGGCGATAAACTGCGGAAAAAAAGCGACGAAGAAGATGATGTCCTTGGGGTTGGCGATGCCCACCAGAAAACCGTTCGCGATCGCCGAGCGTTTTTGCGACGGCGCAACGGGCTGCGCATCGGGGGTTCGCGCGGATAAATCCTCATACAGCGAGACGATCGCCATACGGCCGATAAACAGACAGCCCAACAGGCCTACCCACTGCAGCATGCGCATATCCACCGCGAACAGCCCGGTGACGATCAGCGCGGCGATGCCGATCAGCAACAAAGAGGCCCCGTTGCTGCCCAGCGCGGTCAACAGCGCACGCCGGGCGCCAAAGCGCGCTGCGGTGTTGGCCACCATCACCACCACCGGCCCCGGCGTGGCGATCAGCAACAAAATGGCGGCGAAATACGCCGCCAGTAACGAGAGGTTCATCTTTATTTCACTCACATTCAGTCAGTTGACGTCGCGCCATTATCATGCCGCCGCCCCCGCCTTGAAAAAGGAGTAATCCTGTCGTTTACTGTGAATCAGACTCATTATTAGAGACGCCGCGATGGCCAGTTCCCTTCCGCCGCTTTACGCCCTGCGCGCCTTCGAAAGCGCCGCCCGCACCGGCTCGTTCACGCTGGCCGCCGAGGAGCTGCATCTCACCCCGAGCGCGGTCAGCAAGCACATCAAAACGCTGGAGCAGCACTTCGGCTGCCGGTTGTTCCAGCGCAACGGCCCGCGTATCGAGGTCACGCCGCAGGGGAAAATCTTCGCCGCCGAGCTGCAGCAGGGGTTTGGCCGCATCGAGCAAGCCTGCGAGCTGTTCAGAAGCCACCGCGATCTGCTGCGGCTGAAGGCACCCTCCACCCTGACCATGCGCTGGCTGCTGGACTGCCTGAGCCGGTTCCGGCAAACGGCGCAGGCGTTCGACGTGCAGGCAGCCAGCGTCTGGATGGACATCGACAGCGTGGATTTTTTCAGCGAACCCTACGACTGCGCCATCCTGCTCGGCAACGGCCATTTCGGCGCCAATACCGCTGCCGCCAAGCTGTTCGACGAATGGCTGATCCCAATTTGCGCCCCCGCGCTGCTCGCCGACGCGCAGCGCGATCTCGCCACCTGCCCGCTGATCCATCCTTCGCCCGATCGGCGCGACTGGCGGCGCTGGCTGCAAAAAAGCGGCATCGCGGCCCCGATCGATCTCACACGCGGCCAGGTATTTGATTCGCTGGAACAGGGCAATGCGGCGGCCATCGCCGGGCACGGCGTCTCGATCGGCGATCTGGCGCTGAGCCTGCGAACCATTAAGGAGGGGTTATTGGCGCTGCCTTGTGACGCCGCCGTGCGCACCGGCGACGGTTATTATCTGGTATGGCCGGCGGAGTCGGCCAAACGGCCGCTGATCGAACGCTTACAGGCGTTTCTCACCGCCCAAACGCCCGACGTCAGCCGGGCCGCCGTCAGGTTTATCGGGTAGGGGACTCGCTACCGAACAACCCGCCGTCGCGCAGCGGATGCTCGTTGCCCTTGCGGCGGGTAAAGCCGCTGCGATCGAAGAACTCCAGCACCTGGATCGCCAGCTTGCGCCCGACGCCGAGCCGATCGCGGAAATCGGCGGCGTTGGCGCCCCCGCGCTCCGCATCCAGCTCGCGGATCAGCGCCGCGAACTGATCGATGCGTCGGCTGAGGTAGTAGCGGTCCACCACCACCGCCGTCACATGGCCCAGCTGAGCCGCCTTGCGCAGCAGCGCGCGCACCCGGCTCTCCTCCTCGCCCAGCTCAGTCGCCAGATCGCGCACCCACCACGGCTCGTCGCCGAACAGCGGTTCGATGCGCGCCCACAGCGGCGCCTCTTCGGCGCTGAACGCCAGGCCGTGTTCCGGCAGGTGCAGCCAGCCGCGCGTATTGCGCAACGCGCCGGCCTTCAGCAGCCGATCGATCATCATAAACACCAGCGCTTCCGGCTGCTGAGGCAGCGCCATGCGCCGCAGACGGGCGCGTCCTAACCCCAGCTGGTCGGCGTGCTGTTGGTGGTACTCCGCCAGCACCTGTAGCAGGCGGCTCTCCGCCTGTTGCACCTGCTCCTGCGCCAGCGCCCGGTCACCGACGATCAGCAGATCGCGGTTCGCCAGCAGTGCCGCCAGGCCGTCGTCGGTCAACTGACGCGCCCAGGCGAACGCCGCCAGCGACAACGCGCCGTGCGGCAGCTCAAGCGCCAGCGCCTGCGCGTCGTCTTGCGCCTGCGCCAGAGCCTGCAGCCATGCCAGGTAGTCCGGCTGACGCTTGCCGCGCTTGGGGGCGCTCAGCCTGAGCACTCGGGCCGCACCCAGCGTTTGCCTTGCGCCGATATCGCGCAGCACCAGCCGATCGTTCTCCGCCAGCCACAGCGGGCGATCGAGGATCAGTTCCGCCAGCCCGTCGTTCAGCAGCGAAATGCGCCCGGTGATGTGGCTGGCGGCATGGTGCAGATGCAGCGGCTGCCAATGGCGAATCGGCCGATCCGTCTCCAGCGCCACCAGAATGCGTTCCGCCGCCTCCGGCGGGCGCTGCGCCAGCAGCCAATCGCCGCGCTCGACCCGCTCTTTATCAACATCGCCGCTGATGTTCAACGCGATGCGTTGCCCGGCCTGCGCCTGTTCCACGGTCTGATTCTGAGCGTGCAGGCCACGTACCCGCACCGGCGCGTCGGCGCCGGTCAGCCACAGCGTATCCCCAACCTGCACCCGGCCGCCGAGCGCAGTGCCGGTCACCACCAGCCCCGCCCCTTTGACGCTGAACGCACGGTCTACCGCCAGACGAAAACGGCGCGTCAGCGCATGCTCGCCGGGCGACAGCGCCAGCAAATGCGCGCGCAGCGCGTCGATGCCCTCGCCCGCCGCCGCCGCGGTGACAAACAATGGCGCATCGGGCCAGCCCTGGCGCGCCAGCTCGTCGCGCACCTGACTGCGCACCTCGTCGACAAGCGCCGCGTCCACCCGATCGGCCTTGGTCAGCGCCACCGTCAGCGCCGGGCGCCCGCTCAGGCGCAGGATCGCCAAATGCTCGCGGGTCTGCGCCATCACGCCGTCGTCGCAGGCCACCACCAGCAACGCATGGTCGATGCCGCCGACGCCCGCCAGCATATTGGCGAGGAATTTCTCGTGGCCGGGCACGTCGATAAAGCCCAGCACCCGGCCGTCCGGCTGCGGCCAGTAGGCGTAGCCCAGATCGATGGTCATGCCGCGGCGCTTCTCTTCCGGCAGGCGATCCGCGTTGATCCCGGAGATCGCCTGCAGCAGGGTGGTTTTGCCATGATCGACATGGCCGGCGGTGGCGATGATCATGATGCGCTCAGCGCCTCGATCAGCGCCCCTTCCTGTTCCAGACAGCGCAGATCCAGCCACAGCCGGCCGTCGCCGAGGCGGCCGATCACCGGCTGCGGCAGGCGGCGCCAGCGCTCAGCCAACGCTTCCAGCGTGGCGCCGCGGCCGTCGCGCGGCGTGAAGGTCAGCGCATAGCTGGGCAGGCGATCCACCGGCAGCGAACCGCTGCCAATCTGCGACCAGCACGGTTCGGCGCGCAGGTCGAAATCGGCGGTGAACCGTGGTCTCAGCGCCGCCAGCAGCCGCTCGGCCGCCTGTTGCATCTCCTGCTGCGGGCGGGTCAGCAGCCGCAGCGTCGGCAGCTGCTCAGCCAGTTTTTCCGGCTGCAGATAGAGCTGCAGCGTGGCCTCCAGGGCCGCCAGCGTCAGCTTGCCGACGCGCAGCGCGCGCTTGAGCGGATGCTGCTGCAGGCGAGCGATCAGCGCCTTTTTGCCGACGATGATGCCGGCCTGCGGGCCGCCCAGCAGCTTATCGCCGGAGAACGTCACCAGATCGACGCCGGCGGCCAGCAGCCGCTGCGGCATCGGTTCGGCGGGCAGGCCGTACTGCGCCATATCGATCAGCGAGCCGCTGCCCAGATCGGTGGCGGTCGGCACGCCCTGTTCGGCCCCGAGCTGCGCCAGTTCAGCCTCGTCGACCGCCGCGGTAAAGCCCTGAATGCTGTAGTTGCTGGTGTGCACTTTCATCAACAGGCCGGTCTGCTCGCTGATGGCCTGGCGGTAATCTTTCAGATGGGTGCGGTTGGTGGTGCCGACCTCCACCAGTTGGCAGCCCGCCTGGCGCATCACGTCGGGTATGCGGAACGCGCCGCCGATCTCCACCAGTTCGCCGCGCGACACCACCACCTCTTTGCCGGGGGCGATCGCCGCCAGCATCAGCAATACCGCCGCCGCGTTGTTATTGACGATGCAGGCGTCCTCCGCGCCGGTCAGCCGGCACAGCAGACTCGCCACCGCCCGATCGCGATGACCGCGCCCGGCACCGTCCAGATCGTACTCCAGCGTCACCGCCTCCCCCATCACCGCGCTGACCGCGTCCTTCACCGGCTGCGCCAGCAGGGCGCGCCCGAGGTTGGTGTGCAGCACGGTGCCGCTGAGGTTGAACACCGGCAGCAAAGCCGGGCGTTGCTGCCGGGCCAGCTCCGCCCGCAGCGCCTGCGGCCAGTCGCCACACCAGTCCGGTAAACGTTGCTGTTGCTTGATAGCGTCGCGCGCCTGGGCCTGCAGCCGGCGCAGCAATTCGCCGATCAGCGTCGGACCATGCTGCGCCACCAGCGGTTCAATCGCGGATTCACGCAGCAGACGGTCGATGGCGGGCAGTTGGCTATAAAGAAGGTGGGATTCTGTGCTCATGGTCGCTCGGTTTTCAGTTTAGACGTATCGGCATAGCAAAACCCCGCCGCGGCGGGGAGAAAAGGAAGTTTAGGGCGGCGCAGTGCGGGCGAAGCTTTCGCGGGCGAACAGGCGTTCGGCCAGCTTGACCAGCGCCGGGCGCTCGACGCACCAGTTGGGCAGGATGCGGCGAAAATTGAGGTAGCCCAGCGCGCAGCCGGTAGCGATATCCGCCAGCGTCAGCCGCTCGCCATTGATCCACGTTTTTTCCCGCGCCAGCGCCTCCAACGCATCCAACCCCTGCGTCAGCTTGTCACGCTGGCGCAGCATCCAGTTTTCGTCCTGTTTTTCCGGCGCGCGCCGGCTTTCGCGGAACAGGGTCGCCGCCGCTTCGGTCACGCCGTCCGCCAGCGCCGCCACCTGGCGGACGCGCAGCGCGGCGGCGCGATCGGCCGGCAAAAACGCCGGCTCTACCGCCAGCAGCTCAAGGTATTCGGCTACGATCGGTGAGTCGTAAAACACCTCGCCGTCATCGGCGATCAGCACCGGCACCTTGGCGAGCGGGTTCAGCTCCTTCACCCGGCTGCCGGGCTCGTACGGCGGATCGTTGACGAATTCGAACGCGATCCCCTTCTCCAGCAGCATCACGGAAATTTTGCGCACAAAGGGACTGGTGTAACTGCCGATAAGCTTCATCCGTTCTCCTCCGCTTCGTCCTGGCCGCGGCGCGACGCCCTTACTTCACCGCCAGGGTATCGATAATCCGCTGCACCAGCGCCTGGTGCACTTCCGGCGTTTTGGCCGGCGACAGCATTTGCAGCGTCACCACCCGCTTGTTGAACACCGTCAGCACCAGCGTGGACACCACCTTCTGCCCGTTGACGGTCTGCTCGGTATCCACCCGGCGAAACTTCTGTTTGCCGACGGTGAAGTTCTCTTCTTTGGTGGTCTGGATATTCTGATAGCGTTCGGCCAGCACCGTGATGGCGCTCTGCGCCAGCTCTTTCAGCATTTTGTCGCTGGTGTTGAGCTTCATGTCGTCCGGCGGGATCACCTCGGACGAAACCGCGCTCTGGCGCGACTTGCCGTCGAGGAAGCGCTGAATGGTGGAGGTGCTGTCGTTGATGATGCCGCTGTTCAGCGTCTGATCGCTAAAGCCCGGCGGCAGCTCGAAGGTGATTTTGCCCTTCTGCAGCGACACGTTCAGCCCCGGCGGTGCGGCTGGGGTTTCTACCGGCGCAGGCGGCGGCGGTGGCGCGGGCTGCGTCACGGTCGGCTTGGTGTCCGGTGGCGGCACCGCCGGTTTGGTGTCGTCTTTGTTGTCGCAGGCCGCCAGCCCCATCGCCAGCACGGCGACCGCGGTCAGTTTTGCCAGGGTGTTTAACATCATGGTTCCTTTCGCTTGGCGCGTCATGGCCTAAACGTAGCAACTCGACCGGGCGAATGCCAGAAGCCCGTTCTGAAATTGCTGGTCCGGCCCCGCGCGAACGGGGCCGGGCGATTACTCCGCCGGGAACAGGAACGGATTGATGCTGCTGCGGCCGAAGCCTTCCTCTTCCATGCGGGCGTCAAGCACCAGCGAAGCCAGATCGTCGGCCACCGCTTCGACCTGCGGGTCTTTTTCCTGATAGAGGATCTTCAGGTAAGTGCCGCAGTCACCGCAGCTCTCCGCCTTCACCGCCGCCTGCTCGCTGTCCAGCGACCAGTAGTTGAGATCGCGGGTCTGCTCGCAGTTGCTGCACTTCACCCGCACCACGTGCCATTCGCTTTCGCACAGGTTGCAGTGCAGGTAGCGCAGGCCGTTGACGGTGCCGATGTGCACCATGCTGGAGACCGGGATGCTGCCGCACACCGGGCAGAACTGGCGCTGCTCGCCGTATTCGGCGCGCGCCTTGCCGGGGATCAGGCTGGCCATCTGCGCCCAATAGAGCGACAGCGCGGCCCAGAGGAACGGCGCCTTCTCGCTGCCCACCTTGCCAAACTCGCGGTTGAGCAAGGCGTCGGCCATCAGCTCCAGCTCGTGCACCGAGGCTTTCTCCAGGTTGTCCAGCACCGCCAGGATATGCTCCGGCGCCTGCGGGCGCAGCTCGGCGATCAGCGACGTCAGCAGCTTGCGCCAGTGCTCGCTGCGCGGGAACACGCTCAGATCGAGCGGCGGTTTGCCGCTGGCGGCGCCCTGCGCCAGTGCTTCGCTCAGATCGAGCGCCAGCGGGTTATCGTGCAGCGCATGCTGCTGCGCCTGTGCCAGCTCAGCGGCGAAGTTCAGATAGTCGCCCAGCGGATTGTCGACCGCCAGCTGACGCAGACGATCGGCGCGGCGGCTGTACAGGCTTTTCAGGTTGGCGAAAAGTAACGGCGGGATGTTCTCCGCCGTTGTGGACTTCTCACGCTGTGCCCCTAACTGCTCTTTAGGAACGATGCGGATACTCATCAGGGTTTATCTTCCTGTCGTTTCTCGCGGACCTCACGGTACCAGCGCGGATGATGTTTCTTGGCCCAGGCCGCCGGCACCCAGCCTTCCACCATCGCGGTAATGGTGCCTTTTACCCACAATGCGGCGTAAATGTGCACCATAATCACGATAATCAGGCCGACCGCGGCCAGCGAATGCACCAGCAGCGCGATGCGGATCAGCGGGATGGAGAACGACGGCGCAAAATACGGCCGCCAGATCACCACGCCGCTGGCCAGCAGCAGCACCAGGCTGATAATCGCCGCCCAGAACACGCACTTCTGGCCGAAATTATAGCGCCCGGTGTCACCCACTTCCTCGTTCATGGCGATTTTGTGGATGTTCTTGGCCCAGACGATATCTTCCCGGTTGATCAGGTTATGCTTCCAATAGCGCAGGAACATCAGCAGGAACGCGGCAAACATGATCACCCCGACAAACGGGTGCAGAATGCGCGCCAGCTGCGGCGTCCCGAAGATGTTCATCAGCCAGTTGAAGGAGGGGAAGAAGAACCCCAGCCCGCTGATGGCGGCGAACACGAAGCAAAACGCCACGATCCAGTGGTTGATGCGCTCCGGTGCGCTGTAACGCTGAATGGGCTTTTCCTTTCTCATTTGCGCGTCTCCTCGTCATGCGACTCGTCGTGCTCGTCCTCATCGTCGACGCGGTTAGGCCCGACGCCGACATAGTGGAACACGCTGGCCGCGAAGGTGGCGGCAAAACCGATGGCCGCCAGGGGTTTCCACACGCCCTTCCAGAAGGTCACCGCCGGGCTGATGCTCGGGTTGTCCGGCAAACCGTGATACAGCTGCGGTTTGTCGGCGTGGTGCAACACGTACATCACGTGCGTGCCGCCCACCCCTGCCGGATCGTACAGACCGGCGTTCTGGTAGCCGCGGGTGTTCAGCTCGCTGACGCGATCCGCCGCCACCTGCTTCATCGCTTCCTTGGTGCCGAAGTGAATGGCGCCGGTCGGGCAGGTTTTCACGCAGGCCGGTTCCTGGCCGACGTCCACGCGGTCGACGCACAGGGTGCACTTGTACACCCGGTTGTCGTCCTTGTTCATGCACGGTACGTCGAACGGGCAGCCGGCGATGCAGTAACCGCAGCCGATGCAGTGCTCGGACTGGAAGTCGACGATGCCGTTGGCGTACTGAATGATCGCGCCTTCCGACGGGCAGGCCTTCAGGCAGCCCGGATCGGCGCAGTGCATGCAGCCATCCTTGCGGATCAGCCATTCCAGCTTGCCGTTTTCCTCCACCTCGGAGAAGCGCATCACCGTCCACGACTTGGCGGTCAGATCGGCGGGGTTATCGTACACCCCGACGTTGTGCCCCACCTCGTCGCGGATGTCGTTCCATTCGGAACAGGCCACCTGACAGGCCTTGCAGCCGATACAGGTGGTGACATCGATCAGTTTGGCCACTTCTTCCTGGTGGTCACGGGCGCGCGGCGCCGGCGTGAAACCATTGGTGGCGGATTTACGAATGATGTCTTGAGATTGCATGGCCATGATTCGTCTCCGTTACACCTTTTCCACGTTGACCAGGAACGCCTTGAACTCCGGCGTTTGCGTATTGGCGTCGCCGACGAACGGCGTCAGCGTGTTGGCGATAAAGCCTTTCTTCGCCACCCCTTCGTAACCCCAGTGGATCGGGATGCCGATGGTGTCGACTTCCTGGCCGTGCACCTGCAGCGTGCGAATACGCTTGGTCACCACCGCCTTGGCCTTGATGTAGCCGCGGTTGGAGCTGACCTTCACGGTATCGCCCTGCTTGATGCCCTTCTTCTCCGCCAGCTTTTCGCCGATCTCCACGAACTGCTCCGGCTGCGCGATGGCGTTCAGCCGCGCGTGCTTGGTCCAGTAGTGGAAGTGCTCGGTCAGACGATAGGTGGTGCCGACGTACGGGAACTTGTCGGATTTGCCCATCGCCGCCAGATCGTCCTTGAACACGCGCGCCGCCGGGTTGGACACCACGTTCGGGTGCAGCGGGTTGGTGCCGAGCGGCGTTTCGAACGGCTCGTAGTGTTCAGGGAACGGCCCTTCCGCCATCTTGTCGGTGGCAAACAGGCGGCCCATGCCTTCCGGCTGCATGATGAACGGCCCGACGTCGCTGCCCGGCGCGGCGGTGCTGTAGTCCGGGATATCGGCCCCGACCCACTTGGCGCCGTCCCACTCCAGCAGTTGGCGTTTCGGATCCCACGGTTTCCCCTGCGGGTCCGCCGAGGCGCGGTTGTACAGAATGCGGCGGTTGAGCGGCCATGCCCAGGCCCAGCCCAGCGTATTGCCGAGGCCGGACGGATCGGCGTTGTCGCGCCGCGCCATCTGGTTGCCGGCCGGCGTCCAGCTGCCGGCGAAGATCCAGCAACCGCTGGCGGTGGTGCCGTCGTCGCGCAGCTGCGCAAACGAGCTGAGCAACTCGCCTTTTTTCACCAGCACTTTGCCGTCGGCATCCAGCAGATCCGCCAGCGCCTTGCCGTTGTTCTCCTGCGCTACCTCTTCCGGCGCCGGGTTGTCCGGCGTCAGGTAGTCCCAGGTCATGTTCAGCACCTGTTCAGGCACCGCACCGCCGTCGCGCGCATACATCTCGCGCAGGCGACTGAAGATGCCCGCCAGGATCTCGCCGTCGTTCAGCGCTTCGCCCGGGGCGTCCGCGCCTTTCCAGTGCCACTGCAGCCAGCGGCCGGAGTTGACGATCGAACCGTTCTCTTCGGCGAAGCAGGTGGACGGCAGGCGGAACACTTCGGTCTGGATCTGCGAAGGATCCACCTCGTTGAACTCGCCGTGGTTCTGCCAGAAGTTGGAGGTCTCGGTGTTCAACGGATCGATGGTCACCAGGAACTTCAGCTTGGACAGCGAAGCCACTACCTTGTTTTTGTTCGGGAACGACGCCACCGGGTTAAATCCTTGGCAGAAGTAGCCGTTGACCTTGCCCTGCGCCATCATCTCGAAGTACTGCAGCACGTCGTAGCCTTTGTCCCACTTCGGCAACCAGTCAAAGCCCCAGCTGTTGTCCTTCTGCGCCTTGTCGCCGTAGAAGGTCTTCATCATGCTGACGAAGAATTTCGGGTAGTTGCCCCAGTAGTTCACCTGGCCCGGCAGCAGCGCCTTCGGCGTGTTGGCCTTCAGGTAGGTGTCGAGATCGGTCTGTTTCTCCGACGGCAGCGTCATGTAGCCCGGCAGGCTCTGCGACAGCAGGCCGAGATCGGTCAGACCCTGGATGTTGGAGTGGCCGCGCAGCGCGTTGACGCCGCCGCCCGCCATGCCCATGTTGCCGAGCAGCAGCTGGATCATCGCCATGGTACGGATGTTCTGCGCGCCGACCGAGTGCTGAGTCCAGCCCAGGGCGTACAGGAACGAAGCGGTTTTATCCGCGACGCAGGTTTCGGCGATGTATTCGCACACCTTGAGGAAATCGTCCTTCGGCGTGCCGCAGATGTTGGTCACCACGTCAGGCGTGTAGCGGCTCACGTGCTGCTTCAGCATGTTCCACACGCAGCGCGGATCCTGCAGCGTGACGTCGCGCTTGGCGAAGCCGTTCTCGTCGAACTGGTAGTTCCAAGTGGTTTTGTCGTACTTGCGGTTTTCCGCGTCGTAGCCGCTGAACAAGCCGTCTTCGAAGGCAAAGTCTTCCCGCACCAGCAGGCTGGCGTTGGTGTAGGCCTCGACGTACTCGCGGTTAAACTTGTTGTTGGTCATCAGATACAGCAACACGCCCGACAGGAAAGCGATGTCGGTCCCGGAGCGGATCGGCGTGTAGAAGTCCGCCACCGATGCGGTTCGGGTAAAGCGCGGATCGATCACGATCAGCTTGGCATTGTTGTGTATTTTGGCTTCCATCGCCCAGCGGAACCCCACCGGATGCGCTTCCGCCGCATTACCGCCCATGACGATAATCAAATTCGCGTTCTTGATATCAACCCAGTGGTTGGTCATCGCACCGCGACCAAATGTTGGAGCAAGACTTGCTACCGTTGGTCCGTGTCAGACACGCGCCTGGTTGTCTACGGCAAGCATGCCGAGAGCGCGACTAAATTTTTGCGACAGAAAACCGGTTTCGTTGCTGGCGGCCGAGGCGCACAGCATGCCGGTGGTCAGCCAACGGTTGACGGTAACGCCCTGGTCGTTGGTTTTGATGAAGTTGGCATCGCGGTCTTCTTTCACCAGCTTGGCGATGCGGGTAAAGGCGTCGTCCCAGCTGATGCGTTGCCATTTGTCCGACCCCGGTGCCCGGTATTCCGGGTACTTGAGGCGGCTTTCGCTGTGGATGAAGTCAACCAGGCCGGCGCCTTTCGGGCAAAGCGCGCCGCGGTTTACCGGGTGATCCGGATCCCCTTCGATATGGAAAATGCTTTCTTTGGCGTTCTTGGCGCCATCACCAAGGCTGTACATCAACAGCCCACAGCCGACGGAACAATACGTACAGGTATTACGGGTCTCACGGGCGCGCAGCAGTTTGTACTGCCGGGTTTCCGCCAACGCCACTTCGGGGGCAAAGCCCAGCGCGGCCACCGTCGTTCCTGCCATACCGCCAGCGCAGATCTTAAAGAACTGCCTTCTGCTGACCTGCATGGGGGTCTCCTTTACTCTCGATTGTCACATTGTTCAAATGCGCCTGCCCCGCTAGCGCGGCAAACGCGAATGTCACTGTTGTTATGCTTGCTACGAACGCCGGCCATATTACCACAGCGTGCTTGTGGTTGTTACACACTCGTGCTCATTCAGTGAACGCATTGGCACATTTCGATACATTTCGACCTTGGCGCTCCCTACAGTATAGAGAGTAACCAACGTGCCGGGGCGATGGCTTGACGCGGCCACCCGCCGCCCTCTTCTATCAGTATGTTAGCGCATCGATTTGTACATTAACCACACACTTCACAGGGCATTGATAATCATTTTCAATATCATTTAATTAACTATAATGATCCGACTGCTTACGCGGTGCTCGCCCTTTGCGCCGCCCATACACCACTGGAGATGATGATTATGAGTTATTCACTGCCATCCCTGCCGTACGCTTACGACGCACTGGAACCGCATTTCGACAAGCAGACGATGGAAATCCATCACACCAAACACCACCAGACCTACGTCAACAACGCCAACACCGTGCTGGAAGCCTACCCTGAGCTGGCCAAATACAGCGTTGAAGAGCTGATCCAGGATCTGGATAAAGTGCCTGCCGACAAACGCACCTTCATGCGCAACAACGCCGGCGGCCACGCCAACCACAGCTTCTTCTGGAAAAACCTGAAAACCGGCACCACGCTGGGCGGCGATCTGAAAGCGGCCATCGAGCGCGATTTCGGCAGCGTTGAGAAATTCCAGGAAGAGTTCGAGAAAGCCGCAGCCACCCGCTTCGGTTCCGGTTGGGCCTGGCTGGTGCTGAAAGACGGCAAACTGGCCGTGGTGTCTACCGCTAACCAGGACAGCCCGCTGATGGGCGAAGCCGTCGCCGGCGCTTCCGGTTTCCCAATCATCGGCCTGGACGTGTGGGAACACGCTTACTACCTGAAATACCAGAACAAACGCCCTGACTACATCAAGGCGTTCTGGAACGTGGTCAACTGGGACGAAGCCGCCGCACGCTTCGCCGCGAAGAAGTAATTCGCCCCCGTTGATGAAGATGCCCGCCACCGGCGGGTATTTTTTTGCCTGAAATCCGCTAAAGTTTGACCACTTCTTGCCGATGGTTTGTTCAATTGACGTTCGCCCGGAGAAGGAAAAACGCTATGGCGGCATTGCAAGCATTGGCAGGAAAGTTCACTCATCTCACCGTAGGTAAAAAGCTCGGTCTCGGCTTCGCGCTGTTGCTGCTGTTGGCGGTCGTCATCGCCGGCACCGGGGCGCAATATCTGCATATCATCGAATCCCGCGCCGATCGCATCGACTTCAGCAACCGGCTGAACGAGGAGATCAACCAGGCCAAATACAACCGCGCCATGTACGGCCAGACCTACCGGTCGGAGTATCTGCAGAACAACCGCGCCAATATTGAAAACGCCGTCAAACTGATAGACCAGGGGCAGGCGCTGGACTGGGATGCCCAAAGCCGCAAGGATCTGCAGCGCCTGGTGACGCTGATCGGAGAATATCAGCAGCAGCAAAAAGTCTTTGAGCAGGCGGTCACGGCGAAAGACGCGGTGCGCCAAAGCTGGAACATGTCGGAAGTGCAAGCCAGCCTGAGCCAGGTGGAGCGCCAGCTGACCAACGGCGATCTGCAGCTGGCCTTCATTCAGCTGAACCAGAAGCTGACCCAGGTGCGCTACGGCGCGCGCGGCCTGCTGCTGAGCCTGAACAAGGAAACCGAAGCGCCGCTGATGGCGGCCATTGACGATGCGCGTGACGCGGCCAATGCCCTGAGCCGCCGGGTCAGCGACGCGCAACGCCCACAGCTGCAACCGCTGCTGGCCGCGCTGGACGATTACAAAAACCGCATCGCGGCCTACCTGCCGGCCTATGAGCATGAGCAGCAGATCAGCCGGCAGCTCGGCGAACGCGCGCAAGCGATCGGCACGCTGGTGAACGCCTTTATGCAGGACGAGCTGGTACAGACGCGCAACAACATCAATCTGGCGCAGCTGCAAATGGGCATCACCACGCTGATCGCCATCATCGCCGGGGTGCTTATCGCCTGGCGCATCACGCTGCAGATCACCCGTCCGCTGCACAGCACGCTGGCCATGGCGGAACGCATCGCCAGCGGCGACCTGCGCCAGGCACAGACCAGCACCCGCCGCGACGAGCTGGGGCAACTGCTGAACGCGGTGGCGGCGATGAGCCAAAACCTGCGCACCATGATTGAGAAGATTCAGATGGGAGTCAGCCAGGTCTCCACCGCCTCTGCGGAAATCGCCGCCGGCAACACCGATCTCTCCTCCCGCACCGAACAGCAGGCGGCGGCGGTCGAAGAAACCGCGGCCAGCATGGAACAGCTGACCGCCACGGTGAAACAGAACGCCGACAACGCCCATCACGCCAATCAGCTGGCCACCGACGCTTCGCAGACCGCGCAACAGGGCGGCAAGCTGGTGGAAAACGTGGTCAGCACCATGCGCGATATCTCCAGCAGTTCGCAGCGTATCGCCGAAATTACTACCCTGATCAACGGCATTGCCTTCCAGACCAACATCCTGGCGCTCAACGCCGCGGTGGAAGCGGCGCGCGCCGGCGAACAGGGACGCGGCTTCTCGGTGGTCGCCAGCGAAGTGCGCAGCCTGGCGAGCCGCAGCGCCCAGGCGGCCAAGGAGATCGAAGGGCTGATCGCCGAGTCGGTCAGCCGGGTGAAAACCGGCACCGAACTGGTGGAAAGCACCGGCAACACCATGGAACAGATCGTCCGTTCGGTCACCCACGTGCGCGACATCATGGCCGAGATCGCCGCCGCCTCCGATGAGCAGACGCGCGGCATCGCCCAGATTGGCCAGGCGATCGTCGAAATGGACCACACCACCCAGCAGAACGCCGCGCTGGTGGAAGAGTCCGCCGCCGCCGCCGATTCGCTGGAAGAACAGGCCGACATGCTGCTGCAGAGCGTCTCGGTGTTCCGTTTGGCGGAGCAGACCGAACCCGCCGCCGTGAAAGCCGCCGCGCCGAAAGCGCCGGCGGTAAAACCCGCGGCCGCCAACGCCGCAGCGGAAGAGAACTGGACCACCTTCTGACGCCCCGCCGCCCGCCCGATGACTTTCGGGCGGGTTGTTATGTCCCCCCGGCACAACTCAGGCTATGCTGAGCCCTCGACGCGAGACACGGAGGCGCACATGCATCACCCAGACGTTTACATCGGCAATATTCAATCCTATGAGGGCGGGCGCCCCAGCGCCATCGCCAAACGCCAGGTGGATGGCGCCATCCGGCTCACGCCGCTCGGCCTGGAAGGCGACGAGCAAGCCGAGAAAAGCTACCACGGCGGGCCGGATCGCGCGCTGTGCCACTACCCGCGCGAACATTATGCCCACTGGCGCGAACAGTTTCCGGCGCAGGCCGAGCAGTTTTGCGCCCCGGCCTTCGGCGAGAATATCTCCACCGAAGGACTGACCGAACACAATGTGTTTATGGGCGACATCTTCCGCTGGGGCGAAGCGCTGATCCAGGTCACCCAGCCGCGCTCGCCGTGCTTCAAGCTCAACTACCACTTCGCCATCGAGGCTATTTCGGTGCTGATGCAGCAAAGCGGCCGCTGCGGCTGGCTGTATCGGGTGGTCTCGCCGGGTGCGGTCAGCGGCGATCGTCCGCTGGAGCTGGCGGCGCGCAGCAGCGACGTGTCGGTCGCCGAAGCCATCGCCATCGCCTGGCATATGCCGTTCGACGCGGAACAATATCGCCGCCTGTTGGCGGTCGCCGGCCTCTCCGCCAGCTGGAGCAAGACCATGCTCACGCGGCTCGCCGAAGGGCGCCTCGAGGACTTCAACCGCCGCCTGCTCGGCCGTTGAAATCGCGGGCGGAAAAGATGAAAAACGTGCGCCGAATGCCGCGTTAACCCTCTTCTTCCGCCTATACTGTAGCCGCGTGTTTTTTCAGCCAGGAGCCAGGTATATGACCACCCCGACCCATTCGATTCATCATGCCGCCGCCGAGGGCTATCAGGCCAACGCCGATCGCTATGTAAAAGGCCGGCCGGATTACCCGCCGGAAATCGCCGCCTGGCTGCGTGAGTCTATCGGCCTGCACGCCGGCATGACGGTCATCGATCTCGGCGCCGGTACCGGCAAGTTCACTCCGCGCCTGCTGGAAACCGGCGCGCAGGTGATCGCCGTCGAACCGGTGCCGCAGATGCTGGAAAAACTGTCGGCGGCGCTGCCGCAGGTGAAAACGCTGGCGGGCACCGCCGACGCGATCCCGCTACCGGATGAGTCGGTCGATGCCGTGGTGTGCGCCCAGTCCTTCCACTGGTTCGCCACGCCGCAGGCACTGGCGGAAATCCAGCGTATTCTCAAGCCCGGCGGCAAACTCGGTCTGGTGTGGAACATGCGCGATGCGCGCGTCGGTTGGGTGCGTAAACTGAATCAGATCGTCGATAGCCACGAAGGCGATGCGCCGCGTTTCTATACCGGCGAATGGCGCAAATTCTTCCCGTTCAAAGGCTTTGAACCGCTGCAGGAGCAGGTGTTTATGCTGGGCCACCGCGGTGCGGTGGAGGACGTGATCTACAACCGGGTGCGTTCAACCAGCTTTATCGCCGCACTGCCGCAGCCGCAACAGGAGCAGGTTATCGATCGGTTGCGCCAACTGGTGGCGGAAGAAGAGGAGTTACAGGGCCAGGACACGGTAACCGTGCCCTATCAGACCAAGGCGTATTTCACCACCAAGGTCTGACGCCCGGGGGTTCAGAACGCTTTCTTGGCGTAACCGGTGACCGCTTTCAAGCCCATCTCGCGGCCCAGCGCGGTCATCGGGTGCACCACGATCAGCCCGCGTGCGCTTTTCTTCAGCGCGCCCATATCGGCCTGCTCTTTCTTGGTGATCTCGCGGCTGAACGGCAGCTTGCTCAGCTTCTGCGCTTCGGCGCTCAGCTTCTCGCCACGCACGTCTTTCAGGCGCTCGATCTCCGTCGCCAGTTTCTCTTTTTCTTTGGTGTGCTGCGCGATCAACTCAGGGTTGCCCTGTTGGATCACGGTCGCGTCTTTGTGGTTCAAGGCGTCCAGCAGGTCGCTCAGGCGCTTGATCTCTGCCTTTTCTTTCTCTTTCATGGTTTCTGGCCCGTTGTGCCCAAAATGGCACGCTAATCAATGATACCGGCATTGTAGCAAAAGGCGCGCGCCGTTACCCGTCCTGCGCAATGCCGGGCGGCAGGCCGCTCATCTCGCAGGCCCTGGCGCCGAGCCGGGCCAACGCCTGGGTGTAGCGCGCGTTGAATGGGTAGCAGCAGGAGAGCCGCAGCGCGTTGCGGTAACGCCCGCTGGGCGAATACAGGGTGCCCGGCGTCAAACAAATCTGCTCCTCCAGCAGCTGATGGAACAGCGCCACGCTGTCCACGCCGGGGGGAAATTCAACCCAAAACACGAAGCCGCCCGCCGGCTGCGTGGCCAGCGTGCCGCGCGGGAAATGCCGGGCGATCAGCGCCCGCGCCTCGTCGACCTGGGCCGCATAGCGCTTGCGCAGGTTGCGCAAATGGTGATCGTAGCCACCGCTCTCGAGGAAGGTCGCCAGCGTTTCCGACAGCAGCTGCGATTCGGACATCGACGACACCGCCTTCAGCTTGCGCAACGCCTCGTGGAAACGGCCACCGCAGATCCAGCCGACGCGAAAATCCGGTGCCAGCGTTTTGGTAAAGCTGGAGCAAAACAGCACCCAGCCGTCGCGATCGAACGCCTTCACCGCCGGCGACAGCGCGCCACCGAACTGGATCTCGGCATACAGCCCGTCTTCAATCAACGGCACCTGATGATCGTTCATCAGCCGCGCCAGCCGCTTTTTCGCCGCCAGCGGCATGGTGCAGCCCAACGGGTTTTGCACCGTCGGCATGGCGATCACCGCGTTCAGCCGCTTCTCGTTCAATAGCAGCTCCAGTGCGTCCAGCGACAGCCCCAGCTGCGGATCGGTGGGGATTTCCAGCGCTTTCAGCCCCAGGCTGGCCAGCAGCGGCAGCAGATAGAAATAGGTTGGCGACTCCAGCCCGACGCAGTCACCCGGTTTGGTGGTGACGCGCAGCGCCAGCTGCAGCGCCTCCATGCAGCCATGGGTCAGCACCACGTCGCCCGGCTCCAGCAGCATGCCCAGCGTCATCGAGCGGCGGGCGATCTGCTGGCGCAGCCGCAGGCTGCCGGGCGGCAACGGATACTGCCCGATCAGATCCGGCTGGCGGCGCAGCTGAGAAGACAACATACGCCCCAGCTTGCCGCCGGGATAGAAGTCGCTGGTCTGCGGGCAAGCCAGCGCAATGTTAGTGAAGGCCGGATTCTGCTGGGCGGCGAATACCGTATCGATCAGCGCCAGCACGTCGTCCGACGGCGGTTCGATGCGCCCGCTGGGCGCCGAGGCCATCTTCAGCGCCGGCAGCGTGCTGCGGACATAAAACCCAGACTGCGGTCGCGCTTCGATCAGCCCGCGATCCTCCAGCGTGCGGTAAGCCGACACCACGGTATTGATGCTGACGCGATGCGTTTGCGCACAGCGCCGCACCGAAGGCAAGCGGTTACCGGGCAGCAGCGTGCCGCGACGAATGGCCTCGGCCAATGTGTCCGCCAGCTGCAGGTAGCGGGTATCCGGGGTTTCATCGAGCAGGGTCACAGTTTCTCTCCAGGCAATGGGTACAGTTTACATTTTGCACAACTGTAACCATGACAATATACGATTTGTGGTTCTGTCACCATCCCATTGCAGCGATTATGCTGATCCTCTCGTTATCACCGTCATTTTCAAGGAACCTGCCATGCTGGACTCCGCCTTTGTCAGCTACGTCACCGTCATGTCGATCACCCCCGGCCCCAATAATCTGCTGCTGGCCTCGTCGGGCGTCAACTTTGGCCTGCGCCGCACCCTGCCGATGCTGCTTGGCATCTGCGTCGGCTGTGCGGTGCAGCTGGCGATCATTATCCCGCTGCTGGCGCTGGCGCTGAGCTGGGCCGGCGTCATCCGCCTCCCGCTGGCGGTGATCGGCTGCGCCTATCTGCTGTGGCTGTCATGGAAGCTGTTTCAGGCGGCCTCGCCGGACGCCAAAGAGCAGGCGCAGCCGATGAGCCTGCTCAACGGCGCACTGTTTCAGGCGGTCAACCCCAAAGCCTGGCTGATGGTGATCAACGTGGCGATCCTGTTCACCCCGCGCGAAGGCGCCACCTTCGTCCATACGCTGTCGGTCATCGCCGGCTTCGCGCTGCTGAACCTGCCCTGCGTGCTGCTGTGGGCGGTGCTGGGCGACCGGTTGCGCAACGCGCTGCGAGTGACCTGGAAACTGCGCGCCTTCAACGGCGTGATGTCCGGCCTGATGGCCGCCACCGCGCTGTGGTTGTTGTTCGACGAGTGGCGCGCGGCCTTTGCTTAGCCGCGGCCGAGAGGAGAGAGTCGGGAAGGTTGTTTGGCGCCGATGCCGGCGATCAGATCGGTAATGGACAGTACCATGGTGGAGCGCACCATCTGCTGATAGCGCTGGCGCTGCATGGCGATCAGCGCTTCATCCGCTTCGCCCGGCTGCAGGAAAGTCGGCACCGGCGGCAGCGCGGCCACGCAGTGCAGCTCGCCGAACGGCCCGAGGATTTCGTCGTCGACGAAACGGTATTCCGAGCCGTCGTGGTTCAGCTCTTCGCGCATCGCCATCAGCAGTTCGGCGTCTTCATATTCGTGGCGGGAGATCACCCCCAGCCCGTACATCAGCTTCAGGCGCACCGACAGCTCCCCGAGCGGGCCGCTGCCGGACAATAGCGGTTCGACGGCATATTTCACCGCGTAATCGTCCTTGCGGAATACCTGCACCACCAGCACGTTGAGCGCTTCCGCCAGCAGCTCTACCGCTGCGATCAGGAAGCTGCGCACCGTTTTGCCCGCGTTCAGCTTTTCCAGAACCTGGTTTTCAAATGCCTGTGCTTCTTCCATCGTCGCTTTTCGAAAGGCGTGGGGAGGGCCGTCGATGCCGAACTCGGGTTGCAGGAGCGCAGCAAGCTGCGCTCGGGTGTTCATCATCACGATTCTACTTGTGCATGGCGTTATACACAGCAACGGCCTCTTCTACAACCTCGCTTTCCGCCGGCAGGCCGGAAATTTGCGCCAGCGCGGCTTTCGGCCCGAGCGTGTTCAGCAGTTCCGCCAGCTCCAGCGCCTGCGGATCCTGTTCGCTGCGGTAGCTCATGGCGGCGGCGATGCCCTGGATCAGGTTGGCGTGCGGCAGGCCGTATTCCAGCGTACCCAACAGCGGTTTGATCAGGCGATCGCCGGCGCTCAGTTTGCGCAGCGGCTGGCGGCCCACGCGCTCGACGTCGTCGTGCAGATACGGGTTTTCGAAGCGGCCGAGGATTTTGGTGATGTAGGCAGCGTGCTTGTCGGCGTCGAAGCCGTAGCGCTTGATCAGCACCGCGCCGCTCTCTTCCATCGCCCCTTTCACCACGCGGCGGATCGCCGGGTCGAGAATGGCGTCGCGAATGGTTTGCAGCCCGGCCAGTTGGCCGAGGTAGGCGGTGATGGCGTGACCGGTGTTGAGGGTGAACAGCTTGCGTTCGACGAACGCCATCAGGTTGTCGGTCAGCTCCATGCCGGCGATCGCCGGAGGCTGGCCTTTGAACTGGGTCTGATCGACGATCCATTCGCTGAAGGTTTCCACCGTCACTTCCAACGGGTCGTTGCTGTCCGCCGGCGGCACGATGCGGTCGACCGCCGAATCGACGAAGCCGACGTGCTGCTCAACCCATGCCTGCTCGTCCTGCGGCAGCGCGGCGAACACATGCTGTTTCAGCTGGCTGGTGCCGCGCACCATGTTCTCGCAGGCGATAATGTTCAGCGGCTGCGCATTGCCCTGCTGATGGCGCAGCACCAGCCCTTTGGCGATCGTGCCGGCGATTTTGGCGAGAATTTGCGGGCCAACGGCGGTGGTTACCAGATCCGCTTCGGCGATCAGCGCCACCGCCGCCTCGCTGCCGCTGTTGACGGCGCTGACGTTGTTGACGCTCTCCACACGTTCTTGCTCACCCACCACGTGCACCGCGTAGCTTTTACGGCTGTTCAGCAGATCCAGCACCGTTTGATTGACGTCGGCGAAGGTCAGTTCAACCCCGGCGTCCGCCAGCAGCTTGCCGATAAAACCGCGGCCGATGTTCCCTGCGCCAAAATGTAATGCTTTCATAACCCTACCTTCTTAATGTCGAAGGGTGCAGCAAGCTGCACCCTTTAAAATGATTCTGTTATCCGGCTTTTTTGCCGCCGAGCAGGTCCAGCACTTCCTGGACGCTGGTGGTATTCGCCAGCCGCTCAATCACGCTCTCGTCATCCAGCGCGTTGGTCAGGCTGGTGATCACCTGAATATGCTCGTTGTTGCGTGCGGCGATGCCGATCACCAGGAGCGCCACTTCATCCTCTTCATCGCCGAAGCGCACGCCCTGCGGGTACTGGCAGAACACCACGCCGGTGCGCAGCACCCGGTCTTTGGCCTCGATGGTGCCGTGCGGCACGGCGATCGACTCGCCCAGGTAGGTGGAGGTGAGCTTTTCGCGCTCCAGCATCGCCGGCACGTATTCCGCCTCGACATAGCCGCCTTTCACCAGCTGCTCGCCGGCGAAGCGGATCGCCTGCTCTTTGTCACTGGCCTGCAGGTTGAGGAACACGTTGCTCTCGCTCAGCTTGAACAGGTTCGGTTCCCCGGCTTCGAAGCTGTCGTCCAGCGCGCCCAGCACCTTCTGCTGGTTGTCGGTGGTTTTGTTGACCGCCACCAAACGGTCGACCAGATCGCTGTACAGCTTGCTGTCGAGGAAGTTGGTCAGCGAGATGTGCTGGGCCTGCGGCGCGTGGCGCATCGCGCGTTCGGTCAGATCGCGGTGCGTGATCACCAGATCCACATCGTCCGGCAGGCTGTTGATGGCGCTGTTGGTCACCGAGATGTTCTTCAGCCCGGCGTCGGCCACTTTCTTGCGCAGCACCCCGGCGCCCATCGCGCTGGAACCCATGCCCGCATCGCAGGCGACGATGATTTTGCGCACGGTGCTCAGATCGCCGTCGACCGATGCCGACGCCGCGGCGCCGCCTTTGGACTGCGATTTCATCTCTTGCATGCGACGAGTTGCGGCTTCCAGATCGTCATCCTCTTTCACCTTGGAGGTTTTCAGCAGGAAAGCGGACACCACGAAGGAGACGGCAAAGGCTGCGCACACCGCCGCAATATTGGCGAAGTAGGCGCCTTTCGGCGTCATCGCCAGCACCGCCAGGATCGAGCCCGGGGAAGCCGGAGAAACCAGGCCGCCGTTCAGCATCGTCAGGGTGAAGACGCCGGTCATGCCGCCCAGGATCACCGCAAGCAGCAGGCGTGGGTTCATCAGCACGTAAGGGAAGTAGATTTCGTGGATGCCGCCCAGGAAGTGAATGATCGCCGCGCCGCCGGCGGATTGCTTGGCGCTGCCGCGGCCGAAGAACATGTAGGCCATCAGCACGCCCATGCCCGGACCTGGGTTGGCTTCAATCAGGAAGAATACCGACTTACCGGCTTCCGTGGCCTGCTGGATACCCAGCGGCGAGAAGATGCCGTGGTTGATGGCGTTGTTCAGGAACAGGATTTTCGCCGGTTCAACGAAGATGGACGCCAATGGCAGCAGGTTGTTCGTCACCATGACGTGCACGCCCGCCGCCAGCAGCTTGGAGAGCACCTCCACCAGCGGCCCGATGCCCAGGAAGGCCAGGATCGCCAGCAGCATGCCGATAATGCCGGCGGAGAAGTTGTTCACCAGCATTTCAAAACCGCTTTTGATCTTGCCGTCCACCCAGCGGTCGAAGTGCTTGATAGCCCAGCCGCCCAGCGGGCCGGCGATCATCGCGCCGAGGAACATCGGCATGTCGGCGCCGACGATGACGCCCATGGTGGTAATGGCGCCCACGACGCCGCCGCGATCGCCGCCCACCAGCCGCCCGCCGGTATAACCGATCAGCAGCGGCAGCAGATAGGTGATCATCGGGCCGACCAGCTTGGCTAAGGTTTCATTCGGCAGCCAGCCGGTTGGAATGAATAGCGCGGTGATAATCCCCCAGGCGATAAAGGCGCCGATGTTGGGCATCACCATGTTGCTCAGGAAGCGGCCAAAGTTTTGCACTTTAACCTTGATGTCTGGTGAAAACATAAAACACACCCCTATTGTTACGCGCTGACAATAGAGCGCGTGATTATTGTTGTGACGATCCAGCCGTGTTGCCGCTGTATGCGAAACGGACTCTATCACGCTGTTTTTGTCACGCGAACTTCACGGATTTTTTGTGATACAAATCACACACAACACCCCAACAAACCACCCTTTATGGTGACGAAGATCACATTTATGGCGTGTAAAAAAAGCACAGTGAGAAAAAAACCGCCTCAAAACACACAATAAAGTGATATTCGTCACACTTTAAGCCTGATGATTTGTTTTTAAATTGTGATAAACATCACAATTTATTTTTAGCTGCAGCGCCCTATCGCGACGCTCTGTTTGATCTTCCCTGTGAGCACTCATCCCGCCGGGAACTAGCGAAGTGATGAATGAAAGAAAACTACATTGCCGAATGAATGGATTAATTGAAGTGTAGTACAGAAGCCTGCGCAATAAACCAGCAAGCTATTGGAAACGCTGAGGGGAAATAAAACAGGCCGGCAATGCCGGCCTGTTTCGCGCCTGGACGCGTTATTGCGTCACGCTTTGAATGGTCTTCTGCGCATTCATCAGGTTCTGCTGTTTGGCCACCAGATTCGACATCATGGTGTTGTACTGCGCCACCTGCTGCGCGGTGCGGAACTGCACACCGTTGTTGTTGAAGCTGACCTGATTGCCCTGGCTCTGCAGGAAATCGCCGATCTGCACCAGATCCTGCACAAAGCTGGCGGTGGTCGGGATCGCCGGCATCAAGGCGTTGGCCGGTGCGGTGACGATTTTGTCATAGGCCTGGTTGTACACCGCCTTCAGATCGTCAGGCTGTTTCAGCGCCGCGTGGGCAGTATCCGCCTGCGATTTGGCGGACTGGATCTGCTGGCCCAGCAGGTTCAACGCCCCGACCGATTGCTGCAGCGCGTCGCGTTTGTTCAGATAGTCCTGCGCGGTGCGGATCTGGTTAATCTGATCCAGCGCCGGGGTCAGGCTGGCGCCGACCGATTTGGACAACTGCTGCGAAAAACCGACCAAAATCGCGTAATCGCCGGCATAGTTGCCGAACTTCTGCTTCTGATCTTCGCTCAACGTGGGGATATTCGCCCCGCTGCGCATCACGGTATTCTGTAAGTAATCGATAAATGCTTTGCGCTGTTCCGGCTCTTTATCGCCGCAGGCGGTCAATTGCATGACCACCAACAATGCCAATACCGGTGCCAACCAACGCGCGAAACCTCTGCTCTGGATCCCTACCGCCATGTGACATAACTCCTGTTATAAACCTGCTTTTTCATTGGACTCCGCCCCTTTTTGCGCACTCCGTGCGCCTATAAGAATAGATCAACTGGCGGCGTTCCGATACGCGATTCCGTTTGCGATGAGCATTGCCCCGGCCGGATGCGGTTGAAAATCGTGCGCAAAACGCACTGAGGTTCATTGCCGTCGGCGACCGGAGGCTTCAATTTCCCCAAGTCGCCCCCCAAGTCGCCCCCCAAGTCGCCAGGCGACCTTGCCTTCGCACCCAGGAAACGAAAATAAAAAAAGGCACCCGCAGGCGCCTTTTCACAGCAGAGAATCGCTTACTGCAGCACGGAGATATCCGCCACCTGCAGGAACAGTTCGCGCAGCTTGCTCAGCAGCGTCAGGCGGTTTACGCGCACTTCCGCATCGTCCGCCATTACCATCACGTTGTCGAAGAACGCATCCACCGGCTCACGCAGCGCGGCCAGTTCCACCAGCGCTTCCTGGTAGTTGCCCGCCGCGAAGTACGGCTGCAGTTTGTCGCGCAGCACCACCAGGTGAGTCGCCAGCTGGATCTCCGCCGCGTCCTTCAGCACCGAGGCGCGCACGCTGTCGTTCAGCGTTTCGGTAGACTTGGCCAGAATGTTGGAGACGCGTTTGTTGGCCGCAGCCAGCGCCGCCGCCGCTTCCAGCGTACGGAAGTGGGATACCGCCTTGACGCGCGCGTCGAAGTCGGCCGGCTTGGTCGGACGGCGCGCCAGCACCGCCTGAATGGTATCGACCGCGTGGCCTTCTTCCTGATACCAGGCGCGGAAGCGGCCCAGCATGAATTCCACCACCTCGTCGACCACCTTGGCGTTGGTCAGCTTGCTGCCGTACAGGCGCACGGCCTCTTCGGTCAGGGTCTGCAGATCCAGCGGCAGGTTTTTCTCGACGATGATGCGCAGCACGCCCAGCGCGGCACGGCGCAGCGCGAACGGATCTTTATCGCCCTTCGGATGCTGACCGATGCCGAAGATGCCGGCCAGAGTGTCCATCTTGTCGGCGATCGCCAGGGAACAGGCCACCAGCGACTGCGGCAGCGCATCGCCGGCGTAGCGCGGCTGATACTGCTCGTTCAGCGCAACGGCGACGTCTTCCGCCTCACCGTCGTGGCGCGCATAGTGCATGCCCATCACGCCCTGGGTGTCGGTGAATTCGAACACCATGTTGGTCATCAGGTCGCACTTCGACAGCAGGCCCGCACGAGTAGCGTGGTTGACGTCGGCGCCGATCTGGCCGGCAACCCAGCCCGCCAGCGCCTGAATGCGGTCGGTCTTGTCGCGCAGGGTGCCCAGCTGCTGTTGGAACAGCACGGTTTCCAGGCGCGGCAGGTTGTCTTCCAGACGCTTCTTGCGGTCGGTGTTGAAGAAGAACTCGGCGTCGGCCAGACGCGGACGCACCACCTTCTCGTTACCGGAGATGATCTGCTGCGGGTCTTTCGACTCGATGTTGGCCACGAAGATAAAGTTCGGCAGCAGTTTGCCCGCGGCGTCGTACACCGGGAAATACTTCTGGTCGCCCTTCATGGTGTACACCAGCGCTTCCGCCGGCACCGCCAGGAATTTCTCTTCGAATTTGGCGGTCAGCACCACCGGCCATTCCACCAGCGAAGCCACTTCTTCCAGCAGGCTTTCACTCAGATCGGCCTTGCCGCCAATCTTCTGCGCCGCCAGTTCGGCATCGCGTTTGATGAGGGCTTTACGCGCTTCGTAGTCGGCGACCACTTTGCCGCGCTCCAGCAGGATCTGCGGGTATTGGTCGGCATTGTCGAGGGTGAACTCGGCTTCGCCCATGAAGCGGTGGCCGCGCACGGTGCGCGCAGAGTCGATGCCCAGCACGGTGCCTGGGATCAGATCGGCGCCCAGCAGCATCGTGACGGTATGTACCGGACGCACGAACTGCACGTCGGAGTCGCCCCAACGCATCAGTTTCGGGATCGGCAGCTTGCCGAGCGCGGTGCTGACCATGCCGGCCAGCAGTTGTTGCGCCGACTGGCCTTTGACGTGGGCGCGGTACATCAACCACTCGCCCTTGTCGGTCACCAGGCGTTCAGCCTGATCGACGGTGATACCGCAGCCGCGCGCCCAGCCTTCGGCCGCTTTGCTCGGTTTACCTTCGGCGTCGAACGCCTGGGCGATCGCCGGGCCGCGTTTTTCAATTTCGCGATCGGCCTGTGCCGCGCTCAGGTTGGCCACTTTCAGCGCCAGGCGGCGCGGTGCGGCGAACCAGCTCACGTCACCGTGTTCCAGGCCGGCGTTGTCCAGCTCGGCGGTGAAGTTGGCGGCGAAAGATTCCGCCAGGGAACGAAGCGCCTTCGGCGGCAGCTCTTCCGTGCCGATTTCCACCAGGAAAGTCTGTTGAGTCATGGCTGCCTCTTAGTTCTCGTTCTTCTTGTTGCACATCGGGAAGCCCAGCGCTTCGCGGGAAGCGTAGTAGGCTTCGGCAACGGCTTTGGTCAGCGTGCGGATGCGCAGAATGTAGCGTTGACGCTCGGTCACCGAAATCGCCTTGCGCGCGTCCAGCAGGTTGAAGGTATGGCCCGCCTTCAGGATACGTTCGTAGGCCGGCAGCGGCAGCGGCTTTTCCAGCGCCAGCAGCGATTGGGCTTCTTTCTCGTACTGCTCGAAGCAGGAGAACAGGAAGTCGACGTCGGCGTATTCGAAGTTGTAGGTGGACTGCTCCACTTCGTTCTGGTGGAACACGTCGCCGTAGGTGGTAACGCCCAGCGGGCCGTTGCTCCACACCAGATCGTACACGCTGTCCACGCCCTGGATGTACATCGCCAGACGCTCCAGACCGTAGGTGATCTCGCCGGTTACCGGCTTGCACTCCAGGCCGCCGACCTGCTGGAAGTAGGTGAACTGCGTCACTTCCATGCCGTTCAGCCACACTTCCCAACCCAGGCCCCAGGCGCCAAGCGTCGGGTTTTCCCAGTTGTCTTCCACGAAGCGAATGTCGTGGATGGTCGGATCCAGACCCAGCTCTTTCAGCGAGCCCAGGTAGAGTTCCTGAATGTTGTCCGGCGATGGCTTAATCACCACCTGGAACTGGTAGTAGTGCTGCAGACGGTTCGGGTTTTCGCCGTAGCGGCCGTCGGTCGGGCGACGGGATGGCTGCACATAGGCGGTCGCCATCGGCTCCGGCCCCAGTGCGCGCAGGCACGTCATCGGGTGTGAGGTTCCCGCGCCGACTTCCATGTCCAATGGTTGAACGATGGTGCAGCCCTGGCGCGCCCAATAATCCTGCAGTGTCAGGATCAGGCCTTGGAAGGTCTTGGTATCAAACTTTTGCATGTTGAATTCGCACGCGATACAAGTGGATTTAGATGGAATGCGCCAGTATACCCTTTGACCGTAAGATATACAGCCAGAATCCGGCAACAAGTGCGAATCGGGGCGAGAGGCGCTGGATTTTCACACGTCGGCCACAGCGTGAAGACACGGCGATCCGGCCGGCCCCTCGCCATCCACGAGCCTGGCTAAACAGCGTGACGCCGCCACACCCATTAGACTTACTTAACAAAAAAATCACTCACCGCCGTTTAAATAAGCAATTAACTGACCGCTATTTCTCCCCTCGCCGATCAAATTCAGGCTGATTTCCGTGCGTGTATCTTTATATTTGCCACGAGATAAAGTTGCGGCAATGTTATTTTTGTTAATTTTATCAACTAAAAAACTCCCCTTACCGAGAGATAATGTGATCAAGTGCCAGATTATTTCTTATGAACGTCAAAAAATAAGGCGATAACGTGCGGCGGACCGGGGCGCCGGGCATGGAGGGAAGGTCAGGGATGAAATACGGCGCAAACGGGCTACAGAAACAAATTGACAGTTAATCTTTGGTTATACAATAATAAATAAAATTTTCCCTGGTGTTGGCCAAGTGGCTACCTGATCCTTTCATAGGATCAGTTTTTTTTTGTATTTCCGCCAACGTCATTGCGGCCCGTATAATTCACCCCCAGGCCGCCCCCCGCTTAAATCCCTTATCAGACCTTATGGCTTATCCTGCGCCGTTGAGTGCGCCGATGGCCAATTCAAAAACGCGCACTGACGCCGACGTTATACATAAACTGCTCGCCGCTGCTCAGCCCGCCGGTTTGCGAAACGGTGGCGAAGGCCGATACCCTGTCCGTCAACGGCATGTTGGCCCCCAGCGTGACATCCACCCAGTTTTTGTCCTGGCCCGCACTGTCGCGGGTGAACGAGGTTTGCGTCGATTTCAGGCCACCGCCGGCGCGGTAGACGTCGTCGCCGAACTGATGCTGATAACTCACTTCCGCATAAGGGTTAAACACGCCGAATTGCGTATCCAGCCGCCAACCCAGCGCGCCGATCTGCGAGTGATAGGTTTGATCGTTGAAGCGCATGGCGGTGCTGTCATCGCCGTCTTCACCGTAGCCGGAAACGCGGCTGTAATCCCAGGCGAACTGCGCGACCGGCCCGGTGGTCAGGTAAGAGGCGATCGGGAAGTCATAGCCGGCGGTCACGCGCGCGCCCCACTGCTTGCCGGTGGTCGAACCGGTTTCGGTACGCGTCAGCGGCCCCAGCCGCATGCTGCGGCGGATGTCGTCATAATCCATCGTCGCATAGTGCAGATCGGCGTTGACCCAACCGTGCTCGAACAGCGCCAGCGAACTGAAGGCCGACAGCAGCAGCCCGCGCGCCTTGTAATCAAAGCGGCTGGAAGGATGCTGATCGTCGTTGGAACCAGCGATCAACGCACCGATCAACCAGCCGTCGGTCAGCTGATAGTCCACCCCGACGGTCAGGTTGTGGGTGGTGGCGTTGCCGTCCCCCGCCGCCCGATTATCAGCATAGTCGTAGTGCTGGCCGGCGTAACCGCCGAACACGCCCAGCGATCCCTGCGGGTTGTCGCCGTTGCGCAGCTGCTGGAAGCGGCTGTCGAGCGTAGCGCGGCTGTCGCGCGCCATCGCCGCCGTCGCCTGATTCAGCGCCACCACCTGCGCAGGGCCATCCAACACCGCCTGGATATAATCCGCAATCAGCAGGTGCGCCTGCGGGCTGGGGTGGAAGTGATCGGAGAACAGATAGGATTGGCTGGCATCGAAGCCGGGCATATCGGAACGGCAAACCGCCGAGGAAACGCCCGGCGGGCAGGCCATCCCGGCGGTGTTGGCGAAGCCGAACTGTGCCGGATTGGCGATCGCTTCGGCGAACAGCTTGTTGACGTCCACCCGCACGATATTGCCGCTGCCCTGCGCCAGCAGACGGTCTTCACTTTGATTATAGAAATCGGTCAGCTGGGCGGCCTGCGCGCTCAGGCTGTCATACGCCGCGATAAGCTGCGCGGCGATCGCCTGCTGTACCTGAGGAATGGCGCTGCCCTGCTTCGCCGCGGCGGCCAACGCCGCGTGGATCGCCTGCGTGCGTGACGCGTTGTCCGGCGTCGCCACCGAATTGAGCGTGGCATAGGCCGCCTGGATCGCCGCCCCCTGCACCGGCGACAGCGCCTGTTGAATGATCAATTCCATCAGCTGCGGCGTGGAGCCGATGTTCGGCACCGTTGGCACGATCACCGTGCCGGCGCCGGCGTTCAACAGCGAATGCACCTGCGCAGCGGCGGCCGCGGCGCTGTTATAGGCCACGCCGGGCGCGGTAGCGGCATTCAGCGCCGCCGCCGCCAGATCGTTGCCGCCGATCCAATGAATATACAGCCCGTCGCCGTCGGCCTGGCCGTTGACCCGGTTCAGGTAGCGCTGCACCTGATCCTGGGTGTTGTCGACCGGGTTCAAGCCCGGCACCGCCACGGCACCGCCGGCGGCGTAGTTTTCACCGCCGTTGTCCGAAGCCACCAGCGCCGCCCCGATGCGTTGCGCCAACGCTTCGTCGTACAGCAAGTGCTGGTTGCCGTCATAGGTGAACCGGCCGTTGTTGCCGGTATCGCTCAGGCTGTCGCCAAAGACGTACAGTTGATCGTACGCCTGAGCCGGTAGGGTCACACTGCAAAGTAGCGCCACTGCAAGCGCCGCCGGGCGGGGCATGCACGTTATTTTTAGAGGCATGAATCGACTCCTGAGAGCCTGCAAATGAAGGCAATGTCGTTTTTATCGTTGACCGGTTTTCCACCGGCCATGTAGTAACTATTGTCGGCTTTTTCGTCACGTCAAGCGGGCTGATGACAAAACAATCAGAGGCTTGCCAAGTTCGGCGCTTCGAGCGATGATTACTGTTCATAAACACAGCATAAGGACAGTCAGGATGGCAGACGAACGTTGCGGTTGGGTGACGGCCGATCCGTTGTATCTCGAGTATCACGACAAGGAATGGGGCGCGCCCACCACCGACGCGCGCGAGCTGTTTGAAATGCTGTGCCTGGAGGGGCAGCAGGCCGGCCTTTCCTGGATCACCGTCCTGAAAAAGCGCGAGAACTACCGTCGCGCTTTCCATGGTTTCGATCCGCAGCGGGTCGCCGCCATGACCGAGCAGGACGTGGAAACCCTGCTGCAGGACAGCGGCATCATCCGCCACCGCGGCAAAATAGAAGCCATCATCACCAACGCCAAAGCCTACCTGGCGATGGAGGCGGCCGGCGAGAATTTCGTTACCTTCATTTGGGACTTCGTCGGCGGCCGGCCACAGCTCAACCGCTGGCAGGCGCTGAGCCAGGTGCCGGCCAAAACCGAGCAGTCCGACGCCATGTCCAAAGCGTTGAAAAAGCGCGGCTTCAAGTTTATCGGCTCCACTATCTGTTACGCCTTCATGCAGGCCAGCGGGCTGGTGAACGATCATCTCACGGGGTGCATGTGCTACCCAAAGCCACGGTGATCCACCCCTGTGGCCCGGAGGATATCGAACGGCTGATGGCGCTGTGGCTGCCCAGCACCATCGCCGCCCATCCGTTCGTGGCGGAAAAATACTGGCGTGAGAGCGCCGCGCTGGTGCGGGAGAACTACCTGCCGCGCGCGCAAAGCTGGGCCTGCTGGCATAACGACGAGATCGTCGGCTTTATCAGCGTGCTGGACGAGCAGTTCATCGGCGCGCTGTTTGTCGATCGGGCGTTTCACGGCCGCGGCGTCGCCCAGGCGCTGATGACGCACGTGCAGCAGCGCTACCGCCGGCTCAGCCTGGAGGTGTACCAACAGAACCTGCGCGCCTGCGCGTTCTACCACAAGCACGGCTTTCAGATAACGCAGCGCCTGTTCAATGATGAAACCCAGGCCTATACGCTGATCATGAACTGGCCGGCAATCGAAAATTCAAACGGTTACGGTTAAAAAAGGGGCATTCGCACCCTCGCGGCGCGCAATTAGGAATCCGCTGCATGGCGTCGCCCGGCGTTTTGTCGCATAACTCCCCCCGGCACTTCCCCGCGCTCATCATTTGTCACGTTTTTCTCCGGAACTGCCGGCGAGTCAACGCGTCATAGTAGCGCGGTGATGCGGGCCCCACCTGCGTCGCCTATTTTTTGCGCCCCCGTTTTGGGCAGGCGCGTACAGATTTTGATGCCATTAAGGACAAGAACATGAAAAAACGCATTGCAATTATTGCCGGTGCCGTGAGCGTAGCGCTCACGCTGTCGGCCTGTACCACTAACCCATACACCGGCGAATCCGAAGTCGGCAAATCCGGCATCGGCGCAGGCCTCGGGGCCGCACTGGGCGCCGGCGTCGGCGTGCTGTCCTCTTCCAAGAAAGATCGCGGCAAGGGCGCGCTGATCGGCGCGGCGGCCGGTGCGGCACTGGGCGGCGGCGCAGGTTATTACATGGACGTGCAGGAAGCCAAACTGCGCGACAAGATGAAAGGCACCGGCGTCAGCGTCACCCGCCAGGGCGACAACATCGTGCTGAACATGCCGAACAACGTGACCTTCGACAGCAGCAGCGCCACGCTGAAACCGGCGGGCGCCAACACCCTGACCGGCGTCGCCATGGTGCTGAAAGAGTATCCGAAAACCGCGGTCAACGTGGTCGGCTACACCGACAGCACCGGCTCCCGTTCGCTCAACATGAACCTGTCGCAGCAGCGCGCCGACGGCGTAGCCAGCGCGCTGATCACCCAAGGCGTGGCGGCGAACCGTATCCGCGCCACCGGTGCCGGTCCGGACAACCCGATCGCCTCCAACAGCACCGCGGACGGCAAGGCGCAGAACCGCCGCGTGGAGATCACCCTCAGCCCGCTGCAGTAATTCCGTGCGGGGCGCCACCGGTGCCCCGCCGCTTCCTCCCGACTTTCTCCTTATCCTTCAACATTCCCGCTCGCACATCGGGTATGGTAGTCTCCTTGGCAATTAACCGCAGGAGGGATCGGCTGTGAGCACAGGCAAGGCAACGCGCGCCTCAGGACGCGCCACCATCAGCGATGTGGCCAGCATCGCCAAAACCGGCAAGACCAGCGTGTCGCGCTATCTGAATGGTGAACAGCACCTGCTTTCCGACGATCTCAAACAGCGCATCGAACAGGCTATCCAGCAGCTCGACTACCGGCCAAGCCAGATGGCGCGCAGCCTGAAGGGCGGCCAGACCCGCCTGATCGGCCTGATCCTCGCCGATATCACCAACCCCTATTCGGTGGACGTGATGCGCGGCATCGAGGCCGCCTGCCGCCAACACGGCTTTACCCTGCTGGTGTGTAATACCAACAACGAAGTCAATCAGGAGCAGCACTACCTGCAGTTGCTCAGCAGTTACCGGGTGGAAGGCATCGTGGTCAACGCGGTCGGCATGCGCGAGGAAGCGTTATCCACGCTGCAACAGTCGATGCTGCCGATGGTGCTTATCGACCGAAAAATCCCCGACTTCGCCTGCGACGTGGTGGGCCTGAACAACCGCGAAGCCGCCACCGTCGCCACCGAACACCTGCTGCAACAAGGTTTCGAAGCGATCCTGTTCCTCAGCGAGCCGCTCGGTACGGTCAATACCCGTCTCGAACGCCTGCACGCTTTCAGACATACCATGGCGCAGCACCCCGCGCTGTTGGCGGAGCAGGCCGAAACGCCGCTCAACGATCGGCAGAAGCTGGAGCAGGTGCTGAGCGATTTCAGCGGCCGCCATCGCGGCATGCGCAAAGCGGTGATCTCCGCCAACGGCGCCCTGACGCTGCAGGTAGCGCGCGCCATGCGTCGGCTCGGCATCCAGTGGGGCAACGACATCGGCCTGCTGGGCTTTGACGAGCTGGAGTGGGCGGAGCTGGCGGGCGTCGGCATCACCACGCTGAAACAGCCTACCTACCAAATGGGGCACGCGGCGCTGGAGCGGCTGGTGCAGCGCATTCAGGGCCTGGCTGCCCCCAGCGGTGAGCAGATGTTCTCCGGCGAGCTGATCGTCCGCGGCTCCACCACCCGCTAACCCGCCTTTTCCGGGGCCGTTGACCGCCCCGCCCTCATCGGCTGTTTTTTGCTCAGCTTCGTGATTGCGATCATATTTTTACACTCTGTCGCTTTCTACTGGAACCGGTTCCATTTAACGTACCTGTAACAGCAGCGGCGGCGACAATGCCGCCTCAGGAGTCAAAATGAAACCAGAAATCATCGTGGTCACCGGCGCCTACGGCACCGAGACCGTCAAACAACACGGCGGCCAGCGCGCGCTGTTGCCCATCATTGCCGGTGCAGGCGCCGACGGGGTGGAGATCCGCCGCGAACTGTTCACCGCCGGCGAACTGGACAGCCTGCCGGCCCTGGCGCAAGAGATCGATCGCCAGCAGCTGTTCGCCGTCTACTCCGCCCCTGAGGCGCTGTTCACCCCGCAACATACGCTGAACCCTAACCTGCCGACGCTGCTGGCGGAAGCGCAGGCGCTGAACGCGCGCCGGTTGAAGCTGTCCCTCGGCCATTTCCGCCCTGGCTTCGATTTTACCGAGCTGAAAGTGGCGCTGGAGCAGCACCCGGTCAAACTGGTGGTCGAAAACGATCAGACGCCGGACTGCGGCATTTTGTCGATGTTGAACGCCTTTTTCCACGCCGCGGAAGATAGCCACCTGCCGGTCAGCATGACCTTCGATATGGCCAACTGGCTGTGGGTGGGGCAAGACGCCTTCGCCGCCGCCGAACGCCTGGCCCGCCACGTCGGTTACGTGCACGTCAAAGCCGCCACCCAAGGCCCGCGCGGCTGGCGCGCCATCGCGCTGGACGATACCGACGGCAGCTGGCGCGACCTGCTGGCCCGCCTGCCGCACGATGCGCCGCGCGGTATCGAATTCCCGTTGCAGGGCGATGATCTGGAAGCCGTCACCCGCCATTACGTCAATATTTTGCGTGCGGAGTAACCCCATGATGACAACGTTAACGGCAACGACGGCGCAGCAGGCGCCCCTGGATGTGGTCACGCTGGGTGAAGCCATGGCGATGTTCGTGGCGGCGCAAACCGGCGATTTGGCGGAGGTCGAAACCTTCACCAAACGCATCGCCGGCGCCGAACTGAACGTGGCGATCGGCCTGGCGCGTCTGGGCATGAACGTCGGCTGGGTCAGCCGCGTCGGCAACGATTCGTTCGGCCGCTTCACCCTGCAGCAGCTGAAAAAAGAAGGCATCAATTACCGCCAGGTGACGGTCGACGGCCACTATCCGACCGGCTTTCAGGTGAAATCGAAAACCACCGATGGTACCGATCCCAGCGTGGAATACTTTCGCAAAGGCTCGGCGGCCAGCCACCTGTCGGTCGCCGATTTCGACCGTGAGTATTTCGGTTCAGCACGGCACCTGCACCTGAGCGGCGTGGCGGCAGCGCTGTCCAGCGAATCGCTGGCGCTGTGCCACCATGCGGCGCGCGAGATGCGCGCCATGGGCAAAACCATTTCGTTCGACCCCAATCTGCGCCCGGTGCTGTGGCCCAGCCGCGAGGTGATGATCGAACAGCTGAACCAGCTGGCGTTCGCCGCCGACTGGGTGCTACCGGGGCTGAAAGAGGGGCAGATCCTCACCGGCCAGTCGACGCCGGAAGGCATCGCCGATTTCTATCTGGAGCGCGGCGTGCAGGCGGTGATCATCAAAACCGGCCCGGACGGTGCCTGGTTTAAAACCGCCGCCGGCGACAAGGCGGCGGTGGCGGCGGTCAGGGTCGACAACGTGGTGGATACCGTCGGTGCCGGTGATGGCTTTGCCGTTGGCACCCTCAGCGCCCTGTTGGAAGGTAAAACGCTGATACAGGCGGTGCAGCGCGGCAATAAGATCGGCTCGCTGGCGATCCAGGCCATCGGCGACAGCGAAGGCCTGCCGACCCGTGCGGCATTGGCCGAATAACAATAAAAAAAACGACTTCTCCGCATGACGTCAGCCTCTGGCCCTACAACCGGGACGCGTCGGGAGAGCATCTGCCCCTTCCTCTTTCACGCCCAGCGTGCCGGGCGAAGGGGATGCAACACCACTGAAGGATACTGAACATGAACAAAGCGACTGTCGCGGCCAAACGCTGGTGGTACATCATGCCCATCGTGTTTATCACCTACAGCCTGGCCTATCTCGATCGCGCCAACTTCAGCTTCGCCTCTGCCGCCGGCATCAATGAAGATCTCGGCATCACCAAAGGCATGGCCTCGCTGCTGGGCGCGCTGTTTTTCCTCGGTTATTTCTTCTTCCAAATTCCCGGCGCCATCTACGCTGAACGCCGCAGCGTCAAAAAACTGATCTTCTGGTGCCTGATCCTATGGGGCGGCTGCGCCTCGCTGACCGGCGTGGTCAGCAATATCCCGATGTTGGCCGCCATCCGCTTTATCCTGGGTGTGGTGGAGGCGGCGGTGATGCCGGCGATGCTGATCTACATCAGCAACTGGTTCACCAAATCGGAGCGGTCACGCGCCAATACCTTCCTGATCCTCGGCAACCCGGTGACGGTGCTGTGGATGTCGGTGGTGTCCGGCTACCTGATCCACGCCTTCGGCTGGCGTGAAATGTTCATCATCGAGGGCATTCCGGCGGTTATCTGGGCGTTCTGCTGGTGGGTGCTGGCGAAAGACAAACCGGCGCAGGCCGGCTGGCTGAGCGCCGATGAGAAACAGGCGCTGCAGCAGCAGCTGGACGAAGAGCAGAAAGGTATCAAGGCCGTGCGCAACTACGGCGAAGCCTTCCGCTCTCGCAACGTGATCCTGCTGTGCGTGCAGTACTTCGCCTGGAGCATCGGCGTGTACGGTTTCGTGCTGTGGCTGCCTTCCATCCTGCGCAGCGGCATGCAGATGGGCATGGTGGAAGCCGGCTGGCTGTCGGCGGTGCCTTACCTGGCGGCGACCATCGCCATGATCGTGGTCTCCTGGGCGTCGGACAAAATGCAAAACCGTAAGCTGTTCGTCTGGCCGCTGCTGCTGATCGGCGCGCTGGCGTTCTTCGGCTCTTACGCCGTCGGCACCAACCACTTCTGGATCTCCTACGGCCTGCTGGTGGTCGCCGGCGCCGCAATGTACGCCCCCTACGGGCCGTTCTTCGCCATCATTCCGGAAATGCTGCCGAAAAACGTCGCCGGGGGCGCCATGGCGCTGATCAACAGCATGGGCGCGCTGGGGTCGTTCTTCGGTTCGTGGTTCGTCGGCTATCTGAATGGCGCCACCGGCAGCCCGGCGGCCTCTTACATGTTCATGGCCATCGCACTGGTGGTGGCGGTGGTGCTGACGCTGATCGTCAAACCCGCCCGCAACGAGATCCAGCCGCAATTGGCTTGATCCGGTTATACTTTTTATCTGTTAACCCAACCGGGGGGGCGCCATGCCCCCTTTGGCCCAGCTGGAGTTCGTGATGAAGCCTTCTATCGTATTGTACAAAAGCCTGCCCGCCGATCTGCGTGAACGTCTGGAACAGCACTTCACCGTGCACGCCTTCAACGGCCTGCAGCCGGAGAACCGCGACGAACTGCGCCAGGCGCTGCAGCAGGCCGAAGGGATCATCGGTTCCGGCGGTAAAATTGACGAAGCCTTCCTGCAGCAGGCGCCCAAACTGCGCGCGGCCTCGACCGTTTCCGTCGGCTACGACAACTTCGACGTCGAGGCGCTCAACGCCCATAACGTGCTGCTGATGCACACCCCGACGGTGCTGACCGAAACCGTCGCCGACACCATCATGAGCCTGGTGCTGGCGACCGCGCGCCGGGTGGTGGAAGTGGCGGAGCGGGTGAAGGCCGGCGAATGGCGCGGCAGCATCGGGCCGGACTGGTTCGGCGTCGACGTGCACCATAAAACCATCGGCATCCTCGGCATGGGCCGCATCGGCCTGGCGCTGGCGCAGCGCGCGCATTTTGGTTTCGGCATGCCGGTGCTGTACAACGCCCGCCGCACGCATGAAGAGGCGGAACAGCGCTTCAACGCGCGCCGCTGCGATCTGGACACCCTGCTGGCCGAGTCGGATTTCGTTTGCATCACGCTGCCGCTGACCGAACAAACCTTCCACATGATCGGCCGCGAACAGCTGGCGAAAATGAAGAAAAGCGGCATTCTGATCAACGCCGGCCGCGGGCCGGTGGTGGATGAGCAGGCGCTGATCGAAGCGCTGCAAAACGGCGAGATCCACGCCGCCGGGTTGGACGTGTTCGAGAAAGAGCCGCTGCCGGCCAACTCGCCGCTGCTCAGCATGCCGAACGTGGTGGCGTTGCCGCACATCGGCTCCGCCACCCATGAAACGCGCTACGGCATGGCCGCCTGCGCGGTGGATAATTTGATCGCCGCGTTGACCGGCACGGTGAAAGAAAACTGCGTCAATCCGCAGCTGTTGCGGAAATAACTCAGCGCGGCCGGTGGTCTGAGGATAACCGGCCGTGTTGCTCTTCCTGCTGCGGCGCGAACAGCGCCTGCAGCTGATGTTCTTCGGCGAAGTGCTCCAATTCGGCATCCTGAATTGCCTGAACGATCTCTTCTCGCCAGTTTTTGTCCGTCATCGCTAACCTCCTTTGATGTTCATCGTTTAATCTGCCGCAGCGCGCGCGCAAAGCCAAGCCGAATCAATCCGAAAACGCTCCACCCTTCCTCTCCTCCTCGAAAAACCCCCGCAGGGAGGAGGCCATTTTTCCACCGTTTGCCACACTGGGCGCTACCCTGCGAAAAAACGCTTCCTGCCGCGCGTAAGGAGAGCCATGAAACTGTTACCCCTGCCCTTGTTGATGCTGCTGTCGCCTTCGGCGCTGGCCGGCTGGACGCTGCCGGGCTTCCCGGCCTTCGACGAAACGGCCGCCGGGCTGTTCGCCAGCCAGGCCGCGCTGCCCAAAGGCCAGCTGCCGCTGCGGCTGTATCAGGATAACCACTGCTGGCAGCCAGCCGAGGCGGTGAAGCTTAACCAGACGCTGTCGCTGCAACCCTGCGGCGCCCACCCGCCGGTCAGCTGGCGGCAGTTCCGCGCCGGCGACTATCAGGTGCGCATCGACACGCGCAGCGGCACGCCGACGCTGCAGCTCAGCCTGAGCAGCGCGCCGGAAAGCGCCGCCGTTGCCGTCCGCAGCTGCCCGCGCTGGGACGGTAAGCCGGTCACGGTCGACGTCGCCCCCACCTTCGCCGAAGGCGAAACGCTGCGCGATTTCTATTCCGGCCAAACGGCGCAGGTGAGCCAGGGAAAAATCACGCTGCAGCCCGCCGCCGCCAGCGGCGGCCTGTTGCTGCTGGAATCCGCCGCCACGGCGAAACCGGCGGCGTTCAGCTGGCATAACGCCACGGTCTACTTCGTGCTGACCGATCGCTTTGAGAACGGCAACCCGGCCAATGACCACAGCTACGGGCGCCGCAGCGACGGCCTGCAGGAAATAGGCACCTTTCACGGCGGCGATCTGGCCGGTCTGACGCAGAAGCTGGACTATCTGCAGCAGCTCGGCGTCAACGCCTTGTGGATCAGCTCGCCGCTGGAGCAGATCCACGGCTGGGTCGGCGGCGGCACCAAAGGCGATTTCCCGCATTACGCCTATCACGGCTATTACGCGCTGGACTGGACTCGCCTCGACGCCAACATGGGCACCGAACAGGAGCTGCGCACGCTGGTCGAGCAGGCGCATCGGCGCGGCATTCGCATTCTGTTCGACGTGGTGGTGAACCACGTCGGCTACGCCACACTGGCGGATATGCAGACGTTCCACTTCGGCTCGCTGTACCTGCAGGGCGCGGAGGTGGAGAAAACCCTGGGGAAAAACTGGAACGACTGGCGCCCCGGGCCAGGGCAAAACTGGCACAGCTTCAACGACTACATCAACTTCAGCGACAAGGCGGGCTGGCGCCCATGGTGGGGGAAAAACTGGATCCGCACCGACATCGGCGACTATGACTCACCGGGCTATGACGACCTGACGATGTCGCTGGCCTTCCTGCCGGACATCAAAACCGAAGCGCCCGGCGCCAGCGGCCTGCCGCTGTTCTATCGCCACAAACCCGACACCGCCGCGCGCGACATGCCCGGCGCCACCACTCGCGATTACCTGACCGTCTGGCTCAGCCAGTGGGTGCGCGATTACGGCATCGACGGTTTTCGCGTCGATACCGCCAAGCACGTGGAAAAACCGACGCTGGCGCTGTTGAAACAGCGCGCCACGGCGGCATTGGCGGCGTGGAAAGCGGAGCATCCGCAGCAGACGTTGGATGATGCGCCGTTTTGGATGACTGGCGAGGCCTGGGGCCACGGGGTGATGAAAAGCGACTATTACCAAAACGGCTTCGACGCGATGATCAACTTCGATTTCCAGGACCAGGCGTCGCAGGCATTGGGCTGCTTTGCCGACATCGACGCCACCTACCGGCAGATGGCCGAGCGGCTGCAGGATTTCAACGTGCTGAGCTACCTCTCTTCGCACGACACCCGGCTGTTCTTCGCCAGCGACGCCAAAGGCTCGCTGCCTCGCCAACAGCGGGCGGCGAACCTGCTGTTGCTGGCGCCGGGCGCGGTGCAGATTTACTACGGCGATGAAAGCGGCCGCCCGCTCGGCCCAACCGGTTCCGATCCGCTGCAGGGTACCCGCTCCGACATGAACTGGCGTGAGCTACAGGGGGAAAAAGCCCCGCTGCTGGCCCACTGGCAACGGTTGGGGCAGTTCCGCGCTCGCCACCCGGCGATCGGCGGCGGCGTGCAAACCCCGCAGGCGCACGCCGCCTATTACGCCTTCAGCCGCCGGCTCGGCGACGATAAGGTGATGGTGGTGTGGGCCGGCGAACGGTCACAATAATCCAGCGTAATATGCTGCTAATCGGCCAATGAGCGAAGTTTGTGCCCATTGGCCGATTTGTCGGCCGCATTGCAGCGGGATTTGTCTGGCGGTATGGTGGGTGATTACCTGCTAAGAAACAGTACTGCTGCACCTATGACTTTCTCACTTTTCGGCGAAAAATTTACCCGTTATGCGGGCATTACCCGTTTGATGGACGACCTGAACGAAGGCCTGCGCACCCCCGGTGCCATCATGCTCGGCGGCGGCAATCCGGCGCAGATCCCAGAGATGGAAGCCTACTTCAAACAGCTGTGCCAGGATATGCTCGATCAGGGCAAACTGACCGAGGCGCTGTGCAACTACGACGGCCCGCAAGGCAAGGACGCGCTGCTGAAAGCGCTGGCCAATCTGCTGCGCGACGAGCTCGGCTGGGAGATTTCGCCACAGAATATTGCACTGACTAACGGCAGCCAAAGCGCGTTTTTCTACTTGTTCAACCTGTTCGCCGGCCGCTACGCCGACGGTTCGCGCCGCCGCGTGCTGTTCCCGCTGGCGCCGGAATATATCGGCTATGCCGACGCCGGGCTGGACGAAGGGCTGTTCGTCTCCGCCAAACCGAATATCGAGCTGCTGCCGGACGGCCAGTTCAAATATCACGTTGATTTCGAACACCTCACCATCGGCGACGACATCGGCATGATCTGCGTTTCACGGCCGACCAACCCGACCGGCAACGTGATCACCGACGAAGAGCTGATGAAGCTCGACCTGCTGGCGCAGCAGCGCGATATTCCGCTGGTGATCGACAACGCCTACGGCGTGCCGTTCCCCGGCATCATCTTCAGCGACGCCACGCCGCTGTGGAACCCGAACACCATCCTGTGCATGAGCCTGTCCAAGCTCGGCCTGCCGGGCTCGCGCTGCGGCATCGTGATCGCCGACGAGAAGGTGATCACCGCGCTAACCAACATGAACGGCATCATCAGCCTGTCGCCAGGCAGCATGGGGCCGGCGATGGCGACGGAAATGATCGCGCGCGGCGATCTGCTGCGCCTGTCGAACGAGGTCATTCGCCCGTTCTACAAACAGCGCGTTGAGCACACCATCGAGATTATTCGCCGCTACCTGTCGCCGGAGCGCTGCCTGATCCACAAACCGGAAGGGGCTATCTTCCTCTGGCTGTGGTTCAAGGATCTGCCGATCACCACCGAAGTGCTGTATCAGCGCCTGAAAAAGCGTGGCGTGCTGATGGTGCCGGGCCACTACTTCTTCCCGGGGCTGGAGCACGACTGGCCGCACACCCACCAGTGCATGCGTATGAACTACGTGCCCGATCCGGAGAAAATCGAGCGCGGCGTGGCGATCCTGGCGGAAGAGATCGAGCGCGCGCATCAGGAAGCGAACTAAGCTCAACCCATCGGGGCGCCACCACGGCGCCCTTTTTTTGGATTACAGCGTCCAGAACAGCACCGCCAGCAGCTGCGGCGACATGATGCGCAGGAACATCGCCAACGGATACACGGTGGCGTAAGACAGCGCGGCGGCGCCGCTGGTGGGATGCAGACCGTTGGCGAAGGCCAGCGCCGGCGGATCGGTCATCGATCCCGCCAGCATGCCGGACAGCGTCAGGTAGTTCATCTTGCCCACCGTGCGTGCCAGAATACCGACGCTCAGCAGCGGAATAGCGGTGATCAATGCGCCATAACCAATCCACGTCAGCCCTTCGCCGTGCAGCAACGTATCGATAAAGTTGCCGCCCGACTTCAATCCGACCACCGCCAGAAACAGCACGATGCCCAGCTCGCGCAGCGCCAGGTTGGCGCTCGGCGGCATAAACCAATACAGCTTGCCGATGCTGCCGATGCGCCCCAGGATCAGCGCCGCCACCAGCGGCCCGCCGGCCAGCCCCAGCCGCAATGCCGCCGGGAAGCCGGGCACGAACAGCGGAATGGAGCCGAGCAGCACCCCGAGGCCGATGCCGATAAAGACCGGCAGCATCTGCACCTGCTGCAGTTTTTGTTGGGCGTTGCCGACGATTGCCGTCACCGCGTCGATGGCCTCCGGCCGGCCGACCAGGTTGAGAATGTCGCCGAACTGCAGCGTCACGTTGCTGCCGGCCACCAGCTCCACGCCGGCGCGGTTGAGGCGTGAAATCACCACGTCATACTTCTGCTTCAGGTTCAGCTCGCGGATTTTCTTGCCCAGCACCTGCTCGTTGGTCACCACCGCCCTCACCACCTGCAGCGCGGTGCCGCGCGTCGACAGCGAGGCGTCCACCTCTTCGCCGATCACCAGCCGGGCATTTTCCAGATCTTCCCGTTTGCCCACCAGGTGCAGGTAGTCGCCAAGCTCCAGCCGTTCGTGGGGCGCCGGCACCATCAGCAGCTCCCCGCGTTTGAGGCGCGAACAGACGATCGCTTCACCGTTGAGCAGCGGTACGCTTTTGATCGCCATGCCCTGCAGGTTGGGGTTACGCACCGCCACGTTCATGGCGTGCAGCAGCTCGCGCTGATTGCCCAGGCCGTTTTCAAACGCCTGCGCCTCGCGATCGATGTTGATGCGGAAAAACAGCCGAATCAGCCACATCACCAGCAGGATGCCGCAAATGCCGAACGGATAGGCCATGGCATAACCCATCCCCATGCCGTCCACCAACGCCGGATCGGAACCGAGATCGGTCAGGATTTGCTGACCGGCGCCCAACGCCGGGGTGTTGGTGACCGCGCCGGAGAACACGCCGAGGATGATCGGCAGCGGCACGTCGAACAGCTTGTGCACCGCCGCCGCCACGACACCGCCGGTCAGCACCAGCAGCACCGCGAAGGCATTGAGGCGCAGACCGGAGACGCGCAGCGAAGAGAAGAAACCGGGGCCGACCTGGATGCCGATGGTGTAGACGAACAGGATCAGGCCAAACTCCTGGATAAAGTGCAGCATGTCCCCGTTCAGGCTGATTTGCCCGCTCTGGGCAAAGTGCCCGACCAGGATACCGCCGAACAGCACGCCGCCGATGCCCAGCCCGACGCCGTACAGCTTCCAGTTCCCCATCCACAGCCCAATGACGGCCGCCAGCGCCAACATGCTGACGGTCAGGGCGATATCGCTCATAGGTCACTTCCTTGCCAAAGTTGAATCGGGAATTTGCGGACAAAGACACACAGTTAACAAGGATTATGACATCGGACCGTCGGGGGGACTGTGGCGTGCGCCACATAACGCAACGGGGGAGACCCGTCTGGATCTCCCCCGTATGATGATGACCGTTTTTCAGTCGGTTATTTCGCTTCCAGCTCCGGCGTCGCACCGATGGCGATGCGCTGAGGCTGCAAGGCTTCCGGCACCTGACGCACCAGATCGATGTGCAACAGGCCGTTTTCAAATTTGGCCTCGGACACCTGCAGATGCTCCGCCAGGGTGAAGGTCAACTGAAACTCTTTGCACACCAGGCCCTGGTGCAGGTATTCGACCTGTTTTTCCGGCGGCGTGGGTTTACCGCTGACGGTCAGCCGCGGCCCTTCCACTTCGATATTCAGTTCGCTCTGCCGGAAACCAGCCAGCGCCAGAGAAATGCGGTAATGATTGTCATCACTTTTCTCGATGTTATACGGCGGGAACCCCTGAGGTTCCTGGCCGCCCATTGAACTGGCCAATTTATCAAAACCAATCCATTGACGCAGAAGCGGGGATAAATCGTAATTACGCATAGGAACAACTCCTTTCATTAAGCGAGATGTGTTTATTCAGCCCCCTGACGGCAGGCTAGGTATTATTTACCGGCAGCGTACCTGCCGGAAAAACAGAAATTTATTTAATTTCGATGCGGCGCGGTTTTAATGTTTCCGGCACGATGCGTTGCATGTCGATATACAACAGGCCATTCTCCAGTTTGGCACCTTTAATTTGGATATGTTCGGCCAGCTGGAATTTACGCTCGAAATTACGCTCGGCGATGCCCTGATATAAGTAGGTTTTTTCTGCCGGTTCGTTATTGTGCGCACCGCGAACAATCAGCAGATTATCTTGCGTGGTGATCTCCAGCTCCTGCTCGGCAAACCCGGCTACCGCAATGGCGATGCGATAATGATTTTCGTCCACCAGCTCGACATTATAAGGGGGATAGCCGCCGTTACCCTGACTCTGGCCGGCCTCCAGCGCGTTGAACAGGCGATCAAAACCAATGGCGGAACGGTATAGCGGGGAAAGATCAAAATTACGCATAAAACAGCCTCCTAAGGCACTTCAGCGAGGTTGAAATAAATACGCCTTCCACTCTGGACAGGCTAATTAAGCCAGAATTCCCTTACGGCAAATTCTCAATCCGGCTCTGATGATAAAATGGGGGTTGCTTTCATCAATTCAACAGGCGAGGATCAAAAAAGCGCATTTCGGTTAGGTGAAAGTTTTTTTACCACTTACACTAAAGTGAGAGAGCCGCCACAGAGCGGGGTTTTGCTTCTTTTAAAGCAACAACAGGATGTTATAAATCAGCTTAATTTAGGGGAACAGCAACCCTGCAGGATGGATGAATGACGACGATGAAAGCGATAGCGACGGGCTGCATGTTGTTGGCGACCAGCGGTTGCTCCAGCGTGATGAGCCATACCGGCCCGAATCAGGGTTACTATCCCGGCACCCGCGCCAGCGTGGACATGCTGAAGGACGACAACACCAGCTGGGCGATGATGCCGCTGGTGGCGCTGGACTTGCCGTTCTCCGCGGTGATGGATACTGTACTGCTGCCTTACGACTACCTGCGTTCCGGCAATGACGCCACCGCAGATTCACCAAAAGCGCGCATCCTGCGCAGCGAGCAGCAGAATCTGGCGGCAACCGGCAATCCCGGTGAAGGCAACGACAGCACTGCCACGCACTAATCACGCACGCAGCGGGCCGCCAGGCCCGCCTACACCTCAACCACAAAGATCTGGTTGAATCCCGCTATCTCGCGCATAAACGCCACTTTCCTGCCATCCGGCGAAAACACCACGGCATCCCCCGACGGTGGCTGCACGCTGCGCTGCGTTAAACGCTGCAGGCGACCGCCGGCGACCTCGCACAGCATTACGCTGTTGTCACACACCAAGGCTATCGTCCCGCCCTGCGGATGCCAGCTGAACGCCGACTGGATGTCATGCTCGCTGCGGCTCACCTGGCGCGGTTCGCCGCCGTTCGGCGACACCGTCCACAGCTGTACCACGCCGCCGTCATCCTTCATCAAAAATGCGATTTGGCTGCCGTCCGGTGAGCTGCGCAGCCAGTGGCGCGGCGCACCGGCGACGCCCGGAAAACGACGATCTCCAGTAAAGGTTACTCGCCGCTGCCTGACGCCCTGCGGCGGCGCCGGCAGCTCGCTTTCCGTCCCCTGCAGCGGCAGAGCACCCGCCCTGGCGTAGTCGGCGTCGTTCTCCGGCAGATCGACGATAAACACCTCCGGCAGCTTCTCACCGGCGGCGGACAGCGTATCGCCGATAAATGCCAGCGCCCAGCGCTGCCGGCGGCCGTCGGCCTTGCGGTAACCTTCGCGGCCGATCCAGCCTTCTTCATAGGCGCGATTGATCTGATCGCTGCCCGGCTGCGGCTGTGGCACGGTCTCGCTGACCAGCACACAATAATGGCTGCCGTCATACTCGCGCGGATGTTGTTTCGGCGGATTGACCCCGTGCAGCGGCACGGCCACCCCGACGTTGCGCAGATCGCGCGCCGGATCGCGTTCATGCATCACGTGATCGTTGTAGGTAAAGCTGAGGCGGCTGCCGTCCGGACTGAAAACGTGCACATGGCTGCCGCCGCGCAGCGCGCCGGGCGTGTAGGGCGCGGTGATATCCAGCGCGTCGAGGGTGATGGCCAACTCGCGATCCGGTTCGCTGACGATCACCCCGCGGCGGTGGTGAAAATCATACTGCCAGGCGCTGTCCGGGTGCTCCGGGCCGTGGATGAAGACGTAGCGCGCCGGTGCATCGGGGCTGACCGTAACCACGCCGACGTGCGCGCCGTGCTGGGCGCGATAAACCACCTCCACCGCGCCGCTGGCGACGTTGACCCGCTCGATGCTCAGACCAGTGAAAGAGGCGCCGCGCGGGCGCACGTCATAAGCCAGCCATTGGCTGTCCGGCGTCCAGACGTTGATATTGGTTAACTGATGCCCACGAGGGTCGAAAGTCAGTTGTTTTTCCCGATGGCTCATGGCGGTTCTCCTGCGCATGCCGGCACTGAGTCGTCATCTTACCGGATCGGCGGCAGCGTTTCACATGGCCTGCGCGGGTAAGGCGGGAGGATTTTTCGGTTCGAAATGACGCAATGATTTTTCAGCGTCTTATCATTTAAGCCGATAGACGGCGTCGGCAGGAAATAAGCGGCCGATTAGGTGCTCGCATTCCTGGCGGCGAAACTCAACGGCGCCCATGCCGTATAGGCGGATGCCGCGAGCGCTATTGTTTCATTCTCATTTCCTTGATCAAAATAATTCAGCGGCAGCGCCTTCCTTAACGCAAATAAATAAAAAACCGTGTCGCTAAACGGCAGGTTAATGATTATTTTCACCGCCAACGCGATGCTCTTCCCCGGCCGTTGCCGCTGGCTGGCCGGCTTGCCCGCCGGTCGGGCGACGGGGTTTACAATCAATACAAAAAAGTACAAACTGGATTTTTAAGTCCAAAACATTCTGGAGCCGGTATGAACGCCCTCTTCGATGCCATTGTTTCTGCCCATCAGCAACTGCGCCCTCAGGTACGGGTCACGCCCCTGGAGCGCAGCGTGCTGCTTTCACAGCAGCTCGGCTGTGAGCTGTATCTGAAATGCGACCATCTGCAACACACCGGCTCCTTTAAATTTCGCGGCGCCAGCAACAAGCTACGGTTGCTGGATAGCGAACAACGCCGGCGCGGCGTGATCGCCGCCTCAACCGGCAACCACGGCCAGGCGGTCGCCCTGGCGGGGCAGCTGATGGGCGTTGGCGTCACGGTTTATGCGCCAGAGACGGCCGCGAGCATCAAGCTAGACACCATCCGCGCGCTGGGCGGCACCGTGGAATTGGTGCCGGGCGATGCGCTGAACGCCGAACTGGCGGGGGAACAGGCCGCACGCGAACAGGGAAAAACCTATATCTCGCCGTATAACGACGAGCAGGTGATCGCCGGCCAGGGCACCTGCGGCATGGAGCTGGTTGAACAGCTCACCGGTCTGGACGCCGTGTTCGTGGCGGTGGGCGGCGGTGGCTATATCGCCGGTATTGGCACCGTTTTGCGACAATTGTCGCCGAACACGCAGCTTATCGCCTGCTGGCCTGAAAACGCCACCAGCATGTACAGCGCGCTTGAAGCAGGCCATATCTTCCCGCTGGAAGAGCACGAAACCCTGTCCGACGGCACCGCCGGCGGCGTCGAACCGGGTGCCGTAACCTTCCCACTGTGCCAACAGCTGATCGACCGCAAAGTGCTGGTCAGCGAAGCGGAGATCAAGCACGCGATGCGCCGGATCGCCGCCAGCGATCGGTGGATTATCGAAGGCGCGGCTGGCGTGGCGCTGGCGGCGGCGATCAAACTGGCGCCGGAATATCAGGGGAAAAAAGTGGCGGTGGTGCTGTGCGGCAAAAATATCGTGCTGGAGAAATACCTCAAGGCCATCGCCGATGCGCATCCTTAATCGGCAGCAAATCCTCGCCGCGTTCGACGCCGAGAGCATCACGCCGCTGCTGAAGCAGGGTTTTATCGCCTATTCGCAACGGCGGGTGCAGCAGCCCCCGGTACAGCATTTCCTGTTCGAACAGGCCGCCGGCGATTGCTGCATCAAATCCGCCTGGCTGGAAGGCGACGAACTGTTCGTGGTCAAGGTCTCCGCCGGTTTCTATCGCAACGCCGAGCGCAGCCTGGCCAGTAATCAGGGGTTGGTGATGGCATTCTCCGCCCAGACCGGCGAACCGCAGGCGCTGCTGCAGGATGAGGGTTGGCTGACCGCGCTGCGCACCGCCCTGGCCGGACGCATCGCCGCCGAGCTGTGCGCGCCGCCGCATATTCAGGCGATCGGTATTGTCGGCACCGGCCTGCAGGCACGGCTGCAGCTGCAATGTCTGAAACCGGTGACCGATTGCCGAGACGTGTGGGTGTGGGGGCGAGACGAACAGGCGCTGGCGGCGTATCGGCGCGAGGCCGAGGCCGAAGGTTTTCGGGTGCGGGTCACGCAGGACGCGGCGGAGCTGGCGGCGCACTGTCAGCTGATCGTCACCACCACGCCCAGCCGCGAACCGATCTTGCAGGCGGCGGATATTCGGCCCGGCACACACATCACCGCCGTGGGCGCCGACGCACCCGGCAAGCAGGAGCTGGCGACCGATCTGGTGGCGCGCGCGGACGCGCTGCTGGTCGATGCCCTGGCGCAGTGCGCGGACTATGGCGAGATCGCGACGTCTTATCGGCAAAACAGGCTGACTTCAACGTCAATCGTCGAAATGGGCGCCGTTTTGGCGCAGGGAAAGCGGGTGCGAAGCGAGCCGCAGCAGATCACCATCGCCGATCTCACCGGCTTGGCAATTCAGGATCTGCAGATCGCCAAAGGGGTGTTGGCGAAAGTATAAAGGGGCGCCACAGCGCCCCGCTTGATCAGGTGTTGAGCACGAACTTCTCGATAGCGCGCGCCACGCCGTCTTCGGTATTGGCGCTGGTGACAAACTGCGCCACCGCTTTCAGTTCGGGAATGGCGTTGCCCATCGCTACGCCGACGCCGGCATATTCGATCATCGCCGTATCATTGGCCTGATCCCCCAGCGTCATGATGTTTTCCCGCGCCACGCCCAAATGCTCGGCCAGCATTCTCACCCCGGCGCCTTTATCGACGTTCTTGTGCAAGATCTCGAGGAAATAAGGCGCGCTTTTCAGGATGGTGTAACGCTCACGCGTTTCCGCCGGGATACGCGCGATGGCGCGGTCCAGCAGCTCCGGCTCGTCGATCATCATCACTTTCGGGAAACGCATCTGGCGATCCATCTCTTCCACGCTGCGGTATTTCAACGGAATACCGGTCATTGCCGCCTCGTGTATGGTGTATTTGCCGATGTCCTTGTTCGGGGTATACAGGGTATCGAAATCAAACGCCTGGTAGTGAACGCCGAACTCGCGCGCCATCTGCTCGAAGTGCAGATAATCCTCGAAGCCCAGCGTTTCTTGCAAAATGCAGGCGCCGTCGACCGCCCGCAGCACCAGCGCGCCGTTATAGGTTATACAAAAATCGCCGGGGCCCTGAATGTCCAACTGGCGCAGATAATCCTGCACGCCGACATAAGGCCGCCCGGTGGCCAGTACCACGTGCACCCCTTTGCGCCGCGCCGCCGCGATAGCCTGCTTTACCGCCGGCGTGATTTGGTGCTGCGGATCCAGCAACGTGCCATCCATGTCGATCGCAATCAGTTCAATAGCCATTCAACGCTTCTCCCAGTGGTTTTTTCCCATGCTAACGCGTTTCAGCCTCGGCTGTCAGCGCCAAAAAAGGCGTAAAAAAATCCGCGCGGGTCGCCCGGCGCGGATTTTCACAGCCATTAACGCATCAGATATCGATGTTCGCCGCTTTCAGGGCGTTTTCTTCGATAAAGGCGCGGCGCGGTTCAACCGCATCGCCCATCAGCGTGGTGAACAACTGATCGGCAGCGATGGCGTCCTTGACGGTCACGCGCAGCATGCGGCGGCTTTCCGGATCCATGGTGGTTTCCCACAGCTGCTCCGGGTTCATCTCGCCCAGACCTTTATAACGCTGCACCGACAGGCCGCGGCGCGACTCTTTCACCAGCCACTCCAGCGCCTGCTCGAAGCTGTCTACCGGCTGACGACGTTCGCCACGCTCGATGAACGCACCGTCTTCGATCAGCCCGCGCAGCTTCTCGCCCAGCTGGCAGATCTTGCGATATTCGCCGCCGTGGATGAAGTCGAAGTCCAGCTTATAGTCGGTATCCACGCCGTGGGTGCGGATGCGCAGCGCCGGCTCGAACATCTGGCGCTCACGGTTCTCGAAGATCACGAAGTCATAGCTGCTGCCGTGCTGCTCTTTGTCGTTCAGCGCCTGCACCAGCGAAGCGATCCAGGTTTTCACCTTGGCTTCATCGCTGAGATCGCCTTCGTTCAGCGTCGGCTGGTAGATCAGGCTGTTCAGCAGCGCGCGCGGGTAGCGGCGCTCCATGCGGCCAATCAGCTTCTGCACGCCGTAGTGTTCGGCCACCAGTTTTTCCAGCTGCTCACCGCCGAGCGCCGGTGCGCTGGCATTGGTGTGCAGCGTAGCGCCGTCCATCGCGATGGCGATCTGGTACTGATCCATCGCCTCGTCATCTTTGATGTACTGCTCTTGCTTGCCTTTCTTCACCTTGTACAGCGGCGGCTGCGCGATGAACACGTGGCCACGCTCGATGATTTCCGGCATCTGGCGGTAGAAGAAGGTCAACAGCAGCGTACGGATGTGCGAACCGTCGACGTCGGCATCGGTCATGATGATGATGCTGTGGTAACGCAGCTTGTCCGGGCTGTACTCGTCGCGGCCAATGCCGCAACCCAGCGCGGTGATCAGCGTCGCCACTTCCTGCGAGGAGAGCATTTTGTCGAAACGCGCTTTCTCGACGTTGAGGATTTTCCCCTTCAGCGGCAAGATAGCCTGGTTCTTGCGGTTGCGCCCCTGCTTGGCAGAGCCGCCCGCGGAGTCCCCTTCCACCAGGTACAGTTCGGACAGCGCCGGATCGCGTTCCTGGCAGTCCGCCAGTTTGCCCGGCAGGCCGGCCAGATCCAGTGCGCCTTTGCGGCGGGTCATCTCACGCGCTTTACGCGCCGCTTCGCGCGCGCGCGCCGCGTCGATGATTTTGCCGACCACGATTTTCGCGTCGCCTGGATTTTCCATCAGGTAATCCACCAGCTTCTCGTTCATCAGCGTTTCAACCGCGGTTTTCACCTCGGAGGAGACCAGCTTGTCCTTGGTCTGAGAAGAGAACTTCGGATCCGGCACCTTCACCGACACCACGGCAATCAGGCCTTCACGCGCGTCATCGCCGGTGGCGCTGACCTTGGCCTTCTTGCTGTAGCCTTCCTTTTCCATGTAGCTGTTCAGCGTACGGGTCATCGCGGTACGGAAACCGACCAGGTGCGTGCCGCCGTCGCGCTGCGGAATGTTGTTGGTGAAGCAGTAGATGTTTTCCTGGAAACCGTCGTTCCACTGCAGCGCCACTTCCACGCCGATATCGTCTTTCACGGTCGAGAAGTAGAACACGTTCGGGTGGATCGGGGTTTTGTTCTTGTTCAGATACTCGACAAACGCCTTGATGCCGCCTTCGTAATGGAAGTGGTCTTCACGGTCGGTGCGCTTGTCCTTCAGGCGGATAGACACGCCGGAGTTGAGGAAGGACAGCTCGCGCAGACGCTTGGCCAGAATGTCGTACTCAAAATCGGTCACATTGGTGAAGGTCTGGTGGCTCGGCCAGAAGCGCACCATGGTGCCGGTCTGTTCGGTTTCGCCCACCACGGTCAGCGGCGCCTGCGGCTCGCCGTGGCTGTAAGTCTGTTCGTGTACTTTGCCTTCGCGGCGGATCACCAGCTCCAGTTTCTCCGACAGGGCGTTAACCACCGAGACGCCCACGCCGTGCAGGCCGCCGGAAACTTTATAGGAGTTGTCGTCGAATTTACCGCCGGCGTGCAGCACGGTCATGATGACCTCTGCGGCTGAAACCCCTTCTTCAGGGTGAATGCCGGTCGGAATGCCGCGGCCGTCATCCTGTACCGATACCGAGTTGTCGGCATGGATGGTGACCTGAATGTCACTACAGTGGCCCGCGAGCGCTTCGTCGATAGCGTTGTCCACAACCTCGAATACCATGTGGTGCAGACCGGTGCCGTCATCGGTATCGCCGATATACATGCCCGGGCGCTTGCGCACCGCATCCAGCCCTTTTAATACCTTGATACTTGAGGAGTCATAAGAATTCGACATCAACGTTTCTCGCTCATTTTAGTCCTGTGGTTGAACCTCTATTTTACCCTGTTCCACGCGGAACATCTTGCCCTTTTCACCGGCCATGTCGGTCACTTGTTCAGCGCTGACCGCGCTGACAAAAACCTGGGCCTGGGTGGCTTTCAGGCGATCGGCCAGCAACCGGCGACGGCCGGTGTCCAGCTCGGAGGCAAAATCATCAATCAGATACAGGCAACGCCGCCCGCTCTGCCGGGTGAGAAACTCACCCTGCGCCAAGCGCAACGCGCACATCAGCAGCTTAAGCTGACCGCGCGATAACAAATCCTCTACCGGCGTGCCGTCGGCACGAATGCGGAAGTCCGCTTTATGCGGCCCCACCGCGGTATAGGTCAACGCCCTGTCGCGCTCAAACTGGCGCTCCAGCAGCTCGCCGTAGTCGCTCTCTTTGTCCCAGCCGCGCTGGAAGGAGAAGCTCAGGGCGAATTCAGGCAGAAACTGCGCGCAGGTCGCGGTGATATCCGCGGCGATCGCGTCGCTGTATTCCGCCCGCCATTCGCTGATGCGCTCCGCGAGCGGGATCAGTTCCTGATCCCAGGCGCGGATCTGCGCATAGCGACTCACCTGGCGCAGCGCGGCATTGCGCTGCTTCAGTAACCGTTTCAGGTTGCTCCAGGCGGTGAAAAAACCGGGTTCGTTATGAAAACAGCCCCAGTCAAGGAAGGCGCGCCGGAATTTCGGCCCGCCGTTCAGCAGGGTAAAACCTTCGGGGGTGATCAGCTGCATGGGCAGCAGCTGCGCCAGCTCGGCCACCTTGTGGCCGTCGCTGCCATCGATGCGTACTTTGCTGTCACCCTGACGGCTCTTGCTCAATCCTACCGACAGCTCGCGCTCCGTACCTTCGATGCGGCCATGCAGCACGAACTCCGGCTGGTCGTGGCGAATCACCCGACCGGCCTGCAGGCTGCGAAAGGCGCGGCCGTGGCCGAGCGTATACACCGCTTCCAGCACGCTGGTCTTGCCGCTGCCGTTGGCACCAACCAGGAAGTTGAATCCCGGCGCCAGCGCCAAATCCGCCGCCTCGATATTACGGAAGTCTTTAATCAATAAACGCGTTAATGCCATGCCAATTCTATCACCGGGAAACTACGCTCACTGTAAGGGCGTTATCGGTGCAGGCAGTTTACGTGCGGACAGCGCACAGCAACCGGAGCGTACACAGAGTACGTGAGGATTGCGAGCACTGCCCAAGCGTAAAATGGCAAGCAAGATAGCCCGGATATCGATCACAACCGCATTGGCATGACAACGTAGGCCGCCGCCTGGCTGGCGCCGTCTTCGATCTGCACGCTGGAGACCGAGTCGGTCAACAGCAGGCGCACGTCTTCACACTTGAGCGCGTTCAGTACGTCCAGCACGTAGCTGACGTTGAAGCCGATCTCCATCTCCGCGCCGTCGTAGCTGACGTCGAGGATCTCTTCCGCCTCTTCCTGCTCCGGGTTGTTGGCGGTGATCTTCAGCTGGTTCTGGCTGACGTACAGCCGCACGCCGCGGAATTTCTCGTTCGAGAGAATGGCCGCGCGCGCAAACGCCTGCTTGAGCAGATCGCAGCCGGCTTCCAGCGTTTTATCCGGGTTCTTCGGCAAGACGCGGCGATAGTCCGGGAAACGGCCGTCAACCAGCTTGGAGGTGAAGATGAAATCGCCGACGTGGGCGCGAATGTTGTTGCTGCCGATCTGCAGCTGCAGCAGCGAATCGCCGCCGTCCAGCAGACGCACCAGCTCCATCACCCCTTTACGCGGCACGATCACCGAATGGGACGGCAGCTGTTGGCCGATCGGCATCGAACACACCGCCAGGCGGTGGCCGTCGGTCGCGACGGTGCGCAGCTCTTCGCCTTCGGTTTCAAACAGCATGCCGTTCAGGTAGTAACGCACGTCCTGATGGGCCATCGAGAACTGGGTGGCTTCGATCAGGCGCTTCAGCGTCGCCTGCGGCAAGGTGAACTCCACCTCGCTCTGCCAGTCGTCCAGGTTCGGGAAGTCCGCCGCCGGCAGCGTGGACAGCGAGAAGCGGCTGCGGCCGGACCGCACCAGCATGCGCTCGCTCTCCAGCGTGACGGCGATCTCCGCCCCTTCCGGCAGGCCACGGCAGATATCAAAGAATTTACGCGCGGGCACGGTGGTCGCGCCCGCCTCGTGCGGTTGGGACAGGGCGACGCGCGCCACCATCTCCATCTCCAGATCGGTGCCGGTCAGCAGCAGGGAGCCTTCCGTCACCTGCAGCAGCAGGTTGCCCAGGATCGGCAAGGTCGGGCGGCCGCCCAGCGGGCTGCTCACCTGTTGCAGCGGTTTTAGCAGATGCTCACGTTCAACGATAAATTTCATAGCGCTATGAAGATAATGTTCTGATTAAATTGGAGAAATCTTCTTTGATGTCGTGACTTTCCTCACGCAGCTGCTCGATCTTCCGGCAGGCGTGCAACACCGTGGTATGGTCGCGGCCACCAAACGCATCGCCGATTTCCGGCAGGCTGTGGTTGGTGAGTTCCTTCGCCAGCGCCATCGCCATCTGGCGCGGGCGGGCAACGGATCGCGAACGCCGCTTGGACAGCAAATCCGCGACTTTAATCTTGTAATACTCCGCCACCGTCTTTTGAATATTGTCGATGGTGACCAGCTTTTCCTGCAGCGCCAGCAGATCGCGCAGCGCTTCGCGCACGAAATCGATGGTGATGGCCCGGCCGGTAAAGTTGGCGTTGGCGATCACGCGGTTCAGCGCCCCTTCGAGCTCACGCACGTTGGAACGCAGGCGCTTGGCGATGAAGAACGCCACTTCGCCCGGCAGGCGAATGTCGTTCTCGTCGGCCTTTTTCATCAGGATCGCCACGCGGGTTTCCAGCTCCGGCGGCTCGATCGCCACCGTCAGCCCCCAGCCGAAGCGAGACTTCAGACGATCTTCCACCCCGTTGATCTCTTTAGGGTAGCGATCCGAGGTCAGGATGATCTGCTGATTGCCTTCCAACAGAGCGTTAAAGGTATGGAAGAACTCTTCCTGCGAACGCTCCTTGTTGGCGAAAAATTGGATGTCATCGATCAGCAAGGCGTCGACCGAACGGTAGTAGCGCTTAAACTCTTCGATGGCATTGTTCTGCAACGCTTTGACCATGTCCTGCACGAAGCGTTCCGAGTGCATATAGACCACTTTGGCGTTGGCCTTGCGCGCCATGATGCCGTTGCCGACCGCGTGCAGCAGGTGAGTTTTACCCAGGCCGGTGCCGCCATACAGGAACAAAGGGTTGTAGGCGCCGCCCGGATTATCCGCCACCTGGCGAGCCGCCGCGCGCGCCAGCTGGTTGGACTTACCCTCGACGAAGTTGTCGAAGGTGTGTTTGGGGTTGACGTTGGAGCGGTAAGAGAGCTCGGGTTGCGCCGCCGCGTTGTCCCAGCTCGGGCGCAAAGGCGCGGCCGTACGCGCCGCCGGGGCCGCAGGGGCGCTGCTGACGCTGGCGGCCACGGTCTGGCTGATCACCTGCGTGATCGGCTTGCTGCCGACTTCAAAACGCAGCAAAGGCGCATCCGTGCCGCAGAAATCATTCAGCAGACCATTGATGTTGTTTAAGTACTTATCGCGAACCCAATCCAGCACAAAACGGTTAGGCGCGTACAGCGCCAGGGTGTTGTCACTCAGTTCCGCCTGCAATGGGCGAATCCACATACTAAATTCTGTGGCAGGTAACTCATCCTGCAATCGGGCAAGACACTGCTGCCAAAGCGAAAGTGACACGGCGGACTCCACTCGAACAAGATCAATAAAGAAAAGAAACGGGCAACTTTTTTATAACTCATGATTTTTGACACATACCCGGCATCGGCTGTTTGCCTGTGGGGGATGCGAACCGCCTTTCACGGTTTGTGTCCCTCGCGATCCCGGCATGAGGGATCGCGATCGGAATGACGGATCATAGCGCAATCCGCGCAAGAGATCCTCCCCTTCCTCACAGATTAGATCCATTTTATCCACAGGCCGCGGCCGGCGGCGATCTTTTCACCGCCGGCGCCGAATGGCCGCGCAGATCCCGGCCGCTGCGCCGCGTTTTTTACATTGTCAACCGGTTATACCCTGTTATCCACGCCGGATCCTGCGATCGCGCGCAAAGGATCTCACGGGGATCCTTGCGATTTCACCCCGAGTCCGTATAATCTTCGCCCTACGTGTGATACCTGGTTCCTTATGGTGCGTCATTAGCCAGACAGGATTCTGCGGTGACCACGGGCCAAGACCGGATTTTGTTCCGTTATTGGCAGACAACCAGGTAGGCTGGCGCGATGCGAATTGACTCAGGACTGTACAATTATTACAATCCCGCTTCTTTATGTATTGCGATTGAGGCGTCGGTCATCTTCACGCCGAGTAGCCAAACGCGTTTACTGATCAGTAATTATTTTAAGTTTAGGTAGAAATCGCTATGAAACGCACTTTCCAACCGTCCGTATTGAAGCGCAACCGTAGCCACGGTTTCCGTGCTCGTATGGCCACCAAAAATGGTCGTCAAGTTCTGGCCCGCCGTCGTGCGAAAGGCCGTGCTCGTCTGACTGTTTCTAAGTAATAAAGCTAACCCGCTGAGTGGTTAAGCTCGCTTTTCCCAGGGAGTTACGTTTGTTAACTCCCACTCATTTCACTTTCGTCTTCCAGCAGCCACAACGGGCTGGCACGCCGCAAATCACCATCCTCGGCCGCCTGAACCAGCTGGGGCATCCCCGCATCGGTCTTACCGTCGCCAAAAAACACGTCAAACGCGCGCACGAGCGTAATCGGATCAAACGCCTAACCCGCGAAAGTTTCCGCCTGCGTCAGCACGAATTACCGGCGATGGATTTTGTCGTGGTGGCCAAAAAGGGGATAGCGGATTTGGATAACCGCGCGCTGACGGAAGCTTTGGATAAATTATGGCGTCGCCACTGTCGCCAGGCTCCCGCATCCTGATCGGGCTGGTGCGGGCCTATCAGCTCGTCATCAGTCCGCTGCTAGGGCCTCGTTGTCGCTTCCAGCCGACATGCTCTCATTACGCAATTGAGGCATTAAGCAGGTTTGGCATGATAAAAGGCAGTTGGTTAGCATTGAAACGCGTATTAAAATGCCACCCTTTGAACCCAGGTGGCGATGATCCGGTGCCGCCAAAAACCGACGATAACAGAGAACACTAACGATGGATTCGCAACGCAATCTTCTCCTCATCGCTCTGCTGTTCGTGTCTTTCATGATCTGGCAGGCATGGCAAACGGACAACGCTCCGCAGCCGGCCGCACAGACCACGCAACAGACTTCGAACGCAGTAGCCGGTGATGCCGCCAGCCAGGCCGTGCCAGCCAGTGGTCAGGGTAAGCTGATTACCGTGAACACCGACGTGCTGTCACTGACCATCAACACCCGTGGTGGCGATATCGAGCAGGCTAAACTGTTGGCCTACCCGGATACTCTGGGTTCATCGACTCCGTTCCAACTGCTGGAAACCACTCCGTCATTCGTCTATCAGGCGCAAAGCGGCCTGACCGGTAAAAACGGCCCGGACAACCCGGCCAACGGCGAGCGCCCGCTGTATCAAGCGGCGCAGGACAGCTACACCCTGCCGGAAGGCCAGGACGAGCTGCGCATCCCGCTGACCTACACCGATAAAGACGGCGCGGTCTACACCAAGACCTTCGTGCTCAAACGCAATCACTATGCGGTCGGCGTGGATTACAGCATCGACAACAAAGGCGCGGCGCCGCTGGAGCTGACCCTGTTCGGCCAGCTGAAGCAGACTACCGAATTGCCTAAGCACCGCGACACCGGCAGCAGCAACTTCGCGCTGCATACCTTCCGCGGCGCGGCGTACTCGTCCAGCGAGGACAAGTACCAGAAATACGCGTTCGACAAAGACGAAAACCTGAGCGTCACCACCAAAGACGGCTGGGTCGCCATGCTGCAACAGTACTTCGCCACCGCGTGGGTACCGGCGACCAAGGGTGACAACACCTTCTACACCGCCAAACCGGGCGACAACCTGTCCACCATCGGCTTCAAATCTACGCCGGTCGTGGTGCAGCCGGGCGCTCAGCAGCAGCTGAACGCGACCCTGTGGGTCGGCCCGGAGCTGCAGGACCAGATGGCCCAGCTGGCGCCGCACCTGGACCTGACCGTGGATTACGGTTGGCTGTGGTTCATCTCCCAGCCGCTGTTCAAACTGCTGAAGTTCATCCACGGCTTTATCGGTAACTGGGGCTTCTCCATCATCATCATCACCTTCATCGTGCGCGGCATCATGTACCCGCTGACCAAGGCGCAGTACACCTCGATGGCGAAAATGCGCATGCTGCAGCCGAAGCTGCAGGCGATGCGCGAGCGCATCGGCGATGACAAGCAGCGCATGAGCCAAGAGATGATGGCGCTGTACAAGTCGGAGAAAGTGAACCCGCTCGGCGGCTGCCTGCCGCTGATCATTCAGATGCCGATCTTCCTGGCGCTGTACTACATGCTGATGGGCTCGGTTGAGCTGCGCCACGCGCCGTTCGCCCTGTGGATCCATGACCTGTCGGCGCAAGACCCGTACTACATCCTGCCAATCCTGATGGGCGTGACGATGTTCTTCATTCAGAAGATGTCGCCGACCACCGTGACTGACCCGATGCAGCAGAAAATCATGACCTTCATGCCGGTGATCTTCACAGTGTTCTTCCTGTGGTTCCCGTCCGGTCTGGTGCTGTACTACATCGTCAGTAACCTGGTGACCATCCTGCAGCAGCAGCTGATTTACCGTGGTCTGGAAAAACGCGGTCTGCACAGCCGCGACAAGAAAAAAAGCTAAGCGTATTGTAGGGGTTCGGCGCGCCGACCCTTGCAGTCACCCCAAAGGCGGTCATTAGACCGCCTTTTTGCATCTTAATCGTCAGAGAGAACCGTTATGAGCACCACCGATACCATCGTAGCCCAAGCCACCCCGCCGGGACGCGGCGGCGTCGGCATTCTGCGCGTTTCCGGAAGCCAGGCCAAAGACGTCGCCCAGGCGTTGCTCGGCAAGCTGCCGAAGCCGCGCTACGCTGACTATCTGCCGTTCCGCGACGCCACGGGCGCCACGCTCGATCAGGGCATCGCGCTGTGGTTCCCGGGGCCGAACTCCTTTACCGGCGAAGACGTGCTGGAACTGCAGGGCCACGGCGGGCCGGTGATCCTCGATCTGTTGCTCAAGCGCGTGCTGTCGCTCCCTGACGTGCGCATCGCACGGCCCGGCGAGTTCTCCGAACGCGCGTTCCTCAACGACAAACTCGATTTGGCGCAGGCCGAAGCGATTGCCGATCTGATCGACGCCAGCTCCGAACAGGCGGCGCGTTCGGCGATGAACTCGCTGCAGGGTGCGTTCTCCACCCGCATCCACCAGCTCGTGGAAGCGCTCACTCACCTGCGAATCTACGTGGAAGCGGCGATCGACTTCCCGGATGAGGAAATTGATTTCCTGTCCGACGGTAAAATCGAGGCGCAGCTCAACGACGTAATGGCGGATCTGGGCAACGTGCGCGGTGAAGCGCGCCAGGGCAGCCTGCTGCGCGAAGGGATGAAGGTAGTGATAGCCGGGCGCCCCAACGCCGGAAAATCGAGCCTGCTCAATGCGTTGGCCGGGCGCGAGGCGGCGATCGTCACCGATATCGCCGGCACCACCCGCGACGTCTTGCGCGAACATATCCATATCGACGGCATGCCGCTGCACATCATCGATACCGCCGGCCTGCGCGACGCCAGCGACGAAGTTGAGCGTATCGGCATCGAACGTGCATGGAATGAGATCGAACAGGCCGACCGAGTACTGTTTATGGTTGACGGCACCACCACCGCCGCCACCGAGCCGGCGGAGATCTGGCCGGAATTTATGGCGCGCCTGCCGGGCACGCTGCCGATCACCGTGGTGCGCAACAAGGCCGACATCACCGGTGAAACGCTGGGTCTGACAGAAGTGAACAACCACTCACTTATTCGCCTGTCGGCCCGCACCGGCGAAGGCGTCGATGTGCTGCGCGATCATCTTAAACAGAGCATGGGCTTCACCAGCAACATGGAAGGCGGCTTCCTGGCGCGCCGTCGCCACCTGCAGGCGCTGGAACTGGCGGCACAGCACCTGGTGCAGGGCAAAGAACAGTTAGTGAGCGCTTACGCGGGTGAGCTGTTGGCCGAGGAGCTGCGCCAGGCGCAGCTGGCCTTGAGTGAAATCACCGGCGAATTCACCTCCGACGACCTGCTGGGCCGCATCTTCTCCAGCTTCTGTATCGGGAAATAATCGACTGCGAGCGCCGTATCCTACTCGGCGCCCGCATGTTACTTCTCCCGGCGGCATCAAAACTCACCTAAGCTTATCTCATCAATTTTGCTGCGTGAGAGATAAGCTTACATGAACGAACCTTTAGACTTGATCGGCGTGGGATTGGGGCCTTTCAATCTCAGTCTGGCCGCTCTGGCCGCCGAAAGCGGCGCCGTCAATTATACCTTTCTCGATCGTAACGCCAGCTTCCGTTGGCATCCCGGTATGCTGTTGCCCTCAGCTTATATGCAAACTTATGTACTTCAGGATCTGGTTACCGCCGTCAGCCCACGCAGCCAATTTTCATTTATTAATTACTTGGTCGAGCAGAAAAAAATTTATCGTTTTTTAATCACCGAGCAGCAAATTATCAGCCGGGAAGAATTTTCCGACTACCTGCGTTGGGCCTGCGAAAGGTTAGACGGACTACAGTTTTCACAGTCCGTAGAGCGTATTGATTTCGACGATGAAAAAGGTTTGTTCAAGGTATGTACCCACAACCAGACCCTGTGGGCGAAAAATATCTGTCTGGGTACCGGACATGACCCTTGGTTGCCGGAAGCATTTTATCCGGCGCTGGGTGAAAACTGCATGCATGCCGCCGAAATAGCCCTGCGCAATCCAGACTTCAGCGGCAAGCGGGTTATGGTGGTGGGCGGCGGCCAAAGCGGCGCCGATGTTTTTTTGAACGCGTTGCAGGGACACTGGGGCGAGCCGGCACAGCTGGATTGGCTCTCGCGTCGTCCCAATTTTCAGCCGCTGGACGAGTCCCCCTTCACCAACGAATATTTCACTCCTGAATACGTCGACTATTTCTATACGCTGCCGGCCGAGATCCGCGCACGTGAAATCAAAACACAGAAATTGCCGGCAGACGGCATCAGCAATCATACGCTGCGAACCTTGTACCGTGAGCTTTATATGCGTTTTGACGTGATGCGCCAGACACGCAATGTGCGTTTACTGCCCCATCGTACTCTACTGACCGTCGAATCAATGGATGAGGCTTTTCATCTGCGCACGCTTCACGGTCTGGAAAATCGCCGGGAAAATTTCAGGGCCGATATCGTCATTCTCGCCACCGGCTATCGCGCCTCTCTGCCCGCGTACCTGAAACCCTTGGTGCCACGCATCCCGCTCGATTCGAAGCAGCATCTACCGCTGCTGCCGAATTTTAATCTTGAATGGCTCGGGCCGGAGCAAAATCGAATTTATGCGGTAAATGCCGGGATACACAGCCACGGCAGCGCAGAAGGCGGACTGAGCCTGATGGCCTGGCGTTCAGCGCGCATCCTCAATCACTTGCTGGGCAAGCCATACTTTGATTTGGCACCGAACGCATCAATGATCCAATGGTGGAGCGATGCCGCGTCGGACGATACCTCTTCCATCGTTAATAAATAGGATAATCCGCATAGTGTTTTTTGATGATAAATCCTCAACTTAGTCTTAATCTAACACCCCTGCGTTCTTAGCGACCCTCTGTCATGGAGTGAACAATGGCGTGTCATTTTGCCCGCTGGACCCCGGCCTCCGCTGTCCTGGATACCCAAAGACTCTCCGACGAAGTGATCGCCGCCACCCGCACCTTTTCCGTTAAACGCCGCACGCGCTTTCTGCAAGGGCGCATTCTGCTCGCCGAAATGATGTTCTATCTTTACGGCCTGCCGACGCTGCCCCCCATCGCCACTACGCCGACCGGCCGCCCCTGTTTCGCCGATCATCAGCTGCCCGACTTTAGCCTCGCTTACGCCAGCAACACCGTGGGCGTGCTGCTCAGCGATGAAGGCAAAGTCGGACTGGATATCGAAGTGATGCGGGCGCGCGGTACCCGACAAAGCGCGCTGCAACACGCACATCAGACGCCGGCGGAGAATGCCTGGATCGGCGCGCAGGACGATCGGCTGGAGGCAGAGACTCAGCTGTGGAGCATCCGGCAAAGCGTGCTGAAAATTTCCGGCCTCGGCAACAGCGGCCAGGCTACGCTGCGTCTGCATCCCTTCTCCGGCCACCTGCGCTCCAGCGCCACGCCGGACGTTCAGGTGATGAGCGACGCCGACGAATACCTGAGCTGGGCCTGCGCCGGCAGCCCCAGCCTGGACCGCCTGCTGTGCTGGCGCTACGAAGAGCGCCGCGGCCTGCACAAAGACGGGGAAATCTCGCCGCGCAGCGCGGCGGCATCCTCACGCTTCATTAAACTGACGGGCCTGAAGACGCCCGGTTAACGCAGCGCATAGCGGATAACGCTGTCTTTACCGCGCGAGTTGCTGGATTAAATTGTAAAGACAGCTAAATGTTGAGCAATCGCCTATTCTCGACCCGCGCTTTAGCCTACTATTCGCCCATGTTGTACGCTGAATCTGCTCATTCGAAAGGGAGAATCACCATGTCAGACCAAGCCTTGAAAATCGTCACTCTGCTCGGCAGCCTGCGTAAAGGCTCCTACAACGCCATGGTGGCCCGCGCCCTGCCTGGCCTGGCTCCACAGGGCGTCACCATTGAAGCACTGCCTTCCATCCGCGATATCCCGCTGTACGACGCCGACATGCAACAGGGTGAAGGCTTCCCTGCCGCTGTCGAGACGATCGCCGAACAGATCCGCCAGGCCGACGGCGTGATCATCGTCACCCCTGAATATAACTATTCCGTGCCCGGCGGGTTGAAGAACGCCATCGACTGGCTGTCTCGCTTGCCGAATCAGCCGCTGGCCGGCAAACCGGTCGCCATTCAAACCAGCTCGATGGGGCCGATCGGCGGCGCGCGCTGCCAATACCATCTGCGCCAGATCCTGGTGTTCCTCGATGCGATGGTAATGAACAAGCCTGAGTTTATGGGCGGCGTGATCCAGAGCAAGGTCGATGAACAGGCCGGTGAACTGAGCGATCAGGGAACGCTGGATTTCCTGACCGGCCAGCTGTCCGCGTTCAGCGATTTTATTCGCCGCGTGGAGTGACCGTCTCGCGGCGCCCACCGGGCGCCGCAACAGGACATGAAGTCCGTCAATTCATTGAAAATTAAAGCCATAGCATCATGTATTTTTTCATTTTAGCGTTATTTTTTGTTTCCATCACCAGTCCCGCTTTCGCCGCAGACATGCGTTATCCCGCCGGTGAAGAGCCGCTGGAGCTGCCGGCACACAGCGCGCTCAACGCGCAGCTATCGCGATCCGCGCAAAACCAGGAAGACAAAAAGCTGGGCGCCATGTCGCTGTACCTGACGCTGATGCGCGAAGACGGCCGCAACGTCTGGGCGCCCTACCAGCTGGCGGTATCGTCGGCAGAGAAAGGCCAAACCGAACTGGCGGAGCGCTACCTGCAGCTGAGCGCCGACCGCGGCCTGTGGTACTACTACAACCTGCTGGAGGACGACGCCTTCAACAGCATCCAGCACTCCGCCACCTACCAATCGATCCTGGCCGCCACCAAAGCGCGCTATCTGCAGCACGCCCGCCACTATGAAGGCAAGGCCAGCTACGCGATGCCGGACGGCGAAGCGCCGCCCGAAGGCTGGCCAACGGTGATCTTCCTGCATACCTACGGCAAAGCCGCCGCCATCAGCCCCGAAGAACGGCTGCTGTTCGGCGAAATGGGCGTGGCGTACATCGAGATCAACGGCACGCAGATGCTGTCGGAAAACAGCTTCCGCTGGTCGAATTACAGCGACGAGAGCACCCACACCGCCATTCAGCGTACGCTGCAACAGCTGGCTCCGCAGCTAAAGCTGAATACCCAGCGGATTTACCTCAGCGCCCGCGGCCAGGGCGCACTGCACGCCGCCAACCTGATCGCGAAGTACCCGCAGTTTTACGCCGGCGCGCTCCTGATCGCCCCCAACGGCGAGATCAAGCCGGCCCAGCAGTCGCTGGCGGCACAAAAGAAAATCGTGATGGCGTATTACGATCGGCAGAACTTCAGCGAGCAGGCGCTGGCATTGCACTTCGCCAATCTGTTCGGGGAGGATAATCAGGTGCAGACGCTGCACTTCGCCCAGGGCGAGGATGCCGCCGGCAGTTGGCAGGCGCGCTTCAGGCGGCCGTTACAGTGGGTGTTGGATCGGGCGCCGGATGCAACGCCGGGCGTCTAGGGTTTCAGGGCCGACAAGCGTCGGCCCTTTGGCTGTCAATGGCCGTCGACAAAGACGATTTTCAGCACGAACAGCAGCGCCACCACCACCACGCACGGGCTGATTTCACGCCAGCGGCCGGTGCCGAGCTTCATCACGCAGTAGGAGATAAAGCCGAGCGCGATACCTTCGGTGATCGAGAAGCTAAACGGCATCATCACAGCAGTAACAAACGCCGGTACCGCTTCGGTCAGATCGTCCCACTTCACCCGCGCCAGGCTGGAGGTCATCAGCACACCGACATAGATCAGCGCGCCGGCGGCGGCGTAAGCCGGCACCATACCCGCCAACGGCGACAGGAAGATCACCAGCAGGAACAGCAGGCCGGTGACCACCGCCGTCAAACCGGTGCGGCCGCCGACGGCGACGCCGGACGAGCTTTCGATGTAAGCGGTCACGGAAGAGGTACCCGCCAGCGAACCGGCCACCGAGCTGATGCTGTCGACGTACAACGCCTGCTTCATACGCGGGAACTTGCCCTGGCTGTCGGTCAGGCCGGCTTTATCGGTGACGCCGATCAGGGTGCCGGAAGAGTCGAACAGGTTCACCAGCATAAACGAGAAGATAACCCCGGCCAGCCCGATGTTCAGCGCGCCGGCCACGTCGACCTGGCCCACCACCGAGGTGATACTCGGCGGCAGGGAGAACAGGCCGCCGTATTTCACATCGCCCAGCATCCAGCCGATCAGGGTGGTGACCACGATAGATACCAGCACCGCCGCGTGGAAGTTGCGCGAAGAGAGCACGGCGATGATGAAGAAGCCGAGCGCCCCCAGCAGCACGTTGTGCGAGGTCAGGCTGCCGATGGTCACCAGCGTGTCCGGGTTAGCCACCACGATGCCGGCGTTTTTCAGCCCCATCATGCCGATGAACAGGCCGATGCCGCTGGTGATGCCGACCCGCAGGCTGACCGGAATATTGGCGATCATCCAGTAACGGATGCGGAAAATGGTCAGCAGCAGCAGGCCTACCGCTCCCCAGAAGATGGCGCCCATGCCCACCTGCCAGGAGATGCCCATCGCGCCGACCACCACGAAGGCGAAGAAGGCGTTCAGGCCCATCGCCGGCGCCAGCGCCACCGGCAGGTTCGCCAGCAGGCCCATAAAGATGCTGCCGAAGGCGGCGATCAAACAGGTGGTGACAAATACCGCCTGGGTATCCATGCCCGCCGCGCCCAAAATTTGCGGGTTAACGAACACGATATACACCATGGTGAGGAAGGTGGTGATACCGGCAATCGTTTCCGTACGCGCCGTCGTGCCATGTTGCTTGAGTTTAAACACGCGCCCAAGCAAGCCTTGCTCAGCGTCAAGGCCAGATACTGGTTTGGTCATTATCAGAATTCCGAAAATGGGAATGGACAGTCGCCGGCTATCCTATAACAAAAAGTGGGGCTTTTGACGTCGGTCACAGGTTTTTTTTCGCCGTCTTTACGGCTAAACGCGTCAACGGCTTGTATTTACAGACATTCATCCCCCGTTGCCGCCCGCTGCGTTGCCGTTTGCCGGCACGGCCGATAAAATGGCCTATCGCCCTTCTGTCCCTATCCGTTAAAAACAGGAATCCGCATGTCTTCGACCTTTATCGATAAGCTCGCGTTGATCGCGCTGAAAGATGACAAAGTGGCGCTGGTGCGCTCACACAATAAGACGCTGTTTTATATGCCGGGCGGAAAGCGCGAAGCGGGCGAAACCGACGAACAGGCGCTGTGCCGCGAAATCGACGAAGAGCTGACCGTTGCGCTGCTGCCGAACTCCATCGCATTTTACGGCGAGTTCACCGGCCCGGCGGACGGCAAGCAGGACGGCACCCAGGTGCGCATTCGCTGCTATCAGGCCGACTATACCGGGCAGCTGCAGCCGGCCGCCGAAATCGCCGAGCTGAAGTGGTGCGACAGCCGCGATCTGCCGCATTGCTCACACGTCGCCGCGCTGATTTTGCACGATCTCAAGGCGCGTAACCTGATCAAGTGATCGCTGAGCGGCCTCAGCGGCGTTAACCCGAAGGAACCTGTCCCGCATGAATCAGATTGACTGCATTTTGTTCGACTGCGATGGCACGCTGGTAGACAGCGAAGTGCTGTGCAGCAAAGCCTATGTGCACATGTTCGCCCACTACGGCATTCATCTGTCGCTGGAAGAGGTATTCAAGAAATACAAAGGGGTGAAGCTGTACGAGATCATCGATCGGGTCAACGCCGAGCAGGGCACTGACCTGGCCAAAGAGACACTGGAGCCGCTGTATCGGCAGGAAGTGGCGCGGTTGTTCGACAGCGAACTGCAACAGATTGCCGGCGCCCGCGAGCTGCTGGCGCAGGTGACGGTGCCTGTCTGCACCGTCTCCAACGGACCGGTCAGCAAGATGCAGCACTCGCTCGGCCTGACCGGCATGCTGCCTTATTTTGATGACCGGTTGTTCAGCGGCTATGACATTCAGCGCTGGAAGCCAGATCCGGCGATCGTTTTTCACGCCGCCGAACAGATGCAGGTACCGGTGGCGCGCTGCATCCTGGTGGACGATTCACCCGCCGGCGCGCAGGCCGGCATCGATGCCGGCATCCCGGTCTTTTACTTCTGCGCCGACCCGCATAACCCGCCGATCGACCACCCGCTGGTGACGACGTTTGACGACCTGGCGCAGCTGCCCGCGCTGTGGCGCGAACGCGGCTGGCGGCTCACGGCCGATTAACTGGCCGGCAACGGCGGCTTGTTGCGCCACCAGCGCCAGGACCGTTTCAGCGCGCGGGTTTGCGCGCCGAAGCGGCGGTTGACCGCGTTGGCCAGCAGATCGAGCGCCAGGCAGAACACGAAGTAGACCAGCGCCACGAACAGGAACACTTCCATTGGATAGACCATGCTGCGGTTGTTGACCTGGGTCGCCAGGAAGGTCAGTTCGCCAACGCCGACGATATAAGCCAGCGAGGTGTCCTTGATCAGGGAGATCCACTGGTTGATGAACGACGGCACCATCATGCGCAGCGCCTGCGGCAGCACGATCATGCGCAGCGTCTGCCAGCGCGTCAGCCCCAGAGAAAGCCCAGCCTGCCACTGGCCGGGGCCGATCGCGGCAATGCCGGCCTTCACTGCATGGGCCAAATAGGCCGAGGCGATCAGCGCCAGCGCGCACACCACGGTAGTGATTTCCGGGATCTCGACGCCAAACACCATCGGCAGAAGGAAATAGGTCCAGAAGATCAGCATGATGACCGGAATGGCGCGGAAAAAGCCCAGCACCGCCGCCAGCAATCCGGCGGCGACGCCGCGCGACATCGCCAGCGCCACGCCGAGTAAGGTGCCGAGCACCGCCGAAGCCACGCCGGCCATCAGGCTGATCGCCAACGTCAGCGCGGCGCCGCCCAGCGGCCCGTCCGGCCAGGTGCCCCACAGCAGGTAGCCCAGGTTGTCGTGAATCACGCTGAAATCCATCTCAATGCCCTCCCAGCGGTTTACGCTGTTGGCGCCACATGCCCCAGCCTTCCAGCAGCGCGATGATGGCGATATACAGTACCGTCGCCACGCCGAACGCCTGGAAAGTGCGCAGGGTTTCGGTTTCGACCTGACGCGAGGCGTAAGAGAGTTCGGCCACGCCGATCGCCATGGTCAGCGACGAGTTCTTGATCACGTTCATGTATTGGCCCAGCAACGGCGGCAGCGCGATTTTCAGCGCCTGCGGCAGCACCACGTAGCGCATCGCCTGCCAACCGGTGAGCCCCAGCGCCTGGGCGGCATATTTCTGCCCGCCGGCGACGCCGCGAATGCCGGAGCGGATCTCTTCGGCGATAAAGGCGGTGGAGTAGAGCGTCAGGCCGAAGAAACCGGCGAGAAACTCGAACGACGGCCACTCAAGCGGGCCGACCTGATGTGAGCTGTTCAGCCACTGCATGGCGGCGGACGGCAGGATCTGCCCGGCGGCGAAGTACCAGAAGAACAGCTGCACCAGCAGCGGCGTATTGCGAAACAGCGAGCTGTACCCCATCGCCAGCCAACGCAACGGTCGCAGGCTGCTGTCGCGCATCGCCGCCAGCACAAAGCCCAGCAGCGTGGCCGCCAGGCCCGCGCAGGCGGAAAGCCACAGCGTCAGCAAAAAGCCGTGCCACAGCCAGCTCAGGTATTGCGGCGCCAGCAGCCAGTCCAGGTTCATGTTCAATCCTTGTCTTGCAGAATGCATCAGGGGCGCAGCAAGCTGCGCCCCTCCGTACCGATCTCACCGCGAGCGGTTAAATCAGGCTTTCGGTTGCTGATCCAAAGGCGCGATTTTGAAATCGCCGCGCGGTTGGGCGGATTGGGTTTCCGGCCCGAACCAGCGATCGTAAATCTTAACCGCTTCGCCGTCTTTTTCCAGCGTGATCAGCGTCTCGTTCACCGCGGCGGTCAGGCGATCTTCGCCCTTGGGAATGCCGACGCCCTGGAATTCTTTGGTCAGGCTAAACGGCGAAATTTCAAATTCCGCCTTCTGCGCCGCCGGCAGGTTGCCGAGCAGGCCGACCAGCTTGGCGTCGTCCTGAGTGATAGCCTGCACGTTGCCGTTGCGCAGTGCCACGAATGCCAGCGGGGTGTCATCGTAGGAGATCACTTTCGCCGTCGGGAAACGCTCGCGCAGGGTGATTTCCTGCACCGTGCCCTTGTCCGCGCCGATGCGCAGTTTCTTGATGTCTTCCGGCGTTTTCAGCACGCCTTTGCGGGCGATGAATTTCTGGCCGGTGGCGAAGTACGGCACGCTGAAGTTCACTTCTTTGGCGCGCTCGTCGGTAATGGTGAAGTTGGCGGCAATCAGATCAACTTTCTTCGACACCAGCAGCGGAATGCGGTTGGCCGGGTTGGTGGCGCGCAGCTCCACTTTCACCCCCAGCGCTTTGCCGATCGCATCGGCGACGTCCACATCGTAGCCCACCAGCTTCTTGCTCTGCGGATCGATGTAGCCGAACGGCGGGTTGCTGTCGAACACCGCGATACGCACCACGCCGGCTTGCTTGATATCGTCAAGTTTGTCCGCGTGCGCGGCGCCGGCGGCGAGGCCGGTCAGACTGGCTAACAACGTTAAGGCCAAAGCGCGATGTTTCATAGAAAGCTCCTAAGTGGTTGATGTCCTGCTGGCGGATAAGCTAGCAAGCGCCACATAGGTCAGGAAATAATATAAAAAGCTATATTTATAACCTTTTTATCTTTACGCACTTAAGATGGAATAAAGGCGCGGGAAACCGCGCCTTTGAAGGATATTACCCGAAAAGGGTTAGTCGGCTTTTTCGTCTTTACCGTCCGGAGAGAGCAGCTTTTCCAGGGCGTCGCCGCCCAGATGACGGAAATCCTGTCCTTTGACGAAATAGAAGATAAATTCGCAGATGTTCTGACAGCGGTCGCCGATACGCTCGATAGAACGGGCGCAGAACAACGCGGTCAGCACGCTCGGAATGGTGCGCGAGTCTTCCATCATGTAGGTCATCAGCTGACGCACGATGCCTTCATACTCCTGGTCGACCTTTTTATCTTCACGGTAGATACGGATCGCTTCGTCCAGATCCATGCGCGCGAAGGCGTCCAGCACGTCGTGCAGCATCTGCACGGTGTGGCGCCCCAGCGATTCCAGGCTGACCAGCAGCGGCTGGTGCTGGTGCGAGAATTTCTCCAGCGCGGTGCGGCAGATTTTATCCGCCACGTCGCCGATGCGCTCCAGCTCGGAAATGGTTTTGATGATCGCCATCACCAGGCGCAGATCGCTGGCGGTCGGCTGGCGCTTGGCGATGATGCGCACGCAGGCTTCGTCGATCGCCACTTCCATCATGTTGACCTTGGCGTCGCCTTCGATCACGCGCTTGGCCAGCTCGCCATCCTGATTGTGCATCGCGGTGATGGCGTCGGTCAGCTGCTGCTCCACCAGCCCGCCCATGGTCAGCACCTGGGTGCGGATATGCTCAAGCTCTGCGTTGAACTGGCCGGAAATGTGTTTGTTTAAATTCAGGTTATCCATGATGCTTCCTATCAACCATAACGGCCAGTGATGTAGTCTTCAGTCTGCTTTTTCTGCGGCGCAGTGAACAGGTTATCAGTATCACTGAACTCGATCAGCTCGCCCAGATACATAAATGCGGTAGAGTCGGAGCAGCGCGCCGCCTGCTGCATGTTGTGCGTCACGATCACCACGGTGTAGTCGGCCTTCAGCTCGCTGATCAGCTCTTCAATCTTGCCGGTGGAGATCGGATCAAGCGCCGAGCAAGGCTCATCCAGCAACAGCACTTCCGGACGAATGGCGATGCCGCGGGCGATGCACAGACGCTGCTGCTGGCCACCGGAGAGGCTGTAGCCGCTCTGGTGCAGCTTGTCCTTGGTTTCGTTCCACAGCGCCGCCTTGGTCAGCGCCCACTGTACGCGCTCGTCCATATCGGCACGCGACAGCTTTTCAAACAGGCGAACGCCGAAGGCGATGTTGTCGTAAATCGACATCGGGAACGGCGTCGGCTTCTGGAACACCATGCCGACCTTGGCACGCAGCAGTGCGATATCCGAGTTGTCGGTCAGGATGTTCTGGCCGTCCAGCAGGATGCCGCCTTCCGCGCGCTGTTCCGGGTACAGCTGGTACATCTTGTTGAAGGTGCGCAGCAGGGTAGATTTGCCGCAGCCGGACGGGCCGATAAACGCGGTGACCTTGTTCTTGGCGATATCCAGCGTGATGTTCTTCAGCGCATGGAATTTGCCATAGTAGAAGTTCAGATCGCGTACCTGAATTTTGCTGCTGGAAGCGTCAGTAACCATACTCATCAAGACTTCTCTCTTTTCATCAGCGCCGCCAAAGCGGCGCTCAAAATTTTATGAATGCTTTTTCTTGGCGAAAACCACGCGCGCCAGGATATTCAGTAACAGTACGCACAGGGTGATCAACAGCACCCCGGCCCAGGCCAGCTGTTGCCATTCGGCGAACGGGCTCATGGCGAATTTGAAGATGGTCACCGGCAGGTTGGCGATCGGCTGCATCAGGTCGGTGCTCCAGAACTGGTTCGACAGCGAGGTGAACAGCAATGGTGCGGTTTCCCCCGCGATGCGCGCAATCGCCAGCAGCACGCCGGTGATGATGCCGGACACCGACGCCTTCAGCGTGATGGCGGAAATCATGCGCCATTTCGGCGTGCCCAGGGCATAAGCGGCCTCGCGCAGCGTATCCGGCACCAGTTTCAGCATGTTCTCGGTGGTGCGAATGACGATCGGCACCTGCAGCAGCGCCAGCGCCACGATGCCGGCCCAGCCGGAGAAGTGTTCCATCTTCGCCACCACGATGGTGTAAACGAACAGGCCCACCACGATCGACGGTGCGGACAGCAGAATGTCGTTGATGAAGCGGATCACTTCCGCCAGCCAGGATTTACGGCCGTATTCCGCCAGGTAGATGCCGGCCATGATGCCCAGCGGCGTACCGAAGAGGGTCGCCCACAGGATCAACAGGCCGCTGCCGGCGATGGCGTTGGCCAGGCCGCCGCCCGCGGTATTCGGCGGCGGGGTCATCTCGGTGAACAACGCCAGCGACATGCCGTCGAAGCCTTTGGTGACGGTAGCGATCAGGATCCAGATCAACCAGAACAGCCCGAACGCCATGGTCGCCATCGACAGGAACAGCGCGAGGCGATTTTTCTGCCGGCGCCAGGCCTGCATTTTGCGGCGGCTTTCCGCCAGAACGACTGCGTTTTGCATATCCATCGTCGCCATGTTAACGCCCCTCATTCTTGGCCAGACGCATGATCATCAGTTTCGACAGCGCCAGCACGATAAAGGTGATAACAAACAGAATCAGGCCCAGCTCCATCAACGCGGCGGTGTGCACGCCGGACTCGGCTTCGGCGAATTCGTTGGCCAGCGCCGAGGTGATGCTGTTGCCCGGCATGTACAGCGAAGCGCTGTCGAGCTGGTAGGTGTTACCGATGATAAAGGTCACCGCCATGGTTTCCCCCAGCGCGCGGCCCAGGCCCAACATCACGCCGCCGATGACGCCGTTTTTGGTGAACGGCAGCACGATGCGCCAGATGACTTCCCAGGTGGTGCAGCCGATGCCGTAGGCCGACTCTTTCATCATTACCGGGGTCTGTTCGAACACGTCGCGCATAACCGCGGCGATGTAAGGAATGATCATGATCGCCAGGATCACCCCGGCGGCCAGGATGCCGATGCCGAAGGCCGGGCCGGAGAACAGCTCGCCGACGATCGGAATGCCCGACAGCACGTCGCCCACCGGCGTCTGGAAGTATTCGGCGAACAGCGGGGCAAACACGAACAGGCCCCACATGCCGTAGACGATGCTCGGGATGGCCGCCAGCAGCTCAATGGCGATGCCCAGCGGCCGCTTCAACCAGTTCGGCGCCAGTTCGGTCAGGAACAGCGCGATGCCGAAACTCACCGGCACGGCGATGATCAGCGCGATAAGCGAGGTGACCACGGTACCGTAGATCGGCACCAGCGCGCCGAACTGCTCCGCCGGCGCGTCCCACTCTTTGGTCCACAGGAAAGCGAAGCCGAATTTCTGCATGCTTGGCCAGGAGGCGAAGATCAGCGAAACGATGATGCCGCCCAGCAACAATAGGGTAATCAGCGCCGCCAGTCTCACCAGCGCGCTGAAAATGATGTCACCGTTTTTGCTCGGTGCTTTGATGGTCGGCTTGTACTCAGCCATAGATTACTCTCTGTTTGAACCCTGGCAGCCCCAACCGGGATCGGAGCCTGAAGAACTTGTGGGGCGCGGCGAACCCGCGCCCCTGCGTTGTTAGTACAGCGCTTTACCTGAACTGTCTTTTACGTTGGTTTTCCAGGCCGCGCGCACCTGCTCAACCACTTCTTTCGGCAGGGTGGCGTAATCCAGCTCGTTAGCCTGTTTGCCGCCGGTTTTGTAGGCCCAGTCGAAGAACTTCAGCACTTCGGCGCCCTGAGCAGGGTTTTTCTGCTCTTTGTGCACCAGGATGAAGGTGGTGGAGGTGATTGGCCACACGTTGTCGCCTTTCTGGTCTGTCAAATCCTGAGCGAAGGTCTTGCTCCAATCCACGCCTTTGGCCGCGTTGCTGAAGCTCTCTTCGGTCGGGCTGACCGGTTTGCCGTCGGCAGAAACCAGCTTGGTGTAAGCCAGGTTGTTCTGTTTGGCGTAAGCGTATTCTACGTAGCCGATAGAGCCAGGCAGACGCTGAACGAAGGCGGCGATGCCGTCGTTGCCTTTGCCGCCCAGACCGGTCGGCCAGTTAACGGTAGAACCGGCGCCAATTTTTTCTTTCCACTGCGCGTTGGCCTTGGACAGGTAGCTGGTGAACACGAACGAGGTGCCGGAACCGTCGGCGCGGCGTACCACGGCGATGTTCTGGTCAGGCAGTTTCACGCCTGGGTTCAGCTTGGTGATAGCCGGATCGTTCCATTTTTTGACGTTGCCCAGGTAGATATCGCCCAGGGTTTTGCCGTCCAGCGTCAGTTCGCCGGATTTAATGCCCGGAATATTCACGGCCAGCACCACGCCGCCGATCACGGTCGGGAACTGGAACAGGCCGTCAGCCGCCAGCTTGTCGTCAGACAGCGGGGCGTCGGAGGCGCCAAAGTCAACGGTGTTGGCCACGATTTGCTTCACGCCGCCAGAGGAGCCGATGCCCTGATAGTTAACTTTGTTGCCGGTTTCTTTCTGATAAGAATCTGCCCACTTGGCGTAAACCGGAGCGGGGAATGTCGCACCTGCACCGGTCAGGCTGGCAGCAGCGAACGCGGACACGGCGGTCAGGGAGAAGGTCGCTGCCACAATACTGGCGACGGTGGTACGCATCAGTTTCATAATCCCTCCTAATGGGATATTTAAAATCGACTTCGAGTCGTTTTAATCAGAGTAAGTATTGCTGCAGGAGGGAAAATAGGACAGTTTGGTGACAGAAAAATGTACGCAATATGACAGTTATATTACAGTGCGTTTTAGAGGTATTGATTTATATTAAAATCAATTTGTTATATTGAAAACAGCGCAATTGACAAGCAATAAAAAAACCGTTTGGCCACGCCCTATCCGCTTGAATATGACAACGTTTATCCCTGAATCGGCGCCGCTGTCATCTTTCGCGTTGCTCATGAAAAAAGCCGGCGCTAAGGCCGGCTTTTGCAGTTTACCTGCGGCAGATTACTCTACGGTGACAGACTTCGCCAGGTTGCGCGGCTGGTCAACGTCGGTGCCTTTGATCAGCGCCACATGGTAAGACAGCAGCTGCAACGGCACGGTGTAGAAGATCGGCGCGACGATTTCCTCGACGTGCGGCAGAGGAATGATGGTCATGCCTTCGCTGCTGACGAAGCCGGCATCCTGATCGGCGAACACGTACAGCTGGCCGCCGCGCGCGCGCACTTCTTCAATGTTGGACTTCAGCTTTTCCAGCAGTTCGTTGTTCGGCGCCACGACGATCACCGGCATGTCGGCGTCGATCAGCGCCAGCGGGCCGTGTTTCAGCTCCCCCGCCGCATAAGCTTCAGCGTGAATATAGGAGATCTCTTTCAGCTTCAGCGCCCCTTCCATGGCGATCGGATACTGATCGCCGCGGCCGAGGAACAGCGCATGGTGTTTGTCGGAGAAACCTTCCGCCAGCGCTTCGATCTCTTTATCCATCGACAGCATCTGCTCGATACGCGCCGGCAGCGCCTGCAGGCCGTGCACGATCTCTTGCTCCACGCTTTCCGCCATGCCTTTCAGGCGGCCCAGGCGCGCCACCAGCATCAACAGCACGGTGAGCTGCGTGGTGAAGGCCTTGGTCGAAGCTACGCCGATTTCCGTGCCGGCCTTGGTCATCAACGCCAGATCGGATTCGCGCACCAGCGAAGAGCCGGCCACGTTACAAACGGCCAGCGAACCGAGATAACCCAGCTCTTTGGACAGGCGCAGCGCCGCTAACGTGTCGGCGGTTTCGCCGGACTGCGACAGGGTGATGATCAGGCTGCCCGGACGCACCGCCGATTTGCGGTAACGGAACTCGGACGCGATCTCGACGTCGCACGGCACGCCGGCCAGCGCTTCGAACCAATAACGCGCCACCATACCGGAGTGGTAAGAAGTGCCACAGGCGATGATCTGTACGTGCTGCACCTTGGCCAACAGTTCATCGGCGCGCGGGCCCAGCTCGCTCAGGTTGATTTGGCCATGGCTGAAACGCCCTTCCAGGGTATTTTTCAGCGCCAGCGGCTGTTCGTAGATCTCTTTTTGCATGTAGTGACGGTAAGCGCCCTTGTCGCCGGCGTCATACTGCACCTGGGATTCGATCTCAGGGCGCTCGATGGCGTTGCCCTGCTTGTCGAAGATGTTGACGGTGCGGCGAGTCACTTCCACCACGTCGCCTTCTTCCAGGAAGATGAAGCGGCGGGTGACCGGCAGCAGCGCCAGCTGGTCGGAAGCGATGAAGTTTTCCCCGACGCCGCGGCCGATAACCAGCGGGCTGCCGGAGCGCGCAGCGACCAATACGCTCGGATCGCGGCTGTCCATCACCACGGTGCCGTAAGCGCCGCGCAGCTGTGGGATCACGCGCTGAACCACTTCCAGCAGCGTACCGCCCTGCAACTGTTCCCAGTGCACCAGGTGCGCGATCACTTCGGTGTCGGTTTCGGAGCTGAAGCGATAACCGCGTTCGATCAGCAGTTCGCGCAGCGGTTCGTGGTTTTCGATGATGCCGTTATGCACCACGGTAATGTAGTCGGAAACATGCGGGTGCGCGTTCGCCTCGGTCGGTTCACCGTGCGTTGCCCAACGGGTGTGAGCGATGCCGGTACCGCCGTGCAGATCGGTCTGCTCCGCCGCTTCGGCCAGTTTTTGCACCTTGCCTACGCGACGCAGGCGACTGACGTTGCCCTGCGCGTCGACCACTGCCAGACCGGCGGAGTCATAACCGCGGTACTCGAGACGGCGTAAACCTTCCAACAGGATTTCTGCGATATCACGTTGCGCTACTGCGCCTACAATTCCACACATCAGTTGTATTCCTAATGAACGCCCTTCATGGGCGCTTTCGATGCCTTGACCTGATTTTTGCCGGTTTTTACCGTGCGTCCCCGAGCCTGTAGATGGTGGGGTTATTATGTTTTGTATTGGGCTCGTGAACGGAGCCCAACGCAAAACACACTATGACTTCTTCTTCACCGGACGTTGCCAGCCCTGAATGTGCACCTGTTTGACGCGGCTCAGCACCAGTTCGTTCTCGGCGATATCGCGCGTCACCGTGGTGCCGGCGGCGATGGTGGAGCCTTTGCCGACCGACACCGGCGCCACCAGCTGAGTATCGGAACCGACGAATACGCCGTCGCCGATCACCGTCTTGTGCTTGTTGGCGCCATCGTAGTTGCAGGTGATGGTGCCGGCGCCGATATTCACGTCATCGCCGATTTCGGCATCGCCCAGGTAGCTGAGGTGACCGGCCTTGGAGCCTTTGCCCAGACGCGCCTTTTTCATTTCCACGAAGTTGCCGACGTGAGCCCCTGCCGCCAGCTCCGCGCCTGGGCGCAGGCGGGCGAACGGCCCCACGGTGCAGTCGGCCTCCAGCACGCTGTCTTCCAGCACGCTGTAAGGGCTGATCTCGCAGTCATCACCGATTACGCAGTTTTTCAGCACGCAGCCAGCGCCGATTTTCACCCGGTCGCCCAGCTTGACGTGACCTTCGATAATCACATTCGCATCAATAGTGATGTCTCGGCCGTGAACAAGTTCCCCGCGCAGATCGAAACGCGCCGGATCCAGCAGCATCACGCCGGCCAACAGCAGCTTTTCAGATTGTTCCGACTGGAATACGCGCTCCAGGGTCGCCAGCTGCAGGCGGTTGTTCACGCCTTCCACTTCGCTCAGGCGCGACGGATGTACAGCCTCGATTTTCTTGCCGTCGGCATGGGCCAACGCAATGATATCGGTGATGTAAAACTCGCCCTGTGCGTTATCGTTATTCAACATCCCCAGCCAGCGCTTCAGATCGCGCCCGTTCGCCACCAGGATGCCGGTATTGATCTCGTTGATTTGGCGCTGTGCCTCGCTGGCGTCCTTGTGTTCGACGATGCCCACCACGCTGCCCTGCTCGCGCACGATGCGGCCGTAACCGCTCGGATCGTCCAGCTTGACCGTCAGCAGACCGATGCCGCCCTGCGGCTTGGCCGCCAGCAGGCGTTGCAGCGTATCCACGGAGATCAACGGCACGTCGCCGTACAGCATCAGCACGTCTTCATCGTCGGCAAAGTGCGGCGCCGCCTGCTGCATTGCATGACCGGTACCCAATTGCTCGGCCTGCAGCACCCAGTTCAGCGCGCCTTCGGTCAACGTACTTTTCAGCAGTTCGCCGCCGTGGCCGTATACCAGGTGGACATGTTGTGCGCCCAGTTTCATCGCGGCATCAATGACGTGTTGCACCATCGGCTTGCCGGCCAACGGATGTAAGACCTTGGGAAGATCGGAATACATGCGTGTTCCCTTGCCCGCGGCGAGGATAACCACGCTCATTGCGCTGTTCGACATAAGCAACCTGATAACTCCATTTTGATAGACGAAAGTAAAACCGTTTAGCGACGATATTACTACATATTTCTCTGCACGAACCCGGCGCAGGCCGCGTGGGCCTTGGCCTGCCGCTATCGCGGCCAATTCGCCGTCGGAGCGAAAAAACTGTCGGCGATCGGCGACGTTTCTTTCCCGATATCAGGGGTTATACACCACACCGCCCGCCGGGCTGAAATGCTTATTTTAAAGTAAAAAAAAAGCGACCCTATAGGCCGCTTTCTTAAAGTTGGGTGCAAAGCACCCAAACATTACATCGCTTTTCTGGTGAGCTCGATAACGCGCAGTTTTGCGATCGCTTTCGCCAGTTCAGCGGATGCCTGAGCATAGTCGACATCGCCATGAGAGCTGCGAATATGTTCTTCAGCTTTACGCTTAGCTTCCAACGCTCTCGCTTCGTCGAGGTCAGTACCACGGATAGCAGTGTCCGCCAGCACGGTAACCACGCTCGGCTGCACCTCAAGGATGCCGCCGGACAGGTAGATGAACTCTTCTTCACCATGCTGCTTAACAATACGCACCATGCCAGGCTTGATGGCAGTCAGCAGCGGCGCATGGCCAGGGAAGATCCCCAGTTCACCTTCGCTGCCTGTCACCTGGATCTTCTGCACCAGGCCGGAAAACATCTGTTTTTCCGCGCTGACTACATCCAGATGGTAAGTCATAGCCATATCACCCTCCTCTCAAGGCGTTACAGTTTCTTGGCTTTTTCCACTGCTTCTTCAATGGTGCCAACCATGTAGAACGCCTGCTCCGGCAGGTGGTCATAGTCGCCGTCCATAATGCCTTTGAAACCACGGATGGTGTCTTTCAGCGATACGAACTTGCCCGGAGAACCGGTGAAGACTTCTGCCACGAAGAACGGCTGAGACAGGAAGCGTTGGATCTTACGCGCACGGGATACGACCAGTTTGTCTTCTTCAGACAGCTCGTCCATACCCAGGATCGCGATGATATCTTTCAGTTCCTGGTAGCGTTGCAGAATGGACTGCACGCCACGCGCTACGTCGTAGTGCTCCTGGCCAACAACCAGCGGATCCAGCTGACGGCTGGTGGAATCCAGCGGGTCAACGGCCGGGTAGATACCCAGAGAAGCGATGTTACGGCTCAGTACCACGGTTGCGTCCAAGTGCGCAAAGGTGGTGGCTGGTGACGGGTCAGTCAAGTCATCCGCAGGAACGTAAACGGCCTGTACGGAAGTGATGGAACCGGTCTTGGTCGAGGTGATACGTTCTTGCAGAACGCCCATCTCTTCCGCCAGCGTTGGCTGATAACCTACCGCGGATGGCATACGGCCCAGAAGTGCGGACACTTCGGTACCGGCCAGGGTGTAACGGTAGATGTTGTCAACGAACAGCAGAACGTCACGGCCTTCGTCACGGAATTTCTCCGCCATGGTCAGACCGGTCAGCGCAACGCGCAGACGGTTACCCGGTGGCTCGTTCATCTGGCCGTAAACCAGGGATACTTTGTCCAGAACGTTGGAGTCGGTCATTTCGTGGTAGAAGTCGTTACCCTCACGAGTACGCTCGCCCACGCCCGCAAACACGGAATAACCGGAGTGCTCGATCGCGATGTTACGGATCAGCTCCATCATGTTTACGGTTTTACCTACGCCCGCACCGCCGAACAGACCGACTTTACCGCCCTTGGCGAACGGACAAATCAGGTCCATTACCTTGATACCGGTTTCCAGCAGTTCCTGGGAGCTGGACAGCTCTTCGTAGCTTGGCGCCGCGCGGTGAATCGCCCAACGCTCTTCTTCGCCGATGTCGCCTTTCATGTCGATCGGTTGACCCAATACGTTCATGATACGGCCCAGGGTAGCTTTACCCACCGGCACTTCAATCGGGTGGTCCAGGTTGTTCACTTTCAGACCGCGACGCAGACCGTCGGAGGTCCCCATTGCGATACAGCGAACCACGCCACCGCCCAGCTGTTGCTGAACTTCCAACACCAGTTTTTCGGTGCCGTTTTCTACCTCAAGGGCATCGTACACTTTTGGTACGGCATCCTGAGGGAACTCGACGTCCACCACGGCGCCGATTACCTGGATAATCTTTCCAGTAGCCATCTTGAATCCTCTACGTAATTCGTAAACCTAGCTTAAACCGCGGAGGCTCCCGAAACGATCTCGGTGAGTTCCTGAGTGATGCTGGCCTGACGCGCCTTGTTGTATACCAACTGCAGCTCTTTGATCAGGCTACCGCCGTTATCGGTTGCGGCTTTCATCGCGACCATTCGTGCGGCCTGCTCGCTGGCCAGGTTTTCCACGACGCCCTGATAAACCTGCGACTCCACATAGCGGCGCAGCAAGGTATCAAGCAGCACTTTTGGATCGGGTTCATACAGGTAATCCCAAGGCGTTTTCTTCAGCTCTTCGTCATCGGCTGGCGGTAACGGCAGCAGCTGAAGCACCTGCGGCTCTTGGGACATCGTATTAACAAATTTGTTGCTGACAATGTACAGCTTGTCCAAACGACCTTCGTCGTAGGCCTGCAGCATCACTTTCACCGGCCCGATCAGATCCGACAGGGAAGGTTTGTCCCCCATGCCGGTCACCTGGGCAACCACGTTGCCGCCCACGGAACCAAAGAAAGAGGCCGCTTTAGAGCCAATCAGCGCCAAATCGGTTTCGACGCCTTTTTCGGACCAGGCTTTCATCTCCGCCAGCAGCTTTTTGAACAGGTTGATGTTCAAGCCGCCGCAGAGACCACGGTCAGTAGACACCACCAGATACCCGACGCGCTTAACGTCACGCTCATCCAGGTACGGGTGCTTGTACTCCAGATTCCCTAACGCAAGGTGACCAATCACTTTGCGCATGGTCTCTGCATAAGGACGGCTGGCCGCCATGCGATCCTGCGATTTACGCATTTTGGAGGCGGCGACCATTTCCATCGCTTTAGTGATCTTTTGCGTGTTTTGCACGCTAGCGATCTTACTACGTATCTCTTTTGCGCCGGCCATCTCTGCTTCTCCTCAGTGCCAGACGGCCTGCTGTCTTTCAACAGCAGGACCGTTCGGCGTTACCAGGACTGGGTTTTCTTGAAGGTCTCGAGGATGTCTTTCAACTTGCCCTCGATCTCATCATTGAAGTTGCCAGTTTGGTTGATGTGGTTCAGCAGTTCGGCGTGCTCGCGGTCCGCATAGGCGACCAGCGCGGCTTCGAAGCTCACCACTTTGGCGACTTCGACGTCGTTCAGGTAACCGCGTTCTGCGGCAAACAGCACCAGAGACTGTTGTGCGACTGACATCGGCGCATACTGTTTCTGTTTCAGCAGCTCGGTCACTTTCTGACCGTGGCTCAGCTGTTTGCGGGTCGCGTCGTCCAGATCGGAGGCGAACTGGGAGAACGCAGCCAGTTCACGATACTGCGCCAGCGCGGTACGGATACCACCGGACAGTTTCTTCATGATCTTGGTCTGCGCGGCGCCACCAACACGGGATACGGAGATACCCGGGTTAACTGCCGGACGAATACCGGAGTTGAACAGGTTGGATTCCAGGAAGATCTGACCATCGGTAATCGAGATTACGTTGGTCGGAACGAACGCGGAAACGTCACCCGCCTGGGTTTCAATGATCGGCAGAGCGGTCAATGAACCGGTTTGGCCTTTAACTTCACCTTTGGTGAAGGCTTCAACGTATTCGGCGTTAACGCGCGCTGCACGCTCCAGCAAGCGGGAGTGCAGGTAGAATACGTCGCCTGGGTAAGCTTCACGACCTGGCGGACGACGAAGCAGCAGGGAAATCTGGCGGTAAGCAACGGCCTGTTTGGACAGGTCATCGTACACGATCAGCGCATCTTCACCGCGGTCACGGAAGTATTCGCCCATTGCGCAACCGGCGTATGGCGCCAGGTATTGCAGTGCAGCGGATTCGGAAGCGGTCGCCACCACCACGATGGTGTTGGCCAGTGCGCCGTGCTCTTCCAGTTTGCGCACCACGTTAGCGATGGTGGACGCTTTCTGGCCGATAGCCACGTAAACGCATTTGATGCCGGAGTCGCGTTGGTTGATGATCGCATCGATCGCCAGCGCGGTTTTACCGGTCTGACGGTCACCGATCACCAGCTCACGCTGGCCACGGCCGATTGGAATCATGGCATCAACGGATTTGTAGCCAGTCTGAACCGGCTGATCAACGGACTGACGCTCGATAACGCCTGGCGCGATAGCTTCTACCGGAGAGAAGCCGTCGTTTTCAATCGGGCCTTTGCCGTCGATTGGTGCGCCCAAGGTGTTAACTACGCGGCCCAGCAGACCACGACCGACTGGAACTTCCAGGATACGGCCGGTGCATTTAACCTTCATGCCTTCGGCCAGATCCGAATACGGACCCATGACCACGGCACCGACGGAGTCGCGCTCCAGGTTCAATGCGATTGCGTAACGGTTGCCAGGCAGCGCGATCATTTCGCCCTGCATAACTTCGGCCAGGCCGTGTACGCGGATGATCCCGTCGCTGACGGAAACGATAGTACCTTCATTGTGAGCTTCGCTCACTACATTGAACTGAGCAATGCGCTGCTTGATCAGTTCGCTGATTTCGGTGGAATTCAGTTGCATGCTCCAGTCCCCTTAAGACTGCAAGACGTCTGTCAGGCGTTCAAGACGACCGCGAACGCTGCCATCAATCACCATATCGCCGGCGCGAACAACGATGCCGGCCAGTACAGACTTGTCAATTTTGCAATTCAGCTTAACTTTGCGTGACAGACGTTTTTCCATCGCAGCGGCGATTTTCGCCTGCTGTTCGTCGCTCAGCGCGCTCGCAGAGAGCACTTCGACTTCGACGGTGGATTCCAGCGAGGCGCGCAGTTCGATGAACTGCTGCAGCACGGCAGGAAGAACCAGTAAACGTCCATTTTCGGCCATTACACGGATAAAGTTCTGGCCATGTTCGTCGAGCCGATCGCCACAAACCGCGATGAACGTCTTGGACAGCGTTTCTGGCGCAACCGCGCCAGACAGCAGTTCAGAAATCTGTTCATTGCGAGTGACTTCAGCCGTAAACGCCAGCATGTCCTGCCAGCGCTCTACGCTTTGGTGCTCAACGGCAAAGTCAAAAGCTGCTTTGGCGTAGGGGCGAGCTACAGTTACAAATTCAGACATCAGCCCCTCCCTCCTTACAGTTCAGCGACCAGTTTATCAACGATGTCGCTGTTAGCAGCTTCATCCACGGAACGTTCGATGATCTTCTCGGCGCCGGCAATTGCCAGCATCGCGACTTGCTTACGCAACTCTTCACGAGCGCGCTTACGTTCGGCTTCGATCTCAGCCTGAGCCTGCGCCACGATTTTGTTACGTTCCTGCTCGGCTTCGGCTTTCGCTTCATCCATGATCTGAGCTTTGCGTTTGTTCGCTTGCTCGATGATCACCTGAGCTTCTGCCTTAGCAGTTTTCAGCTGGTCGGTCGCATTGGCTTGCGCTAAGTCCAGATCTTTTTTGGCACGCTCTGCAGAAGCGAGGCCGTCAGCGATTTCTTTCTGACGTTTCTCGATGGCAGCCATGATCGGCGGCCATACGTACTTCATGCAGAACCAGACAAACAGAACGAACGCGATGGCCTGGCCGAGGATTGTTGCGTTAAGATTCACAGCACAATGCCTCTTTAAAAGTTAATAGTTTGGTTACGTCGTAGAGGGTTGCTCTACTTACGCGACGGCGAACATCACGTACAGACCCAGACCTACAGCGATCATCGGGATGGCGTCGACCAGACCCATAACGATAAAGAACTGTGTACGCAGCAGAGGAATCAGGTCAGGCTGACGAGCCGCGCCTTCCAAGAATTTACCACCCAGGATGCCGATACCGATCGCAGCACCGATTGCCGCTAAACCCATCATCACAGCGGCAGCCATGTACAGCAGATCCATACTCAGGTTTTCCATGACAGTCTCCAGTTTGTTTCAGTTTAAAAGTGCAAGTGTTTTAAGAAAATCAGTGCTCTTCAGACGCCATCGACAGATAGACGATCGTCAGAACCATGAAAATAAAGGCTTGAAGCGTAATGATCAGGATGTGGAAGATAGCCCAAGGCAAGCTCAGGACCCACTGTGACCACCACGGCAACAGGCCGGCAATCAGGATGAAGATCAACTCACCCGCATACATGTTGCCGAACAGTCGCAGACCCAGTGAAACAGGTTTGGACAGCAGGCTGACACCTTCAAGAATCAGGTTGATAGGAATGAATACAGGGTGGTTGAACGGCTGCATGGTCAACTCTTTAACGAACCCGCCAACGCCTTTCATTTTGATGCTATAGAACAGAATCAGGATAAACACGCCCAGCGCCATAGACAGCGTGACGTTCACATCGGCAGTAGGCACCACGCGCAGCGCAGGCAGACCGAGATGCGCCCCGATGAACGGCAGGAAGTCTACCGGAATCAGATCCATCAGGTTCATCAGGAACACCCAGACGAACACGGTCAGCGCCAACGGCGCAATCACCTTGCTCTTGCCGTGGTACATATCGCGCACGCTGCTGTCGACGAAACCGACTACCAGCTCCACGGCGGTTTGCAGTTTACCCGGCACGCCGCTGGTGGCGTTTTTAGCCACTTTGCGGAAAATAACTAGGAACAGAACCCCGAGGACGACGGAGAAAAACATCGAGTCGAGGTTAATCGACCAAAACCCAGTCCCGACCTGAAGCTGCGTCAGGTGGTGACCGATATACTCCTGTGGACTGTTGTATCCCTCTGCAGACATGATGCCTCTACCCTTTATTTAGTTAATTTCGGTAACTGTTAATCACGGCCGGTGCCACTATCTGCACCACTAACACCGCTAAATAGGTCAGGCCAAGCGGTATAAACTCCGCCTTGAACACCCCCAGCGCCACGATCAGCAAAACGATGGTGATCACGACCTTTAGCCCCTCGCCGATGGCGAACGACCAGGCAACCCTACCGGGCGCCGGCGTTTGCGCCTGATGGCGCAAGGCAAACAGCATAAACATTGCACTCGGCAACCAGGCGGCGAGACCGCCTGCCAGCGCCGAAGCGCTCCATTCCGGGCTTTTCAGCCAGAAAGCAACGCTGATCAGAACAAAAGTCATTAACTGCAAAAACAGCAGTTTGCGTGCGACTTTCCCGCTGTAAAGGGACACAGACATGACGTTTGTTCTCTCCGTACCCCAGAGGGGGTATGCTGAGTGACGTATACAACTGTTTTTGCTGCCCTGAGTCAAGCAGCAAAAAACGAGCAAATTATACGGGGCATACCAACGAATTCAATCGATAAGTAGCGAAAAGGTGAACAATTATTTAAATTTCCCTATTCCAGCCTATTTTCACAAGAAAACGGTCGGAATAATAGGGCGCATTTAATTGTCTGATTATTCCAGCGTTGCGTTTAGAAACGCGAGGCCGATCACAGTAATGTCCCTTCCTGATTTATAGCCGATGGTCAACCAAACCGTCTTTAGCAATTTGAGCGATCAAAAGATTATATAAATCAAAACATTATCAGTTAACTGTTCAAAAACAATCCGTATACCCGATGAAAACCTTTTATTGACAAGCAGCGGGGCAATATTCCAACAGCCAATTAACATTAGCAGCAAACGCCAATCTTTCGCACATGATTGCTAACGTGACTATTTCTAAATGCAATTACTCTATTGTCGCTAATTAGCCGCGTTTTTTGTGTTAATAGAAAGTAAATTAACTAAAAAAAGCGACCAACTAATTAGCCTGCTTACCTTTCTGCTGAGTACTGCCTTTTAATTCACGCTTGTTTGATCAAAAGCAAACTCAGTTTGCCTTAAGAATCACCAGATGGCGTTCGCCTTCCAGTTCAGGCACCTGCAACCGCACGATGGACTCCAGGCTTACGCCAGCCGGCAGCTGCGTCAGCTCTTCATCCGGGCGCACGCCTTTCAACGCGTAAAAACGCCCCTGCCCTTTCGCCGGCAGATGATGACACCAGGACAGCATATCCTGCAGCGAAGCGAACGCGCGGCTGATCACACCATCGAACGGTGGCTCGGCCGGAAACGCTTCGACGCGGCTCTGCACCGGCTCGATATTGTTCAGGCCCAGCTCATGCTGCACCTGGCGCAGGAAGCGCACGCGCTTGCCCAGGCTGTCGAGCAGCGTGAAATGCGCGTCCGGGCGCACGATCGCCAGCGGAATGCCCGGCAAGCCGGGGCCGGTGCCGACATCGATGAAACGCGAGCCCTGCAGATGCGGATTGACCACGATGCTGTCGAGGATGTGGCGCACCAGCATTTGCTGCGGGTCGCGCACCGACGTGAGGTTATAAGCCTTGTTCCACTTATCCAGCATGCCAACATAACCCAGCAGCTGTTGTTTTTGCTGATCGGGCAGCTCAATGCCTGCCGCCGCAAGCAGCGAGTCTAATTTTTTTTGCACAACGGATCCTCTGGCAGGCGCTGAACGACCAGCGGATGGTTAGCTGGCGCAATGAGGCGACTATGATAATTCAGGGCGCAAGTGATGTCAGCGGCCGTTTGGCTACGGGATGAACAAACGGCCGCCTGGATGCGAGATTTATGCGCTGCGGCGCAGCAGTCCCTGCTTTTTCAGCCAGATCAGCAAAATCGAGATCGCCGCCGGCGTAATGCCGGAGATGCGCGAAGCCTGGCCGATGGAGTTCGGTTTGTGATCGTTCAACTTGGCGATCACCTCGTTCGACAGTCCCGAAACCTGACGGTAGTCGAGATCCAACGGCAGCAAGGTATTCTCGTTGCGCTGCTGTTTTTCGATCTCTTCCTGCTGACGAGCGATGTAGCCTTCGTATTTGACCTGGATCTCGACCTGTTCAGCGGCTTGCACGTCGTCCAGCGGTGGCGCGAAGGCGTCGGTGCCGGTCAACTGCGCGTAATCCATCTCCGGGCGGCGCAGCAGTTCTTCGCCGTTCGCTTCACGCGACAGCGGCGCTTTCAGCAGCGCATTGACCTGTTCGACGTTCTCGGCGTGCGGGTGCATCCAGATGTCGCGCAGGCGCTGGCGTTCGCGTTCGATTCGCTCCAGCTTCTCGCTGTAACGTGCCCAACGCACGTCGTCCACCAGACCCAGCTCGCGGCCTTTTTCCGTCAGGCGGAGATCGGCGTTGTCTTCGCGCAGCATCAGACGATACTCGGCGCGTGAGGTAAACATGCGGTACGGCTCTTTTGTGCCGAGGGTGCTGAGATCGTCTACCAGCACGCCCAGGTAAGCCTGATCGCGACGTGGCGCCCAGCCTTCCTGTTCGTCGGCGAAGCGCCCGGCGTTCAAACCGGCCAACAGGCCCTGCGCAGCGGCTTCTTCATACCCGGTGGTGCCGTTGATCTGACCGGCGAAGAACAGCCCCTGAATGAATTTGCTTTCCAAAGTAGGCTTCAGATCGCGTGGATCGAAGAAATCGTACTCGATGGCATAACCAGGGCGAATAATACGCGCGTTCTGCATCCCTTCCATCGAACGGACGATCTGCATTTGCACGTCGAACGGCAGGCTGGTGGAAATCCCGTTAGGGTAAATCTCGTTGCTGGTCAGGCCTTCCGGCTCGAGGAAGATCTGGTGCGCGTTGCGATCGGCAAAGCGCATGACCTTGTCTTCGATCGACGGGCAATAACGTGGGCCGATCCCTTCGATGATCCCGGCATACATTGGGCTGCGATCGAGGTTATTGCGGATCACGTCATGGGTTTTTTCATTGGTGTGGGTGATGTAGCACGCCATTTGTTCCGGATGCTGGCTGGCATCGCCCAGGAACGAGAATACCGGTACCGGCGTATCGCCGTGTTGCGGGGCCAGTACGCTGAAATCGATAGTGCGGGCGTCGATGCGCGGCGGCGTACCGGTTTTCAAGCGGTTAACGCGCAGCGGCAGTTCACGCAAACGCTGTGACAGCGAGATCGAAGGAGGATCCCCGGCGCGGCCACCGCTGTAATTTTCCAGACCGATATGGATCTTGCCGTCCAGGAAGGTGCCGACGGTCAATACCACCGCCTTGGCGCGGAATTTCAGACCCATTTGGGTGACGGCGCCCACGACGCGATCGTTTTCGACGATCAGATCCTCAACGGGTTGTTGGAAGATCATCAGGTTGGGCTGGTTCTCCAACGCGGTACGGATCGCCTGGCGATACAGTACGCGATCCGCCTGGGCGCGAGTGGCGCGAACGGCAGGGCCTTTGCTGGCGTTTAGTATCCTAAACTGGATACCGGCATGGTCGATCGCTGTCGCCATCAGGCCGCCGAGTGCATCAATTTCCTTAACCAGATGCCCTTTACCAATACCGCCAATCGCCGGATTACAGGACATCTGTCCCAGCGTATCGATATTGTGTGTCAATAATAAAGTCTGACGTCCCATGCGCGCCGCGGCCATGGCGGCCTCGGTACCTGCATGGCCACCACCGATGATGATGACGTCAAATTGATCTGGATAAAACATGGAACTGCACCTCGCCGTATTGCGAACGATCGTATTTGCCCTGGGGTGGGGGATTCTACTCAAGTTTAGACGATCGACCAAGTGGTCAGGATCGTCGGTAATTAAAAGAAGATCTTTTTTATTTAAAGATCTCTTTATTAGATCTCTTATTAGGATCGCGATCCTCTGTGGATAAGTGACTATTCACGATGAAGATCAGCAGATTAAGGAGGATCGTTTGCTGTGAATGATCGGTGATCCCGACGCAGATAAGCTGGGATCTAAAAGGCTTGTTATGCACAGGACAAAAAGCGAACAACGGTTGTTATTGGGATAACTACGGCTTTTACCCTGCTTCTAAGCATAGTTATCCACAATTGTTCGCGCGATCTTTAGACGAATTAGAGTAAATTAATCCAGGTTTTTACCCATTCCTCGGCCGGATCCTCGGGAATTTCATGCTCGGTCACGTCGATCTCGAGACGATCGCCGATCCTTTTAGCGCCTCTGGCGATCAACAGATCGTCGATCTGTTTGATCGCGCCGCAGAAGGTGTCGTATTCCGAACTGCCCAAACCGACGGCGCCGAACTGGACCTCGGAAAGATCCGGCTGTTGTTCGGCGATCTGTTCCAACAGCGGCTGCAGGTTATCCGGCAGCTCGCCGGCGCCGTGCGTGGAAGAGACCACCAGCCAGCGGCCGGTCAGCGGCAGCTCATCCAGTTCAGGGCCGTGCAGCATCTCGGTAGAGAAACCCGCGTCTTCCAGCTTTTCAGCCAAATGTTCAGCCACGTATTCGGCGCTGCCAAGCGTACTGCCACTGATCAGAGTAATGTCTGCCATGAACCAACGATCCCAACCTTCTCACTCAAAGTGGCTGCATTGTACGCTGTGAATCGGCTGGGATCTACCTGTGGATAATGTGGGTATGCAATTTGGCGGGTTACGGCACGATGGTACGCATAATGGGGTTCTGCAGCGAGATCAGCGTTTCGGTAGACTGGATCTCGTCGATGGTCTGGATCTTGTTGATAAGTACCTGTTGCAGCGCGTCGATCGAGCGGCACATTACCTTAATAAAGACGCTGTAGTGGCCGGTGGTGTAATAGGCTTCTACCACTTCTTCCAGGCTTTCCAGCTTCTTCAGGGCCGAAGGATAGTCCTTGGCGCTCTTTAATATGATGCCGATAAAGCAGCACACGTCGTAGCCCAGCTGTTTAGGGCTGACGTCAATGCGCGCGCCGGTGATGATCCCGGCCTGTTTCATCTTCTCTACCCGCACATGGATGGTGCCGGGGCTGACGGCGAAATTTTTCGCCAGTTCGGCGTACGGTGTGCGCGCATTGTCCATCAGGGCGTTGAGGATGCCGCGATCGAGATTATCGATCTGATAAATTTCCGCCATTTAATCCCCCATTAATTAACGATTGTTGAATTCTGTCCGGGTAAAAATGAACGATTAAAAGTGAAAAGGCAATATTGATTAATGGATATTGAATTGAAGTGTCATTTTGTTGCTTAATCGATGTCAACAGAGACAGGTTTACAAGAGATACGGCAATGAAAAAACAGTTTATCCAAAAACAACAACAAATCAGCCAGGTCAAATCCTTCTTCTCCCGCCAGCTGGAGCAACAGCTCGGCCTGATCGAAGTGCAGGCCCCGATCCTCAGCCGTTTGGGCGACGGCACGCAGGATAACCTCTCCGGCAGCGAGAAAGCGGTGCAGGTTAAGGTCAAAACCCTGCCTGACGCCACCTTCGAAGTGGTGCATTCGCTGGCGAAATGGAAACGCAAAACCCTGGGCAGCTACGATTTCGGCGCCGGTGAAGGCCTGTACACCCATATGAAGGCGCTGCGCCCGGATGAAGATCGCCTGACGCCTATCCACTCGGTGTACGTCGATCAGTGGGACTGGGAGCGGGTGATGGGCGACGGTGAGCGCAGCCTGGACTACCTGAAAAGCACCGTGCGCAGCATTTACGCCGCCATCAAGGCGACGGAGGCGGAAGTCAGCCGCGAGCATGGCCTGACTCCGTTCCTGCCGGAACAGATTCACTTTGTGCACAGCGAAACCCTGCTGCAGCGCTACCCGGATCTGGATGCCAAAGGGCGCGAGCGGGCGATTGCCAAAGAGCTGGGCGCGGTATTCTTGATCGGCATCGGCGGCAAGCTGTCGCACGGCAAATCGCACGATGTGCGGGCGCCGGATTATGATGACTGGACCACCCCGGCGACGGATGGCCTGGCGGGCCTGAACGGCGATATCGTGGTGTGGAACCCGGTGCTGCAGGACGCTTTCGAGCTGTCTTCTATGGGCATCCGCGTCGACGCCGCCGCGCTGAAACATCAGCTGGCGCTGACCGGCGATGAAGAACGCATGAAGCTGGAATGGCACCAGTCGCTGTTGCGCGGTGATATGCCCCAGACCATCGGCGGCGGCATCGGCCAGTCGCGTTTGGTGATGCTGTTGCTGCAACTGTCGCATATCGGCCAGGTGCAGTGCGGCGTGTGGTCGCCGGAAGTGCGTGGGGCGTTCGAAGGCCTGCTCTAACCGCCTAGCGCCGCCAGCGGCGCATTAAACGGCTTTTCAGCCCGGTATCAAAGCGCCAGATATGATCGAAGATGCGCATGATGCCGGGTTTGCCGTAGGCGGACATCGCCACCGCATGGAAACGCTGCTGGTGGCTTTGCTGCTGTTGTTTCACCTTCTTTATTACCTCCTCCGGCAACCGCTGGGCGATAAAATCGGAAATGATTACCGCATCGGCGTCGAACCAGCCACTCTCCGCCATTTTGGTGACGGTGGCGTTCAGGCAGGCCGCCAGATCGGTGCCGCCGCGAAATTGCTGGCCGAGAAAGCGCACCGCCTGCTCGATGCCGCTGGCGGCGGTGAGCTCGTAATGCACGATCTGGTTGGCGAACAGCATGATGTAGCAGCGGCGGTTGTCCGCCAGCGCAATGCGCAGCAGCGCCAGGCAGAACGCCTTGGCGCACTGTTCGTTGAAGCCGCCCATCGATCCTGAGGTGTCCACGCAGACGATAAACGGCCCGCGTGGTTGCTGATCCTGCTGCTGGTGGGTGACCTGACGGATCAGAACCTGTTCCTGCCAGACGTCGCCCTGCAGGCGGTAGCTCAGCAGTCGCTTTTCCAGCAGGCGGCGATAAAACTCGAACTCCAGCTCTTCAATCCCCAGCGTCGCCAGCTCCGGCGGCAGCAGGCGCAGGATGTCGTCGCTCTGATGAATGCCATTTACTTCTTCCGGCAGCGTGGCCGGCACCTGCACCATGACCCTGAACGGTTCCGGCTGCGCGTCTTGTTGCTGCACCGCTTTGGCCTGGTAGCTGCGGCCCAGCTGCTGTGCCAGCTTTTTCAGCTCCGGCTGCTGCTGCAAAAAGTTGCCGTACTCCACCAGCCGTTGGTAATCGCCGCGCTGCAGCTGGCCTTTGCTCATATCCCACAGCCTGCCGGCGGCGGTGTCGTTTTCCGACAGCAGCGGCTCCAGCGCGCCGCTCAGCGCCAGACGCTCCTGCAGTTCCGCCATCAGCTGCTCGCGCTCTTGTTCCAGCAGTTGGTGGTGCAGCATGGTGGCCTGTAGCGTCAGGCTGATGCGCCAGCGCTGCAGGAACAGGGTTTGGAAGCTGTCGTCCAGCGGGTGGTTGGGCAGATCGGCGGCGTCCACCAGCGCGCGTGCCTGTTCATAAAACGGCGAGACCAGCTGACGCAGAAGCTCCATCGTGTCATTGAGGTTGTGATAGAACTGGGTGTTGTTCTCCAGCTGGCACTGCTGGTAGCGGTAAAACTCCTGCGCCAGCGCCGGCGGCACCATAGCCTCCTGCAGACGCTCCTTGAGCTGCAGTTTCCAGCGTGGCAGATCGCGATCCAGCGCCCGGCGAAGGGCCGGAAACTTTTTAAAGAACACCGACAGCTGCGGCGCCGCCAGCATGCCGACGATCATCTCCTCGATCATCTCGCCTTCGGTGATCGCCAGCAGCAGATCGAGCGTCTCCAGACTGAGCATGGTTACTGGCCGCGCATTTGCTGCTGTTGCTGTTTAACTTGCTCTGCCACCTGCAGCAGACTGGCTTCGATCTTGGCCAGGCCGGCGGCAGGCGTGAACAGACAGGGCTGATGTTGGCTGAAGGCGCGGCGCTGCTCCGCCAGGCGCTGGGCCAACGCGTCCATTTCATCCAGCAGCGCCTGCGGCGTGGCGGTGGCCTGCTTGCCAGGCAGCGCCAGCAGCGAAGGTTGGCGGCTGACGTCCAGCACCGTCAGGTGCAGTTGGTCATCGACGTCCAAATCGATCGGCTGCGCGAAGCCAATGCCGTTCAGCTTGGCGCGCACGTCGCCGCCTTTTTGCAGCCAGTTATCCAGCACGCTGCTCTCGATGCTCAGATGGTTGACCTGAATGTCATGCAGCTGCAGTGGTTTTTGCAGCAGCAGAGTGAGAGTGCCGCCGGCGAACGGCGTGGCCGGCGCATATTGCTGTTTGCGGCTGAACATGCCGCCCTTTTTCACCAGGCTGATGGCCTGCCGATCGCTTTGCTGCTGCTGGTCCTGCAGCCAGCGGGTATGGATCTGTTGCAACTGGATCAGCATCGACTGCTGCTGATAGGCTGACTCGGTCAGCAGCTGATCGATCTGCTGTTGCAGCAGCTTCAGCGAGGTGAGATCGTGCCACAGGCAGTCTTTCAATAGCATCAGGTCGAGCGGGGCGATGGCGTCGCGCCCGCTGAAGAAGGCGCAGGCCTGCAGCAGGCGCAGGGCCTTTTTCCAGCGTCGGTCAGAGACGTACGGCGCCTGTTCCAGCGCGTCCAGCCGCTGGCGCAGCTGGAAAATAAGCTCAAAGCAGGCTTCCGGCAGCGCCACCTTGTCGATCTGCGGCTGCCACTGCAGAAACTCTTCGTCGCTGACGCTCAGCGCCGCCGGCACCGGGTTTTGGCTCTCATTCTGGCGGTTGACCAGCAGCGAGCGGAAATTCTGCTTATCCTGCACCTTGTCCAGCCACAGGCGGATCAGCATGCGGTCATACAGGGCTTCGAGGCTGTTGTCCGCTTCGGGCAGTTCGTTGGAGGCGGTGACCAGCAGGCGCAGCGGGATCGGTTCTTCGCTGTTGCCGTTGCGAAAGCGCCGTTCGTTGATCGCCGTCAGCAGGGTGTTGAGGATCGCCGGGCCGGCCTTCCAGATCTCGTCCAGAAACACGATCTCCGCTTCCGGCAGGTAGCCGGCGGTCAGACGCTGATAGCGCCCTTCGTCTTTCAGCGCCTGAATAGAGAGCGGGCCGAAGACCTCTTCCGGCGTGGAAAAACGCGTCATCAGGTATTCAAAGGAGCGGGCGTTGCGGAAGGCAAACTTCAGCCTGCGCGCGATCAGGCTCTTGGCGATGCCGGGCGGGCCGAGCAGGAATACGCTTTCGCCGCTCAGCGCCGCCAGCAGGCACAGGCGGATCGCTTCTTGCCGCTCATAAAGACCGCTCTCCAGCGCGCTGCTGAGGCGGGAAATTCGTTCTGCCAGAAGGGATGATGGCGTCATATAATTGTCGCATTGTCCGAGAGTTAGCCAATCTTGGTCGATAATCCGATGATAAACCACCATTATTTTTAGTGGTATAGCTTATTGATTAGTAATATTTTTCTCAGTTGTGCCGGATATCCGGTTCACATTTTGTTTATTTTTCGGCTCTGATATAAGGGTAGGCAAGCCGTATAAATGGTGCATACTGTGCGGCTTTCTGGTGGGCGTGACGGATCTTTGAGCCCGTATTTTGCCTGATGCGGATGCATCGCTAACGGATGTTCTGATAAAGAAACGAATTATGAGCGCAGAGCATAAGCAGTCCTTATCGGCGGTAACCCTGGCGGCCATCGGCGTGGTCTACGGTGATATCGGCACCAGCCCTCTCTATACGCTGAGAGAGTGTTTCTCCGGCCATTACGGCTTCGATGTTCGTCCAGACGTGGTTTTCGGCTTCCTGTCGCTGATTTTCTGGATGCTGATCGTGATCGTTTCCCTCAAATATCTCACCTACGTGATGCGTGCGGACAACGCCGGCGAAGGCGGCATTCTGACGCTGATGTCGTTGGCCGGGCGCAACACCTCGGCGCGCACCACCGCGGTGCTGGTGATACTGGGCCTGATCGGCGGCAGCTTCTTCTATGGCGAGGTGGTGATCACCCCGGCGATCTCGGTGATGTCGGCGATCGAGGGGTTGGAAATCGCCGCGCCTGCGCTCGACGCCTATATTGTGCCGCTCTCCATTCTGGTGCTGACGCTGCTGTTCGTTATCCAAAAACACGGTACCGGCAGCGTCGGCAAGCTGTTCGCCCCGGTGATGCTGCTGTGGTTCATCGTATTGGCGGTGCTGGGCGCGCGCAGCATCATTTCGAACCCGGAAGTGCTGCAGGCGCTGAATCCCAAATGGGCGCTCAACTTCTTCATGGAATATAAGAAGGTGTCGTTCTTCGCGCTGGGGGCGGTGGTGCTGTCCATCACCGGCGTCGAGGCGCTGTATGCCGATATGGGGCACTTCGGCAAGTTCCCGATTCGCCTGGCCTGGTTCACCGTGGTGCTGCCTTCGCTGGTGCTCAACTACTTCGGCCAGGGCGCGCTGCTGCTGAAAAACCCTGAGGCGATCAAAAACCCGTTCTTCCTGTTGGCGCCCGACTGGGCGCTGATCCCGCTGCTGATTCTGGCGACCCTGGCGACGGTTATCGCCTCGCAGGCGGTGATTTCCGGCGTCTTCTCGCTGACCCGCCAGGCGGTGCGTCTGGGTTACCTGTCGCCGATGCGCATCATTCACACCTCGGAAATGGAATCCGGCCAGATCTATATTCCGGTGATCAACTGGACGCTGTACATCTCGGTGGTGCTGGTGATCATCGGATTCGAACACTCCAGCAACCTGGCGGCGGCGTACGGCATTGCCGTCACCGGTACCATGGTGCTGACCAGTATTCTGGTCACCTCGGTGGCGATCAACAACTGGCACTGGAATCGCTTCCTGGCGATCGGCATTGTGACCATCTTGCTGATCATCGACGTGCCGATGTTCTCCGCCAACGCCCTGAAGCTGTTCTCCGGCGGCTGGTTGCCACTGACCTTGGCGCTGGTGATGTTCGTCATTATGACCACCTGGAAGAGCGAGCGCTTCCGCTTGCTGCGCCGCCTGCATGAACACGGCAACTCGCTGGAGGCGATGATCGCCTCGCTGGAGAAATCGCCGCCGGTGCGGGTGCCGGGTACCGCGGTGTTCCTGTCGCGCGCCACCAACGTCATTCCTTTTGCGCTGCTGCACAACCTGAAGCACAACAAGGTGCTGCATGAACGCGTGGTGCTGCTGACGCTGCGCACCGAGGATGCGCCTTACGTGCACAACGTGCGCCGGGTGACCATCGAACAGCTGTCGCCGACCTTCTGGCGGGTGGTGGCCAGTTACGGCTGGCGGGAAACGCCGAACGTCGAGGAGGTGTTCCACCGCTGCGGGCTGGAAGGGTTGCCGTGCCGCATGTCGGAGACGTCATTCTTTATGTCGCATGAGTCGCTGATCCTCACCAAGCGGCCGTGGTATCTCTACCTGCGCGGCAAGCTGTTCGTCGCCCTGAGCCGCAACGCGCTGCGCGCGCCGGATCAGTTTGAGATCCCGCCGAACCGGGTCATCGAACTCGGCACGCAGGTCGAGATCTAACCCGCCGAATAAGGGGCTCAGCATGGCTGAGCCCCTTTTGTTTGTGCATTGTCCGGGCGTTAACGAAACGTTTCGATAGCGATCACACTTCTGCATTGTCCCGGTTGCCTTCCCCTGCCGTTTTTTTAAACTCCCACAGAGAGCGAAACGTTTCGCTAGCGGAGTGAGAAGATGAAAAAAGGCGTATTACTGAATTCCGACGTGTCTGCCGTGGTTGCCCGGCTGGGGCATACCGACCAGCTCACCTTGTGTGACGCGGGCCTGCCGATACCGGCAGAAACGCAGCGCATCGATCTGGCGCTGACGCAGGGCGTGCCGACCTTCATGCAGGTGTTCGCGGCGGTCACGCAAGAGATGCAGGTAGAAAGCGCCATCCTGGCGGAAGAGCTCGTGAAACAGAATCCGTCGCTCCACGAGGTTCTGTTGGCGGAACTGACCGCACTGGGCCAACGCCAGGGTAACACCATCAGCGTGCGCTATATCAGCCATCAGGCGTTTAAAGCGCAAACCGAGCACAGCCGGGCGGTGATCCGCAGCGGGGAGTGTTCGCCTTACGCGAACGTGATCCTGTGCGCCGGCGTAACTTTCTGAGGCGCGTATGCAACCTTTACTGCAACTGAAAGGGATTGATAAAGCCTTTCCCGGCGTGAAGGCGCTTTCCGGCGCCGCCCTCAGCGTCTATCCCGGCAAGGTGATGGCGCTGGTGGGGGAAAACGGCGCCGGGAAGTCCACCATGATGAAAGTGCTGACCGGCATCTACCAGAAAGACGCCGGCAGTCAGTATTTTCTCGGTAAAGAGGTGGTATTCAACGGGCCTAAGGATTCGCAGGAAGCGGGCATCGGCATTATCCATCAGGAGCTGAACCTGATCCCGCAGCTGACGATTGCGGAAAACATCTTCCTCGGCCGCGAGTTCGTCAACCGTTTCGGCCGCATTGACTGGAAGCGCATGTACGCCGAGGCCGATCGCTTGTTGGCGCGTCTCAATCTGCGTTACAGCAGCCACCGGCTGGTGGGTGAGCTGTCGATTGGCGATCAGCAGATGGTGGAGATCGCCAAGGTGCTGAGCTTCGAATCGAAAGTGATCATCATGGACGAACCGACCGATGCGCTGACCGACACTGAAACCGCCTCGCTGTTCAAGGTGATCAATGAACTGAAGGCCGAAGGGCGCGGCATCGTGTATATCTCGCACCGCCTGAAAGAGATTTTTGAAATCTGCGACGACGTGACCGTATTCCGCGACGGGCAGTTTATCGCCGAGCGGCCGGTGAGCGAGCTGCAGGAAGATTCGCTGATTGAGATGATGGTCGGCCGCAAGCTGGAAGAACAATATCCGCGCCTGGATTTGCCGCGCGGGGAAAAGCGGCTGGACGTCAGCCACCTTTCCGGCCCCGGCGTTGAAGACGTCAGCTTTACGCTGTATCGCGGGGAAATCCTCGGCGTGGCCGGGCTGATGGGCGCCGGGCGCACCGAATTGATGAAAATCCTGTACGGCGCCGCCCCGCGCAAGGCCGGCACCGTCAGCCTGGACGGCCGCGACGTGGTCACCCATTCGCCGCAGGACGGGTTGGCGAACGGCATCGTCTATATCTCGGAAGATCGCAAGCGCGACGGCCTGGTGCTGGGCATGTCGGTGAAGGAAAACATGTCGCTGACCGCGCTGCGCTACTTTAGCCGCGCCGACGGCAGCCTGAAACAGGCCGACGAGCGGCAGGCGGTGGGGGATTTCATCCGCCTGTTCAATATCAAAACGCCGTCGATGGAGCAGCCGATCGGCCTGCTTTCCGGCGGCAACCAGCAAAAAGTGGCGATCGCCCGTGGCCTGATGACCCGGCCGAAAGTGCTGATCCTCGATGAGCCGACGCGCGGTGTCGACGTCGGCGCCAAAAAAGAGATTTATCAGTTAATCAACCAGTTCAAGCAGGAAGGGCTGAGCATCATTCTGGTGTCTTCGGAAATGCCGGAGGTGATGGGCATGAGCGATCGCATTCTGGTGATGCACGAAGGGCATCTCAGCGGCGAGTTCCCGATTGAACAGGCCACCCAGGAAGCGTTGATGGCAGCAGCCGTCGGCAAGCAATACGGCGTAAAGCAGGAGTAATCAGATATGAGTTCCCAGACTATCGCAGCCAAGCGCTGGTTCAGTAAAGAGTGGCTGTTAGAGCAGAAGTCGTTGATTGCGCTGCTGGTGCTGATCGCCGTGGTCTCTTCCATGAGCCCGAACTTCTTCACCCTGAACAACCTGTTCAATATTCTGCAGCAGACCTCGGTGAACGCCATCATGGCGGTGGGGATGACGCTGGTGATCCTCACGTCCGGCATCGATCTGTCGGTGGGATCGCTGTTGGCGCTGACCGGCGCGGTGGCGGCGTCGATCGTCGGCTTTGAGGTCAACGCGCTGGTGGCGGTGGCGGCGGCATTGGCGCTGGGCGCTGCGGTTGGCGCCTGCACTGGGGTGATCGTCGCCAAAGGCAAAGTGCAGGCCTTTATCGCCACGCTGGTGATGATGCTGCTGCTGCGCGGCGTCACCATGGTGTACACCAACGGCAGCCCGGTCAACACCGGTTTCACCGACGTGGCCGATACCTTCGGCTGGTTCGGTATCGGCCGCCCGCTGGGCGTGCCTACGCCGATCTGGATCATGGCGATCGTGTTCATCGCCGCCTGGTATATGCTGCACCATACGCGCCTGGGCCGCTATATTTATGCCCTGGGCGGCAACGAAGCGGCGACCCGCCTGTCCGGCATCAGCGTCGATAAAGTGAAGATTATCGTCTACTCGCTGTGCGGCCTGCTGGCGGCGCTGGCCGGGGTGATCGAAGTGGCGCGCCTGTCGTCGGCGCAGCCGACCGCCGGCACCGGCTATGAGCTGGACGCCATCGCCGCCGTGGTGCTGGGCGGCACCAGCCTGGCCGGCGGCAAGGGCCGCATCGTCGGCACGTTGATCGGGGCGCTGATCCTCGGCTTCCTGAACAACGGCCTGAATTTACTGGGTGTTTCTTCCTACTACCAAATGATCGTGAAGGCAGTGGTGATACTGCTGGCGGTTCTGGTAGATAACAAAAGCAACAAGTAACCTCCCCTACAGGAATCACGATGATGAAAATGAAAAAACTGGCAACCTTAGCCTCCGCCATCGCGCTGAGCGCCACCCTGAGCGCCAATGCCATGGCTAAAGACACCATCGCGCTGGTGGTGTCCACCCTCAACAACCCGTTCTTCGTCTCGATGAAGGACGGCGCGCAGCAAGAGGCCAACAAGCTGGGCTACAACCTGGTGGTGCTGGATTCCCAGAACAACCCGGCGAAAGAGCTGGCCAACGTGCAGGATCTGATGGTGCGCGCGCCCAAGCTGCTGCTGATCAACCCGACCGACTCCGACGCGGTGGGTAACGCCATCAAGATGGCCAACCAGGCTAAGATCCCGGTCATCACGCTGGACCGCGTGGCGAGCAAGGGTGACGTGGTGAGCCACATCGCTTCGGACAACCGCGTGGGCGGCAAAATGGCCGGTGATTTCATCGCCAAGAAAGTGGGCGCCGATGCCAAGGTGATTCAGCTGGAAGGCATCGCCGGCACCTCTGCCGCGCGTGAACGCGGTGAAGGCTTCAAGCAGTCGCTGGATCAGAATAAATTCAAACTGTTGGCCAGCCAGCCGGCCGATTTCGATCGCACCAAGGGCCTGAACGTAATGCAGAACCTGCTGACCGCGCACCCGGATGTGCAGGCGGTGTTCGCCCAGAACGATGAAATGGCGCTGGGTGCGCTGCGCGCGCTGCAAACCGCCGGTAAAACCGACGTGATCGTGGTAGGCTTCGACGGCACCGCCGACGGCGTGAAAGCGGTCGAAGGCGGCAAGCTGGCGGCGACCGTGGCGCAGCGTCCCGATCAGATCGGCGTGATCGGCGTGGAAACCGCCGATAAAGTGCTGAAAGGCGAAAAAGTGCCGGCGACCATCCCGGTCGATTTGAAACTGGTCACTCAGTAAGTCATACCAGCGCCATCGGAACGGGGCGTTTACGATGGCGCGCAATTCAGGAATCAATGCGATGGAAACAGGTAAGCTGGTGGTTCTTGGCAGCATCAATGCCGACCATATCCTCAATATTGAACAGTTCCCTCACCCGGGCGAAACGGTGATCGGGAAACAGTATAAGGTGGCGTTTGGCGGCAAGGGCGCGAATCAGGCGGTGGCGGCCGGGCGCAGCGGGGCGAAGATCGCCTTTATCGCCTGCGTGGGCGCCGACGATATCGGCGAACGTGTCCGCCGGCAGCTGGCGAGCGATCGCATTGATACCCAGCCGATTGAAGCCATCGCCGACAGCACCACCGGCGTGGCGCTGATCTTCGTCAACGCCGAAGGCGAGAACGTGATCGGCATCGATGCCGGCGCCAACGCCGCGGTGACGCCGAATTACCTGGCGCGCTACCAACAAAAAGTGATCGACGCCGATGCCCTGCTGATGCAGCTGGAGTCGCCGCTGGAGACGGTGATTGCCGCCGCCCGCCTGGCGAAGCAACATCACACGCAAGTGATCCTCAACCCGGCTCCGGCGCGCGAGCTACCTGACGAGCTGCTGGGCATGATCGATATGATCACCCCGAATGAAACCGAAGCCCAGCGCCTGACCGGTATCGCCGTGGACAACGACGCCGATGCGGCGCGTGCGGCGCAGGCGCTGCACGACAAGGGCATCGCGACGGTGATCATCACCCTCGGTAGCCGCGGCGTGTGGCTGAGCGAAAACGGCAACGGCAAACTGGTGCCTGGTTTCAAGGTGCAAGCGGTGGATACCATCGCCGCCGGCGATACCTTTAACGGCGCGCTGGTGACCGCCCTGCTGGAAGGCAAGGTTATGGCCGACGCGGTGCGTTTCGCCCATGCGGCGGCGGCGATCGCCGTGACCCGCCCCGGCGCGCAGCCTTCGGTGCCGTGGCGTGAAGAGATCGACGCCTTCTTGCAGCAGCAGGGGTGATCCTTTGGCCACCATGAAAGATGTCGCCCGCCTGGCGGGCGTTTCAACCTCTACCGTTTCGCATGTGGTCAACAACAATCGCTTTGTCAGCGACAGCGTGCGCGACAAGGTCATGGCGGCCGTGGAACAGCTGAACTATGCGCCTTCTGCGCTGGCGCGCAGCCTGAAGCTCAATCAGACGCGCACTATCGGCATGCTGGTGACCGCCAGCAACAACCCGTTTTATGCCGAAGTAGTGCGCGGCGTAGAGCGCAGCTGCTATGAACGCGGCTACAGCCTGATCCTGTGCAACACCGAAGAAGACGCCGCGCGCATGAACCGCAGCATGGAGACGCTGCTGCAAAAGCGCGTCGACGGTTTGCTGTTGATGTGCACCGAAAACCACCGGCCATCGCAAGATGCCCTGAGCCGCTACCCGTCATTGCCGATCGTGATGATGGACTGGGCGCCGTTCGAGGGCGCCAACGACATTATTCAGGATAACTCGCTGCTGGGCGGCGAGATGGCGACCGATCATCTGATCGCCCGCGGCTACCGCAAGATTGCCTGCATCGCTGGCCCGCAGGATAAAACCACCGCTCGTCACCGACTGGAAGGCTATCGCAACGCGATGCGTCGCGCCGGATTGCCGGTTTCGCCAGGGTATGAAGTGCATTGCGATTTTGAGTTTGAGGGCGGGGTGAACGCCATGCGCCAACTGCTGGCGCTGGACGAGCCGCCGCATGCGGTATTTGCCGGCAACGACGCGGTGGCGGTAGGCGTTTATCAGGCGCTGTATCAGGCCGGGCTTTCCGTACCGCAGGATATGGCGGTGATGGGCTACGATGACATTGAGCTGGCGCGTTATCTGGCGCCGCCGCTGAGCACCATTCATCAGCCGAAGGATTCGCTGGGCGAACTGGCGATCGATGCGCTGATCAACCGCCTGCAGAACCCGGAGCGCGCGCCCCAGGTGCTGGTGCTGACGCCCGAGCTGGTGGAACGCGCCTCGGTGGGCCGCCGTTAACTCGCCGCCTTCGCTTCTTTCTTGCTTTCCTGGCCGCTGATCAAATTGCGGCCATCTTTCCTTCTCAGCAACATAAATACCAGCGCCGACGCCACGGTGACGATCCCCATGGTGATAAAGGTGTAATGGAAGTGGTCGATCATGGTGCCTAACGACAGGGATTCGTAAAAACGCAGCACCGCTGCGCTGATTGCCACGCCGAAGCTGATGGACAGCTGCTGGGTGACCGCCAGGACGCTGTTGCCGGCGCTGGCGTTGGCGTCGTTCAAATCCGCCAGGCTGATGGTGTTCATGGCGGTGAACTGAGTGGACATCGCCATGCCCAGCACGAACAGCGGCAGGATCATCAGCCACAGCGGCATGCCCGGGCTTTGCAGGGCGAACTGGGCGATCAGCACCCCGATGATAACGGTGATGCCGACCAGCGTTTTACGGTAGCCGAACCAGCGCAGCACCTGGGTGACGGTGGATTTCGCCATCAGCGAGCCGATGGCGGTTGGCGCCATCATGCAACCGGCGACGATCGCCGTATAGCCGAATCCCACCTGCAGCATGAGCGGCATTAAAAACGGCACGCAGCCGGTGCCCAACCTCGAGGCGACGTTGCCGGCGATACCGACCGAGAAGGTACGGGTTTTGAACAGGTCGAGACCGATCAGCGGCTGAGGGTGACGGCGGGCGTGCGCGATGTAGCCGAACAGCATCACAAAGCCGCTGAGCAGAATGCCCAGCGAAACGTAGCTTGCCAGTACCCGCTCGCCAAACAGCTCCAGCCCGGTGGAGATCAGCACCAGGCTCAGGCCGAACAGCATGAAGCCAAGAAAATCGAAGCGGCGTTTGGGCGTAGTGAAGTCCGGCATGTATTTGCGCGCATAGAAGATGCCGAGCAGGCCGATAGGGATATTGATCAGGAAAATCCAGTGCCAGGTGGCGTAGGTGACCAGCCACCCGCCCAGCAGCGGCCCCAGAATCGGCCCGACCAGACCGGGCATGGTGACGAAGTTCAGCACCGGCAGCAGTTCGCTGCGCGGGTAGGCGCGCAGTAGCGCCAACCGCGCGACCGGCATCATCATCGCGCCGCCGATGCCCTGCAGCACGCGAGAGGCGACCAGCGCGCTCAGCGTGGGGGAGAGGGCGCACAGCAGTGAGCCGAGGGTGAATAGCGTGACGGCGAAGATGAACACGCGCCGGGTGCCGAAGCGGTCCGCCAGCCAGCCGCTGACCGGGATCAGCATCGCCACCGTCAGCGTATAGCTGATGACGGCCGATTGCATCGCCAATGGCGAACGCCCCAGGCTTTGGGCGATCGCCGGCAGCGCGGTGTTGAGGATAGTGGCGTCCAGCGCCTGCATAAAGAACGCCATTGCGGCGATCCACGGTAGTCCTGCCATACTGCGCGCGGATTGGGTCATGGTCGGTCCTGGTTAAATGGTCGTCTGTCCCTCGTCTCTTTCTTCTATATATAAGCGGGGAGCGTGTCTAGTCTTTCTCTTTCAGCAGCACCTGGCAGGCGACGAGCGCGCCGGCGCTGTCCCCGGCGAGTATCGCATCGACGATAGCCTGATGATGGCGCAGCTTGATCACTTCATTACCGGTGATGGCGCGGAAGTAGCTTTGGTACACCGAACTGAACAGGTTGGCGAACGAGGTCAGGAACGGGTTGCCGCTGGCCTCATAGATGAGCTGGTGGAATTGGGTATCGACCTGGATCCAGCGCTCGCGGTCAAACTGGGTATGCAGCGCGCGCATTTCCGCCATCAGCTCCGCCAGCAGCTTGGTTTGCTGTGGGCTGGCGTGGTTTGCTGCCAACGCACAGGCCTGTGGCTCCAGCGAGGTGCGCAAGATAAGGAAGTGTTGCATCACCTGATCGAAGTTTTCCCGCGTCATCCACCAGGTCAGTAAATCCTGATCGAGGAAATTCCATTGGCTCTGCGGCATCACGCGGGTGCCGATGCGCGGGCGCGGTAGCAACATGCCTTTGGCGGCTAACATCTTTACCGCTTCGCGTACTGCGGTGCGGCTGACGCCGAATTGCTCGCCCAGTTCCATTTCACCGGGCAGGATGCTACCGGCCTGATAATCGCCCGCCAGAATTTGTTGGCCGAGTTTCTCTGCAAGCAGATAAGAAAGATTGCGTTGGGCGGCCTGTTGTTGTGCATTTAGCGGCATGGCTGCGGGTCCTTACTGACATCGTTACTTCTATTTTACTCCAGCGATCGCCAGCTTTTATGGCTGTTTGCTGGAAAAAGTGACATAAATTCGTCGCTTTTTCGCCCTTTTGTTGAAAAAAAACGCGCTTGAAAAGTTTTTTGCATTTAGGGGTTGCGGCCCGCCGAGAACTCCCTATAATGCGCCTCCACTGACCGGGAACAACGACTGACAAGCCGCCGGGTCAGCGAGAGAAAAGCGAAATAAACGCTTGACTCTCCGGGTGAAAAGCGTAATATACGCCACCTCGAGTTAGCAAGCGAAAGCGACTAACTCACCGCTCTTTAACAATTTATCAGACAATCTGTGTGGGCACTCCACAAGACGATATCCAGCATCTTCGGATGCAAAAAAATATCAAGTCTTGAAGAGTGACTAACTGAAGTAAAATTCATGCAGTAAATCTTTGAGCATCGCTTCTCGAGTGGAAGCAAATCAAGCTTTTAATTGAAGAGTTTGATCATGGCTCAGATTGAACGCTGGCGGCAGGCTTAACACATGCAAGTCGAGCGGTAGCACAAGAGAGCTTGCTCTCTGGGTGACGAGCGGCGGACGGGTGAGTAATGTCTGGGAAACTGCCTGATGGAGGGGGATAACTACTGGAAACGGTAGCTAATACCGCATAACGTCGCAAGACCAAAGAGGGGGACCTTCGGGCCTCTTGCCATCAGATGTGCCCAGATGGGATTAGCTAGTAGGTGGGGTAATGGCTCACCTAGGCGACGATCCCTAGCTGGTCTGAGAGGATGACCAGCCACACTGGAACTGAGACACGGTCCAGACTCCTACGGGAGGCAGCAGTGGGGAATATTGCACAATGGGCGCAAGCCTGATGCAGCCATGCCGCGTGTGTGAAGAAGGCCTTCGGGTTGTAAAGCACTTTCAGCGAGGAGGAAGGTGGTGAACTTAATACGTTCATCAATTGACGTTACTCGCAGAAGAAGCACCGGCTAACTCCGTGCCAGCAGCCGCGGTAATACGGAGGGTGCAAGCGTTAATCGGAATTACTGGGCGTAAAGCGCACGCAGGCGGTTTGTTAAGTCAGATGTGAAATCCCCGGGCTCAACCTGGGAACTGCATTTGAAACTGGCAAGCTAGAGTCTCGTAGAGGGGGGTAGAATTCCAGGTGTAGCGGTGAAATGCGTAGAGATCTGGAGGAATACCGGTGGCGAAGGCGGCCCCCTGGACGAAGACTGACGCTCAGGTGCGAAAGCGTGGGGAGCAAACAGGATTAGATACCCTGGTAGTCCACGCTGTAAACGATGTCGATTTGGAGGTTGTGCCCTTGAGGCGTGGCTTCCGGAGCTAACGCGTTAAATCGACCGCCTGGGGAGTACGGCCGCAAGGTTAAAACTCAAATGAATTGACGGGGGCCCGCACAAGCGGTGGAGCATGTGGTTTAATTCGATGCAACGCGAAGAACCTTACCTACTCTTGACATCCAGAGAACTTAGCAGAGATGCTTTGGTGCCTTCGGGAACTCTGAGACAGGTGCTGCATGGCTGTCGTCAGCTCGTGTTGTGAAATGTTGGGTTAAGTCCCGCAACGAGCGCAACCCTTATCCTTTGTTGCCAGCGGTTCGGCCGGGAACTCAAAGGAGACTGCCAGTGATAAACTGGAGGAAGGTGGGGATGACGTCAAGTCATCATGGCCCTTACGAGTAGGGCTACACACGTGCTACAATGGCATATACAAAGAGAAGCGACCTCGCGAGAGCAAGCGGACCTCATAAAGTATGTCGTAGTCCGGATTGGAGTCTGCAACTCGACTCCATGAAGTCGGAATCGCTAGTAATCGTAGATCAGAATGCTACGGTGAATACGTTCCCGGGCCTTGTACACACCGCCCGTCACACCATGGGAGTGGGTTGCAAAAGAAGTAGGTAGCTTAACCTTCGGGAGGGCGCTTACCACTTTGTGATTCATGACTGGGGTGAAGTCGTAACAAGGTAACCGTAGGGGAACCTGCGGTTGGATCACCTCCTTACCTAAAGATATTAGTTCGAGTGGCGTGCTCACACAGATTGTCTGATGAAAAAGTAATGAGCAAACAAAACCTTGTGGTATAGGTAAGTGCCGGGAGATTTGTGACTGTCCAGTGCAGTGACAAACGACAATGGCGCTCGATTTTTCACGAAAAATCTCACCTTTACCCGAAATTATCGAATCGGTGATTCGATAAGCAAATTTCGGGTCCCCATCGTCTAGAGGCCTAGGACACTGCCCTTTCACGGCTGTAACAGGGGTTCGAATCCCCTTGGGGACGCCATTCCGATAATGAGTGAAAGACATTATCACCGGTCACGACAGACCGAAAAAATCTTAAAGATGACTTGCGAGTCATGTTTAAGATATTGCTCTTTAACAATCTGGAACAAGCTGAAAATTGAAACATGACGGCTGAAATTTATCCCTCCGTAGAAGTACTGGGATAAAGAGTAACCTGTCATAGAGTCTCTCAAATGTTTGCAGCACGAACGATGGAAACATCTTCGGGTTGTGAGGTTAAGTGACTAAGCGTACACGGTGGATGCCTAGGCAGTCAGAGGCGATGAAGGGCGTGCTAATCTGCGAAAAGCGTCGGTAAGGTGATATGAACCGTTACAACCGGCGATACCCGAATGGGGAAACCCAGTGTGTTTCGACACACTATCATGTCATGAATACATAGTGGCATGAGGCGAACCGGGGGAACTGAAACATCTAAGTACCCCGAGGAAAAGAAATCAACCGAGATTCCCCCAGTAGCGGCGAGCGAACGGGGAGGAGCCCAGAACCTGAATCGGCTTGTGTGTTAGTGGAAGCGTCTGGAAAGTCGCGCAGCAAAGGGTGATAGCCCCGTACACTAAAATGCACAGGTCGTGAGTTCGATGAGTAGGGCGGGACACGTGACATCCTGTCTGAATATGGGGGGACCATCCTCCAAGGCTAAATACTCCTGACTGACCGATAGTGAACCAGTACCGTGAGGGAAAGGCGAAAAGAACCCCGGCGAGGGGAGTGAAATAGAACCTGAAACCGTGTACGTACAAGCAGTGGGAGCACCTTCGTGGTGTGACTGCGTACCTTTTGTATAATGGGTCAGCGACTTATATTTTGTAGCAAGGTTAACCGTATAGGGGAGCCGTAGGGAAACCGAGTCTTAACTGGGCGAATAGTTGCAAGGTATAGACCCGAAACCCGGTGATCTAGCCATGGGCAGGTTGAAGGTTGGGTAACACTAACTGGAGGACCGAACCGACTAATGTTGAAAAATTAGCGGATGACTTGTGGCTGGGGGTGAAAGGCCAATCAAACCGGGAGATAGCTGGTTCTCCCCGAAAGCTATTTAGGTAGCGCCTCGTGAACTCATCTTCGGGGGTAGAGCACTGTTTCGGCTAGGGGGCCATCCCGGCTTACCAAACCGATGCAAACTCCGAATACCGAAGAATGTTATCACGGGAGACACACGGCGGGTGCTAACGTCCGTCGTGAAGAGGGAAACAACCCAGACCGCCAGCTAAGGTCCCAAAGTCATGGTTAAGTGGGAAACGATGTGGGAAGGCATAGACAGCCAGGATGTTGGCTTAGAAGCAGCCATCATTTAAAGAAAGCGTAATAGCTCACTGGTCGAGTCGGCCTGCGCGGAAGATGTAACGGGGCTAAACCATGCACCGAAGCTGCGGCAGCGACGCTTAGGCGTTGTTGGGTAGGGGAGCGTTCTGTAAGCCGTTGAAGGTGGCCTGTGAGGGTTGCTGGAGGTATCAGAAGTGCGAATGCTGACATAAGTAACGATAAAGCGGGTGAAAAGCCCGCTCGCCGGAAGACCAAGGGTTCCTGTCCAACGTTAATCGGGGCAGGGTGAGTCGACCCCTAAGGCGAGGCTGAAAAGCGTAGTCGATGGGAAACAGGTTAATATTCCTGTACTTGGTGTTACTGCGAAGGGGGGACGGAGAAGGCTAGGCTAGCCGGGCGACGGTTGTCCCGGTTTAAGCGTGTAGGGGGTGTGACCTGGTAAATCCGGTTACATACTAACCCTGAGGCGTGATGACGATGCACTACGGTGCAGAAGTAGTTGATGCCCTGCTTCCAGGAAAAGCCTCTAAGCTCTAGGTAACATTAAATCGTACCCCAAACCGACACAGGTGGTCAGGTAGAGAATACCAAGGCGCTTGAGAGAACTCGGGTGAAGGAACTAGGCAAAATGGTGCCGTAACTTCGGGAGAAGGCACGCTGGCATGTAGGTGAAGTCCTTCGCGGATGGAGCTGAAGCCAGTCGAAGATACCAGCTGGCTGCAACTGTTTAATAAAAACACAGCACTGTGCAAACACGAAAGTGGACGTATACGGTGTGACGCCTGCCCGGTGCTGGAAGGTTAATTGATGGGGTCAGCCGCAAGGCGAAGCTCTTGATCGAAGCCCCAGTAAACGGCGGCCGTAACTATAACGGTCCTAAGGTAGCGAAATTCCTTGTCGGGTAAGTTCCGACCTGCACGAATGGCGTAATGATGGCCAGGCTGTCTCCACCCGAGACTCAGTGAAATTGAACTCGCTGTGAAGATGCAGTGTACCCGCGGCAAGACGGAAAGACCCCGTGAACCTTTACTATAGCTTGACACTGAACATTGAGCCTTGATGTGTAGGATAGGTGGGAGGCTTTGAAGCGTGGACGCCAGTCTGCGTGGAGCCATCCTTGAAATACCACCCTTTAATGTTTGATGTTCTAACTCGGCCCCGTGATCCGGGGTGAGGACAGTGTCTGGTGGGTAGTTTGACTGGGGCGGTCTCCTCCCAAAGAGTAACGGAGGAGCACGAAGGTTAGCTAATCACGGTCGGACATCGTGAGGTTAGTGCAAAGGCATAAGCTAGCTTGACTGCGAGAGTGACGGCTCGAGCAGGTACGAAAGTAGGTCTTAGTGATCCGGTGGTTCTGAATGGAAGGGCCATCGCTCAACGGATAAAAGGTACTCCGGGGATAACAGGCTGATACCGCCCAAGAGTTCATATCGACGGCGGTGTTTGGCACCTCGATGTCGGCTCATCACATCCTGGGGCTGAAGTAGGTCCCAAGGGTATGGCTGTTCGCCATTTAAAGTGGTACGCGAGCTGGGTTTAGAACGTCGTGAGACAGTTCGGTCCCTATCTGCCGTGGGCGTTGGAAGATTGAGAGGGGTTGCTCCTAGTACGAGAGGACCGGAGTGAACGCACCACTGGTGTTCGGGTTGTCATGCCAATGGCATTGCCCGGTAGCTAAGTGCGGAAAAGATAAGCGCTGAAAGCATCTAAGCGCGAAACTTGCCTCAAGATGAGTCTTCCCTGGGCCTTTAAGGCCCCTGAAGGAACGTTTAAGACTAAGACGTTGATAGGCTGGGTGTGTAAGTGCAGCGATGCATTGAGCTAACCAGTACTAATGATCCGTGAGGCTTAACCTTACAACACCGAAGGTGTTTTAGAGAGACAAAATCGTCTGGAACGATTTTGAACAACGCGGAGCGTTGGCCCCGAAGGGGTGAGTATCAGGATGATACGAATAATTTTCAGCGAAGTTCCGAGATTGGTTCTGATGGCGACACGGGAGTGGCGCGGTTGGAATGAAACAGAATTTGCCTGGCGGCAATAGCGCGGTGGTCCCACCTGACCCCATGCCGAACTCAGAAGTGAAACGCCGTAGCGCCGATGGTAGTGTGGGGTCTCCCCATGCGAGAGTAGGACACTGCCAGGCATCAAATAAAGCCGAAAGCCCTGAACTGACGTTCAGGGCTTTTTGCTGTGCGTAAAACGCAAAAAAAGCGCAGCTAGGCTGCGCCTTTCAACCACTCGACAATAAAATCGGCGATGCTTTCCGGTTGATTGAGATCCAGCTGCTTAGTCGTGATGGATAGCGGCTGGTCGCTGGCTACCGCCACGACAAACTGATCCAACATGTCTTCCAACGGTCTGCCGATCTCGGCCCGATAAAGCAGGATCTTGCTGACCGGCTCATGTTTGAACCCTTCCACCAGAATCAAATCGACCTTATCGGTATCAAAACGCTCTGTCAGGTAGCGCAGGTCCAACGGTTGTTGTTCCGGCGTTTCGGTCATTAATGCCCAGCGGCGATCGCTGGCGACCAACGTTTGGTCGGCACCCGCTTTGCGCAGCTCATAGCTGTCTTTACCCGGCGTATCCACATCCATATCGTGGTGCGTATGCTTTATCAGGCCAACCCGCACCTGGCGCTGTTTCAGCATCGGGATCAGCTGCTTGAGCAGGGTGGTTTTTCCCGTTCCGCTATAGGCACCGATAGCCAGTAAAGGGGGCAATGAACGATTCATTTTTTTAGCTCTCGCGCTTGCTGCCAGTGTCGGCAGTCTTCCGGCGTATTCAGGTTATGAAATGCCGCTTGTTGCCCGCTGAACACCACGCGTTGTGCGTTAATCTGATGCAGGAACAGCATCAGCTTGCGTTCACCTCGCGCCAGATAGTCAGCCAGCTGCGGCGCTATTTGGGTATGCAATAACGCCAGCGTAGGGTGATCTCGTTCACCATCGCTGGCAAAGGCCGCCTGCGCCGCGCCTTTTTGTCGCCAGAGTTGTGCGACTAAGTCGGCGGGAAAGTCGGGGACATCACAAGGGACGAAGACCACCCACTCGCTGCGAACCTGTTTGAGCCCGGCGAGCATCCCGGCCAACGGCCCGGCGAAATCGGGCGTCAGATCGCCAATCACCGGCAAACCGCTTGCCTGGTAACGTGCCTGATTGCGATTGGCGCTGATGGCGACGGAAGCCACCTGCGGCCGTAACCGGGCCAGAACATGCTGATAGAGTGCGATACCGCCAATCGACACCAGGCCTTTGTCCTCACCGCCCATACGCGTGGCTCGTCCGCCGGCCAAAATTACGCCGCTGATTTCTTTATGCATCTCGTTTATCCCGCCTTGTCGATGCGCTGATTGTAGCGCTAAAGCCGGCGTGACATCAGGATTTACCTTTATTGACAAGCCGGTTCTTTCACTGCGTGGGTAAGCCTGTTACTTTGTGAGTTTATTCATGCTATTGGACGATATTGAGATGAAAACGCATCGCGTAAATGAGTTGATCGAGCTGTTGCACCCGGCCTGGCAGGAAGATCCCGATCTCAATTTGATGCAGTTTTTGCAAAAGCTGGCCAAGGAAGCGGGCTTCCAGGGCGAGTTGTCTGAATTGAGCGATGATATTCTTATTTACCACCTGAAAATGCGCGGTAGCGCCGGCACGGATCAGATCCCGGGCCTGAAGAAAGATTACGAAGAAGATTTTAAAACGGCGCTGTTGCGCGCTCGCGGCGTTATCAAGGACTGATCCTCGTGCGGTGCGAGAAAGCATAGCGCGTGAAATGCGCCATTAATGCTACTATTTCTCATTCCCGGCACCATGCTGTCAGCGATCAAACGAACGTTATGAATAACTCTGCTTTTAATTTCGACACTCTGTCGCCCGATTTGATTATGGACGCGCTAGAAGGGGTTGGCCTGCGCGTCGACTCCGGTCTGACGGCGCTGAACAGCTACGAGAATCGCGTCTATCAGTTCATGGACGAAGATCGCCGGCGCTACGTGGTGAAGTTTTACCGCCCGGAGCGCTGGAGCGCTGCGCAGATTGGTGAGGAGCATCAGTTCGCTCTGGATCTGGCTAAGGCGGAGATCCCGGCGGTAGCGCCGCTGGCGTTGCAAGGTGCTACGCTACATACGCACGGCGGTTTCTTCTTTACCCTGTTCCCCAGCGTGGGGGGACGGCAGTATGAGATAGACAACCTGGATCAGTTGGAATGGGTGGGCCGTTTCCTGGGGCGCATCCATCAGGTCGGTGGTGAGCATTTGTTCGCCGAGCGGCCGACGATGGGGGTTGAAGAGTATCTCACCGCCCCGCGTCAGGTGTTGGCCGGTTGTGAGCTGTTGCCGGCAGCGCAGCGTGATGCGTTCCTGCTGGCGACGGATAAGCTGATCGCGGCGATCAAGCCGCATTGGCATCTGAACTGGCAGCCGCGCCGTTTGCACGGCGATTGCCATCCGGGCAATATTCTGTGGCGCGACGGCCCGCTGTTCGTCGATCTTGATGACGCGCGCAACGGCCCGGCGGTGCAAGACTTGTGGATGCTGCTGCACGGCGAGCGGCGCGATCAACTGATACAGCTGGACGTCTTGCTGGAAGCGTACGGCGAATTTGCCGAGTTCGACCAGCGCGAGCTGGCGTTGATCGAGCCGCTGCGGGCGATGCGCATGGTGTATTACCTGGCCTGGGTCGCCCGCCGTTGGCAGGATCCGGCCTTCCCTAAGAGTTTTCAGTGGATGGCGGAGTCTGATTTCTGGTTATCTCAGACTGCGGCCTTCACCGAACAGGTTAAGCTGTTGCAGGAGCCTCCTCTGCAGCTGACGCCAATGTATTGAAGCTTTAACACAATGGAGAGTTTAGTCTTATGAAAAAAATATGGTTGGCGCTCGTTGGCATGGTGATGGCATTCAGTGCCTCGGCGGCACAGTTTAGCGATGGCGCTCAGTACGTGACTCTGGACAAGCCGGTGACCGGCGAGCCGCAGGTATTGGAGTTCTTCTCCTTCTACTGCCCGCACTGCTACCAGTTCGAGCAGGTCTATCACGTGTCCGAAAACGTGAAAAAGGCGCTGCCTGCCGGCACCAAAATGACCAAGTACCACGTGGAGTTCCTGGGGCCGCTGGGCAAACAGCTGACTCAGGCGTGGGCGGTGGCGATGGCGCTGGGCGTGGAAGACAAGGTGAGCCCGCTGATGTTTGAAGCGGTGCAGAAAACCCAGACCGTGCAAACGCCGGACGATATCCGTAACGTCTTCGTGAAAGCGGGCGTGACCGCCGCAGATTATGATGCGGCCTGGAACAGCTTCGTGGTGAAATCTCTGGTGGTTCAACAGGAGAAAGCCGCAGAGGATCTGCAGCTGCGCGGTGTGCCGGCGGTATTTGTGAACGGCAAATACATGGTTAAAAACGATGGCCTGGACACCAGCTCGATGGACGCTTACGTGAAGCAGTTCGCCGATGTGGTTAAATTCCTCAGCCAGCAGAAATAAGCCAGATTCAGCATGAAAAACGCCGGCATTGCCGGCGTTTTTTTATCCATATTGCCGTTTCAATTTATCCAGCAACCGGTCTTTTTCCTGCCACAGCGTATTCAGCCATAGCTGGAAGCGCCGCTTGAACTGCTTGTCGTTGAAGTAGTCCCCGTGCAGGGTTTCATCGATCGGCAACGTCTCAATTCTTACCACGATACGCGTCAGACGACCGCACAGCATGTCCAGAAAAGGCCGTTGGTTATTTTCCGGATAGAGCAGGGTGACGTTCAACACTTTGTCGAACTGATTGCCCAGCGCGCTAAGGGTAAACGCGATGCCGGCGGCTTTGGGCGCCAGCAAATTGCGGTAGGGTGAATTGCTTTTAATTTTCTTGGCTTCGGTGAAGCGTGAACCTTCGACGAAATTGACGATGGTGGTTGGGCGCTGGCGGAATTTTTCGCAGGAACGGCGCGTCGTTTCGATATCCTTGCCGCGTTTCTCAGGGTGCTTGAGCAAATAGGCACGGGAGTAACGTTTCATGAATGGCATATCCAGCGCCCAGCAGGCCAGGCCGACAAAAGGTACCCAGGCGAGCTGTTGCTTGAGGAAATACTTATTCATTGGAATATGATTTCTGAACAGCACGCACAACACGACAATGTCTGACCAACTTTCGTGGTTGCTGATCAGCAGATACCAGTTTTTACGATCCAGCCCTTCCAGCCCTTCAATATCCCAACGCAATTGCCCGTTAATGCGCAATAACAGCGCTAGCCCCTGACACCAACACCACATCATGAAATCGGCGAAAGCCGAGATATATCGCCAAACGGCGGGAATAGGCACCAGGAGTTTCACGATGCCGGCCAGCGTGATGGGGATGGAACACAATACCGTCACCAGAATGGTGAGTATGACGGAAATGATAAAGATAACAGGCGTTAACAATCTTGGCATGGTTATGGGCTGACGGTTGTTGGGAACATCGTTGCATGCCAAAGCGCATGAACAAAAGTCTATTTTAACAGAGATCGTCGGGGTAAAGCGCCGCTAAAAATCACTGTTTTTCGTCTCATCGGATAACCATTTGCTGAGTTTTCGTGCAACTTTCTCAGCTTGTGCTAGGGTAATTGAGGCGCCGAATTTGATTAATAGTGCGATTAAAATCCGGCGAAAGTTATATCCACAAATTCAATAAAAGCCAGTAATAAAGCGTCGCCGGAATTCGTTCTTTTAACGCGGTGATTTAAATAGGAATTTTATTCGCCGTTATAACGATAATCGTAGCGTTATAATTCGGTCTCTTTTCTATGCACAAAGTTATCCACAGGTAAGATCTTGCGGATCCTCGCGCACCATCACATCATTTTCGTCCGCAATGCACGCTAAGGTTCGTCTCCGACGGCCAGCTATGGCATGCTTACCCCTATGTCCGATCACGATAAAGAAACGCTATGGCCCAGATTGCAGAAAACCCACTAATCCTGGTTGACGGTTCCTCCTACCTCTACCGCGCTTATCACGCCTTCCCGCCGCTGACCAACTCGGCGGGCGAGCCAACCGGCGCGATGTATGGCGTGCTGAATATGCTGCGCAGCCTGCTGCTGCAGTATCAACCGAGCCACGTTGCCGTGGTGTTTGATGCCAAAGGGAAGACGTTCCGCGATGAGCTGTTCGCCGAATACAAGTCACACCGGCCGCCGATGCCGGACGATCTGCGTGCGCAGATCGAGCCGTTGCACAGCATGGTCAAGGCGATGGGCCTGCCGCTGCTGGTGACGCCTGGCGTTGAGGCGGACGACGTCATCGGTACGCTGGCGCTGGAGGCCGAAAAGGCCGGCCACGCGGTGCTGATCAGCACCGGCGACAAAGATATGGCGCAGCTGGTGACACCGAACGTCACCCTGATCAACACCATGAACAACACGATCCTCGGCCCGCAGGAAGTGTGCGACAAGTACGGTATTCCGCCGGAACTGATCATCGACTTCCTGGCGTTGATGGGCGATTCATCGGACAACATTCCCGGCGTGCCGGGCGTGGGCGAGAAAACCGCCCAGGCGTTGCTGCAGGGCATCGGCGGTTTGGATGCCTTGTACGGCAATCTGGAAAGCATCGCCACGCTGAGCTTCCGCGGTGCCAAAACCATGGCGGCCAAGCTGGAGCAGAATAAAGAGGTCGCGTATCTCTCCTATAAGCTGGCGACGATCAAAACCGACGTCGAGCTGGATCTGACCTGCGCTGAGCTGACGGTGTCCGAGCCGGATGTCGATACGTTGCAACAGCTGTTCAAACAGTACGAGTTCAAACGCTGGCTGGCGGACGTGGAAGCCGGCATATGGCTGGAAAACAAGAAAGGCGCGGGTGCGAAAGCTGCCGGCGCCGCCAAACCGGCCGTCGCTGAACAAGCGCCGAAGGCGCTGGCGGAGGCCAAGCTGTCCCAGGACGGTTATGTCACTATCCTGGATGAAGCGGCCTTCACCGACTGGCTGGCGCGGCTGAAAAAGGCCGACGTATTTGCCTTCGATACCGAAACCGATGGCCTGGATACCCTGACCGCCAACCTGATCGGCCTGTCCTTTGCGATCGCGCCGGGCGAAGCGGCTTATTTGCCGGTGGCACACGATTATCTGGATGCACCGCCACAGCTGGATCGCACCTACGTGCTGGAAGCGCTCAAGCCGCTGCTGGAGGACGAGAAGGCGCTCAAGGTCGGGCAAAACCTGAAGTTCGACATGAGCCTGCTGGCGCGCTACGGCATCGAGATGCGCGGCATCGCCTATGACACCATGTTGGAGTCCTATGTGCTGGACAGCGTCGGTGGCCGTCATGATATGGACAGCCTGGCCGATCGTTATCTGGGCCACAAAACCATCACCTTCGAAGAGATCGCCGGCAAGGGTAAAAACCAGCTGACGTTCAACCAGATCGCGCTGGAGCAGGCGGCGCCTTACGCCGCCGAAGACGCGGATGTCACGCTGCAGCTGCACCTGGCGATGTGGCCGCAGCTGAAACAGAGCGCAGAGCTGCTGACGGTGTTCAACGAGATTGAAATGCCGCTGCTGCCGGTGCTCTCGCATATCGAGCGTACCGGGGTGCTGATCGATCCGGCCATTTTGTCGGCCCACTCTCAGGAGCTGGCCAAGCGTTTAGCGGAACTGGAGGTGCAGGCCCATGAGCTGGCGGAAGAGCCGTTCAACCTGGCGTCGACCAAGCAGCTGCAGGCTATCTTGTACGAAAAACAAAAGCTGCCGGTGCTGAAGAAAACCCCGGGCGGGGCGCCGTCCACTAACGAAGAGGTGCTGGCCGAGCTGGCGCTCGACTACCCGCTGCCGAAGGTGATCCTGGAATACCGCGGCCTGGCGAAGCTGAAGACCACCTATACCGACAAGTTGCCGCTGATGATCAATCCGGTCAGCGGCCGGGTGCATACTTCGTACCATCAGGCGGTGACTGCGACCGGTCGTCTCTCCTCGAGCGATCCGAACCTGCAGAACATCCCGGTGCGCAACGAAGAAGGGCGGCGCATCCGCCAGGCTTTTATCGCACCGGAAGGTTACCGCATCGTCGCGGCCGACTACTCGCAGATCGAGCTGCGCATCATGGCGCATCTGTCACAGGATGAAGGGCTGCTGAAGGCCTTCGCCGAAGGGAAAGACATTCACCGCGCCACGGCGTCGGAAGTCTTCGGCGTGCCGTTGGATAAAGTGACCGGCGAACAGCGCCGCAGCGCCAAGGCGATTAACTTCGGTCTGATTTACGGCATGAGCGCCTTTGGCCTGGCCCGTCAGCTGGGGATCCCGCGTGGGGAAGCCCAGCGCTATATGGATCTGTACTTCGAGCGTTACCCGGGCGTGCTGGACTACATGGAGCGTACCCGCCAGCAGGCTTCCGAACAGGGCTATGTCAGCACGCTGGATGGGCGCCGCCTGTACCTGCCGGACGTCCGCTCCAGCAACGCCATGCGCCGTAAGGCGGCCGAGCGTGCCGCCATCAACGCCCCGATGCAGGGCACGGCGGCCGATATTATCAAGCGTGCGATGATCGAGGTCGACGCCTGGTTGCAAGGGCAGGAGACGCCGTTGGTGCGCGCGATCATGCAGGTGCACGATGAATTGGTGTTTGAGGTGCATGAGTCGGTGATCGAAGAAGCCAGCCAACGTATCCGGCAATTGATGGAGGGCAGCATGACGCTGGCGGTGCCGCTGAAGGTCGATGTGGGTGTCGGCATGAACTGGGATGAGGCGCATTGATCGCCTCTTTATCGCCGGATGCGCTAACTGGCGAGAACCTAAGCACTTTTCGTAATTAAGCTACAAGATGCGGCGATAGTTTCCCCAACTTCGCCGTTCTTGCGCCGCAAATTGTGTAAGTAAACTACAAAAAATTCTTTTGCCCTGCGAAAAAATGATGTAGAGTTACAGGCGTAGGGTACAGAGGTAAGATGTTCTATCTTTCAGACCTTTTACTTCACGTAATCGGATTTGGCTGAATATTTAGCCGCCCCAGTCAGTATTGACTGGGGCGTTTTTTATTGTAAAAACAGCAGCAAACCATACGTTTTTCCTCTCGCTCCGCGCCACTTCCCGTTCCCACTTCCTCTCCCTCAACGCCGTAATCCGGCGAGATAAGCCCCGCCTTGGCGATAAGTTTTTATGATGGCTTTATTTCAAAACTGTAATTAGATAACAAAAAATCCCGCCTTTGGCTGAACTGCGGGCATAAAAAAGCCGATGCGGTGAGGCATCGGCTCCGGCGTTCAGCCTGGGCTTATTCGCCGGTTTCGTCTTCCGGCAGCACTTCCGGTGGGATCTCGTTAAACCAGGTATCCAGCTTCTGGCGCAGCTTGTCGACGCCGATCTTCTTCAGCGACGAGAAGGCTTCAACCTGGATATCCCCCATAAACGGCAGCACCGCTTCACGCACCATATTGAGCTGCGCCTTGCGTGCGCCGGAGGCCAGCTTGTCGGCCTTGGTCAGCAATAACAGGACCGGCGTGCCGACGTCGACTGCCCACTGGATCATCTGCTGGTCGAGATCTTTCAGCGGATGGCGGATATCCATCAGCACCACCAGGCCTTTCAGGCTGTTGCGCATCTGCAGGTATTCGCCCAGCGCGCGCTGCCATTTGCGCTTCATCTCTTCCGGCACTTCGGCGTAGCCGTAACCCGGCAGGTCGACCAGGCGGATGCCGTCTTCCACTTCGAACAGGTTGATCAGCTGGGTGCGCCCCGGTGTCTTACTGGTGCGCGCCAGGCTTTTTTGGTTGGTCAGGGTGTTCAGCGCGCTGGATTTCCCGGCGTTGGAACGGCCGGCAAAGGCGACTTCAATTCCTGCATCCCCCGGCAGATGGCGAATATCGGGTGCGCTGGTGACGAAATGGGTCACATGATAGTTGTAATTCTTGCTGGTCAAAATTTTTCGTCTCCGTGAGGATGGCTAACTGGTTGGCGATTATAACTGCATCAGCGGTAAAAATGGCGTGTTTCTCGGTTTTTAACCGGCGGGACGCGATAAAACGGCAGTTATGCCGCGCATGCATTGTGAGACATTTGCCATTCGAATCGCGGGTAATGTCGCTTTATTCGAAAGTAATATTTATTTTTTTATTTTAAAAACAACATGTTGTTTTTTCGTTGTAGGGAAATGTTGTCCAAATCGGCGTCAGGTGCCTTGAGCCTTCGCAACAATAACGTAAAGTAGTCGTTAACGCAGGGTTGCGCAGGATTAGGGAACATCCGGGAAGGATGACAAATCTCAGGGAACGCACAGGGCGTGCAATGAGTGCCAGGATGAACGCAAAAGGAAGTGACCCTTTCGCACCGGAATAGGCGGCAGGCACATCGGATGGTGAAGTATCGGCAATTTGGATGCCCGCAGGAAGCGCGCTCGGGAAGAGCGGATGCGAATGGATTGCGCCATGGACGATTTTTCTTTCAGGATGAAGGACGTAGTGGCAGGGAATGCGGTTATAGCAGAGGGAAAAACCGGGATGTTGCATGTACGCAAGGAGCGCGTAACAGGAATACCCTTCGCGAGAAGGTGCGAAATAGGCGGCAGGTTTAACCTGCCGCCTTTTTTCTTTGTCCGCTTTCTGCTAGATTCCGCCGCAATTCTATACTGAATCTACATACCTAAGAGCACACGCTATGAACCAGCCATCAAAAGCACCTCGCGGCAGCGCGGCGAAGTCAAAAACGAAAAAGAAAAGCCGTATGGAGCTCGATCAGGAAGCGCGCGAGCGCAAACGCCTGAAAAAGCGCCGCGGCCTCGCTTCCGGTTCGCGCACCCAGGTCGAGTCCGGCAGCCAGAAAAACAAATCGGCGGCGGCAGCCAAAGACCCGCGTATCGGCAGTAAAGTGCCGGTTGCGCTGGTGGTCGACGAGACCAAAGTGAAGGCTAAACCGCAGCCGAAACCGAAGGCCGAAGCGAAACCGCGCCTGTCGCCGGAAGAAGAATTGGCGAAGCTGGAAAATGACGAGCGTCTGAATGCGCTGCTGGATCGTATCGACGACGGCGAAACGCTGAATGCGGAAGAGCAGGCCTATGTCGACAAAACGTTGGATCGCATCGATGTGCTGATGGACGTGTTGGGCATCGAACTGGGCGAAGACGACGAAGAAGAAGAAGAGAAGCAGGAAGATATTCTGAAGCTGCTGAAAGGCGGCAATCCGAAAGACGCCTTTTAACGCGCCATGTGGCTAATCCCGACAATAGCCCTACTCTTGATGTGTTATCTGCTGTGGTTATTCGGTAAACTATGGCGGCTGTCTAAGCGCAAAGCGCGTTTTCGCAGCGCTTCCGTGGCCAGACAGCGCAGACAACCGCCTCTCTCCCGGCCCGGTAGAAAAAGATATCGGAAGGAGTGAGCATGTCAGAGCAGACGATTGTCTGGGATTTGGCCCTGATCCAAAAATATAACTATTCAGGGCCGCGTTATACCTCATACCCCACGGCGCTGGAGTTTAACCAGAGCTACGACGAAGCGGCGTTTCAACGCGCCGCTGCGCGTTACCCTGAGCGGCCGCTGTCGCTGTACGTGCATATCCCTTTCTGCCATAAGCTGTGCTACTTCTGCGGCTGCAACAAACTGGTGACGCGCCAGACGCACAAGGCCGACGAATACCTGAACGTTTTGGCGCAAGAGATCGCCAGCCGTGCGCCGCTGTTCGCCGGCCGTAAAGTCGGCCAGATGCACTGGGGCGGCGGTACGCCGACCTACCTGGATAAAGCGCAAATCAGCCGGCTGGTGGCGTTGCTGCGCGAACACTTTGATTTCCTGCCCGATGCGGAGATGTCGATCGAGGTCGATCCGCGCGAGATAGAGCTGGATGTGCTCGATCATTTACGCGCAGAAGGCTTTAACCGTCTGAGCATGGGGGTGCAGGATTTCAACAAGCAGGTGCAGCAGCTGGTCAATCGCGAGCAGGACGAAGCCTTTATCTTCGCCCTGATTGAGCGGGCCAAAGCGCTGGGCTTCCGCTCAACCAATATCGATCTGATCTACGGCCTGCCGAAACAGACGCCGGAAAGCTTCGCTTTCACGCTGCAGCGGGTGGCTGAGCTGAATCCCGATCGCCTCAGCGTGTTCAACTACGCGCATATGCCGAATTTGTTCGCCGCCCAGCGCAAAATCAAAGACGCCGATCTGCCGGGCGCGCAGCAGAAGCTGGATATCCTGCAGCAGAGCATCGCTTTCCTGACCGACGCCGGCTATCAGTTCATCGGCATGGATCACTTTGCGCGCCCGGACGACGAGCTGGCAATCGCCCAACGCGAAGGCAAGCTGCACCGCAATTTCCAGGGCTACACCACCCAGGGCGACAGCGATCTGCTGGGGCTGGGCGTGTCGGCCATCAGCATGCTCGGCGACAGCTATGCGCAGAACCAGAAAGAGCTGAAGCATTACTATGACAGCGTGCAGGCGCAGGGCAACGCGCTGTGGCGCGGGCTGGCGCTGACGGACGACGATTGCCTGCGGCGCGATCTGATCAAAACCCTGATCTGCAACTTCCGGTTGGCGTATCAGCCGCTCGAACGGCAATACGGCATCGACTTCACCGCTTACTTCGCCGAAGACCTGCAGCTGCTGGCGCCGTTTGAACGCGATGGTCTGGTGGAGCGCGACGAGCAGGGCATCCGCGTCACGCCGCGCGGGCGCTTGCTGATCCGCAATATCTGTATGTGCTTCGATCGTTATCTGCGGCAACAGGCGCGCAGTCAGCAGTTCTCTCGAGTGATCTGAGGATGAAAAAACAGCCGCTGATGCGGCTGTTTTTTTAACTGAAGAAGTTAATCAGCGCGGCGCACAACACCGCGGCAACTGCCGCTTGCGGGGTGTGGCTGGCAGCGGAGCCAAGCTCCGCGCCCTGAGAAATGAACACGATGAATGAGTCCAGCATCGTCAACCTCCAGAGTGTGCGACACGATCATACTGCGCCTGCACCGGCTGTAAAGCCTGAGGTTGGCGTTTTTTTGTGCGCCGGACTGCGTTTTTCATCATCCACCCACGTTCCTATTCCATGCCCAGCTCTTTGAGCTTGCGGGTCAGGGTATTGCGCCCCCAGCCCAGCAGGCGCGCGGCTTCCTGTTTGTGTCCCTGGGTGTGGCGCAGGGCGGTGGTGAGCAGCGTGCGCTCCATTTCCGGCTGCGCTTCCGACAGCAGGTTTTGATGACCGGAACGCAGCGCGCGATCGGCCCACTGCGCCAGCAGCGTGGCCCAGCTGTCCGGCAGACTGTGGCTGGGGCTTTCCGGCGCGGCGGTTTCGAACAGTTCACCCGGCAGATCCTGGATCAGCACTTCCTGCCCGGCGGCCATCACCGTCAGCCAGCGGCAGGTGTTCTCCAACTGACGCACGTTGCCCGGCCAGGGCAGGCGGGTCAGTGCGGTTTCGGTTTCCGGGTGCAGGTTCTTGGCCTCGACACCCAACTCTTTGGCGGCGATCTGCAGGAAGTGGCGCGCCAGCCGCGGGATGTCTTCCCGGCGCTCGCGCAGCGGCGGCAGGTGTACGCGGATCACGTTCAGGCGGTGGAACAGATCCTCGCGGAACTTGCCTTCCTGTACACGCAGCTCCAGGTTCTGGTGCGTGGCGGCGATGATGCGCACGTCGACCTTCACCGGCGCATAGCCGCCGACCCGGTAGAACTGGCCGTCCGCCAGCACCCGCAGCAGGCGCGTTTGCACGTCGAGCGGCATATCGCCGATCTCGTCGAGGAACAGCGTGCCGCCGTCGGCCTGTTCAAAGCGGCCCTGACGGATTTGGTTCGCGCCGGTGAAGGCGCCTTTCTCGTGGCCGAACAGCTCGGACTCGATCAGATCCTTGGGGATGGCGGCCATGTTCAGGGCGATGAACGGCGACTTGGCGCGCGGGCTGTGGCGGTGCAGCGCATGCGCCACCAGCTCCTTGCCTGTGCCGGATTCGCCGTTGATCAACACGCTGATCGACGAACGCGACAGCCGGCCGATGATGCGAAACACGTCCTGCATCGCCGGCGCTTCGCCGATGATGTCCGCCGCCGGATCGCTGGCCGGCTGGCTGCGCACCGGCTGCTGTTGCTCCTGATAATGGCTGATGGCGCGATCGACCAGCGCCACCGCTTCGTCGATGTCGAACGGCTTCGGCAGGTAGTCGAAGGCCCCTTGCTGATAGGCGCTGACGGCGGCGTCCAAATCCGAATGCGCGGTCATGATGATCACCGGCAGCATCGGGTGGCGCTGTTTGATCTGCTTGAGCAGCGCCAGGCCGTCTATACCCGGCATGCGGATATCGGACAGCAGCACGTCGGGGGTTTGCGTGGCCAAGGCTTCCAGCACGTCATTGCCGCCTTCGAAGGTGGCGCAGCTCAGGCCCGCGCCGGTGAGCGCGCGCTCGAGCACCCAGCGGATGGAGCTATCGTCATCGACGATCCAGACTATCCCTCGTTGCATAGCAAACCTCACTGACGAATGGGCAGGTAGACCGAGAATTCGGTATGACCTGGCCAACTGTTGAATTCAATTTTTCCGCAATGCTGATCGATAAGATTGCGGGCGATGGATAAGCCCAGGCCGGTACCGCCTTCACGGCCGCTGACCATCGGGTAGAACAGCGTGTCCTGCAGCTGCGCCGGTACGCCGGGGCCGTCGTCTTCGACGTCGATGCGCGCCGCCAGACGGTAGCGGGTGCCGTGCAACGTAATCTGAAACGCGGTGCGGGTGCGCAGCGTGATGGTACCGCCTGCCTCGCCCAGCGCCTGCAGCGCGTTGCGGGTGATGTTCAGCAGCACCTGTTCAATCTGATCCGGGTCGTGGGCCATTTCCGGCAGGCTCGGATCGTAGTCGCGCACCAGCGTGACGTTATCCGGCATTTCCAGCGACACCAGCTGGCAGACGCGCTCCGCGACCTGATGAATGCTCTGGGTGATGTGCTGGCCGGGCCGCTGTGGGCCGAGCAGGCGATCCACCAGATTGCGCAGCCGATCGGCCTGCTCAATGATCACCTTGGTGTATTCGGTCAGCGCCGGATCGGGCAGCGCCTTGGCCAACAGCTGCGCCGCGCCGCGCAGGCCGCCCAGCGGATTTTTAATCTCGTGCGCCAAACCGCGCACCAGATCGCGGGCCGCCACCTGTTGGGCATGCTGCAGCTGTTCCTGGCTCAGGCGGCGCTGATTGTCCATCGGCGCCAGCTCGACCAGGATATAGCCTTCCGGCAGCGCCTGAGCGGTCAGGGAAAGGATGTGCGCACGGCCGTCGACCACCAGGGTCACTTCGTTGTCGGTGAAGCCCTGACCGGCGCGCAGGCTTTCACGCATCAAAGAGACGTTCAGCGAAAAATAACCGAGCAAATCGGGCAGCGGCGTGCCGAACAGCTTGCGGGAGCTTTGCGCCAGCAGCTGCTGTGCCGCCGGGTTGGCGTAGTGAACCGCCAGTGAGTCATCCAACAGCAGGATGCTGTTGATGAGTGAATTGAGGATCTGCCCAGCATCGGGCAGCTTGCCTGTTGCCATACAGCAGACTCCTGCACCTTTTTAGTGCATCTATCCTACTCCATCCGGGATCGGCGCGGTATGGAATAGTTTTGCAGAAAATACGGTGGAGAAAAAAACCCATCCGAAGATGGGCTGAAAGTTTCCACGGCAACAAAAAAGCGATAACAAAAATGTGGGCGCCGTCCGCCTGTGCAGACGGCGCGGGTAGGGCTTAGACGCTGTAGTACAGTTCGAACTCAACCGGGTGTGGCGTCATGCGAACGCGGTCCATCTCTTCTTTGCGCAGTTCGATGTAGGCATCGATCGCATCGTCGGTGAACACGCCGCCACGGGTCAGGAACTCGCGGTCTTCGTTCAGTGCGGCCATCGCTTCGTCCAGCGAGCCGGCTACTTTTGGGATCTCGGCTTCTTCTTCCGGCGGCAGGTCGTACAGGTTTTTGTCCATGGCGTCGCCAGGGTGGATCTTGTTGATGATGCCGTCCAGGCCGGCCATCAGCAGTGCGGCGAAGCACAGGTATGGGTTAGCCGCCGGATCCGGGAAGCGGGCTTCGATGCGGCGCGCTTTCGGGCTGGAGACCACCGGGATACGGATGGACGCGGAGCGGTTACGGGCGGAGTAGGCCAGCATCACCGGCGCTTCGTAGCCCGGTACCAGACGCTTGTACGAGTTGGTGGTCGGGTTGGCCAGCGCGTTGATCGCCTTGGCGTGCTTGATGATGCCGCCGATGTAGAACAGCGCGGTTTCAGACAGGCCGCCGTATTTGTCGCCGGCGAACAGGTTGGTGCCGTTCTTGGACAGCGACATGTGGCAGTGCATGCCGGAACCGTTGTCGCCGAACATAGGCTTCGGCATGAAGGTCGCGGTTTTACCGAAGGCGTGCGCCACGTTATGCACCACGTATTTGTAGATCTGAATTTCGTCGGCTTTCTTGGTCATGGTGTTGAAGCGAGTAGCCACTTCGTTCTGACCGGCGGTTGCCACTTCGTGGTGGTGAGCTTCAACCACCAGGCCCATCTCTTCCATGGTCAGACACATGGTGGAACGCAGATCCTGCGAAGAGTCGACCGGTGGAACCGGGAAGTAACCGCCTTTCACCGCTGGACGGTGGCCTTTGTTGCCGCCGTCGTATTGGGTGCCGGAGTTCCAGGCGCCTTCGATGTCGTCGATAGCCACGTGGGAACCGCGGATGCTGCTGCCGAAGCGGATGTCGTCGAACAGGAAGAACTCAGGCTCTGGCCCGAACAGCACAGTATCCGCGATGCCGGAGGAGCGCAGGAAGTCTTCGGCGCGTTTGGAGATGGAGCGCGGGTCGCGATCGTAGCCTTGCATGGTGCCCGGCTCGAGAATGTCGCAGCGAATGATCAGCGTAGGTTCTTCGAAGAACGGATCCAGAACCGCCGTGCTGGCGTCCGGCATCAGCACCATGTCAGATTCGTTGATGCCCTTCCAACCACCGATAGAGGAGCCGTCAAACATTTTACCTTCTTCGAAGAAGTCGGCGTTTACCTGGTGAGCCGGGATAGTCACGTGCTGTTCCTTACCCTTGGTGTCAGTGAAACGCAGGTCTACGAATTTCACTTCATGCTCATTCAGCATCGTCAAAACGTGTTCAGCGGACATACTTAACTCTCCCGGTTTATCATTGTCGTCGTCGTGGAACGAATCTGTGGAACTGGCTTTTTTTCGCCTTAAAAAGATTAAAGCGAAAAGCGTGCCAACTTTTTAAAAAGGCGCTCATCGCCTTTCTGCGCGGGTTTTACCCAACCACAGTATGCACCATCAGCGATAAATCGCACCAAAATGGTGCAAATGGGGTGAGCGTGGGCACTGAAATGGTGCAAAAGTGCAACGATTGCGGCTTTTTGCACCGTGAAAGGGATCACAAACTGACCGGTACGCGGTTGTTTATAAGAGATGGTTGTGATCTTGTTTAGTCCCTCGCTTAATACGTGTACAATAGCGCGCTATTTCTAATGCCCGAGGCAAAGCTGTGATCGAAAATTTGCGTAACATCGCCATTATTGCCCACGTTGACCATGGTAAAACCACCCTGGTTGATAAGCTGCTGCAACAATCCGGTACTTTCGGAGAGCGTGCGGAAGCCACCGAACGCGTAATGGACTCCAACGATTTGGAGAAAGAGCGTGGGATTACCATCCTCGCAAAAAACACCGCCATTAATTGGAATGGTTACCGTATCAACATCGTGGATACCCCAGGACACGCCGACTTCGGCGGTGAGGTAGAGCGCGTGATGTCGATGGTTGACTCGGTGCTGCTGGTTGTGGATGCAATGGATGGCCCTATGCCGCAAACCCGCTTCGTGACCAAGAAGGCCTTCGCCAACGGTCTGAAGCCGATCGTGGTTATCAACAAGGTTGACCGTCCTGGCGCGCGCCCTGACTGGGTTGTGGATCAGGTGTTCGACCTGTTCGTGAACCTCGACGCGACCGACGAGCAGCTCGACTTCCCGATCATCTACGCTTCTGCGCTGAACGGTATCGCCGGCGTCGATCACACCGACATGGCGGAAGACATGACCCCGCTGTATCAGGCGATCGTCGACCACGTGTCTGCGCCGCAGGTTGAGCTGGAAGCGCCATTCCAGATGCAGATCTCCCAGTTGGACTACAACAACTACCTGGGCGTTATCGGCATCGGCCGCATCAAGCGCGGTAAAGTGAAGCCGAACCAGCAGGTCACCATCATCGACAGCGAAGGTAAAACTCGCAACGGTAAAGTGGGTAAAGTGCTGGGTCACCTGGGTCTGGAGCGTATCGACAGCACCCTGGCGGAAGCGGGCGACATCATCGCCATCACCGGCCTGGGCGAGCTGAACATCTCCGACACCATCTGCGACACCAACGCCGTAGAAGCGCTGCCGGCGCTGTCCGTCGACGAACCGACCGTAACCATGTTCTTCAACGTCAACACCTCGCCGTTCTGCGGTAAAGAAGGTAAGTACGTGACGTCGCGTCAGATCCTTGACCGTCTGAACAAAGAGCTGGTGCACAACGTAGCACTGCGCGTTGAAGAAACCGACGATGCGGACGCCTTCCGCGTCTCCGGCCGTGGCGAACTGCACCTGTCGGTGCTGATCGAAAACATGCGTCGCGAAGGTTTCGAGCTGGCGGTTTCCCGTCCGAAAGTTATCTTCCGTGAAATCGATGGCCGCAAGCAGGAGCCATTCGAGAACGTAACGCTGGATATCGAAGAGCAGCATCAGGGTTCCGTGATGCAGGCGATGGGTGAGCGTAAAGCTGACCTGAAAAACATGGATCCGGACGGTAAGGGCCGCGTGCGTCTCGACTACGTGATCCCAAGCCGCGGTCTGATCGGCTTCCGTAACGAATTCATGACCATGACTTCGGGCACCGGTCTGCTGTACTCCACTTTCAGCCACTACGACGATGTGCGTCCGGGCGAAGTGGGCCAGCGTCAGAACGGCGTGCTGATCTCCAACGGCCAGGGCAAAGCGGTCGCGTTCGCGCTGTTCGGCCTGCAGGATCGCGGCAAGCTGTTCCTGGGCCACGGTGCGGAAGTGTATGAAGGCCAGATCATCGGTATTCACTCACGCTCTAACGACCTGACCGTAAACTGCCTGACCGGTAAGAAGCTGACCAACATGCGTGCTTCCGGTACTGACGAAGCGACTACCCTGGTTCCGGCCATCAAAATGACCCTGGAGCAAGCTCTGGAGTTCATCGATGACGACGAACTGGTAGAAGTGACGCCAACCTCGATCCGTATCCGTAAGCGTCACCTGACGGAAAACGATCGTAAGCGCGCCAGCCGCGGTCCTAAAGACGCTTAATCGCTGATTGAGTGTCCTATGCTTAGGGCGCGGTTCTCGCGCCCTGAGTTTTTTCCTCTGTTGTTCCCCGTTTGTGCGGCGCGCTATGCGCTTTTCCGTTCGTTCCCTGTTCAGCTGTTCCTTTTCCCGCTACAGTGAAATCTCACCGGCCCATAGGAGAGGACTATGCTGTATATCTTTGATTTAGGTAATGTGATCGTCGATATCGATTTCAAGCGTGTGCTGGGTGTGTGGAGCAATTTGAGCGGCACGCCGTTGGCGGTGCTGTCCGATCGTTTCGCCATGGGTGAGGTGTTCCAGCAGCATGAGCGCGGTGAAATCAGCGACGAAGACTTCGCCGGCAAGCTGTGCGATGAAATGGGCATCGCGCTCAGCTTTGAACAGTTCGCCACCGGTTGGCAGGCGGTATTCGTCGCGCTGCGTCCGGAGGTGATCGACATCATGCAGCGTCTGCGCAACGAAGGCCACCGGGTGGTGGTGCTGTCGAACACCAACCGCCTGCATTGCAACTATTGGCCGCAGCACTACCCTGAAGTGGCTGCCGCCGCCGATCATCTCTATTTGTCGCAAGATCTCGGCATGCGCAAACCGGAAGCCAACATCTACCAGCATGTGCTGGCTGCGGAAAACACCGCTGCCGCCGACGCGGTGTTCTTCGACGATCACCCGGCGAACGTCCTCGCCGCGCAGGCGCTGGGGATCAAGACGGTGCACGTCACCGATCGCGACGTGGTGCCGGCCTATTTTGCTCAATGAGCGCAGAGCGCGTTAAGCTTAAGGCGTATCAACGGACATCAAGGAGTGACCATGTCGTTTTTCCGCCGCAAGAAGCTGCCCTCTGCAATTAAGCCTGGCGTCACCTTCGGACGGCTGCTGTACCAGCGCATCGACCACGATGGCCTGACGATGTTGGCGGGCCATCTCGCCTATGTTTCCCTGCTGTCGCTGGTGCCGCTGGTCACCGTGGTGTTCGCCCTGTTCGCGGCTTTCCCGATGTTTTCCGACATCAGCGAGCAGCTGAAGAGCTTTATCTTTTCCAATTTCGTGCCGGCCGCCGGCAACGTGATCCAGAACTACCTGGAACAGTTCGTCGCCAATTCCAACAAGATGACCGCCGTCGGCACCTGTGGGCTGATCGTCACCGCGCTGTTGCTGATTTCCTCGGTGGACAGCGTGCTGAACACCATCTGGCGCAGCAAGAACAAGCGGCCGATCGTCTTCTCCTTCGCCGTGTACTGGATGGTGCTGACGCTGGGGCCGCTGCTGGTGGGCGCCAGTATGGCCATCAGCTCTTACTTGCTGTCGCTCAACTGGTTGGCGCAGACCGGCGTCAATGGCCTGGTGGATCAGGTGCTGCGCATCTTCCCGCTGATTTTGTCGTGCATCTCCTTCTGGCTGCTGTATTGCATCGTGCCGACGGTGCGCGTGCCGCCCAAAGACGCGCTGATTGGCGCGGTGGTGGCTGGATTGCTGTTCGAGCTGGGCAAGAAGGGATTTGCGCTGTACGTCACCATGTTCCCCTCCTATCAGCTGATTTACGGCGTGCTGGCGGTGATCCCGATTTTATTCCTGTGGGTCTATTGGAGCTGGTGTATCGTGTTACTCGGCGCGGAAATTACCGTGACCATCGGTGAATACCGCGACTACCGCCGGCAGAAGGCGGAGCAACAGGAACAAAAACCAGAAGGGCAGCAGGAATGATTGCGTTGATTCAACGGGTGTTAAACGCCAGCGTCACGGTGGGTGGCGAGACGGTAGGCAAGATTGGCCCCGGTTTGTTAGTGTTATTGGGCGTGGAGCAGGGCGATAACGAGCAAAAAGCGCAGCGCCTGTGCGAACGCGTGTTGGGATACCGCATTTTCGGCGACGAGAACGACAAGATGAATCTCAACGTCCAGCAGGCCGGGGGCAGCGTGCTGGTCGTTTCGCAGTTCACCCTGGCGGCGGACACCCAGAAGGGCATGCGGCCCAGCTTCTCGCGCGGCGCCGCGCCGCAGGAAGCCGATCGGTTGTATCAATATTTTGTTGGCCAATGCCGCGAACGCGGCGTAGAGACCCAGACCGGCGAGTTCGCCGCCGACATGCAGGTGGCGCTGGTCAACGATGGTCCGGTGACATTCTGGCTACAGGTCTAAGCATTCGGAGAACAGGCGTCTATGTATCACCTACGAGTACCCGTAACAGAGCAAGAACTGAAGGAATATTACCAGTTTCGCTGGGAAATGCTGCGCAAGCCGTTGCACCAGCCGGTGGGTTCGGAAAAGGATGCCTATGACGCCATGGCCCATCACCAAATGGTGGTGGACGAGGCCGGTAAAATCGTCGCCATCGGGCGGCTGTACATCAATGCCGACAACGAGGCGGCGATCCGTTTTCTGGCGGTAGACCCGACGCTTCAGGATAAAGGGCTGGGGACGCTGGTGGCGATGACGCTGGAGTCCGTTGCGCGGCAGGAAGGCGTGAAGCGGGTCGTGTGTAGCGCCCGCGAGGACGCGGTGGATTTCTTCGCCAAGCTGGGCTTCGTTAATCAGGGCGAGATCACCGCACCGCAGACCACCCCGATCCGTCACTTTTTGATGATCAAACCGGTGGCGACGCTCGACGATATCCTGCATCGCCCCGACTGGTGCGGCCAATTGCAGCAGGCCTGGTATGAACATATCCCGCTGAGCGAAAAGATGGGCGTGCGCATCAGCCAATACACCGGCCAGCGCTTTGTCACCACCATGCCGGAGATCGGCAACCAAAATCCGCACCACACGCTGTTCGCCGGCAGCCTGTTCTCGCTGGCGACGTTGACCGCCTGGGGGCTGATTTGGCTGCTGTTGCGCGAGCGCCATCTCGGCGGCACCATCATTCTGGCGGACGCGCACATTCGTTACAGCAAACCGATCACCGGCAGGCCGCGGGCAGTGGCGGATCTCGGCTCGCTGAGCGGCGATTTGGCGCGTCTGGCGCGCGGCCGCCGCGCGCGCGTACACGCCGAAGTGCATCTGTTCGGCGACGAGGACAAGGGTGCAGTGTTCGAAGGCACCTACATGGTGTTGCCGGCCGAGCCGGATGTGCCGCTGGATCAGGGCGGCTCTGAGGCGCTGGAAGAGTAAGGCGGCGGCCCTGCCCTGAGGGCGGGCCGCGCAGTGCATTACGGCAGTTGTTGGTTCACCGCTTGGCCGTCGCTGGCGGTGGCCTGCAGGTTGCCCTTCAACGAGGCTTTGAACGGCCCGTCGCTGTTCAACAGCCCTTTCAACTGCAGCTCAAGGTTGCCGTCGCCCGTCAGCGGCACAGGCTGCCATCCCCATTGCTGCAAGGTATTGATCGGTACCGAACGGCCGTGCAGCGTCAGCTGGAACGGTTTGCCCGGCAGTTGATCGACGGTCGCTTTGGCCTCAAGCAACCCATTGGGCATAAAGGCGCTGAGCTCGGTGACGTTGATCTGGTTGCCGTCGGCATTCAGCGCCAGCGAAGGGCGCCGCACGTCGATTTTGTTGAAGGTGGCCTCGCTGCCGTTCAGGTTCAGCGAGCCGGACCAGATGCCCCATTGGCGATCGCGCGCCAGCAGCAGATTGCTGCCGTAGCCGTCCAGCGCGGTGATCTGGAACGGAAATGCCGGGTTGATATCGATGATCAGATTGCGGTTGGTGGTCAGCTTGGTGACGTACACCTCCGCCAACCAGTCCGGCAGCGGTTTCAGCCACAGCTCGCGCCAGTCGATCGGCAGGGTGTACTCCAGCGCCGCCATGGCCACTTCATCCAGCTGCAGGCGTTTGCCGGCGCGCAGCCAGTTGCCGGAGGTGCGCAGCAGCCCGCCTTCCCAGCGGGTGGTGAATTGCTGAATGGCGATGCCGGCGGAAGAGAGCCGCAGGGTGGCGATCGGGTCGATCAGGTGGAAACTGCCGTTGATCACGTCGCCGGCGTTGACGTTGAGCGAGCCGTCTTCGCTGCGCCAGTCGCCTTTTTCGACGCTGACGTTTTGCAGCGACAGATCGAGATCGTTAAACGCCCATGCCTTGCCTTCCAGGCGTGCGTCGATCAGATCGAAACGCTTGAGGGTGACCGGCGGCAGCGTGGTAAAGCGCTGCATGAATTCCGCCAGCGTCAGCGGGGTCTGCAGGCGCACGCCGCTCAGCCGCAGGCGATCCACCAGCCAACTGCCGTCGGCGGCGCGGCTGGCCACGCCGGTCAGGTCGCCCTGCGCCAGATCGGCGCCGAAGTTGTTCAACAGCAGCTGGCCCTGCTTTTGCTCCCCCTGCACCAACACCTTCGAGGCGGGAATGCCGTTCAGCGTCATCGAACCGGCGCTGAACTGAAACTGGTTGTTGTCCCCCAGCAGATGGCCGACCAGCGGGCGCCACGGCGTGATGCCAGCCGTGACCTGCTGCGCATTGAGCTGCCACTCGTTATCGTTGGACTGCAGCGCCATGTTGCTCAACTGCAGCACGTCGGCCTGTACAGGCAGCGCCGCCGCCTGCGGCTGCACGTTCAGCGTGCCGTCGCGCAGCGTGACGCTGTGGAAATAGCGCGGCTCGGTGATTTGGCGCAGGCTGAGGCCGAGATCGACGCGTTTGGCGACCAGCGCCTGCGGCTGGCCGTTGCGCGCCAGCTGCACGTCTTCCAGACCGATCTGGTCCGGTTGGTTCCACGAGTGGGTGATTTTTCCTATCGACAGGCGGTATTCGCTATTGTCGCTGATCCAGGCGCTCAGGCGGCCTGCCGCCCAGCGGGTTTGCCCGACCAGGTACAGCACCACCACCGCCAGCACGATCAGCAGCAGCAACGTCAGCAACAGCTTTCCGATAAATTTCATCGTCTACATCCGCATCGGTCAAAAAAGATACCCTGTTTATGCCGCAATTGGCCGGGCATCTCAAGGGCAATGGTCTGATAGACAATAAAAAACGGCCGCAAGCGGCCGCTTGAACATCAATGGAGGGGTTACTTTTTCTCGTGTTCCTGCGGGAACACCAGGTTCAGCACGATGGCGGTAATACCGCCGGCGGCGATGCCGGAAGAGAGCAGGGTTTTCAGCCAGTCCGGCGCGAACTGCAGGATCAGCGGCTGCTGGGACACGCCCATGCCGACGGCCAGCGACAGCGCCATGATCATGATGGCGCGGCGGTTCAGACGCTCGCGCGACACGATGCGCACGCCGGAGGCGGCGATGGTGCCGAACATCACGATGGTCGCGCCGCCCAGTACCGGCTCGGGGATGTGCTGCACGAAGCCGGCCACCGCCGGGAACAGCCCCAGCGCGATCAGCATCAGCGCCACCACGAAGCCGACGTAGCGGCTGGCGACGCCGGTCAGCTGGATCACGCCGTTGTTCTGGCCGAAGCAGGAGTTGGGGAAGGTGTTGAACACCGCCGACAGCATCGAGTTCAGGCCGTTGGCCAGCACGCCGCCCTTCAGGCGCTTCATATACAGCGGCCCGCTGACCGGCTGTTCGGAGACGTCGGAGGTGGCGGTGATGTCGCCGATGGTTTCCAGCGACGTGACCATAAAGATCAGCATCAGCGGCAGCAGCAGGTTCCAGTCGAAGCCCAGGCCGTAATAGAGCGGCGTGGGGATGGTGATCGCCGCCGTGGGGGCCGCCGGTGCGTCGGCGGGCAGCATATCCATCGCCCAGGCCAACAGATAGCCGACCGCCATGGCGATCACCAACGAAGCGACGCGCAGGTAAGGGTTGCGCTGGCGGTTCAGCAGGATGATGACCGCCAACACTGCGCCGGCCAGCAGGAGGTTTTTCGGCGAGCCGAAGCTATGATCGTTCATCGCGGCGTAGCCGCCGCCGATAGAGGTCAGACCGACCTGAATCAGCGACAGGCCGATGATCATCACCACAATGCCGGAAACCAGCGGGGTGATGATGCGGCGCGCCAGATGCAGCACGCGCGACAGCAAAATTTCGGTGCAGGAGGCGACCATCAGGGTGCCGAACAGCGCGGCCATCATGGTCGGCACGTCGGCGCCGCCGTTTTTCAGTGCCAGGCCGCCCATGATCAGCGGCGAAACGAAGTTGAAGCTGGTGCCCTGAATCGACAGCAGCCCGGAACCCACCGGCCCCCAGGTTTTGATTTGCAGAATGGAAGCCAGACCGGAGGCGAACAGCGACATGCTGATGATGTGCTGGGTATCCTGTGCCGGCAGGCCCAACGCCTGGCAGATCAGCAGGGCCGGTGTGATCACCGCGACGAACATCGCCAGAAGATGCTGGCCGGCGGCAAACAGCGTTTGCGGCAGCGGCGGGCGATCTTCCAGACGATAAATCAGTTCACTGGCGCGGGGTTCAGAGGCGGCTTGACGCGCGGCATCAAGCTCTGAGGATGACATGCTCATGGTGTGGCGTTTCCAGATACGGCAAAGCAGGCATTTTAATGCCCCGCCCCGCAAAAGCAAACGGTTGCGCATAAATATTATGTTGCCGACTTTCTCGTTTATGTCGCATTTTCATTCATTTTTTCTTGTCATCGCAGCGTTTTTTACTTCTAATCCTGCACTCATCAAGTTTAAAAACTCAGTGGTTTTCTATAACTTATTATTTTTATTTGGATCTTTTCCCTTACATGGAGTACCTGGATGTTTCATCTTGATACTTATGGCACGTTAGTCGCCGCGACGCTGGTTTTGCTCCTCGGGGGCAAGTGCGTCAGAAGCATTCCTCTGCTGCGAAAATATACCATTCCTGCCCCCGTCGCCGGCGGTTTGCTGGTGGCCCTCCTGTTGTTAGCCCTGAAAAAGTTCGCCAACTGGGAAATCAGCTTCGACATGTCGCTGAAGGATCCGCTGATGCTGGCCTTCTTCGCCACCATCGGCCTGAACGCCAACCTGGCGCGGTTGCGCGCCGGCGGCAAGGCACTGATGGTATTCCTGTTCGTGGTGCTGGGGCTGCTGCTGGTGCAGAACGCTATCGGCATTGGCATGGCGAAAATGTTGGGGTTGGATCCGTTGATGGGCCTGATCGCCGGGTCGATCACTCTGTCTGGCGGCCACGGTACCGGGGCCGCCTGGAGCAAGCTGTTCATCGAGCGCTACGGCTTTGAAAACGCGACGGAAGTCGCCATGGCCTGCGCCACCTTCGGCCTGGTGCTGGGCGGCCTGATCGGCGGCCCGGTGGCACGCTATCTGGTCAAACACTCCTCTACGCCGGAAGGCACGCCGGAAGACAGCGTGCAGCCGAGCGGCTTCGAGAAGCCGGAAAGCGGCCGCCTGATCACCTCGCTGGTGATGATCGAAACCATCGCCATGATCGCCATCTGTCTGAGCCTGGGGCAGCTGATTGCCGGCCTGCTGAACGGGACGGTGTTTGAGCTGCCAAACTTCGTTTGCGTGCTGTTCGTCGGGGTGATCCTCAGCAATACGTTGGCCTTCACCGGTTTCTATACCGTGTTCGAGCGGGCGGTATCGGTGCTGGGTAACGTCAGCCTGTCGCTGTTCCTGGCGATGGCGTTGATGAGCCTGCGCCTGTGGGAGCTGGCTTCACTGGCGTTGCCGATGCTGGCGATCCTGGCGGTGCAGACGCTGGTGATGGCGCTGTACGCGATCTTCGTCACCTACCGGGTGATGGGCAAGAACTACGACGCGGCGGTGCTGGCCGCCGGCCACTGCGGCTTCGGTATGGGCGCCACGCCGACGGCGATCGCCAACATGCAGGCGATCACCGATCGCTTCGGCCCGTCGCACCTGGCGTTTCTGGTGGTGCCGATGGTGGGGGCGTTCTTTATCGATATCGCCAACGCCATCGTCATTAAGCTGTATTTGCTGCTGCCGGTGTTCCCGGCGGTGGGGTGATATCGCGAGTCATGACGAAAAGGGCGCCGCAGGCGCCCTTTTTTATGCGTTGGAGTAGCGCGCCTTCTCCGGCAGCCAGCGTTCAATCAGCGCCAGGGCGTGTTCCGGATAGTGCTGATGGAGATGGCGAGCGACGCGTTGCACTTCGGGGATCATCGCCTGATCGCGCAGCAGATCCGCCACCTTGAATTCGGCGCTGCCGGTCTGGCGGGTGCCGAGCAGCTCGCCCGGGCCGCGGATCTCCAGATCGCGCTGCGCGATAACGAAGCCGTCGTTGCTGTCGCGCAGCACCTGCAGGCGCGTTTGTGCGGTTTTGCTCAGCGGCGTTTTGTACAGCAGCACGCAGTGTGAGGCCACGGCACCGCGTCCTACGCGGCCGCGCAGCTGGTGCAGCTGTGCCAGGCCCAGCCGCTCCGGGTTTTCGATGATCATCAGGCTGGCGTTCGGCACGTCGACACCGACTTCGATCACCGTCGTGGCGACCAACAGCTGCAGCTCGCCCTGTTTAAACGCCTGCATCACAGCCTGCTTTTCCTGCGCTTTCATGCGACCGTGCACCAGCGCCACCTTCAGCTCCGGCAGCGCGGTTTTCAATTCTTCCCAGGTGGCTTCCGCCGCCTGCGCTTCCAGCAGTTCGGACTCTTCAATCAGCGTGCACACCCAGTAAGCCTGTCGCCCCTCTTCCAGACAGGCACTCTTCACGCGTTGAATGATGTCGGCGCGGCGGGTATCGGGAATGGCCACGGTGGTCACCGGTGTACGGCCCGGCGGCAGCTCGTCGATAACCGAGGTATCGAGATCGGCGTAGGCGGTCATCGCCAGCGTGCGCGGGATCGGCGTGGCGGTCATGATCAGCTGATGGGCGTGGAAGCCTTGCTCTTCGCCTTTCTCCCACAGCGCCAGCCGCTGATGCACCCCGAAGCGATGTTGCTCATCGATAATCACCAGCGCCAGGCCGTTGAACTGCACCTGCTCCTGGAAGATGGCGTGGGTGCCGACCACCATCGATACCTGGCCGCTGGCGATGGCTTCCTGCTGTGCGATGCGCGCCTTGCCTTTCTGTTTGCCCGCCAGCCAGCCGACTTCCAGCCCCAGCGGCTCGAACCACTGGCGGAAGTTGTTGGCGTGCTGCTCGGCCAGTAGCTCGGTCGGCGCCATCAGCGCCACCTGCTTGCCGTGCGCGATGGCGCGCAGCGCCGCCAGCGCCGCCACCAGCGTTTTGCCGGAACCGACGTCGCCCTGCACCAGCCGCATCATCGGGAAGTCTTTTTGCATGTCGGCTTCGATGTCGGCCACCACGCGTGTCTGCGCGCCGGTCGGCGAGAACGGCAGCTGGGCGAGAAAACGGTTTTTCAGCCGATCGTCCGGCAGCAGCGGCTGCGCCTGATAACTCTGGGCGCCGGCGCGCACCGCCAGCATGCTGAGGTTATGCGCCAGCAGCTCTTCGAGGATCAGGCGTTTTTGCGCCGGGTGTTTGCCCTGCTCCAAATCCGCCAGCTGGATGTCCGGCGGCGGGCGATGCAGGGTGTGCAGCGCCTGCGGCAGGCTCATCAGGCCGCCGCTCAACTCCGGCGGCAGCAGTTCGGCGATGGCGCAGGTATCCAGCAGCTCCAGCGCCTGATCGGTCAGCTTGCGCAGCGTGGCTTGCCGCACCCCTTCGGTGGTGGGGTAGACCGGCGTCAGCGACTCCTGCAGCTCGACCTCGCTGGCTTCGCCCTGAATACGGTATTCCGGATGAATGATCTCCGCGCCGTGGTTGCCGCGTTTGATCTCGCCGTAGGCGGTCACGCGGCGGCCGGTGGCCAGGCTGTTCTTCATTGCGGCGTTGAAATTGAAGAACCGCATGGTGAGGATGCCGGTACCGTCGCTGATCTGGCAGGTCAGCATGCGACGGCGGCCGAAGCTGATGTCGCTGCGCAGCACTTCCCCTTCTACCGTGGCGTAGATGCCCGGCAGCAGATCGTTGATCGGGTAGAGGCGGGTACGGTCTTCGTAGCGCAGCGGCAGGTGCAGCAGCAGATCCTGAATGGTCTCGAGGCCAAGCTTGGCCAGTTTGCCCGCCTGGCTGGCGCCAACCCCGGAAAGCGTGGTGAGTGGGACAGCATCCAGCAGGCGGCCTTTCATTTGCGCACCGTCGCCTGCATGGCCGCCCACCATTCGGCGCTGGCGACCACCTGGCCCTGCTCGTCAATCTGCGGGCGTGGCAGCCCTTTGCGCTTGGCCACGTTGGCCAGCACCGGGTAGCCGCCTTCGAACAGCAGACGCTGCTGCTCTTCTTCATCCAACATGCTGTTGTCGCGGCGATACAGGCCGGCATTCTGCCGCTGGCGCTGCGCTTCATACAGGATCAGCGCCGAAGCCACGGAGACGTTGAGCGATTGCACCATGCCGATCATCGGAATGACGATGTCCTGGTCGGCGAGCGCCAGCGCTTCTTCGGTGATGCCGGTTTTTTCCTGGCCGAGCAGCACGCAGGTTGGCCGAGTGTAGTCCACTTCGCGGAAATCGACCGCGCGCGCAGACAGGTTGGTGGCCAGAATTTGCATGCCCTGCGCTTTCAGGTGACCGACCGCGTCGCCGATGGTGGGATGGGTTTTAACGCTGACCCAGCTGTTGCTGCCGGCGGCGGAGGAAACCAGGGTACGCATGCGGGTGGTGGGCCACACGGCGTGGACCTGATGCACGCCGACGGCGTCGGCGGTGCGGATAATGGCGGAGACGTTATGCGGCTTGTGCACTTGCTCCAGGCAGACCGTCAAATCCGGCTGCCGGGTCGCGAGCATTTCACAAATCCGCGCATAGCGTTCAGGACTCATAAGCGCTAGTTTCGGTTGCGGTTAACTTTGATCACATCCGGCATGATACGGATTTTACGCATAATGTTTGCCAAATGGATGCGATCGCGGGTGGTCAAGCGGATAAAGGCGCTATAAACCCGACCGTCTTTCTCTTCGGTGTTCAGGCTCTGAATATTGGACTCGGCTGCGTTGATCGCCGCCGTCAGGTTGGCCAGCGCGCCCTGGTGGTTGAACATATCCACCTTGATCTCGGCGATGAACTCCTGCTCGGTCTCTTTATCCCACTCGACCGCCATGAACTTCTCAGGCTCTTTCTGATAGCCGCGAATATTGCGGCAGGATTCATGGTGGATCACCAGCCCTTTGCCCGGGCTGACGTGAGCGATAATCGGGTCGCCCGGAATCGGACGGCAGCACTTGGCGAAGGTGATCAACACGCCGTCGGCGCCCTTGATGGCCAGGTTACGTACGCCGGATGAAGTGCCCAGGCTGGATTGATCGCCCTGCAGATTCTTCGCCACCACCACGCTCATGGCGTTGCCGAGGCCGATTTCCGCCAGCAGATCGTCCAGCGTCGCCAGCTTCATGCGGTCCAGCTCGTGCTGAATGTTTTCCTGCGGGATTTCGGCCAGCTTGCGGCTGCCGCCCAGCGCATGGTTGAGCAGACGGCGGCCGAGGCCAACGGAGTCGTCGCGCTTGAGGTTCTTGAGCATCTGGCGAATTTTGGCGCGCGCTTTCGAGCTGACCACGAAGTTCAGCCAGGCGGCGTTGGGCCGTGCGCCCGGTGCGGTGATGATCTCGACGGTCTGGCCGCTGGTCAGCGACTGCGACAGCGGGTATGGCTGACGATCGACGCGCGCGCCGACGCAGGCATGGCCGATATCGGTATGCACCGCATAGGCGAAATCGACCGGCGTGGCGCCGGCGGGCAGCTCGACGATGCGGCCTTCCGGGGTGAAAACGTAAATCTCATCCGGGAACAGATCGGATTTGACGCTCTCGATAAATTCAAACGAACTGCCGGCGCTTTGCTGCAGCTCCAGCAGGCTTTGCATCCAGCGCTGGGCGCGGATCTGCGCTGTAGTACCGGTTTCGCCCTGTTCTCTTTCCTTGTAAGCCCAGTGCGCGGCCACCCCCATCTCAGCCATCTGATCCATGTCTTCGGTGCGGATCTGCACTTCGACCGGCACGCCGTGTGGGCCGATCAGCGAGGTATGCAGCGATTGATAGCCGTTGGCCTTGGGAATGGCGATGTAATCTTTCACCCGCCCCGGGCGCGGTTTGTACAGGCTGTGCACCTGGCCGAGTACGCGGTAGCAGGTATCGACCTCTTTCACGATCACCCGGAACGCGTAGATATCCATGATGGAATGGAAACGCTGTTCTTTGAGGTGCATCTTGAGGTAGATGGAGTAGAGGTGTTTTTCCCGCCCGCTGACGCGGCAGGCGATGCCGGCTTCGGTCAGTCGCCCTTCGATCTCGGAGAGGATTTTTTGAATCATCTCTTTGCGGTTGCCGCGTGCGGCTTTCACCACTTCCTTGATCACGCGATAACGGTTCGGGTACAGCGCCTCGAAGCCCAGCTCTTCCAGCTCGGTCTTCAGGTGATGAATACCCAGACGGTGGGCGAGCGGGCTGTAGATTTCCAGGGTTTCACGCGCGATGCGCCGGCGTTTGTCGGGGCGCAGCGAACCGAGGGTGCGCATGTTGTGCGTACGGTCGGCCAGCTTGATCAGCACGACGCGGATATCCTGCACCATCGCCATGATCATCTTGCGGAAGTTTTCCGCCTGCGCTTCTTTCTTGTCCTGGAACTTCAGCTTGTCGAGCTTGGAGACGCCCTCAACCAGTTCGGCGACGCTCTTGCCGAACAGCTGTTCCATATCTTGATAGGTGGCTGGGGTGTCTTCGATGACGTCGTGCAGCAATGCCGCCATCAGCGTCTCGTGATCGAGACGCATTTCCGCCAGGATGCATGCCACGGCGACCGGGTGAGTAATGTAAGGCTCACCGCTGGAACGTGTCTGGCCCTCGTGCGCGTCGCGCGCGACGAGGTATGCCTGTTTGAGGCGCTTAATCTGCTCCTCGGGCAGGTAACGTTGAATCAGCAGATTCAGGCTTTCAAACAGGTACAAGGCGGACTCGCAGTCTAATTAACGACGACCTTCAGCAATCGCGGTAACCGCTTGAATCTCTGCGGCTTCCTGCTCTTGCTGTTCCTGGCGCTCACGCACGTCGAGGATCTGGCTGGTGATCAGGCCTTCTTCGATTTCGCGCAGGGCGATAACGGTATACTTGTCGTTCTCTTCCGGAACCAGTGCATCTTTGCCGCCGGTCTGGATCTGACGCGCCCGACGAGCAGCGACCAACACCAGGTCAAAACGGTTACCAATTTTCTCTACAGCGTCTTGAACAGTTACGCGTGCCATATTTGTGCTACTCCACAGGTGACGAAAAGACTGGGCATGATACTGAAACTGCCTTCAGTCTGCCAATAGTTTGCTGATTAAAGCGTCATGCCGCAGCAACTGGCGGCCCAAACGCAGGCGTTCGGCGCGAATGATGGTCTTCAGATCGGACAGCGCCAGATCGAAATCATCGTTCACGATCAGGTAATCGTACTCCGCGTAATGCGTCATTTCCGCCACGGCCTGAGCCATGCGCTTGGCGATCACCTCGTCGGAATCCTGACCGCGCCCGCGCAGGCGGCGGCCCAGTTCTTCCTTCGACGGCGGCAGAATGAAGATGCTGCGCGCCTGCGGCATTTTGGCGCGGATTTGCTGCGCACCCTGCCAGTCGATATCCAGAAACACGTCAACGCCGGTCGCCAACACTTGTTCGATGGCGGCGCGCGAGGTGCCGTAATAGTTGCCGAACACTTCGGCGTGCTCAAGAAACGCGTCCTGCTCGATCATCCGGCGGAATTCGTCTTTCGAGACGAAGAAATAATGCTCGCCGTGATTTTCACCCGGGCGACTGTCGCGCGTGGTGTGCGAAACCGAAACCTGCGTGTCGTACAGCGGTTGCGTCTTTAACAAAGCCTGAATCAGACTTGATTTACCTGCGCCACTGGGAGCAGAGACAATATAAAGCGTGCCTTGAGCCATGATGATGTTCGTTGATAACGGTTGATATGCCAATAACAGCGGATGTGTATTTTCTCCGCACAGTATACACGGCTAACGCGCCGGGTGCAGCGTTAGCTCGCATTTTGCCCGCCGCTTTGCGCGGAAAAAGCGGCGAATGAGCGAATTTGCGCGTCGAAGGGCAACATTTCTGCAGTTTTGGCCTCGGCGGCGGCGCGTTGCCGCCCCGAGATCAGTGATCCGGATGCTGGTAGTTGAACACCGGCAGGCCGAGGCGGAAGCGCAGGGCGATCAGACGCGCGCTCAGGCCGGCGACCAACGTGAGGATCACCACCAGATTATGCGGCAGGCTGAGGTGCTGCAGGCCGATATACAGCCAGGCGGCGCTGAAGGAGATGCCGGCATAGATCTCCTTCTGGAAAACCAGCGGGATGCGGTTGCAGAACATGTCGCGCAGCACCCCGCCGAAGACGCCGGTGATCACCGCGGCGATGGCGGCGATAATGGCGCTGTGCCCCATATCCAGCGCCACCTGCGCGCCGATGATGGAGAAGACGATCAGGCCGACGGCGTCGAGCACGAGGAACAGGCGGCGCAGATGGCGCATCAGGGGGGCCACCCAGGTGGTGACGATCGCCGCTATCGCGACGATGACGATGTATTCCGGGTGTTTGACCCAGCCCAATGGAAAATGCCCGAGCAGCATATCGCGCACCGACCCACCGCCGATTGCGGTGACTGAAGCGATGATGATCACGCCGAACATGTCCATTTGGCGGCGGCCGGCCGCCAGCGCGCCGGTCATGGCTTCGGCGGTGATGCCGATGATATAAAGGATGCTCAGTAACATAAGGGGTTCACAGCGTACTTGCCTCAGAATGATGGCCGGCAGGGTAATCGCCGCCGAGGACCCGCGCCACTGAGTTTTTTTCACCGATGGCGTTTCGGATTAATTTAGCTAATCCAAACTCCGTTTTTATTGCCGATAACCAGCCTTTTTTAACATTTTGCTGTTGATAATAGCATTAGAAATTTCGCGCTGATTTCCATTGCTGACTATGCTTTTTGCAGCGAATCCTTCAACCGAGAAACTGAGACTGCAGATGATAAACTCCTCGAAACTGGCCGCCGGCGCCGTGATGGCCGCCCTGCTGCTGAGCGGCTGCGTGGCGCCAGGCCACCAGGCTGTGTCACCCGCCCCGGCTTGCCGTACCGGCGATCCGATGATGCAAACAACGCTCTACTTCGGCCTGAATCGCCCGGCGGGGCCGGCGATCACCGCCGCCGAGTGGCAAACCTTCGTCGACAGCCAGGTGACGCCACGTTTTAAAGACGGGCTGACGGTCTTTGATGCCAAAGGGCAGTGGCTGGGCCACGACGGCAAGCTGGCGCGCGAGAACAGCAAGGCGCTGCTGTTGATCCATGCGCCGGGCAAAGAGAGCGAGGCGAATATCGAGGCGCTGCGCAGCGGCTATAAGCAGCAGTTTGCGCAGGATTCGGTGATGCGGGTGGATGCGCCGGTGTGCGTGGCGTTTTAAAGCGAACTCCCGGCCATGCGGCCGGGAATAAGGATTACAGCACCAGGCCGGCGATGGCTGCCGACAGCAGGCTCACCAGCGTCGAGCCATAAACCAGCTTCAGGCCAAAACGGGAAACCACGTTGCCTTGTTGCTCGTTCAGTCCTTTGATGGCGCCGGCGACGATGCCGATGGAGGCGAAGTTGGCGAACGACACCAGGAATACTGACAGAATGCCCAGCCCGCGCGGCGACAGCTCCGCCGCGATCTTCTTCAGCTCAATCATCGCCACGAATTCGTTGGCCACCAGTTTGGTCGCCATGATGCTGCCCGCCTGCAGGGCCTCTTCCGCCGGGATGCCGATCAGCCAGGCCAGCGGATAGAACACATAACCGAGGATCTGCTGGAAGCTGATACCGAGCACCGCGGAGAACAGCGCATTGACGGCGGAGATCAGCGCGATAAAGCCGATCAGCATCGCCGCGATGATCATCGCAATCTTGAAGCCGGCCAGAATGTACTCGCCCAACATTTCGAAGAAGCTCTGATCTTCATGCAGTTTGTTCAGCTTCAGCTCCGGTTCGTCTTCGACCTGATACGGGTTGATGATCGACAGGATGATAAAGGTGCTGAACATATTAAGGATCAATGCCGCCACCACATACTGCGCATCGATCATCGACATGTAGGCGCCGACGATGGAGAGCGATACCGTCGACATGGCGGTCGCGGCCATGGTGTACATGCGGCGCGGCGAGATATCGCCGATGATGCCCTTGTAGGCGATAAAGTTCTCTGACTGCCCCAGCACCAGCGTGCTGACGGCGTTGAACGATTCCAGCTTGCCCATACCGTTGACCTTGGACAGCAGGGTGCCGACCAGGCGGATGATCAGCGGCAGGATGCGGAAATGCTGCAAAATGCCGATCAGGGCGGAAATAAAGATGATAGGGCACAAAACGCCGAGGAAGATGAACGCCAGGCCATCCTTGCTCATGCCGCCGAACACGAACTCCGATCCTTGGGCAGCATAGGCGAGCAGGGTGTCGAAGAAGCCGGCGACGTGTTTGATCACGCTGAGCCCGCTGGCGGAGTGCAGGAAGAAATAGGCCAGCGCGCCTTCGATCACCAGCAGCTGGATGATATAGCGCAGGCGGATTTTCTTGCGATTGTTGCTGACCAGCAGCGCCAGGGCGATGATCACCACCAGAGCCATAATAAATTGCAGAATTTGTGGCATAAACGGTCCGTACGGTTCACGGGCAGAGAAAAAACACATTTAGCCACAGCATCGACGTCCTTTCATTACATTGCGTGATAATTAGAACAAAATACTTATGGCATGCGGGATATCTTGCCGAATGTCATCCACACGCGCTGTCCGGCAGTTTTTCATAAGCTCCCCGGTGATCCGTCTCCCCAGAGGTCTGCCGGCTCGCAACCTGATGCAACCACTGTCCCGCGCGTGCAGGTGCCTGGAATCTGGCTCGCAATGAGCGATTTTTCCCGACGCAAAGCGTGGTTTTCTCGAGGGAGGCAGAGAAAAATGCCTGAACAAGGCGCCACGACCGGCGCATTTTCTCGGATAAGGAGGCGAACGATGAATACCGGCACGTTGCTCAGGGCGCTGGCCAACGGGGTTAATCCTGACACCGGCGAGCTGTTGAGACCGGCTTCGGCGGCCTGCGCGCCGGAGGCTATCCGCCTGCTGTTCGCGTTGGCCAACGAGTTCGACGGTGAAGCCGAACTACAGAAAAAAGCCCGGTTGACGCCGGAGGAGAAGCGGCAGAAGAATCTGGCCGAGGGCCGGCAGGCCAATGCCTATCTCCCCTGGCCGGAAGAGGAAAAACTGCGGCTGCGCGAGAGCCATGCGGCCGGGGCGACGCTGGAAGCGCTGAGCGATGAGTTCGAGCGCTCAACCTGGATCATTGCGGTACAGCTGCAGAAAATGGGGTTGATCGGTGAGGAACAGGCGGCCGCCTATCGCTGATTTGCAGCCATAAAAAAGCCCGCGTGGCGCGGGCTTGCTGGTGAGCGGAGTGAGATCACTCGATATTCTGGATCTGCTCGCGCATTTGCTCGATCAGCACTTTCAGCTCGATGGCGGAAGCGGTGACGTCGGCATTGATCGACTTGGAGGCCAGGGTATTCGATTCGCGGTTGAACTCCTGCATCATAAAGTCGAGGCGGCGGCCGACGGCTTCTTTCTTCTTCAGGATGTTGTGCGTCTCTTTCACGTGCGCTTCCAGGCGGTCCAGCTCTTCTGCGACGTCGATGCGTTGCGCCATCAGCACCAGCTCTTGCTCCAGGCGGGTGTTTTCCAGCTGTACCTGCGCCTCTTCCAGCTTGCTGACCAGACGCTCGCGCTGCCATTGCAGGATGTTCGGCATCTGGGCGCGCACGTTGACCACTTCGGCGCTGACGCCGTCGAGGCGCTGTTCGATCAGCGTTTTCAGCGCGGCACCTTCGCTTTCGCGTGCGACGATAAAGTCATCCAGCGCGCCGTCCAGCGCTTGCATCAGCTCGGCGCTGATGACGTCCAGATCCTGCTCCTGCGCGGACATCACGCCCGGCCAGCGCAGCACGTCGATCGGGTTGATTTCCCCTTCGTCGCTCTGCATTTTCACCCAGTTGGCGGCTTCGACCAGCTGTTTGGCCAGTTTTTCGTTCAGGATCAGCGAGCTTTGCGCGCTTGGATCCAGTTCGAAACGCAGGTTGCATTCGACTTTGCCGCGCGTCAGGCGGCCACGGATACGTTCACGGATCACCGGCTCCAGGCTGCGGAATTGTTCCGGCAGGCGGATGTAGGTTTCTAAGTAGCGCTGGTTAACGGAACGCAGCTCCCAGGCTGCGCTGCCCCATTCACCCTTGATTTCACGCCGGGCGTAGGCGGTCATGCTGCGGATCATTGATGCGTACCCGTAATAGGAAAAGATGGGGCGATTATAGCGTCGCGGCTGCGGGCAGGATAGGCATTACGTCACGAAGCCCGTATAATGCGCAGCCAATAGTTGATTTGAAGCCGGAGAGAGCCCATGCGTCCTGCAGGCAGAGCACCACAGCAAGTTCGCCCCCTGACACTGACCCGTCACTATACCAAACACGCTGAAGGTTCAGTGCTGGTTGAGTTTGGCGATACCAAAGTCTTGTGCACCGCCACGGTAGAAGAGGGCGTTCCGCGCTTCCTGAAAGGCCAGGGGCAAGGTTGGATCACCGCCGAGTACGGCATGCTGCCGCGCTCCACCCATAGCCGCAACGCCCGTGAAGCCGCCAAAGGCAAACAGGGTGGCCGCACGCTGGAGATCCAGCGCCTGATCGCCCGCTCGCTGCGCGCCGCGGTAGACCTGAAAAAGCTCGGTGAATTCACCATCACTCTCGACTGCGACGTACTGCAGGCCGACGGCGGTACCCGCACCGCCTCCATCTCCGGCGCCTGTGTGGCGCTGGCCGATGCGCTGAACACGCTGGTGGCCAACGGCAAGCTGAAAGCTAACCCGATGAAGGGCATGGTGGCGGCGGTTTCCGTCGGCATCGTCAATGGCGAAGCGCTGTGCGATCTGGAGTATGTGGAAGATTCCGCGGCTGAAACCGACATGAACGTAGTGATGATGGAAGACGGCCGCATGATTGAAGTGCAGGGCACCGCCGAAGGCGAGCCGTTCAGCCACGATGAGCTATTGGCGCTATTGGCGCTGGCCCGAGGGGGCATCGAAACCATCTTCCAGGCGCAGAAAGCGGCGCTGGCGGACTGATTTTTTAAGGCGACTGAGAAGTCGCCTTTTTTATGCCCGACGATCGGGCGGCAGTAATGACAAGACCCAAGCAGATTCAGACGAGGAGAAGCAGTAATGAAAGCCTATCAGCGCCAGTTTATCGAGTTCGCGCTTAACAAGCAGGTATTGAAATTCGGCGAGTTCACCCTGAAGTCCGGCCGCACCAGCCCGTATTTCTTCAATGCCGGCCTGTTTAATACCGGGCGCGATCTTGCGCTGTTGGGGCGCTTCTACGCCGAAGCCCTAATGGACTCCGGCATCGATTTCGACCTGCTGTTTGGCCCGGCTTATAAAGGCATTCCTATTGCCACCACCACGGCGGTGGCGCTGGCGGAACACCATGAGCGCGACGTGCCTTACTGCTTTAACCGCAAGGAAGCCAAGACCCACGGCGAAGGCGGTTCACTGGTGGGCAGCCCGCTGCAGGGGCGCGTGATGTTGGTGGATGATGTGATCACCGCCGGCACCGCGATCCGCGAGTCGATGGAAATCATCGGCGCCAGCGGCGCTTCGCTGGCGGGGGTGCTGATCTCTCTCGACCGTCAGGAACGCGGCCGCGCGGATATCTCCGCCATTCAGGAAGTGGAACGCGACTATCACTGCAAGGTGATTTCGATCGTCACGCTGAAGGACCTGATCGTCTATCTGGAAGAGAAACCGGAAATGGCGGACCACCTGGCGGCGGTGCGCGCTTACCGCGAGCAGTACGGGGTGTAAGTAAAAACGCCGGGCATGCCCGGCGTTATCTTTATTGCAGCTGGGCCGCCAACAGCGGCCAGCGGGCGTCGAATTCCTGCGTTGGGCGATAGCGGAATTCCGAACGCACATAGCGCGACAACATGCCTTCGCAGAAGGCCAGCAGTTGGCTGGCCAACAGCGTTTCATCGACGATAAAGCCTTTGCCTTCGCGCAATTTGCGCTCTTTCAATACCTGGCGCAGCTGCGCCTCGATGCGTTCGAACAGCTGGTTGATGCGGCCCTGCAGGCGATCTTGTTCAAACATCAGCGCGTGGCCGGTCATGATACGCGTCAGCCCCGGGTTGCGTTCCGCAAAGCCCAGAATCAGCAGTAAAATCAGGCGCAGACGATTAAACGTCTCTTTCTCGTCCTGCAAGATCAGGTTGATGCGGGTGATCAGGCTGTCTTCGATAAACTCGATCAGGCTGTCGAACATCCGTGTCTTGCTGGGGAAATGCCGGTACAGCGCAGCTTCAGAAACGCCCACGTTCGCGGCGAGCTTGGCGGTGGTGATGCGCTGGCTGCCGTCGCTGGATTCCAGCATCTGGGCTAACGCCTGCAATATTTCCTCGCGCCGATTCCTCTTCGTCTTTTCTTTTTCTGCCATGTCTGATTAGACCCTTGCTAAAACTTAACTGACGGAAACCCGCGCACCGGCCGCTGCAGAACAGGCTCTGTGCGGCTTATGTGATAGCTTTTTTACGATGCTGGGGTCAGCGGCCTTAACGGCCTTTTTCCGCGCTGCCTGGTGTGTGCTGCAATTGTCGCGGTAAAACCTTGCCGCAGAGACATCCTTCTCCCCGGAAAGGCAAGGTTCAGGCGACGTTTCCCTGCCGGCCATCGTGCCTTGGGTGGCGCTTAGTGGCGCCCCGAGTGGCCGAAGCCACCTTCGCCGCGCTCGCTGCCGTCGAACTCTTCCACCAGGTTGAATTCGGCCTGCACCACCGGCACAAAGACCATCTGCGCGATGCGTTCGCCTGGCTCGATGGTGAAGTGCTCCTGGCCGCGGTTCCAAACGGACACCATCAGCTGGCCCTGGTAATCGGAGTCGATCAGGCCGACCAGGTTGCCCAGCACGACACCGTGCTTGTGGCCCAGGCCGGAGCGCGGCAGGATCACCGCCGCCAGGCCGGCGTCGGCGATGTGGATCGCGAGGCCGGTAGGCAACAGCGTGGTTTCACCCGGCGCCAGTTCCACCGCGCTGTCCAGGCAGGCGCGCAGGTCTAGACCGGCGGAGCCCGGCGTGGCATAGGTCGGTAGCGGGAAATCCTGACCGATGCGCGGGTCGAGGATCTTAACGTCGATTTTTTTCATCATAACGGCTGACTATCTCGTCTATTAAACGTTGGCCAAGGAGTGCCTTGTCGCTCAGCGCCAGGCGCTTTTCTCCATCCTGCCAAAAAAGGTGCAGGGCATTGGTGTCGCTGTTGAACCCGTGCTCTGCAAGCGATACATCGTTAGCGCAAATCAAATCCAGCTTCTTACGCGCCAGTTTTTGCCGCGCGTATTCTTCCACATTCTGGGTTTCGGCGGCAAACCCCACGACAAACGGTCGATTTTTGGTCATCGCCGCCACGCCGGCGACGATATCGGGGTTTTTTACCATCTTGAGGACGATTTCATCACCCTGTTTTTTTATTTTTTCATCGGCGATCTGCTCGGGGCGGTAGTCGGCCACGGCGGCGCAGGAGATGAAAATCTGCTGCTGCGCGGCGCGCTGTTGCACTGCCTGCTCCATCTCCAGCGCACTGGTGACGTCCACTCGGGTGACCGATGGCGGCGTCGGCAGGCTCACCGGCCCGGCGATCAGCGTCACCTGCGCGCCGCGGGCGGCGGCGGCGCGGGCGATGGCGAAGCCCATTTTGCCGGAGCTGTGGTTGCTGATGAAGCGTACCGGATCCAGCGCTTCACGCGTCGGGCCGGCGGTGATCATAACCTGCAAATGTTGCAGATCCTGCGGGGCGGAGAAATGTGCGTTCGCCAGGTCGACGATGTCCAGCGGATCCAGCATGCGGCCCGGGCCGACGTCGCCGCAGGCCTGGCTGCCGCTGTCCGGCCCCCAGAACAGCACGCCGCGCGCCTGCAGCGTTTGCAGGTTGGCCTGCGTGGCGGCGGCGCGATACATCTGCTGGTTCATGGCGGGGGCGGCGGCGATGGGGGCGTCGGTCGCCAGGCAGACGGTGGTCAGCAGATCGTTGGCCATGCCGGCAGCGACGCGCGCCAGCAGATCGGCGGTCGCCGGCGCCAGAATCACCAGATCCGCCCACTTGCCCAGTTCGATGTGGCCCATGGCGGCTTCGGCGGCGGGATCCAACAGATCGTCGGACACCGGGTAGCCGGAAACGGCCTGCAGCGTCAGTGGCGTAATGAACGCCTTGGCGGCGTGGGTCATCACCACGCGCACTTCTGCACCCCTGTCGCGCAGGCGGCGCACCAGCTCTGGGCATTTGTAGGCGGCGATGCCGCCGCTGATGCCAAGCACAATATGTTTGCCGGAAAGTCCCGTCATCATCATTGTCCGATTGAAAGCCGAAAGATGCGCCATTTTAGCATATCCGCCGTTCAGGTGAGCGATTCCGCAATGGCTGCAGGGCGTTACATTGTGCTTTGCGAAACACTTCGCAATGTTATCAAACACCTGTCGAACGCGCCGGGCAGCACATGGCATGCTGTAGCCCTTTCAGGGAGGAACACGATGAGCAACCCGATTGTGGCGTGCTGGCCGGGCGCGCTGGCGCCGCGTGAAAAGCTGTTGATGCAGGGAGCGGCGGCGCTGTCCGACGCAGAACTGTTGGCCATTTTCTTGCGCACCGGGTTGCCCGGCGTGCACGTGATGCAGCTGGCGGAGCAGCTGCTGCGCCGGTTCGGCTCGCTTTATCACCTGATGTCGGCCGATCATCAGGCTTTTTGCAGCCAAAAAGGCCTGGGGGACGCCAGCTATACGCAGCTGCAGGCGATTGCCGAGTTGGCGCTGCGCTTCTTTTCCAGTCATTTGTCGCAGGAAAACGCCATGCTCAATCCGCGCGTCACCCAGCATTATCTGCAAAGCCTGCTGGCGCATCGCGAGCGAGAGGTCTTTTTGGTATTGTTTTTAGACAATCAGCACCGGGTTATTCGCCATCAGGAGATGTTTGCTGGTACCATCAGCAGCGTCGTCGTCTACCCGAGAGAAATTGTACGCGAAGCGTTGAAGGCTAATGCCGCCGCGCTGATTCTCGCGCATAATCACCCTTCGGGTAAGGCTGAACCCAGTCATGCCGACCGTTTGATAACGGAACAGGTGGTGAAAGCCTGTCAGTTATTGGAGATCCGAGTGCTTGATCATTTGGTGATCGGTCGGGGTGAATGCGTCTCTTTTGCCGAGCGCGGATGGCTTTAAGCGATTTTTTCGCGATCCTTGTGGGATCTTTAGCTGTTCGGGACTTGAGCACTTACGCTTCAGAGCGTATACTACGCCACCTTTGAGAATCTTGGGTTTGGCGCAAGAGCCTATCTCAGCAGGTTTCTGACCTGATGTGTGGTTTCTACCTGATGACGAGAGTCTCCTCAGTATGAAGTTTGCTGAGATGGGCTCTAAAAGCCTGACGAGGCGGCCATACCCTATACGAAGCTCGAGCTGATTTGATTTTTGGAGAATAGACATGTCCCGAGTCTGCCAAGTTACTGGCAAGCGCCCGGTGAGCGGTAACAACCGTTCCCACGCAATGAACGCGACCAAACGCCGTTTTCTGCCTAACCTGCACTCACACCGTTTTTGGGTTGAGGCTGAGAAGCGCTTTGTAACTCTGCGTGTATCTGCTAAAGGTATGCGTGTTATCGATAAGAAGGGTATTGAGACGGTTCTGGCCGATCTGCGTGCCCGTGGTGAGAAGTATTAAGGAACTGAATCATGGCTAAAGGTGTTCGCGAGAAGATCAAGCTGGTTTCTTCTGCTGGTACTGGTCACTTCTATACCACCACGAAGAACAAGCGTACTAAGCCGGAAAAATTGGAACTGAAGAAATTCGATCCAGTTGTCCGTCAGCACGTAGTATACAAAGAAGCTAAAATTAAATAATTTTAGTGGATTAATGAAAAACCCGGCCTTGGCCGGGTTTTTTGTTTTATAAAGGGTAGAAAACGTCGGAGGGGAAGCCAGATGCCTGAATTACCGGAAGTTGAGACGAGCAGACGCGGTATAGAGCCTTATCTTGTCGGCCACAGCATTCAGTATGCGGTGGTGCGCAACGCGCGCCTGCGCTGGCCGGTTTCCGAGCAGATCCTGACGCTGAGCGATCGGCCGGTGCTCAGCGTGCAGCGCAGGGCTAAATACCTGCTGATCGAGCTGGAGAACGGTTGGATTATCGTGCACCTGGGCATGTCGGGCAGCCTGCGCATGCTGCGCGAGGAAAACGAAGACGAAGCCGGCAAGCACGACCACGTCGATCTGGTGATCAGCAACGGCATGATCCTGCGCTATACCGATCCGCGCCGTTTCGGCGCCTGGCTGTGGTGCGAAGATTTGGCGACCAGCAGCGTGTTGGCGCACCTGGGGCCGGAACCGCTGAGCGAAGCGTTCAACGGTGACTACCTGTATGAAAAATCACGCAATAAGCGCACGTTGATTAAACCGTGGCTGATGGATAACAAGCTGGTGGTCGGGGTCGGCAATATTTACGCCAGCGAATCGCTGTTCAGCGCCGGGATCCTGCCCGATCGTCCGGCGGGATCGTTGAGCAAAGCCGAAGCGGAACTGCTGGTGAAGACCATCAAGGCGGTGTTGCAGCGTTCTATCGAGCAGGGCGGTACGACATTACGCGACTTTTTGCAGTCGGACGGCAAACCGGGGTATTTCGCGCAGGAGCTGCAGGTTTATGGGCGGGCAGGAGAGCCGTGCCGCGCGTGCGGCACGCCGATCGAATCCGCCAAGCACGGGCAGCGCAGCACCTTCTTTTGCCGCCGCTGCCAGCGCTGAGCATCACTCGGCGGCGAGCTTGGCCATCAGCGCCTGGGTGACCACGTCAGGCAGGAAAGGCGCGATATCGCCGCCGTGACGCGCGACCTCCTTCACCAGAGAGGAGGAGATGAACGACCACTCCTCGGAAGGCATCAGGAACACGCTTTCCAGCGTCGGCATCAAATGGCGGTTCATGTTCGCCAGCTGCAATTCGTATTCAAAGTCAGACACCGCACGCAGCCCGCGCACCAGGATATTGGCATTCTGGTGAGCGGCAAAGTGCGCCATCAGCTCGCTGAAGCCCAGCACTTCCACATTGTCCAGATGCGAGGTGACCTGCGTCGCCAACGCCACGCGCTCATCCAAGCTGAACAGCGGCTTTTTGCTTGGGCTGGCGGCGATGGCCAGAATCACGTGATCGAACATCAGTGACGCGCGCGTCACTAAATCCAGGTGGCCGTTGGTCATGGGATCGAAGGTCCCGGGATAGATGGCTTTGCTGGTCATGATTCACTTCTCTGAGTAGTTGCGGCCCAATGCCCATAATGCGGCATATTTATTGAAGGTATATTGCGCGTTGACCACCGCTAACAGCAACCCCTGTTTACCGTCGAGGAAGCCGGCGCGCAGCAGCCAGGTTTTGACGAAGGCGCCGAGCGTGTGGGTCAGGATAGACAGATAGCCGCAGCGCTTGCCGGCCCGGTGGCGCTGCGTGGCCCACTCTTCGGCGTAGCGCAGCTGTTTGCGCTGGAAGGCGAAGAAATCGCGGCAGGTCAGGTGCAGCATATCGCCGCTGAGGGGGATGACTTTGGCGCCGCCGATGTTCAGCGATTCGTGCACCAAATCGTCGTTATAGCGATAGCGTTGGTTGGCGTACAGGCGATTGACGCGGTCGGGATACCAGCCGCTGTGGCGCATGAAACGGCCAAGGAACAGGTTGCGCCGCGCACAGCTGTAGACGGCGCCGTCGTCCGGCGCGTTCAACACCTGCTCGATGGATTGCCGCAGCTCGGGGGTGACGCGTTCGTCGGCGTCGATCATCAACACGTAGTCATGGCTGGCGTAGCTTTGCGCCAGCTGACGCTGCTTGCCGAACCCTTGCCAGTCGGTGTGCGTGAAGACTTTGGCGCCCAGGCTTTCGGCGACGGCGACGCTGTCGTCCTCGCTGCCGGAGTCCAGCACGATGATTTCATCGGCCCACTCGACCGATCGCAGACAGTCCGGCAACAGCCCGGCTTCGTTTTTGGCGATCATCACCACCGACAGGCTTTTGCGGCTGCTCATTCAGTGACTCCGGGGCGGCAGGTGCGGTTCCAGCAGCTGCAGCAGGCGCTGCAACGCTCCCTGATTCTGATACAACACCTCCACCGCATGGCGGCCGTAGTAGCGACGGTAGTCTTCGTCGGTCAACAGGGTTCCCACTTCCTTCACCAGCGAATCCACGTCGGTCACGGTGATCAGGCCTTCGGCCTGCGAGAGCTTGGCGCAGATGTCTTTGAAGTTGAAGGTATGCGGCCCCATCAGCACCGGGATGGCGTGCGCGGCCGCTTCCAGCGGGTTGTGCCCGCCGCGCTCCACCAGACTGCCGCCGACAAAGGCCAGATCGGCGATGCCGTACAGCAGCATCAGCTCGCCCATGGTATCGCCGATCACCACCTGGGTGCTGCCGGACGGGATCTCGCCGCTGCTGCGCAGGGTGTAGCTGAAGCCGGCCTTCTGCACCAGCTCTTTGGCGGTCGGGAAGCGTTCCGGGTGACGCGGCACCAGGATCAGCAGCAGGTCGGGGTGTTTTTCCAGCAGTTTGCGGTGGGCTTCCAGCAGGATGGTTTCTTCACCGTCATGGGTGCTGGTGGCGATCCACACCGGGCGGCGCGGCGCCCATTGGCGGCGCAGCGTAACGGCGCGGGCGGCCAGCTCCGGGGTGACGGAGATATCGAATTTCAGGCTGCCGGTTACGGCCAGCTGCGAGCGCTTCAGGCCCAGTTCGATAAACCGATCGCCGTCTTCCTGGTTCTGTGCGGCGATCAGCGTAATGCGGCGCAGCATATCGCGCATGAACCCGCCAATTTTCTTATAGCCGGCCGCGGAGCGGGCCGACAGACGCGCATTGGCGATCACCAGGGGGATCTGCCGCTGATGCAGCGCGTTGATCAGGTTAGGCCATAGCTCGGTTTCCATGATGATCACCAGCTTGGGATTCACCTGGTCGAGGAAGCGGTTCATGGAACCGGGCAGATCGTAGGGCAGATAGACATGATGTACGTCTTTGCCGAAAGCGGACTGGACGCGTTCTGAACCTGTTGGGGTCATTGTGGTCACAGTTATCGGCAAAGCGGGGTAACGGTGGCGCAGCGCCCGTACCAACGGGATGGCCGCCAGCGTTTCGCCGACGGAGACGGAATGCAGCATGATGCCGCCTGGCACGACTTTCCCGGCGCAGAAGCCATAGCGTTCCGCCCAGCGTTTACGGTAGGCTGGAGCTTTGCGGCTGCGCAGCAGTAAGCGGAGCCAGATCAGGGGTTGGATGAGGTAGAGTAGTACCTGATATAAACGCAGCAACATTCTATCAATTTCATTTATATGGGTTATTCGGAATAGTACCATAACTGGAAGGGAAAGGCGCTAATTTGGTAACCTTGGGTGTCAGTTTCAGACAACCGGCGAGCGATTTCGCCGACAGGCTCGGAATGAAGAATATTTTAATTATTCGCCGCGACAACATCGGCGATCTTGTTTGCACCACGCCTCTGATTGAAGGGGTGAAAATTGCCTATCCGGACGCTAAAGTTTATCTGCTGATCAATAAAGTCAGCCAGGATGTCGTTAAAAACAATCCTCATCTCGAGAAAGCCTTTGTCTATAAAAAGGCCAAGCACAAGGCGAAGAATGAAACGACGTTGGGCGTTTATTTCGAACGCCTGATGATCTTCCTGAAGCTGCGAAAAATAAAGTTCGATGCGGTCATTCTGGCCAACCCGGTGCCTTGCAAATACAGTTTGCGTTTAGCGAAAATGGCCGGCGCCACCCATATCATCGGCGCCGATTTGGGCACGAAAGATATTCATCGCCCGTTCCGCAAGGACGATTTCCACGGTCAACATCAGGTCGAACATACCTACAGCTATTTATCGGCGATAACCGACCAATCCATACCGATCCCGCCGGTGCGGGTGTTTCTGACGCCTGAAGAGCGGCAATTGGCGGCGCAACGGCTACAAGAGCGTCTGCCGCCGGTCGAGCGCGTATGCGCCGTGCACATCAGCAGCCGCAGCCCGAAACGACGTTGGCCGGTTGAACGCTATGCCGAAATCATCAACCGTCTGGTTGCCGATCCCCATACCGGCGTGCTGATCTTCTGGTCGCCGCAGGGCACGCTGGCGCCGGACGACATCGGTGACCAGCAGCGCGCCGAGCAGCTGCTGGCGCTGTGTCAAAACGAACGCGTCGCGCTTTATCCGACGGCGTCGGTACGTGAGCTGTTGGGCGGGTTCGATTTATGCGACCGGGTGCTGTGCAGCGACGGTGGGCAGATGCATCTTGCCGCCGCGCTGAATAAGGACATGGTGGTGTTCTTTGGCGATACCGATAAAGCCTCCTGGCATCCATGGACCGGCCGTCATCATATTTTGCAGAGTGAGTCGGGGCACTGTGAGGATGTTTCTGTCGACGAGGTTTGGCAGAAAATGCAGGCGCTCAGCTAACGAGGAAAATAAGGCAGGTATCCCCTGCCTTATTTATTTCTCTATTATTGTTCTTTCAGCTCAATATATTGACGGCAAATAGGCTCCAGCCCATAACTCAGCAATTGCTGTTGATTTATCTGCGGCGGATTGGCGTAAATTTCCGTCATTTTTTCTGCCAGCGACGCTTCATTTAATTCCGTCAGCGCGTTAGCCATGCCGGCTTTTTCCAGAATTTCCGCAGGGCCGCCCGGGCAGCGAGTGCTGACCACCGGCGTGCCGCACAGCAGCGATTCCACCAGCACGTTACCAAACCCTTCGCTGTCGGAGCTGAGCACCAGCAGCGAGGCATGGCGAATAAACGGATAGGGATTGGCCTGGAAACCGAGGAATAGCACGCGCTCTGCGATACCTAAGTCTGTTGCCAGACGTTTGACCTCGGCGACGCGGGCGTCGTCCCCGGTGCCTATCAAGGCCAGCGGTGCCTGAATGCCCGAGTGCGCATAGGCTTTCAGCAGACGGTCATGCCGCTTGGTGGCGTGAAAGCGGCCGACGTGCACCAGATAGTCCTGGCCGGCCAGTTCGCAAGGCGCAGCCGCCTGTTGTTGGATGGCGTCGATGTCGAACGGGTTGTTGATGACCGCCAGCCGGCGTGGGCGAATCGGCAAGTTCTGCTGCAGATCGTCGCCAACCGCCCGTGAAACGGCGACGATATTTCTCCCTTGGTAAACGTTGGCGATTTTGCGCTGCTTCAGCCAGCGGTCCAGGCCCTTGCGGTGGCCAAGGTAGGAGGTGGAGAGAATGCCGTGAATGCAGAACCACAGGCGATCCGCAGCCAACCGCTTGCTGCGGCTGACGATGCGATCGGTTTTATGCAGGTTGGAGAACACCAGATCGAACGCGCCGCGTTGGCGCTCGTGTTCGGCTATCGCCCGATCCAGCGCGGCGGCGCGGCGCGACAGCTCGGTCAGCTTGCGCCAGGGGGCACGGCTGCGATCGGCCACCACCTGATAATCAATGCCTGACGGGATAGGGTAATTGCAGACGTCGCGCAGCGAGATCAGACTGACGTCATGCCCCTGTTGCTGCATGCCCTGGCACAGGGTCAGCACCACTTTTTCCGCGCCGCCTCCCGGCAGGCCGTCGATGATCATCAGAATACGCATAGCTAATCCAGTAACCGGTTATAGAGGGAAATCAGCTGTTCGGACAGATGCGCCGGCGTAGCCGTCATAATGCGCAATCTCGCCGCTTCGCCCATGGATGATCCCAGCGCCTGGCGCGGCAGCGCCCGAATGGCCTCCGTGATGGCCGGTACGTCGAGCGCGTCGGTCACGAAGCCGTTCTGGCCGGGGGTGATAAACTCGGCGCCGCCGCAGGTGGTGCTGGTGATAACCGGCAGGCCGCACGACATCGCTTCCAGAATCACATTCGGGAACGGATCGTACAGCGTCGGCAGCAGCAGCGCGTCCGCGGCCTGATAGAACGGCAAGGTCTGCTTCTGCACGCCCATAAAGTGAACCCGATCGCCGCAGCCCAGCGACTGCGCCAGCGCCCGGTAGCGTTTTTCGGCCTTGTCTTTGCCGACCACTAACAGGTGGCTGTCGGTCGCCGCCACGGCGCGGATGGCGGCGGCCAGCCCTTTGCGCTCAAAGCCGGAGCCGACGAAGATCAGGCAGTGCGCCTGTTGCGGGATCTGATACTGCTCGCGCAGACGTTGGCGCTGGGCCTCGTCGGCGGGCGGGAACTTTTGATTGTCGATGGCGTTATAGATCACCGTGATTTTGTCGGCGGGCACGCCAAAGTCGGCGATGATTTCCTGCTTGATCATCTCGGCGTTACAGATGACGGCTTTCAGCTCCGGCGCGGCGTACATGGCGCGTTCGGCGCACATCACATAGCGGTGATAGCGATTGGAGAACAGCCATTTGCGGCGCCATTCCGGCAGCAAACGCGCACGCTGCAGCAGCCAGCGGCGGTGTACGCCGTCGCCGGCGCGGTAGATGTCACAGCCGGGAATGCGCTCGTGGCTTTGCACCAGATCGAAACGCTCTTTCTGCCACAGCGCCCTGGCCGCCACGGCGAAGCCTCGCTCGCGGCTGATGCGGCCGAGTTTTAACGGGTTGCACAGGTGGATATGCCAGTTGGGATTGGCGTCACCCTGCCATTCGCGGGTGATGACGTTCAGATCGAGATCCTGTTGTTCCAGCGCTTCCAGGGCGCGGGAAACGAAACGTTCGGCTCCGCCGTCCGGGCGGTATTTTTGGCGAACGATCGCCAAACGAAATGCTTTCATGCCAGCGTGCTCCGCGCGGCTGCAATCACCGCGTCTGTAGGAATAAGGTCGAGATACCGTTCGTCGGTGCCGGTATCAATGGCGTCCGGATCGGGCAGTTCGCCGAAGTCGCCGGCCCAGATCACGGCGCCGGTAGCCTGCCATGGCCGCCAGAAAGTCAGCTTGGAAGGGCCGAACAGCGCCACGCACGGCGTTTGCAGCGCGGCGGCCATGTGCATCGGCACCGAGTCCACGCCGATAAACAGCTTGGCGTGGTCGATCAGGGCGGCCAGCTGGCGCAGCGTCAGCTGGCCGGCCAACGAGATCACGCCCTGCGGCGGGCAGAGCGCCAAAATGCGTTCTACCATGGCTTGTTCTCTGGCGTCGGGGCCGGAGGTGATCACCAGCTGGTGGCCGTCGGCCTGCAAGGCGGTGAGGGTGGCGGCCATTTTCTCTTCGCTCCAGCATTTGAAGAACCAGCGCGAGGTGGGCTGCACCACAATATAACTGCCGGCGACGCCCTGTTTCTGCAACCGTTGCTCACAGGCCTGCCAATCCTGCGGATCGTAACTCATGGTCACATGATCACTGAGCGCGGGCAGGTTCAGCGGCGCCAGCAGCGAGAGATTTTGTTCGACGGTATGCAGGTGGGCGTGATTGTCGACCGGCACCAGCTGCGTGTGGCAGTGGCGCCACAGGAAGCCGCGGCGTTTAGGGAAATCGAAGCCCAGACGGATGCGCGCCCCGGTCAGGCGCGTGATAATGGCGCTGCGCCACTGATCGGCCAGGTTGACCACCAGATCGTAGCGCTGCGCCTTCAGGCGGCGCAGCAGCGCCAGCTCGTGCCCCAGATGCGCGCGAGCGCCCAGTTTTTTCCATTGGCGGTCGATGGCGAACAGCGTCGACAGTTCCGGATTGCTGGCCAGCATCTCCTGCGTTTCCTGATACAGCAGCACATCGATCTGTGCCTGCGGGTAGTTTTGCCGCAGGCTGCTGATGACCGGCGTGACCAGCAGCATATCGCCGTGATGGCGCAGTTTTATGATCAAAATACGCTGTACGGATGGGGCGGAAGTTGGGGCTGGCGCGTCGTTCATCATGAGTCGCTATCTGGGAAACCAATCTTTGATTCTAAATGACCCGATCGCATGTGGCTACTGTTGCAAGGTTTTCTTGCCGGGCTGCAAAAAAATCGCCGGGCCGGGGACGAATGCGCTTCAACGTTGTCCAAACCAGGCAGCAAAGTCGTTTGCCCTGGCGAAACGGCCTGCGTAACATAGTGCATTCTGTTGATATCAGGCTCGATATTCATGACTAAACCGGCGTTTCTCATCACCATTGATACCGAAGGCGATAATCTGTGGCAAAACCACGATCGCATCGCGACCGAAAACACGCGTTTCTTGCCGCGCTTTCAGGCATTGTGCGAAAAATACGCCTTCAAACCGGTTTATCTCACCAACTATGAAATGGCGATGGATTCGGCTTACGTCGAGTTCGCGCGCGACGTGATCGCCCGCGGCGCGGGTGAAGTGGGCATGCACCTGCACGCCTGGAACAGCCCGCCGCTGACGCCGCTGACCGACGACGACTGGCGACACAAGCCTTATTTGATCGAGTATCCCGTCGATCAGATCCGCGCCAAGGTCGATCACATGACCAAGCTGCTGGAAGATGCCTTCCAGACCAAAATGCTCAGCCATCGCGCCGGCCGCTGGGCGTTCAACGAATATTATGCCTCGCTGCTGCTGGAATACGGCTATCAGGTGGACTGTTCGGTGACGCCGCGGGTCAACTGGCAGTTTTCGCCGGGCAATCCGCAGGGCAACGGCGGCACCGATTACAGCCGGTTCCCGTCGCAGGCCTATTTCATCGATCCGCAGAACATTGCCAAACCGGGCGCGTCGCCGCTGCTGGAAGTGCCGATGAGCATTCAGTACAAGCATTCTGCGCTGATGAACGCGTTCAAGCAGGGTTATGATCGGCTGCGCGGCAAGCGCCGTTCGCCGTCCGTCAACTGGCTGCGGCCAAGTGGCGGCAACGTGGCCAAGATGATCAGCGTGGCTGAAGCGTCGCTGGCGCAGGGGCATGACTACGTCGAATTTATGCTGCACTCCTCCGAATTTATGCCGGGCGGCAGCCCGACGTTCAAAACCGAGCAGGATATCGAAGGGCTGTACCGCGATCTGGAGCAGCTGTTTGACTGGCTGCAGCAGCGCACGGTAGGCATGACGCTGGCCGAGTATTATCAACTTAAAGCGAACTAAGCACGCACATGTCGAAGAAATGGAAAATCAAGGTTGCCGACTGGTTCTTGCGGCGCTATACGGCGAAGTACGGCCGCTTTCAGGACAAGGCGACGTTCGACGGCGCCCAGCAGTTTGACAATATCGTCATCTATTCCACCACGGCGTTGGGCGACTTCATGTTCAACACGCCGGCATTGAGGGCGATGAGGGAACGCTACCCCAATGCGCACATCACGCTGGTGGTGCACAAGAAAAACCGCGAGCTGGTGGAAAACGGCCGTTATTACGATCGCGTGGTGTATTGGGACAGCAAGATCAAGACGATACGCCCGTTGCTGAAATCGCTGCGCGAACATCAGCCGGATTTGGCGCTGATTCTGCACTCCCACCTGCCTTATGACATCATCAGCGCCGTACTGGCCGGAGCGAAGTACATTATCAGGGATAACTACAGCTCGGGCATTTGCGGGCTGGAGCCTTGGCTGACCAACTATATCTTCCATTATTACGGCCACTTCGTACGCCGCAAACTGGAGCTGATTTCCATCTTAGGCTGCCGCAGCGACGATCCGACGATGGAAATTCCCGTGGATTATCAGCGCGGCGTCAAAAGCAGCGAGCATCCCACCATCGGTTTTCAGCTGGGGGCGTCAACAGAGTCGCGTTGCTGGCCGGTTTCGCACTATGCGCAGCTGGCCGATGAGCTGGTGGCGAAGCACCCAAATGTGCGCATCGTGCTGATTGGCGCACCGTTCGACGACGGCAAGGCCAAACAGTTTATGAGCCTGATCGGCCCGCAAACGCAGGCCTGCGTGGATAACCAGATCGGTAAAACGGGGCTGCAAGGCTTGCTGACGTTGATCGACAGTTTCCATGTTCTGGTCACCGGCGATACCGGGCCGCTGCATCTGGCGGTGGCGTTGAAGGTGAAAACCATCAGCCTGTTCGTGACCGCCGACTCACGCTCCACCGGCCCGATTCAGGATGCTGAGCTGCACCGCATCATTCAGGTGTCGCGTACCGGCTATACGATGCCGCTGGAGGCAGAAAGCCCGATGGGGGTCATCCAGCCGCAGCGGATTTATGATGAGCTGGTCGCGCACGTGCCTCTGACGCGCTGAGGGCGCGGCGACGCATCGGCCGCTCGGCCGATGCGGTTAGCGTGGCCTGCGCAGCTTCGAAAGCAAGGTATCCACTCGCGCATAGCGCATCTGGCGGACTTTTTTACCCGGCACGTCGCTGTTGCGGCAGATATCGGCGGCGCGGCGCAGGATGTGCAGCGTTGTCGGCGCGTAATGATAATAGCCGTACACCACCTTCGACATGCTTTTCACCTCGGAAAAGCAGTTGGCCAGCATCAGGGCGGCCAACCGGCGCAGTGGCTCATCCCCGGGATGCTGCGCCACAAAACGCAGCATCTTCTCCATGGCGAACAGCAGATCTTCAATATCTTTGGGTTTGATATTGCGAGTGATGCCTTGGCTGTTATCCCGATAGAAATAGAGCTCGCAGTCCAGATGGGCGATGCGGCGGGTTTTGAAATACTGAAAAGGCGTGAAAATCACGTCTTCATAGCGCCTGCCGTCTTCGAACGTTTCCCCTTCCAGCAGCGTGCGTTTATATACCCGGCTCCAGAGATGCCACATCGAGCGTGCGAACAGCGGTTGCAGGCAGCCGAGCCCCAACTGTGAAAAGTCGTAGGCTACGGGCCGCGCCGCGCGGTTATCCGGCGTCGGCGGATGCCCGGTGAACTTCTGATAATTGAAGTCGATCAGGTCATCTTCACCGGCGGTAAGCAGGGGCCGCAGGATCGCCAGATAGTCGTCGCTCAGCAGATCGTCGCCGTCGAGGAAGGTGAGATAGCGTCCGGTAGCCAGCCGTAAGCCGACGTTGCGGGCGTGCGCAATGCCGCCGTTGGCCTGTGAAGTAAAGACCACGCGCGGGTGCCGCCGCTGCGCCAGATATTGGCTGACCAGCGTTCCTGACGCATCGGTAGAACCATCGTCGATGATCACCACCTCAATATCATCAGAGATCTGCGTAAATAACGAATCCAGCGCAGCGATAACGAACGCTTCGTTATTATAAAACGGCACGATAACGCTGAGCAGCGGCTCCTGAGGATTCACGGGGTTGGCTCCTGAACAGGGGGCTGTTTCGTGACGGAAAGAACGGCGGCGATCAACGCCAGACAGAACATGGCGGTGCCTTCCGTGCTGAAGAAGATGACATCGCTCAGGCCGTAGACAAACAGGCTGGCGCTCACGCTCAGCAGCAGCGCGTTGCGCTGCGGCCGGAAGGAAGAGAAGAACAGGCTGACATAGAGCGCCAGCAGCAGCAGTACGCCCCAGATGCCCTTGAGCGAGTAGGTCTCCAGCAGCTCGTTATGCAGGTGGACGTTGATGTAGGGCATGACGCCAGACAGGTGAGGTTGTTGTGCGACCATCGCACGGATCTCTTCGCCACGCTGCTCGGCGGATTGGCCCCAGGGAGCTTGTGAACCGGTGCGCCATGCCAGCGTTTGCATCGACAGCCGGGAAATGATCGAGTTTTCAGTCTGTGGCTGATCCATGAGGCGCATGTCGGTCTCAAAGGCCTGAATGCGTTCTTCTATCTGCGGCTTGAACACCAGGCCGCAGGCTACGAGCAGTAGCGGCACCGAGGCCACCAACGCGAGCTTGTGTTTCCTGGCAACCAGCTGCTTGGTCGCCAGCAGCGACAGGCAGATCGCCACCGGGTAGACCAACATGGCCGCGCGCGTGCCGGTGAGCACCAGCGCAGAGAAGGACAGCAGGAATGCCGCAATGTACAACACCAGGCGGTAGCGGGCGCGCAGCATCAGGATGGCTTGCATCATGACCAGATCGATGGCGGTCATCAGGTAGGCGGCGACCGTGGCGCGATCGAAGTTGAGCTCTACGCGTGGGATATCCAGACGCAGCCCTTGATAGAGGGAATAACCGTTGACCGCCAGGCCGGTGGCGAGAGCCACGACGATGAGTAGGCGTTGTACGCATAACCGCTCATTGAGCGCGATCAGCAAAATGAAAGCGGTCGCGAGCTGCAGTTTGCCGGTCGACATATAAGAACGATAAATGTTGATGTACTCACCCGGCTGTTTGAAGTGATGCATCCAGAGGATGGTTCCCATCCCTACGCTGAACATCAGCGCGGGCAGCAGCAGATTTCTAACGTTGCTGAAGTAGTAGCGCGGGTACAGGCAAACGGCGATAAAGGCGATGTAGCTGGAAACGTAAAACAGATTGCGTCCGGTCGCGGAACCGAAAGGAATGGTGCAAAAAGCGATGGCGCACCCCAGATAGATCAGATAGCTGAAGACAGGGTGCGGCGTTCTGTGTTTTAGCATCGGGCGTGTTTTCCGGCTCACGTTTCAATTAAGCGATAAAGGATCGCAGCGTGTCGTCGAACTCAGCTTTGAACTGAGCATAGTTGAAATGTTCCGCAGGATAGCGCTGCGCATTTCGGCTCAGAGTCTGGTAGGTGTCGCGCGCCAGCAATGTCTCAACGGCATCCGCACAGTCGAGATGCGACAGCAGCTTGGGCGCCACCAGGCTGTCGGTCAACGGGTCGTAGACCTCATGCGGGAAGTCGACCTCGATATCGGTGAGCTGCCGGTGTTGTTCGACGGTGACCGACGGCGTCAGGCCAATGCCGCAGACGCCGTCCTTCACCGCTTCCGGCTGGCCGTCAACCTGCGGGAAGATGACCGGCACGCCGAAATAGAGCGATTCCATGCAGGACAAGCCGAACGGCTCGGTGATCGGCGTGCTCATGTAGATGTGCGTGCGATTGAAGAAGCCGGCGACGTCATCCTGATAACCGCTGAAGGTGACGCGGTCGCCGAGCTGAAGCCGGGCCGCCAGCGCCTCGAACGCCGCGCGATCCGGCCCTTTGCCGGCCACTTCCAGCGTGACGTCATGCCCGCGCCGCAGCAGTTCCTGCATCATCAATAATGAAACGCTGATGCCTTTCAGGCTGACCAGGCGTGAAGCGGTGCCGATCCTGACCGGCTGCGACAGCGTTTTCGCCGCAGTGTCGATCCCCGCCGGCGTCTTGATGCGGTTGATCACCACGTGATTTGGGCAAGGCAGATTAAAACGCAGCTCCATCACCCGCTTCGACGCGTGCGAGGCGGAAATGACGCCGTCCAGCATGGCGAAGAAACTCAGCGTCTTTTTATTCTTGGAATAACGCCAGGAGCAGCCGTGATCGTAGTAAACCAGCTTGCCGCGCTTGGGTTTGGCCGCCAGCCCCGGCACCAGGTCCCAGACGATCACCACGTCGGCGTTCGCCCGTTCAATTTTCCACTTCAGCAAAAATTTACGCAGGAACTGCGGGCAGCGCAGCGGCAGCGCATTGATCAGGCGGTTGGCGAAGGTGACGGGCTGATGCGCAGGCAACTGGCGGCGGATCTCTTCGCCAATGTCGCCGCTGATACACAACACCTGGTTGCTACCGTCGGTGGTATCGTTGATGTACTGCAGGAACAGGCGCTCGACGCCGCCCATTTTACCCAGGTTGATAATATGCAGTTTTTTCATGCTATAACCTTTTGCAACGCCTGCCATGCCGTATCGGCATCGATTGTCGCCATGCTCTTTTCCGGCGAAATCAGCGAGTGCTGATTTTGCCCGTAGCCGCCGATCAGGCCGGGATCGGTTGGCCCGAACAGCGTGATGTTCGGTTTGTCGAGCGCGGCGGTCAAATGGCTGAGCCCGGTGTCGACCGAGACCACGCCCTTGGCGCCGGCCAGCACCTCGGCCACCTGCTGCAGGCTGAGCTTCGGCAGCACTTCGACATGTGAAAAACCTTCCGCCAAACGCAGCGCGCGCTGATGTTCATGTTCTGCGCCCCACGGCAGTTTGATCTTCAGCCCGCTGTCGGCCGCCAGCGCGATCAGCTCGCGCCAGTTCTGCTCCGGCCAGTGCTTGTCGTCACGCGTCGTCGCGTGCAAAAACACCAGATATTGACCGGCATCGACCGGCGGCCGGCTGAGAAAACGCGCGGCGATGGCGTAATCGCCGTAGCTGCCCGGTTTATCGTAGCCGAGGCTTTTGGCGAACAGCTCGCGCGTGCGTTCCACCGCGTGCTGCTGTTTGTCTATCTCATGGCGCACGTTGTAGAACCAGCTGGCGAACGGCTCGCGCGCGCTCTTGCAGTCTGGGCCATGTTTGTTGCCTTTGGCGACGCGGGTGATTAGCGCGGCGCTTTTGATCAGGCCCTGCGCGTCGATCACTACATCGTAACGGCGTTCTTGCAGCGCGCGCTTGAAGTCGCAGCGCTGCTGTCGGGTGTCGCTGCCGAACCAGTTTTTGCGCCAGCGGCGAATGGCCACCGGGATCACGCGATCCACTGCCGGATGCCAGGTGGGGATTTGGCTGAAACCTTCTTCCACCACCCAGTCGAAGCGGATATCGGGAATGGCCTGCAGCGCGTCGGTCAGGGCGGGCAGCGTATGCAGCACGTCTCCCATCGAGGACGTTTTTACGATTAACACCTGCATGACTATTCCTCGCTGGCGACAAGTAACGGCGTCAGCGCATCCAACACTTGCTGCGGCTGAATATCGATCAAACTTTGGTGGTATCCCTGCTCGGCATCGCCCTTACGCACCTTGTGGTAGCCGCTGATCAAGCGAATCACCCGCGCCTTGTCGGAGAGCGGTGGCGTGAAGTCGGGGCTGCTTGGGCCGTATAAGGCTATCAGCGGTTTGTTCAACGCTGCGGCAACGTGCATTAAACCGGAGTCATTGCTGACCACCGCCCGGCAGGCCGCGATCAGGATAACCGCCTGCTCCAGCTGGGTTTTTCCGGCCAGGTTAAGGCAGAAATCGCGCGCGTCTTCCTGCAACGCGGCGCGGATCTGTTCGCCGGCCTCGTGGTCCTTTGCCGAACCGAACAGCGCGACCTGATAGCCGCTCTCGATCAGCTGCTGAGCCAGCGTCGCATAATGGTAGTGCGGCCAGCGTTTGGCGGGGCCGAACTCCGCGCCTGGGCAGAAGCCGACGATCGGCCGGCTGTCGGTCAGGTTGAAGGCTGCGGTGGTGTCGGCGATCTCTTCGTCGCTCACCTGCAGCCGTGGCCACAGCAGCGGCTGCGGCAGATCGTCGGCGCGCTGGATGCGGCCTTTGTCATAGGCCAGCGCTACGTAGCGCTGCACCATCAGCGGGAAGGCCGCCTTGTCGAGCACGCGGACGTCGTTCAGCAGGCCATAGCGCATTTCGCCCCGCCAGCCGGTGCGCTGCGGGATATCGGCGAAAAAGGGCACCAGCGCGGATTTGAACGAGTTGGGTAGAACGTAAGCGCGATCGTAACGGTTGGCGCGCAGGGCACGCCCCAGGCGGCGGCGTTCGCCGAGCCCCAGCGCGCCGTGGCCCAGCGGCATCGCCAGTGCCTGATTGACTTCCGGCATGCGCGCCAGCAGTGGGCGGCACCAGGCCGGTGCCATCACATCGATCTCCGCCGAGGGGTATTCGGCCTTCAGGGTGCGATAGAGACTTTGCGACATCATCATGTCGCCAACCCAAGAAGGGCCGATAACCAGTATTTTCATACCCAGCGTAAATCCTTCAGCTTATGCGGTGCGGTTCAACCAGGCCATGTACTCTTTCACGCCTTCGGCGACCGTTTTAAACGGTGCGTCGTAGCCGGCGGCGCGCAGCTTGGTCAGATCGGCCTGGGTGTACGCCTGATAGCGGCCCTTCAGCTTTTCCGGGAACTCGATGTATTCCACCGCGCCCTTCTGGTGGAAGTCCACCACCGCGTCCGCCACCGCCTGGAAGGTTTCCGCCCGGCCGGTACCGCAGTTGAAGATGCCGGATTTGCCGGTCTCCCAGAACCACAGGTTAACCGCCGCCACGTCGCCGACGTAGATGAAGTCACGCTTGAAGTTTTCGCTGCCGGCGAACAGTTTCGGGTTTTCGCCGCGGTTGATCTGGGTGTTCAGGTGGAAGGCGACGCTGGCCATGCTGCCTTTGTGGCCTTCGCGCGGGCCGTAAACGTTGAAGTAGCGGAAGCCGCAGATCTGTGAGTCCGCTTCCGGCAGGATCTCGCGCACGTACTGATCGAACAGGAATTTGGAGTAGCCGTATACGTTGAGCGGCGCTTCATACTCACGCTCTTCGATAAACTCTTCGCGACCGCCGTAAGTGGCGGCGGAGGAGGCGTACAGGAACGGGATTTCGCGGTCCAGGCAGTAGTGCAGCAGGTCTTTGGAGTACTGATAGTTATTGTCCATCATGTACTTGCCGTCCCACTCGGTGGTCGCGGAGCAGGCGCCTTCGTGGAAGACCGCTTCGATATCGCCCAGATCGTCGCCGGCCATGATGCTGGCGATAAAGTCTTCTTTATCGATATAGTCGGCGATGTCCAGATCGACCAGGTTGACGAACTTGGTGCCGTCTTTCAGGTTGTCCACCACCAGGATATCGCGATATCCCTTGTCGTTCAGTGCCTTAATGATGTTGCTGCCGATCATGCCGGCGCCGCCTGTGACGATAATCATTGGGTTACCCCTGCTAAGCTGCTGGCGGGGCACAATGCCCCACGCTCAATGGCGGTTATCATAGCATTTCATGCCGCGGCAAACAGCGGAAGGGCTCCGAATATCCCGCATTGCCATTGAAGTCCGCTTTTTGCCGTGATATCTGCTGCAATTTTAATATTCTCTCCCGCGCATTCTCGTCAGTTTGGTTACAAATCAGTAAAATATGCCGCAAATAGCCCAATCCTGGAGATAACCGAATGTCAGCGTCTTTTTATCAGCAGTTGGAACAACAGCTTGCCGCCACTCGCAGTGAAGGGCTGTTCAAGGAAGAACGCATCATCACCTCCGCGCAACAGGCGGATATCGCCGTCGCCGACGGCAGCCATGTGATCAACTTCTGCGCCAATAACTACCTGGGCCTGGCTAACCATCCGGCGCTGATCGCCGCCGCCAAGTCGGGGATGGACAGCCACGGTTTCGGCATGGCGTCGGTGCGCTTCATCTGCGGTACCCAGGACAGCCACAAGCAGCTGGAACAGAAACTGGCGGCCTTTTTGGGCATGGAAGACGCGATCCTGTACTCCTCTTGCTTCGACGCCAACGGCGGGCTGTTCGAAACCCTGCTCGGCCCGGAAGACGCCATTATCTCCGATGCGCTGAACCACGCGTCGATCATCGACGGCGTGCGCCTGTGCAAGGCCAAGCGCTATCGCTACGCCAATAACGACATGACCGAGCTGGCCGCGCAGCTGAAGCAGGCCAAAGCCGACGGCGCGCGCCACATTCTGATCGCCACCGACGGCGTATTCTCGATGGACGGCGTGATCGCCAACCTGAAAGGGGTTTGCGATCTGGCGGACGAGTATCAGGCGCTGGTGATGGTGGATGACTCCCACGCGGTGGGCTTTGTTGGCGCCAACGGGCGCGGCACCCATGAATACTGCGAAGTGATGGGCCGCGTCGATATCATTACCGGTACGTTAGGCAAAGCGCTGGGCGGCGCGTCCGGCGGCTACACCGCCGCCAAGAAAGAAGTGGTGGAGTGGCTGCGCCAGCGTTCGCGTCCGTACCTGTTCTCCAACTCGCTGGCGCCGGCGATCGTCGCCGCGTCGATCAAAGTGCTGGAACTGCTGGAAGAGGGCGACGCCCTGCGCGATCGCCTGTGGGCCAACGCGCGTCTGTTCCGCGAAAAAATGACCGCCGCCGGCTTCACATTGGCCGGTGCCGATCACGCCATCATCCCGGTCATGCTGGGTGAGGCGAAGCTGGCGCAGGAATTCGCCAATGCGTTGCTTAAGGAAGGCATCTATGTGACCGGTTTCTTCTATCCGGTGGTGCCGAAAGGCCAGGCGCGCATTCGTACCCAGATGTCCGCCGACCACACCCCGGAGCAAATCGAACGCGCAGTGGCGGCGTTTACACGTATCGGTAAGGATCTTGGCGTTATTGCATAAGGTAAAACCATGAAAGCACTGTCAAAACTGAAAGCGGAAGAAGGGATTTGGATGACCGACGTGCCTCAGCCGGAGCTGGGCCACAACGACATCATGATCAAAATCCGCAAAACCGCGATCTGCGGCACCGATGTGCATATCTACAACTGGGACGAGTGGTCGCAAAAAACCATTCCGGTTCCGATGGTGGTCGGCCATGAATATGTGGGCGAAGTGGTGGCGATCGGTCAGGAAGTCAAAGGCTTCAGCATTGGCGATCGCGTGTCCGGTGAAGGCCACATCACCTGCGGCCACTGCCGCAACTGCCGCGGCGGCCGCACGCACCTGTGCCGCAACACCGTCGGCGTGGGCGTGAACCGTCCGGGCAGCTTCGCGGAATACCTGGTGATCCCGGCGTTCAACGCCTTCAAGATCCCGGATAACATCTCCGACGAACTGGCTTCGATCTTCGATCCGTTCGGTAACGCGGTACACACCGCGCTGTCGTTCGATCTGGTCGGGGAAGACGTGCTGGTGTCCGGCGCCGGCCCGATCGGCATCATGGCGGCGGCGGTGTGCAAACACGTCGGCGCTCGCCATGTGGTGATCACCGACGTTAACGAATACCGTCTGGAACTGGCGCGCAAGATGGGCGTGACCCGTGCGGTGAACGTCAGCAAGGAAAACCTCAACGACGTGATGGCCGAGCTGGGTATGACCGAAGGGTTCGACGTCGGTCTGGAAATGTCCGGCGCGCCGCCGGCGTTCCGCACGCTGCTCAATGCCATGAACCACGGCGGGCGCATTGCCATGCTGGGCATTCCGCCTTCCGATATGTCGATCGACTGGAACCAGGTCATCTTCAAAGGGCTGTTTATCAAAGGGATTTACGGTCGCGAAATGTTCGAAACCTGGTACAAGATGGCGGCACTGATCCAGTCCGGTCTGGATTTGACCCCAATCATCACCCACCGTTTCTCGATCGACGAGTTCCAGCAGGGCTTCGACGCCATGCGCTCCGGCAAGTCGGGCAAAGTGGTGCTGAGCTGGGATTGATCTCGGCAGACGTGAAAAGGGCCGGAATTCCGGCCCTTTTTTTATGCTTGCGGTTTGGCTTGCGTCCAGTGCTGCCAATGGCGCTTGATGAAGGTCACCGGCGGCGAGCTGGCGATGCTGTCGGCGATGACGCCCAGCGCGGTACCGGCGTTGGTTTTTTCCTTCGGCGGTTTGACCTTGCACTGCTTGACGCCGCCGCTGAACGGGTTCTTCGGCTGTGGTTTTTGCGGTTTGACCGGCGGTGGGACGTAGCTGCCGCCGCTGTTGCCCTGTGGTTCGTTCAGCAGTGCGCTCGGTTTGACCAGCACGATATCGGCAGGCAGCGACGGCAGCATCTGCTGCAGCACCTTCACCGTCGCCGGGCGTGGGTGGCCGATGGCGATGGCGGAGCCGTTGCGCCGTGCCAATTCGACCGCGCGGTTGAACTGACGGCGGATGTCGGCTTCATTCGCGGTATCGTCGAGGAACACCTTGCGTTTGATCACCTTTACGCCGGTGCCGGCCGCGGCGCGGGTCGCCTGGCTGTTGCCGATGGTCATGCTGTCGAGGAAGTACAGGCGGTAGCTTTCGAGCGCCTGCATCACTTTCTGCATGCCCGGCAGGCTGGAGGTCATGGCGCTGCCCATGTGGTTGTTCATGCCGACCGCGTAGGGCACGTTGTTCACCGCATTGCGGATGATGCGCTGGATCTCGTCGCTGCTCATGGAAGGCTGCAGGGTATCGCGTTCCAGCGGCTGCTTGCTGAGCGGCGCCATCGGCATGTGGATCAAGACTTCGCGGCCCTGGCTGTGGGCGCGGGTGGCCATCAGGCGGGCATGCGGCGCGTTGGGCAATACCGCGACCGAGATCGCCGTTGGCATTTGCAGCACCGCGTTTTCTTCGTGAGGGCGGTAGCCCACGTCATCGATGACGATGGAGAGTTTTCCTGCCTGCGCAGCGTAAACCTGCAGCAGACAGCCTATTAACAGAGCTGTACGGGTTTTGACATAGCGCAAATCTATCTTCCCAACCACGGCAGTGGGTTAACCGCCTGTCCCTGACGACGGATTTCGAAATAGAGCGACGGCGTTCCCTGGCCGCCGCTGGTGCCGACCAGAGCGATCGGCTGGCCGGCGCGCACCTGCGCCCCGACGTTGACCAACGCGCTTTGGTTGTAGCCGTACACGCTCATGTCGCCTTTACCGTGTTCGACCACCACCATCAGGCCATAGCCTTGCAGCCAGTCGGCCAACAGCACGCGACCATCGGCGACGGCTTTCACTTCGCTGCCTTCGCGGGCTTCGATCACCATGCCTTTCCAGCGTAGCTCGCCCTGCTGCTGTTCGCCAAAGCCGTGCAGCGTGCGGCCGCGCACCGGCCACATCAGCTGGCCGGCCGGACGACCGAGGCCGCCGGTTCGCGCCATCAGTGAGCGATCGGCTTCGCTAGGTTTGTAGGTGGTGCCGGTTTTCTTCGCCTGCTGCTCCTTGATGCGCACCTGTTCGCGCACTTTGGCCGCTTCACGCGCTTCGCGTTCGGCACGCGCGCGGGCTTCGCGCTCCGCCCGAGCGATCTTGTCACGCATGCGGGTTTCGTTCTGGCGCAGTTCCACCAGGCGTTGTTGGTCTTTTTCCAGCGAGGCTTCCAGCGCGGTCAGCGTTTTTTTGCGGGCGCCGCGCGCCTGCTCCAGCTTCTGCTGCTGCGTCTGTTGCTCGCCCAGTAAGGATTTTTGCTGACCCTGTTTGGCCACCAGCGTGGTTTTTTGCTTCGCCAGCTCGGCGCGGGTCTGTTTCAGCTCTTCGATGGTTTTCTGGCGCGCTTCGTTCAGATAGCCGAAATAGGCCAGAATACGCTCGCTGCGCTGGCTTTCCTCCCCGCTGAGGATCAGCTGCACGGCGCTGTGCTGCCCTTGCCGGAAGGCGGCGTCGAGCTGTTTGGCGAGGAGGTTTTGTTGGGTAGATTGCTGCTTTTGCAGTTTGGCTATCGAGGCGTTCAGGCCGGAAATGTCCTTGCCCAACTGGGTGAGCGTGCCCTGGGTGTCGCGCAACTGGCGGCTGGCTTGGGCGATGGTTTTTTCCTGCTGACGCAGCTGATCCTGCAGCGAGCTGCGCTGCTGTTGCTGCTGCTTCACCGCTTTTTCTTTCTCGGCGATGCTCTGCTGGATGTCTTTCAGCTGGGATTTATTGTCTTCCGCCGCCTGGCCGGCGAGCGGCAACAGCAAGACGCCAGCGCAAAATACGCTGGCGCACATGGCGGTGAACGTCCTTGGCGCGGTGCGTTCAGGCAGCGGTCGGCTGCCTGCGTTTGCGCTTCGGGTTACCCTTAATAGTGCAAAAAACGCCTTCTCCCTCATGGAGAGGATTATTCCACGATGAACAGCGGCTTACCAGTCATCTCTTGCGGGATTTCCATTCCCATCAGCGTTAACAGGGTGGGTGCGATGTCCGAAAGCTTGCCGCCTTCGACCGCCCGCGCCGGTTTGCCGACGTAAATCAAGGGTACCGGCAGGCTGGTGTGGGCGGTGTGCGCCTGGCCGGTGGCCGGATCGCGCATCTGTTCGGCGTTGCCGTGATCGGCGGTGATCAGCAGCTGGCCGTCGACGTCGCGCACCGCATCAACCACCTGGGCGATGCAGGCGTCCAGCGTCTCCACCGCTTTGATCGCCGCTTCATATACGCCGGTATGCCCTACCATGTCGCCGTTCGGGTAGTTGCAGATAATGGCATCGTATTTGCCGCTGCGGATGGCGCTCAGCAGCTTGTCAGTCAGCTCGGCGGCGCTCATCTCCGGCTGCAGATCGTAGGTGGCGACCTTCGGCGAGTTGACCAGCACGCGGTCTTCGCCCTTGAACGGCGCTTCCACGCCGCCGTTATAGAAGAAGGTGACGTGGGCGTATTTCTCTGTTTCCGAGATGCGCAGCTGGGTTTTGTCGTGCTTCATCAGCCATTCGCCGAAGGTGTTGGCCAGCGAAGCCGGCGGATAGGCGCAGGCGGTCGCGATGTCGGCGGCGTACTCGGTCAGCATCACGAAATCGCCGAACTGCACCCGCTTGGCGCGCGGGAAACTGTCGAAATCCGCGTTCACGAAGGCGCGGGTGATCTGGCGCGCGCGGTCGGCGCGGAAGTTCATGAAGATCAACGCGTCGCCGTCCTGCATCGCGGCATCGGCCTCACCGGCGGCGCGGATCACGGTCGGTCTGACGAACTCGTCGTTTTCACCGCGCTGATAAGCAGCCTGCAGGCCGGCGACCGCATCCTCGGCCACGTAGTCGCCTTTGGCCGCGGTCAGCAGGTCATAGGCCAGCTGCACGCGATCCCAGCGGTTGTCGCGGTCCATCGCGTAGTAGCGGCCGATCAGCGAGGCGATGCGCCCGACGCCCAGCGCGGCGAAGGCGTCGCGGCAGCGTTGCAGGGGGGCTTCGGCGCTGCGCGGCGGCGTGTCGCGCCCGTCGAGGAAGGCATGCAGATAAACGGCTTTGGCGCCGCGTTGGGCGGCCAGCTTGATCATGGCCAGGATGTGCTCGTCGTGGCTGTGCACGCCGCCCGGCGACAGCAGGCCCATGATATGTACCGCCTTGCCGGCCGCTACGGCCTTATCGACGGCGGCGGTCAGCACCGGGTTGGCGAAGAAGTCGCCATCGGCGATCGCTTTGTCCAGTCGGGTCAGATCCTGGTACACGATGCGCCCGGCGCCCAGGTTGACGTGGCCGACTTCGGAGTTGCCCATTTGCCCATCGGGTAGGCCGACATCCAGCCCGGAAGCGGCGATCAGCGTATGTGGCTGCTCTCGCCACAGGCGATCCATCACCGGGGTGCCGGCGTTCAGGATCGCGTTGTCCTGCCGCTCTTCACGATGGCCGTAACCGTCCAGGATCACCAGTACCATCGGTTTTTTGTTGCTCGACATTGCATTGACCTCTTATGAACTTTTTAAGCTGCGAATAGCCATGCGCCCGCCGTAAGCATGGCTATTCACCCTCGAAAAACCGGCTGATTTTACACCGCCGGCGGCGATAAATAGCCCAAAGAGATCAAGGTTGCGGCGAATCGCGCGGGCTTTTATGCTCTGACGTCGGGAATTTCTCAGCGCAGCCCGCAGTTTCTACAATCGCGCTTGCTTATTGGCTGTATTTGCCGCACTCGGCAGGTATACTCTGGAACCTTGACTTATTTATCCCTTAACTGACGGGAGTTGTTACACCCCATGCTGCAAGAAATTATGCCATTCGTAAGCAGACACCCGATTCTGAGCCTGGCTTGGATCGCCCTGCTGGTCGCCGTGATCGTCATGACCTTCAAAAGCCGTTTCTCCAAGGTCAAAGAGATCGCTCGCGGTGAAGCTATTCGCCTGATCAACAAAGAAGAAGCCGTGGTGGTCGACACCCGCAGCCGCGACGATTTCCGCCGTGGTCACCTGGCCAGCGCCATCAACCTGACCGCCAGCGAAATCAAAAGCGGCAGCCTGGGCGAGCTGGAAAAACACAAAGCGCAGCCGATCATCGTCGTGTGCGCCAACGGCACCGCCTCCCGCGAGCCGGCGGAGAACCTGAGCAAGGCCGGTTTTGAAAAGGTGACGATGCTGAAAGACGGCATTTCCGGCTGGAGCGGAGAAAACCTGCCGCTGGTGCGCGGTAAGTAACCGTTTAACCTATTTGAGGTGGCAATCCATGGCTAACATTGATATCTACACCAAAGCGACCTGCCCGTTCTGCCATCGCGCCAAGGCGCTGTTGAACAGCAAGGGCGCGGCGTTTAACGAGATCGCCATCGACGGCGATAACGCCAAGCGCGAAGTGATGATCGAGCGCAGCGGGCGCACCACCGTGCCGCAGATTTTCATCGACGGCCGGCATATTGGCGGCTGTGATGATTTATATGAACTCGATGCTCGCGGCGGCCTGGATCCGCTGCTTTAAGCAGCTTGCCGGTTCACCGAGTGTCAATAAGGACGTTTAACCAAGGGTATTACTCACATGTCAGAACAAAACAGCACCGAAATGGCTTTCCAGATCCAACGTATTTATACCAAGGACATCTCCTTCGAAGCGCCAAACGCGCCGCAGGTTTTCCAGCAGGAATGGCAGCCGGAAGTTAAACTTGATCTGGATACCGCGTCCAGCCAGCTGGCTGACGAAGTGTATGAAGTGGTACTGCGCGTAACCGTGACGGCGAGCCTGGGCGAAGAAACCGCGTTCCTGTGCGAAGTGCAACAGGCGGGCATCTTCTCGGTAGCAGGCATCGAAGGTACGCAGCTGGCGCATTGCCTGGGTGCATACTGCCCGAACATCCTGTTCCCGTATGCGCGCGAGTGCATCACCAGCCTGGTTTCCCGCGGTACATTCCCGCAGCTGAACCTGGCACCGGTCAACTTTGACGCGCTGTTCATGAACTATCTGCAGCAGCAGGCGGAAGGCGAAGGTGCCGCACCACATCAGGATGCCTGATGAACACCGTCAATGCTTCAATGACTGTCATCGGTGCCGGCTCGTACGGCACCGCATTGGCCATTACGCTGGCGCGTAACGGCCACACCGTGGTGCTGTGGGGGCACAACCCCGCGCAAATTCAAACGTTGCAGCAAGATCGCTGCAATCAGGCGTTTCTGCCCGACGTTCCTTTCCCCGATACCCTGCTGCTTGAAGCCGATTTGGCGCGTGCGCTGGCGGCCAGCCGCGACGTGCTGGTGGTGGTACCGAGCCACGTGTTCGGCGACGTGCTGCGCCAGCTGAAGCCGCATTTGCGCCCGGACGCTCGCATCGTGTGGGCCACCAAGGGGCTGGAAGCGGAAACCGGCCGGTTGCTGCAGGATGTGGCGCGTGAGGCGCTGGGCGAGACGATCCCGCTGGCGGTGCTCTCCGGGCCGACGTTCGCCAAAGAGCTGGCCGCCGGTTTGCCGACGGCGATCGCGCTGGCGGCGACCGATGCGCAGTTCGCCGACGATCTGCAACGGCTGTTGCACTGCGGCAAGAGCTTCCGCGTCTACAGCAATCCCGACTTCATCGGCGTGCAGCTTGGCGGCGCGGTGAAGAACGTGATCGCCATCGGCGCCGGCATGTCCGACGGCATCGGTTTTGGTGCCAACGCCCGCACCGCGTTGATTACACGCGGGCTGGCGGAAATGAGCCGTCTGGGTTCTGCGCTCGGCGCCGATCCTTCGACGTTCATGGGCATGGCGGGGCTGGGGGATCTGGTGCTAACCTGCACGGACAACCAATCGCGCAACCGCCGTTTCGGCATTATGCTGGGGCAGGGCAAAGGCGTGCAGGAAGCGCAGGACAGCATCGGCCAGGTGGTCGAGGGCTATCGCAATACCAAAGAGGTGTTGGCGCTGGCGCAGCGGCACGGCGTGGAAATGCCGATCACCGAACAGATCTATCAGGTGCTTTACTGCCATAAAGACGCCCGCGAAGCGGCGCTGAGCCTGCTGGGGCGAGCCCGAAAGGACGAAAAACCCAGCGCGTGACATAAAACGATATGCCGGGGCAGCATGCTGACCCCGCAAATGACCCGGGCCGTTTCGCGCTACCGTGTGAAGCGGCCCGTTTGGCAAGGCAGAGGGGAATGTGATGTCGTCAGAAGAGTTGGAGCAGGTCTGGAACAGCATTAAATCAGAAGCGCGAGCACTGGCTGATTGTGAACCGATGCTGGCCAGCTTTTTCCATGCGACGTTGCTCAAGCACGAGAACCTGGGCAGCGCGCTCAGCTATATGCTGGCCAACAAGCTGGCGACACCGATCATGCCCGCCATCGCGGTGCGCGAGGTGGTGGAAGAGGCCTACAAATCCGACAACCAGATGATCGTTTCGGCGGCGCGCGATATCCTCGCGGTGCGGCTGCGCGACCCGGCGGTCGATAAGTACTCCACGCCGCTGCTTTACCTGAAAGGGTTCCATGCGCTGCAGGCTTACCGCATCGGTCACTGGCTGTGGCAGCAAGGGCGGCAAGCGCTGGCTATCTACCTGCAAAATCAAATTTCCGTCGCCTTCGGCGTGGACATCCACCCGGCGGCGACCATCGGCTGCGGTATCATGCTCGACCACGCCACCGGCATCGTGATCGGTGAAACGGCGGTGGTGGAGAACAACGTCTCTATCCTGCAGTCGGTCACTCTGGGCGGTACCGGTAAAACCAGCGGCGACCGTCACCCGAAAATCCGCGAAGGGGTGATGATTGGCGCCGGCGCCAAAATTCTCGGCAATATCGAAGTGGGCAAGGGCGCGAAAATTGGCGCAGGTTCGGTGGTCTTGCAGGCGATACCCCCGCACACCACCGCCGCCGGCGTGCCGGCGCGCATCGTCGGACGTCCGGAGAGCGATACGCCGTCGATGGATATGGACCAATACTTCAACGGCACCAACCACGGGTTCGAGTACGGCGACGGCATTTGAGCGCCGCCTTCGCAGCCATTCAGGGGGAGCTTCGGCTCCCCCTGTGTTTTTCAGGCGGCGGTCAGCCCTGCTTCGGGAAGTTGGTGATATCGGTGACGATGTCGTCGATCGCCGCCTTGACGTCATCCGCCGTGACCGGCGTACTGTCGTTGTTGACGGTTTTGCCGTAGGCCTTGCGTACCACTTCCATCACCGTTTTACCGGTATCCTGGTCAATCAGCTCGCCTTCGATATACAGCGCGGTATTTTGCGTCCGGTGCCCGGTAGCCGCCATGGTGCTGGCAACCACCGCCGCGACCGGTACCACCTCATAGAACTTCATGTCTTCGTTTTCGGCAGAAACGGCGGTGATGGCGAGTTTAGCTACCAACACGCGTGAGCCTGCCGGGCTGGGCAGAATGGTGAAGCGGTTCTGCAACGCGGCTTTAATCCGCTGGGTCGCATACGCCTTGATTTTGTTCAGCGTGTCCTGGCTGACGCGCGTGGTTGGTTTCTCCGCCGGGAAATAGACCACCGGTTGGAAGTAGATACCGCGATAGTTGGATTCCTTGTAGCTTGGATCTACCCAGCGCAACGTTTTATGGCCGCTTGGCGAGGTGGTTTCCTGCAGTTTGCTGTAATCGGACAAGAAGCCTGAATACTGCGACGTTTGGGTGACTTTGGACGAACAGCCTGCCAGCAACAGGCCTGCTGCCAGAACCGCCATGGCAACGCTCAAGCGTTGTTTCTTCATATGGTTTCCTATGATGAGTGGTGATTACCCTTACAAAAGATAGCGCATTATCTGTGCCTCATCGGGCATTTTCGGGGCCGGGCGTGCCCTGCTGCGGTCCTTCTTTCAGGATCGTGATGCGCCGCCGGTTTTCGCCACCAGCGCCGGTGATAAGGCGGCAAGCAAGACGTCCGCTCTGGCCAGCGTCTGGCGTTGCTCAGCTTGCCATTGGGGCAACAAGGGCCAGAGATCCGCCTGATGCTCGGCCTGCAGGCACCAAACTTCCCGATCGTGCCAGTCGCCGAGGGCGTTTTGCGCCGCCTTGAGGCACGCTGTCGCTTCGGGAGAGAGGGGGAGGCGTTGCGGATAGGCTTCGGCCGCGTAACGCAGGCGTTTTATCAGCAGCCGCAGACGGTGGCGATCGTAGCCGGTATCGGCCAATGCCCGGCGCAGTTGCCGCTGCTGGCGCAGCAGGTGTCGATCTAGGCGGTGTTTGGCGGCGCGTCGCGCGGTGCGGCGAAAGCGGCGGCACCAGGCGTGCAACCGCGAGGGAAAGTCGATGAGCTGTGGATGGGCGAGCAGTTGACGGCAGCGGGCCTGAAGATCGCTCTGGCGCACGTTTGCCTGCCAATCGAGGTGATGGCGCGCCAGTTCGGCGATCAGCACCTCGAGATCGCGCAGCGGCGTCGTGAGCCTGCCCAACTCGGCAGCAGCCCGATCGAGCCGGGTTGCGCCGGGGCAGCCGCGCAACGGACGCAGCAGGCTGCGAATGCGGCGCAGACAGACGCGCAGGTCGTGCAGCGCTTCGGTGTCTTGCGCCTGTTGCAGCCGCAGCAGCGCCTCATTCAGCACCGTCTCGAGGCGGCGAAGCGGGGTGACAATATCCTCGATGAAAGCCATGTGCCGTTCCTGGAAAGAACATCGCAGCGATGATGCTTCCAGTATGGCGCGTCGTCGCGGATTACGCCTTGATCAGCGCGCCGGCATAGTCCAGCTGCCGCCAGGCCTCATACACCACCACCGATACGGCATTCGACAGGTTCATGCTGCGGCTTTGCGCCTGCATCGGGATGCGGATTTTTTGCTGCGCCGGCAGCGCATCGAGGATGTCGGCGGGCAACCCGCGCGTCTCCGGGCCAAACAGCAGGTAGTCGCCGGCCTGATAGCTGACGGCGCTGTGCGCCGGCGTGCCTTTGGTGGTGAGGGCAAACAGCCGCTGTGGATTTTCGGCGGCGAGAAAGGCGGCGTAATCGGCATGGCGGCTGACGCGGGTGAACTCATGGTAGTCCAACCCGGCGCGGCGCAGGCGCTTGTCGTCCCACGGGAATCCCAGCGGTTCGATCAGGTGCAGGTTAAAGCCGGTATTGGCACACAGGCGGATGATATTGCCGGTGTTGGGTGGAATTTCGGGTTCAAATAAAACGATGTTCAGCATGTTGCAGGCCCCTCGTGAACGAGGGGCGCAGGATAGCAAACTCTTACTGTTCTGTCTTAGTCGACAGACGTTGATGATGCAGCGGCAGCCACAGCACCAGCCGCAGGCCGCCAAGCGGGCTGTCTTCGGCCTTCACCCAGCCGCGATGCTGGTTGACCGCCGCCTCGACGATAGCCAGGCCGAGGCCGGTGCCGCCGGATTCGCGGTCGCGCGCTTCATCGGTGCGGTAGAACGGACGGAAGATCTGCTCGCGGTCTTCGGCGCTGACGCCGGGGCCGTCGTCGTCAACCTGGATGGTCACGCCCTGATTGTCGGCGCTGAACGCCACGGCAATGCGGGTGTGCGAATAACGCAGGGCGTTGCGCACGATGTTTTCCAACGCGCTGTCCAGCGCGCTCGCGTTGCCGAACAGCGTCCAAGGACCGGGCGGCGCGGTGATCTCCAACTGCTTGCCCATCTGTTCCGCTTCGAAACGGGCGTTGTCCAGCACGTCGGCCCACAGGTCGTTGGCCTTCAGCTGCTCGCGGGCCAGCTCGCCCTTCTGCTGCCCACGCGACAGCGCCAGCAGATCGTTGATCATCGAATCCAGCCGCTGCGCTTCGGTTTCGATGCGCGCCAGCTCGTGGCCTTCACCATGGCGGCGGCGCATCAGCGCGGTGGCCAGCTGCAGGCGCGTCAGCGGTGTGCGCAGCTCGTGCGAGATGTCCGAGATCAGCCGCTGCTGGGCGTTCATCATGCGTTCCAGCGCGCTGACCATCTGGTTGAAGCTGGCGCCGGTGGCCAGGAACTCCTGCGGGCCGGCCTCCAGCTCCGGATGCTGCTTCAGGTTGCCGCGCGCGACGTCATCGGCGGCGTTCTTCAGCTTGCGCGCCGGTTTCGCCAGGCTCCAGGCCAGCCACAGCAGCAGCGGGGCGCTGATCAGCATGGTGACGATCAGCAGCAGCAGTGGCCGGTCGAACATCAGGTTGATGAAATCGGATTGCGGACTGTTGGCGGGACGGATCAGGTACAGCTGGTAGTTGTCTTCGCCATCGCGCACCGCGAACGGCCCGACCAGCTCGACGCGCCCATACTTTTTCTTCTTCGGATGATCCGAATTATCGGATTGGCCGATGAAGTTGCGGACGATTTGCATTTCGTTGCGCTGCGCGCCGATCACCCGGCCTTCGCTGGTGACCAGCAGCAGACGTTGGCCAGGCGGCGCCCATTTGTCGATGGCGCGGAACAGGCGGCGCCACCACATCAGATCGTTGGCCGGATCGTTTTGCAACTCGGCCTCGACGTGCTGTTCCAGCATCAACCCCTGCCGCTGCTCGCTGTCGAGCAGCGAGGTCATTTGGCGGGAGTCGAGCTTGGGCACCATCAGCACCAGCATTAGCACCAGGGCTAACGTGAACCAGAAAATGGCGAAGATGCGTGCCGTCAAACTGTTGATCATGTTGCAGATACCATCAAATAACCACGGCCACGCAGGGTTTTGAACCACGGATGCCCGTCTTTGCGATCCGGCAGCTTACGCCGCAGGTTGGAGATGTGCATGTCGATAGCGCGATCGAACGGAGTCAGGCGTTTGCCCAGCACTTCCTGGCTCAGCAGTTCGCGCGATACCACCTGGCCGAGGTGCTGCGCCAGCAGGTAAAGCAGGGTGAACTCGGTGCCGGTCAGATCCAGCACCTGGCCGTCGAAGCTGGCCTCCTGGCGGCCGGGATTCAACTGCAGGCCATCGACGTCCAGCGTCGGGGCGCCGCTATCGACCTGCTGCTGCTGTTCGCTCCAGTTGGAACGGCGCAGAATGGCGCGAATGCGCGCGACCAGCTCGCGATCGTTGAAGGGTTTCGGCAGGTAATCATCGGCGCCCAGCTCCAGACCCAGCACGCGGTCCAGTTCGCTGCCGCGCGCGGTCAGCATGATGACCGGTGTCTGGTGATGTTGGCGCAGTTCTTTCAGCGTATCGATGCCGTTTTTCTTCGGCATCATGATGTCGAGCAGCAGCAGATCGACGGAGCTGTCCAGCAGCGACAACGCCTGCTCGCCATCGTGCGCGACGACGATATTAAAGCCTTCCATTTCAAGCAATTCTTTTAACAGCGAGGTCAACTCGCGGTCGTCGTCAACTAACAGAATCTTGTTCATTATGATTTACCTCCAGACGCAAAATACGTCATCAACTGTTGCCATTCCATGACTTTACGTAGTTTTACATGCACTGACGCAGGTTTTCAGGTGTAGCGGTACACTGCTCCTCGTTGATTCGCAAAGTGAGAAAGCTTGAGGAGTTGAAATGCGTAAGGTGACCGCATTAGTTATGGCATCACTGCTGGCAATTGGTTCGACCGCTGCCTTCGCTGCCGACACTATACCGGACACAGCCCAACCTCCCGGCAACGACGCGATGACCCGAATACCCGGCCAGCACCATATGTTCGACGGTGTCAGCCTCAGCGAACAGCAGCGCCAGCAAATGCGCGATTTGATGCGCCAGGCCCGGCACGATCTGCCTGGTGTCAATGTAGCTGAAATGGAAGCCATGCATAAACTGGTGACCGCAGAGAAATTTGACGAAGCCGCCGTGTATGCACAGGCGGAAAAGATGGCCCAGCAGCAGGTCAAGCGCCAGGTCGAAATGGCCCGGGTGCGCAACCAAATGTATAACCTGCTGACGCCAGAGCAAAAAAGTGTTTTAGACCAGAAACATCAGCAGCGTATGCAGCAGATGGAGCAACAAATTTCTGGTTTGCAGCAAGCTTCTGCCCAGAAGTGAAGTACGACTGAGTAGTCCCCTGTTTTTCCTTGCCATAGACACCATCCCTGTCTTCCCCGCCATGATGGCGGGGTTTTTTTTATCCGACATTTCGCTATATTGAGCGCCACACCTTTTGACCGGGGGCTCTTATGGAACAGCGCTATGCACGCCTGGTGAAGTCCGCTGCGTTGGCCGCTACCGCGCTGGCATCGTCGCTGCTGTTGATCAAAATCGTCGCCTGGTACCACACCGGTTCGGTCAGCCTGCTGGCGGCGCTGGTGGATTCGCTGGTCGATATCGCCGCCTCGCTGACCAACCTTCTGGTGGTGCGCTATTCGCTGCAGCCGGCCGATGCCGAGCACACCTTCGGCCACGGCAAAGCGGAGTCGCTGGCGGCGCTGGCGCAAAGCATGTTTATTTCCGGCTCCGCCCTGTTTCTGTTTCTCACCGGCTTCCAGCATCTGTATGCGCCGCAAACGCTGCGGGATCCCGGTATTGGGATCGTCGTGACGGTGATCGCGTTGGCCAGCACCCTGATTCTGGTTACCTATCAACGCTGGGTGGTCAGAAAAACCCGCAGCCAGGCCGTGCGCGCAGATATGCTGCATTATCAGTCAGATGTCATGATGAATGGTGCTATTCTTATCGCTCTTGGGCTAAGCTGGTACGGCTTCCACCGGGCAGATGCGCTGTTCGCGCTGGGCATCGGCGTATACATCCTCTATAGCGCGCTGCGCATGGGCTACGAAGCGGTGCAGTCGCTGCTGGATCGGGCGTTGCCGGATGACGAACGCCAGGCGATTATTGAGGTGGTTTCTTCCTGGCCCGGGGTGAAAGGCGCGCACGATCTGCGCACGCGGCAGTCGGGGCCGACGCGTTTCATCCAGCTGCATCTGGAGATGGAAGACACGCTGCCGCTGCGTGAGGCGCATCGGTTGGCCGATCAGGTGGAACAGGCGTTGCGACACCGTTTTGCGGGGGCGGACGTCATCATTCACCTGGATCCGTGCTCCGTGGTGCCACCGGGTAGGCAGGGGCATTGGGAGCTATAATCAGATAGAGGCATAGCGCGAAGTATTATCATGAATATCTGAGTTAGCTCAGCGTGCCATGCGGTGTTTTTACCGTTATATTGCGTGACTTGAATCAATTCAGCTGGGTGTTTTTGATATAATATCCAGCAATAAGCCGTAAAGCTGGTTTTCTGCAGCCGGAGAGGTTTCAAGACGATCGGCGGAGACAGAATTCTTAAGAAATTGCATCTACACAGTTCAGAGGTAGTCATGATCAAGAAAATCGGTGTACTGACGAGCGGCGGTGATTCGCCGGGTATGAACGCTGCAATCCGCGGCGTTGTGCGTTCTGCGCTTTCAGAAGGTCTGGAAGTTTTTGGTATTTACGATGGCTACCTTGGCTTGTACGAAGATCGCATGGAGCAGCTGGACCGCTATAGCGTGTCCGACATGATCAACCGCGGCGGCACCTTCCTGGGCTCGGCCCGCTTCCCGGAGTTCAGGGATGAAAACGTGCGCGCCAAGGCGATTGAAAACCTGAAGAATCGCGGCATCGACGCGCTGGTGGTGATCGGCGGCGACGGTTCCTACATGGGCGCCAAACGCCTGACGGAAGAAGGCTTCCCGTGCATCGGTCTGCCGGGCACCATCGATAACGACGTTGCCGGTACCGACTACACCATCGGTTATTTCACCGCGCTGGAAACCGTGGTGGAAGCGATCGACCGCCTGCGCGATACCTCCTCTTCGCACCAGCGTATCTCCATCGTGGAAGTGATGGGCCGTTATTGCGGCGATCTGACGCTGGCGGCGGCGATTGCCGGCGGCTGCGAATTCATCGTGCTGCCTGAAATCGAATTCAACCGCGAAGATCTGGTGTGCGAAATCAAGGCCGGTATCGCCAAGGGTAAAAAACACGCCATCGTGGCGATCACCGAGCACATCTGCGATATCGATGAGCTGGCGCGCCACATCGAGCAGGAAACCAAGCGTGAAACTCGCGCTACCGTGTTGGGCCACATTCAACGCGGCGGTTCGCCGGTTGCCTACGACCGCATCCTGGCCTCGCGCATGGGCGCCTACGCCATCGAGCTTCTGCTGCAGGGCTACGGCGGCCGCTGCGTCGGTATCCAGAACGAAAAAATGGTGCATCACGACATCATCGACGCGATCGAAAACATGAAGCGTCCGTTCAAGGGCGACTGGCTGGAAACGGCGAAAAAACTGTACTGATATGCCGCTCACCGCACGACAGAAAAGCCTCCGCTTGCGGGGGCTTTTTTATGCCCGTCGGCGATATATTCCGGAATCATCTATCCCAAAATTTTTTATTCTTTAATTGCCGGGAAAGTTTCTGGCAGGCTCTGATGCTAAATCAACCGATTGAGGTTGCGCTTAATTTTCTGGGAGAGCCTGTCGATGCGTAAATGGGGTGTTGGTCTGACATTGGTGCTGTTGGCGTCCGGCGCCATGGCGAAGGATATTCAATTGCTGAACGTGTCCTACGATCCGACGCGTGAGTTCTATCAGGCTTACAACACGGCATTCAGCAAGCACTATCAGGCGGAAACCGGCGACAAGGTGACGGTGCGCCAGTCGCATGGCGGCTCCGGCAAACAGGCGACCTCGGTGATCAACGGTATCGAGGCCGACGTGGTGACGCTGGCGTTGGCCTATGACGTCGACGCCATCGCCGAACGCGGGCGTATCGAGAAAGACTGGATCAAACGCCTGCCGGACAACTCGGCGCCTTACACCTCGACCATCGTCTTCCTGGTGCGTAAAGGCAACCCGAAACAAATTCACGACTGGCCCGATCTGCTCAAGCCGGGTGTGTCGGTGATCACTCCGAACCCGAAAACCTCCGGCGGTGCCCGCTGGAACTACCTGGCCGCCTGGGGCTACGCGTTGCACCACAACAACAACGATAAGGCCAAGGCGCAGGAGTTCGTCAAAAACCTGTACAAGAACGTCGAAGTGCTGGATTCCGGCGCGCGCGGCTCGACCAACACCTTCGTTGAGCGCGGCATCGGCGACGTGCTGATCGCTTGGGAAAACGAAGCGTTGCTGGCGGAGAAAGAGCTGGGCAAAGACAAGTTCGAGATTATCACCCCGAGTGAATCGATCCTGGCCGAACCGACGGTGTCGGTAGTGGATAAGGTGGTCGATAAACGCGGTACCCGCGATGTGGCGACCGCCTACCTGAAGTATCTGTATTCACCGGAAGGGCAGACCATCGCGGCACAGCACTATTACCGTCCGCGCGATACGGCGGTGGCGGCCAAGTTTGCCGGGCAGTTCCCGCAGCTGAAGCTGTTCACCGTGGATGACACCTTCGGCGGCTGGACCGAAGCGCAGAAGGTGCACTTCGCCACCGGCGGCGTGTTCGATGAGATCAGCAAACGCTGATGCTGGCTGAGCGGCAATAAAAAACCCCGGCTTGCCGGGGTTTTTTTATGACAAGCCTAAGACAATCAGGCTTTTTTCGCTGCGGCAGCGGCTTTGACGATCACGGCGAAAGCGTCTGCTTTCAGCGAAGCGCCGCCAACCAGCGCGCCGTCGATGTCCGGCTGAGAGAACAGCTCTGCGGCGTTCTTGTCGTTCACCGAACCGCCGTACTGGATGATGATTTCAGCGGCAACCGCGGCATCGTGTTTGGCGATGTGGTCACGGATAAATTTGTGCACGGCCTGCGCCTGCGCAGGGGTAGCGGACTTGCCGGTACCGATGGCCCAGACCGGCTCATAGGCGATCACGGTGCCTTTCATCGCCGGTGCGCCCAGCGTTTTCAGCACGGCGTCGATCTGGCGCGCGCACACTTCTTCAGTTTTGCCCGCGGCGTTTTCCGCTTCGGTTTCACCGATGCACAGCACCGGGATCAGGCCGGCTTCTTTCAGCACGGCGAATTTCTCGGCGATCACTTCGTCGCTTTCTTTGTGGTAGGTGCGACGCTCAGAGTGGCCAATGATGATGTACTGGGCGCCGACGTCTTTCAGCATGTTGGCGGAAACTTCACCGGTGAAGGCGCCGGACAGGTTAACGTCCACGTTCTGCGCGCCCAGCGCGATGCGGCTGCCGGCCAGCGCGTGCTTGGCCTGATCCAGATACATCACCGGCGGGGCGATGGCGACGCCACAGCCGTCAACGCTGCTCAGCTCATTGCGCAGACCGGCGATCAGTTCGTTGACCATGTGAGTGCTGCCGTTAAGCTTCCAGTTACCCATAACTAATGGATGACGCATGTTTTTTCCTCCAACTAGGGAACGCGAGAGTCGAAATGACAACTGCCGGACCGGCAGTTTACCTGCCCAACAGTATAGAGATCATTAAGCGCGAAGGCTTTGCTTTTCGTCATTAAATGCCGCGCCGTTACGGCTCGGAAAGCGCCAGCTTAATCGGTTCAACCGCGAAGGTTACGCCTTTATCGCCGTTGTCCGAAACGACATAGCGAATGGCGCCGACCTGCTGTTGGTAAAAGCGTGATCCTTTGCCTTTTTCCAGCAGGCTGTTCACCTTGTTCTGGCTCTGTTCCACCGTCAACGCCGGTTCGAACTGGCGCATCAGCGCCGCCATGTAGCTGATGGCGATGGCGCGCGCGGCTTTTTCTTCATTGGCCTGCTGCAGCGGCAGGTGAGTGATCTGCAACGTTTTGATTTTACCGGTGCCTTTCTCCAGCGCGGTGGAGGCATACAGGTTTTCGTTGAGTTTGCTGGCGGCGCGCGTCAGCAGCGGCGAATCGTCTTCGGTGGCGGGAATGGCGCGGAATTCGCCAATCGGCAGCTTTGGGTTGTCGCGATTGTATTTTTCGCGGAATTTGACCACCGTCAGATCGAACGTCGGCGCCCCGGCCAGCAGGTAAGGTGCGGCAGGCGTCGCATCGGCGGCCGGTGGATCGGCCCAGGCGCTGGCGGCCACCTGCAGGAGGCAGGCGATAACGAGGGTTTTTCTCAGCATGGCGTATGGCATCAAGGACAAAGATGGCTCCGATTAAAGCGATAACCCGCGGGGCTTGTCAAAGATCCCACGCCATTATCGGTTCGCTGACGAGAAAGCTGTGCGGCGCGCCGCGTTATGCGAGGCGGAAAACTCGGCCCGGCAGCGCCTATGTTACACTGCGGCGCAGAATATGGGCAGGCTTAGAGCGCAGGAATCGATGACGTTACAACAGTGGTGTTTTTCTTTTAAGGGCCGCATCGGGCGGCGCGACTTCTGGATCTGGATGGGACTGTGGTTGGCGCTGATGGCGGCGGCGTTTACGCTGGCCAATTATCAGCTGATCGCCATCCAATCCATCGCCTTCTTTATCGTAGCGCTGCTGTGGCCGACGGCGGCGGTGCTGGTCAAGCGCCTGCACGATCGCAACAAGGCCGGCTGGTGGGCGCTGTTGCTGATCCTGGCATGGATGCTGGCGGCGGGGAACTGGCAGATGCTGGCGCCGATCTGGCAATGGGGCGTCGGGCGTTTCATTCCGACGCTGATTATCGTGATGATGATGATCGATCTGGGCGCCTTCGTCGGCACGCCGGGGAGCAATCGGTTCGGCCCGGAAGCCGGGCCGGTGAAGTTCCGCTGACCCTCGCCGGGTTACCAGTAGTGCTCGCTGGTGATGTGGCCCGGTTTGCGGCGCAGGTGTTTGCGCATTTGGCGGTGGTCTTTCAGCGTTTGCTGGGTGTCCCGCACCATTTGTGGGTTGCCGCACAGCATCACGTGGCTGGTTTCGGCGTCGATGGTCAAGCCGGTCGCCGCTTCCAGCCGGCCGTCCTCGATCAGCGCCGGCACGCGGCCGGTCAGTGAGCCGGGCGTTTCTTCGCGGCTGACGACGGTCTGGATGCGCAGCTTGCCGTTGTAGCGTTGTTGCAGTTGCTGCATCAGCGGCAGGTAGCTCAGGTCACGTGCAAAGCGCGCGGCGTGCACCAGCACCAGGTTGTTAAAGCGCTCCAGTCCGATGCCCTGCTGCAGAATCGATAAATAGGGGCCGATGGCGGTGCCGGTCGCCAGCATCCACAGCGTGTCGCAGTCGGGCACCTCGTCCAGCACGAAGAAGCCGGCCGCTTCTTTGGTCACCATCACGTCCGAGCCTGGCCGCAGCTGATTGAGGCGCGGGCTCAGTTTGCCTTCCGGCACGGTGACCAGATAGAACTCCAGGTTGGCGTCATCGGGAGCATTGACGTAGGAGTAGGCGCGCTGCACCCGTTCGCCGTCGATCTCCAGCGCCAGTTTGGCGAATTGCCCGGCGGTGAAAGGATCGATAGGGGCATTGACCACCAGGCTGAACAGCCCGTCGGTCCATTGTTTTACCTGCGTAACTTTGCCGTTTACCCATTCAGCCATACTCTAAAGCTCCCGTGGTCGAATCAAATAAGCACAATGTCGTGAGCCGGAAATGGCGTGCGCGGTGCGCTCTACCCGGTAGTCGTTGCCGAACAGGCGGTGAAACAGCTGCAGCTCGGAATTGCACAGGCTGCTGCAGCTGGAGCCGGCCACACCGACCGGACAGTGGTTTTCCACCAGCAGCGTACCGTGTGGATGATCGAGCAATTCGGCCATGTAACCGTCGTGTTGCCGCAGGCGCACCAGGCGGGCTAACCGGTCCTGATGGCTGCGCTCGGCGGACAGCTCTTCGGCATAACGCAGATAAAGCTGATCTTCGCGCGCGCTGAGCAACGGTTCCACCCCGGCGCCGCCAAACAGCTGCAGCGCGGATTCCCGCAGTCGCGCCTGATCGTCGGCGGCATAGGCATGCCCCCGTTCGGTCAGCGACCAGTAGCGCGTCGGGCGGCCGACCTTGCTGCGCGCTTCTTCGTAACAAACCAACTCACGTTTTTCCAGGGATTGCAGATGTTGTCGGATGCCCATCGGCGTGATGTCCAGACGCTCCGCCAGCATTTTGGCCGAGTGCGGGCCGAGAGCCTTTAACTGCAATAAAATCAGCTCAGGTGTTTTCATGAACCAAATCCCTATGGTGTTATTTTATTTCAAGTTGATGAAAATAATTATCGATTAAATGCTAAAGCCCGGCTACTGCAAGGGCGCTATTTTTAACTCCAAAGCGTTATACGTACAGTTTAATTTACGAGCCTGGTCGGGTTTGCTGCCAGTGTGACCTGGATCAATATCTGCCTGAAACTCGCTAAAAAAATCAGATTTGATTAGTTTATGCCGCCATAGAGGGCTGCTCGCCGTTCTGGCTGCTGCAACGGCCATACCGGGACGCTGTGACGAGTTGAAACGTTAACGAAGATAATGAGAAAACTAGAGAACTTTCACCTGCTGGTGATGCTTATCCTGTTGGTCGCCGTCGGCCAGATGGCGCAAACCATTTATGTTCCCGTTATTGCTGATATCGCCCACGATCTGTCGGTTCGCACCGGCGCCGTGCAACGGGTGATGGCGGCGTATCTGCTGACCTACGGCTTCTCCCAGCTGATTTATGGGCCGATATCGGATCGCATCGGGCGTCGTCCGGTGATCCTGACCGGCATGATGATCTTCCTGCTCGGTGCGCTGGGCGCGTTGCTGTCCACCAACCTGACGATGCTGGTCGCCGCCAGCGCGATTCAGGGCATGGGCACCGGCGTGGCGGGCGTGATGGCGCGCACCATGCCGCGCGATCTGTATGCCGGCACCGCGCTGCGCTATGCCAACAGCCTGTTGAACATGGGGATTTTGGTTAGCCCGTTGCTGGCGCCGGTGATCGGCGGCGCATTGGCGATGGTGTTCGGCTGGCGCGCCTGTTACGCCTTCCTGCTGGCGCTGTGCGCCTGCGTTGCCTTCGCCATGTTCCGCTGGTTGCCGGAGACCCGCCCGGTGCAGACGGAAAAACGCCGCATGCTGGCCAGTTTCCGCCAGCTGCTGGGTGACAGCACCTTCAGCTGCTATCTGGTGATGCTGATCGGCGCGCTGGCGGGGATTGCGGTATTCGAGGCCAGCTGCGGCGTGTTGATGGGTGGCGTGTTGGGGCTGAGTGGCCTGACCGTCAGCATCCTGTTTATTCTACCGATCCCGGCGGCGTTTTTCGGCGCCTGGTACGCCGGGCGTGACGGCAAGACCTTCCACACGCTGATGTGGCATTCGGTGATTAGCTGCCTGCTGGCGGGGGCGATGATGTGGATCCCGGGCTGGTTCGGCGTGATGAACATCTGGACGCTGATCGTGCCGGCCGCGCTGTTCTTCTTCGGCGCCGGCATGCTGTTCCCGCTGGCGACCACCGGGGCGATGGAGCCGTTCCCTTACCTGGCCGGCGCAGCGGGCGCGCTGGTGGGCGGCATGCAGAATATGGGATCGGGGCTCGCGACCTGGCTTTCCGCCATGCTGCCGCAAACCGGGCAGTTTAGCCTAGGATTGCTGATGTTCGCGATGGCGCTGCTGATCCTGCTGTGCTGGTGGCCGCTGTCCAACCGGATGCAACATCAGGGGCATACCGCATAACGCCCTTCCCGAGCCGGCGCTGACCTTAGTCCTGCAAGACGGCTAAGGTCATGCCGCCGGTTTTGACCCAGGTTATTACTGCGCTGTGGCGATCGGTATACACTTTACCGACAGTGTTTTTCCGGTTATTCGCTATGTCATCACTGCAGTTCATTCAACGTGTTCCCGTCGGCTTCTTTGGGATGGTTCTGGGGGTTTTCGGCCTCGGCAGCGCCTGGCGATACGCCGCCACGCTCGGCTATGGCCCCGGCTGGCTGGGCGAGTCGCTCATCTTTCTCGGCAGCGCCATCTGGCTGACGCTGGCGCTGATCTATCTCTGCCGTTGCCTGATAGACTCACGCGCGGTGCGTGACGAGTTTCGCAGCAATACTCAGTTCAGCTTTATCAGCCTGCTTCCGGCGGGCGGCGTGCTGGTGTCCATCGGCCTGCATCCCTACAGCCTGCCGCTGGCGAATGGGCTGATGGTCGCGGGCTCCGTCGGCCAGCTCATCTTCTCGGCTTGGCGCTGTGCGCCATTGTGGCGCGGCGAGTTCGCGTCGGAGGCCACGACGCCGGGATTTTACTTGCCGACGGTGGCCGCTAACTTTATCTGCGCGATGGCGTTTGGCACCTCCGGCCACCCTGATATCGGCATGATGTTTCTTGGCGCCGGTTTGATTTCATGGCTGACCCTCGAACCCGCCATCATCCACCGTCTACGCACAAAGGCCGCGTTGCCGGCCGCCGCCCGCGGCGTTATCGGCATTCAGTTGGCTCCGGCCTTTGTCGCCTGCTACGCGTGGTTATGCGTCAATGGCAACGACTTCGATACGTTCGCCCTCATTCTGTTGGGCTACGGCCTGCTGCAGCTGTTCTTCATGTTCAGGTTGGTGCGTTGGTTTTTTGCCGGCGGCTTCAGCCCGGGCATGTGGGCTTTCTCGTTCGGCTTATCGGCAATGGCGAACGCGTCGCTGCGGTTGCTGCAGAGCCAGCGCGGGGAAGAGATGCAGGTGCTGGCTTGGGGGCTGTTCGTGTTGGCCAACCTGCTGCTCATCGGCCTGATGGTGAAGACGCTGTGGCTGCTGTTGCGCGGAAAACTGCTGCCCGCCAAAACCCCGGTGGCGGGATGAACCCGCCCTCAGCGGCTGCGGGGGGCGGTCTCTTGCCGGCTTACAGCAAAAACTCGTGCAGCGCCGGGTCCTTGCGATCCAGATAGTGGGTCGAACGGATACGGCGGATGGTGCGCGACTTGCCGCGGATCAGCAGGGTTTCGGTCGTGGCCATGTTGCCCTGGCGGCTGATGCCCTCCAGCAGATCGCCCTTGGTGATGCCGGTGGCGGAGAAGATTACGTTGTCGTTGCGCGCCATCTGATCCAGACGCAGCGCCTGACCGGCTTCGATACCCATTTCCCGGCAGCGCGCCAGTTCCTGCTCGCCGATGCGGCGGTTCTCGGCGCTGTCGCCTTTCACCTCATGGCGCGGCAGCAAACGCGCCTGCATGTCGCCGTCCAGCGCGCGGATCACTGCGGCTGAGATCACCCCTTCCGGCGCGCCGCCGATGCCGTACATCACATCGACCTCGCTTTCCGGCATGCAGGTGAGAATGGAGGCTGCCACGTCGCCGTCAGGAATGGCGAACACCCGCACGCCCAGCTGCTGCATCTGCGCGATGACGCCGTCGTGGCGCGGTTTGGCCAAGACGATCACCGTCAGCTGCGACAGTGGTTTGCTCAGCCGTGCGGCGACGTTCTGCAGGTTCTCCGCCAAGGGCAGATTGAGATCGATAGCGCCGCGCGCCGCCGGGCCGACCACCAGCTTCTCCATGTACATGTCCGGCGCGTGCAGGAAGGTGCCGCGATCGCCCACCGCCAATACCGCCAGCGCATTGGACTGGCCCATGGCGGTCATGCGGGTGCCTTCGATCGGATCGACAGCGATGTCGACCGCGTCGCCCTGGCCGGTGCCGACCTGTTCGCCGATATACAGCATCGGCGCTTCGTCGATCTCACCTTCGCCGATCACGATGCGCCCATCGATGTCCACTTTGTTGAGCATGATGCGCATGGCGTGGACCGCCGCACCGTCGGCGGCGTTCTTGTCGCCGCGTCCCAGCCATTTGTAGCCCGCCAGCGCAGCGGCTTCGGTAACGCGGGAAAATTCGATGGCTAATTCACGTTTCATGGCAAACCTGTCTGTGAGAAAGGGAAGAAAATATCGGCAAAGTCTATCACAGCGCGGCGCCGGCGGGGCGGGGCAAAAAAAAAGCGCCGCCCGCAGGCAGCGCAATTTGGGGGTAACGGCAAGGCGGGGTTTAGTCGTGATCTTCCCACGCCTGCGCGCGAGCCACCGCTTTTTTCCAGCCGCTGTAGCGGTAGTTGCGTTCGGTGGTTTCGATGCTTGGGCGGAATTCACGCTCAATCACCGCTTTGCTCTTCACTTCATCCAGATCGTTCCAGTAGCCGATGGCCAGGCCCGCCAGGAACGCGGCACCCAGCGCCGTCGATTCACGCACTTCAGGGCGCTCTACGCGGGTGCCGAGGATATCGGACTGGAACTGCATCAGGAAGTTGTTGGCGACCGCGCCGCCGTCCACGCGCAGCGATTGCAGGCGGGTGTTGGCGTCGGCCTGCATGGCGTCCAGCACGTCGCGAGTCTGGAAGGCGATGGATTCCAGCGTGGCGCGGATGATGTGGTTGCTGTTGGCGCCACGGGTCAGGCCAAAGATGGCGCCTCGGGCATACGGATCCCAGTATGGCGCGCCCAGGCCGGTGAAGGCCGGCACCACATAGACGCCGTTGCTGTCTTTCACCTTCGTGGCGAAGTATTCGGAGTCGGCGGCATCGCTGATCAGTTTCAGCTCATCGCGCAGCCACTGGATAGACGCACCGCCGATGAACACCGCGCCTTCCAGCGCATAGTTCACTTCGCCGCGCGGGCCGCAGGCGATGGTGGTCAGCAGGCCGTTTTTCGAACGTACCGCTTCTTTGCCGGTGTTCATCAGCAGGAAGCAGCCGGTGCCGTAGGTGTTCTTCGCCATGCCTGGTTGAACGCACAGCTGGCCGTACAGTGCCGCCTGCTGGTCACCGGCGATACCGGCGATAGGAATACGTGTGCCGCCCTTGCCGCCGATGTTGGTCTGGCCGTACACCTCGGAGGAAGGACGGACTTTCGGCAACATGGCGCGCGGGATATCCAGCACTTCCAGCATGCGTTCGTCCCAGTCCAGCTCGTGGATGTTGAACATCATGGTGCGTGAGGCGTTGGTGTAATCGGTGACGTGTACGCGCCCCTGGGTCATTTTCCACACCAGCCAGGTATCGACGGTGCCGAACAGCAGTTCGCCGCGCTTGGCGCGTTCGCGGGCGCCTTCGACGTTGTCCAGGATCCACTTCACCTTGGTGCCGGAGAAGTAGGGGTCAACCACCAGGCCGGTGTTGTGACGGATATACTCTTCCAGGCCGTCGCGCTTGAGCTTTTCGCAGATGTCGGCGGTGCGGCGGCACTGCCAGACGATGGCGTTATAAATCGGCTTGCCGGTCTCTTTTTCCCAGACGATGGTGGTTTCGCGCTGGTTGGTGATGCCGATGCCGGCGATCTGATCGGAACTGATGTCGGCTTTCGCCAGCACTTCTACCAGCGTCGAGCTTTGCGACGCCCAGATTTCCATCGGATCGTGCTCAACCCAGCCGGCCTTTGGATAGATCTGCGGGAATTCGCGCTGCGATACCGCAACGATGTTGGCGTCGTGATCGAGCACGACGGCGCGTGAGCTGGTGGTCCCTTGGTCGAGTGCGACAATGTATTTTTTTTCTACAGTCATGGTAATTATCCTGCTGTTGTTAACCGTGTAAAACTGCACCCATCACGCTTTGCGTTGTTGGGTCTTGGCGTCAGGCTCTTCTTCCGTCACGCAGACGTCGCACGGCAGGTGGCGGCCAATCAGCGCGCGGTAACCGAAAGCGCCCAGGCCACAGCCGACGATAGGGGCGAAGATCGGCACCAGGAAGTACGGGATGTCGCGTGCGCCGGTGAAGGCGACTTTGCCCCAGCCGGCCAGGTAGGCGAACAGTTTCGGGCCGAAGTCACGCGCCGGGTTCAACGCAAAGCCGGTCAATGGTCCCATGGAGGCGCCGATCACGGCAATCAGAATACCGATCAGCAGCGGTGCCAGCGGGCCGCGCGGGATGCCGTTGCCGTCGTCGGTCAGCGCCAGGATCAGGCACATCAGGATCGCCGCGATCACCATTTCTACCAGGAAGGCCTGGCCGACGGAGATGTGCGCGTTAGGGTAAGTCGAGAAGATGCCGGCCAGTTCGAGGCTTTCGTTGCTGCCGCGCACCATGTGGTGAGCCGCTTCGAAGTCGAAGAACAGATTGTAGTACAGCCCATAGACCAGGGCAGCGGCGCAGAAGGCACCGGCGACCTGCGCAATGATGTAAGGCACCACTTTGCGTCCGTCGAAGCAGGCGAACAGCCACAGGGCGAGGGTAACCGCTGGGTTGAGATGCGCGCCGGAAATGGCGGCGGTCAGATAGATGGCCATGGCGACGCCGAGGCCCCAAATGATGCTGATTTCCCACTGGCCGAAGCTGGCGCCCGCCAGTTTCAGTGCGGCAACGCAGCCTACGCCAAAGAAGATCAGCAGCGCCGTGCCGAGGAACTCGGCGATGCACTGGCCTTTTAATGTCGGACTGGTGGTTTGGCTCATAATGTTGGTGTCCTGCAAAACGGCGGTTGTTGGTTTATAGGCTCAGTTGGGTAGAGATCCGGCCTATGGGCACAGTTTTTTTCATCTCGTCCAATTCTTGAATGAGGACGTGATGTAAATTTATCGTTAACGAACATAAACGAGAAATAGCGAAATCAAAATGTGTGTAGCGCGTCATAAAATTGAGCGATTTCGCGTCGTTTAGTGTTCTTTCTGAGCCATAAAAGTGTGATCTGACCAGTGGTTTGGTGAGGGCTGTTAACAACTCGCGGCGATGGTGGCGGGGATTTTCAGTTTTTACTGATGGTGAGGGCAGGAAAATTGCAACAGACTGCGCGATGATCCGGTATGTTGCTAGACAGGCGGAGACTGGCTACTTACAATCGTTTTTAACGAATCGAGACTGGCGCGCCTTCCGTAACGGCGCGCGTCACTGAGCGCGATGCAATATTCGCAGTAGCTGCAGCCGACGTTGCGGCCGCTACTTATAGATGTACGCCTTGCTATCATGAGGGGACTGAAGCATGTCATTTGAAGTATTTGAGAAACTGGAAGCAAAAGTACAGCAGGCGATTGATACCATCACCTTGTTGCAGATGGAAATTGAAGAGCTGAAAGACAAAAACAACTCTCTGTCGCAGGAAGTTCAGGCTGCCTCCGGCAACCACGAAGCGCTGGTGCGCGAAAACCAACAGCTGAAAGAAGAACAGCACGTATGGCAAGATCGCCTGCGCGCTCTGCTGGGCAAAATGGAAGAGGTCTGATTCCTCACGCCATGCAGCAACGAAAAGGGCGCCTCAGGCGCCCTTTTTCATGACCGAAAATTACTCGATGTCGAGCGGGTCTTCGGAGAGGATGATGCCGGTGTTGTCGGCATACAGGTGATCGCCGGAGAAGAAGGTGACGCCACCGAAGTTGACGCGGATATCGCTTTCGCCCACGCCTTCGCTCACGGCTCCCACCGGGATCGCTGCCATCGCCTGAATGCCGATGTCGAGCTCTTCCAGATCGTCCACCTGACGCACCGCGCCGTACACCACGATGCCTTCCCATTCGTTCTGGGCGGCCAGGCGCGCCAGTTCGGCGTTGATCAGCGCCCGGCGAACCGAACCGCCGCCGTCGACCAACAGCACGCGGCCGCGGCCGTTTTCTTCAAGCAGATCGAACAACAGGCCGTTATCCTCGAAGCATTTCACCGTGGTGATCTGCCCGCCAAATGAAGTACGCCCGCCAAAATTGGAGAATAGAGGTTCAACAACGTTCACCTCTTCATGATAGATGTCGCAAAGTTCGGAAGTATCGTATTTCATAGGATTTTACGTCTGTTTGCCGCTGGAATGTTCAGTATATCCCTTTATTCGCCCTGTTGGCAAAATCATCAGTTTTTAACTGAGCGCCACGCCGATGGCGAACAGCAGGTTGGCCAGTAACGCCGCCTTGACCATGTGTTCCAGCATCGGTCGCATGCCGACCGGCGTCGGATCGCGCAGCACGCGCAGGCCGTGGCGCACCAGCAGCGGGATCGCCAGCACGAACAGCCAGCCCCAAGGGCTGTGGAGATTGAGCAGCGTAAACAGCGCGAAACACAGCACCGCGCCGGCGAGCAGCAGGGCATGGTAAATGCGCGCCTTGTGCGGGCCGAGACGCACCGCCAGCGTGTTCTTACCGTTTTCGCGATCGCTCTCGATATCGCGCAGATTGTTGATGTTGAGCACCGCCGTCGCCAGCAGGCCACAGGCGGTGGCCGGCAGCATCACGACGCTGTCGAAGGTGTGCGTTTGCAAATAGTAGGTGCCGGCCACGCTCAGCCAGCCGAAGAACACCAGCACCGAGATGTCGCCCAGCCCCAAATACCCGTAAGGCTTATTGCCGACGGTATAGGTGATGGCCGCCACGATAGACAGCCCGCCCAGCACCAGGAAGCCCACCACGTCGCTGGGTTGCTCGCAGGCGACGGCGATCAGCGAACAGCCGGCGAGGGCGATCAGCACCACCGTCACCACCAATGCCCGTTTCATCTGCGCCTGGGTGATCATGCCTTTTTGCATGCCGCGCAATGGCCCGATGCGATCTTCTTTGTCGCTGCCTTTGACCGCATCGCCGTAGTCGTTAGCCAGGTTGGAGAGGATCTGCAGCAGCCCGGCGGTCAACAGCGCCAGCAGCGCCACTTCAGGTTTCAGGCTGCCGTGCCAGGCGGCGATCGCCGAGCCGACTACGATGGAGGCAAAGGCCAACGGCAGGGTGCGGGGGCGTAGACTTTCCAGCCAGGCGGAAATCGGGGTGGTGGAGGTTGATGAGCTCATGTTTCGCTTCTGTCAGTAAGTTGCGGTGTCCGTTAGAAATAATTGTGGGAGGCAATGCCTCCCACACAGATGACTGACAAGACAATGATTGAGCGATTATAGGATAAAACGACTCAAATCTTCATCCGCCACCAGTTCATCCAGATGACTGCGCACGTAATCCGCATCAATTGTAATGGATTGGCCATTAATTTCACTCGCATCGTAGGAAATATCTTCCATCAGACGTTCCAGCACGGTGTGCAGACGACGCGCGCCGATGTTCTCGGTGCTTTCGTTGACCTGCCACGCGGCTTCGGCGATGCGGCGGATGCCGTCGGCGGTGAACTCGATATTGACGCCTTCGGTGCCCATCAGCGCTTTGTACTGCTCGGTCAGCGACGCGCTCGGCTCGGTCAGGATGCGTTCGAAGTCTTCGGTAGTCAGCGCCTGCAGCTCAACGCGGATCGGCAGACGGCCCTGCAGTTCCGGGATCAGATCTGACGGGTTGGCGGTCTGGAACGCGCCGGAAGCGATGAACAGGATGTGGTCGGTCTTCACCATACCGTGTTTGGTCGACACGGTGCAGCCTTCCACCAGCGGCAGCAGATCGCGCTGCACGCCTTCGCGCGAGACGTCCGGGCCGGAACTTTGACCGCCGCGCTTACAGATTTTGTCGATCTCATCGATAAACACGATGCCATGCTGTTCAACCGCTTCGATCGCCTGCTCTTTCAGCTCTTCCGGGTTCACCAGCTTGGCGGCTTCTTCTTCCACCAGCAGCTTGAAGGCTTCTTTGATCTTCACCTTGCGCGGCTTTTGCTTCTGGCCGCCGAGGTTCTGGAACATCGACTGCAGCTGGTTGGTCATCTCTTCCATGCCCGGAGGCGCCATGATTTCCACGCCCATCGGCGCCGCGGCCAGATCGATTTCGATCTCTTTGTCGTCCAGCTGGCCTTCGCGCAGTTTCTTGCGGAATGCCTGACGGGCGGCGGACGGCTCCTGATGCTCTTCCGGCTGGCCCCAGTTGTTCTTGGCCGGCGGGATCAGCACGTCGAGGATGCGCTCTTCGGCCAACTCTTCGGCACGGGTGCGGTTTTTCTCGATCGACTGCATGCGCACCATTTTGATGGCGGCATCGGTCAGATCGCGGATGATGGAATCCACTTCTTTGCCCACATAGCCCACTTCGGTGAACTTGGTGGCTTCAACCTTGATGAACGGCGCGTTGGCCAGCTTCGCCAGACGACGGGCGATTTCGGTTTTACCGACGCCGGTCGGGCCGATCATCAGAATGTTTTTCGGGGTCACTTCGTGACGCAGCATCTCGTTGAGCTGCATCCGGCGCCAGCGGTTGCGCAGGGCAATGGCGACAGCGCGTTTGGCCTTGTTTTGGCCAATGATATAGCTGTCCAGTTCGCTGACGATCTCGCGCGGGGTCATTTCAGACATGGTATTCGATCCTTACGCTTTGGAAGGCAATTCTTCAATGGTGTGGAAATGGTTGGTGTAAATACAGATGTCGCCGGCGATGTTGAGGGATTTCTCAACGATGTCGCGGGCGCTCAGCTCGGTATTTTCCAACATGGCGCGGGCTGCGGCCTGGGCGTACGGGCCGCCGGAGCCGATGGCGATCAGATCGTTTTCCGGCTGCACCACATCGCCGTTGCCGGTGATGATCAGCGAAGCGGTTTCATCGGCGACCGCCAGCAGCGCTTCGAGCTTGCGCAGCATGCGATCGGTGCGCCAGTCTTTCGCCAGCTCGACGGCGGCTTTCACCAGGTGGCCCTGATGCATTTCCAGTTTGCGTTCAAACAGTTCAAACAGCGTGAAGGCGTCAGCGGTACCACCGGCGAAACCGGCGATCACTTTGTCGTTATACAGGCGACGCACTTTCTTGACGTTACCCTTCATCACCGTATTACCCAGGGTTGCCTGGCCATCACCACCGATGACGACCTGGCCGTTGCGGCGTACGCTTACAATTGTTGTCACGAGCAGACCCTCGTTAAAAACGGAAAGAAGTCCCCGCAGCGCCTGCTTTCGCAGACGCTACGAGGCATATTGAGAGTATAGATGGGGGGGGATTGACGCTTTTCAACCCCCAACGGAGAGGGGAATGCAACTCGACATGCCGACGCCCTTCAGGCGTGAAAGGGTTTTGTCCGCGGCGGCGCGACTGCTGTACGGACCGAGCACCACGCGATTCCAACCGCCACCGGCGGTGATGCGGCTCTCGATGCCTTCGAACGCCAGGCGCGCACGTACGGATTCAGCCTGATCGGTGGCGCGGAACGAACCGCATTGCACCATCCACTTCTGTTTCGATTCCGGTTTGGTTTCCTGCTTGGCCGTTTCCTGTTTCACTTCCGGTTTGGGCTCCGGCTTCGGTTGCGGCTTCGGCTCAGGCTGTTTCACCTGCACCGGCGGTGGGGTGACCGGCTTCGGCTGCTGGTGCTGCTGCTGCTGCACCGGCGCGGTGGTGGCCCCGTTGTTGAACGGGTTACGCGGCGCCTGGGTGACCTGCTGCTGTTGCTGTACCGGCTGCTGCTGCATTTGCTGTTGTTGCATCTGCTGCTGCTGGCGGTTACTGCGCGCGTTGACCTGGCCCGGATCGTTATACGGCACTTCGTTCAGCTGCGTCGGGCGCTGCTGCATGTCGGCCTGCATCTGCTCCAGCAACTGCCGCTGTTCGGCGGTCAGCTGAGTTTTGGAATTGAGCTCGCCGCCGGCCGTCGGTTCGGTCGGGGTTTGCACGCCGATCTGCCGGTTTTCCAGCTCTTTGATGTAGCGCCAGCGCTCTTCCGGCTTCGGCGGCAGGCCGTTGCCGGGGCGCGTGGTATGCGCAGGCAACAACGGCGCGTCTTCCGGCTTGTTGTGGGTAATGAAATAGAGGCCACCGACAAAGACAACCAGCAACGCGGCGGCTAACGCCAGCACGGTTTTGGAAACCTTCGGAGAACTGCGTTTTTTACGGCTGGGGGTTTTACGCTTAGCTCCTGCTGCGCGCCCACGGCTTACATAGTCTTTTTGTGCCACTATTATTCCGCTGTGTCCTGATGAGAGGATAAGTCCGTCATGTTACTGAACCCTAAAATATTTGACTAGCGTTTCGGGGCAGCGGTGCTGCCTCTGATAATCAATTCACTGTCCAACAGCCGGGAGCCGCTGGCGACCGTCTGGCCGTTCAACTGCTCCAACAGCAACAACATCGCCTGCTGGCCGATCTGGAAGCGCGGCTGCGCCACCGTGGTCAGCGGCGGATCGCAATATTGCGCCAGCTTGAGGTCGTCAAAGCCGACGATCGACAGATCCTGCGGTACCCGCAGCCCCATTTTCTTCGCCTGGGACAGCACGCCGATCGCCATGACGTCGCTGTGGCAGAATACCGCCGTTGGCGGTTTCGGCTGTGCCATCAGCATGGTCAGCGCTTGCGCGCCGGCTTCGTAGGTAAAATCACCCCGGGTAATATAGCTGCTTTCGACGGTAATGCCATTACGACGTAGCGCTTGAACGTAACCCTGCAGCCGATAATGGCTCAGCGGCATCTGTTCCGGCCCGGCGATACAGGCGATCTGCCGGTGGCCTAATTGATGCAAATAATGCACGGCTTCAAAGGCGGCAGTCAGGTTGTCGATATGCACCGTCGGCAGTTCCAGCTCGGGGGCGAACTCGTTGGCCATCACCATCGGCGGCAGGTTGCGCTGCTCTTCCTTGCTGGCGTCGAACGGCAGGTTGGAGCCCAGCAGCAGCATGCCGTCGATCTGTTTGGTGATGATCAGATTGACGAAAGTGCGCTCTTGCTGGTTCTGCTGCGCGCAGTCGCCAATCAGCACCAGATAGCCTTGCTGGGCCGCGGTCTGTTCGATTCCCTGGATCACATCGGCGAAAAACGGATCGCAGATGTCGGGCACGATCACCAGGATGGTGCGGGATTCGTTGCGCTTGATATTGCGTGACAGAGCATGAGGAGAATAACCCACGGCCAGGACGGCCTGTTCCACCTTCTGGCGCGTTGGCGTTGACACCTTTTCCGGGTTCATCAGCGCACGCGATACGGTAGCCGTTGAAACGCCCGCCATTTCGGCGACGTCTTTCATGGTCGCCATGGATAACTCTTTCTTGTGTTCCAACGCCTTTCTCCTTGCGTCAGCCCCATGCCGACGCCACTACTGCTGTTTGCTCACAATGTCCGGCATGCGGTGGCGGGATTGTTGTCATTGAGCGCCACTCGCGTTCGGGCACTCCGTCGCGCTGCGATGTGGCGACAAAATTTGCCCTCGCAGACATTCTAAACAGAATACGCCCCGCCTTTGTTACCTAATTTGCATAAAAAATGTGACCTGAGAAGGTTTTTTAGCGTTCGCTCGCAATTTCAAGGGTAATCGTTTGCACTGCGGCAGCTAAATCGGACTTTTCCGGGATCAGCTGTCGATCGGATCGACATCCAGCGTCCATTTCACCTTGCGCGTTTGCGGCAGGGTGCCGATCAGCGGCAGCGAGCTTTTCATCAGCTGTTGCAGGACGCGCCGCGTCGGGTGCTGCAGCAGCAGCTGCCAGCGGAAACGGCCGCCGCGTTTGGACTGCAGCGCCGGCACCGGGCCCATCACCCACAGCGAGTCGTCCTTCAGCGGGCTGGCTTCCAGCAGGTTGCGCAGCTGCTGCAGGAACAGCGGGGCCTGCTGGTTGTCGTGATCTTCGGCGCGCACGATGATGTGGCTGGTGTAAGGCGGCAGAAACACGCTGTTGCGCTCCGCCAGCGTCTGTTTGGCGAAGGCGTCGTAACCCTGTTGCAGCAGCACCTGCAATAACGGGTGCTCCGGGTGGTGGGTTTGCAGCAGCACTTCACCCTGTTTGCCCGCGCGGCCCGCTCGCCCGGAGACCTGAGTATACAGCTGAGCGAAACGCTCGGCGGAACGGAAGTCGGCGGAGAACAGCGCGCCGTCCACGTCCAGCAACGCCACCAGCGTGACGTCGGGAAAATGGTGGCCCTTGGCCAGCATTTGCGTGCCGATCAGAATGCGTGCTTCGCCGCGATGAATATCCGCCAGATGCTGCTCCAGCGCGCCTTTGCGGCTGGTGGTGTCGCGATCGATGCGGGTGATCGGCGTGTCGGGGAACAGCGGCGCCAGCTCATGTTCCAGCTGTTCGGTGCCGACGCCGACCGACACCAGGTGGGTGGAGCCGCACTGCGGGCACTGGTGCGGCACCGGCCGCTGGCTGTCGCAGTGGTGGCAGCGCAGCTGGCGCTGATGCTGGTGGAAGGTGTAGTAGTGATCGCAGCGTTGGCATTCGGCGATCCAGCCGCACTCGTGGCACAGCAGCGCCGGGGCGTAACCGCGGCGGTTGAGGAACAGCATCACCTGATTGCCGGCTTTTAAATGGTGCTGCATGCTTTTCAAAAGCGGTTGCGACAGGCCGACCTTCAGCGGCAGCCCCTTCAGATCGATCAGGTGCTGCGTCGCCGGTTTGGCGTTGCCCGCGCGCTGGGTGAGCTTCAACTGGCGATATTTGCCCAGCTGCACGTTGTGCAGCGTTTCCAGTGCCGGCGTGGCGGAGCCCATCACCATTGGGATGTCCTCTTCCCGGGCGCGGAACACCGCCAGATCGCGGGCGTGGTAGCGCCAGCCTTCCTGCTGTTTATAAGAGCTGTCGTGCTCTTCGTCGATGATGATCACGCCCAACTGTCGGAATGGCGTGAACAGCGCCGAGCGGGTGCCGATGACGATAGCGGCTTCGCCGCTGCGCGCGCGCAGCCAAACCGCCAGCCGCTCGCTGTCGTTCAACCCGGAGTGCAGCACGTCTACCGGCGCGTTGAAGCGCTCGCGAAAACGGGCGATGGTTTGCGGCGTCAGGCCGATTTCCGGTACCAGCACCAGCGCCTGTCGGCCTTTGGCCAGCACGTTTTCCAGCACGCTGAGGTACACCTCGGTCTTGCCTGAGCCGGTCACCCCGGCCAGCAGCCAGGCGGCGAACTGCTCATCCTCGCTTCTGATCGCCCCGACGGCGGTGGCCTGTTCGGTGTTCAGCCGCAGCCGTTCGCCGAGCACCGCGAAGTTGGGGCGCCAGTCGTGCGTATCCGCGACCTGAGCGCGCAGATCGATCAGCCCTTTGGCGCGCAGCGCCTGCAGGGCGCTTTCCGTCAGCTCCAGCTGGCTGACCTGATGGCGATAGACCGGGCGTTGCAGCAGCGCCGCCAGCGCCTGCTGCTGTTTCGGCGCGCGTTTCAGGCTTTCGGGTGGGGTGGCGCGCCCCTCTTCGGTGGCGAACCATTGCCACAGCGGCGCGGCTTCGGCCGGTTTGCCTTGCCGCAGCAGGATCGGCAGCGCGTGAAACAGCACTTCGCCGATGGGGTAGTGATAGTAATCGCTGGCCCAGCGCAGGATGCGCCACAGGCTGGGGGAGAACAGCGATTCCGTGTCGATCACGCTGTCGATCGGTTTGAGCTTATCCAGCGGCAGTTCGCTGGTGTCGCTGCAGCCGGTGACGATGCCGATCGCATGCTGCCTGCCCCAGGGCACGCCCACGCGCGCGCCGGCCACCGGCTGCATGCCGGGCGGCAGCAGATAGTCGAAGGTGCGGGCGAGGGGGACCGGTAAGGCAACGTGTACGACGGGCATGATCTCATCCAAATTGAAAAAAGTGGGCATCAGTTTACACGGCGCATCGGCAAATGTACGGTTCCGATTGCGCGCCTCGGCTAATGCTGTATAATTTGCCGCCTTTGGTATAATTCGATACCAAAATTCTATTATCAACCACGTGTGGTGTCTGGCGAAACAGGGCTGGATAGCGACACGGCCTTAACTGAGGTTTCCCATGAAACAAGGTATCCACCCAAAATACGAAGAAGTTACTGCTAACTGCTCTTGCGGTAACGTGATGAAGATCCGCTCCACCGTGGGCCACGATCTGAACCTGGACGTTTGTGGCGCATGCCACCCGTTCTACACTGGCAAGCAGCGTGACGTTGCTACCGGTGGCCGCGTTGACCGCTTCAACAAGCGTTTCAGCGTACCAGGCGCTAAGAAATAAGATTTCTTATCGTCCGATGAAAAAGGCGCCTTTGGCGCCTTTTTTCGTTTCTGCCGCCGGCGTTCGCCGGGCGGTTCTCAATATTCCCAGGTATCGGGATCGACACCCAGTTCGCGCATCAACACTTTTGCGGCTTCCGGGATTTCATCGCTGCGCTCTTTGCGCAGGTCTTCATCGTTCGGCAGCGGCTGGCCGGTAAAGGCATGCAGAAACGCTTCGCACAGCAGTTCGCTGTTGGTGGCGTGGCGCAGGTTGTTCACCTGGCGACGGGTCCGTTCGTCGGTGAGGATTTTCAGGACCTTCAGCGGAATGGATACCGTGATCTTTTTGACTTGCTCGCTTTTTTTACCGTGTTCAGCGTAAGGGCTGACATACTCGCCGTTCCACTCAGCCATGGGACACCTTAACTTTGTCAGAAAAATTACAAAATTCTAAAAACCGGCCAATTATGCCCGATCTTCACTGTTCTCACTAAATAAATGTCAATTTTACGCGACCAGGGTCACTGAATGCCCCGCCTCGGCCGGGCATTGTGGCTTAACATCTTATCGTCATGTCATATCGGCATAATTTTAGCGGGTATTGTGCCATTGCTCAATCTATACGCAGAGAAGTTTAGATGTCCAGATGTATTGACGTCTATCAATCCTGCGATTACTCTTTAGGCCTCATTCACCGAACCGAGAGCCGAGCGAGCCCATGACGCGTAAACCAGCCACGATTGCCGTACGCAGCGGCCTGAACGACGACGAACAGTATGGCTGCGTTGTCCCGCCGATTCATCTGTCCAGCACCTATAACTTTACCGACTTCAACCAACCCCGAGCCCATGATTACTCGCGCCGCGGCAACCCGACGCGCGACGTGGTGCAACGCGCGTTGGCGGAGCTGGAAGGCGGCGCCGGCGCGGTGATGACCGGCAGCGGGATGTCGGCGATCCATCTGGTGACCACCGTGCTGCTGAAGCCCGGCGATCTGCTGGTGGCGCCGCACGACTGCTACGGCGGCAGCTATCGGTTGTTCGACAGCCTGAGCAAGCGCGGCGCCTATCGCGTGCTGTTCGTCGATCAGGGTAATGAAGCCGCCCTGCAGCAGGCGCTGGCGCAAAAGCCGAAGCTGGTGCTGATTGAAAGCCCCAGCAATCCGCTGCTGCGGGTGGTGGACATTGCGGCGATCTGCGCCGCCGCACACGCGGCGGGCGCGTTGACGGTGGTGGACAACACTTTCCTCAGCCCGGCCCTGCAACAGCCGATCGAACTCGGTGCCGATCTGGTGGTTCATTCTTGCACCAAATACCTGAATGGGCATTCGGACGTGGTGGCCGGCGCGGTGATTGCCAAAGATCCCGAGCTGGCGGTCGAATTGGCCTGGTGGGCGAACAATATCGGTGTGACCGGCGGTGCGTTCGACAGCTATTTGCTGCTGCGCGGCATGCGCACACTGTCGCCGCGTATCAAGGCGGCACAGCAAAACGCCGAAGCGATTGTCGGCTATTTACAGCAGCAACCGCTGGTGAAAAAGCTGTATCATCCCTCTCTGCCGGAAAATCCGGGGCATGAGATCGCCCGCCGGCAGCAGCGCGGCTTCGGCGCGATGCTGAGTTTTGAACTGGACGGCGATGAAGCGGTGCTGCGCCGTTTTCTCTCTGCCCTTGAGCTGTTTACTCTGGCAGAATCGCTGGGCGGCGTAGAAAGCCTGATCTCGCATGCAGCGACCATGACCCACGCCGGCATGGCGGCGGAGGCGCGGGCAGCGGCCGGCATCTCCGAGAGCCTGCTGCGCATTTCCGTGGGTATTGAAGACAGTGAAGATTTGATTGCCGATCTGGAACGCGCGTTCCAGGCGGCGGCAACGAGGTAAGCATGAATGCAATTGCTGTAGCAGGGCCGGTGAGCGGGCGTCAACTGCACAAGTTTGGCGGCAGCAGTCTGGCGGATGTGAAGTGTTATCTGCGTGTGGCCGGGATTATGGCGGAATACAGCCAGCCGGGCGACATGATGGTGGTATCGGCCGCCGGCAGTACCACCAACCAGTTGATCAACTGGCTGAAGCTCAGCCAGAGCGATCGCCTGTCTGCGCACCAGGTGCAGCAGACGTTGCGTCGTTATCATAGCGATCTTATCAGTGGCCTGCTGCCGCCGGAAAGCGCCGAGCCGCTGATCGCCGAGTTCATTCAGGATCTGGAACGTCTGGCGGTGCTGCTGGACGGTAAAGCTGACGAGGTGTGCTATGCCGAAGTGGTCGGGCACGGCGAGATCTGGTCGGCGCGCCTGATGGCGGCGGTGCTCAACCACCTGGATATGCAGGCGGCCTGGCTGGATGCGCGTGATTTCCTGCGCGCCGAGCGCGCCGCGCAGCCGCAGGTGGATGAAGGCCGTTCTTATCCGCTGCTGCAGCAATTGTTGGCTCAACATCCGGGCAAGCGCCTGGTGGTGACCGGCTTCATTTCGCGCAACGACGCTGGGGAAACCGTGCTGTTGGGGCGCAACGGCAGCGACTACTCTGCCACTCAGGTCGGCGCGTTGGCCGGCGCTGCGCGCGTCACCATCTGGAGCGACGTGGCCGGGGTATACAGCGCCGACCCGCGCAAGGTGAAAGACGCCTGCCTGCTGCCGCTGCTGCGCCTGGACGAAGCCAGCGAGCTGGCGCGCCTGGCGGCGCCGGTGCTGCATACCCGCACCCTGCAGCCGGTCTCCGGCAGCGATATCGATCTTCAGCTGCGCTGCAGCTACCAGCCGGAGCAGGGCTCGACGCGCATCGAGCGCGTATTGGCGTCCGGCACCGGCGCCAAGATTGTCACCAGCCACGATGACGTGTGCCTGATTGAGCTGCACGTCGCCGCTCAGCGTGACTTCAAACTGGCGCAGAAAGAGTTGGATCTGGTGCTCAAACGCGCGCAGATCAAACCGCTGGCGGTAGGCATCCATCCTGACCGCAATCGGGTGCAGCTGTGCTACACCTCCGAGGTGGTCAACAGCGCACTGGCGATCCTGCAGGCCTCGGCGCTGCCGGGTGAACTGCACCTGCGCGAAGGGTTGGCGCTGGTGGCGATGGTCGGCGCCGGGGTATGCAAGAACCCGCTGCACAGCCACCGTTTCTATCAGCAACTGAAAGATCAGCCGGTCGAATTTATCTGGCAGGCGGAAGATGGCATCAGCCTGGTGGCGGTATTGCGCCAGGGGCCGACCGCGCTGCTGATTCAGGGGCTGCACCAAAGCCTGTTCCGCGCCGAGAAGCGCATCGGTCTGGTGCTGTTCGGCAAGGGCAACATCGGGTCGCGCTGGCTGGAGCTGTTCGCCCGTGAGCAGACCAATATCTCCGCGCGCAGCGGTTTCGAATTTATCCTGGCGGGGGTGGTGGACAGCCGCCGCAGCCTGCTGAACTACGACGGGTTGGACGCCAGCCGTGCATTGGCGTTCTTTGAGGACGAGGCGCAGGAACTTGACGAAGAGTCGCTGTTCCTGTGGATGCGTGCGCACCCGTTCGACGATCTGGTGGTGCTTGACGTGACCGCCAGCGAAGAGCTGGCCGGGCAGTATCTGGATTTCGCCAGCCACGGTTTCCACGTGATCAGCGCCAACAAGCTGGCGGGCGCCTCGTGCAGCGATACCTATCGCCAAATTCGCGACGCCTTTGCCAAAACCGGCCGCCACTGGCTGTATAACGCCACCGTCGGCGCCGGGCTGCCGGTCAACCATACGGTGCGCGATCTGCGCGACAGCGGCGACAGCATTTTGGCGATCAGCGGCATCTTCTCCGGCACGCTTTCCTGGCTGTTCTTGCAGTATGACGGCACGGTGCCGTTCACCGAGCTGGTGGATCAGGCTTGGCAGCAGGGGCTGACCGAACCGGATCCGCGGGTCGATCTCTCCGGCCAGGACGTGATGCGCAAGCTGGTGATCCTGGCGCGCGAAGCGGGCTACGACATCGAACCGAACCAGGTGCGGGTCGAGACGCTGGTGCCGGCGGGCTGCGAGCTGGGCTCCGTCGATCAGTTCTTCGAGAACGGCGAGGCGTTGAACCAGCAGATGCAGCAGCGCTTTGAGGCCGCCAGCGAAATGGGCCTGGTGCTGCGTCACGTGGCGCGTTTCGACGCCAACGGCAAGGCGCGGGTCGGCGTGGAGGCGGTGCGTCCTGAGCATCCGCTGGCCTCTCTGCTGCCGTGTGACAACGTCTTCGCCATCGAAAGCCGCTGGTATCGCGATAATCCGCTGGTGATCCGCGGGCCGGGTGCCGGCCGCGACGTGACCGCCGGCGCGATCCAGTCAGACCTTAACCGTTTGGCGCAGCTGCTTTAATCCTCTGCGGGCGTGGGTTCACCGCGCCCCTTTGCTTTTCCTGCCATACTTACCTTTGCCGCTGTCATGAAATTTCCTCGTTGAGTGGGTGAGGATTAATCACCTTATTCCCCTCATTTTCCTGTTGACTCTTTAGCCAACATGCGGCATTTTCTATCTAGACGTCTAAACGTATAGACGCTCATCAAGATGAAATAAAAACAGTGATCGAGAAGAGGTGAGCAGGGTATGAGTTTTTTCCACGCAAACCAGCGGGAAGCGCTGAATCAGAGTCTGGCGGAGTTGAACGGCCAGATTAACGTATCATTCGAGTTCTTCCCGCCACGCACCAGCGAGATGGAAGAGACCCTGTGGCAGTCGATCGATCGTCTGAGCATCCTCAAACCTAAATTCGTTTCTGTCACCTACGGCGCCAACTCCGGCGAGCGCGATCGCACCCACAGCATCATCAAGGGGATCAAGGAGCGCACCGGCCTGGAGGCGGCGCCGCACCTGACCTGCATCGACGCCAGCCCGGCGCAGCTGCGCGACATCGCGACTGACTACTGGAACAGCGGCATCCGTCACATCGTGGCGCTGCGCGGCGATCTGCCGCCGGGCGGCGGCAAGCCGGAAATGTACGCGACCGATCTGGTGGCGTTGCTGAAAGACGTGGGCGACTTCGACATTTCCGTCGCCGCTTACCCGGAAGTGCACCCGGAGGCGAAGAGCGCCCAGGCCGATTTGATTAACCTGAAACGCAAGATCGATGCTGGCGCCAGTCGCGCCATTACCCAGTTCTTCTTCGACGTTGAGAGCTACCTGCGCTTCCGCGACCGCTGCGTCGCCGCCGGTATCGACGTGGAAATCGTGCCGGGCATTCTGCCGGTGTCCAACTTCAAGCAGCTGCAGCGCTTCGCCACCATGACCAACGTGCGGGTGCCAAGCTGGATGACCAGTATGTTCGAAGGGCTGGACGACGATGCGGAGACCCGCAAAATGGTCGGCGCCAACATCGCCATGGACATGGTGAAGATCCTCAGCCGCGAAGGGGTGAAAGATTTCCACTTCTATACGCTGAACCGTGCAGAGATGAGCTACGCGATCTGCCACACGCTGGGCGTGCGCCCGGTGGCCGCCGCCTGACAGGCTTGTTCCATTGAAAAAGGGCGTCGCTTTACCGCGGCGCCCTTTTTTTGTGGGGAAAGGTATAAAAAAACGGCCCCGATAAACGGGGCCGCGATTAGGCTCACTAGCCGGTGTTGCGCATCCCGGCGGCGACGCCGGCGATGGTGACCATCAGCGCTTGCTCGACGCGGGCGTCCGGCTGTTCCTGCTGGCGCGAACGGTGCAGCAGTTCAGCCTGCAAGACGTTCAGCGGGTCGGTATAGACGTTGCGCAGCGCGATGGATTCGGCGATCCACGGCAGGTCTTCCATCAGGTGCGCATCGTTGGCGATGGTCAGCACCACCTTGATGTCGCTTTCCAGCTGATCGCGCAGCTGTTGGCCCAGCGGCCACAGCGCTTTATCCACCAGGCGCTGATCGTAGTATTCCGCCAGCCACAGGTCGGCCTTGGCGAACACCATTTCCAGCATGGCGATGCGGGTGGAGAAGAACGGCCAGTCGCGACACATCGCCTCCAGCTCCGCCTGTTTGCCGGCTTTCACCGCTTCCTGCAATCCGGCACCGGCGCCGAGCCAGGCCGGCAGCATCAGGCGGTTCTGCGTCCAGGCGAAGATCCACGGAATGGCGCGCAGGCTCTCTACGCCGCCGTTCGGCTTGCGCTTGGCCGGGCGTGAGCCCAGCGGCAGTTTACCCAGCTCCAGCTCCGGCGTGGCCGCGCGGAAGTAAGGCACGAAGTCCGGGTTTTCACGCACGTAGCCGCGATACATCCGGCAGGAGGTCTCGGACAAGTCGTCCATCAATGCACGCCATTCTTTCTTCGGTTCCGGCGGCGGCAGCAGGTTGGCCTCGAGGATCGCGCCGGCATACAGCGCCAGGCTGCTGATGGTGACTTCCGGCAGGCCGAACTTGAAGCGGATCATCTCGCCCTGTTCGGTGACGCGCAGGCCGCCCTTCAGGCTGCCCGGCGGCTGCGACAGCAGCGCCGCATGCGCCGGTGCGCCGCCGCGGCCGATGGAGCCACCGCGGCCGTGGAACAGCGTCAGCGCTACGCCGGCCTTTTCACAGGTTTTGATCAGCGCGTCCTGCGCACGGTACTGCGCCCAGGAAGCCGCCATCACGCCGGCGTCTTTCGCCGAGTCGGAATAGCCGATCATCACCATCTGTTTGCCCTGGATGAAGCCGCGATACCAGTCGATATTCAGCAACTGGGTCATTACGTCGTCGGCGTTGTTCAGATCGTCGAGGGTTTCGAACAGCGGGGCGACCGGCAGCGCGAACGGGCAGCCGGCCTCTTTCAGCAGCAGGTGCACTGCCAGCACGTCGGAAGGCGTGCGCGCCATCGAAATCACGTAGGCGGCGATCGAGCCCTGCGGCGCTTCGGCGATCACTCGGCAGGTTTCCAGCACTTCCTGCGTGTCGGCGCTCGGTTGCCATTTCAGCGGCACCAGCGGGCGTTTGGAATTCAGTTCGCGGATCAGGAACGCCTGCTTATCGGCTTCCGACCAGCTTTCATAGTCGCCCAGCCCCAGGTAGCGGGTCAGCTCGGCGATGGCTTCGGTATGGCGGGTGCTTTCCTGGCGCACGTCGATGCGCACCAGCGGCACGCCGAAGCAGCGCACGCGGCGCAGGGTATCCAGCAGTTGCCCGTTGGCGATGATGCCCATGCCACAGGCCTGCAGCGACTGGTAGCAGGCATACAGCGGCTCCCACAGCTGCTCGTTGTTCACCAACAGGTCGTGCGGTTTCAGCACGCGCTCGCCTTTAAGGCGGCCTTCCAGATAGGCCTGGGAGCTCATCAGCTGGCTGCGCAGCTGCTTCATGATTTCGCGGTACGGTTCCTGCACCTCGTCACCGCCGGCGCGGGCGCGCAGCTCCGGGGTACACTCGGTCATCGACAGCTCGGAGACCAGCACCTGAATATCGCGGGTGAACAGGTCACAGGCTTTCCAGCGGCTGAGCAGCAGCACATGGCGGGTAATTTCGGCGGTCACGTTCGGGTTGCCGTCGCGGTCGCCGCCCATCCAGGAGGTGAAGCGCACCGGCACCGCTTCCGCCGGCAGGCTGTAATTGATGGAATTTTCCAACTGCTCATTGAACTCGCGCAGGAACGCCGGCACGCCTTCCCACAGACTGTTTTCCACTACCGCGAAGCCCCATTTGGCTTCGTCGATCGGGGAAGGGCGATGTTTGCGAATCTCATCGGTGTGCCACGACTGGGCCACCAACTGGCGCAGGCGGCGCATGATCTTGTTGCGCTCGTAGTCGGCCAGATCGTTGTGATCGAGCTGGCTGAGGCAGGTATTGACCTCTACCAGTTTGTGGATCAGGGTGCGGCGGGTGATCTCCGTCGGGTGCGCCGTCAGCACCAGCTCGATGGAGAGTTGCGACACCGCGTGCTGCAGCTCTTTGTCGCTGAGCTTTTTGTCTTTGAGGCGACTGAACAGCTGCGCCAGCGCTTCCGGGTTGCTGGCGGCCTCGCCGTTGGGCGAAATGCTGTGATACTGCTCGGCGACGTTGGTCAGGTTGAGGAACTGGCTGAAGGCGCGCGCCACCGGCAGCAGCTCGTCGTTGGACAGGTTCTGCAGGGTGGAGAGCAGCTCCTGGCGATGCGCTTCGTTGCCGGCGCGTGAGGATTTGGAAAGCTTACGGATGGTCTCAACGCGATCGAGAATATGCTCGCCCAGCGCTTCTTTGATGGTATCGCCGAGCAATTTGCCGAGCATACTGACATTACTGCGCATTGCCGAATATTGTTCGTTCATATAACCCCTGACCCAGTTCTGTATGATTTTTATCTTGTAAATAAATTTCACGCGTCAGGCGCAGACCGCCTGCCTGATCACATCGCGTTCCTGTCCAATCGTCAATTGACACTATTTTTAGCAAAAAAACATCAAAATCGGCGCATTTTCTGAAATTTAATTACGGCGCGTCGGTTATCAGCACGGCTTATTTCGCCGTTTTCTACTTATTTTGAGTTAGGGGAAAGCATAAAACATTTCCCCTGTTAAATGTCGGGTTTATTGCCGGCAAAAGTGATTGACCAGCTGGCCCAGCAGTTTGCGCGTCGGTTCGATAAACGCGGTGTCGATGTATTCGTCCGGCTGGTGGGCCTGATCGATGGAACCGGGGCCGAGCACCAACGTCGGGCAAACCTGCTGCACGAACGGCGCTTCGGTGCAGTAGTTGACCACCTGCGTGCGGGTGCCCAGCAGTTCCTCGATCACCGCCACCATGCGGTGGTCGGTCGGGCATTCGTAGCCCGGCACCGACGCGTGTAGCTCCTCGATGGTCAGGCGGCCCGGCCAGCGTTGACTTACCGGCTCCAATGCCTGATGCATCAGTTCGTTGATGTTGTCGAGCGTCATGCCAGGCAGCGGGCGGATATCCAGGTGCAGCTCGCAGCAGGCGCAGATGCGGTTGGCCGCGTCGCCGCCGTTGATATGGCCGAAGTTCATGGTGGGATAAGGCACGGCGAACGCCGGGTTGTTGTAGCGCTCCTGCAGGGTTTTGCGCAGCTCCATCAGGCGGCCGATGGATTCGTGCATCAGATCGATGGCGTTGACGCCGCGTGCCGGATCGCTGGAATGGCCGGACTGGCCGACGATGCGAATGGCGTTGGCCATGTGGCCCTTGTGCGCACGCACCGGCTGGAGCGAGGTTGGCTCGCCGATGATGGCGAAATCCGGCCGAATCGCGGTGGAGGCGGCGAAATAACGTGCGCCGGCCATCGTCGTTTCTTCATCTGCGGTGGCCAGAATGTACAGCGGCTTGGTCAATTTGCTCGCGTCGATATCGCGCACCGCATCCAGAATAAAGGCGAAGAAGCCTTTCATGTCGGCGGTGCCCAGGCCGTAGAGCTTGTTGTCATGCTCGGTCAGGGTGAAGGGATCGCGCGTCCAGCGGCCCTCGTCGTAAGGCACCGTATCGGTATGACCCGCCAGCAGCAGGCCGCCGCTGCCCTCGCCGATGCTGGCCAGCAAGTTGAATTTGTGGCGCGATTCCGGCACCGGCTGTACGTCGACGCGAAAGCCCAGGTCGGCAAACCATCCTGCCAGCAAGTTGATTAACGCCTCATTGCTCTGATCGAGGCCGGCATCGGTGGCGCTGATTGACGGAGTGGCGATCAACGCCCGGTACAGCTCAATAAATGGAGGTAATTTCATCTTCACTGTTGACAGCCTTTGGTTAGGATAGTATCAATATTCATGCATTTATTTTGAATAAAAATACAGTAAGCCGAAGCGTAAGGGAACCCGATACCCGGATGTTTATAAAAGCATCAACGCCTGGCTCCGTGGGTGAACGGCGCAACAACGCTGGCTAGCCCTGTTACCTGGGTCGCAAGCGACCGCACGTCAGTTTAGAAGGTGAAAGGCCACATGTTGAATACGCTGATCGTTGGTGCCAGCGGTTACGCCGGAGCGGAGCTCACGGCTTACCTGAATCGCCACCCACACATGAACATAACCGCTTTAGCGGTTTCAGCGCAAAGTGCAGATGCAGGAAAGTTGCTTTCCGATCTCCATCCCCAGTTGAAAGGCATCGTCGATCTGCCGCTGCAACCGTTGACCGACGTTGCCAAGGCGGCGCAGGGTATCGACGTGGTGTTCCTCGCCACCGCCCATGAAGTCAGCCACGATATCGCACCGGCCTTCCTGGCGGCGGGCTGCGTGGTGTTCGATCTGTCGGGCGCCTTCCGCGTGCAGGACGCCGGTTTTTATAGCCAGTATTACGGTTTCGAGCATCAGCATGGCACCCTGCTGGAGCAGGCGGTGTACGGCCTGGCGGAGTGGCAGAGCGACAAGATTAAACAGGCGCAGCTGATTGCCGTGCCGGGCTGTTACCCGACGGCGGCGCAGCTGGCGCTGAAACCGTTAATCGAAAAACAGCTGCTGAACCTCGACCAGTGGCCGGTGATCAACGCCACCAGCGGCGTTAGCGGCGCCGGTCGCAAGGCCAGCATGACCACCAGCTTCTGCGAAGTGAGCCTGCAGCCGTACGGTATTTTCACTCACCGGCACCAGCCGGAGATCGCCGCGCACCTGGGCGTGCCGGTTATCTTTACGCCGCACCTGGGCAACTTCCCGCGCGGCATCCTTGAAACCATCACCTGCCGCCTGAAAGCCGGCGTGACCGCGCAGGACGTCGCGGCCGCCTATCATGCCGCCTATGACGACAAGCCGCTGGTGCGGTTGTACGACCAGGGCGTGCCGGCGCTGAAAGCGGTGGTGGGGTTGCCGTTCTGCGACATCGGTTTTGCGGTGCAGGGCGAGCATCTGATCGCCGTAGCGGTGGAAGACAACCTGCTGAAAGGCGCGGCGGCGCAGGCGGTGCAATGCCTGAATATCCGTTTCGGCTTCCCGGAAACCCAGTCACTCCTTTAAACCAGCGTGAGTAAACAGCAATGAACCCGTTAATTATCAAGTTAGGTGGCGTGTTATTAGACAGTGAAGAAGCGCTGGAGCGTCTGTTTACCGCGCTGGACAGCTACCGCCAGCAGCATCAGCGTCCGCTGGTGATCGTGCACGGTGGCGGCTGCGTGGTGGACGAACTGATGAAGCAGCTCGCCTTGCCGGTGGTGAAAAAGAATGGCCTGCGGGTCACGCCGGCCGATCAGATCGACATCATCACCGGCGCGCTGGCCGGCACCGCCAACAAAACGCTGCTGGCGTGGGCGATTAAACATCAGATCAACGCCGTCGGCCTGAGCCTGGCGGACGGCGGCAGCGTGGTCGTGACCCCGCTCGATCCGGCATTGGGTCACGTCGGCAACGCGCAGCCCGGTTCGCCCGCGCTGATCAATACCCTGCTGAGTGCCGGCTACCTGCCGGTGGTCAGCTCCATCGGCATCACCGCCGAAGGGCAGTTAATGAACGTGAACGCCGATCAGGCGGCGACGGCGCTGGCGGCGACGCTGGGGGCGGACCTTATCCTGCTGTCGGACGTCAGCGGCATCCTCGATGGCAAGGGGCAACGCATTGCGGAAATGACGGCGCAAAAAGCGGAGCAACTGATCGCGCAAGGCATCATCACCGATGGTATGGTGGTGAAGGTGAATGCGGCGCTCGACGCTGCTCGCACCCTCGGCCGCCCGGTGGATATCGCCAGCTGGCGCCATGCCGATCAGCTTCCTGCTTTGTTTAACGGCGTGTCGATTGGCACCCGGATCCTCGCTTAATTTTAGAATTAGAAAGGAATAGATCATGCAAAACCAAGGCATCAAAAAAATCGTTCTGGCGTACTCCGGCGGCCTGGATACCTCGGCCATCATTCCATGGCTGAAAGAGAACTACGGCGGCTGTGAAGTGGTGGCGTTTGTGGCGGACATCGGTCAGGAGCGCAGCGATCTGGAAGGCGTGGAGCAAAAAGCCCTGCAGTCCGGTGCCTCTGAATGTCACGTGGTCGATCTGCGTGAAGAATTTATCCGCGATTACGTTTATCCGGTGCTGCAGACCGGCGCCCTGTACGAAGGCAGCTACCTGCTGGGCACGTCGATGGCACGGCCGATCATCGCCAAGGCGCAGGTTGAGCTGGCGTTGAAAGTGGGGGCCGACGCGCTGTGCCACGGAGCGACCGGCAAAGGCAACGACCAGGTGCGCTTCGAGACCACCTATACCGCGCTGGCGCCGCAGCTGAAAGTGGTGGCGCCGTGGCGTGAGTGGAACCTGCGTTCCCGTGAAGCGCTGCTGGATTACCTGAAAGAGCGCAACATCCCGACCACCGCATCGTTGGAGAAGATCTACAGCCGCGATGAAAACGCCTGGCACATCTCCACCGAAGGCGGCGTGCTGGAAAGCCCGTGGAATGCGCCGAACAAAGATTGCTGGGTATGGACCGTCGATCCGCAGGAAGCGCCGGATCAGCCTGAGCAGGTGACCGTTACCGTTGAGAAAGGCCGCGTTGTGGCGGTTAACGGTAAAGCGCTGTCGCCGTACCAGTGCCTGGAAACCCTGAACGCGCTGGGTGCCAAGCACGGCGTCGGCCGTATCGACATCGTGGAAAACCGCCTGGTGGGGATCAAATCCCGCGGCTGTTATGAAACCCCAGGGGGCACCATCATGGTGGCGGCGCTGCGTGCCGTCGAGCAGCTGGTGCTGGATCGCGACAGCTTCAAATGGCGCGAGCAGCTGGGCCTGGAAATGTCTTATGTGGTGTACGACGGCCGCTGGTTTGCGCCGCTGCGCCGTTCGCTGCAGGCTTCTGCCGAAGCGCTGGCGGAAGAGGTGAACGGCGAAGTGGTGTTGCAGCTGTACAAAGGTCAGGTGACGGCGACCCAGAAGAAATCCGCCAACAGCCTGTACTCCGAAGAGTTCGCCACCTTCGGCGAAGACGAAGTTTACGATCACAGCCACGCGGGCGGCTTTATCCGCCTGTTCTCTCTGTCTTCACGCATCCGCGCGTTGAACGAGAAAAAGAATAAATAATCGATTGGCGTGACTCTGCAAGGGCGCAGCATGCTGCGCCCTTTCGCATAAAAATTCAGGAGTAAGATATGGCACTTTGGGGCGGACGGTTCACTCAGGCGGCGGATCAGCGGTTCAAGCAACTCAATGATTCGCTGCGGTTCGATTATCGCCTGGCGGAGCAGGATATCGTGGGCTCGGTGGCCTGGTCGAAGGCGCTGGTGACCGTTAACGTGTTGACCGCAGCGGAGCAACAGCAGCTGGAGCAGGCGCTGAATGCACTACTGACGGAAGTCCAGGCCGATCCTTTGGCGATCGTCCAAAGCGATGCCGAAGACATCCACAGCTGGGTGGAGCAGAAGCTGATCGAGAAGGTCGGCGATTTGGGCAAGAAGCTGCACACCGGCCGCAGCCGCAACGATCAGGTCGCAACCGATCTGAAGCTGTGGTGCAAACAGCAGATCGGCGATCTGCATCAGGCGATCGTCCAGCTGCAGCAGGCGCTGGTGGAGACTGCCGAAGCCAACCAGGATGCGGTGATGCCGGGGTATACCCACCTGCAACGTGCACAGCCGGTGACTTTCGCGCACTGGTGCCTGGCCTATGTCGAAATGCTGGCGCGCGATGAAAGCCGCCTGCAGGATACCCTGAAACGGCTGGATGTCAGCCCACTGGGCAGCGGTGCGCTGGCCGGTACCGCTTATCCTATCGATCGTGAGCAACTGGCCGGCTGGCTGGGTTTCGCCTCGGCGACCCGCAACAGCCTGGACAGCGTATCCGATCGCGATCACGTGCTGGAGCTGCTGTCCAACGCCGCCATCAGCATGGTGCACCTGTCGCGCTTTGCCGAAGATCTGATCTTCTTCAACAGCGGCGAAGCGGCGTTTGTCGAGCTGTCCGACCGTGTGACCTCCGGCTCTTCGCTGATGCCGCAGAAGAAAAACCCGGACGCGCTGGAGCTGATCCGCGGCAAATGCGGCCGCGTACAGGGCGCGCTGACCGGCATGATGATGACGCTGAAAGGCCTGCCGCTGGCGTATAACAAAGACATGCAGGAAGACAAAGAAGGGCTGTTCGACGCGCTCGACACCTGGATGGACTGCCTGCAGATGGCGGCGCTGGTGCTGGACGGCATTCAGGTGAAACGCCCGCGCTGTCAGGAAGCGGCGGAGCAGGGCTATGCCAACGCCACCGAGCTGGCGGATTACCTGGTCGCCAAGGGCGTGCCATTCCGCGAAGCGCACCATATCGTCGGCGAGGCGGTGGTAGAAGCGATTCGCCAGGGTAAACCGCTGGAAGCGCTGCCGCTGGCGGACTTGCAGCAGTTTAGCGCGACGATTGGCGACGACGTTTACCCGATCCTGGCGTTGCAATCCTGCCTGGACAAGCGTGCGGCCAAAGGCGGCGTCGCGCCGCAGCAGGTGGCCGCGGCAATCGCCGCAGCGAAACAGCGTTTAGCTTGAGGACAATAAGGGCGGCCTGGCGCCGCCCTTGCACCTCTATCCCGCCAGGCGTGCGCACAGATAACGGTTCAGGCTCACGCCTTCCTCCATCGCGCCGATCGCCAGCCGGCGATGCTGTTCCGGCGTCATGCGTAACACCAGTTTTCCGCTGAAGTTCTTTTCCGCCAGCGCCTGCGGCGGCGTTTCACCTTGCGCCAGCATGTCGGCGATCGTTTCGCTCACGACTTTTTCGATACCCTCCAGTGCGCCGGTACGCGTGGCGGCCAGCCAGGACAGCGAGGGGAATTCGGCGCACAGCCCGACATATTCACGATCTTCCGCTGACCAGGTGATGCGATAGGTATAGTGTTCATGCTTTTCCATGTTCTTCCTCCATTCTGGCCAGTGCGGCGATGACCTGCTTAACCTGATATGCCTTGGCCGCGCCGTTGTTGCCGCGTTGGATATTGATGCGCGGATCGCCTGGCCAGGGCATGCGATAAACGTGATGGCTGCTACCGTTTATGCGCGGCGGCCCAAACCATCGCACGCAGACTTTCGCTAACTCGGCGAATTTGATGCTGTTCTGCCGCTGTTGCAAATCAGCGATGTCATCCCTGATCTCGTTCATGCTGCCTCCATTTTAGTATCGTTATTGGTATCACTTCAATGCCAAAGCATAAAAAATGAGCGCGGGCGGGCCGTGAGGCAAGCGGGGGGAGGAAATTGTGGAAAGTGTTGCGCAAAAAAAAACCGGGCCTGAAGGCCCGGTGGATATAAACGGAGAATAAGAGGTTACTCACCCGGACAGCGCTGGCAGCGCTCGATTTCGGTCGCGCCGAGTTTGAGCTTCGCTTGCAGATCGCGCAGCGCGGTGCGCAAGCCTTCTTCGATCACCGGATGATAGAACGGCATGTCCAGCATCTGATCGACGGTCATCTGCTGCTGGTGTGCCCAGGCCAGCAGGTGCGCGATGTGCTCGGCGTCTGGGCCGATCATTTCCGCGCCGAGGAAACGGCCGGTGCCTTGCTCGCCGTAGACGTGCAAAATGCCCTTATTGCGCAGCATCACCCGCGAACGGCCCTGATTCTCAAACGAGACTTTGCCCACTTCAAAGCAGCCGCAGGCGCTGAACTTCTCGCTCAGCTCGCGGAAAGTTGAGCCGACCATGGCGATCTGCGGATCGGAGAACACCACCGAAATCGCGCTGCGGCGCAGACCTGGATTGATCTCTGGGAAGCTGCCGGCGTTAGCGCCGGCGATGCGTGCCTGATCGCTGGCCTCGTGCAGCAGCGGCAGTTGGTTGCTGGCGTCGCCGGCGATGAAAATATGCGGCACGCTGGTTTGCATCGTCAGGCGGTCGGCCAGCGGCACGCCTCGGGCGTCGAGTTGCAAGCCGGTATTTTCGAGGCCCAACCGATCGACGTTGGGGCGGCGACCGGTGGCGGCCAGCACGTAGTCCACCAGGATCTCCTGCGGTTGGCCCTGCAAGTCCTGATAGCGAATAAATACGCGGTCGCCTTCGCGCTGCATCATCTCTACTTTCACGTCGGCGTCGAGGTAGAACTCTTCCCCCAGCGCTTTGGCGGCGTAGTCGCGCACGGCGCTGTCGGTCAGCGGCCCGACGGCGCCGCCGATGCCGAATACCTTGGTGTCGACGCCGAGGCGGTGCAGCGCTTGCCCCAGCTCCAGCCCGATGACGCCGGGGCCGAATACCGCGACGGACTGCGGCAAGTCATCCCAGTTGAACAGGTCGTCGTTGACGATCAGACGGTCGCCCAGTGCGTTCCACGGCGCCGGCCAGCTGGGGCGGGAACCGGTGGCGATCACGATGCGCTGCGCTACGATGCGCGTATGCTCATCGACCTGCAGCGTGTTGTCGTCAATAAACCGGGCATAGCCCTGAATTTTGTCTTGGGCCGGGATCTCGTCCACGCCTTCCAGCACGAAGCCGACGAAGCGATCGCGTTCGCGTTTGACGCGCGCCATCACTTCGCGCCCGTCGATGCGAGTTTGACCGGCTGGGTGCACGCCAAAACCCGGCGCGCGTTCGATTTGATGCACCGCTTCGGCAGCGGCGATCAGCAATTTGGATGGCATGCAGCCAACGCGTGCACAGGTGGTGCCGTAAGGCCCGCCTTCGATCATCACCACGCTGGGGGTAGACAGTTTGGCCGCGCGATAGGCGCCGAGCCCTGCGGTGCCGCCGCCGATGACCGCGACATCAACGTTCAACAGTTTCATATCCGCTCCTGAAAGGTAAAAAAAGGGCGGGCCGTAGCCCGCCAAAGTTCACGTTGGCTTTGTTATTACTTATTAAGCTGACAGGAAAGTTTCCAGATCGTCGCTGCCACCGATGTGACGGCCGCCGATGAACACTTGCGGCACCGTGGCGCGGCCGCTGACGGCGCGCAGGCTGACGGTGGTGGCGTCTTTGCCCAGCACGATCTCTTCATACTGAATGCCGCGTTCTTGCAGCATCTGTTTGGCTTTGGCGCAGAATGGGCAGCCCGGTTTGGTGAACAGGGAGACCGATTCCTGCACTTTGAATTCCGGCGCCAGGTATTTCAGCATGGTGTCGGCGTCGGACACTTCAAACGGGTCGCCCGGCTTGTTTGGTTCGACGAACATTTTCTCGACCACGCCGTCGCGCACCAGCATCGAGTAGCGCCATGAACGCGGGCCAAAGCCCAGATCCGCTTTCTCGACCAGCATGTTCATGCCTTTGGTGAATTCACCGTTGCCGTCCGGCACGAAGGTGATGTTTTCCGCATGCTGATCGGCTTTCCAGGCGTTCATCACGAAGGTGTCGTTCACCGAGACGCACAGAATGCCGTCGACGCCGTGCTGCTTGAATACGCTGGACAGCTCGTTGTAGCGCGGCAGATGGCTCGAAGAGCAGGTCGGCGTGAACGCGCCCGGCAGCGAGAACACGATAACGGTTTTGTTTTTGAACAGGTCATCAGTGGTCACATCAATCCATTGGTCGCCCTGACGGGTGTGGAAAGTAACCTGAGGAACTTTCTTGCCTTCTTGACTGGTAAACATTGATTAACCCCTTAATTAGGAAAAGTAATTTTAGCATTTAGCGCGATATCGCTTCGTTGGGACACATTATTGTCGCTGGGGCTTGATAGATCTAATCGCTCATTGCTATCTTATCTATCGCCATGAGCTATCATGGAATGGAGGGAAACAATGAATATTCGTGATTTAGAGTATCTGGTCGCCTTGGCCGAGCACCGGCACTTCCGCCGTGCGGCCGATTCATGCCATGTGAGCCAGCCCACGCTGAGCGGGCAGATCCGCAAGCTGGAAGACGAGTTGGGCGTCATGCTGCTTGAGCGTACCAGCCGCAAGGTGCTGTTCACCCAGGCGGGTCTGTTGCTGGTGGAGCAGGCGCGTACTGTGCTGCGCGAAGTGAAAGTGTTGAAGGAGATGGCCAGCCAGCAGGGCGAAGCCATGTCCGGGCCGCTGCACATCGGTCTGATCCCGACCGTGGGGCCTTATCTGCTGCCGCAGATCATCCCGACGCTGCACAAAACCTTCCCGAAACTGGAAATGTACCTGCACGAAGCGCAAACCCACCAACTGCTGGCGCAACTCGACAGCGGCAAGCTGGACTGCGCCATTCTGGCGCTGGTGAAGGAAACCGAGGCGTTTATCGAAGTGCCTCTGTTCGATGAACCGATGAAGCTGGCGGTGTATTCCGATCACCCGTGGGCGCAGCGCGAGCGCGTAGCGATGCCGGATTTGGCGGGAGAGAAGCTGCTGATGCTGGAGGATGGCCACTGCCTGCGCGATCAGGCGATGGGCTTCTGCTTCCAGGCGGGCGCGGACGAGGATACCCACTTCCGCGCCACCAGTCTGGAAACGCTGCGCAATATGGTCGCGGCCGGCAGCGGCATTACCCTGCTGCCGTCACTGGCGGTGCCGCCGCAGCGCGAACGCGACGGCGTTTGCTATCTGGATTGCTACAAGCCGGAACCGAAGCGCACCATCGCGTTGGTGTATCGCCCCGGTTCCCCACTGCGCAGCCGTTATGAGCAGTTGGCCGAGGCGATCCGCGAGCACATGCAGGGCTACATCGACAACGCGTTAAAACAGGCGGTTTAAGCCGTTAAGCGCCGCCACCCGGTAGGCTTCGGCCATGGTCGGATAGTTGAAGGTCGTATTAACGAAATACTCGATAGTATTGCCTTCACCTTTCTGTTCCATGATCGCCTGACCGATGTGGATGATCTCCGCCGCACGTTCGCCGAAGCAGTGGATCCCGAGGATCTGCAGGGTGTCGCGATGGAACAGGATCTTCAGGCTGCCGACGTTCATCCCGGCGATCTGCGCGCGCGCCAGATGCTTGAACTGGGCGCGGCCCACTTCATACGGCACCTTCATCGCCGTCAGTTCCTGCTCGGTTTTGCCGACGGAGCTGATTTCCGGAATGGTGTAGATGCCGGTCGGGATATCTTCGATTAAGTGACCGCTGGCTTCACCGGAAGCGATCGCCTGCGCGGCGATGCGGCCCTGATCGTAGGCGGCGGAAGCCAGGCTCGGATAGCCGATCACGTCACCGACCGCATAGATGTGCGACAGCGCGGTTTGATACATGCTGTTCACCTTCAGCAACCCGCGGCTGTCCGACTCCAGGCCGACGTTTTCCAACCCCAGCGAATCGGTGTTGCCGGTACGGCCGTTGGCGTACAGCAAGCAGTCCGCTTTCACCTTCTTGCCGGACTTCAGGTGCACGATTACGCCGTCTTCGGTGCCCTCAATCTTCTCGAACTCTTCGTTATGGCGGATCACCACGCCGTTGTTCCAGAAGTGGTAAGAGAGCGAATCCGACATTTCCTGATCGAGGAACGCCAGCAGGCGATCGCGGGTGTTGATCAGATCGACCTTGACGTTCAGACCGCGGAAGATAGACGCATACTCGCAGCCGATCACCCCGGCGCCGTAAATGATGACGTGGCGCGGCTCATGGCTCAGTTCGAGAATGGAGTCGCTGTCGTAGATGCGTGGGTGATTGAAATCGACGCTGGCCGGATGGTAAGGACGCGAGCCGCAGGCGATCACGATGTGGTCGGCGCGGATGGTGTCCTGGGTACCGTCCATATAGCTGACGCTGACGGTGTTGGCGTCGATGAAGCGCGCGTCACCGGCGAACAGTTTGCACTGATTCCGCTCATAGAACCCTTGGCGCATGCGGGTCTGCTGGCTGATGACGTTATCGGCGTGGCGTAAAATGTCAGGGAAGGTCGCGCTGAGCGTGCGCGAGTTGTTGTAAAGCGGGTTCTGATTGAATTCGATAATGCGGCTGACGGCGTGGCGGAGGGCTTTGGAAGGGATGGTGCCCCAGTGGGTACATCCGCCGCCTACGTTATTGTACCGTTCGATAACGGCCACGCGGGCGCCCTGTTTCACCAGCCCCATGGCGGCACCTTCACCACCAGGGCCCGAGCCAATCACAATGGCATCAAATTGATAGTGCTGTTGCATGTAGGAGAGACCTGTTTTTTTATACAAGATTACAACGGTATCTTAACATCATAGCGCTGCTCACCCAATCACCATTAGGCTTTTTGAGTCAAAGCACAATCGGCTCAGGGCGGAAGTGTGATAGAGCGCGTTAGTATAAATGCTGTTGCAATAAAATTTGCTATATTGCCGAGTCTAGGGCGTTAGACTGAGAGAATGGAACCTATCCGGATATGCATATGGGCGTCAGAGCACAACAAAAAGAACGGACTCGTCGTTCCCTGATCGAAGCTGCTTTCAGCCAGCTGAGCGCCGAACGCAGCTTCGCCAGCCTGAGTCTGCGGGAAGTTTCACGCGAGGCAGGCATCGCGCCCACGTCGTTTTATCGCCATTTCCGCGATGTGGATGAGCTGGGGTTGACCATGGTGGACGAAAGCGGCCTGATGCTGCGTCAGTTGATGCGCCAGGCGCGCCAACGCATCGCCAAAGGCGGCAGCGTGATCCGCACCTCGGTGTCCACCTTTATGGAATTTATCGGTAACAACCCGAACGCCTTCCGCCTGCTGCTGCGCGAGCGCTCCGGCACATCGGCGGCATTCCGTGCGGCGGTGGCGCGCGAGATCCAGCATTTCATCGCCGAACTGGCGGACTACCTCGAGTTGGAAAACCACATGCCGCGCAGCTTTACCGAAGCGCAGGCGGAAGCGATGGTCACCATTGTGTTCAGCGCCGGCGCGGAAGCGCTGGATATCGACGTCGAGCAGCGGCAGCAGCTGGAAGAACGGCTGGTGCTGCAGCTGCGGATGATCTCCAAAGGGGCGTATTACTGGTATCGTCGCGAACAAGAAAAAGCTTCTGTGTCCCACGTATAAAAAAGGTAAAAAAATGATGGAAAAACCAGGCCGTGAAAATGGCACCTTACTGCTGGCGTTGATTGCTGGCCTTTCGATCAACGGTTCGTTTGCCGCGTTGTTCAGCTCGGTAGTGCCGTTTTCGATCTTCCCGCTGATCGCGTTGGTGCTGGCGGTGTACTGCCTGCATCAACGTTACCTGAACCGCGCCATGCCGGACGGCATGCCGAAGCTGGCGGCGGCCTGCTTCCTGCTGGGGCTGCTGATGTACAGCGCCATCGTGCGCGCCGAATACCCGCAGATCGGTTCCAACTTCCTGCCGTCGGTGGTGTGTGTGGCGCTGGTGCTGTGGATCGGGGTCAAGCTGAAGGCGCGCAAGGCGCCGGATGCGCCGACTCAAGAGTCGTAACGAAACGGGGCGCCATGATGGCGCCCCTGTCGTATCAGCGGTGCTTTTCCAGCAACACGCCGCATTCCATGTGATGGGTATACGGGAACTGATCGAAAAGCGCCAGGCGGCTGACCCGGTGCGTAGCCTGCAGCGTTTCCAGGTTGGCGCACAGCGTTTCCGGGTTGCATGAGATATACAGAATGCGCGGGTAGGCCTGCACCATCTTCACCGTTTCCTCGTCCAGCCCGCTGCGCGGTGGATCGACGAAAATCGTCTCGCAGTTGTAACCGCTCAGATCGATGCCTTTCAACCGGTTGAATTCGCGTACTCCGTTCATTGCCTGAGTGAAGTCTTCTGCCGCCATGCGGATGATTTGCACGTTGTCGATATGGTTGGCGGCGATGTTGTACTGCGCCGCCGCCACCGACGGCTTGGCGATCTCGGTCGCCAGCACGCGCTCGAAATTGCGTGCCAGCGCCAGCGAGAAGTTGCCGTTGCCGCAGTACAGCTCCAGCAAATCGCCTTTGGAACCGGCGGTGACCGCCAGCGCCCACTCCAGCATCTGCACATTCATGGCCGCGTTGGGCTGAGTGAAGCTGTTTTCCACCTGACGATAGATCATGTCGCGGCCGGCAACCGTCAGCACTTCGTCAACATAATCCTGGTCGAGCATGATTTTGGTCTTCGACGCCCGGCCGATCAACTGCAGGTCGAAACCCTGAGCGCGCAGCTCATCGCGCAGCTGCTCGGCACGCCGTTGCCAAACGTCATCCAGCTTGCGGTGGTACAGCAGCGAGGCGATGATTTTGCCGCTTTGCGTCGACAGATAATCGATCTGGAACAGCTTGTGGCGCAGGATCGGCTCCGGTTTCAGCGCGGCGATCAGGGCGCTCATCAGGCGGTTGATCAGTTCGCTGGCGGCCGGAAACCGATCGACGCGAATACGTTGCTTGGTCTGCTGATCGAACATGATGTGATACATGTCGTCCGCGTCGTGCCAGATGCGGAATTCGGCGCGCATGCGGTAATGGTCGACTGGCGAGCGGAACACTTCCGGCTCGGGCGCCGCGAACGGTGACATCAACGTCTTCAGGCGGGCGACTTTCTCCGCCAGTTGGTCATCGTAACGTTCAATAGGCAAATTCTCGGGCGTCATCTGTGTCTTCTCGTCAGGCAAATTTGATCAGTGGGGATTGTAGGGAATCAGCCCGTGAAGTCCAGTTTTGTCGCGTTTATTATTTGTAACATTAGTAGCAGTCTAGACATCTATTTTCATTGATCGTAGCATTGCCGTCCGGCCTCAAGCAGCGAGTGAAAAGGGAATCCGGTGTGAATCCGGAGCTGACGCGCAGCGGTAAGGGGAAGTCACGGCGATAGCGTTTCGACGCAGACACTGTCCACTGCAGGATGGGAAGTCATCGCCCGTTGCCGGTCGCGCCCCGCGGCCCGCAAATCCCAAGCCCGAAGACCTGCCGGTGTTACGTCGCAATGTCCGTGGCCGTCGCGAACTACCGGCCATGATCCTGCGGCATCCGCCAATTAAGTTTGGATGCTTTTCTCATGACAATTACAAAAAATACGCTGCTGGCGGTGGTCTCCTCCGTCACGGCTTTTTCTGGATGGGCGCAAGACAACACCACAGCCAAGAATGGCGATAACCTGGTGGTGACCGCCAACCGTTTCCCGCAGCCGGTTTCTTCCGTGTTGGCACCGACTTCCATCGTCACCCGTAACGATATCGATCGCTGGCAGGCCAAGAGCCTGACCGACGTGATGCGCCGCTTGCCGGGCGTGGACGTTGGCCAAAACGGTGGATTGGGACAAAAGAGCTCGCTGTTTATTCGCGGCACCAACTCCAGCCATGTGCTGGTGCTAATTGACGGCATTCGCCTTAATCAGGCGGGCGTCAGCGGTTCTTCCGACCTTAGCCAAATCCCGATTTCGCTGGTGCAGAAAGTCGAATACATTCGCGGCCCGCGCTCGGCGGTGTACGGCTCCGATGCCATCGGCGGCGTGGTCAACATTATTACCACCCGCGAAAAGAACGGCACTACGCTCTCAGCCGGCGTCGGCTCCAACGGTTATCAATCCTATGACGCGTCGACCCAACAACAACTGGGTGACAGCACCGTGGCGACGGTGGCGGGCGACTACACCTATACCAAAGGGTATGACGTGGTGGCCTATGGCAGCACCGGCATGCAAAGCCAACAGGATCGCGATGGCTTTATGAGTAAGTCGTTGTATGGCGCGCTTGAGCATCAGTTCAGCGAATCGGTCAGCGGCTTCGTACGCGGGTATGGCTACGACAACCGCACGGCGTACGATGGTTATTATTCCTCCCCAACCAGCCCTCTATTAGATACTCGCAAACTGTACAGCCAAACCTGGGACACCGGATTGCGTTATAAAGAAGGGATTTACGCAACACAATTGATCGGCAGCTACAGCCACAGCAAGGATTACGATTACGATCCTCGCCGCGGTATGTATGACAGCTCGGCCAGCTTGGTGGATTCCGAACAGTACAACCTGCAGTGGGGCAATACGCTGCAGGTTGGAGAGGGTACCCTAAGCTCTGGCGTTGACTGGCAGCAACAGAAAATCAAACCGGATTCCACCACCGTGAAGGGTGAAAAAAGCCAACGTGATGCAGGCATCTACCTGACCGCCCAGCAACTGGTTGGCCCGGTAACGTTGGAAGGTGCGGTTCGAGGCGACGATCATTCCGAGTTTGGCTGGCACGGCACCTGGCAAACCAGTGCGGCCTGGGAGTTCGTCGAGGGGTACCGCTTTATCGCGTCGTATGGCACGGCGTTCAAAGCACCGAATATGAGCCAGCTATACGGCAACTTCGGTAACAACACCGATCTGAAACCGGAAGAAAGCAAGCAGTGGGAAGGCGGTTTTGAAGGGCTGACCGGCCCGGTGACCTGGCGCATCTCCGGTTATCGCAACGACATCGACAATTTGATCGATTCCACGGGGGAAACCAACTACGTCTATTACAACGTGGGCAAGGCGACCATCAAAGGGATTGAAGCTACGGCCTCGTTTGATACCGGCCCGTTGACGCATCAGATTGGTTATGACTATGTCGACCCTCGCAACGCCAAGACCAATGAAGTGCTGCTGCGGCGCGCCAAGCAGCAGGTGAAATATGAGCTGGACTGGCAGCTGTATGACTTTGACTGGGCGGTGACTTATCAATATCTGGGTCAACGTTATGACAAGGATTACAGTACCTATCCGGAACAAAGCGTTAAACTTGGCGGCGTGAGCCTGTGGGATCTCGCAGTTTCGTATCCGGTCACATCTCATCTGACAGTTCGTGGTAGAATTGCCAACCTGTTTGATAAAGATTATGAGACGGCCTATGGCTACGCTACTCCAGGAAGAGAATACTACCTCACTGGAAGCTATACCTTCTAACAGCACCGCCACACCTCGCCCGACGGTGCTGGTTTTTGATTCCGGCGTCGGCGGGTTGTCGGTGTATCAGGAGGTTCGGCAGTTGCTGCCGGATCTCCACTATATATACGCTTTCGACAACGTGGCGTTCCCCTACGGCGAGAAGTCCGAAGAGTTTATCGTTGAGCGCGTGCTGGAAATTGTCGGCGCGGTGCAGCAGCGTCATCCTCTGGCGATTGTCGTCATTGCCTGTAACACCGCCAGTACTGTCTCCTTACCGGCCCTGCGCGAGCGTTTCAGTTTCCCGGTCGTGGGCGTGGTGCCCGCCATCAAGCCTGCCGCCCGTCTTACCGTTAACGGCATTGTCGGCCTGTTGGCGACCCGCGGCACCGTACAGCGCAGCTACACCCACGAACTGATTTCCCGTTTTGCTACCGACTGTAAGATTGAACTGCTGGGCTCTTCAGAGCTGGTGGAGCTGGCGGAGGCCAAGCTGCACGGCGAAGCCGTGCCGCTGCCGGTGCTGAAGAAGATCCTGCATCCGTGGCTGAGCATGCGCGAGCCGCCGGATACCGTCGTGCTGGGCTGCACCCATTTCCCTCTATTAGCTGAAGAGTTGATGCAGGTGTTGCCGGAAGGCACCCGGTTGGTGGATTCCGGCGCGGCGATTGCCCGCCGCACCGCCTGGCTCATATCAACGCAGGAAAATCTGGTCTCGAGCCAGGAAGAGAATCTGGCGTATTGCATGGCGTTAAATGAAGATACTGACGCTTTATTGCCCGTTTTGCAGGGTTATGGCTTTAAATCGTTGAAAAAACTGCCGCTTTAACGGTGTTTTGGTTAAACATTCAACGGTCGGAAAAAATATTGAAAATAGGGGTTGCGGCCTGCCGAGAACTCCCTATAATGCGCCTCCACTGACCGGGAACAACGACTGACAAGCCGCCGGGTCAGCGAGAAGAAAGCGAAATAAACGCTTGACTCTCAGGGCGAAAAGCGTAATATACGCAGCCCGCGCCGATGAGTTTCTCGGCACTGCTCTTTAACAATTTATCAGACAATCTGTGTGGGCACTCCACAAGACGATATCCAGCATCTTCGGATGCAAAAAAATATCAAGTCTTGAAGAGTGACTAACTGAAGTAAAATTCATGCAGTAAATCTTTGAGCATCGCTTCTCGAGTGGAAGCAAATCAAGCTTTTAATTGAAGAGTTTGATCATGGCTCAGATTGAACGCTGGCGGCAGGCTTAACACATGCAAGTCGAGCGGTAGCACAGGAGAGCTTGCTCTCTGGGTGACGAGCGGCGGACGGGTGAGTAATGTCTGGGAAACTGCCTGATGGAGGGGGATAACTACTGGAAACGGTAGCTAATACCGCATAACGTCGCAAGACCAAAGAGGGGGACCTTCGGGCCTCTTGCCATCAGATGTGCCCAGATGGGATTAGCTAGTAGGTGGGGTAATGGCTCACCTAGGCGACGATCCCTAGCTGGTCTGAGAGGATGACCAGCCACACTGGAACTGAGACACGGTCCAGACTCCTACGGGAGGCAGCAGTGGGGAATATTGCACAATGGGCGCAAGCCTGATGCAGCCATGCCGCGTGTGTGAAGAAGGCCTTCGGGTTGTAAAGCACTTTCAGCGAGGAGGAAGGTGGTGAACTTAATACGTTCATCAATTGACGTTACTCGCAGAAGAAGCACCGGCTAACTCCGTGCCAGCAGCCGCGGTAATACGGAGGGTGCAAGCGTTAATCGGAATTACTGGGCGTAAAGCGCACGCAGGCGGTTTGTTAAGTCAGATGTGAAATCCCCGGGCTCAACCTGGGAACTGCATTTGAAACTGGCAAGCTAGAGTCTCGTAGAGGGGGGTAGAATTCCAGGTGTAGCGGTGAAATGCGTAGAGATCTGGAGGAATACCGGTGGCGAAGGCGGCCCCCTGGACGAAGACTGACGCTCAGGTGCGAAAGCGTGGGGAGCAAACAGGATTAGATACCCTGGTAGTCCACGCTGTAAACGATGTCGATTTGGAGGTTGTGCCCTTGAGGCGTGGCTTCCGGAGCTAACGCGTTAAATCGACCGCCTGGGGAGTACGGCCGCAAGGTTAAAACTCAAATGAATTGACGGGGGCCCGCACAAGCGGTGGAGCATGTGGTTTAATTCGATGCAACGCGAAGAACCTTACCTACTCTTGACATCCAGAGAACTTTCCAGAGATGGATTGGTGCCTTCGGGAACTCTGAGACAGGTGCTGCATGGCTGTCGTCAGCTCGTGTTGTGAAATGTTGGGTTAAGTCCCGCAACGAGCGCAACCCTTATCCTTTGTTGCCAGCGGTTCGGCCGGGAACTCAAAGGAGACTGCCAGTGATAAACTGGAGGAAGGTGGGGATGACGTCAAGTCATCATGGCCCTTACGAGTAGGGCTACACACGTGCTACAATGGCATATACAAAGAGAAGCGACCTCGCGAGAGCAAGCGGACCTCATAAAGTATGTCGTAGTCCGGATTGGAGTCTGCAACTCGACTCCATGAAGTCGGAATCGCTAGTAATCGTAGATCAGAATGCTACGGTGAATACGTTCCCGGGCCTTGTACACACCGCCCGTCACACCATGGGAGTGGGTTGCAAAAGAAGTAGGTAGCTTAACCTTCGGGAGGGCGCTTACCACTTTGTGATTCATGACTGGGGTGAAGTCGTAACAAGGTAACCGTAGGGGAACCTGCGGTTGGATCACCTCCTTACCTAAAGATATTAGTTCGAGTGGCGTGCTCACACAGATTGTCTGATAGAAAGTAACGAGCAGAAATACCTTTATAGGCTTGTAGCTCAGGTGGTTAGAGCGCACCCCTGATAAGGGTGAGGTCGGTGGTTCAAGTCCACTCAGGCCTACCACTTCTTCGAAGTGGAAAAGGTACTGCACGTGACTGTATGGGGCTATAGCTCAGCTGGGAGAGCGCCTGCCTTGCACGCAGGAGGTCAGCGGTTCGATCCCGCTTAGCTCCACCATATAGTCCGGTATTTCAATACTTCAGAGTATATTGGCGACAGTATGCTGCGAAGTATTTTGCTCTTTAACAATCTGGAACAAGCTGAAAATTGAAACATGACGGCTGAAATTTATCCCTCCGTAGATGTATTGGGATGAAGAGTAACCTGTCATAGAGTCTCTCAAATGTTTGCAGCGCGAACGATGGAAACATCTTCGGGTTGTGAGGTTAAGTGACTAAGCGTACACGGTGGATGCCTAGGCAGTCAGAGGCGATGAAGGGCGTGCTAATCTGCGAAAAGCGTCGGTAAGGTGATATGAACCGTTACAACCGGCGATACCCGAATGGGGAAACCCAGTGTGTTTCGACACACTATCATGTCATGAATACATAGTGGCATGAGGCGAACCGGGGGAACTGAAACATCTAAGTACCCCGAGGAAAAGAAATCAACCGAGATTCCCCCAGTAGCGGCGAGCGAACGGGGAGGAGCCCAGAACCTGAATCGGCTTGTGTGTTAGTGGAAGCGTCTGGAAAGTCGCGCAGCAAAGGGTGATAGCCCCGTACACTAAAATGCACAGGTCGTGAGTTCGATGAGTAGGGCGGGACACGTGACATCCTGTCTGAATATGGGGGGACCATCCTCCAAGGCTAAATACTCCTGACTGACCGATAGTGAACCAGTACCGTGAGGGAAAGGCGAAAAGAACCCCGGCGAGGGGAGTGAAATAGAACCTGAAACCGTGTACGTACAAGCAGTGGGAGCACCTTCGTGGTGTGACTGCGTACCTTTTGTATAATGGGTCAGCGACTTATATTTTGTAGCAAGGTTAACCGTATAGGGGAGCCGTAGGGAAACCGAGTCTTAACTGGGCGAATAGTTGCAAGGTATAGACCCGAAACCCGGTGATCTAGCCATGGGCAGGTTGAAGGTTGGGTAACACTAACTGGAGGACCGAACCGACTAATGTTGAAAAATTAGCGGATGACTTGTGGCTGGGGGTGAAAGGCCAATCAAACCGGGAGATAGCTGGTTCTCCCCGAAAGCTATTTAGGTAGCGCCTCGTGAACTCATCTTCGGGGGTAGAGCACTGTTTCGGCTAGGGGGCCATCCCGGCTTACCAAACCGATGCAAACTCCGAATACCGAAGAATGTTATCACGGGAGACACACGGCGGGTGCTAACGTCCGTCGTGAAGAGGGAAACAACCCAGACCGCCAGCTAAGGTCCCAAAGTCATGGTTAAGTGGGAAACGATGTGGGAAGGCATAGACAGCCAGGATGTTGGCTTAGAAGCAGCCATCATTTAAAGAAAGCGTAATAGCTCACTGGTCGAGTCGGCCTGCGCGGAAGATGTAACGGGGCTAAACCATGCACCGAAGCTGCGGCAGCGACGCTTAGGCGTTGTTGGGTAGGGGAGCGTTCTGTAAGCCGTTGAAGGTGGCCTGTGAGGGTTGCTGGAGGTATCAGAAGTGCGAATGCTGACATAAGTAACGATAAAGCGGGTGAAAAGCCCGCTCGCCGGAAGACCAAGGGTTCCTGTCCAACGTTAATCGGGGCAGGGTGAGTCGACCCCTAAGGCGAGGCTGAAAAGCGTAGTCGATGGGAAACAGGTTAATATTCCTGTACTTGGTGTTACTGCGAAGGGGGGACGGAGAAGGCTAGGCTAGCCGGGCGACGGTTGTCTCGGTTTAAGCGTGTAGGGGGTGTGACCTGGTAAATCCGGTTACATACTAACCCTGAGGCGTGATGACGATGCACTACGGTGCAGAAGTAGTTGATGCCCTGCTTCCAGGAAAAGCCTCTAAGCTCTAGGTAACATTAAATCGTACCCCAAACCGACACAGGTGGTCAGGTAGAGAATACCAAGGCGCTTGAGAGAACTCGGGTGAAGGAACTAGGCAAAATGGTGCCGTAACTTCGGGAGAAGGCACGCTGGCATGTAGGTGAAGTCCTTCGCGGATGGAGCTGAAGCCAGTCGAAGATACCAGCTGGCTGCAACTGTTTAATAAAAACACAGCACTGTGCAAACACGAAAGTGGACGTATACGGTGTGACGCCTGCCCGGTGCTGGAAGGTTAATTGATGGGGTCAGCCGCAAGGCGAAGCTCTTGATCGAAGCCCCAGTAAACGGCGGCCGTAACTATAACGGTCCTAAGGTAGCGAAATTCCTTGTCGGGTAAGTTCCGACCTGCACGAATGGCGTAATGATGGCCAGGCTGTCTCCACCCGAGACTCAGTGAAATTGAACTCGCTGTGAAGATGCAGTGTACCCGCGGCAAGACGGAAAGACCCCGTGAACCTTTACTATAGCTTGACACTGAACATTGAGCCTTGATGTGTAGGATAGGTGGGAGGCTTTGAAGCGTGGACGCCAGTCTGCGTGGAGCCATCCTTGAAATACCACCCTTTAATGTTTGATGTTCTAACTCGGCCCCATAATCTGGGGTGAGGACAGTGTCTGGTGGGTAGTTTGACTGGGGCGGTCTCCTCCCAAAGAGTAACGGAGGAGCACGAAGGTTAGCTAATCACGGTCGGACATCGTGAGGTTAGTGCAAAGGCATAAGCTAGCTTGACTGCGAGAGTGACGGCTCGAGCAGGTACGAAAGTAGGTCTTAGTGATCCGGTGGTTCTGAATGGAAGGGCCATCGCTCAACGGATAAAAGGTACTCCGGGGATAACAGGCTGATACCGCCCAAGAGTTCATATCGACGGCGGTGTTTGGCACCTCGATGTCGGCTCATCACATCCTGGGGCTGAAGTAGGTCCCAAGGGTATGGCTGTTCGCCATTTAAAGTGGTACGCGAGCTGGGTTTAGAACGTCGTGAGACAGTTCGGTCCCTATCTGCCGTGGGCGTTGGAAGATTGAGAGGGGTTGCTCCTAGTACGAGAGGACCGGAGTGAACGCACCACTGGTGTTCGGGTTGTCATGCCAATGGCATTGCCCGGTAGCTAAGTGCGGAAAAGATAAGCGCTGAAAGCATCTAAGCGCGAAACTTGCCTCAAGATGAGTCTTCCCTGGGCCTTTAAGGCCCCTGAAGGAACGTTTAAGACTAAGACGTTGATAGGCTGGGTGTGTAAGTGCAGCGATGCATTGAGCTAACCAGTACTAATGATCCGTGAGGCTTAACCTTACAACACCGAAGGTGTTTTTAGAGAGACAAAATCGTCTGGAACGATTTTGAACAACGCGGAGCGTTGGCCCCGAAGGGGTGAGTATCAGGATGATACGAATAATTTTCAGCGAAGTTCCGAGATTGGTTCTGATGGCGACACGAGAGTGGCGCGGTTGGAATGAAACAGAATTTGCCTGGCGGCAATAGCGCGGTGGTCCCACCTGACCCCATGCCGAACTCAGAAGTGAAACGCCGTAGCGCCGATGGTAGTGTGGGGTCTCCCCATGCGAGAGTAGGACACTGCCAGGCATCAAATAAACGTTATCAGTGTGACGACTGGTAATGCGCAAATCGCAGAGCGCGAATTTGCCGGCATCGAGAGATGCAACGTAAAAGAATCGGTGGAGCGGTAGTTCAGTTGGTTAGAATACCTGCCTGTCACGCAGGGGGTCGCGGGTTCGAGCCCCGTCCGTTCCGCCACTTATTTAATTATGCCTGCTTTATTAGCAGGCATAATGTTAAGCGAGATTTAGGGGCGTAGCTCAGTTGGTAGAGCACCGGTCTCCAAAACCGGGTGTCGCGAGTTCGAGTCTCTCCGCCCCTGCCATATTAAGAACCCTTTGCGAATGCAAAGGGTTTTTTTTTTGCCTATCGTTTTTCTTCCTGACCGCTTTGGAAAAGAGCACATGGACGCCCTGTGCCGATGTTTGCCCGATCCTGGTTGCCTCATCTTCTTCCGATCTTTACCCCCGTTGACCTCCTGATTCCCTGGCTGTTTTGTATTATCTTCTCTCAGAAGGCGATGGGCGCATTTTGGTGTGATAGACGACTATGACTACGATGGCGACGTTTAAGGCCGCCATAACGCTTTAGGCTGCGGTATTTAAAGGTATTTTAAGTAATTGCCGAATCAAAGGCTGCTGATCGCTGTTTTGCAACCAGACGGCATACAGTGGGCGGATAATCGGCGGGATATCGGCGGCGGCCACCAGCTGTGGGTACTCTTTTTCCCACTGGCTGGGCAGGAAAGCGCATCCTCCCGTCGTTTCCAACAGCTGACGCGTCAGCTGAGCAGAGGTAGTGGTGAGCACCGGCACGTTATCACCTTCCAGCATGCGACTTTCCTGTTGGTGGAAGTCGGCTCCCCATTCCAGCTTGATGTAGGGCATTGGGGCCTGTTTGTCACGATGTGCGGATGAGAACAGGCGTAATGAGAAATTGCTCAGCTGCTGGCTGGCCAATTCATCCATCTTCGGCGGTTCAGTGGTGATCAGCAAATCGAGCTGCCTTTCATGCAGTTGTTTTACCAAAGAGTGCCTTAATGCCACTCTGGCCTCGAGCTGTAGCGCCTCGCGTTGTTGATAGAGCGCCTGCAACCAGGGGGTCAGGTAGGCCTCCCACAGCGAAGCGGTAGCGCCGATCGACAACTCGGTGTGTTGCAGTGAACGCACGACCTCCTTCTTCGCCAGCTGCCAGGTGTTCATCAGGCTCTCGGCATAAGGCAGAAGCCGCTCACCGGCAGGCGTCAGGCGGATATTGTTGCGATGACGGGTAAATAAATTTGCGCCCAGCTGGTTTTCTAACTGGCGGATGCGGAAACTGACCGCAGACTGCGTTAAGTACAAAGATTCTGCGGCTCTGCCAAAGTGACGCGTTCTACTGACCTCCAAAAAGGTTTTCAGTAATTCGGTATCCACACCTATCTCCAAAAAAATTTGTCGTTAAGATTTAAATGTTTTGTTTTACACGCTGTCAAGCCTATCTAATACTCCGCGCCATAAACAGCACGGCCATAAGAGAATTAGGAGCGTGTCAGATGGCGGATAGCTTCACCACGACCAATCGTTTTTTTGATAATAAACATTACCCTCGCGGGTTCTCCCGTCACGGCGATTTCACCATTAAAGAGGCGCAATTGCTAGAGCGCTTCGGCTACGCGTTTAACGAGCTGGACTCGGGCAAACGCCAGCCGGCCACTGAAGAAGAACAGCTGTTCGTCGCAGTGTGCCGCGGTGAGCGCGAAGCGGCTACCGAGCAGGAAAAAGTATGGGCTAAATATCTGGCGCGCACACGTCGCCCGAAGAAATTCCATACTCTGTCCGGCGGTAAACCGCAGGCTGACGCAGTAGAAGACTACAGCGACAGCGACGACTAAAGACGATGGGGCCTACGGGCCCCATTTTCTATTCCAGACTACGATGCAGCTGTAACAGCAAACGGTCCATACTGCGATAGCCCAGCGCTTCGCAGAGGTGGCTTTTGTTGAGCTCCGCATCCCCTGCCAAATCCGCCAGCGTGCGCGCAACTTTCAAAATGCGCTGCCAGGCGCGGACCGATAACCCCAGCGCGTTTAATGTCGTCTCCAAAAACTCGGCGTCCGTCGCCTGCAGAACACAATCACGTTCCACTTCGCGGTTGCTCAACAGCGCGTTGACTTTACCGGCGCGTTCGAGCTGCCGGGCGCGTGCCTGCTGCACCCGTTTCCGCACCTGCTCACTGCTTTCACCATGCGTTTTCCGCTGGCTGAGCGTGCCCGGCGGTAACAGCGGCACTTCGATAGACAGATCGAAACGGTCGAGAAAAGGCCCTGACAGCCGGGCCAGATAGCGCAATACCTGCTGCGGCGAGGCACGGTTATGCAATCCTTGATAATGCCCGGTTGGGCTGGGGTTCATTGCCGCAATTAGCTGCACTCTGGCGGGGAAACAGACCTTGGCGTTGGCGCGTGAAATCACGATCTCGCCGGACTCCAGCGGTTCACGCAGCGCATCCAGCACCTTACGCTCGAATTCCGGCAGCTCATCCAGAAACAACACGCCGTTATGCGCCATAGAGATCTCACCCGGTCGCGGCAGTGAGCCACCGCCGACCAATGCTGCCATCGATGCGCTGTGATGAGGCGCACGAAACGGCCTCTGGCGCCATGGCAGGGCGGCGGGGAAATGATGCTGCAAGCTGGCGACCGCCAGGCTTTCCAGCGCTTCATGCTCCGTGAGCGGCGGCAGCAAGCCCGTGAGGCGGCTGGCCAACATGGTTTTACCGGTGCCCGGTGGCCCAATCAACAGCAGGTTATGCCCGCCGGCGGCGGCGATCTCCAGGGCCCGCTTGGCCTGTTCCTGGCCGATGATGTCGCGCAGATCGGCGTTGTTGCAGGCGGTATCCGCAGCGGGAGGCGTGGCCGCCACCGGCAGTTCTCCCTGGCCGAGCAGAAAGGCGCAGACTTCCAACAGGTGCCGGGCGGTATGGGAGTGCGACTGCGCGATCAGGCCGACTTCAGCGGCGTTGTCCATCGAGAGGATCAGTTGTCGCCCGGCGTCAGCCGCCGCCAGCGCCGCCGGGATCGCGCCTCTGACCGCCCGCAGTGCACCGGACAGCGCGAGTTCGCCAAGAAACTCGTAGCGTGCCAACGGTGCGAGGGGCAGTTGCTCGGAGGCGGCGAGGATCGCCAGCGCTATCGGCAGATCGTAACGTCCGCCTTCTTTCGGCAGATCGGCGGGCGCCAAATTGACGGTGATGCGCCGGGCGGGAAAGGTGAAACCGTTGTTGATCAGGGCGCTGCGCACCCGATCGCGCGCCTCTTTCACCGTAGTTTCCGGCAGGCCGACCAGCGTCAGGCCGGGCAGGCCATTGCTGATATGCACCTCCACCGTCACGGAAGGGGCCTGAACGCCAATGATGGCGCGGCTATAGATTACCGCCAGTGACATATCGCTCTCCTTGCTGAGGGCGACATGATGCGTGATTCATTCCCTTGGTGCGCGGCACTGTTGGCGGTTTTTCGACTTTTTTCGCAGCGTAATTACCGATTTTCATCGAAGTGAAAGAGATTGTGCGAACTGCCTCGCAGCCTGCGGCAATACCCATTAACAATTCGCTGAAGGCTGCAACACATTAGCGGCCCAGACGCATTGCAACCATAGGCTTAATGGGTGTATTTAACAATTGATTAAAAGAAAAATCACTTCTTTAACACACTCCGACCGCCGCCGCAGTCTGCCCGGCAGCCGCTAAACCTCCTGACTTCGTACTCTACGGTAGGGATAACACTATGTTTGGTTGGACCCCGCTGCAACGCAACGCGGCAATCGCCAGCTTTTCAAGCTGGACGCTCGACGCTTTCGATTTTTTCGTGCTGGTATTCTTACTCAGCGACATCGCGCAATCCTTTCACGTCGGCCTGGAACAGGTCACGTTGGCGATTCTGCTCACGCTGGCGGTGCGGCCGATCGGCGCGCTGATCTTCGGGCGCGCGGCGGAAAAGTATGGCCGCAAGCCGATCCTGATGTTGAATATCGTCTTCTTCTCGGTATTTGAGCTGCTCTCCGCCGCCGCGCCCTCGCTGACGGTCTTTTTGCTGTTGCGGGTGTTGTACGGGGTGGCGATGGGCGGCATCTGGGGCGTGGCGTCGTCATTGGCGATGGAAACCATACCGGACCGCTCACGCGGCCTGATGTCGGGTATTTTCCAGGCCGGCTATCCGTTCGGTTACCTGCTGGCGGCGGTGGTGTACGGCCTGCTGTTCGAAACGATCGGTTGGCGCGGCATGTTTGTCATCGGCGCGGCGCCGATCCTGCTGCTGCCGTTTATTTATTATTGTGTGCAGGAGTCGCCGGTGTGGTTGGCGGCGCGTGAGCGTAAAGAGAGCACCGCCTTGCTGCCGGTGTTGAAGAGCCACTGGAAGCTGTGCTGCTATCTGGTGCTGCTGATGGCAGCGTTCAATTTCTTCTCCCACGGCACGCAGGATTTGTATCCGGTGTTTTTGAAAGTTCAGCACGGTTTCGACCCTAAAACCGTCAGTATCATCGCCATTAGCTACAATATTGCGTCCATTATCGGCGGCGTTTTCTTCGGCTCGTTATCGGAAAAAATCGGCCGTAAAAAAGCGATCATCATCGCCGCGTTGCTGGCCTTACCGGTGATCCCGCTGTGGGCGTTTTCCAGTGGTTCGCTGATGCTTGGGATCGGCGCTTTCCTGATGCAGTTCATGGTGCAGGGTGCCTGGGGCGTGATACCGACCTACCTGACCGAACTGGTGCCGGCCAACACCCGTGCGGTGCTGCCGGGGTTCGTGTACCAGCTGGGCAATCTGATCGCCTCGGTCAATGCTACGCTGCAAGCCACCATCGCCGAGCATCATGGGCATAATTACGGCCTGGCGATGGCGATCGTCGCCGGTACGGTGGCGGTGGCGATCGCCCTGTTGGTGTTCTTCGGCAAGGATACGCGCGGCAAGGCGATCACCGACGCGGTGAAAAATCCGGACATGCGTGCCAACGTGTGAAACAGGGGCGATTCGCGTGAGGTATGACCAGATTGCGCCGAATAATAACGCAAAAAAAGTGTTGTCATGTCGCGCGCGGCTGTGGTACCTCTGTAAGCATTAGTTCTGAATGAGCACAGTGAACAAACCCATTATGAAAGCCTTTGCCCAAGTGATTAGCCTAGTCGTGATTAGCGTGGTGGTGATTATTATCCCACCGTGCGGGGCTGCACTTGGACGAAGAAAGGCTTAGCAAACAAGCCGGAATCGCAAGAGAACCCCCGCACCGTCAGGTCCGGGGGTTTTTTATTGGCAAGAGAAAAGTGGAGCAAGGGGCAGAACATGAAAAACAGAACAAAATCCTGCAGTTGTCGAAGTAAGGCGGGGAAATAACTATGAATGGCGCTCAGTGGGTAGTTCAAGCGTTGCGTGCGCAGGGTGTGGATACCGTATTCGGCTATCCGGGCGGGGCAATCATGCCGGTGTACGATGCGTTGTACGACGGCGGTGTGGAACACCTGCTGTGCCGCCATGAACAGGGCGCCGCCATGGCCGCCATCGGCTACGCCCGCGCCACCGGCAAAGTCGGCGTTTGCATCGCCACTTCCGGCCCCGGCGCCACCAACTTGATCACCGGCCTGGCGGATGCGCTGCTCGATTCCGTTCCCGTTGTCGCCATTACCGGCCAAGTGGGCTCCGCGCTGATCGGCACCGATGCCTTTCAGGAGATCGATGTTCTCGGCCTGTCTCTGGCCTGCACCAAGCACAGCTTCCTGGTGGAATCGCTGGACGCCTTGCCGGGCATCATGGCGGAAGCGTTCGCCATCGCTGCCGGTGGCCGCCCTGGCCCGGTACTGATCGATATCCCGAAAGACATCCAGCTGGCGCAGGGCGACTTGCACCCGCACCTGATGCCGGTCGACGAAGCGCCGGCGTTCCCGGCGGCGGCGTTGGCAGAGGCGGCTGAGCTGCTGGCGCAGGCGCACAAACCGATGCTGTACGTCGGCGGAGGCGTGGGCATGGCGCAGGCGGTACCGGCGCTGCGTGAATTTATCGCCGTGACCCGCATGCCGAACGTGGCCACTCTGAAGGGGCTGGGCGCGCCGGATGCGCAAGATCCGCTGTACCTCGGTATGTTGGGCATGCACGGCACCAAGGCTGCCAACCTGGCGGTGCAGGCGTGCGATTTGCTGATTGCCGTCGGCGCGCGTTTCGATGACCGCGTGACCGGCAAACTGAACGCCTTCGCACCCCACGCGAAAGTGATCCACATGGATATCGACCCGGCGGAGATGAGCAAGCTGCGCCAGGCGCATGTGGCCTTGCAGGGCGATCTGAAAGCGTTGCTGCCGGCGTTGCAGCGCCCGCTGAACATCGCCGCCTGGCAGCAGCAGGTGACGGTGCTGAAAGCCGAGCACGCCTGTCGCTACGATCACCCCGGCCAGCCGATCTACGCGCCGCTGTTCTTGCGCCAGCTGTCCGCCCGCAAGCCGGCCAACAGCGTGGTGACCACCGACGTGGGCCAGCACCAGATGTGGAGCGCGCAGCACATGACGTTCGAACGCCCGGAGAATTTCATCACCTCCAGCGGCCTCGGCACCATGGGGTTCGGCGTGCCGGCGGCGGTGGGGGCCCAGATCGCGCGCCCGCAAGATACGGTGATCTGCGTCTCGGGCGATGGCTCCTTCATGATGAACGTGCAGGAGCTGGGCACCATCAAGCGTAAACAGCTGCCGCTGAAGATCGTGCTGCTGGACAACCAGCGTCTCGGAATGGTGCGCCAATGGCAGCAGCTGTTCTTCGACGGCCGCTACAGCGAAACCAACCTGTCCGATAACCCCGACTTCCTGATGCTGGCCGCCGCCTTCGGCATTCCCGGCCAGCGCATCAGCCGCAAGGATCAGGTGGAGGGCGCGCTCGAGGCGCTGTTCAACACCGAAGGCCCTTATCTGCTGCAGGTCTCTATCGACGAACTCGAAAACGTCTGGCCGCTGGTGCCGCCGGGCGCCGGCAACGAAACCATGTTGGAGGAAATATCATGATGCAGCATCAACTCTCGATCCAGGCGCGTTTTCGCCCCGAAATGTTAGAGCGCGTATTGCGGGTCGTGCGTCATCGCGGCTTTCAGGTTTGTGCTATGAATATGGTTTCCCCGGCCAACGCCGACAGCATCAATATCGAATTGACCGTTGCCAGCCCGCGTCCGGTCGCCCTGTTGTCATCTCAGTTAAGCAAACTGCTGGACGTCTCCTGCGTCGAGATCCAGCAGCCAACATCACAACAAATACGCGCCTGAGGCGCCGAGAAGGATAAATAACAATGACTAAGAAAGCCGATTACATTTGGTTCAATGGTGAGATGGTTCCTTGGGCCGAGGCCAAAGTGCACGTGATGTCGCACGCGCTGCATTACGGCACGTCGGTATTTGAAGGCGTACGCTGCTACGACTCGCATTTGGGGCCGGTGGTATTCCGTCATCGCGAGCATATGCAGCGCCTGCATGACTCGGCGAAAATCTACCGCATGCCGGTTTCGCAAAGCGTTGACGAGCTGATGGAAGCCTGCCGCGCCACGCTGCGCAAGAACAACCTGGTCAGCGCGTACATTCGCCCGCTGGTGTTCGTCGGCGATGTCGGCATGGGCGTCAACCCGCCGGCCGGTTACAAAACGGACGTGATTATCGCGGCGTTTCCTTGGGGCGCTTATCTGGGTGAAGAAGCGCTGGATCAAGGCATCGATGCGATGGTCTCCTCCTGGCACCGCGTTGCACCAAACACGATCCCCACTGCGGCCAAGGCCGGCGGTAACTATCTTTCCTCCCTGCTGGTGGGCAGCGAAGCGCGTCGCCACGGCTATCAGGAAGGCATCGCGCTCGACGTGCACGGCTACATTTCCGAAGGGGCGGGCGAGAACCTGTTTGAAGTGAAAGACGGCGTGATTTACACCCCGCCGTTCACCTCTTCGGCGCTGCCGGGCATCACCCGTGACGCGATCATCAAGCTGGCGAAAGACATGGGCTTCGAAGTGCGTGAGCAGGTGCTGTCTCGCGAATCGCTGTACCTGGCCGACGAAGTGTTCATGTCCGGCACTGCGGCGGAGATTACGCCGGTACGCAGCGTGGACGGCATTCAGGTCGGGATCGGCAAATGCGGCCCGGTGACCAAACAGATCCAACAGGCGTTCTTCGGCCTGTTCAGCGGCAAGACAGAAGACAAATACGGCTGGCTGGATCCGGTAAATCCGTAACAAAAAGGTTCGCCTCAACGCGGACGACAAGACAGACAAGATAAGAATATCCAGGCGGTTCGTTCGCCGCCTGCCATAAATACATTTGGAGTGAAAAGAGCATGCCTAAGTACCGTTCCGCCACCACCACCCACGGCCGCAATATGGCGGGTGCCCGCGCATTGTGGCGCGCGACCGGGATGACCGACGCCGATTTCGGCAAGCCGATTATCGCCGTGGTCAACTCCTTTACCCAGTTCGTGCCGGGCCACGTGCATCTGCGCGATCTGGGCAAACTGGTCGCCGAACAGATCGAAGCCTCCGGCGGCGTGGCCAAAGAGTTCAACACCATCGCGGTGGATGACGGCATCGCCATGGGCCACGGCGGCATGCTCTATTCCCTGCCGTCGCGCGAGCTGATCGCCGACTCGGTCGAATACATGGTGAACGCCCACTGCGCCGACGCGATGGTGTGCATCTCCAACTGCGACAAGATCACCCCGGGCATGCTGATGGCGGCGTTGCGCCTGAATATTCCGGTGATCTTCGTCTCCGGCGGCCCGATGGAAGCCGGCAAGACCAAACTCTCCAACCAGATCATCAAGCTGGATCTGGTGGATGCGATGATCCAGGGCGCGAACCCGAACGTCAGCGACGCCGACAGCGAGCAGATCGAGCGTTCCGCCTGCCCGACCTGTGGTTCCTGCTCCGGCATGTTCACCGCCAACTCGATGAACTGCCTGACCGAGGCGCTGGGCCTGTCGCAGCCGGGCAACGGCTCGCTGCTGGCCACCCACGCCGATCGCAAAGCGCTGTTCCTTAACGCCGGCAAGCGCATCGTCGAGCTGACCAAACGCTATTACGAGCAGGACGACGAGAGCGCGCTGCCGCGTAATATCGCCAACAAGGCGGCGTTTGAGAACGCCATGACGCTGGACATCGCCATGGGCGGCTCGACCAACACCGTGCTGCACCTGCTGGCTTCGGCGCAGGAAGGCGAGGTGGACTTCACCATGGAAGACATTGATCGCCTGTCGCGCAAAGTGCCGCACCTGTGCAAGGTGGCGCCGAGCACGCAGAAATACCATATGGAAGACGTGCACCGCGCCGGCGGCGTAATCGGTATCCTCGGCGAGCTGGATCGCGCCGGCTTGCTGAACCGCGAGGTGAACAACGTGCTGGGGCTGACCCTGCCGCAGACGCTGGAAGCCTACGACGTGATGCTGACCCGCGACGAAAGCGTCAAGAAAATGTACTCCGCCGGGCCGGCCGGTATCCGCACCACGCAGGCATTCTCTCAGGACTGCCGCTGGGATTCGCTGGACACCGACCGCAAGGAAGGCTGCATCCGCACCCGTGAGCACGCCTACAGCCAGGACGGCGGGTTGGCGGTGCTGTACGGCAACCTGGCGGAGAACGGCTGCATCGTCAAAACCGCCGGCGTAGACAAGGAAATCCTCACCTTCCGCGGCCCGGCCAAAGTGTATGAAAGCCAGGATGATGCGGTAGAAGCTATCCTCGGCGGCAAAGTGGTGGCGGGCGACGTGGTCGTTATCCGTTACGAAGGGCCGAAAGGCGGGCCGGGCATGCAGGAAATGCTCTATCCGACCACCTACCTGAAATCGATGGGGCTGGGCAAGGCGTGCGCGCTGATCACCGACGGGCGTTTCTCCGGCGGTACCTCCGGGCTGTCCATCGGCCACGCCTCGCCGGAAGCGGCCAGCGGCGGCCTGATCGCCCTGGTGCAGGACGGCGACATGATCGCGATCGACATTCCTCATCGCGGTGTCCAGCTGGACGTCAGCGAGCAGGAGCTGGCGGCGCGGCATGAGGCTGAGCTGGCGCGCGGAGACGCGGCCTGGACGCCGAAAAACCGTGAGCGTCAGGTATCCTTCGCGCTACGCGCCTACGCCTCGTTGGCCACCAGCGCCGACAAAGGCGCAGTGCGCGACAAGAGCAAACTGGGGGGATAAGCAGCATGGCGGTCTCTCAACCCCTACCCAGCGCCCCCTGCGGCGCGGAATATCTGCGAGCGGTACTGCGCTCGCCGGTCTACGAGGTGGCGCAGGTCACCCCGTTGCAGGCCATGAGCAAAATTTCTTCGCGCCTCGGCAACACTATTTTGGTGAAGCGCGAAGATCGCCAGCCGGTGCACAGTTTTAAGCTGCGCGGGGCCTATGCGATGATCGCCGGGCTGGACGAAGAGCAGAAGGCGCGCGGCGTCGTGACGGCTTCGGCCGGCAACCACGCGCAGGGCGTCGCCTTCTCCGGTAAACGGCTGGGCATCAAAACGCTGATCGTGATGCCGGTGTCTACCGCAGACATCAAAGTGGATGCGGTGCGCGGTTTCGGCGGCGAAGTGCTGCTGCACGGCGCCAATTTCGACGAGGCCAAGGCGAAGGCGATCGAGCTTTCCCAGCAGCAGGGCATGACCTTTGTGCCGCCGTTCGATCATCCGACGGTGATCGCCGGGCAGGGCACGCTGGCGATGGAGCTGCTGCAGCAAGACGCGCATCTGGATAGGGTCTTCGTGCCGGTCGGCGGCGGCGGCCTGGCCGCCGGGGTGGCGGTGCTGATCAAGCAGCTGATGCCGCAGATCAAAGTGATCGGCGTCGAAGCGGAAGACTCCGCCTGCCTGCGCGCGGCGCTGGATGCCGGCCATCCGGTGGATCTGGCGCGCGTCGGGCTGTTCGCCGAAGGCGTGGCGGTGAAGCGTATCGGCGACGAAACCTTCCGCCTGTGCCGTGAATATCTGGACGACGTGATCACCGTGGACAGCGACGCCATCTGCGCTGCGGTCAAAGATCTGTTCGAGGACGTGCGCGCCATTGCCGAACCTTCCGGCGCGCTGGCGCTGGCGGGGCTGAAAAAGTACGTCCAGCAGCACAACATTCAGGGCGAGCGTCTGGCGCACGTGCTGTCCGGCGCCAACCTCAACTTCCACGGGCTGCGCTACGTTTCCGAACGTTGCGAACTGGGCGAACAGCGCGAAGCGCTGTTGGCGGTGACCATTCCGGAACAGCAGGGCAGCTTCCTCAAGTTCTGCCAACTGCTGGGCGGACGCTCGGTGACCGAATTCAACTATCGCTACGCCGATGCCGACAACGCCTGCATTTTTGTCGGCGTGCGTCTGACGCGTGGGCACGCCGAACGGCGGGAAATCATCGACGAGCTCAATGCCGACGGTTATCAGGTGGTGGATCTGTCGGACGACGAGATGGCCAAGCTGCACGTGCGCTACATGGTGGGCGGGCGCCCGTCGAAGCCGCTGCGCGAACGGCTGTACAGCTTTGAGTTTCCGGAGTCGCCGGGCGCGCTGCTGAAATTCCTGCAGACGCTGGGCACGCACTGGAACATTTCGCTGTTCCACTATCGCAGCCACGGCACCGACTTCGGCCGGGTGCTGGCGGCCTTCGAACTGGCGCAATCCGAGCCGGAATTCGAACGGCATCTGCAGGCGCTGGGCTACGATTGCCACGACGAGACCGACAACCCGGCGTTCCGCTTCTTTTTGCAGGGGTGAGCCCGGTGCGTTTATCCGGCCGGTTGTCTCGCTTAGCGGCACGAGGCCGGGAGATGGAAAGCCAAATCGCGGCGCGCGATCGCGCGCTTTTCGCCGGTGTGGATGCGCAGCTCGAGCAGCATTTCCTGATGCCGGGCCAGCGGCTGTCGCCGCCGGGCGTCGGCAACGTCATGTTGCTGATGGTGTGCCTGACCCTGGGGCTGGCGGGCGTGATGGGCCTGGCCACGGATGTGGCGGCCGCCTGGAGCGGCAAGACCTCCGCCGCCGTTCTCATGGGCAGCGGCGCGATCGTGGCGGTGTGGATGACGCTGATCCTGTTCCAACTGGTGCAGGGGAAAAACAGCGGGGTGGTATTGCTGCAATATTATCTTGGCATGCTCGGCCTGTTTTGCCTTGGCGCCGTGGCGGCGTGGGCGGCGGGGATGACCGGCATCGCCACCGTCGCCATGCTGCTGGGAGGCGCGGTTGGCGGTGCGCTGTTCAGTAACCGGGCGGCGTTCTCTCTCTATGTCGCTTATTTTCGCACGCGTCGGCGCGTGTTTATCAAACGCCGTTGGCAGAGGGAAGATCTGCGCAACACCCGATAAACCGTCAGAACGGAAAAACTTATGACGCAACCCTTCTCCGGCTTTAGCCAGCAGGGCCTGAATTTCCTGCAGCAGGTGCGGATAGAGAACGATAAGGCGTGGTTCGACGGCAACCGCGACATCTACGATCGCGAGCTGCTGGCGCCGTTTCGCGCGCTGGTGGAGCAGCTGGCTCCCGGCATGCTGGCGATCGACCCGCAGTTCGAGACCCGCCCGGCGATCGGCAAAACGCTGTCGCGCATTCATCGCGACACGCGCTTTTCTCATGACAAATCGCGCTACCGCAGCCGCATGTGGCTGACGTTCAAGCGTCCGAGCAAAGACTGGAAAGACGCGCCGGTCTACTTTTTCGAACTGGGGCCGGACATGCTGCGCTATGGGCTCGGCTACTACAGTGCCAACAAGCCGACCATGGATCTGTTCCGTCATACGCTGAGGCAGCGGCCGCAGCCTTTCCTTGAGGTGGCCGCCTGCTGCCGGCCGCCGTTCGAGCTGGTGGGCGAGAGCTACAAACGCCCGCTGGTGAAGGAACAGGCGGCGGAGATCGCCACCTGGTACAACCGCAAGTCGTTTGCGGTGATGGTGACGGACAGCGAAGTGGAAAAGCTGTTCAACGCCGATCTGGTGCCGCTGCTGGCCGGGGCATTTTTGCAGCTTGAGCCGCTCTACCACTGGCTGATGCAGGTAGAGACGATGAAGCAGATCGATCCGGCGGACCTGTAAAAACCCCGCGTCAGCGGGGATGCAGTAAGCGCCAAAAGGCGTCTATCAGCGGATCGCTAAGGCGCTTTTTCTGGACGCAGACCCCCAGCTCGAACGGTTCGACCATCGAGATGTTATCCAGCTGCGAGATGCGGTTGCGTACCGGCTCCGGGCTGTTGTCCACCACCACGCTCGGGATCAGCGCGATGCCGCAGCCTAAAGCGACCATCGACACGATGGCTTCGTGGCCGCCGACGGTGGCGTAAATCAGCGGATTGCTGATGCGATGGCGGCGGAACCACAGCTCGATGCGTTTTCGCGAGGGGCCGTGCTCCGGCAGGATGAACGGGATTTCGGTCCAGTCCGGCTTGTCGGCGAACGCCTGGCTGCGCACCGCGCAGGGCAGCGCCGGCGCGATCAGCACCAGAGGAATTTCGCCGATTTTGGTGAACGCTACGCTGGTGGGCAGCGTTTCCGGCCGGCCGGCGATGCCGAGATCGGCCTCGTTGGATTGCACCTTGTCGACCGCGTCGGCGGCATCGCCGGTGGTCAGCTTAATCTCTACCAGCGGGTGCTGCGCGCGGAAGCGATCGAGGATCGGCGGCAGGTGGCTGTACGCCGCGGTCACCGAGCAGAACAGCCGCAGTTCGCCGCTCAGCGAAGGGCCGTGCTGGCCGAGCGAGTGCTTCAGCTGCTGATACTGCAGCAGCGTCTGTTGGGCGAATTCTTTCAGCTGTTCGCCGGCGTCGGTGAGCTGCACGGTGCGGTTGTCGCGCAGGAACAGCGGCTGCCCGAGGATCTCTTCCAGCCGCTGGATCTGGCGGGAGAGCGTCGACGGGCTGACGTGCATCGCCTTGGCGGTGCGCCCGAAGTGATGGCTTTCGGCCAAATGCAGGAACAGCTTTAAATCACGTAAATCCATATCGATACGCTCGCAGTGAGAGTGTTGCATAAATTGCAATATCACGTTCTCAATATATCAATTTAAGCAACGCATTTCCTGTTATACATTGAGTTTAACGAATCTCCGCACAGACAGGGCGGGGAATGAAAATAACAATGCAAGACAACATCAAACCGGAGTACCACCATGGCTAACTATTTCAACACATTGAACCTGCGTCAGCAGTTGGCGCAATTGGGTAAATGCCGCTTTATGGCGCGCGACGAATTTGCTGACGAAGCCGGCTACCTGAAAGGTAAAAAAGTGGTGATTGTCGGCTGTGGCGCCCAGGGTCTGAACCAGGGGCTGAACATGCGTGACTCCGGCCTGGATGTCGCCTATGCCCTGCGTAAAGAAGCGATCGACGAGAAGCGCGCTTCCTGGCGCAAAGCGACCGAAAACGGCTTTAAGGTCGGCACCTACGAAGACCTGATCCCGCAGGCGGATCTGGTGGTCAACCTGACGCCGGACAAGCAGCATTCTTCCGTGGTGCGCGCGGTGCAGCCGCTGATGAAAGACGGCGCGGCGCTGGGTTACTCCCACGGCTTCAACATCGTTGAAGTGGGTGAGCAGGTGCGTAAAGACATCACCGTGGTGATGGTCGCGCCGAAATGCCCGGGCACCGAAGTGCGTGAAGAGTACAAGCGCGGCTTCGGCGTGCCGACCCTGATTGCGGTTCACCCGGAAAACGATCCGAAAGGCGAAGGCATGGCGATCGCCAAGGCCTGGGCGGCGGCGACCGGCGGCCACCGCGCCGGCGTGCTGGAGTCCTCCTTCGTCGCCGAAGTGAAATCCGACCTGATGGGCGAGCAGACCATTCTGTGCGGCATGCTGCAGGCGGGTTCGCTGCTGTGCTTCGACAAGCTGGTTGCTGAGGGCACCGATCCTGCTTACGCCGAGAAACTGATTCAGTTCGGCTGGGAAACCATCACCGAAGCGCTGAAGCAGGGCGGCATCACGCTGATGATGGATCGCCTGTCCAATCCGGCCAAGCTGCGTGCCTATGCGCTGTCCGAACAGCTGAAAACCATCATGGCGCCGCTGTTCCAGAAGCACATGGACGACATCATCTCCGGCGCTTTCTCCAGCGGCATGATGGCCGACTGGGCGGAAGACGACGTGAAATTGCTGACCTGGCGCGAAGAGACCGGCAAAACCGCGTTCGAGAATGCGCCACAGTTTGAAGGCAAAATCAGCGAGCAAGAGTACTTCGATCACGGCGTGCTGATGGTGGCGATGGTGAAAGCGGGCGTTGAGCTGGCGTTCGAAACCATGGTCGATGCCGGCATCATCGAAGAGTCGGCTTACTATGAGTCGCTGCACGAGCTGCCGCTGATTGCCAACACCATTGCACGTAAGCGTCTGTATGAAATGAACGTGGTTATCTCCGATACCGCAGAGTACGGCAACTACCTGTTCGCCAACGCGGCGGTGCCGCTGCTGAAGGACTTCATGACCACCCTGCAGGCGGGTGATTTGGGCAAAGCCGCGGCGGGTACGGCGGTGGACAACGCGCAGCTGCGCGACGTGAACGAAGCGGTGCGCAGTCACCCTATCGAAACCGTCGGTCGCAAACTGCGTGGCTACATGACCGACATGAAACGCATCGCCGTTGCGGGCTGATTTTCCGCAAGGCAAATAAAAAAGCCGGCTGCGATGCCGGCTTTTTTTATGTTTCCGGCGGCGCGAGCAGCTGCCGTTCAAGGCAGTGCCGGATCGCGTGTTTGGCGTTGGCGACCCCCAGCTTACGCACCGCATTGCCGATGTGAAACTTCACCGTACCGGTTTTGATCCCCAGGATCAGCGCGATCTCATGGTAGGTTTTGCCCTGGCTGGCCCAGTAGAGGATCTCCCCTTCGCGCGGCGAGAGCCGGTCTGTCCGGCTCGCCTCGGCGCTGGCCAAGGCCAGGGCGTGCTGGTGGGTATCGACCAATACCATCTGCAGGCTGGCCCTCTCGTCTTCCATCAGCTGCCGCAGATCGGCGTCATCGGCCGCCGTGGCGCTGATCGACAGGATCGCCAGGTTGTTGTCGTGATCGTGCAAAACAAAGCTGCAGCCGTGCACGATGTCGTATTCCCGCGCCTGGCTGAAGATCTTCCGGTAATGCCGATCCTCGGTGGTGACGGGGGTGTCGTGCCACATGAAGGGCGCGCAGCGGCTATGGGCGGCGCGCACGACGGGATCGATGCGCTGATAACGATTGGCGCTGTAGATGTCCAGCCATTCTTGCGGGTAGCTTGAGACCAGCAGATGGCGATCGGGGCGGTGTTTATTGAAGGTCAAATAAGCGTATTTGAATTGGCTGAAGGCGTGCAGTCGGCCGTCAAGATGCAGTCTTGCGGCGACGGCGTTGGCGAATGCGACGGCCATCGGTAACCTCCCTGTCGTTCGGCGGCTCAGCCCGACCTGCACCAAAGTCCAGCTAGTCAGTGCGGCGGATTGAAATTTATACTCGGCTAATAAATTCAAAAAGGCGGCAATGCCAAGAGCCGAGCTTAGCAGCTCTGGGCGGAAATAAGCCAACGCCAGGGAAATTCTTTCAAACATCCTCTCATCAATATGTCTGGGATCCATTGCGCCGGCGGCGAGGCCACCTCGCCGCCGCCTTATTGGCTATGCGGGCATTGCCGTTGCGGGAATGATGGCGCCGCGATGTTGGATCACCGTCGCGGCAAGCCGGTGGCCGCGCTGTGCCGCCTGCTGGGCGCTGCCGCCGTTCAGGCGTTCCGCCAGATAACCGGCGCTGAAAGCGTCGCCCGCGGCGGTGGTATCCACTACGCGCTCCGGCGGCAGCGCGATCGCCGGTACCTCAAGTCGCTCTTCCTCCACGCTGAACACCAGACAGGCATCCGCGCCGCGTTTGATAACGATCTCGCCGACGCCGAGCGCCTGTGTGCGTGCCACCACCTGTTCAACCGGCTGTGCTCCCCACAGCAACGCTTCGTCATCCAGCGTCAGGAAGGCGATGTCGGTGCAGGCCAGCACCTCGCGGTAGGCCAGCTGCGTTTCCTCACGGCTTTGCCACAGGCGCGGACGGTAGTTGTTGTCGAAGATAACCTGGCCGCCGTTGGCGCGGCAGCGGCGCAACAGCGCCAGCAGCTTCGTGCGGTCGGCAGGCGCGAGGATCGCCAGGCTAATGCCGCTGAGATACAGGTAATCGAACTGCGCCAGCCGGGCACACAGTGCGTCGGCCTGCGGTCCCGCAAGCCAATACCGGGCGGCGGCGTCGTTGCGCCAGTAGTAGAAGGTGCGTTCGCCGGCGGCGTCGGTTTCGATGACGTACAGGCCCGGCAATTTGTTTTCCAACTGCTGAATCAGCCCGGTCTCGATCTTTTCCTGCCGCCAGGCCTGCAGCATCTCGCCGCTGAAGCTGTCGGTGCCGAGTGCGGTGACGTAATGCACCTGCGGCGTCTGTTCCGGCATTTGGCGGGCGAGGTAGACGGCGGTGTTGAGGGTATCGCCGCCAAAGCCGCGCGTCAGCTGCGCGCCCTGCTGCGACAGCTCGATCATGCATTCGCCGATCACGGCGAGATTTCGGATAGTCATCGTCAATAAGCCCTGGCTAAAGAAGAAGCAACAGCCGTCAGTCTCCCTGCAAGGCGGTGAGAGAGTCAATAAATTAAAACAGTGTTTTAATTTTTTATGATCGCGATCGACCCATGCCAACAGGGTGAAGAGAAAAGCCTGCGGCAATTCGTGCTTAAAGTTTTACGCGGCGCTGCCGATAAGCTGGGTAAAGAAACAGCGGCAGCGCTCTCACTTCCCCGCCACGGCGATAGTACCGATGATAACCAACCTGATCTCGGGTCTGCTGGCGCCCTGTTTTGCCCTCTATGCCTGCGCCAAATCGCGGCGCTACTGGCGGCAATGCCGGCGCTTGTATACCTTCCAGCCGATTTATCGCACCAGCGGCGCGCTGCTGGCGGTGGAACTGTTGACGGCGGTGTATCACCCGAATGAGCCGAACAAACGGCAATCCCCGGAACAGTATTTTGCCTCGATCGGCGTCGCCCAGCGTTTGCGGGTGATCCAGGAGCAGTTGGCACTGTTGCAGCGCTGGCAGGCGTTGTTCATTCGCCACGCGGTGATGGTGTCGGTCAATATCGACGGTATGGCGCTGCAAGCGTTGCAGCGTCATGACGCGTTGCAACGGCAGATCGCCGAGATGCCCTATCTGCGCTTCGAGCTGGTGGAGCAAGCCGCAACGGCGTCAAACCGCCCGTTGCAGCAGATCGTCGGCGGCGAACGGCTGTGGCTGGACGATTTCGGCAGCGGGCTGGCCAACTTCTCCGCCGTCGGCGCCTGGCGCTATCAATACATCAAGGTGGCGCGCGAATTGTTCACCTTGCTCAAACAGTCGGAAGAGGGCGTACAGCTGCTCGGCACCCTGATCAAGATGATGAACCAGCACAGCGACGGGGTGATCGTCGAAGGCGTGGAAACCGAGCAGGAATGGCGGCTGGTGCAGCGTTCCGGCGCGTTGGCCGCGCAGGGCTACTATCTTTCCCGCCCGGCGTGCTTTGAAACTTTACACAGCGTACCGACGCTGTTCGCCGCGCCCGGCGCGCCGGCGTGAACTCCGGGCTATCCTCAGCTAGGCTTAAACGGGGCTGCTCATTCCTTTTCCTTTCATTCGGCAGCCCGGTTTATGTGCTGAGGGAGCCCTATGACAAGAACAGGAAAGGTTTTCAGCTGGCTGGGCGGCATTGTGCTGCTGGCGATCGTCGCGCTGGCGATCTTTATCGCCACCTTCGACTGGAATCGACTCAAGCCCACCATCAACGACAAAGTGTCGGCCGAACTGCGGCGGCCCTTCGCCATCCGCGGCGATCTGGGCGTCGATTGGTCGCGTAACCGGGATGAGGGCGGCTGGCGCGCCTGGGTGCCCTGGCCGCATATTCACGCCGAAGACGTGTGGTTGGGTAATCCGAAAAACATCCCCGGCGACAGCATGGTGACGCTGCAGCGCGTCGACGCCAGCATCGCACCGCTGGCGCTGCTGAGGAAAGAACTGCTGATCCCGCGCATCTGGCTCAAGCAGCCGAATGCGTCGTTGCAACGCCTGGCCAACGGCGACAACAACTGGACGTTTGACCTGGCTGCCGGCCAGGATCCCAAGCAGCCGCCTTCCGCCTGGTCGTTCACTGTGCACGACATCGTGTTCGACAAGGGACAGATCGCCTTTAAAGATGCCACGCTGAAGGCGGATTTCCGCGCCGTTATCGATCCGCTCGGCAAACCGCTGCCGTTCAGTGAAGTGACCGGCAAACAGAGCGGCGGCAAGGTTGCTACACCCGATTATGTTTTCGGCTGGCAGGTGAAAGGCAAATATAACGGCGAACCGCTGAGCGGCAGCGGCAAGATCGGCGGCATGCTGTCACTGCAGAGCGCCGATCTGCCGTTCCCGCTGCAGGCCGACGTGCGCTCCGGCAGCACCCGGGTTGCGGTGGCGGGCACCTTGTCCGATCCGCTGAACCTCGGCGGCCTGGACGTGCAGCTGAAATTTTCCGGCGAAAGCCTGGGCAATCTCTATGGCCTGACCGGCGTGCTGCTGCCGAACACGCCGCCGTATGCGACTGATGGCCATCTGATAGCCCGCCTGCATCAGCCGGGCGGCGCCGTGTTCGAATATCAGAAGTTCGACGGCAAAATCGGCGACAGCGACATTCATGGCGACTTGAAATACGTTGCCGCTAAACCGCGGCCGGCGCTGAGCGGGGCGGTGAACTCCCGGCAGCTGAGGTTGGCGGATCTGGCGCCGCTGATCGGCGCGGACTCCAACGCCGCCAAAGCCGGCCGCGGCGAGAAGAGCCGCCAGCCGGCGGATAAGGTGCTGCCGGTTGAACAGTTCGATACGCAAAGCTGGAGCAAGATGGATGCGGACGTGAAGTTTGCCGCCGCGCGCATCGAGCGCGGCAGCGATTTACCGCTGAGCGATCTGGCCACGCACCTGAAGCTGAACAATGGCGAGTTGCGTCTGGATCCGCTGCGCTTTGGCATGGCGGGCGGCAGCCTGAACGCCGTGGTGCGCCTCGACGGCGGCAAAAAGCCGATGCGCGGCCAGGTGGATATGCATGCGCGCAAACTCCAGCTCAAACAGCTGTTGCCGAACGTGGCGGCGATGAAGCGCAGCCTTGGGCAGATGAACGGCGACGCCAGGCTGACGGGCAGCGGTAATTCGGTGGCCGAGCTGCTGGCGACCAGCAATGGCGACCTGCGCCTGTTGATCAATAACGGGGTGATCAGCCGTAGCCTGATGGAGATCCTCGGCCTGAACGTCGGTAACTATCTGGTGGCGCAGCTGTTCGGCGACGACGTGGTGGGCATCAACTGCGCGGCGGCGGACGTCGGCATCCGCAGCGGCGTCGCCGCGCCGCGGCTGTTTGTGTTCGACACCGAGAACGCGGTGATCAACATCACCGGCAACACCAACCTCGCCACCGAACGGCTGGATTTGTCCATCGATCCGGAAAGCAAGGGGATGCGCGTGCTGACCCTGCGCTCGCCGCTGTACGTGAAAGGCACCTTCAAGCACCCCGACGCCGGGGTGAAAGCCGGGCCGCTGATCGCGCGCGGCGCGGCGGCGGTGGCGTTGGGGGCGGTGCTGACGCCGGCGGCGGCGCTGCTGGCGCTGGTCTCGCCCAGTGAAGGCGGCGAGGAGAACCAGTGCGGGCAGATCCTGCGGGAGATGAAAGGCAAAAAATAATCAGGCGCGCGGCGGTGGCGTAAGCAGCCGGCAGTCGTGATCCTGGATCTCTTCCGCCGAGGCCAGGGTGAACGGCAGCAGGCTGCGCTCGGTCGCCAGCAGCAGGAAATCGCCGTCCGGCAGCGCGGTCATCGCCAGGCCGAAGCTGCCCATGCGCCCGTCGGCGCGCGGCAGGCCGGCAGCCAACAGACGGAAGGCGCCCTGTTGCTCCAGCTCGGCAGGGGTCACCCGCCGCCCCAGATAGTCATGTCCCAACAGCCCGCCGGGCAGCGGTTGCCATTGCCCGATAAAATCGGGGCCGATCTGCGCCAGCCGCTGTTTAACCGCCGGCAACAGGCAGGAGATATGAATATGCAGCTGGTTTTGCGTACGACCATATTCCGAGTTGATCGCCAGTGAAATATCGCCGTCGTCGATCGGTTTGCCATAACGTTCCGCCATCACGTGGCGCGCGCCCCAGGCCTGCGCGAAGAAATTCGGCGTGGCGGCGTCCAGCACCGCCGGGCTTTCGATACCGGTGATTTTGGCGCTGGGCATCAGCAGATATTGCAGTGGTCCGTTGCGATCTTTAAACACCACGAAACCGGCCTGCACATCCACCTGCGCGCAGGGCGCCGGGTTGTCATGCGCCTGCTGATTGGGCAGGCATTGCTGGCTGACGATGCGCCACAGCGCATCGGGATGGTCGGGCTTCAACCCGTAATAGAGCGCGATGGCGAGAGCCGCCAGCAGCGCAACGCAGACAAATACCCCACGACGCAGAGACATCGGCCGATCCTGTTACCGAGAGAAACGACCAGCATAGCCCGGTTTTATGACAGGAAACGAACAACGCGTGCGGCCCCCCACAGTGAGGGGGGCCGCAGGGGATCACAGCGACTGGTGGCGGGTTTCTTTCATCAGCAGCAGGGCCAGCAGCGTCAGCCCGGCCATTGCGGCCAGGTACATGCCGACGTAGAACAGCCCGTAGTGGGCCGCTAGCCAGGTGGCGATATAAGGCGCCACGGACGCGCCGAGAATAGACGCGACGTTGTAGGAGAACGATGCGCCGGTATAGCGCACTTCGGTCGGGAACAGCTCCGGCAGCAGCGCGCCCATCGGGCCAAAGGTCAGCCCCATGATGCTCAGGCCGCACAGCAGGAAGCCCATCACCAGCGCCTGGTTGCCGGAACCCAGCAGGGTCGGGAACAGGAACGCGAAGCCGATCATCAGCAGGGTAATGGCGATCATGGTCTTGCGGCGGCCGAACGCGTCCGCCAGCAGGCCGGCGATCGGCACCATCACGCCGAAACCGATCACCGCCACCATCAGCATCCACAGGAAGCTGTTGCGGGAGTAGCCGAGGCCCAGCGGCTGCGGCGCGGTGCCATAGGTCATCGAATACACCGTCATCAGATAAAACAGCGTGTAGGTCGCCAGCATGATGAAGGTGCCGAGGATGGTGGCTTTCAGATGCTTGCTCAGCAGCGTGCCGAGCGGCACTTTCACCTGTTTGCCGGCCTTGGCCACTTTGGCGAACACCGGCGTTTCATGCAGCGATACCCGAACGTACAGGCCAATCAGCACCAGCGCGGCGGAGAGGATGAACGGCACGCGCCAGCCCCATTCCATAAACTGCTGGTCGCTCAGCAGCCAGGAGAGCAGCAGGAAGGTGCCGTTAGCAAAGAAGAAGCCGATCGGCGCGCCCAACTGGGGGAAGGAGCCGTACAGCGCGCGCTTTTTGGCCGGTGCGTTCTCCGTCGCCAGCAGAGCGGCGCCGCCCCATTCGCCGCCAAGCCCCAGGCCCTGCCCGAAGCGCGCCAGCGCCAGCAGGATAGGGGCGAAGATGCCGATGGTTTCATAGCTCGGCAGCAGGCCGATCAGCACGGTGGAAATCCCCATGGTCAGCAGCGAGGCGACCAGCGTCACCTTGCGCCCCACGCGATCGCCGAAGTGCCCGAACAGCGCAGAGCCGATAGGGCGTGCGACAAAGGCGACGGCGAAGGTGGCCAGCGACTGCAGCGTCGCGGTGGTCGGGTCGCCCTGTGGGAAGAAAATATGCGGGAACACGATCACCGCGGCGGTGGCGTAGATGTAGAAGTCGAAGAACTCGATGGCGGTACCGACCAGCGAGGCGACGATGACCTTCCCGCGGGAGTTCACCGGTGTGGACGCGTCGTCGGCGTCGAGTGGGGGTGCGATGGTGGCTTGCATAATATTTCTTATTGTTGGAAGGGGTAAAAATCCATCTTAGTGACAGCATTCGGCCTTTTCAACGCGGGAACTTTGGGCAATGGCCCCGCTAACCGGTTAAAAAGACTAATGTTTTATCTGGCTTCTTTTCTGCAGCGTTAAACGTTGAGAAAGGGCTTTCGTGCAGAGGGAATGGCTGTAAAAGCGGCAAAGAAAAGTGAGTGTGCAGTTTGTTATGCTGGTTTTTCGGATCGCATACCGCGTTATTTAGACGTATTGACTGGTTTTCTGGTTTATATATAGATGAAAATGCCGGCGAGTGCGATAACACCGGCACGATTGCATGGCTTCAGCGCGCCGGCGGTTCGCGTTCCGGCAACGCTTTGTCGCCTTTGTAGTCGGCGGTGGCGATCCAGGCGGCGCAAAACAGCGTCAAACGGGCGAAGAAGTAGAAGAACGCCATCAGCCCGATCACCGATCCGAAGGCCGCGCCAGAAGGCGACTTCGCCACCTGCGGCAGCGTCATGGTCATCACGAACTTGATCACCTCAAAGCCGATGGCGGCGAGCAAGGTACCGCGCAGCAGCGCTTTTTTCTTCGGTTTGTGGCGCGGCAGCATCCAGAAAATCCACAGGAACAGCAGATAGTTGGCGAAAATCGAGATCGACAGCGCGATCAGCGTCAGCGCCGGCCGCAGCCATTCGATGCCGTCCAGCCCCAGCGCATTGACGATCGCCGCCTGCGCCGACCCGGCGACCGAGGTCAGCGACAGCGTAATGATCAGCGCGACCACCAGGCCGGTCAACGAGATGAAGTCGCGGGTGTACTTGAAGTAGATTTTCTCCTGATCCTGCGGATTGCGCTCCCAGACATCGCGCGACTGCGCGCGGATCGCCTCGCGCAGGTTGCCCATCCAACTGATGCCGGAATAGAGCGCCAGCGCCAGGCCGGTCAATCCCACGGTGGTACGCTGTTGAATGGCGGTGTTTACGGTGTTCTTCAGCGTGCTGGCCAGCGTCGGATCGCTGATGCTGCCGACGATGCGGTTGATCAACCGGGCCAGCAGATCCGGGTTTGAGGCCAGCACGAAGCCGGCGGCGGCGAACGACACCATCAGGATCGGGATCAGCGAGAGGAAGGAAAAATAGGTGATGGCGGCGCCGAACTGGCTACCCAGCCGATCGTTAAAGCGTTCGGCGGCGCGCAGCAGGTGCGCCACGCTCGGCCAGGCTTTGATGCGTTCAATCAGACGTGAAAAGCCGCCGATGCGGCGGTCGAGGGTCTCATGGCCGGTCTTGATGGCGATAAGCGGCTTCGGCGGCGTGTCTTGTGCGGGCTGGCGGTGTTCCTGGTCTGGTCCTGTAGGCATTACTTCACGATATCCTTAACGTTAAACGGTATGTTTCAGCGTTGATTATAGCCAAAGCCCCGCGGCGTTTTGAGCGCCGGGGCGGCAAACGGTCATTTTCCGAGCTTAGCGCGTTAGCGCCCGGCATGAAATGCCGGGGAGGGACCGATAGGTAAAATTCCTATGAAAACCCCGTGGCGCCTCGGTTTTTTTCACTTCCCTACCTCCAATTTTTATCTGTTTCGTCGGTGAGAAAGCGTTTACTCATGATGTGGCGTCGCGCTTTTGCCGCTCGCCGCTCCGCTGCAGCCGTAGGGGCTGGAACGGTCTCATCCGTCATCAACAGAAAAACTGGAAGGTCTTATGAAATTGCTTAATCACCCCACCTGTCGTCCGTTTACCGAAGCGGGCAATCTGTCGCAGCTGTCCGCTTATTATGAAGAGGAGCGGCACATCATGTGGATGCTGCTGCGCGCCGCGCCGCGCCCCTGCTTCAACCAGGCGCTGATCGAAGACATCATGACGCTGGCGCAGGCGGCGAAGGAGTCTTCGCTGCGGTTCGATTTCTGGGTTACCGGATCGCTGGTGCCGAACATGTTCAACGTCGGCGGCGATCTGCAGTTCTTCGCCGAAGCGATCAAAAACCGCAAGCGTGAGGCGATGATGGCCTACGCGCGCGCCTGCATCGACTGCGTGCATGCGGCGGCGCGCGGTTTCGATACCGGTGCGATCAGCATTGCGATGATTGAAGGCAGCGCGTTGGGCGGCGGTTTTGAAGCGGCGCTGGCGCACCATTTCGTGCTGGCGCAGAACAATGCACGCATGGGGTTTCCGGAGATCGCGTTCAACCTGTTTCCCGGTATGGGCGGTTACTCGCTGGTGGCACGCAAGGCGGGCATGCGCTTGGCCGAGGAGCTGATTTGGGGCGGCGAGTCGCACACCGCAGAGTGGTTCGAGAGCCGTGGGCTGGTAGATCAGCTGTTCCAGCCCGGCGACGCCTACATGGCGACGCGCACCTTCATCGATACCATCCGGCCGAAACTCAACGGCATGCGCGCCATGTTGCGGGCGCGTCAGCGCGTGTTGCAGCTGACGCGTTCCGAGCTGATGGACATTACCGAAGATTGGGTACATTCGGCCTTTACCATTGAGGAAAAAGACCGCGCCTACATCGAGCGGCTGGTGATGTTGCAGGATCGTCATACCCTGAATCTGCGTCGTGCCGGCTAACGTTAACGCGCCCGCCTCACGCGGAGGGTGAGTGCGGGCGATAGGACTGCAGCCAATGCTCCAGCTGTTCCGGGAGCATTGGCCGCGCAAACAGAAAGCCCTGTTTTTCGTCCACGCCGACCTCGTCGAGGAAGTGATTTTCGCTCTCGGTCTCCACCCCTTCGGCGATCACCCGGAAGGCCAACGCCTCCGCCGCCGCAACGATCGCGCGTACCAGCGATTGCGATACCGGGTTGAAATTCACCCCGCGCACGAAGCTTTTATCCAGCTTGATGGCGTCCAGCGGAATACGCGCCAGCTGCGCCAGCGACGAATAGCCGGTGCCGAAGTCGTCGAGATGTACCTGCGCGCCCAGTTCACGCAGCCGGGTGATCAGCGCGCGTGCGCGGTTCTCGTCTTCAATCAGGCTGCTTTCGGTCAACTCGAAGTCCAACAGACAAGGGGCCATGCGGTGACGGCGCAGCACGCCGAGCAGATCGTTGACGATGCCGTCGTCGGCCAGCTGCCGGGCGGAGAGGTTGACCGCCACCCGCAGATTCAGTCCCTGCTCTTGCCACTGCGCCGCCTGGCCGGCGGCGGTCTGCAGCACCCATTGGCCCAGCGGGCCGATCAGGCCGGACTCTTCGGCATAGGAGATGAACTGCAGCGGCGGGATCAGGCCGCGCTCCGGCGAATCCCAGCGCACCAGCGCTTCCACGCTGTGCACTTCACCGCTGCGTGCGTCGATTTTCGGCTGGTAATACAGCACCAGCTGATTTTGCTCCAGGCCTTTGCGCAGATTGGTGTCCAGCCACATGTATTCGGCGACGCGCTTGTTCATCTCCGGCGAAAAGACGGTATAGGTGCGTTTGCCGTGCTCCTTGGCGACGTACATGGCGGTATCGGCGCTGCGGATCAGGCTGTCGAGATCGTTGCCGTGCTCCGGGCACAGCGCGATGCCGATCGAACAGCCGGTATACACCTCAATCAGGCCGATGCGGAAAGGGGTTTTCAGCCTGTCGATGATGCGCTGCGCCAGCGTTTGCAGGCGCTCGCGATCGGTATGTGGCGCCAGCACCAAGAACTCGTCGCCGCCGAGGCGGGCGAGCACCTGGTCCGGGCTCAGGCAGCCGAGGATCGCCAGCGCGACTTCGACCAGCAGCCGATCGCCGAACATATGGCCGTAGGCGTCGTTGACCTTCTTGAAGTTGTCGAGATCGAGGTACACCAGGCCGAAACTCTCTTCGCTGCGCGTGGCGATGGCGTGATTGATCTTATCCTGGATCGCGTTACGGTTCGGTAAGCCGGTGATGAGATCGGTGTTGGCCAGCACCCGCAGTCGCTCTTGCGCACGGCGCTCTTCGGTGATGTCGGTACCGGAACAGATAAGGTACACCTCGTTCTTGCCGCTGCCGCTGTGCACGAATTTATTGCGGAACAGGAACAGCCGTTCGCCCTTGACCGTTTTTACCCAGCGTTCCACCTCATAGGACGAACCGTTGCGGAAGAAGCCGGCGATGTTGCGCCGCGAAGCGGCGGCTTCTTCCGGGCTCATAAACAGCTGGAAAACGTTTTTGCCGATCACTTCGTGTTCGTGCAGCCCGGTGTACTCCTCGCTCAGCCGATTGAAGCGTTGGATGCGGCCGTGCTGATCGACGATCACGATCACCGAGTTGGCTTCGGATACCACCTGCTCGGCGAAGGAGAGGCCGTGCACCAGATCGCGCGCCACGGATTGAGTGTCGCTGAAGGCGGAAGCGGTGCCCGCCCATTCGAGATGGTTGACGCGGCGCCCCACCAGATGCAGATGCAGCGGTTCTCCGGCTAGCGTAATGGTCAGTTCAAGGCTGGCGGTGACGCCGGTCAGGCGGCGAATTTTCGCCGCTTCCATGGCGCTGAGCGCCACCGCGACGTGGGCTTTGCCCTTAACGGCGGATAGCTCCAGGGCATTGCTGTCAAACGCCAGCCGCCAGTGGGGGCTTTGGGTGCCGAAGTGGGCGTTAAGAAGCTCAGGGCCTTGGTCTGCGGGCATGATGATTCCTCAAAAGAGCACGGGCGGCCGGTCAGCACAGCTCCGGGGCAGCCTGTTGGCCCGAAAGTGGTCGCCGTGCGCATCTGTGCATCATATAACAGGTTTTCACAGGCGAGGCGGGTGATGGAAACTATTATATAAGCAATGATTAGTTTTGCGGTGTAAACGTCACCCGGCGGCCGGCTGTCTTAAAGTGTAGGAGAACATCGGATCCTGTGATGTTTGTACCGACCTCCCCCGCTATCGGAAAACGGTTGATGCAAGGTTGCCGTGGAGGCGAGTAAATTATAGCGGTGAGGGGAAAGCGGAAAAATAACTCCACCGGGGGGATTTTTACCGGGAAATTAAAATTTCCATCAAATAAACGCCATCTTCATAGTTTTCTCATAATTGGTGAATAAATCCGAGACGGGTTTTAAAAAGTTTACACACCCTCGCATTACTTGAATTTTATCAGCCTATTATTATCTCCGACGACGAATGAGCCTGTTAACGTACAGCGCTCCTGATGAAGAAAAACTTTTAAGGAAATGATTATGCGTAAATTGACGGCTTTATTTATTGCTTCCACGCTGGCTCTGGGTTCTGCTTCCGCGGCGTTTGCTGCAGATACGACGGCACCGGCGGCGGATGCGGCGCCGATGAAAATGATGCATCACAAGGGTGAAGGCAAGGGCGGCCCGTTCGCCGGACTGAACCTGACCGAGCAGCAGCGCCAGCAGATGCGCGATATCATGAAAGAGTCGCACCAGAAGCGCGGGCCGGGCATGAAAGAGGAACGCCAGGCGCTGCATAATCTGGTGGCTGCCGACAGCTTTGACGAAGCGAAGGCGAAAGCGCAAATTGACGCGATCGGCAAAGCGCAATCCGAACGCATGCTGGAACGCGCCAAAGCGGAAAATAAAATGTATAACCTGCTGACTCCTGAGCAGAAAAAACAATACAATGAGAATTATCAGAAACGCGAGCAAAAGATGATGGACCATATGAATAAAATGAAGGAGCAGATGTCCTCCGGTCAGTAATATCCGCTCGCGGTGAATAAAAAAGGGCCAGACTATTTGTCTGGCCTTTTTTATTTGGCGTTATCACCGGCAGGTTCTTCAGTGAGAGATAATCATTCCCCGCCGACAATGTGCCGGAACTGTTCGGCAACGGCCTGTGCAAAGCGCGGGTCATTGATATGGTAAGGCGTTTTTATTAACTGGCGTTTATCGGTGGCGTACACCGTCTCCTCCAGCGCTTGGGTAAAGGCGGCCAGCGCCGCCGGATCCCAGAACGGTTGCCCCGGTGCATCCAGAGCCGACACACCACCCGCCGGGATCACGAAACGCACGTCGCCCGCGCAGGCGTTGATTTTTTCGCCCATCCAACGCCCGATTAACGCGCTTTCCCGCGCGCTGGTACGCACCAGCGTCACTTGCGGATTGTGATGGTGGCGCAGGCGGTTGGCATAGCGAGCCGGCACCGTATTCGGCGCGCCGAAGTTGATCATGTCGATCGCGCCGCAGGAGAGCACGCACGGGATGCCGGTTCGCGCGATGGCCCCGAAACGATCTGCATTACAGGGCAGCATACCGCCAAACAGGTAATCGGCCACTTCGGTGGTGGTCAAGTCGATGGCGCCGCGCAGTTGGCGGCTATCGATCAGTTTTTCCAGCGCTCTGCCGCCGCTGCCGGTGGCGTGAAACGTCAGGCAATCCCATTGCGGCTCAAGGTCGGCAACCAGCGCCTGAATGCAGGGCGTGGTGACGCCAAACATCGTCAGGCCAATCGCGGGCTTGTCGTCGGGATAGTCGACGGCGGCGAAGCGTACTGCCCCGGCTATCTGGCGCGCCGCGTTGCCGAGCACCCGTCGCGAGATGCGGTTCAGACCGGCGAGATCGGTGACCGAATACAGCATATTGATGTCACTGGCGCCGACATAGGCGGAAACGTCTCCCGCTGCCATGCTTGAGACCATTATTTTCGGTAGGCCGATCGGCAGTTGCTGCATGGCCGGCGTGATGATGGCGGTGCCGCCGGAGCCGCCCAGACCAAGCAGGGCGGCGATATCGCGGCGCGTCAGGATAAAGCGTTCGAAAGCGATCGCCATGGCCGCGATCGCCTGGCCGCGACTGGCGCAAAAGACCGCACCGGCGCCTGCCGGATGATGGCGGGCAACGTCCTCTGGGCTGATATCGGCCGGGGAGTCAAACGGCAGACTACGGGTGGAGAGATCGACGGTTCGTGTGGGTAAATCCAGGCTGGTAATCAGCCGGCGCACATACTCCAACTCTTGTCCTTTGGTATCTGCTGTGGTAGCAATATAGACAAAATTTGAAGTGTCTTTCATGTTTCTTCCTGGGGTGTTTCTAATTTTTATTTAAAAATTATTTAGTTATATTTTTTAGGGTGCCCTGGTGTTGGCGTTTAAATTAAATTGATTAATGTATTTATATAATGAGACGGCAGTATCATTTTTGCAAGGGCAGCGCAGTGCAAAATGGGACTCCTGTCTCATTTTTGAGCTTTTCAGCGCGGCTGACCCTTTGTCGTCAACCTGTCGGCAGTGGCGTATCTCCTGCCGCGCAAGCGTGTACAGATGTATGAGGTTTAAGTGCCGATAAATGCTTTTCCTACCCCGTCCGACCTTTCTCTGACCTCCGCTCGGGCGAAAACCCATCGTTTGTTGCTGGCCAGCGCAATGACGCTGTATGGCGAGGGAGCATTTCCTTCAATCACCGATCTGGCGGCGCATGCGCAGGTATCCCGCGCGACCGCCTACCGCTATTTCCCGACCCAAAGTGCGTTGATTACTGCGGTGGTGGCGGAAAGTCTGGGGCCTATTCTGGAATGGCGCCCGCAAGACGACGATGCCCTGAAGCGTATTCAGCAGCTGCTGACCTTCGCTTATCCCCAGATGGAGCGGCATGAGGGGGCGCTGCGCGCCGCCTTGCAACTCTCTTTACAGCAGTGGGCGCATGCGACGCCGGGCGAAAAATTTGTGCGCGGCAACCGCAAGCGGCTGCTGACGCTGGCGGTAGAACCGTTGCAGGGCAAACTGCCGCCGGATTCTATACAGAGAGTGATTCATGCTTTCTCGCTGATTTACGGTTCTGAGGTGTTCCTGGTGCTGAAAGATATCTGGGGACTGGAGCTTGGGGGGATCCAGGATGTCACGCAATGGATGGCCAAAGCCATCCTGCGTCAGGCGGAAGAGGATGCGATGCACAGCAAAAAAACATCAGCAGGATAATCCAATTTTTGCCGGTGCCTGAGTGAAAAGCCAGCATAATTCACTGAGTAAATATTGGTAAAAGTTATAATTAAAAGTGATAAAAAGCGCCTGTTAAGCACTTTTCAGGCGACCGATCCCTACGTCTATTTTTAATGAAATAGTATTATTTATCATTATATTGAATTGCCTTTTTCCTGCTGATTAACGCTGCCCCAGCGCTGAGAAAAAACATTGTCTTCCCTTATCGCTCCTCACCTGATTCACCCCTGAAACTTTCTCTCCTCCCTCCTGACTGCCGGATGACACATTAAGCGCACTTGAGATTGTTGTGCTTTATTTATTTGGTGTTACCAAACTGTTACACAAAAAATCTTATAAAACATTTGCAAACAACAACGGACGGTATCTGGGATGGAGAAGAAACGTAGAGGAGTCAAATCCGCTCGGGCGGCCTTCGGCTGGCCTGAAATCGGAGTTCATCGCGCACAATGGAGCGCGCTGCTGATCTGCCTGACGGCGATCGGCGGGGCGCAGGCGGCCACCTATATAGAGAACGGCAAAGCGGGCGATCCGGCCAGCTGGCGCAGCAGTGAGTTCAACGCGGAATGGGGGCTGGGGGCGATCCACGCCGACCAGGCCTACGCCGCCGGTTATACCGGCAAAGGCATCAAACTCGGCATTTTCGATCAGCCGGTCTACGCCAAGCACCCCGAGTTTTCCGGTCCTGATAAGGTGATCAATCTGGTTACCCATGGCACCCGCGAATACACCGATCCCTATATTCCGGTGAAAAAAGGCGATGACTTCCGCTATGACGGAACCCCGAGTGTGGACTCTGACGGTACGCTCGGCTCGCACGGCACCCACGTGGGCGGCATCGCCGCCGGCAGCCGCGACGGCGGCGCCATGCACGGCGTGGCGTTCAACGCGCAGATCATCAGCGCGGAAAACGGCGACCCCGGCCCGGAGGACGGCATCATCCTCGGTAACGACGGCGCGGTTTACCAGGCCGGCTGGGAGGCGCTGGTGGCCAGCGGCGCGCGCATCATCAATAACAGCTGGGGCATCGGCATTACCGATAAATTCGCCAAGGGAGGCAAAGATCCCGCTTATCCTCATTTCACGGTCGACGATGCGCAAAAGCAGTTCGATCAGATCAAGGTTATCTTGGGCACCAAGCCCGGCGGCGCCTATCAGGGCGCGATCGACGCGGCGCGCAGCGGCGTGGTCACCATCTTCGCCGCCGGTAACGATTACAACCTGAACAACCCGGACGCCATGGCCGGCCTGGCGTATTTCGTGCCGGATATCGCGCCGAACTGGCTGTCGGTCGCCAGCCTGCAGGATCCCACCAATACCGGCGATTACAGCATCAGCACCTTCTCTTCCCGCTGCGGCTATACCGCCAGTTTGTGCGTCTCGGCACCGGGTACCCGGGTGTACAGCTCGGTGATTGAAGGCACCAGCGTGGAGAATCTGACGACTGGCTACGCCAAATACAGCGGTACCTCGATGGCGGCGCCGCACGTGGCCGGCAGCGTTGCGGTGCTGATGGAGCGTTTCCCGTATTTGAATGGCGCACAGGTGGCGGAAGTGCTGAAAACCACCGCCACCGACATGGGCGCGCCGGGCATCGACGCGCTCTACGGCTGGGGGATGATCAATCTGGGCAAGGCCATCAACGGCCCGGGCATGTTGGTGACCGCTGAGGATATTCCCGAAGAGTTCCGTATCCCGGATCCGACGGGCGTGGCTTATGGTCCGACCCAGTTCGTGGTCGATCTGCCGGGCGTCGGCGCGGTGCTGGACCAGGGTAAACCGACCGAGCGCGTCTGCAGCAGCGATCTTTGCGGCCTGGACTTCTGGAGCAACGACATCTCCGGCCACGGCGGCCTGACCAAGCAGGGCATCGGCACCCTGGTGCTGACCGGTAACAACACCTATGCCGGCCCGACGCTGGTCAATCAGGGGCGGCTGGCTGTCAACGGTTCGGTCACCTCGGCCGTCAGCGTGCAGAGCGGCGGTATTGTTGGCGGCAGTGGCACGGTCGGTTCGCTGACCGCCCGTGATGGCGGCACCGTGGCGCCGGGCAACTCGATCGGCACCCTGAACGTGGCGGGCAACGTCAGCTTCGAGCCGGGCTCGCGCTACGCGGTGGAAGTGGGCCCGAACGGCCAGAGCGATCGGATCCAGAGCAGCGGATCGGCGACGATCGGCGGCGGCGAGGTGGCGGTGACGCTGGAGAACAGCCCCAACCTGCTGACGCAAAGTGAGGTGCGCAGCCTGCTGGGCCAGCAGTACACCATCCTGACTGCGCAGCAGGGGGTGAGCGGGCAGTTTGACGCGGTGGCGCCGAACTACCTGTTCCTCGGCACCGGGCTGAGCTACCAACCGACCGGGGTGACGCTGAGCGTCGGGCGCAACGGCACGAGCTTCGCCAGCGTGGCGCAGACCTCGAACGAGCGGGCGGTGGCGGCGTCGGCGGATGCGCTGGCGGCGGGCAACCCGGTGTACGAGAGCCTGCTCACCAGTGGCACGGCAGGTGAAGCGCGGCAGGCGTTCCGTCAGCTGTCGGGGCAAATCCATGCGGATATCGCGTCGGCGCTGGTGAACGACAGCCGCTACCTGCGTGAGGCGCTGAACGGGCGTCTGCGCCAGGCGGAAGGGCTGGCGAGTTCGTCGGCCATCAAGGCGGACGAGGGCGGGGCCTGGGCGCAGCTGCTGGGGGCGTGGGACCACGCGTCGGGCGACGCCAACGCCACGGGTTATCAGGCCTCGACCTACGGGGTGCTGGTCGGGCTGGACTCGGCGGCGGCGGACGACTGGCGGCTGGGGGTGGCGACCGGCTACACCCGCACCTCGCTGCACGGCGGGTACGGGTCGAAGGCGGACAGCGACAACTACCACCTGGCGGCGTACGGCGACAAGCAGTTCGGGGCGCTGGCGCTGCGTGGCGGGGCGGGCTACACCTGGCATCGCATCGACACCAAACGGTCGGTGAACTACGGGATGCAGTCGGACCGTGACACGGCGAAGTACAGCGCGCGCACCGAGCAGCTGTTCGCGGAAGCGGGCTACAGCGTGCAGGGCGAGTGGCTGAACCTGGAGCCGTTCGTGAACCTGGCGTACGTGAACTTCGAGAACAACGGCATCGCGGAAAGCGGCGGCGCGGCGGCATTGCGCGGCGACAAGCAGCACACGGATGCGACGGTGTCGACGCTGGGCCTGCGTGCGGACACCGAATGGCAGGTGAGCGCGGGCACGACGGTGGCGCTGCGCAGTGAGCTGGGGTGGCAACACCAGTACGGCGGGCTGGAGCGAGGCACCGGGCTGCGGTTCAACGGCGGCAACGCGCCGTTCGTGGTGGACAGCGTGCCGGTCTCGCGTGACGGGATGGTGCTGAAGGCGGGAGCGGAAGTGGCGGTGAACGAAAATGCCACGCTGTCGCTGGGCTACGGCGGGCTGCTGTCGCAAAACCATCAGGACAACAGCGTCAACGCCGGCTTCACCTGGCGTTTCTAAGCAACATTGACTCAATCCTTGTACGGGAACCGTCTGCGGGCGGTTCCTTTTTCACATCCTGCTAATGAGAACCCGGCGCACCTGGGGCGTCGGCCAATAACAAGCAAAAGGTAAGGAAATGACAACAACAATGGGTTTTGATAGCAAAGGAAACGCTCGCCGCTCGCCGTGGCGGCTGAACGCGCTGGTCTGCTGCATGGCGCTGGCGGGGTATGCACAGGCGGCGCCGCACGAGGTGAACGGCCAACCCGGCGATCCGGCCAGCTGGCGCAGCGCCGAATTCAACGCCAACTGGGGGCTGGGGGCGATCCACGCCGATGAGGCCTACGCCGCCGGCTATACCGGCAAAGGGCAGAAGGTGGGCATTTTCGACACCCCGGTCAACCACCATCCCGAGTTCGCCGGCGACGGCAAACTGATCAACGTGGTCACCGAAGGCTACCGCGCCTACACCGATCCGCATCGGCCGGGCATTAACGCCGGCGATCGCTTTTACTTTGACGGCACCTTCCATTTCTATAGCGGGGCGACATTGAGCAATCATGGGGTGCACGTCGCGGGGATCAGCGCGGCGAACCGCGACGGCATCGGCATGCACGGCGTGGCCTTCGATTCGCAGGTGATCAGCGTCGATAACGATAACGACGGCCCGGCCTACGGCGAATTCCTCGGCCTGGACGGCGCCGTCACCAATGCCGGCTGGCAGGCGATGATCAACAGCGGTGCACGGGTGATCAACAACAGCTGGGGCGTCAGTATTCCCGATTTCCTGTCCGACGGCGGCCGCGATCCTAACGCGCTGCACTTTGAGCTGAAGGATGCGCAGGAACAATTCGATCAGGTCAAACCGCTGCTCGGCAGCCTGGCCGGCGCAGGCTATCAGGGCGCGATCGATGCGGCGCGCAAAAACATTCTGGTGCTGTTCGCCGCCGGCAACGACGGCAACTACAACCAGCCGGATGTGATCAGCGGGCTGGCCTACTTCGTGCCGGACATCGCGCCGAACTGGCTGTCGGTCGCCAGCGTGGCGCAGGATGCGGCATCGACCAACAGCGTGCCTTACACCATCAGCAGCTTCTCTTCCCGCTGCGGCTATACCGCCAGCTTCTGCGTCTCGTCGCCGGGCAGCAAAATCTACAGCACCGTGGCCAACGGTTCCGATCCGGCCAATCTGGTGTCGGACTACGGCAATAAAAACGGCACCTCGATGGCGACGCCGCACGTGACCGGCGCGGTGGCGGTGTTGCTGCAGCGCTTCCCGTACATGAGCTCGGCGCAGATTGCCGACGTGCTGAAAACCACCGCCACCGACATGGGCGCACCGGGCATCGACGCGCTCTACGGCTGGGGGATGATCAACCTGGGCAAGGCCATCAACGGCCCGGGCATGTTCTATACCGTCGAAGATATTCCTGCGGAGTTCCGCATCCCGGATCCGACGGGCGTGGCCTATGGCCCGACCCAGTTTGTCGCCAATATTCCGGGGAGGGGCGCCGAGGTGGATGCCGGTACACTGCACGCCAGGAAATGTGATGACTTCCACTGTGGATGGGAAATCTACTCCAACAACATTTCCGGCCACGGCGGCCTGACCAAAGAGGGCGCGGGAACCCTGGAGCTGACCGGCACCAACACCTATGCCGGCCCGACGCTGGTCAATCAGGGGCTGCTGGCCGTCAACGGCTCGGTCACCTCGGCCGTCAGCGTGCAGAACGGCGGCATCGTCGGCGGCAGCGGCACGGTCGGTTCGCTGATCGCCCGTCAGGGCGGCACCGTGGCGCCGGGCAACTCGATCGGCACCCTGAACGTGGCGGGCAACGTCAGCTTCGAACCGGGGTCGCGCTACGCGGTGGAAGTGGGCCCGAACGGCCAGAGCGATCGGATCCAGAGCAGCGGATCGGCGACGATCGGCGGCGGCGAGGTGGCGGTGACGCTGGAGAACAGCCCCAATCTGCTGACGCAAAGCGAGGTGCGCAGCCTGCTGGGCCAGCAGTACACCATCCTGACTGCGCAGCAGGGGGTGAGCGGGCAGTTTGACGCGGTGGCGCCGAACTACCTGTTCCTCGGCACCGGGCTGAGCTACCAGCCGACCGGGGTGACGCTGAGCGTTGGGCGCAACGGCACGAGCTTCGCCAGCGTGGCGCAGACCTCGAACGAGCGGGCGGTAGCGGCGGCGGCGGATGCGCTGGCGGCGGGCAACCCGGTGTACGAGAGCCTGCTTACCAGCGGCACGGCGGGCGAGGCGCGGCAGGCGTTCCGTCAGCTGTCGGGGCAAATCCATGCGGATATCGCGTCGGCGCTGGTGAGCGACAGCCGCTACCTGCGTGAGGCGCTGAACGGGCGTCTGCGTCAGGCGGAAGGGCTGGCGAGCTCGTCGGCCATCAAGGCGGACGAGGGCGGTGCCTGGGCGCAGCTGCTGGGAGCGTGGGACCACGCGTCGGGCGACGCCAACGCCACGGGTTATCAGGCCTCGACCTACGGGGTGCTGGTCGGGCTGGACTCGGCGGTCGCGGGCGACGGGCGGCTGGGGGTGGCGACCGGCTACACCCGTACCTCGCTGCACGGCGGGTACGGGTCGAAGGCGGACAGCGACAACTACCACCTGGCGGCGTACGGCGACAAGCAGTTCGGGGCGCTGGCGCTGCGTGGCGGGGCGGGCTACACCTGGCATCGCATCGACACCAAACGGTCGGTGAACTACGGGATGCAGTCGGACCGTGACACGGCGAAGTACAGCGCGCGCACCGAGCAGCTGTTCGCGGAAGCGGGCTACAGCGTGCAGGGCGAGTGGCTGAACCTGGAGCCGTTCGTGAACCTGGCGTACGTGAACTTCGAGAACAACGGCATCGCGGAAAGCGGCGGCGCGGCGGCATTGCGCGGCGACAAGCAGCACACGGATGCGACGGTGTCGACGCTGGGCCTGCGTGCGGACACCGAATGGCAGGTGAGCGCGGGCACGACGGTGGCGCTGCGCAGTGAGCTGGGGTGGCAACACCAGTACGGCGGGCTGGAGCGAGGCACCGGGCTGCGGTTCAACGGCGGCAACGCGCCGTTCGTGGTGGACAGCGTGCCGGTCTCGCGTGACGGGATGGTGCTGAAGGCGGGAGCGGAAGTGGCGGTGAACGAAAATGCCACGCTGTCGCTGGGCTACGGCGGGCTGCTGTCGCAGAACCATCAGGACAACAGCGTCAACGCCGGTTTCACCTGGCGCTTCTGACCTTCAACGGTCATCACAATGACAACGGAGCCGGCATGCCGGCTCCGTTTTTATTTGCGGCTGCGAGGTGAGTCCGTATGATGGCGCGGCGCCAGGGCAATAAAAAACCGGGACCCTGACGGATCCCGGCTCAAAAGTGGGTAAAACAGATTAGCGCTAAAGGCTCAAGCCCCGTTTTGCTTGTGCAGTCCGAGCGATGTGATCATCGTCTCAGTAGCGGCAACGGAACAAATTTTCCCTGGTGTTACTATGGTTATTATTAAAAAACGTGCTGGTGTTATTTTTTATAGTGTATTGCTGTATGTCTCTTTTGATACCATGTTTGACGATGCAACATGGTATGTCAAGCAACGTTTTTAACGCATAATTGCATCAGATGCTAGTTTTAGATGTGGCTTTTTCAGCGGAAATAATCAAAACGACTGATAAATCAGTAAAAAAAATCGAAGGAACAAATGGATAACAATCACCAAAAATTCGATTCACAGTCGATTGCCAATCGGGTCAGAGAGCTGTTTTTACATTACGGGATTGGAAAACGTCAGCATGCCCGAGAGCTCAGCCGCATCTTGGATCTGAGTTTTTCACATGCGCACCGCAAACTGAAAGGGCAAAGCCCCTGGACGCTGGAACAGATCAACAGCGTCGCGGCCGCGCTGGGAGAAACGCCGGCGGCGATCGCCGATTTGAGCGCCGAACACGAGACGCCCGAACCCAACATGGCGCGCGATGCCATCTTTGTCGTGGCGGGGGTGGCGATACCTTGCGTCGGGCACATCGGCGATGAGCTTCCTGCCGGGCGGCCGGCGGAATTTGTGGCGCTGCGCGTGGAAGGACAGTGGCATATCTATCGCGCCGATGAGGCACCGGCAGGCCCGCGTTACGGCGTCGATTTGATCGAAATCCGGCCCGGCTACGGCGACGACGAGCGGCTGAGCATTGCGGTATTGGACGATTCGCATCAGGCGGCCGATGAGCTGGCCAAGTACCTCGGCGGCTGCGGTTTCAACGCGGTGGCGTTTTATGACGTCGACAGCTTCTGCCTGGCGTTGCAGCAAAGCCTGTTCGACGGCTACGTGGTGGACTGGCTGATCGGTGAGGAAACGGCGGATCGCTGTATTGCCACTATCCGCGCCTCCGACAACCCGGATGCGCCGGTACTGGTGCTGACCGGGGAGCTGGGGACCGACCGACGCGAGTCGGAGATCGCTCAGGCGATGCGTGAGTATGACGTGCTCGGCCCTTATGAAAAGCCGGTGCGGCTCCATGTGATCGAAGCCGCACTGCAACGCTGTTTTAATCTTTAGCGGGGAACACCTCGGCCAGCGCACTCGACAGCGCATCCAGCCGGACCGGCTTCATTAGGTAGTTGTCGAACAGGGCGCGCTGGTCCGCCGTCAGCTGCTCCGGCGTGTAGGCGCTGATGCCGATGATCGGCACATGGCGGTTGGGGCCGCGACGGTTGCGCAGCTGCCTGGCCAGGGCGGCACCGTCGATGCCCGGCATTTGCAGATCCAGCAACAGCGCGTCGTAAGGGCGTCTAAGCAGCTTCTGCAACGCGCGTTCCGGCGAGTCACACAGTTCGTGCTGATAGCCCAACTTGTCCAATAGCGCCGCAAAGGCGTCACCCACCGACTTGTTGTCATCCACCACCAGGACCTGCTGCGGCTTCTGCTGCAAAGAGGCATTGGCGGCGGCGGGTTCGTCGGCACGTTCGTCTTCACTGATCTGCACCGGAATACTGACGATAAAGGTGCTGCCCTTCTTGATTTCGCTGTACACCGTGATGGTGCCGTCGAGCAATGTCACCAGGCCGTGCACGATCGCCAGCCCCATTCCCACGCCCGCATATTGCTTGGTATGCGACTGATCCAGCTGGGTAAAGGGTTTGAAGATCTGATCGAGCTGGTCTTTTTCGATACCGATACCGGTGTCGGTCACTTCGATGATCAACGAACTGCCGCCGGGTTGGCGGCGCAGGCAGCTGTGCAGCGTGATGCTGCCGCTTTCGGTGTATTTATAGGCGTTGGTCAACAGGTTGACGATAATCTGCCGGATGCGCAGCGGATCGGAGTGCACCAGCAGGTGGCTGCACTCCACTTCGCAGCTCAGTTTGACCTGCTCTTTGCGGGTCAGGGTGGCGATTTCGTTGGCGGTCTCCGCAATCAGCTTCTGCGCGTCGAATGGCACGATGCGCAATTCCATCATGCCGCTGTCGAGGTGCGCGTAGTCGGTCAGATCTTTCATCTGGCTTTCGATTTGCTGCGCGGCGGTCTCCAGCCGTTGGAAGGTATCCGCATGCTCCGCCGACACCCGGGTATTCACCAGCACGTCGATGGCCGACATAACGCTCTGCAATGAGGTGCGCAGCTCGTGGCCGATCGCGCCGAGGAAAGCATTTTTGGTGCGGGTCGCTTTCTCCGCCTCAATCGCCTTGGCCTGTTGGCGAATGGTCAGCCGCTGCTGGCGGAACACGATCAGGGTGATGGCGATCAACGCAATCACCGAGAACATGACGATCACCAACCCATAGAAAATGATGTGCCGTTTCTCGATGTAGTCCTCATAGGCGGCGGTACGCTGCTTCACCTCGGCGTGGTCGGTCAGGTTGGCCATTTCGATAGAATAAGGCTTGATGGCCTTCATGGCGGCGAAAACCTGGTCGAAGTCGATTTTCGGGCTGTCCAGCAGCTTATCGATGCGATCCATCTGCAGACGCATCTGTTTGACCACTTCCGGGTAACCCGGCTCGGCGTACAGCGGCTGGGTCGATTCGGAGACGGTTTCCAGCACGTAAAAGCGCGAATAGAGGATTTCGAACCGCAGCCGCAGATTGTCGTTGTCCACCTGCGGCGCGTGGCTCTGCTGCTCGACGAAGGTGTCGAATTCCGCCAGCTTGATGGAGAACTTGGCGATCGACCACGAGTAGTTCTCCTGCGTGCCGGCAATGGCATACAGCCCTTTCTTCGACAGGGTGGCGCTGTAGTAATAGAGCGTGACGGTCGACGCCACCAAAAACAGCGCGGCGAAGATGGCCGGGATCGCCAGTCTGCTGCCGTTCTTAAAGGTCGTCAGCTTCATTTGATCACGATCCTGTCGACTTGCCAGATAAAGCGCGAGTTGTATAACGGCGAGTTCAACTCTGGCCCGGCGGCATCCCGCGGGTACACCAGGAACAGCGGGCCGAAGTTTCTGAGTTTCAACATCTCCCCGTCCATCTTGTAGGCCAGGATCATGTTGTACTTCTTGACGTCGGACAGCGGCACGTCGATGTAATAATCGTTCAGCGCGTAGAAGGTCAGCGTTTCGCCCTTGGCGCCGACGCGCTCCAGGATGTCAGCCACTGAAATCCCTTCAAACTTTCTCTGCGGTGTCCAGGAGGTGGAGGTGGTGATGCTGTGCAGCGGCATCGCCAACAGTTGCTTGTCGGTGAACAGATAGCTTTTTTTGACCGGGTCGGTCACGTTGTCGATCTTGCCCGCCACTTCCAGGGTAAAGCTGAGCGCGCTGCTCTGGGCGATAATCAGGGCCACGCAGGCCATCGCAAGGGTTTTGCATAGTTTGAACAGCATAGGTGTTCTCCAGAGGCGCGGGGAGGTTGTATCAGTCCCGCTAATTTATCAGGCAGAATAATGGCAGAAAAAGCAGGCGGGTGCGAAGGGAATAGTAAACCGCACAAAAAGAACAGGCCGGTATTTACCCGGCCTGTGAGTGGGCTAACCGCAGGGGTTAGCGCATGGTGACGAACTCTTCCGCCGCAGTCGGGTGGATCGCCACGGTGTTGTCGAAGTCCTTCTTGGTGGCGCCCATCTTCACCGCCACCGCGAAGCCCTGCAGGATTTCGTCCATGCCGAAGCCGATGCCGTGCAGGCCGACGATCTTCTCTTCTTTACCCGCGCACACCAGCTTCATGCGGCACGGCTGACGGTGCTGCGTGACGGCGCTGTACATGGCGGTGAAGGAGGATTTGTATACCTTCACGTTGTCCGCGCCGAATTTCTCGATGGCTTCCGGCTCGGTCAGGCCGACGGTGCCGATCGGCGGGTGGCTGAACACCACGGTGGCGATATTGCTGTAATCCAGGTGTTCGTCCGGCTTGTTGTTGAACAGGCGCTCGGACAGGCGGCGGCCGGCGGCCACGGCGACCGGGGTCAGCTCTACCGCGCCGGTGTTGTCGCCCACCGCGTAGATGCCTTTGACGTTGGTGTTCTGGAACTTATCGACGTCAATGTAGCCTTGCTCGTTGGTCTTCACCCCGGTAACGCCAAGGTTCAGGTTGTCGGTCGCCGGTTCGCGGCCGATGGCCCAAATCAGGCAGTCGACGGTGAATGCCTTGCCGTTTTCCAGCTGCAGCGTCAGGCTGCCGTCGGCGTTCTTGACGATCGCTTTCGGCACCGATTCGGTGTGCAGGCTCGGCCCTTCGGTGTTCATCACTTCCACCAGGGTTTCGACGATCATCGGATCGAAGCTGCGCAGCGGCGCGTGCTTGCGCACGAACAGGTGCGTTTCCGCGCCCAGCGCGTTCAGCACGCCGGCGATCTCCACGGCGATATAGCCGGCGCCGACTACGGCGACGCGCTTCGGCATGGCGTCCAGCTCAAAGAAGCCGTCGGAGTCGATGCCGTATTCCGCACCCGGAATAGCCGGATGGCTCGGGCGGCCGCCGGTGGCGATCAGGATGTGGTCGGCGGTGATGGTCTCGCCGTTCACTTCCACGGTGTGCGCATCCACGAAGCGTGCGAAGCCTTTGATCACGTCGACCTTGTTCTTGCCCAGCACGTTATCGTAGGAGTTGTGGATGCGATCGATATAGGCGGTGCGGTTGGCGACCAGCTTCTTCCAGTCGAAGGCGTTGACGGTGGTGTCGAAGCCGTAGTCCGGGCCGTACTGATGGATGGCCTCGGCGATCTGCGCCGCGTGCCACATGACTTTTTTCGGTACACAACCCACGTTTACACAGGTGCCGCCCAGCTCTTTGGCTTCAATCAGCGCACACTTTTGGCCGTACATGGCTGCCCGGTTGATCGATGCGATACCGCCGCTGCCGCCGCCAATTGCTAGATAATCGTAATGTTTCGTCATCTGGGATTTCCATGAGTTGTGAATTTGAAGAGGGTAAGAGTTTAACGCCTGACCGGGGTTTGTCGCAAAGATTGCGTCGATGGCTGCGATAGGTGGACGCAGGGCGCGGCGAACCGCGCCCTGCTGGGGATTATTCCGGTACCACCCAGTTCACCAGATGGTGACCGATGCCCGACGGCACCAGCACCTTGTGCAGCCACGGCAGCACGTTTTTCATCTGCTGTTCCAGCTTCCACGGCGGGTTGATGACGATCATGCCGGAGGCGGTCATGCCGCGCTGATCGCTGTCGGGTTTCACCGCCAGTTCGATCTGCAGAATGCGGCGAATGCCGGTGGCTTCCAGATCGCGCAGCATGCGTTTGATCTGCTGGCGCATCACCACTGGGTACCACAGCGCGTAGGTGCCGGTGGCAAAGCGCTTGTAGCCTTCCTGAATGCCTTTCACCACGTCCTGGTAATCGGTCTTCATTTCATACGGCGGATCCATCAGGATCAGGCCGCGGCGCGACAGCGGCGGCAGCTGGGATTTCAACTGCTGATAGCCGTCGGCGCGCTGCACTTTGGCGCGTTCGTCTTTCTGGAACTCGCTGCGCAGCAGCGGGTAGTCGCTCGGGTGCAGCTCGGTCAGGTGGATTTTGTCCTGCGGGCGCAGCAGCTGGCGGGCGATCAGCGGCGAACCGGGATAGTAGCGCAGCGTGCCGGAACGGTTGAAGTTGTGCATCACGCTCATGTAGGCCGCCAGCTCTTCCGGCAGATCGTCGCGCTGCCACAGCAAGCCGATGCCTTCCAGGTATTCGCCGGTGCGCTCGGCGTGTTCGCCGCTGAGCTGATAACGGCCCGCGCCCGAGTGGGTATCCAGATACAGGAACGGCTTCTCTTTTTCCTTCAGCGACTCGATGATCAGGCTCTGAACGGTGTGTTTGAGCACGTCGGCGTGGTTGCCGGCGTGGAAACTGTGGCGATAACTTAACATGACGGGTGGCGGTTCCTTGTGCTCCGCAGGCGGAGCATTCAATGCAATAAGGCTTATAATCTGCACAGTATAAACTGTCTGGCCGGGAAAAACCGGACTCCGTTGCCGCAGACGTTAACAGAAAGGGACAGGACGATGAGCAAACAGGCGATTTTGGCGAATTACCCCGACGCGGCGCGCTGGGCGTTCGGCGACGGCCCCGCGTTAGCCGACGAACTGCTGGGATTGGTGCTGAGCGGGGATAAAACCGCCACCTGCAGTTCCTATGCGAGCTATCGTCGGGAACAAACCCCGAGCATCGGCGATTACAACATCGTTCTCGATGGCCGCGGCGAACCGGCCTGCGTGATCAGAACGCTGGCGCTGCGCCTGGTGCGCTACGACCAGGTGACCGCCGAGATGGCGGCCAAAGAGGGCGAAGGCGACAAAAGCCTGGCGTTTTGGCGCGAGGGGCATCAGGCATTCTTTACCCGCGAGGGGAGCTTTGCGCCGGACATGTGGCTGGTGTTCGAAGAATTCGAACGGGTTGAAACGCTGTGAATCACAAGGAGAAAGGATGAGCTGCATTTTTTGCGACATCGTGGCGGGCAAGGCGCCGTGCCATAAAATCTGGGAAGACGACGACCATCTGGCGTTCCTGTCCATCTTTCCCAACACCGATGGCTTCAGCGTGGTGATCCCCAAGGCGCACCACCCGAGCTACGCCTTTGACCTGCCGGACGAGGTGCTGAGCGCGTTGATGCTGGCGACCAAGCGTGTGGCAAAGCAGCTGGATCGCGCGTTCGACGACGTCGGCCGCTGCGGCATGGTCTTCGAGGGCTACGGCGTTGACCATGTGCATGCCAAACTGATCCCGCTGCACGGCACCGCGTCGCTGGATCAGTGGCGGCCGATCGAATCGACCTCGCCGAAGTTTTTCGCGCGTTACGAGGGCTATATCTCCTCCCACGACGCCGCGCGCGCCGACGACGAACAGCTGGCGGCGCTGGCCGCCCGCATCCGCCAAAGCGCCGTTTAAGGCACGAACGATCAACGCCGGGCATTGATTTTCCTGTTGCCTGGCTCCATGTTAGAGATTCATACGCATTTTAAGGCTCGCCCACGCGGCGGGCCCCAACGCTAATCAGGACTGCCCTATGACAAATCCGTTGCTGACCCCGTTTTCCCTGCCGCCGTTCTCGGCGATCCGCCCTGAAGATATCGTGCCTGCGGTGCAATCCGCGCTGGCGGACTGCCGCGCCGCGGTAGAGCGCGTGGTCGCGCAGCCGGGGCCGTTCACCTGGGACAATCTGTGTCAGCCGCTGGCGGAGTCGGACGATCGCCTGTCGCGCATCTGGTCGCCGATCGGGCACCTGAACTCGGTGAAAAACAGCCCGGAGCTGCGCGCCGCCTATGAGCAGGCGCTGCCGCTGCTGTCCGAGTACGGCACCTGGGTTGGCCAGCACGAAGGGCTGTACCAGGCCTATCGCAGCCTGAAAGACGGCGCGGCGTTCGAGGCGCTGAGCGTGCCGCAGCGCAAGGCGGTGGACAACGCGCTGCGCGACTTCGAACTCTCGGGCATCGGCCTGTCGGCGGATAAACAGCAGCGTTACGGCGAGATCGTCGCGCGCCTGTCCGAACTGGGTTCCACCTACAGCAACAACGTGCTCGACGCCACCATGGGCTGGAGCAAACTGATTACCGACGAAGCCGAGCTGAGCGGCCTGCCGGAGAGCGCCCTAGCGCAGGCACAGGCGATGGCGCAGGCCAAAGAGCAGGATGGCTGGCTGCTGACGCTGGACATGCCGAGCTACCTGCCGGTGTTGACCTACGCCGACAACCGCGCGCTGCGCGAAGAGATGTACCGCGCCTTCGCCACGCGCGCCTCCGATCAGGGGCCGAACGCCGGCAAATGGGACAACAGCGAAGTGATGGCGGAAACGCTGGCGCTGCGCCATGAGCTGGCTCAGCTGCTGGGCTTCGATACCTACGCCGACAAGTCGCTGGCGACCAAGATGGCGGAAAGCCCGGAGCAGGTGATCGGCTTCCTGAGCGATCTGGCCAAACGCGCCCGCCCGCAGGCCGAGCAGGAGCTGGCACAGCTGCGCGCCTTCGCCAAACAGCACTATGGCGTGGACGAGCTTGAAGCCTGGGACATCACCTACTACGGTGAAAAACAGAAGCAGCACCTGTTCTCCATCAGCGACGAGCAGCTGCGCCCGTACTTCCCGGAGCAGCGGGTGGTGGAAGGGCTGTTCGAAGTGGTGAAACGCATCTACGGCATCACCGCCAAAGAGCGTAAAGACGTGGAGACCTGGCATCCGGACGTGCGCTTCTTCGATCTGTTCGACGCTAACGGCGAGCTGCGCGGCAGCTTCTACCTCGATCTGTACGCCCGCGAAAACAAACGCGGCGGCGCCTGGATGGACGACTGCGTCGGCAGCCTGCGTAAGGCCGACGGCACGTTGCAAAAACCGGTCGCTTACCTGACCTGCAACTTCAACCGTCCGCTGGGCGACCAGCCGGCGCTGTTCACCCATAACGAAGTGACCACGCTGTTCCATGAGTTCGGCCACGGTCTGCACCACATGCTGACGCAGATCGATACCGCCGGCGTCTCCGGTATCAACGGGGTGCCGTGGGATGCGGTCGAACTGCCGAGCCAGTTTATGGAAAACTGGTGCTGGGAGCCGGAAGCGCTGGCGTTTATCTCGGGCCATTACCAGAGCGGCGAGCCGCTGCCGAAGGCCATGCTCGACAAGCTGCTGGCGGCCAAGAATTACCAGGCGGCGCTGTTCATCCTGCGCCAGCTGGAGTTCGGCCTGTTCGATTTCCGCATGCACTTCGAATACAGCCCGGAAAAAGGCGCGCAGATCCTGCCGACGCTGGCGGAAGTGAAGAAAATGGTGGCGGTGGTGCCTTCGCCAAGCTGGGGCCGCTTCCCGCACGCCTTCAGCCACATCTTCGCCGGCGGCTACGCGGCGGGTTACTACAGCTACCTGTGGGCGGAAGTGCTGTCGGCCGACGCTTACTCGCGCTTCGAAGAAGAGGGGATTTTCAACGCCGAAACCGGCAAATCCTTCCTCGACAACATCCTGTCGCGCGGCGGGTCGGAAGAGCCGATGGCGCTGTTCAAACGCTTCCGTGGCCGCGAGCCGCAGCTGGATGCTATGCTGCGTCATTACGGCATTAAAGGATAACCCGACACGTGAGCGTGTGTTTATTGTGTGAAGCAGGCGCCGATCCCGGCGCCTTGTCTGTTTTGGCGCAGCGCTGGCAGCTGGCGTCCGACGACGACGCGCCGATGGCGCTGGTACTGACCCCGCAGCGGCTGGAGCTGCGTAAGCGCGACGAGCCGAAGCTCGGCGGGATCTACGTCGATTTCGTCACCGGCGCCATGGCGCACCGGCGCCGCTTCGGCGGCGGCCGCGGCGAGGCGGTGGCCAAGGCGGTCGGCATCAAGGGCAGTTACCTGCCGGACGTGGTGGACGCCACCGCCGGGCTGGGGCGTGACGCCTTCGTGTTGGCGGCGCTGGGCTGCCGGGTGCGGATGCTGGAGCGCAATCCGGTGGTGGCGGCGTTGCTGGACGACGGCCTGCAGCGCGGCTATCAGGATGCGGAAATCGGCCCGTGGCTGCGCGAGCGCCTGACGCTGTTGCACGCCTCCAGCCTGACGGCGCTGGCGGATCTCAGCCCGCGCCCCGAGGTGGTGTATCTCGATCCGATGTTCCCGCACAAGCAGAAAAGCGCGTTGGTGAAGAAAGAGATGCGGGTGTTTCAATCGCTGGTGGGCAGCGACGATGACGCCGACGGCCTGCTGGAGCCGGCGCGCCGTTTGGCCACCAAGCGCGTAGTGGTGAAACGCCCGGACTACGCGCCGCCGCTGGCCGACGTGCCGGCGCACGCCGCCACGCTGACCAAAAGCCACCGTTTCGACATCTACATGCCGCTGTAATGTCTGCCGGGCCCGCCGTGTCGGGCCCTCAGTTTTCCTCCCGCAAACTTTTCCCCACGCCGCCGCCCGGATGCACCGCCAGCAAGGTGTCCTTATCATAACCGCTGCGCGTCATCAGGCAGGCGCAGGCGGCGTCGAAGATCGCCAACACCAGCACAATTGAGGTGGTGGCCAGCATGTTCAGCGGATCTATCTCCTTTTGCACCCCGGTGGCGATCGTCAGCTGCGCCGCCTGCGCGATGGCGGAATGCGGGTTTTCCGTCACCGCGATCAGCGTTACCCCCTTGGCCTGCAGCGTCGGCAGCAGGCGGGTCAGTTCGTCGGAATTGCCGCCGCGCGAGATCAGGATCAGCAGATCGTCGGCGCGCAGAAAACCCAGATCGCCGTGCGCCGCGCCGGTGGCGTCGAGGTAGACCGCCGGCCGCTCCACGCAGGCCAGCATATGGGCTATCTTGCGCGCCGCAATCCCCGAGGTGCCGACGCCGGTGACGGCGATTTTACCGCGGCAGTCGGCCAGCAGCGCCAGCAGCCGTTGCCAGGTGTGCGCGTCGAGGCGCTCGCCCAGCTGCGCCAGCTCCTGGCTGTAGGTTTGCCAACCCTGCACGGCCTGCCGCCACTCCTGCTGCATCACGCCTCCTCCTGCATCAACCGGCGGTATTTCATGTGGTCGTTGTACAGCTCGTGGAACACCCGGTATTTGCGGTCGTAGTAGCTTTTTATCTGGTTGGTCTGCGGCGTGACCGTCTTGCCGATGCGGCTCATGGCGCTCATCGCCTCCGGCAGGGTGTCGAACACGCCCGCCGCCACGGTGCCCATCATCGCGCCACCGAGCAGCATCGCTTCGCTTTCCTCCGGCAGCAGCATGGCGCAGCCGGTGGCGTTGGCGTGCTCCTGCACGAAGATCGGGTTTTTGGTGCCGCCGCCGCTGGCCATGATGGTGTCGATGCTGTAGCCGCTGTGGTTCATGGTTTCGATGATGTGGCGGGTGCCGAGCGCGATGGCCTGAATGGTGGCGAGGTAGTGCAGCGCCATGTCCTCCGGCGTGCGCGACAGCTTCAGCCCGGTCAGGATGCCGGTCAGCGTCGGGTTGGCGCGCGGCGAGCGGTTGCCGTGGAAGTACGGCAGCATGTGAATGTCCTGCGTCAGGAAGGCGATATTCTCCGGCTCGCCGGCCATGCGGCGCAGAATGGCGTTCAGCACCTCATAGATGGTCTGCCCCTGGGTTTTCGCCTGCGCCAGCAGCTCCGGGTAGCACGGGTGCGATTGGATGACGTGGTCGATCAGCGCGCCGGTGGCGGACTGGCCGCCCTCGTTCAGCCAGTATTCCGGCAGGATCGCCGAGTAATACGGCCCCCAGACACCGCCGATAAAGCGTGCGGTGCGCGACATCGCCATATGGCCGGTGGAGGTGCCGCCGATCAGCGCGACGCGGCGGTTGAAGTCGGCTACCTCGCCGGAGACGCCGGTGGCGCCCAGCGTGCCGAGGGTGCCGGCGTGCGCGTCGATGATTGACACGCTCACCGCCGTGCCGGCGATCAGCCCCATCTCGCTGGCGGCGCGCTGGGTCAGGCCATGGCCCAGCGGCTCGCCCATCATTTTGACGTCGCTGCCGATCTTGGCCGCGTCGTGTTCCAGCACGTCTTCCAGCCCGATCTGCTGGAAGTAGCTCTTGTCCCAACGCTGCTCGTGGCCGAGATAGGTCCACTTGCACACCGTCGAGCACAGCGAACGGGTGGCGTCCTGGGTGGCGCGCCAGGTGAGGAAGTCCGGCAGATCGAACAGGTAGCCGGCGTTGGCCCAGGTGGTAGGCATGTGCTGTTTCAGCCACAGCAGTTTCGGCGTCTGCATCTCCGGCGAGATAATGCCGCCGACGAAGTCCAGCACCCGGTGTTTGGTGGCGTTGATGCGCTCGGCCTGGGCGATCGCCCGGTGATCCATCCACACGATGATGTTCTGTTCGGTGCGGCCGGAGGGGCTGACGGTCAGCGGCTTGCCCTCTTTATCCAGCACCACCAGCGAACAGGTGGCGTCGAAGCCCAACCCCTTGACCTGGATCGGGTTGATGTCGGCCTGGTTGACCGCGTCGCGTACCGCATTGCACACCGCCTGCCAGATGTTATCCGACGATTGCTCGACGAAATCCGCCTTCGGCCGGTACAGATCGATGGCCCGGCTGGCCTGGCCGACCATGCGGCCGTTGAGATCGAATACGCCTGCGCGCGCGCTTCCGGTGCCCACATCTACGCCAATAAAATAGCTCGCCATTATTTTCTCCTCAGGCTTTTCGATTCTGTAACGCGATAAACAGGATCAGCACGCCGCCCCACAGGGCCATGGTCAGGTAGCTGCTGACCCCCAGCAGATTGAGGCCGCTTTCCAACATTTGCAGCACGATCAGCGCCAGCACCAGCCCCAGAATACGGCCGAAACCGCCGTCCGGGTTAATGCCGCCCAGCACCGAGGCCAGAATGGTCACCAGCAGATAAGATTCGCCGTAGCCGGCCTTGGCCGAGTTGAACTTGGCCATCATCAGCAGGGCGGCGCCCCAGCCGAGCAGCGCCGACAGGATATATACCGCGATCTGCACCCGCGCGGTGTTCACGCCGCTGAAGCGGGTGGCCTGCTCGTTGGAGCCGATCAGGTACAGGCTGCGGCCCAGCGTGGTGTGCTCCAGCAGCAGCCACAGCCCGACCGCCACCAACAGGAACAGGATCAGCGCCACCGGTACGCCGAGCACGGCGCCGTTGCCGAGAAATTGAATCGCCGCCGGGAAGCCGGAGATCACCGCGCCGTTGGACAGCAGGATATTCAGGCCGGTGATCAGGGTCATGGTGCCGAGCGAGGCGAGGATTGGCGAAACACCGATCCAGGCCACCAGCACTCCGTTCAGTGCGCCGATCGCCACCGCCACCAGCAGGCCGGCCAGCAGCGCCAGCACCAGGAACAGCGGCTGGTCGGGATGGCTGACGATGATCGCCGCCATCACCAGCGAACAGGCGTTGGCGCCGGCGATGATCGACAGATTGATGCCGCCGGTCAGCATGGTGACGCCCATGCCGAGCGCCAGCAGGCCGAGGATCGGCAGCTGCGAGGCGATCGACTGGAAGTTGCCGAGGCTGAAGAAGCGCGATCCGAGCAGCCCGGCGAAGAGCAGCGCCACCGCGATGATGATCGCGCCCTGCAGGCGAATGATCCGATCGCTTGGGATCAACCGAGTTAACTGCGTCATGTCAGATCTCCTTGAGCAGCTTGCGTTTTTCGTTCCAGGCGGTGGTGCTGATGCTGATCAAAATGATCGCGCCGCTGAACACCTGGTGCCAATAGGCCGAGACGCTGAGCAGCGTCAGCCCGTTTTGCAGGAAGGCCAGCAGCACCACGCCGAGCAGGGTGCCGGTCAACGATCCGCGGCCGCCGCTCATGCTGGTGCCGCCCAGCACCACCGCCGCCAATACCGTCAGCTCGAAGCCGAGCAGCGAGTTGGGGGCCACCGACTGGGTGATCTGCGCCTGCACCACCGCCGCGACGCCGGCCAGAATGCCCATGTAGCCGTAGACGCAAAAATGCAGCCGCAGCAGGTTCAACCCCAGGCGCGACGCCGCGTCGCGGTTGCCGCCCATGGCGTAGATCTGGCGCCCCAGCCGGGTGCGGTTCATCAGCACGCCGGTGACGACGATGGTCGCCAGCAGGCACAGCAGCGGCAGCGTCAGGCCGTAGTCGTAGCCGTCAGCGCCCTGGAACGAAAACCAGTTGATGCCGTTCATGAACCAGTCCGGGAAGCCGTACAGCCAGGTGCCGTTGGTGGCGTACACCAGCAGGCCGTAGAACAGGTTAAGGGTGGCGATGGTGATAATGATCGCCGGCACCTTCAGCCAGTACACCAGGAAACCGTTCACCAGCCCGAGCAGCAGGCCGACGCCAATCGCCAGGGCGAACGCCAGCGGGAAGCTGCCGCCGTGCTGGATCACCCAGCTGGCCATCACATACTGGGCGATGGCGGTAACCGCCGGGAACGAAATGTCGATGCCGCCGGCGATCAGCACCACGAACAGCCCGCAGGCCAGGATGCCGAGAATGGCGTAGCTGGTGGCGACGTCGGTCAGGTTGCCGAGCGTCAGAAACTCGTCGGTGCCGGCGCTCAGGCCGATCGCCAGCAGCAGCACCAACAGGCCGAGATAAAACTCGTGCCGCCCGGCCAGGCGGGCCAATAATGACTTATCCATTCACCACCTCGGCGATCTGTTGTTCGGTACTCTGGTGCGGCGCGAATTCGGCGATCAGTTCGCCTTTGCGCATCACCATCACCCGATGGCTGTTGTAATAGGCTTCCGGGATCTCGTCGCAGATCATCAGCACTGCCATGCCCAGCTGCGCCAGATCGCGGGCGATCTGGTAGATCCCCTCTTTGTTGGCGATGTCCACGCCGACGGTGGGCGAGTCGAGGATCAGGATCTTCGGCTGGGTCGCCACCCACTTGGCGATGGCGATGCGCTGGGCGTTGCCGCCGGACAGGGTTTTCACCGGCAATGCGCTGTCGGACACCTTGATGTTCAGATCGCGGATCAGTCGGTTGACCAGCTCAGTCGCCTTGGCGTGATCCAGCAGCCCGAGCGAGGTATGCAGCCGATCGAAGACGGTGACGATGGTGTTGTCGTAGATCGATTGCTCCATGATCAACCCCTGCGTCAGGCGATCTTCCGACACATAGCCGATGCCGTGGCGCACCGCTTCGCGGTTGTTGTGCAGCTGCACCGTGCGGCCCTCGATGCGGATCTCGCCGCTGTCCGGCCGCGTCATGCCGAACAGGCTGAGGCACAGTTCGGTGCGGCCGGCGCCGAGCAGGCCGACGATCGAAACGATCTCGCCGCCGCGCAGCGCCAGATTGACGTTGCGGTATTTCTCGCCGCGGCTGAGGTTGCGCACCTCGAGCAGCGGCGCCTGTTCGGCCGGCGGCAGCGGCGGCAGCGGGCTGTAGTGGAAGCGTTGGCCGGTCATCAGGAACGCCAGTTCATGGCTGTCCAGTTCGCTGGCCGGCCAGGTGCCTACCAGCTTGCCGTCGCGCATCACGCTGATGCGATCGGCGACTTCCATCACTTCATCCAATCTGTGGCTGACGAACACCACGCAGATGCCGGCCGCCTTCAACTCGTTGACCACCCGCAGCAGGCCGTCGACCTCCTGGCGGGTCAGCGAGGCGGTCGGTTCGTCCATAATAACCAACCGCGCTTCGGCGGCGATGGCGCGGCAAATCGCCACCAGTTGCCGATCGGCGATCGACAGTTTTTCCACTTTTTTATCGGGATCGATGTGTACGCCGACCCGCGCCATGGCGTCCAGCGCCGTCTGGCGCATCAATCGCTTGCGCACCCAGAAGCGGCCGCCGGGCAGGTAACGGTGGATGGCGATGTTCTCCGCCACCGTCAGGTTGGGGAACAGCGACAGGTCCTGGTAGATCACCTGTATGCCGTAATAACCGGACAGCTGTGGCGTCAGGGCGTGGAAGAGTTTGCCTTCCAGCGAAATATTGGCGCCTTTTTCCGGCTGATAGACGCCGGAGATGATTTTAATGATGGTGCTTTTGCCGCAGCCGTTTTGCCCGGCCAGGCAGTGCACTTCGCCTTTATTCAGCGTCAGGTTGATCTGGTCTAATGCCAGCACGCCTGGGAATCGCTTGCTGATATTCTCCAGGGTGATAAATGCGGGGGAGGCTGTCATAACGTTAACCTGTGCTTGCGTAGCGGCCGAAGCCCTGGGCGCAGCAACGCTGCGCCCCTACGAGGGTTTAACTACTTTCCCGGTGTGGCGAAATTACGCGAAAAATCAGAATCCGAGCGATTGGGCGTTGTCTTTGGTGACTTCCAAAATCTTATTAAACCGAATCACTTTGTGTTCCATATCGACATCGGCCTTGCCGAGGCCCTCGATCGACAGGTCTTTGTTCACTTCCTTGCCCTGCAGCAGCTGGTCGGCCACCGTCACCAGCGCATAGCCGGCGTCTTTCGGATCCCACAGCAGTGCTTTCTTGATGTCGCCGCGCATCAGGTAAGGGGCGGCCTGCGCCGGCATGGCGATGCCCACCACCGCGATTTTGTCCTTGGCGCGTTTCTTGGCCACCGCCTGGCCGGCGCCGATCGGGCCGAGTGAGCCGAAGCCGATGATGCCCTTCATCTGCGGATAGGTTTTCATCAGATCCAGCGTGGTGGCGTAGGATTTGTCGATGCTTTCCGCCACTGGCAGGCGCGAGGTGACTTCAAACATGTCCGGGTATTTTTCTTTCTGGTATTTGATGGCGAAGTCGGCCCAGGCGTTGTGCAACGGCACGGTCAGCGAGCCGACGTAGATCGCGTAGCCGCCTTTGCCGCCCATGTCTTTCGCCAGCTCATCGACGTTGGCCTGCGCATATTTCTCGCTGTCGATGGTCTCGATGTCCCACTGGCCGATCTGCTGGTCCGGGGATTCATGGGTCAGCACCACGATGCCTTTGTCGCGCGCTTTTTTCAGCACCGGCTCCAGCACCTTGGCGTCGTTCGGCACCACGATGATGGCGTTGACGTTCTTGGCGATCAGATCCTCAATCACCTTGACCTGCGCGGCCGGATCCGGCGTAGAAGGGCCAGTCTGGTAGGCGTTGACGTCGAGTTTTTTCGCCGCTTCGTTGACGCCCACTTCCATGCGGTTGAACCACGGGATGCCGGTCACTTTGGCGACCACGGCAATCTCATACTTATCAGCGGCGAACACAGGTGTTGTCGATAACATGCACGCAGAAACCACACATGCATTTAATAATGCGAGGTTAAATTTCATTAGCTGTACCTTTTTTTATCTGTAGGGGTGGCGGTTTTTCCACCGCTGCAGATTACAAAGGAATGGAAGAGGGGGCGTAGCTGAAGTTAATGAAATGTGATCTGTGCACATTTAAGTAAAATAGTGGCTTATTTAGTGTTAAATAAATGTTTAATTATTTGGTGGTGGTAAATTTACTACCAATTAAATGGCAATATACAACCATTTATTAACCTTTATTTAACTAATTGGTATCATTTAGAGGGCGTGAAAGCATAAAAAAATGCCGGCGCAGAGGCCGGCATTGAAGCATTTAATCGATGTGTGAACAAGATCACCTTTGCGCCCGATTACAGCACGCCCTGCGCCAGCATGGCGTCCGCGACCTTGACGAAACCGGCGATATTCGCGCCGTGCACGTAGTGGGTTTGCTTGCCCTCGCCACCGTATTCCACGCAGGCGTGGTGAATATCCGCCATGATATGTTGTAAACGTACATCCACTTTCTCTGCCCGCCAGCCGATGCGCGCGGCGTTTTGCGCCATCTCCAGCCCCGAGGTGGCGACGCCGCCGGCGTTGGCCGCCTTGCCCGGCGCGAACAGCACGCCGGCGTCGAGGAAGGCGTCGGTGGCCTGGATGGTGGTCGGCATGTTGGCGCCTTCCGCTACCGCCTTCACTCCGTTGCGGATCAGCGTCTGCGCCGCCTCGAGATCCAGTTCGTTCTGGGTGGCGCACGGCAGCGCGATATCCACCGGCACGTTCCATGGCTGCTGGCCCGCCAGATAGGTCAGGCCGCGTTCGCGGGCGTAGTCCGCCACCCGGCCGTAACGCTGGTTCTTGATCTCCGCCAGGTGCGCCAGCTTCTCGGTGGTGAAGCCGTCTTCGTCCACCAGGGTGCCGCCGGAATCCGACACGGTGATCACGCGCGCGTCCAGTTCCAACGCTTTTTCGATGGTGTACTGCGCCACGTTGCCGGAGCCGGACACCGCCACCCGCATGCCCTCAAAGCCCAGGCCGTGGCGCTGCAGCATGGCGTCGGTGAAGTACACCAGGCCATAGCCGGTCGCCTCGGGGCGGATCAGGCTGCCGCCGAAGGAGAGACCCTTGCCGGTAAATACGCATGCGGTGTTGTTGGACAGTTTTTTCATCATGCCGGCCATAAAGCCGACTTCGCGGCCGCCGACGCCGATGTCGCCGGCCGGCACGTCGGTGTCCGGCCCCAGATGGCGATACAGCTCGGTCATCAGCGCCTGGCAGAAGCGCATGATCTCCCCTTGGCTTTTGCCCTTGGGATCGAAATCGGAGCCGCCTTTGCCGCCGCCCATCGGCAGGGTGGTCAACGCGTTCTTGAAGGTCTGCTCAAAACCGAGGAACTTCAGGATCGACAGGTTCACCGACGGGTGGAAGCGCATGCCGCCCTTGTAGGGGCCGATGGCCGAGTTGAACTGCACGCGGAAGGCGCGGTTGACCTGCACCTGGCCGCGATCGTCCACCCAGCTGACGCGGAACTGAATGACGCGCTCGGGCTCTACCAGGCGCTCCAGCAGCGCCTGTTCGCGATAGCGCGGATTACGTTCGATAAATGGCCACAGCGAGGTGAACACTTCGCGTACCGCCTGCAGATATTCCGGCTGGTGGGGGTTATGGCGTTGTAACGAGGACAGGAAAGACTCTACCGATACGGCATATTCCATGGATAACTCCTTTTCGCATTAAATTTCCCCCGCTATTTCTTATAGATATGGGTATAGGCGATGCCCGGGGGAGGATGTTGTGTCTTTAGCGACTATATCATCGGAGGGCGGTTGATTATCAAGCGATTAATCGGCGTGGCGGCATGAAAAACGCCCGCAGGGCGCGGGCGTTGGGTAGTTAAGTTAGCAAGTGCTTACTTTATTCGTCTTCTTCATCGCGCAGCGGCACGATCAGCATATCGATGTGCACGGTATTGATCAGCTGGCGTGCGGAAGACATCAGCTTGCTCCAGAAGTCCTGGTGGTGGCCGCACAGCACCAGGTCCATGTCGTATTTCTTGATGGCATCGACCAATACCTGCGCCAGATCGCCGCTGCCGCTCAGGGTCTCGGTGATCGGGTAGCCGGCGTTTTGCGACAGCTCGGTCAGCGCCTGATGGGTTTCCTCGGAGATGCGTTTTTGCATGTCGCCGAGATTGACGTCGATAAGGCCGGTATAAAGGTCGGAATAGTTGACATCGACGTGGATCAGAGAAACTTTAGCGTTGTACGGCCGCGCCATCGAGACGGCTTTTTCTACCAGGATCTTGCTTTCCGGGGATAGGTCCACCGCGATCAGTATGTGTTTGTAAGCCATAAGAATACTCCTTCCATAAACATGCCGATTAAAAAGGGTTAGCAGGCGTTCCGTTTACCCGCCTGGCGCTTTTGGTTCCATAGTATCATTCGGATAACGTAATGATATGTTGGGGCGATCACACTGCGCCGCATCGAAAATCTCTCCGCCCGATACCTTTCGTTGTACACCCGCGCGGCGCAAAAGCCTATGGATTATGCGGATGCTGACGGTCTGACCGCTTGAATTATAAGCGTTATTAAACAAAGTATAGCGCTAAATGTGCAATCAGCGCTCCAGATGCGGCTGCAGCAGGCTTTCAAACCACTCATGAAACACCGCCAGGCGGCGCGATCGCTGGCGGCGATGGGGATAGATCAGGGCGATCGGCATGGAGGCGGCGCGGTGGCCGGGCAGGACTTCCACCAGTTCACCGGCGTCGAGCAGGTGTTGCACGTCATAGCGTGGGATTTGCATCAGCCCCAGCCCGGCGCGGCAGCAGGCGATATAGCTTTCGGCGTTGTTGACCACCACCCGGCTGGGCAGTTCGAGGCGTTGCGTATGGCCGTCGTCGGTCAGGTATTCCCAGGGGGATTCACGGCCGGTTTTGGGCGAGGCGTAGCCGATGCTCCAGTGTCCCTCGATGAGATCGCCGGGCTGGCGCGGATGGCCGAATTCGCTCAGATAGGCAGGGCTGGCGCAGTTGATCAGCGCGATATGGCCGAGCGGGCGCATTACCAGGCTGCTGTCGTGCAGATCGCCGACGCGCACCGCGCAGTCGACCCCTTCCTGCACCAGATCGATGGCGCGATCGGCGGAGCCGAGCACCAATTGCAGGTGGGGATGGCGCCGCAGCAGGCCGGGCAGCGCCGGCGCGATCAACCGGCGGGCGATGCGGCTCGGCACGTCGACGCTGAGCCGCCCGGAGGCCTGGCGCTGGCTGGCCTGAAACGATTGATCGATGTCTTCCACCTCGGCCAACAGCGGGCGCAGCCGCTCGAGCAGCTGTTCGCCGTCGGCGGTCAGCCGCACTTGCCGCGTGGTGCGGTGCAGCAGACGTACGCCCAGCTGCGTTTCCAGTTGCTGAACGGCGGCGGACACCGAGGCGCGCGGCACCTCCAGCGCATGGGCTGCCCGGATAAAGCTGCCCATTTCCGCCACCTGTACGAATACGCGGTATTGATTGAATCTGTCCATCTCGTTGACCTGCTGTTCCTTGGCGCCGTTTCTGACAGAGAGTGTAGCCGCATGGCGCGGTTGCGCGCGAGCAGGTGCGGGGGCGATATTTGCCCCCGTCGAACTTATTTGGTGGTGTAGCCGCCGTTGATCAGGATGGTTTGGCCGGTTACCCACCAGCCGTCGCTGACCAGATGGCGGATGAAGGGCACCACGTCTTCGATATCGGTCAGGCCGGTTTTGCTGAACGGCGACAGCGCTGCCGCCGTCTTGTGGTAGGCCACGGCGTCCGCACCCTCCGCCGGGTAGAAGAACGGGGTGTCCATCGGGCCGGGGCCGACCGCCGTCACGGAGATGCCACGCTCGCCGAACTCCTTGGCGGCGGCGCGGGTGAAATGCTCCACCGGCGCCTTGGTGCCGGCGTAAGCGGCGTAGAACGGCGTGAAGGCGCCAAGCAGCGAGGTGACCAGCGTGCAGATTTTACCGTTGTCGTTGAGGTGTTTGCCCGCCTCTTTCAGGAAGAAGAACGCGGTTTTGGCGTTAACCGCCGTCATCTCGTCGTACTCGGCCTCGCTGATGTCGACCATCGGCTTTTTCAGCACTTTGCCGACGGTATTGATGGCGATATCCGGCTTACCGACGGCGGCGACCGCATCGGCGAACAGCTTTTCGACCGCGCCCGCGGTGGTGAGATCGGCCTGCAGCGCGACGCCTTGCGCCCCGGCGGCCTGAATGGCGGCGACGGTTTTTTCCGCCTCGGCTTTGGAGGCGGCGCTGTTGTAGTGGATCACCACCGCTTTGGCGCCTTGTTCAGCCAAATCGCGCGCGATCAGCCCGCCGAGGTTTTTGGCGCCGCCGGCGATGAGGACGGTTTTTCCCTTGATTGAATGGTTTGCCATAACAGTTTCCTTGGATGAACGTAACGGAAACCTGAGTCTAGCCAGCGTGGGGGGAAAGATCAGCGGCGTAGGGCGGGATAGACTATCCAGAAAAACCGACTAATTACCGGCCGGTGGCGGTTCGTTGTCACGCCCCGGCGGGGGTGTTTCAACGCGTGGCGGTAAATTTTATCCACTGATCAGGCCAGTTTGCGTTTCATTAACCTACAATGATGGATATGGGCCTCATCATTTCCCCTCTGAGTGGAACCACGCTGTGCAAATCTCTCTGTGCGGTGCGGCAACGTCTCCGGAGGCGGTGGGTTATGGGCGTGGTCCGTGCAGGCAAAAAAGGGGATGAGAGCGGTAAGCTCCAGCAGAGTATCGGGTAATGAGGTAGGGCGGTTGGACCCGGCGGATGGCCGCGGATAACAACGCCTTGAGGGGGCAATCATGATCAGTACCGTCGCGCTGTTTTGGGCCTTATGTGTGGTGTGTGTGGTAAACATGGTGCGGTATTACTCTTCTCTGCGCGCGCTGCTGGTGGTATTGCGCGGCTGTGACCCGCTGCTGTACCAATACGTCGACGGCGGCGGTTTCTTCACCGCCCACGGGCAACCCAGCAAGCAGCTGAGGCTGGTGCGCTATATCTTTGCGCAACGCTATGTCGAGCACCACGATCCGGAGTTTATTCGCCGCTGCGAGCGGGTGCGCGGGCAGTTTATGCTGACCTCGGCCCTGTGCGGCCTGGTGGTCATCAGCCTGATAGCGCTGATGATTTGGTATTAATGCCTTCCTGTTTCCCTTGATGCAGGCAAAAAAAAGGCGGCCCTGCGGCCGCCTTTCTCATGATGCTTATCGCTTAGATCAGCTTTAACGCAACCCAATACAGCGCACCGGAAAGCAGAATCGAGATTGGCAGGGTCAGTACCCAGGCCAACAGGATGTTCTTCACGGTTTTGCTCTGCACGCCGCCGCCGTCCACGATCATCGTCCCGGCAACCGCCGAAGAGAGGACGTGGGTGGTGGAGACCGGCATGCCGGTATAACTCGCCACGCCGATCGACAGCGCCGCGGTCATCTGGGCCGATACGCCCTGGGCGTAGGTCATGCCTTTCTTGCCGATCTTCTCGCCGATGGTGGTGGCCACGCGTTTCCAGCCCACCATGGTGCCGAGCGACAGTGCCAGCGCGACGGCGACGATGATCCACATCGGCGCGTACTCGACGGTCTGCAGCAGATCCTGACGCAGGTTCTTCAGGAAACGCTGGTCGGCGGATGAGGTTTCCGGCAGCTTGGCGACTTTATCCGCCGTGTCGGTCACGCACATCAGCAGGCGGCGCAGGTGGCTGCGCTGGTCAACCGTCAGCTGATCGTAGCTTTGCAGGTTGGCCAGCATGCCCTGAGCCAGCTCGATCGCCGGCATGGCGCGCGAACTGTCGCAGTGGAACTCGGCCGGCTTGTTAGGCGTAGCTTCGTCATCCGGGCTTGGCACCAGCGGCGTCAACGACACCGCATGCGACAGTGCGTCACCGTGCTGCTGGTAATATTGCTGCAGGTGGGTCACGGCATCACGCGTACGGGTGATGTCATAACCGGTTGCATTCATATTGACCACGAAGCCGGCCGGCGCAACGCCGATCAGCACCAGCATGATAAGGCCGATGCCTTTCTGGCCGTCGTTGGCGCCGTGCGAGAAGCTGACGCCAATCGCCGACAGGATCAGTGCGATACGGGTCCAGAACGGCGGCTTGCGTTTGCCGTCGACCTTTTCACGTTCCGCAGGGGTCATGTGGATACGCTGGCGTTTCTTGGTGCCACTCCAATAGCGGCGCAAGGCGAACACCATCACTCCCGCTACCATCATGCCGACCAGCGGCGAGAACAGCAGAGAAAGGAAAATGCCAATCATTTTCGGGACGTTAAGCGCATCCACCACCGAAGTGTGGGTCATCAGGGCGTTGGTTAAACCGACACCGATGATTGCGCCTATCAGCGTATGGGAACTGGAGGCCGGCAGACCGAAATACCAGGTGCCGAGGTTCCAGATGATTGCCGCCAACAGCATGGAGAAGACCATGGCTAATCCGTGCGCTGAACTGACGTTCAACAACAGATCGGTAGGCAGCAAATGGACGATGGCGTAAGCAACACTCAAACCGCCGAGCATTACGCCAAGAAAGTTGAACAAACCTGCCATCACGACCGCAAGTTGCGAGCGCATGGCGCGGGTATAAATAACTGTAGCGACCGCATTGGCCGTATCATGAAAACCGTTGATGGCTTCATAAAACAACACGAACAACAATGCGAGAATTAACATCAGGCCGGTATGGAAATCCAGGCCAGCGAACAAATGCAGCATAAGCGTTACGCCAGTTTGTGGACATGAACGCCGCGCATTATCAGTGACAACCGGTGCCGGGGAAAAGGAAAATATGACGTTTTTTTGATTTGGACATGACGAAACGATGACGCGCCTATAACAAAAATATGGAATATCAACGCGTTAATCTCCTCTGACCTCTGTAATATTTTCTTACTATGGCGTTGGCGGCGCCGGGGCTTTACAATCTGCCGCCGTGAATTTGGCGGTGACCGGCGGCGAAACGGCGTAATATGGCGCTCTTTTGTCGCGATTGTGGTTTTGATAAGTGAGGCTCAGGTGGAACAGTTTGATGTCGTAGTGATTGGGGCGGGCGCCGCCGGCATGTTTTGCGCCGCGCAGGCGGGGCAACTCGGTTGCCGCGTGTTGCTGCTCGACAACGGCAAAAAACCGGGCCGCAAGATCCTGATGTCCGGCGGCGGGCGCTGTAACTTTACCAATATGTACGCCGAACCGGCGGCCTATCTGTCGAACAACCCGCACTTTTGCAAGTCGGCGCTGGCGCGCTACACCCAGTGGGACTTCATCGATCTGATCAACCGCTACGGCATCGCCTACCATGAAAAAACGCTGGGGCAGCTGTTCTGCGACGATTCGGCGCAGCAGGTGGTGGATCTGCTGGTCAAAGAGTGCGAGCTGGGCCAGGTGACGATGCGCCTGCGCAGCGAAGTGCTGGGTGTGGAGAAAACCGAGAACGGTTACGCGCTGGCGCTCAATGGCGAAAAAGTAAGTGCTCGCTCACTTGTGGTGGCCAGCGGCGGATTGTCCATGCCGGGGCTGGGCGCTTCGCCGTTCGGTTACAAGCTGGCGGAGCAGTTCGGCCTCAAGGTGCTGCCGACGCGCGCCGGACTGGTGCCGTTTACCCTGCATAAGCCGCTGCTGGAGCATGTGCAGACGCTGTCTGGCGTCTCGGTGCCGGCGGTGCTCACCGCCGAGAACGGCGTCAGCTTCCGTGAAAGCATTCTATTTACCCATCGCGGCCTGTCCGGCCCGGCGGTGCTGCAGCTGTCCAGCTACTGGCAACCGGGTGAGTATGTGAGCGTTAACTTACTTCCTGAGCTGGATTTGGCGGCCTTCCTGGATGATCAACGCCGGGAGCACCCGAACCAAAGCCTGAAAAACACCCTGGCGCTGCAATTGCCGAAGCGGCTGGTGGAGTGCTTGCAGACCCTGGGACAGTTGCCGGAGGCGACGCTGAAGCAGCTGAATGCGCCGCAGCAGGCGGCGCTGGTGGATCTGTTGCAGAACTGGCGCGTGCAGCCGAACGGTACCGAAGGCTACCGCACGGCGGAAGTGACGCTTGGCGGCGTCGACACCAATGAACTTTCCTCCAAGACGATGGAGGCCCACAAGGCGTCGGGGCTCTACTTTATCGGCGAAGTGGTGGACGTGACCGGGTGGTTGGGCGGCTACAACTTCCAGTGGGCCTGGAGCTCGGCCTGGGCCTGCGCCCAGGCGCTGGCGGCGCAGGGGCGTTAACGTTCAGCAGTGACGGATCAGGCCGATGTTGTTGGCATAAAACGCAGATACAACCCAGCGAGCGTCATAAAGCATTAGTAGCTGGTCGGTTGTCGAAAGCGCTTGCGGATCGCCGAGACCCTATTCATTAGACTTGTGAACCATTTCCCACGCCATGTCCGGTGTCGGCAGCAGCCGAGAGGGAATGATGTTCGGCAAGACAGCGAATACCAGAGCAAAAATCACCGAGGCGATCGGTTTTCTCAGCCGACGAGGTTTCATTTTCTCTTGTCTGTTAATTGCACCCTGCCGGCCCTTTCAATTCCACGCGATTGCCGTCCGGATCGCTGAAATAAATCGATGGCCCGTCGCCTTCCGCGCCGTAGCGCGATTCGGCGGGGTCAACGTCGATGCCCTGCGATCGCAGATAGGTCAACAACGCGTCTTCGTTGAATGGATCGATGCGCAGGCAGACGTGATCGACATTTTGCCGATGAGGATCGGGCGTTTCGCCACCTTTTTTCCCCAGTACGCCGTTGACGTCCACCAGGTCAATCATGGAGGCACCGGCGCGCAGGTGCACCAGCCCCAAATCCGGTCGCTGTTTGGCGATATCACAGCCGACGATCTGGGTATAAAAACGCAGGCTGTTCTGCATATCGCGCACGCGCAGCACCACATGATCCAGCCGTTGCAAGTTGAAGGGGCGCACGGTCATCTCCTCAAATGAACATCTCCTTTACAGCATAAGCGGCGATGACGGATTTATCCTGCTTCGCGGCATTCCCGTTCGTGCGCCCAAACCCCCAAAAAAAACGGCCGATGGGTGCAGCCATCGACCGTGGGGCTTAAGCGTTCAAGCGTTAACGAGGGAAGTTGTCGCTCAGCGCATCCAGGCCGCCTTGGTAGATGCCGCTGAACAGGGCGACGGCCTCGTCGTCGCTGATGTTGACCGGCGTGAAGCTGCCCGACCACTCCACGCGCGCCACGTTGGCGTCGTCGGTGGCGTGCACTGACAGGGTGGACAGGTAATTCACCACCGGGAACGGCGCCTGCATGATGGAGTAGCTGTAGCTGCGTTGACGGTTGTCGAACGCTTCCAGCCGCTCGATGACGGTGCCGCCGTCGGCGGTGGTTAAGGTACGCACGCGGCCGCCTTGTGAAACGACGCTTTTCGGGATGAACGGCAGCCAGTCAGGCAGGGCGTCGAAGCCGCCGATCAGTTGCCATACGGTGTCGGCAGATGCCGGGATGTCCATAGAGACGGATGTAGTAGCCATTTTCTTTCTCTCTTAATATCGGGTTCGGGTACAGGGTTACATTGCCAGCGTATCTACGACGCCACCGTCAACGCGTAGCGCCGCGCCGGTGGTGGCCGAAGACAGCGGAGAGGCGAGGTAAACGGCCAGGTTGGCCACTTCATCGACGTCCGCCGCGCGCTGAATAATGGAGCTTGGGCGTTCGGTTTTAACGAACTCGTCGGCCTGATCGCGTGCGCTGCGCCCGGATTTGGCCGCCGCATCCGCCAGCATTTCTTGCAGGCCTTCGGTAAAGGTTGGCCCCGGCAGAATGGCGTTGACCGTCACACCGGTGCCGGCGAGGCGTTTCGCCAGGCCGTGAGACACCGCCAGGTTGGCGCTTTTGGTGACGCCGTAGTTGATCATGTCCGCCGGGATGGCGACGCCGGATTCGGACGACACGAAAATAATGCGTCCCCAACCCTGCTCGGTCATGCTCTGCGCGTAGTGGCGCGCCAGACGCACGCCCGAGAGGACGTTGACGTTATAGAAGTGCATCCACTCGCTGTCGGGCACGGTAAAGAAGTCTTTATCGTTGAAAATGCCCAGGTTGTTGATCAGCACGTCGGCTTTCGGTTCCGCGGCGAACAGGGTAGCAGCCCCTTGTTCCGTCCCGAGATCCGCGACCACGCCGCGTACCTGCGCGCCGGGCACGTTGGCGCTGATGTCGGTGATGGCGTGATCGACCCCGCTTTTCTGACGGCCGACGATCACGACGGTGGCGCCCGTTTTGGCGAGCCCGCGCGCGATGCCGAGGCCGATGCCGGAGGTGGAGCCGCTGACGACGGCGACTTTGCCTGAAAGATCCAGTTTCATCATGTATCTCATCGAGTTAATGGGGGTAATGGGGCCATGTGGCCCCATAAAACTTAACGAGTCGGCAACGGCGCGTTGTCGGCCACCAGTTTCTGACGGCGCATTTCGGCCCAGAACTCAGCCGGGATAACGGCGTCCAGCGCAGCCAGATCTTCGGCCATGCGGCCAGGGTGGCTCGAACCGGGGATCACGGCGGCCACCGCCGGGTTAGCCAGCGCGAACTGCAGCGCGGCGGCTTTGACGTCGACCTGGAAGCGAGCGGCGATCGCTTTGATTTGCGCTACCTTTGCCAGCACCGCCGGGGACGCTTTCTGGTATTCGTAGTGCTCGCCGCCGGCCAGCACGCCGGAGTTGTAAGGGCCGCCGACGACGATGTCGACGTTGCTCGCCAGGGCTTCCGGCATCAAACGCTGCAGGGCGCGTTCATGATCCAGCAGGCTGTAACGGCCGGCCAACAGGAAGGCATCCGGCTGCGTTTCGCTCAGGCCCAGCGCCAGTTCACAAGGCTCGACGCGGTTGACGCCGAGGCCCCAGGCCTTGATCACCCCTTCTTCACGCAGACGGGTCAGCGCGCGGAAAGCGCCGGTGCGGGCGATGTTGAACTGCTCAATCCAGTTGTCGCCGTAAAAATCCTGGGCCGGATCGTGGATCCAGACGATATCCAGGCGGTCGGTTTTGAGGCGCTTCAGGCTGTCTTCAATGGAACGCAGCGTGGCATCGGCGGAGTAGTCGTTGACGATCTTGTTCTTCAGACCGTGTTCGAACAGACCGCCTTTCTCGCCCAGATCGCGGGCGGAGGTGTCTTCTTCTTCGTCCAGCATGATGCGGCCCACTTTGGTGCTCAGCACATACTCGTCGCGCGGGTATTGCGACAGCACTTCACCCATGCGGATTTCCGACAGGCCGGAACCGTAGAGCGGTGCGGTGTCGAAGTAGCGAATGCCCAGATCCCAGGCGCCGCTGACGGTGGCTTGCACGTCCTCTTGCGGGATGTTGCGGAACATATTGCCGAGCGGCGCGCCGCCCAAACCGATCTTGCCGGGTAAAATAGTTTTGATGCTCATAGTCGATCCTCAATACGTTATCTTTTCAGGGAAACTTATGGGGCTCATACCTGTCTGCCCCGTCACGAGGCTAAAGATAACGTGGCAAGTTGTGACTTGATAGGACATAATTTGTCTAAGTTAAGTCCTTTGAGGTCTCACATGATCGATTTACGTCAGTTGAAATACTTTGTCGCGGTGGCGGAAGAGGAGCACGTCGGCCGCGCCGCCGAACGGCTGCACATTTCCCAGTCCCCGCTGAGCCGGCAGATTTCCCAGCTTGAGGAGCGCCTCGGGTTGATGCTGTTTGAGCGCAATCAGCAGCGCATCCGCCTGACCGCCGACGGCCAGACGTTTCTGGCCGAAACCCGCGCGCTGTTGACGCACGCCAACCGGCTTGAGTCGCTCGGGCGCCGCCTGGGGCGGGGGGAAGACGGCGGGCTGTGCATCGGCTATATCGAAAATGCGATGCACTCCGGCGTTTTGTCGAACGCATTGCGATCGCTGCGGGTGTCCCGGCCGGATGTGCACATCGTGCTTTACAGCCAACCTTCTTCCATGCAGCTGGAAGGGCTGCGGCAGCGTAGCCTGGACGTGGCGTTGGTCAATACGGCGCCGGATCGCGACGATCAGGATTTGGACTATACGCAGGTGTTGGACGATCGCATGCTGCTGGCCCTGCCGCAGACGCATCCGCTGGCTGAAAGGGAGACGCTGCAGCCGGCGGATCTCACCGATCAGGCCTGGATCTCGGTGATCCACAAAGAGGATGCTCATTCGCGCGACGACTTCGTGGCGGCCTGCGTGAAGGCCGGGTTCGATCCGGATATTCGGCTGGAAGCGGGCGAGCCGCTGACCGCACTGGGGTTGGTCGCCGCCGGGTTGGGGATGACGCTGATCCAGCACAGCCTGCGGCATAACGCGCCGCAGGGCGTGGTGCTGCGCGAACTGCCCTGGATGCAATACACCACGCAGCTGTGGGCAGTGTGGCACAAGGCCAACCTGCGCCCGCTGGTCACCCATTTTCGCGAAGTGATGTCGGCCGGGCCGGCCTGCCACTGATCGCCGGCGGCGTCTACTACGGCACCGCGCGTAAAGCGGCCACGATCGCCGCCAGGTCGGCGCGCTGCTCGTCTGCCAGCGCGGGCTGCGCCTGTGCCGCATTCTCCGCCAGCAGGGTTTGCAGGCCGATCAGCCAGTCATAGATATAAAACGCGGTATTTTTGGTCGGCGTTGGCGCCAGCCGGGTTAGCCGCTGCTGGCCGCTCCAGTCCACCGCCGGCTGCGGCGGCGGGGTAAAGATCGGCTGGCCGGGGTTGACGCGGCTCTCGGGGCGCGTTGCCGTATCGCGCCGCGGGAAGCCGAGCCAGGCGACGAAGTCGCCCAGTAGCGCCAGCGCCTGGCTGATCTGCCGATCTTCACCCTGTTCCGGCAGGCCCCCGGCGTACAGCGCACGCTCCAGTTCGTCGTCGAGCTGCAGACGGCAGGCGGCGCCGATCAGCGCATCGACCAGCAATTCCAGGTGCGGTTTCTCGACGCCAAGCAGATCCAACAACCGGCGGCTGTCCGGCAGCGCACGCAGATGGTTGATCCAATCCGCGAAGATCCGCGCGGCAAAAGGCGATGCGGGCTGACCGCCCGGCGCAGTGGATTCTTGCTCGCCGAACAGATCGATATCCAGCCCGAACGGTGAAGGCGCCATCGTCGGGGGTGGTGCGCTGTGCTGCTGTTGCTGATAAAGCTGGCGCAGCGTATCGCGCTGGGGCAGCAACCGCTCCAGCAGTTCGCCGTGGCGGCCGGCCTGCGCCTGCAGTGCGCGCAGCAGCTGTTGCGCGCGTTGCTGTGTCGCGTGCGGATCGGCGGCGGTGAGCCAGTTGCCGAGCAGGCTTTCCGTCAGCTCGCGCTGCAATTCCTCACGCTGTTCGAGCAGGCGCGCTTGCTTGTGGGCCGGACGCGCCTGAGCGGCCAGATAGTTCACCATGCGGCGGCAGTCCTGTTCATCCAGCGCCAGCAGCGTGGCCCAGCTGTCGCCGGGCTCGCCGACCTGACGCTGGACGGCGTCGTCGGGCCGCGCTTTGCCTTCCTGACGCGAGTCGAACGGCGTGATTGCCCAGATTAAACCGGGCTTGCGGCGTTGGCGCAGCGCCGGGGTTTCCCCCTGGGTGTGGTTGACCCAATCGCCGAGCGCCTGGCCGACGCGCGCGGCGTCCTGCGGCGTGGCGGCGGCATCGGTTACCAGCAACAGATTGGCGTGCAGGCCGTCCGCACAGCGGGTCAATAAATGGGCGCGCTTTGCCTGTTGCAGACGCTGCGCCGGCTCCGCCTGCGGACAGCTGCGGCTGCCGGGCAGGTCGATCAGCGCCACATCGGCGGGCAGGCCCGCCTGCGCCGTCTGCGGCAGAACGGTGGTCACTTCGGCGGTCAGCCAGGCCAGATCGCTCAGTGCGATCTCCCGTTCATCGCCTTGTTCGGTCATGACGGCGATCGTGGCGTTTTCCGGTACGGCGTTTGCGGTCAGCTGCGCCAACGCGCGGCGCGGTGCATGAACCTGTCGGTTGCCGCCGAGGGTATGCAGCGCGTGCGCCAGCTGGCGATAACGCGCCGTCAACGTCGTCTCCTCTCCCCACAGCGGTGCAAACAGGCGCGCTCGATCGTCGATGCTCAGCTGCGGCGCCAGCGTCACTGCCTGCGGCCAGAAGTGCCTGTCGAGCGTGGGTTGCTCTTTGCCGCCGTGGCGGCGTTGATTGTCCCACAGCGCCAGCACGGCGTTGCCGTCGAGGCCATCGAGGGCGACGGCTTGGCGGTGGCGCGCCAACGCTTGCAAATGGCCGGCGATGGCGCGGGCGTCCCAGTCCGGGCGAAAGCCGCGCATCGCGGCGGCGTCGATCGTGATGGCCAACCACTGCGCTTCGTTGAGCAGCGCGAGGGCGATCGGATAATCGGCGGGCCCCGTTTCGGCCGCCGTGCAGTAGCGCACCGCGAGCGACAGGTCCGCGTTGAAGCGTTTGGCGCCAGGCGCCAGCGCCGCCAGCAGATGGGCCTTGGCGGCGGCGTTGTGGCCATACAAACCGATGGCGACCTGCGCAGGCCGGGTGTTTTCCAACTGGACGGCGCGGTTATGGCAACCGCGCAGACGCAGCGTCAGGCGATCGGCTTCCCGCTCTAGGCGGGCGGATTGTCGGCGTGTGGCGTCCACCCAGTCGATCGCCTGCACAATGCCGGCGCTGAGCGCGTTATTCGGGGCCGCTGGGGCAAAGGTGTGCGTTTTCATCGTGGGTAAATGCTCCCGCTGTCTATCCAGTAGTGGGTCGCACCGGAGGCGCTGGCAGCCAGGGTATTGAGTTTAAGTTGCAGGTGGTGAGCCGGGACGGGGCTGCCGTCGGCCAGCACCGCCTGCGCGATCTTGACGCTTTCGGCGCCCTGCTCGGCGCTGGCGGTGATGGCCAGACGCAGGCCGATCACCGCGTCGCCGGCCAGCTTGCGCGCCAGCTGGGCGTCATTGATGGTCAGCGTATAGAGCGGGGAGGCCGGCCAGCGTTCGTTGTCCAACTGTCGGAAGCCCAGACGCAGCGGGCCGCGCAGCTGGAAGCTGCCGGCGGGATCGAGCGCGAAATCGGCGCGATCCAGATCGATGTCGCGGTAATAGACGTTATCGTCCGCCAGCATGTTGTTGCCGTCCAGCATGCCCAGATAGCGAATGGTGGAGTAGGGCTGGAAATCGCCGACGTTGAAGTAAAAGCTCTCCAGCCGCAGATCGATCGCCAGCAGGCACAGCATGGCGCCCACCGCGGCGGTGGATTTCGGGTTGTCGATGCGGCCGCGTTTGTTGAACGGGTACCAGCTGCGGGTGTGGTAGCCCTCAAGCGGCAGAATGCGGCTGGCGGGCAGCGGCTGCAGGTGGCGCAGCAGCGCCTGCACGCCGGGGAAACGCGCCGGGCGACCGGTCAGCAGCAGCACGTCGCAGGTATACAGCGCCACCACCTCGGCCAGCAGGCGCAGGCAGCGGCCGATGCCGATGCGATCGGACAAGAAGGCGGCGTGCAGATCGGCCAGGCGGATCACCAGCGGGGTGCGCAGAATATCGAAGGCGTCGCTGTCGGCTTCGCGCTGCACTTCGCCGTTGATAAACGCCAGCACCTGCGGCGTCGGCGGCTGCGGCAGCAGATCGCCGAGGTTGGCGGCGATTTCCGCCCGGCTGTCCAGCGGATCGTATTCTTCATAGGCACCGAGCAGCACGCGCCCGGCGGGCATGAAGATCTGCAGCGCGGCCTGCTGACGCAGGGTGGAAAGCCCGTCCATGCGCCCTTCGTTGCCGAACAGTTTGTCCATCAGCGCCGCGGCGGCGTTCACGCCGGCGGCTTCGAACGCCTGTTGCACGGCGGGCAGAACAAATTGCTGGATAATGTCCAGCAGGATGTCGTCGCCGGCGACCTTAAAGCCCTCGCGGAACAGCAGGCGCGGGTTGATTTTGATGTTGTTGCCCACGCCGTCGTCGAGCGAGTAGTGCGTGATCGCCAGATCGGTGGTGCCGCCGCCGATGTCGATGGAGGCGATGCGCAGCGTTTTCCCGGCCTGTTCACCCGGCGCCAGCGGCCGATCGGGCCGCGCCATGGCGGCGAAGAAGGCGTCGGTGCGGCCGGCGAAGTTCACCTGGGTTTCGTTGTACAGATAGACCATTTGGCCGCAGGTCGCTTCATCCCACTCGATCTGCACCTGCGGTGCCGGGAAGCGGGTGTGCGTGCCGTCAAATGGCACATCCTGCGGGTGCCAACCGAGGGCTTTCCATACCAGCCCAATCGCTTCCTGCATGCGGCGACGGAAGATCTCGCGCTCCGGCTTCGGCATCGCCGAAGGCAGCGTCAGGATGATGGCGCGTAAACGGCGCGGCGCGGCGGCGTTCGGCATGCGGCTGCGTTGGGCGATGCTGTTGATCTGCATCAGCGCCTGCGCCAACAGCTCGCTCAACATCAGGCTCATCACCGCGCTGCGGCTGTAATGGGCGGCGAACACCGGCAGCCGTTCGGCCGTCGGCAGGGCGGACAGCGGCACGCCCTCATCGTTGATCAGGGTGGTTAACGGCGCGGCGGCGGCCATCGGCTCGTGCCGCTCGTTGAAGCGCCAGCCGGGCGCATAGCGCTCCTCGTCCCACAGATAACGCCGTGGGCTGGAGATGCCGGTGGTGCCTTCATGCCCTTCGCGTCGCTGCGCCAATTGCGCGGCCTCACGGCCGACGCGGGTGATGGACGGCCATTGGAAGGCATCGTCGCGCCCGCTCTGGAACGACAGATGCGGTTTGCCGAAGACGGCCTGAGAAAACTCCACCCGGCTCTCGAACAGTTCGTTGTAGACCTGATGCGGTTCGGACAGCGAGCGCAGCTGCAGCTCATAGGTTTGCTTCAGGCCGTTGCTCTCTTCCGGATGGTCCTCGACCAGCACGCCGCAGGTGTGAGAATTGCCGACGTCCAGCACCAGATCGACGTCGATCGCCGGTTGTTGCAGCGTCGCCGCCACCATTTTTATCTGCGGCACCGTCAGCTGATGGCCGAGCATGTGCAACAGATTGAGGTAGTGCGCCTGATACTCGAAGGTTTTCAGCCCGGCGTTGATCTCCGCCTCGGCGCGCTGTTCCCGCTCGGTGGCACGCTGGCTGAACGCCTCGCGCAGCCAGCCGTCCACCCAGGTCAGATCGAGGAACTCGCCCAGCTCGTGGTTGCGGTGCGCCAGCGTGAAGTTCAGCCCGGTGCCGAGATCGCTTTCGCCCGGCGCCAACGCTTCCTGGCCGGGCGCGGCGGCACGGGTGTCGAAGGCCAGCACCACGCGCAGCAGATTGCCGTCCTGATCCGGCTCATCCAACTGCACCACCTGCAGACGTGCCCAGTTATCCGGGCCCGATAAAAACATTCCCGAGGCGGTGTAGCGCAGGAACGGCAACGGCAGCCAGAGCTTATCCAGCAGGCGCAGCGACTGCTGCAGCGGGTAGCTGAACTCAGGCCGCACCACTTCGGCGGCTTGTCCGCCCTCGGCCGGCAGTTGGTATTTGCCGCTCTCGGCCTCCCATTGCAGGCGCAGCAGCGGGCCACTGGCGGTCTTGCGCACGAATTTGCCGGGAAACTCGGCGTCCAGCCGCGGCGTCAGGGCAAAGTCCAGAAACTGAATGCCGCTGTCCTGAATCAGCGTAACGCCGTGTTTGTAGTCAGTAAGGGGGGCCAGCATCATTTACTCTCGCGCTTGAACGTCATGGGATAGGTGGTGTCCGCATCGTAGCGGCCGGTGCACTCCGCCGCGCCGGTCTCGCCCTGGCGGCAGACGATTTCCGGGATCTGATAGCGGCTGCCGTCGCTGCAGCGTGCCTTGGTGCGGCTGTTGATCACCAGATTGCCGGACTGCATCAGGCCGGCTTCGACCGCGACTCGACAGGTGACGCCGTCGCCGTAGGCGATGATGGCGTTGCCTTTGCCCGCGTTCAGGCGGTATTGCAGGCTGGGGCGTTTGCCGGTGATCGGATCTTTCAGCGCCACCGTGGCGCGCCATTTGCCGTTAAGGAAACGGGTGGAGCCGGCCTTCACCGCCTCGGGCGGTAGCACCAGCGCATTTTTGTCCGCCGGCTGCGGGATGACCGGCGCCGGTGGCGGCGGCATCAGCGTCGCGTGCGCCAGCGGCAAACGCAGCTTAGGCAACGGCGCGGCGGTTTTTTCCGGCGCTGCAGGAGGGTGCACCTCAGTCGGTATCGCCGGTTGCGGCGGCGGTGAGCGGTGCAGCCAGGCGGCCAGCGCCGCACTGCCTAACAGCAGCACGGGCAACAGCCACAGCGCGTGGCGCCGACGTGGGCGAACGACGGCAGGGGATTCGACGGGTGCCGCCGGAGCGGGCACCGGTTCAGGCTCGGCGGCCGGGGCCGGTTTTACCGGTTCGACAACGGCCGGTTTGCGTGGGGCGGCGGCGATCGGCACCGGTTTTTCCACTTCCGATTCGAGCGGGCGCAGGCAGGCTAACGGATCGTCCGGGCTCTGCGCCTGCGGTTTGATAAACCCCCAAAAGGTCAGCACCGGCCGGTCGTCTACCAGGTAGACGTGGTTGGGATCGGGAATATGCATCGCTTTGGCCAGCAGCGCGCCGAACAGGCGGTGGCTGGGATGAGCGGTCGCCTGGGTCTGCTCCGTCAGGCTGCGGAAGGTCGCCAGGCAGTGTTCCAGGTGGCGCACCGCCTGCGCGCGCTGGGCGTCGCTGGCCGCCAGCCAGGAGGTGACCTTTCCCGGGAAGGGCGCATACCAGTCGATGCGGGTGCCGCTTTCGTTCGGCTGGGGGATCGCCAGACAGTCGGCGGCCTGTGGCTGCCGGCGAAGACGCAGGGTTTCCCGCAGCTGCTGCGCGCAGGCGTAGATCGGTTGCCCGTTCTCGCCTAAAGCCAGCACATCATCCAAACTGCCACTGCGTAAGAAGGGTTTCACCACGGCACCGCACCTTGTCCTGTTCTGCAAAAACGCATAAAAGTCCATGATACCCCGCAGGCAGTGCCGTCAAACGGCCAAGGACAGCCCGAAAAACGCCCTTCTCTGGCGTTAGCGGCGCACTTTGGCAACTGGTACAGTGAAAATCTCGCTATCTGGACCTGTCCGTGAACCGCTTTATCTGAAAAATAGAACGCAGCCCCGGCAAGCGACGCCGGGGAATGCTGTTCTCTTTCACTATGACCTCGCCTCGCGGGTTGCCGATTTCGGTATGCCTCAGGCGTGCGGAGCGTTCGCATCATGGACAGTCAGTCTGAAAAAACTCTCGTTGTTACCCCCGCTCATCCCGAGGTCGGGCATTCGGCTCAGGGCTGGATGAACGGCTTCCTCGGCATGATTATCTTCAGCGGCTCGCTGCCCGCCACGCGGGTGGCGGTGCTGGAGCTCGATCCGCTGTTTCTGACGGCGGTCAGGGCGGCGATTGCCGCCTTGCTGGCCCTGTGTGCGTTGCTGATCACCCGCCAGGCGCGGCCGATGCGGGCCGATTTGCCGCCGTTGCTGTTTGTGGCGCTCGGCGTGGTCATCGGTTTCCCGCTGCTGACGGCGCTGGCGCTGCAGCACACCACCTCGGCGCATTCACTGGTGTATATCGGCCTGCTGCCGCTGGCGACCGCCGGTTTTGGCGTCTTGCGCGGCGGAGAGCGGCCCAAGCCCGCTTTTTGGGCCTTTTCCGGGATCGGGGCCGCGCTGGTGGGGGCGTTCGCGCTGAGCCAGGGAAACGGCGGTACCTGGCAAGGGGATGCGCTGATGATCGGTGCGGTGCTGCTGTGCGGTCTGGGCTATGCCGAAGGGGCGGTGCTGTCGCGTCGGATCGGCGGCTGGCAGATCATCTCCTGGGCGCTGGTGGTGGCGTTGCCGTTGACGCTGGCGGCCGCGTGGTGGGCGGCGCCGGCCGCTTGGCCTGCCGTCAGCGGCGCTGCCTGGCTGTCGCTGGTGTACGTCTCGGTGTTCAGCATGTGGATTGGGTTTATTTTCTGGTATCGCGGCCTGGCGCAGGGCGGCATCGCCGCCGTCGGGCAGCTGCAGCTGCTGCAGCCGTTCTTCGGCCTGGCGCTGGCGGCCTGGCTGCTGCAGGAAACCGTCCAGCCGATGATGATCGCCGTGATGGCCGGCGTGGTGGTTTGCGTGTTCGGCGCCAAGCGCTTTTCCCGCTAGGCGCCGCTGCCGGCGCAGGCCAGGATCACCTGTCCGAGCCGTTCCACCGCCTGTTGCACCTGGCGGTCGGCATAACCGCCCAACCCCAGCACCAGGCCCGGTTCACCGTGGCCGGGTGCATACATCGGCGACACCGCCCGCAGCGCCAATCCGGCTTCGCTGGCGCATTGGGCGACTCGCACGTCATCGAGATCTTTCCTCAGCCACAGCACCATGTGCATGCCCTGATCGCAGGGCTGCACTACCGCCAAATCGGCGGGGATATGCGTGTTGATCGCCTCGATCAGCACCCGGCGTTTCTCGGCGTAGACGCTACGCATTTTGCGGATATGCCGGTCGAGATACCCTTCGGCGATAAAGGCGGCCAGCACGTGTTGATCCGCGCTGGGCGGATGGCGATCCATCAGGATCCTGGCGCCGCAAAAGGCGTCGACCAGCGGCGGTGGCACGATGGCGTAACCCAGCCGCAGGGAAGGGAACAGCACCTTGCTGAAGGTGCCGAGATAGAGCGTCCGCTCGGGCGCCAGCCCCTGCAGCGAAGGGAACGGGTGACCGGCGTAGCGCATCTCGCTGTCGTAATCGTCTTCCACGATCCAGGCCTGCCGCTCTTTGGCCCAGGCCAGCAGGGCGCTTCTTTTCGCCATGCTCATCGGCATGCCCAGCGGATATTGATGCGACGGCGTGACAAAGGCGGCGCGGGCATCGGCGGCCAGACGCACGCCGGCGGCAACATCGATGCCGTCGTCGGCGACGGGCACCCTGATCATGTGCCGATCGCGAAACAGGCTGTCGAAAATGGCGGTAATGCCGGCGTAGGCGGGATCTTCCACCCAGGCGCTGTCGCCGGCGTCCAACAGGATCTGCGCGGCCAAATAGAGCCCTTGTTGCGTGCCGGCGGTGATGAGGATTTGTTGCGGCGTGCAGTTGACCGAGCGGGAACGGCGCACATAGTCGCAGATGGCTTCGCGCAGCGGCAACGCGCCCAGCGGATCGCCGTAGCCTGACGGGGCGCCGGGGCCGCGCGCCCGGATGCGGTTGCCGAGCCGCCGCCAGACATCGTCGGGCGCGGTATCGCCGATCGGCACCGAGACGGTGAACGGCACCGGCGGCAGCGCCCGCGCCTGGGCGGCGAAGCGCGCCAGATGCTGCGCCTGTGAAGAAAGCGGGACCGCGACCGCCGAACTCGCCTGCGCGTTGGCGTGCGGCGTGCGGCGCGGCGCCTGATAGTGAGCGACCCGGGTACCGGAGCCGGGCTGCGGTTCGAGAAAACCTTCCGCCGTTAGCTGAGCAAAGGCCTCCAATACCGTGCCGCGCGCCAGATTCAGCGCCGCCGACAGCCGACGCGTCGAGGGCAGCAGATCGCCCGCTTTCAGATCGCCCCGATGGATGGCCTGGCGCAGGGCCTGCGCCAGCTGGTGGCTAAGCTGGCCCGCCTGGCGATCGAGCTCGCCGAGGGCGGGGACGTCAACGACTTTGGCTGTTCTGGGCATGCATTCCGGCTCACTTAATAGGTCAAAAATAAGCATTCAGAGTAAACCGCTTTTGCTCTGTTCGCTATGCGCCGCGCAAGATTGAAAAAAGAGCGCGTGCCCGGTGCTACGGCGCTTATGCTTGTGGCTACGACGACGTTTTTTGCACGGAGATCGCACGTATGCACCTCATTCTTGCACCGAGCAATCTAGGCCTGCGGCCGTTGCGGCCCGGCCATGTGCCCGGCGCCTGGCGGGCGCCGCAGGCGCTGATGGCGCAGCGGCTGGTGGAAAGGTTGGCGGCGGGCGCGGTCAGCACCCTGCCGAAGCCGTCGTATTCCCCGCTGGCGCAGCCGGGCACCCGCATTCGCAATGGGCATGCTATTCGCACCTTCAATTTACAGCTGGCGGAGGCGGTGGCCGCAGTACAGGAGGGGGGAGATTTTCCGTTGGTCATCGGTGGCGATTGTTCGGTTTTATTGGGCGCGTTAGCCGGGGCGCGCCGGGCGGGGCCGCTGTCCCTGGTGCATATCGATGGGCACAGCGACTTCCGCCACCCTGGCAATTACGATGCCGAACAGACGTTGGGGGCGGTGGCGGGGATGGATTTGGCGTTGGCGAGCGGCCGTGGCGAACCCCTGCTGACGACCTGGCCCGGCGTCACGCCGCCGCTGGTGCCGGAACGGCAAATCGTACAGCTGGGGGAACGCGAGAGCCGGGATGTGGACTTCGCCTGGCCGGATATCGCGCAGACGGCGATTGAGCGCATTGATGTTTTTACCGCCCACCGCATCGGCGAGGCGGAAATCGTCCGGCGGATCGAACGCGTCTTGGCCGCGCAGCCGCAGTGGCGCTTCTGGCTGCATCTCGACGTGGACGTACTCGATCAAACAGTGATGCCGGCGGTCGATTCGCCGGGGTCGCCCGGCATCGATCGGCAATGGCTGGAGGATATCGGCGCGCGCCTGCTGCAAAATCCGCTGTGCTGCGGCATGACGGTGACGGTATTCGATCCCGATCTCGACCCCACCGGCCATTATGCGGCGCTGCTTGTCGATATGTTGGCGGCGATGTTCCAGCAACCTGGCGCATAATGGCCTGTTATCGCCTTTACCCCAAACCCCGCTGGTTCAGCAGCACCTTATTCAACTCGCTGTTTTTACGCACGTTCAGCTTGCGCATCGCCGAACGCTTGTGGGCGCTGATGGTTTTCTGGCTGCGCTGCAGCAGGCCGGCGATGCTGCAGGCGGACATGCCGCTGCTCATCAACCCCAGCACCTTTTTCTCGCAGTGGCTGAGCGCGGCGATGCGGCAGGCCTGGCATTTCCACATGCCGGCGGCATGCAGCGCCATCCACGGATGCTGGATGAATTTTTCCAACGCCATTTGCAGCTTGAGGCGGATGGCGTAGGCCGAATCGCGCCGATGGATGCTGAACAGCGGCGGCAGGTTTTTCACCTGTTGCTGGGTCGTGTCGTCGAGGATCAGCAGGGTCAGCTGCCGCTGGCGCGGGATGCCGTAGGGGCTCTGATAACAGCAGGCGCAGCCCCAGCGCTCTTCCGGCGTGCGGAACACGATTTCGATGTTATCCAACGCCTGCAGCGCCAGCGGTGAGAACTGCGGATACCGGCGCTGGCATTCGTTCAGGGAGTGCAGATAGTCCTGCAGCAGCAGACGCAGCCCCTGCTGGTAGAAGTTATCGCTGTCGAACAGCGTGAAGCGAATATCTGGCATGGGTGGCTCCTTAAAAGGCCGCGGCACCGCGCCGGAGCGAACGGTGACGGCCAATCGCCGGCGTTCGCGCGCCGGTCGTTTTCCTGATTTCCCTGGGGCGGTGCGGGCTTATTGGTACGCCAGCACAAAATTGGCGACGGACGTGAATTCGCCTTCGGTAATGCTTTGGTTCTGAATTGCACTTGGCCGCCCCTGCACATAGGCGGTGAAGTTCAGGCTGTTGGGGCCGTTTTGCAGCGCGACGGCGCTGGTGGCCTTATTCAGATCGATATCTGCACCCTGATGATCGAACAGGGCGATGGCGGCGCCGTTCGCGCCGTTGTTGATCGCCAGCTTGCCCGGCAGCTCTCCGTCTTCGGTGCCGCTGAAGGTCACGCTGACGGATTTGAACACCGTGGTCTTGCAGTCGGTCAGCTTGATGCTGAACGGTACCGGCGTGGTATGGCCGTAGCGGTACAGGGTTTTGACGATCACCGTGCCCATCTCCACCAACTGATCGGCGGACTGCGGTTCGATATTGCACGGGCGGCTCACCACGGTGCCGTGGAACTGCACCGGCGCGCCGATAAGCTCGGTGTTCGCCGCCGCCGGCACGGCGGCAAACCACCAGGGCGCGCAGCTCAGCAGCGCTAAAGCGCGTAGACGCATTTTCCGTTCCTCCCTCGGTTACTGGAATGCCGCCACGATGGTGGCCGATGCGTTGAATTCCCCTTCGCCGATCTCTGCGCCGCCGTTGGCGAACGGCGCCGCCACCAGGTTCCAGGAGCCGCCGTTGCCGATGTTCGGCACCGGGTAAAACTCATTCGGGATAACCAGCTGGCCGTTGTGCGTCAGCCGGATGCCGAGATCGTTCTTGTCGGTTTTGAACACCTCGTTGCTGAAGGCGGCCGCCGTGCCCGACACCGCCAGCTTGATGTTCAGCGTGCCGTCCTCGAAGCTGCCGCCCTCGCACTGGAAGCGCACCGGAATGCTTTGCGGATAGTTCGAGCCGTTGAGATCGCTGCCGCCGATCTCGCCGAACTCCACGTTGATCAGCTGGCCTTCGTTCACCACGCATTTATCCGGCACGTAGAGGATCGCGGACTGGATAAACACCTGCGCCATCGGATTGGGGCCGAAACCGCCGTCGGTTGAGCCGAGGCGGCCGAACATCTCGATGATCTGCCGATCGTTAATCTCGACGCCGTTGATGATCTTTTTGCGCACCCGGAAGGTGATGCGGCCTTTTGAACCGCTTTCATAGTTGTTGACCTGCACATAGGGCGGTGAGCAGCTGTGGTTGGGATACTCGTTGGATTCGTTGTAAAAAGGCACCGTGACATAGGCCTTCTTATTACCTGCAATCCACACTTCGGCTTTTAAATCCAGGAAGTCGTTCAACTGCAAGAAGCCGTTGCCGTAGTCAGAGGGGGGCAGCGCCGAATCCGACTTGTAAAAGTGCGGGCTTCGGGGGATCGGCGTATCGCAGTAGGCCTTACCGGTATAGGTACCGCCTAAGGAATAGGGAAACTGTTTGGTGAACCCCACCTGGTTGGTGATGTTGCTTTGATTGAGGTCGATATAGAACTGTTTCGGCCCGCCGTCCGGCGTGACGTAGCCGTTGGCCCAGGCGGCGGGGGCCGCCAGTGCAATCGCCAGCGGCAGGCAGAGTTTGGTCAGTTGAGTTTTCATCGCGTTCTCGAGCCTCACAGGTAAATCACCTGAATGTGCGCCACGGCGGCGAACCCGGCGGCCATCACCGCCCGCTGGGTGGATTCCACGCTGGCGCTAAACCACAGGGTGTTGCTGCCGGGTTGCAGAATGTAGGGGCGGCTGCGCTGGTTCAGCTCCAGCACCTGGCCCTGCTGGTCTTGCAGCCGCAGGCCGATGCCCTGTACGCCGCCGTTCAGCTTCAGCAACGACGGGTTGTCGACGTCGCTTTCGCCGAGAAACACCAGCGTGGCAGCCTGCTCACCTTGCAGATAGAGGCGGCCGGCGTCGCCGTTGCGCGGGCCGGCCGGGTTATCCGCCAGCGCGCGCGCGCCCAGCAGGCAGTTGCGGAACGAGAGGCGAAAACGCACCGGCGTGCTGCGATCGCCGGCGTTGCGGAAGTCGCGTGCGCTGACGTCGCCCAGATCGACAGCCTGATCTCGGCTGTCCGGCGTCAGGCTGCAGGGGGAGCTGAGCAGGCCGCCGTGAAAGCTGACGGTGCCGGTGGTGCCTTCGATCACGCCCAGCGGCGTTGCCGCCATTGCGCCGCCGCCGCACAGCAGTGCGCCGAGCAGCAGCGGGCGCAGTCGATCGGTGAATTCAGCCATGCTGGACCTCCTTATTTTTTCTCGGGCACGGCGGTGCAAACGCTGCCGTTGCAGGCGAAGCGCAGCTCCGGGTGGCCGCCGTAGTCGTTGATGTAGGTGATGACAAAGCTGTTCATGCCGGTCTCTTGCAGCTTGAGACTTTCGCTGGATTTCGGTTTCAGCATCAGCGGCTGAAAACCGCCGATCGCGCCGCCGCCCTGTTTTTGCGTCTGCCGCGTCATGCCGGTCAGGGTGATGTAAAACGGCGTCGGGTTGTCGACGGTGACGGCGCCGCCGCTTTTACGGAACACCAGCTTTTCCTGCCACACCTGGCCCTTGGGCGCGACGATGGCCTTCGGCCGGTAGAACAGCTTGATCTGCGTTTGCAGCGCCAGCTGCATCACGTTGGTTTTGGTGCTTTTCGGCGGAATTTCGCGCAGGTTGAAGTAGAACACCGACTCGCGATCCTGCGGCAGGCGATCCGCCTCCGGCGTCTTGGTGATGCGCACTACGCTGCGTTCGCTCGGCTCCACGCGCTGCAACGGCGGCAGCACCACCAGCGGCGAGGTGATTTTCTGGTGCTGCTCGTTCTCCAGCCAGGACTGCGCCAGGAATGGCAGCTCTTTGTTTTCGTTGACGATATTCAGGCTGATCGATTTGGCGTCGCTCACATAGACGGCGCGCGTGCGATCCAGCGATATCGCCGCGTCGGCGGTGGGCAGTACGGCGCTCAGGGCCAGGCCGGCGGCGGTCAGTAGCGTTATCGGGTGTTTGTTCATGTCATTATTTCTCAGCGTTACGGATTACAGGGTGGCGCACGGCAGCAGCAGCTGGTCCAGCGGCTTGGCGGCGCCCGGGATCACGATGCGGCAGCGGCGTTGGCCTTCCCAGGCGACGTCCAGTTTTTCCTCCGGCTGCACGCCGGTCAGGTAGACCGAGCCGCCGTCGTTGACCACCGCGACCTCGCGGCCTTTCTCGCTCAGGACCGCGGCGCCGAACGGCGGCTCGCTGCCGTCCGCGAGGCGAATGGTGGCCAGCAGCTTGCTGCCTTTCACCACCTCGAAGTGGCGGTAACCAATGGCGCCTTCGGTCAGCGTGCCTTGCACCACGGCGCGAGTGGCTTCGACGTCGTCCGCCAGCTTGTTGACGTCGATGCGGGTGTCGGTGTTGTAGTAGCTGGTGATGTCGGAAATCACCGCCAGCCCGAAACGGTTGCTGTAGGCGCGGCCGTTGTTGATCGGCACGCCGGCGATGCCGTCGGTGTCGAGCATCATGCGGCTGCCGCCGTTGCTCGAGTTCTGGTGCGCCGCGATACCGTGCCGGGTGGCGGTGAGGCCGCCGCGGAACGAGCCGCCGATCGACGAGTAGCTGTCCTGCTGGTAAGAGGCGCTGGCGTTCAGCGAGCCGAACGAGGCGTTGTGGGTGTAGTACCCGCGCGCCAGCGATTTGCCGGACTGATTGAAGCCGCCGCTGACCTGCCAGGTATTGTCCGGATCGCTGTAGTCGTTGTACGACGCGGTCTGCGTGACATCGCCATTGTTGGTTTGCAGCGCATAACCGACGCGCCGGCGATCGCCGATCGGCACGGTGAAGTTGAGCATCACGCTGTCGTCGGTGCGGCCCTGGTAATAGGTGCGGTAAGCCGACAGCGAGGCGGTGATGTTGCTGATATCGCCGACGCTGAACAGCTTGCTGGCCGACAGCCCGTAACGATCCTGAGTTCGCGCATCCCAATAGGTCTGATGCGAGTAGGTCAGGTAGGCGGTGATCGCCTTGGCGCTGTCTTCCGCCATAAAGGTTTTGCTGGCGGTGATGGTGTACAGCTCTTTCTGGCGGCCGTTGTAATTCTTGTCGTAATCGCCGTAACGCTCCTGCAGGTACTGCGACATGTTCATGAACTTGCGCTGCGAGAAGCGGTAGCCGGCGAAGGTGATTTGGCTGTTCAGCTCGTCGAAGCGTTTGGCGTAGTTGAGCTTGAACGACATGCCGCTGGCGGTCGGCTCGCCGGGCAGACGGGCGATCGACTGGGTGACGTCCAGCGACATGGCGCCGAACACGTTCAGATCGCGGCCGAGGCCGAGCGCCCAGGCGTTATAGTCGCCGCCGAGCAGCGCGCCGCCGTACAGCGACCAGGCGTTGTTCAGCCCCCAGGAGAAGTCGCTGGCGGAAAACAGCGGCCCCTGGGTGCGGTGGTCGTAGGCCGAGGTTTTGCCGAGCGCCACGTTGTAGCGCACGTAGCCCGGTCGGGTCAGATAAGGAATGGTCGCGGTATCCACCTGGAAGGTCGAAACGGTGCCGTCCTGCTCTTCCACCTTGACGTCCAGCTTGCCGCGCACCGAGCTGTTGAGATCCTGAATGGCGAACGGCCCGGCGGGCACCGTGGTTTCGTACAGCGTGCGGCCTTCCTGCGAGACGGTGATCTTGGCGTTGCTCTTGGCGATGCCGCGTACTTCCGGCGCGTAACCCTGCAGGTTGGGCGGCAGCATGCGCTCGTCGCTGGCCAGGTTGAGGCCGGTAAAGCGATAGGCGTCGAATACCCCGGAGTCGAGATAAATCTCGCCCAGCGTCAGCTTGGCGGCCTGCATCGGCAGCGCGCGATAGGCGTAGATCTGGTTCCAGTCGAAACCGGTGCTGCGATCGCCGGCCTGCTGATTGTAATTGGCCTGGTAGTCCGCGCGCAGGCGCCAGGCGCCCATATTGGCGCCCAGCGTGCCGTAGCTGCTCAGGTTCTGGGCGGTGTTGTTGTTGTGGTTCTGCTTGCCTAACTGGCCGCTCAGGTTGTAGTCCAGCAGCAGGCCGGGGATGCCGTCGTCCCACTGCTCGGGCGGCGTCCAGTCGGGATCGGAGTATTTCATCCACGCCTGCGGGATGGTGATCGCCAGCACGCCGCCGCCGATGCGATCGGAGACGGTCGCGCCTTTGATGCCGCGAATGTCGGCGCACTGGTTGTCGTGCCACAGGGTGACTTTTTTGGCCGCTTCTTCTTTCAGCGCCATTTTTTCCACCAGGTCAGGCGGCAGGCACACCTGGCTGCCGCTTTTGTTATCCGGCGACGGGAAATACTGAATGCTGCGCTGGGGCAGCGTTTTCTGGTTGATCTTGATGTCCAGCAAATAAGCGCCGGGCATGACGTAATCGGCATCGGAGAAGCGCGAAAGATCCACTTTGCTGCGCTCGCCGATGTCCAGCACGTCGGTATTGAACTCCGTGGCGGAAAATGCCGGACGCACCCAGAGGAAAGATAGAATGACGAGGAGAGGTAGGTGTTTCCGTGTCAGTAATGACGTCATAGCATAATCACTCATGGCAAGTCCGCGCCCAATAGCAGGTCATCCGTACGACCTGAATACGTAATGCTGTGCAGCGCCCGCCGGCGCTAGAGATAAGACAGGGTGAATTTGGCCAGAGAGCTGAAGCCGCCTGCCCGTGCCTTGTCGGGATGCAGGCGCAACTGCGCGCCGAAACGCAGCGTGTTGTCGCCGGCGACAATCTGGTAATCTGCCGTCGTGCTGCCGAGCGGGATCGGGGTGCCGGTATCGGTCAACAGCTCGATAGCCACCCCCTTCGCCTCGCCGTAAACGCCCAGCAGGGCAGGATCCCGGCTGTCGGCGGTGCCGTCGAACGTGACGTTGGCCGCGCGATAGATGAAGTCAGGCCTTACCTGGCTGGCCAGTTCGCAGTTCACCAGTTTGATCGTGAAATGGCGGCGGCTGCCGATCAGCACCGATTGCCCGTCCTGCGAGGCGTCGCTCATGGAGATCAGCCCGAAATCGACGGTTTGATCCAGGCTATCGCTGGCGATGCCGCACGGCGTTTCGACGATGGTGCCGCCCAGGCTGACTTTGCCGTGGCCCTGATTTTTCCCTGCCGCCGCCGCGCTGCCTACGCTGAGCGCGATGAGCAACAGGCCGCAAAGGCGGATAGTCATGCTGGCGTCTCCCTGTCTTTCCCTGTTCCCTTGCCGGTATCCTCGGCATGCAATAAAGCGGGGGATGCCCTGAGACATCCCCTGTGGGGTATTACAGGTAAGCCAGGGTGAAGTTCGCCACGCTGGTGAAGTCGCCCGGTACCACGGTGCTTGAGGCGCCGCTGCCCTGCAGGTAGGCGGCGAATTTCAGCGAGTTGTCGCCGTCGTTCAGGCCCTGGCCGTCGGTCGCGGTGCCCAGTTCCACTTCTTTGGAGTGCAGGTTGTCGTAGATCACGATGCCGGCGCCGGTTGCCGTGCCGCTCAGGGCCAGCAGTTTGTTGTTGATCGGATCAGGCGTGCCGGTAAAGGTCACCTTGACGTTCTTCATGGTGGAGATGGAGCAATCTTTCAGCTCGATGTTGAAAGGCTGCATGCTGGATTTACCCTGATTAGCCAGGATGCGGCTGCTGATCTGGCCCATTGGCACGGTCTGATCAACGGATTCCGGCGCGACGCTGCATGGCGCATCGATAATTTCGCCGGTAAAGGTGACTTTACCGCTGCCCTGATTAGGTGCTGCATGCGCAACAGATGCGGAAGCGAAAGCAATCACGGTTGCCAGCATTAATTTATTCAGTTTCATTTCTCAGGTTCCTGTAGAGAGTTTTTAAATAAAAAGAACAGCACATCTAAATCCCCCGCAGCGGCGGCAACGCCATGTCGCCGGCCGTGCGGTTGGAGCCAGATCCTTTTGCTCTGGGCAATACGCCAACATCCGTTATTTATGAGAAATAACGAGATTTGGAAAATCGACAATGGATTTTCTGGTAAATAAAATACGAGTTTTATGTGTGGCGTGTTGCTGGGAATATTCTTGCAAATAATAGTATTGCTTGGAAATAGATTTTATTAAATTAAGTCAAATTCAGAATATAAAACCAAAAGGAAAAAGAAATATATTTGCTTTAAAATCAATAGATCGTATACAAATATTATCCAGTATAAATCACTATATAAATAACGATATGCGAGATATTAGATCGGGGGAAATAGGGGTGCACCTACAATTCACAATATTGTTTTGCTAATATCGCCCTTAGGCAGCAGATGATGCATTTCTCTTTAGAAACAAAATATAAAACATAATTCATTGTTTTTATTGTTGTTTCATGGTTTTCTGTTCACGAGTGATTGGGTTTCTTATTCGCGTTTAACCCGCGTTTAGATCTGATTAATTAACAATTGAATAACAATTACACCGGTAGTGAATTATTCTATCGCATTGCGGTATAGGGATTTTTCGCTGTCTAACCCCTTTTGATTAATCAAATTAAGGCATGTGCCGCTGCCGTTCGCCACATAATGATGACCTAAGTGACAATTAAAGGATTATAAACGGAATGATAACGATGATTAATGCTTGCGGCGGACGCCGCAAGGTGGGATTGGCTATATTTTTGCTGTCTTTTATGGTGCTATCGGGCTGTGCGGACGGTAGCAAGACAAAACTGAATTCTGTGAAAAAACTTTCACAGAACAATCCTAATGATAAATCCGATGAACAACGCATCGCGCTTTGCCAACAACGGGTTAATTCGTTAAAAAATATTAATCCACAAAGTTACCAAAAGCGCATTGCCTATTTTAACGGCCTGCTTTCCAACGCCTCGGGATATGCCGGGGTGCGCGGCAACGTGGATGAGAGTACCCGTAAAGCGATTGATGCTCTTTATCAATATAAAACCGAGAAATTCTGCGCCGACGTCGAGCATGAGCTGATGTCCGATCTGTCCAGCCGGGTTGAGAATCTGTAGCCATGAAGCGATGCGCGCAAGGATGGGCGATGGGCTTTTTGCTGTTGGCGGCGAACGGGGCCGCTTGCGCCGCCGACGACGGCATTCCCGCCCTGTTGAAGTTTGCCGAACAACGGCAGGCACCGCCGGCCGAGCTCAAGGAAGAAGCCGCGCGTAAACCGGCACCCGCACCGGCCGCCAAATCGGCTGCCATCGCCGGGGCAGACGGCGTTCGTTTAACTTCACTGAAGCAGTCTTTGCAACAGCAGGCGGAGAAAATTCGTCAGTTGGAGCGGCAGTTAGCGGCGGCTCAGGCCGCGGCGGCGCCGAAACGGGAGCGGGCCGTCGTCGACATTCGGCCGCTGGCCGATGCCCTGAAGGGATTGCGGCAAGCCGTTGCGCCGGTGCCTGAGGTGGGCGCACTGGCCGCTTCGCTCACGCAGGCCGAACAGCGCAGCGCAAGGTTGGCGGCGCAGTTGGCGCAGCAGCAGCAGCGGATCGACACCTTGCTGGCCGAGCGGCAGCAGGCCACCGAACCGCCCTTGCTGGCCAGCGAGGCGGACAAACAGGCGTATGCCGCCGGCGTGTCTCTGGGGCGCGACATTGTGCACTTGCAGCAGGAGAACCGTCGCGCGGGGCTGGAGGCAGACCGGCAGCTTTTGCTGGCCGGCATCGCCGATACCCTGGCCGGGCGGTTGCGGCTGGATGAGGCCGCCATCGACAGCGCGCTGCGCACGGCGCAGCAACGTTTGCAGCAGACGCAGGCGCCACCGCCACCGCGGGACGACAAGGCCTATCTGGCCGATTTCGCCCGCCAGGAAGGGGTAAAGCGGGATGCACTCGGTTTCTACTACCGGGTGGACTATGCCGGCAGCGGCGCGATCGGCGCCGACGATCGGGTGGATATCGTGGTGCGCGAAAGCCTGACCGACGGCCGGGTGGTCAAAGATATGGAGCTGGCGGGAACGGTGATTTCGCAGCCGTTGACGCGCTATCCGCCGCTGTTTCGCGCCGCTATCGAGAAGCTGCAGCGCCACGGTTCGATCACGCTGGTGGTGCCGCCGGCGCTGGCGTACGGCAAGCAGGGCAGCCCGCCGGCAATCCCCCCGGACGCCACCATGATTTACACCCTGCGCATTGCTGACGTGCAGTCGTGAGCAGGGTGCTCAGCAGTAACCACTCAGGAGGAATGCTATGGCCAAGGCGCCGAAAACGTTTGAAAGCAGAAAATCGCTGATGCTGAATGTGTTGCAAGGATTGTGCAGGGATCGCGTGGAAGGGTCTGGGGGCCATCATCCCCCGCCGGAGCAGTGGCCGAAGACGCGCGAGCTGGCGGATAAATGCGGCGAAAATATTTATACCACCCGCACCCTGCTGCTGGCGCTGGAAAAGGAGGGCAAGGTTCATTGCACCCACCGCAGCATCAATAACTCTCTCCGCTGGTACAGCGGCGACGAACAGGCAGCGATAAAAAAAGAGTGATTCGACCCTGGCGGTCGCTTTTGACTATTCCTACAGCTAATCATTAATTAATCTTATCATTTTGGCGGGGCGTTTCGCTCCGCCAATCCTCCTCTCCACTCTCTGCCACCCGCGCAGGCATTGCTAAGATGTTTTTTGCGGCCATATACTTATCGCTCAGACGGGAACAGGTGTAGGGAGCCGGCATCGTAATGAAGGAAAAGAAAGACATACTGAGATTGGATGATATTCATTATCAAATAGACGACCAGGTGATCCTGGACTCCGTCTCATTCACGCTGGGTGAAGGCGAGTTCAAACTGATCACCGGGCCTTCCGGCTGCGGGAAAAGCACGTTGTTGAAAATCATCTCTTCCTTAATGGATCCGACCAGCGGAAACCTCTATTTCGACGGTCAAGCGATCGCCGAGATGTCGCCGGAGGCGTATCGCAAGCAGGTCTCTTACTGCTTCCAAACGCCGTCGCTGTTCGGCAATACGGTTTACGACAATCTGGCGCTGCCCTACCAGATCCGCCAACAGCCGCCGGCCGAGCGAAAAATGAAGGCCGATCTGGCGCGTTTCGGGCTGCCGGAGGCGATGCTGACGAAAAGCATCAATGAACTGTCCGGCGGGGAGAAGCAGCGCGTCTCCCTGATCCGCAATCTGCAGTTTATGCCCCGGGTGCTGCTGCTCGATGAGATCACCAGCGCGCTGGACGAGGAAAACAAACGCAACGTCAATGAGATAGTGCATCAGCTGGTGGCGGAGCACCGGCTGGCGGTGCTGTGGGTGACGCACGATACCGAAGAGATAGCGCATGCGGATGAGGTGATCACCCTGCGCGCGCACGGCGCCGAGCAACAGGAGCAACAGCATGAATCAGCATAACATCACCAACGAATCCTTGGGCTTGTCGATGATCCTGGTGGTGGTCGCCATCCTGATCAGCCACCGGGAAAAGCTGGCGCTGGAAAAGGACATTATCTGGAGCATCTGCCGCGCGGTGGTGCAGCTGATCATCGTCGGCTACGTGCTGAAGTATATTTTCGACCTGGATAACGCGCTGCTCACCGTGTTGATGGTGCTGTTCATCTGCTTTAACGCGGCCTACAACGCCAAGAAGCGCAGCAAGTACGTCGAACACGCGTTCGTGACGTCGTTTATCGCCATCACCACCGGCGCGGTGCTGACGCTGGCGGTACTGGTCTTGACCGGCTCCATCGAATTTACGCCGATGCAGGTGATCCCCATCTCCGGGATGATCGCCGGTAACGCCATGGTGGCGGTGGGGCTGTGCTACACCAACCTCGGCCAGCGTTTCAAAAGCGAACAGCAGAAGATTCAGGAGATGCTCAGCCTGGGGGCGACGCCCAAGTTCGCTTCGGCGGCGCTGATCCGCGACAGCATCCGCGCTTCGCTGATCCCGACCGTGGACTCGGCGAAAACCGTTGGGCTGGTTAGCCTGCCGGGCATGATGTCCGGGCTGATCTTCGCCGGCATCGACCCGGTGAAAGCGATCAAATACCAGATTATGGTGACCTTCATGCTGCTTTCTACCGCCAGCCTGTCGACCATCATCGCCTGCTATCTGGCCTACCGTAAGTTTTACAACGAGCGCCACCAGCTGGTGGTCGGCAACCTGAAGTAACGCCATGAAAAACGGCCTCCGCGGAGGCCGTTTTTTTTTACCCTTGCAGCAGGGCAATGCTGTGGCGGATTTCCCGTTCGATATCCGCCTCGCTCCAGCTGTCCAGCTGCGAAGAGAAGGGCTCGAAGGCATAGACGCCGGTGTAGCCCAGGCGTTCCAGGTTCTGCACCTGGCGGCGGCTCTCCAGCCGATCGCCCGCGCTCAGCATAATGCGTTCTTCGTCGCTCAGCGCGCCTTTATCCCGCCCGTCTTCCACGCCGGACAGATGCACCAGGCCGATCTGCGCCACCTGGATCTGCGCGTCGAAGTCGGCCTGCGTCACATCGCTCAGATAGTGGTGGAAAGTATCGAGCACGATGCGGTACGGCGCGCCCGAATCGCGGATGAGCGCCTGGGTCAGCAGCGACGATCGCAGCGAACTGATGCCGAAGCCCAGCGGCTCGACGTACCCCTGCACGCCATAGCGCGCAAACAGCGGCGCCAGCAGCCGCAGCGCGGTAAGGGTGTCATCGCGTTTTTGCTGCTCGCTGCGCCTGTCGTCGGCGCTGCAGTGCGGGCACAGCACCAGCGCCCGGCTATGGATGGCCTGCGCCTGCGCCAGCAACGCTTCGGCGCGTTGCTGCAGCGCAGCGGGGTCGTCTACCCGATTGAACATGCCAAGGGCGTTGATCGTGACGACCTCGATGCCGTATTGCGCAGCGAGCGCGTTGAGCTGCGCGTCGCTCAGATCGTCAGTTACCTTGCCGCTGGGCATGTCGTTGCGCAGCTCAACTTTGCTGAGCCCGCAGCGTTTCACCAGGCGGAAAAAACTGTCCAGATCGAGATTCGGCGCAATCTTGCGGTTAATGCAGAAGCGGTCCAGCGCAAGGGTCATGAGGCATTACTCCAGCGGTCAGGGTTGAGAGATCAGGATTTGCCGTTTTCCAGCGGCAGCGGCTTGCCGTCGGGCAGGGGGTGACGGTGGCGTTTGGCCAGCACCAGCTGCTCCATTTTTTCCAGTGAGACGCCTTTGGTTTCCGGAATGTAGCGGCCGATGAACCAGTAGCTGAACAGACAGCAGGCGGCGAAGATCCACATCGGGAAGGCGCCGTGGAAATGCGAGAACAGGTAAGGGTGGTCGTTGATCATCGGGAACGACTGCGACACCGCGAAGTTGGCGACCCACATGCAGCCGACGGCGATGCTCATTCCCTGCGCGCGCATGCGGTTCGGGAAGATTTCCGACACCAGCACCCAGGCACCGACACCCCAGGAGAGCGCATAAAACACCATGAAGAACAGCATACCGAACAGCGCGAAATAGCCGGTGGCCTGCGTGTAGAGCGCGTACGAGGTGAGCAGCAGGCCGGCGATGGCGCCCAGCGTGCCGTAACGCATCAAGGGAATGCGGCCCATGCGATCCATCAGCATGGCGCCGATGACCGAACCGACCAGCTGCAGCACGCCGATCCAGATGGTCTGGAACAGCGCTTCCTGCGCGTTTTCGGTCACGGTTTTCAGCACCACCGGCGCGTAATACATCATTACGTTGACGCCGGTCACCTGCTGCAGCATGGCGATCATGCAGCCGACGAACAGGATGAAGCGCACTCGCACATCGCCGTAGTTCAGCTTTCGGTGCTGCTGCTGTTGATCCTGCTGCAGCGAGTCTTTGATTTCTTTCAGCAGATTCTGCGCGTGGGCGGCGTTGGAGACCTTGGTCAACATCGCCAGCGCCTGATCGTCACGGCCCATCATCACGTTCCAGCGCGGCGATTCGGGAATGACGAACACCAGGATGCAGAACAGAATGCAGGGGATCACGCCCGAGGCGAACATCCAGCGCCAGCCCATTTCCACCAGCCAGGCTTCGCTGGCGAGGCTGGCGATTTTGAAGTTGACGTAGAAAATCACGATCTGACCGAAGACGATGGCGAACTGCTGCATGCTGAGCGCGCGCCCGCGCATGTCTTTTGGCGACACTTCCGACATGTACATCGGCGACACGGTAGCGGCAATGCCGACCGCCAGCCCGCCGATGATGCGGTAGATGACGAACCAGGTGAAGGTCGGGGCCAAGGCCGCGCCCACGGCGGACACGGTGAACAGCAGCGCCGCCAGCATCAGCGCCTTTTTACGGCCCCAGCGCGCCGCCAGCGGCCCGGCGGCGAAGGCGCCGACCACGCAGCCGATCACCACGTTGGAGACCGCCCAGCCGGTTTCGGCCGGGCTGAGACTGAAATAGGTTTTCAACGCTTCAATCGCGCCGGAAATCACGGCGGTATCGTAACCGAACAGAATGCCGCCCAGGGCGGCGATGCCGCAAATTCGCAATATGTAGCCGGTATTGTGCTTACGCTGATATGACATGTGTTGCTCCGATTTTTATCCTGGCTTCCGTCCGCACGGTTGGGTTGTCGGGAAGAGGGCGAGCGGAAGGGTGTGAACCGTGCCTGTCATCAAGGCGATGTCGTCGATAAATGCTGGAACAAACAAGAACATTTATTTCATAATTAGTGAATAATGGAATATTGATTTTTAGATCCAGTTCAAAAAAAACCGTCGCGAGCGATTCGGGCACCTTGGGCGAGCGGGGGCCGGCGGTAACGGCGACAGAGCAGGCACAGTGCGGGTTTTCTGTAGCAAAGTCAGTGTGTATTACCCCTGTTTTCTCCACCGCCGTTGCGCTTTCCCTGGCACGGTAATGAAAGCGCTAATCCGATCGACACCGCAAAATTGCGACCTCACGCACTAAAAACAAATTTTTCAAAACAATTTATTTGAAACTTTTTTTTCAATGAAATAGAGTTTGCTGCATCCGGTCAGGATTTAGCCGGCTTGCCGACGGGGTTTGGCGAGCGGGACGATTAACGCCGCGCCGCCGGCGTGTGGCCAGGCGACAGCGGACTTGAAAAGAGGGCGTGACATGAAAACCGTGGGTAACTTTATTGGCGGGCAGGTGTGCCTGAGCAGCAGTAATCAAACCGTCGACGTGCACAACCCGGCCAGCGGGCAGGTTGAGCGGCGCGTCACGCAGAGCACCGCCGCCGAAGTCAAACAGGCCATCGACGTGGCGCATCGGGCGTTCGCCGACTGGTCGCGCACCACGCCGCTGCGCCGCGCGCGCATCATGTTCAATTTCAAGGTGTTGCTGGAACAGCACCGCGACGAGCTGGCCGAGCTTATCGTCAGCGAGCACGGCAAAGTGTATTCGGATGCGCTGGGCGAACTGACGCGCGGCATGGAAGTGGTCGAATTCGCCTGCGGCATCCCGCATCTGATCAAGGGCGAATACTCATCTGACGTCGGCAGCGGCGTCGACAGCTTCTCGCTGATGCAGCCGCTGGGCGTGGTGGCGGGCATTACCCCCTTCAACTTCCCGGCGATGGTGCCGATGTGGATGTTTCCTATCGCGCTGGCCTGCGGCAACACCTTCATCCTCAAGCCGCCGGCGCTGGTGCCTTCCGCCTCGGTGCGTCTGGCGGAGCTGCTGAAAGAAGCCGGCCTGCCGGACGGCGTTTTCAACGTGGTGCACTGCGCCAATGAAGACGCGGCGCAGCTGTGCACCGATCCGCGCATTCAGGCGGTGAGCTTCGTCGGCTCCTCTACCGTGGCGGAACATATCTATACCACCGCCAGCGCACACGGCAAGCGGGTGCAGGCCTTCGGCGCGGCGAAGAACCAGGCGATCGTCATGCCGGACGCCGATCTGGACGCCACGGTCAACGCGTTGATGGGGGGGGCGTTCGGCTCCGCCGGTGAGCGCTGCATGGCGCTGCCGATCGCCGTGGTGGTCGGTGACGACACCGCCGATAAACTGATCGCCAAGCTGAAGCCGCTGATCGCGCAGCTGCGCGTCGGGCCGGGCTTACAGCAGGGCGGTGAAGAGAATGAAATGGGGCCGCTGGTGTCGTCCGCCCACCAGAAAAAGGTGCTGGGCTACATCGATCTGGGCGTGGAAGAAGGCGCCACCCTGGTGGCCGACGGCCGCAATTATCAGGTGCCGGGCTATGCTGAGGGTTACTACGTCGGCGGCACGCTGTTCGACCATGTGAAACCGAATATGCGCATCTACCGCGAAGAGATCTTCGGGCCGGTGCTGGGCATCGTGCGGGTGCCGGACTACCGTGCCGCCATCGACACGGTGAACGGCCACGAGTTCGGCAACGGCAGCGCCATCTTTACCGGCAGCGGCCACTACGCGCGCCAGTTCGTGCAAGAAGTGCAGGCCGGGATGGTCGGCGTCAACGTGCCGGTACCGGTGCCGATGGCGTTCCACAGCTTCGGCGGCTGGAAGCGCTCGGTATTCGGTGCGCTGAACGTGCACGGCACCGATGGCGTGCGCTTCTACACGCGTATGAAGACCGCCACCGCGCGCTGGCCGGCCGGGCAGCAGACAGTGTCCGAATTCAGCATGCCGACGCTGGGTTAAGCGATCGCAGAGCATGAGCGGGCCGTTGCTCCTTTGGGGCAGCGGCCTTTGCACGGGGAGTTAACAGGAGAATCGAGATGTCTTCACTGCTTGCCAAATGTCAGACGCCGAACGCCGAAGGGCGCATCCAGCACGTGACGCCGGAAAATGCCGGTTGGCGCTATGTCGGCTTTGACGTTTACCGCCTGGCCGCCGGGCAGTCGCTGCAGCTTGAGTGCGGCGACCAGGAACTGTGCCTGGTGCTGGTGGCCGGTATCGCCTCCGTCGCCACGCTGCGCGCCGAATACCCGCATATCGGCAAGCGCATGAGCCCGTTCGAACGTACGCCGCCTTATGCGGTGTATGTGCCGCACCACGATCGCATCGACGTGCGGGCAGAAACCGATCTGGAGCTGGCGGTGTGCAGCGCGCCCGGCAGCGGCCACCTGCCTTCACGGCTGATTACGCCGGCGGATGTCGGCGTGGAGCGGCGCGGCAAGGGGCGTAACCAGCGGTTGGTGCACAACATTCTGCCGGACAGCGAGCCGGCCGACAGCCTGCTGGTGGTGGAGGTTTACACCGACGAGGGCAATACCAGCTCCTACCCAAGCCACAAGCACGATCGGGAAGACTCGCCGGACGAAACCTATCTCGAAGAGACGTATTATCACCGCATTCAGCCGGAGCAGGGGTTCTGCATGCAGCGTGTCTATACCGACGATCGCACGCTCGACGAGTGCATGCCGGTCTACAATCGCGACGTGGTGAAAGTACCGCGCGGTTATCACCCGGTGGCGACCCTGGCGGGTTACGACAACTATTACCTCAACGTGATGGCCGGGCCGGTGCGGCAGTGGAAATTCACCTGGGAAAAAGACCACGCCTGGATTAACGGCGACGCCTATCCCGCCGCGCAATAAGCGCTTGAGGCCCGGCTTGCCGGGCTTTCTTTTTATCAGGGTATAAATTTGACCTAAATTTGCCCTCCATCTTGTTCAAATGATAACCTGTCCGCATACGATCGCTCCCCGGCTGAGTGAATCCAAAGAACCGCTGTGATACAGCGTGATTGCCTATGCGCAGGAGGAAAAACCATGACGACTACCATGTCCCAAAAAGCGGCGCGAGAAGGATTAGGTTCGCCCGATCTGTTTGAAGGCGGGGTTTACGTCACAAAAAATGGTGTTGCTGAGCTGTTTGTGCAAACGGCGGCTGAGAGAGAGGCCGAAATTCGGGAACGCAATCTGGAGCGCCAGTCCAACGCGTTGCTGAAACTGACTATGATGGCGAAGCAAGAGATTAAAAATCAGCGTGGTCTGTCGCCCGAAGAAACGTTGCAGCGGCTGCGCGACGCGCGGAAATAGGCCCGAGGTGCAGGATGCCCAAGGAAATACGTTTTACCGTCGCGCCGGCGGCGGAATGGAGCCTGAAAGACATCGAGTCTTACAAGAGCGGAACGATAGGGGCCGCCGCAGCCGGGGTGTTCGTGGACAATCTGTTGTTATCGTCCCTTGCGGCAATTGCCGACGATCCTGCCCGCTACCGCTTCAACGCCGTGCTGGCGGGCATGGGGGTACGGTTGCACGAGCGATTGGATCCCGATAGCGAATACCGCGTCATCTATGACTACGACGGCCAGACGGTGGAGATTCTGCTTTTCATCAGCATGAAGCAGGATCTGGAAAGTGCGCTCTACCGCTATTTGTTGCTGCAATAATCCCGCCGCGCCCGAGCCTGTCGGGCGCGTTCACCCCAGCCTTACTCGTCCCGGGCGTTATTCAGCGCCAGCGAGACCGCCAGCGTCTGCGCCAGGCACATCGAAGCCACCTGCGAGCGGAACCCGTCCACCTGCGCTTCGCGCACCACGAAACAGACGTCGCTGAAGGCGGCCAGCGGGCTGACCTGGCTGTCGGTGATGGCGATCTGCTGCGCGCCGCGCTTGGCGCCCAGTTCCACCAGTTCCACCGCCTCGCGGGCGTACGGCGAATAGCTGATGGCGATCACCACGTCCTTCGGTTTCACCATGCTCAGCTGTTCGGTGAACATCCCGCCCAGGCCATCGATCAGAAACGCGCGGCGCTCCAGATGGCGCAGTGCATAGGTGAGGTAGGAAGCGACGCTGAACGAGCGGCGCAGGCCGATCACGTAGATGTTTTCGGCGTTGTTGAGCAGCTCGACGGCGCGATCCAACTGCTCGGGGGCGATCTGCATCGCCAGCTGCTGCAGCGCCTGCGCGTTGACCATGGTAAATACGTTGAGAATTTCCGCCGGTTTCTCCGGCGCGACGTTGTCGTCGGTGGAGGTTTGGCGGAACAGGCGCGCGCGCTCGGTATAGTTCACCGTCTCTTCCATCAGATGCTGACGGAACACCTGCTTCATTTCGTTGAAGCCGCTGAAGCCGAAGGCGTTGGCGAAACGGATCAGGGTGGAAGGCGGCACGCTGGCCTGTGCGGCGATGGAGGCAACGGTATCGAAAGCGATGCTGTTACTGTTATCCAAAATATAGCGCGCCACCTGCTTCAAACGCTTACTCAGCGTTTCATAACGGTGGCGGATCTCGTCCTGTAACAGCGAAAGTTGAGTTGGGTTGTTCATCCATTCGGCTCGCAGTGGGGTGAAGGCGCATTGGCCTGACGCCTGAAATATTGACAGGGTATTTTAACAGACGGAGCGGAAATTTCATTTCCTCAAAAAGCGATTTATTCGATCGCACATTGCGCGACTTCACAGAAAAGGGGCAAAAAAATCCCCTTAAAGCGGCGAAATGGCCTTAAGGGGACGTGAACCTGCTCTCGCTGTCAGTGCGTGCTGCCCGCCTGCGGACGGTACTGGCGCCAGAAACCGATCAACGTCAGGTATTTTTGTTTCACCTGCTCGATCAGGGCCGTATCGTCGATTTCCCCCTGCAGCCAGCGGCGCGAAGGCTGGCCGAAGATGGTGCGGCCGACGGCGAAACCTTTTACCCAGCGCGCATCCGCGGCGGCGGCAAAGCCCGCCTTCAGCACCGCCTCCGGGGAGTCGAGCCCCAGGATCAGCACGCCGCGGCAGTCGGGATCGTAGGTGTCGATCAGCGTGCCGACCCGCTGCCAGTTTTCCGCGCTCAGCGGCGGCAGTTTCCACCAGTCCGGCTGAATGCCCAACCGGTAGAAGTGCTCAATCATCTCCAGGTAATAGCGCTCGTCCTTGTCGGCGTTGCCGTCCGGCAGGATCACTTCCAGCAGCAGCTCATGGCCGGATTTGCAGCAGCCGCGGTAGACGTCGGCGATCAGCTCATCCTGTTCGCGGCGCAGTTCTGCCGCGTCGTGCGGATGATAAAACACCAGGCACTTCACCACGTGCTCCTGCGGCCAGTCGATCAATTGCGAACCGATATTGCCGTGCTCCAGGCGCAGCGGGCGCGAGCTGGGCAGCTCCACCGGCCGGCCAATCCACCATCCCTGACCGGTGATTTCGTTCAGCGCCGCCTGCCCGTAGGTGGTGTCGGCCAGAATGCCGCTGTTGCCGTTGAGGCCGGCCTGCGCGGCAGCCTGTTGCGCCGCCGTTAACAGCAGGGTTTTCAGGCGTGGAATGCGCTCTTCGCCGACGCCGGCTTCGCGCGCCATGTCCGCCAACTGCTTGCGGTGATCGAAGGCGAACACGCACAGTTCCGGCCACTGCTGTTTGCGGGTGGTGACCCGATGCAGGTGGTTCAGACGCGCGTCGCGGTCCGGGCGCGTAACCTGCCGTTCGCGCAGCAGATAGTCGTCCAGCTCCCGTTTGGTCGGCATGGCCGGCGCGCAGCCGTGGCGCGACACCACCAATGCGCCGCAGGCGTTGGCGTAGCGGCAGGCCTGATCCCAGCCCTCATCGTTCAGGTAGCCGCGCAGCAGGCCGGACATAAAGGCATCGCCGGCTCCCAGTACGTTCAGCACTTCAACCCGCACGCCGGCGTGCAGCTTCACCTGCGCCCAATCGTCGGCGATTTCGCCTTCGAACACCGAGCAGCCCTGCGCGCCGCGCTTGCACACCAGCGTGGCCGCCGTGGCCCGGCGTACGTTTTTCAGCGCCGTCAGCGTGTCGGTGCTGCCGCCGGCGATATGAAATTCCTCTTCGGTGCCGACGATCAGATCGAAATGGTGCAGCACCTCTTGCAGCTCGCGCGTGACCTGATCCGATTCCACAAAGCGGGTTTCGCCGTCGCCCAGCGACGTCAGCCCCCACAGCACCGGGCGGTAATCGATGTCCAGCGCGGTGCGCAGGCCGTGGCGGCGCGCGTATTCCAGCGCCTTCAGTACCGCGGCGCGGGTGTTCGGGTGCGACAGGTGCGTGCCGGTGATGGCCAGTGCGCGCGAGGAAGCGATGTAGGCCTCGTCGATGTCGTCCGGCGTCAGCGCCATGTCCGCGCAGTTTTCGCGGTAGAAGATCAGCGGGAAGGTTTCCTGATCCTTGATGCCGAGGATCACCAGGCCGGTTAACCGACGTTTGTCGGTGATGAGGCAGCGGGTATCGGCCCCGACGCGCTGCAGCTCTTCGCGCAGAAAGCGGCCCATGTGCTCGTCGCCGACGCGCGCCAACATGCCGGATTTTAACCCCTGAATGGCGGTGCCGTAGGCCACGTTGCCGGAAGAGCCGCCGAGGTACTTGGCGAATGTGCCGGCGTCTTCCAGCCGCGCGCCGATCTGCTGAGCATAGAAATCGACGGCGATGCGCCCGAGACAAATGACATCAAGCTGTTTTTCTTGTGTAGCCATACCCGTTTCCTTCTGTTTAAGCAAAACCCCGGCGGTGGCCCGAGCGTGGCGCCCTGCAGGAAGCATGTGGTCAGTATGGGGAATGAAAATTTCAATTTCAATATAGAATGAAATTTACACCCCGAAAATGTGATGCATTTAAAACATCGGCAGGGGAACGGGAAAAGCCGATGAAGCGGCCATAAGACGGCGACCGGGCGCGCGCAGAAAAAGGGATTAGATCAGGATAAAAGGCTGTCAGCCCGTGTGGTAACGGCTTCAATCGGCCAGTGCGCGGCGCGCAGCCCGTGAAGGCTGAATCACGAGATGAAACGGGCTTTTCATGTAATATGCGATCTTTATCGCAAAATGAAATGTTTCTTCTGTAATGTGATTTTATGAAAAATATATTTGTTTATAATCGCTTCACGTTTCAGGTTGTCGACTTCGTGAGCAGCGGGCATCGCCTGCTCAAGATAATAGCTGCCGCCGCGTAATACAAACACGGGATTGTCGGCTCGGCGCGAGTCCTTTCCGGGGCGGCCCTCAATCTAAAGGGTGAGTAAATGGGCAAGATCAGGCTAACCATGGCGCAGGCGCTCGTCAGATTTCTCGATAACCAGTATCTGCTGGCCGACGGGGTGGAAACCAAATTCGTCGCGGGCATTTTCGCGATTTTCGGCCACGGCAACGTGCTGGGGCTGGGGCAAGCGCTGGAACAGGATAGCGGCGATCTGCGGGTGCATCAGGGCCGCAATGAGCAGGGGATGGCCCACGCGGCGATCGGCTTCGCCAAACAGAAGCTGCGCCGGCAGATCTACGCCTGCACTTCATCAGTCGGCCCCGGCGCCGCCAATATGATCACCGCCGCCGCCACCGCCACCGCCAACCGCATACCTTTATTGCTGCTGCCGGGCGACGTTTACGCTTCCCGCCAGCCGGACCCGGTGCTGCAGCAAATCGAACAGTCTTACGATCTCAGCATCAGCACCAACGACGCGTTCCGCGCGGTGAGCAAATACTGGGACCGCATCGTGCGGCCGGAACAGCTGATGAGTGCCTGCATCAACGCGATGCGCGTGCTGACCGATCCGGCGGATACCGGCGCGGTGACGCTGTGTCTGCCGCAGGACGTGCAGGGGGAAGCCTACGACTATCCCGACTATTTCTTCCAAAAACGCGTGCACCGGCTCGATCGCCGACCAGCGACCGACGGCATGTTGGCGGACGCGCTGGCGCTGCTGGCCGCCAAGCGCAAACCGCTGCTGGTGTGCGGCGGCGGCGTGAAGTACTCGCAGGCCGGGCGGGCGCTGCGCGAATTCGCCGAGCGCTTCGGCATTCCGTTCGCCGAGACTCAGGCCGGCAAAGGCACGGTGCCGAGCGACCATGAATTCAATCTCGGCGGCATCGGCGAAACCGGCTGCCTGGCGGCCAACACGTTGGCCCGTCAGGCCGATTTGGTGATTGGCGTCGGCACCCGTTACACCGATTTCACCACCTCGTCCAAATGGCTGTTCCAACACCCGGACGTTAACTTCCTCAATATCAACGTCAGTGCCTTTGACGCCGGCAAGCTCGACGGCGTGCAGGTGCTGGCGGACGCCCGCGAGGCCCTGAACGCATTGGGCGCGCTGCTGGCGCAGGCTGACTACCGCGCCGGCTGGGGCGACGCCATCGCCGCGGCGCGCGCTGCCCAGCGTGAAGAGACCGAGCGGGTTTACGCGGTGGAATACGGCGGCGCGGGTTTTGTACCGGAGATAGACGATCACCTCGATCGCGAGCGGGTGTTCGCCGAATTTATCGCCCAGACCGATTCCGTGCTGACCCAGAGCCGGGTGCTGGGGGTGCTGAACCGCGAGCTGCCGCCGGACAGCGTGATCGTCGCCGCTGCCGGCAGCCTGCCGGGCGATCTGCAGCGGGTGTGGCACAACCGCGACGAGCACGGTTATCACGTGGAATACGGTTACTCCTGCATGGGGTACGAGGTGAACGCTGCGCTGGGGGTCAAGCTGGCCGAGCCGCAGCGCGAGGTGTACGCGATGGTGGGCGACGGCGCCTTCATGATGCTGCATTCCGAACTGGTCACCTCGATTCAGGAAGGCTGCAAGATCAACGTGGTGCTGTTCGACAACATGACCAACGGCTGCATCAACAACCTGCAGATGGAGCACGGCATGGACAGCTACACCACCGAATTCCGCTTCCGCAATCCAGAGGGCGGCAAGCTCGACGGCAAACTGGTGCCGGTCGATTTCGCCATGCTGGCGGCGGCTTACGGCTGTAAAACCTATCGCGTCACCACCGAGCAGCAGCTGCTCGACGCGCTGGCCGACGCCCGCAGGCAAACCGTGTCCACGCTGCTGGACATCAAGGTGCTGCCGAAGACCATGGTGCACAAGTATCTCAGCTGGTGGCGCGTGGGCGGTGCTCAGGTGGCCGACAGCGAGAAAATCGTCGCAGTGGCGCGCAAGCTGCAGGAAAACATCGATAAGGCGCGCGATTACTGATTCGTTTTCATACATAAATCTCGAGGGTAGCGAAAATGACATTGAACATTGGGGTTATCGGCACCGGCGCCATCGGCCGCGATCATATCCGTCGCTGCAGCAAAGTGTTGCAGGGCGCCCGCGTCGTGGCGGTGAACGATATCAATCGCGACAACGCCGCCAAGGTGGTGAGCGATCTGCAGCTGGATGCGCGGGTGTATGGCAACGGTCACGATCTGATCAAGGCCGCCGACGTGCAGGCGGTGCTGGTCACCTCCTGGGGGCCGAGCCACGAAGAATTCGTGCTGGCGGCCATCGCCGCCGGCAAACCGGTGTTCTGCGAGAAGCCGCTGGCGGTGACCGCGCAGGGCTGCAAAAACATCGTCGATGCCGAAGCGAAGCACGGCAAGCGGCTGGTGCAGGTCGGCTTTATGCGCCCCTATGACCAGGGCTATCGCGCGTTGAAACAGGTGCTGACCAGCGGCCAGATCGGCGAACCGCTGATGTTGCACTGCGCGCACCGCAACCCGACGGTCGGCGAGGCTTACACCACCGATATGGCGATCACCGACACCCTGATCCACGAAATCGACGTGCTGCGCTGGCTGCTCGACGACGACTACGTGTCGGTGCAGGTGGTGTTTCCGCGCAAGAGCCCGAAGGCGTCCCCGCATCTGAAAGATCCGCAGATTGTGCTGTTCGAAACCGCCAAGGGTACGCGTATCGACGTCGAAATTTTCGTCAACTGCCAGTACGGCTACGACATTCAGTGTGAAGTGGTGGGGGAAACCGGCATCGCCAAACTGCCGGAGCCGTCCTCGGTGCAGATGCGCAGCGGCGCCCGCCTGTCGACCGAAATCCTGACCGACTGGAAAGATCGCTTTATCGACGCCTATGACGTCGAGCTGCAGGGGTTCATCAACGACGTGGCCGCGGGCAAGCTGACCGGGCCTTCCGCCTGGGACGGCTACGCCGCCGCGGTGACCGCCGACGCCTGCGTGGCGGCCCAGCTCAGCGGCGAGATCGTGCCGGTGACCCTGCCGGCGCGCCCGGCGTTTTACAACAAGTAATCGGCTTGTCCCCCATACCTACGATTGTAGAGGAGTGACCATGAAGATCGCTTTTGATGTCGACGTTATCCGGGATTTGGGCGTGACTAAAATGGTGCAGCAGGTGGCGGACTGGGGCTACAAATACATCGAGCAGTCGCCGCACCCGCAGATCAACCCGTTTTACAAGCATCCGAAGGCCAGCCGCGAAATCATGACGGAGTATAAAAACGCCCTGAAAGCGACCGGCGTGGAGATCTCCTCATTTATCGTGGTGTATCGCTGGTCCGGGCCGGGGGAAGATCGCCGCCAGGCGGCGGTCAAAAACTGGCGGCGGATGATCGAAATCGCGGTGGAAATGGGCGTGCAGGTGATCAACACCGAACTGGCGGGCAACCCCAACGAACCGGAGATCTGCGAGGAGCTGTGGTATCGCTCGATGGAGGAGCTGCTGCCGATCGTTGAGCGCGAGGGTATCCGTATGGAGATCCAGTCGCACCCGTGGGACTTCTGCGAGCTGAGTAACGAAACCGCCGATCTGGTGAAGTCGCTGCGCAGCGACCACGTCAAATACCTCTACAGCGTGCCGCACACCTTCTACTACGACAAAGGGCAGGGTGACGTGGCCGGCATGCTGCAGTACGCCGGGGACGATCTTTCCCACGTGCTGATCGCCGACACCATGAATCACACCAAGCATTGCCGTTATATCGTCAATCCGCCAGGCGTTGACGCCGCGGTGCATCAGCACGTCGGCATCGGCGAAGGCGAGGTGAATTTCGACGCCCTGTTCCAGACGCTGCGCGACATGGAATTTGCCAACCGCAGCTTCAAGGCCGGCGGCGAATCGATCATCTGCACCTCGCTGTTCGGCTACCCGGAAAAGATGCCGAGCCAGGCGGTGGCGACCAGAGAGCGCATCGAAAGAGAGCTGTTGGGCAAATAATCTTATTCGGCTCGCCGGCGGCGTTTGCACCGGCGGCCTTCCAAGGACCGAGGCAGACCATGAATAAAGACAACGTGAAATTGGCCATCGCGCCGATCGGCTGGACCAACGACGACATGCCCGATCTGGGCAAGGAAAACACCTTCCAGCAGTGCGTCAGCGAAATGGCGCTGGCCGGTTTCACCGGCAGTGAAGTGGGCAGCAAATACCCGCGCGATCCGGCGGTGCTGAAACCGATGCTGGATATTCGCGGCATCCAGATCTGCAACGCCTGGTTCAGCACCTTTTTCGCCGACGGTCAGAAAGACAAAACCATCGATGAGTTTATCAACCACATGAATTTCCTGCATGCCATGGGCGCCAGGGTGATCGGCTGCTCCGAGCAGAGCAAGAGTATTCAGGGCACCACCAAAGGCGTGTTCGAAGAGAAGCCGTATTTCAGCGATGAAGAGTGGCAGCGGGTGGCCGACGGTTACAACGAGTTGGCGAAGATCGCCGCCGACAAAGGCATGCAGGTGTGTTTGCACCACCACATGGGCACTGGCATTCAGACCACGGCCGAAATCGATCGCTACATGAGCATGGTCAACGACGACGTCTACCTGCTGTTCGATACCGGGCACGCCTACTATTCGGAAGGCAGCCAGCAGGCGATGATGGCGATCCTGGAGAAGTATCTGCCGCGCATCAACCACGTCCATCTGAAGGATGTGCGCGATGAGGTGGTGGCGGAAGTGAAGGCCAACAAGCTGAGCTTCCTCGACGGCGTGAAGAAGGGCACCTTCACCGTGCCGGGTGATGGCGTGATCGACTTCAGGCCGGTGTTCAAGCTGCTGGACGAGCGCGGTTACAAAGGGTGGATGGTGGTGGAGGCCGAGCAGGATCCGGCGCTGGCCAACCCGTTCGAGTATGCGGTGAAAGCGCGTCGCTATATTCGGGAAACCGCCGGTATTTAAACGGGGAGGGGCAATAAAGATCGAGGGGCGCCGGCGGCGCCCCTTTTTTGATAGCGGCGCGTTAGCCGCCGAGCGTTTGCCAGGTTGCGACCTGGCTGGCTGGCCACGGTGTGGCGGTATGCACACCACGGGCGATCGCCCGAGCGAGGGTATCTGCCGCCAGCGCGCCGATTTGCAGTACCGCCAGTTCACGGCTGCCCTGAACCTCGCGCAGCCCGGTGGACAGGGCGAACACCACGTCGCCGTCAAACGGGCTGTGCAGTGGGCGAATAGCGCGCGCCATACCGTCTTGCGCCATGATGGCCACCCGTTTCAACTCCACTCGCGTCAGCGCCAGGTCGGTGGCGATGCAGGCCAGGGTGGTGTTCTTTCTGCCGCCCTGCGGCTCTTGCACCATCCAGTCTTCACCCTGCGCATGCAGTTGCGCCAGCGCCGCCGCGCCGCCGTTGCCAAATTCACCGTTAATTTCATAAGGCGTCGCCCAGAAGGCGCGGGTGCCGGGTGCGACCACCGCACCCAAACTGTTGACCGCCACCAGGGCGCCGACGGTAGCGCCATTGGCGGCAATGATAGATGCCGAGCCGAGGCCGCCTTTCAGCTTACCCATGCCGGTCATGGCGCCGTAGCCGGCGCCGACGGTGCCCAGCGGAAAATCCAGGCCGGCTTTGCCGACCGCCTCGATGCCCAACTGGCGATACGGCGGCGTGAGCTGCCAGTTTTTGTCGCCGCCGTTGGCCAGATCGTACAGGCAGGCGGTGGGCACGATAGGGGAGACCGGCACGCCGGGTGCCGGGCGCAGCGCGTAGCCTCGGCCCTGTTGCCCCAGCCAGGCCGCGACGCCATCCGCCGCCGCCAGGCCGTAAACCGAGCCGCCGCTGAACGTCAGCGCATCGACGGTCTGTACCAAATTGTCCTCACCCAGCGCGTCGGTTTCCCGTGTGGCGGGGCCGCCGCCGCGCACGTCCACGGCAGCAATCGCCGGGCTGTCCGGCAGGATAACCGTCGCGCCGGTGCGCACCCGGCTGTCCTGCGCCACGCCGACCTTCAGGCCCGGCACATCGGTAATCAGGTTGCGAGCGCCTGGGCGCCCGGCGGCGGGAGTTGGCATAGCGGCACCTAATGGGGTGAGAGGAGAGAATATGCCGACGGCGGCGGTCAGGCCGGCCAGCGCTTGTAAAAAGGTTCGGCGGTTGATATGCAGGGGCCGGCACAGCGGCCCCTGCGGGTGGGGAATATTACGCATCGCCGTACGGCTGCCCGGAGCGCAAACGCGCCATATGGTAGGCGTCGACCAGCACGCCGTCGCGCATGGCATAGGCGCGGCTGGTGCCCTCTATCTCGAAACCGAATTTGCGGTATAGCGCGATGGCCGCCGGGTTGTCGGTGAACACCGTCAGTTCGATGCGCTCAATGGCCGCCCAGTTGTCACACAGGTCGATCATCGCCTGCATCAGGCGGCTGCCGACGCCTTTGCCGTGGTAGCGCGGATCGACGCCGATGCCGAAGGTGGCGACGTGGCGGCGGCGAACGCGCTGATTCAGCATCACAACCAACTGGCCGGCAAGCTGCTCGTCGATGATGGCCGCCAGGTTATGCGTGCCCGGTTCGGGATTGGCGAGGCGCTTCTGCCAGGACTCGACGGACGGTAGCGGGAGCTGCAGCGTATCGCGATAGACGGGCGTCTGCGAATAAAGATGATGCAGGGCTTGCGCATCCGTTGTTTCCACGTGGCGTATCACGATCTCGCTCATGTCGCTGCTCCTTTTGCTTACCGGTTGAATAACCTCTGAATTTATCCGTTTACTGCCTTGAGTCAATATTATTTGAACGGGTCAAAAAAAAACGCTTTACAGGTGCGAATGATAATGATTATTATTGCGATGCGTTCCGGGGAGGGCATCAACCCTTGATACTCTCGCTGCGAAGGCACGACATTGCTCACATTGCTTCCAGTGTTTACTTAGCCAGCTCGGGTGCTGGCTTTTTTTTTGCCGTTTTTCAGCCGTTTCCGCCTTCAACAAATCCGCTGCCCATCCGCTGTTTCATTCCATCGAAATTTTTGAACAGAGGCATGAGTTTTTTACGCTTTCTTATTCTGCTGGCAGGAATAGACTGTAAAAAAACATTGAGGAGAGTTGAATATGATTTATGTACGTAAAGCGGAAGACCGCGGCCACGCCAATCATGGCTGGCTGGATAGCTGGCACACCTTCTCATTTGCCGATTACTACGATCCGAACTTTATGGGGTTCTCGGCGCTGCGGGTGATCAACGAAGATGTGATCGACGCAGGGCAGGGTTTCGGTACCCACCCGCATAAAGACATGGAAATCCTGACCTATGTGCTGAGCGGCACGGTGGAACATCAGGACAGCATGGGCAACAAGGAGCAGATCCAGGCCGGCGAATTCCAGATCATGAGTGCGGGCACCGGAGTGCGTCACTCTGAGTACAATGCCAATCAGGAGCGTCCGTTGCACCTGTACCAGATTTGGATCATCCCGGATCAGGTCGGGCTTGAGCCACGCTACGAGCAGCGCATGTTCGACGCGCCGCAGGGCCGTCAGCTGGTGCTGTCGCCGGATGCGCGTGACGGCTCGCTGAAGGTGTTCCAGGATATGACGCTGTCGCGTTGGGCGCTGAATAAAGGCGAGCAGGGGGAATGCCCGATCGCCGCCGGCCGTCGCGTTTGGATCCAGGTGGTGCGCGGTAAGGTCTCGGTCAACGGCCAGACCGCCGGCATCAGCGACGCGTTCGCGGTGTGGGATGAATCTGCGCTGACGATTCAGGCCGACGAAGAGAGCGAAATCCTGCTGTTCGATCTGCCGCCGGTGTGATTAAGCGGTAAATATCAAGGGCTCACGGTGTGAGCCCTTGAGGTTAACGACAAGCCTGATGACGCTGCCTGACTTAACGCCGGCAAAACATATAAAAACAAGGAAAATCAATTTATTGATTTTCGGCTGACAATCACAAAGGGGAAAAACCACGCTTTTTCCCCTTTGTCTGCGTATGAAGGGCTCACGGTGTGAGCCCTTTTTGCGTTGGCCGTCGCATAACCGACAATATCGGCCCGCCGTTTTTTTTGCTAAAATGACTGCCCATTCACGGTTAGTCAGTTCATTGATAATGAAGAAAAAACGGCCGGTACTCCAGGATGTGGCGGACAAGGTGGGCGTGACCAAGATGACGGTGAGCCGTTATCTGCGCAATCCCGACCAGGTTTCCGCCGCCCTGCAGCAAAAAATCGCCGTCGCGCTGGATGAGCTGGGCTACATCCCCAACCGCGCGCCGGACATCCTCTCCAACGCCACCAGCCGGGCGATTGGCGTGCTGTTGCCGTCGTTGACCAACCAGGTGTTCGCCGAAGTGCTGCGCGGCATCGAAAGCGTGACCGACGCGCACAACTACCAGACCATGCTGGCGCACTATGGCTACCTGCCGGAGCGTGAAGAAGAGCGTCTGACCTCGCTGCTGTCTTACAATATCGACGGCCTGATCCTGTCTGAGCGCCATCACACGCCGCGCACCCTGAAAATGATCGAGGTGGCGGGCATTCCGGTGGTAGAGCTGATGGACTGCGTCTCGCCGTGCATCGATCTGGCGGTGGGCTTCAACAACTTCGAGGCGGCGCGCCAGATGACCCAGCAGATCATCGCGCACGGCCACCGTCACGTGGTCTATTTCGGCGCCCGCCAGGATGAACGTACCCTCATCAAGCAGCAGGGGTATGAGCAGGCGATGCGTGAATCCGGTCTGGAGCCGCACAGCATCATGACCGCGCGATCTTCCTCCTATTCCGCCGGCGGTGAACTGCTGCGCGTGGCGCAGCGCGACTATCCGCAGATCGACAGTATCTTCTGCACCAACGATGACCTGGCGATCGGCGCGGCCTTCGAGTGCCAGCGGCAGGGGCTGTCGATCCCGCAGGATATGGCGATCGCCGGCTTCCACGGCCATGACATCGGCCAGGTGATGGTGCCGAAGCTGGCCAGCGTGCTGACGCCGCGTGAACGCATGGGGCAGATCGGCGCCGAGCGCTTGCTGGCCCGGCTGCGCGGCGAAACGGTGTGCCCGCGCATGGTGGACGTCGGTTTCACCGTGATCCCCGGCGGCAGTATCTGAGCCATTTTAACGTTCTGTTTTAACACCCTTTCTTTTTGCAGCGCGCCCTGAGGCGCGCGGGTTATCCCGCCTGTAAGCCCTCTGCTCGTTGCTGACATAAGTTTGATCTCTGTCCCAGAACGCGAATTTTAGCCGCTTACCCGGTTCCGGCGCTCATGTTGTTACCGGTATCATGATACCGGTAACAACGAGTGTGCGGTCATCTTGCTGCAAGACTGAACCTCTGATTCAACAACACCTACAGCTCTTCTTAAACACCGGGAAAGAGCCTAAAAATAAAACAACCGCACGCTTTACGCCTATCGTAAAGAGAGTCGCGATAAAAGGTTGGAGAAAAACTATGCCATTAGTGATTGTTGCAGGCGGCGTAGCGCTGCTGCTGCTGCTGATGATCCGCTTCAAGCTGAACGGCTTTATCTCTCTGGTGCTGGTTGCCCTGGCGGTCGGGATTGCGCAGGGTATGCCGGTCGATAAGGTCATCGGCTCCATCAAGGCCGGCGTGGGCGGCACGCTGGGCAGCCTGGCGCTGATCATGGGCTTCGGCGCCATGCTCGGCAAGCTGCTGGCGGACTGCGGCGGCGCGCAGCGCATCGCCACCACGCTGATCGACAAGTTCGGTAGAAAACACATTCAATGGGCGGTGGTGCTGACCGGTTTCACCGTCGGCTTCGCGCTGTTCTACGAAGTGGGCTTCGTGCTGTTGCTGCCGCTGGTGTTCACCATCGCCGCCTCCGCACGCATTCCGCTGCTGTACGTCGGCGTGCCGATGGCCGCCGCGCTGTCGGTGACCCACGGCTTCCTGCCACCGCACCCAGGCCCGACCGCCATCGCCACCATCTTCCATGCCGATATGGGTAAAACCCTGTTGTACGGCACGCTGCTGGCGATCCCGACGGTGATCCTGGCCGGCCCGGTCTATGCCCGTTTCCTGAAAGGCATCGACAAGCCGGTGCCGGAAGGCCTGTACAACCCGAAAACCTTTACCGACGCGGAGATGCCGAGCTTTGGCGTCAGCGTTGCCACGTCGCTGGTGCCGGTGATCCTGATGGCGCTGCGCGCGGTGGCTGAAATGGTGTTGCCGAAGGGCCACAGCCTGCTGCGCTTCGCCGAGTTCTTCGGCGACCCGGTGATGGCGACCCTGATCGCCGTGCTGATTGCCATCTTCACCTTTGGCCTGAACCGCGGCCGCACCATGGATGAAGTGATGGGCACCATCACCGACTCGATTAAAATCATCGCCATGATGCTGTTGATCATCGGCGGCGGCGGCGCCTTCAAGCAGGTGCTGGTGGACAGCGGCGTCGAGCAGTACATCGCCGGCCTGATGGAAGGCAGCAACGTTTCGCCGATTCTGATGGCCTGGTCAATCGCCGCCGCGCTGCGTCTGGCGCTGGGGTCCGCCACCGTGGCGGCAATCACCGCCGGCGGCATCGTCGCGCCGCTGATCGCCACCACCGGCGTCAGCCCTGAGCTGATGGTGATTGCGGTCGGTTCCGGCAGCGTTATCTTCTCGCACGTTAACGATCCGGGCTTCTGGCTGTTCAAGGAGTACTTCAACCTGAGCATCATGGAAACCATCAAATCCTGGTCGGTGCTGGAAACCATCATCTCGGTGTGCGGCCTGGTGGGCTGCCTGCTGCTGGCGACGGTCGTATAATCTTTATCCGACGCCCTGCGGGGCGTCGGCGTTCCAGAGTATCTTTATCAGTTGGGACGCATTTGGCGCTCGCGCCAGTTCCCATAAGGGCATGACACAATGAGCAATCCGCAGAATCACGTATTTATCCTGATGGGCGTATCCGGCAGCGGCAAATCCGCCGTGGCCAGCGCCGTCGCCCACGAGGCCGAGGCCGCCATGCTGGACGGCGATTACCTGCATCCGCGCGCCAACATCAACAAAATGGCTGCCGGGCATGCGCTGGACGACAACGATCGCGCCCCGTGGCTGGCGGCCTTGAACGACGCCATCTTCGCCATGCAACGCACCAATCCCGTGTCGCTGCTGGTCTGCTCGGCGCTGAAAAAAAGCTATCGCGACCGCCTGCGCGAAGGAAATAGCAACCTGCATTTCCTCTACCTGAAAGGCGACAAGACGGTGATCGAGGAACGCCTGAAGCAGCGGAAAGGTCACTTCTTCAAACCGCAGATGCTGGTTTCGCAATTCGCCACGTTGGAAGAGCCGGGCGAGCAAGAGCCGGACGTGCAAGCGATCGACATCAACCAGCCGCTGGACGGCGTGGTCGCCGATACGCTCGCCTATATTCGCCGCGTGACCGCCCGCTAAGCGCGGGCCGTTGTCGGCGCCGCCAGGCGCCTACAGCTTCATGTAAGCCCGCACGCCATCCAGGAACATCTGGGTCGACAGCATCACCAGAATCAGCCCCATCAACCGTTCCAGCGCGCTGACGCCTTTGCTGCCCAGCAGGCGCAGGAACAGGTTCGACATCAGCAAAATGGCCGCAGAGAGGCCCCAGGCGATCAACAGCGCCGCCACCAGATGGGGGAGCTGATGCGGATACTGGTGCGACAGCAGCATCAGCGCCGCCAGAATCGACGGCCCGGCCACCAGCGGGATCGCCAGCGGTACCAGGAATGGCTCCTCGCCGGCGGACAGCCCGGAGCTGTTCCCCTCCTGCGTGGGGAAAATCATCTTGATGGCGATCAGAAACAGAATGATGCCGCCGGAAATGGAGACGGTTTCGGTACGCAGGTTGAGGAACGCCAGAATTTTCTCGCCGGCGAACAGGAAGATCAGCATCAGCAGCAGGGCGATCAGCAGCTCGCGGATCAGCACCACCCGGCGGCGGCGCGGCTCCAGATGCTTGAGCACCGACATGAAAATCGGCAGATTGCCCAGCGGATCCATAATTAAAAACAGCAATACCGTAGCGGAAATCATCTCTGTCATGGTGACCTCGTGATCGGGAAAACGCCTCGGCCTTTCCGGCCGCGTCCTTGCCTATAAGAAGGATTGCTGAGAAATCCTCAGCCATCGAATAAATTCACTTTGCGCCCGCGCCGACATTTTGTAAGGTGAGGAGATATTGCACACAACTCGTTATCACCTACATAAGCCCTTATCCGGGCGGGACACAGATATTATGAAAAACGTTGGTTTCATCGGTTGGCGCGGAATGGTCGGCTCGGTTCTCATGCAACGCATGACGGAAGAGCGCGATTTCGACGCCATTCGCCCGGTCTTTTTCTCCACCTCGCAGCACGGTTCCGCCGCGCCGGCCTTCGGCGGCCAGCAAGGCACGCTGCAGGATGCGTATGACATCGACGCACTGAGCGCGCTCGATATCATTATTACCTGTCAGGGCGGCGATTATACCAACGAAGTGTATCCTAAGCTGCGCGCGAGCGGTTGGCAGGGTTACTGGATCGACGCGGCCTCGTCGCTGCGCATGCAGGACGACGCCATCATCATCCTGGATCCGGTCAACCACGCGGTGATTCAGCAGGGCCTGGACAAGGGCATCAAAACCTTCGTTGGCGGCAACTGCACCGTCAGCCTGATGCTGATGTCGCTCGGCGGCCTGTTCGCCAACGATCTGGTGGAATGGGCGTCGGTCGCCACCTACCAGGCGGCCTCCGGCGGCGGCGCGCGCCACATGCGCGAACTGCTGACTCAAATGGGCATGCTGCATGCCGACGTGGCGAAAGAGCTGCAGGACCCGGCTTCCGCCATTCTGGATATCGAGCGCAAGGTTACTGAAGCCACCCGCAGCGGCAAACTGCCGACCGATAACTTCGGCGTGCCGCTGGCCGGCAGCCTGATCCCGTGGATCGACAAGCAGCTCGACAACGGCCAGAGCCGTGAAGAGTGGAAAGGTCAGGCGGAAACCAACAAGATTCTGAATACCGGCAGCGTGATCCCGGTCGATGGCCTGTGCGTGCGCGTCGGCGCGCTGCGCTGCCACAGCCAGGCGTTCACCCTGAAGCTGAAAAAAGACGTGTCGCTACCGGACATCGAGCAGATGCTGGCGACGCACAACGACTGGGTGCGCGTGATCCCGAACGACCGCGAGCTGACCATGCGCGAACTGACGCCGGCGGCGGTGACCGGTACGCTGAATACGCCGGTTGGCCGTCTGCGCAAGCTGAACATGGGGCCGGAGTACCTGTCGGCGTTCACCGTGGGCGACCAGCTGCTGTGGGGCGCGGCCGAGCCGCTGCGCCGCATGCTGCGCATCCTGTTGTAAACCCGTACTTCCTGGGGGCTGGCTGATTTCAGCCCCCTAAAGCCTTATTTTCCGCCTTTTTGTTCGCCGCGCACCGCGTCGGGCAACGTCACCGCAAGCCTCGTTTCACTGGGCTCCACCCCGCATATCGCCTCGTCGGCCGCCGCATTCAGACGCCGCCGGGCTGGCAGTTTTCTTAATGAAGAATTTTCCTGAGCAATGCTGAGCAGTTTTTAACAGACATTGGCTATGCTTAACGCATGGGTGGACAATTTTTCACCATGACTGAAATATTTCAAAAAATAAGCATAAAGAGCGAAATTCAGGTCGGCAGAGTAAAGATTGGTCAATAACCGACCGCAATCACGCTTTAGAGTCCGAATGCATTGCATGATGACCAAAACGGCCAAGGAATAACCAACAAGCCGTGCTTAGATCATGCTGTTAATCTAAGGAAGAAGACTATGCCTGTACTTCCCGATCGTGACGTGATTGATCAGATCATCTCCGGCCATTACGCCGATCCCTTTGCTCTGCTTGGTATGCATGCGACCGATAACGGCCTGCAGGTGCGTGCGCTGTTGCCGGACGCCGGCGCAGTCTGGCTGGTAGAACAGCAAACCGGCCGGCGGCTGGTTCAGCTGAACTGCGACGATCCGCGCGGTTTCTTCAGCGCCGTGGTGCCGCGGCGAAAAAATCCTTTCCGCTATCAGCTGCAGGTCAGCTGGCGCGATCATCAACAGATCGTTGACGATCCCTACCGGTTTGGCCCGCTGCTGCAGGATATCGACAGCTGGCTGCTGGCCGAGGGCACGCACCTGCGCCCCTATGAACGCCTGGGTGCCCACCTCGCCACGCTGGATGACGTCGACGGCGTCAGTTTTGCCGTCTGGGCGCCCAATGCCCAGCGCGTCTCGGTGGTGGGGGAGTTCAACTTCTGGGACGGCCGCCGCCATCCGATGCGTCTGCGGCGTGAAAACGGCATCTGGGAGCTGTTCCTGCCCGGTGTGCGGGCCGGCCAGCTGTATAAATATGAAATCGTCGATTGCTACGGTAATACCCAGCTGAAAGCCGATCCTTACGCCTTCGAGGCGCAGATGCGCCCGGACACCGCCTCGCTGGTGGCGCCGCTGCCTGAGAGAGTGCCGTCGACGCAGGCGCGCTGCCGTGCCAACGATTTTGACCAGCCGATCGCCATCTACGAGGTGCATCTCGGCTCGTGGCGTCGCCACACCGACAACCACTTCTGGCTCAGCTACGGCGAGCTGGCGGTGCAGCTTATCGACTATGTGAAGGACATGGGATTCACCCATATCGAGCTGCTGCCGATCAACGAGCACCCGTTCGACGGCAGTTGGGGCTATCAGCCGCTGGGGCTGTATGCGCCGACCCGGCGCTTCGGCACGCCGGCCGATTTCAGGGCGTTCGTGGCGGCGGCGCATGAGGCGGGCATCAACGTGATCCTCGACTGGGTGCCGGGGCACTTCCCGAGCGACGCCTACGGCCTGGCGAATTTCGACGGCACCGCGCTGTACGAATACGCCGATCCGCGCGAGGGCTATCATCAGGACTGGAATACGCTGATCTACAACTATGGCCGTCACGAGGTGCGCAACTACCTGGCGGGCAACGCGCTGTATTGGCTGGAGCGTTTCGGTATCGATGCGCTGCGGGTCGATGCGGTGGCGTCGATGATCTATCGCGACTACAGCCGCGCCGACGGCGAGTGGGTGCCGAATTACTACGGCGGCAACGAGAACCTGGAGGCGATCGCCTTCCTGCGTTATACCAACCAGACTATTGGCCAGGCGCAGCCGGGCGCGGTGACGCTGGCGGAAGAGTCCACCGACTATCCCGGCGTCACCCTGCCGCCGGACGCCAACGGTCTTGGGTTCCACTACAAATGGAACCTCGGCTGGATGCACGACACGCTCAATTACATGAAGTGCGATCCGGTGCACCGCAAGTATCACCACAACCAGATGACCTTCGGCATGCTGTATGCCTATACCGAGAACTTCGTGTTGCCTATCTCGCACGATGAAGTGGTGCACGGCAAAAAATCGGTCCTCGACCGCATGCCAGGCGACGCCTGGCAAAAGTTCGCCAACCTGCGCGCCTATTACGGGTTTATGTGGGCGCATCCAGGCAAAAAGCTGCTGTTTATGGGCTGCGAGTTCGCGCAGGGGCGCGAGTGGAATTTCGATACCAGCCTCGATTGGCATTTGCTGGAAGGGCTGGATAACTGGCACAACGGCGTGCAGCGGCTGGTGCGCGATCTGAACCATTGCTACCGGCAGCAGGCGCCGCTGTACGAGCGGGACTATCGCCCGGATGGCTTCGAGTGGCTGGTGGTCGACGATCACGACAACTCGGTGTTCGCTTTCGCGCGCTATGATTCGCAGGGCAATGAGCTGATCGCCATCAGCAACTTTACCCCGGTGCCGCGCTACCGCTACCGCATCGGCCTCTCGCGCGCCGGCGACTACCGCGAGATCCTCAATACCGATTCGCACCACTATCACGGCAGCAACGCCGGCAATCAGGGGCAGGTCTCTTCCGAAGCGGTCGGCAGCCACGGCCGCGACTTTTCCATCTGCGTGACGCTGCCGCCGCTGGCGACCATTTATTTGCTGCGGGAGGCGTCATGACGGAGCTGACAGCCGGCCTCGCCGCGCCGCTGGGCGCGCATTACGACGGCGAAGGCATCAACTTTACCCTGTACTCGGCGCACGCCGAGCGGGTGGAGCTGTGTCTGTTCGACGGCCAGCAGCGTGAGGTGCGCCTGCCGCTGCCGGCGCGCAGCGGCGATATCTGGCATGGCTATTTGCCGGGCGGCAAGCCGGGACAACGTTACGGTTACCGGGTCTATGGCCCGTTCGACCCGGCGAACGGGCAGCGTTTCAACCCCAACAAGCTGGCGCTCGATCCGGCCGCGCGCGCGGTGGAAGGGCCGGTGGGGGACCACCCGCATCTGCACGGCGGTTACGAGCAGCCGGACCCGCACGACAGCGCCGAGCTGATGCCGAAATGTGTGGTGGTGGACGAACGGTACGACTGGCAGGACGATCGCCCGCCTGCCACGCCCTGGGGGCAGACGGTGATTTACGAAGCGCACGTGCGCGGCCTGACGCTGCTGCACCCGAAGATCCCGCCGGCGCTGCGCGGCAGCTTCGCCGCATTGGGGCACCCGGCGATGATCGCCCACTTCAAACGCCTCGGCATCACCGCGCTGGAACTGCTGCCGGTGCAGCAACATACCTCCGAACCGCGCCTGCAGCGGCTGGGGCTGATCAACTACTGGGGCTATAACGTGCTGGCGCCCTATGCGCCGGACAACCGCTACGCCAGCCTGAGCACCGAGGGCACGCCGCTGAACGAATTTCGCGATGCGGTCAAGGCGCTGCACCAAGCCGGCATCGAGGTGATCCTCGACGTGGTGTTTAACCACAGCGCCGAGCTGGACAGGGACGGACCGATGCTGTCGCTGAGCGGCATCGATAACCTGAGCTACTACTGGCTGACGCCCGAAGGGGACTACGTCAACGACACCGGCTGCGGCAATACCCTGCGATTGGATCAGCCGCAGGGCGTGGCTTGGGTGATGGATTGCCTGCGTTTTTGGGTGCGGGAGTGCCACGTCGACGGCTTCCGTTTCGATCTGGGCAGCGTGCTCGGCCGCACGCCGGGGTTCGATCGTGATGCGCCGCTGTTCCAGGCGATGCTGGCGGACGATGTGCTGTCGCGCTGCAAGCTGATCGCCGAACCCTGGGACGTTGGCCCCGGCGGCTATCAGGTGGGGGCGTTCCCCGGCCGCTTCGCCGAATGGAACGACCATTATCGCGACGACATGCGCCGTTTCTGGCTGCAGAGCGGCGTGTCGCTCGGCCAGTTCGCCCGGCGTTTTGCCGCCTCCAGCGATGTGTACAACCAGCGCGGGCGGGCGCCTTACGCCACCGTCAACATGCTGACTGCTCATGACGGTTTTACCCTGCAGGACGTGGTCAGCTTCAACGAGAAACACAATCAGCCGAACGGCGAAGGCAACCGCGACGGCAGCGATCGCAATTTCAGCAACAACCACGGCGTGGAAGGCCTGGTCGCCGACGACGCCATTGTGCAACGCCGCAGGGCCAGCCAGCGGGCGATGCTCGCTACGCTGTTGCTGTCCCAGGGAACGCCGATGCTGCTGGCCGGCGATGAACAGGGACACAGCCAGCAGGGGAACAACAACGCCTATTGTCAGGACAACGCCACCACCTGGCTCGACTGGGCCACGGCGGACGACGCGCTGACCGATTACGTCGCGGCGCTGATCGCGCTGCGCCGCCAGATCCCCGCATTGCAACAGGACCGCTGGTGGCAGCAGGACGACGGCAGCGTGCAGTGGCTGAACGCGCAAGGGCAGGCGCTCGACGCGCAGCAGTGGGAACAGGGCGAGCTGCGCATGCAGATCCTGCTGTCGCAGCGCTGGCTGCTGCTGGTCAACGCCACGCCGCAAGCGGTGGAGATGAGGTTGCCGGAAGGCGATTGGCAGGTTGTCGCCCCGTTCACTCAGGAAGACTCACGGGCGGTATTGCCCGCCTGGCACCAGGCCGCGCGCTCGCTTTGCGTACTGGTACGGAAATAATAAAAGGAGTCCGCTATGGTTAGGTTTGAAAATAAAGACCCCCTGATGTTGGCGCGCCAGCTGCCGATTAAATCCGTAGCGCTGATCCTGGCCGGCGGCCGCGGCTCGCGCCTGAAAGATTTGACCTCCACCCGCGCCAAGCCCGCCGTCCACTTTGGCGGCAAGTTCCGCATCATCGATTTCGCCCTGTCGAACTGCCTGAACTCCGGCATCCGCCGCATCGGCGTGATCACCCAATACCAGTCGCACACGCTGGTGCAGCACATCCAGCGCGGCTGGTCGTTTCTCAACGAGGAAATGAACGAGTTCGTCGACCTGCTGCCGGCCCAGCAGCGACTCAGCACCGAACATTGGTACAAAGGCACCGCCGATGCGGTGTACCAGAACCTGGACATCATCCGCCGCTATGAGGCCGAATACGTGGTGATCCTGGCGGGTGACCATATCTACAAGATGGATTACTCGCGCATGCTGATCGACCACGTCGAGAAGGGCGCTCAGTGCACCGTGGCCTGCCTGCCGGTACCGCGCAGCGAGGCCGGTGAATTCGGCGTGATGAAGGTGGATGAAAGCGACCGCATCATCGAGTTCCTGGAGAAACCCGCCGATCCGCCGGCGATGCCGGGCAACCCGGATATGTCGCTGGCCAGCATGGGCATCTATATTTTCAATGCCGCCTACCTGTTCCAGCTATTGGAAGAGGATATGTCGACCCCTGGCTCCAGCCACGACTTCGGCAAGGATCTGATCCCGAAAATCACCGCGCAGCAGGCGGCGTGGGCGCATCCGTTTACCTTATCCTGCGTGACGTCCAACCCCGATCTGCCGCCGTACTGGCGCGACGTGGGCACGCTGGACGCCTACTGGCGCGCCAACCTCGATCTGGCGTCGGTAACGCCGGAGCTGGACATGTACGACCGCGCCTGGCCGATCCGCACCCACATGGAGCCGCTGCCGCCGGCCAAGTTCGTGCAGGATCGCTCCGGCAGCCACGGCATGACCATGAACTCGCTGGTGTCCGGCGGCTGTATCGTCTCGGGCTCGGTGGTGGTGCATTCGGTGCTGTTCCCGCGCGTGCGAGTGAACTCGTTTTGCACCATCGACTCTACCGTATTGTTGCCGGACGTGAACGTCGGCCGTTCCTGCCGCCTGCGGCGCTGCATCATCGACCGCGCCTGCCACATTCCGGAGGGCATGGTGATCGGGGAAAACGCCGATGAGGACAGCAAGCGTTTTTATCGCTCGGAAGGCGGCATCGTGCTGGTGACGCGCGAAATGTTGTCAAAATTGTGAGTTAACGTGGGCGGCAGAACGATAGCCTGCCGCCTGATGAACGGTTCGATGGCTTGCGCAACGCGGCAAACATAACAGCGGCAAGCCTGCTTTATTTCTTATCCAGAGGCCTTCGGCCGACTTTCAGGAGTGATAATGCAGGTCTTACACGTATGTTCTGAAATGTTCCCCCTGCTGAAAACGGGCGGACTCGCAGACGTGGTTGGCGCACTGCCGGCGGCGCAAATCGCCGAAGGCGCCGATGTTCGGGTGCTCTTACCCGCCTTCCCTGACGTACGCAACGGCATTCCGGACACCGTGCTGGTGGCGGAAATCGATTCGTTCGCCGGCCGGGTGGGCCTGCGTTACGGCACCTATCATGGCGTGGGCATTTACCTGATCGATGCGCCCTGGCTGTATGACCGGCCGGGCAGCCCGTACCACGACCAATCCATGTACGCCTACCCCGACAATCACCGACGCTTTGCGCTGTTGGGCTGGATGGCCTGCGAGCTGGCCAAGGGGCTGGATCGCTACTGGCGCCCGCAGCTGGTGCACGCCCACGACTGGCACGCCGGCCTGAGCTGCGCCTATCTGGCCGCCAACGGCCACCCGGCGCGTTCGGTGTTCACCGTACACAACCTGGCCTATCAGGGGCTGTTCTCCGGCCATCACGTGACCGAGCTGTGGCTGCCGGCGTCGTTTTACGATGTCTACGGCCTGGAGTTCTACGGCCAGATGTCGTTCCTCAAGGCCGGGCTGTTTTATGCCGACCATGTGACCGCCGTCAGCCCGACCTATGCGCGCGAGATCACCCGGCCGGAGTTCGGCTACGGCATGGAGGGGCTGCTGCAGGAACGGCAGCGGCAGGGGAGGCTGAGCGGCATCCTCAACGGGGTGGACGACAAGATTTGGGATCCGGCCCACGACCCGCGGCTGAGTACCCGCTACGACGCCGACGATCTGAAAAGCAAGGTCAAAAATAAGCTGCATTTGCAAAAGGCCATGGGGCTGAAGGTGGACGAATCGCTGCCGGTGTTCGCGGTGGTGAGCCGGTTGACTAGCCAAAAAGGCCTGGACCTGGTGCTGCAGGCGTTGCCTGAACTGCTGGCGCAGGGCGGGCAGCTGGCGCTGCTGGGCGCCGGCGACGCGGTGCTGCAACAGGCGTTTCTGGCCGCCGCAGCCGATTATCCCGAACAGGTTGGGGTGCAGATCGGTTACCACGAATCCTTCTCCCACCGCATCATCGGCGGCGCCGACGTGATTCTGGTGCCGAGCCGCTTCGAGCCCTGCGGCCTGACGCAGCTCTACGGCCTGAAGTACGGCACGCTGCCGCTGGTGCGCCGCACCGGCGGGCTGGCGGACACGGTGGTGGACTGCGCGCTGGAGAACCTGGCCGACGGCACCGCCAGCGGATTCGTGTTCGACGATTGCGACGCCGTTGCGCTGGGCAACGCCATCCGCCGCGCCATGGTGCTGTGGAGCCGGCCGAAACACTGGCGCCACGTTCAGCGTCACGCCATGAGCGTGGACTTTGGCTGGCCGGTGGCGGCGAAAGAGTATCTGTCGCTTTATCAACGTTTGTAGCCCGCGTTTCGCGTCTCGGGTTGACGCACGGCGGGCAGCCGTAAGGGTAGATTGTCGGGGCGCGGCGTACCGCGTCCATGTTCAGCGGAGCCCGCTATTCCGCGGCGAATGGCGGGGCTCCCTACAAGGGATTAAAAAGCCATGACTTCACCGTTTAGTTACACCTCACCTACGGTCAGTGTGGAAGCGCTGAAACACTCCATCGCCTATAAGCTGATGTTTATCGTCGGCAAGGATCCGGCCATCGCCAACCGGCACGATTGGCTGAACGCCGTGCTGTTCGCGGTGCGCGATCGCATGGTGGAGCGCTGGCTGCGCTCCAACCGCGCCCAGCTGTCGCAGGACGTGCGGCAGGTGTATTACCTGTCGATGGAGTTCCTGATCGGCCGCACCCTGTCGAACGCGCTGCTGTCGATGGGCATCTATCAGGATATCGACAACGCGCTCAACGAGATGGGGCTGAACCTGGCGGAGCTGCTGGAGGAGGAGAACGACCCCGGCCTCGGCAACGGCGGTCTGGGCCGGCTGGCGGCCTGCTTCCTCGACTCGCTGGCCACGCTGGCGCTGCCGGGGCGCGGCTACGGTATTCGCTATGAATACGGCATGTTCAAGCAGAACATCGTCAACGGCCAACAGATGGAGTCGCCGGACTACTGGCTGGAGTATGGCAATCCGTGGGAGTTTCCGCGCCATAACACCCGCTACAAGGTGCGCTTCGGCGGCCGCGTGCAGCAGGAGGGTGCCAAGGCGCGCTGGCTGGAGACCGAGGAGGTCGTGGCCATCGCTTACGATCAGGTGATCCCCGGCTTCGACACCGACGCCACCAACACCCTGCGGTTGTGGAGTGCGCAGGCCAGTAATGAGATCAACCTCGGTAAGTTCAACCAGGGCGATTACTTCGCCGCGGTGGAGGATAAAAACCACTCGGAGAACGTGTCGCGCGTGTTGTATCCGGACGACTCGACCTCCTCCGGGCGCGAGCTGCGGCTGCGGCAGGAGTATTTCCTGGTGTCGGCCACGGTGCAGGACATCCTCAACCGCCATTGGCTGATGCACAAAACCTTCGACAACCTGGCGGACAAGATCGCCATTCACCTCAATGACACTCACCCGGTGCTGTCGATTCCCGAACTGATGCACCGGCTGATCGACGAGCACAAATTCAAGTGGCTCGATGCCTGGGAAGTGGTGGAGCAGGTGTTCTCTTACACCAACCACACGCTGATGAGCGAGGCGCTGGAAACCTGGCCGCTGGACATGATAGGCCGCATCTTGCCGCGCCATTTGCAGCTGATTTTCGAAATCAACGATCACTTCCTCAAGATGGTGCAGGAAGTGGCGCCGGGCGACAACGACCTGCTGGCGCGGGTCTCGATTATCGACGAAACCAACGGCCGCCGGGTGCGCATGGCGTGGCTGGCGGTGGTGGCCAGCCACAAGGTCAACGGCGTTTCCGCCCTGCATTCCGAACTGATGGTGCAGTCGCTGTTTGCCGACTTCGCCCGGCTGTTCCCCAATCGTTTTTGCAACAAAACCAATGGAGTGACGCCGCGTCGTTGGTTGGCGTTGGCCAACCCGCCGCTGGCGGCGGTGCTGGACGACTGCATCGGCCAAACCTGGCGCACCGATCTCAGCCAGCTGAGCGAGATCCAGGCCAATATCGATTACCCGAGCTTCCTGCAGGCGGTACAGCGCGCCAAGCGGCAGAACAAGGAGCGGCTGGCGTTGTACATCGCTAAAACGCTCAACGTGGTGGTCAACCCGGACGCGTTGTTCGACGTGCAGATCAAGCGCATCCACGAGTACAAACGGCAGCTGCTCAACGTGCTGCACGTCATCACGCTGTATAACCGTTTGCTGGACGATCCGGAGATCGAGCGCGTGCCGCGGGTGGTGATCTTCGCCGGCAAGGCGGCCTCGGCCTACTATGCCGCCAAGCAGATCATTCGCTTGATCAACGACGTGGCCAAAGTGATCAACAATGATCCGCGTGTGCATACCCAGCTGAAGGTGGTGTTCATTCCGAACTACGGCGTCAGCCTGGCGCAGATCATTATCCCGGCGGCGGATCTGTCGGAGCAGATCTCGCTGGCGGGCACCGAGGCCTCGGGCACCAGCAATATGAAGTTCGCGCTGAACGGCGCGCTGACCATCGGCACGCTGGACGGCGCCAACGTCGAGATGCGCGAGCACGTGGGGGAGGAGAACATCTTTATCTTCGGCAATACCGCCGAGCAGGTCGAGGAGCTGCGCCGCAACGGTTATAACCCGCGCCAGTACTATGAGCAAGACCCAGAGTTGCATCAGGCGCTGACGCAGATCGCCACCGGCGTGTTCAGCCCGGAAGAGCCGAAACGCTATGGCAATTTGTTCGACTCGCTGGTCAACCTCGGCGACCACTATCAGCTGTTGGCGGATTACCGCAGCTATGTGGACACGCAGGATAAGGTGGACGAGGTCTATCTCAATCAGGACGAATGGACGCGGCGCGCGGTGCTGAATATCGCCAACATGGGCTACTTCTCATCCGATCGCACCATTCAGGAATACGCGGATGAAATCTGGCACATTAAGCCGGTGAAGCTGTAAACGTGCGGGGAAAAGCAAAGAAAAGGGCCGGATAACCGGCCCTTTTTCGTTACGCTGCGGCTCAGGAAGCCAGAGACAGCGCTTTCGTTTTCGCGTGTTCTGCCAGCCAGGCTTTCACTCGCGCCTGCTGCGCTTCGTCCAGCCACATACCCAGCTTGGTGCGGCGCCAGATGGCGTCGGCCAGCTCTACGACCCACTCTTTCTCGGTCAGGTAGCGCAGCTCGGCTTCATACAGACCGTGGCCGAAATCTTCGCCCAGATCGGCGAGGCCGTTGGCGCCGGCCAGGATCAGCTCGCTCTGGCTGCCGTAGGTGCGGGCATAGCGGCGCGCCAGGGCTTCCGGCAGCCAGCCGTGCGCACGGCGCAGTTTGGCCGCGTAGCTGTCGCGGTCGCCTTCGATGTCACCGCCCGGCAGCGTGGCGTTTTTGGTCCACGCCGGGCCGCAGCCTGGGTAGTAGTGGGCCAGTTTTTCCATCGCATGCTCGGCCAGCTTGCGGTAGGTGGTCAGCTTGCCGCCGAAGACCGACAGCAGCGGCGCCTTGCCTTGTTCGTCGTGCACGTCCAGCGTGTAATCGCGGGTGATCGCCTGCGGTGAATCGGATTCGTCGTCGCACAGCGGACGCACGCCGGAGTAAGTCCAGACGATGTCGTCGCGGCCCAGCTGCTTCTTGAAGTGATCGTTGTACACTTTCAGCAGATAAGCGATTTCGTTCTCGTCGATCTTCACGTCCTTCGGATCGCCTTTGTACTCCACGTCGGTGGTACCGATGATGGAGAACTCGTCATTCCACGGGATCACGAACACGATGCGGTGGTCTTCGTTCTGCAGAATGTAAGACTGCGGCTGATCGTGCACGCGCGGCACCACAATGTGGCTGCCTTTAATCAGACGGATGCCGTAAGGCGATTTCAGCTTCAGGCCGTCGTCGAAGAAGTTTTTCACCCACGGGCCGGTGGCGTTCACCAGGCCTTTGGCGCGCCAGGTGAAGGTTTTGCCGCTGTCGATATCGACCGCTTCCACCATCCACAGGCCGTTTTCACGCCATGCGCGGGTCACTTTGGTGCGGGTGCGCACTTCGCCGCCGCGTTTTTCCACTTCCTGCGCGTTCAGCACGACCAGGCGAGCATCGTCAACCCAGCAGTCGGAATATTCGAAACCGCGCTTCAGTTCTGGCTTAAGCACCGACTCTGGTCCAAAGCGCAAACCCTTGCTGCCCGGCAGGCTGGTGCGTTTGCCCAGGTGATCGTACAGGAACAGGCCGATACGGATCATCCAGGCCGGACGCAGGTGCGGCTGGTGCGGCAGGCGGAAACGCATCGGGAACGCGATGTGTGGCGCCAGCTTCAGCAGCACTTCACGCTCGGCCAGCGCTTCGCTCACCAGACGAAATTCGTAGTGTTCCAGGTAGCGCAGGCCACCGTGGATCAGTTTGGAACTGGCGGAAGACGTAGCACAGGCCAAGTCTTGCGCTTCCAGTAGCAGTACCGACAGCCCGCGCCCGGCAGCATCCGCCGCGATGCCGGCACCGTTGATGCCGCCACCGATAACGATCAAGTCTTTGGTTTCCACGTCATCTTCCTCCAGATGTTCGAAATAGCTCTTTCATGTTCGTTTTCGCTCATGATTGTAATCAAAAACCAACAGGCAAGCCAAGACTTAACCAAACAAAAACATTTAGGCGTGATAGAGGTAACAGTTTGGTGATGATAGTCACATAAATGATATGGATATGGCGCGAGCGCGCAAACGGCTGTCGATAAGGGGGGCACGGGCAGGAAACGGGGCGGCGGCGCGCCCCGCAGGTTAACAGCGGATCAGCACAGTTCCAGCTGCACGTCGTACTGTTCGATGATTTTCATCACGCTCGGCGGCGGTAACTGATCGGTAAACAGGTAGTCGATCAGATTCATGTTGCCCAGGTTGACCATGGCGTTGCGGCCGAATTTGGAGTGGTCGGTCACCAGCATCACACAGCGGGAATTTTCGATAATCGCGCGTTTGGTGCGCACTTCGTGATAGTCGAATTCGAGCAGCGAGCCGTCCATATCGATGCCGCTGATGCCGAGAATGCCGTAATCGAGACGGAATTGAGAGATGAAGTCCAGGGTGGCTTCGCCCATGATGCCGCCGTCGCGGGTGCGCACTTCGCCGCCGGCCAGGATCAGGCGGAAGTCTTCCTTGGCGGTCAGCAGGGTGGCGACGTTGAGGTTGTTGGTGACCACGCGCAGGTTCTTGTGGTTCATCAGCGCATGGGCCACCGCTTCCGGCGTGGTGCCAATATCGATGAACAGCGTGGCGCCGTCCGGGATCTGGCTGGCGACGCGCTGCGCGATGCGGGCTTTCTCTTCCGACCACATTACCTTGCGATCGTTATAGGCAGCGTTGACCGAGCTGGAAGGCAGCGCCGCGCCGCCGTGGTGACGCTGGATCTTGTTCTGGTCGGCCAGGTCATTCAAATCGCGGCGAATCGTTTGCGGGCTGACGTCAAAATGTTCGACCAGCTCTTCCGTGCTGACGTAACCCTGCAGGCGCACCAGTTCGATAATTGCGTCATGACGCTGTGTTTGCTTCACGATAATCCCCTAAAACGCCCGCTATGCCCGCTGGACACAGCTCCCGGCTGTTATTGTTCGTTGTGCGCGCGATGACGCGTATCCCAAAATGCCATCAATAACCCTAACACTAAACCAGCTACGTGTGCCGCGTTGGCGATCGACATTCCTAAAATATCGAAATATCCGGCCACCAGCCACAGCACCGAGAACACCATCAGGCCGCGCGGCAGCATCAGGCCGCGCTCCGGCGCCCGTTCCCCCGTCAGCCACACATAGCCCATCAGCGCATAGACCACGCCGGAAAGCCCGCCGAACAGCGCGCCGCTGAACAGCGACTGTGCCCAGCCGCTGAAGAAGGCCGACACTACCGCCAGCACGAACAGCTTGCCGGCGCCGAGGCGTTTTTCCATCTGGCCGCCGAGATACCACCACCACATCAGGTTAAACAGAATATGCAGCAGGGAGAAATGCAGGAACGCATGGCTGACCCAGCGCCACAGCTGCGTGTATTGGCTGCTGTCTTGCGGCCAGGAGAGCCAGTACATCACGGTATCGTCACCCAGCGCCTGCATCAGGATGTAGACCGCGATGCACAGTACCATCACGCCGAGCGTCAGCGGCCCGGCCTTGCTGCGTAGGGTGTGCAGGTAGGATTCGCTCTGATAGTGCAGGCCGGCGTCGGTATGGCCGGTCTGCCAACTGGCGGCCTGATAACGGCGGTTGAGCGGATCGACCAGAAACTGCTGCAGCTCGTGTTGCACCTGCTCGAGGTGGCTGTCGTCGGCCAGCCAGATTTCCGCCGCCTCGCCGCTGTTGCGCAGCTCAAGCCGGATGCCCTGGGTCGCCATATAGTCGACAAAGGCCAGCGCCAGGCGCGGGTTGGATATGGCGATTACTCTAACCATTGCTCTTCCGTCGTAAGTGAATGATTTTGGCCGCGGCTTGCTCGCCGATGACCCTGACGGCCGATTATAACGTCGAAATCCTGAGCGCTGGCAAACGGATCTGCGAAAAACCCGCGAAAACGCGCATAAAATCGAAGGGAAAGCCCGCCGATGCGCAGCGGGCGGCGGGGATCAGGCAGAGGTTTCCACGTCTTGCGGGTACTGGCGGGCCCAGGCTTCGAAACCGCCGTCGATGCTGTAGACCGCGTCGAACCCCTGGTGCAGCAGGTATTGCGCCGCGCTGCGGCTGCTGTTGCCGTGGTAGCACATCACCATCACCGGCCGCTCGAAGTCGTTTTGCTGCATAAAGGCCGACAAGGTGGCGTTGGTGAGGTGAAAGGCGCCCGGCGTATGCCCGGCTTCAAAACTTTGCGGATCGCGGATGTCGACCAGGGCGGCGCTGCCCTCTTTCCAGCGGGTGTACGCCTGCTCAACGTTGATCGCTTCGAACTGTTCCATACTGCTGACTGCCTCGTAATTGGGGGACGCCGCTATTGTAACCAACTCGGCGGCGTTTAAGACCAGAGTAAGGTTGTGGTTTTGTCACACCAGCAGCACTTCAACGCCTTGCTGACGCAGTTGCTCAACGATGGCGGGATCGGCGGCCCGGCCAGTGATCACCATGGCAATTTGCTCGGTGCGGCTGAACAGCATGCCGGCCCGTTGGCCGACTTTGCTGCTGTCGACCAGTACCACCAGTTTACCGACGTAGTTGAGCATCTTCTGTTCTGCCATCGCGGTCAGCATATCGGTTTTATACAGACCGTCAGCGGTGAGGCCGATACCGCTGGTGAACATCCAGTGCCCGGCGTACAGGGTTGCGTCGCCTTCCTGAGGCGCCAGAGTAATCGACTGGGTTTTGTTGTACTGGCCTCCCATGATCACCACGCTGTCGTGTTCCTGAGCGATCAGGTAATTGGCCAGCGGCAGATAATTGGTGATCACCTGAACCGGCTTGCCGCAAATTTCACGGCCCAACAGAAATGCGGTGGAGCCGCAGTTGATCACCACGCTTTCACCCGGCTGACAGAGCTGTGCCGCGGCCGCCGCAATGCGCATTTTTTCATCGAGGTGCTGGGTTTGGTGGATATTGAGTGGCGTCCAGGCCGGACGCGGAGTTTGTGTGGCTTCGGCGCCGTTGCGTACTTTGCGCAATTTGCCGATTTCATTCAGCTTGTTGATGTCCCGGCGCGCGGTGGCCGGAGAGATGTCAAACGCCGCGATGACGTCCGCCACGGAGATTTGCCCCTTGCGCTGCAAGAGATCGAGAATGGCGTTGTGGCGTTGGGACTCTGTCATGCGGGCTCCGTCGGAGAGAGAAAACGTCGTTGCCTATGATTATATGCGCGCCGTTTGACGATTTGAATCATTCCCGTTCAAAAGCGCGCATCCGTATGCAACACCGGTGGATTACAAGAAAGACTTGAAGGGCAGATCGGGTTCGAGGGTGAAGCAATCATCGAAACCGCGCGGGTAGTGGTACTCCAGATTGTCTTTATCCTGCGGCCAGATGAACTTGCCGCCAACCTGCCAGATAAACGGTTTAAAACCGTATTTGAGCCGGTCTTTCTTCATTTCCCACAGCACGCGAATTTCCTGCGGATCCGCCTGGAAATTCGACCATATGTCATGGTGGAAGGGGATAACGACCTTGGCGTTCAGCGATTCCGCCATGCGCAAGATGTCGGCGCTGGTCATCTTGTCGGTAATGCCGCGCGGGTTCTCGCCGTAGGAACCGAGGGCGACATCGATCTGATGATCGTTGCCGTGCTTGGCGTAATAGTTGGAGTAGTGGGAATCGCCGCTGTGATAAAGGTTGCCGCCCGGCGTTTTGAACAGGTAGTTGACCGCCCGCAGGTCCATGCCGTCCGGCAGGACGCCCGCCGCTTTTTGTTCCACCGGCAGTGTGATGAGCGCCGTTCGATCGAAGGCGTCCAGCGCATGAATTTCAATGTCTTTGATTTTTATCACGTCGCCAGGTTTGACGGTGATGCAGCGCTCAGGCGGCACACCCCAGCCAATCCAGATATCCACGCAGCTTTGCGGTCCGATAAACGGAACGGTGGCGGCGCAATTTTTCAACACCGCCGCGGCGACGTTCACATCGATGTGATCGTTGTGGTCGTGCGTGGCCAAGATGGCGTCGAGCTGGGTAATTGCGAAGGGATCCAGTACGAATGGGGTAGTGCGCAGGTTAGGCTGCAGCTTGCGCACCCCTGCCATTCGCTGCATTTGATGGCCGGTTTTCATCAGTGGGTTGCCGTGACTTTGCTTGCCGGTGCCGCACCAAAAATCGACGCACAGGTTGGCGCCTTCTTCAGACTTGAGCCAGATGCCGGTACAGCCCAGCCACCACATGGCGAAAGTGCCGGGCGCGACGTTCTCCTGCTCTATCTCTTCGTTCAGCCAGGTGCCCCATTCGGGAAAGGTGTTCAATATCCAGGATTCGCGGGTGATGTCGTTGACTTTACTCATGGGTCGTTCCTCGTTGGCGGTGATAATGCAATCACAAATAATCATTTAAAGATTTTATGTGATTTGTTTTGATCGAATCTAGCACCGTTTTTTTCAACTGACAACGATCGAAATACACGTTAACACCGCCGGATTTACGTGCTGCGCCGTCCTTCTATCTCCTTTTTGTTTGATTAACTGCTATTAAATTCAATGAGTAATGAAATGTAAGCTGTCTAATTCATTGAATGTTAGTGGAATTGATTTTTAACTTGCGAGGTTGTTCACAAATAATCATTAATGATCTTTTTGTGATTTCTTGTGATTGGTATGGTGAAGGCGTTACCTGCATGCCAACCTTTTCGGGAGAGCCGTATGGAAACTCTTTACACCATCTTCACTGTCTTTTTTAACCAGGTGATGACCAATGCGCCGCTGCTGTTGGGGCTGGTTACGCTGCTGGGTTACACGTTGCTGCGCAAAAGCGCGGCGGTCATTATCAAAGGCACGATCAAAACCATTATCGGTTTCATGTTGCTGCAAGCCGGTTCCGGCATCCTGACCGGCACGTTCAAACCCGTTGTGGCGAAGTTGTCTGAGGTATACGGCATCAACGGGGCGATTTCGGACACCTATGCTTCGATGATGGCCACCATCGAACGTATGGGGGACGCCTACAGCTGGGTCGGCTACGCGGTATTGCTGGCATTGGCGCTGAACATTCTCTACGTACTGCTGCGGCGTATTACCGGTATTCGTACCATTATGCTCACCGGCCACATCATGTTTCAGCAGGTTGGGCTGATCGCGGTATTTTTCTACATTCTGGGTTACGGCATGTGGACGACGGTATTGTGCAGTGCGCTCTTGGCTTCACTGTACTGGGGCATCACCTCCAACATGATGTTCAAACCGACGCAGGCGGTAACGGAAAACAGCGGTTTCTCGATCGGGCACCAACAGCAGTTCGCTTCGTGGCTGGCGTATAAGGCCGCACCGTATCTCGGTAAAAAAGAGGACAGCGTGGAAGATCTGAAGCTGCCCGGGTGGCTGAACATTTTCCATGACAACATCGTGTCTACCGCCATCGTGATGACGCTGTTTTTCGGCATCATTCTGTGCTCGTTCGGCTTGGACACTCTGCAGGCGATGGCCGGTAAAACCCACTGGAGCATCTATATCCTGCAAACCGGGCTGATGTTCGCGGTGGCGATTTTCATCATCGTGCAAGGCGTGCGCATGTTCGTCGCCGAATTGACCGAGGCCTTTAACGGCATTTCCCAACGTCTGATCCCCGGCGCGGTACTGGCCATCGACTGTGCCGCCATTTATAGCTTCGCGCCCAACGCCGTGGTATGGGGCTTTATGTGGGGCACCATCGGCCAACTGATCGCCGTCGGCATACTGTTAGCGCTCGGCTCTTCCATCATGATTATTCCCGGTTTCATTCCCATGTTCTTTTCTAACGCCACCATCGGCGTATTCGCTAACCACTTTGGTGGCTGGCGTGCGGCGATGAAGATCTGTCTGGTGATGGGAATGATAGAGATCTTCGGCTGCGTGTGGGCCATCAAACTGACTGGGCTAAGCGCCTGGATGGGCATGGCGGACTGGTCGATTCTGGCGCCGCCGCTGATGCAAGGGCTGAGTCTGGGCCTGTGGTTTATGGGCGTGGTGATCGTTATCGCCCTGCTGTACATGTTCTTCGCCGGACGCACCTTGCGTGCGGAAGAAGATGCTGAAAAACAATCGGTTGAATCGGCGTCACGTTAATAGGAGTGCAGATTATGACGGTACGAATCCTGGCGGTGTGCGGTTGCGGACAAGGCAGCTCCATGATCATGAAAATGAAAGTCGACCAATTTTTAACGCAGCAAGGCGTGGATCATTCGGTCAACAGCTGTGCGGTGGGGGAATACAAATCCGAGCTGAATGGGGCTGACATCATCATCGCTTCCACCCATGTCGCGGATGAAATCGTCGTCAGCGGCAACAAATACGTGGTCGGGGTACGCAATATGCTCTCGGCGGCGGACTTCGGTCCGAAGCTGATGGACGTCATCGGCGCGCATTTTCCGCAAGATTTGAAGCAGTGAGGAGCGAGTCATGAAGCTGAGCGATTCGTTGGCGCAGAACAACGCTATTCACCTGCAGGCGGAGGCTGCCGACTGGCGTCAGGCGGTGCGGCTGGGGGTCGATCTGCTGGTGGCCGCCGGCGTGGTGGAGCCTCGCTATTTCGACGCCATTCTGGCCGGCGTCGAACGGCACGGCCCTTACTTCGTGTTGGCGCCCGGCCTGGCGATGCCGCATGGTCGGCCGGAGGAAGGGGTGCTGAAAACCGGCTTCGCCTTGGTCACCTTGAAAACGCCGGTGTGCTTCGGCGATGAGGACAACGATCCGATAGATATCTTGATCACTATGGCGGCGGTGGACGCCAAAACGCATCAGGAGGTGGGGATCATGCAAGTGGTGAACCTGTTTGAAGAAGAGGCGAATTTCGATCGCTTGCGGGCCTGTCGCCACGCGAGCGAGGTATTGGCGTTGATCGACAAAACGTCTACGGCGGCGGCGAATTGAAGGAGACAAACAATGAACACGCATTTACCGATGTTGCAGGTGGCGCTGGATAATCTGTCCATGGCTGCGGCTTACGACACGACTCGCCTGATCGCGGCCGAAGTCGACATCATCGAAGTCGGCACTATTTTGTGCGTGGCGGAAGGCGTGCGAGCCGTACGCGATTTAAAAGCGCTGTATCCGGATCGCATCGTGTTGGCGGACGCAAAAATCGCCGATGCGGGTCAAATTTTGGCGCGCATGTGCTTCGAGGCGAATGCCGATTGGATCACGGTGATCTGCTGTGCCGATATCAATACGGCCAAGGGAGCCCTGCAGGTGGCGCATGAGTTCGGTGGTGACGTGCAGATAGAACTGACGGGGTTCTGGACCTGGGAACAGGCGCAGGCGTGGCGTGAAGCGGGAATTGGTCAGGTGGTGTATCACCGCAGCCGTGACGCGCAGGCGGCGGGGATATCCTGGAGCGATGACGATATCCGCGCGGTTCGTCGCCTGAGCGAGATGGGTTTTAAGGTGACGGTCACCGGCGGACTGGCGCTGGAGGATTTGCCTCTGTTCCAGGGGATCCCCATCCATGTCTTTATCGCCGGACGCAGCATTCGCGATGCCGCCGATCCGGTCGCGGCGGCGCGGGAATTTAAACGTGTCATCGCCCAGCGGTGGGGCTGAGGAGCGGTTATGTTGCACAAATCCGTGCCGTTGGGCATCTATGAGAAAGCGTTGCCGCCGGGCGAGGATTGGCTGACGCGCCTGCAACTGGCGGGTGAGTTGGGATTCGATTTCGTTGAAATGTCGATCGATGAAAGCGACGGCCGCCTGGCGCGGCTGGATTGGAACAGCGAGCAGCGACTGGCGCTGATCGGCGCCGTTGCCGCCAGCGGTGTGCGCGTCCCTTCTTTATGCCTCAGCGCCCACCGGCGTTTTCCGTTGGGCAGTGAAGACGACACGACGCGCGACCGGGGACTGGAGATCGTGCGAAAAGCTATTCGGCTGGCGCAGGATACCGGCATCCGGGTGATCCAACTGGCCGGGTATGACGTTTATTACCAGCAGTCTACTGCGCAGACCCGCGCCCGGTTCCGCGCCGGATTGGTACAGGCGGTAGAGATGGCCAGCCGTGCACAGGTCATGCTGGCGATGGAAATCATGGACTATCCGCTGATGAACTCGATCAGCAAGGCGCTGGGCTATGCCCACTACCTGAATAACCCGTGGTTTCAGCTGTACCCGGATATCGGCAACTTGTCTGCCTGGGACAACGATGTGCCGATGGAGCTCATGGCCGGGCGCGGACATATCGTGGCGGTACACGTTAAGGATACGCGGCCGGGGGAGTTTAAGAATGTGCCGTTCGGCGAAGGCGTGGTCGATTTCACGCGCTGCTTCGAAACGTTGCTTGCGAGCGGCTATCGCGGCCCCTATCTGCTCGAAATGTGGAGCGAGAAAGCACCCGATCCTCTGCAAGCGGTACGGGAGGCACGCGCTTGGGTGGTTGCACGTATGGCTGAGGCCGGGTTGGAAATAGGGGGGGAGCATGCTGGAGCAACTGAAATTGCAGGTCTACAAAGCCAATATGGCGTTGCCTGAACACGGGCTGGTGACTTATACCTGGGGCAATGTCAGCGGCATCGATCGGGCCAGCAAGCTGATGGTGATCAAACCCAGCGGCGTACCTTATGAAACGATGCAGGCTGAGGATATGGTGGTGGTGAATCTGCGAGGAGAGGTTGTTGAGGGGCAGCTGCGGCCTTCATCCGATACGCCGACGCATTTGGCGCTATACCGGGCATTTCCTCAGCTCGGTGGTGTCGTGCATACGCATTCCACCCATGCCACTGCTTGGGCCCAGGCGGGGGAGGCGATACCGGCGTTCGGCACCACCCACGCCGATTATTTTTCCGGCGACATTCCTTGTACCCGCGCGCTGACGGCGGAAGAGGTGGCGCGGGAATATGAACTGAACACCGGTCGGGTGATTATCGAAACCTTGAAAGGACGTGAACCGTTGCACGTTCCCGGTATTCTGGCGTATCAGCATGGTCCGTTCAGTTGGGGCTGCTCGCCGGATGAGGCGGTGCATAACGCCGTGGTGCTGGAGGAGGTGGCGAAAATGGCGTGGATTAGCCGGGGTATTAACCCCGGCCTGAGGCGGATCGATGAGCACCTGTTAGCGAAGCATTTCTGCCGCAAACATGGTGCCGGCGCCTATTACGGCCAGCGCTGACTCTCAGGCGCCGTACCCCATCATCTTCAGCAGCTGCTGCGCCTGCTGCACCGCCTCCTGGCGATGGGCCACGCCGAGCTTCTGGTACAGGTTGCGGATGTGCGTCTTGATGGTGGTGGCCGCCACGTCCAGCTCGCCGGCGATCTGGTCGTTGCTGTAGCCGGAATAGATCAGCCCCAGCACCTGCCATTCGCGCTGGGTGAGCGGGCTGGTGCGGATCAGCTCCGGCACCTGCGGGTGGGTCAGCAGCTTATCGACAAAGTTCTCGTCAAAATGCGCGAACTTGTGTCGATGATGCTGGTTGATGTCGCGCAGGATGCGCTGGGCGCGATGCTGCTCCAGCTCCGGCAGCGTGTTGAGCTGGATCAGCTGGCGCAGCTGCTGTGCCATCGCTTCGCCTTCGATGACGAAATGGCTGATAAAGCCGGTGCGGTTAGCCAGCGACAGCGCTTCGATCAGCGCCTGCTGCGCTTCGCCCTTGCGCTCCTGCAGCCAGTACAGCTGGTTGCTGAGCAGCAGATTGCGGTTCAGATCGCTCACCAGCCGCAGGCGACGGGCATTTTCGTTCAATTCATCCAGCACCACGCCGGCCTCGTCATACTGGCCGAGCAGGATCTGCACCCGCGCGATGTTGCGCCATTGGCCCTGCGTGAAGTGGTTGTCCGCCATGCCGGGTTTTTCGGTGTGGCGCAGCCACTGGGCGGCGGCGGCGGTGTCGCCGGTCATCTGCCATTGGATCACCCGCGATTTGTCGGTGTTGGTCAGCCAGTCGCGATGATAGTGAGCGCCGTGCAGCAGGGTTTCGCAGCGCTGCAGATGCGTATTGGCGTTGTCCAGATCGCCGCGCGCCAGCGAGCATTTGGCCAGCATGGCGATGCACTGCAGTTGCTGTTGCGGTTGGTAGTTCGCCAGGATTTTCAGCCCGGTGCGCGCCGCGTCTTCCGCTTCGTCCAGACGCGACCACGACCACAGGATCTGCGCGCGAATGCGCAGCAGGAACTCGTGCATCGGCAGCTGTTCCAGATGCTGTTCGCGGATCAGTTCGAACGCCTTATCCTGGGTTTCGTAAGCGGCCTGCAGGAAGCCCTGGGCGATGAGGATTTCGCTCTGCTGCAGCAGCGCCCAGAGCGCGTAATGATTGGCCTGATGGCGACGCGCCATCTGTTCGGTTTGCTGCATCATCGGCAGCGCGCGCGCCAGTTCGCCCTTGCAGTGGTGCACTTCACCGGTCACCGAGGTGGCGACGATGCGGCTGTAATAGCTGGACAGCGGCAGGAATTTCAACGCTTCGGTCGCCAGCCGTTCGGCCTCTTCCGGTTTGCCGGCGTTGATCGCCACCTGGGCGCGCAGGGCGTCGAACTCGGCGTGCAGCGTTTGGTCTATCTCGATTTTCTGTTCGCGCATGGTGCGCTCGGCGCGCTCCAGCAGGGTGTTAACCTCGCCGTAGCGGTGCTGGCTCTGCGCCAGCCAGGCCTGCAGCAGCGCCAGCTTGGGGTTTTGGATCAGGCGCTCATAGGGCAGCGCGTTGAGGCACTCTTCCAGCAGGGCCAGCTCGCTGTGGTGGAACAGTGACCAGGCGTGTTGCAGCAGGATATCGCGCAGCATGCTGACGTCGCTGGCCGCCAGCGCGTGGTGAATGGCCTCCGCCGGATACCCCAGCGCCAGCCAGCCCTCGGCGGCGGCGCGGTGCAATCCCGGCAGCTCCAGCGCCAGTTCCCACTGGCAACGCTGGCGCAGGAAAGAGGCGAACAGCGGGTGGAAGTTGAACCATTCGCCGGTGTCGTCCATGCGGTGGATAAACAGCCCCTGGCGTTCCAGTTCCTCCAGCCGTTGCTGGCCGTTATCTTCGCCGGTCAGGCGCACGATCAGCGCGTCGTTCATCGAGCGCAGCACCGAACAGCGCAGCAGGAAGGCGCGCGCATCGGCATCGACGTGATCCAGCACTTCGTCTACCAGGTAATCGGACAGGTGACTGGCGTTCAGCCCCGCCAGGCGCTTGGCCGACAGTTGGGCCGACGAGGCGGACTGGCGGGCCGACAGCGCGATCAGCTGCAGCGCGGTGGCCCAGCCTTCGACTTCGTCGCACAGGCGGCTGCTGTCCTGTTGTTCCATCGGTGCCGCCAGGCGGCAGTCGAAGAATTGTTTGGCTTCCTGGTGGGTGAACGCCAGCTGCTGCGTGCCCATTTCCAGCAGCTGATCGCGCACCCGCAGGTTGGCGATGCCAAGCGGCGGCAGGGTGCGCGAGAGCAGGATCAGCGTCAGGTTTTCCGGCTGATGGCGCAGGAAAAAGCGCATGGCTTCGTGGATGGCGTCGTTGGTGATCAGGTGGTAGTCGTCGATCACCAGGTACAGCGGCTGATGCCAGTCGGCCAGCTCGATAAACAGCTGGGCGAACAGCGCCGACAGGCTGGCGTACTGATGCTTCTGGCTCAGCGCCTCGCTCTTGACGCAGCGGCCACCGCTGGCCTGCTGCAGCGCGGCGATCAGGTAGCTGGCGAAGCGCTCCGGCTGGTTGTCGCTCTCATCCAGCGAATACCAGCCCAGATCGGCCTTGCCGGCCGCCCATTGGGCGATCAGCGTGGTTTTCCCGTATCCCGCCGGGCAATTGACCAGTGTCAGGCGATAGTTGCCCGCGCTGGCCAGTTTGGCCAGCAGGCGATCGCGGATCACGGTATTTTGCAGCCGTACCGGGCGGCTCAGTTTTGATGGGATCAGCATAGTATTCCAGGGTATAAATCGCGGTTCCCGCCGGGATTGGAGTGGCGCTAATTATTTTATGGTTCGTAATTAATAGCTCCCCCTAACTTCTGCCAACCCTAAACGTATTGCAACAAGCTTCCGCATCGGCTTGGAGTTAAGTTGCTATCGATCACACTTTTTTACGTTTGGCGCCGGTGCGCGGCGATGCGGTTGCAGATCGCATTTCCGGCCATGGACAAAACTTCAGCAGTGCGAATACTTGTGCTAACGTCATGGTTAACGTTCTCAGTGCTCGCCGCACGCGTTGGCGGGCTTTTTTGCATCGTTGCAAGGGAGTCAAAAAGTGCCTGAGATCACAATTCCAGCTACGCCCCAATCCTCCTCCCCAGCTAATCCCCAGGCGGGATGATGCCGTCAGGCTTTCTCACCGGCACGATAGCGGCAATTTGACCCACTTACTGGATAGAGAGTTTTCCTTATGTCACAGCCTACGCTCAAGAAGGATGCTTTTCTGGCGGCGCTCGCCCGCCAGTGGCAACGGTTCGGCCTCAGTTCCGCACAACAGATGACGCAGCATCAATGGTGGGAAGCCGTCAGTGCGGCGCTGGCCGAGCAGTTGGCCGCGCAGCCGGCGCCGCGCAAAAGCGCCAAACCGCTGCGCCACGTGAACTACATCTCGATGGAGTTTCTGATCGGCCGGCTGACGGCGAACAACCTGATCAACCTGGGCTGGTACGACACCGTCGAGCAGGCGCTGGCCGAACAGAACGTCAAGCTGGCGGATCTGCTGGAGCAGGAAACCGATCCGGCGCTGGGCAACGGCGGGCTGGGGCGCTTGGCGGCCTGTTTCCTCGACTCGATGGCGACGGTGGAGCAACCGGCCACCGGCTATGGGCTGAACTACCAGTACGGGCTGTTCCGCCAGTCGTTCCAGGGCGGGCAGCAGCAAGAGGCGCCGGATAACTGGCAGCGCGAGAGCTACCCGTGGTTCCGCCACAATGCCGCGCTGGCGGTGGACGTGGGCATCGGCGGCAAGCTGGAAAAGCAGGCCGATGGCCGTGAACTGTGGCGCCCGGCCTTCACCCTGCGCGGCGAAGCCTGGGATCTGCCGGTGCTGGGGTATCGCAACGGCGTGGCGCAGCCGCTGCGCCTGTGGCAGGCGACCCATCAGCATCCGTTCAACCTGAGCGATTTCAACGACGGCAAATTCCTGCAGGCGGAGAAGCAGGGCGTAGAAGCCGACAAGCTGACCAAGGTGCTCTACCCGAACGACAACCATCAGGCCGGCAAGCGCCTGCGCCTGATGCAGCAGTATTTCCAGTGCGCCTGCTCGGTGGCGGACATTTTGCGCAAGCACCATCAGGCCGGCCGCAAGATTGAAGAGCTGCCGAAGTACGAAGTGATCCAGCTGAACGACACCCACCCGACCATCGCCATTCCGGAAATGCTGCGCATTCTGCTGGACGAACACCAGCTGGAGTGGGAGGCGGCCTGGTCGATCACCAGCAATACCTTCGCCTATACCAACCACACCCTGATGCCGGAAGCGCTGGAGTGCTGGGATGAAAAACTGGTGCGCAGCCTGCTGCCGCGCCATTTCTCCATCATCAAACAGATCAACGCCAGGTTTAAAAAATTGGTGGATAAGCACTGGCCGGGCGACGAGGCGGTGTGGGCCAAACTGGCGGTGCACTACAACAAGCAGGTGCGCATGGCCAACCTGTGCGTGGTCAGCGGCTTTGCGGTCAACGGTGTGGCGCAGCTGCACTCGGATCTGGTGGTGAAGGATCTGTTCCCGGAATATCACCAGCTGTGGCCGAACAAATTCCATAACGTCACCAACGGCATCACGCCGCGCCGCTGGCTGAAACAGTGCAACCCGGCGCTGTCGGGCCTGATCGACGAGACGCTGAAGGTGGAATGGGCGAACGATCTCGACGCGTTGCGCGGGCTGGAAAAATTCGCCGACGACGCGGCGTTCCGCCAGCGTTATCAGCAGATCAAACGCGACAACAAGGTGGCGCTGGCCCATTACGTGCACGGCGTGATGGGGTTGACGCTCGACCCGGACGCGATTTTCGACGTGCAGATCAAGCGTCTGCACGAGTACAAACGCCAGCACCTGAACCTGCTGCACATCCTGTCGCTGTATCGCCAGTTGCGCGACAACCCGAATCTGGACATCGTGCCGCGCGTCTTCCTGTTCGGCGCCAAGGCGGCGCCGGGCTACTATCTGGCGAAAAACATCATTTACGCGATCAACCAGGCGGCCGAGAAGATCAATAACGATCCGTTGGTGAAAGATCGCCTGAAAGTGGCGTTCATTCCCGACTACCGCGTGTCGGTGGCCGAACTGATGATCCCGGCGGCGGATATCTCCGAGCAGATCTCCACCGCCGGTAAAGAGGCCTCCGGCACCGGCAACATGAAGCTGGCGCTGAACGGTGCGCTGACGGTCGGCACGCTGGACGGCGCCAACGTCGAAATCGCCGAGCAGGTGGGCGAAGACAATATCTTTATCTTCGGCAATACCGTGGAGCAGGTGAAGGCGATACTGGCGAAGGGCTACGATCCGCTCAGCTACCGCAAGAAAGACAAGCACCTGAAGGCGATTTTGGACGAGCTGGCGAGCGGCGCGTTCAGCCACGGCGACAAGCACGCGTTCGACATGATGCTGCGCAGCCTGCTGGAAGGCGGCGATCCTTATCTGGTACTGGCGGACTTCGCCTCGTACTGCCAGGCGCAGCGCCGGGTCGACGAACTGTACCGCGATCGGGACGAATGGACGCGGCGGACTATCCTTAACACTGCGCGCGTCGGCATGTTCAGCTCGGATCGCTCGATTCGCGATTACCAGCAGCGCATCTGGCAAGCCAAACGTTAAGGAGAGCGAATGGATCGTAAGCGTATCGATCAGGCGGCAGCGCAGGCGGGGATCGCTGCCGATTTCATCAATGCCCACGGCAAGCGGCAGGCGATTGAGCCGGAGACCAAGCGCAAACTGCTGGCGGCCATGAACCGGGCCGATGCCGCGCAGGAAGGGGCCGCATCACCGTTACCGGCGGTCAAGGTGTTCTATCAGGGCGCGCCGCTGGCACTGACCCCGGCGGGCGAAGGCGAGTACCTGTGGGCTCTGCAGCGTGAAGACGGCGAATGCCTGCAGGGGCGCGTCGGGGCGCGCAAGACCCTGACGCTGCCCGGCGATCTGCCGGCGGGTTACCACCAATTGACGCTGAGCCAGGGCGCGCAGCAGTGGCCATGCCGCGTGATCGTCGCGCCGAGGCGCTGCTTCGAGCCGGACGCCTTGCTGACCGGCAAGAAACTGTGGGGCGCCTGCGTTCAGCTGTATACGCTGCGTTCCGATCGCAACTGGGGCATCGGCGATTTCGGCGATCTGCGCCTGATGGTGGAGCAGGTCGGGGAGCGCGGCGGCGCCTTCGTCGGCCTCAACCCGATCCATGCGCTGTATCCGGCCAACCCGGAGAGCGCCAGCCCTTACAGCCCCTCGTCGCGCCGCTGGCTGAATCTGGCGTATATCGACGTCAACGCGGTGGAGGATTTTCAGCGCAGCGACGCGGCACAGCGCTGGTGGCAGAAGCCGGCGACGCAGAAGCAGCTGGCCAAGGCGCGCGCCGCGGAGTGGGTGGATTACACCGCCGTGATGCAGCTGAAGCTGGCGGCGCTGAAGCTGGCGTTTCCGCTGTTTCAGGCGCGCAAGCCGAACGACGGGCAGCGTCAGGCGTTCGAACAGTTCGTGACTGAGGGCGGCGACAGCCTGTATCAGCAGGCGGCGTTCGACGCGCTGCATGCCCATCTGGCGGCCAAAGATGCCCACCAGTGGGGCTGGCCGGCCTGGCCAGAGCGCTATCGGCAGGGGCAGAGCGAAGCGGTGCGGCTGTTCTGCGCCGAACATCAGGACGCGGTCCGCTTTTACCTGTGGCTGCAATGGCTGGCGGCCATGCAGTTTGCGCAGTGTTTTGAGCAGAGCCGGCAGCAGCGGATGCCGATTGGCCTGTATCGCGATCTGGCGGTCGGGGTGGCGGAAGGCGGGGCGGAAACCTGGTGCGACCGCGAGCTGTACTGCCTGAAAGCGTCGGTCGGGGCGCCGCCGGACATCCTGGGGCCGCTGGGGCAAAACTGGGGCCTGCCGCCGATGGATCCGCATGTGATGGCGGCGCGCGGTTATCAGCCGTTCATCGATCTTTTGCGCGCCAACATGACCAGCTGCGGCGCGCTGCGTATCGATCACGTCATGGCGCTGCTGCGGCTGTGGTGGATCCCTTATGGCGAAACCGCCGATCGCGGCGCCTACGTCAAATACCCGGTGGACGATCTGCTGGCGGTGCTGGCGCTGGAAAGTCAGCGCCACCGCTGCATGGTGATCGGCGAAGATCTCGGCACGGTGCCGGTGGAGATCGTCGGCAAGCTGCGCGACAGCGGCGTCTATTCCTACAAAGTGCTGTATTTCGAAAGCGACGGCGAACACCATTTCCGCGCGCCGCAGGCCTATCCGGTGCAGGCGATGGCGACCATCACCACCCACGATCTGCCGACGCTGCGCGGCTACTGGCAAAGCGACGATCTGACGCTGGGCAACCGGCTGGGTCTTTACCCGGACGCGGAGATCCTGCAGGCGCTGTTTGCCGATCGGGAACGCGCCAAGCAGGGGCTGCTGGATGGGTTGCATCGCTATGGCTGCGTGCCGCAGAAGGTGGGCAAGAAGGCGGCGCTGCTCGGCATGAGCCCGCTGCTCAACCGCGGCCTGCAGCGCTATGTCGCCGACAGTGCCAGTGCTTTGCTCGGCCTGCAGCCGGAAGACTGGCTGGATATGGCCGATCCGGTCAATATTCCCGGTACCAGCGATCAGTATCCTAACTGGCGGCGCAAGCTGACTCAGACGCTGGAGGAGATGTTTGCCGACCCGCACATAAACCGCTTACTGAAGGATTTGGACAAACGGCGGCGCAAGGTGTCGGTGGGGTGAAAACGACAATGCCGGAACGGGTTTTCCCTTCCGGCATTGTGTTCTCTACCGCGGTGCGAGCGCCGGAGATTAGTAGTATGAGTGCTCGCCGCGTTGGTGCTCGGTCAAATCACGCACGCCCTTCAGCTCCGGGAATTTCTGCAGCAGCTCTTTCTCGATGCCTTCTTTCAGCGTGACGTCGACCATCGAACAGCCGTTGCAACCGCCGCCAAACTGCAGGATCGCCATGTTGTCGTCGGTGATCTCCATCAGCGTCACGCGGCCGCCGTGGCCCGCCAGCTGTGGGTTGATCTGCGACTGCAGCACGTATTCCACGCGCTCCATCAGCGGCGCGTTGTCATCGACCTTGCGCATTTTGGCGTTCGGCGCCTTCAGCGTCAGCTGGGAACCCAGCTGGTCGGTCACGAAGTCGATTTCGGCGTCTTCCAGATACGGCGCGCTCAGCTCATCGACATAGGCGGACAGTTTGTCGAACTTCAGTTCGGTATCCGTCGCTTCTACCGCGTCCGGCGGACAATAAGAGACACCGCATTCGGCCGTCGGCGTGCCCGGGTTGATCACGAATACGCGGATTTGGGTGCCTTCTTCTTGATTTGCCAGCAGTTTGGCAAAGTGTTCCTGTGCAGCATCTGTTATACGGATCATAGCATTAGCTCAATAGTTGACTTCTATAGTCGGTTATAATACGCCCATTGCCGTGGCACTACAACGTGCGGCAAACGCACCATATCTGCACCGAGGCGGCGCCTTGCCGCCGCAGCAGCACCGCGATCTCCGCGACGGTGCTGCCGGTGGTCACCACGTCATCCACCAGGGCGATATGCCGGTTGGCGACCGAGACGGTGCAGACGAACGCACGCTGCAGATTGCGCCTGCGCGCTCCGGCGCTCAGCCGCTGTTGCAGGGCGGTCTTGCGTACCCGGCGCAAGGCGGCGGGCCGATAGGCACAGCCCAGCCAGCGCGCCAGCGGCCGGGCCAGCAGATCGCTCTGGTTATAGCCACGGCGCCAGCAGCGTGAGCCATGCAAGGGTACCGCTAAAATCAGGTCGGGTCTGTTCAGATACTGCTCTCTGCGCGCCTGCTGCCAGCGCAACAGCATCAGGCGCGCCAGCGTCGGTGCCAGCTCGGGCGCGCGGTGAAACTTGAACCTTCTTACCAGCCGGCTGAGCGGTGCTACGTAGTCGCCGACGAACACCAGCCGCTGCCAGGGTGGCGGCCGTTGCAGACAGCGGCCGCAGGGCGTTTGCGTCTCCCCGGCGGGCAATCCGCAGCGTGGGCAACACGGTGGGTTGGCCGGCAGATGGCGCAGGCAGCAGCTGCAGATGCCGTGACGCATCAGGCTCAACGGCTGTCGGCATAGCCAACAGCGGCTGCGGATTGATAGCATAGAGACTCCGAGACGGGTAAGCATGAAAGGACAATAACCAATGACAGCGCTGTACTGGCAAACAATAGGTGAAGGCGAACGCGATCTTGTGCTGCTGCACGGCTGGGGATTGAACGCTGAAGTGTGGAGTTGCATTCAGGCGCGACTGGCGCCGCATTTTCGCCTGCATTTGGTCGATCTGCCGGGATACGGCCGCAGCCAGGGGTTCGGTGCTCTCTCGCTGGAGCAGATGACGGAGATCGTGCTGGCGGCTGCCCCCTCTCAGGCCTGGTGGCTAGGCTGGTCGCTCGGCGGGCTGGTGGCCAGCCAGGCGGCGCTGATGCAGCCGCAGCGCGTCAGTGGGCTTATCACCGTGGCCTCTTCGCCCTGTTTTGCCGCCCGCGATGAGTGGCCGGGGATCCGCCCGGACGTGCTGAGCGGTTTTCAGCACCAGCTGAGCCTGGATTTCCAGCGCACCGTCGAGCGTTTTCTGGCGTTGCAGACGCTGGGCACCGAGAGCGCGCGCCAGGATGCGCGCCAGCTGAAAGCGGTAGTGCTCAACCAGCCGACGCCGAGCGTCGAGGTGTTGAACGGCGGGCTGGAGATCCTGCGCACCGCCGATCTGCGTGCGCCTCTGGCCGCGCTGGAGCTGCCGCTGCTGCGGATCTACGGCTATCTGGATGGGCTGGTACCGCGCAAGGTCGCCGATCTGCTCGACGCCGCCTGGCCGAATTCTACGTCGCAAGTCGTGGCCAAAGCCGCCCATGCGCCGTTTATCTCTCATCCCGACGAATTTGTGACGATGATCGAAGCGTTTATTGCAGCACATTGAATGCGGCGGGAAAACGCACGATAGGGCGCGAAAAAAAACGCTGCCGGGTGGATAAAAGACAAAGCTGTTCGATACTTAGTGAGTCAATGCGTTGGCTGCAAAATGAAAAGACCGCGTGCGGCGTTTTTCATTTTTGCGTTTCGTCTCTGGGAAACAGGCCCCGTCAGGGAAAGCAACGAGGCCTGAGGATGTCGCGGCAGCCTGCTGTACTACGCATGGATTCTTGACGGCTTTCATAACAGATAAATTATCCATTGAGAGGTTAGTGTCATGAAATCATTGAAGATGATTATTGCAGCGGCAGTGCTGGGTTCGGTGTCTTTCGGCTCCATGGCGGCAACCCTGCTGACCAAGGAAGATCTGGATAAGAACCCGGGTAAATACGAGAAGATCGGCACCGTGACCACCACGGCGCAGACCACCTCGCCGATGGATGCCAAGGATGAGCTGTCCAAACTGGCGGACGAAAAGGGCGGTCAATACTACGTGATCCTGGCAGGCCGCGAGCACGGTAAATTCAGCGCCATCGCTGAAGTTTACAAAGACAAGCAATAAGCCTTCAACGGCAAGGGGCGCCGCTCGGCGCCCCTGATCGTCAGGCCTTCAGCCGGTAGAAAACCGTGCTGCACCCCTGGCCCTGCGGGCAGCCTTTGCAACTGCCGCTCAGACAGGCGCCGTCATCCTGTTCGATGCGCTCCACTTTCCCCATTGCCGCCAAACGGTCCAGCATCGCCTGCACCAGTGGCAGCGGCGTCGCCAGCGAGTGGCTGAGCTGCTGCGCCTGAGCGCTGCCAAGCAGCGCCAGCGTATCGCGCACCTGCAGCAGCCCGGCCATCAGTGGCAGCTCCCCTTGGCACCCTGGCAACAGGCCGCCGGCGTAGCGTTGCCCAGGCGAACCGTGACGCGGCTACGCGCCCGGCGCAGGCCGAACAGCACCAGCAGGTTCACCAGTACCACCACCAGGATCGCCGTCAGGCTGTACTGCGGGTGTTGGTTGAAGGTGGCCACCTGATAGAACAGCGTCGCCAGCGAGTAGGCCACGTTCAGCCCCCACAGAATAGAGAAGGTCATCCAGCCGCGGCTCGATTCACGGGCGATGGCGCCCATCACCGAGACGCAAGGCACATACAGCAGCACGAAGATCAGGTAGCTGTAGGCGGAGATGCCGGAGCCGAATTTGCTGCTCATCACGCCCATCGAGCCGACGCCCATCTCGCCGTCGCCCTTGCTGGCTTCGATGGGGTTGGAGAGTACGCTCAGGCTGAAGGTGTTTTTCAGGCCGTCCCAGGTTTCGTTCAGCGCGCCGCCCAGCTCATCGAGCAGGTTGAAGTTGGCGGCGTCGAACGCCTCTTTGTTGATGTGCTCGGCGGTGTACAGCGTATTCAGCGTGCCGACCACCACTTCTTTCGCCATCGCGCCGGTCACCAGACCGACGGTGGCCTGCCAGTTATCGCTGTGGACGCCCATCGGCTGCAGCAGCGGCGTCAGCACTTTGGAAACTGAGGCCAGCGCGGAGTCGTTGATATTGTCGACCGTCTTGCCGCTGAACGAGAAGCTGTTCAGGCCGCCGATGAATATGCTGGCCACCACGATCACCTTACCGGCGCGCAACACGAAGCCTTTCAGCCGCTGCCAGGTTTGCAGCAGCAGGCTTTTCAGGTGCGGCACGTGGTAAACCGGCAGCTCCATCACGAACGGCGAGGCTTCGCCGCGCATGAGGGTGTATTTGAGCACCAGGCCGGTGAGGATCGCCACCGCAATGCCGAGCATGTACAGCGAGAACACCACCCCGGCGCCGTCCTGGCCGAAGAAGGCGGCGGCGAACACCGCGAAGATCGCCAGACGGGCGCCGCACGACATGAACGGCGCCATCATGATGGTAATCAGGCGTTCGCGCTGGGCGTCCAGCGTCCGGGCGCCCATGATGGACGGCACGTTGCAGCCGAAACCGACGATCAGCGGCACGAAGGATTTGCCCGGCAGCCCGAGCGCCTGCATCAGGCGGTCCATCACGAACGCCGCGCGCGCCATGTAACCGGAGTCTTCCAGGAAGGACAGGAACAGGTACATCATGCCGATCTGCGGCACCAGCGGCAGCACGGTGTTGATGCCGCCGCCGACGCCCTGCGCCAGGAAAACGGTCAGCCAGTCGGGGAAGTGCAGGGTGTAGCCGAGCCACTGAATGCCCTGAATGAAGATCGCCGCCGAGCCGATATCGAAGATCGGCTGCAGCGCGCCGCCGATGTTGATCGCCAGCAGGAACATCAGGTACATCACCAGCAGGAAGATCGGCACGCCCAGCCAGCGGTTGAGAATCACTTTATCCAGCATCTCGGTCAGGCGGTTGGGCATCGCCTGCTGCGAGTTGCTGACCGCGTCGCACAGGGTGGCGATAGACTGGTAGCGCGCGTCGGCGATCACCAGCGCCGGGTCTTCTTGCTGTTGCTGTTGCAATGCCTGGATAGCCGCAGGCAGCAGCGCGACGGCGGGGCCGGCCAGCCGGTGGCTGTAGATGTCGCCTTCCAGCATCTGCAGCGCCAGCCAGCGGCGCTGTACTGCCGGCAGCGTTTGCGGCATGGCGTCGCTCAGCGTGGCGACCGCTTTCAGCAATAACGGCGGATAGTTCACCAGCGCCTGCTGTTCGTTGATGTGATGATTGTCGATCATCTGCTTCAGCACGCCGATGCCGTCGGCGCGGGTGGAGACCATCGGCACCACCGGGCAGCCGAGGCGCGCCGACAGCGCGGCGACGTCGATATCGATATGCTGGCTTTTGGCGATGTCGAGCATGTTCAGCGCCACGATGCAGGGAATGCCCAGCTCCAGCAGCTGTAGCGTCAGATAGAGGTTGCGCTCGAGGTTGGAGGCGTCGACCACGTTGATCAGCAGATCGGCGTCGCCGCTCAAAATGTAGTGACAGGCGATCTGCTCATCGAGCGAGGTTTGCTCTGAAATGGTGGTCAGGGAATAGGTGCCCGGCAAATCGACCAGCCGCACGTCGGACTGCGGGGTGGCGAAATGGCCTTCTTTGCGTTCGACCGTCACGCCCGCCCAGTTGCCGACCCGTTGGCGTGCGCCGGTCAGCTGGTTGAACAGCGTGGTTTTGCCGGAGTTCGGGTTACCGATTAAGCCGATGGTGAGTTTTTTCATAGTTCAGCGTGTCGTCTTCAAGGAGAACAGCGCCGGCGCAAGGGCGCGTCGGCAAACGGAGGGCGCGCCGGCTCAGGACTGGCCGTCGAGCTGCAGCAGCGCCAGATCCTTCCTGCGAAGCACCAGGCTGACGCGGCGAGTTTTAATTTCTATCGGATCGCCCAGCGGCGCGACGCGCACCACGTCGAACGAAGAGCCGGGCAGCATGCCGAGCGATAACAGTTTCTGGCGATAGGCCGGCGCAATTTCACCGGAAAAGCCGACGATCTTATACGTGTGTTTAGGTTGAAGCTGCATGTGATTAACCTTCCGGGTGCCGATGAGCATCGGGCTGATGATAATTGGACGTTGCCGGCGAAAATGCCACGCCGTCGGCGGTATTCATCCATAAGGTCATGCAATAAAGTGAGCGAAAATAATAGTAATTATCATTATCGCATTCAATACAAAAAGTAAGGGTATTGTAACCAATTATTATGGCGACGACAGTTTTTGATGGCGTTGCCTTGATTAACGACGTTTTACCACCGCTTGCGAGCGGGAACAAATGAGAATGGCGAGTTAAATCAGTTACGTATTTGTAGCCGAGTTTTCTCGTTTGCAAATACCGATGGTTTTTTCCCCTTATTTATTTCCGCCCAAAGGCAATTCAATAACATTATTCCGGCGTAATGCGAGCGGTAACCATTTGTGTTTCGTTCACAATTTGCGAGATGAAATAGGCGTGTTAACGAAGTTGTTAATAAATGGCTGCGGAGAGGATTTTTGTTGCCTGAATAATGGGAGGGCGGTCACGCAGGAACGGGAAATAAAAAGATGACGGTTTATTGAGACGGGTCAAAAAATGCCGCAAGTTTTATTCGTCAGCAAGGGCGGAGCAGGCTCCGCCCTGTCGGTTCCGACTTAGCGTTTCTTACCGAACGCCGCCGCCAGCGCGTCGCCCATGGCGCTGTTGCCGGCCGGCGCCGCGTTGCGCGGTTTGGCCTTGTTGCCGCCCGCCGAACGGTTGGCGTTGTCGCGTGCCTGCGCTGGCGCGTTGCCGCCGCGGCGCGGTGAACCTTCGCCCGGCTGCTCATCCAGACGCATGCTCAGCGCGATGCGTTTACGCTGCAGATCGACTTCCATCACCTTCACTTTGACAATGTCGCCGGCCTTCACCACGGTGTGCGGATCTTCAACGAACTTGTCCGCCAGCGAGGAGATGTGCACCAGGCCGTCCTGATGCACGCCGATATCCACGAAGGCACCGAAGTTGGTGACGTTGGTGACCGATCCTTCCAGGATCATGCCCACCTGCAGATCGTTGAGGGTTTCCACCCCTTCGGCAAAGGTCGCGGTTTTGAACTCAGGGCGCGGATCGCGGCCCGGTTTCTCCAGCTCTTTCAGGATATCGGTGACCGTCGGTACGCCGAATTTGTCGTCGGTGAAATCGACCGCTTTCAGGCTGCGCACCGCCGAAGCGTTGCCCATCAGGTCCTGCAGCGCCTGCTCGGTGGCGGCCAGAATGCGCTGCACCACCGGGTAGGCTTCCGGGTGAACGGTGGAGGCGTCCAGCGGGTTGTCGCCGTGGTTGATGCGCAGGAAGCCGGCGCACTGTTCGAAGGCTTTCGGCCCCAGGCGGCTGACTTTCAGCAGCTGTTCGCGGTTGCTGAAGCGGCCGTTCTCGTCGCGCCAGTTGACGATATTTTGCGCCATCATGCGCGTCAGGCCGGCCACGCGGGTCAGCAACGGCACCGACGCGGTGTTCAGATCGACGCCGACGGCGTTCACGCAGTCTTCCACCACCGAGTCCAGCTTCTTCGCCAGCTGGCTCTGGCTGACGTCGTGCTGATACTGGCCGACGCCGATGGATTTCGGGTCGATCTTCACCAGCTCCGCCAGCGGATCCTGCAGACGACGAGCGATGGACACCGCGCCGCGCAGCGACACGTCGAGATCCGGGAATTCCAGCGCCGCCAGTTCGGACGCGGAATACACCGACGCGCCCGCTTCGCTGACGATCACTTTCTGCGCCCGGACCTCACCGAACTGTTTTTGCAGGTCGAGATAGAAGCGCTCGGTCTCACGCGAAGCGGTGCCGTTGCCGATGGCCACCAGCTCCACGTTATGTTTGATGCACAGTGCCGCGACGATGGCGGCGGCTTTGGCCGCTTGCCCGGTGTGCGGGTAGACGGTGTCGGTGGCGACCAGCTTGCCGGTTGCGTCGACCACGGCGACTTTCACCCCGGTGCGCAGGCCCGGATCGAGGCCCATGGTTGCGCGCATGCCGGCCGGCGCGGCCATCAGCAGATCGTGCATGTTGCGGGCGAACACGTTGATCGCTTCGTCTTCCGCGCGCTCGCGCACCGTGCCCATCAACTCGGTTTCCAGGTGCAGCAGCACCTTGATGCGCCAGGTCCAGTTGACCACCGCCTTGCGCCAGGCGTCGGCCGGGGCGTTGTTCAGGCGCAGGTTGAGGTGATTGATGATGATCAGCTCCGCCTGGCTTTCGCGCGGCGCTTCCTCAAATTGCGGATCGGCGTTCAGCGCCAGCTGCAGCACGCCTTCGTTGCGGCCGCGGAACATCGCTAGCGCGCGGTGCGAAGGCACCTGAGAAATCGGTTCGTGGTGATCGAAGTAGTCGCGGAACTTGGCGCCTTCTTCTTCCTTGCCCTCGACCACCTTGGACACCAGATGGGCGTTTTTCCACAGGTAGTCGCGCACCTTGGCCAGCAGCGTGGCGTCTTCGGCGAAGCGCTCCATCAGGATATAGCGCGCGCCGTCGAGGGCGGCTTTCACGTCCGCCACGCCCTTGTCGGCGTCGACGTAGCGTTCAGCCAGCTGTTCCGGCTGCTGTTGCGGATCCTGCCACAGCGCGTCCGCCAGCGGTTCCAGACCGGCTTCGATGGCGATCTGACCGCGGGTGCGGCGCTTCGGTTTGTACGGCAGGTAGAGGTCTTCGAGCTCGGTCTTGCTCAGCGTGGCGTTGATCGCCCCCGCCAGTTGTTCGGTCAGTTTGCCCTGTTCATCGATCGACTTCAGGATGGTCTGGCGACGATCTTCCAGTTCACGCAGATAACCCAGGCGGGTTTCCAGCTGGCGCAGTTGGGTGTCGTCCAGGCCCCCGGTGACTTCCTTACGATAGCGTGCAATAAAGGGCACGGTATTACCTTCATCCAGCAGACGGATGGCGGAGTCGACTTGCTCCGGCCGGGCCTGCAGTTCTGTTGCAATAATGCGGCTCAGTGGGTCATTCATAGGTCTGGTATCTGTATTGAGAACGGTGAATAAACAGGGGACAGTTATACGGATTGATCGTGGAAAATGCCAGCGGAGCGGGCCGCCGCCGCGCGGCCGCGGCGTGGAGAACAGCGCAGGTGGCGGCGTTGGCGGCGGTTCGGAAAAAGCTGAAAGCTTACTTCGGGTAGTCTATCTCGTTCACGTACCACTGCGCCTCGCCCAGCGGCGTATTGACGGTGGCGACGTCCCCGACCTCTTTTTTCAGCAGGGCGCGCGCCATCGGCGCGTCGATGGAGATGTAATCCTTGCGGCCGAAGATCTCGTCGTAACCGACGATGCGAAAGCGTTTGGTTTCGCCGTCTTCGTTCTCCACCTCCACCCAGGCGCCGAAGAACACTTTGCCTTCCTGCTGCGGGGAGTAATCGACGATCTTCAGCTGCTCCAGGCATTTGGTCAGATAGCGGACGCGGCGGTCAATTTCCCGCAGCCGCTTCTTGTTGTATTGGTAGTCGGCGTTTTCGCTTCTGTCGCCCAGGCTGGCGGCCCAGGTCACTTTCTTGGTCACCTCGGGGCGTTCTTCGCGCCAGAGGTAATCCAGCTCTTGTTTGAGCTTGTCATACCCTTCACGGGTTATCAGTTGAGTTCTCATCGTGATTTATCTTTATGGGGCCACCGCCACAGTGTACGTGAATGCGCAGGGCTTTAGAAATGGCGCGCGGGCCTGCGCGTTGTCGCACGGTTTTTATTCAGTTTGCGCAGCTTTTAACAATCGGGAGTATGCTTAGCGATAGCGGAAAAGGAATGTGACGAAAGGAGGATATCTGGCGAGAGAGACAAGGAATTTTGGCGCACAACCCAACACATTGAAGGTATTACCGCATGGAATTTAAAGATTACTACGCAACGATGGGCGTCGAGCCCAACGCCGATCTGAAAACCATCAAAACGGCCTACCGCCGGCTGGCGCGTAAATATCACCCTGACGTGAGCACCGAAGAAGACGCCGAGAGCAAATTCAAGGAGCTGGCCGAAGCCTATGAGGTGCTGAAGGACGAAGAGCGCCGCGCTGAGTACGATCAGATCCGGCTGCACCGCAACGATCCTAACTTTGGCCGCCAGGCGCGCGGCGATCACGGCGGCTATCAGCAGAGCGCTTCATGGCACGGCGGCGGCGCCGACGCGCAAGACTTCTCCGATTTCTTCGAAAGCATGTTCGGCGGGCGGGCGGCGGGCGGGCACCGCTCCGCTTCGCACTCGCACGGCGGGCATGGCTTCCGCGGGCAGGATCTGGAGATGGAGGTGCCGCTGTTCCTCGAGGAAACGCTGCATGGCCAAAGCCGCGAGATCGCCTACAAGCTGCCGGTGTACGACGAGCTGGGGCGGCAGGTGAGCGAAGCCAGCAAAACGCTGAACGTGAAAATCCCGGCCGGCGTGGGCGACGGCGAGCGCATTCGCCTCAAGGGGCAGGGCGTTGCCGGCGTGGGCGGCGGCCAGAACGGCGACCTGTACCTGGTCATCCGCCTCGCGCCGCATCCGCTGTTCGAAATTGATGGCCACAACCTGAGCATCGTGGCGCCGCTCGCCCCGTGGGAAGCGGCGCTGGGGGCCAGCATTGAGGTGCCGACGCTGACCGGCAAAATCGCGCTGACCGTGCCGGCCGGCAGCCAGAGCGGCAAACGGCTGCGGGTCAAAGGCAAAGGGCTGGCGGGCAAGAAAGAGCCCGGCGATCTGTATGTCATTCTCAAGGTGGTGATGCCGCCGAAGCCGAACGAGAAGGCCAGCGCCCTGTGGCGCGAACTGGCTGAGCAGGCGGCGTTCAACCCGCGTGCGGAATGGGAGTAAAGCACATGATGAAGAAAGAGATCACATTCACCGTGGTGGAACTGTGTCAGCGAGTGGAGATTTCAGAGGATGAGCTGGTCGAGATTGTCGGCCTGGGCGTGATCGTGCCGCTGGAGCCGGCGCAGCCGAGCTGGGAGTTCGATTATCCGGCGCTGAGCCATCTGCAGCGCGCGCGCAGGCTGCGGGCCGAACTGGATCTGGATTGGCCGGGGATCGCCATGGCGCTGACGCTGCTCGATCGGGTCGATGCGCTGCAGCAAGAGAACCGGCAGCTGCGCCGGCAGTTGGCGCGTTTCCTGCAGACTTCCTGACTCGCCGTCAAAACGCCACCGTGCGGTTCGCCGGTGGCGAAATTGCGCAAAATTGGGCCGCTGCCCCACATTGCGCCGATAAAGGGCGAAATTTTGACGAACCCCCGTCGACATTCGATGAAAATTGTTGATAAATGGGGAAAAGAATAAGCTTTGTAACAATTTCGTCTAGAATACATACCATTAAACGCTGTCTCAAATGGCAAGGTTTTCTAACAATATTCGAGTCAGGCAATAAAGCCTTTGGGAGTAATACCATGCAAGAGAATCATAAGATCCTGGTTGTCGATGATGACATGCGCCTGCGCGCGCTTTTAGAACGTTATTTAACCGAGCAGGGCTTCCAGGTTCGCAGCGTTGCCAACGCTGAGCAAATGGATCGCTTGCTGACCCGTGAATCCTTCCATCTGATGGTGCTCGATCTGATGTTGCCGGGCGAAGATGGGCTGTCCATCTGCCGCCGTCTGCGCAGCCAGAGCAACCCGATGCCGATCATTATGGTCACCGCCAAAGGCGAAGAGGTCGATCGCATCGTGGGGCTGGAAATCGGCGCCGACGACTACATTCCTAAGCCGTTCAACCCGCGTGAGCTGTTGGCTCGCATCCGCGCGGTGCTGCGCCGCCAGGCTAACGAACTGCCGGGTGCGCCTTCGCAGGAAGAGGCGGTGATCGCGTTCGGCAAATTCAAACTGAACCTCGGCACCCGCGAGATGTTCCGCGAAGACGAACCGATGCCGTTGACCAGCGGCGAGTTCGCGGTACTGAAAGCGCTGGTCAGCCACCCGCGTGAACCGCTGTCGCGCGATAAGCTGATGAACCTGGCGCGTGGCCGCGAATACAGCGCCATGGAGCGCTCCATCGACGTGCAGATCTCGCGCCTGCGCCGCATGGTGGAAGAAGATCCGGCGCATCCGCGTTATATCCAGACCGTTTGGGGTCTCGGCTACGTGTTCGTCCCGGACGGCAGCAAGGCATGAGGCGATTGCGCTTTTCACCGCGTAGCTCGTTTGCCCGAACCCTGTTGTTGATCGTCACCTTGCTGTTCGTCAGCCTGGTGACGACCTATCTGGTGGTGCTGAACTTCGCCATCCTGCCCAGCCTGCAGCAGTTCAACAAGGTATTGGCGTACGAAGTGCGTATGCTGATGACCGATCGGCTGCAGCTGGAGGACGGCACGCTGCTGGAAGTGCCGCCGGCGTTCCGCCGTGAGATCTACCGCGAACTGGGCATCTCTCTCTACACCAACTCGGCGGCGGAGGAGAGCGGCCTGCGCTGGGCGCAGCACTACCAGTTCCTCAGCCAGCAGATGGCGCAGCAGCTCGGCGGGCCGACCGATGTGCGGGTGGAGGTGAACAAGAACTCCCCGGTGGTGTGGCTGAAAACCTGGCTGCAGCCCGATATCTGGGTACGCGTGCCGCTGACGGAAATCCACCAGGGCGACTTCTCTCCGCTGTTCCGCTATACGCTGGCGATTATGTTGCTTGCGATCGGCGGTGCCTGGCTGTTTATCCGCATTCAAAACCGCCCGCTGGTGGAGCTGGAACATGCGGCGCTGCAGGTGGGTAAGGGCATCATTCCGCCACCGCTGCGCGAGTATGGCGCTTCCGAAGTGCGGTCGGTGACTCGCGCATTCAATCAGATGGCGTCGGGCGTCAAGCAGCTGGCGGACGATCGCACTTTGCTGATGGCCGGGGTCAGCCATGACCTGCGCACGCCGTTGACGCGCATCCGGCTGGCGACGGAGATGATGAGCGCCGAAGACGGCTATCTGGCCGAGTCGATCAATAAAGACATCGAAGAGTGTAACGCCATCATCGAGCAGTTCATCGACTATCTGCGCACCGGGCAGGAGATGCCGACCGAAAGCAGCGATCTGAACGCTATTTTGGGCGAGGTGGTCGCGGCGGAGAGCGGCTATGAGCGGGTGATCGAAACCGCGCTGTCGCCGGGTGAGCTGATGATGAACGTGCACCCGCTGTCGATTAAGCGGGCGGCGGTGAACATGGTGGTGAACGCGGCGCGTTACGGCAACGGTTGGATCAAGGTCAGCAGTGGCCGCGAGCTGCAGCGCGGCTGGTTCCAGGTGGAAGATGACGGCCCGGGCATCAAGCCGGAAGAATTGAAGCACCTGTTGCAGCCGTTCGTACGTGGCGACAGCGCACGCAGCACCAGCGGCACCGGTCTGGGGCTGGCTATCGTGCAGCGTATTATCGACGCGCACGACGGCGAACTGGATATTGGCACCAGCGAGCGCGGCGGGCTTTTGATCCGCGCGTATATTCCGTTGCCGATGGAGAAAAAAGAGTCGGCCAACGGCCATCAGACCGCCAGGGACAACGCCTGACGCTCTTGGCGTGGGCCGCGCCGCTGCGGCCCCGTCAGGACTTCCTGCTCATCACGTAGTATTCCGCCGCATCTTCATGCAACCGACGGCCGGTCGGCGCCTGCCACGGGTCGATTAACTCGATGCCGCAGTGGAGAAAGTCTTTGGTATTGCGGGTGGCGAGGGCCGCGCCGTAATGCAGGCAGGTGGCGGCGATTTGGGCATCCGGCACGCTCATCGCTTGACCCAGAAGCCGGTTCCTTGCCGTCAATTCCGCGTATTGCATCGCACACAGCCCATCAAACGGCAATATCTGCCCCTCGAACTTCAATTCAATCGCGTCCGCCAATTTGAGCTTGAGATCCCGCTGGCGCTTGCCGTCAGGCATGCAGGCGACGCCGCTGAACAGTTCTGCCAGGACAATGGCGCTCAGATAGAGCTCGTCATTGTCCTTTTCATTTAACCAGTTAATGACGTTGTAGTACGGACTGGGGCGCAGCGTTTCTGAAATGACGTCAGTGTCGAGAATAATCATGCGTTGCCATTTTCATCATCAAAGGTGACGATGCGTGGTGGCACTGCGTCACGCGGTGGGATCTCCAGCTCGACGCCGCCGAATTCGGCGAAGTGCTGATGCATCCAGGTACCCAATCCATAGCGCGGCGGCTTTTTCACCAGCGCCTGTTTCAGGATCATACGCGCTTCCTCTTCCATGGAATGGCCGTTTTTCGCCGCTGAAATACGCAGCAGCTCTTTGATTTCGTCGTCCAGATTTCTGACGGTGATAGTCGCCATTTAAACCTCCTTTGCTATCAATGATTGCATTGACTTATTTTCTCGCCTTGCTGGTTAAAAAGCAATCAATGAAAATAAAAAAAGGCGCGGGATCCGCGCCTTAGCTGAAGAGGTAACGCTACCGAATTACAGCTTAGGGCCGGCGCTGACCAGCGCGGCGCCCGCAGGCGTGTCGGTGTATTTGTCGAAGTTGGTGATGAAGCGCTCGGCCAGATCCTGCGCTTTTTCCTGCCACTGCTCGAGGCTGGCGTAGGTATTGCGCGGATCGAGGATTTCCGGGTTCACGCCCGGCAGCGCGGTCGGCATCGCCAGATCGAAGATCGGCAGAGTAATGGTTTCCGCCTTGTCGATTTCACCGCTCAGGATGGCGTCGATGATGCCGCGCGTATCTTTGATCGAGATGCGCTTGCCGGTGCCGTTCCAGCCGGTGTTGACCAGGTAAGCCTGGGCGCCGGCGGCCTGCATGCGTTTCACCAGCACTTCGGCGTACTGCGTCGGGTGCAGCGAGAGGAACGCGGCGCCGAAGCAGGCGGAGAAGGTTGGCGTCGGCTCGGTTACGCCGCGCTCGGTGCCGGCCAGCTTGGCGGTGAAGCCGGACAGGAAGTGGTACTGAGTCTGGTTGGCGGTCAGACGCGATACCGGCGGCAGTACGCCGAAGGCATCGGCGGTCAGGAAGATCACCTTGGTGGCATGACCCGCCTTGGACACCGGCTTGACGATGTTCTGGATATGATAGATCGGGTAAGAAACGCGGGTGTTCTCGGTTTTCGAACCGTCGTTGAAGTCGATGCTGCCGTCGGCCAGCACGGTGACGTTTTCCAGCAGCGCGTCGCGTTTGATGGCGTGGTAGATGTCCGGCTCGGCTTCTTCAGACAGCTTGATGGTCTTGGCGTAGCAGCCGCCTTCGAAGTTGAACACGCCATCGTCGTCCCAGCCGTGCTCGTCATCGCCGATCAGCTGACGCTTAGGATCGGTGGAGAGGGTGGTCTTGCCGGTACCGGACAGGCCAAAGAACACCGCCACGTCGCCTTTCTCGCCCACGTTGGCCGAGCAGTGCATCGAGGCGATGCCTTTCAGCGGCAGCAGGTAGTTCATCATCGAGAACATGCCTTTCTTCATTTCGCCGCCGTACCAGGTGCCGCCGATCAGCTGCATGCGCTCGGTCAGGTTGAAGGCGACGAAGTTCTCCGAGTTCAGGCCTTGCTGCTGCCAGTTCGGGTTGGTGCATTTGGCGCCGTTCATCACCACGAAGTCCGGCTCGAAGTCAGCCAGCTCGTCGTCGCTTGGGCGGATGAACATGTTTTTCACGAAGTGCGCCTGCCAGGCCACCTCGGTGATGAAGCGCACTTTCAGGCGCGAGTCGGCATTGGCGCCGCAGAAGGTATCCACCACGAACAGGCGTTTGCCGGAAAGCTGCTCGGTGACCAGGTGTTTCAGATCGGCCCACACTTCCGGGCTGAGGGGTTTGTTGTCGTTTTTGCCTTTGCCCTGATCGGCCCACCACACGGTATCGCGGGTGATGTCGTCGCGGACGATGTATTTGTCTTTCGGCGAACGGCCGGTGAAGATGCCGGTATCGACGGAGACGGCACCCAGCTTGGTGACTACCCCACGCTCAAAACCTTCCAGAGATGGGTCTGTTTCTTCCTTAAACAGCAGTTCATAGCTCGGGTTGTGAACGATTTCGCTAACGTCGTGAATGCCGTAAGCGGCCAGATCCTGAGGGGTTATACCTTTAACGCGCATGTTACTACTCCTTGGTCACAGAATTTCTGGCGGCAATTGTAGGGATCTAACGGTGCGTAACCGCGATGGGTATCAAATATTTAACGTTTTAGGCGGTATTTCGTTACGATCTGAGAGATAGCACACGGAAAAAAGCAAACGTGCAAACGGCGGGCGTTGGCGGGCGCTGGGCGCACCCGCCGAAGGAGTGTAACTTAGTGCAACTGGTCGCTTTCGCCGGTATTACCCGCATACAAAGCGGCAACATCAACCGGGTCAAAGACATAGTGGCTGCCACAGTAGTCGCAGTGCATGTCGATATTACCGTCCTGCTCCAGCATGTCCGCCACTTCGTCGGTCGGCAGGGTCATCAGCGCGTCGGCGCAACGCTGGCGCGAACAGGTGCAACGGAACTGCACGTCCTGCGGTTCGTACAAGGTGACCTCTTCCTGATGGTACAGGCGGTACAACACTTCGTTGGCCGGCAGGCCGAACAGCTCTTCGCTTTTGACCGTGTTGGTCAGTTGCACCAGATGATCGAAATTATCGAGGTTGCCGTCCTGCGCCGGCAGCACTTGCAGCAGCATACCGGCTGCCGCGGCATTGCCTTGCGCTTCGCTGGTGCGGATGAACAGGCGGGTTGGCAGCTGCTCGGACTGGCGGAAGTAGGCTTCCAGGCATTCGGCCAGGGTTTCACCTTCCAGGCCGACCACGCCCTGATAGCGCTCGCCTTCCGTCGGCGAAATGGTGATGACCATGACGCCGTTGCCAATCATCTGATGCAGGGTGCTGTCGTCGGCGATAGGCGCCTGGGTGCGCGCAACGCCACGCATCTCCTGGCGGTTGTTGCCGTTGATCACTGCCAGCTTCAGCGGGCCGTCGCCCTGCAGCTGCACGGTGATGTCGCCGTCGAACTTCAGGGTTGCGGTCAACAGGCTGGTGGCGACCAACAGCTCGCCCAGCAGCTTTTGCACCGGCGCCGGGTAGTCGTGGTTATTCAGGATCTGCTGATAGGTTTCGCTGACGGTAACCAGCTCGCCGCGCACCGCGTAGTTTTCAAACAGGTAACGGTGCAATTGGTCATGGTTGGACATAATCTTCTCTCATTGCGGTGAGGGGTTATTCCGGCTCACCAAATTTAAATTTCATCAGGTCGCGCCGCTCCTTTTTGTCCGGACGGCGGTCCGGATGCGGCATGGTCAACGCGTTCATCTTGCGCGCCAGCGCCATTTTTTCGCGATTGGCGATGCTGGCTTCGGTTTCCTGATACATTTGCTGCGCCTCGTTGGCGCCGCGGCGTTGGCTGGTCAGCGCCAGCACGATCACCGTACGTTCTTCGTTGCCCTGCCGCAGCTTGAGCTCGGCGTTGAGTTCGACAATCTTGCTCGGCTTGCCGCGCTGGCCGTTGTAGTGCACCTTGCCGCCGTCGATCATTTCGCGCGCCAGCGCGCGGGTCTTATAGAAGCGTGCGGCCCAGAGCCACTTATCCAGCCGGATCGCGTCGTCGCGCGTCGCTTTTTCCTTCATGCTTCCCCCTTGGCCAGCGCCGGTATCAGCAGGCGATAGTCGCGCATCGACGGATGGCGCTGGAAGCTTTTTTCCGCCGTGCTGGAGTCCGGGTTTTGCACGCCCAGGCAGTAACGAATGCCGAAAGTGCGCGCCGCGTCGAGGATCGGCTCACCGTCGTCGACAAACAGCGTGCGCTGCGGGTTGAACCCGGTGTGCTGTTGCACCGCCTGCCACAGACGCTGATCTTCTTTCGGATAACCAAATGTGTGGGTGGAAAACAATAAATCAAGGTGCCGATCGAGGCCGGTATGCTCGATTTTCACCGCCAGGCTGTGCGGATGGGCGTTGGTCAGCAAAATGGTTTGCAGACCGGCGTCGCGCAGCGCCCGTAAAAACGGCTCGGTGTCTTCGCGCAGCCGGGCGCGGCTGCCCACTTCGCTGGTCATGCGGTAGATATCCAGATCCAACCGCTCGCTCCAGTAATCGAAGCAATACCAGTTCATGGTGTGCTGCACCGCCTGATACTCCCGCTCAATGATATGACGGGCTTCGTCGAACGGAATGGCGCGCCTTTCGCTCAGCGCCTGCGGCACCAGGCTGAGCCAAAAGTGGCTGTCGAACTCCAGATCCAGCAAGGTGCCGTCCATATCCAGCAGCACGGTATCGATCTGCGGCCAATCAAACTCGGGAACCATAAAAACTCCACGGGCGGACCGACGGGCGGTCCGCAGATGAGAATAATAGCGTTAGCGTAGCATAAGCAGATGACAGGGCGGAGGCCCCGGCGTCAGGTTCAGGCCATCGGCCGCATCGACATCGGATTGAGCTGCGGATTGAAGCAGCTGTCGTAGTAACGCTGGATATCGGCAACGCGGTGCTGATTGATGCGCCGACGCTGCACCAGCCGCCAGGCGTTATAGCCCAGGCTGATGACGACCGCCAACAACAGCAGGCTGGTGCCGAGGTAACGCCAAAGGGTGATCATGTCCGGTTCGCTGTGCAGCGCCACATGGCGGGTGCCGTTGGCATCGACGCTGAGGCTGGTGATCACGCCCTGCGCCTGGAAGGGGGTATGCAGCAGCAGAGTGGAAAGGCGCTGCAACTCATTCCACTGGTCGAGGGCGTTGTATTCGCTCTGCGGCGCCGACGGCTGCGGATGGCTGACCAGCTGGCGGCCTTCGTCGCTGCTGATCAGGAAACCGCCCGGCGGCGGGCTGTTGAGCGCTGCGGCGGCCAAACGCGTTTCATTGAAGATGAACGACGACGTGGCCACTTTGGTCAGGCTTTCCAGCGACTCGGCGCTCACCGGGCGCAGCAGGACGTTGACGCCTTGCAGCGCGCCGGACCTGGCGCGTTTCACCAGGCCGCTCCAGTTTTTGGCGTTGCCCAGGTTGACCAGGGCGTTCTTCAACCGCACGCAGTCGTTTTCTGCCTGGCACAAATCCTGTGTTTTCAAAACGATATCAGAGAAATCGTCCAACAGGATCATGCCGGATTTCTCGATGGCGCTGGCCAACTGAGGGTTGACCTTCTGATCGGCGCCGCTCGGATGCAGCTGGCTGTTGACCGTGGCCAGCAGGGCCGTCGCTTTGTCTATGACTTCCGATTCCGGCTGCGGCAGTGGAGCGGCGTTGTTCCAGTAGATGCCGGAGCAGTCGAACGGCGCAAAGTTGGCGCCGCCGGCGGCCGCCGGTGGGACATAACACATGCCGCTGCCGCGCACTTTCAGCGTGTCGCCGATGCGCAGCGGCGTGGCTTCCAGTGCCTGAACGCTGGTCACTTCCACTTTTTGCGCGCCCTGCAGCCAGGCCATGCTGAGGGTCAGCGGTAGGTTCAGCGGGATATAGATCAGCAGCAACAGCAGCACCAGCGCCGAGCTGGCGACCAGCACCGCGTTGCGGCCCCACTGCTGCAGCGGGAAGTTTTTCACTTCGTCATGCAGAGAGAGGAAGCGCCCCTGGCGCACCACCTGCCGATTGAGGTAAACGTCCACATCGGTGGTCTTGCCCAGGTCCTGCGTCAGGTAAGGCTGCCAATGCGGCGGGTAAATAAGATCGATGATGCCGAGTGAAATATTGCTGATCTGCCCCTGGCCGGATTCGCCGAACAGGCCCCAGCGTTTCGGCGTGCCGCGCAGACAATGGATCTCTTTCAGCTCGCGTGACGCCGGACGGCGGAACAGGTTCCAGCATCCCCAGGCGATCATCAGCACCGCCACGAAAATCATCCAGGGGATCACCAGCACCGGGCTTATCAGGCTGAAGAACAGCAGCAGCAGCGCGGCGGAGATGATGACGGCTTCACGGATGCCGTTCGGCCGGTTCAACGCATGCTCTTCCGGCGTTTCCTTGCGAATATTTATCAGCTCGACATGCTCGCTCTCTTCCTTGCGGATAGAGGCGTTTTTGGTCGGCGCGGCGGTCACCACCGGCGGCTGTGGCCGGTCGTGGATATGATCTTTCAGCGAGTGCCCGTTGAGCGAAATCACCAGAGGCAGCGTCTGGGTTCGGATCACTTCCACATGGTTGTCAGCGGTGATATAGGGTTCCCAAAACGGCGGCAGGTGAACCTCTTCGGCATCGAGGTAATAGCGCCATTTATTGGGATCGTCGCTGGCCAACCCGTAGCGCGTGATGGCGTGCGTGACGGGATAAACGTTATCGCTTTGCGGGGTGAGCGCCAGTTTGGCTGCAGGCAAGGTAGCGCCGCCGCCGGGCAACAGTTTGTTGCTCAGCTTGTTTTGCTGATTGAGATAGAACTCGACCGCGGCGCGTTCTTCGTCGGTCAGCTTGCGGTGGGCAGGTTTGATAAACGGCAATGCGTGCGCCAGCGCCGACGGGTTGCGCGCCTTGAACCACAGGTACAGGCCGGCGGTAATCAGGCAGACAAGCACTAAGGCCAATATCAACACTATTGTGCTCATGCAATCCCCATCTCACACCCGTGAATTTCGCCAACCTGATGAAAAGGTGAATATTATACGGAGTAAACCGCCAGGAGGCACCCAGAACTAATGAGGGAACAAACAGATTCTCGCTCTGGATCTCATTCCTTCATGACGCAAGGCCATTTTATCACTGATTCTTGCCTGCGTGATACTAGCAACCGGCCTCTGCCGTCGATATCGGTATTATCCTATTTTCATGCGTGCTGTTTGCTGAATCAGTACGGAAAATCGCCCGCCGCTGGCTACGCTTGTTAAAAGAAAGTAAATTACTGCTCATGCTCGTTGCGGCGGAGCTTAGCCTTAACGCACAATGTGATCAGGATCGAATTTGGTCAGCGTTTGAGCGCCAACGAGCCGTGCGTTACGCCAATCATTATTTCGGTTGCCCCGTCCGCGCCTGGGTAACCTCTTTGAGGCAATCATGGATAAACACCTGCAAAAACCTAAAATTCTGAAAGTGGAAACCGTCGCGCGTTCGCGTTTGTTCAACGTCGAGTCGGTCGATTTGGAATTCAGCAACGGTGTGCGGCGGGTGTATGAGCGCATGCGGCCTTCGGATCGCGAAGCGGTGATGATTGTGCCGGTGATTGGCGATGACCTGCTGCTGATCCGCGAATATGCGGTAGGCACCGAATCCTATGAGCTGGGGTTCCCGAAAGGGCTGATCGATCCCGGTGAGGGGGTGCTGGAGGCCGCCAACCGCGAGCTGATGGAAGAGGTGGGATACGGGGCGAAGCGCTTTGATTTTCTCAGCAAGCTGACGATGGCACCCTCTTACTTTTCCAGCAAAATGAATATCGTGCTGGCGCACGATCTCTATCCGCAGAGCCTGGAAGGGGACGAACCGGAGCCCCTGCCGCAGGTGCGCTGGCCGATCGCCGACATGATGGCGCTGCTGGCGGAACCGGATTTTCGTGAGGCGCGCAACGTCAGCGCGCTGTTCCTCTCCGAGGCATTTTTGCGCGCTTCGCGCTGATACGCTTCGCGCCGAATAAAAAAGGGCCAGATTTCTCTGGCCCTTTTCGATCAGAACAGCTCGTGGCTTTCGCCGCCCGGATCGGTCAACGTGGTGCCGGTATCGCGCGATGGGTAGTCCGTCGGCTGAGTTCCTTCGATGAAGTACTCGGAACGGCTACCGCCGCCACCGCCAGAGAGCTTGCCGCTGCTCTTGTCGATGGTGACGCTGATGATACCCGGCGGCGGCGTGACTTTCTGCTCCGGAATGCCTTCCAGCGCGGTCTTCATGAAGTCGTCCCACGCCGGCTGGGCGCTTTTGGCACCGCCTTCGCCGCCGGAAATCTGATCCGGGATGGCGCCGGATACCGTCGAACGGCCCAGGTCGCGGCGGTGATCGTCGAAACCTATCCACACCGACGTCACGGTATCCGGGCCATAGCCGGAGAACCAGGCGTCTTTGGAACTGTTGGTGGTACCGGTTTTGCCGCCGATATCATGACGTTTCAAATCGCGCCCGGCACGCCAGGCCGTGCCCATCCAACCCGGTTCGCCGAAGATGTTGCTGTTCAGCGCATCGTGGATCAGGAAGGCCAGCGGCGTGCTGATCACGTGCGGCGCATACTGTTGGTCGCCGTCCTGCTGCACCTGAGCCGGGGTAACCTGCTCCAGCTGCGGCATCGGCACCGTGCTGTTGCTGCCTTCCTGCGAGGTGGCGACGTTTTCGATGTTGTCGTCGGACAGCACCGCCGAACGGTGGGTGTCGCCGTAGATCACCGGCAGGTTGCAGCTGCTGCACACCACTTTCGGTTTGGCTTCGAACACCGTATTGCCGTTGTCGTCTTCAATTTTGGTGATGAAGTACGGGTCAACCAGGTAACCGCCGTTAGCCAGCACCGCGTAGCCGCGTACCAGCTGCATCGGGGTGAAGGAGGCGGAACCCAGCGCCAGCGATTCGGTATGCACGATGTTCTGTGCCGGGAAGCCGAAGCGCTGCAGATATTCCGCCGCGTAGTCGACGCCCATCGCACGCATTGCGCGCACCATCACCACGTTCTTCGATTGCCCCAGCCCCTGACGCAGGCGAATCGGGCCGTCGTAGGTCGGCGGCGAGTTCTTCGGCCGCCAGTCGGTGCCGGCGCCGGCATCCCAACGGGTAATCGGTAAGTCGTTCAGGATGGTGGCCAGCGTCAGGCCTTTATCCATCGCAGCGGTGTACAGGAACGGTTTGATGTTCGACCCCACCTGGCGCAGCGCCTGCGTGACGCGGTTGAACTTGCTCTGGTTGAAATCGAAGCCGCCGACCAGCGCTTTCACCGCGCCGTCGTTCGGGTTGATCGAGACCAGCGCCGAGTTGACGTCCGGCACCTGCGACAGCCACCAGGCTTCGTTCACTTTACGCACCCACACCTGCTGGCCGGCCTGCACCACGTCGGTGACGCGTTTCGGCGTTGGGCCTTGCTGCGTGTCTGAACGGTATGGGCGCGCCCAGCGCATGGTCGCCATCGGCAGGGCAATGCTGCTGCCGTCGGCCAGCATCGCCGTCGCTTCCTGCGGGTTGGCGGCGGTGATGACCGCCGGCGCCAGCGGGCCGTAGCTCGGCAGGTTTTTCAGCGAATCGACAATCTGCTTGCGATCCCAGGCCGCTTCGCCGACTTTCCACAACACGTTGGACGGGCCGCGATAGCCGTGACGCATGTCATAGGCCAGTACGTTGTTGCGCACCGACTCCTGCGCCGCCAGCTGCAGCCGTTTGGTGACGGTGGTGTAAACCTTGTAACCGTCGGTATAGGCGTTTTCACCGTAGCGCTTGATCATCTCCTGACGCACCATCTCGGAGAGATACGGCGCGGAGAAGCTGATTTCCGGCGCATGGTAGTTGGCGACCAGATCTTCGGCGCGCGCCTGATCGTACTGCGCCTGCGTGATGTAGTGTTCGTCCAGCATGCGCGACAGCACTACGTTGCGACGGGCAACGGCGCGATCGTGCGAATAGAGCGGGTTGAAGGTGGACGGCGCTTTCGGCAGGCCGGCGATGGTCGCCATTTCGCTCAGGGTCAGCTGGCTGACGTCTTTGCCGAAATAGACCTGCGCGGCGGCGCCCACGCCGTAGGCGCGGTAACCCAGATAGATTTTGTTCAGATACAGCTCAAGGATTTCATCCTTGGTGAGCATCTGCTCGATGCGCACCGCCAGGAAGGCCTCCTTGATTTTACGCATCAGGGTGCGTTCCGGGCTTAAGAAGAAGTTACGCGCCAGCTGTTGGGTAATGGTACTGGCCCCCTGCGAAGCGTGGCCGGAGACCAACGCGATGGAGGCGGCGCGGAAGATGCCGACTGGATCGACGCCGTGGTGATCATAGAAGCGGCTGTCTTCGGTAGCGATAAATGCGTGCACCATCACCGGCGGAATTTGATCCAGCTTCAGCGGAATGCGGCGCTTCTCGCCGTATTGGGCGATCAGTTCGCCATCGGCGCTGTAAACCTGCATCGGTATCTGCAGCCGTACATCTTTCAGCGTTGCGACGTCGGGCAGTTGCGGCTCGACATATTTGTACAAGCCGAAAATCGAGGCTGCTCCCAGCACGATGCAACATACTGCAAGGATTAGTAAATACTTTACGAACTTCACCTGAGATTTCCCATTTCTAAGTCATTTGGGCAGTTTATAAACAACCGCGCGGTAGTATAAAGGCAAGCCTGCGACATGGATATGTTCTTTTATCATCTGATGTTATGGAGGCTTGCGAAACATGTTCCCTCAAGCATGGCAGGTGGGGCTGGATATACAAATCGACTGCGTGCGGGCGGTGGCGGTTCAACGTCGCCGCAACGGCTGGCAGTTGCGTCACTGGTGGCAACAGACGCTGCCGCAGGCAGTTTTACGCGATGGCTGCCTGGAACCTTCCGAATTTCTGATCCGGGCGCTGCGGCAATGGCGCGTTCAACTTCCGCGACATATTTCCTTACGCATTGCTCTGCCGGCACAGCGCGTGTTGCAGCAACGTATGGCACAGCCGGACGCGCGGCTGCGCGAGCCGGAACGCAGCGACTATATCGATGGCCACGGCCTAAAACAGTTTCCACTCGATGGCCAGACGCTGGCGCTCGACTATCGCGCAGCGCCGGCGGATGAAGCGGCGCTGCTGTTGACCACCGCGCGGCGGCAGGAGCTGCAGCAGTGGCTGCATTGCCTGCGTCAGGCTGGCTTGCATCCGCAAGCGGTCGATATCACCCCCTGCGCGCTGCGGACGATGGCGACGGCGGCGGACGTGCCGCCCGCCTCGGGGCTGATGCACCGTCTCGAACGAGAATGGCTGTGGGTAGCGCCGGCCGACGGCGCGTTCGCCTTTGGTCTGGTGCCGGGCGACGATGGCGCCCAGGCGCTGCGGGCGCTGCAAGCCCAGATGCCGGCGGGCGACGATCGGCCGGTCTATGCCGGCAGCGTGCTGGCGGGAGCCCTGCCCGCCGGTTGCCTTGCCTGGTCGCCGCTCAGCGCCTTTACGCAGCTGCGTCCGCCGTTGCCTGTGCATCCCTCGGCGTTCGCGCTGGCCGGTGGTCTGGCGCTGCGCGAGGAGGATCGCTGATGTATCAGGTCAACTTTCTGCCCTGGCGCCAGCGCCGCGATCGGCGACGCGCCTATTTCTGGCTGGGCATGCTGCTGCTGCAGGTAACGGCGCTGCTGCTGGCATTGTTCCTGGCCGCCGGCCAGCTGCGTCACCAACAGGCGCAGCGGCAGGCGCGGCTGGTGATGCTGGGTGAGGAGCTGGCGGCATTGACGTTGCTCGCTCGTGAGCAACAACAAGATCGGGCGCAGCGAGCGCTGCACAGCGCCCGCGCCGAACGGCAGGCGCGCAATGCCCAACATAACCGGCGTTATTTGCAGCTGCTGCAGCAGTTGTCCTCCTGCATGCCTCCACCGCTGTGGCTTACGGCGTTGGACAGCGATGCGGCGAACGGCCTGCGGCTGCGTGGATTGAGCCGCTCTCCTGCGGCCATCACGCAGTTCGAACGGCGACTGGCGGGGATGCCTGCGTTGCCAAGGCTGCGTTTGGCTGAGGTAGTGCAACGCGAAGACGGCCTGTACGCCTTTCACTTGGCGGCGCAGTGGGGGCGTGATGGATAGCCGTTTGTCATCCGTGCTGCGCTTTTGGCTGAGCTTGCCGGGCTGGCTATTGCTGGCGGCGCAAGGGCTGGGCATCGGCACGCTGGCGCTGTTGGGCGGCGGTTGGCTGCTGCAAGACGAATGGCGTCAGCGGGAAAACGCGGCGGAGCGGCAACAGCGCCTGTTGCAACAGATAGCCATGGTACAGCGCCAACTGGACGAGGCGCCGGAAGCCCCTATGCCGCCGACGCCGATCGGCCCGACCACCGCCGGCGATCTGGCGAACGTGCTGCAACAGGCGGGGAGCGCCTTGTTGCGCTGGCAGCGGCAGGAAAAACCGCTGCGGCAAACGCTGAGTTTGCGCATTGACTACGCCGGTTTATTGGCGCTGCTGGAGGCGCTGCCCGCCGATTTGCGTCTCGAACAATTGAGCGTGGAGACACCGCCGCAAGGCATGACGGCGCGGTTGGTTTTACAGGATGCCGCCGAGGAGCAGGCCGATGAGTAAAAGACTCGGCCGTTGGTGGTGGCTGCTATGGCCGTGGGCCTTGTGTGCTGAACCGCGCGATCCGTTTGCGCCGCCTCCGCTGCCTGCTTGTGCCCAAACGGCGGCATCGCCGGCGGGCTGGCGCCTGAAAGGCGTCATCGGGCAACCGACGCTGCGCTATGGCTGGGTGGTGACGCCGGCGGGGCAATGGCTGCGCCTGCGGCCGCAGCAGCGGGTACTGGCCGATCGCTGGCAGGTGGCGCAGGTGCAGGCGCGCAGCCTGACGTTAATGGCGCTGGCGGCCGAGCCGGATTGCCCGGCGAGTCAGGGTGACATCTCGCTGATGATGGACAACAAGGATGGCAAACCATGAAAGGACGCGCGGGATTGGCTGTGGCGCTGTGGTGTCTGACGCTCGGCATCGCACAGGCGCAGGATAAACAGGTTATTTCGCTGGAGTTTCAGGATGCGCCGGTCACGGTCATCCTGCAGGCGCTGGCGGATTATCGGCAACTAAACCTGATCGCCGCGCCCGGCGTGAGCGGCAACCTGACGCTGCGGTTGGAGAATGTGCCTTGGCCTCAGGCGCTGGCGCTGACTCTGCGCATGGGCAAGCTGACGATGACGCGGGAGGGGAGCGTGATGCTTATCGCCCCGGAGCCGGGCGCACAGGAAAAAAAGCAGCAGCGAGAGGCGCTGGCGCAGCGGCAACCCTTGCATAGCCTGACGCTGACAGTGCAAAACGGCGATGCGACGGAGATTGCCGAAAGCCTCAATGCCCAACGTGGCACGTTGCTCAGCGAGCGTGGCAGCGTGTTGGCGGATAAGCGCACCAATACGCTGCTGCTCCGCGACACCGCGCCGATTCTGGCGCAGTTGAGAAAGCGGGTAACGGAAATGGATGCGCCGCTGGCACAGGTGCAACTGGCGGCGCATATCGTGACCATCAACAGCGAAAGCCTGCGCGAACTCGGCGTGCGTTGGGGATTGGCGCCCGACGACAGGCCGGCGCAGCCGCTGCGGCCGGGCAATCTTGGCGTCAACCTGCCGCTGGAGCGCAGCGCGGTAAATGCCGGTTTCCACCTCGCGCGCATCAGCGGGCGTTTGCTGAGCCTCGAGCTGACGGCGCTGGAACAGGAGAATCAGGTGGAGATCATTGCCAGCCCGCGCCTGCTGACGGCGCACCTGCAAACCGCCAGCATCAAGCAGGGAACCGAGATCCCTTACGAAGTGTCAAGCGGCGCCAGCGGTGCGACCGCCATTGAGTTCAAAGAGGCGGTGCTGGGCATGGAGGTGACGCCGAGAGTGTTGCCGGACGGGCGCATCACGCTGACGTTGCACATCAGTCAAAATATGCCGGGGCGCGCCATCAGCCGGGGCGCGGGTGAAGCGCTCACCATCGATAAACAGGAGATTAAAACGCAGATCACGGTGAAAAACGGTGAAACCCTGGTTCTCGGCGGTATTTTTCAACGGCATAGCGGCAAGACGGCGGACAAGGTGCCGGGATTGGGGGATGCGCCGTTATTGGGAGGTTTGTTCCGACAAAGCGGCACACAACAGAAAAAACGCGAGCTGGTGATCTTCATTACGCCGACTCTGATTAAGGGATAGGCGGCTGCCTGTCAGCCGGGCGGCAAATCTCCTAAAGTTGATGAGCAGATACACTTTTTTATCCCCTTGGGGGGATCTGCGTTTGACGCTGCGGCCGATTTAGCTTACAAGGGTTACCGAATTGAGCACCGAGGTTTTTTGTTAGCGCCAAGACGCCGTTAAAAACATATGGTTTCCCTCCCGCGGCGTGGATTGCGATTTAATCGGTTGCCAAACTACCAAGAGTGTTGAGATAATTTTTCGTCTGATCTCGCACTATCGCTCATGAGGTTTCAGTTTAGGTCCCGCCGCTAATTTGATTGGCGGGGCGGGTTAACATTAACGAATTGTCTTAGTAATACCGAAAAACATGGCAGAGAAACGCAATATCTTTCTGGTTGGGCCTATGGGTGCCGGCAAAAGCACTATTGGCCGTCAGTTAGCTCAGCAACTCAATATGGAGTTCTTCGACTCCGATCAAGAAATTGAGCGACGTACCGGAGCTGACGTGGGCTGGGTATTCGACGTGGAAGGGGAAGAAGGTTTCCGCGATCGTGAAGAAAAAGTCATTAATGAACTGACGGAAAAACAAGGGATTGTGTTGGCGACCGGCGGCGGTTCGGTGAAGTCGCGCGAAACGCGCAACCGTCTGTCCGCGCGTGGTGTGGTGGTCTATTTGGAAACCACGATCGAGAAGCAGTTGGCTCGCACTCAGCGTGATAAAAAACGTCCGCTGTTGCAGGTCGACTCTCCGCCGCGTGAAGTGTTGGAAGCTTTGGCGAAAGAGCGCAATCCGTTGTATGAAGAGATTGCTGATGTCACCATCCGCACCGACGATCAGAGCGCTAAAGTGGTTGCCAACCAGATCATCAACATGCTGGAAAGCAACTGATTGCCGATTTTCGCGTTCGCCGTCGGCTAATGCGGAAAACTGATTTGTGTTCCCCGCTGCTGCGGGGATCAACCACCGCCGCACCATACAGAGAACTGAGCGCGACATGGAGAGAATTACTGTAACGCTTGGGGAGCGCAGCTACCCGATTACCATCGCCGCCGGATTGTTTGACGATCCGGCTTCTTTTATGCCGTTAAAGGCAGGTGAGCAAGCGATGTTGGTCACCAACCAGACCCTGGCGCCGCTCTATCTGGAGCGTGTCCGGCAGGTGCTGGAGCAGGGCGGCGTCGTGGTGGATCAGGTGATTCTTCCCGATGGTGAGCAGTACAAATCTCTGGCGGTGCTGGAGCAGGTGTTTTCGGCGCTGCTGGAAAAACCGCACGGGCGAGATACCACGCTGATCGCACTCGGTGGTGGTGTTGTCGGCGATCTGACCGGCTTTGCCGCCGCGTGTTACCAACGTGGCGTGCGTTTCATCCAGGTTCCCACCACGCTGCTGTCGCAGGTGGATTCTTCCGTGGGCGGCAAGACCGCCGTCAACCACCCGCTCGGCAAAAACATGATCGGTGCTTTCTATCAACCCGCTTCGGTGGTGGTTGATCTGGATTGCCTGAAAACGCTGCCGACGCGTGAACTCTCTTCCGGCTTGGCCGAAGTCATCAAATACGGGATCATCCTCGATCGCGAGTTCTTCGTCTGGTTGGAAAATAACATCGATGCGCTGATGGCGTTGGATATGCAGGCATTGGCCTACTGTATCCGCCGCTGCTGCGAACTGAAGGCCGAGGTGGTGGCTGCTGACGAACGCGAAAGCGGTCTGCGCGCCCTGCTGAATCTGGGCCATACTTACGGCCATGCTATCGAAGCCGAGATGGGCTACGGCGTGTGGCTGCACGGTGAAGCGGTGGCTGCAGGCATGGTGATGGCGGCGGAAACCGCGCACCGTCTCGGCCAGTTCTCTGTTGAAGACATCGAACGTATCAAAGCGCTGCTGTTGCGCGCCGGCTTGCCGGTCTGCGGGCCGCAGGAAATGACGCCGGAATCCTATCTGCCGCACATGTTGCGCGACAAGAAAGTGCTGGCGGGCGAACTGCGTCTGGTGCTGCCGACCGCGATCGGTGCGGCGGAAGTGCGCGGTGGCGTAGGGCATGAGCTGGTGCTGGCGTCGATCGCCGCCTGCTTGCCTGAGCCGCAGCGTAATTAAATCGGACTAAGTAACAGTGGCTTAGCCGCCATTTGCATCTATATTAATACAGTGAGCAGAGCACGACGGGTGTCGCTTTGCCATCATCGGGTTAATCTGCCCGTGCCACGGTAGGTCTACGGTGGTGGGCTTTTGCCTCTAGTTGGAGGGTTTCAGATGGACGAGTTTAAACCGGAAGACGATCTCAGACCTGATAGCAGCGATCGTCGTCCAACGCGTTCGCGCAAGCCGGCCGCCGTGCCGCGCTTCGCCGTTTCGCGCCAGCATTTGATGATTGGCATCGGCATTTTGGTGCTGTTGCTGCTGATTATCGGCATCGGTTCCGCCTTGAAGGCGCCGACCAAACATGAAGCGGCTCAGGAGAGCGGCGCGCAAAACGGCGCGGCCCGCGATATCAACCTGTCCGGTTCTTCGTCGCTGACCACTGCCAATAACGGCGTGCCGGGCGGCACGACGGATACCCACGATAATAACGGCGTGAGCGCAACTCAGCCGCAGCAACCGCAGAACGTCAGCGTTCCGCCGATCTCTGGCACGCCGACTGAAGCGCAAACGCAGCCTCAGCAGGGCGGTGCACAGCAGCGCGTCGATTTGCCGGGCAACATGGCGGATGCGCTGTCGCAGCAGCAGGGGCAGGTGGATGCCGCAACCCAGGGCATGACCGGCGCAGCGTCGACGTTGCCGACCGCACCGGCGACGGTGATGAGCGGCGCCGCGGCGCGCGAAGCGACGCGTCCTGTGCAGGGCACCGCGCCGCAACAGCATAAAACGCCGGCGAAAACCGCCGCCACCAAACCGACCGCGACGCAGCATAAATCACCGACCACGGTGTATACGCCGCCGGCCAAGCCGTCTTCCACCGCGAAAGCGGGAGCGGTCGCCAGCAGCGGCAGTTTACTGCAGTCTGCGCCGGGCAGCCACTATACCCTGCAGCTGAGCAGCGCTTCGCGTTCCGACACGCTGAACGCCTACGCCAAACAGCAGAAGCTGCAGAACTACCTGGTGTACGCCACCAAGCGTGACGGCAAGCCGTGGTACGTTCTGGTGAGCGGCAACTATGCGTCTTCTGCGGAAGCGAAGCGCGCCATTGCTTCGTTGCCGGCGGATGTGCAGGCGAAAAAACCGTGGGTCCGACCTGTACACCAAGTGCAGCAAGATCTTAAAAAATAAATCATTTAAATTTGTGCGCTGATGTGCTGTCTGAAACAGAGTACAATCCGCCGCTCTGAATTGTATAAGTAGCTAATTGACGGCATGAAGAAAAACCGCGCTTTTTTAAAATGGGCTGGTGGAAAATACCCGCTGGTAGATGAGATTCGTCGCCATCTGCCGGCGGGAGACTGCTTAATCGAGCCCTTCGTGGGTGCGGGATCCGTCTTTCTGAATACGGATTACGACGCCTACATTCTCGCCGACATCAATAGCGATCTTATCAACCTGTATAACATCGTTAAGCTGCGCACGGATGACTTCGTGCGCGATGCCCGCACGCTTTTCGCCGATGAATTCAATAACTCGGATCAGTTTTACCTGCTGCGAGAAGAGTTCAATACTAGCACCGAGCCTTACCGCCGGGCGCTGCTGTTCCTGTACCTGAACCGTCACTGCTATAACGGCCTGTGCCGCTATAACCTGCGCGGCGAGTTCAACGTGCCGTTTGGCCGGTACAAGAAACCGTACTTCCCGGAAGAAGAGCTCTACTGGTTTGCCGAAAAATCGCGCAATGCCACTTTTGTCTGCGAGCATTACCGCGATACCATGGCGAAGGCCGTGGCCGGCGCCGTGGTGTATTGCGATCCGCCTTATGCGCCGCTGTCGGCGACGGCGAATTTCACCGCTTACCACACCAACAGCTTCAGCATCGCCGATCAGCAGAGCCTGGCGCAACTGGCGCACCAGCTCTCGGTAGAGAACCAGGTACCGGTATTGATCTCCAATCACGATACCGAGCTGACGCGCGACTGGTACCAGAATGCTGCGCTGTATGTGGTGAAAGCGCGCCGCACGATCAGTCGCAATATTCTCGGCCGCAGCAAAGTGAACGAGCTTTTGGCGCTGTATCGCTAAGCCGGGGGCACCCCGGCGCATAACAACTCGACCCTACGTTTGGAGAAGCGGATGAAAAAGTTTTTGATTGCCCCGTCCATTCTGTCGGCAGATTTTGCCCGGTTAGGTGAAGATACCGCCAACGTGCTGGCCGCAGGCGGCGACGTGGTGCACTTCGACGTGATGGATAACCACTACGTGCCCAATCTGACCATCGGTCCGATGGTGTGCGAAGCGCTGCGCAACTACGGCATTACTGCGCCGATTGACGTACACCTGATGGTCAAACCGGTGGACCGCATCGTGCCTGATTTCGCCAAGGCTGGCGCGTCTTATATCTCTTTCCACCCCGAAGCTTCCGAGCATGTCGATCGCACCATTCAGCTAATCAAAGAGCACGGCTGTAAAGCCGGCCTGGTGTTCAACCCGGCGACGCCGCTGAGCTACCTCGATTACGTGATGGATAAAATCGACGTGATCCTGCTGATGTCGGTTAACCCGGGCTTCGGCGGCCAGTCGTTCATCCACGGCACGCTGGACAAACTGCGCCAGGTGCGCAAGCTGATCGACGACAGCGGTCGCGATATCCGCCTGGAAGTTGACGGCGGGGTGAAGGTGGACAACATCGCCGAAATCGCCGCCGCGGGTGCCGATATGTTCGTCGCCGGTTCTGCCATCTTTGGGCAGCCGGACTACCGTAAGGTGATCGACGAGATGCGCAGCGAGCTGGCGAAGGTTTCCCATGGCTGATTTCGGCGCGATCCGCGCATTGGCCTTCGATCTGGACGGCACGCTGGTCGACAGCGCGCCGGGTCTGGCGGCCGCTATCGATATGGCGCTGGAAGAAAGGGGCCTGCCGCAAGCGGGTGAAGAACGGGTCGGCACCTGGATCGGCAACGGCGCCGACGTGCTGGTGCAGCGCGCGCTGCGCTGGGCGGAAGCGGAAGGTACGCCGGAGCAGTGCGGCCGGCTGCGTGAACGCTTCGATCATTTCTATGCGCAGACCGTCGACAGCGGCAGCCGCCTGTTCCCGCAGGTGCAAGAGACGCTGGCCCGACTGGCCGCGCACGGCTACCCGATGGCGCTGGTGACCAACAAGCCGACGCCGTTCGTGGCGCCGCTGCTGGCATCGTTGGGCATTGGCGACTATTTTTCGCTGGTGATCGGCGGCGACGACGTGACGGAAAAAAAACCTCATCCGGCGCCGCTGTACCTGGTGCTCGGCAAGCTTGGGCTGCGCGCACATGAACTGCTGTTCGTCGGCGATTCGCGCAACGATATTCAAGCCGCGCAGGGCGCCGGTTGCCCGAGCGTCGGCTTTACCTACGGTTATAACTACGGCGAATCGATCGCCCTGAGCCACCCCGATCGGGTGTTGGAGCGCTTTGCCGATTTGTTGCCCGCTCTTGGGCTGTCATCTTTAGAGAATCAGGAAATTTAAACATGAGTAAGCCCATCGTATTTAGCGGCGCGCAGCCGTCCGGCGAACTGACCATCGGCAACTACATGGGTGCGCTGCGTCAGTGGGTGCAGATGCAGGACGACTACGACTGCATCTACTGCATCGTCGATCTGCACGCCATCACCGTGCGCCAGGACGCCGAGAAGCTGCGCAAGGCCACGCTGGATACGCTGGCGCTGTACCTGGCCTGCGGCATCGACCCGGAAAAAAGCACCATCTTCGTGCAGTCGCACGTGCCTGAGCACACGCAGCTGAGCTGGGTGCTGAACTGCTACACCTATTTCGGCGAACTGAGCCGCATGACGCAGTTCAAGGACAAATCCGCGCGCTACGCCGAGAACATCAACGCTGGGCTGTTCAGCTATCCGGTGCTGATGGCGGCGGATATTCTGCTGTATCAAACCAACCAGGTGCCGGTGGGCGAAGACCAGAAACAGCACCTGGAGCTGAGCCGCGACGTGGGCCAGCGTTTCAACGCGCTGTACGGCGACGTGTTCAAAGTGCCGGAGCCGTTTATTCCTAAATCCGGCGCGCGCGTGATGTCGCTGCAGGAGCCGACCAAGAAGATGTCCAAGTCGGACGACAACCGCAACAACGTGATCGGCCTGCTGGAAGATCCGAAAGCGGTGACCAAGAAGATCAAACGCGCAATGACCGACTCGGAAGAGCCGCCTGTCGTGCGTTACGATGTGGTCAACAAGGCGGGCGTCTCCAACCTGTTGGATATTCTCGCCGGTGTGACCGGCAAGAGCATCGCGCAGCTGGAAGCCGAGTTCGAAGGCCAGATGTATGGCCACCTGAAAGGCGCGGTGGCGGAAGCCGTCTCCGGCATGCTGGGTGAGCTGCAGGAGCGCTATCACCGCTTCCGTAACGACGAAGCCTATCTGCAGCAGGTGATGCGCGACGGCGCCGCCAAGGCACGCGCACGCGCGCAGGAAACCCTGGCGAAGGTCTATCAGGCCGTCGGTTTCGTACCGCCGCAGGCGTAACGTCGGTGCAAATAAAAAAAGCGGCCATAGGCCGCTTTTTTTACGTCGGTATCATGCCATTTGCGCCAGGTCGGCGGGCGGTACCTCGCTGGCGAACCAGTTGAGCTTGCTGCGCAGGCTGACCACGCTGCCGACGATGATCAGGCTGGGGCTGGCGGCCTGCAATGACAGGGAGCCCAGTTGGCCGAGCTCGCCTTCAATCACCCGCTGGCGGCAGGAGGTGCCGTTTTCTACCAGCGCCACCGGCGTGGTGGCCGCCAATCCATTCGCTATCAGCTGGCGCTGGATCTCCGCCGCTTGCGACAGCCCCATATAGAACACCAGCGTCTGTTGCCCGGCGGCCAGCGTCGCCCAGTCCAATCCGCCGTCGGCCTTGGCGTGGCCGGTCACCAGGCGCACGCTCTGCGCATGGTCGCGGTGGGTGAGCGGGATACCGCTGTAGGCGGAACAGCCGGAGGCGGCGGTGATACCCGGCACCACCGAGAACGGCACGTTGGCGTCCGCCAGCGTTTCCAGCTCTTCGCCGCCGCGGCCGAAGATAAAGGGATCGCCCCCCTTCAGGCGCACCACACGTTTGCCTTGCTGCGCCTGCTGCAGCAGGATTTGATTGATCTGCTCCTGCGGCACGCAGTGGTGGCCTGCGCGTTTGCCGACGAAGATACGCTCGGCGTCGCGGCGCACCAGCGTCATGATCTCTTCGGAGACCAGCCTGTCGTAAACCACCACGTCGGCCTGCTGGATCTGTTGCAGTCCTTTCAGCGTCAGTAAGCCGGCATCGCCCGGCCCGGCGCCCACCAGCACCACTTCACCGCGATCTTCCGGCTGTTCGCTGAACAGCTGCTCGAGCTGACGTGTGGCCAGCGTGGCGTCGTCGTTGGCCAGCGACTGCGCCAGCCGATCGTGGGCGAATAACCGTTCCCAGAAGCGACGGCGCGCGCCGAGGCTGCTGAAGCGTTGTTTTACCCGCTGCCGCAGCGAGCCGCCCAGCTGGGCCAACTTACCGAGGTGCTGCGGCAGCATCGCTTCCAGCTTCTCGCGCAGCAGGCGCGCCAGCACCGGCGCTTTGCCGCCGGAGGACACCGCCACCATGATCGGTGAACGATCGATGATCGACGGCATGATAAAGCTGGCGCGTTTCGGATCGTCCACCACGTTGCAGAACACCCGCTGCTGGTTGGCGCACTGATACACCCGTGCGTTGACTTCCAGCCGGTCGGTAGCGGCGATCACCAGCCATTTTTCCGCCAGCAGGGTCGGGCTGAATTCGCCTTCGGCCAGCGTCAACCGGCCTTCTTCCGCCCACAGGCGGAACTGTGGGGTGAAGTCTACGGCGTTGACGGTCAGCGCTGCGCCGGCGTCCAGCAGCAGGCGCGCCTTGCGTTCGGCGATCTCGCCGCCGCCGACCAGCAGGCAGGCTTTATGTTGCAGTTGGCAGAAAATCGGCAGGTAGTCCATCGGCACTCCTCGGGGGTAATCAGTGTGGGGGCGAAATGCGCCCCCGAAAAATCAGGCGGTCTGACGTGCGGCGGCTTTCGCCGCCTGCGGGCGTTCGGCGCGCGGCGTGGCGTACCAATACCCCAGGCCCATCAGCACCGAGCCGGAGAGGATGTTGCCCAGCGTCACCCACAGCAGGTTGTGGCCGATGCCGGCGAGGGTGTAGGCCTCGCTGTGGTTGCCGAACCAGGAGAGGGCAAACAGCGTCATGTTGGCGACGGAGTGTTCGTAACCCGAGGCGATAAAGGCCAGCAGGCACCACCAAATGGCGATGAACTTGGCGGCGCCTTCTACGCGGATCGCCATCCAGATCGCCAGGCAAACCAGCCAGTTGCACAGCACGCCCTTGAAGAACAGCACTTCGGCCGGCGCGGTGGTTTTCGCCAACGCGGCGCTGTGCACCAGACTGGTATCCACCGGCAGCAGGCTGCCGCCGCCGTAGTAATACATCAGCGCCACCAGCACCGAGCCGAGCAGGTTGCCGAGCCAGGTTTGCGGCAGCACCGCCCACATCTGGCTTTGGCGGATGGTGCCGGCCTTGACGCCGAGCATCAGGAACATCGTATGGCCGGTGAACAGCTCGGAACCGGCGATGATCACCAGCGTCAGCGCGATGCCGAAGGTGGCGCCCATCACCAGCGGCCGCACGCTTGGGTCGACCAGGTTGCCGAGGGTGAAGATCAGGATGATGCCAAGGCCGACGTAGGCGCCCGCCATCGCCGAGCTGATCCAGAAGCCGAGCGGGCTCTCCTTCGCCAGGCGGACGATGCGCGCCGCGTTGGCGGCGCATTTGTTTATCGTGTCGGTAAACATGTTGCCTCCCGAAAGGTTATGCCGCGACTTGCACGATGCCGTCGACCACCCGGCTGGCGAAGCTGGCGACGGAACGGCTGTCATCTTCCAGACAGTGACCGTCGTACAGGCGGAAATGCTGTTTCTTCAGCGGGCTGGCGACCCACAGTTCGCCCTGATGCTCGGCGATCAGCCCGCGTGACAGCACGCTGGCCTGGGCGAACGGGTCGATATTGCTGATGGCGAACACCTGTTCGTCGGCATAGGGGCGGAACACCGCCACCTGCCGATCGCCGATCAGGGCACATACGCCGGTGCCGGGCAGAATGTCGGCGACGGGACAAACGGTAATCCACTGGCTCATGCGTGGCTCTCCTCGGTATCGATCAGGGTGACGGGAATGCGCTCGTCAGGGCGCGCCGGGCGGTGCTGGTCGCGTTCGGCCACCACCTGCACGTTCGGATCGCGCAGCGGGCTGTTGATGAAGTGGGCGAAGCGCAGCTGCGTTTCCGGATGCTCGACGGTCTCTTTCCACTCGCAGACCACCGCGTCGCGCAGGCGGGCGATCTCCGCTTCCAGTTGGTCGTTGATGCCGAGCTTGTCGTCGACGATCACCTTGCGCAGGTAATCGATGCCGCCTTCCAGGCTCTCCAGCCACACCGAGGTGCGCTGCAGCTTATCGGCGGTGCGGATATAGAACATCATGAAACGGTCGAGGTAGCGCACCAGGGTCTCGCGATCGAGATCGGCGGCCAGCAGGTCGGCGTGGCGCGGTTTCATGCCGCCGTTGCCGCAGACGTACAGGTTCCAGCCGTTCTCGGTGGCGATGATACCGACGTCCTTGCCCTGCGCCTCGGCGCATTCACGGGTACAGCCCGAGACGCCGAACTTCATTTTGTGCGGGGTGCGGATGCCTTTGTAGCGATGTTCCAGCGTGACGCCGAAGCCGACGCTGTCGCCGACGCCATAGCGGCACCAGGTGCTGCCGACGCAGGTTTTCGCCATGCGCAGCGCCTTGGCATACGCGTGGCCGGTTTCAAAGCCGGCGGCGAGCAGCTTGCTCCAGATGGCCGGCAGATCGTCTTTCTGCGCGCCGAACATGCCGATGCGCTGCGAGCCGGTCATTTTGGTGTAGAGGTTGTATTCCTTGGCGATCTGGCCGATGGCCAGCAGGCCGTCCGGGGTGATTTCGCCGCCGGCGGAACGTGGGATCACCGAGTAGGTGCCGTCTTTCTGGATATTGCCGAGGAAGTTGTCGTTGGTATCCTGCAGCGGTGTATGCTGCGGCTTGAGGATGTATTCGTTCCAGCACGAGGCCAGCAACGAGCCGACGGTCGGTTTACACACTTCGCAGCCGTAACCTTTGCCGTATTTGGCCAGCAATGCCTCGAACGACTTGATGCCTTCGACGCGGATCAGGTGGAACAGCTCCTGGCGTGAATAGGCGAAGTGTTCGCACAGGTGGTGGTTGACCTCGATGCCCTGCTTGCTCAGCTCGGCGTTCAACACCTGGGTGAGCAGCGGGATGCAGCCGCCGCAGCCGGTGCCGGCCTTGGTTTCGGCCTTCAGCGCCGCCACGGTGTGGCAGCCTTTGTTGACTGCCTGGATGATGTCGCCTTTGCTGACGTCGAAGCAGGAGCAGATCTGCGCGCTTTCCGGCAGCGAATCTACGCCGATGGCCGGTTTGCTGCCCGCATGGGCCGGCAGGATCAGGCCGTCCGGGTTTTCCGGTAGCTCGATGCCGTTCAACGCCAGCTGCAGCAGGTTGCCATAATCGCTGGTGTCGCCTACCAGCACCGCGCCGAGCAGGGTTTTATTGTCGGCGCTGACCACGATACGTTTGTAGACTTCTTTGCTTTCATCCAGATAAACGTAGCTGCGGGCGCCTTCGGTGCGGCCATGGGCATCGCCGATGCCGCCGACGTCCACGCCCAGCAGCTTCAGCTTGGCGCTCATGTCGGCGCCCTGGAAGCCGTTTTCGCGGTCCAGCAGGTGATCGGCGGCCACCTGCGCCATTTTGTACCCCGGCGCCACCAGGCCAAAGGTGCGATCGCGCCAGGCGGCGCACTCACCGATGGCGTACACGTCCGGATCAGACGTTTGGCAGCTGTCGTTGATGGCGATGCCGCCGCGGCGGCCAACCTCCAGCCCGCACTGACGCGCCAGCTTGTCCTGGGCGCGGATGCCGGTGGAGAACACGATGAAATCCACTTCCAGCAGGCTACCGTCGGCGAAATGCATGGTTTTGCGCGCCGTGCCGCCGCCGTTGACGATCTCCTGGGTATTTTTGCCGGTGTGTACCTTGACGCCCATGCGCTCGATCTTGCGGCGCAGCTGGTCACCGCCCATCGGGTCGAGCTGTTCGGCCATCAGTACCGGAGCGAACTCGATCACGTGTGTTTCCACCCCCAGGCTTTTCAGCGCGCCGGCGGCTTCCAGCCCTAACAGCCCGCCGCCGACTACCGCACCGCGTTTGCTGCGGCGCGCGCAGGCTTCGATGGCGTTCAGGTCTTCGATGGTGCGGTAAACGAAGCAGTCCTGGCTATCCGAGCCCTTAATCGGCGGGATCCACGGATAGGAGCCGGTGGCCATGATCAGCTTGTCGTAATAGACGGTGCGACCGGTGTTGGAGTGGATGACCTTCTCGTCGCGATTGATGGTGATAGCGCGTTCGCCGACCAGTACCTTTACGCCGTGTTTTTCGTAAAAGCCTTCGCGCACCAGCGACAGCTCTTCGGCGGTGTGGTGCGAGAAGTAGGAGGAAAGGTGCACGCGATCGTAAGCGATGCGTGGCTCTTCGCAAAAGACGGTGATTTCGAACTGGTCTTTGTCTGCTTTATCCAACAGATCTTCGATGAACCGGTGGCCGACCATGCCATTGCCGACGACGGCAAGTTTGACTCTGCTCATTATTGCCTCAAAATTCTGGTTTCCTAGGCTTACCTTATCTCTCCCGATGAGCAATTTATTGATGCAAATCAATCACACCCCCATATACCTCTAACGTGGTATATAAATGATTTTTCACGTTTTTTGATAAGTTGCGGATTTTATTCATCTTTAGCTGAAGCGAGTCAGTTTGCATGTAAATTACCCCTCAGGGAGTAAACGCAGGGGGTAGGCAGACAACGGCGACTTTGTCAGCGCGATCCGCTGCCAGTATGATGAAGAAAACCAGCGCAACGGCAGAGGTGAAGGGTGGCGAAACGTCCATTGAAATTTATCGACAACCTGCGTTTAAGCGGGCATGAGGGATTGTGGCAACTGGCGATCGAGCAGGGGCGCATTGCGCATCTGGTACCGCAGCCGGAGGGGCAGGAGTGGCGCGGCGACGTGTTGGATGCGCAGGGCGGGCTGGCGTTGCCGGCGTTCGTCGAACCGCATATCCACCTGGATACCACGCAGACCGCCGGTCAGCCGGCCTGGAACCAGTCCGGCACGCTGTTCGAGGGCATTGAGCGCTGGGCCGAACGCAAAGCGCTGCTGACTCATGAAGACGTCAAACAGCGCGCCTGGCAAACGCTTAAGTGGCAGATCGCTAACGGCGTGCAGTATGTGCGCACCCACGTCGACGTTTCCGATCCCACGCTGACCGCGCTGCGTGCCATGCTGGAGGTTAAGCAGGAGGTGGCGCCCTGGGTGACGCTGCAGATCGTCGCCTTCCCGCAGGAGGGGATCCTTTCCTACCCCAACGGCAAAGCGCTGCTTGAAGAGGCGCTGCGGCTGGGCGCCGACGTGGTGGGCGCCATTCCGCACTTCGAATTCACCCGCGAATACGGCGTGGAGTCGCTGCATAAGGCGTTCGCGCTGGCGCAAAAATACGATCGGCTGGTGGACGTGCACTGCGATGAAATCGACGACGAGCAATCGCGCTTCGTCGAGACCGTGGCGGCGCTGGCGCTGAAGCTGGAGATGGGGGCGAAAGTCACCGCCAGCCACACCACGGCGATGCACTCTTACAATGGCGCTTACGCCTCGCGGCTGTTCCGCCTGTTGAAAATGTCCGGCATCAACTTCGTCGCCAATCCGCTGGTGAACATTCACCTGCAGGGGCGTTTCGACAGTTACCCGAAACGGCGCGGCGTGACGCGGGTGAAGGAGATGCTGGAGGCGGAGATCAACGTCTGTTTCGGCCACGACGACGTGTTCGATCCCTGGTACCCGCTCGGCACCGCCAACATGCTGCAGGTGCTGCATATGGGGCTGCACGTGTGCCAGCTGATGGGCTATGGCCAAATCGACGATGGGCTGAAGTTGATCACCCACCACAGCGCACGCACCCTTAACCTGAGCGACTACGGCCTGGCGGCCGGCAACAGCGCCAACCTGGTGATCCTGCCGGCGGAAAGCGGCTTCGACGCGGTGCGCCGCCAGACGCCGGTGCGTTATTCGATTCGCCAGGGGGCAGTGATCGCCGAAACGCGGCCGGCGGAAACTACGCTGCGTTTACAGCAGGATGAGACGGTGGATTTTCGGCGTTAGTCGATGATTGCCTGAAGCCGCGCCAGCGCGTCGGCGATGACTTCGCCAGGGGCACGTTCAATGAATTGCGCGCTGCGCCCGGCCAGATCCATCATGCGAACCTGGTTGATCAAGATGACACCCTGCGTTGCGGTGCCGCTCCCGCTCAGGCTGACGGTGAAACCCGCTGTACGGGCAAAATTAGCCCCTTGCGAAATAGGGGCGACCAGCACCATGCCCAGCGCATTAAACTCACGGGGGGAGAGCACCAGTGCCGGACGAAAGTCGCCTTGCTGCTCACGGCCAACCACGGGATTCAGGCTGACCCGGATAAGATCTCCGCGCTGAAAAACGGGGCGCTTCACCATACTTCTTTCCCCGCCGGCGGCATGTGTTCCCAGTTGTCGTCTGCGGCGGCCGGCGCTTCACCGTCGCAGCCATCGAGCAATTGCTGCAGTGAATAGCGTTTCTTAACCGGCTTAATGACCAACGCTCCATCGATGACCTGCATGTCCATTTCCTGACCTACCTGTAGTTCCAGCTCGTTCATTAGCGCTGAGGGCACCAGCATTCCCGCGCTGTTGCCCCATTTTTTGATAAAGACTTTCATGAGCAATCCCTCTCCATTGTTCATGTATAAACAATGTATAATTAAGTGTGAAAAATGTACATAAAAAAGGGCGCCTTGCGGGCGCCCTTGATGTATTTGATGCGAAGAAATCAGTGCGTCACGTGACCGTGGCTGCGGTGCTTGGTCACGAAGCCCAGCAGCAGACACATCACAAACACCGCCAGGTACAGGCCGTTGGCGGTGGTCAGCGCCGCATGCGCGCCGCCTTTCGCCACGATAGGACCGGTGACCACGAAGGTCAGCATGGTGCCGATGGTGCCGCAGGTCAGGATAAAGTTGACCAGTTTCGGCGAGGAAGCCTTGGTCTGCAGCGAGCCGAGGGTGATCAGCGTGGTGTAGATGGCGCTGGAAACGAAGCCCAGGGCCATAATGTAGTAGCCGAGGTGCTCCGGATTGTCGGTGCTGACGAACAGGTACATCGCGCCGGTAGCCAGTGCGGCCAGCACGGTAACGATGCGCTGCAGATCGAAGAAGCGCAGGATGAAGCTGAACACCCACATGCCGACCATATAAGAGGTCCAGAAGTCGCTCACCAGCTTACCGGCCTGGCCGATGTCCATATTGAACGACTTGGTGGCGTACTCCGGCACCCACTGAATGAAGCCCAGCTGGCCGAGGATGTAGCACAGCGCGGCGATCGACAGGAACAGCACGCCGATGCCCCATTTTTCTTTCTCGACCGGTTGACCGGCATCAGTGCCTTTCTTGCCCAGCACCGGGAATTCGGAGCACAGGGTCAGCACGAAGATCCCCACGTACAGCAGGCCGATGCAGGCATAAACCCAGTACCAGCCGATATGGCGGGCCAGCAGCATCGCAGCGACGATCGGGAAGATCATCCCGGCCATGCTGAAGAAGGAGTCGGTGAACAACAGGCGTGAACCGCGCTGGCGGCCGGCATACATGTGGGTGATCAGGAAGGTGCCGATCGACATGGTGATACCGCTCACCACGCCGAGGATAAACATGCACAGCGAGAACATGGTCAGGCTCTTGCCGAGCATCAGCCCTGCGACCGCCAGCACCATCAGGACAAAGCCGAAGATCAGCTGACGCTTCAGCGGGATGATTTCCATCAGCCAGGCATTGAGGAAGATCGAAATCAAAATACCGGCGTTGAGGAAAGTAAAGGTGTTACTCATGCTGGAAACCGGCAGATTAAAGTACTCTGCAATGTTTCCCATCACCATCCCTGTGACGATCACTAAAGCACCGGTCAGCGCGTAAGAAAAGAAGCTGATCCAGGTAAGCCGTATGCGGTTACTGTCATTCATTGTATAGGCCTGAATATGTCTGTTAGAGGTTTTTATAGCTGGCATAAGGCCCGCTGGCTTTTCCTGGCAAACGCAGAAAAAAGTCCCGATCAGGCCACCAGGAGGCGGATCCTAGCACAGACAACGGGATTTTTTGTGATGGTTGTCGATTTTTTGATGTAACCCATGAAGGGGTGGTGCGCATTAGTGTGATCTATTTGCGTGCCGTCACAATGGAATCGCGGTGGACGATCGTCGGCTCAAACCGGTGCGCCGGGGTGGCGGGATCGATCAACCTGCGCGCCGCGTATTGGGCCATCTCGCTGATGGGAAAGTGTACGCTGCTCAACGCCGGGCGCACGAAAGGCGCGCGTTCGCCGCTGTCGTAGCAGATCAAGGAGATATCCTGCGGCACCCGCAGGCGGTGCTCATTGATTGCCAGCAGGGCGCCGATCGCCATCTCTTCGTTGCAGCAGTAGATGGCGCTGGGCCGCACGGCTTGCCGCAGCAGCCGATCGGCACAGCGGTAACCGCTTTCCAGATCGTAGACGCCCTCCAGGCAGGCCACCGGCTCGATATTCGCCGCCTGCATTGCCTCTTCAAACCCTTGCAGCCGCAGGCGGCTCGACGGGCGCTCGCGCGGGCCACTGATGCAGGCGATGCGCCGGTGCCCGGCATCGAGCAACTGCTGCGTCGCCATGCGGCTGGCGAGCGGGTGATCGAAGGTGACGCAGCGGTCTTCCAACCCCGGCACCAGACGATCGAGCAACACGAAATCACGTTGCTCCGCCGCCAGCTGGCGCAGCCGATCGTCGCTGAGAAAACGCACGTGCAGGATCACGCCGTCGCAGCGCAGGCTGAACAGCCTCTGCACCGCCTGCCATTCGTTTTCGGCGCTGTTGCGGCCCTGGGTCACCAGCAGCTGCTTGCCGTGGGATTCGGCCTCGGTCTGCACGAAGTCCATCAGCGCGCCGAAGAAGCCGCCGCGGTATGACGTGGTGACCAGCCCAAGGGTATTGCTGTGGCTGGAGGCGAGCGCGCGGGCCGCCGGGTTGGGGGTATAACCGAGCTGGGCGACGGCGCGTTCAACCTTCTCGCGGGTCGGCGCCTTGACGTTGCTGTCGCCGTTCACCACGCGCGATACGGTGGCGCGCGAAACGCCCGCCAGCGCCGCGACATCTTCCAGTGTCACCATCGTCCCACTCCTGAATTACGGCTAAAAAAATGGGTTCGGCGCGCCGAACCCCTGTCTGGCTGCGTATAGCCGTTTACCTGAACTGCGGCAAATACGGCGCGTTTATCGTCAACACCTCGTCCAGCAGCGGCTGCGCCAGGTTGGCGTTGCCCACTAACGGGTTGGCGATCAGCGCCAGCAATCCGCTGCGGCGATCGCCGTGCACTGCGGTTTCGATGGTCAGACGTTCGTAGGCTTTCACCTGCTGCGTCAGGGCCTGCATCGGCTCCGGCAGCGGGCCGAAGGTCAGCGGGTGTGCGCCCTGAGCATCGACGATACAGTTGATTTCTATCACAGCATCGTCCGGCAGGCCATGGATTGCGCCGCGGTTTGCGGTGTTGACCACTAATTGCGTGCCGAGATTATTATGGATAGCACGAATCAGCTCCAGCGCAACTTCGGAATAGAAAGAACCGCCGCGGAAGCTGAGCTGCTCCGGCTTACTGTTCAGCTGCGGATCGGCATACAGCTCGAACAGCTCTTTTTCTACCTGCATCACCTGCTCGGCGCGGGTGCCGCGCTCGCCGGCAGCGGCCATCTCCTCCGCCAGCATCTCGCGGGTCTGGTAAAAATAGCGGTGGTACGGGCAGGGGATCGCGCCGAGCGCGCGCAGGAAGTCCGGCTGCCAGGGCTCTTCCTTGATGTTGTTCATGGTCAGCGCCGCGCCGTCGCACAGCATGTCGATCACCTTAGCGGTGACGTCGCGCCCCTGCTGCGTGACCTGATGCACCCAGACCATGTGGTTCAGGCCGGCGAACTGCAGCTGCACGTCGGCGTAAGGCGCCTGCAGCATGTTGGCGATCATGTGATGCATGCTGATCGGTACGTTGCACAGGCCGATGATTTTCGCTTTGGTAAAGCGGGACACCGCCTCGGTGACGATGCCGGCCGGGTTGGTGAAGTTGATGATCCAGGCGTCCGGCGCCAGCTTTTCCACCCGACGGGCGATATCCAGCATCACCGGAATGGTGCGCAGCGCCTTGGCGAAGCCGCCGACGCCGGTGGTTTCCTGGCCGAGCAGCTGGTATTTCAGGCCCAGCCGTTCATCAGCGGCGCGCGCCGGCAGTTGCCCGACGCGGAACTGGGTCAGCACGAAAGCGGCGCCGCGAATGGCGTCGTCCAGCGCGAAGTGCACGCTGACCTTCACCTGCTCCAGCCCGTGGCGCGCCAGCATGCGGCGGGTCAGGGCGGCGATGGTTTCCACTTTTTGCCGGCCCGGCTCGACGTCCACCAGCGCCAGTTCGGTGACCGGCAGCTCCTCGATGCGCTGGATCAGCCCATCGACCAATTCGGGAGTGTAGCTGCTGCCGCCGCCGATCACGGCGATTTTGAGCGTACTCATGGTCGGCCCTCCGTCTGCGACTGACGGCGATAGAGCTCGATCATGTCGTCGGCCAGATCCTGGATCACCATGGCGTTCATCAGATGATCCTGCGCATGCACGGTGATCAGGTTGATCGCCAGCTTGCCGCAGCCTTCGTCCAGGCCGATCAGCTCAGTCTGGATCAGGTGCGCCTTCTTCACCCACTCTTTGGACTCGGCCATGTGTTTGGCCGCCGCGGCGAAGTCGCCGGCACGCGCTTGCCGCAACGCCATCAACGCATTGCTGCGCGCGCTGCCGGAGAACACCAGCAGTTCCATGATGGTGCTTTCAAACTCGGGGCTGACTTCAGTCATCAATTCACTCACGTCATTTCTCCAGGGGTTGCGCGGCGATGCCGCCGTGGGATGCCTCAGTATCCGTTCTTTTTATAATGAGAGCGCTCTCATTTATATAGAGTAACGGCAATGTATGTGCAAACTGGGAGGCAGATCGCAAAAACCGACCCAGGGCGGCGCGGGGCAAAAAATGCGTGATGCGGTTGGCAAAAAAGCCTTCTGCGCCCATACTTTCCGCAGCAAAATTCAGGGCCGCCTAGGATATGTCCCGTAATTGGGTAAATATAGGTAAATGGCTGGCACTTGCCGATACAGCTCTTTAGAATCAAAGCGCTTTTCCGTAGTTTGTCTCTCAGAGAAAGGACCCGTTAATGTTCAAACGTACTTTAGTGACCTTCGTCGCGCTGTGTTCCCTGACTGCAGTGGCGCCAGCCGCACTCGCCGCCGGTGAGACCCACGTCATGCTGACGACCTCGGCGGGGAATATCGAGTTGGCGCTCGACAGCAAGAAGGCACCGGTTTCCACCCAGAACTTCGTCGATTACGTGAACAGCGGGTACTACAACAACACCATCTTCCACCGCGTGATCCCGGGTTTTATGGTGCAGGGCGGCGGTTTCACCGCTGACATGCAGCAAAAATCCACCAAGGCGCCGATCAAGAATGAAGCCGATAACGGCTTGCGTAACCTGCGTGGCACCATCTCAATGGCGCGCACCGCCGACAAGGACAGCGCCACCAGCCAGTTCTTCCTGAACGTGGCGGATAACGCCTTCCTGGATCACGGCCAGCGTGACTTCGGCTACGCGGTGTTCGGCAAAGTGGTGAAAGGCATGGACGTGGTGGACAAAATTGCCCAGGTGCCGACCGGCAACGTCGGCCCTTACCAGAATGTGCCGACCAAACCGGTGGTGATTCTGTCAGCCAAGGTGCTGCCGTAAGTTTTTGGCCGATCCCGTCGGGGTCGGCCGCTCCTTCCTCCCGAAGCCTTGCCTTCATCACTGTTTTCTCCCTCGCCCCATGCTCTAATCGACAGACAATAATCAGACCGGGAATCCGGCGTTCGCCCTTTGTTGTCTCTGGATGAGTTGCTGCCATGTATGAATTTAACCAGGTGCTGTTGCTGTTGCAGCAGATGTGCGTCTATCTCGTTATCGCCTATCTGCTGAGCAAAACCCCGCTGTTCATCCCGCTGATGCAGGTGACCATTCGCCTGCCGCATAAGCTGCTGTGCTACGTGATCTTCTCCGTGTTCTGCATCATGGGCACCTACTTCGGGCTGCACATTCAGGATTCGATCGCCAACACCCGCGCGATAGGCGCGGTTTTGGGCGGGCTGCTGGGCGGGCCGTCGGTGGGCTTTCTGGTCGGGCTGACCGGCGGCCTGCACCGGTATACGCTCGGCGGCATGACCGACGTGGCCTGCGCGATTTCCACGGTGTCGGAAGGCCTGGTCGGCGGCATCGTACACAGCATCGCCATGCGCCGGGGGCGCATCGAGCTGCTGTTCAATCCGCTGTTCGTCGGCGGCGTGGCGCTGGTGGCGGAAGTGCTGCAGATGGCGATCATCCTGGCGGTGGCGCGCCCTTACGGCGAAGCGTTGCAGCTGGTGGAGCACATCGCGCTGCCGATGATGATCGCCAATACCGTCGGCGCGGCGATGTTCATGCAAATCCTGCTGGATCGGCGCGCGATGTTCGAAAAATACACCAGTGCCTTCTCTTCCAAGGCGCTGAAGATCGCCGAGCGCACCGAGGGCATCCTGCGGCAGGGGTTCGATCAGGAGAACAGCATGAAGGTCGCCCGGGTGATCTATCAGGAGCTGGGCATCGGCGCGGTGGCGATCACCGATCGCGACAAATTGCTGGCGTTTATCGGCATCGGCGACGATCACCACCTGCCGGGCACGCCGATCGCCTCGGTGCATTCGCATCGCGCCATCGACAACAACGAGGTGGTGTACGCCGACGGTAATCAGCTCTCTTATTGCTGCTCGATCAACCCGGCCTGCAAGCTGGGTTCGACGCTGGTGATCCCGCTGCGCGGCGAAAACCAGCGGGTGATCGGCACCATCAAGCTGTACGAACCGAAAAGCCAGCTGTTCAGCACCATCAACCGTACGTTGGGTGAAGGCATCGCCAGCCTGCTGTCGGCGCAGATCATGGCCGGACAGTATGAGCGCCACAAGCAGTTGCTGGCGCAGTCGGAGATCAAGCTGCTGCATGCGCAGGTCAATCCGCATTTCCTGTTCAATGCCTTGAATACCCTGGTGGCGGTGATCCGCCGCGATGGCGAACGCGCCTGCGATCTGGTGCAGTCCCTCTCGACCTTCTTTCGTAAAAACCTCAAACGTTCGGATGACGAAGTCAGCCTGGCGGACGAGATTGAACACGTGAACGCCTACCTGCAGATTGAGAAAGCGCGCTTCGCCGATCGGCTGGAGATCGCGGTGTCGCTGCCGGAGGCGCTGTTGGCGGTGCGGCTGCCGGCGTTCTCGCTGCAGCCGATCGTCGAAAACGCCATCAAGCATGGCACCTCGCATCTGTTGGGCGTGGGCCGTATCGAAATTGGCGCCTGCTGCGAAGGCGAGCATCTGCTGCTGCAGGTGACGGACAACGCCGGGCTGTTCCAGCCGAAACCGAACTGCAGCGGGCTGGGGATGAATCTGGTGGATAAACGCATTCGCGTGCGCTACGGCGAAGGCTATGGCGTGCAGGTGGATTGCCGGCCGGACGCCTACACCCGCATTACGCTCAATGTTCCCATGGAGAGGGCCGCCTGATGTTAAACGCACTGATTGTTGACGATGAACCTTCCGCGCGCGACAACCTGCGCCATCTGCTGGAGGCCGAGGCGGAGATCGCGATCATCGGCGAATGCACCAATGCCATCGAAGCCATCAGCCAGATCCACCGGCTGCAGCCGGACGTGGTGTTTCTCGATATCCAGATGCCGCGCATCAGCGGGCTGGAAATGGTCGGCATGTTGGATCCTAACCGCATGCCGCACATCGTGTTTCTGACCGCCTACGACGAATATGCCGTGCAGGCGTTCGAGGAGCATGCCTTCGACTATCTGCTGAAGCCGGCGGAGCCGAAGCGGCTGAGCAAGACGCTGCAACGCCTGCGGCAGCGCAGTGCACCGCAGGACGTGGCGGCGCTGGATGAGAGCGCCGGTTACCTGAAATACATTCCCTGCACCGGCCACAGCCGCATCTACCTGCTGCGGTTCGATGAAGTGCTGGCGATCCGTTCCAAACTGAGCGGGGTGTTCGTGGTGCGCAGCGACGGCATGGAGTGTTTCACCGAGCTGACGCTGCGCACGCTGGAAAGCCGTACCCCATTGGTGCGCTGCCATCGGCAGTATCTGGTCAACCTGGAGCAGGTGCGCGAGATCCGCTTCGAAGAGGGCGGCGCGGCGGAGATGATCATGTCGGCCGGCGATCCGGTGCCGGTCAGCCGGCGCTATTTGAAGGCGTTGAAGGAGCAACTGGGGCTGCGGGGGTGACTATGCCGGCGGCCACCGGCGGCGAGTATGCACGATGGCCAATACGATGATGCGTTGAGGCGCCCATTCATAGACCAGCAGATAGGACGGGGAGATGACCAGCTCGCGCGTGCCGGCTATCCGACCCGTTTTCCCACTGGCGGGATGATGCACGAGGCGTGCCGCCGCGTCAGCGATTTTTGCATCATTCTCTGCCGCGGCGGCCGGGTTTTTAAGTTCCAACCATTCATAAATCGCCAGACGATCGGCGATGGCGGGTTCCGTCCATGTCAGTTTCACAAAAGTCCTTTTGTGTTTTATTGCGTTGATTTAGCTCTGCGTTCGGCGAAATAAGCGGCCACCTCTTCATCGTCAGCGAACTTGCCTTCACGCCACGCCTTGCGGCTCACCTCGACCTTTTCCTTTAACCACTGGTCGTACTCTTCCTGCTGTGCCTGGCGGCTGACAAACTCGCGCATGAAATCGCGCAGCAGTTGCGAAGCCGTGCGATCGGCGGCCTTTGCCGCGCTGGCGAAAGCGGTTTTTAACTCTTCATCCACGCGGATTACCACGGTAGATTCAGACATGGTATTTACCTCGTATATACAGCGTAATGATCACTATAGCACTGGTGCTTTATTGTTCAAGCAAAGACGTGCTGGCGCTAAGCGCAATCTGAATTCATCAGGCTCCGACGGCGCCCATTTTGTTTGTCCTTGACGGGGTTACGCGGCGCTTATAGCTTTATTGCATCAACAGGCGCGTTTCGCGCCGCGTCAGCGTCAAAGGAACAGAAAATGAGTGAACCACGGATTATCGCCAAAGCGATGAAAGACGGAAAACCGGAGCAGGATCTGGTGATTTTGCCGGCGTTGGCCAACCGCCACGGGCTGATCACCGGGGCAACCGGCACCGGTAAGACGGTGACGCTGCAAAAAATGGCCGAGCAGTTCTCGCGCATTGGCGTGCCGGTGTTCCTGTCGGACGTGAAAGGCGATTTGTCCGGCATCGGCGCCGAGGGCGTGCCTTCCGAGAAATTGCAGGCGCGCCTGGCGGCGATTGGCGTCACCGACTGGCAGCCGCAGGCCTGCACCATTATCCCGTGGGATATTTACGGCGAGAAGGGCCACCCGATCCGCGCCACGATTTCCGATCTCGGGCCGCTGCTGCTGGGGCGCCTGTTGGATCTGAACGAGGTGCAAAGCGGCGTGCTGCAGCTGGTGTTCAAAATTGCCGATGACAACGCGCTGCTGTTGCTGGACATGAAAGACCTGCGCGCCATGGTGCAGTTCGTCGGCGACAACGCCAAACAATTCCAGACCCAGTACGGCAATATCTCTACCGCGTCGATCGGTGCCATCCAGCGTGGGTTGTTGACGCTGGAAGAGCAGGGCGCCAACCAGTTCTTCGGCGAGCCGATGCTGGACATCAACGATCTGATGAAAACTGACGCCAACGGCCATGGCGTGATCAACCTGCTGGCGGCTGACAAGCTGATCAATCAGCCGAAGCTGTATTCGGTGTTCCTGCTGTGGCTGCTGGCCGAGCTGTTTGAGCACCTGCCGGAAGTGGGCGATCCCGAACAGCCGAAGCTGGTGTTCTTCTTCGATGAGGCGCACCTGTTGTTCAACGATGCGCCGGCGGCGCTGCTGACCAAGATTGAACAGGTGGTGCGTCTGATCCGTTCCAAAGGCGTCGGCATTTACTTTGTCACCCAGAACCCGCTGGACATCCCGGACAGCGTGCTCGGCCAACTGGGCAACCGCGTGCAGCATGCGCTGCGCGCCTATACCCCGCGCGATCAGAAGGCGGTGAAGACGGCGGCGCAAACCCTGCGCGCCAATCCGGCCTTCGATGCCGAAACGGCGATCACCGAGCTGGGCGTGGGCGAAGCGCTGGTGTCATTCCTCGACGAGAAGGGCCGCCCGAACGTGGTGGAGCGGGCGATGGTCATTGCGCCGGAGTCCAAAATGGGCATGCTCGGTGCGGAAGGGCTGAACAGCGCGATCAACAAATCGCCGCTGTATGGTCGCTATGAGGATATGATCGACCGCGAGTCCGCCTACGAGAAGCTGTCGTCGGGCGGCTTCGCCACCGTCGGCACCCCGCAGCAAGGGCAGCAACCGCAAGCGCAGCAACAGCAGGCGGGCGGCGGCCTGATGGACGGTTTGAACGAGCTGCTGTTCGGCTCTACTGGCCCGCGCGGCGGCAAGCGCGACGGAATTGTCCAGACCGCCGCCAAGAGCATGGCGCGCGATCTCGGCCGCCAGATCCTGCGCGGCGTGCTGGGGTCGATCACCGGCGGCCGCAAAAAGTAAGCGGAAATTATCGTCGGCAGCGGCGGGTTAAATCAGTACACTGTGGCGGCGTTTTTCTCTGCCGGATCTAACATGCTGCTGCTGATCGATAACTACGACTCCTTTACCTATAACCTTTACCAGTATTTCTGCGAATTGGGCGCCGAGGTGCTGGTGAAGCGCAACGATGAGCTGCAGCTGGCCGATATCGCGCGGCTGGCGCCGCAGCACCTGGTGATTTCCCCTGGCCCCTGTACCCCGAACGAAGCGGGTATCTCGCTGGCCGCCATTCGTCATTTCGCCGGCAAGCTGCCGATCCTCGGCGTGTGCCTGGGGCACCAGGCGCTGGGGCAGGCGTTCGGCGCCGAGGTGGTGCGCGCCCGCGCGGTGATGCACGGCAAAACCTCAGCGATCCGTCACCTGGGCGTCGGCGTGTTTCGCGGCCTGAGCGATCCGTTGACCGTGACCCGCTATCACTCGCTGGTGCTGAAAGCCGATACGCTGCCGGACTGCTTTGAAGTGACCGCCTGGAGTGAACGCGACGGCGTGCGCGACGAGATCATGGGTATCCGCCACCGCACTTTGGCGCTGGAAGGCGTGCAGTTCCATCCGGAAAGCGTGCTCAGCGAGCAGGGCCACCAGCTGCTGGATAATTTCCTCAAGCGTTAATTCCGGTGCGTTTTTTTCGCCCGTCAGGCGTTTTGCGTTTGCGCTTGATTGGTTTTTTATGCATATTTCGTGATTATGTTTTCAATCTGATATTACGATAGCGCTGAAAAACTTTCAGGGTGGAGCCGAAAATGACTGAAAAATCCGCAGTGAGCCGCAGTACCTTTGACCAGGTGATCCTGCCTGTTTATGCGCCTGCCCAGTTTGTGCCGGTGCGCGGCCAAGGCAGCCGGGTCTGGGATCAGCAGGGAAAAGAGTACATCGATTTTTCCGGCGGCATCGCGGTGACGGCGCTGGGGCACTGCCATCCGGCGCTGGTCGAGGCGCTCAAACGCCAGGGCGAAACCCTGTGGCATACCAGCAACGTCTTCACCAATGAGCCCGCGCTGCGCCTGGCGAGCAAACTGATCGACGCCACCTTCGCCGATCGGGTGTTCTTCGCCAACTCCGGCGCAGAGGCCAACGAGGCGGCGTTCAAACTGGCGCGCCATTACGCCATTACCCGTCACAGCCCGTACAAAACCAAAATCATCGCTTTCTATAACGCGTTTCACGGCCGCACGCTGTTCACCGTGTCGGTGGGCGGGCAGGCCAAATACTCCGACGGATTCGGGCCGAAGCCGGCCGACATCGTGCACGTGCCGTTCAACGATCTGGCGGCGGTGAAAGCGGTGATGGACAACCACACCTGCGCGGTGGTGATGGAGCCGATTCAGGGCGAGGGCGGCATTACGCCGGTCGACGCCGACTTCCTCAAAGGCGTGCGCAAACTGTGCGACCAACACCAGGCGCTGCTGGTGTTCGACGAAGTGCAAAGCGGCATGGGGCGCAGCGGCAAGCTGTTCGCCTATATGCATTATGGCGTGACGCCGGACATTCTCACCACCGCCAAGGCGCTGGGCGGCGGTTTCCCGGTCAGCGCCATGCTGACTACCGAAGAGATTGCGTCGGTGATGCAGGTGGGCACTCACGGCACCACCTACGGCGGCAACCCGCTGGCCTGCGCGGTGGCGGAGGCGGCGTTGGATGTGATCAATACGCCGGAAGTGCTGAGCGGCATCGAACAGCGTCACGCGTTGTATGTGCAGGCTTTGCAGCATATCGGCGATAAATACGGTGTTTTCACCGCCATTCGCGGCATGGGGTTGCTGATCGGCGCCGAACTGACGCCGCATTATCATGGCAGAGCACGCGATTTTCTCACCGCCGCCGCTGCGCGTGGGCTGATGATCCTCAACGCTGGGCCGAACGTGATCCGTTTCGCGCCGTCGCTGGTGGTGGAGCTGCAGGACATCGAGGCCGGCATGGCGCTGTTCGAGCTGGCGGTGCAGGATGTGATCAACGCCTGAAGCCCGTGCGTCGAATAACGGGGCGCGGCATGCCGCGCCCTTATTGATCGCGCAGTTTGCGCTTGAGCCAAATGCCGTGGTGCGGGCGCTGGCGCCAGGCCAGCGACGAAATGGTGTGCATCACGCTCAGGTGCGACAAAATGCGCCGCAGATGGCGCTCCATCTCGGTGACGGGCATCTCCGGATGCAGATCCGGCGGCTGCATGATGCCGCTGTTGCCGCTGCTCGGCCCGTCGTATTCCAACCGCTGCTGGCAGCTTTGCAGCGCGATTTCACAGGTCTGCAGATACTCTTCCGCCAGCTTCGGCGTCAGCATGTAGTGCTCGCGCGCCAAAATGGTCATGGCGTTCAGGTGTTCGACGATGAACTGGCTGTGAGTGACCCACAGCCGCATGTCCGCCAGATAGTTCGACGCGAACCCCGGCTCCTGCATCGCCTGATTGAGCGAGGTGAACAGCGCGTTGTGCGCTTGGTTGACCTGCATGCGGGTATAGGCCAGCGCAGTGGCGTCCGGTTCCGGTTGCTTCAGCATCAGCCGCAGCGCGGCTTGATCGTTCTCCAGCGCCTGATGGGCATTCTTGCGCAGCAGCCCGCTTTGCCACTGCGGCCATAGCCAAATGGTGCCGCCGAACGCCAGTACGCAGCCGATCAGCGTATCGATCAGGCGCGGTACCAGAAAATGCGAGCCGTTCAGCGCCAGCAGCTGCAGGGTGTAAACCGCCGTGACCGTAAAGCCAATCACCGACAGCCCGTAGTTCTTGCGCGAAACCAGGTAGGCCAGCAGCGTGATCACCAACATGATGCTCAGCGTTTCTCCTTCCGGCAACTGCAGCTGCAACAGCCCGGCCGCCAGCAGCAGCCCGGCAATCGTGCCCAGCGCACGGTGCTGAATACGCACCCGGGTAGCGTTATACCCGTTTTGGCTCACTAGCATGATGGTGAGCAGGATCCAGTAAGGTTTCGGCAGGTTGAACACCGCACCCAGACTGCTGCCGACCGCGAGCGTCACGCCCAGGCGCGCGGCGTTGCGCAGGGCGGTGGATTTGAACGACAGGTAGCTGACCAGCGCCGGCCAAAACGGCAGGCGGTGCTGGCCGGGCATCAGGTCGCGGCGGTACAGCGGATGCTGGGTACGTAGCAGGCGGGCGATGCGGCTGAAGTGGTAGTAACAAAATTGGCCGACCGGGTTATCGGGATGCTGCGCCGCCATTTTTTCCAGCGCTGCCAGCTCATGGGTCATGGAGAAGCGCTTCGAATGTTGATGGTAGAGAATATCGTGCGCCACCACGCGCAGCCGGCCGGCGATCACCTGAGCATTGCGGCGAATGATCGCTTCGGCCTGGCTCTGCTCCACCAGTTTTTGCACCTCTTCCGGCAGGTGCAGGCTGACGGTGATGTGCTCCTGCAGGTCCATCGCTACCTGAAAGGCGCGCTGCAGGCGCTTTTGCTCGAGGTTGTTGGCGTGCGGCAGGAAATTAAGCTGTTGGTACAACAGGCTGATCAGATCCATCACCTTTTGCTGGCGCACCAGCAGCGGCGGCAGCGCGGTTTGCGGATCGGTGTGCTGGGTCAGCAGCGAGTATTTGGCTTCGAAATAGTCCGCCAGTTCCAGGTAGAGTTGGCTCAGCGTTTCGCGCATCGGCTGTTCTTTCCACAGCTTGAACCAGAACCAGGTAAATAAGCCGTACCAGGCAGTGCCGATCGCGTAAAGCAGCGGCGCCTGCCAGATGGGTACCGTACCGGTCGTGCTGAGGGCGAAGATGGCGGCCACCAGCGCCGCCGGCAACAGCCGGGCGTGCAGCGGGCTGATTTCACCGGTGACGCCGAGCAGCAGCGCCAGGCCCAGCATCAGCGCCGGTAGCGGCACGTGCCACAGCAGTGCCTGTTGCAGCAGCACGCTGCTGAAGGCGAACAGCGAACCGCCGACGATCAGCCGTTTAAAGAAGCGCTTATGCGGCGTGTCCAGACCGGCGATATTGCAGCAGGCGGGCACCAGAGAGAACATCAGGCCGAGCTGTAACTGGCCTATCAACAGGCCGAACAGCACCGGCAGGCACAACACCAGCGTTTGTCGCAGTGCGTAGTTGATTTCCGGGTGGTAGATCAGGCGGCGCCACATGGCAGAGAGCAGACAAAAAAACGGCGCAGATTGCGCCGTTTCTTCAGGGATTAACGGGTGCCGTAGACGACAATGGTTTTGCCGTGGGCGGAAATCAGGTTTTGATCTTCCAGCATTTTCAGAATACGGCCAACGGTTTCACGCGAGCAGCCGACGATCTGGCCGATCTCCTGGCGGGTGATCTTGATCTGCATGCCGTCCGGGTGAGTCATGGCGTCGGGTTGTTTCGCCAGATTCAGCAGGGTTTGCGCGATGCGGCCGGTAACGTCCAGGAAGGCGAGGTTGCCCACTTTTTCGGAGGTGACCTGCAGGCGGCTCGCCATTTGGGCGGACAGGCGCATCAGGATGTCCGGGTTCACCTGGATCAGCTGGCGGAATTTCTTGTAGGAAATTTCGGCCACTTCACAGGCGGTTTTCGCGCGAACCCAGGCGCTGCGCTCCTGGCCTTCTTCGAACAATCCGAGCTCGCCGATGAAATCCCCCTGGTTGAGGTAGGACAGAATCATCTCTTTACCTTCTTCATCCTTGATCAGCACCGCGACGGAGCCTTTCACGATGTAGTAAAGCGTTTCGGCCTTTTCACCTTGGTGAATCAGCGTACTCTTCGATGGATATTTGTGGATATGGCAATGAGACAGGAACCATTCGAGAGTAGGGTCTGTTTGCGGTTTGCCGAGAACCATTCGCTGTTATCCTCTGTTGTTATCGCTGCCTTGTGTCACAGGGGTCAGAGTTCCCTGTAAAACCCACCTGTAGCCGCAGTTATGAGCGAGGGCTACCGGCAAGTTTTGAGGCGTGTCATAAAAATACGCTGTCGCTCTAGCATATTAACTTGCCGTAAGCGCTGCAAGCTACATTCTGTTAACATACCGGTAAAGGAGCCTTTCTCTGGGCGTTTCCCTGAATACAGTGTCCCGGAAAGATTTATTGCGGCTCTGTTTGTAGCACAGAGTAAGGCGGGTGTCTCGTGTTGTCTCGCTTCAGCATGATTAGCATCAGGTTACGTTGCCTGTTTCTATGCGAAAGCGTACTCTGATTTTAAGAAATCAACCGGAGTGACCAGAATGCAGGCAAGAGTTAAGTGGGTGGAAGGGTTAACGTTTTTGGGTGAATCGGCCTCCGGCCACCAGGTGCTGATGGACGGCAACGCCGGTGATAAAGCGCCCAGCCCGATGGAGATGGTGCTGATGTCGGTGGGCGGCTGCAGCGCGATCGACGTGGTATCCATCCTGCAAAAGGGGCGCAACGACGTGCGCGACTGCGAGGTGAAGCTGACCTCCGAGCGCCGCGAAGAAGCCCCGCGGCTGTTCACCCATATCAATCTGCACTTCATCGTTACCGGCCAGGACCTGACCGACAAGATCGTCGAGCGTGCGGTGAACCTGTCAGCGGAGAAATACTGCTCGGTGGCGCTGATGCTCAACAAGGCCGCCACGGTGACCCACAGCTTCGAGATCCGCCAACCGGCGTAATCGAAACGGAGCGCGGCCCGGCGCCGCGCTCAACGCATTTATTCGATCTTCTTGCCTTCCAGCAACCGCTGCACCAGCGGCGCCATGATCAGTTCCATCGCCAGCCCCATCTTGCCGCCCGGCACCACTAACGTATTGATGTGCGAGATAAACGAGCCCTGCAGCATCGCCAGCAAATAGGGGAAATCTATCTGATCCAGCCCGCGGAAGTGGATCACCACGAAGCTTTCATCCAGTGAGGGAATGGCCTTGGCGGCGAACGGGTTGGAGGTGTCCACCGTCGGCACGCGCTGGAAGTTGATGTGGGTGCGCGAGAACTGCGGCGTGATGTAGTTGATGTAATCTTCCATCGAACGCACCACTGAATCCATTACCGCTTCGCGAGAGTGGCCGCGCTCGCCGGTATCGCGGATCAGTTTCTGTATCCACTCCAGGTTGACGATCGGCACCACGCCGACCAGCAGATCGACGTGGTTGGCCACGTCATGGTGCTCGGTGACCACGCCGCCGTGCAACCCCTCGTAGAACAGCACGTCGGTCGGCGCCGGCAGCGGTTCCCACGGGGTGAAGGTACCCGGCACCTGATTGTAGGGCACCGCTTCGTCGTAGGTGTGCAGATACTTGCGCGAGCGCCCGGTGCCGTTCTTGCCGTAGTCGATAAAGCTCTGCTGCAGCAGACCGAAGTCGTTGGCCTCGGGGCCGAAATAGCTGATGTGTCTGCCCAGATCGCGCGCTTTGCGGATCGCCGCGTCCATTTCCGGCCGGGTGTAGCGATGGAAGCTGTCGCCCTCCAGCTCGGCGGCGCGGATGTTGAGCTGCTGGAAGATCTTACGGAACGCCACGCTGGTGGTGGTAGTGCCGGCGCCGCTGGAACCGGTCACCGCGATAACGGGATGTTTGGCAGACATGGTGGTTGTCACTCCGTGTTGAATGCGCCGGCGTCAGGGGGGTATTGTGGCTCTTGTTGACGCTCTCTATCTCAGGGAAAAAATGGCGCGCGCTAGTTTGCAATGCCCCATTGTTACCTGATTTTTTCCGTCAGTCATAGAACCGTGCGCCACTAAATTTCTTCCTGCCCGGCGCGGAACTGACCGCGCGGCATGATGTTGACGCTCTCGTGCAGTTCCGACCACACCAGCACCACTTCGCCGTTTTTCAGCTGGCGGCGCACGTCCTCCACCTTCTGTTCCAGCGAGCGTTCGTGTTCGCCGTAATCGGTGCCTTCGCGCAGTACAAAGGATTCGATCAGGCTGTTCAGGGTGTCGGTTGCCAGTTCTTGCCAGGGAATGATCACGTCGGGATGTCCAGATAAGGGGAAAGCCAGGCCGGAATGCGATGTTCCAGCCACATGTGCGGTTTTTTCAGCGTGCCACCGACGAAGCCGACGTGGCCGCCGTACTCGGTCAGCTGATATTCGATATTGCGCGGCAGGCCGGCGACGTCGGGGATCACCTCATGGGTCATGAAGGGATCGTCCTTCGCATGGATGATCAGCAGCGGCGTCTGGACAGCCGGCAACAGCGGCAGGGCGCTGCAGCGGCGATAATAGTCGGTAGCGTCGCTGAAGCCGTGAATGCGCGAGGTGATGGCGTCGTCGAATTCGCGGATGCGCCGCAACCCGTTCAGCTGTGACAGTTTGAGCGGCAGGGTGTCCGGGTAGTGCAACAGCTTGCGGGTGGCGTTTTGTTTCAGCTGCCCCAGCAGGTAGCGCTGATAAACGCGGGAGAAACCTTGCTCCATGCGGTAGGCGCAAGGCTCCAGCATCAGCGGCGCCGAGACCACCACCGCCGCCTGCAGCAGGCTGTCGGCGCCTTGCTGTGCCAGATAGCAGGCCAGCATGTTGCCGCCGAGCGAAACGCCTACCGCCGCGGTCGGCACCTCGCCGTAGCGGTCGCGCAGCCAGCGCAGGAAGAAGCGCGCATCTTCGGTTTCACCGGAGTGGTAGATGCGCTGCTTGCGGTTGGGCACGCCGCTGCAGCCGCGAAAGTGCATCACCACGCCGAGCCAGCCGCGCTCACGCCAGGCGTTGAGCAGGCCATGCGCGTAGGGGCTGTAGAAGCTGCCTTCCAGGCCGTGGAACAGCACCGCGCGCGGTTTGTCGCGCGCCTGCGCCGGATCTTCGCTCCAGGCGAGATCGACGAAATCACCGTCGGGCAATTCCAGCCGTTGCCAATGCGGTTTCAATAACACGCGGCGGCGCACCAACCGCGGCAACAGCGTTTGCAGGTGCGGGTTACTGGCCCCGGTCAGAGGGCGAAAGACGTCATGCATAGGCTGAGTAAAAATGTTGTGGGCGGCTATTGTGAGATCCCTAGCGCACTGTTAGCTTCAATACCAAGAACTAACAATGATACTGCAAAAAAGCGCCTTGGGTGAGGAGCACCCGTGCCATGGAACCGAGTTTATTCCTTTCGATGCTGGGCTTCCTGTGGGTCGCCGCCATCACGCCTGGCCCCAATAACCTGCTGTTGACCACCTCCGGCGCTAACTTCGGCTTTATGCGATCGCTGTGGCTGATGGTCGGTATCATGCTCGGCATGCAAAGCATTTTGCTGCTGGTGGCCTTCGGCGTCGGCAGCCTGATCCTGGTCTACCCGTCGCTGCACCTGATCCTGAAAATCCTCGGCAGTCTGTACCTGCTGTGGCTGGCGTGGAAAGTCGCCACCGCCGCCTATGAAAAACTGGAAACCGACGTGGCGCCGCCGCAGCCGGTGCGGCTGTATCAGGGCTGGCTGCTGCAGTTCCTCAACCCGAAAGCCTGGCTGATGGCGCTGGGGGCGGTGGCCAGCTTCAGCCTGGCGGGCGATAAGTACAACGGTTCCATTGCGGCGATCGCGCTGGGCATTTTTGTGGTCAACATTGTCGCCGGCATTATCTGGCTGGCGTTCGGCACCGTGATCGGCCGCCTGCTGCGCAGCAAAAAGGCTTGGGTTATCTTCAACGTTTCCATGGGGTTGTTGACCGCAGCCTGTGTGTTACTGATCTGGCATTAAGGAGCGAACGATGGCGGAAAATTATTATCATGTGGTTGCCTTTACCGGCAAAGGGCTGCGCGGCAACCCGGCCGGGGTTTGCCTGCTGACGAAGCCGCTGCCGGCGGAGCGGCTGCAGGCGATCGCCAACGAGATCGGCCTGCCGGAAACCAGCTTTGTCTGGGATGACGGCGACATGACCGCTATCCGCTGGTTTACCCCGGAACGCGAGGTCGATCTTTGCGGCCACGGCACCCTGGCGGCAGCGCATGTGATGTTCAGCGCGATCAATCCGGCGCTGCAGGATATCCGCTTCCGTTCGGCCGGCGGCGAGCTGTTCGTCAAGCGCGATGCGCAGGACGGGGAACGGCTGGTGCTCGACTTCCCCGCGCGGCCGCCGCAGAAGGTGGCTGAACCGGCGGGCCTTGCGGCGCTGCTGGGCGTACAGCCGCAGGAGGTGTGGCAGGCGAAAGCGCTGATGGTGGTGCTGGAAAACGAGGCGCAGGTACGCGCGCTGCGGCCGGACATCCCGGCGCTGATCGCGCTGGCCGGGTGTGCGGTAATCGTTACCGCGCCGGGTGACACCGTGGACTTCGTTTCGCGCTATTTCACGCTCGACGGCGGTGAAGATCCGGTCACCGGCTCCGCGCACTGCACGCTGATGCCTTACTGGACGGCGCGTCTCGGCCACCATCGGCTGCATGCGCAGCAGATCTCGGCACGCGGCGGCGAACTGTTCTGCGAACTGCAAGGGGATCGCACGCTGCTCGGCGGCTATGCTCATGTGTTCCTGCGCGGAAGTATCGCGCTGTAATCTGCAGTTATATTACTCAAGGTAATAAAGAAGATTTTTTTATTCTTTTATCGCCCGTCATCGCTCAGATAAAACTGTCAGCAACTGAACAGATTTTTATCAACGGAGCGGAACATGGCGGGCAAACTCTTTTCCTTACGCAACGCGGCGCTGTTGGCGCTGTCGCTCAGCGCAGCCAGCGCCTACGCGGTGGACGTGACCGTGGCGTACCAGACGTCGGCAGAACCGGCCAAGGTGGCGCAGGCGGAAAACAGCTTCGCCAAACAGTCCGGCGCGACGGTCGACTGGCGTAAGTTCGACAGCGGTTCCAGCGTGCTGCGTGCGCTGGCCTCCGGCGACGTGCAGATCGGCAATATCGGCTCCAGCCCACTGGCGGTGGCCGCCAGCCAGAAACTCCCCATCGAAGTGTTCCTCATCGCCTCGCAGCTCGGCAGCTCCGAAGCGCTGGTGGTGAAGAATGACATCAAAAGTCCGCAGGATCTGATCGGCAAGCGCATTGCGGTGCCGTTTATTTCCACCACCCATTACAGCCTGCTGGCCTCGCTCAAGCATTGGGGCATCAAGCCTGAGCAGGTGAAGATCCTCAATCTGCAGCCGCCGGCCATCGCCGCCGCCTGGCAGCGCGGCGACATCGACGGCGCTTACGTCTGGGCGCCGGTGGTCAACGAACTGGCCAAACAGGGCAAGGTGCTGACCGACTCCGCGCAGGTGGGCGAATGGGGTTCGCCGACGCTGGACGTGTGGGTGGTGCGTAAAGACTTTGCCGAGAAACATCCTGACGTAGTGACCGCCTTTGCCGCCAGCGCCCTGCAGGCGCAAAAGGCCTACCTGGCGGCGCCGGAGCAGTGGCTGAAAGATCCGAGCCATCTCAGCACGCTGGCGCGCCTGAGCGGCGTGCCGCAAACGCAGGTGCCGGAGCTGGTGAAGGGGAACCGTTATCTGCCGGTGGCCGATCAGGTTGCCCAGCTCGGCCAGCCGGTGGACAAGGCGATCCGCGATACCGCCGAATTCCTCAAGCAGCAGGGCAAGATCCCGCAGGTCGACAGCGACTACAGCGCTTACGTGACCGACCGTTTTGTGAAACAGGTGCAGGCTGCGCCGCAGTCGTAAGGAAGCAGGATGCTAAACGTCAATCATCTTTCAGCAGAGTATCAGGGGCGGCCCGCGCTGCGTGACGTGTCGTTCCAGATCGCCGCCGGGCAACTGGTGGTGGTGCTCGGCCCGTCAGGCTGTGGCAAGACCACGCTGCTGAATTTGATCGCCGGGTTTATCGAGCCTTCAGCTGGCAGCATCACGCTGGATGGAACGTCCGTTCACGGCCCGGGCGCCGAACGGGGCGTGGTGTTCCAGCATGAGGGCTTACTGCCGTGGCGCAACGTGGTGGACAACGTCGAGTTCGGCCTGCAGCTGGCCGGCGTCGGCAAGGCGCAGCGCCGCCAGGTGGCGGAGCAGATGTTGCAGCGCGTGGGACTGGCGGGTTATGAACAGCACTTTATCTGGCAGCTTTCCGGCGGCATGCGCCAACGCGTCGGCATCGCCCGCGCTCTGGCCGCCGATCCGCAGCTGTTGTTGTTGGATGAGCCGTTTGGCGCCCTGGATGCATTCACTCGCGAGCAGATGCAGGAGCTGTTGCTGACCATTTGGCGTGATACCGGCAAGCAGGTGCTGCTGATCACCCACGATATCGAAGAGGCGGTGTTCCTCGCCAGCGAACTGCTGCTGCTGTCGCCGGGGCCGGGGCAGGTGGTGGAGCGGCTGTCGCTGAACTTCGGCCAACGCTATGCCGACGGCGAGGCCTGCCGCGCCATCAAGTCCGATCCTGAATTTATCGCGCAGCGCGAATACGTGCTGGGCAAAGTTTTCCAACAGCGCGAGGCCTTGTTATGAGCCTGCATTCCACTCTGAAGGCCGCGGCGCAGCCGCAGGGCAAAGCGGCGCGCCGTTTCAGCGTGCCGCGCAACGTTTGGCTGAGCGGCGCCACGCTGTTGACGGTGTTGATCGTCTGGTGGGGCGTGACGGCGCTGCAGCTGATCAGCCCGCTGTTTTTGCCGGCGCCGCAGCAGGTGCTGCACCAGCTGATTACCATCGCCAGCCCGCAAGGCTTTATGGACGCCACGCTGTGGCAGCATCTGGCGGCCAGCCTGGGGCGCATTCTGGTAGCGCTGTTGGCGGCGGTGATCGTCGGCATTCCGGTGGGCATCGCCATGGGGCTGAACGACACGGTACGCGGTATCCTCGATCCGCTGATTGAAATCTATCGCCCGGTGCCGCCGCTGGCCTATCTGCCGCTGATGGTGATTTGGTTCGGCATCGGCGAAACCTCAAAAATCTTACTGATTTATCTGGCGATCTTCGCGCCGGTGACGCTGTCTGCCGTGGCCGGCGTGCGCAGCGTGGCGCAGGTGAGGGTGCGTGCCGCCCGCGCGTTGGGCGCCACGCGTTGGCAGGTGCTGCGTTTCGTGGTGCTGCCGAGCGCGCTGCCGGAGATCCTGACCGGCATCCGCATCGGGCTGGGCGTCGGCTGGTCGACGCTGGTGGCCGCCGAACTGATCGCCGCCACGCGCGGCCTGGGATTTATGGTGCAATCCGCCGGTGAGTTTCTGGCGACCGACGTGGTGTTGGCCGGCATCGGCGTGATTGCGGTGATTGCATTTGGGCTGGAGCTGGGGCTGCGTGCCCTGCAGCGCCGATTGACCCCGTGGCATGGAGTACAGCAATGAACGAACGTCTGAATATCACCCCGCTGGGGCCTTACATCGGGGCGCTGGTGGAAAACGTCGAGTTGGCCCGGCCGCTGGGCGACGGCCAGTTTGAACAGCTTTATCACGCCTTGCTGAAGCATCAGGTGCTGTTCTTCCGCAATCAGCCGATCACGCCGCTGCAGCAGCGCGATCTGGCCGGCCGCTTCGGCGATCTGCATATCCACCCGGTCTATCCGCATGCCACCGACGTGGAAGAGATTATCGTGCTCGATACCCATGACGACAACCCGCCGGACAACGATAACTGGCACACCGACGTGACCTTTATCGAAAACCCGCCGCTGGGGGCGATCCTGGCGGCCAAGACCTTGCCTTCCACCGGCGGCGATACGCTGTGGGCCAGCGGCATCGCGGCCTACGAGGCGCTGTCGGCGCCGTTCAGAACGCTGCTCGCGGGGTTGCGCGCGGAGCATGACTTCACCAAGTCGTTCCCGGAGTACAAGCATCGCGGTAGCGAAGAAGAACACCAGCGCTGGCAACTGGCGGTGCAGAAAAACCCGCCGCTGCTGCATCCGGTGGTGCGTACTCACCCGGTCAGCGGCCGGCAGGCGCTGTTCGTCAATGAAGGGTTCACCACGCGGATCGTGGATGTGGCGCCGAAGGAGAGCGACGCTTTGCTGAACTTCCTGTTTGCTCACATCACCAAACCGGAGTTTCAGGTGCGCTGGCGCTGGCAGGAAAATGACGTGGCGATCTGGGATAACCGCGTGACGCAGCACTACGCCAACGCGGATTATCTGCCGCAGCGGCGCATCATGCACCGCGCGACCATTCTGGGGGATAGGCCTTTTTACAAGGCCTGAGACTTAGGCTTCGAACGCCTGCGTTAACTGTTCCAGCTGTTCTTGTGCATCCAGCCAGGTCATTTCCGTCTCTTCCAGCGCGGATTTGGCCTGGCTTTGCTTTTGCAGGCAGTCGGTCAACTCGGCCTTGCGGCTGATGTCGTACAGTGCGGAATCTGCCAGCTGTTCCTCCACCGCCGCCAGTTCGGCACCCAGTTTTTCCATCTGCTGTTCCAACTTGGCGATCTGCTTGCGCAGCGGTTGGGTCTGCGTACGGAACTCCGCCTCGCGGCGTTTTTGATCCTTGCGCGCCTGCGCGCTGTTGCCGCCGCTCTCTTTTTCCGGTGCGTCCTGCTGGCTTTCCTGGCGCTGCAGGTCGACAAGCCACTGCTGGTAGTCGTCGAGATCGCCCTCGAAAGGCTCGACCTGGCCGTCGTGCACCAGGTACAGATCGTCGGTGGTGGAGCGCAGCAGGTGACGGTCGTGCGAGACCACCACCAACGCGCCTTCGAAATCGATCAGCGCCTCGGTCAGCGCCTGACGCATGTCGAGATCCAGGTGGTTGGTCGGTTCATCGAGCAGCAGCAGGTTAGGGCGCTGCCAAACGATCAGTGCCAGCACCAGCCGCGCCTTCTCGCCGCCGGAGAAACGTTCGGTCACTTCGCTGACCTTGTCGCCCTGGAAACCGAAACCACCCAGATAGTCGCGCAGCTGCTGCTCCAGCACCCGTGGTGCGATGCGGCTCAGGTGCTGCAGCGGCGATTCGTCGGCGCGCAGGAATTCCAGCTGGTGCTGGGCGAAGTAACCCAGCTTGATGCCTTTCGCCAGGCCGATCTCGCCGCTCAGCGGTGCCAAGGTGCCGGCCAGCAGTTTGATCAGCGTCGATTTACCGGCGCCGTTGCGGCCGAGCAGGCCAATGCGCGAGCCGGGCACCAGGTTCAGCTTGATTGACTTCAGGATCACTTTATCGCCATACCCGGCGCTGACTTTGTCCATGCGCAGCAGCGGGTTCGGCAGGCTTTCCGGCGGACGGAAGCTGAAGGTGAACGGGTTGTCGACGTGCGCCGGGGCGATCAGCTCCATGCGCTCCAGCATCTTGATGCGGCTCTGCGCCTGCTTGGCTTTGGTGGCCTGCGCGCGGAAACGGTCGATATAGCTTTGCAGGTGCGCCACTTTCTCTTGCTGGTGCTGATACAGCGACTGCTGCTGCGCCAGCTTGGTGGCGCGCTGGCGTTCGAACGACGAATAGTTACCGGTGTATTCATTCATCGTCTGCTGTTCGATATGCAGGATCTTGTCGACGATCGGATCGAGGAAGTCGCGGTCGTGCGAGATCAGTACCAGCGTGCCGGGATAGCTTTTCAGCCAGCGCTCCAGCCAGATCACCGCATCGAGATCCAGGTGGTTGGTCGGTTCGTCGAGCAGCAGCAGGTCGGAACGGCACACCAGCGCCTGCGCCAGGTTGAGGCGCATGCGCCAGCCGCCGGAAAAGTCGCGCACCGGGCTTTGCAGCTGTTCGTTGGAGAAGCCGAGGCCGTGCAGCAGGCTGGCGGCGCGGGAACGGATGGTCCAGGCGTCGATGGCGTCCAGCTTGCCGTGCAGGGTGGCGATGGCGTGGCCGTCGTTACGGTCGTTGGCCGTCTGCAATTCGGCTTCGAGTTGGCGAAACTCGCGGTCGCCGTCGATAACATACTCAATGGCCGGCACGTCCAGCGCCGGCGTCTCCTGGTTGACCCAGGCCAGCGCCCAGTTGCCGGGGAAGGTAAAGCTGCCGCCGTCCGCCGCGAGCTCGCCCTTCAGCAGCGACAGCAGCGTGGACTTGCCGCAGCCGTTTTTGCCCACCAGGCCGACCTTCTGACCTGGATTAACCGTCGCCGTGGCGTTGTCCAGCAGGACGCGGATGCCGCGTCGGATTTGTAGCGAGGAGAATACAATCATAAAGCGCCGTATGTTCAGAGTATGTTAAATTATCATTAAGGTAACAGAACGCGTACCGCGCGCTGTTTTTGTCTTTGCGATGCATGGTAACGGAAAACCGCTACCCTGACGACGCTTTGGAGGGGAATGATGTCGCAGCCGCCCAAGGTCTTGCTGCTGTATGCCCATCCGGAATCCCATGACTCGGTGGCGAATCGGGTTTTGCTTCGACCGGCGCAGCAGTTGGAACATGTCACCGTGCACGATCTCTACGCGCACTACCCTGATTTTTTTATCGATATCCATCACGAACAACAGCTGCTGCGTGAGCATCAGGTCATCGTGTTTCAACACCCCCTGTATACCTACAGCTGCCCGGCGCTGCTGAAGGAGTGGCTGGATCGCGTGCTGTCGCGCGGCTTCGCCAGCGGCGTGGGCGGCAATGCGCTGGCGGGCAAATACTGGCGTTCGGTGATCACCACCGGTGAGCCGGAAGGCGCCTACCGCACCGGCGGTTATAACCACTACCCGATGGAAGATATTCTGCGGCCGTTCGAGCTGACCGCCGGGATGTGCCATATGCATTGGCTGACGCCGTTCGTGGTGTATTGGGCGCGGCGGCAAAAGCCGGAGGTGCTGCGCAGCCATGCGGACGCCTACGGCGAGTGGCTGAGCCACCCGCTGCCACGTGGAGGGCGGTGAGCATGGAAGGATCGACCTTACTGACCGCCATTTTACTGTTCCTGTTCGCCGCGGTGGTGACGGTGCCGATCGCCCGTCGCCTGGGGATCGGCGCGGTGCTGGGCTATCTGATCGCCGGCATCGCCATCGGCCCCTGGGGATTGGGTTTCATTCGCGACGTCGACGAGATCCTGCACTTCTCCGAGCTGGGCGTGGTGTTCCTGATGTTCATCATCGGCCTGGAGCTGAACCCCAGCAAACTGTGGGAGCTGCGGCGCTCGATCTTCGGCGCCGGCGCCGGCCAGGTGCTGATCACCGCGGCGGTGCTGGGCGCGCTGCTGTACCTGACGCATTTCGCCTGGCAGGCGGCGGTGATCGGGGGCGTCGGCCTGGCGATGTCTTCCACCGCCATGGCGCTGCAGCTGATGCGCGAGAAGGGCATGAACCGCAACGAAGGGGGGCAGCTCGGCTTCTCGGTGCTGCTGTTCCAGGATATGGCGGTGATCCCAGCGTTGGCGCTGATTCCGATTCTGGCCGGCGCCGGCGGCACCAGCGACGACTGGGCGAAGATCGCGCTTAAGGTGGCGGCGTTCGGCGGCATGCTGATCGGCGGCCGCTTCCTGCTGCGGCCGCTGTTCCGCTATATCGCCGCTTCGGGGGTGCGCGAGATCTTCACCGCCGCGGCGCTGTTGCTGGTGCTCGGCTCGGCGCTGTTTATGGAAGCGCTCGGCCTGTCGATGGCGCTTGGCACCTTCATTGCCGGGGTGCTGCTGGCGGAGAGCGAATACCGCCATGAGCTGGAGATATCCATCGAGCCGTTTAAAGGGCTGCTGCTGGGGTTGTTCTTTATCTCGGTGGGCATGGTGTTGAATATCGGCGTGCTCTACACCCATCTGGCCGAGGTGTTGATCGGCGTGCTGGTGCTGGTGGCGGTTAAATCTGGCGTGCTCTACGGCGTATCGCGCCTGTTCGGCCTGCGCAGTTCGGTGCGGCTGCAGTTTGCCGGGGTGCTCAGCCAGGGCGGTGAGTTTGCCTTCGTGCTGTTTTCTGCGGCGGGCGCCCAGAAGGTGCTTCAGCCGGATCAACTCTCTTTGCTGCTGGTGGTGGTGACGCTGTCGATGATGACCACGCCGCTGCTGATGCAGGCCATCGACCGCATTTTGGCGCGCCGCTATAACGCCAAAGACGAAGACGAGGAGACGCCGTACGTGGAAGATGACGATCCGCAGGTGATCATCGTCGGCTTCGGGCGTTTCGGCCAGGTGATCGGCCGCCTGTTGATGGCCAACAAAATGCGCATTACCGTACTGGAGCGCGACGTCAGCGCCGTTGGCGTACTGCGGCGCTACGGTTACAAGGTTTATTACGGTGATGCCACCGAGCTGGAGCTGCTGCGCGCGGCGGGCGCCGAGAAGGCCAAGTCGATCGTGATCACCTGTAACGAGCCGGAAGACACCATGGAGATCGTGCGGCTGTGTCAGCAACACTTCCCGAACCTGAGCATTCTGGCGCGGGCGCGCGGCCGCGTGGAGGCGCATGAGTTGCTGCAGGCGGGGGTGAAACAGTTCAGCCGCGAAACCTTCTCCAGCGCGCTGGAACTGGGGCGCAAGGCGCTGATGGAGTTGGGCATGCACCCGCATCAGGCCTTCCGCGCCCAGCAGCATTTCCGCCGCCTGGATATGCGCATGCTGCGTGAACTGATGCCGCCGCATCAGGGCGACGTGGCGCAAATTTCCCGCGTGAAAGAGGCGCGGCGCGAGCTGGAAGAGCTGTTCCATCGAGAAATGCAAAAAGAAAGTCGCCAGTTCGACGGCTGGGACGAATACGAATAAGCGGGAGCATAACGATGTCTGCAACACGTAAGAGATTTATCGCCGGGGCGGTGTGCCCGAGCTGTAGCGCCATGGATACGCTGGCGGTGTGGCGGGAGGATCAGGTGGAGGTGGTGGAGTGCGTCAAGTGCGGCCACCATCAGCGCCAGACCGAACAACAGGTGGAAAAACACGTTCGCCCGCAGGAGCAGGTGATCGGCATTTTCCAGCCGAAGTAGCGTTTTTTTATCCCGGAGGGTACAGCGAGGCAGATTTCCGTTACAATCTGTCCGGAAAAGGCGCGCATCCCGATAACGGTGTGCGTCCTAGTAGCCAACGGTAGGAGATATCATGAAAGTAGCAAAAGACTTGGTGGTCAGCCTGGCTTACCAAGTACGTACAGAAGACGGTGTTTTGGTTGATGAGTCTCCGGTGAGCGCACCGCTGGACTATCTGCACGGGCATGGTTCTCTGATCGCAGGTCTGGAAAAAGCACTCGAAGGCCACGACGTTGGCGATCGTTTTGACGTTCACGTCGGCGCGAACGATGCGTACGGCAACTACGACGAAAACCTGGTGCAGCGCGTACCGAAAGACGTCTTCATGGGCGTTGACGAACTGCAGGTCGGCATGCGTTTCCTGGCTGACACCGATCAGGGCCCGGTACCGGTTGAAATCACCGAAGTTGACGGCGACCACGTCGTGGTTGACGGCAACCACATGCTGGCCGGCCAAAACCTGAACTTCAACGTGGAAGTTGTTGCGATCCGCGAAGCGACCGCAGAAGAGCTGGCGCACGGTCACGTACACGGCGAGCACGACCATCACCACGAACACGGTGAAGGCTGCTGCGGCGGTCACGGCCACGATCATGGCCACAGCCACGATCACGACCATGGTCACGACCACGGTAAAGGCGGTTGCGGTAACGGCGGTTGCGGCTGCCACTAAGCAGAGCGCAATCACGAGACAAGAGGGCGGCCATCGGCTGCCCTTTTTTATGCGCGGCGCTCCAGGATGGTTACGCGGTGGCCCTCAATAGTGCGGCGGAGGCGTTTCTTCCGATTGCGAAGCGATCATTGAGGTTTGGGTTGAGCGCAGCTTGTCGGTCAGCATGCGCAGGTGTTCGCGCATCTTCAGCATTTCCATTTGATGCTGGGTAACAGTCTGGTTGAGCTCTTCGATGGTGAGCTCTTGGAAAGCCTGACGGCTTTCAAGTTCTTCAAGCCGCTGTAGCAGGCGTTGAATGTCGGTGTTGTGCATGAGGCTACCTCTGACGCGATAAAATCCTGATTCGGCGCTATGGTAACAGCTGGCGCCGGGTTTGCTCGCGCTATTTCTCCAGACGGCGCTCAACGTTGCGATCGGCAGTGTAAAGTGCTGAAAAGTTGCGCGCCCGGTATGCCGTTATTTGCTAACCTCGCCGAATATTCTGCAAGAAAAATCTGATTTATCATGCGAGTAGCACGCGGCGGGAAACTTCTTGGCAAAGCGGGAGTCACACTTTGACTCGATTGGTTACCTGTGCGACTGTTTTGTTTTGTTTCAGGCAGCTATAGTAGCCCGGTTATCTTACCTAATGATTGTTTGGGGCATTGCTTCAGACACTGGAGAAATGGATGAAATCTTTGTTTAAAGTCACGCTTCTGGCAACCACCATGGCTTTTGCTCTGAATGCGACCCAGGTCATGGCAGCCGATGCCGCCAAACCGGCAGAAGCCGCTAAACCAGCGGACGCGGCAGCAGCACCGAGCACCGGCAAGTTCAAAAACGACGACGAGCAAGCGGCTTACGCACTGGGCGCCTCTCTCGGCCGTTACATGGACAACTCTCTGAAAGAGCAAGAGAAGCTGGGTATCAAGCTGGACAAAGATCAGCTGATCGCCGGCGTTCAGGACGCGTTCGCCAACAAGAGCAAGCTGAACGATGCCGACATCGAGAAGACCCTGCAGGGCTTCGAAGCGCGCGTGAAGGCTTCCGCTCAGGCGAAGATGGAACAGGACGCCAAGGACAACGAAACCAAAGGCGCCAAATACCGTGACAGCTTCGCGAAAGAAAAAGGCGTGAAGAAAACCGAATCCGGCCTGCTGTACCAGGTAGAGAAACCGGGCGCGGGTGAAGCACCGAAAGACAGCGACACCGTGGTAGTGAACTACAAAGGCACCCTGACCGACGGTACCGAGTTCGATAACTCCTACACCCGCGGCGAGCCGCTGTCGTTCCGTCTGGACGGCGTGATCCCAGGCTGGACCGAAGGCCTGAAGCACATCAAGAAAGGCGGCAAAATCAAGCTGGTGATCCCACCGGCGCTGGCCTACGGTAAAACCGGCGTTCCGGGCATCCCGGCTAACTCCACGCTGGTCTTCGACGTTGAGCTGCTGGACGTGAAAGCGGCGCCGAAAGCCGACGCTAAAGCCGAAAAACCGGCTGACGCGAAAGCCGATACCAAAGCGAAATAACATCGTCGCTCTGTTTGCCACCGCCGCGGATGCCCTCCGCGGCGGTTTTCATTTCGACAGCCGCCGCCTCTCTCTCTATTGAACGCTTGACGCCTGCCGGGCATCGGGCTTAACGTCAATACCACGCGCAAACGCAAGGACTTTGCTCCGGCCGCTTTGCTAGACTAATAATTCTGACTTATCAGTCATGCGTCTGCCCCTTAGGGCGTGTACCTAAAATTGTTCCCGGCCGCCTTGCTCGCGGATGTCATCGTGGCGTTTGATGCCGCTCTCAGCCGGCCGCGCTGCGGCGTGCCGACGACGGCAGCGATCCGGTCCGAGCGGTTTTAGCTGCGCCCCCTGGCACAGGCGATCTATGAGGGTGGTATCTTCGATGTCAAATTCGCTTTTATCCAGCGAAGCCAGCGAACTTGATTTGCTGAATGAACGTCCGTTTACTCAAACGGATCATGAAATCCTGAAATCCTATGAAGCGGTGGTCGACGGGCTGGCGATGTTGATCGGCGGCCACTGTGAGATCGTATTGCACGCGCTGGAAGACCTGAACAGCTCAGCGGTACGCATTGCCAACGGTGAACATACCGGGCGGAAAATCGGCTCGCCGATCACCGATCTTGCGCTGCGCATGCTGCACGATATGGCCGGCGACGACAGCAGCGTATCGAAAGCCTACTTCACCCGCGCCAAGAGCGGCGTGTTGATGAAATCGGTGACCATCGCCATTCGCAATCGCGAGCAGCGGGTGATCGGCCTGCTGTGCATCAACATGAACCTCGACGTGCCGTTCTCGCAGATCATGCAGACCTTTATGCCGCCGGCCACGCAGGACGTGCCGTCGTCGGTGAATTTCGCGTCTTCCGTCGACGATCTGGTGGCGCAGACGCTGGAGTTCACCATCGAAGAGGTGAACGCCGACCGCTCGGTGTCCAATAACGCCAAGAACCGCCAGGTGGTGCTCAACCTCTATGAGAAAGGCATCTTCGATATCAAGGATGCGATCAACCAGGTGGCGGATCGCCTGAATATCTCCAAACACACCGTGTATCTGTACATCCGCCAGTTCAAGAGTGGCGATCTGTTGGGAAGCGACCGTTGATGCTCGATTATTGTCTGTTGGTCACCGGCCCGGCTTACGGCACGCAGCAGGCCAGCAGCGCCTATCAGTTCGCTCAGGCTTTGCTGGCGAAAGGGCACCGGCTTTCCAGCGTTTTTTTCTACCGTGAAGGGGTGTTGAACGCCAACCAACTGACCGCGCCGGCCAGCGACGAATTCGACCTGGTGCGCGGCTGGACGCAGCTGGCGCAGCAACACGGCGTGGCGCTCAACGTCTGCGTTGCTGCCGCGCTGCGCCGTGGCGTCACCGACGAGCAGGAGGCGGCGCAACAGGGGCTGGCAAGCGCCAACCTGCAGCCCGGCTTTACCCTGAGCGGGCTGGGTTCCCTGGCCGAAGCGTCGCTGAGTTGCGACCGTCTGGTGCAGTTCTGAGGATATGATGAAACGAGTCGCTTTTGTTTTCACCCACGGGCCGCACGGCGGTGCCGGCGGCAGGGAAGGGCTGGATGCGCTGCTTGCCACATCGGCGCTCAGTGAGGATTTGGGGGTGTTTTTTGTCGGCGATGGCGTATTGCAGCTGTTGCCGGGCCAGCAACCGGAAAAAATCTTGGCGCGCAATTACATCGCCACCTTCGGCGTGCTGCCGTTGTATGACGTGGAGCGCTGCTATCTATGCCAGGCTTCGCTGCAGGAGCGTGGGCTGAGTCAGGTGACCGATTGGGTGCTGGATGCCGAGGTGCTGGCGCCGGATGAATTGCGCCGCCAATTGGCCGGTTACGACGCCGTGATGACGTTTTAGGATCTTCTGATGCTGTATACCCTGAGCCATTCGCCAAACCAATGTGACTTACCTGCGCTGCTGCGCCTGGCGGCGGAGGGCGACGCGCTGTTGCTGCTACAGGACGGCGTGCTTGCAGGCCTTGCCGGCAGCGCCCATCTTGAATTGCTGCTCGCCGCCCCCATATCCCTTTATGCGCTGCAGGATGACCTGGAAGCCCGGGGATTGGTTGGTCATTTTTCGCACAAAATCACTGTCATCGGCTATAATCACTTCGTTGAATTAACCGAACAACACCGCAGCCAAATGGCCTGGTAATGAGAGTGATGTTGTATATTTCTTGACACCCATACTGGTCAGCCCTAAAATTCTGCGTCCTCGTACTCTGCCAATAGTGCATACGAGGGGATTTATCACATGTTTACGAAGCTAGTACGAAGCAAAAACCAGGAGCTTTTTTAATGGCAACAATTAACCAGCTGGTTCGCAAACCACGCTCTGTGAAGGCTGCTAAAAGCAACGTTCCAGCGCTGGAAGCCTGCCCGCAGAAACGTGGCGTATGCACCCGCGTATATACCACTACCCCGAAAAAACCAAACTCCGCACTGCGTAAAGTTTGCCGTGTGCGTTTGACCAACGGTTTCGAAGTGACTTCCTACATCGGTGGCGAAGGCCACAACCTGCAGGAACACTCCGTAATCCTGATCCGTGGCGGTCGTGTAAAAGACCTGCCAGGTGTGCGTTACCACACCGTCCGTGGTGCACTTGACTGCTCCGGTGTTAAAGACCGTAAGCAAGCTCGTTCCAAGTACGGCGTGAAGAAGCCAAAGGCTTAATGGTTCTCCGTTAAGTAAGGCCAAACGTTTTAACTTTAATGTCAAAATAAACTCGTAGAGTTTTGGACAATCCTGAATTAACAACGGAGTATTTCCATGCCACGTCGTCGCGTAATCGGCCAACGTAAAATCCTGCCAGATCCTAAGTTCGGATCTGAGCTGCTGGCCAAATTTGTAAATATCCTGATGGTAGACGGTAAAAAATCTACTGCAGAAGCAATCGTCTATACCGCGCTGGAGACCCTGGCTCAGCGTTCTGGTAAAGATCACCTGGAAGCTTTCGAAGTCGCTCTCGACAACGTTCGCCCGACTGTAGAAGTTAAGTCGCGTCGCGTTGGCGGTTCTACTTATCAGGTACCAGTTGAAGTCCGCCCGGTTCGTCGTAATGCTCTGGCAATGCGTTGGATCGTTGATGCTGCACGTAAACGCGGTGATAAATCCATGGCTCTGCGCCTGGCGAACGAGCTGTCTGACGCAGCAGAGAACAAAGGTTCTGCTGTTAAGAAGCGTGAAGACGTTCACCGTATGGCCGAAGCCAACAAGGCGTTCGCCCACTACCGCTGGTAATCACCTGGCTGTAGTCATGCTAACCAAGCGGGCGCGTCAAATCGGCCCGCTTGGGTTAACTGAACTTGAACGCCCTAGGAATAGAGGAATCAAATGGCTCGTACAACACCCATTGCACGCTACCGTAACATCGGTATCAGTGCTCACATCGACGCCGGTAAAACCACCACTACCGAACGTATTCTGTTCTACACCGGTGTAAACCACAAAATCGGTGAAGTTCATGACGGCGCTGCCACCATGGACTGGATGGAACAGGAGCAGGAGCGTGGTATTACCATCACTTCTGCAGCGACTACTGCTTTCTGGTCTGGTATGGCCAAGCAGTTCGAACCGCATCGCGTAAACATCATCGACACCCCAGGGCACGTTGACTTCACCATCGAAGTAGAACGTTCCATGCGTGTGCTGGATGGCGCGGTAATGGTTTACTGTGCTGTTGGTGGTGTTCAGCCACAGTCTGAAACCGTATGGCGTCAGGCTAACAAATACAAAGTGCCACGTATCGCGTTCGTTAACAAAATGGACCGTATGGGCGCTAACTTCCTGAAAGTTGTTGGCCAGATCAAATCTCGTCTGGGCGCTAACCCTGTTCCTCTGCAGCTGGCTATCGGCGCAGAAGACAAATTCACCGGCGTTATTGACCTGGTGAAAATGAAGGCGATCAACTGGAACGAAGAAGACGCAGGCGTAACCTTCGAATACGAAGACGTCCCGGCTGACATGATGGATCTGGCTGAGGAATGGCGCCAGAACCTGATCGAGTCCGCTGCGGAAGCTTCCGAAGAGCTGATGGAAAAATACCTGGGCGGCGAAGAGCTGACCGAGGAAGAAATCAAAGCAGCTCTGCGTCAGCGCGTACTGAACAACGAAATCATCCTGGTTACCTGTGGTTCTGCGTTCAAGAACAAGGGCGTGCAGGCGATGCTGGATGCGGTAATCGAATACCTGCCGGCACCAACTGACGTTCCTGCGATCAACGGTATCCTGGACGACGGTAAAGACACTCCGGCTGAGCGTCACGCAAGTGATGACGAGCCGTTCTCTGCGCTGGCGTTCAAAATCGCTACCGACCCGTTCGTAGGTAACTTGACCTTCTTCCGCGTGTACTCCGGCGTTGTTAACTCCGGCGACACCGTGCTGAACTCCGTTAAGTCTGCGCGCGAGCGTTTTGGCCGTATCGTTCAGATGCACGCCAACAAGCGTGAAGAGATCAAAGAAGTTCGCGCAGGCGACATCGCCGCTGCGATCGGTCTGAAAGACGTGACTACCGGGGACACCCTGTGTGATCCAGACTCTCCAATCATCCTGGAGCGTATGGAATTCCCTGAGCCGGTAATCTCTATCGCCGTTGAACCGAAAACCAAAGCTGACCAGGAAAAAATGGGTCTGGCTCTTGGCCGTCTGGCTAAAGAAGACCCGTCGTTCCGCGTATGGACTGACGAAGAGTCTAACCAGACCATCATCGCCGGTATGGGTGAACTGCACCTCGACATCATCGTTGACCGCATGAAGCGTGAATTCAACGTTGAAGCTAACGTGGGCAAACCTCAGGTAGCTTACCGCGAAGCGATTCGCGCGAAGATTACCGACGTTGAAGGTAAGCACGCCAAGCAGTCTGGTGGTCGCGGTCAGTACGGTCACATTGTGATCGACATGTACCCACTGGAGCCGGGCTCTAACCCGAAAGGTTACGAGTTCGTCAACGACATCAAAGGTGGTGTAATTCCTGGCGAATACATCCCTGCCGTTGATAAAGGCATCCAGGAGCAGCTTAAGTCTGGTCCGTTGGCTGGTTACCCAGTAGTAGACATGGGTATTCGTCTGCACTTCGGTTCTTACCACGACGTTGACTCCTCTGAACTGGCGTTTAAACTGGCCGCGTCTATCGCCTTTAAAGAAGGCTTTAAGAAAGCGAAACCAGTTCTGCTTGAGCCTATCATGAAGGTTGAAGTTGAGACTCCAGAAGAGAACACCGGTGACGTTATCGGTGACTTGAGCCGTCGTCGCGGCATGCTGCGCGGTCAGGAATCTGAAGTGACTGGCGTTAAGATCCACGCTGAAGTACCGTTGTCCGAAATGTTCGGCTACGCAACTCAGCTGCGTTCTCTGACTAAAGGTCGCGCATCATACACCATGGAATTCCTGAAGTATGATGATGCACCGAACAACGTCGCTCAGGCCGTAATCGAAGCCCGTGGCAAATAAGCCGCAGGGTTAAAACCAAAGTCCCGTGCTCTCTCCAGAAGGGGAGAGCGCTATAGTAAGGAATATAGCCGTGTCTAAAGAAAAATTTGAACGTACAAAACCGCACGTTAACGTTGGTACTATCGGCCACGTTGACCACGGTAAAACTACCCTGACTGCAGCGATCACCACCGTTCTGGCTAAAACCTACGGCGGTTCTGCACGTGCTTTCGACCAGATCGATAACGCGCCAGAAGAAAAAGCTCGTGGTATCACCATCAACACCTCTCACGTTGAGTATGACACCCCGACTCGTCACTACGCGCACGTTGACTGCCCAGGGCACGCCGACTACGTGAAAAACATGATCACCGGTGCTGCTCAGATGGACGGCGCGATCCTGGTAGTAGCTGCGACTGACGGCCCAATGCCTCAGACCCGTGAGCACATCCTGCTGGGTCGTCAGGTTGGCGTTCCTTTCATCATCGTATTCATGAACAAATGCGACATGGTTGATGATGAAGAGCTGCTGGAACTGGTAGAAATGGAAGTTCGCGAACTGCTGTCCGCGTACGACTTCCCAGGCGACGACCTGCCAGTGATCCGCGGTTCCGCGCTGAAAGCGCTGGAAGGCGAAGCTGAGTGGGAAGCGAAAATCATCGAACTGGCCGAAGCCCTGGACAGCTACATCCCAGAGCCAGAGCGTGCTATCGACAAGCCGTTCCTGCTGCCAATCGAAGACGTATTCTCCATCTCCGGTCGTGGTACCGTTGTTACCGGTCGTGTTGAGCGCGGTATCATCAAAGTTGGCGAAGAAGTTGAAATCGTTGGTATCAAAGACACCGTTAAGTCTACCTGTACTGGCGTTGAAATGTTCCGCAAACTGCTGGACGAAGGCCGTGCTGGTGAGAACGTAGGTGTTCTGCTGCGTGGTATCAAACGTGAAGACATCGAACGTGGTCAGGTACTGGCTAAGCCAGGCTCTATCAAGCCACACACCCAGTTCGAATCTGAAGTGTACATCCTGAGCAAAGATGAAGGTGGTCGTCACACGCCATTCTTCAAAGGCTACCGTCCACAGTTCTACTTCCGTACCACTGACGTGACCGGTACCATCGAACTGCCAGAAGGCGTAGAGATGGTAATGCCAGGCGACAACGTGAACATGATTGTTACCCTGATTCACCCAATCGCGATGGATGACGGTCTGCGTTTCGCAATCCGTGAAGGCGGCCGTACTGTAGGCGCTGGTGTTGTTGCTAAAGTTATCGCTTAATCGCGAATAATTTTTCGACACAAAAAAGGGCACTTCGGTGCCCTTTTTTTATGCAATTTGTTTAAATCTTAATTGAAATAAAAACCATTCCTATTTAGACTCAATGCATTGGTTAAGAAGTGAGTCTCTCTATGTATGTATGTCTGTGTAATGCGGTGACTGACAAAGCGATCCGTAATGCGGTGCGTCAGCACAATCCCCATACCATGAAGCAGCTGCGTGAACTTGTGCCGATTGGTACCGATTGTGGAAAGTGCATTCGTCAGGCAAGACAGATTATGGTGGAGGAACGCGGAACTATCATCCCAATGCATGAAGTTGCCTAACAAAGGGTAAGGTTATTTTTGACTCTTGGCTTACAGGTTCTACACTTTTAGAACTGGCCAGGAGGAGTTACCTATGAAAGGCGATAAAAAGATCATTGCTCACCTCAACAAGCTGCTCGGCAACGAGCTGGTTGCCATCAATCAATATTTCCTGCACGCCCGCATGTTCAAGAATTGGGGCTTAATGCGCCTCAACGACAAGGAATACCACGAGTCGATCGACGAAATGAAGCATGCCGATCGCTACATCGAGCGTATCCTGTTCCTGGAAGGGCTCCCTAACCTGCAAGATCTCGGCAAGCTGAACATCGGCGAAGACATTGAAGAGATGCTGCGTTCCGATCTGGCTCTGGAGCTGGCAGGCGCTAAAAACCTGCGTGAAGGTATCGCTTATGCCGATTCTATTCACGATTACGTCAGCCGCGATTTGATGATCGATATCCTGGCCGATGAAGAAGAGCATATCGACTGGCTGGAAACCGAGCTGGACCTCATCGCTCGCCTCGGTATTCAAAACTATGCCCAGGCACAGATTTTGGAGCGCAAAGAGTAAGCCTTCCGCCCATTCGCCATTGCCTCTCCTGCCGGCGACCGTTTTTACGGTGGGGCAGGGGAGAATTCAACCCGCCCTAAGCATAATTCATTCCCTGTTCACCGTGTTAACCCGCCCACTGCCACTGAACGCGCAAAAATGACGATTTCCTGAGCATATTTCCAACTGCGGCTTGCTTCCTCGGCCATTTTGCGTATAATGCGCGGGCTTACCTAATCTTGGTAAGCCTGATTTTAGCGAATCAGTCGATTGGCAGGCCTTTTTTGCCTTTCGAACAATACTCCCGATATGGGGGTTATATGTTGACGATTACACTCCCCCATCAATCGAAATGGGTGTGAGGAGTAATTATTTACGTTTATAAATAATTGGAGCTCTGGTCTCATGCAGAACCAAAGAATCCGTATCCGCCTGAAAGCGTTTGATCATCGTCTGATCGATCAATCAACCGCGGAAATCGTCGAGACTGCAAAGCGCACTGGTGCGCAAGTCCGTGGTCCGATCCCGCTGCCAACTCGCAAAGAGCGCTTTACCGTTCTGATCTCTCCGCACGTCAACAAAGACGCGCGCGATCAGTACGAGATTCGCACTCACAAGCGTCTGGTTGACATCGTTGAGCCAACCGAGAAAACCGTTGATGCTCTGATGCGTCTGGATCTGGCTGCCGGTGTAGACGTGCAGATCAGCCTGGGTTAATCAGGTCATTGAGCGATTGAGAGGTTGAAACAATGATTGGTTTAGTCGGTAAAAAAGTGGGTATGACCCGTATCTTCACTGAAGATGGCGTTTCTATCCCAGTAACCGTAATTGAAATTGAAGCGAACCGCGTGACTCAGGTTAAAAGCCTGGACACCGACGGTTACCGTGCCGTTCAGGTTACCACTGGTAGCAAAAAAGCTAACCGTGTAACCAAGCCGGAAGCGGGCCATTTCGCTAAAGCTGGCGTTGAAGCTGGCCGTGGTCTGTGGGAATTCCGCCTTGAAGAAGGTCAAGAGTTCGCTGCAGGTCAGGAAATTAGCGTAGAAATCTTCGCTGACGTTAAAAAAGTCGATGTTACCGGTACTTCTAAAGGTAAAGGTTTTGCTGGCACTGTTAAGCGCTGGAACTTCCGTACCCAAGACGCTACCCACGGTAACTCCTTGTCTCACCGCGTTCCGGGTTCTATCGGTCAGAACCAGACTCCGGGCAAAGTGTTCAAAGGCAAGAAAATGGCTGGCCACCTGGGTGATGAGCGCGTAACCGTTCAGAGCCTGGACGTAGTACGTGTTGACGCTGAGCGCAACCTGCTGCTGGTTAAGGGTGCTGTACCGGGCGCAACCGGTGGCAACCTGATCGTTAAACCAGCTGTGAAGGCGTAAGGGGATAGCAATGGAATTAGTATTGAAAGACGCGCAAAGCGCGCTGACTGTTTCCGAAACTACCTTCGGTCGTGATTTCAACGAAGCGCTGGTACACCAGGTTGTTGTTGCTTATGCAGCAGGTGCCCGTCAAGGTACCCGTGCTCAGAAGACCCGTGCTGAAGTAACTGGTTCCGGCAAAAAGCCATGGCGTCAGAAAGGCACCGGCCGTGCGCGTTCAGGTTCTGTAAAGAGCCCGATCTGGCGTTCAGGCGGCGTGACCTTTGCTGCTAAGCCACAGGACCACAGTCAGAAAGTAAACAAAAAGATGTACCGCGGCGCGCTGAAAAGCATCCTGTCCGAGCTGGTACGTCAAGATCGTCTGATCGTTGTCGAGAAGTTCTCTGTAGAAGCGCCTAAAACTAAGCTGCTGGCACAGAAACTGAAAGATATGGCTCTGGAAGACGTGCTGATCGTGACCGGTGAACTGGATGAGAATCTGTTCCTGGCAGCTCGCAACCTGTACAAGGTTGACGTGCGCGATGTAGCAGGTATCGATCCGGTTAGCCTGATCGCCTTCGACAAAGTGGTTATGACTGCTGATGCTGTGAAGCAAGTTGAGGAGATGCTGGCATGATCCGTGAAGAACGTTTGCTGAAAGTGCTGCGTGCACCGCACGTATCTGAAAAAGCATCCGCTGCGATGGAAAAAAGCAACACCATCGTTCTCAAAGTTGCCAAAGACGCGACCAAAGCAGAAATCAAAGCTGCAGTGCAGAAACTGTTTGAAGTCGAAGTCGAAGACGTGAACACCCTGGTAGTTAAAGGGAAAGTGAAGCGTCACGGTCAGCGTGTTGGTCGTCGTAGCGACTGGAAAAAAGCTTACGTCACCCTGAAAGAAGGCCAGAATCTGGACTTCATCGGCGGCGCAGAGTAAGTCGGAGGAGTAAGAACAATGGCAATTGTTAAATGTAAACCTACATCTCCGGGTCGTCGCCACGTTGTTAAAGTGGTTAACCCTGAGCTGCACAAGGGTAAACCTTATGCCCCGCTGCTGGAAAAACTGAGCAAAAGCGGTGGTCGTAACAACAATGGCCGTATCACCACCCGTCATATCGGTGGTGGCCACAAGCAACATTATCGTCTGGTTGACTTCAAGCGCAACAAAGACGGTATCCCTGCTGTGGTTGAGCGTCTGGAGTACGATCCGAACCGTTCCGCGAACATCGCGCTGGTTCTGTACAAAGACGGCGAACGCCGTTACATCCTGGCGCCGAAAGGCCTGAAAGCTGGTGACCAGATTCAATCTGGCGTTGATGCTGCAATCAAAGCGGGTAACACCCTGCCGATGCGCAACATTCCAGTTGGTTCAACGGTTCACAACGTAGAAATGAAACCAGGTAAAGGCGGCCAGATGGCTCGCTCCGCTGGTGCCTACGTTCAGATCGTTGCTCGTGATGGTTCCTACGTAACTCTGCGTCTGCGCTCTGGCGAAATGCGTAAAGTTCCAGCTGATTGCCGCGCCACCCTGGGTGAAGTCGGTAACGCTGAACACATGCTTCGCGTTCTGGGTAAAGCAGGTGCTGCACGTTGGCGTGGTGTTCGTCCTACCGTTCGCGGTACGGCGATGAACCCGGTAGATCACCCGCACGGTGGTGGTGAAGGTCGTAACTTTGGTAAGCACCCGGTAACTCCGTGGGGCGTTCAGACCAAAGGTAAGAAGACCCGTAGCAACAAGCGTACTGATAAGTTCATCGTACGTCGCCGTAGCAAAAAATAATTAGAGGATAAGCCATGCCACGTTCTCTCAAGAAAGGTCCTTTTATTGACCTGCACTTGCTGAAGAAGGTAGAGAAAGCGGTGGAAAGCGGTGACAAGAAGCCTTTGCGCACTTGGTCCCGTCGTTCAACGATCTTTCCTAACATGATCGGTTTGACCATCGCTGTCCATAATGGTCGTCAGCACGTACCAGTGTTCGTTTCCGATGAAATGGTCGGTCACAAACTGGGTGAATTCGCGCCGACTCGTACTTATCGCGGCCATGCGGCTGATAAAAAAGCTAAAAAGCGCTAAGGTAGGAGGAAGAGATGGAAACTATCGCTAAACATCGCCACGCTCGTTCTTCTGCTCAGAAGGTTCGCCTTGTTGCTGACCTGATTCGCGGTAAGAAAGTGTCGCAAGCTCTGGAAACTCTGACCTACACCAACAAGAAAGCTGCTGGTCTGGTTAAGAAAGTGCTGGAGTCTGCCATTGCTAACGCAGAACACAACGATGGCGCTGACATCGATGATCTGAAAGTTACGAAAATCTTCGTAGACGAAGGCCCAAGCATGAAGCGCATTATGCCGCGTGCAAAAGGTCGTGCAGATCGCATCCTGAAGCGCACCAGCCACATTACTGTGGTTGTGTCCGATCGCTGAGACTCTGGAGACTAGCAATGGGTCAGAAAGTACATCCTAATGGTATTCGCCTGGGTATTGTCAAACCTTGGAACTCTACTTGGTATGCGAATACCAAAGAATTCGCTGACAACCTGGACAGCGACTTTAAAGTTCGTCAATTCCTGACTAAGGAACTGTCGAAAGCTTCCGTTTCTCGCATCGTTATCGAGCGTCCTGCGAAGAGCATCCGTGTGACTATTCACACTGCTCGCCCAGGCATCGTTATCGGCAAGAAAGGTGAAGACGTCGAAAAACTGCGCAAGGTCGTAGCGGACATCGCTGGCGTTCCTGCACAGATCAACATCGCCGAAGTCCGTAAACCGGAACTCGACGCTAAATTGGTTGCTGACAGCATCACTTCTCAGCTGGAACGTCGCGTGATGTTCCGTCGTGCTATGAAGCGTGCAGTACAGAACGCAATGCGTCTTGGCGCTAAAGGTATCAAAGTTGAAGTAAGCGGCCGTCTTGGCGGCGCTGAAATCGCACGTACCGAATGGTACCGCGAAGGTCGTGTTCCATTGCACACTCTGCGTGCGGACATCGACTACAACACATCTGAAGCGCACACCACTTATGGTGTAATCGGCGTTAAGGTATGGATCTTCAAAGGTGAGATCCTGGGTGGTATGGCTGCAGTTGAACAACCGGAACCGGCTGCTCAACCTAAAAAGCAGCAGCGTAAAGGCCGCAAGTAAGGAGAGTCGCTGATGTTACAACCAAAGCGTACAAAATTCCGTAAGGTGCACAAGGGCCGCAACCGTGGTCTGGCGCAAGGTACGGATGTTAGCTTCGGCACTTTCGGTCTGAAAGCTGTTGGCCGTGGCCGTCTGACTGCTCGTCAAATCGAAGCAGCTCGTCGTGCAATGACTCGTGCAGTTAAGCGTCAAGGCAAGATCTGGATCCGTGTATTCCCGGACAAACCGATCACCGAGAAGCCGCTGGAAGTGCGTATGGGTAAAGGTAAGGGTAACGTGGAGTATTGGGTTGCCCTGATCCAGCCTGGTAAGGTCCTGTACGAAATGGACGGCGTGCCAGAAGAGGTTGCCCGCGAGGCATTCAAACTGGCAGCAGCGAAACTGCCGATCAAAACCACCTTTGTAACTAAGACGGTGATGTAATGAAAGCACAAGAGCTGCGTGAAAAAAGCGTTGAAGAGCTGAATGCCGAGCTGCTCAACCTGCTGCGTGAGCAATTCAACTTGCGCATGCAGGCGGCCAGTGGCCAGCTGCAACAAACTCACCTGTTGAAACAAGTGCGTCGTGACGTCGCACGCGTTAAGACTTTACTGACTCAAAAGGCGGGTGTGTAAATGACTGAAGTTATCCGTACCCTGCAGGGTCGTGTTGTTAGCGACAAAATGGAGAAATCCATCGTTGTTGCTATCGAACGTACTGTGAAGCACCCGATCTACGGGAAGTTCATCAAGCGTACGACCAAGCTGCACGTACATGACGAGAACAACGAATGTGGTACCGGCGACGTGGTGGAAATCCGCGAATGCCGCCCACTGTCCAAGACTAAGTCCTGGACGTTGGTTCGCGTTGTAGAGAAAGCGATTCTGTAATAGAGTAGCTGGCTCTCACTTAATAAACGGCTCAGAAAATGAGCCGTTTATTTTTTCTACCCATACCAAGTAAGCGGTGTTATAATGCTGCGCCCTCGGTTATGGGGCTTTTCAACGGCCTAATTTTTACTTGGGTCTTTAAAGTAGTAGTTGACATTAGCGGAGCACTAAAATGATCCAAGAACAGACTATGCTGAACGTCGCCGACAACTCCGGTGCACGTCGCGTAATGTGTATCAAGGTTCTAGGTGGCTCGCACCGTCGCTACGCAGGCGTCGGCGACATCATCAAAATTACCATCAAGGAAGCAATTCCTCGCGGTAAGGTGAAGAAAGGCGATGTTCTGAAGGCGGTAGTGGTGCGCACCAAGAAGGGTGTACGTCGCCCGGACGGTTCTGTCATTCGCTTCGATGGCAATGCATGCGTTATTTTGAACAATAACAGCGAGCAGCCTATCGGTACGCGTATTTTTGGGCCGGTAACTCGTGAACTGCGTAATGAGAAGTTCATGAAAATTATCTCTCTGGCACCAGAAGTACTCTAAGGAGCGAACATGGCAGCGAAGATCCGTCGTGATGACGAAGTTATCGTGATTACCGGGAAAGACAAAGGTAAGCGCGGTAAAGTAAAAAATGTCCTGTCTGCTGGCAAGGTCATTGTTGAAGGCATCAACCTGGTTAAGAAACACCAGAAGCCGGTTCCGGCTCTGAACCAACCAGGCGGCATTGTTGAAAAAGAAGCTGCAATTCAGGTTTCTAACATTGCTATCTTCAACGCGGCTACCGGCAAGGCTGACCGTGTAGGCTTTAGATTCGAAGAGGGCAAAAAAGTCCGTTTCTTCAAGTCTAACAGCGAAACTATCAAGTAATTTGGAGTAATACGATGGCGAAACTGCATGATTACTACAAAGACGAGGTAGTCAAACAACTGATGTCTCAGTTTGATTACAACTCTGTCATGCAAGTCCCTCGGGTCGAGAAGATCACCCTGAACATGGGTGTTGGTGAAGCGATTGCTGACAAGAAACTGCTGGATAACGCCGCAGCGGACCTGGCAGCCATCTCCGGTCAAAAACCGTTGATCACCAAAGCCCGCAAATCTGTTGCAGGCTTCAAAATCCGTCAGGGCTATCCGATCGGCTGTAAAGTAACTCTGCGTGGCGAACGCATGTGGGAGTTCTTTGAGCGTCTGATCTCCATTGCTGTTCCACGTATCCGTGACTTCCGTGGCCTGTCCGCCAAGTCATTCGATGGCCGTGGCAACTACAGCATGGGCGTGCGTGAGCAAATCATCTTCCCAGAAATCGACTACGACAAAGTCGATCGCGTTCGTGGTTTGGATATTACCATTACCACTACTGCGAAATCTGATGATGAAGGCCGCGCGCTGCTGGCTGCTTTTAACTTCCCGTTCCGCAAGTAAGGCAGGGTTACTGATGGCTAAGCAATCAATGAAAGCACGCGAAGTCAAGCGCGTGAAATTAGCTGACAAGTTCTTTGCAAAACGCGTTGAACTGAAAGCTATTATCTCTGATGTGAACGCGTCCGATGAAGATCGTTGGGATGCCGTTCTCAAGCTGCAAACTCTGCCGCGTGATTCCAGCCCGTCTCGTCAGCGTAAACGCTGCCGCCAAACTGGCCGTCCACATGGTTATGTGGGCAAATTCGGGTTGAGCCGTATTAAGCTTCGTGAAGCCGCTATGCGCGGTGAAGTACCAGGCTTGAAAAAGGCTAGCTGGTAATTACCAATTGAATCACGGGAGTAAAGACAGATGAGCATGCAAGATCCGATCGCGGATATGCTGACCCGTATCCGTAACGGTCAAGCCGCGAACAAAGTTGCGGTCACCATGCCTTCCTCCAAGCTGAAAGTGGCAATTGCCAACGTGCTGAAGGAAGAAGGTTTTATTGAAGATTTCAAAATCGAAGGCGACGCCAAGCCTGTTCTGGAACTGGTACTGAAGTACTTCCAGGGCAAAGCTGTGGTAGAAAGCATTCAACGTATCAGCCGTCCAGGTCTGCGCATCTACAAGAAAAAAGATGAGCTGCCAAAAGTTATGGCCGGTTTGGGTATCGCTGTTGTTTCTACCTCTAAAGGTGTTATGACCGATCGTGCAGCTCGCCAGGCTGGTCTTGGTGGCGAGATTATCTGCTACGTAGCTTAATTCGGGAGGAAAGAATGTCTCGTGTTGCAAAAGCACCCGTCGTCATTCCTGCCGGCGTAGAGGTAAAACTCAACGGTCAGGTTATTTCGATTAAGGGTAAAAACGGCGAGTTGACTCGTACTATCCACGACGCCGTTGAAGTGAAGCAAGAAGCTAACGCACTGACTTTCGCTCCGCGCGAAGGTTTTGCTAACGCATGGGCTCAAGCGGGTACCACGCGCGCTCTGCTGAACGCAATGGTTGTTGGTGTTACCGAAGGCTTCACCAAAAAGCTTCAACTGGTAGGTGTTGGTTATCGTGCTGCCGTTAAAGGCAACGTGGTGAATTTGGCCCTGGGCTTCTCTCACCCTATCGATCACCAGCTGCCGGCAGGTATCACTGCTGAATGCCCAAGCCAAACTGAAATCGTGCTGAAAGGCGCTGATAAGCAGGTTATTGGCCAGGTAGCAGCAGATCTGCGCGCTTACCGTCGTCCTGAGCCTTACAAAGGCAAAGGTGTTCGTTACGCCGACGAAGTCGTGCGTACCAAAGAGGCTAAGAAGAAGTAAGGTAACACTATGGATAAGAAATCTGCTCGTATCCGTCGTGCGACCCGCGCACGCCGCAAGCTCCAAGAGCTGGGTGCAACCCGCCTGGTGGTACATCGTACCCCGCGTCACATTTACGCACAGGTGATTGCTCCAAACGGTTCTGAAGTACTGGTAGCCGCTTCTACTTTAGAAAAAGCTATCGCGGAGCAACTGAAGTATTCCGGTAACAAAGACGCAGCAGCAGCCGTAGGTAAAGCTCTGGCTGAGCGCGCGTTGGAAAAAGGGATTGCGAAAGTATCCTTTGACCGTTCCGGTTTCCAATATCATGGTCGAGTCCAGGCACTGGCAGATGCTGCCCGTGAAGCTGGCCTTCAGTTCTAAGGAAGAGGTTTAAGATGGCTCACATCGAAAAACAAGCTGGCGAACTGCAGGAAAAGCTGATCGCGGTAAACCGCGTATCTAAAACCGTAAAAGGTGGCCGTATTTTCAGCTTTACCGCACTGACTGTAGTTGGTGATGGTAACGGTCGCGTTGGTTTTGGCTACGGCAAAGCACGCGAAGTTCCAGCAGCGATCCAGAAAGCGATGGAAAAAGCCCGTCGCAACATGATGAACGTCGCGCTGAACAGCGGCACCCTGCAGCACCCTGTTAAGGGCGCTCACACGGGTTCTCGCGTGTTCATGCAGCCTGCTCATGAAGGTACCGGTATCATCGCGGGTGGTGCAATGCGCGCCGTTCTCGAAGTTGCTGGGGTGCACAACGTATTGGCTAAAGCTTATGGTTCCACTAACCCGATCAACGTGGTTCGTGCAACTATCGACGCTCTGGCGAATATGAAGTCTCCTGAAATGGTCGCTGCTAAGCGTGGTAAATCCGTTGCCGACATTCTGGGGTAATTGACCATGGCTAAGACTATTAAAGTTACACAAACTCGCAGCTCAATTGGCCGTCTGCCGAAGCATAAAGCTACTCTGCTCGGTCTGGGTCTGCGTCGTATTGGTCACACCGTAGAGCGCGAGGATACTCCTGCTGTTCGCGGTATGGTCAACCTGGTTTCCTACATGGTTAAAGTTGAGGAGTAACAGATGCGTTTAAATACTCTGTCTCCGGCTGAAGGTGCCAAGCATGCGCCTAAGCGTGTAGGTCGTGGTATTGGTTCTGGCCTGGGTAAAACCGGCGGCCGTGGTCACAAAGGTCAGAAGTCTCGTTCTGGCGGTGGCGTACGTCGTGGTTTTGAAGGTGGTCAGATGCCTCTGTACCGTCGTCTGCCGAAATTCGGCTTCACTTCACGCAAAGCGATGATCACGGCAGAAGTTCGTCTGTCTGAACTGGCTCTGGTTGAAGGCGATGTTATCGACCTGAACGCGCTGAAAGCCGCTAACGTAGTTGGTGTCCAGATCGAATTCGCGAAAGTTGTACTTTCTGGCGAAGTCGCTCGTCCGGTAACCCTGCGTGGTCTGCGTGTCACCAAAGGCGCTCGTGCTGCTATCGAGGCTGCTGGCGGTAAAATTGAGGAATAAGTAGCAGATGGCTAAGCAACCAGGATTAGATTTTCAAAGTGCTAAAGGCGGGCTCGGCGAGCTGAAGCGCAGACTTTTGTTTGTCATCGGCGCGCTGATTGTCTTCCGTATCGGCTCTTTCATTCCGATTCCTGGTATCGATGCCACTGTGCTTGCCAAATTGCTTGAGCAGCAGAGAGGCACTATCATTGAAATGTTTAACATGTTCTCTGGTGGTGCCCTCAGCCGTGCTTCTATCTTTGCTCTGGGGATCATGCCGTATATCTCGGCGTCGATCATTATCCAGCTGCTGACGGTGGTTCATCCAGCGTTGGCGGAAATCAAGAAAGAAGGGGAGGCTGGCCGTCGCAAGATTAGCCAGTACACCCGTTACGGTACGCTGGTATTGGCCATATTCCAGTCGATCGGTATTGCTACCGGTCTGCCGAATATGCCTGGTATGCAGGGCCTGGTGTTAAATCCAGGCTTTGCATTCTACTTTACTGCGGTTGTGAGCCTGGTAACCGGGACAATGTTCCTGATGTGGCTGGGTGAACAGATTACTGAGCGCGGTATCGGCAACGGTATCTCGATCATTATCTTCGCGGGTATTGTAGCGGGACTCCCGCCGGCAGTGGCCCATACTATCGAGCAAGCACGGCAAGGCGACCTGCACTTCCTCCTGCTGCTGTTGGTTGCAGTATTGGTGTTTGCAGTAACCTTCTTCGTTGTTTTCATCGAGCGTGGTCAACGTCGTATCGTCGTTAACTATGCGAAGCGTCAACAAGGTCGTCGTGTTTATGCAGCACAGAGTACACATTTACCGTTGAAAGTGAACATGGCGGGTGTTATCCCGGCGATTTTCGCTTCCAGCATTATTCTGTTCCCGGCCACGATTGCATCATGGTTTGGGGGCGGTACCGGTTGGAACTGGCTGACTACGATTTCGCTGTATTTGCAGCCAGGGCAACCGCTTTATGTGTTACTCTATGCGTCTGCAATCATCTTCTTCTGTTTCTTCTACACGGCGTTGGTATTCAACCCGCGTGAGACAGCAGATAACCTGAAGAAGTCCGGTGCCTTCGTACCAGGAATTCGTCCGGGAGAGCAAACGGCGAAGTATATCGATAAAGTAATGACGCGTTTAACCCTGGTGGGCGCGATGTACATTACTTTCATCTGCCTGATCCCGGAGTTCATGCGTGATGCAATGAAAGTACCATTCTACTTTGGTGGTACCTCGCTACTGATCGTGGTTGTCGTCATCATGGACTTTATGGCTCAAGTGCAAACTCTGATGATGTCAAGTCAGTACGAGTCTGCATTGAAGAAAGCAAATCTGAAAGGCTATAACCGCTAGTCAGATTCGTTTGAGAAGTTACGGAGAGTAAAAATGAAAGTTCGTGCTTCCGTCAAGAAATTATGTCGTAACTGCAAAATCGTTAAGCGTAACGGTGTCGTTCGTGTGATTTGCAGCGCCGAGCCGAAGCATAAACAGCGTCAAGGCTGATTATCTCGCATATTTTTCTTGCAAAGTTGGGTTGAGCTGGCTAGATTAGCCAGCCAATCTTTTGTATGTCGCACTGCAACACTATTTGAGTATCCTGAAAACGGGCTTTTCAGAATGGTGTTGCTGTATAAAATAGTAGGAGTGCATAGTGGCCCGTATAGCAGGCATTAACATTCCTGATCATAAACATACCGTTATCGCCTTAACGTCGATCTTCGGTATCGGTAAAACCCGTTCACAGGCTATCTGTGCATCCACGGGTATTGCTGAAAATGTTAAGATCAGTGAGCTGTCTGAAGAGCAAATCGAAAAGCTTCGTGATGCAGTTGCCAAATACACCGTTGAGGGTGATTTGCGTCGTGAAATTACCCTGAGCATCAAGCGTCTTATGGACCTTGGTTGCTATCGTGGTTTGCGTCATCGTCGTGGTCTGCCGGTACGCGGTCAGCGCACCAAGACCAACGCTCGTACCCGTAAGGGTCCGCGCAAGCCGATCAAGAAATAATCGGGGTTATTGAATAATGGCAAAGGCACCTGTTCGTACACGTAAGCGTGTAAGAAAGCAAGTCTCTGACGGCGTGGCTCATATCCATGCTTCTTTCAACAACACCATCGTTACCATCACTGATCGTCAGGGTAATGCTTTGGGTTGGGCAACAGCCGGTGGTTCCGGTTTCCGTGGTTCTCGTAAGTCCACTCCGTTCGCAGCACAGGTTGCAGCAGAACGTTGTGCTGACGCAGTAAAAGAATACGGTATCAAGAACCTGGAAGTTATGGTTAAAGGACCTGGTCCTGGTCGTGAGTCTACTATCCGCGCTCTGAACGCGGCTGGTTTCCGCATCACTAATATTACTGATGTGACTCCGATCCCTCATAACGGTTGTCGTCCGCCGAAAAAGCGCCGCGTGTAACGCAGCTTTTAGGATTGTTGGAGAAAGAAAATGGCAAGATATTTGGGTCCTAAGCTCAAGCTGAGCCGTCGTGAGGGCACAGACCTGTTCCTTAAGTCTGGCGTTCGCGCGATCGATTCCAAGTGTAAAATTGAACAAGCACCTGGTCAGCACGGTGCGCGTAAACCGCGTCTGTCTGATTACGGTGTTCAGTTGCGTGAGAAGCAGAAAGTTCGCCGTATGTACGGCATTCTGGAGCGTCAATTCCGTAACTATTACAAAGAAGCAACCCGCCTGAAGGGCAACACCGGTGAAAACCTGTTGCAGCTGCTGGAAGGTCGTCTGGACAACGTTGTTTACCGTATGGGCTTCGGCGCTACTCGTGCAGAGTCACGTCAGCTGGTTAGCCACAAAGCAGTTATGGTAAACGGTCACGTTGTTAACATCGCTTCTTATCAGGTATCTCCGAATGACGTAGTCAGCATCCGCGAGAAAGCTAAAAAGCAGTCTCGTGTTAAAGCTTCTCTGGAGCTGGCTGAGCAGCGTGAAAAGCCGACTTGGCTGGAAGTTGATGCTGCTAAGATGGAAGGCGTGTTCAAGCGTATGCCTGAACGTACCGATCTGTCTGCGGACATTAACGAACACCTGATCGTCGAGCTTTACTCCAAGTAAAGCTTAGTACCAAAGAGAGGACACAATGCAGGGTTCTGTGACAGAGTTTCTAAAACCGCGCCTGGTAGATATCGAGCAAGTCAGTTCGACGCACGCCAAGGTGACCCTTGAGCCTTTAGAGCGTGGCTTTGGCCATACTCTTGGCAACGCACTGCGCCGTATTCTGCTTTCATCTATGCCGGGTTGCGCGGTGACCGAGGTTGAGATTGATGGTGTACTGCATGAGTACAGCACCAAAGAAGGCGTACAGGAAGATATCCTGGAGATCCTGCTCAACCTGAAAGGGCTGGCGGTGAGAGTTCAAGGCAAAGACGAAGTTATTCTTACCCTGAATAAATCTGGCATTGGCCCTGTGACCGCTGCCGACATCACCCATGATGGTGATGTCGAAATCGTCAAGCCTCAGCACGTGATTTGCCACCTGACTGATGAGAACGCGGCTATCAGCATGCGTATCAAAGTTCAGCGCGGTCGCGGTTATGTGCCGGCTTCTGCCCGAATTCATTCGGAAGAAGATGAGCGCCCAATCGGTCGTCTGTTGGTTGACGCCTGCTACAGCCCTGTAGAGCGTATCGCCTACAATGTTGAAGCTGCGCGTGTAGAACAGCGTACTGACTTGGATAAGCTGGTCATCGAGATGGAGACCAATGGCACGATCGATCCTGAAGAGGCGATCCGCCGTGCGGCCACCATTCTGGCTGAACAACTTGAAGCTTTCGTTGACCTGCGTGATGTACGTCAGCCGGAAGTTAAAGAAGAGAAACCAGAGTTCGATCCGATCTTGCTGCGCCCTGTTGACGATCTGGAATTGACTGTCCGCTCTGCTAACTGCCTCAAGGCAGAAGCTATCCACTACATCGGTGATCTGGTACAGCGTACCGAGGTTGAGTTGCTGAAAACGCCAAACCTGGGTAAAAAATCTCTTACCGAGATTAAAGACGTGCTGGCCTCACGTGGTCTGTCTCTGGGCATGCGCCTGGAAAACTGGCCGCCGGCAAGCATTGCTGACGAGTAACCGGATCACAGGTTAAGGTTTTACTGAGAAGGATAAGGTCATGCGCCATCGTAAGAGTGGTCGTCAACTGAACCGTAACAGCAGCCATCGCCAGGCTATGTTCCGTAACATGGCCGGCTCTTTGGTTCGTCATGAGATCATCAAGACGACCCTGCCAAAAGCAAAAGAGCTGCGTCGCGTTGTTGAGCCGCTGATTACTCTTGCCAAGACCGACAGCGTAGCTAATCGTCGTCTGGCATTCGCCCGTACTCGTGATAACGAGATCGTGGCAAAACTGTTTAACGAGCTGGGCCCGCGTTTCGCGAGCCGTGCCGGTGGTTACACTCGCATTCTGAAGTGTGGCTTCCGCGCAGGCGACAACGCGCCGATGGCATACATCGAGCTGGTTGATCGTGCTGAGTCTCAAGCAGAAGTAGCAACTGCAGAGTAATCTGTAGACGCGTAAAAAAACCGGGCTTGCCCGGTTTTTTTACGTCCAAATCCAGCCAAATGTGCGCAATTCCCCCGCTGCGCTTAAGATCCCTGTCCCTATCCGCTATGCTAAGGCTTCATCATTAGGCTTACCGAGGCTGTCTGTCATGGGGTTGCTCGATCAATGGGCGGAACGTCATATCCTTGATGCCCAAGATAAAGGCGAGTTCGACAATCTGCCCGGCCAGGGCCAACCGTTGACGCTGGAAGATGACAGCGCGGTGCCGGCTGAACTCCGCGCGGGTTACCGTCTACTGAAAAATGCCGGTTATCTGCCACCGGAACTGGAAGATCGCAAAGAGGCGCTAACCGTTGCTCGCTTACTGCAAGGGATTAGCAGTGAGCATCCGGACTATGTCGAACTCAGCAAACGCATGGCGCTGCTGGAGCATCGATTGCGTCAGGCTGGGATGAGTACGGATTTCTTGCATGGCGAATACCAGCGTGCATTGGACGGCAAATTCACCCGGGAGGAGAAGTAATGTTCAAGATAGGTCAGTTGGCCAAGCTTGCCGAAGTGACGCCGGATACCGTGCGCTACTATGAAAAGCAGGGCATGATGGATCACAATGTCCGCACCGAGGGCGGTTACCGGCTCTACACCGAGCAGGATCTGCAGCGGCTGCGCTTTATTCGCTATGCCAAGCAGCTGGGATTTACTCTGGAAACGATCGCCGAGTTGCTGTCGATCCGCGTCGATCCTGAGCATCATACCTGCCAGGAGTCAAAGTCGATCGTCGATGCGCGCCTGAGCGAAGTGGAAAGCAAGTTGGCGGAGCTGACGCGTATGCGCGAATCGCTGAAGCGGCTGAGTGACGCCTGCTGCGGTACCGCCCATACCAGCAACTACTGTTCTATTTTGGAAGCTTTGGAACAGGGCGCCAGCGATGACAAAGGTAAAAAAGGTTGCTGACGGCACTTTAATTTTTATACTGCCGGCAGTATTATCGGCTCGTTTTATTACCCTACCTTTTACAGGAGCATTACCATGACGAAATATCGTCACACTAAAGGCCAGATTCAAGATAACGCCATTGAGGCGCTGTTGCATGATCCGCTATTCCGTCAGCGGGTAGAAAAGAATGTGAAAGGCAAAGGCAGCTATCGGCGTAAAGAAAAACACAACAAAGGCGGTAACTGGGAGGCCAGTGGTAAACTATCAAACGATAAATTACCACTGGCCTTCTGGTTTTAAGCATTAAAAAAGCCACCTTTATCAGGTGGCTTTTTATTGGCATAACCAAACGCTGTTTTACAGTTTTGGCTGCTGTTGCTGGCTCAGCAAGTCACGGATTTCCGTCAGCAGTTTCTCTTCTGCGGTAGGTGCTGGCGGCGCTGCCGGAGCCTCTTCCTGCTTGCGGCGCATTTTGTTCATCAATTTAATCGCCAGGAAGATAGCGAAGGCGACAATCACGAAGTCGAATACGGTTTGAATGAATGAACCGTAGTTCATTACCACCGCCGGTACGGCGCCCTGAGCTTCACGTAATACCAGATGGAACTGTTTAAAGTCGACGCCGCCGATCAGTAAGCCCAGCGGTGGCATGATGATATCGGCCACGAAGGACGAAACGATCTTGCCGAATGCAGCACCGATAATCACACCGACAGCCAAATCGACCACGTTGCCACGCATGGCAAATTCGCGAAACTCTTTCAACATACTCATAGAACGCACCCCTTGCAGAATTAATAACTCAAGTTTAACAAAGCAATTTCCCTTTGCCACAAAAGGAGAGAAGTTTTATCTCCTCTTAAGGCGGAGAACAACTACGCGATTATAGACCATCGCCTAATAAATTCGTTCTACAAGAAGAACGGGCTCGGTTGGAACAAGCGTTCAACGTCCGGCACGAATTTCTTGTCGGTAATAAACATGATGACGTGATCGCCTTGTTCGATTTTGCTATTGCCGTTGGCAATGATCACGTCGTCGCCACGCACGATCGCACCGATGGTGGTACCCGGCGGCAGCTTGATGTCTTCGACGATGCGGCCGACCACTTTGGACGTGCTTTCATCCCCGTGGGCAATCGCTTCGATCGCTTCCGCCACGCCGCGGCGCAGCGACGAAACGCTGACGATATCCGCTTTGCGCACGTGCCCCAACAGGGCGGAGATGGTCGCCTGTTGTGGTGAAATGGCGATATCGATCACGCTGCCTTGTACCAGATCGACATAGGCGCGGCGCTGGATCAATACCATTACCTTCTTGGCGCCCATGCGCTTAGCCAGCATGGCGGACATGATGTTGGCCTCATCGTCGTTGGTGATAGCGATGAAGACATCCACCTGCTCGACGTGCTCTTCGGCCAGCAGCTCCTGGTCGGAGGCATCGCCGTAGAACACGATGGTATCGTGCAACTGTTCGGCCAGTTCGGCGGCGCGTTGCTGGTTCCGCTCGATCAGTTTGACGTTGTAGTCTTTTTCCAGCTTGGCGGCCAGGCCGGCGCCGACGTTGCCGCCACCGACGATCATGATGCGCTTATACGGTTTCTCCAGCCGCTGCAGTTCGCTCATCACCGCGCGGATGTGCTGTGATGCGGCGACGAAGAAGACTTCATCACCGGCTTCGATAATGGTCGAGCCCTGCGGCCGGATCGGTCTGTCCTGGCGGAAAATAGCGGCGACGCGGGTGTCGATATGCGGCATGTGTTCGCGCATCGAAGAGAGCGCATTGCCGACCAGCGGGCCACCGTAATAGGCTTTAACCGCGGCGATGCTGACTTTACCTTCGGCGAAGTTGACCACCTGCAGCGCACCGGGGTATTCAATCAGTTTGTAGATATAGTCTATGACCAACTGCTCCGGTGAAATCAGATGGTCGATTGGCACTGCTTCCGGCAGGAACAGTTTCTCCGACTCGCGGATATATTCCGGTGCGCGGATGCGGGCGATACGGTTGGGGGTGTTAAACAGAGAATAGGCGATCTGGCAGGCGATCATGTTGGTTTCGTCGGAGTTGGTGACGGCAACCAGCATGTCGGCGTCTTCTGCGCCGGCTTCGCGCAGCACTCGAGGGTGGGAACCATGTCCCTGAACCACCCGTAGATCGAATTTATCCTGCAGCTGACGCAACCGGCCGGAATCAGTATCGACGACGGTGATGTCGTTGTTCTCACCCACCAGGTTTTCCGCCAGCGTCCCGCCAACCTGACCGGCACCAAGAATAATTATTTTCATCGTGTTCTCTGCTTCACACTGAAAGACTTAGGGCGCGCACGCACGCCCCGAAGCATTACATTTTAATCAGCTTAGCGTAAAAGAAGCCATCGCCGTCCTCGGGATGCGGGATATTCTGCCGCCCAGGCCGCTGCGCATCGCCGGTTTCAACCAGCTTGGCATCGGCGTGGCGTTGCAAGAACGCGGCGATCTGGCTGCTGTTTTCATCCGGCAGGATAGAGCAGGTGGCGTAAACCATCACGCCGCCCGATTTCAGATGCGGCCAGACGGCTTCCAGGATCTCCGCCTGCAGCGCGGCGAGTTCGGCGATGTCGCGATCGCGGCGCAGCCATTTGATGTCGGGGTGACGGCGGATCACGCCAGTGGCGGAACAAGGTGCATCCAGCAGGATGCGATCGAACTGTTTGTCGCCGCACCATTGTTGCGGCGTACGGCCATCGCCCAGCTTAACTTCTGCGTGCAAACGCAGACGCTGCAGGTTTTCCTTTACCCGCGCCAGACGCTGTTCGTCGATATCCACGGCCATGACGTGCGCCTTCGGCGCCGCTTCCAGAATATGCGTGGTTTTGCCGCCAGGCGCGGCGCACAAATCGAGGATCTGTTCACCGTCTTGCGGATCCAACAGATCGACACAGCCCTGGGCTGAGGCATCTTGCACGGTGACCCAGCCGTCGGCGAACCCAGGCAGATCGGTTACGGCGCAAGGCGCCAGCAACCGCACTGCGTCGGCATAGTCTGCATGAGGCTCCGCGGCGATGCCGGCGTCGGTCAACAGCTGCAGGTAAGCTTCGCGGCTGTGATGCAGGCGGTTGACGCGCAGCCACATCGGTGGCTTCTGGTTGTTGGCGTCGACGATCTGTTCCCAGTTGGCGGGATAGGCTTGTTGAAGGCGTTTCAGCAACCAGCTCGGGTGCAGATAGCGGCTGTCATTGTTGGCGGCGCGCTGCAGCAGCTCTTCCTGTTGGCGCTGGAATTGCCGCAAGACGCCGTTAATCAGGCCTTTCAACTGCGGGCGTTTCAGCGCCACTGCGCCTTCCACCGTTTCTGCCAGCACGGCGTGCGCCGGGATGCGGGTATACAACAGCTGATACAGGCCGACCATCAGCAAATAGTGCAGCGTACGCTGCTTGCCGGTGAGCGGCTTGGCCATCAATTTCTGAATGCACCACTCGAGCTGCGGCAGCACGCGCAACGTGCCGAAACACAGTTCCTGCAGCAACCCGCGATCTTTATCGTTGATGGTGGTTTGCAGCGCCGGCAGGACAGTGCTGAGCGACTGCCCTTGATCCAGCACCTGGCCGATGGCTTTGGCAGCGATGCTGCGGAGATTGTAATTATTTTTCATAGGCTGAAGCTGATAACGATCGGCATTAAGAAAATAACGGCCCGGCGATGAACGGCCGGGCAGTGGGGTGACTTACAGCCGGTTACCCGGGGTAAACCATTCACGACGTGAATTTAAAAGGTCTTGCGCCGACATCGGTTTCTTGCCGGCGGGCTGCAGTTGGATCAGATTGAGGATGCCGTCGGCGGTCGCCACCTGAATGCCGTGCTTGTCGGCATGGACAACGGTGCCTGGCTCCGCGTTGGCGCTTTGTGCCAGTACGCTGGCTTGCCACACTTTCACCGGTTGATCGTCGATGGTGAAGTAGCTGACCGGCCAAGGATTGAAGGCGCGGATGCAACGCTCCAGCTGAGCGGCGGACAGTGTCCAGTCCAGGCGAGCTTCTTCTTTGCTCAGCTTCTCTGCGTAGGTGACCAGCGCTTCGTCCTGCACTTCGCGGGTGGCGCTGCCATCGGCCATTTGGCGCAGCGTAGTCAGCATGCCCTGCGGGCCGAGCTGCGCCAGTTTGTCGTAGAGACTGGCGCTGGTATCGCTGCTCTCAATCGGGCAGGCAATCTTGTGCATCATGTCGCCGGTATCGAGACCGACGTCCATCTGCATGATGGTCACGCCGGTTTCGCTGTCACCGGCCCAGAGCGAACGCTGGATCGGCGCCGCGCCGCGCCAGCGAGGCAGCAGCGAGCCATGTACGTTGATGCAACCGAGACGCGGCATATCCAGCACCGCCTGCGGCAGGATCAGCCCGTAGGCAACCACCACCATCACGTCGGCGTTGAGATCGGCCACCAGGCGCTGGTTCTCTTCGGGGCGCAGCGATTTGGGCTGGAAGACCGGCAGTTGGTGTTGCTCGGCCAGCACTTTGACCGGGCTTGGCGTCAGCTTGTTGCCGCGGCCTGCCGGGCGATCCGGCTGGGTAAAAACGCCGACAATCTGGTGCTCAGATGACAACAGCGCGTCAAGATGACGCGCTGCGAAGTCTGGTGTTCCGGCGAAAATAATCCGTAAAGAGTCAGACACGTTGATTTCCTGATCGGTTAGGCGCGGGCTTGAAGCTTGGCCATTTTTTCCAGTTTCTGACGAATGCGCTGACGCTTGAGCGGCGACAGGTAATCGACGAACAGTTTACCCATCAGGTGATCCATCTCGTGCTGGATGCAGATCGCCAACAGGTCGTCCGCTTCCAGCTCGAAAGGTTTGCCTTCGCGATCCAGTGCGCGGATCTTCACCTGCGCGGCGCGCGGCACTAACGCACGCTGCTCGGGAATGGAAAGACAGCCTTCCTCGATGCCGGTTTCGCCGCTCTTTTCCAGCAGCTCCGGGTTGATCAGCACCAGGCGCTGATCGCGATTCTCGGAGACGTCGATCACGATAATGCGCTGATGGATATCCACCTGAGTCGCAGCCAGGCCAATGCCTTCCTCTGCGTACATGGTTTCAAACATATCATCCACGATGCGCTGGATATCTGCATTGACTTCTTTTACCGGCGCTGCGACTTTGCGCAGACGCTCGTCTGGGAAATGTAATACCTGCAAGACTGACATATATCTTTAGATCTGTATCCGAGTAATGAACGAGGTTTAACCTCTATTCTAGACATTTCCCGGCCTGATTGACAGCATTGCGCACCAATTGCTCAGATTGGTAATACCACTGTTTTTGCTGAGGGAACAGACGATGCGGCCGGAAGAGATCGCTTTACGGATGAGAGGGGTAACGGGGCTGCAGACCGTTGTGGCCAGCCGGATCGTGCGGCAGCTATCGCAAATGGGGTGCGAGCCTCGCCGCGTGCTGCATGAGCTGGGATTGAACGAACGGCAGCAGACGCAGTTCAACCAGGCGGATCCCGGTTATCTGGCGGCGACCCTGCGTTGGCTGGAGCTGCCGGCGCACCGTATGCTGAACTATGGGGCGGCCGGCTATCCGGAACGCCTGGCCCAGATCGATGATGCGCCGCTGTTTTTGCTGATCGAGGGCGATCCTCAGGCGTTGCTGCACCCGCAGCTCGCCATGGTTGGCAGCCGGCAGTTCAGCCACTACGGCGAGCGTTGGGCCAATTATTTCGTCGAGGAATTGGCGCGTTGCGGTTTCACCATCACCAGCGGTTTGGCGATCGGCATCGACGGCATTTGCCATCGCGCAGCGCTGGCGGCCGGTGGTTGCACGGTCGCGGTGTTGGGCAGCGGGCTGGCCAATATTTATCCACGCCGGCATCGCAGGCTCGCGGAGCAGATTGTCGAGCTGGGCGGCGCGGTGATTTCAGATCATTTGGTCACCGATTTACCTCTGGCCGACCATTTTCCACGCCGCAACCGCATTATCAGCGGGCTCAGTCTGGGCGTTCTGGTCATAGAGGCTTCGTTACGCAGCGGTACGCTGGTGACGGCTCGTTATGCGCTGGAGCAGGGGCGTGAAGTGTTTGCCTTGCCGGGGCCGTTAGGGAACCCGATGAGCGAGGGCACACATTGGCTGATCCAACAGGGCGCGCACCTGGTCACCGGGCCGAAAGATATCGCCGAATTATTGGGAAGCGGCCTTCAATGGCTGTCACTGAACGAAAATACAACTATTTGTGCGTCGCAGGCTGAAGTTGAATTGCCATTTGCCGATGTGTTGGCTAACGTAGGAGATGAGGTGACACCTGTTGACGTCGTCGCTGAACGTGCCGGCCAACCTGTGCCAGTGGTGGTAATCAAGTTACTCGAGCTGGAGTTAGCAGGGTGGATCGCAGCTGTACCCGGCGGCTATGTCCGAATAAGGAGGGCAAGCCATGTTCGACGTACTCATGTACTTGTTTGAAACTTATATCCACAATGAACCAGAGATGCGCGTCGATCAGGATCAACTGACGGATGATCTCGCTCAGGCGGGGTTTCATCGGGATGATATCTACAACGCGTTGAATTGGCTTGAAAAGTTGGCTGACCTGCAAGAAGGTCAAAATGCCCCTTACTTTATGGATGCCGATCCGCTGGCAATGCGGATCTACACCGAAGAAGAAGGTGCGCGTTTGGACGCCGGCTGCCGTGGTTTTCTCCTGTTCCTGGAACAGATTCAGGTATTGAACCTCGAAACCCGTGAAATGGTTATCGACCGCGTTATGGCCTTGGATAATGCGGAATTCGATCTCGAAGATCTGAAATGGGTCGTGTTGATGGTGCTGTTTAATATCCCCGGATATGAAAGCGCCTATCAGCAAATGGAAGAACTGTTGTTTGAAGTGAACGAAGGTTATCTGCATTGAGCCGATAACGCGAATAGAAGACGTTATGACAAAAAACGCGATTTTTGCCGCCAGGCAAAATGAACCCTGTCCGGAATGCGGGGCCGAGCTGGTGATCCGTAGCGGTCGCCACGGCCCCTTCCTCGGCTGTTCCCAGTATCCTGAATGCCAATATATTCGCCCGCTGAAAGCGCAGGCCGATGGGCATATCGTCAAGGTGCTGGATGGGCAGCAGTGCCCGAAGTGCCAGGCGACGTTGGTGCTGCGCCAGGGGCGCTATGGCATGTTTATCGGTTGCAGCGACTATCCGCAGTGCGATCACACTGAAGTGATCGATAAGCCTGACGAAACCGCCATTACCTGTCCGCAGTGCGGTCAGGGCAAACTGCTGCAGCGTAAGTCTCGCTACGGCAAGGTTTTTCACTCCTGCGATCGTTACCCGGAATGTCAATTCGCCCTCAATGTTAAACCCGTCGCCGGTGAATGTGCCTATTGCCATTATCCGTTGCTGATGGAAAAGCGCACGGCAAAAGGCCCCGTCCTGTGCTGTGCCAGCAAGCTGTGCGGAAAACCTGTCGCGACTACAGAATAATCACATCATGAACTCAGAATTAAGCCCGAATCTTTTATCTATCATCGATGCTTTGCATCAACAGCAGGTGATTGCCTATCCCACCGAAGCGGTATTCGGTCTGGGATGCGATCCCGACAGCGAACAGGCGGTCAATGCTCTGCTGGCATTGAAACAGCGGCCGTGGGAAAAGGGGCTGATTCTGATCGCCGCCGACTATGCGCAGCTTAAGCCTTATATCGACGACAGCGCGCTCAGCGAACAGCAGCGCGCGACGATGTTCGCCAGCTGGCCAGGGCCGGTAACCTGGGTGTTGCCTGCTCGCCCGGAGACGCCGCGTTTGTTGACCGGGCGTTTCAGCTCGCTGGCGGTACGCGTCAGCGATCATCCGTTGGTGCAGCTGCTGTGCCGGCAGTACGGCAAGCCGCTGGTGTCGACCAGCGCCAATCTCAGTGGGCTGGAGCCGTGCCGCAGTGCGGATGAGGTCACTCGGCAATTCGGCGAAGCTTTCCCGGTATTGGTCGGCGAGGTGGGTGGCCGTCTTAATCCTTCCGAAATCAGAGATGCTCTGACCGGCGAGCAGATCCGTCAGGGCTAGAGGTAATGGGCATGGAGAAGTTTGCGGTATTTGGCAACCCTATCGGCCACAGCAAGTCGCCGCGAATTCATGCGCTGTTTGCTGCCCAGACCGGCATTGAGCATCCTTATGGGACAGTGCTGGCGCCGCTGGACGGTTTTGAAACCAGCCTGCAGGCGTTTATCTACGCCGGAGGGCTGGGGGCGAACGTCACGGTACCCTTCAAGGAGCGAGCTTATTCGGCCGCTTCTGAGCTGAGCGAGCGTGCAGCGATGGCCGGGGCGGTCAATACCCTGAAGGTATTGCCGAATGGCGATCTATTGGGGGATAACACCGACGGCATCGGTTTGTTGACCGATCTGCAGCGTCAGCAATTGATCCGGCCGCAGGATCGCATTCTGCTGGTGGGCGCCGGCGGTGCGGCGCGCGGCGTGATCCTGCCGCTGTTGTCTTTCGGCTGCCGCCTCACGATCACCAACCGCACCTTCAGCCGGGCCCAAGAGTTGGCCCACGCTTTCCGGCATTTGGGGGAAATCTCGGCGGCGCCGATGGATCAACTGGATCAGCAAACGTTCGATCTGGTGATCAATGCGACGGCGTCCGGCATCAGCGGGGAGATTCCGGCCTTGCCCGCGGGCGTAGTCAACGCGCAAACCCGTTGCTATGACATGTTCTATCAGCAGGGCGTCACGCCCTTCCTGGCCTGGGCGCAGCAGCGGGGGGCAACGGAATATGCCGATGGGCTGGGTATGCTGGTGGGGCAGGCGGCGCATGCTTTCCTGCTTTGGCACGGAGTGATGCCAGAGATCGAGCCGGTATTGCGCCAGCTGCGCAGCGAGCTGGCAGCATAAATCCTACCCCGTTCTCTTTATAGGGAACGGGGCGCCCATCAGATGTCTTCCGACAGGTATTCGTCTTTCCAGCGTACGTAGTTGTTAGAAGAATAAAGCAATCCCTCCAACTCGGCGGCGGTCAACGGCCGAACCTGGCGTGCCGGGCTGCCCATATAAAGATAGCCGCTCGCCAGGCGCTTGCCCGGCGCCACCAAACTGCCGGCGCCAATCATTACGTCGTCTTCTACTACTACACCGTCCAACAGGATCGATCCCATACCGACCAGCACCCGGTTGCCGATGGCGCAGCCGTGCAGCATCGCCTTATGGCCCACGGTCACGTCTTCCCCAATCAGCAGGGGATAACCGTCTGGGTTGTGTTCGGAACGGTGAGTCACATGCAGTACGCTGCCGTCCTGAATATTGCTGCGCGCGCCGATCTTTACCGCATTGACGTCGCCGCGGATAGCGACCAGCGGCCAGATGCTGACGTCATCCGCCAGATCGACGTCGCCGATCACGACGCTGGAAGGATCGATCAAGACGCGCTGACCGAGTTTAGGGGTGTATTGAAGATAAGAACGTACTGCATCGGACATAATGCTGCCTCACGTCGGGATCATATTTACCGGCAATACTAGACTCTGGCGATGGAATTACAACCAATCGCCGCGCCGGATCCTGCGGAAAATGGCCCTGATCGCACAAGATCCACCCGGAAGGGCTGAAAAGTGTGCAAACAGAAAGAAAAGATCAAAAAAGGGGTTGTGCAAAAAACTCGGATCCCTATAATGCGCCTCCATCGACACGGCGCAAGTGATTCACTTCACACAGCGGCCGGGAAGAAAGAGAAAAAATCCTGAAAATTAGGGTTGACTCTGAAAGAGGAAAGCGTAATATACGCCACCTCGAGTTAGCAAGCGAAAGCGCCTAACTCACTGCTCTTTAACAATTTATCAGACAATCTGTGTGGGCACTCCACAAGACGATATCCAGCATCTTCGGATGCAAAAAAATATCAAGTCTTGAAGAGTGACTAACTGAAGTAAAATTCATGCAGTAAATCTTTGAGCATCGCTTCTCGAGTGGAAGCAAATCAAGCTTTTAATTGAAGAGTTTGATCATGGCTCAGATTGAACGCTGGCGGCAGGCTTAACACATGCAAGTCGAGCGGTAGCACAGGAGAGCTTGCTCTCTGGGTGACGAGCGGCGGACGGGTGAGTAATGTCTGGGAAACTGCCTGATGGAGGGGGATAACTACTGGAAACGGTAGCTAATACCGCATAACGTCGCAAGACCAAAGAGGGGGACCTTCGGGCCTCTTGCCATCAGATGTGCCCAGATGGGATTAGCTAGTAGGTGGGGTAATGGCTCACCTAGGCGACGATCCCTAGCTGGTCTGAGAGGATGACCAGCCACACTGGAACTGAGACACGGTCCAGACTCCTACGGGAGGCAGCAGTGGGGAATATTGCACAATGGGCGCAAGCCTGATGCAGCCATGCCGCGTGTGTGAAGAAGGCCTTCGGGTTGTAAAGCACTTTCAGCGAGGAGGAAGGTGGTGAACTTAATACGTTCATCAATTGACGTTACTCGCAGAAGAAGCACCGGCTAACTCCGTGCCAGCAGCCGCGGTAATACGGAGGGTGCAAGCGTTAATCGGAATTACTGGGCGTAAAGCGCACGCAGGCGGTTTGTTAAGTCAGATGTGAAATCCCCGGGCTCAACCTGGGAACTGCATTTGAAACTGGCAAGCTAGAGTCTCGTAGAGGGGGGTAGAATTCCAGGTGTAGCGGTGAAATGCGTAGAGATCTGGAGGAATACCGGTGGCGAAGGCGGCCCCCTGGACGAAGACTGACGCTCAGGTGCGAAAGCGTGGGGAGCAAACAGGATTAGATACCCTGGTAGTCCACGCTGTAAACGATGTCGATTTGGAGGTTGTGCCCTTGAGGCGTGGCTTCCGGAGCTAACGCGTTAAATCGACCGCCTGGGGAGTACGGCCGCAAGGTTAAAACTCAAATGAATTGACGGGGGCCCGCACAAGCGGTGGAGCATGTGGTTTAATTCGATGCAACGCGAAGAACCTTACCTACTCTTGACATCCAGAGAACTTTCCAGAGATGGATTGGTGCCTTCGGGAACTCTGAGACAGGTGCTGCATGGCTGTCGTCAGCTCGTGTTGTGAAATGTTGGGTTAAGTCCCGCAACGAGCGCAACCCTTATCCTTTGTTGCCAGCGGTTCGGCCGGGAACTCAAAGGAGACTGCCAGTGATAAACTGGAGGAAGGTGGGGATGACGTCAAGTCATCATGGCCCTTACGAGTAGGGCTACACACGTGCTACAATGGCATATACAAAGAGAAGCGACCTCGCGAGAGCAAGCGGACCTCATAAAGTATGTCGTAGTCCGGATTGGAGTCTGCAACTCGACTCCATGAAGTCGGAATCGCTAGTAATCGTAGATCAGAATGCTACGGTGAATACGTTCCCGGGCCTTGTACACACCGCCCGTCACACCATGGGAGTGGGTTGCAAAAGAAGTAGGTAGCTTAACCTTCGGGAGGGCGCTTACCACTTTGTGATTCATGACTGGGGTGAAGTCGTAACAAGGTAACCGTAGGGGAACCTGCGGTTGGATCACCTCCTTACCTAAAGATATTAGTTCGAGTGGCGTGCTCACACAGATTGTCTGATAGAAAGTAACGAGCAGAAATACCTTTATAGGCTTGTAGCTCAGGTGGTTAGAGCGCACCCCTGATAAGGGTGAGGTCGGTGGTTCAAGTCCACTCAGGCCTACCACTTCTTCGAAGTGGAAAAGGTACTGCACGTGACTGTATGGGGCTATAGCTCAGCTGGGAGAGCGCCTGCCTTGCACGCAGGAGGTCAGCGGTTCGATCCCGCTTAGCTCCACCATATAGTCCGGTATTTCAATACTTCAGAGTATATTGGCGACAGTATGCTGCGAAGTATTTTGCTCTTTAACAATCTGGAACAAGCTGAAAATTGAAACATGACGGCTGAAATTTATCCCTCCGTAGATGTATTGGGATGAAGAGTAACCTGTCATAGAGTCTCTCAAATGTTTGCAGCGCGAACGATGGAAACATCTTCGGGTTGTGAGGTTAAGTGACTAAGCGTACACGGTGGATGCCTAGGCAGTCAGAGGCGATGAAGGGCGTGCTAATCTGCGAAAAGCGTCGGTAAGGTGATATGAACCGTTACAACCGGCGATACCCGAATGGGGAAACCCAGTGTGTTTCGACACACTATCATGTCATGAATACATAGTGGCATGAGGCGAACCGGGGGAACTGAAACATCTAAGTACCCCGAGGAAAAGAAATCAACCGAGATTCCCCCAGTAGCGGCGAGCGAACGGGGAGGAGCCCAGAACCTGAATCGGCTTGTGTGTTAGTGGAAGCGTCTGGAAAGTCGCGCAGCAAAGGGTGATAGCCCCGTACACTAAAATGCACAGGTCGTGAGTTCGATGAGTAGGGCGGGACACGTGACATCCTGTCTGAATATGGGGGGACCATCCTCCAAGGCTAAATACTCCTGACTGACCGATAGTGAACCAGTACCGTGAGGGAAAGGCGAAAAGAACCCCGGCGAGGGGAGTGAAATAGAACCTGAAACCGTGTACGTACAAGCAGTGGGAGCACCTTCGTGGTGTGACTGCGTACCTTTTGTATAATGGGTCAGCGACTTATATTTTGTAGCAAGGTTAACCGTATAGGGGAGCCGTAGGGAAACCGAGTCTTAACTGGGCGAATAGTTGCAAGGTATAGACCCGAAACCCGGTGATCTAGCCATGGGCAGGTTGAAGGTTGGGTAACACTAACTGGAGGACCGAACCGACTAATGTTGAAAAATTAGCGGATGACTTGTGGCTGGGGGTGAAAGGCCAATCAAACCGGGAGATAGCTGGTTCTCCCCGAAAGCTATTTAGGTAGCGCCTCGTGAACTCATCTTCGGGGGTAGAGCACTGTTTCGGCTAGGGGGCCATCCCGGCTTACCAAACCGATGCAAACTCCGAATACCGAAGAATGTTATCACGGGAGACACACGGCGGGTGCTAACGTCCGTCGTGAAGAGGGAAACAACCCAGACCGCCAGCTAAGGTCCCAAAGTCATGGTTAAGTGGGAAACGATGTGGGAAGGCATAGACAGCCAGGATGTTGGCTTAGAAGCAGCCATCATTTAAAGAAAGCGTAATAGCTCACTGGTCGAGTCGGCCTGCGCGGAAGATGTAACGGGGCTAAACCATGCACCGAAGCTGCGGCAGCGACGCTTAGGCGTTGTTGGGTAGGGGAGCGTTCTGTAAGCCGTTGAAGGTGGCCTGTGAGGGTTGCTGGAGGTATCAGAAGTGCGAATGCTGACATAAGTAACGATAAAGCGGGTGAAAAGCCCGCTCGCCGGAAGACCAAGGGTTCCTGTCCAACGTTAATCGGGGCAGGGTGAGTCGACCCCTAAGGCGAGGCTGAAAAGCGTAGTCGATGGGAAACAGGTTAATATTCCTGTACTTGGTGTTACTGCGAAGGGGGGACGGAGAAGGCTAGGCTAGCCGGGCGACGGTTGTCCCGGTTTAAGCGTGTAGGGGGTGTGACCTGGTAAATCCGGTTACATACTAACCCTGAGGCGTGATGACGATGCACTACGGTGCAGAAGTAGTTGATGCCCTGCTTCCAGGAAAAGCCTCTAAGCTCTAGGTAACATTAAATCGTACCCCAAACCGACACAGGTGGTCAGGTAGAGAATACCAAGGCGCTTGAGAGAACTCGGGTGAAGGAACTAGGCAAAATGGTGCCGTAACTTCGGGAGAAGGCACGCTGGCATGTAGGTGAAGTCCTTCGCGGATGGAGCTGAAGCCAGTCGAAGATACCAGCTGGCTGCAACTGTTTAATAAAAACACAGCACTGTGCAAACACGAAAGTGGACGTATACGGTGTGACGCCTGCCCGGTGCTGGAAGGTTAATTGATGGGGTCAGCCGCAAGGCGAAGCTCTTGATCGAAGCCCCAGTAAACGGCGGCCGTAACTATAACGGTCCTAAGGTAGCGAAATTCCTTGTCGGGTAAGTTCCGACCTGCACGAATGGCGTAATGATGGCCAGGCTGTCTCCACCCGAGACTCAGTGAAATTGAACTCGCTGTGAAGATGCAGTGTACCCGCGGCAAGACGGAAAGACCCCGTGAACCTTTACTATAGCTTGACACTGAACATTGAGCCTTGATGTGTAGGATAGGTGGGAGGCTTTGAAGCGTGGACGCCAGTCTGCGTGGAGCCATCCTTGAAATACCACCCTTTAATGTTTGATGTTCTAACTCGGCCCCATAATCTGGGGTGAGGACAGTGTCTGGTGGGTAGTTTGACTGGGGCGGTCTCCTCCCAAAGAGTAACGGAGGAGCACGAAGGTTAGCTAATCACGGTCGGACATCGTGAGGTTAGTGCAAAGGCATAAGCTAGCTTGACTGCGAGAGTGACGGCTCGAGCAGGTACGAAAGTAGGTCTTAGTGATCCGGTGGTTCTGAATGGAAGGGCCATCGCTCAACGGATAAAAGGTACTCCGGGGATAACAGGCTGATACCGCCCAAGAGTTCATATCGACGGCGGTGTTTGGCACCTCGATGTCGGCTCATCACATCCTGGGGCTGAAGTAGGTCCCAAGGGTATGGCTGTTCGCCATTTAAAGTGGTACGCGAGCTGGGTTTAGAACGTCGTGAGACAGTTCGGTCCCTATCTGCCGTGGGCGTTGGAAGATTGAGAGGGGTTGCTCCTAGTACGAGAGGACCGGAGTGAACGCACCACTGGTGTTCGGGTTGTCATGCCAATGGCATTGCCCGGTAGCTAAGTGCGGAAAAGATAAGCGCTGAAAGCATCTAAGCGCGAAACTTGCCTCAAGATGAGTCTTCCCTGGGCCTTTAAGGCCCCTGAAGGAACGTTTAAGACTAAGACGTTGATAGGCTGGGTGTGTAAGTGCAGCGATGCATTGAGCTAACCAGTACTAATGATCCGTGAGGCTTAACCTTACAACACCGAAGGTGTTTTTAGAGAGATTTTCAGCGAAGTTCCGAGATTGGTTCTGATGGCGACACGGGAGTGGCGCGGTTGGGATGAAACAGAATTTGCCTGGCGGCAATAGCGCGGTGGTCCCACCTGACCCCATGCCGAACTCAGAAGTGAAACGCCGTAGCGCCGATGGTAGTGTGGGGTCTCCCCATGCGAGAGTAGGACACTGCCAGGCATCAAATTAAGCGTGCTGATATGGCTCAGTTGGTAGAGCGCACCCTTGGTAAGGGTGAGGTCCCCAGTTCGACTCTGGGTATCAGCACCACTTTATTTAAAGTGGGTTTAGAAGTTCGGCAGAAAAAAGAATTTGCTTGGCGGCAATAGCGCGGTGGTCCCACCTGACCCCATGCCGAACTCAGAAGTGAAACGCCGTAGCGCCGATGGTAGTGTGGGGTCTCCCCATGCGAGAGTAGGACACTGCCAAGCATCAAATAAAACAACAAGCCTCATGCGAAAGCATGGGGCTTTTTGTTTTGTCTGTTATTTGGTGTTCTGCTCGAACATGGGCATGCGAAAGGCCCGTCGGGAACGGGCCTTAACGCCGCTTGCGGCGGCCCCGCAGGGGAGAGTCTCAGGATGAGACGAATACTGTAGGACACTGCCAAGCACCAAATAAGCCAAGAGGCCATCCGAAAGGATGGCCTTTTTGCTTTCAGCGCCTTTCATCTCCCTGCCATACCCTGGCGCCGCTCGCGCAATGAAACATTTTCACCTTTCCGCCGAATGCTCGACATCGACGGAAAAAAACGCTATCTTCGGGCATCTAGAAGTCTAAACGTATAAATGGATGTGTGAGGGTTAAGCAATGCCGATTCGTGTTCCTGATGAGTTACCTGCGGTCAATTTCTTGCGCGGTGAGAATGTCTTCGTGATGACATCCTCGCGGGCAAAAACACAGGAAATCAGGCCGCTGAAAGTGCTGATCCTCAACCTGATGCCAAAGAAGATCGAAACGGAAAACCAGTTTTTGCGCCTGCTGTCCAACTCGCCGCTGCAGATTGATATCCAGCTGCTGCGTATCGATAGCCGCGAATCGAAGAACACGCCGGCCGAGCATCTGAATAACTTCTATTGTGACTTCGAGGATATCCAGAACGAGAACTTCGATGGTTTGATCGTCACCGGCGCGCCGCTGGGGCTGGTCGATTTCTGCGATGTTGCCTACTGGCCGCAGATCGAGCGCGTGATCGACTGGGCTAAGAACCACGTTACCTCCACGCTGTTCGTGTGCTGGGCGGTACAGGCGGCGTTGAATATTCTGTACGGCATTCCCAAGATGACGCGCGAGGTGAAGCTCTCCGGCGTTTATCCGCACCAAACGCTGCAGCAGCATGCGTTGCTGACGCGCGGCTTCGACGAAAGCTTCCTGGCGCCGCATTCGCGCTATGCCGATTTCCCGACCGAGGTGATTCGCCAATATACCGACCTGGACATCCTGGCCGAATCCGAACAGGCCGGAGCCTACCTGTTCGCCAGCAGGGATAAGCGCCTGGCGTTCGTCACCGGCCATCCGGAATACGATACGTTGACCCTGGCAGGAGAGTATTGTCGCGACAACGATGCCGGCCTCGATCCTGCCGTACCGCTCAACTATTTCCCCGATGACAACCCCGCACTGACACCGAAAGCCACCTGGCGCAGCCATGGTCACCTCCTGTTTTCCAACTGGCTCAACTATTACGTCTACCAGATCACACCTTACGATCTGCGCCATATGAATCCCACGCTCGACTGATCTTTTCTGTCTGCCGGCGGCTGAATCGAGGCCGCCGCGCCGTTGATCCTCTGCACGATCCTCTTTTTATCCGTCCTTTTATCCAAAAAACCATTTCCCGACAAGGCGTTAGCACGTCTTTATTAAATTATTGGAACCAGTTTCCTTACCCGCTATTGTTGTTATTTTGTCTAACCAATTGATAATAAAGTGTTAATAAAATATTTAATAATAAAATGGAAATGGTTTTTGATTTTTATTTTTTGTTGAGTATTCTTAACTCTATCGGGATGAGATCTGACCAGTTGAGGATCGTTTCATCCGCCCTGATCCACAGTGATTTCTGATGAAAATGCGCCGGTCGCGCGGGCGCAACGATGGGAAGGAGCAAGGTCATGACGCAACAGATAGCAGGCACGGAATTAAGGTTTACGCAGGGTTTCGCCGCAGCGGAGCGCCAGGTGTTAACGGATGAAGCGGTTGAATTCCTGGCGGACCTGGTGGGGAAATTCACGCCGCGGCGCAACGAGCTGCTGGCGGCGCGTGTCCGCTGGCAACAAAATATCGATCGCGGTGAACTGCCGGGATTTATTTCGGAAACTGCTTCCATTCGTGAAGGTGACTGGCAAATCCGCGGCATTCCGCAAGACCTGCGTGACCGCAGGGTCGAGATCACCGGGCCGGTCGAGCGCAAGATGGTGATCAATGCGCTGAACGCCAACGTAAAAGTGTTTATGGCCGACTTCGAAGATTCGCTGGCGCCAAGCTGGGACAAAGTCATCGACGGCCAAATCAACCTGCATGATGCGGTTAACGGCACCATTTCCTACACCAATGAAGCCGGCAAAATCTACCAGCTGAAACCGAACCCGGCGGTATTGATCGCTCGCGTACGCGGTCTGCATCTGCCGGAGAAGCACGTGCTGTGGGGTGATGAGGCCATTCCCGGCGGCCTGTTCGATTTCGCGCTGTACTTCTACCACAACTATCGCCAGCTGCTGGCCAAGGGCAGCGGCCCGTATTTCTACCTGCCGAAAACCCAGTCCTGGGAAGAGGCGGCCTGGTGGAGCGATGTCTTCAGCTTTACCGAGGATCGTTTCGATCTGCCGCGCGGCACTATCAAAGCGACCGTACTGATCGAAACCCTGCCGGCGGTGTTCCAGATGGACGAGATCCTCTACCACCTGCGCGACCACATCGTCGGTCTGAACTGCGGCCGCTGGGATTACATCTTCAGCTACATCAAAACGCTGAAGAATCACGGCGATCGCGTGCTGCCGGATCGTCAGTCGGTGACCATGGAGAAACCTTTCCTCAGCGCCTATTCGCGCCTGCTGATCAAAACCTGTCATAAGCGCGGCGCGTTCGCCATGGGCGGCATGGCGGCGTTTATCCCGAGCAAAGACGCCGAGAAAAACGCCTGGGTGCTGAACAAGGTGCGGGCGGACAAAGAGCTGGAGGCCAGCAACGGCCACGACGGCACCTGGGTGGCACACCCGGGGCTGGCGGACACGGTGATGGAGGTGTTCGGCAAAGCATTGGGCGATCGCCAAAATCAGCTGGAGGTGCTGCGTGAGCAAGACGCGCCGATCAGCGCCGCACAGCTGCTGGCACCGTGCGACGGTGAGCGCACCGAAGCAGGGATGCGCGCCAATATCCGCGTGGCCGTGCAGTACATTGAAGCCTGGATCTCCGGCAACGGCTGCGTGCCGATTTACGGTTTGATGGAGGATGCGGCGACGGCGGAGATCTCCCGTACGTCTATCTGGCAGTGGATCCACCACGAGAAGAGCCTGAACGACGGGCGCCCGGTCACCAAGGCGCTGTTCCGCCAGATGCTGCAAGAAGAGATGTTGGTGGTGCGTGAAGAAGTAGGGGAAGCGCGCTTTAACGCCGGCCGGTTCGAAGAGGCGGCGCGCCTGATGGAGCGCATCACCACGCAAGATGAATTAATCGATTTCCTGACGCTGCCCGGCTATGCGCTGCTGGCCTGAATTTTCCCAATCAACCCTACATGACTGAAAGGATAAAAATTATGTCTACCTCCCGCTCTCAACAGATCCAGCAGCTGGAACAGGAATGGAAATCGGCCCGTTGGGAAGGCATTACCCGCCCCTATAGCGCCGAAGACGTGATCAACCTGCGCGGTTCGGTCAACCCGGAATGCACCCTGGCGCAAAACGGCGCCGCCAAACTGTGGGCATTGTTGAACGGCAAGGCGCGCAAAGGCTACGTGAACTGCCTGGGCGCGCTGACCGGCGGCCAGGCGCTGCAGCAGGCCAAAGCCGGCATCGAGGCTATCTACCTGTCCGGCTGGCAGGTGGCGGCGGATGCCAACAGCGCGGCGGCCATGTACCCTGACCAGTCGCTGTATCCGGTGGACTCCGTGCCGAAGGTCGTCGAGCGCATCAACAACACCTTCCGCCGCGCCGATCAGATCCAATGGGCGAACCGAATTGAGCCGGGCAGCAAAGGCTACACCGATTACTTCCTGCCGATCGTCGCCGATGCGGAAGCCGGCTTCGGCGGTGTGCTGAACGCCTTCGAGCTGATGAAAGCGATGATCACCGCCGGCGCCGCCGGGGTGCACTTTGAAGATCAGCTGGCGGCGGTGAAGAAGTGCGGCCATATGGGCGGCAAAGTGCTGGTGCCGACGCAAGAAGCGATTCAGAAGCTGGTCGCCGCACGCCTGGCGGCCGACGTGCTCGGCGTGCCGACGCTGGTGATCGCCCGCACCGACGCCGATGCGGCCGACCTGCTGACCTCCGATTGCGATCCGTATGACAGCGCCTTCATCACCGGCGAGCGCACGGCGGAAGGCTTCTTCCGCACCCATGCCGGCGTCGAGCAGGCGATCAGCCGCGGCCTGGCCTATGCCCCTTACGCGGATATGGTGTGGTGCGAAACCTCAACGCCGGATCTGGATGCCGCTCAGCGCTTCGCCGATGCCATCCACGCCAAATACCCAGGCAAGCTGTTGGCCTACAACTGCTCGCCATCGTTCAACTGGAAGAAGAACCTCGACGATCAGACCATCGCTCGCTTCCAGCAGGCGCTGTCGGACATGGGCTACAAGTATCAGTTCATCACGCTGGCGGGCATCCACAGCATGTGGTTCAACATGTTTGACCTGGCGCACGCCTATGCACAAGGCGAGGGGATGAAACACTACGTCGAGAAGGTGCAGCAGGCGGAGTTCGCCGCGGTGGATCGCGGTTACACCTTCGCGTCGCACCAGCAGGAGGTGGGCACCGGCTACTTCGACAAGGTCACCACCGTCATTCAGGGCGGCGCCTCTTCGGTCACCGCGCTGACCGGTTCGACGGAAGAACAGCAGTTCTGATGCGGCAAGCTTGAAGACGTTTCACCCGAAGCCTGCATGCGCAGGCTTCTTTTTCTGGCGGGGGTAAGGATGGCGGCAAAACTGGAGTTGTTGATCGCACAGACGATCCTGCAGGGCTTCGATGCGCAGTACGGCCGCTTTCTGGAAGTGACCGCCGGCGCGCAGCAGCGCTTCGAGCAGGCGGACTGGCCGGCGGTGCAGCAGGCGATGAAAAAGCGCATCCATCTGTATGACCATCACGTCGGCCTGGTGGTGGAGCAGCTCAAATGCATCACCGGGCAGAAATACTTCGACGCCGATTTCCCCAGCCGGGTTAAAGCGGTTTATATCGACCTGCTGCCGGACTATCCGCGTTTCGAGATCGCCGAAAGCTTCTTTAACTCGGTCTATTGCCGGCTGTTCAGGCACCGCGATCTGACGCCGGACAAGCTGTTCGTCTTCAGTTCGCAGCCGGAACGGCGCTTTCGCGACATACCGCGTCCGCTGGCACGCGATTTCACCCCCAATGGCGATCTGCCGGCGATGCTGCGTAGCGTGCTGAGCGATCTGCCGCTGCGGCTGCCGTGGGAGGACTTGGCGCGCGATATTCGCGACATCACTCAGGCGCTGCAACGCGCCTTCAGCGCAGCGCAGCTGGCGGGCGCAACCTTCCAGATAGCCAACGAACTGTTCTATCGCAACAAGGCCGCCTGGCTGGTCGGCAAGCTGCGCCTGGCCGACGGTGTTTATCCGTTCTTGCTCCCGATCCACCACAGCGAGTCGGGCGCGCTGTTTATCGATGCCTGCCTGACCGGCAAGGCCGAGGCCAGCATCGTCTTCGGCTTCGCCCGCTCTTATTTCATGGTCTACGCGCCGCTGCCGGCGGCGATGGTGGAGTGGCTGCGCGAGATCCTGCCGGGCAAAACCACCGCCGAGCTGTACATGGCGATCGGCTGCCAGAAGCACGGTAAAACCGAATGCTATCGCGAATACCTGACCTTTATGGCGCAGTCGCAGGAGCAATTTATCATCGCGCCGGGGGTGAAGGGCATGGTGATGCTGGTGTTCACTCTGCCGTCCTTCGATCGGGTGTTTAAAGTGATCAAAGACGAATTCGCCCCGCAAAAAGAGGTAACGCAGGCGCAGGTGATGGCTTGCTATCAGCTGGTGAAAGAGCACGATCGCGTCGGGCGCATGGCGGATACCCAGGAGTACGAGAATTTCGTCGTCGACAAGGCGCGCCTCAGCCCGGAGCTGTTGGCGGAGCTGCGGCGCGAAGTGCCGGGCAAACTGGAAGATCTCGGCGATCGCATCGTGATCAAGCATCTGTATATGGAACGGCGCATGACGCCGCTGAACCTGTATCTGGAGCAGGCCAACGACCAGCAGATGCGCGATGCGATTGAAGAGTACGGCAATGCCATCAAGCAGCTGGCCGCCGCCAATATCTTCCCCGGCGACATGCTGTTCAAAAACTTCGGCGTGACGCGCCACGGGCGGGTGGTGTTCTACGACTACGACGAGATTTGCTACATGACTGAGGTTAACTTCCGCGACATTCCGCCGCCGCGCTATCCGGAGGACGAATTGGCCAGCGAGCCGTGGTACAGCATCGCGCCCAACGACGTGTTCCCGGAGGAGTTCCGTCACTTCCTGTGCGGCGATCGGCGCATTCGGCGGGTGTTTGAAGAGCTGCACAGCGATCTGTTTACCGCGGAGTATTGGCGTGGGTTGCAGCAGCGCATCCGCGAGGGGCACGTGGAAGACGTGTTCGCTTACCGCAAGAAGCAGCGGTTCAGCCAGCGCAGCGGGGCGGCCCTGCCGGCCGCCACCGCTGCGATGTAAATCAGGCCTTGGCGCCCGCGACGGCGGCGCGCGCCAGTTCGGTGATACGGGCGTAGTCGCCGCTTTCCAGCGCGTCCGCCGGCACCAGCCAGGAGCCGCCGATGCACAGTACGCTTTTCAGCGCCAGATAGCTGCGGTAATTGTCCGGCGAGATGCCGCCGGTCGGGCAGAAACGCACCTGCGGGAACGGGCCGCCGATCGCCTGCAGCGCTTTTACGCCGCCGTTGGCTTCCGCCGGGAAGAATTTAAACTCGCGCAGGCCGTAATCCATGCCCAGCATCAGCTCGGAAACGGTGCTGATGCCCGGAATCAGCGGAATGGACCCGGCGGTGGCCGCCTTGAGCAGTTCGTCGGTCAATCCTGGGCTGATGGCGAACTGCGCGCCGGCTTCGGTCACTTCACGCAGCTGCTGCGGATTGATCACCGTACCGGCGCCGATGATCGCTTCCGGCACTTCTTGGGCGATGGCGCGAATGGCGTCCATGGCGCAGGCGGTGCGCAGCGTCACTTCCAGCACCCGCACGCCGCCGGCGACCAGCGCTTTCGCCAGCGGCACTGCATGTTCCAGCTTGTTGACAACGATGACCGGCACCACCGGCCCCGCCGTCAGGATCTGCTCGGCGCTTGTTTTCCACTTGTTCATGATGACGTTCTCCTCTGTGGCCGCCGCCAGGCGGCGATGCGGCCAGGCTATCGATTAAAATTTGATGCAGCAGGCGCCCTGCTCGGCGCCGGACAGCTGGCTGCGCAGCGCGCCGAACAGCTCGCGGCCGCAGCCGATGTGTTCGGCGCTCAGATCGGGCTGGCATGGCGCGCGCTGGGCCAGTTCGTCGGCGTCGACCAGCACCTGCAGCTCGCCGCTGCGGCCGTTGACGCGGATCGGATCGCCGTCGCGCACTTTCGCCAGCAGGCCGCCGCTATAGGCTTCCGGGGTGACGTGGATGGCGGAAGGCACCTTGCCGGAGGCGCCTGACAGGCGGCCGTCGGTCACCAGCGCCACTTTGAAGCCGCGATCCATCAGCACGCCCAGCGGCGGCATCAGCTTGTGCAGCTCCGGCATGCCGTTGGCCTGCGGCCCCTGGAAGCGCACCACCACCACGCAATCGCGATCCAGCTTGCCGGCTTCGAACGCCGGCACGATGTCGTGCTGGCTGTCGAACACCACCGCCGGCGCTTCGATGATCTGGTTGTCGGCGGGCACCGCCGAGGTTTTCATCACCGCACGGCCCAGATTGCCGGCCATCACTTTGGTGCCGCCGTGATGCTCAAACGGCTGAGCGACGCTGGCGATCACGCTGGCGTCGAGCGAGCCGGCCACGCCTTCGCGCCACACCAGCTGGCCATTATCCAGCCAGGGTTCCTGGGTGTAGCGGTGCAGGCCGAAACCGGCCACGGTATGCACGTCTTCGTGCAGCAGCCCGTGTTGCAGCAGCTCGCGCACCACCAGCGGCACGCCGCCGGCGGCCTGGAACTGGTTGATGTCGGCTGGGCCGTTCGGATAGATGCGGCACAGCAGCGGCACCGCCTCCGACAGCTCCGAGAAATCGTCCCAGGTAATGATGATGCCTGCTGCGCGCGCCATCGCCACCAGATGCATGGTCAGGTTGGTGGAGCCGCCGGTGGCCAGCAGCGAGACGATGCCGTTCACCACCACTTTCTCGTCCACCAGACGGCCGATCGGCAGGTAGTTGCCGGCGGTGTCGGTCAGCCGGGTCACCTGGCGCGCGGCGGCATCGTTCAGTGCGTCGCGCAGCGGCGTGTCCGGATGCACGAAAGAGGCGCCCGGCAGGTGCAGGCCCATCACTTCCATCACCATCTGGTTGGTGTTGGCGGTGCCGTAGAAGGTACAGGTGCCGATACCGTGATAGGACGCGGCCTCGGCCTCCAGCAGCGCCAGACGGTCGGCCTTGCCCTCGGCGTACAGTTGGCGCACGCGCACCTTTTCCTTGTTCGGCAGGCCGCTGCTCATCGGGCCGGCCGGCACGAACAGCGCGGGCAGGTGGCCGAAGGAGAGGGCGGCCATCACCAGTCCGGGCACGATCTTGTCGCAGATGCCGAGGAACAGCGCGCCGTCGAACATATTGTGCGACAGGCCGACGGCGGCCGACATGGCGATCACGTCGCGGCTCATCAGCGACAGCTCCATGCCGTCCTGTCCCTGCGTCACGCCGTCGCACATCGCCGGCACGCCGCCGGCCACCTGGCCCACGGCACCGACCGCTTTCAGCGCCTGCTTCAGCCGCTGCGGGTAGTGCTCATACGGCTGGTGGGCCGACAGCATGTCGTTATAAGCGGTGATGATGGCGATATCGCTGCGCACCATGTTTTTCAGCGACGTCTTGTCATCGGGCTGACAGGCGGCGAAGCCGTGGGCCAGGTTGCCGCAGGCCAGCTGCGCGCGGTGGACGGTTTGGGCGCGGGCCGCTTCGATGCGCGCCAGATAGGCGGCGCGGCTGGCTTGGGAACGGTGGATGATGCGCTGTGTGACACGGGACAAGGTTGGGTTAATCATGCCTTCCTCACATTGCTGTTGTTATAGTCGTCGCCGCCTGTGGCGGTGCCCCCGGGGATGATTTGCAGCCCTGGTGTGCAAGGCCGGGGGCGATTTAGGATTTAAAACATCGTGAATGCAATCATGCCGATGGCGCCGCCGACGCTGCCCAGAAGGGTTTCCATCACCGTCCAGGTTTTCAGCGTTTGCAGCTCGTTGGCACCGGTGAATTTGCCGAACAGCCAGAAACCGGCGTCGTTGACGTGGCTCAGCACGATGGAGCCGCCGGCGATGCAGATGGCCAGCGCGGCCAACTGCCCGCCGTTCAGCCCGAGCTGGCTGGTCACCGGCAGCACCAGGCCGACGGTGGTCAGGCAGGCGACGGTGGCCGAGCCCTGGATCACCCGCACCATGGCGGACAGCGCGAACGCGGCCACGGCGATCGGCAGGCCGGCGCCGATCATGGCGTCACCCAGCGCCGGCCCGACGCCGGAATCCACCAGGATCTGTTTGAACACCCCGCCGGCGCCGGTCATCAGCAGGATGATTCCGGCCGGTTGCACGGCGGCGGAGCAGATGGCCAGCGTCTGTTCGTTGCTCATGCCGCGCGGTTTCGCCAGGCCGTAAATCACGATCAGGCAGGCCAGCAGGATGGCGGTGAACGGGTGGCCGATAAACTCCAGCCACTGCTGCAGCTGCGAACCCGGGGTGACCAGCCGCGCGCCGATAGTTTTCATGCCGACCAGCACCAGCGGGCACAGCACCAGCGCCAGGCTGAAGCCGAACGACGGCAGATTGCCCTTGGTCAGCGTCGGCTCGTTCTCTTCCGGCGGCATTGGCCAGTTGACGAAGCGGCTGATAAAGCTGCCGTACAGCGGGCCGGCGATCAGCATGCCGATCACCGCTGCCACCAGGCCGATGGCGATCATCCAGCCGAAATCGGCCTTCATCTGCGAAGCCAGCAGCATCGGCACCGGCCCCGGCAGCAGGAAGGAGGCGGCGGCGGCCACCCCAGCGAACAGCGGGATCGCCAGTTTGACGATATTGCCGTCGGTGCGGCGCGCCACGGCGAACACGATGCCGATCAGCAGCACCACCGCCACGTCGAAGAACAGCGGCAGCGCGCAGATCAGGCCGGCGATGCCGAGCGCGTAGTGCGCTTTGCTTTGTCCGAATCGTTTCAGCAATTGCGCCGCAATTTGATCGAGCGCGCCGACCTCATGCAGGATCTTGCCGAACATCGCCCCGAGCGCCACCACGATCGCCAGGAAACCCAGCGTGTCGCCCATGCCTTTCTGCATGGTGTCGGCGATACGGTCCAGCGGCATGCCGGAGAAGATGCCGGCGGCGATGGACACCAGCATCAGCGCGACGAAGGCGTGCATGCGCGCCTTCATCACCAGGAATAACAGCAGTAAAACCGAGCCGACTGCGGTACCGACCAGCGTTACGGTACTCACGCGCACACGTCCTGCGGCAGGAAGCTCTGGATATGGCGTACGGTATCGGCGATCACCGCGTCCAGCGGTTGATTGATGTCGATTGCCATCACGTCGCTCTCGTCGGCGCCCGGTTGCTCCAGCGCGGCGAACTGGGTGACCAGCATCTGCGGCTTGAAGAAGTGGCCGTTGCGCGCCGCCAGGCGGGATTCGATCACCGGGAACTCGCCGTGCAGATAGATGAACGACAGGTTGCCGTTGCCGGCGCGCAGGCGGTCGCGATACTGCTTTTTCAGCGCCGAGCAGACGATGATTGACACGCTGTTGGTGCGCTGCATGGCGAAGGCGGCGTCGTTGAGCGCGGCCAGCCACGGCGCGCGATCGTCGTCGTTCAACGCGTCGCCGGCGGCCATCTTCAGAATGTTGCTGCGTGGGTGCAGGAAGTCGCCGTCGAGGAAACCGGCGGAGAGTTGGCGGGCCGCGGCGGCAGCGACGGCGGACTTGCCGCTGCCGGAAACGCCCATAACGACGTAAATGCGATTTTGATTGTTGGTCATGGCTTGGCTCCAAAACACCGGGTGACGTTACCTTCGTTCAGCTTGATTGTTACCGGTAACATGTTATCGGTAACATTGTCGAAGGAAGTGTGAGCGGTTGCAATGGGCTTTCGCCGTGAGGATCGTTAACTGTGATCGGCTTCAAGCTTTTTTCCCGTGTGCTAAACAGGATGCCGACAGCCTGTTACATGCTGACAACAGAGCATAACAGGGGAGCAGAGGCGCACTGGGGCGCCCCTTGGATGAGCGGGATTAGCGCACGCCGCCGTAGGCCAGGCTGATCTCTTTCGCCGCGTGGATCACCAGCGCGCCCAGCTCGATCACGCGATCGTCGGTGATGCGCGACACCGGGCCGGAGATGGAGATGGCGGCGAAGGCTTCGCGGTGCTCGTCGAAGATGCAGGCCGCCACGCAGCGCAGGCCGAGCGCGTGCTCTTCGTCGTCAAAGGAGAAGCCTTGTTTGCGGATCTGCGCCAGCCCCTCTTTCAGGTTGTGCGGCGTCAGAGTGTGTGGCGTGTAGGTGTGCATGCCTTTCTTGTGCAGCAGTTTGGTCACCTGATCGTCCGGCAGGGTGGCGAGGAACGCTTTGCCGGCGCCGGAGGCGTGCATCGGCAGTTTGCCACCGATCGGCGCCGACATGCGCATCAGCGCCGTACACTGCACCTGATCGATGATGATCGCCTGGTACTCGCTGGTATCCAGCACCGCCAGGTTGACCGTTTCGCCGGACTCTTCCATCAGGCGGCGCAGCGTCGGATGCACCATCGCCAGCAGGTTGCGGCTTTGCAGGAAGCTGCTGCCGACCACAAAGGCGTGCGAGCCGATGGTCCACAGGCCGAGATCGCCGACCTGGCGCACGAATCCCTGCTGCTGCATGGTGGTGAGCAGGCGGTGAGTGGTGGAATTCGGCAGGCCGGCCTGCTGGGCCAGATCGGTCAGCGCCACGTTGCCCTGGGCTTCCGAAATGTATTCCAACAGTTTCAGGCCACGGGTCAACGATTGTACCTGACCGGTCGCCGCACTGGCGGCGGGGGCTGCTGTGCGGGGCTTCTTGCCGCGCTTGGCGGGAGCAGGGGTGGCCATGGGTGAGATTCCTTTTTCCGTATTATGGAATTCATTTTCGTTTTTTGTCGATGAATTGCAAGTCGCCGCCAGCTCATCGGAGGTGTTGACGCACAACCTGAAAAACTCTCAATTGTCGCCTGGCCCTTTGTCCTTACAAGCTGTGCTAGGATGACTCGTTGGTTTTTGCGGCAGTTGAGCAATGGGCTGGATGGCAATGGAAGGGGTTACAGTGACGAATCGAGTAGAACAACTGCGCCGCCAGTTAGCGCAGCGCATTTTAGTGTTGGACGGCGGCATGGGCACCATGATCCAGAGCTATCGCCTGGACGAGCGCGATTTTCGCGGTGAGCGTTTCGCCGACTGGCGCAGCGATCTGAAAGGCAATAACGATCTGCTGGTGCTGACCAAGCCGGAAGTGATCACCGCCATTCATTACGCCTATCTTGAGGCGGGCGCCGATATCCTTGAGACCAATACCTTCAACTCCACCTCCATCGCCATGGCCGACTACCACATGGAGTCGCTGTCCGCCGAGATTAACTATCAGGCCGCCTGTCTGGCGCGCGCCTGCGCCGACGAATGGACGGCGCGCACGCCGGAAAAACCGCGCTACGTCGCCGGGGTGTTGGGGCCGACCAACCGCACCGCGTCCATCTCGCCGAACGTCAACGATCCGGCGTTCCGCAACATCTCGTTCGATGAACTGGTGGCGGCTTACCGAGAATCGACTCGCGCGCTGGTGGAAGGCGGCGTCGATCTGATCATGATCGAAACCATCTTCGACACCCTGAATGCCAAGGCCGCCGCTTTTGCGGTGGAAACCGAATTCGAAGCACTGGGGGTGGAGCTGCCGATCATGATTTCCGGCACCATCACCGACGCCTCCGGCCGCACCCTGTCCGGCCAGACCACCGAAGCGTTTTACAATTCGCTGCGCCACGTCAAGCCGCTGACCTTCGGCCTGAACTGCGCCCTGGGGCCGGACGAACTGCGCCAGTACGTTGCCGAGCTGGCGCGCATCTCGGAGACCTACGTCACCGCGCACCCGAACGCCGGTTTGCCGAACGCCTTCGGCGAATACGATCTGGATGCGGCCGAGATGGCGCGCCAGGTCGGGGAGTGGGCGCAGGCCGGCTTCCTCAATATCATCGGCGGCTGCTGCGGCACCACGCCGGAACATATCGCCGCGATGGCCAACGCGGTCGAGGGCGTGCCGCCGCGCCGGCTGCCGGAGATCCCGGTCGCCTGCCGCCTGGCCGGTCTGGAACCGTTGACCATCGACGCCAACACCCTGTTCGTCAACGTCGGCGAACGCACCAACGTCACCGGTTCGGCGCGCTTCAAGCGCCTGATCAAAGAAGAGAAATACAACGAGGCGCTCGACGTGGCGCGCCAACAGGTCGAGAGCGGCGCGCAGATCATCGACATCAACATGGACGAGGGGATGCTCGATGCCGAAGCGGCGATGGTGCGTTTCCTCAACCTGATCGCCGGCGAGCCGGATATCGCCCGGGTGCCGATCATGATCGACTCCTCCAAGTGGTCCGTTATCGAGAAAGGCCTGAAGTGCATTCAGGGCAAGGGCATCGTCAACTCGATCTCGATGAAGGAGGGCGAAGAGGCCTTTATCCATCACGCCAAACTGGTGCGCCGCTACGGCGCCGCAGTGGTGGTGATGGCGTTCGACGAAGTGGGCCAGGCGGACACCCGCCAGCGCAAGTTCGAGATCTGCCGCCGCGCCTATAAAATTTTGACCGAACGCGTCGGCTTCCCGCCGGAAGACATCATTTTCGACCCGAACATCTTCGCCGTCGCCACCGGCATCGACGAGCACAACAACTACGCCGTCGACTTTATCGAAGCCTGCGGCGACATCAAAACCCACCTGCCGCACGCGATGATCTCCGGCGGGGTGTCCAACGTGTCGTTTTCGTTCCGCGGTAACGATCCGGTGCGCGAAGCGATCCATGCGGTATTCCTGTATCACGCCATTCGCAACGGCATGGACATGGGCATCGTCAACGCCGGGCAGCTGGCGATTTATGACGATCTGCCTACCGAGCTGCGCGAGGCGGTAGAAGACGTGATCCTCAACCGTCGCGAGGACGGCACCGAACGCCTGCTGGAGCTGGCGGAAAAGTACCGCGGCAGCAAAGACGGCGAAGCGGCGGTGCAGCAGGCGGAGTGGCGCGGCTGGCCGGTGGAGAAGCGGCTGGAATATTCGCTGGTGAAGGGCATCACCGAGTTTATCGAGCTGGACACCGAAGAAGCGCGGCAGCAGGCCGAACGCCCGATCGAAGTGATCGAAGGGCCACTGATGGCCGGGATGAACGTGGTCGGCGATCTGTTCGGCGAGGGCAAGATGTTCCTGCCGCAGGTGGTGAAATCCGCCCGCGTGATGAAGCAGGCGGTGGCCTACCTGGAACCGTACATCGAGGCCAGCAAGCAGCAAGGCACCTCCGCGGGGAAAATCCTGTTGGCGACGGTGAAGGGCGACGTGCATGACATCGGCAAGAACATCGTCGGCGTGGTGCTGCAGTGCAATAACTATGAAATCGTCGATCTGGGCGTGATGGTGCCGACGGAGAAAATCCTGCGCACCGCGCGCGAGGAGAACGTGGACATCATCGGCCTGTCGGGGCTGATCACGCCGTCGCTCGACGAGATGGTCAACGTGGCCAAAGAGATGGAGCGCCAGGGCTTTACGCTGCCGCTGCTGATCGGCGGCGCCACCACCTCCAAGGCGCACACCGCGGTGAAAATCGAGCAGAACTACAGCGGCCCGACCACCTACGTGCAGAACGCTTCGCGCACCGTGGGCGTGGTGTCGGCACTGCTGTCCGCCACCCAGCGCGACGAGTTTGTGGCGCGCACCCGCAAAGAGTATGAAACGGTGCGCATTCAGCACGCGCGCAAAAAACCGCGCACGCCGCCGGTCGATTTGCAGAAGGCGCGCGCCAACGCCATGGCGCTGGACTGGGCCGATTATCAGCCGCCGGCGCCGCGGCAACTCGGCGTGTTTCCGGTGGCGGCCGGCATAGAGACGCTGCGCCACTACATCGACTGGACACCGTTCTTCATGACCTGGTCGTTGGCGGGCAAATACCCGCGCATCCTGGAAGACGAGGTGGTGGGGGAAGAGGCCAAGCGCCTGTTCCACGACGCCAATCAGATGCTGGATCGGCTGGCCGCCGAGCGCAGCCTCAACCCGCGCGGCGTTTACGGCCTGTTCCCGGCCAACCGCGTCGGCGACGACGTGGAAGTGTACCGCGACGAACGGCGTGACGAGGTGCTGGCGGTGAGCCGCCATCTGCGCCAGCAGACGGAAAAAACCGACTTCCCGAACTACTGCCTGGCGGACTTCGTGGCGCCGAAAAGCAGCGGCAAGGCCGACTACTTCGGCGCCTTCGCGGTGACCGGCGGGCTGGAGGAGGACGCGCTGGCGGCGGCGTACGACGCGCAGCACGACGATTACAACAAAATCATGGTCAAGGCGTTGGCGGATCGCTTGGCGGAGGCCTTCGCCGAATACCTGCATGAGCAGGTGCGCAAGTTGCACTGGGGCTATGCCGCCGACGAGAGCCTGAGCAACGAGGAACTGATCCGCGAAAACTATCAGGGCATCCGGCCGGCGCCGGGCTACCCGGCCTGCCCGGAGCACACTGAAAAAGCGACCATCTGGCAGCTGCTGGACGTCAACCGCCACACCGGTATGGAACTGACGGAGTCCTTCGCCATGTGGCCGGGGGCGGCGGTATCCGGCTGGTACTTCAGCCATCCTGAGAGCAAGTACTTCGCGGTGGCGCAGATCCAGCGCGATCAGGTGGAAGACTACGCGGTGCGTAAAGGGATGAGCGTGAGCGAGGTCGAACGCTGGCTGGCGCCAAACCTCGGCTACGACGCCGACTGATTTCCTCTTTAAGGGCGCAGCGATGCGCCCTTGTCATTTACAGCGCTTCCACGTCGATGTGCAGCGCGTCGTAACGCCAATATTCCAGGTCGCAATCGATCACTCTGTCGTGCTGATCGCGATTCACCCGCGTAATGAACAACGCCGGGCTGCCGTAGGTCACCTTCAGCATGACGGCGGCCTGCTGCGGCAGCAGGGTGGGCAGCATGTCGAAACGCACCCGCCCGTAGTGAATGCCGTAGCGCGCGGCGTACAGCGCGGTCAGCGACTGGGTCAGGTCTTCGTCCAGAATGCCGGGGAAATAGGCTGGATTGAGGTAGTGCTCGCAGTACAGCACCGCGCGTCCGTCGATGTAGCGCAGCCGGCGAATGCGATAGGCCTCGGCGCCGGGGGGCAGCGCCAGGCGGCCGGCCAGCGGTGCGTCAAGCGTGACTACCGCGCTGTCGATCGCTTCGGTATGGGCGGCGCGCCCCTGTTGCTGCGCCATGGCGTGAAAATGGCTGCGCTGCAGCGGGTTGTAGATAAGACGTGGAGGCGAGATGAACCAGCCGCGCCGCACCTGACGGTAGATGACGCCCTGCGCCTCCAGCTGGCCGAGCGCCTCCTGCAAGGTAATGCGGGTGGTGGCGAACTGTTCGCTCAGGGCGCGTTCGGAGGGCAGCTTGCCGCCTACGGCAAACTCGCCCGCGGTGATGCGGGCGTTCAGCGTTTGGCAGATGGTGGCGACGGTCGTCGGTGCTTCACTCATACAGCGGGTGTCCCGTTTCAGTGCGTTTGGCCTTCCTTAAGGTAGACCAGCGTCGCGTTTTCGCCGTTGCAATGGGTGATAAAACTGTCGCTTTTTTAAGCTGACATATAATTATCACATTCGTCCGTTAGATTGGTTTGGTCCTTGCTGGACTAGTCCAGCCATCCTCACACTACCACCTGGAGCATCAGTTATGAAACGTTTGTGCGCTTCTGTGTTAACCAGTGCCATCGTGTTATCCAGCCAGATGAGCTGGGCCGCGGATACCGATCTGGCGGCGCTGGAGCAGGCCGCTAAAAAAGAAGGCGAAGTCAACAGCGTCGGCATGCCGGACAGCTGGGCCAACTGGAAAGGCACCTGGCAAGATCTGTTGAGCAAATACGGCCTGAAGCATGTCGATACCGACATGAGCTCGGCACAGGAGATCGCCAAATTCGATGCGGAAAAGAACAACGCTACGGCGGACATCGGTGACGTCGGCGCGGCCTTCGGCCCGGTGGCGGTGCAGAAGGGCGTAACGCAGCCCTACAAACCCTCTACCTGGGATCAGGTGCCGGACTGGGCGAAAGACAAAGACGGCCACTGGGCGCTGGCTTACACCGGCACCATCGCCTTTATCATCAACAAACAGCAGGTGAAAGACATCCCGCACAGCTGGGCCGATCTGCTAAAAGGCAGCTATCAGGTCACCATCGGCGACGTCGGCACCGCATCGCAGGCGGCCAGCGGCGTGCTGGCGGCGACCTACGCCATGGGCGGCAACGAGAAAAACCTCAAGCCGGGCCTGGAATTCTTCGGCAAGCTGGCCAAGGCCGGCCGCCTGAGCCTGAGTAACCCGGTGATCGCATCGCTGGAGAAAGGGGAAGTGCAGGTTGGCGTGGTATGGGACTTCAACGGTCTGAACTACCGCGATCAGATCGACAAAACCCGCTTTGAAGTGCTGATCCCGTCGGACGGCTCGATCACCTCCGGCTACACCACCATCATCAACAAATACGCCAAGCACCCGAACGCCGCCAAACTGGCGCGCGAATACATCTTCTCCGACGCCGGCCAGATCAACCTGGCGCGCGGCTATGCCCGCCCGATCCGCGCCGAACATCTGACGCTGCCGGACGACGTCAAGGCCAAGCTGCTGCCGGCCGAGCAGTACAAGAACGCGCACCCGATCGCCGATCCGGCGGCCTGGGAACAGAGCGCCAAAGCGCTGCCGCGCCTGTGGCAGGAAAACGTCATTATGTTTATGCAGCAGTGAGTTAACGCACCATGAAAACGATCCTCGTGCTGCTGGATGGTCTCAACTACCGGGTGGCGCATGACGCCATGGGGTATCTGCAGGCCGAATGTGCGGCGGGACGCGGGCGGTTGTACCTGCTGGAGAGCGAGTTGCCCTCGCTCTCCCGGCCGCTGTATGAATGCATCCTCACCGGCGTCACGCCGGTGGAGAGCGGCGTGGTGCACAACCACGTCTCGCGCCTTTCTCATCAACAAAGCGTGTTTCATTACGCGCGCGCCGCCGGGCTGACCACCGCCGCTGCCGCGTATCATTGGTTCAGCGAATTGTATAACCGCACGCCGTTCGACGCCGCGCGCGACCGCCATACCGACGCCCCCGAGCTGCCTATCCAGCACGGGCATTTTTATTACGACGACGGCTATCCCGACAGCCATCTGTTCGACGACGCCGAAAGCCTGCGTCAGCGTCATCAACCGGACTTCCTGCTGATCCACCCGATGAACATCGACGACGCCGGGCACCGCTTTGGCCTCTCTTCGCCGCAGTACCGCAACGCGGCGCGCCGCGCCGACGGTTCGCTGTCGCGTTACCTGCCCGAGTGGCTGGCCGCCGGTTATCAGGTGCTGGTTACCGCCGACCACGGCATGAACGACGACCGCAGCCACGGCGGCGTGTTGCCGGAAGAGCGCCAGGTGCCGCTGTTCGTGTTCGGCGCGGGCTTCAGCCTGGACGACGCCGATCCGCAGCAAACCGAGCTGTGCGGCACGATCTGCGATCTGTTGCAGGCGCCGCACGACAAGCCGCGCTGCCGGGCGCTGCTGGCGCAGGATGCGCGATGAACAGCAAAACCAAATGGATCGCCGCGCTGTGCCTGCTGCCGTTTATCGTGCTGTTCGGCGCGTTTCAGATCGCCCCGCTGGTGTGGATCGCCGTTCACAGCTTTTTCAGCGAGAGCAGCGGCTGGGGATGGGGCAACTATGTCGATATCCTCACGTCGCCGTTCTACCTGCAGGCCTTTCAGTTCTCGCTGGAGATCTCGCTGTGGTCGAGCGTCTACGGCTTGCTGATTGCATTAGTGGGCAGTTACTCGCTGCGCCAGCTCGGCCAGACCCGATTTCATGACTTTGTGATGTCGTTCACCAACATGACCAGCAATTTCGCCGGGGTGCCGCTGGCGTTCGCCTTCGTCATTCTGTTGGGGCTGAACGGCTGCCTGACGCTGTTGCTGCGTAAATACGGTCTGATGGAGAGCTTCAATCTCTATTCGAAGAGCGGCCTGATCGTGTTGTATACCTACTTCCAGATCCCGCTGGGCGTATTGTTGCTCTATCCGGCGTTCGATGCGCTGCGCGCCGACTGGCGCGAGTCGGCGGCGCTGCTCGGCGCCGGCCCCTGGAGCTATTGGCGGCATATCGGCCTGCCGGTGCTGGCGCCGGCGCTGATGGGCACCTTCGTCATCCTGCTGGCCAACGCGCTGGGCGCCTACGCCACGGTGTACGCGCTGACCACCGGCAATTTCAACGTGATCCCGATCCGCATCTCGGCGCTGGTGGCGGGGGACATCTCCCTCGATCCGAACCTGGCCAGCGCGCTGGCGATGCTGTTGGTGGTGATGATGGCGTTTATTACGGTGATCCACCAATGGATGCTGCGCAGGAGCTATCTCAATGCGCGCTCATAACCGAATGGAGAATGCGCATGTCGCGTGCTGAACGCCTGTATCATCGCACGGTGACCGGCCTGCTGCTGCTGATCCTGTTGCTGCCGCTGGCGGCGACGCTGATTTACGCACTGGCAACCCAATGGGGCGCCACCATTTTACCGGACGGTTTTACCCTGAAGTGGCTGACGGCGCTGTGGAGCGACCCGCGCTTTTTGCAGGCGCTGTGGCATTCGCTGCTGATCTGCTTCGGCACGCTGCTGCTGTCGGTGGTGGTGATCCTGCCGGCGATGTTTGTGATTGCTTACTACTTCCCCAAGCTGGACGCGGTGATGAACGTGCTGATTCTGCTGCCGTTCGCCGTGCCGCCGGTGGTGTCGGCGGTGGGGTTGATGCAGCTGTTCGCCGCCGATCCGCTGCCGCTGCTCGGCACCCCCTGGATTTTGGTGGGCTGCTATTTCACCATCGCGCTGCCGTTTATCTACCGCGCCATCAGCAACAACATGCAGGCGATCAACCTGCGCGATCTGATGGACGCCGCGCATCTGCTCGGCGCCAGTACCTGGCAGGCGGCGCTGTGGGTGGTGCTGCCGAACCTGCGCAAGGGCGGAATGATCGCCGTGCTGCTGTCGTTCTCGTTCCTGATCGGCGAGTTTGTGTTCGCTAACCTGCTGGTGGGCAGCCAATATGAAACGCTGCAGGTCTACCTGTTTAATATGCGCAACGGCAGCGGGCATTTCACCAGCGCGCTGGTCATCTCCTATTTCGCCGTGGTGCTGCTCGTCACCTGGCTGGCGAACCTGCTGAATAAAAACAAGGGTTAACCCGATGGCTTATCTCAACGTCACCCGTCTGAACAAACACTATGGCCAGACCCAGGTGTTTCAGGATATCGATTTCACCGCCGAAGAAGGGGAGTTCGTCACTCTGCTGGGGCCGAGCGGCTGCGGCAAATCGACGCTGCTGCGCTGCCTGGCCGGCCTGACCCCGGTCGACAGCGGGCACATTTTATTGCAGGGCCAGGATCTGGTGCCGCTGGCGCCGCAAAAGCGCGGCATCGGCATGGTGTTCCAAAGTTATGCGCTGTTCCCCAATATGACGGTGGAAGGCAACGTGGCCTTCGGCCTGAAAATGCAGAAGCTGGCGACCGGGCAGATCGGCCAGCGAGTGCAGGAGGTGCTGGCGCTGGTGGAGCTGAGCGATCTGGCGAAGCGCTATCCGCATCAGCTGTCGGGCGGCCAGTGTCAGCGCGTGGCGCTGGCGCGATCGCTGGTCACTCGCCCGCGTCTGCTGCTGCTCGACGAACCGCTGTCGGCGCTGGACGCGCGTATCCGCAAACATCTGCGCGAGCAGATCCGGCGCATTCAACGCGAGCTGAACCTGACGGCGATTTTCGTCACCCACGATCAGGAAGAGGCGTTGACCCTGTCGGATCGCATCGTGCTGATGAACAAGGGGCAGATCGTGCAGAGCGGCGACGCGGAAACCTTGTATACCCAGCCGGCGGACGCTTTCGCCGCCGGATTTATCGGCAACTATAACCTGTTGCCCGCCGAACAGGCCGCCCAATTGACCGGGCGCAGCTATGCCGGCAAGGTGGCGATCCGCCCAGAGTCCATCGGCCTGTTACCGGCCGGGCAGGGGATTGGCGGGGTGATCCTGGGCCACAGTTTGCTCGGGAATGTGGTACGCTATCGGATTCAGGTTTGCGGTGTAGAATTGCTGGTTGACGTGCTCAACCGTTCGGTGGCCGACCTGCGGCCCGACGGCGCTGAAATTGGACTACACTTGGAACCTGTTGTATTGCGGGAAGTTGCATGACTTCGCAGCGCGGCGCCGGGGCCTTTCCGCCGCCGCATTAACCCTTCTCTTCTGCGGTCTGCCGCCCGCCCGCTGTCCTGCCAGACCCACGCCCGGCAGGCGGGACCGCGCGCTGTACCCGTCATCCTTTGGCTCGCCTCTCTGCGTCGCGTGACAAGCATCGGGTATCAGCCTCCTTTGGCCGGGCGTTAATGGAGCGTATCTTCCGTGCTGACCCTTCTTCACCTGCTTTCCTCCGTGGCGCTGTTGGTGTGGGGCACCCACATCGTGCGCACCGGGATCATGCGGGTTTACGGCGCCAATCTGCGGCGCGTATTGAGCGACAGCGTTGAGAAAAAACCGCTGGCGTTCGTTTCCGGCATCGGCGTGACCGCGCTGGTGCAAAGCAGCAACGCCACGGCGCTGCTGGTGACCTCTTTCGTCGCGCAGGGGCTGGTGGGGCTGGCGCCTGCGCTGGTGATCATGCTCGGCGCCGACGTCGGCACCGCGCTGATGGCGCGCGTGCTGACCTTCGATCTTTCCTGGCTGTCGCCGTTGCTGATCCTGGTCGGCGTCTTCCTGTTCCTCAGCCGCAAGCAGATGCGGATCGGCCAGATCGGGCGCGTCCTGATCGGCCTTGGGCTGATCGTGCTGGCGTTGGAGCTGATCGTGGCTGCCGCCACGCCGATCACCCAGGCGGCCGGGGTCAAAGTGCTGTTCTCGTCGCTGACCGGCGACGTGATGCTGGACGCCCTGACCGGCGCGCTGTTCGCCATCGTCAGCTATTCCAGCCTGGCGGCGGTGTTGCTGACCGCCACCCTGACCGCGTCCGGCGTGATTTCGCTGAAGGTGGCGCTCTGCCTGGTGATCGGCGCCAACCTCGGCAGTGGCCTGCTGGCGATGATCAACGCCAGCGGGCAGAACGCCGCCGGGCGGCGCGTGGCGCTCGGCAGCCTGCTGTTCAAACTGGTGGGCTGCATCCTGGTATTGCCGTTCGTCGCCTATCTGGCGGATGTGATGGCTCAGTTGCCTGGCGGCAGCGAAGAACTGGTGATCTATTTCCACGTGTTCTACAACCTGATCCGTTGTCTGGTGATGATCCCGCTGGCCGGGCCGATGGCGACGCTGTGCGAACGGTTGATTGTCGACGTGGCAGCCGACGATCCGCGCATGCGGCCGCGCCATCTGGACGCCAGCGCGCTGGACACGCCGACGCTGGCGTTGGCCAACGCGGCGCGCGAAACGTTGCGCATGGGCGACGTGGTGGAACACATGATGATCCTGCAGCGCGAAGTGCTGCACGGCAAGCAAGGGGTGGATAAAGAGGTGCGGCGTCTGGACGATGACGTCGACGTGTTGTACACCGCCATCAAGCTCTATCTGGCGCAGATCCAGAAGGAAGATCTGGGCGAGGAGGACTCGCGCCGCTGGGCGGAAATCATCGAAATGGCGCTCAACCTGGAACAGGCGGGCGACATCATCGAACGCATGGCCGGCGACGTGGGCGCCAAGTCGCACGCCGCGCGCCGGGCCTTCTCGACGGAAGGGCTGGCGGAGCTGGACGGGCTGCACGAACGGCTGATCGGCAACCTGCGCCTGGGGCTGTCGGTGTTTCTGTCCGGCGACGTCACCAGCGCCAAGCGCCTGCGCCGTTCCAAGCACCGCTTCCGCATTCTGGATCGCCGCTACGCGCACGCGCACGTCGATCGTTTGCATCAGCAAAACGTGCAGAGCATCGAGACCAGTTCGTTGCATTTGGGATTGTTGGGGGATATGAAGCGCCTGAACTCGCTGTTCTGCGCCGTGGCCTACAACGTGTTGGATCAGGATGCCAAGGACGACGATCGCGACTGGGAAGACACCCCGAGTACGCTGTAAAAAAAATGCCCCCGGTTTTAACCGGGGGCATTGCGTAAGGGAGGCGCGTTATTTGCCGCTGAACACGCCGGCTTTGGCATCCGCCTGTTTCGTTGAGGCATGGCCGCTGACGAACGGCACGTTGCCGTCAACGCCCTGTTTCGCCGCACCGGCGGCCAAGCCGCCTACCGTGGCCGCTGCATCGACGCGGCCGCCGCCCTGATAGCGTTGGCCACTGACGTCCTGCTGGCTGACCTGGCTGCCGCCCAGCTCCACCTTGCCTTGCTGGCTGCGGATCTCGCCGCCGGTCAGTTGGGTTTGGCCGCCGACCTGCAGCGCCACGTCGTGCTTACCGGCAATCGCCGATTGCTCGCCGACCGCGTTGTTGTTCACCACGTCGGCATTGACCTTGAGCTGCCCCTGGCGACCCGCCGGCCCGGTGATGCTGTCTTTCACCGCGCCGCCGACGGTGCGTGCACCGCGATCCCACAGTGGCCCTTGCGGTTTTTCGCCGGCCGGCGTTGCCGGCAGCGTGACTTTGCCGTCGGCTTTGCTGAAGCTGACCGCGCCGGTGGTGTCCTGCTGCGGATCGAGGCGACGCGCCACGCTGTTGTACTTGTCGGTGGTGGCGTCGGCCACTTTGTTCACTCCGGCGTCCAGTTTCTCTTTCACCTTACCGGCGTAGCGCGGTGTGCCGACCTTCGACAGCTTGGAGGTGATGCTGCTGCCCGGATCGTTGCTGTGACTCAGACCGGCATCCACATCGACCTTCACCGCGTTCTCAACGTCTTTGCGGCTTTCAACGTGCAGATTGCCGCCCACCTTGCCTTGTACGCTGTCGGCATCGACACGCGCGCCGGCGAGACGGGTGTCCTTACCGCTGTTGAGCGCCACGTCGCCTGCAGTGATGCCGGTGTTGGCGTGGATGGTTTTATCCTGCTGTTCCACGCCGACCTTCAGACCGGCGCCCAGCGTATGGGTGTCTTTGCCGGTGTTCGGATCGACCTTGCCGCCGGCGTCCTTGTTGAACGTTTGGCCGCCTTTGGCGTTGGCTTTGATGCCCAGGCTCCAGTTGTCCTTGTGCTGCTCGTTCTTGGCGGACTCCAGCAGGATGCCGCCGTTTTTCGCCTCGAGCGCGGCGCTGCCGCCGCTGACCTTGGCGCCCTGCAGATGCAGCGCGTCATCGCCTTTGCCGTTGGCGGACAGGGTGACTTTGCCGTCTGAGGCGATAGTGGCGCCCTGGCGCTCGGTCGCGGACTCATTCACCTTGGCGATGTCGAAGGCGCCGCCGACGGAGAGGTTGCCGCCGGTTTTTTCCTTGCTGTCGCTGCTGCCGGCACCCAGATCGATATTGCCGGACAGTTGGCTCTCCTTACGCGTTTGGGTCGATTCCGCCGCCTGCAGCGCGACCTTATTGCCCGCGCTCAGAGTGACGTCGCCCTGGCTCTTGACGTCGGTGCCCTGCAGCGTCAGATCGCGGCCCGCCTTCAGCTCAACGCCCTGTTGGCCGTTGACGTTGCTGACCTGTGCGGTGCTGCTGCTGCTTTCGCCGTTGTTGGTGCCGCCGCCGAAGCCGGCGCCGAAGTTTTTACTGTCGGCGGTGAAGCCGCCCTTCGCCGAGGCTTTGACGTTAAAGCCGCTGTGGTTCTCACTCTGTTTGTCGCTGGCCTGATCAAAGCGGATATCGCCGCCGGCGTCGACGGTGGTTTTACCGCTGCCGCCGTTTAGCGCGGTACCCTGATAGACCGCGTCTTTTTTCACGTTGACGTTGATGCCGTTGGCCGCGTCGATCGAGCCGGTCACCGCCTGGCTGGCGCTGCTGTTGCTGCGCTGGGTGCCGCCTTCGCCCTTGGCGTCCACGGTCAGATCGCTGCCGGTGGAGGTGTAGACGCGTACGCCGGCGCTGCCGCGGGTATCGCGGTTCTGCTCTTCCTGTCGGTTTGTCGCAGCTTCGCTGCGGTGGCTGTCCGCCGTCAGCGTGACCGCGCCTTTGCTCGCCTGATATTGCGTGCCCTGATCGCGCACTTCGCCTTTGGCGTTGATGTCGATGCTGCCGGCTTTCACCGAGCTGACGACCGCCTGCGAGCTGCTGCTGCGTTTTTCGCTGCTGCCGCCCTGTGCGCCGATATCCAGGCCGACGTTAGGCGCGCCGATGCCGCCGATGTCGTTGATGACGCCGGTGGCATCCAGCTTGGCCGCCTTACCGACCGCGCGCTCGACCGGACGGGTCACTGCGCTGTAATCGACGTTGGCGCCGATGTTCACGCCGACGTCGGTTTTGGTGGTGGTGCTGCTGGCGGTGTCGGCAGCGGCCAAATGATCGACGCCGGCGGCGTTCTCTTGGTAGGCGCCGCCGACGCTGTGCTGCGCGCCTTGCTGGGTCAGCTTGTCACGGGCGTTGACAGTCAGGTTGCCTTTGACGTCGCTGCCGGAGGTGACCGCCTTGCTGCTCTGCGCCTGCGTTTTGCTGTTCTCGTAGCCGGCCTCCACGCCGCTGCCGAGCTTGTCGATGCCGCCGGTATAGTAGAAACCGCCGCCGATCTTGGTCTGCTCGGTGTTCGAGGTGGTTTTGTCGTCGGCCGCCAGGAACGAGACCTTGTTGCCGCTGACGCTGGCGTCGCCTTTGTCGGCGACCAGTTTGGAGCCGCTGAAGGTCACGTCCTTATCCGCCTCGAGCTTCACGCTGCCGCCGCTGAGGGTTGCGCCGCGGTTCTCGGTGCGGGTGGTTTGCTCGCTGTCGCGGGTGTGCTCAATGCGCAAACCGGCACGGTATTGCTTGTCGCCGGCCTCTTTGGCATAGCCGTTGACGGTGAGCGCGGTCTTCTGCTCATCGATGTGTTGCTGCTGTTCGGCGGCCTTGACGTTGATGTTGCCGGTCTGCGACGTCACGCTCAGCTCGCCGCCGCTGGCAACCTGGCTGCCGATGACGTCGGTATCCTTACGGCTGACCAGCTTCAGGTTGGTGTCGGACTTCAGCTCGCTGGCGGTGCTGCTCTGATAGCTGTTGTCGGCCTTGTGTGAGCTGCTGGTGATGTTGAACACGGTGCCGGTGCGCGCGTCGATTTTGTCCACGGTGGTGCTCAGTGCGTTGTCGATGCGCAGGCCGCCCTGCGTGGCGGTGACCTGGCCGCCTTCCTTGCCGCGCGCCTTGCTGCCGGTGATGGTGACGCCCTGCTGGCCGTTCAGGCGCAGCGTGCCGTCGCTGGTCAGTTCGGAAGCGTGGCTGACCTCGCGGCGATTGCTGTTGTTTTTGTTGTCGCCGCCGCCGATGCCGCCCCAGGAGGTTTTGTCATCGCGCACCGCTTTGGCGTTGGCGGTTTTCTGCACCCCGACCTGGATTTGGTTATCTGCGTCGATCGTCAGATCGCGCTGGGCGTGGACCTTGGCGCCCTGGGTAGAGACATTGCGGCCGGCTTTCAACGTCAGTTCGCCCTGGCTACGCAGTTCGCTGGCCTTCAGGCTTTCGCTTTCGTCGCTGCTGCTCCAGCTACCGGTGCGCAGGCTGGAAGTGTGATTGCGCTGGTAGCCGCGTTCGGTGGACTTATCCTTCTCCACCAGCCCGGCGAGGTGCACATCGCGCGCCGCTTTGACGCTCAGCGCCCGATCGGCGCTGACGTTGGCACCCAGCAGTTTCACATCTTCCTGGGTGCTGATGAGTTTGGCGTTGCCGCTGGCGGCGACGGTGCTGCCCGCCTGTTGTTGTTGCTCATGCTCGCGGGTGACGTCGTATTGCCAGGAATAGAACCAGCGGTCGTCGGTGTGACCCTGAGTCTGCTTCAACTGCTGACCGTCGAGCGTCAGCTTGCCGCCCTGGAGGGTGATGTCTTCGCCGCGAATATCGGTGGCGGTGAGGTGCGCGTGGTTATCCGCCACCAGACTGATGTTTTTGCCTTTCAGCTCGGTGCGGGTCAGCTTCTGGCTGCTGCTGCGATCGTTGACATAGATGCCGCCACGGTAGTTCTGGTAGTTGTCGCCGCCGTTGCGGTTGCTGCTGGCATCCTCAACGCGGCTTTCGCTGCGAATATCGTAGGCCTTCACCTTGAGCTCGTCGCCGGCGGCCAGCGTGCCGGCCAGCTTAACGCCGCTGCCCTGCGCGGTGTTGATGATGTTGATGCGCCCGGCCTGCATGCTGCCGAGGTAGTAGCTGTCCAGCGCGGTCGTCGGTTGTTCGCTGGCCAGCACCTTGCCGTCGCGCGCCACGCGGTTAAGGCCGCTGATGGCGTTGATCGCCGCCGGCGTCACGCTGCCGTTGCGGTGGGTAAAGTCTTGTACGATCACGTCACCACGGCTGTCGATCTTCGGTGCGATCAGATCCAGCACGCCGCTGGCGTTCAGTGTGCCGCTGAGGCTCAGGGTATTGCGGTTGCCCAGGGTGCTGTAGCCCTGCAGCAGGCCGTTCTCCACCAGCGGGTTGCCGACCACCAGCGAGGAGCGGCTGGTGTTGATGAACCCGCAGCCCTGGCAGCTGATGCCGTTCGGGTTGGCGAGCACGTAGTCGGCCGCCATGCCGAAGATCTCTTGCTGGCCGTGCAGCAGAGAAGGGTTACGGCCGATCACTTCGTTGAGGATCACGTTGGCTTCACGTCCGCCCAGATTGGGGTTGGCGCCCAGCTGGCCCGCCAGCTGCGACAGTCCCGCCTCGCGGGAGTTGTTCAGCACCGCGCCGGGCTGGTTGACGTTGAAGTCCTGATATTGGTTGTGCGACAGCCCGTTACCGTTCGGCGCGACGATGTCGACCACCTGGGCACCGGTCGCGGCGGTGGAAACGCCGGGGCCGTTGGCGCCATTGGCTGCCACAATCTCTCCGGCGTAGGCGCCGGCGGAAGCGGCGAGAATTATCGCCAGCGCGGCGGCCAGTTTGCCCGCTGCTGAAAGCCTGAAGTTATTATTTTTCATCCATGTATCTCCGTATATTGCCGTGGGGTCCTGCAAAACTGCTGATTAAAAGGTGTAAGAAAAGCGCGCCAGTACCTGAACGGGATCCTCGGGTGTGGCGTGGTCCGACAAAATCCAGCCGCGGCTGACCTCCAGATCGACCAACGCCTGCCGGTAGCGTAACGTGGCGCCGCTGCTCAGCCCGGCGCTGCTGCGCCAGCCCGAGTTGTCCTGGCGCGGCAGAATGCGGCCGACGTCGGCGCCGAGGCGCGGCGTCAGCGTGGTGGCGCCCAGATTGAAGCTGCGCGACAGCGTGTTCTGCAGATACCAGCCGTTGTCGCCGGACTGGGTGCTGCGGCTAAAGCCGCGTACGGCGCTGCGATCGGTAAGGCTCAGCCATTCCACGCCGGGCAGCGGGTCGCGGCTGTACTGGCCATAGAACAGGTTATTGAGCTGATAGGTCGCATCGCCCAGGTGAAGGCGCTGGCTGAGGTTGGCGAACAGCTTGCCCTTGGTGAACTGGCTGTCGAGGTGCACCGAGCTCGGGTGGCGATCGGCGCCCAGCCACGGCAGACCCTGTTCGACGCTGAGGTTGGCGCTGAACACCCCGTTGGGCAGAATCTGCAGGTGGCTGGCGCTCAGCTCGGCCAGGGTCAGCGTGGGGCTGCTGACCTCGAGGCGCACGCTTTCGAAGTAGTTGTCGATGCGCTTGTAGGTCAACTGGCCGCTCAGGCTGTCTATCTGATCGTGATCGCGATAAAACACATAGTCGCTGCGCAGCCCGTACTGTTGGGTCTGGCCGTGCAGTTTGACCACGTTGTGCGGCAGCTGCTGGTGGTTCTCATAGGACGAGAAGCTGGCGAACCCGCTGAAGGTGAACGCGCCGTACGGCAGCGAATAGAGCAGGGTATAGGCGCGATTATAGCGGTGGGCCGGGTTTTCCAGCGTGCTGTTGGCGTTCAGGCTGACGAAGTCCGACAGGCCGAACGGGCTGTCCAGCGTGGCGGTGGCGCGCGCCAGCCACTGGCCGGTGCTTTTTTGGCCGTAATTATCCGTGCCGGTGGTAATTAGCCAGGGCTTGGCATGCTGATTGCGCAAACGAATGACCGAACCGCCAACCTGGCGACCGGGCAGTATATCCAGCTTGGTGGTATTCGATTGCAAACGGTTGGCCTGATCCAATCCTTGGTCGAGTTCGGTTAATTTCAACGGCTTGCCTTCCAGACCCGGAAATAATAAACGGCTGTTGACCCAGCGATCGCCGCCTTCTATTTTCTCGATAAATCCTTCGGTGACGCTTAACCCCAATTCTCCCTGTGAATTAGGGCGAACAATTTGCACGCGCGCGGTGATATAGCCTTTTTGTACATACAGGCGCGTTAATTCACGGGTCAGGCGATTGATATCGTTGCTGCTGATGCACTGTTCCGGCAGCGCGCTCAGGGCGGATAAATCGCCCGGCGAGAGCAGGGTAACGCCCTGCAGATAAACGCCGGCGATCGGCAGGCACTGCGCGGACTGCGGCAGGGCGGGCGCGGCCGGTTCCGGCTCCGCCAGCAAGCGTTGCTGCTTCAGCTGCTGGTAGCGGCGTTGCTCAATCAACTGGTTGACTTCACGCGTGCTGTCTTGCAGCGCGCGGCGCGACTCCCCCATCGACATATCCCGCATCATGTGGGAATCCGGCAGGGTTTCGGCGGAAAGGGCCGTGCTGACCAACAGCGTCAAGGCGGTGATTTTTTTTATCATTGTAATCCATTATGAGAGGCCGCCGGGGCAGCCAGCCCAATCCATGAGGTTAACCACGGGCGGCCGACGGCCGGCCCGAAATAATGAGCGACATGCACATTGCGAGGTATCTTGATTTGCCGCAGCAAATAAGACGGTGGGTATATATCTAAATAATAATTAGGCTGCTTCTTTTATGGCGGGCAACCCTGGCGACTTAATTAATTAAAAAAAGTAGAACGTCTCTTTCTCTTGCCAACATTATCGGCATGGATAGGAAGAATCTGAATTTTTATTTTTCACGGATGATAGGGGATGAGAGGAATTATGACAATCCGACCAGTGGGAAATACGAAATTTCGCAGAGAAGAACGGGACGCAATTGTTTGCGTCCCGACAGGCGGTTTATTTTTTCTTGATGGGACGACCGGACCAATAACCCGCCAGCAGCGAACCGGAGAGGTTGTGCCAGACCGAGAACAGCGCACCCGGCAGGGCGGCCAGCGGCGAGAAGTAGATTTTACCCAGCGTGGCAGCCAGCCCGGAGTTCTGCATGCCGACTTCGATCGCCAGCGTGCGGCAGGTGGATTCGTCAAAGCTGAACAGCTTGCCGCCCCAGTAGCCGCTGAGCAAACCGATGCCGTTGTGCAGGATCACCGCGACGATCACCACCAAACCGACCGAGGCGATGTGGCTTTGGCTGCCCGCGACCACTGCGCTGATGATCGCCAGGATACACACCATCGACAGCGCCGGCAGCAGCGGCTCAATGCGTTTCACCGCCTTGGTCAGGGTGTGGTGGACGATCAGGCCAAGGCCGATCGGGATCACCACGATCTGCAGAATGCTCAGCAGCATGCCCATGATATCGACGCTGATCTTGGCATCGACATACAGGCGGGTCAGCAGCGGCGTAGCGAACACCCCCACCAGCGTCGAGACCGCCGAGATGGTCACCGACAGCGCCACGTCACCCTTGGCCAGGTAGATCATCACGTTGGACGCGGTACCGCTGGCCACGCTGCCCACCAGCACCATGCCGGCGGACAGATCCGGCGGCATGCGGAACAGCATCGCCAGGATCCAGGCCGCCAGCGGCATGATCAGATAGTGCAGGAAGATGCCGGCCGCCACCGGGCCGGGGCGCGCCAGCACGCGTTTGAAGTCGTCCAGCCGCAGCGTGACGCCCATGGCGAACATGATCAGCATCAGCAGCGGGCTGACGTAGGGGCCGATGCCGGTAAAGGTGGTCGGCGTGTAATAGGCGGTGACGGACAGCAGTATCGCCCACAGGGGGAATAAGCGCGTGAAGAGTGCCAACATGCAGGTTTTCCTTAGCCAGAGTGAGAACGGTGGGTGGGGTTGTGTTTTTTGCGGGTTCAACATGCTGAACCCCTGCCGGTTTTAAACGGATTTTTTAGATGCAGGGGCGCAACGTGCTGCGCCCGCAATCAGGATGACTTATTCGAACAGGTTGTGGTGCAGGGTACGCACTACCTGTTCGGCTTCTTCGCCCGGCACCAGGAAGCACAGGTTATAGCTGCTGGCACCGTAGCAGATCAGGCGGATATTGAACGGATCGAGCACGCCGAACACCTCTTTGCCCACGCCGCAGGCGCGCGACAGCTGGTTGCCGATGATCGCCACCAGCGCCAGGTCTTCTTCCACTTCCACCCGGCACAGCGACGACAGCTCGGTCAGCAGCGAGGTGGTCAGCAGGCTGCCACCGACGGAGGTGGCACCGGTGGTGTCCATGGTCAGCGCAATGCTGACCTCCGAGGTGGTGATCAGATCGACGGAGATGTTGTGGCGCGCCAGAATATTGAACACCTCGGCCAGGAAACCGCGCGCGTGCAGCATGTTCAGGCTGTGCAGCGTCAGCAGCGTTTGCTTGCGGCGCAGCGCCAGCGCGCGGAACAGCGGCGGATTCTCGGTGGTGTTGCACACCAGCGTGCCGCCGGCCGCCGGATCCTTGCTGGAACCGACGAACACCGGAATGTCGCTGCGCACCGCCGGCAGCAGGGTGGCGGGGTGCAGGACTTTGGCGCCGAAGGTGGCCATTTCCGCTGCCTCTTCGAAACCGATTTTGTCGATGCGCTTGGCCGCGGGCACCACGCGCGGATCGGTGGTGTAAATGCCTGGCACGTCGGTCCAGATATCCACCCGGCCAACGCCGAGCGCCTCGCCGAGCAGCGCGGCGGTATAGTCGCTCCCACCGCGGCCGAGCGTGGTAGTGCGGCCTTTCGGCTCGCTGCCGATAAAGCCTTGGGTGACCACCAGCGCTTCCTGCAGGCGCGGCTGCAACTGCGCCCGGGCCAGTTCGCTGAGCGCGGCGCTGTCCGGCACGGCGCGGCCAAAGTGATCGTCGGTGCGCATCACTTTACGCACGTCGAACCATTCGGCCTGCACGTTGCGGGCGCGCAGGATCTCCACGAACAGCAGGGTGGACATCAGCTCCCCATGGCTGACCAGCTCGTCGGTCAACGCCGTCGAGGTGGCCAGCGACGCGGCCTCTGACAGCATGGCGATGTTTTCCAGCAGCCGGTCTATCTCGTCGCGGATCACCGCAGGCGCCGTGAGGCGATCGAGGATGGCGTACTGGATGCGACGAATTTCATCAAGCTGGTAGCTGCGCTTGTCGGCCTCGCAACCTTCGGCCAGGGCGACCAGCAGGTTGGTGACGCCCGCCGAGGCGGACAACACCACCAGGCGGACCTGCGGGTTGGCCAGCACGACGTCGGCGCTGCGGTTCATGGCTTCAAAGTCGGCGACGCTGGTGCCGCCGAACTTGGCTACCACGGTGGAATTCTGGGGTACTGCTTGGTTCATGTAGAAACCTCGTGTCAGGGATGCCCGTTTGGGGGCACTGTAATTCCATAGCCTTGGCACAAGGGGAGAGCGGTAAACAGGGGGCAGGCGTAGAGGTCAGGCTACGATACACCCAGAAGCGCCCCACCTTGTCGATCGCCCTGTGGGCGATCCCCTGGTGACAACCCAGGGGATTCAGCCCCTGTAGTCGATACGATAATGGCCGGCCATTATCGTACCTCGGCGTCGCTCCCCCTCGGGTGCCGTCAACGGAGAAACGGCTCCTCTGACACTCTACCTGGGCGACGCGCCTCTTCTGGCTTGCGCACCGGGTGCGCAAGTAGGCTGTTAGGAATAGCCGGTTATCGCCATTCTGTCAACGTACAGACGGTGAGGGATTTTCATCTTGTACCAGCGCGATAAGCGTACAGGGCATCGCGGGCGTGGAACCGGCGCCAATCGGTTGCAGAGAACCGTCTTCCTTTTGGCTGAATAGCGGGATAACGCCCTGATGTTTCTCCAAATACTCCAGCCAACCGAAATTTTCGTTCAATTTGGTCGCTTTGATGGTGGCCCCCCTGGCAAGCAGGCTGCTCAGGCGGCCGTAGGTGGCTTCCTGATTAAATAAAATTTCATGCCGGCGGAAACGCGAACTTTCCGCGCTGGCGCCGCGCCCTTTCAACGGCGCTCCCGAGCGGATGGCAAACACGTGATCCTCGCCGAAGAGATGGCCGAAGTGGTAGACCGCCAGCGCGTTCTGGTGGCGGTTGGGCGACAGCGCCAACACCTGAGCGATATTGCTCAGGTCGAGGTAGTTCTCGGCGTGTTCGGAATAGGCATGGCCATAGTAGGCCGGAATGCCGTCCATGCGCGCCTGACGGTAGTATTCCCAGCTGCTGTCAGTGACGATCACCGGCACGTTCAGCTTGATCAGCGCCTGCGCCAGCATGCGCGCCACGCTGTTGGCGCCGACGATCAGCACGCCGCGCGGTTTCTGCTGCTGCACCCGCAGCCAGCGGGCCATCATACCGCTGGTCAGGCTTTGCAGCACCACGGTGCCGATGATGATGGCGAACACCACGGTGACCAGCCGGTCGGCGCCCTGATAGCCGCTGCGCTGCAGCGTCAGCGCGAACAGCGAGCTGACCGCCGCGGCGACGATGCCGCGCGGGGCGATCCAGCACAGTAGCAGCCGATCGCGCCAGTGCAGGGAAGAGCGCCAGGTCGACACCGCGATGCACAGCGGCCGGGCGATGAACTGCACCGCCAGCAGCAGCAGGAGCAGCGGCCAGCCCATGTTCCACAGTGCCTGGATGTCGAGCCGCGCCGCCAGAATGATGAACAGCGCCGAGATCAGGATCGCCGACAGCTCCTCTTTGAACGCCAGAATATCGCTGGTATCGACGTCGCGCATGTTGGCCAGCCAGATGCCCATCACCGTGACGGTTAGCAGGCCGGATTCGTCGGCGATGGCGTTGGAAACGCCGAAGGCGGCCAGCATGATCGCCAGCACCGCCAGGTTCTGCAGGTAGCGCGGCAGCCAGACGCGGCGCAGCGCCAGGCCGAGCAGGTAGCCGAACAGCGCGCCGGCGATCAGGCCGACGGCGGCGGTCACGCCCAGCGTCCAAAACAGATGGGTATAGGACTCCGCATTCTGTTTCAGCACGATGAATTCGAACACCAGCAGGGTGAAGATGGCGCCGACCGGATCGATGACGATCCCTTCCCAACGCAGCACCTGGTTAATGTTGGCGTTCGGCCGCACCACGCGCATCAGCGGGGCGATCACCGTCGGTCCGGTCACCACCGTCACCGCGCCGATCAGCGCCGCCAGCTCCGGCGGGAAATCCAGCAGCCACCAGCTGGCGAGGCTGATGACCAAAAAGGTGACCAGCATGCCGACGGTGACCAGATTGCGCACCACGCCGCCGAGGCCGCGTATCTCCTCGAAACGCAGCGTCAGCGCCCCCTCGAACAGGATGATCGCCACCGACAGCGACACCAGCGGAAACAGCAGATCGCCGAACAGCAGATCCGGCTGCACCAGATGCACCGTTGGGCCGAGCACGATGCCGAACAGCAACAGCGGCAAAATGGCCGGCAGGCGCAGCAGCCAGGCCAGCCACTGCGCCAGCAGCGACGCCAGGCCGATAAGCACCAACATGAGCGGGGCGGATAATTCCATAAGCGAGATCCCTTTCAAATGACGAAATGAGCGACGATGACACAGCCTGATGACAATTCGGCAACCCCGATAACAGGCCGTTAGCCAAAAGTATAGAGTGAAAGCTGAAACGAGGCGGCAATGCGTTGACAGTTAGCGCCTATCGCAAGAAAAGAGATCATAATCACAGTCGAACAGGCTACAATCGGACAAACGCGTCATTTTTATTCTCAAGCCTAAGAGTGTTGCTATGAAAAATATCAATCCTAGTCAAACCGCTGCTTGGCAAGCCCTGCAGCAACATTATGCACAGATGAAAGACGTACGGATCGCCGACCTGTTCGCCCAGGACAGCGATCGTTTCTCCCGGTTCTCCGCGACCTTCAACGACCAAATGTTGGTGGACTATTCCAAGAACCGTATCACGCAGGAAACCCTGGAGAAGCTGCAGGCGCTGGCGAAAGAAACCGATCTGCAAGGCGCCATCAAATCGATGTTCGCCGGTGAGAAGATCAACCGTACTGAAGATCGCGCGGTGCTGCACATTGCCCTGCGCAACCGCAGCAACAGCCCGATCCTGGTCGACGGCAAAGACGTGATGCCGGAAGTGAACGCGGTGCTGGCCAAGATCAAACAGTTCTGCGCGCGCGTCATCGGCGGCGAGTGGAAAGGCTACACCGGCAAGCCGATCACCGACGTGGTGAACATCGGCATCGGCGGCTCGGATCTCGGCCCTTACATGGTGACCGAAGCGCTGCGCCCGTATAAAAACCACCTGAACATGCACTTCGTCTCCAACGTTGACGGCACCCATATCGCCGAAACGCTGCAGCCGCTGAACCCGGAAACCACGCTGTTCCTGGTGGCCTCCAAAACCTTCACCACTCAGGAAACCATGACCAACGCCCACAGCGCGCGCGACTGGTTCCTGAGCAGCGCCGCCGATCAACAGCATGTGGCCAAGCACTTCGCCGCGCTGTCCACCAACGGCAAAGCGGTGGCCGAGTTCGGCATCGATACCGACAACATGTTCGAGTTCTGGGACTGGGTAGGGGGTCGTTACTCCCTGTGGTCGGCGATCGGTCTGTCGATCGCGCTGTCCATCGGTTATGACAACTTCGAGCAGCTGCTGAGCGGCGCGCACGCCATGGATAAGCACTTCGCCGAAACGCCGGCGGAGAAAAACCTGCCGGTGCTGCTGGCGCTGATCGGTATCTGGTACAACAACTTCTTCGGCGCCGAAACCGAAGCCATTCTGCCGTACGATCAGTACATGCACCGTTTTGCCGCTTACTTCCAGCAGGGCAACATGGAATCCAACGGCAAGTACGTCGACCGCAACGGCAATCCGGTGGATTACCAGACCGGCCCGATCATCTGGGGCGAGCCGGGCACCAACGGCCAGCATGCGTTCTACCAGCTGATCCACCAGGGCACCAAGCTGGTGCCGTGCGACTTCATCGCACCGGCCATCAGCCATAACCCGCTGGGCGATCATCACGCCAAATTGCTGTCCAACTTCTTCGCCCAGACCGAAGCGCTGGCGTTCGGCAAGTCGCTGGAAGTGGTGGAGGCCGAGTTCGCGGCGCAGGGTAAAACCCCTGAGCAGGTCAAGCACGTGGCGCCGTTCAAAGTGTTTGAAGGCAACCGTCCGACCAACTCGATCCTGCTGCGCGAAATCACCCCGTTCAGCCTGGGCAGCCTGATTGCGCTGTACGAGCACAAAATCTTCACCCAGGGCGCGATCCTGAACATCTTCACCTTCGATCAGTGGGGCGTGGAGCTGGGCAAACAGCTGGCTAACCGCATCCTGCCTGAGCTGGCGGGCAGCGAGAAAATCAGCAGCCACGACAGCTCGACCAATGCGCTGATCAACCGCTTCAAGGAATGGCGCTAATCGCCTGAGCTGAAGCCAATAAAAAAACCCGCCGCGGCGGGTTTTTTTACGTCGGCAAAAAATTACAGGTTGATCGGCACTTCGAAGCTGACGCCCGCGCCGACGTCATCGGCGGTGCTGTGATCGTTGTCAGTGTACCACAGGCTGGTGTCGAATTTAACCTGAGACGGGAAGGTGTAACCCCAGCCGACCTGAATGCCCTTCAGCGTATCGGATTTCGGGAACGCCTGGTTGATGCTTTGGCTCAGCGGGTTCACCTTGGCGTAAACCAAGCGGGTGCTCCAACGCTGGCTGTCGTCCAGCACCAGCTCTACGCGGCCGGACAGCATCTGGCCGTCGCCGCCCATCGCATGGCCCAGCGGGTAACCCTGCTGGTAGTAGCCGCCTTTGTAGGTATAGTGTGTGTACACATAGTTTTTGCGGCTCATATCCGAACGGGTGTCTGACCCTTCGATATACCAGTTAATGGTCGTCGGGCCCCATTCCGGGTGGCCTTCCAGTCCGAGCAGATAGGTGTTTTGCGATGGCAGATAGCCCGCTTCATCTTCACCCACCAATTGACCATACAGGCTAACTGGCAGGCCGATCAGCGGCTGCATTTTCAGTTTGAAATCGAAACCGGCGAGCTGGTTGCCCGGATCGTTGCCTTTACCTGAATCATCGTTATCTTTACCGGTGAAACCGTCCCAGAACGAGCTCCACGACTGCGGTCGGCCCTCGCCACCCCACATCATGATGCGTGAAGCGCCCAGCTCCAGGAAGTCGGTCGGCATCATGGTGAAACGGCCACCGATCAGTTTGGTGTGCGGTACTGAACTGTACTGCGACAGTTGGCCGGCGCTCAGCTGGTATTGCCAGCGGCCGATCCACGACAGCCACGGGGTTTCAAACGGCGATTGGTCGGCGCGCTGCAGCATAAAGCCCGCCACCGGGCGTGCGGCGTCGGAGCGGATCAGGCTGCCGTCGTAGCCAGGGCCCCACCACTGGGAAACTTCGCCGAAGGAGAGCCACTGGTTCCAGATTTTCACCGCACCGTAGGAGCCGTTCATATTGAATTTGGAGCCGTCGCTGACGCGCTGATCGCCTTCCACCGAGCCCTGCAGACGCACGTCCCAGAACTCGCCGTTGGCGCCAGCGCCGATGGTCAGGCGATCGTCGGCGTACTCATTTTGGCCGAAGCCCTGCGGGGTGCCGGGTTTATCCGTCGAGGCGTAACCGCTGACGCGGATGTTGGCTTTCAAGGCATCGACACGGCGCTGCACGCGGTCGATGACGTTTTTCTCGGTATTGGTGACCGGCTTGGCCTGCGCGATAACGGAGCTGATCTCTTCCTGGCTCAGCGGCCAAGTGGACAGGCTGACGTTGATGACGCCGCGGTCAGACAACCAGGCGAGATCGTTACGCAGATCGTTGTCAGGAGTTACCAGGCCGGCGGCGTGGCCGGACAATGCACAGGTAAACAGGCCCGCAGCGACCAGTCCGTTAAGTTTAGCGCGCATAAAGAATTCCCTTGTTAATTCGAGGTTATTAGTTTTATGTAAAGATCTCTGTGACCCATGATAGTTGACATTTCGATTTGCTACAAATCTATAAGCCAGAAACATCTTATTATAACTTTATGAATTAAATGGGGTTTAAAGTGCTTTCGCGCGGGGCATAATTTTTAAGACAATGCCTATATTGGCACGGTTGAATCATATTAGCGGTATTCTGAGAGAGGTTTTATGGCAAAAACGTCGCGTTCGATCATGATAGCGAAAGGGCTGCAGCGGGTACTGAACGTGGGCTTGCTGCTGCTGGCGGCAATTCTGGCGGTGTTTCTGGTCAAGGAAACCCTCCACCTGGCGAAGGTGCTCTTTATCAACAGCGAAGAGTCTTCTTCTTACTTGTTGATTGAAGGCATCGTGATTTATTTCTTGTACTTTGAATTTATCGCCTTGATCGTCAAGTATTTTGAGTCGGGTTATCATTTCCCGCTGCGCTATTTTATTTATATCGGCATTACCGCGATTATTCGTTTGATTATCGTGGACCACAAGAATCCCATCGATACCCTGATCTACGCCGCGGCGATATTGGTGCTGGTGGTGACGCTCTATCTGGCCAACACCGATCGGCTGAAACGGGAGTAGCGGAGATAAAAATGGCGGCCAATGGCCGCCAAAGACACAGGATATCATTACCCGTCGTCTTTCAAGCTACAGCGTTGTTTGCACTCGCTGTAACTTGAAATCCATAGGGTAAAAGATAAGGAAAGACATCAAACGCACTGCAGTGGCACAAATTACCCCTTCACGCCGCCGGCCGTCAGGCCGCCCACCAGCCAGCGCTGCGCCAGCAGGAACACGGCGGTAATCGGTATCGCCGACAGCACCGCTGCGGCGGCGAAGTCGCCCCACAGGTAGTTCTGCGGGTTGAGATATTGCTGCATCCCCACCGCCAGCGTGTAGCTGTTCACATCGCGCAGCAGCAGCGACGCTACCGGTACTTCGGTGATGGCGGCGATAAACGACAGAATGAACACCACCGCCAGAATCGGCACCGACAGCGGCAGCAGCACCAGACGGAACGCCTGCCACGGCGTGGCGCCGTCCAGCGCCGCCGCCTCTTCCAGCGAATTGTCGATGGTTTCGAAATAGCCCTTGATGGTCCAGACGTGCAGCGCGATGCCGCCCATGTAGGCGAAGATCACGCCGCCGTGGGTGTTCAGGCCGATAAACGGAATGTACTGGCCCAGGCGATCGAACAGAGCGTACAGCGCCACCAGCGACAGCACCGCCGGGAACATCTGGAAGATCAGCATGCTTTTCAGCAGCGTGCTCTTGCCACGAAAACGCATGCGGGCGAAGGCGTAGGCGCAGGTGGTGGACAGCGTCACGATACCGATGGCGGTGATCGCCGCGATCTTGATGGAGTTCCACAGCCACAGCAGCACCGGGAACGGCGGCGGCGTCACGCTGCCGTCGGCGTGGGTGACGCTGAAGCCGAGCGCCAGCCGCCAGTGATCCCAGGAGAGGGTTTCCGGTATCAGGCTGCCGGTGGCAAAGTTACCGGAGCGCAGCGAGATGGCGACCACCATCAGCAGCGGGAACATGATCAGGGCGATAAAGCACAGCATCAAAATATGAGTGATCCACAGGCGCAGGCGCTGGGACTTGGGTTGAACCATGGCCATCGTTATTCTCCCTAATCGAAGTTCATCTTGCTGGCTTTCAAATTCAGGATCGCCAGCGCGCCCACCAACAGGAAGATCAGCGTGGCGATGGCGGCCGCCAGCCCGAAGTCTTGCCCGCCGCCGCCTTCGAAGGCGATGCGGTAGGTGTAGCTGACCAGCAGATCGGTATAGCCGGCCGGCGTGGTGGTGCCGATCATGTCCGGGCCGCCGTTGGTCAGCAGCTGGATCAGCACGAAGTTGTTAAAGTTGAAAGCGAAGCTGGCGATCATCAGCGGCGTCAGCGGCTTGATCAGCAGCGGTAAGGTGATGCGGAAGAAGTTTTGCCACGGGTTGGCGCCGTCCATCGCCGAGGCTTCGTACAGATCGTCCGGGATCGCCTTCAGCAGCCCCATGCACAGGATCATCATGTAGGGGTAGCCGAGCCAGGTGTTGACGATCAGGATCATGCTCTTGGCGGTGAGCGGATCGCTGAACCAGGCCGGTTTGATGCCGAACAGATGGCTGAGCATCATGTTGATCTCGCCGAAGCTCTGGTTGAACAAGCCTTTGAAGATCAGGATCGAGATGAATGACGGCACCGCATAGGGCAGGATCAGCAGCACGCGGTAGATCGCCTTGCCTTTCAGCGCCTCCCACTGCACCACGCAGGCCAGCACCATGCCAACCGCCACGGTGAGGATCACCGTCATCACCGAGAACACGATGGTCCAGATGAAGATCGACACGAACGGTTTCTTGATGCCCTCGTCCTGCAGCACCCGCAGGAAGTTTTTCCAGCCGGTGGTGACGGTATAACCCGGGCTCAGGGTTTCCTGCGCCCAGCCGCCGTCGGCGTTGATCGCCTGATAGAAGCCGATGTCGCCGTTTGGCCGGTAGCGCACCTGGGTCTGGTTGTTGGTCAGCGTGCTGCCGTCTTTGTCCAGCGCATACAGCGGGCGGGTGCCGGAGAACTGGCGCAGGGAGCTCATGCGCAATTCCCCGCCGTCGGGCAGTTGCGCCACCAGCTGGCTCAGCGCCTGCCGGTTCTGGGTAATCACCCGCAGCGTGGCGCGTTCGCCCTGCGGCGCGGCGCTCTGCGCCGTCAGTTTCAGGGTTTGCGGCGCGGCGGCGTCGAGGCGGAAAGGCTCGGAGATCAGCAGCTGTTCACTGTCCGGTGGCGTCAGCTGCAGGCGCCACTGCTGGTTTTCCGCCGGGTAGAGGCCAAAGGTAAAGGTTTGGCCGCTCTGGAACTGGCGCTGCATCAGCACCGATTGCGCGCGTTCAAAAGTCAGCTGGTTGGTGCTGCTGTAGTTGGTGAAAGCGATGGCGATGGTGCAAATCAGCGGGAACAGAACGAACAGCCCCATGCCGGCGACGCCGGGATACACATAGCGCCAGGCGTAGGCGCGGCGGTTGGCGAAGACGTAAAGCCCGGCGCTGACCAGGATCAGCGTCAGGATGGCGAACAGGTATTCACCCTGTGCATACATCAACACAATCAGGTAGCAGGTCACCAGGCTGAACAGGCCGACCACCAGCCATTTCAGCGCGTCGCTTTGCCACCACTTCGATTTTTTACGCGCGGGCGTCCCGGCGTGAGCGAATTGCATAGGGCCTTCCTTTCTGTGAAGCAACGGCGGGGCACCGTGGTACCCCGCACGACGTCGTTACTTGGTGATACGGGTCTGCACGTCGTCCAGCGCGGCTTTCACCGTCTGACGGCCGCTGACGGCGTTGATCACCGCGCTGCGTTCGGCGTACCAGAAGGCGCTCATCTGCGGGATGTTCGGCATGATTTCCCCGTTTTGCGAGTTCTGCATGGTGGCCGCTATCTTCGGATCTTTGGCCAGCGCTTCCTGATAGGACTTCAGCGCCACCGCGCCCAGCGGCTTGTCTTTGTTGACGTCCGCCAGCCCTTCGTTGGTCAGCAGGTAGTTCTCGAGGAACTCGGTCGCCAGCTCTTTATTCGGGCTGGCGGCGTTGATGCCGGCGGTCAGCACGCCGACGAACGGCTTGGACGGCTTGCCTTTGAAGGTCGGCAGCAGCGTCACGCCGTAGTTGATTTTGCTCTGCTCGATGTTGTTCCAGGCCCACGGCCCGTTGATGGTCATCGCGGTCTGGCCTTTGTTGAACGCGGCTTCGGCGATCGAGTAGTCGGTATCGGCGTTGATGTGCTTGTTTTTCACCAGATCGACGATGAACTGCAGGCCGGCCTGCGAACCGGCGTTGGCGACGCCGACATCCTTGATGTTGTATTTGCCGTTCTCATACTTGAAGGCATAACCGCCGTCGGCGGCGATGATAGGCCAGGTGAAGTAGGGTTCCTGCAGGTTCCACATGATGGCGCTCTTGCCGTTGGCGCGCAGCTGTTTGTCCAGCGCCGGGATCTCTTCCCAGGTCTTCGGCGGCTGTTTGACCAGGTCTTTGTTGTAAATCAGCGACAGCGCCTCGACGGCGATCGGGTAGCCGATCAGCTTGCCGTCATAGCGCACGGCGTCCCAGGTGAACGGGAACAGCTTGTCCTGGAAGGCTTTGGACGGGTGGATTTCGGCCAGCAGGCCGGACTGCGCATAGCCGCCGAAGCGGTCGTGGGCCCAGAAGATGATGTCAGGGCCGTCGCCGGTGGCGGCCACCTGCGGGTATTTTTCTTCCAGCTTGTCCGGGTGCTCGACGGTGACCTTGATGCCGGTGTCTTTTTCGAATTTCTTGCCGACTTCGGCCAGGCCGTTATAGCCCTTGTCACCGTTGATCCAGATAACCAGTTTGCCTTCCTCGATCTTGGCGAAGGCGGAAGAAGAGAGCACCAGGGTGGCCAGTGCCGAGAGCGCCAGCGTGCGGGCGAGGGTAATGCTGCGAGTCATAATCCAGTCCTTCTTTTTGTGGGCACATAAATCAAGGAGAGACGTTTCGCGGTAATAGTGGGTCACAACGCGACATATTCTCATCCTCCCCCCCTCTACGCCCCTGAGATGAGGAGTGTGATCCAGTTAACGTTGCGCTCTATTCTGTGGCGTCAGGCACAAAATAGGGGGGCAATTTTTGCCAGCCGGATCACAGATTTGCCTTAAGCGCGGAACTTCTCATCGCTGCGGTCGTTCTCTCATCCTCCCGTCTCCTCCCCCATGAAAAATCTTGTTACGGATGATTACCCTTTCCGGCGACTCCCGCACTATCGGCCCATTGATTTTCAACGCCACGCGCAGCAGGGATACCGGATTTATGTCGTCAATGCCTATCGCCACTCAGCCCACCCTGTACCGGATCCATCCGGCCAGTTTCCGTGACGGAAACGGGGACGGCGTGGGCGACGCGCACGGCATGCTGGCGGCGCTGCCGTACCTGAAAGCGCTGTCGATCGACGGCCTGTTGCTGCCGCAGACGCTGGCGCCGGAGACCGAGGCAACGGTGACGGGCGAAGGGCTGACGCTGTGGTACGCCGATGAAGCCAACCGCGTTCGCAATGCGGCCGCGCTGCAGCGGTTCGTCCAGGGGGCATTGGCGCTGGACGTGATGCCGTTCAGCGCGGAGAAGCTGGTGGCGGTGCTGCAGGCCCGCCGCGCCACGTTGGCGGACAGCCTGTGGAGCACCGGCGACGCCGATCAGCCCCGGGTGGTCAGCCGCTGGGGGCAGGGCGATCTGCGCTCCGCTGCCGCCTTTCTGACGCTGCTGGCGATGTTGCCGGCGCCGATCTGCCTGTATCAGGGCGAAGAGCTGGGGCTGCCGCATGCCGCCGGCCTGCAGGATCCGCGCGGCGCGCAAACGCCGATGCCGTGGCATGAGGCCCCCGAACAGGTCACCGCCGGGGAAATCAGCTGGTATCAGCAGGTGGCGATCGAACACCGCGCATTGGCCATCAGCCGCCAACAGCACGACAGCCACTCCACCTTACGTTACTGCCAGGCGCTGTTGGCCCTGCGCCGTTCGCCGCTCATCCAGCGCGGCGAGCTGAGCGCGGTCAGCCAGCGGGACGGCGTGGTGCGCTTACTTATTACCCATCAGGATCAATGCCTTGAAGCGCTGATAAACCTGCAGCCTTATACTCAGGCGGCCGCGCCGTCTGAGGCGACCTTGCCGTTGGCATGGCAGCACGGCGCGCAGCAAGAGGGTCATCAATGGGTTTTGGCGGGCTTTGCCTCCGCCATTTTCACACGACATGTTAACTGCGAAAGCAGGGGAGTAACGCATGGCTAGCGTGACACTGCGCAGCGTTTATAAGGCCTTCGGTGAGGCCGTGATTTCCAAAGACGTCAATCTGACCATCGAGGACGGCGAGTTTGTGGTGTTTGTCGGGCCGTCGGGCTGCGGCAAATCGACGCTGCTGCGCATGATCGCCGGGCTGGAGGACATCACCTCCGGCGAGCTGCTGATCGGCGAGAAACGTATGAATGAGGTGCCGCCCTCCGAGCGCGGCATCGGCATGGTGTTCCAATCCTATGCGCTGTATCCGCACCTGTCGGTGGCGGACAACATGTCGTTCGGCCTGAAGCTGGCCGGCGCCAGGAAAGCGGAAATCAACCAACGGGTGAACCAGGTCTCCGAGGTGCTGCAGCTGGCGCACCTGCTCGACCGGCGGCCGAAGGCGCTGTCCGGCGGGCAGCGTCAGCGCGTGGCGATCGGCCGCACGCTGGTGGCCGAGCCGGACGTATTCCTGCTCGACGAACCGCTGTCCAACCTCGACGCCGCGCTGCGGGTACAGATGCGCATCGAGATCTCCCGTCTGCACAAGCGCCTGCAGCGCACCATGATTTACGTCACCCACGATCAGGTCGAGGCGATGACGCTGGCCGACAAGATCGTGGTGCTCGACGCCGGCCGCGTGGCCCAGGTCGGCAAGCCGCTGGAACTGTATCACTATCCGGCCAACCGCTTCGTCGCCGGGTTTATCGGCTCGCCGAAGATGAACTTCCTGCCGGTCAAGGTGACCGCTGCGCAGCCGCAACAGGTGCAGGTCGAACTGCCCAACCGCCAGCTGGTGTGGCTGCCGGTGGAAGGCGCGGGCGTTCAGCCCGGCGCCAACCTGTCACTGGGCATTCGCCCTGAACATCTGCTGCCCGGCGAAGCCTCTGAAGTGCGGCTTACCGGCGACGTACAGGTGGTGGAGCAACTCGGCAACGAGACGCAAATCCACATCCAAATCCCGGCCATCCGTCAAAACCTGGTGTACCGCCAGAATGACGTGGTGCTGGTAGAAGAAGGTGCCACATTCGCCATCGGCCTGCCGCCTCACCGCTGCCACCTGTTCCGTGAAGACGGTACGGCATGTAAACGGCTGCACCAGGAGCCGGGCGTTTAAAGCATCAAAGTCGGTATAACAGGAGAATAATGATGACTACTCTGCGCAAACTTCCTCTGGCACTGGCTGTCGCCGCCGGTGTTCTCTCTACCCAGGCGCTGGCCGTGGATTTCCACGGTTACGCCCGTTCCGGCATCGGCTGGACCGGCAGCGGCGGTGAGCAACAGTGTTTCAAGGCCACCGGCGCCGCGAGCAAATACCGTCTCGGCAACGAATGCGAAACCTACGCCGAGCTGAAACTGGGGCAGGAAGTGTGGAAAGAAGGCGACAAAAGCTTCTATTTCGACACCAACCTGGCCTATTCGGTCTCGCAACGTTCCGACTGGGAAGATGTGACGCCGGGCTTCCGCGAAGTCAACGTGCAGGGTAAAAACCTGATCGACTGGCTGCCGGGCTCCACGCTGTGGGCCGGTAAGCGTTTCTATCAGCGTCATGACGTTCACATGATCGACTTCTACTACTGGGATATCTCCGGCCCGGGCGCCGGTCTGGAAAACATCGATCTGGGCTTCGGCAAGCTGTCCGCTGCCGTGACCCGCAACTCGGAGTCCGGCGGCTCTTACGGCTATCTGGATAACGAATGGAAACAGCGTCCGACCGTCAACGATACCTTCGACGTGCGCTTGGCCGGGCTGGAGTTGAACCCGGGCGGCACCCTGGAGCTGGGCGTGGACTACGGCCGCGCCAATGCGCAGGACCACTACCACCTGGCCGACGGCGCGAGCAAAGACGGTTGGATGTTCACCGCGGAACACACCCAAAGCATCCTGAACGGTTACAACAAGTTTGTGGTGCAGTACGCCACTGACTCGATGACCTCGCAGAACAACGGCCGCAACGAAGGCGCCACCATCGATAACAACGGCAAGATGATCCGCGTGCTGGATCACGGCGCCATCGACTTCAACGATCAATGGGCGCTGATGTACGTCGCCATGTTCCAGGACATCGACCGCGACAACAACAACGGCACCACCTGGTACACCGTGGGCGTGCGCCCGATGTACAAATGGACGCCGATCATGAGCACCCTGCTGGAAGCCGGCTATGACAACGTTAAATCCCAGCGCACCGGCGACCGCAACGGCCAGTATAAAGTGACCCTGGCGCAGCAGTGGCAGGCCGGCAACAGCATCTGGTCGCGTCCGGCCATCCGCCTGTTCGCCACCTACGCCAAGTGGGATGAGAAGTGGGGCTACGCCACCGGCGATGACACCGGGTATAACGCCGGCACCGCTTACAACGACACCAGCATGCATACCTTCAGCCGCGGCAAGGATGACGAAGTCACCTTCGGCGCCCAGATGGAAATTTGGTGGTAACGACGACAGGACGGGGAGGGCCGTAGGTTCTCCCCCAACCGCATTCGCCGCGGCCGGATCTCTTGCCTGATCCGCCGCGGCGCTGAAAGAGGATATAACGATGAAAAAGAATCTGCTGTCACTCTGCCTGTCGCTGGCGCTGACCGTCGGCGCGCCTTTGGCGGCCAACGCCGAGACGCCGGCCAACGTTTCCGTCGCGCCGGCCATCAGCGCCGCCACGCTGCAAAGCCTGCCGTGGCAGCCGCTGCAGCCGCCGGTGTCGCAAGAGGTGAAGCTCGACGCCGTCAGCCCGCAGCTCAATCAGGGCGAGATTCAGGGGGCGATCGCCGCCTATACGCTGCCGGCCGATCGCGGTTCGCTGGAAGTGACGCTGAGCAGCCTTGCCAAAAACAATTCGCTGTATGCGCCGAGCGTGCTGGTGCTGGACGAGCATCTGCGCCCGGCGGCGTATTATCCGAGCAGCTACTTCCCTTACCAGCCGCCGGGGACGATGTCCTCCGATCGCCTCGAAGGCACGCTGAAACTGACCCCGGCGCTCGGTCAAAAACAGATTTACCTGCTGGTGTACACCACCCGTCAGGATTTGACGAAAACCACGCAGCTGACCAACCCGGCCAAGGCCTATGCGCAGGGCGTGGGCAACGCGGTGCCGGATATCCCGGATCCGATCGCCGGCCACGCGACGACCGGCACGCTGAAGCTTAAGGTCACCGCTGAACAGGGCACCGGCAACGTGATGATCGGCATGCTGCAGCCTGCGCCGACCGTGGCGCCGGTGGTGGTGGGCTCGACCGCACCGGCCGCCGTGGCTGCACCGGCACCGGCGCCGGAGAAACCGGCGGAGCCGATGCTCAACGATACCGAAAGCTACTTTAATAACGGCATCAAACAGGCGGTGAAGGCGGGCGATATCGATAAGGCGCTGAAACTGATGAATGAGGCCGAGAAACTGGGCTCGACCACCGCGCGTAAAACGTTTATCAGCAGCGTTAAAGGCAAGGGGTAACACCCGGCGCTGCCGATGCTGGCTCGATGATTGGTGCGCCTTGGCGCACCTTTTTTCATCCGCGGGCCAGCGTTGCGCCGATCAATGCCAGTAGACGGGCGTTGTCCACCTGCTGCATGACGCGCACCGGCCTGCCCTGCGGCGCCGGCATGCCGACCGTCAGGCGCAGGCTGTCCGGCCGCCAGCGGCGTGAGCTGCCGCGCGTCAACGCCCCTTCCAGCGCCACATCCACATGGAACAGCTCGGTCGTGACCAGCTGCGGCGCCAGCAGCCAGGCGATCACCAACGCATCATGGATCCAGCAGCCCGGCAGGTGCCGCGTATGGCGCGAATAGTCGATCCACGGCCGCGTGGTGGCGCGTAAATAGCGGCACAGCGGGGTATCCGGCTGGGTCAACGCGGCCAGATCCGCCTGGGTCAGCATGGTCTGGGTGGTGACGTCCAGCGGTGCCAGCGTGATGGTGGCGCCGCTGTTCAACACCAGCCGCGCCGCTTCCGGATCCAAACCGAAATTGGTGTCCTTGATGTACCCGTCGACGTTGAACACGCCACCCATGATCACGATCTCTTTCACCGCCTGCGCCATCTGCGGGTAAAGCTGCATGGCGTGCGCAACGTTGGTCAGCGGGCCGATCGCCGCCAGCGTGATCTCGCCGGGATGCCGGCAGATCAGCTCGCCGATGGCGATGGCGGCGTCCGGTACGGGCGCGTTGGCCAGCGAGGGCGCGGGCAGGTCACGCCACAGCGCCGCCAGCTTCGGATCGGCGATTGGGCGGTCCAGATGTGCGCGCCACGGCTCCGGCGGCTCGCTCAGGGCGCGCGCCGCGCCGAGGGCGACCGGCACCTGATAGCCGCTCTGCGCCAGCAGCTCGGTGGCGACGGCGAAGCCCACTTCTCGCGGGGTGTTGCCGGCCACGATGCTGATCAGCTCCAGGTGCAGCTGCGGTTTGGCCGCCAGCGCCAGGGCCAGCGCCAGGCCGTCGTCGACGTTGGCGCCGGGAACGCCGTTGCCGGGATCGCAATCAATGATTAAACGCATATAAGGTGTCCTGAAAAACCGCTAACAGCCGCAGGAACGGCGGATGCGCAGTTGAAAAGCGAATTCATGCAGCTCGGCGGGCGCGGCACCGGCGGCCAGCATGGCGATGGCCCGCTTGGCCATGGCGTCGATCGGCTGCTCGACCGCGCTGAGCGGCGGCACGCTGAATTCGGCTTGCTGCGTGCCGTTAAAACAGATCAGCGCCAGATCGTCCGGCGCGCGCAGCCCGTGCTCCGCCAGCGCCGACAGGCAGCCGAGCGCCTGCTGTTCGTTGGAGGTGAAAACGGCGCGTGGGCGTGGGCCTTGCACCAGGCGCTGGGTGGCCTGGTAACCGCCCTGGCGGGTGTAGGGCACCTCGAAAATCCACTCGTCGCGTGGCGCGATGCCCGCCTCCAGCAGCGCATCGCGCCAGCCGTTCAGGCGATCCTGTGCGTTGAGCATGGTCAGCGGGCCGATAAAAATGCCGATATCGCGGTAGCCGTGTTGCAGCAGATGGCGGGTTGCCTGGCAGGCGGCGTCGCGCTCGTCGACGCGAATGGCGCAGACGCCGGCCTGGCTGTCGATGGTGTCTATCATTACGCAGGGCGTGCCGGAGGCGCGGATCAGATCGAACCACGGGTGGCGATCGACGCTGGTGTACAGCAGGCCGTCGACCTGGCGGCGCAGCAGGTTGTTGATCAGCTCATATTCGCGCTGCCGGTCGTCGCCGGCGTCGCCCAGCAGCAGCACGCGGCCGCGGCTGAAGGCCTCTTGCTGCAGCGCCCGCGCCAGCGTGGCGAAGAACGGGTTGGAAATATCCGGCACCACCAGCCCGTAGGTTTGCGTGCTGCCGGAAGCCAGCGCCCGCGCGATGTCGTTCGGCCGGTAGCCGGTCTGCTCGATTGCCGCCAGCACGCGCAGCCGGGTGGCTTCCGCCACCGGGCGCGGACCATTGTTGATCACATAGCTGACCACGGCGACGGAGGTGCCCGCTACGCGGGCCACGTCGGCGCGGGTAACGCGTCGCGCGGAGTGATTATCCAAATTGGGATCCTGTTCGCCTTCTCGTTACGCGGCATCCTGCGGCAGGTTGAGATCGCGGCCGCGGGTTTCGGGAGCAAAGAAGGTGGTGATTAAGCCGATGGCCGCCATTACAACAAAATAGCAGGCGACAGGCCACCAGTGACCGAAACCGGACAGCAGTGCGGTGGCGATCAGCGGCGCGGTGCCGCCGGAGAGGATCGAGCCGAGCTCCTTGGCGAACGCCATTTTGGAGTAGCGGTTCTTCACGCCGAACAATTCGACGCCGTAGGCCGCCTGCACGCCGAAGATCCCCAGTGATGCGATGCACATGCCGACCACGATCACCGAGATGACGATCGCCGGTTCACGGCTGTCGAGCAACCAGAACGCCGGGAAGGCGTACAGCACCAACAGTAGGCAGAACCACCGGTAGGTGATGCGGCGGCCGAAGCGATCGGACAGCCAGCCAGCCAGCGGGATCACCAGAAAACCGCACAGCGAGGCGATCAGCACCGCCAGCGCCGGTACCGATTTATCAACCATCAGCACCTTGGCCACATAACCGACGATAAAGCCTTGGCACAGGTAGGAAGGGCCGTTTTCGCCGATGCGCAGGCCGAGCATCACCCAGAACGCCTTGGTGCGCTGCAGGTAGCTGCGCGTATCCGGCGCGGCCTGGGCGGCGTCCAGCATGCGCTGGTGGTTTTGCTGCAGCTCGCGTTCGAAGACCGGCGTTTCCCGCACGTGGCGACGCAGGTACAGCGCCGCGCCGGCGATCAGAATGCTGGCGAGGAACGGAATGCGCCAGCCCCAGCTCATCAGGTCTTCCTTGTCCAACTGCAGCACCAGCAGCCATACCAGCGACGCCAGCAGAGTGCCGCTGTTGGAGCCGATGGCGATGATCGACGCCACCAGCCCGCGCCGTTTGGCCGGCGCGTATTCCGCCAGCATCACCGCGCCGCCGGACAGTTCCGCACCGGCGCCGAACCCCTGTGCGAAGCGCAGGATCACCAGGCAGGTGGGTGCCCAGACGCCGATTTGCGCATAGGACGGGATCAGGCCGATCAGCGTGGTGGAGAGGCCCATCAGCGCCACGGTGGTGATCAGCACCACGCGGCGGCCTTTGCGGTCACCGATCCAGCCGAACACCAGCGCACCGATCGGCCGTGCGACGAAGCCGACAGAGTAGGTGGCGAAGCTGGCCAGCAGGGCGACCAGCGGCGTGGCCTCGGGGAAGAACACGTCGCCGAACACCATGCCGGCCGCCAGGCCGTACAGCGCAAAATCGACGTATTCCATCGCGGTGCCGAGCCAGCAGGAGAAGGTGGCGCGCCAAAATTGGCTGCGCCCCTCTTTGGTTGCCAGGCGTTCATCGGCCGCCAGCGCGGCGTCGGCGGTCTGTGAAGGGGCAAGCGTTGTTTCGCTCATGGCAGTGCTATCCTCTTTTGTTCTGCGCCTGGAGGGGCGCGGTTAAAGATGGTTTCCCTGGTGCCGGCAACAAAGGTGTGCCGACAAATCATGTCGGACGCATGGCGATTCAACGCTGCGGTGTCAGAGTATCTACGCGCGTAGATAACACAACGCGAGGAAGCTGAAACTTTGCGGGCGATCACAGAATCGTCAGCGTGCCGGGAGATGAAGATAGAGAATGCGGATGGCAAAAAGATGACAGCCCCTCGGTTTTTCCGGCTGATGCGCCTGCCGTTTTCGCCACGAATCAGCCTGCCGCTTTCGTATTTCTGCGCTACAATGGGGGCCTGTTAACAGTTTGTATCGTCTGGCGCGCCGTACCGGCTGTGGTTCAGGCGAGGAGTAAAGCAATGTCTGGCATCAGGGATTCCATCCTGCCGCCGCTGGAGTGGTTGTCCGAACAGGATCCTCCGGCGCCCGCCGCCGTCAGCGATTGGCTGATGGAGTTAGGCTCCATGACCCGCCGATTTGAACGCCATTGCGCCCAGGTGCGCGTCGAACCGCAGCGCGAATGCTTCGTCACGCGCGAGGCGCTGGGCGACGAGGCGAAGCACCTGCCAAACAGCCCGCGCTACTGGCTGCGCGAAGTGGTGCTGCTGGGTGACGACCAGCCCTGGCTGCTGGGGCGCACGGTGATCCCGGAAAATACGCTGACCGGCCCTGACCAGGCGCTGGTGGATCTGGGCACGCTGCCGCTGGGGCGCTACCTGTTCAGCAGCGGCGATCTGACCCGCGACTATATCCATATCGGCCGACAGGACGCGCTGTGGGCACGCCGTTCACGGCTGCGGCTGGCGGGCAAACCGCTGTTGCTGACCGAACTGTTTTTACCGGCTTCACCGCTGTATTCAGCGGTTCCTGCATAAGAGAGGAGAGTAAGACCTTGGAGGGAAGCGTGACTCAAAGTAAATGGCGGGCTTACAGCCATTTGATGCGCATTGATAAACCGATCGGCACGCTGTTGCTGCTGTGGCCGACGCTGTGGGCGCTGTGGCTGGCCGGGAAAGGCGTGCCGCCGCTGTCGATTTTACTGGTGTTCGTGCTCGGCGTGTTCCTGATGCGCGCCGCCGGCTGCGTGGTGAATGATTACGCCGATCGCGCGGTGGACGGCTATGTGAAACGCACCGCCGGGCGGCCGATGCCGAGCGGCCGGGTGAGCGCCAAAGAGGCCAAAGTGCTGTTCGTGGTGCTGGTGTTGATTTCGTTCTGCCTGGTATTGACGCTGAACGCGATGACCATCTGGCTGTCGCTGGCGGCGCTGGCGCTGGCCTGGGTGTATCCGTTCATGAAGCGGGTGACCAACCTGCCGCAGTTCGTGCTGGGCGCCGCGTTCGGCTGGGGCATTCCGATGGGCTATGCGGCGGTCAGCGAATCGCTGCCGCTCAGCTGCTGGCTGCTGCTGCTGGCCAACATCTGCTGGACGGTGGCCTACGACACGCTGTATGCGATGGTCGACCGCGACGATGACCTGAAGATTGGCATCAAATCCACCGCTATCCTGTTCGGGCGTTATGACAAGCTGATCGTCGGGCTGCTGCAATTCGCGACGCTGCTGCTGCTGGTGTGGGTCGGTTATCTGGCGCAGCTCGGCGGGGCGTTTTACTGGTCGCTGCTGCTGGCGGGCGCGCTGTTCATTCACCAGCAGAAACAGATCGCCGGGCGTGAGCGCGAAGCCTGCTTCAAGGCCTTCCTGCAGAACAACTATGTCGGACTGGTGGTGTTTATCGGCATCGCGCTGAGCTATCTGCCTGCGTAACGGTTTCCTGCAGCAAGAAAAAAGGCACCCCTCGGGGTGCCTTTTGTGTTTCCGCGCCGGACGAAATCACTCGTCTTGCTCTTCTTCCGCATCGGCTTGCGGCAGAACGTTGGTTTCTTCCGGCATGTTGACGCTTTCGATGGTCAGCTTGATTTCCGGCGTGATCAGATCGCTCAGCATGTTGTACACCTCGAGGGTGTGTTCGCGGATCGCATCGCCGCTGTCGTTGATATAGCCTTCTTCGCGCAGCGTCGCCACCAGGGTGGAGAACACCGCCTTGTCGAAGAACTCCGGCGCGTTGATGCCGTGCAGCACCGACAGACGTTGCGCCATGATGCGGCTCTCTTTCTCCAGCGCGCCGCGGTTGATGCTCGGGTTGGCGCTGAGGATCGACATAGTGATGGCGTAGCGTTGCAGGGTTTCGCGCACGCCGGCGGCCAGCAGCTGCAGCGGGCGAATGCGCGCCGGGTTCAGCACCAGCTCGTCGCCTTTGTCGCAGATCAGCTGTTGACGGATCAGCTCGTCGATCATCGGCCGCAGCACTTCCGACAGCTGTTCCTTATCGTTATGCAGAAACAGCTCGGCTTTCAGCATCGGGTAGATCATGCCGATCTGGCGCAGCAGCTCGGCGCGCGACACCCGGCGATGATGCATCACAATGCTGGCGATCAGCGACGGCAACACCAGCAGGTGGTGGATGTTGTTGCGGTAATAGGTCATCAGCACCGCCTGCTCGCGCGGCAGAATGATGATGTCGCCGATGTTGTCCTTTTCCACCTCGAACTTGTTCATGTTCAGCGCGTGATCCAGCAGCTCGTCCGGCGTTTGCGTCGGTACGGTGACGTCATGCGCGTAAGGCGCGTTGCGCATCAGCTGCAGGTAGCACTCGAGCTGCTCGAGCAATTGTTCGCGGGTCAGCGAACGCTGGCGCGAGGCCAGCAGCGCGGTGGAACACAGGTTCATGGCGTTGGCCGCGGCGGCGTTGTTGATGCGCACCATGATCTGGCCGGCCAGATCGTTGACCGTCGGCGTCAGCCAGCTTGGGCGCTGAGCCTCGATCGGATCGATAGACTCGCGCCACTGCGGCACGTGCTGGTTGAGGTAAGCGGTCAACGGCAGCGGCTCGCCAAAGTTGACATAACCCTGGCCCAGATTGCGCAGCTTGCGCAGGCCGCGCAGCATCTGCAGCAGGCTCTCTTTTTCCTTGGTGGCGCCACGCAGCTCTTTGGCATAGGTGCCCACTTCCATCACGTGCTCGTAGCCGATGTAGATCGGCACCAGCGTGATTGGACGGGCACCGCCGCGCAGCATCGCCTGAATGGTCATCGACAGGGTGCCGGTCTTCGGCTCCAGCAGACGCCCGGTGCGGGAACGGCCGCCTTCCACGAAGTATTCCACCGAGTAACCGCGGGTGAACAGCTCGCCGAGGTATTCGCGGAACACCGTCGAGTACAGCTTGTTGCCCTTGAAGGTGCGGCGGATGAAGAACGCGCCCAGGCGGCGGAAGATCGGACCCGCCGGCCAAAAGTTGAGGTTGATGCCGGCGGCGATGTGCGGCGGCACCAGGCCCTGGTGATACAGCACGTAGGACAGCAGCAGATAATCCATGTGGCTGCGGTGGCAGGGCACGTAGACGATCTCGTGGCCGTCCTGCGCCAGCTGGCGCACGCGTTCGGCGTTGGTGACGTTGATGCCCTGATACAGCCGGTTCCAGGTCCAGCTCAGCACGCGGTCGGACAGGCGCACGGTTTCGTAGGAGAAATCGGCGGCGATCTCTTCCATCAGCGCGATGGCGTTCTGTTGGGCCTTCTCGTGCGAGATCTTCTTGCTGCGCGCTTCGTCCTCGACCGCTTTTTCGATCGCTTTGGACGCCAACAGCTTGTTGAACAGATCCTGACGGGCCGGCAGGCTCGGGCCTACCGCGGCCAGGCGCTGACGCGAGAAGTGCATGCGTGCCACGCGCGCCAGTTTCTGCGCGATGGTTTTATCCGTGCCGTGTTCGGTCGCCATGCGGCGCAGCGAAACGGTGTTGGAGAAACGCACGAAGCTGTCGCGGCCGAGCCACAGCACGGCGAAGAATTTCTGCACGCCGTTCAACAGACGCAGGTGTGGCGTGCCGTGGCCTTCGCGGCCCGGCGAACGGCCGAACATGACCGAAACCGGCAGCATCTGAATGTCGAGATCCGGATTGCTGCGATGCAGATCCAGATAGTCGTGGAACAGCTTTACCGACTCTTCTTTCGGGGTGTAGTAGCGGAACACGCGCGGGCCGTCGTGAATGAACACGTAGCTCGGCAGCACGGTGCCGTCGATCTCCAGCGAGTTGAGCGGATCGGGCAGATCCTGCGCCAGGCACTGGGTGCGCAGCGTCAGCAAATCCGCCTTGGAATTGTAAGGTAAAACATACAAAATCGGCCGTGAGGGATCCAACCCTAGCTCGGTAACCGGATCTGAAGGGATGACCTTACTTCTTACCAACAATTTAAGTGGTAAATTCAATATTTTATAATAAATTTTACGCCAACCTGACATAAACAACGTGAAGCCTCTTGTTAGCAATGCGCCGCAAGCATACCAGAAACCGGGTAGCAGATCTGTGGTGTTCGAAAACCGAGAGCCGTCAGCGCGGACTGTTCTAGACTCTTGTTATTATGACCGACCTCTGAGAAAGGCACGAAAACATGGCAAACCAAGCAACCGGACTGACCCGCATCATCAAGGCCGCCGGCTATTCCTATAAAGGGCTTTCCGCCGCCTGGCAACACGAGGCGGCGTTCCGACAGGAACTGGTGGTCACCCTCTTGGCTATCATACTGGCAGTCTGGCTGGATGTGGGTGCGATAGCGCGCATTTTATTGATCGGATCGGTAGCGCTGGTGGTGATCGTCGAGATCCTGAACAGCGCGATCGAGGCGGTGGTGGATCGCATCGGCAGCGAACACCATGAGCTGTCCGGGCGGGCCAAGGACATGGGGTCGGCGGCGGTGTCGCTGGCGATCGTACTGGCGCTGTTCGTTTGGGGCACGGTCTTGTGGCAGCATTTTGGCTGACGAAAGGCGCCTACTGACTGATTTTTATTTATTCTTCGGTTCCCAATCCGCGCTTACCTGTATATACTCACAGCAAGACTGTATAAACAAACAGGGGGCGGAATGAAAGCACTAACTACCAGACAGCAAGAGGTCTACGATCTGATTCGCGATCATATTTCGCAAACGGGCATGCCGCCAACGCGTGCCGAGATCGCGATGCGTCTGGGGTTCCGTTCGCCTAACGCCGCCGAAGAGCACCTGAAGGCGCTGGCACGCAAAGGCGTGATCGAAATCGTCTCCGGTGCATCGCGCGGTATCCGCCTGCTGATGGAAGAAGAAGAAGGGCTGCCGCTGATTGGCCGCGTCGCCGCCGGCGAGCCGCTGCTGGCGCAGCAGCACATCGAAGGGCACTATCAGGTGGATCCTTCCCTGTTTAAGCCGAGCGCCGATTTCCTGCTGCGGGTGAACGGCATGTCGATGCGCGACATCGGCATTCTGGACGGCGATCTGCTGGCGGTGCACAAAACGCAAGACGTGCGCAACGGCCAGGTCGTGGTGGCGCGCATCGAAGACGAAGTGACGGTCAAACGCCTGAAAAAACACGGCAACGTGGTCGAGTTGCTGCCGGAGAACAACGAATTCCAACCGATCGTGGTCGATCTGCGCCAGCAGAATTTCACGATCGAAGGGCTGGCGGTCGGCGTGATCCGCAACGGCGACTGGATTTAATCGCCGCACCCTCAGTGCCACCCCTTGTATCAATCGCCCCTGTTCTGGGGCGTTTTTGTTTCTGACCTTGCCCTTCGCCACTGCTACGGGAACATTTCATCATGCGCTTGATTTCCGCCTTCACCAGCGACACCGATAAAGCCCTGTGGCGCCTGGCTATGCCGATGATTTTCTCCAATATTACCGTGCCGCTGCTCGGGCTGGTGGACACCGCGGTGATCGGCCACCTCGACAGCCCGATCTATCTGGGGGGCGTCGCGATCGGCGCGGTGGCGACCAGCTTCCTGTTCATGCTGCTGTTGTTCCTGCGCATGAGCACCACCGGCCTGGCGGCGCAGGCGCTGGGGGCACAGAACCCGCAGGCGCTGGCGCGCGCCTTTATGCAGCCGCTGCTGCTGGCACTGCTGGCCGGGGCGGCGATCGTCCTGCTGCGCTACCCGCTGATCGAACTGGCGCTGCGGATCGTCGGTGGTAATGGCGAGGTGCTGGAACAGGCGCGGCGTTTTCTTGAAATCCGCTGGCTGAGTGCGCCGGCGGCGCTGGCTAATCTGGTGCTGCTGGGCTGGCTGCTGGGCGTGCAGTACGTGCGTGCGCCGGTGATCCTGCTGATCGTCGGCAACCTGCTGAACATCGTGCTGGATATCTGGCTGGTGATGGGCCTGGGCTGGAACGTGCGAGGGGCGGCGGCGGCAACCGCCATCGCCGAATATGCCACGTTCTTGCTTGGCCTGTGGCTGGCGTGGCGGGTAATGCGCCTGCGCGGTATCACCCTGCCGATGCTGCGTCAGGCCTGGCGTGGCGATCTGCGTCGGCTGCTGGCGCTTAACCGCGACATCATGTTGCGTTCACTGTTGCTGCAACTGTGCTTCGCATCGCTGACCATTTTCGGCGCTCGCCTGGGGAGCGACGTGGTGGCGGTTAACGCGGTGTTGATGAACCTGCTGACGTTTACCGCCTATGCGCTCGACGGCTTCGCTTATGCGGTGGAGGCCCATTCGGGCCACGCCTACGGTGCCCGGGACGACAGCCAACTGCGTAAGGTATGGCACGCGGCCTGCAGGCAGGCGGGGTTGGTCGCGTTGGCCTTCGGCCTGGTGTATGCCATCACCGGCCAGCAGATCGTGGCGGCGTTGACCTCCTTACCGGAGCTGCGTGCGTTGGCCGCCCACTATTTACCGTGGCAGGTTATTCTGCCGCTGGTCGGGGTGTGGTGCTATTTGCTGGACGGCATGTTTATCGGCGCCACGCGCGGCGCCGAGATGCGTAACAGCATGGCGGTGGCCGCGGCAGGATATGGCGTGGCGCTGTTCAGCGTGCCGCTGCTTGGCAACCACGGGCTTTGGCTGGCGCTGGCGGTGTTTCTGACGTTGCGCGGCGTGGCGCTGGGTTGGATTTGGCACCGCCATCAGGTGCGCGGCAGCTGGTTTGCCGCACGCTAAACCGGACGCTTTGCTGGGTTAATTATTAATTTTAATAATGCTTTGGTTCATGTTTGCTTACATGTTTTCAGCCTGGTTTTTCCCGGCTTAGTTCGTTGTTTGTTGGCGTTTTTTATTTTTATTTTATTTTTTAATGGTTTTTTATTCTGATGTTTGGCTTTTTTATTTCCATGTTTAACTAGAATGAATCATGTGGCTGGAGAATAAAGGGGAACGGTATTCCTTAAGGTGAAGGGGTATCGGTCAGAAAAATTTCTGGTTAACCCCGGCCGGCGACAGGGATCACTGATTCACCACAGGTTAACGGAGAGACTATGAATAAAGATCAAGCCGACGGTAACTGGAAGCAGCTTAAAGGCAAAGTGAAGGAAAAATGGGGCAAGCTGACCGATGACGATCTGACGGTCATCGAAGGGAAACGCGAACAGCTTGTCGGCAAAATCCAGGAGCGCTACGGTTACCAGAAAGAGGCGGCCGAGAAAGAGGTGAAAGCCTGGGAAGATCACACCAAACACCGCTGGTAATCTGCAGGGCCGCCATTGAAGGCGGCTTACCCAGCGCAGGCCGGCGTCGCTCTCATCCTCTGGCGCTCCGGCCGCAGGTACAGGGAGGTACCTGACTTCGTATTACTTCTTCTTGATGGCGATGCTGTGATCGTGTTCGGCGCAGTCATGCTTGCTATCGCACGCCTCAACCTCCACGCAGCCGGCGCACAGACCGTGTGCTTCCACCACGCTGTGCCGCAGCGCAAATCCGGCTTCCTGCGCCAGTTTCTGCAGCGTTTCCTCTACGCCTTCTGTCGTGCGTTCGGTCACCTGGCCGCAGCGGTCGCAGATAAACAGTGCGGACGTGTGCATCGGCTGTTCGAAATGGTGGCACAGCACGTAGCTGTTGGCCGATTCCACTCGATGGATAAACCCTTGCTCCAGCAGAAAATCCAGCGCGCGGTATACCGTCGGCGGCTTGGCCTGCGGTTCGGCGACGCGCAGCAGATCGAGCAGGTCATAAGCGCTGATTGCACCGGGTTGCTGAGTCATCAGACGCAGCACTTCCAGCCGTTGCGGCGTCAATCGCACATTGCGTTGTTGGCAGAGGCGTTCCGCCTGTGCCAACAGCTTTTCCTGGGTGGTTGAGTTCATCGCAAATATCCCGGTACGTAAAAAAGCCGATTTTACCATGATTACGGCGAATCGCCGAGAGTTGCCCCCTTTTCCCCTGAGGATAGCGCAGGGAAAAGCGCGTCGAGATCGCTAAAAGAGAGATGCATCACAACTTTTCCCCTCCGCCGGGCGGCAAATCAACATTGCCGGTTTTAGCGCTGGAGAGCGGCGGGCGAGGGCGGTATAACGCGTTTCACCCCGCTATGAGCAGGAGCCTTGTGTGATGACGGAAAGAGAGAAGCTGTTAAGCGGCCTGGAGTACAACAGCCGCGATGAAGAACTGATTGCTATGTACCATCGGGCCAGAGCGTTAACCAAAAGCCTGGGCGAGCTGGATTCGCATCAGGCGGACGAAAAAAAACGCCTGCTCGGTGAGCTGTTCGGCGCCTGGGGCGAGGCGAGCTGGATTGAAACGCCATTCTGGTGCGACTATGGGCAGCATGTTCGTATCGGCAAGAACTGTTTTATCAACGTCAATGCGGTGTTCCTCGATTGCAATACCATCACCATCGGCGACAACACGCTGATCGGCCCCAACGTGCAAATCTACACGCCGAGCCACCCGCTGAAGGCTGGCGAACGCTTTACCGGCGACCCGGCCTTTCCTTTCCGCACTTCGGCACAGCCGGTGTCCATCGGCAACAACGTGTGGATCGGTGGTAACGTGGTGATCCTGCCGGGAGTGACCATCGGCGACGGCACGACTATCGGCGCGGGCAGCATCGTGACCGGCGACATCCCGGCCAATGTGCTGGCGCTGGGGCAGCCGTGCCGGGTTATCCGCGCGTTGGAATAGGGGGGAAGCGAAGGCGGGTTTTCCCAACGGCGCCGATTGTCGTTATAATAGCCGTTTGCGGCCGCGCGCCGTTCGTTGAACCCAGACAGACTCAGGTAGCCAGTAACTCAGCATGACGAAAGACAACCACGCCCCAACCTACGCCGCCCATCGTTTCTCCATCGCGCCGATGCTCGACTGGACCGATCGTCATTGCCGTTACTTCCACCGCCTCCTGACCAAGGAAACGCTGCTGTACACCGAAATGGTGACCACCGGCGCGATCATCCACGGCAAGGGCGATTACCTGGCCTACAGCGAAGAAGAGCATCCGGTGGCGCTGCAGCTGGGCGGCAGCGATCCGGCCGCGCTGGCGCACTGCGCCAAGCTGGCGGAGCAGCGCGGTTACGACGAAATTAACCTCAACGTCGGCTGCCCGTCCGATCGCGTGCAAAACGGCATGTTCGGCGCCTGTTTGATGGGGCAGGCGACGCTGGTCGCCGACTGCATCAAGGCGATGCGCGACGTCGTATCGATCCCGGTGACGGTGAAGACCCGCATCGGCATCGACGATCAGGACAGCTACGCCTTCCTGTGCGATTTTATTCAAACCGTCGCCGGGCGCGGCGAGTGCGACATGTTCACCATCCACGCGCGCAAGGCCTGGCTCTCCGGCCTCAGCCCGAAAGAGAACCGCGAAGTGCCGCCGCTGGATTACCCGCGAGTTTATCAGCTGAAGCGGGATTTCCCGGCGCTGACCATCGCCATCAACGGCGGGGTGAAAACGCTGGAAGAGGCGCAACAGCACCTGCAGCATCTGGACGGCGTGATGATGGGGCGCGAGGCGTACCAGAATCCGGGCATCCTGGCGCGGGTCGACGGCGAACTGTTCGGCGCGCAGACCGCGGTGCCGGACAGCGTGGCGATCGTCGAAGCGCTGTATCCGTATATTGAGCGCGAGTTGTCCAACGGCACCTATCTCGGCCACATCACCCGCCACATCCTCGGTTTGTTCCAGGGCGTGCCGGGCGCGCGCCAGTGGCGTCGCCACCTGAGCGAGAACGCCCACAAGCCGGGCGCCGATGCGCGGGTGGTGGAGCAGGCGCTGGCGCTGGTGCGTCAGCCGCGTGTCGAAATGGCGTAACCCACCAAAAATTTGACCAACAGTTAGTCTTTTTCGCCAGGCATTCGGCGCATTGCCGGATGCCTGCCCCGTTTTTTCAATAGGTTAGCCCTTTCGCCGTTCTGGCACGCTTCTTGTAATCCACTCTGCAGATACGTTGAGTTGCAAAGGAGCAATCATGTTGGAAATCTTCTTTCTCATTGGCTTTGTGGTGATGCTGATGGTGACCGGCATCTCGCTGCTGGGGATCTTCGCTGCGCTGTTGGTGGCGGCGGCGTTCATGCTGTTGGGCGGGTTGTTCGCGGTGGTCATCAAGCTGCTGCCGTGGCTGATTTTGGCGGTCGTCGGGGTATGGATTTACCGGTCGATGCAGAAACCACAGATCAGGCGTTACTGATTTTTTGCTGAATAATCAGTCAGTCGCGATGAAAATTGCATAACTGCCCGCCCCGCTAATGCGGCAGCGATCACAGCTTGGCAGTTTTACCGCGCGATGTGGCACATAAAGCGTGTTTTTTGCCGGACGGGGCTGTTAGGATGTGGGTCGATGCAGTGATGCGACCGATTTCATCACCGTGAGAGACAATCAAAATTCGTGTTGCTGAAGCAACCCCCTGTCTCTGGCGGACTCTGCTCTACCCCTACAAAACGCAGTAACAGAAAGGGCTCCGTAAGGAGCCCTTTTCTTTTGCCGCTATCAGGGGATCAGCAGGCTGGAGCCACTGGTGCTGCGGCTTTCCAGCATCTGGTGTGCCCGCTGGGCGTCGGCCAGCGCGAATTTCTGCTCGTCTTTCACCTCCACCCGAATGGCGCCGCTGCCGATCAGCGAGAACAGCTCGTTGCTGGCGTACTGCAGCTCGGCGCGGTTGGTGATGTAGCCGTTGAGGGAAGGGCGGGTGACGTACAGCGAGCCCTTCTGATTCAGCAGCGCCAGATCGACGCCGGTCACCGGGCCGGAGGCGTTGCCGAAGCTGACCATCAGGCCGCGCCGTTTCAGGCTGTTGAGCGAGGCCTGCCAGGTGCTTTGCCCCACCGAATCGTACACCACGCCGACCTTCTCGCCGTGCGTCAGTTCTGCCACCCGCTGGGCGATATCCTCTTTGTGGTAGTTGATGGTGGCCCATGCACCGGCCTGTTTCGCCAGCGCGGCCTTTTCGTCGGAGCCGACGCTGCCGATCAGGCGCGCGCCCAGCGCTTTGGCCCATTGGCAGGCGATAAGCCCAACCCCACCGGCGGCGGCATGGAACAGGAACACTTCCCCCGGCTGCACGTCGTGGGTCTGGCGCAGCAGGTAGTGTACCGTCAGCCCTTTGAGGAAAGAGGCGGCACCCTGCTCAAAGCTGAGGTTATGCGGCAGCAGCGCCACTTTTTCTTCCGGCACGTTGTGGATCTCGCTGTAGGCGCCGAGCGACGACTGCGCATACACCACCCGGTCGCCCGGTTTGATCGCGCTGACGCCGGCGCCAACCTTGACCACCACGCCGGCCGCCTCGGTGCCGAGGCCGCTCGGCAGGCTCGCCGGCGCGTACAGCCCGCTGCGCACATAGGTGTCGATGTAGTTGATGCCGATCGCTTTGTTCTCGATCTGCACTTCGCCGGCGGCGGGATCGAGCGGTGTAAAATCAACGTATTGCAAGACTTCCGGCCCGCCGGTGGCGGAGAATTGAATGCGCTTGGCCATATCGTTACCTCGTTTGGGTGTCTGATTTCACCCTATTCTTTTTAGTATCGGAGATCCAGTTCACCCGTGCGGGATTCAATACCTTTTTTGCATCGGTTATGACGCAAAAATCACGTATACTCTCGCGTCAAGATCCTTCATTCGCAACCGGATAAAGACTACGTTTCATGGCAGGAAAAAAACCAACCAACAAAACAAACGCGGACGAAACCAGAGAGCGTTCCAGAGATCGTCAGATGGAAGGGCTGAAGATGCCGCCGCACTCGCTGGAGGCCGAGCAGTCGGTGTTGGGCGGTTTGATGCTGGATAACGAGCGCTGGGACAACGTGGCGGAGCGCGTGGTCGCCAACGACTTCTTCAGCCGCCCGCATCGCCTGATCTTTACCGAGATGCAGCGTCTGCTGGAGATGAGCAAGCCTATCGACCTCATCACCCTGTCCGAATCGCTGGAGCAGAAGGGCGAGCTGGACTCGGTCGGCGGCTTCGCCTACCTGGCCGAGCTGTCGAAAAACACCCCGAGCGCCGCCAACATCGGCGCTTACGCCGACATCGTGCGCGAGCGCGCGGTGGTGCGCGAGATGATCTCGGTGGCTAACGAGATCGCCGACGCCGGCTACGATCCGCAGGGGCGCAGCAGCGAAGACCTGCTCGATCTGGCGGAATCCCGCGTATTCCAAATCGCCGAGAACCGCGCCAGCAAAGACGAAGGCCCGAAGGGCATCGAGCGCATCCTGGAAGACACCGTATCGCGCATCGAGCAGCTGTATCAACAGCCGCACGACGGTGTGACCGGGGTCGATACCGGCTATCAGGACCTCAACAAGAAAACCGCGGGCATGCAAAAGTCCGATCTGATCATCGTCGCCGCCCGTCCTTCGATGGGGAAAACCACCTTCGCCATGAACCTGTGCGAAAACGCCGCGATGACCCAGGAAAAACCGGTGCTGATCTTCAGCCTGGAGATGCCCGGCGAGCAGATCATGATGCGTATGCTGGCGTCGCTGTCGCGCGTGGATCAGACGCGCATCCGTACCGGCCAGCTCGACGACGAGGACTGGGCGCGCATTTCCAGCACCATGGGCATTCTGCTGGAGAAGCGCAACATGTACATCGACGACTCCTCCGGCCTGACGCCGACCGAAGTGCGCTCGCGCGCGCGGCGCATTTTCCGCGAGCACGACGGGCTTAGCCTGATCATGATCGACTACCTGCAGCTGATGCGCGTGCCGGCCTTGTCCGACAACCGTACGCTGGAGATCGCCGAGATTTCGCGCTCGCTGAAGGCGCTGGCGAAAGAGCTGCAGGTGCCAGTGGTGGCGCTGTCGCAGCTGAACCGTAGCCTGGAGCAGCGCGCCGACAAACGCCCGGTCAACTCCGACCTGCGTGAATCGGGCTCTATCGAGCAGGACGCCGACCTGATTATGTTCATCTATCGTGATGAGGTGTATCACGAGAACAGCGATCTGAAAGGGATCGCGGAAATTATTATCGGTAAGCAGCGTAACGGCCCGATCGGTACCGTGCGCCTTACCTTTAACGGCCAGTGGTCGCGTTTCGACAACTACGCGGGGCCACAATACGATGACGAATAATCAGCTAAGGAACTGAAATGAAAGCGGCAACCGCTGTAATCGACCGCCGCGCTCTGCGACATAATCTGCAACAGGTGCGCCGCCAGGCGCCGCAAAGCCGCCTGATTGCCGTTGTGAAAGCAAACGCTTATGGACATGGCCTGCTGGAAACAGCACACACCCTGCAAGACGCCGACTGCTACGGCGTGGCGCGCATCGACGAGGCGCTGATGCTGCGTTCCGGCGGCATCGTCAAACCGATCCTGCTGCTGGAAGGCTTCTTCAGTGCCGAAGATCTGCCGGTGCTGGTGGTGAACAACATCGAAACCGCGGTGCACAGCATCGAACAGCTCGAAGCGCTGGAGCAGGCCGAGCTGGCGCGCCCGGTGCCGGTGTGGATGAAGCTCGATACCGGCATGCATCGGCTGGGGGTGCGCCCCGAACACGCGGAGGCGTTTTATCAGCGCCTGTGCGCCTGCCGCAACGTGGCGCAGCCGGTCAATATCATGAGTCACTTCAGCCGTGCCGACGAGCCGGAATCCGACACCACGTTGAAACAGATCGCCTGCTTCGAGCAGTTCGCGCGCGGCAAACCGGGCCAGCGTTCGGTCGCCGCCTCCGGCGGCACGCTGCTGTGGCCGGACGCCCACAACGAGTGGGTTCGCCCCGGCATCATTCTGTACGGCGTGTCGCCGCTGGATAACGGCAGCGGCGCCGAGCATGGGCTGCAGCCGGCGATGACCCTGAAGTCCAGCCTGATCGCGGTGCGCGAGCACAAAGCCGGCGAAGCGGTCGGCTACGGCGGCACCTGGGTAAGCCCGCGCGATACCCGGCTGGGCGTGGTGGCGATGGGGTACGGCGACGGCTACCCGCGCAGCGCGCCGACCGGTACGCCGATCCTGATCAACGGCCGCGAAGTGCCGATCGTCGGCCGGGTGTCGATGGACATGATTTCGGTCGATCTCGGGCCGGACGCCGCCGATAAGGTGGGGGATGAAGCGGTGCTGTGGGGGCCGGCGCTGCCGGTCGAGCGCATCGCCGTCTGCACCGGCATCAGCGCCTACGAGCTGATCACCAAGCTCACGCAGCGCGTGGCGATGGAATACATCGGCGACTGAAACGCCGCAGGGGCCGACGCGCGTCGGCCCCGTTTATCAGCGGGTTACTTCTTTACCGCCAACCACTTATCGATAATCTTCTGATACTCGCCGGTCGCCTTGGCCAGGTGCAGCCACTGATCCACATACAGTTTCCAGCTCAGATCGTCGCGCGGCAGCATGTAAGCCTTCTCGCCGTACTGCATCGGCTTGGTCGGATTCACCGCGCACAGCTTCGGATAGCGTTTCTGCTGGTACAGCGCCTCGGAGGCGTCAGTGATCATCACGTCCGCCTTGCGGTCCACCAGCTGCTGGAAAATGCTCATGTTGTCGTGCGTGAGCGTCAGTTTGGCCTTCGGCAGGTAGGCGTGCACGAAGGCTTCATTGGTGCCGCCCGCCGGTTCCAGCAGACGTACCGACGGTTTGTTGATCTGCTCGAGAGTGCGGTATTTCTTCACGTCGGTGCAGCGCACCAGCGGGATTTTGCCGTCGGTATCCAGCTTGTCGGCGAAGAACACCTGCTTTTGCCGCTCCAGCGTGACGGAGATGCCGCCCATCGCGATGTCGCACTTGCCGGAGGCGAAGTCCGGCGTCAGGGTTTTCCAGCTGGTCTTCACCCACTTCACTTTCGCGCCCAGACTCTTGGCCAGCGATTCCGCCATGTCGATATCGATGCCTTCATAGCTGCCGTCTTCCTTGAGGAAGGTATAGGGCTTGTAGTCGCCGGTGGTGCAGACCTCCAGGGTCTTTTGCTGCAGCACCTTGTCCAGGTGGAATTGCGCGCCGGCGCTGCCGGCGGCGAGCAGCAGCGCGAGAGGGAGTAACTTTTTCATCTGGCGTCCTTTTTATACATTCGTGGTTTTATGCGTTACTTCGCCGTTAATTGTCGTTTGCCTGCATGAGTTAGCCGTTTTTTATGCCGCTTACCGGCGAAAACGCCGGGCGTTGCTGCTGTACGCGATTTAAGCGCCAGGGTGTGACGTCGGCAACGGTAAAAAAACTGGTAGGCTGTAACGTCAACATTTATTAACACAGTTTACAGGTGGCTATGTACAACATTGACGATTTTGATATGAAAATCCTGACGCTGTTACAGGCCAACGGGCGTCTGACTAATCAGGAGTTGAGCGAGCTGGTCGGGCTCTCGGCCTCCCAGTGTTCGCGGCGGCGCATCAGCCTGGAGCAGGCGCAGCTGATCCGCGGCTACCACGCGCGGCTGGCGCCCGAGGCGGTCGGCCTGGGGCTGGTGGGGCTGATTGAGGTTAGCCTGATCACGCACGCGCAGGAGCAGATCGACAGCTTTCATCAGATGCTGGAGGACGTGGACGCGATCCTTGACGCTTACAAGACTACCGGCGACGCCGATTACCTGTTGAAAGTGGCGGTGGCAGACCTGCCGGCGCTGAGCGAATTCATCAGTCAGACGCTGTCGCCGCACAAAAGCGTGGCGCATATCAAAACGGCGGTGGTGCTCAATCGCATCAAGGAAAACGGTTTATTGCCGGTGGCGCGAGAAAGCTAAAACCGAATGCGGTTTTCCGTCTATATTAGGAACGTAACGCTGTGCCCAAACCACAATAAATAAACCAGGAGAAAAACCCCGTGTTCCAGAACGTTGACGCCTATGCCGGCGATCCCATTCTGTCGCTGATGGAAAAATTCAAACAAGACCCGCGCGCGCACAAGGTAAACCTGAGTATCGGCCTGTACTACGATGCGCAGGGCATCATCCCGCAGATGCGGGCGGTCGCTGCGGCGCAAGCGCAGTTGAACAGCGTCGAGCACGGCGCCTCGGTATACCTGCCGATGGAAGGGCTACAACCCTACCGTTCCGCCATCCAGCATCTGCTGTTCGGCGCGCAGCACCCGATGCTGCAGCAGGGGCGTATCGCCACCATTCAGACCGTCGGCGGTTCCGGCGCGTTGAAAGTGGGCGCCGACTTCCTGAAAAGCTACTTCCCGGATTCGCAGGTGTGGGTCAGCGATCCGACTTGGGAAAACCACGTCGCCATCTTCAGCGGTGCCGGTTTCAAGGTGAATACCTATCCGTATTTCGACAGCGAAAGCCTGGGCGTGAAGTTCGACGCCATGCTCGCCGCGCTGAAACAGCTGCCGAAGCACAGCATCGCGCTGCTGCACCCGTGCTGCCACAACCCGACCGGTTCCGACCTGACCCCTGCCCAGTGGGATGAGGTGGTTAAGGTGATCGCCGAGCGTGAGATCATTCCGTTCCTCGACATCGCCTATCAGGGCTTCGGCGGCGGCATGGAGCAGGACGCCTACGCCATTCGCGCCATCGCGGCGGCCGGCCTGCCGTGCCTGGTGAGCAACTCGTTCTCGAAGATCTTCTCGCTGTACGGCGAGCGCGTCGGCGGCCTGTCGGTGGTGTGCGAAAGCGAAGAGGCGGCCGGGCGCGTACTGGGCCAGCTGAAGGCCACCGTTCGCCGCAACTACTCGAGCCCGCCGAATTTCGGCGCGCAGCTGGTGGCCAAGGTGCTGAACGACGCCCAGTTGAAAACCCAATGGCTGGACGAAGTGGAGAGCATGCGTACCCGCATTCTCGAGATGCGTCACGCGCTGGTGGACACCCTGAAGAGCGCGCTGCCGCAGCGCAACTTCGATTACCTGCTGGCGCAGCGCGGCATGTTCAGCTACACCGGCTTCAGCGCGGCGCAGGTCGATCGTTTGCGTGAAGAGTTCGGCGTCTACCTGATCCACAGCGGCCGCATGTGCGTGGCCGGCCTGAACCACAACAACGTGCGTCAGGTGGCCGAGGCGTTTGCCGCGGTGCAGTAACGCCTGTTAGTCTGAACGGACGTTCATCGGGGAGCGATAGCGATATCGCTCCTTTTTTATTGCCGGCGCGCTGCCGAAGTTGCCGCAAACCGGAGAGAGAATATACTGATTGAGGGGCGCTCACTCATGTGGCATCAGCAAACGCTAATCCTCAGCGCAAAAGCGCGTGGCTTTCATCTGGTTACCGACGAGATCGTCAACCAGTTAACCCACTTACACCGCCTGCAAACCGGCCTGCTGCATCTGTTGCTGCAGCATACCTCGGCCTCGCTGACGCTCAACGAGAACTGCGATCCCACGGTGCGAGCCGATATGGAGCAGCATTTCCTGCGCCAGGTGCCGGAAAACGCACCCTATCAGCATGACTACGAAGGGCCGGACGACATGCCGGCGCACATCAAATCCTCGCTGTTGGGCGCTTCCTTGACGCTGCCCGTCAGGCACGGGCGGCTGATGTTGGGCACATGGCAGGGCATCTGGCTGGGGGAGCACCGCATCCACGGCGGAGCACGCCGTATTGTGGCCACTTTACAGGGGGAATAACCCAATGAATAACAGCGCATTGCTGGAGTACTGCATGGCGAAGCCGGGCGCGGAACAAAGCGACCAGAACCAGTGGCAGGCCAGCCAGATCAAGGTGGGCGACGTGATGTTCGCCATGGTGTGCGAGGTCGAAGGGCGGCCGGCGCTGGCGGTCAAGTCCAGCCCGGAGCTGGCGGAAAGCCTGCGCGAACACCACCCGGAGATCGTCGCCTGCGCCGGCCTGAACAAGGCGCACTGGAATACGGTGTTTCTCGACGGCAACCTGCCGAACTCGCAGTTTTACACGCTGATCGACAGCTCCTATCAGCTGGTGGTGGAAGGCCTGCCCGAACACGTGCGCCAGGAACTGCGCGCCTGACTGCCGGGCGGCGGCGCCGCCCGTTTTTCTCCTGTTTTTTCGTGTCAAAGCGTGATCGTGATTTTAAATTGGGAACGTTCCCTTTTTGTCGTCAGGCAAAAGCGGCTACGCTTGGGCATTCAAGAAACGCGGATAAAATTAAGGAGGCCGACATGGCCATCAGCGAAGAAAAGCGCAAGATGATCGCCGGGGCGCTGTACGACGCCGGCGACGACCTGCTGCGCAGCGAACGTCGGCGCGCGCGCCAGTTGACGCATCGCTATAACCACTCCTCGCCGGAAGAGGGCGAGCTGCGCAAACAGTGGCTGGACGAGCTGCTGGGCGGCTATCAGGGCGGCACCATCGAGCCGACCTTCCGCTGCGACTATGGCTATAACATTTATCTCGGCAAGAACTTCTACGCCAATTTCGACTGCGTGATCCTCGACGTGTGCGAGGTGCATATCGGCGACAACTGCCTGCTGGCGCCGGGCGTGCATATCTACACCGCGACCCATCCGCTGGACGCCGAGACCCGCGTCGGCGGCGCGGAGTTCGGTAAGCCGGTCAGGATTGGCGATAACGTGTGGATCGGCGGGCGCGCGGTGATCAATCCGGGCGTGACCATCGGCGATAATGCGGTCGTGGCCTCCGGCGCGGTGGTCACCAAAGACGTGCCGGCCAACTGCGTGGTGGGTGGCAACCCCGCGCGGGTGCTGAAAACGCTGTAGGCCCGGTGGGGCGGATTAAAACATGCTGCCGTGGCGCTCGAAGCCGTGCATCTCAATGTCTTTGAGCGCCTTGAAGCGTTTGACCATCACCGCATGATCCGACAGCAGGTTGCTGATGCGGACAAACAGCTCCTTATTCTCTTCTTCGCACTGTTCCAGCCAGGCCTGCGGATTCACGCCGTGCTGCATCCAGGGGCCGACGGCCAGCAGCCGCACCGTGTCGGCGTAATTTGGGCATACGGCGAGCGCCACGCGGTCTGCGGAATACTCCTGCGCGCGGGTGGTCGCCAGGCCGGGCAGCACCAGCGACTGCGGTACGACGCCGATCGCCAGGCGCCACAGCGACACGTGGCGCAGCTTGTGGTGGGCCAGCTCGTGCGCCAGCACGAACTCCACGATCTCCGGCGCGGTGGGCATCAGCATGGCGATTTCAGCGTGGATCACCACATAGCGCTGACGGCGGTTGCATTCCAGCGCGAAGGCGTTGACCACGCCGTTGCCGTTGGTCAGGTAGAGCTTCGGCAGCGCCTTGAGCTCCAGGCGGCGGCCAATATCCTGATACAGCGCGAACAGCTCGGGAAATTGCGCCGGCCCGACGCGCAAGGCGTTGGATTTCGCCTGGGCGGCGAGATAGAAACGATAAATATAGAAAGCGATGGGGATCAGCGGTAATAAGGCGAACAGGCTGAGCGTATCCAATGTTTCCTTGGCTTCCGTGCCTAAGCCCCGAATCGTCTCGTCCGAGGACGCGACAATAGCGGCGATGCCAAATAAAAAACCGAGAAGCGTTATTATCGCCGATAGCCAGATCATGGGCATTTCCCAGCGGTGGCGAAATGCCGTGAAGTTCCGACTTTCTGTCGAATGATGTTGGCACATAAAATATCCTTAATAAGGGCGAGTAACGCCAGATATTGTCAGGTAAATATGACATGGCTTAATTATCCGCCTGTTTACCTCACAATTCGTTAAACTATAGTTTATTTTTTCGCCGTCGCGTTATTGCGTTATCTGTCTGGCGTATGCGCTCGCTCTCATTGGATAAAGCATCAGAAGCTGTAGCTGGCGCTGGTGAAGGCCATACCCGACGTGGTTTTTTCGACGATAGGGCTGTCGGCCGCGTCGCCCAGTAGGCGGGTCACGCCAACCCCGGCCTGGAAGGCTACGTTTGGTCGCCATTGGTAATTGAGGGCGGCGGTGAGGGTCGCGTCCTTGAAACCGCTGCCCGGCCGATAAGTGCTGAAAGCGCTGCGCTGTGCCTGTTGTGACGTCACGCCGAAATAGCCGCGCTGATAGCCGCTGTTGGCCCAGGTGGTGGAAAGGTTGCCGATAAGCGTCAGCCGTTCGCTGAGCGGATATTGCCCGGTGAGCCCGGTTTCCACATAGGCCGTGTGGCCCAGTTCTTCCCCGCCGTAGCTGCGCTTGCGCGTCGCCTGCATGCCTTTTACGTAGGCGCGAAAAGGATCGAGTTGGTAGCTCAGTTCGGCGCCGGCCTCCAGTGCGCCACCCAGCTTGCCCATGCCTTTGAGTCGGGTGTTGCGCCCGCGCAAGGTTCTGATTTCCTCGTCACGGCCGGCGTCATAGTTGAGCAATAACGCGATGCCGACGGGGCCGGCGAGAGGGAATTGCCAGCGTGCACCTTCGCTGCCTGCGCTGAACTCTCCCCAGCTGGCGTTTTGATAGCCGGCGTTCACCTGATACAAGGGTTCAATGCTGTAAAAAGAAGAGCCTTCATAGGCGGGGGCGACGGCGAGGCCGCCGGCGAGCGTTAAAGAGGCCTCGCCGTCCTGAGCCTGAGCGGCGAGAGGAAACAGAAAGAACAGCGCGGTGGCAGAGGTAGCCAGTTTATTATCCACGTTAAACACCTTTTATATCATCCCATTGAATATACGGCCCGCAGGCCGGCGATTAATTGCAGCTTATTTATAAACTCCAGGTTTATATTGATTAATTGGCAGACGACGGCGCGTCATTGGCGTTATTTCACCGCAACAGTGAAACGCATGAGGAATAAACAACAGCCAAACGAGCGGCATGATGAGAGAAGTTTATTATTGGCCGGGAAGAAACTGCCTGTTTTTAAAGGAATGATGCAGAGAAGAGGATTTGCCGTTACTCGGGTGGTGAGGGGTAGCGCTCAACGAGGCGGCCTATTCCGCCTCGTTGAGAGGGATAACCCGCCGTTATTTTTCCAGCAGCGGTTTCAGGAAGCGTGCGGTGTGCGATTTTTCACACTCGGCCACGGTTTCCGGCGTGCCGGCGACCAGGATCTCGCCGCCGCCGCTGCCGCCTTCCGGCCCCAGATCGACGATCCAGTCGGCGGTCTTGATCACGTCCAGGTTATGCTCGATGACCACGATGGTGTTGCCCTGATCGCGCAACTGGTGCAGCACCGCCAACAGCTGTTGGATATCGGCGAAGTGCAGACCGGTGGTCGGTTCGTCGAGGATATACAGCGTCTGGCCGGTGCCGCGTTTCGACAGCTCGCGCGCCAGCTTGACGCGCTGCGCCTCCCCGCCGGAGAGCGTGGTGGCCGACTGGCCGAGGCGGATGTACGACAGGCCGACATCCATCAGGGTCTGCAGCTTGCGCGCCAGCGCCGGCACCGCGTCGAAGAACTCACGCGCTTCTTCGATGGTCATCTCCAGCACTTCGTGGATGCTTTTGCCCTTGTACTTCACTTCCAGCGTTTCGCGGTTATAGCGCTTGCCCTTGCACTGGTCGCACGGTACGTAGATGTCCGGCAGGAAGTGCATCTCGACCTTGATCACCCCGTCACCCTGACAGGCTTCACAGCGCCCACCCTTGACGTTGAAACTGAAGCGGCCCGGCGTATAACCGCGGCTGCGCGATTCCGGCACGCCGGCGAACAGCTCGCGCACCGGGGTGAAGATGCCGGTGTAGGTGGCCGGGTTGGAGCGTGGCGTACGGCCGATCGGGCTCTGATCGATGTCGATCACCTTGTCGAAATGTTCCAGGCCCGTCACTTCGCGGAACGGCGCCGGTTCGGCGATGGTGGCGCCGTTAAGCTGGCGCTGGGCGATCGGGAACAGCGTATCGTTGATCAGCGTCGATTTGCCGGAGCCGGAAACGCCGGTGATGCAGGTAAACAGACCGACCGGCAGCGTCAGCGTCACGTCCTTCAGGTTGTTGCCGCGCGCGCCGCTCAGCTTCAACACCTTGGTCGGATCGGCCGGCACGCGCTGCGCGGGGATGGCGATCTCGCGCTTGCCGCTGAGGAACTGGCCGGTCAGCGACTCCGGCTGCGCCATGATGTCGTCGACGGTGCCTTCCGCCACCACCTGGCCGCCGTGCACGCCGGCGCCGGGGCCAATGTCGATCACGTGGTCGGCGGCGCGGATGGCGTCTTCGTCATGCTCCACCACGATTACCGTGTTGCCGAGGTTGCGCAGGTGGATCAGCGTTTCCAGCAGGCGCTCGTTATCGCGCTGGTGCAGGCCGATCGACGGCTCATCCAGCACGTACATCACGCCCACCAGGCCGGCGCCGATCTGGCTGGCCAAACGAATACGCTGCGCTTCGCCGCCGGAGAGCGTCTCCGCCGAACGGGACAGTGACAGGTAATTCAGGCCGACGTTCACCAGGAATTTCAGGCGATCGCCGATCTCTTTCAGCACTTTTTCGGCGATCTTGGCGCGTTGGCCGCTGAGCTTCATGTTCTGGAAGAAGGTCATCGCATGGCCGATGCTCAGATCGGAGATCTCCGGCAGCGTAGTGTCTTCGACGAATACGTTGCGCGCTTCTTCGCGCAGGCGGGTGCCGTGGCACGAGGCGCAAGGGCGGTTGCTGATGAATTTCGCCAGCTCTTCGCGCACCGCGCTGGATTCGGTCTCTTTGTAGCGGCGCTCCATGTTGTGCAGCACGCCTTCGAACGGATGGCGGCGCACGGTGGTGTCACCGCGATCGTTGATGTATTTGAATTCGATCGACTCTTTGCCGGAGCCGCTCAGCACCGCCTTCTGTACGTCGGCACTCAGGGTGTTGAACGGCGCCTCGACGTCGAACTCATAGTGATCCGCCAGCGAACGCAGCATCTGGAAGTAATAGAAGTTGCGGCGATCCCAGCCGCGGATCGCGCCGCCGGCCAGCGACAGCTCGGGGTTTTGCACCACGCGATCCGGATCGAAGAACTGCTGCACGCCCAGGCCGTCGCAGGTCGGGCAGGCGCCGGCCGGGTTGTTGAAGGAAAACAGGCGCGGTTCCAGCTCGCGCATGCTGTAGCCGCAGATCGGGCAGGCGAAGTTGGCGGAGAACAGCAGCTCGTCCGCTTTTTCGTCGTCCATGTCCGCCACCACCGCGGTGCCGCCGGACAGTTCCAGCGCAGTTTCGAACGATTCGGCCAGGCGTTGCGCCATGTCGTCGCGCACCTTGAAGCGATCGACCACCACTTCGATGGTGTGTTTCTTCTGCAGCTCCAGCTTCGGCGGATCGGACAGATCGCACACTTCACCGTCGATGCGCGCGCGGATATAGCCCTGGGCGGCCAGGTTTTCCAGCGTTTTGGTGTGCTCGCCCTTGCGGTCTTTCACCACCGGCGCCAGCAGCATCAGGCGCTTGCCTTCCGGCTGGCTCAGCACGTTATCGACCATTTGGCTGACGGTTTGCGCCGCCAGCGGCACATGGTGATCCGGGCAGCGCGGCTCGCCGACGCGGGCGAACAGCAGGCGCAGGTAGTCGTGGATCTCGGTGATGGTGCCGACCGTGGATCGCGGGTTGTGCGAGGTGGACTTCTGCTCGATGGAGATCGCCGGCGACAGGCCTTCGATATGATCGACGTCCGGTTTTTCCATCAGCGACAGGAACTGGCGCGCATAGGCGGAGAGCGATTCGACGTAGCGCCGCTGCCCTTCGGCATACAGCGTATCGAAAGCCAGCGATGACTTACCGGAACCGGACAGGCCGGTGACGACGATCAGTTTGTCACGCGGGATGATCAGGTTGATGTTTTTCAGATTATGGGTTCGAGCACCACGAACTTCGATATTGTCCATTTACACTTCCCGTCTTGATGATACACCGCGCCTGTCGCGATTTTTGCGGGGGATTTTGTGATGGATCTCGCAAAAAACCGGCACAGCCTGGTCGAAACGCATAATTATGACACAAAAAAACCTGAATGAATATCCAGTATGCGAATGCAACAAGGTCGATCGAAAAGACAATTCTGGAATGCAATTCGCACTTATCAACACGGGTGTGGTTTCGCACTCAGCGTGGTAAACTGACGCGTTTATACTGTGTAGAAATCAATCATCGGGAGAAGTGCTCATGGCCAGCAGAGGCGTAAACAAAGTAATTCTGGTCGGGAATCTGGGTCAGGATCCAGAAGTCCGTTACATGCCGAACGGCGGCGCAGTGGCCAACATTACCCTGGCGACCTCCGAAAGCTGGCGTGACAAGGCGACCGGCGAACAGAAAGAGAAGACCGAGTGGCACCGCGTCGTGCTGTTCGGCAAACTGGCCGAAGTGGCGGGCGAATACCTGCGTAAAGGCTCTCAGGTCTACATCGAAGGCTCCCTGCAGACGCGTAAATGGACCGATCAGTCCGGCGTGGAAAAATACACCACCGAAGTGGTGGTTAACGTCGGCGGCACCATGCAGATGCTGGGCGGCCGTCAGGGCGGCGGCGCACCGGCCGGTCAATCTGCCGGCGGCCAGGGCGGTTGGGGCCAGCCTCAGCAGCCACAGGGCGGCAACCAGTTCAGCGGCGGCCAGCAGCAGTCTCGCCCGGCGCAGAACAGCGCTCCGGCGGCCAGCAGCAACGAACCACCAATGGATTTCGACGACGATATTCCGTTCTGAAGATGACCTTAGAGTTATCTGTAAAGAATGAAAACATAGACCCCTGTTAATTCAGGGGTTTTTTGTTTCTATCGTCGGAAAAAGTGTCTTGTATAAATTGGTGATCTTTCACATAAAGTGTACCTTGTAATTGTGTAATGTTTATGGGGTGTGAGTGCATGGAAAAGAACTACAGAGTTACAACATTTGTCATGGATAGTGGCGAACGCTATTGTGGACTGACCCCACCCCGGTAGACGATCTTGCCCTATAGTTGGACTGACCCCACCCCGGTAGACGATCCTGCCCTATAGTGTGAGCATAGGAGGAGCGTATGGGCACACCACGATTTACACCTGAATTTAAGGAAGAAGCTGTCCGTCAGATAACGGAACGCGGTTATTCCGTTGCCGAAGTATCTGACCGTTTGGGTGTTTCTGCACACAGCCTCTATAAGTGGCTACGGGCTATCAAACCTGGTAACAGCGAACAGCATGCTAGGGATTTACTGGAAGCCAAAAGCGAGATCCTGAAACTACGGGCACAGCTAAAACGTACTGAAGAAGAACGGGATATCCTGAAAAAGGCCGCGCGGTACTTTGCAAGGGAGCCCGACTGAAGTACCGCTTTATCAATGAGCACCGCACTGTATGGGGTGTGATGACGATGTGTCGGGTACTGCATGTCGCCCGGGCCGGGTTCTACGCGTGGCTGCATAACCCGGTCTCGGCGCGTGATAAAGATAACCAGCGTCTGCTGACGCTTATCCGTGATTCATATTCACTGAGCGGAGGCGTATACGGTTACCGGCGGGTTCATGGCGATCTGAACGAAATCGGGGAAACCTGCGGCAAAAACCGGGTGGGCCGTCTTATGCAACTGAACTGGATTAAAGCCGTGCGGGGCTATAAAACACCACGGCGTATCGCCGGCCGACCTTCGGTGGTTGCCCCTAATCGCGTACAGCGGCAGTTTACCGTTGTCCGGGCCAATCAGGTCTGGGTCACCGACATCACTTACATCCGCACCTGGCAGGGCTGGTTGTATCTGGCGGTGGTTATCGACCTCTTCGCCCGTAACGTGGTGGGCTGGTCGATGAAGCCAACCCTCTCACGCGAACTGGCACTGGATGCGCTGATGATGGCGGTCTGGCGACGTAAACCGGACAGCGAGGTCATCGTGCACTCAGACTAGGGTTGCCAGTATGGCAGCGACGACTGGCAACGGTTTTGTCGGGCCAATAACCTGGCACCCAGTATGAGCCGGCGTGGTAACTGTTGGGATAATGCAGTGGCCGAATCGTTCTTCAGTTCACTGAAAAAAGAACGCATCAGGAAGAGAATATACAAAACCCGGGATCTGGCCCGGGCGGATATCTTCGATTACATTGAAGTGTTCTACAACCGGGCCCGGCGTCACAGTCACCTCGGCGGCGTCAGTCCGGAGGCCTTTGAACGGGCCTCGTCGTGAGGACAGAATTTGTCTACGAGCGTCGGGTCAGTCCAACTATAGGGCAGGATCGTCTACCGGGGTGGGGTCAGTCCAAGGCGGCAGAACCATTGGTCGGAAAGTTGCCGTCAAGACAGTCCCTCAATGCACATGAGGCAATAGTTACTGCCTATCAAACGAAGAAAGAGGCGCTGAAAGGGCGGGGGCCCAAAAATCCGCGTCCAGCTAGTTTGAACATTGCTGCTGCCAGGATTGTGAACCTGGAAAGCGAAGTCGAAGAACTTAGGGAAGAGAACCGGAGGTTCAAACAGCAGTTTGTGATCTGGCAATACAATGCATATAAACATGGAATGACAGAACATCAACTTAATGCGCAGTTGACAAAGATTGACCGGGAGCGTTCTGATGGTGAAAAACGATAATAATCTCGGTAGTATAATTTTTCGTAATATTATTTATAAAGGAGATTGAAAATGATTGACCAGTCTTTTTCAGCGAGGAATTTTAGAAGGATATACGACCTAGATAGGAAAAATAAAGGTACTTTAGAAGTTGAACACTTTCCTGACGCTTATAAGATCGGGAAGAAAATAACAATGTTAAAAGGTTTTATTTATTGGCTCGCAAGAAGACTGAGAAGTGGTCAGATTAGCACGGCTAAATTTGAAGAAAAGAAAGATAAAGTTAATGAGCATATTAAGCTTAGAAAAGAACAATATAATAATGAAGTGAATAGCAAGTTGAAAATTATTGCACAGAATGTCGGTATAAAAGGGTACGCGTTACCTTTGACGTTATTGCCACATCAAGTGAAGAATAAAAATGTATATTCAATTGGGAATTCAGTTGAAGCATTATTTGTGTCTAGGCAAATAAAATTTATTTTAAGTTCGTTATACACAATAAAATCAAATAATAGGGATCTGATTATCAGTCGCCTAAGCGCCTTGGCTAAGGAAATGAGTCCAAAGTATATAATCAGGGCCGATGTTGAAAGTTTTTATGAATCTATAAACCATAAGTCTTTATTAGATATGTTGCATTCATCACCTAAGTTATCTGTTCCGCCACGTCGGGTGATTACTCAGTTAATTAGGAAATATCAGGCTTTAACTGGGCTAGATAAAGGGGTGCCTCGTGGTGTAGGCATAAGTTCTTATTTATCTGAGCTGTATATGAGTGTTGTAGATGATAAAATAAGGGCCTTACCAGATGTTACTTATTATGAACGGTTTGTAGATGATTTGATAGTGATCTTTTCACCAGATAAAGGAGGGAATACTTGTAGCTATCTCCCCAAAATTACTAGCATTATAAATGACCGTGCCTTGTGCCTTAATAATAAAACAAAAGAACTGGATTTATTTACACAATCTAATAAAAGTTTTGAATATCTAGGCTACAAATTTCAGCTAACAGCTAGAGACTGTAGTATAAAGATGAGTTCAAATAAAGTTCAAAAAATTAGAAGTCGAATTGATAAAACATTTTATGAATATAATCAGAGTGTTAGTAAAACACCAAAGAGAGCGGCAAAAAATATTTTGCTTAGAATGAAATTTCTTACCGGAAACACTCGTCTTTATAATAGTAAATCAAAAGCCTTTGTTGGGATATATTTTAGTAATCGATTCATAACTGATTTATCTGATTTAAATGGATTGGATTCTTATTTGGCGAATAAAATAGATGGTTTGCAAGATCAGAAACTTAAAAAGAGAATTAGTAAGTTTTCCTTTAGTAAAGGTTTTGAAGATAAAATTTTTAGGAAATTTAGTTTCATAGAATTTAGCGATATATCTAAGGGATGGTCACATGTCTAAAAAAGCGTTATCGATAAATTTCCCAATAGAACGAGTAGTTCTTTCCGATTTTTTACCATATGAAGTTCCTATTATTTTTTCAAATAGACATTTTTACAAGTTTATTGTTAAGCATCAAATAAAACATGATGGGTTGAATTTCATATGGCTAAAGAGAGATGACTGTTTAAATAGTTTAATTCTACTTTTATTGGGTCTTGAACAGAACACGGAAACAGTTGAAATAGTTGATAAGGGTATTAGTTATACTAAAACAAATATCAAGTATGCTAAACTGCCTAGCATTGCTTTTACTTTTCCAATTTCGCATAAACATAAAGAATACAGATACTTGTCTCTAATTCATCCTAAAGGACAGCTATTGGGCGTTGATTTCTATAGGAATTATAAAGATTTAATAACATACTATTCAAATGTTAGCCCATTTAGCCTCAGATCAGCAAAAAGGATCGCTGGTTGTACTTACATCGATTCAAAATCTCTAATTGAAAGTTTTGAGAAAGAAGATTTAAGTATTGAGGTTGAAGGTCAGGATTATGAAAATTTAAAATCTTTTTTTGTTTATAAGAAATATCGTAATATTTTTGAATTTTATGAATCTGAAGATCATCATTGGTGTGAAAAGCGTTTTAATTTTCTCTCTAAATTAGATGTGTCGAACTGTTTTGATTCAATTTACACCCATTCAATTTCATGGGCTGTTTTGCAAAAAAATTATTCAAAACAACAGTTAAATAAGACACAGTCGACATTCCCATTTAAATTTGATCAATTGATGCAGAGGTCGAACTACAACGAAACAAATGGAATAATAATTGGGCCGGAATTATCCAGGATTTTTGCAGAGATAATAATGCAGTCAGTGGATAACAATATCATCAATGATCTTAATAAAGACGGTTTAGTTCTTGGTGGGGATTACCAAGTATATCGCTATGTCGATGACTATTTCATTTTTTATAATGACGATGATGTATTCAATAAAATTAGAATAAGCACACAGAAAAATCTAAAAACCTTCAAGCTAAGTTTGAATAAATATAAAGAAGAGAGGTTTTCGCGTCCAATAATAACGCCAATAACTATAGCCAAGAAAAAAATAGCGAATTTGATATCGGAAAGAATATCTTATAACATTACTGACAATGGCTCTCTAGAAGAAGATATTAAGAAAGGGAATGTCTACATACATCAAAATAGTTTATCTACCGACTTTAAATCGATACTTTCTGTATCAGGGATAACATATTCGGATATCTTAAACTATTCATTGTCTATTATTGAAAGGAAAATCAAGACACTTTTTAAAGATTATAAAGAGTTTTCAAAAGATGAAAGTGGCGAGCGTCAACTAATTAATGCTATTGTATCTGTGGTGAATTTCACATATTTTATATATGCAGTTGCTCCTAAAGTGAATAGCACTATAAAATTATGCAGGATAATTCAGCAAGTAATTATGTTTGTTAAAGATCAAAAAATAGGCGAAGAATATCAACATATTGTATTCAAATGTGTATTCGATAATTCATGTTCTATTTTAGATAAATACTCCATTGATAAAACAACACCGATCGAAACTTTGTATTTGTTAGTGCTGGTTAGGCAGCTTGGTAAATATTATTGGTTAGGTGAAAAAAGCTTGATGAAGTATTTCAATATTAGCTTTGAAGGTGGTGTATACTCATTTGATGATAATTTGAATTACTTCTCCATTACTTCTCTAATGTTTTATATGAGTGACAAAAAAAGATATGATGGGGTCAGGAAGCATCTTTTGCTTCATATTGAAAATATTTATAGCATGAAAGTTGATACTCTTCTAAATGAGTCTGAATTGGTTCACTTAACGTTGGATCTAATTGCTTGCCCATACATACCTGTTTCTTTTAAAAAAGCTCTGCTTTCTCGTTATGGTATTGAAAAATCGTATGTGAAACGAATTATTTCATTAAATGAATATTGGTTTACAAAATGGAATGACTTTGATTTTGCGAAGGAGCTGGACGCGAAACTTAGCAACGCTGTATACTGAGAGGAAGCGCATCAGGCACCCTTAATGGCTGTTGGCAGCCGCACACACCAGCGCTAACGGGTATGATTGCCCTATGCATGGGAGTTATACTTGGCGAGATCCGCCTGAGTCTTTCCGTTGAGATAACCCCCTACTACACAGCTTTTGGCCTATGTGGTAGGGGGTTGTTGAGACTAAAGTAGTATAGATACAAGGGCGTCAAAGACTAGCCTGACAGTTATCCTAAATACTTAATATAAATTAATCGGTGTGCAGTAACTTTGCACGGCGTTCTTGCATTTTTTCGCCATGGTTCTTTCTTTTATTACCACAAAGATAACAAGAACATGCACAATGTGACTGATAGATTTTACCTATAGTAATTGATGTTTTAGTTACTGCAATACGATAAAATCTTCTCTTCGATTTCAAACGAAAGGCATGCTGTCGTCGCCAAGACCTATCTCTAACCATATAAATTTACTCCACTTTTCTAACGCGGCATTATACCGCGTCCGTATCAGCACATGGAGTCCAACATCAATCTGTTTATTCACTTTTACACCATCATTTAACCTAGTTCTGCTTATAGTATCAATTTCTATTAACTATCTGAACTATATATGGTCTTATACACTTATCTTAAAATTGTGTAGAGTTTTATTTCGTAATATCTCCTACTATTGTTAGCATAAAGCATGAGGATTATGCTCGTGCTTTATACTAACTTTCAATACCGATTCTTTATTTAGAAATCTTCTATCAACTCTGAGATTCTTTCTTGGAAATACATTGGATATTTTTCTATCACCTTCATTGCATTACCTCGATTATTTTTCAACTCTTTCACGAGATACTTCTTCTGAGTCGCCGCTAGCTTCAAGGATGTGGCGAGATCCTGAGCTATTACGCGATCTGAAAAACCAAGCTCATATAGGGAAATAGCGGTGTCTGTTGGAAGACCATATTTTAGTTTTTTGGAAAAGCTGCAGACGATTGCACAGATCCCTTGTGCCATCCCTATTAAGAGTTTCGATGAACTCAGATATTGCACCTACAACGAGCGTTGCATTATATGCAAGCGCCCCTTCGCAGATATCCACATTCTTAGATTCTATAGGCTTTTTTGAATAGGTTAGCATAGCCTTTGACGCTAACTCATTACTCTTAGTGCTACTGAGTCAGAAAACCGCGGTTAAGAAGTAAGTTTCATCAATAGGCAAGGAATGTAAAATTTTTAGTCGTCATAAAGAGTATCTTTAACTAAAAGCATTACATAACTATTACTTTTTAATTTAACTTATTGAAATTAATGTTTTTTATTTATAATCAGGTAAACAGAACCGTTCTAAGCCTGGCGACAGCGCTAAAAAAACCCCGCTCAGGCGGGGTTTTTTGTGGGCGCTCGCTGCCGATTTTCTGTGGTGGTGTCGCCAATCAGTAAATTGCTACCGGGTTGATGTTGACCTGCGTTGAACCGACATACAGCGGTTGCCCCAGCACGAACAGGAATTCCCAGGTTTTCGTGTGCACCAGCGGGCGGCTGTCGATCAGCTCCAGGTTATAGACGCCGCGCTTGGCCAGCAGGTATTGGTTGACCGGGAACTCTTCGTCATTTTTCGGGTTAGGGTACACTTCGGAAGCCCAGGTATCACCGCCAAAGGCTACGATGCCTTGGTCAGCCAACCACTTCGCCGCTTCCATGCCGATACCCGGTTCGATCTCCAGGAATTTTTTATTGTCCTTACCAATCAGCTCCAGCCAACCGGTATTAAATAAAACAACGTCGCCTTTTCTTAAGCTAATGCCCTGCTTCTTAAGCACCGCTTGAATATCCGCAACGGAAAATTCAGTGCCGCCCGGAACGATGTCTTTATGATAATAAGCCGTCATATCGAGCACCACGCCGCGGGTGACCATGGGCGGCACTTTTTCCACGCCCAGTTTCTTCACGCCATCAACGGTGACAAAGTCCGCCGCCTTATTGCCGTTATAATAAACGTTGTCGATGCCGATATGGCCTATACCGTTCAACTGGGTGCCGACGCCGGTCCAGGCATTCACCAATTCATCATTGAAGGTGAATTTATTGGGGCCAAGCGTTTTTCCGTCCTGCTGACCAGGCTGAATATTATATAAACGGAAGCTACGGTGGCGGAACGCCGGGAAATCTTTATCGACGGGAACGGCCAATGACAATGTCTTGCCTTGCTTTACCAACTGCACGGACTGTAATACCCCTTCCGGCGTAAGCAGGTTGGCGGCGCCGATTTCGTCTTTTGCACCGTAAACAGAAGGATACCAGTCTGACGGCTGAGCGGCGGACTCTGCGGCGTGTGCAGGCACTGTGGCAAGCAAAGGCAGCAGGAGGGAGAGGCGATACAATGATTTCATCAGTGACTCATCCTTATAACGACGTATTGCAAGGTGAATGAAAATGAGCCATCCGGACATAGGCGATGTCAGGCCGCCGAATAATAACCGGTGGAGAAAGAGGCTCATTTTTTAGTACGCGGGTGCATTAGCGTGATGCTTTATAAAGCGTGGTGAATAACCACCCGACGATGACTTCCTTATGCGGAAATAAATAACGCCGGTGAGCGGCGTTATTGGCATTATTTTTTAAGCTCTGCACTCATGGTGACGAAATTGCCCATGTAGGCGCTGGTGATTTTATAGCCACTTGCGCCGGCCTCTTGCGCTTTTTTAGCGATGAGGGCTTCGGTGGAATCCAGCGTTCTGCCGGTTGCGGTAACGCTTTCTGCTGCGGCGTTAAACGACAACATGGAGAACAGAGCGAGTGAAATAACGGTGGTCATGGTTTTCATATCTTTATCCTGTGTTCGACGATTCGAAAAATGAGGGTGTCCGGTACGACACGATGGAGCGAAGGATAAAGGGGGCGATGAGGTGAATAAATAACAGAATCGTCAATAAACTATTCCGTTTTTGTACATAAACTGATTCGATTGTTGTTTTTCAAGCGGTGTTGGTGGTGTATAGCGGGGGGTGGCGAACGGGTATGTATCGACCTTCAGGCTTACACATTGCGCAGCTGAATAAATAAAAAGCCCCTTGCGGGGCTTGGACGTTACGCCGAGAAGCCGCCGTCGATGCTCAGGCTGGCGCCGGTGATATAACCCGCCTGCGGGCCGGCCAGGTAGGCGACGAAGCCGGCGATCTCTTCATCTTTGCCGTAGCGGCCGATCGCCATCAGCTGCTTGAGCTGATCGGCGAATTCGCCGGCGTCCGGGTTCATTTCGGTGTCCACCGGGCCGGGCTGCACGTTATTGACGGTGATGCCGCGCGGGCCGAGATCGCGCGCCATGCCTTTGGTCAGGCCGACCAGCGCCGATTTGCTCATTGCATACACCGCCGCGCCGCCGAACGGCACGCGCTCGGCGTTGGTGCTGCCGATGTGGATGATGCGGCCGCCGTCGTTCATGTGGCGCGCCGCTTCCTGGCTGGCGACGAACACGCTGCGCACGTTGACCGCCAGCATGCGATCCAAATCGTCCAGCGCCAGCTCCTCGGTGCTGCCCAGCGTAAATACCCCGGCGTTGTTCACCAGAATATCCAGGTTGCCGAAGTGGCTGACCGCCTGGCGCACCGCCTGCTGTAGCGCCGCGGCATCGGCGCTGTCGGCCTTGATGGCGAGGGCTTTGCCGCCGGCGACAGTAACGGCGCTCGCCACTGCTTCGGCGCGATCGGCCGAGGCGGCGTAGGTAAAGGCGACGGCGGCGCCTTCGTTCGCCAACCGTTTCACGATGGCAGCGCCGATGCCGCGTGAGCCGCCCTGAACGAACGCGACTTTGCCTTGCAGAGGGTGTGCTGTGGTCATGTTATTTCTCCAAAGTGGGTGAGGGTAAGGCGTGATTCCCAGTATCGGTGAAATGTCTGGCGGCCACTGTTCACAAAGAGCTTTGCCTGCCCACAACGAGAAAAGCCCCTTGCGGGGCTTCTTTCTTCCGTCGGTTGGCTGTTCGACGATCAGTTGAAGATTTCTGCGGTGCCGTACAGTTTGTTCTGACCGCCGGCGGCGACGATGCGGTATGAGCTGGCGCCCGACGCGGCGGCTTTGCTGGCCAGTTCGCTTTCCAACGCGCTCAGGTTGGTGGCGCCGCTAACGGAGACTACGCCGATTTTCTGGGCGTCTGCAGCGGGTTGGCTGGAAGGCAGGTCAGCGGCGAAGGTAGCGAAAGAAGCGGTAGCCAGCAGCGCAGCGGTAGCAAAAATTTTGACGTTTTTCATGATGTATTCCTCAGCGTATTGATTGGGTGAGAGCCCGTTGTCTCTCGATGTGTTAAATAATAGTGCGGCAGGTTGGAATAAAAAACCGGAGAGTTTTGAGTATCTCATTCAAATAAACTGATTATTTTTTCACCCGCTGGCGCGCGGTAAAAATCGCCACTACCCTTTACAGACGATCCTTAACCGGAGAAGCGTAATGACGGTAAACGCGTTTATCGGCAGCTGGGCGCTGGTGTCCTCGGCATTTGAAAACCAGGACGGTGAGCTGAATTACCCGCTGGGCGAGCAGGTGTTGGGGCGCATCCACTATGAGGCCAACGGCACGATGGCGGCGCAGCTTTACAGTGCCGTGCGGCCGCGCTTCGCCGCCGACGATTTGGCGCAGGGGTCCGAGCGGGAGATCCGCACCGCCTTCATCAATATGATTTGCTACTTCGGCCGCTATCAGGTGGAGGAAAACGAGCAGCGAGTGGTGCATCAGGTCGAAGGCTGTTCGTTCCCCAACTGGATAGGCAGCCGTCAGGTGCGTTTTACGCTTTCAGCGGCGACCGGCTGACGTTGCGCACGGTGCCCTTGCAGCTCGGTAACGGCCTGCAGGTGGGTGAACTGGTGTGGCAGCGCACAGGAGCTTCTTTATGATCATTGTTCATCATCTCAATCACTCACGGTCGCAGCGCATTCTGTGGTTCCTGGAAGAGCTGGGCGTGCCCTATCAGGTGCAACGCTACGAACGCGATCCGCAGACCATGCTGGCGCCGGCGGCGCTGAAAAAGATCCACCCGCTGGGCAAATCGCCGGTGATCGTCGATGGCGATCTGACGCTGGCGGAATCCGGCGCCATCATCGAATACTTGCAGGAAGCCTATGACGCGCAGGGCATGTTCATGCCGACCGACTTCCACGCGCGCCAGCAATACCGCTACTGGTTGCACTACGCCGAAGGATCGCTGATGCCGCTGTTGGTGATGAAACTGGTGTTCAGCCGGCTCGGGCAGCCGCCGATCCCCTGGCTGCTGCGGCCGGTGGCCGGCGCGATCGGCAAGGGCGTGCAGCGCGAATATCTCGACAAGCAGATCGCGCCGCACTGCGAATTCCTCGAACAGCACCTGAATAAGGGCAGCTGGTTTGTCGGCAACGACTTCAGCGCGGCGGACATTCAGATGAGCTTCCCGCTGGAGGCGATGGCGGCGCGCGGCGCGTTGGATGATTGCCCGAAACTGCGCGGCTTTCTGCAGCGTATTCATGCCCGGCCCGCCTACCAGCGGGCGTTGGAGCAGGGCGGCCCTTACGACCTGCTGAGTTAAGCGGATGGGCTATACTCGATGGGGTCATTCTTCATCGGAGGTAGCCCATGGCTACGCAAATCTTCGTTAACCTGCCCGTCAGCGATCTGCCCGCCTCGATGGCGTTCTTCACCCACCTGGGTTTCACTTTCAACCCGCAATTCACCGACGACACCGCTGCGTGCATGGTGGTCAGCGACACGATTTACGTGATGTTGCTGACCCACGACAAATTCAGGATGTTTACCCCGAACCCGATCGGCGACGCCAAACAGGCCACCGAAGTGCTGGTATGCCTGTCGCAACCCAGCCGGGCGGCGGTGGACGAACTGGTGCGCAAGGCGATCGCCGGCGGCGGCAACACTTATCATCAGCCGCGCGACTACGGCATGATGTACGGCCACGGCTTTCAGGATCTGGACGGCCATATCTGGGAATTGATGTATATGGATCCCGCTGCGGTACAGGTGCAGTAATCTCGCCGGGGCGTCCCTCGCCCCGGTTTTATCGCGCAGACGCCATTCTCGCCACTTTCTGCATAAATTGCCGCGATCTTTAGTTGATTAGACGCTATGGAAGGCAGGATAATCGTTTGCCTTGAATAAACCACCATAAATTACCCGTACCGCGCGCTGCGAGTTAAACGTTTGCCTTGGTGCGCATTGCCGTTGGCGATGCGACGGAAGGGCAAGGAAGCGGAACGTGACGTAAACGATTACGTGACGATCGGGCGCGGGCGAGATTACAGGCCTGCTGCGACGGGCCGATTCATGAAACACAGGGGAAGTAACCTATGTCGAACTCTCAAGCGAACCACGCCGCAAAACCAACCGGCGGGCTTGATGGCTATTTTAAAATTTCCGCACGCGGCAGCAGCGTGCGTCAGGAGGTGGTGGCGGGGCTGACCACCTTCCTGGCGATGGTGTACTCGGTGATCGTGGTGCCGAGCATGCTGGGCAAAGCGGGCTTCCCGCCGGCGGCGGTGTTCGTCTCCACCTGCCTGGTGGCCGGGCTGGGCTCGCTGCTGATGGGGCTGTGGGCTAACCTGCCGATGGCCATCGGCTGTGCGATTTCATTGACCGCTTTCACCGCTTTCAGCCTGGTGCTGGGCCAGCACATCAGCATTCCGGTGGCGCTGGGCGCGGTGTTCGTGATGGGCGTGCTGTTTACCGTCATCTCGGTCACCGGCATCCGCGCCTGGATCCTGCGCAACCTGCCGATGGGCGTGGCGCACGGCACCGGTATCGGTATTGGTCTGTTTCTGCTGCTGATCGCCGCCAACGGTGTCGGCCTGGTGGTGAAGAACCCGCTGGATGGTCTGCCGGTGGCGCTCGGCGCGTTCACCTCTTTCCCGGTGGTGATGACGCTGGTCGGCCTGGCGGTGATCTTCGGCCTGGAGAAACTGCGCGTGCCCGGCGGCATTCTACTGGTGATCATCGCCATTTCCATCATCGGCCTGATCGTCGATCCGGCGGTGAAATACCAAGGGCTGTTCGCCATGCCGAGCCTGGCGGACGCTGACGGCAAATCGTTGATCTTCAGCCTGGATATCATGGGCGCGTTGCAGCCGGTGGTGTTGCCGAGCGTGCTGGCGCTGGTGATGACCGCGGTATTCGACGCCACCGGCACCATCCGCGCGGTGGCCGGGCAGGCCAACCTGCTGGATAAAGACGGGCAGATTATCAACGGCGGCAAGGCGCTGACCTCGGATTCCCTGAGCAGCATCTTCTCCGGCCTGGTGGGCGCCGCGCCCGCCGCGGTCTACATCGAGTCCGCCGCCGGCACCGCCGCGGGCGGCAAGACCGGCCTGACCGCCACCGTGGTCGGCATTCTGTTCCTGCTGATCCTGTTCCTGTCGCCGCTGGCCTATCTGGTGCCGGTCTATGCCACTGCACCGGCGCTGATGTACGTTGGCCTGCTGATGCTGAGCAACGTCACCAAGCTGGACTTCAACGACTTCGTCGACGCGATGGCCGGCCTGCTGTGCGCGGTGTTCATCGTGCTGACCTGTAACATCGTTACCGGCATCATGCTGGGCTTCAGCTCGCTGGTCATCGGCCGCATCTTCTCCGGTGAATGGCGCAAGCTGAACATCGGCACCGTGCTGATCGCCGTGGCGCTGGTGGCGTTCTACGCCGGCGGCTGGGCGATTTAAGCCCCTCAGAGTTCCCTCGCCCGGCGGGCGGGGGAATCTGTCACGGCATTTCCCTTCTTAAGATAAGTCTTCTTCTGCTCTGCACCGCGTTTTGAAAGGCACAACAAGCTTTAACGGCTGTAAAAAAAGTGATCTACTATCGGGACCAACGCAGGCCCTGAGCCGATGTCGTCTGAATCGTAGAGTCTAAGGAAAGCATGGAAATCTTTTTTACAATCCTCATTTTGATCCTGGTGGTCTCCCTGTCCGGGGTGGTGACGCGCATGTTGCCGTTCCAGGTGCCGCTGCCGCTGATGCAAATCGCCATCGGGGCCCTGTTGGCCTGGCCGCATTTCGGGCTGCACGTCGACTTTGATCCCGAATTGTTCCTGGTGCTGTTCATTCCGCCGCTGCTGTTTGCCGACGGCTGGAAAACGCCGACGCGCGAATTCCTGCACCACGGGCGTGAAATTCTCGGCCTGGCGCTGGTGCTGGTGCTGATCACCGTGGTCGGCGTCGGCTATCTGATCTACGCCATGGTGCCGGGCATTCCGCTGGTGGCGGCCTTCGCGTTGGCGGCGGTGCTGTCGCCGACCGATGCCGTGGCGCTGTCCGGCATCGTCGGCAAAGGGCGCATTCCGAAGCCAATCATGGGCGTGCTCGAGGGTGAGGCGCTGATGAACGACGCCTCCGGCCTGGTGTCGCTCAAGTTCGCCATCGCGGTGGCGATGGGCACCATGGTGTTCACCGTAGGCGGCGCGACCCTCGAATTCCTCAAAGTGGCGATCGGCGGCCTGCTGGCCGGCGTGGCGGTCACCTGGACCTACAGTAAATCGCTGCGGGTGATGAGCCGCTGGAGCGGCGACGATCCGGCGACCCAGATCGTGTTCCTGCTGCTGCTGCCGTTCGCTTCTTACCTGATCGCCGAACACATCGGCGTCTCCGGCATCCTGGCGGCGGTGGCGGCGGGGATGACCATCAGCCAGTCCGGCGTGATACGCAACGCGCCGCTGGCGATGCGCCTGCGCGCCAACAGCGTATGGGCGATGCTGGAGTTCGTGTTCAACGGCATGGTGTTCATCATGTTGGGCCTGCAGCTGCCGGGCATTCTTGAAACCTCTATCCTGCAGGCGGAGCTGGATCCGACCATCCAGACCTGGTACCTGTTCGCGGACGTGGCCACCATCTACGCCGCGCTGCTGGTGCTGCGTTTCACCTGGCTGTGGATAATGAAGAAGACCAGCAACCGCTTTATGAAAAAGCGCCCGCTGCAGTTCGGCGATTACAGCACGCGTGAGCTGTGGGTAGCGTCGTTCGCCGGGGTGCGCGGGGCGATAACCCTGGCCGGTGTGCTGTCGATACCGCTGTTGCTGAGTGACGGCACCGCCTTCCCGGCGCGCTATCAGCTGGTGTTTATCGCCGCCGGGGTGATCCTGCTGTCGCTGATCGTCGGCGTGCTGGCGTTGCCGCTGCTGCTGCGTGGCGTGCAGGTGGCCGACAAGAGCGCCAGCAAGCAGGAAGAGCGCATGGCGATCGCCATGGCGGCCGAGGTGGCGATCGAAAGCGTGAATAAAATGGAAGAGCGCCTGGTTGCCGATACCGAAGAAAACCTCGACCCGCAGGTGTTGAAAGAGGTCAGCTCGCGGGTGACGGGCATGCTGCGGCGGCGCATTGCGTCGAAAGACGATATCGAGAATGCGTTGGCGATGGAAAACCTCGAGCGGCGTTTCCGCCTGACGGCGCTGCGCGCCGAGCGCGGCGAGCTGTACCATCTGCGCGCCACGCAGAAAATCAGCAACGAGACGCTGCAAAAACTGCTGCACGATCTCGACCTGCTCGAAGCGCTGTTGATCGAGCGCGAAGGCTAAACCTCAGAGGAGGAATTAACGTTTTTCCTCTTTATTTCTGTTCTGAAGGGCCGCCTGTGCGGCCCTTGTTTTTTGGCTACTTGAGCGGCGGCCAGTAGTCACGGCAGCAGGCGATCCAAGCCTGCGCGCTGTGCGACAGGTAGCTGCCCTGGCGCCAGATCAGCCCGATTTTCCACTCCATGCGCGGCTCCAGCGGCAGCCAGACCAGGTTTTCCTTGTCCAGCCAGCGGCAGACCGGCTCCGGCAGCATGGCGATGCCCACGCCGGCCTGCACCATCGAGGCGAGGAAATCCCACTGGCCGCTGCGCACCGCGATTTGCGGTTCAAAACCGGCCTGGCGAAACGCCTTCATCAGCATCTTGTACAGCGCAAAGTCTTCGTTATAAATCAGGATCGGGCTGTCGGCCAATTCGGTGATATTGATGCTGGTGCGGTTGAGCCACTGCGGCGTGCGCGGTGCCACCACGCACATCGGATGGCCCAGCAGCGGCAGAAAGGTCAGCGGCTGTTCCGAATCGAAGGGTAACACCGTCATCGCCAGATCCAGTTCGCCGGACATCACCGCCTGTTCGACCGACAGCCCGCCCAGCTCGGAAATCTTCAATTCGATGCCGGGGTAGGTTTGGCGAAAGCGGCGGATCAAATCGGCGATCTGCCTGCCCACCATGGGCGGAATGCCCAGCCGCAGCACGCCCTTTTTCACCGAGCTGATGTCTTCCAGCTCCGCCTCCAGTTGCCGGAATTCGTCGAGGATCGTCAGGCCGCGCTGATACACCGCCTGGCCGCTGTCGGTCAGGCGCAGCTTGCGGCCTTCGCGGATCAGCAGCGTGCACTCCAGCTCTTCCTCCAGATGCCGCAGCATCTTGCTGATGGTGGGCTGGGTGACGAACAGTTTTTCCGCGGCGCGGGTGAAGCTTTGCTGGCGCACCACTTCAACGAAGTAGCGCAGGGTGCGGACATCCACGTTAGGGTTCTCCTTGGGGACGCTACCGGCGGGAAACTATTCCCGGACGGCATGATGTTGATAATTTTAATTCATTTCAGGCGTGGTTTCCCGGCTGCGTATACTGTAGGCCGTTAATTTATTGTTTGAGGTCATTTTTCATGTCTCTGGCGTTACGCCGCGTTGCCCCCTCCCTGCTGACCCGCCTGCAGGTGCCGATTCAGGTGGCGTTGTATGCGGCGCTGTTCCTGATCGCCGATCGCCTGGTGCAACAATTCCACCTGCCGCTCCCCGCCAATATCGTCGGTATGCTGATGCTGCTGGCGCTGATCCTGCTGCGCATTCTGCCGCTGAGCTGGGTCAAGGCCGGCTCCCGCTGGCTGCTGGCGGAAATGCTGCTGTTCTTCGTGCCGGCGGTAGTGGCGGTGGTCAACTATGCCCAGTTGCTGATGGTCGAGGGCTGGAAGATCTTTCTGGTGATCGCGGTCAGCACCATGCTGACGCTGGGCGCCACCGGGCTGGTGGTGGACAGGGTGTATCGGCTGGAGATTTGGCTGCAGCGACGGAAGCAGCGCCATGAATGATTTTATCCTTAGCCTGGCCTGTTTTCTGGCGACGCTGGCGCTGTACTTCGCCAACAAGAAGCTGTATCGCCGCCGCCGCACGTTACTGCTGATGCCGTTGGTACTGACGCCGATGATCCTGGTGCTGCTGCTGGTGGTCACCCACATCTCCTATCAGGACTATATCGGTGAAACCCACTGGCTGCTGTGGCTGCTGGGGCCGGCAACCATCGCTTTCGCGGTACCGGTGTATGAGAACCTGCATATCATCCGCCGCCACTGGCTATCGCTGACCGCCGGCGTAACGACGGCGGTGCTGGTAGCGGTATACAGCTCGGTATGGCTGGCGCGCCTGCTGACGCTGCCGGAAGAGGTGCAGCGCAGCCTGGCGGTGCGTTCGATCACTACGCCGTTCGCGCTGGAGGCCGCCAAACAGATGGGCGGGCAACCGGACCTGGTGGCGCTGTTCGTGGTGATCACCGGGGTATTCGGCATGGCGGTAGGCGATATTCTGTTTCTGCGGTTGGCGGTGCGTAGCCGCCTGGCCAAGGGGGCCGGGTTTGGCGCATCGTCGCACGGCGCCGGCACCGCTCGCGCTTATGAGCTGGGGCCACAGGAAGGCGTGGTGTCGAGCCTGGTGATGATGCTGGCCGGCATTATCACGGTGGTGGCCGCGCCGTTGATCGGTCGGCTGATGTGGTAAGACCTCTCGGGGCGGGCTCTGCCGCCCCATTTTTGGGAACGGTGCCGTTGATGGACGCCAGAAAAAACGAAGAAATTTTTCAGCATAATTTTTCCCATCGTTATAACAAAAAACGATAGATGCGCCGCAGGCAAAATCGCCGCCCATTTTAAATGGCAATGAATTAATTAATAGGTAAATTATTTTTATTGAAACAATAAAGTATAACTTATTGATATGGAGAGGCTCTTATCGTAAGTATTGTTGCACATTAACTGTGGTGAATAATACAAAAGAATATGAGTTTCTCTATAATTATATCGGATTAATACAAGAGGAATTCGCTCGTCATCCCTGAGTAATATCGGGGAAATAAAATGGTCATTTATTCCCTTTCGCACATTTCGCCAAAAAAAATATCCTCTCCTATACTTCACAGCTCTACAAATTGAGGCACAGGGGGGAACCTCTGGATTAACCATTTCATTCTTTCTTAGTTGGGGGAGACCCAGCTTTTCTACGGTTTTTTATTCTGACTTGAACTGTCGGACGGCCAGGCTTTGCCTAAATCCGGACGGTCCCTTTCATTAACGTAATGAAAACGTGCTAGAGAATATTATGAACAAACAAACTGATGTGAAGAGTGGGGAATTCCGTACGGGTGCTCAGGCCGCGGCGGGGAAAGTCGAACTGCACGAAATAACGACCGCGCAGCGTGAACTCTGGCTGGGGGAGAACATCTCCAAAGAGTTGTCGTTCAATATCTGGGGCTATGGGCAGGTTGACGGGCCTCTCGACGTTAAGCTCCTGCGGCAAGCCATCGATGCCATCGTCGAAGAAACGCCGGCTCTGCAAGCGCATTTTGTGGAAAAAGACGGTGAGCTTTATCAATACCGCGCGCCACGTACACATGAGCCGCTGTTCACACTCGATTTCAGTAAAGAACCTGACCCTCTGCAAGCGGCCAGACGTTGGATGGTGGCGGATGCGGCGCTGCCGCGCCGCGCCACAGGAGAGGAACCTTTTAGTTTTTATGTGATTACGCTCGCTCCGCAGCGCTATGTCCTCTATCGGCGTTTCCACCATATGATCACCGACGGCCGCAGCGCCGAGGAAGTGATGCGGCGCATCGCGGCTTACTATAATGCGCTGGCGTCCGGTGGCGTCATCCCTGAGTTCGCCAACTGCAATTTCTCTCTGCTTTATGAAAACGACATCAAATACCGCGACTCCTCACGCTTTTCTTCCGATCAGGCTTTTTGGCGGGAATATACCGCCGCCGCACCGCAGAGTTTGTCACGCAGAGCGATATTGACCCCGGACGCCGCGATGCACCGCAATATGCAGCTGCTGGAAAAAGACGCATTGGATCAGCTGCAACAACAAGCCGACAATATCGGCGTACACCGCGCACATATATTGGCCGCCGCCGTAGCATTATGTTTCTACAGTTTGACCGGCAGTGAATATCTTAATTTCAGCATGCCGGTGACCGGGACAAGAGAACGAAACAGTATTGGTATGACCTCCAACGTTGTCCCTTTGATTATCAAGGTTGAACCCCAGCTGAGTCTGGCTGAATTTATCCAGAAAGTGGCGGCTGAAATAGCGAAAGTGGTTCGCCACCAGTTATATCGGGGAGAGGACATTCGGCGTGATAATGGCGCGACGGATTCCGCCTGGTTTGGCCCTTCAATTAACATTGTTTCTTTCGACCACGGCGATCCTTTCTGGGGGTGCCGCACCCGTTGGTATTATGGTGGGAATATTCCGTCCGGCGATCTACAGATTATGCTGTACGAAGACCAGCAGGCCAATGAGCTGGATGTCACTTTTTCTGATGCCGCTTATGCGAATTCATTAGGCGATCTGGATGTTCTACAGCGCCGTTTCCAGTTTGTTTTACGGGCGCTGAACGCTTCAACGACGGAAACGATCGAAGCGTTGGATCGGCAGGTGGCAACGTTGGCGGATGCCGAGGCCGGCGGCAGCTTTTACACCAACCGTCGGCAACCGCCTGCCGGCGGCATCATTCGTTGGGATCGCCCGGCTGAGGCGCTGCAGCGCCTGGTGAGCTCGCTGAGCCATGGCGCGGGATGCGCGGCGAAGATCCTGCTGGCGGAGCGTGTGCTGGGCGTGACGGCGCTGCAGGCGGTGAGCGATGAAAGGCAGGCCGAACCCGGTACCCTGTTGCACATCGAGGCCGACGGCTGGGCGATCGCCGCGAACCCCGGCGTGGTGCGCGTCGGGCCGTTCTTGCGCGCCGACGGATCTGTTCAGCCAGGCGATGTGCTGGCGCAGGCCTGCGGCCTGTCTGTCGGCTCGATCTTGCCGACGATTAACGCTGCCGAAGCCTCGCGGTTAGGCGCGGCGTATGGCGCCAGCGCCGATAGCGCCGCTTTTTGGCAACCGCGCCTGACGCGCTACTATCCGGCGCCGTTCCCGCCGGGGCCTGGCCGCCAGGCGGGCATTCCCGCACGCTGGCAGGCGACGGCCTGGCAGCGCCTGGAAAAAATTGCCGGTGAGCAGGTGCTGGCGGCAGCAACCCTGTATCTGGCGCGCATGTGCAATGAAACCGATTTTCAGCTGGGGTGGATCACCCCGGACGATCGGGATTGGGGACGTTGGGCTCACCTGAGCGCGCGCGTGCTGCCGCTGCAGGTCTCTGTTGATTCCGCCGGTAATTTCCAGCAGGCATTGGCCGCGCTGGAGCAGGAATACGGCCAGTTGCGCGCTCATGCCGATTATCACCCCGCATTGCTGACGCGCGATGCGGATCTGCGAGCGTCTCAGGTTTGGCCGACGGCGGTATCGATCGTCAGCCGGCGCTCGGCGCAGGGGGTGCAGCCGGAAGACGAGGGCGTTGCCGCCATTATAGACTCCGGCTCGCGCGCGGTGTTGCAAATCTGTAAGGCTGACGGTGCCTTCCGCTGGGTATACGACGCCGCCTCCGTGGCTGACGAACAGATGTTGCGTGCGACACAACATTTGCTGATGTTGCTCAACGATGCAGTGAGAGCGGGTACTCATCGTCGTACTGTCGGCGAACTCAATCTGGTTTCCGAGGAAGAACGCGCGCAGTTGCTGCAGGGCCTCAATCACACCGTCGCTTCACATTCGCCGGCGGCTTGTCTGCACCGGCTGTTCGAAGCGCAGGTCAAACGGACGCCGGAGGCGATCGCGGTGACGTACGGCGATGACAGCCTGACCTACGCGGAATTGAATACCCGGGCGAACCGTTGGGCCCATCGGCTGGTAGCGCTTGGCGTGCAGCCGGACAGCCTGGTGGCGCTGTGCGCCGGACGAGGTCTGCCGATGCTGGTCGGGCTGCTGGGGATCCTCAAAGCCGGCGGCGCCTATGTGCCGCTGGATCCTGCCTATAGCGGCGAGCGGCTACAGTACATCCTGGCGGACTCAGCGCCGGTGCTGCTGTTGGCGGATGAACTTGGCCGACAAGCGCTGGGCGACTGCGAGGTGCCGGTACTGGCGCTGGAACAGCCGTTGACGGGGGAAAACGGCGATCTGCAGGACGTCGGGATACGCCCGTCGCACCTGGCGTATGTGATTTATACCTCCGGCTCGACCGGCAAACCCAAAGGGGTGATGGTGGAGCACCGACAGGTCGCGCGGCTGTTCAGCGCGACGAACGCCTGGTTCAACTTTAGCGCTGCCGACAAATGGTGCCTGTTCCATTCATTCGCCTTCGACTTCTCGGTTTGGGAGATCTGGGGCGCCTGGTTGTATGGTGGCCAGCTGTTCGTCGTACCGCAGGCGATCGCCCGTTCGGCACCGGATTTTTATCATTTCGTCTGCCGCAGCGGCATCACGGTATTGAACCAGACACCGAGCGCCTTCAAGGCCTTTATCCAGGCTCAGGCTCAGGCGCACAGCGAAGCGCGCCAGCAGCTACGCGAGATCGTGTTCGGTGGCGAAATGCTGAAGCCTTCCGATCTCGCGCCGTGGTTTGCTCATCCAGAGAACCGGCAGACCCGATTGGTCAATATGTACGGCATCACCGAGACCACGGTGCACGTGACTTATCGGCCGCTGTCGGCGCAGGATACGGCGATTACCACCAGTCCGATCGGCAGCCGCATCCCGGATTTGCGCTTGTATCTGCTGGGTGCCGACGGTGAACCGGTGCCGATGGGGGCAATCGGCGAATTGTACGTCGGCGGTGAAGGGGTGGCGCGGGGTTATCTGAACCGGCCCGAATTAACGGCGGAACGTTTCCTCGATGATCCTTTCAACCGGGCGCCGGGTGCGCGCATGTACCGTACCGGCGATCTGGCGCGCTATCTGCCGGGTGGCGATATCGAATATCTGGGGCGCAATGACCAGCAGGTAAAAATCCGCGGTTTCCGCATCGAATGCGGCGAGGTGGAAGCGCAGCTGAGTACCGAGCCGCGCGTGCGCAGCGTAGCCGTGGACGCGATTGACGATGGCGACGGGGGTAAGCGACTGGTGGCGTGGGTGGTGCCGGCGCCGGAGGCCGAACGCGCTACGCTGGCGACCGGATTGCGCCAGCATCTGCAGGCGCGGTTGCCGGATTATATGGTGCCGGCGGCTTACGTTTGGCTGGAAGCGTTGCCGCTGACCGGCAACGGCAAATTGGACAAGCGGGCGCTGCCGGTGCCGCAGGTCGATGCCTATGTGCGCGAAGCCTATGCGCCACCGCAGGGCGAGGCGGAAAACCTGCTGGCGGCTATCTGGCGCGAGCTGTTGGGCGTAGAGCGCGTCGGTCGCTATGACCACTTCTTCGAACTGGGCGGGCATTCACTGATGGCGGTGCGCCTGGCTAACCGCGTGCAACAAGCCGGATGGCAGTTACCGTTGCAGGCGCTGTTCGCCAGCCCGGTACTGCACGTGCTGGCGCAGGCGCTGGAGGTTGCGCCGACTCAGGAACCGCTGCCGATACTGCCGGTGGCGCGCGATGGGGAATTGCCGTTGTCGTTCGCCCAGCAACGGCTGTGGTTCCTGACCCAGTTGGAGGGGATGAGCGAAACCTACCATATCCCCCTGGCGTTGCGGCTGCGCGGTCGGTTGGACCGGCAGGCGCTGCAACACAGCCTGGACGCGCTCTATGCGCGCCATGAATCGCTGCGTAGTCGGTTCATCACCCGGGAAGATCGGCCGCAGGTACAGATTTTGCCGGCTAACGGCTTACCGCTCGCGTTCCACGATCTGCGACATCACCCCGCGCAAGCCGAAACGCTTTGCCGCCAGGCGGCCACTCAGGCGTTCGATTTGACGCAGGGGCCGCTGGTGCGTACCGCACTGATCCGCCTGGCTGATGAGGAGCACCTGTTCCTGCTCACCTGTCATCACATCGTCTCCGACGGTTGGTCGACCGGCATTCTGCTGCGTGAGCTGGGGGCGTTGTACGGTGCTTTCCGCCGCGGCGATGCCGATCCGCTGCCGCTGCCGACGCTGCAATACCCGGATTACGCCGCCTGGCAGCGTCGCTATCTGACGCCAGAGCGGTTGGCGGCGCAGGCGAAATACTGGCGCGAAACGCTGAGCGATGCGCCGGCGCTGCTGACGCTGCCAACCGACCGGCCGCGTCCGACGGTGCAGTCTTTCAGCGGCGGGGAGGTGCCGATCGCGATAGACGCCGAGCTGACGCAGGCGCTGCGGCAGTTCAGCCGGCAGCATGGCGGCACGCTGTTCATGACGGTGCTGGCGGCCTGGAGCCTGGTGCTGGCGCGCATGGCCGGGCAGCAGGAGCTGGTGATCGGCACGCCGGAGGCCAACCGTGGCCGGTTGGAAACCGAATCGTTGGTCGGCTTCTTCGTCAGTACGCTGGCGCTGCGCATCGATCTTCGTGACGATCCGGATCTGCCGACGCTGATCGCGCGGATCCGTCACACGGTGCTGACGGCGCAGGAAAATCGCGATCTGCCGTTCGAGCAGGTGGTGGAGCTGGTTAATCCTCCGCGCCATCTGGGCTATACCCCGCTGTTCCAGGTGATGCTGGCCTGGCAGGACGGCTCGGTGCGCGATATTCCGCTGCCTGGGCTGCAGGCCGAGCTGGCCGGGCTGGAATACAGCGCGGCGAAGTTTGATCTGACGCTCGACTTGGCCGATACCGGCGAAGGCATCAGCGGCACGCTGAATTTCGCCACGGCGTTGTTCGATCGCGCCACCGCTGAACGCTACGGCGTTTACCTGATTCAGGCGCTGCGGGCGATGACGCTGAATAACGCTCGGTCGGTATCCCATATCGATTTGCTGCCGCTCGCCGAACGGGAGCATCTGCTGCATGGCTGGAACCGTACCGAGCGTGACTACCCGCTGGATCAGACCCTGGCGACGCTGTTCGAGCAGCAGGTGCGCCGCACGCCGGACGCCATCGCGCTGGTGAGTGGAACGGAAAGCCTGAGCTACGCCCAGCTGAACGCCCGCGCCAACCGGCTGGCGCACGCGCTGATAGCGCGCGGCGTCGGCCCGGACAGCCGGGTGGCGGTGTGCGCCGAACGCGGCCTGAACATGGTGACGGCGCTGTTCGGTATCCTCAAGGCCGGCGGCGCCTATGTGCCGCTCGATCCGGCCTATCCGGGCGAGCGCCTGCAGTACATCCTGCAGGATGCCGACCCGGTGCTGCTGCTGGCGGACGCCACCGGCCGGGCGGCGCTGGGCGAGCCTGCGACGCCGCAGCTGGCGCTGGAGGCGGCATTGCCGGAGACGCTGAGCGCCGAGAACCCGGAACGGCGCGCGCAGGCGTCGCACCTGGCGTACGTGATTTACACCTCGGGTTCGACCGGTAAACCGAAGGGCGCGATGAACGAACACCGCGGGGTGGTCAACCGGCTGGTGTGGATGCAGGAGGCCTACGGCCTGACGGCGGCGGACACGGTGTTGCAAAAAACGCCGTTCGGCTTCGACGTCTCGGTGTGGGAGTTCTTCTGGCCGCTGATGGTCGGCGCGCGCCTGGTGATGGCGAAGCCGGAAGGGCACAAGGATCCGGACTACCTGAGCCGCGCGATCGAACAGTACGGCGTCACCACGCTGCACTTTGTGCCGTCGATGCTGCAAAGCTTCCTGGCGGACGGGCAGGCGGCGACGCGCTGCGACAAGGTGGTGCGGGTGATGTGCAGCGGGGAAGCGCTGCCGGCGGCGCTGGTGGCGGAGTTTTACCGCCGGCTGCCGCAGGCGGAGTTGCATAACCTGTATGGGCCGACGGAGGCGGCGGTGGACGTTACCGCCTGGCACTGTTCGCGGGAGGCGGACCGGGTGTCGGTGCCGATCGGGCGGCCGATCGCCAACACGCGTATCTACCTGCTGGACGAGCACGGGCAGCCGGTGCCGCTGGGGGCGGTGGGCGAGCTGTATATCGGCGGGGTGCAGGTGGCGCGGGGCTATCTGAATCGGCCCGAATTGACGGCGGAGCGCTTCCTGAGCGATCCGTTCGCGCCGGGCGGGCGAATGTACCGCACCGGTGACGTGGCGCGCTATCTGGCGAACGGCGACATCGAGTACCTGGGGCGCAATGACCAGCAGGTGAAAATCCGCGGCTTCCGCATCGAATGCGGCGAGATAGAGGCGGCGCTGGCAACGCACCCGGCGGTGCGCGAAGCGGTGGTGGATGCGCGGGCGGTGGGCGACGACAAACGGCTGGTGGCGTGGGTGGTGCCGGCCGCGGACGTGGCGGAAGAGACGCTGGCGGGCGTGCTGCGGCAGCATCTGAGCGCGGCGCTGCCGGACTATATGGTGCCGTCGGCCTGGGGGGTGGTGGCGGCGTTGCCGCTGTCGCCGAACGGCAAACTGGATCGGCGGGCGCTGCCGGAGCCGCAGGGGACGCAGAGTCAGGCGGTGTACGAAGCGCCGCAGGGTGAACACGAAACGCTGCTGGCGGCGATCTGGCGCGACCTGCTGAACGTGGAGCGGGTAGGCCGCCACGACAACTTCTTCGAACTGGGCGGCCACTCGCTGCTGGCGGTGAAGTTGATGGCTCAACTGCGGCGTGCCGGTTGGGGAGCGAACGTGCAGACGTTGTTCTCAACGCCGACGCTGTCGGCGTTGGCGCAGGCGATGAGCGCGCAGGGTGAGATCGAGATACCGGAAAACCGGATCTTACCGGGCGGCGCCTCCATTACGCCGGAGATGTTGCCGCTGGCGACGCTGAGCCAGGCGGAGATCGACGCGGTGGTGGCACAGGTGCCGGGTGGCGTGGCCAACGTACAGGACATCTACGCCTTGTCGCCGCTGCAGGAGGGGATTTTGTTCCACCATCTGCTGGCGGAACAGGGCGACCCGTACCAGCTGTCTGCGGTATTACGTTTCGACAGTCGTGCGCGCCTGGACGCCTGGCTGGCGGCGATGCAGCAGGTGATCGATCGCCATGACATTCTGCGCACCGCGTTCATCACGCAGGGCGTGTCCTCGCCGGTGCAGGTGGTGTGGCGCAAGGCCGAGCTGGCGCTGAGCGAGCGGCGTTTCGATCCGGCTGAGGGTACGATTTGGCAACAGCTGGCGGCCAGTTTTGATCCGCTGCATCAGCGGCAGGATCTGACCCGTGCGCCGCTGCTCAATTTTACCGTCGCGCAGGAGGAAGACGGCTGCTGGTGCGCTTTGCAGCAGTGGCATCATCTGATTGGCGATCACTCCACGCTGGCCTTCATGGAGCAAGAGGTCAGCGAGATCCTCGCCGGCCGTGGCGCACAGCTGGGCGCCGCCCAGCCGTTCCGCAATGCGGTGGCGCAGGCGCGCCTGACGCTCAGCGAAGCAGAACATGAAAGCTTCTTCCGCGACATGTTGGCGGATATCAGCGAGCCGGTGCTGCCGTTTGGCCTGAGCGATGTGCATGGTGAAGGACGGCAAATCGTCAGCCGCTACCAGGCGCTCTCTTCGGCGCTGAATCTGCGATTGCGACGTCAGGCGCGGCGGCTGGGCGTCAGCCTGGCCAGCCTGTGCCACCTGGCCTGGGCGCAGGTGCTGGCGCGCGTCAGCGGGCGAGACGCGGTCGTGTTCGGCACCGTATTGCTGGGTCGCCTGCAGGGCGGCGAAGGCGCGGAACGGGCATTGGGGTTGTTTATCAACACATTGCCACTGCGCCTGGACATCGATCGGCGAGGCGCGGAGGCGGCGGCAAGGGAGGCGCATGTGCGGCTGAGCGGGCTGCTGGCGCATGAACATGCGCCGCTGGCATTGGCGCAGCGCTGCAGCGGCGTCAGCCCTGGGGCGCCGCTGTTCAGTGCCTTGCTCAACTATCGCCATAACAACGGCGAGGCAGTGTCGTTACCGGAAGGTGTCAGCTTGCTGAGCGCCGAAGAGCGCACCAACTATCCGTTTGTGTTATCGGTGGAGGACGGCGGCGATTCGCTCGGCATTACGGCGCAGGTGACAGAGACGGTCGATGCCCAGCGGGTGTGCGACTATATGGCGCAGGCGCTGGGCTCGCTGGCGCAAGCGCTGGAGCAGGCACCGGAAACGCCGGTATGTTCACTGGCGGTGGTGCCTGAGGCGGAACGCGAACTGCTGCTGCATGGCTGGAACCGCACCGAGCGTGACTACCCGCTGGATCAGACCCTGGCGGCGCTGTTCGAGCAGCAGGTGCGCCGCACGCCGGACGCCATCGCGCTGGTGAGCGGAACGGAAAGCCTGAGCTACGCCCAGTTGAACGCCCGCGCCAACCGGCTGGCGCACGCGCTGATAGCGCGCGGCGTCGGCCCGGACAGCCGGGTGGCGGTGTGCGCCGAACGCGACCTGAACATGGTGACGGCGCTGTTCGGTATCCTCAAGGCCGGCGGCGCCTATGTGCCGCTCGATCCGGCCTATCCGGGCGAGCGCCTGCAGTACATCCTGCAGGACGCCGACCCGGTGCTGCTGCTGGCGGACGCCGCCGGCCGGGCGGCGCTGGGCGAGCCTGCGACGCCGCAGCTGGCGCTGGAGGCGGCATTGCCGGAGACGCTGAGCGCCGAGAACCCGGAACGGCGCGCGCAGGCGTCGCACCTGGCGTACGTGATTTACACCTCGGGTTCGACCGGTAAACCGAAGGGCGCGATGAACGAACACCGCGGGGTGGTCAACCGGCTGGTGTGGATGCAGGAGGCCTACGGTCTGACAGCGGCGGACACGGTGCTGCAAAAAACGCCGTTCGGCTTCGACGTCTCGGTGTGGGAGTTCTTCTGGCCGCTGATGGTCGGCGCGCGCCTGGTGATGGCGAAGCCGGAAGGGCACAAGGATCCGGACTACCTGAGCCGCGCGATCGAACAGTACGGCGTCACCACGCTGCACTTTGTGCCGTCGATGCTGCAAAGCTTCCTGGCGGACGGGCAGGCGGCGACGCGCTGCGGCAAGGTGGTGCGGGTGATGTGCAGCGGGGAAGCGCTGCCGGCGGCGCTGGTGGCGGAGTTTTACCGCCGGCTGCCGCAGGCGGAGTTGCATAACCTGTACGGGCCGACGGAGGCGGCGGTGGACGTCACCGCCTGGCACTGTTCGCGGGAGGCGGACCGGGTGTCGGTGCCGATCGGGCGGCCGATCGCCAACACGCGCATCTACCTGCTGGACGAGCACGGGCAGCCGGTGCCGCTGGGGGCGGTGGGCGAGCTGTATATCGGCGGGGTGCAGGTGGCGCGGGGCTATCTGAATCGGCCCGAATTGACGGCGGAGCGCTTCCTGAGCGATCCGTTCGCGCCGGGCGGGCGAATGTACCGCACCGGTGACGTGGCGCGCTATCTGGCGAACGGCGACATCGAGTACCTGGGGCGCAATGACCAGCAGGTGAAAATCCGCGGCTTCCGCATCGAATGCGGCGAGATAGAGGCGGCGCTGGCAACGCACCCGGCGGTGCGCGAAGCGGTGGTGGATGCGCGGGCGGTGGGCGACGACAAACGGCTGGTGGCGTGGGTGGTGCCGGCCGCGGACGTGGCGGAAGAGACGCTGACGGGCGTGCTGCGGCAGCATCTGAGCGCGGCGCTGCCGGACTATATGGTGCCGTCGGCCTGGGTGGTGGTGGCGGCGTTGCCGCTGTCGCCGAACGGCAAACTGGATCGGCGGGCGCTGCCGGAGCCGCAGGGGACGCAGAGCCAGGCGGTGTACGAAGCGCCGCAGGGTGAACACGAAACGCTGCTGGCGGCGATCTGGCGCGACCTGCTGAACGTGGAGCGGGTAGGCCGCCACGATAACTTCTTCGAACTGGGGGGCCACTCGCTGCTGGCGGTGCGTCTGACCAACCGTCTGCAGCAGGTGGAATGGCAGCTGCCGTTGCAGACCCTGTTCGCCAACCCGACGCTGCATGTGTTGGCGCAGCAGCTGCGCAGGACTGATGAGGCGCTGCCGCCGATCGAGGCTATGCCGCGCGACGCCGCGTTGCCGCTGTCGTTTGCCCAGCAGCGTTTGTGGTTCCTGACTCAGTTGGAAGGCCTGAGTGAAACTTACCATATTCCTCTGGCGCTGAGCCTGCGCGGCGAGCTGGATCTGCCCGCCTGGCGACAGAGCCTGGATGCGATCTATGCCCGTCACGAAGCGTTGCGTAGCCGGTTTGTCACCGTCGAGGGACAGCCTCAGGCGCACATTCTGCCGGTAGATGCGCTGCCGTTGACGGTTCACGATCTGCGTGGGCAGCAGGATGCCCAGAGCCAGGCGCGACAACTGGCGCAGCGCCTGGCGGAGGCGCCTTTCGACTTGGGTTCCGGTCCGTTGGTGCGCGCCGCGCTGATCCGCCTGGCGGATGAAGAGCACCTGTTCCTGCTCACCTGTCATCACATCATCTCCGACGGTTGGTCGACCGGTATTCTGCTGCGTGAGTTGGGGGCGTTGTACGGTGCTTTCCGCCGCGGCGATGGCGATCCGCTGCCGCCGTTGACGCTGCAATACCCGGATTACGCCGCCTGGCAGCGTCGCTATCTGACGCCAGAGCGGTTGGCGGCGCAGGCGCAATACTGGCGCGAAACGCTGAGCGATGCGCCGGCGCTGCTGACGCTGCCAACCGACCGGCCGCGTCCGACGGTGCAGTCTTTCAGCGGCGGGGAGGTGCCGATCGCGATAGACGCCGAGCTGACGCAGGCGCTGCGGCAGTTCAGCCGGCAGCATGGCGGCACGCTGTTCATGACGGTGCTGGCAGCCTGGAGCCTGGTGCTGGCGCGCATGGCCGGGCAGCAGGAGTTGGTGATCGGCACGCCGGAGGCCAACCGTGGCCGGCTGGAAACCGAATCGCTGGTCGGTTTCTTCGTCAGCACGCTGGCGCTGCGCATCGATCTTCGCGACGATCCGGATCTGCCGACGCTGATCGAGCGGATCCGCCACACGGTGCTGACGGCCCGGGAAAATCGCGATCTGCCGTTCGAGCAGGTGGTGGAGCTGGTCAATCCGCCGCGCCATCTGGGCTATACCCCGCTGTTCCAGGTGATGCTGGCCTGGCAGGACGGCTCGGTGCGCGATATCTCGCTGCCTGGGCTGCAGGCCGAGAGTGCCGAGTTGGGTTATCAGATCGCCAAGTATGATTTGACGCTCGATCTGGCGGAGGGCGATGAGCAAATCAGCGGTACGCTGAACTTCGCCACGGCGCTGTTCGACCGCGCTACCGTCGAGCGTTACGGCGTTTATCTGGTGCAGGTGCTGCGGGCGATGGCGACAAATGCTACGCAGCCTGCGTCGCATCTCGATCTGTTGCCGGCTGCAGAGCGCGAACTGCTGTTGTACGGCTGGAACCGAACCGCGGAAGTTTATCCGGCGCAGAGCAGCGCCCATGCCCTGTTTGAACAGTGGGCGCAGCGCACGCCGGATGCCGTTGCGGTGGTGAACGATCGGGACAGCCTGAGCTACGCCCAATTGAACGCCCATGCCAACCAACTGGCGCACCAACTCATCACACAGGGCGTGCGCCCCGGCGATCGCGTGGCCACGTCGCTCGAACGCAGCGTTTCTCTGGTCATCGCCCAGTTGGCGATCCTCAAGGCGGGGGCCGCTTATGTGCCGCTCGATCCACACCTGCCCGTTGCGCGGCAGGCGTGGATCATCGGTGACAGCGGGGCGTCGTTGATCCTGTGCGATCGCGATCTCGATCGCGAAATAGTCGGTGAGATCGCATGCCTGCGTATCGATCGGCTGCGGCAGAATCCAACCCACGATCCGGCGGTGCCTCGCGCCGGCGACGCACCGGCCTACGTCATGTATACCTCGGGCTCTACCGGTACGCCTAAAGGCGTCATGGTGACGCATCAAGGCATCCTCCGGCTGGCGATCAACAATCGTTTTGCGTCGTTTGAACGCGGCGATCGCTTCGCTTTCGCCGCCAATCCGGCGTTTGACGCCAGCACGTTGGAAGTGTGGGGCGCCCTGTTGAATGGCGCCAGTCTGGCGATCATTGCGCCGGAAGTGTTGACGGAAGCCGAAGCGTTGGCGGCGGCGCTGGTGCGGCAAGGGATTAACGTCTTGTTCCTGACCACCTCGTTGTTTAACCAATATGTCCATAGCATCGCCGCGACGTTGGCGCAGTTGAAATATCTGCTCAGCGGTGGTGAAGCGGCGGATCCGCACGCCTTTGCCCGCATGCTGAAAGAGGCTGGGCCGGTACGGCTGATCAACGGTTATGGGCCGACCGAGTGCACGGTGTTCGCCACGACGGCCACGATTGAGCGGGTGGACCAATGGCAGCGTTTGCCTATCGGGCGGCCGATCGGCAATACCCGGATTTATCTGCTGGATGCGCACGGGCAGCCGGTGCCGCTCGGCGCGACCGGCGAGATCTACATCGCCGGCCCCGGGGTGGCGCTGGGTTATCTCAACCGCGCAGAGCTAACGGCAGAGCGATTCCTGGCGGATCCGTTTAACCCAGGTGAGCGTATGTATCGCACCGGCGACCTGGCGCGCTATCTGCCGGACGGCAATATCGACTATCTGGGACGCAACGATCGGCAGGTGAAAATTCGCGGCTTCCGCATCGAATGCGGTGAGATCGAGGCGCGAGTGGCCGGTCATCCGGCGGTGCGCGAAGCGGTGGTGGATGTCCTCGGCGAAGCCGACACTAAGCGACTGGTGGCCTGGGTGGTACCGGAGTCTGATGCGGATCGCCAGACGTTGGCGGTGACGCTGCGGCAGTATCTGGCGGGTATGTTGCCGGAGTTTATGCTGCCGGTAGCCTGGGTGGCGCTGGATACGCTACCGCTGACGCCGAACGGCAAACTGGATCGGCGCGCGCTGCCTGAACCGCAGGAGGACGCCTACGTGCGTGAGGTTTACGCCGAGCCTGAAGGCGAACTGGAAACGCTGTTGGCGGGGATTTGGCGCGAGCTACTGGGTATTGAGCGGGTCGGGCGTCACGATAACTTCTTCGAACTGGGCGGCCATTCGCTGTTGGCGGTGAAGTTGATGGCGCAGCTGCGCCGTGTCGGGTTGAGCGCCGGGGTGCAAACGCTGTTCACCGCGCCGACGCTATCGACGCTGGCGCAGACGTTGGTCACGCAGCAAGAAGTGAGCGTGCCGGCTAACGGTATCCTACCGGGCGGCGCCTCCATTACGCCGGAGATGTTGCCGCTGGCGACGCTGAGCCAGGCGGAGATCGACGCGGTGGTGACGCAGGTACCGGGCGGCGTGGCCAACGTACAGGACATCTACGCTTTGTCGCCGCTGCAGGAGGGGATTTTGTTCCACCATCTGCTGGCGGAACAGGGCGATCCGTACCAGCTGTCTGCGGTATTGCGTTTCGACAGCCGTGCGCGTCTGGACGCCTGGCTGGCGGCGATGCAGCAGGTGATCGATCGCCATGACATTCTGCGCACCGCGTTCATCACGCAGGGCGTGTCCGCGCCGGTGCAGGTGGTGTGGCGCAAGGCCGAGTTGTCGCTGCGAGAACTGCGGCTCAATCCGGCAGAGGGCGAGATCGGTGCGCGGCTGACGGCGTTGTTTGATCCGCGCCGCGTACGGCCTGACCTGACGCGCGCACCGTTGCTGAGTTTTGTCGCTGCACAGGAAGAGGGGGGTAGTTGGTGCGTACTCCAGCAGTGGCATCACCTGATCGGCGATCACTCGACCCTGGCGGTGATGCAGGAGGAAATCAATCTGATTCTGGCCGGGCGCGGGGACGAACTGGCCAAGGCGCCGCCGTTCCGCAACGCGGTGGCGCAGGCGCGGCTCGGCGTGAGCAATGCCGAACACGAACAGTTCTTCCGCACTCTGCTGGCGGATATCGATGAACCTTCGCTGCCGTTCGGCCTGAGCGACGTACATGGCGAAGGGCGAGATATCTCGACGGCGCACCTGGCATTACCGCATACGCTCAATCAGCAGCTGCGGCGGCAGGCGCGGCGGCTGGGCGTCAGCCTGGCCAGCCTGTGCCACCTGGCCTGGGCGCAGGTGCTGGCGCGCGCCACCGGCCGCGATGAGGTGGTGTTCGGCACCGTATTGTTGGGCCGCATGCAGGCCGGAGACGGGGCGGAGCGGGCGCTCGGACTGTTTATCAATACTCTGCCGTTACGGCTGGATGTCAACGATATCGGCGCGGAATCGGCGGTGTTGCAGGCGCATATTCGGCTGAGCGGGCTGCTGGCCCATGAGCATGCGCCGCTGGCGTTGGCGCAGCGTTGCAGCGGCGTTGCCGCGGGCACGCCGCTGTTCAGTGCTCTGTTGAACTATCGGCATAACAGCGGCGAGGACACCGCATTGCCGACCGGCGTGACGCTGCTCGATAGCCAGGAACGTACCAACTATCCGTTCGTGCTGTCGGTCGAGGACGGCGGTGATTCGTTGGGCCTGACGGCGCAGGTCAGACAGCCGATTGAAGCGCAGCGCGTGTGTGGCTATATGGCACAGGCGTTGAGCACATTGGCGCAGGCGCTGGAGCAGGCGCCGCAGTCACCGATCTGCGAATTGGACGTGATGTCGGATGAAGAATATGCGCTGCAGCTGTGCCGCTGGAATCATACGGCGGAAGCTTATCCGGCAGATACCTGCGTGCACGAACTGTTTGAACAGCAGGCGCAACTGACGCCGCAGGCCGTCGCCTTGATCCAGAATACGCGGCAGTTTACTTACGCACAGTTGAATGCGCGCGCCAACCGGTTGGCGCATCGGCTGATTGAGCGCGGCGTACAACCGGGCGACCGGATCGCGGTGCGGCTGGCGCGCAGCATCGAACTGGTCTGCGCCCAATTGGCGGTAATCAAGGCCGGTGCGGCGTATGTGCCTATCGATCCGCAACTGCCGGCCGCGCGTCAGGCGTGGATCGCCGATGACAGCGGTGCCTGCCTGATGCTGACGGACGTTATCGGCGACGAAGGCATTCCGCAGCTGACGATCGAGGATCGCGAAGCTGAAGGTCATGACGATAACCCGGCGTTGCGCATGTCGAGCGGCGCGACGGCCTACATCATGTATACCTCCGGCTCGACCGGTACGCCGAAAGGCGTCATGACGCCGCATCAGGGCATCACGCGTCTGGTGCGCAACAACCGCTATGCCGCCTTTGACGCCGACGACCGCATAGCCTTTGCGGCCAACCCGGCGTTTGACGCCAGCACGATGGAGGTTTGGGCCGCCCTGTTGAATGGCGGTGCGCTGGTGGTGATAGCGCCGGAGGTGATGATGGAGGCCGAGCGTCTGGCGGCCGAGCTGCAACACCATCGCATCACCACGCTGTTCTTGACCACCGCGTTGTTCAATCAGTATGTGCACAGCATCAGCGGCGCACTGTCGCAGTTGAAATATCTGATTAGCGGAGGGGAGAAAGAGGATCCGGGCGCTTATGCGCGGTTGTTGCAAGAACGAGGGCCGGTGCATCTGATCCATGCTTATGGGCCGACGGAGACCACCACTTTTGCGACAACGGCACGTATTGAGCGGGCTGACGGGGAGGCGCGCTTGCCGATTGGGAAACCGATCGGCAATACCCGCGCTTACTTGCTGGACGCCCGTGGGCGCCCGGTGCCGGTGGGGGCGGTAGGAGAATTGTACATCGGGGGTGTGGGGGTGGCATTGGGCTACCTGAACCGACCGGAACTGACGGCACAGCGTTTCCTGAGCGATCCATTCAATCCGGTCGGCGGTGGCCGCATGTATCGCACCGGCGATCTGGCGCGTTATCTGCCGGACGGCAGTCTTGAATACCAAGGGCGATGCGATCAGCAGATCAAGCTGCGCGGATTCCGTATCGAACCGGGCGAGATCGAGGTACAGCTGGCGGCGAGCCCGTGGGTGCGGGAAGCGGTGGTACAGGTCTGTTCGACGGAGCGCCATCCGCGCCTGGTCGCCTGGATCGTACCGGCGGCCGACGTTGACCACAGCGCGCTGCAGGGGCAGTTACGGGCCTATCTGAGCGAACGCTTGCCGGAGTACATGGTGCCGTCGGCTTATGTCTGGTTGGATGCGCTGCCGTTGACCGCCAACGGTAAGCTGGATCGGCGTGCCTTGCCGGAGCCGGAGTGCGCGGTAGTCGGCACTCGGGAGTATGCGGCGCCTCAGGGTGGGATCGAAACGACGCTGGCGCGAGTATGGTGTGAGCTGCTCGAGATTGGCCAGATAGGACGCCACGACAATTTCTTCGAGCTCGGTGGCCATTCGCTGCTGGCGGTGCGTCTTTCCAGCCAGCTGCGTCAGCAAGGCATCACCTTGCCGGTACAGGCGATCTTCAACCATCCGATATTGGCCGAGCTGGCCGAGCGGATAGATCGTCGCACCGCAGAGGCTCCGCTGCGCAAAGCCGTGCCGGCTCGCAGCAGTGGCAGCCGACCACCGCTGTTCTTCGTCCCGACCGGCTTTGGCGACCACTCCTACGTGTTTGAATTGGCCAAGGAGATCGACGAGACCTTCCCGGTCTACGCCGTGCCGTGGCCGGCGGTGGAGGAGAAGCCGGCCACCATGTCCGATATGGCCGCCAGCGCCGTAGCGTTGATTCGCGAAGTGCAGCCGCAGGGACCATACCATCTGGCGGGGTACTCTTCCGGCGGGGTGTTGGCCTATGCCATCGCCGAGCAGCTGCAATCGGCCGGGGAAGCGGTCGCTTTCCTGGGGCTGATCGACACGTTGCGGCCGGTGGCGGCGATGCACAGCCCGGTCCAGCTGTTGCTGAACTGGGTGGAGTCAATGCAGGAAAGGCCGGATCCGCAGTTCTGTCAGCAGTTGGCCGAGCTGCCGTTGCCGGAGGCGATCGCGGCCGTGCAACGCGCCGGGATCAAGACTCAGTGTGAGGAAGTGGCCGACGAGGCGGCGCTCTGGCAACAGCGACACCATTACGCCAAACTGGTGGAAGCGACTCAGGTGCAGTCTGCAACGCTGAAAATTCATCTGTTCAAGGCGAAGCAGGAGCAGGTTTCCGTCAATTCGCAGAACGCACAGTTCCAGGCGTACTGGCAGAAGATCAAGCAGGCGGGATATTGCCGCGAAGACGCTTCCGCGTTGGGATGGGATAGGCTGCTGTCGCCGGCGACCGTCCGCGTCAGCCAGGTCAACGGCGATCATGTGTCTATGATGGAGCATCCGGTTCACCGGCGTGAGCTGGGACAGCACTTCAATCTGGCGTTGCGCGAGCTTGGACAGGCGTAAGCCGGCGGGATGTATCCGATGAGAAAGCCCTCGCAAGAGGGCTTTTTTTTTACCCGTTGGCGGCGGTTTTGACGAGTTCCACCACCAGCGGCGAAAGCTCGCCGCGCAGCGCGGCGCGTTCCGACTGGAACAGCGTAGCGACGTAAAAACGGTGAGCCGGCAGTTCGATGGCGCGCACGTCGCCTTCGGTGTCGTGGCCGCTGATGATCAGCGGGAAACGTTGCAGATCAACGACGAACTCCGGATTGACGCCGAAGTTGCAGTGGTAGCCTTCATGGGTGTTCAGGCTGCCGTAGACCCGTGCGGCGCGGGTGTCAGGCTGAAAAACGATGTCGCCGGTTTTTTCCACCAGCGAGCAGCTAAGCGGCGCGATCACCAGCCGGCCACCGCTGTCGGTTTCCGCATGACCGGCGTCGTGCCAGCCCATCACGTTACGCGCGTACTCGACAATCGCGTATTGAAAACCGCCGCAGGAGCCGAGGAACGGCACGTCGTTTTCCCGCGCATGACGGATCGCCATAAAGGCGCCGTCGTCGTGACGATATGGGCTGCCCGGCACCACCCAGATGGCGTCGAAATCGTGCAGGACGTCGGGGGAGGTCAGGGTGTCGGTCGGTAGCCACTGGGGCTGCACGTCGATATCGAGGTGGGCGGCGGTGAGCTGGAGCGCCACGGGGATGGCCTGATGGGCCACGGCTTGCGGGGTGTAATCACCGACCAGAGCAATGCGGACTTGAGCTTTCATCATTTCCTTTCCTGTGCGGGTAAAAAAGGAGATTACAGGAAAGCGGGATCGTGAGCCGCAGATTTTTTAAACGCTGCGCACAAAAAAGCCCGGCGTTGGCCGGGCTGGAAAAAGGGGGATCAGTACAGCGACGGTGCGCCGACCGGTCGGGTTTTGAAGCGGCGGTGCAGCCACAGATATTGCTCTGGCGCCCGCATGATCTCTTTCTCGATCACTTTGTTCATGTAAGCTGCCGCCGCCTGTTCGTCGCTGAGCGGATAGTCTTCCAGGGCCGGCTGGATCAGCAGATCGTAGCCGCGGCCGCCTTCACGGCGGATCAGCACCACCGGCACCAGCGCCGGGTTGGCCATGCGCGCCAGCATGAAGGTGCCGCTGGTGGTCGCGGCCTGATCGACGGCGAACAGCGGGGCGAATACGCTGCCGCGTGGGCCGTAGTCCTGATCCGGCGCGAACCATACCGCCTCACCGCGCTTGAGTGCGTGCACCATGCCGCGCAGATCCTTGCGATCGATCATCGCCTTGTTGGAACGCATGCGGCCCTTGGTCTGCGCCCACTCCATCGCCTTGTTGTTGTGCGGGCGGTACATCGCCATCATCGGCTGGCACAGGCCCATGGCCCGGCCGCCCAGCTCCAGCGACATAAAGTGCACGCCGATTACCAGTACGCCGCGATTGTCACGCTGCGCCATTTTGAGGTGGTTGATGCCGGAGACGTTGAACCAGCGCTTGACGCGCTTATCCGACCAGAACCAGGCCATGCCGGTTTCCAACAGGCCCATGCCGAGCGATTCGAAATTGCCCACCACTTTGCGTTCGCGCTGCGCTTCGTCCATCTCGGGGAAGCATAGCTCAAGGTTGCGACGGGTGATGGTGACGCGGCGCTTGAGAAAGCGCATCGAGGTACGCCCCATCCATACCCCCAGACGGTAGAGCCACGGGTAGGGGAGCTGGACCAGCAGGAACAGCAGGGCGAGGCCGAACCAGGTGAGCCAGTAGCGCGGGTGCAGCAAGGCCAGTTGAAATGCTTTGGCTGATTTCATAGAAACTCGTTTTATACGTTAAAAAGGGGCAGCAAGCTGTAACGCATAAAGGTTCCACTCGATAGCGATACGACCACTCAGACACCCGGGCACGACCAGGGTTTAGTCGGGATTCCATAATTGACTAAACATTTACATTCGAAGGGCGGTTTGCGCTGCTATCAGGCTTCGGAGGGATAGCTGTTGGCCAGCGGAGGCGGCTCTAGGAATGCTTATGCTAGCACAGGGTACGGGGTGTGGCGGAAGAGGGGCATGCGAATATTCTCATTCGCGTTGCCCCTAAGTTGAAGATTGGCGCGTTTTATAGGCTGGGAATGATAATCGCGGCGAAGATTGCAGCGATCGCCAGCCATTTCAGCAGGTAGTAACCGCGGCGGTTGCGTGCTTTCAGGCGCTGACCGGCATCGCGCACCGCGTTGACGTATTTGAAGATGCGGTTGATGCCGCCGGTGCGGTCCTGGTCGTCGTTCGGCGAGCTGGCCGCAGACATCAGCGTAGAGCCGACCCAGTGGTTGACCGCCTGCGCCCAGCGCCACTTCATCGGCCGCTCGACGTCGCAAAATAGAATGATGCGCGTCTGGTCGGTGTCGTTCTGTGCCCAGTGCACGTAGGTTTCGTCGAAGATCACCGCCTCGCCGTCGCGCCAGCTGTGCTGTTCGCCATCCACTTCGATGAAGCAGCGATCGTCGTTGGGCGTCATCAGCCCCAGGTGATAGCGCACCGAACCGGCGTAAGGGTCGCGGTGTTTACCCAAATGGCTGCCGGGCGGCAGCTCGGCGAACATCGCCGCCTTGACCGACGGGATGCGGTTGAGCAGCTCGACGGTTTGCGGGCACAGCGTCTGCGCCGAAGGGTGACTGTCGCTGTACCATTTCAGATAGAAACGTTTCCAGCCGCGTTTGAAGAAGGTGTTGAAGCCGGCATCGTTGTGCGACTGCGCCTTTTTGATGTGATCCTGCAGGCGCACCGCTTCTTCGCGGATCACCTGCCAGTTGTCGGTCAGCGTCTGCAGCTCCGGGAAGCCTTTTTCGTCGAAATAGGGCTGTTTGGCGGGCAAACGGGAGAAACCGGTCATAAACATGTTGATCGGCCCCATAAAGGTGGAGTGATCGAACAGTTGGCGGGTAACCTTTTGTTTCTCTTTGCCGCGGGAGTGCGCGTAGAAGAAGCTGACGATGAAAATGCCGATAATGATCGCGGCAACCATAGAATCCATCCCTGTTAATGCTTGTTAAAAATTCATACAAATTATAGTTTTGTGACAGGAAAAATTTAACGTTTTCGTGCTTTTTGACCGGGATTCGCTCGAACGGCATAAAAAAATGAGAAATTTATTTTTAATAAAATTTTATATCGATTTTTTTGGTTTTAGTCCTATTCTTAAATCGTTCAAGGGGCGTTTCATGCCATCTTGTTTCATGACGAATGGCACGTATCTGAAAAAAGAGGGACTTATGAAGAAATCAATCATTGCCTTGTCTGCACTGCTGCTCGCTTCCCCGGTGTTCGCCGCTGAGACCGCGACCGACACCGCCGCTCACGCCAGCAACGAGGTCGTTGCCGAAGCGCACAAAGGGGCGGATACCGCCAAAGAAAAGCTGCACCAGTCTCAGGACAAGGGTGAAGAGCTGAAGCTGAAAGCCAAGCACGCCGCTGAAGGCAAGAGCGACAGCGTCGGCAGCAAGGTGAGCGAGGGCTCGCAAAAGGCCTGGCACTCCACCAAACAGGGTACGGAGAAGGCTTGGGATAAGACCAAGCAAGGGGCGGAAAGCCTCAAGAACAAAGCGACCGAATAAGGTCTCCGCTTTACCCAAGGGCCGCGCTGCGGCCTTTTTTATTGCCCGCAAACCGGGCCGGCCCCAAAAGAAAAAGGCGCTTATCAAATGAGATAAAGCGCCTTTTCAACACGTTAACTGACTAGTATCAGTTCATGCCGTATTTTTTCAGCTTCTTGCGCAGCGTGCCGCGGTTGATGCCCATCATCAGGGCTGCGCGGGTCTGGTTGCCACGGGTGTATTGCATCACCATGTCCAACAGTGGCTGTTCAACTTCAGCCAGTACCAGCTCATACAGGTCATTTACGTCTTGACCGTTCAGTTGAGCAAAATAGTTCTTCAGTGCTTGTTTAACCGAGTCACGCAGAGGCTTTTGAGTCACCTGATCTTGTGAGTTAACGGTAGAAACGGTCAGTACGTCAGAATTTACGCGTTGTTCGAACATAGTTCTGTCAGCTCTTTTTTTACGCTAAGATTTTCGAAATATGCCTCCAACGCCTCCAGCTGTTCGCTGGCATCCTCTATGGCGTTGAATGTGCGCCGAAACTGGTCATTCGGAGCGTGCTCCTGGAGATACCAGGACACGTGCTTACGAGCAATCCGGAATCCCTTGCCTTGGCCATAGAAGCCGTGCAATTCCCGAATGTGCCCAATCAACAAGCGCTTCACCTCGCCAAGCGGCAGCGGCGGCAGCAACTCCCCAGTGTCCAGATAATGCTGGATTTCCCGGAAGATCCAGGGTCTCCCCTGAGCAGCGCGGCCTATCATCAGGGCATCGGCCCCGGTGTAGTCGAGCACTGCTCTGGCTTTATGCGGGTCAGTAATATCCCCATTCGCGATAATCGGAATGGAAACACTCTGCTTAACTGCCCGAATGCTGTCGTATTCCGCGTTGCCGTTAAACAGACAGGCGCGGGTTCGGCCGTGAATCGTCAGGGCCTGAATACCACAGTTTTCGGCCAGTTGGGCAATCTCTACACAGTTACGATGCTCTGGCGCCCAGCCGGTGCGAATCTTCAGCGTTACCGGCACATCCACTGCGTCAACCACCGCGTGGAGGATCCGTTTAACCAGATCCGGGTACTGCAACAAAGCGGACCCGGCAAGCTTCCGGTTCACTTTTTTGGCCGGGCATCCCATATTGATGTCGATGATCTGCGCGCCGCTGGCCACGTTGATACGCGCGGCGGCGGCCATATCATCAGGATCGCATCCGGCAATCTGCACGGAGCGGATCCCTGGTTCATCGCTATGCACCATACGCAGACGCGACTTATCCGTCCGCCACACCTCCGGGTTGGAGGAGAGCATTTCGGATACAGCCATCCCAGCACCCATTGCATGACAGAGGGTTCTGAACGGGCGATCTGTAATACCGGCCATCGGGGCCGCAATCAGGCAATTAGTAAGCTGGTGGTGTCCAATGCGCATAGACAAAGAGTGACCATACTGTGTCCGCAAGGGCGCGTATATTACGCATTTTTGCGTCGAGATGAAAGGCCAAACTTTAACCAATTGGCCCGATATTAGGACGAAAAATGCGCTACGCAGTGATTCATAAAAATATTATATATATTTTACAATAAGTTGACGAAAAGTGCTTATTTTGTGTGCGGCAAAATATTCGCCTTTGTGCAGGATATTATCTGCATTCGCCCGCGTTTTTTGCCGGTATAGCCTGCCTGGAAGGCGCATTTTCAGGGCGATCCGTCGTTGAACGGCGAAAAATTGCATAAAATTTTGTCTCGCCCGCAGGCCTATCGCCAGGCAAAAAAAATCCACCGGCGCAGGGCCGGTGGATGAGGGAGCAATATACCGTGACGCTTACTTGCGGCGGCCGGTGATGCGGCACCACTCTTCACGCTCGGCGACCGGGTCGAGCGTGAACTTCTCTTCGTAGGCTTCCGCTACGCTGCTTGCCTGGCTGGCCAGCACGCCGGACAGCCCCAGATGACCACCGGCCTTCGGCAGGCAACCGATCAACGGCGCCAGCTCGCGCAGCGGGCCGGCGAGGATGTTGGCGACCACCACGTCCGCCAGCAGGTCCGCCGGCTGGTCTTTCGGCAGATACAGCTCCAGACGCTCTGAAACGCCGTTACGCTGTGCGTTGTCGCGGCTGGCCTGAATGGCCTGGGGATCGATGTCGATGCCGATAGCGCGCGCCGCACCCAGCTTCAGCGCGGCGATCGCCAGGATGCCGGAACCGCAGCCGAAGTCGATGACGGTTTTGCCGGCCAGATCGAGGCCGTCCAGCCACTGCAGACACAGCGCGGTGGTCGGGTGGGTGCCGGTGCCGAACGCCAGGCCCGGATCGAGCATCACGTTGACCGCGTCAGGATCGGGTACGTCACGCCAGCTCGGGCAGATCCACAAGCGCTCGCCGAAACGCATCGGGTGGAAGTTGTCCATCCATTCGCGCTCCCAGTCCTTGTCTTCCAGCTGTTCTATCTTGTGACGGAAACCGACGCCCAGCAGCGGGTGCTGTTCCAGCATCGCCACCACCTCGGCCATATCGGTTTCCGCGTCGTACAGGCCGATCACGTCGGTATCGCCCCACAGCAGGGTTTCACCCGGCAGCGGTTCGAACACCGGGTTGTCGTGGGTGTCCTGGAAGGTCACCGACACGGCGCCGCTTTCCACCAGCGCGTCGCTCAGGTCTTCCGCCTGACTGCCGGTGGTGTTCAGTTTGAGTTGGATCCAAGGCATAGCAATTCTCTTCAAGAGGATAATGATGACGCCGCCCGGCGCTTTTCGCCGACGACGTTACCGAGATAAAACGCCAACAGACTGAGCAACAGCGAAGGCACGATAGGGTGCAGCCCCGCCGGCTGCAGGTTGAAGCTGGCCAATAGCGTATAGCATACCGCACCCGACACCATTGAGCTAAGCGCTCCCTGAGCATTGGCGCGCTCCCAATACAGGCCCAGCACCAGCGGCCACAGGAATACCGCCTCCAGCCCGCCGAAAGCCAGCAGGTTGAGCCAGATGATCATCTCCGGCGGCCGCCAGGCTGCCAGCAGCACCAGCAGGCCGAGGATCAGCGTGGTCAGGCTGGAGAAGCGCTTGATCAACCGCTCGTTGTGGATCTGCTGCGGCCGTACGCCAAGGTAGAGATCCTTGATGATGGTGGCGGAGGATTGCAGCAGCTGGGCGTTGATGGTCGACATGATCGCCGCCATCGGCGCCGCCAAAAAGATCCCGGCGGCGTACGGCGGCAGCACGGTGATCATCAGCGTCGGGATCACCTGATCGGGGATCTTGAGATCCGGCAACACCGCGCGGCCGAGCGCGCCGGCCAGGTGCATGCCGAACATCAGCACCGCCACTACCACGGTGCCGAGCAGAATGCCGCGATGCACCGCCTTGCTGTCCTTGTAGGAGATACAGCGCACGGCGGTATGCGGCAGGCCGATCACCCCGAAGCACACCAGGATCCAAAACGACGCCATAAACGGCAGGCTGAGGATCTGATCGCCGCCCTGTGGCGACACCAGCGCCGGATCGATCTGCTGCAGCTTGTTCACCGCGCTGTCCAGTCCGCCGGCGGCGTGGATCACCGCCACCAGCAGCAACACGGTGCCGAGCAGCATCACCAGCCCCTGCATGGCGTCGTTCAGCACGCTGGCGCGGAAGCCGCCGAAGGCGGTGTACAGCGCGATGCTGATGCCGAAGATCAGCAGGCCGGTGTCGTAGGGAATGCCGGCGGCGGTCTCCAGCAGGCGGGCGCCACCGATAAACTGCACCGTCATGGCGCCGAGGAACGCCACCAGCAGGCTGAGGCTGGCCAGCCACACCAGCAGGCGGCTTTGGTAGCGGCCATACAGCATGTCATTGAGGGTGATGGCGTTGTAGCGCCGCGCCAGGATGGCGAATTTCTTGCCCAGCACGCCGAGCGACAGCCACACCGCCGGCAGCTGGATCATCGCCAACAGCACCCAGCCCAGGCCGTATTTATAGGCGGCGCCGGGGCCGCCGATAAACGAACTGGCGCTGATGTAGGTGGCGGTCAGGGTCATCGCCAGCACAAAGCCGCCCATCGAGCGGTTGCCGAGGAAGTATTCGCTGAGGAAATTCCCGCTCTGGCGGCGGCTGTAGGCGTACACCGACAGGCCGAATACCAGCAACAGGTAGGCGACCAGCGGCAGGATCACTTCAGTTTGCATTGCGGTCCTCCAGCGAAATGTCGCGGAACACCGTGCGCACCATCAGCCAGCACAGGCCGATGAACAGCAGCGGCACCAGCAGGCAGGCCATTTCGAACCAGTGCGGCAGGCCGGTGACGCCGATAGCGCTGTCCGGCAGGTAGGCCGCCAGCCCCCAAGCCAGCAGGTAGAGCAGCGTCAGCCCCAGCGCCCAACGCGCTTCGCGGTGCGCCTGGATAAAACGTTTGTCCATCCGTGTCTCCCATAGGTTTACGGTGATGGATTCATCAAAGGTAGGGAATTTTACGGCATGACGGCGTTTTGCCAAGCCGTTACTGGCGGCAACGCCAAAGAAAAAGGCCGGTGATTAACCGGCCTTTCGTCAGACGATGCTGCATGCCTGCTTAGGTTTCCTGCAGACCCAGCTTTTTCTCCAGATAGTGGATGTTGGTGCCACCGTGCTGGAAGTTTTCGTCGTTCATGATCTTCTGCTGCAGCTCAACGTTGGTTTTGATGCCGTCGATGATCAGTTCAGCCAGGGCGTTTTTCATGCGGGCAATCGCCACGTCACGGTTTTCGCCGAAGGTGATCAGTTTGCCGATCATGGAGTCATAGTACGGCGGTACGGTATAACCGGCGTAGATATGAGATTCCCAACGCACGCCGAAACCGCCTGGCGCGTGGAAGCGGGTAATCTTGCCCGGGCTCGGCAGGAAGGTGTTCGGATCTTCGGCGTTGATACGGCATTCTACCGCGTGGCCGTGGATCTTCACTTCTTCCTGTTTGATCGACAGCGGCTGACCGGCAGCGATGCGCAGCTGCTCTTTGATCAGATCCACGCCGGTGATCATTTCGGTAACCGGGTGCTCTACCTGAATACGGGTGTTCATTTCGATGAAATAGAACTCGCCGTTTTCATACAGGAACTCGAAGGTACCCGCACCGCGGTAGCCGATTTCCACGCAGGCTTTCGAGCAGCGCTCGCCGATGTAACGGCGCATTTCGCTGGTGATGCCCGGTGCCGGCGCTTCTTCGACCACTTTCTGGTGGCGGCGCTGCATGGAGCAGTCGCGCTCGGCCAGATAGATGGCGTTGCCCTGGCCGTCGGCCAATACCTGAATCTCGATGTGGCGCGGATTCTCCAGGTATTTTTCCATGTACACCATGTCGTTGTTGAAAGCCGCTTTGGCTTCCGCTTTCGTCATGTTGATGGACTGCTCAAGGTCTTTGTCGCTGCGCACGACGCGCATGCCGCGACCGCCGCCGCCGCCGGACGCCTTGATGATCACCGGATAACCAATGCGCTTGGCGAAGGCACGGTTTTTATCCATGTCGTCGGTCAGCGGGCCGTCGGAGCCCGGTACGCAAGGCACGCCGGCTTTCTTCATGGCGTTGATCGCGGAAACCTTGTCGCCCATCAGGCGGATGGTTTCGGCTCTCGGGCCGATGAAGATGAAACCGGAGCGTTCAACCTGCTCGGCGAAGTCGGCGTTCTCGGACAGGAAGCCGTAGCCCGGGTGGATCGCCACCGCGCCGGTGATTTCCGCCGCAGAGATGATGGCCGGGATGTTCAGGTAGCTTTTTACCGATGGCGCAGGACCGATGCAGACGGTCTCGTCGGCCAGCAGTACGTGTTTCAGATCGCGGTCGGCCGCGGAGTGAACCGCAACGGTCTTGATGCCCAGTTCTTTACAGGCACGCAGGATGCGAAGCGCGATCTCGCCGCGGTTGGCGATAACAATTTTATCAAGCATGGGGGCGCCTCGTTATTCGATGACGACCAGCGGCTCGTCATATTCGACCGGCTGGCCGTTTTCCACCAGGATGGCTTTCACGACGCCGGACTTGTCCGCTTCGATCTGGTTCATCATTTTCATGGCTTCAACGATGCACAGGGTATCGCCGGCGTTCACTTTTTGGCCCACTTCCACGAAGGATTTCGCGTCCGGGCTTGGGGTGCGGTAGAAGGTGCCGACCATTGGCGAACGAACGACGTGGCCACTCATGGCCGCCGGTGCCGCAGGGGTTTCTGCCGCAGGTGCGGTGGCAACGGCGGTAGCCAGGGCTGGCTGCTGCTGTGCCGGCATCGCGTAGGCCTGCTGCATGACGGGATAAGCCTGCGCCGGTGCGGCACGGCTGATGCGAACCGATTCTTCGCCTTCAGAGATTTCCAGTTCAGAAATGCCTGATTCTTCAACCAGTTCGATCAGTTTCTTGATTTTACGAATATCCATGAGTGTGATTCCGTACTCTTTTTGTGGAGCAATTAGTGGGTTTTCGACAGACGGTTAACCGCTGCCTGTAAAGCGAAAGCGTAGCCATCCGCGCCGAGGCCGCAAATCACGCCTACCGCTACGTCTGAGAGATAAGAGTGATGGCGGAAAGGTTCGCGGGCGTGCACGTTGGACAGGTGGATCTCGATGAACGGGATCTGCACCGCCAGCAACGCATCGCGCAGCGCCACGCTGGTATGCGTGAACGCCGCCGGATTTATCAGAATGAAATCGGTATTGCCGCGCGCCTGATGGATGCGATCGATCAGCTGATGCTCGGCGTTGGACTGCAGATGGCTCAGGGTAATATCCAATGCGGATGCCTGGTTTTCCAATCCGTTAACAATCTCTGTCAGCGTCGTGCTGCCGTACTTCTCCGGCTCACGCGTCCCCAGCAGATTGAGATTGGGGCCGTTCAGAAGCAAAATGTGAAACTTATCCGCCATTGTGCTGGTATCTCCGGCAATAAAACCATCATCGTAGAAAATAACCCGATGTTATCGATTTGTCACCTGTTAAGGGGCAAATTCACCCTGAGAACAGAAACAAGGTCGGGCATTATAACGATATCGTAGCAATTCGCAGCTAAATACTGGTCTTATCAGCGAAGATATTCAACCCCAAATCGACGAACTCGGGGATCCGTGACAGGAATATGAGCGCTGGAACACAGAAAAAGTTCCGGCGGGCGGCGCGTGTTTTTCAACGACAATAACGCGCGCCGCTGCGTGATTCAGCGCCACCAGGCGCGGAATTTCTTGTAACGCAGGCCCAACAGCGCCACCGCCAGCAGCGCGTAAATGAACGGCTGGGGGGAAAACGTTTTGACCGACCACAGGTAGTGGATGGGGGCGAGGATCGCCGCCAGATAGACGAAGTTGTGCAACGTTTGCCATTTGGCGCCCAGTTTGCGCATCGCCCACAGCGTTGAGGTGGCCGCCAGCGCCAGCAGGATCAGCCAGGTGAGGATGCCGAGCGTCAGGTAAGGTCGGTTCACCAGCTCGCTGCCCAGCAGGCCGAGGTTGCTCAGCCCCAGCTCCAGCGTGGAGTAGCTTATCAGGTGCAGCGTGCCCCAGGCAAAGCACCACAGCCCCACCAGACGGCGGCAGCGGATCAGCAGCGGCTGGCGGGCGTAGCGCGCCAGCGGGGCGATCATCAGCGTGGCCAGCAGCAGTTTCAGCGTCATCCTGCCGGTAAAATGTTGGATGTCCTTGGACGGATCGGCGCTGAACCAGCCTTGATCCACCGCCAGCACCAACCACAGAAAGGGCAAAAATGCCGCCAGATGCAGGGCGGCTTTCAGCCATTTGATATGAACAGGCGTCAGGCGCACTTAGAAATTCTCCCGCAGATCCATGCCACGATACAGCGACGCTACCTGATCGGCATAGCCGTTGAACAGCAGCGTCGGCTGGCGTTTGACGTCGAGAATGCCGCCGGAGCCGATGAAGCGCTCGGTGGCCTGCGACCAGCGCGGATGATCGACGTGCGGATTCACGTTGGCGTAAAAGCCGTACTCGTTCGGCGCGGATTGGTTCCAGGTGGTCGGCGGTTGATCGCGTACCAAACGGATATGCACGATCGATTTGATGCCTTTAAAGCCGTATTTCCACGGCGTGATCAGCCGCAGCGGCGCGCCGTTTTGCGGCGGCAGGGTTTTGCCGTACACGCCGACGGTCAGCAGCGCCAGCGGATGCATCGCCTCGTCCAGCCTCAGCCCTTCGACGTAGGGATATTTCAGGCCACCGCCGATAAAGCGATCTTTCTGGCCGGGCATCTGCTCCGGATCGTACAGCGTCTGGAAGGCCACGTAGCGCGCGTTGCTGTTCGGTTCGGCCAGCTTGAGCAGCTTGCCCAGTTCGAAACCGATCCACGGCACCACCATCGACCAGGCCTCGACACAGCGCATGCGGTAAATGCGCTGTTCCAGCGGGAAACGCTTCATCAGATCGTCGATGTCCAGCGTTATCGGCTTCGCCACTTCGCCGTCGATGCGCACTTTCCAACCTTCGGTCTTGAGCCCGCCGGCGTTGGCGGCCGGATCGGCTTTGTCGAGGCCGAATTCATAGAAGTTGTTGTAGCCGGTGACCTTGTCTTCCGGCGTCATTGCCAGCTGCGCCTGCCAGGCGGCCGGTTTGCTGAATTCCAGCGCTTTGCCCGGCGGTGCCTTGGGGCGATCGTTGCCCTTGAACCACGACAACAGGTCCGCCTGTGCGCCGGTAGGCAGCGCCAGCGTAGCGGCGGTGATGCCGAGCGCCTGCAGCACTTTGCGCCGCTGATGGAACACGCTCTCCGGCGTGACGTCGGCCTCGGTCAATTTCGGGTGTTTTTTCATGCTTATGTTCTCCGCGACGGATTCCCGCCGTCCGCGAGCGGCTGACGGGGCTTCATGAAATAAGCATGGCGCTAAAGTCGGCCGGAAGCGAGGGGGCGCGGGAAAATATGAAATTTCGCAGAAGCGGGCGAACCCCCCCGTTGCCGGGGGGAAAAGATCAGCGGATTTTCACCAGAGTGCGGCCGGTGATTTGGTTGTTCAGCAGCGCGGCGGCGGTGGCCGGCGCCTGCTCGAGGCTGATTTCATGAGTGGCTTGCTGATAGAAGCTGTCCGGCAGAATACCGGCCAGCCGTTCCCAGGCGGTTTGGCGGCGGTGCAGCGGCGTATGTACCGAATCCACACCCTGCAGGCGCACATTACGCAGAATGAACGGCATCACGGTGGTCGGCAGCTGATAACCGCCCGCCAGGCCGCAGGCGGCGACGGTGCCGTTATAGTTCATCTGCGCCAGCACCCGCGCCAGCAGTTTGTCGCCGACGGTGTCCACCGCACCGGCCCACAGCTGTTTCTCCAGCGGACGCGGCGTGTCGATATAGCCATCGCGCGACATGACCTCTTTGGCGCCGAGCGCTTTCAGGTACTCGGTATTGCTGTCGCGGCCGCTGATGGCGGTCACCCGGTAACCCAGCGCCGCCAGCAGGGCGATGGCGGTGCTGCCTACGCCGCCGCTGGCGCCGGTGACCAGGATATCGCCGTCGTCCGGGTGCACGCCGCCTTCCTCCAGCGCCATCACGCACAGCATGGCGGTAAAGCCGGCGGTGCCGATGATCATCGCCTTGCGCTCATCCAGGCCGTTCGGCAGCGGCACCAGCCATTCGCCGCAGACGCGCGCCTGCTCGGCCAGGCCGCCCCAGTGGTGTTCACCCACGCCCCAGCCGGTGAGCACCACGCTTTGCCCTTCTTTGAAGCGATCGTCGCGGCTGTGGCGCACGGTGCCGGCGAAGTCGATGCCCGGCACCATCGGGAAGTTGCGCACGATTTTGCCTTTGCCGGTGATCGCCAGCGCATCTTTATAATTTAGGCTGGACCAGTTGATGTCGACGGTGACATCACCTTCCGGCAACCGATCGCTGCCGATATCTTTGATATGAGCCAGAGTTTGGTCGTCTTGTTGTTCCAATAACAGTGCACGCATGTCACTCTTCCTCTTGTTTACACTTTTCTATCAATGGCTGAATCACATTTATTTGACTATATGCATAATAAGCGACCCAAGTCCTGATAAAGGACAAAAACGGCGCTTGCAGGTTTAATTCCTCAGCAAGGCTTGTTAGGGTTGGACGGCCCCTCTTAACTAAAGGGTGAACACTCACTTAACCATAGCGGACAAGGCACAGGGATGCGATTTACCACCAAACTCTCTGCATTGATCACTCTGTTGGTCGCGTTGGCGATGTTTTTGATGCTGATGGGATGCTCATACAGCTTCTTTTACGTTACCCAGGATCGCCAGGAGCGTCGCTTTGATTCGCTGGTTACCTCTCTCGATCAGGGCATGTTGCACGAATCGCCGCGCGATCAGGAAAAATGGTTGCCGATCGTCATGCGCCCGCTCGGCATTGTGTCGATCCGCGTAGAGGCCGGCAGCAGTCAGTTTCTCAACTATAAGTTACCGACGCTGAAAAAAGAGCCCTGGGATGCGCTGAACGGCTATCGTCAGGTCTCGCGGCCGTTGCTGCAGCACCCGGGCAGTACGCTGTACATCACCTACCTCGATCCCTTCGCCAGCGACGTGCGCACGTTGCAATCCACCGCCGCCGTCACGCTGTCGATCGTCGTCATGGTGGTGATTTTGCTGTTCAGCCTGCGCTGGCTGCGTGAACAGGCCGACGGCGAGGATCGCCTGGAACGCCGCGCGCGGCGCATTTTGAACGGAGAACGTGAAAACGTCATGCAGGGCGACGTGCGTGAATGGCCGGCCAACGTCAGCGGCGCGCTCGACCGGCTGCTGGCCGATCTGGCGGAAGCGCGGGAAGAGCGCAGCCGGGTCGATACGCTGATCCGCGCCTTCGCTGCACAGGACGCCAAAACCGGGCTGAATAATCGCCTGTTCTTCGATAACCAATTGACCACTCAGCTGGAAGAAGAAGGCTCGCACGGCATCGTGATGATGGTGCGGTTACCCGATTTCGAGACTCTGCGCGACACGCACGGTAGCGTAGCGGTGCAGGAACTGATGTATTCGCTGGTCAACCTGCTGTCTACTTTCGTGATGCGCTACCCGTCGGCGCTGCTGGCGCGCTATTTCCACAGCGATTTTACCGTGTTGTTGCCGCATCGAACCCTGAAGGAGGCCGACGGCATCGCTTCACAGCTGGTCAACGCCATCGATGCCTTGCCTTCCACGGCGCTGATCGATCGTGAGGCCTTTTTGCATATCGGCATCGTGGCGTACCGCAGCGGCCAAACCACGGAGCAGGTGATCGATTACGCGGAGCAGGCGACGCGCCACGCCACGCTCCAGGGCGAAAACGGTTGGTACGTGTACGACAGCCAGGTACCGGAAAAGGGACGCGGCAGCGTCAAGTGGCGCACGTTGCTGGAACAGGTACTGGCGCGCGGCGGCCCGCGGTTGTATCAGAAACCGGCGGTGACCGTGGAAGGCGAGGTACACCACCGCGAGATCATGAGCCGGATCTATGACGGCTCCCAGGAATTGCTGCCGGCGGAATATATGCCGCTGGTGCAGCAGCTGGGGCTGGCGGAGAGTTACGATCGCCAACAGGTGAGCCGCATTATCCCCTTGCTGGCGCAATGGCCAGAGGAAACGCTGGCGTTTCCGCTGTGCGTCGACTCTATTTTGCAGCGTTCTTTCCAGCGCTGGCTGCGCGATACGCTGTTGCAGTGCGAAAAAAGTCAGCGTCGACGAATTCTGATTGAACTTGCGGAGGCAGATGTGTGTCAACATATCGACCGTTTGCGTCCGGTGCTGAGGTTATTATCAGGGCTGGGCTGCCGCCTTGCGGTGTCCAAAGCGGGGCTAACCGTGGTCAGTACGTCCTATATCAAGTCGTTGCAGGTGGAGATCGTCAAGCTTCACCCGGGGCTGGTGCGGAGTATCGATAAGCGGGACGAAAATCAGCTGTTCGTGCAGAGCCTGACCGGCGCCTGCGCGGGCACGCGCGCGCAGGTGTTCGCCGCCAGCGTACGCACGCGCAACGAGTGGCAGACGCTGAAAGAGCGTGGGATCCACGGCGGGCAGGGCGACTTTTTCGCGTCGCCGGAACCGATCGACGTGGGGCGTAAAAAATATTCACGTCGTTATCGTGTTTAAGCTGATTGCCGGACAAAAATTGACGTAGAATGAGCGCCGGATCCATCTGGGCCACGTTACCCGTCTTTTTGGAGTTTTTTCCAAACTGCCTGCGACAACAACGCCTATTTGAGATAGGCTCTTGTCTGCCTTTATCTGGTTGACGTTGGTAGGCGCTTACCACCGACGGCAATCAGGGAATATGTTAGATTTTATGAGCTGTGTTACGCCGTTTCGTGCGTTGACAGGGTGGTAAACTGAGCCTTTGTTCAGGGAATTCAGGCCTCATCCAATTTCCGTGCATTCGAGCAGAAACAATACAGACTATTTTTCACCGAAGTAGAACGTTTTTGCGCCTTGTCGCTGCTTCGTGTGGTTGGTAAAGTAGGCGGATTTTATTTTCCGCCCCCAGCTTGCAGGATTATCCTTTCGTTATGTTTAAGAAATTTCGTGGCATGTTTTCCAACGACTTGTCCATCGACTTGGGTACCGCCAATACCCTGATTTATGTTAAAGGGCAAGGCATCGTACTGAATGAACCTTCGGTGGTTGCCATTCGCCAGGATCGTGCCGGCTCCCCAAAGAGCGTAGCGGCCGTCGGTCATGACGCCAAACAGATGCTGGGCCGCACCCCCGGCAACATCGCGGCTATTCGCCCGATGAAAGACGGCGTGATCGCCGATTTCTTCGTGACCGAAAAAATGCTGCAGCACTTTATCAAACAGGTTCACAGCAACAGCTTTATGCGCCCAAGCCCGCGCGTGCTGGTCTGTGTGCCGGTCGGCGCAACCCAGGTTGAACGCCGCGCTATCCGCGAGTCCGCCCAAGGGGCCGGCGCGCGTGAAGTGTTCCTGATTGAAGAGCCGATGGCGGCGGCGATCGGCGCAGGGTTGCCGGTTTCCGAAGCGACCGGTTCCATGGTGGTGGATATCGGTGGCGGTACCACTGAAGTGGCGGTGATCTCGCTGAACGGCGTGGTGTATTCCTCTTCCGTGCGCATCGGCGGTGACCGCTTCGATGAAGCCATCATCAATTATGTGCGTCGCAACTATGGCTCGCTGATCGGCGAAGCCACGGCAGAGCGCATCAAGCACGAAATCGGTTCTGCCTATCCGGGCGACGAAGTGCGCGAAATCGAAGTTCGTGGCCGTAACCTGGCTGAAGGCGTACCGCGCGGCTTTACCCTGAACTCCAATGAAATCCTCGAAGCCCTGCAAGAGCCGCTGACCGGCATCGTCAGCGCGGTGATGGTTGCGCTGGAACAGTGCCCGCCAGAATTGGCCTCTGACATTTCCGAACGCGGCATGGTCTTGACCGGCGGCGGCGCGTTGCTGCGCAACCTCGATCGCCTGCTGATGGAAGAAACCGGCATCCCGGTCGTGGTAGCGGAAGATCCGCTGACCTGCGTGGCGCGCGGCGGCGGCAAGGCGTTGGAAATGATCGACATGCACGGCGGCGATTTGTTCAGCGAAGAATAGTCAGCCCCTGGAAGGAGGAATCGTATCGGATGAATGCGCACAGCGAAAATCGGGTACGGTTCCTCTTTCTGTTGTCGAGGAACTCGCATAATTTATGAAGCCGATTTTTAGCAGGGGGCCTTCCCTGCAACTGCGACTTTTTTTGGCGGTGATCGCGGCCATTGGCCTGATCGTTGCCGACAGCCGGCTCGGCACGTTCGTGAAGATACGTAACTACATGGACACCGCAGTCAGCCCTTTCTATTTTCTGGCCAACGGGCCGCGTAAAGTTTTGGACAGCGTGTCAGAAACGCTGGCCACCCGCCAACAGCTGGAGCTGGAAAACCGCGCTCTGCGGCAGGAACTGCTGCTGAAAAACAGCGATATTCTTCTTCTTGGCCAATTCAAGCAGGAAAACGCCCGCTTGCGCGAGCTGCTGGGTTCCCCGCTGCGCCAGGACGAACACAAGATGGTCACCCAGGTCATCTCCACCGGTTCCGATCCCTACAGCGATCAGGTCGTTATCGATAAAGGGTCGGACAACGGCGTCTATGAAGGCCAGCCGGTGATCAGCGACAAGGGCGTGGTTGGCCAGGTGGTGGCGGTGGCGAAGATGACCAGCCGCGTGCTGCTGATCTGCGATGCTTCTCACGCGCTGCCGATTCAGGTGCTGCGCAACGATATTCGGGTGATTGCCGCAGGCAGCGGCTGCGCCGACGATCTGCAGCTGGAACACCTGCCGAACAATACCGATATCCGCGTTGGCGACGTGCTGGTGACCTCTGGCCTCGGCGGCCGTTTCCCGGAAGGGTATCCGGTGGCGGTGGTCTCCTCGGTCAAGGTCGACAACCAGCGCGCTTACACCGTGATTCAGGCGCGGCCGACCGCCGGTCTGCAGCGCTTGCGCTACCTGCTGCTGCTGTGGGGCGCCGATCGCAACGGCGACATGCCGTTGCCGCCGGACGAAGTGCACCGCGTGGCCAATGAGCGCCTGATGCAGATGATGCCGCAGGTGCTGCCGCCTGCCGGTTCGGTCGGGCCGCAGCTGCCGGCTCCGGCTACCGGCGTGGCGCCGCAACCCGCCGGCGCTACGCCATCTGCTCAGCCTGCCGCGGCGGGAGTGGTGCAATGAACAGCTACCGCAGCCATGGGCGCTGGATCATCTGGCTGTCGTTCCTGGTGGCGTTGGTGCTGCAAATCATGCCGTGGCCGGAACAGCTCTACATGTTCCGCCCTTCCTGGCTGGTGCTGATCCTGATCTACTGGGTGATGGCCTTGCCGCACCGGGTTAACGTCGGCACCGGCTTCGTGCTGGGGTTGATCATGGATCTGATCCTCGGCTCCACGCTGGGCGTGCGTGCGCTGGCGCTGGGCCTTATCGCCTACCTGGTGGCATTCAAATTCCAACTGTTCCGCAATATGGCGCTGTGGCAACAGGCGCTGATCGTCGTGCTGCTGTCGCTGTCGATGGACGTGGTGGTGTTCTGGGCTGAGTTTTTAGTGATCAACGTCTCTTTCCGCCCAGAGGTATTCTGGAGTAGTGTGGTAAACGGCATTTTGTGGCCGTGGTTATTCCTGTTGATGCGCAAAATCCGCCGTCAGTTCGCCGTACAGTAAGGGTATCTCAATGACTTCGCTTTATCTGGCCTCCGGCTCCCCACGTCGACGTGAACTGTTGACCCTGTTGGGCGTGTCGTTCGACATTCTGCTGACGCATACCGAAGAGCAGCGCCGGGAAGGCGAAGCCGCCGAAGCCTATGTGCGCCGCCTGGCGCAGGACAAGGCCAAGGCGGGCGTGGCGCTGGCGCAGGAAGATCGGCCGGTGCTGGGCGCCGACACCATCGTGGTGCTCAACGGCCGGGTGCTGGAGAAGCCGCGCGACGAAGCCCATGCGGCGGACATGCTGGCGGCTCTGTCGGGCAAACAGCATCAGGTGATGACGGCGGTGGCGATCGCCGATCGCCACGACGTGCGCTGCCAGCTGGTGGTGACCGACGTGACGTTCCGCAGCCTGTCACAACAGGATATCCGCGACTATATTGCTACGGGCGAACCGATGGATAAAGCGGGCGCCTATGGAATTCAAGGAAAGGGTGGTTGTTTCGTCAGAACGATAACCGGGAGTTATCACGCGGTGGTCGGTCTGCCGCTGGTCGAAACACATGAGCTGCTCAGTAATTTTGTCGCATTACGTGATGTAAGAACCGGTTGATGGGCGCTGCCATTATCGACCGGCTCTGAGGAGAAGGCATGACAGCTGAGCTACTGGTTAATATCACACCGTCTGAAACGCGGGTCGCCTATATCGATGGCGGCATTCTGCAAGAGATCCATATCGAACGCGAATCCAAACGCGGCATCGTCGGCAATATCTATAAAGGGCGCGTCAGCCGCGTCCTGCCGGGGATGCAGGCGGCGTTCGTCGACATCGGCCTGGACAAGGCCGCCTTCCTGCACGCCTCCGACATCATGCCGCATACCGAATGCGTCGCCGGCGACGAGCGGAAAAACTTCCACGTGCGCGACATCGCCGAGCTGGTGCGCCAGGGGCAAGACCTGATGGTACAGGTGGTGAAAGATCCGCTCGGCACCAAGGGCGCGCGCCTGACCACCGACATCACGCTGCCTTCGCGCTATCTGGTCTTCATGCCAGGTGCGGCGCACGTCGGCGTATCGCAGCGTATTGAAAGCGAAGCTGAGCGCGAGCGCCTGAAAGCCATCGTGGCGCCGCACTGCGACGAGCTGGGCGGCTTTATCATCCGCACCGCGGCGGAAGGCATCGGCGAGGAAGAGCTGGCGCAGGACGCTGCGTTCCTCAAACGCCTGTGGACCAAGGTCATGGAGCGCAAGAAGCGCAACCAGACTAAATACAAGCTGTACGGCGAGCTGGCGCTGGCGCAGCGCATCTTGCGCGATTTCGCCGGCGCGGCGCTGGATCGCATCCGCGTCGATTCGCGGCTGACGCACGATCTGCTGGTGGAGTTTACCGGCGAGTACATCCCGGACATTACCCACAAGCTCGAGCTCTATACCGGCAGCCAGCCGATTTTCGATCTGTACGATGTGGAAAACGAGATCCAGCGCGCGCTGGAGCGCAAGGTGGAGCTGAAGTCCGGCGGCTATCTGATCATCGATCAGACCGAGGCGATGACCACCGTCGATATCAACACCGGTGCCTTCGTCGGCCACCGCAACCTCGACGAAACCATCTTCAATACCAACATCGAGGCGACACAGGCCATCGCGCGCCAGCTGCGGCTGCGCAACCTGGGCGGCATCATCATCATCGACTTTATCGATATGAACAACGAAGAGCATCGTCGCCGGGTGCTGCACTCGCTGGAGCAGGCGTTGAGTAAAGATCGGGTAAAAACCACGATCAACGGCTTCTCTCAGCTAGGCTTAGTTGAAATGACGCGTAAACGAACGCGTGAAAGCATTGAACATGTGCTCTGTCACGATTGTCCTACTTGCAATGGGCGCGGCACCGTGAAAACGGTGGAAACCGTGTGCTACGAGATCCTGCGCGAGATTGTGCGCGTGCACCATGCTTACGATTCCGATCGCTTCCTGGTGTACGCTTCGGCGGCGGTCGGCGAAGCGCTGAAGAGCGAAGAGTCGCATGCGCTGGCCGAAGTGGAGATCTTCGTCGGCAAACAGGTGAAGGTGCAGATCGAACCGTTGTACAGTCAGGAGCAGTTCGACGTCGTCATGATGTAGCCCGTCCGACATCGGTAGGGGCCCGCACGCCGGGCCCGTCAGTGCATAGATATTCCCGTTGCCAGGCAGCGGATCAAGGAGAACTGCGTGAGGCGACTGCCTGGGATTCTGTTAGCAACAGGCGCCACCCTAATTGTGATTGTGGCGCTGCTGATCAGCGGGCTGCGCCTGATGCTGCCGAAGCTGAACGACTACCGTCCCCAACTGCTGGCGCAGGTGGAGAAGCTGTCCGGTGTGCCTGTGCGAATGGACTTCGTGCAGGGCAGTTGGGAAACGTTCGGCCCACAGCTTGAAGTGCGTAACCTGAGCGTTACGCTGCCCAAAAGCGATGTGCATATCGAACGCGTGACGCTGGCGCTGGACGTGTGGCAATCTCTGCTGCACTGGCGCTGGCAGTTCCGCGATCTGACCTTCTATCAATTCCGCCTCGATCTGAACGCCACGCTGGGCGGCGACCGGCAGGGCGACGGCCTTGAGCCGGGCAAAATCAGCGATCTGATGCTGCGCCAGCTCGATCACTTCGATTTGCGCGACAGCCGTATCTCGTTCCTGACGCCCGCCGGCGCGCGCGCCGAATTCGACATTCCTCAGCTGACCTGGCTCAACGGCCGCGATCGCCACCGCGCCGAGGGGCAGATCAGCCTGTCGACGCTGAACGGCCAACACGGCGTGGTGCAGCTGCGCATGGACCTGCGCGATAATCAGGGCTTGCTGGACACCGGCACGGTCTATCTGCAGGCCGATAACATCGACATGAAGCCCTGGTTTACCCGCTGGCTGCGCGCCAACACCGGGCTGGAAAGCGCCGACTTCAGCCTGGCGGCCTGGCTGCAGGTGCAAAACGGTGAGATCGCCGGCGGCCATGCGTTGCTCAAGCAGGGGGCAGCTAACTGGAATACCGGCGCCGCGCAGCACCGGCTGGACGTCGACAATCTCGCGCTGTCGCTGCGCCGCCAGGGCACCGGCTGGCAGCTCGACGTGCCGCAGTTGCGGTTGAGCACCGACGGCCAGGCTTGGCCGCAGGGCGTGCTTTCCGCGCTGTGGCTGCCGGAAAACACCGAATTCATGGGGCCGGCGCAGAATGAAGAGCTGCGGGTGCGCGCGACTAACCTTCAGCTGGAGCGTCTGTCGGCGCTGCTGCCGACCTTCTCGTTCCTCAGTCCGGACGTGCTCGATCGCTGGAACGATCTGCAGCCGCAGGGGCAGGTGGAAGCGCTGGCGCTGGACATCCCGCTCAAGCAGCCGGAAAAGAGCCGTTTCCAGGCGCTGTGGCGCGATGTCAGCTGGCAACGTTGGGAACTGCTGCCGGGCGTCAACCACTTCTCCGGCGCGTTGAGCGGTGGGGTGGAGAACGGCCGCCTGACGCTGGGGCTGGCAGGCAGCACCCTGCCTTACGGCGACATGTTCCGCGCCCCGCTTGAAATCAGCAGCGCGCGTGGCGCGCTGACCTGGCGTTACAACGATCAAGGCTGGGAGTTGGCGAGCCAGGGGCTGGACGTCAAGGCGAAGTCGCTGTGGGTCAACGGCGATTTCCGCTATCAGCAGCCGGCCAAGGGCGATCCGTGGCTGAATATCCTGGCGGGCATCCGCCTGTATGACGGCGCCGACGCCTGGCGCTATTTCCCGGAACCGCTGATGGGCAAGCATCTGGTGGACTACCTGAGCGGCGCCATTCAGGGCGGCCAGGTGGATAACGCCACGCTGATTTATTCCGGCGATCCGCAGCACTTCCCGTACCGTAAAAACGAAGGGCAGTTCGAAGTCTTCGTACCGCTGCGCCACGCCACCTTCCAGTTCCAACCGGGCTGGCCGGCGCTGACCGATTTGGCGATCGATCTCGATTTCGCCAACGAGGGGCTGTGGATGCATGCGCCGCAAACCCGGTTGGGCAAGGTGGCGGGTAAAAATATCAGCGCGGTGATCCCGGATTATCTGAAAGAGCGGTTGCTGATCGATGCTGAAGTCGCGGGAGCGGGCAGCGACGTGCATGACTACTTCATGCAGACGCCGTTGCACGATTCGCTGGGGGCGGCGCTGGATCAGCTGCAAATTGGCGGTGATGTCAGTGGGCGCTTACATCTCGATATCCCCTTGGACGGCGAGCTGGTCAAAGCCACCGGTGAAGTGGCGCTGAACAACAACTCATTGCTGATTAAGCCGCTGGATAGCGAGTTGCAGAAGCTCAGCGGCAAATTCCGCTTCGATAACGGCAATCTGGAGAGCGACACCCTGTCGGCCAACTGGTTCGGGCAACCGGTGGCGGTGAACTTCACCACGCAGGAGGGCGATCGCGACTATAAGGTCAATGTCGGCCTGAAGGGCGATTGGCAGCCGGGCAAGTTCCCCGGCCTGCCGAAAGAGGCCGCCGATGCGCTCAGCGGCAGTGCGCCCTGGCAGAGCCAGGTGGCCATCACGCTGCCGCATCAGGGCTCGGCCAGCTACGATATCGGCATCGACGCGGATTTGAAGAAAGTGAGCAGTCACTTACCTTCGCCGCTGGACAAAACGCCGGGCGAGGCGTTGCCGGTGAACGTCAAGGTTAAAGGCGGTCTTAACGGCTTCATGTTGACCGGCAGCGCGGGCAAGCAAAACCGCTTCAACAGCGAATGGCGCTTCGACAAAAAACAGGTGAACCTGGCGCGTGCCGCCTGGCAAACCAACGGTGGCGGCACGCCGCCGCTGCCGGCAGGCAAGTCGATGACGCTTAACCTGCCGGCGCTGGACGGCGAGCAGTGGCTGGCGCTGTTGGCACCGGCGCTGAAACAGGGCGGCGGCAGCGGTCAGGTGGGCGGTTTCAGCTTCCCCACCACCGTGGCGCTGACCACGCCGCAGCTGCTGTTGGGCGGCCAGGCCTGGCATAAGCTGACGCTGTCGGCCGAGAAACAGCTTGGCGCTACCCTCGTGAGCGCCAAGAGCGACGAAGTGGACGGCAGCCTGCGGGTGGCCGATCGTGGGCCGTGGCGCGCCGATATCAACTACCTGTATTACAACCCGCAGTTCGCCGAAACGAAAAACGCGGCGGGCACGCCGCCGCCGTCGACCGAGAAAGTTTCCTTCCGCGACTGGCCTTCGCTGATGCTGCGCTGCAAGTCGTGCTGGATGCTGGGGCAGAACCTCGGCAGGGTCGAGGCGGATCTGACCAATCGGGGCGATACCCTGACGCTGGATCACGGCCTGGTCGACACCGGCAAAGGGCGCATGAGCGCCACCGGCCTGTGGAAACAAAATGCGCAGGAAGAGCGCAGCTCGCTGAAAGGCAAGCTGCTCGGCGGCAAGATCGACGAAACCGCCGCCTTCTTCGGCATCACCATTCCGCTCAAGGGCGCGCCTTACGATGTGGATTTCGATCTGTACTGGCATGGCACGCCGTGGCAGCCACGGGTCGATACGCTGAGCGGCGCGCTGCAGGTCAAGATGGGCAAGGGCGAGATCGACAGCATGGGTGGCGGCCGCGCCGGTCAGCTGCTGCGACTGGTCAGCTTCGACGCCTTGCTGCGCAAGCTGCAGTTCGATTTCAGCGATACCTTTGGCAAAGGCTTCTACTTTGATTCCATCCGCAGTACCGCCTGGCTGAAAGATGGCATAATGCATACTGATAATCTATTGATCGACGGCCTGGCGGCGGATATCGCTATGAACGGCCAGATCGATCTGGCGCGCCGCCGCATCGATATGGAGGCGGTGGTGGCGCCGGCGATTTCGGCGACCGTCGGCGTGGCCACGGCGTTTGTCGTCAACCCGATCGTCGGCGCGGCGGTATTTGCCGCCTCGCAGGTGCTGGGGCCGCTGTGGAGCAAGATTTCGCTGATTCGCTACCATATCGGCGGCGATCTCGACCAGCCGAAGATCAATGAGGTACTTCGTAAGGCAAAGGAGGATAAGGCGTCATGAGGAATGCTAACGTTGCGTTGTTGCAGTTGTGCAGTGGCGATCAGGTGCGCGATAACCTGGCCCAGATTGAACAGCAGATCAAGCAGCTCAATGCCGGGGTAAAACTGGTCATGACGCCGGAGAACGCGCTGCTGTTCGCCAACTCCGCGGCCTACCGCCAACAGGCGGAAAAACAGGGCGATGGCCCGCTGCAGAATGCGGTGCGCGAATTGGCGCGTCGCTATGGCGTGTGGTTGTTGGTGGGCTCGATGCCCTTGATCAGCCGCGAAAACCCGGAGCTTATCACTACCAGCAGCCTGTTGTTCGACGAGCAGGGCGAGATCCGCGCCCGCTACGACAAGCTGCACATGTTCGATGTGGACATCAACGATGCGCACGGCCATTACCGCGAGTCGGATACCTACCAGCACGGGCAGCACCTCACGGTGGTGGATACGCCGGTCGGGCGTTTGGGCATGACCCTATGCTACGATCTGCGCTTCCCCGCGCTGTTCCAGGCGCTGCGGGCGCAGGGCGCCGAATTGATTTCGGTGCCGGCGGCCTTTACCCGGGTGACCGGCGAGGCGCATTGGGAAATCCTGCTGCGCGCCCGGGCGATCGAAAACCAGTGCATAATCCTGGCGCCGGCGCAGGTGGGGCGCCACGGGCAGACCCGCCGTACCTGGGGCCACACGCTGGCTGTCGACGGCTGGGGCAAGGTGTTGGCCGAGAACGCGGACGCCGTGGCGGCACTGAAGGTGCGCGTGGACACCGCCAGCCTGCAGCCCTTGCGGCAACAGATGCCGGTATTGCAGCACAACCGATTCCAGACGTCGCTGACGGCGCCGTCTGACACGTTATCCTCCAATCAAGAGTGAAACCATTATGAGCCTGACGTTTGTCAGTGAGCAGTTACTCGCTACCAACAAGCTGAGTCATCAAGACCTGTACTCGGTACTGGGTCAACTGGCAGAACGCCGTATCGACTACGCCGATCTCTATTTCCAGTCCAGCTATCACGAAGCCTGGGTGATTGAGGACGGCATCATCAAGGATGGCTCTTACAATATCGACCAAGGCGTCGGCGTGCGCGCCGTCAGCGGCGAGAAGACCGGCTTCGCCTATGCCGATCAGATCACCCTGAATGCGCTGCAGCAGAGCGCCCAGGCGGCGCGCAGCATCGTGCGCGAGCAGGGCAACGGACGGGCTCACACTCTGGGCGAGATAGGTTACCGGGCGCTGTACCCGCTGCTCGATCCGCTGCAAAGCCTGCCGCGCGAAGAGAAAATCGCGTTGCTGCACCGCGTCGACAAGGTGGCGCGCGCCGCCGATGCGCGGGTGCAGGAAGTGAACGCCAGCATCACCGGCGTTTACGAGCAGGTGTTGGTGGCTGCCACCGACGGCACGCTGGCGGCGGACGTTCGCCCGCTGGTGCGCCTTTCCGTCAGCGTGCTGGTGGAGCAGGATGGCAAGCGTGAGCGCGGCTCCAGCGGCGGCGGCGGCCGTTTCGGCTATGACTATTTCCTGGAAGCTGTCGACGGCGAGGTGCGCGCCGATGTTTATGCCCAAGAAGCGGTGCGTATGGCGCTGGTCAATCTCGGTGCAGTAGCGGCACCGGCCGGCAATATGCCGGTGGTGCTGGGGGCCGGCTGGCCGGGCGTACTGCTGCACGAGGCGGTGGGCCATGGCCTGGAAGGCGACTTCAACCGTCGCGGCACCTCGGTGTTCAGCGGCCATATGGGCGAACTGGTGGCTTCCGAGCTGTGCACCGTGGTGGATGACGGTACCCTGCAGGGGCGCCGCGGTTCGCTGGCGATCGACGACGAAGGCGTGCCGGGCCAGTACAACGTGCTGATCGAAAACGGCGTGCTGAAAGGCTACATGCAGGACAAGCTCAACGCGCGGCTGATGGGCGTCGCGCCGACCGGCAACGGCCGCCGCGAGTCCTATGCGCATCTGCCGATGCCGCGCATGACCAATACCTACATGCTGGCGGGCCAATCGACGCCGGAAGAGATCATCGCCAGCGTCGAGTACGGCCTGTACGCGCCGAACTTTGGCGGCGGCCAGGTGGACATCACCTCCGGCAAGTTCGTGTTCTCCACCACCGAAGCCTACCTGATCGAGAAAGGGCGTATCACCAAGCCGGTGAAAGGGGCGACGCTGATCGGCTCCGGCATCGAGGCGATGCAGCAAATCTCGATGGTCGGCAACGATCTGGCGCTCGATAAAGGCGTGGGTGTGTGCGGCAAGGAAGGCCAGAGCGTGCCGGTGGGCGTCGGCCAGCCGACGCTGAAACTGGATACGCTCACCGTCGGCGGCACGGCGTAATCTTTCCTCAAGGGGCCATGCACTGGCTCCTTCATCCCTTCCCCCTGTTGCGGCTGGCCGCATTCGTAACGCTAAGCGCGGCAGGACGCCGCAGTCCTACAGGCGTGCCTGCACCCAGTGATGGAATGAAATTGACGTGGCGAAAAAACAGAGCAATACGATGATGGCGCGCTTGGCTTTATCCGCCCAGCGTTGGCTGCTGTTGCTGGGGGTTCTTTCCCTGACGGGCTGCGCCCGTTCCGATGCGCTGTGGGGCGTGGTCGATAAGCTCTGCATGGCCAACTATCAGCAAAAGCGCGATCCGGCGCCGTGTGAACAGATTTATATGCCGCAGGGAAAAGCACAGGGCTTCAGCGTGCTGCAGAACCCGAGTTATCCCTATCACTTCATCCTGGTGCCGACGGCGCCGCTCTCCGGCATTGAAAGCCCGCAGCTGCTGGCTGGGGAACGGACGGATTATTTTGGCTATGCGTGGCTGATGCGTTACCGGTTGGCCGCCGAGTATGGCGGGCCGGTGCCGGATGATATGTTGGGTATGGCGATCAACTCCGCTTACGGCCGCAGCCAGAACCAATTGCACATTCACCTGACCTGCCTGCGCGAAGATGTACGGCGCCAATTGCAGGCAGAACGCCCTTATATACAGAAACAATGGCGCCCCTTGCCGGATAAGCTGTTGCGCCACACCTACTATGCCCGCCGCGTGATGCAGCCGACCGCCATGGGCATTTACCCGATTAAGGATCTGGCGGATTATTTCCATCTGTCGCCGCAGCAGCTGGCGGAATATGGCGTGGCGTTAGTGCCCACCACGTTTGCCGGCCAACGGGGGTTTATCTTGCTGGCCTCGAAGCGCGGCTGGGACGTCGGCAACCGCGCCTCGGTAGAATCGCTGCTGGATAAAGAATGCGCGATTTTGCCACGTTGATCTCTGTGTTCTTCCCTATCTGAACCGCATATCCCGCGAAAACAGGAAAGCGGCTTCCCGCTGGCGAGCGTCGGCTTCCGCCTGAGCGCCCTGATAACGCAATATCGTGATCAGCGTGGCGTAGACGTTGGCGTCGATACGGCGCTGCAGATAGGCATCGGCCCACTGCCGATAGCCGGTCAACAGGGCATCATCACGCGTCTGGTTATAGACCAGCAGCGAATGAGATTGCTCGTCGAAGGTTTTGCGCTCCCGATAGATCCAGGCGGCCGGCGCCGGCATCTGCTCGATGCTGTCGATGGTAGCCAGCATGGTGCGTTCCGATTGGGTGAGCGCCATGCGCCCTTGCCAGGCAAAGACCGCCATCACCAACACGCCGACCGCCGCCGTCGCCACCGGCAGGCTCAGGGCTTTGGCGAACGACAGCGGGCGGGGCGCGCCGGTTTGGCCGTCCAGCAGCGCCAGCAGCAGCAGAAACGCCAGCCAATGCGGCGCAGACAGATAGAAAGGGTATTCCAGCTGAGTGTGCACCAGCATTGGCAGCAGCACCAGAAACAGCCCGACGCGCGCACCGGCCGGCTGCTCGCGATCCCGTTGCCAGGCGCGTTTCAACAGCAGCGCGCCGGCGATGAAGACGAGAACGATACCCGCCAGCGCCGGCAGGCCGCCCTCAACCCACCATAGCAGGATTTCATTGTGCGGATGCCCGGCGACTTCCAGCACTTCTCGCCAGGGCATTGCCTGCAGACGGAAGTGCGCGAAACTGTATTCAAAGCCGCCGTAGCCCCAGCCCAGCAGCGGTTTGGCCAGGATCATGCTCAGAGTATCTTGCAGCATTGTCAGACGTGAATAATTAGAGCCTTCGCGTGCGATAAGCTCCTGCTGGCCAGTGAACAGCCCCATCAGGCCAAGCGCCACGCCCAACAGCAGCGCGCCGCCGGCCCAGCGGCTTGCGGCCGGGCTCTGGTGGGCAAAGCGCCACAGCAGCAGCGCCGCCGCCAGGGCGCCACCCAGCCAGGCGGCGCGCGACTGGATCAGCACCAGCAGGGCGGAGAAAGCGGTCAGCAAAACGAGCAGCGGGAGCTGCCGCCGCGTCGGCGTAGAGAGAGGGGCAAGCAGCAGCCAGAGCGCCAAAGCCAGCCCGGTGGCGATAAAGCTGCCCAGTACGTTCGGTTGCTGGAAGACGCCGTAGACCCGGCTGCCGTTAGGAGATACCCACGCTAGCGTGGGGGCGAACAGCTGTAGCGCCGCCAGCAACGCCTGAACGCTGACGGCGAACAGCAGGCCGTACAGCAACAGGTTGCGCTGCCGGGCTGTCAGGCGCAGCTGCAGGCAGGCGACATAGAACAGCCAGCCACCGAGCAGACCGGCGCAGCGCCACAGGGCGTCTTCACGCCACTCGGGGCGGGTATACAGCAGCGGCAGCGCCAGCACGGCGATGCCGAGCAGCAACAGGCGTGCGGTGGGGGTCAGCGAAAGACGAGCACGGCCAAGGCAAACGGTGAACGTCACGATCAGCGTGGTGAGCGCCATGATGCTCCAGGCCAGAATGTTTTGCGGCAGCGCCAGGCCGTCGCCGCCCATATTGGGGTAATAAACCGGCAGGATCACCGCCATCCAGATCAGCAGTAAGGTCAGCACGGCGATAGCCGGCGCCTTGGCGAGGGTTTTATCGGTCATGGTTAACCTGCCATGTCTCGATATCGTTCAGTGAATGCATGTTATGAGAAATCCCTATCCTTATCCTGGTGTTTAAATTCGCTGAAGCTTCATTGCCATAAAATGTTTTATGGGAATTGAAAAGACTTCATATCGAAGCGATAAATAATTTTTCCCTGTGAGTACGGGACGGCTTATATAAAAATGGGCGCCGTATTCAGTTACCTGCGCAACGGGTGTTTTCTTTGTTTGAAAAAGCAGGGTTGTCATTTTCTCAAATTCATATCGGCCCAGTCAATTTTTAATCTTTTGTTTTATTTGTGCATATAAATCAATATGTTAATTTTGTTTTGTGCATAATGGAACGCCGTGTGTACGACAACGACCACTTGGGCCGGCAGGCGAGGTAGCCAATGAGGTTAGCATTTTTTTGTTAAATCGTTGTTGCCAATGACAGTCCGGCGGAAGTGATTTTATTTATCGCTGACAATCTCTGTATTTTATATTTTCTTTATCATGTCTGAATTTATTTTTATTAAGAATTTTCTTTGTTTTAATTGTTTTTTTTAAGTTTTATTTAATTTAATTTCATTAAGATTGTTCTGTGGTTATGGAAATTACGAGGAAATGGTCTGGCTATCCCTGTTGCCGCGATGTCAGGCGGAGTAACGCGCCTGCCAAAGCGCGTTAATCCACTCTTCACAAACCTCACTCCACTTCGCCAATCCGTTCCAGCGCATCCACCACCAGATCCCAGAATTTATCCTGATCCAGTTTGACCGCGACTTGGGTGTGGCAGTCCGGCGGCGGCGGCGCGCGGAAGTCCGCGACCGTCATGCCCAACGTCAGGGTGCCGGTCAGCTCGATATCCACCGGCGCTTTGCGCACCGTCATGACGCTCGGATCGATCACGTAGGCCACCGCGCAAGGATCGTGCACCGGCGGGGCGCTGAAGCCCTGCGCCTGCCGGTACATACGGCCAAAGAATGCCAGCAGCTCGCCGACGAAGGTGGCCGGCCGGGTGCCCAGGGCGGCGATGCGTTCGCAGACTGCCGACGTGGCCAAAGCCTGGTGGGTGAGATCCAGCCCGACCATGGTCAGCGGCCATTTTTCGTTAAACACGATGTGTGCCGCCTCGGGATCGATTTTGATATTGAACTCCGCCACCGCGCTCCAGTTGCCCACATGGTAGCCGCCACCCATCAGCACCACTTCCTTGACCCGTTCGGCAATGCGCGGCTCTTTACGCACCGCCATGGCGATATTGGTCAGGCCGCCGGTCGGCACCAGCGTTACGCTGCCGGGCGGGTGAGCCATCACGGTATCGATGATCAGGTCCACCGCGTGGCGCGAGTCCAGCTGCAGGTGGGGTTCCGGCAGCACCGGGCCATCGAGGCCGGAATCGCCGTGAATGTCGGGCGCCACTTCGATGTTGCGTACCAGCGGGCGCGGGCAGCCGGCGGCGAAGGGCACGCCGGTGATATTGGCGATGCGCGCCACCGCCAGCGCGTTGCGCGTCACTTTGTCCAGCGTCTGGTTACCCACCACGGTGGTGACCGCCAGCAGGTCGATCTGTGGATTGCCCCAGGCCAGCAGCAGGGCAATCGCGTCGTCATGCCCCGGGTCACAGTCCAGTATGATTTTTTTCATGGTTATTCCTGATACAGGGAGAGGTTCCCGCAGCATAGCGCAGCGCGGCGGCGTGGGATAATGCCGATGATGCTTTTGTTAACGGCATCAAAGCCTTGCCACTTTTACGATGTAATGAAACGTAAATCCTCATCGTCGGGCTTTACCCTGGAGTTTACTCCAGGGTTTACAGTGAGCTTCAGCGTCAATGCACAGAGGAGAGGTGGGATGAGCTTACTGAAAAGGTTGTTGGGGCAAGGCGGTGTTAACGGTGGTCATCAGCGCGCGGGCCACGGCGGGGGCCATCATGGTAACCGCTATAACCAGCATGGCGAGCCGGGGCCGCAGTGCCCGGAATGCCGGGCGGTGAATAAATCGGGCGCGCGTTATTGCCACCGCTGCGGTCAGCCGTTTGCCGCGGTGAGCGCCACCTGCGGCCAGTGCGCCGCACCGCTGCCGTCGGGCAGCCGCTTTTGCCCGCAGTGCGGCGGTGGTGTGCCGTGAACCGGGGCGGTTGGACGCTCGCGCTGCTGCTGGGCGCCATGGCGCTGTGGACCGTGTTGGCCTGGGGCGTAGCCGGGGTGCTGGCCTGGCTCCCGGCGTTGGCGGAGGCGGCCGGGAACGCATCGTTGCCGGTGAACGGTGCGCTGAGCCTGGTGCCGCAGACGGTGCTGGATGCCTGGCTGCCGTGGCTGAAACAGCTGGGCAGCGGGCTGGCGAGCTATTTTCCTCTGCTGCTGACCTGGGCGGGCTACGCCGTCTGGCTGCTATGGGGCCTCGGCATGCTGGCGCTGGTGCTGCTGGGCACGCTGGCGCACCGTTATTTGAGCGGCGCTCAGCGATAGCCCTGATAGACCGCCGCCACGCGTTCGAAATAGTCGGTTAGGTAGTTGATACACACCTGCACCTTCAGCGGCAGTTTGTCCTTCTCGGTATAGAGCGCGTAGATCGGCCGCGGATCCGAATGGTAGCTTTTGAACAGGATCTCGATCTCGCCGCGTTTGATCTCTTCGATCACCCACATCAGCGGGGCGTAGGCGATGCCGGCGCCGTTTTTCAGCCAACGGATCATGGTGGAGGAATCGTTGGTGACGAAGCGCCCCTGCGGGGAAATGCGCGTGGTGATGCCCTCCGGCGACATCAGTTCAAATTCGCTGTCGGGCCGCACGCTGTACTCCAGCCAGGAAAAGTTGACCATGTCGCTCGGCTTCTGCGGCGTGCCGTGCTGGCTGAGGTAGCTTTTGGCGGCGCACACCACCATCGGCATCTGCCCCAGGCGGCGGGAGAACAGACTGGAGTCCTGCAGCGCGCCGGTGCGGATCACCAGATCCAATCCGTCGGTGATCAGGTCCGGCGCAGGAATGCCGGTCACCAGGTTGACCGTCAGACCCGGGTACTCTTTCATCATCTCGGCGGTCATGTTCGCCAGCACGTTTTGCGCCATGGTGGATGAGCTGCCGATGCGCAGCGTGCCGGCAGGCGTATTGTTAAACGCATACAGCTGCTCATGCACTTCGCTGACTTCCTGCAGCATGCGTCGGCAGCCCTGATAGTAGATTTTGCCGGCCTCGGTCAGGCCGATGCTGCGCGTGCTGCGGTTCAACAGCTTGACCTGCAGCTCATTTTCCAGTTTCGAGACGGTTTGGCTGATCGATGAAACGCTCATGTCGAGTTGGCGCGCGGCCGCGGTAAACGACCCGAACTCAACCACTTTGGCGAATACCGACATCCGTTTTAATCTTTCCATTATTCACTCTGGCTTAAAAGTGATTTAGATCACAGATTGTTGATGCCTTGATAGTAAGCAGGCTAATATAACGTGGTCGGGTGAATAGACCTTACCAACGTGCGAGAGCGATCGGCGACGTAATCCTGCCGCTCCTCCGGCACCCTCGCAATCCCTGTCGTGGATGTCTGCCCCAAAGTTTAACCTTTTTTCGGGTTCGTGACCTGGACAAGCTGTCTGGTCAAGATTTGTGGCGCGCGCACGCTAAAATGTAAAGAGAATGTGAATGGCAAGGCCTGTCTTCCTCCGGCGCAGTGAACAATAAGGAAAAATTGATGAGTTTGCTTCCGGTTATGGTCATCTTCGGACTGTCGTTTCCGCCGGTGTTTTTCGAGCTGTTGGTGTCGCTGGCGCTGTTTTTTCTCTTGCGCCGCCTGCTGCAGCCGACGGGGATTTACGATTTTGTCTGGCATCCGGCGCTGTTTAATACCGCGCTGTATTGCTGCTTGTTTTATCTGATTTCATGTCTTTTTGTTTGAGGTCGCTGTGAAAAATTTTTCGATAAAAATAACCCGAATCGCGATCACTTTGATTCTTGTGCTGCTGGGTATCGCCGCGGTATTCAAAGCCTGGGTGTTCTACACCGAGTCGCCGTGGACGCGTGACGCCAAGTTCACCGCCGACGTGGTGGCGATCGCGCCGGACGTCAGCGGCCTGCTGACCGACGTACCGGTGGTGGACAACCAACTGGTGAAGAAAGGGCAGGTGCTGTTCGTGGTCGATCGGCCGCGCTATGAGCAGGCGCTGGCGGAAGCCGGTGCCGACGTCGCCTACTACCAAACGCTGGCGGCGGAAAAACGGCGTGAGGCCGGTCGCCGCGTGAAGCTGGGCGTGCAGGCGATGTCGCAGGAAGAAATCGACCAGTCGAACAATTCGCTGCAGACCGTGCAGCATCAGCTGGCGAAGGCCGTCGCGGCGCGCGAGCTGGCGCAGCTCGATCTGGAACGCACCACGGTGCGCGCCCCGGCCGATGGTTGGATCACTAACCTCAACGTCCATGCCGGTGAATACATCACCCGCGGGTCGGTGGCGGTGGCGCTGGTGAAAAAAGACTCCTTCTACATCCTGGCGTATCTGGAAGAAACCAAGCTGAACGGCCTGAATAAGGGTGATCGCGCGGAAATCACCCCGCTCGGCAGCAACCGCATCATGCACGGCACCGTCGACAGCGTGGCGGCGGCGGTGAACAACAGCAGCAGCACGGTGAACAACAAAGGGTTGGCCTCGATCGACAGCAACCTGGAGTGGGTGCGCCTGGCCCAGCGCGTGCCGGTGAAGATCCTGCTGGATGCCAAGGACCAACAGCATCCGTACCCGGCCGGCACTACCGCCACCGTGGTGATCGTCGGCAAGAACGATCGCAATGCCGACAGCGGCTCGCCTTTTGTGCGCCTGATGCACCGGCTGCGTGAGTTCGGCTAATGAATAGCCCAACCTTTATCCGGCTGAGATTTGCCTTCAAACTCAGCTTTGCGATTGTGTTTGCGCTGTTCGTCGGTTTCCATCTTAACCTGGAAACCCCGCGCTGGTCGGCGATGACCGCCGCCATCGTCGCCGCCGGCCCGGCCTTTGCCGCCGGTGGTGAGCCCTTCTCCGGCGCCATCCGCCACCGCGGCTGGCTGCGCATCATCGGCACCTTTATCGGCTGCTTCGTCGGCCTGATCATTATCATCACCACCGCCCGTGCGCCGGTGGTGATGCTGCTGCTGTGCTGCATCTGGGCCGGTTTCTGTACCTGGCTCTCTTCGCTGATCAAGGTCGAGAACTCCTACGCCTGGGGCCTGGCCGGGTATACCGCGCTGATCATCATCGTGACGGTCGCCACCAGCGAGTCTCATCTGCTGGAAGCGCCGCAGTTCGCCATCGAACGTTGCAGTGAGATCGTGCTGGGCATCGTCAGCGCCGTGTTGGCGGATCTGCTGTTCTCGCCGCGTTCGATCAAGCAGGACATCGATCGGGCGGTGGATCAGCTGCTGGTGGATCAATACCGCCTGATGCAGATGTGTATCAGCAACGCCGACAAAGAAGACATCGATCGCGCCTGGAGCAATCTGGTCAAGAGCACCACGGCCCTGGACGGCATGCGCAACAACCTGATGATGGAGTCCTCGCGCTGGCAGAAGGTCAACCGTCGGGTGAAGGCGCTGCATACCCTGTCGCTGACGCTGATCACCCAGGCCTGCGAAACCTACCTGATCTTGTTGAATCACCCGGACGCGCTGAAAGAAAGCCTGCGGGAGCAGCTGATGGTCCCGGCGGAAACCCCGCAGGAGATCCACAAGCGCATGAAGCTGTTGCGCCAGGTGCTGACCACGCATCGCTCCGAGGAAACGCTGCCTACCATCACCGGCTGGGTCGGTGCGGCGACGCGCTACCTGTTGCTGTCGAAAGGCGTGCACGCCAACTGCAGCATCAGCGCGGTGGAAGAGGGGGTGTTGAGCAACGAAACCGTGGTTAAACCGACCTCGGCGGAAGGGCATCACGCAATGATCAACGGCCTGCGCACCTTTGTGGCGACGGCCTTCGGCAGCCTGCTGTGGCTGTGGACCGGTTGGACGTCCGGCAGCGGTTTTATGGTGATCATTGCGGTAATCACTTCGCTGGCGATGCGCACCCCGGCGCCGCGCATGGTGGCGATGGATTTCGTGCTGGGCATGCTGGCGGCGATCCCGGTCGGTTCCCTGTTCTTCATGGTGATCCTGCCGGCGACGCAGCAGAGCATTTTGCTGCTGTGTCTCAGCCTCGGCCTGCTGGCGTTTTTCATCGGCATCGAGGTGCAGAAACGACGGCTCGGTTCGCTGGGGCTGCTGGCGGGGACCATCAACATTCTGGTGCTGAGCAACCCGATGGAGTTCAACGTCACCCAGTTTCTCGATGGGGCGCTCGGCCAGTTCCTCGGCAGCTGCGTCGGGCTGATGGTGTTGCTGCTGATCCGCGATAATTCGCGTGAGCGCACCGGCCGCACGTTGCTCAACCAGTTCGTCAGCAGCGCGGTGTCGGCGCTGACCACCAAGGCGGCGCGCCGTCGGCAAAACCACCTGCCTGCGCTGTATCAGCAGCTTAACCAGCTGCTGATGATGTTCCCGAACGACATCGCCAAGTATCGTCTGGCGCTGAACCTGATCATCGCCCACCAGCGCATGCAACGGGCGGAAATTCCGGTCAGCGAAGAGCTGTCGGCCTTCCACCGCCAGATCCGCAGCACCGCCGATCGGGTGGTCTCCGCCAAAAACGACGTCAAGCGCGCCTATTACTACGATCGCTTGCTGGGTGAAATGAACGAGTACCAGCAAAAATTGGTGGACAACCAGGCGCCGCTCAGCGTCACCGGGCCGGTGAAACGCCTGGCGGACATGCTGCATCGCTATCGCCACGCCTTGATCGATTGATGCGTTCCCTCCTGTTGCGCCGCGTTGTGCGGCGCCTTCCCTGACTATACTGAAAGCAGTCTTTGGTACGGCGGGCCGTCTCATAAGAGGCGGCCCGTTTTCAGAGAGACTCCGAGTGCCAGAACGGCTGGAAAGTGGCATCATTGTCATGAATGGATGAAACCTTTGCCGCCGCGAAAACGTGACGTGCCGGTCATCTTAGTTTCATCCAGGTCGACTATATACCTAACTAGCCTGGGGGAGCTGCGGCGCCTTCGGGGGCATAATTTCAGGGAATGTCATGAACAAGCGGATTCTGTTGGCGATTGTCATCGCCGTGGTCATCGCCGTCTTCAGCGCGCTGCGCGGCAACGAGCACCGTGCGATCGGCGGCAATCCGGCGGTAGTACAAGCGCAGACGGGGCAGCGGCAGAGCATCGACCGGCTCACGCAGCAGCAAACGGTGGTGAGTTACCTGCAGCAGCATCAGCGGCTGCCGGATTATTACGTCACCAAGAAGCAGGCGCGCGAGCAGGGCTGGGATCCGCGTTCAGGCAACCTCTGTGCGGTATTGCCGGGCAAGGCGATTGGCGGCGATCGATTCTCTAACCGTGAAGGGCAATTGCCGACCGCCGGCGGCCGGGTCTGGCGCGAAGCGGACATCAATTATCAGTGTGGCCGGCGCGGCGCCGATCGCCTGCTGTATTCGAGCGACGGTCTGATCTTCGTCACGCGCGACCATTACAAAAACTTCATTCGTGTGGAGTGAGTTTGATGGCAAAAGTAGAGTTTGATTTTGAACAGATCCAGGACGTGCCGGCCTTCTACCGCGATTTCGCGCACAAGTTTGCGCTGGGCGAGGGGTTTGGCGCCAACCTCGACGCGCTGTGGGACGTGGTGACCGGCGATATCGGCCTGCCGGTGGAAATCGAGTTCACCCACCTGAATGCCCGCAGCAAGCGTCGGTTCGGCGCGATCATTCTGCTGTTTGAAGAGGCGGAAGAAGAGCTGGAGGGCAGCCTGCGCTTCAATATCCGCGAAAGCAGCGGCGAACCGGCCCATCACCGGGGATGAAACGGCTTCATCCCGGGATGGCGGCGGCGCTTAGTCGGCCGCTTCGGCCAGCTCGCGCAGGTATTGGAAGATCTGGCGGTAAGCCTTAGGCGGCTTGTTGGCGGCCTTCTCTTTCTGCGCGTTGCGCACCAGTGAACGCAGCTGTTGGCGATCGGCGGCCGGATACAGATCCAGGATCGATGGAATCACGTCATCGCCTTCTTCGACCAGACGGTCGCGCAGCGCTTCCAGTTTATGGAACAGCGAAACCTGCTGGTTGTGGCGGTTTTTCAGCTTGTCGAGCGCGGTCTGAATCGGCTCGATATCGCGGGCGCGCAGCATTTTTCCGATCAGCTGCAGCTGACGGCGACGGCCCTCTTTCTTGATCTTCTGCGCCAGTTCGATGGCGGCGCGCAAATCTTCGTCCAACGGAATGCGGTCCAGCGCGTTTTTGCCCAGATCGACCATTTCGGCCCCCAGGTCTTTCAGCGCTTCGGCATCACGTTTAATTTCACTTTTACTGACCCAGATAATCTCGTCATCGTCCTCGTTTTCATTCTCCGGGACATCGTCGAGCCAGTCTTCAGGCTGTTTGTTCATGGTAGGCTCCGTTAAAAAGAGGCTAATCCTAACAGGTTGCCGGCTTTATGCGAAATTCAACGCGGTTCCTGTTAGACTCAACGACAGAGATCTCAGGATTTTTGCGCGCCGCTCCGCGTGCACAACTACGCCGCTCCGGCACTTTTCTCAACGATTTTCTGATTAATTATGGCAGATTGATGAAAGTAGTCACTCAAGTTGCAGAACAGCGCAAGGCGCTGGAACAGGCCGTTTCTCAGGCGCTGGAGCTGGCCCGCGCCGGTTCCGACGCGGCGGAAGTGGCGGTCACCAAATCGACCGGCATCAGCGTCAGCACCCGCTTCGGCGAAGTGGAAAACGTCGAGTTCAACAGCGATGGCGCGCTGGGCATCACCGTGTATCACCGCCAGCGCAAAGGCAGCGCCTCTTCCACCGATCTCAGTCCGGACGCCATCGCCCGCACCGTACAGGCGGCGCTGGACATCGCGCGCTACACCTCTGAAGATCCCTGCGCCGGCCCGGCGGAGAAAGATCTGCTGGCGTTCGAGGCGCCGGATCTCGATCTGTTCCACCCGACCGAGCTGGACGCCGAGCGCGGCATCGAGCTGGCGGCACGCGCCGAGCAGGCTTCGCTGGCGGCGGACAAGCGCATCACCAACACCGAAGGCGGCAGCTTCAACAGCCACTACGGCATCAAAGTGTTCGGCAACAGCCACGGCATGCTGCAAAGCTACTGTTCCAGCCGCCACTCGCTGTCCAGCTGCGTCATTGCTGAGCAGGACGGCGATATGGAGCGGGATTACGCTTACACCATCGGCCGTGCGATGGGCGATCTGCAAAGCCCTGAGTGGGTGGGACAGGAGTGCGCCCGCCGCACGCTGGTGCGTCTCGCGCCGCGCAAACTGTCGACCATGAAGGCGCCGGTGCTGTTCGCCTCCGAAGTGGCCACCGGGCTGTTCGGCCATCTGGTGGGCGCCATCAGCGGCAGCAGCGTCTACCGTAAATCCACTTTCCTGCTGGACTCGCTCGGCAAGCAGATTCTGCCGGAGTGGCTGACCGTCGAGGAGCATCCGCACCTGCTGAAAGGGCTGGCGTCGACGCCGTTCGACAGCGAGGGCGTGCGCACCCAGCGGCGCGATATCATCAAGGACGGCGTGTTGCAGACCTGGCTGATGACCAGCTACTCGGCGCGCAAGCTGGGTCTGCACAGCACCGGCCATGCCGGCGGCATCCATAACTGGCGCATTGCCGGGCAGGGCGCGGACTTCGCCGGCATGTTGAAACAGCTTGGCACCGGCCTGGTGGTCACCGAGCTGATGGGCCAGGGCGTCAGCGGCGTTACCGGCGATTACTCGCGCGGCGCCGCCGGTTTTTGGGTGGAAAACGGCGAGATCCAATATCCGGTCAGCGAGATCACCATCGCCGGCAACCTGAAAGACATGCTGCGCAACATCGTCAGCGTCGGCAGCGATATCGAAACCCGCAGCAATATTCAGTGCGGTTCGGTGCTGCTGCCGGAAATGAAGATCGCCGGTCAATGATCCTCTGCGCGGCCGGTGCCTGCCGGTCGCGCATTATCCCGTCTCAACCTTGCTTACAAATCTCCGGTTTCGGTTTTGTCCGGCCTTGCCTATGGTAACGGTGGGTTAATTAAAACAATAACTGGAAGGTGAGCAAACATGCAGAATACCCTGAAAGCGCTGGCGGCGTTGACGCTGCTGGCGGCCAGTTCGCTGGCGGCCGCCGCCGATCTGGGCGACGATATGGACACTCTGGCGGAAAACTATAAAACGGTGCTGAATACCGATTCCGCCGCTACCCTCAAACAGAGCCTGCAAAACATGCGCGCCGCCGCGCAGGACGCGAAACAGGGCACCCCGCCGAAGCTGGAAGACAAAGCCGCCGACAGCCCGGAGATGAAAGATTTTCGCCGCGGGTTGGATACCCTGATCGGCCAAATCGATCAGGCGCTGGCGCTGGCCAATCAGGGCAAAGTCGCCGAAGCGAAGCAGCTGGCGCAGGGCTTCAAGCAAACCCGCGACGCCAACCACAAGAAATTCCGCTAATTCGTCAACCGTCGCGCCCATCTTCCGTCAGATAGGAGGAGGGTGCCTGCCCCAGCACGCGGCGAAACATGGTTGAAAACGCCGCGCTGCTGTCATATCCCATCTCCATCGCCACCTGCGTTACGCTGCGCCCTTCGGCCAGCAGCGCCAACGCCAGCACCACGCAGGCGCGCTGGCGCCATTGCGAAAACGGCAGGCCGGTCTGCGCGCGAAAGAAACGGCTGAAGGTGCGAATGCTCATGTACAGACGAGGTGCCCACCGCTGCGCGGAGTCGTGGGCGTCGGGGTGCTGCAAAAAGGCGTGGCACAGCTCACCCAGCCGAGGATCGGCGGGCAGCGGGATGTGCAACGGCAAGGGCTGCAGCCGGGCCAGCTCATGCAGCAGCAGCGTCGCCAGCGCTCCGTCGCGCCCCTCTTGTTCATACTCCAGCGGCATATCCACCGCCGCCATCAACAGCTGACGCATCAGCGGAGTGACGCTGACCACCTGGCAGACCTGCGGCCGCTCGGCGGGCAACGCGCCGGGTTCGAGGTACAGGCTGCGGGTGGTGACGCCGACCATCCTCACCGCGTGCGGCATCTGCGGTGGCAGCCACACCGCGTGCTGCGGCGGGACGACCCAGTTGCCTTGCTGCGTGAAAACGTGCATGACGCCGGTGGCGCCGTACAGCAACTGCGCGCGCCGGTGGCTGTGCATCGGCAGCAGGTGTCCCGGCGGATAATCGGTGCCGATGGCGATCACTGTGCGCGTTACGTGGTCGATGTCATCAATGCGGACGTTGCGCATGTGTTTCCTTTGGCGGGCAGATTGGCCGAAACGCAATGATAGTTGGCCCTTCATATAAAGCAAGCCAGCAGCCGCCGCCCTACTATCGGGGCAGAAAAATAATGCTTGTTCGGGGCGCCGTTATTTTATCGGCCATAAAGCCCGTGCAAGTTTTCACACCGGGGTGGGACGAAGGTTTTCGTTCTCGCAATACAAGAAGTTAATAAGGAATAAAGCGTCATTTTATTCCAACACCTGAAGCAATAGTTCTTAGCGCAGTTCAATGACTATAAGGTGATATTTCATGTATAAGTTCGGTGTGGTTGGCGGCGGAGCCGCCGGGATCGCTTTTGCGTATAACTTTATAAAAAATAAGTCGGTTAATCATTGCAAAAGGCCGCTTTCCCTGACGGTGTTCGACAAGCAGGGCTTCAAGGGCGGAATGGCATACAGCAGCGATTTTGACAGCCATATATTAAATATGACGCCGGAAAATATGTCGGCGGATATTTTCGACGAAACGCACTTCGTTGATTGGATCGCCATGCATTTCCCGCAGTTTTGCCAGGATCGTTATCCGCCGCGCTGGCTGTATCGGGAATATCTCGACTTTATTCGCGACATGACGATTTATATGGCGGCGGACAGCAACGTCGCGCTGAATTTCGTGACCGCCGAAGTGAATGCCATCGCGCCGCTAGAAGCCGGCTACCGGCTGACCACCACCTGTGGCGGCGCCGAACAGATGAATGCGCTGGTGCTGTGTTCGGGGCACAACCCGCCGGAGTGTCTCTATCCGGTGGATGGCGTGATCGCTTATCAGGCCCACCAGGATCTGCCGCCGATCAACCCTTATTCGAGCATCGGCGTAATCGGCTGCAGCCTGACGGCGATCGATGCCATCGTTGAGCTGATGGAGCGCCTGGGGGCGACCGATATCTGCGCCCTGTCGCGCTCGGGCCTGTTCCCCAGCGTGCAGCCGGCGCTGATGCGTCCGCCGCCGGAGGCGTTTGTTGAGGCGCTACGGCGCTTTGTCGCCGGCAGCGATTTTATTGACGCGCATCAGCTGGTGCATGCGATCAATGCCGCGCTGGCGCGCCACTATCCGGGGCCGGAGCGGCTGACGGTGCTCTCGGCGCTGGGGGAAAGGCGCGATTGCTATCGCGATCTGGCAGACAGTCTCGATCGCGCGCGTTTTGCCCGGGAGCATATCTGCAGCTATCTGGCGGCGATCCACCCGGCGGTGTGCGCCGCCTGGGTCAAGATGGATGCCAACAACCGGCAGGTCTTCATGCGCTTTTACAACTCCTCCTGGATGCGCAATCGGCATGCCATGCCGCTCAAGAACGCCAGCAAGATCGTGGCGGCGCTGGAGAGCCAACGCCTGCGTGCCTGCGGCGGCCTGGTGGATATCAGTAAGGGGACGGACGGGTTTATTCTTCGTTGCCATGAGACGCGGGTGCATGCGCAGTATCTGTTCAACTGCACCACGCCTTCCTATCAACTGCCGCCCAACCGCCTGAGCCATCAGCTGCTGCAAGACGGGTTGGTGCAAGAGAACCTGTTCGGCGGTGTGAAGTGTAACCCGCACACGCTGAAAATCGCCGACCGACGCGGCCGTGAGCAGCATCTCTACTCGCTCGGCGCGCCCGCCAAGGGCGATCTGTTTTACACCTCGGCGATGGAATCCATCACGCGGGATATCAGCAAGATCGTGTTTAACAACCCTATTTTCAACGCAAAGAAGGCTGAAGTATGAAAAACGTAGCGCTCTTTGTCGGCAACGACATTTTCTCCTGGCTGGTGTGTCAGGATCTGATCGCCGCTCTGAAGGACGAGTGTACCTTTACGGTGTATTTCCCCTTGGCGAAGAGCGCCGGGCGCACGCTGGAGCCGGCAGTTCGCCGCCTGGGGCTGTATGAGCGCGAAGTGCTGAACGATTTCGTGTTCCCGTTCGTGGGCCGCAACGCCGCCGCCTGCGACGGCGCCTATCAGTCGCCGGCCCTGTTCCTGGCCGCCGCCGGGGTAAAAGCACATCGCGTTCTCGACATCAACGACACCGCGTTTATCAGCAACCTGGGGCATATGGATGGGGTGATCTCCCTGCGCTGTTATCAGAAATTCTCCGCCGACTATGTGCGCGCCTTCAGCCGACGCGGCAAGCTGCTGTGGAACCTGCATCCGGGGGATTTGCCGCGCTATCGCGGGGTGATGACGCTGTTCCGCGCGATGATGAACGGTGACAGAGACTGTGCGGTAACGCTGCATGAAATGGATGAACACTGGGACGCCGGCCCGGTGATCGCCCGTCTGCCCGCCGAGCTGCGTCACGACCTGTCGTTCCTGGAAAACATGATGCTGTTGGGCGTACAGAGCGGCGTTTTCCTGGCGCGTCAGCTGATGCGGGCGGAGCACAGCGAAGCGATAGCGGCGGAAAAGCAGGGCGATTCGCGCTATTGGGGCTTCCCGGACGCGCAGACGCTGGCGCAGGCGGAACAGGCGGGCATTGAGCTGGTGGATCATGACGCCGTGCGCGAGCAGTATCTGGGGTTGTTCGTCGGCGATCGTTTCCACCCGCTGGCGGGGCAGTTCTGCGCCGGGTTCGACGACTTCGTGCGGGCGCACGGTCATGATTGAAACCTTGATTGTACTGGGTGCCGGTTTTCTGACCGGCATCACCACCATTCTGTTCGGCTTCGGCGGCGGCTTTGTGGTGGTGCCTTTCGTCTATCACCTGATCTCTGTGTCGGGCGAGCAGCCCGGCCAGGCGATGCATATCGCGGTGGCGACCTCGACGGCGGTGATGATCCTCAACGCGAGTTACGCCACGCTGACTAACTGGCGCAGCGGCAACCTGCTGCGCGAAACCATCGTGCCGCTGATCTTTTTCATCGGCATCGGCGCGGCGCTGGGCGCTTTCGCCTCTTCGCTGCTGGCGGACGGCGTGATCCGCGGGCTGTTTGTGGTCTATATGGCAGTGACTATCGCCGACTGCCTGTTCCGCCGGGGTTTTTTGATCAAACCGGCGCGCGCCGAACTGTCCCCCGTCACGCTGTGGGGCGGGGGGCCGCTGATCGGCGGCATCGCCACCCTGCTGGGAGTGGGCGGCAGCGTGATGACCGTACCGCTGCTGCGTCGCCATGGTTACGACATGAAATATTGCGTCAGCGCTGCCAACCCGCTGTCGATCCCGGTGGCGGTGATCGGGGCGCTGATGTATATCGTGTTGGGGTGGCACGAGATGAGCGGGCCGCAGTATCTGGGCTACGTCAATCTGAACATTCTGGGGTTGTTGGTGGTCGCGGGGATTGCGGGGATCGTGTTTGCCAGGCGCTGTTTGCCTAAGGTGAGCGATGCGCTGCATGCCAAAATCTACGTACTGCTGCTGATCGCCGTGCTGATCGCTATCTGCCTCTGAGACAGAAAGGGCGGCCGGATGCCGCCCTGAGAACCGCTTAACGGTGGTATTCGCCCGCCGCTTCCGGCTGGTACAGCAATTCCAGCACTTCAATCCGCGCTTCTTCACCGTTCGGCAATTGCCAGGAGATCTGCTTGCCGACGTGCATGCCGAGCAGCGCTGCACCCAGCGGCGCCATTACCGACAGCTGATCGTGGCTGTCTTTCAGCGATGCCGGGTAAACCAGCGTACGCACGTGCTCTTCATCGGTGTGCAGATCGCGAAAACGCACGCGGCTGTTCATGGTCACCACGTTGGCCGGCATTTTCTCCGGCGGCAGGATTTCCGCGCGATCCAACTCGTCGTTCAGCGCGGCGGCGACGTCGGTGTTGGCAAAGGCCGGTTGTTCCAATAGCGCATCCAGGCGTTCCGCATCCAGCTCATTAATAGTAATGATGGGTTTGGTCATTCCACTCTCCAGTCAAATCAAAGGGTGCCAGTCTGTGCACCCATAAATTCGGAAAAACAACACAAAGCAACACCCCCGCGCCAGAGGAGCGGGGGTGTGGGTAATGTCGATTTGTCCTATTGATAGTAGGCGGTTGGGGCGAGAAAAGAAAGAGATCCCGATCACGAAGGCTTTTATCGTCAATCGTGGCAAAAGAAACGGTTAGCCCGGTTATCTATTTGTTATCTCATTGACTTTTTCACCGCCACGCCGTTTTGCGAAATGGATCCCCGCGCGTCATTCGATTTCCACTTCGAACTGGAAAAAACCGGTCTACACAGAAAATCCTACCGGGGGTAGGGTAAAGACATCACAGAAAACGGGTTATTCAGGTGATGCGCTTTACGGCTTACTGATTAATGTAGGATCTAGGGGTACTGAAAAGTGAATGATGGATCTGCTTCGATAAAAGAAATTGAACAATCCGATGTCAGCGAAGCCGGAGCGATCGCCGCTCGGGTATTGGCGGATATTACCGCGATGCTGAATGCTGAGAATATTTATACCAATGCGGTGCAGCAACAGATGCTGGAATCGCATATTCGCGCCATGGTGCTGCGTTCAATAACCGGTGAGCCGTTGCCGGAGGTGGATAAATCGTTGTTCGACGAAATCTCTGCCGAATCCATGCAAATGGCGGAGCGCGTGGTGAATCAGTTTGACACATTGCCTATCGAAGAAGCCTATTTACTGTCAGTGCACTTCGAAGTGGCGAAAGATAATAACGCATAGCGGTTAACGCATCGATTTCAATCAGGAGAAAATACCATGGGTCAAATTACCGTAGTGATCGGCGATCGTTTGGGCAAAGGGCAAAAAGTCGGCCAGGGCGTTGAAAACGCAGGCGGAAAAGCGGTGGTTATCCCCGGCGTGGCGGCAGATATGAAACTGGGCGACGTCATGAAAGCGGAAAACGCGCAGCTGGGCATCTCTTTTTGCGGCAGCGGCGGCGCCGGCGCGATTACCGCGCAAACCAAATACGGCTACAAAGCCAAATACGGCATGCGTTCGGTGGAAGAGGGCGTGACGGCAATTAACGAAGGCTGCAACGTGCTGGGTTTCGGCTTTATGGATAAGGAAGAGCTGGGCCAGAAACTGGTGGAAGCCTACGTCAAAAAACATGGCAATCCATAATGAAAGAGCAATATACCACATCGGTAAAGGTGGAGGGTAAAGGCGACAGCAAAGCGAAAGCTTTTGCTTCCGCCTTGGCTAATGTGCAGGGTGCGGTATTAAAGTCCACCAACAATATTCTGCTGCGTATCGAGCCGCAGGACGTCAGCGTAGTGAAAGCGGAAGAGAAAATAACTAAAGAGAAATTTCTTTTCTTCTTTTTGCCGCGTGAAAGAAAGCGCTATGCCGTTTCTCTGGAAATAACCGTGAACGTAACCATTATCAATACCGAGAAGGTTGTCTTCGTCACGAAATAAAAACGTTAGCATAAATGAAAGGGTATACTGATGTTTTTAATCATCTTATTTAAATCGATTATTATCGGTGGGCTGGTGGGGGTCGGCGTAGGGGCCGGCGCCGCGCGCATGTTCCACGCACCGACAACACAGGGCATGGGGGCGTTTCGCACCCTGGGCGAGCTGAATTCCTGCGAGGGCGATCCGGCTTCCCACTTCTCATTCGGTCTGGGCTTCTTCTTCAACGCCTGGGCGTCTTCCGTGGCGGCGGGCTCCTTCACGCAGGACGTCGATCACCGCATCATCCCGCACTGGGGCGCGGCGGCCCTGATGGTCAAGAACCGCAATCTGGCGCAAACGCTGCACGATCCGAAAAAAATGGCCATCGCCTGCGGCATCATCGGCATGTTGGTAGTGGCGTTCCTCAATACCACCGCTTCCGCCGTGCCTGCCGCGCTGCAAGTCACCGCGATCAAGGTGCTGGTGCCGGCGGCCAACCTGCTGGTGAACACCGTGATGCCGGTGATCTTCTGGCTGGCGGCGATCGACGCCGGGCGCCGCTCCGGCTTCTGGGGCACCATCTTCGGCGGCCTGGCGCAGCTGATCATGGGCAACGCCGTACCGGGCCTGGTGCTGGGCATTCTGATCGGCAAAGGCGTGGAAGAGAGCGGCTGGAACAAGATCACCAAGATCATGATGGCGGTGATCGTGCTGCTGTTCGTGCTGAGCGGCTTCTTCCGCGGCTTCGACATGAAAGTTCTCGAGTCCTTCAGCCTCGGCGTGCCGGGCTGGCTGGACGCCATTCACAACACCCTGAGCGGTAAATAAGGAGCGGGATGATGGAAGAGCAAACCCAAAAAGGCTTCTGGTACGCCGACTGGTCATTCCCGATTTTTGTTGGCCTGCTGTCCTCCGGCGTGTTCGCCGGGACGCACATGTACTACCTGTACGGCATCGGCGCCTTTAACGAAGTGGCGTTCGTTTCCATGCTGCGGGCGGGGATGGATACCGGCGTGTATGGCGCGGTGGCGGCGTTCGGCGCCAGCTTCCTGTTCGCGCGTATCATCGAAGGCTCGCTGGTGGGCATCCTGGACATCGGCGGCGCGATCCAGACCGGCGTCGGGCTGGGCGTACCGGCGCTGCTTTTGGGGGCCGGCATCGTGTTCCCGGTTGCCAATTTCGCCGCTTCGCTGGCCACCGGCCTGATCATCGGTCTGGCGATCGGTTACGTGATCATCCTGGCGCGCAAATTCACCATCAATCAAAGCAACTCCACCTATGGGGCGGACGTGATGATGGGGGCGGGCAACTCCTCGGGCCGCTTCCTCGGGCCGTTGATCATCCTGTCGGCAATGACCGCCTCGATCCCGATCGGCATCGGTTCGCTGCTCGGCGCGCTGCTGTTCTATATCTGGGGTAAACCGATCACCGGCGGAGCGATCCTCGGCGCGATGATCCTGGGGGCGATCTTCCCGGTAGCCATTTCTTAAGAGGCCTGCGCCAGGCGCCGCCCGATGCTGCGGCGGCGCCCGGGCTAACAGGAGCAATGCGGTATGTATGACTTAGTAATCAGAGGCGCCAAACTGGCGGACGATACGCTGATCGATCTGGCGGTGAAAGACGGCAAAATAGCCTCGGTGGGGCGGTTGGCGGCGGACGTCAGCGCCGTTCGCCAACTGGATCTGGCGGGCAACTGCCGCCTGAGTGCCGGTTGGATCGATGCGCACGTGCACTGCTATCCCGACTCGCCGATTTACCATGACGAGCCGGATCGGGTCGGCGTCGCCAGCGGCGTCACCAGCGTGGTCGATGCCGGCAGCACCGGCGCCGACGATATCGACGCTTTTTATCAACTGACGCGCAGCGCCAAAACCAACGTTTTCGCCTTCCTCAACATCTCGCGTATCGGCCTGCTGCGGCAGAACGAGCTGGCGGAGTTGACGGACATCGACAAGCGCGAGGCCGGCCAGGCCATCGCCAACCACCCCGGCTTTATCATCGGCATCAAGGCGCGCATGAGCAGCAGCGTAGTGGGCAAGAACGGCACCCGACCGCTGGTATTGGCCAAAGAGATCCAGCAGGAAAATCGCCAATTGCCGCTGATGGTGCATATCGGCAACAACCCGCCGAATCTGGACGAGATCGCCGATCTGCTGACCCGTGGCGACATCATCACCCACTGCTACAACGGTAAACCGAACCGCATTCTGACGCCGGCGGGCACGCTGCGCGAGTCTATCCAGCGCGCGCTGCGGCGCGGCGTGTTGCTCGACGTGGGGCACGGCACCGCCAGCTTCAGCTTCGAGGTGGCGCGCCAGGCGATCACGCTGGGTATTTTGCCGCACACCATCAGCTCCGATATTTACTGCCGCAACCGCATGAACGGGCCGGTGCATAGCCTGGCGACGGTGATGTCCAAATTCTTCAGCGTCGGCCTGACGCTGCCGCAGGTGATCGCCTGCGTGACGGAGAACGCCGCGTCGGCGCTGCAGCTGAGCGGAAAAGGGCGGCTGGAGCCGGGCTATGACGCCGACTTCACGCTGTTTGAACTGCGCCGGGAACCGCAGGTCTTCGCCGACGCCGAAGGGCAAACCGCCGAGGGCGAACAGCTGTTGGTGCCGCTGGCCGCCGTGGTGGCCGGGGAAATCCTATTAACCGAACAAGGGGGGGCAAGCCATGTCTTCGATTTATGAAAAATACGGTTTGAAGCAGGTGATCAACACCTCCGGCCGCATGACCATTCTCGGCGTTTCTACGCCGCGCCAGGACGTGATCGACGCCGTTGATTACGGTCTGAACCACTATTTCGAAATCAAGGATCTGGTCAATAAGACCGGCGCCTACATCGCCGATCTGCTCAACGTGGAGGACGCGGTGATCGTTTCCTGCGCCTCGGCGGGCATCGCCCAGTCGGTGGCTGCCGTGATCGTCAAAGATAACGCCAATCTGCTGGTGAACCTGCACTCGGCGCCGGTGACCGTGCCGCGCGAGATCGTGCTGCCGCGCGGCCACAACGTCAACTTCGGCGCGCCGGTGGACACCATGGTGGCGCTGGGCGGCGGCAAGGTGGTGGAGGCGGGTTACGCCAACGAATGTTCGCCGGAGCAGATTGAAGCCTGCATCACGCCGCAGACCGCGGCGATCCTGTACGTCAAATCGCACCACTGCGTGCAGAAAAGCATTTTGTCCGTCGAACAGGCGGCGGTCGTGGCGCGCAAGCATAACCTGCCGCTGATCGTCGACGCCGCGGCGGAAGAAGATCTGATGTGTTACTACCAGATGGGGGCCGATCTGGTGATCTACAGCGGCGCTAAAGCCATCGAGGGGCCGACCAGCGGTCTCGTGATCGGCAAGAAACAGTACGTCGAGTGGGTGAAGCTGCAATCCGGCGGCATTGGCCGGGCGATGAAGGTCGGCAAAGAGGGCATCCTCGGCCTGACGCAGGCGATTGAAAGCTATCTGACGCTTGAGAAAACCACCGGGCAACAGATGGTGGCGCGGATGACGCCGTTCCTCGACAGCCTCAATACCCTGACCGGCGTCAGCGCCAAGACCGTCTGGGACAGCGCCGGCCGCGATATCGCCCGCGCCGAGATTACCTTCGACGAAGCGGTGTTGGGGCGGTCGACCTATGACATCGTCCAGGCGCTGAAAACCGGCGATATTGCCATCTACTTCCGCGGCTACAAGGCCAACGAGGGCAAGATTGAGGTTGATGTGCGCAGCGTCGACGAGCGGCAACTGATGACCGTCTTTACCTGTATCAAAAACCTGTTTACGGAGAAACAAGCATGAAGCTGCAGCCTAACTACTATCGCGACCGCGTCTGCCTGAACGTGCTGGCCGGCTCCAAAGCCAACGCGCAGGACATCTACGCCGCGGCGGAAGGCCATGTGCTGGTGGGCGTGCTCTCCAAGAACTACCCGGACGTCGACAGCGCGGTGACCGACATGCTGCGCTATGCGCGCCTGATCGAAAACGCACTGTCGGTTGGCCTGGGCGCCGGCGATCCGAAACAGTCGGCGATGGTCAGCCTGATCGCTCAGCAGGTGCAGCCGCAGCACGTTAACCAGGTGTTTACCGGCGTCGGCGCCAGCCGCGCGCTGCTGGGCCAGAACGACAGCGTGGTCAACGGCCTGGTATCGCCGACCGGCCGCGTCGGCTGGGTGAAGATTTCTACCGGCCCCTTGAGCGCCGCGGCGCCTGACGGCATCGTGCCGGTGGAAACCGCCATCGCTTTGCTGAAGGACATGGGCGGCAGCTCCATCAAGTATTTCCCGATGGGCGGCCTGAAATGCAAGGACGAATACCAGTACGTCGCCAAGGCCTGCGCCGAACATGACTTTATGCTGGAGCCGACCGGCGGCATCGATCTGGAGAACTACGAGCCGATCGTCGAGATCGCGCTGGCGGCCGGCGTGAAACGGGTGATCCCGCATATCTATAGCTCGATCATCGACGCCGCCAGCGGCGACACGCGTCCGCAGGACGTGAAAACCCTGCTGGCGATGACCAAAAAGCTGGTGAGTTGAGCGCACAATGGGATGAGGTAAACGCTGGGAGGCGAAGGTTTTCCCGTGGCGCGGCATGCCGCGCCGTTACCTATACTCAGGTCTGAGGATTACTATGCGAAACTGGCAGGCTCCAACCCGACGCACCGCGTTGTTCCTGGCGCTGCTGGCCGTGACCGGCCCGGCGCTGCATGCTGAGGATGCAATGAATTCCACGTCATCTCATTTCGCCTATATCGGCACCTACAATCCCAACGGCGAAGGCGTTTACCGGGTGCAGGTCGATCCGGCCAGCGGTGCGCTGAGCCACGCCACGCTGGTCAGCAACGTGCCGAATCCGGCGCAGCTGACGTTGGGCGCTGATGGCAAGACGCTGTATGTCGCCAGCGAAGTGGCCGATTTCAACGGCGGCAAACACGGCGGCATCACCGCTTACCGGGTCAATCCGGCCGACGGCGGCCTGACGCAGCTTAACCAGGTGGATTCGCAGGGGGCGGGGCCGGTGTATCTCTCCTCGACGCCGGACGGGCGGCATTTGCTGGTGGCCAACTACGTCAGCGGCAGCGTGGCGGCTTTCCCGATCGAAGCGGACGGCAGCCTGGGCGCCGCCAGCTCGGTGCAGCAACAGCAGGGCCCGGCGGGCGCGGCCAAACCGGCGGCGGCGGTGAACGGCAGCTTCGCCATCAGCGATCACAATGGCCCGCATGCCCATATGATCGCCAGCGATCCGAGCGGCAAGTTCGTGTTCTCCACCGATCTGGGGTTGGATCGCATCTACCAATGGCGCTTTGACGCGGCGAGCGGCCGGCTGACGCCGAACGATCCGCCGTGGATCGCCGCCTCTTCCGCCGGCGCGGGTCCGCGTCACTTTGTGTTCCATCCGGACGGCGAAACCGTGCTGCTGGTGAACGAAGAGGCCTCGACGTTGACCAGCTACCGTTTTGATCGCCAAAAAGGTACTCTGAAACAACTGCATGCGGTTTCCGCGCTGCCCGCCGACTATCAGGGCACCAGCTTCGCTTCGGGGCTGGCGCTCAGCAAGAACGGCGACACGCTGTACGTCGCCAACCGGCTGCATAACAGCATTGCCCAGTTCAGCGTGGGCGCCGGCGGTGAGTTGAAACCGGTGGCGGAAACCTGGACGCGTGGCGATTATCCGCGTTCGCTGGCGCTGAGCCCGGATGGCCGCTATCTGTATGCGTTGAACCAGCGCAGCGATAACGTCACCCGCTTCAGCGTAAACCCGACGGATGGCAAACTCAGCTTTGTGGGCGGCTATCTGCCGATCGGCAGCCCCTCGCAAATGGCGTTCCTGCCGCCGCCGAAGTAACCCGTGGCCCGCCCGGTTCACCGGGCGGGTTGCCTGATTGACGGACACAGAATGGTGCGATTTCCTTACCCGCGTTTGGCTTACTTGTTCGATGCTTTGCAAACCGAGACTTTGCCGCAGGATGAGCTGGCGAAGCGTTTCGCCGTGTCTACCCGCACGGTGCGGGCGGATATCACCGCGCTGAACGAGATCCTGGATAAATACGGCGCGCGTTTCGTGCATAACCGCGGGGCCGGCTATCGCCTGCAGGTCGATAACGCCGCGCTGTTCAGCGCCCTGCAGCATCAGGAGCGCCGCAAGCACGCCACCCCGCGCAGCGCGCAGGAGCGGGTGCATTATCTGCTGGTGCGTTTTTTGACCTCAGCCTTTTCCCTCAAACTGGAGGATCTGGCCGACGAGTGGTTCGTCAGCCGCGGCACGCTGCAAAACGACATGGCTGAGGTGAGAGAGCGCCTGGCGCACTATCAATTGACGATCGAAACCAAGCCGCGCTACGGCATGAAGCTGTTCGGCGCCGAGATGGCGATCCGCGCCTGCCTCACCGATCTGCTGTTCCAGCTGCAGCTGGCCGATGCCGAGAACCCGCTGCTCAACAACGAGATCCTGCTGCAGCCGCAGGTAGCGGCGTTCGCCGGATTGCTGCACCCGCTGCTGTCGCAATATGCCATTCGCCTGACCGACGAGGGCGAGCAGTACCTGATCTTCTACTGCGCGGTGGCGCTGCGGCGCATTAACGACGGCTATCCGCTGCCGGACTTCGAGGTGGAGGACGGCGACGACGCGGTGCGTCAGGTGTCGACCCGCCTGGCGTCGGAGCTGCGTGCGGCCTCCGGCAAAGAGATCTCGATGGCCGAAGAGGCCTATCTGCGGGTCAACATCGCCGCGCGGCGCGTGCAGGACGTGCAGCCGACCGAGATCAACGCCGACGATGAAGAAGCGCTGGTGGACTACATCCTGTCCTATATCAACGCGCACTATAACTACAACCTGCAGGGCGACGAGCAGCTGCGGGCCGATCTGCTCACCCATATCAAGACCATGATTACGCGGGTGAAGTACCAGATCAATATCCCCAATCCGCTGTTGGCCAATATCAAGCAGCACTATCCGATGGCTTACGACGTGACGCTGGCGGCGGTCTCCAGCTGGGGCAAATACACCCCCTATACCCTGAGCGAGAACGAGATAGGCTATCTGGTGCTGCACATCGGCGTGGGGCTGGAGCGGCATTACAACATCGGTTATGAACGCCACCCGCAGGTGATGCTGGTGTGCGATACCGGCAACTCGACGGTGCGCATGATCCAGGCGCAGATTGCGCGCAAGTATCCGCAGCTGGTGATGACGCGCATCGTCTCACTGCGCGATTACGAGATGCTTGCACATATCGACGAAGACTTCGTGATTTCCAACGCCCGCATCGGCGAAAAGAACAAGCCGGTGGTGGTGATGTCGCCGTTCCCGACCGATTACCAACTGGAGCAATTGGGCAAGCTGGTGCTGGTGGATCGCACCCGACCGTACATGCTGGAGAAGTTCTTCGACGCCGAGCATTTCATGGTGCTCAACGAGCCGCTGACGCAGGCGGAGCTGTTCAGCCGGGTGTGCGGCCAGCTGGAGCGGGAGGGGTATGTCGGCGCGGACTTTTATCCGTCGCTGGTCGAACGCGAGGCGATCGTCTCCACGCTGCTGGGCGAGGGCATCGCGCTGCCGCACTCGCTGGGGCTGCTGGCCAAAAAAACCGTGGTGGTGACGCTGCTGGCGCCGCAGGGCGTCGCCTGGGGTGAAGGCGAGGTCGCGCACGTGATTTTCCTGCTGGCGATCAGCAAGAGCGACTATGAAGAGGCGATGGCGATCTACGAGCTGTTCGTTACCTTCGTGCGTGAACGCTCAATGAGCCGCCTGTTGGGCAGCGACAGCTTCGACAGCTTTAAAGCGGTGGCGCTGGACTGCCTGAGCCGAAGTTGAGTGGGAGATGATATGGGGAGGCGCAAGGGCGCGCCCTTAGCGGCTAATCTTCATCAAACCCGGAGTTGAACAGCTCGACCACCGCCGCCAGCGCGTTGACTTCGTCGGGGCCGGTCGCTTCGACTTCGATATGCCGGCCCTGGGCAGAGTCCAGCATCAGCAGCGCGATGACGCTGCTGGCTTCGGCCTCGGTGCCGCTTTCGTTGCGCAGCATCACTTCGGCGTCGAAGCTTTGCACCAACTCGAACAGTTTCATCGCCGGGCGCGCGTGCATGCCCAGCTTGTTTTTGATTTCAACCGTCTGTTTGACCGTCATTGTTTACGCTTTTCCAGCGTGCGGTGGCGCGACTGCACGTTCTTGCCGCGCGAGCGGAAGTAATCGGCCAGCTGTTCCGCCACGTACACCGAGCGGTGCTTACCGCCGGTACAGCCGATGGCGACCGTCAGGTAGCTGCGGTTGTTGGTTTCCAGCATCGGCAACCATTGTTCCAGGTAGCTGCGGGTCTGGTAGATGAAGTTGTGCACTTCGGTATGGCGATCGAGGAACGACGCGACCGGCTTGTCCAGACCGGTCATCGGCCGCAGCTTCGGATCCCAGTGCGGGTTCGGCAGGAAGCGCACGTCGAACACGTAGTCGGCGTCGATCGGAATGCCGTGCTTGAAGCCGAAGGATTCGAACACCATGGTCAGCTCACGCTCACGTTTGCCCAGCAAGCGGGTGCGCAGCATTTCGGCCAGTTCGTGCACCGACATTTCCGAGGTATCGATAATCAGGTCAGCCCGCGAGCGTAGCGGTTCGAGCAGATCGCTCTCTTCGTCGATGGCGCTTTCCAGCGACAGGTTTTTGCTGGAGAGCGGGTGCAGGCGGCGGGTGTCGCTGTAACGGCGGATCAGCGTGTTGCGATCGGCGTCGAGGAACAGCAACTGCGGCGAGAAGCTGTCCGGCAGCTGAGTCATCGCGTATTCGAATACTTCCGGCGATTCCGGCATGTTGCGCACGTCGATGCTGACCGCCGCGGAGATATTGCGTTCCGCCAGCGTGTTGGCGAGCTGCGGCAGCAGCACCACCGGCAGGTTGTCAACGCAGTAAAAACCCATGTCTTCCAGCGCCCGCAAGGCGACGGATTTTCCGGAACCGGAACGGCCGCTGACAATCATCAGCACCATGTGGCAACTCCCCTGGCATCGCGGCGGCGTTCATCGCCACCGGTGGAAACTTTGTTATTCCGGCCGCAGCCGGATCCATCATCGTGAAACAGTAGCGTTATCCGGGCTGGAAGTCACGCCGGCCGGGCATCACTCGGTGATGATTTGGTAAAGTTCTTCGTCGCTCTGCGCGGCTCGCAGGCGGCGGCATACGGTCTTGTCGGCCAGGCGTTTGGCGACCAGCGACAGGGTATGCAAATGGGTTTTGCACTGATCGGCAGGCACCAGCAGCGCGAACAACAGGTCGACCGGCTGGTTGTCGATAGCGTCGAAAGCGATGGGTTGGTCGAGACGGATAAACACGCCAACGGCCCGCAGTGTGTCCTCTTCCAGTTTGCCGTGGGGAATGGCGATACCGTTGCCGATACCGGTGCTGCCCATGCGCTCCCGGGTGAGAACCGCGTCAAACACCACCTGCGAAGGCAGATTGAGCTGTTTGGCGGCCAGTTCGCTGATAATTTCCAAAGCCCGCTTCTTGCTGGTGCAGTGTACCGAGCTTTTGGTGCACTCGATGTTTAACACCGAGCTTAATTGCATATATTCGTTGTTCATCTCATCTTCACTTAAAACCGCGCCGCCGGGCGCACCCGGCAAGGCGGTTTTTCGTCGGTTTTAACCCTGATTACCGTTCGGCGCGTCACCCATGCGGGTCACGCGCCGAAGGGCGAGGCTGCGACGGCGGCAACCTCACGGAATGGGTTAGGGTGTCAGTGTTGCTTCAATTTGTCTTTATGTTTGTTCAATTGACGTGCCAATTTGTCGATCAGCGTATCAATTGCGGCATACATATTCTCGTCTTCCGAGGTGGCGTGCAACTCGCCTCCATTCACGTGCACCGTTGCTTCCGCAATTTGCTGCACTTTTTCCACACTTAATACAACATACACCTGATTGATGCGATCAAAATACTGTTCGAGTTTGGCGAACTTGTTGTTCACGAACTCGCGCAACGGATCGGTGATTTCGATGTGGTGTCCGGTAATGTTGAGCTGCATAGTGTCTTCCTTCTCAATAGAGGTCAAACCAACTGTTTGCGTTGGTTCGACGGCGGGATGGACAAAGACTCTCGGTACTTGGCGACGGTGCGCCGCGCCACGATGATCCCCTGATCGGAGAGCAGGGTGGCCAGCTTGCTGTCGCTGAGTGGTTTGGCGGGGTTTTCCGCCGCAATCAATTTCTTCACCAACGCGCGGATCGCCGTCGAGGAGGCTTCGCCGCCGCTGTCGGTATTCACGTGGCTGGAGAAGAAATATTTCAATTCGAAAATGCCGCGCGGGCTGTGCAGAAACTTCTGCGTGGTGACGCGCGAGATCGTCGATTCATGCATCTCCACGGCCTGGGCGATATCCGCCAGCACCATGGGTTTCATAAACTCTTCGCCTTGCTCGAAGAACGACTGCTGTTGGCTGACGATGCAGCGGGTGACCTTCAGCAGCGTTTCGTTGCGGCTCTCCAGGCTTTTAATCAACCACTTGGCTTCCTGCAGGTTGCTGCGGATGAATTGGCCGTCGGCTTCGCTGCGGGCGCTGTTGCCCAGCGCGGCGTACTGCTGATTGATCTTCAAACGCGGCACGCTGTCGCCGTTGAGCTCGACCGTCCACGTGTTCTGCGTCTTGCGCACCAGCACGTCCGGGATCACGTATTCCGATTCGCCGGTATTGATCGACTGCCCCGGGCGCGGATCGAGCGACTGAATCAGCAGCATCGCTTCTTTCAGTGTATCTTCTTTTAGCCGGGTTGATCGCATCAGGCTGCGAAAGTCGTGGTTGGCCAACAGATCCAGATGGTCGCTGATGATCAGCCGCGCTTCGGCCAGATAAGGGGTGTCTTTGGCGTATTGGGAGAGCTGCACCAGCAGGCAATCGCGCAGATCGCGCGCGGCGACGCCGATCGGGTCGAAACGCTGCACGCGCTTCAACACCGCCTCGACTTCATCGAGGGTCACGTTCTCGTCGCCCAGGCTTTCCAGAATGTCTTCCAGCGGCACGGTGAGATAGCCGGTGTCGTCCACCGCATCGACGATGGAGGTGGCGATGGCGGCGTCGGTATCGGAGAACGGCGTTAGATCCACCTGCCACATCAGGTAATCCTGCAGCGTTTGGGTGGTCTCGCCCTGATAGACCGGCAGCTCGTCGTCGCTGTAGTCGGTGCCGGTGCCGGACGGCGTGCCGGCGGTGTAGATCTCATCCCAGGTGGCGTCCAGCGGCAGCTCTTCCGGCATGTCTTTCTGTTCCAGCGCCTCGCGGGTATCGAGCCCCTCGGTCTCCTGGGTTTCTTTGGCGTCGATTTCGTCGTGCAGATCGGTCTGTTCAAGCAGCGGATTGCTCTCCAGCGCCAGCTGGATCTCTTGCTGAAGCTCAAGCGTGGACAACTGCAGCAGGCGGATCGCCTGCTGGAGCTGAGGAGTCATGGCCAGCTGTTGGCTGAGCCTGAGTTGCAAACCTTGCTTCATAGTCTTCTGTCTACTTCCGTTAACGGTGTCGCCCCGCGGGGCGCGCCGGCGTTCAGAGGCGGAACTCTTCGCCCAGATAAACGCGTTTTACCTGCTCGTCGGCCAGAATAGCATCCGGCGTGCCGTGGGCAATCAGTTTGCCCTGGCTGACGATGTAGGCGCGTTCACACACGTCCAGCGTTTCGCGCACGTTGTGGTCGGTGATCAGCACGCCCAGGCCGCTGTCACGCAGGTGCTCGATGATTTTTTTGATGTCGATAACGGAAATCGGATCCACCCCGGCGAAGGGTTCGTCCAGCAGAATGAATTTCGGGTTGGCTGCCAGCGCGCGGGCGATTTCGACGCGGCGGCGTTCGCCGCCGGACAGCGCCTGGCCGAGGCTGTCGCGCAGATGGGAGATATGGAACTCTTCCATCAGCTCTTTGGCGCGGTCTTCGCGTTGTTCGCTGGTGAGGTCGGGGCGAATCTCCAGCACCGCCATCAGGTTGTCGTACACGCTCAGGCGACGGAAGATCGACGCTTCCTGCGGCAGGTAACCGATGCCGCGGCGCGCGCGGGCGTGCAGCGGCAGCAGGCTGATGTCTTCTTCGTCGATCACGATGCGCCCGGCGTCGCGTGGCACGATGCCGACCACCATGTAGAAGGTGGTGGTTTTACCGGCGCCGTTCGGCCCGAGCAGGCCGACGATCTCGCCGGATTTCACTTTCAGGCTGACGTCTTCGACAACTTTACGGCCCTTGTAGGCTTTCGCCAGGTTTTCTGCGATGAGTGTTGCCATAAGTGATTAGTTACTCTTTTTTTGCCCGTTTTTGTCTTGCAATTGCGACGGTACCAGAACCGTTGTCACGCGTTTGCCTTTGTCGCTGAACGCCTGCATTTGCTGCTGTTGCACCAGATAGGTGATGCGATCGCCTTTCACGTTGCTGTCGAGCTGCTCCAGATAGGCGTTGCCCGTCAGGGTCACCAGCTGGGTCGCCACGTCGTAGCGCACTTTTTGCGCGTGGCCTTTGACCGGCTTGCCGCTGTCCTGCATCTGGTAGAAGGTTACCGGGTTGCCGAACGCTTCAATATAGGTCTTATTCTGATCTCCGCCCGGACGGGTGACCACCACCTTGTCGGCGCGAATATCGATGGTTCCCTGTTTGATCACCACGTTGTCGGTGAAGGTGCTGACGTTGCTTTGCATGTCCAACGACTGCTTGAGCGAGTCGATGCTGACCGGCTGGCTGGAGTCGGATTTCAGCGCCAGAGCGGGGGCGCTGGCGGCCAAAACTAAGCTGCCGAGCAACAGGTTACGGAGTTGTTTTTTGGTTCTGAATTTCATAGTTGGTCTTAACCTTATCAATCAGCTCAGCGGTTTTGGTCCGCAGGTTCCCACGCATTTTCATGCCGTTAGAGGTAAAATTGGTCCCGTAAAGCGTGACTTCGTCATCGGAGGTGACGTCTTGGGTGACCAGGTTTACCTGAGCGTTGTCCGTCTTAATTTTTTCCAGCTGCGAGGTGGTGGTCAGGCTGTTTACCTCGACGTGACCATACAGATACAGCATCCGGTCTTTAGTCAGTTTGGCGCGATCGGCGCGAACTGACCAGGTGGCCACCGCATTCTCATCGAACAGCGTCATCACCGGCTGGGTGAACCAGCTCAGCTCGCCGGCGGTGTAATACTTCGCGTCTTCCGCCACCAGTTTGTAATTCAGCTTGCCGGCCGGGTTGTACACCACGGTGACCGTGTGCTGGCTCTGGTAGGTCGGATCCTGATCGTTGACCGGGCCAGGGGCCGTGTCGTCGCTGAAGTCCGTCATGTTCCAGCCGATCAGCGCCAGAACGATCACCGTCAACAGGATGGTGATCCACAGTTTGGTTTTACTCATATCGACAGCCCTTTGGCGTCCTCCAGCTTATTTTGAGCCAAAAGAATGATGTCGCACAGTTCGCGCACCGCGCCGCGGCCGCCGGCAATGCGGGTGACGTAGTGGGCGCGCGGCGTCAGCAGCGGGTGGGCGTCCGCCACCGCGACCGCCAGGCCGACCTGCGCCATCACCGGCCAGTCGATCAGGTCATCGCCGATATAGGCGACCTGATCCGCCGTTAACGACAGTTTATCCAACAGTTCGCGGAAGGCCAAAAGCTTATCGGATTGCCCCTGATACAGATGGGTGATGCCGAGCGTCTGCGCGCGGTCTTCCAGCAGCTTGGCGGAGCGCCCGGTGATGATCGCCACCTCGATATCCGAGGTTTTCAAGCAGCGGATGCCGTAACCGTCGCGCACGTTGAACGCCTTCAATTCTTCACCGTTGTTGCCCATGAAGATCAGGCCGTCCGACAGCACGCCGTCAACGTCGCAAATCAACAGGCGGATGTTCCCGGCACGCGCCATAACCTCTTGTTCTACCGGCCCGTAGCAGGTTTCTACCATACCCATTCCGTTCTATTCCTTAATTAAACGACGCCGGCGCGCAGCATGTCATGCATATGTACCACACCCAGCAACTGGTCGCCATCGGCAACCAGCAGCGCGGTGATGTGGCGTTGTTGCATCAGGTTCAATGCATCGACCGCCAGAATATTGGGGCGCACCCGCACGCCGCCCGGCGTCATGACGTCGGCGATCTTCGCCTCGTGCAGGTTGATGCCCATGTCGAACACCCGGCGAAGGTCACCGTCGGTGAAGATGCCGGCGATTTTCATCAGATCGTCGCAAATCACCGTCAGGCCCAGATTTTTTCGGGTAATTTCCAGCAGCGCATCGCGCAACGAGGCGTCGGCGCTGACGTGGGGCATTTCGTCGCCGCTGTGCATGATATCGCTAACCCGCAGCAGCAGTTTGCGGCCGAGTGCGCCGCCCGGATGCGACAGCGCGAAATCTTCCGGCGTGAAACCGCGCGCTTTCAGCAGCGCGACGGCCAGCGCATCGCCCATCACCAGCGTGGCGGTGGTGCTGGTGGTCGGTGCCAGCCCCAGCGGGCAGGCTTCCTGCGGCACCTTGATGCACAGGTGGATATCCGCCGCCTTGCCCATCGAGCTTTCTGGATTGTTCGTCATACAGATGAGGGTGATCTGCTGACGTTTCAACACCGGGATCAGCGCCAGGATCTCGCTGGACTCACCGGAGTTGGAGATGGCGAGCACAATGTCCTGCGGGGTGACCATACCCAAATCGCCATGGCTGGCCTCCGCCGGATGAACGAAAAATGAGGGGGTGCCGGTGCTGGCGAAGGTCGCGGCGATCTTGCAGCCGATATGGCCGGATTTGCCCATGCCCATCACCACCACTTTGCCGCCGCAGGCGGCGATCGTTTCGCAGGCGCGGGTGAAGTCTGCGTTGATGTAGCGGTCGAGCTGAGCCAGCCCTTCACGCTCTATCTGAAGCACTTCTTTGCCGGCCTGTTGAAAATCGAAGCCCGGTTGCAACTCAATGTTCGACATACTCATTCCCGTCGGTTTAGCCGAAAGTACTGAAAGGGTTAAAGAACAGCACCGCAAGATACGCAATAAAGCCGCATAATAACAGCGCGCCCGCCAGGTGGCCGATGCGATGCTTGCGGCCGATGCACAGCACGCTCAGCAGGACGCTGGCCGCCAGCATCACCCAGTAATCGCGCTGGAAGGCGGCGGCATCCACGCTACCCGGCGACAGCAGGGCGGGTACGCCCAGCACGATCACCGTGTTGAAAATATTGGAGCCGATGATATTACCAATCGCCATATCATCCTCGCCCTTCAGCGCCCCGGCGATGGACGTGGCCAGTTCGGGCAGGCTGGTGCCGATGGCAATAATGGTCAAGCCGACCACCAGTTCGCTCAGGCCGAAATAGTGTGCAATCACCGTCGCGTTATCGACCACCATTCTGGAAGAGAGCGGCAGAATGATAAACGCCAGCACCAGCCACAGCACCGCCACGGTATTGCTGCTGTCCTGCGGCAGTTCGGCGATCTGCTCCATGGTCAGGCTGTCGCTGCCCTCGCGCTGCGCCAGCCGGGCGATTTTCAGCATCAGCAGGATGAAGCCCGCGGCGGCGGCCAGCAGCAGCACACCGTCCAGCCTGCTCAGCGTGCCGTCCATCAACACGAAACCGCACAATACTGTGACCGCTAACATCAGCGGCAGTTCGCGCCGCAGTATCTCGGAGCGCGCAGCCAGCGGGTGGATCAGCGCCGCCACGCCCAGGATCAATAAAATGTTGGTGATGTTGGAACCTAATACGTTGCCGACGGCCATATCTATCTGCCCGTTGAGCGCGGCGGTGGTCGACACAATCAGCTCCGGCAGCGACGTGCCGATACCGACGATGGTCATGCCGATGATCAACGGCGGCACGCCAAGCGAGCGGGAAATCACGGCAGCACCATAAACTAAGCGATCTGCACCGTACACCAGTAGAAATAAACCAACGATTAATAATGCTATCGCGAGAAACATGCAGGGTCCTTTGTCGGGTATTATCCCGGTTCGTTGGTTAAAGCCGTCAATGCGGCGGTATTGCTTGCCCTCCGTTGCGCGCGTGAGAGCCACAGCAACGGTTTTTCCCGGCTAATAGTTGAACACTTTCGTTTTTTTTCGTTATGGCGCCAATTTTGACCGGGTGGCGCGAAAAAGTAAAACCAATGGCACCATTGGTTGCGAAATGGCAGTAAGTTTTTGTAAAGATGAGACGGATTGTGCCCATTGCTTTAACATCACGGGTAGATTCAGCAAAAGATGAGTCGTAAAGGGTCCATTAACATGCTCCAAAAGGCAGATAATTTGGTCGAAGTGCGCGACATGAGCTTCTCGCGCGGCGACCGACGGATATTTGAAGACATCAACCTGACGGTGCCTCGCGGTAAGATCACGGCGATCATGGGGCCATCGGGCATCGGCAAAACCACGCTGCTGCGTCTGATCGGTGGTCAGCTGGCCCCGGACCGCGGGGAAATTTGGTTTGACGGCGACAACATTCCCGCGTTGTCCCGCCGTCAGCTATACGACGCGCGCAAAAAGATGAGCATGCTGTTCCAGTCGGGCGCGCTGTTCACCGATTTGACCGTATTCGAAAACGTGGCCTACCCGCTGCGCGAGCACAGCAACCTGCCTGAACCCCTGCTGCGCAGCACGGTGCTGATGAAGCTGGAAGCGGTAGGGCTGCGCGGCGCGGCCCATCTGATGCCCAATGAGCTTTCCGGCGGCATGGCGCGCCGGGCGGCGTTGGCGCGTGCGATTGCGCTGGACCCTGACATGATCATGTTCGACGAACCTTTCGTCGGCCAGGATCCGATCACCATGGGCGTGCTGGTCAAGCTGATCGATGAGCTGAACCATGCTCTGGGCATTACCTGCATCGTGGTGTCGCACGACGTGCCGGAGGTGCTGAGCATCGCCGACTACGCCTACATCGTGGCCGATCACCGGGTGATTGCCGAAGGCACCACGCAGCAATTGCAGAACAATCCTGATGCGCGCGTGCGCCAGTTCCTGGATGGTATAGCGGATGGGCCGGTGCCGTTCCGCTATCCGGCCGGGGATTATCAGACCGAACTGCTAGGCTTAGGGAGTAAATAAGCTCATGTTATTAAGAGCGTTAGCGTCGTTGGGGCGCAGTGGCATCAACACCAGCGCCAGCTTCGGCCGCGCCGGGTTGATGCTGTTCAACGCGTTGATTGGCCGGCCGGAACCCGGCAAGCAGTGGCCGCTGTTGTTGAAACAGCTCTACAGCGTCGGCGTGCAGTCGCTGCTGATCATCATGGTTTCCGGGCTGTTCATCGGCATGGTGCTGGGCCTGCAGGGCTATATCGTGCTCACCACCTACAGCGCCGAGGCCAGCCTCGGCATGATGGTGGCGCTGTCGCTGCTGCGCGAACTGGGGCCGGTGGTCACGGCGCTGCTGTTCGCCGGCCGCGCCGGTTCCGCGCTCACGGCGGAAATCGGCCTGATGAAGGCGACGGAGCAGATCTCCAGCCTGGAAATGATGGCGGTCGATCCGCTGCGGCGCATCGTGGCGCCGCGCTTCTGGGCGGGGCTGATCAGCATGCCGCTGTTGACCATCATTTTCGTGGCGATCGGCATTTGGGGCGGCTCGGTGGTCGGCGTGGACTGGAAGGGCATCGACAGCGGCTTCTTCTGGTCGGCGATGCAGGGCGCCGTGGAGTGGAAAAAAGATCTGCTCAACTGCCTGATCAAGAGCGTGGTATTCGCCATTACCGTAACCTGGATTGCCATTTTCAACGGGTACGACGCCGTGCCTACCTCTGAAGGGATTAGCCGGGCGACGACGCGTACCGTGGTGCATTCGTCACTGGCGGTGTTGGGATTGGATTTCGTGCTGACAGCACTGATGTTTGGGAATTGATTCGATGCAAACGAAGAAGAGTGAAATCTGGGTTGGGGCATTTATGCTGATCGCGCTGTGCGCCATCGTGTTTATCTGCCTGCAGGTGGCGAACCTTAAATCGATCGGCAGCGAGCCGACCTACCGCGTTTACGCAACGTTTGACAACATCGGCGGCCTGAAACCGCGTTCGCCGGTGAAGATCGGTGGCGTGGTGATCGGCCGCGTGGCGGACATCGAGCTCGATCCGAAAACCTATACGCCGCGCGTGGCGCTGGATATCCAGAAAAAGTACGACCAAATCCCGGATACCAGCTCGCTGGCAATCCGCACCTCCGGCCTGCTGGGCGAGCAATATCTGGCGCTTAACGTGGGCTTCGAAGATCCTGACATGGGCACCACCATTCTGAAAGACGGCGGCACCATTCAGGACACCAAATCAGCCATGGTTCTGGAAGATCTGATCGGCCAGTTCCTGTATAAAAGCGGCGGTCAGGACAGCGCCAAACCGGGAGACGCGGCCGCTGAGCCGGCTGCCGGCGCCGCACCGCAACCCGCTGTTCCAAATCATTAAGAGAGGATACCTGCATGTTTAAACGTTTACTGATGGTGGCTCTGCTGGTGGTTGCACCGCTGGCGAGCGCAGCCGACCAAACCAATCCTTACAGCATGATGCAAGACGCGGCGCAGAAGACCTTCAGCCGTTTGAAGAACGAACAGCCGAAGATCAAGCAGGACCCGAACTACCTGCGTGCCATCGTGCATCAGGAACTGATGCCGTTCGTGCAGGTGAAATACGCCGGTGCGCTGGTGCTGGGCCGTTACTACAAAGACGCGACGCCTGCGCAGCGCGAAGCTTACTTCACCGCCTTCCAGTCTTACCTGGAGCAGGCGTACGGCCAGGCGCTGGCGATGTACCACGGCCAGACTTACCAGATCGCGCCTGAACAGCCGCTGGGCAATGCCGACATCGTGGCTATTCGCGTCACCATCATCGACAACGGCGGCCGCCCGCCGGTACGTCTGGATTTCCAATGGCGCAAGAACAGCAAAACCGGCTACTGGCAGGCGTATGACATGATCGCCGAAGGCGTCAGCATGATCACCACCAAGCAGAACGAGTGGGCGTCCACGCTGCGTACTCAGGGCATCGACGGCCTGACCAAACAGCTGCAGGCCGCCGCGGCGCAGCCTATCACGCTGGACAAGAAAAACTGATGTCGGCAGCGCTCAGCTTCGAATCAGAGCAGCAGACGCTGATCCTGCGCGGTGAATTGGACCGGGAAACGCTGCAGCCGCTGTGGCGGCAGCGCGACGCGCTGATGGCGGATAAAACCGCGATCGACGTGGCGCAACTGCAGCGCGTGGACTCCGCCGGGCTGGCGCTGTTGCTGCATCTGCAGGAACAGCAGCGCCAACGCGGCGTCGCGCTGAAAATTTTCGGTGCCACCGAGCGCCTGAAAACGCTGATCGCGCTCTACAACCTGCAGGCGATAATGCCTGTCGATACCGCCGGTTAGCGGCGTTTTTCGCCGCCCTTGCGTGGTAAAACGATACAAAGCCCCTGTTACGCAGGGGCTTTTTCTTTAGTTTAAGAAAACATCGTATTCCACTAAGATACTAGGCTGTTTATGATCCTTTAGCGGCAGAACTGGATACTATGGAAACCAATGAGATTAAAGACGTGCTGATGCAGGCATTGGCACTGGATGAAGCACATGTGACGGGCGACGGCAGCCATTTTCAAGCGATCGTGGTCGGTGAACTGTTCGCCGGCATGAGCCGCGTCAAAAAACAGCAGACGGTTTATGCACCGCTGATGGAATACATTGCGGACAACCGCATTCATGCCTTGTCTATCAAGGCGTACACCCCTGAAGAGTGGCAGCGAGACCGCAAACTCAACGGATTTTAAGGCTGTTTGCCCTGCCGGGCGGGCAGCTTCAGATTAGATAACAGAGAGTAGTCAGATGGATAAATTTCGTGTGCAGGGTCGGACCCGCCTGAGCGGTGAAGTGTCTATTTCCGGTGCCAAAAACGCCGCCCTGCCGATCCTGTTCGCCGCCCTGTTGGCGGAAGAGCCGGTCGAGCTGCAGAATGTCCCTAAGCTGAAGGACATCGACACCACCATTAAACTACTCAACCAGTTGGGTACCAAGATTGAGCGCAACGGTTCGGTCTTCGTGGACGCCAGCGGCGTGAACGAGTTCTGCGCCCCTTACGATCTGGTGAAAACCATGCGCGCTTCCATCTGGGCGCTGGGGCCACTGGTGGCGCGCTTCGGCCGTGGCCAGGTTTCCCTGCCGGGCGGCTGCGCGATCGGCGCGCGTCCGGTCGATCTGCACATCACCGGCCTGGAGCAACTGGGTGCCGAGATTAAACTGGAAGAAGGCTACGTCAAGGCGTCCGTCGAGGGCCGTCTGAAGGGTGCGCACATCGTCATGGACAAGGTGAGCGTGGGCGCGACCGTAACCATCATGAGCGCCGCGACCCTGGCGACCGGCACCACCGTTATCGAGAACGCCGCGCGTGAGCCGGAAATTGTCGATACCGCCAACTTCCTCAATACGCTGGGCGCGAAGATCAGCGGCGCCGGCAGCGACAAGATCACCATCGAAGGCGTCGAGCGTCTGGGCGGCGGTGTGTATCGCGTGCTGCCTGACCGCATCGAGACCGGCACCTTCCTGATCGCCGCTGCGGTTTCCGGTGGGAAAGTGATGTGCCGCAACACCCGTCCGGATACGCTGGATGCGGTGCTGGCCAAGCTGCGCGAAGCCGGTGCCGATATCGAAGTGGGCGAAGACTGGATCAGCCTGGACATGCACGGCAAACGCCCGAAAGCGGTCACCGTGCGCACCGCGCCGCACCCGGGTTTCCCAACCGACATGCAGGCCCAGTTCAGCCTGCTGAACCTGGTGGCGGAAGGCACCGGCGTCATCACCGAGACCATCTTCGAAAACCGCTTCATGCACGTGCCGGAACTGATCCGCATGGGCGCGCACGCGGAAATCGAGAGCAACACCGTGATCTGCCACGGCGTTGAGCAGCTGTCCGGCGCTCAGGTGATGGCGACCGATCTGCGCGCTTCCGCCAGCCTGGTGATCGCCGGCTGCATCGCCGACGGGGTGACCGTCGTCGATCGCATCTATCACATCGATCGCGGCTATGAGCGTATTGAAGACAAGCTGCGCGCGCTGGGTGCGAACATCGAACGCGTGAAAGGCGAGTAAGTCATTAGCGCCGGCGCGGCTGCGTCGGCAGGATGAAAATCAAAGGGCCGGCTATCAATGCCGGCCCTTTTTTAATTACTGTCTTCCGGGAATTCACCCACCGTCATTTTCAGCGTAATGCGTTTGCCGTCGCGCAGTACGATAACCGGTATCTCGGTGCCCGGCCTGATCTCCGCTACCTGGTCCATGGTTTCCAGCACGGATACCGCCGGTTTGTTATCCACGTTGATGATGATGTCATTGATCTGGAAACCGGCGCTGCTCGCCGGGCCGTTCGGCGTAATTTCGGTCACGATGATGCCCTGCAGGCGATCGATGCCGGAATTGGAGGAGCGCAGCGGAATGATCTCCTTGCCCTGAATGCCGAAATAGCCACGGATAACGCGGCCGTCGCGGATCAGCTTGTCCATGATTTTGGTGGCCAGTTCAATCGGAATGGCAAAGCCGAGACCCTCCGGCGTTTCACCGTCGGTGATTTTGTCATAGGTCAGGGTATTGATGCCGATCAGCTCGCCCAGCGAGTTGACCAGCGCGCCGCCGGAGTTGCCGCGGTTGATTGAGGCGTCAGTCTGCAGGAACGTCTGGCGGCCGGTGGTGCTCATACTGATGCGCCCGGTGGCGCTGAGGATGCCCTGAGTGACGGTCTGCCCTAGGTTATACGGGTTGCCGATTGCCAGCACCACGTCGCCGACGTGGGCAACGCGATTTTTATTGGTCGGGATCACCGGTAAATTGCCGGGATCGATCTTCAGCACCGCCAAATCGGTCAGGCCGTCGGAGCCGACCAGCAGCGCTTCGTAGCGGCGGCCATCCTGCAATACCACGGTGATCTGCTGGGCGTCTTTGATCACGTGGCGGTTGGTGATGATATAGCCGCGTTCGTTCATGATCACGCCGGAACCGAGCGACAGCACGTTGGCGGCGCCGTTCAGGTTGCGGTTGTAGATGTTCACCACGGCGGGCGCGGCGCGGCGCACTGCCTTGTTGTAGCTCACAGGCGTTTCGTCGCTGGTATTCTCGGTTTTCTCTGCAAACAGGCCGTTGGAAGAGCGCAGCATGGGCAGGGCAGCCAACAGCAGGCCGGCAACGATGAGACCGATAACGACAGAACGCAAGAGCTTAGCAAACATGGAGTTTTCGTGGTGTGGTGAACGATGCTCGGAGGATAGCATGAGTTAACCGGGCGCAGTATGTCACCGAGCCCGGTTTTTGCACAAATTAACGCAGCAGCAGATAAATGGTTTCGTTACCGCGTACGATATTGAGCGCCATCACCGGTGGTTTGGCTTCCAGCACCTTGCGCAGCGCGGTGATGCTGTCCACGCGCTGACGGTTGACGCCGATGATCACGTCGCCTTTTTGCAGGCCGATTTGCGCCGCCGTCGAGCCTTTGTCCACGTTTTCCACCTTCACGCCTTTGTCGCCAGTCGGCAGCGCACCGTTGCTGAGGGAAACGCCCTGCAGCGCCGGCGACAGCGTTTCGGCATTGGTCGAGGCGCTCTCGCTGTTGTCCAGCGTGACCGAGACTTCCTGCGGTTTGCCGTCGCGCAGCAGGCCCACTTTGAGGGTTTTGCCCGGCGCGGTGGTGCCCACCTTGGCGCGCAGCTCAGCGAAGCTGCTCACCGGTTTACCGTCGACGGAAACCAGAATATCGCCGGCCTTGATGCCGGCCTTGGCGGCGGCGGATTTCGGCAACACTTCGCTGACGAAGGCGCCGCGCTGTGCGTCGGTGTTGAAGGCTTTGGCCATATCCGGAGTCATTTCGCTGCCCTTGATGCCCAGCAGGCCGCGTTTCACTTCGCCGAATTCAATCAGCTGCTGGCTCAGGTTCTGCGCCATATTGCTCGGAATAGCGAAGCCGATGCCGACGTTGCCGCCGCTCGGCGCCAAAATGGCGGTATTGATGCCGATCAGCTCACCATTCAGATTAACCAGCGCGCCGCCGGAGTTACCGCGGTTGATCGAGGCGTCGGTCTGAATGAAGTTTTCCAGCCCTTCCAGATTCAGGCCGGAACGCCCCAGCGCCGAGATAATGCCGGAGGTAGCGGTTTGGCCCAGGCCGAACGGGTTGCCGACCGCGACGGCAAAGTCGCCGACGCGCAGCTGATCGGAGTCGGCCATCTTGATGGCGGTCAGGTTTTTGGTGTCGCTGAGCTGCAGCAAGGCGATATCGGATTGCTCATCGCGGCCAACCAGCTTGGCGTCCAGCTCGCGCCCGTCGTTCAACTGCACGCGGATTTTATCGGCGTTGTTGATGACGTGGTTGTTGGTCAGCACATAGCCTTTGGTGGCGTCGATGATGACGCCAGAACCCAGCCCTTCAAACGGGCGGGAGCTCTGCTGTTGACCGGGGAAGTTAGGGCCGAAGAAGCGTTTGAACTCTTCCGGCAACTGTTGACGCTGCACCTGAGTGCCAGCGACATGCACGCTCACTACGGCGGGCAGGACTTTTTCCAGCATCGGTGCCAGGCTCGGCAGCGGCTGCCCCTGAACGGCAACGGGCAGGGCCGCGTTGGCCACCGGTACGGAGCTGAGCGTCAGGCCGAGGCTAATTGCCAATGCACTAAGAATTAAAGACTTTTTCTTCATTGATGATAACTCTCTCAATACCTGCCGATGAAAATTTGATGATAAGGCAATCACCTTGTCATAGTGAAGGGTAAGACCGTGAATTTGCGTGCAAAGTTCAGTAAAGGTAATGCGAGGGAAGGTCAAGACGGTAAACGGGGGAAAACCCGCGGGTGGCCCCGCGGGCGAAGGGATATTAGTCGCGGCGCGCGCTTTGGCCGCGCAGCAGGCCGGAGGCGCCTTCCGAATAGTCGCGCGGCATTTCCACCGGCGCCTGATCGTTGTCTGCTTCCGCTTCGGTCAGGCGATAGCGGAACGGATTTTCCTGCATCGGCAGATCCGGCAGCAGGTTGTTGGAGCTTTTCGCCATGTGCTGATACAGCTGACGATAATCGCGTGCCATGTTGTCCAGCAGCTCGGCGCTGCGGGCAAAGTGGCCGACCAGCTCCTGACGGTACTCTTCCAGCTCGGTTTTGCTCTTGTCCAATTCGTTCTGCAGGACTTGTTGTTGACGTAATTTACGGTTGCCAAAACGCATCGCCACCGCACCAATCACGATACCGACGACCAAACCAATCAGCGCATACTCCCAGGTCATGATGACTCCTATTTTGACTTCGTTGTTCCGCAGGGATTTTTCACTTAATAATATCCACTATAACCGTTAACCTTGTCCGAGTGGAATCCTGATGCGCTTCCACCTAATTTTTACAGGGTTTTCAGCGGCGCCCGCAGCGGGCATTTGTGGCGATAACGGTGCGAATCGGCATCAACTTGCCGCCAACGTTGGCTAAATAATTTCTAAGCGTTCTTAGGGAACATCGAACAGATGCAGGCACTATCACCGTTATCTCGCTACCAGCAGGCGCTGGACGCGGGGGAATATCAGGCCGATGAGGTTCAACGTCGGGCCGTTACTCAACTGGATCGCATTTATCAGGCCCTGCTGCAAAGGCCTGCGGCGAGCGCGCCGACCGGCGGGCTGCGCGGCAAGCTCAATCGCTTGCTGGGCAAGGGCGGCGAAACGGCGCCGCAGCGTCCGGTGCAGGGGCTGTATATGTGGGGCGGCGTCGGGCGCGGCAAAACCTGGTTGATGGACATGTTCTTCCACAGCCTGCCGGGCGATCGCAAAATGCGTCTGCACTTCCATCGCTTCATGCTGCGGGTGCATGAAGAGCTGACCGAGTTGCAAGGGCGGGAAAACCCGCTGGAAATCGTCGCCGATGGCTTCAAGGCCGAGACCGATGTGTTGTGCTTCGACGAATTCTTCGTGTCCGACATCACCGACGCCATGCTGCTGGCCACGCTGCTGCAGGCGCTGTTCGCGCGCGGCATCACGCTGGTGGCCACGTCGAACATCCCGCCGGACGATCTGTACCACAACGGTCTGCAGCGGGCGCGTTTCCTGCCGGCTATCGATCTGATCAACGAGTACTGCGACGTGATGAACGTCGACGCCGGTATCGATTATCGTCTGCGTACTCTGACCCAGGCGCACCTCTACCTGACGCCGCTGAGCGACCAGACGCGCGAAACGCTGGACCGGATGTTCGTCAAGCTGGCGGGCAAGGCGGGGGAGGAGGCGCCGATGCTGCAGATCAACCATCGGCCGCTGCAGGCGATTCGTTCGGTGGACGGCGTGCTGGCGGTGGATTTCCACACGCTGTGCGAAGAGGCGCGCAGCCAACTGGACTACATTGCGCTGTCGCGGCTGTATCACAGCGTGATCCTGTATAATGTGCAGGTGATGGGGCCGCTGAAAGAGAATACCGCGCGCCGTTTCCTGGCGCTGGTGGACGAATTCTACGAGCGTCACGTCAAGCTGGTGATCGGTGCCGAGGTGTCGATGTTCGAGATCTACCAGGGGGAGCGGCTGAAGTTCGAGTATCAGCGCTGCCTGTCGCGCCTGCAGGAAATGCAGAGCGAAGAGTACCTCAAGCTGCCGCATCTGCCCTGAGCCCGTCGGGCCTATCGCCGGTTGCCCGCCGCCGGCGATAAATTTATTTTCCATTCAAAAACCGTTCGATCTTTGTGAGCGACTTCTCTATAATCTTGCGACCCCACGTTACAACAAAGTTTTTTTTCCCAAAAACTTTATAGTGCCGGCAATGGCTATTCGAAGGGGTAGGTTTGCTGGACTTGTATGGTCGTGTGAGCCTCAACTGTTTTCGAGCGTTTGGGTGTTCACCAACGTGTAACTAATTATTGGGTAAGCTTTCTAATGAAAACTTTTACAGCTAAACCAGAAACCGTAAAACGCGACTGGTATGTTGTTGATGCAGATGGTAAAACTTTAGGCCGTCTCGCTACTGAACTGGCTCGTCGCCTGCGCGGCAAGCATAAAGCGGAATACACCCCGCACGTGGATACCGGTGATTACATCATCGTTCTGAACGCTGACAAAGTTGCTGTAACCGGCAACAAGCGTACAGACAAAGTGTACTACCACCACACCGGCCACATCGGTGGTATCAAGCAAGCGACCTTTGAAGAGATGATTGCCCGCCGTCCTGAGCGCGTGATTGAAATCGCGGTTAAAGGCATGCTGCCAAAGGGCCCGCTGGGTCGTGCTATGTTCCGTAAACTGAAAGTTTACGCGGGCACCGAGCACAATCACGCGGCACAGCAACCGCAAGTTCTGGACATTTAATCGGGATTAATGGCAATGGCTGAAAATCAATACTACGGCACTGGTCGCCGCAAAAGCTCCGCCGCTCGCGTCTTCATCAAGCCGGGCAACGGTAACATCGTTATCAACCAGCGCAGCCTGGAACAGTACTTCGGTCGCGAAACTGCCCGCATGGTAGTTCGTCAGCCGCTGGAGCTGGTCGACATGGTTGGCAAACTGGACCTGTACATCACCGTTAAAGGTGGTGGTATCTCCGGTCAAGCTGGCGCTATCCGTCACGGTATCACCCGTGCACTGATGGAGTACGATGAGACTCTGCGTTCTGAACTGCGTAAAGCTGGCTTCGTCACCCGTGACGCTCGTCAGGTTGAACGTAAGAAAGTCGGCCTGCGTAAAGCACGTCGTCGTCCGCAGTTCTCCAAGCGTTAATTTTCGCTGCTTCGGCAGTGCGATTTACGCAAAAAACCCGGTGCTTCACCGGGTTTTTTTATGCCTGAAATCCGTCGTCCCCGACTAAAATCTGTGGCATATCAGACAATTCAACATGAATTCACCGCACCGTCCCCACAAAACAAGCAAAATCTGGTAAACTATCACCCACTTTTGCGCCTGTTCGCCGTGCAGTTGACCTCCTGGGCCGGTTTTTCATGGGCTCGGGTCGCGCTGCGTGCTGCCGGCCTGCGGCAAGATTATTCAGGATAGCAGCCTGTCAGTTGGCTATTCGCAGTATTTTCTAGATAACTTGGAGGTTTTCATGGCTGTCGCTGCCAACAAACGTTCGGTAATGACGCTGTTCTCTGGCCCGACCGACATTTTTAGCCATCAAGTACGTATCGTACTGGCGGAGAAAGGTGTCAGCGTCGAGATCGAGCAGGTCGAAATGGATAACCTGCCGCAAGATCTGATTGACCTCAATCCTTACCAGACGGTGCCTACGCTGGTCGATCGCGAACTGACCCTGTATGAATCCCGCATCATCATGGAATACCTGGATGAGCGTTTCCCACACCCGCCGCTGATGCCGGTTTACCCGGTTGCCCGTGGCGAGAGCCGTCTGATGATGCTGCGCATCGAGAAGAACTGGTACTCGCTGATGGACAAGATCGAGAAGAGCAGCGGTCAGGAAGCGGAATCCGCCCGTCGTCAGCTGCGTGAAGAGCTGTTGGCGATCGCGCCTATCTTCGGCCAGACGCCGTATTTCATGAGCGAAGAGTTCAGCCTGGTGGATTGCTACCTGGCACCGCTGTTGTGGCGTCTGCCGCAGCTGGGCATCGAATTGAGCGGCGCCGGCTCTAAAGAGCTGAAAGGCTACATGACCCGCGTCTTCGAACGTGACGCTTTCCTGGCTTCCCTGACCGAAGCCGAGCGTGAAATGCGCCTGCAAACCCGGGGCTAAGCGCGATGGACATGTCTCAGATGACGCCGCGTCGCCCGTATCTGCTGCGGGCGTTCTACGACTGGCTGTTGGATAACCAGCTGACGCCGCACCTGGTGGTCGACGTGACTCGCCCGGATGTTCAGGTGCCGATGGAGTTCGCGCGTGATGGCCAGATCGTGCTGAATATCGCGCCGCGCGCGGTGGGCAACCTGGCGCTTGGCAACGAAGACGTGCAGTTTAACGCACGTTTCGGCGGCGTGCCGCGTCAGGTTTCGGTGCCGATGGCCGCCGTACTGGCGATTTATGCGCGTGAAAACGGCGCCGGCACGATGTTCGAACCGGAAGCCGCCTACGACGAGAGCGAAGGCGTGTTTGAAGGTCTGGACAATGAGACGATCCCTTCGGAAACCTTGATGTCGGTGATCGACGGCGATCGCCCGGATACCGCAGAAGACAACGGTCCGGACGACGAACCGCCACAGCCGCCGCGCGGTGGCCGCCCGGCGCTGCGCGTGGTGAAATAATCCCGCGAGCACAAACGAACAAGCACCCCATGGGGTGCTTTTTTTTTGCCCGGTAGAAGCGGATCAGCCTTTCAAGGCGGCAATGCAGGCATCGCGCGGCGCGCTGAGATCGCCTACGCGCACGGTAGAGAGGGCACGGGTTGCGCGCTGGCGGAAGCTGGTGATGGCGGTGTCGCCTTGCACTTCCGGCGGCGCGGTGCAAATGTCATTGAGTGGCAGATCGTTGCCTTTGTTGAGCGCCTGCAACACCGCCGCCGGATTGTAGATCAGGGCGGCGGAGAGGGCCGATTTGATGCCGGCGGTAAAGCCGGGATTGCCGCCGCCGGCCAGCTTGGGGGCCAGGGCAATCCAGCTGTCGTCCCCCAGCCGGATGCTGTTTTCCACGGCGTTAAACTGCCCGGCCTTGCCCAACTGAGCCACGACCGGCCGCGCGCCGCGCGCTTCGATATTGTAACCGACCTCCTGCGAATCCGGCGCCATGGCTGAAGCGCTGAAACTGACGGCCAGCAGTGCGCCGGCCAACAGGGAAATGGAGCATTTCATGTTCGCTATCCTTATCTCGGTATCAGGCGCAGCCGCGCCCCGCAATGGTGCTAACTCAATACTATAGCGTGTTGAAGCGGTGAGGTGGGGGGAGGTTGTTACAAAGCGTGGCAGGCTAAAAACAAAGGCCCGGCAATGTGTCGGGCCTTTGGTGGTACGGGAGGTTTACACTTCCAGGTAGTTCATGATGCCGTCTGCCGCCTTGCGGCCTTCGGCGATCGCCGTCACCACCAGGTCGGAACCGCGCACCGCGTCGCCGCCGGCGAAGATTTTCGGATTGCTGGTCTGGAATGCGTTGTCGCTGCCTTCCGGTGCCAGGATGCGGCCCTGTTTATCGAGCTGCACGTCGTGCGCCGCCAGCCAGTCCATACGGTGTGGGCGGAAGCCGAACGCCATCACCACCGCGTCGGCGTCGATCACGTGTTCGGAACCCGGCACCTGCTCCGCCGCCTGACGGCCGTTGGCATCCGGTGCGCCCAGCTGAGTGCGCACCATTTTCACCCCGGCCACGCGGCCGGCGCTGTTCAGCTCGATGCTCAGCGGCTGCAGGTTAAACTGGAAGTCCACCCCTTCTTCCCGCGCGTTCTTCACTTCGCGTTTGGAACCCGGCATGTTGGCTTCGTCGCGGCGGTAGGCGCAGACGACCTGCGTCGCGCCCTGACGCACCGAGGTGCGCACGCAGTCCATGGCGGTATCGCCGCCGCCCAGCACCACCACCCGCTTACCTTCCATGCTGACGTAAGGCTCGTGCTGCTCGGTTTCATACCCCATCAGCTGCTTGGTGTTGGCGATCAGGAACGGCAGCGCGTCGTACACGCCCTGCGCCTCCTCGTTCTCCAGGCCGCCGCGCATCGACTGATAGGTGCCGACGCCGAGGAACACCGCATCGTACTCGCTCAGCAAGGTCTCCATGCTGATGTCTTTGCCCACTTCGGTGTTCAGCTGGAACTCGATGCCCATCTCGCTGAAAATGCCCCGGCGTTTGACCATCACTTCCTTTTCCAGCTTGAAGGCCGGGATACCGAAGGTCAGCAGGCCGCCGATTTCAGGATGACGGTCATACACCACCGCCTTGACGCCGTTGCGGGTCAGCACGTCGGCGCAGGCCAGCCCGGCAGGACCGGCACCGACGATCGCCACGCGCTTACCGGTCGGCTGCACGTGCGACATGTCCGGCTTCCAGCCCATTTCGATGGCCTTATCGCTGATGTAGCGCTCGATATTGCCGATGGTGACCGCACCGAACTCGTCGTTCAGGGTGCAAGAGCCTTCGCACAGGCGATCCTGCGGGCATACGCGGCCGCACACTTCCGGCAGGCTGTTGGTCTGATGCGCCAGGTCCGCCGCTTCCATGATGCGGCCTTCGTTGGCCAGCTTCAGCCAGTTCGGGATGTAGTTGTGCACCGGGCACTTCCACTCGCAATACGGGTTGCCACATGACAGACAGCGGTCCGCCTGGGCCTTGGCCTGGGTTTCCGAAAACGGCTCGTAGATCTCGACGAACTCGATTTTGCGGATCTTCAGCGGTTTCTTTGGCGGATCAACACGCTGCAGGTCGATAAATTGGTAAACGTTCTGGCTCATTAATGACCTACCTCTTACTGCGCCTGCACCCGCAGCTCGGCTGCGGAACGGCTACGGTGACCCAACAGCGCTTTGACATCGCTGGACTTCGGTTTGACCAGGGCGAACTTCGGCGCCCATTCCGGCCAGTTGGCCAGGATCTCTTCCGCGCGGGAAGAGCCGGTCGCCTGCACGTGTTCGGTGATCAGGCCGCGCAGGTGCTCCTCATGGATCGCCAGCTGATCGACATCCAGCACTTCCACCAGCTCCGGGTTCACGCGCTTGCGGAACTCGCCGTCTTCGTCCAGCACGTAGGCGAAGCCGCCGGTCATGCCCGCACCGAAGTTGATGCCGGTTTTACCCAGCACGCAGACGATGCCGCCGGTCATGTATTCGCAGCCGTTGTCACCGATGCCTTCCACCACGGTGATGGCGCCGGAGTTGCGCACCGCGAAGCGTTCGCCCGCGCGGCCGGCGGCGAACAGCTTGCCGCCGGTGGCACCGTACAGGCAGGTGTTGCCGACGATGCTGGCTTCATGGCTGCGGAAGGCGGAGCCGATCGGCGGACGCACCGCGATGCTGCCGCCGGCCATGCCTTTGCCGACATAGTCATTGGCGTCGCCGGTCAGGGTCAGCTCGACGCCGCCGGCGTTCCAGACGCCGAAACTCTGCCCGGCGGTGCCGGAGAAGTGCGCCTTGATCGGATCGGCCGCCATGCCCTGATCGCCGTGCACGTCGGCGATAGCGCCGGACAGCATGGCGCCCACGGAGCGGTCGGTGTTGCGAATGTCGAAGTAGAAGGTTTTACCCTGCTTCGCTTCGATGTACGGCTGCGCCTGCGCCAGCAGCTCTTTGTTCAGCAGGCCCTTGTCGAACGCCGGGTTGCTGCTTTCGGTGCAGTACACCGCTTTGCCCGGATGCGGCATGGCGGTTTTCAGCAGCGGCGACAGATCCAGCTTGTTCTGCTTGGCGGAGATGCCGTCCAGCTCGGTCAGGAACTCGGTGCGGCCGATCAGATCCACCAGTTGGCTCACGCCCAGTTGGGCCATGATCTCGCGGGTTTCACGCGCGATAAACTGGAAGTAATTCGTCACGCGTTCCGGCAGGCCGTGGTAGTGATCGCGGCGCAGCTTGTCGTCCTGAGTCGCGACGCCGGTCGCGCAGTTGTTGAGGTGGCAGATGCGCAGGTATTTGCAGCCCAGTGCCACCATTGGCCCGGTGCCGAAGCCGAAGCTTTCCGCGCCCAGGATCGCCGCTTTGACGATGTCCACGCCGGTTTTCAGGCCGCCGTCCACCTGCAGGCGGATCTTGTGGCGCAGGCCGTTGGCCACCAGCGCCTGCTGGGTTTCCACCAGACCCAGTTCCCACGGACAGCCGGCATATTTCACCGAAGACAGCGGGCTGGCGCCGGTGCCGCCGTCGTAACCGGCGATGGTGATCAGATCGGCATAGGCTTTCGCCACGCCGGTGGCGATGGTGCCGACGCCCGGCTCGGACACCAGTTTCACCGAAATCACCGCCTTCGGGTTGACCTGCTTCAGATCGAAGATCAGCTGTGCCAGATCTTCGATCGAGTAGATGTCGTGGTGCGGCGGCGGGGAGATCAGCGTTACGCCCGGCACCGAATAACGCAATCTGGCGATGTACGGAGTGACTTTGTCACCCGGCAGCTGGCCGCCTTCGCCCGGCTTGGCGCCCTGCGCCACCTTAATCTGGATCACGTCGGCGTTCACCAGGTAGGCCGGCGTCACGCCGAAGCGGCCGGAGGCCACCTGCTTGATGCGCGACACCTTGTTGGTGCGGTAACGCGCCGGATCTTCGCCGCCTTCGCCGGAGTTGGAGAAGCCGCCGAGGCTGTTCATGGCGATCGCCAGCGACTCGTGCGCCTCCGGGCTCAGTGCGCCGATCGACATCGCCGCGGTGTCGAAGCGTTTGAACAGCGACTCCGCCGGTTCGACCTGATCGACCGGGATCGGTTCGCCTTTCGGCGTGATGGCCAGCAGATCGCGCAGCATGGCGACCGGCCGCTCGTTCACCAACTTGGCGTAGGCCTGATAGTCGCTGTATTCGCCGCTGTGCACCGCTTTTTGCAGCGAATTCACCACGTCCGGGTTGTAGGCGTGGTATTCGCCGCCGTGCACGAACTTCAGCAGGCCGCCTTGCTCCAGCGGCTTGCGTTTCAGCCAGGCCCGCTTGGAAAGGTTCTGCAGATCCTGCTGGAAATCGCTGAAGCTGGCGCCGCCGATGCGGCTGACCACGCCCTGGAAGCACAGATCCGCCAGATCGCGGTGCAGGCCGACCGCTTCGAACAGCTTGGAGCAGCGGTAAGAGGCGATGGTCGAGATGCCCATTTTGGACATGATCTTGTACAGGCCTTTGTTGATGCCGTTGCGGTAGTTCAGCATCACGTCGCGGTATTTCTTGTCGATCGCCTGGCTGTCCACCAGCTTGGCCAGGGTTTCATAGGCCAGGTACGGGTAGATGGCGGTCGCGCCGAAGCCGAGCAGCACGGCGAAGTGGTGCGGATCGCGGGCGCTGGCGGTTTCAACGATCAGGTTGGCGTCGCAGCGCAGGCTTTTCTCCACCAGGCGGGTTTGCACGGCGCCAACGGCCATCGGAGCCGGTACCGGCAGGCGGCTGGGCGCGATGGCGCGGTCGGACAGCACCAACAGCACTGCGCCTTCGCGCACCTTACGTTCCGCTTCGTCGCACAGGGCGCGAATGGTCTGCTCCAGATCCTGCTGCTGCGGATCGAAGGTCAGATCGAGGGTCTCGGCGCGATAGTATTCGCCTTCCAGCGTGGTGAGCTGTTTGAAATCGGAGTACAGCAGGATTGGCGATTTGAAGCTCAGACGGTGCGCCTGGCCTTCGGCTTCGCAGAACACGTTCATTTCACGGCCGATGCTGGTGGCCAGCGACATGACGTGCGCTTCGCGCAGCGGATCGATCGGCGGGTTGGTGACCTGCGCGAACTGCTGGCGGAAGTAGTCGTAAACGATGCGCGGCCGGCTGGAGAGCACGGCGAACGGGGTATCGTCGCCCATCGAACCGGTGGCTTCCTGGCCAATCTCGCCCAGCACGCGGATCACCTGATCCAGCTCTTCGCTGCTGTAGCCGAACTGTTTCTGGTAGGTTTCGAGCTGCGCGTCGTCGAGCTCGCGGCTGCCGACCTGATCGTCCGGCAGATCTTCGAACGGCACCAGGCGTTTGACGTTTTTCTCCATCCACTCTTTATACGGATGGCGGCTTTTCAGATCGTTGTCGGTTTCTGCCGAGTGCAGAATGCGGCCGCTGCGGGTGTCGATCACCATCAGCTCGCCGGGGCCGACGCGGCCTTTTTCCACCACTTCATCCGGCTGGTAATCCCAGATGCCGACTTCGGAGGCGCAGGTGATCAGCTTGTCTTTGGTGATCACGTAGCGCGCCGGGCGCAGGCCGTTGCGATCGAGGTTACAGGCGGCGTAGCGGCCGTCGGACATCACGATGCCGGCCGGGCCGTCCCACGGCTCCATGTGCATCGAGTTGAAGTCGAAGAAGGCGCGCAGATCGCCATCCATGTCCGGGTTGTTCTGCCAGGCCGGCGGCACCAGCAGACGCATGGCGCGAATGAGATCCATCCCGCCCGCCAACAGCAGCTCCAGCATGTTGTCCAGCGAGCTGGAGTCGGAGCCGGTTTCGTTGACGAACGGCGCGGCGGCCTGCAGATCCGGGATCAGCGGCGTTTGGAATTTGTAGGTACGGGCACGCGCCCACTGGCGGTTGCCGGTGATGGTGTTGATTTCGCCGTTGTGCGCCAGGTAGCGGAACGGCTGAGCCAGCGGCCAGCGCGGCACGGTGTTGGTGGAGAAGCGCTGGTGGAACAGGCAAATGGCCGATTCCAGGCGCAGGTCCGCCAGATCGAGATAGAAGCGCGGCAGATCCGCAGGCATGCACAGGCCTTTATAGATCGTCACCAGGTTGGAGAAGCTGCAGACGTAGAAACTGTTGTCCTGCACGCGTTTCTCGATGCGGCGGCGCGCCACGAACAGGCGGCGTTCCATATCGCGCGGGCGCCAGCCGGCCGGGGCGTTAACGAAGATTTGCTCGATGCGTGGCAGGGAGGAGAGGGCGATTTCACCCAGCACGTCCGGGTTGGTCGGCACTTCACGCCAGCCGACGATCGACAGCGTTTCGTTTTGCAGCTCTTCTTCCACGATGCGGCGGCTGAGGCGCGCTTCCTCTTCATTCTGGCTGAGGAACATCATGCCGACGGCGTAGTTCTTGGCCAAACGCCAGCCGCGCTCTTCCGCCACCATGCGGAAGAAGCGATCGGGTTTTTGCAGCAACAGGCCGCAGCCGTCGCCGGTCTTGCCGTCGGCCAGGATCGCGCCGCGGTGCTGCATGCGGGCCAGCGCGTGAATGGCGGTGCGCACCACCTTGTGGCTAGGTTCGCCTTCTATGTGGGCGATCAGGCCGAAACCACAGTTGTCCCTCTCTTGGGATTTATCGTACAACATATCGTGAACCTCCCCAGGCTCTGCGTGACTCTCACAACCTACTGCGAGGGGGCTTCCCAATTTCAGGCAGAAGTCCAATCAGCAAGTTAACCCCGCCAATCTGCTTTTCCGCCCTCCATCAATGGCCTCTCGTGACGGTCTCACAAGTGGTATAGGACTTGTTTTAAGAGGGAGTCTTCAATTACTGCATAAATATGACGAGACGTTTGCCCGTCCAGAAAGCTTCCAGCGGACTTCCAACTTAGCGAGAAAGAATTCGCAGGTCAAATGTGGGCTTAAGATAGATTCTTATCGAATTGATGATGTTTATTTATTTGAAATATAAAGAATTTAATGCATTTTTGCACTGTCATGGGGCAACGCCGATCCCCACAGAAGTGTGAGCTGTCTCACTATAGTGCAACCCCTTAATCTCTGCACCATGCTAGTGCGAGGGGTAATGGCAGAATTTTATTCTATAAGATATTTCTTTGTTGATGTTTGTCACTGTTTTTCACCGCATTGTCATATTGCCGTTAACGGTTGCGCGACGATTAGAATAATTCATCAGAATTATAGTGAATTGATTTGCGTTTATGATGAATAGTTATGCCTGGTGGCGCCTTGCGGGGAAAGCGTTGATCTCTGTCATCGCGGGAAAAGCCGTTTCTTATTAGCATCGCGGCTTTGAACACAGAGAATCACCAAGATTATGCAGTTGCCGCAATTAGTCAATATGTTTGGCGCAGATCTCCAGCGCCGCTATGGCGAAAAGATCCATAAACTCACGCTGCACGGCGGATTCAGCTGCCCTAACCGCGACGGTACGTTGGGGCGCGGCGGCTGTACGTTCTGCAACGTCGCTTCGTTCGCCGATGAGGCGATGCAGCGGCAGAGCATCGCCGAACAGCTGGCGCAGCAGGCCGCACGGGTCAACCGGGCGCGGCGCTATCTGGCCTATTTCCAGGCCTATACCAGCACCTATGCGGAGGTCGAACTGCTGGCCTCGATGTATCGGCAGGCGTTGGCGCAGAGCGAGATGGTCGGCCTGTGCGTCGGCACCCGGCCGGACTGCGTGCCGCCCGCCGCATTGGATCTGCTGACGGGGTACCGTGACGAGGGCTATGAAGTGTGGCTGGAGCTGGGGCTGCAGACGGCGCACGATAAAACACTGAAGCGCATCAACCGCGGCCATGACTTCCGCTGCTATCAACAGACGGCGCAACGGGCCCGACAGCGCGGACTGAAGGTGTGCTGCCATCTGATCGTCGGACTGCCGGGAGAAACCCGGCGCGATCATCTGCTCACGTTGCGGCGGGTGGTGGCGTCCGGCGTGGATGGCATCAAGCTGCATCCGCTGCACGTCGTTACCGGCAGTACCCTGGCCCGCGCGTGGCGCGCCGGGCGTTTGCCCGAACTGGCGCTGGAAGACTACGCCGCCAGCGCCGGGGAGATGATCCGCCACACGCCTGGCGAGGTGGTGTATCACCGCCTGTCCGCCAGCGCCCGCCGGCCCACGTTGCTGGCGCCGCTGTGGTGCGAAAACCGCTGGAGCGGCATGCAGGCGGTGGGCGCTTATCTGCAGCAATACGGCGGGCAGGGCAGCGCGCTGGATGAAAAGCGGCGCTACCGCCCTGGAATGCCGCTCTGAAGTGCAATCTTTGCCACACTTCGGCGTTTGCCGCCTTATCTCACCGCGGTTTTACGGTATGATTCAAAAGATTGTGTCTGATGGGAGCCGCTATGAAGCAAATCCGGGTGTTGGCCCAGTACTACGTCGATTTAATGGTGAAACTGGGGTTGGTGCGCTTCTCGCTGCTGCTGGCCTCGGCGCTGGTGGTGCTGGCGATGGTGGTGCAGATGGCGGTGACCATGCTGCTGCGCGGCGAAGTGGAAAGCATCGACGTGGTGCGTTCGATCTTCTTCGGCCTGTTGATCACCCCGTGGGCGGTCTACTTCCTCTCGGTGGTAGTGGAGCAGCTGGAGGAGTCGCGCCAGCGGCTGGCGCGGCTGGTGGACAAGCTGGAAGAGATGCGCCACCGCGATCTGGAGCTCAATCAGCAGCTCAAAGACAATATCAGCCAGCTGAACCAGGAGATCGCCGATCGCATCAAGGCGGAAGAAGAGCGCCTGCAGGTGATGGAGAAGCTGACGGAAGAGATGGAACAGCGTGAACTGGCGCAGATTGAGCTGGGCCAGCAATCGGCGCTGCTGCGTTCCTTCCTCGATGCCTCGCCGGATCTGGTCTACTACCGCAACGAAGACAAAGAATTTTCCGGCTGCAACCGCGCGATGGAGCTGCTGACCGGCAAGAGTGAGAAGCAGCTGATCGGCCTGACGCCGTTCGACGTCTACGGCCAGGAGATCGCCGAAAAGGTCATTGAGACCGATGAGAAGGTGTTCCGCCACAACGTCTCGCTGACCTACGAACAGTGGCTGGTGTATCCCGACGGCCGCAAGGCCTGTTTCGAGCTGCGCAAGGTCCCGTTTTACGACCGGGTGGGCAAACGCCACGGGCTGATGGGCTTCGGCCGTGATATTACCGAGCGTAAGCGCTACCAGGACGCGCTGGAGAACGCCAGCAGGGAGAAGACTACCTTTATCTCCACGATCAGCCACGAGCTGCGTACGCCGCTTAATGGCATCGTCGGCCTGAGCCGCATTTTGCTCGATACTGAATTGAACGACGAGCAGCTGAAATACCTGAAGACCATTCACGTCAGCGCCATCACCCTTGGCAATATCTTCAACGACATTATCGAAATGGATAAGCTCGAGCGGCGCAAGGTGCAGCTCGACAACCAGCCGGTGGACTTTACCGGCTTCCTGGCGGATCTGGAGAACCTCTCCGGCCTGTTGGCACAGCCGAAAGGGCTGCAGTTCATCATGGAGCCGCAAACGCCGCTGCCGCAGCAGATCGTGACCGACGGTACGCGCCTGCGGCAGATTCTGTGGAACCTGATCGGCAACGCGGTGAAATTCACCCAGCAGGGGCAAATCGTGGTGCGCGTGCGGCGCGAGGCGCAGGAGAAGCTGGTGTTCGAGGTGGAAGACTCGGGCATGGGCATCCCGCAGGACGAGCAGGACAAGATCTTTGCCATGTATTACCAGGTGAAAGATCAGCGCGGCGGCCGCCCGGCCACCGGCACCGGCATCGGGCTGGCGGTCTCCAAGCGACTGGCGCAGAGCATGGGCGGCGACATCACCGTACGCAGCGAACAAGGGCACGGTTCTTGCTTCACCCTGACCATTCAGGCGCCGGCGGTGCAGGAAGCCGCCAGCGCGGCGCCGGAGGAAGAGGAGCTGCCGTTGCCGGCGCTGCACATCCTGCTGGTGGAGGATATCGAGCTGAACGTGATCGTGGCGCGTTCGGTGCTGGAAAAGCTGGGCAACAGCGTCGAGGTGGCGATGAACGGCCACGACGCGCTGGCGATGTTCGACCCGGACGAGTTCGATCTGGTGCTGCTGGACATTCAGCTGCCGGACATGACCGGGCTGGACATCGCCCGGGTACTGCGCGAGCGCTACGCCGGGCAGGCGCTGCCGCCGCTGGTGGCCCTGACCGCCAACGTGCTGAAAGACAAAAAAGAGTACCTCGAGGCGGGCATGGACGATGTGCTGAGCAAGCCGCTGTCGGTGCCGGCGTTGACCCAGGTCATCAAACACTATTGGGATCATCAACCTTCTCACACTTCAAAGAAAACGGAGCACAAGGCGATGCAGATTAATGAGTCGTTACTCGATACCGCGATGCTGGAACAGTACATGGACCTGGTTGGCCCGCAGCTGATCCACCAAAGCCTGGAGATGTTCGAACAGATGATGCCGGGCTATCTGGCGGTGCTGGATTCCAACATGACGGCGCGCGATCAGAAAGGCATCACCGAGGAAGGGCACAAGATCAAGGGTGCCGCCGGTTCGGTCGGTCTCCGTCACCTGCAGCAGCTGGCGCAACAGATTCAAACGCCGACGCTGCCGGCCTGGTGGGATAACGTGCAGGATTGGGTGGATGAGTTGAAGCAAGAGTGGCGCAACGACGTGCAGGTACTGCGGGCTTGGGTAGAGAACGCTGAAAAAAAATGACCCCGACCTAAGCCGGGGTGCGCGAATATTGCGCCAACACCAGGGAAATTGTGAACCTGCGTATTGGTTTCAGTGTTCTGGTCGAGCAGGTTGTAGCGAATTCCTAAACATCATACAGCCAACAACATAGCAAATGTAAGCGCTCTTGTTAGAAGATTCATTAAAATGTGTGATGTAGATTAGTGTTTGTCAACTCCGAGCACGAACCAGTTGACAGCAGCGACAGGAGTAAGAGTGATGAAAAAGGTGGGTGTCGTCCTCAGCGGCAGCGGCGTTTATGACGGTACGGAGATCCATGAAGCGGTGCTGACACTGCTGGCGTTGGACCGTGCCGGCGCGCAGGCGGTGTGCTTTGCGCCTGATAAGCCACAATGCCATGTTATTAATCACTTATCAGGTGAGGAGATGGCGGAATCGCGCAATGTCCTGATTGAATCGGCGCGCATTGCCCGCGGTGCGGTGCAGCCGCTGGCGCTGGCGGAGGCCGCGCAGCTGGATGCGCTGATCGTGCCCGGCGGCTTCGGTGCCGCCAAGAACCTCAGCAATTTCGCCGAAGCCGGCGCGGAATGTTGGGTCGATGAAGATTTGGCGCGTCTGACGCGCGAGATGCATAAGGCCAACAAACCAATTGGCCTGATGTGCATCGCGCCGGCGCTGTTGCCGAAACTGCTGGATCAACAAGCGCGGCTGACCATTGGCAACGATCCGGACCTGGGAGAAGTGATTGACGCCATGGGCGGCGAGCCGGTGATTTGCCCGGTGGACGACATCGTGGTGGACAGCGAGCACAAGATCGTGACCACGCCGGCCTATATGCTGGCGCCGTCGATCGCGCAGGCGGCCCTCGGCATCGATAAGCTGGTGGCGCGGGTGCTGGAACTGGCTGAATGAGAAAATCGCTCGGCGGATGGCGTCGGCTGCGCCCGTGGTATTGGTTGAAGCGCGGCGTCATCGCGATTCTCGGCCTGTGGGTGTTGGGTATTGTGGCCTTCGCCTTCCTGCCGGTGCCGTTTTCCGCCGTGATGGTGGAGCGGCAAGTCAGCGCCTGGCTGAGCGGCGATTTCGGCTACGTCGCCCATTCGGACTGGGTGTCGATGGACGACATCTCGCCGCAAATGGCGCTGGCGGTGATGGCGGCGGAGGATCAGAAGTTTCCAGACCATTGGGGCTTCGACGTGGCGGCCATTGAAAAGGCGCTCAGCCACAACGAGAAGCGCCCGACGCGTATCCGCGGTGCATCCACGCTGTCGCAGCAAACCGCCAAGAACCTGTTTCTGTGGGATGGCCGCAGCTGGCTGCGCAAAGGGCTGGAGGCCGGATTGACGTCGGGCATCGAGCTGGTGTGGACCAAGCGGCGCATTCTGACGGTGTATTTGAACATCGTCGAGTTCGGCGACGGGGTGTTTGGCGTTGAAGAGGCTTCACAACGCTTTTTCCATAAGCCGGCCAAACGGCTCAGCGCGGCGGAAGCGGCGCTGTTGGCGGCGGTATTGCCGAATCCGCATCGCTTCAGGGCCGATGCGCCGTCCGGTTATGTGATACAGCGACAGCAGTGGATCATGCGCCAGATGCGGCAGCTGGGTGGGGAAACGTTTTTAAGCGAGAACAAGCTGGATTAAACGGGCGGGAACGGCACGGCGCCGCTCCCGCCAGAGCGGATTACTTCACATAGGTAAAGGCGGTAGTGACGTGTTTCACGCCGCTGACCTGGCTGGCGATCTGCGCCGCAGACTGCCCTTCCTGCTGCGTGACCAGGCCCAGCAAGAACACTTCGCCATTTTCGGTAGTCACTTTCACGTTGGACGATTTCACCGTATCGCTGGTGAGCAGCTGCGAACGCACTTTGGTGGTGATCCAGGTGTCGGAGGACGCGGTGCTCAGGCTGACCGGCGTGCCCTGACGGATCTCGTTATACACTTCGGTCGTGCCTTCCACGCCCATGGCGATCTGCTTGGCGCGCGCGGTGAGATCGGCGTTAGGCGACTGGCCGGTCAACAGCACCTTGCCCTGATAGGCGGTGGCGACCACCCGGGCATCTTTCTTCAACTGCTGGTCTTTGCTCAGGGCGCTTTCGACCCTGGCTTCCAGCGTGCCGTCATCCACCTGGGTCCCGACGCTGCGCGGGTCGGTGGCGGTTTTGGTCGCGACGGCCGCACTGCCGACGACGACGCCGGCGATACAGCCTTGCAACAGCAGGGCGCTGGACAGCACTGCAAATGTGGCTTTTAGCTTCATCTCAGTTCCTTAATCGTCCTGGTGGGGGAATAACGTATTGTCTATCAGGTCGCACAGGCAGTTTACGGTCAGCATATGCATTTCCTGAATGCGCGAGCTGCGGTGCGACGGGATGCGGATCTCGACATCCTGCTGGCCGAGCAACCCGGCCAGCTCGCCGCCGTCGTAGCCGGTGAGCGCGACGATGGTCATATCGCGCGTGACGGCCGCCTCGACCGCTTTCACAATATCACGGCTGTTGCCGCGGGTGGAAATCGCCAGCAGCACGTCACCGGTGTGCCCGAGTGCGCGCACCTGCTTGGCGTACACTTCGTCGTGCAGCCGATCGTTGCTGATCGCGGTCAGCACCACGTTGTCGGCGTTGAGCGCGATGGCCGGCAGGCTGGGGCGCTCGGTTTCAAAACGGTTGATCATGCTGGCGGCGAAGTGCTGCGCGTTGGCCGCCGAGGTGCCGTTGCCGCAGCACAGGATTTTGTTGCCGTTGAGTAAGGATTGAACCAGCGTCATCGCAGCGCGGGAAATGGCGTCCGGCAATGCTTCCGCCGCCGCGATCTGGGTTTGGATGCTTTCGGTAAAACAGACTTTAATTCTATCCAGCACGTTGTATTAATCCACTAAGTCAAAGGGCCGGTCTGCGCCGCAAAACCCCGATTAATCCGCATTGAAGGCGTTGGGTATCCATTCTAACTGGCTACCGGTAATGGCCAAAACATCAAAACGGCAAGATGATGTGTCAAAACTGGCTCCGCTCCCCGCCAGCCAGACGGCGGCGGCATGCAGCAACCGCTGTTGTTTGCGAAAGGTGACGCTGGCGGCCGCGCCGCCGAAGGCGTCGTTGCGGCGGTAGCGCACTTCGACGAACACCCAGGTGGCGCCGTCGCGCATGATGAGGTCGAGCTCACCGCCGCGCACCGCGACGTTGGCGGCGCAGAAGGTGAGCCCGGCGTGTTCCAGGTGACGGCGGGCCAGTAACTCATAGCCCGCCCCGGAGGCGCGTGGGTTCAAGAGACCGGAACGACCGTACCCTGACGGTATTGTAGCCAAGGCAGCTTGCGGTTGATCACGCAGTTCGGCGACGCGCTCAGCGTACCGGTGGTGCCGGAAACCTGGAAGCCCGGCAGCTGGCGCATTTCAGCAAAGTGGTTGGCCAATGTCCAGGCATCCATCCCCATCGCATACAGGCGCACCAGTGAGTAGTCGTTGCGGAAGCGCGCGCTGGCCTGCTGCAACAGCTGAGGGTTTGAACCGGCCAGCAGCGGGATGTCGCTGAACTGCAGGCCTTCCATTTCCAGACGGAAGTCCGGGCCGGCGCCGGCCTGGTAGCTGCGCGAGCTGGCGTACATCGCCGGCTTGCCGCGCGAGCTGGTGGCCATGTCGATCATCGGTTTGATCAGCGTCAGCTGAGACTGGGTGGCGACGATATACACCGCGTCGACGCTGCCGCCGGTCGCGGCGGGGATGTCGCTCGGCGGTGCCGGAATGGTCAGCCCGGCGATGGTCACGCTCTGCGGCGCCGGGGCGCTCGATATCGGCGTGCCGGTCATGCGGATGCCGCCGCTGTTGACCATCTGGCGCAGTTCGCCGGCGGAGCCGATGTCCTGACGCAGCACAGTTTGCCCGCCTTGCTTCTGCCATTCCTGGTTAAAGGCCTTGGCGACGCGATCGCCGAAGGCGCCGCGCGGCACCAGCAGCAGCGGTTGACGCTTCTGCTGTTCCCAGATGTGGCGTGCGGCGTCGCGCGCTTCATCTTCCGGCGACAGGGCGAAGTAACAGATGTTCAGGTTGTCCTTCGGCGTTTCCGGCTGGTTGAGCGCCAGCACGTTCAGCGTGGTGGTGCTGGCGGACAGCTGATCGACGTTCTCTTTCAGCAGCGGCCCGACCACCAGAGTGGCGCCATCCTGCTGCGCCTGGCTCAGCAAGGCGGCCAGCGGCTGGCTGGTGGTGTCGTACACTTTGACCTGCGCGTTGGCGGCCTGCAGCGGCGTTACCGGCGCGCTGGACGGCGCTGCCGGCTGCGCGGCGGTCACTGCAGGCTGGCTCTCTTGCGCCGAAGGGCTGACCGCGCCGTTGGCGTTGATGTCACCCGCGGCAGCCTGATCGGCCGGCGCCGTTGGGGCCGGCACGCCGGCCGGTTGCGCGGCTTGCGGCTGCGGTGCCGGCATGGAACCGCCGTTTTTCGCCGCTTCGAAACCTTGCTGGATGGCGTCGGCGAACACTTTCGCCTGGCCGTTCAACGGCAGCAGCAGGGCGATTTTCGAGGTGGAGGCCTGGGTGAAGTTCAGCACCTGGTTCAGGCGAGCCGGCAGCGTTTTGGCCGCCGGGTTCTTCGGATAACGGTTCTGCCAGTCTTTGATGCCGGCCTTCAGCAGATCGGGATCCTGCTTGTTGTCCTGATAGACGCGCAGCAGATCCAGCCAGCCTTGCAGCACGTTCTCATCGGCGTTGATCACCAGGCTGTTCATCTCCTGCGGCGTCAGTTGCAGCAGCGCCTGCCAGGTTTGATCCAGATTGTCCTGGTGCGGTTTGCCGGTCAGCAACGGCTCCTGAGCGATATAGGCGCGGATCAATGGCAGCGACGCTTTGCCCTGATTGGCGGCGATCTGCGCCTGGTAGTAGCGCACCTTCTGATTCGGCGACAGCGAACCGCTGTCCAGGTGGCCCAGCGTGCTGCGGGCGCTGACGTAGCTCTTGTTGGCGATCTGCAGTTCGGCGGTCAGCAACTGGCGTTCAGTCTGCTGCGCACCGCTGAGGTTTTTCGGCAGCTGGTTCAACTGGTCGCCGGCCTGCGGCAGTTTTCCTTCACGCAGCAAGGCGCGAATAGCAAGTAATTGCCAGTCAGCCTTGTTATCATCGCTGCTTTGCTGCAACTGCTGCAGGTAGTAATCGGAGCTGGCGCTCGCTTCGTCCTGTATATTGGCGGGCGGCGTTTGCGGAGCCCGACTTGGACAGCCTGCCAGGAAAAGGGCGGCCGCGATGACTGCGGTAAGTCGGACAGGCTTGGAACGCCCTGCTTTGGTACGAACGAATGTTGAGGAAAGCATACTGTATCCAGTGATGTTTTTTTCAAGATGCTCAATATTAAATCGGCAACCCGGATGAAACAATGAATCAACACCAACAATCAGTCATTTCTGCATCAACGCTGTATGTGGTGCCCACTCCAATCGGCAATCTGGGCGATATCACCCACCGCGCGTTAGAGGTACTGAAAAGCGTTGATCTGATCGCGGCGGAAGACACGCGCCATACCGGATTGCTGCTGCAACACTTCGCGATCAACGCGCGTCTGTTCGCGCTGCATGACCACAACGAACAGCAAAAGGCCGATCAACTGCTGGCGAAACTGCAGGAAGGCCAGAGCATCGCGCTGGTGTCCGATGCCGGCACGCCGCTGATCAACGATCCCGGTTACCACCTGGTGCGCCGCTGCCGTGAGGCCGGCATTCGCGTGGTGCCGCTGCCGGGCGCCTGCGCCGCCACTACCGCGCTGTGCGCCGCGGGCGTCGCCTCCGACCGTTTCTGCTATGAAGGCTTCCTGCCGGCGAAAACCAAGGGGCGCAAGGATACGCTGATGGCGCTGGCGGAGGAACCGCGCACGCTGATTTTCTACGAATCCACCCACCGCCTGCTGGAAAGTTTGCAGGACATGGTCACCGTCTGGGGCCCGCAGCGTTATGTGGTGCTGGCGCGCGAGCTGACCAAAACCTGGGAGTCTATCCACGGGGCGCCGGTGGGTGAGCTGCTGGCGTGGGTGCAGGAAGATGAAGTACGCCGCCGCGGTGAGATGGTGCTGATCGTCGAAGGCCACAAGGCGCAGGAGGATGCGTTGCCGCTCGAGGCGCTGCGCACGCTGGCGCTGCTGCAAAAAGAGCTGCCGCTGAAAAAGGCGGCGGCGCTGGCGGCGGAAATCCACGGCGTGAAGAAAAATGCGTTGTATAAGCACGCGCTGGAGCAACAACAGCCGTAAAGCGGTTGACCTGCCGCCGCCGCGACGCTACTATCCGCGCCGGAGTTGACCAGACAGTCGCCGCTTCATTGCCGTCCTCTTCGGGGAGACAGATGGAGGGGAGGAAAGTCCGGGCTCCATAGGGCAGGGTGCCAGGTAACGCCTGGGAGGCGCAAGCCTACGACTAGTGCAACAGAGAGCAAACCGCCGATGGCCCGCGCAAGCGGGATCAGGTAAGGGTGAAAGGGTGCGGTAAGAGCGCACCGCGCGGCTGGCAACAGTTCGTGGCACGGTAAACTCCACCCGGAGCAAGGCCAAATAGGGGTTCACATGGTACGGCCCGTACTGAACCCGGGTAGGCTGCTTGAGCCAGTGAGCGATTGCTGGCCTAGAGGAATGACTGTCCACGACAGAACCCGGCTTACCGGTCAACTCCCTCGACAAAAGAAAACCCCGCGCAACGCCAGTTGCGCGGGGTTTTTCGTTTTCCGGCCGGCTTACACCGGCAGGTCTATCAGCAGCGCGCGCAGCGGCGTCTCGGCGCGGATCGTCAGGCGATTCTCCTCGCGCACGAAGGCGCCGTCGCCGCAGGTCAGACGCTGTTCGTCGTGGCGCTCGCCGGTGGCGGCGATGGTGCCGTGAATCGACTGCAAATAGGCGCGCGGTCCGTTAATCGTCAGCGTGTGTTCTTCGCCCGGCTGCAGATCGAGATGGTGGATCCAGACCTGCTGTCGCAGCTGCAGGCTGCCCTGCGCGCCGTCCGGCGAGGCCAGCAGCAGGTTGCCCGCCGCCGGCAGCGCCAGGCGCTGCACGCGCTCGTTGTTGCGTTCCGGGCAGGCATCCAGCCACAGCTGCAGGCGGGTCAGCGGCGTATCGCTGCTGACGTTCTGTTCGCTGTAGCTCAGGCCTGGCTGGGTGGCCAGCAGCAGCGCTTCGCCGGCTTTGGCGCGCACGGCGTTGCCGTCGCTGTCGCGGTATTCCGCCTCGCCCTGCAGGATCAGGTTCAGGATATCCACGCTGGGATAGGTGCGCGGCTGGAACGATGCGCCCGGCGCCAGCACCTCCTGATTCAGCACCCGCAGCGACGCGTAGCCCATCAGTTTGGGATCGAAGTAGTGACCAAAGGAAAAGGTGTAGCGAGCCTGCAGCCAACCAAAGTCAGCTTGCCCGCATTGTTGTGCTGTTCTGCATGTAATCATGGCAATCGGCTCTCTAAATTCATTATCCAAATGGTAAGCATCTGGACGTCGGATTGTTAGCCAGTTAATCTGGTCGGCATATTCAAATTTCCTGACAGAGGGATGTGATGGCCAGAGATCGGGCGCTCACGCTTGAAGCGCTGAGAGTGATGGACGCGATCGACCGGCGCGGCAGCTTCGCCGCGGCCGCCGACGAATTGGGCCGGGTGCCGTCGGCGCTCAGCTACACCATGCAAAAATTGGAAGAAGAATTGGACGTGGTGCTGTTCGACCGTTCGGGCCACCGCACCAAGTTCACCAATGTGGGGCGGATGTTGCTGGAGCGCGGGCGGGTGTTGCTGGAGGCGGCCGACAAGCTGACCACCGACGCCGAGGCGTTGGCGCGCGGTTGGGAAACTCACCTGACTATCGTCAGCGAAGCGCTGTCGCCGCCGAGCCTGCTGTTCCCGCTGGTGGACAAACTGGCGCTGAAGGCCAACACCCAGGTGTCGATTTTCACCGAGGTGCTGGCGGGCGCCTGGGAACGGCTGGAGCAGGGGCGCGCCGACATCGTGATCGCGCCGGACATGCATTTTCGCGCGTCGTCGGAGATCAACACCCGCAAACTGTACAAGGTGATGAGTGTCTACGTTGCCGCGCCGGATCACCCGATCCACCAGGAGCCGGAGCCATTATCCGAGGTGACCCGCGTGAAGTACCGCGGCATCGCGGTGGCGGATACCGCCCGCGAGCGCCCGGTGTTGACCGTACAGCTGCTGGATAAGCAGCAGCGTCTGACGGTGAGCACCATTGAAGACAAACGTCTGGCGCTGCTGGCCGGGTTGGGGGTGGCGACCATGCCGTACCCGATGGTGGAGAAAGATATCGAAGCCGGACGGCTGCGCGTGGTGGGGCCGGAATACAGCCGCGAAGCTGACATCATCATGGCCTGGCGGCGCGACAGCATGGGGGAGGCGAAAGCCTGGTTCCTGCGCGAAATTCCGCGCCTGTTCGCACAGCGTTAACGTTGGTGGGATGACATCCCCTTGCCGGGCGGCAAGGGGATTTTTTTTGCCTTAGCCGAAGCGCTGGTCGCGGCCGTGCGGCTCGTCCAGATCCTGCGCCGGCCCGATGGAAATGATGCCGTGCGGGTTGATGGTGGCGTGGCTGCGGTAGTAGTGGTTGCGAATGTGCGGCAGGCTGACCGTTTCGGCGATGCCCGGCATCTGGTAGATGTCGCGCAGGAAACCGTACAGGTTCAGATAGTCGCTGATGCGGTGTTTGTCGCACTTGAAGTGGGTGACGTACACCGGATCGAAACGCACCAGCGTGGTCCACAGACGCAGGTCGGCTTCGGTCAGCCGATCGCCGGTCAGGTAGCGATGCTGCCCCAGGATCTGCTCCAGGCGCTCCAGCGCGTTGAAGACCCCATTGACCGCTTCGTCATAGGCTTCCTGGCTGGTGGCGAAACCGGCCTTGTACACGCCGTTGTTCACCTGATCGTAAATCCAACCGTTCAGCTCATCGATCTTGCCGCGCAGCGCGGTCGGGTAGTAGTCCCCCGCCCGAGCGCCCACGCCGTCAAACGCGCTGTTGAACATGCGAATGATATCGGCGGATTCGTTGCTGACGATGGTTTGCCGCTGTTTATCCCACAGTACCGGCACGGTCACGCGCCCGCTGTAGTGCGGATCGGCCCGCAGGTAGATTTGGTACAGGAAGTCGGCGTGATACAGCGGATCGCCGGTGGTTTCAGGAAAATCCTGGCCGAAGGTCCAGCCGTTTTCCAGCATCAGCGGGTGCACTACCGAGACCGGAATGATCTGCTCCAGCCCTTTCAGTTTGCGCATCAGCAGCGTGCGGTGCGCCCAGGGGCAGGCGAGGGAAACGTACAGGTGATAACGGCCCGCTTCGGCCTGGAAGCCGCCCGCGCCGTGTTCGCCCGGCTGACCGTCGGCGGTCACCCAATTGCGAAACTGAGCGGTTGAACGTTTGAAACGGCCGCCGGTAGATTTCGTGTCATACCAGATGTCTTGCCAAACGCCATCGACGAGTTGTCCCATGGGAATCTCCTTGGTGTCCGAGTGAAAAGCGACAGGGCCCGGCATGCCGGGCCCTGAATGACAGTTTAGATTACCATTTCTTGTTCAGAAGACGGTCGATGCTGAAGCCGCCTGGGCCTGCGACCGCCAACACGATGAAGCCGCCGGCGATGGTCAGGTTTTTCATGAACATCAGCTGGTTTACGCCTTCCGCAAAGTCAGTGTGGAACAGCAGCGCGGTCAGAATGGTGAAACCGGCAGTGAACAGCGCCACGGTGCGGGTCAGGAAACCGAACAGGATCGCCAGACCGCCGCCAAATTCCAGCAGGATGGTCAGCGGCAGCAAGAAGCCAGGCACGCCCATCGATTGCATGTACTGTTGGGTACCGGCATAAGCGTCACCCATTTTGCCGTAGCCTGCCACGATAAACAGGATTGGCATCAGAATACGAGCAACCAGCAAACCTGTATCTTCTAATTTTTTCATCATCTACTCCAAAGTGTTTTTGTGCGCCTGTTCGGCGGTAGTCATATCAACGGGCGGTGTAGCGGGTTTCTTACCCTGTCCGCTCCGTCTCGAATTGATGGAGTGAATGTTAAGCGGGAAGTGCTCAGGTTGTTAGCAAGTAAAACTGTCGTAATTTTTCAAAAAATCTGAATCTTTAGCGTGCTAATAAATTGCCGCCAGTCAGCAGGTTGCCCGGCCCTCGGGATAAGCGGCGCTGTTTTAGGGGGAAAACGAGGGCGGAGCAACAGGATGTTTGAAGGAAAAACGTGGGGCTTACTTGGCGGAGAAGGTCTTTTTAAACAGACGGATAGCGCTCCAGGCGCCGAAAGCGCGACGCGACCAGCGAATCATCTTGCTGGGGTGGCGGATGCCGTACAACGCCATGACGCTGGAACCGAGCACCAGATAGCGGCGCAGGCCAAACACCGTCTGCCAGCCGCGGTCGATGCGTTCGGTCTTCTCCAACCACAGAGACTTGTGTTCGGCCAGATCCAAGCGTTGCTGCTGGATCTGGCGAATCAGCCTCTCTTTTTTCCATTCCAGGTAGCGGCGGCGGCTCATGGCTCGCGCTCCAGTTCGGCGCGGTCGAGTTCCAGCTGCTTGCGCGTGGCGCCGAGCAGCGTGGTGCGACGGGCCTTGACCAGCGTCCAGATGGTGCCGACCACGGCCAGGAACAGCAGCACGCCGGTCGTGGCGCCCAGCGCCACCAGCCGGTAGACCGGATCGATGGCCCAGAAGATCAGGATCAGCAGGCTCATCAAACCGAAGGCGGTGAACAGCAGCGTCATACCGGCCATGATCAGCAGCTGAATGAGGTTGGCTTTCTCCTCTTCCAGCTCGACCACCGCCAGCCGGACACGGGTTTCCACCATGCCGACCAGGATCGTGATGATGCGCTGACCGATATCCAGGACCCCTTTAGCGGGGCCCTGCGCGCGCACTTGCGGTTGTTCAGCCATGATTAACGACGCGCGAGCAGCACGCCCAGCACGACGCCGACCGCCGCGCCGATACCGATGCCGGTCCACGGGTTGTCGCGCACGTAGTCGTCGGCCTGACCGGCGATCTGTTTGGTTTGCGAAGCCAGCTTGTCACCGGCGTCGCTCAGGCGAGCGCGGCTCTCTTTCAGCGCGCCTTCCGCTTTCGAACGCAGCTTCTCCAACTCGGCTTTCGGCTTATCGGTGGAGGAGTTCAGCACTTCCTCCAGCGTATCGGCTAAGGACTTCAGTTCAGCGCGTAAGTTTTCTGCATTTGAATCATGTGCCATGTGATTATTCCTTAACGTTTATTTCGACAGACTTTTAACATAGCGGATTTTTTCGCCGGAGCAAAGGGGTGATGGCCAGCAGATAACACCAGACATCAATTCCATATGCTTAAGAAATCCCGTGTGATGGGGCTCTCATCGATAAATCCGCTGGTGTAAAAAAATTATTCCGCCTGGGCGCGTTTCAGCTCAGCCTGCGCTTCTGCCAGCTTTTGCTGCTTCTTGGCGACCTTGTCCAGCTTGCCGGTTTGCTGCGCTTCTTTCAGCTCCTGTCGGCGCTCGTCGACCTTGCGCTGCTTCTCCGCGATATTTTTCTGGCGTTCGGCCTGCAGGCCGGCTTCGGTACAGTGAGTCTGTACTTCGCTCAGCGCTTTTTTCAGCCCGTCCACGCGGTGGGTGTTGCCGTGTTGGGTGGCGTAGTCGATTTGCTGCTGGATGTCTTGCGCTTTGGCGGCGCAGCCGCCCTCAGCGGCCGAAGCGAGCGACGGCAGCGTGCAGAGTGGCAACAGCAGTAACAGTGAATGGCGTAATTTCATCTTTCAGTTCCTTTTCATGGGATGCCTGAACAGGCATCCGCTTTCCTGACTGCCGAAGGCGGCAGCGCGAGAGGAGGGCGTTCATCGCCGGCTGAAGTTACCCTTCAGCATAGTCATGAAACCGGCGTGCCCCCAAAGAATCAGCCGTGACTTAGTGCCGACTGATTGATTTTTGAGCTAATCGATGCGAATGAAAATGAAGATAATGGCAATGAAAGGAAACCCCTTCATATGAAGGGGATTATCCCAGATTGAGTGGGGAACGCGCAAATTCGCGTACCCAGTGCGACGGCACGGGGGACTCGCTCAACGCGATGTGGTAACCGGGCGGCAGGATGGTTTGCAGCGCTTCGCGCGCCAGCAATTGCTGCTCCGGCGAATCCAGACGGATGACCAGGCCATCGCCTTCCGGCGTAATGCTTTTGATGCGGATGCCGCGCTCATCCAGGCGCTGATAGACGTAAAAACCGTCGGGCAGCGACAGCCCTTGCTGGCTGGCGCGAATGCGCAGCTCGCTCTCGGTGCGCACCATGCAGGGCACCAACAGCGTCGCCAACGCCAGCAGGGCGAGCGCGATCATCAAGACGTATTGCCAGCGCGGGCGCTTTGCTGTCACGCCCCTTTCCCCGGATTCTGGCTGCCGGCGCGTTTTTTGCGCCACAGCACGATCAGCGAGCCGACCAGCCCGACCACCAGCAACACCAGCGGCAACATCATCAGGCAGAACATCAGCTGATCTTCATACTTGCGGAACACCGGGGTTTTCCCCAGCGCGAAGCCCAGCGTCGTCAGGATCAAGACCCACAGCAGGCCGCTCATCCAGTTGAAGAACTGGAAGCGCGCGTTGCTCAGGCCGGACAGGCCGGCGATGGTCGGCAGCAGGGTGCGCACGAAGGCCAGGAAGCGGCCGACCAGCAGGGCGGAAAGCCCGTGGCGGTGGAACAGGTTGTGAGCGCGCTGATGGTAGTGGGCCGGCAGGTGCGAAAGCCAGCCTTGCACCGTTCGCGTATTGCCGAGCCATCGGCCCTGTATATAGCTGACCCAGCACCCCAGGCTGGCGGCGACGGTCAGGATGACGATGGTCAGCGGGAAGCCCATGGTGCCTTTGGCGATCAGCACGCCAACCAGGATCAGCAGGCTGTCGCCCGGCAGGAAAGCGGCCGGCAGCAGGCCGTTTTCCAAAAACAGGATCATGAACAGCAGAATGTAGAGGGTCCACACCAACGAAGGGTTCGCCAGCGTCTCAAAATCCTGCTGCCACAAGGCATGTATCAGTTCTTTAATGATATCCATCCGGTGTTCCTAAAACGTCATTGTTTATTTTTATCTCAGCGGCGGAGCGGGCGTGGGCTGAAAGCGCGCGGCGATCCTGAATGCTGATAACGATGAAACGGCGTTGCTTTAAGGTTTCTAAGCGGTGCGACACCGGTCATAGGTGGTAAGTCAGCGTGCCACGGTACTGCATGTTGCTTTCTTTCCAGCCGGCCTGCCGGCTCTGTTGCCTGGAGGCGTCCAGCGTCCAGTCGACCTGGGCAAGCCGGTTGGGGGCCGGGGTGTCCTGGCGGGGGAAACGAATTCGGTAGCCCGGCTCTGCGGCCAGGGTATAGACCGGTGCCGTCAGGGAGGACGCGAGCAGCGAACCGGGGAAAGAGTGCGCTCTGGGCAGCAGCAGCGGCAGCTTGCCGGGGGCTTTGCGGCGCGCTTCGGCCGGCGCCCGATACACATGATCATAGGGGGAAAGCGCCGGCTCCGCCAGTAGCGGCAGGCTGCTCAGCGCACTGGGGGTTGGCTTGGGTGACGCCACGCATAGCTGTTGGCCGGAGACCGAACCGGTCCAGCAGAAAACAGCAATCAGCATGGCAAACAACCAGCGCATTTATTCGCGTCCCGCCCCCGCAGCAATGGGTAAAAAAGTGGGCTAACTCTACCAAAATAGCACGATTGGCAACAGGGAAATCTACGTTGCCGACGGTGAAATAGTACACGGCAAACGGCGGTTCCGGCATCGATTCAGCGGATTTTACATTACCTGACATAAGCCGACGGTTTTTGACCGCCGGGGCTATTTCGGCTCGTGGCTTACGCCATCCAGGTGCACTACTGGGTTCTCGGCGAACAGGTAGCGGTCGGCGTTGTATTCGAAGTCGTCGCTGGTGGCGTTAAACAGCATCTGCTTGGTGTTTTCCAGGTGCTGCCACATCGCCAGTTTGGCGGCGTAAGGATCTTTGCGCATCAGCGCCTTGAGGATCTGATCGTGATCGTCGCACCAGCTGGCGATCGAACGTTCGTCGATATGCTCGTGCAGTTTCTTCCAGTAAGGGTTGTTGACCCGCTGCACCCACATTTTTTCCACGATGGTGGCCATGGCGGTGTTCTGGGTGGCCAGCGCCACCTGAACGTGAAACTTCAGATCCCACTGCGAGTCGCGAAAGCGATCCTCTTTGCGGGCGTGCTCCTGGATCTCCATCAGCTGCACAATATCTTGTTTGGTCACCTGGGTGGCGGCGAATTCGGCGATGTTGCTTTCAATCAGCTGGCGCGCCTGCAGCAGCTCAAACGGGCCGGCGGTGGCGAACTCGATGCTGTCGCCCGGCACCACCAGGTGTTTTTGCTGGTTGGACACCACGTGGATCCCGGATCCCTTGCGCACGTCCACATAGCCTTCCACTTCCAGCATGATGATCGCTTCGCGCACCACGGTGCGGCTGACATTCATCTCTTCGGCGATGTATCGCTCGGCCGGCAGCTTGTCGCCCACCGGGTAGCGGCCGCTTTCGATGCGTTGCTTAAGCTCGGCGGCCAGTTGCTGATACAGGCGTCTGGTTTCAGTGAATTCCATAGTGAATGCTCTATACGGTGCGGTGGGAAGGGGCGCGTGGCCATCGAATTTGTTATACCACTTATTCGGCACCGCTGCCAGAGGGGCAAGAGGCCCGGCGTGGCGGCCGGGCGCTGGGATCAGCTGCGCGCCGGGGTGGGCTGCAGCGCGGCGGGTTGCGGTTCGGCGGCCGGGCGGTTTTGCAACACCGTCCAGATGACGATGGCGCCGAGAATGTCGAACACCGACAGCGCGGCGAACAGCGGGCTGAAGCCGAGGGTGTCCGCCAGGGCGCCGACCACCAGGGCGAACAGCGTGCTGGCGGTCCAGGCCGCCATGCCGGTCAGCCCGTTGGCGGTCGCCACCTCATTGCGGCCGAACACGTCGGAAGAGAGGGTGATCAACGCGCCGGACAGCGCCTGATGGGCGAAACCGCCGACGCACAGCAGTGCGATAGCCGCGTAAGGGCTGGTGAACAGGCCGATCATGCCGGGGCCGATCATCAACACCGCGCCCATCGTCACCACCAGCTTGCGCGAGACGATCAGATTGACCTTGAAATACTTCTGGAACAGCGGTGGCAGATAACCACCGACGATGCAGCCGAGATCGGCGAACAGCATCGGCATCCAGGCGAACATGGCGATCTCTTTCAGATTAAAGCCGTAGGCCTTGAACATGAACAGCGGGATCCAGGCGTTGAAGGTGCCCCAGGCCGGTTCCGCCAGAAAGCGCGGCAGCGCGATGCCCCAGAACTGGCGGTTGCGCAGGATCTGCCAGGCGGACATCTTTTTGGCGTTAGAGGTCTGGTGCTGCGCTTCCTGGCCTTCGAGGATGTAACGGCGCTCTTCCTGGCTCAGTTTCTTCTGATCTTTCGGGTGCTTGTAGAACAGCAGCCAGCAGATGGCCCAGATCAGGCTCAGCACGCCGGTGATGATGAACGCCATCTCCCAGCTGTGCGCCACGATAGCCCAGACCACCAGCGGCGGGGCGATCATGCCGCCGATCGACGAACCGACGTTGAAATAGCCGACGGCGATCGAACGCTCTTTGGCCGGAAACCACTCGCTGCTGGCCTTCAGCCCGGCGGGGATCATCGCCGCCTCGGCCATGCCGACCGCGCCGCGCGCCAGCGCCAGTCCGCCCCAACTGTTGGCCAGCGCGGTGCCCATACAGAACACCGCCCAAAGAATGGCGAACATGGCGTAACCGACCTTGGTGCCGAGCACGTCCAACACATAGCCCGCCACCGGCTGCATCACGGTGTAGCAGGCGGAATAGGCGGCGACGATATAGGAATACTGCTGGGTGGTGATGTGCAGCGTATCTTCCAGCGTCGGCGCCGCCACGGCGATGGCGTTGCGGGTCAGGTAACCCAGCACGGTGCCGACGGTCACCAGCCCGATCATGTACCAGCGTAACCCTTTAATTTTACGCATCCGAAATGTCTCCCCGTTTGAAGGTATGGCCGGCGATGCGGCTGGCGAGACAATAACCTGTCATACAGGTTTAAAAGTTGAGTGATATCACAAAAGGAATTATTCGCCTGAGCGATACTGTCGCTGGTGAAATAGGGCGTTTATGCCGCAAATTTGCCGTAAAACTGAGCGAAAAAGGGATTGAAGGACAGCAAAACGGCAGATGGCGGGAAAAATTTGCTGGACGCTCGCTAAAATTGGTGTGATAACTTTTGTGATTCGATCCCTGTGCCGCACGGCAAGTAAGTAAGGTAAGGAGCCCGAGATGGCGACGTTTTTGAGCGAAGATTTCCTGCTGGACAGCGAATTTGCCCGGCGTTTGTACCATGACTACGCGGCGCAGCAGCCGATTTTCGACTACCACTGCCATTTGCCGCCGCAGCAGATTGCGGAGAATACCCGCTTCAGCAACCTGTACGATATCTGGCTGCGGGGCGATCACTACAAATGGCGGGCGATGCGCACCAACGGCGTGGCAGAGCGGCTGTGCACCGGCGATGCGGGCGATCGCGAGAAATTCGACGCCTGGGCCGCCACGGTGCCGCACACCATCGGCAACCCGCTCTATCACTGGACGCATCTGGAGCTGCGCCGGCCGTTCGGCATCACCGGAACGCTGCTGTCGCCGAGCACGGCGGATGAGATCTGGCAGCGCGGCAATGCGCTGCTGGCGCAGGATGAGTTTCGCGCGCGCGGCATCATGCGGCAGATGAACGTGAAAATGGTCGGCACCACCGACGATCCGATTGACGATCTGCGCCACCATCGGGCGATCGCCGAGGATCATAGCTTCGATATCAAGGTGTTGCCGAGCTGGCGGCCGGACAAAGCCTTCGCCATCGATGCGCCCGGCTTCAACGACTATCTGCGGCAGCTGGAGGCGGCGGCGGACACCGCCATCGGCCGCTTCAGCACGCTGTGCGACGCCCTGTACAAGCGCATGGATCACTTCGCCGCCCACGGCTGCAAGGTGGCCGACCATGCGCTGGACGTGGTGGTGTTCGGCGAGGCCGATGAAGCGACGCTGGATGCGATCCTGCTGCGTCGCCTGAACGGTGAGCTGCCGACGCCGGAGCAGAGCGCGCAGTTCAAAAGCGCGGTGCTGCTGTTCCTGGCCGGCGAATACCGGCGCCGCAGCTGGGTGCAGCAGTATCACATCGGCGCGCTGCGCAATAACAACAGCCGCATGCTGGCCGCCGTCGGGCCGGATATCGGCTTCGACTCGATCAACGATCGGCCGCTGGCGGAGCCGCTGTCGCGGTTGCTGGATGCCCAGGCGCGGCAGGGCGGCCTGCCGAAAACCATTCTCTATTGCCTCAACCCGCGCGATAACGAAGTGATCGGCACCATGATCGGCAATTTCCAGGGGGAAGGCACGCCGGGCAAGATGCAGTTCGGCTCCGGCTGGTGGTTCAACGATCAGAAGGACGGCATGCAGCGCCAAATGACGCAGCTGGCGCAGCTCGGGCTGTTGAGCCGCTTCGTCGGCATGCTGACCGACAGTCGCAGTTTCCTGTCGTACACGCGTCATGAATACTTCCGCCGCATTCTTTGCCAGATGATCGGCCGTTGGGTAACGGACGGCGAAGCGCCGGCCGATATCGCGCTGCTGGGCGAGATGGTGAAAAACATCTGCTTCGACAACGCCAAAGACTATTTCGCCATTGACCTGGCGTAGCCGTTATCTGGGATCGGTTTATGCAAAGTACGATAAAGATTCACGAGCAGGATAACGTGGCGGTAGCGCTGCGCGACCTGGCGGCCGGAGAAACGGTTGAGCTGGCGGGCGTATCCGTTCCGCTGGCGCAGCCGGTGGCGCGCGGGCACAAGTTTGCGCTCGGCCCGATTGCCGAGGGTGAGGACATCATCAAATACGGCCAGCCGATCGGCCACGCGCTTGCGGCCATTGCGCCTGGGGAGCATATTCATTCGCAAAACGCCAAAACCAACCTGAGCGATCTGGACAGCTACCGTTACCAGCCGCAGTTCCCGGCGCTGCCGCCGCAGGCGGCGGATCGCGAGGTGCAGCTGTACCGTCGGGCCGGCGGCGAAGTGGGGATCCGTAATGAACTGTGGATCGTGCCGACCGTCGGCTGCGTCAACGGCATCGCCCGCCAGATCCAGCAGCGCTTTTTGCAGCAAACGCAGGCGGAGGGGATCGACGGCGTGCATCTGTTCAGCCATCCGTTCGGCTGCTCGCAGCTGGGGCAGGATCATGCCAACACCCGCATCATGCTGCAGAACATGGCGCGCCATCCTAATGCCGGCGCGGTGCTGGTGATCGGGCTGGGGTGCGAGAACAATCAGGTGGATGCCTTTCGCGCCACGTTGGAGATAGAGGACGAGCGTCGGCTGCGTTTTATGGTGTGCCAACAGCAGGATGACGAGGTGGAAGCCGGGTTGGCGCTGCTGCACGAGCTGTACCGGGAGATGCGCCACGATCGCCGCGAGCCGGGCCGCCTGAGCGAGCTGAAGTTCGGCCTGGAGTGCGGTGGTTCGGACGGATTGTCGGGCATTACCGCCAACCCGCTGCTGGGGCGGTTTTCTGATTACGTGATCGCCAACGGCGGCACCACGGTGCTGACCGAAGTGCCGGAGATGTTCGGTGCCGAGCGCATTCTGATGAGCCGCTGCCGCGATGGGGAAACTTTCGACAAAACCGTCGATATGATCAATGATTTCAAACGCTATTTCATCGCCCATCAACAGCCAATTTATGAGAATCCGTCGCCGGGCAACAAGGCCGGCGGCATCACTACGCTGGAGGAGAAATCGCTCGGCTGCACCCAAAAAGCGGGGCTAAGCCAGGTGGTAGACGTGCTGAAATACGGTGAGCGGCTGCGTGTGCCGGGGCTGAATCTGCTCAGCGCGCCGGGCAACGATGCGGTGGCGACCAGCGCGCTGGCCGGTGCCGGCTGCCATATGGTGCTGTTCAGCACCGGGCGAGGTACGCCGTACGGCGGCTTTGTGCCGACGGTGAAGCTGGCCACCAACAGCGAGCTGGCGGCGAAGAAGCCGCACTGGATCGATTTCGACGCCGGCGGGCTGATCCACGGCGTGGCGATGGAGACCTTGCTCGGCCGCTTCGTCGATCTGATTGTCGAGATCGCCAACGGCCGCCCGGCGCGTAATGAAACCAACGATTTCCGCGAGCTGGCGATCTTTAAAAGCGGAGTGACGCTGTAAGGCTGACGAAAAAGGCGCTCTAAGGAGCGCCTTTTTTATGAAGCAAGGCGGGATTAACGCACCTTCAGCGGGTCTTCGTTCGCCAGCCGTTGGTCTTCCGCCTGGCAGGCCGCGGCGGTGAACAGCACGTCGGTGGAGGAGTTGAGGGCGGTTTCCGCCGAATCCTGCAGCACGCCGATGATAAAGCCGACGGCTACCACCTGCATCGCCACGTCGTTCGGAATGCCGAACATGTTGCACGCCAGCGGAATCAGCAGCAGCGAGCCGCCGGCCACGCCGGAGGCGCCGCAGGCGCACAGGGCGGCCACCACGCTCAGCAGCAGGGCGGTCGGGACGTCCACCGCGATGCCCAGCGTGTTCACCGCCGCCAGCGTCAGCACGGTGATGGTGATCGCCGCGCCGGCCATGTTGATGGTGGCGCCCAGCGGGATAGAAACCGAGTAGGTGTCCTCATTCAGGTTCAGCTTCTTGCACAGCTCCATGTTCACCGGAATGTTGGCGGCTGAGCTGCGGGTGAAGAAGGCGGTCACGCCGCTCTCGCGCAGGCAGGCGAACACCAGCGGATACGGATTGCGGCGGATTTTCCAGTAAACGATCAGCGGGTTGAGCACCAGCGCCACCAGCAGCATGCAGCCGAGCAGCACCATCAGCAGCTGGGCGTAGCCCCACAGCACGCCGAAGCCGGTTTCCGCCAGCGTGGAAGCCACCAGGCCGAAGATGCCGAGCGGCGCACAGCGGATCACCGCGCGCACTACCAGCGTAACCGCATGGGACATGTCGTTGATCAGCCCCTTGGTGGTGTCGGAAGCGTGGCGCAGCGCCAGCCCCAGTCCGACGGCCCACGCCAGAATGCCAATGTAGTTGGCGTTAATCAGCGCATGGAACGGGTTGGCCACTACGCTCAGCAGCAGGCCTTTCATCACGTCCACGATGCCGCCTGGCGGGGTGATGTCGGTCGCGCCGGTGGTCAGCGCCAGTGTGGAAGGGAAGATAAAGCTGACGACGACCGCCACCAGCGCCGCGGCGAAGGTGCCCAGCAGGTAGAGGAACAGAATGGGGCGAATGTTGGTTTTCTGTCCCTGCTTATGGTTGGCGATCGATGCCATCACCAGTATCAGCACCAGCAGCGGCGCTACCGCTTTCAGCGCGCCGACGAACAGGGTGCCGAGCAGGCCGACGGCCGCTGCGGCCGCCGGCGAAACCAGCGCCACCAGAATGCCGGCCACCAGGCCGACCATGATTTGTTTGACCAGGCTGCCCTGAGTAATCCTTTGTAGTAGTTTTTGCATAGTGCTTCTCTTCCTGATGTTATCTGGCCGCCGCGGCGGGAACGACGCCGGGCAGCTTTATATGATTCTGTAACTAAGTGTGTTTGCCGAATCAGTATTCAGTAATCGAATGAGGTTGGAAAGAGGCGAGGGTGAAATTCTGAGCGCGGATCAACACTTGATAACATACTGTTTACATTTGTGTGATCGCAATAACGTTTGGCGTTTTGGGGGAATTGCCAAACAATCGCGGGGCGACTAGCGCCCCGGATAACAGATTGTGGTTATTTCTTGGCCAGACGATCGTTGCGCCGATTGACCCAGGCGTTGATCACCAAAGTGAGCGTCAGGATGCCCGCCACCACGCCGAGCGATAGGCCGATCGGGATGTGGAAGACGTCGATAATCAGCATCTTGATACCGATAAACACCAGGATCACCGACAGGCCGTATTTCAGCATCGAGAAACGTTCCGCCACGTTGGCCAGCAGGAAGTACATGGCGCGCAGGCCCATGATGGCGAACAGGTTAGAGGTCAGCACGATGAATGGGTCAGTGGTCACGGCGAAGATCGCCGGGATGCTGTCTACCGCGAAGATCACGTCACTCAGTTCGACCAGGATCAGCACCAGCACCAGCGGGGTGGCAAACAGGATGCCGTTGCGGCGCACGAAGAAGCGCTCGCCTTCCAGGCTGTCGGTCATGCGCAGCCGGCTGCGCAGCCATTTCACCAGCGGCTTGTCGCCGATCGCCGAGTCATCCTCCTTCGCCAGCGCCATCTTGATACCGGTGAACAGCAGGAAAGCGCCGAACAGATACAGCAGCCACTGGAACTGACTGACCAGCCAGCTGCCGGCGAAGATCATGAGGGTACGCAGCACGATCGCGCCCAGCACGCCGTAAATCAATACCCGCCGCTGCAGGTTGGCCGGCACGGCGAAGTAGCTGAACAGCATCAGCCAAACGAACACGTTATCCACCGCCAGCGCTTTTTCGATCAGGTAGCCGGTCAGGAAGGCCAGCGCCTGGGTATCGGCGACGGCGCGCCCGGCGGTTTCATTCAGGTAGTACCAGAAACCGAAATTGAACAGCAGAGAAAGGCTGACCCACACCAGCGACCAGCTGGCGGCCTGCTTCAGGGTCATGGTGTGCGCGCCTTTACGGCCCTGCAACAGGAGGTCGATTGCGAGCATCACGACTATGACGGCGGCGAAGCTGCCCCATAACCACGGTGTGCCAACGGAATTCATCATCAGAGGTATCCTTCAAAAACAAAAACGGCCAACGTCGGAAGACGCCAGCCGCTCTGTGAACGCTGCAAGCAAACCTCGCCTTCCGGCAAGGTCTCACTTACAACGTTGATGAAGGTGATTACACCTTTGACATCAGGTTGCCCGGTAACCGGATGCTTGCGCATCGTAATGACGATTGACCGGCAATGAAGTTACTCCCCTTTGCAGAGCAGAAAGTAATGCAAAATGTGTCGGCGGTCAACGTGAATCGCGTTAGCCGGCCATCGCTTTTTGCGCGCCGAGGCTGACGACGAATCCCTGCAGCAGCAGGCGGCTGAACGGCGTGTCGCTAACCTGTTGTTGTTGCAGCTGATAGCGGGCCTGCTGCTCGGGATGCAGTTCGCCGAGCCACTGCAGATACTGGCTCATCACCGCGCCGTTGAATTCCGGGTGGAACTGGGTGGTCAGGGCATGATCGCCATAGCGCAGGATCTGGTGCGCATCCTGCTGCGAACGCGCCAGCGTCTGCGCGCCGGCGGGCGGCGTCAGTACGCTCTGCGAATGGATCAGGTTAGCTTTGAAGCGCGGCGGCAGCAGGGTGAGCCGCCGGTCTTCGGCCGCGGCGGGCAGCAGTTCGATCTCCAGCGTACCCACCTCCATGCCCTGCGGGTGGTAGCCCACTTCGCCGCCGAGCGCATAGGCCAACAGCTGGTGGCCGTAGCAGACACCGAACAATGGCAGTTTGATCGCCATCGCCTGGCGCAGCCATTCGGCGGCCTCCTCGCTCCACGGCAGCCGTTCGGTCACCATCGCCGGCGAGCCGGTGATGACCACGCCGCAATAGGCGGCCGGCGGCAACGGCCGTTCGCCGGCGGGCAGATGCACGATGTGCGCGCGTTCAGCGTCGATGTTGCCCTGTTGCAGGAACATGCCTTCAAAGTTGGCCAATTCCTGACGAATGGCCTGCGGTGCGTCGCCGGTTTGCATCACGAGCAGCGGTTTCATCTCATTCTCCGTCGGCGGGGAAGACGACGCCGGTCTGGCGGCGGATGTCGGTCAGCAGGCGGGCGACGATCAGCGAATTCTCCAGCCCCGGATGTTCCACCTGACGTTTCTCAATCAGCTTGGCAAAGGCCAGTGCTTCATACAGCATGGTGTTGATGTGCTGCGGTTGGCTCAGATCCTGGCGGTTGCCGCCGCGCGGCGTCAGTGCCACGCCCTGGCACTCGGAAATCTTGTCGATAATCAGCGTGCCTTCCTCTCCCTGGATCTCGCTGGGGATCGCCGAGTCGCTGACCTTGGAATGGGAAAGCGTGACGTCGAAATCGCCGTAGTTCAGGCAGACGGTGCCGTGGGCGTCTACGCCGGTATCGAGTAGCGTGGCGCTGGCCAGCACCGACTGCGGCGCGCCGAACAGCGCCACCGCGCTGGCCAGGCAGTAGTAGCCGATGTCCATGATCGAGCCGTTGGAGAACTGCGGGTTAAAGGTGTTGGGGTTCTCGCCGGCCAGGTAGCGCGGGTAGCGCGAAGAGTATTGGCAATAGTTGATGAAGGCTTTGCGCAGCCGGCCGATTTTCGGCAATGCCTGTTGCAGCGCCAGAAAATTCGGCAGATAGGCGCTTTTGAACGCCTCGAACAGTACCACCTGGTTTTCCCGCGCGCAGGCCACCAGCTGTTCCGCTTCGCGTTGGTTGGAGGCCAGCGGTTTTTCGCAGATCACGTGCTTTTTATGGCGCAGGAACAGCAGCGATTGCGGGCAGTGCAGGGAGTTGGGGCTGGCGATATATACCGCGTCTATGGCGTCGGACTGGGCCATCGTTTCCAGCGAGTCGAAAAACTGCGTGACCTGATAGTTGGCGCCGAACGCCTGCGCCTGTTCCAGCGAGCGCGAATACACGGCGCTCAGCGTGAGTTTGCCGCTTTCATGGGCGGCATCGATAAAACGTTCCGTTATCCAGTTGGTGCCGACGACGGCAAAGCGAATCATGGCGAGCTCCGGTCCAGGCTTAAAACCGCAGATTATCACGCCCTCACTCGCTATGCATACAGCTCGCCGAACAGCGAAAGGTGCGTCAGATACAGCCGGGTATCAAACTCCAATTGGTGGTAATTCGGCTCCATATGGCAGCACAGACTGTAGAACGCTTTGTTGTGATCTTTCTCTTTCAGGTGTGCCAGCTCATGCACCACGATCATGCGCAGGAAGGGCTCGGGCGCGACTTTGAACACCGTCGCCACGCGGATTTCTGCCTTGGCCTTCAGCTTGCCGCCCTGCACGCGTGAGATGGCGGTATGCAGGCCAAGCGCGTGCTTCATGACGTGGATCTTGCTGTCGTAGGCCACCTTGCTCAGCGGCTGGGCGTTGCGCAGATACTGGTTTTTCAGATCGACGGTAAACTGATACAGCGACTTATCGGTGGTGCAGTCGTGCACCTGCGGATAGCGCTGCAGCAGCACGTCTCCCAGTCGGTTTTGGTGGATCAGTTGTTGCACCTGGCTTTGCAGATGCGTTGGGTAGCCTTGCAGGTAGGTCAATTCAGACATTCTTGTTCCGTATCAACGGCCATTCAGCCGGTCATTCTATGCTGTTTTTTCGCTCAAATCCTGACATACGCAATTTATCCGAAAAAACATTTTACTGACGGGCGTTTTTAGGGGATAAACAGCCCAAATTTTATCAGTCAGGAGGGGCAATGAGCCAACTCGATCTGGGAACACAGCAACTTGAGCTGGAGCGTTATCCCCAACAGGAAGAATCCACCCAGCTGCAGGCGTGGGAAGCGGCGGACGAATATCTGCTGCAACAGCTTGAAAACGTAGATATCGGCGGCCGCCCGGTGCTGATTTTCAACGATAACTTCGGCACCCTGGCCTGTGCGCTGCACGCGCATCGCCCTTACAGCGTCAGCGACTCGTACATGAGCCAGCTGGCGACGCGTCACAACCTGAAGCTCAACGGATTGGATCCTGAACAGGTCACCCTGTTGGACAGCCTGGCCGAGCTGCCGGCGGCGCCGGCGGTGGTGCTGATTCGCGTGCCGAAGGCGCTGGCGCTGCTGGAGCAGCAGCTGCGCGCGCTGCGCCACGTTGTGACCGAAGACACGCTGATCGTCGCCGGCGCCAAGGCGCGCGACGTGCATACCTCGACGATGCAGCTGTTTGAAAAGGTGCTGGGCCCGACGCGCACCAGCCTGGCGTGGAAGAAAGCGCGCCTGATCTTCTGTCAGGCGGCGGACATCGTCCCGCCGGCGGCAGCGGAAACCACCAACTGGACGCTGGACGGCACCGATTGGCTGATCCACAACCACGCCAACGTCTTCTCGCGTGGCAGCCTGGATATCGGCGCGCGCCTGTTCCTGGATCATCTGCCGCGTGGCCTGAACGGCCATATCATCGATCTGGGCTGCGGCAACGGCGTGATTGGCCTGGCGGCGCTGGCGCAAAACCCGGAAGCGCAGATGACCTTCGTCGATGAATCTTACATGGCGGTGGCTTCCAGCGAGCTGAATGTGGAGCACAACCTGCCGCAAGAGCTGGATCGCTGTCAGTTTGAGGTGAACAACGCGCTGGCGGGCATCGAGCGCGAAAGCGTGCAGGCGGTGCTGTGTAACCCGCCGTTCCACCAGCAGCACGCCATTACCGATCATACCGCCTGGCAGATGTTCTGCGACGCCAAGCGCTGCCTGCAGGTGGGCGGCGAACTGCGCATCGTCGGCAACCGTCACCTTGACTACCATCAGAAGCTCAAGCGTCTGTTCGGCAACTGCACGCTGGTGGCCTCGAACAAGAAGTTCGTGATCCTGAAAGCGGTGAAATCCGGCGCGCGTCGCTGAGTGAATAAAAAGGGGCGCCGGGCGCCCCTTTTTTACAGTGACATCGCCAGCCGCGTACCCTGATCGATCGCACGGCGGGCGTCCAGCTCGGCGGCCACGTCGGCGCCGCCGATCAGGTGCACGGTTTTCCCCATCGCCAGCAGCGGCTGCTGCAATTCGCGGCGCGGCTCCTGCCCGGCGCAGACGATCACCGTGTCCACCGGCAGGCAACTTTCCTGCTCGGCGCGGGTGATGTGCAGCCCTTCATCGTCGATCAGCCGATAGTTGACGCTATTGAGCATCTTCACGCCGCGCATCGCCAGGCTGGCGCGGTGGATCCAACCGGTGGTTTTCCCCAGGCCTTCGCCTACCTTGCTGGTTTTACGCTGCAACAGGTAGATCTGCCGCGCGGCGCGTGGCGCCTGCGGGCCTTGCGCCGCCAGCCCGCCGCGTTGCTCAAGGCGGCCATCAATGCCCCATTCGCGGTTGAATTCCGCCTGGTCCAAACTGCTGGATACGCCGTGCTGGCTGAGGTACTCGGCGGTGTCGAAGCCGATGCCGCCGGCGCCGATGATCGCCACGCGCTGGCCGACCGGTTTTTTATCGCGCAGCACGTCCAGATAGCTCAGCACCTTGGCGTGCCCGATGCCGGGGATGTCCGGGGTGCGCGGCACGATGCCGCAGGCGAGGATCACTTCGTCGAATTCGCTTAAATCCGCCGCCTCGACCTTGACGCCCAACCTGACCGTCACTTCACGCAGCGCCAGCTGGCGGCGGAAGTAACGCAGGGTTTCATGGAATTCTTCCTTGCCGGGGATTTGTTTGGCGATGTTGAACTGGCCGCCGATCTGCTCGGCGGCGTCGAACAGCGTCACCTGATGGCCACGGCTGGCGGCGGTGGTGGCAAACGCCAGCCCGGCGGGGCCGGCGCCGATCACCGCCAGCTTTTTCGGTTTCTCCGCCATCGTCAACGGCATTTCGGTTTCGCGGCAGGCGCGCGGATTGACCAGGCAGGAGGTCAGCTTACCTTCAAATATCTGGTCGAGGCAGGCCTGGTTGCAACCGATGCAGGTATTGATCTCGTCGGCGCGCCCCTCGGCGGCTTTCTGCACAAAGGCGGCGTCGGCGAGGAACGGGCGCGCCATCGACACCATGTCGGCGCAGCCGTCCGCCAGCACCTGCTCGGCCACCGCCGGATCGTTGATGCGGTTGGTGGTGATCAGCGGGATGCTGACCTTGCCCATCAGCTTGCGGGTCACCCAGCTGAACCCGGCGCGTGGCACCATGGTGGCGATGGTCGGGATGCGCGCTTCGTGCCAACCGATGCCGGTATTGATGATTGTGGCGCCCGCCTGTTCGACCGCCAGCGCCAGCTGTTCGATCTCCTGCCAACTGGAGCCGTCCTCCACCAGATCGAGCATCGAGAGCCGGTAGATCAGAATGAATTCCGGGCCCACGGCCTGGCGCACCGCCCTGACGGTCTCGACGGCGAACCGCATGCGGTTGGTGAAGCTGCCGCCCCATTGGTCGTCGCGCTGATTGGTGCGCGTCGTCAAGAATTGGTTGATCAGGTAGCCTTCGGATCCCATCACCTCAACGCCGTCATAGCCGGCCTGCTGCGCCAGTGCCGCGCAGCGGGCGAAGTCGGCGATGGTCTGCTCAATGTCTGCCGTGCTGAGCGCGCTCGGCGTAAACGGGTTGATCGGCGCCTGCAGCGCGGAAGGGGCCACCAGTTTGGGTTGATAGCTGTAGCGGCCGGTGTGCAGGATCTGCAGCGCAATTTTGCCGCCCGCCCGGTGGACGGCTTCGGTCACCGGGCGGTGATGAGGCAATTGCTCCTCGCTGTTGAGGATCGAACCGCCGCGAAAGACCACGCCCTGTTCGTTCGGGGCAATGCCGCCGGTGACGATCAGCGCCACGCCGGCGGCGGCGCGCTCGGCATAGAACGCGGCCAGCCGCTGCGGGCCGTCGGGCAGCTCTTCCAGGCCGGTATGCATCGATCCCATCAGCACCCGGTTTTTCAGGGTGGTGAAGCCGAGATCCAGCGGCGCCAGCAGGTGAGGGTAATTGCTCATTGCACTCTCCATCGGGTGAAATCGGGGCCCGTTGTTATAATTATGTGAACACAAGTGGTCGGATGAGATAAATCTAGCCGTTGTCGCGCCGCTTGGGAATCTGCGTTGCGCCGAATGTGATAGAAGTCATGAATCTCAGACTCTGTTTGCATAACGAACAAAAGATCGGTTAACCTTTGCGCGTTGTAAATTCCTTCTCTCTGCGGAGTCATAACCGAAAATGAACACCCACACCTGTTGATATCTGGCCCCACGCTGTGCGCTCTCGCGCCCTGTGGGGATGTTTTGATCTCATTCAGGAGTGCTTATGGCTCATTTTGCGCAGTCCCCTTATTTCGTTTTACATCAACTGACCTGCCAATTTGCTGACGGCGAAACGCTGTTCGGCCCGTTGGATCTCGCTTTCGATCGGCAACGCTGCGGCCTGGTAGGGCGCAACGGCGTCGGCAAAACTCAGCTGCTGCGTCTGATCGCCGGGCGGGATCGGCCGGGCAACGGGCACGTCGAATCCCATGCCGCATTGGCTTACGTTGCGCAGCAGCCGGAGATCGCCGCGGACACCACGCTGGCCCAGCTGCTGGGCTATGGTGAGGTGTTCGCCGCGCTGGCGCGTCTCGAGCAGGGGCAGCCGCTGGCGGACGATATCGATTGTCTGGAAGGGCGCTGGGATCTCAACGATCGTCTGCAAAACGCCTTTGTCGCCGCCGGGCTGCCGGCCTTCGATCCGTTGCGATCCGCAAGCTCTCTGAGCGGCGGCGAGCGGATGCGCGCGGCGCTGTGCGGCGCGTTGCTGGGCGAAGCGGATTTTCTGCTGCTGGACGAACCGACCAACCACCTCGACAGCGTCGGGCGTGCCTGGCTGTATCAGCAGCTGGATCAGTGGCGCGGCGGGCTGCTGATCGCCAGCCATGACCGGCAGCTGCTGGCGCGCATGGAGCGCATTGTCGAACTGACACCCGGTGCGCTGCGCAGCTACGGCGGCAACTACGATGACTACCGGCGCCAGCGCGACACGGAACAGCAGGCGGCGCGCGCCGATCTGGAGCATGCGCGCGAGGAGCGTCGCCGCACCCGCGCTCGCCAGCAGAAAGAGCACGACATGAGCCAGCGGCGCTCGGCGCAAACGCTGCGCGTCGTCGATACGCTGAATATCGCCTCTTTTGAGCGGGTGGCCTACAAGTCGGCGGCGAAGGAGAGCCTTGGCACGCTGCGCAAACAGCATCAGGATCAGCGCGACGGCCTCGATGCGGCGGTGCGCGAAGCCTATCAGCGGGTGGAAGAGGAGCAGCCGGTGTTGCTGGCGCTGCCCGGCAGCGAAGTGAGCGCGAACAAGCAGGTGCTGGTGCTCGAGCAGCTGCAGCTGCCGTTCGTCAGCGCGCCGCCGCTGGATCTGCGTATCGACGGCCCGATGCGCGTGGCGTTGACCGGCCCCAACGGCTGTGGCAAGTCCACCTTACTGAAGACCGTTCTCGGTCAGCTGACGGCGCTTTCCGGCCATTGTCATTGCCCGCTGTCGACGGCCTACCTCGATCAAACCCTGTCGCAGCTCGACCCGAATCTGTCGGTGATGGAGCATCTGGGGCTGCAGGATTCACCGTTGGCGGAAGGCGCGTTGCGCACCCGGTTGGCGCAGTTGCAGCTTGGCGCGGATCGCATCGCGCTGCCGCTGGGCTCGCTGAGCGGCGGCGAACGGCTCAAGGCGGCGTTGGCCTGTGCGCTGTGGCGGCGACAACCGGCGCAGCTGCTGTTGCTGGACGAGCCGACCAACCACCTGGATCTGGCGTCGTCGCTGGCGATCGAAACTGCGCTGGCGGATTTCCCCGGCGCGATGCTGGTGGTGTCGCACGACGAAGACTTCCTGCAGGCGCTGCGGCCGACACACCGTCTGCAGCGACAGATGGACGGCTGGCGGCTTCAGGCCTGGTAACGCGCGAAGGCGGCCCTAGGGGGCCGCCTTTTTCACCTCGGGAGTGTTGATGCAGGCCAGCAGCTGGGTGAAGGCCGCGGCCATCTGCTCTTCCGGTACGCAGGCAAACCCCATCAGCAGGCCGCGCCGGCGGTTGGGCAGCATGTAGTAGCGCGACAGCGGCCGCACCAGCACCCCCTGCGCGCCGGCGGCGGCGGCGATCGCCACGTCGTCGGCCTCGTCCGGCAGGTTGAGGATCAGGTGCAATCCGGCGTTGCTGTTGAATTCGCTGAGCGCCTGTTTGCCGAGATGCTGTTCGATCAATCCGGTCAGGAAGGCGCGCCGCCGGGCGTACAGCAACCGCATGCGGCGGATATGTGCGGTGTAGTGCCCCTCTTGAATAAACTCCGCCAGCGCGCTCTGGATCAGCAGGTGCCCGCCGCGGTACAGCTCGGCGTGGGCGGTTTTCAGCGCCTGCACCAGCGGCGGCGGCAACACCACATAGCCGAGGCGCAGCGCCGGGTAGAGCGTTTTGCTGAAGGTGCCGATGTAAATCACCGGCGCATCGGCCTCCAGCCCTTGCAACGCCGGGATCGGTTGGCCGGAAAAGCGGAATTCGCTGTCGTAGTCATCCTCGACGATCCAGCCGCCGGCGTTGCGCGCCAGCGCCAGCAGCCGTTGGCGGCGCGCCAGGCTCATCACCGAGCCGAGCGGATACTGGTGTGACGGGGTGACGAAGATTAGCCGCGGCGGGGTGGTCGGTTGCTCCGGCGGCACCAGCCCGGCCTCGTCCACCGCCAGCGGGCAGATGTTCAGCGCATTGATGCGCAGGATATTGCGGATCCCCCAATAGCCCGGCTCTTCGATCCAGGCGTCATCCCCCGGATTGCACAACATGCGCGTCACCAGATCGATCGCCTGATGGATGCCTTCGGTGATCAGGATCTGTTCCGGCGAGCAGCGCACCGAGCGCGCCACCCGTAAATACTCCACCAACGCATGCTGCAGCTCCGGGCTGCCGCCCTGATTGCTGTAGGTCAGCCGCTGCGGCGCCGGGCGGCGGCTGAGGCGTGCCTGGATCTTGCTGAACAGCTGATGGGGAAAGGCGTTGACGTCGGGCACGCCGGGAATGAATGCCCCCCACTGTTTGGGGCTGGCGCTGGCGTGGTGCAGCAGCGTGGCGCCGCGTTCCGACAGTTCGACGCGGCGCGGTTGCCCGCTGCCGTCCGCCGGGGCGCCGCCGGTGGAGAGGCAGCTGTCCGGCACCGTGTCGGCGACGAAGGTGCCGCTGCCGGCGCGCGCCGACACGTAGCCTTCCGCCAGCAGTTGTTCATAAACGGTTAACACGGTGTTGCGGGACAGGCTGAGCTCCTGCGCCAGATCGCGTGAGGCGGGCAGGCGGCTGGAGGGCGGCAGGCTGCCGTCGAGAATGCTGGTGCGGATCGCGTTGTAAAGCCGCTTGTGCAGCTTGTCATCGGGCTGTTCGCCAAGGCGCTGCAGCAACAGATCACCACTCAATGAGCGCAATTGGATCCCTCAATTATTCGTAACTGGCACTCGATTATAGGGCCACATCCTGTGTAAATAAACGGCATTGTTTCACGAATGTGAACGAAACGTGTAACTGGCACCGACCGGAGAGAACAGCATGAAAAACGCAGAATTGAACCAACGCCGTCAGGACGCCACCCCGCGCGGAGTGGGCGTGATGTGTGGTTTTTACGCCGAGCGCGCAGAGAACGCCACGCTGTGGGATGTGGAAGGCAAAGAAGTGATCGACTTCGCCTCGGGGATCGCCGTGCTGAACACCGGCCACCGCCACCCAAAGGTGATCGCCGCGATTGAAAAGCAGCTGCAGGCCTTCACCCACACCGCCTATCAGATCGTTCCTTACGAAAGCTATGTTTCGTTGGCGGAGCGCATCAACCAGCGCGCGCCGATCGCCGGCCCGTGTAAAACCGCCTTCTTCACCACCGGCGCGGAAGCGGTGGAAAACGCGGTGAAGATCGCCCGCGCTTACACCGGCCGTCCGGGCTTGATCACCTTCGGCGGCGGTTTCCACGGCCGCACCTATATGACCATGGCGCTGACCGGCAAAGTGGCACCTTACAAACTGGGCTTTGGCCCATTCCCCTGCTCGGTGTTTCACGGCCAGTACCCGAACGCGCTGTACGGCGTGACCACCGAAGACGCGATGAACAGCCTGGATCGCCTGTTTAAAGCGGATATCGATCCCAAGCAGGTGGCGGCGATCGTGCTGGAGCCGGTGCAGGGCGAAGGCGGCTTCAACGTGGCGCCGGCCGAATTCATGCAGGCGCTGCGTGCGCTGTGCGACCAGCATGGCATCCTGCTGATCGCCGACGAAGTGCAGACCGGCTTCGCCCGTACCGGCAAGCTGTTCGCCATGGAGCACTACAGCGTTAAACCGGATCTGATCACCATGGCGAAAAGCCTGGCGGGCGGCATGCCGCTGTCGGCGGTGGCGGGCCGCGCCGAGGTGATGGACGCGCCGGCTCCGGGCGGGCTGGGCGGTACCTACGCCGGTAACCCGCTGGCGGTGGCCGCGGCGCACGCGGTGCTGGACGTGATCGACGAAGAGCAGCTGTGTCAGCGCGCCCAGCGCTTGGGGCAGCACCTGGTGGAAGTGTTGCAGCAGGCGCGCAAAACCAGCCCGGCGATCGCCGATGTGCGCGCGCAAGGCTCGATGGTGGCGGTGGAGTTCAACGATCCGGCTACCGGTAAACCTTCAGCCGATATCACCCGTCAGGTGCAGCAGAAGGCGATGGAGGAAGGGCTGCTGCTGCTGAGCTGCGGCGTGAACGGCAACGTGATCCGCTTCCTGTACCCGCTGACCATCCCGGACGATCAGTTCACCAAGGCGATGGGCATCCTGTCCCGCGCGCTGGCCCACTAAGGAGCGAACGGTATGAAATTGAATAACCCCGAGCTGTTGCGCAGCCAGTGTTTGATCAACGGCGAATGGTGCGACGCCCTGAGCGGCAAGCGCGAAGCGGTGATCAATCCGGCCACCGGCGCCGAGCTGGCCAGCATTCCGCTGGTCAGCGAAGAGGAAACCCAGCAGGCGATTGCAGCGGCGCAGCGGGCGCAAAACGATTGGAAACAGCTGACCGCCAAGCAGCGTTCCGCGCTGCTGCTGGCCTGGGCCGATAAGGTGTTGGCCGCGCAGGAAGATCTGGCGCAGCTGATGACCGCCGAGCAGGGCAAATCGCTGGCGGAAGCGCGCGGCGAAGTGGCCTACGCCGCATCGTTCATCACTTGGTTCGCCGAAGAGGCCAAGCGGGTAGACGGCGCGGTATTGCAGGCGCCGCAGGCTTCGCAGCGCCTGGTGGTGGTGAAACAGCCGATCGGCGTGTGCGCGGCCATCACCCCGTGGAACTTCCCAGCGGCGATGATCACCCGCAAGGTGGCGCCGGCGCTGGCGGCGGGCTGCGCCATCATCGTCAAACCGGCCGAGCAAACGCCGCTGACCGCGCTGGCGCTGGCCAAGCTGGCGCAGGACGCCGGCATTCCCGCCGGCGTGTTGCAGGTGGTGACCGGCGAAGCGGCACAGGTGGGCAAGGTGCTGTGCGACAGCCCGGTGGTGCGCAAGCTGAGCTTTACCGGTTCGACCGAGGTCGGCCGCATCCTGATGGCGCAGTGCGCGCCGAGCATCAAGAAACTGTCGCTGGAGCTGGGCGGTAACGCGCCGGTCATCGTGTTCGACGACGCCAATCTGGACGCGGCGGTAGCGGGCATCATGGCCTCCAAGTTCCGCAACAGCGGCCAGACCTGCGTGTGCGCCAACCGCATCTACGTGCAGGATGGCATCTATGAGCGGCTGGCGGAAAAGCTGGTGGCGGCGGTCGAGCAGTTGAAAGTCGGCGACGGCAGCCACGAAGGCACCACCCAGGGGCCGCTGATCGACAGCGATGCGGTGGCGAAGGTGCAGAGCCACATCGATGACGCGCTGATCAAAGGGGCGCAGATCGCCACCGGCGGCCAGCCGCATGCGCTGGGCGGCACCTTCTTCCAGCCGACGGTGGTGACCGGCGTGACGCAGAAGATGCGCTTCGCCAAAGAGGAGACCTTCGGGCCGGTGGCGCCGCTGTTTCGCTTCCATGACGAGGCGGAAGCCATCGCCATGGCCAACGACACCGAATTCGGCCTGGCCGCCTACCTGTTCACGCAGAACGCGGCGCGCCAGTGGCGCGTGCCGGAAGCGCTGGAGTACGGCATGGTCGGCATCAACACCGGGCTGATTTCCAATGAAGTGGCGCCGTTCGGCGGCGTGAAACAGTCAGGGCTCGGGCGTGAAGGATCGCGCTACGGGATAGATGAATATCTGGAGCTGAAATACCTGTGTATCGATGTGAGCTGTTGAGCGTCAGGACGTTAACCCATCCCGGCGGCCAGCGTCGCCGGGCGATAAAGGATGATGCATGTCTGATAATATCTCTGTTTCTCCGGCGCTTGCCGCCGGGGTGCGAGCACCTGCACCCGCCAAATCGTTAAGTTTCCTTGAAGGGGTGGCGATGATCGTCGGCACCAACATCGGTGCCGGGGTGCTCTCCATCGCCTATGCCTCCAGCAAGGCCGGTTTCCTGCCGCTGCTGTTCTGGCTGGTGCTGGTGGGGAGCCTGACCACCATCACCATGCTGTACGTCGCTGAATCCACGCTGCGCACCCGCGCGCATCTGCAGCTGAGCGGGCTGGCGAAGCGCTACGTCGGCGGGCTGGGCGCCTGGTTGATGTTCGCTTCGGTGTGCGTCAACAGCGTCGGGGCGCTCACCGCCTATATGACCGGCAGCGGCAAGCTGCTGCAATCGCTGTTCGGCATCTCGCCGGCGCTGGGCAGCCTGCTGTTCTTCGTGCCCGCCGCTGGCGTGCTGTACCTCGGTTTGAAAGCGATCGGCCGCGGTGAGAAGTTCATCAGCATCGGCATGGTGGTGATGCTGACCGCGCTGGTGGCGGCGACGCTGCTGAAAGACACTACCCAGATGCGCAACCTGCTTGACGGCGACTGGCGCTATATGGTGCCGGTGTTCAACGTGGTGGTGTTCTGCTTCTCGGCGCAGTACATCGTGCCGGAGATGGCGCGCGGCTTTGCCGACAAGCCGGAGCAACTGCCGAAGGCGATCATCGTCGGCATGGTGGTGACCTTCATTTTGCTGGCGGCGGTGCCGATGTCGGTGATCGCGCTCAGCGGGCTGGATGACATCTCCGACGTGGCCACCATTTCCTGGGGCCAGGCGCTGGGGCAGTGGGCGTTCTTCTCCGCCAACATCTTCGCGCTGTGCGCGATGCTGACCTCGTACTGGGGATTGGGCGGCAGCTTCCTGACCAATATTTTCGACAAGTTTAGGTTGGGCAACGACGAGCTGCCGCTGCGCCGCTTCGGCGTGCTGCTGCTGGTGGTGGTGCCGCCGTTCGCGCTGGCCTACAGCGGCCTAGTGTCGTTCGTCAACGCGCTCTACTTCGCCGGGGTGTTCAGCGGGGTGATCCTGTCGATCATGCCGATGCTGATCCTGCGCGGCGCGCGCAAACACGGCGACCAGACCCCGCGCTGGCAGTGCAACTGGATCACGCACCCGCTGCTGCAGGTCAGCATTGTGCTGCTGTACCTGGCCAGCGCGGTGTACGCCATCGCTTCATTGTTAGGCTATCTGCCCTCTGGATGGTGATTTGCTTTCCCTCAAGCAGTGATGTTGTTTCTCGGCATTGAGAACGGCGGCGTCGTGGCCGCCGATTTTTTTCTCAGGCGCGCCGTTTTTCCGACAATGCCAGCCACGCCTGCACCGACGGGCGCTGCCACTGCTTGTGCGCATAGTGGCGCACGCGCTCCGGCACCGGATCGCCGTGCATCACCAGCCGGTTGAGCATCAGCGCCAGATCGGTGTCGGCGATGCACCACTCCCTGAACAGATTATCCTGCCCGTGGCTCAGCAGCTTTTCCACGGCGGCGATCAGCTTGCGCGCGGCCTCCTGTGCGGCTTCGGACAGTGGCGGGAACTTGCCGTTGTTGAATACCACCTCGGTAGAGCGCTCGGCGCGGATCGGCAGCAGATCGCTACGCAGCCAGGCCTGGATCTCGCGCGCCTTGGCGCGCAGCTTCACGTCACGCGGGTACACGGCGTGGGCCGGATGGATGTCTTCCAGGTATTCGGCGATCGCCGAAGACTCCGAGAGCTGGAACTCGCCGATCGCCAGCGTCGGCACCCGGCGGGTGAGCGACAGCGCCGCGTAGGCCGCCTCTTTGTTCTCTTCTTTCGCCAGATTCACCGGCTTCACGGTGAACGGAATGCCTTTTTCCGTCAGCACGACAAAGGCGGACATGGCGTACGGGCTGAAAAATTCACTGTCGGTATAAAGCTCGGTGATCGGTTGAGACATCGGCGGTTCCTCGGGGTTAAGGGGGGAACATTCATCATTGTCGAGGGGAGGCTAAAAATCAATCTGTTAGCCTAAAAGTTCTTGAGCGGCGCGGTTTACGGCGCCGTGAGTTCCTTCAGGGTGATGTGATATATTTGTTGCCAACAAGTGAATTGAGTCGTATTGGGTAACATGAAGACGCAGTGGATAGAACGAGTAAAAGTGGGATGCGCGCGCCTGTGGCCGCACCCGCTGGCGGTGGGCAAGCGAGAGATGCTGATTTCCAGCGTCGGCGCCGGTTTGGGGCTGATGCTCGCCGGTTGGATCAGCCACTTCATTTTGGGTGAGGTGAACCTGTGGTTTATCGCGCCGATGGGCGCTTCGGCGGTGTTGCTGTTCGGCGTGCCCAACAGCCCGCTGGCGCAGCCCTGGTCGATCGTCGGCGGCAATGCGGTGGCGGCGACGGTGGGCGTCAGCGCCGGTCTGCTGATCCCCGATCCGGGCCTGGCCTGCGGCGTCGCGGCGGCGCTGGCCATCGGCCTGATGTTCAAGCTGCGTTGCCTGCATCCACCCGGCGGCGCGGTGGCGCTGACCGCCATCCTCGGCGGCCCCGGCATTCACCAGATGGGCTACCACTTCGTACTGTACCCGGTGCTGCTGAACTCGGTGCTGCTGGCGGCGCTGGCCATTCTGTTCAATAACCTGGCGGGGCGACGCTACCCGCACGCGCTGGCGCCGGCGGAGGCCAAACCGGCCAATTTGCCGATCGATGCCGTTTCCATCACCCGCGCCGATCTGCACGAGGCGCTGATGGAGGGGGATCTGTTCGATATTGACGAGGACGATCTGCAGGAGATCCTGCTGCGCGCCGAGCAGTTGGCGCATCAGCGGCAAAGCAAGACCGCCTGATCAGCCCAGCGTTTTACGGTAAAACACCACCCGCTCCGTTTCGGCAAAGCCCAGCGCCGCATGCAGGCGCTGGGAGTCCAGATTGGCGATGTCGGTATCCGACGCCAGCTCGCTGCACCCCTGTTGCTTGGCCCACTCCTGCACCTGCGCGATCAGACGCGCCGCCCAGCCCTGGCGGCGGGCGCGCTCGACGGTAAAAATCCCTTCCAAAAACGCCACCGGCGACGATTCGCAGCCGTTGACGTAATCGTAGCGCAGTGCGACCTCGGCAAAGCCAACGAAAGCGCCGTCCAGCCCCCGCGCCATAAATGCGGTGTGGTGCGGCGAAGCCAATATATCGCGCATTTCTGCGCGGTGATCTTCCAACGGGCAGGTGGGCCACAGCGCCGAGCGCAGCGCCAGCCAGGCGTCGAGGTTGTCGTGGTCGCAGTTGACGATCATGCGGGGTCCTTATGAGTCGGAATAATCAGGTATGCCGAGAGGGAAGTGTGGCACGGCGGCGGGAAACAAAAAAGCCATCCCGGACAGGATGGCTTGTAAGGCTGTGAAAACAGCTAAAATTTGGTGGCCCCTGTTGGGTTTGAACCAACGACCAAGCGATTATGAGAACCATTTAGGTCAACCAAAAAACAATAACTTAGTTAAATAACAACAGGTTAAAAGGTTAATGTAAGGCAATATAAGTCAATAAACCTAACTTCATGCGACACTTTTGCGACATTTTGTAAGGGGGTTAAGTCTTACGGCATCTTCAAAATGGTCGGGGGCAAAATGGGCGTATCGCATTGTCATTTTGATGTCGGTATGACCGAGAATTCTTTGCAAAACGAGAATATTTCCACCGTTCATCATGAAATGGCTCGCAAAGGTATGCCGCAAAACGTGGGTCATTTGACCATCTGGCAATACAATGCCAGCCCGTTCAATTGCAGAACGGAAAGCATAATAGCATGGGGTAAACAAAGCGCCGTTTCGTTTAGGTAGCTCGTCAGCAAGTAAAGGGTCAATCGGTATCGTTCGATTTTTCTTTCCTTTGGTTTTAACAAAGGTGATTTTGTTTCCCGAAACCTGAGAGCTTTTCAAGCTTTCAGCCTCACTCCATCTTGCTCCTGTCACCAAACAGAGCTTGGCAACCATTTCCAGATCCTTAGCTGAGCTATTGCGACATTCATGCAAAAGCAAATCGATCTGCTCACCTGTAAGATAGGCCATCTCGCTTTCGTCTACGCGAAACTGGCGGACGTTTTCAAGTGGGTTTGGCTGTACCCATTCACCTAATCTTCTAAGTTCGTTAAACACTGCGAGAAAATACGCCAGTTCAAGGTTTAAGGTGCGGGGTGAAACTTTTGCTATTCGTTTTGTTCGAGCAAAATGGCCGCCCAAGCGTTTAGCTCGATAGGCTGTAAAGAGTTGTGCATTAAATTCTGTGGCAAGAGGGAAGCCCATACACTCGGCGGCCCAGAGCATTGAGCTTCTACGCTTTTCACCATCATTCAAGGTAATGCCATGGCGGCTAAACCATAGCTCGACCAATTCGGTCAGCCGACGTTTTTCTTTTCCTTCCCCGAGCCAAGGTGCTGACTCAATTTGTTCGAGTGTGTAATTTTCAAACGCAAGTGCTTCGCCCTTAGTGGCGAACTTTTTACGAACCCGCTTACCCTCATTACCGTTACTGCGATCAACGGTATAGAAGTCTGCTATCCAACGCCCGTCGGGCAGCTTCCGTACAGGCATTACTTATTCCACCGTCAGCATAACGCGCCCAAGCACGGTTATATCATCAATATCGCAATCAAAAGCGGCTCCATGACCGCTAATGCGCACTTTCTTAACCGGTATGCGTGTAAGCGTGCGGATGCCTACCTTGCCTTCTATTTCAACCAGCCATAAGCCATCGTGAACCTCGTCGTACTGCTCATCAACAATGTACTGAGTGCTCCCGTGGATCAAGCACATAGGCGCAGAGGGGAGATTGTTTGGATCAAGGAATATCCCTCTGTCGAACAGAACGCTATCAGCGTCATGCAGCTGACCGTTGATTAGTTTTTTTCTAATTAGATTTAGTGTGTCTGATTTGACATCCCGAAAACTAACCCCTTTTCCCGTTACCAGCCATTCAATGCTAGTTCCAGTTTCCAACGCACACTGCAAGACGATATCTGCTGGAAAAACATCACGTTTGTACCTAGCGGATAGACTGCTGGCGGCAATGCCCAAGTGTTCGGCAAGCTGCATTTTCATGCTGAAACCGTAGGCGGACACGACTCTATCGAGAGTCTCTGAGGTTGATTTAGGGAAAGTGAAGTTTAGATGCTTGCTCATTGTTGAAGTTGACACTTAGACTTAATCTAAGTAATCTCCATGTTGTTTTGAATTAGACTCATATTGCCGGATATTGCCGTATCTGGCGCTAATCAAGGAAGTTTGCCTTATGCGACCTAACATTACAATTGTCATCCCTGAGCCTTACCTACCGCTAGATGAGTATTGCCGCCGCACTGGAACCAATAAAGAAACAGCTAAGAACCTGATTGAATATGGAAAATTGCCTATCAAGCCAAAGGGCAAGCAGAAGAAAGGGCTCATTGAAGTGAACATGGCAGCCCTGACAGTGCAGGCCCTGAGTGAATGTAGCGTCTCTCTTCAGGCTTAATCTATTTTATCGATTAGAGTAGAACTAACCATGTTTGATTACGCCGTTTCTAAACACCCGCACTTCGATGAAGCCTGCCGACAGTTTCCATCACGCCACAATGTGACGGCCCTTGCTAAACAGCTCGGCATGAACGCCCAGACGCTGCGCAACAAATTGAGTCCGGGCCAGCCGCATCAGCTCACTTGTGCTGAACTGCTGGCGATCACTGACGCTACAGAGGATTCCAGCCTGATTGATGCCTTGCTGGCACAAATCAACTGCATGCCGTCCGTGCCAGTCAATGAGGCTTGCGCCGGGAATATTCCAACGTATGCACTACAGGCTACGGCCGCCGTTGGCAACGTTGCCGCCGCCGCCGTGCAGGGCGACCACAAAACGCCGATACGCAAAAGCGCACTGCTTGAAAGCGTCAACACGGCGATCCGCCATTTGTCGCTGATCGGCTTGACCGTTCAGAACCGCATCCAATCCACCCCGGCTCTGGCCTCCACCGTTGACGTGATCAGCGGCTTGAGCGCTGTTGCTGGTTTAAGCTGAGGTGATCACCGTGGTTATTTCTATCGCTCCACTGCTGAAACAACAAAGCCCATCGAGGCATTTTGAACACGGTTTTATTGAACTGCCGGGCGGAAAGCGCTGGCGCCCACGTCACGATCAGGCGGCCTTACTGCGTGGCCTGTCAACGGCTAAGCCTGTTTCACCGCTGCGCCGTTTGTTTTGTCGTTAATTGGGGCTGTCATGTTGTTGGCTACTGAAACACAAAAAGCGATCGGTATTAAGCGCATTTCACAGATTAAGCGTGAACTGTTCCCGCATAAGCGGAATCAGGCGCAAGAGGCTTTTGATAAGTCGCCGGAACATATCCGCAGAACTGTTTGTTTTCATGCCGGGCTGAAAGAGCGGCATATAAAAATGAAGTTTGCAGAAATGAGTTATTCAGAGCGTAAACAAATTGTGTGGGCGCTGAATGACCTGATTGATTTATCAAAAACCTTACCGCGATTTATCAGTGATGATGATTGCGAATTAAACGTTAATTAACCGCATTGCGTAATTCAGGCGTTAACCCGCCGGGCATCGCTTTGTCTGAAATAAGGATTAAATATGTCGAATGTGATTTTTATGGGTTTAGACCCGGCAAAGCAAGGTAGCAATATTTCACAGGTGGCTGTGTTGCTTGACCACGCCCGCCTTGATGAGCGTAAGAATCAAGCCGATCTCGCCGCTGCTCGTCTGGTGCGTTTGGCTGCACATATCTCTAAGAACGGTTTAACGGCTATTGAAGCTGTTGAGCTGCTCCGCCAAGAGGCTGAAGCCATCGAGCATCAAGCACAGGAGCTGCACTAATGGCCGATTTGATGGACTACGAACAGGAGCGGCAAGCGCTAGTACTAAACGCGCAGATCGCCAACGCCCGCAAATCCTCTGCGCTGCCTTCTGCCTTTGTTTGCGAAGAATGTGACGCTCCGATTCCTGCCGCGCGCCGCGCCGCCGTTCCCGGCGTTGATACCTGCGTAAGCTGCCAGCAGATCCGCGAGACGCAAAGTCACCTTTATGCGGGGAAGGCATGACGGAGTTCTCTATTTTGTTCGGCCTGCTGGCGTTGCTGGTAGGTCATTTTATTGCGGCTGATTTGAGCGATTCAGAATTTGCACGCAGACCAGAAAACCAAAAATACGATTAAGGAAATAACATGGAAATTAAAATCGGCTCTGAGTTTGTTATCACCAGCGATAACCTGCAATTCATTCTTAATACGGTGAAGGTTGGGAAAACAGGAAAAAGCGAAGGTCAAGAGCGTTACGAGGCTATCGGCTATTATCCTACGGTTAACCAGCTTGTGAACGGCCTTATTCATCACAGCGTCCGCAATTCCAGCGTTAATAGTATTGCATCACTGGGCGCTGAAATAGGTCGCATTGGCAACCTGTGCCAAGAGGCTTTTGCGGCATGTGAGGCGGCGAAAGCTCAATGAGCCAAACGGCTACCGCCTACGCTTACCCATGGAACGAACCGCGCCCGGCAATTGCCGGGCCGGTAAGACCGCTTACCCGTGAGGAACTAGCTCACGGGCAAGCTGTTTTAATCAATATCCGCCGCCTGCCGCGCTTCCTCAGCGCCATGTTCTTGACGCGTTATAACAACTTGCTCAAGAGCAAAGGGCTGCACGACGCCAACAAATGGCTGGTATTCCAGTTCGATCGCCGCATCTGGCCGCGCCTGCAAACGGTGAGCGCCAAGAACGCGATGAACCTCGCCGCGTCAATGCGGTTTTCTGCTGAAGTCGATAACTACGCAGCTCTGCCCGGCATGGATGACAAAGAGTTACGCCGCCTTGCCGATCGCGTGGCCGGTCAGCTTCTGCAGAATTACGAAGATTACTGCGATGAATTTGTGGCGGAGAACGACGGCGACAATGCCGGACTGTTCGAAGATGCCACCCAGTCAGAATTTTATGGCCGCATTGCCGGTATGGCGCGCGCCTTCAACATCACCCCGATGCACTGGCGAAAATACCGCAAGGGCAAACTGGATGCCCGGTCAGCGATTGCCAGCCTGTCACGGTTGGTTAATTCCGAGTGGTGGGAACGCCAGTTTAAGGCCCAGCGCACGCGCTGGCGCGAGGCGTTGCTGATCGCCGTCGGCAATGTGAACCGCGGGGCGTCGTCGTATGCCAGTAAGCAGGCTGTTCGGGATGTGAAAGCGCGCCGCCAGTCCAATTTTGATTATCTGAACAGCCGCGAGCTTGAGAACGTCGAAACCGGCGAACGCTTCAGCCTCATCGACAAGGTGATGGCAAGTATCTCTAACCCAGAAATTCGCCGTATGGAGTTAATGGCGATGATTGCCGGTGTTGAGCAGGCCGCCGCAACCCGAGGCGATAAGGGGATGTTTATCACCATCACCACCCCATCGAAATATCACCCGACGCGCGCCGTCGGCAAGAACAGCCCGAAGGTGCATTTTAATCACAAATGGGATGAAGAGGCGTACACGCCAAAAGACGGCCAGCGCTATCTTGTGAAGTTGTTTAGCAAGATCCGTACGGCGTTTAAAGATGCGGGCCTGCAGGTCTACGGCGTGCGCGTTGTCGAACCGCACCATGATGCGACGCCGCACTGGCATATGATGCTGTTTACCTCCAAAAAACAGCGCCAGCAGGTGATCGACATCATGCGTCGCTATGCTATGGCCGAAGATGGCGACGAGCGCGGCGCCGCCAAAAACCGTTTTGACTGCAAGCACCTGAACAAAGGCGGTGCGGCGGGCTATATCGCCAAATACATTGCAAAAAACATCGACGGCTACGCGCTGGACGGTGAGCGCGATCATGAAACCGGCGAGCTGTTGACTGATACGGCGGCCGCAGTCACCGCGTGGGCTTCAACGTGGCGTATCCCTCAATTCCACTTTATCGGCCTGCCGTCGCGCGGCGCATGGCGTGAGTGCCGCAAGATCCGCTCTGTCAGTCTGGCCGATGAGTTTGACGAAACCGTTGAGGCGGTGCGCGCTGCTGCTGATGCCGGTGACTTTGCCGCTTACATTCTGGCGCAGGGTGGCCCTAACGTTGCCCGCGACGATCAGACCGTGCGTGTAGCCCGCCGGGTTGCCGACGAGCGCAACGCCTATGACGAAGAGGTGCAGAAAATCGCGGGGATTTTTGCCCCGCACATCGGCGCCGATCGCGTTTATGAAACCCGCACCACGCAATGGCGCATCGTCGCTAAAGCCGTTGCCGTTGAGCCTTTGACTTTGAAAAGCGCCTCCGGCGCGCCTCGGAGTCCTGTCAATAACTGTGGGTTGGTCGGCAGCGGTGGCGCCGAAAATACGCAGGATGGCGAGCCTGTAGAGGCTGTGGCGGTGATGGAACACCATCCAGACACCCCAATTGACTGGGATGACATGACCGTTGCACGGTCTGTTATGGCGCGTTTACGGGCAGATGCCCCGCAGATAAACAGGCAACAGAGAAGCATTGACCCATATAGCAGGCCGGAGCCAGCTCCTTCAGCAAGATTAACCACTGCTGAACGCGATCGCGTTCCCAGAATTTACTCAGAGCTGGCACTACACGGCATCGAGCCAACACGCTCGGAACTGGAAGCACTGGCACGCGGCGCTAAAGTCAAATTTGGTGATATTTCAATGCACTATCCGGCGGTTAGCGATTGGGCGGGCTTCCAATAATTTCTTGCGCAATTAAATTCGATAGGCATATACTGTATATAAATACAGTAATTAAGCATCGGAGGGAAAGGGTGCAAGCAGTGGATGAAGTGGTTGTTTTAGAAAGAATTGAACTCATCGCCCGTCTGGGGGTTTGTTATGAGAGCCAAGCGAAAGACAAAGACATTGCACTGATATGGATTTCAGAACTGGCGGGTGAGATGAAAACCAGCATTGCCCCTGAAAAAGCAGAAGTGATCAGGCAGCTTGCCGCGATCTCTTAATCCATAGGTGACGTATGAGACGAGATTTAAACTTAGCCGGGGCGTTTATGGAGGCGCTGAACTTCAACGAGAACGGCAAAGGCCGCCGCATAAAGACCGTTGATTTCATTCACGCCGCAAACCGGTTCGGCACACACCTAACGCCTGAAGAGGCGAATTATTACATCAAGCACCAGTCCGGCCACGTTTTAAGGCTGATTGACGAGGGGCGTTATCAGCACAATACATACCTTTATCTGTGCTAGACATTATATGAGCTCAAACTTGAGCTGGCATTGTCAGCGCACAGGGCTTAACCTAATCTAACAGGGTTGCTCTGTGTTAAAAGCGAACGTTAACGTTTTAATGGCATAGCCAAAATGTGACATTTGCCGTGTGGTTTGCGTAAGGTTCAAGTAATATCCAGTTCATGATAAAGGAAAATCACAAAGTGAATAGAAACCCATGGGAAGTACCTGAGTGGCATGCTCTGGGTCGAGAAGCATCATTAGTCAGACATCTCATTGGATCAGGAGCAACAGCTATAGGTAGAGCAAATTACGCAGATAAGATGGGTGAATATTATACTGCATTTTTTGGACTTTCAGTTGGCTTAGAAAGGCTTTCAAAGTTAATATTGGTTGCAGATTATGCTATTGATAATAAAGGCAAAATGCCTAGCGAGCAAGTTTTGAAAGACTTTGGTCATAAACTGATTGGCTTGACCAATGAGGTTGAAAACATTTCACAAAAAATGCAGCTATCATTGCGTTATTCACGTCCTACACAAGAGATTCCTCAAAAGATACTTGAATGTTTAGATTCATTTGCCGATGCGCGAAGAGGTAGATATGCAAATTTTGCCTCATTAGATAACCCTAATTTAACCAGTGATGAACCTATTAATAAATGGTGGGGTGAGGTAGCTGAAAGCATATTAGAAAAGCATTACTACGGTAAGGTTGCCCAAAAGCGTGTTGAAGGTAGCGCTGAATTAATTGATGCTATAATTTCACCGTTTACAATGGTAATGCATACGAATGAAAGTGGGGATGCTATGCAGGACGTTAAGTCAGTCTCAATACGAACTGGCCAAAATGCGATTGTACAAAAATGGGGAAGGTACCATTCATTATCAATCGCTCGCTGGCTCGCAACGGTTTTATCTGAGCTCTCTCATATTGCTTGCTATAAACATCGCATAGATGCTTTTTTTGGTCTAAATGAACTCCTTAACAGTTACACTGTTGACGATAGTTTTTTAAAAACCAGAAAGGTATGGCCTCTTTAGAAGTTAACAAGCTCCACTATCTCATGTCTACTGCTCTGTGCTCACAACTAGTTGTGAGCTTGTGTGTTGAGTAACGGTTGCCAACTCAAATCTGAGCTAATACAGCTAAATGCCCTATGCATGCGGTAGGTGCATGAAACCGCATGATGACCCGGTGTTATTTTTACCCCCATAGCGCCAGCGCTGGTGCGGATCGCAGCGGATCATGCAACTGCATTAAAAGCGATACATGAAGCGCGCAGGCGAGGCGGGGATAGCATTGCGCGCAAGCCGTGTTGAACCACTTTCAAAATGGCCGCCAGCGTCCTGTCATCGTGATTTATCACCATACCAAGACTAAGGGGGCAGCTTAGGGCTTTGATGCGGTAGCGGCGCTCTCAAACGTTATGGGAGGGGGGCTTGTTGTGTTGAATTTTTGGGCAAACATGGTATATGGTACAGCCTCATGATTGATAAGAGGCTTTGTATGGATGCTAAAGCTGTAGCGCAGGGAATTCTTGAAGGCATTGAGTCCTTACCCAAAGGAATCGCGTATAGTGCTCGCCGCACATGGCAGGGCGCCGGGTTAGGTAGTGGTGAATTTAAACGCCGCAATGAACTGGAAACGGAAAGATTCATTAGGGTTATTCGCGCTGGTTATGGCATTGAGGCCCCTTTGCGTGAGCTAATAACCGTCATAATTCGTGACTGTTATCAACGGATGGATGTTCAAACGCAAACAGCATTAGGACAGAAATTAAACCTTGCTGAAGGTTATGTTGCGGGGCGTATGGGGACGCAGTTCATTCTGGTACAACAGATCACGCATCATATTTTGAAAAAAGTTATCAGTAGTACGCTTTTCAGATGGGTTTTTAAAGGTATTACCGTTGCAGGGTTGAACATTATTCTCCTGCAAGGGCTTATCGAACAAGCCGCAGTGTCATCGCGCCGGTTGCGCGAAAAGTACCCCTCGACGTACCACAAACTCACCCCGCGAAATTTGGACATGATCTATTTTCTTGCGGAGGAGTATCTTGAACCGTTTGTTGCCTACTCCAGCAAATCGAAAATGTTCTGTGAAGGTGTGAATCATGAGCTATCTCAAGTCTTGGGGCAGTAAGCTCGGCAAAGGATTGTCTCACGTTGTGGAGGCGATTTTCAGCGGGGTATTTTCTGTTGCGGCTTTTGGGTCGCTGTTCTGGTTTGATGAGTGGTGGCAGCGAATTTTAAGCGCCGCCATTTTTCTGTTATTGGTGTTTGCAACTATTGCGTTATGCGGCCTAGCTCGAGGCGAACGATAAATTAAGCCGCCAATCACTGGCGGCTTTCTGCTTATTCGGTCGGCAACTCATACGGCGCGAATTTAATCACCTCTTCCCCGATCCAGTCGTTCACTTCCTTCATGCGCTCTTGCAGCGGTGTTAGCTCGTTGCGTACAAACACCTGAGCGGCTTTTTTCACGTCCCCGAAGCCGCCGGTATTGTTCGGGATAATCCCCATCATCTGCGGCGGTACGCGGTGTGCGCTTAGCAGATCGTCGCGGCTGGCGTTCTTGATGTTGAAAAAGTCGTCCTTGGTGGCGACCTCGGACAGCGGCAAAATTTTAATGCCGTCCGGTTTGCCATTCGGGGCGTACATGAACAGATTGCGGAAGTTCCCCAAGCCCTTGGTGTCGCGCATGGCTTGGCGCATCCTGTCAACGTCGCTTGTACTCTGCGCCGCGTCGGTCATATACAGGATGTAACCGGCGTGCGCTCCGTTCTGGTAATACTTACGGCGGAACAGCGTCGCCGCCTCATTCAGCCAGGCGGAGTTAAGCGCGCTGAGGTACTCCGGCAGGCCGTACAGTTCCTGATTGATGTCCGGCTCAATCAGGTGGAAAACGCTGTCGGTCTTGAAGCGGTGCGCCTCTTTCCAGTCCTGCACAAACCAGTAAGCCCCGCGCTCCACACCGCGCCGTGTGTACTTGGCTGGGGAGGATTTCAGCTGCAGCGGGGCGCCGAGCCGGTTTTGACGTTCTTCTAAATAGGCGTTGCCGAACACCAGATAATCCAGCGCATAGCGGCTAAACTCCTGCTGACTTAACAGCCGGTGCGGGATAAACGTTGACGCTAAAATGTTGCGCTTAACGTACATCGGCGAGCTGTGATGCACGGCGGCGCGCACACTGCGTGCCAGCCCATCGAAGCTGATCGGCGGCTCGTACCACTTGCCATTGGTCGTGCACTCGATGTAATCCAGAATTTCCCGCTTATCCAGCACAGCAGACGGCTCGCCAAAGGTGAACGCCTCAAAATCCTGCTTCTGCTCTGTTGCCGGGGCTGGCGCCGGGGGGGTAAATGCCTTGCGGCCTTTGCGCTTGCTCATCAGTAAAACTCCAAAATGTTCGGGCTGCTGTGGCCGCTGCCTGCGGTCAGCGGTTCGTTTAAGAGGGCGTGCATGATCGCCCACGCGACATCTGCGTGGCTGGCTTCTTCGCTGCGGCTGGCGGTGTAGGTGGAGCGCGCACCGCTGGCGGTCATGGTTTTGCGGATCGCCATAAAGGCGGCGGTGATGTCGGTGTGGCTGGTGTCGTATTCCAGACAGCCGCGCCCGATAGTGTCTTTTGCCTTCAGCACCATGGCGGTTTTGATTTCCGGGGTATATTTGATTTCCCGCGCGGCCGGGAAGAACTCGCGTACCAGCTGGAAAACACCTTGGCCGACGGTGGTCGCATCGATGCCGATGTACTCCACGCAATATTTTTCGGTAAGGCCTTTAATCTTCTGGGCCTGAGCGGCAAAGTTCATGCCCTGCCACTGGTGGCGCTCGAGCACGCGGAACTTGCCCCCGGCCACCATTGGCGGTGCAATCACCGCGCACCCGGCGCTGTCGCCGCCGTTGGCTTCCGATGGGTCGTAGCCGATCCACACCGGGCGATAGCCGAACGGTCGCACGGCGTAAGGGTTGAAGTCCTCCCACTCTTCCAGCGTATCGACCATGCAGCCTTGCAGCTCGGCGAACGGGAATACCGACGCGGTATCGTCCACGAATTCACACATCAGCAGGTTCTGATACTCAGCCGGGCTGTATTCGAGCGACAGCTGATCGAGGTCGAACAGGTTACAGCCGCCGGTCAGCGCATCCTCAACCGTGACAATCTGGCGCCATTGCCCATCGCCGCACAGCACGCCTTTTGACAGGTGGCTGTGGCTGAGGTCGAGCTGAACGTGGTCGGCTTTGCTGCGGCGGCCTTTGTTGAACAGTTCCCCCGACCAGAACGGATAAGCGGAGTGCGCCAGACTCGACGGCGTGGAAAAGTAGGTGGTGCGCCACCGCTTGTGCAGCGACATCCCGCTGGCGACTTTGCGCAGCTCCTGAAACTTCGGTATCCAGAAATACTCATCCAGATACAGATTGCCGGTGTAGCTCTGCGCGGTGCGCACGTTGGTGCCGAGGAACATCAGGCGGGCGCCGTTCGGCAGCACCATCGGATCGCCTTTCAGGTCAACCTCGACCAGCCGGGCAAAATCAATGATGTAATTGCGGAATACATGCGCCTGCGCCTTACTGGCCGACAAGAAAATCTGATTGCGGCCGGTGGTCAGCGCATCAAGTAATGCTTCGCGGGCAAAGAAGAACGTGGCGCCGATCTGGCGCGATTTCAGGATGTTGCGGATACGGTGTTGCAGCCCGGCGCGATACCATCCCATCTGATATTCGAAGGTGGTTTCTGTGAAGATGCTTTGCAGCTTCTCCACGGCGGCCTCGCTGAACACGTTGCGCTCGGCGGGCTTGCGCTCGCCTTTGTTGCGGTTGGCGACGTTCGGGTTTAAGTCCGCCTCGTTGCCGGTCGCCGAATAGCGATTAACCCGCGCCAGCCGTTCAATCTGGCGGCCCAACAGGTCGATTTCTTTGAAGTCTTTCCCCTCCTTGACGTCTTTCATGATGAGCTGAATCAACCGCGCTTCCATGCTTTGTTCCACGCGGGAAATGGGCGCGATGTCATCCCATTTATCGCGCAGTTTCCAGCTCTGCACGGTCGGCCCCTTGAGGTTCAGCGTTTCCGCAATTTGGCGCACAGAGAAGCCCTGCCAGTAGAGCAAGGCAGCTTGGCGGCGCGGATCGCTGATGATGGTTGTTGCCGGTGTTGTATTCATGCCGACAAGGCTACGAAAGCGCCGGGCGGCTCGCATTAAGCCCTTGTTGTGCCTAAGATCTTCCAACCGCAACGCGTTGAGACGCGGCGCCATTCCCCCGAAACTAGCCCCGAACCCAATCACCACAACCGGAGCCGTTTACATGGCAAAGAAAGTTACTAAGTTTTTCCGCATCGGCGTTGAAGGCGACACCGTTGACGGCCGCGAGATCGGCGCTGCGGATATTCAGCAGATGGCCGCGACCTACAGCCCGAAGGTGTACGGCGCCCGCATCAACATGGAACACATCAAGGGGATTTTGCCGGACGGTTATTTTCGTCGTTACGGCGGCGTGGTTGAGCTGAAGGCCGAGAAAATCGACGAGCCGGACGAACCGCTGTTGCACGGCAAGTGGGCGTTGTACGCCAGTCTGGCCCCGACAGCAGATCTGGTGTCGATGGTCGGCGCGGGCCAAAAAGTTTTCACCTCGATGGAGATCCGCCGCGATTTCGCCAAAACCGGCAAGTCTTATCTGGTCGGGTTGGCCGTCACCGATGATCCGGCCAGCCTCGGCACTGACATGCTGGAGTTCTGCCGCCGCCACGAGAATGTCGAGTTCTCCGCGCCGCTCGAAGTCCATTTCGATTTTGAGCCGGTCGCTGACCCGGAAACCTCATTCTCTGCCCGCATCAAAGCGATGTTTAGCCGCAAGCAGGCCACCGACGATGTGCGATTTGATGAGATGGAAGGCGCCGTGATGACCGTGGCCGAGCAGTTGCAGGAAGCGGACACCCGCTTTACCGAGAAATTCGCTGCACTGAGCAAGCAGGTTGCCGACCTCAAGCAACAGGTAAAAACCGGCAGCGATGCGTTCAGCGCGCTGCAAGCCCAGCTTTCCACCTCGGAAGATTTCAGCCAGCAGGCCCGCCCAGAGGCCACCGGCGGCAACAGCGCGCAAGACGTGCTGACCGACTGCTAAGGCAGTCACACCCGATAAAACCGAACAAAAACAGGAAGAAAAATGCGCAAGCAAACTCGTTTTAAATTTAATGCTTTTCTGTCTCGCCTCGCCGAACTGAATGGCGTAGCGACCGGCGATCTGGATAAAAAATTCAGCGTTGAGCCGTCCGTCACGCAAACAATCATGACCCGCGTACAGGATTCCTCGACGTTCCTGACCCGCATCAATATCGTGCCGGTTAAGGAAATGAAGGGAGAGAAAGTCGGTTTAGGTGTGAGCGGCTCCATCGCCAGCACCACCGACACCGCCGGCGGCGATGAACGCGAAACGGCCGACTTTGCCTCGCTGGATGCAGAAGGCTATTTCTGCCAGCAGGTGAATTACGATTTCCACATCCGCTACAACACCCTTGACCTGTGGGCCCGTTATCAGGATTTCCAGACCCGTTTACGCGATGCAATTGTTGAACGTCAGGCGCTTGACCGCATCATGATCGGCTTTAACGGTACTCATCGCGCTAAAACCTCCAACCGCGTCAAATTCCCGCTGTTGCAAGACATCGGGCCGGGCTGGTTGCAGAAGTACCGCGAGAATGCGCCGGGCCGCGTGATGAATAAAGTCGTGGGGGAGGACGGCAGCGTGGTGTCTGAAAAAGTCCGCGTGGGCGCCGGTGGCGATTACGCCAACCTCGACGCACTGGTGATGGATGCCACCAACACCCTTATCGCGCCATGGTATCAGGAAGATCCGGAACTGGTGGTGATCTGCGGTCGCCAACTGCTGGCCGACAAGTATTTTCCGCTGGTCAATCAGGAACAGCCCAACACCGAAGCGCTGGCCGCCGATCTGATTATCAGCCAGAAACGCATCGGCAACCTGCCTGCTGTGCGTGTGCCGTACTTCCCGGCGGATGCGCTGCTGATTACGCGCATGGATAACCTGTCGATCTACTGGCAGGAGGACACGCACCGACGCCATATGGTGGAAAACTCGAAGCGTGACCGCATCGAAAACTATGAATCCATCAATGAGGATTATGTAGTGGAGGATTACGCCTGCGGCTGTCTGGTGGAGAACATTAAGCTGTTACCGACGGAACCAAAAAAAGATGAAATCGCCGAGCTGGCCGAGGCCATTGTTAAGGCTGTCAAAGTAGCCGCCGCACCAGCGGAGCCTGCCGCTGATACCGAGGTGAAAGCCCCGGAGGAAGCACCGGCAGACGACAAAGCGAAAGGCGGTAAATAATCATGACCAGCCCTGCCCGCCGTCACCTTATGCGCCAGTCAGCGGTCGAGGCCGCGCAGCGGGAGAATGACCCGCTGCGCCACGCCAACGGCTATGAACGGATGATGCTTAAACTCAATGAAGATAAGCGAAAGCTCAAACAGGTGCGCTCACAAGAGCGTAAGGCCGAACTCAAGCGCCAACTGCTGCCGGACTATGCCCCCTGGGTTGCCGGTGTGCTGGCCGAAGGTCGCGGCGCGCAGGACGCCATTCTGATGACGGTCATGATCTGGCGTCTGGATGCCGGGGACATTCCCGGCGCGCTGGACATCGCCCGCTATGCGCTGCGTTACCAGTTGGCGCCGCCGGGCAATTTCGCGCGCTCCACGCCATACCTCATCGCAGAAGACGTCGCCGAGTCTGCCACCCGCGCCTTTGAGGCCGGGGAGCCGGTCAACATTGACCACCTCACGCAGACGATGGAACTCACCGACGCAGAAGACATGCCTGACCAAGTGCGCGCCAAGTTGCACAAAATCACCGGGTACGTCTTGCGCGCGGCGGGCAGGGCTGAACTGGCATTGAACCACCTTAAGCGTGCGCTGCAGTTGCATAACGGCTGCGGCGTGAAAAAAGACATTGAACGGCTGGAGCGGGCAATACGCACCGCCGCCAGCCGCTGACAGAACGCGCCCCGCGCCGGGCGGCACGACGGCCGCGACAGGTTTCAACTCGTCAACGCCGTCGTCCACCGCCCCCTAACTTTCTGAGGTCATATGAGCACCGTTGTGATCCAACGGCCACGCCCGGACGCGCCAGCACCGCGCCCGGAGGATGAGCCGATCGTTAAAAACGTCTTTTTCTGGCCGGACATTGACCCGGCGGACGTGCGCGACGTGATGCGCATTGAAGGCAGCATCACCGCCCCGCGCCTGCGGCTGGCAATTAAAAGCGCGATCGCGGAGGTGAACGCCGAGCTGTTCACTTTCCGCCGCGACCAAATGGCCGACGGCTATCAGCGGCTTGAGGATGTGCCGGGCGAACAGCTCGACGGCGAAAGCGTGCGGGTGAGCGAATACCGCAATGCCGTTAGCGCGATGACCATGGCGACGCTCTCGGAGCAATACCGCAGTTTCGACACCACCGCCACCGGCGGCCGCAAGGCTGATGTGGTCGAAGCCTCGATCGGTGAGCTGTGGCGCAACGCCCGCAACGCGATCAGTAACGTGGCCGAGCGTAGCCACTGCATCATCGGGCTGCTCTGATGAGAGTCTACGCCCTGCAGGGCGACACCGTTGACGCTATTTGCTGGCGCTACTACGGGCGCACGCAGGGCGTGGTTGAGCAGGTCTATTCGCTAAATGAAGGGCTGGCCGCTGCCGGGGCGATTTTGCCCCACGGCCACCCGGTCGAGCTGCCGGAAGTGACCGCCGCGCCGCAGCGTGAAACCGTCAATTTATGGGATTAGCAATGGAGAAAATTACGTCGTGGGTGGCCTATACCGTAGCGGCCTTTCTCGCTTGGATTGGCCGATACAGTCCGCAGGACATCGCCTTTATGGTCGGCGCCGCCGTTGGCGTTGGGACGTTCCTCGTTAACTGGTACTACCGCCGCAAAAGCTACCAGCTGTTGAACAAGTTGGGCGTCAGCCGGAGGGTTTACGATGAACTCAATCGCTAAACGCTGCAGCGTGGCCGCCGTGCTGGCGCTGGCGGTGCTGCTGCCGCAATTCAGCGCGCTGCAGATCTCTGAGGCCGGGTTGCGCCTGCTGGCCGATTTCGAGGGCTGCCGTTTATCCCCTTACCAGTGTCAGGCGGGCGTCTGGACAAGCGGCATCGGCCACACGGCCGGGGTAAAGCCCGGCGCGGTTATCAGCGAGCGCCAAGCTGCCGTTAACCTCGTTGCCGACGTGTATCGCGTGGAGCGCGGCATAGGGCGCTGTATGCCTGTCACGATGCCGCCGCCGGTTTATGACGCGGTGGTGTCCTTTGCCTTTAACGTCGGCGTCACGGCCGCCTGCGGCTCTACGCTGGCCGGTTTCATCAAGCGGCAGGACTGGCGCAGCGCCTGCCAGCAGTTACCGCGCTGGGTGTTCGTCAACGGCGTCAAATCGCCGGGGCTGGAACGGCGTCGGGCGGCGGAGCTGGCCCACTGCCTGATCGGGGCCGCGCAATGAGCCGCGCGATCGGCTGGTTTCTGGTGCTGGCGCTGGTCGTCGCCGGTTGGATGAAATGGCAGGTTGTCACGTTGGGTGAACGGCTGGAAAGCGCCCGGCAGGAGAACGGCCGGATAGCGGCGGCGCTGACCGATACCCGCGCGGCGATCGACACGCTGCAGGCGGCGGCAGGTGTGCTGGCGCAGGAAGAGGAAAAGTTAAGGGGCGACCTAAACGCCGCGCACCGGCTGGCACTGACGCGCGAGCAGAAAATACAGAGACTACTCAATGAAAATCAGCAATTACGCGATTGGTTTAACACTGCTTTGCCTGCTGACGTTGCCCGGCTGCACCAGCGGCCCGGCTTCACCGGCGCCGCGGATTATCTACGTTGGCTGTCCGAAAGTGAGTCCGTGCCACATCCCGGCCAGCCGCCCGGCGACTAACGGCGATCTGAGCGCCGATATTCGCCAGCTTGAAAACGCCTTGGCGGCCTGCGCGGTGCAGGTCGAAACGATAAAACACTGTCAGGAACAACACGATGTTAAAACCGCAACAGCTCCGCGCTGAGCTGACAAGCTGCCTGCCGTGGCTACAGCGCAACCCTGAAAACCTGCAAGTGCGGGTAGAACGCGGCAATGTGGCCGCCACGCTTGCCACCTCGCTGTCCCATGAGTACCGCTATACGCTGAACCTGCTGTTTTTGGACTACACCGGCGATCTGGATTTAATCATGGTGCCGATTCAGGCATGGCTACGGGAAAACCAGCCGGACATCATGGCAACGGAGGAAAAGCGCCGCACCGGGATCACCTTTGCGAGCGACTTCAACAACAACGGCTCTTACGATTTCAGCGTGTCGCTGCAGCTGACCGAGCGTGTTTTGGTGAAAGAGCAAGGCGATGGCGCGTTGCATGTTGAACACCTGCCGGAGCCGCCGTTACCGGAGGACGTGACGCGGCCGATGCAGCTCTTTGTTCACGGCGAATTAGTGAGTGAATGGCATGAGCGAGCTTAATCCCTTTGACACCCGGCTTGCCGGACTGATTGCCAAGCTGTCGCCGCAGTCGCGTAAGTCGCTGGCCGTTGCCGTTTCAAAGCGCCTACGCGCCGGTCAACAGCAACACATCAAACGCCAGCAGGCGCCGGACGGCACACCCTACGCGCCGCGCAAAACTCGGCTTCGCAACAAAAAGCGCCTGCGCGATCGGGCAATGTTCTCCAAGCTGCGCACGGCCCGTTACCTGAAAGCCCAGGGCAACAGCGATGCGGCCGTGGTTGAGTTTGTCGGGCGTGTGAAACGCATGGTAAACGTTCACCATTACGGCCTGCGCGATCGGCCGACGCCGCACAGCGAGGCGGTAAAATATGAGGCCCGTCCGTTACTGGGATTTGGCCCGGATGATATAGAAACAATTGAAGATGAACTGATTATGCATTTAAGTCGTTAGCTGATTATCTATACTCAAAGGCTTGCCATGTTGTCGATAATATAATAATAAGGTGTTTTTGCATCCATGGATAAGGTGGCGTTATGCTGGAAAATATTTTTAACTTTGAGTCGATTGTATCGATTGCTCTCGGTTCGCTTGTAAGCTTTAAAGCGCTAAAGGTGAAGAGTGTTATCAATAACCAGAGTCCTACTATTAATGGTGATGGAAACTCTGTTACATATAATAATTACATGGAGAAAACCCAGAAAAACTTTAAATATTTTTGGAATGTCCTTTTTGTAATTGTGTTTCTCTTGCTACCTGTCTTTGGTTCTCGTTTTGGAGTGGCGTTGTACTCATTCTCATTTTTGTCAGTAGTATTTTGCCTTGTTGGAGTGGTGATGACAATTCGTAATTACGGTGGCGAGCGTGCATTGGATCTCCTTTATATAGTGCTAACATTGTTGATAAGCGTTTTGGCTTATTGCACAGTAGTTAATATGGCGAGTTTTTGGGACTATTATCAAGGCTACTACGGGCGATTGTTTAGCGCTATCGCCTCATTTAGACCTTCCTTGTCCTACATTGAATATGTAACAGGGTTGCTTTATATGTTCATCATTACCTTTGGTTTTGTGATGGTTTTTGTTTCGTTAATATACTCTACTTTTGCATATATAAAGGAAAGGGACTTTGACGAGGTAATTAAATTCTCTTGCTATCATTTTGGTGTTGCATTCATTGGGTATGTTTTAGCATCAAATACGCTTTGGGCATTAAAAAATAATGACCTTCAATATGTTTTATATGTTTTGCATGCCCCAGTGAGCTTTTTCACATCATTTTTCTGAACTGGTCTGTTGTGTCTTAGTCCTTCCAACCTCATCGCGTTGTCGCCGCCCGTGCCGGGCGGCATCCTTCCCACATGAACAATCAACACGACATTTTGCGCCTGCTGCGCAACCTGATCCGCATCGGCACCGTGAGCACCGTTGACCTTGATAACGGTCTATGCCGCGTCGAAACCGGCGGCAATCTTACCGATTGGCTGAATTGGCTAAATTTCCGCGCTGGGCGTACCCGCAGCTGGTCGGCGCCTTCCGTCGGCGAGCAGGTGCTGATCTTTGCGCTGGGTGGCGAACTCGATACCGCTTTTGTGCTGTGCGGCATTTTCTCCGATGACTTCCCGGCCCCGTCTGCGTCTGCGGATGCGCTGCATATCGCGTTCCCGGATGGCGCGGTCATCGAGTATGAACCGGAAACCAGCGCGCTGAGCGTGTCCGGCATTAAAACCGCCGACGTGCAGGCGTCGGAGTCCATCACCGCCAGCACCAAAGTGGTGATCGTTACGGCTGACAAAATCACGCTCGATGCGCCGGAGGTGGTCTGCACCAACAAACTCACCACCGGCACGCTGGAAGTGCAAAAAGGCGGGGCGATGCGCGGGAACATCGAACACAGCGGCGGCTCGTTCTCGTCGAATGGCGTCGTTGTTGATTCGCACACCCACGGCGGCGTCCAGACCGGCGGCGGGAAAACGGGGAAACCAACATGAACAGCGCCAAATATATCGGCATGAACCGAGGCACCGGCCGCACGCTGACGGACATCGAGCATATTCGCCAGTCCGTGGCGGACATCCTGATCACGCCGCAGGGTTCGCGCCCGATGCGCCGGGCTTATGGCTCATTGCTCTCTGAGCTGCTCGACCAGCCGCAGAACGATGCGCTGCGCCTGCAGATTATGGCCGCCTGCTACAGCGCGATTTTGGCGTGGGAGCCACGCGTCAAGCTGACCGGCATCGCTTTTAATACCACCTATGACGGCAAGATGGTGATCGACATCACCGGCACCCGCACCGATGCCCCCGGCGCGCTGTCGCTGTCTGTTCCTGTGAGCTAAAACCATGGCAACGATTGACCTTTCACAACTGCCCGCGCCGATTGTCGTTGAGGTGCTGGATTATGAAGACATTTTGGCAGAGCGTAAGGCGACGCTGATTTCGCTTTACCCGGAGGAACAGCGGGAGGCCGTCGCGCGCACGCTGGCGCTGGAGTCGGAGCCGATCGTTAAGTTGCTGCAGGAGAACGCCTACCGCGAGGTGATTTTGCGCCAGCGCGTCAATGATGCCGCTAAAGCGGTGATGCTGGCGCACGCCACCGGCGAAGATCTCGACCAGATCGGCGCCAACTTCAACACGGCGCGATTGGTGATCACCCCGGCGGATGAAAGCACTATTCCGCCGACACCGGCAGTTATGGAAGCGGATGAAGACTACCGCCTGCGCCTGCAGGATGCTTTCGAAGGGATGAGCACGGCGGGATCGGCCGGTTCCTATCGTTTTCACGCCCGCTCGGCCGATGGCCGGGTGGCTGATGTGACGGCAATCAGCCCATCACCGGCTAACGTGACCGTCACCGTGTTGTCGCGGGACGGCGACGGCACCGCAAGCCCCGAACTGCTGCAGGTTGTCCGCGACGCGCTGAATGATGAGGACGTGCGCCCGGTCGCCGATCGGGTCATCGTGCAATCAGCCAAAATTGCTCCGTATGTTATCGAGGCCGTTTTATACCTGTATCCCGGCCCGGAGGTGGCGCCCATCCTCGACACCGCAAACAAACGGCTACACGCCTATGTGCAAAATATGCGGCGCCTCGGGCGCAGTATCCGGCGCTCAAGCATGAATGCGGCATTGACCGTTGAAGGCGTCGAACATGTGGAGATTATCAAGCCTGCCGCCGACATCGTGCTGGATAAAACGCAGGCGGGTTACTGCACCGGCGTGAACATCACTCCCGGGCGCGCCGATGACTAACCGCTTATTGCCTGTCGGCTCCTCACCGCTGGAAGTTGCTGCCGCCGCCGCGTGTGCTGAGCTGGAGCGCGTGCCGGTTCCCCTGCGTGATTTGTGGAACCCGAAAACCTGCCCGGTGCATCTGCTGCCCTATCTGGCGTGGGCGTTCTCTGTCGATCGCTGGGATGAGGCGTGGCCGGAGGACGTCAAGCGGGGTGTGGTGTCCGCTGCGTTCTACATTCACCGGCATAAGGGCACCATCGGCGCAGTGCGCCGTGTGGTGGAGCCGCTCGGCTACCTGATTAACGTTATCGAGTGGTTCCATACCGACGGCGCCGATCCGCCCGGCACCTTCCGGCTGGATATTGGCGTGCTGGAAACCGGCATCACCGAGGAAATGTATCAGGAAATGGAGCGCCTTATCGCCGACGCCAAGCCCCTGAGCCGCCACCTGATCGGCCTCAACATTTTGCAGGACATCCCCGGCCGGATTTACACCGGCGCGGCCGCCATTGATGGCGATGTTATTACCGTTTACCCCGGATAAGAGAAAATCATGAACAAATACAAAGCGATTATTACCACCGCCGGGGCGGCCAAGATTGCCGCCGCCAGCGCGGGCGGCACGCAGTTGAAAATCGTCTCTATGGCCGTCGGCGACGGGAACGGCACGCTGCCGACGCCCAATCCGGCGCAAACAAAACTCGTCAACGAGAAATACCGCGCGGCACTCAACGGGCTGACTATCGATAAGGCGCTGAAAAATCACATTCTGGCCGAGATGATTATTCCGGCGAACGTCGGCGGGTGGTGGTTGCGTGAAATGGGCCTCTATGACGAGGCCGGGACGCTGATTGCCGCCAGCAACATGGCGGAGAGTTACAAGCCGAAGCTGGAAGAGGGCAGCGGCCGCACGCAGACGCTGCGCATGATCCTGATTGTCAGCAGCACCGAGGCGATTCAGGTGATCGCCGGTGGCGACACCGTGCTGGCGACCAAGGATTTTGTGGCCGACGCGATCGCCGCGCATGAGAAAACCCGAAACCACCCGGACGCCAGCACCACGGCGAAAGGGCTGGTACAGCTGAGCAGCGCAACGACCAGCACCGACGAAACGAAAGCCAGCACGCCGAAGGCGCTTAAAACTGTCAGCGATGCCAGCATGAAAAAGGCCTCCAATCTGTCCGACTTGCCCGACAAGGCCGCCGCGCGTGGCAATCTGGCGCTGGGTGATGCCGCGACGCGCAACGTCGGGGTAGAAGGCGGGCAACTGATGGCCGTCGGCGCGTTTGGTCTGGGGGCGGGCGCGCGGGCTTTCGATAACGCTTATTGCAACACTGCGCAAATTTACCGGCTGAATGCGACCTCTGAGAACAAGCCGCCGATCGCTGGAAATATTGCCGCCGGGGTGCTGAGCCTGCCTTGCGATGCCGCACCCTCAACGGGCTATGTCAGCGTGTCGGGGTTGGGACATGGTTTTATTGGCCGTTCTAACCGGCCGGAAAATGGGGTGGTGTGGTCACGGATTTACACCACCGATTACAAACCGACGGCCGCCGATGTCGGCGCATGGAGTAAAACCGAAGCTGACGGCCGTTTTCTGATGCTGTCCGGCGGCACGGTTAAAAAACTGGCTATTAAGCCCGGCAACGCTGAAACGGATGGGGACTCACTGAATATTGAGGGAAACCAGCATACGCCGTTGGTCATGAGCCGCCCTTCAGCACAGAGTAATTTATCAATCGGTTTCCAAGTCGCCGGGAAGGCACTGATGCGTCTTGGTTTGGGGATGGATAACGAGTTGCATTGGGGAACTGAGCCTAATCAGGGGGCAAACCCGCGTATTTATACGACGGCGAAACCGCCTACCGCGCAAGAAACAGGCGCGTTGACGGATGCGCAAGCTATGCAGAAATACGCGCTGCGTTCTATCAAGGTGAACGGCAAACCGTTGAGCGGGGATGTCAATCTGTTGGCCGGTGATGTCAACGCATGGAATAAAACCGAAGCCGACGGGCGCTATGTGAAACGGGCGGGCGATACCATGACCGGGGCGCTTGCGTTGCCGCGCGTGGTTTTCCCCAGCGAAAGCTTGCAGGCCACAAACGCCGACAGCGACCTCACACGGCCGGACGGTTTCACCCTTGAACAGCTCGGCGATAAATCAGTCGGCTATCCACTGACTAAAGGGAATCTCGGTAATTTGATGACGTTCAAACTCAACAAATACCGGCATGTCCAATTTGCGATCGGCTCGGGTAATACGGAGTTTTGGCTACGTTCTCCTCGGGAAGATAATCCGGCGACGGCTAAGGCTTGGGCGCAGGTGTACACGACACACTACAAGCCGACGGCCGCTGACGTTGGCGCGCTGACGGATGCGCAGGCCGCGCAGAAATACGCGCTGCGCTCTATCAAGGTGAACGGTAAGCCGTTGTCCGCTGATGTGAATTTGTTGGCCGGTGACGTTAACGCCTGGAATAAAACCGAAGCAGATGGCCGCTATCTGGCGAAGACCGGCGGGCAGTTAACCGGGACGCTAAAGACCAGCGCGGAGATCCAATCTACCCATATTGATAATTATCGCATGGTCGGCGGCGGGTTCGGTTCCTTCTGGCGCAATGACGGCAATCGGCTTTATCTGCTGCTGACAAACGAAAATGACCAATACGGCACATTCAACGCCCTGCGTCCGTTCTCTGTGGATGTCAGAACCGGTGCCGCCGCTTTTGAGTCGGGTATTCATATCGGCGGTAACTGGCCCGCGATCACCACCTCCAGCGGGACGACGTGGCACCCTGACGGCAACGTACAGGGCAGCTGCTGGGGCGGCTACCTCAGCAACTGGCTTAATCAAAATATCTCGGCTGCGCAGAACAATGCGCAGAACTGGGCCTATCAGAATTTGGTTCAGGGTGTGCGCATGGCCGGGCGCACGGTTATCGCGGATACCGGCGGGCGCATCGATTTACCGTCGGGCTGTGTTTATACCGGCATGTCCGGCTCAAACTACAACCCCTCAATCTGGGGCGCTTATTCAGCGGTTCAGGTGCTGATTAACGGCACATGGGCAACAATTGGAACGGTGTAAAATGCAACACATTAAGAATTTGAAGAGATACACGCCGGGAGAATTATTCCTTGGCGAGAACGTGATTTATCTTCAGGATGATAACGGTATTGACTGGTACGCCGCGCAAAAATTGTTTTCGCCGGACACCGTAAAACTGGCTTATGACGAAAGCGGCATTATCTGTGTGATTAACAGCGATGTGTCGATGCTGTGGCCGATTGGCTTATCGGTTATTGAGCTGAACCCAACGAAACTCCCAAAGCGCTGTCTGGCTAATGGTGAGTGGGTGTTTGACGGTAAGAAGGTGAGCCCGCGCGCCTATTCCGCAGAAGAAATGATGGCGAGGGCTGAAGCCAGAAAAAATGAATTGCTGGCGATAGCGGGCGCGGCTGTTGCGCCGCTTCAGGATGCTGTTGATTTGGATATGGCGACCGAGGCAGAAAAAGCGCTGTTGGCGGACTGGAAAAAATACCGCGTGACGCTGAATCGTCTTGATATGTCGGCCTCGGAAATTGACTGGCCGGTGGCACCCGGCGCCTAAGAAAAAAGCCCGCAGCGATGCGGGCTTTTGTATTTGCGGTATTCCCTGATGTTGCCGCATCTACCTTTCGACATTACCCCGCCCGGCTAAAATCCGTCCAATTGATTGCATAGATCAATACAGCGTTATTGATCGGCGCGAGCGATCGTTATTTCCTCAAAATCCCCCAATCCGGCCCTGCCTGTTGTCTGGTCGGCCTTCCAGCACCCACCGCGTGCGGCCCGGCGTGCCGGGCGTCATCATGCCTGCACCTACTCACCATGGAGCAAGTTAATGGGCGATTATCATCACGGCGTGCGCGTCGTCGAAATCAACGACGGCACCCGCGTTATTTCCACCGTATCGACGGCGATCGTCGGCATGGTCTGCACGGCGGAGGATGCCGACGCGTCGGTTTTCCCGCTCGACACCCCGGTACTTATCACTGACGTGCTGGCCGCCTCCGGCAAGGCCGGTAAAAAAGGCACGCTGGCGGCGTCGCTGCGGGCGATCGCCGAACAGGCGAAGCCGGTCACGGTGGTTGTTCGCGTTGCCACCGGCAAAGACGCGGCGGAAACCACCTCCAATATCATCGGCGGCGCGAATGCGGAAGGCCGTTACACCGGCATGAAAGCGCTGTTATCTGCACAGGCTGAGCTGGGCGTTAAGCCGCGCATCCTCGGCGTGCCGGGGCTGGATAATCAGGAGGTCGCGACGGCGCTCGCTGGTATTTGCCAGCAGTTGCGCGCGTTCGGCTATATCAGCGCCCACGGCTGTAAAACCGTGCAGGAGGCTACCAAGTACCGCGACAATTTCAGCCAGCGCGAGCTGATGCTGATCTGGCCGGATTTTGTCAGCTGGAACACCACCGCCAACCAGAGCGACATCGCCTACGCCACCGCTCGCGCGTTGGGGCTGCGCGCCAAAATCGACACGGAAACGGGCTGGCATAAGACACTTTCAAACGTCGGCGTTAACGGCGTGACCGGTATCACCGCCAGCGTGTTCTGGGATTTGCAGGCGCCCGGCACCGATGCCGATCTGTTAAACGAGGCGTGCGTTACCACACTGATCCGCAAAGACGGCTTTAAATTCTGGGGTTCCCGCACCTGTTCTGATGATCCGTTGTTCATGTTCGAGAACTACACCCGCACAGCGCAGGTGCTGGCCGACACCATGGCCGAGGCGCACCTATGGGCCGTTGACCGCCCGGTAACGCCTACGCTGGTGCGCGACATGATTGACGGTATCAACGCGAAATTCCGCGAGCTGAAATCCGCCGGGCTGATTATCGACGGTACTTGTTGGTACGACGAAAGCGCCAACACCAAGGAAACCCTGAAGGCGGGCAAGCTGTTTATCGATTACGACTACACGCCGGTGCCACCGCTGGAAGATTTAACCCTGCGCCAGCGCATCACCGATCGCTATCTGGCGACGTTTGCGGCATCCGTGAACCGCTAAAGGAGACGTTAGAACATGGCACTGCCGAAAAAACTGAAATACCTGAACCTGTTCAACGACGGCTACAGCTACATGGGCGTGGTGTCCTCGCTGACGCTGCCGAAGCTCACCCGCAAGCTGGAGAAATACCGGGGCGGCGGCATGAACGGCGCGGCCTCCATCGATATGGGGCTGGACGATGACGCGCTGGCCGTTGAGTGGTCGATGGGCGGCATTGATGAGCTGGTGTTGAAGCAGTGGGGCGCCGTCGATGCTGTGCCGCTGCGCTTTGCCGGTTCCTTCCAGCGTGACGACACCGGCGAGGTGTCCGCTGTGGAAGTGGTGATGCGTGGCCGCCACAAAGAAATCGATTTTGGCGAGTACAAGCAGGGCGAGGATACCGAAACCAAGGTTTCCACCGAGTGTACTTACTTCAAGCTGACCGTGGACGGCAAAGAGCTGATCGAGGTCGATACCGTGAACATGGTCGAAAAGGTCAACGGCGTTGACCGGCTGGCCGAGCATCGCAAGGCGATCGGCCTGTAATTTTTGCGCCAGCCCGCCGGGCTGGCCCTTTTCCCCCTGATTTGAGAGAACACCATGAAAGACGCAAAAGAAAATACCGTTACCCTCGACACCCCGATCCAGCGCGGTGAAACCACCATCACCGAGGTGCAGGTGATTAAACCTAACGCGGGCGCGCTGCGTGGCGTCGGGCTGGCGGCGATCGCCAATGCCGATGTTGACGCGCTGCTGGTTGTGCTGCCGCGTGTGACCGTGCCGAACCTGACCAAAGAAGAATGCGCGCGCCTTGAGCTGCCGGATTTGGTGGCGCTGGCCGGGAAAGTGGTCGGTTTTTTGTCGCCGAACTCGGCGGCGTAATCCCCGACGCCCGGCTGGGCGTTGATGACCTGATGGCGGACATCGCGGTGATCTTCCACTGGCCGCCGTCTGAAATGGCCGGAATGACGCTCACGGAGCTGTTGAACTGGCGCCATTTGGCACTGCAACGCAGCGGAGTTAATCACGATGAGTAAAAGCCTGCAGCTACAGGTGCTGCTGAAGGCCGTAGACCAAGCCACCCGCCCGCTAAAGAGTATCCAACAGGCAAGCAAACAGCTTGCCGGTGACATCAAAACCACGCAGCAAACCCTCAAGGCTCTGGACGCGCAAAGCGCTCGGATTGAGGGGTTTCGCAAGGCGCAGGGGCAGCTTGCCGTTACCGGCAAGGCACTAAAGAAAGCCAAGGAAGAGGCGGCCGCGCTGGCCGTCCAGTTCAAGGCGACGGAAAAGCCCACGGCGCAGCAAGCGCGCTTGCTGGAGGCATCAAGGCGCGCCGCCGCCGAGCTGCAGACGAAATACAACGGTCTGCGCCAGTCGGTGCAGCGCCAGCGTGACGCGCTCAACGCTGACGGCATCGCTACCCGGAACCTGAGCGCCGAACAGCGCCGGTTGAAGGCCAGCGCCAGCGAAGCCACGACAGCGTTGGGCCGCCAGCGCGGCGAGCTGGATCGCCTGAGCAAGAAACAAGATCAGGTTAACCGCGTCGGCGCGCGTTACCGTGCCGGGCAATCGGCAACCGCGGCTGTCCGTAATACCAGCGCGGCCGGGCTGGGTATCGCTACCGCCGGGCTGGTCGCTGAAGGGGCGTTTATTGCGCCGGGGGTGCAGTTCGACAGGCAGATGTCAGACACGCAAGCCACGTTAGGGCTGGCGAAAAATGACCAGCAATTGGCCGCCATTCGCCAGCAGGCGCGGGATATTGGCGCCACGACCGCGTTTTCGCCGACGGACGTCGCCCGCACGCAATCGGTGCTCGCCAAGTCCGGATTTAACGGCGATGCCATTCTGAAATCGACCGAGTCAACGGTAAATCTGGCGCTGGCCTCCGATCTGGACATCGCCGACGCGGCCGACATCATCACCAACATGCAATCGGCGTTTAACATGCCGATAGACGAGATCCAGCGCGTCGCGGACGTGATGACCAAAGGTTTCACCAGCTCGAACAGCAACCTGATGGATTTTGGCGAGGCGATGAAGTACGTCGCGCCGATCGCCGAGGCGGCCGGGGCCAGTATCGAGGACACCACCGCTTTGCTGGGCGTGTTGGCAGATAACGGCATCAAGGGGTCTATGGCCGGTACGGCGGCCAGTGCGATGTTTACGCGGTTACAGGCGCCCGTCGGGCAGGCGGCTGATGCGTTGTCAGAATTGGGCGTAAAAACAAAGGACGGCAAAGGGAACATGCTGCCGATCGCGAACATCCTCAAGAAAATTAACGGCTCGTTTAAAACCAACAAGCTCGGCACCGCGCAGCAGGCCGAATACCTGAAAGTCATTTTCGGCGAAGAGGCGATGAAAGGCGCTATCAAGCTGATTGACGCCGCCGGTAACGGCAAGCTGAGCGAAAAACACAGCACCGTCACACAGTCAAAAGGGGCTACGGCCCAGATTGCCCGAGTGAAGGTGGACAACCTCGACGGCGACCTGAAAAACCTGTTTTCGGCGTGGGAAGATGTTCGCATTGAGGTGTTCGACGGCCAGAATTCAGCGCTGCGCAAACTCACGGTTTCCGCCACCGAATGGCTCACCAAGGCGGGGGCATGGGTGAAGGCCAATCCTGAGCTGGTCGGCACGCTGGTGAAAGTCACGGCGGGCGTTACGGCCCTGATCGGTGGCCTCGCTGCGCTGGGCCTTATTGCATGGCCGGTGATGGCCGGGGTCAATATGTTGATCGCCGGGGCCGGGCTGCTGGGAACGGTCTTTACCACCGTTGGCGCCGGGATTGCGGCCGCATTCAGTGTGATCACCCTGCCGGTGGTCGCTGCGGCGGCGGTGATTGTCGGTGTGGCGTTGACTATCCGTAAATACTGGGAGCCTATCAGCGCCTTTTTGAGGGGCATCGGCGAAGGCTTCAGCGCCGCTTTCGCGCCGATGCGCGCCGCGCTTGTCCCGCTGGCAGGCGCATTTACGCCGCTGCTGAACATGGTGCGCAACGTCTGGCAGTGGTTCGGCAAGCTGATCGAGCCGGTGAAATCTTCACAGGCCGAACTCCAGACGGCCGCGCGCTATGGGCGCATGTTCGGTGAATGGATCGCGGCTGGATTGAGCCTGCCGCTGCAGCTGTTGGGCGGATTGCCCGGCCTGTTGACCGGCATCTGGGGCGTTGCGAGCGGCATTGCGGAGCGTGCCGCCGCTGTCTGGGACACCATCGGCGAGCGTGTTAACGCGGCATGGCTGGCGCTGAGCGCCGCCACGGTTCAGGCATGGGATCGGCTGACCGGCTGGCTTAATGGCAAATGGGAGGGGCTGGTAAACGGGGCTAAAGCACTGCCGGGGCAGTTCAAAGAAGCCGGGATGAACATGATCAACGGGGTCATTGACGGCATTAGCGAACGCTGGCAGGCGCTGAAAGACAAATTTTCCAGCCTCACGGATATGCTGCCTGACTGGATGAAGTTTGGCGACGATGAGGCGGAGGTTAACCCGGCGATTTCATACAACCGCCCGGCACCTGAGCTGATGCCGGGGCCGGGCTATGCAGGGGCATTCGACAAGGGCGGTATCATCCCGCGCGGCCAGTTTGGCATCGTCGGCGAGCGTGGCCCGGAAATAGTCAACGGCCCGGCCAACGTCACCGGGCGCCGGAAAACGGCGGCGCTGTCGGCGGCGATGTTATCGCTGTCAACGCCGGTGATGGCGTCGGCCCCGGCTGCTGCACCTGCCACGGCGCCAGCCCCGATCACGATTCAGGTGTACGGTGCCCCCGGTCAAGATGCGGCATCTATTGCGCGCGAAGTCTCGCGCCAGCTTGAGGCCGAACGACGCAAACACGCGGCCGCCGCGCGCAGCCGCATGAACTACGAAGGGTAAAACCATGATGTTAACGCTGGGCCTGTTTGTTTTTATGCTGCAGACGCTGCCGTATCAATCCATGAGCCGCAACGCGGAATATCGCTGGCCGAGCAACGCCCGCGTTGGCCTGCGCCCGGCGGCGCAATTTCTGGGGATGGATGAGGAAAAAATCACGCTGTCCGGGGTGCTGCTGCCGGAGATCACCGGCGGCCGCTGGTCACTGCTGACGCTGCAACTGATGGCCGAGCAGGGCCGGGCGTGGCCGCTGATTGAAGGCACCGGCACGATTTACGGCATGTTTGTGATCGAGTCGATTTCTGAAACGCACTCCGAGTTTTTCGCCGACGGCAGCCCGCGCCGCACAGAGTTCACGCTCAACCTGAAGCGGGTCGATGAATCCCTGTCTGCGATGTTTGGCGATCTGCGCCAGCAGGCCGGGGAACTGTACGATAAAGCCGGAGAGATGGCCGGGAAGGCCGCCGGTGCTATGGGAGGGTTGTTATCATGATCACCGGCGTAAGCCTGCCAGCCGGGGCACGAGTTGCCCCGGATTTTTCGCTGTTGCTGCAGGATAACGACATCACGCAGAACATCCGCAAGCGGCTGATTTCGCTGTCGCTGACGGATAACCGGGGCTTTGAGGCCGACCAGCTCGACATCGAACTGGACGACAGCGACGGACTGATGGCGATGCCTCAGCGCAATGCGGTGCTGTCGTTGGCGCTCGGCTGGCAAGGCTCGCCATTGACGCCAAAAGGCCAGTTTACGGTCGATGAGGTCGAACACCGGGGCGCACCGGACACGTTGACTATTCGCGCGCGTAGTGCGGATTTTCGCGGCTCGCTGAACACCCGGCGCGATGAGTCCTACCACGACACCACCCTGGGCGACATTGTGCAGAAGGTGGCTGCGCGCAATAAGCTGAAAGCTTCGCTGGCCGCCGGTCTGGGCACCATCAAAATCAGCCATATTGACCAGACGCAGGAGACGGACGCGGCATTTATTACCCGACTTGCAACGCTCAACGGTGCGGTGGCGGCGGTGAAAAATGGCGCTCTGCTGTTGTTGCGACCGGGGAACGGCGCCACGGTAGGTGGGAAGCCATTGCCGGTGTATACCATCACCCGGCAGGATGGCGATCAGCACAGTTTCAGCATTGCCGATCGGGATGCCTACACAGGCGTAACGGCGAGCTGGCTCAATACAAAACAGCCGAAGCCGAAGAAAGTGAAGCTGCAGCGCAAGCCAAAAGAGCAGCATTTGCGCGCGCTGCAACACCCGAAGGCGAAGCCGGGCAGCAGTAAAAAACCGGGGAAACCGGCGGAGGCGGCGAAAGGCGACTATCTGGTGGGGGCTGACGATAACGTGTTTGCGATCACCAAAATTTACGCCACCAAGGCCGCCGCGATGCGCGCCGCACAGGCAAAGTGGGAAAAGCTTCAGCGCGGTGTGGCTGAGTTCTCACTGTCGCTGGCGGTGGGGCGGGCTAACATCACGCCGGAAACGCCGGTACGCGTCAGTGGGTTTAAAGCGGCGATCGATGCGCAAGACTGGATAGTGAGCAAAGTCACGCACAATTTGAGTAACGGAGGTTTTACGACGGCGCTGGAGTTTGAGGTTTTGCTGTCGGATGTGATTTATGATGTGCATGACTTCGCTTTATGAATTTGTAAATTAGATTAAAGCTAATTCAAATCCAGATCACAGAGCGTATTATCGCGGCAAGAGCCATTGATGAGGAATTAATAATGTTCCATTGCCCATTATGCCAGACTGCGGCCCATGCCCGCACCAGCCGCTATCTGAGTCAGCACACGAAAGAACGTTATCACCAGTGCCAAAATATCAACTGCGGCCACACGTTTAAAACGATGGAGACCTATGACAGTGCGATTATGACGCCGGGGCAGGTCAGGGCCGTTCCCCCGCATCCGGTTGGCGCTAGTGTGGCAGGCCAACAGCAGGTTATGTGGATGTGATCAGCTGAGAGAGACAAACCCGCTTAATGCGGGTTTTTTATTGGAATGCGTACATTGGGCTGGCAACTATCTTATGTCGGGGTGTGTGATATGGGGAGAGATTCAAAAAACAGAGCGACACTTTTGCGACACCTATGTTGATGGTAACAAAAAAGCCACCCTGAGAGGTGGCTTAATTATATGATTTTAAAACTAAAATTTGGTGGCCCCTGTTGGGTTTGAACCAACGACCAAGCGATTATGAGTCGCCTGCTCTAACCACTGAGCTAAGGGGCCAAGCCGCGAGATTATAGGGAATCCTTAAGCGGCGGTCTACAGTTACCCGCCCGTATGTTGCTTTTCTGCACAGTTCTAGCCTGTTGTAATTGCTGGCGGATTTTGCGATAACCGCAGTAAATCCCTGTAATGGACTCACGACACTCATGGAACTTCTGGCGCCTAACCTGCGGGTGGTGTTTTGCGGCATCAACCCCGGCCTTTCTTCCGCCCATCAGGGCTACCCTTTCGCCAACGGCAGCAATCGCTTCTGGAAGGTGATCCATCAGGCCGGCTTTACCGAGCGCCAGCTGGCGCCGGAGCAGTGGCAGCAGCTGAAGGATAACGGCTGCGGCATTACCGCGCTGGTGGCGCGCCCGACGGTGGCGGCCAGCGAGCTGTCGCGCGACGAGCTGCGCAGCGGCGGCGAGGCGCTGCAAGAGAAAATCCTGCGCTATCAGCCGCGCGCGCTGGCGATTTTGGGCAAGCAGGCGTTCACCACCGCCTTCGGGGTGAAAAACGCGCCCTGGGGCAAGCAGGCGCTGATGCTGGGGGAAACCGAGGTGTGGGTATTGCCTAACCCCAGCGGATTGAACCGCGCCACGCTGGAGCAGCTTACCGCCAGCTATCGCGAGCTGTTCCTGGCGTTGCAATGATGCGGCGGGGCATATTCAGGGCATAAAAAAACCCCGGCAGGCCGGGGTTTTTGTTTTTGGTACGGCAGCCGGACTTAGTCGTCCAGGAAGCTGCGCAGCACTTCGGAGCGGCTTGGGTGACGCAGCTTGCGCAGCGCCTTGGCTTCGATCTGACGAATACGCTCACGGGTAACGTCAAACTGCTTGCCAACCTCTTCCAGCGTGTGGTCGGTGTTCATGTCGATGCCGAAACGCATGCGCAGCACTTTCGCTTCGCGCGCGGTCAGGCCGGCCAGCACGTCGTGGGTGGCTGAACGCAGGCTTTCCGAGGTCGCGGAGTCCAGCGGCAGTTCGAGGGTGGTATCCTCGATGAAGTCGCCCAGATGCGAATCTTCGTCGTCGCCGATCGGTGTTTCCATCGAGATTGGCTCTTTGGCGATCTTCAGCACCTTGCGGATCTTGTCTTCCGGCATCAGCATGCGCTCGGCCAGCTCTTCCGGCGTCGGCTCGCGGCCCATCTCTTGCAGCATCTGGCGCGAAATACGGTTGAGCTTGTTGATGGTCTCAATCATATGCACCGGAATACGGATGGTGCGCGCCTGGTCGGCGATGGAGCGGGTGATAGCCTGACGGATCCACCAGGTGGCGTACGTCGAGAACTTGTAGCCGCGGCGGTATTCGAACTTGTCTACCGCTTTCATCAGGCCGATGTTGCCTTCCTGGATCAGATCCAGGAACTGCAGGCCGCGGTTGGTGTATTTCTTGGCGATGGAAATAACCAGACGCAGGTTGGCCTCAACCATCTCTTTCTTCGCGCGGCGGGCTTTCGCTTCGCCGATCGACATGCGACGGTTGATGTCTTTGACCTGCTCGATGGTCAGGCCGGTTTCTTCTTCGATCTGACGCAGTTTCTGCAGGCTGCGCTGCACGTCTTCAGCCACGTCTTTCAGCTTTTCCGACCATGGCTTGGCCATCGCCAGTGCGGCTTCGAACCAGGAATCGCTGGTTTCGTTGCCGGCGAACAGGGTGACGAAGTTTTTCTTCGGCATTTTGCACTGTTCAACGCACAGCTTCATGATGATGCGTTCCTGGGTGCGAACGCGGTCCATCATGGTGCGCATGCTGTTGACCAGGAAGTCGAACTGCTTCGGCACCAGGCGGAACTGCTTGAACACTTCAGACAGCTTCAGGATCTCGTCCGCTGCGCTGGCGTGGCTGCGGCCGTTCTTCTTGATCACCAGACGCGTCGCTTCATACTGATCGCGCAGCTCGGCGAACTTCTGACGCGCCAGCTCAGGATCGATGCTGTTGTCGTCTTCGGTGTCGTCGTCTTCGGCGTCCTCATCTTCTTCGTCGTCGTCTTGCTCTTCGCTCGACAGTTCAGAACCGATGTGGGTCGCGGTAGGGGCGATGTCCTCTTCCGCGTTAGGATCGACGAAGCCGGTGATCAGATCCGACAGGCGCGCTTCGCCCGCTTCGACGCGATCGTACTGCTCAAGCAGGTAGGTGATGGCTTCCGGGTATTCGGCAACCGAGCACTGCACCTGGTTGATGCCGTCTTCGATGCGCTTGGCGATGTCGATTTCGCCTTCGCGCGTCAGCAGTTCGACGGTACCCATTTCGCGCATGTACATGCGCACCGGGTCGGTGGTGCGGCCGATTTCCGATTCTACGCTGGACAGAACCTGTGCGGCGGCTTCTTCCGCATCTTCGTCCGTGCTGTTCGAGTTTTCGGCGAGCAGCAGGTCATCGGCGTCCGGTGCTTCTTCCATCACCTGGATGCCCATGTCGTTAATCATCTGGATGATGTCTTCGATCTGATCGGAGTCGACGATATCTTCCGGCAGATGGTCATTGACCTCAGCATAGGTCAGATAGCCTTGCTCCTTACCACGGGTGACAAGTAGCTTCAGCTGTGACTGCGGGTTTTGCTCCATAAGACGGTATCCACACTTCAGAGTATTTAGGTTGGTGTCGGTCGGCGAAACCGCCAACAATAGCATTTGGGGCGTTTTCGTTATCGCCGCGGCCCACTATGGCGGCACTGTGCAGGGCTCTGCCCTCGCAATTATCGGCACTTAAGCCGTTTGGTATTCAGTTTTTCTTCGCTAAAACCTGGTTGAGAGAACGGACTTCCTCACGTTCCTCCGGGCTCAGGCCGCGCGTTCTGGCCTGGGCGATCAGCGTTTCCAGCCGTTGCTCGAGCACCGAGTCGTACAGGCTGGCCAACGTATCCAAAAAGGTCTGTTCGACCATGTCCTCAACGATCATATGGTTCCATGTCGCCAAGGTTTCAAGCTGCTGGCTGAATTTGTTGTCGCGATACAGCTCCAGCAATTGCCCGGTCGTCAGGCCCGGCTGCGCCAAACAGGTCTGCACCAGTTCGACGAACAGCGGCAATCCCGCCTGTTTGGTCTGCTCCAACCCTTCAAGCGAAGGGATAAGTGTAGCCAACTGCGGATTTTGCACCAGTAACCCTATCAGTATACGCATGGTTGTGCGTTTTAGCTGGGGCGCCTGATAAGGATTCGCATTTTCCGCCTGCTTGGGCATCAGCTTGTCGAGCTGGCTGTCGTCCAGCAGCCCCAGCTTGTTGCCGAGCTCCTGACGCAGGTACAAGCGCAACGTTTCGCCCGGCACCTGAGTAATCAGCGGCAGCGCCAGCGTGCTCAGCTTGGCGCGCCCGTCCGGGCTGCTCAGATCCACCTGCGGCAGCAGGCTTTCGAACAAGAACGTGGACAGCGGCTGCGCCTGCTCCATTCGCTGTTCGAAGGCTTCTTTACCTTCTTTGCGCACCAGGGTGTCCGGGTCTTCACCGTCGGGCAAAAACATGAACCGCAGCTGGCGCCCGTCGTTCAGGTACGGCAGCGCGGTTTCCAGCGCCCGCCAGGCCGCTTCGCGGCCGGCGCGGTCGCCGTCGTAACAGCAGACGACGTTGTCGGTAGCGCGGAACAGCAGCTGAATGTGTTCAGCCGTCGTCGAGGTTCCGAGCGAGGCGACGGCATAATCGATGCCGAATTGCGCCAACGCCACCACGTCCATATACCCTTCCACCACCAGCAGCCGCTGGAGGGTAGGGTGGTTCTGCTGTGCTTCATACAGGCCGTACAGCTGGCGGCCCTTATGGAAAACTTCGGTTTCCGGCGAGTTCAGGTACTTCGGCATACCGTCGCCCAGCACGCGGCCGCCGAAGGCGATCACGCGCCCGCGCTTGTCGCGGATGGGGAACATCACCCGTTCGCGGAAGCGGTCATACGAACGCCCCTGATCGTTAGTCACCAGCATGCCGGCATCGTTCAATGCGCGGCGCGAGTCGGCGTCGCGGCCGAAACGCTTCAGGGCGTTGTCCCATCCCGCCGGCGCGAAGCCGATGGCGAAATGGCGAATAACGTCGTCACTTAATCCGCGCTGCTGCAAATAGCTGCGCGCCGGCGCCCCGGAGGACTGCTGCAGTGACTGTTGATAGAACGCGCTGAGCTGTTCCATCAGTTGGTACAGGCTCTGGCGCTGGTGGCGTTCGATCTGGGTTGGCCCGGTGCCCGCTTCGTAAGGCACTTCCAGCCCGTGCATGGTCGCCAATTCTTCGATGGTTTCGACAAACTCGAGTCGGTCGTAATTCATCAAAAAGTCGACGGCGTTGCCGTGCGCACCACACCCAAAACAGTGATAAAACTGCTTTTCGCCATTAACGGTAAAGGAAGGCGTCTTTTCGTGGTGGAACGGACAGCACGCGTGGTAGTTCTTGCCTTGCTTCTTGAGCTTCACGCGGGCATCGATCAGATCGACGATGTCGGTGCGAGCCAGCAAGTCATTGATAAATACGCGCGGAATTCGTCCAGCCATAAGCCCTTACTTCATTAGCCTATAAACGAGAACAAGCCGCGCATTCCTTTCGGAAAGCACGGCCTTCGTATGCAACTACTCGGTCTGCGCGATTTTGAAAATCAGAAATTCACGCGGTGGGGTTGCCCCCGAAGAATTAATACAGACGAGTGCGGCGTGCGTTTTCGCGAGCCAGTTTCTTCGCGTGACGTTTCACAGCAGAAGCTTTAGCGCGTTTACGTTCGGTAGTTGGTTTTTCATAAAACTCACGACGACGAACTTCAGCTAAAACACCCGCTTTTTCGCAAGAGCGTTTGAAACGACGCAGAGCAACGTCAAATGGCTCGTTTTCACGTACTTTAATTACCGGCATGTGCCTCTCACCTCAATAAAATTCGGTTTGTTGCTGGCCAAGCGCCAGCCTTTTCAAAATGGTGCGGAATTTTACTCCAATGGATGCTGCTTTGTAAAGCATCACCGCAAATTGAAACCCGCGTCGCTCTGCTGCAACGTGCGCAATTTTGCACCGGGCGCTGATTATAGACTAATCAGAAAAAAATGCTCGTGTTTAATCGCCTGGGCATTTTCTGGATGAATCATCGACATAGGTGCGGGCCGGTGACAAGATGCGCGGCACCGGCGGTAAATGTGGCGGAATGTGGTAGACTGGCGGCCGCACGTGGAATGATGGGAAATGTAATGCGAGTACTGGGTATAGAAACGTCCTGCGATGAAACCGGAATTGCAGTGTATGACGATCAAACCGGTTTGTTGGCCAACCAATTATACAGCCAGGTGAAGCTGCACGCCGACTACGGCGGCGTAGTGCCGGAACTGGCCTCCCGCGATCACGTGCGCAAAACCGTGCCGCTGATTCAGGCGGCGCTGAAAGAGGCTAACCTGACCCCGGCCGACATCGACGGCGTGGCCTACACCGCCGGGCCGGGTCTGGTGGGCGCGCTGCTGGTCGGTGCTACCGTGGGGCGCGCGCTGGCGTTCGCCTGGAACGTGCCGGCAGTGCCGGTGCACCATATGGAAGGCCACCTGTTGGCGCCGATGCTGGAAGACAACCCGCCGGCGTTCCCGTTCGTCGCGCTGTTGGTCTCCGGCGGCCACACTCAGCTGATCAGCGTCACCGGCATCGGTGAGTATGAACTGCTGGGCGAGTCGATCGACGATGCCGCCGGCGAAGCGTTCGACAAAACCGCCAAGCTGCTCGGCCTGGATTATCCCGGCGGGCCGATGCTGTCGAAGATGGCGCAGCAGGGCACGGCGGGGCGCTTCACCTTCCCGCGGCCGATGACCGATCGTCCGGGGCTGGACTTCAGCTTCTCCGGGTTGAAAACCTTCGCCGCCAACACCATTCGCTCCAACGGCAACGACGATCAGACGCGTGCCGACATCGCCCGTGCTTTCGAAGATGCGGTGGTGGATACGCTGGCGATCAAATGCAAACGCGCGCTGGAGCAAACCGGCTTCAAACGTCTGGTGATGGCCGGCGGCGTGAGCGCCAACCGCACGTTGCGCGCCAAGCTGGCGGAGATGATGCACAAGCGCGGTGGGGAAGTATTCTATGCCCGCCCGGAATTTTGCACCGACAACGGCGCGATGATCGCCTATGCCGGCATGGTGCGCCTGAAGAGCGGCGCCAGCCCGGAGCTGAGCGTTTCGGTGCGGCCGCGCTGGCCGCTGGCGGAACTGCCTGCGGTATAAAGCAAAGGGCCGGATAATCCGGCCCTTCTGTTATTCGTCTTTCGGCCGATCGCCGTTATCCGCATCCGCGTCGTTTTTCTTCTTGCGGAACTTGCCCCAAATCTTGCCTTCCTGGCCGCGCCACAGGCGCTGAATATTGTCGTGATGCCGCATCAGGATCAGGCAGGAGAGCATCGCTACCGGGAAGGTGAACTGCGGTTTGAACCACCAGACGTAGAACGGGGCGATCAGCGCGCTGACGATGGCGCCGAGCGAAGAGTAGCCGCTGAGCAACACCGTCAGCAGCCAGGTGCCGGTCATCAGGCCGGTCAGATCCCAGCCGATAGGCGCGATGGCGCCAAATGCCGTCGCCACACCCTTACCGCCGCGGAAGTGGAAGAACACCGGATAGATGTGCCCCAGGCAGGCGGCGATCGCCGTCAGGCCGAGGTACAGCGGTGGTACATCGAGTTTGTAGGCCAGCCAGACCGGCAACATCCCTTTCAGAATATCGAACACCAGCACCGCCGCCGCCGCCAGCCGGCCGCCGATGCGCAGGACGTTGGTCGCCCCGGGGTTTCCTGAGCCATGCTCACGCGGGTCCGGCAGCCTGGCGATCCGGCAAACCTGGATCGCGCTCGAAATCGAGCCGCACAGATACGCGAAGATAATCATGCCAAGCGCGGTAGCACTCATAACGCGGTTCCGTTTAATAATGGTCGTTTTACTCGCAACATCTATGGATAATACGCACATTCCGCTGGAAGTGGTATCCGGCAAGGCCAAAAACAGAGAATGACGTGATGGATATCGTATTTATTGAAGAGCTTACCGTAATTACCACCATTGGCGTTTATGAGTGGGAACAGGGCATTCGTCAGAAGCTGGTGTTCGATATCGAAATGGGCTGGGATAACCGGCCGGCCGCCGCCAGCGACGACGTAACTGACTGTCTGAGCTATGCCGACGTCAGCGACGCCGTGATCCAGCACGTGGAGTCGAATCGTTTTGCGCTGGTGGAGCGGGTGGCAGAGGAAATATCTGAAATTTTGCTTCAGCGCTTCAATTCCCCCTGGGTCCGTATTAAGGTCAGCAAACCGGGCGCTGTAGCACATGCCAATCGGGTCGGCGTGATCATTGAGCGCGGCACTCGTCCCGCATGATTTTATGTCATCTGCTTGCAACGAAAGACCGTTAACTTGGTCTTAATCCTGAGAATTGTTTTAGCGGCATTGTCTTTAAGCACTGCCGCTTTTTTATGTGATAGCCGTTATTTTATAGGGTGAGCGAAGCACATGGCTGACATGCATTCACTGTTTATTGCGTTTGTTCTTGGGGTTGTCGAAGGGTTAACCGAATTTCTGCCGGTGTCTTCCACCGGGCATATGATTATCGTTGGCGAGTGGCTGGGCTTTACCGGCGACAAAGCCAAAACCTTTGAAGTCATCATCCAACTGGGGTCGATCCTGGCCGTCGTCGTGATGTTCTGGCGCCGGCTGTTCGGCCTGATCGGCATCCATTTCGGCGGCAAGCCGGTGGAGCACGAGGGCAAAACCAGCGGTCAGCTGAAGTTGGGGCACATCCTGCTGGCGATGATCCCGGCGGTGGTGCTGGGCCTGGCCTTCCATGATTTCATCAAGTCGCTGTTCGCGCCGAAAAACGTGATGTACGCGTTGGTGGTCGGCGGCCTGCTGTTGCTGGCGGCGGAATGGCTGAAGCCGAAGAAACCGAGCGCGGAAGGGCTGGATGACATCACCTACCGCCAGGCGTTCATGATCGGCTGCTTCCAGTGCCTGGCGCTGTGGCCAGGCTTCTCCCGTTCGGGTTCCACCATCGCCGGCGGCATGCTGGTGGGCGTGAACCGCTATGCGGCGTCCGAATTCTCCTTCATCCTGGCGGTGCCGATGATGATTGGCGCCAGCGGCCTGGATCTGTACAAGAGCCTGCACTTCCTGACCTGGGGCGATCTGCCGATGTTTGCCGTCGGTTTCATTACGGCCTTCGTGGTGGCGCTGATTGCAATCAAGACCTTCCTGTCGCTGATCAAACGCATCTCGTTCGTGCCGTTCGCCATCTACCGCTTTATCGTGGCGGCCGTGGTTTATATGGTATTCCTGTAAGCCCGATACCAAGAAAAAACCCCGCTCTGCGGGGTTTTTTTTATGCCTGATCGTTGATAATCGTTTGGCTGAGCTTCCAGTCGGCCAGCGCCTGCTGGCGGCGGCGTTTGAGCTCGTCGCGGATCGCGGTGCCCTGCAGCCCGCTGGCCACCACTTCTTTAATCGATACCGCGTTCGCCACCTGATACGCCTGGCGTAGATAGTCGCCCTGCGGATAAGGATTCTCCTCAAAGCCGGTGCGGCCACGCGCGTCCGCTTCGCTGGTCAGGATCATCTGCTCCAGCCTTTGGGGCTTGCGCCAGACGTCGATGGCGTCGAACAGCTTCAGCAGGGTTTCCGGCCGCAGCTTGTTCACGGTGTGGATCAGGTCATGGTACTCGGCCACCAGCTTGCTCAGGTCGCGCACCGGGTTGGGCACCCGCAGCCGTTGGCACAGCGCTTCGACCAGCCGCACGCCCGCCGGGCCGTGGCCGTGGTGATGCGGCCAGAACGCTTTTGGCGTCAATCCTTTGCCAAGATCGTGGCACAACGTGGCGAAGCGCACGTCCACCTCCGGCGTGAGGCGGGCGGCAATCGCCAGCGCCATCAGCGTGTGTACGCCGGTGTCGATCTCCGGGTGCCACTTGGCGGGGGCCGGTACGCCGAACAGCGCGTCGATTTCCGGGAACAGCACCGCCAGCGCATCGCAGTCGCGCAACACCTGAAAATAGACCTGCGGGCTCTGGCTTTGCAGCGCCTTTTCGGTTTCCTTCCAGACGCGTTCGGCGGTCAGCGCAGCCAGTTCACCGCCGTGCGCCATTTGGCGCATCAGCGCGAGCGTTTCGTCGGCGATGTGAAAACCCAGGTGGGCGAAGCGAGCGGCGAAGCGGGCCACGCGCAGTACGCGCAGCGGATCTTCGCCGAACGCGTCGGAAACGTGGCGCAGCACGCGCGCCTGCAGGTCGGCCACGCCGCCGTATGGGTCAATCAGCTCCCCTTCGGCGGAGCGGGCGATCGCGTTGATGGTCAGATCGCGCCGCAGCAGATCTTCTTCCAGCGTCACGTCCGGCGCGGCATAGCAGGTAAAACCGGTGTACCCCTGGCCGGATTTGCGCTCGGTGCGCGCCAGCGCGTACTCCTCATGAGAATCGGGGTTGAGGAACACCGGGAAATCTTTGCCGACCTGCTGATAGCCCAATGCCAGCAGCTCCGCCGGCGTAGCGCCCACCACCACCCAATCATGATCGACCACCGGGATGTTGAGCAGGCTGTCGCGAACGGCGCCGCCGACCAGATAAATCTGCACTGTTGACTCCTGAATATCGTGTAAGGCTCTGTCTATCAGATTACATGAATTGGCCGCGGGATGTCGGCACCAATGAAAAGGGCGCCCGCAGGCGCCCATACTCAAACTGAACGATACTGAGATCAGTTCATCCAGCGGTTGTTGTTCTTGCGGCGCGGGATCAGGTGCGGCAACAGCAGGCCCAGCAGCAAACCGACGCCGGCAACGCCGCCGCCGTACATGAACCACTGCAGAATAATGGTGCGCTGCTTGTCGTCGAGCTGCAGGTTAACGGCGTTGACCTTCTTCTGCGCGACCACCAGCTGGTTTTTCAGATCCTGGTTTTCCTTCTGCAGGCTGCTGATGGTGCTGTCGCTGCCCGCGACTTTTTCCTGCATTTCCGAGGTACGCTGGTTCCAGGTGTTGTCGATGTTGGCCAGCTTGTCGGTCAGGGTTTTCACCTGCTGTTCCAGCTCGGGCACGCGAGTGCGCAGGCTTGGCGTCTGGCTGAGCTGGTCGAGTGGGATCCAGGTGGTGCGGCCTTTCGGATCGCGGATCTGGCCGTAGTTGGTGCTGTCGTTGACGCTCAGCAGGGTGACTTCTTCACCGGCGTTCAGAGTGCCGACAATACGGTACTGATTACCTGGGCCGCTATGGACGTAAGTGCTTAACTCATCGGAGATATAGCGTTTATCTTCGGCATGTGCGGCCCAAGTGATGCTGAAGCTCAGCGCGGCAAGGCAAATCAGGCGTAATTTCTGCATTAGTTCATCGTTTCTGGGTGAATTTATGGAACGATAGTAGAGCGTTCAGTCTGACGACGCAACGCCAAAACCGGAATGAGAACTATCTTACTGTGGCTAATTCTGTGAGTTGCGCAGCGTTTTATAACGTAACAGGTTTTTTCTACAGTTAGCAGGGTTAAGGCGCCGGGAATCGCGGTAAGATAACGGCAACTGTGCGTCATTGGGCAGCATACGGCGGGCCGAGCGCGCCGTGCTGAAACAGACGTGAATGCGTAACTTATTGGTGTTAAAGAATTATGACCGTTGAAATTGAATTGAAATTTATCGCCGCGCCGCAAGCGGTGGCCGCTTTGCCGCAATGGCTTGCCGCCTGGCCGCATCAGCATTCCGCGCCGCAAAAGCTGACCAACATTTACTTCGAAACGGCCGACAACGTCCTGCGCCGTCACGATATGGGGCTGCGCATTCGCGGTTTCGACGATCGTTATGAGATGACCATCAAAACCGCCGGTAAAGTGGTGGGCGGCCTGCACCAGCGTCCGGAATATAACGTCGCTATCACCGAACCGCAGCTGGCGCTGGCACAGTTTCCTGCCGACATCTGGCCGCAGGATTGCGATATCGCGGCGCTGCAGCAGGCGTTGCAACCGCTGTTCCGTACCGATTTCGTGCGCGAGAAGTGGGTGGTTACTTACGGCCAAAGCGAGATCGAGATTGGCCTGGACCAGGGTGAGGTGCGCGCCGGTGATCTCAGCGAAGCCCTGAGTGAGATAGAGCTGGAACTGCTGAACGGCAATACCGCCGATCTGCTGGCATTGGCCGGTGAGCTGGCGGCTCATGACGGGTTGCGTCAGGGCAGCCTGAGCAAGGCGGCGCGTGGTTACCACCTGGCGCAGGGCAATCCGCCGCGCGAGGTGCGCTCGCTGCAGGTGCTGAAGCCGGCGGCGAAGGCGACCGTGGAGCAGGGGATGATCGCCGCCTTCGAACTGGCGCTGAGCCACTGGCAATACCACGAGGAGCTGTGGCTGCGCGGCGATGCGCAGGCGCGCGGGGCGGTCATCGAAGCGGTCGGCACGATCCGTCAGGCGCTGGTGATCTTCGGCGGCCTGGTGCCGCGCAAGGCCAGCGCCGATCTGCGCGCCCGCCTGACCGAGCTCGAACCGCTGTTGGCGGACAAAGCCGCGCAACCAGAGACCCTGTGCTATAGCGCCACCTACCTGCAATGTAAGTTAGCGCTCACATCATGGCTGGTGAGCGGCGCCTGGCGGCCGTTTATCGACGCCAAAGGGCTGGCCAAGCTGGACGGTTCTTTCAAACGCTTCAGCGACATCATGCTGGGGCGCAGTGGTGCGGAGCTGAAAGAAGCCTTCAGCCGTATGCTGAACGAAGACGAATATCTGGAACAATTGCCGCGCCTGACGCGTCAGATTTCGGCGCTGGTCCTGCTGTCGGGCGCCTACCCCGACGAGCAGACCGGGCCTTATATCGAGGCCTGGCGCGAACTGCAGGCGGCGCTGAGCGAGCGCCGCCAGGGCTGGTATGAAGCCAGCCGTAAACAGGCCTTATCGCATGCGCCATTCTGGTTAAACGGCGCGCTTCGTTAATCAAGCCGGCCCGCCAGCCGTGGGCCGCAGAACGGGTCATACACTATGTCGCCACTTTCAGCCGCGTTACAGGCTCAGGCACAGCAGGTTGTGCAGCGTTTTCAGGAAGTTCACGGCGCGGACAGCGTCTTTAGCGAACAGGAGCAGTGGGTGCTGGCGTCGAGCGACTTCGTCAGCGACGCGCTGCTTGCCCAGCCGGCCTGGCTGGCGACGCTGCGCGAACAACCGCCGACGCCCGGCGAGTGGCAACACTACGCCGCCTGGCTGCAGGACGAGCTGGAAGAGGTGCGTGATGAGGCGCAGCTGATGCGCACGCTGCGTCTGTTTCGCCGCGAAACGCTGGTGCGCATCGCCTGGGCGCAGGCGCAGGGGCTGTGTTCGACCGAAGAAACGCTGCTGCAGCTGAGCGGATTGGCGGAGACGCTGATCGTCAGCGCGCGCGACTGGCTGTACCAAACCTGTTGCCGCGAGTGGGGCACGCCGTGCAACGCCGCCGGTGAACCGCAGCCGCTGTTGATCCTCGGCATGGGCAAGCTGGGCGGCGGCGAGCTGAACTTCTCGTCGGATATCGATCTGATCTTCGCCTACCCGGAAAACGGCCAGACCCAAGGCGGACGGCGCGAGCTGGACAACGCCCAGTTCTTCACCCGTCTCGGCCAGCGGCTGATCAAGGCGCTGGATCAGCCGACCATCGACGGTTTTGTCTATCGCGTCGACATGCGGCTGCGGCCGTTCGGCGACAGCGGCCCGTTGGTGATGAGTTTCGCGGCGCTGGAAGATTATTATCAGGAGCAGGGGCGCGACTGGGAGCGCTATGCGATGGTGAAGGCGCGCCTGATGGGCGGGGCGGAAGACGCCTACAGCCAGGAGCTGCGCAAAACGCTGCGGCCGTTCGTGTTCCGCCGCTATATCGATTTCAGCGTCATCCAGTCGCTGCGCAACATGAAGGGCATGATCGCCCGTGAAGTGCGGCGTCGCGGCCTGAAGGACAACATCAAACTGGGCGCTGGCGGCATTCGCGAAATCGAATTCATTACCCAGGTATTCCAGCTGATCCGCGGCGGCCGCGAGCCGGCGCTGCAGGGGCGTTCGCTGCTGCCGACGCTGCAGGCGGTGGGTGAACTGGGGCTGCTGGAGGCCGAGCAGGTGCGGGCGCTGAGCGCCGCCTACCTGTTCCTGCGGCGGCTGGAGAATCTGCTGCAGGCGATCGGCGATCAGCAAACCCAGACGCTGCCGCAGGATGCGCTCGATCAGGCGCGGCTGGCCTACGGCATGGGGCTGGCGGATTGGGCGGCGCTGATGGCGGCGTTGGACGCACACATGCAGGCGGTGCGTGCGGTGTTCGACGACCTGATCGGCGACGATAGCCCGGATGTCGGCGAAGATCCCGACTATCAGCACTACCACAGCCTGTGGCAGGACGCGCTGGAGGAAAACGAGCTGGCGCCGCTGACGCCGCACCTGGACGAAGAGGGGCGCCGGCAGATGCTGCGCACCATCGCCGATTTCCGCCATGACGTCGACAAACGCACCATCGGCCCGCGCGGCCGCGACGTGCTCGATCAACTGATGCCGCGCCTGCTGGCGGAGGTGTGCCCGCGGCAGGACGCGCCGACCGCGCTGGTGCGGCTGGCGCAGCTGCTGCTGAGCATTGTCACCCGTACCACCTACCTCGAGCTGCTGGTGGAGTATCACGCGGCGCTCAGCCATCTGATCCGCCTGTGCGCCGCGTCGCCGATGGTCGCCAACCAGCTGTCGCGTTACCCGCTGTTGCTGGACGAACTGCTGGATCCGGCCACGCTGTATCAGCCGGTGGCGCTGGACGCCTACCGCAGCGAGCTACGCCAGTATCTGTTGCGGGTGCCGGAAGACGACGAAGAGCAAAAGCTGGAGGCGCTGCGCCAATTCAAACAGGCGCAGCAGCTGCGCATCGCCGCGGCGGATATCGCCGGCGCGCTGCCGGTGATGAAAGTGAGCGACCACCTGACTTATCTGGCGGAGGCGATCATCGACGCGGTGGTGCAGCAGGCCTGGAGCGACATGGTGGCGCGCTACGGCCAGCCGACCCATCTGCAGGAGCGTGAAGGGCGCGGCTTTGCGGTGATCGGCTACGGCAAGTTGGGCGGCTGGGAGCTGGGTTACAGTTCCGACCTCGATCTGGTATTCCTGCTGGATTGCCCGCCGGAGGTGATGACCGACGGCGAGCGCTGCATCGACGGCCGTCAGTTCTACCTGCGGTTGGCGCAGCGGGTGATGCATCTGTTCAGCACCCGCACCTCCTCCGGCATTTTGTATGAGGTGGACGCCCGCCTGCGGCCTTCCGGCGCCGCGGGGATGCTGGTCAGCACCGTCGAGGCGTTCGCCGACTACCAGCAAAACGAAGCCTGGACCTGGGAGCATCAGGCCCTGGTGCGCGCGCGCATCGTGCATGGCGATCCGGCGCTGCATCAGCAGTTCGACGCAATCCGGCGTGAGATCCTGTGCAAGACGCGCGATGCGGAGATCCTGAAGCGCGAAGTGCGCGAGATGCGTGAAAAGATGCGCAATCATCTCGGCAACAAGCAGCGCGATCTGTTTGATATCAAAACCGATGAAGGCGGCATTACCGACATCGAATTTATCGCCCAATATCTGGTCTTACGCTATGCGCCGGGTGAACCGCGGCTGACGCGTTGGTCGGACAACGTGCGCATCTTCGAGCTGATGGCCAATTATGACATCATGCCGGAAGAGGAGGCGCGCGCGCTGACCCAGGCCTATGTCACCATGCGCGATGAGATCCACCATCTGGCGCTGCAGGAGCATTCCGGCAAGGTCGGCAGCGGGCTGTTCGCCGCCGAGCGCGATCAGGTGCGCGTTAGCTGGGCCAAATGGCTGGATTGATACCTTTTTGCGGGTATTCCGGCGGTCTGTGGTAATATCTGCGCCACTAAAATTTTGTACTTTTTTGGAGTTATCGGATGAAAGTTACGCTGCCTGATTTTCGCCGCGCCGGTGTGCTGGTGGTCGGTGACGTCATGTTGGATCGCTATTGGTATGGGCCGACCAGCCGCATTTCACCGGAAGCCCCGGTGCCGGTGGTCAAGGTCGATACCATCGAAGAGCGTCCCGGCGGCGCGGCTAACGTAGCGATGAACATCGCTTCGCTGGGCGCCACTTCCCGCTTGGTGGGCCTGACCGGCATTGACGATGCGGCGCGGGCGCTGAGCGCCAAGCTGAATGAAGTCAACGTGCGCTGCGATTTCGTCTCGGTGCCGACCCATCCGACCATCACCAAGTTGCGCGTGCTGTCGCGCAACCAGCAGCTGATCCGTCTCGACTTCGAAGAAGGCTTCTCCAACGTCGATCCGCAGCCGATGCTGGAGCGCATTCAGCAGGCGTTGCCGCAGATCGGGGCGTTGGTGCTGTCCGATTACGCCAAGGGCGCGCTCAGCCAGGTGCAGGGCATGATCCAATTGGCGCGCGCCGCCAAGGTGCCGGTGCTGATCGATCCGAAAGGCTCCGATTTCGAGCGCTATCGCGGTGCGACGCTGCTGACGCCGAACCTGTCCGAGTTCGAAGCAGTGGTGGGCCACTGCAAGGATGAAGCCGAACTGGTGGAACGCGGCATGAAGCTGGTGGCGGATTTCGAGCTGTCGGCGCTGCTGGTCACTCGTTCAGAACACGGTATGACGCTGCTGCAGCCGGGCGTTGAACCGCTGCACTTGCCGACCCAGGCGCAGGAAGTATTTGATGTGACCGGCGCCGGCGACACGGTGATCGGCGTGCTGGCCGCCTCGCTGGCCGCCGGTAACTCGCTGGAAGAGTCCTGTTTCCTGGCCAACGCCGCCGCTGGCGTGGTGGTGGGCAAGCTAGGTACCTCCACCGTGTCGCCTATCGAGCTGGAAAACGCGGTGCGCGGCCGGGCCGAAACCGGTTTTGGCGTGATGACCGAAGCGCAGTTGAAAAACGCCGTGGCGCAGGCGCGTCAACGTGGCGAGAAAGTGGTGATGACCAACGGCATCTTCGACATTCTGCATGCCGGCCACGTGTCTTATCTGGCCAACGCCCGCAAGCTGGGCGATCGCCTGATCGTGGCGGTGAACAGCGATGCGTCGACCAAGCGCCTGAAAGGGGAAACACGCCCGGTCAACGCGCTGGAGAATCGCATGATCGTGCTGGGCGCGCTGGAAGCGGTGGATTGGGTGGTGCCGTTCGAAGAGGACACGCCGCAGCGCTTGATCGCCGACATTCTGCCGGATCTGCTGGTGAAAGGCGGCGATTACAAACCGGAAGAGATTGCCGGCAGTGCGGAAGTGTGGGCCAACGGCGGCGATGTCAAAGTGCTGAACTTTGAAGACGGCCTGTCGACCACCAACATCATCAAAGCGATCAAAGACGGGCGCGGCTAACGCTGGGCGACGTAAAGAACAAGGGCGCGCGGTGCGCGCCCTTGGCGGGAATTACTCGTCTTCCTGCTTGGCCGCCGGCACCGCGCTCAGCTTGCTTTCCAGCTCGGCCATGCGCTGTTCCAACAGCGCCAGCTTCTCGCGGGTGCGCAGCAGCACCTGAGTCTGCACGTCGAACTCTTCGCGGTTAACCAAATCCAGGCGGGTCAGCTGCGACTGCAGGACCTGACGGATTTTTTTCTCAACGTCTTCCCCGAATTCACGAACGCCTTTAGGCATGGACTCATGAACCTGGCGTGCGATTTGTTCAATTTTTTTCGGGTCAATCATGGCGTATCCCTTTCAGAGTTTAATAGCTGCCGCTAGTGTAATGCGAGTTGCCCGCCGGATAAACCCTTAAGCGCATTCGCCGCGCGTGGCCGAATTGTGCTTTTGCCAATTGCCCTGCCTACCCATTAGCGTTATAGTCATCCTGCTTATTCTCAGGGCGGGGTGAAAGTCCCCACCGGCGGTAAATCACCTTCTACGGTGAAAGCCCGCGAGCGCTCAGCCAGCCTGTCAGGGCCGGTTAGAGGTCAGCAGATCCGGTGTAATTCCGGGGCCGACGGTTATAGTCCGGATGGGAGAGAGTAACGGTATCTGCCGGGCATGCGCCCGCTTGCGTTATTTTTTTAGCTATTGCTAGCTACTCCTCAAGATCGCCCTGGTTCTGGTAATCCATAATTTTTAATGAGGTTTTTTACCATGAATCAGACGCTACTTTCAGACTTCGGCACGCCGACAGAACGCGTTGAACGCGCGATTGACGCACTGCGCAACGGGCGCGGCGTAATGGTGCTCGATGATGAAAACCGTGAAAACGAAGGTGATATGATCTTCGCCGCGGAAACCATGACCGTTGAGCAGATGGCGCTGACCATTCGCCACGGCAGCGGTATCGTGTGCCTGTGCATCACCGAAGAACGCCGTCAGCAGCTTGAACTGCCGATGATGGTGACCAACAACTCCAGCCAGTTCCAGACCGCCTTTACCGTGACCATCGAAGCGGCGCAGGGCGTGACCACCGGGGTTTCCGCTTCCGATCGCCTGACCACCATCCGCGCGGCGGTGGCAGACAGCGCCAAGCCGAGCGACCTGAACCGTCCGGGCCACGTGTTCCCGCTGCGTGCGCAGCCGGGCGGCGTGCTGAGCCGTCGCGGCCACACCGAAGCGACCATCGATCTGGTTTCCATGGCCGGTTTTAAACCTGCCGGCGTGCTGTGTGAACTGACCAACGACGATGGCAGCATGGCGCATGCGCCGGAAGTGATTACCTTCGCCAAACAGCACGACATGGTGGTGCTGACCATCGAAGATCTGGTGGCCTACCGCCAGGCGCACGAGAAAAAAGCCAGCTGATAGCCAGCCGGTTTCAACGATAAAAAAGCCGCGTTACGCGGCTTTTTTTGTGGCTACCGTTTTGACAGGCGTTCGCCGATGCGGCTGGCGTAATTCATCACGTGGAAAGTGTAGTTCTCTTCTACCGTACCCTGGAACAGATGGGCCCAGGGGCCGATGGCGTAGATGCCGAGATCTTCCCCGCCATGCGTCTCGCTTTTCAGCGGCACCAGCGCCGGCTGAATAAAGTCGGGCGCGGTGGCCTGCTCCATGGTCAATGTCGGGCGTTCGGCCAGCGGGATTGTGCCGCCGGGGCCATTGGCGAAGCCGACGGTGGTGTAAGGCTTGCCGTCGCTGCCCAGCCGTGGTTTGCCGTCGACGCCGACGGAAATGCCGAGGATGGGATTGCCTCGCTTGGCATAGCCGGCGATGGTCAGCGTGTGGCTGTGATCGCCGGTTACGATCACCAGGGTCTCGTCCAGATTGACCTTGTCGACGATGGTTTTCACCGCTTCGTTCAGCGCGACCGCGTCGCTCAGCGTGCGGTAGGCGTTACCGTTATGGCTGCCGTGATCGATGCGTCCGCCCTCCACCAACAGCAGGTAGCCTTCGGGATTCCTGGCCAAAATATCGATGGCCTTACCGGTCATTTCCGCCAGCGAAGGCTCTCCCGCCGCGTCTTGCCGCCGATCGTGCTCGAAGTTCATGTGTGATGGCTCGAACAGGGCCAACAGGTGGTCGACCTTACCCGGCTCGATTTTATCGAACTGCGCCTGATTCCATACGTATTGCCCTCGCTCGCCATAGCGTTGTAGCCAGGCCTGCGTCAGATCGCGGCCATCCTTTCTGGCGCCTGTTTTGCCGGGGTATTCCGGGTCGCTCACGCTGTCGGGCAGGAAGTTGGCGCGCCCACCGCCCATTGCCACGTTGAGGCCGTTGCCGTACTTCATTTCCACCAGTTGGCGCGCGATGTCGCGGCAGCCTGCGGCCAGGGCCGCTGCCGGCATTTTTGCGTCGGACTCCCAATCGCGGTTGGCGATATGGGCATAGGTCGCGCCCGGCGTGGCGTGGGTGATGGTCGCGGTCGTCACGGCGCCGGTGGCCATGCCGAGCGTTGCGGCCATCTCCCACAGCGTGGTGACGGCCTTGGTTTGCTGGTCCTCGCAATTATTGAGGGCAGCCGTATGGTTGAGGCCCATCAGATCGTTGATGGTTTTGACGCCGGTAGTCATCGCCACTGCGCTGGGCGCGGAGTCGGTGATTTGGGCGTCGGCGGAGTAGGTTTTGGCCGCTGCCAGATAGGGGAAGGCCTCCCAGGCCAGCACGTTGGACTCACCGTCCACGCCGCGCTGCTGCCCTTCAAAAATGCGGGCGGCGGTCACGGTGGAAAATCCCATGCCGTCGCCGACCACCAGAATGACGTTTTTGGCACGGTTGGTGTTTGGCGTCTGCTTCAGCCGCTGTTGCAGCTGGGCTTGCGCCTGAAGGAAGTAAGGGTCTTCGCGCTGCGTCAGCGGCGCGTTGTCCACCGCGTCGGCGGCGACTGCCCCCGTGGCGAACAAGGTCATGGAAAGCGCCAGGCGGGTTGCCAGTGTGAGTCTGAACATGAATTCCTCCTTGGTGAGACGTGATTCCCGTAGCGCCGACGGGCTGCCAACACCCTGTCGACTGAAGGAGGAGTGTATAGATTGTGTTAACAAAGAGTACATAAATTGTTCACAAATTAGATCTGTGTGGCAGTAATGCCATGGTATTCACGTTGATTATTAATTATTTGAAAAATATGCATTTTTTAACTTTTTGTTTGCCAGCCTATTTTTTCGGCTTTTATTTCAAATTTATTGAATATCTTCATCACGGTTATCCGGCTGTGTTGCTGCGTCAAAGCGCGTAATGTAACGCCATAGCACAATTTGAACTAAGGATCCCCCTATGAACACCTCTCGTATGCCTGCACTGTTTCTTGGCCACGGTAGCCCGATGAACGTGCTGGAAGACAACCGTTACACCCGGGCATGGCGTGCGTTGGGTGAGTCATTGCCGCGTCCGAAGGCGATCGTGGCGGTTTCCGCGCATTGGTACACCCGCGGCACTGCGGTCACCGCGATGGAAAAACCCAAAACCATTCACGACTTCGGCGGGTTCCCGCAGGCGCTGTTTGATACCCGCTATCCGGCGCCGGGCTCTCCCGCGCTGGCTACGCAGCTGCAGCAAATCCTGGCGCCGGTGCCGGTAACGGCGGATCTCGGCGAGTGGGGATTGGATCACGGTACCTGGGGCGTATTGATCAAAATGTATCCCGATGCTGATATTCCGGTGGTGCAGCTCAGCGTCGACGGCACACAGTCGGCGGCCTATCACTATGAGCTGGGCCGCAAACTTGCCGCGCTGCGGGACGAGGGCGTGATGATCGTCGCCAGCGGCAACGTGGTGCACAACCTGCGCATGGTGAAATGGCAGGGCGATACCAGCGCCTACCCGTGGGCGGAATCATTCAATAACTTTGTCCGGGATAACCTGCGCTATCGGGGCGACAACCACCCGCTGGTGGATTTCATGCGCCATGAGGGCGCGGCGTTGTCGAATCCGACGCCGGAGCATTATCTGCCGTTGCTGTACGTGCTCGGCGGCTGGGATGGCAAAGAAGCCATCAGCGTGCCGATCGACGGTATCGAAATGGGGGCGCTGAGTATGCTGTCGGTGCAGGTAGGGTAAAGAAAAAACGCCGGTCAGAGACTGTAATGCTTGTCAGTTAGCATTTTTCTGAACGTATTTGTGCAGTTTTCGGTCGATAAAGATGAGATGCGCCATGTGGCTCACGCACCTCGACCGAGCCAGGGGCCGAAGGCGCGGCCCCTGGCAACCCGCGCCTTTGCCCTATCAGACGGTTGGCTGCGCCAACGACTCTCACTTCATCGCGCCGCATCACGGCCGGCTACGACAGGCGTCCCTGCCTGTCTCGCCTGAAACCGCCGTCCATAGCGGTTTCGCCTATGCATCGCGACTGCGTTCGACGTCTTCGAGGGCGCTCAACACCGCATTCATCTCCAGCTTCTCTGCCATAACCTCATAAGCGACCGGTTGCCCGGTAGCTGCCAGCTCGGGTGTTGACCTTAGGCGCGCATCACCGGCTGCCGAGCAAGACGGCGTTGTCAGGGGCAACCGGCCAGGGAAGGCCGGTTGAGGCGAGACTAACAGGGACGTTTGTCGCAGCCGACCCGCCCGACAACGCAGACGCGGCGAGGGTATTCGCGCAGCGGACAGGCGGTGTTAAGCAAAGGCGCGGGTGTAGGGGCCGCGCCATCGGCCCCTACAATTGCCGTTCGCTAGGGCATCAGAGAAATGCGAGGGTTTTACGGCAATTCCCCTGCACAGAACGCCCAGAGGATGGATAAAAAATGCCAGTCAGGCTTAACTGACTGGCGTTTTTGTTTTCAGCGGGGCGATCAGCCGAGGATGGTGTGTGGATAGAAGCGCGACAGATCCTGCGTGATCAGTTCGCGATCTTCGCGCAGGCCGATGCCGCAGGGTTGATCGTTCACCAGCCAGCTGCCGATCAGCGTGTAGCTGTCTTCGAACTTCGGCAGCGGATGGAACTGCTGCACGATCATGCCTTCTTCACCGTACGGCCCATCGACGCGCGCCACTTCCTGACCGTTTTCGACGATCTGGATATTGGCGCCTTCGCGTGAGAACAGCGGCTTGGTGACGTAATGATCCATCGGCGGATGATCGTCTTGCGCGAAATAAGCCGGCAACAGATTCGGGTGGTTCGGGAACATTTCCCACAGCAGCGGCAGCAGCGCCTTGTTGGAGATGATGCTCTTCCAGGCCGGCTCCAGCCAGCGCACGCCGGCGTCTTCGAGCTTGGTGGAGAACATCTCGCGCAGCATGAATTCCCACGGGTAGAGCTTGAACAGGTTGCCGATCACCTGATCCTGCAGATCGGTAAACTGGCCTTTCTCGCCGAGGCCAATCTCTTCCATGAACAGGAACTCGGTCGGCAGACCGGCTTCCTGCGCGCAGTCCTGCAGATATTGCACCGTGCCGCGATCTTCTTCGCTGTCCTGGCAGCAGGCCAGGTGCAACAGGCCGAAGCCGTGATGCGCTTTCAGCTCGGCGAAACGCTCGATCAGCTTCTCCTGCAGGCTGTTGTACTGATCCGATTCCGGATCCAGCTTGCCGGCGTTGATCTGGTCTTCCAGCCACAGCCACTGGAAGAAGGCCGCCTCATACAGCGAGGTTGGCGTATCGGCGTTGTTCTCCAGCAGCTTCGGCGGGTTGACGCCGTCGTAGGCCAGATCGAGACGCGAATACAGCGACGGCTGGTTGGTGCGCCAGGAGCTGCGCACGAACTCCCAGGTGTGTTTCGGGATGCAGAACTTGGCCATCAGCTCGTCGCTGCCGACCACTTTCTCCACCACCTGCAGGCACATCTGGTGCAGCTCGGCGGTGGCGTTTTCGATCTCTTCAATCTGCGCCAGCGTGAACTGGTAATAGGCGTCTTCACACCAGTACGGCTCGCCGTACATGGTGTGGAAACGGAAACCGAACTCGGTTGCTTTTTCGCGCCAGTCCGGGCGCTCGGTAATGGCAATACGTTTCATGCATCAACCGCCCATGCTGCGAGAGCCGGAGTTGGAGGTGGCGCTGCTGCGCTGCATGCTGGTCTGCTTGGCCACGGTCTCGCCGAAGCCACCGCGGGTCACGGTGTTGGTGACCGCAGGCTTTGGCGCCATGGCGGTTTTCGGCACCGTCATGGTGCGGCCGCCGGCGGTGGCCGGGCCGTAGCTTTTGCCGCTGGCGTCGACAAACTTGCCGTTCGCCGGGCTGGCGGCGTTCTTGGAGGTGAACAGCGGCTGCTGAGCGAAGCCGGAACCCCCCATCAGGCGGCCCATCATGTAGCCCGCCATCAGCGGCATCCAGAAGCTGCCGCTGCTTTGCGATTCTGCCGCCATGCCGGCCTGCGCCGGAGCCGGCGCCTGGGTGCACTGCGCTTCGCCGAACTCGGCGACGCAGTCTTCGCGGGTAGCGTATTTCGGTGCGGTTTTCGCCGCTTCTTTCAGGGCGCTGTTGTAGGCGGTGGTGCACTGCTCGCTCATCGAAGGATTGGCGCGCGAACAGTCATCGGCATTCTGATACAGGGAGACCGTTTCATCACTCTTTTCGCAGCCGGCCAGCATAAAGACGGCGCTGATCGCCAAGGCCACGGGCGCGACACGGTAGCTGCGCCAGGATTTGCGGAACGTCTCTTGGTTGATGTTTTTTGTCCGTTTCATCGTTATCAATCCCATCATGCGGGCTGTTTTCGCCCTTTCCCAGTAGTGGCGCTAAGGATAGGGGAAACATGGTCAAAATTAAAGCTGAAACGCCCGTAGAATCCACTCTTTACGCAGTTATACGTTGGGGTGTGCGCCAGTTCGCTTTCGCGGCGAAAAAACGCGCGTTAGCGTTTCATCATGAAACGTTATCGCTATGATGATGTTCCATAATGGAACAAAAATCGCGAAGCTCGCCAGGCGGGCGGCAGGCGCTCATAGTCGAAGCACAACAACAAGCCGACGGCGAAGTCGGCGCGTCATCACCTGATATCTGAACGTTACCATCGCCAACTCCCTACAAGGATCCGGTTATGTTGAGAATCATCCAGTCACCAGGCAAATACATTCAGGGCGCCAATGCGCTGGCCGCCGTTGGCGAATACGCCAAATCCCTCGCCGATCATTATCTGGTGATCGCCGACGACTTCGTGCTGCAGCTGGCGGGCGACACCCTGATGGGCAGCCTGCAGCAGCACGGCGTGAAACATCACGCGGCCCGCTTCAACGGAGAGTGCTGCCGCAAAGAGATAGACCGACTCGGCCATGAGTTGCAGGCCCACGGTTGCCGCGGGGTGATCGGCGTCGGCGGCGGCAAGACGCTCGACACCGCCAAGGCCGTCGCGCATTACCAGCAGCTGCCGGTGGTGCTCATTCCCACCATCGCTTCCACTGATGCGCCGACCAGCGCGCTGTCGGTTCTCTACACCGAACAGGGCGAATTCGCCGAGTACCTGATCTACCCGCGCAACCCGGACATGGTGGTGATGGACAGCGCCATCATCGCCAAAGCGCCGGTGCGCCTGCTGGTAGCCGGCATGGGCGACGCGCTCTCCACCTATTTCGAAGCGCAGGCCTGCTTCGACGCGCAGGCCACCAGCATGGCCGGCGGAAAATCGACGCTGGCGGCGCTCAGTCTGGCGCGGCTGTGCTATGACACGCTGCTGGCTGAGGGGGTGAAGGCCAAACTGGCGGTCGAGGCCGGCGTGGTAACGGAAGCGGTGGAACGCATTATTGAGGCCAATACCTATCTGAGCGGCATCGGCTTCGAGAGCAGCGGGCTGGCGGCGGCGCACGCCATTCACAACGGTTTCACCGTGCTGGAAGAGTGTCACCACCTGTATCACGGTGAAAAAGTGGCGTTCGGCACCCTGGCGCAGCTGGTGCTGCAGAACAGCCCGATGGCGCAGATTGAAACCGTACTGGCGTTTTGTCATGGCATCGGCCTGCCGATCACGCTGGCGCAGATGGGCGTCACCGGCGATGCGACGGCGAAGATGATGGCGGTGGCCGAGGCCAGCTGCGCCGCCGGCGAAACCATTCACAACATGCCGTTCAAGGTCACCCCTGCGGGCGTGCAGGCGGCGATCCTGACGGCGGACAGGTTGGGCGCCGCCTGGCTGCAGCGTCATTGATACCGTTGGGGCACGGTGCGCCGCGCCCCTGGGCTTACAGAGGAAATCATCGTGAAAAAACTGATTAATCAGGTCGAGTCGGTGTTGGAAGAGCAGTTGCAGGGGCTGGCGGAGGCCCATCCCGAGTTGCTGGTGCATGCGGATCCGGTGTTCGTGACTCGCGCCGACGCGCCGGTGGCGGGCAAGGTGGCGATCCTGTCCGGCGGCGGTAGCGGCCACGAGCCGATGCACTGCGGTTTCGTCGGCGAAGGGATGCTCGACGGCGCCTGTCCGGGCGAGATTTTCACCTCGCCGACGCCGGATAAAATGTACGAGTGCGGTCAGGCGATCGACGGCGGCGCCGGCGTGTTGCTGCTGATTAAGAACTACACCGGCGACGTGCTCAACTTCGAAACCGCCACCGAACTGCTGCACGACAGCGGCGTCGCGGTGGCGACGGTGCTGGTGGATGACGACGTGGCGGTCAAAGACAGCCTGTTCACCGCTGGGCGACGCGGGGTGGCTAACACCGTGCTGATGGAGAAACTGCTGGGCGCCGCCGCAGCGCGCGGCGACGATCTGGACAGCGTGGTGACGCTGGGGCATCGCATCAACAACCACGGGCATTCGATCGGCATTGCACTGGGTGCTTGTACCGTCCCTGCCGCCGGCAAACCGTCGTTCACCCTGATGGAGAACGAGATGGAGTTCGGCGTCGGCATTCACGGCGAGCCGGGCATTGCGCGTCGCCCGTTCACCACGCTCAACGCGGCGGTGGACGACATGTTCCATACGCTGATCGACCACGGCCACTATCAGCGCACGATCCGCGTGTGGGATCGTCAGCAGGGCGAGTGGCGCGACGAGATGCAGACCAAGCAGCCGCTGACGCGCGGCGATCGGGTGATCGCGTTGGTCAACAACCTGGGCGCCACGCCGCTGTCCGAGCTGTATGGCGTCTATCATCGATTGGCGGAACGCTGCGCCGAGGCGGGCATCATTATTGAACGCAACCTGGTGGGTTCATATTGCACCTCGCTCGATATGCAGGGCGTGTCCATCACGTTGTTGAACGTGGACGACGAGCTGTTGTCCTTGTGGGATGCGCCGGTGAAAACGCCTGCGCTGCGTTGGGGTTGCTGAGGAGGCATCATGGCGTTGACCAAACAACAGGTCGTCGATTGGCTGATGCGTTGCGGCGAGGTGTTCAGCCGGGAACGCGACTTTCTGACCCAGCTCGATACCGAGATCGGCGATGCTGACCACGGTTTGAATATGAATCGCGGTTTCAACAAGGTGGTGGAAAAGCTGCCGTCGGTGGCAGACAAAGACATCGGCTTCATTCTGAAAAACACCGGTATGACGCTGCTGTCGAGCGTGGGTGGCGCCAGCGGCCCGCTGTTCGGCACCTTCTTCATCCGCGCGGCGCAGGCGGCGAACGCCAAGCAAAGTCTGGATCTGGCAGAGCTGCAGCAGGTGATGCAGGAAGGGGTTGACGGCGTGGTGATGCGCGGTAAGGCGGAGCCGGGCGACAAAACCATGTGCGACGTCTGGTGGCCGGTGGTGGAAAGCCTTGGCCAGTCCGCGCAGCAGAACCTGAGCGTGGCGGAGGCGCTGCAGCGCGCCGCCGACAGCGCCGAGCGGGCGGTGGAGAGCACCATTACCATGCAGGCGCGCAAAGGGCGAGCCAGTTACCTGGGCGAGCGCAGCATCGGCCACCAGGATCCCGGCGCCACTTCGGTGATGCTGATGATGAAAACGCTGGCCGAGGTCGCCGGTAGTTAGCCGTAGCAGGAGGCGAGATGATTAATATCGTGGTGGTTTCGCACAGCGCGTTGCTGGCGCGCGGCGTTGAGCAGCTGGCGCGGCAGATGATGCGCGGCGATGGCTGCAAGCTGGCGCTGGCGGCGGGCGTGGATGACGAGGAGCACCCGATCGGCACCGACGCCGTCAAAGTGATGGAGGCGATTGAAGCGGTCGCCGACGGCGACGGCGTTCTGGTGCTGATGGATCTGGGCAGCGCGCTGCTCAGCGCGGAAACCGCGCTCGACCTGCTGGATCCGGACTTGGCCGCCAAAGTGCGGCTGTGTGCGGCGCCGCTGGTCGAAGGCACGCTGGCGGCGGTGGTGGCCGCCAACTCCGGCGCTTCGCTGGAGCAGGTGGTGGCGGAGGCGCAGGGCGCGCTGCAGGCCAAACAGGCGCAGCTGGGCGAAGGCTCGCCGGCCGGGAAAAGCGCGGCTTTGCCGCTGGCGCAGGGCAAAAGCGCAACCTGGACGGTGCAGAACCCGCACGGGCTGCATGCGCGCCCGGCGGCGCGACTGGTCGAGACGTTAGCGCCGTTCAAGGCCGAGCTGGTGCTGGAAAAGCAGGGGCAGTGCGTCGATCCGCGCAGCCTCAATCAGCTGGCGCTGCTGCAGGTGCGCCACGGTGACATCATTCGCCTGATCGCCGACGGAGCGCAGGCGGACGAGGCGCTGGCGGCGTTCAAAGCGCTGGCGGAGCAGCATTTCGGCGAGACGGTCTCCGAGCGGCAGCAGCCTTCGCTGCATGGTATCCCGGTGGCGGAAAGCGTCACCAGCGGGCCAGTGTTCCAGGCCCACAGTTTCTGGCCGCCAACCGCCGATCGACGGATCGGCGCGGACGAGGTGTTGGGCGAACAGCAACGCCTGCGGGAGGCGCTACAGCACACGCTGAGCGATCTGAACCGACTGGCGGAACGTACCGGCACGCTGATCGGCAAGCCGCAGGCGGCGATCTTCGGTGCCCACAGCATGCTGCTGGACGATCCGGATCTGCAGCAGGCGGCTTACACCCGCATCGCGCAGCAGCTGTGCTGCGCCGAACAGGCCTGGCGACAGGTGCTGGAAGCGATCGCCGAAGAGTACCGCGAACTGGATGACGACTACATGCGGGCACGCGAACTGGACGTGCGCGACATGCTGCGCCGCACGCTGTGCCATCTGCAGGGGCTGCCGCTGCCGGCCATCGCGCTGGCAGAGCCGTCGATACTGGTGATGGACGAGTTGATGCCTTCAGAGGTGGTGATGCTCGACAGGCGTCTGGTGCTTGGCATCTGCCTCAGCGGTGGCAATGCCCTGTCGCACAGCGCCATTCTGGCGAAGGCGATGGGCATTCCGATGGTGGTCGGCATGCAGGATTGCCTGAGCAAAACCCGCAGCGGGCAGAAGGCAATGCTGGACGCCGCGCGCGGGGTGTTGCAGCTCAGCCACTAAGCGCGCAGCTTGAACTGGCGGATGTCGATCCCGTGCTGTTTGACCTTCCGCCACAGGGTGGTGCGGCCGATGCCCAGCAGCTGCGCCATCTCCGTCAGCTGACCGCGGCTGACGGTCGCCGCGCGGAGGATCGCCTGGCGCTCCATGTCCGTCAGCGTCAACAGCGGCGCGCCGGGCTGCGGATCGCTTTCCAGTAGCGACGGCTGGCCGAGCAGGTGCGCCGGCAGATCCGCCAACTGGATGTGGTGGCCGTGGCAAATCATCGCCGCGCGCTCCACCACCCCTTTCAGTTCCAAATCGTTGCCCGGCCACAGATAAAGCGCCAACTGGGCCATCACCTCGTCATCGACCCGGAAGCGGCACTGAAAATGCTGCTCCAGCGTGCGCAGATGGTGTTTGACCAGCAGCGGAATATCGCTCAGCCGCTGACGCAACGGCGGGATCAGGATCTCGAACGCCTGCAGGCTGTAAAACAGCTGGCGGCGGAAGCGGTTTTGCTGCACCAGCAGCGGCAGATCGGCGGCGCTGCCGGCGATCACCCGCACATCGACCGGGATCACCCGGCTGGAATTGAGGCGGATTACCACGCCGGTCTTCAACACCTGCAGCAACGCCGACTGCATTTCTACCGGCAGGTATTCGATCTGTTCGAGGTACAGCGTGCCGCCGTTGGCCAATTCGAATTTGCTCAGCTGGCCCGCTTCTTCTTCGCTGGCGTCGCTGCCCAGCAGTTCGCGCAGTCCCTGCGCCTGCGGCAGCAGCTGGCAGTTGAGGGCGATATACGGCCCGGCGGCGCGTTCGCCGGCGTTGTGAATAGCCTGGCTGAGCAGCTCTTTGCCAACGCCTTCTTCTCCGCGCAACAGGATCGGATGCTGGCCTTTGGCCGCTTGTTGCCCGTAACGGATCAGCCGTCGCATCTCCAGCGAGGCGGAAGGCATCTGTTCGAAGCTGTGGCTGACGCGCCCCAGCTGGCTGCTGACATACTGGCGCAGCCGTTCGAGCGGGTGCAGCAGGGCGATGAAACTGCAGCGTTCGCCGTCGAAAATCGGCTTGAGCGTCAGCAAGGCGGCGATAAACTGCCGCTGGCTTTCGAAGGTGACTTCGACGTGTTGCAGCGGTTGGCGATCGGCGATGGCGCGTTTGAGCAGCGCGGGCAGCGTCAGCAGTTGCGCCAGCGGTTTGCCTTGGCTCTGCTGTTCGTCCAGCTTCAGCAGGCCGGCGGCGCGCTGGTTGATGTATTGCAGGTAACCGCGGTGATCCCAGGCCATGACGCCGTCGTCTACGCCGTCCAGCAGACCGTAAAGCTGATTCAGATGACGGTTGGATTCCGCCAGCAGACTGTCGGCGTTCAGCGAATTGCCGATTTCGCGGGCGATGGCCAACGTCAGCGACAGATCGCCGGCGGCACAATCGGCCAGCAGGCAGCCCAAGGCGATCGAGCCGCGCTGGCGGCCGCTGTTGTCGTAGACCGGCGTAGCGCAGAACGACCAGCCGTGCAGCGCCCGGCGCACGTGCTCTTCGCCGCTCACCCGTACCGGGTGGCCTTCCACCGCCGCCAGCGCCGGGGCATTGGTGCCGATCTGCCCCTCGGCCCAGTAAGCGCCGGGGGCAAATCCCAATGGCTGCAAATGCTCCCAGGTTTGGGCGTCGCCGCAGCGCCACAGCATGCAGCCGCTCTCGTCGAGGATCATCAACAGGCAACGCCGCGGCTCCATGTATTCGCAGGCGTCTTCCAGCGCTGCCTGGCCGAGCGTCAGCAGGTCATTCTTGCGGCGGCAAATCGATTCGAAGGTGGCACCCTGAGCGCGGTGCGGTGCTTGCCAAACGTCTGGCTGCATCAGGCTGCGGCAGCGCAGCCAGGAGGCGTAAACCGCCTGCGCCGGGCGCAGCGGCGGCGGCAGTTCGCCGTCGTGAATCAAGCGCTGCCAGCGTGAATCGTTGTCCATCGAACCCCATCCAGACTGCGAAAACGAGAGTGACGATGATACCACCTGGCGCAGCGACGGCTGTGAGGTGGCGGGCAGAAGTGGGGAAATCGGGGTAAAAAAAACGGGGTGCGGCGCAGGCCGAACCCCGTGTTTATCAACGCGCGCGCATCAGTTGCGGAATGGGTTGCCGCTGTTGCGAGTCGGTTGGCTGACGGCTGGTGCCGCAGCGCGTGTGGCACTTGGTGCCGGCGCAGCGACCTGTTGCATCGGCGCGTTGTCCTGATAACCGTCTGCGTAGGCGTCCTGAGAGCGGTTCTGCGGTGCGACGGCGTCAGGCGCGGTCGATACCGGTTTGCCCAGTGCGCCGTTCAGCGTCAGCAGATCGTTCTGGTTCAGCGTGCCGAGTGCCGACTTGATGTTCAGCTGGTTGATCAGGTAGGTATAACGCGCGCTGGAAAGCTGCTGCTTGGCGTTATACAGGGTACTGGTGGCGTTCAGCACGTCGACGATGGTGCGGGTACCTACCTGATAACCGGCTTCCATCGCATCCAGCGAGCTCTGCGCGGAGATCACCGCCTGTTTGTAGGCGTTGATGCTGCTGATCGAGGCGTTAACGTTGTTAAACGACGAACGCACGGTCTGCACCACGCCGCGGTGGGCGCTTTCCAACTGCTCGCTGGCGCCGACGAAGCCGTACTGCGCCTGTTCCACCTGCGAGTTGGTTGCGCCGCCGCTGTACAGCGGCAGGCTGATCGAAACGCCAACCTGGTTTTGGCCGGCATCAGAATTGCTGTAACGGCTGGAGCTCAGCGTGTCGTGAGTGGCGGAACCGTTGTAACGGGTATTGGTGATCCCGGTCGACGCATTCAGGTTGACCGTCGGCATATAACCGGTCTGCGCAGAGCGGATCTGCTCGCGCGCCAGGTCCTGGCTCAGACGGGCGGACAGCAGGCTCAGGTTGCGCGCTTCCGCTTCTTTCAGCAGGTTGTTCACCGCTTCCGGGCGCTGGGTATTGAAGCGATCGGTATTCAGCGAGGCCAGCTCAGGATAGAAGGTGCCGGTGATCTGGCGCAGCGCTTCCAGCGCGTTGTCCAGGTTGTTGCGGGCGGTGACTTCGGCCGCCAACACGGTATCGTAGGCGGAACGGGCGTTCTGCACGTCGGTGATCGCCACCAGGCCCACGTTGAAGCGTTGGGTGGTTTGATCCAGCGTGCGGTAAACCGCTTGTTTGTTCGCCTGGGTATAAGAGAGCGTGTCAATGGCGCTCAGCACGTTGAAATAGGCGGTGGCGGTGTTGAGGATCAGCTGCTGTTCCGCGGTCTGGAAGGTCACGTCGGAGATGCCGGCGGTCTTTTCCTGCAGCGTCAGCGCACGCCATTTCGACATGTCGAAGATGGTTTGCGTCAGGCCGAGCGAAGCGCTGGTGACATTGCTGTTAACGCCGTTGCTGTCGCGATAGCCGTTGTTGTAGTTGTAACCGGCGGTCAGGCCGAGCTGCGGCAGCAGCGGGCTGCGCGCTTCATTGATTTTTTCGAATGCGGCGTCGCGGTCAGCAGCACTTTTGCGCAGATCCGGGTTACTTTCCCTGGCCTGTTTGTAGACCTGCAGCAGGTTCTCTGCCTGGCTCATTGCACTGAAGCCGCCCAGGCTCAGTCCGATAAGAAGGGGGAGCAGTTTCTTCATTTGCATTCCTTGTTGTGCAGCAATATTGCTATGTTAGCGCTGACGATAGACGAAATAGTTGCCGATTCTAGCAGAGTCTGCGGTACGCATCAGGTGGCTGAATGTGCCATCTCACGTAACTTTTACCTTTCAGACCGCCCATTTACCTTGGCGTACTGTCCGGGTCGACTGCAGCTGATATTATGGCTGACAATCCGGATTGTTTCCCGCTATTACCTGCGAGCGCACAAACGCGCCGCGTCCGGCGGCGAAAAACAGCCTAACATAAAGCGGCGGCGGTGAGACCCGCTGTTTCTGTCATCAAAACCGTTTATTTTATCGGCATACTCACGCAGGAGAATTCGCGCATGAACCGTTCGCAGCCGTCACCCGTCACTTTCGATAAAAAAGATGTAGAAATTATTGCACGCGAGACGCTGTACCGTGGTTTTTTTTCACTCAATTTATACCGGTTTCGCCATCGCTTGTTCAATGGCGAAATGAGTCCTGAAATCACGCGTGAAATTTTCGAGCGCGGCCATGCGGCGGTGCTGCTGCCCTACGATCCGGTGCGCGACGAAGTGGTACTGATTGAACAACTGCGCATCGCCGCGGTCGATACCAGTAATTCGCCCTGGCTGCTGGAAATGGTGGCGGGTATGATCGAAACCGGCGAAAGCGTCGAAGACGTGTGCCGCCGCGAAGCGCAGGAAGAGGCCGGCGTGGTGGTCGGGCGCTGCAAGCCGGTGCTGAGTTATCTGGCCAGCCCGGGCGGCACCAGCGAACGTCTGTCGATCATGGTCGGCGAGGTGGACGCCGGCACCGCCGAAGGCATCCATGGCCTGGCGGAAGAACATGAAGATATCCGCGTCCACGTGGTCAGCCGCGAGCAGGCTTACCGCTGGGTGGAGGAGGGCGCGATCGATAACGCCGCATCAGTGATTGCATTGCAATGGCTGGCGTTGCACCATGAATCGTTGAGAAAAGAGTGGGCCAACTAATGAAACAGCGCTATACCCCTGATTTCCCCGAAATGATGAGATTGTGCGAAACCAACTTCGCGCAATTGCGCCGCTTGCTGCCGCGCAACGACGAAGTGGGCGAAACGGTGACTTATCAGGTGAACGGCGCCGGCTATCGTTTGACCATCGTTGAGTCCACGCGTTACACGTCGCTGGTGGAGATCGAGCAGATCTTTCCGGCGGTCAGCTACTGGAGCCTGCCCGCGATGACGGTGCGGTTATACCATGACGCCATGGTTGCGGAAGTGTGTTCCAGTCAGCAGATCTACCGCTTTAAAGCGCGTTATGATTATCCTAATAAAAAGTTGCATCAACGCGACGAAAAGCATCAAATTAACCAGTTTCTTGCTGATTGGCTGCGCTACTGTTTGGCGCATGGAGCGATGGCGGTTCCGGTTTGTTAGACAGACTGAAATAACAAAGGACACCATTTGGAAAGCCTGTTTAAACTGCCTGTGGCGAGTGGGGCCGCGGTCAGGATTCTACAAATAACAGATACCCACCTTTTTGCCGGCGAACACGAGACGTTGCTTGGCATCAATACCTATCGCAGCTATCACGCGGTGCTGGACGCCATCCAGGCGCAGCGCCGCGACGTTGATTTGATCGTCGCCACGGGAGATTTGGCGCAGGATCATTCGCAAGAGGCGTACCGCCACTTCGCCGCCGGTATCGCGCAATTGCCGGCCCCCTGCGTGTGGCTGCCGGGTAACCACGATTTCCAACCGGCGATGGTCGACGCGTTGGCCGCCGCCGGCATTGCCCCTTCCAAACAGGTGTTGCTGGGCGACAGCTGGCAGGTGCTGATGTTGGATAGCCAGGTGTTCGGCGTACCGCACGGCGAATTGAGCGAATACCAGCTCGAGTGGATGGAGCGCTGTCTGCAGGCTCACCCCGAGCGCTATACGCTGTTGCTGCTGCACCATCATCCGCTGCCATCCGGCTGTACCTGGCTCGATCAGCACAGCCTGCGCAACCCGCATATGCTGGGCGCGATCCTGCTGCGCTACCCGAAGGTGAATACCGTGGTGTGCGGGCATATTCACCAGGACCTGGATCTGGAATGGCAGGGCCGGCGCCTGTTGGCGACGCCCTCGACCTGCGTGCAATTCAAGCCGCACTGCACTAACTTTACCATCGATGACGTTTCCCCCGGCTGGCGCTACCTCGATCTGCTGCCGGACGGCCGCGTCGAGACGCAGGTGTTCCGCCTGGAAAACGACGATTTCCGCCCCGATATGGACTCGGATGGATACTGATGCCTTCGACACTGCTCTACCTGCACGGTTTCAACAGCTCGCCGCAGTCGGCCAAGGCCGTGGCCTTTAAAGCCTGGCTGGCCGAGCACCATCCCGATATCGAGATGCTGGTGCCGCAGCTGCCGGCCTTTCCGGCGGCGGCCGCCGAGATGCTGGAAAATATGGTGCTGGAACGCGCCGGGCAAACGCTCGGGCTGGTCGGCTCATCGCTGGGTGGCTATTACGCCACCTGGCTGTCGCAGTGTTTTTCCCTGCCGGCGGTGGTGGTCAACCCGGCGGTCAAGCCGTTTGAGCTGCTGGTGGACTATCTCGGCGCCAACGAGAACCCCTACACCGGCCAGCAATATGTGTTAGAGTCTCGGCACGTTTACGATCTGAAAGTGATGCAGATCGATCCCTTGGAGTCGCCGGATTTAATCTGGCTGCTGCAGCAAACGGGCGATGAAATTCTCGATTACGGCCAGGCAGTGGCGTATTACACCGCGTGTCGGCAAACGGTGGAGTCGGGTGGAAACCACGCCTTCGTCGGTTTCGAGCACTACTTCCCCCAGATTGTGGATTTTTTAGGGCTAAACGCGGTCTGACGGACCGTTCCGGCACCTCCCTTTAACCACGAAAAAATAATCAACGATGACTCAATCCAGCTATAACGCTGATGCCATTGAAGTACTCAGCGGTCTAGAACCAGTGCGCCGTCGTCCCGGCATGTATACCGACACGACGCGCCCAAACCACCTCGGCCAAGAGGTGATCGATAACAGCGTCGACGAAGCGTTGGCCGGTCACGCCAAGCGTATCGACGTGATTCTGCACGCCGATCAGTCGCTGGAGGTGATCGACGACGGCCGCGGCATGCCGGTGGACATCCACCCGGAAGAGGGCGTGCCGGCGGTTGAGTTGATCCTGTGCCGGCTGCACGCCGGCGGTAAATTCTCGAATAAAAACTACCAGTTCTCCGGCGGCCTGCACGGCGTGGGGATCTCGGTGGTCAACGCCCTGTCGAAGCGGGTGGAAGTCAACGTGCGCCGCGACGGCAACGTTTACGGCATCGCCTTCGAAAACGGCGACAAAGTGCAAGACCTGACGGTGATCGGCACCTGCGGCAAACGCAACACCGGCACCAGCGTGCACTTCTGGCCGGACGAACAGTTCTTCGACAGCCCGCGTTTCTCGGTATCGCGCCTGACTCACCTGCTGAAAGCCAAAGCGGTGCTGTGCCCCGGCGTCGAGATCTATTTCATCGACAAGGTGAACAACACCGAGCAGCGTTGGTGCTACCAGGACGGCCTGACCGACTACCTGATGGAAGCGGTTAATGGCCTGATCACCTTGCCGGAAGCGCCGTTCGTCGGCAATTTCGCCGGTGACACCGAAGCGGTCGACTGGGCGCTGCTGTGGCTGCCGGAAGGCGGTGAGCTGCTGACCGAAAGCTACGTCAACCTGATCCCGACCATGCAGGGCGGCACCCACGTCAACGGCCTGCGTCAGGGGCTGTTGGACGCGATGCGCGAGTTCTGCGAATTCCGCAACATCCTGCCGCGCGGCGTGAAGCTGTCGGCGGAGGATATCTGGGATCGCTGCGCCTACGTGTTGTCGGTGAAGATGCAGGATCCGCAGTTCGCCGGGCAGACCAAAGAACGTCTCTCTTCGCGTCAGTGCGCGGCCTTCGTTTCCGGCGTGGTGAAAGACGCCTTCAGCCTGTGGCTGAACCAGAACGTTCAGGCGGCGGAACAGCTGGCCGAGCTGGCGATTTCCAGCGCCCAGCGCCGTCTGCGCGCCGCCAAGAAAGTGGTGCGCAAGAAGCTGACCAGCGGGCCGGCGCTGCCGGGCAAGCTGGCGGACTGTACCTCGCAGGATCTGGCCATGACCGAACTGTTCCTGGTGGAAGGGGACTCGGCGGGCGGATCGGCCAAGCAGGCGCGCGATCGCGAATATCAGGCGATCATGCCGCTGAAGGGTAAGATTCTGAATACCTGGGAAGTCTCCTCGGATGAAGTGCTGGCCTCGCAGGAAGTGCACGACATTTCCGTGGCGATCGGCATCGATCCGGACAGCGAAGATCTCAGCCAGCTGCGCTACGGCAAAATCTGCATCCTGGCGGATGCGGACTCCGACGGCCTGCATATCGCCACGCTGCTGTGCGCGCTGTTCGTGCGCCACTTCCGTTCGCTGGTGAAAGGCGGCCACGTTTATGTCGCCATGCCGCCGCTGTACCGTATCGATCTCGGTAAAGAGGTGTTCTACGCGCTGGATGAAGAAGAGAAAGCCGGCGTGCTGGAACAGCTGAAGCGCAAGAAGGGCAAGCCGAACGTCCAACGCTTTAAAGGGCTGGGTGAGATGAACCCGCTGCAGCTGCGCGAAACCACCCTCGATCCGAATACCCGCCGTCTGGTGCAACTGACGGTGGCAGAGGATGACGTCGATCAGACGCTGGCGGTGATGGACATGCTGTTGGCCAAGAAGCGTTCGGAAGATCGCCGGAACTGGCTGCAAGACAAGGGCGACATGGCCGAATTGGCGGTCTGAGCCTGACCCTGGCCCGGTGAACGCCGGGCCTGCTTTCCCGCAGGGCGTTCATGCGGCGCCCGATAACCAGGGCCGGAATGCATGAAGATCACGCTCGAAGAATTGCTGGCGTTCACCTCGGTGGTCGACAGCGGCTCTATCACCTCCGCCGCCGATCAGCTCGGCCAGACGACCTCCGGCATCAGCCGTGCGCTCAGCCGCCTGGAGAATAAGCTCGATACCACCCTGATGCGCCGCACTACGCGCCGCTTAGAGCTGACCGAAGAAGGGCAGAGCTTCCTGAGCCATGCGCGTACGATCATCAACTCGGTGGAAAATGCCGAAGAACAAATGGCGGTGCGCCGGCAGATGCCGGCCGGGCGACTGCGGATAAACGCGGCTGCGCCTTTTATGGAGCATGTCATCGTGCCCCTGGTGGCGGGGTTCAGGGAGCGATATCCGCAAATTTCGCTCGAGCTGAACACTGACAACCTGGTTATCGATCTGCTGGAAAAACGCACGGATATTGCCATTCGCATCGGTGCGTTGCGTGATTCGACCATTCATGCGCGCGCGCTGGGCGCCAGCCGGTTGCGCATCCTCGCCAGCCCGGCTTATCTGCAGCAGCACGGCACGCCGCAGAGCGTGGAGGAGTTGCATCGGCACTGTCTGCTGGGTTTTACCCAGCCAGAATCGCTGAATCAGTGGCCGTTGCGTTATCGCCAGGCGCCACATTTCACCATCACGCCAACCATTGCCGCCTCCAGCGGTGAAACGCTGCGGCAATTGGCGCTGCGGGGCGAGGGGATCGTACAGTTGGCGGACTTCATGACCCGGCGCGATCGGGAAGAAGGCAAGCTGGTGACGTTGCTGGAGCAGGAGACGCTGGACGTGCGCCAGCCGATCAATGCGGTGTATTACCGCAATACGCAATTGGCGGCGCGTATCACCTGTTTTCTGGACTACGTCAGCGCGCACATCGACGCGCAGACGTTATAAGTCGCGGATTACAGGGCGTTTTCCAAGATGTAGATCTCGGTGTCCAGCACGCTGTCCTTGAGGGTGTCGCGGTGTTTGAGCATGTGCTCAATGGCCAGGTGTTTTTCCAGATGCGCCATGCTTTCCCATTTCTCCAGCATGAACACCGAATCCGGCGACCGCTTCTGCCACGGCGCCTGGGTATTGCTGTCGACCATCGGCGTATATTCGCCGCAGCCGTCTTCCGCCAGTACCAGCGGCACCAGTTTTTCAATGGCTTGCAGTACGGTGGCGCGGTGGCCGGGCTTCACTTTGATTTCTGCGATTACGGTGATCATGCTTACCTCGTTGATGAGTATGTTCTGCGTCAGTTAAGCAAAAATTTTCGCCAGATGCTCGCGATAATGTGCGATGTCCGCTTCGATATCCGGTTGTTTTATCACGTCATTGCAGATAAAGGTCGGTAGCGCCTCCATCCCCAGGAACTGGTTGGCCTTGTGGAAGTGCAGGTAAACGCCGTCGACGCCGACGCCGTGGAAGAACTGATCGGGATCGGTGAAGGCCTCCAGCGGGGCGTTCCAGGTCAGGCTCAGCAGGTATTTTTTGCCCTGGATCAGGCCGCCGGAGCCATATTTTTTGCTGTCGTCGGAACGAGAGCGACCGTCGCTGGCATACAGGCTGCCGTGGCCGGCGGTGAACACTTCATCGATGTATTTTTTCAGGATCCAGGGTTCGCCCATCCACCAGCCCGGCATCTGATAGATGACCGCGTCGGCCCACAGGTACTTCTGTACCTCGGCTTCGATGTCATAGCCGTCGTCGACCACGGTGACCTGCACATCGTGCTGCAGATCGCGCAGGAAGCTTTCCGCCACGTCGCTTAGGGTTTGGTTGAGTTCGCCGTTGGAATGGCCGAATTGTTTTTTAGCGTTGATAATCAGGATATTGCTCATATTTCGCGGCTCCCGTCAGAGTTAAGATATGGCATGCTTCCCGCTGAAAAGGCGGAAACCATCTCGCTGGCGACGAGTGTAATCGTTAGTCAGGCAAGTAAAAATGCGATCCGGCGCACAACAGTGTTGACTGCCAGTCAATAAAACGGCCGCCAGGTGGCGAAATTTTGCATAAACCGCAGAGCGGAATCGGCCGTCGCCGGCGATCCTTGCGCCAACTGTGACAGCTACCCCGCAGATGGGTTACTATCGCGGGCAGAATCGACAAGCGATGCCTTTTGTCGTCCAAGGGATTGCCAAGCCACGGTCTGAGGATAATTGAGTAATGAGTGATCTGACTCATGACGGTGTAGAGCGTTTACCGCTGCACACATTCACTGAAAACGCCTATCTGAACTATTCCATGTACGTCATCATGGATCGGGCGTTGCCGTACATTGGCGACGGTTTGAAGCCGGTACAACGCCGCATCATCTACGCCATGTCTGAGCTGGGGCTGAACAACAGCGCCAAATTCAAGAAATCCGCCCGTACCGTGGGCGACGTGCTGGGTAAATATCACCCGCACGGTGACAGCGCGTGTTATGAAGCCATGGTGCTGATGGCGCAGCCGTTCTCGTATCGCTATCCGCTGGTGGACGGCCAGGGGAACTGGGGGGCGCCGGACGATCCCAAGTCGTTCGCGGCGATGCGTTATACCGAATCGCGTCTGTCCAAATACGCCGAAGTCTTGCTGGCCGAACTGGGCCAGGGCACGGTCGACTGGATCCCGAACTTTGACGGCACGCTGCAAGAGCCGAAGATGCTGCCGGCGCGTCTGCCGAACATCCTGCTGAACGGTACCACCGGCATCGCGGTCGGCATGGCGACCGACATTCCGCCGCACAACGTGCGCGAAGTCGCCGCCGCGGCGGTGGCGCTGCTCGACAAGCCGGGCGCCTCGCTCGATGACCTGCTCGAGTTTGTGCAGGGGCCGGATTTCCCGACCGAAGCCGAGATCATCACCCCGCGCGATGAAATTCGCAAAATTTACCAGAGCGGCCGCGGCTCGGTGCGCATGCGCGCCGTGTGGAAGAAAGAGGACGGCAGCGCGGTGATCACCGCCTTGCCGCATCAGGTCTCCGGCGCCAAGGTGCTGGAGCAGATCGCCAGCCAGATGCGCGCCAAGAAGCTGCCGATGGTCGAGGATCTGCGCGATGAATCCGACCACGAAAACCCGACGCGTCTGGTGATCGTGCCGCGTTCCAACCGTATCGATCTGGAGCAGGTGATGAATCACCTGTTCGCCACCACCGATCTGGAACGCAGCTACCGCATCAACATGAACATGATCGGTCTGGACAACCGCCCGCAGGTGAAAGGGCTGGTGGAGATCCTCACCGAATGGCTGGCCTACCGTCGCGATACGGTGCGCCGCCGCCTGAACTACCGCCTCGAGAAGGTGCTGAAACGCCTGCATATCCTCGAAGGTTTGCTGGTGGCGTTCCTCAACATCGACGAGGTGATCCACATCATCCGCAGCGAGGATGAGCCGAAGCCGGTGCTGATGCAGCGTTTCGGCATCTCCGACACCCAGGCGGAAGCGATCCTCGAGCTGAAACTGCGTCACCTGGCCAAGCTGGAAGAGGTCAAGATCCGCGGCGAGCAGGATGAGCTGGCGAAAGAGCGCGATCAGCTGCAGGCGCTGCTGGCGTCCGAGCGTAAGCTGAACACGCTGATTAAGAAAGAGATCCAGGCCGACGCGCAGACCTACGGCGACGATCGCCGTTCGCCGCTGACCGAGCGTGCGGAAGCCAAGGCGATGAGCGAGCACGACTTCGTGCCGTCCGAACCGGTGACCATCGTGCTGTCGGAAATGGGCTGGGTGCGCAGCGCCAAGGGCCACGACATCGATCCGGCCGGCCTGAGCTACAAGGCCGGCGACAGCTTCCGCGGTGCGGCGCGCGGCAAGAGCAACCAGCCGGTGGTGTTCATTGACTCAACCGGGCGCAGCTACGCGCTCGATCCGATGACGCTGCCGTCGGCGCGCGGGCAGGGCGAGCCGTTGACCGGCAAGCTGACGCCGCCGCCGGGCGCCACCATTGAGCAGGTGCTGATGGCGGCCGACGATCAGAAGCTGCTGATGGCGTCCGACGCCGGTTACGGCTTCGTCTGTACCTTTAACGATCTGGTGGCGCGCAACCGCGCCGGCAAGGTGATGATCACGCTGCCGGACAACGCCAGAGCGCTGCCGCCGATGGAAATTCACGGCGCAGACGATATGCTGCTGTCGATCACCGCCGCCGGGCGCATGCTGATGTTCCCGGTCGCCGATCTGCCGCAGCTGTCGAAGGGCAAAGGCAACAAGATCGTCTCCATTCCGGCAGCCCAGGCGGCGGCTGGTGAAGACAAGCTGGCCTGGCTGTTCGTGCTGCCGCCGCAGGCGTCCGTCACGCTGCACGTCGGCAAACGCAAGCTGACGCTGCGGCCGGAAGATCTGCAGAAGTTCCGTGCGGAGCGCGGTCGCAAGGGCACCCAGCTGCCGCGCGGCCTGCAGCGTATCGATCGCGTCGAAGTGGATGCGCCGGTGCGGGTATCGGGCGGCGACAGCGAAGAGTAAGCGTTGGCGCTAGCGTTAACGGGCGGTCGCAGCATGCTGTGGCCGCCTTATTTATTTTTGCTGGCGTTTATTTTCCAAATAGTTAACATTTCTGCGCATAAAATTATTGTGCGTACTGCCGCCTGGCGGGAAAATAGCGAGAAATGCAGGCGACGTGGGCGTGCTTTCCGCCTTGCCGGCAAATAATGAGTAAAGGAATCTGCGCAGCGAAGTAAACTGCGTTGGCAGTGTGCTAATGAGGTTGTTATGTTATTGATTTTGCGTGCCGTTCTCGCCACTCTTTTCTGTATTCTGGTGTGTATTTTCGGTTCTGTTTATTGCTTGTTCAGCCCGCGTAACCCTCGCCATGTGGCGACCTTTGGCCATCTTTTCGGCCGCCTGTCGACGCTGTTCGGCATCAAGGTTGAAACCCGCGTGCCGGCCGATGCGGCCAACAACGGCAACTGCATCTATATCGCCAACCACCAAAATAACTACGATATGGTGACGGCTTCCAATATCGTGCAGCCGCGCACCGTGACCGTTGGTAAAAAAAGTCTGGTGTGGGTTCCGTTTTTCGGCCCGCTGTATTGGCTGACCGGTAACCTGCTGATAGATCGTGATAATCGCGCCAAGGCGCACGGCACCATCGCCCAGGTGGCGGAGCAGTTCAAGAAGAAAGACATTTCGATCTGGATGTTCCCGGAAGGGACCCGCAGCCGTGGCCGTGGGCTGATGCCGTTTAAAACCGGCGCATTCCACGCGGCCATCGCCGCCGGCGTGCCGATTGTGCCGATCTGTGTATCCACCACCAGCGGTAATATAAATCTTAACCGTTGGAATAACGGTCATGTGATCGTCGAGATGTTGGCGCCGGTGGATACCAGCAAATACGGCAAAGAAAACGTGCGCGAGCTGGCGGCCCATTGCCGCGAGCTGATGGAGGCGAAAATCGCCGAATTGGACGCTGAAGTCGCCCAGCGCAACGCCGCCAAAAAATAAGAGTCTACCGGCTTCAAAGAATAAGGTTTTAATTGGCGTTCAGCGCCGTTAACGCCTGAACGCCTGCTAATCTTGATTGGCGGGCGTTTGGGTTTTGCACACGGTTTAGTTATTGCTTTTCATGGAGAAGATATGTCACTCAGTCGACGTCAGTTTTTACAGGCATCGGGCCTGGCGCTGTGCGCGGGCGCCGTGCCGCTGAGGGCTGAAGCGAGCGGAACGCAGACCCCATTACCCATTCCCCCGCTGCTGGAGTCTCGCCGCGGTCAGCCGCTGTTCCTGACCTTGCAGCGCGCCCACTGGGCGTTTATGGATAACCGCAAAGCGGCGGTGTGGGGCATCAACGGCATGTACCTGGGGCCGACGGTGCGGGTTTACAGCGGCGACGACGTCAAACTGATCTACAGCAACCGCCTGCAGGAACCGGTGGCGATGACCATCAGCGGTCTGCAGGTGCCGGGCACGCTGATGGGCGGCGCGCCGCGCATGATGTCGCCCAACGTCGACTGGTCGCCGGTGCTGCCTATCCGTCAGGCGGCGGCTACCTGCTGGTATCACGCCAATACGCCGAACCGCATGGCGCCGCACGTTTACAACGGGCTGGCCGGGCTGTGGCTGGTGGAAGATGCCGTCAGCAAAGCACTGCCGCTGCCCAATCACTACGGCGTCGACGATTTCCCGCTGATCATTCAGGACAAGCGCTTCGATAACTTCGGCACGCCGCAATACGATGCGCCGTCGCAGGGCGGCTTCGTCGGCGATACGCTGTTGGTCAACGGCGTGCAAAATCCGTATGTCGAGGTGTCGCGCGGCTGGGTGCGTTTGCGCCTGCTTAACGCTTCCAACGCGCGTCGCTATACCCTGCAGCTCAGCGACGGGCGCCCATTTAACGTGATCGCCAGCGATCAGGGCTTCCTGCCCGCGCCGGTCGCGGTGCAGCAGCTGTCGCTGGCGCCGGGCGAACGCCGGGAAGTGCTGATCGACATGTCGAAGGGCGACGAGGTGACCATCACCGCCGGTGAAGCGGCGGGCATCATGGATCGCCTGCGCGGCCTGTTCGAGCCGTCGAGCATTCTGGTGTCCACCCAGGTGCTGACGCTGCGCCCGACCGGCCTGCTGCCGCTGGTGACCGACAACCTGCCGATGCGCCTGCTGGCGGATCAGCTGTTGGACGGCAGCGCCAGCCGCACCCGCGATTTCCGCCTGGGCGACGGCGGCGTTGGCATCAACGGCGCGATTTGGGACATGAACCGCATCGACGTGCAGGCGCAGCAAGGCACCTGGGAACGCTGGAACATTCATGCGGATACGCCGCAGTCGTTCCATATTCAGGGCGTGCAGTTCCTGATCAAACGCGTCAACGGCGCGCAGCCGATGGCGGAAGATCGCGGCTGGAAGGATACCGTCTGGGTCGATGGCGACGTCGAGCTGCTGGTGTATTTCAACCAACCTACCTCCGAACACTTCCCGTTCCTGTATTACAGCCAGACGCTGGAGATGGCCGATCGCGGCACCGCCGGCCAGCTGATGGTGCAGCCGACGATGTAATCTGCGCTGCGGGCCGCTTACGGCACCCGCAGCATCTCCAGAAAGGCCTGCACCACCGGTGTGACGCTGTCGGCGCGATAAACCGCGTACAGATCCGCCGAAGGCGCGTGCTGCAGCGAGCAAAATCGCACGCCGGGCCACGGGATGCGGCCGTAGCTGTCCGGCAGCAGCGTAATGCCGCAGCCTTCCGCCACCAGCGCCAGCAGGGTTTGCGGCTCGTTGACCTGATAAGCGACGTCCGGCAAGAATCCCTGCTGCAGACACAGATTGTGCAGATACAGCCCCAGGCTGGCCTCATGCGGCGGCAGCACGATGAAGCTATCGTTCTGCAGCGCCGCCAGCGGGATGTTTTCCTGCTGCGCCAGCGGATGATCGAGCGGCAGCACCACGGCGATGCTTTCGCTCGCCAACCGTTGGCAGGTCAACCCCGGCAGCGTCTGCTGCTGCGCCTCTCGCCAGACCCCGATATCGATATGCCGCTTTTGCAGCGCGGCGATTTGCTGGCTGGGCGTCAGTTCGTTCAACGACCAGGTGACGCCGGCGCTTTGCTCGCTGAATCGCCGCAGCGCCGCGATCAGGCCGCCCCAGGCCGAGGTGCCGACCATGCCGACCACCATGTGGCCGCCTTCGCCGCGCCCCATCTGTTGCACCTGATGCAGCGCGCTGTCGGCCTGATCCAGCAGCCGCTCGACGTTGCGCAGCAGCGTGCGGCCGGCCGGCGTCAGCGTCATGGAGCGGGTGGTGCGTTTGAACAGCACCACCCCGAGCTGGCTCTCCAGCTCCTTGATGTGCTTGCTGAGCGGCGGCTGTGACATATTCAGCCGCCGCGCCGCCTGGGTGAAGTTCATCTCTTCCGCCACCACGCGGAAATAGTGCAGCAGGCGGAAGTTAATCCGGCCGGGATCGGGCAGGGCATGGGGCTGATTCATCCGGGATATCGTCTCCTTGTGACGCAGCTCAACTTATAGGTAAATGGAATAAATCGGCCGCCAAGAATGTATTGGTCTCGGCTGAGCCTCGCTCTCTACTATGGGGATTATTATCCCCCGCTGAAAGAGAGAATACGATGTTTAATCAAGAAGATGCTTTTACCTGCGCCGATGTCGTCCGCGCACGCCTGCCGGGTTTCCAGCCGAAAGCGGCCTTGATTCTCGGCTCCGGGCTTGGCGCCCTGGCGGAGGTGATGACCGAAACCGTCACCATCGACTACGCGGAGCTGCCGGGCTTTCCGGTGAGCGGCGTCGCCGGCCATGCCGGGCAGCTGGTCGCCGGCAAGCTGGAGGGCGTACCGGTATTGTGCATGAAAGGGCGCGGTCATTTCTATGAAGGGCGCGGCATGCAGGTGATGACCACCGCGGTGCGCACCTTCAAACTGCTGGGCTGCGAATTCCTGCTGGCGACCAACGCCGCCGGTTCGCTGCGCCGCTCGGTGGCGCCGGGCAGCCTGGTGGCCATTACCGATCACATCAATTTCATGCCGGAATCGCCGCTGGTCGGCGCCAACGACGAGCGCTTCGGGCCGCGCTTCTTCAGCCTGGCGAACGCCTACGATCGCGATCTGCGTGCCCAGCTGGCGGCGGTGGCCGAAAGCGCGGGCATTCCGCTGGCGGAAGGGGTATTTGCCGCCTACACCGGGCCGAATTTCGAAACGCCGGCGGAGATCCGCATGATGCAGACCCTGGGCTGCGACGTGGTGGGGATGTCGATCGTGCCGGAAGTCCTGACGGCGCGCCACTGCGGCCTCAAGGTGCTGGTGGTGTCCGCGATGACCAACTACGCCGAAGGGCTGTCGGATACGCCGCTCTCCCATGAACAAACGCTCAGCTGCGCGGCGCTGGCGGCGGACGATTTCATGCGCCTTATCCGCGAGCTGTTCAAAACGCTGTAAGACCGCAAGCAAACCGGCGGCGGGCTGCAGGGGCCTGCTGCACCAATCATCGTTGAAAGCATAATAACAAGGTGATGGCGATGGCGATAAAAACACGATTGAAAGTCATGATTTTTCTGCAGTTCTTTATCTGGGGTGCCTGGCTGGTCACGCTGGGCTCCTACATGATCAACACGCTGCATTTCAGCGGCATGCAGGTGGGGATGGTTTACAGCGCCAAAGGCATCGCTGCGCTGATCATGCCGGGTCTGGCGGGCATCATCGCCGATCGGTGGATGAAGGCCAACTCTCTGTATGCGCTTTGCCACCTGTTCGGGGCGCTGGCGCTGTACTGCGCGGCGCAGGTCGAGCAACCGATGCTGATGTTCTGGGTAATGCTGTTCAACGCGATGGTTTATATGCCGACCATCGCGCTCTCCAACGCCATTTCCTATTTTTGCCTCGAGAAGCACGGCTTTGACACGGTGAAGGACTTTCCGCCTGTGCGGGTGTACGGCACGGTGGGGTTTATTCTGGCGATGTGGCTGGTCGGCTTTAGCCAAATTGAGCTCAGCAATCTGCAGCTGTACCTGGCTTCTGCGGCGTCGCTGCTGCTGTCCGCCTATTCGCTGACGCTGCCGAGCTGCCCGACCAACCGCGCGGCCGAGTCGAAGAGCTGGGTGAGCGTGCTGGGGCTGGATGCGCTGGTGCTGTTCCGCCAGCGGCGCATGGCGCTGTTTTTCCTGTTCGCCATGTTGCTTGGCGCGGCGCTGCAGATAACCAATACCTTCGGCAACCCGTTCCTGCACGATCTGTCGCTCAATCCGCTGTATCAGGACAGCCTCAGCGTCCGGTATCCGGCGGTGCTGCTGTCGCTGTCGCAGATCTCCGAAGTGTTCTTTATCCTCACCATTCCCTTCTTCCTGCGCCGTTACGGCATCAAGCAGGTGATGCTGATCAGCATGGCGGCCTGGACGCTGCGTTTCCTGTTCCTGGCGTACGGCACGCCGGTCGGCTTTGGTTTCGTTCTGCTGCTGCTGTCGATGATCGTCTACGGCTGTGCGTTCGACTTCTTTAATATCTCCGGCGCCATCTTCGTCGAGAAAGAGGCCGATCACCGCATCCGCGCCAGCGCGCAGGGGCTGTTCATGACCATGGTGAATGGTTTGGGCGCCTATCTGGGGGCGCTCGCCAGCGGCGAGGTGGTGGACTTCTTCAGCCATGACGGCGTGAAAGACTGGCAGAGCATCTGGCTGGTGTTTGCGCTGTATACGCTGGTGCTGGGGATCGTGTTCGCGTTGAGCTTCAACTACCGCCACTCGCCGCAGGAGAGCGCGGTGGCGGCGCACTAAGGCTGGGGGCGCAGCTGGCTGCGCCCTGAAACGTCAGGCCTGCGGGAAGCGCTGTTGCAACTGCGGCCAGTCCGGCGGATTGGCCGCGCCGAGGCTGGCCACCACGCAGGCGGCGACCCGGTTGGCCAGATCGACCGCCTGCGGCAGCGGCCAGCCGGCGGACAGCCCCGCCAGCAAACCGGCGCAGTGGGCATCGCCCGCACCGATGGTATCGACCACGTCTACCGGATAGGCGGGAACGTGCAGCGGCGGCGTGCGCCCGTCGCAGATCCACGCGCCATCGCGATCCAGGCGGCAGATCAGCGTCAGGTTACGGGCGGCGGCATAGCGCTGCGCGGCCTCCACGGCGTCGCCGGCGCCGCATAGCGCGGCCACTTCGTCGCGGTTGAGCGTCAGCAGGGTGTGGCTGTCGCTGAGCATGGCGAAGAAATCTTCGCTGAGCTGGGCGATGCGCGGGCCGGGATCGATCAGACGCGGTTGGTCGAACGGCATGCGCGTCAGCCATTCGCGCAGCGCTTCGCCGCTTTCGCCCGCCAGCTCGTAGCCGCTGGCGTAGATCAGGGTGTGCTCCGTCAGCGGCAGCGTCGCCAGCTGCGCTTTATTCCATTGGCTTTCGCAGCCGGACACCGTGATGAAGGTGCGTTCGCCGTTCGGCTCCACCAGCGCCAGGCACCAGCCGTTGTCCATCTGGCCGTGGCGCAACAGCACCTCCAGCCCCAGTTCGCCCATGGCGGCTTCGACAGCCGCGCCCCATTCGCCGTTGCCAACCGGCATGCCGTTGATCACTGGCACCTCAAGGCGCACCAGCGCGCGCGCCACGTTGAACGCGCAACCGCCGATTTGCCGCGCCTGCGGCTGGGCTTCGACATCTTCGCCGCTGGTCGGCAGGCGCGGCAGCGTCATCACCAGATCGCCGACCGCGCCCCCAATCACCAGGACAGGTGTTACAGCTTCCCACTCATTCATTGATGTTCTCTGCGTTTGGTCAGGTACAGACCGTAAGCGATCAGACTCACCGCGAACGACACAAACAGCCCCAGGCTGGAGTCGGCGAACAAGCCTTTGGCCAGCGGGCCGTCGATAAAACCGGTTTTGGTGACCAGCAGGCCGCACAGGGCGCCGAGGAACCAGCAAAACAGCGGGGCTTTGCGCACGCCGCGGTTCTGGCCATGCAGGCCGTACAAAGCGTTGCCATCATACCCGTGGCGGCGGCGCAGGCACAGGTAATCGAGCAGGAAAATCGCCTCCCAGGCCGCCAGGAACACCCCACAGAACACCAGGAAGGAGATGAACGGCCCCATAAAGTCGCCGGAGATGAACAGCACATACAGGGCGATGCCCAGCACCACGACTGCGTCGATCGACACCGCCAGCCACTGTTTGACCTGCACGCCGATGGTCAGCAGGTTAAGGCTGGCGGAATACAGGCTAAGCACCGCGATGGTGACGATGCCGGCGGTGGCGGCCAGCAGATAAGGGATCGCCATCCAGGCGGGCAGCACGGAGCCTATCAGCGCGATGGGGTTGGCGGCGCTGGCCAGATCGGGCAGCTGCACGGAAAGCAGGATGCCGGCCAGCATCAGCAGCATCAGCGGCAAACAGGCGCCGCCCATCACCGCGGCGAAAATGCTTTTGCTCGACGAGCTCGGGCTTTGATAGCGGCTGTAATCGGCGCCGGCAATCGCCCAGCTGATGCCGGTGCCGGCGGCGATCACCGATACCGCCGGCAGGAAGCTGGTCAACCAGCTGCCGGAAGGCAGCGCTAGCACCTGGCTCCATTCGGTGTTGAACAGGATATAGAGCACCACGATCAGCGTCATGGTGCCGAAGATGCGGCTGAACCAGCTTTGCATCCAGACCACGGTATTCTGCCCCAGCAGGCTGACGACGACAGTGAGTCCGCCGAACAGCAGCAGGCTGAGCGCGGTCAGCAGGTGGCTGGTTCCCAGTCCGAAGGCCTCGAACAGCGCCGCCAGCGTCAGGGTGCCGGTGATCACATTGACCGCTTCCCAGCCCATCAGGTTGATCCAACTGAACAGGGTGGGCGCCACGTTGCCCTTCAGGCCGAAAATCACCCGCGAGAGCGTCAGCGTAGAGGTGCGCCCGCGCTTGCCGGCGAAGCTGGTGAGGCCGACCAGCACGAAGCTGGCCACGCCGACCAGCGCGGCGAGTACCGATTGCAGGAAGGATAAGCCGAAGCCGACGATAATGGCGCCGTACACCACGCCGAGGATGCCGATATTGGCCGCCGACCAGATCCAAAACAGCTCGATGGGCTTGCCGGTCTGTTCTGCGTCTGGCACCCGGTCGATTCCGGTGCTTTCTACCTTCCATGCTTCATTGCGATTGATATCGGTCATAGCAAATGATCCCTGTAGCGCAGGGCCGCGAGGGCCGCTGCAGTTGACTGAAAATCGATTCCGTTGGCGCGGTTGAGGCCGGCTATCCCGTTGTCGGTGAAGACGCCGATTCCGCGCAGTATGTAGCAGCTGATACCGCCGAGTTTGTCAAAGTGAGGGCGGTATCCGCCTTATCGGGTGAGGCACGTCGGCCGCACGGCGCCAATGAGTGTAGTCAAAGAGTGGGTCTGCAGCGGGGTTTGGCGAAGCGGGAACGTTTCTATTTGCCGACATCGATCCGGTTCGCCCACCGCGAAGGGATCCTGTGATGCGGCTATGAGCAGTGAGCAAGCTATCCATTAGCTACGTTGCTTATTCTCGGCCGTTTGTGCTGACAGTATATGCCCGCTGCCGGCCATCAAGGGTATCCTTTAGGGCTGGCAGCGGGTTTTTTATTGTTTTTAAAGTGGGTCCCTGGTGTTGGTGCGATTGATGTATCAACATCAATAAGCACAGATTACGCGCGATCTAGATCCAATGAAAGTCCATTAGGCAAAAATTGTGATGCCACTCTGAAAACATTAGCGATATTTTAGTTAAGGTGAGGGGCTTATCGTCAGATCGGCGATAGGGTAAAAAACGAAATCCAGACAAATGGCATAGGTAAGAGGGCGGGCGAATGACGGATTTTATGGCCTGGCTGCGTGGCCATCTGGCGCAGGGGGTGGTAGCGCCGCGTTATATTCAGCTGGCGACGGCGATAGAAACCGCAATCAGGCAGCAGGTGTTGGCGGCCGAGGCGTTTTTGCCGCCGGAACGACAGATGGCGGAAGGCTTGGCGCTGTCGCGCGTCACCGTCAGCAAGGCGATGAAGCTGCTGGAGGAGAAGGGGCTGATTTCGCGGCAGCAGGGCGTTGGCACCCGCGTGGCGATGCGCATCGGCTATTCCCTCGATAAGGACAGTGGTTTCACCGCTCAGGCGCTGCGCCACGGCAGCAGCGTCAGTAACCGATGGTTGCTGCGCACCCGGGTCGGCGCGCCGGCCAAGGCCGCGGCGGCGCTGGGGTTGGCGGAAGGAGATGAAGTGATCAAACTGCGGCGTTTGCGCTTGCTGAACGGCAGCCCGGTCTCGCTGGAAACCACCTATATTCCGCCGCGCTTCCTGCCCGAACCGGCGCAGCTGGAGCATTCGCTGTATGCGCTCTGGCAATCGCGCGGCATCGTGCCTGAAGATAAACACTTTCTGCTGAAGGCGGTGTCCTGCAGCGACGAGGTCGCCGAATTGCTCAACGTACCGTGCGGCGCGCCGTTGTTGCACATCACCCAGACCAGCCGCAATGCCCAGGGCGAGGCGCTGGAGTTCAGCGATATCTTGTGCCGCAGCGACGTTTATGAATTCGAGGTGAATGGTTAGCGAAATAACCATGCTCTTTTTGTCACTAGTGCGTATAATCGCCGCCCGGCGATTAATTAACCTGTAAAAAGAGCAGCAGAATGAGCACCACCAGCCTGATCCAACCCGATCGTGAACTGTTTTCCTATAAGCCTTATTGGGCGGAATGTTATGGCACCGCGCCGTTTTTACCGATGTCGCGGGCAGAGATGGATCAACTGGGCTGGGACAGCTGCGACGTGATCATCATCAGCGGCGACGCCTATGTCGATCACCCGAGCTTCGGCATGGCGATCATCGGCCGCATGCTGGAAGCGCAGGGCTTCCGCGTCGGCATCATCGCGCAGCCGGACTGGAGCAACAAAGAAGACTTCATGCGGTTGGGGAAACCGAACCTGTTCTTCGGCATCACCGCCGGCAACATGGACTCGATGATCAACCGCTATACCGCCGATCGCAAACTGCGCCACGACGATGCTTACACCGCCGGCAACGTCGGCGGCAAACGCCCGGATCGCGCCACCCTGGTCTACAGCCAGCGCTGCAAAGAAGCCTACAAAGACGTGCCGATCGTGCTGGGCGGCATCGAAGCCAGCCTGCGTCGCATCGCCCACTACGACTACTGGTCGGATACCGTGCGCCGTTCGGTGCTGGTGGATTCCAAAGCCGACATGCTGATCTACGGCAACGGCGAACGCCCGCTGGTGGAAGTGGCGCATCGCCTGGCCGCCGGTGAGAAGATCGGCGACATCCACGATATTCGCAATACCGCGGTGATGCGCAAAGAAGCGCTGCCGGGCTGGAGCGGTGTGGATTCTACCCGCCTCGACAAGCCGGGCCGTATTGAAGCTATCCCGAACCCGTACGGCGACGATCTGCCGTGCGCCGACGGCGCCAAGCCGAAAGAGCCGGAGGCCAAGCCTGTCACCGTGCGCGCCGCCAAGCCGAAGCCGTGGGAGAAGACCTACGTGCTGCTGCCGTCCTTCGAGAAAGTGAAGGGCGACAAGGTGCTGTATGCGCACACCTCGCGCATTCTGCACCATGAAACCAACCCGGGCTGCGCCCGCGCGCTGATGCAGAAACACGGTGATCGTTACGTATGGATCAACCCGCCGGCGATCCCGCTGACCACGCCGGAGATGGACAGTGTCTTCGCGCTGCCTTATCAGCGCGTGCCGCATCCGTCCTACGGCCAGGATCGCATTCCGGCCTATGACATGATCCGTTTCTCGGTGAACATCATGCGCGGTTGCTACGGCGGCTGCTCGTTCTGTTCGATCACCGAGCACGAAGGGCGCATCATCCAGAGCCGTTCGGAAGATTCGATCGTTCGCGAAATTGAAGAGATCCGCGACAAGGTGCCGGGCTTTACCGGCGTGATCTCCGATCTGGGCGGCCCGACCGCCAACATGTATATGCTGCGCTGCACCAACCCGCGCGCTGAGCAGACCTGCCGCCGCGCCTCGTGCGTGTATCCGGAGATCTGCACCTACATGGACACCAACCACGAGCCGACCATCAAGCTGTATCGCCGCGCGCGTTCGCTGGAGGGCATCAAGAAGATCCTGATCGCTTCCGGGGTTCGTTACGATCTGGCGGTGGAAGATCCGCGCTATATCAAGGAGCTGGCGACCCACCACGTCGGCGGCTACCTGAAGATCGCGCCGGAGCACACCGAAGAAGGTCCGCTGTCGAAGATGATGAAACCGGGCATGGGCAGCTACGATCGCTTCAAACAGCTGTTTGATCACTATTCAAAGCAGGCGGGCAAAGAGCAGTACCTGATCCCGTACTTCATCTCGTCGCACCCGGGCACCCGCGATGAAGACATGGTGAACCTGGCGCTGTGGCTGAAGAAGAACCGTTTCCGCCTCGATCAGGTGCAGAACTTCTATCCTTCGCCGATGGCCAACTCCACCACCATGTATTACAGCGGCAAAAACCCGCTGAGCAAGGTGGGGTACAAGAGCGAAGACGTGGTGGTGCCGCGTGGCGATCGCCAGCGTCGCCTGCATAAGGCGCTATTGCGTTACCACGATCCGGCCAACTGGGCGCTGATCCGCACCGCGCTGGAAGAGATGGGGCTGAAGCACCTGATCGGCAGCCGCCGCGAGTGTCTGGTGCCGGCGCCGAGCATCGACGAGCAGCGCGAAGCGAAACGCCTGCAGCGCCATACCCGGCCGGCGCTGACCAAACATACCGATATTAATCGGCAGCGCACGCCGTCCAACCGGCCGCCGCGCAAACCGATTCGCAAAGCTAAGCCGTAACGGCCACGCCGCGTGCGCAAACAAAAAGGAGAACCCTCGGGTTCTCCTTTTTACTTTTACTCATCACAGCCGATCGTAGGCGGCTTCCACTTTCATCAAATGGCGCGGCGCCTGTGGAGCGGGATGGTATTTGCGCACGTGCCAGTTAAAGGCTTCCGGCGACAGGTTATTGATCATCGCGATGGCCTGCTGACGGTTGCTGGAGAAGGTGCGCAGCAGCGCGCCGGTGCCGTTGACGTAGGCGATGATGGTGGCGTAGCGCAGCGTGACGGGATTGGTGATCCCTTTAAGTTGCTGTTTTTGCAAGGTGGCCAGGTAGGCGGCACCGAGATCGATATTGGTGTCGGGATCCCGCAGGTCATCGTCGTCCGGGCAACCGCGTTTGCCTTTGTAGCGGTAGGCATCGCAGCCGGCGGTATCGGCTTTCAGCTGCATCAGGCCGATAGCGTTGGACCTGCTCACCGCAGCGGGGTTGAAGCCGGACTCCACCTGGATCATGGCGGTGATCAGCTTGGCGTCCACGCCGTATTCGCTGGCGGCGTCTTTAATGGCGCTATCGAAAGCGTGGCGATCGTAGCTGACGCGCTGTTTCTTGCCGGCGCAACCCGCCAGCACCAGCATGACGCAAAGCATGCCCAGCCGTAACCCGTGTGAGAAAGAGAATTTCATGGTGCTCCGTGCTTGTCTGTTTTTTAACGGCGTTAACCGGCGGGCGAGACCTCCGGCGTCGTCATCATAACGTCAGGCGGCGCAAGGGAGCAACGTGCAGAAAGGAAAAGCCCCCTCCGGCGGGAGAGGGCTTGGGGAGGGGTTACAGGGTATCCGGATCCGGCCCGAGGCGGTTGCCGACGTCCAGCTTGGCGATCTCGCCCAGTTCGTCCTTATCGAGTTTGAAATCAAACACTTCGAAGTTTTCGCGGATGCGCGACGGCGTGACGGATTTCGGGATCACGATAAGGCCGCTGTCCAGGTGCCAGCGCACCACGATCTGCGCCGGGGTTTTCTCGTATTTCTCGGCCAGCGCCTTGATCAGCGGCTGGTCGAACACGCCTTCACCGCCCTGCGCCAGCGGGCTCCAGGATTCGGTGGCGATATGGTGCGTGGCGTTCCAGGCGCGCAGCTGGCGCTGTTGCAGCAGCGGGTGCAGCTCGATCTGGTTGACGACCGGCGCCACGTTGGTTTCATCCAGCAGGCGCTGCAGGTGCGGCGTATGGAAGTTGCATACGCCGATGCTTTTCACCAGGCCTTGATCGCGCAGCTTGATCAGTTCGCGCCAGGCGGAGACGTATTGATCCTGCTGTGGGCGCGGCCAGTGGATCAGATACAGATCCACATAGTCCAGCTTGAGTTTTTCCAAACTGGTTTCCAGCGCCGCCAGCGGATCGCCCTGATCGTCGTTCCACAGCTTGGTGGTGATGAACAGGTCGCTGCGCGGTACCGCGCTGGACTGCAGCGCGGCACCGACGCCTTCCTCGTTCTTGTAGATCGTGGCGGTGTCGATGGAGCGGTAACCGATCTCCAGCGCTTTGCTCACCGCGCGGGTGGTCTCTTCAATACTCGCCTGCCAAACGCCGAGACCCAACTGCGGCATCAGATTACCATCGTGGAGTTTGATGATGGGTTGTTGCGTTGTCATGCGCATCTCCTTGTGTACGGATTGCGGCGCCTGCGGCACCGAAACGGCTATAGATAAATTCTAGTTGGCAAAATGGGCGGTTGCCGGGTTTGCCAGCCTAATTTCAGCGGTGGCGGGAGGGCGACTTTCTCCCCGCTCTCCCTGCGAATGAGCGGTAAGACGGGTGGTGCGAAGCGATCGGCGGCGCCCGGCGATCGGCCGGGCGCCGGATGCGGCGAAACATGGCTGACGGAGACTAAAGCCTAGCAAAAAATCCCCGTTTTGCGATTAACGCGCCGCTTCATAAATGCGGCGGCTGACGTCCAGGGTGATGTCCTGATGCTCGCCCAGGGCGGTCATGCCGTGCTGATGCAGCTTGTCGAGCAACGCCGGAATGCTGCTGCCGTCGAGCTGATAATCCGCCATGCGGGTCGGTACGCCCATCTGTTCGAAGAAGGCGCGGGTGGCGGCGATGGCGCCGTCGATGCGGCTGTCTTCGCTGCCTTCGCGCAGGCCCCAGATGCGGTCAGCGTACTGCAGCAGTTTTTCGCGCTTCTGCGCTTTCTTCTCGTGCAGCAGCGCCGGCAGCACGATGGCCAGCGTTTGTGCGTGGTCGAGATCGTGCATGGCGGTCAGCTCGTGGCCCAGCATGTGGGTCGCCCAGTCCTGCGGCACCCCGGCGCCGATCAGGCCGTTCAGCGCCATGGTGGCGCTCCACATCACGTTGGCGCGCACCGCATAGTTTTCCGGTTCGGCCAGCGCGCGCGGGCCATCTTCCAGCAGGGTCAGCAGCAGGCCTTCGGCGAAGCGATCCTGCACCTTGGCGTCGACCGGGTAGGTCAGATACTGTTCAAGGGTATGTACGAAGGCATCGACCACGCCGTTGGCTACCTGGCGCGGCGGCAGCGAGTAGGTCACCACCGGATCCAGCACGGCGAAGCGTGGTTGCACCAGCGGCGAGAAGAAGTGCTGCTTGTCGCCGCTGCTTTTACGGGTGATCACCGCGCCGCTGTTGGATTCGGAACCGGTGGCCGGCAGCGTCAGCACGCAGCCCATCGGCACCGCGTCGGCGATGTGGCTGCCGACGGTCTGCAGGATATGCCAGGCATCGCCGTCGGCGGTGTAACGCGCGGCGGCGGCGATGAACTTGGTGCCGTCAACTACCGAACCGCCGCCGACCGCCAGCAGGAAATCGATGTTTTCCGCCTTCACCACCTCGACCGCTTTCATCAGCGTTTCGTAGGTCGGGTTCGGCTCAATGCCGGAGAACTCCCGCACGTCGCGGCCGGCCAGCGCGCTGTACACCTGATCCAGCACGCCGTTTTTCTTCACGCTGCCGCCACCGTAGGTGATCAGGATGCGTGCGTCCGCCGGGATCTGGCCGGGCATTTCGGCAATCTGGTCTTTGCCGAACAGGATTTTGGTTGGGGTATGCAGAATGAAGTTTTGCATGGTTGATTTCTCTCTTTCTGTCAGGCGGGCGCCAAAGTGGCGCAAAGGTTTCTGGCCTGTATTGTCAGTAACCTGGCGGCAACGCACAATGCACATTCCTGTCTGGTTCTTGCCTATTTCTACAAGTGTCTGTAGAAATGGAGAGTTTTAAATTATGATTTATGCCGAATCGTTCTGACTGTAAGAGGGTGTTTCCGTGATTGAAATCGATGCGCTGCGCAGCCGCATGGCGCGCCAGGCGATGGCTATCGCCACCGGCAACGGCTACACGCCGTCACCGGTGCCGCGGGTGAAGATCCTGTATGTCGATCGCCACTGCCCGCGTCAACCGGTGATGTACGAACCGGGGATCGTCATCATCTTTCAGGGGCACAAGGTCGGCTATTGTGGCAACAAGGTGTTCCAATACGATCCGCGCAACTACCTGCTGATGACGGTGCCGCTGCCGTTCGAGTGCGAAACCTTCGCCAGCCCGGAGTTGCCGCTGGTGGGGTTGGCGGTCAATATCGATACCCAAATGCTGCAAGACTTGCTGATCGACATCGGCGACGACGACTACCTGATGCAACCACGGGCGGAGAGCAATGGGGTGAACCTGGCCGAGCTGACGGAAGCGCTGCTGTGCGCCACCGAACGCCTGCTGGACGTGATGGCCAAGCCGCTCGACGCCCGGGTGCTGGGGCCGCAGATCGTGCGTGAGATCCTCTACTACGTGCTGCGCGGCAGCTGCGGCGCATCGCTGCAGGAGCTGGTCAACCGCCATACCCACTTCAGTCAGATCGCCAAGGCGCTGCGGCGCATTGAAAATCAGTATGCCGACAACCTCAACGTCGAGCAGTTGGCCGGCGAGGTCAACATGAGCGTGTCGGCGTTTCACCATAACTTCAAGGCGGTGACCAACACCTCGCCGCTGCAGTACGTGAAGTCGTACCGGCTGCATAAGGCGCGCCTGTTGATGGTGCATGACGGCCTGAAGGCCAGCACGGCGGCGATCCGCGTCGGTTACGAGAGCGCGTCGCAGTTCAGTCGTGAATTCAAGCGGCTGTTCGGCATGACGCCGAGCGATGAGATCGCCCGGCTGCGCGACGCCAACCCGCTGCTGCTGGAGGGCTGAACCGCGTTTACGGAGTCAGGACGATCTTGCCGAACGGCCCGCGATCGAGATGATCCAACGCCTGCGGCAGCTGATCGAAACGGTACACCTGGTCGATCACCGGCTGCAGGTTGACGGCGTCCACGGCGCGCACCAGATCTTCCAGCGCGCGGCGATGGCCGACGCCGATGCCCTGGATCTGCGCCGATTTCAGCAGCAGCAGGCCGGCGGGGGCGGAAATCTCGGCGCCCGCCAGCACGCCGATCACCGAGATGCGGCCGCCCACCGCCACGGCGCGCACCGAGTTGCCCAAATTTGGGCCGCCGACGGTGTCGATCACATGGTCGATGCCGCGATCCTGCGTCAGCGCATAAACCGCCTCCACCCAATCGCCGTTCAGCCGGTTGATGCCGTGACTGGCGCCCAGCGCCCGGGCACGCGCCAGCTTTTCATCGCTGCCGGAGGTCACATACACCTCGGCGCCGTGCGCTTTGGCGATCTGCAGCGCGAACAGCGCCACCCCGCCGGTGCCTTGCACCAGCACCGTCTCGCCGGCATGCAGTTTGCCTTGTTCTACCAGGGCGAACCAGGCGGTCAGCCCGGCGCACGGCAGGGTGCTGGCCTGCACGTCATCCAGCGACGCCGGCGCCGCCACCAGCCAGTCCTCATGCAAAATCACATATTCCGCCAGCACGCCCTGATAGAAGCCGCCGAGGGTGTGGTAAGGCACCTGGCGCGCATCGCCGTACGGTTTTTGCCGGCCGTCGAGCCAGCCGGGGCTGAAGGTAGAGATAACCCGGGCGCCGGGTTGGAAACGGCTGACGCCGGGGCCGATAGCGTCGACCTTGCCGGCCATGTCCGAGGCGGGGGTAAACGGCTGCGGCAGCGTCAGCCCCATGCCGCTTTCAATCATCAGTTTGTCGCGGTAGTTGAGCGCTACCGCTTTCACTTTCACTCTGATCTCGTGTGGCCCCGGCAGCGGGATTGCGTCGGCGGTCAACCGCAGGTGTTCACGCCCCAGGGCGTCCATCGTCCAGCGTTGCATAGTGTCGGTCATGATGCTCTCCAAAGTCAGCGATTAACGACCAGTCGATAATATCGTTGATGGAGGTTCGCCAGTGGCGATAAGATTTCCGCAGATTGTTTCTTTCAGGGCGACAAATCATGAGCGATCGGTTGAGCGGCATTTCGGTATTCGTCACCGCCGTGGAGGCGGGCAGTTTTGCGTTGGCGGCCAGTCGGCTGCACCTGTCGCGTTCGGCGGTGGGGAAAACCATCGCCCGGCTGGAACAGCGGCTGGGCGTGCGGCTGTTTCATCGCACCACCCGCAGCCAGAGTCTGACCGACGACGGCGCGTTATTCTATGAGCGCTGTCTGCGGGCGCTGGAGGAGATCCGCAGCGCGGAAACGTTGCTGGAGTCAGGCAAGCGGCAGGTCAGCGGCCGACTGCGGGTATCGATGCCGGTGCTGTTTGGCCGCATGTGCATTGCGCCGCTGCTGACCGAGCTGACGCGCGAGCACCCCGGCCTGGAGCTGGAGCTGTCGTTCAGCGATCGGGTGGTGGATCTGATTGAGGACGGCTTCGACATGGCAATCCGCAACGGCACGCTGGCTAACAGCGGTGGGCTGGTGGCGCGCCGCATCGGCGATCATCGCATGACGCTGTGCGCCTCGCCGGCATACCTGCAGCGGTGCGGCGAGCCGTACAGCATCGAACAGCTGGCGCAGCATGAGGCGGTGACCTATATGCGCGCCGGTGTGCGGCGCAGCTGGTTGGTATTGGATAACGACGGCAAGCCGCAGGAAGTGATGCCGACTAACCGGCTGCAAATGGACGATCTGCAGGCGATTGCGGATGCGGCGACGGCGGGGTTCGGCATTGCCTGGCTGCCGTGCTGGCTGGTGCGTGAGCAGCTGTTGAGCGGGACGTTGGTGCGTTTGCTGCGTGACCGGCCGGGCGCCGCCTTTGAAGCGCATGCGGTGTGGCCGCACGCGCCTCACCTGCCGCTGAAGGTGCGGCTGGCGGTGGATACGCTGGTAAGCAAGTTGCCTGCCAGCCTGGCGTTGGTCGAGAAAGCGCTGTAGCGCGCCGGGACTCAGGAGGAGGCGCGTTTTTTACGCCAGATCACCAACATGGCGCCCAGCAGGCCGACGAACAGCAACAGCAGCGGCAGCAGCATCAGGCCGGTCATCACCTGGCTTTCGTGGCGTTTTACCAAGGGAATTTGGCTGAAGGCATAGCCGAGGCCGACCAGCGCACAGACCCAGATCGCCGCGCTCAGCCAGTTGAATACCTGGAAGCGCGAGCTGTTGAGCCCGGAAATACCGGCCATGGTTGGCAGCAGCGTGCGCACGAAGCCGAGGAAGCGGCCGATCAGCAGCGCCGTCAGCCCGTGGCGGTTGAACAGGCTATGTGCGCGCTGGTGGTATTGCGCAGGCAACTGCAGCAGCCAGCCTTTCACCAGGCTGGTGTGGCCCAGCCAGCGGCCCTGAATATAGCTCAGCCAGCAGCCGAGGCCGGCGGCGGCGGTCAGAATCAGCAGGGTGGGGGCAAAGCCCATCACGCCTTTGGCGATCAGCGCACCCGACAGCAGCAGCAGGCTGTCGCCGGGGAGGAAGGAGGCGGGCAGCAGTCCGTTTTCCAAAAACAGGGTGGTGAAAAGCACGGCATAAACCACCCAAATCACGCTGGGATCGGCGAGGGCGATAAAGTCCTGCTGCCAAAGCGCATGAATAATCTCTCGTAATACATCCATTTTATGTCCTGTTGCATGCCGGTTGCGCCCGGGGTCACGTTCTCCAGGATGCGGCGGTTACCGTATCTGACAGTTACCCGGTTAGTGTACCGCTAATAGCTTAAGCCGACATTAAACGAGACGAAGAAAATTACCGGAATCCGCCTTAGCGCACGCCGTTGAGGCGATCGAAGCCGGCCGCCAGATCGGCGATCAGGTCTTCGACGTTCTCCAGGCCGATATGCAAACGCACCAGCGTGCCGGAAAAATCGACCCCGCCCGCCGGACGGATGGCTTCCAGCTCTTCCGGCTGATTGGCCAGGATCAGCGACTCGAAGCCGCCCCAGGAGTAGGCCATGCTGAAGTGGCTGAAGTTGTCCAGGTAAGCGGCCAGCTGTGCATCATCCAGCCGCTCTTTCAGCACGAAGGAGAACAGCCCGTTGCAGCCGCTGAAGTCGCGGCGGTAGAACTCGTGGCCCTTGCAGCTGGGCAGGGCCGGGTGATTGACCGTCGCCACCTCCGGCCGTGCCGCCAGCCAGTTGGCGACTTCGATGCTGCTGCGCTCGTGCTGTTTCAGGCGCACGCTCAGGGTTCGCAGGCCGCGGCTCGCCATGTAGGCGGTGTCGGCATCCACCATCTGCCCCATCAAATAGGAGTATTCGCGCAGCCGATCCCAACAGCGCGCGTTAGCGACGGCGGTGCCGAGCATGTAATCGGAATGGCCGATCAGGTATTTGGTGCCGGCCTGAATGGAAATGTCGATGTCGAAATCCAACGCCTTGAACAGCACGCCTGCCGCCCAGGTATTGTCGATCATGATCACCACCTCCGGCGCCACGGCGCGAATGGCCTGCACCATCGCCGGAATATCCTGCACTTCCAGGGTGATGGAGCCGGGGGATTCCAGGAACACCACGCGGGTATTGGGTTGGATCAGCGTGGCGATGTCGGCGCCGATCAGCGGATCGAAATAGGTGGTGCTGACGTTCATGCGGCCGAGGATGTGGGTGCAGAAATCCTGGGTCGGTTCGTACGCCGAACCCGTGACCAGCAGGTGATCGCCGGCGCCGACGAATGACAGGATCGCATTGGCCACCGCCGCTGCGCCGCAGGGGTACAGCACGCAGCCGGCGCCGCCCTCCAGTTCCACCATTGCATCCTGCAGGGCGAAGTGGGTCAGCGTGCCGCGTCGGCCGTAAAACAGCTCGCCATGGGCGCGTTGCGCAGTGGCGTGCTTTTTGGCGGCGACGGAGTCGAAGACCAAGGAAGAGGCGCGTTGCGTAACGGGATTGACGGAGCCCTGGGTGTAGCGTTTGCCGCGGCCGGCGCCGATCAGCGTGGTTTCGATGTGTTTTGACGTCATGGTACCTGGCTCACCTCTGGTTGCTCTGCACGTGCCCGTTTGCGATAGCCCTTACGTTAGCATGAGTTAATATAGCCATCCAGACGTTTTAACTTCCAGATACAGAAACGGCTATAATTGGCTGCCGGGCGCGCCTTTCTCGCCTCATCCTTCTGCCGTGGTGCGAGAGAGAAGCCCATTCCTCGGTCAAGACGCCGTTCGGCAGCGTGGCCTTGTTGCGTCGTTGTGGGAGAAAAGTAACGAAATAACCCCATAAAAGGGGCGTTTAGCGGTGAACGGGCGCGGATTGGCGCTTTGCCGCAGGGTTGGCTAAAATTTTCTCGTTTATTTGGTAAATAATAATGAGAACTACTATCAATCCCCGGTTGGTTTGATATGATCGCACGCTGAATTATTCCTTAATTTTGATCGGTAATGGGTGGAGGCACAGCGTGAAAACGGCTGGCAAGAATTTAAATCAAGGATCGTTCGGCCAGGGCCGGGCGCAGTGGGGCAAGGTCTTTGGCCGCAGCCTGATGGCTTCTATGGTGCTGGTCGTGGGGCTGGCCGGCAGCGCGCAGGCAGCGCCGGCGGCCAATCCGGCCGTTACCGAAAGCGTTGCGCCGACCACCGCGCCGGCACCTGCAGCCGCCGCGCCGGAAAGCATCACGCCGGTGAACCCGGCACCGACGATCCAGCCACCGGAAACCCGCGGCATGGACCTGTCCATTTGGGGCATGTACCAGCACGCCGACGCGGTGGTGAAAGCGGTGATGATCGGCCTGGTGCTGGCGTCTATCGTGACTTGGACCATTCTGTTCGCCAAAGGCAGCGAACTGCTGCGCGCCAAGCGCCGTCTGCGCCGCGAGCAGCTGGCGCTGGCCGAAGCGCGCTCGCTGGATGAGGCTTCCGAGCTGGCGCAAAACTTCTCCCCGGAGAGCGTCAGTGCTGTCTTGCTGAACGATGCGCAAAATGAGCTGGAGTTGTCTGCGGAATCCAATGACAACAACGGCATCAAAGAACGTACCGGTTTCCGCCTCGAGCGCCGCGTGGCGGCCTACAGCCGCAACATGGGCCGCGGCAACGGCTTCCTGGCCACCATCGGCGCCATCTCGCCGTTCGTCGGCCTGTTCGGCACCGTCTGGGGCATCATGAACAGCTTCATCGGCATCGCCCATTCGCAGACTACCAACCTGGCGGTCGTGGCGCCGGGCATCGCAGAGGCGCTGCTGGCGACCGCGATGGGCCTGGTGGCGGCAATCCCTGCGGTCGTTATCTACAACATCTTCGCCCGCGTTATCAGCGGCCATCGCGCCCAGGTAGGCGACGTGGCGGCGCAGGTCTTGCTGCTGCAGGGCCGCGATCTGGATCTGGCCGCAACGGCGGAAGCCAAGCGCTCACAGCACGCACACCAACTGCGGGCGGGGTGAGTCATGGCGATGCGCTTAAATGAAGATCTGGACGACAGCGGCGAACTGCATGAAATCAACGTGACGCCGTTTATCGACGTTATGTTGGTGCTGTTGATCATCTTTATGGTGGCCGCGCCGCTGGCAACGGTAGATATCCGCGTCGATCTGCCGGCCTCCTCCGCCAAACCGCAGCCGCGGCCGGAGAAACCGGTGTTCCTGTCGGTGAAGGCCGACAAGCAGCTCTACGTCGGCGATCAGCCGGTGAATGCCGATCAGCTGACTTCGGTGCTGGATCAACGCACTCAGGCGAACAAAGAAACCACCATCTTCTTCCAGGCGGACAAGAGCGTGGACTATGAAACGCTGATGAGCGTGATGGACACCCTGCGTAAAGCCGGCTACCTGAAAGTGGGGCTGGTAGGCATGGAAGGCGCCGCCAAGTAGCGGCAGAAAAACGATAAAGGGCGCTCAGGCGCCCTTTTTTATTGATTCACTCCCCGGCCAACAACGCCCGGGAACCGGCATGGCGCCAGTGGATGCGGCCCGGCAGATAAAGCGCATGCTGTTCCAGCGGCCGCTCGTCGATGAGCGCGGTCACCTGGTCGAAGCTATGCTGCGCCAGCGCCCGGCAGTCTTGCGCGACCGTATCTATCTTCAGCGTCATGCAATCGAACAGGTAGTGATCGTCGAAGCTGCACAGGTGGATGTCGCTCTCCATCAGCTGATGCTGCGTCAGATAACGCAATACCCCTTCCAGCAGGCCACAGGCGGCGGTGAACAGCGCTTTGGGCGGACGCCCCAGCTGTGCGCACAGCTGAGCGAACATCTCGTAACCCGAACTGGGGTGGTAGCTGCCGTTGATGATCCATTCCGGTTTGCACGTTACGCCGGCGCGCTCCAGGCCAAGCTGGAAGCCGGCCAGCCGATCGCGGGTCGGCGAAATGCGCGGCTGCCCGCCGAGAAAATAGATCTCATCCGGATGTTGGCGCGCGACCTTTTCCACCAGGTTGGCGGTCGCATTAACCGAGTCGGTGATCACCAGCGGCAGCTCGGAACCGGCGATCAGGCGGTCCATCTGCACCACCGGCAGCCCGACGTTGATCTTTTGGTATTCCGCGTCGTTTAGCTGGCTGGAGGCGACGATCAAACCGTCGACCTGCCGCTGCACCAGACTGTTCACCGCCATCATCTCCTGCGCCGGGTTTTCATCGGTGCAGGCGATCAACAGCTGCAGACCGGCTTCGCGGCACAGCGTTTCCAGCTCGCGCGAGATCACCGCAAAGCCGTAGTTGGTCATCTCCGGCACCACCAGCCCCAGCGTGTGGCTGCGGTTGGAGCGCAAAGATCGGGCGTGGATGCTGGGCTGATAATGGTGTTCGTGCGCCAGCGCCAGAATGCGATCGCGGGTGTCGTCGGACACCCGGTATTCCTTGCTGCGGCCGTTCAGCACCAGGCTGGCGGTCGATTTCGACACCCCGGCCAGCGTGGCGATGTCACTGATGGTAATGCGTTTATTTTTTTTCACTGACGCCATCTGAAGTCATCGGAGGATGCGTCATTCTAGCATGCATGGCGTCAGCGGCCAGTATTCCAACGCCAGCGCTGTGCTCCCGTTCAGCCGCAGTTGCGGTTCACCTGCCGGGAAGTAGCGCGCGCTCATCACCGCCTCGCCGTGGTTGATGAAGATCTCCACGCTGGAGCGATCGAACAGCAGCTGCAGATGCGTGACCGGGCCGCGCCAGTAACGGTGCTCCGGCCGGCCGTCGGCCAGAGAGGCACGCGTCAGCTGCAGCCGCTCGCCGTCCCAGTTCAGCGTCATCGCGTCGCCAAAGGCGGCGCTGAACGAGCCCTGCGGCGTCAGCTGCAGCTCCGCGGCGCCCAGCGCATAGGCGGGGGCGTCATCGGCGCGGCCTCGCCAGTCTTCTCGCTCGCCGCGCAGCTGTTGCAACTCGCGCGCCGGGCGCTGGTGGAGGCGGCCATGCCGCAGCGACAGCTCGCGTGGGCAGGTCATGGTGTGGATCCAGCCATAACGGCGCGTCGGATGGGCTTCTTCATCTTGCTCGGGCACGCCCATCCAGGCGAACAGCAGGCGGCGGCCATCTTCCGTCAGCGTCGTCTGGGGCGCGTAGAACTCGAAGCCGGCGTCCAGCTCGTGAAATTCGCCGTGGCTGAAGGCCGCCTGCCGATAATCCAGCTCGCCGAGCAGATAGCCGGCCTGATAACGGTTGAGATAGCGTTCCGGCTGCGGCGCCAGCCCCTGCGGGCAGCAGATCAACACGTCGTCGCCGTCCAGCGAGAACAGATCCGGGCACTCCCACATGTAGCCGAATTCGCCCAGGTCGTTCAGGCCGGAACCGGCGATCTCTCCCAGCGCTTGCCAGTCGCGCAGATCGCTGGAACGCAGCAGCAGCACCTTGCCGCGATCCTGCAAGTCACGCGCGCCGAGCACCATGTACCAGGCATCCTGATGACGCCACACTTTTGGGTCGCGTACGTGGCCGCTGTAGCCCTCCGGCAGCGGCAGCACCGGCCCGAGTTTGCGGTATTCGCCCCGATCGCTTTCCTGAGCCAGGCATTGGAAAGCCGTGCGTGAGCCGTCGGGATATTTCACGTTGCCGGTGTAGATCAGCGTGATTTTGCCTTCCGCTACCACCGCCGAGCCGGAGTAACAGCCGTGGCTGTCGTAACAGGCGCCCGGTGCCAGGGCGAGCGGCTGATGTTCCCAACGCACTAAATCGATCGACTGCCAGTGTCCCCAGCACTTGTTGCGATGATCGCAGCCCAGCGGATTCCACTGATAGAACAGGTGATAAACGCCGTTGTGCTGGATAAAGCCGTTGGGATCGTTCAGCAAGCCAACGCTGGGCGCCAGATGCCAGGCCGGGCGGTGGGGATCGCGCAGCGCGAGTGGCTGGCCGTTCATGACCGCCCGCAGTGCCTGTTTGATTAAGCCGAGTTCTTCCATCATTGCGCGTCCGTGTTGTATTTCAGCAGCAGGGAGAGCACGAAGGCGCTGCCAAAAGCGATTGCCAGGCCGATGATATAGCTGACCAGCGAACTGGCCTGCACGATCGCCATGCCGGGGATCGCCGTCAGCCCGACCGCGTTCATGCCGACATGGTTGGCCACTACCCAGGCGCCGCCGAGCGCGCCGCCCGCTAGCGCCGCCAGGAAAGGCTTCACGAAGCGCAGGTTGATGCCGAACAGCGCCGCCTCGGTGATGCCGAGCATGGCGGAAAAGGCCGAAGGCACCGCGATGGCTTTGATTTTGGCGTCGCGGGTTTTGAAATACACCGCCAGGCAGGCGCCGCCCTGAGCGATGTTGGCCATCGACCAGATCGGCAGCAGGAAGTTGACGCCGATATTGGGGTTGCCGAGTAACCCGGCCTCTACCGCATGGAAACTGTGGTGAATGCCGGTGATGACGATAGCGGAATAGAGGCCGCCGAACAGCAGCCCGGCGAACCACCCCGCATGGGCAATCAGCGTGCTGAGCACGAAGGAGATGCCGTCGCCCAGCGCCCGGCCGGCGGGGCCGATAAACAGCAGGGCGACAAAGCCTGAGATGACCACCGTCAGGAACGGCGTCAGGATCAGATCGAGCGCGTTGGGGATTATCTTGCGCAGCCGCTTTTCCAGCACGCTCATGAACCACACCGTCAGCAGCACCGGGAACACGGTGCCCTGATAGCCGATCATGGCGATGTCCAGACCGAAGAAGTTCATGGTGTGGAACCCTCCGGCGACGCCCCAGGCGTTGGTCAGCGCCGGATGCGTCAGAATGCCGCCTAGCGTGGCACCCAGATAGGGGTTGCCGCCGAATTCGCGTGCGGCGGTGAAGCCGATCAGAATCGGCAGGATAATGAACGCCGCCGAGCTGAACATATCCAGCATGATGAACAGCGCGCTGTTGGCATCGGCCCAGCCATAGGTTTTCACCATGCCGAGCAGCCCCATCAACAGGCCGGAAGCGACGATCGCCGGGATGATCGGCACGAAGATGTTCGACAGCAGGCGGGCGATACGCTGCAGCGGGTTGAGCTTTTTCGCCGCAATATCGGCGGCTTCGGCCTTGCTGGATTCGCTGACGCCCGCCGCCTTGATGAATTCCGCATGCACCTTGTTGACCAGCCCGGTGCCGAAGATCACCTGGATCTGACCGGCGTTGCTGAAGCAGCCTTTGACGCCGTCCAGTTTGCCGATGGCCTCTTTATCCACTTTGCTGTCGTCCACCAGTACCAGGCGCAGGCGCGTGGCGCAGTGGGCGGCGCTGGCGATATTCTCTTTACCGCCGAGCAGCGGCAACAGCGCGTTGGCGATTGCGGTAATGTCCATGTTGTCCCCTTGCTAAATAAAAATGCCGCTGCGCAGTTTGCGGCGCAGCGACGTGAATCGATGTCAGAAGAAATACTTGAATCTGGCGCGCATGCCGTAACGTTGGTCGTTGTCGCCGTTGGCTATCTTGTTGTCGGCGTTGGCTTCCAGCAGCGAGACATAGGCCCCCAAATACAAATTGAAATTCTTCATATTCATAATGTTAGGTATCTGATACGACGCATGAACGGTGTGGATGTCGTAGTTGCCCGGTTCGCTGAGCGGGTTGTGGATATCGGCGGCGATCCCGGCGGTATTGAACTCTTTGATATTGTTATGGGCATAGATATAACCCAGTTCGAAGCGCCGCCACAGCACGTTCACGCCGGCGGTGAAGTCTTGCTCGCCTGACGCATCCAGATAGGCGGTGCTCAGGTTGGCCACCACGCCGTTGTCCGGATCGGCGGCGCTGTTGTTCCAGCTCATCGTCATGCCGTAGCCGTTGCGCTTGGACTGATCGACGAAGCGGCCCTGGCCGTCCTGATAACCGTAGGCGTTATTCACCACGTTGCTTTCCATTGCCGCCGCGATGCTGAAGGCGTCTTTTTTCCAGGCGATCACCGGGCGCAAATAGGCGACGTTTTTCTTATTGTCCAGGGCGTTGCCGTGGTAGCTGTTGTCTTGGAACAGCGAAGTGCCGTCCTCCACCAGCGTGTTCAGCTCGAAATAGACATCACCGGCGTATTTGCTCAACATCAGGTTGCCGCCGCTGCTGCTGCGGCCGCGGCCTTCTTTCATCATGTAGATATAGCCGAAGCCGTCGGCGTACAGATCGTTGGCGGTATTGCCGGAGTATTGAATGAAGGTGTCCTGGTTCAACGGGAACATGTCGTAGGCTTCAAAGCGGCCGATTTTGGCTTGCCAGTTCTTTTCATTGCCGAAGAAGAAGGCGGCGTCATCCAGATTCATTTTGCCGGTCATGTCCGCCAGCGGTTGCACGCTGAAGCCGGAGAAGTTGCCGTCCTGATTGCGGCGGTAGCCGTCCAGCCCGACCAGAATGCGGCCGTTGATATCCCAACGTTCTTTGTTGCCGGGCTTCCAGTCCTTGTGGTCGCTGCCTTTCAGCGACGTCAGTTGGCCGCTGCGGCTGGCGCCGTCCAGGTTGAACTCCACGTCGCCGTACAGCTTCAGCTCATTGAATCCGCTCAATTTCAGCGCGCTGGCCGGGGCAATCGGCGTGGCGGCATGCTGCGCAATCTGCGCGGTTTGCCGTTCGGTGTTGGCGGTGCGTTGTTCCAGCTGTTGCGCCCGGCGTTCCGCCGCCGTCGCGCGGGTTTCAGCCTGTGCGGCGCGCCGTTCCGCCAGCGCCAGACGTTGCTCCAGGGCGTTGAGACGCGCCTCGATGCCGCCGCTGCCCGATGCCACTGCGCTGGAAGCGGAGAGGAAAAGCCCTGTTGTTATCGCCAAATAGCTGCGTTTTTTCATCATCGTCTATCATCCGGGTAAGGGTTGTTATTATTGTTTGCTAAATTGCTAAACCGGTTTTTCATGGCGAAAGATAACGAGAGGGAGGCGAGCTGGCAACTCAGTTAGCTAACCCGATTCAGCTATTGTGATCGAGCGCGCAAATCGTGGGCAAAAGACCACGGCGAACCTGAGGATCGCCGTGAATGCAGAGGATCAACGGAGGAAAGCCGCCAGCTCGTCGGCGCGGGGCAGGGCGGTCATGGCCCCTTTGGCGGTGGTGGCCAGCGCGCCGCAGGCCTGCGCCTGGGCGATAACCGCCGGCCACTGCGCTTCCTGCGGTAATTCGTGAAGGCGTGCCAGCGCCGCTAACAGCCCGGCGACGAAGGCGTCGCCGGCGCCGGTGGTATCGATCGGAACGACAGGCGCTGCGCGGAAATGACGCAGCCGTTGGCCGTCATGCACATAGACGCCGTCGCCGCCCAGCGTCACCAGCAGCAGGCGCAGCGGGTAGGTTTGCATCATCCAGCGAATGGCGTTCTCCAGATCGTCAAGATGGCTGATGAAAGCCAGCTCTTCGCGCGACAGTTTCACCACGTCCGCCAGCATCAGCGCCTTTTGCAGGCAGGGGCGCAGCGCTTCCGGCTGGCGCCAGACCTCTTCACGGATGTTGGGATCGAAACTGACCCGGCCACCGGCCGCCCGGATGCGTTCCATCGCGGCAAAGGCCGCGCTGCGGCTGGGCTCCTGCGAGAGCGCGATGGAGCAGAGGTGCAGCCATTCCCCCCGTTGGAAATCCGGCAGATCGTCAGGCTGCAAAAACAGATCGGCGCTGGGCTGCACCATAAACGTGAATGAGCGCTCACCCTGCAGATCGAGATCCACCACGACCGTGGAGGTGTGGTGTTCGGGGTCTGGCCGCATATGGCCGATATCCACCCCTTCATCGCTCAGCACCTGCTGCAGAAAGGCGCCGAAGCCGTCTTGCCCCACTCGCCCGATAAAAGCGCTGTCGCCACCGAGCCGGGCGATACCCACCGCTACGTTAGCCGGCGCGCCGCCGGGGCATTTGAGATAACCGTTGGCATTTTCCGGCACCAGGTCGATCACGGCGTCGCCCAGTACCCATACGCGATTCATCATGCTTAATCCCTGTTTTTGTCCTTGTCAGATGGGGTGCTAAAATAGAAGAACCGGTTTAGCAAGGCAATGAAATAATGCTCCAAGTTGCTTGGTCAGTGAGGAAGATCAAAAACAGGATGGGCAAGATGCGGGAAAACCGCCCGCGATTCGGTCGGGCGGTTTGATGAGCGAAGCGCCTGTGGTGAGCGCTGGCGCGTCAGAAAGCGATCGATCCCTGCACGAAGAAGGTGCGCGGTTCGCCGACGTACTTGCCGAAGTTATTGTCGTTGGAGCGGGTGAAGTAGCGCTGATCGAACAGGTTTTTCACCCCGGCGCCCAGCGTCAGGTTTGATAGCTGCGGCCCGAAATTATATTCCCCGCGCATATTCCACACCATGTAACCGGCGATATCGCCGAACTGACCATCGGCACTTTCCTGAGTGACGTACTCCGGCCCGGTGCCCGGCGAATGCTGTTTGGACTGCGCGTAACCGTCCAGATTCCATACCCAGCTGCCGGTGGCGTAACGCGTACCGACGGTATACACCTGGCGCGAGTAGAACGGCAGGTCTTTACCGGCGAAGTCGCCCTTGTCGGTGCTGGCCTTGGTATAGGTATAGCTGGTGTAGACGCTGGCGCCGTCGAGCGCGCGGTTCAGCTCGCTGAGATCGTAGCTGAGCGCCAGCTCGATGCCTTTGTGCTTGGTGGCGCCCATGTTGGTCCAGCCCACGTCGTTGCTGATGTACTGCAGCTGGTTATCGAAGTCGATGTAGAACAGCGTGGCTTCGGCTTTGACCACGGTATCGTCGTAGCGGGTGCCGAACTCATAGGTGTGCGCTTTTTCCGCCGTCAGCCCCGGCGCCGGCTGGTTGCCGTTGCCGCCTTTGGTCAACTGGAAATACTGCATGCTGCCGAACGAGGTGTTGGCGTTGGCGAACAGTTTCCAGGCGTCGGACAGGTGGTACATCACGTTCAATGACGGCAGCGGCTCGCTGTAGCTTTTCTCGCGGCTGATGTTGTTGAACGAATCGTCCACGTGGGTGCGAATGCTTTCATAACGCAGGCCCGGCGTGACCGTCCAGTTGCCGACGTTGATGGTGTCGTCGAGATAGAACGCGTTGGCAGCGGTGCCGCCGGAGGTGTGTTGGTAATAGTCCGGGGTATCCGGCGTCGAGCCGATATTTGCCGGATTATACCAGGCGGAACGCGACGCCTTTTCGTCCATGGTTTCATTCAGATAGCGGTAACCGAGGGTGATCTCGTGCGCCATATCCCAGAAGCGAAACAGCTGCGAATAGCTTGGCTCGATCGCCCAGGTCGAATAATGGCGAGGGTAGGACACCATGCGCCGCTGGCCCGCGTTTTTGCCGGTGCCTTCCGATTCGATGTTGCTGCCGCGGTAGCTGTCGGTGAAGTAGGTCAACACCTCGAACTGCTTGTCGTCTTCCTGATGTTTGTACTTGAACGACATATCCTTGCGGCGGCCTTCGAACTGGTCCCACGGCCGCGTGGACTGGAACGGGTTCTGCGCGTACTGCGCGGTGCTCAGCCCGCCCGGCATGCCGGCTTTGGCGTCGTAGTAGTGGAAATTGGCCAGCAGTTCGTCGCGATCGGTAAACGCATAGCGCGTTTTCAGCATGAAATCGTCGATGTCGGTGTTGTCGTTGTTATCGCGGTAGCCCTGGCCGTGCAGGCCGGAGTAGAGCAGCTCGGCACCGAAGCCGTTGTCTGCGGTGCCGCCCACGGAGGCGCTGGTCAGGGTCTTCAGACCGCCGTGGCTGGCGCCCTGGGTTTGTACGCTGGCGGTGCCGCCAAACGTTTTGGGAATGTCGCGGGTAACGAAGTTGATCACGCCGCCGACGTTCTGCGGCCCGTAGCGCACCGCACCGCCGCCGCGCACCACGTCCACCGATTGCAGGTTGCCGATAGACAGCGGAGCCATCGACAGCTGCGGCTGGCCGTAAGGCGCTACCGCCAGCGGGACGCCGTCCATCAGAATGGTGGAGCGTGGAGAAAGACGCGAAGTCAGGCCGCGCACGCCGACGTTGAGCGAGATGTCGCTGCCGCCGGTGCCGTTGCTGTCGCGCACCTGCACGCCGGGCACGCCGCGCAGGCTATCGGCGATGGTCTGGTCGCCTTGTTCATGCATCTGCTGCTGGGTGACGATGGAACGCGCGCCCGGATGGTTGAGCAGCACCAAACTGGTATCAGGGTTGTCCAGCCAGTTGCCGACGACGGTCACGGTGTCGGCATCGTTTTGAGATGAGTTATCAGTAGCAAGGACAGGGAACGCGACGGCGATGGAAGCCGTCAGCAGTGAAAGCCGAAAAAGAGGTGACATAATAATGCCTTAAGAGTTTCAGACCCGGATGTGTTTTTTTAGAAAAGACAATCTTAATGATAATTATTGGCAAGTAAATAGAATTGTTACGGGATAGTTAAGTGGGTAACTAAATAATGAAGGCGGGAAACAGGGCCCGGCTGGCGGGCCCTGGCGGGGGTTATTGTGGCGTAAGCCAGAAGACGCCGCTGTAATCCAGCGCGGTGAATTTCTGGTGCACCATTTCGATATCCGCTTGCGGATCAATATCTTTAAACAGCGCCGGGTGCAGGAATTTGGCGATCGCCTCGACGGCGATAAAGTTGAGCGGCGTGTCGTAAAATTGATGATAAATCGCCATCACGCGTTTTTCTTTCACCGCTTTCAGCACGTTAATGCCGGTGCGATCCAGCAGATGCGCCAGTTTCTTTTGGCTGGTGGCCATATCGGTGGTGTAACCCAGCGGCACCGCCAGCGTGCCGCGATGCCCGCGGCTCCAGTCGGCGCCGGTCAGCAGATAGAAATCCGGGTTGCTGCCGATCACCTGCTCGACATTCACTTCACCGCCCATGTCTGAAAACAGCTTGCTGCCGATATTGTTGCCGCCGGCGGTATCGATGAACTGCCCGAAGCTGCCTTTGCCGAAGGTGTTGCAACACTGTTCGCCTTTGATGCCGGCGCTGCGCTCGATGAAGACGCTGGTGCGCTGCTCCGGTTTCAGCGTGGCGACCCGCTGGCGCACCAGTTCGAGACGCTGCTGATAGAGGCGGATAAAGGCGTCGGCGTTGGGCTGCTCGTCAAACACTTTACCCAACAACGCCATGCTGGCGACGGTGTTGGTCAGCGGCTGCTGGCGGAAATCGACGATCAGCACCGGGATGCCGACTTTTTCCAGCTGGGTCAGCACGCCGCTGTCTTTCAATTTGCTCAGCAGGCCAATGTCGAAAATGATCAGATCCGGTTGGCGCACCACCGCGCTTTCCACGCTGAAATCACTGGTGTAGGGGTTGTCGAAGGTGGGGATCTGCATGACCTGTGGGAATTTTTTCGCGTAGGCTTCCACCAGATCCGGCGCTTTGACCTTCAGCGAGTTGTCCCAGGCGATGATGTTTTTCAGTGGCTCCTGCGGATGCAGAATATTCAGCGCCAACAGCGCACGGGCATCGGCCAGGATAACGCGTTTGGCCGGTTGCGGCAGGGTGACTTGGCGGCCGGCGACATCGGTGACGACGATCGGCGCGGCTTGAGCGGCGCCGGCCAACAACAGAACGCAGGCGGCCAGCCAGCGGCCGGCTTTGGCGATAAGAACAGCGGGCATGGAGATCCTTGAGTAATCGGCGAGGAACGAGAACGCAATGATAAGCGATATCCTTTCGCTTTTTGAACTCCCTTGATGCCGATAGATTATCCCAGGCCCATCAGCGGGTCGCTGACGCTGTGCGCGCCATCCTCTAACCGGCCCGCCAGGCGGCGCAGCCAATCTCCCGGGCTTTGCAGCGTAAGGTCATACCAACCGCCGTTGGCGCGGGCGTCAAACGTTTGCTGGTGGCTGCCGCCCGCCGGCAGCGTGATGTGCCACGGGCCCTGCTGCGTATAGGGGCAGCGTTCGAGGGTGACCGCTATCGCTTCGGTGCCCGGATTGTTCAACTGCAGCTGCAGGCTGCGGCCCGTCGGGCGCAAACGCACCTCCGGCTGCGTCCAGCTCAGGGCGCCGCGCAGTTCACGATGAAAGCCGTTGGGGCCGAGCAGCCACAGATGGTACTCATCCTCCGTCTGCCAGTCGTCGCTGACCGCCTTGCCGGCCTCGACGGTATAGCGGCGCGGGATCTGCGTGAGGTCCCGCCGATCGTAGACGTGAAACACCGCTCCCTGCTCGCCGGTATTGAACAGGTTCAGCGTTACGCGGCGCTGCTCGGCCGCGACGCTGGCCTCGACGTGCAGCTGGTAGGGCAGCGCGCGGGAAGGGCGTGCCAGGCGGCGTTGGTGGGGCAAACGCTGGTGGGCGGGCGATGGCAGCGGCACCTGCGGCAGCTGTTCCTGGCGCTGGCGCAGGCCATCGGCGGCGTGGCGGCTGGTGGCGGGCAGGCTCGGCAGCGCTTCGCCGTTAGGGTCGACAAAGTTGAACGCCGAGGTGAGATCGCCGCACACGGCGCGGCGCCAGGCGCTGATGTTGGGTTCATGCACCTGAAAGCGCTTTTCCAGGAATTGCAGCACTGAGGTGTGATCGAAGACCTGCGAATTGACCCAGCCGCCGCGGCTCCAGGGCGACAGCACCAGCATCGGCACCCGCGGGCCGGGGCCGTAGATGCGGCCGTCCGGCGGCGGTTGATCCTGCGAGCCGGGCGGCGCCACGTGCTGGAAGATCTCGGTGTCGAACGGCACCGTCGATTTACCGGCGAAGCTGCCGTCCTCGCGCAGCGACGGTGCGGAAGGCGAAGGCATATGGTCAAAAAATCCGTCGTTTTCGTCGTAGTTGACCAGCAGGACGGTTTTACTCCACACCTCCGGGTTGTCGGTCAGCGCGTTGAGGATCTCTTGGGTGAACCAGCCGCCCTGCACCGGGCTGGAAGGATCGGGGTGTTCCGAATAGGCCGCCGGCGCGATGATCCAGCTGACCTGTGGCAGTTTGCCCTGCTGCACGTCGTCGCGGAACCCGGCCAGCATGGCGTCCAGATCGTTGCCGTCGGCGGCCGGCAGGGTATTGCCGTTGCCCTTGTACAGCGGCGCGGCCTCGTTGAGCGCATCACGATAGGGCACGAAAGCGTTGAAGTCTTTCGGCGGCCGCGCCGGGTTGCCCACCTGAATGCTGGCGGCGCGGTATTGGCGAAAACCCGCCAGCGGGTTGTCGGTAAAGTTGTCCGGCAGGAATTGATACACCTTCCAGCTGACGCCGCTCGCCTCCAGCCGTTCCGGATAGGTTGTCCACTGGTAGCCGATGTCCGCCGGGCCGGGGCTGTCCCATTCGTTGACCACCACCGCCACGTTGGCGGCGGACGGGCCGTTGGTGCCGGTCCAGTGGAACAGCCGGTTGGTGTTGGTGCCCGCGTGAATAGCGCAGTGATAGGCGTCGCAGAGGGTAAAGGCGTTGGCCAGCGCGAATTGGAACGGCAGCTCATGCTGGCGGTAGTAGCCCATCGAGGCCGGCGTTTTGTAGGTCGGCCAGGCGCTCATGCGGCCGTGATCCCAGGCGGCTTGCTCATCCACCCACGAGTGCGGCGTGCCGGTGACGCGCTGGGCGTTGCCGCGTTTGCTGTCCAGGTGGTAGGGCAGCACCAGCCGCTCGGCGCCCTGTTGTTGCCAGACGTGGCGATCGCCGGGCAGTGGAATGGTAAAGCGATCGCTGAAGCCGCGCACGCCCGGCAGGGTGCCGAAGTAGTGGTCGAAAGAGCGGTTCTCCTGCATCAGGATCACCACGTGTTCGACGTCGCGCAGGGTTCCGGTGCGGTTGTTGGCGGGAATGGCCAGCGCTTTGCGAATCGAGGCGGGCAACAGCGAGAACGCCGATCCGATGGCGGCAGCCCGCAGGATGTCTCTGCGTGAAAGGTCAGGCATGCGTCGTTAATCTCCGTCAGTGTGCTTTGAAGATAGCCGCTGACGACGATAATGGCGAAAAATAACAGGGAGATGAATGCGAGGAAAACAATGCTCCCTGGCGGGAGCATTGGGGGATAACGCTTACTGCCTGATCAGGCGACCGAGCGTCGGCGCCGTTTCGAAATCGCTGCGGAAGGGGTTGATGTCCAGGCCGCCGCGGCGGGTGTAGCGCGCAAACACGCTGAGTTTTTCCGGGCGGCAGCTCTGCTTGATGTCGTTGAAAATGCGCTCAACGCACTGTTCGTGGAATTCGTTGTGCTGGCGGAAGGAAATCAGGTAGCGCAGCAGGCTTTCACGATCGATTTTACGGCCTTCATAGCGGATCACGACGCTGCCCCAGTCCGGCTGGTTGGTGACCAGGCAGTTGGATTTCAGCAGATTGGAAGACAGCGTCTCCGACACCGGTTCCCCTCTCTCGGCCGCGCCACTCAGGTATTCCGGTTTGAAGGCGAAATCGTCGACCGCGATATCCAGATCGTCGATATTGATGCCCGGCAGGCGGTCGATCTGCGCCGGGTAACCTTCCAGCCCCGGATAGAGCTTGACGGTGACCTGGCCGTTGGCCGCCTGCGACAGATCTTTCTGCATGGCGGCGCTCACCTGTTCCACGCTGTCAAAGCGCGTTTGGTTGAAGCTGTTGAGATACAGCTTGAACGACTTGGATTCGATCAGGTTCGACGAGGAGTGTGGGAAGGTAAATTCGCCGATGCCCACCACCGGCTTGCCCTTGGCGTTGAGCCAGGACAGCTCGAAGGCGGTCCACAGATCAAAGCCGCTGAACGGCAGCTGCCGCTCGTCCACGCCGATCAGATCGCGGCCGCGTGCGCGCGGCAAGGCTTCGAGCAATGCGGGAGCATATTGATCCGGATAATCGGAGTTGGCGCCAAGATGGGTGATCTTATCTTGCTTTTGGATATGCATATTCATTGCCCTTTGCTTGTTCGGTATTGATGTAGCGGTTAAACAGACTGCGGGTGGCGTAGATCGGCCCGACGCCCAGCAGGGCGTAAACCACCTTGATCAGGAACTGCGACAGGATCATGGTTTTGATGATGTCCCAGCTCAGCACGTTGTAGAACGCCAGCGTACAGAACACCACGCTGTCGATGGCCGAAGCCACTACGGTACTGGTAATCACGCGCACAAACAGGTAACGGGAATTGGTCAACTCTTTGATTTTGCAAAGCAGGTAGGAGTTGACGTTCTCGGAGATCAGATAGGCTGCCGACGAGGCCACCAGCACCGCCATGATGCTGTGCACGATACCGTTGTAGGTCTCGCTGTACTCCCACTGCGGAATGCTCGGCACCAGCGTCGTTACCCAGACCCCCAGGACGAAGGTCAGGTTGGCGATAAACGAGATGATAATCGTGCGCCGGGCCAGCCGTAATCCATAGAATTCATTGAGGATGTCCACCAGAATGAACGTGAGCGGGTAAATGAAGATCGCCGGCGGCGTGATGAGATTCAGTACCGGGATTTGGATCGGCTTGACGCCGCACAGCGTTGAGAAAATATAAATCACGCTGAGCGCCACGGTAATAATCAGGTAGGCGTACCAAGAGCGTTCGTGGCGATCGCTGAGCTCGTAGGCGGTTTTTTGTTTGTTGTCGCCATAGAGTTTGCGGTATAGCGCCTGCAGTTCGTGCCGGCTCAGATCTTCTGAAATTTCGCTGTCGGCCAGCTCATTCAGCCCCATGGTAATAGTTTTGCCGGTGGCCAATACCATGACATTGGCCGCGATGGTGCCATGCCGGGTGAAGCCCAACAGCTTGAACTTCTGATTCGGTTCCATTTATAACCTTTCTCCAACGATGTAACCCAGGAATTGCACGGTGTCCTGAGGGCGTTTGTCCATGCTTTCGCTGTCTTTGTCGTCAACCACAAAGAAGCCGCTTTTTCCCGAGTGATACAGCAAAGGTGAATCACAAATCAGTACCGGCGGGCGTTTGATGATGATGACTTCGCCGGGAATAAATGACCCTTTAATTTCGGTCTCTATTTTCATTGCCAACATGTTCGACTCATCGCCGAAGAAATAAGTCAGAGGAAACTCGGTGACCAGTTGCCCTATCTTACGCTGCGAGACGGCCAGATAGCGCGACTGCGGGATCACCGGGATGGCGGAAGGGTTCTTGTTGCCTTCGGTGGACAGCGTTTCGTTGAGCAGCTCCAGTTTTTCCAGATCGTAGTCTTCAATCTCTTCACAGGAGACCCCGAAGAAATCGGAAATCCGATTCACGGTGGATTGCTGAACGTTGTTCACTCTTCCATCAAGAATTTTGTAGAGGGTGGTGCGCGTCAGGCCGCTACGGTTGGAAAAGGAAGCCTTGGTTTCACCGCGGGTACGCATCAGATATTCAATATTTTTAATGATGTTGATTTTGCGCTGTGCGTTGGTGGTTTTCATCGGCTGTCCTTACAAACATTACGCTGGCTTCACTATATCTTACGCGTTGGCGTTGTCCAGATAAAAAGGCGCAGAGGGGTAGGTAACCGGCTGATTATTGGTGGTAATTATTGTTTCTTGTCAGCCGTTTAGCGTAGTGATGTTAGCGCAGAAGATCGGATTGACCTGCGAGGATGATAAAACTGTGTAAATCAATTGATTAGCTTTTGCTTATGGAAAAGTGAACATAAAAGCCAATTTTATGTGTACTTTTATGTTGACCAAAGCCGATTTCATGGGCTACTGTTCATGCAAGCTGAAGTTTTTCTTTACGATAAAAACACTGAAGCTAACGATTTTTATAATAAAAAGCTCAGAGGGGGCATTGCCACACTCTGAGCATGAATAGATAGCTTGCTACCGACACCAGGGACCCTAACTACCATGGCCGTTTATCTGCGCGATCGGCCTATTCTTTTGCGTTGAACTCCACCGCTATCGAGCATAAAACACTCCCCCGTTACTGGAGGAGTGCATTAACGCATGCGCGACAATCAGAGCGACTTCTGCGAAGCCAAGGGTTTTTGTGCCCGGCTGAAGGCCAGTTTGAGCACCCAATACAGCAGGCTGGCGGCCACCAGAGAGTTGATGGTCGGTACGCCCCATTCGGTCGCCAGGCCAACGGCGCCGCCGGCGATGCTGGCGACGATCGCCGCCCAGCCGATAGTCGGGGTTTCGCTCGGCAATTGGCCCGTGCGGCGGCTCTCGTCCAGGATTTTGCGGTGGCTGCGCAGCAGGTAATAGTCTACCAGCATGATGCCGATAATTGGCGGGAAGACCACGCCAAGCACCGTCAGGAAGTCGACGAAGCGGTCGAGAATGCCCAGCACCGACAGCGTAGTGCCCAGAATCCCGATCACCAGGGTGGTGTAGGTGTACTTCAGCTTTTTGCCGGTGATGCCTTCCACCGCGTTGACGATGCCCAGCGAAGAGGAATACAGGTTGAGATCGTTGACGCGCAGGGTGGAGAACACCACGACCAGCAAACCGGCGCCGCCGGCCGCTTGCGACATGATGGTGACCACATCTGCGGTGCCCAGGGTTTTGGCGATCAGGATCGCCAGGCCGTTCACCACGAACTCGCCGGCGATGATGGTGAAGAGCGTGACGCCGAGCACGTGCTTGCCGTTTTTGGAGTAACGGGTCAGGTCGGGCGTCATCAGGCTGGCCACGATGGCGCCGCCGACGACGATGGTGATGCCGGCGCTGATGGTCAGCGGTTCACCCGGCGGCGCCAGCTGGATGATCTCCTGCAGGTTATGCCCGGAAAGCGCGGTCACTGAAATAAAGGCCACCAGCATGATGAACATCGGCACCGCGATACGGGCGGCGATGCGCAGCGCCTTAAAGCCGAATGCCACCAGGATGGTCAACAGCGTGCCCGAGAGCCCGGCGGCCAGGCCGAAGCCCAGCTTATTGCCGAGCGCGAAATCGAGCGACTTGGCGAAAATGGCGTTTTGAATGCCGAACCAACCCAGCAGGCTGATGGCCACCACCACGCCGATCAGCACCGAGCCCAGGCGACCGAAGCCGCACCAGCGCGCCAGCAGGCTGCCGGAAATCCCTTCGCGCATGCCCGCCAGCCCCAGGCCGTAGGTCACCACGCCGAAGATCAGGCTGCCGACAAAAATGGCGGTGAAGGCGTCAATCAGCGTCATGGAGTTGCCGAGCACGGCGCCGAGCATGAACTGGTCCAGCGCGGTCAACATGCCCATATGCACGATGGCCACGCTTAAAAACGAAACTCTTTTATCCTGCGGCACCCGGGTGAGCGGATAATCTTCGATCTTTATCACGGTGAGATCTTCCTTGCGGTTCAAATAAACTGAATGCCTTTGGTTATCAGGCGATCGGGAATGTAGTTATCCAGGTTGGCGTATTTGCAGTACTCCTCAAATTGCTGCTGAGTATGCACGTTGGCCTTCTGGTAAATGTTATAAATGCGGTTTTCGATGGTCTTATTGCTGACGTTATAGATTTTTGCGATCTCTTTTACCGTAAATCGCTGAAGCATAAGAAAAATGACATCGAGTTCGGCACGGGTGAACAGCTCGTTATTGACTTCGGTGGTCAATACGCTGGGTTTTTGCTGATTGATGTATTTCAGCGGTGACAGGCTGTTCATCGGCTTGGCGTTCCAGATCACGCCAATCACCTGTTTGTCATCGTTGTACACCGGTAGCTTTTCGCTGATAAACGGCGTCAGGCTGTCTTTGCCGTACCAGTAGTGCGTTTCTATGACCGTGACCCGATCGCGCGCCGCTTCGGTCATCTTGTCATGCTCGATAAAGTCGGCGGCGGAGTCGGCCCAGTCGGCGGGGAATTCGTGGTCATATTTGCCGGAGACGTCGAAATTCAGCGGCGTATTGGTATAGAGATAAGCGGCACGATTCATATAAAGGTGGCGGGACAGCTGGTCTTTGATGCCCCAGGGCTCGCTCAGGTGCTCCATCATGGTGATGAGGCCCTTAAAATAAGATTCATTATTTTTATGCGATGAACCCATACCTACCTCTGCGCCGCTCAGGCCGCGTTACAGGCTTTTAGCCAGGTAATGGCGGGTGTGGCGATGCGCGTAGTCGCCCAGCTCGCCGTAGACCCGGTAGCCCAGTTTTTCGTAGAAGCCTCGGGCCTGGAAATCGAAAGTATCGACATAGGCCATATGGCAACCGCGCTTGCGGGCTTCTTCTTCGGCCAGTTGCATCAGCTGGCGGCCGTAACCGCTTTTGCGACATTGATCGCCGACCCACAGATACTGCACTTCCAGGCCGCCCCACCAGGTGCGTGCGACCAGGCCGCCGACGATCTGCTGGTTGTCGTCGGTGACGGTCAGGAACAGTGGGTGAATGTCTACGGGCTGGGTTTTATGGTTGTGAGCCCAGAGGCTGTCGATAACGAACTCTTCATCCTGTGGGTTGGGTTTGTCGGTGATATTAATATTCATTTTTAATATAATTCCCTGATTTAATTATTCAAAACTGAACTAGGCGCTGTCGCCCCAACCGCTTCTAATATCACTTTCATTAATGTATTTCAAGGGTGGTTTTCACCCTTTTCCGCCAGGTGAGAGGCCGCTTATAGTAGGTGCCACAGGGAGAAGAAAATAGTGAAACAGGCGGTATTAAAACGCTGAAATGCCCTGCTTACACCATCTTTTCCTACTTGCGCCTCACCAGGGCCCCACCGGGAAAACTGCAGTACTGTATGGCTCCACCGGATAGAGCAAGCTCACTTGCCGACGGGGGAGCCACTTTGTTTTTTGACGTGCCCACCCGCGCCCGCCATTCGCTGTCTCAGATATTAAACACTCTTCTCATCAGAAGATATGCGCCGCAGCTGAAAATGTGGCCGATACCTTCCGATCCGCTGATTTAGTCCTCTGCTATGACGCTGCTGAGCGCCGGCTCGATGGTGGCATCCAGCATGGCGCCGTGCCCTAAGGCGGGCCACTCCCGATAGCCGACGGCGAGACCGTCGAGCTGTGCCAGGTGTTCGGCCAATAAACGCGTTGCGTTCGCCGGCAGAGTGGGGAGCTTCACGCCGGGCGGGGCCGCACGATCGCGTTCCGCCAGGCCAACCCACAGTTGCAGCTTCGCCACCGGCACCGGACGCCGCCCCATCATCTGCTGTGCTTCTTGCAGGATCATGCCGTTGCCCCACCACAGCGAGGGTTCCACGGCGATGTAGCGTTGGAAGGCGGTAGCATGGGTGAACAACGTGTGCAGCACGAAGAGCCCGCCGTAGGAGTGACCCCATAGCGTTTGCCGCTGCGGATCGACCGCCAGTTTGGCGGCGATCGCCGGTTTGATCCGCGTTTCAATCAATTGCAGGAACGCATCCGCGCCCCCGCCGCCCCGCGGCGGTTGCTTCAGGCCCACCGGCAGAGGGAGCGTATAGTCGTAGGCGCGGCCGGCGGCATCTATGCGCAGATCGTTGTCATAACCGATCATCACCAGCACCGGCGGTCGTTTCGCCGCCGCCAATTTGGCCAGCAAGGTGGGATTCAATCCCATCAGCACTGCATTGCCGTCGAGGAAATAAACCGTTGGATAGCCTTCAGGTGCAGGGGCCTGGCGCGGCTGGGCGATGCGAACGCGGTAATGCCGTTGGCCGTCGGCGGAGGTGAAGCGCAGATCGCTGAAGTGGTAATCTGCAGAATCGCTATCGGCTATGGTAGTGCCGATCTTGCGTTCCAGATCGGGCCTGGCCAGTACGGAGCCCGGCAGCCAAAGGCCGATGGCGAGCGCCAGAATCGCAGAGATAAAATGCCGGTTGGACAATAACATGCGGGTCAACATCTTTGTAAAAGGCCGATAGTAGCATTCGTTCGGGTCCGGCAAAAACCTACCTTTAGGGCGGGCATTCTGACGGCGAAGTACGACCGAATCCCGGAGAGGCTGCGGGTTGCTTTGTTGGGTTAATAGCAACCCCTTGTTATTATTGATAAGTCAGGAATAACAAGGATTACAATTAATTAGAAATGGTTATGATTTTTGTGGGTGAGAAAACTGCGAAGAAGGGTGAAAACATACGGTTATCAACGATATTTAGCAAAAAAAGCCCTATAAAATAGGGCAAAGACACACAACAACACCAGGGAAACTTTCCAGTATCTTATATTATAGCTTCCTATACATATAGAACATTTTATTATAAATATGTAAGTGATTCTTATTAATCGTTCAATGCCATTGTTTTTCAAATGGTTATGCAGCCTTTGTTGAGGCATTGCCCTTGGGCTGGTACGGGTTGCCAAGGGCGGGAGGCGGGGGATATTGCCGTCACGGCAGCAGAACAGACGAGAGCGTCGGCCCGATAATCCTCAAGGCAATACCGACTGGCGGGCGGCAAACGTGCCGGCCGGTATTTCTCCTCAGACGCGGCCGATCTTCACTGTGGGGCCAGGTGAAAATCAGTGCTGTTGCAACGTCAACATCTCGCCAAGCAAAACATCGGTTGGCGGCAGGATATCCGTATCCAGCCCGGCGGAGGGGGTAAAGGTCAATTCGCCGAATATGATCTGGCCTTTGGAGATGTAGAAATCAACGCGAACAAACTCGAAGGGTGCGGACAAGCGTGAGGCGTACTCAAACAGCTCATCGTATCCCTGCGGTTTCACGAAGGCGTCGATCTCCTCTTGGTTCAATGCCAGACAGTCATCGCTGTAGCACAGAAACTTGAAATCTTTGTCAAAGAAGTAATACTTCGGCGACCCGGTATCTCTGCCGACACACAGCAACGTGCAGTAAGGCACACCGCGGAAACAATAGATTTTATAGTCTTCAGGCCCGTGACCATTGGCCGATTCGATATACTTCTCCCCAATGATCTTTTTTTGTATCCCTTTGTAGTTGAGCTCTACATAAGTTTTCCAATAATCGTCTTTCATCCAACCGTCGATCAATTTTTTGGCGCTCTTGATATTCAGCAATTTTTTATTCTGGCAAATCAGGTTATACCCGGAACCGTGATTCCCTTTGATCACAAACTTATCCGGCAATGCGTCCCACGGAATATCGTTTACTGAATCACAGGCAAAGTACAATTCATTAAGGATCTCTTCGCACCCTTGATCTTTGATATACTGCCTTACCGCATATTTGTCTGCGCACTGCTTCACCAACGCATTGTGACTATAGCCATTCAGTTTCAGGTGATTGATCTTTTCATTCCAGGTGGACGGCGCCTGCAAGTTTAACGGTTTGCCAAATGCTTTTTTGTAGAGCAATCTGGCCTTGAACTCGGGAGCCAATACGGCCAGCTGCTTCGTAATAAATTTAATGATTTGTCTTTTCATATACGTAATTCCATCAAAGCGTAGTGACAATGATTAAGTCGTTCTTGTATTTAAAACGCGGGTGGCGCGCTTTCACTGCGCCATTGAATGGCCGTCGGCGTTGTTCCAAGATCAAATGGCTTGTGGTCTAACGCCCGATTAAGAATACGGGCCGACCGCCATGCCATCAGGCTCAACTGCGGATCGGCAATGCCGTGATTGTGCATACTGGCGTTCATGGCGAATAAGCAGTTCTCCGCCGGGCCTTCCCACTCAAAGGTAAAGTCTGGGGCGATGCGGTATTCGCCATCCGCAGTGGTCAGCAAGCGGTGGGCCAGAGGCTCAAGGAACTCTGGCGTGGCCGTCTGATAACCGGTGGCGAAGATCACCACGTCCGCCTTGAAGGCTTCTTCGCCGTGATCGAGATGATGACGCGTTTCGAGTTGGTAGGCGTTATCCAGCGTGTGTTTCACGGCCGTCAGTGAACGGCTGGGCAGCAGCCGCACCCATAATTTCTCGCGCAGGACGTCGAAGCGGTGGTACATGGCGCGATAAATCGCCAGCAGCGACTCACTGGTGATACCGTCTGAGGTCATCTTCTGTTCGGCCAGCATATGCCGTTTGGCCGCGCTATCCAGTGAGTAAAAGCTCTCGACGTAATCGGGCGTGAAGTATTCGTTGGCAAAGGCCGCTTCATCGAGCGCATTGTAGTTGTTGCGGCGCGATATCCAGTCGAGCTGCTCCGGTTGCCCCCATTCCCCTTTAAAAATATTCAGGAACAGATCGGCGCCGCTCTGGCCGCCGCCGACGATCGCCACGCGTTTGCCGGTCAGATCGGGGTTGCGCAGCATCATTTCGCTGGCGTGGAAACAGCGATCGCTTTGCGCCGTCACGCAATCAGGCAGCTTTATTTTCTTGCCAATACCGATACTTACGTGCCTGGCGTGGAAGACCTTATTCGAGGTGGTCACCACGAACTGGCGCTGTCGATCGTCGAACTCAATCCGCTGAACGTCTTGGTTGAATGCCAACGAGCCCATCCCGCCGGCGGCCCAGGTGAGGTAATCGGCGAACTCTTCACGCGATGCGGTGCGCTGTTCCGTCGTCAGGAAACGATAAAACTTCCTGTTTTTTACCAGATAGTTGAGAAAGCTGTAGCGATTGGTGGGAGCAACCGCGCTCACCAAGTCTTTTAAAAAGTTGGTCTGCATGCTGCAATCTGCCAGGATCATCCCTGGGTGCCAGGAAAAATGAGGTTTGCGCTCCAGGAATTGCCCCGTAAACCCCTCTATTTCACTGCCTAAGGCCGCCAGGCTAAGATTCGACGGACCAAGGCCAATACCGATGATATCCAAACGCTGATTCATTAATAAGCTCCAGTATAATGAGAATAATACCCAGAAATACGGCTGCAGATAGGGTGGCTTATAGCAACCAGGCTGCCTTTTTCTTATAAGTAAGCTTCACGAATTAAATTGAATTAAAATGTGTACGGGCCAGAAATACCGAATTTTTAAATGCCCGTTTAGAATTAGGTAGCACATCAGGTAAAGGCTACGGGCAAATTTCTTTCCATGAAAATCCCTATAAAAGCTTGCATGTGGTTTTAATGACTATTCCTAAGTAAAAATCCGATATCCCTGAGCCACGACGCCATGAAAACGATCGCCTGAAGCGGCTACTCATCGTATGGGTTCTCATCTGATTTCTGGTTTCTGGTGTATGTGCCAGCCTGCGTTCGTTTTGCATTTCCGGGATCGGGTTTCCGTTGCTTAGAATAACCCTAAAATAGGCGCTGAGAAGGTGAAATAACGTGATATTAAAAGCCGGGCGCTTTTTGCAAAGATGAAATCGGAAGTGAAATTATGAAATCGGTTGATTAAGTTGTTTTTTGTTAATTTATTCAATGCATTATACGGTTTTCTACGGAAGGGGTTAAACCCGTTTTTTCGGAGCGGGCGCACGCTTCCCAGTGTTGTTACCGTTGATCACCGTGAGATTTTACCCTCAGTGGCATAAACCGATGTACGCGAATTATTTGCGTTAACTACCTGGTTTACCGTTTGTTGAACTTGCGCGGGACGAGGTTTGTCAGGAAAGGAGGTTTTTTTGAGCTGGGAATGAAAGATTCTGGCCACGACGGCGAAGTGAGCAAGACCTATCCGGCAATCATTTTGGTGCACGTTAACCGACCACGACAACAAAAATACCTCAGTTAATTCGACGCATTCTTACTCTTCAGACAGGGCGAAACAGTTGCCGGATCACAGGAATGAATAGGATTGCGTTTTTGAAAGTCGAAATGCTTATGGTAGTGGCAGAGATCTGGCGGGGATCAGCATCTCATTCAATACCTCACCCGGCAAAATTACATCGAAACTCGTGCTATGCTGCCAGCGCTAAAATCTCATGCAATCCAGGGAATGCCATAATTCCTTCATTATTACGAGATACAGAATAATGTAATTGGATTTCTTTTTGATTATTAGTATGCCAACTTATCTGCAAACAATTAATTTTATTGTCCTGATTAACTTGCCTACGGCATTCCGTTAACACTTTTTCGGTCTGAAGGACGTCATTAATAGGGTGCTCGGCGCCGATAAATTCACGCTTGGCAGGGCAATGCAATTTCCAAATTAATGCTGGAATATTCCCCTTTTTGGCCGCCGGCTTTGCAGATATAGCTGAAATTTTGCACGCTATTTACCGGCTGAAAAATATTCTAATAATGCAGGCGTCGTTTTAGCGATCAGAACCTGTACGGTCAGGTAGTGTAAATCCTAAAAGAAAAAAAACGTCATAGGCGGGTTCTTCTAAATAGTGGTGCCCGGACTCGGACAACCGGCGCTTGCGCCGCGTTGAACAGCGCTTCAGCGCTGGCCCGTAGGGTGAGGCCTTTGGGCCGAATAATCGAACGCAGTTCGATGGAGAGTCCGCACCCCAGAAAGCGAAAAACCCGCCATAGGCGGGTTATTCTGAATATGGTGCCCGGACTCGGACAACCGGCGCTTGCGCCGCGTTGAACAGCGCTTCAGCGCTGGCCCGTAGGGTGAGGCCTTTGGGCCGAATAATCGAACGCAGTTCGATGGAGAGTCCGTACCCCAGAAAGCAAAAACCCAGCCATAGGCTGGGTTCTCTAAATATGGTGCCCGGACTCGGACAACCGGCGCTTGCGCCGCGTTGAACAGCGCTTCAGCGCTGGCCCGTAGGGTGAGGCCTTTGGGCCGAATAATCGAACGCAGTTCGATGGAGAGTCCGTACCCCAAAAAGCAAAAACCCAGCCATAGGCTGGGTTCTCTAAATATGGTGCCCGGACTCGGACAACCGGCGCTTTCGCCGCGTTGAACAGCGCTTCAGCGCTGGCCCGTAGGGTGAGGCCTTTGGGCCGAATAATCGAACGCAGTTCGATGGAGAGTCCGCACCCCAGAAAGCGAAAAACCCGCCATAGGCGGGTTATTCTGAATATGGTGCCCGGACTCGGAATCGAACCAAGGACACGGGGATTTTCAATCCCCGTGTCCTTGGTAACAAGATGTAAAAAGTGGGTAAGCTGTGGTTTTCTATGGTGTTTATGCTCGAATCAACTAAATTCGAGTGTACACATGGACAATATCGTTAGAAAAGCCACTACTGCTTCTGTCAGTACCAAGCCTCAAATCGTGCCTATGGTTTCAACCAAAGGCGGAGAGGGTAAATCCACGCAAAGTGCCAACCTTGCCGGCTTCCTTGCCGATGCAGGTAAAAAAACTCTCCTCATCGATGGTGACCACTCCCAACCCACCGCAAGCAGCATTTTCTCCCTGGAATACGAGGCACCCAACGGTTTGTATGAACTGTTGATGAAGACTGTCGATCTCAACCAACCCGAAGAAATCATCTCCCGTTCTGTTATCCCTAATCTCGATGTCATCGTTTCCAACGATCCCCACGACCGTTTATCTTCTGCCATGTTGCATGCCCCTGATGGTCGTATGCGTCTGAAGAATGTTCTGCAACACCCTTTGTTCAACGAGTACGACGTCATCATCATTGACTCCAAAGGCGCGGCGTCTGTGATGCTAGAACTGATTCTGGTTGCCAGTACGGAGTTCGCTGTCGGTGTTATCAAGCCTATATTGCCGGATACGCGTGAGTTTCTGCGTGGCACATTGGGGTTGATGGAAGGATTATTGCCGCTGACCAGCTACGGCATTGCGTTACCGCGTGTCCGTATTCTGACGAACTGCATGGAGTACACGAATCTGGATTGGCAGACCCTGAACAGTCTGCGCGGCATTATCGATAACGGGCAGTATCTGCGTGCAGATACCTTCGACGTCTCCCTTCTCGACACCATCATCCCCAAGCTTGAAATTTACAAAATGGGGCATGCTTCCGGCCAACCTGTTCATCGTCTTGAAAGAACCACCACACGCACATCAACGCTCGCTGCTGCGGACACTATGTATGAGCTGGCCCGCGAGTTGTTCCCTCACTGGGTTGCCGACTTTGACGTTCTGCGTAAGGAGGCAAATCAATGAATATTGAACAGCTAGTGACCTTTCTTAATGAACAGCGCGAGTTAGCCGCACCTGCACCCTGGCAGGTTCTTGAACTCTATAGCGATGGCGTCACTGTCGTGGATGTCAACGGCTTCGAGCATGTGGAAATCCCTAATGTCGCGATTGTTCCAGACTGGGAAAAACTTGGGCTTGAGCACTGGTCGGATAACGGTGGGAGCCGTGATGTGAGTCTTGAGGAGCAACGGGCTAATGGTTATCTGGCCGCTGCAGCACCACAGCTACTGGCTTACGTCAATGTGCTTAACCGTAATTTGGAAACCACGGAGAATGCGCTGCGCCGCATGCTGAAAATGCATGCGTTGATGATGGCAAAAACCAATCATGCTGCCAGCTTCTATGATGCTGAATGTCTTCACGAAATAGCCGAGGCTCCGTATGAGGCCGCCGCGGTACTTGAACACATCTGTGGCGCCGATGCCGAGAATACGCACCTAAAAGAGGCAACTTGCGTAGGGTGCGGTTGTACAGATGGTCATGCTTGCCTGGATAAAAACAGCAAGCCATGCAGTTGGCTCAAGGTCAATCGTGAAACCGGGATGGGGGTATGTTCATGCTGTCCGACTTTTCTTAAGCACCCGTTAACAACTGACGGTGAAGGATCGGAGGTGCGTCATGGCTGATATGCATATTCCTTATTCTTCGGATGCCGAGCAGGCCGTTCTCGGCGGCTTGATGCTGGATAACGAGCGGTGGGATGACATTCTGCCATTAGTTGGAGATCGTGATTTTTATCTGGCGGTACATCGTCGTATTTTCCAGGCCATGGTTCGCCTAATGGCTGTTCAGCAGCCGATTGATCTGATTACGCTCCATGAATCACTGGAACAAAACGGTGAGCTCGAACAGGTAGGCGGTTTTGCCTATCTGGCGGAGTTGTCTAAAAACACACCGAGCGCAGCCAATATTGTCGCCTATGCCGGGATTGTCGCTGAACGCAGTCGACTGCGTAGCCTGTTGCAGCTCGGGCGTGAATTGAGCGCTGATGCTGCTCATCCCCGCGCAGATTCTGCCGCCCTGACCGAAAGGGCTGAACAGCAATTGTTCCAGCTCTCTGAGCAAACCCACTCACAGCAGAATGTCAGCCTGACCGATGGGCTGAATGCTGTCGTGACCTATCTGGAGACGGTGAATGGCGGTAATGGGATCACCGGTACCCCGACTGGCTTCTCTGAGCTTGATGTGATGACGTGTGGTTTGCAACCGGGAGATTTGGTTTTGCTTGCCGCACGGCCGTCGATGGGTAAAACCGCCTTTGCGTTGAGCGCTTACACTGGCGCGCTTCGTGGCACGGAGAAACCGGCATTCTTCTTTAGCCTGGAAATGCCGCGCGAGCAGTTGCTGCAACGCCTGATTGCTGTTGACGGGCGGGTTGAACTTTCAAGGCTGCGCAGCGGCCAGTTGGATGATGAAGACTGGGCGCGTATTTCCAAAGCGATGGAGCGGTTGTTGCCATTGGAAAACCGCCTGATTATTGACGATGAATCGTATTTGACCCCCGCACTGCTGCGTTCCAGGGCACGGCGCTATACCCGGTTGTATGGTAATCCGTGTTTAATCATGGTTGATTACCTGCAGCTGATGCGTTGCCCTGGCCAGGAAAACCGCACTCAGGAAATTTCAGAAATTTCCCGCAGTCTGAAAGCACTGGCCAAAGAACTTGATTGTCCCGTTGTTGCGCTATCTCAACTGAACCGTCAGTTGGAAAGCCGTGCTGACAAACGCCCCTTTAATGGTGACCTGCGAGACTCCGGCGCGCTGGAGCAGGATGCCGATGTGATCGTTTTCATCTACCGTGATGAGGTCTATCACGCTGAGTCTGATGATGCCGGCACGGCAGAAATTATCATTGGTAAGCAGCGGCAGGGTGCAACGGGTACCGTTCGCGTCAAGTTTGAAGGGCAATTCACCGCGTTCAGCGACCTCCAAGACGGTCAATATGACCAATATGCGGGGAGGGCGTAACCATGGCGCGTCCTAAAACCAAGATCCTCGATTTGAACAGTGCTCTGCTCCAGCAGGGCAAGACTGCAGCAGGCACGCAACCTTTAGCCCCTGTGCTGGCGGAAACCCCTGTCAGTGAAATGCCGTTGGTATTGACCCTGGATGAAGTGAACCCGAATCCGGATAACCCGCGTACCACCCGCAACCCCAAATATGATGATATTAAAGCGTCAATTCGGGGGCGGGGTTTGGACACGGTGCCAAAAGTAACTCGTGATCCGGAGCGCCCTGAGCTGGGGTACTTCTTCAGTGATGGGGGGAATACGCGTTATGCGATCCTTTCCGAGCTCTGGCAAGAAACAGGAGAAGAGCGATTCTACCGCTTTTCTTGTGTGTTCAAGCCATGGCCAGGTCGGCTGTCCTGTGTCATTGGTCATTTGGCTGAAAATGAAGTGCGTGGAGATCTGACGTTTATCGAAAAAGCGTTTGGGATCAAGCAGGCACGCACGCTTTTTGAAGAGCAATTGGGTAAAACAGTCTCTTTACGTGAGCTTTCAACGCTGTTGGGGGAGTCTGGCTATCCAGTCCATAGTTCTAACATTAGTCGGATGGAGGACACCGTCCAGTATCTGCACCCTTATATGCCAGCACTTCTTGAATCAGGTTTGGGGCGCCCTCAGATTCAGCACTTACTTGCATTGCGTGCTCATGCCGAAAAGACCTGGCTGGATTTTGTAATAGAGGGGGGATCTCAAGAGGCATTTAAGTCGGTATTCGGTAGGGTATGTTCTCAATTTAATGATCCTGAATTGTATTCACTGGATATGTTCCGTGATGAGTTGATCGGTGCCCTCATTAACGCGTTGCCACATCCGTTGCTCAATTATGACCGCTGGCTACTGGAGCTCGATCCCAAAGAGCAAAACCGGCGCAAGCACCTCGGTGAGCCTGAACCGGCATTAACGCCTGAGCTGTCAGGCAAGGGCAATACTGTCGAACTGGCGCCAGCACTGCAGCAGGGAAATATCGGCGGACCGACGATACCTGAAGTACAGGGAGAAAGCTCTTCTTTGGTGCTGGACAGCGCGTTGCATGAATCAACGGGAGATGCCGATGATGGATCACAGAACGCCCAGGAAGAGGAAACGCCTGCAACTAAAACTGAACGCCGTGTTGAAACTCAGCCTGACTTATATGGTGCGCCTTCTGTGTTGTCGGGGGACGTTGAAACGGTTTTAGACGGTGAGAATACCACCGTCCCCATGCCGGACCTTCATGAGTCGACAGCCCCTCATAGCAATAACGTGACACAGCCAAAGCAAGGTGTAACCCCTGTTGCAGAGGTGCCTTTTGCCGAGGTAGGACTTGAGCCGGTCTCCTCCATCTGGGCTATTTCTGCCCTGCAGGATGATATCGAGCACCTGCAGGTGATCACCTTCCGATTGGCATTTGAACTGGCCGAAGTGGCGGGCTGCGAGGCTGAAATCAAAGCCGACAAAGCCGACTTGCAGGCTGCCGGCTACGCATTGACTGCCGAACGTCCCTCTCGCTTCACCGCGTTACTCCTGACCCTTGCCGGCAACAACCCGGACGGCGCCTTATCCAGCTCGCTCAATGAAGCCCTCATCGGGTCGGAAAATGCGGCTGACTGGCCGTTGCTTGACGATATTCATGCCGTGAAATTGATGCGCCTTATTCGCGTCTTACGCCGTCTGCGTGAACTGCAGCGTGACTTATCTGCAACAGAGGAGACAGCCTGATGAGCCATTCACAACGACAGGTGCGCCTGGTGAAACTGGTGCGCAAACTGCTTGAGCTGGCCCGTAGCAACAGTAATGCGCATGAGGCTGGACTGGCGTTAGCCCGGGCGCAAAAACTGATGGAGAAATACGGTATCAGCGAGCTGGAAGCCAGCCTGTCATCTATTCAGACGGCACCGAGCCGGGGAGCGCCTTCCGAAGCGAAACAAAAACTGCCTGAATGGATGTCCGGGCTGGCGTGGGCGATTGCCCGCGCCTTTGGATGCCGTTTGTATTTTTCCTGGCGGGATACCGCGTCGGGCCCGCGCCGCAACGTGACGTTCTACGGTTTTAGTGAGCGGCCGACCGTTGCGGCTTATGCGTTCGATGTGCTGAGCCGGCAGTTGAAAGATGCGACTGCAGACTACCTGAAAACCCAGAATAAGCGCCTGAAAATGAGCACGCGGCGTGCCCGAGCTGAGCAGTTTCGTGCCGGCTGGGTTGCCGGCGTCCGGAGAGTCATCACGACGTTTACCGTGACAGAACAGGAATGCGAGCTGATGGGAGCCTGGCTGGAAAGCCAAAAGATGGGGGAGTTGCAAACGCGCGCCCCGAAAACCTGCCGCGGTGATGATATTGCCCGTTTACGTGGATTCGAAGCAGGCCAGAACGCCCGTTTACACCAGGGTGTTCAGGGGGCTGTGACCACTGGCATTGGTTATCAGGGAGGACGCAATTCATGAACCTTTATCTATTCCTTATCACAATGCTGTCCTTCATTTTTTGGTTCCTGTTTATGCGCGACGTTCCTGATCCCAGAACGTGGTTTAAGGACAAGGGCAAAAACTTCATTTCAGCGTTGCCATTCCTGTTCGTTTCCATGGTGTTGCTGGCATGCTTGTTTGCTGTTTTTTCGAGATATTTTTCCAAAATCCAGGGGGGGGCACTATGAGTAATAGCTTGTCTCAGGCGACGAACAGCCTGCTCACTCAGCTCGTAATGGAACTTAAATCAGGCTATATCCGCCGCTGTGAATCTCTGGGGCTGACCACGGAGGAGATGCAACTGCTGCACGGTTTGACCATTGAAGATCTGCATTACCTCATGAACAGCTCGGTATCGGTGCTGACCTTCCAAATCCATCACGAGAATTTTTCTCTGATGCTGCAACATGCGCGCCGTGAGCAGCAACGTATGCAGCGGATTGACCGTGCACTGGCGTTGGGAGGCTCTATCGAAATGATGCAGCACTATTTTGGTCTCTCGACCGTTGAAGTTGCAGCCCGCCGACGCATGACCGGTATCAACATTCGCCAGGGGCGCTGTGCAGCGCTCAGCGACGACGAGAACGCGGCATTGTGGCGCCAGTGGCAAAAAGCCGACATCGATGACGCCTCCAGTGCCGATGGACTGGACGTCATGATGCTGGCCGCCGAACAGATGGATGTTTCTCTGACGGCTGTCTGGAATGCCGTTCGCAGCTTTGATGCCCCTCAGACGGCGGTCGCCAAAAAAGCCATTCAGGCCGTGCGTACGCAACGCGCTACGCCGGGAGGAAATACAAGGAGGCTGGCATGAAGCCTGTGATGTTAATGCCGGGTTTGCAGGTCCCCCGTTCGGCGCCGCCATCCTGCCAGCGAAAGGCGAAGGAGCAGGTCAGGCGTTTCCGCCGCGGGGAACGTAACTACAAGCACCTTCATGTCAAAGGCAAGCACGCCCCCGGGCGTGCCTGGATGAAGATTGATATCGGTACCAGCTGGCGACTGCTCAGCCGAAACAGTGGTGATGACTGGGAGCTGTTGACCCATGAACGCTACAACAACGAACTGTGGAAGTGATGACACTGACCCTGTACCTGGTATCGGGTACAGGCCTGAGTGCCGTTAGGCCAACAACCGCTTGATGCTTTCGCCCTGTGGGCGGGGGCAGCGTTAAAGGATGCGCAAAATCGATGAGCATAAACAACACACCTGATGACAGCCTGATCACCTTTACGCTCGAACAAATGAATGCCCGCCTGGCGGAACGAATAGGCGCGGAAAAGCACGCGGGGAGTCCCGATGTCACGAATCTGCGCAGCGGCCTGCTGTACATGGGCAATGTGCATGACTCCATCCCCCGCCGGTTGCTTCTGGACACCCGCCTGTCACCGCTTGATAAAACCGCGTGGATTATGATCCGCCTGTACGCACAACAGAACCAGGGCGCCGTGTTCCCGACCTATGACGAACTGCAGCTGCAGCTCGCCTCGCCGTTTAACGGTAAGGCGTCCCGCGAGACCGTCAGCCGCGTGCTGCTGATGTTACGCCTGACTGGCTGGCTCAGTTTGTGCCGGCGTGTGCGTGACGACAAGGGGCGGGTGAAGGGCAACATCTATGCCCAACATGATGAACCACTCTCGGCCCGTGATGCGGAGACATTGGATCCGACCTGGCTGGATACGGTCGCCATGGGCTGTGCGCATAAAAACCGCACCGTCAGCCAGACGGCCTGGTCGGTACTGTCGGATATTCAGCATGATCCGACAATGCGTCATCAGCATTCCCAGATGGCGGCGATTGCTGAACGGCTGGGGTCGCCACAAACCCCGCAACAGATGGCTGCCAGAGTGTCTCAACGACAGGAGAGTATCCCCAGTTCGGACGCCGAACTCAGTAAAAAATCCCCGGGTTCGGATACCGAACTGAGTCAAATTAAGCCCGATTCGGATACCGAACTCAGTGTAAAACAGGGAGGCAAAACACCGGGTTCGCTTTCCGAACTCATGGTGAAATCAGTAACTTACGGTGCATCAACGAAACCGAACTGTAACGTACGTTCTTTCACACAGAGTGTGAATAAAACAACGTACGTACCTGAGTTACCGGCCGAACTGCAAAACATCATCGCTACGGATGATCAGCGCCAGATTGGTGTCCAGCTTAAAGCATTGCCTGCAGAGGTTTCCCGTCAGGTGCTGGAGAGTCTTGAGCAGGCGATGGTCAAAGGCACCCTGAATAATCCCACTGGCTGGCTGCTGGCGGTGATCAAACGGGCCCGAAATGGTGAGTTGTATGCGAGTGCCAAATCCCCAGAACCTGCCAGGCCTGTACCGCGACGCCAAATACCTTGTTCTGCGGCGCCAGCTAAACCAACAGGTCCGGTCCGTCAACACCTGGCGTCGCGGGACCATGTAAGCGGTGTTGTGGCCAAATTACGCCAGCAAATGATGCGGGCAAAAAAATGAGTCGAGAGTGCAGATAATCAAGTTGTTCGAAAATAGACCACTACTAGCATTGGTTGAAAAGTCATCACTGTTGACAGTGTCAACGGTGATTGAAAAGTAGCCACTGTTGACAGTGTCAACGGTGATTAAAAAGTAGCCACTGTTGACAGTGTCAACAGTGATTAAAAAGTAACCGCCGTTAGCAGTGTCTGCGGTGGTTAATAAAAAGTCCGTTCTTGCAGCATCAGTAGTGGATAATAAACGCACTACTTAGGCTGCGGCTTTGTGGGGAGAATCGAATGAGGTACTAACTAAGGCACTCTTTTTCATTTCGTACAGAAAAAGAGTTTTGAATTGCTGCGTTATGCCCAAGTCGAGACTATTTCAAGCCAAACATACTCCCAGTAGTTAGAAGGATGATCAAAATGGCAGATTCAACAGAGAATACCCAGCACAAGCCTGCACAGACGCGAGCCGGGGCGCTGAAATCGACGTTAACCGTCCAGTTGCATACACAATATGCAATATTGTTATGGGAGGGACGGCAGCGTGAGAAAGAGTCAAATAAACCACCAATAGTCAGCATGCCTCAGGTCATCGCCCGAGCAGGGAAAATTAATGCTGATTCAAACGCTGACAACCCTTATGCCGATGGCGCGATGTTGTCGTTGGAGCAGGCTATTGAACGTGGCACCGCGCGATTGCAGAGTGCAGTCGCAGAACTTGATAACGTCTTATCCAGCTTGCCGGGTCAGGTCTCGATGTCAGAAGTCTCATCAGTATCACCGCTGAATATCGGTGTATTTAGTCGTACTCCGCTCGGGTATCGTTGTGTCTGGTTACTCGTTGGATTTGATCAGCTTGCGATGAAAGCATTTCAGGCATGGCACTATGGGTTGATCTCTCGTCAAAAGCGGGATGACTTGCTGAGCCAGGGGGGGCATTGGGTACGGCAGGTTTATGGGGTTGTGCAGCAGTACCGATCTGTAGCTGTAACGCGTGATGATATTCGCCTTCAAACGCCGGTTGGTATGGAGGCGGTCAAGCGTCTGGGGGAACCTGACGCAGACATTATGTCTGGCACATCGCGTTCCGCTTTTTCGCCCCCACTCAATAAAACTTCTGTGCCAACATCGTCCACTTCTTCAAAAAAAGGAGCTAAATCATGATTATGAATCGACAGGTAACGTCTTTTTTGATGCCAGGTGTACTCTGCACCGCGTTATTGTTAACGGGGTGCGCAGGCACCGAATTGGGTGAATGGAACAAAAAAATCAGTGACGCTGCCCATTCGCTGGCAACCGGTGGCAGCGGCGGCTCCAGTGAGGGTAGCATGCCCTGGATGACCCGGGCCGGTATTTCGGGGCCCCGGCAGGACGTGCAACATACGTATAGCCTCCCGGTGGATGTTGATACCGCGGCGGCGCGGCTGAAAAGTCATTATCAGTTCATCTCCTCCGAGGAGCTTGAAAGTCTGCGCCAGCGTGATCAGCACGGTGACTGGAGTGCGAGCTCCATTGATGAAGCACGCCCGGTCTGGTCAGCAAATCGGGGCAGTTATTACAAGATGGGGCAGGAATGGAAAGGCAATGATCGCCTTGAGCTCGAAGTGGTCAAGTCCGGCGCCGGCAGCCGTCTGAAAGTGACATACAGCTCACCGGATGCGTCGCACCTGACCGACGCTTACCTTGGGAGATTGATGACGCAGCTGCAGCAGGTTGCCAAAGGTCAGGGCTGAGGGAGATTATCTGATGCAGCTCTACCTGTGTGAGAAACCCAGCCAGGGTAAAGATATCGGCGCCATTCTCGGGGCGACCCAGCGTAAGCAGGGCTATCTGGCGGGTAGCGGCGTCATCGTCACCTGGGCAATAGGGCACCTGCTGGAGCAGGCTCAGCCGGAGACCTACGGTGAACAGTTCGGTAACCCCTGGCGGGAGTCTGTACTGCCTATCGTGCCTGCTCAGTGGAAAATGACGGTAAAAAAAGACACTGCCGATCAGTTTGCGGTCATCCGTGGGTTGCTCAAGCAGGTTGATTCTGTGGTGATTGCGACCGATGCGGATCGTGAAGGGGAAGTGATCGCACGGGAATTACTGGAGCATTGTCACTTTACCGGCCCGGTCCAACGGCTCTGGTTGTCTGCGCTGGACGAGGCCAGTATCCGGCATGCTCTGGCAAACAAACTCCCTGGCGAGAAGACTGCATCCCTGTATGAGGCCGGCCTGGCACGTGCCCGGGCTGACTGGATGACGGGGATGAACCTGACCCGACTTTATACTCTAAAGGCGCGGGAACAGGGATACGGCGAGGTGTTGTCTATCGGGCGGGTACAGACCCCCACGCTGGCGCTGGTCGTGAACCGTGACCGCGAAATCGCCAACTTTATTTCCAAGCCGTACTGGCAAGTCAGGGCGAACCTGCAAAAGGATGGCATTACTTTTCCTGCGAACTGGGTGCCGGCTGCCAACTACTGCGATGAAGAGAAGCGCTGTATTCAACAGAATGTGGCGCAGGCCGTCGTTCAGCTGTGTCAGCAAACAGGTCATGCCGTTGTGCTTGAGGTAGGGACCGAGCGAAAGAAAGAGTCCGCGCCGTTGGCCTTTGACCTGGGCACCCTGCAGCAGGCTTGCTCACGCAAGTGGGGGATGAGCGCAAACCAGGTGCTGAGTATCGCGCAGTCGCTGTATGAAACGCACAAGGCGACCACATATCCCCGGACGGATTGCGGCTATCTGCCGACATCGATGCGGGAAGAGGTTGCCGATGTGCTGAGTGCGGTTACCCGCACGGATCCAACGCAGAGCGAAAACGTGGCCAGGCTCGACAGGGCCTTTGTTTCCCGCATCTGGAACGACAAAAAAATCACGGCGCACCATGGGATTATCCCGACCAAGCAGCCGTTCGACCTGAGCAAGCTGTCTGCCGATGAGCTGAAGGTCTATCAGCTGATCCGTCAGCATTACCTGGCACAGTTCCTGCCGTTACATGAAGTGGATGTGACTGAGGCTACCTTTAATATCGGCGGACAATTGTTCCGCACCCGCGGCAAAGTCGAGGCCGTGGTAGGTTGGAAAGCCCTGTTCCAGCATGACGTGAGCGAGGCGAAAGATGAGTCGGCCGACACGGATGATGTCCGGCTGCCGGCGCTGGTAAAAGATGAATCCGTCGCGGTTGCCGGCGCGGAGCTTAAAACGCTGCAGACGAAGCCCCCGGGGCATTTTACTGACGGGACACTGATCGCCGCCATGAAAAATGCTGCGGCGTTCGTCAGTGACCCGCAACTGAAGAAGGTGCTGAAAGAGAACGCGGGACTGGGTACTGAAGCGACACGCGCAGGTATCCTGGAAACGCTGTTTAAACGCGGCTACCTGGAGAAGAAGGGAAAAATCCTGCTCTCCACGCCGATTGCCGGCGAGCTGATAGATGCGTTACCGACAGCGCTGACCAACCCCGGGATGACGGCGCTGTGGGAGCAGGCACTGGACGAGATTGCCCAGGGCCAGATGACACTCGAGACGTTCATGAGTCGCCAGGCACAGTGGACGGGCCATCTGGTGGAGAAAGGGAAGACGCAGGCGGTGAAGTTCACTGCGCCTCCTTCACCGCCGTGCCCGACATGCGGTGGGACGATGCGCCGGCGTGCAGGCAAGAAAGGCGGTGGTGCCTTCTGGGGCTGCAGTAATTACCCCACTTGCCAGGGCATTATCAACATTGATGCAAAAGGTGGTCGTAAGGCAAAGCGCTATAAAGCAAAATCACCGGCTAAAAATAAATCAACCGGAGCGGAGTAAGAGATTGTCTGATGTACATAGCTCAAAGTTTTGCTAATGTGGGCGGGCTTTGATGCAGGGTACCCCGTAACTGCGGTGGTGGGAAAATTCTTCCATGGTTTTTTTCTGCTTCAGTTCGGTCAGCGGCCTCCACACTCAGGTTGGCTGTCAAGACGCAGGCAACTCCGTGAAAAATGCGTCGGGAGACTAGGTTCCTCCCCGGAGTTTGACAGAATTTACTGAAGGCTCAGGTACCGGCCGTGCGGCGTTGATTTTCGGATCAACGCCGTTTTTATTTTATGGTGCTCAAAACGGAATATTGCGGTTGACACTCTCGATGCTTGCATTAAAAATGAACAGGCTTACTTGTTGTCTCCGGACAACCAGCCAATGCTTCAGCACTCTGTGAGAAGCGCCTTCGGGTGAGTGCCAGCCAAAGTTTCAGCGGTCTGTGAGAAACGCCCTCGGGTGACTGCCAATAGCCTCGTAGCCTGAAAGAGGAAGCCCACGTGGCGGTAACACCGTTTAGCCTTTGAGAACGGGGATCACTTAGCGGTGATGAAGGTCCATTTCACAATCAAGACAGTCTGCACTGACGTACGACTTTGCAGACTCCCGACGGGAAACACTTTCCCGTCGGGAAGGTGTATTTCTCCGTCACCGAATCTTTACTCCTGGAGAAAACATCATGTCTACCCAATCTCAGCAAGCACCTACTAAAACTGAATACTTCAACCTGACTATCAAGGGCATGGGGTACCTCAGCAACATTCGTCAAGTCAATGGCCCGAATGGCACCTTTATCAGCTGTGTCGTCAATGGACTCTCCGGTCCTACCGATAACGCCAGTTACACGCGTTTCGATGTGACGGTCGCCGGTAAAGAAGCGAGCAGCCTGATCAACCGCTGTCAAAAATCGGTTGATGAAGACAAAAAGGTCCTGATTGGTTTTGTGCTCAGCAATCCCAAGACGGACATCTTCACGCTCAACAGCGGCGAACATGCCGGTGAACAGCGCGTCAGCCTCAAAGCCCGCCTTATCAAGGTCGATTGGATCAAAATCGGTCAGGAAAAGGTATATCAGGCTGAGAAATCCGACTCTACGCCGCCTCAGCAAGGTTCCGCACAGCAACAATACGCGGAAAACTCTTTCTGATAACGCCCTTTACGCCTCGATTTTTCGGGGCGTTTTTCCCTTTCTAACTCTATTCCCTATGAGGATTTGATTATGGCGTCTCGCGGCGTAAACAAAGTCATACTTGTCGGTCACCTTGGCCAGGATCCTGAAGTCCGTTACATGTCAAATGGTGGTGCGGTTGCCACCCTGTCGCTTGCGACATCCGAGACCTGGCGTGATAAACAATCCGGCGAACAGAAAGAAAAAACCGAATGGCACCGTGTGGTGCTGTTTGGCAAACTCGCTGAAATTGCCGGCGAATACTTGCGTAAAGGTTCGCAGGTCTATATTGAAGGCGCTTTGCGCACGCGTAAATGGGCAGATCAGAGCGGCCAGGATCGCTACACTACTGAGGTAATCGTTAACGTGGGCGGCACGATGCAGATGCTGGGTGGTCGTAGTCAGACCGATAACCCGTGGCCCTCAGCGTCTGGTAGTTGGGGGCAACCTCAGCAACCGACCCACAGTGGTACACCCCCTCAGGCGTCTGCCGGCAATGAACCGCCGATGGACTTTGATGATGACATCCCATTTTGACCTGGATGGCATTCATTGACATACTGCACCTAGCGTCTGCTGTGTGCAGTTTTTCTATCTACTATACCGGAGGCTCCCATGGGAACTCGTTACGATACCGACGTGGTCGCCTGGGCGAATGAACAGGCGGCGTTACTGCGTGCCGGTAAACTTAGCCAACTGGATATTGAAAACATTGCCGAGGAGATTGAGGACGTGGGCAAGAGTGAAAAGCGCGAACTGGCCAGCCGGATGGCGGTTTTACTGGCTCACCTTCTGAAGTGGCAATTTCAGCCGGGGCGTCGTGGCTCAAGCTGGCAGCGAACAATAAAAGAGCAGCGTAAATCAGTACGCTTGCGTATACGCAAGACGCCAAGCCTGAAAGTCTGCCTTGCAGACGCGGAATGGCTCGAAGAGGTGTGGTCTGATGCTGTCGCCAGTGCGGCAGAAGAAACTGGCCTCGATGGTTTTCCTGAGAATTGTGTCTGGTCTTCGGTTCAGATCCTGGATGAAGACTTCTACCCAGAGCAGTAAATCGGGAAAGACAGTATGAGCGCCGACCCTTGGTTGGCGCTTTTTTTTATTTTGCAATAAAGAGTTGTTAATTGAGCCTCCCGGACGGTAACCGCACAGTGACACCTGCCAATTGTCACTGAACAGGAAATCTTCCGGATGAAAAAAACAATTCTCGTCTCTTCCCTGGCAGCACTCATGCTGACCGGGTGCGTTACTCAGCAGCCACTGCAGCAGCGCGATATTTCCCCTGTCACGCCTTCGGTTACCGTTACCCGCAACGTTCAGCCGGTCAGCCCGGATGCTTACGGGCAGGTGCCGGAGGTCGTGCGCTATGACCGTTATTTACTGGTCAGCACTGACCCGGCGGCCGTTCAGCGCGATCCGCTCTCGCAAATCATCGATATCCGTATTCCAGCGTCAGTAAAACCGACGGTGGCTGACGCGTTGCGTTATGCGCTGCGCCAGTCGGGCTATTCACTGTGCGCGACTGGACCGGCAAACGGCGTGCTGTACCGCCAGGCGCTGCCGGCGGTGCAGTACCAACTGGGGCCGATGCGTTTGCGTACCGCGCTGCAGGTACTGGCAGGCCCCGCGTGGCAGCTCGAGGTAGACGACGTGCAACGTGTTGTCTGCCACAGCCTGCGTGACGGGTATCAGTTGCCGGCGACACAGTTGCCGCCGGTGACGGTGGTTCCGGCCAGGGCGGTTTCAGCACCGGTTTCAGCGCATCCTGCTGCGACGGTCATTGCACCTCAGCCCGTTAACGCGGTACCGACAACCGGCGGGTGGCTGAAAAAATGACTGAGCATAATGACGAAATGGTGCCGATGACACCGGCAAAAAAAGGGTTGCTACGCAGCAAGACCTTCTGGGGGGCAACGGCCGGCGTCGTCTTTGTCCTGGTTGCAGGCCTTGTCGGCTCAGGGACTATCAGGCATGTCGACCAGCGTATTGCCCTGATTGAGCAGGCACAGAAAGCATTGGCGCCGCAGGATGGCATGAGCTCTATGGCCGCTGAGCTGCAGGCGCATGCTAAACAGCTTAAGAGCCTGGCTGAGCGTCAGGACTTGCTCATACGGCAGGTTGGGACGCTGACGTTAACCACCGGGCTACCGGAGAAACTTGAGCAGCAACTGCAGGCTCAACAGGTTGAGTTAAATGCGCTGAAAGACAGCATTGAGTCTGTGAAAAAGTCAGCGACTGAAAAGCCTGTACCGACTGTAGCCCCCTCAACGGACGTCCCCGCTGCACCTTCAGCGACCGCCAAAATCACCCCAAAGCACAAGCCCACGCCAATTAAACCCTCCCCGCGTAATGCGGTACCTCGTGTGGCGCGCAAGGCACCATTCGTGCTGACTGAGGTGGAGCAGCGCGGGACGTCGGCCTTTGCGGCTGTGGCGCCGCAGGGGTTCAGCGATTTGTCGCAGGTGCGGTTAATCGGGGAAGGGGAGTCAGTCGACGGCTGGACCCTGGTCCGTGCCGGCTACGGGCAGGCGACGTTTCGTGTGAACGGCCGCCTGCAGACCGTCAGCGCCCAATAAGGAGAGCGTGATGAAACTGAAATACAGCGTAATTTCCCTGATGCTGCTGAGCCCGTTATCACAGGCGGCGCAGCAGACGACGATTGAGAACAGCCAGTCTACTCTGAGTGAGATTCAGCAGAGCCAGGCGAACAAGACGGCGCAGCAGGGCAGGCAGTGGGGCCTCAGTGGGGAAGAGTACCAGCGTTATCAGCAGTTGATGGATGGCCCTCGCGGGACGCAGTCTCCGGGGCTTGATCCGCTAACTGCCCTTGGCATCGAAGCACAGAGCGATGCCGAGCGTAAAAAGTACGCGCAGCTGTGGGTAAAGCAGGAGTTCGCCCGCACCGAGAAAGAACTCAGGTTCCAGCGTGAGGTGGATGCGGCCTGGCAGCGCCTTGGTGTGTTGCCGGTGAACATGGGGAATGCGGCCGGTATCGCACATGACACCGGCGGGCGATTGGCGCTGTTCGTGAAAGCGAAGGACTGCGGGCAGTGCGATGCACGCCTGGCGGCGGTGCTGGCAGATAACCGGCCGGTCGACATTTACCTGGTTGACAGCAAGGGTAATGACAGTCTGCTGCGCGAGTGGGCTCGGGCGCATCACATTCCCGTCGACAAGGTGCGCGCACGTCAAATTACGCTCAATCATGATGGTGGCCGCTGGATGAAATTCGGCAACGGCCTGATGCCGGTGGTGCTGCAACAAGGGGAGAACGGATGGACACTCGCCGCATTCTGACCCGGGGGCTGTTGCCCCTGCTTGCCCTCCTCACCGTTGTGAGCGGTGGTGTCGTTCATGCTGCTACCCAACAGGTGCCTTCCGGTTACCGGGAGGTGGCGCTGCGTCACGGGGTGCCGCCGGAGTCCCTGTATTCGGTGGCGCTTGCAGAGACATCGATGGCGCCGAAAAGCATCATCTTGGTGACCCGCGGGGCCGGCCCGGCCCCGGATGTGGAACGTCCCTGGCCCTGGACCATTAACGTGGCCGGCAAAGGGTATCGTTACGCCAGCCGCCTGCAAGCCTGGGAAGCACTGCAGCGTTTTTTGAAAACACATCCTCGCAAGCGCATCGATGTCGGGATTGCCCAGGTCAATCTGGGCTGGAACGGCCATCACTTCACGTCGACCTGGGAGGCGTTTGACCCTTACACCAACCTCAACGCGGCAGCGGCCATCCTGCGAGAATGCTATGACCGCAACCCTGGGAGCTGGCTGGTTGCCGCCGGGTGTTATCACCATCCCGCCGGCGGAGCGCCTGCAGCCCGGTATAAATCCATTGTGAGCGGCAAGCTGGCACGCCTGAACGGTAGTGGTTCCGCCCCGCTCCGGGTGACCAGTACAACCCCCACGGCTACGGTGTTACCGGCACAAACGGTGGCGCTGACCTGGATTGAACCACGGAACCCATAATCATGAAAAAAATGAATTTTCTGCTGTTCGGCCTGAGTCTGGTGACCACCACGGCATTGGCCAACCTGAATGTCATCGCTGATATCGGTGGCGATGACGTATCACCTTATTTTGAGGGGATTAATCGGCAGGGTGACGCGGCAGCGCCGCCGGTCATGCCGCAAGCCCCTGTATCTGCTGATGAAGTTGAAGTGGCCGTATTGCCGGTGACGACACCGGAACTGACCCCGGGTGTGGTAGCGGCGCGCCCGCTGCAACTGCCCGGGATTGGTGCGCTGTTTATTGTGGGTGATGACGATGCCAGCCGACTCTGGCTGCAGGCGAATGCGGAACAACTCAAATCCCGGCATGCTGCGGGCCTCGTCGTTAACGTCAGCAACCTGCCTGCCCTGCAGGCGCTGCGTGAGCTGGCACCGGGGGTGCCGATGGCGCCGGCCTCCGGCAGTGAGTTGGCGCGCCGGCTGCAGCTGTCGAATTACCCGGTACTCATCACTGATATCGGTTTGTTCCAGCAGGTCACACCATGATATCGGCGCAACACATCACTGCAGTATTGATGGTGAACCCTGTGCTGACGGTTGTGCTGATTGTGTTGTTTGTTGCTGTTATGGTGGGGTTGAACTGCCGTGGCCGGGAGACAGCCAGCCGTCGGCGCCACCGCCGATATCAGGCGACGGCCACGCGGGTACTGGCGCGCTTACCGCTGCTGGGTGGTGATGGTCAGCGTCTGGCCTATCTGCGCAAAATCAATCCCTATGTTTTCGAAGAGCTGTTGCTCCTGGCGTTTGAGCGCCAGGGCTATGCCGTTATCCGCAATACCTCCTACAGCGGCGACGGCGGCCTGGACGGTCAGGTCATTATCGAAGGCAAGACCTACCTCATCCAGGCTAAACGTTACGGCCGGACGATCACACCGTCCCATATCACGCGTTTTGGTGCGTTGCTTAGACATCACCATTGCGACGGTTTTTTCATTCATACCGGCCGTACCGGTCAACTGAGCCGGGTTTTGTTGCAGAACCATCCCCACGTCCACCTGGTCAGCGGCCAAAAGCTGCTGGCGTTGCTTGCGGGCAATGCGGAGTGGACGTCTTTTTTATCCGGAAATACGGTAACCAAACGGAGTATATCCCATGTCTCTGAAGGGAGAGTGCCATGAACGACAAGCCTTTTATTGAGCGCGTGTCAGCGAATAAGCCGGCCTGGGCCGATACGCAGATTGAGCCCTGGAGTCGGGTTGGGTACCGGCAGGCCGAAGATTTTATCACCCGTCATTACTGGACTGATCGGGGGAGCCTTAATGTGTTCCGTATCGTGGGCACCGACCATCCGCAGTATGCCGGGATGAGCTGGCTTGACCTGTTGCACCGGGGCAAACGCATGGATATCAACATCCCGCTTATTGAAAGCAACCCGGATTATTACACCGAAGCCACACAACCCCATAACGGAATGAGTTTTGTCAGCCTGGACGGACTGGACTGGTATGTTAGCGCGGATGGCAATCACCGCAGCTGCCTGGCGCGTTTTTATTTCCATCTGCTGGGGTATGGCGTGACGCAACTACACAATGTCTCTCTGAGCCAGTATCAGGTCGACCACGCCTTTATGACAGCGTGTGAGGCCCTGTCAGCGATGGTGTCGGTATTGCGGTCGCGGGGCGTGTATCTGGCACTGTCAGCACGCCGGGTGTCGGTTTCCCGTGATGATACTCCCGGCTGGAAAGTGGATACCTGGCATACCGATGTTACGGTGACGCTGGATGATACGACCGGTAATGACGGGGAGCAGCGGTTTGTCCTGCATCAGGCCGGGGACGCTGAGCAGTTACGTCGCCAGCTTGAAATCCGGTACCTCGAACCGGGTGCCACATCGAAGACAGTTTCCTGGTGGAAGCGCCTGTTTGCGCCAGGCAAGGAGGGGGCATGAGTAACCGTCATGTGATGGAAGCGCTGCTGCGCCCGGCGGTAGAATTGAATACCGCGATCGTTGCCGGCGCTGCCGCGGTGATTTGTTTCGTTGCTCCCTGGTCTGTTGCACTGGCGCCGTCGGTGAGTTATGTCACTGCCGGCGGGTTTGCGGTGCTGTCCGCGGTACGAGCACGGCAGGGCCTGCGGGTGGTCCGTTATCGCCGTAATCTGCGTCGGTTACCGCGCTATGTCATGACAAGCGCACAGATCCCGGTTAGCCGGCAGCGGCTGTTCCTGGGGCGGGGTTTCCGTTGGCAGCAAAAGCACACCCAGCGCCTGATGGATACCCGTCGGCCGGAAGTGGAAAAATATGTTCAGCCGCCAAAAATGTACCAGGTGGCGCGCCGACTGGAGCTTAAAACCGAATATACCCTGCCGTGGTTGTCCCAGCTGCTGCGCAAGGATTCTCCACTCAATCCGGTGCGGCCGCTGCCACCGGTCGGGGGGAACCCGGCGATCCATGGTATTGAACCCGATGAGCTCGATGTATCGATGGCACTGGGCGAACGCGTAGGGCATAGCCTGGTGTTGGGCACTACCCGTGTCGGTAAGACCCGCTTGGCGGAACTGCTGATCACCCAGGATATTCGCCGCGGTGACATCACCATTGTGTTTGATCCAAAAGGCGATGCGGATTTGCTTCGCCGGGTCTGGGCTGAAGCGCACCGAGCCGGCCGCGGAGATGAGCTGTTCATCTTCCATCTGGGCTGGCCGGATATCTCGGCACGCTATAACGCCGTCGGGCGCTTTGAACGCGTGTCGGAGGTGGCCGGGCGTATTTCCGGGCAACTGAGCGGAGAGGGCAACAGTGCGGCGTTCCGTGAGTTTGCCTGGCGATTCGTCAATATTGTGGCGCGTGCCTTGGTTGCGCTGGGGCAGCGACCTGACTATCAGTTGATCACCCGTTACGTGAACAACATCAGTGAGCTGTACGAGACCTACGCGAAGAAAGTGATTGAAGCGCGTATGCCGGCGCTGCAGCAACAAATCGACAACAGCCTGCAGGTGCTGACGGAGGACGATGTGCCGCGCAATATGCAGGGCCAGCCGAACGCGATAAAAATCATGGCGGTGGAAATGGCGCTGAGTTCCGAGGCCGGCAAGCAGCTGTATGACCCCATTCTTGATGGCCTGCGCTCAGCCGTCCGTTATGATCGTACTTACTTCGATAAAATTGTGGCGTCCCTGTTGCCACTGCTGGAAAAACTCACTACCGGCAAGACCGCCGAGCTCCTGGCGCCGAACTATATGGATATGATTGACCCGCGGCCCATTTTTGACTGGGAGCAGGTCATCCGCAAGCGCGGCATTGTTTACGTCGGGCTGGATGCCTTGTCGGACGGGGTGGTCGCCTCTGCCGTCGGCAACAGCATGTTTGCCGATCTGGTGTCCGTGGCCGGTCATATCTATAAACACGGCATGCATGGCGGGTTGCCGACCCGGGCAGACGGCAAACTGCCGATCAACCTGCACTGTGACGAGTTCAACGAACTGATGGGGGACGAATTTATCCCGCTTATCAACAAAGGAGGCGGGGCCGGTATGCAGGTGACGGCCTACACGCAAACCGAGTCGGATATCGAGGCGCGCATCGGCAGTACCGCCAAGGCGGCTCAGGTGACGGGTAACTTCAATACCCTGATCATGCTTCGTGTGCGTGAGAACCGGACCGCACAGTTGCTCACCACACAGTTGCCGGAAGTGGATATCTACACCAAAACCCTGGTATCAGGGCATGCCGATACGGCCGATGTGGAGAAGGGACAGGATTTTACCTCCAATACCCAGGACCGTGTCGGGACTGTGAAAGCCCCACTGCTTGCCCCGGCGGATGTGATTAACCTCCCGAAAGGACAGGCGTTCGCGTTGCTGGAAGGCGGTCAACTGTGGAAAATTCGGATGCCACTACCCAGCGGCGACAGGGATGATGCGCTTATGCCGGCCAACCTGCAAAAGATTGCCGAGGAGATGCAGCGCAACTACCGCACCAGTGAGTCCTGGTGGTCAGCCAGCACGGTAATGCCGGATATTGCTATCCAAGGGGGGCTGAATGTCGCAAGCGGTGAATAATCAGCCTCAGCAGCCCGTACAACCCCGTAAGCATGGGCTGTTTTACAATGTGTTGTGGGGCTGGCCCTGGATGCTGATCGGGATGTTCCTGGCTTCGCTGCTGGTGAGCCTGGTGATCGAATATGTCGGGATGGCATTCTTCTGGCCAGAGCTTGGCGCGTCGCACAGTGAAGCGGTGATGAACACCGAGTTGGGATACCTGTCTTCTGAGTTTACACGCAGCCTGCTGTTGTCTGAACCGTCAGTGACCGTCACCCGCTGGATTATGATGGCGTATCAATGGACCTTCGTGGACAGCGGCTTTTTGGACTGGATTAAGCAGGCGTATGACACGCAGGTACACAGCCAGAATGCGGTTGCCAGAGAGCTGAATAGCTGGAGTGGTTGGCTGGCTACCACGCTTAAAGAGTACCTGATGGCGACGGTGTACGTTACCGTGATCACCCTGGTACGTGTGACCATTTTAGTGCTGTCCATCCCACTGTTTATCCTGGTGGTCCTGGTTGCGCTGACCGAGGGGTTGGGGCGGCGTGATATTCGGCGCTACGGTGCCGGCTATGAGTCGAGCTTTGTGTACCACCACGCCAAGCGAATGGTGAAACCGGCGGTGTATATCCCCTGCATGCTTTATCTATCCTGGCCAACAGCGGTATACCCCAATCTGCTGTTGTTGCCGGCCGCTATCCTGCTCGGCATTGCGGTGACAGTGACGACAGCGTCGTTTAAGAAATATTTGTAGGTGCCTGAAATCCAGGCTGGACGGCGGCGTACAAAACTGGCTTTTGTGCGCTGCCGTCAGCAGACAAGCCGCTGTGCGGCGCGGCAGTATTTCTAGGCTTAAAAACCATCCAAGTTTCATAACGAGTTACGTGCTGCCGTTCTTGCTCAAACCATTTATTGTCTTCTGAATGTCCCCTAAATATTTTTGTTGCTCTGCGATTTAATCGAAAACGAGGTGTTGAATGAATCTGTATATTTGCGCTGTTATTGCTCTTGAGGCTGTTATTCTAGCCACACTGCTTAAACCTATTTTAGAGAAAGCCCCTCCGGAAAACCTTGTTCAACGTTGGTTACGTGTCCTGCAAGTATTTGCGATCTTGTGTATTGGGGGATCTATGTTCCTGTTCAGTGTCGTGATGCATTTATGAGGTCGGGCTGATTCTGATACTGGTATTACTGCCGTTGGTGTTACCAACGGTGCAAAACTGATACCCCCTTCTCTTGTTGCTGTTGATGTACAACAATAGTGTCTGCAGACCGCTTATTTAGCTTCATGCGCTTCCCCTGGCTAAAAATTATCAAAATTCCATAAAGAGTTATCCGCTGACCTCCCGCCCCATCTGTCGCACCCTGAGAGCACCCTAAATCATCAAGGAGTGCTTGTGTATGCCTATCCCCGTTGTTCGTGGTCTCGGCGCCGGCTGTGTGCTGGGGCTGACTTTGCTGACCGCACTGCCTGCCTTTGCTGCTGAAAAAGATGAGCTGGCTTCTGCCCAGCGCATGCTGATCCAGGTGCAGGAAGCGCTTGAACGTGCGCGTGTTGCCGCCGTTCAGGCTGACCCGTCGGAGCGCGGTCGTTTCTTCTTCGACTATGCCCGCGCTACCGCCGATCTCAAGACCATCAATGCCGGCATTGACCGTTACCTGGAACCCTCGCGCGCACAACCACGAGATGGCAGTGCGGTGGCCGGCAATTACCGTCGGGAGCGCCCCTGATGGCCATGACCGATGCGCAGGAGCAGGCCTTCAAGGCGGCCAGCGGCGGTGTTGAAGTCAATATCCTGTCGCTGATTTGCATCGGCGGGTTGCTCGCGGTGCTGTTTGTCTGGGCAGCCTGGGCGCTGACCGATATCTGGAAGGGGTGGAGCAACGAAAAGCTTCGAAACGCAGCGATGGTGCAGTTTGCCGTCAGGCTCGTGTTGTTGCTGCTCGTTGTTACCTGGATGTTTGCCAGCTGACCCCGGTGAGACGCTGGACCGTTTTTCACGTTATTAATTTCACTCTGCAAAAAGGAATGCTTTATGAATGCTGTATCTCGTTTCTTCCGTCATTTTTCTGCGCGTGTCGCGGTAGCGACTTCTCTGGCTTATGCCGCCAGTCAACCGGCGCAGGCTGCACTGCCGAGCGTTGAGCCGCCGTCTTCCGGTGGTGGCGGTGGACTGATGGATACCCTCAAAGGTTACATTCAGGACGGTATCGTCATCCTGGGGCTGGTCGCTGCCGCCGTGGCGTTTCTTGTGGTAGCAAACTCTGCAATCTCCACCTTCCATGAGGTGCGCGAAGGTAAATCCAACTGGGGTAAGTTCGGCGCCATTATCGTGGTCGGTATTGTGCTGCTGGTTGCGGTTATCTGGCTGGTCGGCAAGTCCGCCGAAATCCTGTTCTAAGGTTATCCGCCATGCAGACTATCCGATTCTTACCTGACCGTCTTAACGCCGAGCCTGTCGTCTTCCGGGGGTTTACCACCCCGGAGATGGGACTGGCGGCGTTGGCGGGCGTGGGACTGGGTCTGCTCGTGTCGTTGCCGTTTCTTCCTCTTGCCGGTTGGGTCGTGATACCCACCGGCATGCTGGTGACGCCGCTTCTCGTCATCTGGTTTGGAGGCAGCCGGCTGACGCGCCTTAAGCGCGGTAAACCGGAGAATTATATCTGGCAGCGCCTCGAGGCGCGTAAACGTCGCATGGGGTGGGGGGATCCCACCCTGATTATCGACAAACAGGGCTGGTCGTTGCGTCGCAGCCGCGTTGTTAAGAGGTCCAAATGAGCCGTTTCAGACATGCGGTTAAAAACCGCGATCAGCATATTCTCACGTTGCGTGTTGCCTGTGGCGTGCTGGTCGTTTTCCTTCTGGTAGCCAGCATCGGCTGGATGCGGGCGCCGGCTAACCTGACTATCCATAATCCCCCCGACCTGCGCAGCGGCTCTACCCGTGCCTGGTGGGAGGTGCCACCGTCCACGGTCTATAGCTTCGGTTTTTATATCTTCCAGCAACTCAATGCCTGGCCAAAGAACGGTGATGTCGATTACCCGGCCAAAATTGCCGCGCTGTCTCCTTATCTGACGGATTCCTGCGCACGTTTCCTGAAGGCAGACGCCAAAAAGCGTAGCGAAAGTGGCGAGCTCGCCGGCAGAACGCGCGTGGTGTTCGAAATCCCTGAGCATGGCTACAACGGTCGCTATAACCAGAGTCCGGTGACGGTCAAAGGCCGTGATAACTGGGTGGTGCGCCTGGATTTGGTGGCGGACGAGTCTTTCGCCGGTGAACCGGTGAAACGCGCACTGACACGTTACCCGCTCAAAGTGGTGCGCGCAGAAGGGGATCCGGAACGTAATGAGTTTGGTCTGGCACTGGATTGTTACGACAGCATGCCACAGCGTCTGGCTGCGGCGCCGGCGGAACCCGCGCCTGAGAAAAAAGGAGTATTCCAATGATGAAAGCACGTGTTCTGGCGCTTTCCCTGAGTGTACTTCCCCTGGCGGCGACGTTCACCGTGCCGGTTACCCAGGCGGAAGAGCTGATGAAATGGGAGCGTATCCCGTTGCAAGTTCCGCTGGCCGTCGGCAAGGAGCGCGTGCTGTTTGCCGATAAAAATGTCCGCGTCGGATTCCCGCCGGCGCTGAACGGCAAGCTGCGGGTACAAAGCAGCGGCGGTGCGGTTTACCTGAAAGCCGATGCGGCTTTCCCGCCAACGCGTTTGCAGCTGCAGGACGTGGAAAACGGGGAGGTCATTCTCCTTGATGTGACGGCATCGGACAAAGGCTCGGCCGAACCGGTGCGCATTGTCTACAGCGGTGACGTGACATCGGTCAGCAGCAGTAATGACACGTCTGCTGCTTCAGGGGGAAACAACGCGGCTCCCGGGGCGGATAACGGCACCCAGGCGAAGCGTAAAAAAGTCAAATACAACGCGCCGCTGCCGGTCGTCCTGACACGGTACGCAGCACAAAGCCTGTACGGCCCGATGCGCACGGTTGAAGCGGTGCCAGGCATTCATCCGGTCAACCCGCACTTGCCGAAACGTATCACCACACTGTACCCGTCAGAGCCGGTGACCATCACGCCGCTGGGCGGCTGGGGTATTGGCAGTCGCAACGTGGTGGCGCTGAAAGTGCAGAACACCGCCAGCCGCAAAATCACGCTCGATCCCCGGGTACTGCAGGGGCAGTTTGTGACGGCGACGTTCCAGCACCGCTATCTCGGCCCGGTGGGGACCCCGGAAGACACCACAACGCTGTATCTGGTCACGTCCGGTCGCCCGGACGGGGCGTTTATCGCGGAGCCGTCGGTGGTTCGCAAGGCCGTAAAAGCGGTGAAGAAGGGGGCTAATCATGGCTGAGGTGAAATCCAACATGCTGCCGAAAGTGATTGTGTTCGGCGTGCTGGCTGCATCCATTGTCGTCGGGCTCAAAGCCTGCAGCGGCGGTAAAACGCAGGAGGAGACTCAGCAGGCGCATAACGTTCTGGCCAGCATGTCGCCGGAAGAGCTGCGGGCGCTGGGCGTGGAGGGGGATACCCCGGAAGATACCCTGCGTACCCTGGTGGGCACCCTGCGTACTACCCGAACCCAGCAGGCCGAGTTGCAAAGCAACATCGACAAGGTGTTGAAAGAAAACGAAGCGCTGCGCAAGCGTAATACCAATGTGTCCGGCCAGGTCAATGAGGCCGTGGCCGGCTTTCAGAAGCAGGCCGAGCAGCGCCAGCAGCAGCTCCAGCAGGAGCAGCAGACGCTGATGGGGAAAATTCAGACGCTGACCGAGCAGTTGGCCGGAAATAAAGACAAGGCGAAGAATGACAGTGATATCCCGCTCGGTCTGGGGCTGGATGGCATGGGCGCGAGCGAAGGTGGCGCCGCCCCTGGCCAGGATGACTTGATGTGGGTCGGGCCAAAGGACATGAAAGAACCCGACCCGCGTAATCCGAACAGCGCCAAAGACGGCCCGCAGTTCCCGACGTCGTTCCTGTCGGACAATGCCATCACACGCCAAAAAGCTGCCTATGAGCAGCAGGTGAAAGGGCATACCAATGAAAAAGGGGCGGAGGAGAGCGCCGAGCCGGTGTTTACCCTGCCCGAGAACTCCACCCTGGTGGGCAGTAGGTCCATGACGGCGCTGCTGGGCCGCGTGCCGATCAACGGCACGGTGACCGACCCCTACCCATTTAAGCTGATGATTGGCAAAGACAACCTGACGGCGAACGGCATCGAGCTGCCGGACGTGGAAGGGGCGATTGTCTCCGGGACGGCCAGCGGCGACTGGACGTTGTCGTGCGTGCGTGGCCAGGTCAACAGCATCACCTTCGTGTTTGCGGACGGGACGGTACGCACCTTGCCGCATCCTGACACCAATATGAAGGCCAATAGCAACAACAATAGCGGTAACAATGGCAAAGACGTCAGCACCACCGCCGGCATTGGCTGGATCTCTGATGATAACGGCATCCCGTGCATCGGTGGAGAGCGTAAGTCCAATGCCTCGACCTACCTGCCGACTATCGCCGCCTTGTCGGCCGCCAGCGCCGCCGGGGAAGGGATCAGCCAGGGGCAATACACCACGCAAAACAATGTGAATGGCATCACCTCGACCATGACCGGTAATGCCGGCCAGGCCGTGCTGGGCAAGGCGCTGTCAGGCGGGATGAAAGAGACCGCCGATTGGGTGCGTGAGCGCTACGGCATGATGTTCGACGCCGTGTACGTTCCCCCGGGCCAGAAACTGGCCGTGCACATTACCCGCCAGCTGGCGATCGACTTTGAGACCAAAGGGCGCAAGGTGCGTTACGACTTCAGCCTGCCTGGCGAAGACGGTAGCACCGGCGGACTGGATTAACACGTCATTCAGAGGAGGAGAAGCATGCTGTGGCGTCAATGTGAAAAGATGAGTCGCCCACAGAGTTGGGCGCTGGTCTTGCTGTCCTGCAGCGCGTTTTGGTTAGGTGTGCTGCTCCTGCTGTGTTTGCTTATAAGAGAATGATAATCATGCGGAAAAATCTGTTTAACCGGGTCCTAGCGACCGCTGTCATTGTCAGCGCCATGGCGTTGGCCGGCTGTTCGACGTCGAAAGAGGAAATGCTGCCACCGGGCGACAGCTCGATGCTGGAATTGTGGCAGGGTGAAGACGGTGGCGGTACAGCGCGTAATGCGGTGGCGGCGCGCGACAGCCTGCGCCGGCCGCTCACCGAGAACGAAAGCCAGGCAACAGCCGCAAGCGATCGCAGCTACAGCCGCACGCAGGAAAGCGAAATCAGCCAGCAGTTCCCACGGTTGCCGAATCCCGACCTGGTGATGTATGTGTATCCGCACCTGGCGGATGGCAACGCGCCGGTGCCGGGCTACAGCACCGTGTTCCCGTTCTACAGTCAGGTGCAGTATGCGATGCCGGGTGAACGGACGGAGGCCTACTGATGCGATTTTCCCTGTTTGATAAAAAGCGCCTGACGCGCAAGAAGCCGGCAGTGCCGGCAACGGATGTCCAGGACACGGTGATCGCCACCGAGGACGGCGTGCCATTGTCCGTCGACGGCCGTGAGCCATTACGGCGCCAGGGCAAGATGACGGTAAAGGAGGAGCAGCAGGTGTATCACGCCAATCCGTCCATCGTTGATTACCTGCCCTGGGCGGAATTTCTCGACCGCGAGCAGTGTATCCTGCTCGATGACGGGGTGTCCGTCGGGGCCGTTTTTGATATCACACCGGTGGCCACCGAGGGACGCACAGACGATCGCCTGGAGCAGATGCGCGACACGGTGGAGGATGCCCTGCAGGACTCGTTTGACGAACATGATGAAAACCCCTGGGTCGTGCAGTTCTTTTGCCAGGACGAGAACAACGTCGATGCGTACCTTGACCGGCTAAAAGGGTATATCAAGCCGCATGCGCAGGGTTCTCAGTTGTCTGAGTCATGGCTGAAAGAAACCGAGCGCCATCTGCGCGGTATTGCCCGTCCGGAAGGCCTGTTCAAGGACACACTGATCACCGATCAGCCATGGCGTGGGCAGCAACGCCGGACCCGCATGGTGGTGTACCGCTGGATTGGCAAGGGCAACACCGACCCAATGCCGCCTATCGCCATGCTGAATCAGACCTGTGAGCGCGTGACGGGGGCGCTGAACGGGGCAGGTGTGGTGTGTGTGCGGCAAAATGGCGGCCAGGTTCACGACTGGCTGCTGCGTCATTTTAACCCCAGCCCGGAGTGGGTGGATAAAGGGGTTCTGTACCGTGACGCCGCCTATTTTGACAGCCGTGATACGCCGGAAGGCGCAATGCCGGTGCAGAATGATTTTGCCGAAACCCTGCTGTTCACCCCGCCCGTGTCCGATCCGGACCAGGGGGTGTGGTGGTTCGATAATCAGGCGCATTGCGCGATCCCGGTCGAGAAGTTGCGCCGCCCGCCAGAGCCCGGCACCATCACCGGAGAGATGAAGCGTGGCGAGAAAAAAATCAACGCGCTGATGGATATGTTTCCGGAAGGGACGATGCTGTGCATGACCATCGTGGTGCAGCCGCAGGACACGCTGGAAAACGATTTTAACAAGCTGTCGAAAAATGCCGTCGGCGAAAATACCGAATCCGGGCGAGTACGTCAGGACGTGGCACAGGTCAAGGAATACCTGGGTAATCGTCACAAGCTGTACCGTGCCGGCATCACCTTCTTGTTGCGTGCCGGCGACCTGACCACGCTCAATCACAAGCGTGTCGAGCTCACCAACGTGTTGCTTGGTGCCGGCCTGCAGCCGGTTCGCCCGGAATTTGATGTGGCGCCGCTCAATACCTACCTGCGCGCGCTGCCGATGTGCTTTAACCCGGAGACCGACAAGAAACACTGGTACACCCGTCTGACCTGGGTACAGCATCTGGCCGGCCTGCTACCGGTTACCGGTCGTGAAACGGGAACGGGCAATCCAGGCCTGAGTTTTTTCAACCGCGGGGGCGATATTCTGACGGTTGATCCGCTTAACAAACATGACCGCAGCCAGAATGCGCATATGCTGTATTTTGGTCCGACCGGCGCGGGGAAATCGGCGACGTTGTGTGCCACGCTGACGCAAACCATGGCGGTTCATCGCCCACGTCTGTTCGTTGCCGAGGCGGGGAACTCGTTTGGGCTGCTGGCTGATTACTTTGAAAGCCAGGGGCTGACGGTCAATAAAGTCAGCATCAAACCGGGCAGTGGCGTGTCTTTGCCGCCGTTCTCTTTCGCGCATAAGCTTATCGAGGAACTGAGCTCATTGGAGCTGGATGAAAGTGAGCTGCGTGATATCGATGCGGATGACGACGATGAGGATAAACGCGATTACCTGGGGGAAATGGAGATCTCGGCGCGCATGATGGTCACCGGCGGTGACCAGAAGGAAGAAGCGGAGTTAAAACGGGCTGACCGGGCAATGATCCGTGAAGCCTTGCTGATGGCGGCGAAGAGCGCCTATGACGAGCAGCGCCAGATGCTACCGTCTGATTTGCAGAACGCCTTGTACGCTATTTCCAACGACACCGCCAACGAAAAGCGCAATCCACAGCGTCGGGCGAAAGCGGCCGAAATGGCCGAAGCGCTGGGCATGTTTACCCAGGCCGGCAGCTTCGAAGCAGAGCTGTTTAACCGCGAAGGTAGCCTGTGGCCAGAGGCGGATGTGACCCTGATTGACCTGGGGCATCTGGCGCGTGAGGGGTATGAGGCGCAGATGGCGCTGACGATGGTAAGCCTGACCAATACCATCAACAACATTGCCGAACGAGACCAGTACTCGGAACGGGATATCGTGTTCGCGGTGGATGAGGCGCACATTGTGACGGTGAACCCGCTACTGGCACCGTACATGACCAAAATCGTCAAGATGTGGCGTAAGCTCGGGGCCTGGCTGTGGCTGGCAACACAGAACCTGAAAGACTTCCCGGACATTGCCGAGAAGATGCTGAACATGGCGGAGTGGTGGGTCTGTCTGACCATGCCGCCGGAGGAGGTCAACGACATTGCCCGCTTCAAGGCGCTGACCGAGGAGCAAAAGGCGGTGCTGCTGTCAGCCAGCAAACTCTCCGGCTGTTATACCGAAGGTGTGGTGCTGTCGAAAAAACTCGAGGCGCTGTTCCGTGCAGTACCGCCGAGCCTGTACCTGGCGCTGGGGATGACGGAGAAAGAAGAGAAGGCCGAGCGCCGCGCGCTGATGCAGGAATTTGGCTGCAGCGAGCTCGAGGCGGCGCGCAGGGTAGCGCAAAAGCTTGACCGTCTGCGCGGCCTGGCGGCTAACGGGGAGGCAGCGGTAGCATGATGACCCTGAAATACCCGGAACCGGTTGTTCGACCGCATGGCCAGGTCTGTCGTGAACCGTCGTTGTTTACCCTCCCTCCGCAGGGCGTGGCCACCTTAAGCGAAGCAGATGCGCGGCGGCTTGAGACGTTCTGTGCGGCTATCCGCGATCGACTCCTGGGGCCGGTCCAACTTACGGCCCACCCGCATCGCATCGGGAGTCGTACCAGCGTGGCGTTGCATCTCGAGGGCCGACTGGGGCGTTGCATCGATGTTCTGATCTCGGTGACCGGCAGTACGCTGTGGCCGCAGTCGGAGGAGTACGATCACCCGCGCTGGTATGTCACCGTACCGGATGCCGCGGATGTGGTGTATCTGCTGCTCCATTTAAGCGAACTGTGCGATCGATTTAGGGTCAATTAGTTAAAACAATCCCAACAAATTTTATCAATTTCATCATGATAAAATATTTCACGAAAGAGAAAGCTCAGCATAAGTGTGGGAAAACTTATGCTGAGGGATAAACGTTTATCACATCACTAACAATATCTTAGTCACTTAAGAAATCATCCATTTGTGCAAAAATAAACTGCTTTAAAAACTGATCAATGCGAATATGCAGCTTAAATAGAGGTATGGTTATGCCGTCTTGTTTTTCAAAGTAGGCCTTGGCTTTCGTTTTATCTACCGATTCTTTTAATGCGTCGAAACGACCAAAGTCGTTGAGATTCTTATCATTAACACTATCAGTCATTAATGCTATGAGTAGTTTTTTATCTAAACCAAGAGCATCAACAACAGCGTTTAATTGTGCATTTTCAGCGTTGTCTTTGTAGGCGTTGATATAGTCTCTAAAAGTATAGCCTTCAATTAATTGCGCATCACCGCGCTGCAAGTCGTGTAAGAAGAGCTTGGCGTACTTTTGCTCGCTTTGGGTGAGTGATGCAAACGACTTGTGCAGCTCATTTAATGTGATTTCAATGTTCGCAGAACCTTGATGTTTGTTCAGCTCTTTTAAGTATTTATCAAAGCGGCTATTCATGTAGTCGGCATCGATTTTTCCGGTATCTATCTCGGTTAAATAGCCACTGATATCAAAAGGCACATCGCTGCCACCTACGCCAGTACCATCACCCTTGGCAACCAACTCTTTGTAACGCAGAACCAGGCTCAGATAAGTTTGTTCGTCTATGGACAGCGTTACCTCATGTTCTACATCATTTTCAGTAAATGAATAGATCGACTGCTCCCAATGCAAACCTTGTACTTTAGCCGCTTCTAGGTGGTGGCTAAAGTTGTTAAATAATTTGGCGAATTGGGCACAGGTTTCTATATCTTCTGGCAGTTTTTCAAAGTTCTCAATACCCGCACTGACAAACAGCCCGGTAATCTCTAACACTAATTCATTCATGGCGTTAAGGTTGCTTTCTAACCTATCTACAAACAAGCCGATAGGTCTGTCGCCGGAATAGAGTTTTACCGCATCATTAATATTTTTCTCCATGGTGTGTGGATAACGGTAATAACGGATGATGCCGTGGGGTTTGTCCGGACCAAACAAGCGGTTGGTACGTGAGAACGCTTGAATAATATTTTGGTATTTAATTACCTTATCTAAATACAAGGTGTTAAGCCATTTAGAGTCAAAGCCAGTGAGCATTTGATCTACAACAATCAGTAAATCTAATTGCTTTGAAGGCTCGGTATGAATGCACTCATAGGGCTTTTTATGGGCAAGGCGTGCCGCTAAATCTTTTTTAAACGCCGCATGGCGGGCAAAGTCAAAATCTTGACAATAACGCGCGTTATAGTCGGTCATTATTTCGTCTAGGCCATCGCCTTTAAAGGTGGGGTCACGGTCACCACTGCCGTCGTTATCAATATTTGGGTCAAACAAAGCCGATACTTTAAGTTCAGGTTTGGCGGCTTTTAAACTGCGGTAATAGTCAATGGCTTCGGCAATGCTGTTAGTGGCCAAAATGGCATGAAATTTAGTCCCTTGACTGAGCACGTCCCATTTATGCAGAATATCTTCCACCACCTTAGTTTGGTGAGTATCGCTTAAATATTGGCTTTTAGGCACATAGTCTTCAATGCCTTTGTGGTATTTTCCTGTAGCATCTCTATGGCCAGCCATAGGTACATCATTCATAAAGTGGTTAAATTTTTTCTTTTTGACAGGATTATCCATGGCCTCGTTAACTGAACCGGCCTTGGCTTGCTCTAACGCCACCGCTTGCCTTAGGTCACTGTCTCTAAATGTAGGTACTTTGTAAGGGTCAAAACCGAGTACATTACCATCGCGTATGCCATCGGCAATGCTATAGCGGTGTAGCTCGTTGCCAAATACGGTACTGGTGGTATTGCCGTTTTTTTCGTTTTCTTCTTGAATCGGTGTCCCAGTAAAGCCAAAAAACAAGGCGCGCGGAAAGGTACGTTTAATCGTAATCAGCATATCGCCAAAGGTGGAGCGGTGCGCCTCATCGACAATAAACACCAAGCGTTTAGCGCGGATTTTTTCAATATCCGCGGTGTTTGTGGTCACGCCTTCACCATCTTCCGCTTCAAAAATATTACTCATTTTTTGAATGGAGCTAACAATTAAGGTATTGGCTGGGGCGGTGCTTTTTAGTTTGGTAATGAGTATGTGAGTATTTTCGGTGGCTTGAACGTCCTCGCCATCGCCAGCAAAATTGCGGTATTCCATGAGCGACTGGGTGCCCAGTTCAATCCTGTCCATTAAGAAAATTACTTTATCGGCATCTTTGGATTGAGCGATCAACTGCGCCGATTTAAAGCTGGTCATGGTTTTACCCGAACCCGTGGTATGCCACACATATCCCCCGAGGCGATCGGGATTATTGGCCGCGCTACCCAGTTGCTGCCAGTTGGTTTTGGCCACTTTGTCAGATATCGCATTAGCGGCGTAATACTGATAACTGCGCATTACCTTAAGCACGCCGTCGGTATCGTCGGCGACGGTATAAAATCCGATCAACTGATGCGCCATAGGGATAGAAAGCAGGGTAGAGGCAATGTCTTTCCAGTGGTTCATGGGTTCGTTATTGAAATCGGCCCAGTTAAACTGATAGTCGGGGTTAAACTTGCCGTCTAGTCCGGGATTGGCAAAGTATTTAGTTTCATTTGGCTCCATTGCCACGAACACTTGGATAAGGGAAAACAGACCGCTAAATACGCCCTCTTTACTGTACTTTTCAATTTGGTTGACAGCCTGGCTAACCGGTATGCCACTGCGCTTTAGTTCCACATGGATCACCGGCATACCGTTAATCAGTAGCAGCACATCACCGCGTCTGTCGTTACGCAAAGGGCTGTCGCGTTCAAAGTTAGGTTGCTGCACAATTTGGTAACGGCTTTGGCCAGCAGCAATTTCCTGGCGATCGTATATTTTTAAGCTGACTTCTTTACCCAAATGCAAAGCATCGGCTTGGTTATCACGCTTAATTGCCACGGTTTTGCCATTAATTAAACCGTTGAGCTTGAGCGGGGTTTTAAGCTCTTTGATATGCTCAATAATTTGCTGCATTTCAGTCGCAGTAAGCGGAACATCGTTTAAACGATCCCGCTGGCGATTGTTTTCAAACAAAATGTTTGCCCAGTTTTGCAGTAAATCGGCTTCGGTTTTGTTTTTGAGTATCTCTGTTTCCCATCCCTTGTGGGTAAGTGCCTCAATAAAGGCCTGCTCAAATTGCGCTTCGGTTTTAAAGGTGGTCATGATGGCGCTCCTTGTTAGACAAACATTTTACTTAAGCAGGCCTGCTTGATGTTATTAAGCTTGGTGATTTGTTGCTGGTTTTGCTTGATTAGGCTATCGAGATTTTGAAAGTAGGTACCGATTGCGGCTTGTTCTTCCAAGCTCTTTGGAAACGCAATGTTCGTATCCTTTATTGCGGCCTTTGATATTGATAAAACTTTTGTGCCTTGCATCAATGATAAAAGCTGGTCATGGTATGAAGATGAATTTAAATGGTAACCAAGATACTTGGAGGCAAAAGGGAAAATAGGCCTAACGGCAATCGTGTGCAATCCAGAAAGAATCAACTGATCCCCTATATTGAATAACTCTGTGCATTTTCCCACAGTGTTATCTTCGGCAGCATCAGCAATGATAATGTCACCATCTCGTAAACCGGAATTATTTAGTTTATTGGCTATGCTATCGTTCGTAATAAATGGTAACAACTCATTGCGTGCATCAAGAACTTCACCAAACTTAATTAGTACATCGCCATAGTGAATGTTTTTCGCCAATCCAGTTTTGTAGTTTAAATCAGCTCTTGAAAGAGTATTGTTCGGCACGTTAACAAAGCAAGCTCCAAATGGTTTCTTATCCCACTCCCCACTAAACCCTTTAAAGCGAATTTCTGGAATGGTATCACCTTGTTTGGGAAACATTTTTTCCAGCATGGACTTTTTTATGCTGCTGAGCTTGTCATGTTTTTGTTGGTGTTGGTTTATTAACGTGTCGAGCTTTTGGAAGTAGTTGCCTATTTCATTGCTTTCATAAATATTCTTAGGAACAAAAAAGCAAGAGGAAGATACAAGTCCCCAATCAGAACGAGGCATTTTCGAGCCTGCTGAAAGGTTTGAAATCAATTCAAATTCATTGGTTTGAATTAAAGAAAATAAAAACGTACTTGCAACATTGTCGGCACGTAACACCCAAAAATCTCCAACTGCGAGCCCTTCAAAGTCAGCTAAAAACCAGTTTTTCAGATAGGGGCGCAATTTTCCAAATAAAACATCATCAGCTTCAAATTTTAAGCCGGTTTTAAAGGATTTTTTCTGATGAATATCTTTATTTAATCTGCCTTTCCCTGCGACTATATCTTCGTATTCAACACAAGGTAGACATGTACTTTGATGATGTGTTGATACTCTGGTAGCGATGTTTGAAAACTCTCTCTCCTGCCACTTCTCACTAAATCCTTTAAAGCGGATCTCTGGCACCTTGTTATCCACACTCATCTTATTCACCCTTCAGTAAGTTAGTGAGTACTGCTAGGCCCTGCATATCAAACTCATTGCCCGTGAGCTCGCCCGTCATCTCCGCTAGCTCTTGCTCGGTGGTTTTTATCTCATGGGCTATCTGCGAATAGGTGACGGCGTATTTATCAGCCAGGGCTTGTACCTGGCTGGAGAGCTGGCTAATCACGGCATCTGGCATGCCGGCGAGTTCGGCGCTTAATGGTGCAATCCATTTAAGGTACAGCAGGTTGTTTACCTGTTCATCGGTTAAGGCTTCGATGGTAGTTTTGGTTTTTAAGTGCAGGGAAGTGGCGGCATCTTTGACCGCTTTTTTCAGGGCTTTTTCTTCATCGATTAATTTGTTCGCACGAATAACTTTGGCTTCATAGCTTTCTTCTGCAAATTTAACTTTGCTGTCTTTTTGTTCTTTCAGGAAGGTTTTGGCGGCTTTGCTTAATTCTGCACTCGCAAAGCCGTCTTTGCTCTCTTTGACCGTATCCTGTTCTTTTTCTTCTTCGGTTAGCGATTCTAAAATTTCTTCCAGCGTGCTGGCAATTTCTGCCAGTCGGGTTTCATTATCCGCCAGAGCTTGTAAGTCATCACTTAAGTACGTTTGTTGCACTAAATCGAAGGGCAATATGTGGCCTTTCCAACCCTCTTGTACTTCGGTGTCATTGCCGTTTTTTTTCTTTATAACAATATTGGGATCAACTTGCTTGGTGGCAGCAAAGCCTTCGGTTTGCATCATTTCTAAATCGGCGCTGATCAGTTGCCATTGATTGTTTAGAAATTGGTAAGCCTGGTATTTGTCGATTAAGGCAATGGGGGCTAAGCGGGTAAATAACTCGGTACTTAATACCACCTCTTGCTGGTTACGCTTTACACTTTGCCAGTTTTGTATTAACTGAGTGTTTAGGTGATCATCAAAGCCATTAAAGGTCTGGTTGTAGGCGCTGATAAACTCCAACACTTGCGGATGCCCGCTAATGCTGGCATTGACTACTTGTTTGTCAATGGCCAGCTCACTGTAAGAGGCGGATTTTGGTGTAAACAGGGTACTGCGTAATTGTGGGAAGGTTTGCCAAAAGCTATTTAACTCGGCAATTTCGCTGTTGGGAATGCCGCCGAGCATGGTGGCATGTAAATCCCAGGTTTGTGCCGTCGCAGAGGAATCCACATAGCGCGGTATGTTGAGGTTGTAACCGTTGTCGCGCAGGGTTTCTTTGCTCACCAGTTGTGAATACTTGTCGATACTCTCTCGGTTAATCACCGCATCAGTAATGCGCTTGATATCACTCGCTTGCAGTTTGTTGTTTTTGCCTTCTTTCATAAAGTGTTTGGAGGCATCGACTACCAATACATCGGTGTTTTGGCGTTTTTGTTTGAGTACTAAAATCACCGTGGGAATGCTGGTGCCAAAAAAGATATTGGCCGGTAAACCGATAACGGTCTCAATATGATTCTGCTCAATGAGTTGCTTGCGAATTTGACCTTCTTCACCGCCACGGAACAAGACACCATGCGGAAGGACGATAGCCATAATGCCATCGGGTTTTAGGTGGTAGAGGTCGTGCAGTAAAAAAGCAAAATCAGCTTTGGTTTTAGGTGCCAGGCCAAAACGTGAATAGCGAGGATCGCTCTCTTTAAAGCTGGGGTCCCAGTTTTGTGAGTAAGGCGGGTTGGATACCACGGCATCGACATGTAAGGCGTAGTATGAACCTTGAGGATCGCTGTCATCAAAATACGGCCAATCTTCTTCCAGGGTATCGCCATTACGAGTTTTGATGTTGCTGGCTTTGATACCGCGCATGATGAGATTCATACGGGTTAGGTTGTAGGTATTGGCTTTTAACTCTTGGGCGAAATAGGTGATGCTGTCTTTGTTTTTAGCGTATTTCTCGAACGCCTCACCAATATTGATCAGCAACGAACCCGAGCCTGAAGTTGGGTCGTAAATTTTGATGGTATCTTTGTGTTTTAACTCGTGGGCGATGATGTTTGACATGAGTACCGAGACTTCATGAGGCGTGTAAAACTCACCGGCTTTTTTACCCGCATTGGCAGCAAATTTCTCAAGCAGGTATTCGTAAATGTAGCCCAGTACGTCATACCCTTGATTACTATTCATGGGAATGCTTTTGATCAGGTGCAGTAAGTCGCTGATGGCCTTGGTGCGTTTGCCTGCACTTTCACCAAGTTTGCTCAATCCTGTTTCTAAGGTGGTAAAAATACCATCAAACAGTTTTTTGTAAGTTGGCGAAATCAAACGGCTAAAGGCCGAGAGCGCATCCCGCACGTTAGATTCATCAAATTCGGATGTTGGATCAATCCATGTAGAAAAAAGATTATCGTAGGCAATAAAGTAGCCCAGGTTGCTTTGCAGGTATTCAACTGTGTCGGTGTCTTCTTCATTGAGGGTTTTGATGTCTTCAGACGTCATCCCCTGTCTGGTGACAAACTGCACTAGCTGGTCGCTTAGGTACTTGTAGAAGATAAAGCCGAGTATGTAGTCTTTGTATTCGTTGGCTTCAATTTTAGAACGCATCTGGTTGGCAGATTCCCAGATTTTTGCAGCAAGTTGTTGTTTATTCACAATAAGTCCTGTTAAAAGCAATTCATTTTCGAAAAAGTCTATTTTAGGGTTTTGATTGTACGTTTCATAAGAGCTTCTTGCTAGCTGCAGGGCTTTACGAGTCCGTTGCAGTAAGTAGTTCTACAATCTCGATTCCTACCAAGACTGCCATTTCATCTGGTTCATCACCAATCAAAATAGTCGCTATCGAGTTTAGAAACCTTCATTAGCGTCACACTGGTACCCACCTCGTTGTCCATCATCAGATGAACTAGCCGATTATCATCGATAAGTACCATGCCTTCTATCGATTGCGCGTAGGCAACGTCATGCTTAGTAAAGCCAGAGGTCGTAATGAATACCCTAATTTAGCCTTTTGCCACACCAGGTCACCTTAGAATGCATGCAACTCAGGGCGGCCTACGGTGTTTTGCCAGCGTTTGGCTTGCACACACGCCTTTTCTAAACCGAGCTTGTCTAAAGAAATAACGCTATCAATTCCAGCATCACCGCTGCCGCCGACACGCTCTGAATCGTGATGGCCGCCGTAACCTAAACGGTGCAGCACATCCAGTACGATGACCTCGAAGCGGCCTTGAGATACCTGGCTTAGGTTCTCCAGCCGTTCCGATGCAACCGCATCGTGGATCTTTGATTGATTGCTCAAGGCGGTCGTCTGGGCTGTTTGTTAACATCGGTTGGGTGAGAAGGGGGTCTGTAACCGGGGCCAAATCTACCGCATCACTATTTTGTTGAAGTTTGACGTTGGTGTAAGCCAAAGCGAGATGTTCAATTTCTGCTGCAGTGAGTACGTTTCGAACGATTGTGAGCCCATCCGGTACGGTTTTGTAAACCAATTGGCTGCTGGCAATGGTTCTGTGGCATAAGATGATTGGTTTCCCTGTTACCCTGATCCCCTTTAATGTCATTGGCGTTTTGCTGGTCAGATTGCGTTATTTTATTATGGTGCTTGTTGGGCTCCTGATCCTTCTGTTTGTTGTCTCTCTGATAGTCAGTATTATTTCCTCCATGATTTAAGGCGGCTTTATGAATGAGAGCGTTCTTCGTGCTTTTAGCTTTAACGGTGCACTGGATGCGGGAATGGATCCGGGTAGCTATGCATGGCAGTCCGTACCTGTCGGCGACTGGGCCGCTCGACTCGATTTCAAAGTCTGGTCGAATACCACGTCCTCCGGCCACCTTGTCTGTTATTTTACCTCCCTGGATGATGGCCAACGATACCGTCTCTCGGCATTTCGACCGAAAAATGGCTCCCGTCGTTATACCCCAAAAGATGGTGGTATTGACTTTTCTGAAGGTGGGCTGGATGGGCAAGTATTTTTGTTGAATGTGGGAAAAACGCGTAATGGTACTTCTGCATGGTTGGGGGCTGAGTTTTTGGAGCGTGATGATTAAAAATCATGTATCGAATTAAGTTTAGATCCTGAATCTAAGCTAAGCACCGTGACGCCGAAGAAAATCAGCGTGTTTATACGCTGCAGGATGTACCACGTGGCACAGTTGACCGCACAGTAGGATTGTGTGTGACTCAACTGACAACGCAGGCAATATCATTCCTCCCGAAAACACGATTTGCTTGCTTTTTGATCTTGCGGGTGGATAATGCGCCAAAAATTACATATCTTGACACTTTATGAAATGGATGTTCATGAAAAGGACTTTTCTTTCGCACGGATCCACATCCACGGCGTTGAGCCGCGTTCTCGTGGGTGTTCTCTTCACCGGCACTTTCCCGGGTATGGCCGCCACGCCCTCTGATGCCCCTGAGCGGGCCGCTTCAGCTATTGATGCCCGCGAGCAGCAGCGCCAGCAGGCGCGCGAGCGCGCCCTGCAACAGCAAAATGCCCCACAGGCCGATGCGCGTCTTTCCCGCCCCGAGGCCGTGTTGCCGGATTACCCGGTCAATGAGTCCCCCTGCTTCACCATCAACCGGCTTACCCTGGTCGGGGAGTCGGCCGCTCGCTTTCAGTGGGCGCTGGACGCCGCTGCGGATGCCAAAGGTCGCTGTCTGGGCGGTCAGGGTATTGTGCTTGCCATCAATAAAGTGCAGAACGCCATACTGGCCAAAGGCTATGTCACCACGCGGGTGATGGCACAGGAGCAGGACCTGACCACCGGCGTGTTGGTGCTCACGCTGCAACCCGGGCGCATTGGCGACATTCGCTTTGAGGAGCCGGTCTCCTGGCGGGGGCGGCTGTGGAACGCTATTCCGGCCTCGCGCGGCGATATCCTCAACCTGCGTGATATCGAACAGGGGCTGGAGAACTTCAGACGGGTGCCCAGCGCCAGTGCTGACATCAAAATCGTTCCCGGTGAGCAGGAAGCCACCAGTGACCTGCAGGTCAACTGGCACGAGGGGCGGCCGGTGCGGCTCAGCCTGGGGCTGGACGACAGCGGTTCCAAGAGTACCGGACGTTATCTCGGTTCGGCCACCCTGGCACTCGATGCGCCGTTTGCGCAAAATGACCTGTTCTACGCCAACATCGGCAAGGATGTGTTTCAGCACGGGCCGTTCGGCAACCGTTCACATACGCTGAATTACTTCTTCCCGGTGGGATATTGGGCCTTCTCAGCCAATTACAACGACTACACCTACCATCAGAACATCCCCAACGCCAATGAGGTGCTGCGCTACAGCGGCAAGAGCGACAACATGCAGTTGACCGTCTCCCGGTTGTTGTACCGCGACCAATCCCACAAGACCACGCTCAACCTGCGCGGTTACCGCAAGCACTCGACTAACCACGTGGATGACGTCGAGCTGACCCAGCAAAAGCGGCGCACCGCTGGCTGGGAAATTGGAGTCAACCAGCGTAGTTACCTCGGGCGCAATACGCTGGATGCGAATATCAGCTGGCGCCGCGGCACCGGCGCCCTCGGGGCGCTGCGTGCGCCGGAGGAAGTCAATCATGACGGTTCGGCGCGTACCGGTATGCTGCTCGGGGATGTGGGGTTCAACCTGCCTTTCACCTGGGGCGAGCAGCCCTGGCGGGTCTATACCAGCGTGCGGGGCCAGTGGAGCCCGAATGCGCTGACGCCGCAAGAGCGGATGGCCATTGCCGGGCGTTACTCGGTGCGCGGCTTTGACGGCGAACAGATGCTGTCCGGCGAAAAGGGCCTGCTGTGGCGCAATGAAATCGCCTGGAACGTGTTTTCTCGCGGGCATGAATTGTATCTGGCCGCCGACTACGGTCGGGTGGACGGCCCAAACACCCGCCACTTGGTTGGCCATCAATTGGCGGGCAGCGCGCTCGGCGTGCGCGGCGCGCTGTGGGGGCGATTCAGCTATGACCTGTTTGCCGGCGTTCCGCTCTACAAGCCTGCGGGGTTCCACACCTCCGGCGCGACCGCGGGTTTTAGCGTAAATCTGGAAATTTGAACATCGCGATACCGGCAGCGTTGCTGCGCTGACCTGAACGGACTGACTTTTCTCACGGATGTGACCTATGAACAAACATTGCTATCGCCTTATCTTCAGCCGCACCCACGGGGAGTTGCGGGTGGTGTCCGAACTGGCCCGCAGCTGCAGCAGCGAGCCGGGGCAACGCATCGGTTCAGGAATAACAGGTGGAAGTCGTCTGTGGGTCACCGTGCGTCGGTCAGTGTGGCTGCTTGGGCTGTTGATGTTCGCCGGCCCCGTCATGGCAGACGGCATTGTCGCGGACGGCGGTGCCAATCCTTCCCAGCGGCCGGAGGTCATCAATACCCAGAACGGCTTGCCGCAGGTCAACATCACCGCACCCAACCAGGCTGGGGTCTCGCACAACCAGTATCAGCAGTTCGATGTCGACGCCAAAGGCGCCATCCTCAATAACTCAGCGGTGATGACCTCGACCCAGATGGCCGGGATGATACAGGGTAACCCCAACCTCAACCCCAATTCCGCGCCGGCGCGCGTCATCCTCAACGAGGTTAACAGCAACAATCCCAGCCAGCTGCGCGGTTTTATGGAAGTGGCCGGCGGCAAGGCGCAGGTGATTGTGGCCAACCCCGCCGGCATTGTCTGCAACGGCTGCGGCACCATCAACGCCGGGCGCATGACGCTGACCACGGGGCGTCCGCAACTGAATGCCGATGGCAGCGTAGCAGGTTATCAGGTCGAACGCGGCGTGGTGCGCATCGAGGGCGGCGGGCTCAACGGCGATACCCGTCATGATACCGAGTACGTCGACATTCTGGCGCGCGCGGTGGAAGTCAACGCCGGTGTCTGGGCTAAAGAAGGCGTGTCGGTGGTGGCCGGGCGCAATCGCGTGAGTGCGGACGGTAAAACCGCGACACCGCTTTCGGACGACGGCAGCGCCAAACCAGAGCTTGCCATCGACATGGGCCAGATGGGCGGCATGTACAGCGGCAGTATCCGCATGATTGGCACCGAGGCCGGCGTCGGCGTGCGTAATCAGGGCGGACAGGTCCGGGCGGGCAAAACGCTGACCGTGAGCAGCGAAGGCAAGCTCAGCTGGCGGTCTGATACGCCGGATGCGGCCACGCAGGCCGGCGGCGATATCCAACTGGCGGCAAAAGGTGACATTGAGACGCACGGCAACGTGTACAGCGGTGGCCAACTGGCCGTGCAGGGTCGCGAGGGAATGCTGACGCAATCCGGGACGCTGGCGGCGGCCGGGGATGTGCACCTGAACGCCGCGCGCGGCATCCAGAGCAATGGCCACCTGCTGGCGGGCAGTAATGCCGACAGCACGCTGGTCCGGGCTGCCAACCTGCAGCTTGAGAGTCAGGGCGATATCCGCGCCAGTGGCAGTCTGCTAAGTCAAAAAGACGTCAACGCGTCCGGGCGCCGGGTGGATATCAGCGGTGCACGGGTTGCAGCCGGCCGCACCGCGCTGACGGCGCGGGAAGGCGGCGTGGCACTGCGCCAGTCCACCGTTGACAGTGGTGAGCTGGCCGTGAGCACGACGGGAAATGTGGATGCGCAGCAGGCCAACGTCAAGGCCGGGCGCTGGCAGGTGGATGCCGGCATCCTGCTCAACCAGAAAGCCGTCTGGACACAGACCGAGGACAGTGAGAGTCGCTTCTCGGTGACCGGTCATCTGGATAACACCGACGGCAGCATTGAGACTCACCATCTGGTGCTCACGGCCGGGCAGCTCACCAACCAGCGTGGCCGCCTGGCTGCGCTGGGCAACGCGGCGCAGCACTGGCAGGTCGGCGGCCTGCTCGACAATGCCGGCGGGACGGTGGGCAGCAACGGCGACCTGCGTCTCGATGCCGGGCGTCTCGATAATCAGGGCGGCACGGTAAAAACGCAGGCGGGCCTTACGCTCCATGCTAATGGCGCGGTGAATAATGGCGGCGGCAACCTGCTGGCCGGGAACGGCCTGACGCTTGAGGCGGGCCGCGAGCTGAATAATGCGTCCGGAACCCTGAGCGGTCATGACGTACGTCTGGTGGCGCAGCGGTTGGATAACACGCAGGGGCAGGTCATCGGTCAGGGCAATCTCGACCTGACGGCCAGCCGCCTGGATAATCAACGCGGCCTCATTGGTGCCGGCAAGGCGCTGGATATCCATACCGGCGACTGGGACAACCGCGGGGGTACGGCGCAAGGCGAAACGGCCGTCACGGCAACGGCAACGACCCTCAACAACGACGGCGGCAAGCTGCTGTCAGGCCAGGCATCAACCCTGACCACCTCGGGTAACACCAGCAACCGCGGCGGCGAAATCAGCGGCGCGGCGCTGACGGTGAGCACCGGTCGGCTCGACAATACGCAAGGCAAGGTGATTGGCCAAGAGCAGCTTGACCTGCATGCCCGCCAGGGGCTGGACAATACGTTGGGGCTGCTGGGCGCCGGCCAGGCGTTGACCGTGCGGACCGACGGTGAGCTGAATAACCGCCGTGGCACGATATCTGGGAGCGGGCAAACCCACATAGCGGCAGGGAGCGTGCGCAACGAGGCCGGCAAACTGCTGGGCGGGCAACAACTGGTGTTGAACAGTGCGGCTGAGTTGGTGAACCGCGAGGGCGAAATCAGCGGCGAGTCGCTCACGCTAACGGTGCAGCGCCTCGATAACGCTCAGGGCAAGGTGGTCGCCCGGCAGGATGCGAACCTGACGGCGAAGCAAGGGCTGAGCAACGCCGCCGGCTGGCTTGAAGGCGGCAATAGACTCACCGTCAAGACCGATGGCGACTGGGACAATCAGGGCGGCACCGCACAAGGCGGCCGGCAGGTCACCGCCAGCGCGCAGTCGCTCGACAATACTGGCGGGCATCTGCAGTCCGGCGGTGACCTGACACTTGACGCCGCAGGCAATATCCTCAATCGCACCGGTAAACTGACCGCGCAACAGGCCCTTGCCGTTAACGGCGGTGCAACCAGCCTGTTCGATAATGATGGCGGCTCGCTGCAGAGCGGCGGCGACTTATCTTTGCAGGGAGGCCTGCTGGCCAACCGCGCCGCCGGTGTGGTGCTCGGTGGGCAGGCGCTTTCCCTGAACCTGACCGGCGACTGGGACAACCGGGGCGGTACGTTTACCGGCAATGGGCGCACCGAGGTGCGCGCCGCCAATCTGCGCAATGACCAGGGCACCATCAACGCGCTGGGCAGCCTGGACATGCAGTTCACCGGCAAGTTGGATAACAGCCGAGGGCGTATTTTTAGTCAGTCGTCTCAAATGCTGCAGGCGCAGGAGATAGTCAACGCGCGGGGCTGGATGGGCAGTCAGGGCGGCTGGCAGGCGATCAGCGGCGGTTTTGACAATACGGAAGGCAGCGTGCAGAGCCTGCAGGCCGCACAGCTTGCGGCTGACTGGCTAGGTAACGCTAAAGGTGTACTGCAGTCGGCACACGACCTGGCGCTGCGCATCAAACAGAATATCGATAATCGCAACGGCAAGGTTTCGGCGCAGGGGCAGCTTACTGTCGCAGGCGCCCAAGACGGTGAACACGCCGGTGCCATCAATAACGCTGGCGGTCAGTGGCTGGCCGGCGAGGGGCTGCGTATCGCCGCCCGCGCACTCGACAATACGCAGGACGGGCTGCTCTACAGCCAGAAACAACAGCGCCTTACGTTGAGCGATGCGCTGAACAATCGCGATGGGAAAGTGCAAAGTGGCGAGGCGCTTCAACTTGACGCACAAACGCTGAACAATGCCGGCGGGACGATAGACGGCCAGCAACACGTAGCGCTGCGTATTCTTGGCTTGCTGGAGAATACCGACGGTGCCGTGCGCAGCAATGGCGACCAGAAGGTGTCGGCCGCCGGTATCAATAATACGCGCGGCGTATTCAGCAGCCGCGGCGGCATCACGGTGACATCAAAGCAGCTGGACAACGCCGGCGGTACGTTCATCAGTCAGGGAGCGGGTATCTACCGACTTGACCAGCTTAACAATCAGCACGGCAAAGTGCACAGCGGTGAGGCGCTCACGTTCGACGGCACGCAGGTGAACAACCAGGGTGGACAACTGGTGTCGACTCAGGGCCTGACGCTCAAGGCCGGGACGCTCGATAACAGCGGTCAGGGCACGATAAGCAGCCAGTCAGCGCTTGATGTGCGAGCCGATCGCCTGAACAACCGCGACGGCGGGCTGATACTGGGCACTACGCGTACCGACATCACCGCCCGTGATATCGACAATACCGCAGGCCGCCTGCAGAGCAGCGGGCAGATGACCCTCTCGGGAGTCACGCAGTTAGACAACCGTCAGGGACGCATCCTGGCCGACGGCAATCTCGATATCAACGCTGACCGGTCACAGACCGACTCGCCGCTGGCGCTACTTAACCAGGGCGGCCGCGTGGAGAGTGCCGGCGCACTGACAGCAAATGCGCGCACCCTGGATAACCAGAACGGTACCCTGTTGGGGCTACAGGCGCTGACGCTGTCCACGCAGCAGGACTACACCCGGCAGGCCGGTGATACCGTCAGCAGTAACGGCACGGTGACGTTCTCCCTGAGCGGTGCCTTTACCAACCTGGCGGACTGGTTGCTGCCGGGCAATCTGGTGCTCAATGCAGCCAGTATCACCAATCCGGCCACCCTGGTGGGCAAGACGCTGCAGCTGACGACCGGAGCGTTGCAAAACACCGGGCGTATTGAAGCGGACAGTATGACGCTGAACGTCGATACCCTGGACAACGCCGCGGCGCTGATGGGCGACGACATCACCGTGAACGGGCGCATTATTGACAACCACGGTGCGCCTGCAGTGATGGCGGCGACCCAAAGCCTGACATTGCAGGCCGGTGAGCGCCTGACCAACCGGGATGGCGCACTGATTTACAGCGCCGACCACCTGCAGTTGCACAGCGACGACCTGATTGAAAACCGGGCGAGCTTTATCGAAGCGGACGGTGACGCCACCGTCGAAGCCCGCCGCCTGGACAACCTGCGCGAAGGGCTGGTGATTGAGCGTGACGCCGAGAAGAGCGACTACAAATGGCACCGCTACAACTACTACTGGCGGTCTTATGGTTCGGCGGTCAATCCCGACAAAAGCACTATGGCGCCGACCACCCAACAGCTGACCTTCCAGGATGATGCGGCGGCACAAACCAACCGCTATGGCACGCTGCTGGCCATTGATGCGGCGGGCAAACGCGCGCAGGTGCGGGTCAAGGACAACAAAGGCACACTGACCGACCTGTGGGTCAACTACCTGGCGCTCAAACCCAACGCTGATGGTAGCTATGCGATGACGTTCTACGAGACGCGGGGGGGAAACCAGCTGGCGACTATCCCGACGCCGTACCAAAACGGTTTCCACTGGGAGCACGACTGGACGCAGGTGATGACCTGGGACCCGGAGAAGCACATCGATATTGACAGTGCGCCGTTCGTCACCGATTACAACAACCTGCGCGAACGCACCGCGACTGGTACAGTGACGCGCGACAAACTGGTAAGTGAAGGTATCGGTGCGCGTATTCTGGCGGGCGGCAATATGGTGCTGCGCATTACCGGCGCGCTGCTCAATGACGCCAGCGTTATCACCGCCAACGGCAACCTGACGCAGGACGGCGGAGGCAGCGTGGACAACCGCGGTTACTCGGTCAACGAACGGCGTCAGGAGCATATCGTTGACCACATGGATAAAGATACCCACCACTGGTATCCGACGTACAACCATGATGAGACCACGGCGCTGGCAACCGTTGACGGCGTGATCACCGGCAATGGCACGGTCACCATCAACGGCGCCCGCATCACCAACACCACGGTCAATCAGGCGCAAATCAGTCAACTGGATGCGGCATTGAAGGCGGTGGATGCCGAACGCGCCGAGCTTGAGCGCAATCCGCTGGCCTTTACGGTAGAGGGGGCTGCCCGACCTGACGGCGATACGACGTTGGCACAGGGCGAACAGATGACGCAACCCGGCGCCACGCCATCTTCGCCGCTGGGGCGCCCACTGCTGCCGTCTGAGCTGGCGCTGACGCAGTTACAGCATCTGGGCAATGTGGCCACCGCCATCCCCAATAACGGCTTGTTTAGTCAACATACGGCGATCGGCAGCCCATTCCTGGTGGTGACCGACGAGCGCTTTACCCGCCGCGACAACTTTATCAGCAGCGACTATATGCTCGAACGCGTAGGGTATGACCCCGCGCAGGCCCATAAGCGCCTGGGGGACGGTTTTTACGAGCAGCGTTTGGTGCGCGAGCAGGTGCTGAAACTCACCGGCAAACCGTCCGTCAAGGGCTGGGATGCAATGGCGCAGTACCAGCAACTGATGAATAATGGCACTAAAGTCGCCCGGGACTTCCATCTGGTGCCGGGCGTGGCCCTGACGCCGGAGCAGATTGCTGCGCTGCAGCAAGATATTGTCTGGTTGGTGAGCGAGACGGTGCAAACGGAAGGCGGCCCGCAAACGGTGTGGGTACCGAAGGTGTACCTGGCACAGACCACGCTGCGCCTGGCCGGTGATGGTGCGGTGATCGGCGGTGGCGACCTGCAACTCTCGGCAAACAGCATCACCAATGCCGGCAACCTGTTTGCCGACAAAGCCCTGACGGTCGACGCCGGGCAGTTCCTGCATCAGGGCGGCGACATCAAGGCCGGTAGCATTGACGTGCAGGCAGACAGTCTGGCCATGAGCACTAACCTGCAGGACGCGCTGCGCCAGGCGACCATGAGCGCCGGCGACATTCGCCTGCGCGGCACCGATATCACGCTCACGGGGGCGAAGCTTGATGCGACCGATACGCTCAGCCTGAGCGCGCGCAATGACCTGACCATCACCGCCGCGCAAAGCCGCCATACCGCCGACCTTGATGTTATCTCGGGCTCTATGGGCAACCGTACCCGCGGCGGCACGGAAGCGGCCGGCTCCCGGATGGCGCACGTCAGCGGCGAATGGCAGCAGGCTAAGGGGAGTGAACTTAACGCCGGCGGCAACCTCACGCTCAATGCCGGGCGAGACGTGACGTTCACGGGCAGCCAGGCAAAATCCGGTGGTCAGCTTGGCGTGCAGGCCGGCGGCAACATCAATCTCCTGGCAGACAAGACCACCAATACCACGCACCTGGAGGCCAACAGCCGTACGTCATCAGTCAGCAACGACCGCCAGGAAGAGCGCCTGACATTAAGCACGCTCGGCGGCGACCAGGGCGTTACCCTGATGGCAGGTAACCAGCTACTGGCCGAAGGCGCGCAGGTTGACAGTAAAGCGGGGCGTATTGGCGTCAGCGCGCGGGACGTGACCATTAAAGACGCGCGCACCCGCACGCAGGACCAGGACAGCGAAAACAAACGCGAGGGCAAAACCAAAAGCCATCGCATCGAACAAACCGAGCGCGAAATCAGCACCGGCAGCACCTTCAACGGGCGCGAGGGCGTGACCGTGATCGGGCGTGAAGGCGACGTCACGGTCACCGGCAGTACCCTGCACAGTGACCAGGGCGCCATTGCCCTGCAGGCGAAAAAGGATGTCACCCTCAACCATACTACCGACAGCGAACATCGCGTCTCCAGCGAGGAGAGCCGCGGCCGGAAAACTAGAGGTGAGCGCGCCGAAGAAGTCCTGCGGGAAAATGTGGTGGGCAGCACTCTCAGCGGGCAGGGCGGCGTCACGGTGGTGGCGCAGGACGGCAGCATCACCGCCACGGCCAGCACCCTGCACAGCGAACAGGGTGCCGTTGCCCTGCAGGCGAAGCAGGATGTCACCCTCAATACCGCCACCGAACGCGAGTCAACCTTCAGTGAAGAGCGGTCTCAGAAAAAAGGTTTCCTGAAAAAAAGCAGCAGCCACAGTATCGATAACGATGCGACCACCCGCGAGAAGGGCAGCCTGCTGAGCGGGGAGCGCGTCAGCGTCAACGCCGGCAACGACCTGACGGTCTCCGGCTCGGCCATTGCCGCCGACCGGGATGTGAACCTGCAGGCCGGCCGTAACGTCGACATCGGTGCGGCCACCGAGACCGACACGCACTACCGGCTGGAAGAGAAGAAAAAGAGCGGCCTGCTGGGCAGCGGTGGCATCGGGTTCACCATTGGCAAACAGTCGAGCAAACATGAAATCGACGAAAAAGGCCGGACCCAGAGCCAGAGCGTCAGTACCGTCGGCAGCAGCCAGGGCAGTGTCAACATCACCGCAGGCAACCAACTGCACATTGGCGGCGCCGACCTGGTGGCGGGCAAGGACCTGGCTCTCACCGGTGACAGCGTGACCATTGACCCGGGTTACGACCAGCGCACCCGCAAGGAGACCTTCGAGCAGAAGCAGAGCGGCCTGAGCGTGGCGTTGTCGGGCACCGTGGGTGGCGCGCTCAACACCGCCGTCAGCTCGGCGCAGCAGGCGAGAAAGGAAGGCGACGGACGCCTGAACGCGCTGCAAAACACCAAGGCGGCGCTGTCCGGCGTACAGGCCGCACAGGCGCAGGCCAAGGGAGACCTGATGGGGGACGACAAGGCCGCCGGCCTTGGGGTCAGTGCCTCGCTGGGCAGCCAGTCGTCGAAAAGCGAGACGCGCACCGAAAGCAGCCTGTCGCAGGGCAGTACGCTCACCGCCGGGCAGAGCCTGTCGGTTACCGCCACCGGAAAGAACCACACCGGGCAAAGTGGTGATATTCACATTACCGGCAGCCAGCTCAAGGCCGGCGGGGAGACAACGCTTGACGCACATCGTGACCTGCGGCTCACGGCTGCGGACGACACGCAAAAGACCGACGGCAGCAACAGTAGCCGGGGTGGCAGCGTGGGCGTGAGCGTCGGGGTGGGTCAGAACAGCGGCGTGAGCGTGTTCGCCAACGCCAACAAGGGCCAGGGGCGCGAGAGTGGCAACGGCACCACCTGGAACGAGACGACCGTGGACAGCGGCGGCTCGGTGACGCTGCACAGCGGGCGGGATACCACGCTTGCCGGCGCCCAGGTCAGCGGGGAGAAAATTACTGCCGACGTCGGCGGCAACCTGACACTCGGCAGCCGGCAGGACAGCGACCGCTATGATGCGAAGCAGAGCAGCGTCAGTGGCGGCGTCAGTGTGCCGATTGGCGCCGGGACCGGCTCGGTCAACCTGAGTGCCAGCCAGGACAAGCTGCACAGCAACTTCGACTCGGTGAAAGAGCAGACCGGGCTGTTTGCAGGCAAGGGCGGCTATGACATCAAGGTTAAAGAACACACCCAGCTTGATGGCGCGGTGATAGCCAGTACCGCGGAAAAAGACAAGAACCGTCTGGAGACTGGTACGCTGGGTTGGACGGACATCCACAACCAGGCGGACTACAGCGCGAAGCACAGCGGCGGCAGTCTCAGCACCGGCGGACCGGTGGGCAAAGACCTGCTGACCAATATGGCCGGCGGCATGCTGTCGGGCGCCAACAACAGCGGGCATGCCGAAGGCACGACCAAGGCCGGCGTCAGTGAGGGTACACTGCTTATCCGCGACACCGACAAACAGCAGCAGGATGTGGCGCAGCTTAACCGGGATACGGATAACGCCAACGCCGGCAGCATCAGCCCCATCTTTGACAAGGAAAAGGAGCAGAACCGGCTCAAACAGGCGCAGCTGATAGGAGAAATCGGCGGTCAGGCGATGGATGTTATCCGCACGCAGGGCGACCTTGCGGGGCTTAAAGAGGCCCTGAAGGCGCATCCCGAGCTTAAGGGCAACGAGACGGCGCTGAAGCAGACCGACGCCTACCAAAAGGCGATGAAGGAGTACGGCACCGGCAGCGACCTGCAGAAGGCGGCGCAGGCGGTGACGGGGGCGCTGACGGCACTGGCGGGCAACAACCTGGCGGGAGCGCTGGCGAGCGGGGCCTCGCCGTACCTGGCGACGGAAATCAAGAAACTGACTACCAATCCGCTGACCGGTGAAGTCGACGTTGCTGCCAACACAATGGCGCACGCTGTTCTGGGCGCGGTGACCGCGCAACTGAATAACCAGTCGGCGCTGGCCGGTGGGCTGGGTGCCGGCGGTGGTGAACTGGCGGCGCGCTACATAGGCGGCCAGCTGTTCCCGGGCAAGACGGCGGAGCAACTGAGCGACGTGCAGAAACAGCAGGTGAGCGCCCTGAGTCAACTGGCGGCAGGACTTGCAGGCGGGCTGGCGACGGGCGATACTGCAGGAGGCATGACGGCGGCGCAGACCGGCAAGAATGCGGTTGAGAATAACTCGCTGGCCGGGGACAAAGCGCGGGAGTCAGTTAAACAAAGCGCAGAATGGTGGAAAACTCAGGTCAGGGATAAACTGGGGGAAAATATCGCGTCCCAGCTTGTCAATGGTTTGATTAATGCCAGCAGTGAAACCAGTGACTTCGTGATGCTCGGTGGGGATACTGCATTCGATTTGACAGCAGCACTGGCGACCTGTGCAACCGGAGGCAGCTACTGCGGTCAGGCCCAAAGTGATTTAGCGAAAAAAGATGCAGGAGCGGCAGCCACACTGACTGCCATCATGAATGGCGATGCGTGGGAAGGGATTAAATCCACAACCATTAAAGCGGCCAATGGCGATCAGAAGGCACTGGAGAGTTTTGCTGGGGTATTATCAGGCGCTCTAATTTCAGCGAAGATCCTTCCTTCAGAGGGAGCATCGGCCAATGTTGTTGGCAAAGTTGAATCACCAAACCTTAAAAAACCATCTAATAACCCCAATAGTTCAAGTGCCGTTACCGATGTTGAGGCTGGCGGGTATTCTTATTATGATCAATTCAAGAATGCCAATGGGGGATGGGATTGGCCTAAGAATTTAGGATTTGAAGGGGATCCTATCAAAACCACAATACCTGTAGGCACTCGCTTGGATAGATATGGTGAGCCTGGTGGTTCTTTCCTTGCACCAAAAGGAACACCTTACGAACAACGTGCACTTGCGCCTGGTGCTAAAGCTGAAAAATATTATGAATATGAGGTAGTAAAACCATTGCCTGCCATTCAAGGAAAAATTGCTCCTGCTTTTGGTGAACCAGGTGGGGGGATTCAAATATTACCTAACATGCAAGAACGAGTGAATGTTGATTGGCTGGTGAAAAATGGATATCTACGGGAGATAAAGTAATTATGCTGCTTTCTTTTTCTGAGATACAAAAAAAGGTAAACGATCTAGGGAAGAGTGTGGGGATTCCTGAAAGTGATTTGCACATTTTCTCATCATCACCTGGTGATGGTAGGCCACATATTTCCTATGATGGTGGGTTGTACAATTATATATACTCTGAGAGAGGGGTGGAGTTTTTTAGAAAAACAACGAATTCAAAAGATGAGTTGCTTTTTTGGATTATGTCTGACTTTATTTATAAAGTTGCCTTTCAATATGAACTGGAAAATCATGTTGAGAACAGAGATGGGCGGCGAGTTGCATTTAATAAAGTGCTTGATCTTATGGGTGTTATTAGTGATGAATGGAGATTAAAGGCTCAGGATGAAATTGATGATATCCTCGCTAAAAATCCGTATACCGATACTCTTAAATAAAAGTAACAAAATCCCGGCCAATGTGACCGGGATTCCTATATCTAAGGCCCTGACGCCGTAGATAAATGGTTTAATTTACTAATCAGTAAGTTTAATCAATGTATTTTTGGTAATGACTCCAATTAGTAGAACATGTATTTTTCGATGAGGGCCCCAATGACTTTTTCATGAAGCTCTACAGAGCGTGAGAAGCAGATGGTTCTTTGGGCCAGGCGTTTGATTCGGGTTCTCAGCGTCAGGTTGTTGCGCTCAATGCGTTGAGTAAAAATATTGCCGGTCAGATGCTTTTCCTTCGGCACCTTTCTGGCATAACTCCCCCAGTCGTCGCTGGTTATCATCCCAATGTTAAAAGGCTTGAGCAGCGTCAGTAATTCGCGGCAGGTTTCGTTGGTTCGTGGGCCAAAAGTCTGGGCCAGTACATTGTCCGCTGGAAAATTCAAGCTGTACAAGTCAATAGCCTTTGAGAGTGAGCTATGGCAGAGCTTCATTCCGCCGTTTGGTAGGGAAATTATCGCAATCCAATAAAGACTTCTTTGCTGTCTTTCTGAGCGCTCCATAGCATCCTGTGTGGATTCTATCCACGCAGGAGTGTACGCCATGAAAATCAGCACGTTGCTGACGTTGTTCCCTCTGCTGATGCCGGCATCGGTGCTTGCCGGCACGGTACTGTATACCGATTCCCACCATCCCCCGACGAATAATGATGCTTCCGTGACCGTGATTTATCTTGACGGTCCGGAGCAGTTGCAGACGCAGCTCTTCGGCGCACTGTCGTCGAACCCGGATGAAGCGCAGCGGCAGGCGCAAGCCGTACTGCAGTCACCACAATGGCAGGCGCATGAAGAGGAGCTGGCCACGGTTTACCGCGCGGTGGTGCGCGCGTGGGAACTGGGCGTCAAAAAAGTCCCCGCGGTCGTGTTTGACGATCGAGATGTGGTGTATGGCACCGCCGATATCGCCCGGGCCACCGCGTTGCGCGTGAAGTCATTGGAGGGCCAGTGATATGCAACGATCTCCTTTGCAGTTGGCATCACCCGGACAACCCCGGCTGACCCTTAAATCCTTCGGTGTGGCCATGATGCTGTCTGCGGCCGGTGTGCCGGCGGCGAATGCCGCGCTCAACAGCGCGCAGATTGTTGCCAGTGCCGTGTCACAGTCCTGCATCAGCTGGCGAGTCAGCGGCATTTGCTACTGGTTGTTCTGCAGTTGGGGCGGATGCACCGTCAGAACCTCGGTCAAAGTTTCCCATTTCATCCCGGAGGCGGTGGTGTCGGCGTATAACACCCCGGGAGGCAATCCGTGGCGTGAGATGTCGATGGTCAGTCAGGCCGCCGGCGGACTCGAAAGCAGTATCACCAGCGCACTGGGCGGTGTTGCTGCCGGCGGTGGCAACAATGAGCTGAAAACCCCCGGGCAGCGTAAAACCAACCTTCACTTCAAGTATGCCGATGCCATTGGTCATCCGGCGACGACCCTGATTGGCGGCAGCATTGCCGGCTATTCGTGCCGCAGTGCTGCGACCCCTTTTGTGCCGTATTTCCTCAGCACGCTGGACAGCCTGGCATGGCGTACTGGTATGCCGGAATCCCTCTATCCCGAAGCGTTGGTGCCTGGTCAGCGTGAGGTCGGCAGTCAGGCGGCCGCGAATATGTGGGGCAACGTCTACCCCCGTTCGGGATTTGTGACTCAGGTCGATGACGACAAGGCGGGGGCTCTGGTGGCACAGCGGGTGGCGGACATCATCACGCGCTCTGGTCAGCCGCACGTCTACCAGCCCCTGATGGGCCAGCGCTCGGAAGGTTACTGGCCACCAGGGGCCGTTCAGGAAAATACCGGAACCAGCAACCATAAATGGCAGCGCCTGGCGCCGCAGCTCAGCCAGTCCTGCGCCGTGTTCCCGGATGGCGATCATCCGCCGGCTGCGGATGCGAACGCTGCCTTTGCCCTGTGGCAACCCTACAGCTGCTGCCAGCGCCGCGGGCAGCGTTTCCTCTACAGCACGGATTTTTGAGGCATAAATGATGAAAAACCCAATGAATGAATTTATCCGGGGACGGCGCAGTCTGCTGTCTTTGGTGGTTGCCGGCAGCCTGGCGATGGCCGGTGTGAGCGCACACGCTGACGACAATGACGATAACGGCACCCTGTTTGGTATTTCGTTGCCCCAGGTGAATGACAGCAATGTGGGGTACGGGAAGAGCGCCAGCGGCGCGGTCTCGGACAAGCTGTTCTATTCCCTGGGCGGAGGCTCGGTGATATCGCAGCCGGCGACGCGTGGCAATATGCAGCGCCTGGGGATGAACCTGGGCTGGAGCTCGGATTTGATGTGCGGCAACTTCGACCTGAAGAGCACCATCGGTAACCAGCTCAATGGCGTGACGGACGGGTTCAAGAGCCTGATGGGTAACGTTATTCAAGGCGCTACCGGTGCGGTAGCCAGTCTGCCGGCGATGGCTATTCAGCGTGCTAACCCGGGCTTGTATGAAATGCTGACCAACGGGGTATTGCAGGCCAATGTGGCATTCGACAAAGCCCAGCTCAATTGCCAGAACCTCTCCAAACGGATGATGGATATGGCGGACTCCGGCGGCTGGAGCCAGGCGGCAGCGATGGAGGAGGCCAAAAGCCTGATCAATAACGGGGATGCCGATGCAGTGCGGTCGATGAATGCCACGGAGAAAGTGACCGGACAATCCGGCCAGACCTGGATCGGTGGACAGAAGCGTGGCGGCGCCGGTCAGCCGGCGATTAAGCCAACGCACGATCTGGCTGCAGCCGGCTACAACATGATGAATGCGTTGCCGGTCACCAGCACCTCCAGCGTATCCGGCAGCAGCTGTACCGGCGGTGCCTGTACCAAATATGCCAGCAGTGAAGAAGCGGCAGCCGCTGTGGTGAAGGTGTTGGGCGACACCTCGCTGCGCACCTGCAAAGACGCCGCGCAATGCACCAGTGGCGAAGGGGCCGAACAGCCAGGCAGCACCGTAGCCGGTACGGGGTTTGCGCCGATGCTGGAAGAGGCAACCAAGGCGAATAACGAACAGTTGGCCAGGCTGGTCAATGGGGCAGAAAAACCCACCGCGGGTAACCTGGCCAAACTCAAAACGGGCAGCCTGGCTGTGACCGCCGGCGTTATCAAGGCACTGCAGCGCGATCCGGATAATGCCGCCCTGGTTGGGCGCCTGGCCAGTGAACTGGCGATGGCGGATACCATCGAAACGGCCTTTATCATGCGGCGCATGATCACCACCGGGATGTCTGAGCCGAACGCCTCTGCGCAGAAAGTCGCCATGGAAGAAGGCGATCGGCGTATCGAGGCGCTGGATCGTGAGATCACGGCGCTCAAGAACGAGATGGAGATGAAGCGTGAGATTGCGCGTAACGCGGTGCTGACCATCATCGACAGGGAGAACAACCGGGCGGAAACCAACCCGCAGCGTCAGTCGGTTGACAGCCCGGATACTAAATTCAACCAGCTGGCCGTGCCGGAAAGCGACCAGTAATTGTGAGGATGAATCAATGACCGGAACAGAGAAAAAAGCGGTGACGCCCGCCAGGGGGCGCCGATTCGGTCTGCGGGCTAAGCGTGTTCTGCAGATGTTGGGCATGTTGGTGATAGCGATGATTGTCGCGCTGGGCATGGCTCACTGGGGTGTCAATCACCCGGGAGAGAGTGCCGCGCTGCGTGACTGGGTGCACAGTACACGCTATGGCTGGCTTAGCTGGCGTCTGGCGCTTTACGCCGCGCTGGCCTGGGGATTCTGGAAAATCTGGCATGCCCCTGGCTGCAAACTGGAATACCGGCAACCTCTCAAACGCATGGCCATTGCCTGCGCGGTATTTGCCCTGGCCTGTGAATACAGCCTCTTCGGCGGAGGGCTGACCTTATGATGACCAACAGCTATCTGGAGTATTTCCTGACGCTGCTCGGCTGGCTGATTAACAATGGCCTGTGGGAGTTACTGGTCAGTACGGGGCTGTTTGTGCTGCCGTTGCTGTTCAAGGTGGCAGCCATCTGGCTGAAGGTGCGAGAGGAAGGGGAGGATGAGGGCAACAAAGGGATGCTGTCTTTGCCACGCATCGAAAACCTGCTCTACGGGGCATTCTTTGTGATGCTGGCCTGCTGTCTGCCGCTGATGAATGTCAGCCTCGACACCATCAAGTATGACAGCAGCCGGGCGGCGACCTGTGGTACCTGGACACCGAAAAAGCCGGATGAAACGGGCTACGCCAACATCATGTCGAGTATGAACGGCCAGACGGCGAAGGTGCCGGTGTGGTGGTTGGTGGTGCATAAACTGTCGAAGGGGATCACGTCGGCGGCCGTGGCCACGATCCCGTGTCGACCGGACCTGCGGCAGGTGCGTTTTGAGGTTCAGCACAGCCGGGTCAATAACCCGGGGCTTGCGAAGGAGCTGCAGGACTTCACCAACGATTGCTACGCGCTGGCGCTGTATACCTGGCAGAACCGCGATCAGGGCCAGACGACTGACAAGGCTACCCTGCGTGATATTGAGTGGCTGGGGTCGAAAACCTTCCTGAACGGCGGGTACTACAACAACCTGCAGTCCAAAACGCCGCGTGCCAGTTTCCCCTGGAATGAGGGGCGGGACAGCGGTCGGCCAAACACCGGGCGAGGTGGGTACCCGACCTGCAGCGAGTGGTGGTCAGCCGGCGACGTGGGGCTGGAAGCCCGCGTGGTGAAACAGGTTGACCCGGGCGTCATGCTTCGGATGTCTGCCGCGCTGAAGATGATGGGGCAACCGGATGCAGATTATAAGGAAGCTGTGATACGTCGCCTGGTCAGCCCGGATAACCTGACGGTCTCCCAGGGCGGACGTGCTTATGCCGGTTACGGCGGAAATGCAGACTTTACCCTGGACAACTCGGTTAACCGGCTCGCGTCACTGGGCGGAACCGCGCTGGGGAGCCTGGCGGCGTACCCGGCATTTGATGCGATGCGTCAGGCACTGCCGATGGTGCAGGCGGTGCTGCTGATGGCCGTCTACATCATGGTGCCGCTTATCCTGGCGTTCGCTGCCTACGAGTACAAGACGGTGATTACGGTGACGTTCGTGGTGTTTGCGCTGAACTTCCTGACGTTCTGGTGGGAGCTGGCGCGCTGGCTGGACAGTTGGTTACTGGAGGCGTTGTACAGTTCGGACTCGCACAGTCGCTGGAATGTGGCCGGGTTCCAGAATAGTGCAGATGACCTGATTATGAACCTGGTGATGGGCTGTATGTTTATCGTGTTGCCAGCAGTGTGGCTAGGGGCGTTGTCCTGGGCAGGAGTGAGTGTTGGACATTCTATCGGGGCTGCAGTTAAGAGCGGGACTGATACGGCACATAACACCGGTGGACAATTGGGTAAAACAGCGGGAGATGCAATATCGAACAAAGCGGCAGGTAACATATTGAATAAATAATCCCTAAATCAGATGGCGCCAATATGCGGCCATCTGATTTACTCATCTTCGGTAGTCATAGGGGCTGGTATCACCATCACTAATCTTTGTCTTACCTGAGTACCAACCAGGACCAAACTCGCCATATGTTTTATATTCAAAGGTGGATTTACGAGAGTTTTGCTCATATAAAGGTTCAAAAACCAATGATGCGATAAGTATGATTGCTGACATTATGATACCTAGACTAGCTATGAGCAGCCCGCCAAAGGCAACTGCAGCCAGTATCGAAGTTGCAAGCATGATCATCGGAATATGCCCAATCCAGTTAGGAAGCTTGTGTTTACAAGCTTTGGACACCCAGCGCTGATCCCAACGCAAAATCGTACTCTTTAAACGTTTCCACAGACGCGCCACCCTAATGCCCCGTTGGAAGGCCTGTTGATCTCTGGTTTGGCTCATTTAACCTCCAGTTTCCTTATATGCATCGACATCACTATAGCTTAAAAATCGACCAGTTGCTATAGGTCAGCTTGACCCAAATACAATACTGTTCAGATTTTGTCAAACTTGTCCATTGACAATGTAGATTCGTATTGTAAGGTTTCCTGGTCTTTTTTTAGACAGGGAAAATTTCTGTATTCAGGTTACTGGCTATGGGGATTCAGGTTTAAAAAGCACCGTAAGGGGGTGTTGAATATGATCAATAAAAAACTAAAGTGGCTATTACTATCTGGTGGGCTGCTTCTCAGCAGCTCCGTGATGGCTTACGATTTTAGTTATGATAATACGCTGATTGCTTATCTGAAACTGAATGAGAATGTGAAGCCGCAGGATATTGTTGATGGTTATATGCAAATGTATCGCCCGACTGTATGGCAGAAAAGTCATGGTGATGAGTTCGAACTGGAAGATAAAAGAAAGGAAACTGTCAATATTATTGAAAAGAAAATGTCAGAAATGGATCTTGCTAAAAATTTCACCATCAAAACTATTTTACAGTTTGGAAATTATGATTTTACTAAGGGGGCATACGATTTCACTCCTTTTACAGGCAGTATATACTATCACGTTGATAAATGTTGTTATAATGGGATAACGAATAGTATTAACATTTTCTTTGATAATGGGGATATAGTCAATGGTCTTATTATGCCTAAAGATCAGGCCAAGGCATTTCTTGCAAAAAGGAAAGATAAATATGGAGCCGTCAATAGGAATGTGTTTTCCGTTATCAATTTCACCATGAAAGAATCCACGGAAGAAAATAAAATAATAGGACATGTAACTAGTGTGTCTGTTTATGAAAAAGAAGGTGGGGAACTTCTTCAGGAATATAAAATCTGATAGCCGGGAGATTGACTGATGAATAAGTTATTACTGACTTTTCCTTTGGCACTAATAATGCTTTCCGGATGTGGAGATCCAAAAGATGCCACGGAAAGTAACTTTAAAAAAGCAGCACAGGCATATTTGGATACGCAATATCCTCATTGTTATATTACGGTGAATTTCCCGTTTAAATCAGACGTGGTTTCCTTTAATCATTTGCCTGAGATACTGCATATCATGGCAGGAAAAGGAATGGTTAAAGAAACGGAGACCTCACGTAAGCATATTCCTGCGAGCTGGGCAGGAAAGGAAAGAGATATTGTGGTTAATTCCTATGATCTGACAGAAGAAGGTAAGAAATATTATAAGCCTGATGCTGCCAGGAATATGAAGGGTGAAGCACTAGGCGGTTTCTGTTTTGGCAGGGCTACGGTTGATACTGTTGATAATTTTACAGAGCCTTCTGATGCCTTGGGGCAGAAAATATCCCGCGTTGCATTCTCTTATAAAGTGACGGATATTCCAGACTGGGCGGGTACGCCGGAGCTATTGGATCTGGATCGCCGCCTGAAAGAGGATATGGCTTCCGGCTCTGTGCCGCTTAAAAAGAACGGCATCTTTATTCTGACAGGAAAAGGCTGGATGCACGAAAGGCTTTTCGGTAAATAAATGCCCGGGAATCTCTCCGTAACCAGGCGTTTTCGCCTGGTTTTTTATGCTCGTTTCCCGGTGAGTAGGATCTGTTCAACAGACTCTGATACCGCACAGGCAGATAATAGCATTGACGGTAATCAGGATGATCGCGTAAGCTGAGCCCGTTCCATTGTCGTCTCTGGACGACCATCCAATGTCTCAGCACTCTGTGAGAGGCGCCTTCGGGTGAGTGCCATCCAAAGTTTCATGTGACCTGTGAGAAACGCCTTCGGGTGGTCACAATATCCTCGTAGCCTGGAAGAGGATGCCCATGTGGCGGTACCTCCGTTTACCCTTTGAGAACGGAGATCACAACAGTGATGAAGGTTCACTAACAACTCAACCGCGCCAGTCCTGGTATGGTTCCTTTCACCAATAACGTATGTATTACGTCTTTCTGCAGAATGTTTGCTTTGTAAACATCTTTGCATCAACTCTTTGATATTTAATCTTTTATGACGTCTTAGTGACGATGCGACTTTTGAACGCACGGATAAGGCCATTTGGTACATTTGGCCGCTTACGTGAGTCTCATTAGGAGCAGAGGAGCGCGGCGTCACTTGCGTGCGAGCAAAGCGAACACCAAGTGACGCCGCCAGGCGTACTACGTCAACACCACGTACGGCGCGGGTTTGCAGAATCTATTACCGCGTGACGTACGTTTTAAGACGTATTCACAACATTTCCGCCACGTCCGTTTTCACGGACGAACGAGCCGGAAATACATCTCAACCGTTGTTAAGGACTCAAAATGATGGTCATTAACTTTATGATAAATGGAGGAAAATCGTTCTGATATTGAGGCGTCAGCTATAACGCTGATGGGGTGTTTAATTCACCAGTACTGAGTACTGGTTGATCACCTGTAAAAACTCAACATAGGCATTGCTCTGCTACACAATATCAAACGAGCCAGGATGGCGAACGAACCGACACGCAGAGAACGTCTTTCATGACGTAAAAAGAACAATCTGATGGCGATGTTATCCGTGCATACAGGTGTGCTGTGTGCAGTTCACCCGTATGCGTGGATGAAATGTTATGTCTGTTATCTGTGGAGGGCATTTTTATGGGCAGGAAAACAGCCAGGTCGAAGGTGGAGCAATTCAGGCGAGATTTCATTACACAAGCGCGTGAGGCTCCCGGTGGGTATGCCAGTACTGCGGACAGGATGCGGATTGCAAAATACTTTTTGAAATATCTAAAAGAAAACAAGATCCAGTTGCGTCATACTGACAGCATTAAAACTCGTCATGTCGTCGGTTATTTACAAAGCCGGGCAGCGATGGGGATTTCAGTGCGTACGATCCAGAATGAACGTTCAGCTATTCGCGGTGTGTTATTACGTGGTGGGCATTATAAATTGGCTGATCCGGATAATCCATTATTAAGTAATAAGGCATTGGGGTTAGAGCCTGCCAGTCGGGACGGAACAAAATTACCTTTAACGCCGGATGAGTTCAAAACGGCATTTCAGGAAGTGGAAAAGAAAAATACCGGTGTTGCAGCGACCATGCAGCTTTCCTATGTGCTTGGACTCAGAAATAAAGAGGCCATTGAAGCTTGCAAATCTATTTCTACCTGGAAACGTGCTTTGAGATCAGGACAACAATCGGTACGTGTTGTTTTTGGAACAAAGGGCGGGCGTCCCCGTGATACACTGATTGTTAACCGAGACGATTTGAAACGCGCGATTAGTTATGCTGAAAAAGTAATGAAGGCACAGGATGGGAAGCTGGTTGACCGACCTGATATACGAAAGGCGATGAATACTTATCGATATCACCTTCGTCGGGTTGGTTTGGTGGGGGATAAATCACCGCATAGTATGCGTTACCATTTTTCTCAGCAGGCTGAGTCTTATTATAAGGGGCAAGGGTATACTGAAAGAGAAATTTATGCACAGGTCTCGATGGATTTGGGACACGGTGATGGGCGGGGGCGCTATGTTAAACAGGTTTATTTCAAAGGTATGCCTGAGGATAATTGAACTATTACGAGTGAGGTTTTTATGCGCCATAATATTTTGATGAAAATAAAATCAGTCAAGCAGGTTGATGAGATTTCGTTGACGGATGCAGAGTGTGGTGATGTTGTTATTACTTTTGAGTGTGAAACGCCGTTAAAGGAGTCAGACACCTGTGCGATGATGGGGCGGTATTTTAATGATGTGTATTTTGAAGAGACTGACGGCGATAGTTTTTCACGTAAAGGAGATGTGTTTGTTATGACGGGGGTGATCAGAGTGCCTCTTTCAGATAAAACGCAGAGCCTCAGTGAAAGTGAAATAACGATCCCGATTTCCTCCAGGCTGACTCGTCAGCTTATCTCTCAGGAGTATGACGCTGAGAGGAAAGAGAGTGTCAAAGAAATGGTTGATAATTGGATTGGCGGTCTGTTCGATAAGCAGGGCAACTTGATTATTAAGAAATGACGGGTGTGGACACTATACAATGTATTCGCCGCAGCTCTCTCAGGGCTGCGGCTTTTTTATTGCTTAAATTATTGGTAAATCGTCTTGACACCTGTCTTGAGTGGTTTGAAAATGACCAGGCTTACTTGTTGTCTTCGGGCAACCAGCCAATGCCTCAGCACTCCGTGAGAGGCGCCTTCGGGTGAGTGCCAGCCAATGTTTCATGTGACCTGTGAGAAACGCCTTCGGGTGGTCATGAATAGCCTCGTAGCCTGAAAGAGGAAGCCCATGTGGCGGTAACGTCGTTTAGCCTTTGAGAACGGCGATCACTCAACGGTGATGAAGGTTTCTTCAACATTTCACTTCCGGGTACATGCCCGATCTCTGTAATTATCCTGACGGAAAACACATCCCGTCAGGGCTGGTGTTATCCGTCTTCCTATCAGGACTGACACCATGAACAGAATAAACCTTCTCTGTGCTGTTGTTTCATTTGTGAAACATCAGACTGAACAACGTCTTCCTCACGCGCGTGTCGTAGCAACCCTGGCCAGGCTGGAAGAGAATGCCTTGTTTTTGCAACGCATTCTTGCCGAACTCGAACAGGCAACTCGGTACATCCGGAGCATGTGTAATTCTGAGGATAGACTGGCTATTGATAAAGCCGTGTTCTATACCGCACAGGCGCTTGGGAACCGTCAATTTTATGGCCTTGGGAACCAGTGGCTCCTGCGAACGGGGTTGCGGCAAGCGATTAAGCTGGGCAACCAACTTGATCCGGAACTGTGGCAGTGTGGTTGGGACATCGGCTATAACGATGCTTACGTCGATGGCATGGAATCCAGTCACGGCGGCATTTATTGACCCCACACCTTTGACCTTCGTCTGATTGCGCTGTTGGCAATCGGCTCCCCCAGGGAAAACCCTTTCCCCTGGGAGTGGTGTTTCCCTTTTTTACAGGAGAGACACCATGTCTATTACTTCTTCAGTTGTTCCTGATTTCTTCTCAGCCCTGCAGCGCGTCAAATCGGCTGTCCGGCGAATACGTTTTCGCATGGCGCCGCCGCGTTTTACTGACTGGTACGTCAATGCCGCAGGTAATTTTGCCGTTCGCGCGTATGTTATCTGCAGTGATGACGGTTCGGTCAGCGCGTTACTGACGCTGCGCAAAGGTTGGTACAAGGGCGAATATACCTACGCAAGCATTCATGTTGTGCTGCCTTGCAAACATACCGAGCGCAGAAAGGCTTACCGACTCGCTGGCTAGCATGCTGAGCATTTGGCCAGACTGCGTTACCGCTTTTAGAGCGACGGGTTTACCCACTCATACCCTGACGGGGATTTATGCCCGTTTGGGGATAAATCCCTCTGCATTTTATGGAGGATTTATCGTGAGCATGAACGTGTATTTTGTCGCACCGCCGTCCCGTGACGCGTGGATTGATTTTACCTTGGCGGTGACCGAGGTGTTCTGGTTGTTGCCGGATGAGGTCCGGCCGGAAGGTATCACGGAAGCCGGCCAGCTGTTTGATGGCATGACCTTTGAAACGGCCGGTTTACGGGTATCTCCTGTACCCGAGGACGACTCCCCGACCCCATCGATGTCTTGCGTCGAAGAGCGGGTGGGGTTCTTTTACCGCCCCGATTTTTTCCACCGACTGGTTTTGATACTGATACATAACCTGTGTCCGGGCGCTGTCCGCATTGAACGGGATACTCAAACTGCCGAATGTGGCTGGGAGCAACCGCTTATCTGGTTGCGCCATCATCTTCAGCGCCCCGAACTTCAGGCACCGGAAGCCGTGAATGAGCGGGTGCTTACGGATGACTCCGTCCGCAGACACCTGGTGCAGTTCAGGAACAGCATTAACGCCGATGAGCGCGCCTACCACTGGCGAGTGATCGCCTTGATGGATAACGTCTGGCTTACTCCGAAAGAGAGGAACATGTCATGAGTATGAACATCGCCTTTTTAACCACCTCACCCCAGACGCTGACTCAGGATTTGTGCGATCTGGCCAACCTGGAAGGGCATTTGCTGGCTGTACGCGCGCTGATGCGTCTCGATGCCGGCAATGAAAAGGGTGAGGGTGAAACCCACTCGCCTAACCAATGTGAGGTGGCTTCTGTCGCTTACCATTTTGGTTTTGCCTGGCAGGGGGGACGCTTCGACCGTCCGGCCTGTGAACCGCTTATCAACGCACTGCACCAGCTTGGGACCGCAATCGATCCGGCAGTATGGCAGAGCAGCGTTGATGACGGGTGTAATGACGCAGAGATTGAACGGGAGCAGGCGCGAGTGAACCAGTTCAACCCCATCATCTAGTCCACATTGTCGGTCCTGTTGAGCCAACTGGTCACCGACGCGTTACCTTACTTTCCCTGGAGGGGCTTTCCCCCTCCCGGGGAAGGTCCGCCTCCGCAATTCAGGAGACTGACCATGCTGCATTTTAACCCTGCAGAACTGCGCGCCGTGGTGGCTGAAGTGCGCGCCAATCAGTGTGCGCTGGTGTTGGCCAAAGACAATGGCGTCTATCTGATGCCGGCCGTGGGCGAACGAAACGCCACCGGCCGTATCAAGCACCTGGCGTATGCCGACGGGTGTCATCCCGACAAGGATGAGGCCTGGTATGAAACGTCCCGGCAGCTTGCCGGCGACGATGACTTTGGCGAGGCGCTGGTGCTGAACGACAGGTGCATCGAACGAATACTGTCGCAAGGCCATGAGCTCTGGATACACCTGTTACCCGAAACGGTCTATATGCACGTTGCCACGGTTAACTGGGTGTGTGTCGCCGATTATCGCCGGGTGACCGCGCGCATGCTGCAGCTGGCCGAGGTCCATTACTCGGTCTGCGTCAGCCAGGATGAGTTTAAACACTGGCGTGAGCGGGCCATCAACCTGCTGGCCACGGCCTGTCATACCGATTGCAAACGGGCAAAACCCGCCGATCGGGCTGATTACCTGGCTCTGTTCGAACGGCTGAAACAGCGTGTTGACACAGTGAATCCGAAAGGGGCGCTGCGTTATCCCGCTCTCTAACCACTTTTCCTGTCCCCTGGGGCGTATTCTTCGCCGCCAGGGGAGGAATGCGCCTTTTTCATTGAGGAGCATTCCATGAAGAAAACATCACCATCACGCCGGCCGGCAAAAGCCCGTCGCGAACGACCAGACCTGTACCAACAGGTCACGGACAGTATCATCGGCGCCATCAAGCGTGGCGCCTTACCCTGGCGCAAGCCCTGGCGGACTGACCGGAACCGGGTTTATACCGGGTCTGTCATGCCGCAGAACGGCACGACGGGTTACCACTACAGCGGCGTAAATGTGCTGCTCTTGTGGATAGCTGCGGAAGAGCGCGGTTTTCACTCCAATCGCTGGCTGACTTATAAACAGGCGGAGGCCGTCGGTGGCCATGTACGTGCCGGCGAGACGGCAACCCTGGCTGTGGTATTCAAACCCTGGGATAAGCAGGTGGAGGATGCTGATGGCCGGCAGCTGTTTGACGAAGAGGGAAAACCGCTGAAAACGCGAATACCCATGCTGAAGCCGCTGTACCTGTTTAACGTTGCCCAATGCGACAACCTCCCGGAGGCCGTTGTGGGTGTTACGCCGGCAGAGGCGCCGGACGAGGGTGATGTATGGGTTGATGCGAAAACGCAGGCTCAGGTTAACACCCTCGTTGAGGCCTGCGGTGTTCGGGTTGAACAGGTCTACCAGGACAGGGCGTTTTACTCCCCGCTCCGGGACCAGATTGTCCTGCCACAGGCTCAGCAATTTCGAACCGAGGCGGATTACTGGTCAACGTTGTTGCATGAACTGGTGCACAGCACCGGCCATGCTAAACGGCTTAACCGGGAAGGGATCACGTCTTCTTCCCGGCGGTTCGGCGACCCGGTTTACGCGTTTGAGGAACTGGTGGCGGAGCTGGGCAGTGCTTTTATGTGCGCGCAGCTTGGCGTCTTTGGTGACATCCAGCACGACAGCTACCTTGAGCACTGGCTCAGGGTATTGCGTGAAGATAAGCGCGCGCTGTTTCGTGCGGCCAAACAGGCCCGTGAGGCATCAGAATTTTTGCTGAGGCCTCTGGCGGACCCGGTGACAACCGATCCAGCCGTTGCGGCATGAGGAGTCTGGTGATGACGATTGAAGAACGTTACTGGCAGACCATTGCCGGCAGGTTACTGGCCAAATATTTTGGCCTGGCGTTAAACGATACCGATCTGTGTGAAGCGGAGTGCGTGATGGCTTTACAGGAAGCGGGAGTGCGGCCGTTTGAGGCGATCAATAACCTGGTGGATAAATACCACCTGGTACGCCTTGGCGCCAATCCCTTTACCTCATCATCACCGTATCTGCGCCAGGTGGAAGAGCTGGGCGTGATCGGTGAAACAGAACAGGAGATAACCGATGACTAAAACCATCAACAAGAGGCTGCAGTGAAGCTTCAGCAGACTTGTGGCGCCGCCGTTCGGCTTGAGAATGTCTAGGGCCTGAACCATTACATTCTGGCGATTATCGCCGATGGTAGCCGACGTCCGGGCTCGTGGGAGCGCGAAATATTGGTACAGCTGGGATTGGTCGCTGATGGCGACGAACACCAGGTATACCGGGCTCACTATGGCGAGCAAGCCCACTAAGGACAGGATCAGCGTCCTGGCCATCATGAGGTAACACCTAACCCAACGGGGGAGACTTTCCCCCGCTGGGGAAAGCTCCCTCTTTTTCTTGTAAGAAGAGGAGAACGACCATGTCGAACTGGTGCAATAACCGTTTAGTGATCACTGGCCAATCCGTTTTTGTGGATGAACTGCAGCAATGGGTCAATGGCCATGTTGTTCCTGACTACCGTCATGCTGTTCAACAAAGCTGCCGGCTGTTCCTGGCCGGGTGTGCCGGCATCCTGAAGCCGGCGACGACAAAACCCGGTGTTTATGTGCCTTACCCGGCACTGTTAACGCAGCCGGGGATTGCATCGACTCAGAATCTGGCCTTTGAACACTGGTTCGGATTGCTGAAGGCGGATGTGCCGTTAACGGGTGAGAACATTCGCCTGATAGAGCGACTCTACCGCCAGTCGGGTATCGATGCGGTGAAATGGGAGAACATCCCCAACGTCGCAAAGGCGTGTATGGCGGATGTACTGTCGCGCCAATATGCGGACTGGTTCGGACTGGTGGGGGTTAGCCCTGATATCGATGCCGGCATCTGCTGGGAACGTTTGGGGATGATGCCTGAATATACCGCACCGTGCGATATGCTGATGCTGATCCCGACGCGTCTGGCGACCGAACTGAATGGCTCTGGTGGACTGCTGCGTGATGTGCCGACCACTGTCGAGCTCTATGGTCGACAGTACGGCGTCGAGTGGCCGGCCGGCCATAATGTCGGTTGCGTACGTGATGGCATCAATACGTTGACGGTACACTTCGATTCTCCGTGGTACCCGCCAGCCGGCGAGGTTATCGGGAGAGTGTCTGAGTTGTTCAGCTGCCAGGTGGAACATACCTGGTATATGCCTGATGCGGAACGCAGCGGCTACGATCGCTACGACCGCGGTGAGCATGTCGACGGTGGACGAATAGCGGCTAAGGTTGAGGAAGGTGAGGTGATCCACCTGACCTACGCCGACAAGGATTCTGTGCCGTTGTCTCCGAATGCAGCAGCGAGTTAAGCGCCAGCAGCGGTATTGTAGTTAAACGATGGCCACCGGTTATTCCGGTGGTCTTTTTCATCCTTCGGGGAACATAGTTTCCCGCGAAGGATATGTGTTCCCTTTTTTCGGAGAACACGTATGGCCGGGTTGATTAACCATGAAAAAACTTTCATATCACTTTTCCACGAAACGGCGCGCTACCACCGGCGCGCGAAAGTGTTTGAGGACTTTGTCAGTTGCAGTGTCATCGCACTGGAGAACCGCCTTTGCTTCAACCAAAAACGCGAGGACAAGTACCTGCAGATCATCAAAGGCTATGAGAAAGCGGATGTCACGCGCATAGCGCAGCTGCTGGCCTTGGTATCGATGAGTATGATGACCAGGTTCAGTGACTTCCTGGGCAGGGTTTTCATGCAACTGGATCTGGGTGACAAGTACCGTGGGCAGTTTTTTACGCCGTGGGATATCAGCAGGATGATGGCGCAGATTTCACTGGGAGATGTCGACGCCATTTTCAAGAAGAAACCCTTCATTACACTTGGCGAACCGGCATGCGGTGCCGGCTGTATGGTCCTGGCCTATGCCGATATACTTAACCAGGCTGGCTATCTGTCACACCGCCACATGTGGGTATCTGCTACAGACGTCGATCCGTTGGCGGCTGGCATGGCCTATATACAATTGTCGCTGTGTGGCATAGCAGGGGAAGTGGTGATTGGTAATTCGCTTCATAACGAGCGACGCCGAATACTCTATACGCCCGGTCACTATTTGGGGAATTGGTCATCACGCTTGCGGGGAGATTAGGTTGCCTGATGAGTGAGAGGTTGAATTAACGAATGCCGGCTTATCGCCGGCTTTTTTACCGTTAATGTACTGATACTTCTGTTACTCGAAAGCTATCGGGCTTGAGAGCAATGCTGTTGTAGGCAGCTGATATTTTCCAGGACTGACCCGGCTCGACATGATTGGCCATATCAACGGCCTGGCCAATGATTTGTCCATTCTGGAGCAGGTTGAACTTAATCATGACCATGTTAATCTCGTGGTCGGTCTTGTTCGTGCCGGTCCCGATGATATTTTTTAGTCCATTTGCCGTGTCAGCGAATTTAAGCCCGGTAAGCTCAACATCTTTGCTTATGTTTTCTGCCAGCGCATAACCTGAAAATGCAGCACTCAGGACAGCTAACAATCCGATTTTTCTGAACATCTGTCAGTCCCCATGGATTATAGGTAAAGAAATCATACCTAATTCCCCATGGTTTGTTAATGCCTAAGTTTATACTGGCTTATGGCTCAATTCTTCAGGCTGTACTGTCTGGCGGTAGGGGCTTCCGTAGGTTTAATGTGCCCCGGCTTAGCACAGATAGTGTTCGTCTGATGTGCTCAATCTTCCTGAAAGAGCCCTGGCAGGCCTGGATTGGTAACGGGAACCGACTGGTTACAGTAAGTCTTTTCTTCAGGAAATGATTTACTGTGGTGCGTATCGTTCTGACCTGCGCAGCATAGCGCTGGTCTTGTCACTTATGAAAGAGCTGATTTCCCTCAGTTGCCTTTTATAATTAAGAGGGTGTAATCTTTAGAACCGCATTTTTTCAATCATGGTATGCGTAGCGATTCGCTACAGTCAGGTATTTACAACCCATCTTGAGGATTTTCTAATGTCAGCGAAAGTAGTTGTAATAACAGGTGCGCTTTCCGGGATTGGCGAAGAGTGTTGCCGTCAGTTTGCTAATAACGGTTATAACGTAATATTTTCCGGCAGAAAAACCAAACGTGGCGCAGAGCTACAAGAAGAGTTGAGGAGTATTAACTCTCAAAGCCACTTTGTGCTCGCTGATGTTGTGCTCGAAGAACAAGTCGCCGCTTTGATAGGAAAGGCCTGTCAAATGTATGGTAAAATTGACACGTTAATTAACAGTGCGGGAACAGAAGGCTTGCCCGCACCACATGATCAGACTACCGTTGAAGACTTTCACCAAGTATTTGATACTAATGTCCTGGGGACACAGCTTGTGATGAAGCATGCTTTGCCTGTTATGAGCAAACGGGGGACCGGTAGCTTAATCAATATATCTTCGCAAGCCGGATTGGTTGGGATCCCAGGAGGAAGCGTATATGCTGCCAGTAAACATGCAGTCAATGGGCTTACGCGCTCCGTAGCACTTGAGGTAGCAGCTAAAGGCATCAGGGTTAATGCAATCGCACCAGGCCCCGTAGAGACTGATATGTTTGACCGTTTTGTTGGCCGGGATGAAGAAGCGAAAGCCGAATTTCTCAGTAGAATGCCTACCGGGCGTATAGCCACAACAGGGGAGATTGCTGCCACGGCTTTATTCCTCGCCTCTGATGCAGCTCGGTCCATCATAGGACAAATCATTACGGTTGATGGTGGGTACTCGGTTGGTTAGAACGAAGTTTGATGCTGTAAAGTCCGCCATATGGGGTAGACTTTACAGCAGCAAGTGGTTTAAAACCCATGTTCACTCGTTGTCAATATCTCACTCATAGTTTAGTTTCAGGCAGGACAAATCGATGTCGGGCTGATCTGCCTTCCAGTTGTCTGCAAACTTTTCCGCAGAGGCGGTGGAGAAGGAGGCTGATACTCACTAAGTTGACTGAACAACAAATCCCTTTGGAGGGGCTTTCTATGGAAAAGGAAGTACGGCCTTTCACAGGAGAAGAACAAGTCCTTGAGCCAACGATTGAATCCTATGTGGACAAACCATTAATTCATACTGGCGGCGGTATTATTCTTGTGAAGGACTTGAACCACCGCTTTGTGGCATCTAATGCGGTATTTAGTCGCTTCTCAGGCGTGCACCCATATAAGCTCCAGGGTCTTAATGATTTTGATATGCCCTGGGCTGAAAGAAGGGATATTTATACCAATCATGAGAATGCTATTCTGTCTGGTGAAAATTATAATGTCCTTGAACCGTTACCAGGAGTGATTAAGGCCTTTTTGCACACATCCAAAAAAATTATTTATGATAAGAATGGGCAACCTGCTGGAACGCTTGCTACAGCTATTATTATGAACGGTGCTTTTGATTTCTCTAACATTGCTGGAATTTCAAAATTTATGAAAGTAGCCCCTTACCAAGGGGTGAACCTCACCGCGAATGAGGCTAAGGTTCTTTTTTTTATACTTAAAGGTATGAAAAGGAAAAGGGTTGCTGATGTGATGAATATGTCACTTGCGAACTATGATTATTATTTGAGGAACATTAAATTTAAGTTTCATACTGACTCAATAGTAAATCTAATAGAAATTTGTATTGAACAAGGTTATCATGAAAACTTTCCATTTCAAATGGTTATGTGACATGTTAAATCTTATGACCTATGAGAAATCATAGGTTGTCAATTTTTGGTCTTTGATTCTCTCGTCTGTTAACTTTATCCTACGCATACTGAAGATTTGAGGTCGTTTTTTTCTGCATCAAAGTAATCTCAACACCAGGGAAGTATAAGAAGGCGAAAAAGCCGTATATCGAGAAAGTGTATTAATTATATATTGCAATGATATTAGGCGCTGAATATTTATGGTGCTCGCACCATAAATATTCAGCGTTTTTTTAAGGCTACAGCAAGAGTACTGCAACGTAAGGCTACCCCCCATAGAAATCTTTTCTTTTTGAGAAAAGGTTTTCTTGTGGTGGTTATCGTCTTGATCTGAGCAGGATAGTGCCGGTTATGTGATTACGGAGTGCTGCTGATGTCTTATTCTGATACACCTGAACAGGCCGCCATCATCGGCTGGTCTGGCCATCGCCTTGTGGTCAGGGCGTTTGCCGGCACCGGTAAAACGTCAACATTGGTCCGCTTTGCGCAGGCCAACCCGAACTGCAGAATGCTTTATCTTGCCTATAACCGTGCAGTCAGGGATGAGGCTGAGCAAAAATTCCCGTTTAACGTTGAATGTAAGACGTCGCATCAGCTGGCCTGGCCTAACTTCGGGCGCCATTATCAGCAGCGGTTGACAGCTAACCTGCGGATCACTGACGTTGCTCGCCAACTCAATACCCGCTATTGGCCGCTGGCACGCACATCTATCACGACCTTTAATGCTTTCCTCTGCAGTGGGGATGGCGAATTGGGTTTGCAACACTTGCCTGATGAAGACTCACGCAGTGGTTTGTCGCCCGATAAAATCCTGGCAGCGGCGCAATTGCTTTGGCGTGAGTCTGCACGCCAGGATGGTACTTTCCCTGTCACCCATGACGTTTACCTCAAGCTGTATCAGCTCTCTCAGCCCGACCTTTCCAAACGCTGGCAGACGCTCCTGTTTGACGAGGGGCAAGACGCGAATCCGGTGACGCAGTCACTGGTACTGGCGCAGGGCTGTAATGTGGTGTTGGTTGGCGACCGGCATCAACAAATCTACCGATTCCGTGGCGCGGAAAATGCCCTCGATGCTCCTGAGTTGGCCGATGCGGACCAACTTTACTTGACTCACAGTTTCCGTTTTGGTCCTGCCGTGGCCCAGGTGGCCAATATGCTGCTTGCGCGGCAAGGCGAAACGATGTCTGTGGTCGGGGAGGGGGAAAACGACAGGGTTGTTGGGTGCATACCTGATGACGTGAAGGGGCAGCCTATTGCCATATTGAGCCGAACGGTGGCTGGGGTCATCGGCGCTGCGCTGGATGCCAGCCTGGCAGGGAAGAAGGTCTACTGGGTTGGGGGTATCAGCGGCTATAAAACGGAAGAACTGGAAGATCTGTACTGGTTCTCGGCTGATATGCCTGAGCGGATGCAATCTCCGCTGCTGGCGCGAGAATACCGCAACTTTGAGGAGTTTGAGTCGGTTGCCAGAGCAACCCGGGATGTTGAAATGAACCAAGGCCTGCGGTTACTCGAACAGTACTTCCCGCTGCCACAAAAGCTGCAGGTGATGCGTGAACATGCGGTTACCGACGAAAGTCAGGCTCAGGTAACCGTTTCGACGGCGCATCGAAGCAAAGGGCTGGAGTGGCCTGTGGTGGTGTTGAATCATGATTTTGCTGATATCACAGATCCCCTGATGGCCGACAGCGAACGTACCGATGAAACCAACCTGCTGTATGTCGCTGTGACCCGGGCCCGGCAAACGCTGGTACTGAATGAATTGCTCCAGGTGTTGATGGACAGCGAGGGTAATGATATCGCCGGAGGCCTGGCATGCTGAAGGCTATCAGAGAGCTGCTGGTTGGGACCCTGGATATGACGGTAAAGCCAACGGCAAGCACTTCAGTCTCAAGAGGGCCTGCTGGTTACTTTATGCCCGCGTCCGCAGAACAACTGTTGAACACAGCATCTCGTAAGCAGAGTTTGCAGCAGTTATGGGAAAATTGTGCGCTTCCAAAAGACCTCTATGAACAATTCTATCTGCAGCCACTGAAGCAGCTCTTTGCGTTGATGCAGATGTTGCCGGCAACGCCTCAGGGGGAGTATGCCAGGGAAGAGGGCTTGATTGATGTCACATTGCAGACGACGACATATGCGGTGCGCCTGGCCAAAGGGCACATGCTACCTCCTGGGGCGGCACCGGAAGAACAATCGGCACAGAATGTACAATGGAATGTCGTGGTGTTTTACGCTGCGCTTTGGCACTACCTGCCGTTGTTGAGCCAGCTGCAGGGGGAGTTCCAGAGTGGTCGCGCCTGGTTACCTGGCTTGACGGTGCCGAGTGAACCTTACCGTTTTCGCTTCAGGGCGGCTCCTTTAGCCCCGACCCTGGCAAGAAGCCAATGTGCAATGATTGCGGCAAGGTTACTGCCTGCAGAGGTCCTCGACTGGCTTTCAGCACTGCCAGCGGCTACACACTCGTTGATGACGATTGCTTCCCGCCAGCCCAGCGCATTACCTGTAATAGACGACATTATTCAGGAAGCGACTAAACTGGCGCGCGGTGATAGCCTGTCCGTATCGTTCTCGCCAGTATCTATCTCCGACACATTGACAGTAGCCTTACCATCGGTTGCGCCGACTACAGAAAATATCACTTCTTCAGTACACGCGGTTGATTTGCAAAGTGCAGTCAGCAGCACCAACCCTCCGCTCGTTGAGGGGAAACCGCCGGCAGAGACATTAAATCAGCCCAAAGAAAATGCAGAATCAGTAACGGAGGTATTATTGAGCTCAGCCCTGGATGTGCCGGTTAACGATAAACCTTTGGCTGAGATGGTCCTGGCGCCTGAAACGATCGTCGGCGTTGAGGAGGATATGCAGGCTCTATTGTCATTAATGGCGGTTGATGTGTTTGCTTCGGTGAACCATACAGAACAGGAGTACAGGGACGACCCTCACGAAGATGAAGGCTCCATGCCTGCCGATAATCTTGTACTTACTGATGAAGTGGCTCAGGTAGTTCAGGTAGCCGAAATAAACCAGGAATCAAAAGCCATCGATGATATCGCTCCCGCAGCGGCATTTTCAACATCCGACTTTTGTGCCCCTCCAACAACTGACCCCGCTCCTTCACTATTACAAAAACAGGGCAATGAAGGAGATGGGGGAATAACTCCCGGAGAAGTCTTTTGGCGTTGGTTATCGGATGGACTCAGTTCTAATGAGATCCCCATCAATTCCGTCGGTGCGAGGGTTCATCTTGTTTCTGGTTTTATTTTTATAACCGTACCCGGGATTTTTTATTTGTACCTGAAACAGGTTGGTCTGGATGGTTCTCAACGAGAAGCCCTCCAGGAGGATTTTGAACGCCTGGAGAAGCATCGTCGAGCGAAGGGTAAACGATTTTATTTTGCTCACCTGTATGAAACATCAGAGCGCAAAGGGGCGTTTAAACGAACCAAAGGTTACCTCGTTAAGGCAAGTCTGCTCTATCGGGGGAATAACTTACCTGACGACAGTCCGGTACTGGTGATCCCCTGACAGGGATTAATTGTGTCTTTCGACTAATTATGTTCGCAAGGCTTCTATTTAAGCTAGGGAGAGATTATGCAAAATAATCGAGGTATGGACTGGGAAACTTTGCTCGAAGAGTATTTCTTCTCAAAAGCGTTACGTCCTGAAACTGAAATGAGTTATCGCCGAGTGATCGCAGTTTTCAGGAAATTTATTGGGTATGACATGTTACCTGATGAAGTCACGAACCGAGAGTTAATTTTGTGGCGCCGGGACATGCTGGGAAGGGGGCTAACAACAAGTACGTGGAATAATAAAGTTCGTCATTTACGTGCGGTCTACAACCAGGGGATAAAGAAAAAGTGGCTCACTCTTAAAGAGAATCCGCTTAACGAGACGCAAGTACCACCGGGAAGTAAAAGAAAAAAAATCCTCAGCCGGGATCAGTTGATTAAGGTAAATCTGGTGCTGGGGCAATTTGAAGAACGCGAAAATCAGTGGCCAGGACAATGCAGGCCCTGCGCGCTCTATCCCGTATGGTATTGGCGTACGGTGTTTGATGTGTTGCGTTCGACTGGCATGCGACAGAATCAGCTGTTACACGTGCGTTTAAAAGACGTCGATCTTAAAACTAATTCTATTTTATTGTGTAAAAAGGGAAGCAAAACACATAGGGAATGGTTGGTGCCAATAGTGAACTTTCTGAGCGACCGTATGCGAATACTTGTTGATCGTGCCATCGCACAAGGAGCTGAACAGGAGGATTATCTTTTTGATGTAAAGCGTTTCCTAAACCCATTGGGTGATGTTGGTCCAGAACCTGCTATACAGCCCGTTCGCTCGTTCTTTACCCGACTAACGAAAGAGTGTGGTTTTAAGGTGACCCCCCATCGGTTCAGACATACTCTGGCGACTGAGATGATGAAATCCCCCGATCGTAATCTGGCAATGGTAAAGGGATTGCTGGGGCATCGAAGTGTCAGCACAACCCTGGAATACGTCGAACTGGATTTGAAGATCACGGGGCAAGCGTTGGAAGATGAACTGTCACTGTATATGGATTTGACCCCTTCACGTGAAGAGGAGCCTAGACACGTCTTGACATAACTTTAACAAGCTGTAAAAATCACCAGTGATCGAGAAAAGGATGCCCGTGGGGAAACACAGGCATCCTTTCTAGAGGAACCTAATATCAACGCCAGAGTGTAAATACCTAGAAAACCACTTTGACATCTATCTACCGGTTCCGTATTAACCGCCCGTTAAGGATCTCATCCCTTAACCAACGTGCTTTGATGCAGAATTAGTGGTGCCCGGACTCGGAATCGAACCAAGGACACGGGGATTTTCAATCCCCTGCTCTACCGACTGAGCTATCCGGGCAACGGGGCGCATTAAACCGTATTGGCCGGATGGCGTCAATCGCTTTCTGTCACAAAGCCGATCGGTTGCTCTATTTTCAGGCAGCGAACCCGGCGGAGCGGGGGATGGGAGGATATCGTTACTCAATAAATATGCATGTAAAACGTGTATTTATACCGTTACCTGGATGAGTTTTTATGGTTTTTTAATTAAATAACAATGTTTTACAGATAATCCAATGCGCATTAAACCAAGGCGATTCTTGCTTGAACCCCGCAAAGAATCATGCAATCATTGCGCAAATTTCAGCACTCTCCGTTCCCTGACGGTGTTCCCGCTTCTTATAAGCCAGAGGGTTATTGGCATGACTGGTTTTGTTGCTCAAGCGCTGCTGTGCACCAGACATCTGACGCCGCCACCGTTCCGCCGTTGTCTCCTCCGCACGTCCTCCGCCCGAATACGCCTGCCGGCCATGCGGTAAGGCCGCCTGATGCTCGCTGTTAGGCATGCGTAAAGCCAGCGCTGCGGCCCTGATTTTACTGATGCCTGTCGGACGCTGCCAAGACCAGTTCCCCCGATAGCCGCCTGATGATCCCCGATCATGAGCCGGTCACGCACGCCGCTTATGCTGCCGTGCCCGGGTATCGCTTTTACCGGGATAACCGCGTTATCTCATTACCGTGCCGGTGGCACACCCTCATCCTTCACCGTTTGAGAGTCAGCATGATGAAAGAATTGAAAATCGCGACCAGCGCCAGCCTGGTCGCCACCATTGAGACGCTGCGCCAGATCGTGCGCGTAGAGCAAACGGACTACACCGACGTGGCGGCGGTGGTGGTGTCGGTCGCCGACGTGAACGCCGGTATTCTGGCGCGCTTGCAGACGACAGGATTCGACATTCCGACCTTCGTGGCGGTGGAAGGGGACGAGCATCTCTCGCCGGACTATCTGCCGTTTGTCAGCGGGGTTTTCGCGCTGTTGGCCGGCGCCAGCAAGCCGTTCTACATGGCGCAGCTGGAGGCCGCCGCCGACGCCTACGAGCAGGCGCTGCTGCCGCCGTTCTTCAAAACGCTGAAGACCTACGTCGAGATGGAAAATTCGACCTTTGCGTGCCCGGGGCATCAGGGCGGAGAGTTCTTCCGCAAACACCCGGCCGGCCGGCAGTTCTTCGATTTCTACGGTGAGACCCTGTTCCGTTCCGATATGTGCAACGCCGACGTCAAGCTGGGCGATCTGCTGATCCACGAAGGATCGGCCAAGGATGCGCAAAAGCACGCGGCGCGAGTGTTCAACGCCGATAAAACCTACTTCGTGCTCAACGGCACCTCGGCGGCCAACAAGGTGGTGACCAACGCGCTGCTGACCCGTGGCGACCTGGTGCTGTTCGATCGCAACAACCATAAATCCAACCACCATGGGGCGCTGATCCAAGCCGGCGCTACGCCGGTCTATCTGGAAACCGCCCGCAACCCGTTCGGTTTTATCGGTGGCATCGACGCGCACTGCTTCGACGAGCGCTTCCTGCGTGAGCAGATCCGCGAAGTGGCACCGGAGAAGGCGGCGGTGGCGCGGCCGTTCCGGCTGGCGATCATTCAGCTCGGTACCTACGACGGCACGATTTACAACGCTCGCCAGGTGATCGACACCATCGGTCATCTGTGCGACTACATCCTGTTCGACTCCGCCTGGGTGGGCTACGAAGGCTTTATCCCGATGCTGAAAGAGTGTTCGCCGCTGCTGCTGGAGCTGGACGAACACGATCCGGGCATTTTCGTCACCCAGTCGGTGCATAAACAGCAGGCGGGGTTCTCGCAGACGTCGCAGATCCATAAGAAAGACGACCATATCAAAGGGCAGAAGCGTCACTGCAACCATAAACACCTGAACAACGCGTTCATGCTGCATGCGTCGACCAGCCCGTTCTACCCGCTGTTCGCCGCGCTGGACGTCAACGCCAAGATGCATGCCGGCGCCGCTGGGCGCCGCATGTGGATGGACTGCGTCAAGCTGGGCATCGAGACTCGCAAACAATTGCTCAAACGCTGCTCGCAGCTGAAGCCGTTTATTCCGCAGCAGGTGGCGGGCAAAGACTGGCAGGATCACGATACTGACCTTATCGCCAACGACGCGCGCTTCTTCACCTTCGTGCCGGGGGAAACGTGGCACGGCTTCGAAGGCTACGCCCAGGATCAGTATTTGGTGGATCCGTGCAAGCTGCTGCTGACCACGCCGGGCATTGACGCCGCGACCGGCCAATACACCGAGTTCGGCGTGCCGGCCACCATTCTGGCCAACTTCCTGCGCGAGAACGGCATCGTGCCGGAGAAGTGCGATCTCAACTCTATCCTGTTCCTGCTGACCCCGGCAGAAAACCCGACCAAGATGGAACAACTGGTGGAGATGCTGGCGCAGTTCGAGCGCTATGTTGCAGAGGACGCGCCGCTAAGCGTGGTGCTGCCGACGGTGTACCGCAAGAACGAGCAGCGCTACCGTGGTTACAGCATTCGCCGGCTGTGCCAGGAAATGCACGATCTGTACGTCAGCTTCGACGTCAAACAGCTGCAAAAAGAGATGTTCCGCCAGGATCATTTCCCGCCGGTGGTGATGAACCCGCAGGACGCCAACGTGGAGTTTATCCGCGATAACGTCGAGCTGGTGCCGATCGGCCAGGCGGAAGGGCGCATCGCGGCGGAGGGGGCCTTGCCGTACCCGCCGGGCGTGCTGTGCGTGGTACCGGGCGAAGTGTGGGGCGGCGCGGTGCAGCGCTACTTCCTGGCGCTGGAAGAGGGGATCAACCGCCTGCCGGGCTTCTCGCCGGAGCTGCAGGGGGTCTACATCGAGAAGAAAGATCACGGCTGGAAGCGCATCTTCGGCTATATGATCAAGCCATAAAGAAAAGGGCCGGTTCGCACCGGCCCTTCTCATTTATCCACGCGGGAAACGTTACTTTCTGCGGTAGCTCTTCTGCGCGGTATTCACTTTCACCAGATAGCGGCGCGACTCGGCGGCCGGGTGCTTGGTGGTCAGCGTCTGATACACGTCGCCCGGCTGCATGCCGTTGATGATGCCCACCGCGCGCGTTCTGTCGCTGGAGAACACCCGCAGCACGCTGCCTGCGCCGCCGTTGTAAGCGGTGATCACCGCATAGCGGCGCGAGGTCGGGTTCTGAATGCCGCCCAGGTAGTTGTTTTGCAAGATAGCCAGGTAGGCGGTGCCGGTGTCGATGTTGTTCTCTGGATCGAACAGGTAGCTGCGGCTCGGGGTGCCCCATTTGCCGCGCATCTGGAACACATCCTTACCGGCGGTGTGCTGCACCACCTGCATCAGGCCCAGCGCGTCCGAACCGCTCACCGCATACGGGTTGAAGCTCGATTCGGTCTGCATGATAGCCAGGATCAGCGACTCGTCCACGCCGTATTTTTCCGACGCCTTGCGCACCATCGGCAGGTATTTATGCGCACGTTTGTCCAGGTGGTTCGGCACCAGCTGGATGGTGACCGAGTAGATCACGTGCAGGCCGGAGGTGCGTTTTTGCAGCTTGGTCTGCAGCAGGTAATCGGCGAAGTGCGCCGCGCGCCATTCCCAGCGAATCGGCGCGCCCTTGTTATCCAGCACCTGGCCGTACAGGAACGGCTCTTTGCTGATCTGGATATCGTTGGCGTCGGAATAGAGATCGATGGAACCCGGATCGTCACCCATCAGCAGCGTGCTGATGATCGCCTGGCGCAGGTGCGTGGCCGGATCGGTGGTGGCGATGGTCTCGATGGTAATGGCGCCGGTGTCGAAGTTGATGTGGCTGCGGGTTTGGTATTGGTCGGTATATTTGACGTAGTCTTTCGGCCCGGCGATCAGAACTTCGTTCAGACCCCAGATGTTCTCGATGTTGTGGGCGAATTGGCCCATCAGAATGTCGAAGCCGTTGGTATCTTTAATCCAGGCTTCGTTGATTTCTTCACTTTTTTTGCCGGAACAGGAGATCAGCAAAGGCGCTATTACGAGCAAAGCTAAAATTTTCTTCATCTTAAAGCCGTTTGGAAGAAGTATAAGAGGATTGAAGCGGGCCAGCGCCTGGCCCCAACAGCGTTATTCGCTCGGCGGCGTATAGCCTTCGATGTGCACGTCGTGCCCTTCGAACAGGAACTTGATCATTTCCTCTTCCAGCAGCTTGCGGTCATCCACGTTCATCATGTTCAACTTCTTCTCGTTGATCAGCATGGTCTGCTTCTTCATCCACTCGCCCCAGGCTTCCTTGGAGATCTCGTTGTAGATGCGCTTGCCGACGTCACCGGGATAAAGCTGGAAGTCCTGGCCTTCGGCGTCGCGCTGCAGGAAAGTACAAAAAATGGTGCGGCTCATGCTAATTCCTCATCGATGGCGCTATCGCCATATAAGTTTTGTTGGATCGGGGGCTGCTTCGCCAGCTGTTGCAACAGGCGATCTACCGGCGCTGCCAGCCCGACCGACGGCGGCTGCGCTAAGTTATACCAGAGACCCGCGCCCTCATCCATGCCGCTGCCCGCCGCGTCGAGCGACAGCCACATCGGCACGATATCGAGATGGAAATGGCTGAACGTGTGGCGAAACGCGGTCAGCTGTTCCAGGCGCTTGCCTTTCAGACCGCGCTGCTGCAGCCAGAGTTCCAAATCCACGCGCGCGCTGAACTGCGGGAAGCAGAACAGGCCGCCCCACAGGCCCACCGCCGGGCGCTGTTCCAGCCACACGCGGTCGCCGTATTGCAGCAATAAGAAGTAGGCGGTTTTTTCCGGCAGGGTCTGTTTGGGTTTCTTGCCGGGATAGTTGGCCCAGCTGTGATTGGCGTAAGACAGGCAGCCGACGTTGAGCGGGCAGAGCTCGCACTTGGGCTTGGAGCGAGTGCAGACCATGGCGCCCAGATCCATCATCGCCTGGTTGAACTGGCCGACGCCCTGCGCCGGGGTCACCTCTTCGCTGATTTTCCACAGCCGGTTTTCGACCTCTTTCTTGCCCGGCCAGCCTTCCACTGCGTAGCAGCGGGCCAGCACGCGCTTCACGTTGCCGTCGAGGAGCGGATAGTGTTGGCCCAGCGCCAACGACAGCACCGCGCCGGCGGTAGAGCGGCCAACGCCCGGCAAATCGGCGATTTCTGCGAAGGTTGTCGGGAACTCGCCGCCGTGCTGTGAGACAATGGTCTGTGCAGCCTTGTGCAGGTTACGGGCGCGGGCGTAATAGCCGAGACCGGTCCACAGATGCAGCACTTCGTCCAGCGGGGCCTCCGCCAGCGCGCGCACGTTGGGAAAACGGGCCATAAAGCGCTGAAAATAAGGAATGACGGTGGCAACCTGGGTCTGTTGCAACATCACCTCGGAGAGCCATACTTGATAGGCAGTTTTTTCCAGCTGCCACGGCAGAGTCTTGCGACCGTAGCGCTGATACCAGTCAAGCACCACCTGTGCGAATTGTTGTGCTTGCATCATGGGCAGCGTCGTTATCCGGCAGAAAATGAAGCGAGATTGCAGCATAGAGTCATGGTGCTGTAAACCGGAACTTTCCGACGCCGCACGGCGGGTACAGAAGATGAACACTTGCTAAACCAATGTATCTTTGCATAATGCGCGTTTCCCTAATTGGCAGCCAAACAGACAGAAAGCACTATGATTAATGACGTCATCTCCCCGGAATTTGATGAGAACGGCCGCGCGATGCGCCGTATCCGCAGTTTTGTCCGCCGCCAGGGGCGGCTGACCAAAGGCCAGCAGCACGCGCTGGAGAACTATTGGCCGGTGATGGGCGTGGAGTATCAGACTGACGCTGTCGATCTCACCGCGCTGTTTGGCCGCGAAGCGCCGACGGTGCTGGAGATCGGTTTTGGCATGGGCGCCTCGCTGGTGACCATGGCGGGCAACAACCCGCAGCAGAACTTTTTAGGGATTGAGGTGCACTCGCCGGGCGTGGGCGCCTGCCTGGCCGACGCCCACGAGGCGAAGCTGAGCAACCTGCGCGTGATGTGCCACGATGCGGTTGAAGTGCTGGAAAACATGATCCCGGACGGCTCGCTGGACATGGTGCAGCTGTTCTTCCCCGATCCGTGGCACAAGGCGCGCCACAACAAGCGCCGCATCGTGCAAACGCCGTTTGTCGAACTGGTGCTGCGCAAGCTGAAGACCGGCGGCGTCTTCCACATGGCCACCGATTGGCAACCTTATGCGGAACATATGTTAGAGGTTATGAACGGGGTCGCAGGCTACCGTAATCTTTCCAGCGATAATGATTACGTGCCGCGTCCGGATTCGCGCCCACTGACGAAATTTGAATTACGCGGCCAGCGCCTGGGACATGGCGTTTGGGACTTGATGTTTGAGAGGAAAGAATAATGGCTAAGAACCGCAGTCGTCGTTTACGTAAAAAGTTGCACATTGAAGAATTTCAGGAGCTGGGTTTCTCCGTAGCCTGGCGCTTCGCCGAAGGCACGTCGGTGGAAGACATCGACAGCACGCTGGATACCTTCATCGATGAAGTGATCGAGCCGAACGGCCTGGCGTTTGACGGCAGCGGCTACCTGCAGTGGGAAGGTCTGATCTGCCTGCAGAAGATCGGCCACTGCACCGACGAGCAGCGCGAGCTGGTGAAAAACTGGCTGGAAGCGCGCAAACTGACCGACGTTAAGGTCAGCGATCTGTTCGATATCTGGTGGGATTGAGTGGTTAATTAAATCAGTAAGTTATGGGTTTGTGGGGTGCTATAGGTGACCCGGCACCCCGCGCCGACTTACGAATTAACCTGCTTGAACTCTTCCCTCCCTGCTGCCGTGCGTTGATCAAGATAGTCTGCCAAATCCTTCACATACACCAGGCGCGGGGCTTTGTTCGAGTCTGCAGCCCGGAAACTCGGGATAGGCAGCTTGCCAGCGTTCGCACGCTTGTTGGCTAACTCGATTGAGATACCGAGGTATTTCTCCGCGATTTTCTCCAGAGGAATATCCGAGGTCTCAAACTCAGCCATCAACAAAAACATTCTGTTCACTCTGTCACCTCCGTCTTACCGGCCCCGGCCTGTAGGCCGTCGTTGTACGCCTTCTTAACCCAAAACAGCAGCACCTCGGCGGCCACACAACCACAATCCACATCGATCGGTACTGTCTGTCCCTGCAGCCAGGTGTCGAAGTCTGTTGGTTCGATCTCCATCATTCACCTGCCTCGTAGCAAAGCCGCATGAGGCGATACAGCCGCTTTCCGTCACCAATGCGGTACACCTCAGCCCATTCATGCCAATGGGCGGCTACCACCGCCCACTCCTTGCCATGTTGTGACATGTCACGAATTTTACTTTCCAGCTCCGGCACAGCTTCGACCAGGCGCAGGCAGCGGCCAAAGTCTGCCGGATCGCGCGGATAGGCATATTCAGCTTCGAAAATGCCGGTCAGCTTGGATGCCATGAACAGGCTGCTCATCCCTGTGTCGTCGCTGGCGAGCCAGTCAGCAAGCCCCATGCCCTCCGATGCCTTCACCACTGGCTTAGCGAACTCCTGACAGATGTTATTCGCCGCCAGGATGATCGTGTTGAAGCAGCGGCTTTCAACGCCAGCACCCGGGTGCTGGCGGTCGATCTCTTTGGCGATGGCCGCCACAAGTTGAATCTGGTCAATTTGTATGCTCACTGGGTTGCCTCCACAAATGCTAATGCTGATCGCAGCTCTTTAACGCACGAGTAAAATTCGGCGTTCTCTGCTTTACCTGTACGATCCAATGCTTCCTGACGGCACCACTCGATAACCTTATGCGCGGCCTGATCGAGGCGCTGGCGATGGTGGTCGTAATTGTCGGCAAGAGCCGCCATGTTGTCGGCACGCCGCTCCGATTCTTCGAGTTTCCGTTTGGCTTCTAACGCCTCGTATTCATAATCGACAGCATTCGAAATAAGTGACCGCTCTTTCTCTTCCAGTGCCAGCAGTAGGTTCAGGATGGCGGCAGGGTTAGCGGCGGCAATGAATTCCATATCACACCGGCTAATACTCACGCACGGCACGCCATCAGTCGCCCGAAAGGCGCTCAGCACATCACCATCCTTTCCGCTTGGAACACTACTCAGTCGAACCATGCTGTTACTGGTAAACCAGACCCACGGGCCGGGAGTTGCATCGAGTGCGGCGGTTCTCAGTTCGTTAATTTGTGCATTTGTCATCGTGCCATCTCCTGTAAAGCGATTTTGTAAACCTTCAACATTGGCGCGGAGCGGCCAGATAGCACGGTTTTCATAAAGAACAACCCGCTGCGGTGCGCGCTGACGCTGGTCAGAAACAGCGCCGTGTCAACGACGCGGTTATGCCGGCGGAACTCAAACACCGTGCTGGTCAGCGTGATGCTGGCGGTTGCTCCGTGGTCTTGGTAATCGATTTTCACCAGATAACCCTCCCGATCAGTTCGGCAGTGCCGAGGAATGAAAAGAGTCCCGCCGCCAGCCCGAAACCCGCAAGACTGGAGAAAAACAGCGTGAACATAATCAGTTCAAATACCTTCTTCATTCATCACCTCGTCGAGCAGATCGAAGGTGTTGTCGCGTAGCGGCATAATGACCAGGAACGGATTGCCGTACAGGCGGTTAATGCCCGGGTCTAAAATCAGTTGGCAGGGGCCACCTTTCCCTGAAGGCTTAAACCGAACTGCAGCAAAGCCGATTTCCGACCCAAACATCAGATAGGGGAGAGCCAAAAGGTGACCTGAAAACATTGGCAGCACGTCGCACGGTTCCGGCTCTGCCGGCAGGATTTTGCTGAAGTCTGGATAGCGGCAATCTAGCGGCACCAACTCGCAGAAACCGACAAATTCCTTATCTTCATCCGAATGGATAGCCATCCAGCCCTCGTCCATGTGTTTAATGATCGTGACTTCTGCACTGTCTGGAATTTCGCCCTTGACCAGAAACACCCCATCAATGTCGGTGTCCGCACCATGCTCCATCATCACCGCCGCGCGGCCGTCAGTGGCATGGATGTGGGTAGGGGAGATGTACACCCCCTGCAGGTATTCGCGAGACTCGTTCTCGTTTGCTACGCAGCACAGGGCTGCGCGCAGAATATCGGTTGGGAACATCATTGCTCTGCCTCCGGTTCAATGTTGATAATCTCGGCGCCAATCAGCATTTCTTTCAGCCAATCCTCGCCTTCCAGGCATTCGTCCATACACTGCAGGTTGCCGATGTTAATCACCGCCATCTCGTCATCTTTGCCGGTATCGTCATTGAAGAACGGGACGGTGCCCAATTGCTCATAAGCGACACCGATAGCACACTCAATAACGCTGAACCCGTTACTATTTCCGCCGACAACCACGTCTACCGATGTGCGGTATTTCCACTGGCCGAACGTCAGGCGGACGGTTTGCTTTGCCATGCGTCCACACAGCGTATAGTTCGGGTCGTAGTTCATCACTTTGCTCTGAGTACCGATCATTGCTTGGCCTCCACGGCGGCTTTGTTGGTCTCGGTGACCTTGAGCGTGAAGCCGCCGAAGTCTGGGTGCTGCCAGCGTTTTCGCTTACCCGTCGGCGGTGTGGATTCGTCGATCAGGGTGAATACCGCATCAGCGAAAGAGGAATGGTGGATCAGCAGGTGGCCACGCTCGCCATTGGTAAGCTTGGTCGGCAGGTTGGCGTAACTTGCCAGGCGCCGGCATGCTGCGTCGGAGATGCCAAAGGCCCACATCAGATCGATGACTGGTGAGAATTCCGGGGCTGGCGGCGTGCCAACTGGTTCAGCAACCGATACCGGCGCGACTTGCTCAGGTGATGCTGGTGGCAGAGCTTGCGCAGCGAACACCTGCGTGCCGGAAAGCTCCATCACGGCTTTCATCGTTGCGGAGGCGGTGGCCTCTGCTACGACGCGGGCGACCGACAGAATGTGATCGGATGTGGAGATCGCCTGCTGTACCGGGGCCGGTGCGGCAATACGTGGTTGTGCCAGCTCTACTTTCATATCCTGCCACTCATTAATAATTGCCATGCGACGAGCCGCATCGTAACCAGCGACCAGGCACTGAGAGTGCTCATAGTCGAGCAGATACTCCCAGGCGTTAGGATTTGAGGTATCGTACTGAATGCAGCTAACACATTGATTTGTATCGTAGAGCAAATTTGCGCTACGGATATAATCACGCTCATCACCACCATAAAGCTGCACAAGCATCACTCGAATATCTCGGCAGACATCCTTGTGCTCCTTTGTGGTAAGACGGGCAATTAAGCGGCTGCTCATCATTGGTTTGCCACCTACTACTGTCATTTGCTTTTCCATTATTTCGTCGCCTTCTTTAAGTTGAACCCCATGTGTTTTGCGTGCCGGCGCATACTCCGGTTCAGCGGCATCTGGATATTGCCGTCGGCCGTTCTGTAGTCCGCCACTGACTTCTGCACGTTGCCGTACTCCCAAGCTTGTTGACGGGTCAGCCGGTACCCCTGGGCCAGCGTCATGCCACACATGCCTTGGCACGTTTTACTGCCGCCTTTTTTCGCCATTGCTATACCTCTTCGCTGGTGGTCTTGATATGGGCCTTGAGCGCCTCAGCCATCTTCTTCTTGGCCTTGGTTTTCGCTGCCTCCTTTGCTCGCTCACTGGCGCTTTCTTGCAGCTGCTCCAGCCGCTCCGTAAGGCTGTGGCGCTTTTCGCACAGCTCGGCGCGGGTGGCTGCCCAATCCTGGTTAACCGACTTCACCGCGAATGACTCAGCGATGCGCCAGAACGTGGCCGCCTGAATGAACTCTTCGGCCTTTTCGTGCTGGATAGCCCGCTGGGCTGCTTCGCTGTACGGAATCTTTATCATTGGGCCTCCCGCAGCTGCGCCATTGGCGTACCGTTATTGAAGGTGCGGATCGACTCAGGCACACCATCCAGCAGGGTGATCATCGCGCAGACCATCGTGCGCTCTACTTGGTCGGTGCGGTCGTTGCAGGACTCCAGCCACAGATTGAGGATCTGCTGCGCCTGCTCTACGCGGCACTGGGCATCGATCAGTTGCATGGTTGCCATCACGCCACCACCTGCAGCAGCTGGCTGCTTGGGTTGTGGAGCTTGTAGGCGACGGCGTCGATCATCATTTCTTCCATCGCTGACTTGCCGAGCGGCGTAAGGCGGCTACGGTCTTTGCTCAGCATCGCGTCGTAGGAATTGGCGATCTGCTCCTGCCCGCCGGCGATACCGAATTCAGCGCGAACCATGTTCTCGATGAACTCTTTCATCAGCGCCTCGAGGCACTCCTGGGTCAGGTCAACGCGAACCAGTTTCTTTTTCGAAATAACCACGTCAGACCATTTGCCGCCGAAATGGCGCTGGCAAAAATCGAGATAGGCGAGGGCGATACGCCGACGATTTAAAGCAATATTGTTGAACCACTGAGTCATCGTTAATTACCTGCTGTCTAAATTCAGGCCGAGCGAAACCGTCAGCCTGAAGGCCATAATTAAAATCTTGTTGGAGATTGTTTAATTAATACGGGCGGCGTTTCATTAAGTCATCGTGCTTTGCCGCCCATTCATCATACTCGCGCTGCCATTTTTCTTTATCACGCTTGCGAGCCAGTAATTTACGAATGCGCCTTTCACAGCGATGATGCGCTTGCCAATAACCCAGTGTTATTTCACCGCGATGAAAGTGGATTACGCCGCCTTCATGAGTTGGTACTCCAGCGCGGTCAAATGTTTTTTGAACCATAAAGTGAGCCAAGCGACGAATGGCTGTTTCACGGCTAAAACTTTTCTTGCTGCGTCCGTGACGTGTCACAACATACACTGGCTGTTGTTTTAACTGAAACGCGTCATCGATGCCGATACTTCCAAAATCTTTACGCATTATTCTTCCTCCGGTGGCTTTACTGTCCAGCCAGCTCTTTCTGCTAACTCAATAAACGTACCGAGTGTTGCTGTAAATTCCTCTGGTGAGTGAGGGCGATACGCCTTCAATTCGCCATTCTCAATATAAACCGTCAGGCGGCCGCTAAAGTCTGGTGTAGCGTTAATGATGACTTCATTCAGCAATGCCTTTGATGCTTGGCGCGTGAGAGTGCTCATTATTTAGCCCCCCCCCTGTCGCTTATTTAGGATGTGCTCGGCGACGCTACCATTTTGCTTTAAAACCTGAGCCATCCGAGGAAAGCTTCTTAGGACAGTTCCAATTAAGACGAGGTCTCGCTTAGCCTCTGAATCTGTATATCCTTCACTCTCATCAGCTTCCAAAACAAGATTACCGATAACCAACAATGCTGCGTCAATAGCGGCAGCAGCAGCGAAGTAGGCTACCTGGCGTTCCCCGAGCACCTCGTCAGAGATACCGCTGAAATCCCTTACCATCAGTGCATGATAAATATCAGTCATGAGGCACCTCGAGAACTAATTCATAGCCGTTCATAACTCGATGGTTATAAGTACGCTCGGACAAAAACTCGTACTCCCCTGTATCTAAATCAACGCGAGTACAAATAAAATTGCCATTCCTGTCACCGATCTCAGGCATTGGTTCATCACATTCTACACCGTATGCTTGCTTAACCATGTGCATACACAGCTTCCAAGGCCATGAAGTGGGATTGTCTTTAATTAAGCGCTGTGCTCGATTAAGTTTTTTTATGTCAACCAATACAAGCCTGGTTGATTCTTTGGCTTTTGGCGTGGTATTGTCCATATCAGCCTCTTTAAATTTTACGGGTTTGATGGGGTTAGGCTCTGGCGATTGATTGGCGTCGCCGCCAGAGTCGATTAAGAATGATTTTTTTCACCATTATTACTTTCAACCAACTTGAATAAGTTATCATTCAGTTCACCCGCTAGCTTTGTAATACCTGACAGTGCAAAAGCTGTATCGGTATCCTCCAAGTGAAATCCGCGGCGGGCATTCTCAGTGAGAAGGTTAAGTAGAACAAAAACTTCAGCCGCGCTATCGCTAATATATGTCAATTTGCTTTCATCGATTTTCATTTTCACGATAAAACCTCCCGATTTATAACTTGTTAATTCCCGCATGGTTTATCGCATAAATACCTTAATGCGCTGCCTTGCTGCTGTAATTAACGACATCCCGGATCTGCATCGACACAGGTCATTCAACGATGTATGGCTATCTGCATTTTCCCACGGTCTGAATCGTAATGGGTTGCGTCGTTACAATTAAATCTACAATCTAATATTGTAGATTGCAATATCTTAAGGCAAAAAAAAATCCAAGGGTCGCTCCTTGGATTCTTAATTTGATGATTTATTTGATTATTTTTTTAATAGGTATTCAGTTATGTATTTATTGATCTCTTCTAGCCTGAGTTCAAATAAATCGAGCATTCTTTTTCTCTCAACTCCAGGTAAGTCTCTGTAAGTATTGATTAATTTAATTTCATCAGGTGTTAGTGTGAGGGAAACCAGATCATCTGACGCGCTCGACGGCTGATCTACAACGGCAGAAACTTGGTCTTGTTGCGTACCATACGGAAGAAAGAACCAATGCTCCGGCTTTCCTGTCGCCTTAGATATGGCCGATAGATACTTGCTTCTTGGAGAACCATAGCCATTACACCACCGCTGAACTGCTTGGGGGGTGACATCAATGCGGCGAGCTAGCTCAGATTGGCTAAGCCCAAGCTCTGTCAGCGCTTCGTTTAGGCGCTGGGAGAAAACTGTTTCGCGTGTGTTTTTCATTTCTTAATTGTATCCCATCCGTTGAAAACTCCAATACAATATATTATTGTAGTATTATTGTATTTACAACGAGGGATGATCATGAACAGAGAGCTTAAGCACCTCATTATGAAAGTGACGAGTCAAAGCGGCTTGGCGAGGGTGTTGGGGTGCAGACAACAAACGGTGAGCCTGTGGTTAAACCACAAAGTTCCTGACGGAAAGGTACTGCTGCTTAGTGAGGCTGTTGGGTGGAAGGTTACCCCTCATGAGATCAGACCAGATCTTTACCCAGGGGTTTTTGATGGATTGCCAGAAAAGCAACGACAACTGAAGTTATCGAGCGCACAGGATCCTAAAGGTTTTTCTGGTGCTCAGCATGCCTAACTCCCTCAAAACCATCATGCCGGCAGTTTACTGCCAGGCGGAGGAATGACGATGACTGAATCAACCGGAGCAAACATGAAAGACGAAGAAGCAAAGACCGCGTTTATCGCGGGTTACGAGATGGATGCCGATATTGCCAACAACATTTTCCTGGTTGTGAAGAATTCCGTACCGAGAGTGGTTGAGGAGTTGGTTATCGCTGGCAAGCGTGATGATGAAGTGAAAGCCGCTGCAATAACCACCGCCGAAGCGGTGGTGGAGGCCTTTGTGTTCGCGTGCAAGGCAACGGCTAAGGTTGGCGAATGAAAGTATCGGCTCAAAAAGCGTTGGTAATATTTAAAAAAACACAGGGTCACTGTGGCTATTGCGGGAAGCCATTGTCTTTTGATGATTATTCAGCCGATCACATTATCCCCAAAAGTAAGGGCGGCTCGAATGACCTATCAAATCTGCTTGCATGCTGCAAGGCTTGTAATCGCATAAAGGGGGCAAAATCTATTGACGAGTTCCGCCTTGTAATCGCTGCCAGGAAGGTGGGGTGCAATATTTTCAGTGGGGCGCAGCTTTGCTATTTGATGGCGGCGGGAGCGTTTCCTGTACTGGGTATTGATACCAACCATCGTTTTTATTTTGAGTTATGCGGGGGGGAATAAAAATGCGTCCATCTGATTTGTTAATGGATTTTGGGCGCCCGGTAGCTTACTACCCGGGACTAGTTAAGGCCATGGGAAGTCCTCACGCAGTTATTTTTTTCAGCCAAGTATTCTACTGGCAGGACAAAGCGCACGCCGTAGAAGGCGTTCATAAAACGCGCGAAGCTATCGAATCGGAAACGGGTCTGACTTTCGAGCAACAGGCGACTGCCCGCAAACAGCTTGTTTCTCGAGGCATTCTTATCGAGACACACAAGCGTCTCGAACACAAAATGTATTTTCGTATTGATTGTGATCGTCTTGATGAAATCATTAATGAAAACAGTCACATTTCCCGAAATGGGGAAACCCGTTTTCGGGAGGTCGGCAAATCCGATTTCGGAAAGTCGGGAATCCCTGCGTCGCGGGGGAGGGAAACCCCTCGCCGCGGGTCGGGAAAACCCGATTTCGATCCTACAGAGATTACTACAGAGATTACTACAGAGATTAAAAAACCTATTGGCGCATTCGCTGACGCTCCTACGCCGAGGCGTTCTGCCAAGCAGGATTATTCACCTGAATTTGAGGCGGCCTGGCAGGCATATCCAAAACGCGCCGGCGGCAACCCCAAGCCCTCGGCCTACAAAGCCTGGAATGCTCGCCTCAAAGACGGGGCCACGCCAGAAGCCATGCTGGCAGGGGTGAAGCGCTACGCGGCGTTTGTGGCGGCTACCGGCAAGCTGGGCTCTGAGTTCGTCAAGCAGGCCGCAACGTTCTTCGGCCCCGATCGACACTTCGATGAAACCTGGCAAACGCCATCCGCGCCCGGAGGTGTGCGGCATACCTTGCCGCCGGTGTCGGGGTTCGAGGGGCAGAATTACGGTGAGTCTGGGTGCAACTGGTGATACGAGGTGAACATGTTAAATTTTGAGCAGCGCAAAAAACGTCTTGAACTGGAGCGTCGAGAAGTCGAGCTGGTGGATTGTCTGGATTATGCCTTGGGTGGCGAGCTCCCTTCGCATTACGCAAGCTGGGAAAAACAAACTCAGCCAGTGATCTGCGCAACCCATGGTGAGTACCAGCAAATCACCTTGACGGGGCCGGAATATCGCGGCGTTCCTGGTCGAAAAATCTCACTGTGCCCGGATTGCCTTCGGGAAGAGCAGCACAATGTCAAATCAGAACTGCGTCAACTCGCAGTTGAAAATCTGCTGGATGAAGCCGGTATCGCCCCGCGCTTCCAGAACTGCGAATTTTCCAACTACCAGCCAGTTAATCCGATGGCAGCGAAGAACCTGAGCAACTGCCAGCGCTATGCGCAGAGCTGGAAGAAAATTTTCGAATCCGGCACCGGGTTGGTGATGACAGGGAGTTGCGGCACTGGCAAGAACCACCTGGCGGTATCAATGGCGAAACAGATCATCCGCGACCACCTGGTTGACGTAGAAATTACGGACGTGATGCGCCTTACTCGCGAAGTAAAAAGCACCTGGCGTAATGGCGCTGAACGCACAGAATCCGAAGTGTTGAACCGCTTCGCTACGCTGGATTTGCTTATCATCGACGAGGTTGGTGTGCAGTTTGGTACGCCGGCAGAGCTGGCTATCCTGCAGGAGGTCGTCAATGCGCGTTATGAAAATATTCTCCCTACCATCCTGATCAGCAACCTGACGTTTGACCAGCTAAAAGCGTTTGTCGGCGACCGCATTGTCGATCGCGTCACTGATGGCGGCACTAACCGAATGGTCTTTGATTGGCAGAGTTATCGCAGCAATAAAGGCGGTAAGGCGGCATGACTCACGAAGAAGCCGAAAGCGCGGTAATTGGCGGCCTGCTGCTGGATCAGGCGGGGCCGCTGACTTTTGACGTATTGGCAACGCTGGCGCCAGACTCATTCGCTACGCGTCAATATGGCGCGATGTATCAGGTGATCCGTCAGTTGGTTATGTCTGGCGGAGAGGTTACGCCCTTTGTGGTGGCGGACAAACTCGGCCCAGAATATGAACCCATTGCCGTAAGCGTCAGCAGTCAGGCCTGGGCGCGCGCTGGTCTCAAGTCTTACGCCGATATGGTGAAACGCAATCATTTCATCCGCACCGCTGAGCGGTTAGTGGCTGACTCACTGGAAGGGATACAGCAGGCAAACACCGGCGACGCCGCCGTTGAAGCAATACTGACCCTCCAGCGAAATATCCAACAGCTACAGATCGGCGATGGCGGACGAGTGGCCGTGCACATCAATGAACTGCTTACCGGTGTCGCTGACCGCCTGGATGCTGGCATGTCAGGTTCGCAGGAAGGCCGCAAAATACTGACTGGCATCGAAGAGCTGGACAAAATCACCGGCGGCTTTGAGCCAACAGATCTCGCGTTGCTGGCCGCACGGCCATCGGTGGGTAAAACCGAGTTTGCCCTCAACCTGATAGAAAAAATCACCGACCATGGCGCCGGTGTGTTGATGTTCAGCATGGAAATGTCGGCCATTCAGATCGCCGAGAGGCAGGTGGCTGGCGCTGGTGGATTTTCGACGACCAAGCTGAGGAAGCCGCTAGAGCTTGAGGATGAAGACTGGGCACGGATTTCTGATGGGTTGGGGCGCCTGACCGATCGCCCCATCTGGATCATTGACGCCAACAACCTGACCGTCGAGCAAGTTTGTCAGGATGCAGAGCGCATGAAGGCCGAACACCCCGAGCTGGCGGTGGTATTCGTGGATTATCTCGGACTCATCAAGGTCAACGAACGCCAGCGCCACGACATTGCTGTTGGCGAGGTATCACGCAGCCTGAAACGCTTGGCAATGCGCAACAAAACCCCGGTGGTGGCCCTGAGCCAGCTGTCGCGCGCCGTTGAGCAGCGCCCAAACAAGCGCCCGGTTAACGCAGACTTGAAGGACTCCGGCAGCATTGAGGCTGATGCTGATGTGATCATGATGCTCTACCGCGACGAGCTCTATAACGAAAACAGCCCAGCGAAGGGGATAGCGGAGGTCAACGTAACCAAAAACCGCAACGGGCCGTTGGGTACGGTTTATCGCCAGTTCCGCTACGGCCATTTCTTGCCGATTGACCAGATTGAAGCCGAGCGACTGAGCAAGCAACAGCCAGAGCAAAAAGTACGTCGATACAGCAGCAGGGGGAAGGCACAGTGAATTTAACCCGCGAAGACGAACACACCATCGCCCAATACATCCGCGCAGCACATGGCGGTTATACGGGGCCGGTGGCGTTGTGGATGAAGCGCCTGGAGGAATTACACATGCCTTTCAGCAGGCTGGTGGTTATGACGGCGATGATGAAGGCGAAACACGAATCGAAGAGGGCAAACAATGAAACTTGAGTCGGCATTAAAGCATTTCAGCGCGCAAGGGCTGACCATTACCGACGCGCCAAATGGCACCTCTGCGGATCGTATCACTGGCACTGACGTCATGGCCGCTTTGGGGCTTGCGGAATCAAAAGCCCGTTTTGGGATGGCGGCGTTCCTGGGTAAAACAGGGATTAGCAGCGAAGACCGCGAAAGGGCCGTTGCAGAGCTGACCCAGTACGCTATGCGCAAGGCCCCGAAGCACGTCGGGAAAGTCGCCGGTCGTCGCATGGCTCGCTGCATGCAAATTCTGGCCGCGCTTGCCTACGAGGAATACGCGCACTCCGCCGGCGCCAGCGTGACCTGTCACGATTGTCACGGCGAGGGGCTGGTGGAGGTTGAGCGTGACGTCGTTACCTACCCGGGTTACGTCGGTATGGATGGCGAAGAGAAAATCCCGCCGACAACGAAGCGCCAGGTGGTGCGCGAGATGTGTCAGACTTGCAACGGCAAGGGGAAAATCCATAAACGCTGCAGGAACTGCAAGGGGACGGGCAAGGCGCTCGACCGGGTGGCAACCAAAGCCAGCGGCGCACCGGTCATTAAGGACTGCGAACGCTGCGGCGGAAAAGGCTTTAGCCGCATGCCTTCATCTGTGGCCTACAAGGCGATTACAGCGTTGCTTCCCGAACTGACGCAATCATCATGGTCACGTAACTGGAAGCCGTTCTATGAGGCGCTGGTGGCGAAATGCGACATGGAGGAAGGCGTGGCCGCGTCCGTATTCAACAAAATAACAAAGTGAAGCAAGTTCGGCACGGATGCCGACATTTTTTATACAGGGTATTGCATTTTGCATAAAGTTGGCGTAAATTCTCCAAATAGTGGGAAGTCGCGCGTGTGACACACTAGATAAATTTCAGACCCTGCCAGCAATGGCGGGGTTTTTGCGTTTAAGGGGACAGAGAAATGATGCATTGCCCTGAGTGCCAATCCGCAGCACACACCCGATCGAGTCGCATGGTTACCGAGCAAACCAAAGAACGGTATCACCAGTGCCGCAACCTGGAATGCAGTTGCACCTTCGTGACTCACGAATCCTATGCACGTATCGTGGCGAAGCCGCAAAAAGTGGCTGACGCCAGTAAGCGCTAATGTTGCGCCAGCCGGCGTTGAGGTAAAATCCTTTCACTGCAACGCCAACAGGAACATAACCATGAAAAACCTGCCTAATGATTATTTTCTGGATGCCGACGATGAGCTGGTCGATTTTCTGGAGGCGCAGGGCGAGGCGTGCATCAAGGATATTTACCAGTCGAACGCTGTGAATAAAGAGAATGGGTACAAGTTGCTCAGCATTTTGATTGTGGGTATTGGCTCATCGTTTTTGCTGCTTACGCAGAGGCCGAATATAGATTTCCTCAGTGCTGGGCTTGCGGTATTTATCCTGTACTGGTCACTCTGCGCGATCTACCTGGTAACGCAGGTTCTAACCGTTCACATGCGTGGGCTGGTTTATGCCTCGCCGGAGCAGCTTTACACTGAAAAATATAAGGCTATTAATCAACAGCATTTTGATTATTTCAAAAGCAATGGATTTAGCGGTGAGTGTAATCGCCTATCGGTGATGAGGCGGTATAGGCTGCATGCGCTGTGCCTAACCGCCAATGAATTAGCAAGCGACAACAAGAAAATAAGAGAAAGACTGACCTGGGCAAGGATGGCGACCATCATTACCCCGGCTTGCGCTCTCTTTATTTCCGCGCTTACTTACCTTTTTTCCTGAGACCTTCGGCGGAATCGCCAACTAACATGCGGCCAACCGAAAAGTCATCGGGTTTTACCGGCGCTGGTTTCGGCTGTTCTGCTGGCTGAGGTTTGCTCTCGCCGGCAGGCTTATTTGACTGACTCATAAAATTCTCCATTTCTGTAGGGTTGTTTGTCGCGATTCAACGATATCAGAGACGGGAATACACAGCCAGATCGTATCTGGCGCCTATTTGAGGCTGCGCTAACGCGTGGCCTTTTCTATGTGGAGAGCACGATGAAATTTCACGAATTGCACGAAGAGACAAAGGAACGGGCGCGTGATGCGCTGTGTGCGGTTGTAGCCAGAGGTTCTGTAAGTTCTGCCTCAGCAAAATTGGCAGGTGAAACCGTCGCTGCAGCGTTTATTGCTATGGAGCAATACGAGAGCGAGCCAGCCGCTCAGCCGACGCTTGTTGGTTGCGACGGCGAAGTAAACATCCGCATCACCACCAAACCATAAGGCTGCCACTGGCGGCTTTTTCTGTTTCATGAGCGCCAACCGCCCGGCGGGAGGTAAGGATGACACGAATGCTAATCAGAGCAGCCGATGGAGCCGTGCACACTGGTAGCGCAGTGTCATTCGTCCTCGGCATCATTAATTATTTTTCACAGAGCGAATGGATCATCCTCGGCGTCATCTTCGGCATGTTCTGCTCTGCGTTTGGTATTGCCCTCGGTACTTACTTCCGCTGCCGGCGCGAGCGGCTTCTGCGTGATTGGATAAAAAAACGCACGGAGACGATCGACACGGAAGAGCTTGAAATGCTGGAGCGTGAGTGATGGGGAACAAATCAAAACTCAGTGCCGTAATGTTGGCGCTGATCGCCGCCGGCGCATCGGCCCCGGTGATGATGTCGCAGTTTCAGGAAGAGAAAGAAGGCCAGCGCCTGACTGCATACCAGGACGGTGTTGGTATCTGGACGATTTGCGGCGGTGTGACGATGGTCAACGGTCAGAAGGTTGTGAAGGGCCAGCGTCTGACCGCTGAGCAGTGCAAGCAGATTGACGCTGTCGAGCAGAAAAAGGCGCTCGACTGGGTAGACCGCAACGTCAAGGTAACGCTGACCGAACCGCAAAAAGTCGGGATCGCTTCTTTCTGCCCGTGGAACATCGGCCCTGGAAAGTGCTTCACCTCGACATTTTACAAAAAGCTTAACGCCGGTGACCGCATCGGCGCCTGCCGAGAAATCCGCCGCTGGATTTACGATGGCGGCCGAGATTGCCGCATCCGCTCGAATAACTGCTACGGGCAGATCGTACGGCGCGATCAGGAAGCCGAACTGGCTTGCTGGGGGCTGGACAAATGAAGCCCTTACTCATTCTTGGCGCTGCCTCAATCGTCTTGGTTTCTGTGCTTTGCGGTGTGGTCAACTACTACCACGATGAAGCGCAGAGGTTGGAAGGCGATGTTAAGCGGCTGCAAAGCGATAACAGCCTGCAGGCGAATACAATCGCCACACAGGCGTTTCAGTTCCAGCGCGCCAACGAAATCAGCAGCGCCGCGACTCAGTACGGCATCAACACCGACGCGGCCACCCAGGGGAAAGAAATTGAATACCGGACGATCCTCAAGAAACAGCCGACATGTGATCTGGCTGTGCCTGCCGCTGTTGCTGGTGGGTTGCTCGACTACACGCACCGTCTACGTTCCCGCGCAATGTCAGCCGATACCATCGTCGCTGACGCAACCGGTGCTGGCGCCACTGCCTCCGGCACCCTGACATACTGCCAGTCGGTGCTATGGATTGATCCGCTGCTGGCGGCGCTCGACAAAGCGAACAACCAACTGCTGGCGATACGCCGGCTCGAAGAAGAGAGAAAACGATGAGCAAGATTGTACTGACCCTGGAACAGATTAAAGAGCTGGCGCGGTTCGCAGGAGATGAAGGCCAGCCGTCCTACACCATCACCACCGGCACTATTCCAGCGTTTGAGGCTGAGGATGGCGAGGTTCCTGAGTACAGCGGCCTGATCGCCTACTCGGATTCGGAAAAGCACAGCGTTCTGCAGTTGGAATAACGACAGCGTGAGGAAAGACAGGATGGAAAACAAACCGCACAGTAGTGATGAATATTATGTCGAATCGTGGGCTACGGGGAGTTTCGAAGATGCAGCTAGGCCGTTAATCAGATGGTTGGCTGAAAACGCACACCCGCACCACACAGCCATTGTCACCAGCAACCGCGCTGAGCTGTTAGAAGCGCAATCAGTGGTTGCCACTGAAGTCTATTTGAAAGGTTAGTGACTGTTTTACAAAATTCTGCAGAAGGCATTCGCTGAGTGCCTTTGACAGAATAAACACGATGAATTCATGGGTGGTGGTCAACTGTGCTGCCGGGGTTATATCCAGCGATCTAGCAGGAAGTTCTGAATGGCAAGATTAAATCTCGAAATCATTCATCCGAACAACGCGGATGTGAACAACATTTTCGCCATGATGGAGCGCAAATATGCTGGCCGACCAGCAACAGCGGAAACCATCAAGGAGATGGAGAAGGAAGCTGCTCGACTAATTCGACGGCTAATCACCACGAAGGTGACTTTCGCAAAATAGTCACAAGGAGTCGAAATGACGCTGACAGAAGAACAGAAGGCGCTTTTCGATGCCCTGACGAAGCTACAAAAGAAATTCGTTACCTGCCTATTGAATGGCGACCGCCAGGCGGAGGCCTACCGTAACGCGGGAGGGAAAGCGAAGGGCGACGGAGTCCACTCGAAAGCCGCTGTGATGGTAAGAAATGGTAATGTCCAAGCTTTCCTGAAGTCCGTGCAGTACGAAGCCATCAACGAGGCAATCATGACGCGCACCGAAGCACTGGAGCGTTTGTCGAAGATGGGGCGCACAGCTCTGACCGATATCGCAGAGTTCAAAAACTGCCAGATAGGCGAGGACGAAGAGGGCAAGCCGGTTTATCAAGCGTCCTGGTCATTCCGCGATTCAGCCTTGCAAGACCCTGAAGCGATGGCGGCCGTTGCCGAACTGACGACGGGCAAAGACGGCATCAAGTTAAAGATGCACGACCCGAAGGCGGCGATTAAGCAGCTCGGTGAAATGATGGGCTGGGAAGCGCCGAAGAAAACCGAACTATCCGGCCCCGGAGGTGGTGCTATCAAGACCGAGAGCACCAACATGTCAGCCGAAGAGGCTGCAGAGGCATATCGTAAGTTGATGGGGTAAACTGAATTATCCGGCGTTACGCACCGGAAACCATCCCCACCCAACCATATGAGGCTGTAATGAACGATAACAACTATCATGGAATGCAGTGGGTTTCCGTTGATAAAAGGCTACCTAAGCCGATTTATCCTGAAAAGTACCTTACGCTTCTTCTCTGCTTAAACAGCAGAACCTTCGTTTGTGGGGGCTATGAGGAAGATAAGTTCTGGCTTGACGGCAACGAGCTGGACAACGTAACCCACTGGCAATATGTTCCTCTGACTCCTGAACGGGGTGGAATTGTAGAAAAATAGGTATCTACGGCGCCCGTTGCGTTATGTACAAAACCTCAATAAACAGTTGTCTCCATAATAAAATCGGCTATGCAAAAACACCCCTGTTTTATGCATCGTTTATGCAGTCCGTTTTCGACCACTCCGAAGAGAAAACCCCGACAAATCACCCACTGAGCGCAATCGTCGGGTGAGTGCTGTTTCGTCGGTGCGGGTAACGGTCATTATGTTAAATAAGCCCCTTTTTCACACATTTTTCCCAGAGTAGCGAGCTATGCCTATTCCGTTCCCGTTCGACTTCAAAAACCCGGATTACACCCAGGTGTTCGAATGGCGGATGGAGCGCCTGCAGCGCATCAGGGCCAACCCGGAAACACTGCCTGCTATTCGTGAGTTTTATCGCACCAACCCGGCACAGTTCATTATCGACTGGGGCATGACGACCGACCCCCGCAACATCGACTACGGCCTGCCGGTGACAATCCCGTTTTTGCTGTTCCCCAAACAGGAAGAGTGGATCCACTGGATTATGACCCGACGGGAAAACATGGAGAACGGCATCACGGAAAAGAGCCGCGAGATGGGGCTGAGCTGGACGGCGATCGGGTTGGCTTGCTCTCTATGCCTGTTCAACAAAGAAATGGTGATTGGCTTCGGCTCCCGTAAAGAGGAGTACGTGGACAGCACCGGTGACCCGAAGGCGCTGTTCTGGAAGGCGCGCAAATTCGTTGAAACGCTGCCGGTGGAGTTTCGCGGCAGCTGGAGCGAAAAAAAACACGCCCCCTATATGCGCGTTGAATTCCCTGATACGGGCGCCGTTATCAAAGGCGAGGCTGGCGATAACATTGGACGCGGTGACCGCACCACGCTCTATCTGGTGGACGAGGCGGCATTCTTGCAGCGCCCTTTGCTGATCGACGCTGCGCTGTCGCAGACAACGCGCTGCCGTATCGATTTGAGTTCGGTCAACGGCATGGCTAACCCATTCGCCCAAAAACGTCATAGCGGAAAAATTCCGGTGTTCACGTTCCACTGGCGCAGCGATCCGCGCAAAGACGATGCCTGGTATCGCAGGGAATGCGACAAAATCGATAACCCGGTGGTGGTGGCGCAAGAGCTCGACCTTAACTACAGCGCATCCGCCGAGGGCGTGCTTATCCCGTCCGATTGGGTTCAGGCCGCTGTTGATGCGCATATCAAGCTGGGTATTCAACCTACTGGTAAACGCCTTGGCGCAATGGACGTTGCAGACGAAGGGCGCGATAAAAACTCCTTTTCTACCCGCCACGGTTTCCTGCTGGAGAACGTTCGCGAGTGGTCAGGTGTCGGCAGCGATATCTACCAGTCGGTTGAGAAGGTTTTCGGGTTCTGCGACGCGGACAACATTGATGAGTACCGTTTCGACGAGGACGGATTGGGGGCTGGTGTTCGCGGCGACGCCCGCGCCATCAACGAGCTGCGTAAATCCGCCCGCCGGCCGATGATTCTGGCGACCCCATTCAGGGGGAGCGGCGCGGTATTCGATCCCGACGATGAAGCGGTACGCGGAGACAACGGGCAGCAAGCTCGACTGAACAAAGATTTTTTTGCCAACGCCAAAGCGCAGAGCTGGTGGCGTCTGCGCAAGTTGTTTCAAAACACCTACCGCGCGGTTGTCGAAAAAATGCCGTACAACCCCGACGAAATCATCTCCATCAGCAGCACGATGGAAAACAAAGACAAACTCATCATCGAACTTTCACAGCCGACCTACTCAATCAACGGGGTGGGGAAAATCGTTGTGGACAAACAGCCTGACGGCACCAAATCGCCCAACCTGGCCGACTCGGTGATGATCAGTTACGCGCCAATGAATTCAGCCCTGAATATCTGGGAGCTGTTAGGGAGACAGGCCTGATGGCACGAAATAAACCCACCTCAAAGCGGACGGCACAAGCCACCGCTGACGGGTACGAGAACTTTGTCGCCCGCGTTGGGATGCAGACCCCTAACCAGCATTCAGCATCGACTTACCGGGCAAACTTCACCAGTCGCAACCGCATGATGGTTGAGTGGTCATATCGCTCATCCTGGGTGATTGGTGAAGCCGTAGACGCCATCCCTGACGATATGACCCGCAAAGGTATTCGCATCACGTCAGAGATTGACGCGAAAGACCGTGGCGTTATTGAGTCGCAGCTGGACAATATGCAGATCTGGGATGCACTGAATGACGTGCTGAAATGGTCAAGGCTTTATGGCGGTGCGGTTGGCTTCATCATGATCGAGGGGCAAGCGCCATTTACGCCGTTGCGCCTGGAAACGATTGGCGAAGGAAAGTTTAAGGGCATCCTCCCGCTTGACCGCTGGATGATTAACCCGGTGCTCACCCGCCGCATTAAAGAGATGGGGCCAGACCTCGGCAAGCCCGAATTCTACGACGTTGTGACGACCGCTACGGGCATTCCCGCCTGGAGGATACATCACAGTCGCCTGATCCGGTTCGACGGCGTTACGCTACCATTCCAGCAGAAAATGACCGAGAACGAATGGGGGATGTCAGTTGTAGAGCGCATCTGGGACAGGCTGACCGCATTCGACAGCGCTACCGTAGGCGCTGCGCAGCTGGTTTACAAAGCACACCTGCGCACCTACAGCGTGGAGAAGCTTCGCGAACTGATCGCGCTTGGCGGCCCTGCGTTTGAGGCACTTCTGAAAAATATCGACCTTATCCGCCAGTTCCAGAGCAATGAGGGCATGACCCTCATGGATACCAAGGATAAGTTTGAAACGCACCAGTACAGCTTCAGCGGGCTGGATGACGTCATTTCACAGTTTGCAGAGCAGATCAGTGGCGCCGTCGGCATTCCGCTGGTGCGCCTATTCGGTCAGTCACCGAAAGGTTTCTCAACGGGTGATGCTGACCTTGCCAACTACTACGACCGCGTCAGCTCGCTGCAAGAGCGCCGCCTGCGTCTTCCGCTTCGGAAGGTGCTCGACATCATGCACCGCTCTGAGCTGGGCAAGGAGCTGCCGGAGGACTTCACCTTTGAGTTTAACCCGCTGTGGCAGATGTCCGACGTTGACCGCTCAACAGTGGCGGTAAACACCGTGACGGCCATCAGCACTGCGCTGAATGACGGGCTGATGTCGCCAAAGGCTGCGATGACGGATTTGCGCGAAAACTCGGACGTAACGGGTATTGGTGCATCGATCACTGATGAGGACATCGATAATGCGCAGTCGCAGTATGAGGAGCCTGAACTTGAAACCGGCCCTGCGCCGGCGTTCAGAAATCCAGTATCAGAAAAGCCTACTGGGGATAGTCAGTCAGATAAATCAGATCGTAACTGGTTCCTACGATGGTTCCCAGGCAAGCGCTGACACGGTAGCCGATCACCTCATCGACTACTCTCAGGTGCTGGACGACTGGGCGGCAATGGTCGGTCAGAAAATGTTCCTGCAGGTGGAGCGCGAGGAGTGGAACCAGTGGAAATCGGTATCACAGCAGATTTCCGAGGGGCTTCGGGATGTAGTCGGCAACACGCCGATCGGCCAGGTGACACAGGATATCGTTTACCGGCAAATCCAGTTGATGAAGTCGCTTCCCCTAGAAGCCGCCGACCGTGTTCGTGAAATTCAGCAGCGCGCCATACAGGCCACCATTCACGGCGAACGCCCAGACGCGTTGTACGAGATGATCATGCAGTCCGGTGATGTTGCCGCAGGTAGGGCAAGAATGATCGCCCGCACAGAGATAGGCCGCGCCACTGGCGCACTGACGCAGGCCCGCGCGCTGGCAGTTGGTTCTGAGGGATATTGGTGGCGCATTGAGGGCGCCGGTACGCGGCCATCGCATAAAAAAATGCGGGATAAGTTCGTGTACTGGCACAACCCGCCGACGCTGGACGGTATGACCGGCCACGCCGGTTGCCTGCCTAACTGCAAATGTCATCCCGATGTTCAAATACCGGGGCCAAGAAAGTGAAAAATATGGGCTTCGGTATCGAATCACGTTGAACTGCAATAGCGGCGAATTGTTGCGAAAATGTTGTAGTGAAAAACGTGGGGTTTCAGCCGAGAAAGTTGGGAGTTTTACGTCTCTCAGCCCGCATTTGCAGCGAGTGCCGATCGCGTGGTGCGCAAAAGGTCTATTATGTTAAATACGCCGGAAATCGGCGAAATTATCCCCCTCGTTACAGGTCGCACAAGCGGCCTTTTTTATGCCCGCCATTCAGCAGGTAACCCATGAAATATTTCTTTGAAACCCGACTGGGTGAGACGCGCTATAGGCTGGCTGACGGCTCACTGCTGTGTAAGGACGTGCCGATCGCCCGAACAGGTACGCAAGTCTACTCAGCCAAAGACCTGCCTAATCTGAAGCCGAACGCAGCGGGAGAAATCATCGTCAGACGCTCGCCAGAGCAGGTATTCGATCCTGCTACGCTGGCCTCGTTTGAGGGGATGAGCATCACGGTGCTGCACCCGGAGGATGAAGAAGGCAACGTTCGGCTGATCAATCCGCAGAACTGGAAAGAGCTGGCGCATGGTCATATCCAGAACGTTAGGCGCGGGACGGGTGACCAATCCGATCTGATGCTGGCCGACATCATCGTCAAAGATGAGTACGCCATCCAGTTGATCGAGGAAGGTCTGCGGCAGGTGTCATGTGGCTATGACGCAGAGTACGAACAGACAGCCCCTGGCGCAGCTGACCAGGTGGATATCACAGGAAACCATGTGGCTCTTGTTCCAAAAGGCAGAGCCGGAAATCGTTGTGCAATTGGAGACAGAGACACAATGGCAACTCAAAAGAAAAGCTGGCTACAGCGCCTTCGTTTCGCCCACAAGACAGGTGACGCGGACACGATGAACGAACTGCTGGAATCTGCTCCAGCAGCCGTGACAGTGGATGAGGGGGATTTGCCAAGCGGCGTAAACCTCAACATCAATCTTTCACCTCAGCAGCCGCTCCCGAAGAAAGATCCGGAGATGGGCGGCGAGCCTACCGGCGACGGTGAGGACGATATCAAAACCTTGCTGAAAGCGCTGCTGGCAAAACTCGAAGGGACGCCAACTGGTGACAATGGCGAAAACCCTGAAGACAAGAACAAAAAAGAGCCCACCGGCGACGGCGAGGAGGACGAAGAAGAAACCACGATTACCGGCGATTCTGCTTACCGTGCGGAAGTCATCGTTCCTGGTATCGACCTCAGCCGCAAGGTGAAGCCAACCGCCTTTAAACGTGACGTGCTGGCCGCTGCTGATAAAGTGCTGGTTCGCCAGGTGGTAGGTGACGCTGATATCAGCAAACTGCCGAAACAGTCGGTAAATATGGCGTTTAACGCCATCTCTGAGATTGCGAAAGGTCGCAATACGCGAGAAATCACAGGTGACGCGCAGCGCCTGAATCTTGGCCCCCAAAACATCTCCGCCCTGAACAAGCAGAACGCCGAATTCTGGTCTAACCGAAAAGGATAAAACAATGACTTCATACCTGTACCGGATGCCTGTGGGCATTGCCGGGGCTATCTCTCGCCCGCAGGATTTGACCGTAGAGCCGGTAATCCTCAAATCAGCTAATGCCTTCCCGGCTTATGGCCTGGCGGGGAAAATCGACGCAGACGGCTTCTTTGTGCCACTGGCTGACGGTGACACCGCCGACAAAGTGAAAGGCATCTATGTACGACCTTACCCAACCACGTCGCAGCCTGACATGGTTCGCCAGGTAGGCACCGACAAGAACTTCCCGGGCGATGCAATGAAGCGTGGCTACATGACGGTTAACGTTGGCTCCGATGCCAGCACCATCAAAAAGGGTGCGCCGGTCTACATCGTCGTTTCCCCTGATGCTTCTATCAATGTCCCCCTGGGCGGTTTCATGGCGACGCTGGTTGCCGACAAAACCGTTCTGCTGCCTAACGCAGAATTCACTGGCGCCGGCGATGCCGACGGCAACGCTGAAATCTCCTGGAAGATTTAAGGAAAAGACGAATGATTACTTTTGATCAGGCAACCGTTGATAGCTCCGGTGCGTTTCTCATCGGCGAGCTGGAGCGCCTCGACCAAACGCTGAACTTGCCGCTGGTTGGCTATACCTGGAGCCGTGATATTCAGCTGCGTGAAGACGTGTCGATTGCTGATGACATTTCCAGCTGGACAAACACCAGTTTCGGCGCAGCCGGTACTGGCGCAAACCCGAACGGCAAGAACTGGATCGGTAAAGACTCTACCGCCATTGCGGGTGTGAACGTCGATATCGGTAAAGACGGCAACCCGCTGAACTTGTGGGGCATGGAATTGGGCTGGACTGTTGTTGAACTGGCAGCAGCACAGCAGGTAGGCCGTCCGATCGATACCCAGAAATACGAGGGTATGCAGCTCAAGTGGCAGATGGACAACGATGAGCAGGTTTACATCGGCGATGATTCACTGGGGCTTAAAGGGTTGACCAATCTGGTCGGCGTTACGCTGAACAACGCGCCGAAGACCTGGGCGGCATCCACCAATGACGAAATTCTGGATAGCGTGAACAGCATTTTGTCGAATGCCTGGGCAGCGTCTGGCTATTCCGTTGTGCCTTCTGATCTGCGCATTCCGCCTGAGCAGTATTCTTTGCTGGCGAGCCGCAAGGTTTCCGAGGCGGGTAACATGTCTCTGCTGAGCTATCTCTCGGTTAACACCATTGCATATCATCAGAACGGCGTGCCACTGGAGATCAAGGCCGTCAAATGGCTGAAGAAACGCGGTGTTGGTGGCAAGGATCGCATGGTGGCTTACACCAACGACAAGAAATACGTCCGCTATCCGCAGGTTCCTCTGCAGAGCGTGCCTATTCAGTATCGCGGCCTGTACCAGATCGCCACCTACTACGCCAAGCTTGGTGCGGTTGAGCCGGTGTACAAAGAAACCCTGTCCTACGTGGACGGCATCTGATCACCAGAACGGCCCCGCAAGGGGCCTGAAGGATTACCGAAATGACAAAAGAAAAGCTGGTTACGATCCACGTACACACCCCATTCAAACTCACTCACGCGGATAACTCGGTGCAGGAATTCGGTAAGGGGCGCCACAACGTTCCCGAGTCTGTGGGCGCTCACTGGTTTGTCGAAGCGCACACCGAAGCATTGGGCGATTTCACCCCGCCAAATCTCGACGAAGCCGGCGCGCAACGCATTGCTGAACTGGAAGGCAAGGTTGCCGAACTGCAGCGGCTTCTGGAGATTGAAAAGGACAAGGTGGTAGAGCAAACCGAACAGCTGCAGGCTGCTGCCGCCGGTCTGGTTGAGCGTAATGAGCAAATCACCGCGCTTAACTCCCAGGTAGCGGATCTGACGGCACGACTGGAGAAATCCAATGGAGCAGCCAAGAAATAAGTCACTGCCCACGCCTGCAGACTTTCGCCGCGACTTCCCGCAATTCGCTGATGCCGTCACCTACCCAGAAGCGCAGATTCAGTTTCGCCTGAACCTGGCTGACATCCTACTGAGCGAGAAAGTTACTGGCGCCAAAATATTCCCCTATCTGGTGGAGCTATTTGTGGCCCATTACATGGCGCTCTTTGCTCAGGATCAGCGGTCTGCAGCGGCCGGCGGCGCGGGCGGTGCATCCAGCGGTGTCCAGACATCAAAATCGGTTGATAAGGTCAGCGTGAGCTATGACGCAAGCGCGACGCTTAACCCTGATGCTGGATTCTGGAACAACACGCGCTACGGCGCGGAGTTCTGGCAACTGATCACGATGTTCGGGGCAGGCGGCCGGCAGCTATGAAAAGCGGGCTCAAGGTCAGGAAGGACAACGCCGAATCGGTACTGTCGTCTTTGCGCGCGCTTTCAAAAATGGATGTGCTGGTGGGCATTCCAGAGGCTAACGCAACGCGTGAAGATGGCGAGAGCCTGAATAACGCGGAGATCGGCTATCTGCAATCTACCGGCGCCACGGTGCAGCTTGGCGGCCAAACCGTCACGCTGCCCCCGCGTCCTTTTCTGGATATGGGTATCGAGGATACAAAGCCGCGAACCACTGAGCACCTGAAGGCGGCGGCCGTTGCCGCGCTGAACGGCAAAACGGAGGCGGCGCAGCGGGAACTTGAAAGCGCTGGACAGATTGCGCGGGATGGCGCCAAGGCGGTCATTGGTGCCGGTGACAGGCTTCACCCTCTCTCTGAGATGACGAAGGCTAACCGGCGCGCCAGGGGCATTCCCGGCGACAAGCCGCTCTATGCGCATGGCTACCTGCTGCGCTCAATCACTTACGTGGTAAGGAGTAAATAATGCCACTTATTGACGTGACCGAGGTTCTTCTTGACCCTGACTTTTGCGACGCGACGCTGGTTTGCAAGCGTCAGGTGCAAAGCAGGGATAAGGATAACTTTGTAACTAACGCCACGCAGGAAATACCGTTTGCTGGCGTGGTAACGGTAGATCGCTCACTGGAAGCGCAGCGAATGATTGCCGGGCAAAACATTGCTGGCGCCATTCTCATCGTGACGCAATTCCGGCTTACTCGCGGTAATCGTGATGGATTAGATGCCGATATCGTGCCATATGAGGGGTATAGCTATCGTGTAACGAAGGTTGACCCGTATACGCGCTATGGTGCTGGGTTTGTGCAGGCTCATTGTGAATTGCTTGATGAGGCGTAGGCCATGAGTAATGACAGCACAGCGCCTGGATACCTGACGCCGGTCAGTGATGGGCCAACCTACGACGAAGCGCTGGAGCGCCAGATCAGTCGGTGGATCCGTGGTGTCACCGGCATGGACGCGGGCGACGTTTATCCGCGCTGGACTGACCCGCAACCGCAGATACCGAAAAACGGCAGCACCTGGTGCGCCTTCGGTATTACCGGCGTGCAGGAAGACGCAAACCCCGCGTATATCCAGGGCGCTGAAAACGCCGAACAATGGTCGCACGAAACCATCGATATTCTGATGTGCTTCTATGGCCCGCAGGGAATGGCGGTAGCAACCCGTTTCCGTGATGGCCTGTTTGTCTCGCAGAACAATGACGAGCTGAAAAACAGCGATCTGACCCTGCTCGACTGTGGGCGGATATTCAACCTTCCAGAACTCATCAACAACCAGTGGGTGCGCCGGTATGACATCGCCGTGCGCCTGCGTCGCAAAGTGATCCGCGAGTACGGCATCAAGTCGCTGGTGGAAACACCGGTTCAATTCTTCGGAGAATAATCTATGTCACAGGGCTTACCTGTATCGAACATCGTCAATGTGACGGTGAATATGGCGCTGCGCGCTGCACAGGGGCGCAATTTCGGCGCGCTGCTGATCGTCGGTGGCTCTGATGTCATTGATGGCAGTCAGCGCATGCGCAGCTATTCGGGAATTACCGACGTCGGCGCGGATTTCGGTATGGAGGCACCGGAGTACAAGGCCGCTAACCTGTATTTCCAGCAGACGCCGCAGCCGCGCACGCTGTACATCGGCCGTTGGATTAAAGAAGACCAGGCAGCGCTGTTGCGCTGTGCCATTCTGACGCCGGCGCAGCAGGCAATCAGCACCTGGGCATCGGTAACCGATGGCGCGATGAAAATCAGCATCGACGGCACCAACAAGACGATCACCGCCGTGGACTTCTCAGCAGAAACCAACCTGAACGGCGTGGCCGCGCGGATCGCTGAGAAGCTGAGCACGGCTAACGTGACGTGGGACGCAGTGAACAGCCGATTCATCATCACATCAAAATCGACTGGCGCATCGTCGGCGGTGGGGTATGGTTCGGCTAACACTGCAGGAACGGACATCTCGGCAATGATGGGTGCGGTGCAGAATGCCGGCGCGCTGGCTATCCCGCGTTCCGCTGCTGAAAATATTCAGTCCTGCATCTACAAACTGGCCGACATGTCTACCGGTTGGTATGGCCTGCAGATCGCCGACACATCGCTGAGCGATGACGACGTGATCAGCGTGGCGGCCTTTATCCAGTCCGATGACGTTTCCCGCATCTTCGGTTACACCACGCAAAACACCGGCGTGCTGGATCTGGATAACGAGAACGACATCGCCAGCAAGCTGAAAAATGCCAAATACGGGCGCACCTTCATTCAGTATTCCAGCGCGAGCCCGTATGCCTCGGCGTCCATTTTCGGGCGTGCGTTTACCGTGAATTTCCTCGGTAACAACACCACGATCACGCTGAAGTTTAAACAAGAGCCAGGGATCGCCGCAGACACCCTTGGGCAGACAGAAGCCAAAACGCTGACGGCGAAAAACTGCAACATGTTCGTTAACTACGACAACGATACGGCGATTATTCAAGAAGGTGTGATGTGCAACGGCGATTTCTTCGATGAACGCCACGGTCTCGACTGGTTGCAGAACTATGTTCAGAACAATGTTTATAACGTGCTCTATACCAGTTCAACCAAAGTACCGCAGACTAACCCGGGCATCACTCGGCTAATGACCAGCGTCACCGGATCACTTGAGAAGGGCTCTGACAACGGCCTGATAGCGCCGGGCGTGTGGAATGGTGACCCAGTAGGAAACCTGAATACGGGGGACACACTGACGACTGGTTACTACACCTATGTGCCGTCGGTAGATACGCAAGCCCAAGCTGACCGTGAAGCTCGTAAAGCGCCGGTGATGCAGTGCGCTATCAAACTGGCCGGCGCCGTGCATTTCGCCGACGTCATCATCAACGTTAACCGCTAAGGGGCAAAAATGTCTACTTACAGCTTTTTGGATTTTTCTGCCTCTATCGTTGGTCCCGGTGGTGCGTTTGATCTGGGCTATGGCTCAGGCAACGCCGAAGAAGGTGTGACCGTCACCATGCTGGAGGCAAAAAATACCATGACCATTGGTGCCGATGGCACACCGATGCACAGCTTGCACGCCGGTAAGGGTGGCACGATCACAGTGACGCTGCTCAAGACCTCGCCAACCAATGCGAAACTGAGCGCGATGTATAACGCTCAATCGCTATCTTCCGCCACCTGGGGCAATAACGTGATCGTGATGCGCAACAGCGCCAGCAACGACGTTTGCACCGCACGCTCGGTCGCGTTCCAGAAGCAACCCGACTGGCAGAACGCCAAAGACGGCGGAACTGTGTCCTGGGTATTTGACGCTGGTCTGGTCGATCAACTGCTTGGCACCTTCTAAGGAGTGATGCATGGAATTTGAGATTAAAGGCCAGCAGTACCGCGCGGCCAAACTTGACGCGTTCGCTCAGCAGGATGTGGCTATCGCATTGGCGCCGGTTTTATCCGGCCTTATCCCTTTGCTGAAAGACGTCATGGCCGGTAATGGGAAATCGCTGCAGGAGGATAAAAGCCGCCTGTTTGACGAGATTATTCCGCTGGCGGTGAAAGCCATCGGCCAACTGAGCCGGGAAGGGCGCGCGGAGATCAACCATGCGTGCCTGTCAGTGGTCACCCGGCAACAGGGTAAGGCGTGGTCAAAAATCTATGAGCCAAGTCAGCGCGTGATGATGTTCGATGACCTCAACGGACTGGATCTGGTGAAAATCGTTGGCAACGTGGTGCGGGATTCCCTCGGTGATTTTTTTCCCGCACTCCCCGTGAGCGACAACAGCGAGGACCAGGAATCAGCTTAGCGCTTGAATCGCTGGCAAAGGGGCGCAGTTATCTGCTGCGCCCGGTACATGCCCGCATGTGCAGCTTTGAGTCGCTTAAAGACGGCACGCTGTCACTGGCTGATATTGCGCTGATGAATGAGTCGCTTGATGTCGAGGCGGAAAATAATTACCTGATAAAAAAATGGCAGGCAGAAAATGAACGCTGAAACCATCAAGGACTTCCTGATCTCGCTGGGGTTCGACATCGACGAGGCCGGCGGCCGCAAGTTCGAATCGGTGGTTTCCGGCGTCACGATGAATGCGGTCAAGATGGGCGCTGCGGTCGAAGCGGCCGCGCTGACCGTCGTCGGGTTCACGACCAAAATCGCCAGCGGTCTCGACCGTCTCTATTGGCAGTCTCAGCGTACTGGCGCCACTGCTAACAATATCAGGGCTATTGGCTATGCGTTCAGCCAGGCGGGCGGCAGCGTGGAGGGATTCAACGGCACGCTGGATAACTTGGCGCGCTTCCTTCGTTCGACACCAGGCGCAGAGGGATTCCTACGTAATCTGGGCATTCAGACGCGAGATGCGGCCGGCAATCTGCGTGACACTGCCCAACTGGTGACGCTGGTCGGCGACAAGCTGGCGAAAATGCCGTACTACCGCGCCAACCAGTATGCGCAGATCCTCGGCATTGACGAAAGCACGTTGCTGGCAATGCGGCGGGGTGTGAAGGGGTTCACTTCTGATTATCAGAGCATGCTGCAGGCGACGGGGTTCGATTCGCAGAAAGCGGCGGAGCAGTCGAACAAGTTCATGACCCAAATGCGCGGTCTGGCGAATCTGTTCGGCATCATGCGCGATAAAATTGGCGGTAATCTTGCCGGCGGCCTGGCCGGGAATCTCGAAAGCTTCCGCAAAAATATCCTGCTCAACTTCCCCAAGATAGAGGGGACGATCACTGCCGTGCTGAAAAAGGTGCTTTCGCTGGCCGATAGCATCATGACGCTGGTTTATCGGGGCGTGCAGGGCGCCGGCGATCTCATGAGGTGGTGGGATCGGCTGGATGATACAACCAAGGGGCTGATTAAGGTTCTGGGCGGCCTGCTGTTGGCCTGGCGCATGCTGAATAGCGCGTTCCTAACCTCCCCGATCGGCATGGTCACGGCGCTCATTGCTGCGCTGGTGGCGCTCTATGACGATTATCAGGTCTGGAAAGAAGGCGGCGACAGCCTGATTAACTGGGGGAAATGGAAGCCTGAAATCGATGCCGCGATGAAGGGCATGAAAGAGCTTCGGGATTCCATATTCAGCGTCGGGCAAGAAATTGCCAAGCTGCTGAACATCGATCTGAAAAGCTGGTCGCTGAAAGGTGATATTGCCGACTTAACGAAGCAATTCGGCGAGTTCGGCAAGATGATGACGATGATCGGCGATCTCATCAACGCGTTGAAGGATGGGAACTGGAGCGAGGTAGGCAGACTTGGCAAGGCGTTGCTTAGCCAGGGGCAGGGAAATCCTGACGCGTTGCCTGCTGTCACCGACAGCGCGAACAGTGCCGCCGATTGGGTGAAGGACAAAACAGGCTTTGACCCGCGCAGCGTTGGGCAGTGGATACGCGGTCAGTTCTCAGGTGCCAATGAGCCGCGCGGCATCCGTAACAACAATCCCGGCAACCTGAACTACGTCGGCCAGAACGGCGCGATGCTGGAAGATCACGCCACACCCCGCTTTGCTCGCTTCAATTCTGCTTTTGAAGGGTTCGCGGCGCTGGGTAAGCAGATCAAGGCGTACTACAACGGGACGTCAAAGGCCGCAGGTTATCAGAAGCTGCAATCTGTAGAGGACATCATCAGCCGCTTTGCGCCGGCCAGCGAGAACAACACCCAGGCCTATATCAACAAGCTGAGCAAAATGCTCGGCGTTGGTCGGGGTGACTCGCTGAATATTCAGGATCCACAGGTGCTGGCAACGCTGATGAATGGCATCACGCAGATTGAGAACGGCAAAAATCCTTACGCTCCAGAAATGGTGCTGAAGGCGGCTCAATCAGCCGTTGGCGCTGGCGGCTCGAATAGCTCCGTGTTCAATATCAACGTGCAGGGCGGCGGTGATCCACGCGAAACGGCGCGTCTTACCGGTGATGCGGTTGAGGGCGTTTACCGCCGGCAGACACGCAACATGCAAACACAGGTGGGCTGATGGATATTTTATCTGTGCTGTTCTCCCAGCAGCGGCGCCGCATCGGCATTATCGTGCCGAGCGTGGCAATCAGCGAGAAGCACATGGACGCGACGGAAATCACCGAGCACCCCGTGGAGCTCGGCGCACCGACAAGTGACCATGCTTATGATCGCCCAGCTGAGGTGACGATGGAGCTGGGGTTTGCCAGCGGCGGATCGCTGATCGATGGAATCGACACGACCGAGATTTTTAACGTCAGTACCGGTTTATCGCTGGGCACCAGCCCGGCGGACGTCTATCAGCAGCTGCTGGAGCTGAAAAAAAGCAAAGTGCCTTTTGCCGTGACCACCGGAAAGCGGCAGTATCAGAACATGCTGATCCGCGCTATTGAGGTGCTGACCGATAAAACCAGCGAGAACGTGCTGATGACAACGCTCACCCTGCGCGAGCTCATCATCACTGAAACGCAGAAGGTGACGACCACACCGTCGGAAAACATGCAATCACCCCAGGACACCGGCGGCGTGAGCAACACAGGGCTGAAAAACCCGACCACACCGGAAAAGCAGCAGAGCATTTTAAAGTCTGCAGGAGGCTTCCTTGGCATTGGTTGAAATCCCCCTTACGCCGGTATCTCAGCAATTTGCTATCCAACTGGCCGGCGTGCAGTACCAGCTTACGCTGATGTGGCGCGATATGGCCGGGTGGGTACTGGATATCGCGAGCAACGACAGAACGCCGATTATTCAAGGTATCCCGCTGGTGGCCGGTGCTGACCTGCTAGCGCAGTATCGCTACCTCGGGATTGGCGGCCAGTTGTTCGTGATGTCAGATCCCGCCGTGCTGGCGCCGCCGACGCAGACCAACCTGGGCATTGAATCCCACCTATACTTTCTGACCAACTGACCGCCTCCGGGCGGTTTTTTATGGGGCGCCTATGACCACTAACTGGATGCGAAAATGCAGCCTTATCGTGGCGAACGATGCCGGGGAAGGGCTGGAGTTATCCGGCCTGAAAATCAGCTTCAACATCAGCAGGCCCGACATCAGCTACCCCGCCACGGCGATGTTCAAGATTTACAACCTGAGCCGGAACACCAACAGCCGGATCAGGCAGAACGAATTCACGCAGATAAAGTTTGTCGCCGGCTACCAGGACAATTTCGGACTGATTTTTTCCGGTCAGATCCAGTATTCCTACAGCGGGCGTGAAAACCCGACCGACACCTACGTGGTGATCCAGGCGGCCGACAGTGACCAGGCGCATAACTTCGCGGTGATGAACACCACGCTCGCAGCCGGGTACACGCAACAGGACGTACACACCGCGCTGATGAAGCCGATCGGGGTTTACGACATCGTCGCCGGCGCTACGCCGGAATTTGCCACCACCAAGGCGCCACGCGGTAAACCGATGTTCGGCATGCACCGGGATGAAGTTTCCAGCCTGGCGGCGCAGTGCAAGGCAACATGGCGCTATGAGAACGGGCGCCTGCAGATGGTGCCGGCAAACGCCTATCTGGCCGATGCCATCGTGCTGAACGCGCAGACGGGCCTGATCGGCATGCCTGAGCAAACCATTAACGGCGGCATCAACGTGAAATGCCTGATTAACCCGAACATCCAGCTCGACACGCTGATCCGCCTCGACAACAAATCGATAAACCAGGTCGGCCTGTCAAACCAAGAGATCGCCACCGGCAGCACAGCGGGCGCCTCAGTGCAGCAGCCGGCAGTGCTGGACATGGACGGTGATTACATCGTGAAGAACATCGCCTATTACGGCGACACGCGCGGCAATGCCTGGTATCAGGACATGATCTGTATTGCCAAGGGCGGCGCGGGGCTGCTGAACCAATCCACCATCCGGGCAGGAGCATAACGTGGTAACGAACAACGAACGCCAGGACTCCCCTGAGCTGGTGCTGAAAGCCGTGGCTGATTCGCTCAGTACCAGTCTACGGGTGGCAATGCCCGGCATCATCCAGTCTTTCGACGTTGACGCGGTAACTGCCACGATCCAACCGGCTGTAAAAGCCTCTGTGCGGCAATCTGACGGCTCCTTGTCATCGGTGGCGCTGCCACTACTTGTTGATGTTCCTGTCGTGTTCCCGCGCGGCGGAGGCGTCACGCTGACGTTTCCAGTGACTGCCGGCGACGAGTGCCTTGTCGTGTTCGCCGACCGCTGCATCGATTACTGGTGGCAGAACGGCGGGGTGCAGGAACCCGTAGACCAGCGACAGCACCATCTTGCAGATGCTTTTGCGCTGGTCGGGCCGCAGTCTCAGGCGAAGAAAATCATCGGCATCAGCTCCACGGCCGCGCAACTGCGCACCGATGACGGCGCCGCATTTATCGAACTCGACCCAGACAATCATGCCGTTAACGTCACCACACCGGGAAAACTGACCGCCAGCGCGCAGGGCGGCACAGAGATCAATTCCCCAGAAATCGTGCTCAATGGCAACGTGACGATAAACGGCAACCTGTCGCAGGGCATGGGTGCAGACGGCGGCACGGCGACGATGCTGGGGCCGGTGAGCGTGACGAACGACGTCAAGGCTGGCGGCGTCAGCCTGCAGACGCATAAACACGGCGGCGTAGAAACTGGCAGCGGCCAGACAGGAGGCCCGGAGTGAAGTACCGCAAAGAGGACGAGAACGGCGATTACACCTTCGGCCAGGGTGATAACACCTTTTTGGAGAACACCCCGGAGGCGGTCGCACAGGCTGTGAAAACGCGCTTTGAACTGTGGACGGGCGAATGGTTTCTCGATGTGACCGACGGCACGCCGTATCGTGAGACGATACTCGGCAAGCACAAATCAGCCGCCTACAACATGGCTGTGCGCGAGCGGATCCTCGGCACGCAGGGCGTGACCGAAATCCTCAAATTCACCACGGAATATAACCCAGATACGCGCCGCGTGACGTTCACCGCGACCATCAACACGCTGTACGGCGAAACGACTGTAACCAGCGAGGCATAATGCTCAATCTCGATACGCTAGGGCTTGCGGCCACAGTGACTGCGAGCGGGGTCAGCGCGCCCGATTATCAGACGATACTCAACACGCTGACCGGTTATTTCCAACAGATCTACGGTGACGATGTTTATCTGGAACCTGACAGCAAAGACGGCCAGATGCTGGCTATTTACGCGCTGGGCATCCACGACGCGAACAACACAGCGATCGCCGTCTATAACTCGTTCAGCCCGGCAACAGCGCAGGGGCGCGGTTTGGCCTCCAACGTGAAAATTAATGGCATTGCAGTAACGCCGGCGTCTCGCTCCACTGCTGATGTGCGGATCGTGGGGCAGGTCGGCACGCTGATCACCAACGGCACAGTGCGTGACAGCAACGGCATCACCTGGTCATTACCTGCCAGTGTGGTGATCGGCATAGATGGCACAGTCACCGTGACAGCAACGTGCCAGGTTGATGGCGCCGTCGTGGCACCTGCAGGTAGCATTACCGAGATCGGCACCCCTACGCGAGGTTGGCAGTCGGTAACCAACCCGGCAGCCGCAACCGCTGGGCGAAAAGTGGAGACGGATGCGGAGTTGCGCCAGCGCCAGGCTAAATCCGTGGCTATCCCATCGCTGACGGTGCTGGATGGCATTATGGGCGCTGTAGCGACCCTGGACGGCGTAGAGCGCTACCGTGGGTATGAGAACGACACCAGCGTAGAAGATGCCAACGGCTTACCGCCTCACAGCATTTCGCTTGTTGTTGCCGGCGGTGACGCGGCGGCGATCGCCAAAACCATCGCCACCAAGAAAACGCCTGGCGGCGGCACCTACGGCACGACCACAATCGACGTTACCGACAAATACGGCATCGTGCATCCGATCAGCTTCTTCCGCCCGACCAGCGTTAATATTTACGCGCGCGTCGAGATCAAAGCGCTGCAGGGTTACACGTCGGCGGTCGGCGAGGAAATCAGAACGGCTGTTGCGGCATACATCAACGAAATCGAGATCGGCGATCCGGTATACCTGACGCGTCTATTCCTGCCTGCCAATCTGAACGGCAGCGCAGACAGCGCAACGTTCGACATTACCGACCTGCAGATAGGCACCTCACCGGGTAGCCTGGCGCCGGCAAATGTCGTGATCGGGTTCAACGCGGTAGCCGCCTGTGCGCCGGCGAATGTCGAGGTGGTGGTGATCCCATGAGTGAGACGAAATACCAAAAGCTCATCACGTCCTATCACAAGCACAAGCCGAAATTTTACGATCATATCTCCCTCATCACACAGCCCCTGATCGACGTGCAGAACGCCACAGCGAAGCTGATTGACGATTTCGACCTGGACACTGCCGTAGGTAAGCAGCTGGACGCTGTCGGATTGTGGGTGGGAATAGGGCGGAAGATTGCCACGCCGATCACCGGCGTTTATTTCTCGCTGGACGATGAGGAACTCGGTTTTGATGCCGGGCTATGGCGTGGCCGATTCGATGCCGGTGGCTTCACTGAACTGGACGATGACACCTACCGAACCATCATTCGCGCGAAAATTGCGGCCAACCATTGGGACGGCACCACGGAGACGCTCAGTGATGTCTACCAGATTATTTTCCCAGACGGAAAAACGAAGATTTTCGCCGTCGATAACTTCGACATGACGATGTCGGTGTACATCACCGGCGACCGCATTACGCCGGTCATGAAAGCAGTGATCGAGCTGGGTTATCTGGACATCAAACCGTCAACCGTCCGCATCAAAAATTACACCATCACAACCGAGTCGGGGCCGCTGTTTGGCTTCGACATCGATAATGAATTTATCTCCGGCTTCGATAAGGGCGCATGGGGAACACTGCTGGGAGCATCACATGGCTAAGAACGAATTTTTACCCTTCGGCACTGCGGCAAACGCCAACGTTTTACCCAATACTGACTATCAGACGCTACCGGCACGCTCTGCGGGCTTCAGTTCGGGCGTAGCGAAGTCCGAGGAACTCAACACTGTATGGCGCCAGGGCTCGACAATGGCCGCTGTGCTGGGGCAGTTTATCGCCGATAAAACCGGTCAGGATGTGCTGGATGATGGCGATGTGAATGGCTTGCTGGATAAGCTCAAAGTGGCGATGGGCGGCTGCCTGATTGGCATTCAGCGCTTCACCGCATCAGGCACTTACACGCCAACACCTGGAACGCGATACGTGATTGTCGAGGCTGTTGGTGGCGGTGGCGGCGGAGGTGGTTGTGCCACACCTTCGTCAGGAACTGTATCTGCGGCGGCTGGTGGGAACTCAGGAACTTACGGAAAGGGAAAATATACCATAAATGGAAACGTAGCGGTCACTGTTGGAACCGGAGGGGCTGGAGGCATTGCATCAGATACTACATCAGGAGCAACGATTGGCGAGCCAGGTGGTGACACGAAATTTGGTACATTATTGACCTGTCCTGGTGGTAACTCAGGACTGGCGGCGAACTCATTTCAAATACCAAATATTTGCCAGTCAATCCCACCCAAAACCCTTCAGCCTACGGGAGCGAATATAGCATCCATTGATGGCGAGTCTGGCGGAAATGGATTTGCGTTAGGCGCAGGGATTTCAGGAAAAGGCGGGAGTAACCCACTAGGTTCTGGTGGAGCATCTGTCGGCGCAAGTGGGAGCAATTCCGTAAAAGGAAATGATGGTTCGGGGTATGGTTCAGGTGGAAGTGGTGCTTTTGCCGGCCCAAGCGCACAAGGGAAGAATGGCGGGAACGGTGCGCCGGGACTAGTCATCGTGTGGGAGTTTACTTAAATAAATCGGACTGTATAAATCGCCCATTAAACGGGCGATTTTTTAGCAATAGGCCTAACTTTGTCTCTTATCTTATTTATCTTGCGATCTATTAAATGAAGAGATAGCGAGATGGCAACAGAAAAAGCAAAGCACAAAGCAAATGTGTAATATGTTCTTGGTTGAAGGTTCAATATATTAACCAGAACAAACCCGGCAGGGATGTGTACAAGATAAAGAGGATAAGATAGCTCACCAAGCAGCCTTCCGAAAGGCGATTGCTTAATATTTATAGAGTTAGCAATAAACAGCAAAGAGAAAGCAATTGAAAGGTAAAATGTGTATGTTGAGATATATCTCCATTCTTTATCAGTATACCCAGATAACATGAAGTATGTTGGAACCGCGTAACTAAACACCAATCCAAGGATTGATGTTACAACTGCGCCTTTAAACCTCAATCCGCCCACAGGTAAGAATCTTGCTGCGCATCCAAGAGAAAAACCAAGTGACCCGGCAAATATAGTCCCGTATCTTGAGTTCCAATCAAGCCCAGCATCTGTAGCTGTATACAAAAAATATACATGGTAAATAACAGAAATGATAACCCAGAAAGTGATGAATTTTGAACCCAGTCTGATTGCAAATGGAATTGCTGCATAAAAAAACAACTCTACAAATAGAGTCCAGCTAGGCGGGATTGTCCTTTCTTGAACATTAAAGTCAAGTCCAATTAAGGTTATGTTCATAAACCAACTTTTAATTGTTGATGGGATGGATAGGTTGGGGTCAAAAACATGTGTGTTTTTAGTGCCAAAAAAATTTATAGATAGTATAGCAATAAAAAACACTAGAAAATATATAGGGTAGATTCTAAGAATCCTGTTTATTGCATATCTTTTTATGCCATCAAAACTTGTTCCGTAGCGCTCGCATATAACCGTAGTCATAAGATAACCACTGAGGATATAGAAAGAGAAAACGGCATATCTACCCACCCCACCTATTATCCATAGATGATTAGAGCATACCAAGGCGGCAAGTATAAATCTAAAGTAACCCATGATTATTTTATCTCAGCTCCGATTTCCTGCATCTTCTTCAGCACTCGGTTTAAATCATCTTCTGACAGGACAAGCTGAGAAGCCATGAAGAACAGGATATGTGGAGACATGGCGCGCGGTTCTGCCCCGCCAGTGTATTTTCTCCACTGGCTATTACTGGCAACGCCTGCGATATCTGCCATTTGATTACCTGTGTAACCCAGCTCTGATTTTAGCCGCTCCAGGTCTTCCGGCGCGGGTGGGGTGTATTCGTTTATCAGTCTCATTGCGCACCTGCGAAAAAGCCCCTTGCGGGGCTTCTTTTAAATAAATTTGATGATGATGGTAGTTACCGTGGCGACCGCACCGATAAGACCGGTTGCGACAGCTACCGGATACCACATTGTTTCCCGGTTAATCTTCGCTGTCTCGGCCATTAGCTTGGCGATTTCAGCGTGAATCTTTTCAAGCTCTGCGGTGGTCATGTCGTTTGTCATCTCGTTCTTCCTTTCGGGTTCGGGCTGCGGCCTTTCCGCTACCTCATGTAATAAATAATAGCCCCATTGGTGCTAATTGTCAATAACCAACTCCACAACACCGGAGAAATATATGTCATCTGAAGGATTGCCAGTTGATGGCGTCGTCGGCACAGACATTGTGCTGGGAGCCCGCAGCACACAACAAGCAACTGACGAAGCAAAGAGCAGCCTGTCGGCAGATAGCGCCGCTCAGTCGGCTGATGCCGCGTTTAAGTTCAGCCGCCAGGCTAAAGAGGCTGTTTCAGGCGCTGATGATGCCGCTGAACGAGCCGAGACGGCCGCAGAAAACGCCCAGAACATCGCAGATGCCAATACCTATTACACATCATCAACCGATCCTGACGGCACGATCGCAGGTATAGCCGGGACGCCAGACGGGAAACTGTTTCGAGTAGCAATACCAGATGGTGGCGGTGTTACGGTCATCTTCAATTACTACAAAAATGCTGGCGGGGTGGCTGAGTTTATTAATTCGGAGGCCAGTGAGCGGTTTGTTACATCGGTATCGCGCCGCGTAATGCAGGCATTGCGCCGCGTTGGTGCGTTAGAAAGTAAAACGAAGCGCATTGCACAAAGCCGCGAGCACTTTTCTACGGCGCAGGATATGTCGGGCAATGTGCTGACATCATTTGAATTCGGCCGATTTGACGCGTTTGGGGCTGGTAATAGACTGGTTAAATCTATCGCTAAAAAACTACGGATAACTCAAAAAATGTTAAAGCCGATGCGTGACCTTGGGAATCTCATTGCGATAAAAGACATGTCTGATAATGTCATTCTCGGGTTTAAAGATGGAATGTTAGTTGCTAAAGGCATTCACAAAGACACATTAAAAAGTTCAGCGATAATGAGTTTTACTGATGGTAGCTCGCTGTGGCCATACCGCGCTAAAGTGGCAAAGCATGATATTGGCAGCAACCAAAACCTGAGAATTATCACTGTCGGCGATTCTTGGATGGAGTGGAAATCGATTTCTCAGGCTATCGCTAATTTGATTTACTCCAAATATGGACGCGGTGGAGATGGATGGGTTTCATTTAACATTGACGGCGGAACGGAAACGAACAATTGCCTGAATAACGTGTCAATCGTTCACAACGGATTTACTGTTTATGATGCCTCAAACGGTAGCGCGCCGAATAGTGACATTGGGTGTTCACATGATGGGTTTTCCCTGACATCTGCGAATCAGTTTGCGACGCTGCAAATTAATGGGGTTAACTGCAATACGCTGCGCATCAACTATTATGACGGTGACGGCACATTTAATTACCGAGTCGATGGCGCTGGCGACTGGGTGGCTGTTGTGGGTGGTAATACGAAAACGAAAAAAATTCGTCGATATCACAGGGCTGTCGGACGGCGAGCACTCTCTGCGCATTAACACAAATGGGAACACTGGGACGGTTTCGCTTTATGGTTTTAACGCGGATAAACCAATCGGTGCCACGCTATACAAATGCGGCAATGGTGGCATGACAACGCCAATGTATAGTTATGTTTTGCCACACATTCCGCATTTCGTTGAGTACATTAATCCAGACGTAGCGATTATCATAATCGGCATTAACGATTATTGGAAAAGTGTGAGCATTGATGCATTTTATGCAGGGTACAGTGACCTGATTGATTCATACCGCTCAGTTAATAAAGATATGGGCATCATTCTCATTTCTCCGCCAATTCCAAACGCAACCGGCGCTACAAATATGTCGGTATTTAACGATGCGATCAGGAGCCTATCAGTCCAGAAAAATGCCGAGTTCTATAGCGGATATGACGTATTTCCTAAAAATTGGGCTGATGGTGATGCTGCTGGTCTTTGGTTTAACAACCTCCATCTAAACGACGTCGGCGCACAACTGCTGGCAACACAGAACGTTGAAAAATTCTTGTAAGGGGTTATAAAAATGCCATTTCCTGAGATCATTAATTGGACCATGCCAGGTGTAGGATTTCCGAAAGCGTCTGAATTCGAAACTATCGCTCTGGATGTTCCTGTCAAAGCGGGATTGCTCGGCGCGTATTTCACAACCGAATATACAGCCGACGCACTTTATAACTATGCCGATCCAACCAAGCCACTGAAGAAAGTGGGTAGTCCGCAGCTCGATGGTCCGTATGCCGTCTGTAACGCGCAAAACTGTTTTGATACGGGCATCCCCTCTCAAAATGAAATGAGCGTCATTTCAATAGCGCTTCGCTCTGATAATTCCAGTACCGGCGGACAGGGAATGGTTATCTCAAATTATGATGGCGTCGGTGGAGATTCACTGCGTCTAACTGACACTTCCGTAGTAGCGAATGCATGGGTAACTGCGGGGCTAACGAATGCGATTACGCCGATCGTGAATATCCCGAATACAGACTTCGTGATCGGCACTGGCCAGTTTAACCCAGGGCGTTCTGTCTCTGGATTCTATGACCCGACCGCAAAAAACATTGTCTCTAATTCGTCGCTAGGGGCTGGCCGCCAGGTGCAGTCGAATACACTGCTGATCGGTGGTCACAGAAGCGCAGGGCAGTTCACGGGATGGGCGCATGTTTCTGTTGTGCTTGTGTTCAATCGGCTGCTGACAGTCGATGAATACAAATCGATCTGCCTCTACCTGCGTTTCACGTTCGGCCCGCAGTTCCTGATTTGGTAATGCCATTGTGCCGGGAGGGAACCCGGCAGACTTGAAAACTCAATCGTAGCCCCTATCTAAAATCTGCTGCCCCGTCGCCGGCCTCGTAGTGTTCGAATGGTTGAACATCGGCAGGGGCAGCATCTTGGATGGTGCTGACCGCCTGGCGGAAAATGGATGGTAATTGCTAATCTTTAGTAATATTATCAAATCGTTATGCTGGTGGGGCGGTGGTGACCGATACCACCTATAACCAGTTTTTAATCAACCAGGTGCACGGCATTGTTTTCGATGCCGGCTTCGATGTAATCGACGCGCTTCTGCAGCTCGCGGATCAGCGCCTTGGCAACGTCCAGCCGAATCATCACATCCTGATCGGCAAAGGCAGTGGCCTTGTCAGCGCAAACATATGACATTGTATCCACGAAGGATGAGTGTAGCAGAACAAAACCGCCAAAAGCGCTATGGTCTGCCTGAAAGTTGGTTAGTTGCCGCATGCCGATAATTTCGTCTTGAGATTTCATGTTCTGAGCCCGATAGAAGTTTGCTGGATATTTGTACAGTCCGATCATTGTTCGGTCAACTTCGATTTCTTCAACTGCTCGAACTTCTCATGCAGTGATTTCGGGTAGAGCTCGGTGTATACCTGCCAAAGCAGATTCAAGTTGCGATGGCCGGTGACCTGGGCAACTTCCTCAATGCTAAACCCCGCCTCAAAAAGCCTACTGGCCGCCTCACGACGCATATCGTGATAGCGCAAGTCCTCTATGCCTAATCGGTCTCTGACGCGCTGGAAGCCTGAACTAACGGACTGTGGCTTGTATGGGAAGATAAGCTCGGATTTTTTCGGCTGGCGCTGAACGATATCCCATGCCTCACCGAGAAGCGGCACCATCATATGATTGCCGGCTTTCTTTCTCGGATCCTTCCTGTCTCTGACCATCACCGCCCGTTGCTGCTCGTTCACGTCCTCCCACCTTATGCGGCAGACTTCACCTATCCTCATGCATGACAGTATCGAAAAATTGAGAATATCTTCGTAGGGTATAATCGACTGGCGCTTACCTGCTCGCTCTCTCAAACCGGCGACGAGGCGTGCCAGTTCGTCGCTGGCTGGCCTGCGGGTTCTGCGCTGTGATTTCCCTATCAATCCCATTTTTAAAGCCGTAGCCCGCGCCTCTTTCGCTGGGTTGCGAGTGTAATCCAAGCCGAATATAGGTTTGGCTGTTGAGAGAACGGACGAAAGGTAACTCAGGTCTTGAGCTACTGTCGCTGGGCCAGCACCGGCGGCGTTGCGGTCGCGGCAATGCTCAATAACGTGGTGGTCTTGCAAATCCAGCAGCTTAATATTGGCAATATCACAATCGGCAAGCATGTTGAGTATATAGCCTTTACTGCGCCCGACTTTTCCTCCCAGCGCCGGATCATCCACGTACTTCCTGATAAGGTCACCTACAGTTAGATCACTTGAGCTATTTTCGCCTGGCACCCCATCAGCCTCTATCTGGGTCACCCGGTTGGCACCCCACGTTTTAGCGAGCTGGTGGCGCCCAAAGGTTTTGCTCTCGCGGTAGATGTATTTTCCGCCTTGCTTCACGCCCACAGTGCAGCGGTAGCGCGTTGTACCATCAGCGCGCGGACGTTTTTCTATGCTATAGTATGCCATCTCAATTCCTTTGCCGGTTCCGGGTCACCATGAAAATGGGGTGCTCTATGGGGTGCTGACAAAGAGAAAATATACTATTTGGTTACCGTATGCACCAAAATAAACCAAATAGGAACCCAGGCCCAGCCTGCGCTGTGCTTGAGTTCCCTTGATTTGGTTGGTAGTGATACCGAATGGTGAGTTCGATATCTGGTGGGATTGAGTGGTTAATTAAATCAGTAAGTTATGGGTTTGTGGGGTGCTATAGGTGACCCGGCACCCCGCGCCGACTTACGAATTAACCTGCTTGAACTCTTCCCTCCCTGCTGCCGTGCGTTGATCAAGATAGTCTGCCAAATCCTTCACATACACCAGGCGCGGGGCTTTGTTCGAGTCTGCAGCCCGGAAACTCGGGATAGGCAGCTTGCCAGCGTTCGCACGCTTGTTGGCTAACTCGATTGAGATACCGAGGTATTTCTCCGCGATTTTCTCCAGAGGAATATCCGAGGTCTCAAACTCAGCCATCAACAAAAACATTCTGTTCACTCTGTCACCTCCGTCTTACCGGCCCCGGCCTGTAGGCCGTCGTTGTACGCCTTCTTAACCCAAAACAGCAGCACCTCGGCGGCCACACAACCACAATCCACATCGATCGGTACTGTCTGTCCCTGCAGCCAGGTGTCGAAGTCTGTTGGTTCGATCTCCATCATTCACCTGCCTCGTAGCAAAGCCGCATGAGGCGATACAGCCGCTTTCCGTCACCAATGCGGTACACCTCAGCCCATTCATGCCAATGGGCGGCTACCACCGCCCACTCCTTGCCATGTTGTGACATGTCACGAATTTTACTTTCCAGCTCCGGCACAGCTTCGACCAGGCGCAGGCAGCGGCCAAAGTCTGCCGGATCGCGCGGATAGGCATATTCAGCTTCGAAAATGCCGGTCAGCTTGGATGCCATGAACAGGCTGCTCATCCCTGTGTCGTCGCTGGCGAGCCAGTCAGCAAGCCCCATGCCCTCCGATGCCTTCACCACTGGCTTAGCGAACTCCTGACAGATGTTATTCGCCGCCAGGATGATCGTGTTGAAGCAGCGGCTTTCAACGCCAGCACCCGGGTGCTGGCGGTCGATCTCTTTGGCGATGGCCGCCACAAGTTGAATCTGGTCAATTTGTATGCTCACTGGGTTGCCTCCACAAATGCTAATGCTGATCGCAGCTCTTTAACGCACGAGTAAAATTCGGCGTTCTCTGCTTTACCTGTACGATCCAATGCTTCCTGACGGCACCACTCGATAACCTTATGCGCGGCCTGATCGAGGCGCTGGCGATGGTGGTCGTAATTGTCGGCAAGAGCCGCCATGTTGTCGGCACGCCGCTCCGATTCTTCGAGTTTCCGTTTGGCTTCTAACGCCTCGTATTCATAATCGACAGCATTCGAAATAAGTGACCGCTCTTTCTCTTCCAGTGCCAGCAGTAGGTTCAGGATGGCGGCAGGGTTAGCGGCGGCAATGAATTCCATATCACACCGGCTAATACTCACGCACGGCACGCCATCAGTCGCCCGAAAGGCGCTCAGCACATCACCATCCTTTCCGCTTGGAACACTACTCAGTCGAACCATGCTGTTACTGGTAAACCAGACCCACGGGCCGGGAGTTGCATCGAGTGCGGCGGTTCTCAGTTCGTTAATTTGTGCATTTGTCATCGTGCCATCTCCTGTAAAGCGATTTTGTAAACCTTCAACATTGGCGCGGAGCGGCCAGATAGCACGGTTTTCATAAAGAACAACCCGCTGCGGTGCGCGCTGACGCTGGTCAGAAACAGCGCCGTGTCAACGACGCGGTTATGCCGGCGGAACTCAAACACCGTGCTGGTCAGCGTGATGCTGGCGGTTGCTCCGTGGTCTTGGTAATCGATTTTCACCAGATAACCCTCCCGATCAGTTCGGCAGTGCCGAGGAATGAAAAGAGTCCCGCCGCCAGCCCGAAACCCGCAAGACTGGAGAAAAACAGCGTGAACATAATCAGTTCAAATACCTTCTTCATTCATCACCTCGTCGAGCAGATCGAAGGTGTTGTCGCGTAGCGGCATAATGACCAGGAACGGATTGCCGTACAGGCGGTTAATGCCCGGGTCTAAAATCAGTTGGCAGGGGCCACCTTTCCCTGAAGGCTTAAACCGAACTGCAGCAAAGCCGATTTCCGACCCAAACATCAGATAGGGGAGAGCCAAAAGGTGACCTGAAAACATTGGCAGCACGTCGCACGGTTCCGGCTCTGCCGGCAGGATTTTGCTGAAGTCTGGATAGCGGCAATCTAGCGGCACCAACTCGCAGAAACCGACAAATTCCTTATCTTCATCCGAATGGATAGCCATCCAGCCCTCGTCCATGTGTTTAATGATCGTGACTTCTGCACTGTCTGGAATTTCGCCCTTGACCAGAAACACCCCATCAATGTCGGTGTCCGCACCATGCTCCATCATCACCGCCGCGCGGCCGTCAGTGGCATGGATGTGGGTAGGGGAGATGTACACCCCCTGCAGGTATTCGCGAGACTCGTTCTCGTTTGCTACGCAGCACAGGGCTGCGCGCAGAATATCGGTTGGGAACATCATTGCTCTGCCTCCGGTTCAATGTTGATAATCTCGGCGCCAATCAGCATTTCTTTCAGCCAATCCTCGCCTTCCAGGCATTCGTCCATACACTGCAGGTTGCCGATGTTAATCACCGCCATCTCGTCATCTTTGCCGGTATCGTCATTGAAGAACGGGACGGTGCCCAATTGCTCATAAGCGACACCGATAGCACACTCAATAACGCTGAACCCGTTACTATTTCCGCCGACAACCACGTCTACCGATGTGCGGTATTTCCACTGGCCGAACGTCAGGCGGACGGTTTTGCTTTGCCATGCGTCCACACAGCGTATAGTTCGGGTCGTAGTTCATCACTTTGCTCTGAGTACCGATCATTGCTTGGCCTCCACGGCGGCTTTGTTGGTCTCGGTGACCTTGAGCGTGAAGCCGCCGAAGTCTGGGTGCTGCCAGCGTTTTCGCTTACCCGTCGGCGGTGTGGATTCGTCGATCAGGGTGAATACCGCATCAGCGAAAGAGGAATGGTGGATCAGCAGGTGGCCACGCTCGCCATTGGTAAGCTTGGTCGGCAGGTTGGCGTAACTTGCCAGGCGCCGGCATGCTGCGTCGGAGATGCCAAAGGCCCACATCAGATCGATGACTGGTGAGAATTCCGGGGCTGGCGGCGTGCCAACTGGTTCAGCAACCGATACCGGCGCGACTTGCTCAGGTGATGCTGGTGGCAGAGCTTGCGCAGCGAACACCTGCGTGCCGGAAAGCTCCATCACGGCTTTCATCGTTGCGGAGGCGGTGGCCTCTGCTACGACGCGGGCGACCGACAGAATGTGATCGGATGTGGAGATCGCCTGCTGTACCGGGGCCGGTGCGGCAATACGTGGTTGTGCCAGCTCTACTTTCATATCCTGCCACTCATTAATAATTGCCATGCGACGAGCCGCATCGTAACCAGCGACCAGGCACTGAGAGTGCTCATAGTCGAGCAGATACTCCCAGGGCGTTAGGATTTGAGGTATCGTACTGAATGCAGCTAACACATTGATTTGTATCGTAGAGCAAATTTGCGCTACGGATATAATCACGCTCATCACCACCATAAAGCTGCACAAGCATCACTCGAATATCTCGGCAGACATCCTTGTGCTCCTTTGTGGTAAGACGGGCAATTTAAGCGGCTGCTCATCATTGGTTTGCCACCTACTACTGTCATTTGCTTTTCCATTATTTCGTCGCCTTCTTTAAGTTGAACCCCATGTGTTTTTGCGTGCCGGCGCATACTCCGGTTCAGCGGCATCTGGATATTGCCGTCGGCCGTTCTGTAGTCCGCCACTGACTTCTGCACGTTGCCGTACTCCCAAGCTTGTTGACGGGTCAGCCGGTACCCCTGGGCCAGCGTCATGCCACACATGCCTTGGCACGTTTTACTGCCGCCTTTTTTCGCCATTGCTATACCTCTTCGCTGGTGGTCTTGATATGGGCCTTGAGCGCCTCAGCCATCTTCTTCTTGGCCTTGGTTTTCGCTGCCTCCTTTGCTCGCTCACTGGCGCTTTCTTGCAGCTGCTCCAGCCGCTCCGTAAGGCTGTGGCGCTTTTCGCACAGCTCGGCGCGGGTGGCTGCCCAATCCTGGTTAACCGACTTCACCGCGAATGACTCAGCGATGCGCCAGAACGTGGCCGCCTGAATGAACTCTTCGGCCTTTTCGTGCTGGATAGCCCGCTGGGCTGCTTCGCTGTACGGAATCTTTATCATTGGGCCTCCCGCAGCTGCGCCATTGGCGTACCGTTATTGAAGGTGCGGATCGACTCAGGCACACCATCCAGCAGGGTGATCATCGCGCAGACCATCGTGCGCTCTACTTGGTCGGTGCGGTCGTTGCAGGACTCCAGCCACAGATTGAGGATCTGCTGCGCCTGCTCTACGCGGCACTGGGCATCGATCAGTTGCATGGTTGCCATCACGCCACCACCTGCAGCAGCTGGCTGCTTGGTTGTGGAGCTTGTAGGCGACGGCGTCGATCATCATTTCTTCCATCGCTGACTTGCCGAGCGGCGTAAGGCGGCTACGGTCTTTGCTCAGCATCGCGTCGTAGGAATTGGCGATCTGCTCCTGCCCGCCGGCGATACCGAATTCAGCGCGAACCATGTTCTCGATGAACTCTTTCATCAGCGCCTCGAGGCACTCCTGGGTCAGGTCAACGCGAACCAGTTTTCTTTTTCGAAATAACCACGTCAGACCATTTGCCGCCGAAATGGCGCTGGCAAAAATCGAGATAGGCGAGGGCGATACGCCGACGATTTAAAGCAATATTGTTTGAACCACTGAGTCATCGTTAATTACCTGCTGTCTAAATTCAGGCCGAGCGAAACCGTCAGCCTGAAGGCCATAATTAAAATCTTGTTGGAGATTGTTTAATTAATACGGGCGGCGTTTCATTAAGTCATCGTGCTTTGCCGCCCATTCATCATACTCGCGCTGCCATTTTTCTTTATCACGCTTTGCGAGCCAGTAATTTACGAATGCGCCTTTCACAGCGATGATGCGCTTGCCAATAACCCAGTGTTATTTCACCGCGATGAAAGTGGATTACGCCGCCTTCATGAGTTGGTACTCCAGCGCGGTCAAATGTTTTTTGAACCATAAAGTGAGCCAAGCGACGAATGGCTGTTTCACGGCTAAAACTTTTCTTGCTGCGTCCGTGACGTGTCACAACATACACTGGCTGTTGTTTTAACTGAAACGCGTCATCGATGCCGATACTTCCAAAATCTTTACGCATTATTCTTCCTCCGGTGGGCTTTACTGTCCAGCCAGCTCTTTCTGCTAACTCAATAAACGTACCGAGTGTTGCTGTAAATTCCTCTGGTGAGTGAGGGCGATACGCCTTCAATTCGCCATTCTCAATATAAACCGTCAGGCGGCCGCTAAAGTCTGGATGTAGCGTTAATGATGACTTCATTCAGCAATGCCTTGATGCCTTGGCGCGTGAGAGTGCTCATTATTTAGCCCCCCCCCCTGTCGCTTATTTAGGATGTGCTCGGCGACGCTACCATTTTGCTTTAAAAACTGAGCCATCCGAGGAAAGCTTCTTAGGACAGTTTCCAATTAAGACGAGGTCTCGCTTAAGCCTCTGAATCTGTATATCCTTCAACTCTCATCAGCTTCCAAAACAAGATTACCGATAACCAAACAATGCTGCGTCAATAGCGGCAGCAGCAGCGAAGTAGGCTACCTGGCTTCCCGAGCACCTCGTCAAGATACCGCTGAAATCCCTTACCATCAGTGCATGATAAATATCAGTCATGAGGCACCCTCGAGACACAATTCATAGCCGTTCATAACTCGATGGTTATAAGTACGCTCGGACAAAAACTCGTACTCCCCTGTATCTAAATCAACGCGAGTACAAATAAAATTGCCATTCCTGTCACCGATCTCAGGCATTGGTTCATCACATTCTACACCGTATGCTTGCTTAACCATGTGCATACACAGCTTTCCAAGGCCATGAAGTGGGATTGTCTTTAATTAAGCGCTTGTGGCTCGATTAAGTTTTTTATGTCAACCAATACAAGCCTGGTTGATTCTTTGGCTTTTGGGCGTGGTATGTCCATATCAGCCTCTTTTAAATTTTACGGGTTTGATGGGTAGGCTCTGGCGATTGAATTGGCGTCGCCGCCAGAGTTCGTATTAAGAATGATTTTTTTCACCATGATTACTTTCAACCAACTTGAATAAGTTATCATTCAGTTCACCCGCTAGCTTTGTAATACCTGACAGTGGCAAAAGCGTATCGGTATCCTCCAAGTGAAATCCGCGGCGGGCATTCTCAGTGAGAAGGTTAAGTAGAACAAAAACTTCAGCCGCGCTAGTCGCTAATATATGTCAATTTGCTTTCATCGATTTCATTTTCACGATAAAACCTCCCGATTTATAACTTGTTAATTCCCGCATGGTTTATCGCATAAATACTTAATGCGCTGGCCTTGCTGCTGTAATTAACGACATCCCGGATCTGCATCGACACAGGGTCATTCAACGAGGTATGGCTATCTGCATTTCCCACGGCTGAATCGTAATGGGGGCGTCGTTACAATTAAATCTACAATCTAATATTGTAGATTGCAATATCTTAAGGCAAAAAAAAATCCAAGGGTCGCTCCTTGGATTCTTAATTTGATGATTTATTTGATTATTTTTTTAATAGGTATTCAGTTATGTATTTATTGATCTCTTCTAGCCTGAGTTCAAATAAATCGAGCATTCTTTTTCTCTCAACTCCAGGTAAGTCTCTGTAAGTATTGATTAATTTAATTTCATCAGGTGTTAGTGTGAGGGAAACCAGATCATCTGACGCGCTCGACGGCTGATCTACAACGGCAGAAACTTGGTCTTGTTGCGTACCATACGGAAGAAAGAACCAATGCTCCGGCTTTCCTGTCGCCTTAGATATGGCCGATAGATACTTGCTTCTTGGAGAACCATAGCCATTACACCACCGCTGAACTGCTTGGGGGGTGACATCAATGCGGCGAGCTAGCTCAGATTGGCTAAGCCCAAGCTCTGTCAGCGCTTCGTTTAGGCGCTGGGAGAAAACTGTTTCGCGTGTGTTTTTCATTTCTTAATTGTATCCCATCCGTTGAAAACTCCAATACAATATATTATTGTAGTATTATTGTATTTACAACGAGGGATGATCATGAACAGAGAGCTTAAGCACCTCATTATGAAAGTGACGAGTCAAAGCGGCTTGGCGAGGGTGTTGGGGTGCAGACAACAAACGGTGAGCCTGTGGTTAAACCACAAAGTTCCTGACGGAAAGGTACTGCTGCTTAGTGAGGCTGTTGGGTGGAAGGTTACCCCTCATGAGATCAGACCAGATCTTTACCCAGGGGTTTTTGATGGATTGCCAGAAAAGCAACGACAACTGAAGTTATCGAGCGCACAGGATCCTAAAGGTTTTTCTGGTGCTCAGCATGCCTAACTCCCCTCAAAACCATCATGCCGGCAGTTTACTGCCAGGCGGAGGAATGACGATGACTGAATCAACCGGGAGCAAACATGAAAGACGAAAGAAGCAAAGACGCGTTTATCGCGGGTTACGAGATGGATGCGATATTGCCAACAACATTTTCCTGGGTTGTGAAAGAATTCCGTACCGAGAGTGGTTGAGGAGTTGGTTTATCGCTGGGCAAGCGTGATGATGAAGTGAAAAGCCGCTGCAATAACCACCCGCCGAAGCGGTGGTGGAGGCCTTTGTGTTCGCGTGCAAGGCAACGGCTAAGGTTGGCGAATGAAAGTATCGGCTCAAAAAGCGTTGGTAATATTTAAAAAAAACAGGGTCACTGTGGCTATTGCGGGAAGCCATTGTCTTTTGATGATTATTCAGCCGATCACATTATCCCCAAAGTAAGGGCGGCTCGAATGACCTATCAAATCTGCTTGCATGCTGCAAGGCTTGTAATCGCATAAAGGGGGCAAAATCTATTGACGAGTTCCGCCTTGTAATCGCTGCCAGGAAGGTGGGGTGCAATATTTTCAGTGGGGCGCAGCTTTGCTATTTGATGGCGGCGGGAGCGTTTCCTGTACTGGGTATTGATACCAACCATCGTTTTTATTTTGAGTTATGCGGGGGGGAATAAAAATGCGTCCATCTGATTTGTTAATGGATTTTGGGGCGCCGGTAGCTTACTACCCGGGACTAGTTAAGGCCATGGGAAGTCCTCACGCAGTTATTTTTTTCAGCCAAGTATTCTACTGGCAGGACAAAGCGCACGCCGTAGAAGGCGTTCATAAAACGCGCGAAGCTATCGAATCGGAAACGGGTCTGACTTTCGAGCAACAGGCGACTGCCCGCAAACAGCTTGTTTCTCGAGGCATTCTTATCGAGACACACAAGCGTCTCGAACACAAAATGTATTTTCGTATTGATTGTGATCGTCTTGATGAAATCATTAATGAAAACAGTCACATTTCCCGAAATGGGGAAACCCGTTTTCGGGAGGTCGGCAAATCCGATTTCGGAAAGTCGGGAATCCCTGCGTCGCGGGGGAGGGAAACCCCTCGCCGCGGGTCGGGAAAACCCGATTTCGATCCTACAGAGATTACTACAGAGATTACTACAGAGATTAAAAAACCTATTGGCGCATTCGCTGACGCTCCTACGCCGAGGCGTTCTGCCAAGCAGGATTATTCACCTGAATTTGAGGCGGCCTGGCAGGCATATCCAAAACGCGCCGGCGGCAACCCCAAGCCCTCGGCCTACAAAGCCTGGAATGCTCGCCTCAAAGACGGGGCCACGCCAGAAGCCATGCTGGCAGGGGTGAAGCGCTACGCGGCGTTTGTGGCGGCTACCGGCAAGCTGGGCTCTGAGTTCGTCAAGCAGGCCGCAACGTTCTTCGGCCCCGATCGACACTTCGATGAAACCTGGCAAACGCCATCCGCGCCCGGAGGTGTGCGGCATACCTTGCCGCCGGTGTCGGGGTTCGAGGGGCAGAATTACGGTGAGTCTGGGTGCAACTGGTGATACGAGGTGAACATGTTAAATTTTGAGCAGCGCAAAAAACGTCTTGAACTGGAGCGTCGAGAAGTCGAGCTGGTGGATTGTCTGGATTATGCCTTGGGTGGCGAGCTCCCTTCGCATTACGCAAGCTGGGAAAAACAAACTCAGCCAGTGATCTGCGCAACCCATGGTGAGTACCAGCAAATCACCTTGACGGGGCCGGAATATCGCGGCGTTCCTGGTCGAAAAATCTCACTGTGCCCGGATTGCCTTCGGGAAGAGCAGCACAATGTCAAATCAGAACTGCGTCAACTCGCAGTTGAAAATCTGCTGGATGAAGCCGGTATCGCCCCGCGCTTCCAGAACTGCGAATTTTCCAACTACCAGCCAGTTAATCCGATGGCAGCGAAGAACCTGAGCAACTGCCAGCGCTATGCGCAGAGCTGGAAGAAAATTTTCGAATCCGGCACCGGGTTGGTGATGACAGGGAGTTGCGGCACTGGCAAGAACCACCTGGCGGTATCAATGGCGAAACAGATCATCCGCGACCACCTGGTTGACGTAGAAATTACGGACGTGATGCGCCTTACTCGCGAAGTAAAAAGCACCTGGCGTAATGGCGCTGAACGCACAGAATCCGAAGTGTTGAACCGCTTC